>NZ_CP071667.1:0-5617520 GCF_051132165.1 Pseudomonas sp. D3-27 | reverse complement strand
ATGCCGCGATCCACTTCGCGCAGTGCGGTTTCCACCAGGCGAGCGAAGAACGGGGTGGCGCCGACCACCAGCGGTGGGATCGCGCCGGCCACGCCCAGGGAGGTGCCGGTGATCAACACCGTGAACGGGATCATCACGATCAACAGGATGATGAATGGCAGCGAACGCAGGATGTTTACGACCAGCGACAGCAGCGCATAAACGCCGCGGGCTTCGAGCAACTGGCGCGGGCTGCACAGAAACAGCAAGACGCCCAGGGGCAAGCCGAGCAGCACGGTGAACAGCAGCGAACCGAACAGCATCAGGAAGGTGTCGCCGGTGGCCAGCCAGATTTCCAGCCAGTCGATATTGGAGAAGAACGAACTCAACAGTTCCATTAGCGCAGCACCTCCATGTGGACATCGGCCGCGGTGAAGCGGGCGAACGCCGCCTCCATGTCACCGCCGGTGATGGCGAGGGTCAGTTGCCCGTAGGGGGTGTCTTTGATGCGGTCGATACGTCCCGCCAGGATGCTGTAGTCCACGCCGGTCTCCCGGGCGACGGTGCCGAGCAACGGCGCGTAGGTCGCATCGCCTTGGAACGTCAGACGCACGATGCGTCCTGGGACGTGGGCGAAATCGTCGCGCTGTTCGCTTTCGTCGATCTGCTCGTCTTCCTGGACGAAACGTTTGGTGGTCGGGTGCTTGGGGTGCAGGAACACGTCGGCCACCGGGCCTTGCTCGACGATTACGCCAGCGTCCATCACCGCCACTTGATCGCACACTCGGCGGATCACGTCCATTTCGTGGGTGATCAAAACGATAGTCAGCTTCAGCTCGCGGTTGATCTCCGCCAGCAGTTGCAGCACCGAGGCGGTGGTCTGCGGGTCAAGGGCACTGGTGGCTTCGTCGCAAAGCAGAATCTTGGGTTTGGTCGCCAGGGCACGGGCGATGCCGACGCGCTGCTTCTGGCCGCCGGACAATTGCGCCGGGTATTTGCGGGCATGGTCTGAAAGCCCTACCCGCGCCAGCAGCTCGGCGCCGCGCCGGTCGATTTCGCTGCGGGACAATTCGCCCGCCAGCGTCAGCGGCAGCGCCACGTTGTCGGCGACAGTCTTGGATGCCAGCAGGTTGAAGTGCTGGAAGATCATCCCGACCTGTTGACGGAAACGGCGCAGGCCGCTGGCGTCCAGGGCGGTGACTTCTTCGCCATCGACGATGATCTTGCCGCCCGTGGAATCTTCCAGGCGATTGATCAGGCGCAGCAGAGTACTTTTTCCTGCTCCGGAATGGCCGATGAGGCCGAAGACCTGACCGTTCTCGATTGTCAGGCTGGTCGGATGCAGGGCGGGGATATCCCTACCGGCAACCCGGTAGGTTTTATGGACGTTTCGAAACTCGATCACGTAGCGAACCTTGTGGGGCGCGTTGAAAAAGGATCAGCGGTAAGCCGGGCGCGCATTTTAGCCTGTCCTTATAGGGGTTCTTAGCATTTATTTGAGATTGAACCAGCGAATTGGCAATAAGGCGATCAAAGGACATTAAAAAGGAACACAGCGAAACGGTACTGGTCACTCATTAGGCAACTCAAAACATGCCCAGGTACCGTGCCTGGCGCATCGAACTCACGGGTCCTGGCCACGGCGGGGATCGCAACGAGGAGTCACGCCTGATGAGCACTAAAAAGCCTGCCGCCCCTAGCCAACTGGCCGGGACCGATACCTTGGATCGCACCAACACCAACGCCAAGCTCGAAAGCCTGGAGCAGTTTCGCTCCGATGCCACGGAACAGGCGCTGCGCACAAACCAGGGCGTAAAAATCGCCGATAACCAGAACACCCTGCGTGCCGGCGCCCGTGGGCCATCGTTGCTGGAAGATTTCATCATGCGTGAGAAAATCACGCACTTTGACCATGAGCGGATCCCGGAGCGCATCGTCCATGCCCGCGGGACCGGTGCCCATGGCTACTTTCAGGCCTATGAATCACATGCGGCCCTGACCAAGGCTGGTTTCCTGCAAGACCCCAATAAAAAAACGCCTGTGTTCGTGCGTTTTTCCACCGTGCAGGGTCCACGCGGTTCCGGTGACACCGTACGGGACGTGCGCGGTTTTGCCGTGAAATTTTTCACCGACGAGGGCAACTTCGACCTGGTGGGCAACAACATGCCGGTATTTTTCATCCAGGACGCGGTGAAATTTCCGGATTTTGTCCACGCGGTAAAACCCGAGCCCCATAACGAAATCCCCACCGGTGGCTCGGCCCACGACACCTTTTGGGATTTTGTCTCATTGGTTCCGGAATCTGCTCACATGGTGATATGGGCCATGTCCGACAGGGCGATTCCAAAGAGCCTGCGCACGATGCAGGGTTTTGGTGTGCACACCTTTCGTATGATCAACGCTGAAGGGCGCAGCAGCTTCGTCAAGTTCCACTGGCGGCCCAAGGCGGGCACTTGTTCCCTGGTGTGGGACGAAGCCCAGAAGCTTGCAGGCAAGGACACCGATTATCATCGTCGCGATCTTTGGGAATCCATCGAGATGGGCGACTACCCCGAGTGGGAGTTCGGCGTTCAGATCGTTGCCGAGGAAGACGAGCATAAGTTTGACTTCGACTTGCTCGACCCGACCAAGATCATCCCAGAAGAACTTGTGCCCATCACCCCGTTGGGCAAGATGGTATTGAACCGCAACCCGGACAACTTCTTCGCCGAGGTGGAGCAGATTGCGTTCTGCCCAGGGCATATCGTGCCGGGCATCGACTTCACCAACGACCCATTGCTGCAAGGACGGCTGTTTTCATACACCGATACGCAGATCAGCCGACTCGGCGGCCCGAATTTTCATGAGCTGCCTATTAACCGCGCCATCACGCCCGTGCACAACGGCCAACGTGATGCGATGCACCGCACCACCATCGATAAAGGGCGCGCGTCCTACGAGCCGAACTCCATCGACGGTGGCTGGCCGAAGGAAACCCCGCCAGGTCCTCAAGATGGCGGTTTCGAAAGCTATCCGGAGCGTATCGACGCCCACAAGATCCGCCAGCGCAGCGATTCGTTCGGTGATCATTTCTCCCAGGCTCGGCTGTTCTACAAGAGCATGAGCGCCCACGAACAAGAGCACATTATCGCGGCCTATAGCTTCGAGCTGGGCAAGGTGGAGCGCGAGTTCATCAGGGCGAGGCAGGTAAACGAGATTCTCGCCAATATCGATCTGGAGTTGGCCGGGCGCGTTGCGAAAAACCTCGGCTTGCCGGCACCCACCGCCTGTACGGTCGATGTTCCGACGCCTTCGTTGCAGCAGTCCCCGGCATTGAGCCAGGCGAACCTGCTGTCCGGCGACATCAAGACGCGCAAGGTCGCGGTGTTGGTGGCGAATGGCGTCGACGGCGCGATCATCGATGCGCTCAAAAAGGCGCTGGAGGCAGAAGGCGCCCACGCGAAGATCCTTGGTCCGACGTCCGCTCCGGTGACGGCGGCCAACGGACAAACGCTGCCGGTGGATGCTTCGATGGAAGGCCTGCCGTCGATCGCCTTCGACGCGGTGTTTGTACCGGGTGGCGTGGAGTCGATCAAAGCCTTGAGTGCCGATGGGGTGGCGTTGCACTACCTGTTGGAAGCTTACAAACACCTCAAGGCCATTGCGCTGCATGGCGAAGCCCGGCAGTTGTTGGTGTTGTTGAAGCTAGAGGCGGACGCAGGGTTGATTCCGGATGCCGACGCGAGCAAGTTCCAGGCGTTTTTTGACGCGATTGCTCAACATCGGGTTTGGGCGCGTGAGGCTAAGGCCAAGGCGGTTCCGGCCTAAAGGAAATTTGTTGTCCGCCGGACGCTATCGCGAGCAAGCTCGCTCCCAGGGGGTTAGTAGTCGTTCACTAAACTCATGGGAAGCGAGCGTGCTACGGGCAGCGTTCCGACGAGGCTTTTTCAGGGCTTGCGCGGAGTTAGGACCAACTGCGCAGGCACGTTGCGCAAAATTTGCTTGCGCAGTTTCAGATCGAACCCAGGATCTAGCTTCTTGACTCGTTTGCTCAGCAATGTCGCCAACCAAGGGTAATCATCGGTGCGCGGCACCTGGATGCTGACACCACACTTGAAATTCACAATATCTGCGGCGATGGCGTCCAGTTGATGACGCATTTGCCGAATATCACCTAGATTCAACGCGACTGTTGTGCTGGGTGCGCTCGGATCGATCATTTTGGCGACCGGCTTGGCTTCGGCGGCCTTGAGATCGGCCTCGGCTTTTTCCAGGTCGGCTTTACGCGCTTCGGCAATCGCGCTGTTGACTTCGCCGGTAAGCGCCGGCGCCTTTGGCATCAGGGCGCGAGCTCGGCTAAGGGCCGTGGCGGCGGCATTTACATCGCCTTTCTGCAGATCGATCTGGCTACGGCGCAAGTACGCCTCGGCCAGTTGACGCTGGTAAGGCTCCAACGATGGGTCTTCCGGCGATTGAGCCTGCAACGTTGCCAATTGATCTTCGGCGGTGGCCAATTCATTGCCGGCCAGGCTCTGTTGCAGCTGCGCGAGGGCCGGACCCCGCGTATCAGGGGCTTGGGTGACCGGCGGCGTGCTCTGGCAGGCGCCCAGCAGGGAAAACGCGACAAGGAGCAGATAACGGGAGGCGAACGGCTTCATTCCTGCGACTCTCTATTTGCGCAAAAAGCGAGCAAGTCTACACCCCTCGACGGGGTAGGACAAAACTCAGCAGAAACAACGCCGCGGCGCTGACCACGATGGACGGGCCGGCCGGGGTGTCCTTGAACCATGAAAGTGCCAGCCCGCCACATACGGCGAGCATGCCCAGCAGGCTCGCGCCCAGGGCCATCTGCTCGGGCGAGCGAGCGTGACGCTGTGCCGCAGCCGCCGGAATGATCAGCAACGAAGTAATCAGCAACACACCGACGATCTTCATCGCCACCGCAATGACAACCGCGATCAACAGCATCAGCGCCAAACGCAGGCCCACCACGGGCAAACCTTCGACCCGCGCCAGCTCCTCATGGACCGTGACCGCCAGCAGCGGACGCCACAGCGCCACGAGCAACGCCAGTACCGCCGCGCTGCCGCCAAGGATCCAAGAGAGATCCGCCGGGCTGATCGCCAGCAGGTCACCGAACAGATAGGCCATCAGGTCGATACGGACGTCACGCATGAAGCTCAGCACCACCAATCCCAAGGACAGGGTGCTGGGGGCCAAGATGCCCAGCAACGTGTCGGACGCCAGCGGCTGGCGCTGTTGCAGGGTCACCAGCACCACCGCCAGCAACAGGCAGCCGACGGTAACGGCCACTGCGGGACTGACGTCCAGCAGGAAACCCAGGGCCACGCCCAAGAGCGCCGCATGGGACAAGGTGTCGCCAAAATATGCCATGCGCCGCCAGACCACGAACGAGCCCAGTGGACCAGCCACGAGCGCGAGGGCCAAGCCTGCAAGCAGGGCATACAACAGAAAATCAGCCATGCTTGCAGCCGTCTCCATGAACATGATTGGAAGCAGAAGGGGCGCTGACCACCGAACCGTGCAGGTCATGGGCATGGTCATGGTGGTGGTGATAAATCGCCAGGCTCTGTGCGTTCTTTCCGAACAATTCGACGAATGCTGGATCACCGCTGACTTGTTCGGGATGGCCGGAGCAGCAGACGTGGCGGTTGAGGCACACCACTTGGTCGGTGGTGCTCATGACCAAATGAAGATCGTGGGAGACCATTAACACGCCGCAACCATGGCGGTCACGCAGGCGGGTGATCAAGCTGTATAGCTCGGCCTGTCCCGCGACATCGACGCCTTGCACGGGCTCGTCGAGCACCAATAACTCCGGCTCGCGCAGCAGGGCCCGGGCCAGCAATACACGCTGCATCTCGCCCCCGGAAACACTTTGCACCGGGCTGTCGATCACTTGCTCGGCGCCGACTTCCTTCAGCGCCGCCAAGGCTCGCTCGCGATCGACGCCTGGCACCAGGCGCAGGAAGCGCAGGACCGAAAGCGGCAACGTCGGATCGACGTGGAGTTTTTGCGGCATGTAGCCGACGCGCAACTTGGGTTTGCGCCAGACGCTGCCGCTGTTTGGCTTGAGCAAACCCAGCACGGCGCGCACCAGGGTGGTCTTGCCGGCGCCGTTGGGGCCGATCAAGGTCACGATCTGCCCCGGTTCGACGCTTAAATGGATGTTGTCCAGCACGCTCTGCCCGGCGAACGTCACGGCCACCTGGTCGAGGCGGATCAACGCGTTGCTCATCAGGCCCCCTGGCAGCCGGAGCAGAGACCGACCACTTCGACGGTCTGGGTGTCGACCACGAAGCCGACCTCCCTGGCGCTGGCGATGATCGCGTCGCTGATGGACTTTTGTTCAAGCTCGATCGCCGCATGACATTCGCGACAGATCAGGAACTGGCCCTGGTGGGTGTGCTCCGGGTGGTTGCAGCCGACGAAGGCATTCAGCGACGAGATGCGATGCACCAAGCCGTTTTCCAGCAGGAAGTCCAACGCACGGTAGACGGTCGGCGGCGCGGCCCGTCGGCCGTCCTGCTCGCTGAGCACCGCGAGGATGTCATATGCACCCAGCGGCTTGTGGCTTTGCCAGACCAATTCCAGCACGCGGCGACGCAGGGCGGTCAGGCGCAACCCTTGGCGCGCGCAGATGGCGTCGGCCTCGGACAGTGCGCTGTGCACGCAGTGGGAGTGATCGTGGGGACGACTGGCAAGGGGTGTAATAGGCATGGGCAGCGACGAGTTTGGTGAGAGACGTTATTATGTTACCCGTTCTCGTCTCTCCGAGTGGTCATCGTGTCCCGAATTTTTTCGCTCTTTGTCGCTTTTGTCGCAAGTTTTCTGCTGATCGGCCCGGTCCAGGCGGACGTCAAGGTACTCACCAGCATCAAGCCGCTGCAATTGATTGCCGCCGCGGTGCAGGACGGCGTGGCCGTTCCGCAGGTATTGCTACCGCCGGGGGCTTCGCCCCATCACTATGCGTTGCGGCCATCCGATGTACGCAAGGTGCAATCGGTGGATTTGCTCTACTGGATCGGCCCAGACATGGAAGGTTTCCTACCGCGTGTGCTGAATGGTCGTACCTTGCCTTCCATCGCGGTCCAGGACTTGCCGGGGCTCAAGTTGCGTCATTTCGCCGAGGACAGCGCGTCCCACGAGGATCATGACCATGATCAGGGCGATGACCACGATCACCGCCCCGGCACCGTGGATGCCCACCTGTGGCTTTCGCCGCATAATGCGCGGGTGATCGCCGCCAGGATGGCGGCTGACCTGAGCGCTGCGGATCCGGCGAACGCTGCCCGTTACCAAGGCAACCTCAAGGGCTTCAACCAGCGTCTCGATGCGTTGGATACACGCCTCAAGGCCCGCCTGGCCGGGGTCGCGGGCAAACCTTATTTTGTCTTCCACGAGGCGTTCGATTATTTCGAAGACACTTACGGCCTCAAGCACGCCGGTGTGTTCGCCGTGGCCGCCGAAGTGCAGCCCGGAGCCCAGCATGTGGCGGCGATGCGCACGCGCTTGCAAGCGGTAGGCAAGACCTGCGTCTTCAGCGAGCCGCCGTTGCGCCCGCGCCTGGCCGAAACCCTGGTGGCCGGGTTGCCGGTGAAACTGGCGGAGCTGGACGCACTGGGCGGCTACACCCCGGCGACGGCGCAAGGATATGAGCAGCTGTTGGAAAAGTTGGGCAATGATCTGGCGGGGTGTCTGGAGTCGTTGTAACCCCACTGCTCTTGTGGCGAGGGAGCTTGCTCCCGCTGGGCGCGCGAAGCGGCCCTAAAAATCTTGCGGTCGCTGCGCAACCGAGCGGGAGCAAGCTCCCTCGCCACAAAAGCCTTCGCGCCGGCCTGCTGTTATAGGGCGAACGGCAACAACGCATGAACCGTCTGCCGCTGCGCCAAGCGCTGCTGGAACTCCATGGGATCGTGAATCAACACATCCTGCCCGGCAAACGATTCGGCGGCGATCAACCGCGACAACCAGAACCGCACGCACGCCACGCGCAGCATGGTCGGCCACAGCTGCGCCTCGGCGGCGGTGAACGGCCGTAGCGCGGCGTAGGCCCCCAGCAGTGCTCTTGCCCGGGGACCGTCGAGCACGCCGTCATCGTCCGAACACCAGTCATTCAAGGCGATGGCGACGTCATAAAGCATCGGCCCGGAGCAGGCGTTGTAGAAATCGATCAATCCGGTCAGGTGCGTGCCTTCGAACATCGCGTTGTCGCGGAACAGGTCCGCGTGGATGTTGGCGCGAGGCAGCGCGAGGATGCCGACCTTTTGCAGCGAGATCTCGTCCAGCGCTGTTTCCAGCAGCCGACGGGCTTCGGCATCGAGGCGCGACAACAGCTTGGCACCCTCCTCCTGCATCCAGTCGAGGCCGCGATCGGTCTTGCGCTTGATCATTTTGTCGCGTGTCGCCAGGTGCAGGTGTGCGAGCAATTCGCCGACCTGCGCGCAATGCTGCGAATTGGCCTGCTTGATGTGCTTGCCGGCCAGGCGCGGTTGCAGCAGTGCCGGTTTGCCGGCCAGTTCACGCAACGCAACGCCGTCGGTGGTGCGCAGTGCGTAGGGCACCGGCAGGTTGGCGTCGTGCAGCACGTCCAGCAGCTCGATGAAGAACGGCATTTCCTGCACCGGGCCGCGCTCGACCAGGGTCAGGACGAATTCGCCCCGCTCAAGGCTGATGAAAAAATTGGTGTTTTCGCTGCCAGCGGCGATCCCCTGGAAGTCAAGCAGGCGGCCGAGCCCGTAAGGGGCGAGAAAGGTTTCCAGCTCGGGCCGAGCCAGGGGCGTGAACACAGACATGGTTAAAACTGCCAGTACGGGCGCTCTTCAGCGAGCGCCGGTTGAAGTCGAGAGCGGCATTACCACTCAAAGATTTTCCACGAAGGGATCAGCATATCCGGCTGGTCCGAGCGGATGAAATTTGCATCGGTGCCGTCGGCGCGTACCAGGAAATAAGGCTTGCCGTTCTTGGGCGTGACCTTGATCGCGTACAAAAAGCCGTTTTGCCGATATTCCTGGATGGTTTTATCGCCTTCGGTGCGGATAGTGACATCCGGGTCCGCCGAGGGAGCGTCATCCGCTGCCATGACGGCTATCGGGGTGAATGCAAACAAACCAGCGAGTAACAGGCGATTTAGTGTACGCATGATAACCTTGTCCCTTTGTCGTCAACGGTCCCGCTATTCTAGCCCCGGACCCGCCGAAAAGGTTGATCCTGCTCATGAGCCAAGCCCCCCTCGTCCTGGTGGACGGTTCTTCTTATCTGTACCGCGCCTTTCACGCGCTGCCACCGCTGACCACCTCCAAAGGCCTGCCGACCGGTGCGGTCAAGGGCGTGCTGAACATGCTCAAGAGCCTGCGCAAGCAGTATCCGGACAGCCCATTCGCGGTGGTATTCGACGCAAAGGGTGGGACATTTCGCGATGCGCTGTACGCTGAATATAAAGCCAACCGCCCAAGCATGCCCGACGACATGCGCGTGCAGATCGAACCGCTGCACGCCAGCGTCAAGGCCCTGGGTTTCCCACTGCTGTGCGTGGACAACGTCGAAGCCGACGACGTGATCGGCACCCTGGCCCGTAGCAGTGCCGCCGCCGACCGGCCTGTGGTGATCTCCACTGGCGACAAGGACATGGCGCAACTGGTCGATGGGCACATTACCTTGGTCAATACGATGACCGGTAGTGCGCTGGACGTGGCTGGCGTGAAGGAGAAGTTTGGCGTCGCTCCAGAGCAGATCATCGATTACCTGGCGTTGATGGGCGATTCTTCCGACAACATCCCGGGCGTTCCGGGTATCGGACCGAAGACCGCGTCCGGCCTGTTGGTAGGCGTCAACGGCGGCCTGACCGAGCTGTATGCGCAACTGGACATCGTTGCCACGCTGCCGATTCGCGGCGCCAAGACGTTGGCTGCCAAGTTGGAAGAACACAAGGAAATGGCGTTTCTTTCCTACGAACTGGCGACCATCAAGACAGACGTGCCCCTGGATATCGGCCTTGACGACCTGCAGATGGGCTCGCCGGATCACGAAAAGCTCGCCGAGTTGTATACGCTGCTGGAATTCAAGAGCTGGTTCGAAGAGAACCAGCGCGACGCCAAGCGTGCCGGCCAGGATATCGTGGAAGTCAACGAAGAGCCGGCGGCGGGTATCGAGAAGAAGTACGAGGTCATCCTTGATCAGGCCAGCTTCGATGCGTGGCTGGCGAAGCTGGAGCAGGCGCCGCTGTTTTCCCTGGTGACACAAACCAATGGTGGGGATGCGCAGCACTCTCAACTGGTGGGGTTGTCGTTCTCCGTGGCCCCTTTCGAGGCGGCCTACATCCCGCTGACCCATTCCTACATGGGCGTGCCGGAGCAATTGGATCGTGACACAGTGCTCAAGGCGCTCAAGCCTTTGCTGGAAAATCCGCACAAGCTCAAAGTCGGTCAGCATGCCAAGTTCGAAACCAACATCCTGGCTAATTGCGCCATCGATGGCGACCAAAACAACGGCATCCTGGTGCAGGGCATCGTCTTCGACACCATGCTGGAGTCCTACGTACTGGATTCCACGGCGACCCGTCACGATATGGACAGCCTGGCGCTGAAATATCTGGGGCAGAGCAAGACCGATATCCAGGACATCGCCGGCAAAGGCGTCAAACAGCTGAGCTTCGACCAGATTTCAATTGAGCTGGCGGGCCCGTACGCGGCCGAAGACGCCGACGTGACCTTCCGCCTGCACCAGGCCTTGCAAGAAAAACTGGCCGTCACGCCAAGCCTGGGCAAGGTGCTCAACGAGATCGAAATGCCGTTGATGCCGGTCCTGGCGCGCATCGAGCGCCAAGGGGCGCTGGTGGATGCCAACCTGCTCGGCGTACAGAGTGTCGAGCTGGGTGACAAATTGGTGGCGCTGGAGCGTGAGGCGTTTGCCATTGCCGGTGAGGAATTCAACCTGGGCTCGCCCAAGCAATTGGGCGTGATCCTGTACGAAAAGCTCGGCTTGCCGGTGCTCAGCAAAACCGCCAAGGGCCAGGCATCGACCGCCGAAGCAGTGCTTGCCGAGCTGGCGGAGCAGAATTACCCGCTGCCCAAGGTGCTGATGCAGTACCGCTCGTTGAGCAAGCTCAAGAGCACCTACACCGATCGCCTGCCGGAGCAGATCAACAGCCGCACCGGACGCGTCCATACCAACTACCAGCAGGCCGTCGCCGCGACCGGGCGTTTGTCATCCATAGACCCGAACCTGCAGAACATTCCTATCCGCACCGCGGAAGGCCGTCGGATTCGTCAGGCATTCGTCGCGCCCAAAGGCTACAAGCTGTTGGCGGCGGACTACTCGCAGATCGAGCTGCGGATCATGGCGCACCTGGCTAAGGATGAAGGGTTGCTCCATGCCTTTCGCAACGACCTGGACGTGCACCGCGCCACTGCTGCCGAAGTATTCGGCGTAGAGCTGGAGGCGGTGACCCATGATCAGCGACGCAGCGCCAAGGCAATCAATTTCGGTTTGATCTACGGCATGAGCGCCTTCGGCCTGGCCAAGCAGATCGGTGTCGATCGCAAGCAGTCCCAGGCTTACATCGATCGCTACTTCACCCGTTATCCCGGTGTGTTGGAGTACATGGAGCGCACCCGCGCACAGGCCGCCGAACAAGGTTTCGTCGAAACCATTTTCGGTCGCCGGTTGTACCTGCCGGACATCAACGCGAAAAACCCGGCCCTGCGCAAAGGCGCCGAGCGCACCGCCATCAACGCGCCGATGCAAGGCACGGCGGCCGACATCATCAAGAAAGCCATGGTTGCCGTGGATGGCTGGCTGAGCGCGTCAGGGCTGGATGCGAAAGTCATCCTGCAGGTCCACGACGAACTGGTTCTGGAAGTGCGTGAAGACCTGGTCGACCAGGTGAGTGTGGAAATCCGCCAGCACATGAGCGCCGCGGCTAAGTTGGACGTGCCGCTGCTGGTGGAAGTGGGCGTGGGCAATAACTGGGACGAGGCACACTGATTCTTTCGTGCTGAGACCTCCGAGCTCTTGTGGCGAGGGAGCTTGCTCCCGCTCGGCTGCGCAGCAGTCGTAAACCGGGCGATGCGGTCTACTGGAAAATGCACGGGCCTGCGGCGCAGGCCAGCGGGAGCAAGCTCCCTCGCCACAGGGGATTGGTGTCAGGATAGGGATATGGCTATCGCGAGCAAGCTCGCGATAGCGTCAGCCCAGGCAATCGATACCGCATTGCATCACCGCAAACCCAGGCGTGGCCTCGTTAGCTCTGAAATTTCCTACAGTTATTTCCAAAATAATCTGAACTAAAGTTGTGAATTACCACTCAGAGATTCTGAATGGCTGGTGAAGCCCTTCAATGCTCCTATGTTGTGTTAAGTGTTGGCAGATATCTGGACCCCGCCCTAGCGGTCCGGAACTTGGACCCCGAACTTCCCCCTCCCCATACGAAGTCCGGGGTTTTTTTTGCCTGCGATTTGGCTATTCAGCCGCCTCGCCGCCCTTGTCCGCCAGCTCCATCCAATCGGCCAATACCGTGTAGGCCTCTTCCAGCCCCATGCGCTTGGGGGCAGAGAACAACTGGATAGTAATCGTGTCGCCCCAACCCTTACGGATCTCCGATTGCACTTTGAGAAGGGTGTTCTTTGCCGCGCCGTAAGTGAGCTTGTCGGCCTTGGTCAGCAAGATGTGCATCGGCATGCCGCTGGCAACGGCCCAATCGAGCATCAGCAGGTCGAAGTCTGTCATCGGATGGCGGATATCCATCATCAGAATCAGGCCTTTCAAACTCTCGCGGCTACCCAGGTAAGCTTCCAGGTGACGTTGCCAGTGCTGTTTGAGCGGGATTGGCACCTTGGCATAACCGTAGCCCGGCAGGTCGACCAAACGGCGTTCATCGTCTAGCTTGAAGAAGTTCAAGAGCTGCGTGCGACCTGGGGTTTTCGAGGTGCGCGCCAGGCTTGCATGGGTCAGGGTGTTCAGCGCGCTGGACTTGCCAGCGTTGGAACGTCCGGCGAAAGCCACTTCGAAACCTTCGTCGTCAGGGCATTGATCGACTTTGGCAGCGCTGAGCATGAAGGTGGACTGTTGGCACAGGCCAAGGATGGGGTTCTTCAGTTGCATGGGATTTCCGATGTGGGCGGCGTCGGGAATGGACGCGGCAAGCTGTGTCGTTTCCGTTTCAGTGACGCCAGTATATAATGCCGCAGATTTTGTGTGCGCTTTGTCCCAGCGTAGGATGAAGCTCACGGGAGCGATAGAACTGAATTGCGCATCAGAACGCAGCTCGTTCCCAACCCTGAAAAGGTCGTTTTATGACGAAATGGCTGCTAGCTGCCGGTGTCTTGATGCCGCTTTACAGCGCTCAGGCTACACAGGATCCGGAAGCTGTGTACAACCGTGTTTGTGGTGCCTGTCATTCCGGCCAACTACCCATGGCGCCTCGCAAGGGTGACCAGGAAGCTTGGACGCCGAGGTTGGCGAAAGGTATGGGGACGCTGGTGCAACACGTGACCCAGGGTTTCAAGGCGATGCCGCCGCGTGGTTTGTGCATGGACTGCAGTGCCGAGGATTACCAAGCCATCATCAAGTGGATGAGCGAGTAAGCCCGGTCCATAACTCTTAACCCTTAGCCGTAGTTGGATTAGCTGATGAACAAACTGATCGTGAGTCTGCTGTTGACCTTGGGGATATCCGGCGTAGCCCACGCCGCTGGCGATGCCGCCGCCGGTCAGGCGAAAGCGGCCGTATGCGGGGCCTGCCACGGTCCGGATGGCAATAGCATGGCGCCCAACTTTCCAAAACTGGCGGGCCAGGGTGAGCGCTACCTGACCAAGCAGCTGAAGGAAATCAGGGATGGCAAGCGTGTCGTCCTGGAAATGACCGGCCTGCTGAACAACCTGAACGATCAGGATCTGGCGGACCTCGCGGCGTATTTCGCCAGCCAGAAGGGCAGCGTTGGCGCCGCCGATCCAAAACTAGTGGCTCGCGGCGAAGCGCTGTTCCGCGGTGGCAACCTGGAAAAAGGCCTCCCAGCCTGCACCGGGTGCCACTCCCCTGACGGCAAGGGCAACGCCGCTGCCGGTTTCCCACACCTGGGCGGCCAGCATGCCCAGTACATCACCAAGCAACTCACCGATTTCCGCAAGGAAGAAGGTGGTCGCGCCAACGATGGCGACGCGATGACCATGCGTACGATTGCTCGCAAGCTGAGCGACGAAGACATCGCGGCCGTTTCCAGCTACATCCAGGGCCTGCACTGAGGCCGTTGCAAGGGGGACATCTCTTGCAACGTTAACGCCCGATTAATCTATCGATGCAAAAATCAAAAGGGTGGCTTTGGCCGCCCTTTTTTGTGGCCGCTGCCGTTACACTAGCGAAACTGAACCCGCCGGGCCCTGTCTGAAAAACACGCCTCGCGAGGCCACCTCATTTGTCCAGGAGTAAAGCATGCGTAATCTGATCATCAGCGCCGCGCTCGTCGCCGCCAGCCTGTTCGGCGTGACTGCCCAAGCAGCTGAAGCACCCGCCGCGCCTTATGTCGAATTGGCCAACCCCGTGCCGGTAGCAGTGCCTGGCAAGGTCGAGGTCGTGGAGCTGTTCTGGTACGGCTGCCCGCATTGCTACGCATTCGAGCCTGTGATCAATCCATGGGCTGAAAAGCTGCCTTCGGACGTGAATTTCGTGCGCATTCCCGCCATGTTCGGCGGCCCATGGGACGCTCACGGCCAGATGTTCCTGACCCTCGAGGCCATGGGCGTCGAGCATCAGGTTCACGCTGCGGTGTTCAACGCGATCCAGAAAGAAGGCAAGAAGCTCACCAAGAAAGAAGACATGGCTGAGTTCCTCGCAACCCAGGGCGTCGACAAGGATAAGTTCCTGGCCACGTTTGATTCCTTTGCTATTCAGGGACAGATCAAGAAGGCCCGTGAGCTGGCGAAGAAATACGAAATCACCGGCGTACCGACCATGGTCGTCAATGGCAAATACCGCTTTGACATCGGCTCCGCTGGCGGCGCGAACGAAGCGCTGCAACTGGCGGACACGCTGATCGCCAAAGAGCGAGCGGCCACCAAGGCTGCTGCCAACTAAGCCCGGCCCACGGCCATGGCCCGCTGGAGTACCGAGCGCATCGTTGGCCTGCACGAACCGCGGGTCAACGAGCACCATGTCGCCTCCACGGGCCTGCCGGCGGACAGCCGCCTGCGGTTGCTCAGTTTTAATATCCAGGTCGGCATCAGCACCGAGCGCTACCGGCACTACCTGACCCGGGGCTGGCAACATCTGCTACCCCATACGGGACGCGCCGGTAACCTGCAAAAGATAGGCGACCTGCTGAAAGATTTCGACCTGGTAGCCTTGCAGGAAGCCGATGGCGGAAGCCTGCGCTCCGGCTACATCAATCAAGTCGAACACCTTGCCCATCTTGGTGCGTTCCCCTACTGGTACCAACAACTCAATCGCAACCTCGGCCGGCTCGGCCAGCACAGCAACGGCGTGCTGAGTCGCCTGCGACCGTGGGCGATCGAAGACCATCCGCTACCAGGCCCCAAGGGGCGTGGAGCGATCCTGGCGCGCTTCGGCGAAGGTCCGGAGGCGCTGATTGTGGTGATGATGCACTTGGCTCTCGGGGCTCGCACCCGAACGATGCAGTTGGCCTACATTCGCGAACTGATCGGCGGCTACAAGCACCAGGTGCTGATGGGCGACATGAACACCCACGCCAATGACTTGCTCCAGACGTCGCCACTGCGCGACCTTGGCCTGCTCGCCCCGCAGCTCGAAGCCACGTTTCCCAGCTGGCGCCCCCAGCGCTGCCTGGACCATATCCTGCTGAGCCCGACCTTGACCCTCGAACGCGTCGAAGTATTGGCCCAGCCCATTTCCGATCACCTGCCGGTCGCGGTCGAAATACGTCTGCCGGGTTCGCTCACGGCCGACGCATTCCCTGCGCTGAGTCCTTCCCCTTGCGGACCCGATGAATGAGCGACGACGCCGAACGCTGGAGAGAGAAGTACCTCAAGAGCATCGAACAACAGGAAAAGCTTGAGCGCCGCTGGGACGCTCGGCTCGACTTGCTGCGTCGAGGCCTGGTGCGCAGCACCTTGGCCGCCGAGGGTACCGACCGGGCCGTAGACCAGTGCATGAAAGAGATGCGCGAGGTGGTGCGCACCGACGACATGGACGCCGCCCTCGCCGCCTTGCTGCCGCGCCTGGAGAAAGCCGTACTCGATTCCGAACAGCGCCGCGAGACGCGTGTGGACCAAATGAGCGCCGCGTTGACCGCGTTGGTCGCCCAGTTGCAATCCTTGCCGCTGCCGAAGGAAGTCAGCCGGCCATTGAAGAAGTTCTCCAAGCAATTGGATGCCCGGGTCGGCCAGGCGCGGGAAATCCCATTATTGCTCAGCGAATTGAGCGGCTTGCAGGGCAAGGCGCTGAGCGCGCTGGAAACGCCGGATCAGCCGAGCCGGCCCGGTCTGCTGCAACGGCTGTTCGGTGGGCACGGTCACGATGAGGTGCCCGTCCAGCCCCAGCCGTCCGAGCCGGCCCGGTCCAGCCCGACGCCTGAGACGGATGCCGCGGCGCTGGCGCCTGCGCAACCGGCAGTCGAGACGGTATCCATCGCACCTGCCCCCACCCCATTAGCGGAGCAAGACCACGCAGCCACCGTGCCAGAAACGGGGCCGGTCGCGGTAACGGAGCCGGCAGATGAACCGCAAGACGAGCCTGCACCGCAGCCCGAGCCGGAAGCCAGCACCCAGGTAGCCCAGGCCGCCGTCGAACCATCCCCGGTCCTCGCCGAGCACGCCGAACCCGGAACCGTGCTGGAAAACCCGGACGAGCAGGTGCCAGAGGCGTCAACGCAGCCGCTTGAGGAAATACCCCTTGCTGTCGAAGAGCCCGTCGAGCTCCCCGCATCGGTCGATCCCGATGAGGCTCATTACGCCCTGCCAGACTCGCCGGAACCCTCCTACAGCTCGGTCGCCAGGCATATCGAAGACACCCTGCTGGGCTTGCTTGGCGATCTGACGTTGCCCGAGCGTCATCGGCCCCAGGCGGAAGCCATGCGAGAGCGTTTGCGCAACGGTTTGAACTGGTATGAGTTGTTGCCGATCCTCGACGATCTGGCGGTGCTTATGTTGGCGATCACTGACAGCGGCCAGCACGAGTTTGAAGCTTATCTGCAACGACTCAACGATCGTCTGGAGTCATTCCAAAGCACGCTGCAAGCCGCCAGCGATGACCATGCCGACAATCTTTCGGCCTCCAGGGAAATGGACTCCCAGATCCGCGAGCAAGTGGATGGCCTGCAGAGCAGCATGCAGCAAGCCGATGACCTGGAAGGCCTCAAGCAAGTGCTGGAAAACCATTTGGAAGGGCTGCTGGGTACGATGGATGAACATCGCAAGCAGCGTGACCAGCGTGAGAAGGACGTTTCGATTCGCCTGAAAAGCCTGGCCGAGCGCGTTGCGTTGATGGAGCAGGACGCTCTGATCGTGCGCGAGAACCTGGAGGAGCAGCGGCAAAAGGCCTTGATCGATCCGCTGACCGGCCTGCCCAACCGCGCAGCCTGGAGCGAGCGTCTCGAACGGGAAGTCGACCAGTGGCAGCGGCACGGCAATAGCCTGTTGATCGCCATGCTCGACCTCGATCACTTCAAGCGGATCAATGACAACTACGGTCACTTGGCCGGCGACCGGGTACTCAAGCTCATTGCCTCGGTCCTGCGCAAGCGTATCCGCGGCAGTGACTTCATCGCCCGCTTTGGCGGCGAGGAGTTCGTCCTGCTGGTGCCAGACACGCCTCTCGCGGCCGGCGCAAAACTGGCCGAGGTATTGCGCGCGGCCATCGAGGCCTGTCCGTTTCATTTCAAGGGCGAGCCAGTGACAATCACGGTGTCGATGGGCATGACGGCCTTCAAGCCGGGGGAACGCAGCGAGCTGGTGCTCAAACGAGCCGATGAGGCGTTATATCGGGCAAAAAATGCCGGGCGTAACCGAGTGGAGCTAGGCTGAGCAATTGTTCCATTTTATTAAGGGCATCGGATCATCCCTAGGTGATACGTTACACTGTTGCATTATTTTCCTGCGTGCATGTTCTTTGCCATGAAACTTATCCCGCTTCTTGCTTCGCTGCTCCTACTGGCCGGTTGTGCGAGCGGCCCCCGGCTCGATACCAGCCACCCATCGGTCAACCACGACAGCCGTGCCCAATACATCGTGGTGCACTACACCTCGGCTTCGCTTGAACGTTCGTTGTCCCTGCTGACCCACGGCGAAGTCAGCGCTCACTACCTGATAGGGGACGATAAGGACGCGACCATCTACAAGCTGGTGGACGAAAACCGGCGCGCCTGGCACGCCGGGGAAAGCGAGTGGCAAGGCCGGACCTGGCTCAACTCCAGCTCCATTGGGATCGAGATCGTCAATCCGGGCTATATCGACACGGCAACCGGCCGCCTCTGGTACCCCTACAGCGAAGCTCAGGTGCAATCGTTGATCGCCTTGCTCAAGGACATCACCCGGCGTAACGCGATCAACCCGGTCAATATCATTGGCCATAGCGACATTGCCCCCAACCGCAAGCTGGATCCCGGTCCGTTGTTTCCCTGGAAGCGACTCGCGCAGGCAGGCCTGGGCGTCTGGCCGGACGAGGGAGCGGTCGCGCGCCAGCAGGCTGCCTATGGCGATCAATTGCCGGCCGCCAGTTGGTTCCAAGCCGAGCTGGCCCGCCTTGGCTACCCGACACCTCGCACCGGCGAATGGGATGTCGCCACCCACCAGGTACTGGCCGCCTTCCAGATGCGCTACCGGCCGGCCCGGTTCGATGGCTCGCCAGACGCGCAAAGCGCGGCGATTTTGCAGGTGCTCAATCAGACAAAATAATGACGCTCGTCTGACTAATCGAACCAAATCCAAAACAGAAGCTATAACTCATTGGTAACTTTCGGATTACTGATGATGACGGCTGCGCGCGAAACCCTGCAGAGCTGGCTCCATCGCCCTATTTTCCTGGCGATGACGGCGGCTGCCCTAAGTACCGTGTTGTTGCTGGCGGGCAGCCTGTTTGTCGTCATGCAACAGATCCAACAGCGTGAAAGCGATCAGATGAATGCCCAAGGCGAGCGTTTCCTGCAGCGCCTGGAACAACTTTTCGGCCAACTGCGCGAAAGCCTCGATGACCTGCAGGCACAACCGCTGCGTGGCTGTAACGACGACATGATCGCCACCTTGCAGCAGGTGAGTTTCAATTATCGCTTCGTCTACGAGGCGGCTTATATCGACAGCTCTGGCATGTGCTCCAGTCGTCCGCGCCAGAGCGCTTTGTCGCTGGCACGAGCGCCTGACTTGCGGGGCCCCGCCTACAGCTATTGGCTCAATACCACCACGGAGCCCGACGAGAACCGTGCTGCGTTGATGTTGGGGCGCGGAAATTTCCGAGTGGCAACGTCTCGCGGCCACCTGACCGATGTGGTCGACCTGCCGCCGGGCAGCAGCCTGCTCGTCGTCCTGGATGCTGGCGAGCGGGCCATTCCAGTCCTAGGCACCGAACAGCGCTGGCCACCGACGGAGCCGTGGCCACCGAAAAGCAAAAACGCTTTGCAAGTCACCAAGCATCGGTTGATCTACCGAATGCCGACCGATAACCCGGAATACCAATTGGTGCTGATTGCGCCCCGTAACGGCGTACGCATTCCGGCTAACGCCTGGTGGATGCTGCCTATCAGCCTGGTGCTGGGGCTGGGCATTGGTTTCCAAGTCTTTTTACTCGCGCGCCAGCGTCAGTCCATGGATGCCGAGTTGCACGGTGCTATCCGACGCGGCGAGTTGCAGGTGCTCTATCAACCGATCTTCGATCTGCACAGCCGCAACTGCGTAGGCGCCGAGGCCTTGCTGCGCTGGCGCCGGCCGGACGGCACCCTGACCAGCCCGGATCTGTTTATTCCGATGGCGGAGGACACCGGGCAGATTCGCCAGATCACCGATTTTGTCCTCCAGCGGTTGTTCGACCAGTTGGGCCAGCTGTTGCGGGCCAATCCGCACCTCTACATTTCCGTGAACCTGGCGGCCTGCGACGTGATGGTGCCGCGCATCGGCGATGTGATCGCCCGGCTGCTGGCGATGCATCGTGTGTCGGCGCACCAGATTGCCTTCGAAGTCACCGAGCGTGGCCTGGTCGACGTGCTCGTCGCTCGCGATAACCTGCAATCGTTGCGCGACGTAGGGCATCAGGTATTGATCGATGACTTCGGCACCGGCTATTGCAGCCTGGCTTACTTGCAGACACTGCCGGTGGATTGCCTGAAGATCGACAAGGCGTTCATCGACGCGCTGGGGCACGACGCCGCCAGCAGTGGCGTGGCCCCGCACATCATCCGCATGGCCCACGCGCTGGAGCTCAAGGTCATCGCCGAAGGCATCGAGCACGAGGCACAGGCGTCTTATTTGAGCAGCGAGGGCGTGAAGTTCGGTCAGGGTTGGTTGTTTGCCCACGCGCTCAGCGCGGTGCAGCTCATCGAATTGATCACTCGCGGTCGCCGTCTGGTCGGGCGACGCATGGATGACGAGGCGTGAAGCGCCCTCAGACCGTCAGGGCCATGTAGAACTGGGTGCCCTGCCCTGGCCTTGAGTACACGCCCATGCGTCCACCGTGAAGCTGGACGATCTCCTTGCACAGGGCCAGGCCGAGGCCGGCGCCGCCCTTTTTGCGCCCAACCTGGACGAAGGGTTCGAAGATCCGTCCTTGCTGGCCATAAGCAATCCCCTCGCCGTTATCTTCGACGCTGATGATTACCCGCTCGCCGTGGCGTCGGGCTTGCAATCGGATCTGGCCGTCATCGTTGGTGTGGCGCATCGCGTTATCGATGAGGTTGTCCAGCACTCGGTCCAGTTGCGCCGCATCGGCATGCAGGCGCGGCAGCGGACCCTGGATCTCGACGAGTAATTCGATACCTTTCGCTTGCGCTTGTGCGGCAAAGCGCATCCTGGCGGCTTCCAACAGCTCCTCGATGGAGCATGGCGCCAGGGTGAGTTTCTGCAAGCCGTTCTGGTAGCGAGAGAAGTTGAGCAAGTCATTGATGAGCTGCATCAACCGCTGCATTTCTTCGTTGACGGTATTGAGTAGATCCGCTTCACGGGACTCTCGAGGAAAATGCATGCGCTCCTGCAGCAGTCCGAAGGCCATGTGCATGCCCGTCACGGGGGTGCGCAATTCGTGGGAGGCCCGCAGGACGAATTCACTGCGCACCCGTTCGAAGGCGCGTTGCTCGGTGACGTCATGCAGCACCATCACCGCGCCGAGAATCTGCCCTTGGGTATGGATGACCGGCGTGAGGCTGTAGGTCAGCACACGCGACTCGCCATCGACTTCGATGCTCAGGTCGTCCGGCGCCCGCTCTTGTGTGCCGCCGCGCAGGACCAGCTGCAACTCGTCGTCCAGCTCGACCCGTCCAAGCGCTTCCCCGAGCCCTTGTCCCAGTCGCTCCTGGTCCCAGCCCAATTGGCGTTGCGCCACGGGGTTGAGATGCTCGAGCCGACCTTGGCGGTCAATCATCAACAAGCCATCGTCAATGCTGTCGAGTACCGCTTGCAGGCGTTGCTGGCCGGCGAGTAGCTCCTCCACATTGGTCGCCTGATGTTCGCGCAGCGCCTGGGCCATGATGCCGAAGCGCCGGCTCAGCAAGTTCAGCTCCGCCGCCGAGGAGATTGGCAGCGTCACTTCGAAATTGCCTTGACCTATATCGTCAGCCGCCGCGACCAACGCCTCGATCGGCGCGCCAAAGCGCCGGGCGATGCCATGGGCCGTCACGAAGCCGATGATCAGCACCGCCAGCCCCACCAGCCCCAGCAGGCCTGAAATCAATAGGGCACGTTCGCGGGCGCGGTCCTGGGTTTCGCTGATTTTGTTCAGGGCATGGCGATAGCCCTCGATCAAGCCTCCACGCAATACGTTGAACTTATCGGTGAGCGCCTGAATGTTGGCAAGATGTTTGGGTTGCTGCAGAGAAGCATCGAAAGCCGCGAGAAAGCTGATGTAGTCGGCTCTGGCGCGGCTGAAGCTGCTGGCGGGTTCGTCCGATCGCTGTTCCTGAGCGATGCCTTCGTCCAGCAACTCGAAATACTGGCGCTTGGACGCTTCCAGCGCCGCCAGGTTGGGGGTTTCGTCGAGCATGATCATCAACTGGTCGCCCAGTGTCTGACGGAGCTTGAGGCCCAGGTCCAGCAGCACGAAGTTGTCGCGAACGGATTGTTCTTGGGTGTTGGCCATCTGCATTACGCTGACCAGTCCCAGCAACAGCCCTAGCAGCGCCACTGTGATCAGCGCCGAAATGCTGAGGAACAACCGTGTGCGCAGCTTCATCGCCAGTTTCATAAGGTGCTGCTCACAGGTTGTATTGCTTGCGTTTGCGATACAGCGTGGACGCGTCGATGCCCAGGGTCTTGGCGGCCTGGTCAAGGGTGTCGGCAGTGGCGAGCACTGCACCGATGTGCGCCTTCTCCAGTTCGTCGAGACTCAGCGCGGCACCGATACGCGGAGCGTTGTTGATCGGTTGCTCGGCCATGCCCAAGTGACTGATTTCAACCTTCTCCTGAGGGCAGATGATGCTGGCGCGCTCGACCACGTTGCGCAGCTCGCGAATGTTGCCCGGCCAGCGGTAGCCTAGCAGCGCTTCGCGTGCCTCATCGCTGAAGCCCCGTGCCGGACGGGCGTATTCTTTGACGAAGCGCGCCAGGAAGCGATCGGCGAGGGTCAGGATGTCCTCGGCGCGTTCGCGCAGGGGTGGCAGGTGCAGGGTAATGACGTTCAGGCGGTACAAGAGGTCCTCGCGAAACCGTCCATCGCGCACCATGTCCTCCAGATTGAGGTTGGTGGCGGCGAGGATGCGGACGTCGGCACGTCGGGTCACCGGATCGCCAACCCGCTCGTATTCCTTGTCTTGGATGAAACGCAGCAATTTTGGCTGCAATGCGAGGGGAAAATCGCCAATTTCGTCAAGAAACAGCGTGCCGCCGTCCGCTTGGTTGACCCGCCCCAGCGTGCTTTCGCTGGCACCCGTGAACGCGCCGCGGCTGTGGCCGAACAACTCGCTTTCCATCAGCTCGGTGGTCAGCGATGGGCAGTTGATGGTGACGCAGGACTTCTTCGCGCGCTTGCTCCAGCCGTGGATCGCCCGCGCCAGTTCGCCCTTCCCGGTGCCGGACTCGCCGAGGATCAGGATATTGGCGTCCGTGCTGGCAACCTGCCGAGCGGTTTCGAGGACAACCTTCATCGCTGGGCTGTGGGAGTCCAGGCCGTCCTTAGGCTTACGCATTTCTCCTTCCAGGGCTTCGAGCCTGGCGGACAGTTGGCGTACCTCCAGTTGCTTGGCGGTCGCCAGCCGCAGTTGGTCCGGGCTGCAAGGCTTGACCAGATAATCGGCGGCGCCGGCCTGGATCGCGTCGACGGCCGTGTCCACGGCGGAATGAGCGGTCACGATAACGACGCGCATCCAGGGTGCCTGGATTCGCATCTGTCCCAATACGTCGAGACCGTTGTCTTCGCCCAGTCGCAGGTCCAGGAAGCACAAGTCGAATACCTGGCGTTGCAGCAAGGCTTCGGCCTGTGCGGCACTGTTGGCGGTAGCGACGCTATAGCCCTCGTCTTCCAGGCAATAACGGAAGGTACGCAGGATGGCGGACTCGTCGTCTACCAGCAGAATGCGGCCTTGATGCTCGGTGGCGGATTCCATCTTTCCTACGCTCCTTAATGAATGATGATGATTAGTGTCAGAAAAATCGGGCAAGTTGCATGGTCCATTCTGATCGAATATTACCCACCGAATCGGAATCTGTGGACCTCCTTCGTCTAAAAGACTGATTTTCGGCCAATTTTTAGCGCTGCCGGCGACAACGGTTCGGCTCGCTCATTCCGACATCCGTTTCCGACCCGCAATTCAAAAAAGAAATCGGCCACAGACCTTCATCTCAATTCGTGCATAACGCACGACGCTCGCCAGGCCCATCGTGCAGGATGCGCTCCCGCGAATGGTTGCTGTCTTCCTAACTCTTTGATTTAAAAGGGTTTTATTGTCATAAAAAATCTGGCATGCCAGCTGCAATGTTCTGGTCAACGTGGCGCTGAGGGCGCCTCAACCAGATCACCGCTAGGGTGGGGAGGAGTTTCAGGATGAATCGTCAAGTTGCCGCCCAATTTCGCATTACCCGCCTGCATATCCAGCAGGGGCTGTGGGCTTTTGTCGCGTTGCTGGTCACGCTCGTGGCGGGTCAGCAATTGATGCTCTGGCATGAAAGCCAGAAGCCGGAAGCTCCACTGGTATCCACCTACCGTGCCCCGCAAACCCATTTCAGTGCCGCCAGTACGCTGGCGCAGGAATCCGCTTCGATGCGGATGATGGAAGTTGATCAGGCGCAGCCTCTCTCGGAAATGCCTCGTGAAGAGCGCTGGGTGTTCTGATTCGAACCGGTCGTCCGTTGCACCGGAACCATCATTGCCAGATTCGTTACTAAATAGAAAAGCGTAAGGAGAATCACCATGTTGAGCTGGGCTATTACCTTCCTGATTATTGCCATCATCGCCGCTGTATTGGGCTTCGGTGGTATCGCAGGCACCGCCACGGGCATCGCCAAGATTCTCTTTGTCGTGTTCCTGGTGATGTTCATCGCATCGTTCTTCTTTGGCCGTCGTGGCCGAGGCTGACATGAGCGTGACTCTTAAAGGACTGGCCGCCGCCCTGCTGTTGGGCGGCAGTGCCATGGCAATGGCTGCCAACGACGGTCAAATGCGGGTCAACCAATTGCTGCAGTCGGACACGCAATATCGCGAGACTTGGCAGCAGGTCGTCAAGAAGGAAGAACGTCTGCCCGAATGGGTGATGAACCTGACGGGCGATGCAGAGCAAATGAACGCGGTCGAAGAGGACGGCGACAAGTATCTGGTCGGGCCGTTGTGCGAGACTCAGGCCACTTGCAAGAGCAAACGCCTGTTCGTCGCCTTCAGCTTCGATAAAGACGAAGCTTATGCCCTGTTGGTGGAGGTGCCCGCAGGCCTGCCGGCCGATAAGTCGCCGACCCGTCACGCGGACTATCGCTTTCTTGGCAATCCCGATGAAGGTATGCAAGAACTGTTAATGGAACAGCTCAAGAAAGATCCTAACTGGTACTGATTTCTTGAAGCGGGAAGAGCAACGCTGCTTTTCTCTCTGCGAAGCCCGAGGAGGGCCGAAGCATGACCAGGGGGCTGGGACGTTCTGACCATACAGGGTCGGAGTGACCTACGGGCACAAGGGGTGCCTGCGAAAGGGCCGGGTCAGGTAAAAGCTGCGACGCAAGTTCGCGAAGTCGTGACGGCTTGGCGGACTTGCGTAGAGCTTATCCCCACGCTAGAGCGTCTCGCTGCTCTTGCGCCAATATCCGCCATCCGGCCGCGACACATTGTCCTGTTTGTTCCCCACGCGCTCGAACCGTTACCGTATATCGGAGAATGAGTGCCAGGGTTCTTGTCTCCGACCGGAGCTTCGACCCGCTCCATCCATCGTCTTTCCAAGCAATCCGAATAACGCCCGGCTACGCTTAAATGGCCGCATCACGGCACTTTTGCCTGCTCCAATGGCGTATTCGAACTGTTTGGGACGCACGTTTCGTTTTGTAAAACTCATGCCGATTCGGCATAGGGTAGGCGTTTACGGCATTAGACGATCCCCCCTTGCATCGCAATAGTTGCGCCTTTTTTCGCCTGCTGGTGAGCTGCCTTTGGCGCTCAGGGTGACCTTATACGGGACAGCGGCATGGGTTCGAACCGCCGTCTGGCGGTCCGTTGATGTGGCTGTCCGAGTCAAACTGAAGTAAGGGTAATGATATGAAGAAGGCAAAACTAAGCCTCGCCTGGCAAATCCTCATCGGTCTGGTGCTCGGGATTGCAATCGGCGCGCTGCTCAACCATTTCAGTGCCGAAAAGGCCTGGTGGATCAGCAACGTGCTGCAACCGGCAGGCGATATCTTTATCCGTCTGATCAAGATGATCGTGATTCCCATCGTGATCTCCTCGCTGATCGTTGGCATCGCCGGCGTAGGCGACGCCAAGAAACTCGGGCGGATCGGCTTCAAGACCATCGTCTATTTCGAGATCGTGACCACCATCGCCATCGTCGTCGGCCTGCTCTTGGCGAATTTCTTCCAGCCGGGCAACGGCATCGACATGAGCACCCTGGGTACGGTGGATATCTCCAAGTACCAGGCCACGGCGGCCGAGGTCCAGCATGAGCATGCGTTTGTCCAGACGATCCTCAACCTGATCCCGTCGAACATTTTCGCGGCCGTCGCTCGCGGCGAAATGTTGCCGATCATCTTCTTCTCCGTCCTGTTCGGCCTTGGTTTGTCCAGCCTGCAATCGGACCTGCGCGATCCTCTGGTGAAGATGTTCCAGGGCGTGTCGGAGAGCATGTTCAAAGTCACCCACATGATCATGAAGTACGCGCCGATCGGTGTGTTCGCCCTGATCGCCGTGACGGTGGCCAACTTCGGTTTCGCTTCCCTGTTGCCGCTGGCGAAGCTGGTGATCCTGGTTTATGTCGCCATCGCCTTCTTCGCCTTCGTGGTGCTGGGCCTGATCGCTCGGGTGTTCGGCTTCTCGGTGATCAAGCTGATGCGCATCTTCAAGGATGAGCTGGTGCTGGCCTACTCCACCGCCAGTTCCGAAACGGTGTTGCCGCGGGTTATCGAAAAGATGGAAGCGTATGGGGCGCCAAAGGCTATCTGCAGTTTCGTGGTGCCTACCGGCTACTCGTTCAACCTTGACGGTTCGACGCTGTACCAGAGCATCGCCGCGATCTTCATCGCCCAGCTCTATGGCATCGACCTGTCCATCGGCCAGCAGTTGATGCTGGTATTGACCTTGATGGTGACCTCCAAGGGCATCGCTGGTGTGCCGGGCGTGTCCTTCGTGGTGCTGCTGGCCACACTGGGCAGCGTTGGCATTCCACTGGAAGGCCTGGCGTTCATCGCCGGTGTCGACCGCATCATGGACATGGCCCGTACGGCGCTGAACGTGATCGGAAACGCCTTGGCCGTGTTGGTCATTTCCCGTTGGGAAGGCATGTACGACGATGCCAAGGGCCAGCGCTACTGGAATTCTTTGCCGCACTGGCGCAGCAAGGAGCCGTTGCCGGCAGGGGAAACTTCCAGCCGCTGAGGCATGCCTTAAGGTCCCATCGCGAGCAGGCTCGCTCCCACAGAGATCACTCAATCATTGTGGGAGCGAGTCTGCTCGCGATGGTGGCGGCACATGCAACATCAAGCCAACCAGACCCCGGAGAAATCCGGGGTTTGTCGTTTCGGCCAGCCCCGCTATCATTCGCCGCATCTTCCGGGGGACTTAACCGATGCTCAATGGCCTGTGGCTTGGCTTCTTTATCGTGGCAGCCGTGTCCGCACTGGCGCAGTGGCTGATTGGCGGCAACGCCGGGATCTTCGCCGCCATGGTGGAAAGCATCTTTGCCATGGCCAAGCTGTCGGTGGAAGTCATGGTCCTGTTGTTCGGCACCCTGACCCTTTGGCTGGGGTTCCTGCGCATCGCTGAAAAAGCCGGCATCGTCGACTGGCTCGCCAAGGCCCTCGGGCCGCTGTTTCTTCGTTTGATGCCGGAAGTCCCAGCCGGTCACCCGGCGATTGGCCTGATCACCCTCAATTTCGCGGCCAATGGCCTGGGCCTGGACAACGCCGCCACGCCCATCGGCCTCAAGGCCATGCGCGCCCTGCAGGATCTGAATCCCAGCCCGACCATCGCCAGCAATGCGCAAATTCTGTTTCTGGTGCTCAATGCATCGTCGCTGACCCTGCTGCCGGTGACCATCTTCATGTACCGCGCCCAGCAAGGCGCGCCGGACCCGACCCTGGTGTTCTTGCCGATCCTGCTCGCCACCAGTGCCTCGACCCTGATGGGGCTGCTGTCCGTGGCATTCATGCAGCGTCTGCGCCTGTGGGATCCGGTGGTCCTCGCCTACCTGGTCCCGGGCGCGCTGGCGCTGGGCGGCTTCATGGCGCTGCTGGCCACGCTTTCGGCCACGGCGCTGGCGGGGCTGTCTTCGATCCTCGGGAACCTGACTTTGTTTGGCTTGATCATCCTGTTCCTGGCGGTGGGCGCGCTGCGCAAGGTCAAGGTGTACGAAACCTTCGTTGAAGGCGCCAAGGAAGGGTTCGATGTTGCCAAGAACCTGCTGCCGTACCTGGTGGCGATGCTGTGTGCCGTCGGTGTGCTGCGGGCTTCCGGAGCGCTGGATTTCGGCCTGGACGGTATTCGGCACCTGGCCCAGTGGGCTGGCTGGGACACGCGTTTCGTCGATGCGTTGCCCACTGCCATGGTCAAGCCGTTTTCCGGCAGCGCCGCCCGGGCGATGCTGATCGAAACCATGAAGACCTCTGGGGTAGACAGCTTCCCTGCCCTGGTGGCGGCGACGATCCAGGGCAGCACCGAAACCACTTTCTATGTGCTGGCGGTCTATTTCGGCGCGGTGGGCATCCAGCGAGCGCGCCATGCGGTGGGTTGTGCCCTGCTGGCGGAGCTGGCCGGTGTGGTGGCGGCGATCGGGGTTTGTTACTGGTTCTTTGGCTGACCTGTGCAAGCGAGCCTGCTCGCGATAGGGCCTGACGAGCCCTTTATTCCGTCACCTTGAACCGCAGCACGCCGATCATCTGGCCATTCTCGGTCAGCACCCGCACTTGCCATTTGCCTGTCGGGTCGCCGGGGAAATTCTGCTTGTGGGTCCAGGCGCGATAGCCTTCCTTGCGCCCTCCGTGAATGTCCAAAGCGATGCGGTCCACTTCTTTGCCGTTGAATTGCCAGACATGGTAGATCCGCTCGTCCAGGCCTCGCGGCCCATTGATGGCGGTGTAGGCGTACAGGCCATTGCTGCGAATCTGGGCGGCGCTGACTTCCTTGAGGCTGGCGCCAGGCGTGCGATCTTCCACTTGGGTGCTGATCGCCACCTCGGTCATCCAGAGCGTGGCGGGCGGTACCCAGGAGCGCAGCACCCAACCGGCGGCACCAATGCCAAAGGTGATGCACAGGATGGCCAGGGCGTTGCGCACAGTACGGATCGGAAAGATCGAAGCCAGGCTCGGGAATGACAACAGCATGGCGATGCCCAGTGCCAGCTTGAAGCTCTGGTCGGTGGTCAGGTGCAGGATCACTGGCAGCGCGGTCAGCAACGCCGCGAACAGCGTCAGGGTGTGCAACGCCAGAAAAGCCCATCGCCGCGGCGCCAGCCATTTGTAATACAGGGGGTCGGTGATCGAGACCAATGCCGCCGCCGCGAGCAGGCCAGTGAAGATCAGTTGGCTGCTGTTCCAGGTGGTGGTGATGAAGAAAAACGGCAAGACAAAAAACAGGCTTTCCTGATGAATCATTTGCGTGGCGTAACGCAACAGCGGCTGGGGAATTTCCCGTTTGAAAATCCGTGTGAACAACCGGGTCAGGCTGTTCTCCAGCATCAGCCAGAGCCAGCTCACCAGCATCATGATGGCGATCCAGGTCGCCAGGCCTTGCTGGCGATCCACCAGCATGAAACTGCCGACCCCGGAAATGAAGCCGCCGAGCGCGATGACCCCTGGGTAGCGCTTCATCAGTTCGATAATGCGCTGGATTAAATGAGTCAGGTTCGGCATTCGGCAGGTTCACGCTAAGTCGTAGGAAAAATCCCTGACAGGGTACCACTGTGAATTCATTCCGGGTCCCGTCGATGCCTGCGCCGTATCAGCCAGGCCACCAGCCCCAGCAGAACCGCCACCAACCCGCCGAGTGTCCAGACAAGTTCGTCATCGCTGAGCAGCGGCTTCTCGATGCGCAAATAGCCTGGGTCCTTGAGCAGCTCACGCAGGGCCAGGTTGGCCTGTTCCAGGCTGACTGCCTGCAGGCGCTCGGCTGGGTTGGCGAAGCGGCCGTCTTCGTAGTCGCCCAGGGCGCTCCAGTAATAGTCGGCCAGTGCGCTGTTGCCTTGGACGGCCCAGGACTGATGGGCAATGGCGGCACGCTTTATCCGCACGAAACTCTCGGGGTCCAGGCCGTCCCTCAACAACGTGTTGCGCAGCGTCTCGAGCGCGTGTTCGGCCGGGGGCAGGTCCTCGCGGGCCAGGTCGGCGTTGAGGCTCAGGAAACCGACGCCGCCGAAGACGTCCCGCTCCACCCACGGGCCATAGGACAGGCCGTCAGCCAGGCGCAGTTGCCGGTAGAGCGCCCAATCCAGGTAATCCTTGAGCAGGTCGAAGGTTTCATCATGTTGTTGCTCCAGCACCGGCTCCGGGAACAGCCAGTGAAGCTTGGCGCTGTCGCCGACCAGCCCACGAATCAGGTTGCGCTTGGTCACCGCGCTGTAGCGGATCTGCGCCAGCGGTTCATGGACGCTGGGTTCGACCGGTTCGAGCTCGCCGAAGGCGCGTTCCAGATAGGCCGGCAGCAATCGATCGAGGTCACCTACGACGATCAACGTCATGTTATTGGGCGCGTACCAAGCCTTGCGCACCTGTTCCAGTTGGGCGACGGTAAAGCGTTCGACCTCGGCCCGTTCCGCACAACGCAAGCCCAGTTCCACGGCCAGTTGGTTGCTGGCTTTGTGGCCCAGGTCCTGGCGGTCGAGCCAGCGTTGCAGATGGGTGTAATGGCCGCCATCCTCGCGCTCTACCACCCGTTTGGCCGCTTCCAGATTCTTTGCGTCAATTCGGGTACGGGTCAGCAATGCCAGCAACAAGTCCAGGACTTTGCGTTGATTGCGCGTTGGCGCCTCGATGACAAACGTCGTGTCGGCGTTGCTGGTGAAGGCGTTCCATTCGCCACCCAGCGCCTGCATGCGCTCTTCCAGGCCGCCCTCGCCGGTATCGTCGACGCCGCTGAACAGCACATGTTCGAGCAGGTGTGGCAGTTCCTTGTCGGCGCAGCTGAAATCATCGAGGCCCACGCCGACCACCAACCGAATCGCCACATGTCCACGTTCCGTGCCGGGCTTGAGCAACAACTGCATGCCGTTGGGCAACGTATATCCCTCGACCTGGAAGCGATCCTGGGCAACGACGGGTAGGGAACCGAACAAAAGCAGGACGAGTAGCAGACAACGCATGGCGGGCTTCCTGGCGGCTTGTAAATCCATGGTCCGGGGACACACTTGTTGACTGGCCGAGACGCCAGTCGTTCAAGGCGAATGGGTGATGTCGGACATTTCATCGGCGGACAGGGCGCCGATCTCGGATGTTTCCAGCACCACATAGGCGCTGCCGCAGAACAACGAATTCAAGCGCCGCATGTCGGCGATCAGTTCCAAGTGAAGGGAACTCGTCTCAAGGCTTTGCACGACTTTGCGCTGCAAGCGGCTGACATGGGCGTGGGCCATCCGTCGTTCCTGCGCGCGAAAGCGCCGTTTCTCGCGCAGCAATTGGCGAGCACTTTCCCGATCGGCACTGAGGAAGACCGACAATCCCAGGCGCAGGTTAGCGATCAGATGGCTGTGCAGCCCCGCCAACTCTTCCAGGCCCACGTCAGAGAACGAGCGGCGTTGGGAGGTCTTCTGCTGCTGGACCTTGCGCAACATGCGTTCGATGAGGTCACTGGCCAGTTTGAGGTTGATCGCCAGCTCGATGATTTCCGCCCAGCGGCGACTGTCCTGTTCACTGAGATCTTCACGAGGCATTTGCGCCATGTAGAGCTTGATGGCGCTGCACAGCGCTTCGACGTCATCGCTCATGCTGCGCAGTTGTTGAGTGATCGCCGTTTGCTCGCCTCGTAGCACGCCGAGCATGGCCTCGAGCATGTTTTCGATCAGGTCACCAATGCGCAGGGTTTCCCGCGCAGCGTTCGCCAGCGCCAGGCTTGGTGTGGCGAGGGCGGCGGGGTCCAGGTGCCGTGACGTGGCTTTGCCATTGGCTTGCGGTCGTTCCGGCAGCAGCCAGGCACAGAGCCTGGCCATCGGTCCGACGCTGGGCAACAGCACCAGGCAACGCACGGTGTTATAGAGCAAATGAAAGCCAATGACGGTTTCCTGCGGGCTGAAATCCAGGCCGTCCAGCCAGCCCACCAGTGGGTCGAGTACCGGAATGATCAGCAGCAGGCCGATCAGCTTGTACAACAGGCTGCCCAGCGCCACCTGGCGTCCGGCGGCGTTCTGCATGCTGGTGCTGAGGAACGCCAGCACGCCGCTGCCGATATTGGCACCGATCACCAGGCCGATGGCGACTGGCAAGCTGATCACCGCAGCGCCGGCGAGGGTCGCGGTCAGCAAAACCGCCGCCAGGCTGGAATAGGAAATCATTGCGAACAGCGCACCCACCAAGGCATCGAGCAGGATGTCGCCGGTCAACGAGGCGAAAATCACCTTCACGCCCTGGGCCTGGGTGATCGGCGCGGCGGCTTCGACAATCAATTGCAGGGCCAGGATGATCAGGCCCAGGCCGATGGAGACCCGGCCCATCTGGCCGACGCGGGTCTGTTTGCGCGAGAGGAAAAAAATCACTCCGAGGAAGATCAGCAGCGGCGACAGCCACGACAGGTCCAGGGTCAGCACCCGGGCCATCAATGCGGTGCCGACGTCCGCACCGAGCATGGTCGCCAGGGCAGGGGTCAATGCCATCAGGCCCTGGCCGACGAAGGAAGTGACGAGCATCGCCGTGGCATTGCTGCTCTGGACCATGGCCGTGACCATGATGCCGGCGATGAACGCCAGCCAGCGCCTGGACATGTTCTGGCCAATGACATGGCGCAGGTTCGAGCCGTAGACCCGCAAGATGCCGGTCCGGACGATATGCGTGCCCCAGATCAGCAAGGCCACGGCGGAAAGTAGATTCAGCAGGGTCAGCATGAGGAGCCCCCTGTTAGCGTCCCAGATGGACAAATTGACGGTGCCACATCGTTTTACTTCTTGTACTTAAGCTGTAGTTGCCGAATGGTCCGGGCGCCAGCATTGCACAGCTGAAGATGGGTTTGAAACAAAACTGTCATAAAACAGTTTCCTCGAAAACACCCCGCCCCCTGTAGGAGCGAGCCTGCTCGCGATGGCGGCAGCACATCCAAAATCTTTGTTCCAGGCGATCGCTTTCGCGAGCAAGCTCGCTCCCACAGGTTTTGCATTCGAGCGTTTTTTGCAGGCATGAAAAAGGGGCTCACAAGAGCCCCTTCGTTTCACTGCCCTACATCTTTACTGACCCGGGACATCCTTGCGCAGTTTCACCGGATCCTGTTGCTTGCGCTTGCGAGCAATCGCTGTGCGCATCTTGATGTTGATCGCTTCCACTGCCAGCGAGAACGCCATGGCGAAGTAGACGTAGCCCTTGGGCACGTGCACGTCGAACGATTCGGCGATCAGCACGGTACCGACCACCAGCAGGAACGACAGCGCCAGCATCTTCAGCGACGGGTGCTTGTCGATGAACGTGCTGATGGTGCCCGAAGCCAGCATCATCACCAGGACGGCAACGATGATTGCCGCCACCATGACCGGTACATGGGAAACCATGCCCACCGCGGTGATGACCGAGTCCAGGGAGAACACGATGTCGATGATTGCGATCTGGATGATGGTGTAGATGAAGTTGCCACCCTTGACCGACGGCTCATCGCTGCTTTCTTCCTCGCCTTCCAGCGCGTGGTACATCTCCTGGGAGCTTTTCCACAGCAGGAACAAGCCACCGAAGAACAGGATCAGGTCACGACCGGAGATGCCCTGGCCGAACACTTCGAACAGATCGGCGGTCAGGCGCATGACCCAGGTGATCGACAGCAGCAACAGGATCCGCGTGATCATCGCCAGCGCCAGGCCGAAAATCCGGGTGCGCGCCTGCATGTGCTTGGGCATGCGGCTGACCAGGATCGAGATCATGATGATGTTATCGATGCCCAGGACAATTTCCAGGGCGGTCAGGGTAAAGAAGGCAACCCATATTTCCGGGTTGGTCAGCCATTCCATGTGAGTTCCTTTGAGCGAGTGTTAGGCCGCGCCGCGCCTTCGGTTGACCGATAGGGGCGACGCAGCGGGCATTGCTTTTATAGAGTGCTGAACAGCGGAAAAATCCCCATCAGCAAGGCGGCGAACATTATGCACAGGCAAACCAGTACTGCCCACTTCAAGGTGAAGCGCTGGTGATCGCCGAATTCGATACCGGCCAAGGCTACCAGCAGGTAAGTCGACGGAACCAGCGGGCTCAGCAGGTGGACGGGCTGGCCAACGATGGAGGCACGGGCCATTTCGACGCCAGTGATGCCGTAATGGCTGGCCGCTTCCGCCAGAACTGGTAACACCCCGTAATAAAATGCATCGTTCGACATGAAGAAAGTGAACGGCATGCTCACCAGCGCGGTGATGACCGCCAGGTACGGGCCGAGGAAGTCCGGGATGACCGCCAGCAGGCTCTTGGACATGGCGTCGACCATGCCGGTGCCGGACAGGATGCCGGTGAAGATCCCCGCCGCGAAAATCAGCCCGACCACCGCCAGGACGCTGCCGGCGTGGGCCGCAACGCGGTCCTTCTGCTGCTGCAGGCACGGATAGTTGACGATCATCGCAATACTGAACGCCACCATGAACAGCACGGGCAGCGGCAACAGGCCGGCGATCAGGGTGCACATCAAGACCAGGGTCAGCGCGCCGTTGAACCAGATCAGCTTCGGACGGCGGGCGTCCGGGAACTGGGAAACGCTGATTTCGCTGTGGTCCATTTCGTCGCCCGCCAGGTGCAATTCACCCAGGCGCGCACGCTCGCGTTTGCCGTACATGTAGGCAATCGCCAGGATCGCCACGACGCCGGCCAACATGGCGGGAATCATCGGCACGAAGATGTCGGACGGATCCACATGCAGCGCACTGGCCGCCCGGGCGGTTGGGCCGCCCCAGGGGGTCATGTTCATCACGCCGCCGGCGAGGATGATCAGGCCAGCCATGATCCTTGGACTCATGCCGATGCGGCTGTAGAGCGGCAGCATCGCGGCCACGCAGATCATGTAAGTGGTCGCGCCGTCACCATCAAGGGAAACGACGAGCGCCAGAACGGCGGTACCGACCGAAACTTTCAACGGGTCGCCCTTGACCAGCTTGAGGATCTTGCGCACGGCCGGGTCGAACAGGCCGGAGTCGATCATCAGGGCGAAATAGAGAATCGCAAACATCAGCATCACCCCGGTAGGGGCGAGCTTGGTGATGCCTTCGAGCATCATCGGGCCGATCTTCGGTGCAAAACCGCCGAACAGGGCGAACAGGATCGGGATGATGATCAAGGCGATCAGCGCGGAAAGGCGCTTGGTCATGATCAGGAACATGAACGTGATGACCATGGCAAAGCCAAGGAAAGTCAGCATGGGAAATACTCCAGGCGTGGCGCGGCGGGCAAAGGCGAACCGGTCAGGTCAGCGCAGGATGCAAAGCACGGGGCGGACGGATGGAGTGGGCGCAACGGGATGGGTAGCAGCGGACATCAGAATCACCATTGTTGTTGTTAAAAAGGCCGCACGAGCATCAGCAAGCTCGTTGTAGGCCACCGGTCTGTTGCCGGTAGGTGAGGCGATCCTAATCGCGCAAGCTTTCAGCAGCCTTTCGCAGGCCGACCGTATGACCAACGCATGAAGTTACTTTGTGGCGAGGGGATTTATTCCCGTTGGACTGCGAAGCAGGCCCAAAAGAGCAGACCGCATTCTTTTGAAATTTCGCAATGGCAGGTTTCAGGGCCGCTCCGCGCCCAGCGGGGATAAATCCCCTCGCCACAAAAGCAATCAGCGTTTCACTTTGAAGGCTGAAAGATTCAAATACACGTGGGCGTGGTAGCCCTTGATCCGTTGCATCGGTCAATCCTTGATAAAGAGGCGAACCCTCTTGGTTTTCCGCGGGTCAGAGCCTTTACACGCGGGAAAAAAGGAACGCCAGCCATGAAAAACGCGGAAACCCCGGTTATCAAAGTGGTGCTTTATGGTGCCATGAGCAGCCTCGGCAGTGCGTTGATGGCTGAACTGCTGCGACGACAGCATGAAGTAATCGCCGTTCTGGATGACCTTACCGCCCTGGCCCCACGCCCGGGACTGCGGGCCAAGACCGGCGATCTGTTCGACCCGGAGCGGGTCAAGCAAAGCGTCGCCGGTGTCAGCGCCGTCGTATGCCTGTTGAACGCACCAGGATTGCCGATGAACAGCGAGCAGGTGGAGCGCACATTGATTCCCGGCCCGGTGGAGCAAGTCCTGGCGGTGGACGCGTTGATTGCCGGCATGCAAGCGGTGAACATTTCACGGTTGTTTTTGGTGGGTGACTTTGCGGTGCTCGACGAAGAACAAGCCGACGACGACTTGCAGCGCCATGCCGCCGAAGAAGTGCTTGATGCTCTGAAGAACAGCACGCTGCAGTGGACCCTGATCAACGCGCCCTATGCCGCGCCAGGCTTGGGCATCGAACACTTCAGCCAGGTCAGTACCAGCCTCGAGCCGGGCCTGGCCGAAACCCTGGAGCGGCTCAACCGCGTGGCCGTCGGCATCGCCGATGAGCTGCGCTTGAACCTGCATGTGGGCGAGCACGTCAGTTTTGTCACGGCCGTGTAGGCCTATCAAACGGCGATGGAAGGCAGCGGCAAGCCAGTGAGCGACTCGGCGCTGTTGGCCTGTTCTTCCATCAACCAATCCACGAACAACTTGATTAGAACACCGCGGCGCTTGCGCTGGGGCAAGACCACGTAATAACCCAGCCGGGACAGCACCGTTTGGGCGATCGGACGACACAACAATCCTTGGGCCAGCAAGTTATCCACAAGGTGTCGCCAGCCGATGGCAACGCCCTGGCCGCCAATCGCCGCCTGGATGAGCAGCGTGTAATTGTCGAAGCGCAACTGCCCGGGCGCTGGCGGCGAGTTGATGCCTAATTCGCGAAACACACCACTCCAGTCGAACCAGTTGCTGCTGTTGCCCGCGCGCAGGTGCAGCAATGGGAATTCCGCCAAGGCCTGGGCGGGCAAGGGCAGGGGACGTTCTCCGAGCAGCAGCGGACTGCACACAGGGAAAACTTCTTCGCTGAACAGCCAGCGACTTTCGCCTTGTTTGAAGCGACCATCGCCGAACAACACTGCAACGTCAATATCGGTACGGAGCATGTTGTGGTTGCGCTCGCTGGTCACCAGGCTCACATCCACCTGGGGATTGGCGGCGTGAAACCGATGCAGCCGAGGCATCAGCCAATAAGCGGCAAAGGCAAAGTCCGTCGCCACTTGCAGCACTTCGTGCTGGTGCTGGGCGGTGATCGCATTCAGACCCGCATCGATGCTTTGCAAACCGGCCTGGACTTGCTCGAACAGCAGCGTGCCGGCTTCAGTCAGCTCGATGCCTCGATAGATGCGGTCAAACAGCCGCGTGCCCAGCTGTTCTTCCAACCGTTTGATCTGCTGGCTGATGGCCGGCTGCGTGGTGCCCAGCTCGATCGCGGCCGCGGTGAAGCTTTGCTGGCGAGCCGCTGATTCGAAGACACGGAACAGGTCCAGGGAGAGGTCACCCAAGGCTTCATACATAAGCTGTGCTTATCCTAGTCATTGTCTCGCATGGGCTTTACCCCAAAACTCAGGGGCTACATGCTCAATCGCAGCACTATCGCATAACTGCCTACTATGGAATGCCGCGAATACATGAAGCGCAAGAACATTCTTTTCATCATGGCCGATCAAATGGCCGCGCCAATGTTGCCGATCTATGGTCCGTCGCCCATCAAGTTGCCGAACCTGTCCCGCCTGGCCGACCAGGGCGTGGTGTTCGATGCCGCGTATTGCAACAGTCCGTTGTGCGCGCCGTCACGCTTTACCCTGGTGAGCGGCCAGTTGCCAAGCAAGATTGGCGCCTACGACAACGCGGCGGATTTCCCAGGGGACGTTCCGACGTATGCCCACTACCTTCGCCGCCTCGGCTACCGCACGGCGTTGTCTGGCAAGATGCATTTTTGCGGACCGGACCAGCTGCACGGCTACGAAGAACGTCTGACCAGTGACATCTATCCTGCCGACTACGGCTGGGCCGTGAATTGGGATGAGCCGGATGTGCGGCCGAGCTGGTATCACAACATGTCATCGGTGTTGCAGGCCGGCCCGTGCGTGCGGACCAATCAGCTGGACTTCGATGAAGAGGTGGTGTTCAAGGCCCAGCAATACTTGTTCGACCACATCCGCGAGGACGGCGACCAGCCGTTTTGCCTAACGGTATCGATGACACACCCACACGATCCGTACACGATTCCCAAGGCATTTTGGGATTTGTATGACGACAACGAGATCCCACTGCCGAAAACCCCGGCGCAGGCTGAACTCGATCCGCATTCCCAGCGCCTGCTCAAGGTCTATGATCTTTGGGATAAGCCGCTGCCTGTGGATAAGATCCGCGATGCTCGTCGAGCGTATTTCGGGGCGTGCAGCTACATCGACAGCAATGTCGGCAAGTTGCTGCAAACCCTGGAGGACACCGGGCTGATCGACGACACCATCGTCGTCTTCTCCGGCGATCATGGCGATATGCTCGGCGAAAAGGGTCTTTGGTACAAAATGCACTGGTTCGAAATGGCCGCTCGGGTACCGTTGTTGATCAGTGCCCCGGGGCAGTTCGCCAATCGCCGTGTCGGTGCGGCTGTGTCCACCGCCGACCTGCTGCCGACCCTGGTTGAACTGGCCGGCGGTACGCTGGAGCCAGGTCTGCCACTGGACGGCCGTTCGCTGGTGCCGCATCTGCAAGGGCAGGGCGGACATGATGAGGTCTTCGGCGAATACATGGCTGAAGGCACGATCAGTCCGTTGATGATGATCCGTCGCGGCCCGTGGAAATTCATCTACAGCGAGGATGATCCATGCCTGCTGTTCGATCTACGCAACGATCCCAAGGAGCAGCAAGACCTCAGCCAATCGCCCGAACATCAGTCGCTGTTCGCTGATTTTCTCGCCGAAGCGCGGGCCAAATGGGACATTCCGACGATTCATCAACAGGTACTCGCCAGCCAGCGACGTCGACGTTTCGTCGCCCATGCGCTGACCCTGGGCAAACTCAAGAGCTGGGATCACCAGCCGCTGGTGGACGCCAGCCAGCAGTACATGCGCAACCACATCGATCTGGACGATCTGGAGCGCAAGGCCCGTTATCCACAACCCTGCCAATAAACCAATAACGTAAGGGGAAGCACATGCAAAAGTTATCCACAGTACTGGCCGCCGGGCTGTTGGCGTTGAGCAGTGTTTCGGCGTGGGCCGAGCAAAGCTGCGAGACGGTCAAAATGGCTGACCCGGGCTGGAGCGACATCGCTGCGACCAACGCCATCACCGGTTTCCTGCTGGAAGGCATGGGTTACAAGCCCAAGGTCGATACGCTTGCCGTGCCGATTACGTTTGGCGGCCTGAAAGATGGTCAGGTCGATGTGTTCCTGGGTAACTGGATGCCGGCGCAGCAGGGCTTCTATGACAAATTCGTGGCCAACGGTGATGTTACGCAACTCGCCAAGAACCTTGATGGCACCGAATTCACCCTGGCGGTGCCCGATTATGTCTGGGACGCAGGCGTGCATGACTTTGCCGACCTGAACAAATTCGCGGACAAGTTCGACAAGAAGATCTACGGCATCGGGTCCGGTGCCCCGGCCAACCTTTCCCTGAAAGAAATCATCAAGACCAACGATTTCGGCATGGGCGAATGGAAGCTGGTGGAGTCCAGCGAACAGGCCATGTTGGCGGAAGTCTCCCGGGCGGTGAAAAAACAGAAGTTCGTGACCTTCCTCGGCTGGACCCCGCACCCGATGAACGTGCAGCTGAGGATGCACTACCTCAAGGGCGGCGAGAAATATTTCGGCGACACCGGCAGCGTGTACACCTTGACGCGCAAAGGTTATGCACAGGCCTGCCCGAACGTTGGCAAACTGCTGACCAACCTGAGCTTCACCCAGGAAATGGAAAACAGCATCATGGCTGAGGTGGTGACCAAGAAAGTCAGCAACGCCGACGCGGCCAAGGCCTGGATCAAGGCTAATCCGGCGGTGCTGGATAAATGGCTGGATGGCGTGAAGACCGTTGACGGTAAGGACGCGCTGGCGGCGGTGAAGGCCAAGCTCTGACAGCTGCGCCGGGCTCTTGTGGCGAGGGAGCTTGCTCCCGCTCGGTCGCGCAGCGGCCGCAGAATCGGGCCTGCTGCGCAGTCCAGCGGGAGCAAGCTCCCTCGCCACGTTGGTTCACCTGATACTCTTGCGCCAAACCCCATTCTTGAGGCCCCATGGCAATCCCCACGCGCCATTCGCTGTTTCCATTCCTGAGCTGGCTACCCCGGCAGACGCGCGCCAGTGTCGGCCGTGACCTGGTTGTCGGCCTCAGCGGTGCGATTCTCGCGCTGCCGCAGTCCATTGCCTACGCCCTGATTGCCGGATTGCCGCCCGAGTACGGACTGTACGCGGCGATCGTGCCGGTGCTGATCGCCTGCCTGTGGGGTTCGTCGTGGCATTTGATCTGCGGTCCTACGGCGGCGATCTCCATTGTCCTGTACGCCACGGTCAGTCCCCTGGCCGTTCCGGCAACCCAGGACTACATCACGCTGATCCTCTTGCTGACGGTCTTGGCGGGTATTTTCCAATGGCTGCTCGGGTTGTTGCGGTTCGGGGCGCTGGTCAATTTTGTCTCGCATTCGGTGGTGCTGGGTTTCACCTTGGGCGCAGCGGTGGTCATTGCCTTGGGGCAGCTGCCGAACCTGCTGGGCCTGGACCTGCCGAACGAAGCCACGGCGTTGAAAAGCTTGCTTATGTTGTTCAATCACATCGCAGCTGTGGATAAGCCTTCGCTGTTGTTGGGACTGGGCACCCTGGCGCTGGGCATTGTGCTCAAGCGCTTGCTGCCACGCTGGCCAAGCCTGTTGATAACTTTGGTCATCAGCAGCCTGGTGGTCTGGGTGTGGCCGGCGATGTTCGGGCATGTGGCGTTGGTTAGCGCCTTTGTCGGGCGCCTGCCGCCGTTCACACCGCTGCCGCTGGACCTGGAATTGATCTTGCGCCTGCTGCCCGGTGCCGTGGCGGTGGGCATGCTCGGGCTGGTGACCAGTCTGTCCATTGCCCGGTCGCTGTCGGTCCGCTCCGGGCAGTTGCTCGATGCGAATCAGGAGGTGAGGGCGCAGGGTCTTTCCAATATTGTTGGAGGTTTTTTCGCAGGATCGTTGTCAGCCGGTTCCTTCACTCGCTCGGGCCTCAGCTACGAGGCTGGCGCCTGCTCGCCCCTGGCCGGGATGTTTTCGGCATTGTGGGTAGCGCTGTTTGCCGTTGCCGGCGCGAAATTGATCGCGCACATTCCGATTCCCGCCATGGCCGGCAGCATCCTGCTGATCGCCTGGGGCCTGGTGGACCATCGCGGCATCCGGGCTTTGTACCGGGTGAGTCGCTCCGAATTCCTGGTCATGGGCCTGACCTGCCTGGCCACGCTGTTGCTGGAATTGCAAACCGCTATCTACGCCGGCGTGCTCGCCTCGCTGTTTTTCTACCTCAAGCGCACCTCCCAGCCACGTTTACACCATAGCCGCGAAGGCGAGGCGGACATCTTGCGGGTGGGCGGCTCGATCTTTTTCGGCGCCAGTCATTATTTGCAGGTGCGTTTGCAGCGTATGCAGGCGCAACGGGTGGTGATCGACGCCCAGCAGATCAACTTCATCGATTATTCGGGCGTGGAAATGCTCCATCAGGAAGCCCGGCGGTTGCGTGGCCAGGGGCGTAGCCTGACCTTGCGTGGGGCAAGGCCGCAGGTGGTGGAGGAGTTGTTGAAGTTGGAAGGATCGGACAAATGCCCGATCCACTTCGAGGGTTGAAGAGTGGAGGAGCTTATGGCGCATAGGTCTGTAGGTTTACACACCTGTGGCGAGGGGATTTATCCCCGCTGGGGCGCGAAGCGGCCCCGCTTTCTGGGGACTGCTTCGCAGTCCAGCGGGGATAAATCCCCTCGCCACAACAGCCTGAAGCCTACTGTGCGAGCTGGCGGCGTAGCTCGGCCAGCACCGGCGCCGTATCCGGGCGTACCCCGCGCCACAGGTAGAACGCTTCGCCCGCCTGCTCGGCCAGCATGCCCAGGCCGTCCATCGCCATCGCCGCGCCATGTTCCCGGGCCCAGCGGCAGAAGGATGTCGGCTCCTTGCTGTACATCATGTCGTAGCAGAACGTCTGGCCCGGCTCGATCAGGCTTGCGGCAATCGGCGGTACATCGCCTGACAGGCTGGCGGACGTGGCGTTGATGACCAGGTCTACCGGCTCCTTCAACCAATCAAAACCACTGGCCGAGACCGGGCCCAGGTCGGCGAACAGCTCAGCCAGCAACTCGGCTTTTTCCACCGTCCGATTGGCGATGATCACCGACGCCGGTGCTTCGGCCAGCAGCGGTTCCAAGGCGCCGCGCACCGCACCGCCGGCGCCGAGCAAGAGGATGCGCTTGCCCTTGAGGCTGAAACCGGCGTTGACGGTCAGGTCCCGCACCAGCCCCGCACCGTCGGTGTTGTCGCCCAAGAGGCGGCCGTCGGCCAGTTTGCTCAAGGTGTTGACCGCCCCGGCGCGCTGCGCCCGGTCGGTCAAGCTGTCAGCCAGGCGGAAGGCGTCTTCCTTGAACGGCACGGTGACGTTCGCCCCACGGCCCTCGCGGAAAAATTCCCGGGCGCAACCGGCAAAATCCTCCAAGGGTGCCAGCAACGTGCTGTAGTCCAGCACCTGCCCGGTCTGCTCGGCAAACAGGCGATGGATCATTGGCGACTTGCTGTGGCCGATCGGGTTACCCATTACAACGTAGCGGTCCATTGATAATCCCCGTTCAGACCGTGGCCAGCCAATCGCGATCCTGCAGGAAGTACTCGGTCAGGCGAGCCTCTTCGCTGCCCGGTTCGGCTTTCCAGTCATAACTCCAGCGGACCTGCGGCGGCAGGGACATCAGGATCGACTCGGTACGCCCGCCCGATTGCAGGCCGAACAGCGTGCCGCGGTCATAGACCAGGTTGAATTCCACGTAGCGTCCACGGCGGAACTCCTGGAATTCCCGTTGCTTGGCCGTGAACGGGTCGTGCTTGCGACGACGCACGATAGGCAGGTAGGCATCGATGTAGGCATCGCCAATGGCGCGCATGAAGGCGAAGCTGGTGTCGAAGTCCCACTCGTTCAGGTCATCGAAAAACAGGCCGCCGATACCTCGGGGCTCGTTGCGATGCTTGATGTGGAAATAGCTGTCGCACCAAGCCTTGTAGCGCGAATAGATATCCGGGCCGAACGGTTCGCAGGCTTGCTGGGCGATGCGGTGCCAATGCACGCAATCTTCTTCCACGCCGTAATAAGGCGTCAGGTCGAAGCCACCGCCAAACCACCAGACCGGCTCCTCGCCTTCCTTTTCGGCGATGAAAAAGCGCACGTTGGCGTGGGACGTCGGCACATGGGGGTTGTGGGGGTGGATAACCAGTGACACGCCCAGGGCTTCGAAGCCGCGCCCGGCCAGCTCAGGCCGGTGGGCACTGGCTGACGGTGGGAGACCGCTGCCGAAGACGTGAGAAAAGTTGACGCCGCCCTTTTCGATCACCGTGCCGTTTTCGATCACTCGCGTACGACCGCCACCTCCGGCTGGCCGGGTCCAGGCGTCCTCGACGAAGCGAGTGCCACCGTCCTCGGTTTCCAGTGCCGCGCAGATGCGGTCTTGCAGGTCCAGCAGATAGGCTTTCACGGCCTCGGTGCGAGTAGTCATGACATCACCTTGATCAGGGCTACGCTGCTCGGCGTACAAGGCCGCCGGCAAAATGGGCGCACAGGATAACACCGCATCCGCCCACACCACAGTTGACGTGGATCAAGCTTAGGAGTCCGATAGCAGGCTTGGTAAAAGTCCCACGATAAGGAGAAAGTGAAGATGGCCAAACGCATCCAGTTCAGTTCCCACGGCGGCCCAGACGTACTTGAGTTCGTGGATTACCAGCCCGCCGAGCCCGGTCCGCAACAGGTCCGCGTGAGCAACAAGGCCATCGGCCTGAACTTCATCGACACCTATTACCGCAGTGGCCTTTATCCGCCACCGGCCTTGCCGTCGGGGCTCGGTGCGGAGGGCGCGGGTGTGGTCGAGGCCGTTGGTTCGGACGTCACGCGTTTCAAGGTCGGTGACCGCGTCGCCTACGGCAGTGGTCCGCTGGGGGCGTACAGCGATGTCCACGTATTGCCCGAGGCCAATCTGGTCCATTTGCCCGAGGCCATCAGCTTCGAACAGGCTGCCGGGGTAATGCTCAAGGGCCTGACCGTGCAATACCTGCTGCGTCAGACTTACGAGCTCAAGGGCGGCGAGACTGTTCTGTTCCACGCCGCCGCCGGTGGCGTGGGCTCCTTGGCCTGCCAATGGGCCAAGGCTTTGGGCGTAAAACTGATCGGCACTGTCAGCTCGGCGGAAAAAGCCGCCATCGCCAGATCCCATGGCGCCTGGGAAGTCATCGACTACAGCAAGGAAAACGTCGTACAGCGCGTGCTGGAATTGACTGACGGCAAGAAAGTCCCAGTGGTGTACGACGGGGTTGGCAAAGACACTTGGCTGACGTCGTTGGATTGCACGGCGCCGCGTGGCCTGGTGGTGAGCTTCGGCAATGCTTCTGGTGCGGTGGACGGCGTGAACCTGGGGATTCTCTCGGCCAAGGGCTCGCTGTACGTCACCCGCCCGACCCTGGCGACCTACGCCAACAATGCCGAAAACCTGCAGCGCATGGCCGATGAGCTGTTCGGGATGATCGCCAGTGGCAAGCTCAGCGTGGATATCAATCAGCGATTCCCGCTGGCTGAAGCGGCCAAGGCGCATACCGAATTGTCGGCGCGGCGGACGACGGGGTCGACGATCCTCCTGCCCTGATCCAGTGGTCGCTAAAAGACCGGTGGGAGCGAGCTTGCTCGCGATAGCGGTGTATCAGTCAACATCTATGCTGACTGACCTGACGCTATCGCGAGCAAGCTCGCTCCCACAGTTGCTTTGTGGTGTTCATAAATACTGCGTGAACACAAAACCCTGTGGGAGCGAGCCTGCTCGCGAAAGCGGTGTATCAGCCAACATTGATGCTGGCTGACCTGACGCCATCGCGAGCAAGCTCGCTCCCACAGTTGATTGTGTGCTGACAAAAAGTCAGTCTGGGCGCACCACCTTGCCCGTCGCCAAATCACGAATCACGCTCGGGTTCTTGCGCCCGCCCAGGTTACCGCCCAGCACCAGGTCGAGCTGGCCGCGGAAATACTGTTCGACGCGGATGCGCGTGCGCGCCGCCGGCCGGCCTTGTGGGTTGGCCGACGTGGAGACCAGCGGGCCGATCAACGAGCACAAGTCACGGACGATTGGATGATCGCTGACCCGCAGCGCAACGGTGTCATGCACGCCGGTGATCCACTCCGGCAACAGATCCTGGTGCGGCACCAGCCAGGTATTGGGCCCCGGCCAGGTGCTGGCCATGCGGTCCATCCAGGTTTCGGGGAAGTCTTCGAACAGAAAGTCGAACTGGCGAATGTTGTCAGCCACGAGTATCAAGCCCTTGTCGGGCCTTCGGGACTTGATTGCCAACAGACGCTCCACCGCATCCTCGTTCCACGGATCGCAACCCAGGCCCCAGACCGCTTCGGTTGGATAGGCAATCACCGCCCCGGCGCGAATTTCTCGCGCGGCTTGTTGCACACGCCAACTGTTGACCATGAAACATTCTCCGCAACGCAAATAAGGCTGTGGGCAGTTTACCGATCTTCCCCATAAAACCTAGCGTGCGAACCAACGACCGTTGTCACAAATGGCGCGTCCCTCCAGTTCCAGCTCGGTCAACGCCGCCAGCACCTTGGGCAGAACCCAGCCGCTGGCGTCGGCCAACGCCTCGCTGCTTAGCGGTGCGGCATGCAGCAGGCGCAGCAGCGGATGGGTCACGGGCACAGGCTCGGCGGCCAGCGGCAGCCGCTGCCAACCGCGCAACGCTTCGAGAATGTGCTCGACAGTTTCCACCAGCGCCGCCCCGTCGCGGATCAGTTGGTGACAACCTCTGGCCCCAGGATGATGAATCGACCCTGGAATGGCATACACCTCGCGACCGTGTTCCGCCGCAAGACGGGCGGTGATCAGTGAACCGCTCGCGACACTGGCTTCGACCACGAGCACGCCGAGGGATAAGCCGCTGATGATCCTGTTTCGACGCGGGAAGTTGCCGGCGTTGGGCGCTGCGTCCAGCGGAAACTCCGATATCACCGCGCTTCCCTGGGCAATCATTGCCTCCGCCAGCCGTCGATTGCGCTGTGGATAAAAATTTTCGAGGCCGGTGCCCAGCACGCCGATGGTTTGCCCGCCGACATCCAGTGCCGCTTGATGGGCAGCGGCGTCGATGCCCAAGGCCAGGCCGCTGGTAATGACAAAACCGGCGCCGGCCAGGCTTCGAGAAAATGCCGCCGCCGTATCCATGCCCGGGCGGGATGCCCGGCGACTGCCGACCATGGCCAGCTGCGGTTTTTCCAGGATCGAGGCGTCGCCCGCGACCATCAGCAGCGGGGGCGCGTCGCTGATCTGAGCGAGCAAAGCGGGGTAGTCAGGCTGGTCCCACATCAATAAATGCTGGGCCGGACCGTCTAGCCAGGCCAGTGCGTGGGCGGCACCGTCGCGTATTTGCGGGGCGCGTCGGGCCTCGGCGCACGTGGCCGGCAACCCCAGCGCCCGCCATGCGCTGGCCGGTGCGCTGATGGCTTTGGACGCTGAGCCAAAAGCCTCCATCAGGGTCATGAAACGTTTAGGCCCCAGTTCCGGCAAGCGATGCAAGCGCAGACGGGCCTCTAGTTCCGCAGGCGGAACCGAAGCAGATTCAGGCAATGGCATGTGATCAATCCTTGATCGTTATAGCCCCGTTCAAGCGGGAACAAGCTGTGGATAACTCTGTTGGTAACTTGTGAGACACGTTACGGATTGCGCACCTTGTCGAGTATCGCCAGCGATCGCGAGGCGTACAGCACCAGGCCATAACTGAGTTTGTCGTAGGTGCGGAATACCATCAGCAGGCCGGCGCGTTCGTCCGGGATTTTTACCGGTGCACCGGTAATACGGTCACGCACGGTTTCGCCGGTCTTCATCACGGCCAGAACGTTGCCCTCAACCAGCCCGTCGCGCCGCCCCTTGTTCAGCGTCACCACGTCCATCGCGCCGATCTGCGTTACGCCACGGGGTACGTCGAGGATGAGCCCCTGGATGTCCGATTTCGGCGCGCTGGGCATGAAAGTCGAATTGATCGAGCGCTCTTCGCCGCTGAACAGGCGATCGCCCAGGCGTACCTCTTGCGTGGTCCGTCGTAGGGCCAGTGTCGTGACATCGCCTTCGGTGGCAACGATTTCACCGCTGCCGATGTCATCGGCATTGATGCCCAGAAACTCCTTGGTCTCGGGATCGGTGTAGACCTTACCCTGGCGGAAGATGCCGTAGGCCGGCTGGCTTGTGTCGAAGTTGCCGCGGGCGAAGATCCGGTCGCCGGTGCCGCTGAGCACTCGTTCGGCGTCGCCTGCAACGACGTAGGGTGCCTTGTTGAAATCTTCCGCCGTGTCAACGATGCGGTTGCTCAGCAAAAAACTGTTAATGGCCTGCAGCGGAATGCTCGGGATCGCGTCAGCCACCGGTGAACTGCGAATGCGAGGCGACAGCTTGATGGTGCCGCGTGAGGTGCCGCGATTGAGGGTCAGGCGCGGCTGGCCGTTGATGTAGACCAGCGACAGGGTGTCGCCGGGGTAGATCAGGTTGGGGTTTTCGATCTGTGGGTTGGCCTGCCACAGCTCGGGCCATTTCCATGGTTCGCGCAGGTATTTGCCGGAAATGTCCCACAGCGTGTCCCCCGTCACCACTGTGTATTGTTGGGGAAAACCTTCCCGAAGTTGCACTTGCCCGTGCGCGATACCGGCCGAAGCCAGGAGCAGCAGGGCGAGTAGTGATTTCCTCATGCGGTGAATCCCTTTATTATGTGCGTTCGCGTAAAACGCCAGAGCCCCCGTGGCTCGCTCTGTTTCAAGAGCAACGTTTTACAACGGTAGCCTGCATCCCAATACACGCCAGGCAAGCCACCCGACTTTACTTCACACGTGCATTTATCAAGCTTATGGCCATTTTGAACATTCTCGAATTTCCGGACCCGCGCCTGCGCACTATCGCCAAACCGGTGGCCGTAGTGGACGACGAAGTGCGTCAGCTGGTCGATGACATGTTTGAAACAATGTATGAGGCGCCAGGCATCGGCCTCGCCGCGACCCAGGTCAACGTGCACAAGCGTATCGTCGTCATGGACCTCTCCGAAGACCGCAGCGAGCCCCGGGTGTTCATCAACCCCGAGTTCGAAACGCTCACCGACGAGATGGAGCAGTACCAGGAAGGCTGCCTTTCGGTGCCGGGCTTCTACGAAAACGTCGACCGTCCGCAGAAGGTCAAGATCAAAGCCCTGGACCGCGACGGCCAGCCTTACGAGCTGATCGCCGAAGGCCTGCTGGCGGTGTGCATCCAGCATGAATGCGACCACCTCAACGGCAAGCTGTTCGTCGATTACCTGTCTAATCTCAAGCGTGACCGGATCAAGAAAAAACTGGAGAAGATCCATCGCCAGAACGCTTGATGCCCCTCTTCAAAGGCTTGCCGCGGCAAGCCTTTTTCTTTTTGCGACTGCTTTGTAACTGAGAGCTTCCCATGACTGAGCCACTGCGCATCGTCTTTGCCGGCACTCCCGAATTTGCCGCCGAACACCTCAAGGCCCTGCTGGCCAGCCCCCATGAAATCGTCGCGGTCTATACCCAGCCGGATCGTCCTGCCGGTCGCGGGCAAAAATTGATGCCCAGCCCGGTCAAGCAGCTTGCCTTGGAGCACGGCTTGCAAGTCCTGCAGCCGCCGACCCTGCGCGATGCCCAGGCCCAAGCAGAACTGGCGGCGCTGGAGCCGGATTTGATGGTGGTGGTTGCCTACGGCCTGATCCTGCCGCAAGTGGTGCTGGATATCCCGCGCCTGGGCTGCATAAACAGCCACGCCTCGCTGCTGCCGCGCTGGCGCGGTGCCGCGCCGATCCAGCGCGCCGTGCAGGCGGGCGATGCCGAGAGCGGCGTGACCGTCATGCGCATGGAAGCAGGCCTGGACACCGGGCCGATGCTGCTCAAGGTCAGCACCCCCATTGGCGCCGAAGACACCGGTGGCAGCCTGCACGACCGCCTCGCGCTGATCGGCCCGCCAGCGGTGGTCCAGGCCATTGCCGGCCTGGCCGCCGGCACGCTGGAAGGCGAAGTGCAGGATGACAGCCTCGCCACTTATGCGCACAAACTGAACAAGGACGAAGCCCGCATCGACTGGAACCGCCCGGCCGTTGAGTTGGAACGCCTGGTGCGCGCCTTCAACCCTTGGCCGATCTGCCACAGCACCCTGAACGGCGAAGCCCTGAAAGTGCTGGCGGCCAGTTGCGCCGAAGGGAAGGGCGCACCGGGAGAAATCCTCAGCGCCAGCAAGGACGGCCTCGTTGTCGCGTGTGGCGATCAAGCATTGTGTCTGACACGTCTGCAATTGCCCGGCGGCAAGGCGCTGGGCTTCAGCGACTTGTTCAACAGCCGTCGTGAGAAATTTGCCATCGGCACCGTCCTCGGCCAAGCGGCGGACGCCTCATGAACCCGCGTCTGGCCGCCGCCAAGGCACTTGCCGCGGTACTCAGCGGGAAAGCCTCGCTGAACAGTTCCCTGCCGGCGCAGTTGGACAAGGTCGAAGATCGCGATCGCGGCTTCACCCAGGACCTGGCGTTCGGCACCGCCCGTTGGCAACCGCGCCTCTCGGCCCTCGCGGCGAAGCTGTTGCAGAAACCGTTCAAGGCCGCCGATGCCGACGTCGAAGCGCTGCTGCTGGTGGGGCTCTATCAACTGCTCTACACCCGCGTCCCCGCCCACGCCGCCATCGGCGAAACCGTGGGCTGCGCCGACAAGCTGAAAAAGCCCTGGGCCAAGGCCCTGCTCAATGCCGTGCTGCGCCGCGCCCAACGGGAAAGCGAAACCCTGCTGGGTGAACTGGAACACGACCCGGTGGTGCGCACCGCCCACCCGCGCTGGTTGCAGAAATCCCTCAAGGCCTTCTGGCCCGAGCAATGGGAAGCCATCTGCGCGGCGAACAATGCCCACCCGCCGATGATCCTGCGGGTCAACCGTCGCCACCATACCCGCGATGCCTACCTGGCGTTGCTGGGCGAGGCGGGCATCCCGGCCATCCCGTGCCAGTACAGTCGCGACGGCATCGTGCTGGAAACTCCCGGCGATGTGCGTGCACTGCCGGGCTTCGCCGAGGGCTGGATCAGCGTCCAGGACGAAGCCGCGCAATTGGCCGCCGACCTGCTGGAGCTGGCGCCCGGCCAACGGGTGCTGGACGCCTGTTGCGCGCCGGGTGGCAAGACTTGTCACATCCTCGAGGCCGAGCCGAAACTGGCCGGCGTGGTGGCCGTGGACCTGGAAGCCAAGCGCCTGGTGCGAGTGAAGGAAAACCTTGAGCGCCTGGGCCTGGACGCCGAACTATTCGCCGCCGACGGTCGCGACACGGCTGCGTGGTGGGACGGGAAGCCGTTCCAGCGCATCCTGTTGGACGCACCTTGCTCGGCCACCGGCGTGATCCGTCGCCATCCGGACATCAAGCTCACCCGGCAGCCGGACGACATTGCCGCATTGGCCGTGTTGCAAGGCGAACTGCTTGATGCCATGTGGTCGACCCTGGACGTGGGCGGCATGCTGCTCTACGCCACCTGCTCGACTTTGCCGACGGAAAACACCGAAGTGATCGAAGCATTCCTCGCTCGCACGCCGGGTGCCCGTGAGCTGGACATTGCCACCCAGGCCGGCATCAAGCAGCCCCATGGCCGGCAGTTGTTGGCCCAGGAAGGCGGGCACGATGGGTTCTATTACGCCAAGCTGATCAAAATCGCCGCCGCACGCGGTTAAAACCGATTCGATAGGAGTGACTGGATGAAAATCATCATCCTGGGTGCAGGGCAGGTTGGCGGTTCGCTGGCGGAACACCTGGCCAGCGAGGCCAACGACATCACCGTGGTCGACACCGACGGCGAACGCCTGCGCGACCTCGGCGACCGTCTCGACATTCGTACGGTACAAGGGCGCGGCTCCTTGCCGACGGTATTGCGCCAGGCCGGCGCCGACGACGCCGACATGCTGGTGGCGGTGACCAACAGCGACGAAACCAACATGGTCGCCTGCCAGGTCGCCCACACGTTGTTTCACACCCCGACCAAAATCGCCCGGGTGCGCGAAGGGGCCTACCTGACCCGCGCCGACCTGTTCGACAACGAAGCGATCCCGGTGGACGTGCTGATCAGCCCCGAGCAGGTGGTGACCAACTACATCAAGCGCCTGATCGAACACCCCGGCGCCCTGCAAGTGATCGATTTTGCCGAGAGCAAGGCGCAACTGGTGGCGGTCAAGGCCTACTACGGCGGACCGCTGGTGGGCCAGCAACTGCGCCAATTGCGCGAGCACATGCCCAATGTCGAGACCCGCGTGGCAGCGATTTTCCGCCGTGACCGGCCGATCCTGCCCCAGGGCGACACCGTGATCGAAGCCGATGACGAAGTCTTCTTCATCGCCGCCAAAGCGAATATTCGCGCGGTCATGAGCGAAATGCGCCGCCTCGACGAAAACTACAAACGCATCGTCATCGCCGGCGGCGGCCAGATCGGCGAACGCCTGGCCGAAGCCATCGAAAGCCGCTACCAGGTCAAGATCATCGAGATGAACCCGGCACGCTGCCGCTACCTCTCCGACACCCTCGACAGCACCGTGGTGCTGCAGGGCAGCGCCTCCGACCGCGACCTGCTGCTGGAAGAAAACATCGCCGACGCCGACATCTTCCTGGCCCTGACCAACGACGACGAAGCCAACATCATGTCCTCGCTCCTGGCCAAGCGCCTGGGGGCCAGGAAGGTCATGACCATCATCAACAACCCGGCCTACGTCGACCTGATCCAGGGCGGCGACATCGACATCGCCATCAGCCCGCAACTGGCAACCATCGGCACCTTGCTCGCCCACGTACGCCGCGGCGACATCGTCAGCGTCCACTCCCTGCGCCGCGGCGCGGCCGAAGCCATCGAAGCCATCGCCCACGGCGACGCCAAATCCAGCAAAGTCATCGGCAAAGCCATCCGCGACATCGGCCTACCGCCCGGCACCACCATCGGCGCCATCATCCGCGACGAAGAAGTGCTCATCGCCCACGACGACACCGTGATCCAGACCGGCGACCATGTGATCCTGTTCCTGGTGGATAAGAAGCACATTCGCGATGTGGAGAAGCTGTTCCATGTGGGGTTGAGCTTCTTCTGATCCAGGCTGTGCAGTGGCAGTCATGGCCTCATCGCGAGCAGGCTCGCTCCCACAAAGGCTCGCTGTCGTTCACAAATATTGTGATCGACCGAGATCCACTGTGGGAGCGAGCCTGCTCGCGAAAGCTACCTAACAGCCAACTGATCAACCCCTGACACACCGATAAGGACGCCCCCATGCTCGACTCCCTGGAAAAAATGCTCGCCAAGGGCATGGACAACGCCCTTCTCCGCTTCGGCCTGGGTAAAGGCTACCTAGACCTAGGCGAATTCCCCCGCGCCGCCGAACACCTCCAACGCTGCGTCGAATTCGACCCGAAGTACTCCGCCGCATGGAAACTACTGGGCAAGGCCCACCAAGGCCAAGGCGACGCCGCCGCAGCCCGCCAAGCCTGGGAACAAGGCCTGGAAGCCGCCCGGGCCCATGGCGACAAACAGGCCGAAAAAGAAATGACCGTGTTCCTGAAGAAGCTGGATCGCCAGCCCTGACTTCACACAAAACTGCTTTTGTGGCGAGGGAGCTTGCTCCCGCTTGACCGGGCTGGCGCTCCAGTGCGAGCACTCACAAAAAAGCCCACCCCATTCTCAACACCAGCCCGCCAACCACCCAAACACACAAAACCCTGTGGTGAGGGGATTTATCCCCGCTGGGCTGCGTAGCAGCCCCACGCAGCCAGCGCGGTCAGCGATTCCTTTTAATAATGTCTGCTTTCGGTCAGAAGCGGTCGGTTGCTTGGAGTGTAGGCAGGGCGAAACTTTAGCTGTCGCCGATCGCAAGCGCACTGGGGCATCAGACAGATATCGATAGGCGACGGAGCTTGAGCAGGCGCTATCAAGCTGATCCGAAGAAGGTGTAAAGTCACTTTGATATCGAAGTAAGTTCCATACAAGTATGGGAAGCAATCGGGTCTGTTGTTCACGAGCAGGATTACGAATCTACGAATCTACGAGGCAAGGAGGCATAGGTGGGCGGATATCAAGGTATGCGCTGGTTCAAAATGGATTTCCAAGTCCAGACGCCGGAGGACAATAGGCACTGGGCGGACGATGATTTGCGCCTACAGAATCCACGTCGACCTTTACGAAATGGTGAGCCTGACGAAAGTGATATCCAAAACAAGGCAAAACGTTTCCTAATGCGGTGTCACGAGCTAGAGCTCGAGGCTATCGGTATCACCGACCACAACTTTTCAGAGAAAACTGAACCCCGTGATTGGTTTCTCACGCACCTCGTCGAGCAGAACAAAACCGTTGCTAGAGAACTTGATAGACCACCGCTGTTCATTTTTCCCGGTTTTGAGGTAGACCTCGGTTACCACTTACTGTGCTTGTTTGAACCTGCTACGAAAGTGAGCCACCTGCGGCGCGTCAATATGATCCTTATTAAATTGGGATTGGCCGAAAATCAGAGATTCAGAGGTGGAATGCCCAACGCCTTACGTCGTGGGGACGAGCCTGTTAGTCTCAAGACCTTGCTGGACGTCGTTCAGAAAGATCATGGTGGTATTGTGATTGCTGCACACGCTGACCAAGAGGATGGTTTGCTTGCAGCTGGCCGAAATATGGATGACTACAAGCTGCCAGGATTGCTAGCCGTGGAGGTAACAACTTACCCAATGCCTCCAAGATATAGCTCGATCTTGGAGGGGAGAGATAGAAACTGGTCGCGTGGAGGACGACAGCCAGCATACGTTCAGTCCTCGGACGCAAAGTCGCTGAAAATGGACGAAGATGGGGTTCCTCTAGCGAATGCTCTGGGCTATCGCCACACCTGGGTCAAGTCATCTAAGCCTTCGATCAACTCACTGCGCCAAGCCTTCCTCGACGGCAAGTCACGGCTTCGACTCCAACCGGCCCGCCCTTCGGATCAGCAGACTCACCCCAGGATCGTTTTTCTGAAATGTTGCGGCTTCAAGTTTCTCGCTGACCAAGAGATCTTTTTCTCGCCAAACCTCAACACCTTAATCGGCGGACGGGGCACGGGGAAATCTACAGTTCTCGAGCTCCTCCGGTTCGCATTCGGCCGTGATCAAGGAGGTGCTTTCTCGGCCTCTACCAAGGCGAAATTCGACCGTGTACGGGCAACCTTTACTGAAGAGGCAGAGGTTCAGGTCGGCTGGGAGAGTATTCCTGGTCAGATAGATGTCATCTCGCTGAGACCACGGGATGGTCACGTATTAATTCAAGGAGAAGCACATGATCTTGACGTCTTTCTCCGGCAGCTTCCGGTGCAGTTCTATAGCCAACAGCAGCTCAGTGAACTCACGGACGTGGATGGCGGCGATAGCTTGTTGGCGATGATCGACGAGGCTTGTTCAACTGAGCTACAGGGTTTAAAGGGCCAGGAAAGTACGCTCCGTGCCGAGATCCATCAGCTTTTTGCAGGCGTCGATCAGATTCAAGCTCTGACCGACGAGATCAACGTCCTCAAACAAGAGCTCCAAGAGTTAAATCGACAGTGGCAGGCGCGGAGTGAAGTTCAAGCGGAGGCGCAACAATACCAGTACGCGGAGGCGGCCCGATCTTACTTTGAGCAGGTCCAAACTCAGATTAATGAGGACATCCGGCGTTTCTCCCTACTAGCCGACGATCTGTCTTCTCGAGGCGCACTCAACAATGGCCAGGTAGAGGTCTGGCCTAGGTCAGGATGGTTCAATGAGTTCACTCGGGAAGCAGTCCAGCTTAGGGAGATATATCGGACGAAGGCGGCCGAATTGGCGGCTCAGCTTCAGCAAGAAGCGACCAAGCTCTTTCAATATGGTGACGGTTGGGAACGAGTTTCAAAGGAGCTAGAGGGCACAAAGGATATGTTCCTTCTGGCATGTAGAGAGCGAGGCCTTCAGCCTCAGGACGTGGCACGACTGCAAGAGATCGATAGGGCCCGCCAAGCAAAAATGCAATTGCTGCTGCAGAAAGAGGAACGCCTAGGAGCTCTTTCCCCGCAGCGCGAGCGTCTGAATACAGCGATGGAGGACATGGACGCTTTATGGGAGCAGCAATTCAATGTTCGCCATCAAGCCGCCCTTGAGATTAATGAAAGGGCACAAGGCTCAATACGCCTTATCATTCAGAAAATGGCAGATGCTGCAGGCTTCACTCAAGCATGGAACGAAATGGCACCAGACGGTCGCAGTCGCCTTGGGAGAGCCTGGGACCACATCGGCAAGCAACTATTTGAGAGCTTTTCCCGGCATCCGCAGGGGGCAGATTCACCCTGGCTTCACATTCGTGAGGTGCTAGCTGAGCGGAGAGACTTCCCGCGATCCCTGCTGGAATACCGAGATGAGCTGAAGCCCTACGTCATATCCCAAAAAGACGCTTGGCGAAACGCTCGACTCACCCGTGTCGAGGAGCGTGTAGACATTGAGCTGTACCGGGCCGATAGGACATTGGTCGGTAGTGTTCAGAGCAAGGCCCTGTCGGAAGGTCAGCGCAACACAGCCGTCCTCAACTTACTGCTGGCCAAAGGAGAGGGGCCGATTGTCATCGACCAACCTGAGGACGAACTGGACTCAAAGTTCATCTATCGCGAGCTCGTGCCATTACTGCGTAAGGTCAAAAACCAGCGTCAGTTGATATTGGCCACGCACAACGCCAACCTCCCCGTGAATGCCGACACCGACCTAGTGTATGCCTTAGAGGTGGAACGAGGGTTAGGCGTAAGGCTTGCATCGGGCGGCTTGGACAGAGCTGATACAGCTACTGCAGTGCTGGACATCATGGAGGGATCGGAAGAAGCCTTTAAGCGTCGACTCGACAAGTACCACTTCTAAACTCGGACGCAGTCCGGGGCGAGGGCACAGGAAAAGCAAAGGAAACCGGGGACAGACCATGATTTGGGCTCACCTGTAATCGGACTCTCTCATAATCATGGTCTGTCCCCGTTTCCCCTGTCGCCGTTTCCCAAAATTTCAGCTTTGTGCTGCAAGTCGTTCTGATTGCTGGATTGCGGGTTTTGGCAATGCCATGCGCAGGCTTTCGCGATACTGTTCCGCCGGTGCTTCGTGGGTGACCTCTACAACAGAATCGTAATTTTCTCGAATGACCGACTCAATCTCAGCAATGTCCGCGCGGAAGAACTCCTTGCGCCCGTTAACCTTGTTGAGGCGACCTACGGCAAAGCGTTCGTGCAGTTTTGCTTCCAATGCGGGAGCGTTATTCGAGAAGACCATCGCATGCACGTCAAACCAGAACGGTACCGACGCATCACCCAGCTCATCAACCCGATCCATGGGCTCCAAGCGGCGCGTCATACCGATCTTGTAAATCCCTTCCCCGAATGCCCCTAGGTTGGAGATCACGTACACATAGCCGGCCTTGGCATTCTGTTCGCGATAGTCAATGAGCTTCTCTTCGCTCTCTAGCTCGGCTCGGCCCGCTTCAACCTCGGCTAGCTTCGCCAGTAGCGCGGCGCGCTCTTCTTCAGATTCTACTTTGTCCAGGCGAGCCTGAAGGTCACGCATGGCGGTAGTAAAGTGTTTGCGCTCCTTGGCGATCTTCTCCCGGGCAGCGCGAATTTCCTGCTCCAGCTTCTGTTGTTCTCGCAACTCTTCTCGGGCGCGTTTCGCTTCTTCCTTTTCCTCTTGCTTCTTGATCTGAAACTCCTGAGCAAGGTGCAATTCATCAAGCTTGAGGCGCAGATAAGCGGGCGATATCTCTACGCTCATAATCTTGCCAAGGCGGTTGCAGGTTTCGAACGATTTGAAAATTCTTTTCTCGCCCAGTTCGACGTTGTCGAACTTCACGTTGTCCACACAGACATCCGCTTCGTTGTTGAACGAGCGAATCACCAACTTGATCATGTCGTTCACGAGCTTCCGACCTTGGGCCTTGCTGTTGTTGACCGTCCAGTCCATGTTCCCGGTCGCTGCCTCCCCGCCTTTAATCATCTCTTTTTGACGTTCGCGGACACTGTCCAGTCGGGATTTGTATTCTTGGCTTGTGACTAGCTTGAACTTAGGCTCATAAAGCGCAAAGCTTTCTAGCAGCAACGTCTCCTCCCACACGAGTATTTGACCTTGCAGATCAGAGGACTGTTGCGCTAGCGAAGCCACCTCCCGCTCAGCGCGCTGAGTTTCTTGGCGGACGGCAGCAAGCTTCTCTTTCTCTTGCTCGGTCAGCCTCTGAACTTCCAAGACATCCATGGCGCCGATCCTCGTAGCGAGCGTTTGGAGCTGCTCATATTGCGCTTGGAGATTCGTAAGCTGGGCTTCCAAATCATCCGCGCGTTGCCGGTGGGCGGGGCCTTTCCAATAGTCGCTAAGGGACATGGGTTCCATCCTCGTTTCTGAGTCAACGGTCGTACAGATGTCAACCAACGCAGACTGTCTTAACAGCGCAAAGCAGAAGGAAGCCATTAACGGATGTTTTGTATGCTCGGCAAAACGAACTGCAGCTCATATCTTCTGCTCCGCGTTAAACGTTGGGTAAGTAAAGAAACTCGTCAAAAATTTGCATAAATTTTTCAGTTTCTTTGGCGTAAGTTGTGCAAAGGTATTCGATGACTTGCGCCTCCGTCAAAAGATTATTTCGCATTACATGTTTATACAGTTGCTTGTTGTCGAGGCCAGGTACGTTACCTATTGCATTTTCTAAAAAACCTGACCCTCCATAGTAGTCTGAGTGCAATTGCTTTTCGACGCTTTCGAACGGGATACAGTAAACATTTTTATAGTTTTTTACGTGTTTTTCTTTCGCTTGATCGCCGTCCAGAATAGAGATTACGTCCTTCTGGTTAGCAAAAAATTCTTCTTTCGCATTTCTGCTCATTAAATCTACAACGCCACTCCCGCCTCCAATGTATATAATTTTATACTGGAAGTGTGTTTTTGGATGGTGCTTTTCAAGCAGGTATTCTAGAAGCTTCTGGAGCAAGTCATCTTCAGTAAGAATATACCTATCCCATCCTTTAAACCCGAAAAGAATGCTTTTTACGTAACTGTAAGACGCCGGAATTGGACGAACGCAAGTGGAATCATCGAGCAAATAGAAAATTTCGTTATCGTTAAGTGTTTTCATCAGCGCTAGAGAGTGCGTTGTAAATAAAATATTTACATTGTAGTTTGCACAGAACAATCTAAGCCTTGTTGCTAGTCTAGTTTGGGCTGCGGCATCTAGTGATATATCAATTTCGTCAATCACGATAAGTTTGCAGCGATTTTTTATTTTTCTGTACACGCTAATAAGAAGATATTCGCCTGAGCTCAAATAATCCTCGCGTATATATCTGCTTTCTTCCAAAAGAATACAGTAGTACTCGTTGCGCTTTACTTTTATCTGGACTAGATTATTAAATTTGGTCGTGGAGTATATATAGTTTAGAAACTCGATTAGCTCCGCAGGCCCTTCGTGTGTTCCCATTACAATGTTGCTTCGGATCTCTGGGTCTGCTTTTGTCAGTGTTTGGAAGAAACTAAATCGCTGGCCGTAAGGCATCGGCAACTCTACATCAATGTTGCTTTTTATAATGTCTGGTATGATGTCCTTTGAGTTTAAGCTACGAATGCCAGGATCATAAGTGAATATGAAAGGAGTTTTGTCTACTAAATATTTTATATGGCTATCGGTACGAAATATTCCTGGTTGTGATGTTTGGGCGAAAGTGTCGGCAAATCTTAAATTCTGTATGGCTTTAATAAGGGTGGTTTTGCCTATGCCATTTTTCCCTATTAAACATGTCAGCTTGTTCAGGCTTAAATCAATATCAAATTTCAATATAGATACATGTTGAATATTATTGATTTCGATCTCAATTTTCATAGAGATTTCACCGATCCGCGGACAAACATATCAACTACGGATGCGCCATATTTTTTGCGAAGTTTGTTGAGGTAGACTTTGTCTGTTGTGTTTATGTAATTTAAGTATCCAGACACCTTGGCGAGTGCAGTAGTACTATCGGTTTCAATCTTATCTAAAAATTTTTGCTTGTCTTTTGTGAAAAAATGCAATAGCACTTCAATATCGGCCTTCAACTTCGAGTCTATTGTGATAGTGCCATTTGGCAAAATCATCATTCCGAGTACTTTAAGTTTATTGCCTGCAGAGCTGTATTTTGTTTTGGATACATTGATAGACAGATTGTCCTTGAAGTGCTGATGAAGGATTTCTGCGATTACTTCACCTGTCCCGTATAGCTTCCTCTCACTTCCGGAAATTATTATGTCATCTGAGTAGCGCGTATATATTAATCCATTTACCCTACAGTAACGCTCTACTTCATTGTCAAAATGCAATAGACATGCATTGCTAATTAAAGGTGATGTTGAAAAACCCACCGGTAGCTTGCTGGACACGGTGCAGAGTTCGATTATTCTATCGATATACATAAGCACGTCGGTAATAGGTATTCTATCAATGCTGGCGATTATAGTAGATTTAACAAGATCGCTGCGAATGTTGCCAAAAAAATTGTTCAGGTCTGTTTGATAGAAGTGCTTACTGTGAGCATGCTTGCTTACTGCATCAGCTACATTCATCCCTTTCCTATAGGAATATACACAGCTTTCATTAAACTCGAGCCATTGGAATACAAATAGATTAAGAAATTTATGATAGGTTTTTAATGTCTGATCGGCTTCGTAAATGTTCTTTTTATTGAGATCAAGCTTTCGGAATTTTTCGGAGATGTCGCCCGACTTGAAATCTTCAAAATCATATTTGCCATGGTACATAGCTTCAAATGCAGATTTAAAGTCTCTATTAACCATTTGTCAATCTCTGATTGGATTCACTACTGTCACGGTAACGCGACCAAGAACAGTACCATCTTGCATAAAAGAAAATTGGTACGAGTTAGTGCTGCGCAATGTCAATGCTAACGAACGGAATATTCGAAATTCTATATCGAGGGAGAGGCGAGATAAGGCGATGAAAAATAATATAAAAGAAGGGATGTTGTAGCAGAATTTACAATTCGCATGGCCCCCCTGCTCAAGCCATAAACTAGGAGGGAGGCCATACAAATGTAACATGGATCAAGACCTCTAGAGGTCAGCTTGACGACTGGAGATACCCCTAGTCACTGACATAAAAAGGATGGTAAGGCCTTCAGGACAAAAAAACAACTGTTGCAGAGGCAGCATTAGAAAATACGATTTAATCATTTGATTTAATTGGATTTTTATGTATGAGGGGGCCGCAGTGGAGCCCTGCGGCATCCGATCCCTACATGCGAGCAACGCTCGTCGGCAACACGATTGTGTCTGCCGCTCTTATGAGGCATATGTAGAATTCTGGATAGGTTTTGGCATGGGAAAATGCTACTGCATGCTGTCGACCGGCACTAATGGCTAACGACCTTTTCACGTGAGAAAATAACGGCCCATGCGGACATTTTGAATCCCCTAATTTCGCAAGCACGCTTATTGGTGCTTTCTGGCGGTTTTCGGCCATTCTAGGAGGGCAGAGGCAAAAAGAAACCCGACGCAAAACGCCGGGTTTTTCCATTGGAAAACCTTTACCTACCGCCCCGGCTCCACATTATCCAACACCCGATTCGCCAACAACGAACTCAGCTCAATCAACTGCTGAATCCCCAGCGCCACATGACGCCTCGCCCCATCCAGATCAAACGCTAGATCATTCACCATCGCATCAGCCGAAGCCAACGTCTCACTGAGGTTGGCGAGCAGGCATTCGTTGTCGAGACCTTTCACGACGGTGAATAGCTGGCCCGGTTTGGGGTCGTCTTTGGATTTGTCCGGTTGCGGTAGCAAGTAGTGATCGATCACCCGTTTGGTGGTTTCGTCTTGCTGCTTGGCTTTGGATTTTGCGGATTTGGGAGTGGAATCTGCTTCTGGCGGATTTGGGGTTATTTTGAACATAGGTATGTCTTCTCAGTTAGGCCGCAACCATTTCGCTACTAAACGATAGGGTGGCGGCTGTGCGCAGGTTAGTAGACCGGTGACATACCTAAAACCGGCGCGCCCGAGGACGCCATGCGCACAGCCACCATCGAGTGCAGGCGAAGCCTAACTGATGAGACTCATGCAACCGGATGTCATCCGGGCTACTAAACCCGACCACTGATGGGCAGTGGCAGGAAGACAATAGAACCCCGGGACAAGGCGCACAAGCGGGCGGATTCTGGCGTAGTTGTAGGCAAAGGCGCAAGGATGCGTGGCTTGATGGACGTTGTAGGCGGGGGCTGTAGGAGGTGAGTGTTTCGGCGAGGCTGGTGGGTTGTTTTGCTCAGTCCAGCAGTACGAAATGATTGAATCCCATCCGCCCGTTGCAGAGAATTGCCACCTTCACCCCAAAAGGATACGGGCGATGAAGTTCGAAGGGACTTTCCGATACATGGGCAATCACGGGATCGTCTTCAACGTCTCGCAGATCACCCTCACCGACAGCGAACGCGGGCGCTTGCGCGAGCTGCATTTTGGCGAGGCAAAACACGCTCACTATGAAGTCAACAGCAAGGTCGTCGAGGTATACGACAAGATGCAGGCCAGGGGCCTGCCTTGCGTGATGATGATCGGGATCTCCAAGCCGCTGACCCGACAACAGGGCGATGCCCTCAACGCCCAGCGCACCACGATCGCCAACCTTGCAGCCGCGGCCTTCGCTTCCGCCGCCAAGGCTGTGGCCCCCCCTTACGTGGCGGCATCTGTAGGGGTAGGTGTGCGCACGTATACCAATCAAATTCTACCCACCTACCATGCGGGCGACGTACTGGTCAGCATAGAGGCGCAGGTCAACGGCGGCATCGGCCCGCAACGCACCCTCTCGACATTGATCATCAAGGCCTGACCGGAGACGTACATGTCCGAAATTACTCAGTTGGTCATTGCCTTGGTGGTGTCCTTTCTGCTTGATCGATTCCTCAAGCCCTATCTGCTACGCAAGTGGCTAGGCGTAGTGTTGATGGTTGCGGGTGTGGTTGGCTGCTTTGTGGCAGGTCAGACCCGCGTGTTGGGGTTTGATCTGGGGTTGCTGTCGGTTTTTGCCGTGCCGATAGGGATGGGGTTGTTCATGAAGCGGCGGCGGTTTGAGGAGGTTGGCTGAGGGGGGATGGCGGATGGATTAATATCAGGTAATAAATCCGTTCCCTTAAGTGGTCCCTGTGTATGCGCATTGCAGTGTTGGCCCTGGTCCTCACGCTGTTCGGCTGCGCTAGCGCGTCGGACCCGCCGAGGGGCGAGGGTGGCGGTTGGCGGTCCTTCTATGTGGTGAATCATGGCCTGCATACTGGGTTGGTGATTGCGCGCTCCGATCTGCTTCAAGTGCTTCCCGCACTGGTCGAAGCATTCAGCGAAGGCGACTTCGTTGAGTTCGGCTGGGGTGACGAGGATTTCTACCGAGCCCCACAAGCCACCTTGAGCCTCGCCCTGGGAGCCTTGTTCGGGTCGACGGCAACCGTGCTGCATGCGGTCAAAATTGACGGGGACCCGAGGCGGCGTTTCACCGCAAGCGAGGTCATCGAGGTGCGGGTGACGGAGGACGGCTACCGACGACTGCTCGCGTTCGTGGCCGGGACCTTCACCCGCTCAGCGACGGGCACCTTGGTGGTGCTCGGGCCTGGCCTGTATGGAGAGAGCCGGTTCTACCAGGCCGAGGGTCACTATTCGCTGTTTTATACCTGCAATACCTGGGTCGCAGAGGCGCTGGCCGCGAGCAACTGCCCAATGTCGCCCGTAGCGGTGATTACGGCGGGGAACGTCATGTCGCAGTTGCGCCGAGCGACAGCGGTCGGCGCTTTTTGCGGGCTTGCTCCCACAGTGGGCGGCGTTGGGCTCGGTGTTCGGTTCGACACATCCCCCCTCGTGTGGAAGTGAGAGCAAATTTCCCCTTCCTGGTAGCCAGTCCCTGTGGCGATTAAGGCGCTTGATGCCGACAGAACCGCTTCCAGATCTTTATAGCATCGTGTCAGTTGGTATGGATAATCTATCTGCGAATCATTAGCATTAGCGGCATTGGCCGTTTCCCCGCAGGTACTCACTCATGCTATTTCCATCTCGCCTTACGTTGCTCGCTGCGTGCTGCTCAGTCAGTTTTCTTGCCCAGGCGGCAGCGCCTATTGAATTGGGCGTGACCGACGTTACTGCCGATGCGATTAAAACCAATTCCAACACGTTATCGGCGCCCTATGCGGGGGGGCAGGTGGCGAGGGGAGGCCAGATAGGGGTGCTGGGCAATCAGGACAACATGGATGTCCCGTTCGTGATGACCAGTTACACCTCGCAGTTGATTGAAGATCAGCAAGCGGAAGACGTGGGTGATGTGCTGCTCAATGATCCTTCGGTGCGTCAGTCCTATGGGTTTGGTAACCAATCCCAGGTGTTCGTGATTCGAGGCCTGCCGCTTGCCAGCGACGACATTTCCTACAACGGGCTGTACGGCGTTTTACCGCGCCAAATTCTGTCGACGGATGCGATCGAGCGCGTCGAGGTGTTCAAGGGGCCCAACGCGTTCATCAACGGCGTCAGCCCGACGGGTTCGGGTCTTGGGGGCGGTGTCAATTTGCAGCCCAAGCGCGCGGAGGATGTCCCGACTCGTCGCTATACGCAGGACATCAGCACCGATGGCCGCATGGGCGAGCATTTGGATATCGGGCAGCGGTTCGGCGAGGACAATCGGTTTGGCGCCAGGTTGAACCTGAGCCAGCGCGAAGGTGAAACAGCGATCGACAACCAGGATCAGCGCACAAAGTTGTTCGTTGCTGGCTTGGACTATCGAGGTGATGACTTCCGCGTTTCCACCGATTTCGGCTACCAGAAACAGCGTATCAATGGACTGCGTAACTCTGTGAACATCGGCAACGCCACGCGCATTCCCACGGCTCCGGATGCGAGTCACAATTATGGACAGGACTGGACTTACTCCGAAACCGAAGACACCTTCGGCATGGTTCGTGGCGATTGGGACTTGAACGAAAACTGGACCGCCTACCTGGCTGGCGGTGTAAAGCACACCCGAGAAACTGGGGTATACGCCACACCGACGCTGGTCGGCAATAACGGTGTCGCGACGATCGGTGGCTCAGAAATTCCACACAACGAAGACAACACATCGTTTAGTGGCGGGCTGAACGGGCGCTTCAACACGGGACCTGTTTCCCACCAGGTTGCGATCGGCGGCTCAACGATCTGGACCGAGCAGGAAAACGCCTACACTTTCTATCGTCCCGTTACCGGCAACAGCAATCTCTACGACACCCCAACGCTACCCAAGCCGACCGCGGTGTCCAGCACCGGCGGTGAAATGGGCGATCCCGGGGTGACCGGCAAAACCCGCAACCGTAGCCTAGCGATTTCCGACACGTTGGGCTTGTTCGATGACAAATTGCTGGTCACTTATGGTGTCCGTCGTCAGCAGTTGCGTGTCGAAAACTATAAGTACGATGGCACCACCTCAAACGGTGTAGCCAATCCAGCAAACGATGGCAGTCGTAGCACGCCCTACGATGAAGCCGTTACCACGCCTGTCTACGGCATTGTCTACAAGCCTGTGGAGAGCGTGTCGCTCTACGCCAACCGAATCGAAGGCCTTGCTAAAGGGCCAGTGGCGTCCGGTTCAGGCATCACCAACCTGGGCCAAGCCTTTCCCCCGGGCCGCACAAAACAGTTGGAAGCGGGCATCAAGCTGGACATGCAAACCTTCGGTGCCAACGTGGGTGTTTTCCGTATCGAGAAACCTTCCGATGGCTACGTCGACAACGCGCAGAACCTCTATGTGCGTGACGGTGAGCAGGTCAATAAAGGGTTGGAGATCAGCGTATTCGGTGAGCCCATCGAAGGTCTCCGGTTGATGGCCGGCGGCACCCGAATGACGTCCGAACTCAAAAACACTGCGGGCGGTTTCAACGATGGCAACCACGCCATTGGCGTGCCAACGTTCCAGCTCAATGCCAGCGTGGATTGGGATGTCCCAGGCATTGAAGACGCCGCGCTCAGCGCCAGAATGTTGCGCACTGGCGGGCAGTACGCTGATCAGGCTAATAATCTGAGCTTGCCTACCTGGAACCGTTTCGATGCTGGCGCACGTTATAAGATGAAATTCGTAGAGAAAGACCTGACGTTGCGCGTCAATGTGGAAAACATTGCCGACAAGAACTACTGGGCCTCGGCGAACGGCGGCTATCTTTCGCAGGGTGATCCGCGGTTGGTGAAGTTTTCGGGGACTATTGATTTCTGATCAGAAGCGGAACGTGGAGCGTCCCTGGCGACATCCATGGGAGCAAAGCTTGCTCGGATAGTGGAGACCAGCCAAACCTGTATCGACAGACCTGCCCCAATCGCGAGCAAGCTTTGCTCCCACAGATTTCGGCATTTCTTCAGGTAAACCGCATCGTCTGGTTTTGCGACTGCTGCGCCCGAGACGTCGGACCGGCCGAGCGGGAGCAAGCTCCCTCGCCACGGGCGGTGTCTGGGCTGGCGTCATCGCGAGCAGGCTCGCTCCCACAGGGGATTGAGGCTGTTGCAGATACTCTGTTCACCGCCGCCCGGTGTGGGAGCGAGCTTGCTCGCGAGGAGGGTGTCACATTCAATATTGATGCAAGCTGACCCGCCGCTTTCGCGAGCAAGCCCGCTCCCACAGTACGTGGCGTTGGGCTGGATGTTCGGATCGACACTAACCCCTGTGGCGAGGGAGCTTGCTCCCGCTGGCCTGCGCAGCAGGCCCCTGCATTTCCTCAGGCAAACCGCATCGTTCGGTTTTGCGGTCGCTGCGCAACCGAGCGGGAGCAAGCTCCCTCGCCACGGGGAGATGCATTATCAGGAAGCAAGTGGCCTCGCCTTGGCTTCATTTGCGCTTGAGCATCTCCGGTAACTGCGCCACCAACTTCTGGTTATTCAACGGCGCCCGAATAAACCCGCGTTGCTTGCCGTCCGGTCCAATCACGGCAAGGTTGCCGCTGTGATCGACGGTGTAGTTGGGCTTGCTGGTGTCCGCCGGAATAAAGGGAATGCTCACCGCATTGGCGAGTTTCTGTAAGTCTTCAACAGAGGAAGCGGTGAGGCCTTTGAACTGCGGGTCGAAGTAGCCCAGGTATTGCTTGAGTTGCTTGGGGGTGTCGCGGTTCGGGTCGACGCTTACCAATACGACCTGCAACTTGGCCACAGCCTCGGGCGGCAGTTCGCTTTTGATCTGGCGCAGTTGGGCGAGGGTGGTTGGGCAGATGTCCGGGCAGAAGGTGTAGCCGAAGAACAGCAGGCTCCACTTGTCTTTCAGCCCATCCATCGCCACGGGCTGGCCGTCCTGGTCGGTCATTTTCACATCCGGCAGGTTGCGGCTTTGCGGCAGCAGGATGATGCCGGCGTCGATCAATGCGGTCGGGTCACCCTGGCCTTTGCTGGACAGCACCTTGTTGATGGTCAGGCCGAGGATCAGTGCGATCACGGCCGCGAGGATGAAGACGGTTTTCTGGGTACGAGTCATAGGCTCAACAGTAAGTAGTGATCAACGAGCAGGGCGATGAACAGCATGAACAAGTACCAGATAGAGTACTTGAACGTATTGATCGCCGCGTGCGGCCGACTGCCACGGTACAACACCACGGCCCATTGCAGAAACCGGGCACCCAGCACGAGCGCACAAACCAGGTAGATCAGCCCGCTCATCTGGATCACGAATGGCATCAGGCTCACCGCCAGCAGCACCAAGGTGTACAGCAGGATGTGGATCTTGGTGTAGTGCTCGCCGTGTGTCACCGGCAGCATCGGAATGTCGGCCTTGGCGTATTCCTCCTTGCGATGAATCGCCAGAGCCCAGAAGTGCGGTGGTGTCCAGGCGAAGATGATCAACACCAGCAACAGCGGTTCGGCGCTGACGTGTCCGGTGGCCGCCACCCAGCCCAGCAGCGGCGGAGCGGCGCCGGCGAGGCCGCCGATGACGATGTTCTGCGGCGTTGCCCGCTTGAGGAAGCCGGTGTAGATGACGGCGTAACCGAGGAGCGAGGCGAGGGTCAGCCAGGCGGTCAGTGGGTTGGTAAAGATCAGCAACATGGCTTGCCCGGCGACGGCCAGCGCCAGGGCGAAAGTCAGTGCAGCGGCGGGCGAGACCCGCCCTTCGGCCAGCGGCCGCTTATGGGTGCGGGCCATCACCGCGTCGATACGCCGATCCACCACGTGGTTCACCGCGGCCGCGCCACCTGCGCACAGCGCGATGCCCAGGTTGCCGAATACAAGGACCGTCCACGGCACTCCGGCGCGGGTCGCGAGAAACATGCCGACCAGCGAGGTGATCAGCATCAATACCACCACTTTGGGCTTGGTCAGCTCCAGGTAATCGCGCCAGATCGCCTGGCTGTGGCGTTCACCGGTCAAGGTTGCCATGGCATCTCTCCTTTAATCGTAATGGGGGCGACGCCGTGTTCGGGCGGATTGAAGCGCCAGCGCAGCGGGACGTGGTGCCGTACCCGGACCAGGCTGGTGCGTGCGTGATAATTGACCAGCACCAGGGTCAGCAGCAGGGCGGCGCCCCCGGCGTTGTGGGCCACGGCCACCGGCAGCGGCAGATGAAACACGACGTTGCTTATACCTAATGTAATTTGCGCGACCAGCGCGGTGAGGACCAGCCCCGCCAGTCGGGTCATGCCCACCGTCTTCAGTTGCCAAGCCAGCCCAAGCAGCACCACAGTCACCAGTAACGCGCCGATGCGATGGGTCACATGGATGGCGGTACGGGCGTCGCTGTCCAGTTGCCCGCCCAGGTAGTTCGGGCCGATGTGCTGGGTCAGGTGAAAGCCGTTGGCGAAATCGGCGGGCGGCATCCATTCACCATGGCAGGTGGGGAAGTCGATGCAGGCCACCGCGGCGTAGTTGGAACTGACCCAGCCGCCCAAGGCGATCTGGCCGATCACCAGCAGCAGCCCGGCCGTGGCCCAATGTTGCAGGCGCTTGGGCACGGTCAGCGCCGGCAACACGCCGGACAATCTCAGGGTAAGCAGAAACAACAGGCTCAACGTCGCGAACCCGCCCAGCAGATGACCGGTGACGACTTGAGGCCAGAGCTTCAACGTCACGGTCCACATGCCGAACGCCGCTTGCGCGAACACAACGGCGAGGAGAAACAGTGGCAATTTCAATGGCAAGCCAGGGTGACGACGGTTCGTCCAGGCCCGGGCGGCCAGCGCGGCAATCATCAGCGCCAATGCACCGGCGAAATACCGGTGGACCATCTCGTTCCAGCCTTTATGGGCCTCAACCGGGGCGTCGGGGAAATGCAATTCGGCATGGGCCAGTTGGGCTTCGCCCTTGGGTACGCTGATGAATCCGTAGCAACCCGGCCAGTCGGGGCAACCGAGGCCGGCGTGAGTCAGGCGGGTGTAGGCGCCTAACAGTACGACAATCAATGCCAGCAACGTGGCGAACAGCGCGAGGCGAAATCCAGGCTTGGCCATGTCGATGTCCTCATCCGATGTTCGACAGTTTCAGCAGGTGCCGCAGGTCGTTGAGCAAATCCTTGCCCTTGACCCGGGCGTCGTAGCGCAGCACCAGGTTGCTGTGGGGATCGATGATCCACAGCTGGGCGCCGCCGGAACCCTGGGCGCCTTTCTGATAGGCAGGCAGATCCAGCGGGTAGCGTTGCAGCTGGGGATATTCGCGCTGCAGCTGGGCGTCGTACGCGCTGTCCAGGGGTTGCGCGATGGCCAGGGCATGGCTGGCGCGGCCGGCTTCGCGGCCCAGGCCGATCTGCACTTGCCGGGCCAGGTAGACCAACTGGCGGCAGTCCACCGAGCACTCTTGAGGGGCCGTCACCAGGATCTGCCAGCGCTGCTCGTCGGCCTGCACGCCGATGTCGGCGCGGGACTGGCCGTTGCCGATCAACTCGCCGTGGTAGCTGCGGCTGTCGGGGACCCAGAACTGGAATTTGTACATGCCGGTGGCGAGGATCATCGGGCCGATCACGCCCAGCACAATCAACAGCAATTGCACGCGGCCCTTGCGGCGGCTGCGTGCATCGGGTGCTTCAGACGTGTTGGTTGGATTCATGGTGCTTCCCATGGTGTCTCCCTGCGTTGTGCCATCCGAGATAGAGGAAAAGGCCGAACAGCGCCGCCGCCATGGCGAACCACTGCACGGCATAGCCGAGGTGTTTTTCCGGACCCATGGCAACCACCGGCCAATCGGTCTGGTAGGCGCCGGGGCCGCTTTGTTGTCTTAGTTCGTAAGCGAAGCCGCCACGGTCCAGTTCTGCCCAGAGTTTCTGCGGTTCGATGGTGGTGACCAGCCGCGGCCACGGTGCGCTTGCCGGGTCGGCGTGAAGTTGGAACGTGGCGCCGGGTGCGACGTAGACCCAGGCTTGAAGGTCGACAGTCTGTTCAGGTGTGCTGAAGACTGGCGGGGTGCGGCGATCCGGCCAGGGCAGCCAGCCACGATTGACCAGCAGCCAAAGCCCGCTGGCGTGATCGAGGAACGGCTGCAGCAGTTCGACGCCCACCTTGCCGTCGTGCTGGCGGTTGTCCAGGAGCAGGCTGTGCTCGGCGTCGAATTGGCCACGCAGGCTGACCGGTCGAAAGGCCGGATCCGTCGTTTCCGAAAGCTCGACGCTGTCCATCGGCTTGGCCACGCGGCGCTCGGCATAAGTGTCCATGAGCACACGTTTCTGTTCGCCCCGGCTCATTTGCCAGAACCCCAGGCACACCATCACCGGCACCAGCACGGCCACCACGAGTGACGGCACGATGCCCGGCCGGAAGCCTTTCATGGCGCCGCCCTAAGGCTAATGAACGGGATAGCTATACTCACGTGCATCGCGTCCCCCGGAGTGTTTCCAATGCTCAAAGCAGCCATCGCCCTGATGCTGATCGCCACGGTTGCCAGCCTGTTCAGCGGCTTGTTTTTTCTGGTCAAGGACCAAAGCGATTCCAATCGCCTGGTCATCGCCCTGGCAATTCGCGTGGCCTTGGCCGCTGTGACCGTCGGCTTGATTGCCTGGGGCTTTTTCAGCGGCCAGTTGGTGTCGCATGCTCCTTGGTAAAGAGTCGCCCTGATAATGGCTGCCTCAGAGTATGTAGACGAAGAAGAACAAGCCGATCCACACCACGTCGACGAAGTGCCAGTACCAGCTCGCGGCCTCGAAGCCGAACTGATGCTCGTTGTCGAAGTGCCCCCGCATGATGCGCATCAGCATCACGAACAGGATGATCGTGCCGATGGTGACGTGGGCGCCGTGGAAACCGGTGAGCATGAAGAACGTCGCGCCGTAGATCCCCGAGCCCAACGTCAGGCCCAGCTCTTTATAGGCGTGGATGTATTCCTCGGCCTGGAAGCCCAGGAACGCGCAACCCAGCAGCACGGTGATCGCCAGCCACACCTTCAATGCGCCGCGATGGCCTTTCTTCAGGGCGTGGTGGGCGATGGTCACGGTGACGCTGGAACTGACCAGCAGGATGGTATTGAGCAGCGGCAAGCCCCAAGGGCTGATCACGTCCTTGGGCGGTGGGAAGAGTTTGGGATCCGGGTTGTTCAACAACGGCCAGACGTATTCGAAGTTCGGCCACAGCATCTCCGACAAACCCTTGCTGCCTTCACCGGCCAGACCGGGCGCCGACACCACTCGTACGTAAAACAACGCGCCGAAGAACGCCACGAAGAACATCACTTCGGAAAAGATGAACCAGCTCATGCCCCAGCGAAACGAGCGATCGAGCTGCGCGCTGTACAGCCCGGCGCGGCTTTCCTTGATGACGGCGCCAAACCAGCCGAACAACATGTAGGCCACCAACAGGCCGCCGACGAAAAAGATCAGCGGGCCGTTGGAGTCCGGGCGTGCCGCCTTCAGGTCGTTGAACCAGGTCGCCAGCCCATACACCGTGACGAACATCCCGACCGTGGCGATGATCGGCCATTTGCTCTGGGCCGGAACGTAATAGTGCTCATGAGTTGCCATTTATTGTTCTCCTTATCGGGCACGCTATCGGTCAGTGTTTAGAGCCACCGGAGGATGACGAGCAGTGATATCGAACAGCGTGTAGGACAGCGTCAGATGCTTCACTTCCTTGGGCATGTCCCGGTCGACGATGAAGCGCATGGGCATCTCGATGCGTTCGCCGGGTTGCAGCACTTGCTGGGTAAAACAAAAACATTCGGTCTTGTGGAAATACGCCGCCGCCGTGCTCGGCGAGATGCTCGGAACTGCCTGGGCGCTCATCGGCCGGTCGGTGGGATTGTGGGCGACGAACACCATTTCGTTCACTGCCCCCGGCTTGACCACCAATTGATCGCCCTTGGGGTAGAAATCCCAGACCATGTCCACCGCGTTGGTCGACAGGAATTGCACCCGCACCTGCCGTGACTCATCCACCGTCTGCACGCCTTCGTACTGCCCACCGGTCTTGCCGTTGATGCCGAACGCCTTGCACATCACGTCGTAGATCGGCACCAGGGCAAACCCGAAGATGAACATGGCCACCACTACCAGCAGCAGGCGGGTGACCAGTTTCTTCAGCGAGATTGAATCAGCCATGGTTCCCGCTCCTCACCGAAAACCCTGTGGGAGCGAGCCTGCTCGCGATGGCGGCGACTCGGTGTGTCAGACGCACCGCTATCGCGAGCAGGCTCGCTCCCACACAAGGCCCCGGTGTCATCTATTTCACTTCCGGCGGCGTAGTAAACGTGTGATAGGGCGCCGGCGACGGCACGCTCCACTCCAGCCCTTCGGCGCCATCCCACGGCTTGGCCGGGGCTGGCTCGCCGCCGCGGATGGTCTTGATCACGATGAACAGGAAGAAGATCTGCGTGGTGCCGAACATGAACGCGCCGATGGACGAGACCATGTTGAAGTCGGCGAACTGCAGGTTGTAGTCGGGAATCCGCCGGGGCATGCCCGCCAGGCCCACGAAGTGCATCGGGAAGAACGCCATGTTCATGCCGATGAACGAGAGCCAGAAGTGCAGCTTGCCGAGGGTTTCGTCGTACATGTGGCCGGTCCATTTCGGCAGCCAGTAGTACGCCGAGGCGAAAATCCCGAAGATCGCGCCGGGCACCAGCACGTAGTGGAAATGCGCGACCACAAAGTAGGTGTCTTGGTACTGGAAGTCCGCCGGGGCGATGGCGAGCATGAGCCCGGAGAAGCCGCCGATTGAAAACAGAATCACGAACGCCACGGCGAACAGCATCGGCGTCTCGAAGGTCAGCGAGCCCTGCCACATGGTGCTGGCCCAGTTGAACACCTTCACCCCGGTGGGCACGGCGATCAGCAGGGTCGCGTACATGAAGAACAACTCGCCCACCAGGGGGATGCCGACCACGAACATGTGGTGCGCCCAGACGATGAACGACAGGAACGCAATGGCGGCCGTGGCGTAGACCATCGAGGTGTAGCCGAACAATGGCTTGCGCGAGAACGCCGGGATGATCGAGCTGACGGCACCGAAGGCCGGCAGGATCATGATGTACACCTCGGGGTGGCCGAAGAACCAGAACACGTGCTGGAACAGCACCGGGTCACCGCCGCCAGCGGCACTGAAGAAGCTGGTGCCGAAGTGGATGTCCATCAGCATCATCGTCACGCAGCCGGCCAGCACCGGCATGACTGCGATCAGCAAAAACGCGGTGATCAGCCAGGTCCAGACGAACAGCGGCATTTTCATCAAGGTCATGCCGGGGGCGCGCAGGTTGAGGATGGTGGCGACCACATTGATCGCGCCCATGATCGAGCTGATGCCCATCAGGTGGATGGCGAAGATGAAAAACGTCACGCTTTCCGGCGCATAGGTGGTGGACAGCGGCGCATAGAATGTCCAGCCGAAATTCGGCCCACCCCCCGGTGTGAACAGCGTCGAGACCAGCATCAGGAACGCCGCCGGCAACAGCCAGAAACTGAAGTTGTTCATGCGTGGCAGGGCCATGTCCGGCGCGCCGATCATCAGCGGCACCATCCAGTTGGCAAGGCCGACGAAGGCCGGCATCACCGCGCCGAAGACCATCACCAGGCCATGCATGGTGGTCATCTGGTTGAAGAACTCCGGCTGTACGATCTGCAAACCGGGCTGGAACAGCTCGGCGCGGATCACCATGGCGAACGAGCCGCCCAGCAGGAACATGGAGAACGCGAACCACAGGTACAGCGTGCCGATGTCCTTGTGGTTGGTGGTCAGCACCCAGCGCATCAGGCCCTTGGCGGGGCCGTGGGCGTGGTCGGCATGACCGTGGTCATCGATCACAGCACTCATGTCCTTTCTCCTTCGAACCAATGGGCTGGACGGCGCGGGGCAACGCGCCCCGACCGGTTGCGGGAACAGACGTCAGGCCGGCTCATTGGCTTTCTGCCTGTTTGAGTTCCAGCACTTCTTTAGGCGTGACCATGTCGCCCTTGTTGTTGCCCCAGGCGTTGCGTTCATAGGTCACGACCGCCGCGATATCGACTTCCGACAACTGTTTGCCGAACGCCGCCATGGAGGTGCCGGGTTTGCCATGGAAGACGATGTTCAAGTGATCCTTGATTGGCCCGGTGGCGATTTTCGAGCCCTTGAGCGCCGGGAACATCGGCGGCAAGCCCTGGCCTTCGGCCTGGTGACATGCCACGCATGTGGTGTGGTAGACCTTGTCGCCACGCTCGACGAGTTCTTCGCGCGTCCACTCCTTGCTGGTCAACTCTTTAAGCTGCGCGGCTTCGGCCTTGCGTTCGCCCAGCCATTTCTCGTAGTCGGGTTTGCTCTTGACCTCTACCACGATCGGCATGAAGCCATGGTCCTTGCCACACAACTCGGCGCATTGGCCGCGATAGATGCCGGGCTTGTCGACGCGGGTCCAGGCTTCGTTGACGAACCCTGGAATAGCGTCGCGCTTGACCGCGAAGGCCGGCACCCACCAGGAGTGGATCACGTCGGCGGAGGTCACCAGAAAGCGCACCTTGGCATCGACCGGCAGCACCAGCGGCTTGTCGACTTCCAGCAGGTAGTGCTCGCCCTTGGTGCTCTGGTTGTTGATCTGTTCGGCGGGGGTCGCCAGGTTGCTGAAGAACTCGACGTCCTGGCCCAGGTATTTGTAGTGCCACTTCCATTGATAGCCGGTGACCTGGATGTCGATCTCCGACTCGCTGGAGTCGTACATCTTGATCAGCGTGGCTGTGGCAGGGATCGCCATCAGCACCAGGATCAGGAAGGGCACGATGGTCCAGAGGATTTCGACGCGGGTGTTTTCGTGGAAGTGCGCGGCATTCTGGCCGGTTGAGCGGCGGTGCATCATCATCGACCAGAACATGGCGCCGAAGACGATGATGCCGATGACCACACAGATCCAGAAAATGGTCATGTGAAGGTCGAACACTGCATTGCTGATCTGTGTCGCTCCAGGCGCCATATTCACAGTCCAGGCCGCTTGCGCCTGACTGAAAATCGACCACAACAGGAGGCCCATCCATACGTGTGGATGTCGCGTCATTGCGGGTTCCCCTTATCGTTCTTGTTATCCCGTAGGCGTAACGCCTGCGGCAAGGGATCGGCTTCTCAGACTGCTTAATTGACTCGCCGCGCCTTGCTGCACATGCAATCGGGTGTCATCAGCTAACTCCATTCCAACCCGAGTATAGACAGCACCTGCAACCTCGCAACGCGACGGCGTAAATCGTTTGAAACAGCCGGGGCTTGCGCTAGAGCCCATGAATGGAGAAGGATGCGAACTGAGTGATGGCAAACCGATATAACGGCGACGTATCAGGAAAGGGGCGGTTATGAAAAATAGGTCTTAGGAGTCAATGCGCGCCAGCTAAGTTATGTCATTCCTATTTCATTGCCTGTTGTTTCCTGGAGTTGTCATGAACACCGCCGCATTGCGCGAGCAGATCCAAAAAGCCCTGCAACATGAGGCCGAGACCGGCCTGTTGAGCCGTCAGTTGACGGCGCAGTTACCAACGCTGCACCCCGCCATTCAGTTGCCGGATGCGAACGCCAATGACGTCCTGGCAAGATTTGTCGCCGCCTACATCAACGAAGTGCCTGACCTGCTGGATGCAGCCAATGTCGTTGCCAGGGAGGCGGGTATCGAGTCGCAAATCAAACCCGTACTGAAAATTGCCGAGCAGTACTTTCTCCAGCCACCGACCATCACGGCCGGGCATGTCGGGCTCAACAGCCTGCTCGACGAAGCCTATCTGGCGCACCGGTTCGTCGAAGAGGTGAACGACCTCTACATCAAGCATTTCGGCCAGCCGCTGATTCCGTTGGACATGACGGTCGCCAACCTGATCGCCCACCAATTGATCGGTGAGGCGTTTGCCAACCAGCTCGATGAAGTGGTGCATCACACGTTCGATGAGATGCTCAACGACGAGACGTTTGCGTTGGAGTCGGTGGAAGCCTATCGCGAGAAGCTCAGTAGCCCGGAGACCGGCGCGGCCTGGAAGCGCTGGCCGTGCATGTCCCGTCGCTTGGGCGTGGGCCTGGAGCTGGATCAGCCGGCGGCTTGATCTATCGGGGACACATGACCCCCCTGTGGGAGCGAGCTTGCTCGCGATTGCATTGGGTCAGCCACAGTGTAGTGGACTGACACGCCGCCATCGCGAGCAAGCTCGCTCCCACATTGAGTTTGTGGTCTTCAAGAATTATCTGCCCTACACCCAGCTCCTTTGGGAGTGAGCTGTCAGGCAGAGGCTGCGCCAACCCCCACCGTCGTGCGCAACCGCCCTTCCAACCGGCGCTTGAGCCCGCGGGATTCAATCAGCAGCTTCGAACCCTTGCTGGCGTTCGCCCGGCCCCATTCTTCGAGCAACTCCAGGCACGAGTGATCGATGTAGCTCAGGTTATTGAGCGGCACATGCACCGTCGCGCCTTCGGGAATGGTACCCAGTACCTGGGTCAAGGCCGGAACCTTGAGGAAGGTTGCCGCACCCACCAATCGCAGTTCCATCTCGCCTTCCTGCGGCAGGTCGATCAGGCTGATTTTCAGGCGCGAAGCTTTCCAGGCCAGCTTCACCAGGGTCAGGCCGAAACCGACCAGTACACCGGTCAACAGGTCGGTGAAGATGATCGCCAGTGCCGTTGCGGCATAGGTGAACATGGGCATCCGCCCATAACGACCGAGGCTGCGGAACGCCTTGATGTCCACCAGCTTGAAACCGGTATAGACCAGCACACCCGCCAGGCTCGCCACCGGAATGCTTTGCAGCACGCTCGACAGCAACAGCACGAACAGCAGCAACCACAAGCCGTGGAAGATCGTCGACATCCGCGTGGTCGCGCCGGCCTGGACATTGGCCGAGCTGCGCACGATCACGCCGGTCATGGGCAAGGCGCCGAGCAGGCCGCAAAGCATGTTGCCGATACCTTGCGCTGATAATTCCCGGTCGAAATCCGCCCGTTCGCCGCTGTGCATGCGGTCCACGGCGGCCGCCGACAGCAGGGTTTCGGCGCTGGCGATGAAGGCGACCGCGAAGGCCGCGATCAGCAGCGTTGGATCGGCCAGGTTCAGCAGATCCGTCGGGCGCAGCCAGTCGATGGCTTCGGCCATGTTTTCCGGGACTTCCACGCGCTTGACCTGCAACGCCAGCAGCAGGCTCGCGACGGTTGCCAGGCCGACGCCCAGCAGCGCGCCAGGAATGAAGCGCAGGCTATGGGGCCGGAACTTTTCCCATAGCCACATCACCGCGATCGTCGAAAGGCCCAGCAAGCCGGCCTGCCAGCCGAACGACGGCAAGGCCTGGGCGACTGCCGCAGGGAATGCCGCCAGGTTGTCCAGGCCGGAAGGCTTGGGCGCTGCGTCGAGCATCACATGGACCTGGGACAACACGATCAGCACGCCGATACCGGCGAGCATGCCGTACACCACCGCAGGCGCGGTGACCCGGAACCAGCACCCGAGGCGAAAGCGTCCGGCCAACAGTTGCAGAAGGCCGGCCAGCAACAGGATCGGCCCGAGCATGGCCACGCCATGCTGGCGCACCAGTTCGAAAACCAACACCGCTAACCCGGCGGCCGGACCGCTGACTTGCAGCTTGGAGCCCGCCAGAAAACCCACCACCAAACCACCGATGATCCCGGTAATCAGGCCCTTGGCCGGTGGCAGGCCTGATGCGATGGCAATGCCCATGCACAAGGGCAGCGCCACGAGGAATACAACCACCGAAGCCAACAGCTCCCGTGGCAGAACAGCTTTTAATTGAGCAGCACGCATGGCGACTCTCCCGAAGTTTCTTCAGGCATGGCGAGGCCCTACCGCCTCAATAGCGGTAAGGCTGAACCATACAAGGATGATTAGGAGTGGTTTTAGAAGCGCGCTTTGGGCGTCGCCACCGGTATCGGATGGCTGCCATCGAGCGGCAGGAAACAGCCCCGGTCCGCGTCAAAGGCTTTGATCTCGCTGGTCTCGATGTTGTACACCCAGCCATGGATGAACAATTGGCCGCTGGCCATGCGAGAAGCCACCGAGGGGTGCGTTCGCAAATGCTGCAACTGCGCGATCACGTTCTCTTCGGTGAGGACGGGCATGGTCTGCTTCTCGTCACCGCACGGGCAGTTGTCATGGACCATGGTCTTGGCGACTTCGGCGTGGCGCAGCCAGGCCTTGACCGTCGGCATTTTTTCCAGGGTATCGGGGTTGAGCACGGCACGCATGGCGCCGCAATCGGAGTGGCCGCAGACGATGATGTGCTGCACGCCGAGGGCGAGCACGGCGTATTCGATGGCGGTGGAAACACCGCCGTTCATCTGGCCGTAAGGCGGAACGACGTTGCCGACGTTACGGGTCACGAACAGGTCGCCAGGAGAGCTATGGGTGATCAACTCGGGCACGATGCGCGAATCGGCGCAGGTGATGAACATCGCCCGGGGCTTCTGGGCGGTGGCGAGTTTCTTGAAGAGCTCTTCCTGCTGGGGAAAGATCTCGTGATGGAAATGCAAAAAGCCGTCAACAATGTGCTGCAGCGCTGCATCGGCGGTTTCCGCCTGGGGTTGGGCTGAAGCCGACGCAGCCAACGGCTGTTTATCCTTGTCACTCATGATTCATCCTCTTTGAGACGCCAGTGGCTGGTTAAAAAACATCCAGGTCGAAAGGCTCGACCCGTCAGTCACTCGATGAACAAGGTAGCGGCCGAAACTTAACTCAAACTGAATGGAAGGCTCTAGAACGCATATTACGAGGCGTAAACAAAGCGCCAGGGATGTTTGCGCCGCGCCATCTTCAAAGATCAATTTAAAGCGAACTGTATTTAAATCAATGACATCTGTCGCCCCGGCGGACAGAAGGCATCGCAATCAAGATCGTAACCGTCGCGTCGATCCATTCCCAATCGCTTAATCGTTTTAGCGAAACGCTGCGCCAGCAGATCGGCAAACGGGCCTTCGCCGCGCATCCGTACGCCAAATCGGCTGTCGTACAGCTCACCGCCGCGACTCTGGCGCACCAGGCTCAACACATGGGCGGCGCGCTGCGGGTAGTGCGCCTGCAACCACTCCTCGAACAGCGGCGCCACCTCCAGTGGCAGGCGCAACATGACATAGGCGGCGGTCTGCGCGCCGGCGACATGGGCTTCGGCCAGCAGGCTTTCGATCTCGCTGTCGTTGATCATCGGAATCATTGGCGCACACAGCACCCCCACCTTGATACCCGCCTCGCGCATGACCCTTATGGCCCGAAGCCGTGCGCTGGGCGCGGCCGCGCGGGGTTCGAGAATGCGCTTGAGCTCATCGTCCAGCGTGGTGAGGCTGATCATCACGTGTACGAGGCGTTGCTGGGCCAGTTCGGTCAACAGGTCCAGGTCCCGCAGGATCAACGAGCCTTTGGTGACGATGGTCACCGGGTGCCGATGACGCAGCAACACCTCGAGAATCCGCCGGGTAATGCGTTGCTCGCGTTCGATCGGCTGGTAGGGGTCGGTGTTGGAACCCAGGGCGATCGGCGCGCACTGGTAGCCGCGCCGGGCCAATTGTTGCTCCAGCACGTCGGCGGCGTTGGTCTTGGCGATCAGCTTCGTTTCGAAATCGAGCCCGGGCGACATGTCCCAGTAGGCATGGCTGGGCCTGGCATAACAATAGATGCAACCGTGTTCGCAGCCTCGGTAGGGGTTGATCGAGCGATCGAAAGGGATGTCGGTGGAAGTGTTGCGGGTGATGATGGTCTTGGCGGTTTCGATGCGTACTTCGGTGCCCTGGGTCGGCGGTACTTCCTGGTACCAGCCATCATCCTCGGCCACCGAACGGCTTGGGGCGAAACGGTTATGCGGATTGGTGGCGGTGCCGCGGCCACGGGGCGGAAGAGGGGCGGACATGGGCAATACTCCGAAAGCTGTATATGCATACAGTATTCGTTGATTGCCATTGCGGCCAGTGCCATTGGGCGGGTTCTATGGATAAGCGAGTCGCCTCAGCGCAACCCATAGTCCAGCACAATCCCCACGAAAATCGCCAACCCGGCCCAATGGTTGTGCAAGAACGCCTTGAAGCAGTGCATCCGATCCTTGCTGCGGGTGTACCAGAACTCCCAGGCGAAACACGCGGCAGCGGCCACCAACCCCAGGTGAAACCAGCCACCGAGCTTGAATGTCGACCCGGCCAGCAACAGGCAGGCCAGGGCCAGGCCTTGCAGCGTGAGGATGATCACCCGGTCGGCATCGCCGAACAGGATCGCCGTGGATTTCACGCCTATTTTCAAATCATCGTCCCGATCGGTCATGGCGTAATAGGTGTCGTAGCCCACCGTCCACAGCAGGTTAGCGATGTACAGCAACCAGGCGGCCGCCGGCAGATGGCCGGTTTCGGCGGTGAAGGCCATCGGCATGCCCCACGAAAACGCCGCGCCCAGCACCACTTGGGGGTAATAGGTATAGCGCTTCATGAACGGGTAGCTGAAGGCCAAAGCCAACCCGCCCAAGGACAACAGAATCGTCGGCGCATTGGTGCACAGCACCAGCAGGAAGCTCACGCTCATCAGCACCGCGAAGAACACCAGCGCTTCCCTGGAGCTGATCTTGCCGCTCACCAATGGACGCTGTTCGGTGCGCTTGACGTGGCCGTCCACCTTGCGGTCGGCCCAGTCGTTGATCACGCAGCCGCCGGCACGGGTCAGTACCACGCCGAGAATAAAAATCACGATGTTGGCCAGGGATGGCGAACCCTCACCGGCGATCCACAGCGCCCACAACGTCGGCCACAGCAGCAGATAAATACCGATGGGCTTGTCCATGCGCGTCAGTTGCACGAAGTCCCAGGCCCGCGGATTGAGGCGGTTCAAGGATTTGAGCAGTTGCACGTACATCAGCAATTCTCCGAATAGGCGCGAGCGACTGTCCACATGCTCGGCAGAAACACCTCCGCCACCAGTACGCTCAACGTGCCGCGATCAAAACGTGAACGACGGCCCCACAACGCGGTGACGCGGACCTCTGCCGGCAACCATTCGCTCGGGTAGTGGCAGACCTCGATCGCCCGACGCTGGAACGCCTGGTCACAAAACAGCAGCTCGCCCAACGAGCGGCTGCCCAGTTCGTCCATCTGCAAGCCGTCGCCCTGCAACGCGCTGCGCGCCGCCACGCTGCGGGCAAACACCCAAGGCTGGCCGTGGCCGCGCAGGTACACCTCGCGCACCCAGCCCTCGCTGCCCTCGGCCAGGTCCAGCGCGGCACACTCATCGGCGCGCAACGGCTGCCAGCCTTCGAACAGCGGCGTCACGCTGAAGTGATGGTCCGACAGGCCGGTCAGGCGCCGGGTCAGGGAGCCTTGGTCAAACAGCCACTCCATGACGCACGCATCCGGGCGGGGCGACAGCAGGTGTTGGGGCAGCCATTGGAGTGTAGGAAATATCGAATTTGTAGGCGGCACAGGGGTCTTGAATGGCAGCAAATGAGGCCGCGAGCTTACCATGCCGGTCGGCGATTTTGGCCGAGCCAACCCGCCGTCGCGCCGATGCCGCTTGCATCTGTCGCGACCGATCAGTACAAAACGGCCCTGAGCCGGAAAATACCGGCCAAGCCTGACATCTTGAGGAAGTATTGGAATGAAGAAGTGGCAATGTATTGTCTGTGGCCTGATCTACAACGAAGCTGACGGTTGGCCTGACGATGGCATCGCGCCCGGCACTCGCTGGGAAGACGTACCGCAAGACTGGCTGTGCCCGGACTGCGGCGTCGGCAAAATGGATTTCGAAATGATCGAAATCAACTGATCGTTTCACCAAACGGAGAGCAACATGAGCGCACCTGTCGTTATCGTCGGCACTGGCCTGGCCGGTTACAACCTGGCCCGGGAATTTCGCAAGCTCGACAGCGAAACCCCGTTGCTGCTGATAACCGCGGACGACGGCCGCTCCTACTCCAAGCCGATGCTCTCCACGGGCTTCGGCAAGAACAAAGACGCCGATGGCCTGAGCATGGCCGAGCCAGGCGCGATGGCCGAGCAACTGAATGCCGAGGTACGCACCCACACGCGCATCAGCGGCATCGACCCGGGCCACAAGCGCCTGTGGATCGGTGAAGAAGCAGTGAGCTATCGCGACTTGGTGCTGGCCTGGGGCGCTGAAACCGTGCGCGTGCCGGTGCAAGGCGACGCGGCGGACCTGATCTTCCCCATCAACGACCTGGAAGACTACGCCCGCTTTCGCGCCGCCGCCGCTGGCAAGCGCCGGGTGCTGCTGCTAGGCGCCGGCCTGATCGGCTGCGAATTTGCCAACGATCTGATCCTGGGTGGCTATGAAGTAGAACTGGTCGCCCCATGCGAGCAAGTCATGCCGACGCTGCTGCACCCGGCGGCCGCCGCAGCGGTACAGGCCGGGTTGGAAAGCCTTGGCGCGCGGTTCCACCTCGGCCCGGTGCTCAATCGCCTGCAACGGGTGGCCGACGGCTTGGAAGCGCACCTATCGGACGGCCAAGTGATCGCCTGCGACCTGGTGGTCTCGGCCATCGGTCTGCGCCCGCGCATCGACCTGGCGGCCGCCGCCGGCCTGGTGGTCAATCGCGGCGTCGTGGTGGATCGTTATCTGAAGACTTCCCACGCCAATATCTACGCCTTGGGCGACTGCGCCGAAGTCGATGGCTTGAACCTGCTCTACGTGATGCCGCTGATGAGTTGCGCGCGCGCCCTGGCCCAAACCCTGGCCGGCAACCCCACCGCCGTAGGCTACGGCGCCATGCCGATCACGGTGAAAACCCCGGTGTGCCCATTGGTGGTTTCGCCGCCACCACGGGGTAGCGAAGGCGTGTGGAGCGTCGAAGGGCAAGGCGCCGACATCAAGGCCCTGTGCCGCGACGCCCAAGGCAATCTGCTGGGCTACGCCCTGACCGGCGCGGCGGTGATGGAAAAACTGGCGTTGAACAAGCAGCTTCCAGCCCTGCTGGCGTAAATACTGGCCGTTCTGTCATAAATAACCTGCTTTTGAGGGCACAAACCCCCGCCGGCCACTGGCGCCGGTTGCGGCCCCGTGCCATCCTCACTCCCGTCTGCCGCAGAGTAGAGCCTGCGGCGCCTTAGGGGGTGTTCCGAAGAGAACAGCCCGGACATAACAACAAAAAAACCGTCAAAGGGGCTTCATTCATGCGTAAACCAGAACTCGCTGCCGCCATCGCGGAAAAAGCAGACCTCACCAAAGAACAAGCCAACCGCGTCCTCAACGCCGTCCTCGAAGAAATCACCGGCGCCCTGCACCGCAAGGACAGCGTCACTCTGGTCGGCTTCGGCACCTTCCTGCAGCGCCACCGCGGCGCCCGCACCGGCAAGAACCCACAAACCGGCGAGCCAGTGAAGATCAAGGCCAGCAACACCGTTGCGTTCAAGCCGGGCAAGTCCTTGAAGGACAGCGTTAACCCGTAATCGCGGCGAGTACCTCTGACGAGGGAAGGAAGCGGCAACAAAAAAGGCATACCGATGGTGATCGGTATGCCTTTTTTTTGTGGCTGGTGGATTGAAATCGTTCGTTAAGCCAACCCATGAATCCGTGGCGAGGGAGCTTGCTCCCGCTCGGCTGCGAAGCAGTCGTCGCTTTTGGAGCTGCCTCACGCTGGAGCGCAGCCCGGCCCAGCGGGAGCAAGCACCCTAGCCACAGCGATTGTGGTTTGGCGGCTATCGGGGATCGACGTTATCCAATGCACGGTTAGCCAGCAACGAACTCAGCTCGATCAATTGCTGGATGCCCAATAGGACATGGCGGTTGGACCCTTCCATATCGAAAGCCAGTTCATTGACCATCGCATCAGCTGAAGCGAGGGTTTCGCTGAGGTTGACCAGCAGGCATTCGTTGTCGATATCTTTTACGACGGTGAATAACTGGCCGGGTTGGATGGTTTCTTTAGGTCTTGGTGATTTGGGCTTTAGATGAAAATCCAATGCTCGCTTAGCGGCGTCGTCGAGTTTTTTGGCGTTAAGGCCGTCCAGATAAGGAGAGTTGGGATCTGCTTCTGGAGGGTTTGGAGTGATTTTGAACATAAGCTGGAATCCTTGAGTTAGGCCGCGACCTTTCCCTACTAAAAGAAGGGTGGCGGCTGTGCGCAGGTTAGTAGACCGGGGATTCCAGCATTGCCGGCGCGCCGAAGCGCCCTGCGCACAGTCACCATCAAGGACAGGAATTGAGATACCTGCTTGTTGAGGACTTATGCATCTTGCGGAAAAACCTCGGGCTACTAAACCCGACCACTGATGGGCAGTGGCAGGGAAAAGATAGAGCTCGGGAGCAAGGCGCACAAGCCGGCGAATTCTGGCGTAGTTGTAGGCAAAGGCGCAAGGCTGCGTAGCCGGATTGAGGCTCGTAGGTCTGCGATTAAACCTAGTGGCACTCCGTCGGGATTTGGCTAGGAAATCTGCTTCCGGGTGTCGACGATTGGATCAATTTTGAAACAAGTTAAGCCCCATTCGACCTATCAAAAATAAAAGTAGTACAAGAAAAAACTTTCTTATGAAACCACTCCCGTAGCGTAGCGCTAAAAAAACTCCAGTGAGCGATCCAGCGATATTGCACAGAGCAATAACGCCACCCACGGCCCACAAAACATTTCCAGACGGAACAAAAAATACTAGCGCTGCGGTAAAAGTAACCAAGTTGACCAGCTTTGCAGATGCAGATGCATTTAAAAAATCGAAGCCGAAATATTTAACAAATATGAAAAGCAATAGACTTCCGCTTCCAGGGCCAAAGACGCCGTCATAAAATCCGACCAAACCCCCGAACAACACTCCTAATAGAATCTCCCTGGTTCTGCAGTGTTTTCCGGTGTTTACTAGGCCGAGATTTTTTTCTTTGAAAATATATGCAGTCATCGCTATTAGAATAAAAAAAACAACAAACTCCATTATTTTCTTAGGTACTACAGATACCGAAGCCGCCCCTAAAAAGGCACATATAAATGCCGAGGCCATCGTCGGAAGCATGAGCCTCCATATAATTTTTATTCTTTTCAAATAGCTAAATACTGAGGAAAGGTTGCCCGCCAAAACCGCTACTTTATTAGTCCCGAAAATTGTGGCTAGACTTTGCTGAGGTAAAGCATGTAAAAGCGCGGGAAGCTGTACGAGGCCGCCACCACCCACTGCCGCATCTATCAACCCTCCGCAGAAAGCGAAAAAGCCCAGCACTATCAAAGCGAATTCATAATCCATTCGTACTACCCTTTCGGAGCTTCCTTTCATAAAACATCGTATTTGTTCGCTTAGTTTAAATGCCGGGGTGCATTTATAATTCGCCGATTAGCATGATGCTGGGCATAAGAAACCAATCGGCGCGCTCCTGGTTGGGGCATGTTTTTGTGTGGTCGAATATTATGTTCGGTGCTAAATCTTATAATTTGCAACTGAGGGGTTTACGGGGCTGAGGTTAAAGCGCGATGCATAGCTTCAAAAGATCGTCCTACTCGTTCGTTGTAATTGAGCATAATACCTTTCAATCGCCCAATTTTAAAATTTAGGCCTACTGTGCGTCCATACGACTGCGCAGCGGCCAAGGCATGCAAACCATGCTTATTCTCCACGTCGCCAGAATGTCCCATTATGTACGCTTTTGCGTTACGAAAATCCTTAGCGTTAGTGCTCAGCGAAGGATCAATGCTGAATAGCTTGTCCTCTATTTTCTGAGCAATGTAGTTATACTCCTGCCCATTCCAAAGTTCTGATGCGATGGATACCATCATTGCATCCATAATGGATTCTTCATGTTCGACTGAATTCAGCGCCGATTTGTGTTCGGCCACTCCAGTTGCATATAGAAACTTCGAAAAATCGTTACACTCTTCAACTTTATATTGGTTTTCAACCCATGTTTTTGCGCCAAAGGCTTTGGCCATGTAATCATACATACCATCATGTCCCTGATGGCCGAGCCCAAAATCATCTTTAACGACTTCATGCATATGTGCCAAGACGTTGTGATAACCAGCTTGTTTCTCGATAGGAACCGATATCGCATCTGCTGATAATCGCATGATAATTTTGCCTGATACTAAGCTGGTGGTTCTGTGAGTTTCGTTCCACCCGTTAAAAAATTTCATAACTGAGGAATCGGCTGTGGTTTTGCATAGTAAAGCGTTAAAGGCATTTTCCGTATGGAATTGAGCTTCCTTTGTAATGGGGTGGAAAAGTACTTCAAGCATCGCGCCCTGCAGACCCGCTATGTCCGTAATCTGCGCCAGTATAGGTTCCCTTCTATGATCATCACATATAGCTCGTCCAGGTATTTTCAGGTTTTTTACATGCTTTGGCAGCGCCTCAATAAATATCTCACCAAAATCTCGCATGTACTTATGCTTATTTGCCTCAAAACGAATTTGCGATAATGCTGAGCTCATGGCAGTGTTTTTCTCCTTGAAAATTTACTAAATGATTCCTGATCTAAGCGTCCTGTATAAACCAGAATGTAAACATTAAACGACTTGCTCGTTCCCAACAACTGACTTATAGTGATTCTCTATTTCACTTTTAATGAGCATTAGCATGGAGCTTTCGCAGCTAATTATGTTCAAGGCTGTCGCCGATCAAGGTAGTATTATTCGCGCCTCCGAAGTGCTGCACTGTGTTCCGTCAAACATCACAAACCGAATAAAGCTTTTAGAAAAGGAGCTTGGGGTCTCGTTATTCATAAGGAAAGGTAGAGGACTAATCATTAGCCCTTCAGGGCGTTTATTTCTTGGCTATACTAATAAAATATTGTCGTTGTGTCAGGAAGCCCAGAGGGCTCTAAGCGCTGACTCAGAACCAACCGGAAGTTTAAAAATTGGTGCTATAGAGTCGTCCGCTACAGGTAGGCTTCCAAAATTGTTATCAAAATATCACTACACCTATCCTTCTGTGCAGATGCAATTTAGCACGGGGGAGTGGCCCAAACTATTAGATGATGTGGTTAATCATAAGCTGGATGGCGCAGTCATTGCTGTTACTCACCAGCATCCCGAGATTGATAGTATCGAAATTTATAAAGAGGAGCTTGTATTGATAGCTTCTCCAGCGACGGGGTTAATACATGAGCCAGCAAATTTGAACGGAATCAATATGTTTATGTGGCCAGAGGGGTGCCCTTATAGAAAGGCTTTGATAACGTGGTTGAATGCTCATGGTGTGTCTAGCTCCATAACCAGTATAGCCAGTTATGGAACCATTCTTGGTTGCGTGAGTTCGGGGGCTGGTGTTTCCTTAGTTCCGAGGGGGGTATTCGAGCAATTTAATCAGATCGGGAATATTCGAGGCTACGTTTTTGACGATTTACCCTCTGTACCTAATTTTTTTATTTGGAATAAGAATCTTGGGTTCCATAGTGCTAAGGACGCATTCGCGGCTTTATTAAGCGAAGAGCTGGGAGATTTATAGCTATTAACCAAAATTAATGGTCCGTTCGTTCGCAGTCAGGTTGGGGTGACGCCAGAGCCTTGAGCGCGTTTCGCGCTCTAGAGTCAACAACTGCCGAGTTTTTCCACGTCGCTAAAACGCCACTTAATACCGCCCTCACGCTTGAACAGCGCCCCAAATGATAAATGCCAAAGGGGACAGATTTATTTCTCCACATCCATTACACGCTGATAAGCCAGCGCACCCGGAACCCTTTCGACATGGCCGTGCTGCTCACCTTCAGAGTGTTGACTTCAGAGCGTTGCTGGTCGGCATTACGCACAACGCTGGCCTTTGATCCAGCGCGGCGAAACCTCAGCGCCGCGCAGTTGCGTGAGGTTTGGGCCGGTGGTTCGTTTTGGTGGTAGAGGGGCTGGTTGGTATTCCCGGAATATGTACTGGCTGTTGGGCCGCGATCGCGAGCAGGCTCGCTCCCACCGGGGGGCTTGGCTGGGTTGAGGTTTTGGGCGTGCTTGCGATCAGGGCTTGTTCGTTTGCCGTCAATTGGTTGAGGCCAGCGCCTTCAGCGCTGCCTTGCGCTCTACGGTTGGCAAGCGGCCGAGTTTTTCCACCGCGCTGTAAAACGCCAGCCAATCCTCGCCCTCACGCTTGAATAACGCCCCGAACGCCGGCACCCATTGGTCGTACAGGCCGAACGGCAATATTCGGGCGTTGTTCAGGGGCGCGTAGATCCAGGCGTCGTAGCGTTTGTCGCCGGCCCATTGGCTGTCGCGTAGGTGCGCGTAGTCGGCGCGCAGGCGTTCGAATTCCTCGGCTTTGCATTGGCGCATCTGCTCGGTCGGTAGGGGTTGGGCGTAGAAGGTTTCCAGCCGTTGGCGGGTGTCGAGGATCAACTGGATGAATTGGTCGCGCTGGCGCAATCGGTTGCCGTTGTCCGGCGCCAGGCCGCGATGGGCGCGCCATTGGCGGGTGCCTTCCTGCTCGACGAAGGTGGCGAATGATTCGTTGAATTCCGTGTCGTCCTTCACGTAGACGCGTTGGTGCGCCAGTTCATGAAAGATCAGCGTCGCCAGGCGTTCGTCGCCCCAATGCAGCATCGAACTGAGGATCGGGTCGTCGAACCAGCCCAGCGTCGAGTAGGCCTCTACGCCGGCAATCGACACATCCATGCCTCGCAAACGCTGCAAAGCGGCCTCACCCCGGGCGGCGCCCTGGCTGTAATAGCCCCGATACGCCACGCAACCGGCGATGGGAAAACAGTGGGTTAGCGGGGCCAGGGAAAACTCCGGGGTGGCGAAGACGTTCCAGACGACAAAGGGGCGGCCGATGTCCGCGTACAGGCGATAGCTCTGGTTGTCGGGCAGGTGCAGGTGTGTGCTGGCGAATGCGCGGGCCTCACGGGCCTGAGCCAGATGGGTGCGCAATCCGGAATCACGGGTGGGGTCGGCAATGACCCGGTCGATGGGCTCGCGTGCTTGCAGCAGTCGCCATTGTCCGCTGGCGAGCTGGCCGTAATAACCGACGCTTGTACAACCGTTGAGTAACAAAAGCAGGAAGGCCGGAAACAAAATCCTGAAAACACGGTCGAGTAACCGATGGCGTGAACGCTGCCTGATCAATTTTGGAATCACCCTGGGAAGTCTGCCTCAAGACTATCTCGCCTGCCCGGAGCTTCGCTATGCGCGTGTTGATGCTGACAAGTGGCCTGTTGCTGCTGACCGGCTGTGCCGGTTTGCCCGATCCAGATCCCTCCCAGGCGTGGATTGACCTAGGTAACCATCGGGACACGGCGTTGCAAGCGTTGGAAGTCGATGACAAGGCATCCATCGACCGGCGTTATTTCGAGGTTCAACCGGGTAGTCATGAGCTGACGGTGCGTTATCAATTTGCCGTGGAGCCGGGCAACATCGGGCCAGATGCCGAGCCGCTGTGGCGCGATTGCCGGTTGAACGTAAAATTCAAGGATTTCAACGCGGGCCAGCGCTATCAGTTGCAAGCCGGCAGTATCGGGTTCCGGCCGTGGGCCAAGCTTTACGACCAGCAGCGCAAAGTGGTGGGCCAAGGCACGCCGGCAGGCTGCCAGCAAAGCTGATTGGCGCTATGCTCGGGGCCTGACTTCAGGAAATCATCATGCGCCTACCCACGTTGTTTTTGGCTCTTGCGACATTGAGCGGATGCGCGACGAGCCCATTGCCCGAGATGGACCCGAACATGGCCTGGGTCGACTTCGCCACCCCTATGCCGGGCGGCAAGCTGCTGATGGCTGAAAGCCTGGACGGCCAGCGGCTGCGGGACGGACGCTTTTTTCAGGTTTCACCCGGTAGCCACGAACTCAAGGTGCGCTTCGACTTCGAGGTGTTCGGCGCGGGCGGTGGGCTGGGCATGATGAACGACCCGAAGGAACGGCTGTGCTATCTGATCGTGCGCTACGACCATTTCGAGGCCGGCCAGCGTTATCGCCTGGAGGCTCGTAATCTGGCGTACTCCCCCAGTGCCCGGCTCTATAACGCCAAGCGTGAAATCGTTGCCGAGGATCGACAGGCCAATTGTTTGATGTAGCGCTGCCTAGCGGTCGTTCTTCTGGTAGATGATTTTCTTGGTGCCGTTATCGCAACTGCCCACCACCATGTTCTGGTCGTGGACTTCGTCGTTGGTGACGATTTCCAAGGTGTATGAGGACACGTTTGCGGCCTGGATCTTGGCTTCGATCTCTGCTTTCAATTCTTCGCAGGGCTTGGGTGCCGCGAGGGCCGATGTGGTCAGTGCGCAACCGATGACTGCCAAGGCCAAACGTTTCATGCTCGAACTCCTCAATACAGCGCGCACGCCTGTGCGCTGAAACTGCAGACCGGCATTCGACCACAGTTGCCTTCGGGTAAATAGCGGGTAAACCATAGAAGACCGCGGCCTCGGGAGACCGCGACCTTCTCGGTTCGTCAATTCACCAGGGTCGCGTCCAGGGTGATGTTGGCGTTGAGCACCTTGGAAACCGGGCAACCTTCCTTGGCCTTGTTGCTCAGCTCTTCGAATTGCTGTTGGCTGGCGCCGGGAATCTTGGCTTTGAGAATCAGCTTGATCGCGGTGATCGCAAAGCCGCCGTCGACCTGGTCCAGGGTCACTTCGGCGTTGGTGTCGATGCTGTCGGCCTTGAGCCCGGCGTCGCCAAGGATCATCGAAAACGCCATGGAGAAGCAGCCCGCGTGGGCCGCGCCGATCAGTTCTTCAGGGTTGGTGCCCTTGCCGCCTTCAAAACGTGCCTTGAAACCATAGGGCGCTTCGCGCAACACGCCGGTTTCCGTGGAGATGGAGCCTATGCCAGTCTTCAGGTCACCTTCCCAGTGAGCCGATGCTTTCTTGACGATAGCCATGTGTGCCTCCTCATGATTCGGCGCGAGGGTTCGCGCCTGGGTATTTTTCAGTGCCAGGATTGTGAGGATAGACCGGCCGATAAAGTTCACCCGGTCGATTAGTCGACTAATTTAGTAGGAAAATTCTTCGCTACTATTGAAACTCGGGTATATGCCCACATTCATAGGACACACCTAGAGAAACGGCAGGCTTTCGCCTACAGAAAAGCTCGTACGCCGTTGGAGATGCCGGCCCATGAAACAGCTGTCCGAAGTTAAATTTTCAACCCTCGACCTTGTGCCCGTCCGCGCTGACGGCAATGCAGCCCAGTCCCTGCGCAATTCCCTGGATTTGGCGCAGCACGTGGAAAAGTTTGGCTACACCCGTTTCTGGGTGGCGGAACACCACAATATGGACGGCATCGCCAGCTCCGCGACGGCGGTGCTGCTGGGCTACCTGGCGGGGGGGACGTCGACCATCCGCGTCGGCTCGGGCGGGGTGATGCTGCCCAACCACGCACCGTTGGTGATCGCCGAACAGTTCGGCACCTTGGAAAGTCTGTTTCCGGGCCGGATCGACCTTGGGTTGGGACGCGCCCCCGGTTCCGACCAGATGACCGCGCGTGCACTACGCCGCGAACGCTCCGGCAGTGCTGATGATTTCCCTGATGACGTGGCCGAACTGATGCGCTATCTCGGCCCGCGTACCCCCGACCAACGCATCATCGCCATGCCCGGCACGGGAACGAATGTACCGGTGTGGCTGTTGGGTTCTAGCCTGTTCAGTGCGCAGTTGGCCGGGGAGCGCGGTTTGCCCTACGCGTTCGCCTCCCATTTCGCACCGCGGTTCATGCACGAGGCGATTCGTGTTTATCGCAATCACTTCCAACCATCGGCCGTACTCGACAAGCCGTACGTGATGCTCGGGGTGCCTTTGGTGGCGGCTGACACGGACGAGCAGGCCGATTACCTGGCGACGTCGGTGTACCAGCGGATCCTGGCATTGATGCGCGGCCAGAGCCTGGTGCAGCGCCCGCCGGTGGAAACCATGAATGGTCTATGGCTGCCCCATGAGAAGGAAGCGGTGGGGGATTTCCTTGGCCTGGCCATGATTGGCGGTCCTCAGAAGATCCGCGCCAGGTTGGAGGTGTTGATCGAACAGACTCAGGCCGATGAGCTGATCTTCACCAGCGACCTCTATGAGCACGCCGACCGCCTGCACTCGTATGAACTGCTGGCACAGGTCATGAAAGGCTGAGTCGCGGCCAATAAAAAGCCGACGCGATGCGTCGGCTTTGATCTGAGCGCGTTATCAGCCGCGTATGTAGACGATTTCTTTCGAACCGCCCTCACAGGTGCCGACGACTTTTCCGTCACCTGCACCTTTATCGACGATCTCCAGCGAATAACCCGACACGCCTTTGGCATCGAGCTTCGCTGCGATTTCGCTCTTCAACTCCTCGCATGGCTTGCCGGCCGCAAACGCAGTACCCGCAAGGCTCAGCAAACCCAGGGCCACCATCAACTTCTTCATCGCTCGCACTCCTCGGTCGGATCAGATAGGGAGGTTTCGTAAAGACGTGATGCGCCCAATAGCGCATCGCCATTCCCTATGGCACTCCGCCAGCGTGCAAGTTCAAAGAACTCAGCTGTTGGCGATCCGGAACCCAACCTTGATGGTCACCTGGAAGTGCGCGGCCCGGCCATTTTCGATGTGGCCCCGGGTTTCCGTGACTTCGAACCATTCCAAGTGCTTGAGGCTCTTGCTGGCCTCGGCCAGGGCATTGTTGATGGCGTCTTCAATGCTGGTGGGAGACGAACCGACCAGCTCGACTTTTTTGTACGTGTGGTGATCACTCATGACGTTCTCCTTGGTTGTCTTAAACAGCCTAGCAGCGATTTTTCGCCTTACATGTGGCGCCGTTTACGCTTGGAAAGTTCAGATTTAGTGCACTTTCCCAAACGGTCGCAGTCCCAATCCACACACGCTACTCAACCACTGCAGGAGAGAGCCACCATGGCCAGCACTTCGTTACGCAAAGCCTCGTTGCAAAGCATGGAAGCGGAGATCGAGAGTCTGCTCAAGTCGTTGGAAAGCCTGAAGGACGACGCGTCGGACGAGTCGCGTAGGACGCTCAAGTCGCTTAAGGCAAATGCCGAAAGCGCACTGAAACATTCTCGGCATCTGCTCAGCGATGCGTATGAAGAGGTGAAGGTGAAAACCCGCGAAACCGGGATTGCCACGCGCGACTACGCTCAGGAACATCCATGGACCACCGCTGGCGTTGCCGTTGGCGCACTGGGTCTGTTGGCCGCTTACTTGTTGTGCAAGCGCGGTAACTAGTTCGATGGGTTCAGCTCATGCCTGAGCCACTGCGCCAATTGCCGGGCGCGCCCGTCTGCGGCGCGCTTGGGCAACCATAGCGCCAGTCGTGCGGGGGTTTCACCGAACCCCCATGGCGCGACCAGGCGACCAGCCCGCAGGTCCTCGGTCACCAGGGGCTCGGGAGCGATCGCCACGCCAAGCCCGGCCACGGCCGCCTCCAGCAAATAATACAAATGTTCGAAACCTTGCCCTAACTTCAATGCCTGGGGTTCCAGGGCATTTTGCCGTGCCCAAGTGGGCCAGGCCTGGGGGCGTGAGGTGGTGTGCAACAGCGGTTCGCTCAGCAGCGCAGTGGCGGATGCATTGCGCAAGCGGGCAAAGCCCGCGTAGTGCGGGCTCATCACCGGCCCGATCCGCTCGCTGGCCAGTTCATACACCTGCATGTCTGCCGGCCAGGGTGGTTCGGCGAATACCAGTAGGGCGTCCAGCCCTGGGCGCCTCGGGTCGAGGTCGCCCTCACCTGCGGACAGGTGCAGGCGCAAATCAGGCAGATCGGCATTGAGCCTGCCCAGGCGGGGGATGAACCAACGCGCCAACAAGCTTCCCGAGCAGCCCAACACGAACGGGGCGTCCGCTGTGCTTTGGGTCAGCTCGGCGCAAACGGTGCGCAGGCGCTCGAACGCATCGGCGCTGGCGTCACGCAGGCGCAGTCCCGCATCTGTGAGTTTCAAGCCTCGCCCATCCTTGACGAACAGGCTGATTCCCAAGTGCTCTTCCAGCACTTTGAGTTGTCGACTAACCGCGCCGTGGGTGACGTGCAGCTGTTCCGCCGCCTGGCTTACGCTGTTCAGGCGGGCAGTGGCCTCGAAGGCACGCAGGGCGTTGAGCGGTGGCAGATCATGGCTCATGGTATTTGTGAGATTTTCTGACAGGTTGTGGCGATCTTATCGGTTTTCAGAGCGATATGTCAGGGGTAGAGTGGGCTCATTGTTTTTCTACGCATTCGCCTGGAGCGCCCGATGACCCAGCCTACGACCCCCTTCAACCTGCGCAGCGGTCCCGATGCCAACGGCCTGTTTGGCGCGTTCGGCGGCCGTTATGTCGCGGAAACGCTGATGCCGCTGATCCTTGATCTGGCCCGTGAATACGAAACGGCAAAGGAAGATCCTGCGTTCATCGAGGAATTGGCCTACTTCCAACGGGACTATGTGGGTCGTCCAAGCCCGCTGTATTTCGCCGAGCGCCTGACGGAGTTCTGCGGCGGCGCGAAGATCTACCTCAAGCGTGAAGAACTGAATCACACGGGCGCGCACAAGATCAACAACTGCATCGGCCAGATCCTGCTGGCGCGGCGCATGGGCAAGAAACGCATTATCGCCGAGACCGGCGCCGGCATGCATGGGGTGGCCACTGCCACCGTGGCCGCTCGTTTTGGCCTGGACTGCGTAATCTATATGGGCACCACCGACATCGAGCGCCAGCAGGCTAACGTGTTTCGGATGAAGCTGCTTGGCGCCGAAGTCATCCCCGTGATCGCCGGAACCGGCACACTCAAGGATGCGATGAACGAGGCGCTGCGTGACTGGGTGACCAACGTCGACAGCACGTTTTACTTGATCGGCACTGTAGCCGGCCCGCACCCCTATCCAGAGATGGTCCGCGACTTCCAAGCCGTGATCGGCAAGGAAACCCGTGACCAGCTGCAAGCCCAGGAAGGTCGTCTGCCGGACAGCCTGGTGGCGTGCATCGGCGGTGGCTCCAATGCCATGGGCCTGTTCCACCCATTCCTCGATGACAAGAGCGTTGAAATCATTGGAGTCGAAGCGGCGGGCTACGGCATCGAGACCGGCAAGCATGCGGCGAGCCTGAACGGTGGGGTTCCAGGCGTGCTGCACGGTAATCGTACCTTCCTGTTGCAGGATGAGGACGGCCAGATCATCGACGCGCATTCGATCTCTGCTGGCCTCGACTACCCCGGCATTGGCCCTGAACACGCCTGGTTGCATGACATTGGCCGCGTCCAATACACCTCCGTCACCGATGCCGAAGCTTTGGAAGCGTTCCATAAATGCTGCCGCCTGGAAGGGATTATTCCTGCCTTGGAGAGTGCCCATGCCTTGGCTGAAGTGTTCAAGCGCGCACCAAACCTGCCCAAGGATCACCTGATGGTGGTCAACCTGTCCGGCCGTGGCGATAAAGACATGCAAACCGTGATGCACCACATGGAACAGTCCCAGCAGGAGAAACACTGATGAGCCGCCTGCAAACCCGTTTTGCCGAACTCAAAACACAGAACCGTGCCGCCCTGGTGACGTTTGTCACGGCTGGCGATCCGGGCTACGACACGTCGCTGGCGATCCTCAAGGGCCTGCCTGCCGCCGGCGCCGATGTTATTGAGTTGGGCATGCCGTTCACCGATCCGATGGCCGACGGCCCGGCAATCCAATTGGCGAACATTCGTGCCTTGGGCGCCCAGCAGAACCTGGCGAAAACCCTGCAGATGGTTCGGGAGTTCCGCAAGGACAATACCGAGACGCCGCTGGTGCTGATGGGGTACTTCAACCCGATCCATCGTTATGGCGTGCAGCGTTTCATCGGCGAAGCGCTGGATAGCGGTGTCGATGGCCTGATCGTCGTGGACATGCCACCCGAGCACAACAGCGAACTGTGCGAGCCGGCCCAGGCTGCCGGCCTGGATTTCATCCGTCTGACAACGCCAACCACCGATGATGTGCGTTTGCCGACCGTGCTCAACGGCAGCTCGGGGTTCGTTTATTACGTGTCGGTCGCGGGTGTGACCGGTGCCGGTGCCGCGACGCTGGAGCATGTAGAAGAAGCGGTGGCGCGTCTGCGTCGGCATACCGATCTGCCGATCAGCATTGGCTTCGGTATTCGCACCCCGGAACAGGCGGCAGCCATCGCCCGGTTGGCCGACGGCGTAGTGGTCGGCTCCGCGCTGATCGACCATATCGCCAGCGCCGATACGTCGGAACAGGCGATCGATGGTGTGTTGAGCTTGTGCGCGGCCTTGGCTGATGGTGTACGTAAGGCGCGTCTTGGCTGATTTGGCTCGCGCCAATGAAAAAGGGGTTCGCAACTGGGTTCCGAACCCCTTTTTGTTATCGCTTCAAGGCTTGGCAGTCACGGCAACTCCAACCCACCTGCGGCTTTGTGCAGCTTGCGCAGATGTTCGCCGATCTCCTTCACATTGGCCTCGCTCGCGGCGATTTCAGCAGCGCGGCTCGGTTCAAGCAATGCCCTGACTTCCTTATCCAGGTCGCCGGTCAGCGTTTGAAGCTGTTTCTGGCGCAGGCTGCTTTCCGATTCCAATCGCTGCCATTCGCTGGGTTGTGGCAATCCGTAGCCGCTGCTGCCCAGCAGTTCGGCTGGACGGCTCAGGAAGCCGCTATTGGCGAGAATCTGTTGCAACATCGCGTTGGCTCTCTCCATGCCACCGTTTTGAAGCTCACGCGCGCCAAGGTAGCGCTGTTTGACTTCATCCTGGGCGAGCAGCAATTGCCGACGGAAACTGGCCTGTTCCAGCAATAGCAATGCCGCGCTGGTGCGCAGGTCGGCCTGTTCAAACCAAACGCGGCGTTCGGCAGCGTCCAGCGCGAGCCAGTCTTCGACGGTTTGTTGCCGTATCGGCAGGCGTTTTTTCAGAACGTCGAACATGGCTTGGTAGCGTTCGCGGAATGAGTCGAAGCGGTAACCCAGGCGCAAGGCTTCCTTGGGATCATCCAGCACACTGGTGTCGGCCAAGCCACGGCCCTTGAGCACTTCCAGCAGACCGTTGGGCATAATGCTGTCCAGGCCTTTGAGCTGTTCGTTATTACTGCCGCTGCGCAGCAGCTTCAAGCTTTCTACCGCGCAATTATTGGAGAGGAAGTAATAGTTGCCGTCATAGCTCCAATGCATTTCGGCGGCGTGTTCGACCGTTTCTTCGATTTCGGTGCGCGACAGCTTGAGGGGCACCGACGCCAGGCTGCGCAGTTCGGTCTTGGTGTACTCGTCGATGACCTGGGCCAACGGCAGTACGAATAGACGCGACGGGTATTTGCCCACCAGGCCATCCCAACTCGACAGTTGAACGTCGCCTACGAAGGCGCGGTACGAAAGCACCAGGTGTTGGTCCAGATCCAATCGGCAATCTGGCCCACGTGGACGGCCCGGTGCGCATATCACCAGGCGGAGCATGCTATGGCCCCAACGGCTGACCCAGTTCTGGTTGGCTTCAGCCAACAGGTAGTCGATGGCATAGACGCGTTCCGGATCGACCTTGCCCAGTGGTGTCTTGGCAAAATCATTGCCGGCATTGAGAAAGGCGAACGACGTGGAGCAGGTGTCCTTGGCGGCGGGCGCCCAGCCAAAGTGCTCACGGTAATAGCGATACAGCGCGGGACGTCGGCAGGCGTAGCTTGGATCGAGGAGGAAATACTCTATATTGACCGCGACGAACTCCTTGGGACTGCTCGTCTCATAGAGGTCCGGGCTGCGGGCAACCTGACGGTTGTGCTGCTCGCGTTCGCCGCGACGGCCCACATACTGCGGCCAGCCGGCGAGATCCAGCAGGCGAGGATCATCGCTGAGCGTGAAGCGCCGGTCGTTCTGGCCTCTGCACTCATCCGTCATGCCGATCAGCCCGGCGCTGCTGTTACGCCGAGTACAGCGTTGGATCAGCACACGTTCGGCATTTGGCCAAAGGCGCGAGCGGTCATAGATATGAGTCAGTTCGTGCAGCACGGTAGCGAGCATTTCGCGCCGCACGGTGCCGTGGGGGCGCAAGGTCTTTTGCTTGGCGGCGCTGCCATCGGTGAGGCTGTCCAGCAGGTTCCGGTTCAAGTCCAACTGCGACACCAGTGAAGCCTGGCCGTAGGCGTTTGCGGGCATCCGATCGGTCCAGCCGACATCGATGCGCCGGTCCAGTCGCTCGATGAAGCGTGGCGGCAATGCCTGCATGGCTTCATCGAGCAGTGCCTGGCTGGCCTGTTGTTGTGCCGGGCTCAAGCCATCGCTATTGAGATGTAACTGGAGACCGGCCTGGGCTGTGCCGCTCAGAAGCAGCACAACCCCGGCAGTCAGCCAGGCGGCCAGCCGCCTCACAATGCGAGGATAGCTTCGGCGAGAACCTGGTCGCTGGCGTCGCGGGCTTCCGGTACGCGGGTGCGCAATGTCTGGAAGGCCGCTTCGAGATGAGCGCCACGAATCTCGCCGTTGCTGGCGACGAAGCTGGCAGCGTCATCGTGAGCTTCGCGGACAATCTTTGAGTCACGAATGGATGTGGTGGTGTCAGAGGTGAAATCAATCGAACGCTGGGAGGCGCGAACGATGATGTTACTGGTGGCTACCAGGGTATGTGCCTGGGCCACATCGGCCAACACCAGCAGGCCAAGGGCGGCAGCAATCAGCGGGCTACGCATGGAACGACTCCGGAGAATTAAAGATAGTTATTGGACGAGAATTGCCTGTGCCAGTTCAAGGTCGCTGGCGTGAAGTTTCGGCTGGTTCCGGCGCAGGTAGTCCAGGGCCGACTCCAATTGCGCACCTCGGAATTGTCCTTCGCTGGCAATGAACGCGGCGGCGTCATCACGAGCGGCGACGACCCGTTTATTGTCGAAGGGTGCGGAGGTCACCAGGCTCGTAGCGTAGCCACTGGCGACCACTTGTTGGGTGGACACATCGAAGGCATGGGCCGGGACAGACCAGCAAAAAACTGTGAATAAACAGGCGCTGTAAAGTTTTGAGTAAAAACGCATGGGACTCGACGGTTGTTGGCGAGCTTGAAGGCTAGCGCAAACCTGCGGGCCAGGGCCAGCGCGGAAACATCGGAGCACCCTTGGGTGCCCAATGTTTCATGTTGCATCAGATTACCAGGATGGCCTGTGCAAGCTGCGCATCGGTGGCGTTGAGCTGCGGTGCCTGCTGGCGGATGTAATCCAATGCACTCTCCAGTTTCACACCGCGGATAGCGCCTTCGCTGGCCACGAAGCTGGCGGCGTCGTCGCGTGCGGCTTGAACGATTTTATTGTCACGCAGTGATGAGGTTGCATCGGAGGTTACGTCGGACGTGGCCTTGAGGGCGCCGACAATGGAGTCGGTGGTGACGATGAAGCTGCTGGCGTTGGACTGGGCAGCTACGGCCAACAGCGCTACTGCGCTGAGCAGGCGAAGACGGGACATGATGGAGCTCCTTATATATGAGGTGATACCGGTGCCTGTAGCTGGAAGGGGAGACACATGCTCGACTCGCTTCGCCACGGTTGCATCAATATTAGGACAGATCGCGTTTGCTTACAGCTTTGCAATGGTCCTTGGCTCGACCCAAGGCAAGATAATCCCCATCCAACCAACTGTACTGGTGCCTGAATAGGTTTGGTATAACTGTTCTGCTTCCCGGTCTCAGACCAGTTCAGGCTCGAAAACGACAAGACCCGTCGCGGTTTCCCACGACGGGTCTTGTTTATTCAATTCGGTGCTGGCGATGGACCCGATGGGTCAGGGCCAGCGACGCTGAATTAGCGCCAGAACGGCTTGCTCAGCTCTTCGTAGCGCTGTGCTTCGCTGATACCGGCATCTGCCAGCAGGCGCGAATCCAGACGGGCCAATTGATGGCGGCTGGCAATGCGGCGCTGCCACAGCATCAGGTTAGCGATAACGCGAAGAGGCATGGAAGCCTGGTTTTTTTCAGCTTTGTCTTCGAAAAACAGCTCGGAACTGAGTGTACGTTCCATGGTTGACATCCTTCCGCTTGTGGCGGGATTAGGTAGTGGTTTAACTGGTGCCCATGATCCTCCCGTTTGGCCAGTCCCTGTAGATACAGTTCATCTGTATTGTAAGAGACCAGTTAACTGTTAAAAGGCGGTGTACTGGTCAATCTTGAGGCAACTGTATCTATCGGCACTAAATTGGTGCGTTATTCAGTGTCTGGCTGTGTTTTGTGGGATATGACTGTAAGAAATCACCGGTACAGAAGTACAGTTTCTGCAAAGAACCTGCCGAGCCCTTTGGATTTATAAAACTGTTTTAGCCCTAACGGTGATCCAGCTGTATCAAACCGCAAGCATGCGTCCGGTTGCTTCCAGGTTCATGTGCCAGCTGAGTGCGTCCCGCAAAATATGCGGCGTATGTCCGCCCAAAGCGCTTGCCGCCTGGAAGTACTCGTTCAATGCCTGGCGATAGGATGGATGCACGCAGTTTTCGATGATCGCCCGCGCCCGTTCGCGTGGCGCCAAGCCCCGCAAGTCAGCCAGTCCAATCTCGGTCACCAGGATGTCGACATCATGCTCGGTATGGTCCACATGGCTGACCATCGGAACGACGCTGGAAATGGCGCCGCCCTTGGCAATGGATTTGGTCACGAAAATAGCCAAGTGTGCGTTCCTGGCAAAATCCCCCGAACCCCCGATGCCATTCATCATTCGCGTGCCGCATACGTGAGTCGAGTTGACGTTGCCATACAGGTCGAATTCCAGCGCCGTGTTGATGCCGATGATGCCCAGGCGTCGCACTACCTCCGGATGGTTGGAGATCTCCTGCGGGCGCAGCACCAGTTTGTCCTTGTATTTCGCCAGATTCCCAAAGACATCCGTGTTGCGCCGAGCGGACAACGTAATGGAGCTGCCAGAGGCGAAACTCAGCTTGCCGGAGTCGATGAGGTCGAATGTGGAGTCCTGCAATACCTCGGAATACATGGTCAGTTCTTCAAACGGAGAGTCGATCAATCCGCACATCACTGCGTTGGCAATGCTGCCGATGCCGGCCTGCAGAGGGCCAAGCTTGTTGGTCATGCGCCCGGCCGCGACTTCTTGCTTGAAAAAGCTGATCAGATGGTCGGCGATGGCCTGGGTGTCGTCGTCCGGCGGCAAGACCGTCGAAGGGGAATCTGATTGTTGGGAGATGACAATGGCGGCGATTTTGTCCGGTGGGATCGGGATGGCGGTGCTGCCGATACGGTCGTCAACCTTCACCAGGGGGATCGGCAGGCGAGTTGGACGATAGCTGGGGATGTAAATGTCGTGCAGGCCTTCCAAATCTGGATTATGGGCCAGGTTGATCTCCACGATCACTTGCTTGGCGAAGATCGCAAAGCTGGCGGAGTTACCTACCGACGTGGTCGGCACGATATGACCTTGCTCGGTGATCGCCACCGCTTCGATCACGGCAATATCTGGCAACGTGAGCTGGGCGTTACGCATCTGTTCGACGGTTTCCGAAAGATGCTGGTCGATGAACATCACCTCGCCTGCGTTGATGGCCTTGCGTAGGGTGCTGTCCACCTGGAAGGGCATGCGTCGTGCCAGTACGCCAGCTTCGGTGAGCTGCTTATCCAGATCGTTGCCCAGGCTTGCTCCGGTCATCAGGCTGATTTTCAACGGCGTGACCTTGGCGCGTTCGGCCAGTGCGTGCGGCACGGCCTTCGCTTCTCCGGCGCGGGTAAAGCCGCTCATGCCGACGGTCATTCCGTCTTCAACGAGCAAAGCTGCCTCGGCAGCGCTCATCACTTTATTCAACAACGAAGGCAGGCGGATGCGATCACGGTACATGAATGGTTTCTCGGGCTGGAAGCTGGATGCGCAGTCTAGAGAATTCGCGCCGAGCCCGACCCGCTACAAAAGTCGCATTTGAGGCCTCTATTACGGGCGTTTCAGGCAAAACATCATTACCGGATCGGTAACGCTTTGCCTTGATACAAATCAAAACGCCCCGACAAGTCGGGGCGTTTTGATAAACAGCTGACGCTTATTCCACTGCTTTGACCATGTCTTCGATGACCTTCTTGGCGTCGCCGAACACCATCATGGTCTTGTCGAGATAGAACAGCTCGTTGTCCAGGCCGGCATAACCGCTGGCCATCGAGCGCTTGTTGACGATGATGGTCTTGGCCTTGAACGCTTCGAGAATCGGCATGCCGGCAATCGGCGACTTCGGATCGTTCTTCGCCGCCGGGTTGACCACGTCGTTGGCGCCCAGCACCAACACCACGTCGGCCTGGCCGAACTCGGAGTTGATGTCTTCCATCTCGAATACCTGGTCGTAAGGCACTTCGGCCTCGGCCAGCAGGACGTTCATGTGGCCGGGCATACGACCGGCAACCGGGTGGATTGCGTATTTCACCGTCACGCCGTGGTGGGTCAGCTTCTCAGTCAGTTCTTTCAACGCGTGCTGCGCCCGGGCGACCGCCAAGCCGTAGCCTGGAACGATGATCACCGTATCGGCGTTGGTCAGCAGGAAAGTCGCGTCGTCAGCCGAGCCGGATTTCACTGGGCGGGCTTCTTTGGAGCCTGCCGGGCCAGCAGCATCTGCGGCGTTGCCGAAACCGCCGAGCAGTACGTTGAAGAACGAGCGGTTCATCGCCTTGCACATGATGTACGAGAGGATCGCGCCGCTCGAACCCACCAACGAGCCTGCAATAATCAGCATCGAGTTGTTCAGCGAGAAGCCGATGCCTGCTGCGGCCCAACCGGAATAGCTGTTGAGCATCGAGACCACCACCGGCATGTCCGCACCGCCGATCGGGATGATGATCAGCACGCCCAGGACAAACGCCAGGGCCAGCATCAAGGCGAATGCGCCGAGGTTGCCGGTGAACATGAAAGCCAGGCCCAAGCCCAGTGTGGCGAGGCCCAGGATCAGGTTGAGCTTGTGCTGACCGCCAAACTGCACCGGAGCGCCTTGGAACAGGCGGAACTTGTACTTGCCCGACAGCTTGCCGAAGGCGATCACCGAACCGGAGAACGTGATTGCGCCGATTGCCGCGCCAAGGAACAGCTCCAGACGGTTACCCGCCGGAATCGAATCCCCCAATTGCTTGACGATGCCCAGCGATTGCGGCTCGACGACAGCGGCGATGGCAATGAACACCGCCGCCAGGCCGATCATGCTGTGCATGAACGCCACCAGCTCCGGCATCTTGGTCATCTCGACACGCTTGGCCATGATCGAACCGGCGGTGCCGCCGATCAACAAGCCAACGATGACATAACCAATGCCGGCGGTCGCCAGCTCGGCTCCCAGTTTGTAGATAAGTCCGACGGTAGTAAGCACCGCCAATGCCATGCCGAGCATGCCGAACAGGTTGCCGCGACGGGAGGTGGTAGGGTGCGACAGGCCTTTGAGGGCTTGGATGAAGCAGATGGACGCAATCAGGTAGAGCGTCGTTACCAGGTTCATGCTCATTACTTGGGCGCCTCTTCTTTTACGGCTTTCGGGGCTTTTTTCTTGAACATCTCGAGCATGCGGCGCGTCACCAGGAAGCCACCGAACACGTTCACCGCAGCCAGGGCCACGGCGAGAGTACCCATGGTCTTGCCCAGAGGCGTTACGGTCAGGGCGGCGGCGAGCATCGCGCCGACGATCACGATGGCCGAAATGGCGTTGGTCACCGCCATCAGCGGCGTATGCAGCGCAGGCGTTACGTTCCAGACCACGTGGTAACCGACATAAATGGCCAGCACAAAGATGATCAGGTTGTAGATACCGGGGGAGATAAGCTCTTCCATTGTCTGAATCCCTGCTTAGGCGTTTTTGCGGATGACTTGGCCGTCGCGGCACATCAGGCACGCTGCGACGATGTCGTCTTCCAGGTTCACGTCGAACTGGCCTTCCTTGGTGAAGACCAGCTTCAGGAAGTCCAGCAGGTTACGGGCGTACAGCGCCGAGGCATCGGCCGCGACTTCGCCAGCCAGGTTAGTCGGGCCGACGATGGTGACGCCGTTCTCGACAACCACCTGGTCGGCCACGGTCAGCGGGCAATTGCCGCCCTGGGCTGCCGCGAGGTCGATGACCACCGAGCCGGGTTTCATTTGCGCGACGGTTTCGGCGCTTAGCAGCGTCGGTGCCTTGCGGCCCGGAATCAGTGCCGTGGTAATGACAATGTCAGCTTGTTTGGCGCGCTCGTGCACAGCCTGGGCCTGACGCTGCATCCAGCTGGCAGGCATGGGCCGGGCGTAACCTCCAACGCCGACGGCGCATTCACGCTCTTCGTCGGTTTCGTAAGGCACGTCGACGAACTTGGCGCCGAGGGATTCGATTTGTTCCTTTACCGCGGGCCGCACATCCGAAGCCTCGATCACAGCACCCAGGCGCTTGGCCGTGGCAATTGCCTGTAGCCCCGCCACACCGGCGCCAAGGATCAATACTCGCGCCGCTTTCACGGTGCCCGCCGCTGTCATCAGCATCGGCATGAAGCGTGGATAATGATGGGCGGCCAGCAGCACGGCCTTATACCCGGCAATGTTCGCTTGAGACGACAACACATCCAGGCTTTGGGCCCGGGACGTGCGTGGGGCGGCCTCAAGGGCGAATGCGGTAATGCCGCGCTCGGCCAGCTTGGTAATGGTCTCGTTATTGAACGGATTGAGCATGCCCACCAGAACGCTGCCGCTCTTGATCAGCCCCAGTTCGCTATCGCTGGGGGCGACCACCTTGAGGATCAGTTCGGCCCCGAACGCATCGCTGGCGCTGCCAATAGTTGCGCCCGCCGCTTCGTAAGCACTGTCGACCACGCTGGCCTTGATACCGGCGCCGCTTTGAACAGTAACCTTATGGCCTTGGCCGATGAGCTTCTTGATGGTTTCCGGGGTAGCAGCAACCCGTGTTTCACCCGTTTGGGTTTCGAGGGGAACACCAATGTGCACGTCAAATCTCCTGCGTGATCTTATTGAGTAAACCCAGGCACTTCGGATGGTGCGGCTGGGGCGGCCGATCAGCACGACCTCGCCTCTTCAGGCGGGGCGCGGCATTTTGCAGGCGAAAATTCTGCCCTTCAAGGGATTATGACGTGTGACGAAAAATTAACTACAAGTCACCCTGTGACCAAGTGTCGCAACCATCAGGTTCAATTGCCCGTGAAGCCTTGTTCTTAAAGGGATAGCCGGAGAATCGTCTTACTTTTTACATTGCCAAGGTGAATACGTAGGCATGCGTTGGAAATGTGGCTCAAAGCCACGTATTTAGCCGGTTGTGGAACGATTGTACTTCGTCCATAACAGTTTGGTTTTATGCGACATAAACTTATATCTGTAGCGATCCTAATAAACTGACTACGTAGTCAAGATCGCAATTTTGCATTGCTATTCAAGGAGATAGCCCTTGGCTTGGTTTACCAGCCAGTCGCGAAACGCCTGAAGCGAAGCAGATTTCACCTTTCGTTCGGGAATCATCAGGTAATACGCCTTGATGCTCGACAATGCATTGCGATTGGCGATTACCAAACGACCCTCCGCCAGTTCGCGCTGGATCAGAAAAGGCGGGATCAACGCGATTCCCATGTCATGCATGGCTGCTTGGGCCAACATCGAGAATAGTTCATAACGCGGGCCTGTCAGGTCCCGTGCAATGTTCAGCTCCTGCGAGCTGAACCATTGGCGCCATGCATAGGGGCGGGTGGTCTGCTGAAGCAGTGGCAATTGAGCAATAGCCTCCGGTGTCAGCGCCTTTCGGTTTCCCAGTAATGCCGGGCTGCATACCGGCATCGGGTTTTCGCCCATCAACTTGTGGGATTCGGTACCGGACCAATCGGCATCGCCGAAATAGATGGCGGCATCAAAATCGGTGTCGGCAAAGAGGAAAGGGCGTGTTCGGTTGGTCAGGTTGACCGTAACTTCGGGGTGCTGCTTTTGAAAATCCTTCAGCCGTGGCAACAACCATTGCGTACCGAATGTTGGCACTACCGCCAGCTCGATGACGTTCGCGCCGGTATGGCCCATGACTGACAGAGTGTCACGCTCGACCGCGTCCAGCTGCATGGCAATTCGACGACTGTAGGAAAGCCCTGCTTCGGTCAGCTTTACGCCGCGCCTTGAACGTCGAAAGAGTTCCACGCTCAGAAACTCTTCCAGGCTGGCAACCTGTCGGCATATCGCGCCCTGTGTGAGCGAAAGCTCTTGCGCGGCCTTGGTAAAGCTTTCATGGCGGGCCGCGGCCTCGAAGCTGACCAGGGCGGCGGTGCTGGGAATCTTGCGGCGCATGTACGGAGACCTCACTCGTGAAGGGCGTAAACGGCCTTTTCGCCTTTTACGGAGTGAGAAATTAGCACAACAACATGCGGAATCCTCGTTTGCTCTCGTAGGAAACCGCGCCTAGGATCAATCCACAAATTTTCATCTCATTGGCGAGGTTTCTCATGGCCGGTAAAGCGAGCTTCAACTGGATCGACCCACTGTTGTTGGATCAGCAGCTCACAGAAGAAGAGCGAATGATTCGTGACACCGCCGAACAATTTGCCCAGCAGAAGCTCGCGCCTCGAGTGCTGGAAGCGTTCCGTCATGAAAAGACCGACCCGGCGATTTTTCGTGAAATGGGCGAAGTGGGCCTGCTGGGGGCGACCATTCCCGAGCAATACGGTGGCAGCGGATTGAACTATGTCAGCTATGGCCTTATTGCCAGGGAAGTGGAGCGCGTCGATTCCGGCTATCGCTCGATGATGAGCGTGCAATCCTCGCTGGTCATGGTGCCCATCAATGAATTCGGGACCGAGGCGCAAAAACAGAAATATTTACCGAAGCTGGCTTCGGGCGAATGGATCGGCTGTTTCGGCCTGACTGAGCCAAACCACGGTTCCGACCCGGGCGCGATGATTACTCGCGCGCGGAAAGTGGAAGGCGGCTACAGCTTGACGGGTAGCAAGATGTGGATCACCAACAGCCCGATCGCTGACGTGTTTGTCGTCTGGGGCAAAGACGACGCTGGCGATATCCGCGGCTTCGTCCTGGAAAAAGGCTGGAAAGGCCTGAGTGCGCCGGCTATTCACGGCAAGGTCGGGCTGCGCGCGTCGATTACTGGCGAAATCGTCATGGACAATGTATTCGTTCCGGAGGAGAACATCTTTCCAGACGTCCGAGGCCTGAAGGGGCCGTTTACTTGCCTGAACTCGGCACGCTATGGCATCTCCTGGGGGGCGTTGGGGGCCGCTGAGTTTTGCTGGCACACCGCCCGCCAGTACACGCTTGATCGGCAACAGTTCGGACGCCCGTTGGCGGCAAATCAGTTGATCCAGAAGAAGCTGGCCGACATGCAGACGGAAATCACCCTCGCGCTGCAAGGCTGCTTGCGTTTGGGGCGCATGAAAGACGAGGGCTCGGCTGCGGTGGAGATTACCTCGATCATGAAGCGTAATTCTTGCGGTAAATCTCTGGATATCGCGCGCATGGCCCGTGACATGTTGGGCGGCAACGGTATATCCGACGAATTCGGCATTGCTCGTCACCTAGTGAACCTGGAAGTGGTGAATACCTACGAAGGCACCCATGATGTCCATGCGCTGATCCTGGGGCGCGCGCAAACCGGTATTCAGGCGTTCTATTAATAGGAGACCGGCGATGGGCGCGCTTTCGCATCTGAGGGTATTGGATTTATCAAGGGTCCTGGCCGGGCCTTGGGCTGGGCAGATCCTGGCGGACCTGGGCGCGGATGTCATCAAGGTCGAGCGCCCTGGCAATGGTGATGATACGCGTGCGTGGGGCCCGCCCTTCCTTAAGGACGCTTACGGCGAGAACACGACCGAGGCGGCTTATTACCTAGCGGCCAATCGCAACAAGCAATCGGTCACGATCGATTTTACTCGCCCCGAGGGCCAGAAGCTGATCCGGGAGCTAGCGGCGAAGTCCGACATTCTGATCGAAAACTTCAAGGTGGGTGGACTCGCTGCCTATGGCCTGGATTACGACTCGATAAAGGCTATCAATCCGCAGTTGATCTATTGTTCGATCACCGGTTTTGGCCAGACGGGGCCATATGCCAAGCGCGCCGGGTATGACTTCATGATCCAAGGGCTGGGAGGCTTGATGAGCCTTACCGGTCGACCGGAAGGGGAAGAGGGAGCTGGGCCGGTGAAAGTCGGTGTTGCATTGACGGATATTCTGACCGGCTTGTATTCGACCGCTGCCATCCTGGCAGCGTTGGCTCATCGCGACCATGCCGGCGGTGGGCAGCATATCGATATGGCTTTGCTGGATGTTCAGGTGGCATGCCTGGCCAACCAGGCAATGAATTACCTGACCACAGGCAGTGCGCCGAAGCGGTTGGGAAATGCGCATCCCAATATCGTGCCTTACCAAGATTTTCCCACAGCTGATGGTGACTTCATCCTTACGGTGGGTAACGACGGTCAATTTCGAAAATTCGCCGAGGTCGCCGGCCAACCGCAGTGGGCCGATGATCCCCGGTTCGCGACGAACAAGATGCGAGTGGCGAACCGGGCGGCACTGATCCCGTTGATTCGCCAGGCGACGGTATTCAAGACGACTTCCGAGTGGGTGGTTCAGTTAGAGCAAGCCGGAGTGCCGTGTGGCCCTATCAACGATTTGGCCCAGGTGTTTGCCGATCCTCAGGTGCAGGCTCGCGGGTTGGCGATCGAGTTGCCCCACCTGTTGGCCGGTACAGTGCCGCAAGTAGCCAGTCCTATTCGCTTGTCCGATACGCCGATTGAATATAGAAACGCGCCTCCCTTATTAGGCGAACATACGATGGAGGTGTTGCAGCGGGTACTGGGGCTGGATATTGCAGCGATAGCGACCTTGCGGGACTCCGGCGTCCTGTAGCCTCCCTTCTATATAGAAGGGCGCTTGCGGTCATTTGGGTATCTGATTGATAGAAAACAAAATAAAGGGTTGACGGCAAATTCTGGATGTCTATAATTCGCCCCACTTCCGGCGCAGTCGAAACGGAAAACTCCTTGAGTTTCAATGAGTTAACCAAGTTTCGGTAAGTGCTTCGCTTCAGTTCATCGAGGCGCGGAAGGAGTGGGTAGGCCGGTTTGTTGGGTGCTATCGACGGTTCGATCCTCTCGGTCGAAAGCGGTAAAAAAGAGGTGTTGACAGCAGCGAGTAACGCTGTAGAATTCGCCTCCCGCTAACGAGAGATCGGAAGCGCAAGTGGTTGAAGTTGTTAAGGATTTCCAAGCGAAATTTTGAAAACTTCTTAAAATAACCGCTTGACAGATACACGGGGCGCTGTAGAATGCGCGCCTCGGTTGAGACGAAAGGCTCAACCCACCGCTCTTTAACAACTGAATCAAGCAATTCGTGTGGGTGCTTGTGGAGTCAGACTGCTAGTCAACAGATTATCAGCATCACAAGTTACTCCGCGAGAAATCAAAGATGTAACCAACGATTGCTGAGCCAAGTTTAGGGTTTTCTCAAAACCCAAAGATGTTTGAACTGAAGAGTTTGATCATGGCTCAGATTGAACGCTGGCGGCAGGCCTAACACATGCAAGTCGAGCGGCAGCACGGGTACTTGTATCTGGTGGCGAGCGGCGGACGGGTGAGTAATGCCTAGGAATCTGCCTGGTAGTGGGGGATAACGCTCGGAAACGGACGCTAATACCGCATACGTCCTACGGGAGAAAGCAGGGGACCTTCGGGCCTTGCGCTATCAGATGAGCCTAGGTCGGATTAGCTAGTTGGTGAGGTAATGGCTCACCAAGGCGACGATCCGTAACTGGTCTGAGAGGATGATCAGTCACACTGGAACTGAGACACGGTCCAGACTCCTACGGGAGGCAGCAGTGGGGAATATTGGACAATGGGCGAAAGCCTGATCCAGCCATGCCGCGTGTGTGAAGAAGGTCTTCGGATTGTAAAGCACTTTAAGTTGGGAGGAAGGGCATTAACCTAATACGTTAGTGTTTTGACGTTACCGACAGAATAAGCACCGGCTAACTCTGTGCCAGCAGCCGCGGTAATACAGAGGGTGCAAGCGTTAATCGGAATTACTGGGCGTAAAGCGCGCGTAGGTGGTTCGTTAAGTTGGATGTGAAATCCCCGGGCTCAACCTGGGAACTGCATTCAAAACTGTCGAGCTAGAGTATGGTAGAGGGTGGTGGAATTTCCTGTGTAGCGGTGAAATGCGTAGATATAGGAAGGAACACCAGTGGCGAAGGCGACCACCTGGACTGATACTGACACTGAGGTGCGAAAGCGTGGGGAGCAAACAGGATTAGATACCCTGGTAGTCCACGCCGTAAACGATGTCAACTAGCCGTTGGGAGCCTTGAGCTCTTAGTGGCGCAGCTAACGCATTAAGTTGACCGCCTGGGGAGTACGGCCGCAAGGTTAAAACTCAAATGAATTGACGGGGGCCCGCACAAGCGGTGGAGCATGTGGTTTAATTCGAAGCAACGCGAAGAACCTTACCAGGCCTTGACATCCAATGAACTTTCCAGAGATGGATTGGTGCCTTCGGGAGCATTGAGACAGGTGCTGCATGGCTGTCGTCAGCTCGTGTCGTGAGATGTTGGGTTAAGTCCCGTAACGAGCGCAACCCTTGTCCTTAGTTACCAGCACGTTATGGTGGGCACTCTAAGGAGACTGCCGGTGACAAACCGGAGGAAGGTGGGGATGACGTCAAGTCATCATGGCCCTTACGGCCTGGGCTACACACGTGCTACAATGGTCGGTACAGAGGGTTGCCAAGCCGCGAGGTGGAGCTAATCCCACAAAACCGATCGTAGTCCGGATCGCAGTCTGCAACTCGACTGCGTGAAGTCGGAATCGCTAGTAATCGCGAATCAGAATGTCGCGGTGAATACGTTCCCGGGCCTTGTACACACCGCCCGTCACACCATGGGAGTGGGTTGCACCAGAAGTAGCTAGTCTAACCTTCGGGGGGACGGTTACCACGGTGTGATTCATGACTGGGGTGAAGTCGTAACAAGGTAGCCGTAGGGGAACCTGCGGCTGGATCACCTCCTTAATCGACGACAGCAGCGGCTCCATGAGCTCCCACACGAATTGCTTGATTCATTGAAGAAGACGATAGAAGCAGCTTTAAGCTCCAAGCTGATAGCTCACAGCTAACAGTTACAAGCTCGAAATTGGGTCTGTAGCTCAGTTGGTTAGAGCGCACCCCTGATAAGGGTGAGGTCGGCAGTTCGAATCTGCCCAGACCCACCAATTTTGTTATGGGGCCATAGCTCAGCTGGGAGAGCGCCTGCCTTGCACGCAGGAGGTCAGCGGTTCGATCCCGCTTGGCTCCACCATAAACTGCTTCTGAAAGCTTAGAAATGAGCGTTCCATCCGCTGGATGATGAATGTTGATTTCTAGTCTTTTGATTAGATCGTTCTTTAAAAATTTGGGTATGTGATAGAAAGATAGACTGAACGTTACTTTCACTGGTAACGGATCAGGCTAAGGTAAAATTTGTGAGTGGCTCTTAGAGCCAGATCGAATTTTCGGCGAATGTCGTCTTCACAGTATAACCAGATTGCTTGGGGTTATATGGTCAAGTGAAGAAGCGCATACGGTGGATGCCTTGGCAGTCAGAGGCGATGAAAGACGTGGTAGCCTGCGAAAAGCTTCGGGGAGTCGGCAAACAGACTGTGATCCGGAGATGTCTGAATGGGGGAACCCAGCCATCATAAGATGGTTATCTTGTACTGAATACATAGGTGCAAGAGGCGAACCAGGGGAACTGAAACATCTAAGTACCCTGAGGAAAAGAAATCAACCGAGATTCCCTTAGTAGTGGCGAGCGAACGGGGACTAGCCCTTAAGCTTCTTTGATTTTAGCGGAACGCTCTGGAAAGTGCGGCCATAGTGGGTGATAGCCCTGTACGCGAAAGGATCTTAGAAGTGAAATCGAGTAGGACGGAGCACGAGAAACTTTGTCTGAATATGGGGGGACCATCCTCCAAGGCTAAATACTACTGACTGACCGATAGTGAACTAGTACCGTGAGGGAAAGGCGAAAAGAACCCCGGAGAGGGGAGTGAAATAGATCCTGAAACCGTATGCGTACAAGCAGTGGGAGCCCACTTTGTTGGGTGACTGCGTACCTTTTGTATAATGGGTCAGCGACTTATTTTCAGTGGCGAGCTTAACCGAATAGGGGAGGCGTAGCGAAAGCGAGTCTTAATAGGGCGTCTAGTCGCTGGGAATAGACCCGAAACCGGGCGATCTATCCATGGGCAGGTTGAAGGTTAGGTAACACTGACTGGAGGACCGAACCGACTACCGTTGAAAAGTTAGCGGATGACCTGTGGATCGGAGTGAAAGGCTAATCAAGCTCGGAGATAGCTGGTTCTCCTCGAAAGCTATTTAGGTAGCGCCTCATGTATCACTGTAGGGGGTAGAGCACTGTTTCGGCTAGGGGGTCATCCCGACTTACCAAACCGATGCAAACTCCGAATACCTACAAGTGCCGAGCATGGGAGACACACGGCGGGTGCTAACGTCCGTCGTGAAAAGGGAAACAACCCAGACCGTCAGCTAAGGTCCCAAAGTTATGGTTAAGTGGGAAACGATGTGGGAAGGCTTAGACAGCTAGGAGGTTGGCTTAGAAGCAGCCACCCTTTAAAGAAAGCGTAATAGCTCACTAGTCGAGTCGGCCTGCGCGGAAGATGTAACGGGGCTCAAACCATACACCGAAGCTACGGGTATCACGTAAGTGATGCGGTAGAGGAGCGTTCTGTAAGCCTGTGAAGGTGAGTTGAGAAGCTTGCTGGAGGTATCAGAAGTGCGAATGCTGACATGAGTAACGACAATGGGTGTGAAAAACACCCACGCCGAAAGACCAAGGTTTCCTGCGCAACGTTAATCGACGCAGGGTTAGTCGGTCCCTAAGGCGAGGCTGAAAAGCGTAGTCGATGGAAAACAGGTTAATATTCCTGTACTTCTGGTTATTGCGATGGAGGGACGGAGAAGGCTAGGCCAGCTTGGCGTTGGTTGTCCAAGTTTAAGGTGGTAGGCTGAGATCTTAGGTAAATCCGGGATCTTAAGGCCGAGAGCTGATGACGAGTTACCCTTTGGGTGACGAAGTGGTTGATGCCATGCTTCCAAGAAAAGCTTCTAAGCTTCAGGTAACCAGGAACCGTACCCCAAACCGACACAGGTGGTTGGGTAGAGAATACCAAGGCGCTTGAGAGAACTCGGGTGAAGGAACTAGGCAAAATGGCACCGTAACTTCGGGAGAAGGTGCGCCGGTGAGGGTGAAGCACTTGCTGCGTAAGCCCACGCCGGTCGAAGATACCAGGCCGCTGCGACTGTTTATTAAAAACACAGCACTCTGCAAACACGAAAGTGGACGTATAGGGTGTGACGCCTGCCCGGTGCCGGAAGGTTAATTGATGGGGTTAGCTAACGCGAAGCTCTTGATCGAAGCCCCGGTAAACGGCGGCCGTAACTATAACGGTCCTAAGGTAGCGAAATTCCTTGTCGGGTAAGTTCCGACCTGCACGAATGGCGTAACGATGGCGGCGCTGTCTCCACCCGAGACTCAGTGAAATTGAAATCGCTGTGAAGATGCAGTGTATCCGCGGCTAGACGGAAAGACCCCGTGAACCTTTACTATAGCTTTGCACTGGACTTTGAATTTGCTTGTGTAGGATAGGTGGGAGGCTTTGAAGCGTGGACGCCAGTCTGCGTGGAGCCATCCTTGAAATACCACCCTGGCAACTTTGAGGTTCTAACTCAGGTCCGTTATCCGGATCGAGGACAGTGTATGGTGGGTAGTTTGACTGGGGCGGTCTCCTCCTAAAGAGTAACGGAGGAGTACGAAGGTGCGCTCAGACCGGTCGGAAATCGGTCGTAGAGTATAAAGGCAAAAGCGCGCTTGACTGCGAGACAGACACGTCGAGCAGGTACGAAAGTAGGTCTTAGTGATCCGGTGGTTCTGTATGGAAGGGCCATCGCTCAACGGATAAAAGGTACTCCGGGGATAACAGGCTGATACCGCCCAAGAGTTCATATCGACGGCGGTGTTTGGCACCTCGATGTCGGCTCATCACATCCTGGGGCTGAAGCCGGTCCCAAGGGTATGGCTGTTCGCCATTTAAAGTGGTACGCGAGCTGGGTTTAGAACGTCGTGAGACAGTTCGGTCCCTATCTGCCGTGGACGTTTGAGATTTGAGAGGGGCTGCTCCTAGTACGAGAGGACCGGAGTGGACGAACCTCTGGTGTTCCGGTTGTCACGCCAGTGGCATTGCCGGGTAGCTATGTTCGGAAAAGATAACCGCTGAAAGCATCTAAGCGGGAAACTTGCCTCAAGATGAGATCTCACTGGAGCCTTGAGCTCCCTGAAGGGCCGTCGAAGACTACGACGTTGATAGGCAGGGTGTGTAAGCGCTGTGAGGCGTTGAGCTAACCTGTACTAATTGCCCGTGAGGCTTGACCATATAACACCCAAGCAATTTGTAGACTCGAAAGAGGCCAGATTGCGGTGTTGTGAAGACGAAACGAACCGAAAGTTCGAGATACTCACAAGCAACACGCTATCACATACCCATTCGCTGGAACGTGACCGCAAGGCACGCGCTGGCTACCGAATTTCTTGACGACCATAGAGCATTGGAACCACCTGATCCCATCCCGAACTCAGAAGTGAAACGATGCATCGCCGATGGTAGTGTGGGGTTTCCCCATGTGAGAGTAGGTCATCGTCAAGATTAAATTCCGAAACCCCTATCTGCTGATGCAGGTAGGGGTTTTGTTTTAGTAGAAGTCTTCGATTTTAACCGACACGTTGTTCCTGAACGGGTTGGTCACAGAATTTCTTGACGACCATAGAGCATTGGAACCACCTGATCCCATCCCGAACTCAGCAGTGAAACGATGCATCGCCGATGGTAGTGTGGGGTTTCCCCATGTGAGAGTAGGTCATCGTCAAGATTGAATTCCCAAAACCCCTGTCTGCACCGCAGACGGGGGTTTTGTCGTTTCAGAGCCGGTAATCGGATCATCTCCCTAATTGCTGTCGCGCCCCGGCAAACCCCCAGTCCATTGCTATGCTTGGGTTGTTGGGCGTTTGCAACGAGAGCCCGCGATGTGACTGGTCATGGGGATTCGAATAATGAAAAACCCTTATGCTCCCGGCTTCTGGTGCGCTATTGCGGCGTTGGTACTGCTTTCGGCCACCTATTTCTATGGCGTCATGCTGACTCATCAGCTCGATAAAGCGCTGATTTTCCTTGATAGCGCGTCCGCGCTGATCGGTGTCATATCCATCGCAGTTGTCGCCTGGGCCTCGATGCAAGGCCAGCGCATCAAGAAAAAACAGCTCGAGCAAGGCAAGACCCTGGTGTTGATATGGGACACCAAGGTCGCGCTGCGTCGGGTCGAGACGGTGTTTGATCGCTATTTCTGGGGCAGCTATTGGCAACCAGGTCGCACGTTCCAAGAGGTCATGGGAGAGCTCACGGGTACACCATTGGAAAAAAGTCTCGAAGCCTTGAAAATCCAATGCGCGGCCTTGGACGAGCAGGTCGCGCAAGATGATTGGCACTGGCTCAACAACGCTCGTGAACTGTGCGATGTCGCCAATGCCATGGCTAGGGAGCGTTACCAGTTGGATTTCTGTGATGGGCGTGCCGACTCGTCGAGTACGGCGGTGATCAATCGTGATTTCGAGGTACTGGTATACACCTGGACGGCACGGCTCAAGACATTTGATCACCAACTGGACGAGATCGAAGTCCAATATTCGTAGACCATTTCTCAAGAACACGCTTTTTCCCCTTTAAACATTGGGCTTGCTGGCGTGCCTGGTGCTAATCTCCTCCACCACTTTTGCCGCGTCGAGCCACAGCCCTTTGCGGGTCAAGGAAGACGGCGACTTTTTCAACCATGGAATACGATCGGGTCTCTCATGAATAAATCAGCAAGCGTACTTCTCGGAATCGTTGTGGTTATTGGCGCTATCAGTGCGGGCGGCGCCTGGTATACCGGGACGAAGCTTGAAGGAGTCTTGAATACAGCCATTGCCGACAGCAACAAGCAATTGCAAACGGCTTTGGCCGGGTCCAACGGTACCGCTTCGATCGAGCTGGTTTCCTTGGATCGTGGAACATTCAGCAGCACTGCGCATTACCGCCTCAAAGGTGAAGGCGAAATGTTTGGTGGCGAATCCGTTGAATTGTTGTTCGTTGATAACATCGAACACGGCCCGCTACCGGTTTCCCGGCTGATGACGCTCAAATGGTTGCCGGTCATGGCTACCAGCCACACCGAACTTGAGCGGACTCCGCTGACCGAAAAATGGTTTGTTGCCGCCAAGGATAAATCGCCGCTCAAAGGCGTTTTCAACCTCGGCTACGATCAGTCCACAAACGGTACATTCGAACTGCTCCCGCTGGATACCAAGCTGGACGAACAATCCCAGCTCATCTTTTCCGGCCTGAAAATCGACGTGGCAGCCAGCGCCCAAGCAGAGAAGATCAAGGCCGACGGTTATATGGACAGTTTCAAACTGACCACCGTCGCCGAAGATCAAACACCGGTGCAAATCGAGCTCAGCGGTCTGACATTGGCCAGCAACCTGACCAAGAGCACCTACGGCTACTACATGGGTGATAACACCCTGCTGCTGAGTAACAGCAAGACCAGTTTCGGCGAACAGAAATCAGTGCTGGGCCTGAAGAATTTCGAAATGAAGAACAACAGCTCCGAAAAGGGTACCAGCGCTTCGGGGCGTGCCGACTACAAGATCGGTGAGTTGTCTTTCAACGATAAGGTCATTGGTTCGGCGCAGATGGCGGTAAGCCTGAAGAACCTGGATATTCCCGCAACCATGTCGCTGATGCAGGTCTACCAAGCCAAACTGCAGCCATACGAAAAAGCTGCTGCCGAGGCCGCTGAAGCGGGCGAGCCAGCGCCAGAGCTGAATTTGACCGAGGCCGAAGAGGCGCAGGTCAAGGCCGATCTGGAGAAACTCCTGGCGGGCGCCCCACAAGTGGCCCTGGAGAACCTCTCGTTTAATACGGCTAACGGTGAAAGCCGCGCGAGCCTTGTCGTAGACCTGGCCAAGCCACAATCGATGGATCTGCCGCCGGATGAACTAGGCCGTCAATTGCTCGCCCTGCTGGATTTCAAAGTGAAGGTGTCCAAGCCGATGCTTGTGGACCTGCTGACCGTGCAGGCGCAGATGGAAGGCCAGACAGACGCCAAACTGATCGCCGACCAGGCCACTGCCACCAGCGATATGTTCAGCGCCATGGCTGTGGGTACGGAGCTGGCGAAGCTGGAAGGCAACGACGTGGTCACCAACTTGCACTACGCCAACAATCAAGTGGATTTCAACGGACAGAAAATGACCGTTGAACAATTCTCGGCATTTGTGATGAGTAAGTTGGGCGGCGGCGTCGCCGTTCAGTAATACCCCTAAAAGCTCCCCTCCAAAAAACCGGCCCGTGCCCTGCGCACGAGCCGGTTTTTTTTTCTCTTTGAAAACTTCGGCGCTGAAATCTGCATGGATTCTGAAGAATTATGGCGTTCCGAAAAATCACCCTTCGCGCGATGCCAGACTTAGCCCGTTAGAGCTTGGCTGGGTTCCTTTGACCCGGCCTCCTGTTTGATGGGCAAGGGGGCACTGCGACCCGGCTGGCCATGTAAGGATGCTGACGAATGCCGCGTACTGTGGGTCCCTTTATTCGATTCGGTTTGCGCCCGTTGTTTCGCGTCGCGCTGTGCAGCCAGTTGTGCTTGCCGCTGGCGGCGTTTGCCGATGCCGCCTATGACCAAATGGTGCTTGATGCCCGTTCGGGCGATTACACGCCCGCACTGGCCGTGTTGCGCCAAGTTCCGGCGGGGCAGGCCAGTACCGCGCAAATCAGCGATCACTTGCAGATCGCCAGCTGGGCTGGTCTCGATGCCGAGGTGGTGAAGGTCTACGAAACCCAAGGCCGTTACCGCGAGTTACCGGTCCAGGCGCTGACCGCAGCGGCCCGCTCCTATCGCAACCTCCAGCGTTGGGATCCGGCGATTGAGCTGTATCGTCGAGCCCTGGCCATCGAACCACGAAATGCGGACCTGCAACTGGGCCTGGCCCTGACCCAGGCCGACGCCGGCAAACCCGACGAAGCCGTCAGCCGTGCCAAGGTCCTGGTTGCCGCCAAGCCCGAAGATCCGGTGCGCCGGTTGGCGTTGGGCTATGCACTGACGCGCGCTGACAATCCCCACGAAGCCCTGTTCCAATACGATCAAGCCTTCATCCGTGCCGGTAGCAACAAGCCTGAAGTCGCGCGCGAATACATTCATGCGCTGCAGCGTGCCAGGTTGCCTGAACCGGCGTTGCGCCTGGCCCGTCTTCAGCCTGGGCTGATCGACCGCGGCGTGCAGCGCCGGCTTGAAGGCGATGTGGCGGCTGAACGGGTGCGTCTGGCGGATATGGCCAGCCGCAGCGAAAAGGAGCGCTTTGTCATCGCTGACCGCGCGTTGGCCGATTACGACAAACTGCTCGCCACCTGGACGCCAGTGGCCGAGGCCCATGAGGACGTGCTGCGGTGGCGAATCGACCGCATGGGAGCCCTCAACGCCCGCGCTCGCCGGGCAGAGGTGATCGCCGAATACCAGAAGCTGGTCGCTGAAGGTATCAGCATTCCGACTTATGCCTTGCGCTGGGTGGCCTCTTCTTATCTTGAGCAACGTGAGCCGGAAATAGCCGTCGAGCTGTACCGCCGTGTACTGACCGCGCCGGATGCCGACCCTGCGGACCGTTTCGAAGACAGCACCGCGCTCTACTACGCCTTGCTGGAAAGCGAAAAGTCCGAAGAGGCCCGCGCGCTGGCCGAAGATCTGGCTAAATCACAGCCGTCTCGGGTGGAGCTCAAGGGATTGCCAATCGGTAACCCCAACGACGAGTGGATGGATGCGCAGATGCTTGCCGCTCAAGCAGGCACTTATGGCGCTGACCTGCCCTCCGCCGAAACGCGTCTGGAAAGTCTCATCTACCAAGCCCCTGGCCACATCGGCCTGCGCCTGGCCCAGGCCGACCTGTATCAAGCCCGTGACTGGCCGCGGCGTTCAGAAAGCCTGCTCAAGGAAATCGAGACCACGACACCGCGCAATCGCGACCTGGAAGTCGCCCAGGCTCGCGCGGCGATGGACCTGCAGGAATGGCGGCAGATGGACGCGCTTACCGACGACGTGGTCGCCCGTTATCCGGAGAATGCCCACGTCAAACGCCTGCAACGTCAGCGTGACGTTCATGACATGGCTGAATTGCGCATCGAAGCCTACACCGGCAAAAGCTACGGCGGTGGCAACGGCGATGCCGGCGCGGTGACGGGTAGCCGGGACTTTGGTATCGAAACGTTGCTCTACAGCCCGCCCATTGACGAAGACTGGCGGCTATTCGGCGGTGCCGGCTACGCCACTGGCGACTTTGAGGAAGGCACCGGCCATCATCGTTGGCAGCGCTTGGGCGTGGAGCGGCGTACCCGCGACATGACTCTGGAAGCGGAAGTCTCCAACCACTCGTACGGCTCCGGTGACAAACAAGGCGCGCGCGTGGCCGTGGCCCGGGACATCAACGATCACTGGCAGTACGGCGGCAGCCTGGATTACCTCTCGGCCGAGACACCGTTGCGAGCTCTCAACAGCGGTATTCGCGCCAATGGCGGGAGCGGTTTCGTCCGCTGGCGCGCCAATGAAAGCCGCGAATGGCGGCTGGCTGTGAGCCCGTCCCATTTCAGTGACGGCAACAATCGCCTGGAGACCCTGCTGACCGGCCGCGAGGGCATCTACAGCGCCCCACGCCTGCAGGTGGAGCTGGGACTGGAAGTGGGTGCCAGCCGCAACAGCGGTTCCGAAGAAGTGCCGTACTTCAATCCGAAGTCGGACTTCAGCGTCATGCCGACCGTGAGCGCCAATCACGTGCTGTACCGCCGTTACGAAACCACTTGGAGCCAGCAATTCCAAGTCGGCGCTGGCACCTACAGCCAGCGCGACTACAACACCGGTGCCATGGGGTTGCTCGGCTACGGCCAACGCTTGCTCTGGAACGATGTGCTCGAAGCCGGGGCCGCGCTGAGCTGGCTCAACCGCCCTTACGACGGCGATCGTGAAAGCGATCTGCGCCTGCTTGTCGATCTCACCTACCGCTTCTAGAAGAGTTTGAAAATGCCCGTCATTTCGCGATTCATCCTTCTGCTGGGAGTCTTGCTGATCAGCGCTTGTGCCCAGCAAGCCCCGGCGTTCGCGCCACCTTCGCAACGGCCGGTCGCGGCGAACGATGCCCCGTGGCCGAAAAACCATGTGCTGGGTATTGCCTACCATGATGTCGAAGACCGCGACCCCGACCAGGGCCTGGTAGCCGTGCGCACTGAGCGCCTGATTGAACAGCTGGCCTGGCTGCGTGAAAACAATTACCAGGCGGTCACGGTCGACCAGATCATCGCTGCCCGCAACGGCGGACCGCAACTGCCGCCGCGTGCGGTGTTGCTGAGTTTCGACGATGGCTACTCAAGCTTCTATACGCGCGTCATGCCGATCTTGCGAGCCTACAACTGGCCGGCAATCCTGGCCCCGGTCGGCAGTTGGGTCGACACGCCGATGAACCAGAATGTGGATTTCGCCGGTGTGCCGCGCAAGCGTTCCGAGTTCCTCACGTGGGAGCAGATTCGCGAGATTTCGAAATCGGGCCTGGTGGAAATCGCGGCCCACACCGACGCCAACCACAAAGGCGTGCTCGCCAATCCCCAAGGAAACCAACAGCCGGCGGCAACTACCCGGCTCTATGATGCCGTGACCGATCGCTATGAGAGCGAGGCCGATTTCCAGGCGCGTATGCGCAAAGACGTGGCGGCTATTTCAGACAAGATCCGCAAGGTGGTCGGCTACAGCCCGCGTGTCTGGGTGTGGCCTTACGGCGAGGCCGACGGCACCGCATTGCAAGTGATCGGCAGCCAGGGTTACCAGATGGCCCTGACCCTGGAAGATGGCCTCGACAGCCTCGATAACCTGATGAGTGGACCGCGCTTCCTGGTCGCATCCGATCCGGATGGTGCTCACTTCGCCGAAAGTATCGCGTCAGTGCAGACGATCGACCCGATGCGGGTGGTCCACGTCGACCTGGATTACGTCTACGATTCTGACCCCGTGCAGCAGGAGGCCAACGTCGGCAAACTGGTCCAGCGCATCTATGACCTGGGCGCCAACACGGTGTTCTTGCAAGCGTTCGCCGATCCAAAAGGCGATGGTCTGGTCCACTCGCTGTACTTTCCTAACCGCCACCTGCCGGTGCGCGCCGATCTGTTCGACCGCGTTGCATGGCAATTGCGCACCCGGGCCAACGTCAAGGTCTATGCGTGGATGCCGGTACTCAGTTTTGCCCTGGATTCGAAGTTGCCGCGCGTGCAGCGCTGGGATCCGGAGACCGGCAAGACGGGCGTCGCCCCAGACCAATATGTACGCCTGTCGCCGTTCGACCCGAACGTGCGAAAGATCATCGGCGAGATCTACGAGGACATGGCGCGGATGAGCTCGGTGGACGGCGTTCTTTATCATGACGATGCCGTATTCTCCGACTTCGAGGACGCCGGCCCCGCCGCGATGAAAGTGTACGCCGCCCATGGCTTGCCGCAATCGATCGCTGCCCTGCGCGATGACCCTGCCGCCATGCAGCGTTGGACTCGCTTCAAGAGCCGCTACCTGATCGACTTCACCGCCGAGCTCACCGCCAAGGTCCGGGCGATACGTGGCCCGCAGGTGCGCACGGCGCGCAACATCTTTGCCGAACCGATGCTCAACCCGGAAAGCGAAGCCTGGTTCGCCCAGAACCTTGACGATTTCCTCGCCGCCTACGACTGGACGGCGCCGATGGCCATGCCCCTGATGGAAAAACAGACCCGCGAACAGTCGGGGCCCTGGCTGGAGCGATTGGTGGAAACCATCAAGGCTCGCCCCGGTGCACTCAAGCGCACGGTGTTCGAACTGCAAGCCCGTGATTGGCACAGCAAGCCAGTGGCAGACATCGAGGGCGAACAACTGGCCGACTGGATGGGGCGCCTCAAGCGCCAGGGCGTGACCAGTTTCGGCTACTACCCGGACAATTTCATCGAAGACCAGCCCGCCGTGAAAGCCGTGCGGCCGGCGCTCTCCAACAAGTGGAATCCTTGACATGCTTGACAGACTGCTCGCCGTCCTGGTGCTGGCGATCGTCCTTGGGGTGCCCCTGGGCCTGATCTTCCTGGTTACCGGGCAATTCCTGATGGACTTCGTGTTCTTCTACCCGCTGTTCATGTCCGGCCTGTGGATCGCTGGAGGCCTGTATTTCTGGCTACACTGGGAGCGTCACTGGCCGTGGAAGGACGACACGTTGCCGCCGCCCCTGGCCGGCGAGCCGCTGATCAGCATCCTGGTCCCGTGCTTCAACGAAGGCGACAACGTTGCCGACACGATTCACGCAGCGCTGGGCCAGCATTATCCGAACATTGAAGTCATCGCCATCAACGACGGCTCCAAGGACAACACCGCCGAGGTGCTCGATCGACTGGCCGTCGAAGACCCGCGCTTGCGCGTGCTGCACCTGGCGGAAAACCAGGGCAAGGCCGTGGCCCTGCGTATGGGCGCCATCGCCGCACGCAGTGAATACCTGGTGTGTATCGACGGCGACGCGCTGTTGGCGCCCAACACCTGCGCCTACCTGGTAGCGCCGATGCTGGACAACGCCCGCCTTGGCGCGGTGACCGGCAACCCGCGCATCCGCACCCGTTCGACGTTGGTGGGCCGGGTCCAGGTCGGCGAGTTTTCCTCGATCATCGGTTTGATCAAGCGCACCCAGCGGGTTTTCGGGCGGATCTTTACCGTGTCCGGCGTAATCGTCGCGTTCCGTCGCACGGCCCTGCACCGGGTCGGCTACTGGAGCCCGGACATGATCACCGAGGACATCGACATCAGCTGGAAGCTGCAACTGGACCACTGGAGCATTTTCTACGAGCCACGCGCCCTGTGCTGGATCCTCATGCCCGAAACCTTGCGGGGCCTGTGGCGGCAGCGGCTGCGTTGGGCCCAGGGTGGCGCCGAGGTGCTATTCAAGAACATCCGCGGCATCTGGCAATACCGTCACCGCTACCTGTGGCCGCTGCTGTTCGAATACTGCCTGTCCACCGGTTGGGCGTTCACCTTCCTGCTGTCAGTGATCTTCTGGGGAGCCGGTAAATTCGTCGAGATGCCAGCCGCCATCGCCGTGGATCACTTGATGCCGCCGGCTTTCACCGGCCTGTTGCTGGCGGTGGTGTGCCTGATGCAATTCGCGGTGAGCATTCTGATCGACCGTCGCTACGAAAAGGGCCTGTGGCACATCATGTTCTGGGTGGTCTGGTACCCCCTGGTGTTCTGGCTGATCAGTTTGTTCACCACGCTGGTGAGTTTCCCCAAGGTGCTGTTCGGACAGCATCAGAAGCGCGCGCGATGGATCAGCCCGGATCGCGGGATCAAACCGTTCGATGACGAAGAAGAGGAAGTGATCCGATGAAAATTATCAGGACCCGCCAGCGGCCTTTTCTGGTGATCATCGACGTGCTCTTTACGGTACTGGCGTGGGTTGGACTGTTGTACCTGCTGGTGAACGGTCTGTGGCCGCTGTTTGACAGCCACGCGGGCCCGCGTCTGGGCGGTTCATTGTTCGACACCCTGGGGACGTTGCAGATCTACGGCTGGATCGCGTTGGTCAACGCAATCATCCTGATCAGCTGGGCGCGCTATCAACAGCGCAAGAGCCGTAGCTTCGCCCAGCGTAGGCTGCCAAGGCCCGCAGTGGACGACCAGGGGCTGAGTGCCAGTTTCAAATTGACTGGCGAACGTCTGGAAACGCTGCGCCAGCCAGGTTCGAAGATCATCCATAACAATCAGGACGGCGATATCAGCCACGTCGTGCCGCATTTCCACTTGTTGGGCCCGGACTTGCAACCGCCGCCCCTGGCGCCGCTGGAGCGACCGCAGATCATTCATCTGCCGGCGGATCATTCGGCGTAAGCGCAGCGGTGCTGCTTCATTGTGGGAGCAAGCTCGCTCCCACAGGCTTTGTGGCGTCTGCAAAGACAAGCTACATCGAAAAATCCCGGACCAGCCGCCAAGCTTCATCCACAGGCAGCGGTTGTTTCATGCGCTGGGCAAGTGCCGCCATCGCCCGGCCTTCATCGCAGGCCACGACCGCCACGACCAGGCCGTCCTTGCCGAGCAGCGCGATAAAGGGCGGATGCTCGGGCGTGCCCTTGAATTGCACTTCGTCCCATTCCTCGGCATCGCCCAGATAGTCGTAGCGTTTGCCGAAGTGATAGGTCCAGAAGAACGGCACGTCCAGGTAATGTTCTTCACCACCGAGCATGTTCGTCGCGGCGATGCGGGCCTGTTGCTGGGCCAGCCGCCAATGTTCGATGCGCTGGGGCTGGCCGTTGAGGGGGAAGGTCGCGATATCACCCACGGCCCAGACGCCGTCGGCCACGCGCATGCCGTCGTCGACAATCAACGATTGGTCTTTCTCCCGTGGCAGGTTGGCGAACGGCTCCGTGGCCGGGCGCACGCCGACGCCGACGATGACCAGGTCCGCCTCAAAGCGTTGGCCGTTATCCAGCACCACGGCGTGTACTTTGCCCATACCCTCGATCCGCGCTGCTTCGCCGTCGGTGTGATACACCACGCCATTGGCCCGGTGCCGAGCCAGGATCGCCTTGCCGATACTGTCGCCGAACTGCGCCGCGAACGGCACTGGGTGACGAGCCAGGACGGTGACGCTGAGTTCGCGTTTGCGCAGGGAGGAGGCGACCTCCATGGCAATGAAACTGTCGCCGATGATCACCGCTCGTTGCCCCGGCTGCGCATGTTCGAGAATCCGCCGTGTATCGGCCAAGGAGCGCAGCATCAGGATTTGCGGCAAGTCGATACCGGGCAGATCCAGCGTCTTGGGTTCGCCGCCAGTGGCAATCAACAGGGCGTCGTAAGCCAGTGATTGACCGTCGGCGAGGCGGATCCGACGCGCATTGACATCAAGGCCGGTCACTTGGCCGTGGCGCCGTTCGATGCGTTGTTGGCTGAAATAAGTTTCATCGCGCAGAGGCGGAGTTTCGTCCGCAGCCATGTCGCCAGCCAGTACATATTTGCTCAACACCGTCCGGTCGTAGCCGGCCTCGGCCTCGCGGTCGATCAGCTGGATCCGGCCGCCGAAACCCTTCTCGCGCAACGCCGCCGCGCATGCCGTGCCCGCCGCGCCGGCGCCGACGATGACAAACGTGCGCGGGTCATCGGCGGGGGGGACTTTTTCGGCCGGCAGTGGTTGGTCATCGACCCAGACTTCTTCGCCTCGCACCTCGACGTGGTAACGCTCCAGGCTGTCGAGGGCCGGCGGCTCGCACAGGGCGCCGTCTTCAGCGCGAAACGCGGCTTTGTGCCAGGGGCAGATCAGCCTTCCGTGGCATACGGCGCCCTTGGCCAAAGGCGCCCCGGCGTGCGGGCACTTGCCTTGGAACGCCCGCACTTGCCCTCCAGCCCGTAACAGCAGGATGGGCGCGTCGTTGAGGGTGACTTCGAGGCCGCGGTCTTCTCGCACATCAGCGAGGCGGGCGACTTGATGCATCGGCATGGTCGTTCTCCGGCAGGCGTTTCCCGTTGGAGTCGAGGGATTGGAACGAGGTTCAGCGTAATTGTCACTGCAACCGGGGCGGCGCTGCGGCTATAGTTCGCAGGCCGTCGTTGGCCTGAACCGCATTCAAGGTGCCCGGTATGACCCGATTGACTTCCTTTTCCTCCTGGCTCGCGGCCGTCACCCTCGTGCTGTGCGCACAGGGAGTCCAGGCCGAAGAGCGTTTCACCCTGAGCATTCCCGGCGTGTCGGACGACCGCCTCTTCACCGCAGCGGCCGCCAGCGACGCCAACCAATGTGGCGGCAAGAATATTTCCCCGGCCCTGAGCTGGAATGCCGGCCCGCCTGGCACCCTCAGCTACGCCATCGTCATGCTCGACCCCGACGGCCAGCGTGGACAAGGCGTAGATCATTGGGTCCATTATGGAATCAAGGCCAGCACCCGACAGATTCCGACAGGCGCGGGCACCAAATCCACGCTTGAGGGCATGAGCGGCATCAACAGCAAAAACACCCACGGCTACATCGGACCGTGCCCGCCCGTGGGTGACAGCGCCCACCATTACCTGATCCAGATTTTCGCCCTGGACCTGCCGCCCGACGCCCTGCCTGCCGGCCTCACACGGGCCCAATTGATGGAAAAACTCAAGGGCCACGTCCTGCGCAACAGCAGCGTGGTGCGCCGCTATCACCGTTGACCGGGCCTCGGCTCCGGGCGAGCAAGCATGCACCCGCGGGGTTGCCCGGCGGCCCCAATCGTCACGTAAGTTGGCATCGCGCGCCAAAAACGAGCACTATCGAGCCCCTGTTCATTCATGCCGGAGGATGGCGATGACGCAGAAAACCGACGGCATCGCCCGCCTCAAGAATTGCCCCACCAAGGGCGACGAAATACGCCGGGCCATCGCCCAGAGCCGCAAGGATTTCTTGCCAGCTGACGAGGCCGCGGACGCCGAGCCAGGCCAATCGTCGGTGCAGCCCGCGGACAAGGGGCCCGCTGCCTGAACCGTCGCCTTCTTCCAATTCTTTTTCAAACTTGCCTATGACTGCCACCACTCATTTGCCAGACGCCCGGTTCAACCGATCCGACTACAGGACCCTGGGCCTCGCCGCCCTTGGCGGTGCGCTGGAAATCTACGATTTCATCATTTTTGTCTTCTTCGCCCTGACCCTCAGCCAGCTGTTTTTCCCACCGGAAATGCCCGAGTGGCTGCGCTTGCTGCAAAGCTTCGGAATTTTCGCCACCGGCTACCTGGCACGGCCGTTGGGCGGGATTCTCATGGCGCACTTTGCCGATCGCCTGGGGCGCAAGCGGGTGTTCAGCCTCAGCATTCTCATGATGGCGTTGCCCTGCCTGCTCATCGGCGTGATGCCGACGTACGCGCAAATCGGTTATTTCGCCCCGTTGCTGTTGCTGGCGCTGCGTATCCTGCAAGGCGCGGCGGTCGGCGGGGAAGTGCCCAGCGCCTGGGTCTTCGTCGCTGAACATGCGCCACTGAAACATCGAGGTTATGCCTTGGGCTTTCTCCAGGCGGGCCTGACCTTCGGTTATCTGCTTGGCGCCCTGACCGCCACGGCGCTGGCGCGGATTTATACCCCGGCGGAAATCCTTGACTACGCGTGGCGCCTGCCATTCCTGCTGGGCGGGGTATTCGGTGTGATTGGCGTCTGGCTGCGCCGCTGGCTGAGCGAAACGCCGATCTTCATGGCGCTGCAAGCCAATCGCGAAGGCGCGGCGGAATTGCCGCTGCGCACGGTCCTGCGCGACCATCGCCACGCCTTGCTGCCCGCCGCGATTCTCACCTGCGTGCTGACCTCTGCTGTGGTGGTATTTGTGGTCATCACCCCGACCGTGATGCAGAAGAGCTTCGGCCTGACCCCTGGCCACACTTTCGCCCTGAGCAGCCTCGGCATCGTTTTCCTGAACATCGGCTGCGTCCTGGCCGGCCTCATCGTCGACCGCATCGGCGCCTGGCGCACGGTGATGCTGTATAGCCTGCTGCTGCCCGTGGGCATCGCCGTGCTCTTCGCCAGCCTGATCAGCGGCAGCGCGTGGCTGGGCCTGGCCTACGCTATCGCCGGCTTGGGTTGCGGTGTAGTCGGCGCGGTGCCTTCGGTGATGGTGAGCCTGTTTCCGGCAAAAATCCGTGTATCTGGCATCTCGTTTACCTACAACATCGCCTACGCGCTGTGGGCGAGCATCACGCCGTTGGTGCTGATTGCTTTGGTGCCGTGGAGTCCTTGGGTGTGCGTGGGGTACTGCGTAGTGATGGGCGCGCTGGGCGTCGGCGCGGCGGCTTATTTTCCGAAACGGCACACGAAGTCTGTCCAGCCCTCGCTGGTGTGCGAATCGTGAGTTAGCGGACGGTGTGCCGACTCAACGGTGCTCGCTTAAACCATTGCGATGGCACGGATCTGCGCCGAGTAACGTCGGTGGTGGACTGAAGGAAACCGTCGTGGCGGTAACCTGAGGGAAAATCGCAAAGGCATCAGGGGCTAAGGAAGGGCTGCGAGCAGTCAGGAAATTATTTCCAAGCGATTAACCCGAACCACGCAGGCCTTACGTCTGACCTTGTGAACGAATCATCCATCCACGAGGTTCAGCCCATGTCCCGTCCACTGTCTTTTATGCGTCCTGGCGCCCAGGGTTTTGCTGTCACCATGCTGGTGACCTTGGCCGGTTGTGGGTTGTCTTCGTCTCACGAAGCGGCCAAGTCAGCCGAGCCGGTGGCCGTGGCGCCCAGTGTTGTACCGCAAGGCGAGATCGCCGAAGTGCGCCAGTCGACGGCCAAGCGCATGCTCATGAAACCGGCACCAATGCCTGCCCCAAGCGTGGCGAACGATGCCGTCGCCGCGGGTTACCGCGCCGAGTCGCGCGAGCAGTACGAAAAGCTGCCGGACAATCCCATCCATAGCGTTGCCGAAACGCCGGTCTCGACCTTCAGCGTGGATGTCGATACCGGCAGCTATGCCAATGTGCGACGTCTGCTCAACCAAGGCAGCCTGCCGCCCGAGGGCGCCGTGCGCTTGGAGGAGATGGTCAACTACTTCTCTTACCATTACGCCTTGCCCACCGATGGTTCGCCGTTTGGCGTGACTACCGAAGTCGCGCCGTCGCCATGGAATCCTCATACCCGTCTGTTGCGCATCGGCATCAAGGCATCCGACCGCGCCGTGGCGGAGCTGGCCCCGGCCAATCTGGTGTTCCTGGTGGACGTGTCCGGTTCCATGGACCGTCGTGAAGGGCTGCCGCTGGTCAAAAGCACGTTGAAACTGCTGGTGGATCAATTGCGCGATCAGGACCGCGTATCGCTGGTGGTTTATGCCGGCGAATCCCGCGTGGTGCTCAAGCCCACTCCGGGCAGCGACAAAGTGAAGATCCGCAACGCCATCGATCAGCTGAACGCTGGCGGTTCAACCGCGGGGGCCTCGGGCATCGAACTGGCCTATCAAATGGCCCGGGAAAGCTTCATCGACAAGGGCATCAACCGCATCCTGCTGGCCACCGACGGTGACTTCAACGTCGGCATCAGTGATTTCGACAGCCTCAAGCAGATGGCGGTGGATCAGCGTAAAAGTGGTGTATCCCTGACAACGCTGGGCTTTGGCGTGGATAACTACAACGAACACCTGATGGAGCAATTGGCTGACGCCGGCGATGGTAACTACGCCTACATCGACAACTTGCTCGAAGCCCGCAAGGTCCTGGTGGATCAGCTCAGTTCGACGCTTGCGGTAGTGGCGCGGGACGTGAAGTTGCAGGTGGAGTTCAACCCGGCCCAGGTCAGCGAATATCGTTTGCTGGGTTATGAAAACCGCGCATTGAAACGTGAGGATTTCAACAATGACAAAGTCGACGCGGGCGAGATTGGCGCAGGGCACACGGTGACGGCGTTGTACGAAGTTGTTCCGAAGGGGGAGAAGGGCTGGCTGGAGCCGCTGCGTTATGGCAACGCATCGAAGTCGGATGGCAAGGCCGGCGAACTGGCCATGTTGCGTGTACGCTACAAACCGGCCGAGGGCGGCAACAGTCGCTTGATCGAGCATCCAATCGCCAGCGCGCAAAGCGAAAAACAACCCAGCGATGACCTGCGCTTCGCGGCGTCCGTGGCGGCCTTCGCCCAGCAACTCAAGGGCGATGGACGCTACACAGGCGCGATGAGCCTGAAGGACACCGCACAACTGGCGAGGTCGGCCCGTGGCGATGACCCGTTCGGGTTGCGCGCCGAGTTTGTGCAGTTGGTGGAGCTTGCGCAGAGCCTTGAACCTGCGGCCAGGCGCTGATCCCGAGCGCAACGGGGATCAAAAATGTGGGGGCGAGCAAGCTCGCTCCCACAGGGTTCCCTTGTTGTCTGCCAGGACTGTGTTGCAATGACCAGAAAGGAGTTCGTCACCGACATGCCCGCTGCGCTTGATTCACCCAGCGACGAATCGCTGCTGGCCCGCTACCGAGATGGCGACGGGGCTTGTTTCGAAGCCCTGTATGCCCGCCATCGCCAAGGGCTTTATCGGTTCCTCGTGTCCTTGAGCAACAAGGCCGAACTGGCCGAGGAAATCTTCCAGGACACCTGGCTCAGCCTGATTCGCAGCACGACCCAGCCACAAGGACGGGCGAGTTTTCGTACATGGCTGTTCCAGATTGCCCGCAACCGCTTGATTGACCACTGGCGCAAGCATGGCGTCCACAACCCGTTGCACGACAGTTATGACGAGCAACTGCATGTCCAGCCCGACGACACCGGCGGCCCCGAGCAACAACTGAGCCTGAGTCGCGACCAGGCGCGTCTCGACGCCGCGTTGCAGGCCTTGCCCGAGGATCAGCGGGAAGTCTTCCTCCTGCGCCTGCATGGCGACCTGGAACTGCCGCAGATCGCCGCACTGACCGGCGCCCCACTGGAAACGGTGAAAAGCCGCTTGCGTTACGCCCAACAGAAATTGCACCGGCTGTTGGCCGAGGAGGTACCCGCATGATCGACCCCAAACACGCTCCGGATGCAGACGACAAAATATTGATCGAGCATTTGCGTCAGCACGCCAGCGGCGAACCGCCGGCCTCGCTAGACGCCTTTATCCTGGCCACCGCCCGACGCGAAGCTCCGGCGCCCGTGCCAAGCCTGTGGCAGCGCTGGTTGCAGGCTTGTCAGCGGCCACGTTGGCAGATGGCATTCGCCACGGTCGCCGGTGTGGCGCTGATGATCGGCCTGGTGCTGCGCTCACCCCTGCCTCACGATGAGTTGGCCGCACCCGCGTCGATCGAGTTTTCTGCCGACCAGCAAAAGTCAGCCGTCGCCGCCGCAGCACCGCCGGCCATGCCCGCCCCGGCCCCGATCGCCCGCATGGCGCCCCAGGGCGAGCTGGCCCGAGCCCCGGCCAGCCCTGTGCAATTGTTGGCGGAAAAGCCAGCGACGAAAATGAGCAAATCCGCACCCGCGGCACTGCCATCGCTGGAGCAGGGCTTGATGGAAATCCTGCAATTGCGGCAGGCAGGGGATAGCAAGGCCGCTGATGAAAAACTGCTGGCGCTGCACAAACGTTTTCCCAAGGAGGACTTGCCGGCGCGGTTGGAGGCTTTGCGTGAGCGTTGAGGAGATGCCAGCCCCCTCGCCACAGGCAGCAAAAACAAAAAACCCGCACGGGGCGGGTTTTTTGAAGCTCATAGACTGTCCGGGACAGGTCTAGCTTTTGGTATGGCGCACCAGGCGGGATTCGAACCCACGACCCCTGCCTTCGGAGGGCAGTACTCTATCCAGCTGAGCTACTGGTGCAACGCGGGCGCCATGATACTCATAAGCATGGCGGGCGTCCATGCTGCTGATTTGCCGTTTGTTTCTGCCTCGCTCGGCGGCTGTTGGCTACGCTGATCAGAAAAAACAGGCAAATGCGGCTTTTTCGTTCTTTTTTTCGAACAGCCTATTGTCCTGCAACCCCATCGGCCCTAGGATTCGTTTGAGATTTCAAACGCTCTTGTCTGGGTGCTGAACCGCACGTCTATGCTTATGTGCGTTATTTCTGTGCTTCAGCCCGGTGGATGATTTCCCTGACGGCAGCCCCTAAGGCGCCTTTCTACAACTCTAATTCGCTCCGCGCGCGCGCGGTGCTGTTAAGGAAAGCCGACATGCAGCTTAAAGACACCCAGTTGTTCCGCCAGCAAGCCTTTATCGATGGCGCTTGGGTCGATGCGGACAATGGTCAGACGATCAAGGTCACCAACCCGGCTACGGGCGAAGTGCTGGGCACTGTGCCAAAGATGGGCGCTGCCGAAACCCGTCGTGCGATCGAAGCCGCCGACAAGGCGCTGCCGGCCTGGCGTGCGTTGACCGCCAAGGAGCGCGCCAACAAGCTGCGTCGCTGGTACGAATTGCTGATTGAAAGCCAGGACGATCTCGGTCGCCTGATGACCCTTGAACAGGGTAAGCCGCTGGCCGAAGCCAAGGGCGAAATCGCTTACGCCGCCTCCTTTATCGAATGGTTCGCCGAAGAAGCCAAGCGCATCTACGGTGACGTGATTCCCGGCCACCAGCCCGACAAACGCCTGATCGTGATCAAGCAACCGATCGGCGTGACCGCTGCCATTACTCCGTGGAACTTCCCGGCTGCGATGATCACCCGCAAGGCCGGCCCGGCCCTGGCCGCCGGTTGTACCATGGTCATCAAGCCCGCTTCGCAAACCCCTTTCTCGGCCCTGGCCCTGGTTGAACTGGCGCACCGTGCCGGCATTCCGCAAGGCGTGCTGAGCGTGGTTACCGGCAGCGCAGGCGATATCGGCGGCGAGCTGACCAGCAACCCAATCGTGCGCAAGCTGTCTTTCACTGGCTCGACCGAGATCGGCCGCCAGTTGATGGCCGAATGTGCCAAGGACATCAAGAAGGTTTCCCTGGAACTGGGCGGCAACGCGCCATTCATCGTGTTTGACGACGCGGACCTGGATAAGGCTGTCGAGGGCGCGATCATTTCCAAATACCGTAACAACGGCCAGACATGCGTCTGCGCCAACCGCCTGTATATCCAGGATTCGGTGTACGACGCGTTTGCCGAGAAACTCAAGGCAGCGGTTGCCAAGCTCAAGATCGGCAATGGCCTGGAAGACGGCACCACCACCGGCCCGTTGATCGACGAGAAAGCGGTCGCCAAGGTTCAGGAGCACATCGCCGATGCCGTTGGCAAAGGCGCGACCGTGCTGGCGGGCGGCAAGCAGATGGAAGGCAACTTCTTCGAGCCGACCATCCTGACCAACGTGCCGAAAACCGCCGCCGTGGCGAAGGAAGAAACCTTCGGCCCGCTGGCGCCGCTGTTCCGCTTCAAAGACGAAGCCGAAGTGATCGCGATGTCCAACGACACCGAGTTCGGCCTGGCCTCGTACTTCTATGCCCGCGATCTGGGCCGTGTGTTCCGTGTGGCCGAAGCCCTGGAATACGGAATGGTCGGCGTCAACACCGGGTTGATCTCCAATGAAGTCGCGCCGTTCGGCGGCATCAAAGCTTCGGGCCTGGGCCGTGAAGGCTCCAAGTACGGCATCGAGGACTACCTGGAAATCAAATACCTCTGCCTGGGTATCTGATCCCGCTTCAAGCGCGAAGGGCACGAGAGCGCTGCCCCTTTGCGCGTTTCACCCGTTCTGTTTCTTGTGGCCGGAACGCTGCGGCAGTCGATCATCGCATGCTGCCGCAGTTGTCTCCCCGCCATGTATTCCTTGAGACACGCCGCCCTGAGCTGCGAATGAGGACTGTAATGAGCAAGACTAACGCTGACTTGATGGCCCGCCGTACCGCCGCTGTTCCCCGTGGCGTCGGCCAGATCCACCCGATCTTCGCCGAATCGGCAAAGAACGCTACCGTAACGGACGTTGAAGGTCGCGAATTCATCGACTTCGCCGGCGGCATCGCCGTGCTGAACACCGGCCACGTGCATCCGAAAATCATCGCCGCCGTGACCGAGCAGCTGAACAAGCTGACCCACACCTGTTTCCAGGTCCTGGCCTACGAGCCGTACGTGGAACTGTGCGAAAAAATCAACGCCAAGGTTCCTGGTGACTTCGCAAAGAAAACCTTGCTGGTCACCACTGGTTCCGAAGCGGTGGAAAATGCCGTGAAAATCGCCCGCGCCGCCACTGGCCGTGCCGGTGTGATCGCGTTCACCGGCGCTTACCACGGTCGTACCATGATGACCCTGGGCCTGACCGGTAAAGTCGTACCGTACTCGGCCGGCATGGGCCTGATGCCCGGCGGTATCTTCCGCGCGCTTTACCCGAACGAATTGCATGGTGTGAGCATCGACGACTCCATCGCCAGCATCGAGCGCATCTTCAAGAACGATGCCGAGCCACGCGACATTGCCGCCATCATCATCGAGCCGGTTCAGGGCGAGGGTGGTTTCTATGTGGCGCCGAAAGAGTTCATGAAGCGCCTGCGCGCCTTGTGCGACCAACACGGCATCCTGCTGATCGCTGACGAAGTGCAGACCGGTGCCGGCCGTACCGGGACTTTCTTCGCCATGGAGCAGATGGGCGTTGCCGCCGACCTGACTACCTTCGCCAAGTCCATCGCCGGCGGCTTCCCGTTGGCCGGTGTCTGTGGCAAGGCCGAATACATGGATGCCATTGCACCGGGCGGCCTGGGCGGCACCTACGCGGGTAGCCCGATTGCCTGTGCCGCCGCGCTGGCGGTGATGGAGGTGTTCGAAGAAGAACATCTGCTGGATCGCTGCAAGGCCGTTGGCGAGCGCTTGGTGACCGGCCTCAAGGCCATCCAGAAGAAATACCCGGTCATTGGCGAAGTGCGTGCCCTGGGCGCGATGATTGCCGTGGAGCTGTTCGAAAATGGCGACACCCACAAGCCGAACGCCGCGGCAGTGGCCCAGGTTGTGGCCAAGGCCCGGGACAAGGGCCTGATTCTGCTGTCCTGCGGCACCTACGGCAACGTCCTGCGGGTGCTGGTACCGCTGACCTCGCCGGACGAGCAGTTGGACAAAGGCCTGGCGATCATCGAAGAATGCTTCTCCGAGCTCTGATTTTTACGAGCTCTGATTTTCAAGAGCGCTGAGCTGTGCGCTGATCCACAAAAAACCCGCTTCGGCGGGTTTTTTCATACCCCGAGGAAGGGGGCTGGTGTTGTTGAGCTGTCTGGAACGGCCGCGATTGTCTAAGGTGCATGTATTGCAAGGGAGTGATACGGCATGACGGCTGTGGATTTACCCGCTGGACCGCGCGTATTGATTGCCGAGGCCGATCCAGCGTCTAGAGAATTGCTGGAGCAAGCGGTGTCAGAGGTGCGTTGCGACGCCCGGGTGCAGACCTGTGGCGAAGGAAAGCAGGCGCTGGAGCTGCTGGCCCAAGACCCATACGACTTGGTCATCGCCGACTGGGAACTGCCGGGCGTCGATGGCTTGAGCATCTTGCGCGGTTTGCGTCAGCAGCGCCGCTCCCCCGTGTTGCCATTCATCCTGGTGAGCCAGCGCAACGACAGCGCCAGCGTGCGGGAGGTATTGCCGCTGGCGCCGGCGGCGTACCTGACCAAACCCTTGAACCGGGAAAACCTGACCCAGCGCCTGCAAGGGCTGCTCTTGAGTGGTGAAGACACCTCCAATGCCGCGCCCATCCCAGGACCAGCGCTGACATTGGCGACTTTCCTGGAGCGTCGACGGGATCTGGCCGAAGGCGCGCCGTTGATGACCGATGTGCAAGTGGCAATCAAGCGTAGCCTCAATCCCGGTGGGCTGGATCTGAAACTGCTGGAAGATGAGATCCGCACCGACCCGCAGATCACCGCGGTGCTGATCGCCGCGGCCAACAGTGCTGCCCAGCACCAGGGCGGCGGCCCCGTACAGACCGTAGCCCAGGCGTTGCACCAGCTCGGTACCGGGCAAAGCATGAATCTGATTCTCGGCCTGACGCTCAAGCGCTGTGCCCGGCTGAGTGTCCCTTGCCTGGCGGACTATGCCGAACGGTATTGGGAATTGTCGCTGCACACCGCCGAGTACGCCCGGACCATGGCCCGCCTGCTCGACTTGGATCAGGAGCGCTGCTATTGCGCGGGCCTGTTGCATCGCTTGGGCGACTTGGCGCTGTTGCGCTGTCTGGAAGAGTGGAAGCAAGCCGGTGGTGAGCTGGATGAGCCCGAGGAGGTCGGGGATTCGCTCGAAGCGTTCGGCGCTGGCTTCGGCTCGGCACTGCGCGCCCGCTGGCGGCTGCCGCTGGAGCTGCGGGAATTGATCGCTGCGGTCTATGGCTTGGGTGGCGGGGTCTATTCCCGCGAGGCGCTGGTGATGAACATGGCCGCGCAACTGGCCCATCTGCCATCCCAGCAAGGCCTGGAAGAACTGGCTCGGGGCCGCACGGCGCGATTGTTGAAGATCGGGCTGCCGGAATTGATGCGGCTGCGCCGTCAGTAAAACCAGTGCTTAACCCTGTGGGAGCGAGGGGTGAAGTCTGATCAAACTGCGATGATGCGGTTCTTCCCCTGACGCTTGGCCTCGTACATGGCCGCGTCGGCGCGGGAGAACAGGCTGTCGAGGGTCTGGTCTTCGGCGGTGATACCGGTCAGGCCCTGGCTGACGGTGATGCCGAAGTTTTGCTCGCCACAGCGGAACGCCAGGCGTTGAATTTCCCGTTGCAGGCGTTCAGCGACCTGCAGCGCCATGTCCGGTGGGCAGCCTGGAAACACAGCGGCGAACTCTTCACCGCCGATCCGCCCGAACAAGTCACCGCGCCTGAGCACGCTGCGTCCGCTCTCTGCGATCTTCTGCAATACCGTATCGCCTTCTTGATGGCCGTAGGTATCGTTGATCAACTTGAAATCATCGATGTCGAGCAGCAGGAACGCCATGGGGGTGCCTTGCAACCGTGCCTGCTCAAATTCACGATGGGCGCATTCGAAGAAGTGGCGGCGGTTGCTGCTCTGGGTCAGTACGTCGGTGGTCGCCAGGCGCTGAAGTTCGCTTTCGAGCAGCTTTTTCTCGGTGATGTCTTCGGCAATGCCGACGACGATCACCGGTTGGCCCGGATCAGCCTGACGGTTGATGAAGCATTTGTCGCTGAGCCAACGAATCTGGCCATCGGCGGCGATGATCCGGTACTCGCGATCTTCGACGGCGCCTTTGACCAGCACTTCCGCCAGGCTGCGCTCGGCGTAGTCCAGGTCGTCCGGGTAGATGGCATCGCGCCATTCGTTGTAGTCGGCCAGCACCAGGCCCGCAGGCCGGCCGAAAATCCGCTCGTAAGCCGGGCTGACGTACAGTACTTGCCGGGTTTCCCAATTGAATGCCCACAGCACCGCGTTGACGCTGACCAACAGCGAACTGAACAGCTGCTCCCGCTCGCTCAGGCGCGCAACTTCGCCCTGGGCGTGCATCAGCGCCATGAGTGTCTGGGCCGCTTCGGGCCAATGCGGCTGGGATGAATCCTGTAGGTTCTTATCGACCATCGGCACAAATCTCAAGGAACGTGCATTGCTATGGATTTGCACGCGCTCACTCCAAAGCCCGCCAGGATGGCGAAGTGCTCTTGAGATATGGGATTGCTGGCGAAGTTCCTTTTCAGGCGACGAAGGGCGGGGGGATGACGGCTCCCAACCTGTGGCGAGGGGATTTATCCCCGTTGGGCTGCGCAGCAGCCCTGAAACCTGTTGCCTCGGTGTGTCAGAAATAACTACATCGCTGTCTTGGGGCTGCTGCGCAACCCAGCGGGGATGAATCCCCTCGCCACAACAACCTCCCCGCCGCGCACATCGGTGTCAGGCCGTGGCGGGGCGCAGCGAATAGGTTTTGAGCTGGTCGGCAAAATCGCGCAGGGACTGGATGCCGCTGGCTTCGGCTTCGTGGACCCATTCCTTGATGGCGGCGAGCATGTCGTGGCCGTTGCTGCTGGTCTTGACCCAGATCTGCTGCAAGGCCAGGCGTTTTTCGTAGATCACCTTCAGCGCCTGGCTATGCTCCAGCATGTTCTGGATACGCACATGGTGGCGGTCGTCCAACAGGCTGGTTTCCCGGGACAGCAGGCGTTTGGCCCGATGGAACTGATGGCGGACCGAGTGATCGACCTTTTCCAGTTCCTGCTTGACCAGCGGCGCGATGACCAGCCGGCGATACTGGGCCATGATCTGGAAACGGTTGTTGAGGATCGCCATGGCGGTGTCCATATCCAGATGGCCCTTGCCTTCGACCCGGTGGGCAATCGGCGCGACCCGCTGAACCTTCGCCAGGCGCAGGAAGCTGAAGACCTTGATCCAGGCCCAGCCCAGGTCGAATTCCCATTTGCGCACCGACAGCTTGGCCGAGTTGGGGTAGGTGTGGTGGTTGTTGTGCAGTTCTTCGCCGCCGATGAGGATGCCCCATGGCACCAGGTTGGTCGCCGCGTCGCGGCACTCGAAGTTGCGATAGCCCACGGCATGCCCCAGGCCATTGACCACGCCAGCGGCCCAGACAGGAATCCACATCATCTGGATGGCCCAGATGGTGATGCCGATGGTGCCGAACAGCAGCAGGTCGATGACGCCCATGATCGCTACGCCCAACAACGGGAAACGGCTATAGAGGTTGCGTTCGATCCAGTCGTCGGGGCAATTCTTGCCGTAGATGCGCAGGGTTTCCGGGTTTTGCGCCTCGGCGCGGTACAGCTCGGCGCCTTTGCGCAGCACCGTGGACAAGCCTTTGACGACCGGGCTGTGAGGGTCATCCTCGGTTTCGCATTTGGCGTGGTGCTTGCGGTGGATGGCCGTCCACTCGCGGGTGTTCTGCGCCGTGGTCAGCCATAGCCAGAAGCGGAAGAAATGTTTGAGACCGCCGTTCAGTTCCAGGGAACGGTGAGCCGAATAACGGTGCAGGTAGACCGTGACGCTGATGATCGTCACGTGGGTCATCAGCAGGGTGACTGCCACCAGCGACCAGGGCGACAAGCCAAGAAAACCTTCGTACCACATAGGCTGTAGGGCCCTCGATAAAAATAGAAATTGCCGTTGCATTATCACCAGCCCGAGGGAGAAAACCAGTCGGCCTTTCAGATAAGAGTGGCAGGATGTTTCTTACTTTATAATCCCCGCAAATTACAGGGACATGGACGGCCGCATGACCAACTCTCAACGCACCGCCATGCACGGGGCATTGATTTACCTTCTGCTATCCGTTGCCTGGCTGCAGCTGGTTGGTTATTTACTGAGCAGTTTCTTCGATGATTCCGCCGACCGGCTTCGCTGGCAACTGATCAACGGTTATGCCTGGGCGCTGGTCAGTGCCGTGCTGATTTTCATGGCTCGGGTGCGCATCGCGCGTGGTTTGCTCAGGGGCGAGGGCACCGTCGATCGTGAGCGATTGCGCCAGGCCGCCGCTGTCTTCGATTGCACCCGCGAAGGGGTCCTGGTCACGGACCGTCAAGGCCTGATCGTGCATGTCAATCCAGCGTTCATGGCGATCACCGGTTACGCCCGCGACGAGGTGCTGGGCCGTCAACCCAACCTGTTCAAGTCCGGCCGGCATGGCCCGGCGTTCTACCGGGAAATGTTCGCTTCGCTGTCCAGCCGTGGCGAATGGAGCGGCGAAATCTGGAACCGCCGCAAAAGCGGAGAGATTTATCCGCAATGGCAGACCATCCGTGCCGTTGTCGATGACGAGGGCGAAGTCAGTCAATACGTGGCGGTGTTTTCCGACATCAGTGCAATCAAGGATTCGGAGCATGAGCTGGCGCACCTGGCCCATCACGACCCGCTGACCGGCCTGCCCAATCGCCTGCTTTTTTGCGACCGCACCGAGCAAACCGTGGCTTCGGCGCAGCTTCACAAGCGTGGGTGCGCGCTGCTGCTGTTGGATCTCGACCACTTCAAGAACATCAACGATAGCCTCGGCCATGCCGTGGGAGATGAATTGCTCAAAAGCGTGGCCCAGCGCTTTCTCGGGTTGTTCGCGCCGGGCATCACCCTGGCCCGGCTAGGCGGCGATGAGTTTGCGGTGGTGGTGGAAAATTGTTCTCAGCCAGGGCAGGCGGCGGCCTTGGCCAGGCGCATCCTCGATGTATTGAAAGAGCCTTTGCAGCTCGGCGGACAGTCGCTGTTTATCAACGCCAGCATCGGTATCAGCCTGTTTCCCGGCGATGCTCTCAGCGCCGAGCAATTGCTGCGCAACGCCGATTCGGCACTGTTCAAGGCCAAGAGCAGTGGGCGCGATGGGTATGCCTTGTATACCGAAGAACTCACCACCCATGCCCAACAGCGGGTGGAGATCGGGTTCGAGCTGCGACGCGCGCTGCAGCAAGACGAACTGCGCGTGCATTACCAACCGGTACACGACCTGGCGACCAGCCGTCTGGTCGGGGTCGAGGCCCTGGTACGCTGGGAGCATCCCACGCGTGGGCTGGTGTCGCCGGCCGAGTTCATTCCCATCGCCGAGCGTACGGGGCTGATCGCCCAGATCGATGCCTGGGTCATGAAGCAGGCCTGTCGCCAGATGGGAGAGTGGCAGCGGGCCGGGGTGGTGCTGTCGTTCGTGGCGGTCAATGTCTCCAGCCGCTTGTTCGCACGTCGCGAATTGTATGAGCAAGTCGCCCGCGTGCTGCACGAGACTGGCCTTGACCCGGCCCTGCTCGAATTGGAAGTCACCGAAAGCGCAGTCATGGAAGACCCGGAAGTCGCGCTGGAACAAATGCACCGTTTGCGTGAATTGGGCGTGCGCCTGGCCATCGATGACTTCGGCACGGGTTATTCATCGCTGCTGCGGCTCAAGCGTTTGCCGGTGCAGAAACTGAAGATCGACCAGGGGTTTGTCGCCGGGTTGCCCTGGGATGAAGATGACGCGGCGATCGTTCGCGTGATCATCGCCCTGGCTCACAGCATGGGCATGCAGGTGCATGCCGAGGGCATTGAACAACAGGAGCAAGCGGCGTTTCTGCTGGGCCAGGCGTGTGAGCTGGGGCAGGGATATTGGTTTGGCCGGCCGGTGGCTGCGTCGCAGTTGGATTGGGATCGGGCGCCGGTGATTGCCTGATCACCAGTGGCATTGATGTTGACTGATACGCCGCCATCGCGAGCAGGCTCGCTCCCACATTGGATTGGCTTTGACCTTGAGATTCGTTTCGACACAGAACCCGGTGGGTGCGAGCTTGCTCGCGATGGCGTCGGCTCAGCTTGCCTCGATGTCGGTCTATCCCTCAGCGGGCGCCGCCACCCCCTTCGTCTCCAAATGATAAATCTCCGAGGGTTTGGCAGGGAAAAGGACCCACGATCAGATCCATGTAGGACGCCAAATTGAGTTGGTGTTTTGGTTATATAAAAATTCTTAAATAGTCTTTTTAAGAATATCCCACTTTATCTAGTATTGCTCCCACGCCGCAAGCAGTGCCGCCCACTGCCAGGCATTCATACAAGGAGCAGCAGCATGAGCGCATCCCTACGTAGCGTTGACGGCCAGGACGAAGCAACCATCTTGCGCGAGATCCAGAGCGCATTGCGTGACCTGCGCTTTGGCGCGGTGGAAATCACGGTGCACAACGCGCAGGTGGTCCAGATCGAGCGCAAGGAAAAATTCCGCCTGCAGCAACCGAGTCAGAAACCGAGTTAAAGGATCGCCGCCTACGGCAGCTCCGACCGGGGGGCTGTGGCGTGGGCGCTGTCGCAGGCGGCGATCCTTGCTGCAAGCCATCCGATTCCAGAAGCCATAAAAACCAGAATTCCAGGAGCTTTCACCATGTCGTCGATTCGCCGTTATGCCTTGGCCGCCCTGGCCAGCGCTGTTTTTGCAGGTTCCGCGGTTGCCAAGGATTACGAGCTGCTCAACGTGTCCTACGACCCGACCCGCGAGTTGTATCAAGAGTACAACGCCGAATTCGCCAGTTTCTGGAAGAAAGCGCATCCGGATGACACGGTGAAGATCCAACAGTCCCACGGCGGCTCGGGCAAGCAAGGCCGGGCGGTGATCGATGGTCTGCGCGCCGACGTGGTGACCCTGGCCTTGGCCGGCGACATCGACGAAATCGCCAAGCTGGGCAAATCCCTGCCAGCGGACTGGCAAACACGCCTGCCAGATGCCAGCACGCCTTACACCTCGACCATCGTGTTCCTGGTGCGCAAGGGCAACCCCAAGGGCATCAAGGATTGGGGCGACCTGATCAAGGATGACGTGTCGGTCATCACACCGAACCCGAAAACCTCCGGCGGCGCTCGCTGGAACTTCCTCGCCGCTTGGGCCTATGGCTTGAAAGCCAACGGTGGCGACGAGGCCAAGGCCAAGGAATATGTGCAAGCGCTGTTCAAGCACGTGCCGATCCTGGACACCGGCGCCCGCGGTTCGACTATCACGTTCGTCAACAACGGCCAGGGCGATGTGTTGCTGGCTTGGGAAAACGAAGCCTTCCTGGCGCTGAAAGAAGACGGTGGCGCCGACAAGTTCGATATCGTCGTGCCGTCGCTGTCGATCCTCGCCGAACCGCCGGTGGCGATTGTGGACAAGAATGCCGAGAAAAAAGGTAATGCCGAGATCGCCCAGGCGTACCTCAAGCACCTGTACAGCCCGGCCGGCCAGGAAATTGCCGCGAAGAACTACTATCGCCCGCGTGACAAGGACGTGGCCGCCAAGTATTCCCGCCAGTTCCCGAAGGTGGAGCTGGTGACCATCGATAAGGACTTCGGCGGCTGGAAAACTGCCCAGCCGAAATTCTTCAACGATGGCGGTGTGTTCGACCAGATCTATCAGGCGCAGTAAGCTGCAATAGAGCGCATTTCATGTGGGAGCGAGCTTGCTCGCGAAGGCGGTCGTACAGTCAATATCAATGTTGCCTGATACACCGCTTTCGCGAGCAAGCTCGCTCCCACAGGCTCCGCACCCTGTGAGTCTCAACCAAGGACCTTTATGTCGCGTCGCATATCCCCCGTCATACCCGGCTTCGGGCTGACGCTGGGCTACACCCTGGTGTACCTCAGTCTGATTGTGCTCATACCCCTGGCGGCGATGTTCGTGCATGCCGCCCAACTCACCTGGGATCAGTTCTGGGCGATTATCTCGGCGCCGCGGGTGCTGGCTGCCTTGAAGCTCAGCTTCGGCACCGCGCTGTGTGCCGCGATCATCAACGGCGTCATCGGCACGCTGCTGGCTTGGGTGCTGGTGCGCTACACCTTCCCCGGCCGCAAGGTCATCGATGCGATGATCGACCTGCCCTTCGCCCTGCCCACCGCCGTGGCCGGTATCGCGCTGACGGCGTTGTATGCGCCGACCGGCCTGGTTGGCCAGTTCGCCACCGACCTGGGTTTCAAGATCGCCTACACCCCGCTGGGCATTACCCTGGCGCTGACCTTCGTGACGCTGCCGTTCGTAGTGCGCACGGTGCAACCGGTGCTGGCCGACATTCCTCGTGAGGTCGAAGAGGCCGCTGCTTGCCTAGGGGCGAAACCCTGGCAGGTGTTCCGACACATCCTGATGCCGGCGCTGTTGCCGGCCTGGTTGACCGGGTTCGCCCTGGCTTTCGCCCGTGGCGTGGGCGAGTACGGCTCGGTGATTTTCATCGCCGGCAACATGCCAATGAAAACCGAGATCCTGCCGCTGCTGATCATGGTCAAGCTCGACCAATACGACTACACCGGCGCCACTTCCATCGGCGTGCTGATGCTGGTGGTTTCCTTCGTCCTGTTGCTGCTGATCAACCTGCTGCAGCGGCGCATCGAAACCCCATAAGGAGGCGCGAACCATGTCCCAATCGTCTATTTCCGCCGCTTCCACCAACGCCGCCCGTCGCGGCAGCGCGACGTCGCGGCGCGTGCTGATTGGCCTCGGCTGGCTGATCTTTGCGCTGTTTCTGCTGCTGCCGTTGTTCATCGTCGTGTCCCAGGGCTTGAAGTCCGGCCTTGGGACGTTCTTCGCGGCAATCTTTGAGCCTGACGCCTTATCGGCGCTCAAACTCACGGTGTTCGCGGTGTTGATTTCGGTGCCGCTGAACCTGGTGTTCGGCGTGAGCGCCGCGTGGTGCGTGAGTAAATATTCATTCCGCGGCAAGAGCATGCTGGTGACGCTGATCGACCTGCCGTTCTCGGTGTCGCCAGTGATCGCGGGCCTGGTCTACGTGCTCATGTTCGGCGCCCAGGGGCTTTTCGGGCCGTGGCTGTCGGATCACGACATCCAGATCGTGTTTGCGCTGCCGGGCATCGTCCTGGCGACGATCTTCGTCACGGTGCCGTTCGTGGCCCGTGAGCTGATCCCGCTGATGCAGGAACAAGGCACCCAGGAAGAAGAGGCCGCGCGCCTGCTCGGCGCCAATGGCTGGCAGATGTTCTGGCATGTCACCGTGCCGAACATCAAGTGGGGCCTGATCTATGGCGTGGTGCTGTGTACCGCCCGGGCCATGGGCGAGTTCGGCGCGGTGTCGGTGGTGTCCGGGCACATTCGGGGGGTGACCAACACCCTGCCGCTGCACGTCGAGATCCTCTACAACGAATACAACCACGTGGCCGCGTTCGCCGTGGCGAGCCTGTTGCTGATCCTGGCGCTCTTCATCCTGCTGCTCAAGCAGTGGAGCGAAAACCGAATCAACCGCCTGCGCGCCAGCGCCGCGGAGGAATAAGTCATGTCGATCGAAGTCCGTAACGTCAGCAAGAATTTCAACGCCTTCCGGGCCCTGGACGACATCAGCCTGGACATCCAGAGCGGTGAGCTGGTGGCGCTGCTCGGGCCATCGGGTTGCGGCAAGACCACCTTGCTGCGGATCATCGCCGGCCTCGAGACGCCGGACCAGGGCAACATTGTTTTCCACGGCGAGGACGTGTCCGGCCACGATGTGCGCGATCGTAACGTCGGGTTCGTGTTCCAGCACTACGCCTTGTTCCGCCACATGACCGTGTTCGATAACGTCGCGTTCGGCCTGCGCATGAAGCCCAAGGGCCAGCGCCCGAGCGAAAGCCAGATCGCGACCAAGGTCCACGAATTGCTGAACATGGTGCAACTGGACTGGCTCGCCGACCGCTACCCCGAGCAGCTGTCCGGCGGCCAGCGCCAGCGTATCGCGTTGGCCCGCGCCCTGGCGGTGGAGCCTAAGGTATTACTGCTGGACGAACCATTTGGCGCCCTCGACGCCAAGGTCCGCAAGGAACTGCGCCGCTGGCTGGCGCGGCTGCACGAGGACATCAACCTGACGTCGGTGTTCGTCACCCACGACCAGGAAGAAGCCATGGAGGTCGCCGATCGGATCGTGGTGATGAACAAGGGCGTGATCGAGCAGATCGGCTCGCCGGGCGACGTTTACGAAAACCCGGCCAGCGACTTTGTGTATCACTTCCTCGGGGATTCGAACCGCCTGCACTTGGGTGAGGACCGGCATGTGCTGTTCCGTCCTCACGAAGTCTCGCTGTCGCGCTCGGAACTGGAAGACCACCACGCCGCCGAGGTGCGCGACATTCGTCCACTGGGCGCCACCACGCGGGTGACCCTGAAAGTGGAAGGCCAGAGCGAGCTGATCGAGGCCGAAGTGGTGAAGGACCACGACAGCCTGGTGGGGTTGGCGAAGGGCGAAACGTTGTTCTTCAAGCCGAAGGTCTGGCAGAAAGTCTCCAACCTATAAGATCAAAAACATCGCGAGCAAGCTCGCTCCCACAGGGATTTGTGTATGGCGCAGATCCAGTGTGGGAGCGAGCCTGCTCGCGATGGCGTACCCGCCTACGCCCCGATCCGAATCTGAATAACCCCGCTAGGCCTTGCTTCGATTGGTTCTACTTTTAACCTTCCCCTGACCCAAACCCTACCTAGACTCTGACATGCCAGGAGGCAAGTGAGAGTCCATGACGGACCGGTGTTGTTGTCTCCTGGCGCCCTGATGCCAAGGAGAAAAAGCATGAGAATGGAAGTCAGTCGGCACGGCCCTTTCGGTTGTGCCTTGTTAAGCGTTCTGTTGAGTCCTTCTGCCAGCGCCGCCCCCACGTTGTCTCCCCAGATACCTTTCGATGTCACGGTGACCGAACCGGTTTCACTCTCCAGCCTGCAAGCCAATTTCGATGATTTGTCATGGCAGACCTTCATCGCTCTGAATTGGCCGGCCCTGGACAATGGCAACCCCAATACCGGCGTCACCATCGGAAAACAAGACGGGGCAACGGTTTGGGAAAGTTGGAAAGAGAGCTACCAGATTTTTCGTGCGAAAGGGCAGGCACCACTGCCTTGGAATGCGCCGGCGACCCTGCCTGAAGCGTGTAAGTCACTCAAGTCCGGCCGCCTGTTACAACAAATGGGCAAGGTGCCCGACGTGCTGGATGAATTTATCCAGCCCTTCGAGAGCGGTCCGCTGGTGGATCAGAACGGCGTGTATACGCGCAATGAAATCGTGGTCAACCAATCGATGTTCGACGGGATCGTAAACAACGGCCTGTACAGCATCGAAGGCCAGCAGCAGTTCTTCGCCGCGAACCCGAACAACACCGTGGCATTCAGCTGTGGTTCTACCAAGAGCCAGGAGGTCGGCGCGGTGATGGTGAAGGCGTCGTGGAAAGTGCTCGGTCCCAGCGATAAACGACAGGATTTCCATACGGTCGATGCCCTGGTCTACACGCCGGGCAATAGCGACCCGGGCAAAGGGCCGATCGTGGAGGAATCGTGCGTGTCCGAGCCGGTCGGGTTGGTGGGGTTGCACATGGTCCACAAAACCGCCAATGCGGCCCAATGGGTCTGGTCGACTTTCGAGCACGTAAAAAACGTTCCTGAAAAAACCATGCCCGTCGGACAGCGCACGGGCCCTTATCTGTTCTATAACGCCGATAGCCAGAGCGCCATCAATCAGCCTCCGCCACGGCCGTGGAACCCGGCGGTCAAGGCGACGCCTTCGCAAATCGTGCGGGAAGTGCCACTGACCGAGGCGACCAAGACGCTCAACGCCTCCTATCAATCGCTGTTGCGTACGGCCAATCCACAAAGTGTCTGGGCGAACTATCAGCTGATCAGCACCCAGTGGCCTTCAGACCCGCCGAAGGATTGCCAGGTATCGGCCGCCAACCCGCTGGGTAGCCCAGCGCCGTCGTTCCTGGCCAACGCCACGCTGGAAACCTATATCCAGGGCACCGTTCCCCAGGCGTCCTCCAGCTGCATGGCGTGTCACGGCAATGCGGCGACCCATGTCACCGAATCGCCGCGCACCAGTTTTGCGGACTTCACCTATTTGCTCGAACGCGCACAGTCCACCAGTGGGCAAGGAGCCAAGCAATGAGTACCAATCTGGACAATTTCGTAGGCCTGTCGTCGGCCCTGATCGGCATTTCGGCCGATCGTCTGGCGCCGCAGATCGACCCGGTCGGTCTGCCGCCGATCTTTCTCGATTACGTGACTGCGCGCATTTCTTCTGACGTGCTCAACGCGTTGCTGACTCAGTACGCCACCCTGGCGGCCGACCATGTACCGCCCGACCAGATTGCCGAGCAAATACTGAAATTCAATATGCAGCCGACGATACCTGACACCGTGCTGGCTGCGCGTTCGATCATGAAACTCTGGTTGCTAGGTGTCTGGTACCAGCCTTTCGATACCTCGGATTTCAGGAAAGGCAGCTCGGAGGTGGTGTCCGACCAAGCCTACATCTACAGCTGGGCCTGGAAAATCGCCCAGGCTCATCCGATGGGCTACAGCGAATCGTTCTTCGGTTATTGGAACGGCACGCCGCCCAGTCTCAAGGATTTGACGGGAGTATCCGCCAACGGACAGCAAGGAGCGTCGTCATGAGTACCGAACAAGCAGAAGTGGTGATCGTTGGCGCCGGATTGGCCGGTAGCATCATTGCCTATCAATTGGGTATGGCGGGGGTGGAGGTGCTGGTGCTGGAGTCGGGGCCGGAAATTCCGGCCAACCGTTCGCAGTATCTGGAGCGCTTCTACACCTCGACGTTGAAAACCCCCGAGTCGCCCTATCCGCCGGTGACCAGCCTGGACCCGGCACGTGATCCTGCCACCCAGAATGCGCCGCGGGCCACTATCGCCGACCTGATCCTGGGTTGGAACCAGCCGAAGGTCAGCTATCTGGTGCAAAAGGGGCCACTGCCATTTACCAGCACCTATGAACGAGTAGGCGGCGGCACGACCTGGCATTGGGTCGGCACTTGCCTGCGCATGGTGCCGAACGATTTTCGCTTGAAATCCCTGTATCGCGTTGGTGTGGACTGGCCTATTGGCTATAACGATTTGCAAAGCGCCTACTGTCGGGCGGAGGCTGAGATTGGCGTGTCGGCCGACGTTGCCGACCAAGCCTACCTGGGCATGACCTTTCCCGAAGGCTATGCGTTCCCGATGCACAGTATTCCGTTGTCACTCGTCGATGGCAGCTTTGTCACCGCCGTCACGGGGCAGACGTTCGATAATTTGCCGCTGGTGGTCAGCCCGACGCCGGCCGGGCGCAACTCCCAACCTTATGCCGGTCGCCGGGTTTGCGCCGGCAATACCAATTGCACGCCGATCTGCCCGATCCAGGCCAAGTACGACGCCACTGTGACCATGAACAAGGCCCTGGCCACCGGCAAGGTTCGCGTGCTTTATCGAACCGTGGCCAGCAAAGTAACCGTTGGCCCCGACAGCAACATCAACGGTATCGAGTTCAAGCAATATCAACTGGGCGACGGCCCCGTCGTAGGAACCGGCGTGGCGCTCGGACAGCGCTATGTGATTGCCGCCCATGCAATCGAAACACCGAAACTGCTACTCAACTCCGCATCGACTGCTTGGCCCGCCGGCGTGGCCAACAGCAGCGGTCAGGTGGGCCGCAGCCTGGCTGACCACCCCATTTATCTGGCCTGGGGGCTCATGCCCGAGGGCAAGGCGATCTTTCCTTATCGGGGACCGTTGTCGACGGCAGGCATCGAAAGCCTGCGCGACGGCGCCTTTCGCAGCGACCGCGCGGCCTGGCGTATCGAGATCGGCAACGAGGGCTGGAACTGGCCGGCCGGTGATCCCTACACCACCGTGGCCGACTTTATCGATGGGGTGAACAATGGCGGCGCCAACCCGGGTAATACGTTGGTGTCCGGAACGGCGCTGGTGAAGAAGCTCAACGACGTTTTTACCCGCCAGTTCCGGATCGGTTTCCTGGTTGAACAGGTTGAGGATCATCCCGATCAGGCTGACAGCTACATCGTGCCTTCGGCCGAATACAAGGATCGGCTCGGCATTCCACGGCCGGAAATCCATTACGACCTGTCGGAATACACCAAGAAAGGTTTCCAACAGGCGAAGGTGCTCGCCAGCCATATCATCAAGGACTTGCTTGGGGCGCAGGAGTTGACGCAACCCATTGGACCTGGACTCTTCGATTATGAGGGGGTGCGCTACAGTTTCCAGGGTGCCGGTCACCTGATGGGGACCTACCGCATGGGCGACGACAAGACCAAATCGGTAGTGGATAAACACCAGCGCAGTTGGGACCACAAGAACCTGTTCCTGGTGGGCGATGGCGTCTTCCCAAGTACCGGTACCTCGAACCCGAGTCTGACAATCGCCGCGCTGTCGTTCCAGGCCGGGGATACGTTGGCCAATGACCTGCGGGCGGTGACGATGCAGGTTCAATCCAACAAGGCCTGGCAGGGCACCGGTGTGCAGCTCAACGCCCAGGTTCCGCGTGTGGTTCGCTATGTCAGCGGCCAGTGGTGCGCCAGCAAAGAGGGTGGGATGGTGGATGGAAACGGTGGCTCGCGGCACATCACCTATTCCAGCTATACGTTGCCCGGCGCGGCTGAAGGTGCGTTGATCGGCCGGGTGGGCGACGGCGGGACGCCGTTTCTGATTGGTGATCTGGCGCAGCTACCCGTGAATCAACAGGGGGAGCTGCAACTGTGCATCAACGATGACTTGACGAGACAGCATGGCGCCGGCCTGACCGACAATGTTGGCGCGCTGACGATTCGGGTCGAGTTCGGTTCGCTGTAACTTGAGCGGTGAAACCTAGCTCCTGTGGGAGCGAGCTCGCTCCCACAGTGACGGGTATTTCACACCGTCGAACGTTGGTTGCGCAGGGCCACCGGACCTGCGTGCTCCTCAATGGCCTGCTTCAGATCGTTTCTGAGTCCCAGCAAAAAACTCGCCTCGACCACCACAAACAACGGCCCGACGATCAACCCGGTCAGGTCATCGACGAACGCCGGTTTGCGCCCTTCGTAGTAATGACCGACGAACTGAATCACCCAGCCCACCACGAACATGCCCAGGCCGCTGCCTAGCCACACCGTTGTGCTTTGCGCGGCGAGTACCTGGCCCAGCCAGACTGCAAGACCCAGCAGCACCGTCATCAACACACCCAGGCGCAACTCCAGGCGCAGATAGAACCAGGCACTCGCCATCGCCACCAGCAGCGCCGGGGAAACCAGGACCGCGCCAACCGGCCATCCGGGCCGGGACAACAGCACCGCGACGGCGATGAAGATCAGCGGAATCCCGATGAAATGACTGACGATGTTACGCGGGTCGCGGTGGTAGGCCGCGTATTGACTGAGGTGATCGACGAGGCTTTTCATTGTTGTTCCTCCTGAGGTGATGCCTGCATGATGAACAGGTTTCACCAGGCGCTCTGTCAGCTAGCCGACACTTGTCCCGGAGTTTGCATGAATACCCATCCCTGGCACTCGCATTTGATGGTCGGTCACTGGTACAGCCATCTGCCTGCTGAGTTACAGCATAGCCTGCTGGACATGTCGCGAGTGCGTCGCCTGCCGCCCGGCCAGCGGCTGTTCCAGCGCGGCGATGCACCGTGCGGCCTGTACGCGGTGCTCGAAGGCGCGGTGCGTATCGGCGCGGTCAGCGAGCAGGGCAAGGAAGCGCTGCTGAGCGTGGTGGAGGCGCCGCATTGGTTCGGTGAAATCTGCCTGTTCGATGGACAACCGCGGACCCATGATGCGGTGGGCGTCGGCCAATGTACATTGCTGCATCTGCCACAGGCTGCGCTGTTGGCTTTTCTTGAAGCACAACCCGTTTATTGGCGTCATCTTGCCTTGTTGATGAGCCACAAACTGCGCCTGACCTTCATCAACCTTGAACACCTGAGCCTGATGCCCGCCCCGGCCCGCGTGGCCCACCGCTTGCTGATGATCGCCGAAGGCTACGGCGAAATCGAACCGGCGCGCCGGGTCTTGCCACTGCCCCAGGAGCAACTGGCGATGATGCTTTCCCTGTCGCGCCAGACCACCAACCAGATCCTCAAGGATTTGCAGGGGCAGGGCATTGTTCACCTCAGTTATGGTGAGATCGAAATCCTCGACATCGAACGGTTGCGAGCCCTGACCACAATCTGAAACCGACCTGGACCCTGTGGGAGCGAGCTTGCTCGCGAAGACGTCAGGTCAGTCGACATCGATAGTGACTGATACACCGCCATCGCGAGCAAGCTCGCTCCCACAGGGGCTTGGTGTTGTCGCAGCTATTGCGGTCACACTGAACTGGTCAAGTAATCTTGGACACCGATTAAGGTTCACGCCGCCAACCTTTCCTTCGCGACCGGCGACCGGTAGTCGTTGTAGCTGTGAGGCCTGCTGATGTTGTAGCGCGAGACATAGCGCTGCACGTCTGCCCGGGCCTCATGTTCCAGTTTGTAGCCCGTTTCAGGAACCCACTCTGATTTCAAACTACCAAAGAAACGCTCCATGGGGGCGTTGTCCCAGCACTCGCCTTTACGGCTCATACTTTGCCTAAACCCGTGTTTCACAAGCTCGTTTCGGAATTTATGACTGGTGTACTGACAACCTTGGTCTGAATGAAACAACACATCCTGGGGGTGGCCGCGTAGCTCAACCGCCATGCGTAGCGCTTCGCAGGTCAGGTTGGCATCAGAAATCATCGAGAACGACCAACCCACGATCCTCCGAGCGTACAGATCCAGAACGGCGGCGAAGTACATCCACCGCTTGCCGACCTTGATGTAAGTCACGTCGCCACACCACACCTGGTTAACCGCCGTTACATCAAATTTTCGCTTGAGCACGTGCGGCGCCACCAATGCCTCAACGCCCGGCGACTTGTACTTATGGCGCCTGCGCTGACGACTAGCGATGCCAGCTTCGCGCATCAAACTGCGAGCCATATAACGTCCGATACGATGCCCTTTGGCTTTTAGCTCCTTGGACAAAGTACGTGCGCCGGCCGACTCTCTGGACGCCCTGTGGTGCCTGACCAGCGCGGCTTTGAGCTTGTCCCGTTCAGGATTTGCTCTGCCTTGGCGCTGGCGCCAGGCGTAGAAACTACTGCGGTTGATCCCAAACGCCCGGCAACACCTTTTAACGCCGTATTGCTCGTCCAGCTCATCGATCAGCGTGAATGATCTTTGGCGTCCAAAAGCAGGAGAGCACTGGCCTTTTTTAGGATTTCAATGTCCAGGTCTTTCTCCCTGAGTAGGGCTTTGAGCCTCTGGATTTCTCGCTGATCAGCGGTAATCGCCTTGGCCCCTACCGGGGTCGAACCCAGGCGTTCTTTTTGCACTTGATCGACCCAGCGGCGCAGAGCAGTGGGGCCGATATCTAGGCTGGCACAGACCTCGGTAACCGGCTGGCCTTCATCCAGCACCATGCTGGCAGCCTTGAGCTTGAACTCACTCGAATAAGATTTACGCATATCCAAACACCTCAGATTTGGGCGCTATCATAACGCCCGATTGAAGTGTCCAAAATCATTAGGCCAGTTCACACCGCTTCCCATGTGTGAGCGCGCTTGCTCGCGATAGGGCCCGCCCCGGCGCTGAAAATATTCAGCGCAACCCATCCCGAAACTGTCCCGGCGTCATGCCTGTCCAGCGCTTGAACGCGCGGCTGAAGCTGCTGGTGTCGGCGAAACCCAGCAGATAGCTGACCTCGCTCAGCGAGCACTGCGGATCGCGCAGATGCAGCAGCGCCAGATTCTCCCGGCATTCGTTGAGCAGCGCATCGAAGCGGCAGCCTTCGTCGGCCAGGTGTCGCTGCAGGCTGCGCAGGCTCAGATGCATGGTTTGGGCGATGCGTTCGGCGCTGGGTTCGCCTTCGGGCAGCTGGGCTTCGATGGCGGCGCGGACCTTGCGTTCCCAAGTCAGCGGCTGAAGCTGGGCGAGGGTGCGCTTGAGAACGGTTTCGTTGTGTTCGGCCAGCTCCGGGTTCGCGTCGTCCAGGTGGCTGTCGAAATCCAGGAGGTTGAATTCCAGGCAATCCTGGCCGGCGTCGAAATGCACCGGTGCGCGAAAAACCTTGTGCCATGGGCTCGGGTCCAGCGGTTCCGGGCGGCGCAGGTAGACTGCCAGCGGTGCGTAGTCGCGGCCCAGCCGGTTGCGGCAGGTGCGCACGTAGATCGCGGCAAACGCGTCGATGGCCTCGAAGGCGGGAGCGGGGCGTCCCGCCGGTACATCGAGGCTGAAGCGATAGCGGTCTTCGCCGCGGCTCAGCTGCAAGGTCAGCGCATCGCTGACCACCGGGTGATACCGCACGATCCGCTCGAACACCTCACGCAAGCTGCCACTGGCTACCAGGGCGTAGCCCAGTGCATGGAACGTGGTGGGGCTGACGAAGCGCGACACCCGCAAGCCGATCGCCGGATCGCCGCTGGCCTGCACCGCCAACGTCCACAGGCGCGTGGTGGCCGAGAGCGGGTAGCGGGCGTTCGGGTCGTCCATCAACACCGGGTCCAGGCCCGCCTTCACGCACAGGGCTTGGCTGTCCAGGCCCAGTGCATCGAGCTGTTTGCGCAGGGCGCGGGTCCAGCTGGCGAGGGAAGTGGGTTCGGTCATGACAATTGGCGCTTGCGGTCAACAGGTTGGCGTTTACGGCTACCACCCGATGGGACAACGCCCGGCAGGATGAGCACATCGTTAACAGAGGATGTAAGCCATGCACGGCACTTGCGCAAGCCCCGAGCGATTGAATGCACAACAGCGAGCCGCCCACATTCGCCAGGTTGTCCTGGGCCGAGGTGAGGAATTGCGTCGGCGCTACCCGATCCTGCAGCACCAGGACGCGCTGGGCGCAGGCATCCTGGCGTTCGCCCTGGCCGGGATGATCGGCTCGGCGCTGCTCTACATCAACGGTCACCTGGCCGGTTGGGCTTGCCTGCTGCTCAACGCGTTTTTCGCCTCGCTGACCCACGAGTTGGAACATGACCTGATCCACAGCATGTACTTCCGCAAGCAACGCGTTCCCCATAACGTGATGATGGGTCTGGTGTGGCTGGCGCGGCCCAGCACCATCAACCCATGGATCCGCCGTCATCTGCACCTCAACCACCACAAAGTATCCGGCAGCGAAGCGGACCTGGAAGAGCGGGCGATTACCAACGGTGAGCCGTGGGGATTGGCGCGTTTGCTGATGGTGGGTGACAACGTGATGTCGGCGTTCATCCGCCTCCTGCAAGCCAAGACCTGGGCGCACAAGCGCAGCATCCTCAAGCGTACGCTGAAGGTGTACTTCCCACTGGCACTGCTGCATTGGGGCGCCTGGTACGTGTTCCTTGGTTTTCATGGGGCCAACGCTGTGGCCGGACTACTGGGCGCTTCCATCGACTGGTCGGCCAATACCCTGGCGACGATGCACATCATCGACATCGCCGCCGTGGTGATCATCGGCCCGAATGTGCTGCGCACCTTTTGCCTGCACTTCATCAGTTCGAACATGCATTACTACGGCGACATCGAGCCGGGCAATGTCATCCAGCAGACCCAAGTGTTGAACCCCTGGTGGCTGTGGCCGTTGCAGGCGTTCTGCTTCAACTTCGGCAGCAGCCATGGCATTCATCATTTCGTGGTGAAGGAGCCGTTCTACATCCGGCAGATGACGGTGCCGGTGGCTCATGAGGTGATGCGGGAGATGGGCGTGCGGTTCAACGATTTCGGCACGTTCGGGCGGGCGAATCGGTTTGCCGGTGAGGAAGGCGTTGTGAGGGAAGAGGCGAAGGCCGTTCAGGCCTAAGAGCAAAGAGATAACTGTTGTGGCGAGGGGATTTATCCCCTCGCCACAGGGGCATCTTTCAGGCCAGACAGATGCGTCTGGCTTGGAGGGTGGGTCAGAACTGATAACTCACAGTAGCCGCCACGTTGCGCTCTTCGCCCATGTAGCAGAAGTTCAGGCTGGCGCACGAGGCGACGTAGGTTTCGTTGGTCAGGTTGTTCGCGTTCAGGCGCACGTCCACGCCCTTCAAGCCGACCTTGCCCAGGTCATACCCCACCGACGCATCGAACAACGTGTAGGACGGCACCTTCATGGTGTTCTCCGCATCGACCCAACTGTAGCCGACATAACGCACGCCGCCGCCCAGTCGCAAGCCATCGAGCGTGCCGCTGTCGAACTTGTAGTCCGCCCACACCGAGGCCATGTGGCGCGGGGCCTGGGTCGGTGAGTTGCCTTTGTTTTCGATGATGTTGGTCGGGGTGCTCAGAGTGCTGACCATCGACTTCGAATATTCAATGTCGGTGAAGGTGTAGCTGCCCAGCACTTTGAACTGCTCGGTCAACTGTACGTGCGCTTCCAGTTCCAGCCCTTGGGAACGAACGGCGCCGACGGCGCGATAGAAATTTTCCTGGGGCAGCTTGGTCGCGAGGTTTTCCTGATCGATGCGGAACAGCGAGGCGGTGTACAAATCATCGGTGCCTGGCGGTTGGTACTTCAAGCCCAGTTCCCACTGCTTGCCGTCGGTGGGCGCCAGTGGATTGCCAGCGCTGTCGGCGTAGGAGTTGGGGTTGAACGACTCCGAGTAGCTGATGTACGGGGCCAGGCCGTTGTCGAACAGGTACAGCGCTCCGACGCGGCCGGTGAGCTTGGTGCGCTTGTCATTGATCTCGGTGCCTTCAGGGCGACCAGCTTCGGCGATGCGGTTTTCATCCGAAGTTTCGACCCAGTCCTGGCGCAGGCCCAGGGAGAAGCGCCACTTGTCCATTTCGATCAGGTCTTGCAGATAGACACCGGTTTGCTCCAGGCGTCGCACGTAGCTGGTCGCGCTGACGTTGGTGATCGCCGAGTTTCCGTAGACCGGGTCGAAGGCGTTGATCGGGGCGAGGCTGCCGCTGGTCCAGTCGACCACGGTCTTGCGCCGCTGGTAGTCCGCGCCCATCAGCACGGTGTGCTTGGTCGCGCCGGTGAAAAATTCGGCCTGCAGCATGTTGTCGACGATGAACGAATGCAGCTTTTCATCGGCGCCGGTGTAGTAACGGTTCAACTCGTTGCTGGTGGGGCTGGTCCAGCCGAAGGCATAGACCTGATTGTTGGTGACGTCGGAGTCCAGGTAGCGGAAGTTTTGCCGGGCGGTGAAGACATCGTTGAAACGGTGTTCGAATTGATAACCGAACGACTGCTGATCACGTTCGTAAACGTCGACGCCGGGCTCGCCTTCGAAGAAATTTTCCGAGATCCGCCGACCGTTGCGCGGGTGCAGTGCGCCGTCGGCCGGTACGCCGCCATGGTAGCCGCCGTCGGGTTCGTGCTGCAGGTAGGCTTGCAGGGTCAGCGAGGTGTCCTCGGTGAAGTCGATGCTGAGGGTGGGCGCCAGGGTGAAGCGCTTTTCTTTGTTGTGATCGAACTGGGTATCGGAGGTGTCCGCCAGGCCGATCAGGCGATAGGCGATGCGTTTTTCATCGTCCACCGGCCCGCTGAAGTCGAAGCCCACGCCGCGCTGGCCCTGGGTGCCGACAGTGGCCTGGACCTGATGGTAGGCCTCATAAAGCGGCTTTTTGCTGGTAAGCGCCACCAGGCCGCCCGGAGAACTGCGGCCATACAGCACCGACGACGGGCCCTTGAGGATGTCGACGCGCTCGAGAAAGTACGGGTCGACCTGCATGGAACTGTAGGTGCCGCTGTCGCCCATGGACTTGAGGCCGTCGAGGTAGATGTTATCCACCGAGCCGTCGTTGAAGCCGCGCATGGCCACGTAATCGTAGCGATGGGTCGCACCGTAGGGGTTGGTCAGCACGCCGGGGGTGTAGCGCATCGCCTGGGATACGGTCTGCGCGCCCTGGTCGTCCATTTGCTCGCGCGTCACCACCGATACGCTTTGTGAAGTCTCTCGCAGGGCGGTACTGGTCTTGGTCGCGACTTGGCTGTGGGTGGCGTTGTAGCCCGCCATGCTGCCCAAGGCGTTACCCAGGGCGAAGGCCTTGACGTCAGTGGTCGGCAGCGCCAGTGCACTGTCCCCGGCCTGGGCCTGCAACACGTAGCCGCTGCCTTCCTGGCCGACCGCAATCAGCCCCGAACCGCTGAGCAACTGGTCCAAGGCCTGGTCCGCCGAGTAGTCACCTTTGAGCCCAGGCGACTGGCGGCCAGCGGTTTGCTCGGGGGTGCTCGCCAGGGTAATCCCGGCCTGGCGCGCGAACTGATTCAGCACCTCGTTCAACGGGCCTGCCGCGATGTTGTAGCTCTGACGGCTGGCCGTGACGCCGTCCTGCGCGGCGACAGCGAGCATCGGCACGGCGCTGACGCCCAGTGCGGTGCTCAGCAGTGCGGCGTGGACGGCTTGGCGCAAAGGGCTGGTTTGCGAGGAACAGCCGAAGGAGGTCTTGAGGGTTACGCGCTCAGTCATTTTGGGTTTCCGTTGGAGTCGCTGAAGGCAGATAAGCGTTGCTTACTGTCCTAGCCGGACGCCCTCGCAAAACCCGCCAAAAAAAATCAGGCCGCACGTTCCACCGTGACCCACCAGCGGGTTCGATAATGCAGCTGCACGGGCAGCGTGCGGGGGAGCACGGCCAGCATCTTGTCGATGTCATCCAGGCGGAAGACTCCGGACAAGCGCAGGTCCGCGGCCGAGGCGGCGCATCTCAGACAGCCCCGGCGGTAGCGGCCGACCTCGCTGAGGAAGTCTTCCAGGCGCATGTTGCGCGTCACGATCAAGCCGTCCGCCCAGGCGCCGGCGTCCATGTCCAGGGGCGGCGCCAGGGTCGCTGTCGATGAACTGACGAGGTAGCTTTGCCCTGCCTCCACGTGGATCGGCGCGCCCTCGCTGTTGCGATGTGAGCGAATGGCGACCCGGCCGCTGGTGACGCTCAGGCGCGTGCAGCCGCTGTCCTGGCGCACGACGAAGCGCCCTTCCAGTCCTTCGAACAGACCCTCTCGGCTTTTCACCAGCAGCGGGCGTCCTGGGTCTCGGCCACAGGTGACCATGATTTCGCCGCGGGTCAACGTGATCAGACGCTGGCTGGCGGTGTAGTCGAGGTCGGCGGCGCTGCGGGTGTTGAGTTCAAGTCGTGTGCCGTCCGGCAATTGGAAACCGCGTCGTTCGCCCGTGGCAGTGGCGAAGTCGGCACGCCACGGCTGCCAGCCTAGGTCCTTGCCCAGCCATGCGGCGGCGCCCACCACGGCGACGCCGGACAACAATTTCAGGGCCTGGCGTCGACCGAGGCGCTGGGCGCTGGCCTCCAGGGTGTCGAGGGCAATATGAGCACTGGGCACGGCGCGCAGGTTGGAGGTGAGTTCGCTGTGCAGCGATTGCACCCGTTGCCAAGCCAATTCGTGATCGTGATGGGCGATGCGCCAGGCGTCGCACTGTTGGCGTAGGATCGGATTGGCGGCATGGTTGCGCAGGCGCAGCAGCCAATGGATCGCTTGCTTGACCACCAGTTGCGAAGGACCTCGACCGCGCGAGGGCGGGTCGATCGGCTCAATCTTCATAGCGCAGCACGTAGCAGTGATACAGCGCATCGGCGACGTATCGCTCCACCGACCGTAGCGAGATGCCCATTTGCTCGGCGATCTGCTTGTGGGTCATGCCGTCACACTGTGCAAGCAGGAACGCCCTGCGTACTTTCGGCTTGAGGCCGTCGAGCATGCGGGAAATGCCCTCCAGCAGTTCGAGGATCAGGGCTTGGGCTTCGGCACTTGGGATCTGGGCCTGCGGCAGATGCGCGATGGTTTCGAGGTAGGCGCGTTCGATTTCTTCCCGGCGCCAGTGATCGATCACCAAGCCCTGCGCGATGGTGCGCAGGAAGGCGCGCGGTGCCGTGAGTTCCGGGCGTTCGGTGCGTTGCAGCAGGCGCACGAAGGTGTCCTGGGCCAGGTCAGCCGCATCGGCGGCGTTGCCCAGTCGGTGGCGCAGCCATGTGTGGAGCCAGCCGTGATGGCTGCAATAAAGCGCCTGTACTGCTAACTGGGGGGAGGACATGAGCGCAATAGCCTGATATCACAAATGATAATAGGTCGCATTGTCATAAGCGTTCATTAAATTTGCAACCACCGTTCGACGCAGGCTGTGTGATGTTGGCAATCATCTCGTCGGACAATTGAACAAGGGCCTAATCTTTTCCACGGGTTGGCCGACAGAAGGGTATGCGTGCACCAAAATGGAGCGGATCCAATCTCCAGCTCTTGCGGCTACATGGAACTGCCAACCGGAATGCACCCCCATCCCCTGCATAAGAAGTCCCTCCATGAATCTTAAGTTCAGCCACAAAAATCCTCTTGGCCGCCTCAGGTGTGGTGGTGTTGGCTTTTGCCCTGTTCACGCTCTACAACGATTACCTGCAACGCAATACCATCGGTCGCAGCCTGGAATCCTCCGTCGAGCAATCCGGTGACCTGACGGCCAGCAGCATCCAGAACTGGATGAGCGGGCGGGTGCTGGTGTTGGAAAACCTGGCTCAGAACATTGCGCACCAAGGGGCGGGCGCCGATTTGCCAGGGCTCGTGGACCAGCCGGCGTTGACCTCGAACTTCCAGTTCACCTACGTGGGCCAGAACACCGGCGTGTTCACTCAGGGACCTGACGCGAAGATGCCCGACGGTTACGACCCGCGTCAGCGCCCTTGGTACAAACAGGCCGTGGCCGCCGATAAAACCATGCTGACCCCACCCTACGCGGCGGCAGTGGGCGGCCTGGTGGTGACCATTGCCCTGCCGGTCAAGCACAACGGTGAATTGTTGGGCGTGGTGGGTGGTGACCTGAGCCTGGAAACCCTCGTGAAAATCATCAACTCCGTGGACTTTGGCGGGATCGGTCATGCGTTTTTGGTCAGTGGCGACGGCCAGGTCATCGTCAGCCCGGACAAAGACCAGGTAATGAAAAACCTCAAGGACATCTACCCCGGCACCCCTGTGCGCATCGGCAAGGGCATCCAGGAAGTCGAGCTGAACGGGGAGGACCGCATCCTTTCGTTCACCCCGGTGGCAGGTTTGCCGGGCGCCGAGTGGTATATCGGCCTGTCGATCGACAAGGCCAAGGCCTACGCACCGCTGAGCCATTTCCGTACGTCTGCGTTGATTGCGATGTTCATTGCAGTGGCTGCGATTGCGTTGCTGCTGAGTCTGCTGATCCAGGTATTGATGCGCCCGCTCACCACCATGGGCCGCGCCATGCAGGACATCGCCCAGGGTGAAGGCGACCTGACCCGGCGCCTCGTGGTGCAGGGCAAGGACGAATTCGCGGTATTGGGAGGGTCGTTCAACCAGTTCGTGGAACGTATCCACGCGTCGATCGCCGAAGTGTCTTCCGCCACGCGTCAGGTGCATGACCTGTCGCAACGGGTGATGACATCTTCCAACGCCTCCCTGGTTGGATCGGATGAGCAGAGCGCGCACCAATAGCGTGGCCGCCGCGATCAATCAGTTGGGCGCCGCGACCCAGGAAATCGCCCGTAACGCCGCCGATGCCTCGCAACACGCCAGTGGCGCCAGCGAGCAAGCGGACGATGGTCGTCAGGTGGTGGAAAAAACCATCCAGGCGATGACCGAGCTGTCACAGAAAATCAGCCTGTCGTGCACCCAGATCGAAACCCTGAACGCCAGCACCGACAACATCGGGCACATCCTGGATGTGATCAAGGGCATCTCCCAGCAAACCAACTTGCTGGCCTTGAACGCCGCCATCGAAGCGGCCCGTGCCGGTGAAGCCGGACGTGGTTTTGCGGTGGTGGCCGATGAAGTGCGCAACCTGGCGCACCGCACCCAGGAGTCGGCTGAAGAGATTCACAAGATGATCACCTCGCTGCAAGTCGGCTCCCGTGAAGCGGTGACCACGATGAACGCGAGCCAGGCTTCCAGCGAGGAGAGCGTGGAAGTGGCGAACCAGGCCGGCTTGCGCTTGGTCAGCGTGACCCAGCGCATCGGCGAGATCGACGGCATGAACCAATCCGTGGCCGCCGCGACCGAGCAACAGACAGCCGTGGTGGAGACCCTCAACATGGACGTCACGCACATCAATACGTTGAACCAGCAAAGCGTCGCCAACCTCAACGAAACCCTGAAGGATTGCGATGCCTTGTCGCAGCAGGCCAATCGATTGAAGCAACTGGTGGACAGCTTCAAGATCTGACGGACCCGATCCCCCGTGGCGAGGGAGCTTGCTCCCGCTGGCCTGCGCAGCAGGCCCCTGCAAGCCTGCAGGCGGACCGCGTTGGCTGGCTTTACGCCTGCTGCGCAGCCGAGCGGGAGCAAGCTCCCTCGCCACGGGTGTGGGTTGTCTGGGCTGATGCCATCGCGAGCAGGCTCGCTCCCACAGGGTTTTTTGGTCAGGCGAACATCTTCACCACATTTCCCATCGCCTCATCGGCGAACCCTTGCAGAAAACCCCTGAACCCTTCCCGTGTGTGCGCCTCGGTGTGGTCGGCGATGATGGTCCAGGTGGCGCGGCAGCGGCTGTCTCCCAGGGGCTCGACGCGCATCGCCGCCCAGAGGTTGTCGATGCCGAGGGTGTTGTAGATCAGCGTCCAGGTCATGTGCATGGCCTGGTCATCGCGGCTGTTGAGTTGCTCCACCACCAGGTTTTGTCCGTCGCGGAAGAATTTCTTGCGCAGCGAACGCACGCCGTCGCCAGTCATTTCGATGTATTCAAGGGCTGGAATAAAGCGGTTGAACCCGCCGAAGTCGCCCACCACTTCCCAGACGCGCGCGGCGTCGGCGGGCACTTGCACCGAGGTTTCGACATGGCAGGCTTGAGGGTTCTTGATCAGGGTGTCGGGTTGAAAAGCACTCATGGTCTTGCTCCTTGCGTGGTGTTGGGTTGCTTCAGATGAAATCGATGGCCTTGAGGTAATCAGCACCGCGGCGCAGCAGGGCCGGGGACTTTTCCGGGTAACGGGTGCCCATCTGCCTCACGCCGGACCGGGCGTTGTCATGGCGGATCAGGGAGATGTCGCCGATGTCCTCTTCGAAGCCGTTGAGGTAGAAACCCAGCACGCCGAACAGCGCGTTGTCGGTATCGACCCGCGCCAGCTGCTGTTGCCAGTCCGCGACACTGACCAGCGCGAATTCCCGGCCACTGTCGCGGAACGACGCCACATAGGCGTCCCAGCTCAAGGGTTCGGGGTTGTGCAGGTTGAACACGGCCTGGTTGGGTTGGTAACGGCTGGCGTGGAAGGCGATGAAACGGGCCAGGAAGTCCACCGGCATCAGGTCGAAATTGAGCGACAGATCCGGCACCTGGCCGAGCTGGATCGATCCCTTGAGCATCAGCATCAAGCGGTTCTTGTGGGGCTGGCAGACCCCGGTCTGGCTGTTGAAGCTGATGTTGCCGGGACGGAACAGATTGACCCGGACGCCAAGGTCCCGGGCCCGTTGCAGAATCCGCTCGCCGACCCATTTGGACAGGTTGTAGCCATTCTTGATGTAGATCGGCGGTGTCCTTGCTGCTGGCTGCTCCAGCACCTGCCCATTAGCGTCCAGGGTGCTGGAGGCCGACAGCGTCGAGACGAAGTTGAAGATTTTCTTGCTGCGCCCTTCGCACAGCCGCAGGCATTCGAAGATGGGCTCGACGTTGTCCCGCGCCAGGGACTCGTAGTCGAGCACGTGATTGACATGGGCGGCGTTGTGCACCAACGCGCCGAACGTGCTGTCGATCCGCTGGTAGGTGTCGTCCGGCAAGCCCAGTTGTGGCTGGGTGATGTCGGCGGCGTAGACGCTGACACGGCTCAGGTCCAGATGCTCCAGGCGATTTTCCCGCAGGGCCTGGGCGAACCGCTGGGCCGCGCTTTGCCCGCCGGATTCACGCACCAGGCACGCCACTTCCGTGGCCCCCCACGCCAGCAACGCTTCGACGATATGCACGCCGAGAAAGCTGTTGGCGCCGGTCACGACCACTTTATGCACATCACCGCTCTGTCTGATGGGCAGTGGATCGAGGTTGAGTTCGGCTTCGGCGTCGATGAAAGCCTGGGGGCTCAGCGAGGATGCATCGCTCTGGTCGGGGGCATCGAGCAACTTCGCCAAGGTGATCAGCGTCGGTGCTTCGATGAAGCGGTTGATCGACAGGCTGCGACCGAACGTCTGCCTGAGACTCAACAGCAGCTGCGAAAGCAGGATCGAATGCCCGCCAAGGTTGAAAAAACTCTCGTCGGTGGCGATGTCCTCGGCTGGCAACTGCAGCAGCTCGGCCCATAGCTGTCGGAGCTGGGTTTGCAATGCATTTTGTGGCTGGCGCCCTTGAGCTCCTGCCTGGACCGATCCCGCCGACGCCAGCAATGCCCGGCGATCGACCTTGCCGTTGCTGGTGTAAGGCAGGCTGGGCAGCTCTACATAGGCCGCCGGGTGCATGTAGCTCGGCAGCGAATCCTGCACATGCTGGCGCAAGGCGTTGAGGGCCGCGCCGGGTCGATCGTCCACGGGGTTCGCCAGGAACGCCAGGATCCGCCGGCGCTCGTCGACCCCCACCGCCACCTGGCGAAACACTTGGCTGTCGCGCAGGCAATGCTCGATCTCCTCGGGCTCGACCCGAAAGCCGCGGATCTTGACCTGGTTGTCGCGGCGGCCGCACAGCTCGATCCCGTCGTCGGTCCACTGGCCGATATCCCCCGTGCGATAGACCCGCAGCGCTTGCTCGTTGGGCAGCGTCAGGTCGAGATAACGGCTGCTGGTCAGCACTGGATCGTTCAGGTACCCCAGGCCGACTCCAGGCCCTGCGATGTACAGCTCGCCGGGTGTGCCCTGGGGCACCGGTTGCAAATGTTCGTCGAGGATGAGCACGCGGGCATTGCCGATGGGTATACCGAGGTTGCGGTTGTTATCGCCCACGGCGAATTGCCGCGTGGTGGCCAATACCGTGGTTTCCGTCGGGCCGTAGATATTGTGAAACCGGCACTGCGGCGCCAGTCGCTCGATCACGTACGGCTCGCAGACGTCCCCGCCAGTGATCAGGTGCACCAGCCCCAATGACGCCTCCAGCGGCATGACGCTCAACAGCGCGGGCGGCAGGAAGGCATGGCTGACGCGCTGTTCACGCATCAACGACTCCAGTCGCTGCGGGTCGCGGCGCTGATCCTCGCTGGGCACCACCAGCACTCCGCCTTGGATGAAGGTCGGCAAGATGTCCAGCAACGATGCGTCGAAGTTGATGGTGGAAAACTGCAACGCTCGGCTGTCGCGCCGCAGCTCGACATGATCTGCGTACCAGGCGCAGAAATGGCTGAGGTTGCGGTGGCTGAGCAGGACCCCCTTGGGCTGGCCGGTGGTGCCGGAGGTGTAGATCGCCACGGCTGGTTCGTCGGCATTCACCACGCGGCGAATCGTCGAGGCCGGGAAGCCAGGCTTGGACGAAGATAGCCGATGGACATTCAGCATCGGCGTCGGGCTATCGCCCAGGTCGCTGTCGCCATCGTGCAATAAGAGATCGGCCTTGGCGTTGTCGAGGATGAACCGCCGGCGTTGCGCCGGGTGTTGCGGGTCCAGCGGCAGGTACACCGCCCCGCACCCCAGCACCGCAAGAATTGCAGCATACAGCTGCACGGATTTGGGCAGGCACACGGCAATCACCCGTGGATGATCGGTTGCTCTTCCCAGGCTTGCCGTTATGGCCCCCTGCAACCGCAACACCCAATTGCGCAAGGTCCTGTAGTCGATGAGCTGACCCTCGACCCATAGGGCAGGCTGCGATGCGTCGTCGAGCATGCGCTGCTCGATGCTGTGCATCACAGGCATTTTTGCGGCCGCCAGCAGCCAAGGTACGGCGGGCCGGTTAAGGCAGTGTTTGAAGGCCAGCGGCTCCAACGCATCGAGCCCGTGCTCGGGTTGGTCGATGGGCTCGTGCGGGGCCGTCGGCCACTGATCGAAACCGTGCTCATCGCGGGACAGATGACTGACCAGCCGTGCGCCGTGCTCGACGATTGCGGTTATTGCCTGCTGGCGCAGCGACTGGCCGTTGCCGTCGCTCGGCGTGGTGATCACTTCGTGGACCAGCAGTCGCTGCGCTGCGTCACGGAAAAACACCACCGGCCGCGGCAATGCCTGGCCGGGCGCTTCCTGGAATGCCACGCGCAGCCGGAGCTGGACACCAGCCTCGATGGCCCCTGGCGCCGTACCATCGTCGATCAACAGGTCGATCGCGCGGTCGCCGGCCGGTGATTGTGGACCCACGACGGCGTGGCCGTGTCGTTCAAGTTCCCGGGCCAGTTCGGCCAGGGCCTGGCTGTGGCCAGACATTGCGATTTCGAGGCGTCTCATCGGAAGGTCCTCATGGGGTCAGGTAGTCGGCCAGGGCATCGCGCACGCAGGCTGACGCCAGCATCGAGCTGCCGCGGAAGAACCGCGTGATGTTGCCCACCAACGGGTGAAAACGGTTGATGGGATAAGCCAGCGCCCGGGCGTCTTCGCGCAGCGACTGGCGTGCCGATTCGTCGATCGGCAAATGGTTGATCAGCTCGAAATCGAACGCCTGCTGCAGGTCGCTCGCCAGGTAATCGGCGATGAAACCGGGCATCAGCCGCGCAATCGTCTCGCGGTCCTCTTCGGGCGCGGCGCGCCAGTAAATCTGTACCAGCCGCGTCCAGAAACCGGAGTGGCGTCCCTCATCCTGCAGGTGATCGGCCATGAGCCCCTTGATCGAGGCCTTGACCGAGTCGTCCCGGGCAAAGGCTGCCACTTCGTTGGTCACGGTGTTTTCGGCGATGGCGATGCAGACCAACTCCACGGCGCTGAGCAGATGCTCCGGTGTTCGCGCCAGCGTGGCCGGAATGGCACGGCTGAGCTCGATCTGCTGGGGCAACGGGATCGGTGCGATGCCGGTCATGTCGATGGTTTGCTGCATGAAGTCCATCGCCACCAGCGCGTGGTAGTCCTCGTCCACCACCACGGTCATCGCGTCATAGCGACAGGCGAACGGAAACTCGATGCCAAAGCGGTTCTTGGCGATGCGCCGGGCGGTGTGATCCACCAGCTCGGTCTCGAAAATCACCACGTCGTTGATGAACTTGTAGAGACTCTGCACCAGGACAAAATCACGCAATTGCGGGCAATGGGTCAGGAAGGTCTGGCTGTGCACCATGGGTTGGCGGCTCATGGGAAAGATCAGCTTGTCGTCATCCTCGACCCGGCGCCGTGGCCGGGTACGGATCGTCGCCCGGCTTTCCCAGGCGTCGGCGAATGATTGGTATTGGATGGCGTTCATGGCGTCACCTGCGCGACCGGCTGGGTCATGCTCAGGCGCAGGCCATCCCACAAGGCTGCGCGGCTGTGGACGGCAGCGAGGGCAGCGGCGAGGACCTCGCGCTCGCGCTGCGGGTCGCCATCGATCAGCCGCGCCAGCAATTTTTCCGCCGCCGGGCCGTGGTCTTCGGAGTCCACCTCGATATGGCGTTGCAGGTAATAACGAAACGTCGGTGCCTGATCCAGGCCGATACCCCAGGCGTCCAGCATCCGCTGGAACATCTGCGGAATGACGCTTTCGCGACCATGCACGAACGCGGCGGCCACGCTGTGGGCCGGGGCGTGCAGGGCGGTGTGCAGGGTCTGGCGCACGAAGCGCGCTGCAGCCGGTTCTACCTCGACGCTGTCCAGCGCGGTTTCGGGGCTGACGCCTTCTTGCTGCAGGGCGATGAATTGTTCAATCGCCTGGGTGTCCGCGCCTACCTCGCGCATGGCGTCCAGATACAGTTCGAAATGGCTGCAATAACCGGCACCGGGACGGTCGTCGGACTCTTCTCCCAGGACGATTTCGTTGATCAGACGCGCGGCATGGGGGTCGGCGGGTGGCAGCCACGGCAGTTGGATGCAAGTCAGTTCCCTTTGCAGCCGCTTGGTCAGGGACATGAAGTCCCACACGGCGAAAACGTGGCTTTCCATAAAACGGCGCAACAGGTCGATTGATGTTATTTCGGAAAAAACCGGGTGTTCACCAAGTTCGTGTTTTTTCAGAGATAGTTGTTCTTTGGTTGGCTGCATTGGAACGTCCTCATCAATATTGTTTGTCCGGAAAGTTGCTCGCCTGTTTTTGTCGGGGCGAGCGAGTGCGCGAACCGGAATCCATGTTCATTTGGAACTTTTAACTGATGCCTGCTTGTGGCTGTGCGGCTTGCTACAGGCGCATGCCATGGTGTCTGTGGGCGTCGATAGCAACTCGACGAGTAAAAAATTAGTACAAGTTTCAAACGCTTCGCAAGTTTTTTTTTTTATATTTAAAGCGGCGTTTTTATTGGGCGCGAAGAGGGTGGTTAAAACTTTGTTTATAAGTTTTATTGGCGCGAAGTTGCTCCTTCCGATTTATAGCGATCAGAATCGGATGGTTCGAGTGAATGCCTCACTCGGAGCACTTCAGGGATCAAGGTAAGTAAGAAGTTGATGTTTTATGGGCGGGAACCCGGTCGGACCTCCAGGTCATCCCCGCCAGTTGGGCGGCGCTCCTTGCGTGATGGCTTCGATTCGCCTGGCTATTGCCGGACGCTGACTTCTTCAGGTCTGTTTTCGAACCGATAAACGCAAGAGTGAGCCCAAATCGACGGCAGTTCCATTGAACTGATGCAGCGACGCATCGCGGCCACGGTCAAGCCGCGCCCTGCTGGCAATCTCGGGTGTAGGAAGGATGTGTAAGAAAGTGCTACGCCGGCCAGGTGGCCGGCGCTGGGGATGGGGCTGCGGTCCGGCTATTGCTTCAGGTACAGGCGCATGGTGGCCGAGGCTTTCTCGAGGTGCTCTTCAAGCAGATGAACCGCTTGGTCGATGTCTTTGGCTACCGCCGCGGCGAGTATCGCGCGATGGTCACACTGGGTGAGCTCACCCAAACCCATGGTCGAAAGGTGAAAGCGCAGGAAACGTTCTTCTTCATTGAGCTCATGTTCGATCAGGTCCAACAGCTTGGCGTTGGGCGCCTTATGGTAAAGCGACATGTGGAATAGACGGTTGAGCTTGGCGATCTGCGCATAATCAACTTGGCCTTCCAATTGCTCGATGTATTCGGCGGCCATGGCCAGGTCATTGTCGTCTAGCAGGGGAATGGACAAGCGCAGGGCGAAGGCTTCGAGGACCGACCGCAAGGCGTAGGTTTCGACTGCATTGCTGGTAATCAGCGGGGCTACCACCGCGCCCTTGTGCTGGACCACGTTGAGCAATGACTGCGCTTCGAGCTGGCGCAACGCTTCGCGTACCGGCATGCGGCTGACACCGAACAGGTCTGCCAATTCCTGCTGGCGCAACGCTGTGCCGCTTGGCAGTCGCCCGTCGAGAATGGCTTCGCGCAAAGCGCTTTCAATGATTGCGCGGGCCTGGGCAGCGGGGATGGGCCCGTTGACCTGAATAGTGCTGAGTGGTTTGGGCTTCTGTGTCACGACAACACCTGACTGTAGTCACAATGATTGGATCCAAGGCAACATTAGTTACAGAATGCCAAGCCGTCAAAATCTCGCGGCCTCGGTTCCTGAACTAAAGTTTAGACTGCTTGCGGTGATTGCAACCTGCCATTGTTTTTTGCCGGTCCAGGCTGCACCATCCAACGAATTTTTCCAACGGCCCTTTTCGGACGTATTTCCCTTGGCTGCACCTTCCCCGGTCCTCAGGTCCTTGCGCTGGCTGTGTTCGGCATTTTTGCTGGCAGGCCTGATGCTGGGCGGCCTGCGAGCCGACTGGGACTTTGCGCAGATAAGCCGGCGGGCGCAAGCGTTATATGGACCGCTGGGCGACGGGCAGCAGCGGATCGACGCGTGGCAGCAGTTGCTGGCAACCCAGAAGCAGATTCCTGAGCTTGCACAGCTCAAGGTGGTGAACCTGTTCTTCAACAAACAGGTGCGCTACGTGGAAGACCTCGATTTGTGGCATGAGACCGATTATTGGGAAACCCCGATCCAGGCCCTGTGGAAGGGCGCGGGCGATTGCGAGGACTACGCCATCGCCAAGTATTTCAGCCTGCGCCATCTAGGGGTTTCCAGTGACAAGCTGCGCATCACCTACGTCAAGGCGTTGCGGCAGAACCGCGCGCACATGGTGCTGACGTATTACGCCACCCCCGATGCCATGCCGCTGGTACTCGATAGCCTGATCGACGGCATCCAGCCGGCCAGCCAGCGAACCGACTTGCTGCCGGTCTACTCTTTCAATGCCGAAGGGCTGTGGCTGTCAGGCAAGGGCAACAAGAAAGTGGGCGACACCAAGCGCCTGTCCCGGTGGCAGGATGTGTTGAAGAAAATGCAGGCCGAAGGTTTCCCGGTCGAGACGACTAACTAGGAGCACGCGCTCAGATGTCTTTGTTCAAACAGCTGTTGATCGCTATCTGTCTGTTCCTGGTGGTTGCCTTCAGCGGCAGCTTCATGGTCAGCCTGGAGAGTTCGCGGACCCAGTACGTCAATCAGCTGCGTTCCCATGCCCAGGACGCGGCCACGGCGCTGGCGCTGTCGTTGACGCCGAACATCGACGACCCGGCAATGGTCGAGCTGATGGTCAGTTCGATCTTCGACAGCGGCTACTACGCCAGCATCCGCGTGGTCGATGTGACGAACGACAAGACCCTGGCCGAGCGCACCGGCACCCCGGACGCCGGCAATGTACCGCAGTGGTTTATCAAGCTCATCGGCCTTGAGCCGGCCGGCGGCGATGCGATTGTCAGCCGCGGTTGGGAACAGGCGGCGCGGGTCGAAGTGGTCAGCCACCCGATGTTCGCCCTCGCCAAGCTGTGGCAGAGCGCGCTGGGCAGTCTGGGCTGGTTGTTGCTGTGCGGCGCCGTGAGCGCGGTGCTGGGAGCCTTGCTGCTGCGTCGCCAGCTCAAGCCGCTGGACTACATGGTTCACCAGTCCCACGCCATCGCCCGACGTGAGTTTTTGAGCCTGCCGGAGCTGCCGCGCACACCTGAATTGCGGCGTGTGGTCCAGGCGATGAACCAGATGGTCGAGAAGCTCAAGGCGCTGTTTCAGGAACAGGCCGAGCGCAGTGAAAAACTGCGGGTGGAGTCCTATCAGGACAACCTCACGGGGCTGGCCAATCGACGGTATTTCGAGATGCAGTTGCATGCGCGGGTGAGCAACCCGGAACAGGCCAGTTCCGGTTATCTGCTGTTGTTGCGGGTCAAGGACCTCGCCGGTCTGAACCAGCGGCTGGGCGGGCAGCGCACCGATCAGTTGCTCAAAGCCGTGGGCGAGCAGTTGTCGCGTGAGTGCGCTCGCTACCCGGAAACCCATAACCTGGTGACACGGATTCGCGGTGGGGAGTTCGCGGTGCTGGCACCCGGGCTGGTGCGCGAGGAGGCGCTGCAGCTGGCGCAGAATCTGGAAGGCGCGCTGGCGAGTTTGCACGCCACCGGCGCGACCGACGTGGCATCGGTGGCGTCCATCGGGCTCGCTCCGTTCGTTCATGGCGACTCGCCGCAGGCAGTGCTCCAGCTTGGCGACCAGGCACTGGCCCAGGCCGAAAGCCAGGGCGAACCCGGCTGGGCCTGCCTGGAGCATAGCGCGTCCGCCAGCGTGGGCGATGATCACCACGCCTGGCACCAACTGCTCGATCAGGCCCTGGGCAATCAACGCTTCGAACTGTACTTCCAGCCGGTGGTGGCTGCTCAGGACACCCAGGTCGTGCTGCACTACAAAGTGCTGTCGCGGCTGCTTGACGACCAAGGCCAGACCATCCCCGCCGGGCGCTTCCTGCCTTGGCTGGAGCGCTTCGGCTGGACCGCGCGCCTGGACCGCTTGATGCTCGAACAGGTGCTCAAGCAGATGGCCGGGCACGAACAATCCCTGGCGCTCAACCTGTCCTCCGCGACCCTGGCCGATCCTCAGGCGTTGAACAAGGTCTTTGAAATCCTGCGGGCTCACTCCAACCTTGGGCCGCGCCTGACCTTGGAGATTGGTGAAGAGCAACTGCCCGAGCAAGCGGTGTTGGAGCAGTTGACCCGGCAGTTGCGCGAGCTTGGTTTTTCCTTGAGCCTGCAGCGCTTTGGTGGGCGGTTCAGCATGATTGGCAACCTGTCGCGGCTGGGGTTGGCCTATCTGAAGATTGACGGTAGCTACATTCGTGCGATCGACCAGGAAAGTGACAAGCGTTTGTTCATCGAGGCCATCCAGCGTGCTGCTCACAGTATCGACCTGCCGTTGATTGCTGAGCGGGTGGAGACGGAAGGGGAGTTGGCGGTGATTCGTGAGATGGGGTTGTTTGGGGTTCAGGGGCAGTTGGTGGGTGAGCCTAAGCGTTGGGGGTGAGGATTGCTTGGTGAGGCGGGATATGCCCTTGTGAATGCGTACATATCCATTTCTTCGGTAACGGCTACTTAGGGTTCCGCCCTTACGGCGGCTTACTTTTTTTCAGACGCCAAAAAAAGTAAGCAAAAAAGGCTTGGCCCCACCACTCGGTGCCTCGCCTAGGCTCGGCATGCCCTCACTCCGGCATTGCTCCGTGGGCCCGCCGCGAAGGGCCATCCATGGCCCAACGCGGCTATCCCGGCATCCATGCCGGGATACCCACTACGCAATGCCTGCGTTCGGCCATCGTGGTTAACGGGGCCTGGCAGATCAAAAGCAAAAGCAAAGCAAAGCAAAGCAAAGCAAAGCAAAGCAAAGCAAAGCGAAAGCGAGGCGGCGGTATGGCGACCTGGGTCTCCTGGTCGTACTCCAATTGTGGGAGCGAGCCTGCTCGCGAAGGCGGAGGGTCAGTTTCCGCTGATGTTGAATGTGCTGGCGTCATCGCGAGCAAGCTCGCTCCCGCAGGTTTTTGGGTTGTGTGCAAGGTTGTGAACACCTGCAAACCCATGTGGGAACGAGCCTGATCGCGATAGCGGTGGTTCATCTAAATAAGTGCCGAGATGCTCCTGCTCCTGCTCCTGCTCCTGCTCCTGCTCCTGCTCCTGCTCCTGCTCCTGCTCCTGCTCCTGCTCCTGCTCCTGCTCCTGCTTTGGATCTTGATCTTGATCTTGATCTTGATCTGGAAGGCCCCGTTAACCACGATGGCCGAACGCAGGCCTTGCGCAGTGGGTACCTCGGCATGGATGCCGAGGTAGCCGCGCTGGGCCATGGATGGCCCTTCGCGGCGGCCCACGGAGCAATGCCGGAGTGAGGGCACACCGAGCCTAGGCGAGGTGCCGAGTGGTGGGGCGGAGCGTTTTTGGTTACTTTTTTGGCGTCTGAAAAAAGTAACCCGCTGTAAGAGCGGAACCGCCAGCAGCCGTTACCGCAGCAACGGATATGCCCCCTCAATTAACGTCCTAGGAGATTTCCTTCGAGTTGAAGCGAACTCGGTGAATTTGTCCGGCGGCTGTCTCGTGGCTAGTCTGAGTTTGTCATCGAAAAAACGGTGACACTGGCGGCAAGCCGGTTAAAAGACGACGCGCAAGCGCTTTATGGCGGTTGTGGGTCGCGCCGGAGGAGCGGGCGATGGATCGGCTGAAGTGCAAGAGCCAGCCTGACAGCCTCGTAATAAACCGAAGACCGCTATCGCGAGCAGGCTCGCTCCCACACTGGATCTGTGTCGAGCCGGAATATAAAGGGTCAACACTGATCTACCGTGGGAGCGAGCCTGCTCGCGATAGCGTCAGCCCAGACACCAAAAAATTCGTGGCGAGGGAGCTTGCTCCCGCTCGGCTGCGCAGCAGTCGTAAAACCTGCCAACACGGTTTCGCATATAGACGGGCTGGGGCATGCTTCGCAGGCCAACGGGAGCAAGCGCCCTCGCCACAGGTTCGGTGTGCTGCAGGCAATGGCGCCAGCCTTGGCGGCAGGCTAGATCAACCCCTTCTCATCGTCATCGATCAACCGACTCAACCCACCCAGCGCTTCACGGGCCTGGTTGCGGTCCATCAGCTTGGCCTGGGCCGCTGGTGGCAGGTCGGTGACGCGGATGACGCCTTTGCTGGTCAGCACCTGGATCAAGTCATCGAGTACCCGGATCATCTCCAGGTCGCTTTGCTTGAGTTGCTTGAGGCTGTTTTCTACCGCCTGGTTGGCGAACCAGTCCTGGATCTCATGGTTGTCGGCCGGCAAGGTCTCGGTGGCCTCGGCGTAAGCGGTGGCTTCCACGCGCACCAGCAGGCCTTGTGCATCGCGTTGCACATAAAACATCGGGCATCCCTCATGTATGAAGCGGCGTCATGCTGGGCAGCATAGGCCAACTGGGGGGAGTATGAACACTTATCCCATGGCGAGGGAGCCAGCTCCCTCTCCACAGGATGTGTGTCAGCCTCAGCTGTTGTTGTGATCGATCTTGATGGTCGGATCACTACCGGCGATCAGCGAGTTCAGGTTGATGTTCGACCAGTTGTTGCCTTCCAGCTTGATCGTCACGTCTGGCGTCGCCGCCGCACCGTTGGCCGCGTTGAACTGGCCGGTGGTGCTGACTTGCAAGGAGGACACGCCATCGACCGTGCTGATTTTCAGGAAGTGGTCGATGGTGCTGCCGGTTTCGCCCTGCAACAGGTCCCGCAGGTCGATCCGGTCACCGTCGCCGGCCTTGAAGTCCTTGATCACGTCATTGCCGGTGTCGCCGGCTTTCCAGACAAACGTGTCGCCGCCCAGACCACCGATCAGGGTGTCGTTGCCCGTGCCGCCAATCAGGGTATCGGCACCGCTGCCGCCGAGCAGGATGTCATTGCCCTTACCACCGTCCAGCAAGTCCTTGCCGCCCTGACCGAAGATGATGTCGTTGCCGGCACCGCCCAGCAGGGTGTCGTTGCCGTCATGTGCGCCGGACACATCGAACGCGGTGTAGTGTTCGGTGATGTACTGGTGCACGTTGCTGGTGGTGACCTTGCTGACGTCCGCGCCGCTTTGTTGGGCGACAAACGATTGGATGGCCTGGTAACCCTCGCCGGCGATGCCGTTGAAACTCACCAGGTCGCCGAACAGGATGTCGTTGCCGTCCGCGCCGTTGACCGTATCGGCTCCCGGCATCGTCGCTTCGGTGTGGCCGATGATCGAGTTGGCCAGGTCCTTGGGGTCGATGTTGGTTTGCGGCTTGCCGTCCGAGTCGTAGGGCTTGAGGTCGTTCAGCGTCACGCTGTTGTTCAGGCCGATGGCTTCAACGTTGCTCAAGCCTTTGAGCAGGGTGAAGCTGGCCGTTGAGCTGACTGCTGCCGAGGCGTCGCCCCACCAGCCGCCGTCCAGTTTGGAGAACTCGAACGTGCCGTTGCCCTCGGCATGCACCGTGCCGACGTAGTCTTCATTCCAATTCTTGCCGTTCTTGATCGACAGGAACATGTCCCCATTTTCGTCGATGATGAATTTGTGTGTGCTGTCGATCGTCTGGGTGTAGTACTTGCCAACGGTGTAGTTGGCCGCGCTCAGGACGTCGTCGAGCTTGACGGTGCCGTACAACACTGGGTTCGTCTCTTCGCCGGACTGGTAGCGCGTTGGCTCACCGTCGGTGATGAAGTACGTCAGGTTCTTCGCACCGGTATTACTCAGGGCTTGGGTGCTGTTGAAGAAGTTTGCGGTGGTCTTGAACACATCTTCATAGTTGGTATTGCCGCCGGACACCATCGAGTCGAGTACGCTCTTGAGCAGTGTCAGCGCGTTCGGGTCGTTGAGGTTGACCGCAACGTTTTTGTTGACCTGATTATCGAAGTCCGCCAGGAAAATATTCACCGTCCCGGAGTTGCTGCCCATGCTCTGCTTGAGCGTGTTGAACACCTGGGTCAGCGAGTTCTTCGCGGCGGTAACGGAAGACGAGCTCATGCTGCCGGAGCTGTCGACCATGAACGCGATGTTGTAGTTGACGCCCGGCACCACGGTCAGGCCGCCGATGTCGGCGACCACGATGTCGTTGCCGTCGGTGCCGGTGACGTTGTCACTGCCGGAAGTGGCTGTCGCAGCGTTGTAGACCGCCGGATGCACCGTTACCGGGATGTGTGCCGTGGTCGTCGCCGACCCGCCGAGGGTTTCGGTGGAGGTCGACGTCACTGTCAGGTTGATCTGGCCGTTGAAATAGGTCGGCGGCGTCAGGTTGAGGCTGCCCAGGTTCCAGCCGGTAACCGAGGCTTCGCCGTTGGCTCCCACGGTTGCGGTGTGACCCGCGCCGTCACTCAGGACGCTGCCTTCAGGCATGCCGCCGATCTTCACGCTCAAGCTTTCGGAACCGTCGGTGTCGGTCAGGGCGGTGGTGATCTTCGACAGGTTCACGCTGCCGCCTTCGGCGCCTTCGTTGAGCTTGAAGCCGTCGTAGTAGCCTTCGCCATTGGTGCCGTGCAGGTCGGAAACGGACACGCCAGCGTTCGTCAGGTCGGCGACGCCGGTATAGAGCGGTATGCCGGCGCTGCTCAGGTCCACGGGCGTGCTGCCGTTGACCGACAGGTTCACGTCATAGCTGCCCGGGCCGGTCTGGTTGTGGTGGTAGATGTCCAGGGTGTAGTAGCCGCTGGTGGTCGGGGTGAACGAACCATTGAGCTTGCCACCGGCGCCCCAGGTAATGCCCGCCACGTCCTTGCCACCAATGGTCACCAGCAGGCTGTCATCGCCGGTGCCGCTGAAGGTATAGATCTTGCCGGCTTCCAGGAAAATCAGCCCCGAGGTCTTCGACGCGGTGCCCGGATTGACGTTGCCGTCGTTCTGCACGTTGCTCACGTTGGTGCTGCTGTTCGGCGTGCCGGCGGCATCGATCACTGACTTGAGCGTGCCCGACGGCGCGCCGTTGCCATCGGTGCCCAGGCCCGACAGCCCGGTCCAGACTTCCTTGATCAGGCCGGTGGAGGTCACGTTGTTGCCGGCTACGTTGAGGGTCGGCGCGTCGGCGGTTGGCGTGATGTCGATCTTCACGGTGCCGGTGTTGCCCAGGGCCTGGCCGTCGGTTGGCTGGAATTTGATCTGCGCGTAGTCAGCCTGCTTGTTGCCCACGCCGCTGCCGCCATAACCATTGGCACCGGATTCGTTGGCATCCGGGGTGAAGCGCAACTTGCCGGCGTCGATGTCGGCCTTGGTGAAGGTCTGGTTGTTGGCAACGTTCTTCCAGGTCGCGCCATCCAGGTACTGCAACTTGCCATCGCCTGGCAACCCGGTGATTTTCACGCCCTGGCTGGCGGCGGAGCTGTCCACGTCGCTGACGCCGAAGGTCGACCAGCCGAGGACCAGCGAAGTGTCCTCGGTACCGGTCACGGAGCCACCGGCGGCCACCGGTGCATCGTTGACGCCGACCACGTTTACCGTGGTAGTGGCGGTGTTGGAGTAGCTTGCGCCGTCGGTCACCGTCACGGTGATGACGCGCGGTACGCTGCTCGGGTCTTCGCTGTTGTTGATGAAGCTGATGTTCTTGATCTGCTGCATATAATCGGCCAGCGTCGCATTGCCCGTCAGCGTCAGGACGACCTTGCCGTCGGTGCTGTTGGCGTTGATGCTGATGCCGTTGACGCTATTGCCCAGGTTCAGATGATCGCCAGGCTGACGGTTGGTCAGCACAATGGTGGCGCCGCTCAGCATGGTGCTGTCCGGGTCGGTGATCTTCAGGTCGGTATCGCCAATCGACACGCCTGGGCCGGTGGTGCCTTCGGTGAAGGTCACCTGGTAATCGGCACCGGTCTTGCCACTGGAGTTGTTGGCATCCAGGTCGAGCACCGGCGCCGCATCGTTGTCGATGATCGAGGTGCTGACACTGCCGTTGGTCCCGCTGACCGCCAGATGCTCGAAGTTACCGCCGGTGGCGGAGTCGATCTTGACCACGAAGTTTTCCGTGCCTTCGGTGATCTTGTCGTCCAGGGTTGCCACGTTGAAGTTGGCGCTGGTGGCATTGGCCGGGATCTTCACGGTGTAAACGCCCGTGAAGTCCGAGCCGTCGGCGGCAGTGCCGCTGTAGACGATCTTCACCGTCACCTCGGTTTGCGCCGGGTTCGTCAGGCTGACGGTATAGGTAGCCGCCTGGCCTTCGGTGACCGATGAGCTGCCGGTGATGCTGACAGTGGTGTTGTCGACGGTGTCGCCTACAGCAGTCGATGCGCCAGTCTTATCAACGACGATGGCTTCCAGATTGCCACCGGATGCAGATTTGATCGACTCGGTAATGGACGGCGCACCGGTATAGACATCGTTACCGACCGCGACATTGAGCACGCCAGAGCTTGCGCCGGCTGCGATGGTGATTGTCTTACCGCTTTCGAGCGTGACCGTTACAGGACCATTTTGCGCGGTAACGGGCTTGCCATCGGCACCGGTCAGGGTAGCGGTGTAAGTGATCGTGCCGTTTTCGTTCACGGTTGGGTTAGCGGTCAGCGTCACGGTGGTCGTGTCGTTGACGTCGCTGACCACTGTGCTGACTGGCGTCGTGTTAGGCGCGATGGCTTCGAGATTGCCGCCGGATGCGTCTTTGATCGACTCGGTGACGGTGGTTGGGCCTTGGTAGACGTCGTTGCCCACTGCCACATCCAACACGCCCGAGCTTGCACCGGCTGCGATGGTAATCGTCTTGCCGCTTTCGAGCGTCACGGTAACCGGACCGTTCTGCGCGGTGACTGGCTTGCCATCGGCACCGGTCAGGGTCGCGGTGTAAGTGATCGTGCCGTTTTCATTCACGGTCGGGTTAGCGGTCAACGTCACAGCGGTCGTGTCGTTGACGTCGCTGACGATAGTGCTGACCGGAGCGGTGTTAGGTGCGATGGCTTCCAGGTTGCCGCCGGATGCCGAGGCAATCGATTCAGTAACCGTCGTTGGACCTTGGTAGACGTCGTTGCCCACTGCCACATCCAACACGCCCGAACTTGTGCCCGCTGCGATGGTGATGGTCTTACCGCTGTCCAGGGTCACGGTAACCGGACCATTTTGCGCAGTGACCGGCTTGCCATCGGCGCCGGTCAGGGTGGCGGTGTAGGTGATCGTGCCGTTTTCGTTCACGGTTGGGTTCGCGGTCAGCGTCACGGTGGTCGTGTCGTTGACGTCGCTGACCACGGTGCTGACTGGCGTGGTGTTAGGTGCGATAGCTTCCAGGTTGCCGCCGGATGCCGAGGCAATCGATTCAGTAACCGTCGTAGGGCCTTGGTAGACGTCGTTGCCTACCGCTACATCCAAGACACCAGAGCTCGCTCCGGTTGCGATGGTGATGGTTTTACCACTGTCCAAGGTCACGGTAACCGGACCATTTTGCGCAGTGACCGGCTTGCCATCGGCACCGGTCAGGGTGGCGGTGTAGGTGATCGTGCCGTTTTCGTTCACGGTTGGGTTAGCAGTCAAGGTCACGGTAGTGGTGTCGTTGACGTCACTGACCACAGTGCTGACTGGCGTCGTGTTAGGTGCGATAGCTTCCAGGTTGCCGCCGGATGCGTCTTTGATCGACTCGGTGACGGTGGTTGGGCCTTGGTAGACGTCGTTGCCGACCGCTACATCCAATACACCCGAGTTTGCACCGGCTGCGATGGTGATGGTCTTACCGCTTTCGAGCGTCACGGTAACCGGACCATTCTGCGCGGTGACCGGTTTGCCATCGGCGCCGGTCAGGGTGGCGGTGTAAGTGATCGTGCCGTTTTCGTTCACGGTCGGGTTAGCCGCCAGCGTCACGGTGGTCGTGTCGTTGACGTCGCTGACGATAGTGCTGACTGGAGCGGTGTTAGGCGCGATGGCTTCGAGGTTGCCACCGGTTGCATCTCTGATCGACTCGGTGACAGTGGTAGGGCCTTGGTACACGTCGTTGCCGACCGCTACATCCAATACGCCCGAGCTTGCGCCCGCTGCGATGGTGATCATCTTACCGCTTTCGAGCGTGACCGTTACAGGACCGTTCTGGGCAGTGACGGGTTTGCCATCGGCACCCGTCAGCGTGGCGGTATAAGTGATCGTGCCGTTTTCGTTCACGGTCGGATTCGCGGTCAGCGTCACGGTGGTGGTGTCGTTGACATCGCTGACCACAGTGCTGACTGGCGTGGTGTTCGGTGCGATAGCTTCGAGGTTGCCACCGGATGCGTCTTTGATCGACTCGGTGACGGTGGTTGGACCTTGGTACACGTCGTTGCCGACCGCTACATCCAACACACCCGAGCTTGCGCCCGCTGCGATGGTGATGGTCTTACCGCTGTCCAAGGTCACGGTGACCGGACCGTTCTGCGCAGTGACTGGCTTGCCATCGGCGCCCGTCAGCGTGGCGGTATAAGTGATCGTGCCGTTTTCATTCACGGTTGGGTTAGCCGTCAACGTCACGGTAGTGGTGTCGTTGACATCGCTGACCACGGTGCTGACCGGAGCGGTGTTCGGTGCGATAGCTTCGAGGTTGCCGCCGGATGCCGAGGCAATCGATTCAGTAACCGTCGTTGGACCTTGGTAGACGTCGTTGCCGACCGCTACATCCAACACACCCGAGCTTGCGCCCGCTGCGATGGTGATGGTTTTGCCACTGTCCAAGGTCACGGTAACCGGACCATTTTGCGCGGTAACGGGCTTGCCATCGGCGCCGGTCAGGGTCGCGGTATAAGTGATCGTGCCGTTTTCATTCACGGTCGGGTTAGCGGTCAGCGTCACGGTGGTGGTGTCGTTGACATCGCTGACCACAGTGCTGACTGGCGTGGTGTTCGGTGCGATAGCTTCGAGGTTGCCGCCGGATGCCGAGGCAATCGATTCAGTAACCGTCGTAGGGCCTTGGTAGACGTCGTTGCCTACCGCTACATCCAAGACGCCAGAGCTCGCTCCGGCTGCGATGGTAATCGTCTTGCCGCTTTCGAGCGTGACCGTTACAGGACCATTTTGCGCGGTGACGGGTTTGCCATCGGCGCCGGTCAGGGTGGCGGTGTAGGTGATCGTGCCGTTTTCGTTCACGGTCGGGTTAGCCGTCAGCGTCACGGTGGTCGTGTCGTTGACGTCGCTGACGATAGTGCTGACTGGCGTGGTGTTCGGTGCGATGGCTTCCAGGTTGCCGCCGGATGCGTCTTTGATCGACTCGGTGACAGTGGTTGGACCTTGGTAGACGTCGTTGCCGACCGCTACATCCAATACACCCGAGCTTGCACCGGCTGCAATGGTGATGGTTTTACCGCTTTCCAGCGTCACGGTAACCGGACCGTTCTGGGCAGTGACGGGTTTGCCATCGGCACCCGTCAGCGTGGCGGTGTAAGTGATCGTGCCGTTTTCGTTCACGGTCGGGTTAGCCGTCAGCGTCACGGTGGTCGTGTCGTTGACGTCGCTGACCACGGTGCTCACTGGAGTCGTGTTTGGCGCGATGGCTTCGAGGTTGCCACCGGTTGCGTCTTTGATCGACTCGGTGACAGTGGTAGGGCCTTGGTAGACGTCGTTGCCGACCGCTACATCCAATACGCCCGAGCTTGCGCCCGCTGCGATGGTGATGGTTTTACCACTGTCCAAGGTCACGGTAACCGGACCATTTTGCGCGGTAACAGGCTTGCCATCGGCACCCGTCAGCGTGGCGGTGTAAGTGATCGTGCCGTTTTCGTTCACGGTCGGGTTAGCCGTCAGCGTCACGGTGGTCGTGTCGTTGACGTCGCTGACCACGGTGCTCACTGGAGTCGTGTTAGGCGCGATAGCTTCGAGGTTGCCACCGGTTGCATCTTTGATCGACTCGGTGACCGTGGTAGGGCCTTGGTAGACGTCGTTGCCGACCGCCACATCCAACACGCCCGAGCTTGCGCCGGCTGCGATGGTGATTGTCTTACCACTGTCCAAGGTCACGGTAACCGGACCATTTTGCGCAGTGACCGGCTTGCCATCGGCACCGGTCAGGGTGGCGGTGTAAGTGATCGTGCCGTTTTCGTTCACGGTTGGGTTAGCGGTCAGCGTCACGGTGGTCGTGTCGTTAACGTCGCTGACCACGGTGCTGACTGGCGTCGTGTTCGGCGCGATGGCTTCGAGGTTGCCACCTGTTGCATCTTTGATCGACTCGGTGACAGTGGTAGGGCCCTGGTACACGTCGTTGCCGACCGCTACATCCAATACGCCCGAGCTTGCGCCCGCTGCGATGGTGATCGTCTTACCGCTTTCGAGCGTGACCGTTACAGGACCATTTTGCGCGGTAACGGGCTTGCCATCGGCACCCGTCAGCGTGGCGGTATAAGTGATCGTGCCGTTTTCGTTCACGGTCGGGTTAGCGGTCAGCGTCACGGTGGTCGTGTCGTTAACGTCGCTGACCACGGTGCTCACTGGAGTCGTGTTAGGCGCGATGGCTTCGAGGTTGCCGCCGGATGCGTCTTTGATCGACTCGGTGACGGTGGTTGGGCCTTGGTAGACGTCGTTGCCCACTGCCACATCCAACACACCCGAGCTTGCGCCGGCTGCGATGGTGATGGTTTTACCACTGTCCAAGGTCACGGTAACCGGACCATTTTGCGCGGTAACGGGCTTGCCATCGGCACCGGTCAAGGTCGCGGTGTAGGTGATCGTGCCGTTTTCGTTCACGGTTGGGTTGGCGGTCAGCGTCACGGTGGTCGTGTCGTTGACATCGCTGACCACAGTGCTGACTGGCGTGGTGTTCGGCGCGATGGCTTCGAGGTTGCCACCGGATGCCGAGGCAATCGATTCAGTAACCGTCGTTGGGCCTTGGTAGACGTCGTTGCCGACCGCTACATCCAACACACCCGAGCTTGCGCCCGCTGCGATGGTGATGGTTTTACCGCTGTCCAAGGTCACGGTAACCGGACCATTTTGCGCGGTAACGGGCTTGCCATCGGCACCGGTCAAGGTCGCGGTGTAGGTGATCGTGCCGTTTTCGTTCACGGTTGGGTTGGCGGTCAGCGTCACGGTAGTGGTGTCAAGCGAATCAGTGATCGTCGTGACCGCAGGCGCCGTATTCGGAACCAGGTTCTCGAAGTTACCCCCAGTTGCGCCAGTAATGGTGGTGCTGACAGTACCGCCATTGTTGTAGACATCGTTCGGCGGGGTATCGACAGCGACGGTGCCGGTGGTCTGGCCGGCGGCAATGGTAATGACCGAGCCGTTGCTCAAGGTCACGGTCACTGGCGTCTGGGCCGGATTGGTCAGCGTGGCGGTGTAAGTGATCTGACCGCCTTCGGTAACGGTGTCGCCTGCGCTCAGGGTGACGGTGGTGGTGTCGACGGTGTCGGTGATCTGGGTAACGGCGGGCGTGGTGGGTACGGTCACGGCGATGCCGCTGCCGCCGGTGGTGCCGGTGACGGTCACGCTGATCTGGCTTGGGTCGTTATAGACCGTGTCGTTCGGCGCGAGCGGCACATTGACGCTGCCGGTCAGTTGTCCGGCTGGAATGACGATGACTGCACCGTTGGACAAGGTCACGGTCAGGTTGGTCAGCGGCGCCTGGGTGACGGTCGCGGTGTAGACCAGCACGCCGCCGGCCTCGGTCAGGGTCGGCGTGGCGCTCAGCGTCATGGTCGCATTGAGCACGGCGTTGGCGGTCGTATCGGCGGAGGTGTCGCCACCCAGGATGTTGTCATCGGTGGCGGCAGCCGCGGCGAGTCCTTCCGTGGGAAAACCGATTGTCGGATCGACGCTGCCAGCCGTGGCATCCAGTACGACGAAGCTGTGGCCACCACCGGCCGCACCGCCCGTGCCAGCAGCGGTTGGGCCGGCAGCGGTGGCTTCCAGGGCGGTCGTCGGGTCGACGCCCGCGGCGATGGCTTGTTGCAGTTCGTCTACCGAGGGTGCGGCTTGGGCGGCGGCCTGTTCCAGATCAGTGGAGGAGTCCGCAGCATTGGCGCTCCATTGGGTGTCCCGGCCCAGGTCCAGCGAGCGGCCATCGGCCAGCTCCAATGTGACGGCACCGGCAGGGCCGGTGTCCAACTGGTCGCCCACGTTAAGGCGGTCGCCTTCAATGAGTACGCGCCGAATACCCTCGGGGGATACGGCGAAAACCTGACCAACAATGCTTTTGACGACGGCAATAACACTGCTCATTGAAGACTCTCCGGGTACCACGTTCAGTAGACTTCCATGGACCCGACAGCCTCGTTGGCCGTAGCGGTCTGGACGTACATGCTCACTAAGGGAAAATGTTTTGACGCTTTAAATTTGACGGTTTATTGGCGGCAACTGCGGAAGGTTTTTGTTGCTGCCAAACTATTGACCTTCTGCCGGCCATCCTAAACAATCGCTTCTGTAATGTCACATTGATATTTAAGCGGCGACCTGTTCTTTCAGTGCGTGTTCCAACCCCTGTTTTGAACTTTCCGACATACGGTCATTCCGGTTGCCATCATCCGATGCAGCGCCACGTTTCGCTGTGATTCAAGACAAGCGTTTTCGGGATTTAACCAACCATGCGTTCGCATCTGCTCAAGGCTTTACCTTTCGCCCTCGCCGCCAGTTTCGTACAAGCACAAACCTTGCCGCAGGCCATGCAACAAGCATTGGATGTTCATCCGGAAATCCAGGCGGGCGTGAACAGTCGCCTGGCGGCGGATTATCAGCTCAAGGCTGCCAAGGGCGGCTACCTGCCTAGAGTGGACCTCGCAGCCGGGTACGGCCGTGAAGGCACCGACAGCGTGACCACCCGTTCGGGCACCAATAATCATTGGGAAACCTTGAACCGCAGTGAGTCGAGCCTGCGCCTGTCGCAAATGGTTTTTGACGGTTTTGCGACGTCCAGCGAAGTGGGGCGTCAACAAGCCAACGTCAATGCCCGTGCCTATTCCTTGCTCGACGCCTCTGAGCGCACTGGCTTGACCGTGGCCCAGGTGTACCTGGACGTGCTGACCCGTCGCGAATTCGTGCGCCTGGCCGAGGAAAACCTCAAAAGCCACGAACGCATCTTCGATCAGATCAAGCTGCGCACCTCCCGTGGCGTAGGCAGCGGCGCCGACCTGGACCAGGCCGAAGCGCGCATGGCCCAGGCCCGCAATAACCTCATCACCGAACAGACCAACCTGGCCGACGCCGAGACCAATTACCTCAGCGCCGTCGGCCAACTGCCGGATCAATTGGAGCGTCCCGCCGACTTTATGGCGCTGCTGCCGGCCAACCTCACCGAAGCCCGCGCCCAGATGCTAGACAACAGCCCGGTGCTGCGTTCGGCCGAAGCGGATATCGCCGCTGCCGAGCAGCAGTACGCGGCCGCCAAGTCGAGCTTCTATCCACGCTTCGATGCAGAGTTGGGTCGCACTGCCGACAATGACCTGGACGGCCAGAACGGCCACAACAATGAATGGCAAGCCATGCTGCGCATGCGCTTCAACCTGTACGCCGGTGGCAGTAACAAGGCCGACCTGGAATCCAAGTCCTACCTGTCCAACCAGGCGCTGGATATCCGCAACAACGCGCTGCGCCAGTTGAACGAAGAATTGGGCCTGGCCTGGAACGCGTTGAACAACGCCAACGCCCAAGTGCCGATCGCCCAGCAATACGTCGACCGCAGCGCCAACGTGCGCACGGCCTATCAGAAGCAGTTCAGCCTCGGCGAGCGTACCTTGCTCGACTTGCTCGACAGCGAAAACGAGTTGTTTAGCGCTTCCCGTCGCCTGGCGGAAATCAAGAACGTGCAGCTGTTCACCCAGTACCGGATCAAGGCAACCATGGGCCAGTTGCTGAAAAGCCAGGGTGTGGTCGCGCCGTTGGCATCGGTTGTGCAGAACGACGTGAAACCCAAGGTCCAGTTACCTGGGATGAATTGAGTCCTCCCACCCGTTTTTATCAGTCAGAGTGCCGAGCGTGGAATCAGAAGTCAGTCCAGTCGAACTAGTTCATGACCCGCGCACGCTGCACGACGACCCATTGTTGGATGGTTTGCTGGCGCTTTGCATGCTGCATCAGAAGCCTGCCAGCGCGGCGATGCTCACCACCGGCCTGCCGTTGCCCAAGCAACGGCTGAGCGTCGAATTATTGTCGCGTGCGGCGGCCCGTGCCGGTCTGCAAGGCCGGGTGCTGCAGCGCAAGCTTGAACAAATCCCCGCCATTGCAATGCCCGCCCTGTTGCTGCTTAAGGAAGGCCGCAGCGCCGTGCTGCTGGGCTGGGCCGGGGACGGCCAGGCGCGCTTGCTGCTCAGCGAAAGCGAAGGCGGCGAAGTCACGGTGAGCCATGAGCTGCTTGCCGACGACTACAGCGGCAAAGTTTTTTTCGCCCAACCGCAGCATAAATTTGACGTCAACCACGGCACGCTCATTCCCCGCGCGCGATCCTGGTTTCGCGACACGCTCAAGCGTTCCCGCTGGCTGTACGCCGACGCCATCGCCGCCAGCCTGTTGATCAACATCATCGCCATGGCCGCTCCGCTGTTCGTGATGAACGTCTACGATCGCGTGGTGCCGAACCAGGCCGAGTCGACGCTGTGGGTACTCGCCGTCGGGATCACCGGCGCCTATGTGTTCGACCTGATCCTGAAAATGCTGCGCAGCTTGTGCCTGGATTTGGCGGGCAAGAAAACCGACTTGATCATTTCGGCGACGCTGTTCGAGCGCATCGTCGGCATGGCCATGAAATACCGCCCTGCGCGGGTGGGCAGCTTTGCCCAGAATATTCATGAGTTCCAGAGCCTGCGGGATTTCCTTGCCTCGCTGACCCTCACCAGCCTGATCGACCTGCCGTTCACCCTGCTGATCTTCATGGTCATCGCGATCCTCGGTGGGCATCTGGTGTGGATTCCGGTGCTGGCGTTCCCGATTGCCTTGCTGATCGGTTATGCGTTGCAAAAGCCTCTGGTCGCGACCATGGAGCGCACCATGGCCTTGGGCGCCGAGCGTCAATCCAGCCTGATCGAAACCCTCGCCGGCCTGGATGCGGTGAAGGTCAACAACGCCGAGAGTGAGCGGCAATATCAGTGGGAACAAACCATCGGCACGCTGGGCCGTCTCGAACTGCGGGTGAAAATGCTGTCCGGCCTGGCGATGAACATCACCTTGCTGATCCAGCAACTGGCCGGGGTGATCATGATCGTCTTCGGTGTCTACCAGATCATCGCCGGCAACCTGAGCATGGGCGGGTTGATAGCTTGCTACATGCTCAGCGGTCGTGCCCTGAGCCCATTGGCGTCGCTGTCGGGCTTGTTGACCCGTTACCAGCAGGCGCGGGTGACCATGACGTCTGTCGATCAAATGATGGAGCTGCCCCAGGAACGCAATTTCGAAGAGCGTCCGCTTAGCCGCAAGGTCTTGCAGGGTGCAGTTGAATGCCGGCAGTTGAATTTCACCTACCCGAACCAGCAGAACCCCGCGTTGAAGAACATCAACCTGGTGATCAAGCCGGGCGAAAAGATCGGCATCATCGGCCGCAGTGGCTCGGGTAAAAGCTCGCTCGCCAAGTTGCTGGTGGGTCTGTACCAGCCTGACGACGGCGCGTTGCTGGTGGACGGCGTGGATATTCGCCAGATCGACGTCAGCGAGCTGCGTTACAACATTGGCTATGTGCCCCAGGACATCCAGTTGTTGGCCGGCACCCTGCGCGACAACCTGACCTCCGGCGCCCGTTACGTCGAAGACGAATTGGTGCTCCAGGCTGCGGAATTGGCAGGCGTACACGAGTTCGCACGCCTGCATCCGCAAGGCTACGAGCTGCAAGTGGGCGAGCGGGGGCAGAACCTGTCCGGCGGCCAGCGCCAGAACGTCGCCCTGGCTCGCGCGTTGCTACTCAATCCGCCCATCCTGTTGCTGGACGAACCTACCAGCGCCATGGACAACACCGGCGAAGAACGCTTGAAACAGCGCTTGGCCGCCGTGGTGGAAAACAAGACGGTGCTGTTGGTGACGCACCGGGCGTCGCTGCTGTCGCTGGTGGATCGCCTGTTGGTGGTCGACCGAGGGCAGATCCTCGCCGACGGTCCCAAGGCCGCCGTGATGGAAGCGTTGAAAAAGGGGCAGATCAGTGTTGCTTAAATCAGGTTTGAAGGGCGCTGTGGGCCGCTATTTCAAGGGTTCCGACTCGCTGCATGGCCAACCGCTGCCCGAGGTCAACAAGGCACTGATCGAGGACGCCCCGCGAGTGGTGCGCCTGACGATCTGGGGCATCATCGGCTTCTTTGTGTTCTTGGTGCTGTGGGCCAACTTCGCTGAGATCGACGAAGTGACCAAGGGCGACGGCAAGGCAATCCCATCGTCCAAGATCCAGAAGATCCAGAACCTGGAAGGTGGCATCGTCGCTGAGCTGTTCATCAAGGAAGGGCAGATCGTCGAGGCTGGCGCGCCGTTGATTCGCCTGGACGACACGCGGTTTGTCTCCAATGTCGGGGAAACCGAGGCCGATCGCCTGTCGATGCTGCTGCGGGTCGAGCGCCTGAGCGCCGAGGTTGAAGATAGACCGCTGAATTTTCCGGCCGATGTGCTCGAGGCCGTACCGGGCCAGGCCGCCAGCGAAGAGTCGTTGTACATCAGCCGTCGCCAGCAACTGCACGATGAGATCGGTGGCTTGCAGGAGCAGTTGATCCAGCGCCAGCAGGAGCTGCGCGAGTTCGTGTCCAAGCAGGCGCAGTACCGCTCCGGCCTGGCGCTGCAACGCCAGGAAATCAACATGTCCGAGCCGCTGGTGGCCCAAGGCGCGGTGTCGCCGGTGGAGGTACTGCGGCTCAAGCGCGCCGAAGTCGAGACCCGCGGGCAACTGGACGCCACGACGCTGGCGATTCCACGCGCCGAGTCGGCCATCAAGGAAGTGCAGCGCAAGATCGACGAGACCCGCGGTAAATTCCGCAGCGAAGCCTTGACCCAACTCAACGAAGCGCGCACCGACCTGAACAAGGCCCAGGCCACCGGCAAGGCCTTGGAAGACCGCGTGAGCCGGACTCTGGTGACGTCGCCGGTGCGCGGCATCGTCAACAAAATGCTGGTGAACACCATCGGTGGCGTGATCCAGCCGGGTAGCGACCTGGTGGAGATCGTGCCGCTGGACGACACCATCCTGGTGGAGGCGAAAATCCGTCCCCAGGACATCGCCTTCCTGCACCCCGGCCAGGACGCCACGGTGAAATTCACGGCTTACGACTACACCATCTATGGCGGGCTGAAAGCCAAGCTGGAACAGATCGGCGCCGACACCATCACCGATGAAGACAAGAAAAGCACTTACTACATCATCAAGCTGCGCACCGAGCGTAGCCACCTGGGCACGCCTGAAAAGCCGTTGCTGATCATCCCGGGGATGGTGGCGTCAGTGGACATCATCACCGGCAAGAAAACCGTGCTCAGCTACCTGCTCAAGCCGATCGTCAAAGCCCGGGCCGAGGCTTTGCACGAGCGGTAAATTAATCGAGCTGTGACTCGGTGCTTTTGTGGCGAGGGAGCTTGCTCCAGCTGGGTCGCCCAGCGGCCCCATAAAAAGCGATGAGCGCTGCGCACTCAAGCGGGAGCAAGCTCCCTCGCCACGGGTGTCGTTTCCAGACCGTCGGTTCGGCCATATGATTATGCGTTTTTAATATTTAAACTAACGCTCTTATATCTTTAAAGTCATCCCCTGCGTACCTGCCGACCAATCGGCGCGCCGCACGACACAAACCAACACGGTAACGCCGTGAGTTTTGATCGATTGCGCGCCATTGAAGCGCGCCGTGCGTGGGAGTGATGTATGTCAGCCGTCTCTTTTTCTCCAGATTCAAATGCCGCGAACATCGCGCCGCAGTCGTTCGAGATCCGCCCATTCCCCGATGCCGTAGGCGCCGAGATTATCGGCCTGGACCTGTCCCGGCCCATCGACGACCAGGATTTCGCTCGCATCCACCGCGCCCACCTCGACTATCACGTGGTGGTGTTGCGCGACCAACGCATCACCCCCGAACAGCACATCGCCTTCAGCCGTCGTTTTGGCGTGCTGCAGATCCATGTGCTCAAGCAGTTCCTGCTGGCCGGGCATCCGGAAATCCTCATCGTTTCCAACATCATCGAAAACGGTCAATCCGTCGGCCTTGGGGACGCCGGCAAGTTCTGGCATTCGGACCTTTCCTATAAGCAATTGCCCAGCCTCGGCTCGATGCTCCATGCCCAGGAGCTGCCGAGCGAAGGCGGCGATACGCTATTCGCTGACATGCACAAGGCCTGGGACGGTTTGCCCGAAACGCTGCGGAAGGCGGTCGAGGGCCGTTCGGCGGCGCATTCCTACACGGCGCGCTACAGCGAGACCAAATTCGAAGGCAACTGGCGCCCGACGTTGACGCCAGAGCAACTGGCCCAGGTGGCCGAAGTGGTGCATCCAATCGTCCGCACCCACCCGGAAACCGGGCGTAAAGCGTTGTTCGTCAGCGAGGGCTTCACCACCCACATCGTTGGTTTGCCAGAGGATGAAAGCACCGCAATCCTGACGCAGCTGTATGCCCACAGCGTGCTGCCCCAGAACATCTATCGCCATCAATGGCAGCCCCACGACCTGGTGTTCTGGGACAACCGCTCGCTGATCCACTTGGCAGCCGGTTGCCCGAGCCATCTGCGTCGCAAGCTGTACCGCACCACCATCCAGGGCGACGCCCCTTTCTGATCGGCTGCGCAGCGCGCAAATTGCCCGGAGAATCACCATGTCCAAACGCATTGTTTTTGCACCGTTGGCCGCAGCTATCGGCCTGGGGCTCAGCCTGCTCGCCGGCAGCCTGATCGCGCCGGCCAGCGCCCACGCCGAAGGCGAGATTCGCATCGCCGAGCAGTTCGGCATCGTTTACTTGTTGTTGAACGTGGTTCGCGACCAGCAACTGATCGAGAAACACGGTAAGGAGGAGGGCATCGATATCAAGGTCGACTGGACCCAACTGTCGGGCGGTGCGGCGGTCAACGATGCGTTGTTGTCGGGCTCCATCGACATTGCCGGGGCCGGTGTCGGGCCGTTGTTGACGGTCTGGGACCGCACCCGTGGCAAGCAGAACGTCAAGGCCGTGGCATCCTTGGGCAATTTCCCCTATTACCTGCTGAGCAACAACCCGACCGTCAAGACCATCGCTGACTTCACCGAGAAGGACCGCATCGCGGTGCCGGCGGTGGGCGTGTCGGTGCAATCGCGGTTCTTGCAACTGGCCGCCGCCAAGCAGTGGGGCGACAAGGATTTCAATCGTCTCGACAAGTACACCCTGGCCGTCCCGCACCCGGACGCCACGGCCGCGCTGATGGCCGGCGGCACCGAGTTGACCGGGCACTTTTCCAACCCGCCGTTCCAGGATCAGGCCCTGCAAAACCCCAACGTCCACGTCGTACTCAATTCCTATGACGTGCTCGGGCCGAACTCGCCCACCGTACTGTTCGCCACCGAAAAATTCCGTGATGAAAACCCGAAGACGTACAAGGCGTTCATCGAGGCCCTGACCGAGGCCGCCGAGTTTGCCCAGAATGACAAAGGCGCGGCGGCGGACACTTACCTGCGGGTGACAAAGGCCAAGATTGACCGCGCGACCTTGCTCAAGATCATCGAAAACCCCCAGATCGAATTCACCGTCACGCCGAAGAACACTTACCCATTGGCTGAGTTCCTCTACCGCGTCGGTGCGATCAAGAACAAACCGGCCTCCTGGGAAGATTATTTCTTCCAGGACGCAAAACCGTTGCAGGGGAGCTGATCGTCATGAACGCGCCATTGCAAGGCCACGCGGCCAGCAACGCCACCCGCACCGACACCGCGTTGCTGGCGGTGGACAACGTCAGCCTGGAATACCGCACCCCGCAGCGTGTGGTGCGGGCTACCCATCAAGTCAGTTTCGAAGTCGATCCGGCGGACCGTTTTGTACTGCTCGGCCCGTCCGGGTGCGGCAAGTCCACGCTGCTCAAGGCCATCGGCGGTTTCATCGCGCCGAGTGAAGGCGAGATCCGACTGCAAGGCCAAACCGTCAACGCGCCGGGTCCGGACCGGATCGTCGTGTTCCAGGAGTTCGACCAACTGCCGCCCTGGAAAACCGTCAAGCAGAACGTGATGTTCGCGCTGCTGGCGTCGGGCACGCTCAAGCGTCGCGAAGCCGAAGAGCGGGCGCTGCACTACCTCGACAAAGTGGGGCTGGCGGCGTTTGCCGATGCCTACCCCCACACCTTGTCGGGGGGCATGAAGGCCCGTGTCGCGATTGCCCGGGCGCTGGCGATGCAGCCGAAAATCCTGTTGATGGACGAGCCCTTCGCCGCACTCGATGCCCTGACCCGGCGCAAAATGCAGGAAGAATTGTTGCTGCTCTGGGAGGAGGTGCGTTTCACCCTGCTGTTCGTCACTCACTCCATCGAGGAGGCGCTGGTGGTGGGCAATCGTATTCTGCTGTTGTCGCCGCACCCGGGACGGGTCCGGGCGGAAATCCACAGCCATCAATACGATCTGCACAGCCTTGGCGGCGTGGGTTTCCAGCACACGGCCCGGCGGATTCATTCGTTGCTGTTCGAGCAAGGCCAGTCGCCGGACGCCGAGCGTGAGCTGGGGTTTGCCGATATCCGTATCGCGTATTGAGGAAAGGGTTTGATGAGCCAGTTATTGCCAGTGCGCGAAGAATACGAAGTCGATCTGCAACCGCTGACCCACGTGCCGCTGGAGCGGGAGTTGCCCTTGGGCCAGCGCCTGTGGCAACAGGGTTGGCTGCGTAAAAGTGTGATTCTGATAGTGCTGGCGGTGCTGTGGGAGGGCGTGGCGCGTTACCAGAACAACGATTTGCTGCTGCCGAGTTTCCTGCAAACCGCCAACGCGTTGTACGACGGTTTGCTCAGCGGCGAGCTGCTGGGCAAGGTGTGGATTTCCCTGGTGGTGCTGCTCAAGGGTTATCTGCTGGGCATCATCCTGGCGTTTGGCTTGACCACTTTGGCGGTATCGACGCAGTTGGGCCGCGACCTGCTCAGCACGTTGACGTCGATGTTCAATCCACTGCCAGCCATCGCCCTGTTGCCATTGGCGCTGTTGTGGTTCGGCCTGGGACAGAACAGCCTGATTTTCGTGCTGGTGCATTCAGTGCTGTGGGCGCTGGCATTGAACATGTATGCGGGTTTTCTGGGCGTGTCCGAAACGCTGCGTATGGCCGGGCGCAACTACGGGCTCAAGGGCCTGCGCTTTGTGCTGTTCATCCTCATCCCGGCCGCGTTGCCGTCGATCCTCGCCGGACTGAAGATCGGCTGGGCCTTCGCCTGGCGCACCCTCATCGCTGCCGAACTGGTGTTCGGCGCCACGAGCGGCAAGGGCGGTTTGGGCTGGTACATCTTCCAGAACCGCAACGAGCTGTACACCGACAAGGTGTTTGCCGGTTTGGCGGTGGTGATCCTGATCGGGCTGCTAGTCGAGAACCTGGTGTTCAACAGTCTGGAGCGGGTGACGGTGAAGCGTTGGGGGATGCAGCGTTGAACCGTTCTGAAGTCATACTCCGAACCCGTGGCGAGGGAGCTCGCTCCCGCTCGGCTGCGCAGCAGTCGCAAAACCGGGCCATGCGGTTTGCCTGAAGGAATGTTGGGGGCCTGCTTCGCAGGCCAGCGGGAGCAAGCTCCCTCGCCACGGGTTTGGGGTTGTCTGGGCTGACGTCATCGCGGGCAGGCTTGCTCTCTCGCCACAGGAAGTGCGTTCAGTTCAGGGTTGTTCTCAATCCCCAGAAACGAAAAAACCGGCCGAAGCCGGTGTTTTCACCCCAACGGCCAGAGAATTTAATCTCTGCGTATGGGGTTGAGTGGGGGCATCCTAAGTAGAAGAAAGTGTAAGGCCAACGCTATCAGTGCTGATGTTACTCAACCCGTGGCGAGGGGATTCATCCCCGATGGGACGCGAAGCGGCCCTGAAAACAGTTATCTCGGTGTGTCAGGCTGTTGGTCTTCAACCATTTAGGTCTGCTGCGCAGCCCAACGGGGATAAATCCCCTCGCCACAGTGCGCGCATGACCAGCAGATTTCATACCTCTCACGGTTCCTCCTTGACGCTCTCCACCGCTGTCGTAGACTCCGCCCATCCGTCAGGGAGTAACGGTCATGCGACGTTTGTTCAGTTGGGTTGTGGGATTGGCCTTCATAACGTGCGGGGTTCAGGCGCAGACGCCGGCTTCCGACGATCCGTTGCTGGAGGGCAACATCTCCGCCAGTGCGTCGAGCAGCGAGGCGCGAGGAGTGCTTCGGGCGCGGGATCAAGCCGTGCTCGCCAGCGAGTTGGCCGGGCGGATTGTCGAGTTGCCGTTCAGTGAGGGTGAGTCGTTCAAGAAGGGCGACACCTTGGCGCGTTTCGATTGCTCGGCCTATCAGGCCCAGCTCAACGCGGCCCAGGCGGCGAGCCGGGGCGCCAGTGAAGAGCTGGCCCACAATCGGCAGCTCGCCGCGTTGAAATCCGTCGGGCGTTTCGAGGTGTCGCGGGCCGAGGCCCGGCTCAGCGAGGCCCAGGCGCAGTCCCAGGTTTATCAAGTGCAGGTCAAGCGCTGCAGCGTTATCGCGCCGTTCGACGGGCGGGTGGTGGCGCGCAAGGTCCAGCGTTATGAAAGCGTCGCGGCCGGAGCGCCGTTGCTGGACGTCGTGGACAACCGCACGCTGGAAATTCACCTGCTGATTCCCTCGCGTTGGATGGGCAAGCTCAAGCCCGGCCAGCCCTTTACCTTTGTTCCCGATGAAACTGGCCAGCCGCTGCAAGCGACGGTCAAGCGCCTGGGCGCGCGCATCGACGAGGGCAGCCAGACGCTGTTGCTGGTGGCGAGTGTTCCGGATGCCAGCGGCCTGCTGTCCGGTATGAGCGGCACGGCGCGCTTCTCGGAGTCGAAGTGAACGCGCCGGTTTCGGGCAGCGCCGAGCAAGTGTTTGCCCGCTTCCTCGACCTGGAGCGCCAGACGAGGGCCGCGCGTACGCCGGAGCAGCTGAGCTACAGCTTGGTCAACGATGGCCAGGCCCTGTTCGGCTTTCGTCATGCCGCGCTATTGATCGCCGGTAAAGTGCAAGCCGTGACCGGCGTCAGCGCCGTCGAGCCGAACGCGCCGTTCGTGGCGTTTGTCGAGCAAGCAGTCGCGCAATTGTTCAAAAAGGGGACGCTGGACAAGGCGCGGGTCATTGCCCCTGACGAGGTGAGCGAATCGGTCCAGGCGGATTGGCGAAGCCTGTCGGCCGGGCACGTGTTCTGGCTGCCATTGATCGATCATCAAGGCCAGGTTTTCGGTGGCTTGTGGCTGGCCCGCGACCTTCGCTGGACGGCGCCGGAACAAGTGCTGCTGTCGCAGCTGGGCGACACCTACAGCCATGCGTGGCTGGCGCTGCAACCTCGCAAGCCGTGGCGCCTGCGCTGGACGCGCAAACGCCAGGTCGCGTTGGTGGCGGTATTGCTGCTGGGCTTGCTGATCCCGGTGCGCCAGTCCGTATTGGCCCCGGCTGAAGTGGTGCCGTTGGGCGGGCAGGTGGTGGCGGCGCCGTTGGATGGCGTAATTGCCGAATTCCGGGTCAAGCCCAACCAGACCGTCAAAAGCGGGGACCTGTTGCTGCGCTTCGAAAGCACCACCCTCAAGGCCCAGGCCGATGTGGCCGAGCGCGCGTTGGGCGTGGCCGAGGCGGAGCTCAAGGCCAATTCCCAGCGCTCGTTTGCCGACGCCGAGTCCAGTTCGAAGATCGACTTGCTGGCGGCTCGCGTCGAGCAGAAACGCGCCGAGCGCGACTACGCGATGGAGTTGCTCAAGCGCAGCGAAGTCCGCGCCGAGCGTGACGGCATCGCGGTATTCGCCGACGCCGAGCGCTGGCTCGGCAAGCCCGTGCAGACCGGCGAGCGGCTGATGGAAATTGCCGATCCGAACCAGGCCGAGTTGCGTATCGAGTTGGCGGTGGGCGATGCGATTGCTCTGGAGCCGGGCGCGCAGGTGGCGTTGTTTCTCGACAGCGATCCGTTGCAACGGCACCTGGCCCGGCTTGAGCGTTCGGCCTACGAAGCGCAACCTACCGCCGCCGGACAGTTGGCCTATCGGTTGGATGCGCGATTCGATGCCACGGCGCCGCGCATCGGCCTGCGGGGAACGGCGAAGATTTTCGGCGATCGCGCGCCGCTGGCGTTGTACCTGTTGCGTCGGCCACTGGCAGGTCTGCGCCAGAGCGTGGGCTTGTAGCGTGGTCCTGCCGAGCTTGCGGGCCGATCTGCAACTGTCCGCGGCCGCCCCCGACCCGGACGGCTCACCCCAATGGACGCTGGCCGATCCGGTACGCGGCCGCTATTTCAAGTTGGGCGCGGCGGCCATGCGCATGCTGCGACACTGGTCCCTGGGCGATCCGGAACAAGTGCTGCAGGCGGCCAACCGCGAGCCGGGCCTGCCGCTCAATGACGAATCGCTGGAGCAGTTGCTGGGCTTCTTGCGCGGACATGACCTGATCAGCGCCATGGACCCGCAACAACGTGACAGCTATCAGTACAAGACGGCTTCCCAGCGCCAGAGCGTGTGGCAGATCCTGCTGCATCAATACCTGTTTTTCCGCATACCGCTGTGGCGTCCGGATGCGTTTCTCAATCGCGCCTGGCCTTGGCTCGCGCGGTTCGGCCCTGGCGTGCTGCGTTATGGAATACCGCTGACCCTGGGCCTGGGCATTTTCCTGGTGTCCAGGGACTGGCAGCGGTTTCTGGCGACCTTTCCACACCTGTTCAGCCTGGGGGGCGCGCTGGCATTCGGCGTGGCGTTGTTCTTTGCCAAGTTGTGCCACGAATTCGGTCACGCCTTCATGGCCAAGCGCGCCGGTTGCCGGGTGCAGAGCATGGGTGTGGCATTCATGGTGCTGTTGCCGATGTTTTATACCGACGTCAGCGACGCCTGGCGGATCAGGGATCGACGGGCCCGGCTGTTGATCGGCGCGGGCGGCGTGCTCGCCGAATTGCTGCTGGCCTGCATCGCTTTGCTGGCCTGGTCGCTGCTGCCCGATGGCCCGGCGCGCACGGCGGCGTTCATGCTTGCCAGCGCCACCTGGATCACCACACTGATCATCAACCTCAATCCCTTCATGCGCTTCGACGGGTATTTCCTGCTCAGCGATTTTTGGGCGGTGGATAACCTCCAGGGCCGCGCATTCGCCTTGTGTCGCTGGCGTCTGCGCGAAGCCTTGTTCGGTTATGGCGCGGCGGCGCCGGAGCCATGGTCGCCGAAGATGCGCCGGCGCTTGTTGGTGTGGGGCTATGGCGCCTGGCTGTGGCGCGCGGCGTTGTTCCTCGGTATCGCCCTGGCGGTCTATCACCTGTTCTTCAAGGTGCTGGGCATTTTCCTGATGATGGTGGAATTGGTCTGGTTCATTTTCATGCCTATCGTGAGTGAAGGACGGCAATGGTGGAACCGCCGCGAGCAGGCTCATCGCCCTCGTGTGTTGCTGACTGGCTTGGTGCTGCTGGTGTTGCTGCTGGTCCTGCTGTTGCCTTGGCGCAGCGCGGTGGAGGTCCCGACCATGCTGGAAGCCGGCCGTGCCAGCGCCTTGCATGCGCCGGTGGCGGCGCGGGTCAAGCAGGTCAATGTCCATGACGGCCAGGTCGTGGCCCAGGGCGATGTGTTGATCGAGCTGGAGTCGCCGGACATGGCGTCGCGCCTGGCCATAGTGCGCCGGGAAATCCAGATCCAACAGTTGCAGATGCGCCGCCAGGCCGGCCGCAGCGAAACCGCCGCCGATGCCGGTATCGTCGAACAGCAACTGGCCGAAGCAGTGGCCGAATACCGGGGCCTGGTCGCTCAGCGTGAGCGCCTGTTGTTGCGCGCGCCCCACGCCGGACAAGTACGCGACCTGCTGACGGATCTGCAAGCCGGGCGCTGGCTGTCGCCCACCCAACCCCTGGCTCGAATGGTGCAGGATGACTCACGCTTGCGCGGCTACCTCACCGAAGCCGAGCTCTGGAGGGTCGCGCCGGGTGCCACGGGACGGTTTATCGCTGACGATCCGATGCACGCCTCGATTGCGGTGCAGCTCAACGAAATCGACGCCAACGGCGTAGCCTGGGTCGAGCAACAGGCGTTGACGTCCGACCACCACGGCCCCATCGCTGTGCGCCGTGATTCGCAACAGCGAGCCGAGCCGGTGCAGGCGCAGTATGGGGTTCGCTTGAGCGCCCTCGACGGGACGCCCGCCCCGGCCCAGCCGTTGCGTGGCGTGGTGGTGTTGCAGGGGCAGGGTGAATCGGTATTGGGAGCGGCCTGGCGTCGGGTGGCGGCGTTGGGTGTCAGGGAAAGCGGGTTCTAGGGAGCGAGCATGGATTCAGTGGCGGCAGAGGGGTTGGTGGTGCGTCCATCACGGGTCAGCGATGGTCCGTTCTTGCAGGGCCTGTATCAGGCGGCGCGACCGGATCTGCAATGGATCGACGGCGAGCATGAGCAGGTGCAGCAAATCATCGCGCAACAGTTCCAGGTGCAGGAGCAAGGGCTGGGCGAGAACTTCCCCAACGCCATGCATTACGTCGTGGAAAAACTCGGCAGCGCCATCGGGGCCTTGAGTACGGATTTCGGCCCCAATGAAATTCGCGTGCTCTACCTGGCCTTCATTCCACAGGCCCGTGGGCAAGGTTATGGCCGAGCGGTATTGCAAGGGGTGCAGAAGGCGGCGCAACAGATCCGATGCCCAGTGGCGACCGTGGTCTGGGCCAGCAACCCCCACGCCCGCAAACATTACCTGGCGCTGGGTTTTGAGGTGCAAGAGCGCAACCCGGCGGCAGAGCGGTTGGTGTGGTATCCGAAGGGAAGCTGAGCGGCGCTATTTGCGTGTGGGAGCGCGTCCCGTCAGTTGAACGCGATGTAGAAATAGCCCACCGACGGATCCCGCCCCATCGGTGGTATTCGCGATACGAAAACCCCTTCGAGCCTTCCCAGTTCCGGCACCTCCAGTGCGCAGAGTCCATCGACGAAGTCTGTGCTCTGCAGGCTGTTGAACTCAACGCTGAACGGCATGCGTTCGCTGCTGGGCATTTTCGCTCTGGGTGCTTCGTCCAGGGTGTCGAAACGCACCGGCAGGCATCTGCCGTCAGGCAGGGTCAGGCTGCCGGTCTGGCCCAGCAGCGGTTGGAAATGGCGGCTATGAACCTGTTGCAGCATGTCGATGCTCCCAAAGGCCGGAAGGCCAAGGCCTTCCGGCGGATTGTCAGTTGCGGGATGGAAAATAACCTTGCAGCGCGATGCTGAAGTTGATGGCCAGGAACGGGTTCATGATTGCCATGGGCATGTTGCCGCCGGTGGGGGATACCGTGCCGCTGACGGTGGTGCTGACGCCTTGCAACGGCACTGGCGAAGCGCCCTGTTGATCCGAATAGATCGCCGCCGAACCGGGCCCGGTGCCCGAGGTGCCGATGAATGAATTTGTGGGCGTCGGCGTGTTCACCGGATTGCTGGCCGGGTTCGCCAGTTGCAAGGTGGTGGCGGCGGTAATGCCGGTCAATGCATGGGTGTGGTTGGGCAGGTTGTTCAGCGTTGCGGTGACGTTTTCCGTGCCGGCGACTTCGCCGATCACCCGGGGAGTCAGGCCCAATCCGTCGCCTTGGCCGACGGGCATGCGGCCCTGCAGGTTGGGCAGCATGAAGGTGGTTTGTCCGTTGCCGCCGTACGTCACGCCGATCAAGGCGAACAAGGTCTGGTATTGGGCAAGGGACAGCGTCTGCCCATTGCACAGCGCCCAGTCCCTGGGTGCGAAGTTGAAGGCGAATGGCTGGATCGTGCCGATGAATACTTCCATAGATTCCTCATCCCTCAGGTTATTGGTCTGCGGGTGCCCGGCACAAAAAGGACAAGAGTGCGATCAGCCCGACTCCTTCGTTCCCTGGCCTGGTCACGCACGGCTGAGCGTAGACGGGGATGTCTGATTTCGCCGGGCGGAGGGGGTGAAAAAATCTTCGTTCCGCTTAACCGATTCACCCTTTCGACGCCTCGATACCGTCCATCTTCTTTACAGTTTTCGGCGCGCCTGATGGCAAAACACTACTAGGCGAAATTTTTGTTGTCGGCTACGCTTCGGCTACGAAGGGACTAAATACAAGGTGAAGGGATTGCCGCAGTTTCACTTTATTTCCGGTTTACCGCGCTCTGGCTCGACCCTGCTTTCTGCCATCCTGTTGCAGAATCCGCGCTTCCATGCCGGCATGACCAGCCCCGTCGGTACGCTGTTCAGCAGCGTCCTGCAGCAATGCAGCGCCGGCAGCGAATTCGGCTCGGTGATCGACACTGATCTGCGCCGTCGCCTGTTGCGTGGCCTCTTCGATTCCTACTACGCCGACAAGGCCGACAAACCGGTCATCTTCGACACCAACCGTCAATGGTGCGCCCGCTTGCCGGCCTTGCAGGACCTGTTTCCCCAGGCCAAGACCATCGCTTGCGTGCGCAACGTCGCCTGGATCCTCGATAGCCTGGAGCGGCTCTACCGCGCCAATCCCTTCGAGAACACCAAGCTGTTCAACGACGATGACGAGCGCAACACCGTCTACAGCCGTTGCGAAACCCTGGCCCAGCGCAATCGCCTGGTGGGGTTCGCCTGGACAGCGCTCAAGGAAGCCTATTACGGCGAGAACGCCGAGTCGTTGCTGATCGTTGACTACGACCTGTTGAGCCAGGCGCCCGAGCGGGTCATGCGGCTGGTCTACGAGTTCATCGGCGAGCCTTGGTTCGAGCACGATTTCAATCACTTGACCTACGACGCGCCGGCCTTCGACCAGGCCTTGGGCGTCGCCGGCCTGCACAAGGTCAAGCCCAAGGTTGCGCCGCAAGCCCGGCGGACCTTGCTGCCGCCGGATCTGTTCGAGAAGTATGCCGAGTTGTCGTTCTGGCGCGATGGCGCAGCCAGCGCGGCGAATGTCATTCGTATGAAAACCGACGCCGCGGTCAGCTGATCGCGGTTTTTTTTTCATTGGCGTGTTGAATAAGTTCGAGTCCAGGTGATCGTCATGTGGTGGAGCAAAGGCAAATCGCGGGTAACCGAGAGCACGCAACCCCTGGCATCGCCAATGATCATGTCTCTGGAACCGCGAATGCTGTTCGACGGCGCGGTGGCGGCCACCGTGGCCGATGCGGCGCAATCGGACGCGCAACCGACTGCCGAGGCGGCCAAGACGCCCACAGCGGACCAGCCTTCCGACACCCATGTTCCCCAAGGCCAGGCCGATGCCACCGAGGCCGCCGTCCCGGGCAAGTCCGTGGTGTTCGTCGATTCACGGGTCAAGGACGCTGGCAGCCTGCTGCAAGGCGTGGCCCCCGGGACCGAGGTGGTGCAACTGGATGCCACCAAGGACGGCCTGCAACAGATCGCCGATTACCTGGACACGCACCAGGGCGTCAGCTCGGTGCAGATCATTGCCCACGGCAACGCCGGTGATTTGTGGCTGGGCAACAGCTACCTGTCGGCGGACAACGTCCAGGCCCGCGCCGAGGTGCTGGCGCAGATCGGCCAGGACATGAACGCCGGCGGCGATATCCTGATCTACGGCTGCTACACCGCCGAAGGCGACCGCGGCATGAGCCTGGTCAATTCGCTGGCGCAGCTCACCGGCCGAGACGTGGCCGCTTCCGACGACCGCACCGGCCTGGGCAGCGACTGGAACCTGGAAATCGCCACCGGCACCATCGAAAGCGCCAACGTGCTGTCGAGCAAGGCCATGAGCGAGTACCAATGGGGCCTGGCCACCTGGACCGCCACCAACAACCTCAACACCGGCGTCGGTTCCCTGCGTGCGGCCCTGGCCTCCGCACAGAACGGCGACATCGTCACGTTCAATAACACCATGACCGTCGGGCTGACGTCGGTGCTGGTGGTCAACAAGAACGTCACCATCGATGGCGATCTCAACAACGACAACGTTGCCGACGTGACCCTGGATGGCCAATACCGGACCCAGATCATCAACGTGACGGCCGGCACGACGGCAACCCTCGATGGGCTGGTGATCACTCGGGGCATGGCGGCGGGTAACGGCGGCAATGGCGGCGACGATGCGCTGGTGTCCAAGGGCGGTGGTATCTACAACGCCGGCACCCTGACCCTGCGCAACGTTACGGTCACCGCGAACGCCGCGTCTGGCGGTGGTGGTGGCGGTGGCGTGACGCCGCAATACGCCGGTGGTGGCGGTGGTGGCGGTGGTGCGGTCGGTAGCGGTATCGGTGGCAAGGGCGGCGATACGCTCAACGCCACGGGTTCCAATGGCTCGGCCGGGCAGGGTGGCGCGGGCGGCGGCTTCTTCAACATTGGCGGGCGTGGCGGTTCCACCACGGGTGGCGCGGGCGGTGCGGCCTATCCGGGTTACAGCACCGGTTCGGCCGGCGGCACGGCCAGCAGCGGAGGCTTGTCCATCGGTGGCGGTGGCGGTGGCGACGGTTATGACGACATCGGTGGGGCAGGTGGCGGCGCGGTCGGGGGTATCTATAACGATACCGGCGCGACCCTGCGCGTCATTGGCAACTCGGTTATCTCCAATAACGTCGGTGCCGGCGGCGGCGGCGGTGGTGGCGCCGGCGGGGGTTACACGCAGGCGGGCGGTGCGGGTGGCGTTGGTGTTGGCGCCATCTGGAACAAAGGCACGATCCTGATCACCGCCGCCAACTTCGCGGCCCTGGCCGGCAACGTCGGCGGCAGTGGTGTGGGTGGGACGAGTGCCGGCAGCGCCGGCGTTTCACCGGCATCGGTGGCCAACGTCTACGGTGACGGCGGCACCATCAATACCAACTATGTACCGGATGAGACACCGCCTACCGCGACCGTCGTGGTGGCCAATACCAACCTGAACTCCGGTGGCACGACGACGGTGACCATCACCTTCTCCGAGGCCGTAACGGGCCTCACCGCGGCGGACCTGACGGTGCAGAACGGCACCGTTGGCCTCTTGAGCAGCGGCGACGGCGGCATCACCTGGACCGGCACCCTGACGGCGGCCAGCAACATCGCCGACACCACCAACATCATCACCCTGAACAATACCGGTGTGGCCGACCTGGCGGGCAATACCGGCGTGGGCACCACCGACTCGAACAATTACGTGGTCAACGACACCGTGGCGCCCACGGCGTCCATCGTGGTGAGCGACACGGCCCTCAGGGTTGGCGAGACGTCGACGGTCACCATCACCTTCTCCGAGGCGGTCTCCGGCTTTACCACGGCCGACATGACTGTGGCCAATGGCTCGCTCAGCGGCCTGAGCACCAGCGACGGCGGTATCACCTGGACGGCCACGTTGACGCCGGACGCGGCGGTCACCGATACCTCCAATCTCGTTGTGTTGAATAACACCGGCGTGGCGGACCTCAATGGCAACGCCGGCGTGGGGACGACCAACTCCAACAATTACGCCATCGACACGCAACGCCCGACCGCCACCATCGTGGTCGCCGACACCGCGTTGAGCGCGGGCGAAACCTCGTTGGTGACCATCACCTTCAGCGAGGCGGTGAGCGGTTTCACCAGCGCCGACCTGACGGTCGCCAACGGTGCGGTCACCGGGTTGAGCAGCAGCGACGGCGGCATTACCTGGACCGCAACGCTGACGCCGAGCGCCAGTGTCACTGACACCAGCAACCTGATCACGCTGACCAACAGTGGCATTTCCGACCTGGCCGGCAACATCGGCAGCGGCACCACCGACTCGAACAACTACGCCATCGACACACAGCGCCCGACCGCCTCCATCGTGGTGGCCGATACCGCACTGAACATCGGTGAAACGTCCCAGGTGACGATTACCTTCAGCGAGCCCGTTACCGGCTTCACCTTGGCGGACCTGACGGTTGCCAACGGCTCGTTGAGTGGACTGAGCAGCAGCGATGGCGGCATCACCTGGACCGCGACGCTCACACCGAGCGCCACTATCAGCGACGCGACCAACCTGATTGTCCTGGCCAATACCGGTGTGTCGGACGCGGCGGGCAATGCCGGTAGCGGCACCACCAGCTCCAACAACTACGCCGTTGATACCCAGCGTCCCACCGCCAGCATCGTTGTCAGCGATACCTCGCTGAGCGTCGGCGAAACGTCTCTGGTGACCATCACCTTCAACGAAGCAGTGACAGGCTTTACCGCCGCTGACCTGACGGTCGCCAACGGCACGGTTATCGGCCTGAGCAGCGGCGACGGCGGCATCACCTGGACCGGGACGCTGACGCCAACCGCCAGCATCAGCGACACCAGCAACCTCATCACCCTGGATAACTCCGGCGTCGCCGACGTGGCGGGCAATACGGGCAGCGGCACCACCGATTCCAACAACTACGCCATCGACACCGCGCGTCCGACCGCCACCATCGTGGTCGCCGACTCGGCCGTTGGCGCTGGCGAAACATCGGTGGTGACGATTACCTTCAGCGAAGCGGTGACCGGTTTCACCCTGGCCGACCTGAGCGTCACCAACGGCAGCCTGAGTGGCCTGAGCACCAGCGACAACATCACCTACACGGCGACGTTCACGCCATCGGCGGGCGTCACCGACACCACCAATCTGATCACCCTCAACAATACCGGCGTGGTGGATGGCGCTGGCAATACTGGCAGTGGCACCACCGATTCCAACAACTACGCCGTGGACACCCAGCGCCCGACCGCCACCATCGTGATCGCCGATACGGCGCTGAGCGTCGGCGAAACCTCCTTGGTGACGATCACCTTCTCAGAAGCGGTCAGCGGGTTCGACAATTCGGACCTGAGCGTGGCCAACGGCACCTTGAGCGCAGTGAGCAGCAGCGATGGCGGCATCACCTGGACCGCTACTTTCACGCCGGCCCTTGGGGTGAGCGACACCTCCAACATAATCGTCCTGAACAACACCGGCGTGGCGGACGGGGCCGGTAACAGCGGCACTGGCACCACCAGTTCCAACAATTACCAAGTCGATACCAACGTGCCGACAGCGACCGTCGTGATTGCCGATAGCACCCTCGGCATCGGCGAAACCACGACCGTGACCATCACCTTCAACTCGGCGGTGAGCGGTTTCGACAACAGTGACCTGACCGTCAGCAACGGCACCCTGAGCAATGTCGGCAGTGTCGACGGCGGTGTTACCTGGACAGCCACGTTCACGCCGAGCGTCAGCATTTCCGATACCACCAACGTAATCACCCTGGACAACACCGGCGTGATCAACGTGGCGGGCAACGCGGGTGTCGGCACCACCGACTCCAACAATTATGCGGTGGATACGGTGCGACCCACCGCGACCATTGTCGTGGCCGACACGGCAATCGGTGCCGGCGAGACGTCGCTGGTCACCATCACCTTCAGCGAGGCGGTGACCGCATTCACCGCCGCGGATCTGACGGTCGCCAACGGTACGATTTCCGGGCTGAGCAGCAGCGACGGCGGTATCACCTGGACCGCGACCCTTACGCCCACCAACGGGATCAACGACAGCAGCAACGTGATCTCCCTCAACAACGGCGGCATCATCGATCTGGCGGGCAATGGCAACGTCGGCGCGACCGTCTCCAACAACTACGCGCTCGATACCCAGCGCCCTACCGCCACTGTCGTGTTGAGTGATTCATCATTGAGGCCGGGCGAAACCGCCCAGGTGACCATAACGTTCAGCGAGGCGGTGAGCGGCTTCAGCAATGATGACCTGAGCGTTGCCAACGGCACCTTGAGCGCCGTGAGCAGCAGCGACGGCGGCCTGACCTGGACTGCCACGTTTACCCCGACCCTGGGCGTGAGCGACACCACCAACCTGATCGTCCTCGACAACACCGGTGTGAGCGATGGGGCCGGCAACACCGGTACCGGTACCACCAATTCGGCCAACTACGCCGTCGAGACCCGCGTGCCGACCGCCACCGTCGTGGTGGCCGATCCAGCGCTGAGCGTGGGCGAAACGTCACTGGTGACGATCACGTTCTCTGAAGCGGTGAGCGGTTTCGACAACAGCGACCTGACCGTCAGCAACGGGACGCTGAGCAATGTGTCCTCGACCGACGGCGGCGTCACCTGGACGGCAACGTTTACCCCGGCAAGCAACGTCACTGACACCAGCAACCTGATCAGCCTGGACACCAGCGGCGTGTCAAACGTGTCGGGCAATGACGGCGTCGGCATAGTCAATTCCAACAACTACGCGGTCGACACCGTGCGTCCGGGCGCCACCATCGTGGTGGGCGATACGTCCCTGGGCATTGGCCAGACCACGACAGTGACCATCAGCTTCACCGAGGCGGTGTCCGGCTTCGACTTGTCGGACCTCAGCGTCGCCAATGGCGTGCTGTCCAACCTCGCCAGCGTTGACGGCGGCCTGACCTGGACGGCGACCCTGACGCCGACGGCGGGGATCAACGACGCCACCAATTTGATCTTGCTGGATGCCAGTAACGTGCAGGACAGCGCCGGCAATGCCGGTGTCGGCATTGCCATCTCCGCCAACTACGCCCTCGACGCCACCCGGCCGACCGCGACCATCGTGGTGGCCAATCCGAGCCTGGGCGTGGGCCAGACGACCCAGGTCACGTTCACTTTCAGCGAGGCGGTGACGGATTTCGACCTGTCGGACCTGAGCGTCACCAACGGCGAACTGAGCAACCTGAGCAGCAGCGACGGCGGCAAGACCTGGACAGCGACCTTCACTCCGTCGGTGAACCTCACCGACCCGAGCAACTTCATCGCCCTGGATACCAGCAACGTCAGCGACCTGTCGGGCAACGCCGGGTCAAGCGTGTCGGTGTCCAACAACTATGCGATCGACACCGTGGTGGCCAACGATGTGAAGCCACCGCCAGAGTTCCTGATCTCGGATCCGGTCACCGTCATCCCGTCGTCCGAGGTGCCCTTGCAACCAATCATTTTCAACCCGCCAACCGGCGACTTGGGCTCGCCGCTGGGCTTCCCGCCGCTGTTCGAGCAACGGGACGTGGGCGGTGGTCTTCGGCCCATCGGGGATATCTTCATCAACCGTGGCGAGTTGGCGCCCAGCTATATCGCCCAGGTTTTCAGCAGTGACGCCGGCGGGGACGGCTCGGGCCAAGGGTTCCTGGGTTTTGGCGGCGGCGACGGCGGCGTGTTTGGCAGCAGCACGATTTCTAGTTTGTTCAACCAGGACACGGGTTCCGATGGCGAGTCGCTGGATGCCTTCGAGAACCGGTCGATAACGGGGGGCGATGCCTCCCAAGGCCTGCGCGGCGTGTTTGGCGCTCCGACCTTGGGCCAGCAGTTGCAGCAGCTCAAAGACACAGAACAACGCCAGGTGGACAGCCTCGCGACGGCTTTGAAACAGGCCGGCACCAGCCAAGCGCTGGCCTGAGAATTCCATAAAAAATACGGTAGCCAGGGGCAATCCAGGGATGAATAGAAGTCAGAAGTTATTCGGTGTGAGTTTGCTGGCGTTGGTGATCAGCGGTTGTGCGGTCACCAGCGAGCCGATCGATCGAAGCACCAGCGAACAGCGCGCCCGGAACGACCTGCAGAATATGTACAAGGACCAGGAGCCCCTCAGTGGTCCGTTGACGCTGCACCAGGCCATGGCCCGCGCGGTGAAGTACAACCTCGAAGGCCGCCTGAAAATCATGGAAGAGGCCTTAGCCAAGCGTCAGCTGGACCTCGCCAGCTTCGACATGCTGCCGCGCATGGCCCTCGATGCCGGTTATGTGGGGCGTAACAACGTCAGCGCCTCCAGCAGCCAGAGCGTGGAGACCGGCACCCAGTCCCTGGAACCGTCGACCTCCCAAGACCGCGACCGCGAAGTGGCGGACCTGACCATGGTCTGGAACGTGCTCGATTTTGGCGTCAGCTACATCAGCGCCAAGCAGGCCGGTGACCAAAGATTGATCGTGCAGGAACGCCGGCGCAAGGTGATCAATACCATCGTCCAGGATGTGCGCTCGGCCTACTGGCGAGCCATGGCCGCCGAACGTTTGCTCAAGCAGATCGACAGCCTGATGGCCCGGGTCGAGGCGGCGCGAGGCAACAGCCAGAGCATGAGCGAGCAGCGCATCGGCGACCCGGTGCAGGCCTTGGGTTACCAGCGCTCGCTGATACAGGCGACCCGTCAGTTGGAAGAACAGCGCCGGGCCTTGTCCCTGGCCAAGACCGAACTGGCGACCCTGATCAATCTGCCGTTGGGCACCGAGCTGACCCTGGCGACCCAGGATGAGTACGCCATCCCGGAACTCAAGGTCGATTTGGCTCGCCTCGAACAGGAAGCGCTGGCCAGCCGGCCGGAACTGCGCGAGCAGGACTACCAGACCCGCATCACTGCGGCGGAAACTCGCAAGGCCATGTTGCGCTTGCTGCCGGGGCTGGAATTTTCCGCCGGCGGGCATTACGACAGCAACTCGTTCCTGGTGGAGCAGGGCTGGGCCGACTACGGCGTCAAAGTCACCTGGAACCTGTTCAATGTCATCTCCGCTCCAGCGGCTATCGACGTGGCCAAGGCCGGTGAAGAAGTCGCGGCGGCACGGCGCCAGGCGATGTCGATCGCCGTGTTGGCGCAGCTGTACGTTGCCAACGCCAACTACCGCGAAGCGCTGCGCCAGTTCAAGACCAGCCAGGAGCTGTCGGACATCGATGGGCAAATCGTTGGTCAACTGCGTAGCCGTCACCAGGCTGCGGGTATTGGCGAACTGGACCTGATCCAAGGCGAGCTGAATACCTTGCAGGCGGACCTGCGGCGGGACCTGGCCTATGCCGACCTGCGCAACGCCTACGGACAAATCTTCGCCAGTGCCGGCCTCGACCCATTGCCGAACGAGGTGCAGTCCACCGAAGTGCAGTCGATTGCCACTGCGTTAGCCAATCGCGAAGCGGCCTGGGCGCAGGGCGATATCACGCTGCCGAAAACAGCCACGATGACTCAATAACCGGGCACAGCCATGACGCGCCCGGCGTTTTCCCGCCTGCCCGTCACGGTGAACCTGCCGTTGCTGTTGCAAGCGCTGGCAGCCATCAAGGACGAGCGTTGGCGAGGGCATTTCAACACTGCCTATCACAGCGGTGATTGGAGCGGCGTGGCGTTGATCTCGGCTGCCGATGCCTTGACCGAGCTGTCGCCCGGACACGGTAAGCCCGTGTACCGCGTGCCCTGGTCAGAGGATGGTCGCTGGCAAGAAGCATTGGCCGATTGGCCTCTGGATATCGTCTCGGCCCGCCTGCTGCGGTTGGGCCCGGGTGGTCTCATCCATGAGCATCGCGACTATGACCTGGGCGGTCCGGACGCCGACCTGCGCCTGCACGTTCCGCTGCTGAGCTCGCCGGGGGTTACGTTCTGGCTGGACGGGCAGATCATTGCGATGCAGGCGGGCGAATGTTGGTTTCTCGATCTGGCGCGTCCTCATCGCGTTGCCAATCAAGGCGACCAGGCGCGTATCCATCTGGTGCTCGATTGTCGCCCCGGGCCATGGTTGGACCAGCAGATAGCCGAGGGGCTGCGTAGTACACCCGAAGCCGTCGTTGGGCAAAGCGACCTGGCCCGTTTCCAGTATTGCGTGGAGGTCGATCCTCAGCTTGCCAGCGCATTGCAAGGCCTTCATGACCTGGACACTTTCGTTGAAACCGCGCTGACGCTTGGGGCGGAACAAGGGCTGCATTTCACCCGGGAGCAATTGCGGGCTGCCATGCGCCACGGTCGCCGACAATGGAGTGACCAGTGCAAGCCCTGAGGCTGGATGGCTGGTTGCCGATCCGCGTGTGGCAGGAGGCCGGTGAGTGGCGAGTCGATTGGTGCTGGTTCGGTGACCGACGACTGTCGCAGCCGTTCTTCGGCGATGCCGTGGAAGAAGCCCTGCGCTTGCCCTTCAACCTGGTGTTCCGCCGCCAGACACCCTTGGACGTCCTGGGCCAATGGCAGCGACAGAGCCCCGGCCTGGCGCCCAGCGCATTCATCTTCCATGCCTCCCGATGCGGCTCGACACTGATCAGCCAGATGCTCGCCCAACTGGATGACCACATCGTCATCTCGGAGCCGCCGCCCCTGGATGCGCTGCTGCGCAGTGATTTGCCGCCTGCCGGACGGCGCGTGGCGCTCAAGGGCTTGGTGTCGGCCTATGGGCAGCGCCGTCGAGGTGGGGAGCAACGGCTGGTGATCAAGCTCGACGCCTGGAACATCGGCGAATTGGCGCTGTTGCGCGAATGTTTTCCCGATACGCCTCGGCTGTTCCTGTACCGCGATCCGCTGGAAATTGCCGTCTCCCATCTGCGCCGCCCTGGCATGCACATGGTGCCGGGGTTGATCGGGGCGAGCGTGCTCGACGATGAATTACCCTTCGTCAGCCAGGAAGATTTCATCTCGCGCCGGGTGGGCCGTTTGTTGGCGACGGGTCTGGAGCACTGCCAGGCGTTTGCCGCAATGGCGGTGGACTACACCGAACTGCCCGAGGCGATGACGGGAAGGCTGGCGGCGTTTTTCGGGCTTGATGATGAGCAACGCAGGCGAGTGTTCGCAAAAGTGGGGCAGCATGCCAAGCAGCCGGCGCAGGCGTTCACTGGCGACAGCGAGGACAAGCGCCGGGAGGCTTCGGCGCTGTTGCATGAGCGGGTCAGGTGTTACGCGCAGGCACCCTATGAAGCGTTGAGATCGTTGTAGTCCAGGCGATCCCGCTTCTGCGGTGAAGGTGCTTGCCACAAAGGGTTCAGCGTTCGCTTCAAAGGACTAGACTGCGAGAGTCCCCCAGCTGATCCTTTCATGCTCAGGAGTTTCGCATGGAAACCCCGATCCATAACCTTCCCGCGCTTTTCAAACAACTCGGCCTGCCCGACGACGCCGTCAGCATTGATCAATTCATCGCCAGCCACTCGCCGCTCAAGCCCGAATTGCATCTGGCCGACGCATTCTTCTGGAACGAGAGCCAGCGGCAATTGCTGCGTGATGAAATTCTCGAAGATGCCGATTGGGCGGTGGTGGTGGATCAGCTCGACGTGCTGCTGCGCAAGGGCCGAAGTGGTTGAGGCTTATGCTGCAATACTTGTGCTAGCGAGCTATCAATCAGTGCCGATGCCAGACACAACAGATCGCGAGCAAGCGCGCTTCCCCATGGGCTGATCTGTTATGCTATTTAAGCCTTAATAAATAGCTTCTTATTCCTTAAGCAATGCAGCTCTCCTCCTTATACTCGTCCGCAAACAGATACGCAGGAGAGCCCCATGCGCAACGAATCGATTCGCTACCTGATTGTGCCGGGCTGGCAAGGATCGCCAGACAATCATTGGCAAACCCACTGGCAGGCCAGCCTGCCCAATAGCACCCGGGTCGAACAGGCTGACTGGTTGACGCCACGCCGAGAAGATTGGGTCGCCGCGCTGGCAGAAGCCATCGCCGCTGACAGCACGCCGGTGATTCTCATCGCGCACAGCCTGGGTTGCATCACGGTTGCCCATTGGGCTGCTACAGCTCCGGTGCAGCTGTTACGACAGGTGCGCGCCGCGTTGCTCGTGGCACCGGCGGATGTGGAGCGGCCGGCCTGCGCCCCGGCGTTGCGCAATTTCGCGCCGATCCCGACGAACCTGCTGCCATTCCCCAGCCAAGTGGTCAGTTCCGACAACGACGCGGCAGTCAGTGCCCCGCGCGCGCTGGAGCTTGCACGCAACTGGGGGGCCGAGGCCGGGATTCTGGCGGGGGCCGGGCATATCAACGTGAAATCCGGACATCAGCGTTGGGAGCAGGGTTTCGCTTATCTCTACCGCCTGCAAACGCGCATGGAGCATCACGCCCTGCGTCGTGCCTGAATTTTAATGCCCTCCGTCTCCCGGCGGTTTGGGCGGGAGCCTGCCATGACCTTGCACGAAACCTTTGGCCAGCCATTGCTGACCTTTCCCGACTCGGAAAAAAGCCCTCTGAGCATCCGCGCCAAGGCGCTGGTTTTCGTCGACCCACGTTCGCGGCAGTTACGCCAGGAGCTGGAGCGATTGGCACCGCGCTCGGTCTCGGTGTTGATCCGCGGCGAAACCGGCACCGGCAAGGAGCTGTTGGCCAGGCACATCCACCGCGAAAGCAATCGGGGCGGGTTGTTTGTCTCAGTCAATTGCGGCGCCATCAGCCCTACTTACGCCGATGCCGAGTTGTTTGGCTACGCCGCTGGCAGCCATAGCGGTTCGGCCAGCAGCCGGGCGGGGTGGTTCGGCTCGGCCAATGGCGGCACGCTTTACCTGGACGAGATTGGCGACTTGCCGTTGCCGATCCAGATCAAATTGCTGGCGGCCCTGGAGAACCATGAAGTCACTCGCGTTGGTGCGCACCAGCCCAGTCCGGTGGACGTACGCCTGGTCGCGGCCACCAGTATCGATCTGGCGCAAGCGGTGTCGGCTGGAAAATTCCATGATCGGCTCTACCACTACCTTTGCGAGGGTCAGCTTGAGCTGCCGGCCTTGCGCGAAAGAGTGGGCGACATCCTGTCCCTGTCCGAATACTTCTTGGGCATCTACAGCCAGCGGCTTGGTTTGACGGTGCCGCTGATCAGCGAAGCGGCGCAGCATGCCCTTAAGGGGCACAGCTGGCCGGGTAATACCCGTGAGTTGGAAAACGTCATTCACTTTGCATTGCTGGTGAGCACGGGGGACGAGATTTTGCCGGAGCATTTGAACCTGCCGTCCCGGCCAACGGCCCTGGGACTGATCGACCGCCAGGCGGCGCAGGTTATCGCCCAGGGCTCGGAAACCGAACGCCTGGCCCTCAAAGCGTTGCTCGTTCAATTGAGCCAAACGCTCTAGACCGGACCCGTTCAACGGCGGCGAAGGTGCTCGCTCCCTCGTCACAAAAATCTGCGGTTTTCCTATATGAGTAAAATGAATATGAACTTGAATAAAAGATATTGTTAAGGCATAAAAATTATCGGTATCTTGCGCATCACGCCAGCGATAGCACTTCGCTGGCACTTTACTTATGGTCGTCGTCCATGACGCCTGTGATTTTCGATAAGGACACCGCATGAAAAAGGTTCTGTTGTTCACCGCATTGGCGGCAGCCCTCACCTCGGGCCTGGTCCAGGCCGCAGAGAAGCTGGTCGTCGCAGCCACCCCGGTACCCCACGCCGAAATCCTTGAGCTGATCAAGCCAGCCCTCGCCAAAGAAGGCGTGGACCTGGAGATCAAGGTTTTTACCGACTACGTTCAACCCAACGTACAGGTTGACCAAAAGCGCCTGGACGCCAACTACTTCCAGACCCTGCCGTACCTCAAGAGCTTCAACGAAGGCAAAGGCACTGATCTGGTAACCGTAATCGGCGTGCACGTCGAACCGTTTGGCGGCTACTCGAAAAAGGTCAAGAGCCTGGCTGAGCTGAAGGACGGCGCAACCATCGCCATCCCTAACGAAGGCAGCAACAGCGGCCGGGCCCTGATCCTGCTGCAGAAGGCTGGCCTGATCAAACTCAAGGACCCGAAAAACGCCTTGGCGACGCCGAAAGACATCGCCGAGAACCCGAAGAACTTCAAGTTCAAGGAGTTGGAATCGGCCATGTTGCCGCGCGTGCTGGATCAGGTCGACCTTGACATGATCAACACCAACTACGCCTTGGAAGCAGGCCTGAACCCGGCCAAGGACGCCTTGGTGATCGAAGGTTCGGATTCGCCTTACGTGAACTTCCTGGTCGCCCGTCCGGACAACAAGGACAGCGACGCCATCCAGAAACTGGCCAAGGCCCTGACCAGCCCGGAAGTGAAGGCGTTCATCGAGAAGAAGTACAGCGGCGCGGTACTGCCGGCGTTCTGATTCACGCGATAAAAAGTTTCAAGCGCCGATGGCTGGTACAGCGTCGGCGTTTTTTATGCTCGAAAGATTGCTTGGGGTCAGGGACAGGATTACCTGTGGCGAGGGAGCTTGCTCCCGCTCGGCTGCGCAGCAGTCGCAAAACCCGCTAATGCGATCTGCATGAAGGACGGCTGGGGGCCTGCTACGCAGGCCAGCGGGAGCAAGCTCCCTCGCCACAAGATCAAAGGCGAAAATCAGGCCACTCTGGTCTTCAACGCCCGGCGCAACGCCACCAGCAATTTCAATATGTCCTGCGGTTCCAGTCGCTGCGGCACTTTCACGTCAGCCATTTTTTTCTTCCTTGTAATGGTGTGGGGATGTCGAAAGGATCCTCCCTGCGGCGCAAGGAAAATAGTCGTCTTTGTCCTTTCCGGCAAATCCGAAGATAGTTTTTTGTGTGATATTGGTATGCTTTAACGGTATTTAAATTCTACTTCTTATACCTATAAAGTCAGTGCCTGCGAGCAGTCATCCGCTGCCCATGGACCGCATCACCGCCGCTTACCCAGTGGCGTCCAGGATCTTCAATGAACTTCGATTACGCTTTTATCCTCAGCACCCTCCCGGCGTTTCTCAAGGCTGTGGGCGTGACGCTGCAGGTCGGTCTTATCGCCATCGTAACGTCGCTGCTGGTGGCGCTGGTCAACGCGACGATCCTGGTGCTGCGCACGCCTTATCTGCAACGCCTGGTGGGGTTGTATGTGGAACTGGCCCGCAACACACCGCTGCTTATCCAGCTGTTCTTCGTCTATTTCGCCTTGCCGGTGCTGGGCATCAAGATCTCGGGGTTTGCGGCGGCGATCATCACCATGACCTTCCTGGGCGGCGCCTACCTCACGGAAGTGCTGCGGGCCGGCGTGGATGCTGTGCCCCAGGCGCAACTGGAGTCCGGTCGCTCCATCGGGCTGTCCCACGGGCAATTGCTGCGCTACGTGGTCCTGCCGCAGGCCGGAATCCTCAGCCTGCCGTCACTGTTCGCCAATTTCATTTTCCTGCTGAAGGAGACCACCGTGGTCTCGGCCGTGGCGGTGCCGGAGATTCTCTACACCACCAAAAGCTACATCGCGCTCTACTACAAGACCTACGAAATGCTCGCCGTGCTGACGCTGATCTGCGTGCTGCTGTTTTTGCCGCTGTCGCTGTTGCTCAGCCGTCTGGAAAGGAGGCTCCAGCATGGCCAGTTCGGGTCTTGAGTTGCTGTGGGCGTCGTTGCCGCAACTGGGCGAGGGCGCCGTCCAAACCTTGTCGATTTCCTTTCTGGGAATTGCCTTCAGCACTGTTGGCGGCGTGCTTTATGGCGTGTTGCGGACATTGGGCGTGAAGTGGCTGGACGCCGTCCTGCGGGTCTATCTGGAGCTGTTTCGGGCGATTCCGGTGCTGGTCTGGTTGTACCTGCTGTTTTTCGGTCTGCCGATTTTTTTCGGCCTGAGCATTCCAAGCTTCTGGTGTGCCGTCCTGGTGTTGTCGTTGTGGGGCGCCAGTGAGGTCGGCGAAGTGGTGCGCGGCGCCTTGCATTCGCTGCCGCGGGGCCAACGGGAGGCGGGCTTGTCGATTGGGCTGAACGGGCCGCAACTCTACGGCCATGTGCTGCTGCCGCAAGCGCTCAGGCGCATGACGCCGCCGACCATCAACGTCTACACCCGCATCATCAAGACCAGCTCCCTGGCCGTGCTGATCGGCGTGGTGGACGTGATCAAGGTCGGCCAGCAGATCATCGAGCGTACCTACGAATCCGTGCTGATTTACGGCGCGCTGTTCCTGTTTTTCTTTTTCATCTGCTACCCGCTCTCGGCCGCCTCGCGCGTGTTGGAGCGGCGCTGGACGCAAGCATGAGCGCATTGATCGAGTTCAAGGGTTTCAACAAGTTTTTCGGCGAACAGCAGGTGCTCGACGGCATCGACCTGCACGTGAAGACTGGCGAAGTGATCGTCATCCTCGGCCCCAGCGGTTGCGGCAAAAGTACCTTGCTGCGTTGCCTTAACGGCCTGGAAGTGGCCCACGGTGGCAGCCTGGCATTTGCCGGACGCGAGCTGCTGGACAAAGGCACCGATTGGCGCGAAGTGCGGCAACAGATCGGCATGGTGTTCCAGAGCTACCACTTGTTCCCGCACATGAGCGTGCTCGACAACGTGCTGCTCGGCCCGGTCAAGGTGCAAAAACGCGACCGCCGCGAAGCGCGCGCCCAGGCCGAAGCCCTGCTGGCGCGGGTGGGCCTGCTGGACAAGCGCGATGCCTTCCCGCGCCAGCTCTCTGGCGGCCAGCAGCAACGCATCGCCATCGTGCGTTCGCTGTGCATGAACCCCAAGGTCATGTTGTTCGATGAAGTCACCGCCGCCCTCGATCCGGAAATGGTCAAGGAGGTGCTGGACGTCATCCAGGGCCTGGCTCGCGAAGGCATGACCCTACTGATCGTCACCCACGAAATGGCGTTCGCCCGTGCCGTGGCTGACCGCATTTTGTTCATGGATGCCGGGCGCATCCTTGAACAAAACCCTCCCGAGATTTTCTTTACGAACCCGCAAACCGCACGAGCGCAGCAGTTCCTGGAGAAGTTCTCCTACGTCGCCGCACTACCCAACACGACTCAAACAAAGGAACTGGAACTGTCATGAAAACTGCCAAGTCTTCTCTGCTGCTATTGCCATTGCTCGCTGTTGCGCTGCTGGCCGGCTGCAATAAAACCGAAGAACCGCCGAAGCCGAACACCGCCAGCCAGAGCAGCGCGCCAGCCGGCTACCTGGAAAAAATCAAGGCGCGGGACAAGCTGATCGTCGGCGTCTTTACGGACAAGCCGCCGTTTGGTTTTGTCGACGAGGCGGGGCGGTATGTAGGCTTCGATACCGACATCGGTCGTCGATTTGCCAAGGACCTGCTTGGCGATGAAAACAAGGTCGAGTTTGTGGCGGTCGAGCCGGCGAGCCGGATTCCGTTCCTGCAAAGTGACAAGGTCGACCTGATCCTGGCGAACATGACCGTGACCCCGGAGCGCAAGGAAGCGGTGGAGTTCACCAATCCGAATCTGAAGGTCGCGGTACAGGCGCTGGTGCCGCAGGCCAGCACGGTGAAAAGCCTTGATGACCTGGCGACCCGCACCACCATTGTCACGACCGGTACGACGGCGGATATCTGGCTGACCAAGAATCACCCGGATTGGAAACTGCTCAAGTTCGAGAAAAATTCCGAGTCCTTGCAAGCATTGGCCAACGGCCGTGGCGATGCCTATGCCCAGGACAATCTGGTGCTGTTCAGTTGGGCCAAGCAGAACCCCGGCTATCGGGTGCTTGAGCAGACACTGGGCGCCGAAGCGCCGATCGCACCGGCGGTGAAGAAGGGCAATGTCGAGCTGCGTGATTGGGTCAATGCCGAGTTGGCGAAGCTGGGGGAAGAGAAATACCTGCTCAAGCTGTACGACCAATATGTGCGCAAGGAACTGAGCGATGACACCAAGCCTGAGAGCGTGATTGTCGAGGGGGGTAAGTGGCAGGGGTGATTCTCTGATTGTTGAGGTGACCTTCCGATAGCCATCGCGAGCAAGCTCGCTCCCACAATGGATTTTCATATGCTCACAGTTCTGTGTTCACTGAAGGTTTACTGTGGGAGCGAGCCTGCTCGCGAAGGCGGTCTATCTGGCGCCGACTAGTCCGGCCAATGCCACGCCGGCTCATCCAGCGCGCGCTGCCCGGCAATCCCGGTCTGCCCAAAATCTTTTTCCAGCACGATGCAATTGCAGTCCTCATCCTGTTCCAGCGCGGCAATCAGGCGCGAGGCGTGGGATACGACCCAGACCTGGCAACTGGCCGAAGCGCGGATGATCAAGCGCGCCAGGGCCGGCAACAGGTCGGGGTGCAGGCTGGTTTCCGGTTCGTTGAGCACCATCAGCGACGGCGGTCGCGGTGTGAGCAGCGCGGCCACGAGCAGCAGGTAGCGAAGGGTCCCGTCCGACAGTTCGGCGGCGGTCAGCGGCCGTAGCAGGCCGTGTTGCTGGAACGCGATGGCGAAACGTCCGCCTTGCAACTTGTCGATGTGCAGATGGGCACCGGGGAACGCATCGCCGATGGCCCCATGCAACGCGTCGACGTCACCGATTTCAAGAATGGTCTGGAGGGCTGCGGCCAAATCGCGCCCATCGTGATGCAACACCGGTGTGCGTGTGCCCAGTTGCGGTTGGCGCACCGGGGCGTCGGCGTCGCTGCGAAAGTGATCATAGAAACGCCAGCGGCGGATGAATTCACGCATTTGCAGCACTTCCGGCGAAGCACGCAGGCTGCCGACCTGGTCGAACAGGCTATCGAAGGTCGGGGTGTGCTGGGACAGGACATCCCACGACCGGCCTTCGCGGGCACGGACCATCGGCCCGTTGCGGTCCACCAGCAGGCTGGCCGGTCGGAACACGGGGCCGGCCCAGATGCACTCGCGCTTGATTTCCGGGTCCAGTGAAAACGCCGATCGACTGGGCGCCGGCAGGCCGAGTGCAATCGAATAGCTGAAGTCTTCACCGGCGAATCCCAGGCGCAGGCGCTTGGTGCCCTGACGCACGACCGCCTGCACTGGCACTTCGCCGTTGCGCATGCGCCGGCTGATTTCTTCAGGGCCGGCCCAGAAGGTCGAATCCAGCCCGCCTTCACGGGCCAAGGCATTTACCACTCCGCCCTGCGCCGTCTCCGCCAACAGTCGCAAGGCCCTGTACAGATTGGATTTGCCGCTGCCGTTAGGGCCGGTGATCAAGTTCAACCGACCCAACGGGATGACCAATTTATTGATGGATCGGTAGTTGGCCACCGCCAATGTCTTGAGCATGCATATTTCCTTTGCGTGGTCGCAATCAAGTCTGCCCGATTGCCGTGCATTCGGTGAACCCTGTTCTAAGCTCAGAGTCGTATCGTCACTGGTACGTCGGTACAACGCAAAGGAGTCTGCATGACTGGTCCCGGAATCAAATTGATTGTTGGCTTGGGCGTGTGTGCGTTGTTGACGGGGTGCGGTGATAAGAAACCCGAGGAGAAAGCCTTGCCACAGGTGTTCATACAGCAAGCCACGCCCAGCGAATACGCGGCCTCCGTGACGCTGACCGGCGATGTCCAGGCCCGCGTTCAGGCCGACCTCTCGTTTCGCGTGAGCGGCAAGATCATCGAGCGCAAGGTTGACGTCGGTGACCGGGTCTCGGCCCGGCAAGTGTTGGCCAGGCTCGATCCTCGCGACTTGCAGACCAACGTCGACTCCGCCGAAGCCCAGGTGGCCGCCGAACAGGCGCGGGTCAAGCAGAGCGCCGCCGCCTTCGTGCGCCAGCAAAAGCTCTTGCCCAAAGGCTATACCAGCCAGAGTGAATACGACGCGGCCCAGGCTCAACTGCGCAGTAGCCAGAGCGCGCTGACGGCGGCCCAGGCACAACTGGCCAATGCTCGCGAACAGCTGAGCTACACCGCGCTGATCGCCGAGGCGCCTGGCATCATCACGGCACGCCAGGCGGAAGTCGGCCAGGTGGTCCAGGCCACCGAGCCGATCTTCAGCCTGGCCAGGGACGGTGAACGTGACGCAGTGTTCAACATCTATGAATCTCTGCTGCGCGAACCGCCGTCGGACCCGGCTATCATCATCAGTCTGCTGGACAACCCTGCTATCAAGACCACCGGTACGGTGCGTGAGATCACCCCGGCGGTGTCCGCCGAGACCGGCACCGTGCAGGTCAAGGTCACGCTTCATGACTTGCCTGAAGGCATGCGCCTGGGATCCGTGGTCAGCGCCACGGCCAAGTCCGCCGGAAAGACGGCCGTGGAACTGCCCTGGTCGGCACTGACCAAGAACCTCAGCGAGCCCGCCGTGTGGCTGGTGGACGACGAAGGCAAGGCGCAACTGCATACGGTCACGGTCGGTCGTTACTTGACCGGCAAGGTCATCATCAGCGACGGGCTCAAGGGCGGCGAGAAGGTCATCATTGCCGGCGGGCAGTTGCTCCATCCTGGCGTGCGCGTCGAGGTCGCCGAAAACAACCACGCCAAAGCCCCGACAGGAGCCCAGCCATGAAGCGCTTGTGGATGGTCTTGGCCGGCCTGCTGCTGGCCGCCTGTTCGAAGGAAGAGGCGCCGCCGGAGCCGGTGCGACCGGTGTTGTCCATCGAAGTCCGGGCTTTGGACCAACAGGCGCTGGGACGTTTCGCGGGGAATATCCAGGCGCGTTACGAGACCAACGTGGGGTTCCGGGTGCCGGGCCGCATTGCCAGCCGCAACGTCGATGTCGGCGCCGAGGTGAAGAAGGGCGACCTGCTCGCGACCCTCGATCCCACTGATCAGCAGAACCAATTGCGCGCTGCCCAAGGCGATCTCGCGCGGATCCAGGCGCAGTACATCAATGCCCAGGCCAACGCTCGCCGGCAGCAACAATTATTCGACCGAGGGGTCGGTGCCCAGGCGCAACTGGACATCGCCCAGACGGACCTGAAAACCACCGCGGCGTCCCTGGAGCAGGCCCGGGCCTCGGTGGAGCAAGCCCGCGACCAGCTCAACTACAGCGAGCTGCATACCGACCATGACGCTGTTGTCACGGCCTGGAATGCCGAGGCGGGGCAAGTGGTGACCGCCGGCCAGCAAGTAGTGACCCTGGCCCGACCCGACGTGAAGGAAGCGGTGATCGACCTGCCCGCCGGGCTGGCCGAGCGCCTGCCCGAGGACGTGGTGTTCGAAGTCGCCGCGCAACTGGACCCGGCGACCCGCACCACGGCCATCGTGCGCGAAATCGAGCCCCAGGCCCAGAGCGCCACCCGCACCCGTCGCGCGCGCCTGACGCTGACCGATACTCCACCGGGATTTCGCCTGGGCACGGCGATCAGCGTGACCCTGAGCTCGGCCATCGAGCCACGCATCGAACTGCCTCTCAGCGCCTTGCAAGAGGTTGATGGCAAGTCGCGAATCTGGCTGATCAACCCGCAGGACCAGACGGTTTCGCCACGGGACGTGCAGGTGCTGGAACGGTCGGACGGCTCGGTGTTGGTGGCCAACGGCATCAAGCCCGGCGACCGCGTGGTCAGCGCTGGCGTGAACAGCCTCCAGCCGGGGCAAAAAGTGAAACTCGACGAGGACGCACGATGAAAGGGCCTTTCAACTTATCGGAATGGGCCCTGCGGCATCAGTCGTTCGTGTGGTACCTGATGTTCGTCGCGTTGTTGATGGGCGTGTTTTCGTACCTGAACCTGGGCCGCGAAGAGGACCCCTCGTTCACCATCAAGACCATGGTCATCCAGACGCGCTGGCCTGGCGCGACCCAGGAAGAAACCCTCAAGCAGGTTACGGACCGCATCGAGAAAAAACTCGAAGAGCTCGACTCCCTCGATTATGTGAAGAGCTACACCCGACCCGGGGAATCGACGGTATTCGTCTATCTGCGCGATACCACTGGCGCCGAAGAGATTCCCGAGATCTGGTACCAGGTCCGCAAGAAGATCAACGACATTCGCGGCGATTTCCCGGAAGGCCTCCAAGGGCCGGGATTCAATGACGAGTTCGGTGACGTCTATGGCTCGGTGTACGCCTTCACCGGCGACGGCTTGTCGATGCGTCAGTTGCGCGACTACGTGGAGCAAGTACGTGCCGAGATCCGCGAGGTGCCTGGCCTGGGCAAGGTGGAAATGGTCGGCGAGCAGGACGAAGTGCTGTACCTGAATTTCTCCACCCGCAAACTCGCGGCGCTGGGAATCGACCAGCGCCAAGTGGTGCAGAGCCTGCAATCGCAGAACGCGGTGACCCCGGCCGGTGTGATCGACGCCGGGCCAGAGCGGATTTCCGTGCGCACCTCGGGCCAGTTCCAATCGGAAAAGGACCTGGCCAACGTCAACCTGCGACTCAACGATCGCTTTTATCGACTGGCCGACATCGCCGATATCCGCCGTGGCTACGTCGACCCCGCCACACCGATGTTCCGCTTCAACGGCACGCCGGCCATTGGCTTGGCCATCGCCATGAAGAAGGGCGGCAACATCCAGGAATTCGGCAAGGCCCTGCATGCACGCATGAACGAACTGACCGCCGACCTTCCGGTGGGCGTCGGCGTGCACACGGTGTCGGACCAGGCCGAAGTGGTGGAGGAGGCCGTCGGCGGCTTCACCAGCGCGTTGTTCGAGGCGGTGATCATCGTGCTCGTCGTCAGTTTCATCAGCCTCGGCATCCGGGCGGGGCTGGTGGTGGCCTGCTCGATCCCGCTGGTGTTGGCGATGGTTTTTGTCTTCATGGAATACAGCGGCATCACCATGCAGCGGATCTCCCTCGGCGCGCTGATCATCGCCCTGGGCCTGCTGGTGGACGATGCAATGATCACCGTGGAGATGATGGTCACCCGCTTGGAGAAAGGCGACACCAAGGACCAGGCCGCCACCTTTGCCTATACCTCGACCGCCTTCCCCATGCTCACCGGGACCCTGGTGACCGTGGCCGGTTTCGTGCCCATCGGCCTGAACGCCAGTTCGGCGGGCGAATACACCTTCACCCTGTTCGCCGTGATTGCCGTGGCGATGCTGGTGTCATGGATCGTCGCGGTGCTGTTTGCGCCGGTGATCGGCGTGCACATCCTGAGCACCAACATCAAACCCCACAGCGCCGAGCCGGGGCGCATTGGTCGGGCCTTCAACGGTGGCCTGTTGTGGGCGATGCGCAATCGCTGGTGGGCCATTGGCATCACGGTGTTGCTGTTTGCGTTGGCGGTGTTCTGCATGCGCTTCGTGCAGAACCAGTTCTTCCCGTCCTCGGACCGCCCAGAGATCCTGGTGGACCTCAACCTGCCGCAGAACGCCTCGATGGACGAGACGCGCAGGGCGGTCGATCGCCTGGAAGCGACCCTCAAGGATGACCCGGACATCGCGCGCTGGAGTACTTACATCGGTGAAGGCGCGATTCGTTTCTATCTGCCGCTGGACCAACAGCTTCAAAATCCGTACTACGCGCAATTGGTGATCGTCAGCAAGGGCCTGGAGTCGCGCGCGGCCCTGACCGAACGTCTGCAGAAACGCCTGCGGGAGGATTTCGTCGGCATTGGCAGCTACGTGCAGGCCCTGGAAATGGGCCCGCCGGTGGGCCGTCCGATCCAGTATCGCGTCAGCGGCAAGGACATCGACCAGGTGCGCAAGCACGCCATCGAGCTGGCCACCGAGCTGGACAAGAACTCCCACATCGGCGAAATCATCTACGACTGGAACGAGCCAGGCAAAGTGCTGCGCATCGACATCGCCCAAGACAAGGCGCGGCAACTGGGCTTGTCTTCGGACGATGTCGCCCGGCTGATGAACAGCATCGTCAGCGGCTCGCCGGTGACCCAGGTCAACGACGATATCTACCTGATCGACGTGGTAGGGCGCGCCGAAGACGCCGAGCGCGGCTCGCCGGAAACCCTGCAGAACCTGCAGATCGTTACCCCGAGCGGCACGTCGATTCCATTGCTGGCCTTCGCCACGGTGCGTTACGAGCTGGAGCAGCCGCTGGTGTGGCGTCGCGACCGCAAGCCCACCATCACCATCAAGGCCGCCGTGCGCGATGAAATCCAGCCCACGGACCTGGTGCGGCAACTGCAACCGGACATCGACAAATTCGCCGCCAAATTGCCAGTGGGCTACAAGATCGCCACCGGCGGTACGGTAGAAGAAAGCAGCAAGGCCCAAGGGCCAATCGCCAGCGTTGTGCCGCTGATGCTGTTCTTGATGGCGACGTTCCTCATGATCCAGCTGCACAGCGTGCAGAAGCTGTTTCTGGTGGCGAGCGTCGCGCCGTTGGGCCTGATTGGCGTGGTGCTGGCGCTGGTGCCGACGGGCACGCCCATGGGCTTCGTGGCGATCCTCGGCATCCTAGCGCTGATCGGCATCATCATCCGTAACTCGGTGATCCTGGTGACCCAGATCGATGAGTATGAGCGTGACGGCTACGAGCCGTGGGACGCCGTGGTGGAAGCCACCGAGCATCGGCGCCGGCCGATCCTGCTGACAGCTGCCGCGGCGAGCCTGGGGATGATCCCGATTGCCCGGGAAGTGTTCTGGGGGCCGATGGCCTACGCGATGATCGGCGGCATCATCGTCGCCACGCTGCTGACGCTGCTGTTCCTGCCGGCGTTGTACGTGGCCTGGTACAAGATCCGTGAGCCGAAGCGTGATTGAGCCGCGTCCATGTCGGACGCGGATATCTCAGCCGACACAAAGCGAAACTGTGGGAGCGAGCTTGCTCGCGATAGCGGCGTATCAGTCAACATCATGCAAACTGACCCGACGCTTTCGCGAGCAAGCTCGCTCCCACAGGGGCTTTGTTGTCCATGGCGTCTGTGATTAGTGAAGACCCCTGTGGATGCTTACTTGCGCAACAACCGCAACCCATTGAACACCACCAGCAGACTCACCCCCATGTCGGCAAACACCGCCATCCACATGGTGGCTAACCCGGCGAAGGTGACGCCGAGAAAGATCGCCTTGATGACCAGCGCCAGGATGATGTTCTGCTTCAGGATACTGGACGTCTGCCGCGACAGCCGGATGAATGCCGGAATCTTGCGCAGGTCATCGTCCATCAAGGCCACGTCGGCGGTCTCGATGGCCGTGTCGGTGCCGGCCGCCGCCATGGCGAAACCGATTTCCGAGCGGGCAAGCGCCGGGGCGTCGTTGATGCCGTCGCCGACCATGCCGACGCGGTGGCCTTGGGCGTAGAGACTTTCGATGGCGTGTAGCTTGTCCTCTGGCAGCAGGTCGCCACGGGCCTGATCCATGCCCACCTGCCTGGCGATCGCTTCGGCGGTGTGGGCATTGTCGCCGGTCAGCATCACCGTCTTGATACCCAGGTCATGCAGTTGCCGGATGGCTTCTCGGCTGGAATCCTTGACGGTGTCAGCGACGGCAAACAGTGCCAAGGGTTTTGTGCTGTCGAGCAGCAACACCACGGATTTGCCTTGTTTTTCCAGGGCGAAGAGCTTCTCTTCAAGCTCAGGGGAGCAGAGGCCAAGGTCTTCCACCAGGCGATGATTGCCCAGGTGATACGTCTGGCCACCGATGTCGCCACGGACGCCGCGCCCAGGGAGCGCCGCAAAGTTATCCACAGTCTGCTGCGGCTGTTTTTTATCCACAGCCGCCTCGGCAATCGCCTGGGATACCGGATGGTCTGAGCGCGCCGCGAGGCTGGCGGCCAGGGCCGGGACCGCCGTCTCCAGAGCCGGGTCCAGCAGCACGTAATCGGTCTGTACCGGTTTGCCATGGGTAATCGTGCCGGTCTTGTCCAAAGCCAGATAATCGAGTTTGTGGCCACCCTCAAGGTAAACGCCCCCCTTGACCAATATGCCTTTGCGCGCCGCAGCCGCCAGGCCGCTGACGATGGTCACCGGGGTGGAAATCACCAACGCACAAGGACAGGCCACCACCAGCAGGACCAGTGCGCGGTAGATCCAGTCGAACCAGCTCGCGTCCATGAACAGCGGTGGGATGACCGCCATGGCCAGGGCCAGGGCAAACACCGCCGGGGTGTAGATTTTCGAGAATTGATCAACGAAACGCTGGGTCGGCGCCCGGGAACCCTGGGCTTGCTCCACGGCGTGAATGATCCGCGCCAGGGTGGACTGGTCGGCGACGGCGGTCACGGTGTATTCCAGCTCGCCGGCCTGGTTGATCGTGCCGGCGAACACTTTGTCGCCCACGGTTTTTTCCACCGGCAGGCTTTCACCGGTAATGGGTGCCTGATCGATGGTCGAGCGTCCAGCGACCACGTCACCGTCCAGCCCAACCCGCTCGCCAGGACGAACCCGCACCCTTGCGCCGAGGGCGATGGTTTTTACGTCCTCTACCTGCCACGTGCCGTCGGCCTGTTGCACCGTGGCTTGCTCCGGCGCCATTTGCATCAGGCCGCTGATGGCGTTGCGCGCCCGGTCGAGGGATTTCGCCTCGATCAGCTCGGCCACGGTAAACAGGAACATCACCATCGCCGCTTCCGGCCATTGGCCGATGAGCACGGCGCCGGTCACGGCAATGCTCATCAAGGCGTTGATGTTCAAGTTGAGGTTTTTCAGGGCAATCCAGCCCTTCTTGTAGGTGCCGAGGCCGCCGCTGAGAATCGAGACCAATGCAACCAGCGCCACCACCCAGTTCGGCGCGGCATTGGTGAAATGAATCACCTCGGCAGCCAGTGCCGTGACGCCGGACAACGCCAGCGGCCACCAGGGCTTCGCTGGGGCAGGCAGGTTGGCGGTGGGTCTTTCCTGGCCATCGGACAACAGCTCCGCCTGCATTCCAAGGGACTCGATAGCCTTGACGATCGGGGCGTCGCTGGGCAGGTCATGGGTCACGCCCAATACCCGGTTGATCAGGTTGAATTCCAGCTGATGCACGCCTTCGAGCTTGCCGAGTTTGTTCTGGATCAGCGTTTGCTCGGTGGGGCAATCCATGGCTTGGATGCGAAAGCTGCTCAGCCGCGCACCGTCCGTCGGTGTTTTGCCGAGGTTGACCACCGACGGTGCTGCTTTCGCAGCACAGCAGGAATGCCCGTGGCCGTGGCCGTGGTCGGGGTTATGAAGGTGAAGGGAATCGCTCATTGGGGACGTCCATGAAAAGTACCTGTTGCGCAGTAAAGACCCTGTAGCCACTATAGGGTCAAGCACCTATTTCGGAGGCTGCATCATGAAAATCGGAGAACTGGCGAAAATCACCGACTGCCAGGTGGAAACCATCCGCTACTACGAACGTGAGGGCCTGTTGCCGGAGCCGGCCCGCAGCGACGGCAATTACCGCGTCTACACCCAGGCCCATGCCGAGCGGCTGACGTTCATCCGCAACTGCCGCACCTTGGACATGACCCTGGAAGAAATCCGCAGCCTCCTGGCCCTGCGCGACAGCCCCCAGGACCAGTGCGAAAGCGTCAATGCACTGATCGACGAGCACATCCATCACGTCAAGGCCCGCATCGATGGCCTGATGGCGTTGCAGGCACAACTGATCGACCTGCGCCATCGCTGTGGCGAAGGGCCGGATCTGGACCAATGTGGGATTTTGCAGCGGCTGGAAGTGAGCGGGGCGGTAGCGCCGGATGTGGAGCATTCCCATGTAGGCAGGAGCCATGGGCATTGAGCGGCAAGGAAAACCAATGTGGGAGCGAGCCTGCTCGCGATAGCGGTGGATCAGTCACTTAAATATTGAATGTGAGGACGCTATCGCGAGCAGGCTCGCTCCCAACAGGGAAGGGTGCTGTTTTTTAGACCGCCATCGGCGCGGTCATCGGAGCATGGTGCTGGTAGCCTTCCAGGGAAAAATCGCTTGGCTCCACCTGTTCCAGCCACTCCGGCTGGTACACGCCGGTTTTGGCAAATTCCGGCACGCGCTCGGAAATCACCAGCTTGGGCATCGGGAACGGCTCGCGGGTGAGCTGTTCGTTGAGCATGTCCAGGTGGTTTTCGTAGACGTGGGCATCGCCGATGAAATAGGTGAACCAGCGCGGCGTGTAGCCGGTCAGGCGACCGATCAGGCTCAGCAGCGCGGCGCCCTCGGTGAGGTTGAATGGCGTGCCCAGGCCCAGGTCGTTGGAGCGGATGTAGAGGGTCAGGGAGATTTCCTTCGTCTCGACATTCGGGTGGAACTGGTAGAGCAGATGGCACGGCGGCAATGCCATTTCATCGAGCTGGGCGCAGTTCCAGCCGTGGAACAGGATGCGCCGGCTGCCTGGGTCCTTGATGATGGTGTCGACGCACTGGCGAACCTGGTCGATGGCTTTGTACAGCACCACGTAGGCCTGGCCGTTTTCTTCGCCCTCGGCGATCTGGCGGTAACCCTGGACGAGCGTCTGCTCGATGGCCGCAGGGTTGCTCAGGGGGATCTGTTTGTACGCCGGCCATTTGCGCCATTGCACGCCGTAGATCTCGCCCAGGTCGTCTTCGCCCTGGCGGAATGGGTTGGCCAGCCATTGGGCGTTTTCGTTGGCGTTCTGGTCCCAGACCTTGCAGCCCAGGGCGCGGAACTCGGCGGCGTTGTTCACGCCACGGAGGAAACCGCACATCTCGCCAATGGCCGATTTGAAGGCCATCTTGCGGGTGGTGATGGCGGGAAAGCCTTCCTTCAGATCATAGCGCAGCATGGCGCCAGGGAAGCTGATGGTGTTCACGCCGGTGCGGTTGGCTTGCTTGGTGCCGTTCTTGATGACGTGGGCCACCAGATCGAGATATTGCTTCATGGATTACCTGTGTCCTTGAACCCGAGGCCGTGCCCCGGGGTTCGAATTTTTAAACCTTGGCCACTGCAGCCGGCGCGCGACGATAGGCCAGCCAGATCAGCGCCAGACCGCCAATGATCATCGGCAGGCACAGCACCTGGCCCATGGTCAGCCAGTTCCACGCCAGATAGCCGAGCTGGGCGTCCGGGACGCGGACGAACTCGACGATGAAGCGAAAGATGCCATAGAACAGCGCGAACATGCCCGACACCGCCATGGTTGGTCGCGGCTTGCGCGAAAACAGCCAGAGAATCAGGAAGAGTGCCACGCCTTCGAGGGCGAATTGATAGAGCTGCGACGGGTGGCGCGGCAACTGCGACGGGTCACTGAACGGTGGGAAGACCATCGCCCACGGTACGTCGGTCGGCTTGCCCCACAGCTCGGCATTGATGAAGTTGCCGATGCGCCCGGCCCCCAGACCGATCGGTACCATCGGCGCGACGAAGTCCATCAGCTCGAAAAACGATTTGTTGTTGCGCTTGCCAAACCACAGCGCCGCCAGCATCACGCCGATGAACCCACCGTGGAATGACATGCCGCCCTTCCAGACTTCGAATATCAACGTCGGGTTGGCCAGATAGGCGCTCAGGTCGTAGAACAGGACGTAGCCCAGGCGTCCGCCGACGATCACCCCCATGGACAACCAGAACACCAGGTCGGAGAGCTTTTCCTTGTTCCAGGTCGGGTCGAAGCGGTTGAGCCGCCGCGACGCCAGCAGCCAGGCGCCACCGATACCGATCAGGTACATCAGGCCGTACCAGTGGATTTTCAGTGGACCGATGGCCAGGGCCACCGGATCGATCTGCGGGTAAGGCAGCATGGGCATTCCTCATGAACGTCAAAAATTCCCGGGCGACGCTGCCACCTCGGGATTAAGCCAGGATTGTGTCAGAGCAGGAAACTCAAGCCCACGCTGAACAGCAAGGCGGCGAACAGCCGCTTGAGCAAGCGCGGCGACAAACGGTGGGCCAACCTCGCGCCGACGCGAGCGAAGACCATGCTCGTCAGGGCGATGCCCAGCAGCGCCGGCAAATACACAAAACCGAGACTATGGGGTGGCAACAGTGGATCCTGCCACCCCAGAATCATGAAACTTAACGCACTGACCAGGGCGATGGGCAATCCACAGGCCGAAGAAGTCGCCACCGCTTGTTGCATCGGTACGCTGCGCCAGGTCAGGAACGGTACGGTCAGCGAACCGCCACCGATGCCAAAAATCGCCGAGGCCCAGCCGACCACCGTGCCGGCCAGGGACAAGCCAACCTTGCCCGGTACCGTGCGGCTGGCCTTTGGCTTGAAATCCAAGGCCAGTTGCGCGGCGACGAGCATGGCGAACACACCAATGATTTTTTGCAGGTGCGGACCGGAAATCGCTTCGGCGGTGATCGCGCCGAAACCGGCACCGATCAGGATCCCGACGGTCATCCAGGTAAAGATCTGCCAGCGTACGGCCCCTTTTCGATGATGCTCGCGCACGGCATTCACCGAAGTGAAGATGATCGACGCCAGGGAAGTGCCCACGGCCAGGTGCGTCAATACCTGGGGATCGAACCCCTGCAGGGTAAAACTGAACACCAACACCGGGACGATGATCATGCCGCCCCCCACGCCGAACAGCCCGGCCAGCACCCCGGCACAGGCGCCGAGCAGCAGATAGAGCACAAATTCCACCAGCGTTGCCTCGACCATCGCAAATAAGAGCGGCATGGTAACGGATCGAGGGCATCCGGCTCCACTGAAGGCGATGGATGCGTCAGTGATGTATGGGTAGAGTGACCCATAGCTGACTTGCGCAGAATCTCTGTGGCGAGGGGATTTATCCCCGCTGGGCTGCGAAGCGGCCCCACAACGGTCAACTCAATCAGCCTGGCACACCGAGATGTCAGGCTTTTAGGGCTGCTTCGCAGCCCAGCGGGGATAAATCCCCTCGCCACAAAAACGCTGCTCGGTTTTATTCCTATAACAGGACCACCTGATGTGCCTGATCGTATTTGCCTGGCGTCCCGGCCACGCCCAGCCGCTGATCGTCGCGGCCAACCGCGACGAGTTCTACGCGCGACCGACCTTGCCCCTGGCCCAGTGGCCCGACGCGCCCCATGTCCATGCCGGTCGTGACCTGGAGGCTGGCGGCACCTGGCTTGGCGTAGGTGCCGGTGCTCGCTTCGCGGCCCTGACCAACATCCGCGACCCCGGTCAGCTACCAGCATTCAAGTCTCGCGGCGAGCTGGTGGCGCGGTTCCTGATCGGGGATCTGTCGATCGCTGATTATCTAAGCGACGTGGTGCCGCGTGCCGGCGAGTACGGCGGCTTCAACCTGCTGCTTGGCGACGGCACGCAGCTGTGGCACTACAACGCACGCGATGCCCGACCTCAGCAGTTGGCTGAAGGGGTCTATGGCTTGTCGAACGCTGGGCTGAACACGCCTTGGCCCAAGTTGCTCAAGGCCCGGGCTGCGTTGAGTGAGGTATTGCATGACCCGCACCCCCAGGCCTTGCTGGCGCTGTTGAGCGATCCGCAACCGGCCCCAGTGGCCGAGTTGCCGGACACTGGTGTGGGGCTGGCGACGGAAATGCTGCTGTCGAGTGTCTTTATCGCCAGCCCGGCCTACGGGACGCGGGCGAGCACGGCGCTGATCGTCCATGCCGATGGAACGCGGCAGATGGTCGAGCGCAGTTTCGGGCCCCATGGGGGGCATTTGAGAGAGGTGGAGCTAATCGTTTGAATGCAGCAAGGAACCCGTGGCGAGGGAGCTTGCTCCCGCTGGTGGGCGAAGCCCGCCCAATAAAAGCGGGGGCTACTTCGTAGCCCAGCGGGAGCAAGCTCCCTCGCCACAGGTGCTCGTGCCTAGAGGGTCTTGCTCGAAGCCGGATTGATCATCCGCGCCAACCCAAGGTTCTTCAGCGCCAACTGCAAGGAGCTGTGGATCACCTGCGGATTGTCGATGGTCATCAGCTCCGCCAGCAGTTCCTGGGCCTTGCTGAGGTTGATCTGGCGCAGCATCCACTTCACTTTCGGCAGGTTGGTGGCGTTCATCGACAGGCTGTCGAAGCCCATCGCCATCAGCAGCACCGCCGCCGCCGGGTCGCCGGCCATTTCGCCGCAGATGCTCACCGGCTTGCCTTCTGCATGGGCATCACGGACCACTGTCTGCAGGGCCTGCAGCACCGCCGGGTGCAGGTAGTCGTACAGGTCGGCCACCCGAGGGTTGTTGCGGTCCACGGCCAGCAAATACTGGGTCAGGTCGTTGGAGCCTACCGACAGGAAGTCCACCTGCCGCGCCAGTTCCTTGGTCTGGTACACCGCCGCCGGAATTTCGATCATTACCCCGACGGGTGGCATCGGCACGTCGGTGCCTTCATCGCGCACTTCGCCCCAGGCCCGGTGAATCAGGTGCAGCGCTTCTTCCAGCTCATGGGTGCCGGAAATCATCGGCAACAGGATGCGCAGGTTGTTCAGGCCTTCGCTGGCCTTGAGCATCGCGCGGGCCTGGACCAGGAAGATTTCCGGGTGGTCGAGCGTCACGCGAATGCCGCGCCAGCCGAGGAAGGGGTTGTCTTCCTTGATCGGGAAATAGGACAGGGATTTGTCGCCGCCAATGTCCAGGCTGCGCATGGTCACCGGCTGCGGATGGAACGCCGACAGTTGCTCGCGGTAGATCGCCAGCTGTTCCTTTTCGCTGGGGAAGCGCTGGTTGATCATGAACGGCACTTCGGTGCGATACAGGCCCACGCCCTCGGCGCCACGTTTCTGCGCCCGGGCGACATCGGCCAGCAGGCCGGTATTGACCCACAGCGGCATGCGGTGGCCGTCGAGCGTCACGCACGGCAGGTCCTTCAGCGCATCGAGTCCCAGGGACAGTTGCTTTTCTTCTTCCACCACGTCGGCGAACTGCTTGCGCAGCACGTCGCTGGGGTTGGTGTAGACCTCGCCGTGGTAGCCGTCGACGATCATCTGGATGCCGTCGACTTTGGAGTACGGCAGGTCCACCACGCCCATGACCGTCGGGATGCCCATCGCCCTGGCCAGGATCGCCACGTGGGAGTTGCCCGAACCGAGCACCGAGACCAGGCCCGCCAGCTTGCCCTCCGGCACTTCGCCGAGCATCGCCGGGGTCAACTCCTCGCTCACCAGGATGGTGTTGTCGGGATAGACCAGGGTCTGCTGGCGCTCTTGCTGCAAATAAGCCAGCAGCCGGCGACCCAGGTCCTTGACGTCGGAGGCGCGCTCGCGCAGGTAGGCGTCGTCCATCAACTCGAAACGATTGACGTGGTCGGTCACCACCTGGCGCAACGCGCCCTGGGCCCATTGGCCGGTCTTGATGACCGTGGTGACTTCGCTGCCCAGGGACGCATCGTCAAGCATCATCAGGTAAACGTCGAACAGCGCGCGCTCTTCGGGGCGCAACTGCGTAGCCAGCTTGGCCGAAAGGGCACGCATGTCGGCCCGCACGCCTTCGATGGCGGTCTTGAACAAACCGAGCTCGGCGTCGATGTCGGCGATGGCCTTGTCAGGCACCACATCGAGGTCGGCGGGCGGCAACATGACCACTGCGGTGCCCACCGCCGCGCCCGGGGAACCTGGCACGCCGACGAACTTGGCTTCCTGGATGCCCTTGCCCTGGCGGCCAAGGCCGCTGATCGAACCGGTGGCCTCGGCATGGGCGATAACCCCGGCCAACTGCGCACTCATGGTGACGAGGAAGGCTTCTTCACCCTCATCGAACTGGCGGCGCTCTTTCTGCTGGATGACCAACACGCCGACGACGCGGCGGTGGTGAATGATCGGCGCGCCGAGGAAAGAGGCATAGCGCTCTTCACCCGTTTCCGCGAAGTAGCGGTAGCGCGGGTGGTCCGCGGCGTTTTCAAGGTTCAGGGGTTCTTCCCGCGTGCCGACCAGGCCGACCAGGCCTTCATTGGGCGCCATGCTGACCTTGCCGATGGAGCGCTTGTTCAAGCCCTCGGTGGCCATGAGCACAAAACGGTTGGTCTCGGGGTCAAGCAGGTAGACCGAGCAGACTTGGCTGCCCATGGCCTCTTTGACGCGCAATACAATAATGCCCAACGCCGCCTTGAGATCCTTGGCGGCGTTAACTTCCTGGACGATCTTGCGCAGCGTATTGAGCATGGCTCGGGGTCGAACTCCGTCGTCAGTCGCGCGTCAGCAGGCGCGGGGCAAGCTCTTTGAGAGCGCGTCGATACACCTCGCGCTTGAATGTCACCACCTGGCCCAACGGATACCAATAACTGACCCAGCGCCAGCCATCGAACTCCGGTTTACCGGTCAAATCCATCCGCACCCGCTGCTCATTGGAGATCAGGCGCAGGAGAAACCATTTCTGCTTCTGGCCGATGCACAGTGGTTGGCTGTGCGTCCTGACCAGGCGTTGCGGCAAACGATAGCGCAACCAGCCTCGGGTGCAGGCGAGTATTTCGACATCTTCGCGCTCCAGCCCGACTTCTTCATTCAACTCACGGTACAAAGCTTCTTCCGGCGTCTCCTGGGGGTTGATCCCACCCTGGGGAAACTGCCAGGCGTCTTGATTGATACGGCGTGCCCATAGCACCTGCCCAGCATCATTCGTAAGAATGATCCCCACATTGGGACGGAAACCATCGGGATCGATCACGGCAACAACCTCGCAAACGCATGTCGCCGCATTGTTCCACAAAGGTTGTGAAAGCAGCAACGAGACTGCCGAGCTTATGTGCACTCTTGTGAAAAGTACGTATTCTGGGCGCCTTTCTTCAGATATTTCAGCGAGTAACTGCAATGCGGCTGGCTTTATTCGACTTGGACAACACGCTGCTGGGCGGTGACAGCGATCACGCCTGGGGCGATTACCTGTGCGAACGCGGCTTCCTCGATGCCGTGAGCTACAAGGCACGCAACGATGAGTTCTACCAGGACTACCTGGCGGGTAAGCTCGACAACGCCGCGTACCTGAATTTTTGCCTGGAAATCCTGGGTCGTACCGAGATGGAAGTGCTGGCACAGTGGCACCTCGATTACATGCGCGACTGCATCGAACCTATCGTATTGCCCCAAGCGATCGCGCTGTTGAAGAAACACCGTGACGCCGGCGACAAACTGGTGATCATCACCGCCACCAATCGCTTCGTCACCGCGCCGATCGCCGAGCGACTCGGAGTAGAAACCCTGATCGCCACCGAATGCGAGATGATCGATGGCCGTTACAGTGGCCGCAGCACCGACATTCCCTGCTTTCGCGAGGGCAAGGTGACCCGGTTGAACCGTTGGCTGGAAGAGACTGGGTATTGCCTCGACGATAGCTACTTTTATAGCGATTCGATGAACGACCTGCCGCTGCTGGAAGCGGTGACGCATCCGGTGGCGGTCGACCCGGACCCGAACCTTCGGGCCGAGGCCCAGAAGCGTGGTTGGCCGGTCATCAGTCTGCGCGACTGATCTCACTGCCGCCCGCCGGGCAAACACCGGCGGGCCGCTTACGCGGGCTTGGCTACCATCAGGTAGAAAATCGCCATGAATGCCAGGAACGCCGGCCAGCCCAGCGCAAACCACCAGCGCATGTAGGTGGCGGCCTTGATTGGCATGGGTGTGCCGTCCCGCAAGGCTTGCTCGGCCATCTTGTGTACGCGGATCTGCAACCAGACCACTGGCAGCCAGCAGGCGCCCGCCAGGCAATAAAGGCCGATGCTCCACACCAACCAGCTCTGTTGCAATTGCCAGCCGGCGATGTGCATCAGGGCCAGTCCGCTCAGTGGCTGAAATACGGCGGTGGTGGCGGTGAATGCCCAATCGGCGAAAACCAGATGCTTGAAGGTGACCGCGATGACTTCAACCTTGCCGCTGCGCCAGGCCCGGAGCGCGTAGTAGGCAGACCCCGCGCCCAGGCCGAACAGGATGGTAGAAGACAGGATGTGCAGGGTCTTCAACAGCAGGTAGATGCTCATCGGCGGGGCTCAGTCCAAAGCAACCATAACGTCGCGACTACCAATACCAGATTCTTGGCGACAGCCGCAAAAGGGTCGAACCAATAGTGCGGCAGGATAAAGCTGATGCATAGCGTATAGCCGAGCATCAGACCCAACTGCAGCCGCAATGCCTGTTGGCGCCAGCGTTTGAACAGCATGCCCACGCCCAGCGCGCCATCAAGCAGCGCGCCGCTGACGACCGCAAGCTTGGCCCAGGCGCCGTACACGCCGGCTTCGGCCATGATGCGCAGGCCCCAGTCGAAGCCTGGGCCGAGGCATACCACGGCGGTTCCCAGCCAGATGAGTGCGAGCACCGCCAGCATCAACGGGCGGATCGCCCGAAGGCTGCTCTGGGCGACGGCGGGCCACCCCTGCAAGCGGGTCTGTACGGGGGCGGCGTGATATCCGCAGATTGACGCGAGCACCTCGGGGTCGGCCAGGTTGTCCCGTTGTGCCAGGGCCACGCTTTGCCGGTTCAACGCTCGCCAGCCGAACCGGTCCCCCATCCGGCTGCCCACTTCGGTCAACAGCGCAGGCGCCTTGATGTAGCGTGCCGGCTCCCAGCCCTGCCCGGCTCGCAAATGATCGATGAGCCGGGCCAGCGTCATCGGCTGGGGTCCCACCAGCGGCACCACCACCGACTCGGTTGGCCATTGCCGCAGCAGGGCGAGCACCGCGCCCGTCAGGTCATCGATATGCACGGGTTGGATGCGCGCCGTCAGATCCAGCAAGGGAATCAGTGGCCACGGTGAAAGGCCCTCCATCCAGCCACTGCTCGCGCCGCCTGGCCCCACCACCAACGAAGGCCGCAGCACAACCGATGGGATGTGGAGGCTGGACAGATATTCGTCAGCCCGTCCCTTGCTTGCCAGGAACGGCACGTCGGATTGAGCGCTCGCGCCCAGCGCGGAAATCTGCAAGATGCGAACGCCACGGCGTGCGGCCTGCTCGAACAACGCGCACGCGCCACGATCCTGGACCAGACTCAGCGCCTGGGCATCCACGCTGAGCAAGCCGGCCGCGTTGATCAGCAAATCAACGTCCGTAGGGAGGACGAAATGTGCCGGGTCGGCCGACAATACGCCGAGATCCAGCTGCCGCCATTCAACCCCAGGCGAACTCGGCGGCCCGGGTTCACGACGGGTCGCGATGATCGAGTGGCCGGCGCCGTGCAGCGCCCTCAGCAGGTGGCGTCCAATAAAGCCGCTGCCTCCCACCAGTAGGATTTTCATGACGTTCCTTGTCGGTTAGATCGGTTTGGCACCCATCAATGCGGCGATGGACAGGAAGCCGACGCCACCGATGATCGCCAATGCCAGGGTAAACCTGCCGCCGCCACCGTTGCCCATGCGCAGGCGGTTGAGCCGTGCCAGCAGCCAGAAAACGCAAAGCGCCGCCACGGTGTAGATCACGCTGGAACCCAGCAGCCAGGTTTGCCCCAGCGGCCAGCCCACCAGATGAACCAGCCACCAGCCGGTAAACGGCATGCTCAGCATGCACACCAGCATCGTGCCCCACGCCAGCAGCCAAGGGCGCCGCAGCGTGCAGCTTGGTGCCTCGCTGCGTTTGCGCCAGGCCACAACGGCTAGGCTTGCAGCGCAAGCCAGAAGCAAGACCGTGGCCGCGACGTGCAGGATTTTCAAGGTCAGCAGAGTTTCCATGGGGTTTCCTTAGGCTGGTGTCCTTCAGCGTAGCCCTTCAGCCGAGAAACAGCTGATAGGCCGGGTTATCGCTTTCATCCCAGTACGGATAGCCGATTTCCTCCAGGGCGGCCGGCACCAGGTGGCGCTCATCGTGAGGCACTTGCAGCCCGGCGACCACGCGGCCATCCGCCGCACCATGGTTTCGGTAGTGGAACATCGAGATGTTCCAGCGCCCGCCCAGTTTATTGAGGAAGTTGAACAGCGCCCCCGGGCGTTCCGGGAATTCGAAACGCAGGACCACCTCGTCGATGACGTGAGCGGCATGGCCGCCGACCATGTGGCGAATGTGCAATTTGGCCAGTTCATTGTCGGTCAGGTCCAGCACCGGGAAGCCTTGCTCGGTCAGGCTGGCAATCAGCTTGCTGCGCGGGTCGTTTTCCGGATGCGTCTGCACGCCTACGAAGATGTGCGCTTCGCTGCCGGTGTTGTAGCGGTAGTTGAATTCGGTGATCTGGCGTTTGCCGATGGCCTCGCAGAACGCCTTGAAGCTGCCCGGCTTCTCGGGGATGGTCACGGCGATGATCGCCTCGCGGCCCTCGCCCAGTTCGGCGCGCTCGGCCACGTGGCGCAGGCGGTCGAAGTTGACGTTGGCGCCGGAATCGATGGCCACCAGCGTCTGGCCGCTGATGCTGCGTGTCTCGACATACTTCTTGATGCCGGCAACGCCCAAGGCGCCGGCAGGTTCAGTGATCGAGCGGGTATCGTCGTAGATATCCTTGATCGCTGCGCAGATCTCGTCGGTGCTGACGGTGATGACTTCATCCACGTAGTGCTTGCAGATATCGAAGGTGTGCTGGCCGATCTGTCCCACTGCCACGCCATCGGCGAACAGGCCCACGGTTGGCAGGACCACGCGTTCGCCAGCAGCCATGGCCGCTTGCAGGCAGTTCGAATCGTCCGGTTCGACGCCGATGATCTTGATCTCGGGGCGCAGGTATTTCACGTAGGCCGCGATGCCTGCGATCAGCCCGCCACCGCCCACCGGGACGAATATCGCGTCCAGGCGCCCCGGGTGCTGGCGCAGGATTTCCATCGCCACGGTGCCCTGCCCGGCAATGGTGTGAGGATCGTCATAGGGATGAATGTAGACATAGCCTTTTTCGTCGACCAGTTTCAACGAATAGGCCAGGGCCTCGGGGAACGAATCGCCATGCAACACCACTTTGCCGCCCCGGGAGCGCACGCCCTCGACTTTGATTTCCGGCGTGGTCTTGGGCATGACGATGGTGGCCTTGACCCCCAACACCTTGGCGGCCAGCGCCAGGCCCTGGGCATGGTTGCCCGCCGAGGCCGTGACCACGCCACGGGCGCGCTCTTCGTCGGTGAGCTGGGTCAGCTTGTTGTAGGCCCCGCGAATCTTGAACGAGAACACCGGCTGCAAGTCTTCACGCTTGAGCCAGACCTCGTTGCCCAGCCGTTCGGAGAGCTGGCGGGCGGTCTGCAGCGGGGTTTCTACGGCAACGTCGTAAACGCGCGAGGTGAGGATCTTTTTGACGTACTGTTCAAGCATCGGAAAGCATCACTGAGCGGGTTGGGCAGGGCCAAGGAGTCTAACCCGGCTTTTGGCCGGGCGACCACACGAATTAAGGCACTTTGAGCGCAGGAACCCCCGTGGCGAGGGAGCTTGCTCCCGTTGGGTCGCGCAGCGGCCCCAGAAAAAGCGATGAGCGCTTCGCACTCAAGCGCGAGCTTGCTCCCTCGCCACGGTTTCTACGCCTATAATGCCGGCCTTTCGTTCTCTCTCGGCACCTTCGGAGCCCGCATGACCCAGGATCAACTCAAACAGGCCGTGGCCCAGGCCGCTGTCGACCTCATCCTCCCGAAACTGGATGACAAGAGCATCGTCGGGGTCGGCACCGGCTCTACCGCCAATTGCTTCATCGACGCCTTGGCGCAGCACAAAGGCGCGTTCGACGGCGCGGTCGCCAGCTCCGAAGCCACCGCGGCGCGCCTCAAGGGCCACGGGATCCCCGTGTACGAGCTCAACACCGTGAGCGACCTGGAGTTCTACATCGACGGCGCCGACGAAAGCGACGCGCACTTGAACCTGATCAAGGGCGGCGGTGCGGCCCTGACTCGCGAGAAGATCGTTGCGGCCGTCGCCAAGACGTTCATCTGCATCGCCGATGCCAGCAAACTGGTCCCGGTGCTCGGCGCGTTCCCGCTGCCGGTGGAAGTCATCCCGATGGCCCGCAGCCACGTTGCCCGGCAATTGGTGAAGCTGGGCGGCGATCCGGTGTATCGCGAAGGCGTGCTGACCGATAACGGCAACATCATCCTTGACGTGCATAACCTGCAGATCACCAATCCGGTTGAACTGGAAAGCCAGATCAACGCCATCGTCGGCGTAGTCACCAACGGCTTGTTCGCCGCTCGCCCGGCGGATGTGCTGTTGTTGGGGACTGCTGATGGCGTGAAGACCCTGCGGGCGGAATAATCCGGGCTGATTCAACACCAAACCCTGTGGGTGCGAGCTGGGTCAGGAGTGGTTCAAGGCTGCGGCTTCTTGAACACATAGAACAGATTCGGCTCGCTCACCACATACAGATTGCCATCGTCATCCATGGCCAAGCCTTCCGGTTGGGGAATGGTTTTCTCCAGTCCGTGGCGGCCCTTGCTCAACGACAGCGTGCTTAACGGCCGACCGTCGATATCCAACTCGATAATCAACCGCGACTCATCGGACAGCGCCAGCAGATGGCCGCTGCGTTCGTCGTATTGCAGGCTGGAGAGATCGCGCACGAACAGTCCTGCATCGCGCTTGGGGTTGTTGATTACGTGGACAGCGTAGGATTTTTCCGGATTGTGGTGGGGAAATCCGTGTACTTCATAAATCAGCATCGGGTCGCGTTCCTTGGCGACGAACAGCCGCTTGCCGATGGAGTCATAGGCCAGCCCTTCGAAACCCTTGTTGCCGCTCATGTGCACGCCGAGTGTCATTTGCTCGGCATCGGCCGCGTCCAGGAAGCGGGTGTCTTCTTCCAGGTGGATCTTGATCAGGCGCTGCTGACGTTCGTCGGTAATGACGTAGATGTTCTCGCTGATGAATTCCACCGCTTCCGGGTCGCCAAAGCCGACCAGGGCGATGCGTCGCAGAATCTTGCCGTCCAGTGACAGCTCGATCAGCTCGGCATTCTTGTTGGTGACGGTGAAGAGGCTTTTGCGGATCGGATCGAACGTCAGCGCGGAAACGTCGTCGTCCAGGCCTTCGATGACTTGGGCTTGTACCGTGACTTGGTATTGGTCCAGGGCAATGGCTTGCTCGCCAAGGGTGTGCCAGAGCGTATTGAAATTGAACCAGGCGCGCTCGAACAGACGCAGGTATTGCCCGGCTGCGATTAATCCAATCAGGGTAATCGACAGCAACAGCAGGATCAGGGGTCTTGGACGGGCAAGTCGGCGCATCGGGAGTGGGCTCGGATAAGAACAGGTGGTTGGAAATACCACGACTGCCTGAACTGAAGCTTAATGGCCGTCTGCCACGCCCTACAACGAAGGAAGAATTTCCCTACAGAGTTTTCGCAATCAGCGTTGTTTTTCGAAACGATAGAACAGGTTCGGCTCGCTGACCATATATAGGTTGCCCGCTTCATCGACGGTGACGCCTTCGGCGCGGGGAACCGTATCTTTCAGCCCGTTAAAGCCTCCCAGCAGCGTCATGAAGCTGACCTGTTCGCCTTCTGCATCCAGTTCCAGCAATAGATGGGAGTCGGCTGAAAGCAACAGCATATGTCCCGTACGGGGATCGATCGCCAGGGCGGACAGGTTGCGCAGGTCCAGTTCATCGCTGACATGGATCTGCTTGTCGCCCTTGAGCAATTGGCTGCCGTCACTTTTCCAGGTGAACAAGGCTGGCGGGCGCTCTTCGCCCAGCACCAGTTGTTGATTGCGCGGATCCCAGACGATCGCCTCGAACCCTTTGTTCTGGTTCTGTGACGCGCCAAGGTCGTATTGGGGAAAGTCCTTGCTGTTCAGCGTTTGGGTATTCGCATCGACCTGGACGATCGACAGGGTGTGGTTTCGCTCATCGGTAATGGCCAGCAGGCCATTTTCCATATAGGTCACGCCTTCGGGATTGTTCCAGCCCACCAATGGCATCTTGCGCAGCACGTCGCCTTGCAGGGTCAGCTCCGCCAGGAACGGATTCTTGCCCATGACCGCGAACAGCGTCTTGGTCTGCGGGTTGTAGGTGACGTCGGAAGCCTCGTCCTTTTCCATGCCAGGCAGGGGCTTGGCGTCGATCACGGCGCGATAGTCGGGCAACCAGATGCTTTCCTGGCGTTGGGCCGGGCTTTCGAAGCGTTCCGCCACCCAGAGCCGGCCCCGGTCATCCCAATGCATCGCGAACGCCAGGCCATAGGCAGCGATTGCGGCCAGCAGCAGCCAGGCATACCAGGGCAAGCCGAAGCGAGCACGGCGGACGGAGGTGGGCAGGGTTTGGGTCTTGGCCATCGGGGATGCGTTCCAGGAATTCGCGCGAGGGATCGGCAGGCTCAGATGCCGCAATCCCCGGAATTATCCGGATGGCATGTGAAAAAAACGGTAAATGCTGGACAAGGCTGCTCAAGAACCCGGTGGAGCGAGCTTGCTCGCGATAGCGGACGGTCAGCCAACCTAACTGTTGGATGTGATGACCTCATCGCGAGCAAGCATGCTCCCACAGGAAATTGGAGGCGTGGCCGTTAGCGAACGCTGCTTTCGAAGCGGCTCGCCCCAGGCAGTTCCAGCACCAGTTCATCGCCAATGTTCAGCGGCCCGACGCCCGCCGGGGTGCCCGTGAGAATGACGTCTCCGGCCTGAAGCGAGAAGCAGCCGGCCATGTACTGGATCATCGGCACGATGGGGTTGAGCATCAGGCTGCTGTTGCCGTCCTGGCGGACTTCGCCGTTGATGGTCAGGCGAACGGGAATATCGGTCAGGTCGGCAAACGTGGCGTTCGAGACAAAGGGAGCGATCACTGCCGCGCCGTCGAAGGACTTGGCGACTTCCCATGGCAACCCCTTGGCCTTGAGTTCGGCCTGCTTGTCCCGCAGGGTCAGGTCCAGGGCCGGGGCGAAGCCGGAAATGGCGTCCAGTACTTCTTCAACGCTGGGCTTGGTGGACAGTGGCTTGCCGATCAGCACGGCGATTTCCGCTTCGTAGTGCACCGAGCCGCGGTCGGCGGGAATGCTGAAGCCGCCTTCCAACGGCACCACGCAGCTGCCTGGCTTGATGAACAGCAGCGGTTCGGTGGGCACCGGGTTATCCAGTTCCTTGGCGTGTTCGGCATAGTTGCGGCCGATGCACACTACTTTGCCCACCGGGAAATGAATACGCGTACCGTCGACATACTGGTGCTGATAGCTCATTACCGACTCCTGCCTTGAGATTTCATCAAGTGTTGTTATAGATCAAACTGCGAAAATCTTGCCTGGGTTCATGATGCCGTTCGGGTCGAACACCGACTTCACGGCTTTCATGTATTCGATTTCAACCGCAGAGCGACTGTACGTGAGGTAGTCGCGTTTGGTCATGCCCACGCCGTGTTCGGCAGAGATTGAACCGTTGTACTTCTCGACGGTTTCAAAGACCCATTTGTTCACCGTCGCGCATTTAGCGAAGAACTCATCCTTGCTCAGGTTTTCCGGCTTGAGGATGTTCAGGTGCAGGTTCCCGTCGCCGATGTGGCCGAACCAGACTATTTCAAAGTCTGGGTAGTGTTCGCCGACAATCGCGTCGATTTCGCGCAAGAAGCCCGGGACTTTGGAGACGGTTACCGAAATATCGTTCTTGTACGGCGTCCAGTGGGAAATGGTCTCGGAGATGTACTCGCGCAGCTTCCAAAGGTTTTGCAGCTGGGTTTCGCTCTGGCTCATTACGCCGTCCAGTACCCAGCCTTGTTCGACGCAGTGCTCGAAAGTCTCCAGGGCGTGGTTGGCGACTTCTTCGGTGGTGGCTTCGAATTCCAACAGGGCGTAGAACGGGCAGCCGGTTTCGAACGGGGCCGGGACGTCGCCGCGGTCGAGGACCTTGGCCAGGGCCTTGTCGGAGAAAAATTCAAAGGCGGTCAGGTCCAGCTTGCCTTGGAATGCGTGCAGTACCGGCATGATCGAGTCGAAGTCCGGCGTGCCGAGCACCATGGCGGTGAGGTTTTTCGGCGCGCGGTCCAGGCGCATGGTGGCTTCGACCACGAAACCAAGGGTGCCCTCGGCGCCGATGAACAGCTGCCGCAAGTCATAGCCGGTGGCGTTCTTGATCAGGTCCTTGTTCAGTTCCAGCACGTCGCCCTTGCCCGTCACGACCTTCATGCCCGCCACCCAGTTGCGGGTCATGCCGTAGCGAATGACCTTGATCCCGCCAGCATTGGTGCCGATATTGCCGCCAATCTGGCTCGAACCTGCCGAAGCGAAGTCCACCGGATAGTAGAGCCCATGTTCTTCAGCCCTGTTCTGCAACTGTTCGGTGACCACGCCCGGCTGGCATACGGCGGTGCGGTCGGTCAGGTTCACATCGAGGATCTGGTTCATGTAGTCGAATGACACGACCACCTCGCCATTCGCCGCGACGGCGGCGGCGGAGAGGCCGGTACGCCCGCCCGATGGCACCAACGCGACTTTGTGCGCGTTGGCCCAGCGCACAATGGCCTGGACTTGTTCGGTGGTCTTTGGAAACACAATGGCGGTCGGTGCGGGCGCGTAATGCTTGGTCCAATCCTTGCCGTAAGCATTCAGGGAGTCGGCATCGGTCAAAACTTTGCCAGGCTCAACCAGGGTCTTCAGCTCATCTATCACGGCAGGATTGGTCATCGACAGAACTCTCGAACAATTCATGGTCATCCTGAGAACGCTTCACGTCGCAGGAATGGGTGTTTGCGGGGGGCATATGCTAGCATACCGACCCCGCAGCGTAGTGCCCAACGGCTGTTCTGCGGCGACGGCTGTCATGCCGGTCGGGCCAGCATGCGCTGTCCGATTCCCTGCCATTTTTCTCCGGGACACAGGTTTACGCAGATGAGCAAGACTTCTCTCGATAAGAGCAAGATCAAGTTCCTTCTTCTCGAAGGCGTCCACCAATCGGCTGTCGACGTCCTCAAGTCGGCGGGCTACACCAGCATCGAGTACATCACCAGTTCTCTGCCGGAAGCCCAGCTCAAGGAAAAGATCGCCGATGCTCACTTCATCGGTATTCGCTCCCGTACGCAACTGACTGAAGAGATCTTCGACCACGCCAAGAAACTGGTGGCGGTCGGCTGCTTCTGCATCGGCACCAACCAGGTGGACCTCAACGCGGCTCGCGAACGCGGTATCGCGGTGTTCAATGCGCCGTATTCCAACACCCGTTCCGTTGCCGAACTGGTGCTGGCCGAGGCGATCCTGCTGTTGCGCGGCATCCCCGAGAAGAACGCTTCCTGCCACCGTGGCGGCTGGATCAAGAGCGCGGCCAATTCCTTCGAGATCCGCGGCAAGAAGCTGGGTATCGTCGGCTACGGCTCGATCGGTACTCAATTGTCGGTACTGGCTGAAGGCCTTGGCATGCAGGTGTTTTTCTACGACACCGTGACCAAGCTGCCGTTGGGCAACGCGACCCAGGTCAACGACTTGCACGAATTGCTGGGCATGTCCGACATCGTCACCCTGCACGTGCCGGAAACCCCGGCCACCCAGTGGATGATCGGTGAAAAGGAAATCCGCGCCATCAAGAAAGGCGGGATCCTGATCAACGCCGCTCGCGGCACCGTGGTCAAGCTCGACGCACTGGCCGAAGCGATCAAGGACAAGCACCTGATCGGCGCGGCGATCGATGTGTTCCCGGTGGAGCCTCGCTCCAACGATGACATCTTCGAAAGCCCGCTGCGTGGCCTGGACAACGTGATCCTGACCCCGCACATCGGCGGTTCCACCGCTGAAGCCCAGGCCAACATCGGTCTGGAAGTGGCTGAAAAACTGGTCAAGTACAGCGACAACGGTACCTCGGTATCGTCGGTGAACTTCCCGGAAGTGGCTTTGCCGGCCCACCCTGGCAAGCACCGCCTGCTGCACATCCACGAAAACATTCCGGGTGTGATGAGCGAGATCAACAAAGTCTTCGCGGAAAACGGCATCAACATTTCCGGTCAGTTCCTGCAGACCAACGAGAAAGTCGGCTACGTCGTGATCGACGTCGATGCCGAATACTCGGACCTGGCCCAAGAGAAGTTGCAGCACATCAACGGCACCATTCGTTGCCGCGTGCTGTTCTAAGCGGGCCTGGCTTGCAATGAAAACGGGAGCTCCGAAGGGGCTCCCGTTTTTTCTGTCCGACACAATGGAACCCTGTGGGAGCGAGCCTGCTCGCGAAAGCGGTCTGTCAGGCGCATTTACTGATATGCCGCTTTCGCGAGCAGGCTCGTTCCCACAGTGGATACTGCATTTATCTTCTAAGTGCTGTGTTACTCGACGTTCACCGTGATCTTTTCGGACACGATCGACGGGTCGAACGGCATATGGCCGCTGTCGCCCAGGATCAATTGCAAGGTGTGTTTGCCCGGCGCCAGTTTGATCGTGGCTTCGGTTTGCGCCTTGCCAAAATGCATGTGGTGGGGGTCGGTCGGAATCGGCGTGCCCTCGGCAGGCAGATCATCGACATCGATCAGCAGGTGGTGATGGCCGGTGTTCTTGGTCACGTCGCCCGCCGGGGCAAGTGCAATGTTCTTGACGCCGAACTTGACCTTGAACTCTTGGCTGACGGTGGCACCGTCTTCAGGAGAAACGATGAATACTTCTGCACCTTTGGGCGCCGGGGTTGCCGCTGTCGCCAGCATGGAAGTTCCGAGCAACAAACCGGCCAACGCCGCACGTGACATAAAACTTTTCATTTTTTACTCCAGTTTTCCCATAAATCCGTCGGGTCATGACAACTTCATGACTAATCGTTGTCGAAGCCTGCAACAACCATAGCAAAGCGAGCCTGAAACGAGCGTCGCTTGTATAAATACTAGGAGTGACCATGCGTTTCCTGCCTGGCCTGATCTGCCTGCTACCTCTGTTGAGCCCTCTGGCCCATGCGGAACTGATCGACGACGTCAACGACCGTGGCGAGTTGCGAATCGCCCTCGAGGCCAACACCGCGCCGTTCAATTTCAAGGAGGACGGCAAGCTCACCGGTTTCGAAGTAGAGCTGGGCGAAATGCTCGCGGGCGAGCTCGATGTACGCCCTGATTTTGTCGTCACCGATGCGGCGGATCTGTTGTCCGGCGTGGAAAGCGGCAAGTACGACGTCGCCATCAACCACATAGCAATGACCCCGGAGTTGGCGGAACGTTTCGATACCAGCGCTACTTATAGCCAACCGGATGCGCAATTGCTGGCAAGCAAGGATGAGGCGCAACGTCCTCTGGTCCTGGCGCAGTCTTTCCAGCCCGAGGAAAAGAAGGGGCCGGCGCCGAACCTGGTCATTCCATTTCAGAAGGGCAACCCGGCGTTCAAGGCCAGCCTGGACAATGCCTTGGGGCGGATCAAGGACGATGGACGGCTGGAGCGGTTGTCGCAGAAGTGGTTGCTCAAGCAAGGGTGAATTTGTGGTCAAACGCAATCGTTGTGGCGAGGGAGCTTGCTCCCGCTCGGCGGCGCAGCCGTCGTAGCGCGGTTGACGCGGTCTGTCGGGAAACCAGATTGACCGGGTTGGGGCCGCTTCGCGGCCCAGCGGGAGCAAGCTCCCTCGCCACAAGAGCTAGGCACAACCTCGTTACAGAGCCGCTTTCAAATCTTGCGCCATACGCTCGCCAACCAAGGCTGCTGTTCTCGCGGCAGTCCCGCCGGCCGGTAGTAATGCTCCAGCTCCACAAAACCCGCCTGCGTGAGCGACACGCGCCAGGCCGCGAGGTCGTGATACGCGCCAAAGCGTTGGCCGTTCCAGCCTTCCTGGTTTTCGCCCCGGGGGTTTGAGCTGAACAGCACGCCGCCGGGCTTGAGCGTGGCGTGCAATTGCTTGAGCACGCGCGGCAGCTCCTGCACCGGGATGTGGAACAGGACGGCGTTGGCGAAGATCCCGTCGAAACGCTCCGCCGGCAGATCGAGTTGCAGGAAATCCTGTTGCCACACCTCGCATCCGCTGTCCTGGCGGGCCATGCGCGCGAATTCGCTCGAACCGTCGAGGCCCACCGCGACATGGCCCATGGCCGTGAAGGTGCGAAGATCACGCCCAGGGCCGCAGCCGAAATCGAGGATATGGAACGGCGCCTGGCCTTGGATGTGTCGCAGCAGGGCGTCGATGTTCTGGCTGACGTCATGATCGCGGGTGCCTTCGCGAAAACTCTCCGCCACGGCGTTGTAATGGCCAAGGGTCGTGGCGGTGATGGACTGCAGATCGTCGGCGGTGTGTTTCATGGTCGCTGGCTTTGGATTGGGAGTGTTTGATGACTATACCGCAAGCTCGCTCCCACAATGTTTCGCCTCTCAGCGCTTGTTCAGCCCCCGCGCCAACCGATCCCCGCCCAATTGAATCATCGCCACCAATGCCACCAGCAACACGATCACCGTGAGCATGATCTGGCTGTCGAAACGCTGGTAACCGTAGCGGTAGGCAATGTCGCCCAGGCCTCCGGCACCGATCGCCCCGGCCATGGCCGATGAGTTGATCATGGTCACCAGCGTGATGGTAAAGCCGCCGACGATGCCGGGCAGCGCTTCGGGTAGCAGCACATGCCAGACGATGTGCCAGCGCCGGCAACCCATGGCCTGGGCCGCTTCGATCAGGCCATGGTCAACTTCCCGCAAGCTGACTTCGGCGATACGCGCAAAAAACGGCGTGGCGGCAATCGTCAGCGGCACCACCGCGGCCCATACGCCATAGGTGGTGCCGACAATCAATCGGGTGAACGGAATCAGCGCCACCATGAGGATCAGGAAGGGGATCGAGCGGAACAAATTCACAAACCCGCCCAGGGCCTTGTTCAAGGCGGGCGCCTCATAGATGCCGCCCTTGCCGCTTGTGACCAGAATCACCGCCAGCGGAATGCCCGCCAGCAACGCGATCAGCGACGACACGCCAACCATGAGGAACGTGTCGATGAAGCCCTGCAGCAATCGGTCAAACCACATAACCCAACACCTCCACCCGTTGTGCCCAGTTGCCCGCACGTTGACGCAGTTCATCAGCGCCCCATGACGACCTGCTCACCGCCAGCAGCAACTGCCCCAGCCCGTGGCCTTGAATTCTTTCCAGGCCGCCGTGCAGCAGCCGTACCCGTCCACCCAGGGCACTGAACAGGGCCGCGAGGTCTGGTTCGTCGCCGCTGTGCCCCGTGAATTGCAGGCGCAGTACAGTGGCTGCGTCCGCGGAGGTCGGGTGGGGTTGCAAGCGGCTTTGCAGTTCCTCGGGCAGTGCGTGCTGCAACGGCGCCAGGAGCGTGCGGCTGACGGCATGCTGCGGGTTGCCGAAGACTTCCCAGACCGGCCCTTGTTCGACGATCCGTCCTTGTTCGAGCACCACCACCCGGTCGCAGACTTCGCGGATGACCGCCATTTCATGGGTAATCAGCACGATGGTCAGGCCCAGCCGCTGGTTGATCTCACGCAGCAAACCGAGGATCGATTGAGTCGTTTCCGGATCGAGCGCCGAGGTGGCCTCGTCGCACAACAGGATCTGCGGGTCATGGACCAGCGCCCGGGCAATCCCGACACGCTGCTTCTGACCGCCCGAGAGCTGCGCCGGATAGGCGCCGTGCTTACCTTGCAGGCCGACCAGTTCCAACAATTCGCGAACCTTGTGCAGACGTTGTTCCTTGGGCACGCCGGCAACCTTGAGCGGCAGCTCGACGTTCTGCCACACCGTCTTGGCCGACATCAGGTTGAAGTGCTGGAAGATCATGCCGATGCGCCGGCGCAGCTCCACGAGACGATCTTCATCGAACTCGCCGATGTCCACCTGATCGATCAGCACCCGTCCGCTGGTGGGTTGTTCGAGGCGGTTGATGGTGCGGATCAGCGAGGACTTGCCCGCGCCACTGCGGCCGATGATGCCAAAGACCTCGCCGCGCTGGATCGCCAGGTCGATGCCTTGCAGCGCGGCCACCGGGCCCTGGGTGCCAGGGTAGGTCTTGCCGAGGCCGATGAAGCGCACATGGGCACGGTTCAGTTCTGGATGCAGCTCGGTCTGGTCGGCGACGTGGGGCGCTGGGGCTTCATGGCGGAGTCGAGCGTTGACGGCACTCATGATCAGCCTTCCCAGCCGGCTTGGTAGAGCTTGCCGTGGGCCTTGTCCAGGGCCGCGCGCACGGCAGGTGAGTGTTGGTAAATGTCGACGAACTTGATCAGCCTTGGATCGTTCTCGCTCTTGGGCTGGATCACGAACTGGATGACATATTCCTTGTGGTCGAGGCCGTCGAAGAGCAAGGCAGACGTCGCGTCGAAGGTGTTCGCCAGGCGAATGTAGGCTGGATAACCTTGTACCAGATCCGCGTCTTCATAGGCACGCACCAACTGCACGGCTTCGACTTGCAGGATCTTGAGCTTCTTTGGGTTGGCGATGATGTCGTCTTCGGTGGCCTTGTAGCCGACGCCCGGCTTGAGCTGGATCAGTCCGGCCTTGGCCAGCAATTGCAAACCGCGTCCGCTGTTGATCGGATCGTTGGCAATGGCGACGCTGGCGCCTTCGGGCAGCTCGTCGAAGCTTTTGTATTTCTTCGAATAGAGGCCTACGTTGTTGATGATTCCCGGTGCGAACGGCACCAGGTCGAAACCGGCGGCGGCCTTGGCGTTCTCCAGGAACGGTATGTGCTGGAAATAATTCACGTCGATGTCGCCCGAAGCGAGGCTGACGTTAGGCGCAATCCAGTCGCTGAATTCCACCAGTTCGACTTTCAGGCCTTGTTTGCCGGCCTCTTCGACGGCAGCCTCCAAGGGAATGGCGAACGCAGCGGTGGTGCCGATTTTCAACGGGGCGTCGGCGGCGAACAATGCCGAGCTGAACAGGCCGAAAGCCAGGGCCAGGGTTCTGACTGGCAGAGTGAGGAAGTGCTTGGTCATGTCGGATATTCCAGTCATCGATTAATTGAGTGATGCGCCTTTGTGGCGAGGGAGCTTGCTCCCGCTGGGCTACGAAGTAGCCACAAACTCTTTGGGCGGGCTTCGCCCATCAGCGGGAGCAAGCCCCCTCGCCACAGGATCAGTGCCGGTAGGTTGAGCCGGTATGTTGTTCGGGCAAATGAGCCCCCCCGTGAAACAGCTTTTCCCGCAACGTGCCATCGTCGTATTCGGTCTTGTACGACCCGCGTCGCTGCAGCTCGGGAATCACCAGGTCGATGAAGTCCAGGTAACTTTGCGGCGTGACGATGCGGGTCAGGTTGAAGCCGTCGAGGCCGGTTTCGGCGATCCAGGATTCCAGCTCATCGGCGACCTGTTCGGGCGAGCCGACCACCGTGATGTAGCGACCGCCCAAGGCGTGTTGCTCCAGCAATCTGCGTCGGGTCCAGTCGTTGTTTTGCAGGGTCTTGGTGGCGGACTGGATGGCGTTGCTCTTCACGTACAGGATCGGTTCGTCCAGTTCGTACTCGGCAAAATCAATGCCCGTCGAGGCGGAGAAATGCGCCACTCCGGCCTCGGCGCTGGCGTAGCCCAGGTATTCGGAATGCTTGGTCCAGGCCGCCGCTTCGGTTTCGCCGACGATCACGTTCAGGCCCATGAACACTTTGATGTCTTCGGCATGGCGCCCAGCCGCGAGGGCGCTGGCGCGGACCTTGTCCACCTGGACCTTGGTCGCCGGTTTGTTTTGGCCACTGATGAACACGCACTCCGCATGGCGCCCAGCGAACAGCAGGCCCCGCTCGGAGCTGCCCGCCTGGAACAGTACCGGCGTGCGCTGTGGCGAGGGCTCGCAGAGGTGATAACCCTCGATCTGATAGAACTCCCCCTGATGCTGGACCTTGTGCACTTTCTCTGGCCGGGCATAAATCCGCTGCTCGCGATCGTTGATGACCGCGTCGTCTTCCCAACTGCCTTCCCATAGCTTGTAGAGCACTTGCAGGTACTCGTCGGCCTGGTCGTAGCGCCGGTCGTGCTCGACCTGCGCGGTAAGGCCCATGGCCTTGGCGGCGCTGTCCAGGTAGCCGGTGACGATGTTCCAGCCAACCCGTCCGCGGCTCAGGTGGTCCAGCGTGCTCATGCGCCGGGCGAACAGGTACGGCGGTTCGTAGGTCAAGTTGGCGGTGAGGCCAAAGCCGAGGTTCTTCGTCACTGCGGCCATTGCCGATACCAGCAGCAACGGGTCGTTGACCGGCAGTTGAATCGATTCTTTCAGCGTGACGTCCACGGACTGCTGGTAAACGTCATAGACCCCGACGATATCGGCAATGAACAACCCGTCGAACAAACCTCGCTCCAGCAACTGGGCCAGCCCGGTCCAGTATTCAATGGTGTTGAACTGGGTCGAAGTGTCCTCTGGATGGGTCCACAGACCGTGGTTGATGTGCCCGATGCAGTTCATGTTGAACGCGTTGAGGAGGATTTTTTTCTTGCCGGCCGCCATCAGATTGTCCCCCGCAGCGGCGGTTTTTCATCGTTGAGGTAGAAGTTGCCGACCGCGTGATACTTCCAGCGCACCGGGTCGTGCAGGGTGTGCACTCGGGCGTTGCGCCAGTGGCGGTCGAGGCCATGCTCGGCCAGGGTCGCCTGGCTGCCGGCCAGTTCGAAGAGCGTGCTGCCGGCGGCGAGGGAAATTTCAGTGCTGAGGGCCCGGGCTTCGGCCACGGCGATCGAGGCCGCCGCCACCGTTTCTGCGTTCGTGTCGGCCTGGGCGCGGTCAAGAAGTTCACCGGCGCGTTCCAGCAAGGCTTCGGCGGCATGCAGGCGAATGCTCAGGTGGCCGAAGCTTTTAAGAGTATGCGGGTCCTGGGTGGCGACGTCGCTGGTGGCGTCGATCCACGGACGGGTTTTGCTGCGGACAAAATGCAGGGCGTCTTCATAGGCGGCGCGGGCGATGCCGGCGTCGATGGCGGCGTGGAGGATCTGCGCCAACGGGCCTACCGGCGTTGGGCGTTCGAAGGCGCTCTGGAAGGGCACGATGTCTTCGGCATCGACAAGGACATCCTCGAACACCACCGAGCCGCTGCCGGTGGTGCGCTGGCCGAAACCGCTCCAGTCGTCGATCACCGTCAGGCCCTTGCTGCTGCGCGGGACGAACGCCAATTGCTGCACGCCGTTTTCATCCACCACCGAGGTGGGGATGCGCTGGGCATAGATCGCCCCGGTGGCGTAGAACTTGCGGCCGTTGATACGATAGGCCTCGCCGTCGCGACGCAGTTGGGTGATGCGATCGTGGGCCGTCCGGGTCCCGAGCTCCGCCAGAGCATTGCCGAACCGCTGGCCGGCCAGCACCTCGGCGTACAGCCGTTGCTTCTGGGCCTCGCTGCCGTTAACCCGCAGCACTTCCAATGCATAGAAATGATTTTGCGGAATCTGGCCGAGCGAACCATCGGCCTGTGAGATCAGCGCGATGACCTTGGCCAGCGTGACGTTGGATACGCCCGCACCGCCGTAGGCCTTGGGCACGCTGATGCCCCATAGGCCCGCGCGAGTGAACGCTTCCAGCTCCGCAAGAGGCAGACGCCGTTCGCGGTCGCGCAGGGCACTGTCGCGTTTGAAGTCATCAGCCAGGTCGCTGGCGACAATCAAGGCTTGTTCATCGCTGGTGATCACCGCGACGTGTTGGGAAAACGTCATGTGCTGCTCCAGAGTCGGGGTCGTCAAATCCAGGAGTGCCGGGCCGGCAAGGTGCCGTTCAGGCGGTAATCGCCGACCGCGTGGTATTTCCAGCGCACGGGGTCGTGCAGGGTGTGGACCCGTGCGTTGCGCCAGTAGCGATCAAGGTTGAATTCAGCGAGGGTGGCGCGGCTGCCGGCCAGCTCGAACAGTTTCTCGCTGGCGTGCAGGGCGATTTCGGTGGTCAGGACCTTGGCTTCGGCGACGGCTATCGAGGCGCGGGCGGCGGACTGTTCGGTGATCGGCGCGGCATTGACCTGGTCAAGCACCTGCCCGGCCTTGCGCAGCAAAGCCTCGGCGGCGTGCAGTTCGATCTTCAGCTTGCCGACATCGGCGATGACATACAGATCGTCACTGGCCCGCTCGACGTTGGCGTCGATCCAGGGGCGCGAGCGTTTGCGCACGAAGTCGATGGCATCGTCGATGGCGCCGCGGGCGATGCCCAGGTCAATAGCGGCCTGGATCAGTTGCGAAAATGCTCCTTGCACGTTGGGCGTGTCGTTGATGCGCCAGTTGTCCAGTACCAGCTCGGCGTCGACCCGCACATCGTTCAGCAGCACCGTGCCACTGGCCGTGGTGCGCTGGCCGAAGCCCGACCAGTCATCAACGATCCGCAGGCCCGGTGTGCCGCGCCGCACGAACGCCAATACCTGACGACCCTCCTCATTCAAGGCCTTGACGGCGACCCAATGGGCGAACAGCGCACCGGTGGAATAGAACTTCTGCCCGTTGATGACATAGCCGTCACCGTCGGCCGTGATCCGTGCCTTGAGTTCCAAGGTGTTGCGGGTGCCGCGCTCCGGTCCGGCATTGCCGATGCGCCAGCCTTCCAGCACGCTTTGGAGAAGCAATCTCTTCTGCCGCTCGGTGCCCGTGGCAAGAATCAGCTGGAGCACGCCGAACTGGTTTTGGGGAATCTGACCAAGGGCCGGATCGGCTGCGCAAATGATTGCAAACACGTCGGCGATCGTGACGCAGGAGACTTGCGGGCCACCGTAATCGCGGGGCACGGCAATGCTGCCGAGCCCGCTGCGGGTGAATTGCTCGATTTCCGACCAGGGCAGCTTGCGTTGCTGGTCGCGACGCGCAGCTTGCTGGCGCGCCAATTGCGCCAGTTCATGGGCAGCTTTGATTGCTTCGGCATCGGTGCGCAGCACCTGCGCCGGCAGCAATGATGGGGCGATGTCCAGGTCGCTCTGGACCTTTGCCTGGGCCAGATCGGACATCACAGCCACTCCGTGGCTGCACGCAGTGCCTTGGCGCCCTGCATTGGGGTGATTGTGTTCCGTACCATACCCACCTCACATCTCAAGAAAACGCCGCGATGAAGCGGCGACCAAAATCAAGAATGTCCGGTGGTCCGGTTTATATACCCTAAACGCGTAGATATTATTTTTGAACTAACTTTTAGGAATAACCATAGGCTGGATGTGATACCGCCGTGGCCTTTCCAAATACGACTACGGAAGAGAAACGTCACGGCGCCCGGCGTCGCGGTTCAGCGGCCACGAGCAGATCTGACGGCGGATTCTTCAGATACGGGTTGGCGCAACCGATCTTCAACGTACGCGGCGGAGCCCAGCGGGAATTGTTGCCCACCCGGTCGATGATGCAATAGGTCACTTCCAGACGCAGGTCCTCGCCCGCTTCCATGATGACTTCCGGCGGAACCCAGACGTGGACCGGTTGGCCTACTTCACAAGGCTTGATCCTTGGCAGGTCCATGCGCACGTCGCCCCAACGCACGGTAATCGCATCGTCGGCGGCCATGTTCAGGTAGGGCTCGATCGTCACCGGCACGCCACGTCTGATCTGGTTCGGGTTCACGCCTTGGCGGCGGATGGTTTCCGGGATCCGCACCGGCGCCAGGCTCTGGTTTTCATCACCGGTCAAGGCCGACGGTTGGCCACCGGGGCAGTCCAGCTTGACCTGAACCTGTCGCGCCGCGGACAGCGCCGGCCCGCGTCCGATTTGCATGACGCGGTAGTGGACGCGGGAGGTCCCGTTGACAATGAAACTCTCCGGTACCCGCAGGCAAATGCTTGCGCGCAGGTCCGATTCTGTAAGCAGGCGGGAGCCGACGTAGCAGTTGTCCCAGAATAATTCGACCAGATCCCCCGGATCCATGCCGGGGTAGGGCGCTACAACGACCTCCAGGTGCGCGGCGCTGGTGATATTGATGCCGCTGCTGGCCAAGGTGGGCGCGGGCAACTCAGGGGTATGCGACGTACATGTCATGGGTGTTCTCCTTGATGTCTAAACGCACTACGTTCCGGAAATATCGAAGACGTGAATAATTGCCGCGTTACTTGGTTTTAGGATGCTCGTTGATTTTTATTGAAGATAAGTAAAGCGCTTCGCCTGTTTGCGTCTAGATAAAGGTTGGAGAGTTTCAGTGTCAATAGAAGCGCTTGCGCAAAAGTTGATAATGTCAGGCTTCAGAAATGTCCTACGCATTGCTGTTAAGAATACGTTGTTCTGGTCGTACTTTTCCTCGGGCGTTGGGGTTCGAGGCTTCGCAGAGTGCGGATAGGCTGATCTCAGTCGAGGCGCGACTGAATAACTTTCTAACTTGGCTGGATAAGTAAAAGCGGGAAGTTCACGTTTTGCTTTGAATGTGGGATGTTGCAAGTTGTCTTACTTCCATCCTTGGAAGTAACGACATTGTGCTGCTTTAGTGCGTGCCGTGTCCGGCTGAGAGGAACTTGCTGAGGAACTGTCGGGTACGCTCTTCTTTCGGTGCTTCAAACAATGCCTTGGCTTCGCCTTGTTCAACGATCACGCCTTTGTCGAAGAACACCACGCGGTTTGCCACATCCCGGGCGAAGCCCATCTCGTGGGTCACGATGACCATGGTGCGTTTTTCTTCGGCCAAGCCACGAATGGTTGCCAGTACTTCACCCACCAGTTCCGGGTCGAGGGCCGAGGTGGGCTCGTCGAAGAGGATCACCGCCGGTTCCATCGCCAGCGCCCGGGCGATTGCCACGCGCTGTTGCTGGCCACCGGACAGGCGCCTTGGATAGGCGTTTTCCTTGCCGGCCAAGCCGACTTTCGCCAACAGTTTGCGACCCAGCGCTTCGGCGTCGGCACGGGGCGTCTTTTTCACCACGATCGGGCCTTCGGTGACGTTCTCCAGCGCGGTGCGGTGGGGGAACAGATTGAAGTTCTGAAACACGAAACCGACCTGCTGGCGCAAACGACGCACCAGGCCCTGCTGCTGGTTCAAAGGGCGACTGCCATCGATCTCGATGTCGCCGACCTTGATCCGACCGTTGCTGGGCTCTTCGAGGAAATTCAGGCAGCGCAGGAAGGTCGTCTTGCCCGAACCGCTGGGGCCGATGATCGCAACCACTTCGCCTTCTTCGATCTTCAAGTCGATGCCGTTGAGCACCACCTGACCCTTGAACTGCTTTGTCAGTTTTTCCACGACAATCATGGGTCAGGACTCCTGGTCGTGCCGATTGACCCGAGCTTCCAATACGTTCTGCAAGTGCGAAAGCACGGTGGCGAGAACCCAGTAGATCAGCGCGGCGGCAAGATACATTGTGAAGATTTCGAAGGTACGGGCGGTGATCAATTGCGCCTGACGGAACAGCTCCGGCACCTGGATAGTCGCCGCCAGCGCGGTGTCCTTGACCAGGGAGATGAAGCTGTTGCCCAGCGGTGGCAGGGCCGTACGCGCGGCTTGCGGCAAAATGGCCCGACGCAGAGTCTGGGCACGGGTCATCCCGATGCTCGCCGCCGCTTCCCACTGGCCGCGCTCGATGGAGCTGATGGCGGCCCGCAGGATCTCACAGGCATAGGCCGCCATGTTCAGCGAGAAACCGATCAGCGCCGCTGGGAGCGGGTCCAGCTCGACCCCCAGCTGCGGCAACCCGTAGTAGATCAGGAATAACTGCACGAGCAACGGCGTGCCGCGAAAGAACGACACGTAGGCGCGGGCTATCCAGTTGACCACCTTGAGACGAGACAGGCGCATCAGCGCCAGGCCGAACCCCAGCAACAAGCCGAAGAACATCCCGCCCAGGCTGAGGATGACGGTGTAATACGCGCCCTTGAGCAGGAAGGGCGCGGAGTCCAACGCGAGTTGAAGAGCTGCTTCCATTATTGGGTGACGTCAGCGTTGAAATATTTTTCCGACAGTTTTTTCAGCGTGCCGTCGGCGCGCAGTTTTTCTATGGCTTTGTTCACGGCGGCCAACAACTCAGGCTCGCCTTTGCGCAGGGCAATACCGGCCTCCTGGCGAGAGAAGGCTTCGCCGGCGGCGGTCGTGTCCTTGGCTTTCTTGGCGTATTCCAGCGCGGCGAGGCGGTCGATCAGGATGGCGTCGATGCGGCCTACGCGCAGGTCCTGGAACTTGCTCGGGTCATCTTCGTAAGTGCGTACATCGGCGGTAGGCACGTTGGCCTTGACCCACTGTTCGTAGTTGGTGCCCAAGCCAACGCCGACTTTTTTACCGCCCAGGTCAGCGGCTTTCTTGATGTTCAGCTCGTCGGCTTTCTTGGTCAGGACCAGCGCTTGAATGCCGGAAACTGTGTACGGCTCCGAGAAGTCGTATTTCTTCTTGCGTTCTTCAGAAATGGTCACCTGATTGACCACAGCGTCCAGGCGCTTGGATTCCAGTGCCGCGAGGATGCCTGCCCATGGGGTGGTCTGCAGCTTGACCTTCACACCCAGCTCCTTGGCCAGGGCTTCGGAAAATTCCACTTCGAAACCGGTCAGCTTGCCGTCGGCGTCAACGAAGCTGAACGGTGGGTACGTGCCTTCCAGGCCGATCTTGATTTCACCAGCGTCCTTGATGTTTTGCAGTTGCTCACCGGCAACCGCTTGCCCCAGCAGGCCGGCGCCCAGTACCAGGCCCAGCGAACCCACCAGCAGGTTGCGACGTAATGCGGAAAAATTCATGACAAGCCCCTGTGTTTTCTTAGAAGACATCGTTTGGATGGAAAGGCGTCGCCGCGCTCCGAAAAGATTGCCACATCCTGCCTTAAAGCAGCCAAGACGTCTCGCGGCAAATGCGCCTGCGGCGAGACTATAGGGTGGCTTTTATAGGTTGGAAAATAATATTAAATCCTCCCTATATAACCACATGGATTGTTCTCTGGACCTCAAAACGCCGCGTTGTAGGCAAACAATGCCGGCGCACCACCGGTGTGAAGGAAGATGATCGGGCCCTCGTCGAAGCGGTCGCGACCAATGCCGTCGAGCAGGCCCGCCATGGCCTTGCCGGTGTAGACCGGGTCGAGCAAAAGCCCTTCCTGGCTCGCCAGTAGCTTGACCGCCGCCAGCGTGCCGGCGCTGGGTTCGCCGTAGCGGGGAGCAAAGTATTCATCCCACAGGTTCACTTTGAAGGCTTGCGGGACGGCGACATCCAACAGCTGCGCCGTGCGTTCGGCCAGGCCCTGGACCTTGGGGAATTGATCTTCTTCGCTACGGGAAACCGTCACGCCAATGACCGGAAGCGCGGGCAGGCTTTCGCTCAAGGCCAGCGCCAGGCCGCTGTGGGTTCCGGCACTGCCCGAGGCCAGCACGACGGCGGCGAAATCGATACCGGTGTCCTTGATCTGTTCGGCCAGCTCCAGCCCAGCACGGACATATCCCAGTGCGCCGAGGGCGTTCGAACCACCGATCGGCACCAGGTAGGGTTTTTTCCCGTTGCTGCGCAGGCGGCCAGCGAGGGCCTGCAATTGATCGTCGGCGTTATCCAGGTTATCCACCAATTCGACTTTCGCGTCGAACAGGTCAAGCAGCAGTCGATTGCCGTTACCCAGGTAATTGCTGTCGTCGGTGCCGATGGGGTTTTCCAGCAGCGCCACGCAACCCAGGCCCAGCCTGGCGGCCAAGGCAGCCGTCTGGCGGACATGGTTGGACTGGATCGCGCCAGCGGTGATGAGGGTGTCGGCACCTTGGGCCAACGCGTCGGCGCCCAGGTATTCAAGCTTGCGCAGCTTGTTGCCGCCCAGTGCCAAGGGCGTCAGGTCGTCGCGCTTGATGTAGACCTCGCGGCCGAGCCATTGGGAGAGTCGTTCAAGTTTCTCCAGCGGTGTCGGATGACCGAGCAGGTCGAGACGATGAAAGCGGGACAGCTGTTCTTTGATCATGAGTCCGTACTGGTTGTAGGCGATGTCGGACTATAGGCATGTGGATATTCGGGCGGCAACCAGCAATCTTCGACCCGGCGTGAATGGAGATGAAGAAGGGTTTGTAAGCTTCCACAGGGTTCGAGGCAACACTGAACGAATGCGCGCCAGGCAACGTCATACCCAGCCATAGGCTAGTGTATGAAACGTGCCATTTAGCCCGGCGATTAGTCTCTAGTTCCCTATTCATGTTTAACTTGAACGTTCATTCAAGTTAAACCATTGGTTTGCTGCCCGCTCACAACAGGAGGCTTGCCTTTGCCGAGTCCGTTTGTACACATCGCTGCTTCGCTTCGCGAGGTGCTCTGTCGATGAGCACTTCGTCCCTCCCACCCAGCGGCCTGGTCCGCATGAATCCGCCAGTGTTTTATTTCTCGGCGACCTTCATCCTGCTGTTCGGCCTGGTTGTCATCACGCTGCCCAAGCAGGCCGGCGCGTGGCTTCTGGCGGCCCAGAACTGGGCGGCCAACACGGTCGGTTGGTATTACTTGCTGGCGATGACCCTGTATCTGATTTTCGTGGTAGTCACTGCATTGTCCGGCTACGGCAAGATCAAGCTCGGAGCCGACCACGACGAACCCGAGTTCAGTTACCTGTCCTGGGCCGGCATGTTGTTCGCCGCCGGGATCAGCATCACGTTGTTCTTCTTTTGCGTTTCGGAGCCGCTGACCCATCTGGTCCAGCCCCCCCAAGGGGAGGCCGGCACCGCCGATGCGGCGCGCCAGGCCATGCAGATCCTATTCCTGCACTGGGGCTTGCACGGCTGGGGCGTCTTTGCATTCGTCGGCATGGCCCTGGCGTACTTCGCCTACCGGCACAACTTGCCGTTGGCCTTGCGGTCGGCGTTGTACCCGCTGATCGGCAAGCGCATCAATGGCCCGATCGGTTATGCAGTGGACGGCTTCGGCATCATCGCGACCGTGTTCGGCCTGGGCGCGGACATGGGGTTTGGAGTGCTGCACCTCAATTCCGGGCTGGATTACCTGTTCGGCATCGCCCACACGCAGTGGATTCAGGTTGGCCTGATCGTACTGATGATGGGGGCGGCAATCATCGTCGCCGTGGCGGGTGTCGATAAAGGTGTGCGGGTCATGTCTGACATCAACATGCTGCTGGCCTGCGCGCTGTTGCTGTTCGTGCTGTTTGCCGGGCCGACGCAGCACCTGCTCAACACGCTGATTCAGAATTTGGGGGACTACCTCGGCGCGCTGCCGATGAAAAGTTTCGACCTGTACGCCTACAACAAGCCCAGTGACTGGTTGGGCGGCTGGACCGTTTTCTACTGGGCGTGGTGGATCGCCTGGTCGCCGTTCGTGGGGCTGTTTATCGCACGGATTTCCCGTGGCCGTACGATCCGCGAATTCGTGTTTGGCGTGCTTTTGATTCCACTGGGTTTCACCCTGGCGTGGATGTCGATCTTCGGCAACAGTGCCCTCGACCAGGTACTGAACCATGGCATGAGTGCCTTGGGCATGTCCGCCCTGGAAAACCCGTCGATGAGCCTTTACCTGCTGCTGGAAACCTATCCGTGGAGCAAGACGGTGATCGCGGTCACGGTGTTTATCAGCTTCGTGTTTTTTGTCACGTCCGCCGATTCAGGCACCGTGGTGCTTTCGACGTTGTCTGCCAAGGGTGGCAGCCCCGATGAAGACGGGCCGAAATGGCTGCGTGTGTTCTGGGGAGCGATGACCGCCCTGGTGACCAGTGCCTTGCTGTTTTCCGGCAGCATCGATGCGCTCAAGTCAGCGGTGGTGCTGACGTCGTTGCCGTTCTCCATGATTCTTTTGCTGATGATGTGGGGGCTGCACAAGGCGTTCTATCTCGAATCCCAGAAGCAGATTGCGCAATTGCATTCCCTCGCGCCGGTGGCGGGATCTCGCCGGGGCACGGGCGGCTGGCGCCAGCGTCTGAGCCAGGCGGTGCATTTCCCTTCCCGGGACGAGGTGTACCGTTTCCTGGACACCACGGTGCGCCCTGCCATCGAAGAAGTGAAAGCGGTGTTCGCTGAAAAAGGCCTGGCGGTGATGACCCAGCCAGACCCGGCCAACGACAGCGTCAGCCTGGAGATCGGCCACGGCGAGCAGCATCCGTTCATCTACCAGGTGCAGATGCGCGGCTACTTCACGCCGTCCTTCGCCCGGGGCGGCATGGGCTCCAAGCAAATCAACAACCGGCGTTACTACCGAGCCGAGGTGCACCTGAGCGAAGGCAGCCAGGATTACGACCTGGTGGGCTACTCCAAGGAGCAGGTCATCAACGACATCCTCGATCAGTACGAGCGGCACATGCAGTTCTTGCATCTGGTGCGCTGAGCTAAGCCCAAGGACGGCGTCAACGAGCTTAGGGTCTGGCACCACCGGCCCCAACGCGAGCAGGCTCGCTCCCACAGGTCAAGGATTCCCTTGTGGGAGCGAGCTTGCTCCGGGCGGCGATCAGACCAGCCCACCATTGGCCCGCAGGATCTGCCCGTTCACCCAGCCGGCAGCCGGGCTGGCCAGGAAAGACACGATGCTGGCAATGTCTTCCGGCTGGCCGAGGCGCTCCAAGGGCGGCATCTTCGCGTAGTGCTGCACCTGCTCTTCGCTTTTTCCGTGCATGAACAGCTCGGTGGCGACCGGCCCCGGGGCCACGGCATTGACCGTGATCTGTCGACCGCGCAGTTCCTTGGCAAACACCTGGGTCAGCGACTCCACCGCGGCCTTGCTGGCGATGTACACCGAATAGCCAGGCAGGTTCAGGCCCACGGTGCTGCTGGAAAAATTCACGATGCGGCCGCCGTCGTTCAGCCGGGTCGCGGCTTCGCGCAAGGTGTTGAACGTGCCCCGGGTATTGATTGCAAACGTGCGGTCGAACAGCTCATCGCTGTGCTGTGCCAAGGGCATGACCTGGAGGATGCCGGCGTTGTTGATCAACACATCGATCTTGCCCAGCTGTGCTTCGACTTCATCGAACATCCGGCTGACATCGGCAGAAACCGACACGTCGGCCTTCACCGCTATGGCCTGGTGACCGGCCTGGCGCAACTGCACAACCAGCCTGGAGGCTTCGGTGGCACTGCTGGCGAAGTTGACGGCGACGGCGAAACCGTCAGTGGCCAGTTGCTTGGCAATCTCTGCACCGATGCCGCGCGAGGCGCCGGTGACAATGGCAACTTTGGAGTTTGGAACAGTCATGGCAAGAATCCCCTGAGATGTCGTGGTAGGTTGAAGCCAGATTCACATGTTTACTCTTGGCGATAAATGCATGAAAGTTGCCTTGACTGTTCAATATCTCTCAACAATCAGGGCGCAGGATTCCGATGGATCAGGTCAAGGCCATGCGGGTATTTGTCCGCATATACGAGCGCAGCAGTTTCACCCTGGCCGCTGAAGATTTGAGCATGCCCCGGGCGACGCTGACCCACACGCTCAATCAGTTCGAGGCCTGGTTGGGGGTGCGTTTGCTGGAGCGCAGCACCCGCAAGGTACGCCCGACCCTTGATGGCGAAGCCTATTACCCGCGATGCGTGCAGTTGCTGGCCGAGCTGGAGGAAGCCGAACTGGCGTTTCGCGGCGTGGCGCCCAAAGGCAAGCTGAGGGTGGACCTGCACGGAACCCAGGCGCGATATTTCGTGATCCCGGCGCTGCCGCAATTCATGGCTCGCTACCCCGAAATAGAATTGTTCATCAGCGAGGCGGATCGTTTCGTCGACCTGATTGCCGAAGGCGTTGATTGCGTCGTGCGTTCCGGCACGTTGGCGGATTCGTCATTGATTGGCCGGCGCGTCGCCAATCTTCGGCAGATCACTTGCGCCAGTCCTGCTTACCTTCGCCGGCACGGTGAGCCGAAAAGCCTCGCGGATCTGAAACATCACAAAGCGGTGAATTACGTCTCGCGCAGTACCGGCAAGCTGTATCCGTTCGAGTTCATGGTCGAGGGCGAACTCAAGGAAGTGCCGATCGGTGGCACGTTGTCAGTGTCCGGCGCGGAAATCTACGCCGCGTCGGCCATCGCCGGGATGGGCCTGATCCAGTGCCCGCATTACCGGATGGAGGAGCCGATCCGGCAGGGTCTGATCCAGGAAGTCCTCGCCGCGACTCCACCACCTTCCATGCCAGTGTCGGTGCTCTATCCGCACAACCGACACATGTCGCCACGGGTGCGAGTGTTCGTGGATTGGGTGGCCCAGGTGTTTGCGCAGGCGCGTTAAGGCTTGGCTATCGAGCCCTGTGGGCGCGAGCTTGCTCGCGATGAGGCCATACCTGTCGATGATTTGTTGGCAGATCCACCGCTATCGTCGGATCGCCGCCCGGAGCAAGCTCGCTCCACACCTGCCATGCGAACTTTCGGCCTGACCGATGCGTCTGTGAAATGTTAGCTTCTGCCACTCGCCGTTCGCACAGAGAGCCTTTTCGATGACCTACACCGCTGCGCAAAACCGCTACGAGTCCATTCCCTATCGCCGCGTCGGGCGCAGCGGGCTGGTGCTTCCGGCCCTGTCACTCGGCTTGTGGCACAACTTCGGCGACAGTACGCCGATCGATACTCAGCGAGCCTTGCTGCGCACGGCATTCGACCTGGGCATCAACCATTTCGACCTCGCCAACAACTACGGCCCGCCCTACGGCAGCGCCGAAATCAATTTCGGTCGGCTGTTGCGTGAAGATTTCAAGCAGTACCGCGATGAACTGATCATCTCCAGCAAGGCCGGCTGGGACATGTGGCCCGGCCCTTATGGACAGGGCGGCGGTTCGCGCAAATACGTGCTCGCCAGCCTCGACCAGAGCCTGCAACGCTTGGGCGTGGATTACGTGGACATTTTCTACTCCCACCGTTTCGATCCCGACACGCCACTGGAGGAAACAGCCAGCGCCCTCGCCACAGCCGTGCAACAAGGCAAGGCTTTGTACATAGGCATCTCTTCGTATTCGGGCGTGAAGACCCGGGAAATGGCCGCGCTGCTCAAGGAATGGAAAGTCCCGCTGCTGATCCACCAGCCGGCCTACAACCTGCTCAATCGCTGGGTGGAAAAAGACCTGCTGGACGCTACCGAGGAACTCGGCACTGGCGTCATCGCTTTCACGCCGCTGGCCCAGGGACTGCTGACCGACAAGTATCTCAAAGGCATTCCGGCCGATGCGCGGGTGAATCGTCCGGGCGGTGGCTCGTTGCAAGCGTCGCATCTGTCGGATGAAAATATCGCCCACGTCCGCGCCCTCAACGAAATCGCCCAGCGTCGCGGCCAAAGCCTGGCTCAAATGGCCCTGGCCTGGACGCTGCGCGATCCACGTGTCACCTCGGCCCTGATCGGCGCGAGCCGGCCGGAGCAGATCGTCGAGAACGTCGGGGCGTTGCAGAACCTCAACTTCAGCGCCGAGGAACTGGCCGAGATCGACCGGTTTGCCCAGGAGGGTGGGATTAACCTGTGGGAGAAGCCTTCGACAGCGGAGTAACACCGAACACCCCTGTGGCGAGGGAGCTTGCTCCCGCTGGGCCGCGAAGCGGCCCCAAACCCATTCAACGCTGCGTATCAGGAAAAGCAGTGGGACAGGTTTTGCGACTGCTGCGCAGTCGAGCGGGAGCAAGCTCCCTCGCCACGGGGATATGCGTTACCCCGGAAAACCATTCGGGCAAGGCACTCACCTGAAAAACGGCACATCCCCCAACACCGTCGCCCGGTGCATCACGCGCCGGGCGGGACGGTAGTCGTCCACGGCGAAATGCTGGGTCACGCGGTTATCCCAGAAGGCCACGTCGTTGGCCTGCCAGCGCCAACGAACGGTGAACTCCGGTCGGGTGGCGTGGGCGAACAGCAGTTTCAGGATCGCCTCGCTTTCGGTTTCCGATAGCTCGTTGATTCGGGTGGTAAAGCCTTCGTTGACGAACAGCGAGCGGCGGCCGCTCACTGGATGAGTACGTATTACTGGATGGGACAACGGCGGGTTCTTGCGCCGAGCTTCCTCCCAACGCACCAGGTCTTCAGGCGAGTTGCCGAAGCGCTCCAGCGGAAATGAACGGGTGAAATCGTGGGTCGCTGTCAGACCTTCCAGCAAACTTTTCAACGGCGCCGACAACGCTTCGTAGGCTGCAATGCCGCTGGCCCATAACGTGTCGCCGCCAAACGCCGGCAGCAGCTTGGCGCTGAGCACCGCGCCCAGGGCGGGTGTCGGCAAGAAGGTCACGTCGGTGTGCCACACCGCGTTATCGCGAACATCGGTGACGGCGGTGTCGAGCACCAGCACTTCAGGCTGCTCCGGTATGTTGGGGTAGATCGGATGGATGTGCAGGTCACCGAAATACGCCGCGAAACGTGCCTGTTGCGGTGGTTCGATCGGCTGGTCGCGGAAAAACAGTACCTGATGTTCCAGCAATGCCTGCTCGACGAAATCCCGGTCTTGCGGACTCAGCGGTTGGCTGATGTCGATCCCGTTGATCTGCGCGCCGAGGGCAATGCTTAAAGGGGTAATGGTCGGGCGGCTCATTTTGATTCTCTCGGATGGGCGCCGAATGGTCGGCGTGGTCATTGCGTATCAGTGAGCCTGGCCGTGCCATGGCACCAGTTTGCGTTGCAGGGCGCGCAGGCCCATCTCCATGGCGAAGGCGATCACTGCGATCACCAGGATTCCCAGAACCACGACATCGGTGACCAGGAATTGCGCCGCCGACTGCACCATGAATCCCAGGCCGCTGGTGGCTGCGATCAGTTCAGCGGCGACCAGCGTCGACCAACCCACGCCCAGGCCGATGCGAATGCCGGTAAGAATGTCGGGCAAGGCGCTGGGTACGATCACATGACGAATCAATTGCCTCCGCGAGGCGCCCAGGGACTGCGCGGCGCGCAATCTGGCCGGGTCGACGGTGCGCACGCCGGTGGCCGTAGCGATGGCGATCGGGGCGAAGATCGCCAGGTAGATCAGCAGGACTTTCGACAGCTCGCCGATGCCGCACCAGATCACGATCAGCGGCAAGTAAGCCAGGGGAGGGATCGGCCGATAGAACTCGATCAGCGGATCGAGCACGCCACGGGCAATACGATTGGCGCCGATGGCGATGCCCACCGGCACCGCTGTCAGCACCGCGAACAACAGGCCCAGGCCAATCCGGCCGAGGCTTGCGCCCAGGTGTTGCCAGAGTGTCGAGTCCATGTAGCCGCTGGTTGCCAGCAGCCAACCCTTCTGCAGCACGGCGAAGGGCGGCGGCAGGAACAGCGGTTCGATCAGCCCGGTGGCGGTGATCGCCCACCAGAGAAACAGCAACACCACCAATGTCAGGCCGCTGATCCAGCGTGTGCTCAGCCTGCGTCGAGCGGGTGCGGCCGCGTGCGAATTCACGGCATCGCCGGCCACGGCTGGAATTTCATAGCTGCTCATGCGCGCTCCTGTTGTCGAGTGGCGCTGCGTTGGGAAAACACTCTAGCAAGCACGTGCTCGCGGGTCTCGATGAAGCGTGGATCGGACTTGATCGACCGGGCCGATTCGCCAGCGCCGTAGCGGTGGCCGAAATCCAGGCTCAGCCGCTCGACGATCCGCCCGGGATCGGGCGCCAGCAAAATCAGATCGGTCGCCAGGAACACGGCTTCTTCAATGTCGTGGGTAATCAGGAACACCGGTTTGGCGGTGCGCTGCCAGACCTGCAGCAGCAGTTCCTGCATCTGCTCGCGGGTGAAGGCGTCCAGGGCTCCGAACGGTTCGTCCATCAACAGTATCCGTGGATCGGCCGCCAGCGCGCGGGCCAGGCCGACGCGTTGCTTCTGACCGCCAGACAGCTGCCAGACGCGACGCTTTTCGAACCCGGCCAGGTCCACCAAGGCAAGCATTTCCCGGGCGCGAGCCTCGCGTTTTTCTCTCGCGAGCCCGGCCAGTTCAAGGCCAAACCCGACGTTTGCCAGCACGTCCTGCCAAGGCAGCAACGCATCGTCCTGGAACACCACGCCACGTTCGGCGCCCGGGCCTGACACTGGCACGCCGTCCAAGGTGATTTGTCCGGCGCTGGGCTCGACGAACCCGGCAATCAGGTTCAGCAACGACGTCTTGCCACTGCCGGATGGCCCGAGGGCGACCAGCAACTGCTGTGGGCCCAGGGTCAACGAAATATCCGTCAGTACCGGTTTCGTGGCGCCGGGGTACTGTGCGCTGATGCGCTCCAGCTGTAGCAAGGCCATCTCGGTGTCTCCTTTTTGATCAGCGAGTGATGTATTTGGCGCTGACGTACGGTGCGTAATCCGGCAGTACGGCTTCGACCTTGCCTTGCTCCTTGAGGAACGCGGCGGTGTCGGTTATCGCCTGGGTGGTTGGGGCGCCGAGGCTCAGCACCTGGTCTGCGGCCAGGGGGAATACGTTGCCTTGCAACAACAGCGGGATATCGCTGGCCTTGGCCCCGGATAGCTTCACCAGCTTGTCGATGTTGGACGCATCGGCCAGCCAGGCTTGTGGGTCCTTGCGGTACTGGGCATAGGCATCCAGGGTGACTTTTGCGAAAGCCGTGACGATTTCAGGGTGCTGCTGGGCGAAGTCCTTGCGCACGATCCATGCGTCGAAGGTCGGTGCGCCAAATTGCGCCAGTTCCGCAGAGGTAATCAGCACCTTGCCGTTTTCCTTGGCCACGCCCAGGGCTGGGTCCCAGACGTAGGTGGCGTCGATGTCGCCGCGTTTCCACGCCGCGATGATGGCCGGTGGGGCGAGGTTAAGATCCTCGTCCACCCTGACAGCAAGCGCGTGCTCAAGACCCTCGCCGAGGCCTATCCCAACGGTGCGCCGCAAGTCAGCCCGGGCATGAAGGAAGTCGAGCTCGACGGCAAGACCCAGTTCATTTCCTTTACCCGAGTCGCCGGCGTACCCGGCGCCGACTGGTACGTGGCGCTGGTGCTCGACAAGAGCGCGGCGCTGGCGATGCTCAGCGAGTTCCGCACCTCGGCCCTGATTGCCATGGTCATTGCCGTGGTGTTCATCATCGCCCTGCTGAGCATGCTCATCCGTGTATTGATGCAACCGCTGCTGATCATGGGCCGCGCCATGCATGACATCGCCGAAGGCGAAGGCGACCTGACCCGCCGCCTGACCATCCACGGCCATGATGAATTCGGCGCGCTGGGCACTTCGTTCAACCGTTTCGTCGAGCGTATCCACGCTTCGATCCGCGAAGTGGCTTCCGCCACGGGCCAGGTCAATGAAGTCGCCCTGCGTGTCGTCAGCGCCTCCAATTCGTCGATGTACAACTCCGACCAGCAAGCCTCGCGCACCAGCAGCGTGGCCGCGGCCATCAACCAGCTTGGCGCCGCCGCCCAGGAAATTGCCCAGAATGCCGCCCTCGCCTCGCAGCACTCCAGCGAGGCCCGCAACCTGGCCGAAGATGGCCAGCAAGTGGTGGATAAAACCATCACGGCGATGCAACAGCTGTCAGCCAAGATCAGCGATTCTTGCGGCAACATCGAAACCCTGAACAGCAACACGGTGAACATCGGCCAGATTCTCGAAGTGATCACCAGCATTTCCCAGCAGACCAACCTGCTTGCCCTGAACGCCGCCATCGAAGCGGCCCGGGCCGGTGAAGCCGGTCGCGGCTTCGCGGTCGTCGCCGACGAAGTGCGCAACCTGGCCCACCGCACCCAGGATTCGGCGCAGCAAGTGCAGAAGATGATCGAAGAGTTGCAAGTCGGCGCGCGGGAAGCGGTGCTGACCATGACCGATAGCCAGCGCCAGAGCGAAAGCAGCGTCGGCATCGCCAACCAGGCCGGCGAACGACTGGGCAGCGTGACCCAGCGCATCGGCGAGATCGACGGCATGAACCAGTCCGTGGCCACCGCCACCGAAGAACAGACCGCCGTGGTGGAATCGATCAACGTCGACATCAATGAAATCAACACGCTGAACCAGGAAGGCGTGGAAAACCTGCAAGCCACCTTGCGGGCCTGTTCCGACCTGGAACAGCAGGCGTCGCGGTTGAAGCAGTTGGTGGGCAGTTTCCGGATCTAACGCCTGGAGGGCCCCATCGCGAGCAAGCTCGCTCCCACAGAGATCTTTGTAGCAAAGAGATCTACTGTGGGAGCGAGCTTGCTCGCGAATGCAATAGCAGCCCCGACACGATCTAAAACCTGGACCCAGGCCTGCTCAAGAATTCCACTTCCTCAGCCGTTGACTCACGCCCCAACACCGCATTGCGATGGGGAAAACGTCCGAACCGGGCAATGATCTTCTGATGCCGTTCGGCATAATCCAGGTTGTCTTCGAACACCGCGCGCTGCGCCTCGGGTTGCTCCCGGACCAGCTCGATGAACCGAGACACGGCTTCGTTCTGCACCGCGAGGTTTTCGCAATGTTCGAGGACGAGGTAGATGAAGACACGCTGGATTGGCCGCAGTTGCTGGTCGAAACCTGCCGCCAGGCCTTGGGCCACCAACGCTTGGGCACGCAAGTCGCCGGAAAAGCTTTTGGGCGTGTTGCGAAAGATCATACGCGGGAGTTGATCCAGTAGCAGCACCAGGGCCAGCCAACCTTCCGGGCGTTGCGCCCAATCGGTCAATCCGCCGGCCAGTGCTTGCTCGACCTGTTCGCCGAAGCGCTCTTGCGCCTGGCGATCATGGCCTTTGCCAAACCACAGCTTGCCCTTGTCAGCCGCTATTTCGTCCGGCGTTTGGGCTGTGCCAAACCACCAATCGAGCAACGGCTGCCAAGGCCCGGTCATGGTTTACTCCTTGTGGTAAGCCGTGGCGCGTGCCACTTCTTCTTTCGAACCGAGGAATACCGCAACTCGCTGGTGCAGGCCCTCAGGCTTGATGTCGAGGATGCGCTGGCGACCGTCGGTGGAAGCGCCACCCGCCTGCTCTACCAGGAACGACATCGGGTTGGCTTCGTACATCAGGCGCAGCTTGCCCGGCTTGGACGGCTCGCGGCTGTCGCGCGGGTACATGAACAGACCGCCTCGGGTCAGGATGCGGTGTACATCGGCAACCATCGCGGCCACCCAGCGCATGTTGTAGTTCTTTTTCAGCGGGCCTTCTTCACCGGCCAGCAACTCGCTGACGTAGCGTTGTACCGGAGCTTCCCAGTGACGCTGGTTGGACATGTTGATGGCGAATTCCTGGGTGGTTTCAGGAATGGTGATGTCTTCGTGGGTCAGGACGAAACTGCCCATCTCGCGGTCCAGGGTGAAGCCTTTCACGCCGTCGCCCAGGGTCAGCACCAGCATGGTCTGAGGACCGTAGATGGCGTAACCGGCGGCGACTTGCTCGGTGCCGGGCTGCAGGAAGGCCTTTTCATTCAAGGCTTCGTTCTGGCTCAGGTATTCGTTCGGGCAACGCAGTACCGAGAAGATTGTGCCGACCGGCGCATTGATGTCGATGTTCGACGAGCCGTCCAACGGGTCGAATACCAGCAGGTAGGCGCCTTTCGGGTATTTGCCCGGGATCTGGTAGGCATTGTCCATTTCCTCGGACGCCATGCCGGCCAGGTGACCGCCCCACTCGTTGGCTTCCAGCAGGATTTCGTTGGAGAGCACGTCGAGCTTCTTCTGCACTTCGCCCTGCACGTTCTCGGTGCCCATGCTGCCCAGGACACCGCCCAGCGCGCCCTTGGACACGGCGTGGCTGATCTCCTTGCATGCACGCGCCACCACTTCGATCAAAAAGCGCAGATCGGCAGGGGTATTGTTGCTGCGGGTCTGCTCAATCAAATAGCGACTCAAGGTAACGCGGGACATGGACGGCTCCGAAGAATAGGGGGCGGAAAACCCGCGCAGTTTAGCGCGAGTCGGGACTTAATTCCTCCTATGAGACGGAATATGGAGGATTGAGTTCACGGGGTGGGGCCCGCTTGGGTATTTATGTTGATTGACAAGGCGCCATCGCGACCAAGCTCGCTTCCACAAGTTGACCGAGTTGCTCTAACGAATGCGGTCTATTGTGGGAGCGAGCTTGCTCCGGGCGGCGATCCGACGATGAACACACCTCAGTTCTTGACCGGCGGCTTGCGCAACAGGCTGAACGCCATCGCCGCGAGGAACAGCACGCTCAGTAGCAACACCGCCCACAAGCCCATTTTCTTCCAGTTGGTGTCAACGACCGCAGGCACCGCTTCAACCGTTGGCGTCAACGTAGTGGTTCCGTTCACCTTCGCCGCACCCAGCGCCGCCAGGCGTGACGGTTTGTAATCCGGAATCAGCGTGGTCAACGGCAAGTTGGCCGCCTTTACCGTCGCGCTGCCCAGTGCCAGTTGGTATGGCCCTTCGCCCCGTGCCAGGAACACCACCTGGGTCGCCCGCACGGCAAAACGCAGCGCAGGCGCTTCGGTGCCCAGACCGCCGCCGCGCTCATCCACCGTCAGCTTCAATTGTTGAACGGTCTGGCCGGACAACTGCAGCTGGTTTTGCTGCACGTCCTGACCGTTCTGGGTCAGGCGATAGAGCAAGCCACCGCCCATCGGCTGCCACGGATGGCTGCTTTCACGGCGACCGGCCAGGGTCACCGGCGCCAGGCTGTTGGCCTGGCTGAGCTCCACCTGCACCTGCTCGATGTCCAGCCCCATCGGCAACTGCCATGTGTATTCACCGGCCTTCGTCGTGTTGCCGGCAAGCGGTTGCGACCAGACCAACGGCAGCGGCAGGCTTTCGCGGCTGGCGCTTTGCAGTTGGGCTGAGGTCAGCACCGGCGCCGAAGACGGCGAATCCCACAGCAACCGCAAGTACCGCGCCGATTGCCCGGGCAGGTTCACTTCGTGCTGCTCGACCCGCTCATCGGCAAATGTCAGCCGGGCGACCTGCCCTTCCCCCCAGGCCTGCCAATGCTGCAAGTCATCGCTGGCTTCGATGGTGAAGCGCTGGAAGCCGTCGCGCTCGCTGGTCCAGTCGAGGATCAACTGCTGCAGCGGTGCCTTGATTGCGCTGGCATCGAGCAGCCAGCCGCGCAGTTCTTCTTCCCCCGCTTCGAGTCGGCTGGACGGCTGCACTTGCACCAACGTGCCGTTGGCGTTCGATTGCACCCGCACGCTGGGCGCGCGCTCGCTGTCGTCCGCGGCGTTGTACAACGGGAACCACTTCACATCGGTGAGGGTGCGATTCTCCCGGCTCTGAGCCGACTCGCGCACCAACGCATAGGCCTGGGCCTGCCCGGCGGCGTTGAAGACCCGCAGGTCACTGAGGTCGGTTTGCCGCGCCTGCAACTGGACGTCCAACGGTAACGGCAAGCGATACCACGGCCCCTCGCCGCTCAAGGCCAACGGCACCTGATGGGCAAAATCCTGCGGTTGCTCCTGCGCCGTCGCCGACAAGGCTGCCCACAGCCCGACCACGCCCAACCCGATTCGACTCAACTTGCGACTCAAGACGACACTCCCTCACTGACAGGCATCGGCGGCTCGGCATCGGCGGCCGGCTCCGGACGTTTCGGTGGCAGCGGCGCAAAATAGCCGACCACCAGCAACAACACGCCCACGCCAATAAACGACACGATCCGCGCCAGACCGCCACGGTTACTCAATTCGACGAAGAACAGCTTGGCCACGACGACAGCAATCAACGCGGCGCCGATCAGCCACACCTCACGGCGATGGCGCAGGTGACCGCCGATCATCAGGCCCAAGGCAATCAAGGTCCAGACAATGGACAGACCGGCCTGCACGAACATGGATTCAAGCAACGCATCCAGTTCGTACGCAACCCCCATCCACTGGTGCGCACAGCGCATCACCACGGCACTGAAGAACGCGAACAGCGACACACCGGCGGTCAACTGAGCGATATGCCCGACGCGACTCCAACGGTTTGTCGACTGCTCCACGGCGTTGCGGGCCCACACGTAAATACCGAACAAGGCGAACAGCAGGCCCAGCTCCAAGGGATTGAGCAACGGCACATAGGGCAGTGGCTCAGAGTTGCCGTCACTGAAGGTGTTGGTCAGCCAGAACCAACCGAGCATCAACAGCGCCATCGGTGCCGCCGCGTAGACGCGGTATTCGCGCGGTTGAGCCGATACCGGCCAGGGCAAGGTGCGCGGCGTTGACACCAGCACCAGGTAAAGGCTCGGCAGGATCGCCCAGGCCAACCAGCGCCAGGCGTTGTATTGCTCAGACAGCAACAGCAGGCCGTAACGCAGCTCCAGCATCAACACCGTCATCAGCAGCCAGCAGCCGAGCACATGAGCTGTACTGCGCGCCTGGGCCGGCAGTATCGGCGCGAGCCGTTTCAAGGACATGAAATGCACGGCGAACACCGCAAGCCAGGCCAGCCAACCGAAATCCGCCGCCGGGTGGTAACGGCTGTGCCCGGTCGCCACCAGCACACAGCACGCCGCCGGGATCAGCAAGGTGCCCAACAGCCCCAGCGCCGGCCATTTCAAACGCAGCGACAAGACGCTCCACACCGCCACGCTGGCCGCCGCCACCATCAGCAACAAGCTGCCTTGCAGGTTGGCCGGGGCAAAGCGCAGCACTTCGCTGACCCATGCCAGCGCCCACCAACCGGCACCCCAAACCAGCAACAGCTCGGACAGGCGCCGCAAACTCAAGGCGTCGAGCTCCTTCGCCGAATGCGCCCGTTGCAGCCGCCATGCACCCACCAGCGCCGCCAGTCCTAGTACCAATGGTGTCCAGAAACCGCTGTGGGCCAGCGGACGAAGATCCTCGGCATCGAGCGCCCCCAACAGCGCCGGCCCCGCAGTGAGGAACGCCGCACCGCCCAGCAATTGCAGCAGCAAGCCAAAGACAAAACTCACCCGCTGCTTCAGGTACAGGCTCAACCAGATGATCAACAGGCCGCTGGCCGCCCACACGCCGCTCGCCGTTTGCCAAGGCAGGACGAAGAGCACCGCGAGATTGATCAGCACCAGTCCCGCCAGCAACACCACCGACAAGCCACGCAGCAACCGCACATCGTTGCGCACCATGTCGTCGCGCGCCGCCAGCAGCATGCCGCCGATCAATGCCAGGCCAATCAGCGAAGCACTGAGCAAACCGCTCCAGCCAGCGCTGAACACGGCCGTCGAATCCCCGTCCGCACCTTGCAGGCGCACCAGGAACAACGCACCGCCCAGCAGTTGCACGGCGAACGCCGTAAACAAGAAGCTACGTGATTGCAGGCGCAGGCCAACGAACAGCGTCGCCAGGCCGGCCAATGCCCAGGCGATGGCGGTGCCGTGGGTGGAGAAGAACAGCGGAGCCAGCAAATAAAGGAAGCTTAGGCCCAGCACCGCCAGCACGGGTTGGCCCTGGCGCTCCCAGCTCGCGATATGGTCAGGCTCTGCCTTGCGCAACTGATAGAAGCTGAACAGCAAGGCACCACCGAGCATCAACGCACCCAGCCACGAACCTTCCAGCAGGCTGCCTTCACCTGAATGCAATTCGCTGACGAAGGCCAGCGCCGAACCCAATTGCAGCAACAGGGCAAAGACACGTGCGAAGGGCCGTTGTTGGCGCAGGCCCAGCCAGAAGATGCCGGCGCCCTCCACCGCCCATGCCGCGGCAGTCCAACGGGCATCGAGGCCGAGCGGTATCGCCAGACTGCTGAAAATCACGCCCAAGGCGAGGCAGGTTTCAGCCAGCAGCACGGCGCGACCGCCCATCAATACGCGGGCCAGACCCATGTAGATCATGCCCAGGGCCAAAGCACTGAACGCTGCAGCGAATTCCAGGTGCTGGACCAACGCGAACTGCAAACCGAAGCCTACCAACGGAGGGCCGAACAGCATGCTGCCATCGACGTAGTCACCCTTGCGGGCCGACCAGCGCAACATTGCATCGCGGCTGTCATCGTCGGGTCCATCGCTCATTTCCATCAGCTTGCGCCGGGTGAACAGCAAGCCGATCACCAAATACATCAGGAAAAACACAATGAGGAACGGTTCGGTGCTCCACAACAATCCCGGCGTATAGGAACGCAAACCCCAGGCGAAACCAATGCCGAAAGTACCAACAAAGCCAATCAGGTTGAGCAGGCGCCAGGCTTTGAACCAGGCGATCGCTAGGATGCCGGCGTTGAGCAGGATGAAATAGCTGAACAGCCCGACGTGGTTGCCACTGCCGGTGGAGGTGAGGATCGGCGCGGCAAACCCGCCCAGCGCCGCGGCCGCCGCCAGGCCCATGGCATTCTGGGTGACCGCCAGGATCGCCGAGAACACCGTGACCGCCACCAGCAAGGCCAGCGCTGCCTTGGAATCGAGCAATGGATGCAGGCGCATGGCGGCAAACACGGTCAGGTACAGCACCGCAATGCCCGTGCCCTGGAGCATCAATGCATAACTGTTGTTACGTTGGCGCAACCACCAGCCCAGGCCCAACAGGCCCAGCGCGCTGGCCGCGACGCCGGCATAGCGCAATTCGATCGGCACCACCATGCCTTCGGTGGCGTAGCGCAACAGGAATGCCAGGCCGAGGAATAACAACACCACCCCGACCCGCAACACGGTATTACCGCCGAACAGCCAGTTGCGCGCGGCGGTGATGGCGCGATCGAGCAGATTCGGGCCACGGGGAACCGCAGGCGCAGGCGACGTCGATTCAAGGGGCAACGGCGCAAAGTCACGATTGGAGGGACGGCTGGAAGCGGCCGGCGCAGGGCTCCAGATTTCATCAGGCAACGGCTGGCTGGCCTGGGTGCTCATGACGGAGATGGGTTCGAGGTCTGGCGGCAGTTCCCAGACCAGCTCCGGCTCGGTGCGGGCTTCGGGTTTTGGAGCCTGGGGCGCGACGGCCTCGGCCGCCGGCGCCGGATCACTCGGCTGGGCGGCCTTGCCGCGTTCGAGCACCGCCAGCCGCGCTTCCAAGGTGAGCAGACTCTGCTGGGCCTCTTGCAACAGGATCTGTTGCTTGGCCGCCTGGATACCCAAGCGTCCCAGTCGAAACGACTGGGCGATGCCGAGCCCGACCAACGCGCCTATCAGCGCATCGGCGAACGACTCGTCCACCACCCAGCCGAGTGCCAGGCCCAACAGTGTCAAAATCCATTGCATATGGTCGATATCCCTAAGCGGCCCCTAGCGGGCATGACCGGGAGGATGCGGTGCCTGGATCAGTCTAGTGGAAACCCCAAAACCCTGTGGGAGCGAGCTTGCTCGCGATGGCGTCGTTTCAGGCGACAGTGATCTTGCCTGACATGCCGCTATCGCGAGCAAGCTCGCTCCCACAGTGGATCGTTGGCGCTTCCAGTACTGAATCCGGCTTCACAACCCGGCGAATCAGGCGCTTAGTATATCGACGAAGCCCAACCGTCGTTGGGCTTCGCTCACATTTCTCGCAAGCGTTATTCCAGCGCTTTCCAGATATCGGTGGCGTATTCGCGAATGGTCCGGTCCGAGGAGAACCAGCCCATGCGCGCGGTGTTGAGCACCGCCGAGCGCCACCATTGCTTGGAGTCGTGCCACTTCTCTTCGACCTTCACCTGGGCGTTCCAGTAGGCATCGAAATCGGCGCAGACCAGGAAGCGGTCGTAGTCCACCAGCGAATCCACCAATCCGGTGTAGCGCATCGGATCGTCCGGGGAGAACACCCCGCCCCGAATCGCCTGCAACACATCGTTGAGGCGATGGGAGGCGGCGATGTCCGGCGCGGCGCTGAACTCACCGTTGCGCTTGCGCGCTTCCACCTGCTCGGCGGTCAGGCCGAAGATGAACATGTGCTCATCGCCGACGCGCTCGTGCATTTCTACGTTAGCGCCATCCATGGTGCCGATGGTCAGCGCGCCGTTGAGGCCGAACTTCATATTACTGGTGCCCGACGCCTCGAAACCGGCGGTGGAAATCTGCTCCGACAAGTCCGCCGCCGGAATGATGCTTTCGGCCAGGCTGACGTTGTAATTGGGCAGGAAAACCACTTTGAGCAGACCGCGCACGGTCGGGTCGTTGTTCACCACCCGGGCGATGTCGTTGGTCAGCTTGATGATCAGCTTGGCCTGGTGGTAACTGGCGGCGGCCTTGCCGGCGAAGATCTTCACCCGCGGTACCCAGTCCACTTCCGGCTCGGCACGAATCGCCTGGTACAGCGCCACGGTGTGCAGCAGGTTGAGCAACTGGCGTTTGTATTCGTGGATGCGCTTGACCTGCACGTCGAACATCGCCGCCGGGTTGACGGCGATGCCCAGGCGCTCGTGAATCAAGTAGGCCAAGGCTTTCTTGCTGTGCAGCCGCTGCTCGGCGAACTGCTTGCGGAACGCCGGCTTGTCGGCGAACGGTTCCAGCTCGATCAGCCGTTCCTCGGGGTTGTCGAGCACGCCTGGCCCCAGAGCGTCGACCATCATCGAGGTCAATTCGGCGTTGGCCTGGAACAGCCAGCGGCGGAAAGTGATGCCGTTCGTCTTGTTGTTGATTCGCTCTGGATAGAGCTTGTGCAGCTCGGAGAACACCGTGCTGCGCATCAACTGGGTGTGCAACCCGGACACGCCGTTGACGCTGTGGGAGCCGAGGAACGCCAGGTTGCCCATGCGCACCCGGCGACCGTTGTCTTCCTCGATCAGCGACACCGAGCGCAGCACGTCGAAATCATGCACGCCCTTGGCCCGCAGCGAATCGATGTGCTGGGCGTTGATCAGGTAGATGATCTGCATGTGCCGAGGCAGCATGCGCTCCATCAACCCTACCGGCCAGGTTTCCAGGGCCTCAGGCAGCAACGTGTGGTTGGTGTAGGACAGCGTGTCCTGGGTGATCTGCCAGGCCGCGTCCCACGCCACATCGTAGACGTCCACCAATTGGCGCATCAGCTCGGCCACTGCAATGGACGGGTGCGTGTCGTTGAGCTGGATCGCCGCGTGATCGCCCAGGGTCAGCACCGAGGTGTGCATGTTGCGATGACGACGCAGCAAGTCCTGCAGCGAAGCGGCGACAAAGAAGTACTCCTGGCGCAGGCGCAGCTCCTGGCCGGCCTCGGTGCTGTCGGCCGGATACAGCACGCGGGAAATACTTTCGGCCCGGGCCACTTCGGCTACGGCGCCGAGGTGGTCGCCGGCATTGAAGCGCTCCAGGTGCAGCTCTTCCATGGCCCGGGCGCGCCACAAGCGCAAGGTATTGACGCTGGCGCCACGCCAGCCGACCACCGGCGTGTCATAGGCGATGGCCCGCACGGTTTCGGCCGGGGACCACACCTGGCGAGTCTTGCCGGCTTCGTCGGTGACGGTTTCGACGCTGCCGCCAAAGCCGATTGGGTAGACGACTTCAGGCCGCTCGAACTCCCAGGGGTTGCCGAAATCCAGCCAGTGCTCGGTCTGCTCCTGTTGCCAGCCATCGACAATCGCCTGGCGGAACAAGCCGTGTTCGTAACGAATACCGTAGCCATGACCGGCGATACCCAGTGTCGACATGCTTTCCATGAAGCACGCCGCCAGACGGCCAAGGCCGCCGTTGCCCAGGGCCGCGTCGGGCTCCAGCAGGCGAATGCGTTCCAGGTCGACACCCAGCTCGGTCAGCGCTTCGCGGGCGGTGTCCAGCAGGCCGAGGTTGCTCAGGCTGTCGTAGAGCAGGCGGCCGATGAGGAATTCCAGGGAGAGGTAATAGACACGCTTCTGGCCCTTGCGGTAAATCTGCCGCGTGTGGTCCATCCAGTGTTCGACCATGTGGTCGCGGGCGGCAAGGGCGATGGCTTCGAACCAATCGTGATCAAACGCATGATCGGGATCCTTGCCGACGGCATAAGTGAGTTTGGTCAACACAGCGTCGCGAAATGCCGCAACCTCAGCTTCGCGAACAAGTGGTTCTTGAGTCATTGATGAGACCTCGAACGAGCATGGAATTGTCTGAGCCTAGTCGGTCTGACAGACGGTAAAGGCTCTTGGTTCGGTGGTTTTTCCGTCGGCGCCGGAGAATCGTCGCCAAGGAATTGCCGATGGACGAATGAATGCAGGGGCCGTGCCGGTAAGGGCGGGTTTTGTCGGGACGCAAAAAAAACCGGCAGATGGTCGTTCAAAATTTCACCAGTCCCGGTATGATCGCGCGCCCTGATGCATGCTGGTACACACCGATGATGAAGCCCAACCTGATCGCCGCCGCGGAGATCGACCGACTCGATACCTGGGCCAAGTACTCCGCCCCGATGTGCGGTTCCTGCGTGTCGAGCTGCTGCACGCTGCCGGTGGAGGTGAAGATCAAGGATCTGATCCGGATTGGCATCGTCGATGAGTTCGAACTGGGCGACCCGCCGAAGAACATCGCCAAGCGCCTGCAAAAGGAAGGGATCGTCGAGCGCTACAACCAGAAATCGGAAATCTTCACGTTGCAACGCATGAGCAACAACGATTGCCTGTACCTGGACCGAAAGAGCCGGCTGTGCACCATCTACGAGAAGCGCCCGGACACCTGCCGCAACCATCCACGGGTCGGGCCACGGCCGGGTTATTGCGCGTACAAGCCCAAGGAAGTGGAGCGCGAGCGGAATCCTCGGACGTTGGATCGATTCTGATCGACTGATGGCTTGCGGCGCCTGACCCATCGCTTTCGCGAGCAGGCTCGCTCCCACAGGGGCCTGTGTCGCTCACAATAAATGTGGGAGCGAGCCTGCTCCGGGCGGCGATCCGACGAAGAGGCCCTGGCAGACACTGCCAAATCCCAGGCACAAAAAAACGCCCCCGGTCTCACAACCGGTGGCGTTTTTCATTCAGCCAGGGCTAAATCAGGCCTTGGCTTTCTTGGCGGCGCGGGTACGCTCGCTTTCGTCCAGGATCTTCTTGCGCAGGCGGATCGACTTCGGCGTCACTTCGCACAGCTCGTCATCCTGGATGAATTCCAGGGCCTGTTCCAGAGTGAAGCGAACAGGTGGAACCAGGGCGATGGTTTCGTCTTTACCCGAAGCACGCATGTTGTCGAGCTTCTTGCCCTTGGTAGGGTTCACGCCCAGGTCGTTGTCACGGCTGTTCAGACCAACGATCTGGCCGCCGTAGATTTCCTGGCCGTGCTCGACGAACAGCTTGCCACGCGCCTGGAGAGTTTCCAGGGAGTAGGTCAGTGCCTTACCGGTTTCAACCGAAACCAGAACGCCATTCTGACGGCCGGACATGTCGCCCGACTTCATCACGTCGTAACGGTCGAAGATCGAGGTCAGGATGCCAGCACCGTTGGTCAGGGTCAGGAACTGGTTACGGAAACCGATCAGACCGCGAGCAGGGATGTTGTATTCCAGACGTACACGGCCTTTGCCATCCGGCACCATGTTGGTCAGGTCGCCCTTACGCAGGCCCATCTCTTCCATCACCTTGCCCTGGGATTCTTCCGGCAGGTCGATGGTGACGTTTTCGAACGGTTCGTGCTTCACGCCGTCAACCAGACGGATGATCACTTCCGGACGGCCTACAGCCATTTCGAAGCCTTCGCGACGCATGGTTTCGATCAGTACCGAAAGGTGCAGTTCGCCACGGCCGGAAACCTTGAACTTATCAGCCGAGTCGCCTTCTTCAACGCGCAGTGCAACGTTGTACAGCAGCTCTTTGTCCAGACGTTCCTTGATGTTACGGGACGTCACGAACTTGCCTTCTTTACCGCAGAATGGCGAGTCGTTGACCTGGAAGGTCATGGAAACGGTCGGCTCGTCGACGGTCAACGGCTTCATCGCTTCAACGGTGTCCGGGTGGCACAGGGTGTCGGAGATGAACAGCGAGTCCATACCGCTGATGCAGACGATGTCGCCGGCGGCAGCTTCTTCGACGTCAACGCGGTGCAGGCCATGGTGACCCATCAGCTTCAGGATACGACCGTTGCGGCGCTTGCCGTCGGCGCCGATAGCCACGACCGGGGTGTTCGGCTTGACGCGACCACGGGCGATACGGCCAACACCGATCACACCCAGGAAGCTGTTGTAGTCCAGTGCCGAGATCTGCATCTGGAACGGACCGTCACGGTCAACGGCCGGTGCAGGTACGTTGTCGACGATCGACTGGTACAGCGGGGTCATGTCTTCAGCCATGTCGGTGTGGTCCAGACCGGCAATGCCGTTCAGGGCCGAGGCGTAGACGACTTTGAAGTCCAGCTGTTCTTCGGTGGCGCCCAGGTTGTCGAACAGGTCGAAGATCTGATCCAGAACCCAGTCCGGACGCGCGCCTGGACGGTCAACCTTGTTGATGCACACGATCGGACGCAGGCCGGCTTCGAAGGCCTTCTTGGTCACGAAACGGGTTTGCGGCATAGGGCCGTCCTGGGCGTCAACCAGCAGCAGCACGGAGTCGACCATCGACATCACGCGCTCTACTTCACCACCGAAGTCGGCGTGGCCCGGGGTGTCCACGATGTTGATGTGGTAGCCGTTCCAGTTGATGGCGGTGTTTTTCGCCAGGATGGTAATACCGCGCTCTTTTTCCTGGTCGTTGGAGTCCATCACGCGCTCGTCGTTGAGCTCGTTGCGCTCCAGGGTGCCGGATTGACGCAAGAGTTTGTCTACCAGGGTGGTCTTACCATGGTCAACGTGAGCAATGATGGCGATGTTGCGTAGATTTTCGATCACTTGTGTATCTCGATCAGAGGATTCGGTGTGCTGACAGGTCGTGGCAGCGATTTACAGTAGAGTCCGACAGTTACAGCGTGTCGGCGGCGTCGGGGGGCCGGTGACGCAGGCCACAGGCAAACAGCCCCGGGCACTTAGCTCGGTCGATAAACGCGCACATTGGCATGCCCCTCACTGAGCAAATGGTGAGCATGCAGGCGACTCATCACGCCTTTGTCGCAATACAGCAGGTACTGGCGAGTAGGGTCCAGTTCCTTGAAACGCGCGTTCACTGCATAGAACGGCATCGTTTGTACCTCGACGCCGGCGATACTCAGCGGGTCGTCCTCAGCATCGTCCGGGTGACGGATGTCGATGATGATCTGACCGGCCAGCGCTTCGCCGACTTCTTCAATCTGGATGTCCTGGCCCAATTCGTCGATGACCCGATCGATCGGTACCAGCCTGGCGTTCTCGATCGCGCGCTCGAGTACCGCCATGTCGAATTCTTTCTCTTCGTGCTCCACGCGCCCGCGCTTGGCCGCCGTCTTCGGATTGACGGAAATGACCCCGCAGTACTCGGGCATGTGCCGGGCGAAATCGGCGGTGCCGATCTCGTTCGCCGTGTCGATGATGTCCTGCTTGTGGCTGGCGATCAGCGGGCGCAGCACGAGTTTCTCGGTCACGCAGTCGATCACCGACAGGTTCGGCAGCGTCTGGCTCGATACCTGGGAAATCGCCTCGCCGGTCACCAGCGCGTCGATGTGCAGGCGGTCGGCGATGCTCGTCGCGGCACGCAACATCATACGCTTCAAAATGACGCCCATATGACTGTTATCGACTTTGCCGAGAATCTCGCCCAGGACTTCCTCGAACGGCACGCTCACAAATAACACGCGCTGGGAGCTGCCGTACTTCTTCCAGATGAAGTGCGCCACTTCCATCACGCCCAGCTCATGGGCGCGCCCGCCGAGGTTGAAGAAGCAGAAATGGCTCATCAGGCCGCGACGCATGATCTGGTAAGCGGCGACGGTGGAATCGAAGCCACCGGACATCAGCACCAGCGTTTGCTCCAGTGACCCCAACGGGTAACCGCCGATGCTGTCGTGCTGGCTGTGGATCACGAACAACCGCTGGTCGCGAATTTCGATGCGCACTTCAACCTGCGGATCTTTCAGCGAGATCCCGGCGGCGCCGCACTGCCGGCGCAGCTGGCTGCCGACATAACGTTCCACGTCCATGGAACTGAACGGGTGCTTGCCGGCGCGCTTGCAGCGGACCGAAAAGATCTTGCCGGCCAGTGCATCACCATAATGGAGCATGCACTTGGCGAGGATATCGTCGAAGTCCCCCAGCGGGTACTCGTCAACTTGCAGGAAATGCGCGATGCCCGGCATGCAGCTCAGGCGCTCGGTCATTTCCTTCAGCAGCTTGGGTTCGCTGACGCGGGTTTCCAGTTCGAGGTTGTCCCACACACCGTTCACCACCACGGCCGGGTCCAGGTCACGGAGCACGGCACGGATGTTCTTGGCCAACTGGCGGATGAAACGCATCCGTACCGGGCGGCTCTTGATGGTGATCTCGGGGAAGACTTTTACGATTAGTTTCATGAAAACAGCGCGCGAACGGCCAGCCGAAAAAGGGGGGCGCGGATTATAGCGGAAATTGCTCAAGGTTTAACCAGTTTATGTGCAGATGGTTTTGCATGCACCAAAACGGGTCATTATCGATTGACGGCGCCACATTGCAGTGCGTTATTGTCTGACAATCTTTGATTTGCGCCTGTAAAAGCGTGGATTTGGTGCAAAAAACCCATGGTGGGGCACTGGCATGCAATTTGCTCCCTTGTGAGGCAGGTTGCCTTGGCAGAGTATTCGCGCCGGCATCACCCATATCTAAGGGCACTCCACTACCCGCCCGAAGCCACCCGGAGGACATATGTCGAAGTCGGTTCAACTCATCAAAGATCATGACGTCAAGTGGATTGATCTGCGCTTCACTGACACCAAAGGCACTCAACATCACGTGACCATGCCGGCCCGTGATGCGCTGGACGACGAATTCTTCGAAATCGGCAAGATGTTCGACGGTTCTTCCATCTCCGGCTGGAAAGGCATCGAAGCCTCCGACATGATCCTGATGCCGGACGACGAAACCGCCGTCCTGGACCCGTTCACCGAAGAGCCGACCCTGATCCTGGTCTGCGACATCATCGAACCTTCGACCATGCAAGGTTATGACCGCGACCCACGCGCCATTGCCCACCGCGCCGAGGAATACCTGAAGTCCACCGGTATCGGCGACACCGCTTTCTTCGGTCCAGAGCCTGAGTTCTTCATCTTTGACTCGGTCAAGTTCAAGTCCGATATCTCCGGCTCCATGTTCAAGATCTTCTCCGAACAAGGTTCGTGGATGTCCGACCAGGACGTGGAAGGCGGCAACAAAGGCCACCGTCCAGGTATCAAAGGCGGCTACTTCCCGGTTCCACCGTTCGACTTCGACCACGAAATCCGTACCTCCATGTGCAACGCACTGGAAGAAATGGGCCAGACCGTCGAAGTTCACCACCACGAAGTGGCAACTGCCGGCCAGAACGAAATCGGTGTGAAATTCAACACACTGGTGAAGAAGGCTGACGAAGTCCAGACCCTGAAGTACTGCGTACACAACGTTGCCGACGCCTACGGCCGCACCGCGACCTTCATGCCGAAGCCTCTGTACGGCGACAACGGTTCGGGCATGCACGTGCACATGTCGATCTCCAAGGACGGCAAGAACACCTTCGCTGGCGAAGGTTATGCCGGTCTGTCGGACACTGCCCTGTACTTCATCGGTGGCATCATCAAGCACGGTAAGGCCCTGAACGGCTTCACCAACCCGTCGACCAACTCCTACAAGCGTCTGGTACCAGGCTTCGAAGCCCCGGTCATGCTGGCCTACTCGGCTCGCAACCGTTCCGCCTCGATCCGTATCCCTTACGTTAACAGCCCAAAAGCCCGCCGTATCGAAGCGCGCTTCCCGGATCCGGCTGCCAACCCATACCTGGCCTTCGCTGCACTGATGATGGCCGGCCTGGACGGTATCCAGAACAAGATCCACCCTGGCGATGCCGCTGACAAAAACCTGTATGACCTGCCGCCTGAAGAGGCCAAGGAAATCCCACAGGTTTGTGGCAGCCTGAAAGAAGCCCTGGAAGAGCTGGACAAGGGCCGTGCGTTCCTGACCAAGGGCGGCGTATTCAGCGATGACTTCATCGACGCTTACATCGCACTGAAAAGCGAAGAAGAAATCAAGGTTCGCACCTTCGTACACCCACTGGAATACGAGCTGTACTACAGCTGCTGATCCAGTAAGCGCCGCCACGCACGGCGTGAACTAAAGAGAGGCCTCCTTCGGGAGGCCTTTTTTATGGGCGCAGGATGCGTGCATGATGGTGCGCCGCTTCCCTTACAAGACGAGATCGCCAATGACTTCCCGCTTGAAGATTTGCCTCGCCCTGTCTGCCGCACTGCTGTGTTCCACAGCCGAGGCCAGCAACGCCCCCGACGCCCTGACGCCGTTGCTCAATGCCATCGGCGAACGCCTGCTGATCGCAGATCAAGTGGCATTGAGCAAATGGGACAGTGGCAAACCCGTAGAGGACCGTCCGCGCGAGCGCGAAGTCATTGCCGCCGCCGTGGCCCAGGCGCCCACCTACAAGCTGAACGGCGAGACGGTGGAGGCGTTTTTCGCCGCCCAGATAGAAGCCAACAAACTGGTCCAATACATCAACTTGTCCGACTGGGCCCTGGACGGCAAGGCGCCAGACCTGCCGCGCCCGGACCTGGTAGGCGAGATCCGCCCTAAACTCGACCGCCTGCAAAAACGCCTGCTGCAACAACTGGCCGACTTCGCGCCCTACCGCACCGATCCACAGTGCCCGCAATGGCTGGCCCAGGCCACCCACCACAACAAACAGCACCCGGTGCACCGGCTGGCCCTGATCCGGGCAACCGGCGGACTGTGTATATCCATAAAACCCTGAGGCCACACCCCCTTTCCCTGTGGGAGCGAGCTTGCTCGCGATGAGGCCAGCATATCCAATACCTCAGCGACTGAGACGCCGCTGTCTCGAGCAAGCTCGCCCCCACACTGGCTTTATGCCGCCATGACATCCAGGCATGACACTGGACTCTGGGCTGGGCGCAACACTTTGGCCAACCGCCCACCGTGACCTATGCTGCAACTATCACCTCTTGTTTTCGGTCAATTTTTCCATGGGTCGTGGTTTATCAATCTTCTTTTTGTTGCTGCTGACGCTGCCCGCCGCCGCGCAGATCTACAAATACACCGACGCCAACGGCAACACCGCCTACAGCAACCAGCCGCCCGACGGCGTGCCGGCCCAGGCGGTGGAGTTGCCGCCGCTCAACAGCGTTGAAACCCAGGCTCCGACCACCCCGGAAACGCCCGCACCTGCGCAAAACAACGACGCGCCGCGCAACGCCTACGACCTGCTGGAACTGACCGACATTCCAACCGATGAGGCCCTGCGCGCCAACAATGGCACCTTCACCGTCGGCGTTCGGACACAACCGCGCCTGCAAAGCCCCCATCTGTTCAGGTTGCTGCTGGACGGCCAGCCCTATGGCCAGCCTAGCAATGTGCCACGGCTGCAATTGATGAACATCGATCGCGGCGAGCACAGCCTCGCAGTCCAGGTCATCGACGGCGAGCGCCTGGTGCAGCAGAGCGAAACCGTCACCTTCACCGTGCAGCGGGTACACGTTCCTTGAGCCGCTGGTTACTCGCCGCAGCCCTGCTGTTGAGCGCATCGCCGGGCCTGGCGCAGGTCTATACCTACATCGACGCCCAGGGCAATCGTGTCTTCACCGACCAGCCCCGCCCCGGCAATGCCAAAAAATTGCAGCTATCACCGGGCAACCGGATGCAGGCGCCGCCCCCGGGTACAACCTCAACGGCGCCACCGGAGGAACCGCGACCCGAACCATTGTTTCGTTACGAGATGCTCCGGCTGCTGATTCCCGAACCGGACGCCACGATACGCAGCACCGCCGGGGAGCTGATCGTCACCGCCACCAGCGAACCCGGCCTGCAGAAAGGCCATCGCTACCGCCTGCTGCTGGATGGCAAACCCACCGGCGCCGCAGGGCCCAGCCCGGTATTCGCGTTGAAGAATATCGACCGTGGCAGCCATCAACTGGCGGTTGAAATCCTCGATGAGCAAGACCGTATCGTCGAACGCACCGCCAACCAACCCTTCCACATGCAGCGCATGTCCCTGGCACAGAAGCGCCGCGTCAAACCTTGTACAAAGGCCGATTACGGCCAACGTCCCGAATGCCCGCTCGCCGACAAGCCCAAGGAAGAAGAAAGCAGCATCCTGCCGTTCTTCTAATGCCCCTGGAGATGGAGCACCATATTGGTGCAGGCTCCGCACGCCCTACCCAGATACCAACCCATTTTGGTTCGAAACTACCCGAAAGCGCTGGCAGAACGCCGCGTAAACGAGCGCACAAAGGCTGATTGAGGCTTTAAACGCTTCTTTTCGGAGCCTTGGTTTGGTTTTTGCATTTTCCTGGTATCAGCGCATTAATCGCGCGCGCAATTTGAGGGCTTGCCTCCAATTGCTACGCTTTAAAAGAGGTCCTGATGACCATTAGCGACGCACTACACCGCTTGCTGCTCGACAATCTCACCACCGCGACCATCCTGCTCGACGCCGAACTGCGCCTTGAGTACATGAACCCGGCGGCGGAGATGCTCTTGGCTGTCAGTGGCCAGCGCAGCCATGGGCAGTTCATCAGCGAACTGTTTACTGAATCCGCCGAAGCGCTCAACTCCCTGCGCCAGGCCGTCGAGCAGGCCCACCCATTCACCAAGCGCGAAGCCATGCTTACCGCCCTGACCGGGCAGACCCTGACCGTCGACTACGCGGTAACGCCTATCCTGAACAACCACGCCACCCTCCTGTTGCTGGAAGTCCATCCCCGTGATCGCCTGCTGCGCATCACCAAGGAAGAGGCGCAATTGTCCAAGCAGGAAACCAGCAAGATGCTGGTGCGCGGCCTCGCCCACGAGATCAAGAATCCGCTTGGCGGCATACGTGGCGCGGCGCAGTTGCTCGCCCGTGAGCTGCCGGAAGAAAGCCTCAAGGACTACACCAACGTCATCATCGAAGAAGCCGACCGCCTGCGGAACCTGGTGGACCGCATGCTCGGCTCGAACAAGCTTCCGTCCCTGGCGATGTGCAACGTCCACGAAGTGCTGGAGCGCGTCAGCAGCCTGGTCGAAGCGGAAAGCCAGGGCTGCATCACGTTGGTGCGCGACTACGACCCGAGCATTCCCGACGTCCTGATCGACCGCGAGCAGATGATCCAGGCCGTGCTGAACATCGTGCGCAACGCCATGCAGGCCATCAGCAGCCAGAACGAGCTGCGCCTAGGCCGCATCAGCCTTCGCACCCGCGCCATGCGCCAGTTCACCATCGGCCATGTGCGTCATCGCCTGGTGACCAAGATCGAAATCATCGACAACGGCCCGGGGATCCCTGCCGAGCTGCAGGAAACCATCTTCTTTCCCATGGTCAGCGGCCGCCCGGACGGTACCGGGCTGGGGCTGTCCATCACCCAGAACATCATCAGTCAGCATCAGGGCTTGATCGAATGTGAAAGCCACCCTGGCCACACCACTTTCTCGATCTTCCTGCCACTGGAACAAGGAGCCACATCGACATGAGCCGTAGTGAAACCGTGTGGATCGTCGATGACGACCGTTCTATCCGCTGGGTCCTGGAAAAAGCCTTGCAACAGGAAGGCATGACCACCCAGAGCTTCGACAGCGCCGATGGGGTGATGAGCCGCCTGGCCCGTCAGCAGCCGGACGTCATCATCTCCGACATCCGCATGCCCGGCGCCAGTGGCCTGGACCTGCTGGCCAGGATCCGCGAGCAGCATCCGCGCTTGCCGGTGATCATAATGACCGCTCATTCGGACCTGGACAGCGCTGTCGCGTCCTACCAGGGCGGTGCGTTCGAATACCTGCCCAAGCCGTTCGACGTCGACGAAGCCGTGTCCCTGGTCAAGCGCGCCAACCAGCACGCCCAGGAACAACAAGGCCTGGAAGAAGTGCCAGCCCTGGCCCGCACCCCGGAAATCATCGGCGAAGCGCCGGCGATGCAGGAAGTGTTTCGCGCCATCGGCCGCCTGAGCCATTCCAACATCACCGTGCTGATCAACGGCGAGTCGGGCACTGGCAAGGAATTGGTTGCCCATGCCCTCCACCGTCACAGTCCCCGGGCGGCGTCGCCATTCATTGCTTTGAACATGGCGGCGATTCCCAAGGATCTGATGGAATCCGAGCTGTTCGGCCATGAAAAAGGTGCGTTTACCGGCGCGGCCAACCTTCGACGCGGACGCTTCGAACAGGCCGATGGCGGCACCTTGTTCCTTGACGAAATCGGCGACATGCCGGCCGACACCCAGACCCGCCTGCTTCGGGTATTGGCGGACGGTGAGTTCTATCGCGTGGGCGGCCATACGCCGGTCAAAGTGGATGTGCGGATCATCGCCGCGACCCACCAGAACCTGGAAACCCTGGTCCACGCCGGTAAATTCCGGGAAGACTTATTCCATCGCCTGAACGTGATCCGCATCCACATACCGCGCCTGGCCGACCGCCGCGAAGACATCCCGACCCTGGCCCGGCATTTCCTTGGCCGTGCCGCTCAGGAACTGGCCGTGGAGCCCAAGCTGCTCAAGAGCGAAACCGAGGAATACCTCAAGAACCTGCCATGGCCCGGCAACGTGCGCCAATTGGAGAACACTTGCCGCTGGATCACGGTAATGGCTTCGGGGCGCGAAGTGCATATCAGCGACCTACCACCCGAGCTGTTGAGCCTGCCACAAGATTCGGCGCCGGTGACCAATTGGGAACAGGCCCTGCGCCAGTGGGCCGACCAGGCGTTGGCCCGCGGCCAATCGAGCCTGCTGGACAGCGCCGTGCCGAGCTTCGAACGCATCATGATCGAGACCGCCCTCAAGCACACCGCCGGCCGCCGCCGCGACGCCGCCGTGCTGCTGGGCTGGGGCCGCAATACCTTGACCCGCAAGATCAAGGAATTGGGGATGAAGGTCGATGGTGGGGATGATGATGAGGGAGATGAGGGTTGATCAGCCTTTGATCCTTCACTGAATTTGAAGGCCCAATCGCGAGCAGGCTCGCTCCCACAGGTTTTGGGAACGACACAGAGCTACTGTGGGAGCAGCCTGCTCGCGATGCTTTTAAAGGTTTTGTGCACCGCTTCAATGCACTGCGGGCTGCAATTGCCCCACTGTAACAAGCCAAAAGCCGGTGGACCATGCTAGGAAAACCAGCCCACACAAAAGCCAAAGCCCCGGAATACGGGGCTTTGCTCATTCACAGCAGTGTTTTCGTGACAAGCCGTTTAAAACTGGCACGCCCCCTGCAATAGCTAGGTCACTACCCAGTTTTGGGGACCTTGGTACAGGCAGGCCGGGGATTCCCCTCTTTTATACCGGGCTCTCGAGCCCGCTGTTTTGGGGGCCTTGATACAGGCAGGTCAAGGTTTCCCTTCTTTACACCCAGGGCTCTGCGCCAAGCGCGAGCCCTCCCGTTTTGGGAACCTTGGTACAGGCAGGCCGGGGATTCCCTCTTTTATTGCTCTTGGAGACGGATCTCCAGCCGCCAGCGGTCATCGACTTCGCTGCCGGCCCATTCCCCTCGCAACGGACGCGCCGCCACCAGCGTCAGCAACAACCCCTTGTCACTCAACCGCACCCGCCAATTCACGTCCTTGCCGTTGAGCTTGAGCTGGCCCTTCTGCGGTCGACCTTCGGCCTGGAACAACAGTGCCACGGAGCCGTCGACGATTTCCCCGTGGAGCTTGGGTTCATTGTTGAACCAGGCTACCAACACGCCATCGCCCGCCTCGATCTGTTGCAGCGCACTGGGGTCAGGCGTGGTCAGACGGCCGATCATTAGCCCGACCATCATGCCGAAGATCGCCAGCGAGCCCAGCACCCGAGGCAATAGCTTCGAACGTCGGTCGGTTTGCGGCGTAGAATGCCGCTCATCTTTATCTGCGGAGCCGTGCATGTTTCACGTCATCCTTTTTCAACCGGAAATACCGCCCAATACCGGCAACGTCATCAGGCTGTGCGCCAACAGCGGCTGCCACCTGCATTTGATCGAACCACTGGGCTTCGAGATGGACGACAAGCGCCTGCGCCGCGCGGGCCTCGATTATCACGAGTATGCCACTTTGCAGCGGCACGCCGACCTCGCCAGTTGCCTGGAAAGCCTGGGGCACCCACGTCTGTTCGCGTTCACCACCAAGGGTTCACGGCCGTTTCATGACGCCAGTTTCGTCGCCGGTGATGCGTTTCTGTTCGGCCCCGAAAGTCGCGGCCTGCCGGCCGATGTGCTCGACGCCCTGCCGGCGGAACAGCGCCTGCGCCTGCCGATGCGCGAAGGCTGCCGCAGCCTGAACCTGTCCAACACCGTAGCAGTGGCGGTTTACGAGGCGTGGCGGCAGAACGGCTTCCGGTAACAAGATTGACAATCCCGGGCCAGAAACCCCTGTGGGAGCGAGCCTGCTCGCGATAGCGGTGTATCAGTCAACTCACTGCTGACTGACATACCGCTTTCGCGAGCAGGCTCGCTCCCACAGGTTTCGTGCCTGGCTATGGAACGGATTACTGAACGGTCGCGCCGCCTTCCTCTTGCATGCGCTGCAGCTCTTGTGCGTACAGAGCATCGAAGTTCACCGGAGCCAGCATCAGGGCCGGGAACGAACCGCGGGTCACCAGGCTGTCCAGGGTTTCGCGAGCGTAAGGGAACAGGATGTTCGGGCAGAAGGCGCCCAGGGTGTGGCTCATCGAAGCGGCGTCGAGGTTCTTGATCAGGAAGATACCGGCTTGCTGGACTTCGGCAATGAACGCCACTTCGTCACCGTTTTTCACGGTCACGGACAGGGTCAGCACCACTTCGTGGAAATCTTCTTCCAGGGCTTTCTGACGGGTGTTCAGGTCCAGGGCCACGCTCGGCTCCCACTGCTGACGAAAGATCGCCGGGCTTTTCGGGGCCTCGAAGGACAGGTCACGGACATAGATGCGCTGCAAGGAGAATTGCGGTGCGGCTTCTTCTTCAGTGGCAGCAGTGTTCTGTTGGTCAGTCATCGCAGATCCTTCTTACTTCAGTTCTATTGATAAGGAATTCAAGCCTTGAGCAGCGCGTCAAGCTTGCCGGCGCGCTCCAAGGCATACAGGTCATCGCAACCGCCCACGTGAGTGCCGCCGATCCAGATCTGCGGCACGGAAGTACGCCGGGCCTTCTGGGTCATTTCGGCGCGCAGTTGCGGCTTGCCGTCGACCTTGATCTCTTCGAAAGCCACGCCTTTGCTTTGGAGCAAGTGCTTGGCTCGGGAGCAGTAGGGGCAGTAATCGCTGGAATAGACAACAACGTGGGGCATGTCACTTCACCAGGGGCAGATTGTCGGCTTTCCAGCTTGCAACGCCACCGGACAGTTTGGCGGCGGTGAAGCCGGACTTCATCAGTTCGCGGGCGAGGGTCCCGGCCTGCTGGCCTTGGGCGTCGACCAGGATCACCGTCTTGGCCTTGTGCTTTTCCAGTTCGCCTACGCGTGCGACCAGTTTGTCCTGAGGGATGTTCAGCGCGCCGACAATGTGACCGGCGGCGTAGTCCTTGCTCGGACGAATATCGACCACGACGCCGGCGTCCTTGTTGACCAGCGCGGTCAGCTCGCCAGTGCTCAGGCTGCGACCGCCGCCCTGCATCGTGTGGGCAACCAGCAAAGCCAGCAGTACGACGAAGATACCGACGAGAATGTAGTGGTTAGTGGCAAATTCAATCAGGTGAGCAACCATCGAAGGAGGTTCCAGGGCGTTAAAATGTCGGCCAGTATACACAGCACGCAAGGCCGGCCAAACCCCGCCCGGCGGTGACGGCACCGGAACTTACCTTTAAACTGCCCGTCCCTTTTCCATCGTCTTCTTTTAACCAGCCACGAGTCGATTCCATGACTACCACGCCTAAACCTTTGGTCCTGATGATTCTGGACGGCTTCGGTCACAGTGACAGCCACGAATCCAACGCCGTATACGCGGCCAGGAAGCCTGTGCTCGATCGCCTGTGGGCCACCGTGCCGAACGGCTTGATCTCCGGCAGCGGCATGGACGTCGGCCTGCCGGACGGGCAGATGGGCAACTCCGAGGTCGGCCACATGAACCTCGGCGCGGGCCGCGTGGTTTACCAGGACTTCACCCGCGTGACCAAGTCGATCCGCGACGGCGACTTCTTCGAAAACCCCACCATCTGCGCCGCCGTGGACAAAGCAGTGGCCGCTGGCAAGGCCGTGCACTTCATGGGCCTGCTGTCGGACGGCGGCGTGCACAGCCACCAGGACCACCTGGTCGCCATGGCCGAACTCGCTGCCAAGCGCGGCGCCAAGAACATCTACCTGCACGCCTTCCTCGATGGCCGCGACACGCCGCCCAAGAGCGCCGAGTCGTCGATCAAAGTACTGGACGACACCTTCAAGGCGTTGGGCAAGGGCCGGATCGCCAGCCTGATCGGCCGTTATTTCGCCATGGACCGTGACAATCGCTGGGACCGCGTCGCCCAGGCCTACAACCTGATCGTCGACGGCAATGCCGAATTCCATGCCGCCACCGCGCAAGAGGGTCTGCAAGCGGCTTATGAACGCGGCGAAAGCGACGAATTCGTCAAGGCCACCACCCTCGGCGAGCCGGTAAAAGTCGAAGACGGCGACGCCGTGGTGTTCATGAACTTCCGTGCCGACCGTGCCCGCGAACTGACCCGCGTATTTGTCGAAGATGATTTCAAGGAATTCGAGCGCGCCCGCCAGCCGAAACTGGCCGGCTTCGTGATGCTGACTCAATACGCCGCCAGCATTCCCGCGCCATCCGCCTTTGCCGCCGGCAGCCTGGACAACGTGCTGGGCGACTACTTGGCGAAAAACGGCAAGACCCAGCTGCGCATCGCCGAAACCGAAAAGTACGCCCACGTGACGTTCTTCTTCTCCGGTGGCCGTGAAGAACCCTTCCCGGGCGAAGAACGCATCCTGATCCCCTCGCCGAAAGTCGCCACCTATGACCTGCAGCCGGAAATGAGCGCGCCGGAAGTGACCGACCGCATCGTCGATGCCATCGAGAACCAGCGCTACGACGTAATCGTGGTCAACTACGCCAACGGCGACATGGTGGGCCATAGCGGCGTGTTCGAGGCGGCGGTCAAGGCCGTTGAATGCTTGGACACCTGCGTGGGTCGCATCGTCGACGCCTTGGAAAAAGTCGGCGGCGAAGCCCTGATCACGGCGGACCATGGCAATGTCGAGCAAATGTCCGATGAGTCCACCGGCCAGGCCCACACCGCCCACACCACCGAGCCGGTGCCGTTCATTTATGTCGGCAAGCGCGACTTCAAGGTCCGCGACGGCGGCGTGCTGGCTGACGTGGCACCGACCATGCTGATGTTGCTGGGCATGGAGAAACCGGCGGAGATGACCGGGACTTCGATCCTGGTCTGACGAAGCGTCGCAGGTTTGAGCACAGCTTGTGTGGCGAGGGAGCTTGCTCCCGCTCGATGGCGCAGCCATCGCAAAGGCTTCTGGCCTGATCTACTGTCGAGGGGCTGCTTCGCAGCCCAGCGGGAGCAAGCTCCCTCGCCACAGCAAGCTCGCTCCCACATTGGGGTTTGGTGTTTTTCGGGCCAGTTATCACACAGCCCTAAATGGGCGTTTTTTTTGCAGCGTGGGGCGGGCATACTAGGCCGTCCCTTTCCCTGGTGCCACCCGCCTCTATGCTCCGCGTCCTGATAGCCCTTGCCCTGACCTGCCTGCTCCAACCGGCCTTCGCCGACGAGCGCGCGCAAACCCAACAGCAGTTGGAAGCCACGCGCCAGGACATCGCCGAGCTGAAGAAACTGCTGGGCAAGCTGCAGGAAGAAAAATCCAGTGTGCAGAAAGACTTGCGCGGCACCGAGACCGAGATGGGCAAGCTGGAGAAGCAGGTCGAGGCCCTGCAGAAAGAGCTGAAGAAAAGCGAATCCGAGCTGCAACGGCTCGATGGAGAGAAAAAAAAACTCCAGAGCGCGCGCACTGAACAGCAAAAGCTGATCGCGATCCAGGCCCGAGCGGCCTACCAGAACGGTCGCCAGGAATACCTCAAGCTGCTCCTCAACCAGCAGAACCCCGAGAAATTCGCCCGCACCCTCACTTATTACGACTACCTGAGCCAGGCACGCCTGGAACAGCTCAAGAATTTCAACGAAACCCTGCGCCAACTGGCCAATGTCGAAAAAGACATCGAGTTGCAGCAAGCCCAATTGCTGGTCCAGAAAAGCAGTCTCGACACCCAGCGCGAAGAACTCGAGAAAGTCCGCAAGGAGCGCCAGGTTGCCCTGGCCAAACTCAATGACGATGTGAAAGCCCGCGACAGCAAGCTCAAGGCCCGCGAGCAAGACCAGGCCGAACTGGCCAACGTCTTGAAGACGATCGAGGAAACACTGGCCCGCCAGGCCCGAGAGGCTGAAGAAGCGCGCCAGAAAGCGCTGATCGCCCAGCAGGAAGCCGAAAAAAAGCGTTTACGTGAAGCCCAGGCCGACGCGGACGCCGGCGACGCGCCGCGCAAACCGGCAAAATCGAGCCCCGGCACGCTGGTTTCCAGCGGTGGAGAAACCTTCGGCGGTGCTTTTGGTTCGGCCCGGGGAAAACTTCCATGGCCGGTCAATGGTCGATTGCTTGCGCGCTTCGGTGAAACCCGCGGCGACGATACCCGCACCAAGTGGGACGGCGTGATGATCAGCGCCTCCGCCGGCAGCCAGGTGCACGCCGTGCATGGCGGGCGCGTGGTGTTTGCCGATTGGCTGCGCGGCGCCGGCCTGTTGGTGATTCTCGACCACGGCAACGGTTACTTGAGCCTGTACGGCCACAACCAGACGCTGCTCAAGGCGGCGGGCGATGTGGTCAAGGCCGGCGAGTCCATCTCCACGGTCGGCAACAGTGGCGGGCAGGATACGCCAGCACTGTATTTCGCTATTCGTCAGCAGGGTCGCCCCAGCGACCCGGCCCAATGGTGTCGTGCGCAAGGATAAGCGCGCCCATCCTATTAAGGAGTTCGTTCGACATGCTGCATTTGTCCCGCCTCACCTCGCTGGCCCTGACGATCGCCCTCGTGATCGGCGCGCCCCTGGCCTTCGCCGCCGAAACGGCCCCGTCGGCACCCGCCGCCACCGCCGCGACCACCAAGGCTCCGCTGCCGCTGGACGAACTGCGCACCTTCGCCGAGGTCATGGACCGGATCAAGGCTGCCTACGTCGAGCCCGTGGATGACAAACAGCTGCTGGAAAACGCCATCAAAGGCATGCTCAGCAACCTTGACCCGCACTCGGCCTACCTGGGGCCGGAGGATTTTGCCGAGTTGCAGGAAAGCACCAGTGGCGAGTTCGGCGGCCTGGGTATCGAAGTCGGCAGCGAAGACGGCTTCGTCAAAGTCGTCTCGCCAATCGACGATACGCCCGCTTCCAAGGCCGGCATCCAGGCCGGTGACTTCATCGTCAAGATCAACGGCCAGCCGACACGCGGCCAGAGCATGACCGAAGCCGTAGACAAGATGCGCGGCAAGATCGGCCAGAAAATCACCCTGACGCTGGTGCGCGACGGCGGCACGCCATTCGACGTGACCCTCACGCGAGCGGTCATCCAGGTCAGGAGCGTGAAGAGCCAGTTGTTGGAGTCGGGCTACGGCTACATCCGCATCACGCAGTTCCAAGTCAAGACAGGCGAAGAAGTCGCCAAGGCCCTGGCCAAGTTGCGCAAGGACAACGGCAAGAAGCTCAACGGGCTGGTTCTGGACCTGCGCAACAACCCCGGCGGCGTACTGCAATCGGCCGTCGAGGTGGTGGATCACTTCATCACCAAGGGCCTGATCGTCTACACCAAGGGGCGCATTGCCAATTCCGAGCTGCGCTTCTCAGCCACTGGCAACGACCTGAGCGAAGCCGTGCCATTGGTGGTGCTGATCAACGGCGGCAGTGCCTCGGCCTCGGAAATCGTCGCCGGCGCCCTGCAGGACCAGAAACGCGGCGTGGTCATGGGCACCACCAGTTTTGGCAAGGGCTCGGTGCAGACCGTGTTGCCGCTGAACAACGATCGAGCGTTGAAGATCACCACCGCGCTGTACTTCACCCCTAACGGCCGCTCCATCCAGGCCCAGGGCATCGTCCCGGATATCGAAGTGCGCAAGGCCAAGATCACCAGCGAGGCGGACAGCGAGTACTTCAAGGAAGCCGACCTGCAAGGTCACTTGGGCAATGGCAACGGCGGCGCCGACAAGCCGACCGGTTCCGGTGCCAAGGCCAAGCCAATGCCGCAGGACGACGACTATCAGTTGGCTCAGGCCTTGAGCTTGCTCAAGGGGTTGAACATCACTTCCGGCCGCTGAGATGTTCCGGCGGTTTACCTTCGTCCTGCTGTGCCTGCTGGCGGGAGCCGTTAACGCGGCGCCCGCTACACCTTCTTCGCCGCATAAGGCGTACCTGAGCCTGATCATCGACGACCTGGGGCAAAACCTGCCTCGGGATCTCCGGGTATTGGCCCTCCCTGGGCCCGTCACCGCTGCGATCATGCCCGACACACCCCATGCCGCCGAACTGGCCCGCGAAGCCCATCGCGCCGGCAAACTGGTCATGCTCCACATGCCCATGGACCCGGCTAACGGGCCGTTCGCCTGGCATCCGGAACTGCCTGTCGAAGAACTGGGCAAGCGCCTGGACGCCGCGTTTGCCGCAGTGCCCTATACCAGCGGCGTCAACAACCACATGGGTAGCCGCATGACCGCCCAACCCAGGGCCATGGCGTGGTTGATGGCGAACCTGCAACAGCGGCACAAGTTTTTCGTCGACAGCCGCACCAGCGCCCAGACGGTCGCCGGCGCCGAGGCCCAGAAAATCGGCCTCGCCAGCGTGTCGCGGGATGTGTTCCTGGATGACGAGCGCACCGAAGCAGCCATCGCCCATCAGCTCCAGACCGCCATCGACCTGGCCCGCCGGCAGGGCTCGGCCGTGATGATCGGCCACCCCTACCCACAGACCCTGGCGGTACTCGAACGCGAACTACCCAAGCTCAAGGCTCAGGGCATCGAATGGATCGACATCAAATCGATGATCAGCCTGCGCAGCAACCGAGCAATGGCCGGGCATGGGAAAGATGGGGTTTATCGGTAGCGACGGTAACCGCGTCGCCGCCATCGCGAGCAAGTTCGCTCCCACAGGGGATCTGCGGTGAACACAACTCTTGTGCCCGATGCAGAACCATTGTGGGAGCGAGCCTGCTCGCGATGGCGGCCGCGCGGCGGGTGAAGTGCTTAGAGATACCGCGCCATGATCGCGTCCACCGTACCGTCCTTGCGCAGTTCGTCCAGGGCCGCTTGGAGTCGGGCAACCACATCGTCCGGCACGTCCTTGTTCAACGCCAGGTACAGCTCGGCACTGTTGAATCGCAGCACGGTCTTGAGGTCGCTCACTCCTTCCTGCCGCGCCAGGTAACGCCCGGCCGGGTCTCCGGTGGCCCACAGATCGATCTGGCCACTGATCAGTTTCCTGGCGTTGTCCTGATCGCGCAACACGACGACAGGCTTGAGTCCTTGCTTGGCCAATGTCTCGGCAATAGCGTCGCCCTTGTAGGCGCCAATCTTGTATTCACGCGCCTGCTCAAGCGAGTCTAGGGCAATTTTGCTGTCTGCCTTGGCTAGCATGACCCAGTCGTCCGGGCCGATAGGGCCGACCCATTTGAAGAGTTTCTCGCGCTCCGGCAACCGCGCCGTGACGAACACCCCGTAGCCGGGTTTCTCCAGGGCGAGCTTGTAGATTCGTTCCCAAGGAAAGCGCAATGTCAGGCTGTAAGTAATGTCGGCGCGCTTGAAGATCTCGCGCACGATGTCCACGGCGATGCCATGGATGTTTTCGTCCTGGGCGAAGTTCTTGCCGTTCTTGGCCATGTTGTATGGCGGGAAATTTTCCGTCAGCAATACCACGCCGACATCGCGATGTTCTTGAGCCTGCGCCCCGTTGATGAACAACAGCACGGTGCCGGCAAGAAAGAAAACCAAACGTCTGAACATGTCTGACTACCGAAGATCCATGGCGAGCCAAGAGTGCCTCAGGGCCGCAATCATGTCTACGGTCGTTACTTGCCGCCGGCTCAACCTTTCAGGCTAGAGGTTCCAGCCTTCAAGGGTGAGGTAATTAGTTACCGCCAGCCAACAGGCGCGCTCTGGTTAATTGAAACACCGGCCTGACCGGTTTCTATTCATTTAATCAGAGGCAGCGTTTTATGAGATCGATCTTATTTCCATTAATGGCCGTGCTGTGCGTGTCGGCTTTGCAAGGTATTGCTCACAGCAAGGACTATGGCGATGGCCTGCAAAACTTCGCAGCGTCCAGGGTCTTGGAAAATGCGGATGGCAAATATGACCATTGGCGAGGCATCGGTCGGCTGTATACCGACAGTTATTGCACCGCCACACTGCTCGATACTCAGGATTCCACTGTGGCCGGACCAACGCCCGCCTATGTGGTCACCACGGGTTTCTGTACGAGGCAAATCGACGAAAGCAACATGACGGACACCCCCATAAGCGGCCACATCTATTTCAGTTACTTCGCTGACACCCTGTTATTCCAGATCTACCCGGTAAAAAAAGTGGCATGGCGGAGTATGCATGGCACCAATCTTTCTATCATCGAGCTGAACGTCAGCCTTCAGGAACTCATCAGGGCCGGTATAAAACCATTGAAATTGGCCCAGGGACAGCCGACTGATGGAACCGATGTGTTGACGGTAGGAGCCTCGTTGGGTTTTCCAAAGAACACACTGCGCATGGCCGCGTGCACACTGCAATCTGCCGACGAGGTCATCAAAGGTCAGTTTGTCTGGCGAAACAACATAATGAATCAATGCTCGGATCTGGCGGGAGGCAGTGAAGGAGGCCCCATCCTTGATCGTTACACTTGTCGGTGTGCTGAACACCAGTGCCACACCCGAGGGCTTCACCCCATGCGAATGGTATGTGCCTTGTATGCGCACCAACAGTGGCTATAAACCAATCCCCGACAACCACTATGGAACTTCAACGGCTTTTCTCAACGGGTGCTTCGTGCAAGGCCATCTGGTCAAGGACGTGACGGCATCTTGCGCGCTTTACCCGTCATTTTCCGTTGACCTGGAAAAAAACAGCCCGGCGCGGTATCAGCGTCTTGTAAAACAGCCTGACGGGACCATAGCAATCCCGACTTGGAACTACCGCTTCACGATCAGCACTGCCTTTTATCGCCACAAGACAGTTCGTACCGCAAAGCACTGCGAAAACGGCCAAAACTATAGCGATCCAATCAGCTCGGTCGACGCGTTTATAGACACTGATATCGGCACTCAGCCAGGCGTCTATTTCCTATGCATTATTGGTGTTGACTCCTCGGGACCGGCAGAGCCACTCACTACCCTTTCGCTGCCGGTAGAAATCCTGGACGGCGCTCCGACAGCCCAGCCAAATCTGTCGATCTACGCGGGCATCGGAGTCGCACTGGAACAATCCGAGGATCAATACCATACCTACGCCATCAAGTTCGGCCCGCCGGAAACGACAGACTGCACTGAAGCGCAAGAGTACGAACCCTATGACCAGAGAGGTTATTTGTTCGAAAACGAAAAACTGCCGCAGAAATTCTGCAGCATCGCTTACGACAAAATGAATCAGGAATCCAAGCCCAGGGAAGACTTGCTAAGTCCTGCCACAAGCCGGCAGGAGACCAGCCCGACACTCTGACAGGCACCGGGCTGTTTTCGATGAAGAAACCTATCGAATGCAGATACCGCGCTGCGCCATATAAGCTTTGGCCTCCGGCACGGTGTACTCGCCGAAGTGGAAGATACTCGCCGCCAATACCGCACTGGCGTGACCTTCGAGAATGCCGTCAGCCAAGTGCTGCAGGTTGCCGACACCGCCGGAAGCGATGACTGGAATGCCCAGTGCATCGCTGATGGCGCGGGTGACGCCCAGGTCGAAGCCGTTTTTCATGCCGTCCTGGTCCATGCTGGTCAGCAGGATCTCACCGGCGCCCAGGGCTTCCATTTTCTTTGCCCATTCAACAGCGTCCAGACCCGTGGGTTTGCGCCCACCATGGGTGAAGATTTCCCAGCGCGGGGTTTCGCCGGGGGCGGAAACCTTCTTCGCGTCGATGGCCACGACGATGCACTGCGAGCCGAAGTGCTGCGCTGCTTCACCGACAAATTCGGGGTTGAACACCGCGGCGGTATTGATCGACACCTTGTCCGCCCCGGCATTGAGCAGGTTGCGGATGTCCTGAACGGAGCGCACGCCGCCGCCCACGGTCAGCGGGATGAACACCTGGCTGGCCATGCGCTCGACGGTATGCAGTGTGGTATCGCGGCCATCGACACTGGCCGTGATGTCGAGGAAGGTAATCTCATCGGCACCCTGCTCGTCGTAGCGGCGAGCAATTTCCACCGGGTCGCCGGCGTCACGGATGTTCTCGAATTTGACGCCCTTGACCACCCGGCCGTTGTCCACGTCCAGGCAAGGGATGATGCGTTTGGCCAGCGCCATGGTCAGTCCTCAGTCTTTGTAGGAATCGCAGAAAGCTTGCGCTTCAGCGACGTCGAGGGTGCCCTCATAGATCGCACGCCCGGTGATTGCGCCGATGATGCCCGGTGCCTTGGCGTCGAGCAGCGACTTGATGTCACCCAGATTATGGATGCCACCGGAAGCGATCACCGGGATCTTGGTGGCAGCGGCCAGCGCAGCGGTGAACGGTACGTTGCAGCCCTGCATCATGCCGTCTTTGGCGATGTCGGTATAAACGATCGAGGACACGCCGTCGGCTTCAAACTGCTTGGCCAGATCGATGACCTGCACGGAGCTGATTTCAGCCCAGCCATCGGTGGCGACGAAACCGTCTTTGGCATCCAGGCCAACGATGATTTTGCCAGGGAACGCGCGACAGGCTTCAGCGACGAAAGCCGGGTCTTTCACGGCCTTGGTGCCGATGATCACGTAGCTCACGCCAGCCTTGACGTAGTGCTCGATGGTTTCCAGCGAGCGGATGCCGCCACCGATCTGGATCGGCAGGTTCGGATAGCGCTTGGCGATGGCCGTGACCACTTCGCCATTGACCGGCTGGCCTTCGAAAGCACCGTTCAGGTCAACCAGATGCAGGCGACGGCAGCCGCCCTCCACCCACTTGGCGGCCATGCTCACCGGGTCATCGGAAAACACCGTGGAGTCTTCCATGCGGCCCTGGCGCAGACGTACGCAAGCGCCGTCCTTGAGATCGATAGCGGGGATAATCAGCATCTGGCAAACCCTTAAATACGAGTATTCAGCTTGGCTCGGGAATCAGTTTTTCTCGAGCGCCCACAAGTCGCTTTCAATGCTTTCGAACCTTTCTTTAAGGTGCGCCTGCACATCGAAAATCGCCCTGTTGTAATAGTGCGGAGCAATTTCGCGGGTAAACAGGTCAAGAATTTCCGCCGCTTCGAACGAGCCCAGGTCCAGCTCGAAACGTTCCTCCATGAACCGCTGGATCTTGCGGTTCGCTTCACTTTCCTGCTCAGGCGTGAGGGTGAGGATCGGCGGTTTCTTGCGTGCCATTACCAGCGTCCGTCCCATGCGGCGAAGTTCTGCAACAGTTGCAGGCCATGGGTATGGCTCTTCTCCGGATGGAACTGCACGGCGAAGCGCGAACCATCGGCCAGGGCCGCGGCGAAATCGACGCCATAGTGACCGCTGCCCACCACCTGCCGCGCGTTGCCGGCGGCGATGTAGTAGCTGTGCACGAAGTAGAAGCGCGCCAGGTCCGGGATGTTGTGCCACAGGGGATGATCGACCGCCTGCTTCACTTCGTTCCAGCCCATGTGCGGGACTTTCAGATGTTCGCCACCCTCATGCAGGCCCTTGCCGAAAAACTTTACCTGGCCGGGGAACAGCGAAATGCAATCGACGCCATCGTTCTCTTCGCTGCGATCGAGCAAAGCCTGCATGCCCACGCAGATGCCGAGGAACGGCCGATCCTGGCTGACTTCGTGCACCAGCTTGTCGAAGCCCAGGCGACGAATCTCGGCCATGCAATCACGAATCGCGCCGACACCGGGGAACACCACCCGGTCGGCTTCGCGAATCACATCGGCATCGCTGGTGATCAGCACCTTGCCGGCGCCCACGTGCTCGAGGGCCTTGGCCACCGAGTGCAGGTTGCCCATGCCGTAATCGATAACCGCGACCGTCTGCATTACAGCACGCCCTTGGTGGAAGGCATCTGGCCGGCCATGCGGTCATCGAGCTCCACCGCCATGCGCAGCGCGCGGCCAAAGGCCTTGAACACGGTTTCGATCTGGTGATGGGTGTTGTGCCCGCGCAGGTTGTCGATGTGCAGGGTCACGTTGGCGTGGTTGACGAAGCCCTGGAAGAATTCCTGGAACAGGTCAACGTCGAAGCCGCCGACGGTGGCACGGGTGTACGGCACATGCATTTGCAGGCCAGGGCGGCCGGAGAAGTCGATGACCACGCGCGACAGCGCTTCATCGAGCGGCACGTAGGCATGGCCGTAGCGACGGATGCCTTTTTTGTCGCCGATGGCCTGGGTAAAGGCCTGCCCCAAGGTGATACCGACGTCTTCCACCGTGTGGTGGTCGTCGATATGCAGGTCGCCCTTGCTGACGATGTCCAGGTCGATCAGCCCGTGACGGGCGATCTGGTCCAGCATGTGCTCAAGAAAAGGCACGCCGATATCAAACCGGGCCTTTCCGGTGCCATCCAGGTTGATCGAGGCTTTGATCTGGGTTTCCAGAGTGTCGCGCTCGACAGACGCCTTACGTTCGGCCATCACCAGCTCCGCAAAATCATTGGGCGAAAAAGGCAGCCATTATAGGGGCGCGAGCGGCAAACAGAAACAAAAGAGGTGACATCACTGACGGGTTGAAACCCGGGCCGTCGGCGATAGACATGTGCATACAAGTCTTATCCACCAGCCAAAACGACTGTGGGAGCGAGCTTGCTCGCGATGAGGCGTGTCAGCCGACATTACTGTCCGCTGACCCACCGCTATCGCGAGCAAGCTCGCTCCCACAAGGGCTGCCCTGACCTGATGATCAGGGCAACGGTCTTAACGGAACAACACCGCCGTCTTCTGCAGGGTCACCCACACACCCCACGCCAACGGAATGCCCACCACCAGCCAGGCGGCGATTGCCAAAGGCTTGGTGCCCGGCGCGGCTTTCCATTCCAGCGAAGTGGTGCTGTCGGCGCCCTTGTCATGGCCCAGCGCCTGTTCAGCGGCCAGTTCGGCGTCGGTCATGAAGTACTTGTCGGCGACCGGACGGACCATCAGGTTACACAGGAAACCCAGCACCAGCAGGCCGGCCAGGATGTACAAGGTGATGTCATAGGCCGCGGCACGCTCGACGCCGATGCTCAGCTGATATTCACGCAAGTAGTTCACCAGAACCGGGCCCAGCACGCCTGCCGCCGCCCACGCCGTCAGCAGACGACCGTGGATCGCGCCAACCATTTGCGTACCGAACAGGTCCGCCAGGTAGGCCGGCACGGTTGCGAAACCGCCGCCGTACATCGACAGGATGATGCAGAACGCCGCCACGAACAGCGCGATACTGCCCAAGTGACCCAGGTTCGGGATCAACGCGTACAGGGCAACACCCAATGCGAAGAACACGAAGTAGGTGTTTTTACGGCCCAGGTAGTCCGAGAAGGACGCCCAGAAGAACCGGCCACCGATGTTGAACAGGCTCAACAGACCGGTGAAACCGGCCGCAATGGCAGCGATCTGGCCCAGTTGCACGGCGTCCAGCTGACCGAAAGGCAGGTCGTTGCCCAGCAGTTTGCCGCCAAACACTTCCTGCAGCAGTGGCGAAGCCATGCCCAGGATGCCGATACCGGCGGATACGTTCAGGCACAGCACCAGCCATACCAGGCGGAACTGCGGGGTTTTCCAGGCAACGTTCACGTGAACGTGACGATGAGTGATCATCGCGTTCGCGGCTTTCTTCGGTGCCGGGGTCCAGCCTTCAGGCTTCCAACCGGTTGGCGGAACGCGGTACGACAAGGCGCCACCGATCATGAACACGAAGTAGATCGCGGCCATCACCAGGAAGCTCTGCCAGACACCCACCTCGGTCGGCGTAGCGAAATGGCTCATCAGCGCCGCAGCCAGTGGAGCACCGACCATCGCACCGCCACCAAAGCCCATGATCGCCATGCCGGTCGCCATGCCGCGCTTGTCCGGGAACCATTTGATCAGCGTCGAGACTGGCGAGATATAGCCCAGGCCCAGGCCAATGCCGCCGATCACACCGGAACCGACCCACATCAGCCAGATCTGGTGGGTATAGATACCCAACGCGGAAATCAGCAGGCCACCGCACCAGCACAATGCCGAAACAACGCCGGCCTTGCGTGGCCCGGCGTGTTCCAGCCAGCCGCCCCAGATGGCTGCCGAGCAGCCCAGGAAGATGAAGAACAGGGTGTAGATCCAGCCGAGCATGGAGATCGGCCAGTCACATTGGGACGAAAAGACTTGCGAGATGAAGCTCATATCCGGTGCACAGGCGACAGGCTTGGTGATACCCAAGGCCTTGGACAGTGGCAACCAGAACACCGAGAAGCCATAGGCCATGCCGATGCAGAGGTGGATGGCCAGCGCGGCCGGTGGAACCAGCCACCGGTTGAATCCGGGCTTGGCGATGATACGTTCCTTGGAGAGGAACGCAGGCTGGTCGGCGATGCCGTCCGCCGTGATGCTCGTGCTCATTGTGTATCCCCCAGTTATTGGAATGGTTCGCCAGCCACACCTCACCCTCAGCCTTCTTGCACGCAGGCATGACTGTATTCTGTGGTGAAGCTCCATTTTAGTGCGACATCACGTCGCAGAAGGACGGACGAACCGACAAAGGTTAACATTTGCTCGTGACAGAAAAACCAAAGTGCTATCACCTTTTTTCTCTCACTCGTCTTATCGCGCCTCTGCTGACTTTCTGTAGGGGGCAATTCGTTTATTTTTCAGGAATTTCCATGCCCATCGTTGTCGAGCACCTGAATGAAGCCACTCGTCAGGACGAGCAGGATCTGCAGAAAATCTATCGGGACGCGCCGGTCTGGCTGTTCGAGCCGTTCAGCGACGCCGCGCGACTCACAGAGAAATGTCTGGAGGAAGGCTCGTTGATCGCGGCACGCTTCAACGATCGCCTGCTCGGTGCAGCACGACTGCAACGGCACCAGAACGTCTGGCGCTTGTCCCACCTATGCGTGCGAAAAGTCACTCGCCGCCGGGGCGTGGCGGAACGGCTGGTGAGCGAAGCCCGGAGGATGGCTGAGCAAGGCAACGCCGAGCTGCGACTTCAGGCGCCTGCCGGGCATCTGGAAGCCCAGGCCTTGGCGGCGAAATTGAAATTACCGCTGGATGTCGACTAGCGCCCCTGTGGCGAGGGAGCTTGCTCCCGCTGGGAGCGTAGCTCCCCAAAAACTGAATCCACGGCGCGCCTGGCATACCGATTCGCCTGGTTTTGGGCCGCTTCGCAGCCCAGCGGGAGCAAGCTCCCTCGCCACGGGGCCGTGTCTGGCCGGGTAACGGCAGCTCGAAAAATCGATCCCTCAACGCTCCACCGACCCGGGACGTTATACTCCCTGGCAAAATTTGAACTCAACCTATAAGGATTCGCCCATGAAAGCGTTCGGCAAAATCCTGGGTCTGGTACTTCTCGGGCTGTTGCTGATCATTGTGGCCCTGGGCTTTGCCCTGACCCACCTCTTCGATCCCAACGACTATAAAGAAGAGATCCGCCAGATAGCCCGCGATAAAGCCCACATCGAGCTGACACTCAATGGGGACATCGGTTGGAGCCTGTTCCCATGGCTGGGTCTGGAACTGCACGAAGCCAGTGTCGCCACCCTGGCCAACCCAACCCAACCTTTCGCCGACCTGCAGATGCTCGGGCTGTCTGTCCGGGTGATGCCGCTGCTGCGCCGCGAAGTGCAGATGAGCGATGTCCGGGTCGAAGGCCTGAACCTACGCCTGAACCGTGACAAGAGCGGCCACGGCAACTGGGAAGATATCGGCAAGGCGCCCACCTCCGCATCCACCCAGGAAGCACCAACGCCCGTCGAACAATCCACCCCGCCGGCCAGCGCACCGGCAGAAAAGCCGGCCCAGCCAACACGGTTGGACATCGACAGCCTGACCGTGAACAACGCCCGAGTGGAATACACCGACGAGCAGACCGGCAAGCAGTTCAGTGCCGAAAGCATCCAGTTAAGCACCGGCCCGATCCATGACGCTACCAACATCCCGGTTACCCTCACGGCGTTCCTGTCCAGCAACCAGCCGGCCGTCCGCGTGCGCACCGAGGTCACTGGCGAACTGCGCTTCGAGCGCGCTTTGCAGCGCTATCGGTTCGAAGACCTGAAGCTGTCCGGCGAAGCCACCGGCGATCCCTTGCAGGGCAAGACCGTGAGTTTCGCGGCCCAAGGGCAACTTTCCCTGGATAAAGCGGCAAACGTCGCCGAGTGGACCGGGATCAAGCTTTCCCTCAACCAACTGCGTGCACTGGGCGAGTTGAAGGTCAACGACCTCGACAAGACGCCACAACTGAATGGCGGCATTTCGATTGCCCAATTCGACTTGGCAAAGTTTGTCGACAGCGTTGGCCAAAAACTGCCAGCCATGGCTGAGGGCAGCCTGAGCAAGGTCGAACTGGCGAGCCGCATTGCCGGCACGCCTAACAGTGTCGAACTCAACGACATCAATTTGAAGGTCGACGACAGCAGTTTCAGCGGCCGTATCGCTGTGGAAGACTTTGCCAAACAGGCCCTGCGCGTGCAGCTCAAGGCCGATACGTTCAACGTCGACCGCTACCTGCCGCCAAAGTCCGCCGAAGCCGACAGCTCCAAGGCAGCCCGCGAGGCCGAAGTCAGCAACACCGAGGCCAGTGCCATGGCCGGCGCCGGCAGCACACCCCTGCCAAGCGCTCCAACCCAAGGCGCCTGGAGCAATGATCGGCTGTTTCCGGTGGAGCGCCTGAGCAAGCTGGACATCGATGCCGACCTGACCTTCGGCCAACTGACCCTCGACAAACTGCCGATCCAGAACGCCGCGCTCAAAGCGACCGGCCTGGGTGGCCTGTTGACTCTGGAGAACCTGCGCGGCGACCTGTACAGCGGCAACTTTGAAACCAAGGGCACCCTGGACGTACGGCAGCCTACGCCACAGTTGAGCCTGCAAACCCGCATCAACCGGGTGCCGGCCGAGAAAATCATCGAAAGCCAAGGCAAGAATCCGCCGGTCAAGGGTCTGGTCACGCTCAACAGCGCGATCACCGCCAACGGCAACAGCCAAAAAGCCCTGATCGATAGCCTTAATGGCACGGCCGGTTTCGTCATCAACGATGGCGTATTGCTCAATGCCAATCTTGAACAGCAACTGTGCAAAGGCATCGCCACGCTGAACCGCAAGTCACTCACTGGCGAACCTCGCGGCAAGGACACGCCGTTCCAGCAGCTCAACGGCAACCTCACTTTCACCAACGGCGTTGCCCACAACCCAGACCTGAAAGTCCGCATTCCCGGCATGACCGTCAACGGCAACGGCGACATCGACCTGCGCGTGCTGGGCATGGACTACCGCGTCGGCGTGATCGTCGAAGGCGACAAAAGCGACATGCCCGACCCTGCCTGCCAGGTCAACGAACGCTACGTCGACGTCGAGTGGCCGTTGCGCTGCCGCGGCCCGCTGGAGTTGGGTGCCAAAGCCTGCCGCCTGGATAACGATGGGCTGGGCAAGGTCGCGGCGAAACTGGCCGGAGACCGCCTCGGCGACAAGATTGACGAGAAGCTGGGCGACAAAGTCAGCCCTGAGCTCAAAGACGCGCTCAAGGGGCTGTTCAAGCGATGACATCCGAGCAGTTTTCCGCCGCGGTACTGGATTGGTTCGACCGCCATGGACGCCACGACCTGCCCTGGCAACAGGGCATCACGCCTTATCGGGTGTGGGTCTCGGAAATCATGCTGCAGCAGACCCAGGTCAGCACCGTGCTCAATTACTTCGACCGGTTCATGGCCGCCCTGCCAACGGTCCAGGCCCTCGCCGACGCGCCGGAGGATGAAGTGCTGCATCTGTGGACCGGATTGGGCTACTACACCCGTGCACGCAATCTGCAGAAAACAGCGAAAATCGTCGTGGAGCAATACGCCGGGGAATTCCCCCGGGATGTGGAAAAGCTCACCGAACTGCCGGGGATCGGCCTGTCCACCGCTGGCGCCATCGCCAGCATCAGCATGGACCTACGGGCGCCGATCCTCGATGGCAACGTCAAGCGCGTGCTGGCGCGTTTCACCGCCCAGGAAGGCTACCCGGGCGAACCCAAGGTTGCGAAACAGCTATGGGCCACCGCCGAGCGCTTCACGCCGCAAGACCGCGTCAACGCTTACACCCAGGCGATGATGGACCTGGGGGCCACGCTGTGTACCCGCAGCAAGCCCAGTTGCCTGTTGTGTCCGCTCAAAAAAGGTTGCGAGGCGCACATGCTGGGCCTGGAAACCCGCTACCCGATTCCCAAGCCACGCAAGGAAGTGCCCAAGAAGCGCACCTTGATGCCCATGCTGGCCAATCGCGAGGGCGCCATCTTGCTTTACCGTCGCCCATCCACCGGCTTATGGGGCGGCTTGTGGAGTCTGCCGGAACTCGATGGCCTGGATGATCTGCAGCACCTGGCCTTGCAACATTTCCTGGAGCTAGGCCAGCAACAGGCAATGCCGGACCTGATACACACCTTCAGCCACTTCCAGTTGGCAATCGAACCCTGGCTGGTCCGGGTCCGGGAAACCGGCCACCACGTGGCCGAGGCCGACTGGCTCTGGTATAACCTCGCCACCCCGCCGCGCCTGGGCCTTGCCGCCCCGGTCAAAACCTTGCTCGAACGCGCGGCCGCCGTATTGAATGCAGGAGAGTTGCAATGACCCGCACCATCATGTGCCGCAAGTACAAAAAAGAACTGGAAGGCCTGGAACGCGCGCCGTTCCCGGGCGCCAAAGGCCAGGACATCTACGACAACGTCTCGGCCAAGGCCTGGGGCGATTGGCAGAAACACCAGACCCTGCTGATCAACGAAAAACGCCTGAACATGATGAACGCCGAAGATCGCAAATACCTTCAAGGCGAGATGGAGAAGTTCTTTTCCGGCGAAGAATACGCCAAGGCCGAAGGCTACGTGCCGCCGTCCGAATAAGCCTTCCAGAGCGGGGGCGAATCGTAAGCGACGGTAATAATTAAATATTTTTTGATAACTCGCTTGACGCCCCCCTGAAAAACCCGTTTAATGCGCCCCGTTGCCCAGATAGCTCAGTCGGTAGAGCAGGGGATTGAAAATCCCCGTGTCGGCGGTTCGATTCCGTCTCTGGGCACCAAATACCGAAAACCCCGATCAAGAAATTGATCGGGGTTTTTTATTGCCCGGATTTTTCTTCCGCCGCCCTATCGACTCAGCTACATTCGTCCGCTCCCCTCCAGCAAGCGAGTCGAAATGGACATCACTGGCATCCCCTTCGGCACCACCGATTGGTCCACCATCGAGCCCACCGAGCATAAGGGCATTACCGGAACCGCTTATTGGCGAACGCGGCAGTTCGGGAGCATTCGGGTACGGATGGTGGAATACACCGCCGGTTACCTGGCCGACCATTGGTGCACCAAGGGCCATATCCTGTTTTGCCTAAAGGGCGAGCTCGATACCGAGCTCGAAGATGGCCGGCAATTTTTGCTCAAGCCAGGCATGAGCTACCAGGTGGCGGACCAGGCCGAGCCCCATCGGTCTTCGACTTCATCAGGGGCCACGCTCTTCATAGTCGATTGAGATTCGAAGCGTCCGCGTCGAAGCTGTAGGATAGATCGTCTTATCCATCAGGAATCCGACCATGTCATCGGCGAACAAACAGCACAAACGCAGCCAGCGCGCGAAGGCGAAAGCCAAGAACAACCGCATTCAGCGTGCTGCTGCGCCAAACGATTTCCTTGACCCGAACGATGAGCGCATCGACTTGGAAACCGTGGACTTGTCGGATCTGTTCGGACTCATGAGCGCCGCCGAAAAGGTCAGCCAGAAAGCCATGTGCGAAGCATTCCTGGCACATCCGCTGCTGGCGCTCGTGTTGGAACAGGAAGGCGAAGAAGAGGCCACCGACTTCATCATCACTGCATTGATCGAGTACCGTCGCCTGACCACGGGTGTCGATGAGCAGACCGCGCTGGATTGGGTGGAAAGCAAGCAATTCCAAGCCGACTATGTGGCCGCATCCCAAGCACTGAGCCAAGGCCAAGCCTGATTTTACGGCGTAGCCTATCGTGGATTACGCCCAACGGCTGGACACCCACCGTGAAGGTAATGAACGCCTCTTCGCCGGCCGATACCAGGAGCGACAGACCGGCCATGCTGCCCGAACAATAAAGCGGGCTATTGACGATCGCCCACCCAATAAACCTGTGTAAGATTGATGCGTTTTTTTCTGCAACGCTTCACTCAAAGAGCTTCATTCTGCATGCCTGCACCGTCCGCCCCTCCGCCCTCCCTGATCCAGGCATTGCGGACTGAAACCGCTGAACTGCACATTGCCCTGGAGAAACGCTTGCCGTTTTTCTCGGAGCAACTGGATCTAGGCCTGTACCGGCGCTTGATAGCGGCATACCACGGTTTTTATGAGCCACTGGAACGTCGCCTCCATATTCTCGCGCTGACGCCGACGGGGCTGGACCAATCCCTACGCATCAAGCTGCCGGTGCTACGAGCGGATCTCATGGCGCTGGGTCTGGACGAAATGGCGATTGACTCGCTGCCCGTCTGCCAACTCCTGCCGCAGATTGATTCTCCGGCCGCCGCCCTCGGCGTTTCCTATGTGCTGGAAGGCGCAACATTGGGCGGACAGATCCTGCGACGCAGGGTGGCCGAACAGTTAGGTCTCGATTCATCCAGCGGTGCCGCTTTCCTCGACGTTTATGGAGAACTTACCGGCCGGCGCTGGAAGGATTTTCTTCAGTATCTAGGTGACCGGAACCTTGGCGACGACCAGACGCTCGAAGCCACACGCGCTGCCAAGGCGACATTCATCTGTTTTGAACGCTGGCTGGCCAGTCAGGAGGTTCTGTTATGAAACCGGAAAACCAAGAAGCCTTCGAAGAATTGCTGGCCAATTGCGCAGACGAACCGATCCGCTTCCCCGGGGCCATCCAGCCTCACGGCGTATTGCTGATGCTGTCCGAGCCTGATTTCGTGATCCGCCAGGTCAGCGCAAACGCGCAACAACTGACAGGGTATGATCCTCAAGAGCTTCTCGGTCTGCCCCTGGATGCACTGTTTGGGCAGGAACAGGCCGCAACCCTTCTGGAAGCTTTCCGCACCGAAACTGAAAGAGACAACGTTCCGCTCGACATCGTAGTGAGCCAGCAGCGCTTCGACGCCCTGATCCACCGCCATCAGGGCGCCTTGATTGTCGAACTGGAACAGCACCTGACCGACTACCGCCCCGAGGGCGTCAATGGCGAGGCCAACCTGGGCCGCATGCTGCAGCGTCTGCAAAGCGCGAAAACGCTCCAGGCCCTGTACGAAATCAGCGTGCGGGAGATCCAGGCCATGACCGGATACGACCGCGTCCTGATTTATCGTTTCGAGGAAGGAGGCCACGGGCAAGTCATTGCCGAGGCCAGCGCGCCTTCGATGGAGCTCTACAAGGGCTTGTTTTTCCCAGCATCGGACATTCCGGAACAGGCTCGCGAGCTGTATCGCACCAACTGGTTGCGCATCATCCCCAACGCCGACTACACGCCGGTACCGCTGATGCCCGAGCTGCGCCCCGACACGCAGGCGCCACTGGACTTGAGCTTTTCCACGCTGCGCAGCGTCTCGCCGATTCACCGTCAATACATGAAGAACATGGGCGTGTTGTCATCCATGAGCATCTCGCTGATGAAAGGCGAGCAATTATGGGGATTGATCAGCTGCGGCAACCGCCAGCCGCTGCATGTTCCCCACCAAATGCGCATGGCCTGTCAGACGATCGGCCAGATCCTCTCACTGCAGATCAGTGCGATGGAGGCTCTTGAACTGGCAGGGCAACGGGACGCCAAGCTCGAAGACCTCGGGGCGCTTGCCACTCTCATGGCCGAATCCAGCGAAAACGTCTTTGACAGTCTGTCCCACGACCCACAGCGTCTGATGGAACTCACCGGGGCCAATGGCGTTGCGATCATCGAGGACAACAAGCTGCATCGGCACGGACAGTGCCCGGAACCGGAGCAGATTCGTGAATTGCACAAATGGATAATGGAAACCGACCAACCGGTTTTTGCTCACCATAACCTGGGCGAAATTTTCGCGCCGGCCAAGGCTTATCCGGAGGTTGCGAGCGGTGTGCTGGCGATTCACCTGCCCAAGCCAGTGGAAAACGGCGTGCTGTGGTTCCGCCCCGAGGTCAAGCAAACCATCAATTGGAGCGGTGACCCTCAAAAACCCCTCGACCTGGAGCAAAGCGCGACCGGACTACGCTTACGCCCGAGGACGTCGTTCGAAATCTGGAAAGTCGAAATGGGGGGCATCAGTACCAAATGGAGCCATGGCGATGTATTCGCCGCCAACGACCTGCGGCGCTCGGCCCTGGAAAACGACTTGGCACGGCAAGTTCGCAAGGAGCGCCAGGCGGTGCAGGCCCGGGATGAGTTGGTTGCAGTCGTGTCCCATGATTTGCGCAACCCGATGACGGTCATTTCCATGCTGTGCGGCATGATGCAAAAGGCTTTCAGCTCCGATGGCTCCCACAGCTCGAAGCGAATTTCCTCGGCCATCGATACCATGCAGCAGGCCGCCAGCCGTATGAATTCGCTCCTGGAGGACCTTCTCGACACCTCGCGCATCGACGCCGGCCGCTACACCATCCACCCCAAGCCGATGGACGTGAGCCAGATATTCGAAGACGCGTGTTCATTACTGACGCCGCTGGCCTCTGCCAAGGCCATCGATATCTCTTTCCACGCCGAACCCAACCTCAGGATCAACGCGGACCCGGAGCGATTGTTCCAGGTGCTGTCCAATCTGATTGGCAATGCCATCAAGTTCACGCCGCAGAAAGGTAGCGTAGGTATCAGCGCAATGTCGGTAGGCGATGAGATCGTATTCAGTGTCCGCGACACTGGTGAGGGCATCGCGCCAGAACAACTGCCTCATGTTTTCGACCGTTACTGGACCACCAAGGACGGCAACCCGAACGGCACCGGCCTCGGACTTTATATTTCCAAGGGGATTGTCCAGGCTCATGGCGGTAAACTGCAGGCCGAAAGCCAGCCAGGCAAAGGCAGCGAATTCCGCTTCACCGTGCCGAAAATCGATTGAGCCGGCCACCGCCCCCTAACGAATTGGAAACCGAAGCCCAATGGCCTCACTGAACAAACAGCAGAAACGCGCCAAGCGCGCCAAAGACAAAGCCAAGCAAATCCGTATGACCGGGCGCAAATCCATCCCGATGTACGGCGATCCGGCTCACGCCACTGCCCAGCCGCCGGTCTATGTGCTGGAGCTATTCGCTAAGTTGCGTGAAGCCGAGGCCGTCAGCCGCAGCCAGATGCTCGACACGCTGCTTGCCGACGTTAGCGAAATGATCATCGAGCGTCCGGGCCTGCTGGACCTCAAGAACGCGGAAAACGAGGGCATGGCCGCCACCAACCTGGCCGCCGATATGCTGGTGGACTACCGCATGTGGGCCGACGACATGGACCGCGAGGCCGCCCAGCGCTGGCTCAGCACGCCGGAATTCATCAAGGATTTCAGCGAGGCGCTGGACCGTTATCGCCAATCCATGGAAGAGCCCGCCAGCGAGTAAGCTCTCGGCTACTCGCTGCTGTTCCAATGGAACACTAGCTTGCGCGCGGCTCCGCTGCCCACTTTGGCGGTGTCGCGACGCTCCTCGCCGTTACGCGTCGCTATCACGCTGTAACTGCCCGGCGGCAGTTGTACATACACCAATGGGCCTGCGTCGCTGAGCGTCAGCAATGTCTGTCCCGTTGAGCTCTGCACGGTCACCTCCACATCCGGGACGTATTTGCCCTCCGGGCCGATCGCAAAAGTCATGTGCAGGTTGTAGCCCTGGGCCTGTTCGATGGCCCGGGCTTCGTCTTCGCCGATACCGCCGGACAGGTAGCTGATACCGTTCTGTTGCATGGGCTGGACCTGGACGCCTGCGTTGTCGATGGGCGCGAGGTTGGTGGCGTTGAGCATGATGGGAAAAAGCAGCGCACCCAGAACGATGGGGCAATATAGCAACTTCATGACCACAACTCCTGATAGGGAACACCACCTCGTTTGATCGTTTTATGAACACCCATGTTCAGATCGATTGGAAGTTGAGCCGAATGCCAAACGGAATAGACAACGCTCATCCGGTTAACCCTTCCCACCCCCGCCCAAAGCTGGCACCATCGCGCCTTTTTTTACGCGACTCCCCGGGCAAATCGCCGATGGACAGGGTTCAAACAGCCGTTCGGTTGTTGATGGCGCGACAGTCTGCTGCGCCGATGCGACAACCTGTCACTCATCATCGGTCTACCGTCCGAAGCGCTGTTGGCTGTCATTCGGACGCATGCTAGCTTGGCCGCCTCGCCAGGAAGGCTGCCAATAGCAAGGGAGCACAAATCATGAGGATCGCACATGGCCCAGGCCACGCCCGCGCTTGAAATCCGCAACTTGCACAAACGCTACGCAAAGCTGGAGGTGCTCAAAGGCGTCTCGCTGACCGCTCGCGACGGTGACGTGATCTCGATCCTGGGTTCCTCCGGCTCCGGCAAGTCCACGTTTTTGCGTTGCATCAATCTGCTGGAAAATCCCAACCAGGGTCAGATTCTGGTCGCAGGCGAGGAGCTCAAGCTCAAGGCTGCCAAAAACGGTGAGCTGATCGCCGCCGATGGCAAACAGATCAATCGCATGCGCAGCGAGATTGGTTTTGTATTTCAAAACTTTAATCTCTGGCCGCACATGAGCGTGCTCGACAACATCATCGAAGCCCCGCGCCGCGTGCTGGGCCAGAGCAAGGCCGAAGCCGTGGAAGTGGCCGAAGCCTTGCTGGCCAAGGTCGGCATTGCTGACAAGCGCCACGCCTACCCTGCCGAACTGTCCGGCGGCCAGCAACAACGTGCCGCCATCGCCCGCACATTGGCGATGCAACCTAAAGTCATTCTGTTCGACGAGCCGACTTCTGCCCTTGACCCGGAAATGGTCCAGGAAGTACTAAGCGTGATCCGCGCCCTCGCCGAAGAAGGTCGTACCATGCTGCTCGTAACCCACGAGATGGGCTTCGCCCGCCAGGTATCGAGCGAAGTCGTGTTCCTTCACCAAGGGCTGGTCGAGGAGCAAGGGTCGCCACAGCAGGTCTTCGAAAACCCGCTTTCGGCGCGCTGCAAACAATTCATGTCCAGCAACCGCTAACGGAGCAGTACCTATGCAGACCTACAGGAAATTCTTTTTGGCTGCTGCCGCCAGCCTGGTCTTCTCGGCCAACGTCATGGCGGCCGACAAACTGAAAATGGGCATCGAGGCGGCCTATCCGCCGTTCAATAACAAGGATGCCAGCGGCCAGGTCGTAGGCTTCGATAAAGACATCGGCGACGCGCTTTGCGCCAAGATGAAAGTTGAATGTGAAGTGGTCACTTCCGACTGGGACGGCATCATTCCGGCCTTGATGGCCCAAAAGTTCGATTTCCTGATTTCTTCGTTGTCGATCAACGAAGAGCGCAAGCAGGCCGTTGATTTCACCGACCCGTACTACTCCAACAAGCTGCAGTTCATTGCGCCGAAAAACGTCGAGTTCAAAGTCGATAAAGATTCCCTCAAGGGCAAGGTCATCGGAGCCCAGCGTTCCACCCTGGCTGGTACCTGGATGGAAGACAACATGGAAGGCGTCGAACTGAAACTTTACGATACCCAGGAAAACGCCTATCTGGACCTGACCTCCGGCCGCGTTGACGGGATCCTGGCGGACAAATACGTGAACTACGACTGGCTGAAAACCGACGCCGGCCGTGCCTATGAGTTCAAGGGCGACCCAGTGGTGGAAGGCGACAAGATCGCCATTGCAGTGCGCAAGGGTAATGACGAATTGCGCAACAAACTGAATGCCGCGCTGAAGGAAATCGTTGCCGACGGCACCTATAAAAAGATCAACGACAAGTACTTCCCGTTCAGCATCTATTGATACTGACGTGCCTGGCCGGCGTTGCTACCCAGTAGCGCCGGCCCTTAGCAAAGCCTGCCGCGATATGAACACACGCCCATGATGATCGACCTCTACGGATTCGGCCCGGCGCTTGCCGCCGGCGCGCTGATGACCGTCAAGCTGGCCCTTTCGGCTCTCTGCCTGGGGCTGGTGCTCGGCCTGCTCGGCGCCTTGGCCAAGACCTCCCCGTACAAGCCGTTGCAATGGCTTGGCGGCACCTATTCGACACTGGTCCGCGGCATTCCGGAATTGCTCTGGGTGCTGTTGATCTACTTCGGTACCGTCAACCTGATGCGTGCCTTGGGTGAATATTTCGGCAATCCCGACCTAGCCCTCAATGCCTTCGCCGCCGGCGTCATCGCCCTCGGCCTATGCTTTGGCGCCTACGCCACCGAAGTATTTCGCGGTGCGATCCTGGCGATACCCAAGGGGCACCGTGAAGCCGGCGTGGCGCTTGGCCTGTCGAAATGGCGGATCTTCACCCGATTGATCCTGCCGCAGATGTGGCGCATCGCCCTGCCCGGCCTGGGCAATCTGTTCATGATCCTCATGAAGGATACCGCACTGGTTTCGGTGATCGGCCTGGAAGAAATCATGCGCCACGCGCAAATCGGCGTGACCATTTCCAAGCAACCGTTCACTTTCTATATGGTCGCAGCGCTTATGTATCTGGGCCTGACGGTGCTCGCCATGATCGGCATGCACCTGCTGGAAAAACGCGCCGCCCGCGGCTTTGCCAGGAGCACCCAATGAACTGGGAAGTCATCATCAAATGGCTGCCGAAACTGGCCCAGGGCGCCACGCTTACACTGGAGCTGGTGGCCATCGCGGTGATCGCCGGCTTGCTGCTGGCGATCCCATTGGGCATCGCCCGTTCATCGCGGCTGTGGTACGTGCGGGCGTTTCCCTACGCCTACATCTTCTTTTTCCGTGGTACGCCACTGTTGGTCCAGTTGTTCCTGGTCTATTACGGCCTGGCACAGTTCGATGCCGTGCGCAGCAGCGCGCTGTGGCCGTATCTGCGGGACCCGTTTCGGTGCGCCACAGCCACCATGACCCTGCACACCGCCGCCTACATCGCCGAGATCCTGCGCGGCGCCATCCAGGCCATTCCCCGCGGCGAAATCGAAGCCGCACGAGCCTTGGGCATGTCGCGGCCCAAGGCGCTGTTCTACATCATGCTGCCCCGGGCCGCGCGCATCGGCTTGCCCGCCTACAGCAACGAAGTGATCCTGATGCTCAAGGCCAGCGCCCTGGCAAGCACGGTGACCCTGCTGGAACTCACCGGCATGGCGCGCACCATCATTGCCAGGACCTACATGCCAGTGGAAATTTTCTTCGCGGCCGGCATGTTCTACCTGCTGATGTCCTTCGTACTGGTGCAAGGCTTCAAGCAGCTTGAACGCTGGCTGCGCGTCGATGCCTGCCAAGGGCGCTGACAGCCAAGTGCTGACGGGTGAAGCATTGCTCACCCGTTTCACCGCGCTGGATGCGTTTCTTACAACGCACCAGTCACTATGGAAGCCCCGGCCCTTCACGCATCTGCAATTGCCTTGGGAAACATCCCACCCGGAATTGGCCCGATGGCTACGTGAGCGTTCGCTGGACGCAGCGGAAAACGACCATCATCAACCATGGTCGATTGAGAGCGCGCCAGCGCCATTCCCGGAACTGGCTGCTCTCTCCCGGGCATTGAGCGCCGTGGCTGAATTGCCGGCCAACTCGCTCGAAGCTCCCAGCCATCGCCTCAACGTCGACGTACCCGGGCGCAAATGGCAGCAGATAGAAGCCTTCGCCAGCCGCCTGCGCTTCACCACCCCACCGATCCATTGGCTCGATTGGTGCGCCGGTAAAGGCCACCTTGGCCGGCGCCTGTTGCAGGATGGACAACAACTGACCTGCCTGGAACACGACCCCGCCTTGGTCGCCAGCGGCCAGTTGCTGAGCCAACGCCATCACCTGCCCGCCACGCACTCGCAACAAGACGTATTGGCGGCAGACGCAAACCAGGCGCTGCGCCCCGGACACACCCCGGTGGCTCTGCACGCTTGCGGCGACTTGCATGTGCGCCTGATGCGTCTGGCCAGCGCCGCTGGCTGCGCACAATTGGCTATCGCGCCGTGCTGCTACAACCGCATCAGCACCTCGGAATATCAGCCGCTGTCCGACGCCGCAAAAGGCTCTGCCCTACAGCTGTCGCTCGACGATCTGAACCTGCCGCAGACCGAGACCGTCACCGCAGGCGCCCGCGTAAGAAGACAACGGGACCAATCCATGGCCTGGCGCCTGGGCTTCGACCTGCTGCAACGGCAAATCAGAGGGCACGACGACTACCTGCCCACGCCCTCCTTGCCCAGCGTCTGGCTGGAAAAATCCTTCGCCCAGTACTGCACCGACCTGGCTGCCCTGAAAAACTTATCCACAATCGGCACGCCTGATTGGGTCGCCCTGGAAGCAGCCGGCCACCAACGTTTGGCCGAGGTGCGTAACCTGGAATTGGTGCGGGGCCTTTTCCGCCGCCCCCTGGAGCTTTGGCTGGTCTTGGACCGGGCACTTTTCCTTACTCAGAACAGCTACAACGTCCGCCTTGGCACCTTCTGCGAGACACCTCTGACACCGCGCAACTTGCTATTGCTGGCAGAACGTTAATGAGGCGAAACAACCTGTGGATAACTCTGTTGATGAATTAAACCAGGATCCAAGAAAACCGCGATTTCCGGGCTGAATCTTAGCTGGTCATTTTTTGTTCACATGGATAAAAAACCATGAAAACAGCAGCTTGCGAGCAAACGGGAAAGCGGTCACAAAACAGAAAGATATCCCTCGCAGCGTCCTTTCGATTGTGCATAAGCGTTTGAGCAAACCAGCATAAAGGTTGGGTCTGGCGTCTTTTGCGCTCAGGCATCAAGTGCTTTGGCTTGCCTCGATTCGAGTCAGGCAACCGCACGCTACCAGGCCCCTCGCGCCCCGCCCAGCGGCGCCACATCCACCAGAACTGCAGCTCGTCTAAAAATAGTCAGAATTCAGGGGTTTACAGAACCTTCCCAATCGCTATAATCGTCGCCCACACGCCGGTATAGCTCAGTTGGTAGAGCAACTGACTTGTAATCAGTAGGTCCCGGGTTCGACTCCTGGTGCCGGCACCATACAAAACAAAGCCCTCGCAGAAATGCGGGGGCTTTGTTGTTTCTGGGTGTCCATTCCTTAAAAATCTGTGGGAGCAAGCTTGCTCGCGATGAGGCCATCAACTCACCGACAACTCAACCACCTAATCGCTCAGCCGCTTTCCGATAAACCTGATCTCGTTCACGTTTGTCGACGGCCACGACAAACACCACGACCTCATGATCAATCACCTGATAAACCAGCCGATAACCGCTGCTCCGCAGCTTAATCTTGTAGCAATCAGGAAAGGCATGCAGTCGGTTTGCTTCGATGCGCGGATTGGCCAGGATCGTCGTGAGCTTCTTTTTGAGCTGCTCACGGACGGTATTCCCTAGCTTTTGCCATTCCTTTAGCGCCCGTGCATCGAATTCGAGGTTATAGGTCATCTAGCGAAACCTTAACCCGCTGCGGGGCTGCGAGTCGCTCGCGCACCGTTGCGATCAGGGCTTCATCGTCCTCGGTCATCAGGACGGGCTTAAACGGCAACTGGCCGCGCTCCGCTACGTATTGCAGAGCTTGGCGCATCAGCTCAGAAGGGGTGACGCCGAGCTTTTCCAGCTCGCGGTATGCACGCGCCTTGAGGTCGTCGTCGATACGAACGTTGATGGAAGCCATGAGATAGCCCTCGCTGTAATGACGTTAGTCTTTACAGTGAAGGAAAAGCTTGAGGCCGGCAAGCCCCAGAACTCATTCATCTCCAATCCAGGGTTACAAATACTTTTATCGGGACGTTGGCGACCTTTTCCAGCAACCTAAAATGGCTGCCAAATACCCGCCAAGCCTAGGTTGACCTGGTCAGCATGCTCAAATCGTGCGGTTTTTTTTATGCGCTAAAACTATGGGATGTTTTCGGCAGATCCGCACATACAAAACGAGGATCTGCTGCAGTCTCGCTTTATCACGTTGCCAGCCACCCGCCGCCAGTTGGCGCTTGGAGGTGCGCAATGACACATCCCAAAGACCTCAAAACCCCAGGCCTAACCCCCTTCTCCTACCACTCCGACCGCCCGCTATTCCGCGTCAACAGCGGCATCCCCATTGGCGAAGCCCTATCCCACGCTTCCGACCTGCTCCACGTCGCCAGAGTCCTCGCCGAGGAAGCGGCGATGATTCGCGGCACGGATCGGTATGCCTGGGCTTCGTATTATTTGCAGGATATGAGCAAGGCCGTCATTGATGATGTGGTGAAGGTGCTGGAGGCGCCGGGGAGTCATCCGGTTTAAGGGGAGCGGGCCATGCTGCTCGCTGGATGGGGCAGCATTGGCTTGAGCGGATAAAGAGGGGCTGCTTTGCAGCCCAGCGGGAGCAAGCTCCCTCGCCACGGGTTTGGGTCAGACCAACCGCGCACCGCCATCGATGTTCAGCGTGGCGCCGTTCATGAACGTGTTAGTCATCAAGAAAAGCGTAGCCGCGCCTGCTTCAACGGCCGTGCCCACGCGATGCAGCGGCAGCACCTGCTCCCATGCGCGAACGTACGCATCGCGCCCCTCACCCAAGGCTTTGCTGAAGATAGGCGTATCGATCGGGCCTGGAGACAGCGTGCGCCAGCGATGCGGTGGCTGCGGTGCTCGCCGCTGGCGGTGGCATCGGCATCTCACCCACTTATGTTGCCGCACCCTATGTCGCCCGGGGAGAACTGACGCCATTGTTTCCACAATTTGCCGTCGACCGTTCCTCCATTACCGCTTTGTGGCCGGAGAGCCGTCGGGGAAGCCCGAACGTCAAGGCGTTCGTGGGTTTTCTGAACGAACTGTTTCCTACCCCTACGCCATGGGACGAGATCGTCGCGAAGGGCGCCCTGACCTTTTCCTGAAATGCCTGCTTCCGGCTCACTGCGGGAAAGAAGGACGGCTTCGCAGCCCAACGGGAGCAAGCTCTCTCACCACCGGCTCATCCAATCATTTCTCCCGCCGATAGCTTCAGGTATGAGCCGTCCCAAGACTCTGCTGGCGCTTGACTACACTTGCCCAGACATCTCGCTCCAGGAGCAGTTAGCGATGAAGATCCGCACCAAAGTCATAGGCTCGGGGTTGGTCAGTCTTTCCTTTGCGTTGCTGCTCGGCGGGATCGGATTGTGGGGCTATCACTCCATGACCGAGGCCCTGGTGCAGAACGAGACCAGTATTTCGGCCATGCGCAAGCACATGGAGGCGGACATGATGCACGACGCCATACGTGGCGATGTGTTGGCTGCCTTGCTAGTGGCGCCGGGAGATGCCGAAGGCGCAAAGGAAGTAAACGAGGCGTTTGATGAGCACTCACAGCGGATGCGCAAGGTCATTGCCGAAAACGCCGAGGCGCGGTTGCCTGGTACGATTTCCCAGACCATTTCCGAGCTCAAGCCTCAGGCCGAGGCCTATATTGCCTCAGCGAAGCAAGTGATTGGCAAGGCGCTGAGCGGCGCTCAGGATGGCCGGGCGTTGCGCATTGAATTCGACAAGGCATTTTCTGCCCTGGAGGAGCGCAACGAGGCGGTCAGTGAACTGATCGAGAGCCAGGCGCATTCCTCTCGCGAGTTTCAAGATCAGAGCATCAACACCTCCGAGCGCTGGTTGATCATCACCTTGCTGGCCACATGTGTGGCGTTGGCGTTGTTGTCGTGGAGCCTGCTCAAGGCTGTGCTCACGCCACTGAATAAAATCATTCTCAATACCCAGGCCATTTCCCAAGGTGACCTGCAGCGCCCAATGGGCGCTCATGGAAATGACGAACTGGGGCAATTGCAGGCGGTGATAGAGCAAATGCAGGCCAACCTGCGGCAGATGATCGCCACCATTCGCGGTCAGAGCGATGAATTGCATGGCACATCACGGAATCTGGGCGATACGGCGCGGCAGATTGTCTCCAGTGCCGACCAGAAGGCCCAGAGCGCCACCAGCATGGCGGCGAGCATGGAGCAAATGATGGCGAACATAAGCCAGATCCATCAGCACGCCGACAGTGCGCGGACCATTTCGGCGCAGTCAGAACAACTGGCGAGCAGCGGTGGGCAGGTGATCCTTGGCGTGGTGGAAGGGATGAATCGGATCGCTGAGGTGGTTGCCCAATCGTCCAGCAAAATCACCGCGCTGGATGCATCGTCCGAGGACATCCATTCCATTATCCAGGTGATCAAGAGCATCGCCGAACAGACCAATCTGCTGGCCCTCAACGCAGCCATCGAGGCCGCTCGCGCCGGCGAGGCGGGCCGCGGCTTTGCGGTGGTGGCCGACGAGGTACGCAACCTGGCGGCGCGCACGACGCAATCCACCCAGGAAATCACCGCGATGATCGAGCGCATCCAATCAAGCGCACGGGATGCGGTGGCGAACATGCAGGCCTGTGTCAGTCGAGTGGACGAAGGCGTGAACCTGGCGCAGCAGGCCGGGGTTTCCATCAGTGAAATCCGCACAGGCGCCCGGCATGCCGCCGAAGTGGTGGAGGAAATTTCCCAGACCATCGCCGAGCAATCAAAAGCCAGCGATGAGATGGCCCAACGGGTGGAGTCGATCGCCGAGCAGTCTAGGGAAAACACCCGCTCGATCCACGATTTGACGAAAACGGCAGATCATTTGAACGATGCCGCAGGCTCGATGCAGGCTTCGGTGCAGCAGTTCAAGATATGATCTATCACACCTGATTTACCTCAAACACAAACGATATTTCCCGTTTCTGGGCGCTCCAGACATAACGAATATGCTTGCCCTGCACCGGAATCGACACCGCCGGCGGCCGGAACGCGGCGATGCATTCGTGACCAGGCAGGCGGACGCTGTTATACAAAAGCCCCCAGGACAAGGTTGCGCGCAACTCCCGGGCAAATACCTGGGACGGGCCATAGGCCGTGGGGTCTGGATTGTGCAGATGCGGATAATCGTGGCGGATGTCGTGCAGGGGTCTGACGACCTGGTTGACATAGGTACGCATGGTCAATTCCAGGTCCGGCTCGTTGGTCGCCCCCAAGAACCGAGCCTGGTGGTAACACGTCTCGGCAATGGCCGCTTCCTGGCTGCTGGCAGCGTAATAGACGCCAAACGTGCCATCGCTGAAACGGCTGCTTTTGCCGATATGGGTAAATGCCGCCATCACGGGTGACGAACCAGGACCCGAAACGCGGTCTTCGGGACGAACCCTGGAGAGCACGCCGGCTTCTTCCATGAGCCGATCATTGGTCAAAGCTTCTAACGCATAGGCGGTGGCGAGGTCTTGCGGATCGAGCACATCTTCAAACAGGGTGATCGGCGGGAAACTGCTATTGACGATCCGATAGGCCCGTTTCCATTGCGGTTCCGCCAGAGGCGGCGCCATCAACCACGTACTCCGTCGAGGTACCGCCGCACATCGGCAATATCCACCACCCGCCCGGCCAACATGTACGACAGCGCTGACTGACCGTTGAACGGCGCGGCAGCATTGGGGCTGCTGACCCATTGATACACACGGTCGCGGCTGTTGCTGAAAATGATGCTCAGGGCTTTATGGATACCCATCAGGTATGAGATGCGCTCAAGGGTGTCTCGCGGCAGCCTGACGTTTTCGGGTAACTGCTTGTACTTGTAAAAGGTCGTGTTTCCTACTTTTCCCAACAAGGTGCGCTGCTGCTCGACGCTGCAGCCCCACAACTCCATCAGATTGAAGAAAAACTTCAAAGCGACTCGACCCGCATCCGGGGAGTCCAATTGTTGCTGGGTACTCAAGGTAATCGAAGAGGTCGCCATGAGGTCTGGCTCCTTTGCTACAGGTTGATATCTGAAGATTAGTACATATACGTACAAAAATTAAATTTTTATTCAAAAACGTACAACATCGACTGTAATAAAGACAGCTTCTCTACACGATGCGTCCCGTATTCCGGGTTAATTGAATTGGCCTACACGCCGCCCCAGCAAAAATCCAGAATCGCGCATAAGCTCCAATCATCGCCTGCCAGCGCTTTTCGCCACAAAACCGCGACAAGCGTGACAAGGTGCTTGATGATAGCCAGCATCGCACCGCCAGACCCGGCCAGGTGCCCAACAATAGCGAGCCCACTTAAGCAGAGGGCATTACCTCATGGATAGCAGAACCTTACGCAATCTCATGCGCATCATGCAGACCGGCTCGTTGTCGGCCGCCGCGGAACAGTCGTGCCTTACGGTGCAAGCATTGGCGGCGCAATTGAACAAGGTTGAGGAACAGTTCGGGTTCCGGTTGTTTCGTCGCTCGAACAAAGGCCTGACATTGACGACCCAAGGCTCTGAGTTGACGCCTTTCATGGATCAGGTTTTGGCGGCCACTCGGCAACTCGAAGAAAAGGTCGCGGCGCTCAAGGCCCCCAGGCAACGAAGCCTTAAAGTGGCGCTCAACACGACGCTTACGCCCGATTTCAATCGACGCATGATCGATCGCCTGATCGCGGTTTTTCCTGAATACCAGCTGGAGTTCAGTTATGCCGAGTCGATGGAGAACCTGAGCAAGCTGAAGAACGAGCATTTCGACCTGGCGATCCTGATCGGCCAACAAAGCGGTTTCACCAGTATCCCGATGCCGGATGTGCAAGTGCAGGTGGTCGGGGCCCATTGCGGTAACCAGGATGACTCCCTTGGCTTGCTTGTCGACAAATTCCAGGTGCGCCCTGCGCAGGAATGCCCGTATTCCCACAGCTTCTTGCGTTTTCTCGACGCGGGTCTCGGCGAATACGGACCCAGCCAGAGGATGGTGTATTCCTGCAGCGAAACGCTGACCTTGTCGCTGATCACCCAGCTCGACGGCCTGGGGCTTGTCTCCAGGGACGCGGCGATGCGCAACGGCTTGGCCATCTTCCCGGATTTCGAAGACTTCCTGGAAGTGCGCCTGGCGGTTAACAATCCCGAGCTTTGCGACCAGGCGCTGCACGATGTGGTAGACCTGACGCTACAGGAACGAACCGAGCGCGATATACGACGCCGTGCCCACCGCCACACTGAGAAACAGGTTGCGGCTGAAATACGCACATAGCAGTGTCGGAATCGCAGCATAGAACTCAGGGCGGTCGATCTGTATCTGTTGATCCTTGATCAACAACGGAGTCAGGCTGATGGCGGCGACAATCGCTACCGGCAGGTATTCCAGCGCGCGGGCGACGAAGGGTGGCCAGTTATCCGTATTGACCTGCAATGGCAAGGCCCGCGGCAGGAAGGTCACGGCCATCATCAACACAACGACAAGGATCAGGAACGTTTGGTCAGGCATACGCCCACCCCGCAGCCAACAAACGTGGCGATGAATACGTTGAACGGTGAATTGCCCGCCAGGCTGAGCACGCCCATGCAGACGACCGCCGCCAGAGCCGCAATCAGTTTGTTGCGCGTATTGCACAGCGAAACCAGGACGTAGAGCATCATGGCTGTCAGGGCGTAATCGAGCTGATATTTGATCAGGTGCGCTGCATATTGCGCGCAGATGGCCCCCAACAAGCCGCCCAATACCCAGGACGCATGGCAAAAAAGGTTGAAGCCAATCAGGTAGCGCAAGCTGACCGGGGCCCCGCTACCCAGCTTGACGCTGTGGAAGGCGAACGACTCGTCCGTAAGCCCCGCCGCGTAGCACCAGCGCTCGAACCGACTGAGCCCCAACGCCCGTAATGCCTTGGCCATATAGACGGACATGAGCATGTGGCGCGCATTGATCAGGAACGTGGTGAGCACGATCGTGGTCAACGACGCACCGCTGGAAATCAGCGCCAGCGCAGCGAACTGCGAGGCGCCTGCGTAGACGAACAGGCACATCGCAACTGGCAGCCACAATGGCAGCCCAGCATTCACCGCCATCAGGCCGAACACAAACGAAACCGTGAAATAACCCGCAACTACCGGACTGGCTTCAGCGAAGGTTCGCGAGGCTTGTGGTTCGACCACCAGCGGCTGGCTGGAAGTCTTGTTCATAAATCCCTCTCGAAAGTGATTTCACCCTGGGGCTCGCAGAACCCCTGGGCGGCCCAGAAGCGCTTGCCAGCCAGGTTGGCATCGTCGACGAACAGAAACATGCGCAGTACACCCACGCGTTTCATATCCGCCGATGCCGCTTCCACCAGACGCTGGCCCAGGCCTTGGGTACGATGCCTCGGGCTGACCGCCAGGTGATTGATAGTGCCTCGAGTGCCCAGCATGCCGCCGATGACCGCGCCGACGACTTCACCCATCGCATCGAACGCCATGTAGGCGGTGGTGGTTTCCTGCAACAACACACCGCGCAGGAACCGCGCATCCTGCCACTCGCAGAATGACACCTCGGCAAAACCCCGGAAAAACTGCTCCAGTCGCTCCGCGTCCCTGACCATGGCTCGGCGCAACAGGACTTGCTGCACCGAATCGTCCATCGGTTCGAGCTGCTCAGCGAACAATGTCAAAAGCGGTCCCGGGCCGCGAGAAGGAGATCGCCAGAATCTGCCTGAACGCCATTTCATGGCTGTGGATATTGCGCGCCGGGGTCACATAATGGCGCATGTCCCGATCGAGGAAGAATGTCGTATCGAGGATATCCTCGTAAGTGGTTGCCGCCAGTTGTTCTTCCTGAGGGCTGTAGAGACGGCTTTCTGCACCGGACACGTTATTTCGGCCCCAGAAATGGACGCCGCTGAACGGATAGCCGTCGCAATGGATGCCTTCCGGGGTGATTTCCAATTGCTTGCCCGGCTTGATCTCGATGCGGATCTGATGGATCTGGCATTGCCAGATTTCGTCATGCAATTCCTGGGGCAGGACGTTTTTGTACACGTCGAAGTCTGTGTCGATCAGGCTGCGCATCACCGGAGAATTGATCACTTCATTGGAGAAATCCTGGAAGTGCCGCTCCAATCCGCCCACGTAGCTGTTGTTGGCCTTGGACTGGACATAGGCTCGGTGTTCGAGCTGCTTGAGTTCACGAGTCGTGGGGTTGTATTCGAAATCGCTGTAGCGGCGAAAACGCATGCCTGACTCGGCCTGGCCGTAATAGCTGTCGGGCTCCATATTTTCCCAGCTTTTGGTCAGCCGGACAAAATCGCCGAAATGACCGTAGAGATTGAAGTCTCCACCGCGGACGTTGACGTATTTGTCACGTCTTAGCGCTTCGCCCACTTCCCTGTTCAAAACGATCATTTTTCATAGGTCTCCACTACATTGAGCGGACTAATCTATTAGGTGCAGGATTTGCGTCCATGAAAAAGTATTTGAAGCATTTCAAGCGATGTTTGAAACGGTGCAAAAAGTTTCATTAGTACGACTTTACGTTGGGAAAATTGCATCGCAGAACCCTCATTCCGGGGAAAGACCACCCACAGCTTTCGACGCCACGAGGGTGCGCAAGTCATGGCACAACAGTGCGCAATCAATTAGGCATCTTTTGCTCGTCATTCTCGACTTCCGCTCCTCCAAGCCATTGAAAATCCGTCGTAAACACCGAACCACGCGGCACTCGCCGAACCTGGCTTGATCCTTGATTGCTGCGCCTCATCCCCGGGTGAAGCCCGGCCCCATACCCTTGGCAAGGAGAGCCGGATGACGACCCTGGCGTTCAAGACCCTCGACCCCATCGCCTGGCTGGCCCAACAGCCCCTGCGGGAAAACGAACACCTTTACCTGATCATTAGCGCGGCGAGCGATACGGACGCCCTGGGGACCTATCGCCTGAGCGGCCCTAGCCATCCGCTCCTGCCCATCTGGAGCGAAACGCCCTATTCCACCTGGCATGCGGTAATGCCCTACGTCACAAAACTCGCCCCCGACTCAACGTTCCTGCCATGGATTACCGAAACCGACGCCCTCGATTGGGGCTGGCTTGCTGTCTCCCGTTGTGAACCGGAGGAGGTGCTGGGGCATCTGCGCAGCCTGACGCAAGTGAAAATGCCGAAAGGTCGCGAGGTGTTTTTCCGGTTTTGGGATGGACGTTTCATCTATCCGATCCTTGAAGGCCTGGGAGACGACGCCCAAGCCTTGCTACCGGTGTTCGAACGGTATTTGATCAATGGCAAACCGCTGGAAGCAAGCCCGAGGAAGGTGCCGATGGTCCAGGATTGGCCATGGTGGGAAGTACCGCAAGGGTTACTCGATGCTTTAGCCGAGCAGGACCAGTCTGCGCCGATCGACAATCTGATGCAGTGGCTCGAAGAAGAACATCCTGATATCCATTGCGCATGGCCCAGGAGTGTTCTCAAGCGCAAGGTGGGCTATTTTTCAAAGCTCATCGGCGCTGAAGCCAATCCACAGCAAACCCTGCTTGATGTCCTGCGCCTTGAACAGAAAACGGTCATGGAATAAAGGTAGGCACTTAGAAAAACCCGATCCAAAGATCGGGTTTTTCATCAAACGCGGGCGATTCAGTCAACGATCAAAAGACATTGATCGGATAATCCACGAACACCCGCAGTTCATTACCGCTGACGTTGTACTCACTGGACTTCTGCGACACGCGCAGGAACGAGCTGCGCAACCGCACGCTCAAGTCTTTGGCCGGTCCGCCCTGGACCACGTACTTGAACTGGTTGAAGATCTCGCGCTCGGTACCGCCTTCGCTGGTGGAGGTGGTGATGTTATCGCCACGCACATAGGCCACGTTATAAGTCAGGCCCGGTACACCGAAGGTGGTGAAATCCAGGCCATAGCCCAATTGCCAGCTGCGCTCGTCTTCGGCGTTGAAGTCCGACCAGTACGAGTTGGCCAGGTAGATGGTATTGCCGCCATCACCGACACGGTTCTGGTCACGCTGGTAGCCACCGTAGGCGTAGCCGAGGTTGCTGTCGCCGGTGCTGCGCTGATGGGCGAGCGTGAAGCTGTGCGGGCCGGTGGCGAAGATCGCCGCCAGGCTCCAGATCTTATTGTCGTCCCCGGTGACGTTGTTTTCGCGAACGTAGCTGTTGTCCAGCTTGGTGCGATAACCGTTGAAGTCCAGCGTCAAGGACTGGTCCTTGGCCAATGGGAACACGTAGTTGGCATTCACGTATTGCTTCTTCAAGACGTCTTCGACATCCGAGGCGTACAGCGAAGCCTTGAACTGCTCGGTGAACTGATAGCTGCCGCCCAACACGTTGATCGACTTCAGACCACCACTGTCACGACCTTCGGCGCTCTTGCGCGACTCGGCAGTGAAGCGGCCTGCGTTCAGTTCAAGGCCTTTGATTTCCTTGGAGGTGATCAGCGTGCCGGTGTAGCTTTCCGGCAGCAGGCGCGAGTTGTCATAGTTCAACACCGGCAGGGCCGGCATCTGGTCACCGTAGGCCAGCACCGTGTTGGAAACCCGGAACTTCACCGCGGCACCGAACTTGGACAGGTCGTCGGCGGCGTTGCCACTGTCACCCTTCTTGAAAAAGTCGATGCCTTGCGCACCGGTGCGCCCCTTGCCGCCGTCCAGGCGCAGTGCGTACAGGCCGAAGGCGTCCACGCCTACGCCCACGGTGCCTTGGGTGAAGCCGGACGAGAACGTACCGATGGCCGCTTGGCCCCATTCGGCCTTGTCCCGGTTGCCGTCCTTGTAGTCGCGACTGATGTAGGCGTTGCGCAACAGCACTTTCAGGCTGCTGTCTTCAACGAACCCCTTGGATTCAGCCTGGTCGTTGGCCATGGCTTGTGTGCTGCTCAATATCCCCAGTGCTATCAAAGTAAAGCGCTTGTTCAACATGATTATTTTCCTTGTACGGGTTGATTCGCACTGCAACCGGCAACCGGAATGGCGCTTTAGCGCTCTTTATTCGGACTCTTGCTCCTGGAAATAATAAAAAGGCCCGCCCACGAATCATCGTGTCGGGCCTTTTTATTATTTAAGAGTCATGGCTGTTAGCCACAGGCGTGGGCGAATCCTAGTCGCGCCCGGAAGCCTGTGTCAATTTCGTGAATCTTCTGAAATCAGGCAAAAAATTTCCGGAAACGGATTCAAGTAAGCATGCGGTCCAAGGGAATGTCGGGTTGGTAGAGACGCCACCATGGTGAGCAAGCCGTTTACATGAGCGGGTAAACAGTCGCTCATAAAAAAAGCGCTGCCCTCGCGGTCAGCGCTTTTTATCAATCCGTTGAATTCTATCCTTGCATCACATCCCACAACGCTTCCAGCTCAGCCTCGCTGAACAGGCCAGCGGGGTAGCGTTCCATGATCATCCGGCGCGGATCAGGTTCCCTGATCTGACGCGTTCCGTTGGATTTCAACCACTGCGCCACGGCTTGAAGCGACTCACCATTTACAGCCAAAGGATGGCATGTGCGCTCGCTAATCATGTTCATTCCAGCGCCCTCCTGGTTGATGAGCGGCCAATCTATCCGAGGTTTATGACAAAACAACGCAGCTCCACTGCCCCAGAACTGCCGAAATAACGATACAAGAGCTATGCCAATGTCGTCGCGCTGGTAGCCCGCCAGACACAAAAAAGCCCGCGCCCCAATCAGGACGCGGGCTTGCCGGGATGGATCCAAAAACACCGGCATAGAGCCGCTGCGATGAGTGTCACCCGGCTGTTACATCGCCACTCATTTTATGCGCGGCGCCGGCTGCTGTTGGGTAAGGCAATGGATGTTTCCGCCTCCCAGTAACAGTTCCCGACCCGGTACCATGACCACTTCATGCTCCGGAAACAGGCTTTGCAGCAGGTCCTTGGCCGGACCGTCCAGCGGGTCATCGAAACTCGGGGCAATGATGCCGCCGTTGACGATCAGGAAGTTCACGTAGGAACCGGCCAGGCGCACAGTCGGATTGCGCTCCTGGGATCCTTCCACCGCGTCAACGCCCGAGCATTCTTCCTCGGTGGCGTACAACGGCCCAGGGATCGGCATTTTATGCACTGTGAACGGGCGCCCCTTGGCGTCGGTGCTGTTTCGCAGCACCTCCATCGCCCCATGGCAGCGGGCATGATTGGGGTCCTGCGGATCGTCGGTCCAGGCGAGCAGCACTTCACCAGGGCGCACGTAGCAGCAAAAGTTATCCACGTGGCCATCGGTTTCATCATTGAACAGGCCGTCCGGCAGCCAGATGATCTTGTCTACCGCCAACTGGGCGCTGAGCACCGCCTCGATGTCCTCGCGGCTCATGTGCGGGTTGCGATTGCGGTTGAGCAGGCATTCTTCGGTGGTGATCAACGTGCCTTCGCCATCGACGTGGATCGAACCGCCTTCGAGTACAAAACCTTCGGTGCGATAGCGCGGGCTGCGCTCGATTTCGAGAATCTTGCCGGCCACTTGTGAATCGCGATTCCACGGCGAGTACAGCCCACCGTCGAACCCGCCCCAGGCGTTGAAATCCCAATCGACGCCGCGAACTTCGCCGTTGTCATTGACGACGAACGTCGGGCCGGTATCCCGGACCCAGGCGTCATCGCTGGACATTTCCACCAAACGAATATTCGGCACATCGAGGCGCGCCCGGGCGTTTTCATACTGGGCAGCGGACACCGCAACGGTCACCGGCTCGAAACGGGCGATGGCCTTGGCGACCGCGACATGGGCAGCCTGCGCCGGCTTGCCGCCCAGGCGCCAGTTGTCCGGGCGCTCGGGCCAGATCATCCAGACCTGAGTCTGAGTCGCCCATTCGGCGGGCATGTGGAAACCGTCCGCGCGCGGAGTGCTGTGCAAAGTTGTCATCAATCAGGACTCCAGTGAGCCGTCGAGGGTTTTGATCGCGCCGTACAGGTTCGGCCGTCGATCACGGAAAGTGCCCCAGGCACTGCGAATGTGTTCCAGCTCGTCAAGGTCGAAGCTATGCACCAGCACGCCTTCTTCGGTTTCGTCCAATTCCTGGACCTTTTCGCCAAACTGGTCGGCAATGAACGACGAGCCGTAGAACGTGATGTCGTAGCCATCCTGCTCTTCGTTGCCGATGCGATTGCTGGCCACCAGCGGCATCAGGTTGGCGCCCGCATGACCCTGTTGCACGCGTTGCCAGTGATCGCGCGACGAGATGGTCTTGTCGTGCGGCTCGCTGCCGATAGCGGTCGGATACAGCAGGATCTCCGCGCCTTGCAGCGCCATGCTGCGGGCGCATTCCGGGAACCACTGATCCCAGCAAATGCCTACGCCAATCTTTGCGTAGCGGGTATTCCATACTTTGAAACCGGTGTCGCCAGGATTGAAATAATACTTTTCATGATATCCAGGACCGTCCGGGATATGGCTCTTGCGGTAGACGCCCAAGTTCCGTCCATCGGCATCAATGATGGCAATACTGTTGAAGCGCGCCCGGCCGGCCAGTTCAAAAAAACTGATAGGCAACACGACCTGCAGCTCCTCGGCAAGTTTCTGGAAGTGCTTGATGGCGATGTTCTCATCGACCGGCGTTGCCAACTGCAGGTAATCCGGGTTCGGCTTCTGGCAGAAGTAGGGCGTCTCGAACAGTTCCTGGAGGAGGATAACCTGCGCGCCTTGGGCAGCGGCCTGGCGAACGAGCTTTTCGGCGGTCCCGATATTGGCTTCAAGATCCCAGGAACAGGCCATTTGAGTAGCGGCTACGGTAACGATACGACTCATGAATCATCTCCTGGGCGATGGACAGAGCCGCCTTTATAGCCGATAAAAATCGACTTTAAAATAGAATCAGGCCAATTTTCCCTGAAACTATGCTTCCAGAGCCGACAAAAATCGATAAATAACCGTCGGAAAAACTTGTGGGAGCGAGCTTGCTCGCGATAGCGGTAGACCAGTCAAACAATTATCGGCCTGGAACCGTCATCGCGAGCAAGCTCGCTCCCACAGGGGAACAGCGTGGCGTTTCAGATTGGCTACAACCCCTCCTCCAACACCTTCGCCAGCATATCGACGAAGAAATCCACGCTTTGACGCGTGGTGACCATCGGCGGCTTGATCTTGAGAATGTTGAGGTAATCACCGGTCGGCTGCATGAAGATACCCAGCTCGCGCAAACGATCGCACAGTGCCGTGGTTTCTTCAGTGGCCGGTTCGAGGGTGTCGCGGTTGCGGATCAATTCCACCCCCAGGTAAAACCCCGAACCATGCACCGCTCCGACCAGGGGATACCGGTCGATCAACGCCTCCAGGCGGGCCTTGAAATGTCCTCCGACCACCCTGGCGTTTTCCCACAGCTTTTCTTCTTCCATGACATCCAGCACGGCCATGCCGATCTGGCAACTGACCGGACTGCCGCCTGCGGAAGAGAAGAAATACCCCTCGGCTTCCAGCGCCTCAGCGATCTCCCGGCGGGTGATCACTGCCCCCAGTGGCTGGCCGTTGCCCATGCCCTTGGCCATGGTGATGATATCCGGCACCACACCTTGCTCTTCGAAGCCCCAGAAAAACTCGCCCATGCGCCCGTAGCCAACCTGCACCTCGTCGGCGATGCAGACACCGCCACGCTCGCGCACCATGGCATACACCTGCTTCAGGTAGCCTGGCGGCAATGCGATGCCGCCGGCGTTTCCATACACAGGCTCGCAAATGAAACCGGCGAGCTGGCGTTTCTGCTCGGCGATTTTCGCCAGGTTGTGCTCGACGCTGCGCACGTAGTCTGGCGCACTGTCGACCCCGCGGAATTCACCGCGATAAGTGTTCGGCGCTGTCACCGGGTGCACCCAGTCTGGACGGCTGCTGAGGGCCTGGGGGTTGTCGGCGATGGAGGTCGAGACCGCGTCCGCCGCCACCGACCATCCGTGATAGGCCTCCAGCACGCTGAGCATGTCGCGCCCGCCGCTGTAGGCCCAGGCCAGGCGGATCGCCAGGTCATTGGCCTCGGTGCCGCTGTTGACCAGAAACACCCGGTCCATGTTCGACGGTGCCAGCGCCAGCAGGCGCTCGGAAAACTCGGCGATCGCCGCATAGTGAAAGCGCGAGTTGGTATTGAGCAGCGACCACTGCCGGGCCGCAACCGCCGCCATGCGCGGATGGCCGTGCCCCAACACCGCGACGTTGTTGAGCATGTCCAGATAGGAGCGGCCCTGCATGTCGATCAGGTGATTGCGCCAGCCGCGCTCGATGCGTGGCGGGTCGACGTAGTAGTGTTTTTGCGACCGGGCGAAACTCGCATCGCGACGGGCCAGGAGCGCCTCGGGGTCGACTTCCGGCTCAGCATCGCAAGCCAGCCCCAGCAACGCCGCGGGCGAGGGGCAAAGCGCCTGCCAAGCCGGCGCCCTCGACGGCGCACAGAACAGCGGCGGCGCCAGATGTTCACCTCGGCACAGTTGGACCCGCAAAGGGCCAGCCACTTCGCCAAGTGCCTGGCCTTTGGTCAACGAGGCCCCGGAACGCAGCGACGAAGACACGCCCCACACATGCAAGCTCAGTTGCGGGCCGTCGAGCCGCAGCAAGCCATTGGCATCCTCGTGCACAACCCCGGCGAAGGGCGACGCCAACGGCGTACCGTGGGGCACATGCAATTCCACGTGCAATGGAAAAGTATCGGGCTCGACGGCGCTGTCCGGACGGGTGCGTGAAAGCCGATATTGCCCGTAGCGGCTGGCCGCCAATCCATGCACCGCAGCCGCTTCGCTCAGCAGGCGCTGGTCGATTCCCGCCTGCTCCCAATTGCCGGCCTCGAAATGCGGGCTCAGGACGCCAAGGTCGATCAGGGCGAAATCTCGCCCGACCAATGTCGGCAACAACGGCGCGAAACCCTCATTGGCGAAAGGCGGCAGGCTGTGGCCGGCGGCGGTGAGAATCGCCGCCTCCATCAACTCGAGCGGCACTGAATGGGCAACATCGAAGATCTCCCATTCATGTTGAAGATTGTCACGGGAGTATTCATTGCCCGGATCGATAGCCACTTGTTGCTCGCCGCTGAGCACCAGCACCGCGGCGCGGGCGACAATCAACGGCCAAAGCGCCATGAGTTCTTCGCGTTGCAACGGATTGACGCGGTGGTAGGCGCGGATCGCCGGCAGGATGAAAAACGGGTCCCCATCGGCGTGATGCAGCAGGGCCGCGCAGGTTACCGACAGATCGGTGATACGCCAGGTGCGGATCAGGTCACCGAAATCGATGACGCCTTGCAGTTGCCATTGGCGCTGGGCGTCCCGCTGCCAGACCACGTTGTCATCGGTGATGTCCATGTGGATCGCTTGCACCGGCAGGCTTTCCTTGAGTGGTTGCAAGCGCCGTTCGGCCTGTTGCGCCGCCTCGGCGATCAATCGGCGTCGTTGTTCATCCTTGATGACGGGCAGCAAATGATCGATCAAGGTCGGCGCATGACGCGCGTCCCACTGCAATGTGCGATCCAGGCCGGGATGATCGAACGCAGCGAGGGCCACGTCCATCTCGGCACACACGCGCCCCAGCCCTGTCACCAGGTCGCGGGAAAGATGCTTGAGCTGGGTCAGGGACTGGCCCTCGATGTACTCCAGCAACCGCACGTGAACGGTTTGCCCGTCGACCTCAAGCGTCAACAGGTCCTCGCCATTGCTGGCCGCCATGACCGCAGGCACCTTTACCGCGCCATGCCCGGCCAGCGTCTTGAGCGCGGCATGCTGGGCCTGGAGCTCCTGGACGGCATAGTTGCCATGGCAAATCTTCAATACGAACCGCCCGCGGTCGCTGTCGACGCGGTAATTGAGATCCTGATGGCTGCCGAGGGGTCGCAGGTCACCGCTGAGTCCGTAATTCGAGCGCAGCAGCACCAACGCCTGTTCGGCGCTGATCTGTGGGCTTGGCAAACTGGCACGGTGAACCAACGTAGCGAGCGGCATACAACGACCCCTGAGTGGTTTTGTTTTGGATGCTTATCTCGCCATTGAGTCGGAGGATTAGCAACCCCCACTTCTTATTAAGTAGTGAGCCTGCTTCCCTTGGCCCGTTCCCAAGGGAGATTCGCTTGCACGCTCCTCGTCATGCCGACAAGCTATGCTCCATCGCTGTATCGTCTTATCGAAAAAAGGCTTAACCGGATGCGCATTCTCATCACCGGCGGTGCCGGCTTCATCGGCTCGGCTCTCATACGGCATTTGATTCGTGATACCGAGCACCAGGTCCTGAACCTCGACAAGCTGACCTACGCTGGCAACCTGGAGTCGCTGAGCAGCATTGATCACGACAGCCGCTACGAATTCGTGCAGGCGGACATCGTCGATCAAGCAACGATCAGCGCGGTGCTGGCGCGGTTCAAACCTGACGCAATCATGCACCTGGCCGCCGAATCCCATGTGGACCGCTCCATCGACGGTCCGGCGGACTTCATCCAGACCAACATCGTCGGCACCTATAGCTTGCTCGAAGCAACCCGTGCCTATTGGCAGGCCCTGACCGAACCGCAGAAACGGGCGTTTCGTTTCCACCATATTTCCACCGACGAAGTGTATGGCGACCTGCACGGCGTCGATGACCTGTTCACCGAAACCACCGCCTACGCCCCCAGCTCGCCTTACTCAGCCAGCAAGGCAGCGTCCGATCACCTGGTCCGGGCCTGGCAGCGCACCTACGGCTTGCCCGTGCTGCTGACCAACTGCTCGAACAACTACGGGCCGTTCCACTTCCCCGAGAAGCTGATCCCGCTGGTCATCCTCAATGCGCTGGCGGGCAAGCCGTTGCCTGTCTATGGCGACGGCGAGCAAGTGCGCGACTGGCTCTACGTCGAAGACCACGCCCGGGCGCTGCTCAAAGTCGTGACGGAAGGTGTAGTCGGCGAGACTTACAACATTGGTGGCCATAATGAGCAGAAGAACATCGATGTCGTGCGCACCATCTGTGCGCTGCTCGAAGAACTCGCGCCCCACAAACCCGAGGGCGTCGAGCGCTATGCGGACCTGATTACCTTCGTCAAGGATCGTCCCGGGCATGACCTGCGCTACGCTATCGACGCCGGCAAGATCGAACGGGAGCTGGGCTGGACCCCTCGGGAAACCTTCGAGACCGGGCTGCGCAAGACCGTGCAGTGGTATCTGGAGAACCTGCTGTGGTGCCGGCGCGTGCAGGATGGCAGCTATCAAGGCGAGCGCCTTGGCTCGCTCGAAAACAAGGACACGATTGCATGATGAAAGGCATTGTTCTGGCCGGCGGTTCCGGCACGCGGCTGCATCCGATCACCCTCGGGGTTTCCAAGCAGTTGTTGCCGGTCTACGACAAGCCGATGATCTATTACCCGATCTCGGTACTGATGCTCGCCGGCATCAAGGAAATCCTGATCATCTCCACCCCGCAGGACCTGCCCCAATATCGAAATCTGCTGGGCGATGGCGCCCAGTTCGGCGTCCATTTCAGCTACGCCGAGCAGCCGACCCCCGACGGTCTGGCCCAGGCTTTCCTGATTGGCGAGCAGTTCATCGGCAATGATCCGGTCTGCCTGATCCTGGGTGACAACATTTTTCATGGCCAACATTTCGGCGAACAATTGCAGACCGCCGTCAACCGCCCACGCGGTGCGACGGTGTTCGGTTATTGGGTCAAGGATCCCGAGCGTTTCGGCGTGATCGACTTCGATCCCGAAGGACGCGCCGTCTCCATCGAAGAAAAACCCGCCGCCCCCAAGTCCAGCTATGCGGTGACCGGCCTGTATTTCTACGACAACGACGTCATACAGATCGCCAAAGCCATCAAGCCGTCCAAACGAGGCGAACTGGAGATTACCGACGTCAACAATGCCTATCTGCAACGAGGGGACTTGCATGTCGAGCGCTTTGGCCGCGGCTTTGCCTGGCTGGACACCGGCACCCATGACAGCCTGCTGGAAGCCTCGCAATACGTTCAGACCATTGAGCATCGCCAAGGCCTGAAGGTCGCATGCCTGGAAGAAATCGCCTATCAACAGGGCTGGGTCAGCCGCGAGCACGTATTGGAGCGTGCCAGTTACTTCGGCAAGACCGGCTACGGCCAATACCTGTTCAAGATTGCCGGAGAAACACGTTGAATGTCATCGCCTCGCGACTGCCGGAAGTCTTGATCCTCGAGCCGAAGGTCTTCGGCGATGATCGCGGCTTCTTCTATGAAAGTTTCAATGCCCAGGCATTCACCGAAGCCACGGGGCGCACGGTGCAGTTCGTCCAGGACAACCATTCGCGCTCGGCCAAGGGCGTGCTGCGCGGCCTGCATTATCAGATCGAACAAACCCAGGGAAAACTCGTGCGCGTCACCGCCGGCGAGGTACTCGACGTTGCGGTGGACATTCGCCGCAGCTCGCCGACATTCGGCCAGTGGGCCAGCGTACGCCTGTCGGGACAGAACCATCGGCAGCTGTGGATTCCCCCTGGATTTGCCCACGGTTTTGTCGTACTGAGCGACTCGGCGGACTTTCTCTACAAGACCACCGATTACTATGCCCCGTCAGCCGAGCGCTGCATTCGCTGGGACGACCCCGATCTGGCGATTGACTGGGAGTTGCCAGGCGCACCGATCCTGTCGCCCAAGGACCAGGCCGGCAAGGCCCTGCATGAGGCCGATCTGTTCCCATGAGTACTTCCTCGCGCATCTTGATCATCGGCCGGAACGGCCAGGTCTCCCAAGCCCTTCAAAAGCGCCTGGCCGGCATCGGCGAACTGACGGTGCTGGGCAGCAGCCAGCTCGACATGGCCCGACCCGATCACCTGCGCGCGCCTATCGAGGCGGCGCGGCCCGACCTGATCATCAATGCCGCCGCCCATACGGCGGTCGACCAGGCCGAGAGCGAGGCGCAGCGGGCCTTCGCCATCAATGCCATCGCACCGGGCGTGCTCGCCCAGGCGGCGCTCGAACTGGGCGTGCCGCTGATCCACTACTCCACCGATTATGTCTTCGACGGTCGCAAGCACACCCCCTACACCGAGGACGACGCGCCCAACCCGCTAAGTGTCTACGGTCGCAGCAAGCTGGCGGGCGAAGAGGCCATCCGCCAGGCGGGCGGAGAGCATCTGATCCTGCGCACCAGTTGGGTGTATTCCAACGCGGGACGCAATTTCCTGTTGACCATGCAGCGTCTGCTGCAGGAAAAGCCCCATCTGCGCGTCGTCTCGGACCAGATCGGCGCACCGACCTGGGCGGGGACAATCGCCGAGAGCACCGCGAAGCTGATCGAGCGCTGGCAAGCTGGGCAACGCGGCGCCTGGGGCACCTATCACCTGACAGCCCAGGGCCAGACATCCTGGTTCGGATTCGCCCAAGCCATCGGTGAACACCTGGTCGAGCAGCACAAATCCTGCGCCGTGCTTGAAGCCATCGCATCGAGCGAATACCCGACCCCGGCGCCGCGTCCGTTGAACTCGCGCCTGGACTGCACCCGGCTGGCCAGGGAGTGGGGCGTGAGCCAACCAGACTGGCGAAGCGCGTTACAGCAGTGCCTTGCCGGGCAAGCCTAGGCATAATGCGCCTGTAACCCCAGGCGCAGACTTCCATGACCTCCACCCTCCCCCGCAGACCTCGTTGGCGCAGCCTGGCGTTGCTCGCGCTGTGCCTGGCACCGTTGCTGTGGCCGCTTGAGCATCTGGCCGAGCGCTACTACCGCAGCGAACTGGCCGGGCAGAACAGACAGACACTCGACCTCTACGTCGCCAACCTTCTGGGGACGTTGCACCGCTACGAAGTACTGCCCCAGATACTCGGCGAGCTGCCGGCCCTGCGCGCGGCCTTGTCGACGCCGGACGATGGCGTCACCCAGGGCAATGCCAACCGGTTATTGAAAAACATCAGCGCCCAGACCGGCGCCGAGGTCATGTACCTGATGGACGCCACGGGCAAGACCCTGGCGGCGTCTAATTGGGATAAGCACGACAGCTTCGTCGGTCGCAATTTCGCCTTTCGCCCTTATTACATCGAGGCCATGGCCGGGCGCCTGGGACGTTTCTTCGGCCTGGGCACCACATCGGGCAAACGCGGTTATTTCTTCGCTGCCGCCGTGCATGATCGCGAAAAAGTCATCGGCGTATTGGTGGTCAAGGTGGACCTGGACCACACCGAAAGCCTATGGGGCAAAACGCCTGAACAGCTCTTGGTGACCGACCACAACGGCGTGGTCATTCTCACCTCGCGCCAGGAATGGCGTTTCCGCTCGACGCGGCCCCTGAGCGATCCGGAAAGCAAGGCGATCAGCGCGATACAACCCTACCCTACCCGTGACCCCAAGCCGCTCAACCTGGACCCCAATGCCTGGCTGACCCAGACCCAGGCCATCGAAGAAACCGGCTGGAATGTGAGCATCCTGGCCCCGCGCACCCTGATTGACCGCCCGGTGCGCACGGTGGTCGTCATCGGCGGCGCGGCATTGCTGGTCTTGATGCTGTTGCTCGGGTTGATGATGCAGCGCAGGCGCCACTACCTGGAAAGAATCGCCTTCGAGGCCAAGGCCCGTCATGAATTGGAGGGCCGCGTCGCGGAACGCACCAGCGACCTGGAGGGCCTCAACCGTCGTCTCAAGCAAGAGGTGCTGGAACGCGAGCACGCCCAGCAGGAACTGGTCCGTGCCCAGGATGATTTGGTGCAGGCCGGCAAGTTGTCGGCGCTCGGCACCATGTCGGCCAGCATCAGCCATGAACTCAACCAACCGTTGGCGGCGATCAGAAGTTATGCCGAAAACGCAGAAATACTGCTCGATCACCAACGCACCGACGACGCCCGTGGCAACCTCAAGCTGATCAACGAACTGACCGGGCGCATGGCGTCGATCATCGCTCACCTGCGCGCCTTCGCGCGCCGCGACCGCCACGCCCCGGAAAGCGTCGCGCTGCAACCGGCGCTGGACGATGCCCTTGCCTTGCTCGCCAAACGTCGGCGCAGCATGGAAGTGGAGTTGATCCGTGACCTGCCCGCCGCCACCTTGTGGGTCGAGGCCGGTGAAACACGCCTGCGCCAGGTGCTGGGCAACCTGCTGGCCAATGCCCTGGATGCCCTGACTGAAAAAGGTCCGCCGCGTAGACTCTGGCTCAGTGCCCAGGCGACCGAAACCGGCGTCAACCTGTACATCCGCGATAACGGCCCGGGTTTCTGCATGGAAGCCCTCGGCCGCGCCGGTGAGCCGTTCTACACCACCAAGACTCGCACCCAGGGCCTTGGCCTGGGGCTGGCAATCTGCGACACCCTGATGCGCGCCTTCGGCGGCGAATTGTTGTTCGCCAACCACAAGGAAGGCGGCGCCCTGATTACCCTGAAGCTGCGGGCGGGTGCGCCCGGGGTGAGCCTGCAACCGTCCGAGGACCGTAGTGTATGACCATCGAAAACCAGATTGAGGTGGTGCTGATCGACGACGATCCCCACCTGCGTCAGGCCCTGAGCCAGACCCTCGACCTGGCTGGGCTGAAAATCCTGCCACTGGGCGAGGCCAACGGCCTGGCCGGGCAACTGCCGAGGGATTGGCCAGGCGTGGTGGTCAGCGATATCCGCATGCCCGGCATGGACGGCCTGGAACTGCTGGGCCAACTGCACGCCCAGGACCCGGACCTGCCAGTGCTGCTGATTACCGGCCATGGCGATGTACCGCTGGCCGTGCAGGCAATGCGCGCCGGGGCCTACGACTTTCTCGAAAAACCCTTTGCCAGCGATCATCTGCTCGACAGTGTGCGTCGGGCCCTGGCTTTGCGGCGCCTGGTCCTGGATAACCGCAGCCTGCGCCTGGCCCTCAGCGATCGCCATGAACTCAGCGCCCGGCTGGTAGGACAATCCTCGCCCATGTTGCGCCTGCGCGAGCAGATCGGTGCCTTGGCAGCGACGCGCGCCGACGTGTTGATCCTGGGTGAAACCGGCGCCGGCAAGGAAGTGGTCGCCCGCGCGCTGCACGATCTCTCGAGTCGACGCAACGGGCCGTTCGTGGCGATCAACGCCGGCGCTTTGGCCGAGTCGGTGGTTGAAAGCGAACTGTTCGGCCACGAACCCGGCGCCTTCACCGGCGCGCAGAAGCGCCGTATCGGCAAATTCGAATTCGCCAATGGCGGCACGTTGTTTCTCGATGAAATCGAAAGCATGAGCCTGGACGTGCAGGTCAAATTGCTTCGCCTGCTGCAAGAGCGGGTGGTGGAACGACTGGGTGGCAATCAGCAGATCCCCCTGGACATCCGTATCGTCGCCGCCACCAAGGAAGACCTGCGCCAGGCCGCCGATCAAGGCCGCTTTCGCGCCGACTTGTATTACCGGCTGAATGTCGCGCCGCTGCGCATACCGCCGTTGCGCGAGCGCGGTGAGGACGTGCTGATGCTGTTCCAGCATTTTGCCGATGAGGCCAGCGCCCGTCATGGCCTGCCGCCCCACGAACTGCTACCGGCCCACCGGGCGCTGTTGTTGCGCCATGACTGGCCGGGCAACGTACGCGAGTTGCAGAACGCCGCCGAGCGTTTCGCCCTGGGCCTGGAGCTGGCCCTGGATAGCAGCGCGCCGGAAGGCCAGCCAGGCGCCCCGGTGCAAACCGTCAGCGGCGGTTTGAGCGAGCAGGTTGAGAACTTCGAAAAAACCCTCATAGCCGCCGAGCTGGCACGGCCTCACAGTTCAGTGCGCAGCCTTGCCGAAGCGTTGGGCATTCCACGCAAAACCCTGCACGACAAGCTGCGCAAGCATGGACTGGCCTTCGGCGACAATAGCCCAGGCCAGGCCGACGATTCCGATTGAGTCCTGCCACCCACCGTTAGAAGAGGGCCCGCATGAACCGCGACAGCCATTATCTGGAAACGATCCTGCACCGGGACATCCCATTGACCCGGGACATGGGCCTGAAGGTGCTCCAATGGCAGGCCCGCCAGTTGCGTCTGTTCCTGCCGCTCGAGGCCAACGTCAACCACAAGAGCACCATGTTCGGGGGGAGCCTGTATTGCGGCGCGGTGCTGGGTGGCTGGGGCTGGTTGCACCTGGCCTTGCGCGAGGAGGGAGTCGAAGACGGACACATCGTGATCCAGGAAGGGCAGATCAGCTATCCGCTGCCCGTGACCCGAGATGCAACCGTCATTTGCGACGCGCCCGATGAAAAGACCTGGAAACGTTTCGTGGCGACTTATGAGCGGTACGGGCGGGCGCGGCTGGCATTACAAACGCGGGTGTTGAACGTCGACAGCGAGAATGTGGCGGTGCAATTCGAAGGGCAATACGTTTTGCACCGCTGATCGTCGTTGATTCACGTGGCGAGGGAGCTTGCTCTCACAAAAGCATCCGGCCAGAAATCAGCCTTGGTTCAAGAGCGGGCAAGCTCCAACAGCTTCCCACGCCACGCCGCTTTCGCCGGCAGCGCCAGGAACGAAGCATTCAACAGCGACTCGCGCGGTGGATAGCGGAACGGTTCGCCGCTCAGGTCCAGCACCTCGCCGCCCGCTCCTTCGAGTACGCCCTGGGCGGCGGCGGTGTCCCACTGAGACGTTGGCGCCAAACGGGGGTAACAATCGGCGGCGCCTTCAGCCAACAGGCAGAATTTCAGCGAACTGCCGATGTTGGTCAGTTGCAAGGCGCCGAGGCTCTCACTCAAGCCGGCCAACAGGCGCTCCTGCTCCGCACTGGTGTGGCGCCGGCTGGCGACCACGGTAAAAGCGTCTCCAGGCGCCAGCGCGTTACGCACCGTGATCGGCGAAGGCTCGACGCCTTTCTCGCCACGCCAGGCCCCCAGCCCCACGCCACCGACGTAGAAACGGCCATTGGTGGGCATCGAGACCACGCCGAACACCACCCGCCCTTCTTCGACCAAGGCGATGTTGACGGTGAACTCTTCACTGCCCGAAATGAATTCCTTGGTGCCATCCAGCGGGTCCACCAGCCACCAGCGTTTCCAGGTAGCGCGGACGCTTTGCGCGATATCGGCGTCCTCCTCGGAGAGGATCGGAATATCCGGCGCCAGCGCGGTCAATCCAGCGATGATGACATCGTGGGCGGCCATGTCCGCGGCGGTTACAGGCGATTCATCCGCCTTGTGCGCAACTTCCACATCGGCGCGCCAGAACGGCAGGATTGCCGCGCCGGCCCGAAGCGCCAGTTCGATCACCGGGACCATCAGCGCGTGAGGAAGATTCATGGCAGGTAGGCTCCACGCTGGGTCAGCAGGTCGCGAGCCAGATACAACGCCGCCAGCGCCCGTCCCTCGGTGAATTGGGGATTTTGTGCAAGGGCCGAGAGCTCGCCCAGGTTGACCTTGTCCACTCGCATCGGCTCGGGTTCGTCGCCCTCCAGCCGCTCTTCATACAGGTCGGTCGCCAGCACCACTTGGATCTTCTGGCTCATGTAGCCAGGCGACAACGACAGCTCCGTCAGGTGTTCCAGCTGACGCGCGCCAAAACCGGCCTCTTCCTTGAGCTCGCGCTCGGCCGCCGCCAGCACGTCTTCGCCCGGCTCGACCAAACCCTTGGGCAATGACCACTCATAAGCGTCGGTACCGCCACAATACTCTTCCACCAGCACGGCATGGTCGGCATCGAGCATCGCGACAATCATCACCGCGCCGTAGCCAGGGCTCTTGGCCGCCAAACGCTCGTAAGTGCGCTCCACACCATTGGAAAAACGCAGCTTCATTTCTTCCACGCAAAACAGGCGGCTGGTGGCGACAATCCGTCGGTCGAGTATGGTGGGTTTCTGGCGCATAAACGGCTCCCTGGGCGATAGCGGGCTACTATACCCGGCCTATTCTGATTGTTTGTGTCGGATATCCGATTACCGCTGGAGAAGTTTTTATGGCCTCGTTGCCTTGGCACGCGATCGACACGGTCCTGCTGGACATGGACGGCACCCTGCTGGACCTGCATTACGACAACCATTTCTGGCTGGAACACCTGCCTCAGCGCTACGCCGAACTGCATGGCGTCAGCCGCGCGATGGCCGAGATGGAGCTGCAACCGCTGTTCGAGCGCAACGCCGGCCAGTTGCAGTGGTACTGCCTGGACTTCTGGAGCGCGGAGCTGAAGCTGCCGGTGCGCGAATTGAAACTGGAAACCGCCCACCTGATCGCCCTGCGCCCCGATGCCGATACGTTCCTGGCAGCGATCCAAAGGGCCGGCAAACGCGTCGTGATGATCACTAACGCCCATCGAGACTCGCTGTCGCTGAAGCTGGAGCGTATCGAGCTCGCCCCGTATTTCGAGCGTTTGATCAGCTCTCACGATTACGGTTTCCCCAAGGAGAACCCGCAGTTCTGGGATGCCTTGCAAGCCGACCTGGACTTCGACCCCGCTCGCAGCCTGTTCATTGACGATACCTTGCCAGTCTTGCGCAGCGCCCGTGATTTTGGCATCGCGCATCTGCTGGCGGTCAGCGAACCGGACAGCCGCAAGGGGCCGAAGGATACCGGGGAATTCGAAGCGGTCGGGGATTATCGGGATTTGATTGCCGGGCTTTGAACCGCGCTGCCTTCATCGCGAGCAAGCTCGCTCCCACAATGGTTTCGCCGCGAACCAAAGCCTCTGTGGGGGCGAGCCTGCTCGCGATGAAGGCGCCGCAAATGCGGCAGTCTATTCCGGAATACGCAGCACCTGCCCCGGATAGATTTTGTCTGGGTGCGAAAGCATCGGCTTGTTGGCTTCAAAGATCTTGTTGTACTTGTTGGCGTCACCGTACTCGGCCTTGGATATGGCGCTGAGCGTGTCACCCTTCTTCACGGTTACGAAACGTGCGGCCTGCGCTACCGGCCCAGTCACGGTGATCTGATCGTCAACACTGCCGACACCTTGGATATTGCCCACAGCCAGCAGGACCTTTTCTTTTTCCTCCTGGCTCGAGACTTCACCGGTCACGATGACTTTGTCACCTTCAACGGTCGCTTGGATATTGGGGTTGCCCAGCCCGACATTTCTGATGTGCTCCTTCAATTGCTCACCGGCATTGGCATTACCGGGGATCAGGAGATCGATAAGTTTCTCACCCGCCTCCTTCACAAAACTAAAAAGACTCATGGCGCTTGCTCCTTGGAATTGAATGTCCAGACGCAAAGCCTAGACCAAGCCCACCGAGCCCGCCTTCCAACCGACCAATGACCCCAACACGCCCAAAGCGCTAGAATCCCAATCTTCCCGCGCCAAGGAGTGAAGATGGACATCAAGCAGCTGAAATTTCTCATCGCGCTCGACGAAACCCGCCACTTCGGCCAGGCTGCCGCCCGTTGTCACATCACCCAACCCACCCTGTCGATGCGTTTGCGCAGCCTGGAAGAAGAGCTGGGCCTTCCGTTGGTCAACCGCGGCCAGCGTTTCGAGGGTTTTACCGCGCCAGGCGAACGGGTGCTGGCTTGGGCACGCACAGTGCTGGCGGCCTATGACGGGCTTCAGGCCGAAGCGGCGGCCTGCCGTGGCAACCTGGTGGGTACGCTGCGCCTGGGCGTGGTGCCGCTGTCGGATTTCGACCCGCTGTCGATGATGCAACGCCTGCACACCGAGCACCCGAGCCTACGCTTCGAATTATCGTCCTTGAGTTCGGAGCGCATCCTCGAACAATTGGCGAACAACCGCATCGACCTGGGCATTTCCTACATGGAACGCCTGGATAACGAGCGCTTCGAATCCTTGCCCTTCAGCCACACCCGCATGGGCCTGCTGTACGACCAGCGGTTTTTCTTTTTTGGCGAAGAACCGCTGAGATGGGAATCACTGGTTGAACTGCCCCTGGGCATGCTCACCAGCGGCATGCATTTTCGCCAATCCATCGATCACGCGTTTCATAGCCGAGGCCTTGCACCTCAACCGTTGCTGCAAACCGACGCCGTGCATCAATTGCTGCAAGCGGTGCATGGCGGATTGTGCTGCGCGGTGGTCCCATTGGACAGCGGACTGAACGTCATGACCGAGGACTTGCGCATCCAGCCCATCGAAAACGCCCAAACCCTTGTTCCGCTTGGGCTGATCATGCGGCGCGGGGCTCCGCGCTCGGCGTTGGCGGAGGCTTGTTTCGCCCTTTACCAGAAATCAATAACCTTTCCTTGATCGACGTCATCTATTGAAAGATCAGTAATAGCGATTAGACGTGGCAGATTGCCGCATTTAGTCTTAGCACTATTCCTACTTTCAGTGATGCCCATGAACGACAAGCCTCAGGCCTGTCCAGTGCCTGACGTGGAACCTTCCACGCCAGCCGCCAGCCAGAGCTATCGCTACTGCAACCTGGAGCACTTCGAATCGGCCAGCGCCGCGCTGGCCGAGGAAGTGGCGTTGGCCATTGCCTATAACGGCATCAGCCAAGCGGTGATGCTGGTCACGCCAACCGATCTCGAGGATTTTATCGTCGGGTTCAGCCTGGGCAGCGGCATCATCGAGGATCCAGCGGACATTTACGACTTGCAACTGAGCGGCGCCGGTTCGGCCCAATATGCCCAGGTCACCATCGCCAATCGCGCCTTCTGGAATCTCAAGGAGCAACGTCGCCAAATGGCCGGCACCAGTGGCTGCGGACTCTGTGGCGTGGAAGCCGTGGAACAGGCGCTGCCCGACCTCAAGTCGCTGCCCGGGGCACCCTTGCCACCAGCGCAATGGCTCGATGGCCTGCGTCAACGCATCAGCCAGTTCCAGCCCCTGGGCCAACACTGTGGCGCCGTCCATGCGGCATTGTTCATGAACGCCAACGGCGAGTTGCTGATGGGCCGCGAAGACATTGGCCGGCACAACGCTCTCGATAAATTGATCGGCGCGTTGATCCGTCAGCAAATCCCGGTGGCTGGTGGCGTGGCAATCGTCACCAGCCGTTGCAGTCTCGAATTGATCCAGAAAGTACTGCGCGCCGGCATCCAGACGTTGGTCAGCCTGTCGTCGCCCACGGGCCTTGCCGTGCAATGGGCCCGCCAACACAACCTCAACCTCATCCACCTGCCGCAAAAAAGTGCGCCGCGGGTCTATAGCCCTGCGATGGAGAAACAAGCGTGAGCAATTATCAACAAGCCAACCAGAAACCCGCACCGCGCTACAAACCCTACAAGGGCCCAGCCGGTGGTTGGGGCGCGCTGATCAGCGTTGCCCAGGCCTGGCTGACCAGCGATAACGCGCTGAAAAACATCCGCATGATGCTCAAGACCAACCAGAACGGCGGCTTCGATTGCCCTGGCTGCGCCTGGGGTGATTCGCCAGAAAGCGGCATGGTGAAGTTCTGTGAGAACGGCGCCAAGGCGGTGAACTGGGAAGCGACCAAACGTCGTGTCGACGCCGCTTTTTTTGCCAAGCACAGCGTCACGTCATTGCTCGAACAGAGTGACTACTGGCTTGAATACCAGGGGCGCCTGACGGAGCCGATGCAATACGACGCGCAAACCGACCGCTACAAGCCCATCAGCTGGGATGCGGCATTTGCGTTGATCGGCAAGCATCTGCAGGGACTGTCCAACCCGAACGAGGCCGAGTTCTACACCTCGGGCCGGGCCAGCAACGAGGCAGCCTATCTGTATCAATTGTTTGTGCGCGCGTACGGCACCAACAATTTCCCCGATTGTTCGAACATGTGCCATGAGGCCAGCGGTGTAGCCCTGTCCCAGAGTGTGGGTGTTGGCAAAGGCACGGTGACATTTGACGACTTCGAGCATGCCGACGCGATCTTCGTCTGGGGCCAGAACCCCGGCACCAACCACCCACGGATGCTCGAACCGCTGCGCGAAGCCGTGAAGCGCGGCGCCCAGGTCGTATGCATCAACCCGCTGAAAGAGCGTGGCCTGGAGCGCTTCCAGCATCCGCAACACCCGCTGGAAATGCTAACCAACGGTGATAAACCCACCAATACCGCGTATTTCCGTCCAGCCCTGGGCGGAGACATGGCCGTGCTGCGCGGCATGGCGAAGTTCCTGCTGCAATGGGAGCGTGAAGCACAGAACAGCGGCGGCCCCGCAGTATTCGACCATGGGTTCCTCAACGAACACAGCGTCGATGTCCTGGAATACCTGGCGGTCGTCGATGACACCCCATGGGAACAAATCGCCGAACAATCAGGCCTGACCCTGGCCGAGATCGAGCAGGCCGCGCGCATGTACGCCAAAGCCAGCAACGTGATCATGTGCTGGGCGATGGGCATTACCCAGCACCGCCATTCCGTCGCGACCATCCAGGAAATCGCCAACCTGATGATGCTGCGTGGCAACATCGGCAAGCCAGGCGCGGGGCTTTGCCCGGTGCGAGGGCACAGTAATGTGCAGGGCGACCGGACCATGGGCATCAACGAGCGTCCGCCCGTTGCGTTCCTCGACGCGCTGGAGCGGCGTTTCCAGTTCAAGGTGCCGCGTGAAAACGGCCATAACGTAGTCGAGGCGATCCACGCCATGGCCGAGGGCCGGGCCAAGGTATTTATCGCCTTGGGCGGCAATTTCGCCCAGGCTACTCCCGATAGCCACCGCACCTTCCAGGCCCTGCGCAATTGTGACCTGACCGTACAGATCAGCACCAAGCTCAACCGCAGTCATCTGGCCCACGGGAAAGATGCGTTGATCCTGCCGTGCCTCGGTCGCACCGACATCGACCTGCAAGCCGAAGGCTCCCAGGCCGTGACCGTGGAAGACTCGTTCAGCATGGTCCACGCCTCCAATGGCCAATTGCAGCCGTTGTCGAACCAGATGCGTTCGGAGCCGTGGATCATCGCCGGCATCGCTGCCGCCACGCTGGGCAGCCGTCCGGTGGATTGGAACTGGCTCGTGGCCGATTACAGCCGCATCCGCGACCTGATCGCCGAGACCATCCCCGGCTTCAAGGACTTCAACCAGAAACTCAAGAATCCCGGTGGCTTCTATCTGGGCAACAGTGCCGGTGCCCGTCGCTGGAACACACCGTCGGGCCGCGCCAACTTCAAGCCCAACCGGTTGCCGACCGACCTGCTCCACGAGCGGACCCGAGCCACAGGGCAATTGCCGGACCTGATCCTGCAGTCCATGCGCTCCCACGACCAGTACAACACCACCATCTACGGCCTCGATGATCGCTATCGCGGTGTGAAAGGCCAGCGTGACGTACTGTTCGTCAACGAAGCGGACATCATCCGACTGGGCTTCAAACCCGGGCAAAAGGCCGACATCGTTTCCCTGTGGGACGACGGACGCGAGCGGCGGGTCAAAGGGTTTACCTTGCTGGCCTTCGACATCCCGGCCGGACAGGCCGCCGCCTACTACCCGGAAGTGAACCCGCTGGTACCCTTGGAAAGTACCGGTGACGGCAGCCACACCCCGACCTCGAAGTTCGTGGCGATCCGTCTGGAAGCGGCGAGCGAGAACGGGCTGATCATGGCCAAATCGGCCTGAGTCAATCCTGGCGTTGTACTGGCCTTGCCGGGCACTTTCAGACGCCCATGAAAAAGGCCGTTTTCCAGTGAAAACGGCCTGTCTGAAGTAGCTAAAGACCGGCAAAATCTACTTAAGTTCCGCTATGAAAACAGTAACTTAGCGAATTGTGCACAAGTCGTGTTACTCGTCGGATTTCGATTGTAACCAAGCGAAGCCAGCCTCAGGATCGCGCCGTCATCCCTTTGAGGCTCCTCTATGAAGTTCTCCTCCATTCTCTTGTTGTCCCTTGGCCTGGTCAGTGGCGTCGCGTCTGCCGGCGGTACCGCCGAAGCAGGTGTAGGCGGCGCATTGGGCGGGGTTTTGGGTTCGGTCGTCGGCCAGTCCCTGGGCGGCAACACCGGCTCCACTATCGGCGCGGCCCTGGGCGGCGCGGGCGGTAGCGCAGTCGGCGCAGACAAACATAGCCGCGGCGAAGCGGCAATCGGCGGCGCACTGGGTGCAGCCGGCGGTAACGTGGTCGGCCGCAGCGTGGGCGGCTCCACGGGCAGCCTGATCGGTGCCGCAGCGGGCGGTGGCGCCGGTGGCGCACTGGGTAACTACATGGGCAAGGACGACGATGACGACCGTTACGAAGGTCGCCGTAGCGATCGCCGCTACTACCGCGATGGCCACCGGGGCCGCGGTCATGCCTACGGACATCGCAAGCACAAGCACAAGCATCGCTATCACGACGATTGACGGCCGGTTTGACCCGTACCGTTAGATGATCGCAGCCTTCGGGAGACTGACCGGAGGCTGCGATTTTTCGTTTCAGGGTACCAATCGTTCCAATGCCTCGCGTAGCCGACCCGGGATCGGCACTGGCTGATTCGACATCCGGTCCACGAACACATGCACGAAGCGCCCCGCCGCGCAGGCCTCCTGCTCGTTCTCCTTGAACACCGCCAGCTCGTATTGCACCGAACTGTTGCCCAGCTTGGCGACCCGCAGGCCGATCTCGATCCGGTCCGGAAATGCGACCGATGCAAAATAGTCGCAGGCTGAACTCACCACGAAACCCACTACTTCGCCGTCATGGATATCCAGTCCACCGGCCTCGATCAGGTAGGTATTCACCGCCGTATCGAAAAAGCTGTAGTAGGTGACGTTATTGACGTGACCGTACACATCGTTGTCGTGCCAGCGCGTAGTCACCGGCTGGAAATGAAAGTACTCGGTGCGCTGGGGCATCTCTTGTCCTTGGTTGTGCAGTGTTGTGGGGAAGACAGGCGGTCGGTTATCGCTGCGAGAAACCCTTGCCTTGCGCGGCCAACTCTCCGATCAGGCGAGCAGGCTTCCATTGATCCCCCTGCTTCGTCTCAAGGTCCACCAAGCGTGCATGGATGTCCGCAAGGCCTTGCTGATCAGCCCAGGCCATCGGGCCGCCCTTGTCAGCCGGGAAGCCATAGCCGTTGAGATACACCAGGTCGATATCATGGGACGACTCGGCAATGCCTTCCTGGAGAATCTTCGCACCTTCGTTGACCAGCGCCAGCAAGCAGCGTTCGAGGATCTCATCGGCGTCGATGTCACGCCGCTGGAAACCCAGGTCCTCGCTGACTCGCTGCACCAGCGCATCGACTTCTACATCGTGTTCAGCCTGCCGGCTGCCCGGCTCATAGTGGTAATAACCGTTGCCACTTTTCTGGCCGAACCGACCCAACTCGCACAAGCGGTTGTCCACCTGCACCTCGGGGGCATCCTGCCCTTGGCCCGCCAGCTCCCGCGCGCGCCACTCCAGATCGATCCCGACCACGTCGTACATGCGAAACGGTCCCATGGCGAAACCAAAGCCCTGCAGCGCCGCATCCACCTGATGGGGGAACGCACCCTCCAACAGCATCTTGCGCGCCTCCAGCACATAAGGGTGAAGCATTCGGTTGCCGATGAAGCCGTGACAATTGCCCGACACCACGCTCACCTTGCCCATGCGCTTGCCCAGCGCCAGGGCAGCGTCCAGCACAGCCTTGGACGTTTGTGCGCCGCGCACGATCTCCAACAACTTCATGATGTGCGCCGGGCTGAAGAAGTGCAGGCCCAGCACTTGCGTTGGCCGACGCGTGGCGGCGGCAATGGCATCGATATCCAGCGCCGAGGTGTTACTTGCCAGGATTGCCTCGGGCTTGAGCATGCCGTCCAGCTCGCGAAATATTTTCTGCTTGAGTTCGAGGTTCTCGTAGACTGCTTCAATGACCAGGTCCACGTTGCGGATCGCCGCGTAGTCCTGCGCCCGCGCAATACGGGCGATCCTGGCGTCGGCTTCGCTTTGTTCGAGTCGGCCCTGGCGGACGTTATGGGCGTAGGTATCGGCCACCGTGGCCAGCGCCTGCTCCAGCATTTGTGGATTGTTATCGACCCACTGCACCGTAACGCCAGCGTTGGCCAGGCACATCACGATGCCCCGCCCCATGGTGCCTGCGCCGACCACGGCGGCGCGCTGGATATCGAAGGATGTCTGGCTCATGTTTGCTCTCTTGTTGGCGATCCAAAGACTGCTTCACCTTAGTCAGCCATCGACATTTTTTGAAATTTATTCGTGTGATGGAGGGCATTCAGCGGATGGATGGAGCTCGCAGTTGTTGGTCTGCTCGCCTGTGATGTGATTGAACTCGCCCGTGTTCTCCACGCACCGGATGATACCGCTCGGGAGTGTTACCGCTTTGCCACGAAGCGATACAAATCCAGGCGTTTTGATGTCTCGTCTCCAGTCATTTGACGCGTTAAGGTGCGCCGTCGATCCATGAATCAGCAGATCAGACCAGCATAAGGCAGGATGCCCTTTGCACATTAACCAAGGAGAAAATCATGTTGAAGAAACTGACGTTACCTACCGTCCTGATCACAAGCCTCTTGCTAGGCGCGTGCATGAGGCTGCCCGAAGTGCCACCAATGCTTTCTGGAGTGGAAATGCCAATTGTAGTTCCCGCGGCCTCGTTACCTTACGCTCACCACTCATCTCGATAATCAAAAGAGACTTGATAGTCATACAGCGTTAGATTTAGAACATGTTCAAAATGGGGCTGTAATATCTCAGCCCATTTGTCATCAACATTAAATCCACCCACGTTAATGTTGTTTTCTACAGGCACCCCCAGCTCAACAAGCACCCGTGAATCGTCGCCAAAATCCTGTGAATATTCGCGCCCTTCGCCTAGCTCGGTTTCTTTGTCATACCAACTTAGTTTTAGCTTTAGACCCATTTTTTTCTCACAAATATTTTTTAATATTACGATTCGGTTTCGGACGATCTAGTTGCTCGCCCGTTAAATAGTCAAACGAACCTAGATGGCTTCCATCACTAGCACGGTATGCCTCCAACTCACCGTGCATGAAATCCCACTCATAAATAGTTCTTTTTTTGGAATCGGTCCACCGTTCGCGAAAACCGCCCCCACCTTGACGAGGGGTCTTTTGTTTGGCGATCTTCAAGTCAGCAAATCCAGTAATCTCCTCTGTCTTTGGTGCCCGATGGTAATCATGCCCTGCCTCCGGCAACCCTTTGCGCCGAACACTCAAAACTATATATAACGGCGAAACCCCAGACCCCACCGGAAACACAAGAATGAAATCCTTGTATTCCGGTGGATAAATCGGATTGACGATAATGCTGTCCGCCATGGGTGTCGGCGGGAAGATCCAGATACGCGGCGCCTGTGGCGCAGCCTCCAAAGCTGGGATGCCCAACGTCGCGCAAGGGTCCACCGCCGGCGTCCAGATCAACTCGACCCCATCGCCAAAAGCTGCCACTTGCTGCTCGCCATGCGCCTGGAATGTCACCACCGGGATCATCTCCCAGTCGCGTCTTGACTGGGTGTTGTAGCCATACCCTTTCAGCGTCCCGTCGGCCTGGGTTTCGACATGTAGGCGAACCCGGCTGCGCGCTTTTTCAAGGGACCTTAGTTGCTCTTCGGTGTACAGCGAACCATCGCCCAGGTTCGAAGGCATCAGCAGCCCCACCAACCCCACCAGCGCGCCAGCCGCCACGGGTGCCGTGACCGTCGCGCCAGCGCCAAGGGAGGCCAAAGCGGTCCCACCCAGTGCGAGCGTGCCAAAACTCGCCGGTAACGCTCCGCTGATGGTCTTCAGCGGTACGCAGCCTGACGCGTCAACCTCCCGACCGCCCAACAATTTGAACGCACCATAGGCGCTCAGCAGTTCCGTCGGGATGTAACCGGTTGGATTGTGATAGTCGATGATTGCATCGGGCAGTTCGCAGGATTTGGCGAACACACAGCCCTTGATGCTCGGTGCATCCCTCTGGCTTGTCTGGCCCAGCCGCTGGCTCATGTATTCCTCTTGCCGAGCGAGCATGTCCTCATGGGCTTTAAAATCGGCGTCTCTTTTTGCCAGCTCGCCCGGGGTCATGTCCCGCAGGACTCTGTAGCGCCTTTCGCCACCGCGGTACTCCCAGACCTGAGGGATATCGCTTTTACCTTTCGCCATGCTTCGTCCTTGCTCGGTCAGCGCCGGCTCAATACAAGCGGCGCGGCGAACCTTACCGAGTAAGCAAGGAAGTGATCACCAGACGGTTCCGAGACTGACGTGAGACTTTTCTTTTTGTTGGGATACGATTTCGCCCTCTACTTTCCAGGGATAAACAGGCGCTGGAAGAAAAATAGTCACCCACAAAAAAGCCGCCCTTAAAGGGCGGCTTTCTCATGTATCGGCAAGCCTTACAGCTGTGGACCTGCCGCCTTGATCGCGTCGCTCACTTCGAACTTCTTGAAGTTTTCGATGAACAGACCGGCCAATGCCTTGGCCGCTTCGTCGTAGGCAGCCTTGTCGGCCCAGGTGTTGCGTGGGTTCAACAGGCCAGTCTCGACGCCTGGGACGGCCAGCGGCACGTCCAGGTTGATGATGTCCAGGTGTTCGGTTTCAGCACCGATCAGCGCGCCGCTCTGGATCGCTGCGATCACCGCACGGGTGGTCGGGATATTGAAGCGCTTGCCAACGCCGTAGCCGCCGCCGGTCCAGCCGGTGTTGACCAGGTAGACCTTGGAGCCGAAACCACGGATGCGCTTGATCAGCAGCTCAGCGTATTCACCGGCTGGACGCGGGAAGAACGGCGCGCCGAAGCAGGTGGAGAAAGTCGACTTGATGCCGCTGCCCGAACCCATTTCGGTCGAGCCCACCAGTGCGGTGTAGCCGGACAGGAAGTGGTAGGCGGCTTGTTCTTCGCTGAGGATCGACACAGGTGGCAGTACGCCGGTCAGGTCGCAGGTCAGGAAGATCACGGCGTTTGGCTCGCCACCGAGGTTTTTTGGTGCGCGTTTTTCGATCAGCTCACGCGGGTAGGCGGCGCGGCTGTTCTGGGTCAGGCTGTCGTCGGCATAGTCGGCTTTCTTGGTGACCGGGTCCAGGACCACGTTTTCCAGTACGGCACCGTGCTGGATGGCTTTCCAGATGACCGGCTCGTTCTTCTCGGACAGGTCGATGCACTTGGCATAGCAACCGCCTTCGATGTTGAAGACCACGCCCACGCCCCAACCGTGCTCGTCGTCACCGATCAGGTAGCGGCTTTCATCGGCGGACAGGGTGGTCTTGCCAGTGCCCGACAGGCCGAAGAACAGGGTCACGTCGCCCTCTTCGCCCATGTTCGCGGCGCAGTGCATCGGCAGCACGTCGGCGGCCGGCAGCAGGAAGTTCTGCACGGAGAACAGGGCTTTCTTCATCTCGCCGGCATAGCGCATGCCAGCAATCAGCACTTTCTTGGCCGCGAAGTTGATGATCACGGTACCGTCGGAGTTGGTGCCGTCGCGCTCAGGCTCGCAGACGAAGTTCGGCGCGTTGAGGATCTGCCATTCGTCCTTGCCGCCGGCGTTGTATTGCTCGGGGTTGATGAACAGGCAGCGGCCGAACAGGTTGTGCCAGGCAGTCTCGGTGGTCATCTTGACCGGCAGGTAGTGCGCAGGATCGGAACCTACATGCACGTGGGAGACAAAACGCTCGCGCTCGCCCAGGTAGGCTGCGACGCGGTTCCACAAGGCATCGAACTTGTCAGCCGGGAACTTGCGGTTGATCGGGCCCCAGGCAATGGCGTGCTGGGTGGTTGGCTCTTCCACAATGAAACGGTCCACTGGCGAACGACCGGTACGATGACCGGTACGTACAACCAGCGCGCCAGTATCGGCAAGCTCGCCTTCACCGCGATTCAGGGCTTCTTTAACCAGATCATCGACACTCAGATCGGTGTACACGGCGTTATTGGCTTGCGTCATGAGATTCCCCGTCGGCCCGTGGCCGAGTGCTCCAAACGTTTTGTAGTAGGAAGTCGCGCACTACTACCCGAAAAAAGTGGGCCGGATTATGCCAGAAAAGCCCAAAAAGAGTAGGGCCCTCCCGTCAGTACGGCGTAAATCCGGCGTTTGCCAGGAGATTTACCTGCGCTGAACCGATTTAGTGACGAGTATCTGACGGTGTGTCGACACCCGCACCGGCGAACAATTGGGCGATGTCCGCGGCATCGAACAGGTAGCGCTCATTGCAAAACTGGCAATCGATTTCGATGGCGCCGCCATGCTCGATCACCAATTGCTGCGCATCTTCCAGACCCAGACTGACCAACGCATTGCCGGAACGTTCACGGGAGCAACTGCATTTGAAGCGTAACGGCTGGCCTTCGAACAGGCGAACCTGTTCTTCGTGGTAGAGGCGATGCAGGATGGTTTCGTTGTCCAGGCCCAGCAGCTCATCGGCGCTCAAGGTGCTGGCGAGAGCGGTGACGTGTTGCCAGCTGGCATCACGTTCTTCCGAATCACGAATGCGGTCGGCCGGCAATTGCTGCAACAGCAGGCCACGGGCACGCCGCCCGTCGGCGTACAGCCAGAAGCGTGTGTTGGTCTGCTGGGACATGACGAAGTAGTTGGTGAAGCACTCGGCCAGCGTTGCGCCGTCGAGATCGACAATGCCTTGGTAGCGCTTGCCATGGCTCGGGTCGACCGTCAGGGCCAAAACGCCATTGGGCATCAGGTCGGAGAGTGTCGCGTCGGGGGCGATCTGCTCGGCGTGATAACGGGCCAGGCCTCGGATCTCACGCTCGCTCGAACACTCGATCATCAACAATGGCACCGGGCCTTCGGAACGGGCCTGGAGAATCAACAAGCCATCGAATTTCAAGGTACCCACCAGCAGCGCCGCGGCGGCCATCAACTCGCCGAGCAACTGCGCGACCGGCTCCGGATAGGGGTGCTTGGCGAGGACTTCGGCGTAGCTACGCTCCAACGCTACCAGCTCGCCACGGGCGTCGCTGTCATCGAAGATGAAACGTTGGGTGTAGTCGGTATCCGGTAAATCAGTCATAGGAGTCTGGTTCTGAGGTGATGGCAATGGATGGCTGGCATTTTATGGGCATTCAGGATGGGTTCCAAGCAAGCCATGATTTTGCTTTGTGGGAAGACTGAACATCTATCCGCATGTGCAGCGCTGTTGTGGCGAGGGAGCTTGCTCCCGCTCGGTTGCGTAGCGACCGCAAGATTCTGGGGCCGCTACGCAGCCCAGCGGGAGCAAGCTCCGGTGTGGCCGATGCTTTACTCGCTGTTGCTCCCATGGAACTTGAACAGGTCTCGCCGTTGTTTCTTGCTGGGCTTGCCATCGGTGCTCACACCCAGGGCACCGGCCTTGCGTTGGGCGGCTGCCGCTTCGCGCTTGGCGACGCTGGCTTCGGTCTCGCGGTATAGCGTTTGAGCCTGCGGCGCGCCGCGACGCACGATGGACAAAGCTTCGACGACCACCGTTTTTTCGTCGAAGCCTGTTCGAATGACGTATTCATCACCGATACGTGGCTCTTTGCCAGGCTTGCATCGTTCGCCCCGGTGATGGACCTTGCCGCTTTCAATGGCAGCCTTGGCCAAGGCACGGGTTTTATAGAATCGTGCCGCCCACAACCATTTATCGAGACGGACCTTGTCATCCTCTTCGCTTTTTTGTGCCACTTGGATTCCTCTTTCTAACCTATGGCTGGAACTGTACTACCGTTTTTGTCGGGCGCACGAATCCGTCCCGACGGATAGAATGCCCGCCGAACCGCCTGTCCGCATGGCATGCGTCGGCATCGGTTACACATGCAAACAAGTACGTAGATAACTGTCGTCATTTTGTGATTATTCTGCGTGAATACCGCGATTCGCGGGGCCCGCAATCCGATGCGCCAATTTCAGGTTGTTTTTTATTGAAGACTTTCGACCATCTGACCGTTGTCGGTCTGCGCGAGTGGGTGGCGCTCCCTGATCTGGGAGTCGCCGGGCTACGGGCAAAAATCGACACCGGCGCCAGCACCTCGAGCCTGCACGCCACCGACATCGAGCCATTCGAGCGTGACGGCGAAAAATGGGTGCGCTTCACCGCGCACCTCGGCACCGTCGTGCAACTGCGCCATCGCCGCTGCGAAGCACCCTTGGTGGCGCGCAAGACCATCAAGAGCTCCAACGGCCACGCCCAGGTCCGCTATGTGATCAGCACCACGCTGGCGTTGGGCGATCGGTTCTGGCGGGTCGAATTCACCCTCGCCTGCCGCAAATCCATGCGTTATCGCCTGTTGCTGGGTTCCAAGGCCTTGATCGACGGCCAGTTGGTGGTCAATCCAGGCATCAAATACGTTCAAGACAAGCCGGCATTCCCGGTATCCACTACCTCTGCCACAGGTGTTGCATGAAGATCGCTGTGCTGTCGCGAAACCCGCGTCTGTATTCCACCCGCCGCCTGGTCGAGGCCGGGACCGAGCGTGGCCATGAAATGGTGGTGATCGATACCCTGCGCGCCTACATGAACATTGCCAGCCACAAACCGCAAATCCATTACCGCGGCAAGCCGCTGGAAGGCTTCGATGCGGTGATCCCGCGTATCGGCGCGTCGGTGACCTTCTACGGTTGCGCGGTATTGCGCCAGTTCGAAATGATGGGGGTGTATCCCCTCAATGAGTCCGTTGCGATTGCCCGCTCGCGAGACAAGCTGCGCTCGCTGCAATTGCTGTCTCGGCGTGGCATCGGCTTGCCCGTGACCGGCTTCGCCCACTCTCCAGATGACATTCCCGACCTGATCGCCATGGTCAATGGCGCGCCTCTGGTTATCAAGGTATTGGAGGGCACCCAGGGCATTGGCGTGGTGCTGTGCGAAACCGCAACGGCGGCGGAGTCGGTGATCGAAGCATTCATGGGCCTGAAGCAGAACATCATGGTCCAGGAATACATCAAGGAAGCCGGGGGCGCGGACATTCGTTGCTTCGTGGTCGGCGACAAAGTAATCGCGTCGATGAAGCGCCAGGCCAAGCCAGGGGAGTTTCGCTCCAACCTGCATCGCGGCGGCAGCGCAAGCCTGATCAAGATCACGCCGGAAGAGCGCATGACCGCCCTGCGGGCAGCCAAGGTCATGGGGCTGGCGGTGGCTGGCGTGGACATCCTGCGCTCCAATCACGGACCGCTGGTGATGGAAGTCAACTCCTCGCCAGGCCTGGAAGGCATCGAGACCACCACCAGCAAGAACGTGGCAGGGATCATCATCGAGCACTTGGAGAAAAACGGCGGGCCGAACATGACCCGGACCAAGGGCAAGGGGTAATCCATTTATAAATTACTGTGGGAGCGAGCTTGCTCGCGATGACGGTGTGTCAGCCAACATAAATTTGGCTGAGCCACCGCATCGCGAGCAAGCTCGCTCCCACAGGTTTTGCGCCTTCCGAGCGATTCCGCTACACCGCATCCCGAGGCAACATCAAGCCCAACGGCAGCCGCACCCGCGCTTCCAGTCCGCCGCCCACGCGATTGCGCAGCTCGACGTTGCCGCCGTGCATCGAGGCGATGCGCTTGACGATCGCCAGGCCCAGTCCCGTGCCCTTTCCCCCCCGGGCGCGATCGCCTCGGGTGAACGGATTGAAAATGGCCTCCAATTCCGACGGATCGATGCCGGCGCCTCGGTCCATGACGCTCAGAACGACGTAGGGCGCGCTGGTATCGCCCGAAACGTAGGCGGCCACTTCCACACCGGTGCCTGCATGGTTCAGGGCGTTGCCGATCAGGTTGTTCAGCAGGCGCTTCATCGATACGCGACGTAGCGGGAACGGCTGGATCGGCTCCAGGCGCAGGTGGACCTTCTCTTCGTTCTGGTTATAGGGTGCAGCCACCTCCCGAACCAGGTCGCTGAGATCGACTTCTTCCACCGACTCATCACGACCGTCGCGAATGAATGCCAGGAACTGGTCAAGAATCGCGTCCATGTCTTCGATGTCGCGGACCATTTCATCAGTCAGGTCGGTGTGCTCGCCCATCAACTCCAGCGATAACCGCAACCGGGTCAGGGGTGTGCGCAAGTCATGGGAGACCCCTGCAAGCATCAGCTCACGCTCGCGTCCGGCCTGCTCGACATCCTCGGCCATCTGGTTGAACGCTCGGTACACCTCGGTCATCTCGCTGGGCGTATCGCTGATCGGCAACCGTACACTACGCCCCTGGCCCAATTGCCGGGCGGCGTACACGAGGCGTTTGAGCGGTTGGTTGAGCTGGCTGACGAAGATCCACGCCGAAGCCGTCGAAAGCAGGCCGATCGCCAGGAACCAGCCCAGCACGTTCCAGATCTTCTGGCCCCGCAATGGATGGGGGTACAGCGGAACCTTCAGCCAACCATCCCCAAGGCTTGGAGCGCGCACCCACAATGCCGGCGGCGAGTGCATGCGCAATCGCACCTCGGTGTCGGCGCCCAACTCGGCCTGCATCTGCCGCTGATAGATCTCGCTGTATGGCCAGTGCTGCTCGCCTTCCGGCACGCCGGCTCCGACCACCCGGATCAATGTTGCCGCCTCGGCAATCTTTGCTCGATTGGTTTCGTCGGCCGCCCAGTAGGCCCGCAATGTCAAGGCAACGCCGTGACTGTATTGGCGGTCCACCAGCACGTCTTCGTTCATCAGCAGGTAGACCAACGTCAGCGCCTTGGAAAAAAGCACGACGATGAGCACCAGCCAGAGGGTGCGGGAAAAGAAACTCTGGGGGAACCAAACGGGGGTTTTCATGAATAGCCGCTACACACTTGCAGGAGCGAGCGATGCTCGCACAATGACGGACCGCGAGTCGCCTGGAAAAGACTTCAATCAACCAGGCTTCCCGCTCCTACAAATCGCCGATCACTTGCTGGCGGCGCCATCCGGCACGAATACGTAGCCTACGCCCCAGACGGTCTGGATATAACGCGGCTTGGATGGATCGGGCTCGATCATCCGGCGCAAGCGGGAAATCTGCACGTCGATGGAACGCTCCAGCGCATCCCATTCCCGGCCACGGGCCAAATTCATCAGCTTGTCTCGGGTCAGCGGCTGGCGAGCGTTCATCACCAAAGCCTTGAGGACCGCAAACTCACCGGTGGTGAGCATGTGTACCTCGTCGCCGCGCTTGAGCTCGCGGGTGGCCAGCGACAGTTCATAGTCGCCGAAGGTGACGCTTTCGTCTTCGCTGCCCGGCGCGCCCGGCACCGGCGCCGACTGGCGACGCAAGACCGCCTTGACCCGCGCCATCAGCTCGTCCGGATTGAACGGCTTGGCCAGGTAATCGTCGGCGCCCAGTTCAAGGCCCTTGATACGGCTCAGCTCGTCGCCCTTGGCGGTCAGCATGATGATCGGGATCTGGTTGTTCGCGCCGCGCAGGCGACGACAGGCGGTCAAGCCGTCTTCACCGGGCAGCATCAGGTCGAGGACGACGAGGTTGAAAACCTCACGGGCCAACAGACGGTCCATTTGCTCCGTGTTCGGTACAGTGCGGGCTCGGTAACCCTTGCTGACGAAAAAGCGCTCCAGCAGGCTGCTCAGCCCTGGATCGTCGTCAACAATCAGAATTTTTTCGCCTTCAGCAGTTTGTGCGGTGCTGCTCATAGGAAGCTCCTTTGATCTCGGCGCGCATTATGGCCTAGCTGCCGTTGTGCGTACCGTGTGCATTGTTAGCAGATTTTTCGCCTATCTCCAGCAATCCGCTGATCAAGCCCACGGGCGCGACGCACCCTAACGGTGGAACGCTGGTTATAATGCGCGGCCTTTGTGCCAGGACAGGGCCGGATCGTTACACCGGCGAAACACTTTTTCCCCCTGGCCAGGCAGCATTTTTTTGATTTCACGGGTCAACAGGCAGCCTTTTGACCCAGGCAGCGGCGCACGCCAGGCCGCTCAACCAGTCTCGCCGAGCCCGGCTTCTGCGGTGGCGAGCCTGATTTCACAATTTGTCAGGTGGTTTTATGGACAGCATCAACAGCCGCATCGCCGAGGAACTCGGCGTCCGCCCACAACAGGTCGAAGCGGCCGTCGCGCTACTCGATGAAGGCTCCACGGTCCCTTTCATCGCCCGTTACCGGAAAGAAGTGACAGGCAGCCTCGATGACACTCAATTGCGTCATCTGGAAGAGCGCCTGCGCTACCTGCGTGAACTCGACGAACGGCGCATCAGCATCCTGGCGAGCATCCAGGAGCAGGGCAAGCTGACCCCGCAACTCGAACGCGACATCAAGCTGGCCGACACCAAGACCCGCCTCGAAGACTTGTACCTGCCCTACAAGCAAAAGCGCCGCACCAAGGGCCAGATCGCCCTGGAAGCCGGCCTCGGCGAGTTGGCCGACGGCCTGTTCAATGACCCGACCCTCGCCCCGGAAACCGAAGCCGCGCGTTTTATCGATGCGGAAAAAGGCGTGGCGGACGTAAAGGCCGCGCTGGAAGGCGCTAAGTACATCCTCATGGAGCGTTTCGCCGAAGACGCCAACCTGCTGGAAAAGCTGCGTAACTTCCTCAAGCAGGAGGCGACCCTCAGCGCCCGCGTCATCGCCGGCAAAGAGGAGGAAGGCGCCAAGTTCCGCGACTACTTCGAGCACGACGAACCGCTCAAGAGCATGCCGTCCCACCGTGCCCTGGCGATTTTCCGTGGCCGCAACGAAGGCATTCTCAGCTCCGCGCTGAAGGTCGGCGAAGAACTGCCCGGCACCATGCACCCGTGCGAAGGCATGATCGCCCAGCAATTCGGCATCCAGAACCAGAACCGCGCCGCCGACAAATGGCTGGCCGAGGTGGTGCGCTGGACCTGGAAGGTCAAGCTCTATACCCACCTGGAAACCGACTTGCTCGGTGAGTTGCGCGATAACGCCGAGACCGAGGCGATCAACGTATTCGCCCACAACCTGCACGACCTGCTGTTGGCCGCGCCGGCCGGCCCCCGCGCCACTCTGGGCCTGGACCCGGGCCTGCGCACCGGTTGCAAGGTAGCGGTCGTCGATTCAACCGGTAAGTTGCTGGACCACGCCACGGTCTACCCGCACGTGCCGCACAACAAATGGGACCAGACCCTCGCGGTGCTCGCCGCCCTGTGCGCCAAGCATTCGGTGGACCTGATCGCTATCGGCAACGGCACCGCCAGCCGCGAGACCGACAAGCTGGCAGCGGAACTGATCAAGAAATACCCGGCCATGAAAATGACCAAGGTCATGGTCTCCGAAGCCGGTGCTTCTGTTTATTCGGCGTCGGAACTGGCTTCGAAGGAATTCCCGGACCTGGACGTGTCGATCCGTGGCGCGGTGTCGATCGCCCGTCGCCTGCAGGACCCACTGGCGGAACTGGTGAAGATCGATCCGAAATCCATCGGTGTCGGTCAATACCAGCACGACGTGTCCCAACTGAAACTGGCCCGTGGCCTGGACGCCGTGGTGGAGGATTGCGTGAACGCCGTGGGTGTGGACGTGAACACCGCTTCGGTGGCACTGCTGGCGCGGATTTCCGGCCTGAACGCGACACTCGCGCAGAACATTGTCACCCACCGCGACGAACATGGCGCGTTCAAGACCCGCGCCGCGTTGAAGAAAGTCCCGCGCCTGGGTGAAAAAACCTTCGAACAAGCCGCCGGCTTCCTGCGCGTCATGAACGGCGACAACCCGCTCGACTCCTCGGCGGTCCACCCGGAAGCGTATCCGCTGGTGCAACGCATCGCCGCCCAGACCGACCGCGACATCCGCTCGCTGATCGGCGACGCCGCGTTCCTCAAGCGCCTGGACCCGAAGAAATTCACCGACGAAACCTTCGGCCTGCCCACCGTGACCGACATTCTGCAAGAGCTGGAGAAGCCGGGCCGCGACCCGCGTCCGGAGTTCAAGACCGCCGAATTCCAGGAAGGCGTCGAAGACCTCAAGGACTTGCAACCGGGCATGATCCTCGAAGGCGTGGTCACCAACGTGACCAACTTCGGCGCGTTCGTTGATATCGGCGTGCACCAGGACGGCCTGGTACACATCTCGGCACTGTCGGAAAAATTCATCAAGGACCCGCGCGAAGCCGTGAAGGCCGGCGACGTGGTGAAAGTGAAGGTCATGGAAGTCGATATCCCGCGCAAACGCGTTGGCCTGTCGATGCGCATGAGTGACACGCCGGGTGAGAAGGTCGACGGTGCCCGCGGTGCTCGCCCAGGCGCCGCCCCACGCCAGTCGCAGAACACCGCGCCCCGCAAGGAAACCGCCACGGCGGCCCCGGCGAACAACGCCATGGCCTCGCTGTTCGCCAACGCCAAGCAGTTGAAGAAACGCTGATGGACGCGCCAGCCGGGTTGGTGGAGAGCGCGTTTTTCAAGCTGCTCGGCTGCCGTTTGCACAGCCTTGGGGACGGGGTGGCGCAAGTCACCCTGGACCTGGCCCCCGAGTTGCGTAATCGCGGCGGCAAGCTGCACGGTGGCGCGCTGTTCAGCCTGGTGGACATCGCCATGGGCCTGGCCTGCTCCAGTGTCCATGGCTTCGACCAGCAGTCTGCGACCATCGAGTGCAAGATCAACTACATCCGCGCCGTGTCCGACGGCGAGGTGTTGTGCACCGCCCGGGTCATCCACCCGGGCCGGCGCACATTGGTGGTCGAGGCCGATGTGATGCAAGGCGACAAGCTGGTCGCAAAAGCGCAAGGCACGTTCGCTGTCCTATAGCTCCTGGTCATCGATTTGAGTTAATTTCGACGCCACGAATGCGGTGTCGGGCTTTCCTGTGGGAGCGAGCTTGCTCGCGATGGCGATGGACCTGTCACATTTAGTTGACTGATATACCGCTATCGCGAGCAAGCTCGCTCCCACGAGGGACGGCGGCGATCTTCTTTGACCGTATGTAAACCAGGCGAAAACGCCAGTTTTAACTTCACCCTTGTAGACCGTCTTGCCCACCCCCATATTGGGGCGACTGACGCGTGAAGGAATTCAACTTGAGCGACCTTTTAAACCGCCGCCTGGCCCTGCTCCGCGAGCGCGCCAACCTCTCCCTGCTCGAGCAGTGCCTGCACGGTATCGAACGTGAATGCCTGCGTGTCACCGACAACGGGCGCCTGGCGCAGACGCCGCACCCGCAAGCCCTGGGCTCGGCGCTGACCAACGAACAGATCACCACCGACTATTCCGAGTCGCTGCTGGAATTCATCACCCCGGCCCTGGCCAACCCGGCTGATACCCTGCGCAGCCTCGACAGGATCCACCGGTTTGTCTACAGCAAGCTCGGCGACGAATACCTGTGGAGCCCTTCGATGCCGTGTCCGCTGCCGGCTGAGGAGGAGATTCCGATCGCCTATTACGGCACCTCGAACATCGGTCGGCTCAAGTATGTCTATCGCAAGGGTCTGGCCCTGCGTTACGGCAAGACCATGCAATGCATCGCCGGGATCCACTACAACTTTTCCCTGCCGGAAAAGCTCTGGCCCCTGCTGCGCCAGGACGAAGCCAGCGATCTGAGCGACCGGGATTTCCAGTCGTCGGCCTATATCGCCCTGATCCGCAATTTCCGGCGCTACAGCTGGCTATTGATGTACCTGTTCGGCGCCTCGCCGGCCCTCGACGCCGGTTTCCTGCGTGGCCGACCGCATCAGCTGGAACAATTGGACCCGGACACCTTGTACCTGCCCTACGCCACCAGCCTGCGCATGAGCGACCTGGGTTACCAGAGCAACGCCCAGGCCGGCCTGACGCCTTGCTACAACGACCTGGCAAGCTACACCGATAGCCTGCGCAAGGCTGTGGCAACGCCGTATGCGCCGTATGTCGAGATTGGCACTCACCAGAACGGCGAATGGGTGCAGCTCAACACCAACATCCTGCAGATCGAAAACGAGTACTACTCCAACATCCGCCCCAAGCGCGTGACCTACACCGGGGAGCGACCGATCCAGGCGCTGATGGCCCGTGGCATCCAGTACGTCGAAGTACGTTGCCTGGACATCAACCCGTTCTTGCCGATGGGCATCGACCTGACCGAATCGCGGTTCCTCGATGCGTTCCTCTTGTATTGCGGCCTCGACGACAGCCCGCAATTGGAAAACAACGAGTGCAGCAACGCCACCAGCAACTTCCTGACGGTGGTCAAGGAAGGCCGCAAGCCAGGCCTGCAATTGCAGCGCCAGGGTGAATCGGTGGACATGCAAGCCTGGGCCCTGGAATTGCTGGACAAGATCGCCCCGCTGGCGGCACTGCTCGACCAAAGCCAAGGTGGTGATGACCACCGCCAGGCGCTGGACGCCCAACTGGCAAAAGTCCGCGACCCATCCCTCACGCCATCCGCCCGGGTACTGGCGGCCATGGCCGAACACAAGGAAAGCTTCGCCCAGTTCTCCCTGCGCCAGAGCAAGGCCCACGCCGAGTTTTTCCGCGCAGAGCCACTGTCGGCCGATGAAATAATTGCCTTCGAGGAAAATGCTCGGCGATCCCTGGTCCAGCAAACCGAGTTGGAGCAGAACGAAGTGGGTGATTTCGACGTGTTCGTGGGGTCGTACCAGGCGAGCATTCTAGCGATCAGTAACTGATTCGCCGCTCGCAAGAACATTCTGTGGCGAGGGAGCTTGCTTCCTTGCCACAGGGGTTTCGTGGCTTCTCGATAGACTTTTTCGCAGATAAGCTAATGCGAAAAAGTTATTTATTTTAGAGTTCTTAGATCATTTAGTCTCCTCCAACGCCGACTCTCCGGCGGCTTGTTGAGGAGCTTTACCATGTCTTTGAGTTTCCCCCTTCGCCTTCTCGCAGCCGCCTCCCTGGCCGCGGCGAGTTTTTTCGCTCAGGCAACCGACCTGACCGTCGCCTACCAGACCACCGTGGACCCGGCGAAAGTGGCCCAAGCCGATGGCGCGTATGAAAAAGCCACCCAGGCCAAGATCGCCTGGCGCAAGTTCGACAACGGCGCCGATATCATCGCCGCCATCGCCTCGGGCGATGTGCAGATCGGCTACCTCGGCTCCAGCCCGCTGACCGCCGCGATCACTCGTAAGGTGCCAGTAGAAACATTCCTCATCGCGACGCAGATCGGCGCCGCCGAAGCCTTGGTGGCCCGTGACGGCTCCGGCATCAAGACCCCGCCAGACCTGATCGGCAAGAAGATCGCCGTGCCGTTTGTTTCCACCGGCCATTACAGCCTGCTCGCCGCGCTGAAACACTGGAATATCGACCCATCGAAAGTCACCGTGCTCGCCATCGGCGCTGACGATGAACGCATGACCATGTCCGCCGAAGTTCAGCGAGTTGATGATGGCGCTGACGCTGGTCAGGTCGATGTCCGCCCCCGTCACGCCGATCATCTGGCTCTGGCGCTGTACCGGCGTGGCAACGGTGATCACAAGCTTGCCCGAAGACGCGGCGATGTAGGGTTCGGTGACGATGGTCTGTTGGGCGCTGTTGGCGGCCTTGTACCAGCCACGGGCGCGCGGGTCGTAGTCGGCGGCGCGATTGCCGGCCGGCACCGAAAACATCACGCCGTCGGTGCCGCCAAAATAGCTGAGCTGAAAATTGCCGGTGTAGGCAGGCAGGCCCACCGCGCGTTTCAGGCTGTCGGCACTGCTGCCATCGATGGCGATTTGCTGGGCCAGCGATTGCAGCAGTTGGATCCGGCCTTCTACCCACGTCTGGATATTGCGGCTGGTCAGGCTGCCGAGCTCCTGCATGGAGGTCTCGGTGCTGGAATACAGACTTTGTCGTTGGCGGTAATCGTTGAACAGGATGAAACAGGCGAATGCGACGGCCACCACAAGGGCGGCAGCCAACAGGATTTTGTGGCTGAATTTCATGTTTCTGGTCATTAAGAACGCTACCGCGGAGGGACGGGTCAAAAAGGGGCGTCAATTTGCCATAACACAGGATTTTACGCTGTTACTTTTTATCGGCCCGCAGGCCCGGCGCATCAGGCGTCGATGGACTCATCCCGACGAAAGGCACGACGGCGTCACAGTTCGATTGTTTCAACCGTCGATTACCCTCGGGACAACCAATAAATACTGGGGGCGTCGGGGAACCAGATAGGGGTTTTCTCTTCTAAGGTTCAGGTTGGCACCCTGCCACCTCCCTTCCGCTCCAGGAGTTACACCATGTCGCTGCGATCTATCGCCCTGCTGTTCATGTGCGTCGTATTGACCGCATGCAGCAAGGTCAACCAGGAAAACTACTCGAAGCTGTCGGCGGGCATGCCCAAGGCCGAAGTCGAGACGTTGCTGGGGAAGCCGACTGACTGTTCGGGCGCGCTCGGCATGTCCAGCTGCACCTGGGGCGACCAGAAAAGCTTTATCAGCGTGCAGTACGCCGGTGACAAAGTGTTGATGTTTTCCGGCCAAGGCCTGAAGTAACCTGAAGTAAACCGGGGCCAAGCGCCCACGGGAGAAAAAAATAATGATGCGGTTAGTTTTTGTGCTTTTGGCTGGCCTGGTATTGGCCGGCTGTGCCACTTCTGGCGTAGACCCGTTGGCGCCCAAGACCGTCAACAGTGTCAATCTCAAGCGTTACCAAGGGACCTGGTACGAGCTGGCCCGCCTACCGATGTATTTCCAGCGCAACTGCGCGCAATCCGAAGCCCATTACACACTCAAGCCCGACGGCAACGTGGATGTGTTCAACCGCTGCCTGACTTCCGATTGGAAGTGGGAAGAAGCCCGGGGCACCGCTTACCCGCAGGTGCCAGGCAAGACCGACAAGCTCTGGGTCGAATTCGACACCTGGTTCTCGCGGATCCTGCCGGGTGTGGCGAAGGGAGAATATTGGGTCTTGTATGTCAGCGATGACTACAAGACCGCCATCGTTGGCGATCCGAGCCGGCGTTACATGTGGTTGCTGTCGCGCACGCCAACGGTCAATGTCGATGTGCGCGAAGAACTGCTGAGCAAGGCGCGCCAGCAGGGCTACGACACGACGCGGTTGGTCTGGCGTGCGTCGGACCGGCAGATGGCCAAGACTTCGGACTGATGTAGTAGAACACCTGTGAAAGCGAGCTTGCTCGCGATGAGGCCTTTACCGTCAACATAGATGTTGATGGAAAATCCGCTATCGCGAGCAAGCTCGCTCCCACATTGAATTGTCGTCAGCCCAGCAGTTCGCGCAGCACCCGGGTAAACGCTCGGGCGCTTTCTTCTTCGCCGGCATGACGGCCGTCGCGAACCTGCCATTTTCCGCCGACCATCACATCGCGCACCTGGCGATCGCCGCCCGCAAACAGCCAACGATTGAGAATGCCGTCACCGGTCGCCGTGGCCAGGTAAGGATCATTGCCATCGAGCATCAGCCAGTCGGCGCGCTTGCCGACTTCCAATGCGCCGATCGGTTGGCCCAACGCCTGGGCGCCACCGTCCAGTGCGGCGTCATACAGGGTACGCCCGACCATCGGCTGATCCGTTCGGTACAACCGGTTGCGGCGCTGGTCCCGCAGCCGCTGGCCGTATTCCAGCCAGCGTAATTCCTCCACGACGCTCAACGACACGTGGCTGTCAGAGCCGATGCCCATCCGCCCGCCTTGGGCTAGGAAATCCACGGCCGGAAAAATTCCGTCACCCAGGTTGGCTTCCGTGGTCAGGCACAGACCGGCAATTGCCCGGCTCTTGGCCATCAGGCTGACTTCCTGTGGATTGGCGTGGGTGGCATGAACCAGGCACCAGCGTTGATCCACCTCGGCATTTTCATACAGCCATTGCAGCGGACGCGCGCCGCTCCAGCTCAGGCAGTCGTCAACCTCCTTTTGCTGTTCGGCGATGTGGATATGCACGGGGCAATCGCGGTCGCTGGCGGCCAGCACATCGTGGATCTGCCCGGGTGTCACGGCGCGCAGCGAGTGGAAGCACAGGCCCAACGCCTGGGACGGTTGCCCGGCCAGGATCGGCTGCAAGCGTGACTGAAGCTTCAGGTAGTTTTCGGTGCTGTTGATGAACCGGCGCTGCCCGTCGTTGGGCTCTTGGCCGCCAAAACCGGAATGGCTGTAAAGCACCGGCAGCAGCGTCAAGCCAATGCCCACTTCACCGGCGGCCTGGCTGATACGCAAGGCCAGTTCGGCCGGATCGGCGTAATGTCTGCCGTCGGTGTCATGGTGTACGTAATGGAATTCGGCAACCGAGGTGTAGCCGGCCTTGAGCATTTCGATGTAAAGCTGCCGTGCGATGACGCCGAGCTGGTCGGGGCTGATTTTGCCGACGAGGCGGTACATCAAGTCGCGCCATGTCCAGAAACTGTCATTGGGATTGCCCGCCACTTCCGCCAGCCCGGCCATGGCCCGCTGGAACGCATGGGAATGCAGGTTCGGCATGCCCGGGAGCAGGGGACCGCCGAGCCGTTCGGCGCCGTTTGCGTGGGAATCGGCCTGGACATGGGTCAAGACCCCCTCGGCGTTGACCTCGAGGCGTACATCATTGGCCCATCCATCAGGCAGCAGCGCACGCTCGGCAAAGAAGGCGGACATCGGTTGAACCTCGTTGCGTGTAATTTGTATATACATATACAGACGTTTGCCTGCCCGGTAAACTCCGGCAAGCTAGTCATCAACATTCGCAGAACAGGAATACGCCGTGCCGACTCCGCCTGCCAAACCGCCGCTGGCCGCAACCATGGGTGACAGTCCGGCGCCCTTGTACGCCCGCGTCAAACAAATGATCACCCAGCAGATCGACAGTGGAAACTGGCCGCCCCATTACCGTGTGCCATCGGAAAGCGAACTGGTCAGCCAGTTGGGCTTCAGCCGCATGACCATCAACCGGGCCCTGCGGGAAATGACCGCTGATGGCCTGCTGGTGCGCATGCAAGGCGTCGGCACGTTCGTCGCCGAGCCCAAGAGCCAGTCCGCACTGTTCGAAGTGCATAACATTGCGGATGAAATCGCCTCCCGTGGTCATCGCCATACGTGCAAGGTCATCACCCTGGAAGAAGAGGCCGCCGGTTCCGAGCGGGCGCTGGCCCTGGACATGCGCGAAGGCCAGAAGGTATTCCATTCGTTGATCGTGCATTTCGAAAACGACATTCCTGTGCAAATCGAGGACCGTTTCGTCAACGCGCTGGTGGCGCCTGATTACCTCAAGCAGGACTTCACTCAACAAACGCCTTATGCCTACCTGAACCAGGTTGCGCCGCTGACCGAAGGTGAGCATGTGGTCGAGGCGATCCTGGCGGAGCCGAGTGAATGCAAGCTGTTGCAGATCGAGCGGGGCGAGCCGTGCCTGTTGATCCGTCGCCGTACCTGGTCAGGGCGCCAGCCGGTGACCGCCGCACGCCTGATCCATCCGGGCTCGCGTCACAGTCTGGAAGGGCGTTTCCACAAATGAGCCAATTGAAGGTTTTACGCGCAGCGGATTACCCGTCCATGCCGTGGAAAAACGGCGGTGGCAGCACCGAGGAAATCACCCGCGATGCCGGCACCGGCCTGGAAGGTTTCGGCTGGCGCCTGTCCATTGCCGATATCGGTGAATCGGGTGGTTTTTCCACCTTCGCTGGCTACGAACGGATCATCACGGTCTTGCAAGGTGGCGGCATGACGCTGACTGTCGATGGCCACGCCACGCGGCCGCTGCATTCGCTGGATCCCTTTGCCTTCAGCGGCGAGAGCCAAGTGCAGTGCACGCTGCTGGAGGGGCCGATTCGCGACTTCAACCTGATCTACGCGCCGCAACGTTACCGCGCGCGGCTGCAATGGCTGGGCGGCCAGCAGCGTTTTTTCAGCGAGGCGGGAACGGTATTGGTGTTCAGTGCCGCTCCGACGCTGAGGGTCAAGATGGATGAAACTGTCGAGGCACTGGGGCTTTATGACTGCCTGCAACTGAGCGGTAACGCTGGGCTGCTGGACATCACCACCCACGGCCAATGCTGCGTGATCGAGCTGACGGCCCACTAAGGCGCCTCGCCAAAAAAGGTGTGTTCGTTGTTCCTTCTGGCGCACCAACTTGTTACCGAACGCCCCAGCGTGGCGCAATACCACGCTTTTATGCCCTTCTGATTGCTTCCCAAAAACCTCCTCCAAAAATTTCATGCAGCTTGGCGGCCCTTCTATTACGAGGCTTCTCGCCGATTCTTCAATTTTTCTTGATTAGCCCTTCAACAAGTTGGCCGCTTGATTGCATATGCTTGTACATACAAGCAAAGACGTATGCGTATGAGTCCTCTGCATTCAACGCTACGTTCGCTTAATCGCTGCCCACTGCCCGGGCTGGTCTGGATTGATCGCTGAGGAGTTTTTGCTGTGACCGACGCTACCCGCAAACCTGAAAAATACCGTGACGTTGAAATCCGTGCCCCTCGCGGTAACACGCTGACCGCCAAGAGCTGGCTGACCGAAGCGCCGCTGCGCATGCTGATGAACAACCTCGACCCGGAAGTGGCCGAGAACCCCAAGGAGCTGGTGGTCTACGGTGGCATCGGGCGCGCGGCGCGCAACTGGGAGTGCTACGACAAGATCGTCGAAAGCCTCACCCATCTGAATGACGATGAAACCCTGCTGGTGCAGTCCGGCAAGCCGGTGGGCGTGTTCAAGACCCACAGCAACGCCCCGCGCGTACTGATCGCCAATTCCAACCTGGTGCCGCACTGGGCCAGTTGGGAACACTTCAACGAGCTCGACGCCAAGGGCCTGGCCATGTACGGCCAGATGACCGCCGGCAGCTGGATCTACATCGGCAGCCAGGGCATCGTGCAAGGCACGTATGAAACCTTCGTCGAGGCCGGCCGCCAGCATTACGACTCCAACCTCAAGGGCCGCTGGGTCCTGACCGCCGGCCTCGGCGGCATGGGCGGCGCGCAACCGTTGGCCGCGACTTTGGCCGGTGCGTGCTCGCTGAACATCGAGTGCCAGCAGGTGAGTATCGATTTCCGCCTGAAAACCCGTTACGTCGACGAACAAGCCAAGGATCTGGACGACGCCCTGGCGCGCATCGAGAAATACACCGCCGAAGGCAAGGCGATTTCCATCGCACTGTGTGGGAACGCGGCTGAAATCCTGCCAGAAATGGTCCGTCGTGGTGTGCGCCCGGACATGGTCACAGACCAGACCAGCGCCCACGACCCACTCAATGGTTACTTGCCTGCCGGCTGGACCTGGGACGAATACCGTGCCCGCGCCAAGACTGAACCCGCCGCCGTGGTGAAGGCCGCCAAGCAATCGATGGCCGTCCACGTCAAAGCGATGCTCGAATTCCAGAAAATGGGCGTGCCGACCTTCGACTACGGCAACAACATCCGTCAGATGGCCCAGGAAGAAGGCGTGGAAAACGCATTCGACTTCCCGGGTTTCGTCCCGGCCTACATCCGTCCTCTGTTCTGCCGCGGCATTGGCCCGTTCCGTTGGGCGGCGCTGTCCGGTGACCCGCAGGACATCTACAAGACCGACGCCAAGGTCAAGGAACTGATCCCCGACGACGCCCACCTGCACAACTGGTTGGACATGGCCCGCGAGCGCATCAGCTTCCAAGGCTTGCCGGCGCGGATCTGCTGGGTTGGCCTGGGCCAACGCGCCAAGTTGGGCCTGGCGTTCAACGAGATGGTCCGCAGCGGCGAGTTGTCGGCGCCGATCGTCATCGGCCGCGACCACCTGGACTCCGGTTCCGTGGCCAGCCCGAACCGCGAAACCGAATCCATGCAGGACGGTTCCGACGCCGTTTCCGACTGGCCACTGCTCAACGCATTGCTCAACACCGCCAGCGGCGCGACCTGGGTTTCGCTGCACCACGGCGGCGGCGTCGGCATGGGCTTCTCCCAGCATTCGGGCATGGTGATTGTCTGCGATGGCACCGACGAAGCGGCCGAACGGATTGCTCGCGTACTGCATAACGACCCGGGCACTGGCGTGATGCGCCACGCCGACGCCGGTTACCAGATCGCGATCGATTGCGCGAAGGAGCAGGGCCTCAACCTGCCGATGATCACTGGCAAGTAAGTGCAAAAACTGTGGGAGCGAGCCTGCTCGCGATGGCGGCCTGTCAGCCAACGCATGTATCGAATGTGTCGGCCTCATCGCGAGCAGGCTCGCTCCCACAAATAAGAGCATCGTTCGAACCAGAACAATCCACAGAGGTTGAACCATGGCTGTCACCAGCACACGCGATAGCAGCAAGCCGTTGATCGAGAAGCGCTCGATCGACTACATCCCGGAAGGGGAAAGACACGGTCATCTGTTTAGCCAGTTCACCCTCTGGATGGGGGCCAATCTGCAGATCACCGCCATTGTCACCGGTGCGTTGGCGGTGGTGTTGGGGGGTGATGTGTTCTGGTCGTTAATCGGTTTGCTGATCGGCCAGTTGCTCGGCGGTGGTGTCATGGCGTTGCACGCCGCCCAAGGGCCAAAGCTCGGGCTGCCGCAGATGATCTCCAGCCGGGTGCAGTTTGGTGTATATGGCGCGGCCATCCCGATCGTGCTGGTGTGCCTGATGTACCTGGGTTTCACCGCAACGGGCACCGTGCTATCCGGCCAGGCGCTGGGCCAGTTGTTTGGCGTCAGCGACAGTGTCGGCATCCTCATTTTCGCCAGTGTCATCGTGTTGGTCACGGTGCTTGGTTATCGGGTGATTCACTGGATCGGCCGTGTCGCCAGCATCATCGGTGTGATCGCCTTCGTTTACCTGTTCGCTCGCCTGATCAGCCATACGGATGTGGGCGCACTCCTGCAGATCCGCCACTTCAGTTGGAGCAGTTTCCTGCTTGCGGTGTCGCTCGCGGCCTCCTGGCAGATCGCCTTCGGCCCCTACGTCGCGGACTACTCGCGTTACCTGCCGAGCAAGACGTCCTCGGTGAAAACCTTCTTTGCCGCAGGCGCAGGTTCAGTCATCGGCGCGCAGGTGGCGATGATCCTCGGTGTGTTTGCCGCCGCCTCGGCCAACGGGCAGTTCGCCGGCCACGAAGTGGCCTACATCGTTGGCCTGGGTGGCACCGGCGCTACCGCCGCGCTGCTGTATTTCAGCATCGCGTTCGGCAAGGTCACCATTTCCACGCTGAACTCCTACGGCAGCTTCATGTGCATTGCGACCATCATCAGCGGTTTCCGTGGTCACCTGAACGTAACGCGGGTGCAACGCCTGGTGTTCGTGCTGTTCATTGTCGGCGCCGCGACCCTGATCGCGCTGCTCGGCCAGCACTCGTTCCTCGGTGCGTTCAAGTCCTTCATCCTGTTCCTGCTGGCGTTCTTTACGCCTTGGAGCGCGATCAACCTGGTGGACTACTACTGCATAACCCGTGAGCGCTATGACGTGCCGGCACTCGCCGATCCGAACGGTCGCTACGGTCGTTGGAACGCACTGGGTATCAGCGTCTACGTCTTCGGCGTACTGGTCCAGTTGCCGTTCATCGCCACCAAGTTCTATACCGGTCCGCTGGTGGAGGCCATGGGCGGTGTGGATATCTCGTGGATCATCGGCTTGGTGGTTCCGGCGGTGCTGTACTACGTCATCGCTAGAAAATGGCACAGCGCCGTACCCGATCAATTGATCCTGCCGGTCGAGCAGGACGCGGTTGACGCACAACCGAGCAGGGCGGGCCGCATCCAAGCGGTCTGATGGGACGTTGACAGGGCTGGATGCCTCTTGACTGCCGTAAGCCAATCCAACTGATTAGGAGCGTCACATAATGAAATCGAACAAGACCCTGCTGACCACATTGCTGTCCATGGGCCTGCTGGCCAGTGCCGGCGCCACGCAAGCGGCAGGCTGGTGCGAGTCGGGCAAACCGGTGAAGTTCGCCGGCCTGAACTGGGAAAGCGGCATGCTGCTGACCGACGTGATGCAAGTGGTGCTGGACAAGGGTTACGGCTGCAAGACCGATAGCCTGCCCGGCAACTCCATCACCATGGAAAATGCCCTGAGCAGCAACGACATCCAGGTATTCGCCGAAGAGTGGGTCGGCCGCAGCGAAGTGTGGAACAAGGCCGAGAAGGCCGGCAAGGTGGTGGGCGTCGGTGCGCCGGTGGTGGGGGCCATCGAAGGCTGGTACGTGCCACGCTACGTGATCGAAGGCGATGCCAAGCGCAAGCTGGAAGCCAAGGCGCCAGGCCTGAAGAACATCGCCGACCTGGGCCAGTACGCCGCCGTGTTCAAGGATCCTGAGGAACCGTCCAAGGGTCGCTTCTACAACTGCCCGGCCGGCTGGACGTGCGAGCTGGACAACAGCGAAATGCTGAAGAGCTACGGCCTGGAAAAGACTTATACCAACTTCCGTCCGGGCACCGGCCCGGCGCTGGATGCAGCCGTGCTGTCGAGCTACAAGCGTGGCGAGCCGATCCTGTTCTACTACTGGTCGCCGACGCCGCTGATGGGCCAGGTGGACCTGGTGAAACTGGAAGAAAAACCGGGCGTGGATAAAAGCGTGAGCATCAAGGTCGGCCTGTCCAAGACCTTCCACGACGAAGCCCCGGAGCTGGTGGCTGTGCTGGAAAAGGTCAACCTGCCGATCGATATCCTGAACCAGAACCTCGGCCGCATGGCCAAAGAGCGGATCGAGTCGCCGAAACTGGCGAAGATCTTCCTGAAGGAACATCCTGAAGTCTGGCATGCCTGGGTCAGCGAAGACGCAGCCAAGAAAATCGACGCGGCTCTGTAGGTCGAATATTTCCCGGCCAGCCAAAGGGCGGGCCGGGACGTTCACCGCATCCACCTGATCGAGAGTCTCTTATGTTTCCCGAAAGCTTTACCTTCTCCATCGCCGACTGGGTCAACGGTTGGGTCGACGCCCTGGTGACCAACTATGGCGATGTGTTCCGGCAGATCTCCGACACGTTGCTGTGGGCCATCGTCAGCCTTGAAGGCCTGCTGCGCATGGCACCCTGGTGGCTGATGCTGGCCATCGTCGGCGGCGTTGCCTGGCACGCCACCCGCAAGGTCGTCGCTACGGCGGTGATCGTCGGCCTGCTGTTCCTGGTGGGTGCGGTGGGCCTGTGGGACAAACTGATGCAGACCCTCGCCCTGATGCTGGTGGCGACGCTGATCTCGGTGATGATCGGCATCCCGCTGGGCATCCTCTCGGCGCGCAGCAACCGCCTTCGTTCGGTGCTGATGCCGTTGCTGGACATCATGCAGACGATGCCCAGCTTCGTGTACCTCATTCCGGTGTTGATGCTGTTTGGCCTGGGCAAGGTCCCGGCGATTTTCGCCACGGTGATCTATGCCGCGCCACCGTTGATTCGCCTCACCGATCTGGGCATCCGCCAGGTGGATGGCGAGGTCATGGAGGCCATCAACGCCTTTGGCGCCAATCGCTGGCAACAGCTGTTCGGCGTGCAGCTGCCCCTGGCCCTGCCGAGCATCATGGCCGGGATCAACCAGACCACCATGATGGCCCTGTCGATGGTGGTCATCGCCTCGATGATCGGCGCCCGTGGCCTGGGTGAAGACGTGCTGGTGGGCATCCAGACCCTCAACGTCGGGCGCGGCCTGGAAGCGGGGCTGGCCATCGTGATTCTCGCCGTGGTCATCGACCGCATTACCCAGGCCTATGGTCGTCCGCGGCACGAGGTGAGCAAATGAGCAACGAAGTCATCAGCAAGATCGAAGTCAAAAATGTCTTCAAGATTTTCGGCAACCGCTCCAAGGAAGCCCTGGCGCTGATCCGCCAGAACAAGACCAAGGACCAGGTGCTGGCCGAGACCGGCTGCGTGGTCGGCGTGAACGATCTGTCGCTGAGCATCGGCACCGGCGAGATCTTCGTGATCATGGGCCTGTCGGGCTCCGGAAAATCCACCCTGGTGCGCCATTTCAACCGGCTGATCGACCCAACCAGCGGCGCCATCCTGGTGGACGGCGAAGACATCCTGCAGCTGGACATGGACGCCCTGCGCGAATTTCGTCGGCACAAGATCAGCATGGTCTTCCAGAGCTTCGGCCTGCTTCCCCACAAGAGCGTGTTGGACAACGTCGCCTATGGCTTGAAAGTGCGCGGCGAAAGCAAGCAGGTGTGCGCCGAGCGCGCGCTGCACTGGATCAACACCGTCGGCCTGAAAGGCTACGAGAACAAATACCCGCACCAGCTCTCCGGCGGCATGCGCCAGCGCGTCGGCCTGGCCCGTGCCTTGGCGGCCGATACCGACATCATCCTCATGGACGAAGCCTTCAGCGCCCTCGACCCGCTGATCCGCGCGGAAATGCAGGACCAGTTGCTGGAGCTGCAAAAGACCCTGCACAAGACCATCGTTTTCATCACCCACGACCTCGACGAGGCCGTGCGCATCGGCAACCGCATTGCGATCCTCAAGGACGGCAAGCTGATTCAGGTCGGCACGCCGCGAGAGATCCTGCACTCGCCGGCGGATGAGTATGTCGATCGGTTCGTGCAGCGCCGGGCTGCGGTGGTGTAAGGCTGATGTGGCCGGCGGACAGCTATTTTGGGCTGGCAGGCTGTTGTGGCGAGGGAGCTTGCTCCCGCTGGGCTGCGTAGCAGACCCAAAAGAGGCGGCCCCTACGCGCTGGAGCGCCAGCCCGGCCGGGCGGGAGCAAGCTCCCTCGCCACGGGAGTGATGCCTTCAACCCAAGAGACAGCGCACTGAGAATTTGGAATGAGGTTTGAGATGTCCCAGGCTGAAAAAATCATCATCACCGGCGCCCCCCTGCGCTGGCAGGACGTAGTCGCCGTCGCCCGCTTCGGCGCTACGCTCGAGCTGTCGGCCCAGGTCTGGGCGCGGATCGACAATGCCCAGGCCATCGTCCAGCGCATCGTCGAAAGCGGCGAGCGTGCCTATGGCGTCAACACCGGCCTGGGCGCCTTGTGCAATGTCTCGCTCCAGGACGAACAGCTCAGCCAATTGTCGCGCAACACCCTGCTCAGCCACGCCTGTGGCGTCGGCCCGGCACTCGCCGACGAGCAGACCCGGGCGATTCTCTGCGCCGCTATCCACAACTACAGCCAAGGCAAGTCCGGTATCCATCGCCGGGTGGTCGAGGCATTACTGGCGTTGCTCAATCGCGGCATTACGCCACAAGTGCCGTCCCAGGGCTCAGTGGGTTACTTGACCCACATGGCCCACATCGGTATCGCGCTGTTGGGCGTTGGGCAAGTCAGCTATCGCGGGCAGATCGTCCCGGCGCAACAGGCCTTGGCCGCAGAAGGCCTGCAGCCGGTGCAGTTGGGAGCGAAGGACGGTTTGTGCCTGGTCAACGGCACGCCGTGCATGACCGGGCTCAGTTGCCTGGCCCTGGCCGATGCCACGCGGCTGGTGCAATGGGCCGACGTGATCGGTGCCATGAGCTTCGAGGCCCAGCGCGGGCAGATTGCCGCGTTCGATGCCGAGATCATCGCCCTCAAGCCACACCCGGGCATGCAACAGGTTGGTGCGAATCTGCGCGCGTTGCTCGATGGCAGCGAAGTCATTGCTTCGAGCCTGGGTATCCGCACCCAGGATGCCTTGAGCATCCGCTCGATTCCCCAGGTTCACGGCGCCGCTCGCGATCAGTTGGAGCATGCTCGGCAACAGATCGAAACCGAGCTCAACGCTGTCACCGATAACCCAATGCTGCTGGGTACGCCGGAGAGTTTCCGGGTCATGTCCCAGGCCAATCCACACGGCCAGTCGGTGGCGTTGGCGGCGGACCTGCTGGCGATTGCCATGGCCGAGATCGGTTCGATCGCCGAGCGTCGCCTCGACCGCCTGATCAATCCTCACGTCAGCGGCTTGCCGGCATTTTTGGTCGCCAACCCGGGCGTGAACTCGGGAATGATGATCGTGCAATACGTTGCCGCGTCGCTGTGCGCGGAGAACAAGCAACTGGCGCAACCGGCGGTGCTGGACAATTTCGTCACCTCCGGGTTGCAGGAAGACCATTTGAGCATGGGCACCAACGCGGCCTTGAAGCTGCACCGGGCGCTGGAAAACTGCACGCAGATCCTCGCCATCGAGTACCTGCTGGCGGCCCAGGCCTTCGAGTTTCTCAAGGCGCAGCGCTTCGGCGCCGGCACCGACATCGCCTGGAAACTGCTGCGCGAGCGCGTTCCGGCCTACGACCAGGACCGCTGGCTGGCGCCGGACATCGCCAGTGCCGCCGGGCTGCTCAGCGACCCGCACCTCCTGAAAAACGTATTACCGAATTTGCATTGATCAAAAAAGCGCCAGCGTGCCAAGGCACCTATAGCCCCTAGGCATCGCCCAAAAAGCGAAGGTGACGGATAACGGAGCATTCCGGAGCGACTGGCGAATGAAAAAACAAAACTCTCAAAAGGAGCAATAAATGACTGCCTTAAACCTGATTCCCGGCCAATTGAGCCTGGCTCAATTGCGCGACATCTACCAGCAACCGGTCACCCTGAGCCTTGATGCCAGTGCGTCGGCGCAGATCAAAGCCAGCGTTGCGTGCGTGGAACAGATTCTTGCCGAGAACCGCACCGCCTATGGCATCAACACCGGTTTCGGCCTGCTGGCCTCGACTCGCATCGCAAGCGAGGACCTGGAAAACCTGCAGCGTTCCCTGGTGCTGTCCCATGCCGCCGGTGTGGGCGAGCCGATCAGCGATGCGCTGGTGCGGTTGGTCATGGTGCTCAAGGTCAACAGCCTGAGCCGAGGTTTCTCGGGCATTCGTCGGCAGGTGATCGATGCGCTGATCGCGCTGATCAACGCCGAGGTTTATCCACACATTCCGTTGAAAGGTTCGGTGGGCGCATCCGGTGACCTGGCACCGCTGGCGCACATGTCCCTGGTGCTGCTGGGCGAAGGCAAGGCCCGCTACAAGGGCGAATGGCTGCCGGCCGTCGACGCCTTGAAAGTTGCTGGCCTCGCGCCGCTGACCCTGGCCGCGAAGGAAGGCTTGGCGCTGCTCAACGGCACCCAGGTGTCCACCGCGTTTGCCTTGCGCGGCCTTTTCGAAGGCGAAGACCTGTTCGCTGGCGCCCTGGCCCTGGGTAGCCTCACTGTCGAAGCGGTGCTCGGTTCGCGTTCGCCATTCGATGCGCGCATCCATGCGGCTCGCGGCCAGAAAGGCCAGATCGATGCCGCCGCGGCCTATCGAGACCTGCTGGGCGAGCGCAGCGAAGTTTCCGATTCGCACCAGAACTGTGACAAGGTCCAGGACCCGTACTCCCTGCGTTGCCAACCGCAAGTGATGGGCGCCTGCCTGACCCAGTTCCGCCAGGCTGCCGAGGTGCTGGTGATCGAGGCCAACGCCGTGTCGGATAACCCGCTGGTGTTCGCCGCCGAGGGCGATGTGATTTCCGGTGGCAACTTCCACGCCGAACCGGTGGCGATGGCGGCGGACAACATGGCCCTGGCGATTGCCGAAATTGGCTCCCTGAGCGAGCGACGCATTTCGCTGATGATGGACAAGCACATGTCGCAGCTGCCGCCGTTTTTGGTGGCCAATGGCGGTGTGAACTCCGGGTTCATGATTGCCCAGGTGACAGCGGCGGCGCTGGCGAGTGAAAACAAAGCGCTGTCCCATCCTCATTCGGTGGATAGCCTGCCGACCTCGGCCAACCAGGAAGACCACGTCTCCATGGCCCCGGCCGCTGGCAAGCGCCTGTGGGAAATGGCCGAGAACACCCGCGGGATCCTGGCGGTGGAATGGCTGGCGGCGTGCCAAGGGCTGGACCTGCGCGGCGGTTTGAAGACCTCCGCCAAGCTGGAACAGGCCCGGGGTCTGTTGCGTGCAGAAGTGCCGTTCTATGAGAAGGACCGATTCTTTGCCCCGGATATCAATGCAGCGAGTGAATTGTTGGCGAGTCGCTGCCTGAACGAGCTGGTCACGGCGCAGTTGTTGCCGAGTCTGTAAGGGCCTCATCGCGAGCAAGCTCGCTCCCACAGGGGTAGGGGTTGAACATTCATTTGGGTACACCCTGACCCTTGTGGGAGCGAGCCTGCTCGCGATTCGATTTTGAACGCGACGAGGAAACCGGGATGAAAACCCTCTGGCAAAACTGCCACGCCGCCACCATGGCCCAGGGCGTCTACTCGATCATAGAAGACGCCGCCATCGTCACCCAGGGCGAGCACATTCAATGGATCGGGCCCCGTGCCGAACTGCCGATGGGCGACTATCCGGCGGTCAACGACCTCAAGGGCGCCTGGGTCACGCCGGGGCTGATCGACTGCCACACCCACACGGTGTTTGGCGGCAACCGCAGCGGTGAATTCGAACAGCGCCTGCAAGGCGTCAGCTACGCCGAAATAGCGGCGGCCGGCGGTGGCATCGCCAGCACCGTGCGCGCCACCCGCGCCGCCAGTGAGGACGAGCTGTTCGCCAGCGCCGCCAGACGCCTGAAGAGCCTGATGCGCGATGGCGTGACCACGGTGGAAATCAAGTCCGGCTACGGCCTGGACCTGGCCAGCGAGCGCAAGATCCTGCGCGTCATCCGCCGCCTCGGTGCCGAGCTTCCGGTCAGTGTGCGCAGCACGTGCCTGGCGGCCCATGCCTTGCCGCCGGAATACCAGGATCGCGCCGATGACTACATCGAGCACATTTGCGCTGAAATGCTGCCCGCGTTGGCGGCTGAAGGGCTGGTGGACGCCGTTGACGCTTTTTGCGAGTACCTGGCCTTTTCCCCGGCGCAGGTCGAGCGGGTGTTTATCACCGCGCAGCAATTGGGCCTGCCGGTGAAGCTGCACGCTGAACAATTGTCGTCGCTCAATGGCTCCAGCCTGGCGGCGCGCTACCAGGCGCTGTCGGCCGATCACCTGGAGTTCATGACCGAGGACGACGCCAAGGCCATGGCCGCGTCCGGCACCGTGGCGGTGTTGTTGCCAGGGGCGTTTTATTTCCTGCGTGAAACCCAGCTGCCGCCCATGGATGCCCTGCGCAAGCACGGCGTGAAAATCGCCGTGGCCAGCGACCTCAACCCCGGCACCTCGCCGGCATTGTCGTTGCGCTTGATGTTGAACATGGCGTGCACCTGTTTGCGTATGACCCCGGAAGAAGCCCTGGCTGGGGCGACGATCCACGCGGCTCAAGCCTTGGGCATGGCCGGGACCCATGGTTCGCTGGAAGCGGGCAAGGTAGCGGACTTTGTCGCCTGGGACATCGATCGCCCCGCTGACCTGTCCTATTGGCTCGGTGGCGAGCTGGAAAAACGCGTCGTGCGTCACGGCGTGGAAATCGATTGAGGAGAACGGTTGTGGAGAAGGTTCTGAATTTCAAGCAAGGGCGCGTGCCGCTGTTGATCAGCATGCCTCATGCCGGCCTGCGCCTGACCCCGGCGGTACAGGCCGGATTGATCCCGCAAGCCCAAAGCCTGCCGGACACCGATTGGCACATTCCGCGGCTCTATGAGTTTGCCGATGAGCTTGGCGCCAGCACCCTGGCCGCCGAATACTCACGGTTCGTCGTTGACCTGAACCGGCCCTCCGATGACAAACCGATGTACGTCGGTGCCACCACCGGCTTGTACCCGGCGACGCTGTTTGATGGCGTGCCGTTGTTTCGTGAAGGTCTGGAGCCATCCGCCGAAGAGCGGGCGACGTACCTGCAACAGGTCTGGATGCCCTATCACCAAGCACTGCAGCAAGAACTGGCGCGGCTCAAGGCCGAGTTCGGCTATGCCTTGCTGTTCGATGCCCACTCGATCCGCTCGGTGATCCCGCACCTGTTCGACGGCAAGCTGCCGGATTTCAACCTGGGCACCTTCAACGGCGCCAGTTGCAATCCGACGCTGGCGAGCGAACTCGAAGGCATTTGCGCCCGCCATGATCAGTTCACCCACGTGCTGAACGGGCGTTTCAAGGGCGGGCACATCACCCGCCATTACGGCAACCCGGCCCAGGACATCCATGCGGTGCAACTGGAGCTATGCCAGAGCACCTACATGGAAGAGTTCGAACCGTTCAACTATCGGCCCGACCTGGCGGCGCCGACCCAGGTGGTGCTCAGGGAATTGCTCGAAGGTTTCCTGGCGTGGGGGCGGCAGGCCTACAAGAAATAAAGACCTACCCAATACCTGTGGCGAGGGGATTTATCCCCGCTGGGTCGCGAAGCGGCCCCAAAGATAGATGATCCACACGGATTCAGAATTTTGGGACTGCTACGCAGTCCAGCGGGGATAAATCCCCTCGCCACAGGTTTATGGGCGCTGACTCCCTGGAATGGGGACTGTCGCCACCGTGCAAAACCAAGTCGCCACAGTTCACCTTCGCCCCCTCGACGCTGCGTAATGTTCCAGGCACGGTGCATCTAGACGCCGACCTACAACAATCCACTGCCGCACGAGACCCACGCGATGAAAAGACTGTCCAAACGCTGTCTATCGTTCCTCTGCGGTACCGTTCTATTAAGCTCCGGCGCGATGGCCGCCGAGCCTGCGTCTTGCCAGATCGTGCGCATGGGCGTGGTCAACTGGACCGACGTCATTGCCACCAGTGGCATGGCGGACGTACTGCTCACCGGCCTTGGCTACGAAAGCAAGCAGACCAGCGCCGTGCAACAGATCATCTTCGCCGGCATCCGCGACAAGCGACTCGATATCTTCCTGGGCTATTGGAAACCGGCGATGGACAAGAACATCGCCCCGTTCCTGGCGGCCAACCAAGTGAAGGTCCTGGACAAACCTAGCCTGGCCGACGCCCAGGCCACGCTGGCCGTGCCCGATTACGTGGCGGCGGCAGGGCTCAAGAGCTTTGCCGATATCGCCCGGTTCAAGGATGAGCTCGGCGGCAAGATCTACGGCATCGAGCCGGGCAGTGGCGCCAACACCACCATCAAGACCATGATCGAGACCAATCACTTTGGCCTCAAGGATTTCAAACTGATCGAATCCGGCGAGGCGGGGATGTTGGCGGCGGTGCAACGGGCGGTGAATCGCAAGGAGTTCGTGGTCTTCGTTGGCTGGACCCCGCACCCGATGAACATCAACATGAACATCGCCTACCTGACGGGCAGCGAAGACGTGTATGGCCCGAACGAAGGTGCCGCGACTGTCTCCACCGTGACCGCGCCGGACTACGCCCAGCGTTGCCCCAACGTCCAGCGGCTGCTGGAAAACCTGACGTTTACCGCTGCCCAGGAAAGTCAGCTGATGGTGCCGATCATGGAGCGCAAGACTCCCCAGGACGTCGCAAGGCAATGGCTGCGCGAGCACCCCGAGGATCTGCAGCGTTGGCTGGCCGCCGTGACCAGCTTCGACGGCAAGGATGGAATTGCAGCGGTGCAGGCGAGTCTCAAGAACTGATGCAAGCTCCTGGACATTGAGAACCCCGTGGCCTACCCACTTTCCCAGGCAATGACTGCCTTCGTCGACAAGACCCTGAGCTTCACGAGCCCGGACGACAGCCTCGCCGGCTCGCGCGAGGCCTACAGCCAGATGTGTCGGGCGTTCACCCCGTCGCGCCCGTCAACGCTTGCGGTCGAGGACCTGCAATTGGCTGGCGTGGCCATCCGCGCCTATCACGCGCGCGTCGCGCCACCATTGGCCGGCTGGCCGTGCATCCTTTACCTGCACGGTGGTGGTTGGGTGGTAGGGGACCTGGATTCCCATGACTTCATTTGCATGGAGCTGGCTGAAAGCCTTGATGTGCTGGTCGTGGCGGTGGACTACCGGCTCGCCCCGGAGCATCCCTATCCGGCCGGTTTCGAAGACTGCCTCGCGGTGTGGCATCACTTGGCAGACGTCCCATTCGCCATTGATCCACGACGCAAAGCGCTGGCTGGCGACAGCGCTGGAGGCAATCTCGCCGCCGCGTTGTGCCTGGCCCTGCGTGATGCAGGCCAGCCTCAGCCGCGAACCCAAGTGCTGATTTACCCGGCGCTAGGCGGCCCCGCGCATTTGCCGTCGCGCCAGGAGTGTTTCGACGCACCTCTCTTGAGCAGCAGCGACCTGCAACGCTACGACGCCATGTACCTGCACGGTGCCGCCCCCATGCCCTACGCCGCCCCGTTGCTTGCCGACGATCTGAGCGGTTTGGCGCCTGCCTTTGTCGCCGTCGCGCAATGGGACCCCCTGCGTGATGACGGCGTTCTTTATCACGAGCGATTGAATGTCGCAGGGGGCGTGTCGGTCCTGTATCGGGGGGAAGGGCTGGTCCACGGTTGCCTGCGCGCACGTGGGCTGGTGCCAGAGGTCGATCAGATGTATCGCACACTGCTGGCATACCTGGCTGACACGCTTTGACTGTGCGGGGGCATGCTCATTGAGGTGATTCGGGTTTATGATGCCGGACGGCAGACTAAATAGAAGTCCCCACAGGGATGACTCGACCCCTTACGGAGCGCGCAATGCAGACTTTGTACCCGCAGATCAAACCCCATGCCCGGCACGATCTGGCTGTCGATGACACCCACACGCTCTACGTCGATGAAAGCGGCTCGCCAGAAGGCCTGCCGGTGGTGTTCATTCATGGTGGCCCGGGGGCCGGTTGCGATGCGCAAAGCCGCCGCTATTTCGATCCGAACCTGTATCGCATCGTCACGTTCGACCAGCGCGGTTGTGGTCGTTCCACGCCTCACGCCAGCCTGGAAAACAACACCACCTGGGATCTGGTCGAGGACCTGGAGCGCATCCGCAAACACCTGGGCATCGAGAAGTGGGTGCTGTTCGGCGGCTCCTGGGGGTCAACGTTGGCCCTGGCCTACGCCCAGACCCATCCGGAGCGGGTGCATGGCTTGATCTTGCGTGGGATCTTTCTCTGCCGTCCCCAGGAAATCGAGTGGTTCTACCAGGCCGGCGCCAGCCGCCTGTTTCCGGATTACTGGCAGGACTACATCGCGCCGATCCCACTGGATGAGCGCGACGACCTGCTCAGCGCCTTTCACAAGCGCCTGACCGGTAACGACCAGATCGCCCAGATGCACGCGGCCAAGGCCTGGTCGACGTGGGAGGGCCGTACCGCGACCCTGCGCCCGAACCCGCTGGTGGTCGACCGCTTCTCCGAGCCACAGCGCGCGCTGTCGATTGCCCGGATCGAATGCCACTACTTCACCAACAATGCATTTCTTGAACCCAACCAGTTGATCCGCGACATGGGCAAGATCGCCCATTTGCCCGGCGTCATCGTGCATGGCCGCTACGATGTGATCTGCCCACTGGACAACGCCTGGGAGCTGCACCAGAACTGGCCCAACAGCGAGTTGCAGGTGATTCGCGACGCCGGCCATGCAGCCTCGGAGCCAGGGATCACCGATGCGCTGGTACGCGCGGCCGCGCAAATGGCCCGACGCCTGCTTGATCTGCCGCCCGAAGAAGCATGAAAGGGTTGCTGCAACGGGTTCGCGGCGCCCGGGTAGAAGTCGCGGGGGAAATTGTCGGTGCGGTGGACCATGGTTTGCTGGTGCTGGTGGCTGTCGAGCCCGGGGATACCCCTGCCCACGCCGACAAACTCCTGCATAAGCTGCTTAACTACCGGGTGTTCAGCGACGCCGACGGGAAGATGAACCTGTCCCTGGTGGATGTGCAGGGCGATTTGCTGTTGGTGTCGCAATTCACCCTGGCGGCGGACACCAGGAGCGGCTTGCGCCCGAGTTTTTCGACCGCCGCGCCTCCCGCTCTCGGTGAAGAGTTGTTCGACTATTTGCTCAGCCAGGCGAAACAGGTGCATGGCACCGTGGCATCAGGTAGATTCGGCGCCGACATGCAAGTGCATCTGGTCAATGATGGCCCGGTAACCTTTCTGTTACAGGCCTGAAAGCGTTTGAAACATCTTTTCGGTCCGGTTTCGAGGCAAAACAGGATGTTTTCTCGATAAATACTTTGCTAGCCCTGATGCGTTGTCACGCGGCCTACTAGATAATCGCGCGCTACGGGGGACCAGCGTTCGCTGGTCCATTTGACTTAGGTAGAGACTTGTCCTGAACCGTTTGGGGAATCATTTTGCCCCGTCGGAGTCGGAACAATGCTCGCCAACTTGGCAAGAGTGGTCCGCAGGAACGGTTTTTCAGCGCCGTTACCGTGTAGATACTTTATCTGGCCGTTGGTTTTTTGATCAGTTTTCGGCGAGGGTTGCTCGTGATTGTTAGTCCCTGTAATGCACCAAAAATGACTGCCAAACGGTTTAGAAACGCTCTGGTAGCGGGCTCGGCCCTGTTGTGCCTGTTTGGCGCCGGCCAACTGTGGGCATTCAGCCTGGATGATGTATCGGCGAAGGCACAAGAACTGGCCGGGCAGAAGTTCGAAGCCCCGCGCAGCAATTTGCCGAATGAATTCCGCGAAATGAAGTTCGCCGATTATCAGAAAATTCGTTTCCGCACTGAAAAAGCTGAATGGGCCGACCAGAAGACGCCGTTCCGGCTGTCGTTCTATCACCAGGGCATGCACTTCGACACGCCGGTGAAAATCAATGAGATCACCGCGACCACCGTCGATGAGATCAAATATGACCCGGAGCGCTTTGATTTCGGTGACGTCAAGTTCGATCCCAAGGCGACCGAACAGCTGGGCTACGCGGGATTCCGTGTGCTGTACCCGATCAACAAGGCCGACAAGCAAGACGAGATCATGACCATGCTGGGCGCGAGCTACTTCCGCGTCATCGGCAAAGGCCAGGTTTACGGCTTGTCCGCGCGTGGCATGGCCATCGACACCGCACTGCCGTCGGGTGAAGAGTTCCCACGCTTTCGCGAATTCTGGATCCAGCGCCCGAAACCGACCGACAAGCATCTGGTGATCTTCGCCTTGCTGGATTCGCCACGGGCTACCGGCGCCTATCGCCTGACGCTGCGTCCAGGCACCGACACCGTGGTCGACGTGAAATCGCGCGTATTCCTGCGTGATCGCGTCAACAAGCTGGGCATCGCCCCGTTGACCAGCATGTTCCTGTTCGGCGCCAACCAGCCGTCCAAAGTGCTGAACTACCGTCGCGAGCTCCACGACTCGAGCGGCCTGTCCATTCATGCCGGCAACGGCGAGTGGATCTGGCGAGCCTTGAACAACCCGAAACACCTGGCCGTGAGCAGCTTCTCGGTGGAAAACCCGCGTGGTTTCGGCTTGCTGCAACGTGGCCGTGACTTCAGCCACTACGAGGACCTGGACGACCGTTACGACAAGCGTCCAAGCGCCTGGATCGAGCCGAAAGGCGATTGGGGCAAGGGCACCGTGAACCTGGTCGAGATCCCGACTGCCGATGAAACCAACGACAACATCGTTGCGTTCTGGAGCCCGGAAAAGCTGCCTGAGCCAGGCCAGCCTCTGGACTTCGCCTATCGCCTGCACTGGACCCTCGATGAAGCCAGCCTGCACTCGCCAGACAGCGCCTGGGTCAAACAGACCCTGCGTTCCACCGGCGACGTCAAACAGTCCAACCTGATCCGCCAGCCGGATGGCAGCGTGGCCTACCTGGTCGATTTTGAAGGCCCGTCCCTGCAAGCGCTGCCGGAAAACGCAGAAGTGCGTAGCCAGGTGAGCGTCGGCGACAACGCCGAGATCGTTGAAAACAGCGTGCGCTACAACCCGGAAACCAAGGGCTGGCGCTTGACGCTGCGCCTGAAGATCAAGGACCCGAGCAAGGCCACCGAAATGCGTGCCGCCCTGGTCCGGCCGCTTGTGCCGGTCGAACTGCCGGCCGCCTCGCATTCCGTGACCACCTTGGCCAAGGCCGACAAGGTTGCCAAGCAGCAGAGCGAGAAAGAAAAAACCAACGAGCAAGCCAACGAGCAAAAAGAAGCCAAGGCCGTCAAGGCGTCCACCGCCGCCGCCGAGCCGACCCCAACCCCGCAGGAACCGGAACAGACTGAGCAAGTCCTGACCGAGACCTGGAGCTATCAGTTGCCTGCCGATGAGTAATACTCCCGTACAACCAGAATCTCTTCGCGAGTATCTGGCCCATTTGCCGATGACCGACGAGCAGCGCGCCGAGCTGGCGGGCTGCAAGTCCTTCAGCGAACTGCATGAACGCCTGGCTTCGCCGACATTCGATGCACCCACCGAGGCGGCCCAAGCCTCGGTAGGCCGTCGCCTGACGCTGAGCACCGCCGAGGAACTCGAGGACGCCGAAATGCTGGCGCTCGATTCCAGTGGTCGGGTGTGCTTGAAAGCAACGCCGCCGATTCGCCGGACCAAGGTCGTGCCGGAGCCATGGCGTACCAATATCCTGGTGCGTGCATGGCGCCGCCTGACCGGTCGCACCAACCCGCCGAAGCCGCCCCAGGACGAGCGCGTTTTGCCGCACGCTCGCTGGCGCACCGTGGGGTCGATCCGTCGTTATATCCTGCTGATACTGATGCTCGGCCAGACCATCGTCGCCGGCTGGTACATGAAAGGCATCATGCCGTACCAGGGCTGGTCGCTGGTGGACCTGGACGAAGTGCTGCACCAGCCGTTGTTGCAAACGGCCACGCAAGTGCTGCCGTATGCGCTGCAAACCAGCATCCTGATCATGTTCGGGATCTTGTTCTGCTGGGTGTCGGCCGGTTTCTGGACCGCGCTGATGGGCTTTCTCGAACTGCTCACCGGTCATGACAAGTACCGTATCTCCGGTGCCAGCGCCGGCAACGAGCCGATTCCGAAAGACGCTCGCACCGCGCTGGTGATGCCGATCTGTAACGAGGATGTGCCACGGGTATTCGCCGGGCTGCGCGCCACCTTCGAATCCGTCGCGGCCACCGGTGACCTGGATCGCTTCGACTTCTTCGTGCTCAGCGACAGCAACGAGACCGATATCTGCGTCGCCGAACAGCAAGCCTGGCTGGATGTCTGCCGGGAAGCCGGCGGCTTCGGCAAGATCTTCTATCGCCGTCGCCGTCGCCGCGTGAAGCGCAAGAGCGGCAACCTCGACGACTTCTGCCGTCGTTGGGGCAGTGACTACAAGTACATGGTCGTGCTCGATGCAGACTCCGTGATGAGCGGCGAATGCCTGACCAGCCTGGTGCGTCTGATGGAAGCCACGCCGGACGCCGGCATCATCCAGACCGCGCCAAAAGCCTCGGGCATGGACACGCTGTATGCACGCATGCAGCAGTTCGCCACCCGCGTCTATGGTCCACTGTTCACCGCCGGCCTGCACTTCTGGCAGTTGGGTGAGTCGCACTATTGGGGCCACAACGCGATCATCCGCATGAAGCCGTTCATCGACCACTGCGCCCTGGCGCCGTTGCCGGGTAAAGGGGCGTTCTCGGGTGCGATCCTTTCCCACGACTTCGTTGAAGCGGCGCTGATGCGCCGCGCCGGTTGGGGCGTGTGGATTGCCTATGACTTGCCAGGCAGCTATGAGGAGTTGCCGCCGAACCTGCTGGACGAACTCAAGCGTGACCGTCGCTGGTGCCACGGCAACCTGATGAACTTCCGGCTGTTCCTGGTCAAGGGCATGCACCCGGTGCACCGCGCGGTATTCCTGACGGGCGTGATGTCCTACCTGTCGGCGCCGCTGTGGTTCTTCTTCCTGGTGCTGTCCACCGCGCTATTGGCCGTGAACACGCTGATGGAGCCGCAATACTTCCTGGAGCCGCGCCAGCTATATCCGCTCTGGCCGCAATGGCACCCGGAGAAGGCCATCGCCCTGTTCTCGACCACCATCGTGCTGCTGTTCCTGCCCAAGCTCTTGAGTATCGTGCTGATCTGGGCAAAAGGCGCGAAAGAGTTCGGTGGCAAGTTCAAGGTCACGATGTCGATGCTGCTGGAGATGCTGTTCTCCATGTTGCTGGCGCCGGTGCGCATGATCTTTCATACCCGCTTCGTCCTTGCCGCTTTCCTGGGCTGGGCCGCGACCTGGAACTCGCCCAAGCGCGACGACGACTCCACGCCATGGAGCGAAGCCATCAAGCGCCACGGCCCGCAGACCTTACTGGGCTTCTTCTGGGCACTGCTGGTGATCTGGCTGAACCCAAGCTTCCTGTGGTGGCTCGTGCCGATCGTCGGCTCGCTGATGCTGTCGATCCCGGTCTCGGTGATTTCCAGTCGCGTGGGCCTGGGCTTGAAGTCCCGTGATGAAAGCCTGTTCCTGATCCCCGAGGAATACGCACCGCCTCAGGAGCTGCTGTCGACTGACCAGTACACCCACGAAAACCGTTGGCACGCGCTGAACGACGGCTTCATCCGGGCGGTGGTCGATCCGCAACAGAATGCCTTGGCGTGTGCATTGGCGACTTCCCGTCACGGCCAGGCCGAACCGATTGAATGGCTACGGGTCGAACGCGTCCGTCACGCACTGAAGGCTGGCCCGGCCGGTCTCAGCAATGCCGAGCGACTGGCGCTGCTGAGCGACCCGGTGGCCTTGTCCCGCCTGCATGAGCAGGTCTGGAACGAGGCGCATCCCGAGTGGCTGGCGGCATGGCGTGAGTCGGTCAAGGCCGATCCGCATGCACCGTTGCTGCCGCTTCAGCCGGTTAGCGTACAGCCTCAGTTGGCCTGATAAACAAAAAGCCCCGCTTCTGAAAGGAAGCGGGGCTTTTTGTTGGGCGCAAACTCAGTTTTTCCAGCAGCCCGCCCCCACAATTGCCTTGCTGTGTACATGACTGCTGCGGCGTTGAAGATCAAATGTGGGAGCGAGCCTGCTCGCGATGAGGCCGGCATATTCAACATCTCCACTGGCCGTGACCCCGCCATCGCGAGCAGGCTCGCTCCCACAATGGATTTGCGGTGTACGTGAGAGCTGCGGCGCTGAAGATCAAATGTGGGAGCGAGCCCGCTCGCGATGGGGCCGGCACGTTCGACATCTTCACTGGCCGTGACACCGCTATCGCGAGCAGGCTCGCTCCCACAATGGGTTTGCGGTGTACGTGAGAGCTGCGGCGCTGAAGATCAAATGTGGGAGCGAGCCTGCTCGCGATGAGGCCGGCATATTCAACATCTCCACTGGCCGTGACACCGCTATCGCGAGCAGGCTCGCTCTCACAATGGGTTTGCGGTGTAGGTGAGAGCTGCGGCGCTGAAGATCAAATGTGGGAGCGAGCCTGCTCGCGATAAGGCCGGCACGTTCGACATCTTCACTGGCCGTGACACCGCTATCGCGAGCAGGCTCGCTCCCACAATGGGTTTGCGGTGTAGATGAGAGCTGCGGCGTTGAAGATCAAATGTGGGAGCGAGCCTGCTCGCGATAAGGCCGGCACGTTCGACATCTTCACTGGCCGTGACACCGCTATCGCGAGCAGGCTGAACTGGTCAAGTAATCTTGGACACCGATTAAGGTTCACGCCGCCAACCTTTCCTTCGCGACCGGCGACCGGTAGTCGTTGTAGCTGTGAGGCCTGCTGATGTTGTAGCGCGAGACATAGCGCTGCACGTCTGCCCGGGCCTCATGTTCCAGTTTGTAGCCCGTTTCAGGAACCCACTCTGATTTCAAACTACCAAAGAAACGCTCCATGGGGGCGTTGTCCCAGCACTCGCCTTTACGGCTCATACTTTGCCTAAACCCGTGTTTCACAAGCTCGTTTCGGAATTTATGACTGGTGTACTGACAACCTTGGTCTGAATGAAACAACACATCCTGGGGGTGGCCGCGTAGCTCAACCGCCATGCGTAGCGCTTCGCAGGTCAGGTTGGCATCAGAAATCATCGAGAACGACCAACCCACGATCCTCCGAGCGTACAGATCCAGAACGGCGGCGAAGTACATCCACCGCTTGCCGACCTTGATGTAAGTCACGTCGCCACACCACACCTGGTTAACCGCCGTTACATCAAATTTTCGCTTGAGCACGTGCGGCGCCACCAATGCCTCAACGCCCGGCGACTTGTACTTATGGCGCCTGCGCTGACGACTAGCGATGCCAGCTTCGCGCATCAAACTGCGAGCCATATAACGTCCGATACGATGCCCTTTGGCTTTTAGCTCCTTGGACAAAGTACGTGCGCCGGCCGACTCTCTGGACGCCCTGTGGTGCCTGACCAGCGCGGCTTTGAGCTTGTCCCGTTCAGGATTTGCTCTGCCTTGGCGCTGGCGCCAGGCGTAGAAACTACTGCGGTTGATCCCAAACGCCCGGCAACACCTTTTAACGCCGTATTGCTCGTCCAGCTCATCGATCAGCGTGAATGATCTTTGGCGTCCAAAAGCAGGAGAGCACTGGCCTTTTTTAGGATTTCAATGTCCAGGTCTTTCTCCCTGAGTAGGGCTTTGAGCCTCTGGATTTCTCGCTGATCAGCGGTAATCGCCTTGGCCCCTACCGGGGTCGAACCCAGGCGTTCTTTTTGCACTTGATCGACCCAGCGGCGCAGAGCAGTGGGGCCGATATCTAGGCTGGCACAGACCTCGGTAACCGGCTGGCCTTCATCCAGCACCATGCTGGCAGCCTTGAGCTTGAACTCACTCGAATAAGATTTACGCATATCCAAACACCTCAGATTTGGGCGCTATCATAGCGCCCGATTGAAGTGTCCAAAATCATTAGGCCAGTTCAGGCTCGCTCCCACAGTGGATTTGCGGTGTACGTGAGAGCTGCGGCGCTGAAGATCAACTGTGGGAGCGAGCTTGCTCGCGATGAGGCCGGCACGTTCAACATCTTTATCGGCCGTGACACGGCTATCGCGAGCAGGCTCGCTCCTACAGTGGGTTTGCGGTGTACGTGAGAGCTGCGGCGCTGAAGATCAAATGTGGGAGCGAGCCTGCTCGCGATGAGGCCGGCACGTTCGACATCTTCACTGGCCGTGACACCGCTATCGCGAGCAGGCTCGCTCCCACAATGGGTTTGCGGTGTACGTGAGAGCTGCGGCGCTGAAGATTGAATGTGGGAGCGAGCTTGCTCGCGATGAGGCCGGCACATTCGATATCTTCACTGGCCGTGACACCGCTATCGCGAGCAGGCTCGCTCCCACAATGGGTTTGCGGTGTACGTGAGAGCTGCGGCGCTGAAGATTGAATGTGGGAGCGAGCCTGCTCGCGATGAGGCCGGCATATTCAACATCTCCACTGGCCGTGACACCGCTATCGCGAGCAGGCTCGCTCCCACAGTGGGTTTGCGGTGTAGGTGAGAGCTGCGGCGTTGAAGATCAAATGTGGGAGCGAGCCTGCTCGCGATGAGGCCGGCACATTCGATATCTTCTTTCGCGAGCAAGCCCTCTAGTCCAAGTTAAACCCTGAACCGCCCCACCAACGTTTGCAAGTGAACCCCCAGCCGCGCCAGTTCAGCGCTCGAAGCTGCGGTTTCCTCGCTGGACGACGCTGTCTGCTCCGACACATCACGCACATTCAGCACGCTGCGGTTGATCTCCTCAGCGACGGCGCTTTGCTGTTCGGCAGCCGCGGCGATCTGTTGGTTCATCGACTGGATCGCCGACACCGTGCGCGTGATGTTCGCCAGTGAGCCCCCGGCGCGGCGGGTCAGTTCGACGCTGCTGTCGGTCAGGCTGCGGCTGTTGTCCATGATGGTCGCGACCTGTTCGGTACCGTTTTGCAAACCGACGATCAGCTCTTCGATTTCTTCGGTGGATTTCTGGGTGCGTTGGGCCAGGCTGCGAACCTCGTCAGCCACCACGGCGAAGCCTCGCCCGGCTTCACCAGCACGGGCTGCCTCGATGGCTGCGTTGAGGGCCAGCAGGTTGGTTTGCTGGGCCACGGACTTGATCACGTCCAGGACGCTGCCGATCTTGTCGCTTTCACGCTTCAGATCGCCCATGGCAGCGGTGGAGTTGCCCACCTCTTTAGCCAGGCGCTCGATCTGAGCGATGGCTTCGCCAACCACCTTGTCGCCTTCACGGGCCTGTTGGTCGGCTGCGACGGCGGCTTCGGAAGCTTCCTCGGCGTTGCGGGCCACTTCCTGCACCGTGGCGGTCATCTCATGCATGGCCGTGGCAACCTGATCGGTTTCCACTTTTTGACTGTTGACCCCGGCGCTTGTCTGCTCGGTCACGGCGGAGAGTTGGTCAGCAGCGCTGGCAATCTGGGTGACGCCTTCACCGATGCCACCGATCAGCTGCCGCAAGCCCACGGTCATGCGTTGCATGGCCCGTTGCAGTTGGCCGAGTTCGTCGCGGCGGTCAGACGTGAGGTTGTGGGTGAGGTCGCCTGCGGCGACGCGTTCCGCCACCTTCAGCGTCTCATCCAGCGGGCCGACAATCTGGCGGGTAATGACCAGGGCAGCGACCACGCCAAACAACAGGGCCAGGGCGGCGGCTGCGATCAGGACGGTCTTGGCTTGAGCGGTGTCGTGGTCGCGCACGGCGGTCTGGGACACGGTGAGTTTCTGGCTGGAATCGATCAATACCTGGCCTTGCTCGATCATGCGCTGCAGCGCAGCGCCGTTGTCGAGCTGGGAATCACGAAACTGGCTGACCGCCGCTCGATAGACATTCATCGAGTCGCTGGCCTGCTGAAGTTTGTCGGCGTGCTCCTCGGGCAACTGGGCTGGCAAGCGTGCCAGCAGTTTCAGGACATCGGTGATTGCGTCGATGGCCGGTTGCTGGGCCTCGCTTTTGCCGCTGTAGGTGTAGCCGCGAACCTGATAGCGCGCCTGCTGGATCGCCTTGCTCAGGGTCACTATGTTGTTGAACTGGGCAATATCGCCGCCTTGCAGCAGCGATTTTTCTACCTCGGCGACGCGGGCCACGGTGTTGTCGGCGCTGGCGCCCAGTTTGCTGCGGGCATCTTCGCGGCTGACGGTGGCGCTGGTCATCAGCTCGAAAGCACTTCTGTATTCGGCGACGGCGGCCAATTGCTGGTCGACCAGCGCAACGTCCGCCGGCCGTTCAATCAACTCGCGAGCAGTCTTCAGCCCGGCTTCGAGTTTGCCGAGCAGGTCGTTGACCTGTTGCGGCCCTTTCTCGCCTCGGGTGTTGTTGTAGTCGGTGCTGGCCAGGTTCAGGTCCTTGCTCAAGTCATTGAGACTGGCAATGAACCCCAGCTTGTCGCCCCGGCTGATGACATTGCCCAGGCCGGACCAACCGGTGAATGCAATCATCAAGGTGAGGAACAGCACGAGGCCGAAGCCCGCGCCGAGTTTGCGATTGACGCTTACATTTCCCAGACCCTGGGCAAGCCACCGGAACATGCTGATACTCCCTTGGAGCGTTTATATTGGTTTTATGGGGACTGTATCGGCGGCTTTGGTGGGTTCTGTAGGCGTTTGCCGAGATTTCGTGGCGAGGTGTCTGTCAGCGTGTTGCAGGGTCAGAACAACCGCGCCAGCAGGGCAGTGACGGCGGTCTCGACCCGCAGGATCCGGTCGCCCAGCTGCACCGGCTGCAGGCCGGCCTTGCCCAGCACGTCGATCTCGTAAGGGATCCAGCCACCTTCCGGGCCGATTGCCAGGGTCACCGGTTCCGTCAGTGCCCGGGGGCAAGGCGGATGATTGCCGGGGTGGCCGACCAACCCGAGGGTGCCATCGACGATGGCCGGCAGGCGATCCTCGACGAAGGGCTTGAAGCGCTTTTCGATGACGATCTCAGGCAGCACGCTGTCCCGGGCCTGCTCGAGGCCCAGGATCAATTGTTCGCGAATGGCTTCGGGCTCCAGGAATGGCGTCTGCCAAAAGCTTTTCTCCACGCGGTAACTGTTGACCAGTACCACACGCGGCACGCCCATGGTCGCCACGGTCTGGAACACTCGCCTGAGCATCTTCGGCCGCGGCAATGCCAGTACCAGCGTCAGCGGCAATTTGGCCGGCGGTGGCTGGTCGAGGGTCACTTGCAGTTCGGCCTCGCGAGGGTCCAGGCGCAGCACCTGGGCGGAGCCCATCAAGCCGTCGATGCGGCCGACCCGCAGGCTGTCGCCGACAATACAGCGATGGACTTCCTGCATATGGGTCAACCGACGGTCGCTCAGGACGACGCGGTCAGGCCCGATGAAATCGGCCTCTTCGAGCAGCAGCAGGTTCACGCTTGGGTCGCTGGCGGCTGGTCGTTGTGATCATCGACGTGCTGGTCCTCAGGCTCTTCCCGGCGCTTGCGCACCAGGCCGCCGAACAGGATGCCGATTTCAAACAGCAGCCACATCGGTACCGCCAGCAAGGTCTGGGAGAAGATGTCCGGTGGTGTGAGGATCATGCCGACCACAAAGCAGCCGATGATCACGTACGGGCGGATCTTCTTCAGGTAGGCGACATCGACCACGCCGATCCACACCAGCAGCACCACCGCCACGGGGATCTCGAACGCCACGCCGAAGGCGAAGAACAGCGTCATGACGAAATCCAGGTAGCTGGTGATGTCGGTCATCATTTCCACGCCCGCCGGGGTGGCGGCGGCGAAGAATTTGAAGATCAGCGGGAACACGAAGAAGTAGGCGAAGGCCATGCCCGTGTAGAACAGCAGGATGCTCGACACCAGCAGCGGCACGGCGATGCGTTTTTCGTGCTTGTACAGGCCCGGTGCGATGAAGCCCCAGATCTGATGCAGGATCACCGGGATCGCCAGGAACAGCGAGACCATCATCGTCAACTTCAGCGGCGTCAGGAACGGCGACGACACGTCGGTGGCGATCATCGTCGCACCCACCGGCAGGTACTCGCGCAGCGGCGTGGAGACGAAGGTGTAGATCTGCTGGGTGAAGGCAAACAGCCCGGCGAAGATAACGAAAACCGCCGCGACGCAACGCAGCAGGCGGGTGCGCAACTCGGTGAGGTGCGATACCAGCGGCATTGGCTGGTCGTTTTCAGGGATATCGCTCATGGGGCTCGCGGCGGCAAAGTGGGATCGTTGGGAGTCGGTGTCGTCGCAGGCGCCGGATCGACCGGTTTAACCGGTTCAGCCACCGTTGGCGAGGCTTCGACAGCCGGTGCCTGGGGTGCGGTCGTCGGCTCGGCCACAGGCTGGACCGGCGTCGGCTCCTGCTGGGTCGGCGTGAAGATTTTTCGCGCTTCCTGTTCCAGCGACAGGATGTGTTCGTTGTGCAGTTGCCGACGGATGTCGTCGGCACCGATTTCACGTTCAACTTCTTGTTTGATCGCATTGAAGCTGCGCTTCAGGCGGCCGATCCACAGGCCGGCGGTACGCGCAGCGCCCGGCAGGCGCTCGGGACCCAGCACCAGCAGGGCAACGAGGCCGACGAGCAGCAGTTCAGTGAAGCTGATCCCAAACATTAGTCAGTGCTCACGAGTCTTTGCGGGTTGGCTCTTCGACTTTCTGGGCCTGCACGTCGATGGTGTTCGGTGCATTCACAGGCTGTGTGGCCTGCGGGTGGACCGGTTGGGCCGGTGGCACGGGTTGTGCCTGGTTGGTCGTGGTGTCGGCCGGTTTCTCGTCATCGTTCATGGCCTTGCGAAAACCCTTGATCGACTCACCGACATCGGTGCCGAGGTTCTTCAATTTCTTGGTGCCGAACACCAGCACCACGACCACCAGAATGACGACCCAGTGTTTCCAATCAAAAATACCCATGTGGTTATTCCTCTCAAGAATTGATCAGGCGGATGGGCGCGAGGCTTTCTCGACGTGCCCGGACAGACCGAAGCGACGGTCCAGTTCATCCAGTACGGCCTGGGGATGCTGCCCCAGCTGGGCCAGCATCACCAGGCTGTGAAACCAAAGGTCGGCGGTCTCGTAGATCACGTCGCTGCAGTCTCCGCTGACGGCGGCGTCCTTGGCGGCGATGATGGTCTCGACCGATTCTTCGCCGACCTTTTCCAGAATCTTGTTCAAGCCCTTGTGGTACAGGCTGGCGACATAGGAGCTGTCGGCCGCTGCGCCCTTGCGCTCTTCCAGCACCTGGGCCAGGCGGGTCAGGGTGTCACTCATGGGTATGTCCTGAATAGATGGCATGCGGGTCCTTGAGCACCGGGTCGACGGTTTTCCAGTCGCCGTTCTCGAAGACTCGATAGAAGCAGCTTTGACGGCCGGTATGGCAGGCAATTTCTCCGACCTGCTCGACCATCAGGATGATGACGTCACCGTCGCAATCCAGGCGCATCTCATGCAGGTGCTGCACATGCCCGGACTCTTCGCCCTTGCGCCACAGCTTGCCACGGGAACGTGACCAATAGATGGCGCGGTTCTGGGCAGCGGTCAGCGCCAGTGCCTCGCGGTTCATCCAGGCCATCATCAACACGCGCCCGGTCTTGTGATCCTGGGCGATGGCCGGCACCAGGCCGTCGGCGTCCCATTTGATCTCGTCCTGCCAGTTTTTCATCTTTGGTCCTGACGGCAGCTTCAAGCTTCCAGCTGCAAGTAAAAGCGATTCTGTGTAGGGGTTGAGTGATAGGTCCAACCGTTTGAGCTCGCGGCTTGCAGCTTATCGCTTGCAGCTGTTTCGTGCTATCGGCGAACGACCAGATACAAACCAACGGCCACCATGACGCCGGCGGGCCAATGGCCCAGTTGGCTCAACGGCCCACCGGCCGCCAGCACCGCGCCGCCACCCAGGTGGGCCGCGCCGAGCAAACGCAGGAACCAGTCGTCCCGACGGCGTTTCCATGGTGGAGCGGGATCGTTGGCGTGGGGTTGGGACATGCGTTCGAGCAGGTCGCGGGTCATGTTGGCCAGGTGCGGGAGCTGTTCGAATTGGCTCTGGACGTTGTCCAGCAAGGCTTTCGGGCTCATCCGCTCGCGCATCCAGCGTTCGAGGAAGGGCTGGGCGGTGTTCCAAAGGTCCAGGTCCGGGTACAGCTGGCGGCCGAGGCCTTCGATGTTCAACAGCGTTTTTTGCAGCAGTACCAGCTGCGGCTGAACTTCCATGTTGAAGCGTCGCGCGGTCTGGAACAGGCGCATCAGGACCTGGCCGAAGGAAATATCCTTTAATGGTTTTTCAAAGATCGGCTCGCATACAGTGCGTATCGCCGCTTCGAATTCGTTGAGCTTGGTTTCGGCGGGCACCCAGCCCGAGTCGATGTGCAACTGCGCGACGCGGCGATAATCGCGCTTGAAGAAGGCGAACAGGTTGCGGGCCAGGTAGTCCTGGTCCTCGGGGGTGAGGCTGCCGACGATGCCGCAGTCGATCGCAATGTACTGCGGGCTCCACGGCTGCACCGTACTGACGAAAATGTTGCCTGGGTGCATGTCGGCGTGGAAGAAACTGTCGCGAAACACCTGGGTGAAGAAAATTTCCACACCGCGCTCGGCAAGCAGTTTCATGTCGGTGCGCTGGTCGGCCAGGGTCGCCAGGTCGGTGACCTGGATGCCGTAGATGCGCTCCATCACCAAGACTTTCGGCCGGCACCAGTCCCAATAGACTTGCGGCACATAGAGCAGCGGCGAGCCTTCGAAGTTGCGACGCAGTTGGCTTGCGTTGGCGGCCTCGCGCAGCAGGTCGAGTTCGTCGTAGATGGTCTTTTCGTAATCCTGGACGACGTCCACCGGGTGTAGCAGGCGCGCGTCGGCAGACAACCGCTCGGCGGCGCGGGCAAGAATGAACAGCCACGCCAGGTCCTGGGCGATGATCGGCTTCAGGCCAGGACGAATCACCTTGACCACCACTTCTTCACCCGTCTTGAGCTGGGCGGCGTGGACCTGGGCGACCGACGCCGAGGCCAGGGGCTCGACATCGAAGCGACTGAAGACCTCGCTGATCTTCTTGCCCAATTGCCCTTCGATCAGCGCCACCGATAACTTCGAGTCGAACGGCGGCACGCGGTCTTGCAGGAGCATCAGCTCATCGGCGATGTCTTCGGGCAGCAGGTCGCGACGGGTCGAGAGGATCTGCCCGAACTTGATGAAGATTGGCCCCAGGTCCTGCAAGGCCAGGCGCAAGCGTGCGCCGCGAGTCAGGTCCAGGGTACGCCGGGGGAACCAGCGCCATGGCAACACAAAGCGCAGCGCCAGGAGGAACCAGGGCAGCGGCAAGGCGAACAGCAGGTCATCGAGGCGGTAGCGGATCACGACGCGCTGGATGCGCAACAGACGGCGGACGGCAAGCAGCTTCATGCGTTATCGCTTGGATTCAAGGGATCGGGAAAGGCGCTCGAAACGCGCCTCGAGACGTTCCAGGTCAAGCTTGACCTGGTCCAGTTCATCAAAACGGGCCTGGGCCTCGCGTTGGCCCACGAGGGTACGCGATTCTTCGGCCAGGTATTCACTCAGATTCTGTCCCAGGCTGGCAAAGCCCTGGCGGTACCAGCGGCTGCGGCTGCGCAGGTGACCGCTGAGCAATTGGGTCGCCACCGGACCGATCCAGCGGGACACTTCGTATTCCCAGTCCAGCTCCAGGTCCTGAAGGATCGCCGCCAGCTCCAGCAGCACACCGCTGTCGCCGTCGAGCTCGACGTCCGGGCCGTGCAGCACGGCGGTCTTGTTCTTGCTCAGCGCTAGCTCCAGCAGGCTCGATGCCGGGGCTCGCAGCGTGCAATCGGCTTCGGCTTCCCAATGGGCGGCGAGCATCAGGCCTTCATCGCTGGGCAGGATAAACAGTTGCAATGCCGGGTTGCGGCAGTCGACAGCGATCACCTTGCCACTCAAGCGCGCCAGGCGCACCGGCGCCGTACTGTCCAGGCGCAGGACTCGGTTGATCCCGAGTTCCACGCTGGCGAGCAGGCCGGTGAGCAACATCAGGGCTTGATACCGCGGTGCAGGGCGACGATGCCTGAAGTCATGTTGTGATAGGTCACCCGGTCGAAACCGGCCTCGACCATCATCGACTTCAGTGTTTCCTGGTCCGGATGCATGCGGATCGATTCGGCCAGGTAGCGATAGCTTTCCGCATCGTTGGTGATCAGCTTGCCCATCAGCGGCATGAAGGCGAACGAATAGGCGTCATAGGCCTTGGACATCAGCGCATTGGTCGGCTTGGAGAATTCTAGCACCAGCAACCGGCCACCAGGCTTGAGCACGCGCAACATCGAGCGCAGGGCGTCTTCCTTGTGGGTCACGTTGCGCAGGCCGAAGGCGATCGTCACGCAGTCGAAGTGGTTATCCGGGAAAGGCAGCTTTTCGGCATCGGCCTGGACGAACTCGACGTTGCCGGCCACACCCAGGTCCAGCAGGCGGTCGCGGCCGACCTTGAGCATGGACTCGTTGATGTCGGCGAGCACCACGTGGCCGGTCGGGCCGACGATGTGGGAGAACTTCCTGGTCAGGTCGCCCGTGCCACCGGCGATATCCAGCACGCGGTTGCCGCTGCGCACGCCCGACAGCTCGATCGCGAAACGCTTCCAGAGACGATGCATGCCGCCCGAAAGCAAGTCGTTCATCAAGTCATACTTGGCCGCCACCGAGTGGAAAACCTCAGCGACTTTTTCCGCCTTCTGGCTTTCCGGCACGTTCTTGAAGCCGAAGTGAGTGGTGGGTTCGGCATCGCTGCCTTTGCGCTGATCAGTCATATCGCTGTCACCAAAAAAGAATGCGGGACATTCTAATCCCGGTGGAGGGCTTTGTCTTGGCAAGGCTGCAGGTAAGATGAACCATCGCCCGGACGTTTTGACGCAGGCAGGGTCTGAACGTTCAGGCAAGTCTCGATCAAGCAGGAGTTATCAGATGGCCCGTATAACGGTTGAACGTGAACATGGCTTGGGCAAGGAAGCGGCCCGTGAAAAGGCTGAGAAGTTGGCGCAGAAACTGTCCGACAGCTATGGCCTGGAGCCCACGTGGGAAGGCGACACGCTGAAGCTCAAGCGCTCCGGGGTCAAGGGCGAAGTGCATGTAGGCGAGGATTCGATTCGCGTCGATGTGGAGTTGGGCATGTTGATGTCGGCCATGAGCGGCACGATCAAGGGGGAAATCGAAAAGGCGCTGGATAAGGCGTTGGCTTGATTGATTGGAAACGCGCAAAACTTAAGTTGAGCAAAATCTCCTGTGGGAGCGAGCCTGCTCGCGAAAGCGGTGTGCCATTCAATACTGATGTCGCTGATACCCTGCATTCGCGAGCAGGCTCGCTCCCACATTGGAAATCAGATGTCTCGGGATTTGTGTCGGTTGTTAGGGTGCCGTTTCTAATTATTGCCACTACTTTGTGCCTGAGCCCGTCCGTGTGCGGGCAGTTCCTCAAACCTTTTTCGAGTGAGGTGCACCATGGCCAAAGTTATCCTGAAGAAAAAAACGGACGTTGAATCTTCCACGCTGAGCGACGTGAAAACGTATGCGCGCAAGATCTGGCTAGCGGGCCTGGGCGCCTATACAAAGGTCGGCCAGGAAGGCAGCGAGTACTTCCAGGAGTTGGTAAAGGCTGGCGAAGTAGTTGAAACCAAAGGCAAAAAGAAGATTGCCGGGAAACTTGAAGCGGCCAATAGCGAACTGATCGAAGCCAAGTCCGAGGTCAATACGTTCAAGGCCAGGGTCGAAGTTCAACTCGACAAAGTCGAGAAAGTATTCGACGCGCGTGTTGCAAGTGCCTTGAATCGTATCGGCATTCCGTCTAAACATGACGTTGAGGCACTCTCTGCTAAGCTCGATGAGCTGACGGCATTGCTCGAACGTGTCGCGCGTAAACATTAAGGAGAACGGGATGGCTGGCAAAAAAATCACCGAAAAAGAAGGCAGCTCGTGGGCCGGGAAGATTGAAAAGTACTCCCGCAAAATCTGGCTTGCTGGTTTAGGCGTGTACTCGAAGATCGACACTGACGGCAGCAAACTCTTCGAGTCCCTGGTAAAGGACGGCGAGAAAGCCGAAAAACTCACCAAGACGGCAGTCGGCAAGCAAGTCGACGCAGCCAAGGACTCTGCCGAGTCCGCCAAGTCGCGCATCAGCGGCGCGAAGGACCGTGCGTTGGGCACATGGGGTGAGCTGGAAGGGGCTTTTGACAAGCGCCTGAACAGCGCGATCTCCCGTCTGGGCGTGCCCAGCCGCAATGAAGTCAAGGAACTGCACAACAAGGTCGACACCCTGACCAGGCAGATCGAAAAACTCACCGGGGCCAAGGTTACACCGGTTGCGACCAAGGCTACGGCAACCAAGACGGCGGCGGCCAAGCCTGCGGCGAAGGCGGCGGCCAAGCCACTGGTCAAGGCGGCGGCCAAGCCTGTGGCAAAAGTGGCGGCCAAGCCTGCGGCCAAAACCGCAGCGGCCAAACCAGCTGCGAAGGCAGCGGCCAAGCCGGTAGCAACCAAGGCTGCGGCTAAACCCGCAGCTAAACCGGCGGCGAAAACCGCCGCAGCCAAACCGGCTACCGCCAAACCGGCAGCCAAGCCAGCGGCAAAAGCGGCGGCCAAACCTGCGGCCAAGGCAGCAGCGAAACCCGCAGCGGCCAAGAAGCCGGCCGTGAAGAAACCGGCTGCACCAAAAGCGGCTGCACCGAAGGCGCCAACCGCCGCCGCCAAACCGGCAACAGCTCCGGTGAGCACGGCGAACTCCGCCTCGGCTCCAACCCCGGTGGCCACGCCAACATCTACGCCGACTCCATCGACGCCTCCCACCCAGTCCTGATCTACAGAGCTGAAAAAAACGCCCGGCCTGTAATGGCCGGGTTTTTTTTGCGCCATAGAACCCTACTGTGGGAACGAGCTTGCTCGCGATGGCGGTGTGCCGGTACACATTGTCGTTGAATGTGCCGCAGCCATCGCGAGCAGGCTCGCTCCCACAATGGGTATGCCACTGCCACTGCCACTGCCACTGCCACTGCCGTTCGTTATTCGTGCTCTTCCAGATACCGCAACGCCATTTGCTCGGTGGCGACCTTGATCGCCGGCGGCAGGTGTGGCGCCACCAGCATCATGACCTGATAGACCACCAGGCGAACGTCGCCTTCGCGATCCAGGATCCGCTGGTAGTCCAGGGAAAACAGCAGGGTCATGGTGACCTGTTCCACCAGTTGCCCCAACGCCTGGGTGTCGCTGACCAACAACCCCTGGGCCTTGAGTTGCGCCAGCAATGAGGCCAGGGTTCGCTTCAGCGCGTTGAGCAACTGGCGAATACCCTTGGCCAGCTTCGGCAGGCGCCCGGCCAGGTTCGACAGGTCCTGGAACAAGAACCGGTACTGAGCGAGGCGTTCAATGATCAGGTGCAGGAACAGCCAATAGTCCTCCGGCGCCAGCTGTGCATCGGCAGGTGGGTCCAACAGTGGCGCCAGCTCGGCCCGGAATCGCTCGAACAATCCGAGTATCAGCGGTTCCTTGCCGTGGAAGTGGTAATACAGGTTGCCGGGGCTGATGCCCATTTCGTTGGCGACTTCCATGGTGGAAACGTTCGGCTCGCCCTTTTCGTTGAATAACTGCAGGGCACATTCAAGGATACGGTCGCGGGTCTTCATCCGGTCTTCTTTATGGTGAGTCGTGCCACGGTCCGCGATGCGGCCGTGGTGAGGCCTTCAGCGCACCCGTACATAGTTTCCGGGCGCGGCTTCCAGAGGCGGATATTTGCTGTTGCCCAGCGCCATGACCGTTTCGCGCTGTTCGCCGGAGCGTTCCTGGATCCAGCCCAGCCACTGGGGCCACCAACTCCCCTCGACGTGCTTGGCGTCGTAGTACCAAGCCCTGGGGTCGCTGCTCAGCTTCGGGTTCTCGATGTAGTTGGCCTTGGGGTTGCCCGGCGGGTTGAGAATGCTCTGCACGTGACCGCTGTTGGACAGCACGAAACGGCGGTCGCCCCCCAGCAGCAGCGTGGAGCGGTACACCGCGTCCCATGGGGTGATGTGGTCGTTGATGCCCGCCACGCTGAAGCTGTCCACCGTGACTTTTTGCAAATCGATCGGCGTGCCGCACACCTCCAGCGCGCCCGGGCGGGTCAGCGGGTTGTGCTTGAAAAAGTCCAGCAGATCGCCGTGGTACGCCGCCGGAAGCCGAGTGCAGTCGTTGTTCCAGTACAGGATGTCGAACGCCGGCGGCTCCTTGCCCAGCAAGTAGTTATTGACGAAATAACTCCATATCAGGTCGTTGGGGCGCATCCAGGCGAATACGCGGGCCATGTCGCGCCCGTCGAGAATGCCTCGCTGGTAGGAGCGACGCTTGGCGGCTTCGAGAGTCTGTTCATCGATGAACAACGTTGCCGGGCTTTCCATCTCGCTGTCCAGCAGGCTGACCAGGTACGTCGCACTGGCGACCCGGCGCAGCTGGCGCTTGGCCTGCAAATGGCCTTGCAAGGCGGCGATGGTCATGCCGCCGGCGCAGGCGCCCAACAGGTTGACTTCCCGTGCGCCGGTGATCGCCCGGCAGACGTTCATGGCTTCTTGCGTCGCCTCGACATAGCTGGACAGGCCCCATTCACGATGGCGAATGTCGGGGTTGCGCCAACTGATGATGAAGACCTGCAAGCCGTTTTTCAGGGCGTATTGGACGAGGCTATTTGAGGGGCTGAGGTCGAAGATGTAGAACTTGTTGATCTGCGGCGGCACGATCAGCACTGGCGTGGCGAATTGCTTTTCGCTCATCGGTTTGTACTGGATCAGTTCCAGCAGCTCGTTGCGAAACACCACCGCACCGGGTGTGGTTGCCAGGGTCTTGCCGACTTCGAAAGCCTGGGGCGTGACCTGCCGGGGCAGCCCATCGTTGTGCAGCAGGTCGTCCACCAGGTGGCTGATGCCACGAATCAGGCTGGTGCCGCCGGAGTTGAACAGTTCCTTGATCGCCAGCGGATTGAGCAACGTATTGGAGGGCGACACCGCGTCGTTGAGCAGGGAGAAGGTGAAATGGGCACGGGCGCGATCGTCCTCGCTCATGTCGCTTTCGTCGATCCAGCTCCTGACCTGCTTTTGCCAGCTCAGATAGGCTTGCAGGCTACGACGATAGAATGGATTGAGCTGCCAGGTCGGGTCGGCGAAGCGCTTGTCGTTGGGGTTGGTGGGGTGCAGCGTTTCGCCCAGCAGCACGCGCCCCAGTTGACTGCCCAGCCGCAACGCATGCCGGGCGCTGTGCACCGGATTGCGCAAGCCATGAGCGGCGACGTTGCGCAAGGTAGAAAGCAGGTCCCTGCCGCGCAGGCCGGTGACCGCGCTCTGTGCATTGATGAAACTGGCAGGGGCGGGCGTGGAGCCCTTCGCCGGTTTGTCGCGCATGAGTCAACTCCTTCGTCATCAGGCTAAAAACAAACACACCGAACCAGACAACATAGACGCTGTTTCGGGTAGTTGCGTGATCCGGCGTCCTGCCAGGCGCAATGGGCGGTGTCAGCCGCCACCCAGCGGTGCGGGATGTGGGTGCATGACCGCGCGCTGACGTTCTTCCTCCAGGAATTTCATGATGATCGGTGCCACGGCCTCGGCCCGGGTGATCAGGAACAGATGGCCGTCATCGATGATGTGCAACTGAGAATTGGGAATGCGCCAGGCCAGCATGCGCATGTTGATCAGGGGAATCAGCGGGTCGTCGTCTCCGGCCAGGATCAGCGTTGGCTGGTGGATCTTGTGCAGCCAGTGGATGCTGGTCCAGCCAAGGCCCGCGAAAAGCTGCCAGTAATAACCGAGCTTGCCGGCCGAACGCACCTTGGCCGCGTGACGGGCCGCCAGGCTTGGGTCGCGGCGGAACGAGCCGCCGTAGATCAGTGGAGCGATGCGCATGACATGTGACGGCTGCACGTAGCGCCGGGGGCTGGCCATCATCCACAGCACCTTCGGCTTGCCGGGCACCATGACCGCGCCGGCGGCCGTGGCGGCGAGCACCAGCTTCTTGCAGCGCTCCGGATAGTCGTGGGCGAACTGCTGCGCCAGGGCGCCGCCCCAGGACACGCCGATCACGTTCACCTGCCCGTAGTCCAGGTAATCGAGCATCCGCGCGGTGAGCTTGGCCAGGCCGGGAAAGCGATACGGCCGGCTCGGTGTAGACGAACCGCCGACCCCGGGCACATCGAAGGCGATCACTTCCAGGTCCGGGTCCAGGGCCTCGATGAATGGGAAGACCAGCTCCAGGTTGGCGCCGATGCCGTTGAAAATCAGCAGCGGGGTCAAATGGGGCTTGCCGGGACGTACCGCGGTGCGCAAGGTCTGGCCATCCAGGTCGACGGTACGGAAGATGTACGGTTGCGGCATGCTTCAAGCCCTGGGGTTAAAAAAGCAGAATGGCAGCTTCAAGCTTCAAGCTTCAAGCTTCAAGCTTCAAGTTAAGGCGCTTGTAGCTTGCGGCTCACAGCTATCTTTCATGCACGTAAGTGCCCGGCGCCGCCTCACCGGCCACGTAGGTCTTGTTGCCCAGCACCGAGGGCGCTTTCTTCAGCTTGCCCGAGCGCTCGGCCTGCCAGGCTTGCCAGTGCAGCCACCAGGAGTCGGTGTGCTTGGTGGAGTTTTCCATCCAGTCCTCGGCCTTGGCCGGCATGTCCTCGCTGGTCATGTAGCGCGACTTGGGGTTGCCCGGCGGGTTGAGGATGCTCTGGATGTGGCCGCTGCTCGACAACACGAAATCAACCTTGCCTCCAAACAGCTGCGCCGACTTGTAGCAGGACTTCCACGGCGTGATGTGGTCGTTGGTGCCGGCCAGGGAAAAGATGTCGGCAGTGACCTGCTTGAGGTCGATCGGCGTGCCGCATACTTCCAGTGCATTGGGGCGGGTCAGCGGGTTGTTCTTGAACATCTCGATGAGGTCGCCATGGAACGCCGCCGGCAGTCGCGTGGTGTCGTTGTTCCAGAAGAGAATGTCGAACACCGGTGGTTCGTTGCCCAGCAGGTAGTTGTTGACCCAGTAATTCCAGATCAGGTCGTTGGGACGCATCCAGGCGAAGACCTTGGCCATGTCGCGGCCTTCCAGTACGCCGGCCTGGTAGGAATGGCGCTTGGCCGCTTCCAGGGTCTGCTCGTCGACGAACAGGGCCACGTCGGTGTCCAGGGTCGTGTCCAGCACACTCACCAGCAGCGTCAGGGCATTGACCTTCTTCTCGCCGAGCGCGGCGTAATGGCCCAGCAGCGCGGTGCAGGTGATGCCGCCCGAGCAGGCGCCCAGCATGTTGACGTCCTTGCTGCCGGTGATGGCCGTGACAACGTCCACCGCTTCCTTGAGCGCTTCGATATAAGTCGACAGGCCCCACTCGCGCTGCGCCTTGGTGGGGTTGCGCCAACTGATGATGAATGTCTGCACGTTGCTGCGCAGGCAGAAGCGCGCCAGGCTCTTATCCGGGCTCAGGTCGAATACATAGAACTTGTTGATTTGCGGCGGGACCACCAGCAGCGGCCGCTCATGCACCTGCTCGGTGATGGGGCGGTACTGGATCAGCTCCAGCACATCGTTGCGAAACACCACGGCGCCTTCCGTCACGCCCAGGCTCTTGCCGACTTCGAAGGCGCCCATGTCGACCTGGCTTGGCATACCGCCGTTGTGTACCAAGTCTTTTGCCAGGTGGGACAAACCGTCGAGCAGGCTCTTGCCGCCGGTTTCGAAGAAGCGCTTGACCGCCGCGGGGTTGGCCGCCGAGTTGGTCGGGGCCATCGCCTCGGTCATCAGGTTGATCACGAAATGCCCGCGGCTGATGTCCTGGGGCGAGAGGCTGCTGTCGTCGATCCAGGCGTGCAGCTCCTTGCGCCACGCCAGGTAGGTTTGCAGGTAGCGTTTGTAGAGCGGGTTCTGTCTCCAGGCCGGATCGGCGAAACGACGGTCGTCGCTGGTGGGCTGCAACTCGGACTTGCCGAACAGGACCTTCCTCAGCTCAGCGCCGAAATGGGCCACATGCTTGACGCTGTGAAGGGGTTGTCTGATGGTCTGGGTCAGCACCATCCGGGCAGAGGCCAGCAGGTCCTTCCTGCGCAAGCCGACGACGGGATTCAAGCCCAGGGTGTTTTCCGAGGCTTGGTATTTCAACTCATCGTTGTTCTTGTTGCTCATCTACGACGCTCCATTGTCCTTCAGACGAGTACCGGGGCCGTGCCGTGAAGCCGCAAGGCCAATACCAGGTACGCTGCTCGGGGTGACCATTAATTCCGCATCGAGGGCAATGAGGAAACGTGTGCCAGGAACTCGCCGGTTCCTTTGCAGGGAACTTGCCAGCTCCATTGGTTACCCGAGTTTAATTTTTTTCGCAAGCAGGCCAGTCATTGACGATGCTGCGCAGGCATTCAAGCAGATGAGTCTAGAAAATTCGCCCTAAAGCGCCAGCCCGTGAGCTAGAGCATCAGCTTGACGACGGACTCGTTCGGATCGCGGGTTTTTCCGGCGGCCTTGAGCTCGGCGAGATAATCGTTCCACAGGACTTCCTGGCGCACTGCCAACTGATACAGGTAGTCCCAGGTGAACAATCCGCTGTCATGGCCGTCGTCGAAGGTCAATTTCAGTGCGTACTGGCCGGCCGGTTCAACCTTGGTCAGGCCGACGCCGAGCTTGCCGTATTGCAGGATGGGCTTGCCGTGGCCCTGGACCTCGGCGGAGGGCGAGTGCACCCGCAGGAATTCCGCTGGCAGGTGGTATTCCTCGTCTGGCGCGTACTTGAGCGTCAGGGTCTTGGAGGCTTTGTGCAGGTTGATGGCGGTGGGGAGTTTGGTCATGGCCTATGATCCGTCTCTGAAGGACGCGTTGATCTGCAAAACGACGCGGTTCATGTGGGAGCGAGCTTGCTCGCGATAGCGGTTTGACAGTCAATACATGGATTGAATGTTGTGCCGCCATCGCGAGCAAGCTCGCTCCCACAGGTCCGGGGAAACCTGTCGGTGGCTTACAGGATATAGCGCGACAGGTCTTCGTTCTGCGCCAACTCACCCAGGTGGCTGTTGACGTACTCGGCGTCGATGCGGATCGGCGCTTCGTTGTGGGCGCTGGCCAGGTCGCCGGCGCTGAACGAGACTTCCTCGAGCAGACGCTCAAGCAGCGTGTGCAGGCGGCGGGCACCGATGTTCTCGGTCTTTTCGTTGACCTGCCAAGCGATCTGCGCCAGGCGCTTGATGCCTTCGGGCGCGAACTCGATGTTCAGGCCTTCGGTCTTGAGCAGCGCGCAGTATTGCTCGGTCAGCGACGCATGGGGCTCGCTCAGGATGCGTTCGAAATCTTCCGGCGACAGCGCCTTGAGTTCAACACGAATCGGCAAGCGGCCCTGCAACTCAGGAACCAGGTCGCTCGGCTTGCTCAGGTGGAACGCGCCGGAAGCGATGAACAGGATGTGGTCGGTCTTGACCATGCCCAGCTTGGTATTGACCGTGCAGCCTTCGATCAGCGGCAGCAGGTCGCGTTGCACGCCTTCGCGGGACACATCGGCGCCGCCGACGTTGCCGCGCTTGGCGACCTTGTCGATCTCGTCGATGAACACGATGCCATGCTGCTCGACCGCTTCCAGGGCCTTGGCCTTCAATTCTTCTTCGTTGACCAGGCGGCTGGCCTCTTCATCGCGCACCAGCTTCAGCGCTTCCTTGACCTTGAGCTTGCGGCTTTTCTTCTTGCCCTTGCCCATGTTGGCGAACAGGCTCTGCAGCTGGTTGGTCATCTCTTCCATGCCCGGCGGCGCGGAGATGTCGACACCGGCCATCTCGGCCACTTCGATCTCGATCTCCTTGTCGTCCAGCTGGCCTTCGCGCAGGCGCTTGCGGAACAGTTGGCGGGTGTTGGAATCCTGGGTCGCGGCGGAGTCGGCGTTGAAGCCCATGCGCGCAGGCGGCAGAAGCGCATCGAGGATGCGTTCTTCGGCGGCGTCTTCGGCGCGATGGCGAACCTTGGTAATTTCCTGCTCGCGCAGCAGCTTGATAGCGGCATCGGCCAGGTCGCGAATGATCGACTCGACGTCGCGGCCCACGTAGCCCACCTCGGTGAACTTGGTGGCCTCGACCTTGATGAATGGCGCATTGGCGAGCTTGGCCAGGCGACGGGCGATCTCGGTCTTGCCGACACCGGTCGGGCCGATCATCAGGATGTTCTTGGGTGTTACTTCAACGCGCAGTTCTTCAGGCAACTGCATCCGGCGCCAGCGGTTGCGCAGGGCAATGGCGACGGCGCGCTTGGCATCGTCCTGGCCGATGATATGGCGATTGAGTTCGTGGACGATTTCGCGGGGAGTCATGGACATAATAATTGGCGGTCCTCAAGCGGAAGTCTGGGCCTGGATGGGCTCACTCCGCGAGGTCCTGCTCCTCAATGGTCTGGGTGTGGTTGGTGAAGACACAGATGTCGCCGGCAATGCCAAGGGCTGTCTCAACGATTTCCCGGGCCGACAGGTCGGTTTTTTTCAACAGGGCGCTGGCGGCGGCCTGGGCGTAGGCGCCACCGGAACCCATGGCGATCAAGCCGTCTTCAGGCTCAACGACGTCACCGTTGCCGGTGATGATCAGCGAGGCATCCTTGTTGGCGACCGCGAGCATCGCTTCGAGGCGGCTCAGGGAGCGGTCGGTACGCCATTCCTTCGCCAGCTCGACGGCGGCGCGGATCAGGTGGCCCTGGTGTTTTTCAAGCTGGCCTTCAAAACGTTCGAACAGGGTGAAGGCATCGGCGGTGGCCCCGGCGAAACCGGCGATGACCTGGCCGTGGTACAGGCGGCGGACTTTCTTCGCGTTGCCTTTCATCACGGTGTTGCCCAGTGAAACCTGGCCGTCGCCGCCCATGACGACTTTGCCGTGACGGCGGACTGAAACGATGGTGGTCAAGGGAAGAGTCTCCACGCAGCGGGGCGAAAATGCCCGGATGGAACTCATATGGGGGTGGCGTGGGGTTTTTCAACTGCAAGGGTGCGGAGGGGATGAGTGGTCCCTCGCTGTTTTTGGCAGAGGACTTCTTTGTGGCGAGGGAGCTTGCTCCCGCTGGACCGCGCAGTGGCCCCAAGCTTTTAGGGCTGCTACGCAGCCCAGCGGGAGCAAGCTCCCTCGCCACGAAAAGCCTCGCAGCCATAAATGCCTTCGTTGGAATCAGCGGCTCTGGCGTTGTTGTAACAACAGGTTGCTGAAGCCGCTGCCGGCCAGTTGTTTCTGGGCCTTGGTCAGCTCTTCCCGATTGCTGAACGGGCCAACCAGTACCCGGTACCAGGTTTCGTCCTTCACCGTGCCGGATTCCACCGACACCGACTGGCCCAGCAAAATGATCTGTGCCCGGACCTTGTCGGCATCGGCTTCCTTGCGGAACGAGCCGGCTTGCAAGAAGAACTTCGTCACTGGCGCAGCCTTTTGTACGGGCGGCGCGGGTGGCGGCGTGATGCCGGCCAGGGCCGCCTGGGCGCGGGCGGTGTCGATCTTGGCGGCTTCGGCCGGGGTCACCGGTGTGGCCGGCACCTGAGGCACTTGTGGTGTCGGCAGGGTTTTCTCCGGCACGGCATCGGGCGGCACGATGACTTCCGATTCCGGCAGCAGGGTATAGAAGTCGTACTTCGGCTTCACCGGTTGCGTCGGGCTCGGCGGGGTCTTGTTGGCCTCGGCGATCCGCGTGGCTTTCTGCTGCTCTTGCCGCACGCGCTTGACGTCATCGCCCTGGCCCGGCTCCAGCTTCATCAGAAAGACAATGAAAGCGCCGACGGTCAGGCCGATGGCCATCCACAACCAGCCCGGAATCGGCTTTTTGGCCGGGGGCTGGTAACGACTGGCGCCGCGTTTGGGTGCAGGTTTTTTCTTGGCGGCCAACTTACATGCGCTCCAGGGTTTCCAGGCCCAGCAGTTCCAGGCCTTGCTTGAGCGTACGTCCGGTCAGCGCGGCGAGGCGCAAGCGGCTCTGCATTTGTGCCGGGGTGTCGGCGCTGAGGATCGGGCAGTTCTCATAGAAGCTGGAGAACAGGCCAGCGACGTCGTACAGGTAGGCACACAAAGTATGCGGTGTACCTTTGTCGGCGACGTTGTTCAGCACCTCGCCGAACTGGGCCAGCCTGGCCGCGAGTTCCTGCTCGTGGGCGGCCTCGAGGACAATCTGACCCTCCACTTCGTCGAAGCGTTTGCCGAGCTTGCGGAACACCCCCGCCACGCGGGTGTAGGCGTACAACAGGTACGGCGCGGTGTTGCCTTCGAAGTTGAGCATCAGGTCGAAGTTGAAGCTGTAGTCGCTGGTGCGGTGTTTCGACAGGTCGGCGTACTTCACCGCGTCGATGCCGACGACCTTGGCAATGTTGCGCAGTTCGTCTTCGGCCAGGTCCGGGTTCTTGCCCTTGACCAAGGTGTAAGCGCGGTCCTGGGCTTCGGTCAGCAGGTCGATCAATTTTACGGTGCCGCCGTCGCGGGTCTTGAATGGGCGGCCGTCGGCGCCGTTCATGGTGCCGAAGCCCATGTGCTCCATTTCCATCGGGTGGGTCACGAAGCCAGCCAGGCGCGCCACTTCGAACACTTGCTGGAAGTGCAGGGCTTGGCGCTGGTCGACGAAATACAGCACCCGATCGGCCTTGAGCACGCCGTTGCGGTAGCGTACGGCCGCCAGGTCGGTGGTGGCATAGAGGTAGCCGCCGTCGGCTTTGACGATGATCACCGGCAGGGGCTCGCCATCGGCGGTCTTGAACTGCTCCAGGAACACGCACTGGGCGCCGTTGCTTTCTACCAGCATGCCCTTGGCGCGAAGGTCGTTGACCACGTTGACCAAGTCATCGTTGTAGGCGCTCTCGCCCATCACGTCGGCCATGGTCAGCTTGACGTTCAGCAGCTCGTAGATTTTCTGGCAGTGGGACAGGGAGATGTCCTTGAACTTGGTCCACAGCGCCAGGCACTCGGCATCGCCGGCCTGCAGCTTGACCACCAGGCCACGGGCGCGGTCGGCGAATTCGGGCGATTCGTCGAAGCGTTGCTTGGCGGCGCGGTAGAAGTTTTCCAGGTCCGACAGCTCGTCGCTGGTGATGGGGTTTTCCTGCAGATAGGCCATCAGCATGCCGAACTGCGTGCCCCAGTCGCCGACGTGGTTCTGGCGGATCACGGTGTCGCCGAGAAACTCCAGCACGCGCGCCACGCCGTCGCCAATGATGGTCGAGCGCAGGTGGCCGACGTGCATTTCCTTGGCGAGGTTAGGGGCCGAGAGGTCGACTACGGTGCGCTGCAATGGCCCGGCCTTGCGTACGCCAAGGCGCGCGTCGGCCAGGGCCGCGTCGAGACGCGAGGCCAGGGCCTGGGTGTTCTGGAAGAAATTGATGAAGCCTGGGCCGGCGATATCGGCCTTGCTGACGTTCTCGTCGGCCGGCAGCGCTGCGATGATCTTTTCCGCCAGGTCGCGAGGCTTCATGCCGGCCGGCTTGGCGAGCATCATCGCGATGTTGCTGGCGAAGTCGCCGTGGGTCTTGTCGCGGGTGTTCTCGACCTGAATCGCCGGCGACAGGCCTTCTGGCAGCACACCTTCAGTGACGAGTTGGGTGATGGCTTGCTGGATGAGCTGGCGAATGGTGTCTTTCATGGTCTTCTCTTTCAACCGCAGGCGCGGCGGCGCTTCGATGCGCTGGTGGAAAAACTGGGCATTATCCGTGGCGCGGGCGAGCTTGCCAACTGTAGCGGGTTGGTTGGGGATGTGTGGTGGTTGTTCGGACGCCTTCGCGAGCCGGCTCGCTCCCACATTGAAATGAGGTTTCTGTGGGAGCGAGCCTGCTCGCGAAGGCGGCGCCTGGGTCAGTACAAATCCACCGGATCCACATCCAGCGACCAGCGCACCGCCCGCCCGCTGGGCATCTGTTCGAGCACCAGCAACCAGGCATTCAACAGCCGATGCAGCGGCGCCCGGGCATTGGCCTGCAATAAAAGCTGGGCACGATAGCGCCCGGCGCGTCGTTCCATCGGCGCTGGCACCGGGCCCAAGAGTTCGATGCCGGTGAGGTTCTGTTCCGCCAACAAACGCTCCGCCTCGCTGCACGCTTCATCCAGAAAACCTTCAGCCTGCCCCGGTTTGTGAGCCTCGGCCCGCAACAGCGCCAGGTGGGCGAACGGTGGCAGCCCGGCGCCTCGGCGTTCGCTCAACGCCTGCTCGGCGAAGGCAAAATAGCCTTGCTCGGTCAGTTGTATCAGCAGCGGATGATCCGCCAGGTGGGTCTGGATGATCACTTTGCCTGGCTCTTCGGCGCGCCCGGCGCGGCCTGCGACCTGGACGATCAGCTGCGCCATGCGCTCGCTGGCGCGAAAATCGCCGGAAAACAGCCCGCCATCGGCATCCAGGATCGACACCAGCGTGACGCGGGGGAAGTGATGCCCCTTGGCGAGCATCTGCGTGCCCACCAGGATGCAGGGCTGGCCCTTTTGGATGGTGGCGAACAGATTGTTCATCGCATCCTTTCGGGAAGTGCTGTCGCGATCCACGCGTAGCACCGGATAGTCGGGAAACAAAATGCCCAGCCGCTCTTCGGCGCGCTCGGTGCCGGCGCCCACGGGACGCAAGTCGACTTTCCCGCATTGCGGGCAGTTCCTCGGCACACGCTCGGAGTGCCCGCAGTGGTGGCAGCGCAGTTCGCCGTAGCGTTGATGGACGGTCATTCGTGCATCACAGCGCTCGCAACCGGACATCCAGCCGCAATCATGGCACAGCAGGGTCGGGGCGAACCCCCTGCGGTTGAGGAAGACCAGGACCTGTTGCCCGGCTGCCAGGGTCTGGCCGATGGCTTGCTGCATCGGTCCGGAAATGCCGCTGTCCAGTGGACGACTTTTCACATCCAGGCGCAGGAAGCGCGGTTGCTTGGCGCCGCCGGCTCGTTCGTTGAGGCGCAGCAGGCCGTAGCGACCGGTGTAGGCGTTGTGCAGGCTTTCCAGCGAGGGCGTGGCCGAGCCAAGGACGATGGGAATGTTTTCCTGACGGGCGCGCACCAGCGCCAGATCCCGCGCGTGATAGCGCAGGCCTTCCTGCTGTTTATAAGAACCGTCGTGCTCTTCGTCGATGATGATCAGGCCGGGATTTTTCATCGGTGTGAACAGCGCCGAGCGGGTGCCGATGATGATATCTGCCTCGCCGTCCCGGGCGGCGAGCCAGGCTTCCAGTCGCTCGCGATCGTTGACCGCCGAGTGCACCAGGGCGATTCGCGCATTGAAGCGTTGTTCGAAGCGCGCCAGGGTTTGTGGGCCGAGGTTGATCTCCGGGATCAGCACCAGGGCTTGTTTGCCGGCTTCGAGGGTCTGGCGGATCAGTTGCAGGTAGACCTCGGTCTTGCCGCTGCCGGTGACGCCCGCCAACAGAAAGGCGTGGTAGCTGTCGAAGCCCGCGCGAATGGCCTCGCAAGCGGCCCGTTGCTCAGCGTTGAGTGGCAGTTCCGGCTGGGCCAGCCAGTGTTCATGGCGTGCGCTCGGGGCATGCCGACGGACTTCCACCTGGACCAGGTCCTTGGCCAACAACAGGTCGAGGCTGTCCTTACTGAGCATCAACTTGCTCAATAACGGGTGCGCCACGCCATGGGGATGCTGGGCCAGGGTCGCCAGGGCTTCGCGCTGGCGCGGTGCGCGGGCAATACGCGGATCGTCCAGCGAGGCGCCCGGTGCCGCCGACCAGAACCGCTCCTGGCGCGCCTCGGCCGGTTCGCCCTGGCGCAACAGCGCCGGCAGGGCCCAACTCAGGGTGTCACCCAGGCTGTGCTGATAATACTGGGCGGTCCACAGGCATAATTTGAGCAGCGGCGCCGGCAGCGGTGGCGTCGCATCGAGTAGGGCCAGGGCTGGCTTGAGCTTATCGACCGGCACTTCGCTTTGATCGCTGACTTCCACCAGGATGCCGATCATTTCCCGCCGGCCGAACGGCACGCGCAGACGCATGCCCGGTTGCAACTGGGCACGCGGCACTCCAGCCGGGGCGCGGTAATCGAACAGGCGGCGCAGGGGCGATGGCAAGGCGAGGCGCAGGATGGCGTCGGGCACGCGGGGATCTCGGTAAACGGACAAATTCGCAAGTCAATGTGGGAGCGAGCTTGCTCGCGATGGCGGCCTGTCAGTCAACATGCATGTGGCAGATCCACCGCTATCGCGAGCAAGCTTGCTCCCACAGGGGTGTGGTGGGGGCGAGCCTAGCAGACGGTTGGTACAAGGCATAGCTTGCGTGAACGACGATGTCTGGTAGAATCCGCGGCCTAATTACGTGCGGTATTCAACAATAGTGTTGGGTGGCGGCACGCTAGCCTGAGGAAAACACCATGAAAACCGATATCCATCCAGACTACCCAGTTGTTGCAGTCACCTGCAGCTGCGGCAACAAGTTCGAAACCCGTTCGACCTACGGCAAAGCCCTGGCGATCGACGTTTGCAACGAATGCCACCCGTTCTACACCGGTAAGCAAAAGACTCTGGATACCGGCGGTCGCGTTCAGAAGTTCGCCGATCGTTTCGGTGCTTTCGGCAAAGTTACTCCGAAAGCCTGAGGCTAATCATTTTGGAAAGTCTTTCGGGCTATTCCAGACTGATGAAAAAGGCGTCCCTTGCGGGCGCCTTTTTTGTGTCCGCGATTTGGCTTTGTGGTGCTCAGGCGTCCTGCCCTTCGCCGGGTGAGCTGCCCGAAGTGGCCGTTCAGCGGGTCGTGGACGGCGACACCGTGTACCTCGAGGACGGTCGTCGCATCCGCATGATCGGCCTCAACAGCCCGGAGCTGGGCAAGCGCGGGCGTGCTGATGAACCGTTCGCCGTGGCGGCGCACCAGCGACTCGAGGCCTTGGTGGCCGCCAGCGCCGGCCGGGTCAAGGTATTGCCGGGTCGGGACGACCGCGATGATTACGGGCGCACGCTTGCTCATGTCTACGACCGCCAGGGCCGGAACCTGGAAGAACAGTTGATTGCCGAGGGGCTGGGTTTCCTGGTGGCGGTCGCGCCGAACGTTGAGTTGGTGGAGTGTCAGCAGGCGGCGGAACGCCAGGCGCGGCAAGCAAGGCTCGGGATCTGGAAGAAATCCCCTGTCACGCGAGCCGAGCAAATCAAGGCGCCCGGCTTTGCGTTGGTCAGCGGCCGTGTAGACAGCGTGCAACGCAATCGCGGCGGTATCTGGGTCGAACTGCAAGGCGCGGTTGTCCTGCACATCGCTCCCAACCTGCAGCGCAATTTCGATGCGTCGATGTTGAAACGCCTGCAAGGCCGTACAGTCGAGGCGCGCGGTTGGGTCATCGATCGCTCTCGACGTGGAGCTACCAAGCAGGGGCAGGCGCGATGGATGTTGCCGCTGACCGATCCGGCAATGTTGCAGCCGGTGCTCTGAGAAAATAATTGTAGACATTTCTTTGCTCGATTGTATGCATCAAGCCCTTGTGTTTCGCTGCTCTTGGCCCAAAGTCGTAGGGCAGGGCGCTTGACAGGAGTGACTGGTCAGTCTTGTAGGGACTTTGCGAGGCGCGTATCCTCGGCGGTCCGTCTGTCCAACACAGTAAAAAGCGGAATGCCCACATGTCTGATCTGAAAACTGCCGCTCTCGAATATCACGCTAATCCTCGTCCAGGAAAGCTGAGTGTCGAGCTCACCAAGGCCACCGCTACTGCCCGCGACTTGTCGCTGGCCTACAGCCCCGGCGTAGCCGAACCAGTGCGTGAAATCGCTCGCGACCCTGAGCTGGCCTACAAATACACCGGCAAGGGCAACCTGGTTGCAGTCATTTCCGATGGCACCGCGATTCTCGGCCTGGGTGACCTCGGCCCGCTGGCTTCCAAGCCAGTCATGGAAGGCAAGGGAGTCCTGTTCAAGCGTTTCGCCGGCATCGATGTGTTCGACATCGAAGTCGATTCCGAAAGCCCGCAAGCCTTCATCGACACCGTCAAGCGCATCTCCATCACCTTCGGCGGCATCAACCTGGAAGACATCAAGGCACCTGAGTGCTTCGAGATCGAGCGCGCCCTGATCGAACAGTGCGACATCCCGGTTTTCCATGATGACCAGCACGGTACTGCGATCGTGACCGCAGCCGGCATGATCAACGCCCTGGAAATCGCTGGCAAAACCCTGCCGGAAGCCAAGATCGTCTGCCTGGGCGCGGGCGCTGCGGCCATCTCCTGCATGAAATTGCTGGTGAGCATGGGCGCCAAGATCGAAAACATCTTCATGATCGACCGTACCGGCGTGATCCACTCCGGCCGTGACGACCTGAACCAATACAAGGCCGTGTTCGCCCACGCGACCGACAAGCGCTCCCTGGCGGACGCGCTGGACGGTGCGGACGTGTTCGTCGGCCTGTCGGGCCCGAACCTGCTGACCCCGGAAAACCTGCTGCGCATGGCGCCGAACCCAATCGTGTTTGCCTGCTCGAACCCGGACCCGGAGATCTCCCCAGAGCTGGCTCACGCGACTCGCAGCGACGTGATCATGGCCACTGGCCGTTCGGACTACCCGAACCAGGTCAACAACGTGCTGGGCTTCCCGTTCATCTTCCGTGGTGCCCTGGACGTTCGCGCCAAGCGCATCAACGAAGAAATGAAAGTCGCGGCCGCCAACGCCCTGCGCGAACTGGCCAAGCTGCCGGTGCCTCAGGAAGTGTGCGACGCCTACGGCGGCATCAAGCTGGAATTCGGTCGTGAGTACATCATCCCGAAACCCATGGACGCCCGCCTGATCACCCTGATCTCCGACGCCGTGGCCAAGGCCGCCATCGAGACGGGCGTGGCCACCCTGCCGTACCCGAAGAACTACCCGCTCAAGAGCGTGGATGACGTGTTCAACGGCTAAGTCGTTGTAGTGCTTCAACAAAAAGCCCAGGCTCTATGATGAGTCGGGGCTTTTTTGTGCGTGCCGGTTTTGTATGGCCACCAAAAATCCCTCTGTGGGAGCGAGCTTGCTCGCGATGACGATTTTCAATTAAACCGAGGTCTCCCAAGCCCAGCGCTTGAACCCCAATCCAACCCCTGTGGCGAGGGAGCTTGCTCCCGCTCGGCTGCGCAGCAGTCGCAAGCCGGGCAATGCGGTCGGTCTATAAACATGCAGGGCCTGCTGCGCAGGCCAGCGGGAGCAAGCTCCCTCACCACGGGTTTTGGGTGGCCTGGGCTGCCGCCATCGCGAGCAAGCTCGCTCCCACATTGGTTCGGTGTTGGACATTGATTGTGCGACCGCTACAAATCCCCCTGTGGGAGCGAGCTTGCTCGCGATGACGATCTTCAATTCACCCCAGGCCTCTCAGCCCAACGCTCAAGTCTCAATCCAACCCTGTGGCGAGGGAGCTTGCTCCCGCTCGGCTGCGCAGCCGTCGCAAACCGGGCAATGCGGTCGGTCTATAGGCATGCAGGGGCCTGCTGCGCAGGCCAGCGGGAGCAAGCTCCCTCGCCACGGGTTTTGGGTTGCCTGGGCCGCCGCCATCGCGAGCAAGCTCGGCTCCCACAGGGAGGTGGGGTCGGTCAGAACAAATCGATCGGCGCCGCCTCGTCTGCCGGCAACGGGCTGCCCGGCGCTACGCCGTTGCCCAGCTCGTTGACCGACGGCGGGGTGTCTTCGCTCTTGAACAGTTCGAAGTACGCACCCGGCGTACCTGGCGTGGCCGCGCGGCCGCTGACCGGGTCGACTCGCAGGCTGAGGATGCCTTCCGGTTCAGGCTGGGTGTGGGGCGGCTTGTCCTTGAGGGCGGCGCCCATGTAGCTCATCCAGATCGGCAGCGCCACGGTGCCACCGAACTCTCGCCGACCCAGGCTTTCGGGCTGGTCGAAACCGGTCCAGACGGTGGTCACGTAATCGGCGTTATAGCCGGAGAACCAGGCGTCCTTGGATTCGTTGGTGGTACCGGTCTTGCCCGCCAGGTCGGTGCGGCCCAAGGCGAGGGCTCGACGGCCGGTGCCGAGCTTGATCACGTCCTGCAGCATGCTGTTGAGAATGTAGGTGGTGCGTCCGTCAACGATGCGTTCGGCGATTGCCGGCGCTTGTGGTACGGCAGGGGCGGTGGTGGCTTCGCCGCCTGTTGCGTTCACCGTGAAGGTCTCAGTGGCAGGCGCGGCGACGCCGTTGCTGGCCTCCTCGCCCGTGGGGACCCGTGGCGGGTTGGCAAGGAACAGCGTTTCGCCGTTGCGGCTTTCTATCTTATCGATGATATACGGAGTGATCTTGTACCCGCCGTTGGCAAATGTGCTCCAGCCCGTGGCGATCTCCATCGGCGTCAGCGTCGCGGTGCCCAGGGCCAGGGAAAGGTTGCGCGGCAAGTCCTGCTTGTTGAAGCCGAACTTGCTGATGTAGTCGATGGTGCGGTCTACGCCCAGGGCCTGCAGCAGGCGAATCGATACAAGGTTGCGGGACTTGTACAAGGCTTCGCGCAGGCGAATCGGGCCAAGGAAGGTATTGGTGTCGTTCTTGGGGCGCCAGACCTTGTCCAGGTATTCGTCGACAAAGACGATCGGCGCATCGTTCACCAGGCTGGCGGCGGTGTAGCCGTTATCCAGCGCGGCGCTATAGACGAATGGCTTGAAGCTCGAACCCGGCTGGCGCTTGGCCTGCAAGGCACGGTTGTAGTTGCTCTGCTCGAATGCGAAGCCACCCACCAGCGAACGGATCGCGCCGTTTTGCGGGTCCAGGGAAACCAGCGCGCCCTGGGCGGCCGGGATCTGGCTGAACTTGAGGGAATTGTCCGGCTGGCGCTGCACCCGGACGAGGTCGCCGACCTGCGCCACGTCCGATGGCTGGCGAGGATTGGCCCCCATGCTGTTGGTATTGAGGAACGGACGGGCCCATTTCATGGTGTCCCAGGCCACGTGCTCTTCCGAATCGCCATTGCGTGTCAGGACCTTGATGCCGTCCTTGTCCACCTGGGTGACGATCGCCGGTTCCAGGCTGCTGATGGTGCGTTGCTTGGTCAGTTCCTGGGCCCAGGCTTCCTTGGTCTTGCCTGGCAGGCGCGATTCAGGGCCCCGGTAGCCATGGCGCTGGTCATAGGTCATCAAGCCTTCGTGCAGCGCGGTATTGGCCATTTCCTGCAGATCGCTCGGCACCGTGGTGGTGACGCGGAAACCTTCGGTGTAGGCGTCGCTGCCATAGCGACCGACCATCTCGGCACGGGCCATCTCGGCGATGTACGGGGCGTTCACTTCTGGAGTCGGGACGTGATAGCTGGCGTTCAGCGGCTCATTGACCGCGGCGGTGTAGTCCGCTTCGCTGATCTTGCCGAGCTTGTACATGCGCCCCAGGATCCAGTCGCGACGTTCCTTGCTGCGCGCCGGATTGGCCAGCGGATTGAAGCGCGACGGCGCCTTGGGCAGGCCGGCGATCATCGCCATCTGCGCCAGGCTCACATCGCGGATCGACTTGCCGTAATACACCTGGGCTGCCGCCTCGATGCCGTAGGCGCGGTTGCCCAGGTAAATCTTGTTTACGTACAGCTCGAGGATCTCGTCCTTGGTCAGCTGCCGCTCGATTTGCAGGGCGAGGAGGATCTCGGTGGTCTTGCGCGAGAAGCTGCGCTCGCTGGTCAGGAAGAAATTCTTCGCCACCTGCATGGTGATGGTGCTGCCACCGGACTGGATGTGGCCGCTCTTGATCAGCTGGCTGGCGGCGCGCATCAGGCTGCCGGGATCGACGCCGTAGTGGTTGGCGAAATTGTCGTCTTCAGCACTTAGTAACGCATTGATGAAATTGGGCGGAATGTCGGCGAAACGGATCGGCGTACGGCGCATTTCGCCAAATTCGGCGATCAACTTGTTGTCGCTGCTGTACACCCGCAGGGGAATCTGCAACTGAATACTTCTCAGCGCCTCCACGGACGGCAATCCCGGACTAAGGTAAAGAAACGCACCGCTCAGGCCCAAGAGCAGTCCGCAGAAAACGGCGACGATGGACCATCCGAAAAATTTCAGCAGACGAATCAAGGCTTTTGGATATCCAGGCAAAGAATGAAAAGGCGCCAGGTGCAGGGAAGAACCCGTGCTTGCAACAAAGCGAAAAAAAACGCTGGGCATTATAAGCATTTTTTTTCGTCGGGAACGCCATCCGGACGTTCGTCGGACCGGGGGGATTGAACGCAACGCTTATTAGAGAGTCCGTAACTCACGGATAGTCATAGGGAATTGGTAGTGCTACGACTCTTCAATAAAAAAGCCCATGCGCTTCTGGGAATCGACATCAGCTCGACGTCGGTGAAGCTGCTCGAATTGAGTCGCCAGGGTGATCGTTATCGCGTCGAGTCGTATGCGGTCGAGCCTCTGCCGGCCAATGCCGTGATCGAAAAGAACATTGCCGAGCTCGAAGGCGTGGGGCAGGCGCTGTCGCGGGTGCTCGCCAAGGCCAGGACGCCCTTGCGCAACGTGGCGGTGGCCGTCGCGGGTTCGGCGGTCATCACCAAGACCATCGAGATGGATGCCGGGCTGTCCGATGACGAAATGGAAAACCAGCTCAAGATCGAAGCCGACCAGTACATTCCTTACCCCCTGGATGAGGTAGCGATCGATTTCGAAGTTATTGGCGTTTCGCCCCGCAGCACCGAGCGGGTCGAGGTGCTGCTGGCCGCGTGTCGCAAGGAAAATGTCGAGGTCCGCGAGGCCGCGCTGGCTCTCGCTGGGTTGACGGCCCGCGTGGTCGACGTGGAGGCCTACGCGCTGGAGCGTGCCTTTGGTCTGCTCGCGACCCAGTTGGCGGCGACTCAGGAGCGGTTGACGGTGGCGGTCGTCGACATCGGTGCCACGATGACCACCCTCAGCGTGTTGCACAACGGGCGCATCATCTATACCCGCGAGCAGTTGTTCGGTGGCCGCCAACTGACCGAGGAAATCCAGCGCCGCTACGGCCTGACGCCGGAGCAGGCCGGCCTGGCAAAAAAGCAGGGAGGGTTGCCGGACGACTATCTCAGCGAGGTGCTGCAGCCGTTTCGCGAAGCATTGGTCCAGCAGGTATCGCGCTCGCTGCAATTTTTCTTTGCCTCCGGCCAGTACAGCGCGGTCGATCACATCCTGTTGGCCGGCGGCACGGCTTCGGTGGCGGGGCTGGATCGGCTGATCGAGCAGCGCCTGGGCACACCCACCCAGGTGGCCAATCCGTTCGCCAACATGGCCCTGAGCAGCAAGGTCAACGCGGGCGCCCTGGCCAGTGACGCGCCCGCGCTGATGATCGCCTGCGGGTTGGCCCTCAGGAGTTTCGACTGATGGCGCGGATCAACCTTCTACCCTGGCGCGAAGAGCTGCGCGAAGAGCGCCGCAAACGCTTTCTGCTGGCATTGGTCGGCGCGCTGGTCGGTGCGGTGGGCCTGACCTTGATCGCGGTGCAATATCTGAACAGTGCCATCGACTATCAAACAGCGCGCAACAGCCACCTGCGCGAGCAGATTGCCGTCCTGGACGAGCGCATCGAGCAGATCAGCGAGTTGAAGGCACGGCGGCAACAATTGCTGGAGCGCATGCGCATCATCCAGGACCTGCAGGGCAATCGGCCGGTCAGCGCGCGGATTTTCGATCAGTTGGCGCGGACCCTGCCCGACGGTGTGTATTTCACTGACGTCAAGATGGAAGAGGGCACCTTGTCAATAACAGGGGCCGCGGAGTCGAACAACCGGGTCTCTGACCTGATGCGCAACCTGGACTCATCGGACTTGTTCGACGCTCCGAGCCTGACGGAAGTGAAGGCCACCACGGCGGGCCAGCTCGACCAGGCGAACATCTTTCAGCTGACGGTTCGCCAGACCCGCCCGGCCGATGCGGAGGACGCCCAATGAAGCCCGGAGAATGGCTGGACGCACTGCGCAAGATCGACCTCAGCGACTTGGACACCAACAATATTGGTTCGTGGCCGGCACCGATCAAATGGCTGGCTGGCATTGTGCTGGTGATACTGGTTCTGGGGCTGGGCTATAACTTCGCCTTGAGTGACCTGCAGACTCAGTTGCAGCAAGTGCAGGAAGAGGAGAACACCCTCAAGGCGCAATTTGCGGGCAAGGCTCACATGGCGGCGAACCTGGAGCGCTACACCGAGCAGATGAAGCAGATGGAGACCTCGTTCGGCGTGTTGTTGCGGCAGTTGCCCAGCGACACCGAAGTGCCAGGCCTGTTGGAAGACATCACCCGCACCGGCCTGGGCAGTGGCCTGGAGTTCGAGGAAATCAAACTGCTGCCGGAAGTCACCCAGCCGTTCTACATCGAGCTGCCGATCCAGATCACCGTGACGGGCGGCTACCATGACCTGGCGACATTCGTCAGCGGCGTGGCCGGGTTGCCGCGAATCGTGACTCTGCACGACTTCGAGATCGCCCCGATGGAGCCCGAGGAGGGGACGAAGCTGCGCATGAGCATCCAGGCCAAGACCTACCGGTACAACGAGCAGGAGGCGCAGCCATGATGTCGGCCTGGCGTATGAGCCTGCTGGCCGGGTTGGTCGCGTTGGCCGGCTGTAACAGCGACGACGGCTTCAGTGACCTGGATGCCTACATGAACGAGGTGCGCCTGCGCCCACCTGGCAAGATCGAGCCAACGCCGACCTTCAAGCCCAACGAAACCTTCACCTACAGCGCCGCGAACCTGCGCAGCCCTTTCTCCAGGCAAGTGCGCATGGACCAGGCGGGTCGGCCGCAGGGCTCGCGCAACGTGCGGCCCGATCCCAACCGGGTCAAGCAGTACCTGGAAGGCTTTAATATCGAGCAGTTCGAGATGGTCGGGACGATCTCCAATGCCAGCGGTTCCTTTGCACTGGTACGAGGCGCGGGCGGCGTACATCGGCTGAAGGTGGGGGACTACCTGGGACGCAATGATGGGCGGGTCGTCGCGATCAGCGCCACGCAGGTCGATGTGGTCGAAATCGTTCCCGATGGCGAGGGCGCCTGGCTGGAGCGGCCGCGGACCATTCCTTTGAAAGAGCACTCATAGTGGAATTCGAACAATGAACAGGATTTTTCCAGCCCTCGGTATTTCGCTATGGATAGCGCTGTTGTCACCGATGGTACAGGGGGCCAGCCTGAAGACGCTCGATGTCGCGGCGTTGCCGGGGGACCGTGTCGAGCTGAAGCTCAGCTTCGATGGTCCGCCGCCCCCACCTCGGGGCTATACCACCGAACAACCGGCGCGAATCGCGCTGGACCTGCCCGGCGTGACCAATCGATTGGCCAGCAAAAGCCATGACCTGGGCGGCGGCAACGCACGCAGCGCCACCGTGGTCGAGGCGGGGGACCGCACGCGGCTGATCATCGGCCTTACCCAGCTGGCGCCCTATGACACGCGGATCGAGGGCAACAACCTCTTCGTAGTGGTTGGCAAGGGCGCGACCGCCAGGGCCGCGGCGCAGGCACCGCGCCCTGCCGGAGCCGTACCGTCCCTCACCAGGGCCAGCGCTCCGGCAGGCAAGGCCATCCGGGGCGTGGACTTCCAGCGTGGGACCCAAGGGGAAGGCAATGTGGTCATTGACCTGTCCGACCCTTCCATTGCGCCCGATATCCAGGAGCGCGAAGGCAGGATCATCCTCGACTTCCCCAGGACCCAGTTGCCCGAACCCCTGCGGGTGCGCCTGGACGTCAAGGATTTCGCCACCCCGGTGCAGTTCGTCAATGCCAGCGCGGGTTCCGACCGCGCCACCATCAGCATCGAACCCAGCGGCACCTTCGACTACTCGACCTACCAGACCGACAACAAGCTGACCGTGAGCGTCCGGCCAATGACGGTCGAAGACTTGCAGAAACGCAACAGCGACCGCGCCGCCTACAACGGGGAAAAGCTGTCACTCAACTTCCAGGACATTGAAGTGCGCTCGGTGCTGCAGTTGATCGCCGACTTCACCAACCTTAACCTGGTGGCCAGCGACACCGTGCAAGGCGGTATCACCCTGCGGTTGCAGAACGTGCCGTGGGACCAGGCGCTGGATCTGGTGCTCAAGACCAAGGGGCTCGACAAGCGCAAGGTCGGTAATGTCCTGTTGGTGGCGCCCGCCGACGAGATTGCGGCACGCGAGCGCCAGGAGCTTGAATCCCAGAAGCAGATTGCCGACCTGGCACCGCTGCGGCGTGAGCTGCTGCAGGTCAACTATGCCAAGGCCGCCGACATCGCCAAGTTGTTCCAGTCGGTCACCAGTGCCGAGGCGAAGGCCGACGAGCGGGGCACGATCACGGTCGATGAACGCACCAACAACATCATCGCCTACCAGACCCAGGACCGGCTCGACGAGCTGCGCCGGATCGTCGCGCAACTGGACATACCCGTGCGTCAAGTGATGATCGAGGCGCGAATCGTCGAGGCCAACGTCGATTACGACAAGAGCCTGGGCGTGCGCTGGGGGGGCTCGATACAGAACAAGGGCAACTGGAATTCTTCCGGCGTCACCACGGGAGACTCCACGACCATCGGCACGCCGGGCAGTACCGGCACCAACCAACCGTTCGTCGACCTCGGGGCTTCAGGCAACACCTCAGGGATTGGTATCGCGTTCATCACGGACAACGTGCTGCTGGACCTGGAACTGACCGCCATGGAAAAAACCGGCAACGGCGAAATCGTTTCCCAGCCCAAGGTGGTGACCTCCGACAAGGAGACCGCGAAAATCCTCAAGGGCACGGAAATTCCCTACCAGGAAGCCAGCTCCAGCGGCGCCACCTCGGTGTCGTTCAAGGAAGCATCGTTGTCGCTGGAGGTCACGCCGCAGATCACCCCGGACAACCGCATCATCATGGAAGTCAAGGTCACCAAGGATGAGCCGGATTATCTGAACAAAGTGCAGGATGTCCCGCCGATCAAGAAGAATGAGGTCAACGCCAAGGTGCTGGTCAATGACGGCGAGACCATTGTTATTGGTGGCGTTTTCTCAAATACTCAGAGCAAGGTTGTAGATAAGGTGCCATTTCTTGGCGATGTGCCGTATCTTGGCCGCCTTTTCCGGCGTGATGTGGTCTCGGAGAAAAAATCCGAGCTGCTGGTGTTTCTCACTCCGCGTATCATGAACAACCAGGCGATTGCTGTGAGTCGTTGATTCTGTGCGAAATTTGATTCTTGTTGGGCCGATGGGGGCTGGAAAAAGCACCATCGGTCGTTTGCTGGCCAAAGAGCTGCGCCTGCCGTTCAAAGATTCCGACAAGGAAATTGAATTGCGCACGGGTGCCAATATCCCATGGATCTTCGATAAGGAAGGCGAGCCGGGCTTTCGGGACCGCGAGCAGGCGATGATTGCCGAGCTGTGCGATTTTGAAGGCGTGGTGCTGGCCACCGGCGGCGGCGCGGTCATGCGCGAAGCCAATCGTCGGGCGCTGCATGCCGGAGGGCGAGTGGTCTATCTGCATGCTTCCGTCGAACAGCAGGTTGGCCGTACCGCCCGCGATCGCAACCGGCCGCTGCTGCGTACGGCCGACCCGGCCAAGACCTTACGGGACCTGCTGGAAGTGCGTGACCCTCTGTATCGGGAAATCGCCGACCTGGTCATCGAAACCGACGAGCGGCCGCCACGGATGGTGGTACTGGAAATCCTCGATCGCCTGCAACAATTGCCCCCCCGTTAATGCGCGGCGCGAAATGCGCTATCCTCGGCGTCCCGCCTTGGCCCGTCTGGGGCGTGGCGGATGGCCATTAACTGGCGCCACAGCGGGCACCGTGTAATTTCGTCAATGCAGGCAGGACGCCTGATTTCATCTTCACCGTGGGGACACATGCAGACACTTAAGGTCGACCTGGGCGAGCGCAGCTACCCGATTCATATTGGCGAAGGCTTGCTGGACCAGCCCGAATTGCTGGCGCCGCACATCGCCGGGCGGCAAGTCGCGATCATCTCCAACGAAACCGTCGGCCCTTTGTATCTGGAACGCCTGGCACGCAGCCTGTCTGCCTATTCGGTCATTTCCGTCGTGTTGCCCGACGGCGAGGCCTTCAAGAACTGGGAAACCCTGCAACTGATTTTCGACGGCCTGCTGACTGCCCGGCATGACCGCCGCACCACCGTGGTTGCCTTGGGTGGCGGTGTGATCGGCGACATGGCCGGTTTTGCGGCGGCTTGCTATCAGCGCGGTGTCGATTTCATCCAGATCCCCACTACGCTGCTTTCCCAGGTCGACTCGTCGGTAGGTGGCAAGACCGGCATCAATCATCCGCTGGGCAAGAACATGGTGGGCGCGTTCTACCAGCCCAACGTGGTGCTGATCGACACGGCAACGCTCAAGACCCTGCCGCCCCGTGAGTTGTCCGCGGGCTTGGCCGAGGTCATCAAGTACGGACTGATCTGCGACGAGCCTTTCCTCGGCTGGCTCGAAGACAACGTCGACCGCCTGCGCGCGCTGGATCAGGCGGCGCTGACTTACGCCATCGAGCGCTCCTGTGCCGCCAAAGCCGCGGTGGTCGGCGCCGATGAACGTGAATCGGGCGTGCGCGCCACGCTGAACCTGGGCCATACCTTCGGCCATGCCATTGAAACCCACATGGGCTATGGCGTCTGGCTGCATGGCGAGGCGGTTGCCGCAGGTACGGTCATGGCCCTGGAAATGTCCATGCGCCTGGGCTGGATCAGCGAGCAGGAGCGTGATCGTGGGATCCGTCTGTTCCAGCGTGCCGGGCTGCCGGTGGTGCCGCCCGAGGAAATGAGCGAGGCGGATTTCCTTGAACACATGGCAATCGACAAGAAAGTGATCGACGGTCGTCTGCGTCTGGTGCTGCTGCGCCGCATGGGCGAAGCGGTGGTGACCGACGATTATCCGAAAGAGGTTCTACAGGCCACGCTGGGAGCGGACTACCGCGCCCTGGCTCAGCTTAAAGGTTAAAAAGATTCCGATGACTAGTTTGCATGCCGACGAGGCTTTCCTCGGCCATTTCCAGTTGAGTCACGACCCTTTCGCCCCACGGGTCCCGGGTTTCAAATTCTTTCCCGCCCAGCGCAAGCCGGTGCTGGGCCAGTTGCATCACCTGGCGCGCTACAGCCAGTTGCTGTTGGTCGTCACCGGCCCCCAGGGCAGCGGCAAGACCTTGCTGCGCCAGGCCCTGGTGGCCAGCACCAACAAACAGTCGGTGCAAAGCGTCGTGATATCGGCCCGTGGCGCCGGCGACGCAGCTGGCGTGCTGCGTCAGGTCGCCCAGGCACTGAATGTCGAGCAGGCGGAAATCGGCGCGATTCTCGGCCAGATCGTGCAACTGGCGTTGACGGGGCAGGAAGTCTATCTGCTGGTGGACGATGCCGAGCAACTCGACGAATCCGCCCTGGAAGCCCTGTTGGCCCTGGCTGCCGGCGCGCCGGAGGGTCGTCCTCATGTGTTCCTGTTTGGCGAGTCGTCGTTGATCGCTGACCTCGAGCAACTGGACCTTGAGGAAGAGCGTTTCCACGTTATCGAGCTGGCGCCCTACACCGAGGAAGAAACCCGTGAATATCTGGCCCAGCGTCTCGAAGGCGCCGGCCGGGGTATCGAACTTTTCACCGCGGATCAGATCTCTGAGATTCACGAAAGCTCCGACGGCTGGCCAGGGAATATCAACCAGGTAGCCCGAGATGCTCTGATCGAAATCATGATCGCCAGCCGCTCAGCGGTGAAGCGTCCAAGTATGGGGTTCAACATGCCGAAGAAACACGTATTGGCGATTTCCGCCGTGGTCGTGGTCGCGGTGGCTGCCGCCTGGCTGATGCCGGGTCGCAGCAAAGCACCGACCACCGGCGCACCTGCCAACGAACAGGCACAGCTGCCTCTCGGTCAGGGCACGCCCCAACCCAACGGCGGTGCCCCGGCGGTGGAATTCGCCGGCAATACCCAGCCAATGCCACTGCCGCTGGTCGGCCAGTCGCAGCCGGTCATGCGCGGTCCGTTGGCTGAAGCCGCCGGTGGAATCACCGAGGGTGACGACGGAGCGCCGCCTCCGATCGAAGACACCAGCGACGTGCCACCTACTGTGACCACCACCGCGCCGCCTGCGGGCGTACCGGCCGGCCCTGCGCCGACGCCATCGCCGGCTCCGGCCGCCAAGCCGACCCCTGCGCCTACTCAGGTCGCCACCGCCAAGCCCGCTCCTGCACCTGCGCCAGCGGCCAAACCGGCGGCGCCAGCACCCGCGGCCAAGCCTGCTGCCCCGGCCAAGGCCGCGGGCGGTAGCTGGTACGCCGGTCAGGCTCCGGGCAACTATGTGGTGCAGATCCTCGGCACCAGCTCTGAAACCGCCGCGCAGAACTTCGTCAAGGAGCAAGGCGGCGAGTACCGTTATTTCAAGAAAGTACTCAACGGCAAGCCGCTGTATGTCATCACTTACGGCAGCTTTGCCAACCGTGACGCAGCCGTTTCCGCCATCAAGGCCTTGCCAGCGAAGGTTCAGGCTGGTAAACCTTGGCCTCGCACTGTCGCCAGCGTCCAACAGGAACTGGCAGCAACTCGCTGATGATTCGGCGGCCTTACCCAGGCCGCCTCTCCCGGCAACCTCAAAATTTCCGCAAGGGCGGGCGGCCTTTCAGGCCGCGCGCCTTGTGGTGTCTGCGTCACAGTAGTGTTTGAGTCGTAGCGGTCGAACCCAAAAAAGTTTTGACTAGCACAGCATATAGCTTTAAACCTTTCACAAATGCGACATGGATTTGCGACAGTTCGTCGTCAAATTTGTGGGCCTCTGTGTCGGTGTGTACAATGACCTCCCTTTTGCCCCCGCAAAGCTGGCGTACGTTCGGCGCGGCATGCAACTGGTTGAATTGAAAAGAAATTTGCCTCGCTAAGAGGCAGCCTGGTGAGAAAGTGTCTATGAAAGCAGGTCTGTACCAACCAGATGAATTCAAGGATAACTGCGGTTTCGGCCTGATAGCCCATATGCAGGGCGAGCCCAGTCATACCCTTTTGCAAACGGCCATTGAGGCCCTGACCTGCATGACCCACCGTGGTGGGATCAACGCCGACGGCAAGACCGGTGACGGTTGTGGCTTGCTGATTCAAAAGCCAGACGAGTTCCTGCGTGCCATTGCCCAGGAAACGTTTGGCGTGACCCTGCCCAAGCAGTACGCCGTGGGCATGGTGTTTTTCAATCAGGACCCGGTCAAGGCCCAGGCCGCTCGCGAGAACATGAACCGCGAGATCCTGGCCGCCGGCCTGCAGCTCGTCGGCTGGCGCAAAGTGCCGATCGACACCAGCGTCCTCGGCCGCCTGGCCCTCGAGCGCCTGCCGCTGATCGAACAGGTGTTCATTGCCGGTGAAGGCCTGAGCGACCAGGAAATGGCGATCAAGCTGTTCAGCTCACGTCGTCGTTCGTCCGTGGCCAACGCCGCCGACACCGATCACTACATCTGCAGCTTTTCCCACAAGACCATTATCTATAAAGGCCTGATGATGCCGGCGGACCTCACCGCCTTCTATCCGGACCTGAGCGACGAGCGCCTGAAAACCGCGATCTGCGTGTTTCACCAGCGCTTCTCCACCAACACCCTGCCGAAATGGCCACTGGCCCAGCCATTCCGCTTCCTCGCCCACAACGGCGAGATCAACACCATCACCGGCAACCGCAACTGGGCCCTGGCCCGTCGCACCAAGTTCGCCAACGATTTGATGCCGGACCTCGAAGAGCTTGGCCCGCTGGTCAACCGCGTCGGTTCGGACTCCTCGAGCATGGACAACATGCTGGAGCTGATGGTCACCGGCGGCATCGACCTGTTCCGTGGCGTGCGCATGCTCGTGCCGCCTGCCTGGCAGAACGTCGAGACCATGGACCCGGACCTGCGGGCCTTCTATGAATACAACTCCATGCACATGGAGCCGTGGGACGGCCCGGCCGGTATCGTCATGACCGACGGTCGCTATGCGGTGTGCCTGCTGGACCGTAACGGCCTGCGCCCGGCGCGCTGGGTCACCACGACCAATGGTTTCATCACCCTGGCCTCGGAAATCGGTGTCTGGAACTACCAGCCCGAAGACGTCATCGCCAAAGGCCGCGTAGGCCCTGGGCAGATCTTTGCCGTGGACACCGAGACCGGCCAGATCCTCGACACCGACGCCATCGACAACCGTCTCAAGTCCCGTCATCCATACAAGCAATGGCTGCGCAAGAATGCCCTGCGCATTCAGGCGACCATGGAAGACAACGACCACGGTTCGGCCTTTTATGACGTCGACCAGCTCAAGCAGTACATGAAGATGTACCAGGTGACGTTCGAGGAACGTGACCAGGTGCTTCGTCCGCTGGGCGAGCAGGGCTACGAAGCGGTCGGCTCCATGGGCGACGACACGCCGATGGCGGTACTGTCCCAGCGCGTGCGCACGCCGTACGACTACTTCCGCCAGCAGTTCGCCCAGGTGACCAACCCGCCGATCGACCCGCTGCGCGAAGCGATCGTGATGTCCCTGGAAATCTGCCTGGGCGCCGAGCGCAACATTTTCCAGGAATCGCCAGAGCATGCCTCGCGGGTGATTCTCAGCTCGCCGGTCATTTCGCCGGCCAAGTGGCGCTCGTTGACCAACCTCGAACGCCCTGGCTTCGAGCGTCAGGTCATCGACCTGAACTATGACGAAAGCGTCGGCCTGGAAGCAGCGATCCGCAACATCGCCGACCAGGCTGAAGAAGCCGCGCGCGCCGGCCGTACCCAGATCGTGCTGACTGACCGTCACATCGCCCCGGGCAAGCTGCCGATCCACGCCTCCCTGGCCACTGGCGCGGTGCACCATCGCCTGACCGAGAAAGGCCTGCGCTGCGATTCCAACATTCTGGTGGAAACCGCTACCGCACGTGACCCGCATCACTTTGCGGTGCTGATCGGCTTCGGCGCTTCGGCGGTCTATCCGTTCCTGGCCTACGAAGTGCTGGGCGACCTGATCCGTACCGGTGAAGTGCTGGGCGACCTCTACGAGGTGTTCAAGAACTACCGCAAAGGCATCACCAAGGGCCTGCTCAAGATCCTGTCGAAGATGGGCATCTCGACCATCGCTTCGTACCGTGGCGCGCAATTGTTCGAGGCCATCGGTCTCTCGGAAGAAGTTTGCGAACTGAGCTTCCGTGGCGTACCGAGCCGCATCAAGGGTGCGCGTTTCGTCGATATCGAAGCCGAGCAGAAAGCCCTGGCGGCCGAAGCCTGGAGCCCGCGCAAGCCGATCCAGCAAGGCGGCCTGTTGAAGTTCGTCCACGGTGGCGAATACCACGCCTACAACCCGGACGTGGTCAACACCCTGCAAGCGGCCGTGCAACAAGGCGACTACAGCAAGTTCAAGGAATACACCGCGCTGGTGGACAACCGTCCGGTGTCGATGATCCGCGACCTGCTCAAGGTCAAGACCCTCGACACGCCGCTGGACATCAGTGAAGTGGAACCGCTGGAATCGGTGCTCAAGCGCTTCGATTCGGCCGGTATCTCCCTGGGCGCGTTGTCCCCGGAAGCCCACGAAGCCCTGGCCGAAGCCATGAACCGCCTCGGTGCGCGTTCCAACTCCGGTGAAGGTGGTGAAGACCCGGCGCGCTACGGCACCATCAAGAGTTCGAAAATCAAGCAAGTGGCGACCGGCCGCTTCGGCGTTACGCCGGAATACCTGGTCAACGCCGAAGTGCTGCAGATCAAGGTTGCCCAAGGCGCCAAGCCCGGCGAAGGCGGCCAATTGCCCGGTGGCAAGGTCAACGGCCTGATTGCCAAGCTGCGCTATGCGGTTCCCGGCGTGACCCTGATCTCGCCACCACCGCACCACGACATCTACTCGATCGAAGACTTGTCGCAACTGATCTTCGACCTCAAGCAGGTGAACCCGAAGGCCCTGGTCTCGGTGAAACTGGTGGCGGAAGCGGGCGTAGGCACCATTGCCGCCGGCGTGGCGAAAGCCTATGCCGACCTGATCACCATCTCCGGCTATGACGGCGGCACCGGCGCATCGCCGCTGACTTCCATCAAATACGCTGGCGCGCCGTGGGAACTGGGCCTGGCCGAAACCCACCAGACCCTGCGCGGCAACGATTTGCGCGGCAAGGTCCGGGTGCAGACCGACGGTGGCCTGAAGACCGGCCTGGACGTGATCAAGGCCGCCATCCTCGGCGCCGAGAGCTTCGGCTTCGGCACCGCGCCGATGATCGCCCTGGGCTGCAAATACCTGCGCATCTGCCACCTGAACAACTGCGCCACCGGCGTGGCGACCCAGAACGACAAGCTGCGCAAGGACCACTACATCGGTACCGTCGACATGGTGGTGAATTTCTTCACCTACGTGGCCGAAGAAACCCGCGAGTGGCTGGCAAAGCTGGGCGTACGCTCGCTGGAAGAGCTGATCGGCCGTACCGATCTGCTGGAAGTGATCGAGGGCCAGACCGCCAAGCAGCATCACTTGGACCTGACCCCGTTGCTGGGCAGTGATCTGATTCCGGCGGACAAGCCACAGTTCTGCCATGTCGATCGCAACCCGCCGTTCGACAAGGGTGAGCTGGCCGAGAAGATGGTCGACATGGCCGCTGCGGCGATCAACGACCTGAGCGGTGCCGAATTCGAACTGGACATCTGCAACTGCGACCGTTCCATCGGCGCGCGGATCTCCGGGGAAATCGCTCGCAAACACGGCAACCAGGGCATGGCCCATGCGCCGATCACCTTCCGCTTCACGGGCACGGCCGGGCAAAGCTTCGGCGTCTGGAACGCTGGCGGCCTGAACATGTACCTGGAAGGTGATGCAAACGACTACGTGGGCAAGGGCATGACCGGTGGCAAGCTGGTCATCGTTCCGCCCAAGGGCAGCGTCTACAAGACCCAGGACAGTGCGATCATCGGCAACACCTGCCTGTACGGCGCCACGGGCGGCAAGTTGTTTGCCGCCGGCACCGCAGGCGAGCGTTTCGCCGTGCGTAACTCCGGCGCCCACACCGTGGTGGAAGGCACCGGGGATCACTGCTGCGAGTACATGACCGGTGGTTTCGTCTGCGTATTGGGCAAGACCGGTTACAACTTCGGTTCTGGCATGACCGGCGGTTTCGCCTACGTGCTTGACCAGGACAACACGTTCGTTGACCGGGTCAACCACGAACTGGTGGAAATCCAGCGCATCAGCGGCGAGGCGATGGAGGCCTACCGTAGCCACCTGCAACGCGTGCTGAACGAGTACGTCGAGGAAACCAACAGCGAGTGGGGTCGTGAACTCGCCGAGAACCTCGATGACTACGTGCGTCGTTTCTGGCTGGTCAAGCCGAAGGCGGCCAACCTGAAATCGTTGCTTTCCAGCACCCGTGCCAACCCGCAGTGATATGCGCCTGAAGAGTTTGATGAGGTTTTAACAATGGCTGAACGTCTGAATAACGACTTCCAGTTCATCGATGTCGGGCGCAAGGATCCGAAGAAGAAACTGTTGCGTCAACGCAAGAAAGAGTTCGTGGAAATCTACGAGCCTTTCAAACCCCAGCAGTCGGCCGACCAGGCCCACCGTTGCCTGGGTTGTGGTAACCCGTACTGCGAATGGAAGTGCCCGGTGCACAACTTCATTCCCAACTGGCTGAAGTTGGTGGCTGAGGGCAACATCCTCCAGGCCGCCGAGCTGTCCCACCAGACCAACACCCTGCCGGAAGTCTGCGGCCGGGTGTGCCCGCAGGATCGTCTGTGCGAAGGTGCCTGCACCCTCAACGACGGTTTCGGCGCGGTGACCATTGGTTCGGTGGAGAAGTACATCACCGATACCGCGTTCGCCATGGGCTGGCGCCCGGACATGTCCAAGGTCAAGCCGACCGGCAAGCGCGTGGCGATCATCGGCGCGGGCCCGGCGGGCCTTGGCTGTGCCGACGTGTTGGTACGTGGCGGCGTGACCCCGGTGGTGTTCGACAAAAACCCCGAAATTGGTGGCCTGCTGACCTTCGGCATCCCCGAGTTCAAGCTGGAAAAGACCGTGCTGAGCAATCGTCGCGAAGTCTTCACCGGCATGGGCATCGAGTTCCGCCTGAACACCGAGGTGGGCAAGGACGTGACCATGGAGCAACTGCTCGAAGAGTACGATGCGGTCTTCATGGGCATGGGCACCTACACCTACATGAAGGGCGGTTTTGCCGGTGAGGACCTGCCGGGCGTCTACGACGCGCTGGACTTCTTGATCGCCAACGTCAACCGCAACCTGGGCTTTGAAAAGTCGCCGGATGATTTCGTCGACATGAAGGGCAAGAAGGTCGTGGTGCTCGGCGGTGGCGACACGGCGATGGACTGCAACCGCACGTCGATTCGCCAGGGCGCCAAGTCGGTGACCTGCGCCTATCGTCGTGACGAAGCGAACATGCCAGGCTCGCGCAAAGAGGTGAAGAACGCCAAGGAAGAAGGCGTGAAGTTCCTCTACAACCGCCAGCCGATCGCCATTGTCGGTGAGGACAAGGTCGAAGGCGTGAAGGTGGTCGAGACCCGTCTCGGCGAGCCGGACGCCCGCGGTCGCCGCAGCCCCGAGCCGATCCCCGGTTCCGAAGAGATCATCCCGGCGGACGCCGTGGTCATCGCCTTCGGCTTCCGCCCGAGCCCGGCGCCATGGTTCGAGCAGTTCAGCATCCAGACCGACAGCCAGGGCCGCGTCGTTGCCCCGGAGCAGGGTCGGTACAAGCACCAGACCAGCAACCCGAAGATCTTCGCCGGCGGCGACATGGTCCGGGGTTCCGACCTGGTGGTGACGGCGATCTTCGAAGGCCGCAATGCGGCGGAAGGGATCCTGGATTACCTGCAAGTCTGAGCCGCGTCCAGACCTGAAATGGGGTAACCCTGTGGGAGCGAGCTTGCTCGCGATGGCGGTAGATCAGTTGCCAGACGCATTGGCTGACATGCCGCCATCGCGAGCAAGTCGGGGCGCCGAATCGTCGCTCCCACAGTTGTTTGTGGTGTTTTGGAAGACTGCGTTGCACCGCGACAAATTGCCCCGATAGATAAAAGGCACGGCTCTTGCCGTGCCTTTTACGTCGCGCTCTGAGAAAATGCCTGCACTTTTTTTCCGGATGCCGACATGACTGCCCTGAAGAACGACCGCTTCCTTCGCGCCCTGCTCAAGCAACCCGTAGACGTCACCCCTGTGTGGATGATGCGTCAGGCCGGTCGCTATTTGCCGGAGTACCGCGCCAGCCGCGCCAAGGCCGGTGACTTCATGAGCCTGTGCATGAATCCGCAGTTCGCCTGCGAAGTCACGATGCAGCCGCTGGACCGCTACCCGCAACTGGACGCGGCGATCCTGTTTTCCGACATCCTCACCATCCCCGACGCCATGGGCCAAGGCCTGTACTTTGAAACCGGCGAAGGTCCGCGCTTCAAGAAAGTCGTCAGCACCCTGGCCGACATCGAGGCCCTGCCGATCCCCGATCCGCAGAAGGACCTGGGCTACGTCATGGACGCGGTCAGCACCATCCGCCGTGAACTCAACGGTCGCGTCCCGTTGATCGGCTTTTCGGGCAGCCCTTGGACGCTGGCGACGTACATGGTCGAAGGCGGCTCGTCGAAGGATTTCCGCAAGACCAAGGCGATGCTCTACGACAATCCGCAAGCCATGCATCTGCTGTTGGACAAGCTGGCGCAGTCGGTCACGTCGTACCTCAACGGCCAGATCATGGCCGGTGCCCAGGCGGTGCAGATCTTCGATACGTGGGGCGGCAACCTGTCGGCGGCGGCATACCAGGAGTTCTCCCTGGCCTACATGCGCAAGATCGTCAGCGGCCTGATCCGAGAGCACGAAGGTCGCAAGGTCCCGGTGATCCTGTTCACCAAGAATGGTGGGCTGTGGTTGGAGAGTATCGCCGATGCCGGCGCCGATGCCTTGGGCCTGGACTGGACCTGCGACATCGGCAACGCCCGCCAGCGTGTCGGTCACAAGGTCGCGCTGCAAGGCAACATGGACCCGACCGTGCTGTATGCCAAGCCTGAAGCCATCCGTGCCGAAGTCGGACGCATCCTCGCCAGCTATGGCAAGGGCAGTGGCCACGTGTTCAATCTCGGCCACGGCATCACGCCGGAAGTCGACCCGGAACACGCCGGCGCTTTCCTGCGCGCGGTGCATGAGTTGTCGGGCCAATATCACGACTGATTTCAGCCCTGTCCTACCCGCCTGTCCGGCCCCTACCGGACAGGCTTTTTTATGTCTGGCTGTTTATGTGTTGCTCATTTCCCGGCAGCAGCGGCAGTTTCGCCAGTTTCACCGCCACCAACAATGCAATCACCAGCAACGTCCCGATGAACACGCCGACACCGTTCCAGCCTCCCAGGTGCCACGCCACGCCGCCCGCGGTGCCCGCGACGCTGGAGCCGGCGTAGTAGCTGAACAGATAAAGCGACGACGCCTGCCCCTTCGCCTTGAGGGCGCGACGGCCAATCCAGCTGCTGGCGACCGAGTGCGCCCCGAAGAAACCGAAGGTGAACACCAGCATGCCGATGACCACCAGCCATAGCGGCGAGAACAAGGTCAGGACGAGGCCCGCCAACATCAGGGCGATGGTCGCCCAGAGCATCTTGCGACGCCCGAGCTTGTCGGCCATGGCGCCCACCTTCGCCGAGCTGTAGATGCCGGAGAGGTACACCACTGAAAGCAGCCCGACGAATGCCTGGTCCAGGTGATAAGGCGCGGCCAGCAGGCGGTAGCCAATGTAGTTGAACAGCGTCACGAACGCGCCCATCAACACGAAGGCTTCAAGAAACAGCAGCGGCAGGCCGGCGTCGCGAAAGTGCATGATGAAACCGTCCAGCAGACTGCGTGGATGCAGCGACCGGGGGCGGAAATTGCGCGATTCAGGAAGAATCCGCCAAAACACCGCCGCCGCGATCAGGGCCAGGCCGCCGATTACCAGCATTGCGGTGTGCCAGCTGACGAAGTCGATCAACACGCCGGCGATCAGGCGCCCGCTCATGCCGCCAATCGCGTTGCCGGCGATATACAGCCCCATTGCCAGGCCGATGTGCTTGGGATGAATTTCTTCGCTCAGGTACGTCATCGCCACCGCGGCCAAGCCACTGAGCGACAACCCCACCAAGGCGCGCAGGACAAGGACGCCTTGCCAAGTGGGCATCATGGCACTGGCGATTGTGCAGAGCGCCGCGGCAAACAGCGCCGCCACCATGACCGATTTACGACCGATACGGTCGGAAATCGGGCCGGTGATCAACAGGCCGATGGCAAGCAGGCCGGTCGCCACCGACAGGATCAAGCTGCTCTGGGCGGCGTTGATTGAAAACTCCAGGGACAGCAGCGGCATCATCGGCTGCACGCAATACAGCAGGGCGAACGTCGCGAAGCCGCCACAGAACAAGGCGAGCACCGTACGCATGAACATCGGCGTGCCTTTTTCAATGAAGATGTCTTTGAGTTCGGCGCCGACGTTGTCCTCTGTGCGAGACGGGACTTCATGGGCCAGTGGAGCGGTAGCAGTTTTCACGGTGGACCTCGGGAGCACGACCAGGCAGGCGTTGAAAAAAGCATATAGCCGGCTAATGTTTCTATCCAATATATTATTCGACCTGTTTAAGACGTTTTGCGACCTATTGGATTACCCATGGAATTGCGCCACCTGCGTTACTTCATCGCCGTTGCCGAAGAATTGCATTTCGGCCGCGCCGCGCTGGCCCTGGGCATCTCTCAACCGCCCTTGAGCCAGCAGATCCAGGCGCTGGAAGAAGAAATCGGCGCGCGGTTGTTCGAGCGCACCAATCGTCGGGTCGAACTGAGCGAGGCCGGGCGGCTGTTCCTGGAAGAAGCCAGACGCGTGCTGGCGCAAGTCGACAAGGCGGCCGACGTAGCGCGCCGTGCCCAATTGGGAGAATTGGGCGAGCTGAAAATCGGTTTCACGTCCTCGGCACCGTTCAATTCGACCATTCCCCAAGCGATCTTCAACTTTCGCCAACGCTTCCCGGCCGTCCACCTCAACCTGCGAGAGATGAGCAGCACCCAGGTCTCCGATGCGTTGGTGGATGAAACCATCGAGGTGGGCATCATGCGGCCGTTGCCGTTGCCCGATTCACTGGTGGAAATCGAGCTCAGCCGCGAGCCCTTGGTGGCCGTGCTTGGCGCCAAGCACCCGCTTGCCCAGGGCAGCGACGAAGGCTTGTACCTGTCGGCGCTGGCCCACGAGCCTTTCGTATTTTTCCCACGAAGCTACGGCAGCGGTCTTTACGCCCAGCTATTGAATCTGGCCCGCGACGCCGGTTTCAGTCCGCACTTCGCCCAGGAAGCAGGGGAGGCCATGACCATCATCGGCCTGGTGGCGGCTGGCCTCGGGGTCTCGGTGTTGCCGGCGTCTTACCAACGCATGCGTATCGACGGCGTGGTCTATCGGCCGCTGCTAGACCCGGCGGCGGTTTCGGCGGTGTGGCTGGTCCAGCGCAAGGACCAGCGTTCGCCGATGGCCGCGGCGTTTGTGGCGTTGTTGACCGACGGAGCGGATTCACCCGGATCCTAGGCTCTGTACGCAATGTATTCGCGGTCCACGGGCTGACCTGGCACTCTTGCTCAATCCCCCCAGACCGTAGCGTTTCGGGTCGCGTGATAGTCGTAAAAACCTTGGAGAGTCCAGGTATCGCCGTGACGTTCGAACGCGGCGCGCCATGCGCCTCTTCCTCCGCCAAAACCCAACTGGGCCATGTCGTACCAGTAATATCGGTTGATTTTTTTTGTGGTGATCCTGCCGGCACGGAGGTCATCCATGATTTCCATGACTTTCACTCTGGCGGTTCCCGGGAAATTGTCATATGACATCTGCGCCTCAGCCAATGGGCTGATCGTCACCGTGTACCTGGGAATAACGGTGGGAGCCTGCGGCGTGATAGCGGCTGGAGTAGAAGCGGAGGCCTGTCCGGTGACCTTGTTGGAGGCGGCTTGGGTGACCAGCTCGATATCGAAAGGGCTGTAGTTTTCAAGGGTTCTGGTGAAATTGTTGATGTCTTCTTCAGTGGTGAAAAATGCGCTTCGCTGGGTCTTGCCTCGGTTGACGATAATGTAGGGGATCTTGAAATTCCTGATCTCGGTGAGTAACCCGGGTCTGTGTCGACGGGCCCTTCCTTTCCTGAATTCGTCGATGATCTTGACCTGATACTCCGGCGAATCCAGGTACGCTTGCCTTGCGGCCGCCACAGCTGGCCCGTCCCCGGTAAACATCGTGTCCAACTTGGCGTCCATGGAGTTTTCCACGTACTTCACCGTGTCGGTAATATCCTTGGCTATCCTGTCGGCAGCCTCTTTTTTCTTTCCCGTTTTCGGGACGATCACAATGTATTTCGCACCCGTGACGTTGTCGGGCAATATCGTTGTGCTTACTTTGAGTTGATGGTCGAGGGTGAACTCATCCTTGTGCTTGACCAGCGTCTCATACAGCCGCATTTTTTGCGGCGGGGTGAGGGAAAAGTGTTTTCCTTTTTGAAGATTGTCATTCGTTCGCTCAACCAGTTCCCAAATACAGATTTTATTGGCCAGGTTCTTACGGTGAGCTTTATGCCTGGCAAAATTCTGTCGATTTACGGTTCTCATCAACGAGCGGTAAGTCTCGACGTCGGTCGCGCCAACGTCATCGATACTTTCCTTGAGTATGCGTTCGGCCAAGGTCTCAGGCATCGTGCGGACGACACGCTTCGTCATGTCGACGACTTCGCGAGGCAGGTCATGCCCGTTGGGCAGCACGCCCTCCACCAGTGCGTTGAAGGTTCGATCTTCGGCACGCTCCGGATCCCGGCTGAAATACCCGCCTCCGCCGAGCAGCCGCTGCCGCTCCTGCACGGTCCATTGGCCGTTTTCCCACGTCACTGCGCGCTGGTCCGTGCGGTTGCTCGGTGTGTAGATGACTCGTTCGCCGTTCTGGAAAGCCGTTTTGAAGTAATCCTTCCCGAGCTTCAGATAACCCTGTCCGTGAACATCCCTATAGAGGCTGCGCCCCTCGGGCAGCAGCCCCTTGCCATCGAAGCCTTTGAGCTGGAACGGCTTTAGCTGCGGGTCCGGCATGCGAGGCAGCGATGCCAAGGCCGGATGGGCCTTGCCCCGACGCCGTGTCGCGCGGGCCATGATCAAGTCTTGCCCGCCCTCGGCCAGCACCTCACCCAGCCCGCGGATGGAATCGCTCGTCCACTGGCCGACGCTGCCGTCTTCATCCTGTATCGCCGAGACGGCGGCACCGCCTGCCAGGGTCGGCAAGATCGCTCGTCCCAATATCCCACCCAAGCGGCCCACCGGAACCATGGACATAGCCCCGGTCAACAGGGCTACACCGTTGCGACGCCCTTCCCGAGCCGCTGCGCTGTCGCGTTCGGCGTTGCTCACTGTCAGGGTCTGTACCGTTTTGAGGACATGGGTTATCTGCGTTTCATGCAATGCCTTCAACAGGTCGCCCTCGACCACGGGCGAAGTGACTTTTAAGGCGAAATCGTTTCGAGTCCTGTCCCTTGTCCATTTGAAAACCGATTGCGTGACCTTTTTTATTTTCGCTTGGACGGTCAGGTCATCTTCTGCCGGCAACATGCCTGCGACCTGAGCGGCTTGCTCCGGCAACGGAAGATGGGAGATCAGCCAGCGGGTCATCTCCGGGGTGGCCGTGAGGGTCTGCGCCAACGCTGTTTGCAACGCCCGTCCGCTGCCTGATGCATCCACGTCCCTGAAGGTTTTTCCGTCCGGCGCACCCGGCGTGTACAAGGTCAACGAAGGACGGCTGGCGAATGACTTCACTCCGAACGCAAGCAGGTCCTTCAACACGCTGTCGCCCCAATGCAATTGCCGGACGACCACTTCATGCCCGTTGACCTTGCCACGTCCCGCCGATCCAGGGCGGTCCAGTGCCGCCAGGACCAGCTTCAAGCCGGTGTTGTCCTTGTCGTGTCGCAGGTCTCCCGAGATATGGGCCGCCCACACCTGGGCCCGCATGTGCTTTGCTTTCACACCCATCCATTGAGTCTGTCGCTCCCGTGCCATGCGTTGCAGCACAGCCGGAAGGCGCGCACCCACGTCGGCCCGCTCGATGACGTCGACAATCTGTGCAAAGCTCAACGGGCCAACGACGGTGTGGTGGGCTGCCTGGCGCTCATCATCCGTCAGGTTGGACATCGCCCAGTCCGTCAGCAAGCGCGTGTCGTCCTGGAACGCTTTGGCACTGCCCATTGAGACCCCAGCCCCGAACGGTGAATGGCCCGTCGGCGCGTGCGGATCGACCGTCTCTTTTCGGATACTCAAGGTTATGTCGTCAGGATCAGCCGCTGGGTACTTCGCTTTGATGAAGCCGGCCAGCAGCGTGCGAGCCTGGTCCCGAATGGCCTGCGCAGTGCCCATTGAAACCGGGTCCGGCGGCGCCGCCATATCGGTGAGGGTTTCTTGTAAGGCCTGCGTCGCCTGCCACCACGCCAGACGGTCGCTGCCGATGATATGGGGGCTGGCGTGCAGCCAATGATGCAGGCTCTTGAGCTTCAGCCGAAACTCACGTTCGTCCAGGGCGCCTGCCAGATCCAATCGCATTCCAAGGTCCGCTGCGGCGTCCAGCCGATGCATCCAATCGGAGATGTTTTCCCCGTCGACAACATCGCTCGACAAGGCATCGCGGATGGCGGCTTTTTGCGTTGTCCGCACGTCCGTGACCAGACGCGTCAGGAAGTTTTGCTCCAACGGCACGAGTTCCACCTCATCTGCGGTGCTGTCGCCTATGAAGGAAATCTTCAGTTGCTTTGAGTCTTCGTAGACCTCCAACGGCCTACCGGGACGGTACAGCACGGCACCTCCCCAATCCACGTCCGCGTCATGTCGCGACAGGACAGCGGCGCTGGTTACCGGAACGGACAATCCCCAATCATCGAAAGCGGCGATCAGGCTGTACACCCCGGGCCTGCTACCCTCCGCCAGCTTGTTACGAGACGCCGCGTCCGGCGCCGACAGCGAATCCATTACCGCCTTATGCATCGGCGGGCTCAGCGTTTTGTCATGCAGATGAAGGTTCGCCAGTGCCGTGAGTTGCGCAGCGAGTTCGTTCGCCAACCAGTCACTGACGTTTCGTCCCTGGCTGAACGCGGCCGGCGTATCCCAGAAGTCATCCAGCGCTGTCATGAGCAGCTGTTCATAAGCGACTGGCGTGGTACCGAGCAGTCGCTGGAATTGTTTTTTCGCCGCGGGACTGTTCAGGGCGGTGGGCACTCGCTTGGAGCCGTCCATTTCCACGACTATTTCAAGGCTGTCCAGATCAGCAAAGCTATCGCTGATATCTACCTGGCCGGCAATGGCGCGCCAGAAAAAATGTTCAAGGCCGGCAATATCTTCTTTTTTTTGTCTGAAGATCTGCCCGTTGGGTTCACGCTCCGATTGAGAGAGCCGGGCCTTCTGCGATGTGCGCACGAAAAGCTGATCGACCGCCATATCGCCCGCGACGGTGGGGAAGGTTCGCTTGAACCAATATTCCAAGTGTTGCCTGGTGACCCGGCAAGGACGTGGCGCGGCCTTGCTCAGGTTTATCATTTGCCGCTGCGAGGCGCTGACCTGGCGTGTCGATTCGGCACTGGGATCGCTGGCGCCATTGCCCTGTGGGATGTTGGGCTGGGGCGGTGAGTCGTTATCCAACATGGGCTCTTCCTGGGAAAGTTTCGGAAGAGGCAAGCTATTGGAGAACGCCGACGCAGGAGCGGTAAATAAATACCGCACGATGGGAGGGGCGACGGTGCAGTCGTCAGCTTCGGGTTACGAATTTCGGGGATGTGGATATTCCTTGTAATGCAGGAATGCCAGAATTGCGTCGCGAGTAGCTTGCGGTTGCTCTTCAAGGAGCCAGTGCCCGGTATTTTTCAATATCAGCGAGTGTGGTTGCGCGGCAATGCAAGCGGCCTGCTCGGTCAGCGTCCGCCCCCGGGAATGATCGCCGCCGATGATGAGTACCGGACCCGTCAGCTTGTTCCTGGAAAACTCCAGGTTGTCTTTGGCGTCATGTTCCACCCAGGCTGAGTAAAGTTTGAATGCGGCCTCCATTCGGCCAGGCCGGGCGTAGTCGGTTACCAGGGCCTGGCGAACTTCATCCGGCATTTTGTCGTTGCCTTCGAAAACAAAGTCATCGAAGAACATGTCCAGGTAGGTTCTTTCCTGCCCCTTGATCAAGGTGATAGCTGTTTTGCCAAAAAACCGGAAATGCCATTTGCTCGCAATGCCGGTTGACGGGTCGCCGTTGTAGGCACTTTCCCAGCCGGGAATACCGGGAAGGAATCCGTCCATCAATATCAGGTGCTTGGTGTCATCTGGATAAAGCGCGGCGTAGGCGTAGGCAATGATCAACCCCATATCGTGGCCAATGACATCGACTTGCTTGAGCTTCAGATGCATCACCAATTCGTGCAGGTCATGGGCCATGTTTTTCTTGTCATACCCAGCGCTGGAAATATCCGTTTCACCCGCGCCGCGATAGTCAGGAACGATGGGGGTAAAACCCGCCCGCACCAACGGCCCGATCAACGGCTCCCAGTTGCGCCAACTGCCCGGAAACCCATGCACCAGCAGGACCGGCTGCTCACCATCGCCGCAGATCACATAGTGCAGGCATATTCCATTCACATGTGCGTAAGCGTGCGTCAGCTTCACATCGTCAACCACCACGTTCTGTTCCCCGGCCGTGGTTGCGCTGTGGGGTGAGGAAGACGTGGAGACGACGCCCGACCAGGTTATCGTGTCCATCAGTTTCTTATCCATCGGCGGGCCGTAGTTGTTAGAGATCAACATACGAGTGGTGGCTCGGAGGGCGAACAGCCGGCCGAACGTTGACCTAAAACATCCTTGGGGTTGAGGAATGTTTTTCGTGTTTAGAATCTGGAACCGCTTTGAAGCTTTTGGATACTGTCAGAGTTGACAGGTCCGACGGGCGGTGAATTCATGGCGAGAATTGGATTTTTGGCTGGTGGTCGGGAACGTGACCCTAGCGCGAGGTTCAAGGGTTTTGTTGTGGGAAGTTTCGGAAATTATGTACTCCGGTTTCTGATCTTCGGCAGGCCCGGTGCGAATGTGTCGGAGAAGGAGTTTGAAAGGGGGGCCAGTTAGTCTGCTGGGGCCGCTGCGCAGCCCAGCGGGAGCGCGTCTGGGTAGAGGCCTGTGGGAGCGAGCTTGCTCGCGATGACGTCAGTAGATCCGGCATCACCGGTACTGATTCACCGCTAGCTCGCTGCCATAGTGGATTTAGCTATGTAAGCCCCAAATCCTGACTACTGCACCTTCGCCAGATCCCCTTTCAACGCTACCCCGGCCATGATTGCCCCAGCGTGGCATTCATAGGTCGTGGGGTCCTTGCGCTCGTTGCGCTTGTAGAAGCTGACGATGTTGGTGACGGCGTTGGCGCCGGCGTTTTTCGCGGCCTCGTGCAGGCTGATCAGGGCTGATTGCAGTACCCATTCGCAGGCCGCTTCGTCGGACTTGTTGAACGCGTTGGTTTTCTTGTTGGTGACCGCTCCCGGGCTGACCACGGAGACGTTGCCGGCCGGTTTGTGGCCGGCCAGGTAGAACTTCACGCTGCCGTCGATTTTGCCGGTGCGGATGGCTTCGGCGACCACTTTGTCGAATGGCAGGTACAACGCGGTATCACGGGCCTGGCTGAGGCTTGGCAAGGCGCCGAGCAACAGGGCGGCGGTTACAGCGATTTTCTTCAACGGCATCATGGTCTCCTTGACCAGAGGATTGATGGGAATCAATGCCAGCGACGGAAAATCAGCGAGGTATTGACCCCGCCGAAGGCAAAATTATTGTTCATCACGTATTCGTTGCTCATCGCGCGAAATTCACTGCGCAAGTAGTCGAGTGTGCCGCATTCGGGGTCGACCTCATCGAGGTTGAGCGTGTGTACATACAGGTCGCGGTTGAGCATTTCGATGCTGAACCAGGACTCCAGCGCACCGCAGGCGCCCAGGGTGTGGCCCAAAAAGCTTTTCTGCGAGCTGATGGGCATGTGTTCGCCGAACAGGCTGCTGGTGGCCAGGGTCTCGGCGACGTCGCCCTGCTCGGTGGCCGTGCCGTGCCCGTTGACGTAGCCAATGGCGGCCGGTTCGAGGCCGGCATCCTCCAGGGCCAGTTCCATGGCCCGGCGCATGGTGCTCAACTCGGGACGGGTGGCGTGCTGGCCGTCGGCGTTGCTGCCAAAGCCGACGATTTCGGCATGGATCCGTGCGCCACGGGCCAAGGCATGTTCCAGTTCTTCGAGCACCAGCATGCCGGCGCCTTCGCCGATCACCAGGCCATCGCGGCCCTTGTCGTAGGGGCGCGGGCTGGTCTGCGGGGCATCGTTTTTCAGGCTGGTGGCGTAGAGCGCATCGAAGACCATCGCTTCGGTCGGGCACAGTTCTTCCGCGCCGCCGGCGAGCATCAGCGGCAAGCGGCCGAACTTGATTGCCTCGTAGGCATAGCCGATGCCGTGACTGCCGCTGGTGCAGGCACTGGACGTTGGGATCAACCGTCCGGTCAGGCCGAAGAAGATGCTGATGTTGGCCGCCGTGGTGTGGGGCATCATCCGCACATAGGAGTTGGCGTTCAGCCCTTCGGCCACGCTGTTGAGCAGCATGTTGCCGAAGGCCTTGATCTCATCGGTGCTGCCAGTGGACGAGCCGCAGGATACGCCCATGCGCCCGTCCTTGATCGACGGGTCGCCCAGCAGGCCAGCGTCGGCCAGGGCCTGCTCAGCCGAGGCCACCGCCAGGCGTGAGACCCGGCCCATGCTGCGCAACTGCTTGCGCGTCCAATGGGCCGGGACCTGGAAATCGTCGATGGGCCCGGCCAGGCGAGTGTTCAGTTCGGTGAAACGGTCCCACTCATCCATGCGCCGGATGCCGCTGCGGTTGGCGGCGAAGTTGGCGGCGATGGTCTCCCAGTCGCTGCCGATGGAGGTGATGCCGGCCATGCCGGTGACGACGACGCGCTTCATCAGCACAAGCCTCCGTTGACGGCCAGGACTTGCCGAGTGATGTATCCAGCTTCGGCGGACATCAGGAAGTTCACCGCGCCGGCGACTTCTTCCGGGGTGCCCATGCGCTGGGCGGGGATCATCTTCATCAATTCTTCCACGGGTACGTTTTCATCGAGCATGGCGGTGTCGATCAACCCCGGCGCGACGCAATTGACCGTGATTTTGCGCTTGCCCAGTTCGATGGCCAACGCCTTGGCCGCGCCGATCAAGCCGGCTTTCGAGGCGCTGTAGTTGACCTGGCCACGGTTGCCGATCAGGCCGGACACTGACGTGATACAGACGATTCGTCCCGCGGCGCGGCGCCGGATCATCGGCATCATCACCGGGTGCAGCACGTTATAGAAACCGTCGAGGTTGGTGCGCAGCACGCTGTCCCAGTCGTCTTCGCTGAGGGCCGCAAAGGCGCCGTCGCGGGTCAGGCCGGCGTTGAGCACCACGCCGTAATAGGCGCCGTGGGTTTCGACGTCGGCTTCGAGGGCCGCCTTGCAGGCGGCGCGGTCGGACACGTCGAATTGCAGGACGCGGGCGTTGCGGCCCAGGGCTTGGATGTCTGCCAGGACCGCTTCGGCTTCGGCGCGGCCGCTGCGGCAATGCAAGACGATATCGTGCCCGGCCTGGGCCAGGCGCAAGGCGATGGCGCGGCCGATACCACGGCTGGAGCCGGTGACCAGTACGGATTCAGTCATGGCTGGGTTCCTGTTGCGGAAGTTTCATTGAGGTACTGGGCAGCATGGGGCGGACGAAATACGTTCAGTCGCGCCGTGGCATGGATGCCCGGCGCGTGGATGTGGCATTCGAACACACCCATGCCGTTGTCGTCTTCCAGGGAGCGCACGCCATGGATGGCCAGTTCAGTGTCGAGAGGGAAATGCTCGACGTTGCATTCGAACTTGCGGGTCCCGAGCAAAAAGCCCAGCTCCACTGCATCGCCGCGCTGGCGAGCGTGGCAACCGGCGAACGCCGCGACGCTCTGGGCCATCAATTCGATGCCGACCCAGGCCGGCAGCGCGCCGTCTTCACGGTTGAACAAGCCGCCGGGCTTGACCGTGGCGAGTGCATGGATCTGTTCGTCATCGAAGGACACGACCCGGTCGATGAGAATCATGTCGCCCGCATGGGGCAGCAATTCGGCGAGCGGCCAGTCGATCATTGGGCGTCTCCGATAATGAGGCTGACGTTGTTGCCGCCGAAGGCAAACGAGTTGCTCATCAGGCGTCGGGGGAAGGTCGGGTTCAGGCGGGCACGGCTATCTATCCAGTCCAGCGCCGGCAGCTCGGGGTCCGCCTGGCCGTCCCAAAGGTGGGGTGGCAAGGCCTGGGCGACGTTGTCAGGGCTCAGGGTCAGCCAGCAGAAAGCCGCTTCCAACGCGCCCGCCGCCCCAAGCGTGTGGCCAGTCATGGGCTTGGTGGACGAGCAGGGCACGCCCGCCGGAAACAATCCAGCCACCGCATGGCTTTCCATGGCGTCGTTATGTTGCGTGGCGGTGCCGTGCAGGTTCAGGTAGTCGATCTGGCTGGCGTCCAGGCCGGCACAGCGCAGGGCTTTTTCCATCGCCTGGCGGGCGCCGCGACCGCTGGGTTCCGGCGCGGAAATGTGGTGCGCGTCAGAACTGGCGCCATCCCCGAGCAGGGCGATCGAATGGCCGTCGCCTGGCGTCTTGCTCATGAGAAACAGCACAGCCGCCTCGCCAATGTTGATACCGCTGCGGTTCACCGAAAACGGGTTGCAGCGCTCGTTCGACACCGCTTCCAGCGCAGAGAAACCGTTCAAGGTCAGTTTGCATAAACTGTCCACGCCACCGCACAGCACCGCATCGCACAAGCCCAGGTCCAGGAGGCGACGGGCGCTCATCAAGGCCCGCGCGCTGGAGGTGCAGGCGGTGGAGATCACATAGGAGGGCCCGCTCAAGCCAAGCCAGTCGGAAAGGAAATTGGCCGGCGCGCTGAGTTCTTGTTGCTGGTAATCGTAGCCTTCGGGGAACCGCTGCTCGCGCAGGTAATGGGCAATGCCCTGGCTGGCCTCGTCGATGCCCGAGGTGCTGGTGCCCAGAACGATACCGATGCGCGCGGGGCCGTACGCCTCGATGGCCTGGTCGATGTCAGCACGAATCTGCAACCCCGCTTCGAGCAGCAGTTGATTGTTGCGGCTGCGTTGCGCCGCCAGTGCCTCGGGGATGGGGGCCAGTTCTCCCCTTACCGCAGCCACCGGCAATGCCCGCTCGGCCACCCAGCCGGCTTCGACGCGCACGCCCGAGCAATCGCCGGCAAACAGGTTGCGCGCGACGTTTTGTTTGTCCCGGCCCAAGGAGCAGATGACCCCGAGGGCGTTCAGATAAGCGGTCATGGTGCGCTCTCGGTCAGCGGTGTGATGCGGTAGTGCGGGCCTTGGGGCAGGCGCAGCTCAAAATCCAGGGGCCGTTTGTAGCGCACCTGCCAACGCGCATCGAGGGCTCGTTCGACACCGTGTTGCCGGGCGACGGGGTAGCGATCGGCAAGCTCGGTTTCCGGGGTCAAGGCGAACAATAGCGCAGCGAACAATTCCCGCGCCTCGGCATTGGGCGGCAGCAGACCGTCGGCTTGCCATTGGTTGTCCACCAGGCGCTGGCGCGCCAGGGGAATGCCCAGCGGGTCCATCATCGACCAGCGTATGCCGGTGTTTTCACGCTGGATCACCAACAGCCAATCCTGGCGCTGGCCGTCCAGTTGCCGCTCGATGTGCAATTGCAGCGGCAGCGCCAGGGTTGGCATGCGCTCGGGCAGCGGCGCGTGGCTGGCGCAGGCACTGAGCAGCAGCAGGCAACCGATCAACAGGCAGCGGATCATGTGGCGGTCCCTTCGAGCGGCTTGCGTGCCACCACGTTGACCAAGGTTTCTTCGCGCTCGCCGAACGGCTTGGGCCGGCGCAGGCCCCAACGCTCCAGGAGGCCGAAGTCCTTGGCGCGGCTCCACCACAGGTACGGATAGGACACGTTGCGGTCCTCGAACTGGAAGCCTTGGTTGCGGATCATCGCCAAGTATTGCGCGGCGCTTTTCTGCACGTGCATGGGATGGCGGAACAGCCAGCGGATCACCCAGGTATCGATGTAGGCTTCGGTGGATTCGGCAAACAGCAGGTAGCCGCCGGGCTTGAGCACCCGATAGAACTCGGCGAGGGCTTTTTCCTGTTCCACCAGGTGGTGAAAGGTCTGGTGGCAGAACAGCAGGTCGACGCTGGCATCGGGCACGGCCAAGGTCGCGCAATCGCTGCCGATCAGTTCCACGGCCATGCCCTGGCGAGCGGCTTCTTGGGCGCTCAGGTCCAGGCTGTAGGGGTCGGCGTCCACGCCAATCAGGCGTTGCGGCGCGAATGCCTGGCGCAGGTACTGGAACGACTTGCCCTGGCCGCAACCGGCATCCAGCAGCACCGGATTGGAAGGCGGCGCGGTATTGAACAGACCGCGCAGTTCCTCGACCGCCACGCGCAGCACATGATGCTGCCAGGTGTGGCTGCGCAGGAACCAGAAGCCGAAGCGGGTTTCTTGGACGTAGTTATCGCTCAGGTAGCTCATGGTTGTTTGCTCATGGCGCTGGGCTCGCGCAGATTTCCGAGAGCACGCGCAGGCGCCGCTTGGGTTCGCTGACGAACGGGTTGCGTTGATCCCAGGCATAGCCGGCGAGGATCGAACTGATCATCCGGCGGATGTCGGCGGAGCCTTCGGTGTAGTAGATCACGTCCTGGAACGTGCCGGCATACCAGCCTTCGACGTAGCAGCGGAACGTGTCGACGCCGCGTTTCAGTGGCTCGGCGAATTCGCCCTGCCAATCCACCTGCTCGCCTTGCAACTGACGATGCAGCACGCCGGCGGCCATGCTCGCCGAGCGCATGGCGATGGTCACGCCGGAAGAAAACACCGGATCGAGGAATTCCGCGGCGTTGCCCAGCAGGGCAAAGCCAGGGCCGTGCAGGGTCTTCACGTTGGCCGAGTAGCCACCGATGGTCCGCGCCGGAGTATCCCACGCAGCATTGGCCAGCACGCCGGACAGGCTTGGGGTCTCGTCGATAAAGCCGCGCAGGCAGGCATCGAGGTCATTGGTGCGGCCGGCGAAATGTTCCGCTGCCGCGACCACGCCCACCGAGCAACGCCCATCGCTGAAGGGGATGGTCCAGAACCACACGTCGCGTTTCGTCGGGTGGGTGGTGATGAGGATCTTCTCGCGGTCGAATACCGGGCTGTCGATGCGGTCCTCGATGTGAGTGAACACGGCCTGGCGCACCGGGAAATTGGACGGCGCCTCAAGGTCCAGCAGGCGCGGCAGGACCCGGCCATAGCCACTGGCGTCAAGGACGAAATCCGCCTCGACCCGGTACTCGCTGCCATCCTCGCGCTGCACGCCCAGTTGCGGCCTGGCGAGGCTGAAATCAACGTTGGCAATGGCCTGGCCGTAGCGAATTTCCACCCCTTGCAGGGCCGCCTGGTCGGCCAGCAACTTGTCGAAGTCGGCGCGCTGGACCTGGAACGTAGTGGGCTTGCCCTCGCTGAAAGTGTCGCCGAAATCGAAGGCGCTGTAGCGCTCGCCCCAGGCGAATGCAGCGCCGTTCTTGCGCTGGAACCCAGCGGCATTGACCGCGTCGAGCATGCCGGCTTCTTCGACAAAATCCAGACAGTGGGACAACAGGCTCTCGCCGATGGAGAACCGCGGGAAATGCTGGCGCTCGATGACCAGCACATCATGCCCCTTGCGCTTGAGCAGCGCGGCGGCGATGGCGCCGGAAGGGCCTGCGCCAATGATGACGACCTGTCGACGTTCCATTTCAACTGTTGACACTGGGGCTCCTGGCCGGGACGGCGTGCGAAGGAATACGGTGAAAACCGGCCAGGGCCGGCAGCAAAGTCGCGATCAAACCCATCAGCATCAGCGCGAAGTACAGCGCGTGGCTGATGAGTTGTTGTTGCAGCAGCAGATTGAGGAAGACGATTTCACTCAAGCCGCGAATATTCAGCAAGATACTTTCCCGCACGCGGCTGGCGCCGGCGAAGGACGCCCCGGCCCAGCCGAGCCCAAGCCAGTTGCCCAGCAGTTTGCTGGCAATGGGCAACAGCAGCAACGCCCCCAGCTGGGCCCAGCCGAGGCTGTCCATCGCGCTGTGCACGTTGATCTGCACGATACCGAACGTCAGGATCAACGGGATGGCCAGGTAGGTCTGCAACCTGTTCATCCACTCGGCGCCGAGGGGCAATACCAGCGGCACCTTGAGCGCGGCCATGCACAGCAGGTAGCCGATGCCGACGATGAGCGCATTGAGTCGGTAATGTTCGGCCACCACCAGCAGGGCGAAGAACAGGCCGCTGTGCAGCAACGGTTGGCGCAGGCCCGCCAATCGCAGCAGCATCGGCAGGCAGGCACCGGCCAGCGGCAGCAACAGGTTGCCCAGGTGCAGGCTGCCCTGGGCCAGGGCGAACAGGCTCCAGCAGATCAGGTCGATCAGGATGGCCGTCTGTACCAATCGGCGAGTGGCGGCGGGCGGGTAGGCGATATGGCGCAGGTACAGGTACAGCACCGGTATCGCCGTGATCGCGAACAGCAGCCCCACCGCCAGCGAGCTGATCCAGGGCTGGGGTGGCAGCAGCCAGAACGCGGTCGCCAAGCCACAGGCAAACGGTACGCCAAAGCTTGGCAGGGCAATCTTCACGCTCTGGCGGTCCAGGCGCAGGTCGATCACATCGCTGAGGATATGCCCCAGCAACAGGGCGAAGGCGAGGCTGTAGAGATTCTTCAACCACACGGGCGAAACCAGTTGCGCACCGCTGAGGTGCCATCCCGGCTCGATCCAGCCATACATCAACAAGGGCAGGCCGAACGTCGCCAGCAGCAATTGGCTGACGATGGGGATCAGCCCGAAGCGTCGCCCGGCCAGCGTCGCCACGGCGAACAGCGCCAGGGCCATGACCCAGAACAGCGCCGTCATCATTGGACCGGCTCCGCAGTGCTGGGCCCATGGGGTTGACGCCCGGCCCACGGTGCAAGCAGGAAGCTGAACGCCAATCCGAGGCTTACCGCCAGGCCGAAATTACTCACCGCCGGTGTGCTGGAAAGCGCCAGCAGGCCGAACGACAGCCAAGTGGTGATCGCCGCCAGCAGCGTACCCAGCAGGCTCACGGCGGCTCCGCCAATCTGCTCACGCATCAGGATCGCGTAGTCGACGCCGATGGCGGTCACCAGCAACAGGCCGAACAGGCTGAACAGCGTCAGCGGCTGTCCCAGCCAGCCGAGGCTCGCCAGGCTGCACAGCGCGGCCAGGAGCGGCAGGGCGACAACGCGCAACGCGCCGCCGGCCCCGAACGGCCAGATCAGCACCAGGACGATCAGCACGCAGGAGGCCAGTTTCAATTCGGCGGCGCTGACCTGCGTGGCGGCAAAGACGCGATTGAGGTCACCCAGGCGATCGACCAATTGCACGCCGGGCAAGTCAACCGCCTGCACCCGCAGCAACGCGGCATCGTTCAAGCCTTGCAGGCTGACCACCGCCGCCACGCCCTGCGCTGTCGGGCCGAGCCAGAGGGTGCGATAGGGTTCTGCGAGCGGGCCGGTCAGCGCGGCGTCGATGTCGGTCACTGGCAGGGCCTGCAATTGCTGCAACTGCGCTTGCAACGCGGCAACCGGCACGCCGACGTCCAGCAATGGCTGCCAGAACGCCGGCAACCGGGCCAGGGCCTCACGGATTTTTTGTTGCTCGGCGGGCGGGCTGACCAGTTGATTGAGGGACAGGTAGCCCTGGAGTTTTTCCAGGCCGATCAACTGGTCCAGCCGCTCGTTGAGGGCGGTCTGGCGCTCCAGCAGTTGCGCTTGGTCGTCGGCACGGATCAGGAAAAACTGGCTGGTGGGCTGGAAACCGGTGATGCGAGCCACATCGCGGGCTTCGTCGGTCAGGTGCTGGGGCGTGCCGATCCACTGGCGGATGTCGTTCTTGCTGCTCAGTTGCCATAGGCCACCGCCACAGAAGGCCAACAGCAACGCCAACAGGACGGGCGTGCGCACTCGGGCCAGCAGCGCTTCTCGGCACTGGAGCATGGCTTCGCACACCCGCAGCGGCCACTGTGCGGGGCGCAAGTCCGCCCGCTTGAGCAACGCCGGCAACAGGCAGACCGCCGTCAGGTAGGCGCCGACCAGGCCTGCGGCGGAGAAGATGGCGATCTGGGTCAGGGCCGGGAAAGGTGTCCAGGCCAGTGCGAGGTAGCCGATGCAGGTAGTCGCCAGGCTCAGGCTCAGGCCCGGCAGGGTCAAGCGCAGCGCCGGCCAGCTGCGCCACGGCTTGAGGCTCCAGCTCTTGGACAAATAATGCAGTGGGTAATCCACGGCGACGCCGATCAAGCTCGAACCCAAGACCAGGGTCATGACGTGCATGCGACCGAACACCGCCACGCAGGCCACCGCGCCGAACAACATGCCCACCAGCACCGGCACGAACGCCAGCCACACGGCAAAGCGGCGGAAGGCCAGCAACAGCAGCAACAGGATGCCCACCGTTGCGCCGCCGCCGACCCAAGTGATTTCCCGCGAGGCCTGTTGCTGTCCGCTGGCGGCGTAAAGCAGGCCGCTGGCCGCCAAGAGATTGCCCTGGGCCTGGCTCGCGTGCTCGCGGCTGCGTTGCAGCAGCTCGGCCACCTGCAGGGGCAGGTTCATGTCGAAGGCATTGCCCTGGGTGCGCGCCCGCAACATGACCCAATGCTTGCCGTCGGCTTCGGCAACCAGCGCACCGCTGCCGACGTCCAGCTCGATGGCGCCGCGCTGGGGCTGGCTGTTCTGGATGCGCCCGGTCAGGCCTAGCCAGTCGTCCTGGCTCGGCACCAGGCTGAAGCCACTGAACGGGTCGAACAGCGCTTGCACCCGTTGCTGGATAAAGGCCTCGGGCTGGTCGATCAACTGTTGCCGATCAGTTGCCGACAGCATGGCCAGCCGGCCGTCGAGCAATTGCCTGCGCAGCGCAGGCAGGTCGGCTTCAAGCGTCCACTGGACCTTGTCGAACAGGCCGCTGGCCTGCCATTGCTCGCCCAGGCTGCGGGCCAGGGCGATGGCTTGCTGGCGGTCGGCGTGGCCGACGAGCACCAACACTTCGCGGTTCAGTGGTTCCTGCATGCGTTGTTCAGCGATCAGCTCCAGCGCATCCGGCGATGTGCCCGGCACCAGTTCCATCAGGTTCGCCGACAACGGCGCACCGTTGCGCCATTGCCAACCGGCGAGCGCCAGCACTGCCAGCAGCAGGATCAAGAACAGCCACGGCAGCCTCCGTTCACTCGGCAAAGTCATGTTGCTCCGCTTCGCTCAAGGGTTGCGTGCTGGTGCTCTCGCGCATAAGCAGGACGGTACTGTCGCCTTGGGCTTCCAGCAGTTCAATGCGCTGGACCAATTGGCCGCCGTCAATGTTGATCTGGTGGAAGACCTGCTTGAGCAGCGCCGAGCGTGGGGTCAGGGTGAGTCTCCATTGTTGCGGCTCCCCCGACAGGTTCAGCTCAAAGTCACGCTGCAAGCCACTGCTGTCGCCCTGCAACACCGCCAGGAACAACCGGTTCTGCTGGGCGCCGGCGCTTTTGTTCGGCAGTATCTGCCAGGTGCTGCCGTCCCGCCGGGCTATGCCTTTGGCGGTGATGCGATAGTCCTGTTGCAGCGGCGTTTGCAGCAGCCACAGCAGGCCCTGGTTTTTCGCCAGCACGAAGCGGCCCTTGCTGACGAGGGGCTGGGGCAGGGCGCGCAGGTGTTTTTCCTGGATGAACTGGCCGTGGATCACGTCCGGGCGCGCCAGTTGATCGCTCAATTGCTGCAGGTCGAACGCCTGGGCCAGCGGCGACAGGCTGCACAGCAGCAGCCAGGTGAGCAGGCGCTTCATGACAGTTTCCTCTCGACCGCTTCGACAAACACCCGAGGCGAGGCCAGCAGCATCTCGCGAGTGGCCATGTCCACGGCCACTTGCACGGAACTGGCGCGGGTGAAGCGTTCGCCGGTTGCGGCGTCACTGATCAGGTAGTTGATCTTCAGCCGGTTTTCCCACTCCACCAGACTGGCGCGCACGGTCAGGGTCTGGCCGAACACGGCACCGCGTACGTAGCGCAACTGCAGGTCGATCACCGGCCACGCATGCCCCGATTCGAGCATGTCGTTGTAGTTGTGGCCGATCAGGTCGAGCAGGGCACAGCGGGCCACTTCCAGGTATTTGACGTAGTGGCCGTGCCAGACCACGTTCATCGAGTCGACGTCAAAAAACGGCACCACGATCTGGGTGTCGACGTGCAGAACGCCTTGGCTACGCATGCAGCCTCCAGTGTTGTTCGGCAATGCGTTGCAGGCACAGGCGCAGTTCGCCTTCCAGGGCGCGGTCTTCAATGACCGGCGGGAAATCCTCGGTCAGTTGCTCGTGCATCGTGGCCAGGGCCGGTGGCAGCGGTCGTGCGTCTTCGGCGCGGCTGCGCAGCCAGACGCCCTGGTTGGCAGCCAACAAGGTGGCGGCGGCGACCTGTTCGGTCAGCTCCAGCACGCGGATCGCGTCTCGGGCAGCGATGGTGCCCATGCTCACCTTGTCTTGGTTGTGGCACTCGGTAGAGCGCGAGAACACGCTGGCCGGCATCGTGTTTTTCAGGGCTTCGGCGGTCCAGGCGCTGGTGCCGATCTGCACGGCCTTGAAGCCGTGGTTGAGCATCGCCCGCTCGGCGCTGGCGCCGGACAGGTTGCTGGGCAGGCCATGGTTGTATCGCTCGTCCACCAGCAGCGCGAGCTGACGGTCCAGCAGATCGGCGACGTTGGCCACCAGATTCTTCAGGCTGTCCATGGCGAAGGCGATGTGCCCACCGTAGAAGTGCCCGCCATGGAGCACGCGCTCGGCTTCGGCGTCGATGATCGGATTGTCGTTGGCGCTGTTGAGTTCGGTTTCGATGAACCCGCGCAGCCAGCCCAGGCTGTCGGCCAATACCCCGAGCACATGCGGGGCGCAGCGCAGGGAGTAGCGATCTTGCAGACGATGCAACGGCGCGGTCGGGGCGTCGATGGCCAGGTCCTTGCGCAGCCACGCGGCGACCTGCATCTGCCCCGGGTGCGGCTTGGCGGCGAACAGGCGTTCGTCGAAGTGCTCCGGATTGCCTTGCAGGGCGACCACGTTCAGCGCGGTGATGCGGGTCGCCAGTTGCAGCAGGTAGTCGGCGCGGGCAAAGGCCAGGCAGGCCAGGCCGGTCATCACCGCGGTGCCGTTCATCAGCGCCAAGGCTTCCTTGGGCCGCAGCACCAGCGGCGTCCAGCCCAGCTCGCGGTGCACGTCGGCGGCCAGGCGGCGTTCGCCACGGAACATGACTTCCCGTTCACCGGACAACGTAGCGGCGACGTAGGACAGCGGCGTCAAGTCGCCGCTGGCGCCCACCGAACCTTCTTCCGGGATCAGCGGCAGGATGTCGTGTTCAAGAAACGCCTGGAGGCGCTCCAACAGCTCCACGCGCACCCCCGACACACCGTGGCACAGCGACTGCAAACGGGCCGCCAGCACGGCACGAGTGGCTTGGGCATCGAGCAGTTTGCCCAGGCCGCAGCCGTGGAAGGTGTAGAGGTGACGGGGCAGGGCCTCGACGTGGTGCAACGGCACGGCCACCACGCAAGAGTCGCCGTAGCCGGTGGTCACGCCATAGATGACGCCTTCCTTGTCCAGCAGGGAATCGAGGAACTGCGCACCCTTGGCAATGCGCTGGCGGAACGTCGGATCATCCTGCAATTGCGTCGGCGCCTGACGGTTGGCCAGGGCCAGCACATCTTCAATGCGCAGGGGGCGTTCGCCGAAGGTTACCGGCTCAAGAGTGGGCATCGTCATCGGTCTTCCAGAAAGGGTAAAAGTTGAACCACTGTTGTGGCCCCTGGAGGCAATATTGCGCCAGGCGTTCGGCGTACAAGCCGGCCCAATGGGCAATCACGTGGTCGCGTTCGTTGCGCTTCCACACCACGGCATCGGCGAACGGTTCGAGGGTGACGCGATAGTGTCCTTCGTGCTTGAGACACATCAGCAGGTTGACCGGGCATTTCAGCAGGCCGGCCAACAGCCAGGGGCCTTGCGGGAATGCCGCCGGATACCCCATGAAGTCCACCGTCACGCTGCGCCCGCCATGCAGCGGTACGCGATCGCCAGCGATCGCCAGCCACTCACCGCGCTCCAGGCGTTCGCTCAGTTGCAGCATGATCACCGGGTTTAGCTCGCTGACCTGGATCAGCCGCAAGTGCGTGGCGCCGGCTTCGCCCAGCAAGCGATTGAATTGCTCGGCGTGCTTGGTATGCACCAGCACGTTCATGGTGACCTTTTCACCCAGTTCGGCCAGGGCTCGGCACATTTCCAGGTTGCCCAGGTGTGCGCCGACCAACATCTGCCCTCGCGTGTCGCGCAAATGGTTGCGCAGCAGCGCCGGGTCGACGATTTCGATCTGCTCGATGCTTAGCTTGCCGTTCCAGACGTCGAGCTTGTCCAGCAGGGAGTCGGCGAAGGCCATGAATTGCCCAAAGACTCGACGGTGGGTCGGGCGCAACTCGGGGCGGCCGCTCCAGTCGGCGAGGCGCTGCTGATACTGCCAGGCCGCCTGCCGGGCGCTGCGACCAAAAACGAAGAAGTACAGGACGATGCCGTACAGCACCGGTGTCAGCAGCCGACGGCCCAACACCTTGGCGGCAAACGCGGTGAGTTTCATCAGCCAGAAGCTACCGCGCTCCTGGCGATCCGCCCAGTGCTGCTGGTTTGTGCTCATGGGCGCCACCGTTGCCAGAGAATCACCGGCAAGCGCACCAGCATGCCGAAGAACAGCCGGGTGTGCATGCGAGAAATCAGCACATTGTCGTGGAACAGGCGAAAGTGCGAGACCCCGTCCAGAGGGTAATGGACCCGCGTGCGCAGCCAGCGCATCGGCTGGTTGCGCCAGGACAGGCGCACGAGGATGTCCGAGTCGAAATCCATGCGTTTGCCGATGTTTGCCGAGTCGATCAGTGCCAGGGTCGGTGCCAGGGGATAGACCCGGAAACCGCACATCGAATCGCGGATCTGCAGGGACAGGCTGTTGATCCAGACCATCACGTGGGTCAGGTAGCGTGCGTAAAGGCGGCCTTTCGGCACGCTGGCGTCGTACAGGGGGTAACCGCAGATCAGCGCGTCGGGATGAGCGCTGGATTGTTCGATGAAGGTGCGTACGTCGCCCAGGTCGTGCTGCCCGTCGGCGTCCACCTGCAAGGCGTGACTGAAACCCAGGCGCGCGGCCTCCCGCAGCCCGGTCATCACCGCGCCGCCCTTGCCCTGATTGACGGCCAGCCGCACCAGGTGAACCCGTTCGTTTTCAGCCAATTGTTCGAGCACCGCCGCGCAAGCCGCGCTACTGGCATCGTCCACCAGCACGCAGGGCAAGCCGTTGCCGAGCAATGCCTGGACCACCGTTGCGATGGCGGTTTCGTGGTTGTAGACCGGGATGACGGCGCAGGGGTTATGCATATTCTGCTCCTTCCACGGTTTCACTGTGCACAACCTTCCTGTGGCGAGGGGATTTATCCCCGCTGGGTTGCGCAGCGACCCCAAATTCTGTGCAACGACACAGACTGATGGTGAGCGCTTCGCACTCGAGCGGGGATAAATCCCCTCGCCACAGAAGCACAGCGGTGCGGTTAGTCATCGGCCACCCCCAACACAATCCGCCCACTGGAGCACGCCGCTGTGTCATTGCGAAAGGCAAAGTACAACTTGCCGCGCTCACGATCGAAGCGCAGGTGCAGCTGGATTTCATCACCGGGTCGCACCAGTTGCTGGAATTTCAGCACCTCCATGCCGACGAACCGGGGCGGCAAGTCCAGCAATCGACGGCCCAGGTTCAAGGCCCAATCGACTTGCACCACCCCCGGAAGGACCGGCGCGGTGGGAAAATGGCCGCTGAAGTATGCAAGGTCGGGGGGCACCGCCAGGCGCAGGCTCCATTCGCCGTCGGTTTCAATTTGCTCAAGCACCTCAGGGGCTTTTGGACGCGGCGCCATCAACACGGCTTCGACTTCGGCCTGGGGCAGCTTGCCCTGTGCGTTTAACGGCAGTTGCCGCAGCCAGCGCCAGCGCCGGGGCAGCGCCAAGGTTTCACAGTGCCCGCTCAAGTGCTGGCGCAGGGCTTGGGTCACGGCCCGCCGGCCCAGATTGCGCAGGGCCAGCAAGCCGGTTTCGCTGAGCGCCAGCAGGGCACCGAGGGAGGCTCGGTTCTCCTGCACGACGCCCAGCCGTGCATCGCTGACCCATTCGTGGGCCGTCAACGCCTGTTCCAGCATGGGCAGCGAGATGCGCTTTTCTTCGAGCTTGACGATGCGGTCCAAGCGGCCGAGCAATTGGAAGCGCCCATCCGCCGCGATCCGCGCCGCGTCAGCGGTGTGTTCCACATGACCGGCCGGCAAATAAGGCGAGGCAATCAGCAAGGCGCCGTCACTGTCCTGGCTCAGCTCGACACCGGCGAACGGTTGCCACAAGTCGCCGCCCTGGCGCCAGGCAATGCCGCCGGTTTCCGAGCTGCCGAAAACTTCCGTCGGCCATTGTCCCAGGCGTTGTTCGAGACTCTGGGCCGCGTCGGCAGGCAAGGCGCCCCCAGAGGAAAACACCCGGCGCACGCTGCCCAAGGCTGGCCAGTCGAGGTTATCGCCCATGCGCTTGAGCAGCGCCGGGCTCGCGACCCAGGCAAACGCCGGATGCTCGCGACTGGCGCGCTGCATATCCTCCGGGAAGGCCAGTTGCCGACGAACGAAGGTGCGCCCGGCGCACAGCGGCCACAGCACCCGGAACAGCAAGCCGTAGATATGCTGGGCGGCGACGCTGCCGATCATGCAGGCGTCCGGGCCAAGGTCTGCGCCCCACAACTGCTCCAGCGCCTGGACTTCATTGCTCAGCTGGCGCAGGGTTTTTTCGATGCGTTTGGGCTCGCCACTGGAACCGGAGGTGCACAGGGCCAGCCAGCATTGATCGAGATCCAGCTCAGCGGCTTCCAGCGGAGCCTGTCGCAGGTCATTGGGTTGGGTGTCGCCGGGCAGGTCGGTCAGCCACAAGTCGACATCGGCCGACCAGCGCTGGCGGGTCTGCGGTTGCAGGTCAGCGGGCAGCAGCACGCGCGCGCCGGCGCGCCAGGCGCCGAGCAGGGCAACCGCCAGGTCCGCTGCATCATCCAGATGCACGGCCAGGCGCCGGATGCCCCGGGCTTGCAATCCGGCGGCCAGGCTGAGCGCGTCTGTGCGCAGTTGCGCGTGGTCCAGTCCCGGCCCGACCGCTACCGCGCGGCCTGGCTGGGCCTCGAGCAGTATCTGCTCAAGCGTTATCCAATTCATGGGCGGCCTCTTACCCGTTGTCGTATGAGCCATTCAATGGCAAACAGCAGCCCCATCAATCCGTAGGAAATCAGGCCGGTGTACAACATCCACCAGCTCAGCGGCGCCCAAAGGGTCAGGGCGGCGGCGAGCAAACCGTTACACAGGAAAAACACACTCCAGGCCACCGTGACCTGGCGGGTATAAACCACCGCCTTGGCCGGCAACCGTGGTTCGCGCAGGCGGGCCAGACGCTCGATGATCGGCGGGCCGTACTTCAGGCTCAGCGTGAACAGCGCGAGCATGAACGCGCTGATCAACACCGGATACCAGCGCAGCAAGAGCGGGCTGTCGAATACCGCGAGCAACACGCAAAAAAAGATCGCCGTGACCGCCATCCAGCGTTTGCCGGGCCCGGCCTTGCCGAGGAACGCCCGGGCCAGCCACAGGCAGCCCAATAGAAGCCCGAACTGCCAGGGGGCGAAGTGCTCCATGCCGAAATACACCGCAAAAGGGTATAGCAGGCCCGCCAGCAGCAGGCCGAGGCCAATCAGCCGGCTCATGCGGCCGGCTGGACCAGTCGATAGACCGCCTCGACTACATCGTTGACGGTGCGCACCGATTTGAATTCTTCAGCGGCGATTTTCTTGCCGGTCTGGCGCTTGATGTGGTCGATCAGGTCGACTGCATCGATGCTGTCGATTTCCAGATCCTGATACAGGTTCGACTCCAGCGTTACACGCTCAGGGTCCAGCTCGAAGAGCTCGACCAGGGCATTGCGCAGGGTGTTGAAAATATCGTCACGAGTTTGCATGGTCGGTCTCAGGCGCTTTTTGCAGTGACGAAGGCCGCAAGGCTTGCCACGTTGCTGAAATGGTTACGGGTGTCCTTGGCATCGGCGTCGATCTTGATGCCATATTTTTTCTGGATCGCCAGGCCAAGCTCCAAGGCATCCACCGAGTCCAGGCCAAGGCCGTCGCCGAACAGGATCTGATCGTCGCCGATGTCGTCGATACCGATGTCCTCCAGGCCGAGGGCCTCGATGATCAGTTGTTTGATGTCACGGTGCAGATCGCTCATCTTCGGCGAGCTCCTTGATGAAATAGTGATGCAAATAATCGTTAAGCCGGCGTGAAGCCTGTGGCGCGGGGCCCAGCGCGGCGAAAGCCTGTGGGTCTATATCGGCACCGACGCGAAAACTGAAGTGCACGCGGCGCAGGGGGATGCGGTACCAGGGCTCGGCCTTGGTCAAGGTCGTGGGGCTGACCTTGATCGTCACCGGTGTGAGGATTTTCGCACCCCGCAGGGCAATGGCGGCGGCGCCTCGATGAAAGGCCGGCGCTTGGCCCGGCTGGGTGCGCGTGCCTTCGGGAAAAACAATCAGGCATTGGCCATCCTGCAGGGCGTTGCTGGCGGCATCGAGCATGTCCATGCTGCCGTCGTTGCTGATGTATTGGGTCGAACGCAGTGGGCCACGGGTGAAAGGGTTGTCCCACAGGCTTTGCTTGACCACGCAGTTGGCGTCGCGCACCAGCCCGATCAGGAACACCACGTCGATCAGCGACGGGTGGTTGGCGATGATCATCTGCCCCGGGCGGCCGAGTTTCTCCGCGCCATCGATCTGATAGGTGAGCACACCGGTGCGGGCCATGAATCGAATGAAGAACCAGAACAGGCGCCCGACTGTTCTACGGGCTCGCTGCCGATGGGTCTGCGAGTCGCCGGGCAGCGCGTTGAGCAACGGAAACACCAGCAACCGCAGGCACAGCCCACCCAGCCCGAAGAGAGCGAAGCTTGCGGCGGTCGCGAACAAGCGCCAGTAGTAGGCGTCGCGATGTTTACTGGTCACCGGTTGCGTTGCCAGGTCCATAGACGATTCTTCCAGGCATGTTGGCAGGTGAGTTGGTTGCCCAGCAGCGTACGCAACAGATCCAGGGCATGGGGCCAGTCGCTGACCGGCAGCGGGGCCGGCGGATTGGCTAATTGCAGTTGCCAGTCGTCGCCACGGGTCAGCAACAGCCCCACTGCGTAGGGAAACGGTACGTCGTCGACCCAAGGCGCGTAGACGCTGGGCGGTTGCTCTTCGGTGATGACCAGCAACACCGCTGGCGTGCCCTCGTCGAGCAAGGCGGCGGCCTCCAGCATGCCGTGTTCAAGGCCATCGCCCGTCGCGGCCAGGGCCGTCATCTCGCTGGTTTCGCCGCGCATGATCGACCACAAGCCAATCACCGCGTTGTGCACCGACAGGCTGAACTGGGTAGGAGACAGCGGTTGATCCCCGGCCAGGTCCTTGAGAATCTCAAAAGTGCGCGGGGTTTCGCCATGGCGGGAAATAAAGACCAACGGTAGGTCCGGTCGCCCCTCGGCCAGCGGCCAGGCGACACTGAAGGCCATGCGGGCCAGGCGGCTGAGGCGTCGGCGTTGCATGGCGGGCAGGAACGACACGTCAGGGGCCGCATCGCTGACGGGCGGCACGACCGGTTGTCGGCTCCATGCCTGCCAATCGTCCACGCTTTCGAGCCCAGGGGCCCACGCGCGCCATTGGGCGATATTGAAATTGATCACAGACTCATCCCACCCCTGCGGGCTTTTATTGTCACGGTTCAGTGGTTTGACCCGCGTCCAACCCTGCATGGCCTTGCGACCCAAGTGGCGCGCATTATCCCGGTGCGGTTGGCTTGTAGCAAATACTGGTTACATTTCGTCCAGGCAAAATCATCAAGGAACCAGACCCAACACGGGACCGCCATTGTGACGGTTAAAAAGTGATTGTCTGTCAGGCGCTTCCTTCATATACAGGCGAATTGACGCTCGGTTGTCTGAAAAAGCCACCGACGCCGTAATCCGATCATGGGGAAGGTAGCGAAGCGGTGTGTTGCGCTACTACACTCGGGAATCTTTGATACACGGAGGTTTTGTCATGCGGCGTGTGGTGTTCAATCAGAAAGGTGGCGTAGGCAAGTCCAGCATCGCCTGTAATCTGGCGGCGGTCAGCGCCAGCGAGGGGTATCGCACGCTATTGGTCGACCTGGATGCCCAGGCCAACTCCACTCAATACCTGACCGGCTTGACCGGCGATGACATTCCCGTGGGCATCGCGGATTTCTTCAAGCAGACCCTGTCGTCGGGGCCTTTCTCGAAAAAGAACAGGGTCGATATCTACGAAACGCCCTTCGACAACCTGCACGTCATCACGGCCACCGCAGAACTGACCGATCTGCAGCCCAAGCTCGAGGCAAAACACAAGATCAACAAGCTACGCAAGCTGCTCGAAGAGCTGGACGAGGATTACGACCGGATCTATCTGGATACTCCGCCGGCCCTCAACTTCTACGCGGTTTCAGCGTTGATCGCGGCAGATCGGGTATTGATTCCTTTCGACTGTGACAGTTTCTCCCGCCAGGCACTGTATGGCCTGCTGTCGGAAATCGCCGAGCTCAAGGACGATCACAATGAAGAACTGGAAATCGAAGGCATTGTCGTCAACCAGTTCCAGGCCCGCGCCAGCCTGCCCCAGCAGATACTCGACGAATTGATCGCCGAAGGCTTGCCGGTGCTGCCCGTTTACCTGAGCAGCTCCGTGCGCATGCGTGAGTCTCACCAGGCGAGCCTGCCACTGATCCACCTGGACCCACGGCATAAACTGACCCAGCAGTTCGTGGAGTTGCATGGGTTGCTGGAAAACGCCTGATTCAAATCCCCTGGCCGCGCAGCCAGCTCATCAACTGCGGCAAGGGGAACGCGCCGCTTTGGCGTGCTACTTCTCGGCCGTCCTTGAACAGGATCAGGCTGGGTATCGAGCGAATCCCCAACTGCGCCGACAATTGTTGATTGGCTTCGCTATCGAGCTTGGCCAACCGGCACTTGCCGGCCAGCTGCGCGGCGGCCTGTTCGAACACTGGCGCGAAGGATTTGCACGGGCCGCACCAATCCGCCCAGACATCTATCAATAACGGCAGGTCGCCCTTGATCTGGCTGGCGTAGTCGCCTTGCTTGAGTTCGAAGGGTTTGCTCGATAACACCTGGGCCTTGCAGCGCCCGCACTTGGGCTGGTCGCCCAGGCGTTCGGCGGGTATGCGGTTGAGCCCGTTGCAATGGGGGCACGGGATGAGCATCGGGTCGTCTCCTGGAATTTGGTTACTCAGGTTGGACACTATATAGAAACCAACAAAAACCTGTGGGAGTGAGCCTGCTCGCGATGACGGTGTGCAGTCAGGAATCCTGGACTGGCAGACCGCTATCGCGAGCAGGCTCGCTCCCACAGGGTATCGGTGTTGCTGATTATTTGGCCTGGGTCAGCGTGTTGTAGCTGGTCATCAGGTTGCGGTAATCCGGGATGTGGTTGGAGAACAAGGTTGCCAGGCCTTCCACGTCGTTGCGCCAGTCGCGGTGCAGTTCACAGGCCAGGCCGAACCAGGTCATCAATTGCGCACCCGAGGAGGACATGCGGTCCCAGGCCGATTGGCGGGTCAGTTCGTTGAACGTGCCGGAGGCATCGGTGACCACGAACACATCGAAACCTTCGGCCAGCGCGGACAGTGCTGGGAAAGCTACGCAAACTTCAGTCACTACGCCGGCGATGATCAGTTGCTTCTTGCCGGTGGCCTTGATTGCCTTGACGAAGTCTTCGTTGTCCCAGGCGTTGATCTGGCCAGGGCGGGCAATGTACGGCGCGTCCGGGAACAGTGCCTTGAGCTCGGGTACCAGCGGGCCGTTGGGGCCGGTTTCGAAGCTTGTGGTCAGGATGGTCGGCAGTTCGAAGTACTTGGCCAGGTCCGCCAGGGCCAGCACGTTGTTCTTGAAACGGTCCGGGTCGATGTCGCGTACCAGCGACAGCAGGCCAGCCTGGTGGTCCACCAGCAGAACGGCGGCGTTATCTTTGTCGAGACGGTTGTAGGAAGTGGTCATGGCGTAGCCCTCATTAAGTTTTGGTTGCCGAAGGTTCGGCGTGGTTAAGGTTTTTAATGTCGGTACAGCGTTTATTCGGGATTCATCTGGCCGAAGCGCCGGCTTCAATCCGTGTTGCGTTTCGATGTGTGTAGATTAAAACTGGCACCTTTGACGCGCTAGACTGCAAAAATCAGCCTTAGCGTTCTATTTGGAGAACGATCATCGAAGACCTCAACACGCTGTACTACTTCACCCAGGTGGTTGAGCACCGTGGATTCGCCGCAGCGGGCCGGGCGCTGGACATACCCAAGTCAAAGCTCAGCCGGCGTATCGCTCAGTTGGAAGAGCGGCTAGGGGTGCGCTTGCTCCATCGCACCAGCCGGCATTGCACGTTGACGGAGATCGGCCAGGCCTATTACCAGCGCTGCCTGGCGATGCGTGTCGAGGCCGAGAGCGCCGCCGAGGTGATCGAGCGCAACCGCTCCGAGCCCCAGGGCCTGGTGCGCATCAGTTGCCCGACGGCGCTGCTCAACAGCTGGGTCGGGCCGATGCTGACCCGCTACATGCTCAAATATCCGCGGGTGGAGTTGTTCATCGAGAGCACCAACCGCCGAGTCGACCTGATCCACGAGGGGTTCGATATAGCGCTGCGGGTGCGCTTTCCGCCGCTGGAAAACACCGACATGGTCATGAAGGTACTGAGCAACAGCACCCAATGCCTGGTGGGCAGCCCTGCATTTGTAGAGCGATTGTCTTCGCCGGCTTCACCGGCGGACCTTAACGGCCTGCCCAGCGTGCATTGGGGCGGTGCGCAACGGGAGTATCAGTGGGAGTTGTTCGGGCCGGATGGCACCCGAGCGTTGATCCGACATGAGCCGCGCATGGTCACCGATGACCTGCTGGCCCTGCGGCACGCGGTGCTGGCTGGCATTGGTGTCGCCCACCTGCCGACCGTGGTGGTGCGCGAAGACATCGCCGCCGGGCGTCTGGTGGAGTTGGTCCCCGGCTGGACGCCGAAATGCGGGATTGTTCATGCAATCTTTGCGTCGCGGCGTGGGTTGCTACCGTCGGTGCGCACGTTGATCGATTTCCTGGCCGAGGAATTCAGCCACAGTGATATGGCTTAGTGCATTGGCCTCGGGTTGCCATTCATCAGGTGCGCCGCACTGACGGCGCGCCGCGCCCTCAAAACCATACCTGATCACAACCAGGAGGTCCCATGAGCATCCCTCAAGACCCAACCACCCCCAAGACACTGGACAACCCCAACGATGATGGCTTCGTCCTGGGCACCGCTGGCCGCGACGAAGACCCCAACGCCGCCCCGGCCTATGCCGTTGACAGTCGTCACGATCGGGACGAATTGACCCCGGAAGACGCGCATGGAATGCCCGGCTATCCGGAGGAAAAACCGGCAGCGCCGGCTGGGGAAGAGCCAGAATCAGGCATCGAGACGCCCGAACAGGGGAACGATAAGGCGGGATGAGCAGGCTGCGTTGACCTTCGCCCAGTCAATCTTTCACCCGTGGCGAGGGAGCTTGCTCCCGCTCGGCGGCGCAGCCGTCGTAAAACCGGTTGACGCGGTCAGTCTGAAAAAGCGCGTCAGTCCATTCTGGGGCCGCTTCGCAGCCCAGCGGGAGCAAGCTCCCTCGCCACAGGGTTATGTGTTTGGCGGGAGGGTTACGACGAGCAACTGATCTCCAGATGCTTGCCCCATTCCGGCGGCCGCTCGGCGTAGCTGCCCATCCACGATTGTTCTTCAAAAGGATTGCTCAGCACGCTGTGCAGGCGGCGGACTTCTTCGTAATCGCCTGACTCGGCGGCGTCGATGGCTTTCTGGGCCAGGTAGTTGCGCAGCACGTAGAGCGGATTGACGGCGTGCATGCGAACGCGGCGCTGGTCCTGGTCGACCGGGCCCTCGCGGTTGACGCGGGCGACGTACAGCTCGGCCCAGGCATCGAAACCCTTGAGATCGACGAAGTCGTCGCGCAAGGCGGCGACGGCTTGTTCCGGAGCCTGGTCGCCCAGCCGGCGGAAGAACAGGCTGTAGTCGACGCCGCTGTTCTGCATCAGTTGCAGCAGGCGCTCCACCAGTTTCTGGTCCTCTTCTTCGGCGACGGTCAGGCCGAGGCGGCGGCGCATCAGGTCCAGGTAGTGGGCCTGGTACAGGGGAAGGTACAAGCCAAGGGTCTCGCGCAGGGCATCGACGCTGATAAAAGGCGTCAGGGCTTGGGCGAGGGCGCTGAGGTTCCACTGGCCGATGGGCACCTGGTTGCTGAACGAGTAACGGCCCTGGTCATCGGAATGGTTGCAGATGAAGTTGGCGTCGAAGTCATCAAGGAAGGCGAACGGCCCGAAATCGAAGGTGATGCCCAGGATCGACATGTTGTCGGTGTTCATCACGCCATGGCAGAAACCATAGGCCTGCCATTTCGCAATCAGTTCGGCGTTGCGCTCGACGATCTCGCGGTACATCGCCAGGTAGGGCTCGGGCTGCTCCCGGCATTGCGGAAAATGCAGGTTCAGCACGTGCTCGGCCAAGGCGGCATGCAGCTCCGGCTTCTTGGTGTAGTAGAAATATTCGAAGTGCCCGAAGCGCACATGGCTGGGGGCCAGGCGCAGCACCATGGCGGCGCGCTCCTGCTTTTCGCGCCACACCGGGGTGTCGGAGCCGATCACGCACAACGCGCGGGTGGTGGGGATGCCCAAGGCGTGCAGGGCCTCGGAGGCAAGGAATTCGCGAATCGAAGAGCGCAGCACCGCGCGCCCGTCGCCCATCCGGGAGAACGGCGTCTGGCCGGCGCCCTTGAGGTGCAGGTCCCAGTGCTCGCCGGCCTCGTTGTACACCTCGCCCAGCAGCAACCCGCGGCCGTCGCCCAGTTGCGGGTTGTAGTGACCGAATTGATGCCCTGAGTACACCATCGCCCGGGGCTCGGTTTCGGCCCACAGCTTGTGGCCGCCAAAGATCTCGGCGAACAGCGGTGTCTCGGCTTCTGCCGGCTCCAGGTCCAGCAGCGCCATGGCCGCCGGGCTGGCAACCACCAGCCGCGGGTTGTCGATGGGCTCGGGCAGCACATGGGCCGAGAAACCGTCGCCCAGGCGGGCGAAGCGGTTATCGAAGGTCAGCGTTTCCAGCGTTTTCATGGCCGTCTCCGACGGGCCGCCCGCAGGCAACCCGCTGTCAGTCGAGGGTGCCTTGCGGAGGCTCGGGCATCGGCTTGATGCTGGCGACCGTTGAAGGCACGGGCGTGATGGTCTTTTTGTCAGGCTCGGCAGGCACGAGCTTGTATTCCTGGCCTTGCAGGTTCTTCAAGTAGATTTCCATCTGCCGGAAGGAGATGTTGATGTGCTCCTTCTTGAATTCCCGGTTGATGAATCGGTTGATCTCGTCCAGCACCGGGTTTCGATCACCGAGGTCGCGCACGTGCATGCGCAGCTCATGGTCCAGGGTGCTTTCACCGAAGTTCAGGAAGTACACGATCGGCTCCGGTTCCTTCAGCACGCGGGGGTTATCGCGAGCGGCCTTGAGCAGCAACTCGCGCACTCGGTCCAGGTCCGAGCCGTAGTCCACGCCCAATTTCAGGGTCACCCGGGTGACGGTGTCGGTCAACGACCAGTTGATCAACTGCCCGGTGATGAACGTCTTGTTCGGGACGATGATGTCCTTGCGGTCGAAATCGGTGATGGTGGTCGCGCGAATGCGGATCTTGCTCACGGTGCCCGACAGGTTACCGATGGTGATGGTGTCGCCGATGCGCACCGGGCGCTCGAACAGGATCATGATGCCGGAGATGAAGTTGGCGAAGATCTCTTGCATGCCGAAGCCCAAGCCTACCGACAGCGCCGCCACCAGCCATTGCAGCTTGTCCCAGCTCACACCCAGGGTGGACAGCGTCGTGACGAAGCCGACGCCGGCGATCACGTAGGACAGCAAGGTCGTGGTGGCATACGCGCTGCCCTGGGCCAGGTTCAGCTTCGACAGCACGAACACTTCCAACAGGCCCGGCAGGTTGCGGGCCAACGCGAAGGTGATACCGATGATGATCAGTGCCCCGAGCATGTCGCCGATGCTGATGGGCACCATGCTCATGTTGGCGCCGGTGCCGCTGGTGTATTCGTAGAGGGTGATGTTGTCCAGGTAGGAGAACACACTGATCAGGTCCGACCAGACCCAGTACAGCGCGGCCATGAAACCGCCCAGCAGGGCCAGGCGGATCAGGCGCAGGGACTGTTCGTTGACCTTTTCGATGTCCAGGGTCGGTTCCTCGACCACCGCTTCGCCGTCGCCGACCTCCTTGGCCGCCTGGCGCTTGGCCAGGGCACGCTGGTAGGCCAGGCGCCGCGCCGCGACCGAGAGGCCACGCACGAAGGTGGCCTCGATCACCAGCCAGAACATCAGTAGGTACAGCGTGTTGATCAAGCGGTCGCTGAGTTTCAGCGCGGTGTAGTAGTAGCCGAAGCAGACGGCGACGAAAAGCGCGATCGGCAATGCGGTGAACAGCACGCCGACGGCCTTGCGGAACAGCGATGTGTTCTTGTGCGTCGGACTGCTGAGCAACAGCCGGCTGAGTAGCCAGGCCATCGAGGCGTAGCAGGTCAGCACCACCGGCATGCCGAGTACGTCATCGGCCAGGGCTGACGGCTGCAACTCCGCCACGGCCACCACGGCCACCAAGGCCAATACCACCAGCCCGAGCCGACGGATCCAGCCCTGGAGAAATTCGACCTGGGGTTTTTCCCAGCGGAAATGCAGCTCGGCAACGCCGCCTGGCGAGAGGATTCGATAGGCGGTGTAAAACACCAGCCAGGCCTGCCCGATCTGTAGCAAGGCCGCGCCGAGGTTGGTGTTCTGGCCGCGGGCGTCGATCTGCAAGGCGTAGCCGCACAAGGCAAGCGCCAGCGCCACCGGCATGGCCAAAAGGATGTTGATCAGGATCGCCTGGGGTGTGTGCCACTGGCTGTCGCGCTTGAAGTGGCCGACATCCTGGTGAACCTTGTTCAGGCGCGCATAGAGATTCTTGCGGCGCCACAGCAGCGCGCCGATCAACAGCGCCAGGGGCAGGAACAGCAGCGGCCGCTGGGTCAGGCCGTCAGCCAGTTCGCTGAGGCTCGAGGCCCAGGGCAGCGAATCGACTTGTTTTTCCAGGCGGGCCGGCACGCCACGCATCCACTCGAAATCCAGCGGTTTGTTGCTGGGAATCCAGAACATCTGTTCTTCAAGGGTGGCCCGCAGATTCTGTGCGGTGCTGAGCAGTTGTTTCTGGTTGAGCTGCAGCGTGATGGACTCGTTGAGCACCGCGCTCAATTCACGGTTCAGGCGGTCCAGCAGGTCGACGCGGGTCAGGGCCAGTTCAAGCAGGGTCTTGCGCAGCTGTGGGGTGACCTGCTCGGAGGGCTGGGACGCCAGCAGGTTGTCGACGTAGGCTGCGGGATTGTTCAGCAATTCACGTTGCTGGCTGACTTCGAACTGATACAGGCGGATGTCGGCGATCTGGTCGGCCAGGTTCTGGTCCAGCTTCAGGCGCGGCAAGGTCTGGCGCTGCTTGTAAAGAATCTTGGAGAGCAGCAGGCTGCCCTTGAGCACGCTGATCTGCTCGTCCAGGGCGGCATCGGTCTGGGTGACACTGTCCAGCAGTTGCTTGGTCTGCAGGTTCTGCTGGGTGACCTCGTTGAGGCGGTCGGTGCTCTTGAGCAGATAATCGGAAAGCTTGAGGTTGGCCGTGCTTTCGGTCGCCAGCAGGCTGCTGCCGCCGGCTTTCTGCGCTTCGATGGATTGCTGCGTCACCGTTTCCTGGGACTGGGCCAGGCGTTTCTGGTTGATCAGGTTCTGCAGGTCCTGGATTTCCCGCTCCATGCGGTCGATCTTTTCCGAAAGCAGATCGTGCTGGCTATTGCCCAGGTCTTGAAGTTGGCTGTTGCCGGCCAGCTCCTGGCGGCGCAGAGGAATCAGCGCGTTGAGGGCCGCCAGTTCCGCATTGAGCTGGTCGCGCTGCTCGGCGCTCAGCGCCTTGCCCGCATCCCGTCCGGCCTTAAGGATGGCGTTGATCTGCTGGATTCGGGTCTGGCTGGCGGAGATTTCCGCCTGGGCGCGCTCGGGGCGGGTCTGGGCGGTGATGACCAGGCTGTTGGCGTCGGCCAGGGCCTTTTGCAGATCGCTCTGCTGGGTAGAGCGTTCCGTCAGCATTTGCTCTAGCTGGGGAATCGGCAGGTTGGCGTAGCGTTGCGCCACCGGCACCACATTGGTGCCCTTGAGCCGCGCCAGTTCGCGCTGGTTCTCGATGTTCTGTTTGGGCGCGTTGGCCAGTTGCTGCTTGAGGGCGAGCAGTTTCTGTTCGTAGTCGGCCTTGTTGGTCAACTGGGTCAGGGTGTTTTGCAACACGGCCTGCAAGGCTTTCTGGTCGGCTTCCGGGAGCTTGCGGTCGGCGATCTTGTCCAGGCTGGCCTGGACCGAGGTGCTGGTCGGCGGCTCAGCGGCCTGGACCGTGCAGATGGAAAGACCCAGGCCGAGCAGGGCGATGGCGAATAAGGAGCGCAGGGTAGGCATAGAGACCGGTCAAGCAAATGAGAGTGGGAGCAGTTTAGAGGAACAAGCCGGGACCCGGGCGACTTCCTTCGGGGAATCTGACGCCCACTTTGCCAATCTTGTTCCCGTCCATGGCCGCGACGGTCCACAGGGTGTTGTTCCAATCCACCTGGTCGCCAACCACGGGTGCACCGCCGACTTTCTGGGCAATGAAACGGCCCAGGGTCATGTCCGAATCGATGCCGTCCAGCTTCAACCCATACAGCGTGGCAACCGCGGCCAGCTGGGCGTCTCCTTCGAGTACGAAGTCGCCGAAGAAGCGCAAATCCAGGCCCCGTTGCGGTGCCTGGCTGAACAGTTTTCCAAGGGCTGGCAAATCATGTTCATGGCCGATCACGCAGAGCAAATCGTCCACTTCCAGCACCGTACTACCCGACGGATGGAGCAATTGCTGCCCCCGAAACAGGGCCGCGATGCGCGTTCCGTCGGGCATTTTCAAGTCCCGTAGAGGCGAACCGATGCACCACTTTTCCGCACCGAGGCGGTAGATAAACAGTTCCCACTCGCTCGTCACATGTACTTCCAGCGCCGCCCGGGAAATGGGCAGCGGTTCTGGCGGGACGGTCACGTGCAGCAGCTTGGCGACCCAGGGCAGGCTGGTGCCTTGTACCAGCAGTGACACCAGCACGATAAAGAACGCGAGGTTGAAATAGAGCTGCGCGTGAGGCAGGCCGGCCATCAGCGGGAACACCGCTAGGATGATCGGTACGGCGCCCCGCAGGCCGACCCAGGAAATGAAAGCCTTTTCGCGACCATGAAACGCCTTGAACGGCAACAGCCCGACCATGACCGACAGCGGGCGCGCGATCAGGATCATCCACAACGCCAGGCCCATGGCGGGTAAGGCGATGGGCAACAGGTCATGGGGCGTGACCAATAGCCCCAGCACGAGGAACATGCCGATCTGGGCGAGCCAGGCCATGCCGTCGAGCATGTGCAGGATGCCGTGGCGGCTGCGCACCGGGCGATTACCCAGCACGAGGCCGCACAAGTACACCGCCAGGAAGCCGCTGCCGTGCAGGGCGTTGGTCAGGGCGAACACCGCGAGGCCGCCGCTGATGACCAGGATCGGGTAGAGGCCGTTGGCCAGGTTGATGCGGTTGACCAGCTGCAGCATCAACCATCCGCCGCCCAGGCCGATCACCGCGCCGATGCCGAACTCGCGCACCAGATGCCCGAGCAGGCTCCAGTGCAGCCCGGTCTCACCGCTGGCAAGCATGCCGATCAGGGTCACGGTGAGGAACACCGCCATGGGGTCGTTGCTGCCGGACTCGATTTCCAGGGTGGCGCTGACCCGCTCGTTCAGGCCTTTGCCACCGAGCAACGAGAACACCGCAGCGGCGTCGGTAGAGCCAACAATCGCGCCGATCAGCAAGCCTTGGATCAGGTTCAGGTTGAACAACCACGCCGCGGCCATGCCGGTCAGCCCGGTGGTGATCAACACGCCCACAGTGGCCAGCGACAACGCCGGCCACAGTGCCACGCGAAAGCTCGAGACCCGCGTGCGCAACCCACCGTCCAGCAGGATCACCGCCAACGCGAGGTTGCCCACCAGATACGCCGTGGCGTAGTTATCGAAAAGAATACCGGCGCCGTCGACGCCGGCAAGCATGCCCACGGCGAGGATGATCACCAGGATCGGGATGCCCAGGCGCGACGAAAGAGAACTCACCAGAATGCTCGCACCCACCAGCAACGCGCCGATCAAGAACAGGCTGTTGATGGTCGTCGCGGTCAAAGGCAGTACTCCGGGAATCAAGGGACAGGCACAAACTGACCATGCAGTCTGCGTGCCAGCGATTCTAACCTGTTGAAATGTGATGCTGTCAAAAAAGGTTGGGGCATCTTCCTTTTAGCCTTTTACGTGCCAGCCCGTTTCGCAGGAGATTGTGTTTTAGACGCGTTATTTCGTTACTGGATATGGGAAATGTCTAATGACAAACGAACAGCCCCAACGGGCCAAGTCAATGTTGTCTCCAGCGGGGCGGCTACTTAGTATCCGCCCGCTATTTTTGGACGCTACTTCTTGCTCGAGGGATCGAACATGTCTCCACCCGCCCATTGGGCGAGGTTGTGCCTGGCTTTGCTGTTGCTGTGCCTTTCTCCGCTTTCCCCTGTTTATGCCGCGCCAACCCCCGGCGACACGGACCTGATCCGCGAGCGTCAGAATCGCTTGCTCGAAGAGCAGCGTCGACGCCTCGAAGAACTCAAGGACCTGCCAGGCAAGGAAGCAAAGCCGGTCCAGCCGACAAAACCTGCCGACACCCGTTGTTTTCCCATCAAGACCATCGAGCTCAAGGGCGCCGACGCCTTGTCCGAGCGCGAGCGCCAACGCTTGCTTGCCCCCTACATCAACCAATGCCTGGGTGTGCCGCAGCTTAACGAGTTGCTCAAGACCATTACCGATGCGTACCTGGAAAAGGGCCTGGTCACGAGCCGTGCCTATTTGCCCCAACAGGACTTGTCCAGCGGTCACCTGCAAGTGCTGGTGGTCGAGGGGCGACTTGAGGGCCTGAAGGGCGCCGAGGACAGCGGGCTCTCCGAGCGGGAGCTGGCGATGAGCTTTCCCGGCAAGCCGGGCGATCTGCTCAATCTGCGGGACATCGAGCAAATGGTCGACCAACTGAACCGTTTGCCATCCAACCGTGTGGAGATGGAGTTGGCGCCAGGGCAGAACATCGGCGGCAGTGAAGTGCTGGTCAAGAACACCGCGCAGAAACCCTGGCGCGCCGGCCTGTCACGGCATAACGACGGGCAGAAGAGCACGGGCGAGCAGCAGTGGGGAGCCTCCCTGGACTGGGACAGTCCCTTGGGCCTGGCCGATCAGCTGGCCTTGCGCGGTGGCCACGATGCCATCAGCGATCGTCAGAAGACTTCGCGCAACGCCATGCTCTATTACAACCTGCCCTTTGGCTGGTGGAACCTGAGCTACACCTACAGCGAAAGCGAGTACCGCGCGCTGGGCCAGGCCAACGGCTTCAACTTCAAGCAAAGCGGCGACAGCCAGAACCATCAGGTGCGCCTGGAGCGGGTGGTGCACCGTGACGCGGTGAGCAAGACCTCCCTGAACACGGGCCTCTCATACCTGCGCACCAACAACTTCATCGAAGACAGCAAGCTCGATGTGAGCAGCAATCGCATCAGCGCGGCGCAGTTCGGCATCAACCATGGACGACGGATCGGCAATGCCTTCGTCAACCTCGACCTGGGCATGCAAAACGGCATCGGTGCCCTCGATGCGCAAGGCGACCACGACCCTGGGCCTGGCGCGCCGGATGCACGCTATCGCAAATACACCGCCACCCTCAGCTACCTGCAAGCCTTCCAGATGTGGGGCGAATCCTTCAGCGTCAGCAGCCTGATGACTGGCCAGCGCAGCGAAGACGCGTTGTTCAGCCCGCAGCGCATGAGCCTCGGCGGGTTGTCTTCGATTCGCGGCTACAAGGACCAGACGCTGGCCGGCGACAGCGGCGGCTACTGGCGCAATGACCTGCGCTGGAGCCGTCCGGTGACGCTGCAATGGCTGCGTCCGGTATTCGCCGAATACGGCACCAGCCTCGGTTACGACCAGGGCGTCATTCGCGGGGATCGCTACAACGGCGATCAGCACGGACGTATGTCGAGCAATTCCCTGGAGTTGTTCGCCCGCGGTGAGAACCTCAGCGCCAGCATCACTTTCGCCCATTCCCTGGAACGTCCCGATGCCCTGACCGAGCGCGAAGCGCCGATCTACTTCCGCCTCGACGTATCCATTTAATTCGCTGCAACGAGACCCGATCATGGACGACCGCCAATACGCCTTCCTGGCCCGCCAGCCTTCTGCTGCCCTGAAAACCCGTGATGCGTTCTGGGGCATGCCCAAGCGCGGCCTGGCGTTCCTGTTGGCCAACGTTATGTTCTGGCAACCGCTGTGGGCCCAGGCCGACGGCATCGTCGTCAGCGCGCCGGGCACCAGTCTCGGCAAGGCGGGCAACGGCGTGCCCATCGTCAACATCGCCAAGCCCAACGGCAGCGGCCTGTCCCACAACAAATTCATCGACTACAACGTCGGCAGCAATGGCGTGATCCTCAACAACGCCACCAACCCCGCCCAACCCACGCAACTGGGCGGGATCATCCTCGGCAACCCGAACCTCAAGGGCACGGCGGCCAAAGTCATTCTCAACGAGGTCAACGGCGGCAACCCCAGCCAGTTGCGCGGCTACACCGAAGTGGCGGGACAGTCGGCCCACGTCATCGTCGCGAACCCGTATGGCATCACCTGTAACGGCTGCGGCTTCATCAATACGCCAAAAGCGACCCTGACCACGGGCAAGCCGATCATCGAAAACGGCCAGTTGAGCCGCTATCAAGTGGATCAGGGCAGCGTCGCCATTGAAGGCGCGGGCCTGAACGCGAACAACGTCGACCGTTTCGAAATCATCACCCGCAGCGCCAAGATCAACGCCGAGATCCAGGCGAAGAGTCTGACCATCGTTGCCGGGCGCAACGACGTCAACGCCGAGACCCTCAGCGCCACGGCCCGTGCGGACGATGGCAGCGCCAAACCCGAACTGGCGATCGACTCCTCGGCGTTGGGCGGCATGTACGCCGGCGCGATCAAGCTGGTGGGCACCGAAGCGGGTGTCGGGGTGAAGCTGGACGGCAAGATGGTTGCCAGTGGCGGGGATATCCAGCTTGATGCGAATGGGCATTTGAGTCTGGCGCAGACCACGGCGTCGGGCGTGGTTGATATCAACGCCCAGAGCCTGGATGCCCGGGAAACGATTTATGCCGGCAATCAGGTCCAGGCGACGACCCGAGGCACCCTTACCAACCGGCAAGCGATCGCCGCGCGGGACAATGTCACGCTGACGACCGATGGGCAGCTCAACAACCTGGGCATCATCGAGGCGGGCGTCAACGTCGACAACACTCGCAACCAGGTAGGCGACGTGGTGCTGACCGCCGCAAATATCGACAGTCGCGGACAGAGCGTCATCGCCAGTCGTGACTTGAAAGCCACGACCACGCAGACCCTCGACAATCGCGGCGGCACGCTTTCTGCCGGAAAAACATTGAGCATTGATAGCAAGGACCTAGACAACCGCGCCGGTACGCTGGTCAGTCAGAATAAATTGCAAGCGCGGGCCAGCGGGACGCTGGATAACCGCGATAAAGGGACCATCGCCAGCAACGGCGAGCAGACCTTGGTAACCGGTACGCTGAAGAACAGCGCAGGGGTCATCAGCAGCAACGATCTTCTCCAGCTCGAAACAGACGTCCTGGATAACAGCAGCGGCAAGATTGCGACCGACGCCGCGCTGACCCTAAAGGGCGGCAGCGTTGAAAACAGCGGGGGACAAATCACCAGCCAGGGTGACACGGTTGCGACGTTGAAAGGCTTCAACCAGCAGGGTGGCAAACTGGTGAGCCAGGCAAAACTGACCCTCACCGCAGACAGCATCACCAACAGTGACGAGGGTTACATCGCCTCGGTCAAGGCCATGAGCCTGACCGCTTACGAGCAACTGCTCAACAACGGCAAAGCGATCATCAGCGCCGAACAGGGGCTGACGATCATCGGTGGTGATCTCGATAACGCCAACGGCAGCCTGCTCAGCCAGGGTGACCTGACGGTTGATATTTCCGGCGATTTCGTCAACCGAGACGGCAGCGCCATCACCCAGGCCGGGAACGTGGAGGTCGAGGCGAGCAGCCTCGATAACCGTGGCGGTGTGCTTGCCAGTGTTGGCGGTTGGCTGAAAGCCACCCTGGACACGGTGCTGGATAACGGCCAATCGCTGACCAACAACGATGCCGGGTTGCTTCAGGCGCAATCCGTCAGCCTCGATGCGAAACAGGCGCTGCTCAACAACGGCGGGCAAGTGTCGGCCCTCTCCGGAACCGCAGAAATCGCCACCACCACCTTCGCGAACCGCGGTGGCTCCGTACTCGCCCAGCAGGCGCTGACGGTCCGCGCCAAAGACGCGGACAACGCCAGCGGCAAAATGGCGGCGGACACGATTGATTTCACGCTTACCGGTGCGCTGGGCAACCAGGGCGGCCTGGTAGAAGGCGCGAATGGCCTGTTGATACGGGCGCTGTCGCTCGATAACCAGGACGGCAAACTGCGCTCCGTGGGGCAGCGAGGGACTGCGACATTGACGGTTGACCGATTGCTGGATAACCAACGCGGCGTCATCGAAGCGGCCACCGAGAACCTGTCCTTGAAAATGGCCGACTTCAAAAACGCCAGTGGCAATATTCGTCACGTCGGCACGGGCATCCTGGATGTGGACCTCGCCAGGTTCGCCAACGTCGGCGGCAGCCTGACCACCTCCGGCACCTTGACGGTCGACGCGGCGCGTTGGGACAACAGTTCGGATATCCAAGCCGATGTCCTGCAGTTGAACGTAGGCCAGCTCAATCAGACCAGCACCGGCAAATTGCTCGCGGTCAAAAGCCTGAAGGCAACCGGCGACGCCTGGAACAATGCGGGCACGATCAGCAGCGACGATGATTTTGACCTGCAGTTGACAGCGGCCTACACAGGCACCGAAAACAGCCGCCTCAGTGGGGTTGATCAATTCGATTTGCGTGCCGCCAGCATCGACCTTTCCAGCGGCTCGCGCCTGGCCGGAGGTGGCGTCACCACCGTCACCAGTCTCGGGGCATTGAACAATGCCGGACGGATCACGGGCGGCGGCAAGTTCTCCCTGTCCGCCACGCGCCTGGTCAATACGGGGACGCTGGGTGGCGCCGACGCCGTCGAGCTGGTGGCCAACGAGGCCCGTAACGACCGCGGATTGATATTCAGTGGCGCGGACATGGCGCTGCGCTTCAACAGCTTCACCAACGTGCGCGCGGACGTGTATAGCCTCGGCGCATTGACTGTCACCGCGCAGGATGGCGTCGCTCGCAGCACGCTGCTGGAAAACATTTCCGGCACCCTCGAATCGGTCAAGGACATGTCGCTGCGCAGCCAGGTGCTGGTCAACCGCAAGGACGTCTTTTCCACCACCGATGAGTTGGTGTCGGGCGCCATCAGCGTGACCTGCTACGACTGCGGCGGTGATCACCACAACGTCGACTATGTGGCCAAGGAAACCTTCCAGAGCGTCGTGCTCGAAGACTCGGCCGGCGCCACGCTGATGAGCGGGGCGAAGCTGACCGTCGACGGCTCCACGGTGACCAACCAACACAGCGTCATGGCTTCGGCGGGCGACCTGCTGATCATCGCAGACAACTTCGCCAACGTCGGCGCTACTTCCGGCACGAGCATCAGGACGCGTACCTGGAATACCGGCAGGGTCACCGATGGGACGGACGAGCGTTTCCGCGCACGATTCATCTTCCCCTACAACGCCCAGGCCAACCCGAAACAAGTGCCTGTCGATGCGTTGAACAATTTCCGTCAGGTGAGTGACATCACGACCGTGACGCCAGGACAATCGCTGGCGCCGGCAGTGGTTCAATCGGGCGGCAACATCAGCATCCAAGCGACGCAACAACTGGAAAACAGCAGCATTGTGCAATTCCAGGCGCCGTTGGCTGGCGCGAGCAAGTCCACGGCCACCGGCGTCGTCAATACGGCACGGCCTGCTGTCGTGGTACTCAACTCGCAACTGCCGCCTGACCTGGCCCAACAGCAGGTCAACCCGACCACCATGCCCGGGTTCGCCCTGCCGACGGGCGAGAATGGCCTCTTCCATGTCGTCGACAGCACGGCGGCGGCGCAAAACAGCCATGACCAAAGCCAGGCCAACGTCCAGGGGTCGAACGCAAGCTGGGCCGTTACAGGTCACAAGTACATGGTTGAAACCAATCGTGAACTGACGGACCTCAAGCAGTTCATGAGCTCGGACTACCTGCTCGGTAATCTGGGCTATGACACGGACACCAGTTGGAAGCGCCTGGGCGATGGCTTGTACGAACAACGCCTGATCCAACAGGCCGTGCTCGCCCGTACCGGGCAGCGCTTCATCGATGGGCAAACCAGCGATGAGGGCATGTTCAAGTACCTGATGAACAACGCCATCGCCAGCAAGGAGCAACTGAACCTGGCCGTTGGCGTGACCCTGACTTCGCAGCAAGTCGCCGCGCTGACCCATGACATCGTCTGGATGGAAGACCAGGTCGTCAACGGCGAGCACGTATTGGTGCCGGTGCTCTACATGGCCCAGGCCAACAACCGGCTGGCGGCCGATGGCGCGCTGATCCAAGGCAAGAACCTCACACTCATCGCAGGCACCGACCTGAGGAACGCCGGGACGCTGCGTGCCAGCGAAAACCTTTCGGCGGCGGCCGGGAACAATCTGGTCAACACCCGCCTGGCGGAGGCGGGCGAGCGGCTCAAGCTGGTCGCGGGCAAAGACCTGGTCAACATGCAAGGCGGCATCCTCAAGGGCAAGGACGTCGAGCTGTCGAGCCTGACCGGCGACATCCGCAATGAGCGGACCGTCAGCGTCATCGAGAACAGCGGCAAGGGCTTCAGCTCGAAAACCTCCGTGGTCGACAACGCGGCACGCATCGAGGCCGGCAACAACCTTACCGTGCGCGCGGGGCGCGACCTGCTGAACGTGGGGGGCGCGATCACGGCGGGCAACGATGCCGACTTGAGCGCCGGCCGAGACGTCGTCATCTCCGCCGCTCGCGAAGAAAACGGCTCGATGCGCCAGGACAAGCGCCACTTCTGGGAACAGAGCCAGACGGTCCAGCATGCCAGCGAAGTCAAGGCGGGCGGCGACCTCAACGTCACCGCCGGCAACAACCTGACCGTCGTCGCCAGCCATCTCCAAGCCAAAGGCGACATCAACCTGAGCGGCAACGACGTCGCCCTGATCGCGGCGGCGAACGAAGAATCCAGCGAATACCGCTACAAGCGCAGCGGCAAGAAGATCAACAAGGAGGAGGACCATGTCCAGCAACAGGCGACCACGCTTGAGGCTGGTGGTGATGTAAGGGTTTCGGCGCGTAATGACCTGTTGATGGTCGCGAGCAAGATCGCGGCGGGTAATGAGGCTTACTTGGTGGCGGGTAACCAACTGAATCTGCTGGCTGGGCAGAATCGGGATTATTCGTTGTATGACATGAAGAAGAAGGGCGGTTGGGGCAGCTTGAAGATGCGGCGCGACGAGGTGACACAAATCACCCATGTCGGCAGCCAGATCCGCTCCGGAGGTGACCTGATACTTAAGAGCGGCGATGACCAGCGCTACCAAGTGGCCCAACTTCAAAGCGGAAAGGACCTGATACTGGAAAGCGGCGGCGCCATCGTCTTTGAGGGTGTGAAAGACCTGCACGACGAAAGTCATACCAAGACCAATAACAACGCGTTCTGGAACTCCGCCAAGGGCAAGGGCAACACCGACGAAACCTTGCGCCAGACTCAGATGACGGCAGCGGGCAACATCACCATCAAGGCGGTCGAAGGCCTGAAGATCGATATTAAGCATGTCGATCAGCAAACGGTCAGCCAGACCATCGATGCGATGGTCAAAGCCGATCCGCAGTTGGCCTGGATCAAAGAAGCCGAGCGACGCGGTGATGTCGATTGGCGGCAGGTGAAGGAAATACATGAATCCTTCAAATACAACACGTCGGGCTTGGGGCCGGCTTCGCAGTTGATTATCGCCATCGCCCTGGCCGCCGTAATGGGGCCGATGATGGCCACCATGAATACCATGGTTCAGGCCGGAGCAATCAGCGTCGCGACCAAGGCGACGGTCAGCACCATCGACAACCGAGGGAACCTCGGCGCGATTGCCAAGGACGTTACTTCCAGGGACAGCTTGAAAGGGTATGCCGTCTCTATAGCTACTGCTGGGGTTACGCAAGGGCTTGGTTATGACGCAAGCACAGTTGGCTTCAATGCCGAGAGCGTAAAGACAGTCGCTATGAAAGTGGCAGCGGATGCCACGATTAAAACAGCTGTGTATGGAGGCAGTTTCCAGGACAACTTAGCAACTTCGTTGGCTGGAACGGCGGCAAGCATCGGTGGGGCGTATGGCGCCGGAAAAATCGGCGACTTAGGCTTGGCCGGAGGCAGCTTGGAAGCGATCGTGCTTCATTCGGCCCTGGGCGGATTGATGGCCGAAGTCATGGGAGGAGACTTCCGTACAGGTGCAATAGCGGGCGGGGCAAACGAGGTTCTGATCGGCTTGCTGGGGGATACGCTTCTGCCCTCGCATCTGGAGCCCGGTACGCCTGAATACACTCGGGCCCAAGAAAATCTGGTCGCACTTTCGAAAGTTGTCGGCGTTCTAGGCGCCGCGGCCTCTAACGGAGATCTCAACGTTGCGGCGCAAGTGGCGGAAAACGGCACGCGTTACAACTTCCTCGGAAACCACTCCCAAGCAGAGCGAGAAAGAGCTCTCAAGGAGTATGAAAAAACCAAGAGCCTAGACGCCGCCAAAAAAATGCTGGTGCTCCAAGGCTCGGATCAACGTAGTGATGCGTTGTTGGAGCGTTTTCATACCGATCCCGCGTCGCTTTCTCCGGCAGAAAAAACAGAGCTGGGCGCTTATCTTCAGGTCTACGGCTACGAGCAAAGCCTCAAATACGGTGAGGAGGCTGCTCGCACCAGCATCGACAATCTGCTTGAAAACGGACCGGTTCCTTATCGGGACTATCCGTATGCAGGCGGTACTACCAAGGAGCGAATTGCCTATGCCGACGGCCTGAGAGCTCAGGACGGCGTGTCGGTGGCCAACATCTTTTGGTCCAGAGATCAGAGCGCTAGCGAAATGCTGTACCGCGATGCTGAGGGTTACCTGCGCATCAATCGTGAAATGCAGGCGATGAGTGACGTGGGGTCACCCGCTCTGTATTTCCTGACCGGAAATCTTGGCACTACGATTCGGGTAGCCGCTGCAGCGAATGGCGTGCTTCAGGCGGGGCACGGCGCGGGCCAGGTCTATGATGGTGATACGTGGAATGGCATTGGCAACATTGTGGTCGGCGCCATGAATGCGGCGAGTCTTGGGGTGCCAAAGATCGGCTCCTCTGGACGTGTCAATGGTAGTGTAGGGGCAAAAGCGACAGCAGGTTCTGTAAAAGTTCAAGCAGCGCCAAGTTTTCCAAATCAATTCCCTGATCACCCAACAGGTGTTCCAACTCTTATCTCAGATACAAAATTGGCCCAAGGTGCAGGAAAATATAACTATGTTGTTCTTGAGGATGGCCAGTTAGTAATCGGGCGAAAATTTAACGATGTGGGTGGTGGCCATATTGACCTTGCAAATGGCAAGCCCGTTATTGCGGCGGGAGAGGTGAAGATTTTGAGCGGGAAAGTTAAATATATTGATAATACCTCTGGGCACTATGAGCCCTCTGGCCACGCTGCTCAGGCCGCAGCAGAAAATGCATTCTCTCAAAAAGGGTTTGATGTGGCTGGTAAATACATAGAAAAAGTCTGGGTTCCAAACCCGAGCAACCCGAGAACAGGTGCATGGGTGCCGAAATGAGTGACGTAGTTAAGCAATTTGACATGCTTTGCGATGTGGCTATGGCTGCTTTTGGTGAAGAGTTAGAGATTTCCTATGAAATGTCTTTGTTGAATATTCTAGAGTTTGTGAAAAGTAACCCAGGATATAAAGATGATTTTGTAGATAGATTTAAACTGATATTAGTTTCTAATAACTCGCCATTCGAGGCTGTGGCATTTTGCATGCGAGAGCTTCAATGGCCCGAAATTAAGGAATTTGTGATTTCAAAGATGAACCCTTCACAAGATCCTCGTAGTGAGGCTCTGCGAAGTGTATTGACTGCATATGACGAGTTTTGGCCCGATGCGGATATTTATCAGTACTACAGTATGAGTTAGTTGGTGCAAAAGCAACAGGCGTTGCGGATGAAGCTGCAGGTTCATTAAGAGCAAAAAGGGGCAGATTTAGGGAAAGGGGGCAGATTTATTAAAGGGGTGCTAAATAAATATATCCTCTTTCTTCTAACTCACTGAAGCTACGAAAGGGAAAGGTAATTTCGGCATTGGCTCTGGTACACGAGAGCAAGATGTAATGGGGAAAGCTTGGGTTGGTGGTGGGTATAAAGTAGCCAGTGATGGGAAAACGTTAGTTGGTCAGGATGGCTTGAGGCAGTATAGGCCGCCTACTTACAAACCCTATTAGCAGGGAACTCAGGCTAATTTTGAACAGAGGTTCCGGGTCAAGAGACAAAGAAATGGCAGTCAAATGCCCACTTGGACATAACGGATTAAGCTATGAACGCAGAATTAAAGCGGGTCCATAGTCCCGGTATTTATAATCTTGAAAATTACCATCCCGAATGCTCGGATTGTTTTAACTTTCTCCTCCAGGCGATGATTGGTCCAGCAGGTGAGGATGGTGAGGAATCATTTGATATTGAGGTGTGCACTCCAAAGTGGATTGAAAAAAACCTTGGAGTAGACGAGGTTCTTATAGGTGCGCATTACCTTATCGTCCGAGAATACAATTATCAGAAAATAGTTCTCACCATTGAGAAATTTTTGCTGGGTTGTTCGGGGGCGAGCTAAAGCGAGGTTTCAAGAAAACTGTCAAAATTAGGTTCCTGGGAGTTCGAGGCCTACGAAGATGAGGCATGAATAAGGCAGAGCCTTCCTACAAAAAAGGGGGCATGTTGCAGGAACGGAGGCGCCGGAAAAAATGGGGCAGGCCCTGGCGGATTCTTAAAAAAACCTGTCCCTTTTTTCACTTTTTTCCCTGAGTGGATCGTTGAAGAGGGAAGTGTGACCCATCGGCGTTTTATTCCCGGCGGTCAGGTGACTGGGCGACCTAACCAGCCTCCCAAAAGGTAGGAAGAAATCTTTGTCACCATTCAACATGCTTTTGAAGTTAGGATTGGCGTGCTGGTCGACTATCCATTTAGGGATCAAGAAAGGATGGGTGAAAAGAAATGAGGTTTTTAAATATGCTATCGATAAGCTTGCGGATGGTAAGGACAGCCTGAACGTTGCTTTAATCGCGGGCCGCGACTACTTAACTGATGAAGAACTTCTCTCGTTGATCGAGGGGCAGATGCAGGGGAGGAACGTTGCTTTCGATATGGAAAAGTGGCGCCTAGCATTTTTGATTTGTGTTGAAGAGTCCACTGAGAGTGATGACGACAAGGTGCGTAGGCTTCAAGAGATATACGCGGATTTTGATTACCCTGAAGATATGTCCCTGTGTAGCATATACTCCTTGGGCGATACCCCTCCGCTTGCGGAGATGAGTCAAGTTGTGCAAAAGCTGAAGGAGAGGTTTTGTTTTAAGGGAAAGGGAAACGGATTTATTTAAAGTGCGGGAGTGAAAGTCATACCTCTTCTAGTGTTAAGTAAGTCTTCTTTTATATTTCAATGGGGTATGAGCGCGATGCATTGCTTTCTGGAAGGTCCGCGAAACTTTAGTGTGAGAGGTAGTGTTGGTTAATGAGTTTTTAAGTGAGGTCAGGTATCGCTCGTTTTATATGAGTGGGAATCTGGTATGTGAGTTGTTGGTGCTGTTTTTTCTCGTTTCGGAGTCAGGGTGGGTATCGCTTACGGTTAGCGAGGGTGTGTCGAAGTTTACTTTGTTAGGCACAGCCCCCGACTTGCTTGATTTATCAGAAAGTGGCGATGATTTTGCATATCCGACTGGGGTGTTAAGTGATCTTGATACGTATCTTGGGTTAGAGATTTTAGCTATGTACGAGTATAGGATTAACGGTTTGAGTGAGGGTTGCATAGGCGTGTATTTTGACTTTGGTGAATGTGGAATTAGCGTTGTTGAACGTGATGGCTGCATGGTTGTTATAGAGGGTGTGCAGTGGTGTTCAGAGGATAATGTCTCGCTTTATAAGATGCATAATTAGAGTTGGGAGGTATCTGGTAAAAAATAAGAAAAAGGTGGGATTTAATTAAATGATGGGGAGGGAGGCCGGGGCGAATTTAATTGGAGGGGGTAGAGGTCTTTATCGCTGAGGTGTTAAATAAAACTGCGCCATTTTTTCGCTAGCTCGGGATAAAGTGCCTTGGAGGGCCATTGATGAGACATAATGTTGTTTCACGCTTTATTGCAATGGGTTTGACTTGCTTTACCTTGACCGGTTGCATTCACTACGAGCATAAAAGCGCAGAAGGAAAACCCTGGGACGAGGTTGCGACGATTCGGCAGTTCGACAAGAGTCTGTCGATATCCAAGATCGATGACGATACGTTGTTATATTGGCTAGCCCGCCAGACTGAATATCGACTCGGAGCAGGACGGCACAAGCTTTCTGTGAAGCACGCCATTGGAACTGAATACCGTTGGCCCGTGGAGATGACAGTCGATCTGGAGGGGGGGCGTACCTATGGTCTTTATGGCACGTCTTCGATGAAGTGGTGGTACTACGAGGTTCGGGATCTTGAGACAGGGCGTTCTGCGAAGGTGGTGGATCCGGCTGCTACAGCTGCGCCCAAGTAGGCAAACTCGGTGTTCAGAAAGGTTGAGTTCATTGCTTTTGGGGCTGCTGCGCAGCCCAGCGGGGATGAATCCCCTCGCCACAAGGGACTGTCGGCGATGAATAGCGAGGACTGCTTTGCAGCCCAGCGGGAGCAAGCTCCCTCGCCACGGGAGCCGGTTGACTGGTCAGCTGGTGGAGGTTACAGCGGGCACCACGGGTCTCCCCCGTTTGCGCTTTCCAGGATTTTTGAAAAGTTTCGCGCAAATCCCCAGCCTGAGGCCACGGCGGTCATGGTGGTTGCGCAGGCGGGGTTCTTTTGCGAGACGATCACGTTCATATAGAACTGGCTTCCGTAGATCGTTGGCGCCCACAGCACCATGTCGCTTCTTTCGGCGTTCCGGTCGACTTTCAATTGAATGGTGTTGACGAGTCTTGCGCCGGTGTTGAGCTCGGTCACTTGGGGATGGAAGCAGTGGTTCAGGTAGCGTTGCACGCGTTCTTCCACCAGCGCCCGCTCTTGCGTCAGGCAATATTCGGGGCTGGTTGTGCCGGTGTTCAACAGCACATCCTTGGTATATGGATGCAGCGAGCAGCCGCTCAGTAATAGAAAAACGATTCCTGTAAATCCCTTGTACAAATTCAAGCTCCTTTGAGATACGGCGGGTTGCCAAAGCGGATTGCCGCAAGGCGGCGGGCGGGACTATACGCAATTTTTTTCGGTGTGGAAGGGCTGGATGGGGCTCGTTGTAGGAATCGACTGAAAGATATTCCCCATTGACTTGCAGGACATTTCCTAGAAAATTCCAGCCTCTTGCGCCTGCCGGTTTCGGTGCCTAGTCTGTGCTCACCGCTGCCAATCAGCGGTCGGGTTTAGCAGCTCGGAGTCACGTTAGGCGCATGGCAACTGCCATTCAGTGCGGGCATTTTTATGCTCGAATTCTTATGGCGGCTGTGCGCAGGGCATCCTCGGGTGCGCCGGTTTCCTAACGTACCGGTCTGCTAACCTGCGCGCGGCTGCCACCTATTCGTTTAGCAGCGAACGTGGCGGCTCTCACTTACGTTAGGAGCATTCCATGGACAAACTCATCCCAGACCCACCAATCCCGCCTCTAGACCATGCTGCCGACGCCCACGCCGAGCGTCTCATCGATTCCTTTCTGAATCCCAAATCCGCCCAGCCTGAGGAGAAACCCTCCTCGGACCCGCTATTCACCGTCGTGGAGGGCGTCGATGCCGAAAGCCTGTTGGCCAACCTCAGCGAAACCCTGGCCTCGGCCAGCGCGATGGCGGGCGATCTGGCGTTCGACCTGGACGGCTCGCGACGACACGTTGCATTGGGGCTGCAACAGTTGATCGAACTAGGGGAGCTGTTGGCGAACCGGGCGTTGGATGTCGTCGATCCCAGGTAGAGGCCTTGGGTTTGATCGAGAACACTGTGGCGAGGGAGCTTGCTCCCGCTCGGCTGCGAAGCAGTCGTCGCTTTCGAGGATGGGGCCGCTACGCGGCCCAGCGGGAGCAAGCTCCCTCGCCACAAAAGCTGGATTGTTGATCACCCATGGTCGGTGGGGAATCAACCGATGCGCGGGTTAAAGGCTGAACCGCCCAACCATGCTGTTCAAATCCACCGCCAGGCGCGACAGTTCGGCGCTGGCGGCACTGGTCTGATTCGCACCGGTGGCCGTCTGCACCGACAGGTCGCGGATGTTCACCAGGTTGCGGTCCACTTCGCGGGCCACCTGGGCCTGTTCTTCGGCGGCGCTGGCGATGACTAGGTTGCGTTCGTTGATCTCGACGATGGCGGTGTTGATGGTGTCGAGGGACATGCCGGCGCCGCGGGCGATGTTCAGTGTCGATTCGGCGCGTTCGGTGCTGTTGCGCATCGAGTCCACTGCCTGTTCGGTGCCGCTCTGGATGCTGCCGATCATGCGTTCGATCTCGCTGGTCGACTGCTGGGTGCGGTGGGCCAAGGCGCGGACTTCGTCGGCGACCACGGCGAAACCACGACCGGCTTCACCGGCACGGGCAGCTTCGATGGCGGCGTTCAGGGCCAGCAGGTTGGTCTGGTCGGCCAGACCGCGGATCACGTCGAGCACCTTGCCGATGTCTCGCGACTCATCGGCCAGGTTGCCGATCAGCGTGGCGGTGCTCTGGACGTCGGCGCTCATGCGCTCGATGGCACCGACGGTTTCCTGCACCAGGTCGCGACCGTCGCCAGCGGACGTGGTGGCGTGTTTCGACGCTTCCGACGTGCTGACCGCGTTGCGGGCAACTTCTTCCACGGCGCTGGTCATCTCGTTGACCGCGGTGGCGGCTTGTTCGATTTCGTTGTTCTGCTGGGTCAGCCCACGGGCGCTTTCGTCGGTGACGCTGTTGAGCTCTTCGGCGGCGGAGGCCAATTGCGTGGCCGAGCCGGAGATCCGTTGCAGGGTGTCGCGCAGTTTTTCCTGCATGGTCGACATCGCCCGCAGCAGTCGGCCAGCCTCGTCGCTGCCGTCAACGGTGATCGGCCGGGTCAGGTTGCCCTTGGCGATTTCTTCGGCGGCATCCAACGCGTTGGCGATCGGCTTGGTGATGCTGTTGGTCAGCAGCCAGGCGAACAGCAGGGTCAGGCCGGTGGCGATGGCCAGAAGGGTGACGACCCAGATGAAGGCTGTGGAATATTGCTGTGCCGCGTTTTTGTTGAATGCTTCCGCTTGCTGGTTGTTGATGTCCGACAGGCGAGCGAGCGCTGCGTTGATAGCGTCGGAGTTGCTCGTCAACTCAGCGTTGAGCAGCGCTTGCAGTTCGTTGAGCTGATTGTTGCGCGACAGGGTTTTCATCCGCTCTTCGAGCTGACGGTACTGATTGAGCAGCTGCGTGAGTTGCTCATACGCGGCCCGTTCTTCAGGCGCACTGATGAGTTTCTCATAAGTCATCTGGGCGGCGCGGACCTGCTGGTTGCGTTGCTCGAACAGGTCCAGCGTTTTTTGCTGGGTATCCGCTTCGCGGTTGATCAGCAGGCGATAGGACAACACGCGCAGGCGCAGGGTGAGCTGGGTGACGTCATTCAGTGCTTTGATACTGGGCACGCTGTTCTGAGCGATGTTTTCGCCGGACACGCGAATCTTGCTCATCTGGCTCAAGGCAAACACGCCGAGGGCCAGCATCAGGGCGCCGATCAGGGCAAACCCCAGGAACGCCCTCGGCGCGATGTTCATATTACGTAGGGACATGGAAGTTACCGTGAAGAAGCGCGTCCGTGCGGGGCTGTGACTGGTTTCAATGACTTATCGGTCTTGCGACTGAAGTCTTGAGGGCGCTGCGTGCTTTTGTCGCACTCCACCGGCAACGGCGCGACGAAGGGTCGGAACCAGATTCCTTGTTCGCAGTCTCTACAGCTCGCCAGTGGTGCGCCGCTGTTCTCTGAGTCGTGGCGTTGACGATGACTTTTCTTTATCGTACGCGCCCCTTGAAAAACCCTGGAAATCAATATGTTGGAAACATCCCTCAGCCAGCTGGAGCAATTGGTCAACGACCTGGTGCAACAGAACCGTCACCTCGCCGGCCTGAATGAAACCCTGGGCGCCGAACTGGCGAAGGCCAAGGATGAAAACGAAAGTCTGCAATTGAGCCTGATGGAGCAGGAAGAACTCTACGGCACCACCACCGCCCGGATCCAGGCGCTGATCGAGCGCGCCAGCACCGCAACGGCCAGCGCATGAGTCAACGTGTCGATGGGGTGACAGTCGTCTCGATTCTCGGGGAGGACTATTCGATCAAGGCGCCGGCCGGGCAGGAGCAAGCGTTGCTGGACGCTGCTTCGATGCTCAAGGCGGCCCTGGCCGATACCAAGCGTAAATACCCGACCTTGATCGGTGATCGCCTGCTGGTATTGGCGGCCATGAATTTGTGTTCGCAACAGATCGAAATGCAGAAGCAGCATCGGGCGGAACTCGACCGTTACCAGGAGCAGGTCAGCGCCACGGTCGAAGTGATCTCCAAGACGATTCAGCAGGCCTGAGGCCACGGTCCGGCTTATAAGCGGCGTTGCCCGCACTTAAGTCATCGCGAGCAGGCTCGCTCCCACATGGGGGCTAAGTGAACATGAAACTGCGTTCACCGCCGATCATTGTGGGAGCGAGCCTGCTCGCGATTGGATGTCAGCCGCGCTACAGGCGCTGGCTCAGAACCATTCATCCCGCATTCCCAGGCAGGTGTCATCCCGCGCTTCGAGCAGCGTCAGCTCATGCTGGCAACCCGGCACTTCCCAGGTCAGGAAGTAGCGCGCCGCTTGCAGCTTGCCTTGATAGAAGTCGACGTCCGTCGCGTTCCCCTTGGCCAAGCCCTCCTCGGCACGAATCGCCTGTTCCAGCCAGCGCCAGCCGATCACCATGTGCCCAAACACTTTTAGGTACAGCGCCGAATTGGCCAGGCTATCGTTGACCTTGCCTTGGGCCAGGTCGGTCAGCAGGCCGAGGGTGACTGTTTGCAGGCGTGCCACCAAGGCTTCCAACGGCTGACGCAAGGGTGTCAGCGATTCGTACGCTTGGGCGCGCTCAGTGGTATCGGCCACCAGGCGGATCAATTGCTTGAGCCCGGCACCGCCGTTCTGCGCCAGTTTGCGTCCCAGCAAGTCCAGGGACTGGATACCGTGGGTGCCCTCATGGATGGGATTCAGGCGGTTGTCGCGGTAATACTGCTCAACTGGGTATTCGCGGGTGTAACCATGGCCGCCGAGAATCTGGATGGCCAGCTCGTTGGCCTTCAGGCAGAACTCCGAGGGCCACGACTTGACGATGGGCGTGAGCAAGTCCAGCAACTCATGGGCGCGCCGACGCTCGGCTTCGCTTTCCAGCGTGGTGGTGTCGTCGAACAGGCGCGCCGCGTACAGGCCCAGGTCGAACGAACCTTCCACGTAGGCCTTTTGGGTCAGCAGCATGCGGCGCACGTCGGCGTGCTGGATGATCGCCACGGGGGCGGTGCTCGGGTCCTTGCTGTCAGGCACGCGGCCCTGCGGGCGTTCGCGGGAATATTCAAGGGAATACAGGTAGCCGGCGTAACCCAGCATCACCGCCCCCATGCCGACGCCGATGCGAGCCTCGTTCATCATCTGGAACATATAACTCAGGCCGTAGTGCGGTTTTCCTACGAGATAACCCACGCATTCGCCGTTGTCGCCGAAGTTCAGCGCCGTGGACGTGGTGCCGCGCCAGCCCATCTTGTGAAACAGACCGGCCAGCAGCACGTCGTTACGCTGGCCGAGGCTGCCATCATCGTTGACCAGGAACTTCGGCACGATAAACAGCGAAATACCCTTCACGCCCGGCGGCGCATCCGGCAGTTTCGCCAAGACCATGTGCACGATGTTTTCCGACAGCGGATGGTCGCCGCCGGAGATAAAAATCTTGTTGCCCTTGAGCCGATAGGTACCGTCGGACGCCGGCTCCGCGCGTGTACGAATATCCGACAACGATGAACCCGCATGGGGCTCGGTCAGGGCCATGGTGCCGAAGAAGCGACCATCGATCATCGGTTGCAGAAAGCGCTGTTTCTGATCGTCGCTGCCGAAGCTTTCGATCAGGTTCGCCGCGCCCATGGTCAGGAAGGGGTAGGACGTCGAAGCGGCGTTGGCCGACTGAAAGTGCGCAAAGCAAGCCTGGGACAGCAACGTTGGCAGTTGCATGCCGCCGGCCTCGAAGCTGCGGGCGGCGTTGAGAAAACCAGCCTCCAGGAACGCATCCACCGCCGGCTTCACTTCCGGGATCAGGATCGCCTCGCCGTTTTCATAGCGTGGTTCGTTTTCGTCGTTCTTGCGGTTGTGCGGCGCGAAATGCTTTTCGGCAATGTTGCGTGCCGTGCCGATGGCCGCCTCGAAGGTCTCGCGATTGTGCTCGGCAAACCGTTCGCGCTGGGTCAGGCCTTCGGCATCAAGGACTTCATACAGCTCGAAAGCCAGATTGCGGGAACTGAGCAGCGTCTCGGACATGGCGGCCTACCTTTTCTTGGGATGGGCCGAGTCTAGGTCTGGGAATGGAGGCTGAACAGGATGATTGATTTGGGTGATGGAGCAGAAGGGGCGACGCTAATCAAAAAATGTGGGAGCGAGCCTGCTCGCGATAGCGGTGGGTCAGTCAGAGATGATTTCAACTGGCACACCGCTATCGGGAGCAAGCTCGCTCCCACAGGGATTTCGACGACCAGGCACCTATTGCAGATGCCTGGTTTGCAGCGTTTAGCCGATGGTCATCAGGCTGGCGTTACCACCGGCCGCGGCGGTGTTGACGCTCAGTGCCCGTTCGATGACCAGGCGCTCCAGCGCGATGTTGGTTTCGCCTTGGGACAAGCCATGCACGCCGACGATGGCACCGGCTCGCTTGGCCACTTGCTGGCAGACACCGCGCAGTTGATCCGAATCGCCGTGATGCAGGACGGCGTCGAACAGCACGTCGTCCTTGGTCCAGCCGGCAACGCGCTGGATGCGTGCCTGGATTTCCTTCGGCAAGCGTGCGAACACGGCCTTGCTGGTGTCGGACTCCGGCCACACGGCCGAGCCGCCGACGGCCAGTACGGCTGCCAGTTGTGTAAGCAAGTCGCCTTCCACATCCGCCAGGCACAGCACGTGCTCGCGGGGCAGGATGGCGTAGCTGTTACGTTCGCCTGTCGGGCCGGTGAGCTGGCGGGTGATGCCGCTTTGCGACTGGGCGGCGAACTGCACGCACAGGGCGCTCAGTTCGGCAAGCTTCTGGCTGTCGGCCCAGGTTTGCAGGGCGGTCAGCGGCTTGCTCATGGCGTCGCGCAGGCGCAGGTCTGGCGCGGCCAGGGCGTCGCCACGTACGAAGGATTGCTGGATCGCATCGGTAGGACGGGTCGACAGCAGGCGGTACAAGTACAGCGGGCCGCCGGCCTTCGGACCGGTGCCCGACAAGCCTTCGCCGCCGAACGGCTGCACACCGACCACCGCACCGACGATGTTGCGGTTCACGTAGACGTTGCCGGCATGAACGTTGTCGATCACCTTGGCGATGGTCTCGTCGATTCGGGTGTGCACGCCCAGCGTCAGGCCGTAGCCGGAGGCGTTGATCTGGTTGATCAACTGGTCCAGCTCCTTGCGCTTGTAGCGAACCACGTGCAGCACGGGGCCGAAGATCTCCCGTTGTAGCTCATCGAAGCTTTCCAGCTCGATCAGCGTCGGCATCACGAAGGTGCCGCGCTTGCATTCGTCGCTGTCGGCAATCGCCATCTGGTACACAGTGCGACCTTTATCGCGCATGGCCTGGATGTGCTTCTCGATACCAGCCTTGGCTTCGGCGTCGATCACCGGACCGATGTCCACCGACAGACGCTCCGGGTTGCCGAGGCGCGATTCGGCCATGGCGCCCTTGAGCATTTCGATGACGCGGTCGGCGGAATCTTCCTGCAGGCACAGCACGCGCAGGGCCGAGCAACGCTGGCCGGCGCTGTCGAAGGCTGAAGACACCACATCGATGACCACTTGTTCGGTCAGCGCCGAGGAGTCGACGATCATAGCGTTCTGGCCGCCGGTCTCGGCGATCAGCGGGATCGGACGGCCCTGGTTGTCCAGGCGCCCGGCGATGTTGCGCTGCAACAGGCGGGCGACTTCAGTAGAGCCGGTGAACATCACGCCTTTGACGCGATCGTCACCCACCAGGCGGGCACCAACGGTTTCACCGCGGCCCGGCAGCAATTGCAAGACGCCTTCCGGAATACCGGCTTCGAGCAACAGGCGTACAGCCTGGGCCGCTACCAGCGGAGTCTGCTCGGCGGGCTTGGCCAGTACCGGGTTGCCGGCGGCCAATGCGGCGGCGACCTGGCCGCTGAAGATTGCCAGCGGGAAGTTCCACGGGCTGATGCAGACCACTGGACCCAGTGGGCGGTGGGCATCGTTGGTGAAATCGTTGCGGGCCTGCACCGCGTAGTAACGCAGGAAGTCCACGGCTTCGCGTACTTCGGCGATGGCGTTGGCGAAGGTCTTGCCGGCTTCACGGGCCAGCAGGCCCATCAGCGGCTGGATCTCGGCTTCCATCAGGTCGGCGGCGCGCTCGAGGATGGCGGCGCGTTCGGCCGGTGGCGTCGCCTGCCAGATTGGCGCGGCGTTGAGGGCGCATTGGATGGCGTTGTCGACGTCTTCGACCGTGGCTTCCTGGACGTGACCGACCACATCGCGATGATCGGCCGGGTTCAGCACCGGCGCCGGCGCTTCTTCGCTGGCGGCGCAACCGAGCATCGGCGCGGCTTTCCAGTTGTTGTGAGCAGTAGCCAGCAGGGCGCAGGACAACGAGGCCAGGCGATGTTCGTTGGCCAGGTCGATGCCGCTGGAGTTGGCGCGTTCGCTGCCGTACAGGTCGCGTGGCAGCGGGATGCGTGGATGCGGCAGGCCAAAACCGCCTTCCAGGGTAGCCATCTGCTCAATGCTTGCCACCGGATCGGCCACCAATTCCTGAATGGAAATGGACTGGTCGGCGATGCGGTTGACGAACGAGGTGTTGGCGCCGTTTTCCAGCAAGCGACGCACCAGGTAGGCCAACAGCGTTTCGTGGGTGCCGACCGGAGCGTACACACGGCACGGACGGTTCAGCTTGCCTTCGGAGACTTTACCTACAACTTGCTCGTACAACGGTTCACCCATGCCGTGCAGGCACTGGAACTCGTACTGGCCCGGGTAATAGTTCTGACCGGCGATGTGGTAGATGGCCGACAGGGTGTGGGCGTTGTGCGTGGCAAATTGCGGGTAGATGACTTCTGGCACCGACAGCAATTTGCGTGCGCAAGCAATGTAGGAAACGTCGGTGTAAACCTTGCGGGTGTACACCGGATAGCCCTCCAGGCCTTCGACCTGGGCGCGCTTGATCTCGCTGTCCCAGTACGCGCCTTTTACCAGGCGGATCATCAGGCGGTGACGGCTGCGACGGGCGAGGTCGATCACATAGTCGATTACGTATGGGCAACGCTTCTGGTACGCCTGGATCACAAAGCCGATGCCGTTCCAGCCGGTCAATTGCGGCTCGAAGCACAGGCGCTCGAGCAGGTCCAGGGACAGTTCGAGGCGGTCGGCCTCTTCGGCGTCGATGTTGAGGCCGATGTCGTATTGCTTGGCCAGCAGAGTCAGCGACAGCAGGCGCGGGTACAGCTCGTCCATCACCCGCTCGTACTGGGCGCGGCTGTAGCGCGGGTGCAGGGCCGAGAGCTTGATGGAGATGCCCGGGCCTTCATAAATCCCACGGCCATGAGACGCTTTGCCGATGGAATGGATAGCCTGTTCGTACGAGGCCAGGTACTTCTGGGCGTCATGCTCGGTGAGTGCGGCTTCACCCAGCATGTCGTAGGAATAGCGGAAACCCTTGGATTCGAACTTGCTGGCGTTGGCCAGGGCTTCGGCAATGGTTTCGCCGGTAACGAACTGCTCGCCCATCAGGCGCATGGCCATGTCGACGCCCTTGCGGATCATCGGCTCGCCGCTCTTGCCGATGATGCGGCTCAGGGACGAGGTCAGGCCCGCTTCGTTATGGGTGGCGACCAGTTTGCCGGTCAGCAGCAGGCCCCAGGTAGCGGCGTTGACGAACAGCGACGGGCTGTTGCCCAGGTGCGGCTGCCAGTTGCCGGTGCTGATCTTGTCGCGGATCAGCGCGTCGCGAGTGCCCTTGTCCGGGATACGCAGCAGCGCTTCGGCGAGGCACATCAGTGCCACGCCTTCCTGGGACGACAGGGAAAATTCCTGCAGCAAGCCCTGAACAATACCGGCACGACCGCCGGCACTCTTCTGGTTACGCAGCTTTTCAGCAATGGAAGCCGCCAGCTTGTTGGTGGCTTCGGCCATTTCGGCCGGCAGGCGCGCTTGCTCGATCAGCATCGGCACCACTTCCGGCTCTGGGCGACGGTAAGCGGCGGTGATGGAGGCGCGCAGGACCGATTGCGGCAGGATGCTCTCGGCGAATTCCAGGAAGCATTGATGAGCGTGGTCCGCTTGGACTTCGCCGGCATCGTCATTGTCGGCGCGGCTTGAACCGTTCAGCTCGGTCAGGGTTGCACCACCCTCGAGTTTCTCCAGGTAATTGAAAATTGCCTGCTTGATCAGCCAGTGCGGCGTGCGATCAATCGAAGTCGCGGCCGCCTTGAGACGTTCGCGGGTCGGGTCGTCGAGTTTGACCCCAAGGGTGGTGGTAGCCATATTTTTATCCTCATGTTTGCCACGTACCGCGTGGCATCAGCTGGCGGCAAGATTAGCTGCGAGCCGGGGGAGGTGCAACCGGGTGCAACCGGTTTTTTGTCGAAATTATGAGCAGTTCATCCGGATGGTCTGTAGTCCCTTTCATGAGAGCACCTGTTTGGTGCGAAAAATCTTGCAAAAGCTTCCTTCGATGCACCAATAGCGGGCAATAATTGCCATCCGTACGATTATTCCGACTGGGTGCAACTTATTTGAACGAAACTGGTTGCACCTTATTTGGATTGTTGAATAGCATTCGCGGCCAAGGTGCAACCGGTTCTGGGTACAAAAACCGGGTCGAGCTGCATCGGCTGATGGCTTTCCTGGGGAAACATCAGTCATAAATTCGCGGGTCCACAAAACGTCCGCACAACGTTCGCGTTGTCGACGCTTTCAACTGCCACCGCACCATAAAAACAAAGCCAGGGCGTAACTCATGAGTGTTAGCAATCCCACCCTGATCACCTTCGTGATCTATATCGCAGCCATGGTCCTGATCGGCCTGATGGCTTATCGCTCCACCAACAACCTTTCCGACTACATCCTGGGCGGTCGCAGCCTGGGCAGTGTCGTGACGGCGCTTTCTGCCGGCGCTTCCGACATGAGCGGCTGGTTGTTGATGGGTTTGCCCGGTGCAATCTACATGTCCGGCCTGTCGGAGAGCTGGATCGCCATCGGCCTGATCATCGGTGCCTATCTGAACTGGCTGTTCGTGGCCGGTCGCCTGCGGGTCCAGACCGAGCACAATGGCGATGCGTTGACGCTGCCGGATTATTTCTCCAGCCGTTTTGAAGACACCAGTGGCTTGCTGCGGATCATCTCTGCGGTGGTGATCCTCGTGTTCTTCACTATCTATTGCGCTTCCGGCATCGTGGCCGGTGCACGCTTGTTCGAAAGCACCTTTGGCATGTCCTACGAGACCGCGCTGTGGGCTGGTGCTGCCGCGACCATCGCCTACACCTTCATCGGTGGTTTCCTGGCGGTCAGCTGGACCGATACCGTACAAGCCACGCTGATGATCTTCGCGCTGATCCTGACGCCGATCATCGTGCTGCTGGCCACGGGCGGCGTGGATACCACCTTCCTGGCGATCGAAGCGAAAGACGCGACTTCGTTCGACATGCTGAAAAACACCACCTTCATCGGGATCATCTCGCTGATGGGCTGGGGCCTGGGCTACTTCGGCCAGCCGCACATCCTGGCGCGCTTCATGGCGGCGGATTCGGTCAAGTCGATCGCCAAGGCGCGTCGCATCTCCATGGCCTGGATGATCCTGTGCCTGGGTGGCACCGTTGCCGTTGGCTTCTTCGGTATCGCGTACTTCTCGGCTAACCCAGAGGTGGCCGGTCCAGTGACCGAAAACCCTGAGCGTGTATTCATCGAGCTGGCGAAAATCCTGTTCAACCCATGGGTTGCCGGTGTACTGCTGTCGGCCATCCTCGCGGCAGTCATGAGCACTCTGAGCTGCCAGTTGCTGGTGTGCTCCAGCGCCCTGACCGAAGACTTCTACAAGACTTTCCTGCGCAAGAGCGCTTCCCAGGTAGAGCTGGTCTGGGTCGGCCGTGCCATGGTGCTGCTGGTGGCCCTGATCGCCATCGCCCTGGCCGCGAATCCGGAAAACCGCGTTCTGGGCCTGGTGAGCTACGCCTGGGCCGGTTTCGGTGCCGCCTTCGGTCCGGTGGTCCTGATCTCCGTGGTCTGGAAGAACATGACTCGCAACGGCGCCTTGGCCGGTATCCTGGTCGGTGCGATCACCGTGGTGGTCTGGAAGCATTTCGAGCTGCTGGGTCTGTACGAAATCATTCCGGGCTTCATTTTCGCCAGCCTGGCCATCTACTTCGTCAGCAAGATGGGCACGCCTACCACCGGCATGCTGCAGCGCTTCGAAGCGGCTGAGAAAGATTTCCGCTTGAACCAGTAAGGCTTTGGCGAGCCTGCAACGGCTCGCTCAAAACAGTAAAAAACGGCCCGCCTCCATTGGAGCGGGCCGTTTTTTATGGCTGAGGGTCCAAGGTGTCGGGCTGGTTGAGAAAAATCAGTACGCCCAGCAGCGCCATGTAGAACCTGAACGCGGCATCCTGGCCATTCCAGATCTCGGATTGCCACATCAGGAACCACTCGCCGCCAACGACCATGAAGCCGAAAAACCAGACGAAGAATCCGACCGTCAGCCCAACGATGGGCCATTTTTTTGCCCGATTGAAAGCCAGGCCATCCGCCCTGCGTGCCCGCCAGAGTGTCAGCCCGCCATAGGCCAGCAGCACGGTGGTGATTGCTTCGCCGAGGATGATCAGCCCATAAGCCCCGTGCCACATCCAGGGCTCGTCAATGGCCCGATATCGGGCGGCGTTGTTGGGAAAGGTGGTGTCCATGCTCAGCACATGCTGGACGAAATTGAAGTTGGAGCTGTAGTCCGTGACGTTGTTGAACACGGTCAGGAAGGCGAAGGCGGCAAGCGCCAGGATCATGGCGATTTTTGTATAGCGGAGGGTCATGGTTGCGTCCTTGGCTTTTACGACCAAACGACGTTATCACGCCTTTGCGCGATAGAAGGCCGGTCGCTGTGTAAGAAGCAGCTGATTACTTCGTACGAAGGCTTTCAGGATCGCGGTGTATGGATTGTCCATCGGAAAATGCAGCGTGCCTTGCAGCTTTTTGACTCTTGGGTGTAGGGGAAATCTGTTTTTCCTGACAATGGATCAACACTGCCAGTGGCTCGTGCAGAATCGCCCGTCTCATTCAGCAGAGGCACATCGGATGTTCGCGCCTGCCAATTCACCACGTTTCACGCTGGCGTTCGACAGCGGGCCAAATGACCTCAAGGTGCTTGAGTTCAAGGGCAAGGAAGCCATCAGCCAACCCTATTGCTTTGATCTGGAGCTGGTCAGCGATCGGCCCGACCTGGTGCTGGAGGACCTTCTGCATCGCCAGGCTTACCTGGGTTTCGATCGCTGCGGCGGTGGGATACATGGCCAGGTCTACAGCGTGGCCCAAGGCGACTCGGGCAAGCGCCTGACCCGTTACCAGATCGCCCTCGTGCCACGCCTGGCGTACTTGCGCCATCGCATCAACCGGCGAATTTTCCAGCATCTGAGTGTGCCCGCCATCGTTGGCCTCGTCCTGAAGGATCATGGCATCCTGGCCGATGCATTCCAGTTCAGTCTGGGTGGGCAATACCCCGAGCGTGAATATTGCGTGCAGTACGGTGAAAGCGATCTGGACTTCATCGAGCGGCTATGTGCCGAGGTCGGCATCCATTACCACTTCCAGCACAGCCCTGACGGGCATCTGCTGGTGTTTGGCGACGACCAGACGATGTTCAAGCGTTTACCCGGGTCGACACTATACCTGCCGGGCAGCGGGATGGCTGGCGCTGCGCCGGCCATCAAGCGCCTGGCGGTACGGCACCAGGCGCGAACCACTGCGGTGACGCTACGCGACTATGACTTCCGCAAGCCTGGCCTGCTGCTGCAAACCGGTCTCGGTGGGCAAGCGCCAGCTTCGCTTGAGGATTATCAATATCCCGGCCAATTCATCGACCGTGCCGATGGCAGCCACCTGGCCCGACGTTCCCTCGAGCGACACGGCGCGGAGCACCTTTTGGCGGAGGGCAGCAGTGACGACAGCGCTTTCGCCAGCGGACATTTCATGCGCATCGAGGAGCATCCCCGCCCGCAATGGAATGATCTCTGGCTGTTGACGCAGGTCGATCACCGTGGCCGGCAGCCGCAAGTGCTGGAAGAGAACGCTTCGGTCGGCCCGGGTGAATTCCAGGGCTACGGCAATACCTTCCTGGCGACGCCCTGGGACGTTTTTTTCCGTCCGCCTTTGCAGCACAAGAAGCCGTCGATCAGTGGCTACCAGTCAGCGGTAGTGACCGGACCGGTGGGCAGCGAGATCCATTGCGATGAGTTCGGGCGGGTCAAGGTGCAACTGGTCTGGGATCGCGACGGTGCAGGTGATGAGCATTCCAGCTGCTGGCTGCGCGTGGCCACCGGCTGGGCGCACGATCGTTACGGCAGTGTGATGATTCCTCGGGTCGGAATGGAGGTGCTGGTCGGGTTCATGGACGGCGACGTCGATAAACCGCTGGTGGTCGGTTGCCTGCCGAACGGCGCCAACCCGCTGCCGCTCGACCTGCCGGCCGACAAGACCCGCAGTATCCTGCGCAGCCAGAGCAGCCCCGGTGGTGGCGGCTACAACGAATTGCACATCGAAGACCGCAAGGGCGCCGAGGAGATCTACCTTCGAGCCCAGCGCAACTGGACTCAGCATGTGCTGCATGACCAGCGCGTGCAGGTCGATCATGAGCGCAGCATCTTCGTTGCCGGCTTGTCCCGGCACGAACTCAAGGACGGCGAGCAGCGCATCACCCGGGGGCGACGGCAGGTCGAAGTTCGCCAGGACGATCACCTGATGGTGACGGGCGACCGGCATATCCGTGTCGCCAACCAGGCCCTGAGCGCTGCTGGGCGGTTTCATGTCAGCGCCGGCCAACAGATCGTGCTGGAGGGCGGCGCCACTGCAACCATCCAGGCCGGCGGGCACTGGATCAACATCGGACCGGGCGGAATTTTCAGCAGCGTACCCATCCAGGTCGGCGGCGCGCCGATGGTGGCGATGGGCGCCGAACCCGTTGCAGCGGGCGCTCCGGATAAACTTGCCGCCGCGCTGGCGCCACCGCTGTCCTTGGCGCAAATACTCAGTTTGAAGAGTCCTGCGCCGTTCTGTGAGGAGTGCGAACGCTGCAAGGAGGGCTCCTGTGCCGTGCCGTTGGCTGCGCTTGGGAGATAAGTTCAGAGATGCGCAGTGCAGCGTGAGCAAGCTCCCTCGCTACGGGGCGCTGTTCGTCCACTCGGCCGCCAACCCCTGACGTTGGGCGCGCTTCGAGGTAAACTCGTCGCCCTTCGCAGGAGCCGCCATGAATTATCGCCACGCCTTCCACGCCGGCAATCACGCCGATGTGTTCAAACACCTGACCTTGACCCGCCTCATCGCCTTGATGTCGCGCAAGGAGCAGCCCTTCGCCTACCTCGATACCCACGCAGGCATCGGGCTTTACGACTTGCAGGGCGACCAGGCCAGCCGTACCGGTGAATACCTGGAAGGCATCGCACGGTTGTGGGACCAGGACGACCTGCCGCCCCTGACCGCCGATTACATGAAGGTGCTGCGCGAGATGAACCCGGACGGCCAGTTGCGCTATTACCCGGGCTCGCCGGAGTTGGCACGGCGCCTGACCCGACCGCAGGACCGAGTATTGCTCAACGAGAAGCATCCGGAGGACGGCGTGTTGCTCAAGGACAACATGAAGGGCGACCGTCGCGTGGCGGTCCACTTGGGCGAAGGCTGGCATGTTCCTCGTGCGTTGTTGCCGGTGGCAGAGAAGCGCGCTCTGATGTTGATCGATCCGCCGTTCGAACAGCTGGATGAGATGCAGCGTTGCGCCGCGTCGCTCAAGGAAGCCGTCAGTCGGATGCGCCAGACCGTGGCGGCGATCTGGTACCCGGTAAAGGACCAGCGCATGTTGCGTCGTTTCTACCAGGACTTGGCCGGCACGGGCGCGCCTAAATTGTTGCGGGTGGAGTTGCTGGTGCACCCGCTGGCCACGCCCAACAGCCTGAACGGCTCGGGCCTGGCCATTGCCAATCCGCCGTGGGGGCTTGAGGAGGAACTGCGCGAGCTGCTGCCGTGGTTGTCCAGGAAACTTGGGCAGACCCAGGGTGGGTGGCAGATGGATTGGTTGATTGCTGAAAGCTGATCGCTGAGCCGATGCATTCAGGTCGTCAGGCAGGACGCCTTCGCGAGCAAGCCCGCTCCCACATGGGGTGTCGAGGTGTACGCGACATCTGTGTCCGCCCCGGGCCCCTGTGGGAGCGAGCTTGCTCGCGATGGCGGCGGCACATCCAACATCACCGCCCCAGATCCACCGCTATCGCGAGCAAGCTCGCTCCCACATGGGGATCTGAGGCGTACGCAAGAGTTATGTCGCCACCGGACCTGTGGGAGCGAGCTGGCTCCGGGCGGCGATCCGACGAAGCTTTTCAGGGCCCGACCGTCAGATCGGGCAGGTCACGCCCGTGCCGCCAATCCCGCAATAGCCTTCAGGGTTCTTCGCCAGGTATTGCTGGTGATACGCCTCGGCAAAGTAAAACGTCGGCGCTTCGTCGATTTCGGTGGTGATTTCTCCCAGCCCGGCCTTGCCCAGCTCAGCCTGGAACACTTCCTTGCTCTTCTTCGCCGCTTCCAGTTGCTCGGGCGTGGTGCAGTAGATCACTGAGCGGTACTGGGTGCCGATGTCGTTGCCCTGGCGCATGCCCTGGGTCGGGTTGTGCAATTCCCAGAACATCTTCAGCAAGTCGTCATAGCTGACTTTCTCCGGCTCGTAGACCACCAGCACGACTTCGCTGTGGCCGGTCAGGCCGGAGCATACTTCTTCATATGTCGGGTTTGGCGTAAAGCCGCCCGCATAACCCACCGCCGTGCTGACAACGCCTTCCCGTTGCCAGAACCTGCGCTCCGCGCCCCAGAAGCAGCCGAGGCCGAAGATGGCGAAGTCCACATTGGTGACGAATGGGCCCAACAGCGGCGCGTCGAGGACAAAGTGTTTTTCCGGCACGGCCATTGGGGTTTCACGGCCAGGGAGAGCTTGATCGGGAGTAGGAAGCACGTTTTTGTTCACCAGGATTTCCGAGCGCAAGACCATCATCAGTCCTCTCAGTCAGATTGAGTTGAGCGAAATAGACCGTCAGTGTGCCTCAGAAAAGCCGCTGCAAGCTATAAGCGGCTGTCAGACCAGCGGACCGCGCGGGTAGCGCTTAAGCTTCTCGACGAGCTCTGCGCCGGGGATCGGCCGGTCGAAGAGGTAACCTTGGCCGACGTCACAGCGGTGGCGCCGCAGGAAGGCGAGCTGCTGGGCGGTCTCGATGCCTTCGGCCACGACCTTGAGCTTCAGATTGTGGGCCATGGCAATCACCGCGGAGGTGATCTCCATGTCGTCCTGGTTGTCCGGGATTTCATGGATAAAGCTGCGATCGATCTTGATGATGTCGATCGGGAATTTCTTCAGGTAGCTCAGGGATGAATAACCGGTGCCGAAGTCATCCATCGCCAGGGTCAGGCCCAGGCGCTTGAGCTGGTCGAGTTGCAGGTGGGTGTCTTCGGTGGCTTCGAGCAGCAGGCCTTCGGTCAGTTCAAGTTCCAGCAGCCGCGCGGGCAATTGTTCTTCCTTGAGGATGCTGGCGATCGAGGCCACCAGGTCCGGGTCGGAAAACTGCTTGGGCGACAGGTTGATCGCCACTTGCAGATTGCCCAGGCCAGCCGCGGTCAGCTGTTTGCTCATGCGGCAGGCCTGGCGGGCGATCCATTTGCCGATGGGGATGATCAGGCCGGTTTCCTCGGCCACGCTGATGAACTGGTCAGGACGGATCATGCCTTTTTCCGGATGATTCCAGCGCAGCAGCGCTTCCATGCCCAGCAAGCGACCGCTGCGCAGACACAGCTTGGGCTGGTAGAACACGTCCAGTTCATTCTGGGTCAAGGCGCGTCGAAGGTTGTTTTCCACGAACAGCTTGTAGCTGGCCTCGGCGTTCAGCGCCTCGGTGAACACCTGGACCTGGTGCTTGCCGTTGGCCTTGGCCTTGTGCAGAGCGAGGCCGGCGTTGCGCATGAGGGTCTGTGGGTCGCGGCCATGCAAAGGCGCGCAGGCCAGGCCCACGGAGCCGGTCACGCTGATCAACTGGTTATCGACGAACATCGGCTTGTCGAGCGTCATCAGCAGCTGGCTGGCGATCTGTTGGCCGGCCTTAAGGTCGGTGTCGTCCAGTAGCACCGCAAATTCGTTACTGGCGAAGCGCGCCAGGCTGCCGCTGGAGCTCAGGCTATTGCGCAGGCGCCGAGCCAGGCTGATCAGCAGTTTGTCGCCGGTCTGATGGCCGAGGCTGTCGTTGATGCGCTTGAAGTTGTCGATGTCCACCAGCAGCAGGCTGATGGGCGAATTGCTGTCGCGGGCGAAGCGTTCATCCAGGTTGCGGATAAAAGCCGGACGGTTGCCCAGGTTGGTCAGGTTGTCGGTGTAGGCCAGGCGTTCGATGCGCTGCTGGGCCAGTTTGGTCTGCGTGATGTCTTCGTAGATGCCGATGTAGTGGGTCAGCTCGCGGTTGTCGCCATAGACCTTGGAGATCGACAACTGGCCCCAGTAGGGTTCGAGGTTCTTGCGTCGGCTCTTGAATTCGCCCTGCCAGCTGTTGCTCTGGGCCAGGGCCGATGGCGCATCGAACAGCAGTTCGCTGAGGTTCTCCAGGGCCGGCAGTTCCGAGAGGCGCTGGCCGTGAACTTCTTCGGTGGTGTACTGGGTGATGGCGGTGAAGCTTGGGTTGACGTACTCCACCACACCGTCGCAATTGACCAGCAGGAACGCGTTGGCGCTCTGTTCCACGGCGCGCTGGAACAGGTGCAGGGCGCTGGTGGCGGTGCGGCGGTTGTGGTTGTTGATGACCTGGGCGAATTGGTCAGCCAGTTCGCCGGCGAAGGCGATTTCGTCCGACTGCCAGGCGCGGGTCGCGCCTACTTGCTCCAGGCAGAGCACCCCGACGACTTGCCCGTCGATACGGATGCTGGCGTCGAGGATGGCATTGACGTCCCGGGCCCGGAGGTTCTCGGCCAATTCCCGCGTGCGAGGGTCGCGCATCGCGTTATGGGCATCGATGGCGCGGCAGGTCTGCAACGCTTCCATGTAGTCTGGAAATTCGCTGGCGTTGATCACCTTTGGCAGGAAATGTTCCTGGGAGGCGCGATTATAGGCGGAGATCGGTACCAGCTTGCCGTCCTCCAGATTCCAGATGCTCGCGCAATCGATCTGGTAGATGTCACACGCGCTGCGCGTAATCAGCTCGGCGGCTTCTTGCAGGGATTTGTTGGCGCTGTAGCGCTGGCGAGTCAACAACAGGATCAGGTCTTGCTGGGCGCGGACCCGGTCCAGGTGCTGGAGTTGCTCCTGCTGCGCGCGTTGATTCAATTCCAGGGCGATCTGGAGCCTGGAGTTCTGGGTTTCCAGGTCCACGGCCGGCATGGATGGCCCGTCCTGCAGCAGGTCGTCCACCACCATCAGATAGCCGCGCAGCAGATGGCGATTGTGCTGCCTGTAGGCTTCACCGGTCTCCAGCAGGTTCATCGGCCCATTGGCGGTGTGCAGTGTGTAGCGGATCAGATAGTGGGACGCCTGGGCCAACTGCTGTTGGATCGCGTCATGCAACTGATAGCGCGCTTCAGGCTCCATCAGGCTGGCGAAGGGAGAGCTGACCAGCGAGCAAAGCTCAACGGCCGGCAGGCCGAAGTAGCGTTCGCAGTTTGGATCGAGGAACAGCAACGCCCAGCTTGCTTCATTCAGCCGTTCGAAACGCAGCATACCGAGCCGCGAGGGCACCGGTAACTGCGTCACTACCTCGGCCGCCATACGACTGGCGGCATCGGGTTGGCTTTTCATGGGGAGACTCGCTTCGAAAATGCTGATCGCGCCGGGCTGACGCCCTCGTTATTACGGATTGCCGCAAGGTTGCATCATTGCGGCACTGGCTGACAAGAGACATGAAGGCCAAGTGCTATAAACCTTTTATCGGCCGACGAGGGGATTTCTCCAGTTGTCGGCCGATCAGAGGTGTTCCCTGGGCTACGCAAGCTCAGCGCAACGGTATGTCGACGACCTCCAAGGGATCTCCGTCACGGTCATGAAACGTCACTTGAACGCTCTGGGCCGTGACTTTCAGCTGGGCAAAGTTGTCCTGGCTGATCACCTTGCCGGTCAGCTCGTATTGATACTCACCGCTTGGAGCCCGAGCCATGGGTTTGCCGGGAATAAAAGTCGAGGCATTGGCGTAAGGCAACAGCCTGCTGTTGCAAAATGGCGACGAGACGACTGTGTGGATTTGGAAGTCAGGATCCTGGCTGTGGGTCAGCATGCTCGTCAGGGAACCGTGCACGTCACCAGAGACGAAGATCACATTCTTGATCCGATGGCTGCGGATGGTTTCAAGCAAGCGTAGCCGTTGCTCTGGAAACGCTTGCCAGGCATCCCCTGCGTTGAATTTGCGGTCGGGGTAGAACATGACACCGGTGACGACGAATTTGACCCGGTAGGGGCTGTCGATCAGCCATGTCAGCAGCGAATGTTCCTGTTCTTCATCCAGGATGCGCCGGTTGTTTGCCGACAGGTTGCGTCGAGTCCGGCTGTCGGTAACGAACCATCCTGTATTGCCATGGGCAAATGCATACCAGTAGCGAGTGAGTGGCCTTAACGTGCCGTCATCCAGAAGTTCATGGGCCGGGCTGTGACTGGCTTGATAAAGCTCGTAAGTATCAAGAGCGTTTGTATAGAGAGTTTCGTCTTGGTGATTCTTCTTGGCGGGCCAGTTGTCCTTTATTTCATGATCGTCGAGCATCATGTAAGTCGGCACGCTGGACATCAGTTTTTTAATATGGGGTTGGGAAAAGGCAGTCCGGTATTTGAATAACATGTCCTTGAGGTTGCGGTCCGGCGCAATGAAATTCAGGTCGTCGAGATACACTTGGTCGCCGGTCATCACTACTGCGCTGATGGGTGGGTTGGCTCGCTCCACGATTCGGTTGATACCCGCGAATGTGCGATCCCCCCGTTCCGGTGTCGCCGGGACACCCGCGGTAATGCGCAGGTATCGACACGAGCCGACGATATAGCTGCGTGGGGCGTCGGTCTCGCTGGAGGGCGTGCGCAACTGGTAAATCTCCTTGGGCCACTGCAGCGGCAGCTCCAGTATGGTCTCTGGAGTGTGCGCCGGGCTCAATGTGCTTTTCCAGCCGGCCTGGTATTCATAGAAGGTGTCGGGCTCAAGGCCCTTCAATACGATGACACCGGCTAAGTCGCGATAAGAAACCAGTCGGATGAACTGTCCCCTGGACCAGGCCGTATCGCCTTTTCGGCGGTAGCGGATACCGGCGAATAAAGGATTGTCGGTGTTCCCATCGCCTCGTAGAAAGATACGAGCGTGGTGGGTTGTCGTGTGGCCAATAATAGGGCCTACCGTTGGCTTTAACATGTTCGAATCCATTCGAAGTTTATATTTTCGTCAGCGCCAAAGTTGTTGGGCGCGCTGGATTCATGCTAAAGCCGCAAGCAGGTTAAATATCGGTAGGGCAGGGGGCGGTAGTTGTGGGCAACGACTACCAGAGCAAGTAGTCTTTTATGCGCAAGGGGGTAGGAAAAACCGTTGGTGAAATACGGTTTTAGCCCGAGCAAAAAAAGCCCCGCCAAACGGGCGGGGTTGAGGTACGAGCGTGGCGCTCGGAAAACAGCAGTCAAACGGCCCTCCGCAAGGGAGGGCCGTTCGGTATTACAGCAGGATGGTGCGGATGTCGCCCAGCAGGTCACTCAAGCGCTTGGTGAAGCGCGCTGCGGCGGCGCCGTTGATCACGCGGTGATCGTAGGACAGCGACAGTGGCAGCATCAGCTTCGGCTGGAAGGCTTTACCGTCCCAGACTGGCTGGATGGTGGCCTTGGAAACACCCAGGATCGCCACTTCCGGCGCGTTGACGATCGGCGTGAAGCCGGTGCCGCCAATGTGGCCGAGGCTGGAGATGGTGAAGCAGGCGCCCTGCATGTCGTCGGCGGTGAGCTTCTTGTTCCGGGCTTTTTCGGCCAGGGCAGCGGCTTCGCCAGCCAGTTGCAGCAGGCTCTTCTGGTCGACGTTGCGGATGACCGGTACCAGCAGGCCTTCCGGGGTGTCGACGGCAAAGCCGATGTGCACGTATTTCTTGCGGATCACAGCCTTGCCGCTTGGGGCCAGGGAGCTGTTGAAGTCCGGCAGTTCCTTGAGCAGGTGCGCGCAGGCCTTGAGCAGCAGCGGCAAGACCGTCAGTTTCACGCCGGCCTTTTCCGCCACGGCTTTCTGCGCAACGCGGAAAGCTTCCAGCTCGGTGATGTCAGCCTGGTCGAACTGAGTCACGTGCGGGATGTTCAGCCAGCTGCGGTGCAGGCTCGACGCGCCGATCTGCATCAGGCGAGTCATGGCCACTTCTTCGGTTTCGCCGAAGCGACTGAAGTCCACCGCCGGGATCGGCGGGATGCCCGCGCCGCCGGTGGCGCCTTCGGCCGGTGCGTTCTTGGCCTTCTGCATCATGGCCTTGACGTAGGCTTGCACGTCTTCCTTGAGCACACGACCGTGAGGGCCGCTCGGGCCTACGGCGGACAGCTCGACACCGAATTCACGGGCCAGCTGACGCACCGCAGGGCCAGCGTGCACCTTGGCACCGCTAGGCGCAGGCGCCGCGGCGACAGGGGTAGGAGCCGCTTCGGCCTTGGCGGCGGGGGCGGCGGCTGGCGCTGGCGCTGGGGCGGCTTCAGCCTTGGCAGCAGGCGCAGCAGCCGGGGCTGGCGCGGCAGGCGCCGAGGCACCGGCCACTTTCAGCTTCAGGATCAGGTCACCGGTGCCGACTTCGTCTTCCAGCTTGATCTCGACGCTTTCTACCACACCGGCGGCCGGCGATGGGATTTCCATGCTGGCCTTGTCGGATTCCAGGGTGATCAGCGACTGGTCGGCTTCGACGGTGTCGCCGGCCTTGACCAGTACTTCGATGATCTTGGCCTTGCCCGACGAACCGATGTCCGGGACATGGATGTCCTGAACAGTGGCGGCGGCAGGCGCGGCGGCCGGAGCTGGAGCCGCTTCGGGAGCGGGCGCAGCGGCAGGCTTTTCAGCCGCCGCCGGGGCAGCAGCAGGGGCGGCCGCTTCAGGTGCCGCGGCGGCGCCCTCGACTTCCAGCTCCAGCAACTCGTCGCCTTCCTTCAGGCGATCGCCCAGCTTCACTTTCAGGCTCTTGATGACACCGGCCTTCGGCGCAGGCACTTCCATGCTGGCCTTGTCCGATTCAAGCGTCAGGATGCTCTGGTCGGCTTCGATGCGGTCGCCGACCTTCACAAACAGTTCAATTACTTCACCTTCACCGCTGCCGATGTCAGGTACGCGAATGAGTTCGCTCACGAAAATTCTCCTCAGCAGTCCAGTGGGTTGCGTTTTTCCGGATCGATGCCGAACTTGGCGATGGCTTCGGCCACCACTTTAGGTTCGATATCGCCGCGGTCAGCCAGGGCTTCCAAGGCTGCCAACACAACGAACTCACGGTCGACTTCGAAGAAGTGACGCAGCTTCTTGCGGCTGTCGCTACGGCCGAAACCGTCGGTGCCCAGCACTTTGAATTCCTTGGAAGGAACCCACTGGCGGATCTGTTCGGCGAACAGCTTCATGTAGTCGGTAGAGGCGATGACCGGACCTTTGCGGCCGTTCAGGCACTCTTCGACGTAGCTCAGCTTTGGCTTCTGGCCAGGGTGCAGGCGGTTGCTGCGCTCCACGGCCAGGCCGTCGCGACGCAGTTCGTTGAAGCTGGTGACGCTCCAGACGTCGGCGCCGACGTTGAACTCTTCACGCAGGATCTTCGCCGCTTCACGCACTTCGCGCAGGATGGTGCCGGAGCCCATCAGCTGGACGTGGTGCGCCGCTTCGCGGGTGTCTTCTTCGAGCAGGTACATGCCCTTGACGATGCCCGCCTCTACGCCCGCCGGCATGGCTGGCTGCTGGTAGGACTCGTTCATCACGGTGATGTAGTAGAAGACGTCCTGTTGCTCTTCGGTCATCTTCTTCATGCCGTCCTGGATGATCACCGCCAGCTCGTAGCCGTAGGTCGGATCATAGGTGCGGCAGTTCGGGATGGTCCCGGCCAGCATGTGGCTGTGGCCGTCTTCGTGCTGCAGGCCTTCACCGTTGAGGGTGGTCCGGCCGGCGGTGCCGCCGATCAGGAAGCCACGGGTACGGCTGTCGCCAGCGGCCCAGGCCAGGTCGCCGATACGCTGGAAGCCGAACATCGAGTAGAAGATGTAGAACGGCAGCATCGGCTGGTTGTGGCTGGAGTACGAAGTACCGGCGGCAATGAAGGAGCTCATGGCGCCCGCTTCGTTGATGCCTTCCTCGAGGATCTGGCCCTTCTTGTCTTCCTTGTAGAACATCACCTGGTCTTTATCGACTGGCTCGTAGAGTTGGCCGACGGACGAGTAGATGCCCAACTGGCGGAACATGCCTTCCATGCCGAAGGTACGGGCCTCGTCCGGAATGATCGGGACGATGCGCGAGCCGATTTCCTTGTCCTTGACCAGTTGCGCGAGGATCCGCACGAAAGCCATGGTGGTGGAGATTTCGCGGTCGCCCGAGCCGTCCAGGATGGCCTTGAGGGTATCGAGTGGCGGCGTCGGGATGCTGAAGCTCTTGGCGCGACGCTGCGGCACGAAACCACCCAGGGCGGCGCGGCGCTCGGCCAGGTAACGGGCTTCGGCGCTGCCTTCTTCCGGCTTGAAGAACGGCAGGTTTTCCAGTTCGCTGTCCTTGACCGGGATGTCGAAGCGGTCACGGAACAGCTTCAGGCTCTCGACGTCGACCTTCTTGGTGTTGTGCGCGGTGTTCTTCGCTTCGCCGGCACCGGTGCCATAACCCTTGATGGTCTTGGCCAGGATGACGGTCGGCTGCTCTTTGTGATTGACCGCCTGATGGTACGCCGCGTAGACCTTGTACGGGTCGTGGCCGCCACGGTTGAGCTTCCAGATCTCGTCGTCGGACAGGTCGGCAACCATCGCCTTGAGTTCAGGCGAGTTGAAGAAGTGCTCACGGACGAACGCGCCGTCCTTGGCCTTGTAGTTCTGGTACTCGCCGTCGATGACTTCGTCCATGCGGCGTTGCAGGATGCCGTCGACGTCCTTGGCCAGCAGTGGGTCCCAGAAACGGCCCCAGATGACTTTGTTGACGTTCCACTGGGCACCACGGAACACGCCTTCGAGTTCCTGGATGATCTTGGCGTTGCCGCGAACCGGGCCGTCGAGGCGCTGCAGGTTGCAGTTGATGACGAAGATCAGGTTGTCCAGCTTCTCGCGGCCGGCCAGGGAGATCGCACCCAGGGATTCCGGCTCGTCGCACTCACCGTCACCCATGAAGCACCAGACTTTCTGCTTGCCTGGCTGGATGAAGCCACGGGCTTCGAGATACTTCATGAAGCGCGCCTGGTAGATCGCCTGGATCGGGCCCAGGCCCATGGAAACGGTCGGGAACTGCCAGAAATCAGGCATCAGCCAAGGGTGCGGGTACGAGGACAGGCCGTTGCCGTCCACTTCCTGGCGGAAGTTGTTCATCTGGTCTTCGGTGATGCGGCCTTCCATGAACGCACGGGCGTAGACGCCTGGCGATGCGTGACCCTGGAAGTAGATCAGGTCGCCGCCATGTTCGTCGGTCGGGGCCTGGAAGAAGTAGTTGAAGCCGATGTCATACAGCGTCGCACTGGAGGCGAAGCTGGAGATGTGACCGCCCAGGTCAGAATCTTTCAGGTTGGTACGCATGACCATGGCCAACGCGTTCCAGCGCACCAGCGAGCGAATGCGGCGTTCCATGAACAGGTCGCCAGGCATGCGTGCTTCGTGGGTGACAGGGATCGTGTTGCGGTATGGCGTGGTGATGGCGTAGGGCAGTTGCGAACCGCTGCGGGTTGCGAGTTCACCCATACGGGTCATCAGATAATGAGCACGGTCTTCGCCTTCTTTGTCGAGAACCGATTCCAGGGCGTCCAGCCATTCCTGGGTTTCGACGGGATCGAGGTCTTGCATGGCTTGCTCCAGGGCGGAAAGGCTACCAGAATCGGTTGCCTGAGTTTGCGACTGGCCTTGTGGGCAGACGATATAAATTCTTGGATTGCCGAAGGTTGTCTCGGCGGCGTGTAGTTTTACTACAAATCGTTGGCCGTTTCAGCCTTTCGAATGTATAGACGAGTAGTAAAACTACACATGAGCGGCTTATGGCCCCTCGTTTCGTTGTGAGAATAATCGTTACTGTTGGTCATTAGCCAACTCGAACAGGTAAAAACTTGATGCCGGCTGCCAATAAAACCAGAAAATCAGCTATTTATCATCTTTGTTCGACAGTCGATCAGGTAGTGGCATTCGAAAAAACACTACATCCAGCCTTTCCCGCGCCGATCAAGGATAGACCATGAGCCTGCCCTCGCTTGCCGAAATACCGGCGATTCTCCAGTCATTGGTCAGTCGGGCCGAGCAGTCGTTCCGCGCGGCGGTCGCCACTCTGGACGACGACCATGGGCTCTCTGCCTGGACGCCGCAGCGCTGGGCCGAGTTCAATCGCGTCGTCGCGGCCAGCGACTTTGTCATCGAGCAAAGTGTACGAGACCCGTCGATGCTCTTGGAGCTGGTGCGCAGCGGCGAGTTGGACCGCAGCCTGGCCCCCGGTGAAATGTGCGCGCAGATCGGCGCCGCCGTCCAGGCCGCCGAAACCGAAGATGAGTTGGGTCGCGTGCTGCGTCGCCAGCGCACCCGCCAGCAGGTGCGCATCATTTGGCGTGACCTGACCCGCCAGGCGGACCTGGTCCAGACCTGTCGCGATCTCTCGGACATGGCCGACACCTGCATCGACCAGGCCTATCGATGGTTGTACCAACGCCTGAGTCAGCAATTGGGCATACCCACCGGCCGGCGCAGTGGCGAGCCGCAGCAGATGGTCATCCTAGGCATGGGCAAGCTAGGCGCCGTCGAGCTGAACCTGTCGTCGGACATCGACCTTATCTTCGCCTATCCCGAAGGCGGCGAAACCGTCGGCGCGAAGCGGCCGCTGGATAACCAGGAATTTTTCATCCGCCTTGGCCAGCGCCTGATCAAGGCCCTCGATCCGATGACCGTCGATGGCTTTGTGTTTCGTGTCGACATGCGTCTGCGTCCCTATGGCTCGGCCGGCGCGCTGGTGCTGAGCTTCAATGCCCTGGAGCAGTATTACCAGGATCAGGGGCGCGACTGGGAACGCTACGCGATGATCAAGGCGCGGGTGGTAGCGGGCGACCAGGTGGCCGGCGCGCAACTGCTCGACATGCTGCGCCCGTTCGTCTATCGCCGTTACCTGGATTTTTCCGCCATCGAAGCGTTGCGCACCATGAAGCAGTTGATCCAGCAGGAGGTGCGGCGCAAGGGCATGGCCGACAACATCAAGCTGGGTTCGGGCGGCATCCGCGAGGTGGAGTTCATCGCCCAGGCGTTCCAGTTGATCCATGGCGGTCGCGACCTGAGCTTGCAGCAACGACCGTTGTTGAAGGTGCTTGGCACATTGGAGGGCCAGGGCTACCTGCCGTCCAAGGTGATCGACGAGTTGCGCCAGGGTTATGAGTTCCTGCGTTACACCGAACATGCGATCCAGGCCATTGCCGACCGCCAGACGCAGATGCTGCCGGACACTGCGCAGGATCAGGCGCGCATTGCGTTCATGCTGGGCTTCGCCGACTGGTCGGCGTTCCACGAACAGCTGATGCATTGGCGTGGGCGCGTGGCATGGCATTTCGGCCAGGTCATCGCCGATCCGGACGAAGAAGAGGGCAGCGAAGGCGAAGTCGCGGTGGGTGGAGAATGGCTGCCGCTGTGGGAAGACAGCCAGGATGAGGAAGCGGCGTGTCGCCAGTTAGAGGCGGGCGGTTTCACCGATGCGTCCAAGGCGCTGAGGGCCTTGGCTGCCTTGCGCGCCAGCCCGCAATTGCGCGCGATGCAACGTTTGGGGCGCGAGCGCCTGGATGCGTTCATTCCGCGCCTGTTGGCTCAGGCGGTGGAGCACGCCAATCCGGACCTGGTGCTGGAACGGGTATTGCCATTGGTTGAAGCCGTGGCCCGCCGTTCGGCTTATCTGGTGCTGCTGACCGAGAACCCTGGCGCGTTGCGGCGTTTGCTGACGTTGTGTGCGGCGAGCCCATGGATTGCCGAGCAGATCACCCGTTTTCCGCTGTTGCTCGATGAATTGCTCAACGAAGGCCGTTTGTTCAAGCCGCCGTTGGCGCCTGAGCTGGCGGCGGAATTGCGCGAGCGGCTGACGCGCATCCCCGAGGACGATCTCGAACAACAGATGGAAGCCTTGCGGCATTTCAAGCTGGCCCACCGACTGCGCGTCGCTGCCTCGGAAATCGCCGGCAGCCTGCCGTTGATGAAAGTCAGCGACTACCTGACGTGGCTGGCCGAAGCGATCCTCGAGCAGGTGCTGGCCCTGGCCTGGCGCCAGACAGTCGCCAAGCATGGCGTACCGTTGCGCACCGATGGGAGCCCGTGCGATCCGGGGTTCATCATTGTCGGTTATGGGAAAGTCGGTGGCCTGGAATTGGGGCATGGTTCCGACCTGGACCTGGTGTTCATCCACGATGGCGACCCGCAGGCTGAAACCGACGGCCCGAAACCCATCGACGGCGCTCAATTCTTCACCCGGCTTGGCCAGCGGATCATTCACTTGTTGACGGCCCAGACGAACTCCGGGCAGTTGTATGAAGTGGACATGCGTCTGCGGCCGTCCGGAGCGTCGGGCTTGCTGGTCAGTTCCCTGGGGGCGTTTGCCCGCTATCAGGAAAACGAAGCCTGGACCTGGGAGCATCAGGCGTTGGTGCGTGCGCGAGTGCTGGTGGGCAGCCAGGACGTCGGCCAGGCGTTCGAAAAAGTCCGCGCCCAGGTGTTGGGACGCACCCGTGATTTGCCGACGCTGCGCCAGGAAGTCAGCGAGATGCGCGCCAAGATGCGCGACAACCTTGGCAGCAAGGCCACCGCCGCCGGGACCGCGCCGAATGCCTTCGAAGCCACGGCGCCCTTTGACCTCAAGCAGGACGCCGGAGGTATCGTCGATATTGAATTTATGGTGCAATACGCGGCCCTGGCCTGGTCCGAGGCGTACCCTTCACTGGTGCGCTACACCGATAACATCCGCATCCTGGACGGATTGCAGGAGGTCGGATTGATGCCTGCCGAGGATGCCACGCTGTTGCGCGAAGCCTACAAGGCCTACCGCTCCGCCGCCCACCGCCAGGCCTTGCAGAAAGACACTGGGGTGATTGCAGGCGACCAGTTCGTGGATGAGCGTCGACAGGTGATGCGGATCTGGCGAGAGCTGGGGCTGAGTTAAAGGATCGAATGTAGGAACGAGCCTGCTCGCGATAGCGGTAGGTCAGGCGACATCGACGTTGGATGTGCTGGCCCCATCGCGAGCGGGCTCGCTCCCACAGTTGATTGGCGGTGCCGCACGGTATTGGATACTTGTGCGCAACCCTGTGGGAGCGAGCCTGCTCGCGATAGCGGTGGGTCAGGCGACATCGATGTTAGATGTGGTGGCCCCATCGCGAGCAAGCTCGCTCCCACAGTTGATTGGCGGTGCTGCACGATAATGGATACTTGTGCGCAACCCCTGTGGGAGCGAGCTTGCTCGCGATAGCGGTAGGTCAGGCGACATCGATGTTGGATGTGCTGGCCCCATCGCGAGCGGGCTCGCTCCCACAGTTGATTGGCGGTGTCGCACGGTATTGGATACTTGTGCGCAACCCCTGTGGGAGCGAGCTTGCTCGCGATAGCGGTGGGTCAGGCGACATCGATGTTGGATGTGCTGGCCCCATCGCGAGCGGGCTCGCTCCCACAGTTGATTGGCGGTGCTGCACGATATTGGATACTTGTGCGCAACCCCTGTGGGAGCGAGCTTGCTCGCGATAGCGGTGGGTCAGGCGACATCGATGTTGGATGTGCTGGCCCCATCGCGAGCAGGCTCGCTCCCACAGTTGATTGGCGGTGCCGCACGGTATTGGATACTTGTGCGCAACCCCTGTGGGAGCGAGCTTGCTCGCGATAGCGGTGGGTCAGGCGACATCGATGTTGGATGTGCTGGCCCCATCGCGAGCAGGCTCGCTCCCACAATTGATTGGCGGTGCCGCACGGTGTTGGATATTTATGCGGAGCCCTTGTGGGAGCGAGCTTGCTCGCGATAGCGGTAGGTCAGACAACATCGACGTTGGATGTGCTGGCCCCATCGCGAGCAAGCTCGCTCCCACAGTTGATTGGCGGTGCCGCACGGTATTGGATACTTGTGCACAACCCCTGTGGGAGCGAGCTTGCTCGCGATAGCGGTAGGTCAGGCGACATCGACGTTGGATGTGCTGGCCCCATCGCGAGCAAGCTCGCTCCCACAGTTGATTGGCGGTGCCGCACGGTATTGGATACTTACGCGGAACCCCTGTGGGAGCGAGCCTGCTCGCGATAGCGGTAGGTCAGGCGACATCGATGTTGGATGTGCTGGCCCCATCGCGAGCAAGCTCGCTCCCACAGTTGATTGGCGGTGCCGCACGGTGTTGGATACTTGTGCGCAACCCTGTGGGAGCGAGCTTGCTCGCGATAGCGGTAGGTCAGGCGACATCGATGTTGGATGTGCTGGCCCCATCGCGAGCAAGCTCGCTCCCACAGTTGATTGGCGGTGCCGCACGGTATTGGATACTTACGCGGAACCCCTGTGGGAGCGAGCCTGCTCGCGATAGCGGTAGGTCAGACAACATCGACGTTGGATGTGCTGGCCCCATCGCGAGCAGGCTCGCTCCCACAGTTGATTGGCGGTGCCGCACGGTATTGGATACTTGTGCGCAACCCCTGTGGGAGCGAGCTTGCTCGCGATAGCGGTAGGTCAGGCGGCATCGATGTTGGATGTGCTGGCCCCATCGCGAGCGGGCTCGCTCCCACAGTTGATTGGCGGTGCTGCACGGTATTGGATACTTGTGCGCAACCCTTGTGGGAGCGAGCTTGCTCGCGATAGCGGTAGGTCAGGCGACATCGATGTTGGATGTGCTGGCCCCATCGCGAGCAGGCTCGCTCCCACAGTTGATTGGCGGTGTGTTGTAGATTAAGGCCACAGGCAACGACCTAAGCCACAGTGATTCTCGAGGCGGGGAGGCGTAGGCCTCCCCGTATCGTTTTTGGAAAGCACATGAATATTCTGATCGTTGGGCCCAGTTGGGTCGGTGACATGGTGATGGCCCAGACACTGTTCCAGTGTCTGAAGCTGCGTCATCCGCAGTGCGAAATCGACGTTCTGGCCCCTGAATGGAGCCGTCCGATCCTTGAGCGCATGCCCGAGGTGCGCAAGGCCTTGAGCTTTCCGCTCGGCCATGGCGTGCTGGAGCTGGCGACTCGCCGGCGCATCGGCAAATCCCTGGTCGGCCACTACGACCAGGCGATCCTGTTGCCCAATTCGCTGAAATCGGCGCTGGTGCCGTTCTTTGCCGGCATTCCCAAGCGCACAGGCTGGCGCGGCGAGTTTCGCTATGGCTTGCTCAATGACGTGCGCACGCTGGACAAAGATCGTTATCCATTGATGATCGAGCGCTTCATGGCCCTAGCCTACGAGCCGGGGGCCGAATTGCCCAAGCCGTATCCTCGGCCGAGCCTGCAAATCGATCCGGTAACGCGCGAAACGGCCCTGGCCAAGTTCGGTCTGACCCTGGATCGCCCGGTATTGGCCCTGTGCCCGGGCGCCGAGTTCGGTGAGTCCAAGCGCTGGCCGGCGGAGCATTACGCCCAGGTTGCCGAGGCGAAGATCCGTGAAGGCTGGCAAGTCTGGCTGTTCGGTTCGAAAAACGATCACTCGGTGGGCGAAGACATCCGTTCGCGGCTGATTCCGGGCCTGCGGGAAGAGTCGGTCAACCTCAGCGGCGACACGTCCCTGGCCGAGGCGATTGACCTGTTATCCTGCGCCGATTCGGTGGTGTCCAATGACTCCGGCTTGATGCACGTCGCGGCCGCGCTGAACCGTCCGTTGGTGGCGGTCTACGGCTCGACTTCGCCGGGTTTTACTCCGCCGTTGGCCGATCAGGTCGAAGTCGTGCGCCTGGGCATCGAGTGCAGTCCATGCTTCGACCGTACCTGCCGCTTCGGCCATTACAACTGCCTGCGCCAGCTGATGCCGCCGGCGGTGAACGAGGCCCTGGAGCGTTTGCAGGGCACTCCCGTGGAGGTCCGGTAACTTGCGGGTATTGTTGATCAAGACCTCTTCGCTGGGGGATGTGGTCCACACGTTGCCAGCGCTGACCGATGCGACGCGGGCAATTCCTGGCATCACATTCGACTGGGTGGTGGAAGAGGGTTTCGCCGAAATCCCTACCTGGCATCCGGCCGTGGGCAAGGTCATCCCGGTGGCGATCCGGCGCTGGCGCAAGAACCTCTGGCAAACCCTCAAAAGCGGTGAATGGCGACGCTTCAAGCAGAGCATTCGCGCTGAAAAATATGATTTGGTGATCGATGCCCAAGGCCTGCTGAAAAGTGCCTGGCTGACCCGCTACGTCAAGGCGCCGGTGGCTGGGCTGGATAAGGATTCGGCGCGTGAACCGCTCGCGGCGCGCTTCTATTCGCGTCGCCTGGCGGTCGCTCGTGGTCAGCATGCGGTGGAGCGTGTACGTCAACTGTTCGCCTTGGCGCTGGGCTATGACTTGCCGCAAACCCAGGGCAGCTATGGCCTGGACATCGACCGACTGGTTGAATTGCCGCGCCCATACCCCTACGTGGTGTTCCTGCATGGCACGACGTGGGAATCCAAACATTGGCCTGAGCTCTACTGGCGTCAGCTCACCGAGCGCATGGGGCAATTCGGCGTGGTGGTGAAACTGCCGTGGGGCAACCCAGCCGAGAAGGCCAGGGCCGAGCGCATCGCCAACGGGCTGCGCAATGCCTTGGTGCTGCCGAAATTGAACCTGGGCGGCATGGGCAAGGTGCTCGCCGGTGCCCAGGCCTGCGTGGCCGTGGATACGGGCCTCGGGCATCTGGCCGCCGCTCTGGATGTGCCGACCATCTCGCTGCTCGGTCCGACCAATCCCGTGCTGACCGGCGCCTATGGCAAGGGCCAGATTCATCTCGCCAGCGATTTTCCTTGCGCGCCGTGCATGCAGAAACAATGCACTTACCCACCGACCGCCGAAGATGCCCGGCGGTTCGACCTGAAACGCGAGCAGCCTCTGTGCTTCACGCGTCTGAATCCCGAGCGTGTTGCCAGCCACCTGAGCACGTTATTGGCTGAGGAGCCGCGCTGATGCAATTGGCTTTTGTCCTTTACAAATATTTCCCCTTCGGCGGCCTGCAGCGTGACTTCATGCGCATCGCCTTGGAGTGTCAGCGACGCGGTCACCAGATCCGCGTCTACACGCTGATTTGGGAAGGTGACGTCCCGCCCGGCTTCGAAGTGCTGGTGGCGCCGGTCAAGGCGCTGTTCAATCACCGCCGCAACGAGAAACTCAGCGCGTGGATGGAGGCCGACCTGGCCAAGCGCCCGGTGGACCGGTTGATCGGCTTCAACAAAATGCCCGGCCTGGACGTGTACTACGCCGCCGACGGCTGCTTCGAAGACAAGGCGCAGAACCTGCGCAATTCGCTGTACCGACGCTGGGGGCGCTACCGGCATTTCGCCGAGTACGAGCGGGCCGTGTTCGCCAAGGACGCCAAGACCGAAGTCCTGATGATTTCCGAAGTCCAGCAGCCGCTGTTCATCAAGCACTACGACACGCCGCTGGAGCGCTTTCACCTGCTGCCGCCGGGCATTGCCCACGATCGTCGTCGGCCCGCCGATGCCGATGAGATCAGGGCGGCGTTCCGAGCCGAATTCGAGCTGGCCGACGACGATTTGTTGTTGGTGCAGATCGGCTCCGGGTTCAAGACCAAGGGCGTCGACCGCAGCCTCAAGGCCCTGGCCGCGCTGCCCACGCAATTGAAAAAACGCACTCGGCTGTTTGTAATCGGCCAGGACGACCCCAAGGTATTCCAGATGCAGAGCGCTGCGCTGGGTCTGGGCGATAATGTGCGGTTCCTCAAGGGTCGCAGCGATATCCCGCGTTTCCTGCTCGGTGCCGACCTGTTAATCCACCCGGCCTACAACGAAAACACCGGCACGGTACTGCTCGAAGCGCTGGTGGCCGGGTTGCCGGTGCTGGTCAGCGCGGTGTGCGGGTACGCTCACTACATCGCCGAGGCCGACAGCGGCCTGGTGCTGGATGAGCCGTTCGAACAGGCGCAGTTGACCGAATATCTGAGCCGGATGCTTAGTGATCCGCAAGCGAGGGCGGCCTGGAGCCGCAATGGTCTGGCCTTCGCCGAGACGGCCGACCTCTACAGCATGCCGCAGCACGCGGCCGATGTGATATTGGCGGAGCACGCTTAATGAAATTGATGCTGGCCGAACCGTTCAAGAGCCTTTGGGCCGGGCGCGATGCGTTCGTCGAAGTCGAAGCGCTCCAGGGCGAGGTCTACCGTGAGCTCGAAGCCCGGCGCACCCTGCGCACGGAGGTAGAGGGTCGCGGTTTTTTCGTGAAAATCCATCGTGGCATCGGCTGGGGCGAGATTTTCAAGAACCTGCTCACCGCCAAGCTGCCGGTGCTGGGCGCGGGCCAGGAATGGAAGGCCATCCAACGGCTGCAGGAAGTCGGCGTGCCAACCATGACCGCCGTTGCCTATGGAGAGAAGGGCAACAATCCGGCGGACCAGCATTCCTTTATTGTTACCGAGGAGCTGGCGCCTACCATAAGCCTTGAAGACTTCAGCCTCGACTGGGTCAAGCAGCCTCCGCAGCCCCGGCTAAAGCGAGCACTGATCGCCGAAGTGGCGCGCATGACCGGCATGATGCACCGCGCTGGGGTCAACCATCGCGACTGCTACATCTGCCACTTCCTGCTGCACACCGACAAGCCGGTGACGCCCGAGGATTTCAAACTCTCGGTGATCGACCTGCACCGCGCCCAGACCCGTCCGGCTATCACCACGCGCTGGCGTAACAAAGACTTGGCGGCGCTGTATTTCTCCGCGCTGGACATTGGCTTGACCCGGCGCGACAAGCTGCGTTTTCTCAAGGGCTATTTCCAGCAGCCGCTGCGCCAGATCCTGGCGCAAGAGGCTGCGTTGCTGGCCTGGCTCGAAGGCAAGGCCAAGAAACTGTATGAGCGCAAACAGCGGTACGGGGATGCGCTCTGATGTCGGGTTGGAATTTGGAACCCGCCTACGCTGAGCTGGCACAGGATTTCGGCAGCCTCGACGCGGTGTTCGCACTCCAGGGCGAGCGCCTGACCCGCGATCCACTGTCAGAGGTGATCCGCGTACAACGCAACGGCGTGAATTATTACGTCAAGCGCTATACCGGCGCCGGCAAGGGCTTGCGTCGTTATCTGGGCAAGCCACGGGTCAAGTCGGAATGGCAGAACCTCAAGCGTTTCGCCAAGTGGGGTATTCCCACAGCGGAAATTGTCGCCTGGGGGCTGGAACGACGGGGTGCGGCCTATGATCGCGGCGCGATGATCACCCGCGAATTGCCGCGCACCGAAGACCTTTCAGCCCTGGCCGAGCGGCACGATTCGCGGCTCGACGATCGCGCCTGGGTCGATGGCGTGAGCCGGCAGCTCGCCGGTTATACCCGGACCATGCACGATCACCGTTTCACCCATAACGACTTGAAATGGCGCAACCTGCTGATCGACGACCGGGCGCGTCTGTTCCTGATCGACTGCCCGAACGGTGACTTCTGGCGCGGCTTCTGGCTCAAGTACCGGATCACCAAAGACCTGGCATGCCTGGACAAAGTCGCCAAATATCATTTGTCGGCCACCCAGCGCCTGCGTTTTTACCTGCAATATCGCCAGCGCGACCGGCTCGATGCGTGCGACAAGAAACGTATTCGCCACGTGGTGAGATTTTTCGAGGGGCGTGAATGACCGATTTCCTGGCCGCCGAAGACCGGGCCTTGCTGGAGCGCCATGGCCTGGACAGCTTCGAAGCCCTCTGGTTGCGCAAGCTGGACGCAGTGGACGAGCCCAATACGGCTGGCGATGGCTGGAGCAGTGTGTTCCGGCTGGAGCTCGAGGGGCAGGGTTATTACCTCAAGCGCCAGAGCAATTACCTGACCCGGACGCTATCGCACCCTTTTGGCGAACCCAGTTTTTCCCGGGAGTTTCGCAACATCAGCCGGTATCGCCAGTTGGGTATCCCAGCGTTGCAGGCGGTCTTCTACGGGCGGCGGAAAGTGGACGGCGAGGTTCGGGCGATTCTGTTGACCCGCGCCTTGGACGGCTGGGATGACCTGGATTCGCTCCTGGAGCGCTGGCCGTCCCTGACGACCGTGCAACGCACCACCATCGTTCAGGCCTGTGGTCACCTGGCGCGGCGACTGCACGACATGCATCAGGTGCATGGCTGTTTCTATCCCAAGCATATTTTTCTGCAGGCCACTGCCGGCGGTCACCAGGCACAGTTGATCGACCTGGAAAAGACCCGTCCGCTGCTGTTCGGGCAGCGTGACCGGGTCAAGGACCTGGAGCCGTTGCTGCGCCGGGCCCGGGCCTGGAGTGAAGAGGATGTGCGTCAGCTGCTGTCTACCTATCTGGACCAACCGCTTGACGGTGCGCTGGTCGATCGATGGTTGGCCCGCCTGAGCGCTCGACGCACTCATAAGGAGACCCGCTGATGCATTTGTCGGAATTGAAAGGCGCTGGCCGCAGCCCGAGCCTGCCCCTGAGCCTGGAGCTGGCGGATGCCGCTGGCCCGGCGCAATTGCAACTGTTGTCACTGTTGCGGGTGCTGCCTGGGCAGCGTTACGTCGGCGCCGGTATCTGGCGCGGCCGGCCCGTGCTGGCCAAGTTACTGGTGGGCAGCAAGGCGCCGCGGCATTTCCAACGAGAGCTGCAAGGTGTTCGCCTTCTCGCGGAACAGGGGCTGACGACCCCATTGCTGTTGGCCGATGGCTTGAAAGAAGGCGAGGGTGGCTGGCTGCTGTTCGAGCTGCTGGAAGGCGCCGAGAGTCTTGGCGATGCCTGGAAGCAGGTCGAACATCTCCCCATGCTGGCGGACGAACAAACGGCGGTGCTGGCCGAGGCGCTGGGCGCTATTGCGCAGCTGCACGGCAAGGGCCTGTGGCAAGAAGATCTGCACCTGGACAATCTGCTGCGCCATGGCGACAAGCTCTATCTCATCGATGGGGCCGGCATTCGCGCCGAAACCCCCGGCCAGCCATTGTCGCGGCAAAAGGTCTTGGAAAACCTGGGGGTGTTTTTCGCCCAGCTTCCAAAATCCATCGAGCCGTTCAATGAAGAGTTGCTGGTGCATTACCTGTTGAGTAACGCCGAACACGCCCTGCCGATGGAAGCGCTGCAAAAACAGATCGACAAGGTCCACGCCTGGCGGCTGAAAGACTTCCTTGAAAAGGTCGGGCGCGAATGCAGCTTGTTCAGCGTGCAGCGCGGGCCGTTCGGCCTGCGGGCTATTCGTCGCGATGAAGAAACGGCCATGGTCCCGGTGCTGGAGCATGCCGATGCGTTGCTTGACCAGAGTCACTTGTACAAGACCGGTGGTGCCGCCAGTGTCGGTAAGGTCGAATCGAACGGTCGCACCCTGGTAATCAAACGCTACAACATCAAGGGCTTCGCCCACTGGCTCAAGCGCTTCTGGCGCCCGAGCCGAGCCTGGCATTCCTGGCGCGAAGGCCATCGGCTGGCCTTCCTCGGCATCGCCACGCCCAAGCCACTGGCGTTGCTGGAAAAGCGTTTCCTGTGGTTGCGTCGTGGCGCCTATCTGGTCACTGAACACCTGTCTGGCCCGGACATCATCGAACGCTTCGCCCCGCATGTGGAAAGCGGCGAAGCTCCTGAGTCCGAGCTGTTGGCGCTGGATCGCTTGTTCGCCGACCTGATCCGCGAGCGCATCAGCCACGGTGACTTCAAAGGACATAACCTGTTCTGGCAAGACGACCGCTGGGCATTGATCGACCTTGATTCCATGTGCCAACACCGGACCCAGGCCAGCTTCGCCCAAGCCTACGCCCGGGATCGCGCACGGTTCATGCGTAATTGGCCTGAGGGAAGTGCGCTGTATCGGGTGATCGATCAGCGGTTGCCGAAGGCAGTCGATAACACGTCGGCTATCGTGTAACCGCTCACCGTGGCGAGGGAGCTTGCTCCCGCTGGGCTGCGCAGCAGCCCCGACGCCATTCAACGCGCAGTACCAGGAAAAAACGATTTGCAGTTCCTGTGACGGCTGCGCCGCCGAGCGGGAGCAAGCTCCCTCGCCACGGACCGTGTAAACCCTACGACTCCGCTAGAGGCTTAAGATCGCTTTTAAGCTATAATCCCGCCCTTTAGCTGCCCCGTACCCTTGATGCGTGGCACATCATTTTTTCGCGGCGCTTGTCGCCCGTATGCAGACATAAGAGGCTAGACCCCTGTGGCATTGACGATTCTTGGCCTGTCCGGCGCCCTTAGCCATGATCCTTCCGCAGCGCTGTACATCGACGGCAAGCTGATCGCGGCGGCCGAGGAAGAGCGCTTCGTACGCGATAAACATGCAAAGAACCGCATGCCCTACGAGTCGGCGAAGTTCTGCCTGGAGCAAGCCGGCATCAAGCCGTCCGACGTTGACGTGGTGGCGATCCCCTTTGCCCCGATCAGCCTGTTCGGCGAAGCGCGCTGGCACTACGCCAAGCGCTACTGGTACGCCCCGGACCGTGCCCTCGATGCGATTCTGATGGGCAATCGTCGCTACAAACGTTATCGCCGCAAGATCGTCTGGTGCCTGGAACAACTGGGTTTCGACCCGAAAAAAATCAAGATCGAGCCGGTCGAGCACCACCTGGCCCATGCCTCCAGTGCCTATCACTGCTCGGGCTTCCAGGAAAAAACCGCCATCCTCGGCATCGACGGCAAGGGCGAATACGCCACGACCTTCTTCGGCTATGGCGAAAACGGCAAGATCCACAAGATCAAGGAATTCTACGACCCGGACTCCCTGGGTGGCCTGTACGGCGCGATCACCGAGTTCCTCGGCTTCGAGATGCTCGATGGCGAATTCAAGGTCATGGGCATGGCGCCCTACGGCGACGCCAGCAAATATGATTTCTCGCGCCTGGCCTCGTTCGAAAACGGCCAATTGGTGATCAATACCGATTACGCCAACGTGATCGGCCTGCGCCGCTATAAAGAGAAAGGCAAGGGTTTCTACTTCTCGCCAAAGCTGATCGAGTGGCTCGGTCCGAAACGCGAAGGCGACATCGCCGACGAGCCGTACATTCACTACGCGGCCAGCATGCAAGCGCTGTTCGAGAAGCTTGCGCTGCAAATGATCGATCACTACCTGGGCGACGTGCTCAAGGAAACCGGCAAGCTGGCGTTCGCCGGCGGCTGCGCATTGAACGTCAAACTGAACCAGAAAATCATCGCCCGCGATGACGTCAAGGAGCTGTTCGTGCAACCGGCTTCCGGCGACGCCGGTACGGCGGTGGGCGCGGCGGCTTATGTGTCCCACGCCCGTGGCGTGCCGGTGGAGAAGATGGAACACGTCTACCTCGGCCCAGCCTATAGCAACGAAGATGTGATCGCCGCCTGCGCCCGTCACCCGAGCAAGCCGGCGTGGCGCAAGATCGACAACACCCCTGAGCGCATCGCCAAGATCATGGTCGACGGCAACCCGGTTGCCTGGTTCCAGGGCCGCATGGAGTTTGGCCCGCGGGCCTTGGGCGGTCGTTCGATCATCGGTTGCCCAAGCGCCAGCGGCGTGGCCGACCGCATCAACGAACAGATCAAGTTCCGCGAACGCTGGAGGCCTTTCTGCCCGTCGATGCTCGACACCGTTGCGCCGCAGATGATCAAGGTTGACCACCCGGCACCGTTCATGACCTTCACGTTCGAAGTGGCTGAGGAATGGAAAACCCGCGTGCCGGAAGTGGTCCATGAAGACGGCACCTCCCGGGCCCAAGTGCTCAAGCGTGAATACAACCCGCGTTACTACGACATGATGAAAGCCCTGGAAGTCCTGACCGGCAATGGCGTGTCGCTGAATACCTCACTCAACCGTCGCGGCGAACCCATGATCTGCTCGCCCACCGACGCGCTGAACATGTTCTATGGTTCCGACCTGCAATACCTGATCATGGAGGACATCCTGGTGGTCAAGGACGGCGTGGACGCTTATGACACGCTCGGCTGAGCGACATGTGCTGCAGTTCTGCCACGGTTATGACGGGCCGTTCCTGGACTGCGCCCGTCAGTACGCCAGTCTGTTCGCCGGAACCGGTTATCGTGTGACCACGGTGTTTCTCACCGGCTCGGCGGACGCCGAGGTTGCCGCTGCCTGTGCCTCGGACGAGGTGTTGTTCATGGAGTACAGCTCCAGTGCCATTCGCGGCCTGAAGCTGGGTGCCATCGGCGATCTGCGCAAGATCGCCGCCTCGCGCAATTTCAGTTTATGCATCGCCCACCGGTTCAAGCCGATCTACATCGCCCTGCTCGGCACCGGGTTGCCGGTGATCGGCGTGCACCATGCCTTTGGCGATTATCAACGGCGTACCCGCCGATTGTTCGCCCAGGTTTTTCGCAAGCGCCTGAGCTTGCTCGGGGTGTCCGACGCCGTGCGCGACGACATGCGTCGCTGCCTGCCAAAATGGCCGGTCGGCAGGATCCAGACCCTCTACAACCGTATCGATCTGGAGGCCTTGCAGGCCAGCCAGGTTTCCCGGGAGCAGGCGCGACAAACCCTTGGGCTGGAAGCGAACGCCTGGATTGTCGGCAACGTCGGACGCCTGCATCCGGACAAGGACCAGGCCACCCTGCTTCGCGGTTTTGGCGCTGCGCTGGCGTACCTGCCAAGCCACAGCCAACTGGCGATTCTGGGCAAGGGGCGCCTGGAACAGGACCTCAAGGCTCTGGCGCGAGAGTTGGGCATTGCCGACCGCGTGCTGTTTCTCGGCCAGGTGCCAGAGGCCCGTCGTTATTTCCGTGCCTTCGACGCGTTTGCGCTGAGCTCCGATCACGAGCCGTTCGGCATGGTGCTGCTCGAAGCCATGGCTGCCGGCGTGCCGTTGCTGGCCACGGCCTGCGGTGGCGCAAAGGAGGTCGTCGAGGGCGTCGGCATCCTGTTCCCGCTCGGTGACGCCGAGCACATGGCCCAAGGGCTGCAACACCTGGCTGCGATGGACGAATTGCAGCGGCGCCAATGCGCCGAGTTGATGCTGGAGCGCTTGCGCGAACGTTTTTCCGATCGCGCCGTACGCGAGGCATTCTGGCGCTTGCCCCAAGTGACTGAACTGGCGCCGAGGAACTGATGCTCAACCGATTCCAAGGCTGGCGAGAGCGCGGCTGGACCACCACGGATGCCTCGAGCTACGCCCAGGCGTGGCAACGTTTTGGCGGCAGTGTGGCGACACACCCCCTGGTCGTGGAGCGCCTGGCCGCCCTGGCTGGGATTCCCGTGCGTTACCTGGCATTCGAGCAGGGCGGCGAGCTGAAGGCGGCAATACCGACCTGGGGCCGCGATCTGGCGCTGTCGAAGGACGTGCTCAAGCGCAGCGGAAAAAAAGGCCTGTTCGACCTGGGCAATGCCGAGTTGATCCTGCCGGCCGCGCCCGACACCCAGGCACCGTTGCGTCATCGAGGACGGTATCTGTCGGCGCTCAATGAAGGTCGCTTCAGCGGTTTGAAACTGCAGAAAGAGCAGCTGGCCATGGCTCGCCTGCCGGAAGAACTGTCCAAGAAGTTCCGCTACAACCAGCGCCGTGAATTGCGTCTTCTGGAGGAAGCCGGCGGGCAGGTGCGGCCGGTCGGCGAGTTCTCCAGTACCGAGTTGGCGTCGATCTACTGTGATCTGTTCCAGCGTCGCTGGGGTTTTCCCGCCACCGGTGCCGAGCGCATGGGCGAGGTGGTCGAGCTGCTGCGCGAGCTGCTGATCGGCTCGGTGATTTTTCTCAACGATGCGCCCATCGCCATCCAACTGGTCTATCGCGTCGAAGCGCCTGAATGGATCAGCGTCGAATACATCAATGGCGGCGTCGACCCGCAGACTCGCGAATTCAGCCCGGGCAGCGTCTTGAGCTTCCTCAATACGCAAGGCGCCTGGGAGCACGCCCGGGCCGCGGGCAAGCCGTTGCGGTTTTCCTTTGGCCGGGCGGATCGCGAATACAAGGATCGCTGGTGCAACCCCGTGCCGGTATTCAGCGTATGAACCCGCCGATGAATCGAAAACAACAACTGCTCAAGCGCCATCGTCGCAACAAGCGCGTGGGGCTGTTGTGCGCCCTTGTCGTATTGGGGCTGATAGGCGTTTGGGTGGCCTGGTGGCTGCCGCTGGTGCTGGCGCTGTTGGGCTGGGTAGCCCACGAGGCGTGGTTCGCCGATCATCTGTTCTATTCGCCCAAGGATGACTACCAGTACGATTTCCCCCCCTTCACGCAGCAACCGAAGGTTCACCTCAATGCAGGGCGACTGCGCCTGGATGAAGGTGTGATTCTCGATGACGGCGCGACTCTGGTCCTGGCCTTGCGGATCAAAAGCACCTGGCTGGGGCGTTTCTTCGATCCGAGCGTCGAGTTGTCGGGCGGTGAAGCGGCGGACCGACAAACATTCGAGCGTGGAGTCAACGGCCTGCGCTACCTCAACCTCAGTGAGCAGGGCGCGGTGCTGTCCCGGGGTGAATTGCGCTTGCGCGGACGCTTTTGTCGCTTGTCGGGCGAGCCGATGCTGTGGTCGTTTGCGCCGATGGAGCTACAGCGTCCACGGCTGATGGTTATCGCGCCCCACGCCGACGATGCGGAACTGGCCGCTTACGGACTCTACAGCCAGGCCGAAGAGGCCTGGATCGTCACCCTGACGGCCGGGGAAATCGAAGCACAACATTACCAGCGCATGGGCCTGGGACGTGCCGAAGCTGCGCGGCTCAAGGGGCGATTGCGCGCCTGGGACAGCCTCGCCGTGCCGCGTTGGGCCGGTGTGCCGCAGGAACACTGCGTGCAACTGGGGTATTTCTGCCTGCAACTGGCGGCGATGCAAGCCGCGCCCGGCCAACCCCAGGGCTCCCGCGAGGCGGATCTGAGCGATACCCGGCTGTTTCGCCAACTGAACCCGTTTGCCTTGCCCGGCGATGCAGACGGTGCGCCGACCTGGAACAACCTGCTGGCGGACTTGCGTGAAGTGCTGCTCAAGGCGCGCCCCGAAGTGATTGTGCTGCCTCACCCGACGCTCGATCCGCATCCCGATCATCTTTGTGCCCACCAGGCTGTCTTGCAGGCGCTGGAAGGACTGGAGTGGCAGCCCTCCGTGCTGCTGGGATACGCCAACCACCTGCACGACAACGATCGTTGGCCCATGGGTGATACCGGCATGGGCGTCGCGTTGCCGCCCCATTTCGACCCGGCCCGGCCGATGCATCCGTTCAGCCTGGGCCTGACCCTGGCCGGGCAACGTGACAAGGCCATGGCGCTGGGCATGATGCATGACCTGCAGCCGCCTGCTCCGTTCAAGCGTCGGTTGCGTCGTGGTATCCAGCGTCTGTTGGCCGGGCGCCGGGAGTCGCCCTATGGCGAGAATGAATTCTTTCGCAAGGCTGTACGCCGTCATGAACTGTTCTGGCGGCTTTAAGGGCCCAGGGGGCTACAAGGCCTCCGGTTATCTATCAAGTCGTTCGGTGCCGCAAGGAAGACGATGAAAGTTCTGTTTCTGGTGCAGAAAGAACAACGGGCCATCCTGGATCGGCTCTATGAAGGTGTCGCCGCCCATTGCGAGTGCGACCTGCGCTGGCTCGACAGCCAGGAGCAACGCAACCTGCGAGGCTATTTCCGGAGACACGTGGACGTCTCCCGCTACGACCGGATTGTATTTTTCCTGCGCTTCAAGCAGGAAATCCGCCAGGCGGGGTTCATCCGCACGATCCCCAACCTGGTGATCCTGGAGCATGATGCCTACCAGAACTACATCCCGTGCAAATACACCGGCAAGTTCAGCGCTCATTACCGACGCCTGCCGTGGGTGCGGGTCATCAGCTCCGGGTTCATGGTGACCGAACGCTTGCGTGCCGAAGGGTTCGATGCGGTTTTCGTACCCAAGGGCTATGATCAATCGCTGTTGCAAGACCAGCAGCGCGAGCGGGACATCGAGCTGGCGTTTGTCGGCAGTACCAACAGCGTCGCCTATAGCGGGCGCAAGGCATTGCTGGACGAGCTGGCGCGCGTCGAGCCGCTGGTCGTCACCCGTACCAAGTCCGGCGAAGAGTATTGCGAAACTCTCAATCGGATCCGCTTCTTCGTCAGTGCCGATGTGGGCATGGGCGAGTACATGATCAAGAATTTCGAGGCGATGGCCTGCGGTTGTGTGCTGCTGGCCTATGATCAAGGCGCCGAGGAAGCGCGGGCGCTGGGGTTGCAGGACATGCATAACGTGGTGTTGTATCGGGACATCCCGCAACTTCAGGAAAAACTTTCCCGGCTGCGCGCGGAGCCCGAACTGGCGCAAAGTATCGCCCGCAACGGCCACAGGCTGGCATTGGAGCAGTTCAGCTTCGCGCGTATCGGACAAAAAATGGTGGAAGCGCTGGAACCTCCGCTGCGACCGCGCGAACCGTTGAGTCTGCTAGAGTCCTTGCGCCAGAAACTGGGCATTTAACAAAAACCGCGATGCCATCCAACGACCTGGGTGGCATTTGACTAAATGGTATTTCAGTGCAGTTTTCCGACGATAGTGACATCACCCTGGTGGTCACCAGTTGCGGCCGGCTCGACCTGCTCAAGCGGACGCTCGAGAGTTTCGACCGTTTCAATACTGCGCCTATCCGCGAAGTGTTCATTACCGAAGATGCGGGCGACGATGGGGTGCATGAGGTCCTTCCTGCCCATTGGAAGGCGCACTGCACGGTTTTCATCAATCGGCCGAAGCTGGGGCAGCTGGCGTCGATCGATCTGGCCTACGGACACGTCAAGACAGCGTATATCTTCCACTGCGAGGATGACTGGGAGTTCTACCGCCCGGGGTTCGTGGAGGACTCTCTGACGGTCCTGCAACTGCGGCCCGAGATTCTCCAGGTATGGCTGCGCAATTATGTCTACGACCTGTGTGTCCACAGTCCCTACATTCGCTTGGGCGAGCGTCAGCTGATCGGCGGCGTGCCGTGCTATCCACTGATATCCGACAAGCCTGAATGGCAGAGTTTTTCCCTCAATCCTGGCCTGCGCCGTTTGAAGGAATACCAGTTGTGCGCCCCGTTTGCCGGTTTTGGTGGCGAAAAGGCCCTGTCGCTTCGTTACGCTCAACTGAACTTGACCGCGGTCACCCTTGAAGGGGATGCTGTTTTACACACCGGATTCGGTGTCCATGTCGAAGTCCCTGTCGAACGCCAGCGCAAGGCGCGTCGCAGGCGCCGTGAGCAAATCAAGCTCTTTCTGATCCTTTTGCTCGGAGTCTGTGTTGGCTGGCTTATCAATTATTGAGTTTCTCGAAGCACGAGTTCGGGTCCGCGATCAAAGGTTTGCTGCTCGATGAGCATTATTAATGTTATGTGGGCAGGCGGTTCGCCATTCGCTTCGGTGCATAAGGTCCATCGCCAGATACTTTCACAAATCGACCCGGCGATGCCTGTCAGGACATGGCTCTTGCAGGGCTCGGAATCTGCGTGCCTGGAGGGGGTGGGTCCGGCGCGTGAATGGAACCTGACCTCGGCGAAACTCAAGGGGCGGCACTTCTGGCGCCTGTTCAGGCCCTGGATGCACAGCCGTTTTCGCCAGGCGCTGCTCGACAGCGCTGCCCAAGTGGTCCTGCTCGACGGCCTCGGTGTGGCTCGTACCCTGTTGCCAGTATTGAAGGACATGCCGCACATCCATGTGGTGGTGATATTCCACGGTGCGACACGGCTCAATGCCGTGGGCCGGGATCTGCTGCGCGGCTTTGCGCCCTCGCGCCTGGCCCTGGCTGCGGTGTCGCAGACATTGGCGGCATCGCTGCAGGAAGCGCTGGGGTTGCCGGTCACTGCGTTGCGCAGTGCATTCGATCCGGCTGGATTCCAGACCTGCCTCCTGCCACGTGAAGAGGCTCGTGCCCGGATGCACTTGCCTTTGGCGGGCCCCCGCATATTCGGCGCCGTGGGGCGGCTGGTGGACAAGAAGGGCTTCGCCAGTTTGCTCGATGCCTTTGCCCTGGCGGCTGTCGCGCAGCCTGACTGGCGCTTGGTGATCGTCGGCGAAGGGCCTGCACGGGAAGCACTGCAGGCGCGCATCGACCAGCCGGACCTGGTCGACAAGGTATTGCTAGCGGGGCATCTGGAAGACGTGGCGAAGCTCTATAGAGCGTTCGACTGGGTGCTGGTCCCCTCCTTTGAAGAGGGCCTTGGCCTGATTCTCCAGGAGGCGATCCTGGCCGGCGTTCCGGTGCTGGCCAGTGACCTGGCGGTGTTCCGCGAACAGCTGGCCGATGCCGGTTGGTATGCGCCTGCCGGCGATGAGAGTGCCTGGGGCGAGGCGATCACGCGGGCTTCAGAGGCTTCGGCCGAAGCCGTCGCGGCGGCGCAATACCAGGCATTGGCGCCGGACGAGGCATGGGCGGGTTTCTGCCGGACCGCCCGGGAATTGATCTCAGGCAGGCAGTAGGGCGTTTTCCAGCGCTTGCATCGGAAAGCTCCCGTTCAGGTTTTCCCGCGCAATATAACGAGCGAAATGCTGCAAGTTGCGGCGCGCCAGATAGCGCGGCAATGGCGAGCGCAGGAAGCGCATGTCGGCGACATCGATCAGCCCCAGGGTGTTTTCCGGAGTGACGACGATATTGCCTAAGTGCAACGAACGAAAATAGACACCACGGGCGTGGAGGCTGCGGATCAGTTCGATCAGGTCCGGGAGGCGCTGTTGCCAGCTGAAGCTCTCCTGATTCGACAATTGGCGCAGGGTTTTTCCCGGAAGCGGCCGATACAGTACGGCGGTCATGCCGGGCTTTTGCAGTTTGTAGTAGGCAAGCACTTCGAGAGTCGGTACGCCGAGTTCTTGCAAGCGGGCCGCGTTTTTGATGAATCGCGTCGAATAGGGCCTGAACAGGGCCGACGAAAATAGCCGCTTGCGGCGAAACAGTTTGAGGATGTTTCCATCCTGCAACAGATAGACTTTTGGGCCGTAGCTGTCGGCCTCCAGAATGCTGGCGCCTTCAATCAATTGATTCAAAGCGGCTTGGGGAAGCCGTGAGGATTGCATCGTAGGGAAACCTTGTTGAAAGAACCGGTGCCGTGGCGGGCCATGATGCCCAAAAGTTTTTGTTTTAACCATGCCGGTTTGGCTGGTACATCGATTAGGAGCTTTGGATGCAAGCAACACGTTGGGCGCAGGTATGGATGGCCTTTGGCTTGTCATGGTTTTTGCTGGCGATCGCACTGGCACCCGCCAACAAGGTTTATCAACAAGGAATGATCGCATTCGTCTGGTTGCCCGCGATCCTGTTCGCCTGGCCCGCGCGGCACAGGCTGGTGGAGTTATGGCGCGCCCAGCGCTTGGTCTACACGGCGTTGCTGGCATTGATGGCGTGGGCATTGATCACCCTGTTCTGGGCCGAGTCGCCGGAACCCGTGCGCGAAGCCAAGCGGTTGTTGTACATCCTGATATTTTTGATGTTCTTCCCGATTTTCGCTGACGGTCGACCTGAGCGGGTGATCCGTATCATGCAGTGGGGCGGTGTTGGGCTAGCCCTGACGGCCTTGATGGCAATGATTCATTTCTATGGGATCGAGAACCAGCGCTGGGTGGCGCGTCTCGAGGGGCTGGGCGAGTTGTCCCATCCGATCCTGGGTGGCTACGTGATTGGCCTCGCGGCGATCTGGATGCTGCATTGGGTGCCGCGTCGTATCGGGCTGCAGGCTGTGTGTGCCGTGGCCTTGGCTCTGCTGGGCTTGTTCGTGGTCATGAGCCAGAGTCGCGGCGCGGCCCTGGCCTTGTTGCTAAGCGTACTGGCCATGCCGCTTTACTGCCGGGACTCGCGTACTCGTTTGATTGCCGCCGCGGCGCTGGTGCTGGCGATGGTGACTTTCTGGTTGCTGGAACCCTTGGTGATGGCCCGCGGAGCTTCCTATCGTCCGGAAATTTTTGCGTCCAGCCTGCAGATTATTTCCGAGCATCCCTGGGGGGGGCTGGGATTGGCAGGCGACTACCGGGTTCCTGTCGGTGGCCGTTTGTTCGACCACTCGCATAACCTGTTCACCCACGTTGCCATTCAGTTGGGCCTGCCCGGAATGTTGATATGGTGTGTGGTCTGGTTCGCGGTGCTGCGCGAGGCCTGGCGTGCCCGTGACACCCTGCTGGGCCGAGGCGTGCTGGGCATGTGGGTGTTTTCGTTCCTGGCGATGCAGTTCGACGCGGCGAGCCTGACGGGCACCCCGCGCGCCGAGTGGTTCATCACTTGGCTGCCGGTCGGCATGGCCAGCCTTTTGACCTGGGCGCGGGCCAATCCCGATGGCTGTGATAAAATCCCGCGCTCTTCCTAACCAGTGAGCTCGACGATGAGTGACGCACCGCCTAAAGCGGAACAGGATTCCAGCCTGAAAATCTATTTCCGGCTGCTGGGATACGTCAAACCCTACTTGGGCATTTTCCTGCTGAGTATCGTGGGCTTCGTGATATTTGCGTCCACCCAGCCCATGCTGGCCGGGATTCTCAAATATTTTGTCGACGGGTTGAGCAATCCCGATGCGGTACTGTTTCCCAGCGTGCCGTATCTCAAGGATTTGAAACTGCTGATGGCCGTGCCGCTGCTGATCATCCTGATCGCTGCCTGGCAGGGCCTGGGGTCGTTCCTGGGCAACTATTACCTGGCCAAGGTCTCGCTGGGGCTGGTGCATGATCTGCGGGTCGAGTTGTTCAACAAGCTGCTGGTCCTGCCCAACCGCTATTTCGACACCCACAATTCCGGTCATCTGATTTCCCGGATCACCTTCAACGTGACCATGGTCACCGGTGCTGCCACGGACGCCATCAAGGTGGTGATTCGCGAAGGCCTCACCGTGGTGTTCCTCTTCGCTTACCTTGTGTGGATGAACTGGAAACTGACCTTGGTGATGCTGGCGATCCTGCCATTGATTGCAGTGATGGTCAGCAGCACCAGCAAGAAATTCCGCAAGCAAAGCAAGAAGATCCAGGTGGCCATGGGCGACGTGACCCACGTCGCCTCCGAGACCATCCAGGGTTATCGGGTGGTGCGCAGCTTCGGTGGCGAGGCCTATGAAGAACAGCGTTTTGCCAGCGCCAGCCAAGGCAATACCGACAAACAACTGCGCATGACCCGCACCGGCGCGGTCTACACGCCGATGCTGCAATTGGTGATTTACACCGCCATGGCCGCGCTGATGTTCCTGGTACTGTTCCTGCGCGGTGACGCGACAGCGGGCGATCTGGTGGCCTACATCACCGCGGCGGGCCTGCTGCCCAAGCCGATTCGCCAACTCTCGGAAGTCAGCTCCACGATCCAGAAGGGCGTGGCGGGCGCGGAAAGCATCTTCGAGCAATTGGACGTCGAGCCCGAAGTGGATAAAGGCACGGTCGAGCAGGAGCGCGTGAGCGGCCGTCTCGATGTGCGCAACCTGAGCTTTACCTACCCTGGCGCCGATCGGGAAGTGCTCAAGGACATCAGCTTCACCGCTGACCCTGGGCAGATGATCGCCCTGGTAGGGCGGTCGGGCAGCGGCAAGTCGACCCTGGCCAGCCTGATCCCGCGTTTCTATCACCACGAAGTCGGTCAGATCCTGCTCGATGACGTGGAAATCGAAGATTATCGACTGCGCAACCTGCGCCGGCATGTGGCCCAGGTGACCCAGCACGTCACGTTGTTCAACGATACGGTGGCCAACAATATCGCCTACGGCGACCTGGCCGGCGCGCCGCGGGCCGACATCGAAAAAGCCGCCCAGGACGCCTACGCGATGGACTTCATCGCGCAGCTTCCCCACGGCCTGGATACCGAGGTCGGCGAAAACGGCGTGCTGTTGTCCGGTGGCCAGCGCCAACGGCTGGCGATTGCCCGGGCATTGTTGAAAAACGCGCCGCTGTTGATCCTCGATGAGGCCACCTCGGCACTGGACACCGAGTCCGAGCGGCATATCCAGGCCGCGCTGGACCAGGTCATGAAAGGCCGTACGACCCTGGTCATTGCGCATCGGCTGTCGACCATCGAAAAGGCCGACATGATCCTGGTCATGGACCAGGGGCGCATCGTCGAACGCGGCACCCATGGCGAACTGCTCGCGCAAAATGGCTATTACGCGCGTCTTCATGCCATGGGCCTGGATGTTCCCACCCAGGACATCGCCTGAATACGAGGCCAAGGCTATGCTCTGGTGCACGACGACGATGGAATGCTCGACATGGATGAGACAACAAGGGCATCAAAGCGACAATCGCAGGCTCAGCCGGGCGCGCTGACACTTTCGCCCTCGGACCGGGCGGCCATCAAGTTCCAGCGGCCTCGCTGTTTCTGGTTGACCGGGCTGTCGGGGGCTGGAAAGTCGACCTTGGCCAATGCCCTGGAAGTTCGCCTTCACCAGCAAGGCCTGCATACCGCTTTGCTGGACGGCGACAACCTGCGCAGGGGGCTTTGCAGTGACCTTGGGATGGATGCCGGCTCCCGAAAGGAAAACGTGCGGCGAATAGCCGAAGTGGCGCGCTTGATGGTCGAAGCAGGGCTGATTGTCATCGTCGCGGCGATTTCGCCGTTTCGGGCCGATCGAGACGCGGCACGACGGCTCTTTTCCCATAATGACTTCATCGAAGTCTACGTCAGTACGCCGTTCGACGTGTGTGCCGAGCGCGACCCCAAGGGGCTGTACCGCGAAGCCCTCGCCGGGCGGATCAAGCATTTCACCGGTCTCGATAGTCCTTACGAGGCGCCGCTGGCGGCCGAATGCGAAATCGATACCAGCGAGATGGAGCTGGCCCAGGCCTGCGCGCAGATGATGGCATTGCTGTGTGAAAACAATGAAAGCGCGGCTTGATACTTCCGGTCACCGCCATGGACGAGCCTCCCCCAACCCTGTGCTAATATCGCGCCCCTGTTCATTTTGTATGTGGGATGTTCCATGAAGTTGTCCATGCCGCGATTCGATCAAGCCCCTGTATTGGTGGTCGGCGATGTCATGCTCGACCGCTATTGGCATGGCGGTACATCACGGATTTCCCCCGAGGCTCCGGTACCGGTGGTCAGGGTCGAGCACATCGAGGACCGTCCCGGCGGTGCCGCCAACGTTGCCCTGAACATCGCCGCCCTCGGTGCCCCGGCTTCCCTGGTCGGCGTGACCGGTGACGATGAAGCGGCAGAGAGCCTGGCCAACAGCCTGGAAGGCGCTGGCGTGCGGGCGATCTTCCAGCGCATCGCGCACCAGCCGACCATCGTCAAGCTGCGGGTCATCAGTCGTCACCAGCAACTGCTGCGCATCGACTTCGAAGAACCGTTCGCCACCGACCCGCTGTCCCTGGGCGCCGAGGTCGACAACCTGCTCGATGGTATCAAGGTCCTGGTGTTGTCGGACTACGGCAAGGGCGCGTTGAAGAACCATCAAGTGCTGATCCAGGCTGCCCGTGCCCGCGGTATTCCCGTGCTGGCCGACCCCAAGGGCAAGGATTTTTCCATCTACCGTGGCGCGAGCCTGATTACCCCTAACCTCAGCGAGTTCGAAGCCATCGTCGGTGGTTGCGCCGATGAGCACGAACTGGTGAGCAAGGGCGCACAGCTGATGCACGACCTGGATCTGGGGGCGTTGCTGGTTACCCGCGGCGAGCACGGCATGACCCTGCTGCGTCCCGATCATCCGGCCCTGCACCTTCCGGCCCGTGCCCGCGAAGTATTTGACGTGACGGGCGCCGGTGACACGGTGATCTCCACCCTGGCCGCGGCGATTGCCGCCGGCGAGGAACTGCCCCACGCGGTTGCCCTGGCGAACCTGGCGGCGGGCATTGTCGTCGGCAAGCTGGGTACGGCGGCGATCAGCGCCCCGGAACTGCGGCGCGCGATCCAGCGCGAAGAGGGATCGGAGCGCGGTGTGCTGGGGCTGGAGCAACTATTGCTGGCTGTCGATGACGCGCGCGCCCATAAAGAGAAAATCGTCTTCACCAACGGTTGTTTCGACATCCTCCATGCTGGCCATGTGACCTACCTCGAGCAGGCCCGGGCCCAGGGTGATCGCTTGATCGTCGCGGTCAATGACGATGCTTCCGTGAGCCGCTTGAAAGGGCCGGGCCGGCCGATCAACAGCGTCGACCGCCGCATGGCGGTCCTGGCCGGCCTTGGCGCGGTGGATTGGGTGATCAGCTTCAGCGAAGGCACGCCGGAAAACCTGTTGCGCCAGGTCAAGCCGGATGTGCTGGTCAAGGGCGGCGACTACGGTATCGACCAGGTCGTGGGTGCCGACATCGTTTCCGCCTATGGGGGCACGGTGAAGGTGCTGGGGCTGGTGGAAAACAGCTCGACGACGGCGATTGTGGAAAAGATCCGCAATAACTGATTTATCTGACAAAGCGCAGCACTTGTGGGTGCGAGCACGCTCGCTCCCACAAGGGGGCGTTGTCCGGTCAGAAAAATCGGCGTCAGGCCTAACGAGCCACCTTGCTCGGGACGATTTTCTTGAGCAGCTGCCGCGCCTTGCCCTTGAGCCGGGTCAGCCCGGACTCCTTGCCCGGTGGCGTCAGCCCTTGCTGGCGTAGCCAGTCCTTCCAGCGAATCCGCTCGTCACGCACCAGCCAACCGTCCTGCCGGGCGAAGCTCTCCGCCAGGTATAAGCCGCGGGTGCTGGCCGCAAGCAGCTGATCTTTCTTCAACGTATACAGTTCGGGCAGCGGTTGTCCGTCCTGCAGCGGCATCAGGTAAAGATCGGGTCGCTTGCGGTCCAGGCGCGCCACCAATTGGTCGCCCTCCAGACGCTCATCGACATGAAACAGGCTCAGTGACTTGGCTTCCTTGGGCACGTCCAGGCGCAAGTCATAAATCAATTGCAGGGAGGCCGTCGGCAGATGCACGTAGGCCCGTGGTCGTTCGATCAGTTGCAGATTGGCGCAGCGCACCGGCCGGGCCGAGCCGGACAGCGGAGCCAGGCGAAACGGCAAGGCTTCGCGATAATGCAGTGCGCTCGAATAAGGCGCCGGGAGCCAGGTGTCGTTGAAGCGTCCGCCGAGCCAACCTTCAGGTGTTTCCAAAAGGCATTCTTCGGCTATTTCGTTGATGGCGGTAAGCAGCGGCAGGTTCAGCTCATGGGCCGGTACATAGCCGGAGATCAGCTTGAGCACCACGTCGCCGCGATCCTGGCGACGCTGACGCACCAATACCCAATACTCGCGGTTCTGCCAGTGCAGGGTCAGGCGCACCGAGACGCCCAGGTTCGCAAGCTCCACGGAGAAACGCTCGGCATCGTCCACAGCCACGGGACGCCGCCGCTGCAAGGTCTGGGCAAAATTGAGCGGCATTCCCACGCTCTGGTAAGTCAGGCCTTCGGGAGTCGCTTCGACGGAAAGGGGCAGAGTCTTGAAGTTACTTGGATTTTTTCTGATGAGCGTACGCGGCATGTCGGCTCCTTCCTTAAGGCCGCGTAGGGCGGCGTCAGTTTCTGCGTAGGACCTTGGCTACGGTCGCAACGTTGTGGGCGAGGTGCAGCGGATTGATGGTGCCGACAATAGCACTGGCAACCCCGGGATGCCCAAACAACAGTTCAAAGCTGGCGCGAACCGGGTCCTCACCGGGGCTCAGGCAGGCATGACCGCTGGCCAGGGCTTTTTTCACCAGGATCGCCTTGCCGTGCTCGGCCGCGTACTCAATGACCGCCTTTTCGCTTCGTTCGTTCAGATTGTAGGTGACCATCGCGCAATCACCTTGCTCCAGAGCTTTCAAGCCACCGTCGACGGTCTTGCCAGAGAATCCGAAGCCGCCGATCTTGCCCTCGCGCTTGAGCGCCGCCAGGGTCGGGTACACCTCGCTGTCGTCGAGGATCGCCAGGTCATTGCCGTCCGAATGCACCAGTACCAGGTCGATGTAGTCCGTTTCCAGGCGCTGGAGGCTGCGCTCCACCGAGAGCCGCGTATGAGCAGCGCTGAAGTCATGACGGGACTGGCCATCGCTGAATTCCTCGCCGACTTTGCTGACGATCACCCAGTCGTGACGCTGGCCGCGCAACAGCGGCCCGAGGCGTTCCTCGCTGCGGCCATAGGCAGGCGCGGTGTCGATCAGGTTGATGCCCAGGTCGCGCGCCAGCTTGAGCAGCATGCGCGCTTCGGTGTCATCCGGAATCTGGAAACCGCTGGGGTACTTGACGCCCTGGTCGCGGCCCAGCTTGACCGTGCCCAGGCCCAGGGGCGAAACCAACGGGCCGTTTTTGCCCAGCGGGCGACGCAGATCGTGGAGTGTCGGCTGGCTCATGGCAGCAGTTGCTCCCAGGCGGGAACGCCCATGGGCGGCTTGGGCAGGTCCGGCAGCGGGGCGGTATGGCTGGGCTGGATACCATCGCGTTGCAGCGCGGCGATCACCCGGTCGGAGAAGTCCGGGGCCAAGGCGAGCTTGGTCGGCCAGCCCACCAGCAGGCGACCCTGCTCGGCGACAAAGGCGTTGTCCGGGCGGGTCAGGCCCGATTGCAGCGGCTCGGCGCGGGCGACCCGCAACGTGGCCCATTGTGCGGTGCTCAGGTCGATCCACGGCAGCAACTGGCCGAGCTCTTTCTGGGCGACGGCGATCTGCGCAGCGGGCTCGCGGGCGACGGCATCCCCCTCGGCAAGATCGCCTCCCAGGTACCAGACCCATTGGCCATCGGCGGCCGGATGGGTGGTCACAGTCACCCGGGGCTTCGGCCCGCCACCCAGGCAATGGGCGTAAAGCGGCTTGAGGCTGGGGCCCTTCGCCAGGACCATGTGCAACGGCCGGGTCTGCATGGCCGGCTGGTCGAGGCCCAGGGCGCGGAGCAGGTCGGCGGTGCCGCCGCCGGCACTGAGGACGATGCGCTGGGCGCGGATTTCGCGACCGTCGACCTTCAGCCCGACAAGTTGGCCTTCCTCGTGCAGCGGTTCGACCTGCTGCCCGGCCAGCAGGCTGTCGCCGGCCAGGTCTGCCAGGCGCGCGATCAGGCTGGGAACATCCACCACCAACTCGGCCAGGCGGTAAACCTTGCCTTTGAAACGCTTGTCTTGCAGGGCTGGCGGCAGTTGCTCGCCCTTGACCTGGTCGACGCGCCCGCGCACGGCCTTGCTGGCGAAAAAGCTCGTAAGGTTGCCGGCCAGGGTGCCTGGGGACCAGAGGTAATGGGCGTCGGACAACATGCGTACCCCCGACAGGTCCAGCTCACCGTCGCCCTTGAGGGCCTCGCGCCAACGGCGCGGCATGTCGGCAATGGCTTCCGAGGCGCCAGTCAGGGCTCCGTGCAACGCATACTTGGCGCCGCCATGGATGATGCCCTGGGATTTGACGCTCTGCCCGCCGCCAAGGCTGGCGCTTTCCACCAGCACGGTTGAAAACCCCTGGCGGCGCAAGCGCGCATTCAGCCAGAGGCCGGCGACTCCGGCGCCGACAATGAGGATGTCGGTGGAAATAACGGATGGCATGCAGCGACCTCGGAGGAAATTAAGCGGCAAGTTTCAAGCTTCGAGCTGCAAGTTACAAGCGAGAGGGTATCGCTTGTGCTTGCAGCTTGAGGCTTGGAGCTGCGCTGCTTCAATGTCCTGCAGTCTTGGAAAACAACTGGATCACCACCACCCCCAACACAATCAACGCCATCCCCAGGATCGCCGGCACGTCCAGTTTCTGCCCATAGATAAACAGCGCCGCGACGCTGACCATCACGATCCCCAAGCCGGCCCAGACCGCATAGGCCACCCCCACTGGAACGGTGCGCACCACCAGCGTCAGCATCCAGAACGCAGTGCCATAGCCGGCGATGACCAACAACAAGGGCAGGGGCGTGCTCAAGCCCTTGATCGCTTTCATCGATACGGTGGCGATCACTTCGGCGCAGATGGCGATGGCGAGGTAGTAATAGGCGTTCATGGGCGATTCCTCTCGGGTCGTTGCGTCGTTCGATGGGCCCATTCTAGGGAATGGCCAAATGGGGTAAAGTCATTACCTATCTGCGATAGAGATAGGTTGAGCGATGAATGTTCAATGGAACCTGGAGCAATTGCGACTGTTCGTCGGTGTCGCCGAGAAGCGGTCGTTTTCCGCGGTGGCCCGGGATCAGCGCAAGGCTCAGTCGGCTGTCAGCAGTGCGATTGCACTGCTGGAAGAGGACCTGGGGGTGAGCCTGTTCGAGCGCAGCAGTGGTCGCCAGCCCAAACTCACCGATGCGGGCGTGGCGCTGCTTGAGGAGGCCCGGGAAGTGTTACGCCAATGCGAACGCCTCAACGGCCGGGCCTTGGCCCTGATGCGCGGGCAGGAGGCATCGCTACGCCTGGCCCAGGACGAGGCCATGCCCTATCAGCCCGTTATCGACAGCCTGGCGGCGCTGGCCGAACGGTTTCCCACCCTAGAAGTGCAACTGGCCAGCGCCGCCCAGGGCGATGTGGCGCGCAAGCTGGTGGAGCGTCGCGCCGATCTCGGGTTGCTGTTCTATCACGATCAGATTCCCGAGGCGCTGGAGCGCCGGGTATTGGGTAGCGTCGAGATGGTCACGGTGTGCGGCCGGGGGCATCCCTTGGCGAGCCATGATTACGTGACCTGCCTGGAGATGGCCCGGCACCGGCAATTGCTGATGGCGACCCAATCCAGCGTCTATCCCGGCAGCGAGCAGGCCAGCCCGCAAGTCTGGCGGGCCGACAGCTTCTACGTGCTGGCCGAGTGGTTGAGAAGTGGGCTGGGCTGGGCCTGGCTGCCGCGGCACGTCGTGCAGTACCCGGCGTACCTGGGGGACATGGTCGAGCTCAACAGTGAATGGACCCCGCCGGCCCTGGTGGTGGAGCTGGTCTGGCGCCGCGACGAACCCCTGGGCCCGGCGGCCCGTTGGCTGGCGGAACGTTTTGCCGTGCAGTTGCAGGCGCTCGGCTGAAAAACCGATAAACTCCGCCGCCATGAACAGAACTCTCTATAGCGCATTGTTTTATCTGGGGCTGCCACTGGTGGCGATTCGGCTGTGGCTGCGGGCTCGCAAGGCACCGGCGTATGCGCGGCGTATCGGCGAGCGTTTCTCGTGGGGCTTGCCGACGATGGCGCCGGGCGGCATCTGGGTCCACGCGGTGTCAGTGGGCGAGAGCATTGCCGCTGCGCCGATGATTCGCGCGTTGTTGCAACGCTACCCACAACTGCCGATCACGGTGACGTGCATGACGCCCACCGGTTCGGAGCGGATCAGGGCGTTGTTCGCCGATGAGCCGCGCATCCAGCATTGCTACCTGCCTTATGACCTGCCGTGCGCGGCCAAGCGTTTTCTCGACCAGGTCCGGCCGAAACTGGCGGTGATCATGGAAACCGAACTGTGGCCCAACCACATCCATCAATGCGCCCTGCGCGGTATCCCCGTGGCGTTGGCCAACGCGCGGCTGTCGGAGCGTTCGGCGCGCGGTTATGCCCGTTTTCCCAAGCTGACCCGGCCGATGCTTGCTGAGATGGGCCTGTTTGCCGTGCAGACCGAAGCCGAGGCAGAGCGCTTTCGTCAACTCGGTGCCAGGGCGGAAACCGTTGAAGTGACCGGCTCCATCAAGTTCGACCTGACCATCGACCCGGAACTGCTGGAAAGCGCCAGTGCCTTGCGCCGTCAATGGCAAGCGGTGGAGCGCCCGGTGTGGATCGCCGCCAGTACCCATGAGGGTGAGGACGAAGTGGTGCTGGCCGCCCATCGTCGGTTGCTCGACAGCTACCCGGATGCGTTGCTGATTTTGGTGCCGCGTCATCCGGAACGGTTCGATGCGGTGGCGCAACTGTGCGAGCGTGAGGGCTTCGCCACGGTCCGGCGCTCCAGTGCCCGACCGGTCGACGCACAAACTTCGGTGCTGCTGGGCGACACCATGGGTGAACTGTTGTTTCTCTATGCCTTGGCTGACAGTGCGTTTGTCGGCGGCAGTCTGGTAGCCAACGGCGGGCACAACCTGCTGGAGCCGGCGGCGCTGGCAAAACCGGTGCTCAGCGGGCCGCACCTGTTCAACTTCCTTGAAATTGCCGCCCAACTGCGCGCGGCCGGAGCCTTGGCGGAAGTGGAAGATGCCCACGGCCTGGCCCTGGCCGTGCAGCGTCTGTTCGAACTGCCCCGGGATGCCCAGCGCATGGCCGAGTCGGGGTTGGCGGTGATGCGTCGCAACCAGGGCGCGTTGCAGCGGTTGTTGGATGGGTTGGGGCGCTTGCTCGACTGAGCTCTGTGGCGAGGGAGCAAGCTCCCTCGCCACAGGGGATTTGTCGCAGCTGTGCTACTGCGCCGGCCGCGAGCGCAACTGTTGTGCCGCCGCTTGTGCCAGGTCTGGCGGCAGGAAGTCCTTGTCCGGGTTGTAGTCGGGCTTGAGGTAGCGGGACAGGGCTTGCAGGTCTTCCGGGCTCAAGGTCCCGGCGGCTTGCTTGAGGCGCAGGTTGTCCAGGATGTAGTCATAGCGGGCGTTGTTGTAGTCGCGCACCGAGGTGTACAGCTGGCGCTGGGCGTCGAGTACATCGACGATGTTGCGAGTGCCCACCTGGTAGCCGATCTCCGTGGCGTCCACCGCGCTCTGGTTCGAGATGATCGACTGGCGCCGGGCCTGGACCTGCTCCACATCGGTGTTCACCGCGCGATGCAGGTTGCGGGTGTTTTCCACCACCTGCCGGCGCAGGCCTTCGCGCTGCTGCTCGGTCTGGGTGAGTTGCGAGTAGGACTCGCGAACCTGGGAGCTGGTCAGCCCGCCGCTGTAGATCGGAATGCTCAATTGCAGGCCAATGGTGCGTTGCTCGGCGTCGCCACCGTAGCGCTGGCCGGTGGGGCTTGGGTTGGTGAAGCCGAGGCCGTCGTTGTCACCTTTGCGGTACTGGGCGATTGCATCGAGGGTCGGCGCGTGGCCGGCCTTGCGCTGGCGCACGGTGTCTTCGGCGGCATCGACGGCATAGTTGCTGGCCAGCAGGTTGAGGTTCTGCCTGGCGGCGGTGTCGACCCAGGCCTTGGCGTCGTTGGGCGCCGGCGGCAGGATCGGCAGGGTATGAACGACGCCCTGGATCGAATTGTACTGGCGGTTGGTCAGGGTGATCAGCGCTTCGAAGGCATCTTCGACCTGACGCTGGGCGATGATCCGATTGGCCCGGGCGGTGTCGTAGCTGGCCTGGGATTGCAGCACGTCGGTCTTGTCCGACAGGCCCACGTCGAAACGTTCGTTGGACTGGTCGAGCTGACGCTTGAACGCGGCTTCCTCGGCCTTGGTCGAGGCCAGGTTGTCCTGGCTGCGCAGCACGTTGAAATAGGCTTCAGCGCTTTGCAGGATCAGGTTCTGCTCGGTGGCGGACAGCTGCAGCGATGCTTGTTCATTGACCGATTTGGCCGCTTGCAGCTGGAACCAGCGGTCGGCGCGGAAGATCGGCTGCGACAAGGTGGCCTGGTAAACCGTTGAGCTGCGGTTGGCGGTCATCGCCGGTTGGTCGAGCTCGGTACGGGTGTTGTTCAGGTCGGCGCCGGCCGACAGGTTGGGCAGCAGCCCGGCGCGTGCCTGGGGCACCACTTCCTTCTGAGCACCATACTGGGCACGGGCGGCGGCCAGGTCGGCGTTGTTGTCCACCGCTTCCTGGTACACGCTGACCAGATCGGTCTTGGTGGATAAAGGCGCTTCGGCGGCCCAGGCCATTCCATTGGACGCACAAGACACGGCCAGGGCCAGTGAGAGTTTGCGCAGCATGAGGCGATCCCTTACGTTCAAATTGAATGCGCATAACAGGCGCGCGGCGTAGCGAGTGTAGTTGTGCGTACGCACGGCAACAATCCTGTATTTGCGCCATTCATCACGGCTTTTGCCCAGGCGATGGCGTTCTGCGCCGGTTGTGTCTAGACTGGCCGGGTTCTTGTCGGGGTGCCTTGCTATGAGGCTGAGATCGAATAATTTCGGATCCCGTTGAACCTGATCAGGTTAGCGCCTGCGTAGGGAACAAGATTTCTCGTCACCCGGCGAGTCCTCTTGTGCTTCGTCCGGGATGTTGTTCGACAATCGATTTCCGATGTTCGAACAGGCTCGAGCAGCAAGCACAGCGTCCGCACTGTCGTGCAGGGGCGCGTCCATTCGTTACAGGTTCGCTCCGACAAAAATCCACTGCCTGGATGTGTGTCTGGAGAGCCCGTGATGACGACAAAATCAAAAAACGCGACCAACCTCAGTGAATCGGCCCAGGTCGATCAGCAATCGGTTCAGCCCTTTACCCGCTCGCAAAAAATCTACGTCCAGGGCAGCCGCCCGGATATCCGCGTGCCCATGCGCGAAATCAGCCTCGACGTGACCCCCACCGACTTCGGCGGCGAAATCAACGCGCCGGTAGTGGTCTACGACACCTCGGGCCCCTACACCGACCCGAATGTGGTTATCGACGTGCGCAAAGGCCTGGCCGACGTGCGTTCGCCCTGGATCGAAGCCCGTGGCGACACCGAGCGCCTGGCGGGCCTGAGTTCCAACTTCGGCCAGGAGCGCCTGGCCGACCCCGAGCTGACCCAACTGCGCTTCGCCCACGTGAACAACCCGCGTCGCGCCAAGCCGGGCGCCAACGTCAGCCAGATGCACTATGCGCGCAAAGGCATCATCACCGCCGAGATGGAATACGTCGCCATCCGCGAGAACATGAAGCTGGAAGTGGCCCGCGCCGCCGGCCTGCTTGACCAGCAACACGCCGGCCACAGCTTCGGCGCCAGCGTGCCGAAAGTCATTACCCCGGAGTTCGTGCGGGACGAAATCGCCCGTGGTCGCGCGATCATCCCAGCCAACATCAACCACACTGAACTGGAACCGATGATCATCGGCCGTAACTTCCTGGTGAAGATCAACGGCAACATCGGCAACAGTGCCCTGGGTTCGTCCATCGAAGAAGAAGTGGCGAAGCTGACCTGGGGCATCCGCTGGGGTTCGGACACGGTCATGGACCTGTCCACCGGCAAGCACATCCATGAAACCCGCGAATGGATCATCCGCAATTCGCCCGTGCCCATCGGCACCGTGCCGATCTACCAGGCCCTGGAAAAGGTCGGCGGCGTGGCCGAAGACCTGACCTGGGAACTGTTCCGCGACACGCTGATCGAGCAGGCCGAACAGGGCGTCGACTACTTCACCATCCACGCGGGCGTGTTGCTGCGCTATGTGCCGATGACCGCCAAGCGCGTCACCGGCATCGTCAGCCGTGGCGGTTCGATCATGGCCAAGTGGTGCCTGGCGCACCACAAGGAAAACTTCCTCTACACCCATTTCGAAGACATCTGTGAAATCATGAAGGCCTACGACGTCAGCTTCTCGCTGGGCGATGGCCTGCGTCCGGGCTCGATTGCCGACGCCAACGATGAAGCGCAGTTCGGCGAGCTGGAAACGCTTGGCGAGCTGACCAAGATCGCCTGGAAGCACGACGTGCAGTGCATGATCGAAGGCCCCGGCCATGTGCCGATGCAGTTGATCAAAGAGAACATGGACAAGCAGCTCGAGTGCTGCGACGAGGCGCCGTTCTACACCCTCGGCCCGCTGACCACCGACATCGCGCCGGGCTACGACCACATCACGTCCGGTATCGGTGCGGCGATGATCGGCTGGTTCGGTTGCGCCATGCTTTGCTACGTCACGCCGAAGGAGCACCTCGGCTTGCCGAACAAGGATGACGTGAAGACCGGGATCATCACGTACAAGATCGCCGCCCACGCCGCCGACCTTGCCAAGGGCCACCCGGGCGCGCAGATCCGCGACAACGCCTTGAGCAAGGCGCGTTTCGAGTTCCGCTGGGAAGACCAGTTCAACCTCGGCCTGGACCCGGACACCGCCCGTTCGTACCACGATGAAACCCTGCCGAAGGACTCGGCCAAGGTGGCGCATTTCTGCTCGATGTGCGGGCCGAAATTCTGCTCGATGAAAATCACCCAGGAAGTGCGTGAGTACGCGGCGAACCAGCGCATTGAAGCGGTGGACGTCGAAGTCGCCCAGGGGATGGCCGAGCAGGCGGAGCGGTTCAAGCAGGAAGGTAGTCAGCTTTACAAGAAAGTGTGATTTGAGCTGGGGGCGGTGGTGACTTTACTGCCGCCTTCGCGAGCAGGCTCGCTCCCACAGTGGAACTCGGTCGTTCACAAAACTTGTGTTCACCGCAGGTCCATTGTGGGAGCGAGCCTGCTCGCGAAAGCCATCACCAGAACAACAAAATATCCCTCTGAGATAACAACCCTTGAACATCCAACCCAGCACCTACTCCCCAGACGCCGCCGTGCCTTTGGACAAACGCGTCTTCGGCGCTCGCGATCTGTTTTCTTTGTGGTTCTCTCTCGGCATCGGCCTGATGGTCTTGCAGGTCGGCGCCCTGCTCGCGCCGGGCCTGGGCCTGAGCGGTTCGTTGCTGGCGATTTTCCTCGGCACGCTGGTGGGCGTCCTGCTGCTGGCGGCGGTCGGGGTGATCGGCAGCGACACTGGCCTGTCGGCCATGGCCGCGCTCAAGCTCAGCCTTGGCGGCAAGGGCGCGAGCGTGCCGGCGGTATTGAACCTGCTGCAGCTGATCGGTTGGGGGTCGTTCGAAATCATCGTCATGCGCGACGCCGCCAGCCTGCTCGGTGCCCGGGCCTTCAGCGAAGGCAGCCTGGGCTCCAACCCACTGCTGTGGACGCTGTTCTTCGGCGCCCTGGCGACCCTGCTTGCCGTCAGCGGGCCGCTGACCTTTGTGCGTAAGGTGCTGCGTAAATGGGGCATCTGGCTGCTGTTGGCCGCGTGCATCTGGCTGACTTGGAACCTGTTCGCCAAGGCTGACCTGGCGGCACTCTGGGCCCAGGCGGGCGACGGCTCGATGCCGCTGGCGGTGGGGTTCGATATCGCCATCGCGATGCCGTTGTCGTGGTTGCCGCTGATCGCCGATTACTCGCGTTTCGGCAAGCGCGCCAAGAATGTCTTCGGCGGTACGGCCGTGGGCTTCTTCATCGGTAACTTCTGGCTGATGAGCCTGGGCGTCGCCTACACTCTGGCATTCGCGCCGAGCGGCGAAGTCAACGCATTGCTGCTGGCCCTGGCCGGCGCCGGACTGGGCATCCCACTGCTGCTGATTCTGTTGGACGAGTCGGAAAACGCCTTCGCCGACATCCACTCAGCGGCGGTGTCCAGCGGCATGCTGTCAGGGTTGAAAGTCGAGCACCTGGCCTTGGCGATTGGCGTCATCTGCACCTTGATCGCCTGCTTCGCGCCGTTGGCGCAGTATCAGAACTTCCTGTTGCTGATCGGCTCGGTGTTCGCGCCGCTGTTCGGCGTGGTGCTGGTGGACCACTTCATCCTGCGCAAGCGCAGCAGCCAAGTGGTGTCAGCCGCGTTGCGCTGGCCGGCCCTGTTGGCCTGGTTGGGTGGGGTGAGCACTTATCACCTGCTGGCCAACTTCTACCCGGACATCGGTGCAACCCTGCCATCGTTGATCCTGGCAGGGTTGCTGCAACTGTTGCTGGGCCGGGCCTTCAGCTACGGCCGGGAAACAGCTCGGGCTTGAGGATGCCGTTGAGGCGTGGGTAGGCGATCTTCAATTCGATGTGGCCCAGGGCGTACGGCGCGATGGTGCTCACTTCGTACTTGAGGATCACCCCGCCGTAGGTCAGCGCGATGTGTGGGGTTTTCTGAAAGGACCACTGTTTCAGGAACTCAGGTTCCTGATCCAGCTTGGTACTGATCAGCCAGCTGTTGTGAGCCACTTGCGCGGCTTTCCAAAAGGGTTCCTCCTGGCCTGGCAGCAGCATGTCCGACAGCGTCAGCACTTTGTGCTGCTGGCGCGAATAGTTGATGAAACCGCGACCCGGCGTGCCATGGGCGCCGCCAGTGTCCAGATAGCTGGACAATTCGATAATCACCAAGCCGTCATGCTGCTCGCGTACCTTGGCCTGCAAATAGCTGCTGTTGCGCGGTGCGGCGCTGCGCAGGAACTGCTCGCGATAGGCGGCCAGCGTCGGAGCCGCAGGGGCGTCCGGGCTGGTGCGGGTCATTTGCAACAGGCGTTTTTCGATGATGCCGTCCAGGGCCGGCTCGGCGGGAAAGCGCAGGGTGTCGATGTTCACCAGCGGGCAGTCGGCACTGGCGCAACCGGGCTGCAATTGCTCCGACGCATCGCGAGTCGCCTCCAGGGGCGCTCGGTAATTGGGTTGGAAGAGGCTTTGGCAAGCACCCAGGGTCAGGGCGATGGCGGCCAGGGAAGCGATTCTAAAAAGCGACATGGGCGTCCTTCGTGGAACAGGGAAAGGCAAAAAGTTACCCGCTTCGACTGTCGGCAGGGCAATCAGTTCGCCACTAAGCTCATTAGAGTAATTTTAAAGGCAGCCGTCTATCCCGATGACCGGAAAGGGGCTGCATCAAACGGTACGGGCGCGTTAGGATGGCGCGAAGCCGAGGTTGGAACCTCGTACTGGACCACCGCACACGAGGATTGTCATGACTGATTTCGCCAACGCCACACCGAGCGCCGTGGAGATCGTCAAGCGCGAAAATTGCTTCAAGGGTTTCTACAAACTTGATCGCGTGCACCTGCGCCACGAATTGTTCGCCGGTGGCATGAGCCGCGAAATCAGCCGCGAGCTGTTCGTTCGCCATGACGCGGTGTGCGTGCTGCCCTACGACCCACAGCGCGATGAGGTGGTGCTTATCGAACAGTTCCGCGTCGGTGCCATGGGCAAGACTGCCAATCCCTGGCTGGTGGAACTGGTGGCCGGCCTGATCGACAAGGACGAGCAGCCGGAAGAAGTTGCTCATCGTGAGGCGCAGGAGGAAGCTGGGCTTGTCTTCGCCGCGCTCTGGCCGATGACTCAATATTTCCCATCGCCGGGCGGCAGTGACGAGTACGTGCATCTTTTTTTGGGGCGTTGCGACAGCTCGGGGGCGGGCGGCCTGCATGGCCTGCTGGAAGAGGCTGAAGATATCCGCGTGAAGGCCTGGGCTTTTGAAGATGCCCTTCAAGCGGTGCGCGACGGGCGAATTTGCAACGCGGCCAGCATCATTGCTTTGCAATGGCTGGCCTTGAACCGTGATGAAGTGAGGGGGCTATGGTCCTGAACAAGTTGCGCGATCGTTATCGCGTCGATCTGGTGGGGTTGCAGGCCGCCTGCGAGGCCAACTACGCCCGCCTGATGCGCTTGTTGCCGGACATGCGCAACGATCCGGCACCGCGCCGCATCGCCGTAACCCACGGCGACCAGATGCTGGGTGTATTGGCCCTGGAAGTGCTGCAAACCTGTCCTTACACCACCACTTTGCAGGTGCGCCAGGAGCACAGCTTGCCCTGGCTGCCGGTGCCGCAGTTGGAAGTACAGGTCTATCACGATGCGCGCATGGCCGAAGTCGTCAGCGCCGAACATGCACGACGCTTTCGCGGGATCTATCCTTATCCCAATGCGTCGATGCACCAGCCAGATGAAAAAGCCCAGTTGAACCTGTTTCTGGGGGAATGGCTGAGTCATTGCCTGGCGCTGGGCCACGAGTTCGAAGTCGTACGGTAGTTGTGAACCGGTTCCGGTTCGCGGGTTTCCCCTTTCGATCATCCCCCAGCATAATTGCCGCTTCATGCAACGGCGTGATTGCGCCTGGGAGAGAGCGATTTGCCGAGCGTATCCAGCTTGACCACGGCCGATGCGGTGCTGTTGGTCCAACTGTCTGACAGCCATTTGTTCGCCGATGCCGATGCATCGTTGCTGGGCATGAACACCCGTGACAGCTTGCGGTCGGTCATCGATTTGGTGCTCAAGCAACAGCCGGCCATCGACCTGATGCTCGCCACCGGCGACCTGTCCCAGGACGGCACGTTGCAATCCTACGAGTCGTTTCGACAACTGACAGCGCGTATCGATGCGCCGACGCGGTGGATTCCCGGCAACCATGATGAGCCGCAGGTGATGCTTGAGGCGGCGGTCAAGAGTACGTTGCTCGATCCGGTGGTGGACATCGGAAACTGGCGGGTAACGATGCTCGATTCCGCCGTGCCAGGTTCGGTGCCGGGTTTCTTGGCCGAGGAGCAATTGATTCTGTTGGCCAATGCCTTGAGCGAAGCGCCGGAGCGGCATCATCTGGTGTGTCTGCACCACCATCCGGTGTCGATTGGGTGCGCGTGGATGGAACCGATCGGGTTGCGTAATCCCGAGGCTTTGTTTGCGGTGCTGGATCGCTTTCCCCAGGTGCGAGCGGTGCTGTGGGGGCATGTGCATCAGGAGATTGACGAGGTGCGCGAGGGGGTTCGTTTGTTGGCTTCGCCTTCGACCTGTATTCAATTCGAACCGGGCAGCGAGGATTTTGCGGTGGGCTCGCAGGCGCCGGGGTATCGGTGGTTGCGGCTATTGCCGGATGGGCGGTTGGAGACGGGGGTAGAGCGGGTGGTTGGGTTTGCTTTCACTCCGGACTATGGCTCCAACGGATATTGAGGACGAGGCGGCCTGACAGCCTGCCCATTTCTCACTGCTGTACTCCGATCCAATTGTGGGAGCGAGCCTGCTCGCGATGGCGGCTTGACGGAGTACATATCCATTTCTGCGGTAACGGCGACTTAGGGTTCCGCCCTTACGGCGGCTCACTTTTTTTCAAACGCCAAAAAAAGTAAGCAAAAAAGGCTTGGCCCCACCACTCGGTGCCTCGCCAAGGCTCGGCATGCCCTCACTCCGGCATTGCTCCGTGGGCCCGCCGCGAAGGACCATCCATGGTCCAGCGCGGCTATCCCGGCATCCATGCCGGGATGCCCACTCCACAATGCCTGCGTTCGGCCATCGTGGTTAACGGGGCCCCTAGATCAAAAGCCAAGCCGAGGCGGCCTTAGGGCCGACCTGGCTCTCGGTGGGACCGCGTTTCCCCTGTGGGAGCGAGCCTGCTCGCGAAGACGGCGGCACATACAATATGGATGCAAGCTGACCCACCGCCATCGCGAGCAAGCTCGGCTCCCACAGCAATCGGCGGTGGACGCTGATCTTATAAACGACCCGAAACCTGTGTGGGAGCGAGCTTGCTCGCGATGGCGGCCTGACAGTCGGCCTTGTTGACCGGGTACATATCCATTTCTGCGGTAATAGCGGCTTATGGTTCCGCCCTTACGGCGGCTCACTTTTTTTCAAACGCCAAAAAAAGTAAGCAAAAAAGGCTTGGCCCCACCACTCGGTGCCTCGCCAAGGCTCGGCATGCCCTCACTCCGGCATTGCTCCGTGGGCCCGCCGCGAAGGACCATCCATGGTCCAGCGCGGCTATCCCGGCATCCATGCCGGGATGCCCACTCCACAATGCCTGCGTTCGGCCATCGTGGTTAATGGGGCCCCTAGATCAAAAGCCAAGCCGAGGCGGCCTTAGGGCCGACCTGGCTCTCGGTGGGACCGTGTTTCCCCTGTGGGAGCGAGCCTGCTCGCGAAGACGGCGGCACATACAATATGGATGCAAGCTGACCCACCGCCATCGCGAGCAAGCTCGGCTCCCACAGCAATCGGCGGTGGACACTGATCTTATAAACGACCAAAAACCTTCGTCGAGCCGAGACTATGAGGATTCAAGGCTGACAAAGCCCCCGTGGCGAGGGAGCTTGCTCCCGCTGGCCTGCGGAGCAGGCCCCAGACCAGGCACAGCGTTCTGTCAGCCAGATGGGGCATTACCAGTTTGGGGCTACTGCGTAGCCCAGCGGGAGCAAGCTCCCTCGCCACTAAGGCGAAGTGTTATCGAAATCACCCCAAACCCCCACAAACTCCCTGTAAACTCCGGCCTTTGCCCAGCACCCAGGGAGTCGGCAATGTCGGGTTCGATCCTTTATATCCATGGCTTCAACAGCGCCCCGGCGTCGACCAAAGCCTGTCAATTGGTCGACGTGATGGCTCGCCTTGGCCTCAGCGACCAATTGCGGGTGCCTGCCTTGCATCACCACCCTCGCCAAGCGATGGAGCAGATGGAGCAGGCGATTGCAGAACTGGGCCGGCCGCTGCTGGTCGGCAGCTCGCTCGGCGGCTACTATGCGACTCACTTGGCCGAGCGCCACGGGCTCAAGGCCCTGTTGGTCAATCCTGCCGTGAGCCCGCATCGGATGTTCGACGGGTACCTGGGAACGCAGAAGAATTTGTACACCGACGAAACCTGGGAGTTGACCCACGACCACGTCACGGCCCTGGCCGAGCTGGAAGTGCCGGCGCCCCGGGATCCGCAGCGCTTTCAGGTATGGTTGCAAACCGGTGACGAAACGCTGGATTATCGCCACGCCCAGCAATATTACCGGGCCTGTGCCTTGCGCATCCAGGCCGGCGGTGACCACAGTTTTCAGGGGTTTGCCCGACAGTTGCCGGCGTTGTTGAGTTTTGCCGGCATTGGCGCCGATTTGTATCAGGCGATCGACTTCACGTCGCTGTGAGCCATCGCCCCCTTTTTCATTGAACACTGACGACGAGACCCCATGGCCACTCCCAGCGCTAGCTCTTATAACGCAGACGCCATCGAAGTCCTCTCGGGCCTCGACCCGGTGCGCAAGCGCCCCGGCATGTACACCGACACCAGTCGGCCGAACCACCTTGCCCAGGAAGTCATCGACAACAGTGTCGACGAAGCCTTGGCCGGGCATGCGAAGTCGGTGCAGGTCATCCTGCACGCCGATCACTCGCTGGAAGTCAGCGATGACGGTCGCGGCATGCCTGTGGACATTCACCCTGAAGAGGGCGTGTCGGGCGTCGAGCTGATCCTCACCAAGCTCCACGCCGGCGGCAAGTTTTCCAACAAGAACTACCAGTTCTCCGGCGGTCTGCACGGGGTGGGTATTTCCGTGGTCAACGCCTTGTCGACCCAGGTGCGGGTGCGGGTCAAGCGTGACGGAAATGAATACCAGATGACCTTCGCCGATGGCTATAAGGCCACCGAGCTAGAAGTGGTCGGCACTGTCGGTAAGCGCAACACCGGGACCAGCGTGTATTTCGCCCCGGACCCGAAGTATTTCGATTCGCCGAAGTTCTCCGTCACCCGCCTCAAGCACGTGCTCAAGGCCAAGGCTGTCTTGTGCCCGGGGCTGTTGGTCAGTTTCGAAGACAAGGCCACCGGCGAGAAGGTCGAATGGCATTACGAGGACGGCCTGCGTTCCTACCTGGTGGACGCGGTCAACGGTTTCGAATGCCTGCCCACCGAGCCGTTCTGCGGCAGCCTGGCCGGTAACAAGGAAGCCGTGGATTGGGCGTTGTTGTGGCTGCCCGAAGGTGGCGAAAGCGTTCAGGAAAGTTACGTCAACCTGATTCCGACGGCCCAGGGCGGCACGCACGTCAACGGCTTGCGCCAAGGCTTGCTCGACGCGATGCGCGAGTTCTGCGAGTTCCGTAACCTGCTGCCCCGTGGCGTGAAGCTGGCGCCGGAAGACGTCTGGGAGCGCATCGCCTTCGTCCTGTCGATGAAGATGCAGGAGCCGCAATTCTCCGGCCAGACCAAGGAGCGCCTGTCGTCCCGTGAGGCGGCGGCCTTCGTTTCCGGCGTGGTCAAGGACGCGTTCAGCCTCTGGCTCAACGCCAACCCGGAAACCGGCCTGGCCCTGGCGGAGCTGGCGATCAACAACGCCGGCCGTCGCCTCAAGGCCAGCAAGAAAGTCGAGCGCAAGCGCATCACCCAAGGACCGGCGTTGCCGGGCAAGCTCGCCGATTGCGCCGGGCAGGATCCGATGCGCTCCGAGTTGTTCCTGGTGGAAGGTGACTCCGCCGGTGGTTCGGCCAAGCAGGCGCGGGACAAGGAGTTCCAGGCGATCCTGCCGCTGCGGGGCAAGATCCTCAACACCTGGGAAGTGGACGGCAGCGAAGTGCTGGCCAGCCAGGAAGTGCATAACATCGCGGTGGCCATTGGCGTCGACCCCGGCGCCGAGGACATGAGCCAGCTGCGCTACGGCAAGATCTGCATCCTTGCCGACGCCGACTCTGACGGCCTGCACATCGCCACGTTGCTCTGCGCCTTGTTCGTCCAGCATTTCCGCCCGCTGGTGGATGCCGGCCACGTCTATGTGGCGATGCCGCCGCTGTACCGCATCGACTTGGGCAAGGAAATCTACTACGCCCTGGACGAAGCGGAGCGCGACGGCATTCTCGACCGCCTGGTCGCCGAGAAGAAACGCGGCAAGCCGCAGGTCACCCGATTCAAAGGCCTGGGCGAGATGAACCCGCCGCAGCTGCGTGAAACCACCATGGACCCGAACACCCGTCGCCTGGTGCAGTTGACCCTGGACGACTTCGCGGCAACGTCGGAAATCATGGACATGCTGCTGGCGAAAAAACGTGCAGGCGACCGCAAGACCTGGCTCGAATCCAAGGGTGACCTGGCTGAGGTCCTGGCCTGATGCGCAAGGGTTTCGCCCTGGCGCTGTTGCTGTGGGCGGGGGGGGTAGTGGCCGAGCCGGCGCCGGAGCTCACGTTGTTATCCGAGCATGTCGTCGAAGGCATGCGCGGCGGCAATTTGTCTGGGCTGGCCTTGTGTGGCAACGAAATGTGGACTGTGTCCGATCGCGACGATGACCGGATCTATCGCCTCCAGCCGGTCGATGCGCCAGTCTGGGCGGCCGAAGTGGTTGAGATCGAAGTGCCGATGGTGCCGGACAGCGGTTTGCCGTGGGGCTTGAGGTCCCGCACATGGGCGGCGTCGTTCCTGCGCGGTGGCGAATTGGATTTCGAAGGCATCAGTTGCGACAGCGCAGGCAATCGCTATGTGGTCAGTGAGTCCCATGCCGCCGTCCTGCAAATCCCGCCGACGGGCGCTGCATCGTGGTTGAAAATCGCCCCGACGATGATTCGTCAAGCCCGGGGCAGTGGCATGTTGTTGCATTTCAATTCGCTGTTCGAAGGCCTTGCGGTCAACCCGGCCGGGGATCACATCTGGCTGGCGGCCGAGCGTGAACGGCGCGGCCTGCTGTTGATCAAGCGCCAGCAAACGGTCTGGGACTGCGACGGCAATTGTGTGTTGCTTAGCGAAGCGGGGCAGCAGATGCAGCCGCCTCAATTCCCCAAGGCCAAGGCGGTTTCACGGGATTTTGCCGATCTGTCATTGTTCAACGGCAAGCTGTTTACCCTGGAGCGCAACGCCTTCCAGATTTGCAGGCGGGATGCGCGGACGGCCGAGGTCGAGCGCTGCTGGTCGTTCGCAGCCGAGGCCTTGCAGGACGCTCGTCGTTTTTCCCAGCCCTACGGACTGGCCGAAGCGCTGGTGGTAGACACCACCGGCGCGTGGATTGGCCTGGACAACAACGATGGAGCCCGTGCCGATGGCGAGCGGCGGCCGGTGATCTGGCGCTTCGCCGCGCCGGACAGCGGCTGGGGCGCCTCGCCATGACCCGGCAATCGCCGGGCACCAGCGCCCTCCAAGCATTTGAATTTATCCTGCGCGACGGCAATGCGCCGTTGCGCCAGACAACGAACTGATGAGGCCCGCATGAGCGATATTCTTGCAGACAGCTTGGACGGCGTAGAACGCCGGTCGCTGGCTGACTTCACCGAAAACGCCTACCTCAATTACTCCATGTACGTGATCATGGACCGCGCCTTGCCGCACATCGGCGATGGCCTGAAACCGGTTCAACGGCGGATCGTCTACGCCATGAGCGAATTGGGGCTGGATGCTGACTCCAAGCACAAGAAATCGGCCCGTACCGTCGGTGACGTGCTCGGTAAGTTCCACCCCCACGGCGACTCGGCCTGCTACGAAGCGATGGTGCTGATGGCTCAGCCGTTCAGCTATCGCTACACGCTGGTGGACGGGCAGGGCAACTGGGGTGCGCCGGATGATCCCAAGTCCTTCGCGGCCATGCGCTACACCGAGGCGCGGTTGTCGCGCTATTCCGAGGTGCTGCTCAGCGAACTGGGCCAGGGCACCGCGGACTGGGGCCCTAACTTCGACGGCACCCTCGACGAACCCCTGGTGTTACCGGCGCGTTTACCGAATATCCTCCTCAACGGCACCACCGGCATCGCCGTCGGCATGGCCACCGACGTGCCCCCGCATAACCTGCGGGAAGTGGCCACTGCGTGCGTGCGTTTGCTGGACGAGCCGAAGGCCACGGTGGAGCAGCTCTGCGAGCATATCCAGGGGCCGGATTATCCGACCGAAGCGGAAATCATCACGCCCCGCGCCGATCTGCTGAAAATCTATGAAACCGGTCGCGGTTCGGTGCGCATGCGCGCCGTGTACCACATCGAAGATGGCGACATCATTGTCACGGCGTTGCCGCATCAGGTGTCAGGGGCCAAGGTCCTGGAACAGATTGCTGCGATGATGCAGGCAAAGCCTTCGAAAGCACCGCAAGTGGCTGACCTGCGTGACGAATCCGACCACGAGAATCCATGCCGCATCGTTATCATCCCGGTCAACAGCCGGGTCGACCACGAAGCGCTGATGCAGCACCTGTTCGCCAGCACGGACCTGGAGTCCAGCTACCGGGTCAACATCAACATCATCGGCCTGGACGGCAAGCCGCAGCTCAAGAACCTGCGGGCGTTGCTGGTGGAGTGGCTCGAATTCCGGGTCAAGACCGTGCGCCGGCGCCTGCAATTCCGCCTGGACAAGGTCGAGCGCCGCCTCCACCTGTTGGACGGTTTGCTGATTGCCTACCTCAACCTGGACGAAGTGATCCACATCATCCGGACCGAGGAGCACCCCAAGGCCAAGCTGATCGAGCGTTTTGCGCTGAGCGAAATCCAGGCCGACTACATCCTCGACACTCGCCTGCGCCAGTTGGCGCGCCTGGAAGAGATGAAGCTGCGTGCCGAGCAGGACGAACTGCTCAAGGAGCAAGCCAAGCTGCAAGCCTTGCTGGGCAGCGAAGCCAAGCTCAAGAAGCTGGTGCGCACCGAGCTGCTGAAGGACGCCGAAACCTACGGCGACGACCGTCGCTCGCCGATCGTCGAGCGCGCCGAAGCCAAGGCGTTGAGCGAGCACGACCTGCTGCCGAACGAGAAGGTTACCGTCGTGCTCTCTGAAAAAGGCTGGGTGCGCTCGGCCAAGGGGCATGATATTGACGCCGCCGGGCTTTCCTATAAGGCCGGGGATGGCTTCAAGGCCTTGGCGCCGGGGCGTTCGAACCAGTTTGCGGTGTTCATCGACTCCACCGGGCGTAGTTATTCGGTCCCGGCCCACACCTTGCCATCGGCCCGTGGACAGGGCGAACCGCTGACCGGTCGTCTGACGCCACCACCGGGTGCAACTTTTGAATGTGTGCTGATGCCTGATGATGACGGGCTGTACGTTATCGCGTCGGACGCCGGGTACGGGTTCGTCGTCAAGGGTGAGGATCTGCAAGCCAAGAACAAGGCGGGCAAGGCGCTGTTGAGCCTGCCGAACAACGCCAAAGTCATCGCGCCTCGCCCAGTCATCGACCGCGAGAGCAATTGGCTGGCGTCGGTGACGACAGAGGGCCGGTTGCTGGTGTTCAAGATCAGCGATCTGCCACAGCTCGGTAAAGGCAAGGGCAACAAGATTATCGGTATTTCCGGCGAACGGGTGGCGAGTCGCGAGGAATATGTCACGGATATTGCAGTGATACCGGAGGGTGCCACGCTTGTGCTGCAGGCTGGAAAGCGTACGCTTTCATTGAAAGCGGACGATCTTGAGCATTACAAAGGTGAACGTGGTCGGCGGGGCAATAAGCTTCCAAGAGGTTTTCAGCGGGTGGATGCACTGCTCGTCGAAAACCTCAATTGAGCGTGCTAGAGGGCTCGGTCCGCGATTAAAAGCCGCGGATCGGTGCTTTGGCGCTGGAGTCGGGACGCATATTCACGGATGATAGGCCCTTTCAAGCGCCGGCGTGGCCGAGCGTTCTTCATAATGACCGAGTATTTTTCACTGTGGTAAGCCTTGTGGCCGCCACCTGGACGAGACGATGACTGCTCTGCGCCTTCCTATTTTGTGGCTCGCCGGCCTGCTTGGCCTGGCGGGCTGCAGCATGAACCAGCCGGTGTCGCTGTACCAACTGGACAGCGGTACCCCGGCCCAGCCTGCACAAAGCACAGGCATGGCCGTACTGCTTGGCCCGGTTCTGATCGCTGACTACCTGCAGCGTGAAACCTTGTTGCAACGTCAACCGGACGGCAGCCTGCAAGCCGCCACCGATGGTCGTTGGGCCGGCAGCCTGTCTTCGGACATCGATCAATTATTGCTGCGTCAGGTGGCCGGACACCTGGACAGCCAGCGCGTGGTACTGGCCCCCGCTACCCAGGGGTTCACTCCGGACGTACAGGTCTTGTTGTCGATTACCCGTCTGGACTCAGGCAAATCCCAACCTGCGGTACTGGATGCCCAGTGGCGGCTGATCGATCGCCGCGGCACGGTTCGCGAAAACCGTATCGTGCACCTGCAGGAGCAGCATGCAGGCACCACCGCGGCGCAGGTCCAGGCTCAAGGCGTGCTTTTGCAGCGCCTGGCCGAGCAACTGTCCGTGTCGCTCAAGCCCCTGGCCAACCAACCCCCTATCGCGGAAGTCCCGCGCAAGGCGGCGCCCGCTCCGGCCAAGCCGGTGGAAAAGGAAAAGGACAAGATTCCCATGGCTCTGCCGATTCGTACGGACATGGAAGTGTTCCGGTTCTGACGATTTGATGACTGCCAGACAAAGCCCGCGTTGATGCGGGCTTTGTTGTTTCTGCCGGTTGGAATATCTGGTGTCTGTGCTGGCCTCATCGCGAGCAAGCTCGCTCCCACAGGGGACCTACGGTCGTATGAAGATCCCTGTGGGAGCGAGCTTGCTCGCGATAGGGCCAGCGAAGGCAACAAAAAACCCGCAGATGATTACTCATCTGCGGGTTTTATTATTTCAGGGCCGAGACCTCAGGCCTGACGCTCATGCATGCGCGCCAGTTGCCGCTCCAGCATCGATGGATATGGCTCCATCAATCGTTCCACACAGCAAGCGCCTTCCGGGCTGGCGATGGGGCGGATGCGGGTGCGTTGGCGGATCAGGGCGTCATCGTTGATCTTGCGCTCCACCAGCAACAAGTTGCGGCTGTGCTGGGAGAGGGCCAATGCGTCCTGGGCGGTTTCGGTGAGCAGCAGGTCGATCTGGCTCAGGCCGAACAGGCCGTCGCCCAAGGTCAAGCCCAACTGCAATTGCAGGGTGATGCCGCTGTCGGCGACTTCGATTTGCAATTGATGACCCAGCGCGCGCAGCAGTTCACCGCAGCAAATGGCGTTGGTCAGGTAGTCGTCGCCGCTGTCTTCGGCATGGAAGAGCATCAGCGTACTGCCGTCATTGAGGGTATGCAGTTCGCCTTGATAAAGCGATGCGGCTTGGTCAAGGCAGTCGCGATAGCGTTCGAGCAGCTCCTTCAGGCGCGCCTGGGGCAGGCGGCGCAGCTGATCCTGGGCACCCAGTTGAACGGCCAGCACGGCGCTGTGCTGGGGCACGTTCGAGGCGGGGCGGGCAGCCGGTTGAGGAGCGCCGGTCACCGCGTCGTCGCGCAAATCGGCAAAGGCGTCATCGTCTTCCTCGTCTTCGACCGTGCGCACCACATGGCGCGGCGCAGGGCGGGAGGCGGGCATCGGTGAGCTTTCGTCAAAGCCCGGGTCACGCAGGTTGCGCACCTCGAAGCCCGGTTCGGCATCGTCCTCGTCGACGTAGTCGATGTCTTCAGGCTCCGGCACCGGCTCAGGTTCCGGCGCGAAGCTGGCGTGAAGTTGCCGAGCCAGGTCGCCGATCTCATCCTGGCGCTGGGTCGCCGGCGTATGTTCATCGATGTCCCGCAGCCAGACGCGCAATTGCAGCAGCGGCGTGGAGATGTGCCGTCCCAGGCGCAGGCTCAAGGCCAGGGCAAGCGCCAGCAGGATCGCGCTGAGGATGCCCATGCTTTGCAGGCTGATGGTCATCGGTTGTTGGAACTGGTCCATGTCCAGGCTGATGCGCAGTTGCCCGGCCGTCACATCCTGGAAAGTGATCTTGCTCTGGTACATGCCGCCGGTCTCGCCCAGCAGGCCAGGTTTAGGGCGCTGGCCGGCCTCCGCGAGGATGCGGTTGTCCACGCTGTAGATGGCGGCGTGGGCGACCAGTTTGTTCTTGGTCAGGTTGTTGAGCAGCACGTTGAGGCTGAGGATGTCGTTGGACACCAGCAACTCGGTGGCGGAGGTGGCGGTCTGGGTGGTCAGGCTTTCACCCAGGGCGTCCGCCTGCTCATGCATGGCCTGCTTGAATTGCAGGCCCATCACGCAGGCATAGATGACCAGGGCCAGGGCGACCAGGATCACGTTATGGCTGGCGATGCGCAATGCAATCGGCACGCGGCGATGGCGCAATGCACGGAAGATCAGCAGGAAGAAGTTGTCGGTTTTGACTGGCGTGGGCCGGTTCACTGAGCTCGGCTCTTTGTCCGTGAAATTGACGCGCAGTATAGCGACAGGCCCATGGCCGGCAAAGCACTGGCGGTGCCCGATGGTCACTGAATGTGGGTAGAATGCGGTTTTTTTCCACCTGCGGGGGTGCGCCTTGCGCGAAATCGTCCTGATAAACATCACTGGCAGCGACCGTCCGGGTCTGACTGCGGCCATTACCGGCGTTCTGGCCCAGGGTGGTGTGACCATTCTCGACATCGGTCAGGCGGTGATCCATGACACGCTGTCGTTCGGCATCCTGGTTGAAATTCCGGACGCCGAACAAAGCAAGTCGGTGCTCAAGGACATCCTGTTCACGGCCTACAAACTTGACCAGCAGGTGCGTTTCACCCCGGTATCCGAAGCCGATTACCAGCATTGGGTAGCCGGCCAGGGCAAGAAGCGCCACATCGTGACGCTGTTGACCCGCAAGGTGACCGCCGAGCAGTTGCAACGGGTCAGTTCGATCACCGCCCAATACGGGCTGAACATCGACCATATCGACCGACTCTCCGGGCGTATGCCGCTCGATACTCCGGCTGACCAGGGCAAGGGCTGCATCGAGTTTTCCGTGCGCGGCGAACCGGCCGATCCCCAGGCGCTACGGGCCGAGTTCCTCAGCGTGGCCCAGGAGCTGAACGTCGACATCGCGTTCCAGGAAGATTCGCTGTTCCGCCGCAACCGTCGCCTGGCGGTGTTCGACATGGATTCGACGTTGATCGAAGCCGAAGTCATCGACGAATTGGCCAAGGCGGCTGGCGTGGGCGATAAGGTCTCGGCGATCACCGAGCGGGCCATGGCCGGCGAGCTGGATTTTCGTGCCAGTTTCAAAGAACGCCTGGCGCTGCTCAAGGGCCTGGACGTCAGCGTGCTCGATTCCATCGGCGCCTCACTGCGGCTGACGGAGGGCGCCGAAACCCTGTTCGCCGAACTCAAGCGCCTGGGCTACAAAACCGCCATCCTGTCCGGCGGCTTCACCTATTTCGCCAAGCAGTTGCAGGCCAAGCTCGGCATCGACTACGTGTTCGCCAATGAATTGGAAGTGGTGGACGGCAAGGTCACCGGCGTGGCCGTCGAGCCGATCGTCGATGCCCAGCGCAAGGCGGACCTGCTGCGCGAATTGGCCGAAAAAGAAGGCCTTCGCCTGGAGCAGACCATTGCCGTGGGCGACGGAGCCAACGACCTGCCGATGCTGGCCATCGCCGGCCTGGGCGTGGCGTTCCGGGCCAAGCCGCTGGTCAAGCAATCGGCCCGGCAGGCGATTTCGACCTTGGGGTTGGATGGGGTGTTGTACCTGTTGGGCTTCCGGGATCGCGACGGGCAGGTTTGAGCAATTCGCCGATCGTTGGATTTCGCATACCCGTGGCGAGGGAGCTTGCTCCCGCTGGCCTGCGCAGCAGGCCCAATACGGCCCACCTGAAACGCCTGGGTGTCAGGTTTCGGGGCCGCTTTGCGGCCCAGCGGGAGCAAGCTCCCTCGCCACGCAATAGTTGTTGTTCCTTAGAGCGACTTCCACAACGAATCGAAATCCCCCTCTTGCGTGCCGTCACCCCCGTTCGCCGCTGATTCGTCCTGGCGATAAGCGAACTGGTTGAAACTGTGGGTGCTGGTCACTCGTCGATCGAGCCCAGCGCGCCGTTCCTCGCCATTGGTGTTGATCAACACCTGCTGGCCTTCCTGGAAAGGCAGGCGCGGGGCGATTACGGTGGGGGGCAAGTCGATGGCGCTGATCTCCGGAAGCAGCAGCCCGCGCAGATAGTGCCCTTGCTCGTTTTGCTCTCGAAGCAATTGCAGGCCGCACGGCTGGGCATGGGGCGCGACCAGTTCGATCCCCATCTGCATGGCGCCATTGCGCACCTGGCGAATCCAGCGCACCACGGCGATGCTCCAGCTCTGGTCGTTGGCGTCCCGGATACCCACCATTTCCCCAGCCTGTAGTTGTTCCGGCACCTCCTTCGGCCAGCCAAGGCAGTAACCTCCCGGGCTGTGGTTGATGATCGGCAAGTCGTAGGTGGGGAAATGGTGCTGGTTGTCGGAGCTTGCGGCGTCATCATCGGCCGGATTGACCGGGTATTCGATTTCTTCGTAGGGCAAAAGCTCACTGTCACCGCTGGGCGCTGCGTCGAAGGCTTGGTCCCAGGTATCGTTTTTCCGGGTGGGCGACGCCTCGAAGCGGGCCTTGCGAGTGGCCGGGTTCTTCAGGATTTCACTGAATGAGCGTTCGCCGCCAAGGTAATAATGCAAGGCGCTCATGCCCACGCACAGGGTCAGTGTGCCGTTGCCCTCGGTGCGCTGGAAACTGCGCTCGGCAGCTTCGCCCCAGGCGGCTTGCAGATGATGCAAGGTGTCGGCGCTCATGCCGGCCGGTACCGTCAACGTCGACTCGACCGGTTGCGCCAAGTGGGTGGTAATGGCACGCACCAGCGGCTGTGGGTCGAAACCCAGCAGCGTGGGTTGCTGTTCCGCCCGGAATTTCGAGCGGTAGCGCGGACCGACATCCAGCTGCGGCGCGACCGCGAACAGGCTGGAGGCGGTCATGGCCGGGTCCAGCTTGACCCCTTGGCTCCAGGGTTCGAGCACTTCGGCCAATCGGGCAATCTGGCTCTGGCGCAATTGGTTGCTGCGCGAGGCGCCCAGCAATAGCGCGACGACGTAGGTTTGCTCGACGTTCAGTTGGTGAACCTGGCTGGCCAGTTCATCGCTGACGGCCAGGTGCTGCAGTTTATGCTGGCAAGCGATCCGGTACAGCTGATGCAGATCGAGCCAGAGCCCCTCGGGCACAGGGCTGTACAACTGGCTGGAGCGTAGCAACGTGCTATTGAGCGCGTGGACTGCCCGTTGCGCTGCGGTAGTCAGCAGGCGCGCCCGGTCCTTGGAAAATTTCGACGAGATACGCCCGACGATCTGTTTGTAGCCCATCGCCAGGTGGGCTTGCAGGGCCTGGCACAGGTTGACGATCTTGCGCGATCGCTCATCCAGCACGATGGCCTGCTGCAGAAAGTGCCGCTCAAGGTGCTTGCAGACGTAATAAACCTCTGGTCGCAGCAGCTCCAGCAGTTGCAGGCGATTATCGCTGGGGGTCAGCAGTTGGTTCAGCTCGCCGAGTGCCTGGTACAGCAGGCGAGCGGTTTCGCCGATGTTGGCCTTGGGCAGGTTGGCGATCCAACGCTTGAGGTCGCGTGGCGCGGCATCGCAGAAAGACAGGCGCGACTGGGTCGGTGTCAAGACGCGCAGTAGCTGGAGAGGGCTGGTCTCATTCATGCCGTGGACGGGCTCCGGCGGGAAATGAAAAGGATGTTTCCAACTCTAGCAGCTGTAGGCGAAAGAGGTGCTCTGTGATTGTCGGATACCCAGTGGGAGCGAGTTTGCTCCCACTGGGTGAGCTTTTGGATCAGGCGTTCGGCAGTGCCAGGGCCTGGCCCATCTGCACCGGCGAGCCCGCCACGAGGTCTTCGGCCCATTTCACCTGGTCTGGTCCAAACAGCACGATAGCGGTTGAACCCAACTTGAACCGGCCCAGTTCGGCGCCTTTTTCCAGGTGGATCGGCGCGCGAGCGGCCTCATCGTAGCGGAAAGTCTTCAACTCGCGCTTGGGCGGTGTCACCAGGCCGGCCCAGACGGTTTCGATGGAGGCGACGATCATCGCGCCCACCAGCACCACGGCCATCGGCCCGCGCTCGGTGTCGAAAATGCACGCGACGCGTTCGTTGCGGGCGAACAGCTCCGGGACGTTTTCGGCGGTGGTCTGGTTGACCGAGAAAATCCGTCCTGGGATGTAGACCATTTCCCGCAGGGTGCCGGCCAGCGGCATGTGTACGCGGTGGTAGTCCTTGGGCGACAGGTAGATGGTAGCGAAGTCGCCGCCCATGAATGGCGCCGCGTTGGCCGCATCCCCGCCCAGCAGTTCCAGCACGCTGAAACTATGGCCCTTGGCCTGGAACACCCGGCCATGCTCGATCGGGCCGAGCTGGCTGACGGCGCCGTCGGCGGGGCTGAGGATCGCGCCGGGCGTTTCGTCCAGGGGACGCGCACCGTCTTTCAATGCGCGGGTGAAAAACGCGTTGAAGTGTTCATAGGCAGTGAGGTCTTCCACCAGCGCCTGGGACATGTCCACCTGGTAACGCTTGGCGAACCAGGCCGTGAAGGCGTTCTTGAACCAGCGAACGCGACACTCGGCGATGCAGCCGGCCAGCCGCGACAGCAGGTGGTGCGGCAGCAGGTATTGGGAGAGGATGAACAAGCGGTTTTTCATTAACTGTCCTTAAATCTTCAAAGCTCGATGGGCGTGTCGGGATGATTGCCCCATTCGCCCCATGAACCGGCATAGCCCTTGACCCGCGGATAACCGAGCGCCTTGGCCACCAGATAGGTGAAGCCAGAGCGGTGGTGGGTCTGGCAGTGGGTGATGACTTCTTTATCGGGCGTGATGCCCAGCTGTTCGAGAATCTGCGGCATGTCCTTGCGGATGCGCAGGCTGCGCGCAGGATCCATGCCGGCCGTCCATTCGAAATTGACCGCGCCGGGGATGTGTCCGCCCCGGGCCGCCACGACTTTTTCACCGGAATATTCCAGCGGGCCGCGCGCATCCCAGATCGCCAGGTCTTTCGAGCCAAGACGGCTTTGCAGGTACTCGCGAGTGGCGGTGGGTTCGTCGTGCAGCACCAGGCTGACATCGCCGGCGGCCGGCGCCGGGGTGTCGATCGACACCGGCAGGCCCTGGTCCAGCCAGGACAACAGGCCGCCATCGAGATAGTGGTAATTGGAGTGCCCGATCACGTCGAGCAGCCAGATAAAACGCCCGGCCCAGCCGCCGCCTTCGTCGTCATACACCACATAGACCGCGCCAGGGTTATGCCCGAGTTCGCCGAACAGCGTTTCCAGGTCGGCCTTCGCCGGCAACAGTCCCGGCGCCGGGGGCTGGCCCAGTTGCGTGCGTTTGGGATCGACGAAGCGCGCGCCAGGAATATGGCCGGTGCTGTAGCGCGCCGCGCTGGTCAGGTCCACCAGAATCAGATTGGGAGCATCGAGGCGCGGCAAGAGCTCGTTGGGCTCGATTACCAGCGGCAAGCCAGAGAAGTCAGGCATGTGAGGTCTCCTGGGGCGCAAAGGGAAAGGATTGTAGCAAGTTCAGCGGCCACGGTTGGTAAAGCTGTGCAGGGCCCTTTCGATGCATTGCACGGTTTTGCCGAAAGCCTGAACGGACACGTCCGAGAACGGACCGCCACCCTGGTCCGCGACCACTAGCATGATCACCCGTCCATTACACGTCAGTGAGCGCAACAGCAGGTGCTCGCCACGGAACAGGGCGCGAAGGGCCGGAGGCAGCAAGGCGGAGAACTGGGCGTTGTTCTCTGGAGTCAGGCGAACCTGGGCCTGTTGAGCCAGTAGCCGCTGCAAGACCTTGCTTTGGCTGATGGAGAAGCTCATCGCCGCCGCTTCCTTGGGCAGGCCGGCGGTCTGATGTACACGAACGCTGGTCTGGCTGCGATCGGGCATTAAAATCATCACCCGGCGCATGCCGCACGCCACCAGGGTATCTCGCGCCGAAGTGGTCAGGTGCATGGCGTTGCTGAAAGGGCTCGGTTCCACCAACAGCGCGGCGCATTGCTTGCGCCATTGGGACAGGTCCTGGGCGCTGGGCGGGGCGGCGGGCAACAAGCCGGGATGCACGCGGCGGCTGCCCGGGGGCCAGATCAGTGCCACGGCGGGGTGCCAGAGGTCCGGCATGGTGTGCTGGCGAGCACTGTTGGCGGCTTGTTGGTGCAGTTGCTGCTGAAGTTCGTCCATCGGCATCTGCAGATACAGGCTGGTGAGGTATTGCCAGCGAGCGCTGTGCGGGCTTTCCCAGGCCTCTTGCGCCGACAGTGCCAGACCATTGGCCAGCAGCACTGTATTGGCGGGTTGATTGAGCCAGCGCCGCAGCGTCGGGTCGTCGTCCAGGCGATTCTGCTGGCGTAGCGGATGTTCGCTGTCGCGGGCGATGCGCAGCACTTTCATCAGTTCGCGGCGTTCATTCAGCAGCAGGCGATAGCCTTGCGCCACCCAGATGGGCAGGCGCCACGCCTCCACCAACGCGAGGCAGATGTTCAGCAGGCTGACGCCGAACAGTTCGCGCTCGACCTGTCTGGCCGGCTGGCGTTTATGGACGACCCGCAGCTCCCATTCCGCCAGCAGGCGTGGATGGGTCAGGGCCAAGGGCCAGAGCGGCGACAGGAACAACAGGCTGCCCCAGTGGATGTCCTGCCACAGCCGCGCCAGGCGGCTGGCGAAAAAACCATTGGCCTGTTGTGTAGCGTGCTGGCTGATCAATTGCAACTGGCGCAGGGCGACCGGTATCTGGTGCGCCGGTAGCGAAGGCAGGCGCGCGAGCAATTCCTCGGTGCGCTTGAGGCCGAGGCGGTTGATCGCCACTTCGAGGTTCTCAGCCGGCTCCGCCAGGCTGCCGTGGGTGTGATGGTTGGCTTCGCGGATGACGCTCAGGGCCAGCGCGGGGCTGTCCTGCATCAATTCGGCGATGTCGCGCAACGAGCGGCGGCTGTCGGAAATGGCCTTGCAGACCAGGTCATGACTGGCCTGGGGCACCGGCAAATGGACGCCTTCGAGCAGCTTTACCCAGCCTTCGATCGTGGTCGGTCTTGGAGTTGGAACGTTCGTTTCGTTAGCCATGGTTGGACGTGATCTTCGCATGAGGTATCTACGCCCGGAATGGGGCAAATTGGCTTTTCGCCGGAACTGGCTATAGTCTGGCGCAGTTTTGCCGATAAGTAGAAGAAGAGATTTTTCAGCTTCCGAATATGACCTTGAACCCGACTTAAATAAGTACTTTCTACCTATGGCTAAAATTATCGGCATCATTGTCGTGTTCGCGAGCGTGCTCGGCGGATACGTGCTTTCCCATGGCAAGATCGCTGCGCTGATCCAACCGTTCGAGGTGATGATCATCGGCGGTGCGGCTCTTGGCGCATTCCTCCAGGCGAACCCTGGCTATATGACCATGCATGTGCTCAAGAAATCCTTGAGCATGTTCGGCTCGCGCTTCAGCCACACCTTCTATCTTGAGGTGCTGGGGCTGGTCTACGAGATCCTCAACAAGAGCCGCCGCGAAGGCATGATGGCGATCGAGGGCGACATCGAAGACGCCGCCGCCAGCCCGATCTTCGCCAAGTACCCTTCGGTGCTGAAAGACGAGCGCATGACCGCGTTCATCTGCGATTACCTGCGCATCATGTCGTCCGGCAACATGGCGCCCCATGAGCTGGAAGGCTTGTTCGACATGGAGCTGTACAGCCTCAAGGAAGACCTGGAACACCCATCCCACGCAGTCAACGGCATCGCCGACGGCATGCCCGGCTTCGGTATCGTTGCGGCGGTATTGGGTATCGTGGTGACCATGGCGTCCCTGGGGGAAGGCGACCAGGCTTCCATCGGCCTGCACGTGGGTGCGGCACTGGTGGGTACCTTCTTCGGTATTTTGGCCGCGTACGGTTTCTTCGGCCCGCTGGCCCACTCCCTGGCCCATGACGCCAAGGAAGAACTCAATGTCTATGAAGCCATCAAGGCTTCCCTGGTGGCCTCGGCCTCGGGCATGCCACCGTCCCTGGCGGTGGAGTTCGGCCGCAAGGTCCTGTACCCGGCGCACCGTCCAAGCTTTGCCGAGCTGGAACAAGCGGTTCGCGGTCGATAGTGCTCTGCTTTGCAGATACGTTCCTTTTTTGGCGAGTGACTGTTGCTGCCAGACAAGGCGCCGCGACGAGTCATAGCCCGCTATGGCGAGGAGCGGCAACACAGTATGGCAGCAACAGGCACCGTCAAAATGGAACAGTATTTGTGAAGCAGAGCACTCGTTATGGAGAATAACCAACCGATCATCGTCAAGCGCGTCAAGCGCATAGCTGGCGGGCATCACGGCGGCGCCTGGAAAATCGCTTTCGCTGACTTTGCCACGGCGATGATGGCGTTCTTCCTGGTGCTGTGGCTGCTGTCCACGGCGACGCCGGAACAGAAGATCGCGATCGCCGGTTACTTCAAGGACCCGGTGGGTTTTTCCGAGAGCGGCACGCCGTACATCATCGATCTGGGCGGCTCGCCTGTCCTGGCACCGGAAAATACCCTCAACCCCGAGGTCAAATCCCAGCCCCAGCCCGACAAGGCGACCGTCGACGCCAATGAGGCCGAGGGCATGGCCGAGCAGGTCGAGCGCGAGCGTCTGGAATTGCTCCTGCAAGAGTTGCAGAACAAGGTCGAAGAAAATCCCGAATTGCAGAAGTTCAAGGACCAGATCCTGTTCGAGATCACGCCGAACGGCCTGCGCATCCAGATCATGGACGCCGACAACCGGCCGATGTTCGACTCTGGCAGCGCGCGGCTCAAGCCGTATTTCGAAGACATCCTGCTGGCCATGGCCGACACCATCAAGGCGGTGCCGAACAAGATCAGTATCAGCGGCCATACCGATGCCAAGCCGTACGTGGGCAAAGGCGATTTCGGTAACTGGGAACTCTCGGCCAACCGCGCCAACGCGGCACGTCGCGCCCTGGTGGCGGGCAGCTATCCGGATGAGCAAGTGGCGCGGGTGGTCGGTTATGCGTCTTCGGCACTGTTCGATCGCCAAGACCCTTTCAATCCGGTCAACCGGCGTATCGATATCGTGGTGTTGACTAAGAAGGCCCAAAAAGCCATCGAGGGTTCACAAGCAGACGATTCGGTGCCCGATTCGGTGCCCGGTTCGGTGCCCGATTCGGCCCAAGGCGAGGGCGCGCCAGGTGAAGTGTCGGTGCCACCGGCCGCGCCAGGTGCAGCGGTCGATCCGAACGCCTTGCCGGCGGACCAGCAGCCGGTGCCGGCCCACGAGTTGCGCGAACGCCTGAACCTGTTCGACGACGCCGCACCGAAACCGGCCGAGCCGCCGGCGCAGTGATCCACAAAAAAGCCGACATCATTGTCGGCTTTTTTGTGGGTATCGGTTTACCTGAGACTCGTCACCATAGTGACCAACAGTCAGTAACTGCTCTCCGGCAGGCTGGCAATGATCGAGCGGTAACTGTTCATCCGTTGCTGGTGCACGCGGCCTTCTTCCAGTGCCTTGAGCAAGGCGCACCCGGGTTCGCGATCATGCTTGCAGTCGCGGAAGCGGCAGGTGCCGATCAGCTCGTTGAATTCGATGAAGCCGGCTTCGACATCCGCCCGGCTGACGTGGCCCAGGCCGAATTCGCGGATGCCCGGCGAGTCGATCAGTTCGCCGCCGCCGGGAAAGTGGAACAGCCGCGCGGTGGTTGTGGTGTGCGTGCCCTGGCCGGACAGCTCGGACAACGGCCCGACGCGGGTCTCGACCTCTGGCAGCAGGCTGTTGACCAACGAAGACTTGCCGACGCCGGACTGGCCGACGAACACGCTGATGCGTCCGTCCAGTTGCCGCTGCAATTGTTCCATGCCGTTGCCGTGATGGGCGGAGACCTCCAACACTGGGTAACCCAGGTCCCGATAGACCGACAGCAGTGCGTTCAGCGCCGGGGCGTTGTGCTCATCGATCAGGTCGAACTTGTTGAGCAGCAGCAGCGGACGGATGCCGGCGTGTTCGGCCGCTACCAGGTAACGGTCGATCAGGTTGGCGTGGGGCTCGGGCAACGGAGCGAACACGATGACGATCATGTCGACGTTGGCGGCCACTGGCTTGAGTTGGCCCCGGCTGTCGGGACGGCACAGCTCGGTGTGCCGGGGCAGTTGCGCGACGATCACGCCGATGCCCTGGTTGCCGGCACGCCAGACCACTTGGTCGCCGGTCACCAGCGCTGGCAGGTTGGCGCGCAGGTGGCAGCGGAACACCTGGCCGGCCAGTTCGCCTTCCTGGGCCTCGACCTCGACCTGCACACCGAAGTGAGCGATCACCAGGCCGGTCTGCTCGGGGCCCAGGTCGCCGCCCTCCAAGGCTTCGACAGCGCTGGATTCGCGCTTGGCGGCACGGGCGGCACGCTCGCCCTGGATCTTTTCGATGCGCCAGTTCTGACGACGATTGAGTTGGCGTTTGGCCATGGGTGTTCCGTATGAAGAAATACATCGATTGGTTTAAAACGGCGGCGAGTTTAGCACGCCCAAGGGGCTGCCTAAGCTAAACTGCGCAGCTAAGCCGAGGAGCTCCCCCATGCAAAACCTGCAAAACCCGCAGAACCTGATCTGGATCGACCTGGAAATGACCGGTCTGAACCCTGACACCGACGTCATCATCGAAATGGCCACCATCGTCACCGACAGCGATCTCAATACCTTGGCCGAAGGGCCGGTGATCGCGATCCATCACAGTGACGAGATCCTGGCCGGCATGGACGAGTGGAACACCCGCCAACACGGCGGCTCGGGCCTGACCCAACGGGTGCGCGAGAGCAAGATCAGCATGGCCGAGGCTGAAGCCCAGACCATCTCTTTCCTCGAGCAATGGGTGCCGAGGGGCAAGTCGCCGATCTGCGGCAACAGCATCTGCCAGGACCGTCGCTTCCTGTACACCCACATGAAATCCCTGGAAAGCTATTTCCATTACCGCAACCTTGACGTCTCCACGCTCAAGGAACTGGCCGCTCGCTGGGCTCCCGAAGTGCGCGACAGTTTCCAGAAAGGCAGTACGCACCTGGCCCTGGACGACATCCGCGAATCCATCGCCGAGCTGAAGCATTACCGCAAGCACTTCATCAAGTTCTGAGCCAACCCCAAGCGATTGGCGGGCAAGCTTTTGTGGCGAGGGGATTTAGCGAAACGTCGCACCGCCCCGTTGGGCTGCGGAGCAGCCCCTTGACCTGATGTCTGGTTGTGTCAGGCCGGTCGGTGTTGGTTGTATTTGGGGCTGCTTTGCAGCCCAGCGGGGATAAATCCCCTCGCCACGCTCCGGCAGCCGGCGGATCTTGCCCTCTTTTGGTGCCCGCCCAAACTGGCTAGACTGCGCGCCTTCCCGCAAGGACCGCCACCATGTTGCTGATGCTGTATCTGATCGCCATTACCGCCGAAGCCATGACCGGCGCGCTATCCGCCGGGCGGCGTGGCATGGACTGGTTTGGTGTGGTGCTGATCGCCTGCATCACGGCGCTGGGTGGTGGCTCGGTGCGCGACGTGTTGCTCGGTCACTACCCGCTCACATGGGTCAAGCATCCGGAATACCTGGTGCTCACCACCGCGGCTGCGATGCTCACGGTGTTCCTGGCGCGCTGGATGCGTCACCTGCGCTCGCTATTTTTGGTGCTCGATGCCGTGGGGTTGGTGGCATTTACGCTGATTGGCTGCATGACTGCGCTGGAAATGGGCCATGGCATGTTGGTCGCCTCGGTGAGCGGCGTGATCACGGGGGTATTTGGCGGCATCCTGCGGGATATCTTCTGTAACGATATTCCGCTGATCTTCCGTCGCGAGCTCTACGCCAGCGTCTCGTTTGCCGCCGCGTGGTGCTATTTGTTATGCGTCTACCTGCAATTGCCCAGCGAGCAGTCGATCCTCATCACATTGTTTGGCGGTTTTCTGCTGCGGCTCCTGGCGATTCGTTTTCACTGGGAAATGCCTAAGTTCGTCTATAACGACGAAGTCTGACGCGTGGCGTGCTGGCGCAGCGCCCATTCCACGTGTTCGCGCACCAGTTCCGACGGATAATCGCGCCGCGCCTCCAGCGCTTGCAGCACGGGAATCGTTGACGGCGCGTTGCCCAGGCCCACCGCCAGATTGCGCAGCCAACGTTCGTACCCAGCACGGCGCAACGGTGAACCTTCGGTACTGCTGAGGAATTTTTCCTCGTCCCACATGAACAGCTCCGCCAGCCCGGCGTTGTCCAGGTTGTGCCGTGGCTTGAAGTCGCTTTCGCCGGATGGCCGGGCGAAGCGGTTCCATGGACAAACGATCTGGCAGTCATCGCAACCGAACACCCGGTTGCCGATCAAGGGCCGCAGATCCTCCGGAATGGCGTTCTTCAACTCGATAGTGAGGTATGAAATGCACCGTCGGGCATCCAGTACATAAGGGCCGACGAAGGCATTGGTCGGACAGATGTCCAGGCAAGCGGTGCATTTCCCACAATGCTCGGTGCCGTGGGGCGGGTCCACCGGCAACGGCAGGTCGACAAAAAGCTCGCTGAGGAAAAAATAACTGCCGGCCTTGCGGTTCAGGACCAGGGTGTTCTTGCCGATCCAACCCAGGCCGGCCTGTTCGGCAATGGCTTTTTCCAGCACCGGCGCGCTGTCGACGAAGGCGCGATAGCCGAAGGGGCCGATGGCCTCTTGGATTTTTTCCGCCAGTTGCTGCACGCGCTTACGGATCAATTTGTGGTAATCGCGGCCCAACGCATAACGCGAAACGTAGGCTTTTTCCGGTTCGCCAAGTAATTGGGCCATCTGGGTGTCGCCCGCCAGGTAATCCATGCGCAGCGACACCACCCGCAGCGTGCCGGGCACCAGTTCTTCAGGGTGCGAGCGTTTGCTGCCATGGGCGCCCATGTAGTCCATTTCGCCGTGGTAGCCGGCCTCAAGCCAGCGTTGCAGATGTTGTTCATGCTCGGCCAGGTCCAGGCCGCTGATGCCGACCTGCTGGAAGCCCAGCTCGCGGCCCCATTCCTTGATGGATTGGGCGAGGGTGGCAAGGTCTGTGGGAATGGCAGGCATGAGGCGAGAGAAACCGGAGCTGAGATGCGTATAATTCTGCCAGACATCGGAGCCCGAAGACGCATGCCGCAGACTAAAGATGATTTTCCCGACGCGCTGTACAGCGCCGCGCAGGTCCGGGCCTTGGATGCACAGCTGATCGCGGCAGGCACCAGCGGCTTCGAACTGATGCAGCGTGCCGCCCGCGCCACGTGGCGAGCTATCGTGCGACGTTGGCCGCAAAGTGCTGAATTGACCGTGCTGGCGGGGCATGGCAACAACGCCGGCGATGGCTACCTGGTCGCTGCCCTGGCCCGCCGAGCCGGCTGGTCGGTACGGGTCCTGGCCGTGGGCGAGCCCCGGCGCCTGTTGGGTGATGCCGCCAATGCCCATGCAGAGGCCGTGGCCGTGGGTGTGCCGGTGGAGCCTTGGTCGGACGATAGCGAGCTGCGGGGAGTGCTGCTCGACGCGCTGCTCGGCACCGGGACCACCGGCGAAGTGCGCGAGCCTTATATCCGGGCGATCGATACGGTCAATGTCAGCGGTTTGCCGGTCGCGGCGGTGGATATACCGTCGGGGCTGTGTGCGGACACCGGCCGAGTGCTCGGGACCGCCGTGGCGGCTGACCTGACCGTGACGTTCATCGGCTTGAAGCTTGGCTTGTTCACCGGAGATGCGGCGGATCGAGTCGGTGAGTTGGTGTTCAACGACCTGCACGCCGACCCTGACATTGTTGAGTCGGCGCCTTCCAGTGCCCGCCTGCTCCTGCCTGTTAATCTGCCGCGCCTGACGCCTCGCCCGCCCACGTCCCACAAAGGCAAGTTCGGTCACGTGCTGTTGATCGGCGGCGACCGGGGTTTCGGCGGCGCGATCCAGATGAGCGCCGAAACTGCGCTGCGCTGCGGCGCGGGCATGGTTTCGATGGCCACCCGCAGCGAGCACGTCGCCTCGGCGCTGGTCCGTTTGCCTGAGGTGATGGTGCAGGGCACTCATTCGGCCAATCAATTGATGGGCTTGCTCAAGCAGGCCAACGTCCTGGTGGTCGGCCCGGGCTTGGGCCAGGCTGCCTGGGGACGCAGCCTGCTGTCGGCGGCGGCCAATGCTGCGCTGCCCCAGGTGTGGGACGCCGATGCTCTGAATCTGTTGAGCCTTGGCGCGGTCAGCCTGCCCGAACATTGCGTCATTACCCCGCATCCGGGCGAGGCAGCGCGATTGCTGGGGATATCCACGGCTCAGGTGCAGGCCGACCGCTCGGCGGCGGCCCACGCCTTGAGCCAGAAATACACAGCTACCGTGATCCTCAAGGGGGCCGGCAGCTTGATCGCCAGCCCGGACGGCCGCCTGGCGGTTTGTACCCAAGGCCACCCGGCCATGGCCACCGCCGGCCTGGGGGATGTGCTCGCCGGGGTCGTCGGCGCGTTGCTGGCCCAGGGGCTGGAAGCGTTCGAGGCCGCATGCCTGGCGGTCTGGCTGCATGCCAGCGCGGGCGTCCAGTGCGGTCGCTCGGGCCGGGGATTGGCGGCGACCGATCTGATCCCGGCCATTCGTCAGTTGTTGGAGGAGCATTCACCGTGTCTGAAGTAACCCTGTACTTGGCGGACGAACAAGCCATGACACAATTTGGCGCGCGTATCGCGCAAATCACCGCAGGGCATGGCTTGATCTTTCTCGAGGGCGACCTCGGCGCGGGAAAAACCACCTTGTCCCGTGGCATCATCCGTGGTCTCGGGCACGTCGGCTCAGTCAAGAGCCCTACTTTCACCCTGGTCGAGCCCTACGAGATCGGCGACATCCGAGCGTTTCATTTCGATCTGTATCGGCTGGTCGATCCCGAAGAGCTGGAGTTCCTCGGCATCCGTGATTACTTCGAAGATGACGCCTTGTGCCTGATCGAATGGCCCCAGAAAGGTGCAGGCTTTTTGCCAAAGCCGGACCTGACCATTACCATTGGCGCGCAGAATGGCGGGCGTTCGCTGAAACTGACACCGCAAGGCTCGCGTGGCGAGTCGTGGTGTGCCGCCTTGGCTTTGGAAACTAATTAAATGATGGGGTTTGGTATGCGCTTTCGCGCGGTGGTTGCTGTCGTAGGACTGTTGCTTACGGCACTGGCCGTCGATGCTGTGGCTGAGACAAAGGTCAACAGCGTTCGCCTCTGGCGGGCGCCGGACAATACCCGGCTGGTGTTCGACCTGACAGGCCCGGTGCAGCACAGCGTATTCACCCTGACCGCCCCGGATCGCCTGGTGATCGACATCAATGGCGCGTCCTTGGGCGCGCCGCTGAACGTGCCCACCGCCAACACTCCGATTACCGCCATGCGCTCGGCCCAGCGTACGCCGACCGACCTGCGGGTGGTCGTCGACCTGAAACAGGCGGTGACCCCGAAGAGCTTCACGCTGGCGCCCAACGCCCAGTACGGCAACCGGCTGGTGGTGGACCTGTTCGATAACCCGGCCGATGCCGCGCCGACACCGCCGCCGCCGACCAAAGTCGCCACGGTGCCCGCCGTGCCGGTCACGCCCACTGAACCCGCGATCAAGCTGCCACCGGCCCCGGCCGGCAAACGCGACATCATTGTGGTTATCGACGCCGGACACGGTGGCGAAGACCCTGGCGCCTCGGGTTCGCGCGGGCAGCGTGAGAAGGACGTGGTGCTGTCCATCGCCCGCGAACTGCAACGCCAAGTCAACGGCATGAAAGGCTTCCGCGCCGAACTGACCCGCACGGGCGACTATTTCATTCCCCTGCGCGGACGCACGGAAATCGCCCGCAAGAAGGGCGCGGACCTGTTCGTCTCGATCCATGCCGACGCCGCACCCTCCAAGGCTGCGTTTGGCGCCTCGGTATTTGCCTTGTCCGACCGTGGTGCCACTTCCGAGACCGCCCGCTGGCTGGCCGACAGTGAAAACCGTTCCGACCTGATCGGCGGTGCTGGCAACGTCAGCCTCGACGACAAGGACCGGATGCTCGCCGGTGTGTTGCTGGACTTGTCGATGACCGCCTCGTTGACCTCCAGCCTGAACGTCGGCCAAAAAGTGCTGAGCAACATCGGCCGCGTCACGCCATTGCACAAGCAGCGGGTCGAGCAGGCCGGGTTCATGGTGCTCAAGTCGCCGGACATCCCGTCGATCCTGGTGGAAACCGGGTTCATTTCCAACGCCAACGAAGCCTCTAAACTGTCGTCGTCAAGCCACCAGCAGGCCTTGGCCCGATCCATCAGCAGTGGCGTGCGGCAGTTCTTCCAGCAGAATCCACCGCCCGGCACCTACATCGCCTGGCTGCGCGATTCGGGCAAGATCGCCCAGGGCCCGCGCGACCATCGAGTCAACCCGGGCGAAACCCTGGCTATGATCGCCGTGCGCTATCAGGTGTCGCCCGCGACCTTGCGCAGCGCCAACAATCTGCAAAGTGACGAGCTGAAGATCGGGCAGACCCTGACCATTCCTGGCAACGAAGTGGCGGCCAAGCAATGAGCGATGACGTGATCGACAGCACCGCCCGCATCGAACTGCTCAGCCCTCGGCTGGCGAACCAGATCGCCGCCGGCGAAGTGGTCGAGCGCCCCGCGTCGGTCATCAAGGAGCTGCTGGAAAACAGTCTCGACTCCGGGGCCAGGCGTATTGACGTCGATGTCGAGCAGGGCGGGGTCAAGCTGTTGCGGGTGCGCGACGACGGTCGCGGCATTCCCGCCGATGACCTGCCGCTGGCCCTGGCGCGTCACGCGACCAGCAAGATTCGTGACCTGGAAGACCTCGAACGGGTCATGAGCCTGGGGTTTCGTGGCGAGGCGCTGGCGTCCATCAGTTCGGTGTCACGCCTGACGCTCACGTCCCGCACCCGAAACGCCGATCAGGCCTGGCAGGTCGAGACCGAAGGCCGCGACATGGCTTCCCATGTGCAACCCGCCGCTCATCCGGTGGGCACGTCGGTTGAAGTACGGGACTTGTTCTTCAATACTCCGGCCCGGCGCAAGTTCCTCAAGGCCGAGAAAACCGAATTCGATCATTTGCAGGAAGTCATCAAGCGCCTGGCCCTTGCACGGTTTGACGTGGCGTTTCACCTGCGCCACAACGGCAAGACCATCCTCAGCCTGCACGAGGCCAACGATGATGCGGCTCGCGCCCGGCGTGTGGGCGCGGTGTGTGGCGCGGGTTTTCTGGAGCAGGCCTTGCCCATCGAGGTGGAGCGCAATGGCTTGCACCTGTGGGGTTGGGTCGGCTTGCCGACGTTTTCCCGCAGCCAGGCGGACCTGCAATATTTCTACGTGAACGGCCGTGCGGTGCGCGACAAATTGGTGGCCCATGCGGTGCGCCAGGCCTACCGCGATGTGCTGTTCAACGGTCGGCATCCCACCTTCGTGCTGTTCTTCGAAGTCGACCCATCGGTGGTGGACGTCAACGTCCACCCGACCAAGCACGAAGTGCGTTTCCGTGATGGACGCATGGTCCACGATTTCCTCTATGGCACGTTGCATCGAGCCCTGGGCGATGTTCGGCCGGAAGATCAGTTGGCGGCCCCGGCGGCCGTGGCCGGCATGGTCCGGCCGACCGGGCTGGAGGCCGGCGAGTTTGGCCCCCAGGGGGAAATGCGCTTGGCGGCCCATGCCCTGCTGGAGCAACCCCAGCCCCAACCAGCCTACAACACAGGCGGAAGCGGCGCTGGCAGCGGTTATCAGTATCAATACACGCCGCGCCCACAATCCAATGTGCCGGCAGCCGAGGCCCAGGCCGCGTATCGCGAGTTCTTCAAGCCTCTGCCTGAAACCGCTGCGGCGACATTGCCCGACGGTCAGGGAGATATACCACCGTTGGGTTATGCCCTGGCGCAGCTAAAAGGCATCTACATCCTTTCCGAAAACGCCCAGGGCCTGGTCCTGGTGGATATGCACGCCGCTCACGAGCGGATCATGTACGAGCGATTGAAGATCGCCATGGCCAGCGAAGGCTTGAGCGGCCAACCGTTGTTGGTTCCCGAATCCCTGGCCGTCAGCCAGCGCGAAGCCGATTGCGCTGAAGAGCACATGAGCTGGTTCCAGCGCCTGGGCTTCGAGCTACAGCGCCTGGGCCCGGAAACCCTGGCGATCCGGCAGATCCCGGCCTTGTTGAAACAGGCCGAGGCCAATCGCCTGGTCAGCGACGTGCTGGCGGACCTGATGGAATATGGCACCAGCGACCGGATCCAGGCGCACTTGAACGAATTGCTCGGCACCATGGCCTGCCACGGCGCGATCCGCGCCAACCGGCGCCTGGCCTTGCCGGAAATGAACGGCCTGTTGCGGGACATGGAAAACACCGAACGCAGCGGTCAATGCAACCATGGCCGGCCGACCTGGACTCAACTGGGCCTGGACGACCTGGACAAACTGTTCCTGCGCGGTCGTTGATGAGCCAGTTGCCACCCGCGATTTTCCTGATGGGGCCGACGGCCGCCGGCAAGACCGACCTGGCCATCGAACTGACCAAGGTCTTGCCCTGCGAGTTGATCAGCGTCGATTCGGCGCTGGTCTACCGGGGCATGGACATCGGCACCGCCAAACCGTCGAAAGCTTTGCTCGCTGAATATCCACATCGACTGATCGACATCCTCGACCCGGCCGAAGCCTATTCGGCGGCTGATTTTCGGCGTGATGCGCTCCAGGCCATGGCCGAGATCACTGCGCGAGGCAAGATTCCGCTGCTGGTGGGCGGTACGATGCTGTACTACAAAGCCCTGGTCGATGGCCTGGCGGACATGCCGGCGGCCGATCCCGAGGTGCGCGCACAGATCGAAGAAGAGGCTGCGCGCCTTGGCTGGCAAGCGCTTCATGAACAATTGGCGGTGATCGATCCTGAATCGGCGGCGCGCATTCACCCCAACGACCCGCAGCGGCTCAGCCGGGCCCTGGAGGTTTATCGGGTGAGCGGCCAGAGCATGACGGCCCTGCGGCAGCGACAATCTGCGCAAAGTACTGAAGCAGCCGCTTCGGGACTGCAACAATTGCCCTATACTGTCGCGAATCTGGCCATCGCTCCGGCGAACCGGCAAGTGCTGCATCGGCGAATTGAACAAAGATTCACATTAATGTTGGAACAGGGATTCATAGACGAGGTCGTAGCCCTGCGTGAGCGAAGTGACCTGCATGCCGGGTTGCCGTCTATACGTGCGGTGGGTTATCGACAAGTCTGGGACTACCTGGACGGCAAGCTGACGTCAGCCGAGATGCGCGAGCGTGGAATCATTGCCACGCGCCAATTGGCGAAACGCCAGTTCACCTGGCTGCGCAGCTGGACTGACTTGCATTGGCTTGACAGCCTTGATTGCGACAATCTGCCACGCGCCTTGAAATACCTCGGGACCATCTCCATATTGAGCTGAGTCCTTGCAATTGCCGTCTATCCTTGGGGGTGTGACGGCCCAAGCCATCTGAATTCCGATTTTTATAATTGATCCTTAAAGGAGTGCGGCACATGTCAAAAGGGCATTCGCTACAAGACCCTTACTTGAACACTTTACGTAAAGAGAAAGTTGGGGTGTCCATCTATCTGGTCAACGGGATCAAACTGCAAGGCACGATCGAGTCGTTCGACCAGTTCGTCATCCTGCTGAAGAACACCGTCAGCCAGATGGTCTACAAACACGCTATCTCGACAGTGGTGCCGGTTCGTCCGATTCGTCTGCCTAGCGCAACCGAATCCGAAGGCGGTGACGCTGAGCCGGGTAACGCTTGATAGGAGCCTCCTTTGTTCTTTGAGCGCCACGGTGGTGGTGAGCGGACCATTCTCGTTCACTTGGAAGGACAGGACCCTGAGGCGCGCGAAGATCCGCAGGAGTTTCAGGAATTGGCAATTTCGGCCGGCGCCGAGACCGTCGCGTTTTTCAACGTGCCGCGTCATCGGCCAACCGCCAAATTCCTGATCGGCAGTGGCAAGGTCGAGGAGTTGCGCGACCTGGTCAAAGCCGAGCACATCGATCTGGTGATTTTCAATCACATCCTCACGCCCAGTCAGGAACGCAACCTCGAACGTGTCTTCGAGTGCCGCGTGATCGACCGCACCGGGCTGATTCTCGATATCTTCGCCCAGCGCGCGCGTACCCATGAAGGCAAGCTCCAGGTCGAACTGGCCCAGCTTGAGCACATGAGCACGCGGCTGGTCCGCGGCTGGACTCACCTTGAGCGCCAGAAAGGCGGTATCGGCCTGCGGGGCCCGGGTGAAACCCAGCTGGAAACCGACCGGCGCCTGCTGCGGGTTCGCCTGCGCCAGATCAAAGGGCGGCTGGAGAAAGTCCGCAGCCAGCGCGAGCAATCGCGGCGCGGCCGCAAGCGGGCCGACATCCCGACGGTTTCACTGGTGGGTTATACCAACGCCGGCAAATCGACCCTGTTCAACAACGTCACCCAATCCGATGTCTATGCCGCCGACCAGTTGTTCGCCACGCTCGACCCGACCTTGCGTCGGCTCGACCTGAGCGACCTCGGGCCCATCGTGCTGGCCGATACCGTGGGTTTCATCCGGCATTTGCCGCATAAGCTGGTCGAGGCTTTCCGGGCTACGCTCGAAGAGTCGAGCAACTCCGACCTGCTGCTGCACGTGATCGATGCCGCCGAACCGGACCGGATGCTGCAGATCGAACAGGTCATGGTGGTGCTGGGAGAGATCGGGGCCCAGGACTTGCCGATCCTCGAGGTATACAACAAACTCGATTTGCTCGAAGGCGTGGAGCCGCAGATCCAGCGCGATGCCGACGGAAAGCCGCAGCGGGTCTGGCTTTCGGCCCGTGATGGCAGTGGCCTGGACCTGCTCAAACAGGCCGTGGCGGAACTGCTGGGCGATGACCTGTTTGTGGGTACCTTGAAGCTGCCGCAGCGTTTTGCCCGGCTGCGTGCGCAGTTTTTCGAGTTGGGGGCGGTGCAGAAAGAAGAACACGACGAAGAAGGCATCTGCCTGCTGGCCGTTCGCCTGCCTCGGTCGGAACTGAACCGGCTGGTCAGTCGCGAAGGGCTCCAGCCGATGGAATTCATCGAGCAACACACTTTGCAATAAAAGCCTGAGAAAGCTGTGTCAGGCATTCTGTAGCATTGGCCGGCGCGCCGTGGGTGCGTCTTTGCTTTATCAGATGGAGAGCGCTATGGCTTGGAATGAGCCGGGTGGCAACTCGAATAACCAGGATCCCTGGGGCGGCAAGCGTCGTAACAACGGCGACCGCAAGGGACCACCGGATCTCGACGAGGCCTTCCGCAAGCTGCAGGACAGCCTGAACGGTTTGTTCGGTGGTGGTAGGAAACGCGGTGACGATGGCGGCAGCCGTCCGGGCAAGGGCGGCGGTTTCGGCCTGCTCGGCATCGGCCTTGTCGTGCTCGCGGCTGTCTGGCTGTACAGCGCGGTGTATGTCGTGGACGAGCAGGAGCAGGCCGTGGTGCTGCGCTTCGGCAAATACTACGAAACCGTCGGCCCGGGCCTGAACATCTATTTCCCGCCGATCGACCAGAAGTACATGGAGAACGTCACGCGCGAGCGTGCCTACTCCAAGCAGGGCCAGATGCTGACCGAAGACGAGAACATCGTCGAAGTGCCGCTGACCGTGCAGTACAAGATCACCAACCTGCAGGACTTCGTGCTCAACGTCGACCAGCCGGAGATCAGCCTGCAACACGCGACTGAAAGCGCCCTGCGCCACGTGGTGGGTTCCACCGCCATGGACCAGGTGCTGACCGAAGGTCGTGAGCTGATGGCCAGCGAAATCAAGGAGCGCCTGCAACGGTTCCTCGATACCTATCGCACCGGTATCACGGTCACCCAAGTCAACGTCCAGAGCGCAGCGGCACCGCGCGAAGTGCAGGAAGCCTTTGACGACGTGATCCGCGCCCGTGAGGACGAGCAACGCTCGCGCAACCAGGCCGAAACCTATGCCAACGGCGTTGTGCCGGAAGCCCGTGGTCAGGCCCAGCGCATCATCGAAGATGCCAACGGTTATCGCGACGAAGTGGTTTCCCGCGCCAAGGGTGAGGCTGATCGCTTCACCAAACTGGTAGCCGAATATCGCAAGGCGCCTGAAGTCACGCGCCAGCGCCTGTACCTGGACACCATGCAGGAAGTCTTCAGCAACACCAGCAAGGTCCTCGTGACCGGCAACAAGGACGGCCAGAGCAATCTGCTGTACCTGCCGCTGGATAAGATGGTCGAGAGTGGTCGCAACACCGGCACACCGCCAACCGGCGCGGCGGCAGCCGCCAGCAATGAAGCCAATGCCCGCGCGGCGGCGGACCTGCAGCAACAGCAAGCACGTACCAGGGAGAGTCGCTGATGAGCAATAAATCGCTGATCGCCCTTATTGTCGGCGTCGTCGTGGCGATCGCTGCCTGGAACTGCTTCTATATCGTGGCTCAGACCGAGCGCGCGGTGTTGCTGCAATTCGGTCGCGTGGTCCAGGCTGATGTCCAGCCAGGGCTGCATGTGAAGGTGCCGTACGTTAACAAGGTGCGCAAGTTCGATGCGCGCTTGATGACGTTGGACGCACCGACGCAGCGCTTCCTGACGCTGGAAAAGAAAGCCGTGATGGTCGATGCCTACGCCAAGTGGCGCGTGAAGGATGCCGAGCGCTTCTACACCGCGACCTCTGGTCTCAAGCAGATCGCCGACGAACGTTTGTCCCGTCGCCTGGAGTCGGGCCTGCGTGACCAGTTCGGTAAACGTACCCTGCACGAAGTGGTGTCCGGTGAGCGCGACGCGCTCATGGCAGACATCACCCGCTCGCTGAACGCGATGGCGGAAAAAGAGCTGGGTATCGAAGTGGTCGATGTGCGTGTCAAGGCCATCGACCTGCCGAAGGAAGTGAACCGCAGCGTGTTCGAGCGCATGAGCACCGAACGTGAGCGTGAAGCCCGCGAGCACCGCGCAAAAGGTAACGAGCTGGCCGAGGGCATCCGTGCCGACGCCGATCGTCAACGCCGCGTGCTGCTGGCCGAAGCCTATCGTGAATCGGAAGAGGTCCGTGGTGATGGTGATGCCCAGGCCGCTGCGATCTACGCCAAGGCCTATGGCCAGGACCAGGAGTTCTACGCGTTCTACCGTAGCCTGCGTGCCTACCGTGAAAGCTTCGCGAACAAATCCGACGTCATGGTCCTGGACCCAAGCAGTGACTTTTTCCATTACCTGGAAAAGGCCAAGCCTTGATGCGACGTTGACCTGAAGCACTCCGCCCGGCGGCTAAAACGTCGGGCGGGGTGATCCTTTGGGAAAACGTGTGTATGATGCGGCAGCCGGGAAATTCCCGGCTTTTTTGCGTCTGCGCGTTCGATTGTGGTTTATACGGTGCAGGCGTCGGGTTGAATGACCCGACAGGTTTTTCGAGGAAAGTGCTTGGCGAGGCCGATCCAGGGCCATTCGTCACGTCGCCCTTGCGCGTTGTTTGCGGTTTTTCGCATGACGCGGGCATTTTCTGCTTCACTCAAGGCCAGCCCGAAAGCTGGCCGCCCGGATCATAGGGGAATGGCGTAATGGCAACGGTAGACCGCTGGCTGCTGCCAGATGGCATCGAAGAAGTACTGCCACCGGAAGCCGCGCGTATCGAAGTAGCGCGTCGGCAGGTGTTGGATCTGTTCCAGAGCTGGGGTTACGAATTCGTCGTTACCCCGCATATCGAGTACCTGGAATCCTTGCTGACCGGCGCGGGCCAGGACCTGGATTTGCGCACCTTCAAGGTTATCGACCCGCAATCGGGCCGGCAGATGGGCTTTCGGGCCGACATCACGCCACAAGTGGCACGCATCGATGCCCACACCTTGCGCCGCGAAGGCCCGAGCCGTCTGTGCTACGCCGGCAGTGTCCTGCATGCCCAGCCGCGTGCCTTGTCGTCTTCGCGCAGCCCGATCCAGTTGGGCGCCGAACTTTATGGCGACGCCAGCCCAGTCAGTGACGTGGAAGTCATCAGCCTGATGTTGGCCATGCTGCAACTGGCCGACGTGCCGGATGTCCACATGGACCTGGGCCATGTCGGCATCTACCGTGGCCTGGCCCGTGCGGCCGGTTTGTCCGGTGAAGTGGAGCAGCGGTTGTTCGACGCCTTGCAGCGCAAGGCCATCGATGAAGTCATCAGCCTGACCGAAGGGCTACCGAGCGACCTGTCCGGCATGTTGCGGGCATTGGTGGATCTTTGCGGCGGCCGTGAAGTGCTGGGCGCGGCCCGCGAACGCTTGGCCGGCGCGCCGGCACCGGTGTTGGCGGCGCTGGACGACCTGTTGGCGATTGCCGAGCGTCTGTCGGTGCGTTTCCCTGAGTTGCCGCTGTATTTCGACCTGGGTGAGCTGCGCGGCTATCACTATCACACTGGCGTGGTGTTCGCAGTGTTTGTACCGGGCGTTGGTCAGTCCATCGCCCAGGGCGGTCGCTACGACGACATCGGCGCCGACTTCGGTCGCGCCCGTCCGGCGACCGGCTTCTCTACCGATTTGAAAACCCTGGTGACCCTGGGGCGTGTTGAAATCGAGTTACCGTCCGGCGGTATCTGGATGCCTGACAGTACGGATGCGGCACTCTGGCAGATGGTCTGTCAGTTGCGCAGTGAGGGTCAGCGTGTCGTCCAGGCCTTGCCTGGGCAACCTTTGGCCGCCGCCCGTGAAGCGGACTGCGACCGGCAATTGATTCAGCAGAACGGGCTTTGGCAAGTATTGCCGCTGGCTTCTTGAGTTTTCCTGCCGGCCTGGAGCCGGCACCAAGTTTGCGCGAATGAGGACAAGTGTTATGGGTAAGAATGTCGTAGTCCTGGGCACCCAGTGGGGTGATGAGGGCAAAGGCAAGATCGTTGATCTGCTGACCGAACATGCTGCCGCCGTAGTGCGCTACCAAGGTGGCCACAACGCCGGTCACACCCTGGTGATCGACGGTGAAAAAACCGTTCTGCACCTGATTCCATCGGGCGTGCTGCGCGAAGGCGTGCAGTGCTTGATCGGCAACGGTGTGGTGGTGGCGCCCGACGCCCTGCTGCGGGAAATCATCAAGCTGGAAGAGAAAGGCGTACCGGTGCGCGAGCGCCTGCGCATCAGCCCGTCCTGCCCGCTGATCCTGTCCTATCACGTTGCGCTGGACCAGGCCCGTGAAAAGGCCCGTGGCGAGCTGAAGATCGGCACCACCGGCCGCGGCATCGGCCCGGCCTATGAAGACAAGGTGGCCCGTCGTGGCCTGCGGATCGGTGACCTCTTCCACCGTGAGCGTTTCGCCGCCAAGCTGGGCGAGTTGCTGGATTACCACAACTTCGTGCTGGTCAATTACTACAAAGAGCCGGCCATCGACTTCCAGAAGACCCTGGACGAGTGCATGGAATACGCCGAGTTGCTCAAGCCGATGATGCTCGACGTCACCGCCGAGCTGCACGAGCTGCGCCGCGCCGGTAAGGACATCATGTTCGAAGGTGCCCAGGGCTCGCTGCTGGACATCGACCACGGCACCTATCCGTACGTCACCAGCTCCAACACCACCGCTGGCGGCATCGCCACCGGTTCGGGTTTTGGCCCGATGTACCTGGACTACATCCTGGGCATCACCAAGGCCTACACCACCCGCGTCGGTTCGGGGCCGTTCCCGACTGAGCTGTTCGACGACGTCGGTGCGTTCCTGGCCAAGCGTGGCCACGAGTTCGGTGCAACCACCGGTCGTGCCCGTCGTTGCGGCTGGTTCGACGCCGTCATCCTGCGTCGCGCCATCGACGTCAACAGCATCTCGGGCCTTTGCCTGACCAAGCTGGACGTGTTGGACGGCCTGGAAACCATCAACATCTGCGTGGGTTACAAGAACCAGGACGGCGCTGTCATCGACGCACCGACCGACGCCGACAGCTACATCGGCCTGGAGCCGGTTTACGAGCAGATGCCAGGCTGGACCGAGTCCACCGTGGGTGCCAAGACCCTGGAAGAGCTGCCAGTGGCCGCGCGCAACTACATCAAGCGCGTCGAAGAGTTGGTCGGCGCGCCGATCGACATTATTTCGACGGGGCCGGACCGCAACGAAACCATCGTTCTGCGTCATCCATTTGCCTGATAAGTCGTTGATGTAACAAGCAAAGGGCTCCGTATGGAGCCCTTTGTCGTTTCTGCCTGTCGGGCGGCATGACACTTGCTACGCATCTCCATTAAGGCACCCCTTCCAGGCGTGCCATCAAATTAATGGCGTTTGGTAGAGGGATTTCACGTGTCGGCCGTTCTCTCACTGTTACAAAGCCGTTTGCTGCGGCCTGTTTTCGTTACCCTCGGTATCGCCCTTTTGGTGCAGGTGCTGGTGGCCGTTGCGCTGACCCGAAGCACGGTCACCGCGCTTGAGTCCGACCTGGGCGCGCGCCTGGGCGTTGACAGCCAGAAACTGGCGGGTGAGTTGGAGCAGGCTGGGCGAGAAGTCACCTCCAGCCTGGACAGCTTGTCCACCAGTATCCGCCAGCGATTGACCGCGGGGTTGTCTTCCCGTCTGAAGGAAGAGCAGGCTCAACTGCGTGCGACCCTGGAAAAAGACCTGAGGGATTCCGCCAATGATATGGCGCAGCTTCTGGCCTCGGTCGCGCCCCGGGCAATGTGGGACAGCGACGTGCCCACCCTGTCCGAATTCGCCCGTCGGGCCCAGCGCAATCCCAATGTACTGTTCGTCATCTATGACGACGCCGCAGGGGAACACCTGACTCGCTACCTGAACCGGGAAAATCCGATCAACAAGGCCCTGCTGGAAAAGGGCAAGGGCGATCGGGCGTTGGATAAAGTATTGGATGCGGCGAAGAACGATCCATCGGTTTATTACCTCGAAGCGTCGATCAACCCCAATGGCGTCGAGATCGGCAAGGTGCTGATGGGCGTTTCCACCGCCTCGGTGGAAACCGACCTCAAGGCGCTCGACCAGCGCTTCTCCGCGCTGATTGCCAGCAGCGATCAATTGGTGGGCGACAGCCTCAAGGGCGCGGCTGCCGACAGTGCCGCAGCCATGCGTGGCCGCCTGGGCTCGGCGCAGGCCACCGCCACCGATATGCAGACCAATACCGCCGTCACGGTTCAAGAAGCCGCAGAGACCTTGCGTTGGCGCATCGGCCTGGGCCTGGCGTTGGTAGGGTTGGGCGTGTTGGTGTTGTTGGCCGTGGTGCTGGGGCGTCGGGTGGTCAATCGCTTGAAGTTGTTGATCGCCGCGATGAACGATCTGGCGGCGGGCGAGGGTGACCTGACCAAGCGCGTGCAAATCAACAGCAAAGACGAAATCGGCGACATGGCTTCGGCGGTCAACCGCTTTGTGGATAAATTGCAACCCATCGTGCGCGAGGCGGGCGATGTGGCCCAGCGTACCGGTCAGGAGATCGGCGCGATGACGCTGCGCAACTCGGGCGCCGACGCGGCGGCCGGCATGCAGCGCGATGAAGTGGCCGAGAGCCTGCGTGCGCTGTCGCAGATGGCCGATGAGGCTCAATCGGAAAGCCAGGCGATGCAGGCGGCCTTGCAACAGGTAGCGGAGATCCGTCAGGCCACCGATGAAACCACCCGCACGTCAGCCAAGGTCGGCGGCTTGATCGAAGCGTTGGCCGGGCAGGTCGACACGGGGGCGAAAGTCATCGAACGGCTGGCCCAGCAGAGCGAGCAGATCGAAGTCGTGTTGACGGTGATCCATGGTATTGCCGAGCAAACCAACCTGTTGGCCCTGAACGCGGCCATCGAGGCGGCGCGCGCCGGGGAGACCGGACGCGGCTTCGCGGTGGTGGCGGATGAAGTGCGGGCGCTGGCAAGCAAGACCCAGAGCTCGACGGGCGATATCCAGGCGCACATCGTGGCCTTGCAACAAGGCGCGCGCGAAGCCGTGGCGGCCATCGGCCAAGCGGGACGGCAGGCCAATGAAGGTCTGTCAGTGTTGCGTGACAGCGCGCGGCTGCAGCAGTCGGTGCAGGCGTCGGTCGAGCAGGTTCACGCGGCCATCGGCTTGGCGACTCAAGCAGCCGCGCATCAAGCCCAGGGCGCGCAAGCGGTACGCGGCCGGGTTGAGACCATTCACGCCCAGGCCGAGAAGGCTGCCCAGGCGGTGGTCGAGACCACGGCCAGCGGCAAGGTGCTGGATAAACTGGCGGCGCAGTTGAAGGCCAGCCTGGGTCAGTTCAGGGCTTGATTCGAGGTTGTGGCGGGCCCTTCGCGAGCGGGCTCGCTCCCACAGGTTTATTGCCGTTTACAAAACGGGTGTCCACACCAACTTTGTGGGAGCGAGCCTGCTTGCGAAAGCGGACTCAGCGACTCAGATACATCCGCGTCGTCAGCAAATAGACTGGCAACCCCGACACCAGAATCAACAGCGCCGCATAGGGCGCCGCCGCTGCGAATTCCACATTCGACGTATGTGCCCAGACCGCCGTCGCCAACGTGTTGAGTCCGGTCGGGCTCAGCAACAGCGTCGCGGTCAATTCCTTCATCGCATCCAGGAACACCAGGGCGAACGCCGCGCCCAGGGCCGGGAAGATGATCGGCAGGGTCACCCGACAAAACGCACCGAGCGACGAAGCCCCCAACGTCCGCGCCGCTTCTTCCAGTTGTGGGGCGGCCTTGTTCAGCGCCGTACGCACCGGTGCTTGGGCCAGCGGCAGGAAAAGCAGCGCATAGGCAATCAGCAGCAGGCCGGAAGTCTGGTACAGCGCGGGCACGTAGTGCAGGGCGAAATACACCAGGCTCAGGGCGATGACCAGGCCCGGCAGCGCGTGCAGCAAGTAGGGCAGGCGCTCGGCCCAGATCGCCAGCCGCCCCTTGTGACGCACCACCAGCAGGCCCACCGGTACCGCCAATACGAGGCAGAGGGCGGCGCCGCCCAGCGAAAGCGCCAGGGACGACAGCAGCGCTTCGCCGATCTCGCCCGCCGGGAATGCCGCGGAAGTGCCCACGGCCAGCCAATACGCCAGCATTCCCAGCGGGATACCGCTGCCGATGATCGCCAACGCCAGGCAATACAGTTGACCGCAAAGCATCCACCGGCCCAGGCGTACTTGTTCGGCCTGGCGTGCCGCGCCTTGCCCGGTGCGCACATGGCGCCCCTTGCCGCGCACCCGCAGTTCCAGCCACAACAGGACCAGGCACAGCGTCAGCAATACCGCCGACAACATGGCGGCATTGGCGTTACTGAATTCCAGCTCGAATTGTTGATAGATGGCTGTGGTGAAGGTCTGCAGCCCGATGATTGACAGTGCGCCGAACTCCACCAGCATGTGCAGGGCAATCAGCAACGAACCGGCCAGCAGCGAAGGCCAGAGCAGCGGGAGCGTGACGCGAAAGAACACGCCCCAGCGATTTTGCCCCAGGGTGCGGGCAGACTCTTCGAGGGACGGGTCGAGGTTGCGCAGCGTTGCGGCCACGGGGAGGAAAATCAGTGGGTATTTGGACAGGGTCATCACCAGGATTGCCCCGCCCAATCCCTCGAATTGCGCACTGAGGGATACCCAGGTGAAGCTGCTGACAAACGCCGGCACGGCGAACGGCAGGCACAAGACAACGCCCCAGATACGACGCCCCGGCAGGTTGCTGCGTTCCAGCAGCCAGGCCAGGGACAGGCCGACGATGCCGCAGGCCAGCGTGACGCCGGCCATCAACGCCAAGGTGTTGCGCAGCAAGCCGAATACATAGGGCCGCCACAACAGATGCAGTGCCTCGGTCCAGCCGGCCTGCCAGGTCTTGGTGACGACGTAGAGCAGTGGCAGCAGGCTCAGCAAAACGAGCAGCAGCACGGGCAGCAGCAACCCGATCGAGGGGCGCTTGCGCCGGGGCACGTAGACCCCGGCTGGAGGAGAGGCGCTCAGCGACGACATCATCAGTTCAAGCCGACTTCACGTTCCAGCTCCAATGCTTCTTCGGCGTTACCCAGGTCGGCGGGCGTCACTTTTGGCGGCTCCAGTTCATTGAACGGCTTGAGGCCGCGATCCGACGTCATGCCCTTGTGCAAAGGATATTCGGCGGACGTCTGGGTAATCACCCGCTGCCCCTCCTCGCTGGCCATATAGGCAAGCAACTGTTGGGCCTCCTTGGGGTGTTTGCTGGATTTCAGTGCCGCGGCGCTGGAGACGGTGACCAGGCCACCGGCATCACCGCCAGTGAAGTAATGCAGCTTGGAATCCAGCTGTCCCTTCTCCCGCTGCAGGGCGAACCAGTAGTAATTGTTCACCAGGACCGTCGCCACTTCACCGTTCTCCACGGCTTTGAGGGCGACCATGTTGTTGCTGTAGACCTTGCCGAACGCACGTAGCCCGGTGAGCCATTCTTCGGCGGCTTCCTTGCCGTGCAATTTGATGATCGCAACGGCTTGTTCCTGGAATGCGCCGCTGGTCGGTACGAAGCCGACCTTGCCTTGCCATTGTGGCTGGGCGAAATCGAGGACGGTTTTCGGGAGGTCCTTTTCATCGATCAGTTTGGGGTTATAGGCAACCACGCGAACGCGAGCGGTCACGCCCATCCAGGAGCCGTTGCTGGCGACATAATCCTTGGGAAGCACGTTGAGGGTCGCATCGTCGATCTTCGCCAGCAGACCTTGTTCACCAAGTTTGTTCAGCGGCGGCGATTCTTCGGTATAGATCACATCGGCCGGGGAGCGGTCGCCTTCCTCGACGACTTGGCTGGCGAGCTGGTTGCTGCTGCCCTTGCGAACGTTGACGTGGATACCAGTCTTGGCTTCGAAGGCCTTGGCCAGTTCATCGCCGACTTCTTTGTGTTGGCCGTTATAGAGTGTCAGTTCAATTTTGTCGGCGGCTTGGGTGAGGGGTGTTGCGAGGGTCAGGCCGAGCAGGGTGCAGGTCAGGGCGCGGCGCAGGGTGGTTCGAAACATCATTCGCGGGGTTCCTCACTGTCGTGTAGCAAAAACTTGTAACAATGATAAACGATATTGTTTCTCATGTGCGTTGTGGCGAGGGAGTTTTCGGGTGCCGGAAACGCAAAAACCCGCTTTCGCGGGTTTCTGTGAGGTTCAAGGCGTATAACCTTGAAGCTTGAATTTGGTGCCCAGAAGAAGACTCGAACTTCCACGACCTTGCGGTCACCAGCACCTGAAGCTGGCGTGTCTACCAATTTCACCATCTGGGCAGCATCTGCAGCGTTGCCGCTGTTGATGTGGCGCACTATACGGAGCGCGTTTTGATCTGTAAACCCCTGTTTTTATTTTGATAATTGCCAAACACATTCCAGGGGCCTGAAACGCAAAAACCCGCTTTCGCGGGTTTTTGTGAGGCTGGCAGGCCGTTGACCTGCTGCTCGAAATTGGTGCCCAGAAGAAGACTCGAACTTCCACGACCTTGCGGTCACCAGCACCTGAAGCTGGCGTGTCTACCAATTTCACCATCTGGGCAATATCGGCAACGTGAGTGCGTCGTCGATGGCGCGCACTATACGGAGCGTGTTTTTAACTGTAAACCCCCAGGAACAAAAAAAACGCTAAATTTCACGAGCGGTGCAATCAGGGGCTTCAAAGGCCGGTCGAAAGACTTTAGAAAAGGCATCTGCTGCTTGAAATTTCCCGTTTCATTACGCCTATGCCAAACTAACCCGCATATAGACAAGGTGAAAACTCTCTAATGGCCGATTGGCAGTCCCTCGATCCCGAGGCCGCTCGTGAAGCGGAAAAATATGAAAACCCTATTCCTAGCCGCGAACTGATCCTGGCGCATCTCGCCGATCGGGGTTCGCCTGCTAGCCGTGAGCAGCTGGTCGAAGAGTTCGGCCTGACCACCGAGGACCAGCTCGAAGCCCTGCGCCGCCGTCTGCGTGCCATGGAGCGCGATGCTCAACTGATCTACACCCGGCGTGGCACTTATGCTCCGGTCGACAAGCTCGACCTGATCCTGGGCCGTATCGCCGGTCACCGCGACGGTTTCGGTTTCCTGATCCCCGACGATGGCAGCGACGATCTGTTCATGAGCCCGGCGCAGATGCGCCTGGTGTTCGATGGCGACCGTGCGCTGGCCCGGGTGTCCGGCCTGGACCGGCGCGGGCGCCGTGAAGGCGTGATCGTCGAAGTGGTGTCCCGTGCGCACGAAACCATCGTGGGGCGTTATTTCGAGGAAGGTGGCATCGGCTTCGTCGTCGCCGACAACCCGAAGATCCAGCAGGAAGTGCTGGTCACCCCAGGTCGCAACGCCAACGCGCAGATCGGGCAGTTCGTCGAGGTGAAGATCACTCACTGGCCAACCCCGCGCTTTCAGCCTCAGGGCGATGTGGTGGAAGTGGTCGGCAACTACATGGCGCCGGGCATGGAAATCGACGTTGCCCTGCGCACCTACGACATTCCTCACGTCTGGCCTGAAGCGGTCCTGAAAGAGGCCGCCAAGCTCAAGCCGGAAGTTGAAGAGAAGGACAAGGAAAAGCGCATCGACCTGCGTCACCTGCCGTTCGTCACCATCGACGGTGAAGACGCCCGGGACTTCGACGATGCGGTCTACTGCGAAGCCCGGCCCGGCAAGTTGCGCCTGTTCTCCGGCGGCTGGAAGTTGTATGTGGCCATTGCCGACGTTTCCAGCTACGTGAAGCTCGGCTCGGCGCTGGACGCTGAAGCCCAGGTGCGCGGCAACTCGGTGTATTTCCCCGAGCGCGTCGTGCCGATGTTGCCAGAGCAACTGTCCAACGGCTTGTGCTCGCTCAACCCCCATGTCGATCGCCTGGCCATGGTTTGCGAGATGACCATCTCCAAAGCCGGCGAGATGACTGACTACTGCTTTTATGAAGCCGTGATCCATTCCCACGCGCGCCTGACCTACAACAAGGTCAGCGCGATGCTGGAAACGCCGAAGCTGGCCGAGTCGCGCAAGCTTCGTGGTGAATACACGGATGTGCTGCCGCACCTCAAGCAGCTCTATTCGCTGTACAAGGTATTGCTGGCGGCGCGTCACGTACGGGGCGCGATCGATTTCGAAACCCAGGAAACCCGGATTATCTTCGGTACCGAGCGCAAGATCGCCGAAATCCGGCCGACCGTGCGCAACGATGCCCACAAGCTGATCGAGGAATGCATGCTGGCGGCCAACGTCGCTACCGCCGAGTTCCTGAAGAAGCATGAAATCCCTGCCTTGTACCGGGTCCACGACGGCCCGCCGCCGGAGCGCCTGGAAAAATTGCGGGCCTTCCTCGGTGAGCTTGGCTTGTCCCTGCACAAAGGCAAGGAAGGTCCGACGCCGAAGGATTACCAAGCCCTGCTGGCGAGTATCAAGGATCGTCCGGACTTCCACCTGATCCAGACTGTGATGCTGCGTTCTTTGAGCCAAGCGGTGTACAGCGCCGATAACCAGGGCCACTTCGGCCTCAACTACGAGGCGTACACCCACTTCACGTCGCCGATCCGTCGCTATCCCGATCTGCTCACGCACCGGGCCATCCGCAGCGTGATCCATTCGAAGATGAACACCCCGCACGTCAAGCGTGCCGGTGCGATGACCATTCCGAAGGCGCGTATCTACCCGTACGACGAAGCGGCTCTGGAGCAACTCGGCGAGCAGTGCTCGATGAGTGAGCGGCGCGCCGACGAAGCGACTCGCGACGTGGTGAACTGGCTCAAGTGCGAGTACATGAAGGATCGCGTTGGCGAGTCGTTCCCGGGCGTGATCACCGCCGTGACCGGGTTTGGCCTGTTCGTCGAGTTGACCGATATCTACGTCGAAGGCCTGGTGCATGTCACCGCGCTGCCGGGTGACTACTACCACTTCGACCCTGTGCATCACCGCCTGGCCGGCGAACGCACCGGTCGCAGCTTCCGTCTTGGCGATACCGTCGAAGTACGGGTGATGCGCGTCGACCTGGATGAACGCAAGATCGACTTCGAGATGGCGGAAAAAACCATCAGCGCACCGATCGGCCGCAAGAAGCGTGGCGCCGAAACCACAGCGCCTGCCGCCAAGACCGCCGCCGAGCCCGCACCGTCCAAATCCGGACGTCGCGGTCCGGCCAAGGAAAAGGCCGGCGAAGCCTATCGTCCGAGCGATGCGGCGGCGAAAAACGCCGAATTGCGTAAGAGTCGCGAAATGAAACAGGCCTTGCTGGCCGAAGCCAAGAGCGGCGGTAAAGCGGCGTCCGGGGGCAAGGCCGGCCGGTCGGCTCCGGAGAAGGCGAGCAGCAAGCCGAGCAAACACCGTAAAGGCCCGCCGAAAGCAGGCTCGGCCCCTGCCAAGAGTGGCGGGGCGCGTAAACCCAAGGCCAAATCATGAGTCAGTTGGAAAAAATCTACGGCGTGCATGCCGTGGAGGCGTTGTTGCGTCACCACCCCAAGCGGGTCAAGCAGATCTGGTTGGCGGAAGGTCGTAGCGACCCGCGTGTCCAGACCTTGGTCGAGCTGGCCGGCGAAAACCGCGTTGCGGTCGGTCAGGCCGAGCGGCGCGAGATGGACGCCTGGGTCGAAGGCGTGCATCAAGGCGTCGTGGCCGAGGTCAGCCCGAGTCAGGTCTGGGGCGAGGCGATGCTCGACGAGCTGCTCGATCGCACCGAAGGCGCGCCGTTGTTGCTGGTACTGGATGGCGTGACCGACCCGCACAACCTCGGCGCCTGCCTGCGTTCGGCGGACGCCGCCGGTGCGTTGGCGGTGATCGTGCCCAAGGACAAGTCCGCGACATTGACGCCGGTCGTGCGCAAGGTCGCTTGTGGCGCTGCGGAAGTTATCCCTTTGGTGGCAGTGACCAACCTGGCGCGCACCCTGGAAAAGCTCCAGCAGCGCGGCTTGTGGGTTGTCGGCACGGCGGGCGAGGCCGAGGTCAGTATTTATGACCAGGACTTGACCGGCCCTACCATCCTGATCATGGGCGCCGAAGGAAAGGGCATGCGCCGTCTGACCCGCGAGCATTGCGATTACCTGGTCAAGCTGCCGATGGCCGGCAGCGTCAGCAGCCTCAATGTCTCGGTCGCCACCGGTGTGTGCCTGTTCGAGGCCCAGCGCCAGCGTGGCGCCAAGTCGGCCGCCAAAAAGCCCTGATCCAGACGCGGTCAAAATGTGGGAGCGAGCTTGCTCGCGATGACGGTGTATCAGTGACGGAAATGTCGACTGACACGGCGCTATCGCGAGCAAGCTCGCTCCCACAGTGTTTTGTGTAGGGCCAGGAACGGCGCTGTTCAAATAATCACCAATTGCCTTGCGCCGCCCTCGGCCCTTCTCTACAATTGCGCCCCTTGCTGTGATGGCAGGCACTTATGTGTCTAGCGTCCTCAAGTCCATAAGTGTCATTCACTCCTTGTCTGACCGTTTTTGAGCGGCAGGCTACAACCCGTAAGGAGCATTCATGCGTCATTACGAAATCATCTTTTTGGTCCACCCGGATCAAAGCGAGCAAGTCGGCGGCATGGTTGAGCGTTACACCAAGCTGATCGAAGAAGACGGCGGCAAAATCCACCGTCTGGAAGATTGGGGCCGTCGTCAACTGGCCTACGCAATCAACAATGTTCACAAGGCTCACTACGTGATGCTGAACGTTGAGTGCACCGGCAAGGCCCTGGCCGAGCTGGAAGACAACTTCCGCTACAACGATGCAGTGATCCGTAACCTGGTCATCCGTCGCGAAGAAGCCATCACTGGCCAATCCGAGATGCTCAAGGCTGAAGAAAACCGCAGTGAGCGCCGTGAGCGTCGCGACCGTCCTGAGCATTCTGACAGCGCCGAAGGCGATGACAGCGATAGCGACAGCGACAACAGCGATAACGCTGACGAGTAATCCACGGACCTTTTAAGGAGCCAATCACATGGCACGTTTCTTCCGTCGTCGTAAATTCTGCCGCTTCACCGCTGAAGACGTGAAAGAGATCGATTACAAAGATCTCAACACTCTGAAAGCCTACGTATCCGAGACCGGCAAAATCGTTCCAAGCCGTATCACCGGTACCAAAGCTCGTTATCAGCGTCAGCTGGCCACCGCTATCAAGCGCGCCCGCTTCCTGGCCCTGCTGGCCTACACCGACAGCCACGGCCGCTGAGACCGGGCAGTCGACAAGTAGTAAGGGATTGAATGCATGCGCGCCTTAGCTGACTTCATCATGCGGGGACGTATGCAGGCCACTCTTGTAGTGGCTGGATGTGCGGCATTGCCGTTGTTGTACTGGTTGGGTGCTGCCGCCGGGAGTCTTGTACTCCTGCGGCGCGGATTGAGGGACGCCTTGGGCGTTCTTGCTCTGGGACTTCTGCCAGCCTTGCTCTGGTGGATGTATTCCGCGGACCCGCGTGCAGTCATGGTGCTGCTGGGGTCTTCGGCGCTGGCGTTGGTGTTGCGCGCCAGCGAATCCTGGAACCGCGTGCTGCTGGTCAGCATAGCGATAGGTGTGGTGTTTTCAGTGGTGCTCGGGGTGGCTTTTGCGCCCCAGATCGAGATGCTGTCGCAGGCTTTGATAAAAATCCTGCCCGAGGCACTCGGTGATCTCTACCAACGGATGTCGGTAGAAGAGCAGGCGCGTTTCGCGTCCCTGATCGCCCCCGTCCTGACCGGACTGATTGCGGCCTTGTTGCAGATCGTCAGTGTGCTGAGCCTGGTTATCGGGCGCTACTGGCAGGCGTTGTTGTACAACCCGGGTGGTTTTGGTCGCGAGTTTCGCGCCATCCGTTTCCCGCTTGGGCTGGCGATGTTGCTGTTGGCGGGCATGCTTCTGGGGCCGAACTTCGGTCCGCAGATGGCAATGCTCACGCCGTTGTGCAGTGTACCGCTGGTCTTTGCCGCCCTGTCCCTGATTCACGGGCTGGTGGCGCAAAAGCGACTGGCCAGATTCTGGCTGGTGGGGTTGTACGTCACGTTGCTGCTGTTCATGCAGCTGATCTATCCGTTGCTGGTGGTCCTGGCCATCGTCGACAGCCTGATTGATTTTCGCGGTCGTATGGCGCCGAAAGACGCCGACAACGCGAACGGTGAAGGTTAAAAGTTAGAGGATTTTCACATGCAACTGATCCTTCTGGAAAAAATCGCCAACCTGGGCAACCTGGGCGACAAAGTAAACGTTAAGGCCGGCTACGGTCGTAACTACCTGCTGCCTTTCGGCAAGGCCACCGCTGCGACCGCTGCCAACCTGGCTGCGTTCGAAGAGCGTCGCGCCGAGCTGGAAAAAGCCGCCGCAGACCGTAAGGCATCGGCTGAAAGCCGTGCTGCCCAACTGGCCGAGCTGGAAGTGACCATCACTGCCACCGCTGGCGACGAAGGCAAGCTGTTCGGTTCGATCGGTACTCACGACATCGCTGACGCACTGACCGCCTCCGGCGTTGAAGTTGCGAAAAGCGAAGTTCGTCTGCCGAACGGCACCATCCGCAACGTAGGCGAATTCGACGTAGCCGTGCACCTGCACGCCGAAGTTGAAGCCACCGTACGCGTTGTCGTGGTAGCAGCCTAAGCAACACCTGTCGGCTGGCACCCTCGGGTGCTTGCCGGTAACATCGGGCACGATCCTGTCTACAGGTCGTGCCCTTTGTCTTTCTGCAATTGCTGAATTTCATAACCAGACGTGGCCATGAACGAAATCACCGCCCCCGAGCAATATGATCTGCAAACCGCTGCCCTGAAGGTGCCTCCACATTCCATCGAGGCCGAACAGGCCGTGCTCGGTGGCCTGATGCTGGACAACAACGCCTGGGAGCGTGTGCTCGATCAAGTTTCCGACGGCGATTTCTACCGGCATGACCACCGCCTGATTTTCCGCGCGATCGCCAGGCTGGCCGACCAGAACATGCCGATCGACGTCGTGACCCTGGCCGAGCAATTGGACAAGGAAGGGCAGACGTCCCAAGTCGGCGGCCTCGGTTACCTGGGCGAACTGGCGAAAAACACACCGTCGGTCGCCAATATCAAGGCGTACGCACAGATCGTGCGCGAGCGGGCAACCTTGCGTCAGCTGATCGGCATCAGCACCGAGATCGCCGACAGCGCGTTCAACCCGGAAGGACGCACCGCCGCCGAGATCCTCGACGAAGCCGAGCGGCAGATCTTCCAGATCGCCGAGGCACGACCGAAAACCGGCGGCCCGGTGAGCGTCAACGACCTGTTGACCAAGGCCATCGACCGCATCGACACCTTGTTCAACACCGACAACGCCATTACCGGTTTGTCCACTGGCTACACCGACCTCGACGAGAAGACCAGCGGCCTGCAGCCGTCCGACCTGATCATCGTCGCCGGCCGTCCGTCCATGGGTAAGACGACCTTTGCGATGAACCTGGTGGAAAACGCCGTGCTGCGCAGCGACAAAGCGGTGCTGGTGTACTCCCTCGAGATGCCAGGCGAATCGCTGATCATGCGTATGCTCTCGTCCCTGGGGCGTATCGACCAGACCAAGGTCCGTTCCGGCCAACTGGAAGACGACGATTGGCCGCGCCTGACCTCGGCGGTCAACCTGCTCAACGACCGCAAGCTGTTCATCGACGACACGGCGGGGATCAGCCCATCGGAAATGCGCGCCCGGACCCGCCGCCTGGTGCGTGAGCACGGCGACATCGCGCTGATCATGATCGACTACCTGCAATTGATGCAGATCCCCGGGTCCAGCGGTGACAACCGGACCAACGAGATTTCCGAGATCTCCCGTTCCCTCAAGGCCCTGGCCAAGGAATTCAACTGCCCGGTGGTGGCCCTGTCCCAGTTGAACCGCTCGCTGGAACAGCGTCCGAACAAACGCCCGGTGAACTCCGACTTGCGGGAATCCGGAGCGATCGAGCAGGACGCCGACGTGATCATGTTCGTCTACCGTGACGAGGTGTATCACCCCGAGACCGAGCACAAGGGTATCGCCGAAATCATCATCGGCAAGCAGCGGAACGGCCCGATCGGCTTTGTTCGCCTGGCCTTCATCGGCAAATACACACGCTTCGAGAACCTGGCGCCGGGTAGCTACAATTTTGATGATGATGAGTAAGTTCTTCGTCGCCTGATCCGCCCCTATCGCGAGCGGGCTCGCTCCCACCCTGGAATGCATTCCTCTGTGGGAGCGAGCCTGCTCGCGATAGGAGCGCCACCAATTTCCGACCATAGCCGTCGGAATTGGTTATTTTTTGTGCTATATTCCGCGCCCGCGATTTTTCATCCTTTATACCGGTCATCGACATGCAAGCAGCCAAGCCGTTATTTGACTATCCCAAGTACTGGGCCGAATGTTTCGGCCCGGCGCCGTTCCTGCCCATGAGCAGGGAGGAGATGGATCAGCTCGGCTGGGATTCGTGCGACATCATCATCGTGACCGGTGATGCCTACGTCGATCACCCGTCGTTTGGCATGGCGATCATTGGTCGTTTGCTGGAAGCCCAGGGCTTTCGTGTCGGTATCATTGCGCAGCCGAACTGGCAGTCCAAAGACGATTTCATGAAGCTCGGCGAGCCTAATCTGTTTTTCGGTGTCGCGGCCGGCAACATGGACTCGATGATCAACCGCTACACCGCCGACAAGAAAATCCGTTCCGATGACGCCTACACCCCAGGTGGCCTGGCGGGCAAGCGGCCGGACCGTGCGAGTCTGGTCTATAGCCAGCGCTGCAAGGAAGCCTATAAGCACGTACCCATTGTGCTGGGCGGTATCGAAGCGTCCCTGCGTCGCATTGCTCACTACGATTATTGGCAGGACCGGGTGCGCAACTCGATCCTGATCGACGCCTGCGCCGACATCCTGCTCTACGGCAACGCCGAGCGAGCGATCGTCGAAGTCGCCCAGCGCCTGTCCTACGGCCACAAGATCGAAGACATCACCGATGTGCGCGGCACCGCCTTCATCCGCCGTGACACGCCGCAAGGCTGGTATGAAGTCGATTCCACGCGCATTGACCGTCCGGGCAAGATCGACAAGATCATCAACCCGTACGTGAATACCCAGGACACCGCTGCTTGCGCCATCGAGCAAGAGAAGGGGCCGGTTGAGGACCCGAGCGAAGCCAAGGTCGTGCAGATCCTGGCGAGCCCGAAGATGACCCGCGACAAGACCGTGATCCGCCTGCCGTCGGTGGAAAAGGTCCGTGGCGACGCGGTGCTCTACGCCCACGCCAACCGTGTGTTGCACCTGGAAACCAACCCGGGGAACGCCCGTGCGCTGGTGCAGAAGCACGGCGAAGTCGACGTCTGGTTCAACCCGCCGCCCATTCCGATGACCACCGAAGAAATGGATTACGTGTTTGGCATGCCTTACGCACGTGTTCCTCATCCAGCGTACGGCAAGGAGAAAATCCCGGCCTACGAGATGATCCGTTTCTCGGTGAACATCATGCGCGGCTGCTTTGGTGGCTGCACCTTCTGCTCGATCACCGAGCACGAAGGGCGGATTATCCAGAACCGTTCCGAAGAGTCGATCATTCGCGAGATCGAAGAGATCCGCGACAAGGTTCCAGGCTTCACCGGTGTCATCTCCGACCTCGGCGGCCCGACCGCGAACATGTACCGCATCGCCTGCAAGAGCCCGGAAATCGAATCCGCGTGCCGCAAGCCGTCCTGCGTGTTCCCCGGCATCTGCCCGAACCTGAACACCGACCATTCTTCGCTGATCCAGCTGTACCGCAGCGCCCGGGCCTTGCCTGGGGTGAAGAAGATCCTGATTGCCTCCGGCCTGCGTTACGACCTGGCGGTCGAGTCGCCGGAATACGTCAAGGAGCTGGTGACGCACCACGTCGGCGGTTACCTTAAGATCGCCCCGGAGCATACCGAGGAAGGCCCGCTCAACCAGATGATGAAGCCGGGCATTGGCAGCTATGACAAGTTCAAGCGGATGTTCGAGAAGTACACCAAGGAAGCGGGGAAAGAGCAGTACCTGATTCCGTACTTCATTGCCGCCCACCCAGGCACCACCGACGAAGACATGATGAACCTGGCGCTGTGGCTCAAGGGCAACGGCTTCCGCGCCGACCAGGTGCAGGCGTTCTATCCGTCGCCGATGGCCACGGCCACCGCCATGTATCACTCGGGCAAGAACCCGTTGCGCAAGGTGACCTACAAGAGCGACGCGGTGACCATCGTCAAGAGCGAGGACCAGCGCCGTCTGCACAAGGCCTTCCTGCGCTATCACGACCCGAAAGGCTGGCCGATGCTGCGCGAGGCGCTGACCCGCATGGGTCGCGCCGACCTGATCGGGCCGGGCAAGCATCAGTTGATCCCGCTGCATCAGCCTTCGACCGACAGCTACCAGAGCGCTCGTCGCAAGAACTCGACGCCGGCTGGCAGCCACAAAGTGGGCAAGGAAACCACGAAGATCCTGACCCAGCACACCGGCCTGCCTCCGCGCGCCAGTGATGGCGGCAATGCCTGGGACAAGCGCGAGCAGGCCAAGGCCGCCGCGTTCGCCCGCAACCAGAAGGCCGCCAAGGAGCGCAAGGACGCGGCCAAGGGCAAGGGGCCCAAGCCGGCGCGCAAGCCTGTCGTGCCGCGCTGATCATCCGCCACCTAAAACGCCAGCTTAAATGCTGGCGTTTTGCTTTCTAGCGGGCGTGCTGGCTGTTTGTTATCGTGGCGACCGCCAACGGCGTGACGGCGGATGCATAGCTTTTTGTGGCGAAGGAGCTTGCTCCCGCTGGGCTGCGAAGCGGCCCCAACAATCCCATGCAATGTTCCCAGGCAGACCGTGCCGGCCGGTTTACGACGGCTTCGCCGCCGAGCGGGAGCAAGCTCCCTCGCCACAGGGGTTCTGTGTGGAAAGAATTAAATCCATCAATTTTCAAGGACGATTCATATGAGCAGCGCTACAACGGGCATCGGCATGGACCTGAACTTCTCCCAGTTCATGGCCCGCAAACGCATTGAAAGCCAAGTCAACCTGCCACGTCTGTTCGCCGCCATCGATGCCGACCCCAACATTGCCGGGGCGGGCGTGGTGTACATCGATTCCGAGTACAACGTAGTGACGCTGCGCGAATTCAAGCCGATTTGCAGCATCGCGCCCAAGCGAATCATCTTGCGCGAGGCCAAGAAGTACATCGCCCCGCAGCAATTCATCGATCAGGTAAAAAGCAGCCCGCGTGAGTCAAAGCTCGGGACTGAGTCGATGAATGCCGGTTTTTCCTGTGTCGCCGCTGTCATCGGTTGGGTGGTGGTGTTCAGTGGGAGCGTCGCTGTGCCGTTTACGGCGGGGGCCAGTGCCTTTGTCGTTGCGCTGGGCGCCGCTGCCGCGACGGCCAGTACCGCGCAATGCGTCATAGGCGGGATGCGGGTGGCGAATGAGTTGACCAATCCTACTGGCAACGATGAGATGAACGACGCCGATTGGTACAACATCGTAAGCCCCATTCTTGACGGTGTTTCCCTTGTCGGCGTCGGTGGCTCGGCTCTCACGACTGTTCGGCTGCTAAAGGCCAGCAAAGCAGCGGGCACCGGGAAGAGCTGGTATCAGTTGCTCAAAGGCCTGAGTCGTCAGGAGCGCAGCAAACTGACAAAGGAATTGTTGACCCTGAAAGATCCGAGTCTTACCGCCAAGCTGCTTAAACTGCAGCAACGAGCGGGCGCCTTGCCCAAGCGTTATTCCTCCGCTGAAATCAGGCATGCCACGCTGACTCAGATAAAGGATTCTCTCGGCGGCGCTTTGGGGATCATCGGCAGTTATACCGGTGATGGCGCCGTGAAGACTGTTGCCGTCGGGCTGTATGAGGAGTTCACGGAATGATCGGCGGCGGATCACTGAGGCAGTTCCTCGCCCGTTATTTTCCGGTGTTCATGGGGGCGATCTTTCTGGGCTGCTTTTCCGGGTCTACGCTGCTCGTTTTGTGCGCAGGTACTTATTGGCGTGCCTTGGAGCCTTCCGTCAGGAGCAACTACGTTGGTCTCGGCACTTTGGCTCTAGTAAGTGTCCTGGTCTTGGGCAATCTCATGATCGCACGCGGGCGCGCCTGGGCGATCTGGTGCGTGGCGGGTTATTTCCTCGCTTGCCTGGCGGCGGTGCTGCCGACGTTCGCTTATGGACCGCACCAAGGTGTTTACGTGTTTGCAGTGCTGTTGCCGCTACTGGGGCTATTGCTGCTCAATAGCAAACGCCACCGGGAAATGCGCAGCGAACTCATCGAAATCCGTCACCAACGCGAACGCATCATCCAGTCCGCCAAGGCCTCGCGCCCGCGCCGCTGAGTCGATTCGCTACCCTCTGCGCCGCATTTATGTGCGGCCTTCGCAGATCAATACAGGCATCGCGCGGTTTTAGTGCTCTACTGCCCTGAGTAGAGGTTGAAAGTGTCCGGCCTGCCTGCATGGCATAAGTCTTGCGCCGCTTTCGATAACGCCCAGGCTCCGCAGGAGGCACGCCGTGTCGATCCATGTCGCTTTGCACCATGTCACACACTATCGCTACGAGCGCGCTGCCGAACTCGGTCCACAGATCGTTCGCCTGCGTCCGGCGGCCCATAGCCGCACGCGCATTCTTTCGTACGCGCTGAAGGTTTCCCCCGATCAGCATTTCATCAATTGGCAGCAGGATCCCCAGGGCAATTACCTCGCGCGGCTGGTGTTCCCGGAAAAGACAGATGAGCTGCGGGTGGAGGTCGATCTGGTCGCCGAGATGGCGGTGTTCAATCCGTTCGATTTTTTCCTCGAGCCTTACGCCGAGAAAATCCCGTTCACCTATGCGGCTGACGAAAAACACGAGCTGATGCCCTACCTGGAAAAGCTTCCGCTGACGCCGAAATTCAAGGCGTATCTGGACAGCGTCGACCGCACGCCGTTGCCAGCGGTGGACTTTCTGGTGGCGCTCAACCAGCGCTTGAGCGAAGACATCAACTACCTGATCCGCATGGAGCCGGGCGTGCAGACGCCGGAGCATACGTTGGAGCACGCGTCCGGCTCCTGTCGCGACTCGGCCTGGCTGCTGGTGCAGCTGTTGCGTCACTTGGGCCTGGCGGCGCGTTTTGTCTCCGGTTACTTGATCCAGCTGACCGCCGATGTGAAAAGCCTCGACGGCCCGTCCGGTACGGAAGTGGATTTCACCGACCTGCATGCCTGGTGCGAAGTGTACCTGCCCGGCGCCGGATGGATCGGCCTCGATGCCACGTCCGGGTTGTTCGCCGGCGAAGGGCATATCCCATTGGCGTGTAGTCCTGATCCGTCCTCGGCGGCGCCCATCAGTGGCCTGGTGGAACCGTGCGAGTGTGAGTTCAGCCACGAGATGTCCGTCGAGCGAATCTGGGAAGCGCCACGGGTCACCAAACCCTACACCGAAGAACAATGGCTGGCGATCCAGGCGTTGGGTCGGCAGATCGATGCGGACCTGCAGGAAGGTGACGTGCGCCTGACCATGGGCGGTGAGCCGACCTTCGTTTCCATCGATGACCCGGACGGCGCCGAGTGGAACACCGCGGCGCTTGGACCGGACAAGCGCCGCCTCAGCGCAGAATTGTTCCAGCGCATGCGCGAACATTACGCGCCGCAGGGGCTGGTGCATTTCGGCCAGGGCAAGTGGTACCCCGGCGAGCAATTGCCGCGTTGGTCGCTCAACTGCTATTGGCGGCGTGACGGGGTGCCGATCTGGCACGACAGCGCGTTGATTGCCGACGAGAAAAAAGACTACGGCGCCGATGGCGAATTGGCTGGGCGTTTTCTGGCGAGTGTCGCTGAACGCTTGAAAATTCCCACGCAATTCGTGTTTCCCGCCTACGAGGATAATTTCCATTATCTCTGGCGCGAAGGCTCGTTGCCTTCGAACGTGACGGCTGAGGATTCCCGTCTGGAAGACCCGTTGGAGCGGGCGCGATTGCGCAAGGTCTTCAGCCAGGGGCTGGGCAAGGTGGTCGGTCAGGTCCTGCCGCTGGCACGCACCGCCAAGGGCGACCAATGGCAAAGCGGGCGCTGGTACCTGCGCGACGATCATTGCCGGCTGGTGCCGGGGGATTCGCCACTGGGCTACCGCCTGCCGCTGGCGTCTCAGCCGTGGGTGACGGCGGCCGAATATCCGTTCATCCACCCCACCGACCCGAACCAGGATTTGCCCGAGCTACCCGACACCGAGCAGTTGAAGCATCACGGCGAGCCGGCGCTGGAACAGGAGCGCGTGCCAAAGGTCGACGAATCGGCCGATTGGCTGACCCGCACCGCCTTCTGCGCAGAGGCCAGGGAAGGGCGGCTGTACCTGTTCATGCCACCGCTGGAGCGGGTCGAGGATTACCTGGAGTTGGTCAGCGCCATCGAAGCGACGGCGCAGGAACTGGGTTGCCCTGTTTTGTTGGAGGGCTACGAGCCACCGAGCGATCCGCGCCTGAGCAATTTTCGTATCACGCCAGACCCAGGTGTCATCGAGGTCAACGTGCAGCCTTCGGCAACTTGGGAAGAATTGGTCGAGCGCACCGAGTTTCTTTACGAGCAAGCGCGACTGAACCGGCTGACCACCGAGAAATTCCTGATCGATGGCCGGCACACCGGTACCGGTGGCGGTAACCATTTCGTACTGGGCGGCGCGACACCGGCAGATTCACCGTTCCTGCGGCGCCCGGACTTGCTGCGTAGCCTGATCAGCTACTGGCACAACCACCCGTCATTGTCCTACCTGTTTTCCGGATTGTTCATCGGCCCGACATCCCAGGCACCGCGCGTGGACGAGGCGCGCAACGATGCGTTGTATGAGTTGGAAATAGCCTTTGCGCAAATGCCACAGCCTGGCGACGAATGCCCGCCGTGGTTGGTGGATCGGCTGCTGCGCAACCTGCTGATCGACGTCACCGGCAACACCCATCGCGCCGAGTTTTGCATCGACAAGCTCTATTCGCCGGACGGCGCCACCGGACGGCTCGGCTTGCTGGAGCTGCGCGCTTTCGAAATGCCGCCCCACGCGCGCATGAGCCTGACCCAGCAATTGCTGTTGCGGGCGCTGGTGGCGCGGTTCTGGCGCGAGCCCTATGCACCGGCCAAACTGGCGCGCTGGGGCACCGAGCTGCATGATCGTTTCCTGTTGCCGCACTTAATCGAGCAGGATTTTGCCGAGGTCATCGAAGAGTTGAATGGCGCCGGCTACCCGCTGCGTGCCGAGTGGTTCGCCGCGCACCTGGAGTTTCGCTTTCCCAAAGTGGGCGACTACGCAGTCAACGGTGTCGAGCTGCAGTTGCGCCAGGCGCTGGAGCCTTGGCATGTGCTGGGGGAAGAGGGCTCGGCGGGCGGCACGGTGCGTTATGTGGACTCGTCCCTGGAGCGGTTGCAGATCAAGCTTACGGGGCTGGCGCCACAACGTTACCTGCTGACCTGCAATGGCGTGCCGGTGCCGTTGCAGCCCACCGGCCGGGTGGGGGAGTTTGTCGCCGGGGTACGTTTCCGTGCGTGGCAACCGTTCAACTGCTTGCAGCCGACCATCCCGGTCCATGCGCCGTTGGTCTTCGATGTGCTCGACACCTGGATGCAGCGCTCCCTGGGCGGCTGCCAATACCACGTGGCGCATCCGGGCGGGCGCAACTATGACAGCCTGCCTGTCAACGCCAACGAAGCGGAGAGCCGGCGGATGGCGCGATTCTTCCGTATCGGACATACGCCCGGAAAATTGCCGATACCCAGCCTTGCGGTGGATGACGAGTTTCCCTTCACGCTCGATCTGCGACGCTTTCACCGGACCTCAAAAAGCTAGCTGGACCTTGTGGCGGGGGATAAATCCCCTCGCCACGATTGCACTCTGAAAACCCAGGTCGGATCCAACACAAACACACCTATCCGGGCGTCATGCGCTTGCGCTAGTCTCACCTATCATCGCTGTCCTGCCGAGCTTTCCATGCCTGACCTGCTTGACCGTTACCCGCTGACGACGGGGACCTATCACGAACTGCTGGACGGCAGCGGCGCGGTGCGTGCGCACTGGCAACGGCTGTTCGACCAGTTGCAGCGCAGCACGCCGGGCCAATTGGTCCAGCGCCAGGCACTGCTGGCACGGCAGATCCAGGAAAACGGTGTCACCTATAACGTCTATGCCGACCCTAAGGGCGCCGACCGGCCGTGGGAGCTGGACCTTCTGCCCCACGTCATCGACGCCCAGGAATGGAAGCTGTTGTCGGCCGGCATTGCCCAGCGCGCGCGTTTGCTCAATGCGGTACTGGCCGACCTGTACGGACCGCAGCGGCTGATCAGTGAAGGGCTGCTGCCAGCGGAGCTGGTCTTCGGACACAACAATTTCCTCTGGCCTTGCCAGGGCATCGCTCCGCCGGACGGTGATTTCCTGCACTTGTATGCCGTGGATCTGGCGCGTGCGCCCGACGGCCGCTGGTGGGTCACCGCCGATCGGACCCAGGCGCCCTCAGGGGCGGGTTATGCGCTGGAAAACCGCATGATCGTCTCTCGTGCCTTTCCCGATCTCTATCGCGACCTGAAGGTGCGGCATCTGTCCGGTTTCTTCCGCACCTTGCAGGAAACCCTGGCGCGACAGGCCCCCAGCGATGGCGAGCCGCCGCTGGTGGTATTGCTCACGCCGGGACGATTCAACGAAAGCTATTTCGAACATCTCTACCTGGCGCGCCAACTCGGCTATCCCCTTGTGGAGGGCGGTGACCTGACCGTTCGGGACGCCACGGTGTACCTCAAGACCCTCAGCGGCCTGCGCCGGGTTCACGCGATCATGCGTCGGCTCGACGACGATTTCTGCGACCCCCTGGAGTTACGCACCGATTCGGCCCTTGGCGTACCCGGATTGCTGGACGCGGTGCGCCAGGGCCGGGTACTGGTGGCCAATGCCCTGGGCAGTGGCGTGCTGGAATCGCCAGGTCTGCTGGGCTTCCTGCCGCGGATCAACCAGTATCTGTTCGGCGAAGAACTGCTGCTGCCCTCCATCGCTACGTGGTGGTGCGGCGAGCCGCCGGTGCTGGCCCAGGCGCTGGAGAAATTGCCCCAGTTGTTGATCAAGCCGGCGTTTCTTTCCCAGAGTTTCGCACCGGTGTTCGGCCGCGATCTGAACGAGGAGCAGCGCGGCCAGCTGGCGGCGCGCATGCAGGCTCGGCCCTATGCGTATGTCGCCCAAGAGTTGGCGCAACTGTCCCAGGCTCCGGTGTGGCAGGCCGAACACGGTCAGCTCCAGCCCCGGGCGATCGGCATGCGCGTGTATGCCGTAGCGGGAAAAGACGATTATCGGGTCTTGTCCGGCGGCCTGGCCCGAGTGGCCGCCGAGGCCGATGCCGAAGTGGTATCGATGCAGCGCGGCGGTGCCAGCAAGGACACCTGGGTGCTTGGAGAGCAGGCACCCGGCGGCGAGCAATGGAAGGCCCAGCGTACCGTGGGTGTTCACGACCTGGTGCGGCGTGATCCGTACCTGCCCTCTCGGGTGGTGGAAAACCTGTTCTGGTTCGGTCGCTACTGCGAGCGTTGCGATGACAGTGCGCGTCTTTTGCGGATCATGTTGGCGCGGTACGTCGATGGCGATGACCCCCAGGCCTTGCAATCGGCGGTGTCTCTGGGCGAAAGCCTGATGTTGTTGCCTGAGGAGGGGGCATTGCCCGAGCGCTTGCTGGCTGCAGTTCTGGGGGATGACTGGTCGTTCAGCCTGCGCTCCAACCTGCAGCGCTTGCAGTGGGCGGCCTCGCAGGTGCGCGGCAAGCTGTCGCGGGAGAACTGGCAGGCACTGGTGGAGTTGCAGCGTGAAGCCATGGAGCTGGAAACCAGCGAGCCGGATTTCGGCGAGCTGTTGGATTTCCTCAACCGCCTGGTGATGTCCCTGGCCGCATTGTCGGGGTTCGCCTTGGACGACATGACGCGCGACGAGGGTTGGCGTTTTCTCATGATCGGCCGACGCCTGGAGCGCTTGCAATTTCTCAGCAGCAGCCTGGCGGCGTTCCTGCGGGGCGAGGCGGTATTCGATCAGGCCGGGCTGGAATGGTTGTTGGAATTGGGCAACAGCAGTATCACGTACCGCTCGCGCTACCTGGCGGTGGCGCAGTTGATTCCGGTGCTCGACCTGTTGTTGCTGGACGAACAGAACCCCCATGCGGTGCTTTTCCAATTGAAACTGGTGGCGCGCACCCTCAAGCGCTTGAACGATGATTTTGCCGCGCCGAGAGAAACCGCCCTGCCGGAGTTGGTGGCGCGCCTTTCGCGGTTCGACTTGCGGTGCCTGGAGAATCCGCTGTTCGGTGAGGCCAGCTTGCGCGCGGCGGTCGATGGCCTGGCCGATCTGTTACAGGAAGTCGCCGACGTCAGCGCCCAGGTCTCCGATCGCCTGGCCTTGCGACACTTCGCCCACGTTGACGATGTCAGCCAACGCACGGTATCCGTCTGATGAGTGCCCGTTACCAGATCCTCCACGACACCCATTATCACTACGACAGCCCGGTGTCCCTCGCGCAGCAACTGGCTCATCTATGGCCGAGACACTGCGAATGGCAGCGCTGTACCGAGCAACAGCTGTCCATCAGCCCGGAGCCGACGACCCGCCGTGACGAACACGATGTATTCGGCAACCCGCTGACCCGCCTGGCTTTCGAGCGGCCTCACGATGAGCTGCTGGTCAACGCCCGGCTGAGCGTCGAGGTGCTGGCGCGGCCCGCGTTGGATTTCAACCTGTCGCCGGCCTGGGAGTCGACCGGTAACGCCTTGACCTACAGCGGCCGGCCCCTGACGGCACAATGGATGGACGCGTGCCGCTACCGTTTCGAATCACCCTACGTGCATCTCAAGCGCAGCTTCGTGGAGTTTTCCGAGAGCTGTTTCCCGGCCGGCCGACCGTTGATGGTCGGTGTGCGGGCGCTGATGGAAAAAATCTTCGAGGAGTTCACCTTCGATGCCGAGGCCACCCAGGTCGCGACACCGCTGGTAGAAGTGCTGGAGCGACGCCGGGGTGTCTGTCAGGACTTCGCCCATCTGATGTTGGCCTGCGTGCGTTCCCGCGGGTTGGCGGCGCGGTATGTCAGTGGCTACCTGCTGACCCAGCCACCGCCCGGCCAGGCCCGGCTGATCGGGGCCGATGCGTCACACGCCTGGGTCTCGGTGTTCTGCCCGGTGCTGGGCTGGGTGGACTTCGACCCGACCAACAACGTGCAGCCGGCGCTGGAACACATCACCTTGGCCTGGGGGCGGGATTTTTCCGATGTGTCGCCGCTGCGCGGGGTGATCCTGGGGGGCGGTACCCATGATCCGGATGTTCGGGTGACGGTGATGCCGCTGGAGTCATAAGAAGATCCATCGTGGGAGCGAGCCTTCTCGCCAAAGCGGCGGTTCAGCCAGCATGGAAGGGCCAGGCAAACCGTCATCGCGAGCAAGCTCGCTTCCACAGGGCATCGGCGGAACGCTGAATTCAGGCGTCGGGTGCCTGGTCTTTCGGCACATCCACATCGTGTTCTGCCGCCACGTCGCCGTCGCCGTCGCTGTCCGGGTTCAGGGCCGCTTCTTCAGCCGAAGCCTTCTTGCGCTGGAGCTTTTCCTCTTTCTTCTGCTCCTTGGCCAGGTCTCTTTGACGTTTGGCGAAGGAATAATTGGGTTTAGCCATGGGCGATCCTCTGGGGTCGAAGGTGAGGTTGAGCGGCGCGTATTCTGCCCTGTATCGGGACCGAGCCGTTAGCTTGGTTTTTGTTCGGCCCACTTTGGCTGCACGGACGGTTGCCATTCGTCCAGCGCATCGAGCAGTGTGTGCGCAGATTCGCTCACCTGCAGCATGTCACGATGCGGCGCGCGGACGAAGCCTTCGCCGACGATATGATCGAGGAAGCCGGTGAGCTTGCTGTAGAAACCGTTCACTTCCAGCAGCCCCAGCGGCTTGCCGTGATAACCGAGCTGACCCCAGGTCCAGACTTCGAACAGTTCCTCCAGGGTGCCGAGCCCGCCGGGCAAGGCGATGATGGCGTCGCTGAGCTCAGCCATGCGGGCCTTGCGCGCATGCATGCCGTCTACCACTTCAAGGCGCGTCAGGCCGCTGTGACCGATTTCCTTGTCTTTCAAACTTTGCGGGATGATGCCAATCACTTCGCCGCCAGCGGCGAGGGCTGCATCGGCAACGACACCCATAAGACCGACCGCGCCACCGCCGTAGACCAAGGTGAGTTTTCGTTCGGCCAAAGCACGGCCCAGGGCCTGGGCCGCTTCCAGATAGGCCGGGTGGCTGCCGGTGCTGGCGCCGCAAAATACACAAACAGACGCTATGGACATGCTTCACTCCGCGATTCGATGACCGGACCAGAGTAAAGCCTGCCCTTTGTTGCGCAAAGAATTAAACCTCGCGGCGAGGTTTTTCATAGGTGCCACTGGCACCGCAGGCGTAGGCGGCGAGCAAGCTGCATAACAGGCTGTTGAGGTTCATGACCAGCACTCCAGGGTTGATGGGACAGATCTTAGAGGTGCGTCATACTTCTGGCCGGTTGATTCTGTCCATCAGGCTGATAGTCTTAAGTTGTATACAATCTTTGACTCAGGTCATAGGAACTTGCCAGAAAATCAGGCAGTCTTCCCCTCTGACGGATTTCGTTAACCATGCTTTGGAGATTCATGATGTTCGCCAAACTTGTAGCAGTATCCCTGTTGACGCTGGCCAGCAGCCAACTGATGGCAGCGGAGTGCAAGACCACCATCGATTCCACCGACCAGATGACCTTCAGCACCAAGGCCATCGAAATCGATAAGAGCTGCAAGACGTTCACCGTTGAGCTGACTCACTCGGGTAACCTGCCGAAAAACGTGATGGGTCATAACTGGGTGCTGAGCAAAGAGGCCGACATGCAGCCGATCGCCACCGATGGCCTGGGCGCCGGTATCGACAAGAACTATCTCAAGGAGGGTGACGCCCGCGTTATCGCACACACCAAGGTTATCGGCGCCAAGGAAACCGACTCGGTGACTTTCGATGTCTCTAAGCTGGACGCTGCCGAGAAGTACGGTTTCTTCTGCTCGTTCCCGGGCCACATCTCGATGATGAAAGGCACGGTTACCCTGAAGTAACAAATTTCAGGCAGAAAAAAGCGCCCCCGTGCAGGGCGCTTTTTTTATACCAGGCCAAAACCCGCCCCTGTGGGAGCGAGCTTGCTCGCGATGACGGCAGTACATTCAGCAGCGATGCAAGCTGATCCACCGCTATCGCGAGCAAGCTCGCTCCCACAGGGACTGTCCACCAAATGGTGGTCAAGGAGCGTACGGCATCACTCGCTTGTGCTCGGTCTTGCGGTAGGTGTCGCAGATAATCTTCGCCGCTTCTTCGCGAATCGGTTGGCCATGCAGGAACGCGTCGATCTCGGCATAGGTCACGCCGTGGGCCGCTTCGTCCGGCTTGCCAGGCGACAGGTCTTCCAGGTCGGCGGTGGGGACTTTTTCCACCAGCGATTCCGGCGCGCCAAAGTCGCGGGCGATGGCCCGGACCTGGTTTTTCACCAGCCCACTCAGCGGCGCCAGGTCGCAGGCGCCGTCACCGAACTTGGTGAAGAACCCCATCACCGCTTCGGCCGCATGATCGGTGCCGATCACCATGCCCTGTTCGGCGCCGGCGATGGTGTATTGCGCCACCATGCGCATCCGCGCCTTGGTATTGCCCAACACGAAATCCCGCGAGCCCGGCGCCTTGCCCTCGAACGCGAGGACTTCCTTGGCCAATGCCTTGACCGCCGGGCCGATATTGACGGTATGGCGCTCGTCTGGCTCGATGAAATCGACACAGGCCTGGGCTTCGTGTTCGTCGAACTGGGTCTCGTACGGTAAGCGCACGGCAACGAACTTGTACGCCGCATTGCCGGTTTTTTCCCGCAACTCGCGCACGGCACGCTGGGCCAACAGGCCGGCGGTCAACGAGTCGACCCCGCCGCTGATGCCCAGTACCAGGCTCTTGAGCCCGGAGTTGACGAGGCAGTCCTGGATGAAGCTCACCCGACGAGCGATTTCGGCCTTGAGGGCGGCGTCATCGGCAAATGGCGGTTGGACCTTGAGCTGTTCAGCAATCTCACGCTGTACGGCTTGCATGAATTCACTCCTTGCTTGATGTGCCAGAAAGGGCGGCAGGTACTTGGAAAACATGTCGCATATAGGCGACGAAATTCGGGTCCTTGCAGTGGGTCTTACCGGGCTCGTCTGAAATCTTGGCCACGGGTTGCCCGTCACAACTGATCATTTTAAGCACGATGCTCATGGGCTCCACGCCTGGAATGTCACAGGTCAGGTTGGTCCCGATACCAAAGCTCACATTAATGCGACCACGCAAGGCGCGGAAAATCTCCAGGCATTTTGGCAATGTCAGGCTGTCGGAGAACACCAGGGTCTTGCTCATCGGGTCGATACCCAGCTTGTGATAGTGGGCAATGGCTTTCTCGGCCCAGATGACCGGGTCACCCGAATCATGGCGCAAGCCGTCAAACAGCTTGGCGAAGAACAGATCGAAATCCTTGAGGAAGGCGTCCATGGTGATGCAATCGGTCAGCGCGATGCCCAGCAGCCCTCGGTATTCGCGCACCCAGCAGTCGAGCGCGGCGATCTGACTGTCGATCAGCCTTGGGCCCAGTTGCTGGTGAGCCATGATCCACTCATGGGCCATGGTGCCCAAGGGTTTCATGTCCAGTTCACGGGACAGATGCACGTTGCTGGTGCCGACGAAGCGTCCCGGAAAGTCGTGCTTGAGCACGTTGACCACTTCTTCCTGGGTTCGGTAGGAGAACCGACGGCGGGTGCCGAAATCGGCCACTTGCAGTTCGGACAATTCCTCGGCACTGGCATTGGCGTTCAGCCAGTCGAACTTGCGATAAAGCTGTTCCCGCGCCTGTTCCAGAACGATTTCACGGTAGCGATAGCGGTTGCGCACTTCGCTGACAATGGCCAGCAAAGGCACTTCGAACAGGATGACGTGCAGCCATGGCCCGCGCAGGCGGATAAACAGCTCGCCGTTTTCGATGCCCGTGTGCACATAGCGCAGGTTGAAACGGAACAGGCCCAGAAAGCGCAGGAAATCCGGTTTCAAGAAGCAGATGCGTTCGAGAAAACCCAACTGGTCGGCGCTCAGGCTCAGCTCGGCCAAGCGTTCGATCTGGAAGCGGATCTCCGCAAGGTAGGGCCGCAGATCTTCGCTGTTTCGGCAGCGGAACTCCCACTCCACTTCGACGTTGGGGTAGTTATGCAGCACCGCCTGCATCATCGTCAGCTTGTAGAAGTCGGTGTCGAGCAGGTTCTGCACGATGCGATCGGCAAATACACTCTCGCTCATAACGTGAATCTCCAGACAGGTGGCTGCGGCGGGCAGCGGCGTACGGCAGTTCGTAGTGAAAGGGCTAGTGGCGCATAACCGTGGTGGGTTTTGCCAGTGTTTTTTGCCTCACACGCCTTCGTGGCGAGGAGCCCTCTTATTGTTGCGCAATATCAGCACCGTCGATCTGCTCCAACATCCACTCCACGAACATCCGCACCTTGGGCACTTCCGCCGAATGTTCCGGATAAGCCAGATAATAGGCATTGGTGCTGGGCATCGCATGCTGCCAGGGAATGACCAGCTTGCCGTCGGCCAGTTCTTCTTCCACCAGGAACCTGGGCAGCAGGGCCACGCCGCAGCCGACCTGGGCTGCGCGGATGCACATATAGAAGGTTTCGAAGCGCGGCCCGTGGTAGCTGTGTTCGGTGTGATAACCCAGGTCTTCGAACCAGTCGTGCCAAGCCTGTGGGCGCGAGGCGTTTTGCAGCAGGACCAGATCGGTCAGTTGCGTCGGGTCGGTGAAAGGCTGGTCCGGCAGGCTGCCCGGCGCGCAGACTGGCACCAGTTCTTCGCCGAACAGTTTCAAGGATTCAGTTCCGGGTCGTGAGGCTTGGCCAAAATAGAACGCCAGGTCACTGCGACCTTGCTGTAGGTCATCGGCCTCTTGCTCGCTGCACAGGTCCAGATGAATGCTGGGATGGCGCAGGCGCCAGCCCTTGAGCCGTGGGACCAACCAGCGCGCGCCGAACGTTGGTGGCGTAGACACGCGCAGGACTTCGGTGTCACCACCGTAGGAACGCAGGTAATGAGTGGACATCTCAACTTGGGTGAGGATTTTTCGTACTTCTCCCAGGTACAAATCCCCTGCGGGAGTCAATTGCAGGCGTCGACGCACGCGACGGAACAGCAAGTGCTGGAGCAACTCTTCCAACTGCGCGACCTGTTTGCTGACGGCGCTCTGGGTCAGGTTCAATTCTTCGGCGGCGCGGGTGAAGCTCAGGTGACGGGTCACTGCTTCGAAGCACTGCAGCGCGGTGATCGACGGCAAATAGCGTTTATTGAGCATGATGGAGCCTTATTTTTTGTCGCTCTGCTTTTGTGCTGAAGAGTCTGCTTCAGGGGCAGCATGAATAAACGGAATGATATCTCGCTTAAAGGTCGTTTGTTGGCAAGTCTCGGGCCAGCTACAACTACAGGTCTGATCAGCCGTGTTCGTCCGGCTGCCACCCCATTGTCTTTCGCTTGAGGAATTTACCCATGGTTGCTGCATTGCTTGATCGTCTGGGTGTCGACCCGGCCTTGTACCAGAACGGCACACAGCCAGTGCATTCGCCCATCGATGGCAGTCGCATCGGCGCGGTGAACTGGGAAGGCGCCGCCGAGGTCGAGCAGCAGGTCAGCCGGGCCGAGCATGCCTTTGACCTGTGGCGCAAGGTGCCGGCCCCCCGTCGTGGCGAGCTGGTGCGCCAGTTCGGCGATCTGTTGCGTGAATACAAGGCCGACCTCGGTGAACTGGTGTCCTGGGAAGCCGGCAAAATCACCCAGGAAGGCCTGGGCGAAGTGCAAGAGATGATCGACATCTGCGATTTCGCCGTCGGCCTGTCCCGCCAGCTTTACGGCCTGACCATCGCGTCGGAGCGCCCCGGCCATCACATGCGTGAGACCTGGCACCCGCTGGGCGTGGTCGGCGTAATCAGCGCCTTCAACTTCCCTGTTGCAGTCTGGGCCTGGAACACCACGTTGGCCCTGGTCTGCGGCAACCCGGTGATCTGGAAGCCTTCGGAAAAGACTCCGCTGACCGCCCTGGCGTGCCAGGCCTTGTTCGAGCGCGTACTGAAGAACTTCAGCGACGCGCCACCGTACCTGAGCCAGGTGATCATCGGCGGTCGCGATGCCGGCGAAGCCTTGGTGGACGACCCGCGCGTGGCGTTGATCAGCGCCACCGGCAGCACCCGCATGGGGCGTGAAGTGGCGCCGAAAGTCGCGGCGCGCTTCGCCCGCAGCATTCTCGAATTGGGCGGTAACAACGCCATGATTCTGGCCCCGAGCGCCGACCTGGACATGGCGGTGCGCGCGATCCTGTTCAGCGCCGTCGGCACCGCCGGCCAGCGCTGCACTACCTTGCGCCGGCTGATCGCCCATGAGTCGGTGAAGAAAGAAATCGTCACCCGGCTCAAGGCTGCTTACTCGAAAGTGCGCATCGGTCATCCGTTGGAAGGCAATCTGGTGGGCCCGCTGATCGACAAGCAAAGCTTCGAGAACATGCAGGACGCACTGGAGCAGGCCCTGAGCGAAGGCGGGCGGGTGTTTGGCGGCAAGCGCCAGCTCGAAGACCAGTTCCCGAATGCGTATTACGTTTCGCCCGCCATCGTCGAGATGCCGGAGCAAAGCGACGTGGTGCGCCATGAAACGTTCGCCCCGATCCTTTATGTAGTCGGCTACAAGGATTTCGCTGAAGCGCTGGACTTGAACAACTCCGTGCCCCAGGGCCTGTCCTCCTGCATTTTCACCACCGACGTGCGTGAAGCCGAGCAATTCATGTCGGCGGTGGGCAGCGACTGCGGCATCGCCAACGTCAACATCGGCCCGAGCGGCGCGGAAATCGGCGGCGCCTTCGGTGGCGAAAAGGAAACCGGCGGCGGTCGCGAATCCGGCTCCGATGCATGGCGCGCCTACATGCGCCGTCAGACAAACACCGTGAATTACTCGTTGGAGTTGCCGTTGGCGCAGGGGATTACGTTCGACTGAGAACCGGTCAAGTGTCCCTGTGGGAGCGAGTCTGCTCGCGATAGCGGTGTGCCAATCACTTCTGATGTGACTGATTCGCCGCCATCGCGAGCAGGCTCGCTCCCACATTGAATTGTGTGTTTGTTGGGTTTCTGTTGGAGTCTGGCAATGCCGTTACGCGAAGAATGTCTGTGGGAAAAACTGACGCCGCAAAGGCCTGAAAACACTGCGCTCACTGGCGAGATCAAGGTGGACGTCTGCGTCATCGGCGCAGGTTTTACCGGCCTGTCGGCGGCGGTGCATTTGCTGGAGCAAGGCAAGCGTGTCGCGGTGCTTGAAGCTCATCGGGCCGGGCATGGCGGATCGGGGCGTAACGTTGGGCTGGTGAATGCCGGCCTGTGGATTCCACCGGACGAGATCGAGGCTGGGTTTGGCGCGGCAGTGGGCAGCCAGCTCAACCGTATGCTGGGCGCCGCGCCGGCGTTGGTGTTCAGCCTTGTCGACAAGTACGCCATCGATTGCCAGCTGCGCCGCGAAGGCACCTTGCACATGGCCCATAACGCCCGGGGCGAGGCGGACCTGCGCAGCCGCGAAGAACAATGGAAGCGCCGTGGCGCGCCGGTTGAGCTGCTCACCGGCCAAGCCTGTGTCGATGCCACCGGCACCGACAAGATCGCCGCGGCGTTGCTCGATCGCCGGGCCGGCACGCTCAATCCGATGGCCTATGCCAGTGGACTGGCCAAAGCCGCCAAGGATCTTGGCGCCCAGATGTTCGACCATTCGCCGGTGACGCGGTTGGAGCGCCAAGGCCAGCGTTGGTCGGTTCAGACCGCCCAGGGCTCGGTGCTGGCCGAGCAAGTCGTGATCGCCTCCAACGCCTATACCGAGGGCGACTGGACCGAATTGCGGCGCAATTTTTTCCCCGGTTATTACTACCAGGTGGCCTCGGCCCCGCTGGACGACGAGGCGGCCCGACGCATCCTGCCGGGCGGGCAGGGCTCTTGGGATACCCGCCAGGTGTTGAGCAGCATTCGCCGGGACAAGGACGGTCGCCTGCTGCTGGGCAGCCTGGGCAACGGTAACCGCAAGCCAGCCTGGTTCCTCAAGGCCTGGGCTGACCGGGTGCAGCAGCACTATTTCCCTTACCTGAAGCCGGTGGAATGGGAATGCACCTGGACCGGTTGCATCGCTTTCACGCCTGATCATTTGATGCGTCTGTTCGAACCGGCACCCGGCCTAGTGGCAGTGACCGGTTACAACGGGCGGGGCGTGACCACCGGCACTGTCGTGGGCAAGGCATTTGCCGATTACCTGTGCCACGGCGATGCCAAGGCGCTGCCGATCCCCTTCGCCGATGCAGCCTTTGGCGGGTGTCGGCCTGCGCAGCTGCTTGTATGAAGCGGGCTTTTCGCTGTACCACGCGGGCCAGTGCTTGCGCATCGTCATCTGATTGTTGAAAAGTGTTTCTGATGGCGGCGTTTTTTAGTTGAACGTCTAGCCTGTTATGGTGCGGGTTGTAGCAGCCGCGCACCGACAGTGTGCAGTTCGGTGACGTAGGTTGTTACACAGTGGTTGCACGCCGTTTCATGCGGCGGTTGCAATGATGGCTCATGGAGGGTTTTACCTACTTTTAAATCAGGTTGCACCTCGTGCGGTTTAGACGGTTGCACGCCCTGTGAAAAAGGGCCCGAAACAGTCGAAATAACAATAAAGCAGCGACTTTTTTAAGAATAAAAAACCGATGGCACGGCCCTTGCTCTGAGCTTTTCAGTGAAGTGAAGTCGCAGTGCCAACTAAAAAAAACCTTGGAGCACCACCTCATGTCCCAGACGTTTTACAAGAAAGGCTTTCTGGCCCTCGCAGTGGCAACTGCGCTGGGTGTTTCTGCGTTTGCTCAAGCTGATGTGAAATTCGGTGTGGCGGGGCCGATGACCGGTGCCAACGCTGCGTTTGGCGAGCAATACATGAAAGGTGCGCAGGCAGCGGCCGATGTCATCAACAAAGCGGGTGGCGTCAACGGCGAAAAAATCGTACTGGTAGCCGGCGACGACGCCTGCGAACCCAAGCAAGCCGTGGCCGTGGCCAACCGTCTGGTTGACCAGGACAAGGTCATCGGTGTGGTCGGGCACTTCTGCTCGTCCAACACCATCCCGGCTTCCGAGGTCTATGACGAAGCCGGCGTCATCGCCATGACCCCCGGTTCGACCAACCCGGCCGTGACCGAGCGTGGCCTGAGCGCGATGTTCCGTATGTGCGGTCGTGACGACCAGCAAGGCATCGTGGCCGGCGACTACATCGTCGATGTTCTCAAGGGCAAGAAAGTCGTCGTGCTGCACGACAAGGACACCTACGGCCAAGGCCTGGCGGATGCCACCAAGGCACAACTGGCCAAGCGTGGTGTGACCCCGGTGTTGTACGAAGGCCTGACCCGTGGTGAAAAAGACTTCAGCGCCGTGGTCACCAAGATCCGTTCGGCCGGTGCCGACGTGGTCTACTTCGGCGGCCTGCATCCGGAAGCCGGCCCGTTGGTTCGCCAGCTGCGCGAACAAGGCCTCAAGGACGTGAAATTCATGTCCGATGACGGCATCGTCACCGACGAACTGGTCACCACCGCTGGCGGCGCGCAATACGTCGATGGCGTGTACATGACCTTTGGCGCCGACCCACGCCTGCTGCCCGACAGCAAGGCCGTAGTAGACGCTTTCCGTGCCCAGGGCGTCGAGCCTGAAGGCTACACGTTGTACGCCTATGCGTCGGTCCAGGCCTTGGCCGCCGGCTTCAACGGCGCCAAGTCCAACAAGGGCGAAGACGCTGCCAAGTGGCTGAAAGCCAACCCGGTGAAAACCGTCATGGGCGAAAAAACCTGGGATTCCAAGGGTGACCTGAAAGTCTCCGACTACGTGGTCTACCAGTGGGACAAGGATGGCAAATACCACCAGTTGGAAAAACAGAAGTAATTTGAAGGGATGACTAGCCTGTGGCGAGGGAGCAAGCTCCCTCGCCACAGAGACTGTGCTCACCCTGTCCTGATTGGCATTAGCCAACGGCCCGTCTGTTTTTTTCTACGAGCCGCACATTTTTGGGCGCTGGGCTTCGAACCCGTCGTCGCGTCCCCGGGATGTGCTGTCTCACTGCGTGAGATTGCGTTATGGATGGTATTTTCCTGCAGCAACTGATCAATGGCCTGACCCTCGGGTCGGTCTATGGTCTGATCGCCATCGGCTACACAATGGTCTACGGCATCATCGGCATGATCAACTTCGCCCACGGCGAGGTTTACATGATTTCCGCTTACCTCGCGGCAATCAGTCTGGCTCTGCTGGCTTACTTCGGTATCGAATCCTTTCCGCTGATGATCCTTGGCACCCTTGTGTTCACGGTCGTGGTCACCGGGGTCTACGGCTGGGTCATCGAACGCGTCGCCTACAAACCCCTGCGCAACTCAACCCGGCTGGCACCGCTGATCAGTGCCATCGGCATTTCGCTGATCCTGCAAAACTATGCACAGATCAGCCAGGGCGCCCGTCAACAGGGTGTTCCGACACTGCTTGAAGGCGCCATGCGCGTCGACATCGGTACCGGTTTCGTGCAGCTCACCTACACCAAGATCTTCATTCTGATCGCCGCGTTCGCCGGCATGGCGCTGCTGACCTACATCATCAAGTACACCAAGCTCGGACGCATGTGCCGCGCCACCCAGCAAGACCGCAAGATGGCCTCGATCCTGGGGATCAACACCGACCGGGTGATTTCCTACGTGTTCATCATCGGTGCAGCCATGGCGGCCCTGGCCGGTGTGCTGATCACCATGAACTACGGCACCTTCGACTTCTATGCCGGCTTCATCATCGGCATCAAGGCGTTCACCGCGGCGGTACTCGGCGGCATCGGCTCCCTGCCTGGGGCGATGCTCGGCGGGATCATCCTCGGGATTTCCGAGTCGCTGTTCTCCGGTCTGATCAACTCCGACTACAAAGACGTGTTCAGTTTCTCGCTGCTGGTGCTGATTCTGATCTTCCGTCCCCAAGGCCTGTTGGGTCGCCCACTCGTGGCGAAGGTGTAAGTATGTCTGCTGCCAATAAACCGCTTGATATCAAACAGAGCGTCATCGACGCGATCCTGGCCGGCCTGATCTCGCTGATTGTGTTCGGGCCGATCGTCGGCGTGGTGCTCGATGGCTACAGTTTCAACCTGCAGCCGGCCCGCGTCGGCTGGCTGGTGGCGATCGTAATGGTCGGGCGCTTTGCCCTGAGCCTGTTCCTGCAAACCCCCAAGGGACTCAAGATTCTCCAGGGTTTCGAGAGCACCGGCTCCGGCGTGCATGTGCTGCCTCCGGACTACAAGTCGCGCCTGCGCTGGATCATCCCGGCGCTGATCGTGATCGCCATCGTGTTTCCATTCTTCGCCAACAAGTACGTGCTGACGGTGGTTATCCTCGGGCTGATCTACGTGCTGCTGGGCCTGGGCCTGAACATCGTGGTCGGCCTGGCCGGGCTGCTCGACCTGGGTTATGTGGCGTTCTACGCCATCGGTGCCTATGGGCTGGCGCTGGGCTACCAATACCTGGGGCTGGGTTTCTGGACCGTGTTGCCGCTGGCCGCCATCGCAGCGGCGATGGCCGGGTGCATATTGGGCTTCCCGGTGTTGCGAATGCACGGTGACTACCTGGCCATCGTGACCCTGGGGTTTGGCGAGATTATCCGCTTGGTGCTCAACAACTGGCTGTCGTTCACTGGCGGACCGAATGGCATGCCGGTGCCTTCCCCGACCTTCATGGGCCTGGAATTTGGCAGGCGAGCGAAGGACGGTGGGGTGCCGTTCCATGAGTTCTTCGGCATCGCCTACAACCCCAACGTCAAATTCCTGTTCATTTACATCGTGCTGTTCATCACCGTCCTGTTGGTGCTGTACATCAAGCATCGCCTGACCCGCATGCCGGTCGGTCGCGCCTGGGAAGCCTTGCGCGAAGATGAAATTGCCTGCCGCTCCATGGGCCTGAACCATGTGCTGGTCAAGCTCTCGGCCTTCACCATCGGTGCCTCCACCGCGGGCCTGGCGGGTGTGTTTTTCGCCAGCTATCAGGGCTTCGTCAACCCATCCTCGTTCACCTTCTTCGAGTCGGCGCTGATTCTGGCCATCGTCGTTCTGGGTGGCATGGGATCGACGGTGGGTGTGGTGATCGCGGCATTCGTGCTCACCGTGGCACCGGAGCTTCTGCGCAGTTTCTCTGAATACCGGGTGCTGCTGTTCGGCGTGTTGATGGTGCTGATGATGATCTGGCGCCCGCGAGGCCTGATTCGTATCAGCCGTACCGGCGTGACGCCGCGCAAGGGGGTAGCGCCATGAGCGAAGTCGTACTCAAAGTCGAAAACCTGATGATGCAGTTTGGTGGCATCAAAGCCCTCAGCGACGTGAGCCTGCAGGTCGAGCGCAATTCGATCTTCGCCCTGATCGGCCCCAACGGCGCGGGCAAGACCACCGTGTTCAACTGCCTGACCGGCTTCTACAAGGCCTCGGGCGGCAAGATCGAACTCAACGTACGCGGCGAACAGACCAACGTGATCAAGCTGTTGGGCGAAGCGTTTCGTCCTACTGATTTTGTCTCGCCGAAATCCTTCGCCAGCCGGCTGTACTACAAGATGTTCGGCGGCACCCACCTGGTGAACCGCGCCGGCCTGGCGCGCACCTTCCAGAACATTCGCCTGTTCAAGGAAATGTCGGTACTGGAAAACCTGCTGGTGGCCCAGCACATGTGGGTCAACCGCAGCCTGATCGCGGGCATCCTCAACACCAAGGGCTATCGCAAAGCTGAAAGCGACGCCCTGGACCATGCCTTCTATTGGCTGGAAGTGGTGGACTTGGTGGATTGCGCCAACCGCCTGGCCGGCGAGCTTTCCTACGGCCAGCAGCGCCGCCTGGAAATCGCCCGGGCCATGTGCACGCGTCCGCAGATCATCTGCCTCGACGAACCCGCCGCCGGCCTCAACCCCCAGGAAACCGAAGCGCTGAGCGCAATGATTCGGCTGCTGCGCGACGAGCATGATTTGACCGTGGTGCTGATCGAACACGACATGGGCATGGTGATGAGTATTTCCGACCACATCGTGGTGCTGGACCACGGCAACGTGATCGCCGAGGGTGGTCCCGAGGCGATTCGCAACGATCCGAAGGTGATCGCGGCCTACCTGGGCGCCGACGAAGAGGAGCTGGTATGAGTGGACCTATCCTCGAACTCAAGGAACTGGACGTGTTTTACGGGCCGATCCAGGCCCTGAAGAAAGTCTCGATGCACATTGGTGAAGGCGAAACCGTGAGCCTGATCGGCTCCAACGGCGCCGGAAAATCCACGCTGCTGATGTCGATCTTCGGCCAGCCCCGCGCTGCGGGCGGGCAGATCATCTACCAAGGCGTGGACATCACCCACAAGTCGTCGCACTACATCGCCTCCAACGGTATCGCCCAATCGCCGGAAGGACGGCGGGTATTCCCGGACATGACCGTCGAGGAAAACCTGCTGATGGGCACCATCCCCATTGGCGACAAATATGCCAGCGAAGACATGCAGCGCATGTTCGAGTTGTTTCCCCGGCTCAAGGAGCGGCGCAACCAGCGGGCCATGACCATGTCCGGCGGCGAGCAACAAATGCTCGCCATTGCCCGGGCACTGATGAGCCGGCCGAAGTTGTTGCTGCTCGATGAGCCGAGCCTGGGGCTGGCGCCGATCGTGGTGAAACAGATCTTCGCCACCCTGCGTGAATTGGCTTCCACCGGGATGACTATTTTCCTGGTGGAACAGAACGCCAACCACGCGCTCAAGTTGTCGGACCGGGCCTATGTCATGGTCAACGGCGAAATCCGCCTGACCGGTACCGGCAAGGAACTGCTCGCCAACGAAGAGGTGCGTAACGCGTATCTCGGCGGCCATTGAGGCGGCGGCTGCAACAAAAAACCGGCGAGTGATCGCCGGTTTTTTTATCTCTCCAAAACGCCACCAACCCCTGTGGGAGCGAGCCTGCTCGCGAAGGCAGTGGATCAGGCGACATTCATGTATCTGATACGCCGCCTTCGCGAGCAGGCTCGCTCCCACAGTGAAATTTGTAGGGCTTCAGCAATTGTGGACAACAATCCTGACCCTCTGTGAAACCGCGACATAAAGTCGCCGCAAACAGTTGTTTTGTCACGGTTTTGACTTGTCCCCGTTTGCTGTGGAGCTGGCTGTGGGTAACGTGGGAGTAGCTGGCTGTAAGCCTTTGAATACGTGCCTTTCAGGCCTGTGATCGTTTTTTGATCAGGCATCTTTGGTTAAAGGGGAGCGGCTGTTGTCAACAGTTTTATGTGGGTGGAAATGGGCTCGAAAGTCTGGGGGCAAGCCTGTGGATAAGTCTGTGACTAAACTCTGGAAAGACGGCGCTCAGCGGCGTGATTGCTGGCTTGGAGCCATCGCGACATCAAGCGCCGCCTTATAGCAGATAACCTGATCTGCACAACCTGACTTGCCAGGTCAAGCGAAAAAATATTCCAAAACCCGCGCAAAGCCTTGTGCACAAAGGGTTACCGGTTTTTCACTTGCCCCCGTTTATTGTGGACCTACCTGTGGATAAGGTGCGGGCAACCCGCTGCGGCCCTTGCTGGACAAGGCCTGACGCTCATTGTTTGTTTTTTGAGCAATCGCAGGATTAAAGCATTGATCAAGCCTTGCCCCTGGCGGGCCAGCCCGGGCATGCTGTGGGCCGATTTCCATTCAATGGCTGTTTGAAGCCCAAGCAAGGAGAACACGATGTCTGACACCCTGTTTATCACTGGCGCGACGTCCGGTTTTGGTGAAGCCTGTGCCCGTCGTTTCGCCGAGGCCGGTTGGAAGCTGGTGCTGACCGGCCGTCGTGAAGAACGCCTCGATGCCCTTTGTGCCGAGCTGTCGAAGCAGACCGAGGTCCATGGCCTGGTGCTGGATGTGCGTGATCGCAAGGCCATGGAAGAAGCCATCGGCAACCTTCCGCCATCCTTTGCCACGCTGCGCGGGCTGATCAACAATGCCGGCCTGGCCTTGGGCGTCGATCCGGCGCCCAAGTGCGACCTTGATGATTGGGACACCATGGTCGACACCAATGTGAAAGGTCTGATCTACAGCACGCGCCTGCTGCTGCCGCGCCTGATCGCCCATGGTCGTGGCGCTGGCATCATCAACCTGGGTTCCATTGCCGGTAATTACCCGTATCCAGGCAGCCATGTTTATGGCGCGAGCAAGGCGTTCGTCAAACAGTTCTCCCTGAACCTGCGTTGCGACTTGCAAGGCACGGGTGTGCGGGTGAGCAACATCGAGCCGGGCCTGTGCGAGAGCGAGTTCTCGCTGGTGCGTTTTGGTGGCGACCAGGCGCGCTACGACGCGACCTACGCCGGCGCCGAGCCGATCCAGCCGCAGGACATCGCCGACACCATTTTCTGGGTGCTCAACACCCCGGCGCACATCAACATCAACAGCCTCGAACTGATGCCGGTGAGCCAGACCTGGGCCGGGTTCGCCATCGAACGCAACAAGGCCTGACCGCTGGCCTTATTGAGCTGGAATTGATGAGCTGTTGTGGCGAGGGTGCAAGCTCCCTCGCCACGAAAAGTGTTACGCCAGGTAGTCGGCCAGACCGCGGTAGCAGGTCAGAAGATGATAAGGGGTGGTCGAAGGCATGTCCCGGCGGCTGACGATGCCGTCGGCGTCAAGACATTCATTCCAGCCCCGGGGATGCAGGAAATGCTGCTGCAGCGCTTGCAGTTGACGCAGCAAGGCATTGTCGCTTCCCGGGCGCAACGTCAATGCCCGCAGGTATTCCGCTTGGGCCCAGATGCGTTGAGTGGCGTCGCGTGGGGTCGATTGCGGCGCCAGGCTCAGCATCGCGCGTACCGCGCTGGAGTCCGGATCGACACCTTGTCGCTCGGTAAAACCAAAGCTGTGCTCTAGCGCCGTGTGCAGCTTGCCACCACGCAACAAGGGCGATGAGGCCAGCAGGAAATACCATTCGAATTGATGGCCTGGCTCGAACCAGTTATCCACAGCCTTGAGTGGTTTCTCCATCATGGCCTTCTGTTCCGGGTCCACGAAGTGCCGGTACATCCCATCGCAAAGGCTCAGCAACGCCTGGCGCACGGTGGCATCGTCGCGAACCGAGAGGGTTGCCAGGAACGCTTCGGCCAGGTGCATCAGCGGATTCTGCAACGGGCCGGATTGGCAGGTCGACCAGTCACGCCCCAGGCTGGCTTCGTAGAGACCGTCCCCGGTGGCGAAGCGCCGGCTGATCACTTCCAGCGCGGCGTTCAACGTCGATTCCACCAACGGCTCGCGAACCTTGCCCCAGTAATGGGCGCAGGCGAACAGGATAAACGCGTGGGTATAAAGGTCTTTGCCCGTGTCCAGCGGCGCGCCCTGCGGGTCGATGCTGTAGAACCAGCCGCCATGTTCGGCGTCGTGGAAATGCCGCTGCAATGAGCGGAACAATGCGGCGGCGCGCTCCTCGGCCTGCGGCACCTCACCGATCAGGCTGGCGAACACATACAGCTGCCGCGCACAGGCCATGGCCCGGTAACGCTGGGGCGGCAGCGGCTGGTGCTGGCTGTCGAGGGATTCATAGGGCAACGCCAGTTCGGCATTCCAGCCCGGGCCCTGCCACATCGGCACGATCACGTCGTGAAAATGCTGGCGCACCGTGGCGAACAGGGCGGTCAATTCAGGCTGGGGAGCGGGGCGGGAAGCATCAGGCATTGGCGGACGTCGTCACGGCGGGGGCGAATGCGCGACATGGTAGCAGAGTGACCGACTCCAGAGAGATGACGCCTGTAAGTCCGTCATCGCGAGCAAGCTGGCTCCCACAGGGCGGGGCGTACACCGATCAAAGTGGGGGAGCGAGCTTGCTCGCGATGAGGGCCGGCTGGGCGCTAGAGAATCAACCCGCCAACAGCCAAACCCCGGCCGCCGCCGAAGCCGCCCCAGCCAACCGCACCAATGGCGCCGCCGCTCGCGGCAACACCCGCACCAGCGCAAAACCTGCGCCGTGCAACGCCGCTGTCGCTGCGACAAAGCCTACGGCGTAAGCCCAGGGGCTGGACATGTCCGGCAGCTCCAAGCCATGGGCCACGCCATGGAACAGCGCAACCACCGCAGTCGCAGCGACAGCCAGGCCCAGCGGTGGACGCACGGCCAATGCCACCGCCAGGCCCAGGGCGAGTACCGAGGCGGCGATCCCGCTTTCCAACGCCGGAAGGTGCAGGCCTTCAAAACCCAGCACGCCGCCAAGCAGCATTGCGCCGACGAAGGTACACGGCAGTGCCCAGCGCGCAGCGCCTTGTTGTTGGGCGGCCCACAAACCGACCGCGAGCATCGCCAGCAAATGATCGAGCCCGCCGATCGGGTGGCCCAGCCCGGCGATCAGGCCATTATCGCCGTGGCCGGGGTGGGCGAAGGCAAGCGCCGGGGTCAATAGCAGGGCGAGGGCGCCGCAGATACGTTTGCATGTCATGGAGAAGCTTCCTTGTTGAAATGGGAGAGATCACGCGGCCGTCAACAGGCCTTGGCGCTCGATGAAGGCGATGATGTCGTCCAGGCCCTGGCCGGTCTTCTGGTTGCTGAAGACGAACGGCTTGCCGTTGCGCATTCGCTGGGTATCGCTGTTCATCATTTCCAGGGACGCGCCGACCAGTGGCGCCAGGTCGATTTTGTTGATCACCAGCAAATCGGACTTGCAGATACCCGGCCCGCCTTTGCGCGGCAGCTTGTCGCCCGCCGAAACGTCGATGACATAGATGGTCAGGTCCGACAGTTCGGGGCTGAAGGTAGCCGACAGGTTGTCACCGCCGGACTCCACCAGGATCAGGTCCAGGCCTGGGAAACGCCGGTTCAACTGGTCCACTGCTTCCAGGTTGATCGACGCGTCTTCACGGATCGCCGTGTGTGGGCAGCCGCCGGTTTCGACGCCAATGATCCGTTCCGGCGCCAGGGCTTCGTTGCGCACCAGAAAGTCGGCGTCCTCGCGGGTATAGATGTCGTTGGTGACCACCGCGAGGTTGTAACGCTCGCGCAGGGCCAGGCACAGGGCAAGCGTGAGCGCGGTCTTGCCGGAGCCCACCGGGCCGCCGATACCCACGCGCAGAGGTTGTGTGTTCATATGTGTCTCCTAGGAACGAAACAGGCGGCTGTACTGGCGCTCATGAGCCATGCACGCCAGGGACAGGCCAAACGCGGCGCTGCCGTAATGATCGGGATCGATGTTCGAGGCGATGTGCTGGGCTTGTTGCAGCACCGGCAGCAACTCGCTCGTCAGACGCTGGGCGGCTTGTTGACCCAGGGGCAGGGTTTTCATCAGCACCGCCAATTGGTTTTCCAGCCAGCTCCACAACCAGGCGGCGAGGGCGTCCTGCGGGCCGATGTTCCAGGCGCGCGCCGCCAAGGCCCAGCCCAGCGCCAGGTGGGGTTCGCCGCGCTGCTGCAGAAAGTCGCGGGCCGCACTGTCGAGTTCCGGCAGGCCGGCGAGCAGCTGCTGCAACGAGTAACCCATCTGCCGGCTTTCCTGAAACAGCTCGCGGGTTTCTCGGCTGGCGCGGTGTTGTTCGCAAAGTTGCCGCAGCCCGTCCCAATCGTCAGCCGCGGCGGCTGTGCAATGGGCCAGCAGTAGAGGCGCTTCGAAGCGCGCCAGGTTCAGCAGCATTTGGTCGCTGAGCCATTGGCGTGCGTCGTCGGGCGTCCGAACCTGGCCGTTATCCACCGCCATTTCCAATCCCTGGGAATAGCTGTAGCCGCCAATCGGCAGTTGCGGACTGGCCAGGCGCAGCAGCGCCCAGGCCGGGTTCATGTGCGCACACCAAACTGGTGCAGGCGCGGCGCGTAGTTGAAATCTTCATCGCCGTGCCGGGAATGATGGTGGCCGCCGCCGTAGGCGCCGTGTTCTGGCTGGAATGGGGCTTCGATGGATTCGGCGGTGGCGCCCAACTGTTCGAGCATCGCCTTGAGCACGTAGTCGTCCAGCAAGCGCAGCCAGCCATCGCCTACTTGCAGGGCCACGTGGCGATTACCTAAGTGGTAGGCCGCGCGGGTCAACTCGAACGCATTGGCGCAGGTGACATGCAGCAACTGCTCGGGACGCGCGCAGACACGCACGATGCGCCCGTCCTCGGCCTGCAGGCATTCGCCGTCGTACAGCGGTGGCTGGCCTCGTTCGAGGAACAGCCCCACGTCCTCGCCTTCGGCACTGAAACAGCGCAGGCGGCTTTTGCTGCGTGCGTCGAAGGTCAGGTGCAACTCGGCGTCCCAGCCTGGTTGTGTGTCGATTCTGCGGTGAATCACCAGCATCGGAGTGCTTCCAGCAATGAACATTGCTGTGTTTAGAGCAAGGGGCTTGCCAATCGAAGATGGTGTAGGAAATACCTGGGGATGGCGTTTCAGGATGGGGCGGATTGCGTGTCGTTATGGTGCGCTTGGTGGTGTTGCGCACCATCTTGTAGCTTGCACGGCGCACTGTGGAAGCGAGCTTGCTCGCGATAGTGGTAGACCAGCCGACATCAGAGTTGCCTGACCTGCCCCCATCGCGAGCAAGCTCGCTCCCACACGAAAGCGCTGCTTAGTTCAAGTTATTTATATTGAACGATAGCTCTTGAGAGAGTATGCAATACCTGCATTCTATCTCCAGTCCGAGCAGGCTCGTGGTGGCGGCTATCGATCTGGTTATCTAAGTCTGCTCAGCATGACTGCAAGTATCATCCAGGCGAAGGCAAGGATCATTAATGTTAAATTGATGACCAATAGACGCTTCAGGTGGGGTGGGAAGTTTTCGATATCCGCAGAGTCTACTTCTCCGCCGCGGATCGACGCTTTAGGCCACACCACCATTCCGGCGATTTTTGCTATTTCCAAAAGGGACCAGATAAAACCCCGTTTCCCCAGGCTCCGGCCCCAGAGGTAAATATAACGGCTATTCTTCAAGGCCTCTTTCATGGCGTCCAAATGACGGCGACTTAGATACAGACTCATTATTATGCCAACGGAGCCAGGTATGAATGGGCCAGACACAAACCAGAAAGCTAACCAAGACTTCCAAAACTCTTCCTCAATCATGGCAAGGTTTTCTCGTACAGAACCTCACCGCCCAACTCACCTGCGATAGCACCAAGCGCCGTACCTCCCCACGCGCCAGTCGCCACTACTGCCGCAACACAAGCAACCCCACCAAGCCCTGTAGTGCCAAGCGCCAGACAAATCGGAGAGCTCGCAGCTTGGGCTATCCATCCGACAAACATCCCTCCGCCGGTAGCCCCTAAAAATTTCCCCCCTTCGGTATACCTGACACGCTCACACGACTCCTTCGAGTCCCCATTACAAACGTCCTGAATCGCCAGCAACGAAGACACCCCGCCAATCCCAATCCCAATAAAGCCACCGGTCTGCATGTACTTGGCAGCGCGGCTGATGGAATCGAGGTGCGTCGCATACCCCGGAATCTGCCCCGGCGCACCGGCCTTGTCCCAGCGGTGCACCAGGCTACGGCTGGAAATGCCCAAGGCGGTTTTCAGCTTGGGATGATCGCCCAGGGTTGTCTGGCCGCGTAGGCGGGTGGAGTTCAGTAGATGCGCATCCAGCTCGGCGAGAAGCCGTTTGCGCTCACTAAAGAACTGCGCCGATTTGAGATGGCCGTGCTGCCGATAGCTGTCCTGATGCAAGCGCTCCATGGCTTGCAGGGTGTCGCGCAGGTTGCTCAGATGCTTTTCCATCATCACCGCGCTGACGCCCAACCAAGTGGAGGTCTGGCCGGTGAAACTGGCGATCTCAGCCGCATGGCGATGCATGAAATCGGCTTGCTCGGCGGTCAGCTCATTGAGCGCGGCATTCACCGTATCCGCCGCCGCCATCACATGCGCCTCTTCGCGGGTGCATTGATGATTGTTCGGATCGCTCAGCACGATCATCGAACCGGCCTTGACCACATCGCGATAAGGATTGAGCGCGCGGAATTTGCGCATCACCGCCGGGTCGGGTGATTGGAACAGCGTCGCCTCCAGCGCTTCGCGGGTCACGCTTCTGGGCACAACGTAGAAGCCCGGTTCCAGGGGTTCTACGCGGGTGGATGTGCGGGGCGGCGGGCTGATTGACGGGGCGAGAAACGATTGGCGTGAAGCACTTGGTGCGTGGGTCGCGGTCGCGGGCTGTGGAGCCGGCTGAGCGGCTCGGTTGGCTTGCGGTGCAGAATTCGCACCTTCATAAGTGGCCCAGGATACCGAGGGGATCAGTTGCGCTTTGCAGGGGCAGGTACTGTGACTATCCAACGTGCCGGCCATTCGCTTGCCATGGCTGACCATGTGCGCTATGCCGCCCCTGATCTGATAGATTTTTCCGTCCTTTCCACACGAAACCCGGTCCCCTTCGCGGGCGTGCAGCAGGCCGAACATATTGACCCTGCCATCGCCATCCAGCACTTCACCACCACACGAGGTCTTGTCGCCCCGGCCAATGAAATAGCCTCTGTTCATTGGGTGTTCTCCTTCATTTCATTCCGGCGCGCACGGCGGCCCACGGCTGGCTCTACCGTGGGCAAAAAATCTTCTGCGTTCATTTTCATGGCTCCTATACCAGTCCGTCTTACGCAAGGGCGCGTTGACAGTTCTCGGAAGCGATGAATAAGACGATGAGCCGCTGATTGAGCGCAATTCCGGCGCGGGTGGCATTTGCAGCGAATAGGAAAGTTCGCAGGCTCGGATGCGCCTTTTCCTACATCACGGAACATCTGTCCCGTGGTTTTTCGGGAGGCGGTGTGTCAGGTAAGCAATCAGGGGACTGAGACTCCGCCATCGCGAGCAAGCGCCTTCCCACTAAGGAAACATCAGGCGCTATTCGGTACTGCCCAATCCACGCCAATGCTTGAGGCCAATGAAGATGAACCGCAGTTGCTGGGTAATCTTCGCCTGGGGTGTGAGGTGCTCGGGCAGGGCTTCGGCGGGCGGGTCAATGATGTCCGGCAAGGTGGCGAAGACACTCTTGACGATGAGATCGGCCATTACGTTGAGCCCGGCGAGGTCCAGGTGCTGGAGTTTCGGCATCAGCGCCAGGTCGGCGGCCAGGTCCGAGCTGATGTCTTCACGCAGCCTCGCGATGGCTTGTCGGACCGGCTGCGATCCACCGTATTGCTCGCGAGCCAGGAACAGGAACTGGGATCGGTTGGCATGAACCACGTCGAGAAAAATCCGCACTGACGCGTCGATGATGCCGCCCATGACGAACTCGTTGTGACGTACCAGTCGTATGGTTTCGCGAAAGGTCTGGCCGACTTCGCTGACGAGCGCCAGGCCCAATTGGTCCATGTCCTGGAAGTGTCGGTAGAACCCGGTCGGTACGATGCCTGCCGTCTTGGCCACTTCACGCAGGCTCAGGCTGCCGAACCCCCTGCCACATTCCATCAAGTGGCGGGCTGCGTCCATCAGGGCGTTTCGGGTCTGTTGTTTCTGTTCGGCGCGGGGCAGCATCGCAGGACTGACTTCCGAGTCATGGGAGCGACGCACTCTAGCAAATCGGCTTTGCCGTCGTCGAACGGTAGGAGGTAATCGGGGAAAACGAGGTGCTGGAAAATCAAAAGCCCGATTCAAGGAATCGGGCTTTTTTCATAACCACCATGGGCTCAGCTCACTTCGCCGCGGCGTTTGATGACGCGATCGCCGCCGTCCGCAGCAAGGAGTTGGCCTTGTGGAGTGCGACCGGAACCATCGGCAGCCAAGGTCTGGCCTTGTGGAGTGCGGTCGGAACCATCGGCAGCCAGGGTCTGGCCTTGTGGAGTGCGGTCGGAACCGTCAGCGGCCAGGGATTCGCCCAGTGGGGTGCGGTCGGAACCGTCAGCGGCCAGGGATTCGCCCAGTGGAGTACGGTCGGAACCATCGGCAGCCAAGGTCTGGCCTTGTGGTGTACGGTCCGAGCCACCTTCAACCAGGCCTTTTTCTTCCAGGCGGTCACGGCCACCTTCGGCGACGGTTTGGCTGTAGACAGAGTGGCTGTCCTTGACCTGTGGAGTGGCTTGTTCGGAAGCTGGCAGGGCGAAAGCGGTAGAGGCCAGCAGTGAAAGGGAAAGGCTCATCAGTATTTGGCGTTTCATGATCGTTGCTCCTTGGGAGGGCTGAAAAGTGGGTACGAGGGCAATGCTACTCTCGATAAGTCGATATAAAAGTTCATAAAGACAATGGTAATAATCAACAGAATTGATTGTTCCGCGCAAAGGCTCTAGAACGGGGGTCTCAGGGCAGCAGTTTTGCCCTGAAGTGGGTAGTTTGTACTCACTCGCGCCCCGCAGATGTGCGGGGGCGGTAACAGGTAGCTGTCGAGTCGGTCAGGTTCGTGCGTGTTTTTTTAGTGCCGTTCGTCACCCTTGGTGGTAAACCTGTTGGCCGTTTTGCCTGTCCAACGATCATCGCAACGAGCCGGCTACAGGTTCGTGCTGCCCCAGACGTCGCGGTCCGGACGTCCATCTGCCTCAGGAGCCTTGTGCATGACGCGCACCTCAAAAATCTTCGCCTGGGGCTTTGCCTGCCTCGTTGTCCTGCTGACCGTGCTGGTGCTGTTCATCGCGTTCTTCGATTGGAACCGCATCAAGCCTGCGCTCAATGCCAAGGTTTCCGAAGAGCTGCATCGCCCATTCGCAATCAATGGCAACCTGGCGGTGATCTGGCGGCGCGAACCCGGCGAGGGCGGCTGGCGGGCATGGCTGCCATGGCCGCATGTGGTCGCCGAAGACCTGACCCTGGGCAACCCGGATTGGTCGAAGCTCCCGCAGATGGTCACGCTCAAGCGCGTCGAGTTGCGTATCTCGCCCCTGGCGTTGCTGGCGCGGCGGGTGGCCATCCCGCGTATCGACCTGACCGGCCCCGACGCCAGCCTGCAGCGCCTGGCCGATGGACGGGCCAATTGGACTTTCCAGTTCGATCCAAAGGACCCGGACGCCGAGCCGTCCAGTTGGGTGGTGGACATCGGCGCCATCGGTTTTGACAAGGGGCATGTCACGCTCGACGACCAGACGCTCAAGACCCGGCTCGACGTGCTGGTCGACCCGTTGGGCAAGCCCATTCCCTTCAGTGATATCGTCGGGGAAAAAACCGCGAAAAGAACCCGGGAACAGGGCTCGTCACCACAAGACTATGCCTTTGCCTTCAAGGTCGACGGGCAATATCACGGGCAGGGTCTCAGCGGATCCGGCAAGGTCGGCGGCCTGCTGGCGTTGCAGGATGCGGCACAACCTTTTCCATTGCAGGCCCAGGCGAAGATCGCCGACACCCGCGTCGAACTGGCCGGCACCCTGACCGACCCAAAGAACCTCGGCGCCCTTGACCTGCGTTTGAAACTGTCCGGCAACAGCCTGGCCAATCTTTACCCGCTGACGGGCGTGACCCTGCCGGATTCGCCACCGTATTCCACGGACGGCCGATTGATCGCCAAGCTCCACGAGCCGGACGGCGCACAGTTTCGCTACGAGGCGTTCAACGGCAAGATTGGCGACAGTGACATCCACGGCAACCTGGCCTATGTCGCCAGCCAGCCCCGGCCGAAACTCAGCGGTGCGCTGGTGTCCGACCAGTTGTTGTTCAGTGATTTGGCGCCGCTGATCGGCGCAGACTCCAATGCCGAACAAAAAGCCCGTGGCGGCGCCAGCAAACAACCGTCCGACAAGGTGTTGCCGGTGGAGGAGTTCCGCACCGAACGCTGGAGTGCGATGGACGCCGACGTGGAGTTCACCGGCAAGCGTATCGTTCACAGCGAGCAGTTGCCGTTCACCGATCTCTACACGCACCTGGTGCTCAACGACGGCCAACTGAGCCTGGAGCCCCTGCGCTTTGGCGTCGCCGGTGGCCGGCTCGATGCGCAGATCCGCCTCAACGGCCACACCCAGCCCCTCGAAGGCCAGGCGAAATTGACTGCGCGGGGCTTCAAGCTCAAGCAGTTGTTCCCGGGATTCGAGCCAATGAAGACCAGTTTTGGTGAACTCAATGGCGACGCGGATATTTCCGGGCGCGGCAATTCGGTGGCGGCGTTGCTGGGCACCTCCAATGGCACCCTGAAGATGCTCATCAACGACGGCGCCATCAGCCGCGAGCTGATGGAACTGGCGGGGCTCAACGTCGGCAATTACGTGGTGGGAAAAATCTTTGGCGACAAGGAAGTGAAGATCAATTGCGCAGCGGCTGACTTCGATATCAAGACCGGCCTGGCGACCACGCGCCTGTTCGTGTTCGACACCGAGAACGCGATTATCTATATCGACGGTACGGCGAACATGGCCACCGAACAACTGGACCTGACCGTCACGCCCGAGTCCAAGGGCTGGCGGTTGATTTCTCTACGCTCGCCGCTGTACGTGCGGGGCACGTTTGCCAACCCTGCCGCCGGCGTCAAGGCCGTGCCACTGATGTTGCGCGGTGCCGGGATGGTTGCCCTGGGTGTCATCGCCGCACCGGCGGCGGGGCTGTTGGCCCTGGTCGCGCCCAGCGGTGGCGAGCCGAACCAGTGCGCGCCGTTGCTTGAACAGATGAAGGCGGGCAAGGCGCCGGTCACGGTCAAGCCTACCCGGTAGCCGAGTAGTGATGCTACCGGCCTCATCGCGAGCAGGCTCGCTCCAACCTTCGATCGAGTTTCTTCAAAAGAAGAACGCGATCCCCTGTGGGGGCGAGCCTGCTCGCGAAAGGCGTATCAGAGATCGGCCAGGATATCGGCCATGTCATCAGCGTGCTCTTCTTCCTGGGCCAGGATGTCTTCGAAGATGCGCCGAGTGGTTGGGTCTTTTTCGCCGATGTATTGGACGATTTCCCGATAGCTGTCGATGGCGATACGTTCGGCGACCAAGTCTTCGAACACCATTTCCTTGAGCGTATTGCCTGCCACGTACTGGGCGTGGGAGTGCCGAGTCAACAGGTCGGGGTTGAATTCCGGTTCGCCACCCAGTTGCACGATGCGTTCGGCGAGCCTGTCGGCGTGCTCGGATTCCTGGTTGGCGTGTTCGAGAAACTCACTCGCCGCGACACCGGCCTTCAGGCCGGTGGCCATGAAATAGTGACGCTTGTAGCGCAGTGTGCAGACCAGTTCGGTGGCCAATGCTTCGTTGAGCAGGCGGATGATTTCCTGTCGATCGGCGTTGTAGCCTTCGGTGACCGCGCCGTTCTGGACGTTCTGGCGCGCACGTTCGCGCAGGGTCGTGACGTCGGATAAGTGCATGTCGCTCATCTCGTTCTCCTGGAGGCTGATCCGGTTAGGCGTCACGCTCTGCTGGCGCGATCGCTCTAGTTCTGAGTGATGCGATCCTGGAAAAGTTTTACCGGATTTTTCAAGGCGTGCCCGGACAAGCGTGCTTCCTCCTCCACCCATTGGAAAAAAGCCCGCACGGGCGGGTGCCGCTCTCGTCCCGGCACGCAAAGCGCGCTGTAGCCGGCACCGCTGACTTGGACCTTGGGGCGATAACCCACCAGCAACCCGCTGGCGACGCTTTGCGAAGCGAGGATATTGCTCGCCAATACCAGGCCCTGGCCGGCGATAGCCGCTTGCAGGGCGTAGTGCTCTTCATCGTATTCACGTATGCAAGGTTGCCGGGTCATCCAGCTTTCCTCCGCCTGGGCGCACCAGGCGTCCCAACCGTGGGCGTACAGCTTGGCGTTATGCCAGCGCACGCTGATCAGTGTCGGCGGCTGCCGGGTGGCCAGCGCGACTTGTTCCGGCGAGCCATACACGCCGAAGCTCTCTTCGAACAGGCACATGCCATAGAGGTTCGAGTAGCCGTCCAGGCTGTAGCGCACCACCAGATCGACGCTGGCGTCCTGAAGCAAGTCGATGACTTCGCAATGGGTGTCCAGGCGTACGTTGATGTTCGGATGGCGCGCGTAAAACCGCCCCAGGCGCGGCACCAGCCACAGGGCGGCAAACGCCGCCGTGGTGGATATCGTCAGGTGCGTGGTGCTGCGTTGCGGGCGCAGGCTGTCGACGCTTTGTGCAACTTCCAGCAATGCCCCGTGCAAGCTGTGAAACAGCCGCTGTCCCGCGTCGGTGAGGCGTACCCGGCGCGGCAAGCGTTCGAACAACTGCGCCCCCAGCCAGGTTTCCAGGGAGCGGATCTGGTGGGAAATCGCTGTCGGGGTGACCGCCAGCTCTTCGGCCGCCGCCTTGAAACTGAGCAGGCGTGCAGCCGCCTCGAAGGCTCGCAAGGCATTGAGGGGCAGGGTGGCAAACATTGGAAATCTCCGTATGGATGAAAACAACTCATCCGGATGAACTAACGCTCATTTGCGATCAAGGGCGACCGGGCTCCAATCTTAAAGCCACAGGCCGTTCCGATTGTAGTCGCATTAGAAGGAGTTACAGATGAGCAGCATTCTTGTCGTACAGGGTAGCCCACGCGGTGAGCGTTCCCATTCCCGACGTCTGACGGAGGCATTCATAGCGGCGTGGCAGGCCGCCAATCCACTTTGCCAACCGACTCGCCGCGAGGTGGGCCGCACCGTCATCCCTGCGGTCAACGAAGCCTTTATTGCGGCGGCGTTTTACTCCGAGCCCCAGGCGCGGCCATTGACCATGCAGGCCGACCTGGCGCTGAGCGATGCGCTGGTTGCCGAACTGCAAGCCCACGATAGCTTGGTAATCTCGGCACCCATGCACAATTTTGGCGTGCCCAGCGGCGTGAAAGCCTGGGTCGACCAGATCGTACGCATCGGCGTGACGTTCAACCACAGCCTCGACAACGGTGTTTCCCAGTACGAGCCGCTGGTGTCGGGCAAAAAGGCGCTGATCGTGACCAGCCGAGGTGATTTCGGCTTCGGCCCCGGTGGCCAATTGGAGGCCATGAACCACGCCGACACCTGGCTGCGGGCGGTGCTGGGCTTCATCGGTATCAACGACGTGACGGTGGTGGCGGCCGAAGGCGAAGAGTCCGCCGAGCACAGCTTCGCGCGTTCCTATGCCGAGGCCGAGCAGCGCTTGCTGGCGCTCGCCCGAACCTTTTGAGGACCTGGATCTTGCCGCGATCGGGCTGAAGTGCCTCGGGTGTCATAGACTGGTCATCATCGGTACTGATGCTGACCACCTCTTGATCGCAAGGATGTCGCCATGTCGCAACGCTGTGCCACTCGCTACCCCTTGGTGCTGGTCCCGGGCATGCTCGGTTTCATTCGCCTGGTGTTGTATCCGTACTGGTATGGCATCGCAGAGGCATTACGCCGGGGCGGGGCCGTGGTGATTCCCGTGAAGGTCTCGCCCTTGCATTCATCCGAGGTTCGCGGCGAGCAGCTGTTGGCCCGGATTGAGGAAGTGCTGCGGCAAACCGGCGCGCAAAAGGTCAACCTGATCGGCCACAGCCAGGGCGCCCTCACTGCCCGCTACGCCGCGGCCAAACGCCCGGACCTGGTGGCGTCGGTCTCTTCGGTGGCCGGTACCAACCACGGTTCCGAGCTAGCCGATTACCTGCAAACCCATTACCCGGCCGACAGCGCCAAGGGCCGGGTGCTCAGTGCCTTGCTGCGGCTGATCAACGCGATCATGAGCCTGCTGGACACCGGTTATCACGGGCCACGGCTGCCAGCCGACCTGAAGGCATCCCATGCTTCGCTCACCACTGCCGGGGTGGCGCTGTTCAACGAACGTTATCCACAGGGGCTGCCCCAAACCTGGGGCGGACACGGGCCGGAAGAGGTCAATGGCGTGCGTTACTACTCCTGGTCGGGGACGTTGCAGCCGGGCAAGACCGACAAGGGTCGCAACCTCTTCGATGGCACCAATCGAAGCTGCCGGTTGTTCGCCCGCACCTTCGTGCGCGAAGCCGGGCAGTGCGATGGTATGGTCGGGCGCTACAGTTCGCACCTGGGCACGGTGATCCGGGATGACTACCCGCTGGACCATTTCGACATCGTCAATCAGTCGCTGGGGCTGGTGGGCAGGGGGGCGGAGCCGATCCGGTTGTTTGTCGAGCATGCCGAGCGGTTGAAGGCGGCAGGCTTGTAGGACGCAGGGCGTCGCGCGTTATCGTTCGTTGCCGACATGCTCCAGACACTGGTAGTTCATGCTCGGGAAATCGAACAGATGAAGGTGTAACAGGCTTTGTCTACACTGCACCCCATCGCCACACCCTCGTGCGGCAACCAGGAGAAACACCATGAAGATGCTCCGTGTCCCTTTGTTGATGATGGGTTTGCTGCTGTGTTCCCAGGGGTTCGCCGCCACGGCCCAACAAACCAAGATGACCACCTGCAACGCCGACGCCACCGCCAAGGCCCTCAAGGGTGACGAACGCAAGGCCTTCATGAGCAACTGCCTCAAGGCGACCCCACAGGACCGCATGAAAAGCTGCAATGCCACTGCCACCGAGCAGGCGTTGAAGGGTGACGCTCGCAAGGCGTTCATGAGTGAGTGCCTGAAGAAAAAATAAGCGCCTGATCTTCTGAGCCCTGGGCCAAATCGGCCGATACAATCCCTAGTGCTGCCAGCGGATCGCTGGCAGACTGCCGATCCTTTCATGCCGTTTTGTCCTGGGGCTGTATGCCAACGTTTTCTCAGCGTCATGTGTTGTTGGTGATCAGTTGGGTGATCATTTTTGGTGGGCTGTTGCTGGTGTTGCCGCTGCGCCTGTTGCCGAGCCTGTTGGCCGGGTTGCTGGTGTTCGAGCTGGTCAACATGCTCACTCCGCAGTTGCAACGATTGATCGAAGGCCGGCGTGCCCGCTGGTTGGCGGTGGCATTGCTCGGCACGTTGGTGGTCAGTGTGCTGACCCTGATCTTTGCCGGCGCCTTCAGTTTCCTGCTGCACGAAGCGGAGAATCCCGGGGCCTCCCTGGACAAGTTCATGACCGTGGTCGATCGCGCCCGTGGGCAACTGCCGCCGTTCATCGATGCCTACCTGCCGGCCAGCGCCGCCGAGTTCCGGGTGGCGATCGGTGATTGGGTGAGCAAGCACTTGAGCGACCTGCAGCTGGTGGGCAAGGACGCGGCCCACATGTTCGTGACGCTGTTGATCGGCATGGTGCTCGGCGCCATCGTCGCCCTGCAGCGCATCCCCGACCTGATCAAGCGCAAGCCCCTGGCCGCTGCGCTGTTCGATCGCCTGAACCTGCTGGTCAAGGCCTTTCGCAACATCGTCTTCGCCCAGATCAAGATTTCCCTGCTCAATACGTTCTTCACCGGGATTTTCCTGGCGGTGGTGCTGCCGCTGTTCGGCATCCAGCTACCCCTGACCAAGACCCTGATCGTGATGACGTTCCTGCTGGGGCTGTTGCCGGTGATCGGCAACCTGATGTCCAACACCCTGATCACTGTGGTCGCCCTGTCATTGTCGATCTGGGTGGCGGTGGCCGCGCTGGGTTACTTGATCGTGATCCACAAGCTCGAATACTTCCTCAACGCCCGTATCGTCGGCGGACAGATCAGCGCCAAGTCGTGGGAATTGCTCATGGCGATGCTGGTGTTCGAAGCGGCATTCGGCCTGCCGGGGGTGGTGGCGGGGCCTATCTACTATGCGTATCTCAAGAGCGAGTTGAAGCAGGTGGGGATGGTTTGATCCGACCTTTGTATCGATTGATCTACCGCTTTCGCGAGCAGGCTCGCTCCCACAGTTCGATCGCATTCGGTCAAACTGTGGGAGCGAGCCTGCTCGCGAAGGGGGCGCCTCGGTCCTGAATCAGGCCAGACTCCCATACCGCTTCATCGCCTCGATCGCCAATCCACTGCCGATACTGCCAAAGATATTGCCTTCCACATGCCGCGCCTGGGGAAGCATTGCCGAGACGCTATTGCGCAGCGCCGGGATGCCGCTGGAGCCGCCGGTGAAGAACACCGTGTCAACCTGGTCCACACCGATACCGGCATCGTTGAGCAGTTGCGTGACGCTGCCGCGGACCCGCTCCAGCAAACTGTCGATGGCCGACTCGAACAGGGCGCGGCTCAAGTCCACGCTCAGGCCCGGCTCGATCCGATCCAGGGCCACGTGGCGCTGGTCGGCGTGGGTCAGGTGAATCTTGGTTTCTTCCACTTCCATCGCCAGCCAATGCCCGGCGCGCTGTTCGATCAGCTTGAACAGCCGGTCGATGCCCGCGGTGTCTTCGATGTCGTAGCGCATGCTGCCCAGGGCCAGGGTGGATTTCTGCGAATACACCGCGTTGATCGTGTGCCAGGTCGCCAGGTTCATGTGGTGGCTGGTGGGCATGTAGGCGCCGCTTTTCATGCGGCTGCCGTAGCCGAAAAGCGGCATCAGGCCTTGCAGGCTGAGTTGCTTGTCGAAGTCGGTGCCGCCGATGTGCACGCCACCGGTCGCCAGGATGTCGGCGTGACGGTTATCGTGGGTACGACGCTCGGGCGACAGGCGCACCAGGGAGAAGTCCGACGTACCACCGCCGATGTCGACGATCAGCACCAGCTCTTCTTTCTCGATGGTCGATTCATAGTCGAAAGCCGCCGCGATGGGTTCGTACTGGAACGACACTTCCTTGAAACCGATGGCCCGTGCCACATCGACCAAGGTGTTCTCGGCTTCCTGGTCGGCCATTTCGTCGTCATCGACAAAAAACACCGGGCGGCCCAGCACCACTTCTTCGAATTCTCGACCGGCAGTGGCTTCGGCGCGTTTCTTCAACTGGCCGATGAACAGCCCCAGCAGGTCCTTGAACGGCATCGCCGTGCCCAGCACGCTGGTGTCGTGCTTGATCAGCTTGGAGCCCAGCAGGCTCTTGAGCGAACGCATCAGCCGGCCTTCGTAGCCTTCCAGGTATTCGTGCAGCGCCAGGCGACCGTACACCGGACGGCGCTCTTCCTGATTGAAAAAGACCACCGAGGGCAAGGTGATCTTGTCGTCCTCCAGCGCGATCAACGTTTCCATGCCGGGGCGCAGCCAGCCGACAGTGGAGTTGGACGTGCCGAAGTCGATGCCGCAGGCACGGGCCGGGGATGCGTTTTTCATGTCTTTCAGATTCCGGTCGAAAAAACGGCCGCGCAGTGTATGCCAGTGCGGCGCGGATTCGAAGGCCGGTTATCCGCTAATTCCCAAACACGGGCCTTGAAAGACGACGTCACACCCCCAAACTTGCTGGCATGAGCCTGGCAGCCATCGGGCGGACACAAGAACCGCCACCCGCTGCCGATAAACTTCTGATGCGCCGCCCGGTCCCAATCTTGAGGCTGGTCAACCCGCTGTCCGGTCATCCGGGCATGCCGTGCGTGGCGGTGCGACATCGATAACGGATGGTGATGCTTAAGATGGACTTCAAAGACTATTACAAGATCCTGGGTGTCGAGCCGACGGCCGACGATGCCACGATCAAGGCTGCCTATCGAAAGTTGGCGCGCAAGTACCACCCGGACGTGAGCAAAGAGAAGGACGCCGAAACCAAGTTCAAGGACGTCTCCGAAGCCTATGAGGCGTTGAAAAGCGCCGACAAGCGTGCCGAGTACGACGACCTGCGCCGTTATGGTCAGCACGGACAGCCATTCCAGGGACCGCCGGGTTGGCAGAGCCGTGGCGGTTTTGGTGGCCAGGATACGGGTGACTTCTCGGACTTCTTCAGTTCGATCTTTGGCAATCGCGGGCCGGGTTTCGGTGGCCGTCAATCGGGTCGCAGCGCCGGCCGTCGGGGGCAAGACGTGGAAATGGAATTACCGATCTTCCTGGAAGAAACCCTGTCGAACGAGTCGAAGAAGGTCAGTTTCCAGGTGCCGCAATACAACGCGGCGGGCCAGCACGTGAGCAATACCAGCAAGAGCCTGAACGTGAAAATCCCGCTGGGCGTGACCGATGGCGAGCGCATCCGCCTCAAGGGCCAGGGCGCGCCCGGCATCGGCGGTGGCGCCAATGGCGACTTGTACCTGACCATTCGTTTCGCCCCGCACCCCAAGTTCGACGTCGAAGGCCAGGACCTGATCATCACCTTGCCCCTGGCGCCGTGGGAATTGGCCCTGGGGACCGAGGTGGCGGTGCCGACCCTCACCGGCAAGATCAACCTCAAGGTGCCGGCAGGCAGCCAGAACGGCCAGCGCATGCGCGCCAAGGGCCACGGCCTGCGCAACAAGGCCGGCGAGCGCGGCTACCTGTTCGTGCAGCTCAAGGCCGTGATGCCCAAGGCCAGCGACGAATCGGTCAAGGCGTTGTGGGCCGAGTTGGCGAAGAAAGCTGCGTTCGATCCTCGGGAGCACTTCTGACCGGTAATCACAGGCCTGGCAACGCACGCCGTGGCGAGGGAGCTTGCTCCCGCTGGGCTGCGAAGCAGCCCCAAAACCATTCGACACGGTGCGCCAGGAAAAACCGGTAGGCAGGTTTTACGACTGCTGCGCAGCCGAGCGGGAGCAAGCTCCCTCGCCACAAAACCGGGTTTTCACAATCCTGGCTAGACTCGACAGTTGAAGCATTGGGAGAAGCAGACCATGAACGACCCGATCATCGAACTGAACCTGATGGAATTCTGTGAAGCCGCTGCGTTGGCGGATGTCCACGTGATTGAAATCGTCGAGCACGGCATCCTCGAGCCCCACGGCGCGGCCCCGACCGATTGGCGTTTCACCGATTACGAACTGGTCCTGGCCCGCCGGGCCGCCAAGCTGCGCCGTGAGTTGGAACTGGAATGGGAAGGTGTCGCCCTGGCCCTGGATCTGTTGGAGGAGGTCCAGCAGTTGCGATCCGAGAACCGTCGGCTGCGCCAGCAGTTGGGCCGTTGGGTGAAGTAAGAACGGCAGGCGTGCTCGCCGGGTCTTGCAGAAAAAAACGATAGATAATTACCGCACTGGCCGGTGGTGCACTGGGTAGGCTCGGGTTTTCCACTCTCAAGGATGATCCGCATGCCAATACCTATTCCTGCCATTGCCGACCCCGGCATGACGCCGCGGCCTGAAAGTCGCGGCGTCCACTTCGACCTGCTCAAGCAGCGAGTTCCCGATTGGTACATCGGGGCCGCCCTGCGGCGCCAGCAAGCGTTGAGCGACCACGACCTGGAACTCCCGGCCTGGTACGCGAAGGCTTCCCACGCAACCCGAATCCGTCTCAAGGAACAGCATGCGCGCTACCGCGACAGCTTGAACCTGATCGACAGTGCCTTGGGCAGCATCGAGGACATCCGGGCCTTTGCCAAACCGCTACTGACCCAGGCCATCCAGGAGGAATTCAAGCGAACACTGGACGTGGAGGCGGTTTATTACGCGCGCCAGTACGGCCTCAAGACACGCAAGGACCTGGGCAGCACGCTGCTTCACCGTCTGACGGGAGAGGCCTGGGATACCTACGAATATCGAGGCGCTTCGTTGTTGGAAACCGCGCTGGCGAACTTCGAACCCGACGAAGAGCTTAAGCTCGATTGCGACGGCTGCCATGTCATCACCACCACGTCACTGTCCGCCAGTGGTACGGCTAAGTCCACGCTGGAAGCCGTCCGGGCGGGGGCATTGCCAATCGCCCCGCACGCCTTTGCCAGGCTGTGCCGCAAACTGGACCTCGGACGGCGCTACCAGCAACACATTCGCGCCATTGCCCGACCCGCTGACGACGACGCTCGCAAGCGGCTCGACCAGCAACTGCGTGATCACCACAAACAATCGTTGGCGCTGAGTGTCGAAGTCGCCTGTGCCAAGGCGGACATCAGCCAGGACACGTACCAGATGTTGCAGCAAGTGATTGGCAATCACGACGGGGTCATGCTCGACGGGCGGCCGGTGACATTCACTTCGCTGAAAATCTTCGACGTCGAACTGGTCGGCCCGCTGCTGATCGGCCCCGACCGCGAAAAGACCCGGCGCCTGGAGCGAATGGTGGCGTATCTCCCGGGCGATCCCGAGCACCCGCTCAAGGAATACGCGTCCAGTACCGAGTTCATGATTGAACTGCGCCGACGCCTCCATGGCATCGCCTATCGGCGGTTCTTCAGTCGCTTTATACCGCTGAGCCAGCAAGGGACTTTTTTCAAGCAGTTCGACCAGCTCTACCAACCGTCTCCCCAGGCCGATGCGCAGTCCGACTATCCGCTCAAGCCCTCGTTGAAAAATTTGCGCATGGCTTCGTCGCCCATCACCGGCGCCCTGTGGGAAGCCTTGCGCCGCGAACAACTCCAGAAGATCGAGATGGACGCGCGAGCGGTGGCGGTGCCCACCGCCGATGAAGACAAGGTTGCCCGTCTGGCGCGCCTGGAGAGTTGGAAGAACACGGTGATCGACGTGCTCAACCAACTGGCGTTCGTGGTGCCCGCGTTGGGGCCGCTGATGCTGACCGTGGCGGCCGTGCAGATGTTCGAAGAAGCGTTCGAAGGGATCGAGGCGTTCGAGCAGGGGGAGACCAAGGAGATGTGGGCGCATTTTTCCAGTGTGGCGCTCAATACCGCGTTTATCGCCGCGGGCGCCAAAGTGCTGCCCAAGATCCAGGCATCGGTCCGGGTGGATCAATTGGAGGCGGTGGAACGGCCCAACGGGCAAGCACGTCTCTGGCAACCGGACCTTGTCCCCTACCGCAGCCCATTGCGCCCACCGGAGGGCGTGGTCCCGGACGCCCAAGGGCTGTACCCAGTGTCGGGTCGGACGATCCTGCCGCTGGACGATCAGTATTACGAGGTGCAACAGGATCCGGTCACTCACCGTTATCGCATTCGCCATCCTTCCCGGCCGCAGGCTTATCAGCCCAAGTTGACCCATAACGGCAGCGGCGCCTGGAGCCATGAGCTGGAGCGGCCGCAAGGCTGGCAAGGAACAACGCTGATGCGCAGGCTCGGCCATCGCCTCAAGGACTTCAGTGATGTCGAGCTTGACCAGATCCGTATCGCCAGCGGCATCACGGAGGACGCGCTGCGACGCCTGCACGTGGAAGGCGAGCCAATGCCCGCTTTGCTGGCCGATACCATCCAGCGCTTTGACCTGGCCCGACACGTCGACATCTTCATCGGCCAACTGCAGAGCGAGGAACCGTTGCAACAGGACCAAGCCGATCCCATGACCCAGTTGCACCTGCTCGCCGGCTACGGTCCGTGGCCCAGCGGGCTGAGGTTGAAGGTGGTGGACGGGACGGGCAAGACGCTTTGGCAATACGCCCGACCTTCGGACGGGGCGGCTCCAGTTCGCGATGTGATCCTCCCCGAGGAGAAAGTACGCACGCCATCGGTGTTAAAAAATCTGATCGAGGTCGTGGACGCGGCCGGTAAGGACCTGCTGGCCGGTACGAGCCCGCCGATCGCCAAAACGAACATGGAGGCTCGAATCCGCCAGTTCAGAAAGAACCTCGCCGAGGTGGCGAGGCTGGAAAAGGCGAACCTGCTGAGCGATTACTATGCCAGGCATCAAGTACCGGACGACGCTCGTGTCACACTGATCAAATCCCGTTTCCCCTCGGTCCCGACCGTGGCCATTGAACAGATGATCGCCCACGCCAGCACCGCCGAACTTCGGCAGATGGCGGCCTGGAATTACACCGACGCCACCCAGACCAAACCCATCCCGCTGCGTATTGCCGAGGAACTGCGCCTTTGCCAGCGAGCGGTGCGATTGAACCGTGCCTATGAAGGCCTGTACCAGCCGGCGCTGGCCACGGCGGACACGCCCCGGCTGGCGCTGGCGACCCTCCAGACCTTGCCCGGCTGGAGCGACACGGTGCGCATCGAACTACGTGATGACCATGGGGCAGGCAACTTGATCGACAGCATCGGGCCAGTGGACGCGGAACAAACCAAGGTGGTGGTCAGGGACGGCGACCGCTACAAGGCCTTTGATGACGGGGGCAATGAGTTGAGCCATTGGGGCAATGTCTTTGACGCGTTGCAACACGCCCTTCCGGATGCCGAGCGAGCAGCCATGGGGCGTCCTTCGATCCATCACGCCGCTTCGCTGGAAGCGGCGATCGGCGCCACGCCGTTGGAACGCAGCTCGCTGGCGCGGGTATTGAAGATGCAAACCACCCGATCCTCGTTCCGCTCACCGATGCGCCTGGTGTCGGGCAAGATCGGTTACCCGTTGAGCGGGCTGCGAGGGCTTTTGGGTCTGGGGCGTTCGCCGGAAAGTCGAGTGCTGGAGTTGTACCCGAACTTCACGAATGAGCAAGCCCGGGCGTTGGTGCGTTCCTTGGGCGAGGGCGCCGTGGCGGAACTCAAGCGCCGCAAGGTCGAGCTGGACATGCTTGAACGCGACCTTGACCGTTGGGCCAGTGCTACCACATGGATCGACACCGGCGACGATCGCGTCCAACAGGTGCCACTAGCGCGCAAACGTGGGGTGGCTGAGCAAATCAAGCGCTGCTGGAGGCGCCAGACGCCGACCGTGCGTACATCCGAAGGCCGCACCGCGGGGTATCAGCTTGACCTGGGCCGGTTGAGTGTCGGGCACCTGCCCGATCTGACGGCCGATTTCAGTCATGTGGCGTCGCTGAGGTTGGGAGGCATGGCGTTGACGCAGCAGGCCTGCGAGAGTTTTCTCTCGGGGTTCTCCGCGCTTCGCTGGCTGGACTTGTCCAATAACCGATTGACCGAGATTCCCCCCGCCGTGGAAACGATGAATGGCTTGACCAAGCTGTTGCTCGTAGACAACCACATCAGCCTGACGCCCCGAGGCGTTGAGATCTTGGAGGGACTTGCCCAACTCAAAGTCCTCGAGCTGACGAACAACCCCGTGGGCCGACTGCCGGATTTTCGCCACATGCGCGATCTGCGCGGCTTGGGGCTCAAGGGCACCGGGATCGACACCTGGCCCGTCGGCCTGCAAGGCTTGCCGCTGGAGTTCGTTGATTTGCGCGACAACCGGCTGACCGACGTTCCGGACGAACGGGTCGCGCCAACGGCCGAGAACGCCCATGCCACGGCCCGCGTCAACGGCGTGACCTTCCTCCAGGGCAATCCACTGAGCGAAGCGACCCAGCAGCGCCTGGGTGATTACTGGGCCGGCCTGTTGCAGGACCATCCTGAGTGGGTGACCGTGCGTCAACACGGGGCGTTTGGCCACGCGGCCACGGGAACGGCAGCCAACGTGCAGCAATGGCTGGAAAACCTGCCCTCCGGCCAATTATCGGAAAAACGCGCGTTGTGGCAAAGCCTGGCGAGTGAGCCGCAATCCGGCGAATTCTTTGAACTGTTGAGCCGCCTGGCCACCTCCTATCAGGGCGAAGAAAACTACGCTGACCTCCAGTTGCGTGTCTGGCAAATGCTGGAAGCCGCCGCTGGTTCCACTGAGCTGCGTGGGGAATTGTTCGAACTGGCGGGAGCGCCGGCATGCGAAGACCGCGCCGCGTTGTCGTTCAGCTATTTGGAAATCCGATTGATGATCCACAACGCCAAGGCCGCAGCGAGCGGCGAGGAAGAAGCGACAACGTTGATCAGGCTGGCGAAGGGTTTGTTTCGTCTCGACGAAGTGGAGCGCATCGCGCTCCAGGATATTCAGAAACGACGTGACGCCATCACTGTCCGGTCGGACCTGACGCCCGCCCAGAGAGCCCGGCAACTGCAGAACATAGAAGAAGTCGAGGTGCGCCTGGCCTACCGCGTGGGGCTCAAGGACCGGCTGGCGCTACCGGGCCAGCCCGAAGGCGGGCGATTTATTCACATGGGTAACGTCACCCCGCAGATGCTCGATGACGCGGCGAAGCAGATAATGGCGCTGGATGATTCGCCCCGCCTGCTGCAGTCGATCGTCGGACGGGAGTTCTGGGTCGACTTCTTGAAACAACAGCATCAACCGGCCTTCGAGACCTTGGCTGACACGCTGGTTATCCGGCAGCTTGAACTCGATGAGGCGAAAGCGGCGGGGACCCTGGAGGAGGCTGACCATGCCAGCCAATCCGAGGCACTGGGCTTGCAGCACCGGGTCAAGGAGGCGGAGCTGGTCCAGTCGTTGACGGAGCAACAACTGGAGGCGCAGGAAAGTACCGACCTGTAGGGCGGACCTGGGTCGAGGATGCGGTCACTGCGATAGGGGGCACCCCCGTCATGACTCGTCGAAAAAGCGATAAATAGTTACCGCATCCAGGCTGCCGGCAAGGGATAGGCTCGGGTTTTCCAACCTCAAGGACGACCCGATATGCCAGACCCTACAGCCGCCAAGACCGATACGCCCCCGACCTCCCAGGAAAAGGGCGAGCATTACGATTTGCTCAAGGGGCGCATTCCCGATTGCTACATGAACGCCACCGTGCAGCGCCAGCAGGCGCTGCGCGATCATGAGCTGGACATTCCACATTGGTACCTGAACGCTTCCCACCAGACCTTGGCCAGCCTCAAGAACAGCCACGCGCAGTACTGCAAGATTTTCAACCAGGTCGACTATGCGCTGGGCAACGTCCAGGATATACGGGACTTTGCCGACCCCTTGCTCACTCAGGCCATCCAGCAAACCTTCCGGCGTACGCTCAAGGTCAGGGAGGTTTATTTTGCCCGCAAATTCGCCGTCAAGACACGTACCGACCTGGGGGCCAACCTGCTCCACCGTCTAACGGGCGAGGCCTACGATACTTACCAATACCGGGGCGGCTCGCTATTGGAGGTCGCGCTGGCGAATTTCGAGCCTGACGAAGAACGCAAGCTCGACTGCGATGACTGCCATCTGATCACGACGACACCGGTGTCTGCCGATGGCACCCTGGCCCATACCCTGGAATCGGTGCAAGCGGGGAAGTTGCCGATCGCCCCTGGAGCGTTCATCAAGTTGTGCCGCAAACTGGACTTGGGGCGCCAGTATCAGGAACACGTCAAGGCCATTGTGCAACCGGACGATAATCAGGCCCGCGAGCGGCTGGACAACCAGCTGCGCGAGCACCACAAGCAGTTGTTGGCAATCAGTACCGAGATCGCCCAGGCCAAGGGCGACATCCGGCAGGACACGTACCGCATGCTGCAACGGGTGGTCGCTGATCAACCGGCAGGCGAACTGGACGGGCGCGCGGTGACGTTCACGTCGTTGAAGGTCTTTGACATAGAGCTGGTCGGCCCTTTGCTGATCGGGCCGGAGCGCGAGAAAAGCAACCGCCTGGAGCGCGTCGTGCTGTACCTTCCCGACGATCCTGAACACCCGGTGAAAGAGTACGCCTCCAGCGTCGAGTTCATGGTCGAGTTGCGGCGCCGCCTGCACCGTATCGACTACCGTCGCTTTTTCAGCCGCTTCGTGCCGCTGGGTGAGCAAGGCGCGTTTTTCGAACGCTTCAATCGCCTCTTCAAGCCCGCGTCGCAGGGCGATGCCAAGGGCGACTTCCTGCTCAAATCGGATCCGCCCAGGCTGCCGATGAGCGCCTCCGATATCCGTGGCGCCTTGTGGGAGACGCTGCGTCAAAATCAATTGCGCAAGATTCTCCAGGACGCGCGAACGGCGGCGGTGCCCACCGGTGATGAAGACAATAAGGCGCGTCTGGCGCGCCTGGAAAGCTGGGAAAACACGGTCGTCGATGTGCTCAACATGGCCGCGTTCGTGGTCCCCGGGCTCGGGCAGGTGATGATGGCGGTGTGGGCGTTGCAGATGCTGTACGAGGCGTTCGAAGGCGTCGAGGCGTTCGAACAGGGTGAAATCAAGGAAATGTGGGGGCATTTTTCAAGCCTGGCGCTCAACGCGGCGTTCATGGCAGCGGGCGCCAAGGTGCTTCCGCGCATCATGCCCTCCACGACGGTGGATCAGTTAACGCCCGTCACCTTGCCCAATGGAGAACCGCGTCTTTGGCGCCCCGACCTAACGCCCTACCAGAGCGCGCTGGAGCCGCCCGCGAACTCGGCGCCGGATGACCTGGGACTGCACCGTGTCAACGGTCGCGACGTCTTGCCGTTGGATGAAAGCCACTACGAAGTCCGGCAGGAACCAGCCACCGGGCGCTATCGCATTCGCCATCCGGCCCGACCCGATGCCTATCAGCCCGAGCTGACCCACAACGGCAGCGGGGCCTGGAACCATGAACTGGAGCAGCCGCGGACCTGGGAGGGAGCGACCCTCATGCGCCGGCTTGGCCATCGCGTCAGGGGTTTTAGCGACGTTGAGCTCGAACAGATACGTACCGTCAGCGGCACCAGCGAGGATGCGCTGCGGCGCATGCATGCCGAGGGGGAACCGGCTCCTGTCTTGCTGGAGGACACGATCAAGCGCTTCAGTATCGCGCGCCAGGTGGATGATTTTCTCCTGCATATGCACAGCGAGGATCCGCTGGAGTATGAAAAAGCCGATTCGATGACCCAGCTGCATTTGCTCACCGGCTACGGCCCATGGCCCAAAGGCTTGAAGCTGAAGGTGATCGACAGCTCAGGCAAGGCTCTTTGGAAATACGCCCCGCGATCCGATGAAGTGTCTACCGTCCATGAAGTCATCGTCAGTGATCAAGAAGTTCATTCCTCGGCATTTCCTGAAAACCTGATCAAGGCCGTGGATGTGGCGGGGAGCGATTTGTTGGCCAGCACGCGCCCGCCGATTGCGAAAACCGACATGCCCGCGCGGGTCCAGCAGTTTCGCAAGAATCTTCTAAAAGTGGCGGTGCGTGAGAAAAGCCAATTGATCAACGACCACTACGCCAAGGGCGATGTGTCGCAAGATCCACGTGTCAGGCTGATCAAATCCCGTTTCCCTTCGGTTCCGGCGGCTGCCATCGACCAAGTATTGACCCACGCCAGCCCCGCGGAAGTCGAGCAGATGGCGGGCTGGGACTACACCGATGCCACACAGACCAAACCCATCCCGCTGCGCATCGCCGAGGAACTGCGTCACTTCCAGCGGGCGATCCGTTTGAACCGGGCCTATGAAGGCCTGTACCACGAGAGCCTGGCCATGGCGGACACTCCCCGGCTGGCGTTGGCGACGCTCAAGAGCTTGCCAGGCTGGAGCGATACGGTACGCATCGAACTGCGGGAAGATTTCACCTCAGGGCGGTTGATCGACAGTATCGGGCCGGAGGACTCGACCCAGGTCAAGATCCTGGTCAAGCGTGACGGTCTCTATCAAGCCCATGACGACAGTGGCAACGACCTGAGCGGCCAGGGAAGCTTCTATACCGCCTTGCAACATGCCCTTCCGGACGCCGAGCGCCAGGCCATGGGCCGCCCCTCGATTCATCATGGCGCGTTGCTGAAGACGGCTATCGGCGCGGCGCCGGTGAGGCGGGGTTCATTGGCAAAGGTCTTGAAGATGCCGGCAGTCAAACCGTTGCTCGTGTCGCCAATGCGCCTGGCCTCGGGCAGATACGGCTATCCATTGGGCGGGCCGCTGGAATGGCTGCGCCTGGGCCGGTCGCCGGAAAGACGGGTGCGAAATTTGTTCCCCGATTATTCCCCTCAGGAAGCCCGGGTCTTTGTGCGGGAATTGGGCGACGGAGCGGCCGCGGAGATCGGGCGCCTTGAAACCGAGTACCGTACGTTGCGCAACGAGCTGGACCGTTGGGTCGCTTCCACCGAGACGGATGATGGGAACGACGACTTATCCGCGTCATGGCGAAGAGTCAAGCAGATCACTGCCGATCGTATCCGTAAATGCTGGAGACGCCAGTCCCGGGCTATCAGCGTGGTCGACGGCCGGCGTGTCGGGTATGAGCTTGATTTGAGCTGGATGCATGTGAGGTCGTTGCCGCAATTGTCGGCTGATTTCAGTCACGTGACCTTCCTGAAACTTTATAACGTGGGGTTATCGCAACAAACCTGCAACGGTTTCCTCACGCGCTTTCCTGCCCTTCGTTGGTTGGACATGAGCCATAACAACCTGACCGAGCTGCCTGAGGCGTTGGCGGCAATGCCCCGTCTGAGCAACCTCACGCTCGCATCGAACCAGATCGGCCTGACGCCGCGTGGTGTTGAGATCCTGGCCGGCCTGCCCGCCATGGAATTCCTTACCCTCCACGACAATCCACTGGGTCGTTTGCCGGACTTCGGCACCATGCCGGCCCTGACGGAGCTGTCGCTTCGAAACACCAGGATCGACACCTGGCCCACGGGCCTGCTGGAACAGCCGCTGGAGGAGCTGGACTTGCGCGCCAACCAACTGACCGAAGTGCCGGCACACGTGATCGATCCGCCCGCCGACCAAGCCCACGCCATGGCCCGGCTCAATGGCGTGACCTTTATCCAGGGCAATCCGATGAGCGAGGCGACTGGGCAGCGCTTGCGCGAATATTGGGCGAACCTACAGCAGGCCCATCCCGACTGGGTCGCCCCGCGCAGGCCAGGAACACTCCAGCTGGCGGCCAACGCTGTGGTAAGCATGCGGCCAGACGTGCGGCCATGGCTGCGTGATCTGCCGTCCGAACAACGAGAGGATAAAAAGGCCCTGTGGCGGTGCCTGCAGGCAGATCCGCAATCCGGGGAGTTCTTCCAGTTGCTGAGTCGGTTGATCGGGTCCTATCAGGACGTGGCTGACTATTCGGACCTGCAGGCCCGCGTCTGGCAGATGCTGGAGGCTGCCAGGGATTCCACTGAATTGCGTCGTGAGCTGTTCGAACTGGCCGGCGAGCCGGCCTGTGAAGATCGGGCTTCGTTGTCATTCAGCAACCTGGAAATAAAGATGATGATCCACAACGCCAAGGCCCTGTCGGTGGAAGGGGATGAGGCTGCCACGCTGATTCGCTTGGCCAAGGGATTATTCCGGCTGGATGAAGTGGAGCGGATTGCCCTGCGGGACATCCAGGGGCGCCGTGATGCAATCAACGGCCGTGAGGGGCTCACAGCCGCGCAAAAGACCGAGCTGATCAGGCTGATCGAAGAAGTCGAGGTCCGCTTGGCCTATCGTACGGGGCTCAGGGATCGGCTGGAGCTGCCGGGGCAACCGGGAGGGGGACGCTTCACCAACCTGGGGAACGTTTCCAGCGCCATGCTCGATGCCGCTGCCGCCGAGGTCCTGGCCCTGGACGGCTCGCCCCAAGAGATGCAGTCACTGGTGGGCCGTGATTTCTGGATCGACTACTTGAAGCAGCAGCATGCGGCAGATTTCCAGGCGTTGACCTACGCCCTCACTGAGGACCTGCTGGCGCTGGATGAGCAGAAAGCGGACGGAACCCTGGAGGAAGCTGACTACAACAGTCGAACCGAGGCGCTGGGCTTGCAGCAAAGGGTCAAGGAAGCGGAGCTGATCCAGTCGTTGACCCAGGATGAACTGGATTCGCCCCAGGAGAGTACAGACCTGTAAGACGAACCGGCGGCGAGGGCACTTGCCTTCTCGCCGCCGGCTCTGTTCAGAACAGGAAATAGCGCTGCGCCATCGGCAACACGTCGGCCGGTTCACACCACAGCAGCACGCCGTCGGCCTTGACCTGATAGGTCTGCGGGTCGACGTCGATGCTCGGCAGGTAGTCGTTGTGGATCAGGTCGGTTTTCTGCACGTCGCGGCAGCCTTTGACCACGGCGATTCTTTTCTTGAGCCCAAGCTGTTCCGGCAGCCCGGCCTCGGCGGCGGCCTGGCTGATGAACGTCAGGCTGGTGGCGTGTCGCGAGCCGCCGTAGCTGGCGAACATCGGCCGGTAATGCACCGGCTGCGGCGTCGGGATCGAGGCGTTGGCGTCCCCCATCAGGCTGGCGGCAATCGCTCCGCCCTTGAGAATGAGCGTCGGCTTGACGCCAAAGAATGCCGGGCGCCACAGCACCAGATCGGCCCACTTGCCCACTTCGATGGAACCCACTTCATGGCTGATGCCGTGGGTGATCGCCGGGTTGATGGTGTACTTGGCGATGTAGCGCTTGATGCGGAAGTTGTCGTTGCCTTCGCCGTCGCCGGGCAGGGCGCCGCGTTGCTTTTTCATCTTGTCGGCGGTCTGCCAGGTGCGCGTGATCACTTCGCCAACGCGGCCCATGGCCTGGCTGTCGGAGCTGATCATGGAGAAGGCGCCGAGGTCGTGGAGGATGTCTTCGGCGGCGATGGTCTCGCGTCGGATACGGCTTTCGGCGAACGCCACGTCCTCGGCGATGCTCGGGTCCAGGTGGTGGCAGACCATCAGCATGTCCAAGTGTTCGTCGATGGTGTTGCGGGTGAACGGCCGGGTCGGGTTGGTGGAGCTGGGCAGCACGTTGGGGAAACCGCAGGCCTTGATGATGTCCGGCGCATGGCCGCCACCGGCGCCTTCGGTGTGGTAGGTGTGGATGGTGCGGCCCTTGAACGCGGCCAGGGTGGTCTCGACGAAACCGGACTCGTTGAGGGTGTCGGTGTGGATCGCCACCTGCACGTCGTACTGGTCGGCCACGCTGAGGCAGTTGTCGATGGCCGCCGGCGTGGTGCCCCAGTCTTCGTGCAGCTTCAGGCCGATGGCGCCGGCCTTGACCTGTTCGACCAGCGGTTCCGGCAGACTGGCGTTGCCCTTGCCGGTGAAGCCCATGTTCATCGGGAAGGCATCGGCGGCCTGCAGCATGCGCGCCAGGTGCCACGGCCCGGAGGTGCAGGTGGTGGCGTTGGTCCCGGTGGCCGGGCCCGTGCCGCCGCCGATCATGGTGGTGACGCCGCTCATCAGGGCTTCTTCGATCTGCTGCGGGCAGATGAAGTGGATGTGGGTGTCGATGCCACCAGCGGTGAGGATCATGCCTTCGCCGGCAATCACTTCGGTGCTGGCGCCGATGGCGATGGTGACGTCGGGCTGGATGTCCGGGTTGCCGGCCTTGCCGATGGCCGCGATGCGTCCCTCTTTGAGGCCGACGTCGGCCTTGACGATGCCCCAGTGGTCGATGATCAGCGCGTTGGTGATCAGCGTGTCGACGACCTCGGCAGCCAACAGCTGGCTCTGGCCCATGCCATCGCGAATCACCTTGCCGCCGCCGAATTTCACCTCTTCGCCGTAGGTGGTGAAATCCTTTTCCACCTCGATCCACAGCTCGGTGTCGGCCAGGCGGACCTTGTCGCCGACGGTGGGGCCGAACATGTCGGCGTAGGCTTGGCGGGAGATTTTCATGTGCTTGCCTTGAGATTCAATTGAATGTTGAAGCCGTTCGCTGCGCTCACTCATCGCGAGCAAGCTCGCTCCCACAGTTTGATCGCGGTCCCCTGTGGGAGCGAGCTTGCTCGCGATGGGGCCAGAGCAGACACCGCATGACCTAAAGGTCGCCCATGATCCGCCCGGCAAACCCGAACACCCGGCGATGCCCGGCCAGGTCCACCAGTTCCACCTCTCGGCTCTGACCCGGCTCGAAGCGCACGGCGGTGCCGGCCGGGATGTTCAGGCGCATGCCACGGCTGGCGGCGCGGTCGAAGGCCAGGGCGTCGTTGGTCTCGAAAAAATGAAAATGCGACCCGACCTGGATCGGCCGGTCGCCGCTGTTGGCGACCTTCAGCGTCACGGTGCGGCGGCCGGCGTTGAGCTCGATATCGCCGGGCTGAACCTGGTATTGGCCTGGAATCATTGCGGTTGTCCCAAAGTCTTGTAGTAGATGGCGGTCGGGGTATAGGTCCCGTCCGGGCTCTGGCAGTAGTCGGGCAGTTCTCCGACGCGGGTGTAGCCCATGGCGCGGTAGAACGCCTCGGCTTCGGAACCGGCCTCGGTGTCGAGGTACAGCAGCCCACGCTTGTGCTGACGGGCGCCGAGCTCCAGGGCGCTCATCAATTGCTGGCCCAGGCCCCTGCGACGAGCGTCGCCGCGCACCAGCAGTTTTTGTACTTCGGCACGGTTGAGGCCGTTGGGCTTCTGGCACAGGGCGAGCTGGACGCTGGCCTGTACCTGTTCATCCTTGACCACCACCCACAACAGCAGGTGACCCTGATTGAGGCTGGCCTGGACTTCGTCGAAATAAGCCCTGGCCTGTACGGCATCCAGGTCGGCCATGAACCCCACGCTGGCGCCATGACCCACGGCGTCGAGCAACAGGTCGACCAGGCCCTGGCGATAATGCGCAAAGCTTTCAGCGTGGATTCGACGCAACTGGGCGGCGTTCATCGGTATCACTCCTTGTCCATGGCGGGCGGTGGCGCCCCGGGGTCGAGGACCAACTGCATGAAGGTCAGGTCCAGCCAACGGCCGAACTTGGTGCCCACCTGGGGCATCTGCCCGGTGGTGACGAAACCCGCCCGCTCATGGAGGCGAATCGACGCCGCGTTGCCGCTCTCGATAGCGGCGACCATGACGTGCTTGCCGCAGGCCCGGGCGCGCTCGATCAGGTCAATCATCAGCACAGGGCCAAGGCCCTTGCCGCGCTGGTCCCGGCAGACGTACACCGAATGCTCGACGGTGTGGCGGAAGCCGTCGAACGGCCGCCAGTCGCCGAACGAGGCATACCCAAGCACGTTGTCCTCGGCATCGATGACCACCCGTACCGGGTAGCCCTGGGAGCGCCGGGCACTGAACCAAGCCTGGCGATTGCCCAGGTCCACGGGCTGCTCGTTCCAGATCGCCGTGGTGTTGAGCACGGCATCGTTGTAGATGTCGCGGATCGCCGGCAGGTCGCGGTGCTGGGCGTCTCGGATCTGATAAGTCATGCCGTTGCCTCAGACGATGGGTTGGTGGACGGTGACCAGTTTGGTGCCGTCGGGAAACGTCGCCTCTACCTGGATTTCCGGGATCATTTGCGGGATGCCTTCCATCACCTGCTCGCGGCTCAGCAAGGTGGTGCCGTAGTGCATGAGCTCGGCCACGGTCTGGCCGTCGCGGGCGCCTTCGAGCAACGCGGCGGAAATGTAGGCCATGGCCTCTGGGTAATTGAGCTTCAAGCCCCGGGCCAGTCGCCGCTCGGCGACGAGGCCGGCGGTGAAGATCAGCAGCTTGTCTTTTTCGCGTGGGGTCAGGTCCATGTGCAATCCATAAGGGGCAGATAATTTTTTTCGCAGTAAACACCGATCCCTTGTGGGAGCGAGCTTGCTCGCGATGGCAATCGAACATTCAACATAATGGTTGGCTGATACACCGCTATCGCGAGCAAGCTCGCTCCCACAGGTAAAAGCAAATTCAGGTGCTCCAAATTCTAGGTGGCACAGCCTCTCGACCAAGCAACGCCGGGCGCAGGAGCCGCCACAACTCAATCAACCACCCCCGCGCCAACAATGCCTCGCTCGCCAGGCAGCGTGCCACGACCAGGCCGGGCAGTTGGGTCAGGTCGCCACGCACGGCATGGTCCAGGGAGCGGCAGCGCTCCAGCAGCTCGCTGTCGATCTCGCCGGTCACCAGCAAGGTGGCTAACACCGGGTCGCCGCCCAGGCCGATGGGGGAGTCGAGCAACCCATCGCCACCGGCGATGCGCTGACGCTCGTGCCAGAGCAACTGGCCGTCGCGGCGGATGTCCAGCCACGACTGAAAGTGTCCCACGTCGAACCGCTCGCCGCTGGCCGGCCGACCGAGGGCAACGATGTCCCAGTAGAACAAGCGGGCGTCGCCTTGCAGATCGATGTTCGTGCTGAGTTCGGCCTGGGCCGCGCTGAAGACGATGGTTTCCTGGGGCAGCCATTCCAGGGTCGCGCCGGGGGCCACGCTCAGGCTCAGTTGCTGGTACGCCGGGCCGGCGGCGCGGTACCACTTGGCCGCGCCGGGGCTGGTCAATTGCGCCCAGGCGCCCTGGCCGACCTGGGCCGAAATGTCCAACCGATCCCCACCGGCAATGCCGCCGGGCGGGTGGACGATGATGTGCTGGCACACCTCGGAACCTTCGGCGTACAAGTGCTTCTGCACCCGCAACGGGCCTTTGTGCCGGCGCCGGACCGGGCGCGTGCAATCACCGAATCGGGCATAGCCCAAGTCCAGCTCGGCGTGCCAGCTGGGGGTGAACAGGGCGGATGGCGATACAGGTAGATTCATGATTTTCTGATTGTCGTCGGGACGCTACAGACTAGATCGTAACCAATCCGCGCACACCCTCGGCTTCCATATTTTCTCCACGGCCCTGCTGCACGATCTCGCCCCGGGACATCACCAGGTACTGATCAGCCAGCTCGGCGGCGAAGTCGTAGAACTGCTCCACCAGCAAAATCGCCATGTCGCCCCGGGCCGCGAGTTTCTTGATCACCGCGCCGATCTCCTTGATCACCGACGGTTGGATGCCCTCGGTGGGCTCATCGAGAATCAACAGGCGCGGCCGACTGGCCAGGGCCCGGCCGATGGCGAGCTGCTGTTGCTGGCCGCCGGACAGGTCGCCACCCCGGCGTTGTTTCATCTGCAGCAGCACCGGGAACAATTCGTAGATGAAGGCCGGTACTTCCTTGGCTTCTGAGCCCGGAAAGCGCGACAGGCCCATCAGCAGGTTTTCTTCCACCGTCAGCCGCCCGAAAATTTCCCGGCCCTGCGGCACATAGGCGATGCCGGCGTGGACCCGCTGATGCGGCTTGAACGTGGTGATGGCCTTGCCTTCCCAATTCACCACGCCTTCCTTGGCCGGCAGCAGGCCCATCAAGCATTTGAGCAGGGTGGTCTTGCCCACGCCGTTGCGACCGAGAAGGCACGTCACCTCGCCGACCTTCACGTCGAACGACAGGCCGCGCAGGATGTGGCTACCGCCATAGTATTGGTGCAGCTTGTCGACTTGCAGCATTTTCCAGATTCTCCTCAGGCCCCTTGTGGGAGCGAGCTTGCTCGCGATAGCGGTGGGTCAGTTACATTGCATTCCAGCTGATCCGCCGCTATCGCGAGCAAGCTCGCTCCCACATAAAAGCCAATTGCTTTCGCCTCAGCGACCGAGATACACCTCGATCACCCGCTCATCGGCCTGCACCTGTTCCAGCGACCCTTCGGCCAGCACGCTGCCCTGGTGCAGCACGGTGACGTGGTCGGCAATCGCGCCGACGAAGCCCATGTCGTGCTCCACCACCATCAGTGAATGCTTGCCCGCCAGGGATTTGAACAGCTCGGCGGTGAAGTCGGTTTCCGCGTCGGTCATGCCCGCCACCGGCTCGTCAAGCAGCAGCAGTTGCGGGTCCTGCACCAGCAGCATGCCGATCTCCAGGAACTGCTTCTGGCCGTGGGACAGCAGCCCGGCGGCGCGGTTGACCGAAGGGGCGAGGCGGATCTTCTCGAGCACTTCGCTGATGCGGTCGCGTTGCTCGCCGGTCAGCTTCGCCCGCAGGCTGGCCCACACCGATTTGTCGGTCTTGAGCGCCAGTTCCAGGTTCTCGAACACGCTCAGGGCTTCGAACACCGTCGGCTTCTGGAACTTGCGCCCGATGCCGGCCTGGGCAATCTCGACTTCGCTCATGGTCGTCAGGTCGAGGGTTTCGCCGAACCAGGCCTTGCCGTGGCTGGGACGGGTCTTGCCGGTGATGACATCCATCAGCGTGGTCTTGCCGGCGCCGTTGGGGCCGATGATGCAGCGCAGTTCGCCGACGCCGATGTACAGGTTCAGGTCGTTCAGCGCCTTGAAACCGTCGAAGCTGACGCTGATGTCTTCCAGGGTCAGGATGGTGCCGTGGCGGGTGTTCAGGCCTACGCCGGCGGCCCGGCCGAGGCCAATGGCGTCGCGGCTGCTGCCTTGGTCCCGATTGGCATCGAGAGGGGGTTCAATAATCGGTTCGAGCATGAAATCCGCTGTCGGTGTGATTTTCATTGTTCGCCCCTTTTCTTCAACAGCCCGATAACGCCTTTGGGTAGATACAGGGTCACGACGATGAACAGGGCACCGAGGAAGAACAGCCAATATTCCGGAAACGCCACGGTGAACCAGCTCTTCATGCCGTTGACCACGCCGGCGCCCAGCAACGGCCCGATCAGCGTGCCGCGCCCGCCGAGCGCCACCCACACGGCGGCCTCGATGGAGTTGGTCGGCGACATTTCGCTGGGGTTGATGATCCCCACCTGCGGCACGTACAGCGCCCCGGCCAGGCCACACAACACCGCGCTCAACACCCAGACGAACAGCTTGAAGCCACGGGGATCGTAGCCGCAGAACATCAGGCGGTTTTCCGCGTCGCGCAGGGCGGTCAGCACCCGGCCGAACTTGCTGCGAGCCAGGCGCCAGCCGATGAACAGGCTCGCCACCAACAGCAGCACTGTGGCAAAAAACAGCACCGCGCGGGTGCCCGGCTCGGTGATGCCAAAGCCCAGGATCGAACGGAAATTGGTGAAGCCGTTGTTGCCGCCAAAGCCGGTCTCGTTGCGGAAAAACAGCAACATCCCGGCGAAGGTCAGGGCCTGGGTCATGATCGAGAAGTACACGCCCTTGATCCGCGAGCGGAAGGCGAAGAAACCGAACACCAGCGCCAGCAAGCCCGGCGCCAGCACCACCAGGCACATCGCCCAGAGGAAGCTGTCGGTGCCGGCCCAGTACCAGGGCAGCTCGGTCCACGACAGGAACGTCATGAACGCCGGCACGCCATCGCCGGCGGCCTGGCGCATCAGGTACATGCCCATGGCGTAGCCGCCCAGCGCGAAGAACAGGCCGTGGCCCAGGGAGAGCAAGCCGGCGTAGCCCCAGACCAGGTCCAGCGCCAGGGCGACAATGGCGTAGCAGAGGATCTTGCCCACCAGGGTCAGGGTATATGCCGAGACATGCAGCGGGTTATCCACCGCCAACAGCGACAACACTGGCAGGCTCAGCAGCACGGCGAGGATCACCGCGCCGACGGCGAGGGTGACTTTGGGTCCGGCCTTTTGCGTGGCCGTAAGCATCAGGGGCTGGTTCATCAGTCGATTACCCGTCCTTTAAGCGCGAAGAGGCCTTGCGGACGCTTCTGGATAAACAGAATGATCAGCGCGAGGATCAGGATCTTGCCGAGCACGGCGCCGATCTGCGGTTCGAGGATCTTGTTGGCGATGCCCAGGCCGAACGCGGCGAACACACTGCCGGCCAACTGGCCGACGCCGCCGAGCACTACCACCAGGAACGAGTCGATGATGTAGCTCTGGCCCAGGTCCGGGCCGACGTTGCCGATCTGGCTCAGGGCAACGCCACCGAGCCCGGCGATGCCCGAGCCGAGGCCGAAGGCGAGCATGTCCACCTGCCCGGTGGGCACGCCGCAGCAGGCGGCCATGTTGCGGTTCTGGGTCACGGCGCGCACGTTCAGGCCCAGGCGCGTCTTGTTCAGCAGCAACCAGGTCAGCACCACCACGAACAGCGCGAAAGCAATAATCACGATGCGGTTGTACGGCAGCACCAGGTTCGGCAGCACCTGGATCCCGCCCGACAGCCAGGCCGGGTTGGCGACTTCCACGTTCTGCGCGCCGAACACCAGGCGCACCAGCTGGATCAGCATCAGGCTGATGCCCCAAGTGGCGAGCAGGGTTTCCAGGGGCCGTCCGTAGAGGTGGCGGATTACCGTGCGTTCCAGGGCCATGCCGATGGCGGCGGTGATGAAAAACGCCACCGGCAAGGCGATCAGCGGATAGAACTCGATGGCGTTCGGGGCGAAGCGCTGGAACAGCATCTGCACCACATAAGTGGAATAGGCGCCGAGCATGAGCATCTCGCCGTGGGCCATGTTGATCACCCCCAGCAAGCCAAAGGTGATCGCCAGGCCAAGGGCGGCCAGCAGCAGGATCGAGCCCAGGGACATGCCGCTGAACGCCTGGCCCAGCAGCTCGCCGATCAGGAGTTTGCGCTTGACCTGGCCGAGGCTGGTTTCGGCGGCGGTGCGCACGGCGGCATCGGTTTCGACACCGGGTTCGAGCAGGTTTTCGAGGCGAGTGCGGGCCAGCGGGTCGCCGGTTTCCCCCAGCAGTCGCACGGCCGCCAGGCGCACGGCGGGGTTGGTGTCCACCAGTTGCAAATTCGCCAGGGCCAGGCTCAGGGCGGCGTGGACATCTTCGTCCTGCTCGCCGGCCAGTTGCCGATCAAGGAACGCCAGTTGCGCCGGGCGGGCGCTTTTTTGCAGCTGTTGCGCGGCAGCCAGGCGCACGCCGGCATCGACGGCGAGCAGTTGATGGCTGGCCAGGGCGGTTTCGATCAGCCCTCGCAAGCGGTTGTTCAGGCGCAGGGTCTTGGGTTGGCCATCGACGGTCAACTGGCCTTGCTGCAAGGCGTTGATCAGTTCGACACGCTCAGGCTCCGGCTGCGCGGCCCAGGTTTCCAGGAGCTTGGCCTGCTGGGTCGGGTTGGCGGCGACGAAGTCTTCGGCGTCGCCGGCATGGGCGCCCAGTGGCAACAGCAGGGCCAGGGCGAGGATGAGGCGGTAAAGGGCGGTGGGCATATGCTAGGCCTTGCGCAAACTTCTTTCTTTGTGGGAGCCAGCTTGCTCGCGATAGCGGTGTGTCAGTCACATGTCTTCTGGCTGATCCGCTGCTATCGCGAGCAGGCTCGCTCCCACAAGGGGTGTGTGTCGGCCCGGGGATCAGGGCCGACTCCCATGGGCTCAGTTGCTCTTCACCGCGTAGTCAGGCTTCTTGTCGTTGCCGGCGATGAACGGGCTCCACGGTTGCGCGCGGATCGGCCCTTCGGTCTGCCAGACCACGTTGAACTGACCGTCGGCCTGGATCTCGCCGATCATCACGGGCTTGTGCAGGTGATGGTTGGTCTTGTCCATGGTCAGGGTGTAGCCCGACGGTGCGGCAAAGGTCTGGCCGGCCAGGGCTTCGCGGACTTTGTCGACGTCGGTGGACTTGGCTTTTTCCACCGCTTGGGCCCACATGTGGATGCCGACGTAGGTGGCTTCCATCGGGTCGTTGGTCACGGCTTTGTCGGCACCCGGCAAGTTCTTGGCCTTGGCGTAGGCTTTCCAGGAGTCGACGAACTTCTTGTTCGCCGGGTTATCCACGGACTCGAAGTAGTTCCACGCCGCCAGGTTGCCGATCAAGGGTTTGGTGTCGATGCCGCGCAGTTCTTCCTCGCCCACCGAGAACGCCACGACCGGTACGTCGGTGGCCTTCAGGCCCTGGTTCGCCAGCTCCTTGTAGAACGGCACGTTGGAGTCGCCGTTGACGGTGGAAATCACGGCAGTCTTGCCGCCGGCCGAGAATTTTTTGATGTTGGCCACGATGGTCTGGTAATCGCTGTGGCCGAATGGGGTGTAGACCTCTTCGATGTCCTTGTCCGCCACGCCTTTGGAGTGCAGGAACGAGCGCAGGATCTTGTTGGTGGTGCGCGGGTAGACGTAGTCGGTGCCCAGCAGGAAGTAGCGCTTGGCGCTGCCGCCTTCTTCGCTCATCAGGTATTCCACCGCCGGAATCGCCTGCTGGTTCGGCGCCGCGCCGGTGTAGAAGACGTTCGGCGACATTTCTTCGCCTTCGTATTGCACAGGGTAGAACAGCAGGCCATTGAGCTCTTCGAACACCGGCAACACGGATTTACGCGACACCGAGGTCCAGCAGCCGAACACCACGGCGACCTTGTCCTGGGTCAGCAATTGCCGGCCCTTTTCGGCGAACAGCGGCCAGTTCGACGCCGGGTCCACGACCACCGCTTCGAGCTTCTTGCCGTTGACCCCACCCTTGGCGTTGATCTCGTCGATGGTCATCAACGCCATGTCCTTGAGGGACGTCTCGGAGATCGCCATGGTCCCGGACAGCGAATGCAGGATGCCAACCTTGATGGTCTCGGCGGCCTGGACGGTCCAGGTCATGCCCATCGCGGCAATGCTTGCCGAGAGTGTAAAAGCCTTGATCAAGCTACGACGCTTCATTGTGCGATCTCCGTGGACTTATGATTTTTAAGGGCAGATGCAAACGCTGGAAGCGCTTTTGCAAGGGGTGTGCCCAGTTGGAGAAAGGCGTTGAAACGCGGGGATGGCGGCGAGGCAGGAAAATGACAATGCACCATCAGTGACCGTATCGCGGGTGTTGGTGCAATGTGCCGCTCCGCATTGGGGCGTGGATCGGGGTTGACTCAAGGTGAAATTTTCAACTGCCCGACTATGCTGACGCTTCTGCCATTCTGAAGTAGGGGAATCCGTTTGAATGACGCTGGCGTTGCGAACCATTTTCTTTTGGACGAGACGGCTGTTTTTGACGTGCTGCCTGAAGTCAGACGGGCCGAGCATCCCCGATGGATGCATGTGACGCATTTGAGGGAAGGACGGTATTCGCTGATTCTCACCGCTGGTGAACGCCTTCGAAGTAGCACGCTGAGGGTGTCTTCTGATTCAAGGTTATACGTTCGCTTTTCGGCTGCCCTGCCCAGCATCAGTTTGGATGGGCTCACCTGTGCCTTTGTTTTTTTGGATGATGGGGCCCAAGCCGAATGTCCACTTGGCATGTTTCATTTTGGAGGAGGGCCTACGCCGTCGGAATGCAGGACGGTAACGCTGGATCTGGCTTGGTTGGCCGGCAAACGTGGCCGTCTCTTGATAGAGTGCGGGCCAGGTGCGCAGAACGATCCTACCGCCGACTGGCTAGCGATATCTGACTTGTGCATCGCCAGGGAGGAGGAGATGAAGGCCCTTCTGGCGAAGACACATCATACAATGCGCATGAAAAACGAGATAGCGCATTTCAGTAGCGTCTACCGGAACGAGTTCTACTCCAAAGTGCAGGAACAACAGCGTGCTAATGCAATGGGCATTGCTCGCAACGTGCGCCGATTGGATGGAATGGCTCCTGCGCCAGAGCGTGGTGCGCAGGCTGATGTTGTGATCCTCGAACCGTTCGAAGGTGAGGCAGCCTACTCCTATGCGACTCGTCTCCTGAGGGCGAATGTCCCGCAAACTCCGCCTGATTTCCAAGCGAGGCTGCGCCAGAAAGTCAGGGATCATGGGGAAATAAAAGTCTTGTCGATCTGCAGTGGCGCCGCGCGGATAGAGGCGGGCCTGTCGGCGGCTATTCCCGAAGGGGTGCAGTGGTCGCTGTTGGATATCAATGAGGACCTGCTGCAGATCGCTGCAAAGCAGTTTCCGCCAGGCATCAGCCTCGACTTGATCGTGGCGGATGCGAACAACCTGGTGCCTACCGGTGAGCAGTGGGATGTCATTATTTGTGTTTCGGCATTGCATCATTTGGTAGAGCTGGAAAAGGTCATGTTCTTTATCTCCCGCAGTTTGAAAAATGACGGCGAGTTCTGGAGTGTCGGGGAGGCGGTGGGACGTAATGGCAATCGCTTGTGGCCCGACGCGATAGTCGCTGCTGATGCGGCGTTCTCAGCCTTGCCGGCGCGTTATCGGTTAAATGCCGATACCCAGGTCGTCGATTCAGTCATTCCAGACAAGGACCACTCGATTGGGTGTTTCGAGGGGATTCGAAGCGAGGACATTACCGCGCTGCTTGAACGCTGGCTCAAGCCTGTGGATGTTTACCGTACCAACTGCTTCCTCTGGCGAATGGTCAATCTGGCCTACAGTGGAAATTTCAATCTTGAACAAGCGCAAGATCGGGCGCTGGTCATTGATATGGTCCGAGCGGAGCTTGAGCATTTTCGTCATGGAGGGCTGGGGACCGAGCTGTTCGGCGTGTACAAAAAGAAGCATCTTTTCAACGACGGCGCATCAAGCCAATGAAGAAAAGCCCGCCGATGGCCGCGGTAGCGACCCCAATCGGCAAATCCTCCGGCGCGATCAGCGTGCGGGCCGCCACGTCCACCCACACCAGGAACAGGCTGCCGAGCAGCACGCAGGCAGGCAACAAACGACGGTGCTCGGCGCCCACCAGGCGCCTGGCGATGTGCGGCACCATCAACCCGACAAAGCCGATCGAGCCGCTGATGGACACCAGCACGCCGGTCATCAAGGACGCGATCAGGAAAATCCACAGCCGCACCTTCGCCGCGTTCAGGCCCAGGGTCACGGCGGTCTGCTCGCCGGCCATCAGCGCGTTCAAGGGCCGGGCCATGCCCAGCAGCAACACCAGCCCCAACAGCACGCTGGCGGCTGGCACGGCCAGCAGTTCCCAGCGCGCCAGGCCCAGGCCACCGAGCATCCAGAACATCACCGCCGAACTGGCGCGATGATCACCGAGGAATAACAGCAGGTTGGCCGCCGCCATCATCACGAAGGACACCGCCACGCCACATAGCAATAGCCGATCGCTCTCCAGGCGACCGTGGCGGGCAGCGATGGCCAGCACCAGCAACATGCTCAGCAATGCACCGATGAACGCGGCGAGGGGCAGGGTCAGCAGGCCGATGATTTCACCGACATGCAACACCACGATCACCGCACCCAGGGTCGCGCCGGAGGTGACGCCCAGCAGATGCGGATCGGCCAGTGGGTTGCGCGTGACCGCTTGCAGCACCGCGCCGATCAACGCCAGCCCCGCGCCCACCAGGGCTCCGAGCAGCAGGCGCGGGACGCGTATCAGCCAGACGATATGTTCCTGGCCGGGCGTCCAATACACCTCGCCGACACCGAAGGCCTTGTGCAGCAACAGGTCCCAGACCACGGCCACCGGCACCCGCGCCGGCCCGAAGCCCAGGGACACCACGCACGACACCAGCAACAGCGCGCCGAGAGTCATCAGCAGGGCGGCGTAGCGACGATCGTTCATTGGCCGTGGAAACCCCGCGCCAGGGTTTGCACCGCCAGCACGTTATCGATGCCCGGGGTGGCCTGCACGTAGGGGATCACGATGAAGCGCCGGTGCTTGATCGCATCCACCGATTGCAGCGCCGGGTTCGCCAGCAAGAACTGCTGCTTCTGCTCGGCACTGACTTCGCCATAGTCGACGATCACGATGACCTGGGGGTTGCGCTCCACCACGTTCTCCCAGTTCACCCGGGTCCAACTGGTTTCCACGTCATCGAGGATGTTGCGTCCGCCGGCAGCGTCGATCAGGGCCTGGGGCATGCCCAGGCGCCCAGAGGTCATGGCGCGATCTTCGCCGCTGTCATACAGGAACACGCGCTGTCTTTGGGTTGGAAGATGCTTGCGCACCTCGGCCACCTGGGCCTGCATCGTCTCGATCAGCGCATCGGCGCGGTCCTGCACGTCGAAAATTTTCCCCAGGTTGCGCAGGTCGTTGTAGGTGTCTTCCAGGGAAGCCGGCGGACGTTTCATCACGAAGGCGCAGGATTCGGTCAACTCGTACACGTTGATGCCCAGTGGTTGCAGGGTTTGCGGGGTCAGGTCGCCGCCCACGCGCATGCCGTAGTCCCAGCCGGCGAAGAAGAAATCGACGTTGGCATCGAGCAGGGTTTCCACCGAGGGGTATTTGGCGGCCAGTTCCGGCAGGCCTTCGAGGATCTTCGCCATCTCGGGTGTCACCGATTTCCAACCGCTGATGCCGCTGTAGCCGACCATGCGCGGCTTGAGGCCCAAAGCGAGCATCATCTGCGTCATGTTGATGTCATGGCTGACGGCGTGGCGAGGGGCCTCGTTGAACACCACCTGGCGATTGCAGCTCTGGATCGTCAAGGGGTAGCGGGTGGCTTCGGCCAGGGCATGGGCACTGCCCAGCAGCAGGGGTAGCAACAGCAGCAAGCGCAAGGTCATGGTTGGGTTATCCAAGTGATTCGTGGGTAGCCGGACAGGGGATGTTCGTCCACCAGGGCTTCGACGCCGAACACCTCGCGCAACAGCTCGGCGGTGAGGACATCCCTGGGCGTGCCGCTGGCGACGATGCGCCCATGTTCGATCACGTACAGGCGATCGCAGAAGGCGGCCGCCAGGTTGAGGTCGTGGAGGCTGGCGAGGGTGCCGATGCCCAGCCCCTTGATCAGCTGCAGCAATTGCAATTGATAGTGCGGGTCGAGGTGGTTGGTCGGTTCGTCGAGGATCAACAACTGCGGTTGTTGGGCCAGGGCGCGAGCAAGGATCACCCGCTGTTTTTCCCCGCCCGACAACGTGGCGAAGGCATGATCGCCAAAGCCTTCGAGCCCCGCCGATTCCAACGCCTGGAGCACCCATCTGCGGTCTTCTTCGTTGTCGCCATCAAACAAGCCCTTATGAGGCGTGCGACCCATGGCGACCACTTCTTTCACCGTCAGGCCGAAGGCGTCGGGAAACTCTTGCAGCACCACGGCGATGCGCTGTGCGCACCAGCGCGAGGATTGTTGCCAGAGGTTGTGATGCTCGAGTCTGACCTCCCCCTGTTCCGGCCGGCTGAAGCGATAGGCGCAGCGCAACAGGCTGGTCTTGCCGCTGCCATTGGGGCCGATCAATCCGACAAACTCCCCGGCCGCCACCTGCAACGTGGCGTCACGCAGCTGGAACTGGTGATGGCAATGGCCATGGCCCAGGGGCGTCCAGGCGAGATTGGAAAGGGTCAGGGAGGTCATGCGTTCACTCAAGTTATTGGCTCGCAACCCCAGTCCATTGTGGGAGCGAGCCTGCTCGCGATCGCGGTGGGTCAGCCGATTAAGATGCGACTGACCGATTGCGATCACGAGCAGGCTCGCTCCTACAGGGGAAGGTATTCATCCTTTGGGAAGCGGGCGCGATTGTAGAGGTTTCGCGCCGCTTTTCGTTAACGCGCGGTCTTCAGCTTGAAGATGAGACGATCTCAGGTTGACGATTCAAGCGTGTGAGGAGCCGGTCCAGCAACCACACCACCACCAGCGAAAACCCCACCAGCGGGAACACCACCGCCAGGGCCAGCATGATGAACACCCCGGTCTTCCACGTCGGCAGGTCGTGGCGCAGCGGCGGGACGCCGAACTTGCCCAGGGGCCGGCGCTTCCACCAGATCACCACGCCGCTCACGGCGCTGAGCAGGATCATCAGGCAAACCAGCAGCACAAGGATCTGGTTCAGCGGGCCGAACATCTTGCCTTCGTGCAGCATCACGCCGGTTTCGGTGGCGCGGGCCACGACGCTGTAATGTTCCCAGCGCACATCGGCCAGGACCTTGCCGGTGTATTGGTCCACGTGCAGAGTCGCGTCGTTGCGCGGGTCATCGGCGAACACGGCGATGGTGAACACGCCCGAGGCGGTCGTTGGGAAGGTGATGCTGTAGCCGGGCTCGACCTGGCGTTCGGCGGCGATGTCCTGCACCGCCTGCAGGCTGACGGTTGGCGCGGCGGGGCCTTCGTGCATGCCGCCGTGGGCCATGTGTTCGGCATGGTCGCCGGACATCGGCATCGGCGTGTTCTCCATGGCCCATGGCACGGTCTGGCGGTGAGCGTTGTTGAGGCTGCCGGCTTCGACGTCGGACTTGGGCACGTCATTCCACATCGCCGCCGGGAAGCGGTTCCAGAGGTCCGCGTATTGCTTGCCCCAAAAGCCGGTCCAGGTCATGCCGCTGAGCAACATCACCAGCAGGAACGCGGCGCCCCAGAAGCCGACGACGACGTGCAGGTCACGCCAGAACACCCGCCCGCGCGCGCTCCAGCGCGGCCAGAGGACGCCGGCCGACGACTGCCCGCGCGGCCACCACAGGTACAGGCCGGAAACCACCAGCACCACGCCCCAGCCGGCGGCCATTTCCACCAAGCGGTCACCCACCGTGCCGATCAGCAACTCGCCATGGATCGCCCGGGCCATGGCTTGCAAATTGTTTTTTGCATCCTGCTCGCCGAGTACGTTGCCACGGAAGGGGTCGATGAAGACGTTCAGCTCGTGGCCCTTGTCGATCACCACGAATTGCGCGCTGCGTTCGGCGCTGACCGGTGGCAGGTACTGCGTGACCTGGCCTTCGGGGTAGGCCTGGCGGACCTGCTTGAGCAGATCGTCGGCTGCCAGGGTGTGATGCCCGGCCGGTACGTTCAACAGGTTGCCGTACATCAATGGGTCGAGTTGCGGCTTGAACAGGTAAATGATGCCGGTCAGGGCCAGCATGACCATGAACGGCGCCACGAACAGCCCGGCATAAAAATGCCAGCGCCAGGCCAGGTTGTAGAAGTTCGGTTTCGGTAGGCTCATTGCAAAGCGCTCCGCAGGGCAAATTCGGTTCTTCAAATGGGGGCTGAACGATGCAATCGATGTGGGAGCGAGCCTGCTCGCGAAAGCGGACCAGCCAACAATGATGTGAACGACACATCACTTTCGCGAGCAGGCTCGCTCCCACAGTTTTTTATGTTTGCTTCGGCCAAGCTGTCAGGCGCTCATACCCGCATGCAGGACAGCCTTGGGCTGTCCCGCATGCGGGTGAGCAAGCGTCAGGCTTACGCGTCGAGGGGCGGTGCGCGGGTGCGGGCGCCAGGGAAGAGCGCCGGTCGGGCATGGCCCAGGCGCGGGAAAGGGCTCGTGTAGGTGCGGGTAAACGGTGTGGCGAAGACGGTGAACGTGTGGCCGCCAGGCAACGCGGGGCAGTTGAACAGCAGGCTGCAATAACCGCATTTCTCCCACAGCGCATGATGGTCGCTCTGGGGCGGGCAATCGTCACCTGCTGGCGCTTCGTGTGCCGACATGTCCATGCCCATCTCCATGTCCATGCCTATGGATACAGGCGTGGACATGGACATGCGCTGATCCATCGGCATCGACTGGGAAACCAGCGGGCCGATAAAAATCATCAGCATGGCGAACAGGCTGATCCAGCTACCGCGGGTCAGGCTCAATGGCTGACGGCGGTGCATGGAAAGGCTGGCGCGACGAAGTTGCATGGGCGGCTATGTCTATTGGGCGTGCATGTGCGTTTGGGTGCCGTCGGGGGCTTTTTTCTGCACCGTGACGTTCACCGTGACATCCCCGGCCTTTTCGAAATGCAAGGTCATGGGGAAACGTTTGCCGTCGCTGAGCAGGCTACGGTCCTTCAGGTCCAGCAGCATTACGTGGTACGCCATCGGTGCGAAGGTCACCGTTGCGCCTGGAGCGATAACTATGCCGTCCACCGGTTGCATTTTCATCAAGTCGTTTTGCATCACATGTTCATGGAGCTCGGCCTTGCCGGCGATGGGTGAGTCGACACTGAGCAGTTTATCCTCGGACCTGCCGCCGTTGTGGATAATGAAGTAGCCGGCGACGGTCGGCGCATTGGGCGGCAATTCCTGGGACCACGGGTGGGCGATCTCAAGCTCCCCGGCCTTGTACTGGTGAGCTTGGGCGAAGCCAACGGGAAGCAGCAGGGCGACCAGCAGGATGAGTCTGTTCAACATGGCAATTCTCCGGAACGATTCAGGGCGCAGGTGGGTGCGGAAGAATCAGGCCAGAGGCGAGGCGCGGGGATTTAGACTGGGCCATTGTTGGCGTGGCGTGGGGCTGTCGAGCTTCGAATGGACGACATTGCGATGGGCCAGTTGCGCATCCAGATACAACTGCGGGGCGTGCCCGGCAATCGCCACCAACGGCGCCGGGCCTGAGCAGCACCAGCAATGCTGCATGGTCGAGTGAGGATCCTGTCGCGGCGTTCCCTGTTCGAACTTACCCAGGGAAATCGCCACCAGTTTTGTTCCGCCGGAAGAGCAGAAACTGCCCCAGAGCAATTGTTCGGTTGGCGTGTCGGCGGTCGTACCGCTGCCATTGGAAAGCGGCATGGCGAGCATGTTGAACAGCACTGCGAAGCAGGCGATCCAGGCAAATGCAAGCCGTTGTCGGGACATGGGGCAATCCGCTCGGTTGGGCGATCAGGTGGCCGGTATTTAGCCTGATCGGGAGGCAGAAGTAAAAAAGCCACGTGCGGTGTAGGGTCGCAGGGCTTGTGAGTAACAGTAGCAAAATATTTTCAGATGAGTGGTGCTGACAGGACAGGCTTGTAGGACTGTGCAGGTTTCTGTCAGGCCTACTGCCGCAGCCCCTGCAACACCTCATCCGCCGTCCCAAACTCCCGATCCACCTCCGGCAACATTGGCCGCTTCAATACCAATACCGGCACTCCTCGCTCCCGCGCCACGTCCAGCTTCGGTTCAGTCGCGGTGCTGCCGCTGTTCTTGCTCACCAGCACATCGATCCGCCGTCGTTCGAACAGCTCACGCTCGCCCTCGATATGAAACGGCCCCCGGGTTCCGATCACTTCGCAGCGCTCATTGCCGGGGTAAACGTCCAACGCCCTCAAGGTCCAGAATTGCTCTGGCGGGATTTCATGCATGTGTTGCAGCGGCTCTCGGCCAAGGGTGAACAGAGGCCGGTGGAAGGGGCGCAGGGCTTGGATCAGTTCGGCCCAGTCGGCGACTTCGCGCCAGTCATCGCCGGCCCGGGGCTGCCAGGCCGGACGGCGCAGGGCCCAGCAGGGGATGGCACAGGCGTGGGCCGCATGGGCGGCGTTGTGGCTGATTTGGGCGGCGTAGGGGTGAGTTGCATCCAACAGCAGGTCGATGCCCTCGGCGCGGATGAATTGCGCCAATCCTGCGGCGCCGCCATAGCCGCCGACGCGCACCTGGCAGGTCAGGTCGGTGGGGATGCGGCCGATGCCGGCCAAGCTGTAGATGTGCTGGGGGCCAAGCGTGCGGGCGATGGCCAGGGCTTCGGTGACGCCACCGAGGAGCAGGATGCGTTTCATTTCAAGGCTCTTCATGACAAGGCTCCCGCGTGACCGACGATCCCACCCTGACGGTCGATGGCGAAGACTTCGACCTGGACCTGGGCCGGCACCACGCTGCGGGCGAACGCCAGCGCGTGCTCGCACACTGCATCGCCGAGGGCGATGCCGGCGGCGCTGGCCATTGCCAGGGCTTGCTGGCTGGTATTGGCTTGCCGGATGCCCTGTTGCAAAACCTCATCGGCGCCGAGGGCGGCGGCCCATTCGGCCAGTTGTGGCAGGTCGATGCTCGAATGGCGGCTGTGCAGGTCCATGTGGCCGGCGGCAAGTTTGCTGATCTTGCCAAAGCCGCCGCAGAGGCTGAGTTTTTCCACGGGTACCTTGCGCACATGCTTGAGCACGGCGCCGACGAAATCGCCCATTTCGATCAGGGCGATTTCCGGCAGATTATAGACCCGGCGCATGGTGTCTTCGCTGGCGTTGCCGGTGCAGGCGGCGATGTGCAGGTAGCCGTTGGTTTTCGCCACATCGATGCCCTGGTGGATCGAGGCGATGTAGGCCGCGCAGGAAAAGGGCCGGACGATGCCGCTGGTGCCAAGGATCGACAGACCGCCGAGAATGCCCAGTCGCGGGTTCATGGTTTTCAGCGCCAAGGCTTCGCCACCCTCGACATTGACCGTGACTTCGAAACCACCGGCGTAGCCGCTTTCCTCGGCCAGCCGGCCCAGGTGATCGTTGATCATCTGGCGTGGCACCGGGTTGATTGCCGGCTCACCGACGCCCAGCACCAGCCCCGGTCGCGTCACCGTGCCCACGCCGCGACCGGCGACGAAGCGCACGCCGGGTTCGGCTACCAAGCGCACTTGGGAAAACAGCAGGGCGCCGTGGGTTACGTCCGGGTCATCGCCAGCGTCCTTGATCGTCCCGGCCTCGGCGCCTTGCTCGGTCAATCGGCAGAACTCCAGGCGCATCTGCACCTGCTTGCCCTTGGGCAAGACGATTTCCACGGCGTCGGCCTCGGTGCCGCGCAACAACAAGCGGGCCGCCGCCAGGCTGGTGGCGGTGGCGCAACTGCCGGTGGTCAGGCCGCTACGCAGGGGGGCGGGTTGTTCGGCGGTTTCGTCACGCATCGAGGGGCTTCGTCAGGTCCAGCAAGGTAATCGGCAGCGCCTGGCGCCAGGTGTCGAACTCACCCAACGGCTGCGCCTGGGCAATGTGGATGCGGGTCAGCTCACCGCCATGGCGTTCGCGCCAGCCCATGAGGGTCATTTCGCTCTGCAGGGTCACGGCGTTGGCGACGAGCCGCCCGCCGGGCTTGAGGTGGGCCCAGCAGGTGTCGAGTACGCCTTCGCGGGTGACGCCGCCGCCGATGAATACCGCGTCCGGCCGCTCCAGGTTTTCCAACGCTTGCGGGGCGCTGCCGCGAATCAATTGCAGGCCCGGCACGCCGAGTGTGTCGCGGTTGCGTTCGATCAAGCCTTGGCGGCCCTCGTCGACTTCGATGGCCAGGGCCCGGCAACTGGGGTGGGTGCGCATCCATTCGATGCCGATGGAGCCGCTCCCGGCACCGACATCCCACAGCAATTCACCGGGCGTGGGGGCGAGGCGGGCGAGGGTGATGGCGCGCACGTCGCGCTTGGTCAATTGGCCGTCATGTTCGAACGCGGTGTCCGGCAGACCGGCCAGGCGTGACAGGCGCTGTGTCGATGGTTCGGCCCGGCATTCGATGGCGATCAGGTTCAGGTCGGCGACGGTTTCATCGGACCATTGCGCGGCGCAACCGTCGATCCGGCGTTCTGCCGCACCGCCGAGATGCTCCAGCACAGTCATGGCGCTCGGGCCGAAGCCGCGCTCGCGCAGCAACGTCGCCACCGCGCCGGGGCTGTGGCGATCATTGCTCAGCAGCAACAGCCTCACGCCTGTGGATAAATACCCATTGAGCACCGCCAGGGGGCGCGCCACCAGCGACAGCGGGACCACGTCCTGCAGCGGCCAGCCCATGCGCGCCGCCGCCAGCGAACAAGAGGACGGCGCGGGGATGACCAGCATCTGATCACCCGGCACTTGTTTCGCCAGGCTGGCGCCCACGCCATAGAACATCGGATCGCCGCTGGCCAGCACGCACACTGCTTCGCCCTTTCGAGCCAGCAGCGGCTCCAGGGAGAACGGGCTGGGCCATAGCTCCCTTTCGCCGCGAATACACAGTGGCAACAGTTCCAACTGACGAGCGCTGCCCAGAATCCGCGGCGCCCGCAGCAATGCATGGCGAGCCGTTCGGCCCAGGCCCTTGAAGCCATCTTCACCGATGCCCACTACAGTCAGCCAGGGGGTCATCTCTGTTCCTCGAATAAATGGGATTGTTCGGCGCACTGGTTGCGTCCGCGAACCGGGCCGCCATCATACCGCGCCCTGGCGGATCAGGCGTGGACCATCCCTTGTGGGAGCGAGCCTGCTCGCGATGCCGGCGTCACATTCAACACTCATTTTTTCAGGCTCACCGCTATCGCGAGCAAGCTCGCTCCCACAGTGTTCGCCTTTACTGAACAGCATTGCTCCCACAGTGGGATTTGTGATGGATACAGGATTTGTGTATGCACGATCGGCAATCCGACCAGCAAGCTTTTCATGACCCCAGGCAAAGCAGGCATAATGGCGGCCTTTCGCCGATGCGGCGCTCCTACTTGCCGGTTATAACTTGAACGAACGTCCGTCCTGCCACGTCATACGCCCCTCGGGTTGCCCCGGGTTGCTGCGTGTCGTCCAGGCGCTGGACGGTGGGATCTGTCGGATCAAGCTCGATGGCGGTTCGATCCAGGCGGACCAGGCCGAGGCCGTGGCATTGGTGGCCGAGCGGTTCGCCGGCGGTGTGATCGAGGCGACCAACCGAGCCAACCTGCAAGTTCGTGGGATCGGCCCCGAGCGCGACGCGCTGATCGAGTCTTTGCTGGCTGCTGGGCTTGGCCCTCGCAATCCGGCCGGCGATGACGTGCGCAATCTCATGCTCAGCCCCTCGGCCGGCATCGATCGGCGGATGCTCATCGACACTCGCCCATTGGCCGAACAGATCCTCACTACGTTGCAAACCCACGAACGTTTCCATGAACTGTCGGCCAAGTTCGCCGTGCAACTGGACGGTGCAGAAGCACTGGCGATGCTGGAACATCACCACGACCTGTGGTTGTCGGCGTTGGTACGCGATGGTGAGCCCTGGCTGGCCTTCGGCTTCGCTGGCGTCCCGCTGGACGAGCCGGCGGGACGGGTACCCCTGGCCGAAGGGCACGCCTTGGTGGTGGCGGTACTTGAGCTGTTCCTCGACCTGGCCCGCCCCGACCAGAACCGCATGCGTGAGTTGCTGGCTGAACTCTCCGCGGATGAATTCGTCACGCTTTTGGCCCGCCGGGTACCGCTGCAACCCTGCCCGGATTGGCGGCGGGTTGCTTCGACTGATGGCTTGCACATCGGTATTCATCCCCAGCATGACGAGGGCGTTTTCGTTGGCGCCGCGGTTCCCCTGGGCCGGCTCGATGCCGCCATGCTGCGCGGCGCGGCGCGGCTGGCGCGGGAGAAGGGCGACGGCAGCCTTCGTTTCACCCCTTGGCAAAGCCTGTTGCTGCCTAACGTTCGCGCCGATAACGCCGCCGGTGTACTGGCGCGGCTTCAGGCGCTGGGCCTGTTGGTTTCGGTCGATCAGCCCCTGGCGCAGCTCATCGCGTGCACCGGGTCCAGTGGCTGCGCCAAGGCCATGGCCGACACCAAGGCCGACGCTCACCAATTGGCGGAGCGGCTGCACCGCCGTGGCCAGGCGCTGAGCATTCATTTGTCCGGTTGCCCGCGTTCCTGCGCGGCGGCCCATATCGCGCCCGTCACCTTGTTGGCGGTCGCCCCCGGTCGTTATGACCTGTATTTTCGCGATGCGACGCTGCCGGGTTTCGGCGCGTTGCAGGCGCACAATCTGACTATCGAAGCGCTCGACCACTGGCTCGACGCTCATCCCCGGAGCCCCCTTGATGCTTGATTACATCCGCGACGGTCAGGAGATCTATCGCAACTCCTTCGCGATCATCCGCGCCGAGGCCAACCTGGCGCGCATACCGGCCGATCTGGAAAAACTCGCGGTGCGGGTGATCCACGCTTGCGGCATGGTCGAGGCGGTCGATGGCCTGCAGTTTTCCGAGGGCGCGGGCACGGCCGGTCGCCAGGCGCTGGCGGCCGGCGCGCCGATCCTGTGCGACGCGCGGATGGTTTCCGAGGGCGTGACGCGGGCTCGCCTGCCGGCCAACAATCCGGTGATCTGCACCTTGCGTGACGAGCGCGTGCCGGCGTTGGCCCTGGACCTGGGCAACACCCGCTCGGCGGCGGCCCTTGAGCTGTGGCGCCCACACCTGGAAGGCAGCGTCGTGGTCATCGGCAATGCTCCAACGGCACTCTTCTACCTGCTGGAAATGCTCGACGCCGGGGCGCCAAAACCGGCCCTGATCCTCGGTTTTCCGGTGGGGTTTGTCGGCGCCGCCGAATCCAAGGCGGCGCTGGCGGCCAACAGCCGGGGCGTGCCGTTCGTGATCATGCAAGGGCGGCTCGGCGGCAGCGCCATGGCCGCCGCCGCCGTCAACGCCCTCGCCACGGAGGTGGAATGATGCAGCAGCCAGGACGCCTGATCGGCCTCGGCGTAGGGCCCGGTGACCCCGAACTGATCACGGTCAAAGCCTTGCGCCTGCTGCGCGAATCGCCCGTGGTGGCGTACTTCGTCGCCAAGGGCAAGAAGGGCAACGCTTTCGGCATCATCGAGGCCCATTTGCAGGACGCGCAAACGTTGCTGCCGCTGGTCTATCCAGTCACCACCGAGGTGCTGCCAGCGCCGCTGTCCTATGAAGAGGTGATCGCCGACTTCTACGACACCGCCGCCGAACAGTTGGCCGTACACCTGGACGCCGGTCGCGACGTGGCGGTCATCTGCGAGGGCGACCCGTTCTTCTACGGCTCCTACATGTACCTGCACGATCGGCTGGCCGAGCGTTATGTCGCCGAAGTCATCCCGGGCGTGTGCTCGATGCTCGGTGGTGCCTCGGTGCTCGGCGCGCCGCTGGTCTATCGCAACCAGAGCTTGTCGGTGCTTTCGGGGGTATTGCCCCACGAGGAACTCAAGCGCCGGCTGGCCGACGCCGACGCGGCGGTCATCATGAAGCTGGGACGCAACTTCCCCAAGGTTCGACAGGTGTTGCAGGAGCTGGATCTGGATGGGCGGGCGTTGTATGTGGAGCGAGCTACCATGGCCAACCAGAAAATCGTCCCGCTGGATGAAGTCGAGCCGATGTCCTCGCCGTATTTCTCGCTGATCATCGTCCCTGGCGAACGGTGGCAGGGATGACGGCAAAAGCTCCTGCCATTGTCATTCTCGGCACCGGCAGCCTGGCAACGGCCCGGCGAATCCAGCAGCGTTATCCCGAGGCTTTGATCCATGGCCTGGCGGGCCGGGTCGAGGGTAGCGATCGGCCATACGCCGAGTTTGGCGCGACGTTGCGCCAGCTCTATCAGGAGGATTCGCCGATCATCGCGCTATGCGCGGCTGGCATTGTCATCCGCACGCTGGCGCCGCTGTTGCTGGAGAAGGGCGTCGAGCCGCCGGTGCTCGCGGTGGCCGAGGATGGCAGCGCCGTGGTGCCGTTACTGGGCGGCCTGGGTGGCGTGAACGTCATGGCCCGCGAGATTGCCGGGGCGCTCCAAGTCGCGCCGGCCATCACCACCAGCGGCGAATTGCGTTTCGGCACATGCCTGCTTAATCCGCCAGGCGGCTACAGCCTTGGCGACCTGGAGCAAGGCAAGCGCTTCGTGTCCGACCTGTTGGCCGGTGAGCCGGTGCGGATCGAGGGCTCGGCGCCGTGGCTGGACCAGGCGCAGTTGCCACAGGATGCACAGGCGCGGCTGGCGATTCGTGTCGACAGTGCCGCGGGCGTGCCGGCGGCGGATGAGTTGCGCATCTATCCGCGCAACGTCGTGATCGCGGTGAGCGCCGGCGCGTCAGACGATTCCACCGCCATTGTCCAAGCGCTGGCCCAGGCGGGGCTTGCAATGCAGTCACTGGCCTGCCTGTTGGCGGCGGACAGCGACATGGCGCGCCCGCAATTGCAGCAAGCCGCTTCGGCCTTGGGCGTACCGCTGCGATTCGCCGCGCCCGACGGCAGCGTCGCGCAGTGGCTGACCGGTGCCTTGGGGCAGCCGGTATCGATTCAGACCACGGGCAATATCGCCATTGCCGTGGCCGCACAACCCGTCGATCCGCAACGGATCGGCCGCGCGCGCGGACGTCTGGCGGTGATCGGTCTTGGCCCTGGCGCGGCCGAGCTGATGGTGCCGGCCGTGCGCGCCGAACTTGACCGCGCCACCGACGTGCTGGGGTATGAAACCTATGTGCGCATGGCCGGCCCTTTCCGTGCCGACCAGGTGCAGCATTGCACCGACAATCGTGAAGAGATGCAGCGCGCCCGGCACGCCTTTGAACTGGCTGCCCAGGGGCGATCGGTGGTGGTGGTGTCCTCGGGCGACCCTGGCGTATTCGCCATGGCGGCGGCCGTGCTCGAAGCGTTGCATGAATCCAGTGACCCGGGCTGGCATAACGTCGACTTGCAAATCCTGCCGGGCGTGTCGGCCTCCCTGGCCACCGCCGCCCAGGCCGGCGCGCCGCTGGGGCACGATTTCTGCGTGATGTCGCTGTCGGACAACCTCAAGCCCTGGTCAATTATCGAGAAGCGCCTGGCCCTGGCGGCGGAAGCCGACCTGGCCCTGGCGTTCTACAATCCGATTTCCCGTTCTCGCCCATGGCAACTGGGCCGTGCGCTTGAGATCTTGGCAGAACACCGCGCACCGGATACTCCGGTGGTCTTGGGGCGCGACATAGGCCGTCCCGGCCAGACATTGCGTGTTACGACACTGGGGCAGTTGACCCCGGAGCAGGTCGATATGCGCACGATGGTGCTTGTGGGTTCTTCCATGACCTGTGTCTTCCCTCGTGCCGAGGGTGGGAACTGGGTCTACACCCCACGGTGGTACGGCGATAAACCGCTCTGAATAAATCTGGCGGCCCGTTCGGGTCGCTGTCTTTAAGTTACCCTACTTTTTTTGAGTCTCGACCGATTAGTTGAGGCGAGTTAATTCAGGATAGTTGTCAGGTGTTGTTTGACGGTATTCGGCTGCCTCGCGGTGAAGTGTAACTGTTTAATGGTTTTATCTTGAATGATGATTGACGGAGCGATTGGTTGAGGTTCGCCCGGGTGACGGTTATGTTTGTGTCGTCAAATGTGAACTGTTCTATTGTTTTTTAAAAGTATGCGCGAGTGCAGGGAAGTGCTCGATTAAAACAATGCCCGCCCCGTCGGGCTGTTATATCAAATGGAATTGCCGTTTTATGAAACGATTCAAGGATTCACCCGTGAGGGATTACGCCACTTTCGACAAGTTGGTGGCGCGCGATGCGCTAGAGCGAATATTGACGCCTTATACAGGTACCGAAGGATACGACGCAGCGCTTAGATACTATGACAGCTGTGTCAAAACGCGAGATACGCCTGAAATGCTAACGCCTTTGGCGTTGCTGAAAAGAACCTTGGAGTCGCTTCAGGGGCAAAGCAGGCGTAGGCGTGCGTCAGAATCGTCTTCGGACCCGGCCAGCGAGGATATGGGCCTGAGGCGTAGTCACCGCAGGGTAGAAAGTTACGAAACGCGCCTGTCCAACCGTATTGAGTTAATGAAACAACCCGTCAGCGAAGTGCCACGAAAACTGCATTTTGTTTGGCTTGGCGGAGGCTTGGGCGACATTCAGCTGGATTACCTTCGCCTGTGGAAACAGGTAATGCCCAAAGATTTCACCGTGAATGTCTGGCATGACCCGGATGGGCTATTGGTACACGAAACTACGCGCATTATCGTTGAGGCGGCGAAGGCTGATACATGGGGTGGCGAAGAGCAGTCGGCGGCGTCTGGCGATGATCTGGCCACTCGCTACGAGATGAGAGTGACGGCGTTGAAGCGCCAGATGTCAATGCACATTGACCGAGCTATCAAACGGGGTAAGCGTGCGGACGAAGCACGCATCGACTTGTTGGTTCGCGGATATGAACGCGATGAAAGTGTTCTGCGCGCACTGAAGAATAAGAACGCTCATGTCATGCACGGTTTGAGCGACGAAGGCATGCAACTGCGCGACGTCCGTGAGCTTCAGGCTTTCCCTCGTCTGAGGGATTTTTATCATCGTGAAATGTCCTTGCGCGGTAACCTCGCGGCAGCCTCGGACATTGTGCGGATGCTGGTGGTGCATGACGAAGGTGGTATCTACAGCGATGTGGACTTCTTGCCGCCCTTTGTCCAAGGCGTGGCGGGCGTTGATATCAACCGTCTGGAGAAGCATCCACGGCTGGGCGCGTTGCAGTTGTTGCTCAACAATAATCCCGATTGGATGCCGGGTCGCCAGGCGCTGGCCGATCGATACAAGGACTACACCGCTGCCATCCCTGAAGAGCATCGCGGGGCGTTGGAACAATTTGCAAAAACTACCCCGTCGTTGAAGCAAGTGTTTGCTCCGTTCACGGATGACCGCGCGCGTGCCGACAGTTTGCGCCTGGCCCAAATCGAAGGGGGGGAATCCAATGCCTTGATTGTCAGCCATCCGGGGTCGGCTGCGGTCAATGCCATTATCGAGCGCTTCGAGATTCATCATCAGGCACTGCTCGCTGTTGAGCGCGAAGCCCGCAAAAATAATATCGATTTCCATGAGGCCAACCGCATCTTGAATCTTGCGGAGCGAGTCCTCAAGGTTGAATTCGATATCGTCGAGGAAAAGGTCAGCACTGAAGATAACCATGCCTTGAGGCTTCGCGTGGCAATAATGGACTATTTCAGTGACGGTTTACGTCCCCAGGCCCAGGGTTCGATATTCCTGACGGGGCCGGGCGCTGTGCGGGCGGGGCTGATGGAGTATGGGAGCAGATTTCTCACGCCACATGGGGCTCAAGCGCTACGCAAATCCATTCGGTTGAAGACGGGTTTCAACAACAATACGGAGGAAGAGCAGGACCATTCATGGAAGGAAAACATCGAAGACATGGACGCCTGGTTCGCAGCCGAAAGAGCTCGCTGGACGGAAGGCCGGATGCAAGCCCGCTACACCGCGAACCTGGCGGAACTGCTCAAGCCATACAGTATCGAGTTCGAGGAAGGCTGGCCGTTGATCGAGGGGCGCCATGTGCTTTCCACCGACGTGCTACAGCCACTCGCCGATGAGTTGGGTGAGCCCTTCATCACCGCGATGAGTCAGGGCCACACCGGTGAGGTGGTATTCGATGAGGTCATTCCCCTGGGGTTCGATGACCGCCAATCCATTCGTGCCCAAAGCAACGGAAAACTCATGCCAGCGCCACCGCGCGAACAGCGGGTGCAACCGTTATCCATTGGGCAACTCTTGAACGAGATGGCTGGCGGGCATCTTGACGTTCTCCAGTTGGGACCGCTGCAACGCGTTCAGGTTGGGGCATTGATCGGTTTGAAGAGGCTGGACAATGCCAGTTTCGACGCGGCTCGCCCGCAGTTGGAAAACCTGCTCAATGATTTCAAGAAACCCGGAACCCTGAACCGTTACACAGCAATCGAGCGCGCGTTATATGCGCATCAGGCCCCGGCGTTCCTGGCAGGGATTGAAAGTGCGGTGAACGGTGCTCCCCGGCATGACGAAACCGCGTTGGGGCTGAGGAGGTCCCTGCTCGAAAAGCCGTTGACGTTACGTCAGTGGGGTCAATACGTAGAGCGCGTCCAGCAGGCGGCGATGCATGAATACCGGAGCCAGATAGTCAGGCGGTTGAACACTGTTCTGTTTGCCGTTGACCCGAACGCTTTCAGGTCCGTACCACAGGATCTACTGTTCCAGGGCCCGGGTGATCGCGTAGCTGGGCGTTGCTACCCATTGTCCCTGGCCATGGCGGCTGCTTTTTCTCAGGGGGCGGATGCCATTCGAACCCTGTGTAATCGATTCGAGCTGGCGATCGCGGCATCTGACGAGGGGGACTCGCCTGATTTCATGAGCAGCCTGGAATCGTTGCGTGAGATGAAAGTGGACAACGTGGGTAATGCCCTCGAACGCGCTGATCTGGGTGAGGTCGTGCATATTCTGCAGAGCAAGACGGCCAGTACATTGATGCTCAATTCAGATAATCACGTCATGCTTGCCGCAAAGACTATCGAAGGCGGACACGAAACCTACCACTTCTACGATCCGAATTTTGGCGTGTTCGATTATCAGGACGCCACGGGTTTTACGAAGGCGCTGGAAGAATTTTTTATCACCCAGGGGATGGCCGCCCAGTACGGCGCATATGGCGAAGAGACTCATCCTTCGTTTGACTTGATCGAGCTGGATGGTAGCCGGGTGGCAAAGGAGGTATTACCCAATACGGTACGGGTTTCGCAGTTGTTGCAACCCGACGCCTTACGAGGCCAGTCGCAACGCTCTGTCAGGACGCGGATCGCCAGCGCCCGGGGACAATCGCTCCAGGACAATCCGCGACTTGGCAGCTGCTTGCTGGCCTTGGATGGCCATTGGTGGGCGCAACAGATCGCTGAAGCGACAACGCGTTTGCAACAGACGAGTGAGTCTGCCTCAAGCCTCGTACCGCTGTTCGACACTCTGGAGGGTGATCCGGACGGGACGTACCGGATAACCATGGTCGATCCGGCCGATCCAGGGCATCCGGTACAGATCAAGACCGATGACCATCGTCTCATGCGAATAAAAAACCACCTTTCGGAACGTTTCTCGACGTTGGCCAACCACCCCACCGCCACGGACGATGCCCATGCGGTGGGCGGCGTTCATACGTTGAACGCCGGTTTCGCCATACAGGCGTTGATGAACGCGCTGAGGGGACGGGAAGGGGCCGACCGTCCCCTCACCCTGGCGGTGCGATTGCATGCCTATGTCAATTATGCGCAAATGGCCCATGGCACTGTGGCCGACTTCGCCGGGCTGGTCGGCCTGGTCCGCAAAGCGTTGGATGAAGAGAAACTGATCGCCAGCACCGTCGCGCCGGTGGTCAAGGCCTCCGTGGGCGCCACTGTGAGCGAAGCGACGGGGGGGTTGCTGCAACTGGCGAATGTCGGGTTCGACATCTACCAATTGGCGACCGCGCATAACGATGTTGAACGCGCGCAGTTCGGCACCCAACTGGCTTTCGATTCGGGTGGCCTTGCATTGTCGGCGGGAGCCCTGATGGCTGGCGCCACGACCGGGGCGTTCCTCGGCAGCGCTTCCGTGTTGCTGGCGGGGCTGGGCGTCGGAGTCGCCGCACTAGCCCAAGGGTTTGCCATTATTGCCGAGGAAGCCAAGCAGGTCGGGTTGTTTTTCGATGAGGTGGCAAAAGCCCATTTGAACGCCTATCGGCTCGATGCGGCTCATGGCGCCTGGAAGCCACGCCCGTCGCTGATCATCGACGCCGTGAATCTGGCCGAGGGAACCCTGAACCTGGGCAGTCCCAAGCTGTATCCCTTGAACGATCATTTTGGCGTGCCATCGTTTTCGACCGACCGCGGCCAGCCGATCGATATCCGCGGGGAGCTGGACTTGCCGTCTCGAGTCAGCTTCACGCCGGCCGCCGGCCAAGCCATCGTCTTGCCGTGCATTCCGCAGACCTGTTACCGCTACGAATACAAGGCTCTGCCTTTTGCGAATTGGCGCCATGACACCGGTTTCGACACGGCGCGACGCCTGGAGAAAAGAAAGGCGAACGGCGAATGGCTGTTCCTTTTTTCCTTTTATTCGTTTCCCAGTGACTACATCCTCCATCGTCTTTTCGAGCCGGACTATAGTTCAACCACGATCGATGTAGTGCTGGATGATACCGATCGTTCGCTGGTGATCCCCGAGCTTCCGCCGATCTGGCACAAATTGATCACTTATCGCATCCAGGGCGCCGGCAAGCGGTGTGCGGTGCTGATCAACCCAGGTGTGAAGCTGGCTCTCGGTACAACGCAACCAGGTCATTCGACCTGGATACTGGACGCTCCCTGGGCCGAGGAAAGCGATATCAAGTTTCCATCCACGGAAAGTCTGGCCATTGGTGACGTTGAGGTGACATTCACTGCAACTGGGCGCCATGAGGTTTTGTTGCGGACCGCCCAAGGAAAAGTGTTCCAGGTAGACCGAGGCTCTCGCCAGCTCAATGTTGTCCTGGAAGTGGTGCCGGAGTGTCAGGGTCAGCAGGCACTGCAGGAACATTTCAAGGCCTTGAACCAACAGCACCGGCTGACGGCACCGTACACGCCGGTTCGTCAATACCTGATTCCGTTCGAAGACCCGAAACCCCCGCGACACGTTACGGCTTGGTACGACTCGAAAGAGGACCGTTTCCTCTACATGCGCAATGAAATCATAGGTGACGAACCGACATCGCTTGGGGCGGTGGTAAATGGTTGTGCCTGGTTCTATGACACGAAGGATGTGAGGATCTGGCAAGTCGACGCTAAGACAGGGCTGTTGATCCGACACTATTGGTTGTGGGGTTCAATAAGCGTAAAGGCGGTGATCAAGAGTGTCGAGGCAGACGCACAGGGGATCATCCATATCGTGCAGCGGATTACCCGCAAGGATGGCAGCACCGATGTTCTGGCTTATGTCATCCAGGATGAGAGACTGCTGCTGACTTCGATCACACGAGGTTTGGACCCCAATCTGGAAGCACTTCTGGGGAGCAGCGAAACCCTTCGCGACTGGTCGCAAGTGCTTACGGATGGTTTTGAATATTCGTCGTCGTTCGGAGGGATGCACACCTTCGAAACTGTCACCTGGCAACCGGCTCCCTTTGTATCGATCTGTTGGATGCTGGACGATGCAGACAGGGATATGGCGTGGGTGCGCTGGAGCGATAACCTGATCATTCGTCCCGTGCCGCCACCCAAGCATTACCGCGGCTGGCGTGACACGATCAAGGACGGGACCGAGCTGACCCTGTTGAGCCTGGCAGACGAAATCGATGCATTCATGATTTTCGACCGCCAATACCAGACGCTGTGTCGTCGCCAGCGCACCCTCGTCGATGGCAAAGCAGTTTGGTCCGATAGATGGCAGCAGAGGGGGAGCGTCGAGGATTTCGTCGCCACGGACAACGGGTACGCGGCCATGAGGACCGACGGCTTGTTCTTCAACCTGACCCGCCAGGGAGACCTTCGGTTTGGGGGCATAAACGAACATTGGTTCAAGGCGCCGCCGCAGAAACAACAGCATTGGTGGCCTGCCCTGGAGTCACTCGCCCGCAAGCAAAACAAAGATCGTTTCGACCTTCTGGGGCTGGTCGCTCCCGACGGCAAGACGAGGTTGTACGCCTGGTACATCGACAACAGGCTGCTGCTGGCTAAACCGGAGCACGCGACCGTCCTTCGTCTTTTGAACGTCACCCCGGATGGCGAGGCGGCCTGGTTGTTCGATATGTCCAATGGCGAGGTCCTTCGCCAGGCCCTGATCGATCATGAACAGGTGGAGCGCGCGTTCGGTCAAGGTTCGCAGTTGCTCCAGGCTGACGTGTTGGCTCCTGCGAAACGTGAGTGGGCGCCCTGGAAGTTCGTCAACCTGACGGTCGACGGACCGGGATTGCGTGGTGTCACCGAGGAGGGCCTGGTGATCATGCTGCGAGATCCTGGACACGCTTTGCTCACCGGAGTCACCCGTGAGTGGGTGGTCACCCAGGGCGGGCGAGAGCAAGAAGCGCTTGAGCGATTGGCGAGGTCCGTCGCCCATAGCGCCCTGTTGACGGTGGAAGTGCCTGATGGCCTGGCGTGGTTCGTCGCCGATACCGGGCGCATGATCCGGGTGCCCAGGGTTGCCTTCGCGCAAGGATTCGAGGTGCTTGGAACCCAGCACCAGACCAACGTGTTACTTCGCGAAAACAAGGATGGGAAACTGCTGACATACCCCCGCGAAGGGGATGCGGGACCGCTCAGCTATGTTCAGCGTGAGGGCGAGGTGCTGGTTGTCCAGAGCGCCGAAACGAAGATTGATGATCTGCCCGCGCTGCTTCCAGACGATGTGACAACGTTGGTCCTGCGCATGGGCGAAGGTGCGGTGACTTACCGACTTCCACCGTCCATCTGGTGGCAAGTCCAGTCGGTCATCCTTGACTGCCGGCCTTCATTGCCCGACAAGGCTACCGTTCCCGGCACGTTGGTCTGGGACCTCAAGGAGCCTGAGCAACTACAGTTGAGCATTGTCGATGAACACCTGGTGATTTTTGATCCGAACAGCGGACGCAGTGTGATTTGTCGTGAGGTGTTTGCCACCGATATCAGCTTGCGTGGCAATGTGCGGTTCAGTTTCGGCGGGGCTCGTTACTATTCCGTTTCGACATGGGTGACGCAGGTGGTCGCTTTGTCGGGTAGCCAGAGCATCACGCTAAAGGAGTTACTGGAAACATCGGCGGCGAGGGAAGTCGATTTGGCGGGTTGATCCCTGGCTAAATCGAGCGGTAAGAAGAAGGGCTGCGCATGTGATCCATTAGCAGCCCTTTTTAATGGGCGCTAAACGGATAGCGCCCCCTTGAGTTCCGTTACTGGCCGCTTATGCGGCGATTGCTTCGTAGGGAAAATCGTCTCATGACTTGCTCGTCAAGTTTCTTCCGGATTAATTCCCTTCGTGTGTCCAGCGTGCTTCTGTCAAGTCTCAAGTACGCTTTGCGTTGGATCACTCGGGCAGTGCGGTTTTCCCAGTTCCAGAACAAAAAACTGCTTCTTTTTACATTTACGCTCAGTTCGAGCTTAAACAGAGCGATATGCAGGTTGCCTTGTGAGTCGTACCGGGCCGGGACGATTTGAAATGACTCGCCCTGGAGCGTTTCCGTATCGAACGATAACAGGGCAGGACTGTTGGCCTTGAAGGTGTCCAATGTATCGATCATCGCATTCGCTTGCCGTGAATCACGCATGGCGTCGGCGCTTCGTACCAGGAACTCTGCCACGGAACCGGATAAAGAGTGTTGTGTGCTTTCGAAGATAGACCCGTCATAAAGCCCCCAGCCGAGAAAATTCAGTGTGTTGACATATTCGCCAAACCAATCGCGGGGGTTGGCGTGACGGAGATAGCCGAGGTCGGCCGATAGGGTGGCTATATTGGTGCAGTCTGCAATGTCGTCGTGGTCTTGTAGGGAAAGTGCCCCGATATATGAGAACAGATTCGGGCCCGTTACGAGTCCGGTTAATGGTTTGTCGGCCATGACAAAAATTTCCTTCATTAGAGAGGGTGGGTTAGTTGAAGGGCTACTATCGCAGAGTGTTTATAAAGGTAGGAATGATAGTTGTCGTCTAAATATGTTTTTGGCGGTGGTAGGGGTGGTGCGACATATATCGTATTTGCTTTTTGATTGTGAGTTTGGTTGTGCGTGGTTTAGATTGTTTTTTGTCCGCAGGAGCGGTCAGTCATTAAAAAAGGAAAGTAGTATGGAAAAGTTTGATAGTGTCGTTAGCGTTGCGCAAAGTTTGGAGTTGGTGAGTGCTCGCATCAATAGGCGGAAGGCGTTGGTTGATACCGGGCGGCGTACGCGCAGGTCCGTTATGCAGACAGTGCAGGATAATCCCAACAAGGAAATGGATGCCTTGATGCTCGGGGATGCACTTTTGGGTTATGGCAATAATATGTCGCTCAATAACATGGCGATCATGGAGAACCTGATCACCATGTCAATCATGGAGGCCAACTATGAGGTGCCTGGCGGCAAGAATACTCATGGCTGGTATGAGGCTTTCATTCGATGCTTGCAGGATCTTGGCTGCTTTGTGGCCGATGACGGCTACTCGCGCTATTCCGAAAATTCGCTACAGGTGGATATGGACAATGTCATCAGCGACATCGTCAAAGGAGTTATCGATGGCGTGAAAGCCAGCCTACCGGCGGCAACGGTACTTGGTGCGGTGGTCAGTACGACAATTGATGGTTTGAAGCAGGACAAGGAGACCATTGACCTATTCAATACCCAAGTCAAGTCCGCCGATGGTGCGCGCCTGTCTGTCCTTCCTTGTGAGCAGTTACCCAACGGTATTCTCATCGCATCCTCCAGTTCGATAAAACAGACCGGCTCCTCAAGTAACGGTGGCGTTCTTTTCGTGAACTGGCGTGCGTCGGCACGGGATATCTTCCGGGGCAAATCGTTCGTGACCTTCAACCCGGAACGTTACGAGGCACTCAGGAACGATATTGAAGGGTATTTGGGCAAGCATCGCAGGGAAGTTCTTAGTAAACGCTTCAGCCGCCGCAAGAGCAGCTAATTCCTTTCTCGGCCAAGGTCACGGCACCAGATAGCCTCTCACCCCGGTAAAAATGATCTGGGCCGCCAGCGCACAGACAAACAACCCCATCAGCCGGCTGACAATCTGCAAGCCCTGGTCGCCGAGGATTCGCTCGATGCGGCTGGACAGGTAGAGCACCACGCCAACGGTGAAGCTGGCCAGGGCGATGCTGATGATCGCCATGAGCTTGTCGTCCCAGTGCGGCTGGCTTACGCCCATCACCAGCAGGGCGCCGATGGTGCCGGGGCCGACGGTCAACGGAATGGTCAGCGGGACGATGGTCACGTCCTGCTGAACATTATCGGTTTGTACCGCCGATTTGCCCTGGGCCATGCCCAAGGCCGAAATGAACAAGACGCTGCCGGCGCCGATACGGAACGCATCCACCGTGATGCCGAACACGCTGAAGATCACCCTGCCAAACAAATACAGCAACACGCTGGAAACCAGCGTTGCGGTCGCGACTTTCCAGGCCAGGCGACGCTGTTCCTTGCGGGAATAGCCGCGTGTCAGGCTGATAAAACACGACAGCACGAAAAAGGGGCTGTAGAGCACCAACATTTTCAGGTAAACGCTGAACAGCACATGGAGCATGGTCAAGGCTCGTGACAGAGGAAGACGACGGGAGTCTATCAGGCGATTTGGCGCCTGTCGGCTCAGGACGTATGCGCTGTATTGTTTTGCTGATCGCGCTGGGCCACCCAGTGTTCGATCAGCTCACGCAACTGCGACAGTTCCACCGGCTTGGCCATGTGCCCGTCCATGCCCGCCTGGCGAGCGCGCTCCTTGTGTTCGGCGAGGATATGCGCGGTGAGCGCCACCACTGGCGTGCGGGTGCGCTGGTTTCCGACTTCCCAGGCGCGTAGCTGTTGGGTGGCGGAGAACCCATCGAGAATGGGCATCTCACAGTCCATCAGGACCAGGTCGTAGCGTTGCTCTTTCATCGCCTTGAGCGCTTCTTCGCCGTTGCTGGCGGTGTCGGGTTGCAGATTGAGCTTGCCGAGCATGCCGCGAATGACCTTGGTGGAGATGGTGTTATCTTCTGCCACCAGGATGCGGAAATCGCTGGGGACCTTCACTGGGAGTGGCAGGCCGGCGTTGACCGGGACATTCGGCGCCTGGCCTTTATTACGCTGGTTCAGTTCGTCCGCCAGGGTGGTCTTGAGCGTGTAACCTGCCACGGGTTTGGCGAGGATGCGCTTGACGCCGCTGTTGCGCGCCACGATCTTGCTGGGCGCGTTGCTGATGCCGGTCAGCATGATCAGCAGGATATCGTGGTTGAGGCTTGGGTCTTCCTTGATCTTGGCGGCCAGTTGCATGCCGGTCATGCCAGGCATGTTCTGGTCCAGCAGCACCACGTCGAAGTAGTCGCGCAGGTGCGCCTTGGTGCGCAGCAGCGCGAGGGCTTCCTTGCCCGACGGTACGGCGCTGACGTTCAGGCCCCAAGCGCTGCATTGCTGCACGAGCACCTTGCGGCAGGTGTCGTTGTCATCGACCACCAAGACCCGCGCGCCCTGTAGCGGGCCATCGAGGTCGGCGGTCGGATGTTCCAGGCGGTCTGGGTCCAGCGGCAAGGTCAGCCACAAGGTGCTGCCTTGGCTGCTGCCACTCTTGATGCCGAATTCGCCATTCATCAGCATGATCAACTGGCGAGCGATGACCAGCCCCAGGTTGCCGCCCAGGCGCGTGGCCGATAGGACGTTCTTGCTGTGCAGCTCGGCATGCATCAACGTTTCGCGTTCTTCGGCATCCATGGGCGAGCCGCTGTCCTGTACCGCGATTCGCAGGCGCGGTTGACTGCTGCGCTCGTCGAGGGCGACAACGATCAGGACCTCGCCTTCATCGGTTTTCTTCAAGGCATTTTCCAGCAGGCTCAACAGCGCCTGACGCAGCCGCGTCGGATCGCCGCTGATGACCCGAGGCACCTGGGGCTGGATGAAGCTGATCAGCTCGACATTTTGCTGTTCGGCCTTGGCGCGGAAGATGCTCAGGCAGTCCTCGATCAGTGCATTGAGATCGAACTGCACGTCATCCAGCTCGATTTGTCCGGATTCGAGACGGGAAATGTCGAGAATCTCGTTGATCAGGGTAAGCAGTTCATTGCCGGCGCTGTGGATCGTCTGCACGTAGTCGCGCTGTTTGACGGAGAGCGGCGTGCCCAGCAACAGCTCGGTCATGCCCAGCACGCCATTCATCGGTGTGCGGATCTCGTGGCTGATCTTGGCCAGGAACTCGGCCTTGGCGTTGATCTCGGCATTGCTCGCCGCCAGGTCGCGGCTCAGGCTGAAACGGTTTTCATTGATCGATCGCTGGCGTTCGCCCAACGCGACGCTCATCAGCAGGCCGCTGACGCAGATAATGACCAGCAAGGTGACGATCAGCCCTTGGGGCGCGACTTCGGTCAGCCCTTGCAGGGCTGGAAGAATGATCAGCGTACCCAGGTTGAACACCACCATGGCGGCGACGAAAAGCCGCGCCGGGCGGTAGCCCTTCTGCCAGTGCCAGGCGCTGACGAACAGCATGCTCAGGCCGGCCAGGGCCACCAGCGCATAAGTCATGATATTGAGGGGCAGCGTGTTGACGAATAACAGCAACAGGCTGCAGAGCATGATGAAGACAATTTCACCCAGCAGCAGCCGGTCCAATGGATGCGGTCCCAGCGGGGCGAAATAACGATAGGCGAACATCAAGCCGCAGGGCGCGGTCAGCAACAAGGCCAGATACGCACCCGGCGTCTGGATCGCCGGCCAGTCAGGCAGCCAGGCCCCAGCGAGGTTCAGCAGCAGTACCAGGCTGAGCATCAGCAGCCCTTCGCAGGCGGCCAGCCACAGGCAACTGCGCGACCGGGTATAAGCGTAGCGGGTGAGGTTGTGCAGGATCAGCATGGCGATACAGCCGAACAACAGCCCATAGACCAGCGTCTGGTTCTGGTTGGCCGCCGCCAGGACCGCCGGCTGCAACGTGACATAGGGGCGCAGTTCGTAGCGCGATGCCAGTCTCAGGTAGACGTCCAGCGATTTATCGCTGCGCGGCAAGGGCAGCATGAAATCGCTGCTGGGCACCGTAGGTTCGGTATGCGGCATGGCGTTGCCGGTGACTTGTTGGCTGACCAGAGTGTCGCCATCCAGCACATAAAGATTCAGGCGCGACAGATCGGGCGCGAAGACCCGCAGGATCTGTTCATGCCTGTCGGGGGAAAGCCGGAAGCGCAGCCACAGGGCTCCCCCCGGCTCGGCTGCCTTGAGGTGATCCAGGTCAATGGGGCTGAACTGGTTGGTATAGCGGGCAGAGCGGATGTCGCTCAGCTTCAGGTCGCCCTGTTCGTCGAGCAATACCGCCCAGCCGCTGCCGGGCGCAGCCTGTGCCGGGAACACGCAGAGCAGCGTCAGCAGGGTAACGGTCAAGCTTATGGCAATCCTGAGCCAGCGCACGGCGAAATCCCTTCGTAGGTTGATGCCAGATGATAACTATGCGCGGCGCCCGAGCAGACAGGCAAGAGCTCTGGACCCTTGCCTGTCTGAATGACCGGATTATTCCAGGTTTTCGCCACGCTCGCGTGCAATGGCACGGTAGCCAATGTCCTTGCGGTAGAAACAGCCTTCCCAATCAATCTGCGCGGCAAGCTTGTAGGCTTGCTGCTGAGCGGCGTCGACGCTGGCACCCATGGCAGTGGCGCATAACACTCGACCACCAGCCGTCACGACCTGGCCGTCCTTCAATGCCGTACCTGCGTGGAAAACCTTACCTTCCAACTGGGCGGCGGCTTCCAGGCCCTTGATGGCGCTGCCCTTGGCGTAGTCGCCCGGGTAACCACCGGCCGCCAGCACGATGCCAACGCTCGGACGTGGATCCCATTGGGCTTCAACCTTGTCCAGCGCTTGGGCCAGAGCGGCCTCGACCAGCAGCACCAGGCTCGATTGCAGGCGCAGCATGACCGGCTGGGTCTCAGGATCGCCGAAACGGCAGTTGAATTCGATGACTTTTGGGTTACCAGCCTTGTCGATCATCAGGCCAGCATAGAGGAAACCGGTGTAGACGTTGCCTTCCTCGGCCATGCCACGCACGGTTGGCCAGATGACCTGGTCCATCACGCGCTGGTGAACGTCGGCGGTGACCACTGGCGCGGGGGAGTAGGCACCCATGCCGCCGGTGTTCGGGCCGCTGTCGCCATCGCCGACGCGCTTGTGGTCCTGGCTGGTGGCCATGGGCAGGACGTTCTTGCCATCGACCATGACGATGAAGCTGGCTTCCTCGCCGTCGAGGAATTCTTCGATTACCACACGGGAACCGGCGTCACCGAAGGCGTTGCCAGCGAGCATGTCGCGTACGGCTTCTTCGGCCTCGCTCAGGGTCATGGCCACGATCACGCCTTTACCAGCGGCCAGGCCATCGGCCTTGATCACGATCGGTGCGCCTTTTTCGCGCAGGTAAGCCAATGCCGGTTCGATTTCGGTGAAGTTCTGGTAGTCGGCAGTTGGGATCTTGTGGCGCGCCAGGAAATCCTTGGTGAACGCTTTCGAACCTTCCAGCTGCGCGGCGCCGGCAGTCGGGCCGAAGCAGTCCAGGCCACGGGAGCGGAACAGATCGACTACACCGGCAACCAGTGGTACTTCCGGACCGACGATGGTCAGCGAGACATTTTTCTCGGCGAAATCGGCCAGTTGCTCCAGGGCCAGCACGTCGATGGCGACGTTCTCGCACTTGGCTTCGATGGCGGTGCCGGCATTGCCCGGAGCGACAAAGACCTTCTGCACGCGCGGATCCTGAGCCACTTTCCAGGCCAGGGCGTGTTCACGGCCACCGCTGCCAATGATCAAAACATTCATTTCAAAAAACCTCGATGACGCTGATTCTGGATGCAGCGTTAAAGCTGCCTTTCTGTGGGAGCGAGCTTGCTCGCGATGGCGGTGCGTCAGCGGACGCCAATGCTGACTGAACCGGCGCTATCGCGAGCAAGCTCGCTCCCACAGTGGGTCGGTGTATCAGTGACGGAAGTGGCGCATGCCGGTGAACACCATTGCAATCCCTGCCTCGTCGGCGGCAGCAATCACTTCTGCATCACGCATCGAACCACCCGGCTGGATCACCGCGGTGATGCCGACCTTGGCCGCATTGTCGATGCCATCACGGAACGGGAAGAACGCATCGGAGGCCATGACCGCGCCCTGGACCTGCAAACCAGCGTGTTCAGCCTTGATGGCGGCGATGCGAGCCGAGTTCACGCGGCTCATCTGACCGGCGCCGACGCCGATGGTCTGGCGGTTCTTGGCGTAGACGATGGCGTTGGATTTGACGTACTTGGCGACTTTCCAGGCGAAGATCAGGTCGTTGATTTCCTGCTCGCTCGGGGCGCGCTGGGTCACGACCTTCAGGTCTTCACTGCCGATCATGCCGATATCGCGGCTCTGGACCAGCAGGCCGCCGTTGACGCGCTTGTAGTCCCAGGCTGGCGCCCGGTCGGCCGACCATTGGCCGCAGGCCAGCAGGCGCACGTTGGCCTTGGCGGCAACGATAGCGCGGGCTTCTTCGCTGACGGAGGGGGCAATGATCACCTCGACGAACTGGCGCTCGACGATGGCCTTGGCGGTCTCGGCGTCCAGTTCACGGTTGAAGGCGATGATGCCGCCAAAGGCCGACTCGGTGTCGGTGGCGTAGGCCAGCTCGTAGGCCTGGCGGATGCCGCCCTCGGCGTCCGGGCTCACCGCCACGCCGCACGGGTTGGCGTGCTTGACGATTACGCAGGCTGGCTTGACGAAGCTCTTCACGCATTCCAGCGCGGCGTCGGTATCGGCTACGTTGTTGAAGGAAAGTTCCTTGCCTTGCAACTGGGTGGCGGTGGCGATGCCGACTTCGGCAGGCTTGGCTTCCACGTAGAACGCCGCGCTCTGGTGCGGGTTCTCGCCGTAGCGCATTTCCTGGGCCTTGACGAATTGGGTGTTGAAGGTGCGCGGGAATTCGCTGCGGCCTTCGGTGCCCAGGGTTTCGGCCGCCTGGTTCACGGTGCCCATGTAGTTGGCGATCATGCCGTCGTAGGCCGCGGTGTGTTCGAAGGCCTTGAGCATCAGGTCGAAACGCTGGGCGTAGGTCAGGCCACCGGCCTTGAGATTTTCCAGCACGCTGGCGTAGTCGCTGGCGTTGACCACGATCGCCACGTCTTTATGGTTCTTGGCCGCCGAGCGGACCATGGTCGGGCCGCCGATGTCGATGTTCTCGATGGCGGTCGGCAGGTCGCAGCCGGGCTTGTTGATGGTGGCTTCGAACGGGTAGAGGTTGACCGCTACCAGGTCGATCGGCTTGATGCCGTGTTCGTTCATGATGGCGTCGTCGATGCCGCGACGGCCCAGGATCCCGCCGTGGATTTTCGGGTGCAGGGTCTTGACGCGACCGTCCATCATTTCCGCAAAACCGGTGTAGTCAGCGACTTCCACCGCGGCGACGCCGTTGTCCTGCAGCAACTTGAAGGTCCCGCCGGTGGAGAGGATCTCGACGCCCAACTGTTGCAGCTCGCGGGCGAATTCAAGGATCCCGGTCTTGTCGGAGACGCTGATCAAGGCGCGGCGGATCGGCAGGCGGGTGGTCTGGTCGGTCATTTCAGGTTCCATCAAAAGCAAGGGAAGTCAGCAAAAAAGGCGACCGTTTTTTACGCGGGCGCCTTTCTGGTTTGATTGAATGCTTAAAGTAGATCGTACTGCTTGAGTTTCTTGCGCAGGGTTCCGCGATTCAAGCCCAGCAGCTCGCTGGCCTTGGTCTGGTTGCCCTTGACGTAGTTCATCACGCTTTCGAGCAGAGGCGCCTCGACTTCGGAGAGCACCAGGTTGTACACATCCGTGACGGCAGCGCCCTCAAGGTGGGCGAAATAATTGTGCAGCGCCTTCTCGACGCTCCCGCGAAGGGTCTGGCCTTCTTCGCTGGGCGTATTGAGGTGCTGTTTCAAATTCACGTTGTCGCTCACGGGTGCTGTTCCACTCACTAAAGTCTCGGTCATCATCGTCATGCGGCCACCCCTTCGTCCCCTGTCAGGCTCTTGTAACGTTCGGCGAAAAACGCCTGAACGTCGGCGCATTGTGCTTGCGTACCATCCAAACGATTGAAACGGGCGCGAAACTCCCTGGCGCCCGGCAGGGTTGCGAGATACCAGCCCACATGCTTGCGAGCGATGCGTACGCCCATGACTTCTCCGTAGAAGGCATGCAGCGCGGCCAGATGCTCTAGCAGAATACGTTCCACCTCGGACAACTGCGGCGCAGCGAGCTTTTCTCCCGTGCGCAGGTAATGTTCGATTTCACGAAAAATCCATGGCCGCCCCTGGGCGGCCCGGCCGATCAACAGGCCGTCGGCACCGGTCGCGTCCAGCACGTACCGGGCCTTCTCGGGCGAGTCGACATCGCCATTGGCGAAGACCGGAATGGACACCGCCTGCTTGATCGCGGCTATGGTGTCGTACTCGGCTTCGCCGGTGTACAGGTCGGCACGGGTGCGGCCATGGACCGCAAGCGCCGTGATACCTGCCTGTTCGGCGATCTTCGCCACCGTCAGGCCGTTCTTGTTCTCCCGGTCCCATCCGGTGCGGATCTTCAGGGTCACCGGCACATCGACCGCGGCGACAACCGCCTGCAGGATCTCGGTGACCAGCGCTTCGTCTTTCAACAGTGCCGAGCCTGCGGCCTTGTTGCAGACCTTCTTCGCCGGGCAGCCCATGTTGATGTCGATAATCTGCGCCCCCAGCTCTACGTTGGCTCGGGCCGCTTCCGCCAACATCTGTGCATCACCACCGGCGATCTGTACCGAGCGCGGCTCGGGATCACCTTCGTGGATCATGCGCAGGCGCGATTTGCGGGTGTTCCACAAACTCATGTCGCTGGTGACCATTTCCGAAACCACGAGTCCTGCGCCCAATCGTTTGCACAACTGACGGAAGGGCTGGTCGGTGACGCCCGCCATAGGGGCCAGGACCAGACCGTTCTGCAATGTATATGGGCCGATGCGTACCGCCGACATAGGAGTTCCCTGAAGTGGGGCCGGATCATGAGACTTCGAAAAAGGGTTGGCATGATACCCGCTCTCGATGACTGGATAAAGGTCGAATTGGATAAAATCTGAACAGCTATTCCGTTATCGCCAGCGGTTTGGTTTGGGTCGGGCGAGTCAGAATGCCGTCGTCAATCGATCGACCCCGCAGCCTTCATTCGGGCGAATGGAAGCTCAGGCTGTAGTTCACCGCCTTCGGTCCCGGATCGAGGATGTCCAGGGCGATATGGATCGGCGTCTGCGGCGGCATTTCCCCCCGGCCTTCGAGATCGCCGCCCAAATACTCACCCGGCTTGAAACGGCGACTGGCGATCAGGTGGCCGTTGAGGTCGGCAAAGCGCAGCTCCAGCAGTGGGAAGGGCTGGGAGAAGGGCGCGCGGTTGTAGATGATCGCATCCACCACCAGGGCTGCGCTGAACTCTGGATGGCTGCGCACCACCAGGTTGCTGCTCTTGATCTTGGCGATGTCGACCTTGGAGGGGACGTCGCAGCCGATGGCCGGGCAGATTTGCAGGAACCACGGGCGGTACTGGTCCTGGCGAGCCAATTCCTCGAAGTGATAGGCGATGTACTGACCGCCCAGGGCGGCGGCGGCGAGCAGCACCAGCAAACCCCAAAGCAAGCGCCGGCCCCAGGGCGAGCGGCGTTTGCGCCAATCCAGTTGCAGCGGGTCGTCGTCCAGGTCCTGGAGGGCTTCGGCGCGTATGCCGGGCTCCTGGCGATCACGTTTCTTGCGCGGTGTCGCCAGCGGCTCCGGCTCGTCGTCCAGGTCGTCCGTGGCGGACAGTCGCTCCAGGTGCTCGTCGGTCTCCTCGTCCGGCGCCAGGCTCAGCGGGGCGACGGGCTCATCGTCCGGTTCCAGCGGCTCGAGGGCCAGGGACAAGGATGGCTCGGTTCGCGGCGGGCGGGCCGGTTCATGGGGCTCGAACGGTTCGAGAGGGGGCTGGATGGCGGTCTCGGCGCGCTCGGCGGTGGATTCGCTGTACAGGCTGTCAGCCCAGGGCTCCTGGTCGCTCGAAGGATGCTCGCGCAGTGCGCTCAGGTTGTCTTCGCGGCGCCGTCCGAAGGTGTCGGGTGCGCGTTTGTCGCGCCGTTCCAGACGAGCCAGTTCCTTGTCCAGGTCATCGAGATCCAGTTCGGCGGCAGTCCATTGTTTCTGGCTGATCGCCCGTGGCGCTTCGACCACGGGTTTTGCCGGGGAAGCTGGAGCAGTAGCGACGTCCTTGGTGGCGCGTTGCTCCAGCAATTGCTTCGCGGCATTGAACACTTGCAGGCACGAGCCGCAACGAACCACCCCGCGTGCGACGCTCAATTGAGCATGGCTGACGCGAAAACTGGTGTGGCAATGCGGGCACTGAGTGACGAAGCTGTCGGTCATGCGGCAATCCGGTCGATACAGGCGGTCATTCTAGCGCCGACGTCCAGTGATGCGCACCCAGCCATCGCGATTGGCGATCGGGTCCAGGTTGAAATCCGCGGCATAAGCGGCAGCGACTTCTTCACCCTGTTCGGCGAGGATGCCCGACAATGCCAGGCGTCCGCCCGGTTTGACCAGGCTCGACAATTGCGGCGCCAGGGACACCAGCGGGCCGGCAAGAATGTTCGCCACCAGCACGTCGGCCTGTACCTTCGGCAGATCCTCGGGCAAGTACAGCGGGAACAGCGCTTCGTCGATGTTGTTGCGCCCGGCGTTGTCGCGGGAGGCTTCCAGGGCCTGGACATCGATGTCGGTGCCGACCGCTTCCTTGGCACCCAGCAGCAGGGCGGCGATGGCCAGGATCCCCGAGCCGCAGCCGAAGTCAAGCACATTGCAGCCGTCCAGGTCCTGGCCGTCGAGCCATTCCAGGCACAGCGCGGTGGTGGGATGAGTGCCAGTACCGAAGGCCAGGCCCGGGTCCAGCAGCAGGTTCACCGCGTCCGGTTCCGGCGCTGCATGCCAGCTCGGCACGATCCACAGGCGCTGGCCGAAACGCATGGGTTGGAAGTTGTCCATCCAACTGCGTTCCCAATCCTGGTCTTCAATCACTTCGCTGTGATGTTCGGGCAACGGGCCGCCGGTGAGCAGCTCCAAATGGGCGAGCACGCTGGCCGCCTCGGTGCCGCCTTCGAACAGCGCCAGCAGGTGGGTGTGGGACCACAGCGGGGTGGTGTTGAGCTCAGGCTCGAAGATCGGCTGGTCTTCGGCGTCCATGAAAGTCACCGATACGGCACCTACTTCAAGAAAGGCGTCTTCGTAGGTTTCGGCTTGTTCCGGGCTGATGGCCAGGCGTACTTGCAGCCAAGGCATGGCGGGCACCTTTGAAAAATCGATAGGGGGCAGCAGGAGGCTGCAAAGGCGCGCAGTGTACGCCAGGTCGCTCCCAAAGTGGATAAGCGAGGCCTGGACTGGCCCGGTTGGTGTTTCGATATATATATGTATGACATTGGCCTGCCGCAGGGCGGATAAGGTGCGCATCCACACAACAGGGAAGGATGTGCATGGACGACATGGCCGAGTGGCAACAAGACAGGGATGGCGCGACGTCGTTATCTGACCGGAAAGAGGCATCTGCCCAGGCGATTCTGGAAAAGCTGACGGGCTGGCAGACTGTTATCGAGGCAAAGATGCAGGCCCAGAATACTTTTCTGGAGGAGCTGGAAGTTTATCTGCTGGTCGGGCTGCGTACCCATTATCGTCATGGCAACATCGATTCAGACTTCATTGGCACGCTGCTCGACGCGGTGTTGCAACGCAAGATCGACCCGTCGCCCGCGGTTTATGACGAGCATCAGGATGCGCCTTATCGCTGGGAAGGGGGGGCTGACCTGGGGTTCTCGGCTGAACGTCGGGATATCCTCGAGCAGGTCCTCGAAGGGACCGCTTCGACCATCCTCAACCATTACGAGGACTATCTTCGGCGCCATTGGAAAATGGCCGGACACGATGCTGCGCTCGAAAGCATCGTCCAGGAAAAACTCAACGAGCATGTGGCGGCAATCGACGCCATCCTTCAACCGCAAAGGTTGGTTGGGTTGGATGTCGAGCAACTGCGCGCAAGGATAGAGGAGCTGCAACAATCCTGGCGCCACATGGGGAAAGCGAATGCGCTGGCGACCCCTCGGGAGCGACGGGCATTGGAAGCGATAATGCGTGCGCAATTGCCTGATTGGCTACGGGGGTTGGGTGCAGCCGACCGTAAACGGTTGGAGGCGTTGAGCGAACATGCTGGGCAAACCCAGGCAATGGTCGATGAATTGCTCGACGGCTTGGGCTCCCTGGAAGCGTTCGCTCGGCGCCAGGCCCAAGGCTACATCAGGCGCGAGCTGGACATGGAAGTCGAACCTGACAGGGTTCGCGTGCAGCTGCAGTGGCGAGCGGTCATTGGCCAGCCTGTGCGAACCTATAACCTGAGTGAACTGGTGGCGGCGGGGCCGGTCAGGCCCGATGCGGTGACGGTGCGCCTGGTGGAGAATGGCGGCATGCTGCGCAACGAGCCCCTTGCCTCGGCATTCGTGGGGCAGATGTTGTCGAGCCTGGACGCACCTGCCGGTTACTTTTCTGCATTGTCGAGTCGGTACAACCGCGCGGACCTCAAGGACGCCCTGCTCGATTGGTTCATGGCGCGATTGCGACACAGCGCATTTGTCGCGCGGTGCGCGGGCCTAGTCACGGTGTCCAGCCACGACGAGCTCTACACCTTGCTGAACAGCTCATTTGCTGGACAAGGCGTGGGTGGATTGCAGGTTACCAATGTCGAACTGCCCAATTCGTTCCGATGCGCCGATCTGCTGCTGTTCTACCACGACGATGCACAGGGACAAGTCAGCGCCCCCCTACTGTATGCCCCTGGTAAGCCCGATGGGCAGGAGTGGATCGCCCTGCCTTCGCTTCGGGCCGTGAGCGCCGAGATCGGTAGCTGGATTGCGAGCGAAACGGGTCGTGAATACCTGGTGCAGCAGATATCCCCGGTTGAACGTGACAGCGCTCGGGAATATTTTGTCGGCGTGAGGCAAAAGCCGACCACATGGGATCTGAGCAGGGACCCCAGAGGGACGCAAAAAGGGCTCAGGCATTGTCTTGAGCAGGCTGTCCTGACAGGGCTGAACCACAATCTGCAGCAGGTGGAATGGCACGACTCGCCTCGCTGGTACTCGGCCTTGCCACTTGAATCGCGGCGAAGCATCAGTGGCTTGAAGCAAGAGTCCCTGGTCCATCAGCAGGTCTTCGATGAGCAGTTGGCGGGTTATGAACTTTTTGTCGACTTTGCCAAGCGTACCGTCACGCAAGCGATTGCTCCGTATATGCGCAGCAAGGGCGTACGAGAACCGGTGGATCCGGAAACGGTTCTTATCGACTACTTCCCGGGTCTGGGAAGTGACAGGAGGGTAACCAGCCTGCTGGAACTCGCGATTTATGGGTACGACGACAACGCTGGGATAGACAACCCGAAACAAGGTGTGCGCTCGTCCGTTGGACAGGATTTGGGCCAGGTCCGCAGCGCCGACCTGGCGCTTTATGTTCGTGGGGCCTACCTGGGCGAAAAATACGCCAAGGAAATCCGTGCCAGGTTTCTCGATGCCAATGACGCGCAATACCAGAAGCGTCGCGATGCCTGTCGCTACATGCTGCTGGCGAAGATGGATCGCGACCTACGTATCGCGTATGGCCGGTCAGTGTTGAGCACCGACGCGTTCAACTGGCTCACGCGGCAAGTCACGTTGCTGAGCGACAGGAGACCGGCTGGCGGCCCCATCTATCCAGCGACGGCGGTCACGCGTGAGGGTGTGTTCAAGTTTACGGTCAACGGACATGTCGTGTTGGGCGTCTACGTTTTCGCCTACTTCGAACCGAAGGGCTCCTACTGGCTGTACACGCCCGATGCCCCGGACGGCATCCGTTTTCGCAACTACCTGGCCTTCACCGGGCGCACCGCGGCGCAACTGCACGATTATGTCGTGGAGCGGGTGGCATTGATCGCGCGCGGTTCCGTCGAACAATCGTTGCGGGCATTGGGGGCAGGTACCACGCGCGTCGATACCCTGCGTGAATTCAGCCGTGTGGTCGACATCGACGCTGAGTTCGATGCCTGTATCGAGCGGGCTATCGCCGACGTGGAAGATGTCACCACCCGTCGTGCAGAGGCCATCACGCAGCAGATTCAGAAAGGGCTGCTCTTTGCGGCTGCGCCGGTGTGCATGGTCTTCCCGCCGTTTGCCCTGCTGTTGGATATCGTATTTATCGGCCTCAGCTCCAAGCAGGCAATCGAGGCGCATAGGCAGGGCGATACCCAGGAGGCTCTCGAGCATTGGCTGGAGGTTTCCTGGGGCGCGCTGCTGGCGGTGCCAGGGGTGACCGGCATGGCTGCATTGCTGCGCCGTTCGGTGATGAGTCTCAAGCGTGCGGCCAAGCCGTTGTCGTTGTCGGCGCAACGCCTTAAAGGCGCTGCGGTATCCGCTGTGAACCAGGATACCGGGCCGCTGGTCCAGCCCATCCGTTTGAAGCCAAGGCAGGCGGTCGAGGCAACCCCTGAACATCTGCAATGGGTGAGCGAGGAGGGGATTTTCTACGGCACCTACCGCAGTCCGCCCAGCGCATCGCAGCCACGAAGTACCTATTACATACGCAGCCGGGGCCGGTACTTCCAGGTAAAGGAGGACGCTTACTTTGGCGGTCTATGCCTGGTGGATGCCAGTCGTCCCGGCGCGCTATACAACATGCCCATACGCAGGATGACGAATGGCAAGTGGACGCATAACAGCGTTGGCTTGAGAGGGGGTAATGATGGCGTGCGTAACCTGGGGCGAGTCGACGATCTACGGGAGGCGTTCCCGGGGCGCGTCGATCCTGACGTGACAAGAGGCGCGTTGCAGGGCGAGGCCGTAGTAGCACGCTTCAATGAGGCGACGGCTGACGGGTATCTGTTCTCGCTCAACGCCCAGACATGCGTGATCGCTTCGTTATATAACCCCGTTACCCGAGTGGGGGCGGTCATTCATTTCGATCACAATATTGGCAGGCTCATAGAGGAAGGTGTCGAGGCTCTGTTGCGGCGCCTTGGCGGATCCGCAAAGGATATCCGCGTCACGCTTGTAGGTGGGGACTGGTTGACGGGTCTGGACATTGGCGAGCCGGTCAGGACCGTGATGCGGCGCAAAGGCCTTGAGCCAACCTGGGACTTCTGGTCGTATTCTTCCTGCTTCGGTAATACCTATGGTGTATCGCTGAACCTCAAGAGCGGCATCACTTCGGTCTTCAAGATGTCGCAGACCCAAGTCGAGCGTTATTACGTCCCAGTGCTGTCACGGGCCAAGTACAGTACCGATCCGGTATCGATACGTGCGCGTAGATTCATGACGCGCACGCGCAGCGAACCTTTGATGGCAAACGCCAACGGTGCCGTCCGCACCCGCCAGGGCAGGCCGGCGACAACGGCGCAACTTGCGATGAACAGGTTCTCGATGGTGAGCCTGAACTGAGTGGGTCTTCTAGCCCGACGATGGGCAAAAAAAGACCCCGGGCCAAACGGACCGGGGTCTTTTCACATCCCTTGGAGCATCAGTGCTGGTTGCCCAGCTTGTGTTCCAGGTAATGAATGTTGACGCCACCCTCACAGAAACCCTCGTCGCGGACGAGATCGCGGTGCAGCGGGATGTTGGTCTTGATCCCGTCCACCACGATTTCATCCAGCGCATTGCGCATGCGCGCCATGGCTTCTTCACGGGTCGCCCCGTAGGTGATCAGCTTGCCGATCAGCGAGTCGTAGTTCGGCGGAACCGCATAACCGCTGTACAGGTGCGAATCGACGCGAACGCCGTTGCCACCTGGTGCGTGGAAATGCTTGACCGTGCCTGGGCTCGGCATGAAGGTCTTCGGATCTTCAGCGTTGATCCGGCACTCCAGCGAGTGGCCGCGAATAACGACGTCATCTTGAGTGAACGACAGTTTGTTGCCGGCGGCGATGCTGAGCATTTCCTTGACGATGTCGATACCGGTGACCATCTCCGAAACCGGGTGCTCCACCTGAACACGGGTGTTCATTTCGATGAAGTAGAAACGACCGTTTTCGTACAGGAACTCGAAGGTGCCGGCGCCACGGTAGCCGATGTCGATGCAAGCCTTGACGCAGCGAGCCAGGACTTCCTGGCGAGCCTGCTCGTCGATGCCCGGTGCCGGTGCCTCTTCGAGGACCTTTTGGTGACGACGCTGCAGCGAGCAATCGCGGTCGCCCAGATGGATGGCCTGGCCCTGGCCGTCGGACAGAACTTGCACTTCGACGTGGCGTGGGTTGGTCAGGAATTTTTCCAGATAGACCATCGGGTTGCCGAACGCCGCGCCTGCTTCGGAGCGGGTCAGTTTTGCCGAGGAAATCAGGTCTTCTTCCTTGTGAACCACGCGCATGCCGCGACCACCGCCGCCGCCGGCGGCTTTGATGATCACCGGGTAGCCGACTTCGCGGCCGATGCGCAAAGCGGTTTCTTCGTCTTCAGGCAGCGGGCCGTCGGAACCCGGAACGGTGGGTACGCCTGCGGCGATCATGGCGTGCTTGGCGGAAACCTTGTCGCCCATCAGGCGGATGGTCTCGGCTTTCGGGCCGATGAAGGCAAAACCGGAGTTTTCGACCTGTTCGGCGAAGTCGGCGTTTTCCGCCAGGAAGCCGTAGCCAGGGTGAATGGCGGTGGCGCCGGTCACTTCGGCGGCGGCGATAATCGCCGGGATGTGCAGGTAAGAGTGCGCAGCCGACGCGGGACCGATGCAGACGGATTCGTCCGCCAGGCCCAGGTGCATCAGTTCTTTGTCGGCCTTGGAGTAAACGGCGACGGTCTTGATGTCCATCTCTTTGCAGGCACGCAGAATCCGCAGGGCGATCTCACCGCGGTTAGCGATCAGAACTTTTTCCAACTTCGCAGTCATCAAAGGCTCTCCGCGGTTCAAACGATGGTGAACAGCGGTTGGTCGTACTCAACCGGCTGGCCGTCTTCAACGAGGATGGCTTCGATCACACCGCTGGTTTCAGCTTCGATGTGGTTCATCATCTTCATGGCTTCGACGATGCACAGGGTGTCGCCTTTCTTCACGGTCTGGCCAACTTCAACGAAGGAAGGCGAGGTTGGGGAAGACTTGCGATAGAACGTGCCCACCATTGGCGAGCGGGCAACGGTGCCGTTCAGCGCTGGCGCGGCAGGTGCGGCTGGCGCTGCGGCGGCGGCCGGAGCTGCTGCGGGAGCAGGCGCAGCGGCTGGAGCCTGCATCGGTGCAGGTGCGTAGAACTGCTGGGCCGGGGTCTTGCTGTGACGGCTGATGCGTACGGACTCTTCGCCTTCCTTGATCTCGAGCTCGTCGATGCCGGACTCTTCCAGCAACTCGATCAGTTTCTTAACTTTACGGATATCCATGAATCATCAACTCCCAAGGGTCGGTCAGGGGCGTTTAACGCTTGTTGTTCAAGCTGTTGCCTGTTTTTCAAGCTGCTCTAGGGCGGCCTCCAGGGCCAGTCGGTAACCGCTGGCGCCAAGGCCGCAGATCACTCCCACCGCTACATCGGAGAAGTAGGAGTAATGGCGGAAAGGTTCGCGTTTGTGCACGTTGGACAAATGCACTTCGATGAATGGGATGCTCACCGCCAGCAGCGCGTCACGTAATGCGACGCTTGTATGTGTAAAAGCTGCTGGATTGATCAAAATGAAGTCCACGCCTTCGCCACGCGCGGCATGGATGCGGTCGATCAACTCGTATTCGGCATTGCTTTGCAGATAAAGCAAATGATGGCCGGCGTCCCGGGCCCGCTGTTCCAGGTCCTGGTTGATCTGGGCCAGCGTCACGGCGCCATAAACGCCCGGTTCACGGGTGCCAAGCAGGTTCAGGTTGGGTCCGTGCAGGACCAATAGGGTCGCCATCTGCTGTTCCTTGTTATCTGTGAGCAGGTGTCAGAACCCGGAGACTATGCCGCAAAGCCTTTATGACTGTCCAGTTCTCGGCAATAGCCAGCACGTTGACCGATGTTTACGCGAAGTTTGTGACTGAGCTTTATCATCCGGTCATTCGGTTGAACTGACCCACCGCTATCGCGAGCAGGCTCGCTCCCACAGGGGGATGTGCGGTGAGCATCTTCCTTGGACCATACCCAATAAATGAGGGAGCGAGCCTGCTCGCGATGACGCCGGCACATTCATTACCCATGCAAACTGAGCCACCGCTATTGCGAGCAGGCTCGCTCCCACAATGGGTTTGTGGTGTTTGCTGAGGTCATACCCGAAATGCCTGGACTGCGGTGTGCAACCGCCCGCCGAGCACCAGGAGGTTGTCGCCTTGCTCGCGACCCTGGCCGATGCGCAGCAGGTTATCCCCGCCCAGTTGGTGAATGCGCTCGCTGTGGTCGCGGATTTCGCTGACAGCGCCGCTTTGCTGAGCCGTGACATCGGCGATTCGCACGGCGGTATCGGCGATGGTCTGGATGGCTGCGACGATTTCATCCAAGGCGCCGTCAGCCGCCTGGGCCTGGCTGGCGGTGGCCTCGGCGTGTTCAACCTGGGCGCGCATGCCGTCCACTGATTGGCGCGCGGCCAGTTGCAAGCGGGCGATCAGCGCCTGGATTTCCGAGGTGGCGCCAGCGGTGCGTTGGGCCAGGGAACGGACTTCTTCAGCCACCACCGCAAAGCCCCGGCCCATTTCCCCGGCGCGGGCGGCTTCGATGGCGGCGTTGAGGGCAAGCAGGTTGGTCTGGTCGGCAATCGAGCGAATGACCGTCAATACGCCACCAATGGTTGCCGACTCCTCGGCCAGTTGTTCGATCATTTGCGCATTGCCTTGCACTTCGCCCACCAACGCATGGAGGCCGGCGAGACTCAAGCCGATGACTTGCTGGCCATGTTCCACGGCGTTACCGGCGCTGCGACTGGCCTGCGCGGCCTGGCTGGCATCGCCAGCCACTTGCTGGATGGTCGCCTCCAGTTCGCCGAGCGAATCACGGATCAATGCGGTGTCGCCGGCCTGGTCCTCGGCGCCACTGTGCAGTTCGCCGCTCAACTCGGCCAGGGCGCGGCTACTGCCAGCGACCTGTTCGGCGTTCACCCGAATGGTGCCCACCAGGTCCACCAGATAAGCGCGCAGGCGATTGAGGGACGCCTCGATGTCTTGCATTTCACGGTTGCTGGCGCCCATGTGGATGCCCCGGCTGAAGTCGCCTTCGGCCCAGGTGGACAAGGCCGGCGCCAGGTGCGTCAAGGTGCGGGCCAGGCGTCGTTGCAAGGTGTCGATGAGCAGCGCGATCAGCAGGATCAAGCCGATCATCACGCCCTGGATCAAGCGAACCTCCCTCTGAATCTGCCCATGCTGGGCACGTACCGCCGGTTCCAGGGTGTCGATGGCCGTCTGTGCATCAGCGATTTTCAGGTGGGTGGCGCGGCTCAGTTCGGTGCGCTTTTGGATCAGCTCCCGAGTGCGGGTCAATTCCGCAGGGTAGCGGCCGAGCAGGCTGTTGAGCTCACGCTTGAGACCGATGCCGGCGTCCTCGCTGACAGTTTTTTCCTGGGTTTGCAGGCCCATCAGCGCGGCAAAATCATCGCTACCCGATTCGCTGCTGGCGGTTACGCCCAGCAGAGGCAGGCTCTCGAGGCGTTCTGCTTGCACACGGATGCCTGCCAGTTCCCGCTCGACATCGGCGGCCAGTTCGCTGCGACCGCTGCTGACCAATTTGTCACGGGTGAGGGACAACCGACCCAGGTGCTGTGAAGCGGCGAACAATGGAGGCGAGTAGGCCGGGGCGCCACTTGCGTACTGGGCGAGTCGATCGAGACTGGCGCTCAGTTCCCGTTCGGCCTGCAACAGCAGGGCCTGAGGGTCGCCGGCCAGCTTGCCGGCGGCCAGCAGGTCGGTCCTGCTGAAGTTGTCGAGGTTGGACAGGCTTGGGCGCAGGGTCTTGGCCAGGTCCGGTGGGAACTGGTCCAGCTCCTTTTGCAGGCTTTCCAATGCTTGGGTAGCCGCGCTGAGGCGCAGGGCGTCGCCGCTGGCCAGGTAGTCCTCGATGTTGCGCGCCACTTCGCTCTGGAACTGCCGCGACAGGCCGAGGTAGCGTTCCATCAACAGGTAGGGTCGCTCCAAGGCAATCTGCGACCACCAAAGGGTCGCGCCAAGGCCAAGGCATACGGCAACTAAGAGAAGGGTGTTGAGATTGGTCAGCAGCTTCAGGCGCATCAAGGGTCTACCGGGGGCAGAATCGAAGTGCCTGAAGTTATTGCGTTTGCGTTACACGTTTATGACCGAATCAGTGGAATCCGATGAAAAGGTGGCACTTTGCTTTGATTGTGTGGCGCTCTGTACCCGGTTGCGTCCGGCATGCTTGGCGCGGTACAACGCTTCGTCCGCCTGGCTGGCCATCATCAGGCTGTCGGACGCTTCGCTCATTTCCACCACGCCGGCGCTGAAGGTGCACCACAGGTCCTGGGGTTGGGCCGGGTAATGGATTTCGGCGAAGCGTTGGCGGATTTCGTCCAGCACCTGGCAGGCTGCATCAATATCGGTGTCGGGCATGACGATAGCGAACTCTTCGCCGCCATAGCGCCCGATGAAATCGGTCTTGCGCAGGCGCTGCTTGAGAAACAGCGCCAGGCTCTTGATCACTCGGTCCCCCATGGGGTGGCCGTGGCTGTCATTGACCCGCTTGAAATGATCGATGTCCAGCATGGCGAAACTCAAGGGCTTGCCTTCGCGGCGGGCGCGAAAACTGCAATCCTCGAGCAATTGCAGGATATGGGTGTGGTTGTAGAGGCCGGTGAGGCTGTCGCGCACCATTCGCGCCTTGAGATTGCGCGCCCGGGCCGCGCGGTTGCGCACGGTGGTGATCAGGTGCCGGGGTTTGATCGGCTTGGTCAGGAAGTCGTCGCCGCCTTCGCTCATGGCGTCGAGCTGCTTATCCAGGTCGTCTTCGGCGGACAGGTAGATGATCGGCACGCTGACATAACGGTCGTTGTGGCGAATTACCTTGGCCAGTTCCGTGCCGGTGCAAGCGGGCATGTACATATCGAGAATGATCAGGTCGGGCTGGAAGTCCGCCAGTTCGGCCATTGCCTGGATCGGCTCGATCAACGTCCGGGTGATGATGCCGGCGCTGTTCAGCAGCCGTTCGGTGTGCAAGGCCTGGGCGCGGGAGTCATCGATGATCAGCACTTTATAGGGCTCGTACTGGGCGACGCAGGTCAGCACTTCGATTTTTTCCAGCAGGCTCGACGCCTCGAGCGTGCCGGTTAGAAATTCCTGGCCGCCGGCGCGCACCGCCGCCAGGCGGGTGGGCGTATCGGTTTCAAGCAGGCTGAAAAAGAGCAGCGGGATGGCCTGGTCGAGGCCTTCCTGGGCTTGGGCCGCCAACGTCAGGCCCACGCCAGGGCCGCTGAAATCCACGTCCATGACGATCGCCGCGGGCAGGCGCTCGACCATCGCGGAGCGGAACGCGGCGATACTGTTCAACGCATGGGCGCTGAGGCCAAAGAATACCAACTGCTTGGCCAGCCGTTCCGCGCGGTCATGGTCTTGCAGCATCACGTAGATGGGCTTGCGCAGCGGTGGCAGAAAGGTCTGCTCGAGTTGATCGCCGTGGCGCAGGCCGGTGCGGGACAGGCGTTGCATCAAACGGTTGATGTCGCTGATCAACTGGCTGCTCAGGCGGCCGCGATTGGCATCCACCGCTTGCAGCGACTGGCTGATGCCGTGGGCAAGCTGGCAATGCTCGGGCTGTTCGAAACGCTCGGCAAAGCGCAGCAGGCGCAGATTGGCTTCGCTGAGCTCAGACAGGTCGTTACTCGACCACTCGCTGCGTTGCAGGCGCTGCCATATCTCAAGGATCTGGCGAGCCTGATGAATTACCCGCTGGGCAAAGTGGTGCTTGAGGCGCTCACGGCTGGGGTCTTCTGACTCGGTCATATCCTGACTACTAGTTAGGGGGCATGCTGAGGTCGACTGGTGGCTCTATGCTAGCACCTCTTTTCCCTTACATGAGTGTCGTACGTCAATAAACTGCCAAGAGATGCGATTCAGTTTTCGACCGCACGGTCTTCGATTGGCGGCCTGTCATGCACCGGGGGCCGAGAATAGAGGCTTTCGGGGGTTTTTTGGACTATTTGTCCAGTTGCTTCGTTGGGTGCGCAAGCACGATTCGATTCGCTGATATCGAGTCAGCTCGCTACCAAATCATGACTGGCAGGGTTAAGGGAAACCCTTAGGTGGCTCCTGGTCTGGTGGCGGTAATTGTCCTATAAGCCCAACGACGGATGCCGGCCAAGGCACGTTGATGTAAGGTTGTGGTCGAACCGTGAACTCAAGTGATTGAAGGAACATCGCCATGCTGGACTGGAAAAACCGCGCGGGCAGCGCGCCTGAACGCGCCGCCGAGCCGAAATCGGACACCCGCAGCTACCTGGGCGGGCTGTTTTTCAGCCGGGCACTGGCCACGCTCATTGGTTTGTATCTGCTGGTGACCATTGCGGTGGGTTGGTATTGGAGCCAGGAGCCGGCGCTGTTTCCCGTGCAGCAGAACGCCCAGGCGGCGGCCGAGAAGGACGGCAGGCAAATGGTGGTCGGCTACACCACCGTCGAAACCCTCAAGACCGTGGCCGGAACCTTGCTGACCAAGCAGGGTGGCTACATTTCCAATGACCGCTTCCCGCCGGGCCTGTGGATGGACAACATGCCGAGTTGGGAATACGGCGTGCTGGTGCAGGTGCGCGACCTGAGCCGCGCCTTGCGCAAGGATTTCGCCCGCTCGCAGTCACAGTCCGCCGAAGATGCGGACCTCGCCAAGGCCGAGCCGCGCTTCAACTTCGACAACCGCAGCTGGGTGCTGCCCTCCAGTGAGTCGGAGTACCAGGAAGGCATCAATTCCTTGAGTCGTTACCAGGCGCGCCTCTCCGATCCAGGCCAGAAGAGCGCATTGTTCTATGCCCGCGCCGACAACCTGAACAACTGGCTGGGCGATGTCGGCACTCGCCTGGGGTCGTTGTCCCAGCGGCTGTCCGCCAGCGTCGGCCGGGTCAAGCTCAACACGTCGCTGAAAACCGAAATCCCCGCGCCCGGCCAAGTGCCGCAGGTCGACGAAGAAGTGGTTGAAACCCCATGGCTGCAAATCGACAACGTGTTCTACGAAGCCCGTGGTCAGGCCTGGGCGCTGTCTCATTTGCTGCGCGCCATCGAGGTGGACTTCGCCGACGTGTTGGCCAAGAAGAACGCCACGGTCAGCGTGCGGCAGATCATTCGTGAGCTGGAAGCCTCGCAAGAGCCGGTCTGGAGCCCGATGATCCTCAATGGCAGCGGTTTCGGTGTATTGGCGAACCACTCGCTGGTCATGGCCAACTATATTTCCCGCGCCAACGCGGCGGTCATCGACCTGCGTCAGTTGCTGAACCAAGGCTGATCGATGGACGAAAGCACTCGGGAGGCGGCTCACCGAGCGGCTTCGGATGCCGAGCTCATCGCTTGGGTCGACGAGCATGACAACCTGCTCGGCAGCCTGGTGCGCTCGGATCTGCGCGAGCGCGGCCTGATCGGGCGGGGCACCTACATCATGCTGTTCAATTCGGCCGGGGAGTTGTGTGTCCATCGGCGGACGCTGAGCAAAGCCATCTATCCCGGTTACTGGGATGTCGCGGCCGGCGGCATGGTGCAGGCGCACGAGAGCTACGCCGAGTCGGCGGCCCGCGAGCTTGCCGAAGAGCTCGGTGTCAGCGGCGTGGAGCTGGTCGCCCACGACCATTTCTATTTCGAAGACACCGGCAGCCGCCTGTGGTGCTCGGCGTTCTCGGCCGTGTGGGATGGTCCGTTGGTGCTGCAGCCCGAAGAAGTGCTGGAGGCGCGTTTTCTGCCCGTCGAGCAGGTGCTCGATGAAATCCGCCACAAGCCTTATTGCCCGGACTCCCTGGCGGCTCTTGGGCGCTATTTGCGCGCCTGCGAAGCCGGTGTCGCAAAGAAGCTCTAAATTGGCGCCGATTGGCCCTTAGCAAGTCGCCTTTTTGCCGTTACACTGCGCGACTTTTCAAGCTTGGCCGACATCGTTCGGCCCAGTTGCGCTGCCCCTGCCTGAGTGGGGCTTCGCGGTCGAGGCTTTCGCCCCTTGACCAGTCTTTGTCCTCCGAAGAGGATTGCCGGTGGCCAAAAAAGCCGCATCCTTCGCCGCCCTGGGTGGCCTGGTATTTTCTACCGACGCCGGTCGTCATTGCCCCGATTGCCGCCAACCGGTGGATGCCTGCATCTGCAAACAGACGATCATCCCCGAAGGGGACGGTATCGCTCGCGTGCGCCGCGAAAGCAAAGGTCGCGGCGGCAAGACGGTGACGACCATTACCGGTGTGCCGCTGGCCGAAGACGCCCTCAAAGAACTGGCGACGACGTTGAAAAAACGCTGTGGCACGGGTGGCGCGTTGAAGGACGGCGTCATCGAGATCCAGGGCGATCACGTCGAGCTGCTGTTGGCGGAACTCACCAAACACGGTTTCAAGGCAAAGAAATCCGGCGGCTAGCAGCCTCTGTGAAAACCACCCCGGCTTGATCCGAACCCCGGTTCGGGGTCGCCTACATGGTTTTCACAGAGCCTGTTCTGAACGGGTTCTAAACTCAGCGCTGCGGGCAGGGTCTACCGTGCTTACAGGCAAATCGTCATTTCCATTCTCTACACTGCGCCAGCCTGCGACCGGGTGGGTGCATTTTGACTTCTTTATAGGGGACTTCGATGTCCGTACGACGCACACGCAAAGACGATGGCAGCCAATGGACAGTTGCGGACAGCCGCAGTGTTTACGGGATTCGCCATTGGGGGGCCGGGTATTTCGCGATCAATGAAGCCGGTCGCGTCGAAGTCCGTCCGAACGGCCCCGACAGTTCGCCCATCGATTTGTACGAGCAAGTCGACCAGTTGCGCCAGAGCGGCCTTTCGCTGCCCTTGCTGGTGCGCTTCCCCGACATCCTGCAAGACCGGGTGCGTCAGCTCACCGGCGCGTTCGACAGCAACATCGCGCGCCTGGAATACCAGAGCCAGTACACCGCGCTTTACCCGATCAAGGTGAACCAGCAGGAAGCGGTGATCGAAAACATCATCGCGACACAGAACGTGTCGATCGGCCTGGAAGCCGGCTCCAAGCCCGAGCTGCTGGCGGTGCTGGCCCTGGCGCCGAAGGGCGGGACCATCGTCTGCAACGGCTACAAGGACCGCGAGTTCATCCGCCTGGCGCTGATGGGCCAGAAGCTGGGCCATAACGTTTTCATCGTGATCGAGAAAGAATCCGAAGTCGGCCTGGTGATCGAAGAAGCCGCGTCGCTCAAGGTCAAGCCACAGGTCGGCCTGCGGGTTCGCCTGTCGTCCCTGGCGTCGAGCAAGTGGGCCGACACCGGTGGCGAAAAATCCAAGTTCGGCTTGTCGGCCGCGCAGCTGTTGTCGGTGGTCGAGCGCTTCCGTGGCGCGGGCCTGGACCAGGGCATCCGCCTGCTGCACTTCCACATGGGTTCGCAGATCGCCAACCTGGCGGACTACCAGCATGGCTTCAAGGAAGCGATCCGTTATTACGGCGAGCTGCGCAACCTTGGGCTGCCGGTGGATCACATCGACGTCGGCGGCGGCCTGGGCGTGGACTACGACGGCACGCACTCGCGCAACGCCAGCTCCATCAACTACGACATGGACGATTACGCCGGTGTCGTGGTGGGCATGCTCAAGGAGTTCTGCGATGCCCAGAGCCTGCCGCATCCGCACATCTTTTCCGAAAGCGGTCGTTCGCTGACCGCGCACCACGCCATGTTGGTGGTGCAAGTGACCGACGTCGAGAAACACCACGATGACGTCCCGGTCATCGAGAACAAGGAAAGCCTGCCGGAAACCGTGCAGTGGCTGGTGGACCTGCTGGGCCCGACCGATATCGAGATGGTCACCGAGACTTACTGGCGAGCCACCCATTACATGAGTGACGTGGCAGCCCAATACGCCGATGGCAAGCTGACCCTGGCGGAAAAAGCTTTGGCCGAGCAGTGCTACTTCGCGGTGTGCCGTCGCCTGCACAATTCGCTGAAGGCCCGCCAGCGTTCGCACCGCCAGGTGTTGGACGAGCTCAACGACAAGCTGGCCGACAAGTACATCTGCAACTTCTCTGTCTTCCAGAGCCTGCCGGACACTTGGGCGATCGGCCAGGTATTGCCGATCCTGCCGCTGCATCGCCTCGACGAAGAGCCACTGCGCCGTGCCGTGCTGCAAGACCTGACCTGCGACTCCGATGGCAAGATCAAGCAGTACGTCGACGAGCAGAGCATCGAGACCAGCCTGCCGGTCCACTCGCTCAATCCAGGCGAGGATTATTTGTTGGGTATTTTCCTGGTGGGTGCCTACCAGGAAATCCTGGGTGACATGCACAACCTGTTTGGTGACACCGACTCGGTGAACATCTACCAGAACGCCGATGGCAGCGTGTACCACGCCGGTATCGAAACCCACGACACCATCGAAGACATGTTGCGCTATGTGCACCTGTCGCCGGAGGAGTTGATGACTCACTACCGTGACAAGTGCGCCAGCGCCCGGATCACGGCAGCCGAGCGCACTCAGTTCCTGGATGCGCTGCGACTGGGGCTGACGCGTTCGTCCTACCTTTCTTCCTGACGGCGGCCCCTTGCGGGGCCGCTGTTGCAGGCTAGAGCGATTCATCGTGGCGAGGGTAGCTCGCTCCCGCTGGCGCGCAATGGTCCCGATGGGGCCAGATGCGCGCCAGCGGGAGCAAGCTACCCTCGCCACGTTGTATCTGCATTGCAAACCCGTGCGCAGCGTTTATTGGCCTATTGATGCCGTTTAGCTGACGGCGTCCTAATTTCATGTAGTCCCTTTCCTAAATAGTCCTTGAGCCCTCTACTCGTCCTCTGCTGTCGGCGAGAATGCCCGGTCGCCCCTCCTGTAGAGAAAACGCCGATGTCCGATCCAGCCTGCGAGCTACCTTTTCGTCTGGAGATAGCCGGTCTGTCCGAACCTTTCGTCGTCGTAGCCTTAACAGGCAATGAAGCCATCAGCGAACCCTTCGTTTTCGAAGTGGAGCTGTCGGTCAGCGACATGGCCCTGGACATGGCCGGGTTGCTGTACCGCAACGTCTGGCTGAGCTTCGGAACCAAGGATCAAGGCATCCACGGGCGACTTCACGAAATCGTCCACCGCCATGGCGAGAGCTGCCGGGTACGCATCGGGCCGAAGCTGGCGAGCCTTGCGCAGCGTTTCAGTCAACGGGTCTTCAATGCCTGCTCGGTGCCACAGATCATCCGCCAGGTCCTGGGCGGGCATGGTATCAACGGCCGCAGCCTGTGCCTGGATCTGAGCAACGCTTATCCTTCGTTGGATCTGTATACCCAGTACCGCGAATCCGACCTGCATTTCCTACAACGAATGTGCGCCCAGGCGGGTATCCACTTTCATTTCGATCACACCCGGGACGGGAAATGCCTGGTTTTTGCGGATACGGCGGGCAACGTTCCGACGATGGACAAGGCTTTGTACAGTGTTGAAGGGCGGGCCCGCGCAGTGCGTGCGTTCACGGTGAAGGCGGATATCCACGGAGCTTTGGTCGCCCAGGGCCGTAGCGATCTGACGCACTTGCACGCCGGCCAGATCCTGTCGCTGAAGGGCCATCCTCATGGAAAGTGGAACCAGGGCTGGTTATTGACGCAGGTTGAACACCACGGTCATGCGGGCGGTTATGGCAATCTTTTCCAGGCCATTCCCTGGGGGATGCCCTTCTTGGTGGACAGGGCGCCGGACAAGCCTGTCATGGTGAGCAGGCAACGCGGCTGGGTCGTGGAAGTGGATGAGCCGCGAGTGGCCGGGCGAGTGGCGGTGCAGTTCGACTGGGCCTATCAGGGAGAGGGCGCCATCCCCAGCCATTGCTGGCTGCCCTTGGCACCCGAGCTTGCGGCGCGTGGCGTGGGGACGATTGCCGAGGGCACCGAGGTTCTGGTGAGTTTTATCGAGGGCGACCCGGACCGTCCCCTGGTCAGCGCATTCCTGGGTGGCGCCCCCGGCGCGCAGTCAACGCAGGCGCTTCCTCCCACCGCGCCTGCCGGGGAAATTCCCGGGGCTTCGGGAGTCGATTCATCCATGTTGTCCGCAATCAAGGATGGTGAGCCACTGGTCTTGCTGTGCCTTTTGCCAGGCGGGGGGCGTTTCAGCCCTTGTGCGCAGCCGGTGTGTACCTGTCGCATGGTGATGGGACAGGGCGCGGGCGCGGCGCCATGAATGTGGCCACCTTGCCGGGTCCCGCTCCCCAATGGCTGCTGTTAGACGTTCCGGACGCGCCCGAGGCCGCACAGCGCCTGAAGGAACAGTTTGCCGAGGTGCCGCGTTTTGCCCTGTTCGAGGGAACCGAGTTCGACGGAGCGAGATCACACGGCCCATTGTTGGTGGATCTTAGGCAATCGCCTGCGCTGGCCAGCCTGTGCCATCTGGACGCTCGATCCTGGCCCGGGTTGCTGTTGGTGACCTCGACGCCAGCCGAGTCCTTGCTGGTACATTTGCGGCGCATGCTGACGGTGACGCTGGGCCTGCATTACAAGGCCTTCCTGAGTTATTACAACCCGCACACCGCCAGCTATTTCTTCGATGCCTGCGATCCCCGGGAGCTCAGTTGCTGGCTGGGACCGATCAGCCTGTTGCGCTGGTTCGGTGGCACCTGGTCCGATCGGACGATGGGGTGCCAGGGGTGGCAACAGCTCTCCAATCCCAGGCTTGCGGTGCCTGCGCTGGAAAACGAGCATGGCCTCAGCGACAGGCAACAGGTCAAATTGCAGGAGTGCTTCCTGGAACGTCACGTCTGGCGATGGTCTCGCTCCACTGGCCATGACTATTGGGTGCTCTGGGACTACGTGCAACAGGGGCGCAAGCTGGGGTTCAGCGAGCAGGCCGTTCTCGACGGCTGGTTATGGCTGCGCTTGCAATACCCCGATGCCGAGCCCGTGCCGGGGCTGCCTGGTGGTTCCCAGCGAGAACGTCTCGATCATTTGCGACGCCTCTGGCAAGGCAAACAGGGCTGAACATCATCGAGTTTCGGCATCGACCCAGCCGCCCCGACGGTGCAAGAGCCAGGCGACCGTCCCGAGCGTCAGGCTGCGCACCGTCATGAACAACAGGAAAGTGATCCACAGTCCGTGGTTGCCGAGTCCTTGCAGCGCCCAGGCCAGCGGCAACACCAGCAACAGGGTCAGGAGCATGCCGTTGCGCATTTCCCGGGCGCGGGTGGCGCCGATGAACAGGCCATCGAGCAGATAGCTCCACACGGCAATCAATGGCAGCGTTGCCAGGTAAGGCAGGTAGCGGTAAGCGGTGTCGCGCACGTCGGCAATGTCGGTCTGCATGTCGATGAACAAATGTCCGGCCAGCAGAAACAGCAGTGCGAACCCGACGCTCGCGATCAAGGACCAACCGCAGGCGACTACCAGCGAACGGCGCAGGGCCAGGCGGTCGCGAGCGCCAATGGCGTGGCCGCATAGCGCTTCCACCGCATGGGCCAGGCCATCCAGGGCATGGGCGGTAAGCAGCAGGCCATTGAGCAGCAGCGCATTGGCCGCCACCGTCGCGTCCCCCAGCCGCGCGCCTTGCACGGTGATCAGGAAAAACACCGATTGCAGCACCAGGCTGCGGATGAAAATGTCCCGGTTTACCGCCAGCAGCGGTCGCCAGCTCTGCCACAGGCTCAGGGCGGCCCAGGCGATCCGCCCTGGCCAGGCGCGCAGCGTCCTTCGGGCCAGGGCCAGGCCCACCAGCGCGCCCGCCCACTCGGCGATGACCGAGGCGCGTGCCGAACCCGTCACGCCCCAATCCAGGCCGATCACGAACCACAGGTTCAAGGCGATGTTCACCAGGTTGGTGACCAACAGGATCGTCAACGGTGCGCGGGCGTTCTGGGCGCCAAGGAACCAGCCCACCAGCGCGTAACTGGCCAGCGCCGCCGGCAAGCCGAAAAGCCGGGTGTGGAAGAAATCCCGGGTCAATTGGTCGAGCTCGGCCGAGGGCTGCATGAAGTGCAATGCCACGTCGCTCAACGGAACCCCGACCGCCCCGAGCACCACCGACAGCCCCAACGCCAGCAAGAGTCCTTGCAGCAAGACCTGCCGCAGCGCAGCGCCATCGCCACGCCCGGCTGCCTGGGCGGCGAACCCGGTCGAGCCCATGCGCAAGAACCCCATGGCCCAGGCCAGCACCGTGTACAGACTCGCCCCGACCGCCACCGCGCCCAACTGATGGGCATGGGGCAAGTGGCCGATGACGGTACTGTCCACCAGTGCTACCAGCGGTACGGATATATTCGAGAGAATCATTGGCGCGGCCAGCGCCCATACCCGACGGTGGGTGAGGCGGTCGCGCCAGTCGGCGATCAGGTTGGACATGGTGGCTCCTTGATGGAGCGCGATTGTAGCGTTATCGCAGCGTTCGTTCCTGATGTCGCCCTGTTTGTCTTCAGTGGATGATCCAGCTCAGCAACCACAACCCCAATACCAGCCAGATAATGCCCATGACAATCGAGGCCCGCATGAAGGCGCGGATCGCCGAATACAGCAGCATCAGCCCGAGGATAAGTGCGACGATGCTGATGATCGAGGTGTCCATGCCAAGCGTGCGGGACAGGCCATCGACAAAATTGCCACCGGCATTGGCCAAGGTGTTGAACAGCCCGCTGAGCAGGTCGACGATGAAACGGATCACCGAACCGAGCGCCTGGCCGAGCCATTCGAAGAAACTTTCTACCTGCATGTTTGCATCCTGATGGAGAGGAATCGGAATCGAGCCGTCGGCTCCTGACTGTAGGAGTTGTGGCGGCTGCGATCGTTCGATTATGGAGCAATTCACCGCTTCGTACCGAGACGCTTGCCTTCCCTCGTCATCGCCCCGAAGCTATGCGCATTCAGGAGAACCCGATGAACCTTGTTGAACTGACCGAACGCCTGCATGCCATTCGTGACCGTAACGATTGGCGGCAATTCCACAGCCCGAAGAACCTCGCCATGGCCGCCAGCGTCGAGATGGCCGAGCTGGTCGAGATTTTCCAATGGCTGACCGAGGACCAGTCGCGCCAGCTGCCCGCGGATAAACTGGCCCACGCCGGGCAGGAAGTCGGTGACATTGTGTTGTACCTGTTGCTGCTGTGCAGCGAGTTGGGCTTGGATATGGACGCCGTGGTGCGCGGCAAATTGGCCGACAGCGAGCGGCGGTTCGCCCCATGAGTGACCGTCATTTCGACCAGCTCGCCACGCGTTTCGCGGAAAAAATCTACGGCGGGGCCAAGGGGGCGATCCGCCTGGCGGTGCTCCAGGCCGATTTGCTTGAAGCCTTGCCTGACCGCCCGTTGCGTATTCTGGATGTTGGCGCGGGCCTGGGGCACATGTCACTGTGGCTGGCCGAGCGTGGTCACCAGGTGACCTTGGCTGAACCGGCCGAGCCCATGCTTGAGGGTGCCCGTCAGCGGTTTGCCGAGGCCGGCCAGGACGCAACGTTCATTCAGGCGCCGTGGCAGGACCTGCTCGGCCAGCTCACCGAACCGTACGATCTGGTGCTGTGTCACGCGGTGCTGGAGTGGCTGGCCGAGCCCCACGCGATCCTGCCGGTTCTGCATCAACTGACGGCGTCTGGCGGCTGGTTGTCGTTGGCGTTCTACAACCGCGACGCGCTGGTTTATCGAAACTTGCTCAAAGGGCATTTCCGCAAGTTGCGCAAAAACGACCTGGCCGGTGAAAAACAGAGCCTGACCCCGCAACAACCCCTTGATCCTCGCCAATTGGCGGCGCAACTTGAAGACCTGTGGCAGGTCGAAATTCAAAGTGGCGTGCGGGTTTTTCATGACTACATGCCGGTGCAATTCCAGGGCCGCGTAGAACTCGCGCAATTGCTGGAAATGGAACTGGCCCACCGGCGCCACCCAGCGTTTGCCGGGTTGGGACGCTACCTGCATTGGGTCTGTCGTCCCCTCTGATCCGGAAGAGCAGTCGGAGAGCGAAATGAAAGGTCGTTCAGGATTATTGGTGTTATGCCTCGGGCTGGCAGCCTGCCAGAGCGACAATCCGTATGTCGCGACTTCCAATCCGTTGCCGCCGGCACCGCCCGAGGCCGCCAAAGTGTTCGATCGCAGCGCCTATCCGGCGCCGCCCCGTGACTATGGCCGCTATCGCAGTTGGGCCTGGCTCAACGGTCGGTTGCCGCCGGGTACTGCCTGGGCGGATTCGGCCCAGGTGGCCGAAGCGGTAAGCGCAGCGTTGGACCAACGCGGGCTGCGTCCGCTGCATGACAATCGCCCGGCGGACCTCTTCGTCAGTGCCGACCTGCGCCTGGAAACCCGGCTGCGGCAGGTCCGGGACGACTATGACGCGGGCTATTACGGCGGCTACAACCGCTACGGGCCGGGTTATGGCATGTACAACACCATTCCCGTGATGCGCACCTATCAGGAGCAGGTCGTGGTGGTTCGGGTCGATCTGTTCGACGCCCGAAATGGCCAGCCCGTGTGGAGCGCCAGCGCCGAGACCAGCCAGCGCGGCAATCAGAGCGAGCGCACCGATGCCATTCGTGACGCGGTGGAAAAGGCCATGTCGGCCTATCCTCCCAGTTGATTCAAACAACGGAGAAAAAACCATGTTTCGCCGTCTTGTCCCGCTTGCCCTTGCCCTGTTGCTTAGCGCCTGCGCTTCCAACCAGGTCAATCATGATTTCGACACCAGCCGCGACTTCGCGGCCTACCGCAGCTGGAGCTGGAAGGAGCCGGCGTTGCAATATCGCCCGGACGATCCGCGCATCAAGAGCGACCTGACCGAACAGCGCATCCGCCAGGCGGTCGCCGATCAACTCGACCAGCGTGGCCTGCGTCCGGCTACGGGCGGCGCGCGGGGCGATGTGCAGGTCCAGGCCTACCTGATCGTCGAGGATCGCCAGCAACAGGTGACGACCAACTATGGCGGCGGTTGGGGCGGCCCATGGAATGGTTATTGGGGCGGACCGATGTACAACGAAACCCGTAACCTCAGCTACAAGGTCGCCACCGTGCAGATCGACCTGCTCGACGGCAAGGATGGCAAGCTTGTCTGGCGTGGCAGCGACGAGCAATTGCTCAGTGATTCACCCAACCCGATGGATCGCAGCGCGAAGGTGCGCGAGACGGTGGGGCGGATCCTGTCCAACTACCCACCGCGTTGATTGGTTGACCTATAGGTTGGGTGGAAATACTCAAGCAACCGGCTGCCAACTTCCCAGCATATGCTCCAGCTCACCAGCCCCCACCAATCGCAATTGCCCGCTAGAACCGGCCGCGCTCGCCAACAATGTCACCTCGCTGGGCAGGCGCACCGGCTTCTTGAACGTTACGTCGATTTCGATATTGGCTTCGGGCAAATGATCATCGAGCGCCGCCAACGTCCTTGCCTTGTTCCACAGACCATGGGCGATGGCAGTGGGGAAGCCGAACAACCGGGCGCTGGCGCCGCTCAGGTGGATCGGGTTGTAGTCGCCTGACACCTTGGCGTATTGCCGGCCAATATCCACGGGTGCGGTCCAGCGTGTCACTTGCGTCAACTCGGGGCTGTCCTCGGATGAGTCCTCGGCCAATGCGCCGTCAAGCTGGACGCCTTTGCAGAGCATCTGGCTTTGTGCCTGCCACAAGGGGCCCAACTGATCTTCGATACGGGTCACCAGATCGAATACCGCCCCCTTGGCATGAGGCTGCAGGTTCTCGACGTTGACGCTCGCCCGCACCTGGCTGACACCGCCCATGGGCCGCAGCACGCGGATGCGGTTGTTCAGGTGGATCAAGCCCAGCAATGGGAACGGGAAATCCCGGGCGGTCAGCAATTGCATCTGTAAGGCGAACGCCAGCACGTGTGGATAGGTCGGCGGCAATAGTCCGCTTTCGCTGAAACCACACACTTTGCGATAGGCCGCCAGGTTCTTTTGGTCGACCTGGATCACTTGGCGCAGCCCGACGTCAGGCAGGACCGTGCCGGTGATCTTGCGGCGAGTCGCGGCCTTGGCGTACAGCCCTGACATCGAAGGGGCGGTGTTTATTTCCTGCCATTGGATCGTCATGGTCACGCCCCCAACAAGCTTTGCCCGCACACGCGCAGCGCCTGCCCGGTTACGGCGCCGGTGCCTGGTTGTGCCAGCCAGGCCACGGCTTCGGCGACGTCCTGGGGCAAGCCGCCCTGGCCCAGCGAACTCATGCGGCGCCCGGCTTCACGCAGGGCGAAGGGAATGTCGGCGGTCATGCGTGTCTCGATAAAGCCCGGTGCCACCGCGTTGATGCTGATTCCCCGCGCCTCCAGGCCAGGCGCCCAGGCTTGGGCGAGGCCGATGAGGCCGGCCTTGCTCGCGGCATAGTTGGTCTGGCCGCGATTGCCGGCGATGCCGCTGATGGAGGCAAGCAACACGATCCGGCCATTGTCCCGCAGGGTGCCGCTGTCGAGCAGGGCCTTGGTCAGCACCTGCGGCGCGTTGAGGTTGACCGCCAGCACCGCGTCCCAGAACTCGGGCGTCATGTTGGCGAGGGTCTTGTCCCGGGTGATGCCGGCGTTGTGCACCACGATGTCGACGCCGTCGGGCAGGTGTTCGATCAACTGCGCGGCGGCATCTTCGGCGCAGATGTCCAGCGTCACGCTGCGCCCACTCAGGCGCGCGGCCAGGGCGTCCAGGTCGGCCTTGGCTTGCGGGACATCGAGCAGGATCACATCGGCGCCGTCACGGGCCAGGGTTTCGGCGATGGACGCGCCGATGCCACGGGCGGCGCCGGTTACCAGCGCCTTGAGCCCGGTGAGCGGTCGCGTCCAATCCTGGACCTGGGTCTGGCAGACCTTGAGGCGGATAACCTGCCCGGAAACGTAGGCACTCTTGGGCGACAGGAAAAACCGCAGGGCCCCCTCCAACTGCGCTTCGGCGCCGTCACCGACATAAAGCAACTGCAGCGTCCCGCCATGGCGCAACTCCTTGGCCAGGGAGCGGCTGAAGCCTTCCAGCGCCCGTTGCGCACTGGCGGCAAACGGGTCATCGAGGCTTTCCGGGGCGCGACCGAGGATGACGACATGGGCGCTGTGGTCGAGGTTTTTCATGAGGGGCTGGAAGAATTCGCGCAACTGCTTGAGCTGCTCGACCTGCACCAGATGGCTGGCGTCGTACACCACCGCCTTGATTTTCGGGCCGTGGCCGGGGATCCATTCGGTCGCCAGCGTCGGTTCGCCACCGTAGATGAAAATCGCGTCGGTCAAGCGCTTGGCGAACGTGGCGACCTGTTCGGTCAGGGGGCCACCGCCCAACAGCAAGGCGCCCTCGATAGGCCGCAGCCGCCCGGCCTGCCAGCGTTCGAGGCGCACCGGGGAGGGCAAGCCCAGAGCGCCAACCAGACGCAGGCCAATGGGCGAGTTGGCGAAGTCTATGTAACGGTCTGACATGGAACACACTCCGGCTGATGAGGTTCCAAGTGTGGACCATGTTTGGCAATTGGTCGTTCGATCGCCCGGATAAAGCCTAAGCTTGTGGCTGGGCACGTTACCGCAGGCCAATTTCACACATTCGCGCATACAGGGGAGTTCTTCATGGCACAGCTACGCCGCGTCGCGATCATCGGTGGTAACCGCATTCCGTTCGCCCGCTCCAACGGGCCCTATGCCACCGCCAGCAACCAGGCGATGCTGACGGCTGCGCTCGAAGGTTTGATCGAGCGCTACAACCTGCACGGTGCTCACATCGGGGAAATGGCCGCGGGGGCGGTGCTCAAGTTTTCCCGGGACATGAACCTGACTCGCGAATGCGTGCTCGGCTCACGGCTGGCACCCAGCACCCCGGCCTATGACGTGCAACAGGCGTGCGGCACGGGGCTAGAAACCGTGCTGCTGGTGGCGAACAAAATCGCCCTGGGCCAGATCGACAGCGCCATCGCCGGCGGCGTGGACACTACCTCCGACGCGCCCATCGGTGTCAATGAGGGGCTGCGCAGGATCCTGCTGCAAGCCAATCGCTCCAAGACCACCGCCGATAAGATCAAGGCTTTTCTGCAACTGCGTCCCCAACACTTGGTTCCCGACCTGCCGCGCATCAACGAACCGCGCACGGGCCTGAGCATGGGCGAGCATTGCGAGTTGATGGCGCAGACCTGGCAGATTCCCCGAGACGAGCAGGACCGTCTGGCCCTGGAAAGTCATCAGAAAATGGCCGCTTCCTATGCCGAAGGCTGGCATAACGATTTGATGACGCCGTTCCTGGGCCTGACCCGCGACAACAACCTGCGCCCGGACCTGACCCTGGACAAGCTCGCGTCCCTCAAGCCGGCCTTTGAAAAAAGCGCCAAGGGCACGCTGACCGCAGGCAATTCCACGCCGCTGACCGATGGTGCCTCCCTGGTATTGTTGGGCAGCGAAGAGTGGGCGAACGCCCGCGGACTGCCAATCCTGGCCTACCTGCGTGACGGTGAAACGGCAGCGGTGGATTTCGTCAACGGCGCTGAAGGCCTGCTGATGGCGCCGGTCTATGCGGTGCCGCGCTTGTTGGCACGCAACGGCCTGACGTTGCAGGATTTCGACTACTACGAAATCCACGAGGCGTTCGCGGCCCAGGTCTTGTGTACATTGAAGGCCTGGGAGGACCCGGATTACTGCAGATCCCGGCTGGGCCTCGACACGCCGCTGGGCGCCCTCGACCGCAGCCGATTGAATGTGAAAGGCAGCTCATTGGCCGCCGGGCATCCATTCGCCGCGACGGGCGGCCGTATCGTCGCCAACCTGGCCAAACTGCTGGACGCGGCCGGGAAGGGCCGGGGCCTGATTTCCATCTGCGCGGCGGCCGGCCAAGGTGTGACGGCGATCATCGAGCGCTGACCATCGCCTCGCGCGTGGGCGCAGCCTGGGCTCGCTGGCGGCTGGCGTAGCGTTCGGCGAGGATCGAACAGACGATCAGTTGCATGGGGTGATAGATCATGATCGGCAGCAGGATCAGCCCCAGGCCGGGATCGGTGCCGAAGATCAACGCCGCCATCGGCACCCCGGCGGCCAGGGATTTTTTGCTCGCGCAGAACACTGCAGCGATTTCATCGGCGTTGCTGAACCGCAGAGCGCGGGCGGTGCGGGTGGTCATCCACAGGATAATGGCCAGCAGTACGGCGCTGCCGAGCACCGCGCTAACCAGCACGCCATTGCCTTGTTGTCGCCAGATCCCGGAAACCATCGAATTGCAGAACGCGGCGTACACCAGCAGCAGGATGACCAATTTGTCGATGATGCTGGTATAGCGCTTGTATCGGGCGAAGAAACCGGCCAGCCAGCGCCGCAGGAATTGCCCAAGCACCAATGGCAGCAGCAACATCAGGCACAGATCGAGAAGGGTCGAGCCCAGGTCGATGCCACCGGCACCGCTGCCGACCACCAGGCTGACCAGCAGTGGCGTCAGGAAAATCCCGAGCACGCTGGACAGGCTGGCGTTGAGAATCGCCGCCGGCACGTTGCCGCCCGCGCTGCCTGTGAGGGCCACCGACGAGGAGATGGTCGAGGGCAGGGCGCACAGGTAAAAGAACCCCAGCATCAATAGCGACGGCACATGGCGGCCCAATGACCAATCACCGATCAGCCAGATCAAGGGAAACACGACGAAGGTAAAACCTTGCACCATCAAATGCAGCCGGACGTTCTTCAAGCCGTGGCGGACCTGCTCCCCGGACAAGTTGATCCCATGGAGGAAAAACACCACGAAGATGCCGATGTTGACCACCCACTCCGCATGCATCGCGCCGCCCGTGGCGCCGAATCCGGGAAAGAAATACGCCAACAAGGTGGCAAGCAACATGCCGCACAGGAACCAGTCGGTCACCAGGCGTTTGAGGTGTCTGAGGATGTGCATAGGGCACCGCAAGTTGTATGAGAAGTCTACTTAGCCTAACGTCGGCCTGAACAGTCGTCTTGCGATATAAGGCCAATCAATGCCGACTAACGGACAGCAGCAGCTTGAACGGCGCATTCCCGATCTGACGGAACTGCCTCGGCCACTTTATGCTCGGGTCGAAAGCCTGGATGCGGGTTCATGGACCCAGGTGCATCGACACGATTGGGTGCAGTTTTCCTATGCCATCAGCGGTGTGCTCGGCGTTCATACCGCCGAGGGCAGTTTCTTCGCGCCGCCGCAACGGGGCATCTGGATCCCGGCCGACCTCGAACATCACGTCGTGACATCCACCCGTGCGGAAATGCGCAGCCTTTATGTGCATCGCCAGGCTTGCCCGTGGGGCGATGGGCGTTGCCGGGTGCTGGAGGTCACGCCCTTGGCGCGAGAGCTGATCAAGGTCTTCTGCCAATTTCCCGCCGCCTACCCGCAAGGCGATACCCAGGAGGCGCGGCTGGTGCAAGTGCTGCTGGACCAGTTGGCGGCATTGCCGGAAGTGGGTTTTTCCCTGCCGCTGCCACGGCATGCCCGCCTGCTGGAGCTGTGCAACGAGTTGATCGAACAGCCCGAATCCTGCGTCACCCTGCAAGCCTGGGCCGAGCGACTGGGCACATCGGAAAAGACCCTGACCCGTTTGTTTCTACGTGAAACCGGCCTCAACTTTCGCGCGTGGCGCCAACGCATGCGGCTGTTGTCCTCCTTGGGATCGCTGGAGAAAGGCGACAGTGTGACCAGCGCGGCGCTGTCTTGCGGGTATGAGTCGACGTCCGCTTTCATCGCGGCATTCAAGGGATTGTTCGGTTTCACCCCGGGCGAACTGTTCACGCATTGAGCCCTTGTCAGTTCTTGTCGCAAATACTTGCTTATCCAATGACCTGCGACGGGCCGGGTCTCGGCTATGATCTTGCGCGGTTGATCTGATCCGGCACAGTGTGTGCATTCAGGGTTCATAGGTCGGAACCCCTCCCCGTGAAGGGAGGATTGCCGTATAACGACCTGTCATTCGCGTGTTTGGTAATAAAGGACCCAGAATAAAAGCTGATGAAGACTCCAAAACGCATTGAACCCCTGATCGAGGACGGTCTGGTCGACGAGGTGCTGCGCCCACTCATGAGTGGCAAAGAAGCAGCTGTTTATGTGGTGCGCTGCGGCAATGAGCTGCGTTGCGCCAAGGTCTACAAGGAGGCGAACAAGCGAAGTTTTCGCCAGGCGGCCGAATACCAGGAAGGTCGCAAGGTCCGTAACAGTCGTCAGGCCCGCGCCATGGCAAAAGGTTCGAAGTTCGGGCGCAAGGAAACTGAAGACGCTTGGCAGAACGCCGAAGTGGCTGCGTTGTTCCGGTTGGCCAACGCCGGTGTGCGAGTGCCCAAGCCGTACGACTTCCTTGAAGGCGTGCTGCTGATGGAACTGGTGGCCGACGAGTATGGCGATGCCGCGCCACGCCTGAACGATGTCGTGCTGGAGCCGGACCAGGCACGCGAATATCACGCCTATCTGATTTCTCAGATCGTACTGATGCTGTGTACCGGCCTGGTGCACGGCGACCTGTCGGAGTTCAACGTGCTGCTCACGCCGACAGGCCCGGTCATCATCGATCTGCCGCAAGCGGTGGACGCCGCTGGCAACAACCACGCCTTCAGCATGTTGGAGCGGGATGTCGGCAACATGGCGTCCTACTTCGGCCGTTTCGCTCCGGAGCTGAAACGCACCCGGTACGCCAAGGAAATGTGGGCGCTTTATGAAGCCGGCACGTTGCACCCGGGCAGTGTGTTGACCGGTGAGTTCGACGAGCCCGAAGAGCTGGCGGATGTTGGCGGGATCATGCGCGAGATCGAGGCCGCGCGCCTGGACGAAGAACGACGCCAGGCTGTGCGCGCCGCCGACGATGCGCCGCCAGGCAAGACCGAGGAGCCGCCTCCGCCTTGGATGCAGTGATCGGTTGTCCCAGAAACCCGGCCCAGGCCGGGTTTTTTATTTGTGTTCGGTATCGGGCATCACTTCTTGCAACACCCCGATTCCAGCTCCTTGAGGATCGGGCAGTCGGGCCGGTGATCGCCCTGGCAGTGCTCCACCAAGTCTTGGAGGGTATCGCGCAGCTCCGCGAGTTCACGGATTTTCTGGTTCAGTTCATCGATGTGTTGCTTGGCCAGGGTCTTCACGTCGGCACTGGCACGTTGGCGGTCCTGCCACAGCGTCAACAGTTTGCCGACTTCTTCCAGGGAAAACCCCAGGTCCCGAGAGCGCTTGATGAAAGCCAACGTGTGCAAATCATCGGTGCCGTAGATCCGGTAGCCGCTGTCCGTGCGATGGGCCGCCTTGAGCAAGCCAATGGATTCGTAATACCGGATCATCTTCGCGCTAAGCCCACTCTGGCGGGCCGCTTGGCCGATGTTCATCGCTTGTCCTCCAGATCTGCGGGTGTCCAGAACTTCAACAGCAATGCATTGCTGACCACGCTGACGCTCGACAGCGCCATGGCCGCGCCGGCCAGCACCGGGTTGAGCAGGCCGAACGCGGCCAGGGGAATCCCGACCAGGTTATAGACGAAGGCCCAGAACAGGTTCTGGCGGATCTTTGCGTAGGTCTTGCGGCTGATATCCAGCGCCGCCGGCACCAGGCGAGGGTCGCCGCGCATCAGCGTGATGCCGGCGGCGTGCATCGCCACGTCGGTGCCGCCGCCCATGGCGATGCCAATGTCGGCTGCGGCCAGGGCCGGGGCGTCATTGATGCCGTCGCCAACCATCGCCACCACCGAATGGCCCCTCAGTCGCTCGACGATGGCGGATTTGTCGGCCGGCAATACTTCGGCGTGGACGTTGTTGATTCCCAGCGCCTGGGCCACAACCCGAGCGCTGCCTCGGTTATCGCCGGTGAGCAGATGGATGGTGATATGACGCTGGTTCAAGGCCTCCACCGCCGCCAAGGCGCCCGGCTTGAGTGTGTCGCCGAAGGCAAACAGGCCGAGGACGCGAGGTATCGAGCCTTGATCGATCAGCCAGGACAACGTCCGACCTTCGGTTTCCCAGGCCTGCGCCGCCTCGGCCAGCGAGTCGGGGTCTGGACCGAGCTCTTCCAGCAAACGCCGATTGCCCAGCGCCAGTCGGCGCCCGTCGAGGCTGCCGGCGATGCCGCGCCCGGTAAGCGACTGGCTATCGCTGATGTCCGGTACGTTCAAGCCGCGCTCGGCGCAGGCGTCCAGCACTGCTTTGGCCAGCGGATGCTCGCTGCCCCGTTGCAGGGCGCCGGCCATTGTCAGCAGCGCATTTTCTTCACCTTCGAGCGCCGCCAAGTGATCAATGCGCGGCGCGCCGGACGTCAAGGTTCCGGTTTTGTCGAACACCACTGTGTCCACGTCATGGGCGCGCTCCAGCGCCTCGGCGTCTTTGATCAAGATGCCGTGGCGCGCGGCGACGCCGGTGCCGGCCATGATCGCTGTCGGCGTCGCCAGGCCCAGGGCACAGGGGCAGGCGATCACCAGCACGGCGACGGCGTTGATCAGTGCTGTCTCCAGCGGCGCTCCGTAGAGCCACCAGCCCGCCAATGTCGCAAGGGCCAAAAGCAACACAACCGGCACGAAGACCTGGCTGACTCTGTCCACCAGCTTCTGGATGGGGGCCTTGGCCGCCTGGGCGTCTTCCACAAGGCGAATGATGCGCGCCAGGACCGTCTCTGCGCCAAGGGCCTGGGTGCGCACCAGCAAACGACCTTCGCCATTGATCGCGCCACCGGTGACCTTGTCACCGGGTTGCTTGGGCACGGGCAGGCTTTCGCCACTGATCAGTGCCTCGTCGGCATGGCTCTGGCCTTCGATCACTTCGCCGTCCACCGGGAATCGCTCGCCAGGCTTGACCAACACCCAGTCATTCAAGCGCAGCGCGTTGATGGCAACATCCCGTTCCTCGCCGTCGATCACCTGAACAGCCCGCTCCGGTCGCAGGGCTTCGAGGGCGCGGATGGCGCTGGCGGTTTGTCGTTTGGCACGGCTTTCCAAATATTTGCCGAGCAATACCAGGGCAATCACCACGGCCGAGGCCTCGAAGTACAAGTGCGGCATGCTCCCGGGCTGGGCAATCGCCCATTCGTAGAGACTCAGGCCATAACCGGCGCTGGTGCCCAGGGCGACCAATAGGTCCATATTCCCGGCCCCGGCGCGGACAGCTTTAAAAGCCGCGACGTAGAAACGTGCACCGAAGATGAATTGGACGGGCGTCGCCAACGCGAACTGCAGCCAGGCTGGCAGCATCCAGCTCACGCCGAAGGGCTGCAACATCATCGGCAATACCAAGGGCAGGGACAGCAGAATTGCCAGTATCAGTGCCAGCCGCTCGCGGTTCAGTCGATCGCCCTGGTTTTTTCGCGGTTGTTCCACCTGCCAGACACTGGCGTCATAGCCGGCGCGCTTGACCGCTTCGAGGAGCGTTTGCGGGTCGATCTGGCCCAGCAATTCGAGGTGAGCCCGCTCATTGGCCAAGTTCACGCTGGCGCGATGCACGCCGGCGACTTTGCTCAATGCTCGCTCGACCCGTGCAACGCAAGAGGCGCAGGTCATGCCTTCGATGCTCAATTCCAGGGTCTGCACGGGAACGCCGTAACCTGCTTGTTCGACTGCCTCCATCAAGGCGGGCAGGCTTCCTTCTGGCGCCTGGACCCGCGCCTGTTCCGTCGCCAGGTTGACGCTGACGGCACTGGCACCGGTCACCTTGCGCAACGCTCGCTCGACTCGCCCGGCGCAGCTGGCGCAGGTCATGCCGCAGATCGGCAGATCGAAAATAGTGGGTTCAGGCATGGGGCAGGCTCCCTGTAGTGGACGACCACAGGATCAACCTTGCCATGTTGGCAAGGTCAAGCGCCAATGCAAAAGCTTGCACGTTGCACTGTGGGAGCAAGTTCGCTCCCCCATGTTAGGGGCAACGTCAGTATCCGAGGTCAGCCTGCTTGAGGTACATGCCTTCCCCATTCGCTGCGATTCGGTATTTCAGAATGTCGCCGGCCTTGAGCGTGATGTCCTGCGATCCCGGAGCGAGCATGCCCGGGGCGCAACCCGCGGCCTGGCCAGGCAGCAGTTTCAGGCGCAAGGAAAACCGACCGGGCGGCAGATTGAAGGAGGTGCTTTGCTCTTGGAATAGCCTGGCCGAGAGCTGATCCTCGATGTAGATGCCGATTTCGCAACTGGTCGGCACTTCCAGGCGCTCACGAGAAATGATCAGCACACCATAATCTTCGCCAACAGCCGATGCCTGGGGGGCCACTGCTGAAAGACCGAGCATGCAAAACAGGCTGAACGCTGACCAGCGCATGGCTGAACCTCCGGTATGAAATCCTGATAGGTGCAGCTTGGCCGAGCAGGACGCCGATTGCCAGCCCGGCAGTTTTTGCCAAAACTTGACCTTGCCATGATGGCAAGCTTGAAACTGTGGTCAATTCCAATCCCAAGGAGTCATTTCATGCAAATCTTCAATGTTCGAGGAATGTCTTGCGGTCATTGCGTAAAGGCCGTTACCCAGGCTGTGCAGGCTCAGGATCCAACCGCGCGGGTGCAAGTGGATCTGGGGGCTGGGACCGTCCAGGTCCAAAGCACGTTGCCGCAGAAGACGGTGATCGATGCGATAAGGGAGGAGGGCTACGAAGCCAGTCCCGCCTGAGATTCTTAATCGTTAGCGACCTATCGGAATGTTCAAGAGCGCTCAGCCCGGCTAAACTGTCGGGCTGCCGACTGACGCTGATCTGGACGCCTGATGAACCTCCGTACCATTCTGATTCTTGGCGCCTTGAGCGCTTTCGGTCCCTTGGCGATCGATTTTTATCTGCCGGCGTTCCCGGCGATGGCAATCGCTTTTGGCACCGATGAAAAACATATCCAACTGACCCTGGCGGCTTATTTCCTCGGGCTGTCCCTCGGCCAACTGGCCTACGGGCCGGTGGCGGATCGCTTCGGACGGCGTATCCCGCTGCTGGCGGGGGTCGGCTTGTTCACCGTGGCATCCCTGGCCTGCGCCTACGCGCCAAGCCTCGAATGGCTGATCGGCGCCCGCTTCGTGCAGGCCTTGGGCGGATGCGCGGGAATGGTGATTTCCCGGGCGGTGGTCAGCGACAAATGCGACGCAGTGGGCTCGGCCAAGGTGTTTTCGCAGTTGATGCTGGTAATGGGCCTGGCGCCGATCCTGGCGCCGATGCTCGGCGGCCTGCTGGTGAACGTTTACGGTTGGCAATCCATTTTCATTGGGTTGACGTTGTTCAGTGCGCTTGCGGCGACGGCGGTTGCCTTGTGGTTGCCGGAAAGCCTGCCTGAGTATGTGCCACGGCAACCGTTGTCCGGGGCGTTGCGCCAATACGGTCGCCTTCTCAAGGACTCTGTTTTCCTTGGTCATGCCTTGACAGGCGGCATCGCGATTGCCGGGATGTTTGCCTACATCGCCGGTTCGCCGTTCGTTTTCATCAAGCTCTATGGCGTGCCCGCTGAGCACTTCGGCTGGCTGTTTGGTACCAACGCGGCGGGCTTCATCCTGGTGGCGCAAGTCAATGCCAGGCTGTTGTCCAAACGCGGTCCGGCCTTCCTGCTGGCCCGCGCGGTCTGGGTCTATTGGATTGCCGGGCTGAGTTTGTTGGCCATCAGCGCCTTCCAGCCGGAGCGGTTGTGGCCGTTGTTGATCCCGCTCTTTATCTGCATCGCCAGTCTGGGTTGCATCATCCCCAATGCGTCGGCTTGCGCCATGAACGGGCAGGGTGCCCGGGCGGGGAGCGCCTCGGCCATGTTGGGATGCCTGCAGTTTTCCGTCGCTGCGGGTGCCGCCGCGTTGGTGGCAGCGCTACATGACGGCACGGCGGTGCCGATGGCGATCGTCATCAGCCTTTGTGGATTGTTGGTGGTCGGCGCGGCAATGCTGACCCGTCGTCTGCAAAACGCTTTGGCGCTTGCCCAGGCGAGTCAGCGAAGCTGATTCAACCGGCCGCGCGCTGCTGATGTTCGGGAAAGTGATGGGGCGCTCGAATGCGCGCTTGCAGGGTGTTCGCGAAAGCCTGGGCTTCGGCTTCGGAGCGAAAGGTCACGACATGCTGGTCAAGGCGCACTTGCCATTGAGATTTTGCCACCTCTTTTATCAGGATCTTCATTGCTGACCTCCTCGTGTAAAAGATTGCGTTGCAAAGGCCTCGAGTGTAGACCCGATTGCGAGCGCAGTTGTGACAACGGTCAATTGTCGGACTGACGGTGCAGGCTTATGTGGCGAGGGAGCAAGCTCCCTCGCCACGGGCGACTGCCCGGCATCAGAATCCTTCAAGCACGATCTTACCCTTGGCCTTCCCACTTTCAAGCAATGCGTGGGCTCGGCGCAGGTTCTCTGCATTGATCACGCCAAAATGTTCGCCCACCGTTGTTTTCAAGGTGCCGGCGTCGATCAATCCCGCCACGCGATTGAGCAGCTTGTGCTGTTCAAGCATGTCGGCTGTCTCGAACAGGGAACGGGTGTACATGAACTCCCAATGCAAGGACAGGCTCTTGCGCTTGAGCTTGGTCACGTCCAGGGATTTCGGGTCGTCGATGAGGGCCAGCTTGCCTTGGGGCGCCAAGGCTTCGACCAATTGATCCAGGTGCTGGTCGGTCTGGGTCAGGCTGGCCACGTGAGTCACTTGAGCCTGGCCTGCCTGCTTGAGGACTTCGCTCAGCGGCTGGCTGTGATCGACCACCAGGTCGGCACCCAGGTCACGCACCCAATCCACTGTCTGCGGTCGGGACGCGGTACCGATGACCTTGAGGCCGGTGAGCTGGCTGGCCAGTTGCGTCAGGATCGAACCCACGCCCCCGGCGGCGCCGACAATCAGCAGGGTCTGGCCCTGGTCATCCTGGCCTTCTTTTATCTGCAGCCGGTCGAACAGTAGTTCCCAGGCGGTGATCGCCGTGAGCGGCAGCGCGGCGGCTTCGGCGAAACCGAGGGTCTTGGGCATGTGGCCGACGATACGCTCATCCACCACATGCATTTCGCTGTTGCCACCGGCCCTGGCGATGGATCCGGCGTAGAACACCTTGTCGCCAGCCTTGAACAGCGTGACTTCGCTGCCCACGGCCTTGACGACTCCAGCCACGTCCCAGCCCAATACCTTGCCGGCACCGCCTTCTGGCTGCACGTTCTGCCGAACCTTGGTATCGACGGGGTTGACCGAGATGGCCTTGACCTCCACCAGCAAGTCTCTCGGGCCGGCAACCGGCTCCGGCAGCTCGACGTCTTGCAGCGCGCGAGGATCGCTGATGGGCAGTGATTGGTAATAGGCGATGGCTTTCATGAAGCGGCTCCGTGAGCAGGGACGATGGCGCCCATGTTTGGCGATTTGGGGGCGGGGTAAAAGCGGCCAAACCAACAGGCTCTTTCAGTGTTTTTTTGATAATGACCATTAGTCGCGGGCAAATAGAGATTTTTCCCTCACGCACAATCGCCTCCAAAGGTTTCTGGAGGACAGGAAACCTTGATCCGCACGCTTATACTAGCGGCCGCCTGTGTCAGCGTTGAAACGGGCACGACGGCAAGCGAAGTCCGCACGGGCATGCCGGTCTTCCAGGCGGTCAGCCGCTTTGGGCGGCACCTTCTTACGGGTCAATATGCCCCAAAGCAGTAGACAGACGATTCAACAGGGAGTGAATACATGGAACATGCACCTTGCATCAGCCAGATTGCCACGCTGCTGGCCGACCCAAAGCGTAGCGCGATGATGTGGGCGTTGATGGATGGTACGGCCCGACAGGCCGATGAATTGGCTTTGCTGGCCGGGCTTTCGCCCTCTTCGGCCAACGCCCATCTGGGGCGGTTATCCACGGGCGGTCTGTTGAAAGTCGAAGTCCGCGGCCGCAAGCGTTTTTTTCGCCTGGCGGCCCCCGAGATCGGTGCCGCCGTCGAGGCGTTGGCGAGTGCAACCCTTGCCAGCACGCCGCGACAGGTTCCAGAAGTTTTCAAACGCGGCCTCATGCCAACCAAGGCGCCGACGGCACCGGCTTCGCTGATGCGCGCCAGGCTTTGCGATGATCATCTGGGCGGTACCCTGGCGGCGGATCTGTATCAGCGATTGTTGGATGCCGGATGGCTTGAACAGGTTGAGCAGCGGGTAATCGTCACGCACAAGGGCGCGAACCAGTTGGCCGGGCGTGGCCTGTTCATCCAGGCACTGGCTCATCGCAACGCGCGCATTGCTTGCCCCTGCCCTGATTGGAGTGAGCGGCGCCCGCACTTGGGTGGCGCGCTGGGGGCTGCGTTGCTGCAGTTGTTCATGCAATCGGGTTGGCTGAGCCTTCCAAATGACTCGAGGGCCCTGCAGGTGACCACCCTCGGCCAGCAGGAAATCCATCGGTTCGCCAGGCAGGACACCTTGGAAATGGCGCTCTAGGGCTGTCGGCAGGTCGCTATCAGCAATAGTCGCCTGTGAGGTTCGCGCACACTCGGTCTGGGGTTCTTTCGGATTGGGGAATGCAATGGACACTCACGTTTACAGTGCCGCGGAACGACTGGAGCGATTGCCCATCAGCGGCTATCACCGGGTCATATTCATCATCATCGCCTTGGCGTTTTTCTTCGACTCCATGGACCTGGCCATGATGACGTTCTTGCTGGGGTCGATCAAAACCGAGTTCGGCCTGAGTTCGGCCCAGGCAGGGCTGCTGGCCAGCTCGAGCTTTTTTGGCATGGTGGTGGGCGCCTCGCTGTCGGGCATGTTGGCCGATCGATTTGGACGAAAGCCGGTGTTCCAGTGGAGCATCGTACTGTGGGGGGTGGCCAGTTACCTGTGTTCCACCGCCCAGGACATCGAGACATTGACGTTGTTTCGTGTCCTGTTGGGCGTCGGCATGGGCATGGAGTTTCCAATCGCCCAGTCGATGCTTTCGGAGCTTATTCCAGCGAAGCGCCGTGGACGCTACATCGCCTTGATGGACGGCTTCTGGCCGCTGGGCTTTGTGGCGGCGGGCGTGTTGTCGTATTTCCTCCTGCCGGTGATCGGCTGGCGTGACATTTTCCTGGTATTGGCGGTGCCGGCGGTCTTCGTCCTGGTGATTCGTTTTTTCATTCCCGAATCGCCGCGTTGGCTGGAGCAGGCTGGCCGGGGCGATGAAGCGGATGCCGTGCTCAAGCGGATCGAAGACAAAGTCCGCGCCTCGCTGGGCACGCGCGATTTGCCCGAGCCCATTCGCCTGCCGAGGCTGGCGACCGTGCCTGGCAACTTTTTCTCGGCCCTGGCGCAGATTTGGTCACCGTTGTACCGCCAACGCACGGTGATGATCTGGAGCGTCTGGTTCTTCGCCCTGCTCGGGTTCTACGGGCTGACGTCCTGGCTCAGCGCCTTGTTGCAGCAATCGGGTTTTGCGGTGACGCAGTCGGTCTACTACACGGTTCTGATTTCCCTGGGCGGGATCCCCGGTTTCCTGATGGCGGCCTGGCTGGTGGAACGTTGGGGGCGCAAGCCGGTGTGCATCATCACGCTGCTGGGCGGCGGGGTCATGGCATTTCTGTATGGCCAGAGCGCGGTGTTTGGCGGCAACGTGGGCCTGCTGATAAGCACCGGACTGTTGATGCAGTTCTTCCTGTTCGGCATGTGGGCGGTGCTTTATACCTATACACCGGAGCTTTACCCCACCTCCGCGAGAGCCACGGGATCGGGCTTTGCCTCGGCGGTCGGACGCATCGGTTCGCTGCTTGGCCCCTTGGTAACAGGGTTGGTATTTCCGATCACCGGGCAAGGCGGTGTGTTTGCCCTGGGCGCGCTGTGCTTTGCGGTGGCGGCGGGTGTGGTCTGGTTGTACGGAATGGAGACGCGGGGCAAAACGCTGGAGGAGTTGAGCGAAGCGAATGTCGCTGACTGAACACAGCCTCCTGTGGGAGCGAGCTTGCTCGCGATAGCGCCGGGTCAGCTAACATCAATGTTGAATGATCGACCGCCATCGCGAGCAAGCTCGCTTCCACAGGCGTTGAGACGGGCTTAAGGTTTTACCAGTCGCGCATCCAGGCTGTTTTGCGCCAAGCGCTTGGCCTGGTCTTGAGTCATGCCCAAATGCGTATGCAGCGCATGGAAGTTTTCGGTGACGTAGCCGCCGAAATACGCCGGGTCATCGGAGTTTACCGTTACCTTCACGCCGCGTTCGAGCATATCGAGGATGTTGTGCTGCGACATGTCGTCGAACACGCAGAGCTTGGTGTTGGACAACGGGCACACCGTCAGCGGGATTTGCTCGTCGATGATTCGCTGCATCAGCCGTTCATCTTCGATTGCCCGAACGCCGTGGTCGATGCGCTGGATCTTCAGCAGGTCCAAGGCTTCCCAGATGTACTCGGGCGGACCTTCCTCGCCAGCGTGGGCGACGGTCAGGAAACCTTCGTTTCGCGCGCGGTCGAACACCCGCTGGAATTTGCTTGGTGGATGGCCCATCTCCGAGCTGTCGAGGCCGACGGCCACGAACGCGTCACGGAACGGCAGCGCCTGGTCGAGGGTCTGCTCGGCCTGTTCTTCGCTCAGGTGGCGCAGGAAACTCAGGATCAGGCCGCTGGTGATGCCCAGTTGCTGTTCGCCGTCCTTGAGGGCGGCGGCGATGCCGTTGAGCACCACTTCGAATGGAATGCCGCGATCGGTGTGGGTCTGGGGATCGAAGAACGGTTCGGTGTGGATCACGTTCTGCGCCTTGCAACGCAGCAGGTAGGCCCAGGTCAGGTCATAGAAATCCTGGGAGGTGCGCAGCACGTCGGCGCCCTGGTAGTACAGGTCGAGAAATTCCTGCAGGTTGTTGAAGGCGTAGGCCTGGCGCAGGGTGTCAACGTCGTTCCATGGCAAGGCGATCTTGTTGCGTTCGGCCAGGGCAAACAGCAACTCGGGCTCCAGCGAGCCTTCCAGGTGCAGGTGCAGTTCAGCCTTGGGCAAGGCGTTCAGCCAGTCGTACATGTCTTTTTCTCATCAGCGAATCGATGGCGGGCATTCTACAGGGGTAGGCGCCGATGTCTGGTAAAACCTGACCGGCTGATCCACTACGCAGGCCGCATCCGCACGAAACGTTCCCGGCCCGTCACAGTCTAGTAGCTCATGACCCGTCCATTGCCAGGCCCACGATGTTCTCGTTGATCAAGCAAGAAAAACTGCTGTTGTTGGCCCTGCTCGCCGCCTTCGTCGCCTACCCGCTTGAACATTGGTTTCTGGGCAGCGGGCAGGCCGTGGCGCTGGCGAGTGGGTTGGTGCTGATCGGTTTTATTGTTTCTGCGTCCATGCGCGTTGCTCATCACGCGGAACTGTTGGCGGAAAAGGTTGGCGATCCCTACGGCACCATGATCCTGACCTTGTCGGCGGTGCTGGTGGAAGTCGTGATCCTGGCGATCATGATGAGTAACGAGGCATCACCCACCCTGGTACGAGACACGATTTATTCTGCGGTCATGCTCGACATCAACGGCATTCTCGGGCTCGCGGCTTTGATGGGGGGGCTCAAGCATGGCGAGCAGGTCTATAACGATGACTCGGCGCGCACCTACAGCGTGATGATTCTCACCGCCATGGGCGTGTCGATGGTGGTGCCGGAGTTCATTCCACAGGAAAACTGGAAACATTATTCGGCGTTCACCATCGGCGCGATGGTCGTGTTGTATACCTTGTTCCTACGGATGCAGGTGGGACCCCACAGCTATTTTTTCAGCTACAGCTACCCGCAAAAGCGCCGCAGGAAAGAGCCCGTGGAAACCGAGCCGAAACCCATCAGCCTGGCATTTTCCATCGGCGCATTGGTGTTTGGCGTAGTGGTAATCGGTGCGCTGGCAGAAGTCATGTCCAAAGCCATCGACCTGGGGCTGGAGGGCTCCGGCGCGCCGCCGGTGGTCACGGCAATCCTGGTGGCGGCCATCTCCGCTGCGCCGGAGATCCTCACGGCCCTGCGCGCAGCCTTGGCCAATCGCATGCAGTCGGTGGTCAACATCGCGCTGGGGGCGTCGTTGTCCACCGTGATCCTGACCGTGCCGGTGATGGAAGCGATGGCGCTCTACACCGGGCAACCTTTCCAGATGGCGATGACGCCGGTGCAGACGGTGATGATTTTCATCACCCTGATCGTCAGCGCCATCAACCTCAACGATGGCGAAACCAACGCCATCGAGGGGATGACCCATTTTGTGTTGTTTGCGACGTTTGTGATGTTGTCGTTGCTGGGCCTTTAGCTTGTCAGAATCCTTGTGGGAGCGAGCAGACTCGCTGCCACATTCGTCCTTTGATTGGGTCACGATGCCGCAATCAACTCCCGCGCGGCCTGGCTGTGATCGGCAATCAACCCTTTCAGGTCGAGGCCTTCGATCTGTCCGTCGATCACACGCCACTCGCCTGCAACCATCACTCGATCCGCCCGATCAGCACCGCACAGCAGCAGTGCCGAGATCGGGTCGTGGCTGCCGGAAAAGCGCAACTCATCAAGTTTGAATAGCGCCAGGTCAGCCTGCTTGCCCACCGCCAATTCACCGATGTCGCTGCGCCCCAGCAATTGCGCCGAACCCCGGGTCGCCCAGCCCAGTACCCGTTCCGGTGTGATCGCTTGTGCGCCGTAGCGCAGGCGCTGGATGTAGAGCGCTTGGCGGGCTTCCAGGATCATGTTTGAGGCATCGTTGGAGGCTGAGCCATCAACCCCCAGGCCCAGCGGGGCGCCGGCGGCGGTGAGTTCAAGCGTCGGACAGATCCCCGAGGCCAGGCGCATGTTCGAGCTGGGGCAATGACAGATACCGGTGCCGGCGGCGCCGAGACGGACGATTTCGTCCGGATTGAAATGAATGCCATGGGCCAGCCAGGTGCGCGGGCCCAGCCAGCCGACGCTGTCCAGGTAATCGACGGTGCGCAGGCCGAAGCGTTGCAGGCAGAAATCTTCTTCGTCGAGGGTTTCGGCCAGGTGCGTGTGCAGGCGTACGTCGAGTTTTTCCGCGAGTTCGGCGCTGGCGCTCATGATCTCGGGCGTGACTGAAAACGGCGAGCACGGCGCCAAGGCAATCTGGATCCGCGCGCCATCGCCTCGTTGGTGATAGCGGGCAATCAATCGCTGGCTGTCGTCGAGAATCACCTGGCCCTGCTGGACGGTCTGTTGCGGCGGCAAGCCACCGTCGGCTTCGCCCAGGCTCATGGAGCCGCGAGTCAGCATTGCGCGCATGCCCAGCTCGCGAACGCTTTGAACCTGCACATCGATCGCATTTTCCAGGCCTTGCGGGAACAGATAATGATGATCGGCCGCCGTCGTGCAGCCTGAGAGCAGCAGTTCAGCCAGCGCCACCTTGCTTGCCAGGGCGAGTTTTTCCGGCGTCAGTCGTGCCCATACGGGATAGAGGGTTTTCAACCAAGGGAATAGCGGCTGGTTGACCACCGGTGCCCAGGCGCGGGTGAGGGTCTGATAGAAGTGGTGATGAGTGTTGATCAGCCCAGGCAGGATTACATGATCGCGGGCGTCAAAGACTAGGTCGCAGGGCTGGCGAGGTTGCTGGCCGAGGCCCAGCAGTTCGACGATCGCACCGTCCTGCAGGACGAGACCGCCACGGGCATCGAGGCCGTTGGCCGTGAAGACGGCGAGGGGATTTTTTAACCAGGTACGGGTCGCAGGCATGATGGCCGGCTCCTCTGAAAGTGGGTTCAGGTTAGCCAGCTCAGTGATGCCCTGTCTGCTGATCCAGGGGCGCCATGGGAGGGCGCGGGTCGGAGTTTACTCAGGTTGTTCGGCACATATCCAGTCCCCGGCGACGTAATGGGTGGCGTTTACCAGGGAATCGTCTCGCCCCTATAATTGACGAAGTGATGCCCGCCCTTGCCGGTGAAGGCATAGACCTGGTCGATCAGCCCACGGGTACTGGTCGGGACGTCTATCTCGGCACCTTCACCGCCCATGTCGGTCTTCACCCAGCCCGGATGCAGGGACAGTACGGTCAGCGACTGCTCGGCCAATTGACTGACGAAACTGTTGGTCATTGAGTTGAGGGCGGCTTTGCTTGCCTTGTACAACGCCAGTTCCGGCGCGTCGGGCATGGTCACGCTGCCCAGTACGGAGCTCATGAAAGCCAGCACGCCGCTACGTTCGCGAATCTGCCCGACGAAGCGCTGGGCCAGATTGATCGGTGCCACTGCGTTGGTGAAGAACAATTGGCCCACCTCCGCCAGCGTTGCGCCGCCAGGGTTCTGATTGGCCGGGCCCTTTACGCCGGCGTTGACGAACAGCAGGTCGAAGATTTCGCCCTTGAGTTGCTGGCTCAAGGCGATGACGGCTTGCTGGTCGTCCATGTCGAGCCTTTCGATTCGCACCGGACCCAGCGCTTTCAAGGCGTCCGCGTGCTGCGGGTTGCGCACGGTAGCAGTGACGTTCCAGCCGTCGCTGAGCAACGTTTTTACCAAACCCAGGCCCAAGCCCCTGGAAGCACCGATGATCAATGCATTTTTCGCCGAATTCATGAAGGCATCCTTGAAAGAAAAGGCCATGGATTTAATGGACAACGTTGCCCGAGCCGTTGTTTCAACTCGTGACGCAACGCGTCGGGTTTGTATCACGTATCGATTGATTAAAAATTGATCAAGCGGCTGCGGTCCATGCCGTTACTGAGGCTGCTGGACCCATGAACGGGTTATCCACAGCTTGTTCCACAGTAATTGTGCGCAAGCTCCAAGGTCGGGAATAAGCCCCGTGCGGCTTTCTTCTAAAGGTGATAAAGCGCCGCAAGTGATTGTTTTGCTGACGGATCTCTGAAGTCTGGATGCCCCTGTACGAAAAATGTACAAATTCCCGAAAGCCGCATGACAGAAGGGTTACAGCGTGGTACGCCCAGGTTATCCACAAGCGGGTGCACAGCGCGTGTGGGCAAATCCGCGTTTTGCCGTCACACGGCGGTCTCACGCTCCAGGCGTATGTGCCCGCGACTCAGGTCGGCCAGCCGTGCCTGCAGCGTTTCAATGTGTTCTTCGCCCACCGCCAATTGAAGCTCTACACCATCGGCGGTGAAATGCTCGGCGTTCACCAAACCCCCGCATTCGGTTGTGCGCAGTTTCACCAGAGCCAGTTCCGCGAACCCGCAAACGCAGCGCAGCCCCACGCGGCTGATCAATTCAATCTTCTCGGCGTTTTGCAGGCATTTGTTTGCACCGCCGCCGTACGCCCGCGCCAACCCACCGGTCCCCAGCTGGATTCCGCCGTACCAGCGGATCACGAGCACCACCACCTGATCGCAGGCTTGGGCCTGGATGGCTGCCAGGATCGGACGTCCGGCGGTACCGCCTGGTTCGCCATCGTCGCTGCTGCGGTACTGGTTGCCGAATTTCCAGGCCCAGCAATTGTGCGTGGCGGCCAGGTCGCTGTGCTGTTCGATAAAGGCCTGGGCCTCGGCAGGGCTGTTGATGGCGGCGGCAAGGGTAATGAAACGGCTTTTGCGGATTTCTTCACGGTACTCACAAAAGCCGGCGAGGGTATAAGGCATGTAGTCCTAGGATCTGTATGAGAGGTCAGGTGTCAGGCCGCAGCCTTTTAGAATGATACGGATCAAGTTGTCGCCAGCGTCGATCATGTCTTGCTTGGTCAGCTTGCTGCGACCGGTCACGCGGCAGATCTGGGTAGCAAAGTCGGCATAATGCTGGGTGCTGCCCCATAGCAGGAAGATGAGATGCACCGGATCGACCGGGTCCATTTTTCCTGCATCGATCCAAGCCTGGAAAACAGCCGCTCGGCCCTTGAACCAGGCCTGATAGTCCTGGTTGAAATATTCGCTCAGGCATTCGCCGCCACTGATCACTTCCATAGCGAAAATCCGCGACGCCTGAGGTTGGCGCCGCGAGAACTCCATCTTGGCGCGGATGTAGCGGGTCAATGCCTGCGCCGGATCGTCTTCGGCCGTCAGGGAATTGAACGTGCTGTCCCATAACTCGATGATGTTGCTCAATACCGCCACGTAGAGCCCGAGCTTATTGGTGAAATAGTAGTGGAGGTTGGCCTTGGGCAATCCAGCCTTCAAGGCAATCGTATTCATGCTGGTGCCCTTGAAACCGTGACGAGCGAACTCATCCTCGGCGGCCCTGAGGATGGTCTCTTCGTTCTGTTGACGAATGCGGCCGGTAGGCTTGCCGCCATGGGCGGGAACTTCAAAAGTCATGGACGTTTCCGGGCTGGGTCTGTGGGTGCGGGCAAATGCGTTCATAGCGCACCGGCGCGGATCAGACAAGTGCTGCGGCTATAAAAGCGGCACGTTGAAGAAATTCAGCGTGTTGCCGCGAGATTTTCGAGGAAGCTTTCCAGCACCAAATGAGGGCGACGTCCCTTGCGCGTGACTGATGCCAGGCTCAGGTCGTAGAAACGCGCGAAGGGTTTGAGCGCGCGTAGGCGACCTTGTTGTACCCAGAGATTGGCGTAGTGATCTGGTAGATAACCGATATAACGACCCGTGAGAATCAGAAACGCCATGCCTTCGCGGTCCGATGCGCTGGCCGTGCAGTTCAGTGCCTGGTAATGGGCCTGGATGTCGGCCGGCAAGCGAAAGGTTGGCGCGATGGCGTCTTGGGTATTGAGGCGAGCGTCTTCGAGTTGCTGGTCGTCCACGTAAAACAGTGGATGACCGACCGCGCAATACAGCAGCGAGCGTTCGCTGTAGAGCGGTTGGTATTCAAGACCTGAAAGGGCGCTGGCCTGGGGGACCACGCCGACGTGAAGGCGACCGTCGAGTACGCCTTGCTCGACTTCGTTGGGTGCGATCATGCGAATCTGGATTTGCACGTCTGGCCCGCGTTCTTTCAACTGGGCCAAGGCGTGGGTGATACGCATATGCGGCAGGGTGACAAGGTTGTCCGTCAGGCCAATGATCAATTCGCCGCGTAAATGTTGATGGAGGCCGTTGACCTCGGTACGGAAACTTTCCAGCGCACTTAATAGTTGCAGCGCCGACTGATAGACCTCGCGGCCTTCTTCAGTCAGGGAAAAGCCCGCGCGGCCACGCTGGCACAAGCGCAGCCCTAGGCGTTGTTCAAGATCATTCATCTGCTGGCTGATAGCCGAGCGGCCGATCCCGAGGACCGTTTCGGCGGCAGAAAAACCACCGCATTCCACCACGCTGCGGAAAATGCGCAGCAAGCGGATATCGAAGTCGCTGACCTGGGCCAGCGGATCGGAACGACGCATGCTCATAGTTTAGTAATCCGCTGACTGAAGGTTAGAAAAGCTGGGTTTCACCGACTTTATCGCCGTGGCAACGTAGTCGCAAGAACGCTCCTGATTTCATACCGTTTATGTCTTGCGAGGTTTTGTCGATGAACATGCCCGAACACGCTGTCGGTTCCCTGGCCAGCCAGCTCAAGCTGGACGCTCATTGGATGCCTTATACGGCCAATCGCAATTTCCAACGCGACCCTCGCCTGATCGTCGCCGCCGAAGGTAGCTGGCTGACCGATGACAAGGGACGCAAGGTCTACGATTCGCTGTCGGGATTGTGGACATGCGGCGCCGGGCACACCCGCAAGGAGATCCAGGAAGCGGTCGGCAAGCAACTGGGCACGCTCGATTACTCGCCGGGATTCCAGTACGGACATCCGCTGTCGTTCCAATTGGCGGAAAAGATCACCAACCTGACCCCGGGCAACCTCAACCATGTGTTCTTCACCGACTCAGGTTCCGAGTGCGCCGATACCGCAGTGAAGATGGTTCGCGCTTATTGGCGCCTCAAGGGGCAGGCCACCAAGACCAAGATGATCGGTCGTGCCCGCGGTTATCACGGTGTGAATATTGCCGGCACCAGCCTGGGCGGGGTCAGCGGCAACCGCAAATTGTTCGGCCAAGCCATGATGGATGTTGATCATTTGCCCCATACCTTGCTGGCCAGTAACGCCTATTCCCGCGGCATGCCCAAGGAGGGCGGGATCGCCTTGGCCGATGAGCTGTTGAAGTTGATCGAGCTGCACGACGCTTCCAATATCGCCGCCGTGTTTGTCGAGCCGATGGCTGGGTCCGCCGGTGTGCTGGTGCCGCCAGAGGGATACCTGAAGCGTCTGCGGGAAATCTGCGACCAGCACAACATCTTGCTGGTGTTTGACGAAGTGATCACCGGGTTCGGTCGTACCGGCGCGATGTTTGGTGCCGACAGCTTTGGCGTGACGCCGGACGTGATGTGCATCGCCAAGCAAGTCACCAACGGTGCAATTCCGATGGGGGCGGTCATTGCCAGTAGCGAAATCTACCAGACGTTCATGAGCCAGCCGACACCTGAATATGCCGTGGAATTTCCCCATGGCTATACGTACTCGGCGCACCCAGTGGCGTGCGCGGCGGGACTGGCGGCGTTGGACCTGCTACAAAAAGAGAATCTGGTGCAGGGTGTGGCCGAGGTGGCGCCGCATTTCGAGACCGCATTGCATGGCTTGAAAGGCTCGAAAAACGTTATCGATATTCGCAACTTTGGCTTGGCCGGGGCGATCCAGATCGCCCCCCGTGACGGTGACGCTATCGTGCGTCCTTTCGAGGCGGGAATGGCACTGTGGAAGGCTGGGTTCTATGTGCGCTTTGGCGGCGATACCTTGCAGTTCGGGCCGACGTTCAACAGCAAGCCGCAGGACCTGGATCGCCTGTTCGACGCAGTTGGTGAAGTGCTGAACAAGATCGACTGATTTCTTCTATATAGAGAGACGCTCGTTAATGGGCGTCTGGTGATCAATTTCCTGGAGTCCCCATGAGCCTCATCCCGCATTTGATCAATGGCGAACTGTTGAGCGATAACGCCTGTACAGCCGATGTGTTCAACCCGTCCACCGGCCAGGCAATCCATCAAGTACCGCTGGCGGATCGCGCAACTGTCCAGCAGGCGATCGATGGCGCCAAGGCCGCTTTCCCGGCCTGGCGCAACACGCCGGCGGCGAAGCGCGCCCAAGTAATGTTCCGTTTCAAGCAACTGCTGGAGCAGAACGAGTCGCGCATCGCCCAGTTGATCAGCGAAGAACACGGCAAGACCCTGGAAGACGCGGCGGGGGAACTCAAACGGGGTATCGAAAACGTTGAGTTTGCCTGTGCGGCGCCGGAAATCCTGAAGGGCGAATACAGTCGCAATGTAGGGCCGAATATCGATGCTTGGTCAGATTTCCAGCCTTTAGGTGTCGTGGCGGGTATCACGCCGTTCAATTTCCCGGCAATGGTGCCGTTGTGGATGTACCCGCTGGCTATCGTCTGTGGGAATTGTTTCATTCTCAAGCCGTCGGAGCGCGATCCGAGTTCGACACTGCTGATCGCCCAGCTTTTGCTGGAAGCCGGTTTGCCCAAAGGTGTATTGAGCGTAGTCCATGGCGACAAGGCGGCGGTGGATGCTTTGATCGAGGCGCCGGAGGTAAAAGCGCTGAGTTTTGTCGGGTCGACACCAATCGCTGAATACATCTATGCCGAAGGTACTCGTCGAGGTAAGCGCGTCCAGGCGCTGGGTGGGGCGAAGAACCATGCGGTGCTGATGCCGGATGCAGATCTGGACAACGCAGTCAGCGCCTTGATGGGCGCGGCGTACGGTTCGTGCGGTGAGCGCTGCATGGCGATTTCGGTAGCGGTATGTGTCGGCGATCAAGTAGCGGATGCCCTGGTGGCCAAGTTGGTGCCGCAGGTCAAGGCACTGAAGATCGGTGCGGGGACTTCTTGCGGACTGGACATGGGGCCGCTTGTTACCGGGCAGCACCGCGACAAGGTCAGTGGGTATATAGAGGAGGGCGTGTCGGCGGGGGCATCATTGATTGTCGATGGTCGTGGCTTGAGCGTTGCTGGGCACGAGGAAGGCTTTTTCCTGGGTGGCTGCCTGTTTGACCGCGTGACGCCTGAGATGCGCATCTACAAGGAAGAAATCTTCGGGCCGGTGCTGTGTATCGTCCGGGTCAATAGCTTGGAAGAGGCGATGCAACTGATCAACGATCACGAATATGGCAACGGCACCTGCATCTTTACCCGTGACGGCGAAGCGGCGCGGTTGTTTTGCGATGAGATTGAAGTCGGTATGGTTGGCGTCAATGTTCCATTGCCAGTGCCTGTCGCCTATCACAGCTTCGGTGGTTGGAAGCGTTCACTTTTTGGTGACTTGCATGCCTATGGTCCGGACGGGGTGCGTTTTTATACCCGTCGCAAGGCCATTACCCAACGCTGGCCGCAGCGTGCCAGCCATGAGGCTTCGCAGTTTGCATTTCCCAGTTTGTAACATGTAAGTGAAGAGGCCGGCGCCCCTGGGCGTCGGCCTCTGTATTTCCGGGGTTTCTGACTGATATGACAGAATTATGAAAATAAAGGGTTGACGGCAAATTCTGGATGTCTATAATTCGCCCCACTTCCGGCGCAGTCGAAACGGAAAACTCCTTGAGTTTCAACGAGTTAACCAAGTTTCGGTAAGTGCTTTGCTTCAGTTCATCGAAGCGCGGAAGGAGTGGGTAGGCCGGTTTTTCGGGCGCTATCGACGGTTCGATCCTCTCGGTCGAAAGCGGTAAAAAAGAGGTGTTGACAGCAGCGAGTAACGCTGTAGAATTCGCCTCCCGCTAACGAGAGATCGGAAGCGCAAGTGGTTGAAGTTGTTAAGGATTTCCAAGCGAAACTTTGAAAACTTCTTAAAATAACCGCTTGACAGATACACGGGGCGCTGTAGAATGCGCGCCTCGGTTGAGGCGAAAGGCTCAACCCACCGCTCTTTAACAACTGAATCAAGCAATTCGTGTGGGTGCTTGTGGAGTCAGACTGCTAGTCAACAGATTATCAGCATCACAAGTTACTCCGCGAGAAATCAAAGATGTAACCAACGATTGCTGAGCCAAGTTTAGGGTTTTCTCAAAACCCAAAGATGTTTGAACTGAAGAGTTTGATCATGGCTCAGATTGAACGCTGGCGGCAGGCCTAACACATGCAAGTCGAGCGGCAGCACGGGTACTTGTACCTGGTGGCGAGCGGCGGACGGGTGAGTAATGCCTAGGAATCTGCCTGGTAGTGGGGGATAACGCTCGGAAACGGACGCTAATACCGCATACGTCCTACGGGAGAAAGCAGGGGACCTTCGGGCCTTGCGCTATCAGATGAGCCTAGGTCGGATTAGCTAGTTGGTGAGGTAATGGCTCACCAAGGCGACGATCCGTAACTGGTCTGAGAGGATGATCAGTCACACTGGAACTGAGACACGGTCCAGACTCCTACGGGAGGCAGCAGTGGGGAATATTGGACAATGGGCGAAAGCCTGATCCAGCCATGCCGCGTGTGTGAAGAAGGTCTTCGGATTGTAAAGCACTTTAAGTTGGGAGGAAGGGCATTAACCTAATACGTTAGTGTTTTGACGTTACCGACAGAATAAGCACCGGCTAACTCTGTGCCAGCAGCCGCGGTAATACAGAGGGTGCAAGCGTTAATCGGAATTACTGGGCGTAAAGCGCGCGTAGGTGGTTCGTTAAGTTGGATGTGAAATCCCCGGGCTCAACCTGGGAACTGCATTCAAAACTGTCGAGCTAGAGTATGGTAGAGGGTGGTGGAATTTCCTGTGTAGCGGTGAAATGCGTAGATATAGGAAGGAACACCAGTGGCGAAGGCGACCACCTGGACTGATACTGACACTGAGGTGCGAAAGCGTGGGGAGCAAACAGGATTAGATACCCTGGTAGTCCACGCCGTAAACGATGTCAACTAGCCGTTGGGAGCCTTGAGCTCTTAGTGGCGCAGCTAACGCATTAAGTTGACCGCCTGGGGAGTACGGCCGCAAGGTTAAAACTCAAATGAATTGACGGGGGCCCGCACAAGCGGTGGAGCATGTGGTTTAATTCGAAGCAACGCGAAGAACCTTACCAGGCCTTGACATCCAATGAACTTTCCAGAGATGGATTGGTGCCTTCGGGAACATTGAGACAGGTGCTGCATGGCTGTCGTCAGCTCGTGTCGTGAGATGTTGGGTTAAGTCCCGTAACGAGCGCAACCCTTGTCCTTAGTTACCAGCACGTTATGGTGGGCACTCTAAGGAGACTGCCGGTGACAAACCGGAGGAAGGTGGGGATGACGTCAAGTCATCATGGCCCTTACGGCCTGGGCTACACACGTGCTACAATGGTCGGTACAGAGGGTTGCCAAGCCGCGAGGTGGAGCTAATCCCACAAAACCGATCGTAGTCCGGATCGCAGTCTGCAACTCGACTGCGTGAAGTCGGAATCGCTAGTAATCGCGAATCAGAATGTCGCGGTGAATACGTTCCCGGGCCTTGTACACACCGCCCGTCACACCATGGGAGTGGGTTGCACCAGAAGTAGCTAGTCTAACCTTCGGGAGGACGGTTACCACGGTGTGATTCATGACTGGGGTGAAGTCGTAACAAGGTAGCCGTAGGGGAACCTGCGGCTGGATCACCTCCTTAATCGACGACAGCAGCGGCTCCATGAGCTCCCACACGAATTGCTTGATTCATTGAAGAAGACGATTGGGTCTGTAGCTCAGTTGGTTAGAGCGCACCCCTGATAAGGGTGAGGTCGGCAGTTCGAATCTGCCCAGACCCACCAATTTCATGGTGTACCCTGTAGCGATACGGGGCCATAGCTCAGCTGGGAGAGCGCCTGCCTTGCACGCAGGAGGTCAGCGGTTCGATCCCGCTTGGCTCCACCATTACAGATTGGTTCCAACGTTTAAAGCTTAGAAATGAGCATTCCATCCGCGGGATGATGAATGTTGATTTCTAGTCTTTTGATTAGATCGTTCTTTAAAAATTTGGGTATGTGATAGAAAGATAGACTGAACGTTACTTTCACTGGTAACGGATCAGGCTAAGGTAAAATTTGTGAGTGGCTCTTAGAGCCAGATCGAATTTTCGGCGAATGTCGTCTTCACAGTATAACCAGATTGCTTGGGGTTATATGGTCAAGTGAAGAAGCGCATACGGTGGATGCCTTGGCAGTCAGAGGCGATGAAAGACGTGGTAGCCTGCGAAAAGCTTCGGGGAGTCGGCAAACAGACTGTGATCCGGAGATGTCTGAATGGGGGAACCCAGCCATCATAAGATGGTTATCTTGTACTGAATACATAGGTGCAAGAAGCGAACCAGGGGAACTGAAACATCTAAGTACCCTGAGGAAAAGAAATCAACCGAGATTCCCTTAGTAGTGGCGAGCGAACGGGGACTAGCCCTTAAGCTTCTTTGATTTTAGCGGAACGCTCTGGAAAGTGCGGCCATAGTGGGTGATAGCCCTGTACGCGAAAGGATCTTAGAAGTGAAATCGAGTAGGACGGAGCACGAGAAACTTTGTCTGAATATGGGGGGACCATCCTCCAAGGCTAAATACTACTGACTGACCGATAGTGAACTAGTACCGTGAGGGAAAGGCGAAAAGAACCCCGGAGAGGGGAGTGAAATAGATCCTGAAACCGTATGCGTACAAGCAGTGGGAGCCCACTTTGTTGGGTGACTGCGTACCTTTTGTATAATGGGTCAGCGACTTATTTTCAGTGGCGAGCTTAACCGAATAGGGGAGGCGTAGCGAAAGCGAGTCTTAATAGGGCGTCTAGTCGCTGGGAATAGACCCGAAACCGGGCGATCTATCCATGGGCAGGTTGAAGGTTAGGTAACACTGACTGGAGGACCGAACCGACTACCGTTGAAAAGTTAGCGGATGACCTGTGGATCGGAGTGAAAGGCTAATCAAGCTCGGAGATAGCTGGTTCTCCTCGAAAGCTATTTAGGTAGCGCCTCATGTATCACTGTAGGGGGTAGAGCACTGTTTCGGCTAGGGGGTCATCCCGACTTACCAAACCGATGCAAACTCCGAATACCTACAAGTGCCGAGCATGGGAGACACACGGCGGGTGCTAACGTCCGTCGTGAAAAGGGAAACAACCCAGACCGTCAGCTAAGGTCCCAAAGTTATGGTTAAGTGGGAAACGATGTGGGAAGGCTTAGACAGCTAGGAGGTTGGCTTAGAAGCAGCCACCCTTTAAAGAAAGCGTAATAGCTCACTAGTCGAGTCGGCCTGCGCGGAAGATGTAACGGGGCTCAAACCATACACCGAAGCTACGGGTATCACGTAAGTGATGCGGTAGAGGAGCGTTCTGTAAGCCTGTGAAGGTGAGTTGAGAAGCTTGCTGGAGGTATCAGAAGTGCGAATGCTGACATGAGTAACGACAATGGGTGTGAAAAACACCCACGCCGAAAGACCAAGGTTTCCTGCGCAACGTTAATCGACGCAGGGTTAGTCGGTCCCTAAGGCGAGGCTGAAAAGCGTAGTCGATGGAAAACAGGTTAATATTCCTGTACTTCTGGTTATTGCGATGGAGGGACGGAGAAGGCTAGGCCAGCTTGGCGTTGGTTGTCCAAGTTTAAGGTGGTAGGCTGAGATCTTAGGTAAATCCGGGATCTTAAGGCCGAGAGCTGATGACGAGTTGCCCTTTGGGTGACGAAGTGGTTGATGCCATGCTTCCAAGAAAAGCTTCTAAGCTTCAGGTAACCAGGAACCGTACCCCAAACCGACACAGGTGGTTGGGTAGAGAATACCAAGGCGCTTGAGAGAACTCGGGTGAAGGAACTAGGCAAAATGGCACCGTAACTTCGGGAGAAGGTGCGCCGGTGAGGGTGAAGCACTTGCTGCGTAAGCCCACGCCGGTCGAAGATACCAGGCCGCTGCGACTGTTTATTAAAAACACAGCACTCTGCAAACACGAAAGTGGACGTATAGGGTGTGACGCCTGCCCGGTGCCGGAAGGTTAATTGATGGGGTTAGCTAACGCGAAGCTCTTGATCGAAGCCCCGGTAAACGGCGGCCGTAACTATAACGGTCCTAAGGTAGCGAAATTCCTTGTCGGGTAAGTTCCGACCTGCACGAATGGCGTAACGATGGCGGCGCTGTCTCCACCCGAGACTCAGTGAAATTGAAATCGCTGTGAAGATGCAGTGTATCCGCGGCTAGACGGAAAGACCCCGTGAACCTTTACTATAGCTTTGCACTGGACTTTGAATTTGCTTGTGTAGGATAGGTGGGAGGCTTTGAAGCGTGGACGCCAGTCTGCGTGGAGCCATCCTTGAAATACCACCCTGGCAACTTTGAGGTTCTAACTCAGGTCCGTTATCCGGATCGAGGACAGTGTATGGTGGGTAGTTTGACTGGGGCGGTCTCCTCCTAAAGAGTAACGGAGGAGTACGAAGGTGCGCTCAGACCGGTCGGAAATCGGTCGTAGAGTATAAAGGCAAAAGCGCGCTTGACTGCGAGACAGACACGTCGAGCAGGTACGAAAGTAGGTCTTAGTGATCCGGTGGTTCTGTATGGAAGGGCCATCGCTCAACGGATAAAAGGTACTCCGGGGATAACAGGCTGATACCGCCCAAGAGTTCATATCGACGGCGGTGTTTGGCACCTCGATGTCGGCTCATCACATCCTGGGGCTGAAGCCGGTCCCAAGGGTATGGCTGTTCGCCATTTAAAGTGGTACGCGAGCTGGGTTTAGAACGTCGTGAGACAGTTCGGTCCCTATCTGCCGTGGACGTTTGAGATTTGAGAGGGGCTGCTCCTAGTACGAGAGGACCGGAGTGGACGAACCTCTGGTGTTCCGGTTGTCACGCCAGTGGCATTGCCGGGTAGCTATGTTCGGAAAAGATAACCGCTGAAAGCATCTAAGCGGGAAACTTGCCTCAAGATGAGATCTCACTGGAGCCTTGAGCTCCCTGAAGGGCCGTCGAAGACTACGACGTTGATAGGCAGGGTGTGTAAGCGCTGTGAGGCGTTGAGCTAACCTGTACTAATTGCCCGTGAGGCTTGACCATATAACACCCAAGCAATTTGTAGACTCGAAAGAGGCCAGATTGCGGTGTTGTGAAGACGAAACGAACCGAAAGTTCGAGATACTCACAAGCAACACGCTATCACATACCCATTCGCTGGAACGTGACCGTAAGGCACGCGCTGGCTACCGAATTTCTTGACGACCATAGAGCATTGGAACCACCTGATCCCATCCCGAACTCAGAAGTGAAACGATGCATCGCCGATGGTAGTGTGGGGTTTCCCCATGTGAGAGTAGGTCATCGTCAAGATTAAATTCCGAAACCCCTATCTGCTGATGCAGGTAGGGGTTTTGTTTTGCCCGCAGGAAAGTTCTTACGATAAGCGCGGACAGCTCCCGGCTGCCACAGCCCACCGACAGTGCTAAGGTTCTGCCCTAGCTTTTGCACTTTTCAAGGATGCCTTTATGCCGGACGCGACGTCCCTCAGCCCTGCTTTCATGGTGGTTCATGGGAATCGCCTTGATGAGTTGCGCAGCCTGGTTATCAGCCTGATGCGACGCTATCCGCTAGGCCCGCTTGAAAATGAAATCGCCCTCGTTCAAAGCAACGGCATCGCCCAATGGCTGAAGCTGGCACTGGCTGAAGATCCTGAAGACGATGACAGTGGCGGCTGCGGAATTGCGGCTGCCATCGAGGTGCAGCTGCCCGGCAGTTTCATGTGGCAGCTCTATCGAATGGTGCTTGGCCGTGATGAAATTCCGGCTAAATCCTTACTGGATAAGGCGCCGCTCACATGGAGGCTGATGCGTCTCCTGCCGCAGCTAATTGAACAGCGTCATTTCGAACCGTTGCGACGTTTCCTGTCTGACGACACTGATTTACGTAAGCGCTACCAATTGTCCGAGCGTCTGGCTGATCTTTTCGACCAGTATCAGGTGTACCGAGCCGACTGGCTTGAAGATTGGGCGCAGGGACGGCACCAGACAAGGAGCGTGCGTGGTGAAACAAAGCCGCTCGCGCCGGCAAATTGCTGGCAAGCGGAGCTGTGGCGAGCGCTGCTGTTGGATGTGGGTGAAGAGGGCATGGCTCAAAGCCGTGCCGGCGTTCACCAGCGCTATCTTGAGCGCATCAATCATCTTGAAGCCGCTCCCGAAGGCCTACCGGCTCGCGTAATCGTGTTCGGTATTTCTTCACTGCCAGCCCAAGCGCTTGAGGCCCTGGCCGGTCTTTCACGGTTCAGCCAGGTTTTACTGTGTGTTCACAACCCCTGTCGTTACCATTGGGCGGACATCGTCGCCGACAAGGACCTGCTTCGTCACCAATACAAACGGCAGGCACGAAAAAGCGGCATGCCAAATGTCCTGGATTCGCAGACTTTGCATCAGCATGCACATCCGCTGTTGGCTGCCTGGGGAAAGCAAGGGCGCGACTACATCAACCTTCTCGACAGCTACGATGATCCAAACACCTATCGCTCGGTATTTCGCGAAGGGCGTATCGATCTGTTCAGCGACGGTAATCCCACGACCCTCCTTAGTCAGCTGCAGGACGATATCCTGGAATTGCGCCCCTTGGATGAAACCCGGCAACACTGGCCTTCAGTCGATACGCAACAAGACGAGTCGATCCGTTTCCATGTGGCCCACAGTGCCCAGCGTGAAGTTGAGATCCTTCATGATCAATTGCTTGCGCACTTCAGCAAGGATTCGTCCCTGCGTCCCCGGGATATCATCGTCATGGTCCCGGATATCGACAGTTATGCGCCGCATATCCGCGCCGTGTTTGGCCAGCTTGATCGGGGTGACCCTCGTTTCATCCCCTTCACCCTGACAGATCAGGGCCAGCGTGGCCGTGACCCTTTGCTCATCGCCGTCGAGCATTTGCTCAGGCTCCCGGATAGTCGGTTTCCGGTCAGCGAGATTCTCGATCTGCTGGACGTGCCAGCGTTGCGCGAGCGGTTTGGCATCAATGAGGCCGACTTGCCGATACTGCACCGCTGGATTGAGGGAGCAGGCATTCGCTGGGGGATGAATGCCCGGCATCGCGCCAGTTTGGGTTTGCCCGCAGAGCTTGAGCAGAACAGCTGGCGTTTCGGCCTGCGTCGCATGTTGCTGGGGTATGCGGTTGGCGATTCAGAGGCTTACGAGGGCATCGAGCCCTATGACGAAATCGGTGGCCTCGATGCGGCTTTGATCGGTCCGCTGGTGGCTTTGCTGGATGCGCTGGAAGTTGCTCACCGGGAGCTGAGCCAGCCAACCTCTCCCAAGGAATGGGGGGCGCGTCTGCATGACTTGATGCAATTGTTCTTCCTGGCAAGCAACGAGCACGACGATTATCTGCTGGCCCAACTCGAGGACCTGCGTGAAACCTGGCTGGAAACCTGCGATTCGGTCGGGCTGGAGGATGAGCTTCCTTTGACGGTTGTCAGGGAAGCCTGGCTGACCGGACTGGATCAGGGGAAGTTGTCCCAACGTTTCCTCGCCGGAGCGGTCAATTTTTGTACGTTGATGCCGATGCGAGCGATACCCTTCAAGCTGGTTTGTTTGCTGGGAATGAATGACGGCGACTATCCACGAGCTCAACCACCGCTGGATTTCGATCTCATGGGCAGCGATTACCGCCCAGGCGATCGTTCCCGGCGCGAGGACGATCGGTACCTACTTTTGGAAGCGCTGCTTTCTGCCCGGGAAAAGCTCTACATCAGTTGGGTCGGTCGCAGTATTCGTGACAACAGCGATCGGCCGGCATCGGTCTTGATCGGCCAGTTGCGTGATCATCTTGCCAGTGGGTGGCGGTTGGCAAATGGTGACGAGGGTCTACTCGAGGCGTTGACTCAGGAGCATCCTTTGCAGCCGTTCAGCGCCCGGTACTTTTATCAGGGTGACGGGCTGTTCAGCTATGCCGGTGAATGGCGTTCGCTTCACGAGGCCCATGAACACAGCGCGATGCCTGCAATGTTGGAGCCCTATGCCCAGGAAGAGCCATTGGGGATCGCTCAGTTGCAGGATTTTCTGCGCAATCCTGTTCGTCATTTCTTCAGCCAGCGACTCAAGGTGTTCTTCGAGACTTTCGAAGCCCCCCTGGCCGATGACGAACCTTTCGTTCTCGATGCCCTGCAGCGCTACAGCTTGAGCGACAGCTTGCTCGAGGCCGCCCTTGTTCGCCTCGACCAATCGGACCTGGCGTTGGCGGCGCATGCCAAGCGGTTACAGAACAGTGGCCTGCTGCCCATGGCGGGTTTCGGTGAAAGCCTGCAGCGCGAGTTGATCGAGCCGTTCCCTGACCTGCTCCAGCGCTACCAGCAGCTCCTGTCTTCATGGCCCACTCCACTGACCAGCGCCGTCCCCGTCAGCCTTCGTATACACGATGTCAGCGTAGAAGGATGGCTTAGCGGCCTGCATCAGCGAGGCGATGGCTCGGTCCTCGCCATTACCGCTATCCCCAACAGCATCGGATCTACCAAGACCCGCAAATGGCATCGACTGATACGGGTCTGGGTCAACCATCTTGTAGCCTGCGCCAGTGGGCTTTCGATGACTACGGCGTTGGTCGCCAGTGATGACAGCTTGCTGCTCGCCCCTTTTGACGAAACCGTAGCGCGCCAGGTCCTTGGCGACCTGCTGCAAGCCTGGCGGGCTGGTATGCGCCAACCCTTGCCAATCGCGGTGAAGACCGCGTTCGCCTGGCTCGACCAAAGCGACCCGGAGAAAGCCCTGGCGGCGGCTCGCAAAGCCTACGAAGGTGACGGGCTGACGTTTGAGGGGGAGCGCCGGGAAAGCCCTGCGCTGGCACGGCAATACCCCGACTTCAATGCGCTGGTCGCTGACGAAACATTTCCCGACTGGTGTGATGCGCTTTATCGGCCGCTACTCGAAGCGCCTTGGCGCTCACTGGTGAGCGAGGACGTACATCCATGAGCCGGAAAACTCCCTTGGCCCTGGCCTTCCCGCTACGTGGCAGTCAATTGATCGAGGCCAGTGCCGGTACCGGGAAAACCTTTACCATTTCGGCGTTGTATTTGCGCCTGGTGTTAGGGCATGGCGACCCGCAGACGCGGTTTGAACGCGAGCTGCTTCCTCCGCAGATTCTGGTAGTGACCTTCACCGATGCCGCGACCAAGGAACTGCGGGAGCGTATCCGTACGCGCCTGGCGGAAGCGGCGCGTTTTTTTCGCGATGAGATTCCCGCCCCGGACTCGTTGATTGCCTCGTTGCGTGATGAGTTCGGGGAAGGGCAATGGGCAGCCTGCGCGAACCGGCTCGATATAGCCGCGCAATGGATGGACGAAGCGGCCGTTTCGACTATCCATAGCTGGTGTCAGCGAATGCTTCGCGAGCATGCCTTCGACAGTGGCAGCCTGTTTACGCAAACCCTGGAAACCGATCACAGCGAGTTGCTCGCAGAGGTGCTGCGCGACTACTGGCGGCTGTTCTGCTATTCGATGCAAGGTGAAGCGCTGCACTGGGTGCGGGCTCACTGGGGCGGGCCTGCCGCCCTGCTGCCCCGGGTAAGGGGTTTGTTTTCCAGTTCTCGAGGTGAGGCGCAGGGGATCGAGCCGGCCGAGCTGATCGTCGCATCCCTTCAGGAACGCAGCGCGGCATTGCTCGACCTCAAGGCTCCTTGGCGACAATGGGCCGTGGAGTTGTTGGAAATCTGCCAGCAGGGCGTTGCCAATAAAAGCGTCGACGGACGCAAGATGCAGGCTCGCTATTTCGAACCCTGGTTCCAGAAGATCACGGCCTGGGTCGAGGACGAAAGTCTCGAGCTGCTGGACATTGGCACCGGCTTCACACGGCTGACGCCCGAGGGCATGGCCGAGGCCTGGAAAGGCGATGTGCCCAGTCATCCCGGGCTGGATGCGATGTCGGGCCTCAAGGCCAGCCTGGACGCCCTGCCCACCCCGGACGCGGCGGTGTTGCAGCATGCCGCGCAATGGGTCGGGACACGCTTCGAAGCGGAGAAACGGCGCCGGGCTGAAATGGGTTTCGACGACATGCTGCTGCGCCTGGACGCGGCGTTGCAGGCTGAAGGCGGGGAGCGGCTGGCTAGCCTGATTCGCGAGCAGTTCCCAGTGGCGCTGATCGATGAATTCCAGGACACCGATCCGATCCAGTACCGAATCTTCGAAAGCATCTATTGCATTGAAGACAACAATCCGCAAAGCGGGCTGTTCCTGATCGGTGATCCGAAGCAGGCCATTTATGCGTTTCGCGGCGCCGATATCTATACCTACCTGCGCGCCAGGGAAGCCACCGCTGGCCGGTTGCATACGCTGGGGACAAACTTCCGCTCCAGCCATGCCATGGTCGGCGCGGTGAATCAGGTTTTCCAACATGCCGAGGCGCGTCAGCAGGGGCGAGGGGCTTTCCTGTTCCGCGAGCCATCGGGTGAGAATCCCGTGCCGTTCCTGCCCGTCGAGTCCCAAGGGCGCAAAGAGAGCTTGCGGGTTTCGGGACAGACTGTCGCTGCCCTTAATGTTTGGCACCTGGTCTCTGACCAGCCAGTTTCCGGAGCGGTGTATCGGCAGCAGATGGCTGCAGCCTGCGCCAGCGAAATCACTGCGCTGCTCAACGGCGGACAGTCGGGGCGCGATGGCTTTTTCCATGATGGGGAAATGCTTCGTGGTCTTCTGCCGGCCGACATCGCCATTCTCGTGCGCGATGGCAAGGAAGCGCAGGCCGTGCGCGGCGAGTTGTCCGCACGAGGCGTGCGCAGTGTCTATCTATCAGACAAGGACTCGGTATTTGCTTCCCAGGAAGCAAGGGATTTGCTGACCTGGCTCAAGGCATGTGCCGAGCCGGATGTGGAGCGACTGCTGCGCACAGCCCTGGCCAGCACTACGTTGAACCTGCCGCTCACAGAGCTTGAGCGCCTGAACCAGGATGAGTTGGCGTGGGAAAGCCGTGTGATGCAGTTCCGGGGCTATCGGATGGTCTGGCGCGCGCAAGGTGTGCTGCCGATGCTGAGGCGCTTGTTGCACGACTTCAAATTGCCTCAGTCCCTGATGGCACGTGATGACGGCGAGCGGGTGCTGACCAACCTGCTGCACCTTTGTGAGTTGTTGCAGCAGGCCGCCGTCGAGCTGGATGGCGAGCAAGCCATGATTCGTTACCTGGCCGAGCATCTGGCCATGACCGGGCAGGCGGGAGAAGAGCAGATCCTTCGCCTCGAAAGCGACGAGCAGTTGGTCAAGGTAGTGACGATCCATAAGTCCAAGGGACTCGAATACCCCCTGGTGTTCCTCCCGTTCATATGCTCGACGAAGCCGGTGGATGGCAGTCGACTTCCGCTGCATTACCACGATGAGCGCGGCCTGGCGCAGATCAGTCTCGCCCCGACCCCGGAATTGATCGCCAAGGCCGATGACGAGCGTCTGGCAGAGGACCTGCGTCTTTTGTACGTGGCACTTACCCGTGCCCAGCACGCCTGCTGGCTGGGTGTCGCCGATCTCAAGCGCGGCAGTAATAACCGCTCGATTCTACATTTGTCTGCCCTGGGCTATCTGTTGGGTGGTGGTGCGCCGTTGAACGAGTCGGTAGAGCTCAGACGTTGGTTGGAAGACCTGCGGCAAGGCAGCCAGGCGGTGAGCTGCCTGGATATGCCCCAGCCCAGCGACGAGCACTACCGACCCGCACGCAACGACGCGGTATTGCTTGAACCCTTGATTCCGTTGCGCAAAGCCAGCGAGAACTGGTGGATTGCTTCCTACAGTGCGTTGCGTTTCGGCGACAGCCTCAACGTGGGCGGTGACACCGCACCGGAAAATCCCCAAGCCCAGAAACTGTTCGATGATGAGCGACTCGACCCAGACGCCCCGCGGGAAGTTGCGGCTGCGGGCGGTGACATCCACCGTTTTCCACGTGGCCCCAACCCCGGTACCTTCCTGCATGGGCTCCTGGAGTGGGCTGCCGGCGAAGGATTCCCGACGGCGCCAGCCATCATTGAGGATGCCATTGCCCGACGCTGCAACCGCCGGGGTTGGAATGGATGGATCAAAACCCTTGGCGACTGGTTGTTGCACCTGATCAAAACGCCTCTGTGTATTGGCGGCGGCCAAGCGCCGGTGGTGCTGGAAGACTTGACCCGGTTCCAAGTGGAAATGGAATTCTGGTTCGCCAGCCACAAGGTCGATGTGCTCAAGCTCGATGATCTGGTTTGCCGATTCACCCATGACGGCGTGGCTCGTGTCGCTGCGGAACCGGTATTGCTCAATGGCATGTTCAAGGGTTTCATAGACCTGACCTTCGAGCACGACGGTCGATATTATGTGGCCGATTACAAGTCCAACTGGCTGGGATTGGACGACGCCGCCTACACCATGCAGGCCATGGAGCAATCGATCCTGGATAACCGCTACGACTTGCAATACGTGCTGTACCTGTTGGCCTTGCACCGCCAGCTCAAGGCGCGCTTGCCCCACTATGACTACGACAAGCATGTTGGCGGCGCGCTGTATATATTCCTTCGTGGCACACGCGCTGCCAGCCAGGGTGTCTACTTCACCAAGCCTGCGCGCGCCTTGATAGAGCAACTGGATCGCCTGTTCCGAGGAATGCCCGAGCCCAAGGCGGAGCCGGCTTGGGTGCAGGGAGAACTGTTATGAGTCGTTCTTTTGCGGACCTGCTTCCCAAGAATTCCGACGACGAGAGCCTGGTGGATTTGGCGCCCTTGAGCGACGTGGACGACCTGTTGCTGCTGCTGACTCGCTGGGTGGAGCGCGGTTGGCTGCGAGCCTTGGACAGGGCATTCGTGGCGTTCCTCCATGAACTGTGCCCAGAAGACGACCCGCTGGTGTTGCTTGCCGCGGCCCTTGCCAGCCATCAATTGGGGCACGGGCATGTCTGCCTGGATCTGTTCGAAACACTCAAGGAGCCGGATTTTGCGTTGTCCTTGCCACCGGAGGGAGACCTGCAGCCCGGCGTGATGCTATTGCCGTCGCAGGTTTTGCAGACACTCGATGGTGCCGACTGGTGCAAAGTACTGGCTTCCAGCCCGCTGGTCGCCCTGGCAGGCGACGAGCGTGAGCAGGCACGACAACGGCCGCTGGTACTCGCCGGAAAACGTCTTTATCTGCGTCGCTACTGGGGCTACGAGCGACGAATCGACGATGCGTTGCGTCAACGGCTGGCCGACCACGGAGCGGTGCCTGATGACTTGGATGAGCGCCTGGCCGGGCTGTTTGGTCCGGCCAGCGCGACGGGGCCGGTCGACTGGCAGAAACTGGCCTGCGCGCTCGCGACCCGAAGCGCGTTCAGTATCGTCACGGGCGGCCCCGGCACCGGCAAGACCACCACGGTCGTGCGTCTGCTCGCCTTGTTGCAGGCACCCGCTGTCGAAGCAGGTAAGCCGCTGCGCATTCGTCTGGCCGCGCCCACCGGCAAGGCGGCGGCACGCCTGACCGAGTCCATCAGCCAACAGGTTCGCACGCTGGACGTCACCGATGCCGTGCGTGAACGCATTCCCTGCGAAGTCACTACGGTCCATCGCCTGCTGGGCAGTCGTCCCGGTACCCGTCATTTTCGTCATCATGCAGGCAATCGCCTGCCACTGGATGTGCTGGTCATCGATGAGGCTTCGATGATTGATCTGGAGATGATGGCCAATCTGTTGGATGCGCTGCCGTCCCATGCGCGTTTGGTATTGCTGGGGGACAAGGACCAGTTGGCTTCGGTCGAAGCCGGCGCGGTGCTTGGCGATTTGTGCCGCGATGCCGAAGAGGGTTGGTATAGCCCACAGACTCTGGCGTGGCTCGAATCCGTCAGCGGCGAAAACCTGATGACCAATGACCTGAAGCAGGACCACGAAGGTACTCACCCCCTCGCCCAGCAAGTGGTCATGCTCAGGCATTCCCGGCGTTTCGGCGAGGGCAGTGGGATTGGCCAGTTGGCCCGCCTGGTCAATGGACAACAGCCGGAGCAGGCGCGGAACCTATTGCGCAAGGGCCAATACCCCGATCTGTCCACGTTGGCGTTGAAAGGCGAACACGATACTGCGCTGGAACGTTTGCTGCTGGATGGCCAAGCCTCCGGGCCGCAGGGATATCGGCATTATCTGAGCGTCTTGCGGCAACGGCGTCCGGCGGCCTCCCGTCCGCTGGAAGACGATTGCTGGAATGATTGGGCTCGGGAGGTCTTGTCGGCGTTTGACGAATTCCAGTTGCTTTGCGCGGTGCGCAGAGGCCCGTGGGGTGTCGAAGGGTTGAACCAACGGATCACTGCCGCGCTGCTCAAGGCGCGGCTGATCGACAATGACCAGCTTTGGTATGAGGGGCGTCCGGTATTGATGACGCGCAATGATTACGGGTTGGGATTGATGAATGGCGATATCGGCATTGCCCTCAGGTTGCCTGAGCGTGACGGACCGGATGCCGGAAAACAGGTGCTGCGGGTTGCATTTCCTCGTAACGACGGCCGAGGTGGCGTGCGTTTTGTGCTGCCCAGCCGATTGAACGATGTGGAAACCGTATACGCCATGACCGTGCATAAATCCCAAGGCTCGGAGTTCACTCACACGGCGTTGATCCTTCCGGATGCACTGAATCCTGTACTGACCAAGGAATTGGTGTACACCGCTATCACCCGGGCCAAACAATGGTTCAGTCTGATAGAGCCACGCGCGGGAATTTTCGAAGAGGCGGTGCAACGCAAGGTCAAGCGCTTGAGCGGCTTGATGTTGGAATGGGAGTAAGGTGACGCAATGATCGGTTTTGGTGTGCCAGTGCGTTGCTTGCGCTAATGCCTGTTTTTTGTCGGAGCTCTTTGTAGGACACTGTCTCGCTGGCTTTTTGACACTGTGCTATCGTTCCGGCTCTTATCTACAACAAGAGATCATTCATGACTGCGGTGGGACGGGAGGCGGTGCGCAGCAAGGATTGCAGGCATTATTTGCTTGCCTTTCTTTTGTGGCTGCTGTCGCCTGCGGTCATTGCCCAGGACCCGCCGGCTGTTACTCGAGCCGACCAGCGAGCCGAGGCGGTCACCCAGGTTGTATTAGGCATTCTCAGTTATGCGCGGTGGCCGGTCGAGCCAACGCAACTGCAACTGTGTATCGTCGGCCCCACCCAATATACCGATGACCTCGTCAAAGGCACCACCCAGGCGACCGGTCGCCCCGTGACCGTGCAGCGTGTGCTGGCTGATTATCCGAGCATCACCGCTGACTGCAACGCCGTCTATATCGGCAATCTGAGCACTGCTGAACGCTCCCGTCTGTTTGCTTCGCTGATTGGCCAACCTGTGTTGAGCATCAGCGAGGGCGGGGATGAATGCACCGTGGGCAGTCTGTTTTGCCTGCGGGTCGGTGATGAGCAAGTGTCGTTCGAGGTCAATCTCGACTCGGTCGCCCGTAGTGGCGTGCGCATCCATCCCAGTGTCCTCCAACTATCACGCCGCAGGCCTGCCGCCCCATGAGTTCGTCAAAACCACGAATTCGTCCCACGTTGGGGTCGGTCATCGGTCGCGGTCATTTGATCGTCGCGCTGGTGGCGATCGCCATGGCCAGTGTTTCCCTTACATTGCTGGGCGTGCTTGCCTTGCGTGTCTACGCCGATCACAACCTGCACCTCATCGCCCGTTCGATCAACTACACCGTGGAAGCGGCAGTGGTGTTCGATGACGAGGCCGCCGCCACCGAAGCGCTGGCCTTGATCGCCACCACCGAAGAGGTGGCCGATGCGCAGGTATTCAACGAGCAGGGCCGCTTGTTAGCGCGCTGGCAGCGGCCGGAGACCGGACTTCTTTCAGAGCTGGAAATGCACATCGCCAAGGCGTTCCTGGAAAAACCCATCAGCCTTCCCATCGTCCACCAAGGGCAAAATATCGGCAGGATCCTGCTGGCGGGGCATGGCGGCAGTCTGTTGCGTTTTCTGCTCAGCGGCCTGGCGGGAATCATTGTGTGTACGGCGGTCAGTGCCTGGGTCGCGCTGTATCTGGCGCGACGTCAGTTGCGGGCGATCACTGGACCGTTGCGCAGCTTGGCTGAGGTCGCCCACGCCGCGCGCTGCGAGCGAGCCTTGGACCGAAGGGTTCCCCCGGCCGACATCGCCGAGCTGGATAACCTGGGAAATGACTTCAATGGATTGCTCGCTGAGCTCGAGTCCTGGCAGACCCACCTGCAAAGTGAAAACGAGACCTTGGCTCACCAGGCCAGCCACGACAGCCTGACCGGGTTGCCGAACCGGGCATTTTTCGAAGGTCGATTGATCCGCGCCTTGCGCAATGCCAGCAAGCTCGACGAGCAAGTGGCCGTCCTGTATCTGGACAGCGATCGCTTCAAAGGCATCAATGACAACTTCGGCCACGCCGCCGGCGACGCGGTGTTGACTGCCGTCGCGACCCGGGTGCGGGCTCAGTTACGAGAAGATGACCTTGTGGCACGCCTGGGCGGCGACGAATTCGCGGTGCTGCTGACGCCGTTGCACAAGATCGAGGATGCCGAGCGAATCGCCGAAAAAATCATCGCCAGCATGGAAATGCCGATCCAGTTGCCAGGTAACGCCTCGGTGTTGACCTCCCTCAGTATCGGCATTGCCGTTTACCCCGAGCATGGGGCAACGCCCGGTGCGCTGCTCAGCGCCGCCGATGCGGCGATGTACCAGGCCAAACGCCTCGCCCGAGGCGGTCAACACACGGCGGGTGCGGAGCACCCGGTCGCGGAACTTCAAACCAGGAGCTGAATGCATGCTTTCGAATGCTCGTTTTTCTCTGCTGCGGTTCGCAGCATTTTTATTGATCACCGTATTTACCCTCGCTGGGTGTCAGACCGCCCCGCAAAAGGGCCTGACCCCAGCGCAAATCGCCGTCCTCAAGGAGCAGGGTTTCAAGTTGACGGAGGAGGGCTGGGCCTTCGGCCTCTCAGGCAAAGTGCTGTTTGGCAGCGATGTGGAAACTCTCAATCCAGCCAGCACCGAAATTGTCGAGCGCATTGGCAAGGCGCTGCTGGGCGCGGGTATCGAGCGAGTTCGCATCGATGGTCACACCGACGCATCAGGCTCCCAAGCCTATAACGAACAACTGTCGATACGTCGGGCCGACAGCGTCGGTAAAGTATTGATCGGCGTGGGCATGCGCGAAGAGAACGTCCAGTCGCGCGGCCTCGGCAGCAGCCAGCCCGTCGCGTCCAATGACACCGCCAGCGGCCGCACCGAAAACCGCCGCGTTGCCATCGTGGTCATCGCCGATTAGTCGGCAAAAACCATCTCCCGGCTGTTGCCCATCAGCAATGGCCGGTTCTGCTCAGTCACATCCCTGATGTAGTCCCACAACAACGTAATCCGCTTGAGCTTCCTCAAGTCCTCCCGGCAGTACATCCAGAACTGCCGCGTAACGGTGATTTCGTCTGGCAGCACCGGCAACAGGCGTGAGTCCTGGGCCGCGAGGAAGCACGGCAGGATTGCCAGCGACCGACCTTGCTGCGCAGCGACGAACTGCGCGATCACGCTGGTGCTGCGCAGATGTGCGTGCGCGCCGGGCAAGACATTGGCCAGGTACAGCAGCTCGGAGCTGAATGCCAGGTCGTCGACATAACTGATGAACGAATGCTTGCCCAGATCCGCCGGATGGTGGATGGGCGGATGGTTGTCCAGGTAGTGCTGGGTTGCGTAGAGCTGCAGCCGGTAATCACACAGCTTGCAGCAGACATACGGGCCATGTTCAGGGCGCTCGAGGGCGATGACAATGTCGGCTTCGCGCTTGGAGAGGCTGATGAAGTGCGGCAGCGGCAGGATGTCCACTGAAATCGCCGGGTACGCATCGACGAAGTGGCTCAATTGCGGCGTGATGAAAAAGCTGCCGAAGCCTTCGGTGCAACCCATGCGCACATGGCCGGACAGCGCGACGCCGGAGCCAGACACCTGTTCGCAAGCCATGTGCAGCGTGCTTTCGATCGATTCGGCGTAGCCCAGCAACCGCTGGCCTTCGGCCGTCAGGACAAAACCGTTGGTCCGGGATTTTTCGAACAGCAGCGTACCCAATGAAGCTTCCAGCGAGCTGATGCGTCGCGACACGGTGGTGTAGTCGACCGCCAGGCGCTTGGCGGCTGTGCTGGCCTTGCGGGTACGGGCCACTTCGAGGAAAAACTTGAGGTCGTCCCAGTTCAGCGAACCGAGGGAGGTGATGTTTTTTTGCATGATGGACCGGTTTTTATGTGCGTTCTTATTAGAAGTTTGCACATCTATACTCCATAAACCGTCTCATCACCAAGCGTGCTCGTGCGTCTTGGTCTTAGCTGAACCAGCGCTCTCTATATAAGAACAATCCCGGAGGCCAGCATGAACGTTTCCCTCACGCCCAGCGACACTGCCCTGCATACCGTCAAACTGTTGATCGATGGCGAGTGGGTTGAATCCCGATCCAACGAATGGCACGACATCGTCAACCCGGCTACCCAACAGGTGCTGGCGAAGGTCCCGTTTGCCACGGCCTCGGAAGTCGATGCAGCCATCGCCGCTGCCCAGCGTGCCTTCCAGACCTGGAAACTGACGCCCATCGGTGCGCGGATGCGCATCATGCTCAAGCTCCAGGCCCTGATTCGCGAGCATTCCAAGCGCATCGCCGCGGTGCTGAGCGCCGAACAAGGCAAGACCATCGCGGATGCCGAAGGCGATATTTTCCGTGGCCTTGAAGTGGTCGAGCACGCTTGTTCCATCGGCACCCTGCAGATGGGCGAGTTCGCCGAGAACGTCGCCGGGGGCGTGGACACCTACACACTGCGCCAGCCGATCGGGGTATGCGCGGGAATCACGCCGTTCAACTTTCCGGCGATGATCCCGTTGTGGATGTTTCCGATGGCCATCGCCTGCGGCAATACATTCGTGCTCAAGCCGTCCGAACAGGATCCGTTGTCGACCATGCTGCTGGTGGAACTGGCCATCGAGGCCGGCGTACCGGCAGGCGTTCTCAATGTGGTGCACGGCGGCAAGGACGTAGTGGATGCGCTTTGTACCCACAAGGACATCAAGGCCGTTTCCTTCGTCGGCTCCACAGCGGTAGGCACCCACGTCTATGACTTGGCGGGCCGCCATGGCAAGCGCGTGCAATCGATGATGGGCGCGAAGAACCATGCGGTGGTGTTGCCCGATGCCAATCGCGAGCAAACCCTCAACGCCTTGGTCGGCGCCGGTTTCGGCGCGGCGGGCCAGCGTTGCATGGCCACCTCCGTCGTGGTGATGGTGGGCGCGGCCAAGCAATGGTTGCCGGAGCTGAAGGCGCTGGCGAAGAAGCTCAAGGTCAACGCAGGCAGCGAGCCGGGCACTGATGTCGGCCCGGTGATTTCCAAGCGAGCCAAGGCGCGGATCCTTGAATTGATCGAAAGCGGCGTGAAGGAAGGCGCGAAGCTGGAGCTCGACGGACGGGAAATCAGCGTGCCGGGTTTCGAGGAAGGTAACTTTGTCGGCCCGACCCTGTTTTCCGGCGTGACCACCGACATGCGCATCTACACCGAAGAAATCTTCGGCCCGGTGCTGGTGGTGCTGGAAGTCGACACCCTGGATCAGGCCATTGCCCTGGTCAACGCCAACCCATTCGGCAACGGCACCGGCCTGTTCACCCAGAGCGGAGCGGCGGCGCGCAAGTTCCAGAGCGAAATCGACGTTGGCCAAGTGGGCATCAACATTCCGATCCCGGTGCCGGTACCGTTCTTCAGCTTCACCGGTTCCCGTGGTTCGAAGCTTGGCGACCTTGGCCCTTACGGCAAACAGGTGGTGCAGTTCTACACTCAGACCAAGACCGTTACCGCGCGTTGGTTCGATGACGACAGCGTCAATGACGGTGTGAACACCACCATCAATCTGCGTTAAGGAGCCGGACATGAACATCGCATTTATCGGCCTGGGTAACATGGGCGCCCCCATGGCGCGCAACCTGCTCAAGGCCGGCCATTCGCTGAACCTGTTCGACCTGAACCAGACGGTGCTGGCCGAACTGGCGGCGTTGGGCGGCACGATCAGCGCCTCGCCCCGCGATGCGGCCCAGGGTGCGGCGCTGGTGATTACCATGCTGCCGGCCGCCGCCCATGTACGCAGTGTCTGGCTGGGTGAGGACGGCGTGCTTGCCGGCATCGCCGCTGGTACGCCGGCCGTTGATTGCAGCACCATCGATCCGCAGACCGCTCGTGACGTGGCGGCCGCCGCTGCGAAGCAAGGAGTGGCGATGGCCGATGCGCCCGTCTCGGGCGGTACTGGCGGCGCGGCGGCGGGCACGTTGACCTTCATGGTTGGCGCTACGGACGAGCTGTTCGCCACCCTGCAACCGGTGCTGGCGCAAATGGGCCGCAACATCGTGCACTGCGGCGAAGTCGGCACCGGGCAGATCGCCAAGATCTGCAACAACCTGCTGCTGGGGATTTCCATGGTGGGTGTCAGCGAGGCCATGGCGCTGGGCGATGCCTTGGGGATCGACACCCAGGTGCTGGCCGGCATTATCAACAGCTCGACCGGGCGGTGCTGGAGTTCGGATACCTACAACCCATGGCCGGGCGTGATCGAAACGGCACCAGCGGCGCGCGGTTATACCGGCGGTTTCGGCGCGGACTTGATGCTCAAGGACTTGGGCCTGGCCACCGAAGCCGCGCGCCAAGCCCGTCAGCCGGTGATATTGGGCGCGGTGGCGCAGCAGCTATATCAGGCGATGAGCCAGCGGGGCGAGGGCGGCCAGGATTTCTCGGCGATTGTTAACAGCTATCGCAAGCCGCAGTAAAACTTGAGGCGCTCTGAAGTTTTTGTGGCGAGGGGATAAATCACCTCGCCACAGGGTAGTGCATTCTGGAAGTTGTTTGCCGAGCGACCGCGTCGGGTGGTCTCTCGGCTTTTTTTATGTCAGGCAAACACGAAATACTTGCGCACGGTCTCGACCACTTCCCAAGTGCCTTTCATGCCCGGCTCGACGACAAAAATGTCACCGGCGCGCAGATGGATCGGCGCCATGCCGTCCGGGGTGATCACGCAATAGCCTTCCTGGAAATGGCAGTACTCCCACTTCACATAGTCCACACGCCATTTGCCGGGCGTGCAAATCCAGGTGCCCATGATCTTGCTGCCGTCTTCGCTGGTGTAAGCATTGAGGTTGACGGTGTGCGGATCGCCTTCGAGTTTTTCCCATTTGCAGGCATCGAGTACGGGCAGCGGATGGGTGTCGCGCAGGACGGTGATGGGGGCGGTCATGTGAGCTCCGAAAAGGGGCAAAAAAGAAGCTGCACCCTAGCGCGGAGCAGGACTGGGCAGATGCCTGTGCTCGACACCGGGCTGTCCAGAAGCGCGCATTATTCGGCCAAATGCTGAGCCAGGGCTTTGGCATAGGGCGGCAAACCTTCGAAGTTACGGGCGCAGAGCAGCAGCGCTCGTCGGGTCCAGGTCTCTTGCAACGGGACGCACCGATACGCGCGCTCGGACGGTCGCCGGTCGATGGCAGCCTTTGGCACGATAGCGATGCCAGCGCCGTGGGCCACCATGCGAATCACCCCATCGAAACTGTCGGCGCGAATGCGGATCTGCATGCGTGAGCCGATGTGCAGGGCCTGTTCTTCCAAGTGGATCGCCAAGGCGCTGGAGGCGTTCAGGCCGATATAGTCGTGATTGAGGGTCTCGCTGAAACGCACGGCTCGGCCGTCAGCCAGCGAATGTCCGGTCGGTAGGATCAATACCAGCGGGTCGTCGCGAAATGGCCAGGCCTGAAGGTCATCGGTGTTCACCGCGTCGGAAACGATACCCAGGTCCGCTGTGCCCTGGCGCAGCGCATGGGTGATCCGGGAGCTGGGCAACTCCTGCAGGTCGATGTCGAGATTGGGATGGGCCTTGAGAAAACCGGCGAGCAATTCGGGCAGGTACTCGGTCATGGCGCTGGTGTTGCAGAGCAGCCGCACCCGGCCTTTCGCGCCTCGGGCGTATTCGGCCAGATCCTGCTGGAGGCGTTCGGCATGTTGCAGCAGGATCCGCGCATGTTCGGCCAGCGCCTTGCCGGCCGGCGTCGGGGTGATGCCGCGTCGCCCGCGTTCAAGCAGGTCGATGCCCAGGGACGCCTCCATGGCACGGATTCGCGCACTGGCCGCAGCCAGGGACAAATGGCTGCGGGCCGCGCCGGCGGTGATGTTGCCAGCGTCGAGGACGTTCAGGTAGAGGCGCAGGTCGGTGAAGTCGAGGTGCATGGCCGGGGATCCTGTCTCAGTGTTGCGGTGCCGGTTTATCGTCATCGCGAGCAAGCTCGCTCCCACAGTTTCGAACGCAATCCCTTAGGGGAGCGAGCTTGCTCGCGATGGCGCCAGTAGCATCGCCAAAATTACCAGCCTCTTGCAGGAAGAGAGGCACCCTCAGTATATGGCACATTTCAAAACCAAGGCCCGGGGCGCACGATAGCCCTATGGACACACTCTTCGCTTTCTACCAGAACCTCGGCCCGGCCCTTTCCCTGCTGGTCATTGGCACCTTCCTGCTGGCCGGTACCGTCAAGGGGGTGATCGGTCTCGGCCTGCCGACCATCGCCATGGGCTTGCTCGGGCTGGCTATGGCCCCGATGCAGGCTGCAGCGCTGTTGATCATTCCGGCGACACTGACCAATGTCTGGCAGTTGACGTTTGGCGGGCATTTGCGCGCGCTCATACGGCGGCTGTGGCCGCTGCTGCTGGCGATTTTCATCGGCACCGGATTCGGTACGTTGTGGATCGGCATGGTGGGCGGGGCATGGGCAATAAAGGGACTGGGCGCCGCGCTGATGGTTTACGCGTTGAGCGGCTTGTTTCTACCGACGTTGCGGGTCGGTGTCGGGCAAGAAGGCTGGCTTGCTCCGCTTTGCGGCTTGCTCACCGGTGTGATCACTTCGGCCACTGGCGTGTTCGTGATTCCAGCGGTGCCTTATCTCCAGGCGTTGGGCTTGAACCGAGATGAGCTGGTCCAGGCCCTGGGCTTGTCATTTACCGTTTCAACATTGGCCTTGGCGGCCGGGCTGTTGTGGCGAGGCGCCTTGGGCGGCGGTGAGTTGAGCGCGTCGCTGCTGGCGCTGATACCGGCGTTGCTGGGGATGTGGCTGGGGCAATGGTTGCGCCAGCGGCTCAGCGCCGTGCTGTTCAAGCGGGTGTTTTTCATCGGCCTCGGTGTGCTCGGCGGCCATCTTTTGATCAGCGGTTAGCCGAAGAGGGGCTGAGCATGTCGACGCGACGAATCTCGAAGTCTCGTTCCAGGTAATCCATACGCTGTTCGAAAAATTGCTTCATATGCGGCAGGTTCGAGTGCACATCCAGATCGGCCTGGGATGCCCAGATTTCATAGAAGATGAACAACGTCGGGTCCTGCTGGTCCCGCAACATGTGGTACTCGATGCAGCCGGGCTCGGCCCGACTCGGTTCGACGTAAGCGCGGAACAAGGCTTCGAAGGCTTCGGCTTTTTCCGGTCGGGTCTTGGCATGCAGGATGAAACCGTGCAATTCACTCATCAGGGCTCGGGCTCCAGGTTTAAAGGACTGTAAGAGTTTAAGGCAACAATCGGGCAGCGATTCGTGCATATGGATCAAAACAGTTTTGCCGTTCGGGTGCTTATTCCACGCGAGTCTCATCGGTACTCTGCCGCCATCTTTTTAATCTTCCAGTGAGCGACGGCCCAGCGGCCACGCCTGGAATCGATGAGGCTTGCAATGAAAAAAGTCCTGTTGCTCAACGGCGGTAAGCAATTCGCCCATTCCGACGGTCGCTACAACGCCACCCTTCACGACACCGCGCTCAGCGTCCTGGACCGCGGCGGCCTTGATGTGAAAACCACCTTCATCGACGGTGGCTACGACATCAAGGAAGAAGTCGCCAAGTTTCTCTGGGCCGACGTAATCATTTATCAGATGCCCGGCTGGTGGATGGGCGCTCCGTGGACCGTAAAGAAATACATCGACGAAGTCTTTACCGAAGGCCACGGTAGCCTCTATGCCAATGACGGCCGGACTCGTTCCGATGCGTCGCAAAAATACGGCAGCGGTGGTTTGGTACAGGGCAAGCAATACATGTTGTCGCTGACCTGGAACGCCCCGCAGCAAGCCTTCGACGACCCGACGGACTTCTTCGAAGCCAAGGGCGTGGACGCGGTGTATTTCCCATTCCACAAGGCCAATCAATTCCTGGGCATGACCGCTCTGCCGACCTTCCTGTGCGTGGACGTGATGAAGCGCCCGAACATCGAAGAAGATGTGGCGCGGTATGAGCGGCATCTGATCGAGGTGTTCGGCCTTTCGCGGTAATCGGGCTACTATCGGGACTTGCCTGAAAGCGAGAGGACACCTGTGAAAGCCAGATCCGACGAGTTGCAGATCTTCGTCTGCGTGATCGAATGCGGGTCGATCTCCGCCGCCGCCGAGCAAGTCGGGCAGACACCCTCGGCGGTCAGTCGCACCTTGTCGCGCCTGGAAGCCAAGCTCGACACCACGTTGATCAACCGCACCACGCGGCGCATGGACCTGACTGAGGAGGGCAAGTACTTCTTCGAGCAGGCCAAGGGCATTCTCGACCAGATGGATGAGCTGGAAGAGCGATTGTCGTCTCGCCATAAGACCCCCGCCGGGCGCTTGCGGATCAACGCGGCATCGCCGTTCATGCTCCACGCCATCGTCCCCCACATCGAAGAGTTCCGCACGCTGTATCCGGATATCCAGCTGGAGCTCAACAGCAACGACTTGATCATCGATTTGCTCGAACAAAGCACGGACGTCGCCATTCGTATCGGTACGCTCACGGACTCGACGCTCCATGCCCGCTCACTGGGTTGCAGCCCGTTGCACATTCTTGCTAGTCCGGCTTACTTGAAGCGGCGGGGGACGCCCTCAAGCGTTGCCGAACTGGCGGAACATTCGCTTTTGGGGTTTGCCCAGAACGACGGGCTCAACCAGTGGCCACTGCGTCACATCCACGGCGATCGCTGGCCGATCCAGCCGGCCATCAGTGCGTCCAGCGGCGAAACGGTGCGTCACCTGGCGCTGCAAGGGCAGGGCATTGCCTGCCTCTCGGACTTCATGACCCGGGACGACATCCGCGCCGGTCGGCTCAAGGTGTTGCTCGCCGATGCCAACAGCGGTTATCGCCAGCCGATCAATGCGGTGTACTACCGCAACTCCCAACTGGCCCTGCGCATCCAGTGCTTCCTGGACTTCATCCAGGGCAAGCTCGCCGGGTACGCTTCGAGTCCCAAGAGAGCCGACCAGATCGTTAATTAAAGCGTGGAACCTGTGGGAGCGAGCTTGCTCGCGATGGCCCCGGGTCAGTCAGCATTGATATGGCTGGCCCAACGCTGTCGCGAGCAAGCTCGCTCCCACAAATTTTGTGCCGGGGTCCTGTCAATCGTGGTGCACATCCGCGCGCTTGAGCATCTGCTTGCAACGCTCGGACAGATGAAACACCCGCAGGTGCTTGCCGGCCTTGCTGTAGCGCTCGCGCAGGGTCATCAGCGCGGCGATGGCCGAGTAGTCGACGAAGCTCAGGTGACGACAGTCAAGGGTAACGAGATCAGGGTCGTTGGCCGGGTCGAACTGGTTGAGAAACGGCGTCGTCGAGGCGAAGAACAAGGTGCCGTGCACGCGATAGAGCTTGCTGCCGTCCGCTTCCAGTTGCGCGTCGGCATACAGCTCCCGGGCTTGTTGCCAGGCGAAGTTGAGCGCCGCGATGATAATCCCGCAGAGCACGGCGACGGCCAGGTCGGTGAATACCGTGATGACGGTCACCGCGATGATCACCAGCACATCGTTCGCCGGTACCTTGTTGACCACTCGCAACGAGGCCCAGGCGAATGTCTGCTGCGACACCACGAACATCACGCCCACCAGCGCCGCCAGCGGAATGCGCTCGATCAGCGGCGACAGGAACAACACGAACAGCAACACCATCACCCCGGCCACGACGCCCGATATCCGCCCGCGCCCGCCCGAGCTGAGGTTGATCATCGTCTGGCCGATCATGGCGCAACCGCCCATGCCGCCGAACAACCCGGAGGCCATGTTGGCCGCGCCCAGCGCCACGCATTCACGGTCAGGATAACCGCGGCTCTCGGTGATTTCGTCGGTCAGGTTCAGGGTCAGCAGGGTTTCCAACAAGCCTACCATCGCCATGATGACGGCGTAGGGCGCGACGATCAGCAGGGTTTCGAGATTCCAGGGAATGTCCGGCAGGGCGAAAACCGGCAAGCCGCCTGCAATGTGCGCCATGTCGCCCAGCGTCCGGGTAGGCAAGCCAAGCAGATAGACCGCCAGGCCAACGCCGAGGATCGCCACCAGGGCCGGCGGCACGCTGCGGGTCAGGCGCGGCAGCAGGTAGACGATGGCCATCGTCAGCGCCACCAGGCCGACCATCAGGTAGAGCGGGGGGCCACTGAGCCAGGCGCCGTCGCGCTTGAAATGCTCCAGTTGCGCCAAGGCGATGACAATTGCCAGGCCATTGACGAACCCCAGCATCACCGGATGCGGCACCATGCGCACCAGCTTGCCCAGTCGCAGCAGCCCAAACGCCATCATGATCAACCCGCCCAGCAGCACGGTCGCCAACAGGTATTGCACGCCGTGCTGTACCACCAGCGCGACGATCACCACCGCCATCGATCCCGCCGCACCCGATACCATCCCGGGCCGACCACCGAACAACGCGGTCAGCGTGCAAATGATGAACGCGCCGTACAGCCCCATCAGTGGGTTGAGGTGGGCCACCAGGGCGAAGGCGATGCATTCGGGGAGCAAGGCGAAAGAAGTCGTGAGGCCGGCGAGGGCGTCGGCGCTAAGGCGTGCTGGTTTCATGGTTTACCTGACTGGGCGCCGGTGGACGGTCGGCTGCCGGGGAAGCGGTGTGAAGACAGGTGCGGATGGTACGGAATTGAGTGCAGGGCGGCCAGTCGTCTGTGGGCGATGAAAATCTTGCGCTGAATTTTCATCGTCGCCCTGTCGCGATGTCCATCAGCGACATTTTTTGTCTGTGCGCGAAAATTATTTTCAGTGGGTTTGAAGATTTCCCGTCGAAATGATTTATGACTTTCACAACACATCGACGTGACCCCATTCGAGGAGTAACGCATGGCACCTGCTTTCGGTTATTGGCTATTGGTCTACGCGGCCATCGCCATCATTGCACTGATCGTTTTGATTGCGCGCTACCGGCTCAATCCGTTCATCGTGATTACCCTGGTTTCCATCGGCCTGGCGTTGCTGGCCGGGATGCCGCCCTCGGGTGTGGTGGGGGCGTACGAGGCGGGTGTCGGCAAGACGCTGGGGCACATCGCGTTGGTGGTGGCCTTGGGCACGATGCTTGGCAAGATGATGGCCGAGTCCGGCGGCGCGGAGCGGATGGCGCAGACGTTGATCGAACGATTCGGCGAGCGCAATGCCCATTGGGCAATGGTCTGCATCGCATTCCTGGTCGGCTTGCCGCTGTTTTTCGAAGTCGGTTTTGTGCTGTTGGTGCCTATCGCCTTTACCATCGCCCGACGCGTGGGCGTGTCGATTTTGATGGTGGGGCTGCCCATGGTCGCCGGGCTTTCGGTGGTCCATGCGCTGGTGCCGCCGCACCCGGCGGCGATGCTGGCGGTGCAGGCGTTCCAGGCGTCGGTGGGGCAGACCTTGCTGTACGCGATCCTGGTCGGCATTCCCACTGCGATCATCGCCGGACCTCTGTACGCCAAGTTCATCGTACCGCGCATCCAACTGCCCGCTGAAAACCCGCTGGAGCGCCAATTTCTCGATCGGGAGCCACGGGCCAATCTGCCTGGCTTCGGCATAACGCTGGGGACGATTCTGTTGCCGGTGATCCTGATGCTGATTGGCGGCTGGGCCAACCTGATCTCCACGCCGGGGAGCGGTTTCAATCAGTTCCTGTTGTTTATCGGCAACTCGGTGATCGCCCTGCTGTTGGCGACCATCCTCAGCTTCTGGACCCTCGGCCTCGCCCAAGGCTTCAGCCGCGAGTCGATCCTCAGGTTCACCAACGAATGCCTGGCGCCGACGGCCAGCATCACCTTGCTGGTGGGGGCGGGCGGTGGTTTGAACAGGATTTTGGTGGATGCCGGGGTCACTCAGCAAATCGTCGGCCTGGCCCAGGAGTTTCAATTGTCGCCCCTGGTGATGGGGTGGCTGTTCGCCGCATTGATGCGTGTTGCAACGGGGTCGGCCACGGTGGCGATGACGACGGCGTCGGGCATTGTCGCGCCCGTGGCGATTGGCCTGGGTTATCCCCATCCCGAGTTACTGGTGCTGGCGACCGGAGCTGGGTCGGTTATCTTGTCCCACGTCAATGACGGCGGCTTCTGGCTGATCAAGGAATACTTCAATATGACCGTCACGCAAACGTTCAAGACCTGGACGGTGCTCGAGACATTGATATCCCTGGTCGCGTTCGCCTTGACCCTTGGGCTTGCCCGCGTGCTCTGACCGCCATTGCAAGGAACCGTCATGGACATCCTCTACCAGATCCGCTCCCGTCAGGATTCTTTCAGCGCCGGCGAAGGAAGAATCGCCCGGCTGATGCTCGACGACGTAGGATTTGCCGCCTCCGCCAGCCTGGAAGAGTTGGCCCAGCGCGCGGAGGTCAGCAGCGCCACGTTGTCGCGCTTTGCCCGTACCGTCGGTTGCCGCGATCTGCGAGACCTGCGCCTGCAGCTGGCCCAGGCCAGTGGCGTCGGCAGTCGCTTCCTCGACCCCGCCGGCGCGCCCGAGCAATCGGCGTTTTATGGACAGATCGTTGGGGACATCGAATCGACGTTGCGTCAGCACTTGGCAGCGTTCGAAGAGCCGCAGTTCGGCGATGCGGTACGGATGATCGGCAAGGCACGAATGGTCCATGCGTTCGGCCTCGGTGGCTGGTCGGCGCTGTGTGGCGAAGAATTACAGGTGCGCCTGGTGCGTTTCGGCTACTCGATCGCCGCCTGCCGCGACCCGGTAATGATGCGCATCACGGCCACTTCGCTGAGCGATCAACACTTGGTCATTGCCTGTTCACTGACTGGTATCACGCCAGAGTTGTTGAGCGCGGTTGAACTGGCCCGCAGCTACGGTGCTCCGATCCTGGCCATCACCCGTGCCGACTCGCCACTGGCCCGCCTGGCCGACGTGGTGCTGCCGCTGCAAGGCGCCGAAACCTCGTTCATCTACAAACCCACGGCGGCGCGCTACGGCATGCTGCTGGCCATCGATGTGCTCGCCACTGAACTGGCGCTGGCTCATCCGCAAGACAATCAAGAGCGCCTGCGGCGGGTCAAGCTTGCCCTGGACGATTACCGTGGCGGCGACGATCGCCTGCCGCTGGGAGACTGACATGCTGTACGACACACTCATCCGCAACGCCTTGGTGATCGATGGTCACGACAAGCCTGGCTATAACGCCGACGTGGCGATTCGCGCGGGTCGCATCGAGCGCATCGGCGATCTGGGCGACACCCGGGCGGTTGACGAAATCGACGCCGCTGGCCGCGTGCTGGCGCCAGGATTCATCGACGTGCACACCCACGACGACACGGTGGTTATCCGCCAACCGCAAATGCTGCCCAAGCTCAGCCAGGGCGTGACCACGGTGATCGTCGGCAACTGCGGCATCAGCGCGTCGCCGGTTCGCCTTCAGGGCGATCCGCCGGACCCGATGAACCTGCTCGGCACCGCCCAGGCGTTTGCCTACCCACGCTTCGCTGATTATCGTTCGGCGGTGGAGGCGGCGACACCAGCGGTCAACGTAGCCGCCTTGGTCGGGCACACGGCGCTGCGCAGCAATCATCTGGACGACTTGTTGCGCACCGCCAGCGCAGGAGAAATCGCCGCCATGCGTCAGCAACTGCGTGAAAGCCTGGAGGACGGTGCGCTGGGCCTGTCCACCGGCCTGGCCTATGCCAACGCGTTCTGCGCATCCACTGACGAGGTCATGCAATTGACCGAAGAGTTGGCGGCGTTCGGCGCGGTCTACACCACCCATCTGCGCAGCGAATTCGAGCCGGTGCTGGAAGCCATGGACGAGGCGTTCCAGATAGGTCGTCATGCCCAGAGCCCGGTCATTATTTCCCACCTCAAATGTGCCGGCGCCGGTAACTGGGGACGTAGTCCACAGGTGCTCGCGGCGTTGGAAAACGCGGCGAAAACCCACCCAGTCGGTTGTGACTGCTATCCCTATGCGGCGAGCTCTTCGACACTGGACCTCAAACAGGTGACCGATGCCCATCGCATCACCATCACCTGGTCGACACCGCATCCGCCCATGGGCGGTCGAGACCTGGCAGACATCGCCGCCGAATGGGACGTGTCGCTTCTGGAAGCGGCGAGTCGCCTACAGCCGGCAGGTGCGGTGTATTACGGCATGGATGAAAGCGATGTAAGACGAATCCTCGCGCACCCTTTGTCCATGGTCGGCTCTGATGGCCTGCCCGAAGACCCCTTTCCGCACCCACGGCTGTGGGGCGCTTTCCCTCGAGTCTTGGGACATTTCAGTCGAGACATCGGGCTTTTTCCGCTGCATACCGCCGTCCACAAGATGACAGGGCTTTCAGCCGCGCGCTTCGGCCTGAAGGAGCGGGGCGAAATACGTGAAGGACATTGGGCGGACCTGGTGTTGTTCAATCCACAGACCATCCGCGACGTCGCGGACTTCAACGAACCGCAACGGGCGGCGGAAGGCATTGACGGCGTGTGGGTCAACGGCATCCTGAGTTATTGCAAAGGGCAAGCGAATGGCAAAAGAGAAGGACGTTTCCTGGCGCGTGAAGGCGACCTGCGCCACGGATTTCACTGCTCCCGATAGCATTCAAAGGCAAGCAGTTGCATTAATTGACGCCACAATAATGGCACTACGACACTAAAGAAGCCCAATCACAGGCCGAAGCATTGGAGTCAACCCATCTAAACTGGGTCTTTTCAGCCAGGGAGCAACCCATGAGCTTCGGTAAAACCACTCCGATCCTGCGGATCTTCGATGAAACCAAGGCGTTGGCGTTCTATGTCGACTTCCTGGGCTTTACCGTCGACTGGCAACACCGCTTCGGTGACGACTTTCCGTTGTACCTGCAAGTCTCCCGTGGTGACTGTGTGCTGCACCTGTCCGAGCACCATGGCGATTGCACGCCGGGCTCGGCGTTGCGAATCGAGACTGATGAACTGGAAGTCTTCCAGCAGCAATTGATCGCCAAGCAATACCGCTACGCCCACCCACAGATCCAGGCCATGCCGTGGGGTAGCCAGGACATGACCGTGATGGATCCGTTTGGGAATCGGTTGGTCTTTACGAACGCGATCAGTGTGTAACGGCGGCTGGACAATTCGACGACTCGTCGACTAATCTTGCAGTCAATGATTTCATTGATTGCGGTGGCGTTATGGCTAGTATCACGATTCGAAATCTAGATGATCAAATAAAAGAGCAACTGCGTATCGCTGCGGCTCACAATGGTCATTCAATGGAGGAAGAGGCTCGTCTTATCCTGGGGCGCGCACTGGCCACGGTTAATTCTGCGGGAGGATTGGGAAGTCGTATTCGAAACAGGTTCCGGGCCCTGGGGGGCGTTGAGCTTGACCTACCGTCCCGTGACGAAAAAGCAAAGGCGGTGGATTTCTCTGAATGATAATCCTCGATACCAATGTGATTTCCGAATTCATGCGCGTTGAGCCGGATACAAAAGTTCTGACTTGGGTCGATTCACAGCCAGCGATGGATCTGGTCATCTGCGCTATCACGGTCGCGGAAATTCTTCATGGTATAGCCAGGCTGCCCTTCGGCAAGCGAAAGCAGAAGCTCGAATCCCATGCGATGGCAATTTTTGAAGAGGATTTTGCAGGCAGGATTTTATCTTTTGATGCCCATGCGGCTGTTGAGTACGCAACGCTTGTTGCGTCGTGTGAGGCCAAGGGTAAGGCGGCGGGTATGGCCGATGCGCAAATTGCGGCTATTTGCCGGTCTCACGGCGCGCCGATTGCCACACGCAACATAAGAGACTTCGAGTTTCCGGGGATTGAGGTGATCAACCCCTGGAACGCTTGAGCTGCATCGGTAGGCAAGACGCCCGTTTCCATTGGAAGCGGGCGTTTGCGTAATCAAACCCTGAAATGACTGACCATCTGCTGCAACTGACCGCCCAACCGCGCCAGTTCAACACTGGACGCTGCGGTCTCTTCGCTGGCGGCGGCGGTTTGTTCGGAGACATCGCGCACGTTGATGATGCTGCGGCTGATCTCTTCGGCCACGGCGCTCTGTTGCTCGGCGGCGGCGGCGATCTGCTGGTTCATCGACTGGATGTTCGACACCGTGCGGGTGATGTTCTCCAGTGACACGCCGGCCTTGCGGGTCAGTGCCACGCTACTGTCGGTGAGGTTGCGGCTGTTGTTCATCACGGCGGCCACTTGCTGGGTGCCGTTCTGCAGGCCGGCCACCAGGCCTTCGATTTCCTCGGTGGATTTCTGCGTGCGTTGGGCCAGGCCACGGACTTCGTCGGCGACGACTGCGAAGCCACGACCGGCTTCACCGGCGCGGGCCGCTTCGATGGCGGCGTTGAGCGCCAGCAAGTTGGTCTGCTCGGCGACGGCCTTGATGACGTCCATCACCGCGCCGATCTTGTCGCTTTCCTGCTGCAGAACGGTCATCGCATCGGTAGAGCGCACCACTTCACTGGCCAGGCGTTCGATCTGAGCGATGGCTTCGTTGACCACCTGGTCGCCATCACGGGCTTCGCCGTCGGCGGCGGCCGCGGCTTGGGACGCTTCTTCGGCGTTGCGGGCGACTTCCTGGACCGTGGCGGTCATCTCATGCATGGCGGTCGCGACCTGGTCGGTCTCGACTTTCTGGCTGTTGACCCCGGCGCTGGTCTGCTCGGTGACGGCCGACAGCTCTTCGGCGGCGCTGGCGATCTGCGTCACGCCATCGCGGATGCCGCTGATGAGGTCGCGCAAGGTCACGCCCATGCGGGCGATGCCTTGTTGCAAGACGCCGAGTTCATCGCGACGGGTAACGATAACGTTCTGCGACAGGTCGCCGCCGGCGATGCGCTCTACCACGGCGAGCGTTTCACGCAGCGGGCGAGTGATCTGGCGAGTGATGACCACGGCGGCAATGACGCCCACCAACAAGGCCAGCAAGGTGCTGACCAGTTGCAGCGTGCGGGCTTGGGCGCTTTCGGCGTCGCGACGATCGAGTTGGATCTGGTACAGCTGCTCGCTCAGGGAGACGATGGCCGCGCCTTGGTCAGTCATTTCCTTGCGTGCCTGTACAACATCGGCCGTGGCCAATTTGAAAGCCTGTACGGCGCTGCGGTATTGGACCAGGGTCGACTCAAGCTGGCGCAGCTCACCTTGGCGGGTACTGGCGAAGTATTCATCGAGCGGCTTGAGCGACGCGATGGCGGCATCCAGTTGGGCGAAGGCCTTGCGTTCGGTATCGGCGTTGGGGTTGGCGGTATAGCCGCGCACTTCATAACGAGCCAGCATGAACGCCTGCTTGGTCTGGGTAATGGCCTGGAACTGCTCAAAGCGTTCATCGCTGAGGGCCATTTGCTTGACGTCCGAATCGATTGCTTCGATCAGCTTGTAGGCCGTCTCGGCGTTTGCGCCCATGACCTCACGGGCGGAGTTGCCGGTACGGTAGGCGCTGCGCATTTTGTTCAGCGACACTTGATAGGCGTTGATGGTCGCATTCTGCTCTTTGAGCAGTTTGACGTTTGCAGGGCTTTTGAAACTGTTGAGCAGCGCGTTCTGCTGCGCCAGGAAACCATCAAGGGTGGTCTGTACATTTTGCGCGGCGGTCTCGTCGCCGTTGGTCAGCATGTATTGCAGGCGCGTGACGCGCAGCTTGGTCAGGCCAGCGTTGAGCTGGGTGATGTCGCTCATCCAGTTGCTGCGGTCTATCAAGCCACCCAGGCTGGTCCAACTGGTCAGGGCCAGGAGACAAGTCAGTACCAGCACCAGGCCGAAGCCCAGGCCCAGTTTCATGTTGACGCTAATGTTGCCAAACCAGCTATTCATCAAATTCCTCCAGGAACGTTGCGCTGCTTGATCGTCGGTTGGCTGGAAGATTGTTGTTGTTAAGAGCCAGCAAAAACGTTTAACGGAGCTGTATCGGCGGCTGGTCCTGAATCTGAAAGTTTTTTTGTCGGGATGAGGAATGACAGGCAAAAAAAAGCCCGCGGGAGAGCGGGCTAAAACCTTAGTTTCTTGAATGAGCGAGGGGACTGTAACGGATCACATGAAGACCCGGGGTGAAGAAAAATTCATTCGATGCGGCTACGTATGTCCCGAGTACCGGTGGACGATCCGCACCTGAAGTCCTCTACGGTCAAGTCCCCTTTTGTCTTTCCCTGTTGTCAAAATTCCTGTTGAGTCGGACGGAGCACGATTTCGTTGATGTCCACATCGTTCGGCTGCTCGATCGCGAAAGCGATGGCACGAGCCACCGAGGCAGCCGGGATTGCTTTCTTATAGAAGTCCAGCACGGTGTCTTTGGCTGTGCCGAAGGTGCTGTGCTTGAGGTCGCTGTCCACCGCGCCGGGTGCGATGGACGTCACGCGAACCTTGTCGCCTACTTCCTGGCGCAAGCCTTCGGAAATGGCGCTGACGGCGAACTTCGTTCCCGAGTACACCGTTCCACCGGGTGCAAAGACTTTCACTCCAGCCACGGAGCTCAGGTTGATGATGTGTCCGCTTTCCTGCGCGAGGAAACGTGGCAGCGCCGCTGCGATACCGTAGAGCGTGCCCTTGAGATTGACGTCGATCATGGCGTCCCATTCATCGGTGTTGACCTCCGCCATGGGGCGAATCGGCATCAGTCCGGCGTTGTTGATCAGCACGTCGAGCTTGCCGAAGTCGGTCACGACCGCGGCGACCACGGCCTCGACCTGGCGTTTGTCGGTGACGTCGAGGGTGTAGGCTTTGGCCGCGCCACCCTGGCGAGCGATCCCGGCCACCACTGCCTCCAGTTTGTCAGTCCGCCGTGCGGCCACTGCCACCTTGGCGCCGCGTGCGGCCAGCAGGCGAGCGACTTCGGCGCCGATGCCGGTACTGCCGCCGGTAATCAGGACGACTTTGCCTGCGATTCCTTCGTTCATGCCAATACCTCTTCTTTTACGTCAGATGTGGAGGGGCTGTACCGCGGGTAGTCGGTGAACCCTTGCTCGTTGCCGCCATACAGCCCAGCGGCGTCCAGAGTGTTCAGCGGCCAGCCGTTGGCGATGCGCTCAGGCAAGTCGGGGTTGGCAATGAAGGGACGACCGAACGCAACCAGGTCGGCCAGGCCCGCTTCGACCAGGCGTGCCGCGCGATCCGCAGTGTACAAACCGGCATAGATGATGCGACCGCTGAACGTGCGTCTGACCTCGCGACGAAACGCGTCGGGCAGGTCCGGCGCATTCGGCCAGTCGGCTTCGGCGATCGAGAGGTAGCCTACGCCTGCTTGCTCAAGCACCTTGATGGCCTCGATGTAGGTCTGGTGCGGATCTTCTTCGACAAAGCCGATGTACACCCGGTCTTCGTCGGTGCTGGTGAACAGCGGCGTGAAGCGCACCCCGACGCGTTCGGGCCCGACCACGGCGCTGACGGCTTGCACCACTTCGCGCAAGAAGCGCAGGCGGTTGTGCAGCGAGCCGCCGTATTCATCGGTGCGCTGGTTGGCATGGGTCGAGATGAACTGATTGACCAGATAGCCATTGGCCGAGTGGATTTCAATGCCATCGAAGCCGGCGCTCTGGGCATTGCGTGCGGCCTGGGCATAGAGTTCGACCAGCGTCTTGATCTCGGCGACGCTCAATTCCCGAGGCATGGACGGTTCCACCAGAGTACCGGTGCCAGGGCCGGTTTCGATTAAGGCCTTGGCCTTTTGCGCCTGGATCGGCGACGGCGCGATGGGGGCGGCGTTGTTGGGCTGCAGTGCGTTGTGGGACACCCGGCCAACGTGCCAAAGCTGGGCGAAAATCACCCCGCCCTTGGCATGCACGGCGTCGGTCACGGTGCGCCAGCCATCGATCTGCGCCTGGCTGTAGATGCCTGGCGTCCAGGCATAACCTTTGCCCCGAGGCTCGATCTGGGTGCCTTCGCTGATGATCAGGCCGGCGCTGGCCCGTTGTTGGTAGTAGCGAGCCATCAGGGCCGTGGGAATGTCGCCGGGCTGTCCGCTGCGTTGGCGGGTGAGTGGCGGCATGACGATGCGGTTCTTCAGCGTGATGGAGCCCAACGAGGTGGGCTCGAACAACGAGCGATGTTCCATGATTCGATTCCTTGTCGCGTCAATGTCGGGTGGGCTTACAAACCACCGAGGCTGAGGTATTTGAGGTTGAGGTATTCATCCAGGCCATGAGTCGAGCCCTCGCGGCCGATACCGCTATCCTTGACCCCGCCGAAGGGCGCTTCGACGGTGGTGATGACCCCGGCGTTGATGCCGATCATGCCGCTCTGCAAGGCGCGGGAGACGCGGAAGGTGCGCGCCAGGTCGCGGGTAAAGAAGTACGCGGCCAGGCCGAACTCGGAGGCGTTGGCGGCGTCGATGCCTTCTTGTTCGGTGCTGAAGCGGAACAGCGCGGCCACGGGGCCGAAGGTCTCTTCCTGGGCGATGAGCATGTCGGCTGTGGCGTCAGCGATCACGGTGGGCTCATAAAACGTCGCGCCGAGCGCATGGCGTTTGCCACCCAGCAATACGCGACCGCCTTTGGCTTGGGCGTCTCGCACGTGCGCATCGACCTTGCTGACGGCGGCCTGGTTGATCAGCGGGCCTTGCTCGACGCCCTCATCGAAGCCGTTGCCGATTTTCAGCTGCCGGACCCGTGCCGTCAGGCGCTTAGCGAACTCGTCATAGATACCGTCCTGGACATAGAAGCGGTTGGTGCATACGCAGGTCTGGCCACTGTTGCGAAATTTTCCTGCGATGGCATTTTCGACGGCCAGGTCGAGGTCGGCGTCGTCGAAAATGATGGTCGGTGCGTTGCCGCCCAACTCCATCGACAATTTCTTCATGCTGTCGGCGGATTGCTTGTACAGCAGCTTGCCGACGCGGGTGGAACCGGTGAAGGTGATCTTGCGCACCAACGGGTTGGCGGACAGTTCGCCGCCCACCGCGGCACCGTCGCCTGTGACGACATTGACCACTCCGGCGGGGATGCCCGCTTGCTGCGCCAACACACCATAGAGCAGGCCGGAGAACGGCGTGAATTCGGATGGTTTGATGACGATGGTGCAGCCGGCCGCCAGCGCCGGAGCGACTTTGCGCGAGAGCATGGAGAAGGGGAAGTTCCACGGCGAGATCGCTCCCACCACGCCGACGGGCTCGCGGGTGACCAGGATCTGCCGGTCTTTCCAAGGCGAGGGAATGATCTCGCCATTGATGCGCCGCGCCTCTTCGGCAAACCACTGAATGTAGTCGGCGCCCAGTTTCATTTCGTTGCGCGCTTCGGCCAGCGGCTTGCCTTGTTCGAGCGTCAGCATGCTGGCGAGGATGTCGAGGTTGTCGCGTACCAACTGCGCCATGCGATTGAGCAGAATGGCGCGCTCTGCCGCGGTGGTCAGTGACCAGGATGCGAACGCTGCCTGTGCGGCGTCGATGGCGCGGCGTGTTTCAACAGCGCCGCTCCAAGGGATCTGGCCGATCTGGCTCTCGGTGGCTGGGTCGTTTACCGCGAAGTGGCTGGCGTCATCCGCTGCCACCCACAGGCCGTCGATATAGTTGGCTTCTTTCAGCCAGCCAGCGTCTTTGATCTGCTGCAAGTTGAACGCAGTCATGGGTGTCTCCAGGAATGTGAGGGCTTTTGCCGATGGCGTCGGGGGATGTCGTAGAGTGCGGGAGACCTGCGGCGTCTCCCGCCCAAGGCTTGATCAGGCGTTGTTCAGCAGCTCTGTCAGGACCTTCGCGGCTTCGCTGGACGAGCCGGGGTTCTGGCCGGTGATCAGCAGGCCGTCGCGAACCACGTAGGAGGCCCAGTCCGGGCCTTTCGAGTACAGGCCGCCGTTGGCCTTGAGCATGTCCTCGACCAGGAAGGGCACGACGTGGGTCAGGCCGACTGCCTCTTCTTCGGAATTGGTGAAACCGGCAACTTGCTTGCCTTCGACCAAGGGTGTGCCGTCAGCCTTCTTTACATGGCGCAGGACGCCCGGGGCATGGCACACCAAGGCAGCGGGCTTGCCGGCGGCGATGAAGGACTCGATCAACTGGATCGAGACCGGGTCTTCTGCCAGATCCCACAGCGGGCCGTGGCCGCCTGGGTAGAAAACCGCATCGAAATCGGCAGGCGATACGCTGTCCAAACGCACGGTGTTGGCGAGCAGCGCGGTGGCTACGGCATCGGTTTCGAAGCGGCGGGTCAGGTCAGTCTGGAAGGACGGCTCGTTGCTCTTCGGATCGAGCGGTGGCTGGCCTCCCGCTGGGGACGCCAGGACGATCTCGGCGTTGGCGCCCAGGAAGGTGTAATAAGGCGCCGCCAGCTCTTCGAGCCAAAAACCGGTTTTGCGGCCGGTATCGCCAAGGGTGTCGTGTGAGGTCAGAACCATGAGAATTTTCATTTGTGCTTCCTTTTTTCAGTTGGGTCGTGAGGTCACGACAAATCGTTAAATTAGACCGGTCGTCTAGATGGTTGGCGGCGAACGATCATTGGTTGACTGGCTAAGGCTGTAGTTCTTTGTTCCCAGAGGTGAACGTGTTGCTACGGTATTTCAAATTAGACCGGTCGTCTAGTAACTTTTTGAAATTTTTTACGGGTGCTGTTCAGGGGCTGCAAGTGAGCGTGGGAAGAATCGTAGAAACGTCGGGGAAAAAGCGGCGAGGGATGACGCGAGCAGTGCGACGCCGTGACGGGCGCTACACCGCTCATGCCGGTGCATCAGGACAGGTTGAGAAGCTGGCGAGTCGTGGACATCGCCGTCTCGAAGGGTTGGACGCTCTTGGTGATCTTCACCATGACGCTAGCGCCGACCCAAAGTTGATAGAGGCTCTGCGCAACCTCGTGGGGAGTACCGCTGATGGTCAATGAGCCCTCGGCCAAGCCGGACTCGATCCCACTCGCCAGGCGATCGATGATTCCTGACGTACCGCGGTTAAGCACTGCACGCATGGCCTCGGAAAGGTCAGCGACTTCCACGCCCAGCTTCACCGCCAGGCACTTGCCCTGGCAATCATGAAAGGACTGGGTGTCCTGCCAGATGCGGAAATAGTCCAGCAGACGCTGCGCCATCGTCAGGCCCGGCTGGGCGAGGGTCCGGTCGATATCGTCGAGATAAGTCTCGAAATAGTTCTCGAGCAGGGCCTCGCCAAACGCGTCCTTGGAGCCAAAGTAGTGATAGAACGAGCCCTTCGGCACACCGGCAGTCGCCAGGATCTCGTTCAGACCCACCGCGGTATAACCTTTGGCGGCCATGATTCTTTGGCCCACATCAAGGATGCCTTGGCGGACGTCGGATGTTTCGCGGATCTTTAGAGTATTCATGGGGGCGATGCTAATCGTTTCTAGTCGATCGGTCTACTAGTAGGAGATGAATGCCGCTGCTTCGTGGGTTATGAAATGGCAGACACAAAAAAAGACGCCTTTTGGACGTCTTTTTTGTTGGGCTGCGCCAGGGTCGGCGCGCCTGATAGGGCAATTGACGATGCCAGCTGCCCGGTACCCGGGAACTCAGGTGTTTTGAGGCATTTCGCCTCTCGACAGGCGTGCATTGATGTCATCGATCACTGCCGGCAACTCGGCGATGGTGTCGATCAAGTAGTGCGGGCGCGAACCCTCGAACATGCGACCGATGCGGTTGCGCTCCTGATCCAGCTTATCCCCAGGCATGCTCTTGTATTGCTCGTAGGTCATCCCTAGAGCATTGCCCGAGCAGGTCAGTGCGACCGTCCACATGCCGGCGCTGCGACCTTCCAAAATGCCTGGCCAGGTGTCATCGACTTTCACACAGGCCGCGACATCACTGATACCCAGTGCGATGACGTTGGCCAGGGACTGTGCTGGATAAGGGCGGCCATTGGGCACTTCATCGGTGGCCACGACGTGATCAGGCTCATAACCGTTGCGGCGAGCCAACTCCACGACCTTCTCCATCACCACCGCCGGGTAGCCCGAGCAGGTGCCGATCTTCAAACCCTTATCACGCAACACCGTGATGGCCTCCAGCGCGCCCGGAATCAATGCCGAATGAAGGCCGATCTTGTCGATCTGCAGCGGCATGAAGCGCTCATAAATCGCCGTGACGTCCGCATCCGTAGGCGTACGGCCAAATTTTGCGCGGTAGCGCTCGGCAACCGCGGGCATGTCGCACAGGGTTCGGATGTGATCCCACTTGCCCATCCCCATCGGACCGCGTGCCTCTTCAAGGGACACCTCGACCCCGAACTCGCCGAACGCTTCGACAAAGATCTGCGTAGGCGCGAAGGAGCCAAAGTCAACGACGGTACCTGCCCAGTCGAGAATGGCCGCTTGCAGTTGTGTCGGTTGGTTGTAGTTCATGGTGCATCTCCAAATGACGAGTGAAAAAGTCCTGCCCCCCCATTGAATGGGCAGGCTGAGTGATGAAATCGATGGCATTCAGGTCGGTGGCGGTGTGCAGTTTTCGAACAGCTCGACAATCATTGGTCGGTTACGACGAATGCCCAGGCAGCACAGGTGATATTCGATGTGAAACGGATGATCGACAAAGGTGACCGGCCGGGTACCGGGCGTTTCCGCGTATTCCACCGCCGAGACGAAACCGATACCTATGCCCTGAGCGATGGCATGCACGATCGCTTCGCGGCTGTTGAGCTGCATGGCGCAGTCGAGCTCGATGCCGGCTCGATGACAGGCCTCTTCCACCAACTGCCGGGTGCGTGAAGCCTGCTCGCGCAAAACCACTCGCTCGCCGCGAATCTGTTCGATCCGAACCTGTTCCAGCCCTGCCCATGGATGATCCTCGCGGACCACGCCGACAATCGGGTAACGCCGATATAACTGTGTGTGCAGGCGATGATCGAACTCCGAGAGCGCCAGGATCGCCACATCGATGTCGAAGTTGTAAAGCCGATCCAGTGTTTCCCGTTCAGAGGAAAAAGAGGTTTCCAACTCCACATCCGGGTACTGCTGCATCAACGCATACGTCAGGCTCATGGCGATGGGCGGCGAAACTGCGCCGAGCCTCAACAACCCTGCCTTTCGTTGGCGGAAGCTCTGCAGCAATTGCACGGCTTCATCCTCCTGACCGAACAGGCCCTGGGTGATCGCATAGAGTTGGCGACCGGCAGCCGTCATCTCGATGGAACGCCCGCGACGATGGAAGAGCTCGACGGAGAACATGTTCTCCAACGCGCTCACCTGCTCGCTGACAGTCGGCTGTCCCACGCTCAGATACTCAGCAGCAAGCGTGAAGCTGCCATTGCGAGCGACTGCGTGAAAGGAGCGAAGCCATTTGTGGTACTGATACATGGCGATTACCGATTTCGTGAGTTCCGCTGGTTAAGCCTAGGTCAGCGCCGTACGAACAATGCGACCATTGCACTGCAGATACAGGCAGAAGCGACGACTACGAATATCAATGACGTGTTGCCCGTGCTGTCCAGCATGCTGCCGATCAATGGCTCAGCCAGGCCGGCGAACAGGTAAGAGGAGAAATTCATGATGCCGGTGGCGGTGCCTGCGCGCTTGGCGCCAACCAGATCGGGGCACAGCGCCCAGAAGCTGGAGGCGGGGCCGTAGACGAAGAAACCGCAGAGGAACAGGGCGATCAAGCCGACGGTGCTATGTGCCGGCAGGCTCCACATCCATAGGCTGGTGGCTGCGCCGAGGAACATGTACAACATGATGGCCAGGTAGCGCTTGGAGCCGAATAACTTGTCGGACACCCAACCGTTGCTGAGCGCACCTACCGCCATGCCAACCGGCAGCGCGACGGTGATCCATTTCGGATCGATCCAGCTGTCGCCGCTTTTCCAGTCGGCACCCAGGAAATGCACCGGCACCCAGACGATCAAGCCATACCGCGCCGCATTCTGAAACCCGAGAGAAACGGCTGCGATGATCAGACGCGTATTCTTCAGGACTGCTTTGTAGCGCTGAGCCGAGGTCTCGACTTCATCCGAGGCTTCTTGTCCCTTGTCATCGGCGTTTGCCACGCCGGTGTCGGTAAGCGGCTCGAACCCCATGTCCTGTGGGCGCTCCCGGGCGATGAAGTAAAACAGGATACCGCCGGCCAGCATGAGCAGCACTGGCAGACGGAAAATCCAGCGCCATTCGAGCTCTAACACTTCCAGCACGACCACCGATGTGACATAGGACAGAATCGAGGCACAACCTGCCGCGAACACGTAGAACCCATATACCTTGCCGCGCTCCGACACTCCCCACCAATTGGACAGCAGACGGCTACCTGGCGCCCAGCCAAGCGCCTGAAAGTAGCCATTGACGCCCCACGGTAGGATGAGGCTGACGATGCCGCTGGCGAAGCTGGTCACCCAATTGGCGGCGCAGGAGAGGACAGCCCCCAGCGTCATGATGCGGCGCCCGCCGAACTTGTCCGCCAGGTTTCCATTGATAGCTTGGCCGATGGCGTAAGCCCACAGCATCGCCGCAGAAACCCAGCCCAGGGTCTCCTTGCTCAGGCCGAACTCAGCCTGCATGCCGGGAATTGCGAAGCCGAACGTTTGCCGACCGGTGTAGAAAAACAGGTAGCAGAACATCGCCGCCAGCAGCATTCGCCACTGAGCCAAGCGAAAGGATGGGGCTGCGGACACAGCGAGACCAGACAGAGCATGCTCACGATTCATCATGTTTTCCTTTTTGTTACGCCTTCAACCAGGTGGTCGAAGAACGGCACTCTTATTCGGTGCAACAGGAAATAGGCGGCCTAATCAGTCGCCCTCGTTTGGGTAAGCGACGTATCAGGCAGCCCGCGAGCCGATGAAATTCTTGCCGCGGGCGCCCTGCATGGCAGAAACGATCATCTCCTGCGCCTCGACCTCCGTCACCCCGTAGTCGGTGAACTCGGTCTTCACGTCCAGGTGATGGAGAAAGCTGCGCAAGCGCTCCTGGGCCTCGGCCAGGTCAGTTCCAAAGACACGCTGTAGCGTCTGGTCCCGAGCGGCGTCGCGGCCCCACGCCAGCCCCAGCACGTGTGGCAGCGTAAAGGAGCAGGCGATGCCGTGCGGCAAGCCATGACGCAGCGTCATCTCGTAGGAAATGGAATGGGCCAGCGCGGTCTTGGTGTTGGAAAATGCCAGGCCCGCTTTCAGGGCTGCCAACGCCATTCGCGAACGAAGCTCGCGGCTGGACAGGTCCTGGCGCAAGCGAGGCAGGCAGTCCAGGATGTCTTCGATGGCAGAGGTCGCAAAAGTGTCGGAGATCGGGTTGGCGTTGACGTTCCAGATCGACTCCAGCGCATGTGACAGGGCATCAAGGCCGGTGGATACCGTCACACCTGCCGGCACAGTGAGCATCAGGTCCGGGTCAATGATTGCCGCTTTGGGCCAGGTACATTCCAGATGCAGCGAGTACTTCTTTTGCTGGCCTGAATCCCAGATCGTTGCCCATGGCGTCACTTCGCTGCCAGTACCGGCTGTTGTAGGTGCTGCAATGAGCGCCTTGCAGCGCGCCGGCGTGAAGGGCTTGCCACTGCCCAGCAAAGTCAGCAGTTCATCGAAACGCCCTGATGCCGTACCGACGATCAGAGCCTTGGCGGTATCGATCGCACTTCCCCCTCCCACCGCCAACACGGTTTCACAACCTCCGGCCTGCGCCCAGAAACGCTCGTAAGTGGCGCTCAACTGCGAGACATCCGGGTTGGGCTGCACATCTTCCACGATATGAATAAGACGCTCACCCAGCAGCGCCTGGATCTTATCGATCACGCCCAGGCCACGGGCTTCCGGGAAAGTCACCAAGGCGACCGTCTGGCCCTCGGTGAGTGCAGTGATCTGGCTCAAGCTACCGCCGCCAAAATAAGTGGCGACCGGATTATGGAAGTGGGCAGGCATGACGTTCCCCTTGTTATTGGAAGGTGCGGCCATGTTCGCTGGCGCATTACATGAGCTCAAATCGATTGATACGAGTTCTGCATCGGCCAGGCCGATAGTGCCTGGCGTTGAATGGGTGTGCGTGACCACCTGGGATACTCCGCTGGATCAGGTCGGGTAAAAGGGCGTGATCGCCGGCTGAAACGCGGCGACGAGCGTGACGGGCTAGTGTCCGCCGCCCTGCTGAATCGAGGCTCGCAAGCGGTTCGAAACCATGTCGGCGGCGATTACCATCACCGTGATCACAATGATGCAGGTGGCAGTCTCCTGGTATTTGAACAGCTTGATGCTGCTCACCAGCTCGAATCCGAGACCACCAGCACCGACCATGCCCAGCACGGTCGCCGAGCGCAGGTTGACCTCGAAGCGATAGAGGATCACGGCGATCCAGGCTGTGATGACTTGCGGTATGACCCCGAACACAATCACCTGCAGCGGTCGCGCGCCCGTGGCTCGAAGTGCTTCCAGAGGGCCCTGATCAATCTCTTCGATGCTCTCGGCGAAAAACTTGCCGAGCATGCCAATGCCATGGACGGCAAGCGCCAGTACGCCGGGAAAGGGTCCCAAGCCCACAGCGGAGACAAAGACCAGCGCGAGGATCAGCTCGTTGATACTGCGAATGACGTTGAGCGCTTGTCGGGTTCCTTGATACAGCCAGCGGTTGCTTTGCAGATTACGTGCAGCGAGAAAGGCCAGCGGCACGGCGAAGAGGATACCCAGGAGCGTGCCCCAGATTGCGATCTGCAAGGTCTCCAGAGCCGGCGCTATCAACTTGGGCAAGATATCCAGGTTGGGTGGCACTGACCGAGACAGGAAATCGCCGATTTGTGGAAGGCCGGCCGCCAACTCCCCCAAACTGAGCTGAGCGCCATTGGCACTCCAGTGCAAAACGACCATCAATATCAATACCAGCGAGGCTGTTGAAGCCCAGCCGCGAAGGCTGTCCGGCGTTTTAACCATCCAGCGGTAATTTTCAGTGCGCATGTCAGCCTCCCAAGCTATTGCTGTAACGCAGCGGCGAGGAGCATTCAATGTCCGTCGCATTGTCATCCGCGCCTGTCGCTGGATAGATACGATTCAGCGTGGGTTGATCGAGACCGCTCGCGTCACCGTCATAAACGAGGCGACCATGGGCAAGGCCGATGATTCGGTCGCCAAACTCTCTTGCGAAATCGACTTGGTGCAGGTTGCACACCACGGTAATGCCGAGCTCGCGACTGGCATCACGCAGGTACTGCATGACCAGCCGCGCCGTCTTTGGATCAAGACTGGCAACGGGCTCGTCAGCGAGAATTACCTTGGGTTGCTGGGCGAGTGCGCGTGCGATCCCGACCCTTTGCATTTGCCCACCCGACAGCGAGTCGGTGCGCGCGTCAGCTTTGTGCAGCAGCTCTACTCGGCGCAGGCATTGTTGCGCTAATTCCACGTCGGCTCGACTGAACAGCTGGAGTACCGAGGCCAGTGTCGACAGCGATCCCAGGCGTCCAGTGAGTACGTTTTTCAACACCGAAAGGCGCGGTACCACGTTGTGATGCTGGAAGATCATCGCCACCTGACGACGCAGGGCGCGCTCGTCACGTGACTGCATTGCGTCGACCCCAGCGATGTGAAGCTCGCCACCATCTGCCTGGGCCAGCCGATTCATGCAACGCAGCAGCGTGGATTTTCCAGCACCTGATTGCCCAAGCACGACGACGAACTCACCGGCTCCGATCTGCAGGTCGATGCCTCTGAGCACGGGGTTGTCCCCGTAGTGCTTGGTGAGTTGATGAACCCTGATCATTTCATTTTGCTCAGGTCGAGATCGAGTACCTTGGCGGTCTCTCGGACCACGTCGTACGCGCCGTCGCGGGTGGGTTGAAAACCGTTGAGCATGCCCTGATCGCCCCAGGGGATATCCTTGACCTCGGCCAGTGCAGCCGCCAGCTTCTGCTTCAGCGCCGGGTCCAGATCCTTGCGCCACACCATCGGTGACTCGGGAATATCCGACGAGCTCCAGACGACGCGCAACTCGTCCGGTTTGACTTCACCCTGCGTCGTGGCGGTAGCCAGAATGCGGTCAGCCACAGCGGCAGCGTCCACCTTGCCGTTGGCCACGGCCAGGATGCTCGCATCGTGCGAGCCAGAAAAAATCACGCGGGAAAACAGCTTGTCCGGCTGATAACCAGCCTTCTCGATACCGGCTTTGGGAAAGAGGTGACCGGACGTCGAACTTGGATCGACGAAAGCGAACGTATGACCCTTCAGGTCAGCCAGCGACTTCAGGCCGCTGTCGGAGCGGGCCACGATCAGGCTGCGATAGGCACTTTTGCCGGTTTTTTTAGTGACTGCCACCGCGAACGCTTCCACGTCGGCCACCTGGCTGGCAAGCACGTAGGAAAATGGCCCAAGGTAAGCAACATCCAGCTTCTTGGAGCGCAACGCCTCGATCACACCGTTGTAGTCGGTCGCCACGAACGGCTTGACGGGCATGCCCAACTTCGCCTGCAACTGATCGAGCACCTGTTGGCTGCTCTCGATCATCGATTGAGAATCTTCGGATGGAATCAGGCCGATCCTCAGCGCCGTCTCGGCAGATACTTCACTGCTGATCAGCAGCGGTAGGGACACACTGGCAGCGCAAAACAGCTTACGAAGAATTTTCATGGCATATCCGAGTCGTGGTTGGGTATGCCGCTTACCTTATTTTTGTAATGTGACCGTCATGCCATCGATTCAATATTGGTTAACACGAAAAAGTATTGAAGGAGTCTATGGATGTCGAACAGTAAGCTGCGCGCGTTTCTGGCTGTGGCCCGTCAGGGAAGCTTCAGCGCGGGGGCACGATCACTTGGGCTTAGCCAACCGACGGTCACCACGCAGATACAGGCGTTGGAGCGCTTGCATAACCTGGAGTTGTTCCACCGCCGTGGGCGCCGCGCCGAGCTGTCGACGGTTGGCCGCCAACTGCTGCCTATCGCCCAGCAGTTGATGGCCCTTGAAGCCGAAGCGCATGGCTTATTGCGTGACTCCGGGACAATGGTCAGGGGACAGTTGCGACTGGGGGCGGTTGGCCCGTTTCACGTCATCGAAATGGTCGATGCTTATCGTCGCGAGTTCCCCCAGGTAGAGCTGTCGATCCGGGTGGGCAACTCGGCCTCGGTGTTGGCGGACTTAGAAAACTACGTGACAGACATCGGAGTCCTCGCAGGCCTGCATGAAGATCCGTCGTTCCACTCCACGCTCTATGCCCGGCACCGGGTAATCGTGTTTGCTCATCACCAGCATCCGCTGGCACAGCGCGATGTCGTACGCCTGGAAGAACTACAGGGGCAGCCGATGTTACGCCGCGAGCAAGGCTCGACGACACGCCTGGCATTTGAGCGGGCGCTGGCCGAACGGGACGTGACGCCGTGTATGGTCATGGAGATCGGTAGTCGAGAGGCACTACGGGAAGCAGTCGCCAGGGGCATCGGCCTGGGTGTTGTGTCCGAGGCCGAGTACATCCCAGGTGCAAACCTCAAAGCCATTCGTATCGAAGGGGATCCGGTGCATACAGAGACGTACCTTTACTGCCTCGCCGAACGCCGCAGCCAGGTCATCGAGACGTTCCTGGCCTGTGCAAACCAGGCCCGGCTCAAACGTCCTGACGGAGCTCAGTGACTCGTCACCTGAGGCGGATAGTTGGTGAGTGCACGATCTGCGTGAAGTGCTATGGCGCTGGAGGCGCGTATTTACTGGATTTCAAGCACAAAAAAAGACGTCCGTGGGCCGGGGTAATTTGAATTCGTTAAGTAAGTTTTTGATTTATAACATTAATAAGGATTTTGGTTTTAAGATGGAATACCAATTGGAATACTGCACTTTACTTGGCCACCCGTTTGCATTCGATCGGACCAGCACGCTTCGTAGCCATGATTGGCAGTGAACTGCCGATTCTGTTGAAAAAGTAGAACTAGCCTGATTAGCAATACATTGAAGTGAAATCACTATTTTACACGCGGCTACGTTAAATCTCTGCGTTTCATTCACCGTCGCGCATCAAGGGCCGCTAACACCGCATCGACAGCATCTTGCCCATCTGGAACGAGGGTTGAGCATCCCATCAGAAGCGGTGCCTCTTGGCGACACCGCTCGGAGAACCTAACAAACAAGGTCAGGTCCTTAGGATGACGTAATCCTTTTAAATCAGGCCAAATCCGCTAAGATCCGCGATCTTGTTTTCCGTGGATCTAGGCATGACAGACCGTTGGCTTAGCGTTGAAGAAATTACTGAGCACCTCGGCGTCAGCAAAGACACCGTGTACGCTTGGATTGCCAAGCGCCGGATGCCGGCCCACAAGGTTGGCCGGCTTTGGAAGTTCCAGAAAACAGAGGTGGATGCCTGGGTTAAGGCCGGTGGTGCCAGTGACAGCTGCGCACTAGGCTCGTGATGATGTCCGAATGCTATCGCGTGTCTTATGCCGCGAGCGTATTGTTTGCTCGGCAGGCTGAGCGGGTTGCCGGTCGCAATTTGTCAATGCAAAAAACTGGGGGGCTGGGGAAATCCGTCTGCGGGTACGTGAACCTCCTTGCGCACAATATATTGAAGCGTCCGCAGACGCTCGAAGGCGAGAGCAAAGCATTCATGACTGTTGATTATCAAATCGAAGTGGAAGGAGAAACAACGCATGGATAACGTATTCAATTTCCGCGATCAATTGATAAATGAATACAGCAGCTTTTCCCGCAGCTTCTCCCGGATTCAGGCTGCCGACATCCGAGAGGAAGTCGAACGGCAGTATGCCAGCGGTCGTTATTGGCCTGAACCGCTTATCCAGATCAACCCAAACTATCAGCGCAAGGGTACGGTCCAGCAACTTGCTGGGGACGGCCTATTGCACAAAGCTTGTGCCGAGCTTTTTCAGGTAGGGAAAACGGAAGGTTATCCGGAACCGCTGCACCTTTACGCCCACCAGCTACAAGCCTTGGCCAAAGGTCAGGGTCGCCAGAGTTATGTAGTCACGACTGGTACAGGATCCGGTAAATCTTTGTCCTTTTTTATTCCTGTGATCGATCGGATCTTAAAAGCCAAGGATCAGGATCAAAGTCCGCGTACCCGCGCCATCGTCATCTATCCAATGAACGCCTTAGCCAATAGCCAGCTGGAAGAGCTAGACAAATTCTTGCATGGCTACCCAGAAGGGTTGCAGCCATTCACCGTCGCTCGTTACACCGGGCAGGAGTCGCGTATCGAACGCGCCGCCATTGCTGACAATCCTCCGGATATTCTCCTCACTAACTTCATGATGTTGGAGCTTATTCTTACTCGGTTTGATGAGGACGATCGGCGGGTGGTTGAGCATTGTCATGGCCTGGAGTTCTTGATTCTTGACGAGTTGCATACCTATCGCGGGCGGCAGGGGGCTGATGTTGCGTTGCTGGTGCGACGGTTGCGCGAGCGCTTACAAGCCGATGAGCTAGTTTGCATTGGCACCTCTGCGACTATGTCCAGCACAGGAAGCCAAGCTGACCGCAACAAGACGGTGGCTGAGGTAGCTAGCAAGCTTTTTGGCGCTTGCATTAGTGAGCAAGACGTCATTGGCGAAACGCTGGAACGGGTAACCGATCCGCTCAAGGATGTCTCGGCCATTCTGCCGAAACTGAAGATAGCGTTGAGCCGCAAGGGGTTTGCCTGGGATGGATTCGAGTCTTTCCGCACAGACCCGATGGCAATCTGGGTAGAGCTAAATCTTGGGATCGATTTTTCGGACAACGAACCTCCACGTCGTGCCAAGCCCATGACTTTGCATGATGCCAGCGCCAAACTTGCGAAGGAGGCCGGAATCACTCCGGAGGACGCTCGCGTTAGTTTGCAACGATTTTTAGTAGCTGCTCATGAAATCAGAACCCCGCAAGGCCGCCCGCCCTTTGCCTTCAAGCTGCATCAGTTCATCAGTGGTCCGGGCAAAGTTCTGGCTACTCTGGAGGCTCAGGGGACGCGCCATGTGACTCTCGACGCGCAGCGGTTTGCGCCGGGACGGCAGGACGAAGGCGTTCATTTGTATCCAGTACATTTCTGTCGCGACTGCGGCCAGGAATACCACCCGGTGTGGCTTTCCAAGCAACTGCCCACCAGCTACCAACCGCGCGAAATCGATGATATAGCCTCCGATGACAACGAAGATGTTGCCTTTGGTTTTCTCTGCCCGGTGCAATCCGGCCAGCAGTATGGGGGGCTGTTAGAGGATCTACCCGAGACTTGGTTGGACTTGAGCAAAGACGAACCCAAGCTCAAGCAGAACTACAAAAAGTTAGTGCCCTACCAAACATCAGTGAGTGTGAGAGGTGATGAGGGTTCCGGCGAGTCTTTCTGGTATATCCCCGGCAAGTTCCGTTTTTGCCTAAAGTGCGCGCAAGCGCATGAAGCCCACGGCAAAGACATAAACCGCCTCGCTAGTCTTTCGGGCGAGGGCCGTTCATCTGCCACGACAATCCTTACCTTGAGTGCGTTGCGTCAACTGTTTGCTGAGGGAGAACCAAGCCCAGGGCAAGCCGATCCCCGTAAATTGCTGGGTTTTACCGACAACCGTCAGGATGCCGCTCTGCAGGCTGGGCATTTCAACGATTTTGTTTTTCTGTTGACACTGCGTTCCGGCCTGATCGGCGCGCTGCAAAATAGCCAGGGACTCCTGACCGAAGAGCAGTTGGCCGACTCGGTGTTCAAGGCGCTCGGCTTTGACCAACTGAATGACGCCACTCTCGTTGAATATCTGCGTACTCCCAAGCTTATGGGACTGGCACGGCAGGAGGCGCAACGCACGCTGCGTTTCATCATCGGATATCGGTTGCTGCGCGACCTTCGCCGAGGCTGGCGCTTCAACAATCCGAACCTTGATCAGTTGGGTCTGCTTGCCATTCGGTATCGCAGCTTGGATGAGTTCTGTGCAGACGACGCCTCCTTTGCCAAAAGCTCCACACTGAGCAAACTGAATGCGCACAATCGCACAATCCTCTGCCAGCAAGTTTTTGATGCCATGCGGCGCGGTCTGTGTTTGGAGAGCCGATACCTAGATGCCGTAGAGCAGGATAAAGCCCGTACTAGTGCTTTCTCCTACCTCAATGATCGCTGGGCCTTTGCCGCTGACGAGCAATTGGAAACTGCCAAGTATCTAATCCTGGACAAGCGTCCTGACTACAAAGGCAAACCTCGAACGGATCTGATGCCAGGTGGCGCACGTTCGCGCCTTCTGCGCGACATAAAAACAGCATCTTTCTGGAAGCAAACTTCAGTAGCTGGTCAAGTGGCGAGCTGGAAAGATGCTGACTGGCGCGACTTAGTGGAAGCCTTGCTGCAGGCCGCTAACCTTTATGGCTATGTGCAAAAGCACCCGATTGACCAGCGACTGGTGGGCTGGCGTTTGAATGCAGCGGCGCTGGATTGGTGTCTGATCACTGACGATGTCCAGAGTGACGATAGTCGAGCTAATGCTTTCTTCCGTACGCTCTATCTCAGTGTCGCTACGGTGCTGAGACAGAGCGGCCATTCGCTGTTCGATTTTGAGGCCCATGAACACACTGCCCAAGTCGATGCGGGAACGCGGCAATTGCTGGAGCAGCGATTCCGCTATACCGAGAAAGACCGCAAGGATTGGGCGAGCAACCCAGCGCACGAAGCGCCGCTTGAGCGTTTACCTGTCATGTTTTGTTCGCCAACCATGGAGTTGGGTGTGGATATCTCTGCGCTTAACACCGTTTACTTGCGAAACGTGCCACCTACCCCAGCCAACTATGCGCAGCGTAGTGGCCGGGCAGGCCGCTCCGGACAGCAGGCGTTGGTCATCACTTACTGCGCTTCTCAGAGCCCGCACGACCAATGGTTTTTCCATCATGCCAATGAGATGGTGCATGGCATAGTACGGCCCCCCACCCTCGATTTGGCCAACCGTGATCTTGTACAAAGTCACCTGAACGCCGTCTGGCTGGCTTGCGCACAAGTAGCCCTGGACTCCAGCATCGCACTTATGCTTGATCTAGATCCTCCAGAAAAACCACTTATCCAGCATTATTACGATGCCCTCAATGATCCCGCGGTTCAGGCAAGAGCACAGCTCAGCGCTTCTCGAGTCATCGCTCAGTTGCAAAACGAACTAAATGGCAGCGACTGGTTTAAACCCGACTACGTGCAGCAGGTCATTAAAGAGGCGCCACAAGAGTTCTCCAACGCACTTGAGCGCTGGCGGGTCTTGTTCGATGCCACCCGCGCACAGATGAATATGGCTGACCAAATTGTAAAGAGTCATACCGCCTCCAACAGCGAAAGACAAAACGCGCAGCGTCGTTATGGGGATGCCGCTCGCCAATACGCCGTGCTGCTCAAGAGCGGCAATACGCAGAACTCGGATTTCTATACTTATCGCTACTTGGCCAGCCAAGGATTCCTGCCAGGTTACAACTTCCCTCGTTTGCCGCTTATGGCTTGGATTCCCGCCCGTGGCGGTATTGCTAATTCCGGGAAGGACGACGAAGGCAGCATGGTAAGCCGTCCGCGTTTTCTAGGCCTTTCTGAATTTGGCCCGCGCAGCCTTATCTACCATCAAGGTCGCATGTATCGCGTGGTGCGTGCCAAACTTAACGTCGGCTCGTCTGATCACATTTCGGGCAACAGTCAGTTGGCTACTGTTGCCTCATTGGTCTGTAACCAGTGCGGCTATGGTCACGTGGGCGAGCCCGGCGGCGGCCAGCTCGCCGTTAACACCTGTGAAAACTGTGATGCACTGCTGACCGAGCATGATTGGGTGCGTGAGCTTTATCGCGTCGAGACTGTCGAAACCGTAGCTGTCGAACGCATCTCCATTAATGATGAAGACCGACAACGTCAAGGCTTCGATTTACAAACTACCTACCGTTTCCTGCCTGGGCCTGATGGTGTCATCCAGAAGCGTAAGGCGGAAATTCAGCAGGGCGGAGAGGTACTGGCCGAGCTCACCTATGCTCCCGCCGCCCGCTTGTGGCGGATAAATCGAGGGTGGCGCCGACGTAAGAATAAGGAACAGCTCGGCTTCTACATTAACCCTATAACTGGTACCTGGAGCAAGCAGGACGATCCTACTGGCAGCGAAGACGGCGGCAATGACGAAGCTTTACTAGACAAAATACCCAATCAGCGCATCGTTCCTTTTGTCGAGGATCATCGAAATTTGTTGATTTTGGCACCGCTGCACCCGCTTTCTACCGAGGCGATGGCTACCTTGCAGGCTGCGCTCAAGCGCGGTATCGAAATGACCTTTCAGATCGAAGAATCCGAACTGGTCGCTGAGCCATTGCCCAAAGGCGATGAACGTCGAGCGTTGATGTTTTACGAGGCAGCCGAAGGCGGTGCAGGAGTGCTAACCCGCCTAGCAAACGAGCCTGCCAGCCTTGCGCAAGTCGCTAGCAGCGCCCTGAGTCTTATGCATTACAACGTACCGCAAGGTGAGTGGCAGTTCGACAACCTACCCGAGCTAGAACAAACCGACGCGCTGGGCAGCCGTATCTGCGAAGCCGGCTGCTACCAATGCCTACTTTCCTACTTCAATCAGCCTGATCACGAACACATCAATCGCCGCAATGCTGATGCTCTCAAGCTTCTGGTAGCGTTGGCCAACGCCCAAGTACAACCGAGTCGGGTACCTGTTGTTGCGGCGGCGCGCAATTCAGTCAGCAGCGGTGATGAACTTCTGGAGCAATGGCTGCAAATCCTTAGTCGGGCAGGACACCGCCAGCCCGATACCGTCAATGTGTCAGTCCTAAATGGGATGGCTACTGCAGCCGGACAGTACAAAGCTGTCCGCGCATTAGTATTCCTTAAGGCGGTATCCAATGAGTTACATAGCCTATTAGTCGACAAAGGCTGGCAAGTGCTTGACTTTTCCGACCCATCACAATGGTCAGTCAAGTTCGCCCGCCATGCTGACGTGTTTGACATGCCAGAGAAACAACAATGACTACGCTCGAACACGATTTCATGCCCGGCAACTTGATTCGCGCCCGTGGGCGCGAGTGGGTGGTACAAAGCGACTCTCGACGTGACTGGCTGCGGTTGCGCCCATTGGGTGGCGCAGATGACGACACCATCGCCTTGATTCCTGAGCTTGAGTTTGAGCCCGTCGAGCCGGCTACCTTCCCATGGCCACAGCCCGAACAGGCTGGCAACCATGCGGCGGCTCTGTTATTGCGCGATGCTCTGCGTTTAAAGCTTCGCAACGGGGGTGGCCCGTTCCGCTGCTTCGGCAATATCGCCGTCGAGCCGCGTGGTTACCAGTTGGTGCCGTTGTTGATGGCCCTGCGCTTGACGACTGTACGTTTACTAATTGCCGATGACGTAGGTGTCGGCAAAACTATCGAAGCCGGCTTGATTGCCCGCGAGCTGATGGATCGCGGTGAGATCAGCCGTCTTGCCATACTTTGTCCGCCGCACCTCGTCGAACAATGGCAAAGTGAGTTGGAAGCCCGCTTCAATCTGCAAGCCGTGGCGCTTACGTCTAGCAGCGCTAGCCGCATTGAGCGCGATCTGCCACACGGTGTTAGCCTGTTTGATCACTACCCTGTGGTGGTAGTAAGCCTCGACTACATCAAAAGCGAACGCCACCGCGAACACTTCCTTTCCATTGCTCCGGAATGTGTAATCGTCGATGAGGCACATACCTGCGTTAGGAGTGGTGCTGGCAAGCAACTGCGCTTTGAGCTGTTGCAACGCTTAGTTAAAGACGAAAGTCGCCACCTGCTGCTGCTCACCGCCACCCCGCACTCTGGCGACGAAGTCGCGTTCTACAACTTACTTTCCTTGCTTGACCCGCGCTTTGTTGCCCTGCAAGGACGTATGTCCACCACTGATCCGTTGCGCCAGGAACTCGCTCGCCATTTCGTCCAGCGTCGCCGCAAGGATATAGCCGAATGGCAAGCGGAAACCGGCGATGGCCGTGGTTTTCCGCGTCGCATGAAAACCGAAGTTACCTACCAGCTTAGTGGTGACTGGGGCCACTTTTTCGATGCAGTACAAAGCTACTGCCGTGAGCTGGCCGAAAGTATTGAGCAGTCAAAGCCCGGCAGCGTGCGTCTGATCTGGTACGCCACCCTTGCCCTGTTGCGTTGCGTTGCCTCCTCTCCGGCAGCGGCAGTTAAAGCCTTGACCACCCGGATTGAGGGCACTCTCGAATTCGACGATCTGCTGACCGACGAGCGTCTGCATGACGGCGAGGTTGACGATCTGGAAAGCAGCGATTTGGAGCCACCGGCTCAACTCCAAGATGCCAGTCGCCTGCAAACCCTCATCAAAGAGGCTGAGCGTCTTTCTGGCAAAGCCGGCGACCCTAAACTCTCTAGCCTTATTCAGCACCTGCAATCCCTGATTAAGGACGGATACCTGCCGGTGGTGTTCTGTCGCTATATCGCTACCGCGCACTATGTGGCCGAGCACCTGAAAAAAGCCTTCCCCAAGGTCACCATCGAAGCCGTCACCGGCGAATACACACCAGAAGAACGTCGCGAACGGGTCGATGCGATGGAGGAGTGCAACCAACGCATTCTAGTCGCCACAGACTGCCTATCTGAAGGTATTAATCTGCAGCACTTGTTTACCGCCGTCGTCCACTACGACTTGGCTTGGAACCCTACCCGTCACGAGCAACGTGAAGGCCGTGTCGACCGCTTTGGTCAGCAATCGGCGGAAGTGCGCTGCACGATGCTCTATGGACAAGACAACCCAGTTGATGGCTTTGTGATTAACGTCATTCTGCGCAAGGGCGAGGCCATTCAGAAAGAACTCGGTGTATTAGTGCCCATGCCTGAAGACGAGCAGCGCATCAGCCAGGCGCTGGTGAAAGCTGCCCTTATGAAGCGCGGCGGCATCACCGCGCCCTATACGCCAGATATGTTTGCTGCCGCGAATGTCGAACTGCAGCCGCTGCAAGCCCAATGGCAGGACGCATTGGAAAAAGCCAAGGCCAACCGCACGGTGTTCGCCCAGCGACGTATTCGTCCTGATGAAGTGTTACCCGAATGGCAAAAACAGCAGCAGGCTCTCGGTACCCAGGCCGACGTTCAACGCTTTGTACAAAGCGCTTGCGCCCGATTGAATGCCCCGCTGGAGCCCACGCATAAGCCGCATCACCAGCGATTGCTGCCACAGCACTTGCCCGAGGCTTTGAGGATGCGTCTAGCCGATGAAGGTATCGGTAAACCTCTGATAATTGATTTTAACGAGCTGCACCGCAGCCATCCACTGGTTACTGTTCTGGCTGAATATCTGCTCGAAGATAGCCTTTCCAGTGAGCATGCTATCGCCGCCCGCAGCGCTGCCACTCTCACCGATGCGGTGGACGTGGTTACCACCATTTACCTGCTGCGACTGCGCCACCAGCTCGGCTATGTGCGCCGCCGCGAACCCTTTCAGATGATGGCCGAAGAAACTGTGGCGCTAGCCGTCAAAGGTCGCAGTAATCCGCAGTGGTTGAGTGATGAGTCGGCCAGCAAGCTGCTGCAATGCACCCCTAGTGGCAACCTACCCACTGAGACCGTGCAGCGTGAAATCCGCACCGCTCTTGATTTCCTTGTCAGCAACCAGCAGCGGCTAGAAACGTTGGCTACTGAGCGCGCCAACTTGTTGTTGGACGACCATCATCGCGTGCGCGAAGCCGCTCGAGATGTTGGTCAGTACAGCGTTAGCCCCTGTCTACCGGTGGATGTGATTGGTGTGTATGTACTGCTACCGAATTCGCTGTAAGCGGGCCTAAGGAAAGTCAAAAATGAAGAAGCTCCGCAAAACCCAGGCCGCGCTCAACCTGCCTACGCTTAAGCTCGAAGGTGGTCTGTTCCTGCCTGACCAGTTGGAAAAGGCCGCCCTTGGCAGTGCCAAATGGCAAACCGAAGCTGATTACTTCATCCCTAAGGGGCTCAAGCTTAAAGACGACTATAGCCGGGCCTTCCAGATTGCCAGCGCCCAGTACAAACACTTTATTGCGCAAATCGACCGTACGGATGTGGATGCTGGTGCAGTCACGCAACACCTAGTGCTTGAGCTGCTGCGAGATGCCTTTGGCTACAGCAATCTTGCGCAAGTCAAAGGTATCACGGTGGGTGAACGCCACTACCCGGTGCAGCTACTCACAGGAAATTTACCCATCGTCATCGCTCCGCACACATTGGGCCTGGATGATGCCGATACGCGCTTTGCTATTGCCGGCAGTGGTAGCCGAAAAAAGTCCGCTTTCCAGCTCGCGCAGGAACTGCTTAACGCCAGCTCCGAACACCTCTGGGCAATTGTCAGCAATGGCAAACAACTACGTCTGTTGCGCGATGCGGCCACACTCACCCGCCCCAGTTTTCTGGAAGTGGACCTGCAAGACTTACTGAGTGGTCAGCGTTATGCCGAGTTCAGCAACGTCTGGCGCCTGTTGCACGCCAGCCGTGCCGGCAATGGCCTAAAAAGTTGCATCTGGGAGCGTTGGCGCGAAGCTGGGCAGGAGGAAGGCACCCGTGTGCGTGATGGTCTGCGCCTGGGAGTTACCCAAGCCCTGCTCACCCTAGGCGAAGGCTTTTTGCAACACCCCAGCAACGAGGTCCTACGCCGTGCCTTGCACGACGGCGAGCTGAGCAAGGATGCGTATTTCCAGCAGTTGCTGCGCCTTATCTATCGGCTGATCTTTCTGTTCAGCGTGGAGGAGCGGGGCCTGCTGCATCCGCTAGACGAGAATAAGGAAACCATCGCTGCTCGCCACGCTTATGCCGAGGGTTACGCTGTAGCACGGCTGCGTGAACTATGTCTGAAGCGTCGCGCTCGCAACCGCTTTGACGATCACTGGCAAGCCCTCCGCATAGTCTTCAAGGGGTTAAGCGAGGGAGAGCCTCGCCTAGCCCTACCCGCACTGGGGGGGCTGTTTGCAGAAAGCCAGTGCCCGCAGCTCAATGGCGCCAGTTTGAGCAACGCCCATTTGCTGGCTGCGATGCAAAACCTGCGTTGGGCCAATCGTAGTGGCACGTTGGCTCCAGTGGACTATCGCAACATGGGACCGGAAGAACTGGGCAGCGTCTACGAAAGCTTGCTGGAACTGGTGCCAGAAATAGACCTCCCTGCTAGGCAGTTTGGATTTATCGGTTTTACCAGTGACGGCAGTACCGCTGGCAATGCCCGCAAGCTTACTGGTAGTTACTATACCCCGGATTCACTCGTGCAGGAGCTGATCAAGTCGGCACTTGATCCGGTGATTGAGCAACGATTGCTAGATAAAAACCCCACTGAGTCATTGCTTACTATCCGAGTAATTGACCCAGCTTGCGGCAGTGGTCACTTTTTACTTGCTGCCGCGCGTCGTCTGGCGGAAAAGTTGGCCCAATTACGTGCGTCGGAAGGTGTGGTAAAGCCCCATGACTACCGCCATGCTCTTCGCGAAGTTGTGGCCCGATGCATATTTGGTGTGGACCGAAATCCGATGGCTCTGGAGCTGGCGCGTACTGCCCTGTGGTTGGAAGGCTTCGAGGAGGGCCGTCCTTTGAGCTTCCTCGATCACCACCTGCAATGCGGTGATGCTTTGCTGGGGCTCACCGACTTTAAGGTGCTGGAGTTGGGCATTGCCAAGGACGCCTTTAAGGCGTTGAGTGGTGATGATAAACAGGTGTGCAAAGTTCTTGCTAAGAAAAACACCGCCGCACTGAAAGATTTGGAGAAAAAACGTAACGCTCATGCCTTTGGCCAGCTTGAGGCCGATTATGCAGAAAATAGTGGGTTGGCCGCCTTACAAGCTATCGAGGCATTACCGCAGGACAGTACACAACAGATTGCCTATAAAGAAGTTGCCTATCACGACTTTCTGGCGAAGGCCAAAATAAGCCGTCTGGCCCACGCAGCTGATTTAGCATTGGGCGCCTACCTGTTGCCCAAGAGCGAGGCCAGTCAAGATGCTATTCCTACCAGTGCCACGCTCTATCTTACGCTGTTAGGTGATGAGCTCCCTGCCGTGAATGAGCAACAACTCACCGCCGCACAAACCGTATGTGTAGAGGCCCGGGTATTGCACTGGCCGCTGGCTTTTCCGCAAGTTTTTGCCGCCGGTGGATTTGATTGTGTGCTAGGCAACCCGCCGTGGGAGCGAATAAAACTACAAGAGGAAGAGTTCTTCGCTACCCGTCACAGCGATGTTTTTGGTGCCAAAAACAAGGCCGAGCGTAGCCAGCGGATCAAGTGGTTGAGTGAGGGTATGCTGGCAAAAAATCTTTACCCGCAACTGGATCACAGTGTGTCTGATTGCGAAGCTGAGCAGCGCCTATATGCCGAATTCATCAGTGCCCGCCGCTCCGCCGAAGCCGCCAGCGTGTTTGTTCACGTCAAGAGTGAGAACGGCGGGCGTTACCCGTTTACCGGTGTGGGCGACGTGAACACTTATGCCCTGTTTGCCGAAACCATCAGCCAAATCACCTCTGAACATGGGCGAGCCGGCTTTATCGTGCCCACTGGTATTGCAACCGATGACAGCACTAAAGCTTACTTTGCCGAGATTACCCAAAAGGGCCGTCTGATTAGTTTGTTTGATATTGAAAACCGAGAGGCTATATTTCCTTCGGTACATCGCAGTTACAAGTTCTGCCTTCTGACGCTAGGGGCAGCCGAGCAGGCTGAGTTCGTTTGCTTTGCAGCGCAAGTTAGTCAACTAAGCGATCCGAGGCGTCGCTTCCGCCTGACTCCGGATGAGTTTCGCCTGATCAACCCCAATTCGCTCACCTGCCCGGTGTTTCGTAGCGAGCGTGATGCTGAGCTGACAAAGAAGCTCTACCGTACCGCGCCGGTACTAATTGAAGATGGTAGGTCGGACGGTAATCCCTGGGGTATCTCATTTCTACGGCAATTCGACATGGCCAACGACAGCCATCTGTTCCATGATGGCCCTGCTGCGGGATTGCTGCCGTTGTACGAGGCTAAGCTTATCCATCAATTCGATCATCGCTGGGCAACCTATACATCGGAGGGGAGCGCGCGCGATGTGACCGCAGCGGAAAAGCGGGACTGCGACTTTAGAATATCGCCGCGCTATTGGGTAAGTGCCATCGAGGTGGATCAGCGCTTTAACGATAGAAGCTGGTCGCAGGGGTGGTTGATGGGCTGGCGAGATATCTGTCGCTCTACTGATGAGCGCACCGTAATAGCCTCGGTGCTGCCGAAGGTGGGAACTGGCGATACCTTATTGCTGATGTTTCCTGATCCCAAGCATGGGGCTCGTGTTGCCTGCCTCCTGGCTGATCAATGCTCTCTAGTGCATGACTATGTTGCACGACAAAAAGTAGGCGGTACGCATCTTAAATATCATGTTAAAAAGCAGTTGCCGAATTTACCTCCAGATAGGTACGCGCAAGCCGATTTGGCTTTTATTATCCCGCGTGTACTGGAGCTAACCTATACCACGCACGATCTCGCTCCTTGGGCCCAAAATCTAGGCTACGACACCTCTCCGTTTGTCTTCGATCCCGACCGCCGTGCCCTACTGCGTGCCGAACTTGATGTTTACTATGCCCGTCTCTATGGATTGACCCGGGACGAGCTGCGCTACATTCTTGATCCTGCGGATGTTATGGGCGAAGACTATCCTAGCGAAACCTTCCGTGTACTCAAAAATAACGAAATTAAAGCGTTCGACGAATACCGCACTCAGAGTTTGATTATGCGCGAGTTTGATCGAATGACCTTGGCAGACGCTCGTGGTGAAGCCTATGCCAGCCTGCTGGTACCTCCACCAGGACAACACGCTCAGGTAACTTACTCGGATCATGGCGTTGTTCGCGATGAGCAAGATGCTCAATTAGCTGGCTTACTGCTCACGCTGATTCAGCAAGCAGGGAGTTTGTCGCGCCGTCAGTTGAACGATGCCACACTTATTGCGGCACGATCCGAATTGCTGTCGGCTTATGTTGGGGTGGAGAATACGAACGCTGTTGTGGCCTATCAAAATCGTTATTCCGGGATCTTTGAGTCCACGCGAGTGGTGGGTGATCGGATGCAAGGGTTTATTCGTCACTTCGAGAATTCCGGGTTGGTACGAGTGTCGCTCGATCAGATCGTCGCAGTGCAGGGGAAAGGTATTCCGGATCATCTAATTGTCGACGCTCAGGCCATGTCAATCGCGAGCATTCTTTTGAAAGCAGCGAAACAGATGCTGCTTGGTGCCGGTGACGAAGAGATTCAGATCAGCCAACAATCAAGCAAAAAAGCCTAAGCAAGGAGCGAAACGGTGCAGGAATTGATCCAGCAATTGTCGGAAGTCAGGCACAGTCCGCGTTTATGGTTCGAGCGTCTGACCCTCTTTAGTGAAACGGGTCCTGAACACGTTCTTCGCACCGTTACTTTTAAGCGTGGCCTGAATATTGTCTGGGCTAAGGAACCGGTGGCTGGTAGCGCCTCTGGAGTACGTGCAGCAGGCCATGGAGTTGGCAAGACCTCGTTATGCCTGTTATTGCGGTTGTGTCTGGGAGATACAGCCAAGGCCGTCAGTGAGGTGCGTGAGGAGTTATTCGGTGAGTTCCCGCAGGGTGGTGTCGCGGCCGTTCTGCATGTAGAGGGCCAAGTATTCACCCTGTTCCGCCATTTCAATACCTACAAGGAAGGTATTGCTCTGGAAGGTGACGACATCAATGCTCTATGGGGCGAGGAAACCGGCGATACAGACCGCTCATTCATACAGCACCTTTCAGACACCATGATGGCTAAGGTCACGCCCCGCGCCATCCCGGAAACAGATCAGGCTATTGAATGGCGCCACCTTTTGGCTTGGGTCAGCCGCGACCAAGGCTCGCGCTTTAAGTCTTTTTTCTCTTGGCGCGAGGGCGAGGGCACGGGTTTGCAGCGCAGTCGCCAGGATCCACCCATTATCATGCGTGCAGTGTTGGGTTTGCTGGATCAAGCGGAATCAAGCCTCATGAGTCGCTTGGCTGAGTTGGAAGCGGACCTGGAGCTTGCGAAGAAGCAAACGGCCGCGTTGTTGCTTGAGCCAGTATTGATCCGCCGGCGCATTGAGTCGGACCTACGTGCCTGGCGGAATCTACCGGATAGCTTACCGATGCACGCTGAGGATTTGTTTGCTAACTCAGTGGTAAAGGAAGTGCGTAACGCTGCAGATAAGACAGAGTCTGTATTGCAGGACTGGAATGAACGCCAAGAGGAGGCCGAACAAAATCTTGCAAAGCTGCGTGCAGAAGTAACGGAACTACAGACTCAGCTCAGCAGGGCGTATTTGGAGTATGAACATGTTGAGGCAGCAAGGGTGGGAGATGAGGAAGCCTATAAAACGATTGGCATGAAGTTACTGAGGCTCACTCAACTTGCAGGGGACTGTCAAGAGGGAAATATTCCGTTTTCGAAATGCCAGCACATACAAGCAGAAGTTGCGCGTTTGCAGGTAGCTAATCTAAGAGATGAGCGTGATAAGAAAGCCTTGAGTCGTGCCATGGAAGAGTCTGCATCACGGGCAGTAGTTGTACTTCAGCGTAAGAAACAGCTCGAAGTAAAACTTCAGAGTCTGGAGGTGGCCGAAGCTGATTTGGTTGGTAAACGTAATAAAATTCGTGAAGTGCGGGATAAAACGTCTCATGACGCACGTCGTGGAGAGGAACTGCTTGTTGAGATGAATCGTTGGGAGACGTCGGCAGGCTCGTCAGTTTCCCAAGCTGCTATTGATCAGTCCTGTGCCAAGTCTGACGGCATCGGGCGCGATATAAGTAGCATCCGAACTCGGTTGGCGATAGTACAGAAAGATTTATCAACCCGAGAAAAGCGTATAGCCAACATCATGGATCGTTTTACGAGAGAACTGCTTTCCAATGATGCGTTCGGCGCATTCGATCCTCGCGATGAAAACCGACCCTTCCGTATATCGATGCGAGGCGGTGAAGCCTACCGTGTGTTGGAGGTTCTATTGGGCGATATCGCGTGCCTTATGGAAAGCGCAGGGGATGGTAATGCGTTTCCTGGTTTGGTCATTCACGATTGTCCACGCGAAGCGGATATGAGCGCCGGGTTGTATGAGGGGTTCTTACTATTAACTGATCGTCTGCAGAAAGCTTTTGAGGTCGATGCAAACATTCCGTTTCAGTACATAGTGACCACTACCACACCTCCGCCAGAGGAGCTGATCAGTAGCGAGCAGGTGTGTCTGGTACTCGATCCGAGTTTTGACGATGGCATGCTTTTCAAACGTCGATTTTCTGGAGCGCTATGAAAATAGCGAATTTCTCTCAATTGCTCAGCCAAGTTCGTTGGGTACGGCGTATCGGTTTAACTTGCTCGATGCATAGCTTTTTTCATGACGTTGCCTGGAAAGTCCAGAAATCGTGTCCAGTTCTGTTGCCTGTTCGACCTGCATAAGCGAGCACGGATGATGTTTCGATGAATTCTCTTCAGCGAGCCCTAATAGAAAAAAGCGGCACGGACAATGGTTTTGAGCACACACTTATTGTTGAGGTGGGTAGCGTCACCCTTGCGTCGGCTCGACATCCAACCTGTGCCACAGTAGCGGTCGTGGGCAGTGGTTTCGATATCTACTTCAAGTCTGACATGGTTTCTTTGCTTCCTGAGTTGATACGCAGCTTTCCAGCAGAACAGCAGGCCGGAGGCGGATTTAGGGTAGCCGACGAAGCAGCATTGGCGGCTTTGCTGCGTCGAATTGCTAGTTTATCCAGTGCATTGCCTAGCCAAGCTGCAATTGGCTACGGTAAGGCTGTTGTCGAGGCGTTGTCGGCTCTGCCTAATGGTTTAGCGGGTACCGAAATTGAGCGTTTGGTGCGTCTACGTGTGGGCCAGCAAAAATTCCGTGAGGCATTGCTTGAGTATTGGGGGAGCTCATGCGCCGTGACGGGTGTTGCACTGCCTGAGGTGCTACGTGCCAGTCACGCCAAACCTTGGGCGGAATGTCTATCTGATGCGGAGCGGCTAGATGTTTTTAATGGCTTTCTGCTCACCGCTAATCTGGACGCTTTGTTCGATAGATTTCTGATCAGCTTCGATGATCAAGGGGGGCTACTGGTATCTTCTCGAATTCCTGTAGCGGATCTACAACAGTTAGGCATTCATCGCGGGATGAGGCTGCGCTGGTTGGCTGCTGAGCACAGGAAGTACTTGTGCTTCCATCGCTCGATTTATGAGTCTTGCGGCGAAGTAGGAGAGGTCTGATTACAGTTGTGTTTTTCCCATCCGTTTCCAGATCAGAACGCTCGTGAGCCGATAATAATATCGGGTAGCCTGGGAACGACCCTTGAGGTGTTGCGCCAAAAACCAACGCACATGTTTGAGCTGCCAGGTCCAGGGATTATCGCATTGCCATCGTTGTTGAATGGCCGCTTGCATGAATCGGGCTTGACGTAGGTGGCGTTGTTGCGTGGCCTTCGAGCCGGTCAGTACGCCGCTCAGGAACAGCGCCATATCGAAGGACTTGGTCATGCTCGACCTCCAATGTAGGCCGACATCACATCGATCCGGTTATGCCCGAGTTCAAGGCTGATCTGTTGGCGCGCCTGTTGATCAAGGTCGCGGTCAATGCGATAGCAGTGACCACCATTGACCGGAGCCGCGTGGCCAGTGAGCTGCTCGTAACGTTCGCAGGCGTAGGCCGCTCGCAGTTCATGAAAACCCTTCAGCCCGTGTTCATGCAGCGTTTCACGGGCGGGAAGTACGGTCTGTTGCAGGAACGCGGCGTAGCTTTCGTCTCGGGCCAGCAAGTTACGGCTGCGGGGCGGCGATGCCTTACGAGCAAACAGCAGCGCCGCTTTCACCTCTTCATTTACCGCGACCCATCGCGGCGCTGATGCGCCTGAGCGGCCGCCTTTGGTGCCGTCCTGGATATTGATGCGGCCTAAGTGTTCGGCTTCGCGGTGCAAGCGTGGCAGGTCAGCCAGGATCGCTTCGCGCAGGCGCATACCAGTTACTCGGGCCAACAGGACAATCGCGGCCACCCGCTCGTGTTGCTGTTTGCCAAGCGCGTCGAATACTCGCCGTACCTGTTGCTGGTCTTGGCCATCCGGCGCGCGGGTGCGTATGCTCGAGCGCTGCTGTCCCAACGCCTGGCTCGGACTGGCGATCCTCACGTCCTGATCACCGCGCAGTGCCGCGAGGGTGCGGTTAACACTGCTCAGACGGTTCTGCGCGGTAGCGATGCAGAGTTCGCCTTGCTGGATCTGCTGGCGCAGGTAAGCGGCGTAGTCTTGCAGCGTCTGTCGATCGATCTGGCGCGCATCGTTGTAACCGGGTCCATCCTCTGACCGACACCAACGCACGAACGCTTGCCAGCGATCGCTATGCGCTTTGACCGTGGCGAAGTGGCCGTCGGCAAACAGATCCTTGAGCGCCTGTGGGCCAGCGTAGCTCAGCTGCCGACCGTAGCCAAAGTTGCGACCCTCACGCCGACCGACCAGGGCCATCATCATCACCGTTTTCGTTTGTTTGCAGAAAGAGCAGCAGGGCTTTCCAGTGGGGGCTGAGCCTGTCCACCTGCCGCCAGTGTGTCGGGCGGATCAGGAGGGCGTTCTCGTGGTGTTGCAACAGTGCCCCTTCTTCACGTAGTTGCTCAATCAGCAGGACGAGGTAGGCAGGATCAAGTGGTGGTGTGGCGACAGCGGTGACAGTGGCGACAACCCGCGTCGTTTCTGGCCTGGGACGCGGCGACAGGGTGGCGACAGAGGTGGCGACACGCCGCGATTCTGGCCGCGGTTGATGTTGCGCTTGGTAGCGGCGCACCGCGTCATTGAGGCGGAACATGGCGTACCTCGAAGGTTCTTCCATCGCGACTGCTCAGCCAGCGATGAGTGATCAGTACGACCAATAAAGAGGCGGTATGGTCAGCGCTCTTGCGGGCAAAACGAGGGCCGTTGCGATTGACGTCTCGGATGCTGAAGTGGGTCCAGCCTTTCTGCACCAGCCAGCGCAACAGCCGATCCGCCTCTTCGCATCGGCTATTGACTGGCTCCTGTTCGGTCAGGCGCTGGATTTCGGCCAGGTAGTAATCCATCAACGTGGAGGCGCGCTGGATGTGTGCTTCATCTAACTGACTGGCCTCTTCAACCATGGCCAGCACGCCCGCGATGCGCAGCACATTCGCCGGGGCTTTGCCCGCGAAAGGCTGGACACCGGCTAGTTCGCCGAACTCGCCAGACTGGCACTCGATGGTGTCGTGAATATCAATCCAGGCACGACGGGCACGGGCAGTCAGCTCGAGCGTGGCGGGATTGAGTGAGCCATCCTTGTGAAGCGACCAGGGCTTTTGCAGCAGGGCGGTGATCCGCTGTTGGTAGCCCTGGACTTTGGCATCTCGGATCAGGTCGATTGCCTTGTAGAGTCTCTGGCCAGCCAGGCGCTCGGGCCAACTGATCAGGCAGCGGCCGAGGATGCCTTGGCCATTGATCACCGGGTCTTTGAACAGCTGATTGGCTAGGTAGGGCTGCAGCATCAGATGCAGACTGAGGCGGCGGTCATAGGCTCGCAGGCTTTCTCCAGCCATGGAGCGGGCCCGGTCGATCGGGCTGCCATCCCACAGTGTCGACAAGGTGGTGATCGCCTTGAGCAGATTCTCTTTACTCATGGTGCTGCTGCCCAAGAACTGGCCCCCTTCATCATTGAACAAACCCATGCTGGGCAAGCCATGGCACAGGCTTTTGACCAGGGCCTCAATGGTGGGCTCGGCAATGATCAGTCTCGGCGGTACCGGTTCGGATAGCTCACCGCCTTCCGCCCCCGAGGGTTTCTTTGAAGTTTTGGGTTTGGTCATGATGCTGCTTGCGGCGCGATAAGCTTTGAGCTTTTCCGCGTACAGGGTCCACTGCTGTCGCTCCCAATCGCGCGCCGCCTTCAGTGCCAGCTGATCCACCGCGCTTTTGCGATCACCCGAGGACGCCACCGTCAGTAGGTAGAGGGACAGCGGATAGGTTCGACCGTCGAGTTGGACATTGGCATGACCCTGGCTCACCAGAGCAGCGCTGGCCAGCACCGATTGCGCGGCCATGGCGCAGGGCACGCCGATCACCTCGGCCAGTCGCTCGACCGCAGGGCCCAACAATTTCCCGAGTGCTTCGATCGGGTAGGGCAATGGTGCCTGCTGGTATTCCAGCAATGGTTGTGGTGGTTCGAACGCTTCGCACAGTTGCATCGCTATTCTCCTGAGTTTATCGACCTCGTCCTCACTCATCCCGCCACGGTTGTTGAGTGTTATCAGGGATCAAGGCCCATGCTACCTGTGAGGTTTGTCCACTAACGCGGGACTGACGGCTCCTTACGGCCGGAAGCTTGGGCATCTCATGATCTGGCCTCCTGAACACCGATGGCGGTGGGCGGGTGGAGGCTGCACTGGCTGACGAAACCTGGGCCGCGAGATCCTGATTCGGGTGAAGGCAGTGATGCGATGACCGGGGCGTGCCTGACTGTCAGTCAGGTGCAGTCCATTCCTTGGGCTGCGGCACCATGATCGGCGTCGCTGTTGCTGGTGACTTTTCGGTGTTTGTCATGCCGATTGTCACGAGAGGGAAAGCCGCAAAGCCCCATGCGAGCGGGGCTGCAGCAGTGTGAGATGCGCCCGTCTCTTTCGAGGGAAAGAGACGGGCAAATGGTTGGCGCAAGAAATGGCCAAGCGGATAAGTTGCTGCAGAGCAGCGAGGAAAGAGTATGAGTTGCCGCAGAGGGCGCTCTGGAGGAGTAGGCATCCATCACATCGCTGTGACCGTGCGAGCCGCCGGACGCTAATCGCACTTGGGGAGAACCACCACAATGTGGCGTAGCCTCAAAGGTTCTGGCTACCTGGGTGCTGTCGAGGACAGCGCTTGTACGATTCTGGTTTAGCGCTCGTTCTGCTAGCGGTCAACAGTATTTTGGGGGCGACTCTTGCGCCTATCGGTAGCGCTGGAAGACCTTGGAGATAGGTGGCATTACATGGCCGTGTGGTCGTTCGTCGGTTTTTAATGTGAGCCCATGCGAGTGGGAATGCGGAGCCTTCCCGCCCGCATGGGCTTAGCCGAAAAGGCCCCAAAAGCGAGGCTTGCAACGGCGACAGTCGCCACCCCTGTCGCCGTGCTGCATGCTACGAATTACGAGGGTTGTCGCCGGTGTCGCCGCTGTCGCAAACAGAACTATCACAGCATCTGGGACGTCAATTGCGGCTATCCGAATAGTCCCCGGACGATCTTGCGCTTGAGGTCAACCAGCATGTGATCGACAAGGGCGTGAACCAGGCCACCTCCACCATCTTGCTTTACCTATCGAAGGTGCTGCTCGCGATGTGCATGCGCTTTGCCCGCAGCCACCTGTGAGGAATTTCTCGCTTTGATGAGGTGCTCTCCGCGCGCCAGGTGCGCATGTTCGGTCGATATCTTCAGTAGTCGTTCCGACTGACGTATGATGCCGCTTTGCCACCAACAATTGGCTGGTGCGGGCTAGGGCGTTTCATGTCTACTTTGCTGGGTAGGCGCGAACGACCGGCGGCACCAGTTTCATAAGGATGTGAGTTCGGATGTACATTTCCAAAAACTACGGGTTTTCATTTTCGGCGCAGAAAAGCGATATCGAGCTCAATTCTTTCTTGTCGTCTCTTGTTGGAGCTAATGTTGAGTTCGCTATCAAATCGGGTAATGTTCGCAGAATAATATTGGATAGTGATGATAAGTTTTTCTATGGTGTTGTAATTACCATTAAGAATCAAAAGCGGTTTGCATCGCTTGTAAGTGACAAGGGAGAAATGAAAGTCAAAATCTCCGAGCTTGCTGATCTGGAAAAAATTGCTGAGTTTAACTTTCTTGTCATCAATAAGCTCAACGGGTTTGGGCTTTATCAATACCATTACGGTGCCTGCACCTTGCCTAATTTTGCGTCGATGATTACATCGCTGTACAGGCGCCAGCTCGAGGCAAAAAGGAAGGTTGAATTAGATGCGCTGGCCGAAGATGCTCCACAGAAGCAAATTAAAGCGGTAAATAGCAGGTTTTTTCATGGCTTGGCCTTTGAGATGTTAGTGCAGTCGCGTGATATTGAAAAGGTTTTGGCTAAATATAAAGAAATACGCTCCTTTAAGTATGAAATTGCTTCTGTTGAGGCGTATCTTAGTGATGACTCCCCATTGCACGGGCTAGTAGCTAAAGCAAGGCACGATGTTCGCTTTGATAGCTCGGTGGATTCAAGCCTTATCATCAAAGGCATTCAGAACATGATGTCGACAGTTAAGGAAAAAACTGCGAGGATTGAGGTGCTCGACGACCAAGACGAGCCGGTATCCGTGAAGATCATGGACGTCCCTGTGAATTATGGGGAAATGGCCTACGACGATTTCATTCTCGGATTGATGACATTTGATCCAAAAAAGCTTAGGGAATGCAGTCTGGTTAAAGCACTTAAGGATAAATGCGAAACGGAGTACGCCCATGTTTTCTCAAAAAAAGTCGTCGAATAACCTGAAAGAGCGATGGGTTGTCCCGGTTGCAGTAGTAATTTCTGCGGCCCTGTATGTCGCCATTGTATCTGTCGCCTCTGGCCCTACCAGCGTATTAGGCTTTATATGGCTTGAGCCAGGCACTACTGCAAAGATATTTGAGTTTTACTCTAAAAATCTTCGTGGAAGCTTATTCACCGGGTTTTTAGCGTTGGGCGGATTTTTGATGTCGGCTAAAACGTTTATTATTGTTAATATGAAGAAGGAGGTTTATGATTCAGATAGCTATGAAGAGAATTGGTTGGATGGACTTAAGTTAAATGGTGCAGAGTATTACTCGTCGCTTTACTATCCGTTGCGTAGATTGAGTAATATTATTTTTTATACGATTTCATCAAGTTTTATAGCGTCAATATCGCAATTGACCGTCGGTTTATTTGAGGCGGTTCCAGCTGTTATGCTATGCCTTTTTACCGTAGTGGTAGCTGTTTGCTTTTTGATGCTGTCTCTCTATCTGATCAAAAAAAATCTAGCCACCATGTTCGATCATCTCGATAAGTCGAGTATCGAAAAGATGGAGGCTGACCGGAATGGTGCGAATAAGTAATACTAGGCTTTCCACTCTGCTTACAGGGTTAAATCTGCTGCGACTTCGATGTATTTAATTTTCTTCACTTCGTGACCTTCTTAGTATTGCAGGGTCGACTAACTGCGCCATTCGGTGAGTGCTCAGCGTATCGGCACAGCGTTGCGGTTCTTGGTCGGATTGATCGCAGATGCCGATAGGCTGCCTATGGCCGCTTTCTGGATGTGCTCACTCCACCAAGCCATCATCGGCCTCCTGCGTTCGATGTAGTCCGCCCGATTGTAGGCACTTCGAACTTCGTCCTTGTCAACATGCGCCAGCGCGACTTCGATCAGCTCCGGATCCCAGCCATGCTCATTCAGGATGGTGCTCGCCATCGAGCGCAAGCCGTGGCTGACTAGACGGTCCTGAAAGCCCATGCGCTTCAACGCCATGTTGGCGGTCTGGCTATTGGCATGGGTGCGGGGATTTCTATCTGAGGGGAACACGTACTCTCTGTTACCGCTGAGTTGCTTGAGCGTCTCCAGTAACGAAAGTGCCTGATCGGTAAGAGGGATTGTGTGCGGCCGACGCTTTTTCATGCGCTCTGGCGGAATGGTCCAAATGCGCTTGTCAAAGTCGATATCTGCCCATCGTGTGGTAGCTGCTTCGGCAGGGCGGGTCATCGTGTGCAGTTGCCATTCGATCAGGCAGCGGGTTGTGCGCTTGATGCTGGCGTTCGCGATTTCCATCATGAGCTCGGGAAGCTCCTCAGGTGGTAGCGCAGCCATGTTCTCTTTCTTGGGCTTCTTGAACACCGCCCGAATTCCATTGAGGGGGTTCGCAAATATCAGTCCGGAGTTGACCCCGTAGGTCATGATCTCGTTGAGTCGTTGGCTCAGTCGTTTCACGGTTTCTAGGCTCCCTTTGGCCTCGATTGGGCGAAGGATCTTGATAACCATCGGAGCAGTGATTTGAGAGAGCGGCGTTGTTTTCATGCTTGGGAACACATGGAGCATCAGCGATCTCCAAATGTCTTCGGCGTAGGCTTTGGTTACGGAGTCTTTCTTCAGCTCGAACCAGGCGGTGGCCACCTTCTCGAACGTGTGTTCAGTCTCAGCAAGTTTGGCTTGCCTTACCTCATCACGCTGGGTTTTGGGATCAATGCCCAAAGCGAGCAGCTCACGCGCCTCTGCTGCTTTCTTCCGGGCGTTGGCTAGCGAGAGGTCGGGGTATGGACCGAGCGCCATATTAAGACGGCTTCTGGTCAACGGCTCGCGGTAATTGAAATTCCACATCATCGAGCCGCTGGCGCGTACTCGAAGCTGCAGGCCGTCGCCGTCGCTGAGGACGAAGTCTTTACCAGTTGCCTTGACTGCCTTGAGCTGGCGATCGGAGAGGCGGGTTGCGTTAGTAGGCATGGGGGCTACCTCCAGCACCGTTTTGGTATCCTGAAAATAGCAATTGGTAACTCGGGATACCACCTGGGATACCAAAGCGCCTGGAACTCAGAAATCCTCCAAAGCCCCCAAAAGAGCTGAAACCCTCGTATTTACTGAATTTCAGGCACAAAAAAAGACGTCCGTGGACGTCTTTACATGATGAAATGGTGGAGCCGGGGGGATTTGAACCCCCGTCCGCCAGTACTCCGCTGTCGGTACTACATGCTTAGCCGTGTCTATTGAGTTAACCCGCAGCGACCCGACGGGCAGGGTGCTTTGGGCGAGTTGTGTAAGTTTTAGCCGCTTCGTCCACAACGTACTGCACGGCGATTCCGTTCTATATGACAATCACTTTGGGTTTACGGACATCCCCTGGTGATTGCTGGACCCGAAGGTACCAGAAGGGAAGGGCTAAGGCTGCTTACGCAGCGAGAGCGTATTCCCCGTAGGTTTCGTCATTGGCAACTATAGGAAGTTGCAACAGTGGATTTACGAGTTCTGTTACCAACTCGGCATGCACCTAAAGTTTCGCAACCGGCGTCGAATCCTAAACGGCCCCGAACCTGGCACTCCGTGAATCTCTGGAGCGACAGGCCTGCGTAGTGTACGCCAATCGAGCGAGCAGGCCAACCCGAAGGTTGGCCTGCTCATCGATCACTTGTTGGTGCCGTCAGAGGTTTTTCTGATTTCCAGGATGGTCCGATCGGTTTCGGCGACACAATCGTCAACTTTCCCTTCAGCCTTGAGCGCCTTTGCCTTCGCCACGCTGGTTTCCACACGGCCCTGTAAGTCGGGTGAAGACTGATACTGCGTCTTGGCGTTCTCGATGGTTTGGATATTGGTGTCACACTGGCTGTCCGGCTTACTTGCTGCGAACGAACCGGTTGCCAACATTGAGGCGGTAACGAACAGACCTAACAGTGCAGAACGCTTCATATCTATCTCCTTGAACTGAGGATCCAGACTTCGCTGGCCGTCAGGACGGATAACCGAATGGAGGGAAAGCCCCGATCTTCAGGGCTTGTTCTGTGGACTACCGTCTCGCTCAAGGGTTCTATTTTTCTTCACGTCACCCTGGCACGGGTCACTCGATCAACCAGGTAGACCAGGCCGTGGTAGTCGATTGCGCCATGCTGCGTAAGCCCGATCTCACAGGTCCGGCTGGTGGAGATTCCCTCGCTGCAATGTTGTACCGCGTCCTTCAAGGTGCGTAATGAGTGGGCGTTCAGTTCCGGCGTGGTGAAACCTTTGTCACCGGCAAAACCGCAGCAATGGATGCCTTCAGGTATGACCACGTTTTTGCTGCACCTGCGCGCCAGGTCAATCAACGCCTGGCTTTCACCGAGGTGTTGGGTGCTACAGGTGACATGCACTGCGATAGGCGCCTCCTGTGGCATGAAGTCGAGGCGATCCATCAAGTGCGTGCGAATGAAGCGCACCGGGTCGTAGAGATCCAGACGTACGTCGCCCAAGTCCTGGACCAGGCGCAGGGCGCAGGGGCTGGTGTCGCAGTAGATCGGGTCGAGCCCGCCCCGGCTGGCCTGCAGCAACGCGCCGATCAGTTCCTGGCGTTTCTGCTCGGCTTGGTCGGCGTAACCTTTGGACGCAAAGGGCTGGCCGCAGCAAAGGCTGTCCACATTGTCCGGGACGACAACTTGATAGCCGGCCTTTTCCAACAGGCCACGAGTCTTGTCATGCAGCGACATTTGTTCCTTGTCCCCTGCCGCAGGTCCCATGACTCGCGACACGCAGGCCGCCAGATAAACCACTCTGGGTCGTTCGTCCGACACGGCGGGACTGAATCGAATGGCCCTTTCCGGCTGCGGCATGGCGTGGGTCCACTGTGGGACCTGGCCTTTGGACAAGCGTGTCAGTCCTGCGGACAAACGCGCCAGCCTCGGCGCCCCCAAGAGCATCCGCGCACCATTGGCAACATGCAGGGTAAAGCGCGCCCCTTGCAATGCGGTTGTGAAATTACTTGCAAGCCAGTCGGCGGTTTTCGTACGCGTCGCGTCGCGTCCGCGGAGCTTTTTAACCAGTTCGCCGGTATTGATGCCTACAGGGCAGCGTTGGGCGCACAGCCCGGTGGCGGCGCAGGTGTCGATGCCCTGGTATTGATAGGCCGTCTCTAGCTCGGAAGTATCAATGCCTTCGCGCTTTTTCGCCTGGATGTCCCTCCAGATCACGATGCGCTGGCGCGGGCTCAGGGTCAGGTCCTTGGACGGACACACCGGCTCGCAGAAGCCGCATTCGATGCACTTGTCCACAATCTCATCGGCGGCTGGCAAGGGTTTGAGGTGCTTGAGATGAATCTGTGGGTCCTCGCTGAGCACCACATCAGGGTTGAGAATGCCGTTGGGGTCGAGCAGGCGTTTGAGTTGCCACATCAGTTGATAGGCGTCGCTGCCCCATTCCAGCTCGACGAACGGCGCCATGTTGCGGCCGGTGCCGTGCTCGGCTTTCAGTGAGCCGCCAAACTCCACCGCCACCAGGTGCGCCACGTCATCCATGAACGCCTGGTACCGTGCGACTTCTTCGGTATTGTTGAAGCCCTGGGTGAAGACGAAGTGCAGATTGCCCTCCAGCGCGTGTCCGAAAAGGATCGCTTCGTCGTAGTGATGTTTGTCGAACAGCGCGATCAGGCGATTCACGCCGATAGCCAGTTGTTCGACCGGGAACGTCACGTCTTCAATGATCACAGTGGTCCCGGTCTTGCGAACCGCGCCCACGGCGGGGAAGGTGTCCTTGCGGATCGCCCAGAGGCGAGCGTTTTCCCGTGGGTCTTCGGTGAAGTCGACCTGCTTTTCCACCGGGAAGCCGGCCAATGAGGCCATGATCCGTGCCAGCTGTTCTTGCAGCAATGATGACGAAGCCGCGCGGGATTCGATCAGCAGGGCGCAGGCATTGTTCGACAAATGCTGTACGAAATCCGGCATGCCGGGTTTGTCCTGTACCGAACGCAGGCTGCGGCGGTCCAGCAGCTCGACGGCGGAAACCGGCTGGCTTTTCAACACGGTGACGGCGTTGCAGCAGGTTTCCACGTCCGGGAATACGATCAGCGCTGATGCTTTGTTCGGGTGATCGATGACGGTGTTGTAGGTCACCGCGCTGATGAAGCCGAGGGTGCCTTCGGAGCCCACCAGCAGGTGGCTCAAGATATCCACAGGCTCGTCGAAATCCACCAAGGCGTTGAGCGACAGGCCGGTGGTATTTTTCAGACGGTATTTGTGGCGAATTCGGGCGGCCAGTTCCGTGTTGGCGCGGGTCTCGCGGCCGAGGGTCGCCAGTCGTTCCAACAGTTCACCGTGGCTTGTCCGGAAGGCCGCCACGCTGGCGGCGTCTTCGGTGTCCAGGCGCGTGCCGTCGGCCAGGACGAGGCGGATGCCGGCCAGGGTGTGATAGGTATTCTGTGCGGTGCCGCAGCACATGCCGCTGGCGTTGTTGGCGACGATGCCACCAATCTTGCAGGCATTGATCGACGCTGGGTCCGGGCCGATCTTGCGCCCGAACGGGGCGAGCCAGGCGTTGGCCTGGGCGCCGATCACGCCGGGTTGCAAACGAATCTGCGTGCCCTGCTGGCGAATCTCGCGACCGTTCCAGTTATCCCCCAACACAATCAGCACCGAGTCGCTGATGGCCTGGCCGGACAGGCTGGTGCCGGCCGCGCGGAACGTGACGGGAACGCGATCACGCTGGGCCAGTTTCAGCAGAGCAATCACTTCGTCTTCGGACTCGACGCGTACCACCAGCTTCGGAACCAGCCGATAGAAACTGGCGTCGGTGCCGAACGCCAAGGTCGACAGCGGGTCGTCGAAACGTCGCTGCTGCGGGATCAGCTGTAGGACATCGCGCAGGAAAGGGGCCGGAAGTGTCATTGGTCCTCCATAATCAGCACCACTAGATCCTTCGGGCCATGGGCGCCATAGGCCAGGACTTGCTCGATGTCGGCGGTTTTCGACGGACCCGATACCAGCAGGGCGTTGGTGGGCATGCCCTGGGCCCACTCGAATTCCTGTTGCACTTCATAGAAGTTGTCGCGGATCTCGCTGGCCTTGAGCAAGGCGAAATGCACCGGTGGGACGAGGCTCATCAGTCGCGGTTCTTCCCGCGTCGGCCACAAAATCAGGCTGCCGGTCGCGGCGATGGCACCCAGGGTGCCGGTCAGGCTGGCGGGGGTTTCGTTGAACAGTTCGGCTTTCCATTCTTCCACAGGCCGATCGTAGGACTTGAGAGCAGGCAGGTCCGGATTGTTCGCCCAGAACTGTGCGATTTTTTGCCCGTGAGGCGTCGTCGGGGCGATCAGCAGGCTCGGCAGTTGGCGGTCCCGCAGCAGTTGCGCCAGCAGCGCCGGCCAGTTCTCACCAGAGGTCAGGTGGATCTCGGTGTGTACCGCCTCCATCAGCTTGCGCAATTGCGGGATGCGTTCTTCGGGTGCGTAGCGGTAGGTCTGCGTCACCAATTCGACGTCATAGTTGTCGGCAACCGGAGTTGTGCCTGTGAGGCTTTTACGCAGTTTGGCGAGGATATTTTCCTTGGCGCTCATCGGCGGTCTCCCTGCGGGTTCAGGTGGTCGCGGGCCAGGTCATGCAGCGAGCGGGCGGCGGGTTTCGGGGCGCTGTGGTTCTGGGTCCAAGGCCCGACGTTCCGCGGTGTCAGGGCGCGCAGGCGCGTGGCGAAGAACGCGAACAACCGGTACAGCCGTGGCGAGCTGTTGAGCCGGGCCCAGGCATTCCAGATGAACCGTTCCTTGGCCGAGTATTTGCTGCCCTGGCCGCGCATCACCGGGTTAGGGCTATCCGGTGCCTTGACGTTTTCCTCTCGCAGCCGCCGCAACAGGGCCGGGATCGGAATCTTCACCGGACACACTTCGCCACAGGCGCCGCACAACGAGGAGGCGCTTGGGTGATCCGGCACCTTCGCCAAGCCGACCATGTGCGGCGTGATGATTTTTCCGATAGGCCCCGGGTAGACCTCACCGTAGGCATGCCCGCCAATTCGGGTGTAGACCGGGCAATGATTCATACAGGCGCCGCAGCGGATGCAATTCAGGGTCTGGCGCAGTTCGCTGTCGGCAAATGCCTGGCTGCGACCGTTATCCAGCAAGACCAGGTGGACTTCCTGAGGCCCGTCCAACTCATCGGCCTTGCGTGGCCCGGAGATCATGTTGACGTAGGTGGTGATCGGCTGGCCCAGGGCCGAGCGGGTCAGCAGCGAAAGCAGCGGAACGACGTCCCGCAGGTTTTCCACGACTTTTTCGATGCCGGTCACGGCAATGTGCACCGGCGGCACCGTAGTGGACATCCGCCCGTTGCCTTCGTTTTCCACCAGCAGCAGCGTGCCGGTTTCGGCGACGGCAAAGTTGACGCCCGAAACGCCGATGTCGGCTTCGAAAAATTTCTGCCGCAAGACCTTGCGACCGATCTGAATGAGTTGGTCAACGTCCTTGGTGTATTCCACGCCAAGTTTGTCGTGGAACAAGGACGCGACCTGACCGGCATTCTTGTGGATCGCCGGCATAATGATGTGGGAAGGCTTCTCGTGGTCGAGCTGGACGATGTATTCCCCCATGTCGGATTCGAGACACTCAATGTCCCGAGCCTCGAGGAAATGGTTCATCTCCATCTCTTCGCTGACCATCGATTTGCCCTTGATCACTTGCCGCGCCTCGTGAGCGCGGATGATCGAAAGAACGATGCCGTTGGCTTCGTCCACCGTTTCCGCCCAGTGCACTTTCACACCGTTGCGGGTCAGGTTGCTTTCAAGTTGCTCGAGCAGGTCGGGCAGCTTGGATAACGCGCGGGCCCGGACAGCGTTGCCGAGCACTCGCAAATGTTCTCTTTCGTGGGCATCGCTGAAAGACGTTGCCCGTTTTGTCATCAGTGAATCCATCGCGCTGCGAAAGTTGTTTCGCAGTTGCGTGTCGTCCAGCGCCTTGTGGGCGCGGGCGCGAAAATCTTCCTGCACCTCAACGGTCGGAATCAGCGTCGGCGTGCTCATGCGGCACCTCCGGTTCGCTGCCAGAGGAAGCTTGCCAAGTGTTGGCCGCGCAACGCTTCCTGCTGTTTTTCCAAGGCGCCGTTGATGTTCATCAAGCACCCGCAGTCGGCGCTGACGACCTGGTGCGCGCCGGATTCCTTCAGCGCTCGGGTCTTGTCGGCCACCATCGCGCCGGAAATATCCGGCATGCGAACGCTGAACGTCCCACCAAAACCACAGCATTCACTCTCATGGCTGTGGTCGACTCGCTCCACATTGCGCAGCTGGGCCAACAACGCACGGCCGTGCAGGTGGGTGTTCATTTCCCGTCGTGCCGAGCAGGACGTATGCAGCGCGACCTTCACTGGCGTGCCACTGTCGTTCAATTGCACCTTGCAAACGAACAGCAGGAACTCCGCCAATTCGTAGGTCCTGGCGGCCAGCGCCTGGACCTGCTTGAGCATTTGCGGCTCGTCCTTGAACAGGTCGGCATAATGCTCGCGGAGCATGCCGGCACATGAGCCCGACGGCACGACCACCGGGTAATCCTCGGCGAATAACGCCAATTGCGCCCGCGCCACTGTCCGCGCCTGTTCCGTGTAACCCGACGTGTAGGCCGGTTGCCCACAGCAGGTCTGGCCCTGTGGGTAGTCCACCCGGATTCCTTCGCGCTCGAGGAGATGAATCGCATCCATCCCGGCTTCGGGGTAGAACAGGTCGACCACGCATGTCCCGAAGAGGTAGACCCGAGCAGGTTTCTCGCTGGGGTACTGCCGGGGCTCGGGCAATGGCGGGGCGACACGGGTCGCGTTCGGCACGGCGTTATAAAAAAGCTCGCTCATCAGGCGTGTCTCCGGGTGGTCCCGGTTATCCGTCTGCTGAGGCTGCTGAATATAGAGGGGAAATCTTTCAGCAGCCTTGCAGACCCGGTTGTGAATAGCGGACGACGATTACGGTTCGGCGTCGGTTTTTTCAGTGCTTCGTGTAGTACTCAGTGAACCAGCATGCCGGTGAACCAGTAGGCCTGGGCCAGCGTGATCAGGCCAACGATCGTTGCAAAGAATAGGCTGTGTTTCAGGGTGAAACGGAACAGATCGGATTCTTTGCCAACCAGCCCGGTCGCTGCGCACGCCACGGCGATCGATTGTGGCGAAATCATCTTGCCGGTCACGCCGCCGCTGGTATTGGCCGCCACCAGCAAGGTGTCGTTGACGCCGATCTGGTGCGCGGTGGTCGCTTGCAGCGAACCGAACAGCGCGTTGGACGAGGTATCGGAGCCGGTCAGGAACACGCCCAGCCAACCGAGGAACGGCGAGAAGAACGGGAACGCTGCGCCAGTGCCAGCCAATACCAGGGCCATGGTCGACGACATCCCCGAGAAATTGGTGACGAAGGCGAAGGCCAGCACCATGCCGATGGACAGGATTGGCCAGCGCAACTCAAAAAGCGTCTCTTTAAAAGTGGTAAGACCAGTTCTGAAATCGATTTTCAACACCAGCATCGAGATCAACGCGGAAAAGAAAATCGCTGTGCCGGTCGCCGAAATCGGATCGAGCTTGAACACCGCCGGGATGGCGGTCGGGTTGACCACGATTGGCGCGGACTTGATCACCAACTGGTGCAGGTGCGGGATCGCGAAGTTGAACACCCAACCGTACATCGAGCCGCCAGGGGCGAACATTGCCTTGAATGGCTTCAGCGTCCAGATCGTCACCAGCACGGTGAGGATCAGAAAAGGCGACCACGCCTTGATGATTTCTCCCAGGCTGTAGGGCGACACCACGGTGCTGCGAGGCTGGCCGAAACCACCGGCGCTGGCGGTGATGGCTGCGCTGGACGTTGCGCCGGCGATCTGGGCGCCTGCGGTGCGCTTGGGCTGCCAGATTTTCAGGAACAACGTCAGCGAGACCAGGCTGGCCAGGGCCGAGGTGATGTCTGGCAGTTCCGGGCCGATGAAGTTCGAGGTGAGGTACTGAGTGATGGCGAAACTCAAGCCCGCCACCAGTGCCGCCGGCCAGGTTTCTCGCACGCCGCGCAGGCCATCCATCATGAATACCAGCCAGAACGGCACGAACAGCGACAGCAATGGCAGCTGTCGGCCGGTCATGGCGCCGATCTTGAACGCATCGATGCCGGTGACTTGGCCTGCCACGATTATCGGGATGCCCAGCGCGCCGAATGCCACGGGGGCGGTATTGGCGATCAGGCACAGGCCCGCGGCATAGAGCGGGTTGAAGCCCAGGCCCACCAGCAATGCGGCGGTAATCGCGACGGGCGCGCCGAAGCCGGCGGCACCTTCCAGGAAGGCGCCAAAGCAGAAGCCGATCAGCAGCACCTGAAGGCGCTGGTCGTCGGTGATCGACAGCACCGAGCTGCGGATCACTTCGAACTGGCCGCTCTTGACGGTCAGCTTGTAGAGAAATACCGCGGCAACGATGATCCAGGCGATAGGCCACAACCCATACGCAAAACCATAACCCGCCGCCGCGAACGCCATGTCCGCCGGCATCTGGAATGCAAAAATCGCGACCGCGATCGCCAGCGCCAGGGTGATGCTGCCGGCCACGTGCCCCTTGAGGCGAAACACCGCCAGGGCAAGGAAGAAAAATACGATTGGAATGACGGCCGCGAGTGCGGACAGGCCTAGGCTGCCGAGCGGACTGTAAAGCTGTTGCCAGGTTTGCATATTGGGTGAGCCCCTAATTGTTTTTGGTCAGGCACTGGTCAGCGGCTTTGGATAATTGGTAATACCAATTTACAAGCGCTGTCGGCTAGGGTAAAAGCCTTGGTTGTCATGTGTCAATTTGTCGCCCGGAAACTTTCGTCGCATAACACCCAGCCGATGGCATCCGCCCCGTCGGCATCCGTGGTTTTTGATAGGTGTGGAAGGGGCTCGGATGGGCCAGAATAGAGAGCCCGGCGAGCTGTCGGGTCCGTGGAGAGTCGAGTTATGGGGTTTGATCAGATTCGTCAGCGCCGTTTGTCTGACGATATTGTCGAGCGGCTTGAAGGCATGATCCTTGAGGGCACGTTGAAATCCGGCGAGCGGTTGCCGGCCGAGCGGACCCTGGCCGAGCAGTTCGGCGTGTCACGTCCTTCGTTGCGTGAAGCGATCCAGAAACTGACGGCCAAGGGCTTGCTGATCAGTCGCCAGGGCGGCGGCAACTATGTTGTGGAGTCGCTGGGCTCGACGTTCAGTGATCCGCTGCTGCACCTCTTGGAAAGCAACCCCGAAGCGCAGCGCGACCTCCTTGAGTTCCGGCATACCCTGGAAGCGTCCTGCGCTTATTACGCAGCACTTCGGGCCACGGAGGTCGATCGGGAGCGGCTGACGACAGCCTTTGAAGCGTTGCAGGATTGTTATTCGCGCCACGAGGACGTGAGCCGGGCAGAGGAGGGCGCGGCAGATGCGCGTTTTCACCTGGCGATCGCCGAGGCCAGCCATAACGCTGTCTTACTGCATACGATCCGAGGATTGTTCGACCTGCTCAAGCGCAATGTGGTGACCAATATCGGCGGCATGTACAAGCAGCGCAGCGAGACGCGCGACATGCTGATCAGCCAGCATCGGGAGCTTTATCAAGCCATCATGGACGGGCACGCCGAGTTGGCGCGGGAAGTGTCCAGCCGACACATCTTGTACGTGCAGGAAGTCTTGGAAGAGGTGCGTCAGGAAGTGCAGCGGGTGGCGCGAGCGGAGCGGCGCAAGGGCATCTGATCGAGCTTGCGAACCTTTTGGGAGCGAGCTTGAACTGGTCAAGTAATCTTGGACACCGATTAAGGTTCACGCCGCCAACCTTTCCTTCGCGACCGGCGACCGGTAGTCGTTGTAGCTGTGAGGCCTGCTGATGTTGTAGCGCGAGACATAGCGCTGCACGTCTGCCCGGGCCTCATGTTCCAGTTTGTAGCCCGTTTCAGGAACCCACTCTGATTTCAAACTACCAAAGAAACGCTCCATGGGGGCGTTGTCCCAGCACTCGCCTTTACGGCTCATACTTTGCCTAAACCCGTGTTTCACAAGCTCGTTTCGGAATTTATGACTGGTGTACTGACAACCTTGGTCTGAATGAAACAACACATCCTGGGGGTGGCCGCGTAGCTCAACCGCCATGCGTAGCGCTTCGCAGGTCAGGTTGGCATCAGAAATCATCGAGAACGACCAACCCACGATCCTCCGAGCGTACAGATCCAGAACGGCGGCGAAGTACATCCACCGCTTGCCGACCTTGATGTAAGTCACGTCGCCACACCACACCTGGTTAACCGCCGTTACATCAAATTTTCGCTTGAGCACGTGCGGCGCCACCAATGCCTCAACGCCCGGCGACTTGTACTTATGGCGCCTGCGCTGACGACTAGCGATGCCAGCTTCGCGCATCAAACTGCGAGCCATATAACGTCCGATACGATGCCCTTTGGCTTTTAGCTCCTTGGACAAAGTACGTGCGCCGGCCGACTCTCTGGACGCCCTGTGGTGCCTGACCAGCGCGGCTTTGAGCTTGTCCCGTTCAGGATTTGCTCTGCCTTGGCGCTGGCGCCAGGCGTAGAAACTACTGCGGTTGATCCCAAACGCCCGGCAACACCTTTTAACGCCGTATTGCTCGTCCAGCTCATCGATCAGCGTGAATGATCTTTGGCGTCCAAAAGCAGGAGAGCACTGGCCTTTTTTAGGATTTCAATGTCCAGGTCTTTCTCCCTGAGTAGGGCTTTGAGCCTCTGGATTTCTCGCTGATCAGCGGTAATCGCCTTGGCCCCTACCGGGGTCGAACCCAGGCGTTCTTTTTGCACTTGATCGACCCAGCGGCGCAGAGCAGTGGGGCCGATATCTAGGCTGGCACAGACCTCGGTAACCGGCTGGCCTTCATCCAGCACCATGCTGGCAGCCTTGAGCTTGAACTCACTCGAATAAGATTTACGCATATCCAAACACCTCAGATTTGGGCGCTATCATAACGCCCGATTGAAGTGTCCAAAATCATTAGGCCAGTTCAGCTTGCTCGCGATGGCGGTCGATTTGACACATCTACTGGCTACTCTTCCTTGCCCTTGTTGCGCACCGCACGTTGCAATTCGCGACCGGCATCGCGCTCGCGTTCGGTATCACGCTTGTCGTATTCCTTCTTGCCCTTGCCCAGCGCGATCTCGCACTTGATCAAGTGCTTGCTCCAGTACAGCGATGTACAGACGCAGGCATAACCCTTCTGCTGCACGGAAGCGAAGAGCTTCTCCAGCTCGCGCTTGTTGAGCAGCAGCTTGCGCGAGCGCACAGGGTCGGCGATGACGTGGGTGCTGGCGGTGGTCAGCGGCGTGATATGACTGCCCAGCAGCCATGCTTCGCCGTCCTTGAGCAAGACATAACTGTCGACCAGTTGCGCCTTGCCGGCACGCAAGCTCTTTACTTCCCAACCGGCCAGGACCATGCCAGCCTCGAAACGTTGTTCGATGAAGTAATCGTGTCGCGCCTTTTTGTTTTGCGCGATGGTCCCTGTGGGGTGTTTCTTCTGTTTAGCCATAGGGGCGGCATTATAGGCAGTTGCGTGCGTGTCGGCTACGGTGAACCTGTGTGCTTGAGCAGGTTGCATGAATCCCGGACAATGCGGCCTCTTTTTTGAACGCTTGGGCGTGATCACGATGTCGACAGACAAGGTTTCTGTCCACGGCAGTTGGGCTAGCCGCTGGGTCTTCATATTCGCCGCGACCGGTTCGGCCGTCGGGCTGGGTAGTATCTGGAAGTTTCCGTACATGGTCGGTGTCTATGGCGGCGGCGCCTTCGTGCTGATGTTCCTGGCGTGCATCGCGCTGATCGGTGCGCCGGTGATGTTAGCTGAGACGCTGATCGGTCGTCGCGCCCGGCAAAGTCCGGCCAATGCCCTGAAAGTGCTGGCGGTGGAGGCGGGGCATTCGTCGAAGTGGTCCTGGGGCGCATTCGCAGGGATGATCACGGCGCTGCTGATCCTGTCTTTCTATAGCGTGGTCGGTGGCTGGTCGCTGGACTACATCATCGACATGGGGCGCGGCGACTTCCAGAACGCAACGCCCGATCAGGTTGGCGCTTACTTTGGGAGCGTGATCGCCGATCCCTGGAGGCTGACGCTCTGGCACACGCTGTTCATGGTGCTTTCCGCCGTCGTGATTGCCCGTGGTGTCGTCGCGGGGCTTGAGCGCAGCCTGCAAATCATGATGCCGCTGCTGTTCGTGATGATCCTGGTGCTGCTGGGCTACAGCATGACCACGGGGCACTTCATGGAGGGCGTGCATTTCATGTTCGATTTCCAGCCGGAAAAAGTCATGGATGGACTGTTACCGGCCATGGGGCACGCTTTTTTCTCTCTGAGCGTGGGGGTCGGTTCGATCATGATCTACGGCGCCTACATGCCCAAGAGCGCCTCCCTCACCAAGACAGTCGTCGGCGTTGCGCTGCTGGACACCTTTGTGTCGTTGTTGGCTGGGGTGGCATTGTTTCCGATTGTCTTCGCTGCCGGCCTGAACCCTAGCGAGGGGCCGGGGCTGATGTTCGTCAGCCTGCCATTTGCCTTCGGCAGCATGGCGTTCGGGCAAGTGATGGGCGTGGTGTTTTTTGTCCTGGTGGCGATTGCCGCCTGGAGTTCGGCCATTTCCTTGCTCGAGCCGATGGTGGCTTATCTGGTTGAGCGGACTCGCCTCAGTCGTGCCTGGGTGACTTTCTGGCTGGCTTTCACTTGCTGGTTCGTGGGGCTGGGTACGGTTTTTTCCTTCAATATATGGAAGCAGGCAAAGTTTTTCGTGAACGAAGGCGACCTGTTCCACCTCTATCAGTGGGGAGCAACCGGAGGGCTGGATTTCTTCGGTGTGATTGATTTCTTCACGTCGCGGATCATGTTGCCCTTGGGCGGTTTGTGTTTCGTGGTGTTTGCAGGGTGGATCATGGGGCGTGAAGCCGTGCGCGATGAGCTGTCGCTACGCAGTCCTGTATTGTTCGCCTTGAGTCTGTTCTTGATGCGCTATGTGGCGCCCATTGGCATTCTTGTAGTGTTTGCCACCCAGCTGTGGAAGTGACGCTTACATGACGACACATATTCAACGCTCGGCCCTTCTGCCCTATCCGGCCCAGGCGCTGTACGACTTGGTCAACGACGTGGCGAGTTACCCGCAATTCCTGCCCTGGTGCTCGTCCGCCGAGGTGCTCGAAAGCTCCGAAACCCATATGCGCGCGAGCCTCAATGTCGCCAAGGGCGGGTTGAGCCAGCACTTCGTCACTCGTAACACCTTGGTGCCGGGCCAGTCCATCGAGATGAACCTTGAGGAAGGGCCTTTCAATCAGCTCCATGGCGTCTGGGTGTTCAAGGCGCTGGGTGAGAAAGCCTGCAAGATCAGCCTGGACCTGTCGTTCGATTACGCCGGGCCGCTGGTGCGGGCGACGTTAGGCCCGTTGTTCAATCAGGCGGCCAACACCCTGGTCGACGCTTTTTGCCAGCGTGCCAAGCAGAATGCCGAGCTCAAGCGTTGATTGAGATAGAAGTGGTGTATGCCGGTGTCGATCGTCAGGTATTGCGACGATTCGCCGTCCAGGAAGGGACATCTGTTCGTGCTGCCCTGATGGCGTCGGGTATCGCTGCGGATTTTCCGGAGCTGGATTTGACGACGAGTCCGATCGGGATTTTTGGTCGGGTGGTTGCTGATCCGGACCGGCAGCTGGTGCAGCCAGCCGACCGGCTTGAGATTTACCGGCCATTGTTGGCTGATCCCAAGGAAATTCGTCGCCTGCGGGCGGCCAAGGCAGCCCAGGCTCGTCGAACTGAGTAAAAAACTGGCTTGTATTGCAGGCAATAAAAAACCCGGCATGCCGGGTTTTTTATTGTCGCGATTTATTGCGGCGAGGTGTCCAGAGGTTCTGGCGTCGGGACAGGTACGGTCTCGACGTTGTCCACGTCCTTCTGGATCTGATCCAGCAGCGAACCTGGCTTGGCCGGTTTTTCCGGTTTCGGCTGTTCGGTGTTCTGGGTCGGGTCGGTGACCGTGGTGCCGCTATCCTTGCCCATGATGGCCTCGTCGCGGCTCACGCCGGGCATGAAATCTCCCGACAAGCTGACGAGTTGATCATTGGCATTGAAAATAACGCTGATGCGTTCCTGCTGCCGCTCGCCGCCGCCTGGCTGCAAGCTGTACAGGTAATCCCAGCGATCGGCATGAAACGTGTCGGTCAACAGAGGGTTGCCCATAATAAACCGTACTTGCCGGCGGGTCATTCCCGGGCGTAACTGGTCTATCATGTCCTGCGTGACGACATTGCCCTGCTGGATGTCGATTTTGTAAACCCCGGGGAATGAACAACCGGCGAGTGCGAGCAGTCCCACGAAGGTGAAACTGGTTAGCAAGAGCTTGGTGTTTTGCATCGGTGGGCGACTTCCACTATCTTGGCTGGGACAACGTAAACACCGATCATACCCGCATTAAGAGAAGCTGCGAAGCAGCATCGCGAGAAAGCTGACCATGGTTGAAAATAGCGAACTACGCAAAGCCGGCCTCAAAGTGACCCTGCCAAGGGTCAAGATTCTGCAAATGCTCGACTCTGCCGAGCAGCGCCACATGAGTGCCGAAGACGTCTATAAGGCGCTCATGGAAGCTGGCGAGGATGTCGGTCTGGCCACGGTCTACCGTGTCCTGACTCAATTCGAAGCTGCCGGGCTGGTCGCTCGTCATAACTTCGATGGCGGTCATGCTGTCTTTGAATTGGCTGACGGGGAGCACCATGACCATATGGTGGATGTTGAGACCCGTGAAGTCATCGAATTCATCAGCCCTGAAATCGAGCAACTGCAAAAGGCTATTGCTGAGGAGTATGGCTTCGAGCTGATCGATCACCATCTCGTCCTGCATGTGCGCAAGCGCAAATAAGCTTGTGACGTGGGCTCAGGCCCTCAGAACAAAAGAAGGCGACCCTCGGGTCGCCTTCTTTTTTTCAACGGCCTATGTCAGGTTTTCGCCGCAACCACCATTTTTTTTGCGTGGGCCAAGGATTCCTTGGTCAGGTCTATTCCTCCGAGCATCCGAGCGACTTCTTCCACGCGTTCATTTTTGTTGAGTTTGGACACTGCGGTACGAGTGGCGTCTTCGCCGCGCACCTTGTGGACAAATAGATGTTGGTGTCCCTGGGCGGCAACCTGGGGCAGGTGAGTGACCGTCAGGACCTGTCCACGCTCGCCCAATCTGCGCAGCAACTGGCCGACAATTTCCGCCGTAGGGCCGCCAATGCCGACATCCACCTCGTCGAACACCAGCGTTGGCACCCGCGATGTCTGCGCTGTGATCACCTGGATGGCCAGACTGATACGCGACAGCTCGCCGCCGGAAGCCACTTTTGCCAATGCCTTAAGGGGTTGCCCGGGGTTGGCGCTGACCAGCAGTTCCACTTGCTCCAGCCCGTTAGGCTGAAGATCATCACCGCCGTTAGGGTGCAGTTCGATGGTGAATCGGCCCCCTGGCATGCCCAGGCGCTGGATCTCCTGTTCTACCGCGCTCGCCAAGCCCGTTGCGGCTTGTCGGCGCAATTCGCTGAGCTCCTTGGCCTTTTCCTGGTAATGGCGCGCAAAGGACGCCAGTTCATCCCCGAGCCGCTCGATGGATTCATCATTGGCGTTCAGGCTTTCCAGTTCCTCCAGCAGCCGTTGCTGCAGTTCGACGACGTCGGTTGGCTGGACGCGATGCTTGCGGGCCAGCGTATAGATAGTGTCCAGGCGCTCTTCCAGAAACTGAAGGCGTGCCGGGTCGGCATCGAAATGATCAAGGAAGCGGTTCAACTCCCCAACGGCTTCTTCGACCTGGATCTGGGCGCTGGTCAGCAGGTTGCTCGCTTCGCCCAGGGCTCCCACGGCATTGCTGACGCTGGAAAGTCGGTTGATGCTTGCGGTCAGCGCACTGAGCACATTGCCGGAATCACTTTCGCTGCATTGCTCGACCACTTGCCGACAGACACCGAGGAGTGCCTCGGCATTGGTCAGGTTCTTGTGCTCCTGCTCAAGTTCCTCCAGCTCGTTTTCGCCCAGGGCCAGGTTTTCCAGCTCTTCAAGCTGGTAGCTCAACAGTTGGTGGCGGGCCCGTTGTTCATCGCCTGAGTTGGAAAGTCGATCCAGTTCCTGCCGGGTCTGTCGCCAGCGTTGGGCGGCCAATTGAACCTGGCGGGCCAGGTCGGTGGCACCCGCGTACTCGTCGAGCAAGCGACGATGGGTGTCGGTCTTGAGCAGCGATTGGTGTTCATGCTGGCTGTGAATATCGATCAGCAGTTCGCCGAGTGCCTTGAGGTCGCCGAGGGGGCAAGGGGTGCCGTTGATATAGCCTCGGGAGCGGCCCTCGGCGGTGATGACCCGGCGCAGGATGCACAGCCCATCGGTGTCCAGGTCGCGCTCGGCCAGCCAGGCGCTGGCTTCGGGGATGTCGACGAGGTCGAATGTCGCCAGGATGTCGGCCTTTTCCGCACCGGGACGTACCACGCCGCTATCAGCGCGGTCGCCAAGTGTCAGTCCCAGGGCGTCGAGCATGATCGATTTGCCGGCACCGGTTTCACCGGTAATCACGCTCATGCCTCGATCGAGTTCGAGGTCGAGATGTTCGACGATGGCGTAGTTGTGTACGGACAGGTGCACCAGCATAAGGCCGCTCCCAGGCATTAGGTCTGGTTATTTATACAGTGTTTTGTTTCGCGCTGACAATGCCTGCGCTTAGCTCGATTTGCTTGGACCAACAGATTCCTTAGTGCTGCGAGGAATGATTATGCTGCTGCCTTTTGTAGGGTTAATTCGTCAGATGGCCCTTGAAGCTGGAAAACCCGGCCCCATATACCGGGGCAGAAGCGCGAGTCGAGCTCGCGGACGAAATTGAAAGGAGAAATCTATGGCTGACGAACAGACGCAGGACACCCAAAATCTAGACGCCAATCAGGCTCCCCAAGATTCGGGTGAAGACCTGGCGGCACGTGTACAAGTGCTCGAAGAGCAACTGGCCGGTGCGCAGGATCAGGCGTTGCGTGTAGCAGCCGATCTGCAGAACGTCCGCCGTCGTGCCGAGCAGGATGTGGAAAAGGCTCATAAATTCGCCTTGGAACGTTTTGCTGGCGACCTGCTGCCGATCATCGACAGCCTGGAGCGGGGTCTGGAGCTGTCCAACCCGGACGACGAGAACATCCGTCCAATGCGTGAAGGCATCGAGCTGACCCTGAAGATGTTCCAGGACACGCTCAAGCGTTACCAGCTTGAAGCGATCGATCCTCACGGTGAACCCTTCAACGCCGAGCACCATCAGGCCATGGCGATGCAGGAAAGTGCAGACGTCGAGCCAAACAGCGTGCTGAAAGTGTTCCAGAAGGGCTATCTGCTCAACGGTCGCCTGCTGCGCCCGGCCATGGTTGTGGTCAGCAAGGCGCCAGCGCCGGTTTCGCCTTCTATTGATGAGCAGGCTTGAAATCGGGCGAAACGGCCCCATTAAGAAGTCAAGCGTTTAAGTGCTACCGCAGTTAACCACCAATGCTGCGGCAACAAAATCCAAGTTCCGGGAGAGTCAAGATGGGCAAAATTATCGGTATCGACCTGGGGACCACCAACTCGTGCGTCTCCGTGCTGGAAAACGGCAAGGCCAAGGTTATTGAAAACGCTGAAGGCGCGCGCACCACGCCGTCGATCATCGCGTACGCCAACGATGGCGAAATCCTGGTGGGTCAGTCCGCCAAGCGCCAGGCTGTGACCAATCCGCATAACACCCTGTACGCGGTGAAGCGTCTGATCGGTCGCAAGTTCGACGAAGAAGTCGTTCAGAAAGACATCAAGATGGTGCCTTACAAGATCGCCAAGGCTGACAACGGCGACGCCTGGGTTGAAGTGAACGGCCAGAAAATGGCGCCGCCACAGATCTCGGCTGAAATCCTGAAGAAAATGAAGAAAACCGCCGAAGATTACCTCGGCGAGGCAGTGACCGAGGCTGTTATCACTGTCCCTGCTTACTTCAACGACAGCCAGCGTCAGGCGACCAAAGACGCCGGCCGCATCGCGGGCCTGGACGTAAAACGCATCATCAACGAACCAACCGCGGCCGCTCTGGCCTACGGCATGGACAAGGCCAAGGGCGATCACACCGTGATCGTTTACGACCTGGGTGGCGGTACCTTCGACGTTTCCGTGATCGAGATCGCTGAAGTCGACGGCGAGCACCAGTTCGAAGTGCTGGCGACCAACGGCGACACGTTCCTCGGTGGTGAAGACTTCGACATCCGCCTGATCGACTACCTCGTCGATGAGTTCAAGAAAGAAAGCGGCATGAACCTCAAGGGTGACCCGCTGGCCATGCAGCGCCTCAAAGAAGCCGCTGAAAAAGCCAAGATCGAACTGTCCTCGAGCCAGTCGACCGACGTGAACCTGCCGTACATCACCGCAGACGCCACCGGTCCGAAGCACCTGAACGTGAAGATTTCCCGCGCCAAGCTCGAAGCGCTGGTTGAAGACCTGGTTCAGCGCACCATCGAGCCTTGCCGCATTGCGATGAAAGACGCCGGTATCGACGTGGGTTCGATCAACGACGTGATCCTGGTCGGCGGCCAGACCCGTATGCCGCTGGTGCAGAAGCTGGTAACCGATTTCTTCGGTAAAGAAGCTCGTAAGGATGTGAACCCTGACGAAGCCGTTGCCATGGGTGCCGCCATCCAGGGCGCCGTTCTGGCCGGTGACGTGAAGGACGTTCTGCTGCTCGACGTCAGCCCGCTGACCCTGGGTATCGAAACCATGGGCGGCGTGATGACTGCGCTGATCGAGAAAAACACCACGATTCCTACCAAGAAATCCCAGGTGTTCTCGACTGCCGATGACAACCAGAGCGCCGTGACCATCCACGTGCTGCAAGGCGAGCGCAAGCAAGCCGCCCAGAACAAGTCGTTGGGCAAGTTCGACCTGGCCGAGATTCCACCGGCTCCACGTGGCGTGCCACAGATCGAAGTGACCTTCGACATCGACGCCAACGGCATCCTGCACGTCGGCGCGAAAGACAAGGCCACCGGCAAGACCCAGTCGATCGTGATCAAGGCCAACTCCGGCCTGTCCGAAGAAGAAATTCAGCAGATGGTTCGCGATGCTGAAGTCAACGCCGAGGAAGACCGCAAGTTCGAAGAGCTGGCAAGCGCGCGTAACCAGGGCGATGCCTTGGTGCACTCGACTCGCAAGATGATCGCCGACGCCGGTGACAAAGTGACCGCCGAAGAAAAAACGGCGATCGAAGCGGCTGTAGTTGCTCTTGAAGCTGCCGTCAAAGGCGACGACAAGGCGGCCATCGAAGCGAAGATCGAAGAGTTGTCGAAAGTCTCCGCGCCAGTGGCTCAGAAGATGTATGCCGAGCAGGCCCAGCCCGCTGAAGGCGCAGCGCCGCAAGGCGAGTCGGCCGAGAAAACCGACGATGTCGTCGACGCTGAGTTCGAAGAAGTGAAAGACAACAAGTAATCGCTTGTTGGTCGGCCGGTTGACTGCTTTTGTGCGGTGGCTGGTAGGATGTCGCCGCGCGGGAGCTTGCTCCCGCGTTGGCGTGTCTGGAGGCAGCGAATTTTTGCAGCATGCGACAAAGCTCGGGTGCTGACGGTGGGTTCGGGAATGCTCCTGCTTTCCGGGCGATATGCACCGAGACCAGGATCGTTGAATCGACGTGAGTTGGGTTCGGGCCTGTATGGAGGCCCAACGAGTTTGGCGAGGTTCAGGAGAGGTTTGCCGAACGTCCTATAAGAGTGCAAAGACTAATGGCAAAACGTGATTTTTACGAAGTATTGGGTGTTGAGCGGGGGGCCAGCGAAGCAGAGCTGAAGAAGGCCTATCGTCGCCTGGCGATGAAACACCACCCGGACCGTAATCCCGGCGACAAGGCTTCGGAAGAGATGTTCAAGGAGGCCAACGAGGCCTATGAAGTCCTGTCCGATTCCAGCAAGCGCGCGGCTTACGACCAGTACGGCCATGCCGGTGTCGACCCTAGCATGGGTGGCGGCGGTGCCGGTTTCGGCGGACAGAACTTCTCCGATATTTTCGGCGATGTGTTCAGTGATTTCTTCGGTGGCGGCCGTGGCGGTGCCCGTGGTGGCGCCCAGCGAGGCAGTGACCTGCGCTACACGCTGGAGCTGAGCCTCGAGGAGGCGGTGCGGGGGACCACGGTCAATATCCGTGTTCCGACGCTGGTCAATTGCAAACCATGCGACGGCTCGGGTGCCAAGAAGGGTTCCTCGCCAGTCACTTGCCCTACCTGTGGCGGTATCGGCCAGGTTCGCATGCAGCAAGGCTTCTTCTCGGTCCAGCAGACCTGTCCGCGCTGCCATGGCCAAGGCAAGATCATTTCCGATCCGTGCGATGCCTGCCATGGCGAAGGGCGTGTCGAAGAGTACAAGACGCTGTCGGTGAAAGTGCCGGCCGGTGTCGACACGGGCGACCGTATCCGCCTGTCCGGCGAAGGCGAGGCAGGTGCCCAGGGTGGTCCGACTGGCGACTTGTATGTGGTCATCAACGTGCGCGAACACGCGATCTTCCAGCGTGACGGCAAGCACTTGTTCTGCGAAGTGCCTATCAGCTTCGTCGATGCGGCGCTGGGTGGCGAGCTGGAAATCCCGACCCTCGATGGTCGCGTCAAGCTGAAGATCCCTGAGGGGACGCAAACAGGCAAGCAATTCCGGATTCGCGGCAAGGGCGTGGCGCCGGTGCGTGGCGGTGGTGCGGGTGACCTGATGTGCCGCGTTGCGGTAGAGACACCGGTCAACCTGAGCCGGCGTCAGCGAGAACTGTTGGAAGAGTTCCGCAGCTCGTTGGCGGATGACAATAGCCACTCCCCTAAAACCACTGGCTGGTTCGAAGGCGTGAAGCGCTTCTTCGGCGACCTGTAAGGAGTGGGCATGCGACGTATTGCTGTGATGGGCGCCGCGGGGCGCATGGGCAAGGCGCTGGTCGAAGCGGTGCAGCAACGCTCGCCGCTTTCGGGCCTGACCGCTGCCATCGTGAGGCCCGACAGTACGCTGGTAGGCGCCGATGCTGGCGAGTTGGCCTCGCTTGGGCGTATCGGCGTGCCAATGTCCGGTGGGCTGGAAAAGGTGCTCGACGAGTTTGACGTCCTGATCGATTTCACGCTTCCGGAAGTGATGCTCAAGAACCTTGCCATCTGCCGCAAGGCTGGCAAGGCCATGGTGATCGGCACGACCGGCCTGGATGCCGCGCAAAAGCAATTGCTGGCCGACGCAGGCAAGGACATCCCGATTGTATTTGCGGCGAACTTCAGCGTCGGCGTGAACCTGTCGCTGAAGTTGCTGGACTTGACTGCTCGAGTGTTGGGCGACGATGCGGATATCGAAATCATCGAGGCACATCACCGGCACAAGATCGATGCGCCTTCGGGCACCGCGTTGCGCATGGGTGAAGTGATTGCCGATGCGCTGGGTCGCGATTTGCAGGAAGTGGCCGTGTACGGGCGCCAGGGGCATACCGGTGCTCGGGACAGAGACACCATCGGTTTCGCGACCGTGCGTGGCGGCGATGTGGTGGGTGATCACACCGTGCTGTTCGCGACTGAGGGCGAGCGTTTGGAAATTACCCACAAGGCATCGAGCCGGATGACCTTCGCCAAGGGCGCTGTGCGTGCCGCGCTTTGGTTGGATGGTCGTGAGCCTGGTTTGTACGACATGCAGGATGTTCTCGACCTGCGTTGATGTCTCTGAAGACGGGGTTCAGGTTATACTGAGCCCCGTTTTACGCCGCTTCGCGACGACCTGTCGCATTCCCCTGCCTTTCAGGCTCATTAGCGGTGGACCAAAAAAGCCTTTTTCTGTAAGCTACAGCTTTAGTGTGTCCACTAAAAGCGCGCAGAATAATTCAGTGAACAAGCGGGGTGACGTGTCCATACGTCACTCCGCTTTTTTACAACCTGCGATCGCCCTTTCAGGCTTTATTTACGGGAGGTCTTCTTGACTAAGCCAGCCATACTCGCCCTTGCTGATGGCAGCATTTTTCGCGGCGAAGCCATTGGAGCCGACGGTCAGACCGTTGGTGAGGTGGTGTTCAACACCGCAATGACCGGCTATCAGGAAATTCTTACCGATCCTTCCTACGCCCAACAAATCGTTACCTTGACCTATCCGCACATCGGCAACACTGGCACCACGCCGGAAGACGCTGAGTCCGATCGTGTCTGGTCCGCTGGCCTGGTCATCCGCGACTTGCCGCTGGTAGCGAGCAACTGGCGTAACACGATGTCCCTCTCCGACTACCTGAAAGCCAACAATGTCGTGGCGATTGCCGGTATCGATACCCGCCGCCTGACCCGCATCCTTCGGGAAAAAGGCGCGCAGAACGGCTGCATCATGGCCGGCGACAACATTTCCGAAGAGGCGGCCATCGCCGCCGCCCAGGGGTTTCCAGGCCTCAAGGGCATGGACCTGGCGAAGGTCGTCAGCACCCAGAAGCAATATGAGTGGCGCTCCTCGGTCTGGGATCTGAAAACCGACAACCACGCGACGATCGAAGCCTCCGAGCTGCCGTACCACGTGGTCGCGTACGACTACGGCGTCAAGTTGAACATCCTGCGCATGCTGGTCGCACGTGGCTGCCGCGTGACGGTAGTGCCAGCACAAACCCCGGCGGCTGACGTCCTGGCGCTCAAGCCTGATGGCGTGTTCCTGTCCAACGGCCCGGGTGACCCGGAGCCTTGCGACTACGCCATCCAGGCGATCAAGGATGTGCTGGAAACCGAGATTCCGGTATTCGGTATCTGCCTCGGTCACCAATTGCTTGCCCTGGCATCGGGTGCCAAGACCGTCAAAATGGGTCATGGCCATCATGGTGCAAACCACCCGGTCCAGGACCTGGACACCGGTGTCGTCATGATCACCAGCCAGAACCACGGTTTTGCAGTCGACGAAGCGACCCTGCCGGCCAACGTGCGCGCGATTCACAAGTCGCTGTTCGATGGCACGCTGCAAGGTATCGAGCGTACCGACAAGAGCGCGTTCAGCTTCCAGGGCCACCCAGAAGCGAGCCCGGGCCCGAACGACGTGGCGCCGCTGTTCGATCGCTTCATCAACGAGATGGCCAAGCGACGCTGACCGCGTGAAGCCCGAGGGCGGCCCCGAAAACGGCGGCCCCCTCGGGCGCTTCAAAGATTGTTCGACGGCCTAGCCGACTGACCTGCGGATTTGAGTGACAAACCCATGCCAAAACGTACAGACATAAAAAGCATCCTGATTCTCGGCGCTGGCCCGATCGTGATCGGCCAGGCCTGCGAATTCGACTACTCCGGCGCCCAGGCCTGCAAAGCCCTGCGCGAAGAGGGCTATCGCGTCATCCTGGTGAACTCCAACCCGGCCACCATCATGACCGACCCGGCCATGGCCGACGCCACCTACATCGAACCGATCAAGTGGCAAACCGTTGCCAAGATCATCGAGAAGGAGCGCCCGGACGCTCTGCTGCCTACCATGGGCGGCCAGACCGCGCTGAACTGCGCCCTTGAGCTGGAGCGCGAAGGCGTCCTGGAGAAATTCGGTGTGGAAATGATCGGCGCCAACGCCGACACCATCGACAAGGCCGAGGACCGTTCGCGTTTCGACAAGGCGATGAAATCCATCGGCCTGGACTGTCCGCGCTCGGGTATCGCCCACAGCATGGAAGAAGCCAACGCGGTCCTGGAGCGCCTTGGTTTCCCATGCATCATCCGTCCGTCCTTCACCATGGGCGGCACCGGTGGTGGCATCGCCTACAACCGTGAAGAATTCGAAGAAATCTGCGCCCGTGGTCTCGATTTGTCGCCGACCAAGGAATTGCTGATCGACGAATCCCTGATCGGTTGGAAAGAATATGAAATGGAAGTTGTCCGCGACAAAAAGGACAACTGCATCATCGTCTGCTCCATCGAGAACTTCGACCCGATGGGTGTGCACACCGGTGATTCGATCACCGTTGCGCCGGCCCAGACCCTGACGGACAAGGAATACCAGATCCTGCGTAACGCCTCCCTGGCGGTATTGCGCGAGATCGGCGTGGAAACCGGCGGCTCCAACGTCCAGTTCGGCATCTGCCCGAACACCGGTCGCATGGTGGTCATCGAGATGAACCCGCGGGTGTCCCGTTCCTCGGCGTTGGCCTCCAAGGCCACCGGTTTCCCGATCGCCAAGGTCGCCGCCAAGCTAGCCGTGGGCTACACCCTGGACGAGCTGTCGAACGACATCACCGGCGGCAAGACACCGGCGTCCTTCGAGCCGTCCATCGACTACGTCGTGACCAAGCTGCCACGCTTCGCCTTCGAGAAGTTCGCCAAGGCTGACGCTCGCCTGACCACCCAGATGAAGTCGGTCGGTGAAGTCATGGCCATCGGCCGGACCTTCCAGGAATCCCTGCAGAAAGCCCTTCGCGGCCTGGAAGTGGGTGTTTGCGGCCTCGATCCGAAGCTGGACCTGAGCAACCCGGAAAGCATGAGCGAGCTCAAGCGCGAGCTGACCGTGCCGGGCGCCGAGCGTATCTGGTACGTGGCCGATGCCTTCCGCGCCGGCATGACCGTCGAACAGATTTTCGGCATGAACATGATCGATCCTTGGTTCCTGGTGCAGATCGAAGATCTGATCAAGGAAGAAGAGAAGGTCAAGACCCTGGGCATGTCCAGCATTGACCGCGACACGATGCTGCGCCTCAAGCGCAAAGGCTTCTCCGACCAGCGCCTCGCCAAGTTGCTGGGCGTGACCGACAAGAGCCTTCGCGCCCATCGTCACAAGCTGGAGGTTTTCCCGGTCTACAAGCGCGTCGACACCTGCGCCGCTGAGTTCGCCACCGATACCGCCTACCTGTATTCCACGTACGAAGAAGAGTGCGAAGCCGCGCCGTCGAGCCGTGACAAGATCATGATCCTGGGTGGCGGCCCCAACCGGATCGGCCAGGGCATTGAATTCGACTACTGCTGTGTACACGCGGCACTGGCCCTGCGCGACGACGGTTACGAGACCATCATGGTCAACTGCAACCCGGAAACCGTGTCCACTGATTACGACACGTCCGATCGTCTGTACTTCGAGCCTGTCACCCTGGAAGACGTGCTGGAAATCGTCCGCGTCGAGAAGCCAAAGGGCGTGATCGTCCAGTACGGCGGCCAGACCCCGCTGAAACTGGCTCGTGCCCTTGAGGCCGCTGGCGTGCCGATCATCGGTACCAGCCCGGATGCCATCGACCGCGCGGAAGACCGCGAGCGCTTCCAGCAGATGGTCGAGCGCCTGAACCTGCGCCAGCCGCCAAACGCCACCGTGCGCAGCGAAGACGAAGCCATTCGCGCCGCCGCGAAGATCGGCTACCCGTTGGTTGTTCGTCCGTCCTATGTACTGGGTGGTCGCGCGATGGAAATCGTCTACCAGGAAGACGAACTCAAGCGTTACCTGCGCGAAGCGGTCCAGGTGTCCAACGACAGCCCGGTATTGCTTGACCACTTCCTCAACTGCGCCATCGAGATGGACGTGGATGCGGTCAGCGACGGCAAGGATGTGGTGATCGGCGCGATCATGCAGCACATCGAACAGGCCGGTGTTCACTCCGGTGACTCCGCTTGCTCGTTGCCACCTTACTCGCTGCCGGCGCACATCCAGGACGAGATGCGCGAACAGGTCAAAAAAATGGCCTTGGAGCTGGGCGTCATCGGCCTGATGAACGTGCAACTGGCCCTGCAGGGCGAAGACATCTATGTCATCGAAGTCAACCCGCGCGCTTCCCGGACCGTGCCGTTCGTTTCCAAGTGCATCGGTGTTTCCCTGGCAATGATCGCTGCACGGGTCATGGCTGGCAAAACCCTGCAAGAGCTGGGCTTTACCAAGGAAATCATCCCGAACTTCTACAGCGTGAAAGAAGCGGTGTTCCCGTTCGCCAAGTTCCCGGGTGTTGACCCGATCCTCGGCCCGGAAATGAAATCCACCGGTGAAGTCATGGGCGTGGGCGATACTTTCGGTGAGGCTTTCGCCAAGGCCCAGATGGGCGCCAGCGAAGTGTTGCCGACGGGTGGCACGGCGTTCATCAGTGTGCGTGATGACGACAAGCCACTGGTTGCAGGCGTGGCCCGTGATCTGATCAACTTGGGCTTCGAAGTGGTCGCCACTGCCGGTACTGCCAAGCTGATCGAAGCAGCAGGCCTGAAAGTGCGCCGCGTGAACAAGGTGACCGAGGGCCGTCCGCACGTGGTCGACATGATCAAGAATGACGAAGTCACGCTGATCATCAATACCACCGAAGGTCGCCAGTCGATCGCTGATTCCTATTCCATTCGTCGCAATGCGCTGCAGCATAAGATCTACTGCACCACGACCATTGCTGCCGGCGAAGCGATCTGCGAAGCGCTCAAGTTCGGCCCTGAGAAGACCGTACGTCGCTTGCAGGATCTACATGCAGGATTGAAGGCATGAGCATAACCAAGTACCCCATGACCGTTCAGGGCGCTCGCGCCCTGGAAGAAGAGCACGCTCACCTGACCAAGGTCGAGCGTCCTCGCTTGAGCCAGGCCATCGGTGAGGCCCGTGAGCTGGGCGACCTGAAGGAAAACGCCGAATACCACGCTGCGCGTGAAGAGCAGGGCATGGTCGAGGCGCGTATCCGTGACATCGAAGGCCGTATGCAGAACGCGGTGATTATCGATGTCACGACGATCCCGCACACTGGCAAAGTGATTTTCGGCACCACCGTGGAAATCGCCAACGTCGAGACTGATGAAAGCGTCACTTACCAGATCGTTGGCGAGGACGAGGCGGACATCAAGCTCGGCAAGATTTCAGTCGGTTCCCCTATCGCCCGTGCCTTGATTGCCAAGGAAGAGGGTGACGTGGTTGCCGTGAAGACGCCTGGCGGTGTCATCGAGTATGAGATTGTCGAAGTCCGTCATATCTGAACGAAGGCGCCCGCTGCGAGCGGGCGCCATGATCTGGCAGCTCGCCCAGATGTTGTGGGTGGGCGGCGTCTGGTTGCTGCACATCGGTCTGCTGCCGGTACTGGGCAAAATTGGCCTGGCGCCGCTGCTTATCGATGAAATCGCGAGCATGCTGACGGCGCTGCTGGTGGGATTTTCCGCAGCGTGCGTGCTGTTTCAGGCGCTGGTGTTGGTTCAGGCTGAGGGTTTTGTCAGTCTGTGGCGCGACATTCGTGGGCAATTGCTGCTCATGTCGTTGTACGCATGCGGGATGTTCCTGGCGGTGCGTCTCGGTTGGCCAAGTGCAACGCAGTGGCAGGTATTCAGTTACCTGATACTGGGCTTTTCCGGATTGGTGCTAGTGTTGCAACCGGTTCCCGGCTGGAGCGGCAGGGTGTGCGAAGCACACCCTTGACCCTTTGGTATCACTTGAAGCGGTGAACGTTCGACAATTGCTTGTTGACGCTGAAGTTCTTGCGGTAAATCAGCGCCATCTTGCCGATGACCTGCACGAGGTCTGCCTTTCCGACTTTACACAGTTCGGCAACGGCAGCCAGGCGTGCTTCGCGGTCGAGGATGTTGAGCTTGATCTTGATCAGCTCGTGATCGCCCAAGGCGCGTTCCAGTTCGGCGAGCACACCCTCAGTCAAACCGTTGTCAGCCACAGTCAAAACCGGTTTCAGATGGTGGCCAATGGATTTGTATTGTTTCTTCTGCTCTTGAGTGAGCGGCATAATCTGACCCCTGCGTCTGATCTTGTAAAAAGCGGCGGCCAGTTTACCCGAGCGAGTCCGGGACCGCCCAGTTAATCACGACGCGATTTATTTTTTAGAGGTGGCCCGTGGCCCGTTCCAAGACTAGCCAGAACTGGCTCAAAGAACATTTCAACGACCCGTACGTCAAAATGGCGCAAAAAGACGGCTATCGTTCGCGCGCCAGCTATAAATTGCTGGAGATCCAGGAAAAAGATCGCTTGATTCGTCCTGGCATGACCGTGATCGATCTCGGCGCAGCGCCGGGAGGCTGGTCGCAAGTAACCAGTCGTCTGATTGGCGGCCAGGGGCGGCTGATCGCGTCCGATATCCTGGAAATGGACGGTATCCCCGATGTCACCTTCATCCAAGGCGACTTCACGGAAGACGCGGTGTTGGCGAAAATCCTGGAGGCCGTCGGAAATACCGAAGTCGACCTTGTGATTTCCGATATGGCCCCCAATATGAGTGGATTAGCGGCTGTCGACATGCCTCGTGCGATGTTTTTGAGCGAGCTGGCCCTGGATCTGGCTGGGCGGGTTCTGCGTCCGGGTGGTGATTTCCTGATCAAGGTTTTCCAGGGTGAGGGCTTCGATGAGTACCATAAGGGTATCCGCAAGCTGTTCGACAAAGTGCAGATGCGCAAGCCGTTGTCGTCCCGTGACCGTTCTCGCGAGCAGTACCTGCTGGCGCGTGGGTTCCGCGGGATTGAAGGCGCTGCCAGTGATGAGCGTCTTTAATCAGGGGCGATAGTTTTTTTTGTCTCGCCTTGAAAATGGCAGGTAACGAAAATTACGCGAGTCAAAGTTTCACAAAGGGTTACAGACGGCGCCTGCCAAGTCGCAGGTAATGTAGTAAGTTAGGCCGGTGAATATCATGCGAAGCGCGCGCCAGTAGCGGAGCTTGCTTCAGAGGGTAGTTAATTGAACGATATGGCAAAGAATCTGATCCTGTGGTTGATCATCGCTGCTGTCCTTGTGACCGTGATGAACAACTTCTCCAGCCCTAACGAGCCGCAGACCCTCAACTATTCCGACTTCCTCCAGCAGGTCAAGGAAGGCAAGGTCGAGCGCGTAGCCGTTGATGGCTATGTGATTACCGGCAAGCGCGCCGATGGCGACACTTTCAAGACCATTCGTCCGGCTATCCAGGACAACGGCCTGATCGGCGACCTGGTGGACAATCATGTCGTGATCGAAGGCAAGCAGCCCGAGCAGCAAAGCATCTGGACCCAGCTTCTGGTCGCCAGCTTCCCTATCCTTGTGATCATTGCGGTGTTCATGTTCTTCATGCGCCAGATGCAGGGTGGAGCCGGAGGCAAGGGCGGGCCGATGAGCTTCGGCAAGAGCAAGGCTCGGCTGTTGTCCGAAGATCAGGTCAAGACCACCCTTGCCGACGTCGCGGGTTGCGATGAGGCGAAGGAAGAAGTGGGTGAGCTGGTCGAGTTCCTGCGCGATCCGGGCAAGTTCCAACGCCTGGGTGGCCGCATCCCACGTGGTGTGCTGATGGTTGGCCCGCCGGGTACAGGTAAAACGCTGTTGGCCAAGGCGATTGCCGGCGAAGCGAAAGTGCCGTTCTTCACGATTTCCGGCTCCGACTTTGTCGAAATGTTCGTCGGCGTGGGCGCCAGCCGTGTTCGTGACATGTTCGAGCAAGCCAAGAAACACGCGCCGTGCATCATCTTCATCGACGAAATCGACGCGGTCGGTCGTCACCGTGGTGCTGGTATGGGTGGTGGTCACGACGAACGTGAGCAAACCCTGAACCAGTTGCTGGTGGAGATGGACGGTTTTGAAATGAACGACGGCATCATCGTGATTGCCGCCACCAACCGTCCTGACGTGCTTGACCCCGCGCTGTTGCGTCCAGGTCGTTTCGACCGCCAAGTCGTGGTGGGGCTGCCAGACATCCGCGGTCGCGAGCAGATCCTGAAGGTCCACATGCGCAAGGTGCCAATGGGTGACGATGTCGCTCCAGCGGTCATCGCCCGCGGTACGCCGGGTTTCTCCGGTGCGGATCTGGCGAACCTGGTAAACGAAGCGTCGTTGTTCGCGGCCCGTTCCGGCAAGCGCGTCGTTGAAATGAAAGAGTTCGAATTGGCCAAGGACAAGATCATGATGGGCGCCGAGCGCAAATCGATGGTCATGTCGGAAAAGGAAAAGCAGAACACGGCTTACCACGAGGCGGGTCACGCTATCGTCGGTCGAGTGGTGCCTGAGCATGATCCGGTTTACAAGGTTTCGATCATCCCGCGCGGTCGCGCGCTGGGTGTGACGATGTTCCTACCGGAAGAAGACCGCTACAGTCTCTCCAAGCGTGCCTTGATCAGCCAGATCTGTTCGCTGTACGGCGGTCGTATCGCTGAAGAGATGACGTTGGGTTTCGATGGCGTGACGACTGGTGCGTCAAACGACATCATGCGTGCCAGCCAGATTGCGCGAAACATGGTGACCAAGTGGGGCTTGTCCGAGAAGCTCGGGCCGCTGATGTATGCCGAGGAAGAAGGCGAAGTGTTCCTTGGCCGCGGTGGCGGTGGTCAACATGCTAGCTTCTCCGGTGAGACTGCCAAGCTGATTGACACTGAAGTTCGCAGCATCATCGACCACTGCTACGGCACGGCGAAGCAGATCCTCACGGACAATCGCGACAAGCTGGATGCGATGGCTGATGCCTTGATGAAATATGAAACCATCGATGCCGAGCAGATCGACGACATCATGGCAGGCCGCACGCCACGTGAGCCTCGGGATTGGTCCGGTGGCACGGGTGCCTCAGGTACGCCTCCGGCGGTGCAGGGCGAGCGCCCGGAAACACCCATCGGCGGCCCGGCTGCCGACGTTTAAGGCTTGAAATGACTTCTGTTCAGTCCTCGACCCGGTTGCCTTGCGGCAACCGGGTTCTTGATTTGGCCCATGTGCATGTCATGGGCATCCTCAATGTCACTCCAGATTCCTTTTCCGATGGTGGGCGCTTCAGTCAGCTCGACGCTGCGTTGCGACATGCGCAGGCCATGGTCTGCGCTGGCGCGACGTTGATCGATGTTGGCGGAGAGTCCACTCGTCCCGGTGCGCGGGCGGTTTCGCCTACGGAAGAGCTGGAGCGAGTGGCGCCGATTGTCGAGCGCATCCATCGCGAGCTCGATGTCGTCATCTCAGTCGATACGTCCACGCCGGCAGTCATGCGGGAGGCGGCGCGCTTGGGGGCGGGGCTTATCAATGATGTTCGCTCCTTGCGTCGAGATGGCGCTCTGGATGCGGCCGCCGCTACGGGCCTGCCGGTTTGCCTGATGCATATGCTGGGCGAGCCTGGAACCATGCAGGACGACCCGCATTATGACGACGTGACCAAGGAGGTGGGCGAGTTCCTGGCGGAGCGCATGAACCAGTGCGCTGCCGTGGGCATTCCCGCCGAGCGCATTATCCTTGACCCTGGATTCGGTTTTGCGAAGACAGTGGCCCACAATCTAAGCCTGTTCAAACATATGGAAGCCTTGCATGCCCTTGGGCGACCCTTGTTGGTTGGGGTTTCGCGAAAGAGCATGATAGGCAACGCCCTGGGGCGTCCGGTAGGAGAGCGCCTCTATGGAGGTCTCGCCCTGGCGGCCCTGGCCATTACGAAAGGCGCGCGTATATTACGGGTGCATGATGTGATCGAAACAATGGATGTCGTGCGGATGATCGCCGCGGTGGATTCAGCCGAATAAGAATGATGGAGCACTTATGAGCAAAAAATACTTTGGCACCGACGGTATCCGTGGTCGGGTCGGCGAATACCCCATTACCCCCGATTTCATGCTCAAGCTTGGCTGGGCTGCCGGCATGGCGTTCCGAAAGATGGGGGCCTGCAAGGTCCTGGTCGGAAAGGACACGCGCATATCCGGCTACATGTTCGAATCGGCCCTTGAGGCCGGCCTGACCTCCGCAGGTGCCGATGTCATGCTGCTCGGACCGATGCCCACACCTGCCATTGCCTACCTGACGCGTACATTCCAGGCGCAGGCTGGCATTGTGATCAGTGCGTCGCATAACCCTCATGACGACAACGGCATCAAGTTCTTCTCCGGCAAGGGCACCAAGCTGCCGGACGAAATCGAACTGATGATTGAAGAGTTGCTGGACGCGCCCATGACGGTCGTCGAGTCGAGCAAGATCGGCAAGGTATCCCGGATCAACGACGCATCGGGTCGCTACATCGAATTCTGCAAAGGCAGTGTTCCAACCGGTACCAGTTTTTCGGGGCTGAAGATCGTTGTCGATTGTGCCCATGGAGCAACCTACAAAGTTGCACCGAGCGTTTTTCGAGAGCTGGGCGCCGAGGTGGTGGTGCTTTCTGCCCAGCCTAACGGGCTGAACATCAACCATAACTGCGGTTCGACCCACACCGAGGCATTGCAGGCGGCTGTACTGGCTGAGCATGCGGATCTCGGTATCGCCTTTGACGGTGATGGCGACCGAGTGCTGATGGTCGATCACACCGGTACGGTTGTCGACGGTGATGAGCTGCTGTTCATTATTGCTCGTGATTTGCACGGTCGGGGCAAGCTGCAAGGTGGTGTTGTCGGGACATTGATGAGCAACCTCGGACTTGAGCTGGCCCTGGCTGACCTGGATATCCCCTTCGTGCGCGCCAATGTGGGCGACCGCTACGTGATTTCCGAGCTGCTGGAGCGCAGTTGGGTGATTGGTGGTGAGAACTCGGGGCACATCGTTTGCTTCGACCATACCACCACCGGTGATGCGATCATTGCCGCGTTGCAGGTGCTGATGGCGCTCAAGGCGCGCAACGAAGGGCTCGCCCAGTCGCGCCAGGCGTTGCGCAAGTGTCCGCAGGTATTGATCAACGTACGTTTCGGTGGCGGTGTGAATCCACTCGAACACACGATGGTCAAGCAAGCCAGCGAGCGAGTGACCCAGGCGATGGCTGGGCGCGGAAGGGTATTGTTGCGCAAGTCAGGGACAGAGCCTTTGGTGCGTGTAATGGTCGAAGGCGAGGATGAAGCACAGGTCCGTGGTTATGCCGAAGAGTTGGCAAAACTCGTTACTGAAGTTTCTGCCTGAATTCGGCTTGCCAGTCATGAAACGGTTGGGTAACATCTGCGCCCACTTTGATCGACGAGGTACAGCATGCGTCGCCCTATGGTAGCTGGTAACTGGAAGATGCACGGTACCCGCGCCAGCGTCGCTGAGCTGATCAAAGGCCTTCGTAGTCTGGCCTTGCCAAGCGGTGTTGATGTCGCGGTATTCCCGCCTTGCCTGTATATCAACCAAGTGGTTGATGGCTTGAAAGGCAAGTCGATTTCGATCGGTGCGCAGAACTCTGCGGTGGAATCCATGCAAGGCGCGTTGACCGGTGAGATTGCACCGAGCCAGCTCGTTGATGCAGGTTGTTCGCTGGTTCTGGTAGGGCACTCCGAGCGCCGCATGATCATGGGCGAGCAGGATAAAGCCCTGATCCGCAAGTTTGCTGCGGCCCAGGCCTGTGGCCTTGTTCCGGTGCTGTGCGTAGGGGAGACCCTGGAACAGCGTGAATCCGGGCAGACGCTTGAAGTGGTAGGGCGCCAACTGGGTAGCATTATCGAGGACCTGGGTGTCGGAGCCTTTGCCAAGGCGGTCATCGCTTACGAGCCTGTCTGGGCCATTGGTACCGGACTGACGGCTTCGCCGCAGCAGGCGCAGGATGTGCACGCCGCCATCCGAGCGCAGCTGGCGGCAGAAAATTCTGAAGTGGCACGAGGTGTGCGGCTTCTATACGGCGGCAGCGTGAAGGCGGCCAATGCGGTCGAACTGTTCGGCATGCCGGATATCGATGGGGGGCTCATTGGTGGAGCGTCCCTGAATGCAGATGAGTTCGGTGCGATCTGTCGCGCCGCGGGAAACTGAAAAAATGCTGGAAACAGTCGTAGTCGTTTTTCATCTGCTGGGCGCGCTGGGTGTTGTCGCTCTCGTATTGCTGCAGCAGGGTAAAGGTGCGGATGCTGGTGCGTCTTTTGGTGCAGGTGCTTCAAATACTGTATTCGGAAGCCAAGGTTCCTCTACCTTTCTTAGTAAGTTTACTGCTATACTCGCCGCCGGTTTCTTCATAACCAGCTTAGGGTTAGGTTACTTTGCTAAAGAGAAGGCTCATGAGCTGACTCAGGTAGGTTTGCCAAACCCAGCGGTGTTGGAAGCGCCAAAGCAACAACCGGTTTCTGATGATGTCCCGGTGCTTCAAGAGCAAAAGTCGGCCAACTCGGCGACTGACGTGCCTCCAGCTCAAGAGCAGAAGTAGGAAAGTTTCAAACGCTGTATTGCCGAGGTGGTGGAATTGGTAGACACGCAACCTTGAGGTGGTTGTGCCCATAGGGTGTAGGGGTTCGAGTCCCCTTCTCGGTACCAATTATCAGGAGAGCCCGCTATTGCGGGCTTTCTTGTAGGTGGAAGGGTTACATTGACCCTATAAGGGATCGGTCGTATACTTCCGCCCCAGCTTTGTCGCGGGATGGAGCAGCCTGGTAGCTCGTCGGGCTCATAACCCGAAGGTCGTCGGTTCAAATCCGGCTCCCGCAACCAGTTTCAGGGCCCCTTCCAAGGGGCTTTTTGTTAGCTGGACACTTTACAACGCCGCTGTTCAACGGCGTTTCAAGGATGGGCGTTTCGCCCATTTTTATTTTGCACAGCATGCACTACATGCACGAGGGGGTTCAGGTGTCGAGCAAGCTAGAAGAGTTGCAGGCCTTGTTGGCCCCGGTGGTCGTGGCCCTAGGCTATGAATGCTGGGGTATTGAGTTTTCGGCTCAAGGTCGCCACTCAATGTTGCGCGTTTATATTGATAAAGAAGGCGGTGTGCTGGTGGACGATTGCGCCATTGTCAGCCGTCAGATCAGCGGTGTGCTGGATGTTGAAGATCCAATCACATCCGAATACACCCTTGAAGTTTCCTCGCCTGGCATGGAGCGCCCTCTGTTCACCCTTGAGCAGTTCGCTTTGTTTGCCGGTGAACAAGTGAAAATCAGGCTGCGCTCGCCTTTCGAAGGTCGACGCAACTTCCAAGGCCTTCTACGCGGTGTAGAAGAGCAGGACGTCGTGGTTCAAGTAGATGAACACGAATTCCTGTTGCCGATCGATATGATCGACAAGGCCAACATTATTCCCAGTTTTGACTGATACGTGCCAGATACTGCGGATCCCGCGGATCCAATGGCTTGCGAAAGGCGAGGCGTACGATGAGCAAAGAAGTACTGCTGGTTGTTGAGTCGGTATCCAATGAAAAGGGCGTACCGGCTAACGTTATTTTTGAAGCGCTGGAGCTGGCCCTGGCCACTGCTACCAAGAAGCGGTTCGAAGACGAAGTTGATCTGCGTGTGGAAATCAATCGCCACACCGGTGCCTACGAGACTTTCCGTCGCTGGACGGTAGTCGAGGAAGAGGACCTGGACGATCCGGCTATCGAAACCTGGCCGAGCAAGGTCGCGGAAACGCACCCGGGCGCCAAGGTCGGCGATGTCGTCGAAGAAAAAATCGAATCCATCGAGTTCGGTCGCATCGCTGCACAGACTGCCAAGCAGGTCATTGTGCAGAAAGTTCGCGAAGCCGAGCGCGCACAAGTTGTTGACGCTTATCGCGAGCGCCTGGGAGAAATCATCTCCGGCACCGTGAAAAAAGTGACACGCGACAACGTGATCGTCGACCTGGGCAACAACGCCGAAGCGTTGCTGGCCCGTGAAGACATCATTTCTCGCGAAACCTTCCGGGTCGGCGTGCGTTTGCGCGCGCTGCTCAAGGAAATCCGCACCGAGAACCGGGGCCCGCAGCTGATCCTGTCGCGTACCGCGCCGGAAATGCTGATCGAGCTGTTCCGCATCGAAGTGCCGGAAATTGCTGAAGGTCTGATCGAAGTCATGGCCGCGTCCCGTGATCCGGGTTCGCGCGCCAAGATCGCGGTCCGCTCCAAGGACAAGCGCATCGACCCGCAAGGTGCCTGCATCGGCATGCGTGGTTCGCGTGTCCAGGCCGTATCCGGCGAGTTGGGCGGCGAGCGTGTGGACATCGTCCTCTGGGACGACAACCCGGCTCAGTTCGTGATCAATGCCATGTCGCCTGCTGAAGTGGCGGCAATTATCGTCGACGAAGATGCCCACGCCATGGACATCGCCGTTGGCGCAGACAATCTCGCTCAGGCCATCGGTCGCGGTGGTCAGAACGTGCGTCTGGCCAGCCAATTGACTGGCTGGACCCTGAACGTGATGACCGAATCGGACATCCAGGCTAAGCAGCAAGCTGAAACCGGCGACATCCTGCGCAACTTCATCGAAGAGCTTGAAGTCGATGAAGAGCTGGCGCAGGTGCTGGTGGATGAGGGCTTTACCAGCCTGGAAGAGATTGCCTACGTACCGGTGGAAGAAATGCTCAACATCGACGGCTTTGACGAGGAAATCGTCAACGAGCTTCGCGCTCGGGCCAAGGATCGTTTGTTGACCAAAGCCATCGCTACTGAGGAAAAGCTGGCAGACGCCCATCCGGCCGAAGACCTGCTCTCGCTTGAGGGCATGGACAAGGATTTGGCGATGGAACTGGCGGTGCGCGGCGTAATTACCCGCGAAGACCTGGCCGAGCAGTCTATTGACGACCTGCTCGACATCGACGGCATTGACGATGATCGTGCCGGCAAGTTGATCATGGCCGCCCGAGCCCACTGGTTCGAGTAATTAGGCGCGGCCTGAGGAGAGAAGTGCATGACGCAAGTCACGGTGAAACAACTGGCCGATGAGGTCAAAACACCGGTAGAGCGCCTGTTGCAGCAGATGCGTGAGGCAGGTCTGCCGCACACCGCCGCCGAGGAACATGTGACCGACAGTGAGAAGCAGTCCCTGCTGACTCACTTGAAGAGCAGTCACAAGGCGAAAGTGGAAGAACCGCGCAAGATCACACTGCAGCGTAAAACCACCAGCACCCTGCGTGTTGCCGGTAGCAAAAGCATCAGCGTTGAAGTACGCAAGAAGAAAGTCTTCGTACAGCGCAGCCCGGAAGAAATCGAAGCCGAGCGCAAACGCGAACTGGAAGAACGTCGTGCAGTGGAAAATGCTGCTCGCCAGAAGGCTGAAGAAGAAGCCAAGCGTCGCGCTGAAGAAGAAGCGCGTCGCCAGCCTGCTGCTGCGCAACCCGCTCCAGTCGAAGCTGTCGAGGCTGCGGCCCCGGTAGCCGAGCCTGTGCGTGAAGCCGCACCGGTCGCGGCACCAGCGCCGGCTCCGGCCGACACTCGCAAGCGCGATGAGCAGCGTCGTCCCGACAAGCCACGTGCCGACGACAACCGTCGTGGCGGTAACGATGGCGAGCGCAAGAATGCTCCTCATCGTGCTTCGGTCAAGGAAAAGGCGCCGGCTCCACGCGTTGCGCCTCGTACTACCGACGAAGAAAGCGATGGCTTCCGTCGCGGCGGTCGCGGCAAGGCCAAGCTGAAGAAACGCAACGCCCACGGTTTCCAGAGCCCTACCGGCCCTGTCGTGCGCGAAGTGAAGATCGGCGAGACCATCACTGTGGGCGACCTGGCCCAGCAGATGTCGGTCAAGGCTGCTGAAATCATCAAGTTCATGTTCAAGCTGGGTACCCCGGCCACCATCAACCAGGTACTGGATCAGGAAACTGCCCAGCTGGTCGCCGAAGAACTGGGCCACAAAGTGACCCTGGTCAGCGACACCGCCCTGGAAGATTCCCTGGCCGAGTCGCTGAAGTTCGAAGGTGAAGCGGTCGCCCGTGCGCCGGTCGTGACCGTCATGGGTCACGTTGACCATGGTAAGACGTCGCTGCTCGACTACATTCGTCGCGCCAAGGTTGCGGCGGGCGAGGCTGGCGGTATTACCCAGCACATCGGCGCCTACCACGTTGAAACCGACCGCGGCATGGTGACGTTCCTCGACACCCCGGGTCACGCCGCGTTTACCGCGATGCGTGCCCGTGGTGCCAAGGCCACCGACATCGTTATCCTGGTGGTCGCGGCGGACGACGGCGTCATGCCGCAAACCATCGAAGCTGTTCAGCATGCCCAGGCAGCTGGCGTGCCGCTGGTGGTTGCAGTGAACAAGATCGACAAGCCGGGCGCTGATCTCGATCGCATCCGCAGCGAACTGTCGGTTCACGGCGTGACCTCTGAAGAGTGGGGTGGCGACACTCCATTCGTCCCGGTTTCCGCGAAGATGGGTACTGGCGTCGACGAACTGCTCGAAGCCGTCCTGTTGCAGGCCGAGGTTCTGGAATTGACCGCTACGCCTTCGGCTCCAGGCCGTGGCGTGGTGGTTGAATCGCGCCTCGACAAGGGCCGCGGCCCGGTGGCGACCGTACTCGTCCAGGACGGTACCCTGCGCCAAGGCGACATGGTGCTGGTCGGTTCGAACTATGGCCGCGTGCGCGCCATGCTCGACGAGAACGGCAAGCCAATCAAGGAAGCCGGTCCGGCTATCCCGGTCGAGATCCTCGGCCTGGACGGTACTCCGGACGCTGGCGACGAAATGAGCGTTGTGGCTGACGAGAAGAAAGCCCGTGAAGTCGCGCTGTTCCGTCAAGGCAAGTTCCGCGAAGTCAAGCTGGCCCGTGCTCACGCCGGCAAGCTGGAGAACATCTTCGAGAACATGGGCCAGGAAGAGAAGAAGACGCTCAACATCGTCCTCAAATCCGACGTCCGTGGCTCGCTGGAAGCTTTGCAGGGCGCTCTGAACGGCCTGGGTAACGACGAAGTGCAAGTGCGCGTGGTCGGTGGCGGTGTCGGTGGTATCACCGAATCCGACGCCAACCTGGCACTCGCCTCCAACGCTGTACTGTTTGGCTTCAACGTGCGTGCCGATGCCGGTGCTCGCAAGATCGTCGAGCAGGAAGGCCTGGACATGCGTTACTACAACGTGATCTACGACATCATCGAAGACGTCAAGAAAGCGTTGACCGGTATGTTGGGCAGCGACGTGCGGGAGAACATCCTGGGCGTGGCCGAAGTTCGCGATGTGTTCCGTTCGCCGAAGTTCGGTGCGATCGCCGGTTGCATGGTGATCGAAGGTGTCGTTCACCGTAACCGTCCTATCCGTGTATTGCGTGAAGACATCGTTATCTTCGAAGGCGAGCTGGAATCCCTGCGCCGCTTCAAGGATGACGCTTCCGAAGTGCGTGCCGGCATGGAGTGCGGTATTGGCGTCAAGAGCTACAACGACGTCAAGGTTGGCGACAAGATCGAAGTCTTCGAGAAGGTCCAGGTTGCTCGCAGCCTCTGACTCGCGCACTTCAAGAGCCGCATCGGGCAGCCGCATGAACATGCGCTGCCGTGCAGGCGGACTCTAAACGCAACGCCCGGTCTGGCTTTTGCCAGGCCGGGCGTTTGCCGCTTTCAGACCTCGCGGGTTTCACCGTGGGGCAGTAACAGGTAACAAGACATGGCAAAAGAATACAGCCGTACCCAACGAATCGGCGATCAGATGCAGCGCGAGCTGGCCCAACTGATCCGTCGCGAAGTCAAGGACCCGCGCGTTGGCCTGGTCACCATTACCGCAGTGGAAGTCAGCCGTGACGTCGGTCATGCCAAGATTTTCATCACCGTGATGGGCCAGGACAGCGCCGAAGAAATCGCCCAGAGCATCAAGGTGCTCAACTCGGCCGCCGGCTTCCTGCGCATGCAGTTGGCCCGGGAGATGAAGCTGCGCAGCGTTCCGCAGTTGCACTTCCACTACGACGAAAGCGTCGTGCGAGGCGCGCATCTGTCAGCGCTGATCGAGCGCGCCGTGGCTGAAGACAGCCAGCACCCGGCTGCGGCTGAACCCGAAGACACCAAGGAGTAACCGGTGGCTCAGGTCAAACGTATCCGTCGTAACGTCAGCGGTATCATCCTGCTCGACAAACCGTTGGGATTCACCTCCAACGCAGCCCTGCAGAAGGTTCGCTGGTTGCTCAACGCCGAGAAGGCTGGCCACACCGGTAGTCTCGATCCGCTGGCTACTGGCGTGCTGCCCCTGTGTTTCGGCGAGGCGACCAAGTTCTCCCAGTACCTGCTCGATTCCGATAAGGGTTATGAAACCCTGGCGCAGTTAGGCAAGACCACCACCACGGCGGACGCCGAAGGTGAGGTTTTGCTGGAACGCCCGGTGACCGTTGGTCAGACGGATATCGAGGCGGTCTTGCCGAAGTTTCGCGGGCAAATCAGTCAGATACCGCCGATGTACTCCGCCCTCAAGCGCGATGGACAGCCGTTGTACAAACTGGCCCGTGCAGGTGAAGTAGTGGAGCGTGAACCGCGTTCTGTTACTATTGCGCGCTTGGAATTGCTGGCCTTTGACGGTAATACTGCACGGCTAGCCGTGGATTGCAGCAAAGGCACCTATATCCGTACCCTGGTGGAGGATATCGGCGAGCAACTCGGCTGTGGCGCGTACGTGGCAGAATTGCGGCGGACCCAGGCCGGGCCTTTCACGTTAGCCCAGACGGTCACGTTGGAAGAGCTCGAAGCCGTGCATGCCGAAGGCGGGAATGAAGCGGTCGACCGCTTCCTGATGCCGTCGGACAGCGGTTTGCTCGACTGGCCGCTGCTGCAGTTCTCTGAACACAGTGCGTTCTACTGGCTCAACGGCCAGCCGGTACGTGCCCCGGATGCGCCGAAGTTCGGCATGGTTCGGGTACAGGATCACAATGGTCGCTTCATCGGTATCGGTGAAGTGAGCGAAGACGGGCGCATTGCGCCACGTCGATTGATTCGGTCGGAATGACCGGAACCAGCCTGCGTAACAACAGGCTGGCGAGTGTGGCTGTTAACAGGCACGGTCACTACTCATTTATAGATACAGGGATTTGTCCCTGGCCTGTTGAAGCTGTTTCATTGAAACAGTTTCCTGACTAAAAGGATTGCCTCATGGCTCTCGACGTTCAAGAAAAAGCTCAAATCGTAGCTGACTACCAGCAAGCTGTTGGTGACACTGGTTCGCCAGAAGTGCAAGTTGCACTGCTGACCGCCAACATCAACAAACTGCAAGGTCACTTCAAGGCCAACGGTAAAGATCACCACTCCCGTCGTGGTCTGATCCGCATGGTAAACCAGCGCCGTAAACTGCTGGACTACCTGAAAGGCAAGGACGTGAGCCGTTACAGCGCTCTGATCGCTCGCCTGGGTCTGCGTCGCTAATAAGCGATTGCGCTAGAGGTTGGTGGTCTGTCGTACGTCAGGGGTTTCCCGTTGGCGCATGGCAGGCTCCCAGCCTCAAGTTTTATCTGGATGCACGTTTTACCCTGGACAGTTGCCGGGCCGATTCCCGTCATTGCCCAAGAATTTCGCAAGAAGACAAGTTCCCCCAAGAGCCACAAAGAAGGTAGGACACCGTGAACCCGGTAATCAAAAAATTCCAGTTCGGTCAGTCGACCGTTACCCTCGAGACCGGCCGTATCGCCCGTCAGGCCTCCGGCGCAGTGCTGGTCACCGTTGACGACGACGTCAGCGTATTGGTGACCGTTGTCGGCGCCAAGCAAGCCGATCCAGGCAAGGGCTTCTTCCCTCTGTCTGTCCACTACCAGGAAAAGACTTACGCAGCCGGTAAGATCCCTGGCGGTTTCTTCAAGCGCGAAGGCCGTCCTTCCGAGAAAGAAACCCTGACTTCCCGACTGATCGACCGTCCGATCCGTCCGCTTTTCCCAGAAGGCTTCATGAACGAAGTGCAGGTCGTCTGCACCGTCGTGTCCACCAGCAAGAAGACCGATCCGGACATCGCTGCGATGATCGGTACCTCGGCTGCCCTGGCCATCTCCGGCATTCCTTTCGATGGCCCGATCGGCGCTGCCCGCGTCGCCTTCCACGAAAGCACCGGCTACCTGCTGAACCCGACCTACGAGCAGTTGAAGGCATCGAGCCTGGACATGGTCGTGGCCGGTACTTCCGAAGCCGTGCTGATGGTTGAATCCGAAGCCAAAGAACTGACCGAAGACCAGATGCTGGGCGCCGTGCTGTTCGCCCACGACGAGTTCCAAGTGGTGATCAACGCCGTCAAGGAACTGGCCGCCGAAGCCGCCAAGCCAACCTGGACCTGGGCGCCACAGCCAGAAGCCACCGAGCTGCTGGGCGCGATCCGTGCCGAGTTCGGCGACGCGATTTCCCAGGCCTACACCATCACCATCAAGGCCGACCGTTATGCGCGTCTGGGCGAGCTGCGTGACCAGGTCGTCGCCAAGTTCTCCGGCGAAGAAGGCCAGCCATCGGCCAGCGACGTGAAGGCTGCGTTCGGTGAAATCGAATACCGCACCGTTCGCGAAAACATCGTCAACGGCAAGCCGCGTATCGATGGTCGCGACACCCGCACCGTACGTCCGCTGAACATCGAAGTCGGCGTTCTGCCGAAGACCCACGGTTCGGCACTGTTCACCCGTGGCGAGACCCAGGCACTGGTCGTTGCAACACTGGGCACCGCCCGTGACGCGCAACTGCTGGACACCCTGGAAGGCGAAAAGAAAGACCCGTTCATGCTGCACTACAACTTCCCTCCGTTCTCGGTGGGCGAGTGTGGTCGCATGGGTGGCGCCGGTCGTCGCGAAATCGGCCACGGCCGTCTGGCCCGTCGTTCGGTCCAGGCCATGCTGCCAGCCGCTGACGTGTTCCCGTACACCATCCGCGTGGTATCGGAAATCACCGAATCCAACGGCTCGAGCTCGATGGCTTCGGTCTGCGGCGCTTCCCTGGCCCTGATGGACGCTGGTGTGCCGATGAAGGCTCCGGTTGCCGGCATCGCCATGGGTCTGGTTAAAGAAGGCGAGAAGTTCGCTGTCCTGACCGACATCCTGGGTGACGAAGACCACCTGGGCGACATGGACTTCAAAGTGGCCGGTACCGCCAAAGGCGTCACCGCACTGCAGATGGACATCAAGATCAAAGGCATCACCGAAGAGATCATGGAAATCGCCCTGGGCCAAGCCCTGGAAGCGCGCCTGAACATCCTCGGCCAGATGAACCAGATCATCGGTCAGTCCCGCACCGAGCTGTCGGAAAACGCTCCGACCATGATCGCGATGAAAATCGACACCGACAAAATCCGTGATGTCATCGGTAAAGGCGGCGCGACCATCCGTGCGATCTGTGAAGAAACCAAGGCCTCGATCGACATCGAAGACGACGGTTCGATTAAGATCTTCGGCGAAACCAAGGAAGCGGCAGAAGCAGCACGCCAGCGCGTCCTGGGCATCACCGCCGAAGCCGAGATCGGCAAGATCTACGTCGGCAAGGTTGAGCGCATCGTCGACTTCGGCGCATTCGTCAACATCCTGCCGGGCAAGGACGGCCTGGTTCACATCTCCATGCTGAGCGATGCTCGTGTCGAGAAAGTGACCGACATCCTGAAAGAAGGCCAGGAAGTGGAAGTGCTGGTACTGGACGTGGACAACCGCGGCCGTATCAAGCTGTCCATCAAGGACGTCGCGGCAGCCAAGGCATCGGGCGTTTAAACACTCCCTCGCTTAGCCGCTGAACAAGCAAACGCCCCGACTGGTTCGGGGCGTTTTGCTGTGCGCGCAAAAATCATTTTTGCCGCGGGTTGCCTGCCCTCTGGCTCAATGCTAGGTTTAGCCCCACGCCCGTGTAGCTCAGTCGGTAGAGCAGCGCACTCGTAACGCGAAGGTCGCAGGTTCGATTCCTGTCTCGGGCAAAGTCACACTTGTTTTCAGATGATCCCCCGAATGGTTCTGAAGGCCAGGTAAACCGGGCTTCCAACGGCTTCCTGCGTCAGAGAGATCCTTGATGATCCAGATCCATCTTCCATTCCCAGATCAGCGAGAACGCCATGACCGTCAAAGAATTGAGTCAAGAAGCCAGACACCAAGAAGCCCTGGAAAAGTACTTGAACGAAACGCCGCAGCTGCGGGATGAGATCAAGGACCTACCCGCCGATGATCAGAAAGACCAGATCCAATGGGCGTTCGAAGACGAGGCCGAAGCCCAGGGGCTGCAGCCTTGGGAGTTGACGCTCAAATACACCAGCACGCCTGAAGAGTTCGAGGCGCAGCGCCTTGCCTTGCACAAGGAGGCTGCCGAGGTGTTGGGTGTGGAATGGGATGAATATTGCGAGATGAACAATCTGGTGGTCTGAAGAAAACGCCAGCCTTTTGAGGCTGGCGTTTTTCGTTGTCAGAGGCTCAAGCGCATCGACAAATCCACGGCCTTCACATCCTTGGTCATCGCACCGATAGAGATGTAATCCACTCCGGTCTCGGCAATCGGGCGCAACGTGCTCTCGTTGATGCCGCCGCTGGCTTCCAGCTTGGCCTTGCCGCCGTTCAGACGTACCGCTTCGCGCATGTCGTCCAGGCTCAGTTCGTCGAGCATGATGATGTCGGCACCTGCCGCCAGCGCTTCTTTCAATTCCGCCAGGCTTTCGACTTCGACTTCCACCGGTTTACCCGGTGCGATCTGCTGGGCGGCGCTGATGGCCTGGGCAATCCCGCCGCAAGCGGCAATGTGGTTTTCCTTGATCAGGAACGCGTCGTACAGGCCGATGCGGTGGTTGTGACAGCCACCGCAGGTCACGGCGTACTTCTGGGCCAGACGTAGCCCAGGCAACGTTTTGCGAGTGTCCAGCAGCTTGACCTGGGTATCGGCGACGAAGTCGGCCAGGTAGCGAGCCCGGGTGGCAACGCCCGATAGCAACTGCAGGAAATTCAGCGCGCTGCGTTCGCCCGTCAGCAGTGAGCGGGCCGGGCCTTCGAGGTGGAACAGGGCTTGGTCAGGGCTCACGCGGTCGCCGTCATGTACTTGCCAATGCACCGCGACACGTGGGTCCAACTGCCGGAACACCGCATCCACCCAGGCCGTGCCGCTGATGATCGCTGCTTCACGGGTGATGATGGTGGCCTTGGCCAGGCGTTCGGCGGGGATCAGTTGCGCGGTGATGTCGCCGCTGCCGATGTCTTCCAACAGCGCGCGGCGCACATTGGCTTCGATTTCGGCGGTCAGGTCGGCGAGATGTAGATTCGGCATAACAGGCTCCACGAACAAAGTGGCCGGATTATATCCGCTTGGCACCTGTTGGCTTGCATTTGGTCGCGTCCACGCAACATTTACCCGAAATGCCGGTCATTTATTGCGATCTCTTTGAGCCTGTTCACAGAGTCCTCTGGTATGGCGGGCTCTTTTTACCGGATAATCCGCCTTTCGTTTGACGTCATGAGTTTGACGTCGCGAGCCGAAGAATGCCGTTTCAGGAGTCCAGGATGCAAAACGACGGGAATGTAGTGCCTTTGCATAAAGTGCCTACCGACCAGGCGAATCGTTCGCCGCTCGCCCGGCTGCCGGTCATTCTGCTCCAGGTTCGCGACAAGGCCGCGCAGCAGTTGCGCGTGGGTCTGCAGGGCTTGTTCGATAACGCCGATGACACGTTGTTCGAAATGGCCGACCGGGCGCGCAATGATCTCGAGCAGAACCTCTACTTCGAAGCCATGCGCGACTTGCGTTTGAAACGCAAAAGCATCGAGCGTGAATTCATTGAACAGTTTTTCGAGGCTTTTGTCAGTCTCGCCCAGTACGACCTTACCCAGGCGACCCTGGCACCCGTGGTGGGCGCCATACCGGCCCAGCCAAACCATGACGAGCTGGAGCGCCGCCTGGCGGTGGAAACCATGGTCGCCCGAGTGATCAGCCGCGACGGCGTGTCGCTCGACCAACTCACGGCGCGGCTCAGTGTGTTGCTGGACCGGCCATTGACGAACCAGTTGAACCCGTTAAGCCCAGGTTTATTGTGCGGGCATTTCCTTCAGGCTGGACGCAACCTGGGCGTGGGGATCAAGGTCAAGCTGATCCTGCTCAAGCTGTTCGAGCGTTATGTGCTCAGCGAATGCGACCAGTTCTATGCGCAGGCCAATCAATTGCTCGCCGCGACGGGCGTGTTGCCGGACCTCAAGATCTCACCGTCGCGACGGGCATCGGATCGTGTCGAGGAAGTCGCCCAACCCAACGTCGATGGCGCCGCCAGGCCAAGGGCCGATGACGTCGACGACAGCGTCCAGGAGGTCTTCGCCGCGTTGCAGAAATTGCTGGTGCAGGTACGCGGCAGCGTCGCGCCAACCTTGGAAGCCAGCGCCCCAGCCCAGCCGATTTCGAAACGGGACCTGCTGCGATTGTTGTCTCATTTGCAGCAGTACGTTCCCTCGCTCACGGTGCAGGACGAGTTCGACCTGCGCAGCCAGCTCGAACAGTTGCTGACGCGTGTCAGCGTCAAGAGTGGCAAGTCCCGGGTCGTCGACGGCGCCGACGAAGACGTGATCAACCTGATCGCGATGATGTTCGAGTTCATTCTCGACGACCAGAACCTGCCGGACTCCCTCAAGGCGCTGATCGGTCGACTGCAGATTCCGATGCTCAAGGTCGCGGTACAGGACAAGAGTTTCTTCAGCCGAGGCAATCATCCGGCCCGCCGGCTGCTCAACGAAATTGCTGCCGCTGCGATGGGCTGGGGCGATTGCGATGATCATCAGCGCGACAGTCTTTACCTGCGCATCGAGCAAGTCGTGCAGCGTTTGTTGAACGACTTCGTTGACGACCCGGCGATATTTTCCGAAGTGCTGGCGGACTTCCTGGCGTTCACCAGCGACGAACGTCGTCGCAGCGAACTGCTGGAGCAACGCATTCGCGACGCTGAAGAAGGGCGGGCCAAGGCCGAACTGGCCCGACAGCGGGTCGAAGGGGCGCTGAACCACATCATGCTGGGCAAGGTCTTGCCCCAGGCTGTGGTGGATTTCGTCCAGCAGGCGTGGAGCCAGGTGTTGTTGCTGACCGGCTTCAAACATGGCGAGCAATCAGCTGAATGGCAGGCCGACGTGCTGACCCTCGAGCAGTTGGTGTGGAGCGTCCAGCATCACGAAGAACCCGACGCCGGCCTGCGCTTGCTGGCGATGGTGCCGGAGCTGCTCAAGGCCCTGCGCGACGGCTTGAGCCGTTCGGCGTTCGATCCGTTCGCCACCAGCGAATTCTTCAGCGAACTGGAAGTGCTGCATGTCCAGGCTCTCCAACGGCTGGGCCAGGCAACGGAGCAGGCACAGCCGGCAGATTCGCCGGTGCTGGTCGAGGTGGTGGAACCCATCGTCCTGCGGGCTGCGCCGGTAACCGCGACGGACGAACCGACCGTACGCTTGCCTGCCGATGACGTGGGCCTGCTCCAGGTCGATCAACTGCGCCTGGGAAGTTGGGTCGAGTTCCAGGAAGACGAAGACAACAATCTTCGTTGCAAACTCGCAGCGATCATCCAGGCCACTGGCAAGTATGTCTTCGTCAACCGTACCGGCCTCAAGGTCCTTGAGCACAGCCGCACCAGCCTGGCCTTGGAGTTCCGCCGTGGGGCGGCGCGGTTGCTGGACGATACCCTGTTGTTCGACAGGGCGCTGGAATCCGTGCTGGGCAACCTGCGCCAGCTCAATCGCGGCAAGTGATCGCGCAGCCGGGCCCGATCGCGGCATACTGACGGCCTTCACCGTCTCATCGAAGGAACCTGTATGCAGCTGGACTCCGCGAGCGGTTGGTGCGATGGCGTGCGTCATTGCCCTTCGCCCAACTTCAATGCGCGCCCCGAGGGCGAGATCTCCCTGCTGGTCATCCACAACATCAGCTTGCCACCGGCACAGTTCGCCACGGGCAAAGTGCAGGAATTTTTCCAGAATCGCCTGGATGTCACGGAACATCCCTATTTTGCGGGTATCGCGGACCTGCGCGTGTCCGCGCATTTTCTGATCGAACGTGACGGCACCGTGACCCAGTTTGTCTCTTGTCTTGATCGTGCCTGGCACGCTGGTGTTTCGTGTTTCGAAGGGCGGGAGACGTGTAACGATTTTTCCATAGGCATCGAGCTTGAAGGCACCGATGACCTGCCGTTCACCGACGGGCAATATGTCGCCTTGGTGGACTTGACCCGGCAGCTGCAAAAAGCGTTTTCGGCGATCACGGTGCAGCGCATCTGCGGGCACAGCGACATCGCGCCGGGTCGCAAGACCGATCCGGGGCCGGCATTCGACTGGGCGCGTTACCGCGCGGCCCTGACAGAAGGGGAAGGACAATGAGTTTTCTGGTGTTGCTGCTGGCGGTCTGGATCGAGAAGTTCTCGGCCTTGCGCCAGCGGGTCCAGCGTGACGGCGGCTGGCTGGGCGAGCTGAACAAGCTTGAAGCGAGTCCGCGCTGGGGCAACCGGCCTTGGCTGGTGCTGGTGGTGATGGTTCTGCTGCCGGTTTCGCTGCTGGCGTTGCTACTCTGGGTGTTGGAGCCGGTGGCCTATGGTTTGCTGGCGCTGCCGATCCACCTGTTGGTGGTGATATACAGCCTGGGGCGCGGCGATCTGTTGGCTGATCTCGGGCCGTTTCGCGATGCCTGGCGTCGTGAAGACCTGCAAGCGGCCACCCACGTGGCCAAGCGTGACCTGAACATCGATGCCGATGACGGTGAGCAGTTGCTCGAACGGGTCCAGGGGCATTTGCTATGGCAGGCTTACCAGAGTTTTTTCGCGGTGATCTTCTGGTACTTCCTGCTGGGACCCGTGGCCGCCCTGAGTTATCGATTGTTGGCGTTGGCCGCCGAGCACAGCCAGAACCCGGGTGTGGCCGAGCGTGCAGCGCAACTGCGCCACGCCTTCGACTGGGTACCGGTGCGATTGCTGGCGGCGAGCTTCGCCCTGGTGGGCAACTTCGTCGCGGTCAGTCGGGTCATGCTGCATGAACTGTTGAACTGGAACATCAGCGCCGCCGACCTCATCGACAAAGTCGGCTTGGTCGCCGGCGAAATTCCCACGCCGGTCGCCGGGCCGGACGGCATCAACAGCCTGGATCGACTTTGGGAATTGCTGCTGCGCGCTGCGTTGCTCTGGTATGCCGGGTTCGCGTTGTGGACGGTGTTGGCCTGATCGAACCCAGCAAGTTCGTAACGCTAAGCTGTCGTGGCGAGGGAGCTTGCTCCCGGTCGGCTGCGCAGCAGTCGTAAACCAGGATAAAAACGATCCCCTCTGCGCAAACCCCACGGGGCCTACCGCACAGGCCAGCGGGAGCGAGCTCCCTCGCCACTGGATCGTGTGCCCTCGTTAACCTTAAGTTACAAATCTCCCTGCCGAATTAGGCTATACAGGAACAGCGTCCGAATAGTGGCTTTGTGCTGTCTGCGTGCGCAGCTCATAACAATAAAAACTACCGGGAGACTTCCCTTGTGAAGAGTTTGCTCTGGCCCGCCGTCGCCCTGATGAATCGCCTTAGCTTCGGCATGAAGTTCAGCCTGATCAGTGTCCTGTTCCTGCTGCCGATGCTGGTGACCAATTTCTTTCTGGTGCGTGATTCCTACCGCGAGTTCCAGGGCACGCAAGTGGAGCTGCAAAGCCTGGATTTGCTGGGCAGCAGCCTGGCGCTGCGGCGTGACCTGGAGACGCTGAACGACCTGGTGCAGATCAATGCCAGCCTGGGCCAGTCTGGCAAGGCCGGCGACGTGGACGCGAAGATCGCCGCGCTCGAGCACAAGGTGCTCGCCCGGTTGCAAGGCATGACGGCCATGGCGATGGAGCCCGAGCACGTCAGTGCCTTCGATACCAAGCGCGACGAAATGATCGCCGCTTTCAAGGCCCAACAAGCCGAAAGCTCGCTGCAGAGCAAAAGCGCGTTGATCGGCAATCTGCTCAACAATGCACAAATATTCGGCCAGATCATCGCCAGTCAGGCCGGCCTGAGCCGTGACAACCAGGCCGACATCCGGCAGCTCAGCGAGCTGATCGTCGGCCTGACGCCCAGGGTCACTCAAATTTTGGGCGAGGGCCGTGCCTTGGGCGCTTCTTCGTTGGGGTTGGGTTTCCTCAATTCCGCGTCGAGTACCCGGTTCGATGAGTTGCTGGTGCAAATCGAGAAGCTCCAGGGCGAATATGAGCTGAAACTGCAGGACGCGCTGGGCTCGAGCAAGGCGGTCGGACAAGCACTCGCCGATCAGGCCGGTGGCAGCAAGAGCACCCTCAAGCAAGCGGCCGAGCTGATTGAAAACCAGGTTGTCATGGCGGACACCCTCGATGCGCCATGGCCGGCATTCTTCGATCAGGTCAGCGGCCTGATGGAGCAGACCTATCGGTTGAACGAGGCGACGTTGGGCTTTCTCGGTGTGCAATTGCAGCACCGCCTGGAGCAGAACCGCAGCCACATGGTGCTACAGGCGGTGGCGCTCGCAGCGGTGTTCCTGTTGATTTTCTATCTGTACGCCGGTTTCTACGCCTCGACACGCACGACGCTCAAGCACCTGGGGGCGATGATGGACAAAGTCGCGGCGGGGGATATGACGGTCAGTTTCGTCGCCCGCAGCAAGGATGAGCTGGGCGAGTTGGGCGAGGTGTTCAATGGCACCGTGGCGAAGATCCATGATTTGATCGAACAGGTCGGCCACACCGTCGCCGAGGTCGAGCGCCAGGCCGGGCAGGTGGAAACGGTATCGGCCCAGAGCAACCAGGCCGTGGCCGGCCAGCGCAGCCAGATCGAACTGGTCGCCACGGCGATGAACCAGATGTCCGCCACTGCCCAGGAAGTCGCCCGCAGCGCTGCGGCGGCGGTCAGCAGCGCCCATAGCGTGAATGATGAAACCCTCAGCGGACGAGGCTTGGTGGAATCCCAGCAGGGCAGCATCGCCCGGCTCGCCAGCGAAATCGACCAGTCGGTGCAGGTGATCAATCAACTGGCGACCGACAGCCAGGCCATCAGCCGCGTCCTCGATGTGATCAAGAGCATTGCCGAGCAAACCAACCTGCTGGCCCTCAACGCCGCTATCGAAGCCGCCCGGGCTGGCGAGCAAGGGCGCGGATTCGCGGTGGTGGCCGACGAGGTGCGAACCCTGGCCAAGCGGACCCAGCAGTCGACCGAAGAAATCGAAGCGATGATCAGCCGCCTGCACGGCGGCGTCGGTGCCGCCGTCAAGGCGATGGGCACCAGCCATGAGATGGCCAGCGGCACGGTTGGCCAGTCGGAGAAGGTCCAGCAGGCGCTGGAAAACATTCTTGGCGCCGTTGGCATGATCGTCGACCAGAACCAGCAGATCGCCGCTGCGGTGGAGCAGCAGACCGCCGTCGCCCATGACATCGACCAGAACATCGTCGAGATCAACCGCGCCGGCGAACGCACCGCCGAAGGGGCTCACCAGACCGAAGACGCCAGCCGCGAACTGTCCTCCCAGGTGGTGCGGCTCAAGCAACTGATCAATGCGTTTCGGGTGTGATCTCCTGCCTCACCACAGGCCCAATGTGGGAGCGAGCCTGTGTGGGAGCGAGCTTGCTCGCGATGGCGGAGTGTCAGCCAATGAAAGGTTGCCTGGATCACCGCTATCGCGAGCAAGCTCGCTCCCACAAGGATCACCACTGGAATAGCTGCCGGGCGTTTGCCGTGCTGGCCTCGGCCAGTCGTTCAGGCGTCACCGCCATGATGCCCGCCAACGCCTCGCAAATCGCCGGCAAATGCGCCGGGCTGTTGCGTTGCCCGGGAAACATCGACGGCGCCATGTCCGGTGAGTCGGTCTCCAGCACCAGCGCATCCAGCGGCAGTTTCGGCAGCACCCGGTGCATGCGCAGGGCCTGGGGCCACGTGGCCGCGCCGCCGAGGCCGAGCTTGAAACCGAGCTTGATGTATTCGCGAGCCTCCTCGAAGCTGCCGGCAAAGGCATGGATGATGCCCGCACGGGCCGGGCAGATGCGTTTGAGCGTCGCGATCACGGCGGCGTGGCTGCGACGTACATGGATCAGCGCCGGCAGTTCGAAATCCCGGGCCAGTTCCAGCTGCGCCTCGAACAGCGTTTGCTGGCGATCGCGGTCCAGGGTCTGGACGTAATAGTCCAGGCCGATTTCCCCCACCGCGCACAACTGCCGATGCCCGGCCAGGCGCTCCAGCCATTCGCGCAACTGCGTCAGGTCTTCGCCGCGATGCTCGTCGAGAAACACCGGGTGCAGGCCCAGCGCGGCATGCAGGTGCGGGTCGCTTTGGACCAGGTCCCAGACGCGCTGCCAATTGTCCCGATATACGCCCAGCACCACTATTTCCCGGACACCCAAGGCGCGGCTTTCGGCCAGCAGCGCCGGGCGATCCGCGTCGAAATCCGGGAAGTCCAGATGAGTGTGCGTGTCGATCAACTGCATATCCGCACCCTGAACCTCAGCCCTGGTGAATGCGCTGCTTGAACGTGCGCGCAATCGCCTGGACACCGGGTTGATAGACATCGTTTTCGATGGCCGCCAGCGCCAGTTCCAAGGCTTTGTCGGCGATCAGTTGATGCTGCTGGGACATGGCGTTGACCGGCAGCGGCAGGAAATCCAACAGTTGCGTGTCGCCAAAGGTGCCCAGGCGAAGGGGACGCGCCTTGAGCGGAAAATCATGCAGGGCATCGAACACCCCTTGCAGCAGCACATAAGAGGTGGTGATCAGCGCGTCGGGGAGATGGCCCAGGCGCGCGAGCATGTCATCCATCAGCTGACGACCGCATTCACGGCTGAACGACTCGCCGTGCTCGATCAGCACCTGGCCTTCGAACCCGGCCAGCGCCTCGCGGAAACCGGCGGTCCGCTCCTGGCTGATGCTCAGTTCGGGGCGGGCGCTGATCAGCGCGATCTGCCGTGGATTCGTTTCCAGCAGGCTTCGTGTCAGTTGCAGGCTGGCCTGGCGGTCGTCGCTGATTACCGAGCAGAACTGCGCCGGTTCCATCACCCGGTCGATGGCGATGATCGGGATGCCCTTGGCCTGCAATTGGCGGTAGCTATCGTCTTCGGCGGGCAGGCAACTGGCAACGATCAGCGCATCGCAGCGTCGGGCGCGGAACAGTTGCAGCAACTGGCGCTCGCTGTCAGGCGCATCATCGGAGCTGGCGATCAGCAACTGGTAACCTCGGGCGCGGGCACCTTGTTCCAGCAGCTTGGCGATACGCGCGTAACTGGGGTTCTCCAGGTCGGGCAGGATGAACCCCAACGTGCGGGTATGCCGGCTGCGCAGTCCGGCGGCCTGTGGGTTGGGCGTGAAGCCATGCTCTTGGACCACCGCCCGCACCCGTTCGACGGTCGCGTTGCTGATGCGTTGTTGTTCGGCCTTGCCGTTGATGACGTAGCTGGCGGTGGTCACGGACACACCGGCGAGCTGGGCGATATCACTGAGTTTCAACCCGGTTTTCCTTGTTTTTTCGAGTTTGCCCCGACAATGAAGGCTCATCCTACCCGATTCGGATCGATGGTCACCCCCGGACGCTTTCGACAAGTTGCACTTCAAGGATGGGAGATTATCGAGTAACGTGCCAATCTTTCTAGATTAAACGTTTCAGCAGGCGTATTTTCAGGGCTTCAGGGTTTTCGGTCGCACTGCCGCGATACCGCCGCAAGCCGTTTGCAACGCTAAGCTGATTCATTCAAAACAATACCTGGCGCCAACCGGACGCCAAAAAGGAGAAAGCATGCTCGAGCTCACTCTAGAGCAGATATCCATGGCCCAGGTGGCTGTGGATAAAGACGCCGCGCTGCAACTGCTCGCTGACAAACTGGTGGCCGATGGCCTGGTAGCCGAGGGTTATCTTGCCGGATTGCAGGCCCGCGAGGCCCAGGGCTCGACCTTTCTTGGCCAAGGTATTGCCATCCCCCACGGTACTCCGCAGACCCGCGACCTGGTGTATTCCACCGGCGTGCGCTTGCTTCAATTTCCCGAAGGCGTGGACTGGGGCGACGGCCAGATCGTTTACCTGGCGATCGGCATCGCCGCCAAGTCCGACGAACACCTGCGCCTGCTGCAACTGCTGACCCGCGCCCTCGGCGAGACCGATCTGGGCCAGGCATTGCGTCGCGCCGGCAGCGCCGAAGCCTTGCTGAAACTGCTGCAAGGCGCGCCGCAGGAACTGGCGCTGGATGCGCAGATGATCGGCCTCGGCGTGTCGGCCGACGATTTCGAAGAACTGGTGTGGCGCGGCGCCCGTTTGTTACGCCAGGCCGATTGCGTGAGCAACGGCTTCGCCGGCGTGCTGCAGCAGGTCGAAGCGTTGCCTCTCGGCGATGGGCTCTGGTGGCTGCACAGCGAACAGACCGTCAAGCGCCCGGGCCTGGCCTTCGTCACGCCCGACAAACCCATTCGTTATCTGGGCCAACCCCTGAGCGGGTTGTTCTGCCTGGCCAGCCTCGGCGAGGCCCACCAGGCGTTGCTGGAAAGGCTTTGCGCATTGCTGATCGAAGGTCGCGGCCACGAATTGGGCCGCGCTACCAGCAGCCGCAAGGTCCTGGAAGTGCTGGGGGGCGAACTGCCCGCCGACTGGCCCAGCGCGCGCATCGGCCTGGCGAATGCCCACGGCCTGCACGCGCGCCCGGCGAAAATCCTTGCCCAGCTGGCGAAAAGTTTCGAAGGCGAGATCCGCGTGCGCATCGTCGACGGCCAGGACAGCGCCGTATCGGTGAAGAGTCTGAGCAAACTGCTGAGTCTGGGCGCCCGTCGCGGTCAGGTCCTGGAGTTCATTGCCGAACCCAGCATTGCCGCCGACGCGTTGCCGGCGTTGCTCGCAGCCGTCGAAGAAGGTCTCGGCGAAGAGGTCGAACCGCTGCCGCCACCGAGCGCGCCGCGAGAAACCACCATTGCCGAAGTTGCCACCGTGCTGCTCGCGCCGGAATCCGGCAGCCTGATCCAGGCCGTCGCCGCCGCGCCGGGCATTGCCATCGGTCCGGCGCATATCCAAGTGCAGCAAGACATCGATTATCCACTGCGTGGCGAGTCTCCGGCGATCGAGCGCGAGCGTCTACAAAACGCCCTAGGCCAGGTACGTCGGGACATCGAGGGCTTGATCGAGCGCGCCAAGCCCAAGGCCATCCGCGAGATTTTCATCACCCACCAGGAAATGCTCGACGACCCGGAACTGACCGACGAAGTCGACACCCGCCTGAAGCTGGGCGAGAGCGCGCAAGCGGCGTGGATGGGCGTGATCGAAGCCGCCGCGAAGGAACAGGAAGCCCTGCAGGATGCCTTGCTTGCCGAGCGCGCCGCCGATCTGCGGGATGTTGGCCGTCGGGTGCTGGCGCAGTTGTGCGGCATCGAGACCCCGGCTGAACCGGATCAACCCTACATCCTGGTGATGGACGAAGTCGGCCCCTCCGACGTCGCGCGCCTGGACCCGGCCCGCGTGGCGGGGATCCTCACCGCACGCGGCGGCGCCACCGCCCACAGTGCCATTGTCGCCCGCGCCCTGGGCATTCCGGCCTTGGTGGGCGCAGGCGCGGCGGTGTTGCTGTTGGCGCCGGGCACGTCCTTGCTGCTGGATGGGCAGCGTGGTCGGCTGCATGTCGACCCGGACGCCGCGACCCTGCAACGGGCCGCTGAAGAGCGCGACACCCGTGAGCAGCGCCTGAAAGTCGCCGCCGAACAGCGCCACCAACCGGCGCTGACCCGCGACGGTCATGCCGTTGAAGTATTCGCCAACATCGGCGAAAGCGCCGGCGTCACCAGCGCGGTGGAGCAGGGCGCCGAAGGCATCGGCCTGTTGCGCACCGAGCTTATCTTCATGGCCCACACCGAGGCCCCGGACGAAGCGACCCAGGAAGCCGAATACCGCAAGGTGCTCGATGGCCTGGCCGGTCGGCCGCTGGTGGTGCGCACCCTCGACGTCGGCGGCGATAAGCCGTTGCCTTATTGGCCGATCGCGAAGGAAGAAAACCCCTTCCTCGGCGTGCGCGGCATCCGCCTGACCTTGCAGCGCCCCCACGTCATGGAAGCGCAACTGCGCGCCCTGTTGCGCTCGGCGGACAACCGTCCGCTGCGGATCATGTTCCCCATGGTCGGCAGCATCGACGAGTGGCGCCAGGCACGGGACATGACCGAGCGTCTGCGTCGGGAGATCCCCGTGGCGGATTTGCAGTTGGGCATCATGATCGAAGTGCCGTCCGCCGCGCTGCTGGCGCCGGTACTCGCCAAGGAAGTCGATTTCTTCAGCGTCGGCACCAACGACCTGACGCAATACACCCTGGCGATCGACCGTGGTCACCCGACCCTGTCGGCCCAGGCCGATGGCTTGCACCCGGCGGTATTGCAACTGATCGACATCACCGTGCGCGCCGCCCATGCCCATGGCAAATGGGTCGGTGTGTGCGGCGAACTGGCGGCCGATCCGCTGGCGGTGCCGGTGTTGGTGGGCCTGGGCGTGGACGAGTTGAGTGTCTCGGCCCGCAGCATCGCGGAGGTCAAGGCACGAGTCCGCGAATTGAGCCTGGCACAAGTACAAACCCTGGCCCAAGCGGCATTGGCCGTGGGCAGCGCCGATGACGTGCGCGCATTAGTGGAGGCGCTGTAATGGCGAAGATTCTTACCCTGACCCTTAACCCGGCGCTCGACCTCACGGTGGAGTTGGCGCGCCTGGAACCGGGCCAGGTCAACCGCAGCGACGCCATGCACGCCCACGCCGCCGGCAAGGGCGTGAACGTGGCGCAGGTGCTGGCGGACCTCGGCCACACCCTGACCGTCAGTGGTTTCCTGGGTGAAGACAACGCCCAAGTGTTCGAGACGCTGTTTATCCAGCGTGGCTTCGTCGACGCTTTTATTCGCGTCCCCGGCGAAACCCGCAGCAACATCAAGCTGGCCGAACAGGACGGACGCATCACTGACCTCAACGGTCCTGGCCCGGTGGTCGATGAAGCCGCGCAACAAGCGTTGCTGGAACGTCTCGAGCAGATAGCCCCAGGCCACGATGCCGTAGTGGTTGCCGGCAGCATGCCCCGAGGCGTCAGTGCGCAATGGTTGCAGGCGCTGATCATGCGGCTCAAACAGCTCGGCCTGAATGTCGCCCTCGACACCAGCGGCGAAGCGTTGCGCGTCGCCCTGGCGGCGGGGCCATGGCTGATCAAGCCCAATACCGAGGAGCTGGCCGATGCGCTGGGTTGCGACGTGGTGACCGAGGTCGCCCAGGCACAAGCGGCTCAGCGGTTGCATGCCCAAGGCGTGGAACATGTGGTGATTTCCCACGGCGCCGACGGTGTGAATTGGTTCAGCGTTGGTTCGGCCCTGCATGCCTCGCCGCCCAAGGTCACTGTCGCCAGCACCGTGGGCGCCGGCGATTCGCTGTTGGCCGGCATGCTGCATGGATTGCTCGCTGCCCACGCACCGGAGCAGACCCTGCGCACCGCCACGGCCATCGCCGCCATGGCGGTCACCCAGATCGGGTTCGGCATCCACGACACCGCGTTGCTGGCGTCGCTTGAACAGGGCGTGCGCGTGCGCCCCCTGACAGAACAATAAGAGGGTTCGCAAGATGAAATTAGCCATTGTGACGGCTTGCCCGAACGGCATGGTCACCAGCGTGTTGTGCGCCCGCCTGCTGGATGCGGCGGCCCAGCGCCAAGGTTGGAGCACCAGTGTCGAAGTCCATGACGCGGCCCACCCGGAACGCCAGTTGTCGGCGGCGACCCTCGAAGCGGCCGAATGGGTATTGCTGGTTGCCAGCGGCCCGGTGGACCTGTCGCGATTCGTTGGCAAGCGGGTGTTTCGCAGCACCCCGGCCCTCGCCCTGCAGGACGTTGACGCGGTGCTGCGTCGCGGCGCCGAAGAGGCCCAAGTGCTGGGCGAGGCCGAGGTGCTCGCCGAAGTACCTGCGCCGTCGACCGAACGCGCCCCGCGCCTGGTGGCCATCACCGCGTGCCCGACCGGCGTCGCCCATACCTTCATGGCCGCTGAAGCCTTGCAACAGGCAGCGGCACGCTTGGGTTATGACCTGAAGATCGAAACCCAGGGCTCGGTGGGCGCCCGCAACCCGCTCAGCCCCGAGGCGATTGCCGAGGCCGATGTGGTGTTGCTGGCGACCGATATCGAGGTCGCCACCGAGCGTTTCGCCGGTAAGAAAATCTATCGCTGCGGCACCGGCATTGCGTTGAAACAAGCCGAAGCCACGCTGAAAAAAGCCTTGGCCGAAGGCGTCCAGGAAAGCGCAGCGAGTGGTGCTTCCACGGGCCCGGCGAAGGCGGAAAAAAGCGGTGTCTATAAACACTTGCTGACGGGTGTTTCGTTCATGCTACCGATGGTGGTAGCGGGTGGCTTGATGATCGCTTTGTCGTTCGTGTTTGGCATCGAGGCCTTCAAGGAACCTGGCACTCTCGCAGCAGCGCTGATGCAGATTGGCGGCGACACCGCATTCAAATTGATGGTGCCGCTGCTGGCGGGCTACATCGCCTATTCGATTGCTGACCGACCTGGCCTGGCGCCAGGGATGATCGGCGGGATGCTGGCCAGCACCCTGGGCGCTGGATTCATCGGCGGGATCATCGCCGGTTTCCTCGCCGGGTATGCGGCCAAGGCGATCAACCGTTACGCGCGCCTGCCCCAGAGCCTTGAAGCGCTCAAGCCGATCCTGATCATTCCGTTGCTGGCGAGCCTGTTCACCGGCCTGGTGATGATCTACATCGTCGGCAAACCGGTGGCGGGCATGCTTGAGGGGCTGACCCATTTCCTCGACAGCATGGGCACCACCAACGCGCTTTTGCTGGGCGTGCTGCTGGGGGCGATGATGTGCGTGGACCTCGGTGGGCCGATCAACAAAGCCGCCTACGCGTTTTCCGTGGGACTGCTGGCTTCGCAAAGTTATGCACCCATGGCCGCGACCATGGCCGCCGGCATGGTGCCGCCGATTGGGCTGGGCATCGCCACGTTCATAGCCCGCCGCAAGTTCGCCAAGACCGAGCGTGAGGCCGGTAAGGCAGCGCTGGTGCTGGGGCTGTGCTTCATCTCCGAAGGCGCGATCCCGTTCGCGGCCAAGGATCCACTGCGGGTGATCCCGGCCAGCATTGCCGGCGGCGCGCTGACCGGTGCGCTGTCGATGTACTTCGGCTGCAAACTCATGGCGCCTCACGGCGGGCTGTTCGTGATGCTGATCCCCAACGCCATCAACCACGCGCTTTTGTACCTGCTGGCGATCGTGGCGGGGAGTTTGGTGACGGCAGTGGCGTATGCGCTGCTCAAGCGACCGGAAGTGGTGGAAATGGCGTTGGAGCCGGCGAAGGCCTGAGTCCACTCCGGTTTCCCCTGTGGGAGCGAGCTTGCTCGCGATAGCGGTGTATCAGTCAACAAATAGGTGGCCTGACACTCCGCAATCGCGAGCAAGCTCGCTCCCACAGTGGTTGTGGGGTGATGATGAAATCCCTGTCACACCCACTTCACACAGCCATGCTTAAGTTTTCCCATTTGGGGAGAACACCATGAGCGAATTCGACCTGGGCCGCCGCCGTGTGATGCAAGTCGTTGGCGCGGGCTTGTTGCTGCCCGGGCTGGCCCCGGCCGTGATCGCTTCGGTCAAGGACCGGCCCGTGTTGACCGAAGGTGTGCAGTCGGGCGACTTGCAAGGTGATCGCGCGATGATCTGGAGCCGCAGCGACCGCCCGGCGAGGATGGTGGTGGAGTGGGACACCCGCAGTCAGTTCCCCAACCCCCGGCGCTTCGTCTCGGCGCTGGCCGATAGCCGCAGCGATTTCACCGCTCGGGTCGAGCTCACCGGCTTGCCACCCGACCAGGCGATTTTCTACCGCGTGCATTTCCAAGACGCCCAGAGCGGTGTGGCCAGCGAGCCGTGGCTCGGCCACCTGCGCAGCGTGCCGCAGTTCAAGCGCAACATCCGTTTTGTCTGGAGCGGCGACACCGTCGGCCAGGGTTTTGGTATCAATCCGGACATCGGCGGCATGCGCATCTATGAGGCCATGCGCCTGCGCCTGCCGGATTTCTTCATCCACAGCGGCGACACCATCTATGCCGACGGCCCGGTGCCGGCGCAGATCACCACAGAGGGCGGGCGCATCTGGCGCAACCTGACCACCGAAGCCAAGAGCAAGGTCGCCGAGACCCTGGATGAATATCGCGGTAACTACCGCTACAACCTGATGGATGAAAACGTCCGCCGTTTCAACGCCGAAGTGCCGCAGATCTGGCAGTGGGACGATCACGAAGTGGTCAACAACTGGTCGCCGGGCAAGCAACTGGACGAGCGCTACCAGACCAAGGATATCCACAGCCTGGTCGGTCGTGCGCGACAGGCCTGGTTGGAATACGCGCCGATGCGCCTGCAGAAGGCCGATGGGGGAGGGCGCATCTACCGCAAGCTCGGTTACGGGCCGATGCTGGATGTGTTTGTGCTGGACATGCGCAGCTATCGACAAGCCAATGACGCGAACCTCGGTGCGGCCAAACCGTTCCTCGGGCGGGAGCAGTTGGACTGGCTCAAGCGCGAATTGAAGCAATCCGGTGCCCAGTGGAAAGTCATCGCTGCTGACATGCCCATCGGCCTGGGCGTGCCGGATGGCGAGGTCAGCCCCGGCGTTGCGCGTTGGGAAGCGGTCGCCAACGGTGACCCGGGCGAGGCCCAGGGGCGCGAAGTGGAGATCGCCGAATTGCTCGGTTATCTGCGCAAGCATCAGGTGCGCAACTACGTCTGGCTCACCGCCGACGTCCACTATTGCGCCGCCCACCACTACCATCCCGAACACGCCGCGTTCCAGGATTTCGAACCCTTCTGGGAGTTCGTCGCCGGCCCATTGAACGCCGGCAGCTTCGGGCCCAACGCCCTGGACAAGACCTTCGGCCCTGAAGTGGTGTTCCAGAAAGCCCCTCCGGCCCAGAACACCTCGCCGTTTGCCGGCTATCAGTTCTTTGGCGAGGTGAACATCGACGGGCAGAGCGGGGAGATGAGCGTGGTGCTAAGGGACCTGGAAGGGCTGGCGGTGTTCGAGAAGAAGTTGCAGCCGGTGTGAGTTCTGAAGCGCACTGCATCCAGTGTGGGAGCGAGCTCGCTCGCGATGGCGGTGTGTCGATCAAGAAAGCGTTGACTGACCATCCGCTATCGCGAGCAAGCTCGCTCCCACTGGGGATTCGATTCAATTCTGGATAAGCGTTCCGTCAGTACACATCCCGCCGATACCGCCCTTGCTCGATCAGCTTCTCCACTTCCTCACGCCCCAGCACCAGGTTGAGCACGTGATCCACCCCTGACGCCATGCCCTGCAGGCTGCCGCAGACATAGATCACCGCGCCGTCGGCCAGCCATTGCTTGAGCAATGCCGCCGATTCCAGCAGGCGATCCTGGACGTAGATTTTCTTGTCCTGGTCTCGGGAGAAGGCCAGGTCCAGGCGCTCCAGATCGCCGGAGGTGACCCATTCCTGAAGCTCATCGCGACAATGGAAATCGTGTTCGCGGTTGCGTTCGCCAAACAGCAGCCAGTTGCGTTGCATGCCCTCGGCAACACGGGCCTTGAGCAAACTGCGCAGGCCGGCCAGGCCGGTTCCGTTGCCCAGCAGGATCATCGGTACGCCTTGGGGTGGCAGATGAAAGCTGCTGTTGCGTCTTACCCGCAAGCTGATTGGGCTGCCCAGCGGCGCATGTTCGGTCAGCCAGCCGGAGCCGACGCCCAGGCTGCCATCGGCGCGGCGCTCCTGGCGCACGATCAGTTCCAGCACGCCATCGGCGGGGATCGATGCGATGGAGTATTCGCGCATGCCCAGCGGTGCCAACGCCTCCACCAGTGCCTGGGCGTGCAGGCCGACCAGATGGGCGCGGTTTTCCGGCAGCTGGCGTGTCGCCAGGGCTTGTTCGAGTGTCTGCTGCAAGCCGTCGACGTGCACCCGAGCAATACCGGCGATGCCCAGCCCATCGAGGAAATGTTCAATGGCCCATGGATCATTGCGCGGCAGGATTTCCACCAGGTCACCGGCCAGCCAACTGCTCGGCCCCGGTGCGGTGAGGCCCAGCAGGTATACGCCAGACCCGCAGCTGTCGGGGTTGAGCAGGGTGCGTTGGTTCAACGTCCAATGCTCGAAACTCGGCGCCTGCCAGGCGTCCGCCGGGGCCTGGCCGGTGAGTTCCGCCAGCTGTTGTTGCCAGTGGCGCAAGGCGTAAGGATCGCCGCTGTCCACTTCCACCGGCGCGAACAGTGTCTTGCCGCCGTGTTCCGCCAGCCAGGCATGCAGGCGGCGGGCGAAGCCGCAGAAGTTTTCATATTGGCGGTCGCCCAGGCCCAGCACCGAATACTGCAAGCGCTCCAGGCTCAGCGGCTGGCCCAACACCTTGCGCTCGAAACCCCGGACACTGTCGGGGCCTTCGCCATCGCCAAAGGTACTGACCACGAACAAGGCGCGAGTGGAGCTGTTCAAATCCTGCTCGCTGACGCCGGCCAATGGCCGGACCTTCACCGGCAGGCCGGCGGCCTGGAGCTGGCCGGCGGTCTGCCAGGCCAGTTGCTCGGCGAAACCGCTCTGGCTGGCGAAACCGATCAGCCACGCCGGGGCGTCACCAGGGGTTTGGGTCAGCGCCTGGCGGGCCTTTTGGACCTGGCGCTTCTTGCGTCGACGATTGAGATACAACAGCCAGCCAGTGATGAAAAACAGCGGCATGGCCAGCGCGGCGACGGTCACCAGGATCCGGCCGACCAGGCCGAAGTAGCTGCCGACATGGAGGGCGTAGATGCTGGTCAGCAATTGCGCCTTGAAGCTTTTGTCGCTGTAGCGGCTGTGACGGCTGACGACGCCGGTGGCCGGGTCGAGGATAAGCTGGTTCAGCGCCCGGTCATGGGGGGAGTTTTTCAGCAGGTAGAACACGGTCGCCGGTTGTCCCGCTACCGGCGGCATGCGCACGTTATAGGCGGACAGGTCGGGGCCGGCGGCGCTGTAGATGCTGCTCCACATGGCGCGGTAGTCGGCGATCGGCGCCGGGCCACCGGGTGCGGGGCCGCGCTTGCGCACGCGCTCATCCTTGGGCGAATCGGAAAGCAGGCGGGTTACGCCTTTGTTGTACCACTCGTAGGACCAGGTCAGCCCGGTCAAGGCGGCCAGCAGGTAGAACACCAGGCACCAGGTGCCCGCGACGGAGTGCAGGTCCCAATTGAAACTGCGGCCTTTTTTCGCCCAATCGAGGGTCAGCCAGGCGCGCCAGTTTTTCCATTGGCGCGGCCAGCGCAGGTAAAGCCCGGACAGGCAGAAAAACACCAGGATCAGCGTGCACGCGCCGGTGATCTGCCGGCCTACGTCGTCCAGGGTGAGGACGCGGTGCAGACGGAGCATCAGACCAAAGAAGTCCTGCCCCACCACATCCCCCATGAATTGCGCGTTGTAGGGATTGAAGTAGCGCATCGGGCCACGCTTTTCCCCGGGCGAGGCGGTGAAAACCGCCCGTGCGGCGTTGCCGCTGTCGGTCTCTACCCAGAGCATGCTGACGGTCTTGCCGGACGCGGCTTCGATCTGTTCCACCAGTTCGGCAGGCGGCAATACGCCGGCCGGTTGCTTTTCAACCGTCAGCACCTGTGGGTTCAGCGCGCGCAGGATCTCGTCCTGAAACGACACCATCGCACCGGTAATGCCCATCAATGCCAGGACCAGCCCGGCACTGATGCCAAAGAACCAGTGCAACTGGAACAGGGTTTTTTTCAACACGTCGCCCGCCTTGTTCGTTCAATACTGTTTGTCACGGCGTGCATTATGCCGTGTGTTATCGAGAACCATTCATAAACACACCTGAAAGCCCCGATCATTTGCATGAGCGGGGCTTTTTGCCCGGTGCCGGTCCGTGATGGCCGGGGGCTCAGTCCCGTGGGAGCGAGCTAGCCCCCACAAGTACATTGCCTGACCATCGGCATCGGGTTTTCGCCTTTAGAAGTGGAAGTTGGTACTCAACAACGCGGTACGCCCGGCCGCCTGGTTGGCGAAGTGGGTCGAGAAAGCCTTGTCGTAGTAAGTCTCGTCCGTCAGGTTCTGCACGTTGAGTTGCAGGTCCAGGTTTTTGCTGACCTTGTAGCTGGCCATGGCGTCGTAACGCACGTAGGAATCGACCATCGTAGTATTCGCCACGCTGCCAAATACATCGTCCACATAAAAGGCACCGCCACCGATGGTCAGCTTCGGCGTGAGGGCATAGGTGGTCCAGACGCTGGCGCTGTTCTTCGGTGTGTTGGGCAATTGATTGCCATCGGTAACACTCAACGGCCCGCCATCGACCTGTTCGCTGTCCAGGTAGCTATAGCCGGCGAACACTTGCCACTTTTCCGTGAGCTTGCCGCTGGCTGACAGTTCGAGGCCGTCGACGCGGGTCTTGCCGGCGTTTTCATAGGTGGTGGTGTCGACCTGGACCCGGGCGTTTTCCTTCTCGGTGCGGAAGATCGCGGCCGTCAGTGACAGGCGACTGTCGAGCAAGTCCCACTTGGTGCCGATTTCGTAGTTCTTGGTGGTTTCCGGCTCCATGTCGCTGGCGAGCAGGTTGCCGCTGCGGTCCGGCGTGCCACCCAGCGGGTTGCCTTCCTGACCTTCACCGACCGTGTTGCCCGGCGGCGTGGCCGAGGTGGCGTAGGACGCATAGATGCTGCCGTTGTCCGCCGGTTTCCAGACCAGGCCGAACTGGCCGGTAACGAACTCGCTGGTGTCATCACCCTTGGAAGTGGTGGTGCCGGCGGCATTGTAGGTTTTGTATTTCGTGTCGAAGTGGTCGTAACGCAAGCCCATGTTCACCAGCCATTGCGGTGACAGCTCCAAAGTGTCGAACACGTAAAGCGCACGGGTGACGCTGGTGGTGTCGGTGCCGGCGTAGTTGCGGGAAATCGCGCCGTTCCAGGGATCGTTCGGGTTTGGATTGGACAGCGACGTGCAGTTGTTCCCGCTTGGCGAGCCGACTGTCGCCGGGGTGCAGTTGGTGTTCGCGGCGGCGGTGCCCGGCACGGTGTCGGTGTTGACGTTGTAAGAGGATTTCTCGCCGGTTTCGCGGCTCAGTTCGATGCCTGTGGAGAAGCTGTTCTTGAATCCTGCGACGTAAAAATCGCCAAACAGATCGGTCTGGTTGGTGGTGGTGTCGACATTGCTGACGCGGGTGTTGGCCCGGCGCCAGACCGTACCATTGTTGACGTTGCCCTTGCTGTCGTCGGGCTGGGTCAGGATGTAGTCCTGCATGCTGGAGCCGTGGCGCAGGGTGTTCTTGACCGTCAGTGCATCGCTCAGGTCGTGCTCGATGGCGATGGTCGCCGTGTCGACGCGAGTCTTGCGGAAGTCGCGGTCGGTGAGGCCGTAGAAGTTACTGCTGTCGCCGCCGGCGTAGGGCTTGTCGGGGTTGGCCTTGGTGCGATCGGCCGTACGACCCGAGGCGGGCACGGTGTAGGGAATGCCCGAATCCGGCAGGTCGTTGCTTTCCAGGTGGTAGTAATCGAGGTTGACCCGGGTATCGGTGCCCAGGCCGAACGCCAGCGATGGCGCGACGCCCCAGCGGTCGTAGTTGACCTTGTCACGACCGGCGACGTTGCTTTCATGGCTCATCAGGTTGAGACGGCCGGCGGCGCTGTCGCTGAACTGGTAATTGCCGTCCAGTGTGTAGCGCTGGGTCTGGTCCGAACCCCAGGTGAAACCGCCGTCGAAGGAGTCGCCCAGATGCGCTTTCTTGCTCACCAGGTTGATGGTGCCGCCGGCGGCGCCACGGCCACCGATGGCGGAGTTGGGGCCCTTGCTGACCTCGATGGACTCGACCGCGAAGATCTCCCGGCTCTGGGAACCGGTGTCACGCACGTTATCCAGGTAAGTGTCGCCCTGGGCATCGAAGCCACGGATGAAGGGGCGGTCGCCCTGGGGGTTGCCGCCTTCACCCGCGCCGAAAGTAATGCCGGGCACGGTGCGCAGCGCGTCTTGCATGTTGAGCGCGCCGGTGTCCTTGAGCACTTGCTGGGGGATGACCGTCACCGAGCGTGGCGTGTCGACCAGCGGCGCGGTGTATTTCGAGGACGAGGCTTTCTCGACCTGATAGGACGTCGTGTCCTGGGCTTCGCCGGTGATACTGGTGGCATCCAGGGAAATGGCATTGCGCGGGGCTTTTTCTCCGGTATTTTCTGCCGCCTGGGCCATCTGCGCCACGGAGGTAGCACTGAGCGCGACGCCGATGGCGGAAGCCAGTAAACGAGGTGAATGGGCCGGTGATTGTAGTTGTTGACGCGACATGAACAGTGCCTTCCCCAAGGTTTGAGGCCGCGGAATATAGGGGAAACAGGTATTTGTATCAATTGCGAAATATTGCTATTTGAGAGGAATTTACATTCTTTACAATTTGTCCTTACGGTTTCCGTCGAGTGGTGCGTTGTGCGGGGTTGTGCGCAGCCAATAAGAATCACTACCATTGGCGCCCCTCTATCCACAGGTCCGAATGCCATGTTGTTGCACATCCCCGGTGTGTTTAGCGCCGAAGAAGCGCAGCGTATTCGTGAAGCGCTGGAGCAGGCCGAATGGGAGGACGGCAAGGTCACCGCCGGTTATCAATCGGCCAAGGCCAAGCACAACCTGCAACTGCCCGAGGGCCATCCCCTGGCCAAGGAAATCGGCGCGGCCATGCTTGAACGGCTGTGGAAAAACCCGTTGTTCATGTCGGCGGCCCTGCCGCACAAGGTGTTCCCGCCATTGGTGAACTGCTACAGCGCTGGCGGCAGCTTCGATTTCCACATCGACAATGCCGTGCGCCAGCCCAAGGGCAGTGCCGAGCGGGTGCGCACCGACCTGTCGGCGACGCTGTTTTTCAGCGACCCGCAGGACTACGACGGCGGTGAGCTGGAAATCCAGGACACCTACGGCACCCAGCGGGTCAAGCTGCCGGCCGGCGACATGGTGTTGTATCCGGGGACCAGCCTGCACAAGGTCAACGCCGTCACCCGGGGCGCGCGCTACGCCTCGTTTTTCTGGACACAAAGCCTGGTGCGCGAAGACAGCCAGCGGGCACTGCTGTTCGAGATGGACGGCGCGATCCAGCAATTGACCCGGGACGTACCCGACCACCCTTCGTTGATCTGCCTGACCGGCACCTATCACAACCTGTTGCGCCGCTGGGTCGAGGTGTAAGTGGCGGATTTTCGTCTGCGCCGAGAAGAGGTGCTCGACGGCGAAAGCCTCAAAGCCATGCTCAAGGACAGCCCGGCGCGCGCGGCGCAGGCGATTCTCATCGCTGCTGGCGCTGGCGTGCTGGAGGCCCAGGCGCTGCTTGGGCAAATTCTGTTGGATGGGCAGGGCATCGAACAGGACAAACCCCTGGCCCTGCGCTGGTTCGACATCGCCGCCCAACGCGGGCACTTGATGGCGCGCAACATGCTTGGCCGTTGCCATGAGCATGGTTGGGGCTGTGTTGCCGATCCTGCAGTCGCTGCCGCCCATTATCGACAGGCCGCCGAGGCAGGGCTGGATTGGGCGATGTACAACTACGCCAACCTGTTGGCGACCGGGCGTGGGGTTACTGAAGATCAGCCGCAGGCGTTGGCCCTGTACCGCCGCGCCGCAGAATTGGGCCACGCCAAGTCAATGAACCTGCTGGGGCGTTATCTGGAGGACGGGCGCTGTTGCCCGGCGGATCCAGTTGCGGCGGCCGAGTGGTATCGGCGTTCGGCCGAAGCTGGAGATTTCCGAGGCCAGTTCAGCCATGCGGCGGTGCTGGCGCAAGAAGGTCGCATCGACGAGTCCCTGACTTGGCTGCGCGAGGCGCTGGCGGGTGGAAATGTGAGTTTCCTTCGCGTGAGCAGTGAGGCGTTGCGGGATGCTCTGCATCCGGAAGTTCGTGCCATGGCTTGTGCTTATCGGCAGCGGCTTTTTCAAATAACGGGCAGCAACAACTCATAACTAGGCCTGCCGCCAGCCCTATGTCTTTCAACAGTGTCGCTTTCCATAAACATATTTGGATCTTTTTAACTTTCAGGATTTGTCGGGTCGACAGTTTTGCGCTTTGGCGCGCTCGGCTGTTTTTTTTGTTAATACTTGAATCGTTGTCGGTGGTCATGGATCTGCTCTAGAGTCTTTTCGCGATCGGCTATTAATAAAGTAGGTATTTATGTGCGGTCGATGGCGGTAATCTATCAATTGAAGACAGGAAGTCTTTTATGGAATTCAAGTTGAGGAAAGAGGTGGTCGAGGCGGCCGCTAAAGCGCCCAAAGTTTTCGTCGAGGCGTCGCTTGGGGGGGATGGTCAATATAACAGAGCGCCTGGGATACAATTAACCAAGGAACAGGTCATCAGCTTGAGACGGTATGAAATGTTGGGATTGTCGCTTCCTCAGCGGCTAACTGACGTGATTAGCTATTTGAACTATGGCGCCGGTGATGCGGGTCGCCCAGGGCTGACGCCCATGGATTTTTTGGGAACATTTACCACGACGTATGATCATGCTAGGCGTTGGTCACCGTTACGTGAAAAAATTCAACTGACCGGCGCTGACCTGCAAGGCTTTGCCCGTATTATCGTCGGGCGGGGAGCTGCGATCTCCGAAGTTTATGGTGATCTTAGATCGTCCAGGTATCTGGAAGAACACAACATAACTACCATTGAAGAATACCTGAAGCTGAAGGTTGAAATTCCGCACCTTCCTGATCTGGCGCTCCCATCGGGGGATATCCGGGAAATAAAGTTCTATCTCAACAGCATACTGGATGGGGTCAAGAGCCGTCATGTCTCCGCTGAAGCGGTCCGACGGGAGCTGGATAGTTTCGGGACCGACATGCGAGAAAAGGTATTGCCGAGAATTAAGTTGCGCTTGAAAGCTGTGACTGAAAACCCCTATGAAGACGAAATTCGGAGCATTCAGGAGGACATCGATCAACGTGCCGCTGAGATTGATGAACTCAACAACCAATACGATGCCATGGTCAAGGAAGCGATTGTTGCCGCAGCGACATTGAATGTCGGCGGTCTGATCATGGGTATTTACCAGGGCGTTCAGGCCGAGAACATACGCAAAAAGCGTAACGAACTGAAAAGCACCCAAGATACCGCTATCGCGAAATTGGGTAGCAAACATCAAACACTTTCTTCATTGAACCGGGTGCGGGGTGATCTTCAAAATCTCAGTGCGGTCACGATTGAAGCGGAAGTCGCTACGCAGAACCTTATGTTGGTCTGGAATTCGCTCAGCCAGTTCATTGAGGACTCTCTGAAGACAGTCGATGAGGTACACGATGCGGTGTCTCTGAGATCGTTCCATAATAGTCTCAAACTGGTGGTTGAACCTTGGGGCGAAGATATAGGCCCTACCGCGCGGGCGCTGAACGCGATTTTTGAAGAGGCTCAACGGGAAATTGATGCCGGTAATTTGATCAGGACAAGGAGCGTACAAATGTATTCGTTATCAAGTGGTGTGGATTATCCGCAAATCAATATCAGGGCGTTGTATGGCTACAACTCGAATGTCCAGACTGCAAAGACGCAAACGCAGTTTCTCGCTGAACGGCATGATTACCTACCGGCCGTGGTGGGCAGAATGACGGGTTTGGCCACCGCTATTGACAGCCAGACGTTCAACCTTCGCAACACCGCACAGAGTGCGCTTCATATCCTGAATAGAACAAACGGACGGCTTGAAAGATATCAGGACGAACTTGAAGAGCTTGGCAGTGAGTCGGATAAGCAAGAGGTACGCTACGATATGGAGAAAGCGCTTCGAGCCACATCCGGAGAAATTAGCCAGCAGGTCGACAACCTCAAGCAGATCGAACTTAACCTGAGCGCCCGATACGACAGGGAAGCATCGAAACAATGGACGCTTGCACTGCTGCAAGACCGGACATTTGTAGAAGAGCAAAAAGATAAGGCCGAAGCCAAGCGTGTCGAGCTGCTTGAACAGGTCGCTTCGGTGTCCAATGCTATCGAGTTGATTGGAAGAAACGGCGTCGAAAAAATTGGCCAGGAAGCTCAGCTGACAGTGGAGAGTCTGATGGCAATGGGTATGGCACCTCCTCAGATGCAGGTGGCATTGTTGGCGATGGACACTTTGAAAAAAACGATCGCAGGTATTGGAGAAACCCTTTCCTACCTCAATATGGTTGCCGGGCGCGACAGGCTTCGTGACAGGGCTCATCAACTGATGATGGAGGCGGGAGACCGGCACAAGGAACTTTCTGAGGTCCAAGGGAAAATCGACTTGGTTGAGAGTCTGGATAGGTTGGACAGTGTTCGCTGGGACTACCTCAAGGAGTTTGGAAATGTCGTGGCTGCCTATGAGAAGTTTTCAAAGGCATTCGCGTGGGAAAGGTCGCGGCCCGTCGAAGAGAATGTCCGTAACGCGCGCGTGCTCATTCCTGGATTCACGCAATACTTACGACCCATTCTCCAGCCATGAAAAAGTCTGGCACCGCGTCGGCATGCGCCGATTGAATTAATGCTATAGGCGATGGCGGTCCGAGAGGCGGCCATCGCCAGGAACATCTCATGAATCGATATGGACATGATTTTACTGAGGGGCAGCGCAGGGCATTGGACCGTTATATTTCTTTCCTTGGCGGCTTGCGCTCGGTCTTTGACAGGATATCGGCAGTTCTTGAAAGGAGCCGCGTCAGCGGTCATCAGGCAGCGTCGCTTCCTAGGGATTCGCGATTAGACAACGCGTACTTCAACGGGCGGGCCCTTTCGGCATTAGGGGGGGATGTCAGTGATACCAAGGCGCTCGTCGATACTCATGTGGCTGAACTGAGGCTGTTCGCGGGAGAAGCGTTGGGTCTGGCAGAGAAAACCCCCAGGCAAACGCCACTTTCTGAAATTGACTACAGACGTTTCAGTCTTTCTCGTTCCGAACGTTGGAAACTATCGTCACCGAAGAATGTTGGGGATCTGGTCCATGAGCTTTACCTTCGTCTTGTTGACGTCAGAAGTGCCATCAGGCAACTCGACTTCAAGTTCGCCGGGATAAACCAGGACTCGTTTGGGGTGTACTCGATATTCACGAGGGCCATGGATCACCGAAGCTGCTATTGCCATGATCGACCGACGCTGGCGCAGGCACTGTTCCAGCAGGCCAGCACTTCACCGTCATGGGACCTGGGTTATTCCTCCACGGATGCGTCAATCAGGGCTACGGAGTACAAGGCTGATATTGCCGCCCTGTTCAATATTTTCAGTAGCCTTAATTCCCAGATGGGGTTGCTTGCCCGAGCGTTATACCTGTCCATGGACGCTGCGATGCTAGAGGTCGAGCGAGCAAGTTATGCCGGCAATCTCAAAGAATTGAATTTTGGATTGGGCGCAGCCATTGAGACACTCGAGCAATGCACGACGATGCTGGATGACTTTCACAGGTGGCTATGCAGATAAAAAAGGTCCATGGTTTCCCATGGACCTTCTCATTCAGCCGTATTAAACGTAAAACGACTTCAACGGCGGAAACCCATTGAACTCCACCGCGCTGTAGCTGGTGGTATAGGCGCCGGTCGACAACCAATACAGGCGATCACCGATTGCCAGGTTCAACGGCAAGCCGTACTTGTAGTTCTCATACATGATGTCGGCGCTGTCACAGGTCGGGCCGGCGATCACTACTTCTTCCATCTCGCCTTTTTTCTCGGTCCAGATCGGGAACTTGATGGCTTCGTCCATGGTTTCGATCAGGCCGGAGAACTTGCCCACGTCCGTGTACACCCAGCGCTCGACGGCGGTACGGGACTTGCGCGCCACCAGCACCACTTCGCTGACCAGGATACCGGCGTTTGCAATCAACGAACGGCCCGGCTCCAGGATGATTTCCGGCAGGTCGTCACCGAAGTCTTCCTTGAGGAAACGGATGATTTCCTCGGCGTAGGTTTCCAGGCTGTTGGTACGAGTGATGTAGTTGGCCGGGAAGCCGCCGCCCATGTTGATCAGCTTCAAGACGATGCCGTCTTCTTCCTTCAGGCGCTCGAAGATCACCTTGACCTTGGCGATAGCCGCGTCCCAGACGCTGATGTCGCGCTGTTGCGAGCCAACGTGGAACGAGATGCCGTACGGCACCAGGCCCAGGTCGCGGGCGAGGATCAGCAGGTCCATGGCCATGTCGGTCTGGCAGCCGAACTTGCGCGACAATGGCCAGTCAGCGGTGGTCGAGCCTTCAGTGAGGATCCGCACATAGACCTTGGAGCCCGGCGCGGCCTTGGCGATGTTGCGCAGGTCGGCTTCGGAGTCAGTGGCGTACAGGCGCACGCCCTTGTCATAGAAGTAGCGGATGTCTCGGGATTTCTTGATGGTGTTGCCGTAGCTGATCTGCTCCGGGCCGACGCCACGGCTCAGGACCTTGTCCAGCTCGTAGATCGAAGCGATGTCGAAGTTCGAGCCTTTTTCCTTGAGCAGGTCGATGATTTCCACCGCCGGGTTGGCCTTGACGGCATAGTAGACCTTGGCGAATTCGAAACCGGCGCGCAGGTCGTCATAGGCCTGGGCGATCATCGCGGTGTCGATCACCACGAACGGGGTTTCCTGCTTGTCGGCGAACGCCTTCATTTTCTGAAAGGTTTCGCGCGCGAAATAATCTTCGACCTGGATCGACATACTTGGGACTCCTACTGGCAAACATCAGAATCAATGGGTTTGAGGGCAAGCTGCCCCCGCGAACGTCCTCCGTATCCCCACTTTGGTTCGCCTACTTCCCAAGGCATGTCGCCGAAAGCAAAAAGGCCATGGGACGCTTGATTCCCTTGGCCTTGCTGTCTCGTCGTCAGTACTTGAGCCGGATGGATCGTTTCCAGCATGGACGTTCGGCGCGAACTTTAGGGCGTGAGGGACCTGAGATCAACTAAAAATGTCGCGTTTTTGCACGCATCCGTCGTGCGGTGGTCGACAGCTCATGATGTAACCGACCTGCGTGACAGATTGACGTTCCCCTCGATCGGTTTTCGAGCTTGCTCAATATGGCTTTTGCCTTTGTGGCGAGGGAGCTTGCTCCCGCTGGGGCGCGCAGCGGCCCCAAAAAAGCGATGAGCGCTTCGCACTGGAGCGCCAGCCCGGTCAAGCGGGAGCAAGCTCCCTCGCCACAAAAGCGGTCGTGGTTGGTCAGACTGAGGCAGCCTCCGCCGGCGAAACAATACTGGTCTTGCCGCCACGGGACTTGCCGGAGCTCAGGTACTCGGCAATCGATTCCTGCGTCACTTCGCCGAGGAACACCCGCTCGGCGTCCATCACCGGCAGCCACGAGCGATTGAACTCGTACATGCGTGACAACAGGATCCGCAGATGTTCGTCGTAGGCGGCGGTGGCATTGAATTCCCGCAGGTATTGGCCGCAGGTTCCGGTCTGACGGTACAGGTCGCGGCGTCTTACATACCCCAGGGCCTTATTCTCGGCACAGGTGACCACCACGTAGCGCCGGTCATGTTCGTCCATCAGTTCCAACGCCTCGGTCACCGGGGTTTGGGGGCTGACCGAGGGGGCGTTGTCCGCCGCGTCTTCGGCCTTGACCAATAGCAGGCGCTTGAGCGTGCTGTCCTGACCGACGAAATTGCTGACGAACTCATCGGCGGGATGTGCCAGCAGCGTGTCCGGGTGATCGCACTGGATCAATTTACCGGCGCGGAAGATCGCGATCTTATCCCCCAGCTTGATGGCCTCGTCGATGTCGTGGCTGACCATGATCACGGTCTTGTTCAGCGCCCGCTGCATCTCGAAGAACTCGTTCTGGATCATCTCGCGGTTGATCGGGTCGACCGCGCCGAAGGGCTCGTCCATCAGCAACAGCGGCGCATCGGCCGCCAGGGCGCGGATGACACCGATCCGTTGTTGCTGGCCGCCGGACAATTCGCGCGGGTATCGGTGCAGGTATTGCTTGGGTTCAAGCTTGATCATGCTCATCAATTCGCGGGCGCGGTCGTGGCATTTCTGCTTGTCCCAGCCCAGCAGGCGTGGGACGACGGTGATGTTTTCCTCGATGGTCATGTTCGGGAACAGACCGATCTGCTGGATCACGTAGCCAATATTGCGGCGCAGGGTCACCTCGTCCAGGCCGGTGGTGTCTTCACCATTGATCAAGACCTTGCCCGAGGTCGGCGGGATCAGCCGGTTGATCATTTTCAGCGTGGTGCTCTTGCCACAGCCCGACGGCCCGAGGAACACGCAGATCTCGCCTTCATTGACGGTCAGGTTCACCGAGTCCACGGCTTTCACATCCTTGCCGTTGCTCTTGAAGGTTTTGCTGAGGTTTTGTAATTCGATCATTTCAGTAATCCTTTCGGAGTCAATGAGCGTTGCAGCCATTGCAAAAGCAGGTCGGCGAAGATGGCCAGGAGGCTGACCAGCAAGGCGCCGACGATCAGCATCGACATATCGCTGCGGCTGATGGAAGCGAGGATGAGCACCCCCAGGCCACCGGCGCCGATGGTGGCGGCGATGGTCATGACGCCGATGTTCATGACCACGGCGGTGCGCACGCCGGCCAGGATCACCGGCACGGCGATGGGAAGTTCGACCATGCGCAGGCGCTGGCCGAAGGTCATGCCGATGCCGCGGGCGGCTTCGCGAATACCGGGTTCGACCCCGGTCAGGGCCAGGTAGGTGTTGCGCATGATCGGCAACAGTGAGTAAAGAAACACCGCGGTGATCGCCGGCATCGGCCCCAGGCCTTGGCCGAACTTGGAATAGAACGGCAGCAGCAGCCCGAACAGGGCAATCGACGGAATCGTCAGCAGCACCGTGGCGCTGGCCTGCAACGGGCCGGCGAGCGCCGGGAAGCGGGTCATGAAAATGCCCAGCGGCACGCCGATCACGATTGCCAGGGTCACGGCGATGCCCACCAGGGTGATGTGCTGCCAGGTCAGGTGCAGCACCAGCGGCCAGTCCAGATGGGAAAAGGCGTCAAGAAAATCCATGGCTTTTCCTCCAGGTCATTGGGTTGAGAGCAGCGAATGCTGACGCAGGAAATCGGCGGCAACGGCGGAAGGGCTTTCATGATCCACGTCCACGCGGGCATTGAGCTGGCGCATGGTTTCGTCGTCGAACAGTTCGGCCAGGGGCTTGAGTTGCGCGGCCAGTTGAGGGTGCGCGTCAAGGAATGCCTGGCGTACCACCGGCGCGGCGGTGTAGTCGGGGAAGTAATGCTTGTCGTCTTCCAGCAGCTTCAGTTTGAAGGCATTCAGGCGCCCGTCGGTGGTGTACACCAAACCGGCGAAAACCTGGCTGTTGCGCAGCGCCGTGTAGACCAGGCCCGCGTCCATCTGGCGGATGTTCCTGCGGGTCAGGTTCATACCGTACTGCTTGACCATGCCGGCCAGGCCGTCGGAACGGTTGGCGAACTCGGTGTCCAGGGCAACCAGATGGTTCTCGTCGGCCTCGGCCTGCAACACCGCGTTCAACTGGCTGATGGAATTGATCTGCGGGTACTTCTTCGCGACTTTTTCAGGAAGGGCCAAGGCGTAGGTGTTGCTGAATTTCGACGGAGCAAGCCAGACCAGGCCTTTTTTCGCGTCGAGTTCTTTCACTCGAGCGTAGGATTGGGCGCTGTCGAGTTTTTCGGTGACATGGTTGTAGGCCACCAACGACACGCCGGTGTACTCCCAAAGCAAATCCAATTGCCCGGATTCCTGGGCGCTACGGGCCAGGTTGCTTCCCAGGCCGCCGGTGACTTGCGCGTCGTAACCTTTGTCACGCAGGTATTGCGCGGTGATTTCCGCCAGCAATGTCTGCTCGGTGAATACCCGGGCGCCGAGGCGGATCAGCGGTTTTTCAGCGGCTTGGGCAAACCCTGCGAACAGCAGCAGGCACCCCAGAATCAAGCTCATCTTCTTCATAACGTTTCCTTTATCCAGCCAGGCTCAGGACGGTCGTAGACCGCGTTCCAGCCAGAGGCGGCTGGCCAGTGTCACCAGCCCGTCGAGCAGCAAAGCGAGCAGGGCGGTGCAGGCTGCGCCGAGCAGCAATTGCGGCTGGTTGTTCAAGGCGATGCCGGGGAAGATCAGGCTGCCAAGGCTGTTGGCGCCGATCAGGAACGCCAGGGGCGCGGTGCCGACGTTGATCGCCAGGGCCACGCGCACCCCGCCGACTATGATTGGCACGGCGTTGGGCAATTCGACTTTCCACAACACCTGGCGCGCAGTCATGCCGATGCCGATAGCGGCTTCCTTGAGGGAACCCTGAACGTTTTTCAGGCCTTCATAGGTGTTGCGCACGATGGGCAATAGTGAGGCGAGGAAGAGGGCGAAGATGGCGGGCCCGTTGCCGATGCCCAGGACGCCTAGGGCGATGGCCAATACGGCCAGGGGGGGCACGGTGTTGCCGATGTTGAACACTTGCATGAAGCGTTCGGCACGCCCGACCATGCCGGGGCGGCTGAGGAGTATGCCGGCTGGGATGCCGACTATCAGGGCCGCAAACATGGATGCCAATACAAGCATCAGGTGCGCTTGCAGGTAAAACAGCAGATCGTCGCGGTAGCGTTGGATCGTATCGATGCCAATCCAGTGGACCAACAGGGCCAGGAGTGCGACGACGAACGCAGCCCCTGTCAGCCCTTTGCCATAGCGGATAGCCACAGGCGGACTCCTTTTTCTTTTAGTCGGCGCACGCTTTGCTCGGGCGGCAAACCATCATGGGATGCCGGGAAAACGTTCGCGAGAAGCAGCTCTTTTCGAGGCGGGTCAAAGGACCGTCGAAGCGAGCCATGGGCGCAGCCTCGTCAGGCTAACTTGCTGATTTTGCAGGCCCCGACGGTTGCTCATATCAGGGTTGTGGACGGCTCCACGCGGCAAAAGGTTCCCATGCTGGGCAGCATTTGGCCACCCTCGATGTGCTCAACGGTTCGGTTCCTGGCCCAAGTTGAGCTATAATCGCCGCCCTTTTTTGAATCACCTGCCAGGCGATTTCCCATGACCAAACAGGCCGCCGAAGTCGCGAAACGCCGCACTTTCGCCATTATTTCCCACCCCGATGCCGGTAAGACCACCATCACCGAAAAGCTCTTGCTGATGGGCAAGGCGATTGCGGTGGCCGGCACGGTGAAATCCCGCAAGTCCGACCGCCATGCCACCTCTGACTGGATGGAGATGGAAAAGCAGCGGGGTATCTCCATTACCACGTCGGTCATGCAGTTCCCGTATCGCGATCACATGATCAACCTGCTCGACACCCCGGGCCACGAAGACTTCTCGGAAGACACCTACCGCACCCTGACCGCGGTGGACTCGGCCTTGATGGTTCTCGACGGCGGTAAGGGCGTCGAGCCACGGACCATCGCGCTGATGGACGTTTGCCGTCTGCGTGACACGCCGATCGTGAGCTTCATCAACAAACTCGACCGCGACATCCGCGACCCGATCGAATTGCTCGACGAGATCGAAGCCGTCCTCAAGATCAAGGCCGCGCCGATCACCTGGCCGATCGGTTGCTATCGCGACTTCAAGGGCGTGTACCACCTGGCCGACGACTACATCATCGTCTACACCCCAGGCCACGGCCATGAACGCACCGAAACCAAGATCATCCAGAAGCTCGACTCCGACGAAGCCCGCGCGCACCTGGGCGATGAGTACGAGCGTTTCGTCGAGCAACTGGAACTGGTGCAGGGCGCCTGCCATGAGTTCAACCAGCAGGAATTCATCGATGGGCAGCTGACCCCGGTGTTCTTCGGGACCGCCCTGGGCAACTTCGGCGTCGACCATGTGCTCGACGCCGTGGTCGACTGGGCCCCGCGCCCGCTGCCGCGCGTTGCCAATGAGCGCACCGTGGAGCCGGTGGAAGAGAAGTTCGCAGGCTTCGTGTTCAAGATCCAGGCGAACATGGACCCCAAGCACCGCGACCGCATTGCCTTCATGCGTATCTGCTCCGGCAAATACGAAAAAGGCATGAAGATGCGCCACGTGCGCACCGGCAAGGACGTGCGTATCGGCGATGCCTTGACCTTCTTCTCCTCGGAACGCGAGCAACTGGAAGAAGCCTTCGCCGGTGACATCATCGGCCTGCACAACCACGGCACCATCCAGATCGGCGACACCTTCACCGAAGGCGAAGCCCTGGGCTTCACCGGTATCCCCCACTTCGCCCCGGAACTGTTCCGCCGCGTGCGCCTGAAGGACCCGCTCAAGTCCAAGCAGTTGCGCCAAGGTTTGCAGCAATTGGCCGAAGAAGGCGCCACCCAGGTGTTCTTCCCGGAGCGCAGCAACGACATCATCCTCGGCGCCGTCGGCGTGCTGCAGTTCGACGTCGTCGCCAGCCGCCTGAAAGAGGAATACAAGGTTGAGTGCTCCTACGAGCCGATCACCGTTTACTCCGCCCGTTGGGTCGAATGTGGCGATAAGAAAAAGCTTGAGGAATTCTCCAACAAGGCCGTGGAAAACCTTGCGCTGGATGGTGGTGGGCATTTGACCTACCTGGCGCCTACCCGGGTGAACCTGGCGCTGATGGAAGAGCGCTGGCCGGATGTGAAATTCCGCGCGACGCGGGAGCATCACTAAGCAGTAAGCGTTTAAAGCCAAAAGCTGTGGGAGCGAGCCTGCTCGCGAAAGCGATAGGTCAGCTTGCCTAGATGTTGGTTGTGCCGGCCTCTTCGCGGGCAAGCCCGCTCCCACAATGGTCTTGTGTCAGATCCTCGATCTCCCGGTCATCCATAGCCCCTGTGGGAGCGAGCCTGCTCGCGAAAGCGGTGGGTCAGGCTGCCTGGATGCTGGATGTGCCGACCTCTTCGCGAGCAGGCTCGCTCCCACACTGGGTTTTGGGTGTTAGTTGGTTTTGAAATAAGGCTTATTCGAAACCATTCTGTCGTGCGGGGGCATTTCTGGCGGTTCGGTGGCGTCTTATCTGGTGAACCGGGCAGTTCAGAACTAGATTTTCTTGAGCGCCGTCGGGCCCCGGCTTTATCCGGAAAAAGAAGGAATTGGTCATGAATAAGCTGCTACGCATGATGTTTTTGCTGAAGGTGTTGGTGATGCTGTCTCTCGGTTCAACGGTTGCCTGGGCTGAGTGCGATGAGCATGAAAAACATGCATCAAGCGGATCGGTGGCGCAGGGTGAGTTGATGCTTGCCGCGACCGATGCGGACGCAGGCGATCCGGACGATGGCGAGGATGATGATGGTTCGCCAATCGATACGCCGGATGATGAGGATCCGGAAGGCGATAGCCAGACGTAGATTTTTGACCTGAAGAAAACCCCTCCAGCCCCAACTGAGACTTAGTTGGGGCTGGAGGGGTTTTTTGTTTACTACTTGCTAATAACTTAGGCTGTCTACTGTCATCTTTGACAGTAGACAGCCCTATCCCGACGCGCATAGATTCGGCTCGACAAACGCTTCACATGTAATGTCAATACAGGGAGACGATCGTGGAGTCGTTATATTTTGCTGCCACACTTAACGTCTTAAGTGCGCTTATTCTTTGGGCCAGATATTCCTATGCCAAGCCGTCGGCATATTTTTGGAGTGGTCTCTGGATAACGAGTTTCATATCGAGTCTCATCTCAGTCGCCGTCGTTACAGGAGAGATGGAGGGGGCGTTGTTTTCTTTGCTAGGCGGAGTAGCTTTAGGGTTTTTAGTTCGTTTTTATATTCCGATTATCAGTCTGTTTGGTGTCGGGCTGCTGGTGGCTAGGTTTACTGTGCCTGTGGCTATCCTGATTTTTGTAAATCAAAAAATTCAGCAAGTGGAGTTGGGGATTGTACTTTGGGGTTGTATCTATGTTATTCAGCTTATTTGTCTGCTCATCGCGGTATTTTATATGCTTTGCAGAGTGCTTGAAGACTTGCCGAGATTTACCATCAATTTTCCGAAGCGTGATGCTGCGCTGCAAAAAATAAGGATGGCCGATGGGCGGTGGAATCCGTTGATTTCCATACATGTTCCTTGTTATGCGGAACCTCCGGCTTTGGTTATTGCCACCCTAAGTGCAGTGGCGAACCTTGAGTATAATAATTTTGAGGTGTTGGTTGTTGACAATAACACAAAAGATCCTGAGCTTTGGAAGCCGGTTGAAAAATTCTGTACAAAACTAGGGCAACGATTTTGTTTTTTTCATGTCGATCCTCTCGCTGGTGCAAAGGCGGGCGCCATAAATTTTGCGCTACGTCACTCGAACGTCGACGCAGAAATTGTTTTGATTATCGATGCGGATTATAAAGTGGACCCTGCGTTCATAAGGCGATATATCGCACTTTTTGAAGATGAAAAAACGGGGTTCGTGCAGACCAGTCATGACTATCGGGAGTGGCGGGGTAATCCGTTTTTATCTGGCGTTTATCATCACTATTTAATTGGCCATAAAACAGTACATCCTGCCTTGAACGAATACGGTGCCGGTTATTTGGTGGGTACGGTGTGTATGGTTAGGCGTCATTTGATTGAAGAACTCGGCGGGTGGGCAGAATGGGCGCTTACCGAGGATCTGGAGCTGGCCATGAGAATTATGGCTAAGGGATATACAGGGCATGTATTCAGCGACACATGGGGCAAAGGGCTTATACCAGAAACTCTGGACGGGATAAAAAAACAACAGTTTCGTTGGTGGGCGGGAGCCACCCAGGAGTTCAGGGTGAATTGGCGTCGATACCTTGGGCTGACTAACGAAAAAATGACGGTGGCTCAAAGAAGCTTGAGATTGTATACGACCTTTAAAGATTGTATCGGTGCGTGCGCATTTTTGGTGGATATATCTTTTTTTCTCGTTTGCGTCTTTCTGGTGTCGAGTTCGCAGGTATTGCAAATACCCCATGGTTTTTTGGGTTTGATTGGGGCGGCAGTGGTTGTAAAATTTCTTGAAATCTGGATCGGCGTCAGAGAACTGGGGAGCAACGAAGTGCGTGATTATTTCATGACATTGATGCTCAAAGGTGCCCTGAGATGGGTGGGTGTGAAGGCGTTCATTTTACCTTTATTTAAACTCCAGATTTCGTGGGTTAGAACGAATAAGTTCAAACAATCCGGAAATTTTCTGCGAGGGGTTAAGTCGTCTTCGGTCGAAATTTTGATAGGGCTCATTTATCTCCTGTGTGCTCTGTTTCTCGTGCCTTTTGCACATTTCGTAGAGTTTGACCTCGTGGCGTTGGTGTCCATCTGGTTTTTTATTCAAGGCGGATCGTTCTTCTGTACGCTAGTCATGGCAATCGTTAGTGAGAGCGCATTGGATCAGGAGCGACTGGAATTAGCCAAGGTGACTGATAGCGAGGTGTGAGGATCTAGCGCTTGGCGCTAAGTTGACGCGCGGCTTGTGGGGGCGAGCTTGCTCGCGATGGCGGCGTTTTTCAAGGTAGTGGTTCAGCTTGCATGGACGGGCTGCCGGCCTTGTAGTCGAGGCGCCTACAAATGCCGGCCAGCCCTTTTGATGTGCGGCGAGTTGCTAGCGTGGATCGGCGATATCCAGCGCCCGATTCGCCAGTAGCTCACTCACCTCTGTCACTTGCAGGATCCCCATCGCAACATGCCGGCGAGAACCCTCAAGATCGAACGCCAAGTCGCTGATCATGGCGTTGGCGGAGGCCAGGTTTTCGCTGAGGTTGGCGAGCAGGCTTTCAGTATCGATGCTCTCGACGACAGTGAAGAGCTGCGCTGCTGACGGGGCTTTCTTGGCTTTGGCCTGTTCCGGCTTCAAATAATAATCGAGCGCCCGCTCAGTGGCTTCGTGGAATTTTTCCGGGTCGAGGCTTGAATAGGACGAGGTGGGGTCTGATTCTGGTGGGTTGGGTGTGGCTTTGAACATGATGACGCTCCTATGGGGAATGGGAGCCGCCAAGACCTGTCGCTAAACAGGATGGTGGCGACTGCACGCAGGTTAGCGAACCGGACATAGGCACCCGGTAGACCCGAAGGTCTCCTACATACAGCCGCCATAACATAGTTGCGAGTTTGGACGCCGCAATGATGCATGGTTGCTTATGTGCCTAAGGTTCGGGTCGCTAAACCCGACCGCTGATTTTCAGCGACCCGGTAACCATAAGGTCCCGCCCCAAGGCGCACAAGCGGGCGGATTCTGGCTTAGTTGTAGGCAAAGGCGCAAGGCAACGTAGCCTCGGGACTAGGGCTCCGTGTTACTGGGTATTTGTCTGTAAGGCTCGATGCCTGCCGTTAAAGGGGCCAGGGTCTTAACACCAATCTCGGGCCAACCTGTGGTAGCAAAGCTTGCTCGCGATAGCGGTGGTCAGCCGGCATCTTTTCAGGGTGTGCCGGCGTCATCGCGAGCAGGCTGAACTGGCCTAATGATTTTGGACACTTCAATCGGGCGCTATGATAGCGCCCAAATCTGAGGTGTTTGGATATGCGTAAATCTTATTCGAGTGAGTTCAAGCTCAAGGCTGCCAGCATGGTGCTGGATGAAGGCCAGCCGGTTACCGAGGTCTGTGCCAGCCTAGATATCGGCCCCACTGCTCTGCGCCGCTGGGTCGATCAAGTGCAAAAAGAACGCCTGGGTTCGACCCCGGTAGGGGCCAAGGCGATTACCGCTGATCAGCGAGAAATCCAGAGGCTCAAAGCCCTACTCAGGGAGAAAGACCTGGACATTGAAATCCTAAAAAAGGCCAGTGCTCTCCTGCTTTTGGACGCCAAAGATCATTCACGCTGATCGATGAGCTGGACGAGCAATACGGCGTTAAAAGGTGTTGCCGGGCGTTTGGGATCAACCGCAGTAGTTTCTACGCCTGGCGCCAGCGCCAAGGCAGAGCAAATCCTGAACGGGACAAGCTCAAAGCCGCGCTGGTCAGGCACCACAGGGCGTCCAGAGAGTCGGCCGGCGCACGTACTTTGTCCAAGGAGCTAAAAGCCAAAGGGCATCGTATCGGACGTTATATGGCTCGCAGTTTGATGCGCGAAGCTGGCATCGCTAGTCGTCAGCGCAGGCGCCATAAGTACAAGTCGCCGGGCGTTGAGGCATTGGTGGCGCCGCACGTGCTCAAGCGAAAATTTGATGTAACGGCGGTTAACCAGGTGTGGTGTGGCGACGTGACTTACATCAAGGTCGGCAAGCGGTGGATGTACTTCGCCGCCGTTCTGGATCTGTACGCTCGGAGGATCGTGGGTTGGTCGTTCTCGATGATTTCTGATGCCAACCTGACCTGCGAAGCGCTACGCATGGCGGTTGAGCTACGCGGCCACCCCCAGGATGTGTTGTTTCATTCAGACCAAGGTTGTCAGTACACCAGTCATAAATTCCGAAACGAGCTTGTGAAACACGGGTTTAGGCAAAGTATGAGCCGTAAAGGCGAGTGCTGGGACAACGCCCCCATGGAGCGTTTCTTTGGTAGTTTGAAATCAGAGTGGGTTCCTGAAACGGGCTACAAACTGGAACATGAGGCCCGGGCAGACGTGCAGCGCTATGTCTCGCGCTACAACATCAGCAGGCCTCACAGCTACAACGACTACCGGTCGCCGGTCGCGAAGGAAAGGTTGGCGGCGTGAACCTTAATCGGTGTCCAAGATTACTTGACCAGTTCAGGCTCGCTCCCACATTGGTTTTGTGCCCGCCCTTGATCTCCAAGCCACCCACACTGTTTTTGTGCCACTTCTCCATTCTTGATCACCCAAACCCAGGCAATGGGAAACGGCGATCAGCACCTTTTGTAATAAGGTTTATTCAAAACTTGTCTTTACGATGGCGGCATTTCTAGCTGTTTCGGGGCGTCCTATCTTGTGTGCTACTTTGTTCAAAATTAGCTTCCCTTAAGCGCCATCGGGCTCTGCTGTATCCGGATAAAGAAGGAATTGGGCTATGAATAAGCTGCTGCGCATGATGTTTTTGCTGAAAGTTTTGGTGGTGCTTTCCCTCGGCTCAACGGCTGCGTGGGCCGAGTGCGATGAGCATGAGAAACACGCCTCGAGCGGTTCGGTGGTGCAAGGCGAGATGATGCTGGCCGCGACCGATGCGGACGCAGGCGATCCGGACGATGGCGAGGATGATGATGGTTCGCCAATCGATACACCGGATAGCGATGAAGATGCAGAGGGCGATAGCCAGACGTAGATATCCGACATAAAAAACCTCCAGCCCTGGTCGGACTGGAGGTTTTTTTATTGCCCGTGGCGAGGGAGCTTGCTCCCGCTGGGGCGCGTAGCGGCCCTTTTTGGGACTGCTGCGCAGTCCAGCGGGAGCAAGCTCCCTCGCCACAAGTGCTTTTCTGCCTTAAGTGCTTTGCTGCCTTTTAGCCTTTTAGCCTTTTAGTCTCACGCCGCACCGTCGAGGAACCGCTCGGCGTAGTGACACGCCACCAACCGGTTATCCAACGGCCGCAACGCCGGTTCTTCGGTCTTGCAGCGCTCGGTCGCGTACGGGCAGCGCTTGTGGAAGGCGCAGCCGGACGGCGGGTTCAACGGGTTGGGCAGTTCGCCGACGATCTTGATCTTCGGCTTGTTCGGGTCCGGGTGGATGGTCGGGGTGGCCGACAGCAGCGCCTGGGTGTATGGGTGCAGCGGGCGGCTGTAGATGGACTCGTTGGGGCCCATTTCCACTGGGCGGCCGAGGTACATCACCATCACGTCGTCAGCGACGTGCTGGACCACCGCCAGGTTGTGGGAAATGAACACGTAGGCGGTGTTGAATTCCTGTTGCAGGTCCATGAACAGGTTCAGCACCTGGGCCTGGATCGATACGTCCAGCGCCGAGGTCGGTTCGTCCGCCACCAGCACCTTGGGTTGCAGCATCATGGCGCGGGCCAGGGCGATGCGCTGGCGCTGGCCGCCGGAGAACATGTGCGGGTAGCGCTGGTAATGCTCGGGACGCAAGCCCACCTGCTTCATCATCGCCTGGACTTTCTCACGCCGCTCGGTGGCCGACAGGTTGGTGTTGATCAGCAACGGCTCGGCCAGTTGATCACCGATTTTCTGCCGCGGGTTGAGGGACGCATACGGGCTCTGGAACACCATCTGCACGTCTTTACGCAGTTGCTTGCGTTCGGCCTTGTTGGCGCCAGCCACTTCCTGACCGGCGATTTTCAAGGAGCCCGCGGACGGCTCTTCGATCAGCGTCAGAGCCCGGGCGAGGGTGGATTTGCCGCAACCGGATTCGCCCACCACGGCCAGGGTCTTGCCGGCCTCCAGTTCGAACGACACCCCGTTGAGGGCGCGCACGGTCGCATGGCCCTTGAACATGCCACGGGACACTTCGTAATGACGGGTCAGGTCACGGGCGGTAAGTACGACGGCCATCACGCCACCTCCTGGTTCAACGGGTAGAAGCAGCGGGCGAGGCTGTTGGTTTTCGGATCGAGAGCAGGGCGCTCCTGGCGACAGTTGTCGCGCACATACGGGCAGCGCGGCGACAGCAGGCAGCCTTGCGGACGGTCATAGCGACCGGGAACGATACCCGGCAAGGTCGCCAGGCGCTCGGCGCCCATGCTGTGTTCCGGAATCGCCGCCAGCAGCGCTTCGCTGTATGGGTGGGCGGGAATGTCGAACAACTGAGGCACCTTGCCCACTTCCACGGCCTGGCCGGCGTACATCACGCACACGCGCTGGGCGGTTTCAGCCACGACGGCGAGGTCGTGAGTGATCAGCACCAGGCCCATGTTCTGCTCTTTTTGCAGGGCCAGCAGCAGGTCCATGATCTGCGCCTGGATGGTCACGTCCAGGGCGGTGGTCGGTTCATCGGCAATCAACAACTTCGGCTCGCCGGCAATCGCCATGGCAATCGCCACGCGCTGGCTCATGCCGCCGGACAGTTGGTGCGGGTACGCGTCCATGCGGCTCGCGGCGCCGGGAATTTCGACTTTTTCCAGCAGTTCGATGGCGCGCTTGCGGGCGGCTTTGCCGGACATCTTCAGGTGCAGGCGCAGCACTTCTTCGATCTGGAAACCGACGGTGTAGCTGGGATTGAGCGCGGTCATCGGGTCCTGGAACACCATCGCCAGGTCCTTGCCGACGATCTGCCGACGCTGGCGGTTGCTCAGCTTGAGCATGTTCTTGCCGTCGAAGTTCAGCGCGTCGGCGGTGACGATGCCTGGGTGCTCGATCAGGCCCATCAGCGCCATCATGGTCACGGATTTACCCGAACCCGATTCGCCGACGATCGCCAGGACTTCGCCTTTGTCCACGCTCAGGTCCAGGCCGTCGACCACCGGCACGGCGGTGGCGTCGCCGAAGCGGACGTTGAGATTCTTGATTTCTAGCAGTGACATGGGAATCTCCTCAGGCGGCATTCTTGAGTTTCGGGTCCAGCGCATCGCGCAGCCCGTCGCCCATCAGGTTGATTGCCAGCACGCTGAGCAAAATGGTCAAGCCAGGCAGGCTCACGACCCACCAGGCGCGTTCGATGTAGTCGCGGGCCGAGGCCAGCATGGTGCCCCATTCAGGGGTTGGCGGCTGCACGCCGAGGCCGAGGAAGCCCAGGGCGGCGGCGTCGAGGATCGCCGAGGAAAAGCTCAGCGTCGCCTGGACGATCAGCGGTGCCATGCAGTTGGGCAGCACGGTGATGAACATCAGGCGCGGCAGGCCGGCACCGGCCAGGCGGGCGGCGGTCACGTAGTCGCGGTTCAGTTCGCCCATCACGGCGGCGCGGGTCAGGCGCACGTAGGATGGCAGCGAGACGATGGCGATGGCGATCACGGTGTTGATCAGGCCTGGGCCGAGGATGGCGACGATCGCCACGGCCAGCAGCAAGGACGGCAGGGCGAGCATGATGTCCATCAGACGCATGATGGTCGGGCCGAGGATGCGCGGGAAGAACCCGGCGAACAGCCCCAGCAGGATGCCCGGGATCAACGACATCACCACCGACGACAAGCCGATCAGCAGCGACAGGCGCGAGCCCTGGATCAGGCGCGACAGCAGGTCGCGGCCCAGTTCGTCGGTGCCCAGCAGGAATTGCATCTGCCCACCTTCCAGCCAGGCCGGTGGCGTCAGCAGGAAGTCACGGTATTGCTCGCTCGGGTCATGAGGCGCGACCCACGGAGCGAAGATCGCGCAGAACACGATCAGGGTCATGAACATCAGCCCGGCGACGGCGCCCTTGTTGCGGGAAAACGCTTGCCAGAATTCTTTGTAAGGGGATGGGTACAGCAGGCTTTGATCGACTGCTACCGCGGTAGTTGGAGTACTCATGGTCTTGATCTCAGCGCTGGTGACGGATGCGTGGGTTGGCAAAGCCGTAGAGGATGTCCACGACGAAGTTGACCAGAATCACCAGGCAGGCGATTAACAGGATGCCGTTCTGCACCACGGGATAGTCCCGGGCGCCGATGGCTTCGATCAACCACTTGCCGATGCCCGGCCAGGAGAAGATCGTTTCGGTCAGGACCGCACCGGCCAGCAGCGTGCCGACTTGCAGACCGACCACGGTCAGCACCGGGATCAGCGCGTTGCGCAGGCCATGCACGAACACCACGCGCGACGGCGACAGGCCCTTGGCCTTGGCGGTGCGGATGTAGTCTTCGCGCAGCACTTCGAGCATCGAAGAGCGGGTCATGCGGGCGATCACCGCCAGCGGAATGGTGCCCAGTACGATCGCCGGCAGGATCAGGTGATGCAGCGCATCGAGGAACGCGCCCGGCTCGTCGGCCAGCAGCGTGTCGATCAGCATGAAGCCGGTTTTCGGCTCGATGTCGTAGAGCAGGTCGATCCGCCCCGACACCGGCGTCCAGCCAAGGGACACCGAGAAGAACATGATCAGGATCAGGCCCCACCAGAAGATCGGCATCGAGTATCCCGCGAGGGAGACGCCCATCACCCCATGGTCGAACAGGGATCCTCGCTTGAGTGCCGCGATCACCCCAGCCAGCAGGCCCAGGATACCGGCGAACAACAGGGCGGCCATGGACAGTTCCAGGGTCGCGGGGAACAGGGAGCTGAACTCGGTCCATACGCTTTCACGGGTACGCAGCGATTCGCCGAGATCGCCCTGGGCCAGTTTGCCGATGTAGTCCAGGTATTGGGCATACAGCGGTTTGTTGAGGCCAAGGCGTTCCATTGCCTGTGCATGCATTTCGGGATCGACCCGACGTTCGCCCATCATCACTTCCACGGGGTCGCCGGGGATCATGCGAATCAACGCGAAGGTCAGCAAGGTGATGCCGAAGAACGTGGGGATCAATAATCCCAGTCGGCGGGCAATAAAACTAAACATCTTCAGGTGTACCTCATCAGCCGGTTAGGCGTGCCCTTCGAGGCTTGGGGTCAAGCGTCGAAGGGCGTTTTCTTATCTACTTCACCTGGGTGGTGGCGAAGTTGTTGGTGGTGAGCGGGCTAATCACGTAGCCCTCTACGTTCTTGCGCATTGCCGTGAACATGCGGGTGTGGGCCATGCTGATCCATGGCTGGTCCTGGTTGAAGATCACCTGGGCCTGTTCATAGAGCCTGGCGCGCTCCTCGGGGTTCACTGTGGCGCGTGCCTGGTCGAGCAGCGCCTGGAATTTCTCGTTGCACCAGCGCGCGTAGTTTTCGCCGTTCTTGGCGGCTTCGCAACTGAGCATAGGCGTCAGGAAGTTATCCGGGTCGCCGTTGTCGCCCGCCCATCCGGCGGACACCATGTCGTGCTCGCCGTTTTTCGCGCGCTTGAGCATTTCGCCCCACTCCATCACGCGGATGTCGACCTTGATCCCGACTTTCGCCAGGTCGGCCTGCATCATTTGCGCGCCGAGCATCGGGTTGGGGTTGGTCGGGCCGCCGCCGTTGCGGGTGAACAAGGTAAACACGGTGCCTTCCGGCACGCCGGCTTCCTTGAGCAACTGGCGGGCCTTGTCGAGGTCGCGGGTCGGGTTCTTCAGTTCGTGATTGAAGCCCAGCAGTGTCGGCGGGTACGGGTTAACCGCCACGGTGGCGTTGCCCTTGCCGAACAGGGCGTTGACGTAGGCTTCCTTGTCGAAGGCCAGGTCGATGGCCTTGCGTACACGCACGTCGCTCATGTACTTCTTGCTGGTGTTCAGCGCGGTGTAGGAAACGGTCATCGCGTCCAGCTCGGTGACCTTCAGGTTCGGGTCTTTCTTGATGCTGGGGATGTCATCGGGTTTTGGGTACAGCGCGATCTGACATTCGTTGGTCTTGAGTTTCTGCATGCGCACGTTGTTGTCGGTGGCGATGGCCAATACCAGCGCATCGGCCGGTGGCTTGCCACGGAAGTAGTCCGGGTTGGCCTTGAAGCGAACCTGGGCGTCCTTGTTGTAGCGCTGGAAGACGAATGGGCCGGTGCCGATCGGCTTGCTGTTGAGGTCGCCGGCCTTGTTGGCCTTGAGCAACTGGTCGGCGTATTCAGCCGGGTAGATCGAAGAGAACGCCATGGCGATGTCGGCCAGGAACGGCGCTTCGCGACGGGTCAAGGTGAACTTGACCGTGTGCTCGTCGACTTTCTCGACGTTTTTCAGCAGCTCCTTGAAGCCCATGCTTTCAAAGTACGGGAAGCCCACGCTCGACAGTTTATGCCACGGATGATTCGGGTCCAGCTGGCGCTGAAAGCTCCAGACCACGTCGTCGGCGTTCATGTCGCGGGTCGGCTTGAAGTAATCGGTGGTGTGGAACTTGACGCCCTTGCGCAGGTGGAAGGTGTACGTCAGGCCATCGTCGCTGATGTCCCAGGATTCGGCCAAGGCCGGAATCACTTCGGTGGTGCCGGGCTTGAAATCAGCCAGGCGATTGAAAATGGTTTCCGCCACGGCATCGGCGGTGACTGCAGTCGTGTACTGGACCATGTCGAAGCCTTCCGGACTGGCTTCTGTGCAAACCACAAGGGGTTTGGCCGTGGCGCCAACGGCGACACTCAGCAGCGCGGCGGCGATGGCGGCGCGTAGGGGGTTCATGTTCATCGTCAATCCTCTGCAATCGGGTAATTGGCAAAAGACCGGGCGGGCGACCTTGTGAGTCGACCGCCCGGTGGCAGTTTAGAGAATGTTGAACGGGATGGTGGTGACCAGACGGAATTCGTTGATGCTGCCGTCGGCCTGGTTCTCGCTGGCGCGGTGAGCGGTGTAGGTCGCACGAATCGCGGTGGCCTTCAACGGACCGCTCTGCACGGCGTAGGAAGCACCGATGCCGTACTCGTAGTGATGTTCACCGTCCATGGCCTGGACGCCGTCGTAACCCTTGCCAACTACGCCTTTGTTACCGGTGTAGTGAGTGCCATCGATACCCCAGCCGCGGGCTTGGTAGACGTTGAACTTCAGGCCCGGCACGCCGTACTCGGCCATGTTCAAGCCATAGGCGATCTGGAAGGATTTCTCGTTCGGGCCGTTGAAGTCCGACAGCAGAGAGTTGGCCAGGTAGATGCCGTTGGTTTCGTGCAGGTAGTCGAAGTACTCGTCGCCATTGATTTCCTGGTACGAGAAGGTCACGGTATGAGCCTGGTGAGTCAGGCCGAACGACAGCGAGTAGGTATCGTTGTCGATATCGCCCAGCAGGGCAGAACCCGAATCGACGGTCTTATAGTAGTTCAGGCCAGTGGTCAGGCTCAGTACCGAGCTGTCGCCAAGCACGTGGCTGGCGCCGAAGTAGTACTGGTTCCACAGGTCTTCGGCCTGGGTGCCCCACAGGCTGGTGGTCAGGCTGGCGAGCGGCTGGTAAGTGATACCGGCGGTATTTACATGGTCGGCTTCAGCCGAGGAGTTACCGTATTCGGAGCGGAACTTGCGCTGGCTCTGTTCGGTACGAGGCGAGTTGCGATCGAAGGTGCCGATATCGAAAGACAGGTTCTCCAGCTCTTCGCTGTGCAGGCTCACACCTTCGAAGCTCGAAGGCAGGGCACGGTTGCCGATCACATCGACCATCGGGCTGCTGAAATTCTGGCGACCTGCAGTCAGGGTAGTGTTCGAGACACGGGCCTTGACGTTGGCCAGGCCCAGCTTGCTCCACTGGTCGACAGCATCGCCGCCACTCTCAGTCAGGGTACGGTTGTTTCCGCGGCCGCTTCGTCCTGGCTCTGGAGCGCCACCATTGGCCGATGCCAGATTCTTGCGGTCGCGCTCCAACGCGATAGCGTTGTAGGCAGCCACTTCGGTACTGAAGCCAACAGTGCCCTCGGTGAAGCCCGAGTTGTACTTGATGATGGTGCCTTGCATCCAGTTGATGCGGCGATCAGTTGGAGCCAGGGCGCCGTTCTTCTGATACGAGAATTTTGCGCCACGCTTGAGTTGTTCGTTGGAGTACCAGTTACGGGTACTGCCCTCAAGCTTTTGCCCTTCAATAAAGCCCTTGGCTTCGGATTGAGCGCTGCTGGTCTTGACCGTCACCGGCGTAACCGCCTGGCTCTGGGACTCTGCATAGGCCGTCGCGGTGATGCTGCTGATGGCCAAGGCCAGTATCGCGGTGCTGCTCAGTTTCATCGGTAACGCTCCTTTTTCTTTCTTTTTTATGCCGTTCTTTTTTGGTGATACGGCTATTTGGTTTACAGCTCATTTGCAGCGTGCAAACGTTTGCCTGGCGCCGGATCGGCGAATTACGGCAAGACGTCTGCGTGAGGGCTCCCAGGGAAGCCCTCGCTGTGCGGCGATACGGTTATGGGTTCAGGCTGACGCCCGAGAAGACGTTGCGACCGAAGGGGCTGACTTTGAACCCTTCGACTTTGGCGCTCAGCGGCTGGTTGACCGTCGAGTGGGCAACAGGGGTGATCGGCACTTGCTGCTTGAGCAACTGCTGGGCCTGTTTGTAGAGCACGGTGCGCTTTTCGCGGTCGGTGACGATCTTGGCCTGCTTGATCAGCTTGTCGTAATCCTGGTCACACCACATGGAGTAGTTGTTGCCACCAATGGCGTCACAGCTGTACAGCGTGCCCAGCCAGTTGTCCGGGTCACCGTTGTCGCCGGTCCAGCCGATCAGGCTGATGTCGTGCTCGCCGTTCTTGGTGCGCTTGATGTACTCGCCCCATTCATAGCTGACGATCTTCACTTTCAGGCCGATCTTCGCCCAGTCGGCCTGGAGCATCTCGGCCATCAGCTTGGCGTTGGGGTTGTACGGGCGTTGCACGGGCATGGCCCAGAGGGTGATTTCGGTGCCTTCCTTGACTCCGGCGGCCTTGAGCAGCTCTTTGGCTTTTTCCGGGTTGTAAGGCGTGTCCTTGATGGTCTCGTCGTAGGACCATTGGGTCGGTGGCATGGCGTTCTGCGCCAGTTGCCCCGCGCCCTGGTACACCGCGTTGAGAATGCCTTGCTTGTTCACCGCCATGTCCAGCGCACGGCGCACTTCGACCTGGTCGAAGGGTTTGTGGCGAGTGTTATAAGCGATGTAGCCGAGGTTGAAGCCGGGCTTCTCGATCAACTGCAGCTTGGGATCGTTCTTCAAGGCGGGCACGTCGGCAGGACGCGGATGCAGGGTGACCTGGCATTCGTTGGCCTTGAGCTTCTGCACCCGCACCGACGCATCGGTGTTGATGGAGAAGATCAGGTTTTTCAGCTTCACCCGCTCCGGTGCCCAGTACTTGTCGTTGGCGACGTAGCGAATGTTGGAGTCTTTCTGGTAGCTCTTGAACTCGAACGGCCCGGTGCCGATCGGCTTTTGGTTGATATCGCTCGGCTTGCCGCCCTTGAGCAACTGGTCGGCGTATTCAGCCGACAGGATCGAGGCGAAGCTCATAGCGATGTTCTGGATGAACGCTGCGTCGACGCTGTTCAGCGTCATGACTACCGTCAGCGGCCCGGTCTTTTCTACCTTGGCAATGTTCTTGTTCAGGCTCATGCCGTTGAAGTACGGGAACTCAGTGGGGTAGGCCTTGCGGAACGGATGCTGCGGGTCAAGCATGCGGTTGAAGGTGAACAGCACGTCGTCGGCGTTGAAATCCCGGGTCGGCTTGAAGTAATCGGTGGTATGAAACTTCACCCCTTCGCGCAGGTGGAAGGTGTACTTCAAGCCGTCTTCGGAAATGTCCCAGCTCGTCGCCAGGCCCGGGACGACATTGGTCGCGCCTTTTTCAAACTCGGCCAGGCGGTTGTACAGCGGCTCGGCGGCGTCGTTATCAGTGGCGGTGGTGTATTGCGCGGTGTCGAAACCGGCGGGGCTGCCTTCGGAACAGAACACCAGGCTGCCGCCGGCGGCCTGGGCTGCGGATGTGGCGGCCAGCAGGCCGGTGCCCAGCAATGCGGATAAAACCAAGGTATGGCGCATGACGCTCCCTCTCTCGTTCGGGGTGTTTGTCAGCGAACCGGCGTCCTTCTTCGGGGACAGGTCCGGGGCACTGGGCTCATTCCATTGCGTAAAACAGCGATGCCACAGCATTAGCAAACCGGTAGCCCGACGGTATGAGTCGTGGGCGAGGCGGTAAATGCGTAACGCCTGAAAGACATGTGGGAAAAGGCGATGCCCTCTCGGCTACCGCTGTGTGCGGTGCTTCCAAAGGCAGGCGGTTTCCTTGGGTCTTGGCGGATAGCACAACGGCGACGTTGAAAGCGCCGCCGTTGCCTATCGTTATTTGCTGACGCTGACGCCGTAGAAGGAGTTCAAGCCAAATGGGCTGATCTTGAAGTCCTGCACGTTGGCGCGCATGGGTTGATACACCGTCGAGTGAGCGATAGGTGTCATCGGCACAGCATCCTTGAGGACGTGTTGTGCCTGTTTGTAGAGGTCGGTGCGCTTGGCCTGGTCGGTGGTGCGCTTGGCTTCTTTCACGAGGCCGTCGAACTTCTTGTCACACCATTTGGAAAAGTTGTTGCCTTGCAGCGAGTCGCAGCCAAACAGCACGTTGAGCCAGTTGTCCGGGTCACCGTTGTCACCGCTCCAGCCAATGATCATGGCCTGGTTCTCGCCACCTTTGGAACGCTTGATGTACTCGCCCCATTCGTAGCTGGTGATCTTGACCTTCAGGCCGATCTTGGACCAGTCATTCTGCAGCATTTCCGCCATCAGTTTGGCGTTCGGGTTGTACGGACGCTGAACCGGCATGGCCCACAGAACGATCTCTGTGCCTTCCTTGACGCCGGCTTCCTTGAGCAGCGCCTTGGCTTTCTCTGGGTCGTATTTGGCATCTTTGATGGTGGTGTCGTAGGACCACTGGGTCGGTGGCATGGCGTTGACCGCCAGCTGGCCCGCTCCTTGGTACACAGAGTCGATGATCTGTTGCTTGTTCACGGCCATGTCCAAGGCTTGACGAACTCGCAGGTCAGCCAGTGGGTTGGGCTTGTCGTCGCCTTTGACTTTGTCCATCACGTTGTAAGCTACATAACCCAGGTTGAAACCCGCCTGGTCAGGCATCTTCAGCGCTTTGTCGTCCTTAAGGGCCTGGAGGTCGGCCGGGCGTGGGAAGAGAGTGATCTGGCACTCGTTCTTCTTCAACTTCTGGATACGTACCGACGGGTCGGTGGTGATGGCGAAGATCAGGTTGTCGATCTTCACGTCTTCAGGCTTCCAGTATTCCTTGTTGCCGGTGTAGCGGATGTTGGAATCTTTCTGGTAGCTCTTGAACACGAACGGGCCGGTGCCGACCGGCTTTTGGTTGATGTCCGGGGCCTTGCCTTCCTTGAGCAGTTGGGCGCTATATTCGGCGGACTGGATCGAGGCGAAGCTCATGGCCATGTTCTGGATGAACGCGGCGTCGACATCTTTGAGGGTGAACTTGACGGTGTGGTCGTCGACTTTATCGATCTTGGTGATGTTGGTGTCCATCCCCATGTCGGTGAAGTACGGGAATTCGGTTGGGTACGCCTTACGGAACGGGTCGTCCTTGTTGATCATGCGATTGAACGTGAACAGCACGTCGTCGGCATTGAATTCACGGGTCGGCTTGAAATACGGGGTGGTGTGGAACTTGACGCCTTCACGCAGGTGGAACGTATAGGTGAGGCCGTCTTCGGAGATGTCCCACTTGGTGGCCAGGCCAGGAATCACGGCGGTGCCGCCGCGCTCAAACTGGGTCAGGCGGTTGAACATGGTTTCTGCAGAGGCATCGAAGTCGGTTCCGGTGGTGTACTGACCGGGGTCGAAACCGGCCGGGCTGCCTTCGGAGCAGAACACCAGGTTAGTCGCGGCGGAAGCGAAAGGAGCGCTGGCTAACAAGCCTGCACCGACTAAAAACGGAATGACCGCGTGTTTAAGCATGTTGGCCTCATGATTTGTTGTCATTTTTGGATTTGAGGGCGACCTCGTGAGTCGTCCTGCGGATACTTATGCAGGCCCCATACCCAATGCAAGATCTAGAGCGGTTTCAACTCTGAAACAGTGGCACGAACGTACCTTAATGTCGCATCTTTGTAACTTTTGACGCATTTGATCGTTTGCGCAGGTTTTTTTGGGGCAAAAGGCGCCCGCTGGCGGTGCGGCGCAGGGCTGCTGCGCACCGCCATGGGGCGGGTTTTACTTGTTCAAACCCACGCCGTAGAAAGGTGTCAGGCCAAACGGGCTGAGTTTGAAATCCACCACTTCCTTGCGTATCGGCTGGAACACCGTTGAGTTGGCAATGGGTGTGATGGGCACCTGCTGCTTGAGGATTTTCTGCGCCTGCTGGTACAGCTCGATCCGTTTTTGCCGGTCGGTCGCGACCTTGGCCTGCTGGATCAACCGGTCATAGGCCGGGTCGCACCACTTGGCGTAGTTGCTGCCCTTGACCGCCGCGCAGCTATAAAGCACGCCGAGCCAGTTGTCCGGATCACCGTTGTCGCCGGTCCAGCCATAGATCATTGCGTCATGCTCGCCGTTCTTGGCGCGCTTGATGTATTCGCCCCATTCGTAGCTGACGATGTTCGCCTTGATACCAATCTTGGCCCAATCCTGCTGGATCATTTGCGCAGACATCCGCGCGTTGGGGTTGGAGGCGCGCTGCACCGTCATCGCCCATAAATCAATGGTTGTACCGGGCGCAACCCCGGCTTCCTTGAGGAGCGCCTTGGCCTTGGTCACGTCATGGGGCGCGTCCTGGATCGCAGGGTCGAACGACCATTGGGCCGGTGGCAAGGCGTTTTGCGCCAGTTGCCCAGCGCTCTGGTACACCGCTTTGATGATCGCTGGCTTGTCGATGGCCATGTCCAGCGCCTGACGGACCTTGAGCTGGTCCAGCGGCGGGTGCGTCACGTTGTAGGCCAGGAAGCCCAGGTTGAAGCCGGGCTGCTTGAGCACCTGCAGGTTCGGGTCTTGCTCCATCACTTCGATATCGGCCGGGCGCGGATAACCGCTGACCTGGCATTCGCCACGCTTGAGCTTTTGCAGGCGTACGGCGGCGTCCGGGGTGATGGAAAAAATCAGGTTGTCGAGCTTCACGTCCTCGGGTTTCCAGTACGCGGTGTTGGCGACGTAGCGGATCTGCGAATCCTTCTGGTAGCGCTTGAACACGAACGGCCCGGTGCCGACGGGTTTCTGGTTGAGGTCGCCGGCCTTGCCTTCTTTCAACAATTGCGCGGCGTATTCGGCCGATTGCACCGAGGCAAAACTCATCGCCAAATTTTGCACGAACGCGGCGTCGACGTTATTGAGGTTGAAGCGGACGGTGTGCTCGTCGACCTTCTCGACGCTCTTGATCGTGGTGTTCAGGCCCATGTCGGTGAAGTACGGCGATCCGGTGGGGTAGGCCTGGCGGAACGGGTGCTGAGGGTCGAGCAGGCGCTGGAAAGTGAACAGCACGTCGTCGGCGTTGAAGTCGCGGCTCGGGGTGAAGAACTCGGTGGTATGAAATTTCACACCCTCGCGTAGGTGGAAGGTGTAGGCCAGGCCATCGGGGGACACGTCCCAGCTTGAAGCCAACCCGGGCTCGACCTCGGTGCCGCCGCGCTTGAACTGGGTGAGGCGGTTGAAGACGGTTTCGGCCGAGGCATCGAAGTCGGTGCCGCTGGTGTATTGGCTTGGGTCGAAGCCGGCGGGGCTGGCTTCGGAGCAGTAGACCAGGGTGGTGGCGGCTTGGGCCATTGGGGCGCTGCTGATCAGGGCCAGCGCGAGCAGGAGGGGCTTGAAGGTGGTTCTGTCCATGAAATCCCTTGGGGGCAGTGAGGTTTTCAGGAGAGTAGCGTTGCGGGTGGGGGTGGTGGAAATATCGAAAAGTGAGGTGGACCGTGGGGTTTGGGTATAGCGTTTCTCCCGGGTCGTACACCTGTCAGGTCTGTGGGGGCAAAGCTGAACTGGTAGTCGACCTGGCTCTCCCGGTCATACCCAATCCATTTGCGGGAGCGAGCCTGCTCGCGAAGGCGGCCTTGTAGCCTGCCTATCTTTTCACGGATGTACCCGATCAGTTGTGGGTGGGTTTGTTCGCGAAGGTCACCTGAATGCCCAGGTGTGAAGGCTGTACATTTCATGCCTGGGAAAAACATTTTGACTTTTCAAGGAGGCCTAATCTTTCGCTGTCCACGTTCCATAAAACGTGGACAGTTCTCTCGTGCTGCTTTTGGAAATGTCAAAACTATTGTGCGACTCCGTTCCGAGAAGACCCCAACAGAGGTCGAAGCAATATGCCTATGTCCCGCCGACCACCAAACCAGTGGCGAGGGAGCTTGCTCCCGCTGGGGCGCGAAGCGGCCCCAATAGCAGCGACTGCATCCATCTGATACACCCAGGTGTCTGGTTTGGGGCCGCTGCGCAGCCCAGCGGGAGCAAGCTCCCTCGCCACGGGAGTTTTTGTCGCTCGGCTTCGGTGGTTCAGTCAGTAAAATTAACTGAACCACCGCCGATCATCAGTGCATCAACACCTCAACAACCCCATCCGCCGTCATCGTCACTTTGCTGGTGCCTGCTTCCACTTCCGGCGTGACCGACTCGGCATCCATGGACGCCGCTTTCATCATCATCTGCGGGCGCATGTACGGTTGTGGATAACCGTTGGTGTTGAAGTTCAGGTTGACGATTTTGTAGCCCTTGCCGCCTAGGGCTTCGGTGGCTAGTTGGGCGCGGGCCTTGAAGGCGTTGACGGCGTCCTTGAGCAGGGCGTCTTCGCTGGTCTGGCGGGTGGCGGTGGCGATGGCGAAGTCCATGCCGGCCATTTTCATGTCGGTGAGCAATTCGCCGGTGAGTTTGGACAGGGCGGCGAAGTCGGCGCTTTCCAGGCGCAGCTCGGCGCGTTCGCGCCAGCCGGTGATCTTCTGGCCCTTGTTATCGTAGACCGGGTAGCTGTTGCGGCTGCCTTGGCGCAAGTTGATGTCCTTGACCTGCTTGGCCTGGCCAATGGCTTTGTTCAGTGTGGTGCTGACGGTGGCCGCGAGTTTGGCCGGGTCGGTGTTCTGTTCCTCGGTGTAGAGGGTGACGATCATCAGGTCGCGGGCCACTTCCTGGCTGGCTTCGGCGCGCAGGGAAATCTGGTTGTAATGAAGCTCATCGGCGGCCACGGCCGGCAGGCTGGCGACGGTGCCGAGGCTGAGGGCGAGCAGGGCGGCGGGGCGACTGAACGTGTGCATGAAAGCTCCTTGGGATGATGCGCAGGGGTAGGTTCCGGGCCTGCGTGAACGATAAGACTCTAGCGTTTATGGTGCGGTTCGCACAGTTACAACTTCTATACAGATCGCAGCAAAGTGGCGCTTTTGTGGCGAGGGGATTTATCCCCGCTGGGGCGCGAAGCGGCCCCCAAATTTCACCGGTGAACATCTTAGGGCCTGCTGTGCAGTCCAGCGGGGATAAATCCCCTCGCCACAGGTTGGTGTGCCATTTCAGGGCTGTGGCGCTTTGCCGCATATCCGCCGCTGCAAGCCCTGCCTTGGTTATACTCCGTGCGATCCGCCTGGAGCGCTCATCAGGAGAGCTCATGCTCGCCCCTTTGCAAATGACTTCCGCTTCGCGCCAGAACCTATGGCGCCTGACGTTTATCCGCATTCTGGTCCTCGCAGCCCAGGCCGGCTCGGTGGGGCTTGCCTATTGGTTCGACCTGCTGCCGCTGCCTTGGCTGCAACTGGCAATCACGCTGGTCTTTTCCAGCGTACTTTGCGCGTTGACTGCGGTTCGCCTGCGTACCTCATGGCCAGTGACCGAACTTGAATACGCTGTGCAACTGGCCTGCGACCTGTTTATCCACAGCGCGCTGCTGTATTTCTCCGGCGGCTCCACCAATCCTTTCGTCTCTTATTACCTGGTGCCGCTCACCATCGCCGCCGTGACACTGCCGTGGCGTTTTTCGCTGATCCTGTCCGGCATCGCCCTGGCGCTGTACACCTTGTTGCTGGCGCGCTTCTATCCGCTGGAAACCTTCCCCATCGCCCGGGAAAACCTGCAGATCTACGGCATGTGGCTGAGCTTCGCCCTGGCGGCTGCGGTCATCACCTTTTTTGCCGCGCGCATGGCCGAAGAATTGCGTCGCCAGGAAGAGCTGCGGGCGATCCGTCGTGAAGAAGGCCTGCGGGACGAGCAACTGCTGGCTGTGGCGACCCAGGCCGCCGGCGCTGCCCATGAACTGGGCACGCCGCTGGCGACCATGAGCGTACTGCTCAAGGAAATGCGCCAGGACCATAAAGACCCGGCGTTGCAAGAAGACCTCGGTGTGCTGCAAGACCAGGTCAAGCTCTGCAAGGAAACCCTGCAATACCTGGTGCGCGCCGCCGAGGCCAACCGCCGGCTGGACATCGACATGCAGGCGGTCACGTTCTGGCTCGACGATGCCCTGAACCGTTGGCACCTGATGCGCCCCGAAGCCAGTTATCGCTTCCAGTGCCTGGGCAAGGGCACGGTGCCGCGCATGGCGCCGCCGCCGGACTTGACCCAGGCCTTGCTGAACCTGCTGAACAATGCCGCCGACGCCTGCCCGGAAAACTTGGAAGTGGTGCTGGACTGGGACGCCTATGAACTGACGATCTGTATTCGCGATCACGGCGCCGGTGTGCCGCTGGCGATTGCCGAGCAGATCGGCAAACCGTTTTTCACTACCAAGGGCAAGGGTTTCGGCCTGGGCCTGTTTTTGAGCAAGGCCAGCGTGACACGCGCCGGCGGCTCGGTGAAACTCTACCCCCATGAGGAAGGCGGTACGCTCACCGAGCTGCGCCTGCCCCATGCCGACCGAGGAGACGAATATGAGTGACGAGATCCAAGTCGACGGCGAAGAACTGCCGCACCTGCTGCTGGTGGATGACGACGCCACCTTTACCCGCGTCATGGCCCGGGCCATGTCCCGTCGCGGTTTTCGGGTCAGCACCGCCGGTTCCGCCGAAGAGGGCCTGACCATCGCCCAGGCCGACCTGCCGGACTATGCCGCCCTCGACCTGAAAATGGACGGCGACTCCGGCCTGGTGCTGCTGCCCAAGCTGCTGGAGCTGGACCCGGAGATGCGCGTGGTGATCCTCACCGGTTATTCGAGCATTGCCACCGCGGTCGAGGCCATCAAGCGCGGCGCGTGCAACTACCTGTGCAAACCGGCGGATGCCGACGATGTGCTGGCGGCGCTGCTGTCCGAGCACGCCGACCTCGATACCCTGGTGCCGGAAAACCCCATGTCGGTGGATCGCCTGCAATGGGAACACATCCAGCGGGTGCTGACCGAGCACGAAGGCAATATTTCCGCCACGGCTCGTGCCTTGGGCATGCACCGGCGGACCTTGCAGCGCAAATTGCAGAAGCGTCCGGTGCGTCGCTGAACCTGCGCTGAACGAATGCTGTCCCTCTCGCGACAGATCGGGCCGTTGCTCTATCATCGGCCCGAGTTATTCCTTTATTGAGCCTTAACCATGAATCAGAACGCTGAATATTCCGCGGTCAATGACGCGGTGCGCGGCCATTTTTTGCGCCGTGTCTGGCAGATGACCACGCCATACTGGCGCAGTGAGGAGAAGGGCAAGGCCTGGACGCTATTGATCGCCGTGATCGCGCTGTCGTTGTTCAGCGTGGCGATTTCGGTGTGGGTCAACAGTTGGTACAGGGATTTCTACAACGCCCTGCAAGAAAAGGACACCGTGGCATTCTGGCGGTTGATCCTGTACTTCTGCGGCATCGCGGCGGTAGCGATCCTGGGCGCGGTGTACCGCTTGTACCTCACGCAAATGCTCACCATCCGCTGGCGGGCCTGGCTCACCGAGCAGCATTTCGCCCGCTGGCTCAACAACAAGAACTACTACCGGCTGGAGCAGGGTGGCTACACGGACAACCCCGACCAGCGGATCTCCGAAGACCTCAACAGTTTTACCAGCAACACGCTGGAGCTGGGCCTGGGGCTGCTTCGCACGGTGGTCAGCCTGGTGTCGTTCTCGATTATCCTGTGGGGCGTGTCTGGCAGCATCGAGGTGTTCGGCTACACCATCCCTGGCTATATGTTCTGGTGCGCGTTGGTCTATGCGGCGGTGGGCAGTTGGCTGACGCACCTGATCGGCCGTCGCCTGATCGGTCTGAACAACAACCAGCAGCGCTTCGAAGCCGACCTGCGTTTCTCCATGGTGCGGGTGCGCGAGAACGCCGAGAGCATCGCGCTCTATGGCGGCGAGCCTAATGAGAATCGTCGCTTGAGTGGTCGTTTCGGCCTGGTCTGGCACAACTTCTGGGACATCATGCGGGTGTCCAAGCGCCTGACATTCTTCACGTCCGGCTACGGCCAGATCGCAATCATTTTCCCATTCATCGTCGCCGCGCCGCGTTATTTCGCGGGCAAGATCCAACTGGGCGAGCTCATGCAGATCAACTCGGCGTTCGGTAATGTGCAGGAGAATTTCAGTTGGTTCATTACCGCCTACGCCAACCTCGCCGCGTGGCGCGCCACCTGTGACCGTCTGCTGAGTTTCCGCCAGGCGATGAGCGACAACGAAGAGCGCGTGCCGGCCATTGATGTACAGAGCCAGGGCAACGAGCTGAAGGTCCACGATCTCGGGCTGGACCTGAACGATGGCCGGCATCTGCTGACCCATGGCGAACTGAGCGTGGAGCCGGGCGAGCGGGTGATGCTCAGTGGTCGCTCCGGCAGCGGCAAGTCAACGTTGCTGCGGGCGATGGGGCATCTGTGGCCTGCGGGGCATGGCAGCATTCTCCTGCCCTCGGCGCGTTATCTGTTCCTGCCGCAAAAGCCCTACTTGCCGATTGGCAGCCTGCGGGAAGTGCTGAGTTACCCACAGGCCGGCGATGTCTACCCCAACGAACGTTATGCACAGGTGCTCGAAACCTGTCGCCTGCCGCACCTGGTGGCGCGGTTGGATGAAAGCAACCACTGGCAGCGCATGCTCTCGCCCGGCGAGCAACAACGCCTGGCCTTCGCCCGTGCATTGCTTTACGCACCGCTGTGGTTGTACATGGACGAAGCCACGTCGGCGATGGATGAAGAAGACGAGGCGACGCTGTATCAAGCCTTGATCGACCAGTTGCCCGGCCTGAGTATCGTCAGTGTCGGCCACCGAAGCAGCTTGAAACGTTTCCATCCGCGACACGTGCGTATCGAAAATGGCCAACTGGTGGAGCAGGCCGTGACCGCTTGATTGTCATTGTCGAACGCTGTTGTGGCGAGGGGATTTATCCCCGCTGGGCGCGAAGCGCCCCTTTCAAATCAACGGTCTCGATATTGAGTCTGCCAATAGACCAAGGGGCTGCTACGCAGCCCAGCGGGGATAAATCCCCTCGCCACAGCGATGCATGGCAGTAACCTTTGAAAAGGCCCACCAGTGAGCACGGTGATCGTACAACTACGTTGCGCTATGATGCATACTTAGCCGCCTGTCAGATAGAGACACACCATGGAAAACCCGATCAACGTCCCACGCCTTCCCCGCAAGCGCCGCAGCCTGGCGCAGGAGCTGGTGACGGTGCTGACCGAGCAGATTCGCGACGGCCTGCTCAAGCGTGGCGATAAGTTGCCCACCGAGTCGGCGATCATGGAGGCCCATGGCGTCAGCCGCACGGTGGTGCGCGAGGCAATTTCCCGTTTGCAGGCGGCCGGCCAGGTTGAAACCCGCCATGGCATCGGCACCTTCGTGCTGGACACGCCCAGCCCGAGCGGCTTTCGCATCGACCCGGCGACGGTGGTCACGCTGCGCGATGTGCTGGCGATCCTGGAGTTGCGCATCAGCCTGGAAGTGGAATCCGCCGGGCTCGCGGCGCAGCGCCGCAGCGATGAGCAACTGTCGGCGATGCGGGCGGCGCTCGATGCCTTGAACGAAAGCGCGGCCCACGCCAGCGACGCGGTGGCCTCGGACTTCGCCTTCCATCTGGAAATCGCCCTGTCCACCGGCAACCGTTACTTCACCGACATCATGACCCACTTGGGCACCAGCATCATCCCGCGCACCCGGCTGAACTCGGCGCGCCTGGCCCATGACGACCAACAGCACTACATGGATCGACTGAGTCGCGAGCACGAGGAAATCTACGAGGCCATCGCTCGCCAGGATTCCGATGCGGCCCGTGCGGCCATGCGTTTGCACCTGACCAACAGCCGCGAGCGGCTGCGCCAGGCCCATGAAGAGGCGCAGGCGCAGGGCTGAAAGTCGCTCACTGCTCGGGCGCCGAGGATGCTGTTGTGGCGAGGGAGCTTGCTCCCGCTGGGCTGCGAAGCGGCCCCCTCAGCTCTTTGAGCGATCCGTCCTTCTACAGGTTGGCGACTGCTTCGCAGTCGAACGGAGCAAGCTCCCTCGCCATAGGGTAGTGGTGTCCAGCTTTACGACTTTGCACCGTTCGATAAAGAGTGAATGCGCAGTCCTACGCCTTGATCCGCAACATTAGCGGGTCGGATTTGTCATCCCCGCCGCTCTCATAGGTCACTTCGTAACGAAGCTCAACCGATTCGCCTTTGAAAGCTTCCAAGTCGGCGTGAGTTAGAGCCACTTTCACATTCATGCGTGGCGTACCTTCCTCGCCATCGGTCAAGGGTGTAAACGCGCCTACGGAACGCGTAAGAGTCAGAGTCAGCATGGCGTTCGAGTACTTGTGGAATTCTGCATCCGGAATGTTCACGGTTAACGTCTTTGTCTTTGACAGGTTGATCGTCACTGCGTCTTGGTCTGGAAATTCCTCGAGCGTGGGCTTTGCATACGTCCTCATGATGTCACTCCTGTGAGGCGGCCCTGATCGTCACGTACGGGCGACTCACTTACAGTTTATGAAAAGGATCATGGCCGAGCTTTGCACGGCCATGCCTGGGTTATGCCCCCATGCCGCAACGGCGCCTACTGGCAGAGTTGACAGTGGCGACAAGCGGTTCCGGTTCTCAGTCCACAAGTTTCATCCGTCTCCCATCACACCCAAAGCCCCGTTCTACAAGGCTTCCCGCCAAACACCCGTTGCCCGCTTCGCGACAAAAGACGAAATACAGTTGACGCCCACATTTTAAGTTGTACGATGACCTACAACTTCACATGAAGCTGAACCATTTCCACAACACAACATTTGCGTCCAGGGTGTTCGAATAATGAATCCACAAGAACTGAAGTCCATCCTCTCGTCGGGCCTGCTGTCGTTCCCGGTTACCGATTTCACTGCCAATGGCGATTTCAATCGCGACAGCTACATCAAGCGCCTCGAGTGGCTGGCCCCGTACGGCGCCTCTGCATTGTTCGCGGCGGGCGGCACCGGTGAATTCTTCTCCCTGGCCGCCAGTGAGTATTCGCAAGTCATCAAGACTGCCGTCGATACCTGCGCCACCAGCGTGCCAATCCTCGCCGGCGTCGGCGGTGCCACCCGCCAGGCTATCGAATACGCTCAGGAAGCTGAGCGCCTGGGCGCCAAGGGTCTGTTGCTGCTGCCGCACTACCTGACCGAAGCCAGCCAGGACGGCGTTGCCGCCCACGTTGAAGCCGTGTGCAAATCGGTGAAGATCGGCGTGGTGGTGTACAACCGCAACGTCTGCCGCCTGAACGCGACCCAGCTGGAACAACTGGCCGAGCGCTGCCCGAACCTGATCGGCTACAAGGACGGCCTGGGCGACATCGAACTGATGGTGTCGATCCGTCGTCGCCTCGGCGACCGTTTCAGCTACCTGGGCGGCCTGCCGACCGCTGAAGTCTACGCCGCGGCCTACAAGGCCCTGGGCGTGCCGGTCTACTCCTCGGCGGTGTTCAACTTCATCCCGAAAACCGCGATGGACTTCTACCACGCCATTGCCCGCGAAGATCACGAGACTGTCGGCAAGATCATCGACGACTTCTTCCTGCCATACCTGGACATCCGCAACCGCAAGGCGGGTTACGCGGTGAGCATCGTCAAGGCCGGCGCGAAGATCGTTGGTTATGACGCGGGCCCAGTGCGCACGCCGCTGACCGACCTGCTGCCAGAAGAGTACGAAGCCCTGGCCGCGCTGATCGACAAGCAAGGCAAGCAGTAACAGACCCGACAAGGCCGCTGAGCAATCAGCGGCTTTTTGCGTAAGGCTTGATCGTTTCCACGTGCGCGTGGAAACGCAGCCAGGGACGCCCTGCGTTCCTAGACAGCTTTTGTGAGAGGAGAAGCTCCGTGGCAGATGCAAAGCGTTTCGATAACTACATCAACGGTGAGTGGGTGGCCGGTGCTGACTATTGCACCAACATCAACCCGTCTGACTTGTCCGACGTCATCGGTGAATACGCCAAGGCTGACGCAGCGCAAGTCAACGCCGCCATCGAAGCCGCCCGTGCCGCGTTCCCGGCCTGGTCGACCTCGGGCATCCAGGCCCGTCACGATGCGCTGGACAAAGTCGGCAGCGAAATTCTCGCCCGTCGCGAAGAGCTTGGCCAACTGCTGGCCCGGGAAGAGGGTAAGACCCTGCCCGAAGCCATCGGCGAAGTAACCCGCGCCGGCAACATTTTCAAATTCTTCGCCGGTGAATGCCTGCGCCTGTCGGGCGACTACGTGCCGTCGGTGCGCCCGGGCGTCAACGTCGAAGTGACCCGCGAAGCCCTCGGCGTGGTTGGTCTGATCACTCCGTGGAACTTCCCGATCGCCATCCCTGCGTGGAAAATTGCCCCGGCCCTGGCCTACGGCAACTGCGTGGTGATCAAGCCCGCCGAGCTGGTGCCGGGCTGCGCCTGGGCCCTGGCCGAGATCATTTCCCGTGCCGGTTTCCCGGCCGGTGCGTTCAACCTGGTGATGGGCAGCGGCCGTGTGGTCGGTGACATTCTGGTCAACAGCCCGAAAGTCGATGGCATCAGCTTCACCGGTTCCGTGGGCGTCGGCCGGCAGATCGCGGTCAACTGCGTGGCGCGCCAAGCCAAGGTCCAGCTGGAAATGGGCGGCAAGAACCCGCAGATCATCCTCGACGACGCCGACCTCAAGCAGGCGGTCGAATTGGCGGTGCAGAGCGCGTTCTACTCCACCGGCCAGCGTTGCACGGCATCGAGCCGACTGATCGTCACTGCCGGTATCCACGACAAGTTCGTTGCCGCCATGGCCGAGCGCATGCAATCGATCAAGGTCGGTCACGCGCTGAAGGCTGGCACCGACATCGGCCCGGTCGTTTCCGAAGCCCAGCTCAACCAGGACTTGAAGTACATCGACATCGGCCAGAACGAAGGTGCGCGGCTGGTCAGCGGTGGTGGTGTAGTGACTTGCGACACCGAAGGTTACTTCCTGGCGCCGACCCTGTTCGCCGACAGCGAGGCTTCGATGCGCATCAGCCGCGAAGAGATCTTCGGCCCGGTGGCCAACGTCGTGCGCGTGGCTGACTACGAGGCGGCGCTGGCGATGGCCAACGACACCGAGTTCGGCTTGTCGGCCGGTATCGCCACCACGTCGTTGAAGTATGCCAACCACTTCAAGCGCCACTCCCAAGCAGGCATGGTGATGGTCAACCTGCCAACCGCCGGCGTGGATTACCATGTTCCGTTCGGTGGGCGCAAAGGTTCGTCCTACGGTTCGCGCGAGCAAGGTCGCTACGCGCAAGAGTTCTACACCGTGGTGAAGACCTCCTACATCGGCTCGTAATACGCAGGACCGGCCGGCGCCGGGCTCTGGCGCCGACCGTACAATTTGATTTCCCGCATAAAAATAAATAGTGGAAGTAGATTACATGCAAGAGACCAAGCCGACGCACGTCCGCTATTTGATCCTGCTCATGCTGTTTTTGGTGACGACGATCAACTATGCCGACCGCGCCACCATCGCCATCGCTGGTTCCAGCCTGCAAAAAGACCTCGGCATCGACGCCGTCACCCTCGGTTACATCTTCTCCGCTTTCGGCTGGGCCTACGTGGCCGGGCAGATTCCTGGCGGCTGGCTGCTCGACCGTTTCGGGTCGAAGAAAATCTATGCACTGAGCATTTTCACTTGGTCGCTGTTCACCGTGCTGCAGGGCTACGTCGGTGAGTTCGGCATGTCCACGGCGGTGGTTGCGCTGTTCATGCTGCGCTTTCTGGTCGGGCTGGCCGAAGCGCCTTCTTTCCCCGGCAACGCCCGTATCGTCGCGGCCTGGTTTCCCACCGCCGAACGTGGCACCGCCTCGGCGATCTTCAACTCGGCGCAGTATTTCGCCACCGTATTGTTCGCGCCGCTGATGGGCTGGATCGTCTACCGCTTCGGCTGGCAGCACGTGTTCATCGTCATGGGCGTGATCGGCATCGTGTTCTCGCTCGTCTGGCTGAAGGTCATCTACAGCCCGCGCCAACACCCGATGATCAACGAGGCCGAGTTCAACCACATCGCTTCCAATGGCGCGATGGTCGACATGGACCAGGACAAGGGCAAGGAAAAGAAAGCCGACGGTCCGAAGTGGGATTACATCCGCCAGTTGCTGACCAACCGCATGATGCTCGGTGTGTACCTGGGCCAGTACTGCATCAACGGCATCACCTATTTCTTCCTGACCTGGTTCCCGGTGTACCTGGTGCAGGAGCGCGGCATGACCATACTCAAGGCCGGTTTCATCGCGTCCTTGCCGGCCATTTGCGGTTTCATTGGTGGCGTCCTCGGCGGGGTGATTTCCGACTACCTGCTGCGCAAGGGCCATTCGCTGACCTTCGCCCGCAAGGCGCCAATCATCGCCGGGCTGCTGGTGTCCAGCAGCATCGTGGCGTGCAACTACGTCGATATCGAATGGATGGTGGTGGGCTTCATGGCCCTGGCATTCTTCGGCAAAGGCGTGGGCGCATTGGGTTGGGCCGTGGTGTCCGACACGTCGCCAAAACAGATCGCCGGCTTGAGCGGTGGCCTGTTCAACACCTTCGGCAACCTGGCGTCGATCACCACGCCAATCGTCATCGGCTACATCATCAGCGCCACCGGTTCGTTCAAGTGGGCCCTGGTGTTCGTCGGTTGCAATGCGTTGGTGGCGGTGTTCAGCTATCTGGTCATCGTGGGCCCGATCAAGCGTGTGGTGCTCAAGGAGCCCACGGCCAGGGAAGCCGACCTATCCAGCCTGTCTGAAGCCAAATCCTGAGGAATGGCGTCCATGAATCTGATTGAACATGCCGATTCGCCCCGTTACATCCGCCTGCACGAGCGGGACAACGTGGTGATTGTTGTCAACGACCAGGGCGTACCCGCCGGGACCGAGTTCCCGGACGGCCTGGTCACCGTGGACTTCGTGCCACAGAGCCACAAGGTCACCCTGGTGGACATTCCCGAGGGTGGCGAGGTGATTCGCTACGGCCAGGTCATTGGCTACGCGCTGCAACCGATCCCTCGTGGCAGCTGGGTCAAGGAAGACCAATTGCGCATGCCCACCGCGCCACCCTTGGACAGCCTGCCGCTGTCCACCGATGTGCCGGCGGCGGATGCGCCACTGGAAGGCTACACCTTCGAGGGCTACCGCAACGCCGACGGCACCGTCGGCACGCGCAACATCCTGGGCATCACCACCACGGTGCAGTGCGTCACCGGGGTGCTTGACCATGCGGTCAAGCGCATCAAGGAAGAGCTGCTGCACAAGTACCCGAACGTCGATGACGTGGTGGCGCTGACCCACAGTTATGGCTGCGGCGTGGCGATCACCGCCACCGACGCCTACATCCCGATCCGCACCGTGCGCAACCTGGCGCGCAACCCGAACCTGGGTGGCGAGGCGCTGGTGATCAGCCTGGGCTGTGAGAAATTGCAAGCCGGGCAGGTGATGCACGAAGGCGATAGCTCGGTGGACCTCAGCGAGCCATGGTTGTATCGCTTGCAGGATTCCAGCCACGGCTTTACCGAGATGATCGAGCAGATCATGGAGTTGGCCGAGACGCGCCTGAAGAAACTCGACCAGCGTCGCCGCGAAACCGTGCCCGCCTCGGAGCTGATCCTGGGCATGCAGTGCGGCGGCAGCGATGCGTTCTCCGGCATCACCGCCAACCCGGCCCTGGGCTACGCCTCGGACCTGTTGCTGCGGGCCGGTGCGACGGTGATGTTCTCTGAAGTCACCGAAGTGCGCGATGCGATCTACCTGCTGACCTCCCGGGCGCAAACCCAGGAAGTCGCCCAGGAACTGGTGCGCGAAATGGACTGGTACGACCGTTACCTGGCCAAGGGCGAGGCCGATCGCAGCGCCAACACCACGCCGGGCAACAAGAAGGGTGGGTTGTCGAACATCGTCGAGAAGTCCTTGGGCTCGATCGTCAAATCCGGCAGCAGCGCAATCAGCGGCGTGCTTGGCCCGGGTGAGCGCTTCAAGCAAAAGGGCCTGATCTTCTGCGCCACGCCGGCCAGCGACTTTGTCTGCGGCACGCTGCAACTGGCGGCGGGGATGAACCTGCACGTGTTCACTACCGGTCGGGGCACCCCGTACGGCTTGGCCATGGCGCCGGTGGTGAAGGTCTCGACCCGTACCGAACTGGCCCAGCGCTGGCCGGACCTGATCGACATCGACGCCGGCCGCATCGCCACCGGGCGCGCGACCATCGAAGAGTTGGGCTGGGAGCTGTTCCACTACTACCTGGACGTGGCCAGCGGCAAGAAACAGACCTGGGCCGAGCAGCACAAGTTGTTCAACGACATTACCTTGTTCAACCCGGCGCCGATTACCTGATGATTGCGTGATCGATGGAGATCCAGTGTGGGAGCGAGCTTGCTCGCGATGGGGGCGGTACATTCAGCATTGATGCAAGCTGACCCAACGCTATCGCGAGCAAGCTCGCTCCCACAGGGGATGTGGGGTGAATATGGATTTTGTGTTCAGCGCACAATAAATGTGGGAGCGAGCCTGCTCGCGAAAGCGCTTCACCAGACGCCAACGTCGTGAGTGGCTTATCATTAGCCACCTAACGACACCTCCTTCTCAAGGTCCTCGGCATGCTGGCAATTTTCCTCGAAACCCTGAACGTCACCGCGCCGGTGTTCGCCATGCTGTTTCTGGGGACGCTGCTCAAGCGCATCGGCTGGATCAACGACAACTTCATCCACATCGCTTCGTCGCTGGTGTTCAACGTCACCATGCCGGCGCTGTTGTTCCTTGGCATTCTGCACGCTGATTTGCACGCGGCTTTGCAGCCAGACCTGCTGATCTATTTCTCGATTGCCACCCTGGTGAGTTTCGCCATGGCCTGGGGCTGGGCGATCTGGCGTTGCCCGCGGGAGGATCGCGGGATCTACACCCAGGGCGCGTTTCGTGGCAACAACGGCGTGATCGGCCTGGCATTGGCCGCGAGCATGTATGGCGACTATGGGATTTCCCTGGGGGCGATTCTGGCGGCGCTGGTGATCCTGTTCTACAACACCCTGTCGACCATCGTGCTGGCGGTCTACAGCCCGGTGATCAAGTCCGACCCCTGGAGCATCTGCAAGAGCGTGATCAGCAACCCGCTGATCATCAGCGTGCTTGCCGCCGCGCCGTTCGCCTATTGGCAGATCGGCCTGCCGAACTGGTTCGAGACGTCGGCCAAGTATCTGTCCCAAATGACCTTGCCCCTGGCGCTGATCTGCATCGGCGGCACGCTGTCCCTGGCGGCCTTGCGCAAGAGCGGCAAGATGGCCCTGAGTTCGAGCCTGGTGAAGATGGTCGGCTTGCCGTTGGTGACTACTCTGGGCGCATGGTTGTGGGGTTTTCGCGGGGCGGAACTGGGGATCCTGTTCCTGTACTTCGGCAGCCCCACCGCCGCCGCCAGCTACGTCATGGCCCGCGCCGCGAATGGCAACCACGAGCTGGCGGCGGCGATCATCGTCATCACCACCTTGATGGCGGCGATTACCACCAACCTGGGGATCTTTGTGTTGCAGTGGGGTGGGTGGATCTAACCCTCGATTTTGCGCTGTTCTTGAGGGCCAATCGCGAGCAAGCTCGCTCCCACATTGGCTTGTGGTTGTGCCGCGATCCCTGTGGGAGCGAGCCTGCTCGCGAAGGCGGTCGCCCGATCACTCAGGTTTCTGGTAACTATCGATCACTTCCTGCGCCGCCCGAAACGCATCGATCGCCGCTGGCACGCCCGCGTACACCGCGCAATGCAGCAACGCTTCGCGAATTTCTTCTACCGTGCAGCCATTATTCAGCGCGCCACGCACGTGGCCCTTGAGTTCCTGCGGGCACTTGAGCGCGGTGAGGGCGGCGAGGGTGATCAGGCTGCGGGTCTTCAGCGGCAGGCCTTCGCGGCTCCAGACGCTGCCCCAGGCATGTTCGTTCACGAAATCCTGCAGCGGCTGGGTGAATTCGGTGGCGTTGCCCAGGGCGCGGTCGACGAACGCATCGCCCATCACTTTGCGACGCATATCGAGGCCGGTCTTTGGATTGTCGGTCATGGCAAATCCCTCTTGTGATGTTGGCGGCGCCAGGCGCGCAAGGAAGTGAACAGCAGAAACGCGAGCAGGGCCGGCAGCACGTAGAACAACATCAATCGTTCAAGCTGGCCGGCCAATGGCATGCCGGTGGTGAACGACACCACGTGCAGCCCGTACGCCGTGTACAAGCCCAGGAACAGCAGCCCTTCGGCACGGGTGACGCGATAGCCGGAATAGAACACCGGCAGGCACAGCACCGCGACGCCAAGCATCACCGGCAGGTCGAAGGCCAGGGCATTGGGCGAGACCGAGAGCGGAGAGGGCGCGGCGAGGGCGGTCACGCCCAATACACCCAGAAGGTTGAACAGGTTGCTGCCGATTACGTTGCCTACCGCGATGTCCCGTTGACCCCGAAGGGCGGCGATCAACGAAGTGGCTAGCTCCGGCAGCGAGGTGCTCACGGCAACGATGGTCAGGCCGATGATGCGCTCGGACAACCCCAGGTCGGTCGCCACTTCCACCGCCGCGCCCAATAACAGGTTCCCGGCGAAGACCAGCATCGCCAGGCCCGAAACGATCATCACCAGGCTCTTGGGCCACGAACCATGGGCAACTGCGCCTCCCAGCGGATGTGGTCGCGCGGAGTGCCGGGACTGGCGCAGCAACAGGCCCAGGTACACCGCCAGGGCTACCAGCAGCAGGACGCCGTCGAGTCGGGTCAGTTCTTCGTTCCAGGCCAGCACGAACACCAGCAGGCTGGCGCCGATCATCAGCGGGATGTCCAAGCGCACCAATTGACGCGAGACGCGCAGCGGAATGATCAGCGCCGACAGCCCGAGGGTGACGAGGATGTTGAAGGTACTGCTGCCGATCACACTCCCCACGGCGATGTCAGCGTTCTGTGCCAGGGTCGCTTGCAGGCTGACAGCCATTTGCGGTGCGCTGCTGCCGAATGCGACGACGGTCAGGCCGATAATCAGCGGCCGCACCTGCAAGCGTGCCGCCAGCCCCACGGCGGCACGCACCAGCAACTCGGCGCCGGCGATCAGCAACAGCAGGGCGCCACACAGTTCGATCAGGCTGAGCAGCGGTAAAGCATTGATCAGGGAAATGGCCGGGCTCCGTCTATCAGTCGTCGAGGGCTTGCACACGCACACGCGCGGTACCGCTGCGCAGCATGCCCAATTGTTCGGCCGCGGCGCGGGACACATCGATCAGGCGCCCACGGGTATACGGGCCACGATCGTTGATACGGACCACGACGCTGTCGTTGTTTTTCAGGTTGGTGACTTTCACCCGGGTGCCGAATGGCAACTGGCGATGCGCGGCGGTCAGGCCGTGCTGGTCGAAGCGCTCGCCGCTGGCGGTACGCTTGCCATGGTGCCTGGAGCCGTAATAGGAGGCGACGCCGGTCTGGTCGTAGCCGTGTGGATCGACCGTCCCGCTCTGGCTGGCGCAACCGGCCAGCAGGGACAGCAGGGCGCAGGCGCCGAGGAGACGCTTCATCTGAGAGGTTCCAAATACAAATGTGGGAGCGAGCTTGCTCGCGATGGGGCCATCACATTCAACATTTAGGTTGACTGTCATACCGCTATCGCGAGCAAGCCCGCTCCCACAGGGAGTTGAGCCAGATTCAAAGACTGGCTCCATGGCAATCAGCCCTCGAGCTTGCTTTTCAGCAGTTCGTTGACTTGCTGAGGGTTGGCCTTGCCCTTGGAAGCTTTCATGGCCTGGCCGACGAAGAAGCCGAACATCTTGCCGCGCTTGGCTTCGTCCGCCGCACGGTATTGCTCGACCTGCTCGGCGTTGGCCGCGAGCACTTCATCGAGCACGGCGCTGATCGCACCGGTGTCGGTGACCTGCTTCAAGCCGCGCTTGTCGATGATTTCGTCTGCGCTGCCCTCACCATTGGCCATGGCTTCGAATACCATTTTGGCAATCTTGCCGGAAATGGTGTTGTCCTTGATCCGCAACAGCATGCCGCCCAGTTGCTCGGCCGACACCGGCGACTCGTCGATTTCCAGGCCCTGCTTGTTCAACAGGCTGCCCAACTCGACCATCACCCAGTTGGCCGCCAGCTTGGCGTCGCCGCCGATGCTCACGACTTTCTCGAAGTAATCGGCCTGTTCGCGGCTGGTGGCCAGGACGTTGGCGTCATAGCTCGACAGCCCGAACTGCGCCTGGAAGCGCTCGCGTTTCTGTGGCGGCAGTTCCGGCAGGGTGGCGCGTACTTCATCGAGGAACGAATGCTCGATGACCACCGGCAGCAGGTCCGGGTCGGGGAAGTAACGGTAGTCGTTGGCTTCTTCCTTGCTGCGCATCGGACGGGTCTCGTCCTTGTTCGGGTCGTACAGGCGGGTCTGCTGGATGACCTTGCCGCCGTCCTCGATCAGTTCGATCTGGCGTTGGATCTCGCTGTTGATCGCCTTTTCGATGAAGCGGAACGAGTTGACGTTCTTGATCTCGCAGCGGGTGCCGAACTCGGCCTGGCCCTTGGGACGGATCGACACGTTGCAGTCGCAACGCAGTGAGCCCTCGGCCATATTGCCGTCGCAGATGCCCAGGTAGCGCACCAGGGCATGGATCGCCTTGACGTAGGCCACGGCTTCCTTGGCGCTGCGCATGTCCGGCTCTGAGACGATTTCCAGCAGCGGCGTGCCGGCGCGGTTCAGGTCGATGCCGGTAGCACCGTTGAATTCTTCGTGCAGGCTCTTGCCGGCGTCTTCTTCCAGGTGCGCGCGGGTGATGCCGACGCGCTTGACCGTGCCGTCTTCCAGGGCGATGTCCAGGTGGCCCTTGCCGACGATCGGCAGTTCCATCTGGCTGATCTGGTAGCCCTTGGGCAGGTCCGGGTAGAAGTAGTTCTTGCGGGCGAACACGTTGTGCTGGCCGATCTCGGCGTCAATCGCCAGGCCGAACATCACCGCCATGCGCACCGCTTCGGCGTTGAGCACCGGCAGTACGCCGGGCATGCCCAGGTCAACCAGGCTGGCCTGGGTGTTGGGCTCGGAACCGAAGGTGGTCGAGCTACCGGAAAAGATTTTCGACCGGGTGGTGAGCTGGGTATGAATCTCCAGCCCGATCACGACTTCCCATTGCATGTGTTTCTCCTCAGAAGTCTTATCAGGGGATTTTGAAACGTCGCGAGCGAAGGTAAGGCAAGGCGAAAACTGGCGAGAAAGCGGAGTTGACTTTAATCAATGAGCATTTCGAGCCAGTTTTCAACGCAGCATTACCGAGCGCAGCAGTTTCAAAACCCCTGAGGGGTGCGGGTGTGCCAGTCAGTATTTAACTGATACTGGTGCGCCACGTTGAGCAGGCGGCCTTCCTGGAAATACGGCGCGAGCAACTGCACGCCCACCGGCAGGCCATCGACGAAGCCGGCCGGCATGGACAGGCCTGGCAAGCCGGCGAGGTTGGCGGTGATGGTGTAGACGTCTTCCAGGTACTCGGCGACCGGGTCGCTGTTCTTGGCGCCGAGCTTCCAGGCCGGGTTCGGCGTGGTTGGGCCGAGGATGATATCGACCTCGTTGAAGGCGGCCATGAAGTCGTTCTTTACCAGGCGGCGGATTTTCTGCGCCTTTAGGTAGTAGGCATCGTAGTAGCCGGCGGACAGCGCGTAGGCGCCAACCATGATCCGGCGCTGCACTTCGGCGCCGAAGCCTTCGCCACGGGAGCGCTTGTACAGGTCGACCAGGTTTTGCGGGTTCTCGCAGCGATAGCCGAAGCGCACGCCGTCGAAACGCGAGAGGTTAGAGGAGGCTTCCGCCGGGGCGATCACGTAATACGCCGGAATGGCGTGCTGCATGTTCGGCAGGCTGATTTGCTTGATGACCGCGCCGAGCTTTTCCAGCTCCTTGATGCTGTTTTGAATCAGATCGGCGATGCGCGGGTCGAGGCCGGCGCCGAAATATTCCTTCGGCACGCCAATGCGCAGGCCTTGCAGCGAACCGTTGAGGCTGGCGCTGTAGTCCGGCACCGGTTCATCGATGCTGGTGGAATCGTTCGGGTCGAAGCCGGCCATGCCTTGGAGCAGGATCGCGCAGTCTTCGGCGGTGCGGGCCAGCGGGCCACCCTGGTCGAGGCTGGAGGCGTAGGCAATCATGCCCCAGCGCGAGACGCGGCCGTAGGTCGGTTTCAGGCCGGTGAGGTTGGTGAACGCAGCTGGCTGGCGAATCGAGCCACCGGTGTCGGTGGCGGTGGCGGCCGGCAACAGGCGCGCGGCCACGGCGGCGGCGGAACCACCGGACGAGCCGCCCGGTACGTGTTCAAGGTTCCACGGGTTTTTCACCGCGCCGTAATGGCTCGACTCGTTGGCCGAGCCCATGGCGAACTCGTCCATGTTGGTCTTGCCCAGGGTCACGGTGCCGGCGGCGGCCAGCTTGGCGACCACGGTGGCATCGTACGGGGCCTTGAAATTGTCGAGCATCTTCGAGCCGCAGCTGGTGCGGATGCCCTGTGTGCAAAACAGGTCCTTGTGGGCAATCGGCGCGCCAAGCAGGGCGCCGTTCTCACCCTTGGCGCGACGAGCGTCGGCGGCCTTGGCCTGGCTCAGGGCCAGTTCTTCGGTGAGGCTGATGAAGCTGTTGAGCTGCGGATCGAGCTGGGCGATGCGCGCCAGCAGGGCCTTGGTCAGCTCTTCGGAGGAAAACTTTTTGTCGGCGAGTCCGCGGGCGATCTCGGCCAGGGTCATCTGATGCATGAGAGGCTCTTTCCCTTTAGTCGATGACTTTCGGAACCAGGTACAGGCCGTTTTCGACCGCTGGCGCGATGGACTGGTAGGCCTCGCGGTTATTGGACTCGGTGACGACGTCGGCGCGCAGGCGCTGGCTGGCTTCCAGTGGGTGGGCCAGCGGCTCGATACCGTCGGTATCGACCGCCTGCATTTCGTCGACCAGCCCGAGGATGCTGTTCAGGGCAGAAGTGATGTGTGGAAGATCGGCTTCATTGAGGCCCAGGCAGGCCAGATGAGCGATTTTTTCCACGTCGGAGCGTTCAAGCGCCATGGGATTCTCCAGTGGAAAACAAAACGGACGCAGTCTGTCCGTGTGTTAGATTGTCGGAACACTACCGCATTTCTACGGCGCTACGGCCGCGATTGTAGGGTTTGGTGCACAGAAAAGCGGCCAATTTAACATATTGGCGCCTTGCCCAAAATCCCTGTCGTTGTTAGAGTTTGCCGCACTTTTTTACCCACGCGTTGCCTAGGGTCCCTTTCCCATGTTCAAGAAACTGCGTGGCATGTTTTCCAGCGATCTCTCCATCGACCTGGGCACTGCCAACACCCTTATTTACGTGCGCGAGCGCGGTATCGTCCTGAATGAACCCTCGGTCGTGGCCATCCGCACCCACGGTAACCAGAAAAGTGTCGTGGCTGTCGGTACGGAAGCCAAGCGCATGCTGGGCCGTACACCGGGCAACATTGCAGCCATTCGCCCCATGAAGGACGGCGTGATCGCCGACTTCAGCGTCTGCGAAAAGATGCTGCAGTACTTCATCAACAAGGTTCACGAAAACAGTTTTCTGCAGCCCAGCCCTCGTGTGCTGATCTGCGTGCCCTGCAAGTCCACCCAGGTGGAGCGTCGCGCCATCCGTGAATCGGCCCTGGGTGCCGGTGCTCGCGAAGTATTCCTGATTGAAGAGCCAATGGCCGCAGCCATCGGTGCCGGCCTGCCGGTGGAAGAAGCCCGTGGTTCGATGGTCGTCGATATCGGTGGTGGTACCACTGAAATCGCCTTGATCTCCCTCAACGGTGTGGTCTACGCCGAATCCGTGCGTGTGGGCGGCGACCGTTTCGACGAAGCGATCATCACCTACGTACGTCGCAACTACGGCAGCCTGATCGGCGAATCCACCGCCGAGCGCATCAAGCAGGAAATCGGCACGGCCTACCCGGGCGGTGAAGTGCGCGAAGTCGATGTTCGCGGTCGCAACCTGGCCGAAGGCGTTCCACGCGCGTTCACGCTCAACTCCAACGAAGTGCTCGAAGCGCTGCAAGAGTCGCTGGCAACCATCGTCCAGGCCGTCAAGAGCGCCCTGGAGCAATCGCCGCCGGAGCTGGCCTCGGACATCGCCGAGCGCGGCCTGGTGCTGACCGGTGGTGGCGCGCTGTTGCGTGACCTCGACAAACTGCTGGCCCAGGAAACCGGCCTGCCGGTGATCGTTGCCGAAGACCCGCTGACGTGCGTTGCCCGCGGTGGTGGCCGTGCGCTGGAAATGATGGACAAGCACACCATGGACCTGCTCTCCAGCGAATAAATCTGGCGCAGTGGTCTATGTTGTTTGCGCTCGGGCGGCACTTTGCAGTGCTGCCCGTTGGCGTTTATCTTCTGTCATTCGTATCCAGGCCGGTTCGATACCGTATGAATAAAGACAACGTTTGCCTGGGAGGAGCGGCTTATTAAACCGCTTTTTGCCAAAGGCCCCTCATTGGGTGTACGCCTGCTGGTGTTGACCGTGCTGTCGGTTGCGCTGATGGTGGTGGATGCCCGCTTCACGCTGCTCAAGCCAGTGCGCAGCCAGATGTCGCTGGTGTTGATGGAGTCCTACTGGATCACCGATCTGCCGCAACGGTTGTGGCAGGGTGTGGCCAGCCAGTTTGGCAGCCGGACCGAACTGGTCGCCGAGAACGAAAAACTAAAGACTGAAAACCTGCTGCTGCAGGGACGCATGCAGAAGCTGGCGGCCCTCACCGAACAGAACGTGCGGCTGCGCGAGTTGCTCAACTCCTCGGCGCTGGTCAATGAGAAAGTCGAAGTGGCCGAGCTGATCGGCATGGACCCGAACCCGTTCACCCACCGCATCATCATCAACAAGGGCGAGCGCGACGGCGTGGTCCTCGGCCAGCCGGTGCTCGATGCCCGTGGCCTGATGGGGCAGGTGGTGGAATTAATGCCTTATACGTCTCGTGTGCTGTTGCTGACCGATACCACCCACAGTATCCCGGTGCAGGTCAATCGCAACGGCTTGCGGGCAATCGCAAGCGGCACCGGCAACCCCGAGCGCCTCGAACTTCGCCATGTGGCCGATACCGCCGACATCAAGGAAGGCGACCTGCTGGTCAGTTCCGGCCTCGGCCAGCGGTTTCCGGCTGGTTATCCCGTGGCGACGGTCAAGGAAGTCATTCATGACTCTGGCCAGCCGTTCGCGATCGTGCGGGCGGTGCCAACGGCTGCGTTGAACCGCAGCCGCTACCTGCTGCTGGTATTCAGCGACAACCGCACGCCTGAAGAGCGCGCCAACGATGCCGCCGTGGCCCAGGAGGCCCAGGACCAGCAGAGCGGCGAATCGCCTGCTCCGGCCACACCTGCGCCCGCGCCCGCACCTGTACCAGCCACTGTGCCCAAGCCCCAGGCTGCGACGGCCCCGGCAACAACAGCTCCGGCCGCACACGCCGCGGCTCCCGCCCGACCGGCCGCAGCCCAGCAGCCGGCGGTCCAACCCGCCCGGCCCGCGACCAAGCCACCGGCCCCAGCGCCTGCCGCTACGCCCGCCACCAGGGGAGCACGTGAAGAATGAGCAGTACTCGATCCGGTAATGGCTGGATGGTCTGGTTGACCTTTGCCATCGGCCTGTTGCTCAGCGTTTCCCCGCTGCCGCAGTTCATGGAAATCCTGCGCCCGCTGTGGCTGGCCTTGCTGCTGGCCTTCTGGGCCCTGGCCTTGCCGCACAAGGTCGGCATGGTCACGGCCTGGTGCCTGGGGCTGGCCGAAGACGTGCTCTATGGCACGTTGCTGGGTCAGAACGCGCTGATCCTGACCTTGATCACATTCCTGGTGCTGTCGTTGCAACAACGCCTGCGCATGTTCCCGATGTGGCAACAGTGCTTGGTGATCCTGGTGATCTTCGGGTTGGCGCAACTGGTGCAATTATGGCTCAGCGCCTTGACCGGTAATCGCCAGCCGACCCTGGCGCTGGTCTTGCCGGCCCTGGTCAGCGCATTGCTCTGGCCGTGGATAAGTTTCGGTTTGCGCGGCTTGCGGCTGCGTTTCAAAATCAACTGATTCGGTCAGGATATCTACACTTTTTTGATGACTTACATCCCTGTGGCGAGGGAGCTCCCTCGCCACAAAAGCCGGTCGCCTATAAGGGAGATGTCTTGATGAAACCGCTTTACCTCGCCTCAGGGTCGCCGCGCCGGCGTGAATTGCTCACGCAGATCGGGGTGCCATTTACCGCCATCGGTGCGGACATCGACGAAACTCCCCACGATCACGAAACCCCATCGGCCTATGTAGAGCGCTTGGCGCGTGGCAAGGCCGATGCTGGACGACGTGCCCTATCAAATGACATCGATGGCTGCGTGCTCGGCGCGGACACCGCCGTGGTGCTGGATGGACAAATTCTCGGCAAGCCTCAGGATCAGGCCGACGCCGTGTCGATGCTCATGGGCCTGTCCGGGCGCGATCATGAGGTATTGACTGCCATTGCCGTGCTGGATGCCGAACGCTGCGAATCCCGGGTGGTTCGCAGCCGCGTGCGCTTTCGCCTGATCACGGAACAGGAAGCGCTCGCCTATTGGGCCAGCGGCGAACCGCGAGACAAGGCCGGCAGCTATGGTATCCAAGGGCTGGGCGCGGTGTTCGTCGCCGGGCTTGAAGGCAGTTATTCGGCCGTGGTCGGCCTGCCGCTCTGCGAAACCGCAGAATTGCTCGGCCATTTCGGCATACCCTGTTGGCAAACCTTGAGCGCGCGTTGAGCGCCGTCTGACTAGATGCGGCCATAATCGTGAATATGCCTGAACGAGACCCTGCCATGAGTGAAGAGATTCTGATCAACATCACGCCGATGGAGTCGCGCGTGGCGGTGGTTGAAAACGGTGTCCTGCAAGAAGTTCACGTCGAGCGCACGCAAAAGCGTGGCATCGTCGGCAATATTTACAAGGGCAAGGTGGTGCGGGTTTTGCCGGGCATGCAGGCAGCCTTCGTCGACATCGGCCTGGACCGCGCGGCGTTCATCCACGCCTCGGAAATTTCCATGCGCGAAGGGCCGGCGGTAGAAAGCATCAGTGCGCTGGTCCATGAGGGCCAGAGCCTGGTGGTGCAGGTCACCAAGGACCCCATCGGCTCCAAGGGCGCGCGCCTGACCACCCAGCTGTCGATTCCGTCGCGCTACCTGGTGTACATGCCGCGCACCGCCCACGTCGGCATATCCCTGAAGATCGAAGACGAAGCCGAGCGTGAGCGCCTCAAAAAAGTGGTCAGTGACTGCGTGGAAAAAGAAGGCATCAAGGAAGCCGGCGGCTTCATCCTGCGTACGGCCGCCGAAGGCGCCGGGGCCGATGAGATCCTCATGGATATCCGCTACCTGCGCAGGCTCTGGGACCAGATCGCCGCGCAGATCAAGACCATCGCCACTCCCAGCGTGATCTACGAAGATCTGGGACTGGCGTTGCGAACCCTGCGTGACCTGGTCAGCCCGAAGATCGAGAAGATCCGCATCGATTCCCGGGAAACCTTCCAGAAAACCACCCAGTTCGTCGCCGAGCTGATGCCGGAAATCGCCGACCGCCTGGAGCACTACCCTGGCGAGCGGCCGATTTTCGACCTGTACGGCGTCGAAGATGAGATCCAGCGCGCCCTTGAACGCAAGGTGCCGCTCAAGTCCGGCGGTTACCTGGTGGTCGATCCGGCCGAGGCGATGAGCACCATCGACGTCAACACAGGTGCCTTTGTCGGCCATCGTAATCTCGAGGAAACCATCTTCAAGACCAATCTTGAAGCGGCCACGGCCATTGCCCGGCAATTGCGCCTGCGCAACCTCGGCGGGATCATCATCATCGATTTCATCGACATGGAAGACGAAGAGCACCAGCGCCAGGTGCTGCGCACCCTGGAAAAACAGCTGGAGCGCGATCACGCCAAGACCAACATCATCGGCATCACCGAACTGGGCCTGGTGCAGATGACCCGCAAGCGCACCCGCGAAAGTCTTGAACAAGTGCTGTGCGAACCATGCAGCAGTTGCCAGGGCCGGGGCAAGCTCAAGACCCCGGAAACCGTGTGTTACGAAATCTTCCGGGAAATCCTCCGGGAAGCGCGCGCCTACCAGGCCACTGGCTATAGAGTGTTGGCGAACCAGAAAGTGGTGGACCGGTTGCTCGATGAAGAGTCGGGCAACGTCGCGGAGCTGGAAACCTTTATCGGCCGCACGATCCGTTTCCAGGTGGAGACCATGTATTCGCAGGAACAATACGACGTGGTGTTGCTCTGACGTGGCATGCACAGTGGCGAGGCCGCGGCGAGAATGCCTTTGCCAAGGGGGGCTGCTGACATGGAGCGTCTGACACGCCTGGTGGGCACATTGACACGCTGGGGGCTTGGCCTGTGTGCGCTGCTGCTGGTCGTGCTGGCCTTGTACGTGAGCCTCGGCCGGGAGTTGGTCCCGCTGGTGGCTGAATACCGTAGCGAGGTCGAGGCCCGTGCCGGCGAAGCGCTCGGCATGCCGGTGCACGTCGGTAGCCTCGAAGGCGGCTGGAACGCCCTGGCCCCCATCTTCGCCGCGCGCGATGTAGTGGTCGGCGACGGCCCCAATGCCCTGCACCTGGATCATGTGCGCGCCGTGCCCGCGGTGTGGGACAGCCTGGTGGCCCGCCAGGTGCGCATCGCCCATCTGGAAATCAGCGGCCTGAAGATCAGCCTCAAGGAAGGCGCCGACGGGAAATGGGCCCTGGAAGGCCTGCCAGTACGGGACGACCAGCCACTCGATCCGCAGCAACTGTTGAACCGCATGCAAATGGTCTCGAAGCTGTCGGTGCTCGACAGCCAAGTGACGTTGCAGCCACTGGACCATCCGCCCCTGAGCCTCACCTACGTTGGCTTGAGCCTGCGCACCGGTGCCTCCCGCCAGCGCCTGGACGCTCGGCTGACCCTGCCCGACGGCCAGCCCGTGGCGATCAACCTGCGTACCCGCATCCGCGCCAGCGATTGGAAAAATGGCGTGGCCGATGCCTACCTGAGCCTGCCGCAAAGCGATTGGTCCCAATGGCTGCCTAAACGCCTGACCCGGCAATGGAATTTTTCCGAAATCAAGGCGGGGGGCGAGTTCTGGCTCAGCTGGGGCGCGGGCACGGTGCAAAGCGCGGCCGTGCGCTTGAACGCGCCGCAGCTCCAGGGCGCCTATGCCGACCGCAAGCCCGTGCAGATCCATAACCTGGCCCTCAACGGCTATTTCCAGCGCAGCAGCCAAGGATTTATCGCAACCTTCGACACTCTGGCGATGAGCCTGGGTGACACCCGCTGGGAGTCGCGCCTGCAGCTGCAGCAGACCGACGCCTCCGACAAGGCCGAGGAACGCTGGCACGTGCAGGCCGATCGTCTCGACTTGACGCCGCTCACGCCGCTACTCAATGCCCTGGCGCCATTGCCGGAAGGCGTCGCCACCGCCATCGACCGACTCAAGGTGACCGGTGGCTTGCGCAACGTCTTGCTCGACTACCGGCCACACAATACCGGTGATCAAAAAGTCAGCTTCGCCACCAACCTCGACGCGGTGGGTTTCAACGCCTATCACGGGGCCCCGGCGGCACGTAATGTTTCGGGCAGCCTGAGCGGCGACCTCGGCGGCGGCGAACTGCGCATGGACAGCAAGGATTTCTCCCTGCACCTGGACCCGATCTTCGCCAAGCCCTGGCAGTACTTGCAGGCCAACGCACTGCTGACCTGGAAGTTGGACAAGCAAGGGTTCACCTTGATCGCGCCTTACCTGAAGGTGCTGGGCGAGGAGGGCCGGATTGCCGGGGATTTCCTGATTCGCCTGCATTTCGATCACAGCCAGGAAGATTACATGGACCTGCGGGTCGGCCTGGTGGACGGTGATGGGCGCTACACCGGCAAGTACCTGCCGGCCGTTCTCAGTCCGGCGCTGGACGAGTGGCTGCGCACCGCAATTGTCAAAGGCGCGGTGGATGAGGGCTTCTTTCAGTATCAAGGCTCGCTGAACAAAGGCGCCGAGGATGCGGCTCGCAGCATCAGCCTGTTTTTCAAGGTGCATGACGCTGAGCTGGCGTTCCAGCCCGGCTGGCCTTCGGTCAGTAAGGTCAGCGGCGATGTGTTTGTCGAGGACAGCGGCGTACGCATCTTCGCCAGCCAGGGGCAACTGCTGGGCACCCAGGTAAAAGACGTTTCGGTGAACATTCCCCACGTGCCGACCGGGCAAAACGCTCATTTGCTGCTCGACGGTGGGTTTGCCGGAGGGCTCGGCGACGGGTTGAAGATCCTCCAGACCGCGCCCATCGGCACGGCCGAAACATTCGCCGGCTGGGAAGGCGAGGGCGACCTGCGCGGCAGCGTAAAGCTCGATATCCCGCTCGTGAAAGGCGAGCAACCGAAGATCCTCGTGGATTTCTCCACGGACAAGGCTCGGCTCAAACTCAGCGAGCCGGCCTTGGAATTGACTCAGCTCAAGGGGGATTTCCGCTTCGACAGCAGCAAGGGGCTGAGCGGCAAGAACATTGCGGCCCGGGCATTCGACCGACCCGTGACCGCGCAGATATTCGCCGAGGGCCGCACCGGCGCGCTCAATACGCGTGTCACGGCGTCCGGACGGGTTGAGGTGAAGAAACTCACCGACTGGCTGAGCGTGACCCAGCCGTTGCCCGTCTCCGGCGTGATTCCTTACCAGTTGCAAGTGATCCTCGACGGCGCCGACAGCCAGCTGTCGATCAATTCCAATCTCAAGGGCGTCGCGGTGGATCTGCCGGCGCCCTTCGGCATGGCGGCTGATGCCGGGCGCGACACCGTGTTCCGTATGACATTGCAGGGGCCGGAGCGGCGTTACTGGGCCAATTATGGCGACCTGGCCAGCTTCACTTATGCCGCCCCGAGCGGAAAAACGGCCGATGGCCGTGGCGAATTGCTCCTGGGCGGGGGCGACGCAGTGCTGCCGGGAGCCAAGGGGCTGCGCCTGCGAGGCACGCTATCGGAGCTGGACGTGGGTCCCTGGCAGGATTTGTTGGGCAAATACGCCGGCCAGGACCCGGGCGGCAGCGCCCGGCAAGTGCTCAGCGGTGTCGACCTGAAAGTAGGCAAACTCACGGCGATGGGCACGACGCTGGACCAGGCATCGGTGCAACTGGACCGCAAGCCGGACGCCTGGGCCATGCGGCTCGACAGCCAGCAGGCCAAGGGCAGCGTCAACGTGCCGGACGCAAAGGCCGCCCCCATCGGTATCAAGCTGGACTACGTGCGACTGCCCGCTGCCGACCCGACGGTGCAGGCCGACGAAAACGCCCCGGATCCGCTGGCTTCGGTTGATCCGAGCAAGATACCGGCCCTGGATATCGCCATCGACCAGTTGTTCCAAGGGCCTGATCTGATCGGCGCCTGGTCGTTGAAGGTGCGTCCAACCGGTAAAGGTATTGCGTTGAACGATCTGGACATGGGCCTCAAGGGCATGGTCCTCAATGGCAATGGCGCTTGGGAAGGTGCGCCGGGCTCGACCAGCAGTTGGTACAAGGGGCGGATCAAGGGCAAGAACCTGGCCGATGTGCTGAAAGGCTGGGGATTCGCCCCCAGCGTGACCAGCCAGGAGTTTCGCCTGGACGTTGACGGCCGTTGGCCTGGTTCGCCCGCCTGGGTGGCCACCAAGCGCTTCTCCGGAAGTCTCGATGCGTCGCTTACCAAGGGGCAGTTCGTCGAGGTCGAAGGCAGCGCGCAGGCGTTGCGGGTATTCGGCCTGTTGAACTTCAACTCCATCGGCCGCCGCCTGCGCCTGGATTTCTCCGACCTGTTTGGCAAGGGGCTGAGCTATGACCGGGTCAAGGGCTTGCTGGTGGCGAGCAATGGCGTCTATGTAACGCGTGAGCCCATCGCCTTGACGGGACCTTCGAGCAACCTGGAACTGAACGGAACGCTGGACATGGTCACTGACCAGGTCGACGCCAAGCTGCTGGTGACGTTGCCGGTGACCAACAACCTGCCCATCGCCGCGCTGATTGTCGGCGCCCCGGCGGTGGGTGGGGCATTGTTTTTGATCGACAAACTGATCGGTGACCGCGTAGCGCGTTTTGCCAGCGTAAGATACGACGTCAAGGGGCCGTGGAAAGAGCCGAAGATCAGCTTCGACAAGCCGTTCTGACGAGTAACGCTAGCCCTTGTGGGAGCGAGCAAGCTCGCTCCCACAAGGGAATGATGCACGAAATGAGGGAGGCAGCATGCCAGTCGCCGTGATTCAAATGGTCAGCCAAAGCGATGTCCTCGCCAACCTGGCCCGCGCCCGTGTGCTGTTGGAACAGGCAGCGGCTGGCGGTGCGAGGCTGGCGGTGCTGCCGGAAAACTTCGCCGCCATGGGGCGGCGGGACGTTGCCGACATCGGTCGCGCCGAAGCCTTTGGTCAGGGACCGATCCTGCCTTGGTTGAAACAGGTCGCTCGCGACCTCAGGTTATGGATTGTCGCCGGCACGCTGCCATTACCGCCGGAGGACGAGCCCGAAGCCAGGGCTCATGCCTGTTCGTTGCTGGTGGACGACCAGGGCCAGATCGTGGCGCGTTACGACAAGCTGCACCTGTTTGACGTGGACGTGGCGGACAATCGTGGGCGCTACCGCGAATCCGATGACTATGCTTATGGTCGCAACGTGGTGGTCGCCGATACTCCCGTGGGCCGGGTGGGCCTGACGGTCTGTTACGACTTGCGTTTCCCGGAGCTCTACAGCGAGTTGCGAGCGGCCGGGGCTGAGTTGATCACCGCGCCTTCGGCCTTTACAGCAGTAACCGGCGCCGCCCATTGGGACGTATTGATTCGCGCCCGAGCCATCGAGACCCAGTGCTACCTGCTGGCGGCAGCCCAAGGCGGGACGCATCCGGGGCCAAGGGAAACCTTCGGCCACGCTGCAATTATCGACCCATGGGGGCGGGTGCTGGCGCAACAGGATCAAGGCGAGGCGGTGCTGCTGGCCGAGCGCGACAGCAGCGAACAGGCGTCCATCCGGGCGCGCATGCCGGTGGCGAGCCATCGGCGCTTTTTCTCGCAGGGCGCCCGACAGCGACCTGCCCAAGACGACGAATTCAAGGCGTAAAACATATGAGCGGGTTGTTGTCCTCAGTCAGTGAACACCTTTTAGCCCCCGGTGGCGTGACCCTCGAAAGCCTGCAAGGCGTGCTGGGTGACCTGGCCGGCCCGGGCATCGATGCCGCCGACCTGTATTTCCAGGGGCAGATTTCCGAGTCCTGGTCGTTGGAAGACGGCATCGTCAAGGAAGGCAGTTTCAACCTTGACCAGGGCGTCGGCGTACGGGCCCAGTCCGGTGAAAAGACCGGTTTTGCCTACAGCAACGCCATCACCCTCGAAGCCCTCGGCGCCGCGGCCCGTGCCGCTCGTTCGATCTCGCGCGCCGGGCAAAACGGCACGGTCCAGGCGTTCAGCAGCCAGGACGTGGCGCAGCTGTATGCGCCGGATAATCCATTGGAGGTCATGAGTCGCGCCGAGAAAGTCGAGCTGCTCAAACGCATCGACGTTGCCACTCGCGCCCTCGATCCACGGATCCAGCAGGTGTCGGTGAGCATGGCGGGCGTCTGGGAGCGAATCCTGGTGGCGTCCACCGATGGTGGCCTGGCGGCGGACGTCCGGCCCCTGGTGCGGTTCAATGTCAGCGTGATCGTCGAGCAGAACGGCCGGCGTGAGCGCGGCGGTCATGGCGGCGGCGGGCGCACCGACTATCGTTATTTCCTCAGCGAAGACCGCGCCATGGGCTACGCCCGCGAAGCCCTGCGCCAGGCGCTGGTCAATCTGGAAGCGATTCCGGCCCCGGCCGGCACGTTGCCGGTGGTGCTGGGCTCCGGCTGGTCCGGCGTGCTGCTGCATGAAGCGGTCGGCCACGGCCTGGAAGGCGATTTCAACCGCAAGGGCAGCTCTGCCTACAGTGGTCGCATGGGTGAAATGGTCGCCTCGAAACTCTGCACGATCGTCGACGACGGTACATTGGCCGGGCGTCGGGGCTCCCTGAGCGTTGATGACGAAGGCACCCCGACCGAGTGCACCACCTTGATCGAAAACGGCGTGCTCAAGGGCTACATGCAGGACAAGCTCAATGCTCGCCTGATGGGCGTCGCTCGCACCGGCAACGGTCGTCGCGAATCCTACGCGCACCTTCCGATGCCGCGCATGACCAATACCTACATGCTGGGCGGCCAGAGCGATCCGGCGGAAATCATTGCCTCGGTGAAAAAAGGCATCTATTGCGCCAACCTCGGCGGCGGCCAGGTGGACATCACCAGCGGCAAGTTCGTGTTTTCCACCAGCGAGGCCTACCTCATTGAAGACGGCAAGATCACCGCGCCGGTCAAGGGCGCGACCCTGATCGGCAACGGGCCGGAGGCGATGAGCAAAGTGTCGATGGTCGGTAATGACCTGTCGCTGGACAGTGGCGTGGGCACGTGTGGCAAAGACGGCCAGTCGGTGCCGGTGGGTGTCGGCCAGCCGACCTTGAAGATCGATGCGATCACCGTGGGTGGCACGGGCGCATGACGGAGCCTTGGGTGGAGTGCAAGGCCTCCACCCAAGGACGAGACTCAGCGCAGGCCGCGTTGAGTCTCGTCCAGCTCACGGATGTATTTGAAGATTTTACGGCTCGAGGCCGGCGGCTTGTTGTGCGCCAGTTCGTGCTGGGCCTGACGGATCAGGGAGCGCAATTGCTGGCGATCGGCCTCCGGGTAGTCGATGACGAATTTTTCCAAGGTGCCGTCATCGCCAGCGATCAAGCGATCACGCCAGCGTTCCAGGTTGTGGAAGCGCTCGTTGTACTGCCGGGTGGAGGCATCGAGCTGGTCTAGCAAAACCAGGATCGCGTCAGTGTCCTGGTCGCGCATCAGTTTGCCGATGAACTGCAGGTGCCGTTTACGCGCGATATTCGCGGTGTGCTTGGGCGCATCGGCCAGGGCCCGGCGCAAGGCGTCGGTCAACGGCAGTTTGGCCAGCAAGTCAGGCTTGAGTGTTGTCAGGCGCTCGCCGAGGTCAACCAGAGCATGCAGCTCGCGTTTGACCTGGGATTTGCTTTTTTCACCCTCGTAGAGGGAGTCGTCGTAAGAATCAACCATGGTGGCAGTCCGCAAAGAAACGCCGCCATGATAACCAGTCGGGGGCCGCTTGTCCGGCCCGGTCGCTAGAAGGCCAAGGGTTTGTACGAAAAACAGCGCAGGCAGTTTGCGTGCAAACCCGATACCGAAAGCAGAATTTGAGTGGAGAACACCATGAGTGCAGTTCAGAGCGTCGGTCCGCAGGCATTGCCGGCACTGCAGGAGCAAGTCGAGCAGATTCTCGCCGAGGCCAAGCGACAAGGTGCCAGCGCCTGTGAGGTGGCGGTATCGCTGGAGCAGGGATTGTCGACTTCGGTGCGCCAGCGCGAAGTGGAAACCGTTGAGTTCAATCGGGATCAGGGTTTCGGCATTACCTTGTACGTAGGCCAGCGCAAGGGATCGGCCAGCACTTCGGCCAGCGGGCCCGATGCCATTCGCGAAACGGTGGCCGCGGCGCTGGCGATCGCCAAGCACACGTCCGAGGATGACGCCTCGGGGTTGGCCGATGCCGCCCTTATGTGCAAGGAACTGAAGGATTTCGATCTGTTCCACGCCTGGGACATCACGCCCGAGCAAGCCATCGAACAGGCGCTGCGCTGTGAGGCGGCGGCATTCGATGCCGACCGCCGGATCAAGAATGCCGACGGTACGACGCTCAATACGCACCAGGGTTGCCGGGTTTATGGCAACAGCCATGGCTTTATCGGCGGTTACGCTTCGACCCGTCACAGCCTAAGTTGTGTGATGATCGCCGAGGCGGACGGGCAGATGCAGCGCGACTACTGGTATGACGTCAGTCGCCAGGGCACGTTGCTGGCGGACCCGGTGAGCATCGGCCAGAAAGCCGCACAACGGGCAGCCAGCCGCTTGGGCGCGCGGCCGGTGCCGACCTGTGAGGTGCCGGTGTTGTTTTCTGCCGAGCTGGCCGGTGGTCTGTTTGGCAGCTTCCTGTCGGCGGTGTCTGGCGGCAACTTGTACCGCAAGTCGTCGTTCCTGGAAGGCGCGCTGGGGCAGAAGCTGTTCCCGGAGTGGATGACCATTGACGAGCGTCCGCACCTGATGCAGGCCATGGGCAGCTCGGCATTCGACGGCGATGGCCTGGCCACTTACGCCAAGCCGTTCGTGGAAAACGGCGAGCTGGTGTCCTACATCCTTGGTACCTATTCGGGCCGCAAACTCGGCATGCCGAGCACCGCCAACGCTGGCGGTGTGCATAACCTTTTCGTTACCCATGGCGAAGAAGACCAGGCGGCATTGCTTCGGCGCATGGGCCGGGGGCTGTTGGTAACGGAGTTGATGGGCCATGGGCTGAACATGGTGACCGGGGATTATTCCCGTGGCGCGGCGGGTTTCTGGGTCGAGAATGGCGAGATCCAGTTCCCGGTTCAGGAAGTCACCATCGCCGGAAACATGCGTGACATGTTCAAGCAGATCGTGGCGGTGGGGAATGATTTGGAGCTGCGCAGCAACATCCGCACGGGCTCGGTGTTGATCGAGCGGATGACCGTGGCGGGTAGCTGATACTCAAGGCCACAAAAAAAGGCGCGTCATTCATGTGGATGACGCGCCTTTTTTGTGTCGATTAGAGCTCATGGCAAGTCCGTTTTTGTGGCGAGGGAGCTTGTTCCGCTGAGCCGCGAAGCGACCCCAACATCTTGCGGCCGCTGCGCACTGGAGCGCCAGTCCGGCCGAGCGGGAGCAAGCTCCCTCGCGACGAAATGGCCTTGGGTCCGGAGGAGTTATTCCCCCTCGTCGAAATAGTTGTTGATCAGCGTCACCAAGGCATCCATCGCCTCCTGGGCCTGTTCGCCCTCGGTGCTCAAGTGGATCTTGGTGCCCTTGCCAGCGGCGAGCATCATCATCGCCATGATGCTTTTACCATCGACGGTACTCTCAGGCGTGCGCCCGACCCGGATCGTGGTCTCAGGAAACTGACCCGCCACACCTACGAATTTCGCCGACGCTCGGGCATGCAAACCCAGCTTGTTGATGATTTCAATTTCACGAGCAGGCATCGCGGTGTGAATCCTTTAGCTGAGGTCGCGGTGGCGAACCTGGACGTTCTTTAGGGATTGTTGCAGGAGCTGACCCAGGCGTTCGGTCAGGTAGACGGAGCGGTGATGGCCACCCGTACAGCCAATGGCGATCGTGACGTAGGCGCGGTTGCTAGCGGCAAAGCGGGGCAGCCATTTAAGCAGGTAGCTGGAAATGTCCTGGTACATCTCTTCGACATCCGGCTGGGCAGCCAAGTAGTCGATTACCGGTTGGTCCAGCCCGGACTGCTCGCGCAGTTCCGGTTTCCAATAAGGGTTGGGCAAACAGCGGACATCGAACACCAGGTCGGCATCTACCGGCATTCCGCGTTTGAAACCGAACGATTCGACGAGAAAGGCCGTACCCGGTTCTGGCTGGTTCAGCAGGCGCAACTTGAGGGTGTCGCGCAGTTGATACAGGTTCAGGTTCGTGGTGTTGAGCTTGAGGTCCGCCAGGTCCGCGATGGGCCCGAGCAGTTGGCTTTCGTCATGGATCGCTTCGGCCAGGGAGCGGCTCGCATTGCTCAGTGGATGGCGCCGGCGAGTTTCGGAGAAACGCTTGAGCAAGGTTTCTTCGTCGGCATCCAGGTAGAGCACATCGCATTGGATATGGCGGCTGCGCACTTCCTCGAGCAGTTCGGGGAAGCGCGACAAGTGGCTGGGCAGGTTACGGGCATCGACCGACACGGCGACCAGCGGTTGCGCCAGTTCGGTGTGGATCAGGGCGCGCTCGGCCAACTCCGGAAGCAGGCCTGCCGGCAAGTTGTCGATGCAGTAGTAGCCGCTGTCCTCGAGCACATTGAGGGCGGTACTTTTACCGGAGCCGGAGCGGCCACTGACGATGATCATGCGCATGTTTAATGACCGTTCTGCTCGTCCAGGACAACCTGATACAAAGCGTCGTTACTCGTTGCGCTGCGCAGTCTTTCGCGCACTTCCTTGCGGTCCAGCATGCTGGCGATCTGGCGCAGCAGCTCAAGGTGCGCATCGGTCGCCGCTTCCGGAACCAGCAATACGAACAGCAGGTCGACCGGGGCGCCGTCGATGGCGTCGAAATCTATGGGTGCTTCAAGGTGCAGTAGCGCGCTGATGGGCGACGTACAGCCTTTGAGGCGGCAATGTGGAATGGCGATGCCGTTGCCAAAACCGGTGGAGCCTAGTTTTTCACGGGCGATAAGGGCCTCGAAGACGTCCTGCATTTCCAGATCCGGCACTTCGCGGTGGATCAGGTTGGCAATTTGTTCGAGGGCTTTCTTCTTACTGCCACCCGGCGCGTTCACCTGGGAACGGCCGGGGGTCAGGATGGTTTCTAGTCGGATCATGGATTGGGGGGGTTAACGACCGGTTGCGCCCTGGAGGAGGCTCTGGGTCTTTTCCTTATGCTTTTTGAGTTGGCGATCCAGCTTGTCGGTCAGCAGGTCAATCGCGGCATACATGTCATCATGCTCCGCATTGGCAACCACTTCTCCGCCGGGAATATGCAGTGTGGCTTCGATCTTCTGCTTCAGCTTTTCGACGTTCAGAATGACTTGCACGTTGGTGATTTTGTCGAAATGCCTCTCCAATCGGTCGAGTTTTTCGCCGATGTAGGTGCGCAGGGGTTCGGTCACTTCCAGTTGGTGTCCACTGATGTTGACTTGCATACAGCTTCTCCTTCGTTGCCAGTGCATAAAGCGGCAGGCTGGGTGCCTGCCACTGGAACGCTGTGGCGTGGCCTGTTACATCAACCGCTTGCGTTCGCTCGAAGGTGCGATCCCCAGGGATTCGCGGTATTTGGCGACGGTACGGCGGGCCACCTGAATGCCTTGTGCCTCCAGTAAACCAGCGATCTTGCTGTCACTCAACGGCTTTTTCTGATTTTCCGCAGCGACCAGTTTTTTGATGATCGCGCGGATGGCCGTGGACGAGCATTCGCCGCCTTCGGAGGTGCTGACGTGGCTGGAGAAAAAGTATTTCAATTCATAGATGCCCCGAGGGGTATGCATGAATTTCTGGGTGGTCACCCGTGAAATCGTCGATTCGTGCATGCCCACCGCCTCGGCAATGTCATGCAGGACCAACGGCTTCATCGCTTCGTCGCCATATTCCAGGAAGCCGCGCTGATGCTCGACGATCTGGGTGGCGACTTTCATCAGGGTTTCGTTGCGGCTCTGCAGGCTCTTGATGAACCAGCGCGCTTCCTGCAACTGGTTGCGCATGAAGGTGTTGTCGGCGCTGGTATCGGCGCGTTTGACGAAACCTGCGTACTGGGCGTTGACGCGCAGCTTGGGCATCGACTCCTGGTTGAGCTCCACCAGCCAGCGATCGTTGTGCTTGCGCACGATTACGTCGGGGACGACGTATTCGGGCTCGGTGGATTCGATCTGTGAGCCAGGACGCGGGTTGAGGCTTTGCACCAGCTCGATGACCTGGCGCAGTTCATCTTCCTTGAGCTTCATGCGACGCATCAGTTGGCTGTAGTCGCGTCCGCCCAAAAGGTCGATGTAATCGGTCACCAGGCGCTTGGCTTCGGCCAGCCACGGGGTTTTGGCGGGCAATTGGCGCAGCTGCAGCAACAGGCATTCGCCCAGGTTGCGAGCACCGATGCCGGCGGGTTCGAACTGCTGGATGCGATGCAAGACGGCTTCGATCTCGTCCAGCTCGATGTCGAGCTCGGGGTCGAAGGCTTCGAGGATTTCTTCCAGCGTCTCGTCCAGGTAACCCTGGTTGTTGATGCAATCGATCAGGGTCACGGCGATCAGGCGATCGGTATCGGACATCGGCGCCAGGTTCAGTTGCCAGAGCAGATGACTCTGCAAGCTCTCGCCGGCGGACGTGCGGGTAGTGAAATCCCATTCGTCGTCATCGCCGCTGGGCAGGCTGCTGGCGCTGGTCTGATAGACGTCTTCCCAAGCCGTGTCCACGGGCAGGTCGTTGGGAATGCGCTCGTTCCATTCGCCATCCTCAAGGTTGTCCACCGTGGGGGCGGCTTCCTGTTGGTAGGTTGGTTCCTGGATTTCCGGGGTGGTTTTCTGCTCGACGTTGTCGGCCAGTGGATCGGTGTTGTCGAAGTCGTCGCCCTCTTCTTGGCGTTCGAGCATCGGATTGGATTCCAGGGCCTCTTGGATTTCCTGTTGCAGGTCCAGGGTCGACAATTGGAGCAGGCGGATGGCCTGTTGCAGCTGCGGTGTCATCGTCAGCTGCTGGCCCATTCTCAAGACTAGCGATGGTTTCATGGCAGGGGCTTAACACCTTATTTGCCGGCGCACATGCGCCATCCACTACAGGGCGCCGGAGCGCCAAACTTAAGCAAATTATATGCCTGAAACTGAAGTGTTTGCCTAGGGGGCGTCTTCAATTAATTGAGAGTGCCCCACGGGTCGTCATCGGACATTCGGCGCCACCCAGGCCTTCGCCTGAGGCTTCGTGGCTTAAAGGCGGAACTCGTGGCCCAGATACACTTCCTTGACCAGCTCGTTGGCCAGGATGGTGGCCGAGTCGCCCTCGGCGATCAACTGGCCGTCGTTGACGATATAGGCGGTCTCGCAGATGTCCAGTGTCTCGCGCACGTTGTGGTCGGTGATCAGCACGCCGATCCCCTTGGCCTTGAGATGATGGATGATCTGCTTGATGTCGCCCACCGAAATCGGGTCTACGCCGGCGAAGGGTTCGTCGAGCAGAATGAATTTCGGCGCGGTAGCCAGGGCGCGGGCAATTTCCACGCGACGACGTTCGCCGCCGGACAGGCTCATGCCCAGGTTGTCGCGAATGTGGCTGATATGGAATTCCTGCAGCAGGCTCTCCAATTCCTGGCGGCGGCCGGCCTTGTCGAGCTCCTTGCGGGTCTCGAGGATGGCCATGATGTTGTCGGCCACCGACAGTTTGCGGAAGATCGACGCTTCTTGCGGCAGATAACCGATACCGGCCTTCGCCCGGCCGTGCATCGGCTGGTGGCTGACATCCAGGTCGTCGATCAGTACGCGGCCCTGGTCGGCCTGAACCAGCCCGACGATCATGTAGAAACAGGTTGTCTTGCCCGCGCCGTTGGGGCCAAGCAAGCCAACGATCTGGCCGCTGTCGATGGACAGGCTGACATCGCGCACAACCTGGCGGCTCTTGTAGCTCTTGGCCAGGTGCTGGGCTTTCAGAGTTGCCATTACTGGGCCTTCTGCTCGTCGGTTTTCTTTTTCGGCTGGATCACCATGTCGATCCGCGGACGCTGTTCGGTCACCTTGCTGCCAGTGGCACGGCCGGCGCTGGCCAGCTTCTTGACCGTGTCGTAGACGATCTTCTCGCCTTGGGTCACGTTGTTGTCCTTGTCGACGACCTTGGCGCGGTCGATCAATACAACGCGGTCCTGGGCGGCGTGATACTGGATGGTGACCCCGTAACCCTGCACAGGCTTGGTGTCGCCTGCGGTCTGCAACTGTTCGAAGTACGCCAGGTTGCCCACGGATGTCACTACGTCGATATCGCCGGACTGGGTGCGGGTGATGGTGACGGTATTGCCGGTCACCTTCATCGAGCCCTGGGTAATGATCACGTCACCCTTATAGGTGGCGACACCGTTCTTGTCGTCCAGTTGCGCGTCGTCGGCCTGGATGCGGATAGGCTGGTCGCGGTCGTTGGGAAGGGCCCAGGCGCTCGCGCTTCCCAGTGCAGCGCCCAGACTGAGCAAAATAGGGAGGGTTTTAGCGAGCTTCATACTGTCCTCTTACTTTCGATAGCAGGTGTATCCTGCTTTCCTTCAAATACGCCTTCATTCCCACGCCGGTCGACACGCCGCCAGCGCCGTCGATTCTAACGGGTTGCTCGGTCTGCGCATATTCTCGCTGCGGGAAGACCGTCATGCGACTGCTGGTGATGATGGTCGTACGGTTCTTTTCATCGGTCCGTGCGATGCGCACCGAGTCGATCAGTTCGACTTCGGTGCCGCCGGGATTGACCTCGGCCCGTTCGCTCTGCACGTGCCATGGAAATTCGGTACCCCGGAACATGTTCAGGTCCGGTTTGGTCACCAGCGTGACGTCGCTGGCCTTTACATGATCGACCTTGTCGGCCGTCATCTCGTACTGCACCTTTCCGTCCGGCAGGTATTGCAGGGTATGCGTATTGGTCGCATACCAGTCGATGTCATTTTCCTCGACCTTGGCCGCGGGTTGGTCAAGGAAGCGTTCCGGGCTGATGTTCCAATAGCCCACCGCAGCGAAAATCGCGGCGATGCAGCTGAACACCAGAATGGTGCGAATCTTCTTGCTTAGCATAAATGGCTCACAAGTATGCGGCGTTGGCCGCTTCGAGGTGGCCCTGGGCACGCAGGATCAGTTCACAGAATTCACGGGCTGCACCTTCGCCGCCCCTTGCCGTGGTGACGCCATGGGCGTGCTCGCGCACGAACGCCGCTGCGTTGGCCACTGCCATGCCCAGGCCGACCCGACGGATGACCGGCAGGTCCGGCAGATCGTCGCCCAGGTAGGCGACCTGTTCATAGCTTAGATTGAGTTGGCCAAGGAGCTCGTCCAGAACCACCAGTTTGTCTTCGCGGCCCTGGTAAAGGTGGGGGATGCCCAGGTTCTTCGCCCGCCGTTCGACCACCGGGGTCTTGCGGCCGCTGATAATGGCCGTTTGCACGCCCGAGGCCATCAGCATCTTGATGCCTTGGCCGTCGAGTGTGTTGAAGGTCTTGAATTCGCTGCCGTCTTCGAGGAAATAAAGGCGGCCGTCGGTGAGTACACCGTCGACGTCGAATACGGCGAGCTTGATGGTCTTGCCCCGTTGCAGCAGGTCGGTCGTCATTACATTACTCCAGCACGCAGCAAGTCGGACAGGTTGAAGGCGCCGATCGGGCGGTCTTCGTCATCCACTACCACCAGTGCGTTTATCCTGTGGTCTTCCATGATTTTAAGGGCTTCGGCGGCCAGCATGTCGGCGCGTGCGGTCTTGCCGTGCAGCGTCATGACTTCGTCGATGGTTGCGTTGCGAATGTCGATCGCGCGGTCGAGGGTGCGGCGCAGGTCGCCGTCTGTGAAAATCCCGGCGAGCTTGCCGTCGGCTTCGAGGATCACGGTCATGCCCAGGCCCTTGCGGGTCATTTCCATCAGCGCATCTTTGAGCAGCGTGCCGCGTTGCACCTGCGGCAGCTCTTCTCCGGCGTGCATCACGTTTTCGACTTTCAGCAGCAGGCGACGGCCCAGCGCGCCACCGGGATGGGAAAAGGCGAAATCCTCCGCCGTGAAGCCACGGGCTTCCAGCAGGGCCACGGCCAGGGCATCGCCCATGACCAGTGCCGCGGTGGTGGAGGAGGTCGGGGCCAGGTTCAGCGGGCAGGCTTCGTGCTCGACATGGACATTGAGGTTCACCTCGGCGGCCTTGGCCAACGGGGAGTCCGGGTTGCCGGTGATGCTGATCATCTGGATGCCCAGGCGCTTGATCAGCGGCAGCAACGTGAGGATTTCATTGGTCGAGCCGGAGTTGGACAGGGCCAGGATGACGTCGTCCCGGGTAATCATGCCCATGTCGCCGTGGCTGGCTTCGGCCGGGTGGACAAAAAATGCCGTCGTGCCCGTGCTCGCCAGCGTGGCGGCGATCTTGTTGCCGATGTGGCCGGACTTACCCATGCCGACCACGACCACGCGGCCCTTGCTGGCCAGAATCATCTCGCAGGCACGTACGAAATCAGCGTCGATGTGGGCCAGTAAGCCTTGTACGGCTTCGAGCTCGAGGCGGATGGTACGTTGTGCCGATTGAATCAGGTCGCTGGATTGGCTCATGTCAGATCGTATAGCCCGATGAAAAGGCGGCGATTATAGCGGTAATGAACGATTCCCTCACGTTAGTTCGTCACGCTTTGTTCGAACGGTTGCAAGGCTGGACATAAAATGTGGTGTTTTACCTTAAGCCAGGCTTAACGGGCGGGGGGTTGGCCTTGGGCGCCTGACGCTTGCAGTGATATAGTTCGCCGCCGGTTCGTGTGCCCGGCGGTACCGGCATTTGTCGGTTGGCCTGGGCATTCGGATATGAGGCTGCATCGCAAGGAGTTTAGATGAGTGCCGACAACGCCTACGCGGTCGAGCTGAAGGGACTGTCCTTCAAGCGAGGGACGCGCAGCATTTTCAATGACATCGATATTCGCATCCCGCGCGGCAAGGTGACCGGCATCATGGGGCCTTCCGGGTGCGGAAAGACCACGCTGCTGCGGCTGATGGGGGCACAACTGCGCCCTAGCGCCGGCGAAGTCTGGGTCAATGGCCAGAACCTTCCAAAGTTGTCGCGCAGCGATTTGTTCGATGCGCGCAAGCATATGGGGGTGCTGTTCCAGAGCGGCGCGCTGTTTACCGACCTCGATGTGTTCGAGAACGTGGCGTTTCCCCTGCGGGTCCATACCGAACTGCCGGACGAAATGATCCGCGACATCGTTTTACTCAAGCTGCAGGCCGTCGGGCTGCGCGGGGCCCTGGATTTGATGCCGGATGAACTGTCCGGTGGCATGAAGCGTCGCGTGGCGTTGGCGCGGGCCATCGCCCTCGATCCAAAAATCCTCATGTACGATGAGCCCTTTGTTGGCCAGGACCCCATTGCCATGGGCGTGCTCGTGCGGTTGATCCGCCTGCTCAATGACGCCCTGGGCATCACCAGCATCGTGGTGTCCCACGACCTGGCCGAAACCGCGAGCATCGCCGACTACATCTATGTCGTTGGCGATGGCCAGGTGCTGGGGCAGGGTACGCCCAAGGAATTGAAGGATTCGGACAACCCACGCATTCGCCAATTCATGAAAGGTGACCCGGACGGTCCGGTGGCGTTTCATTTTCCGGCCACGGATTACCGTACCGATCTGCTGGGGAAGCGCTGATGCGCAAGAAATCATTAATAGAAAGAATTCGCCTGTTCGGCCGTTCCGGCATCGACGTGCTGGCCGTGCTGGGGCGTTCCACGCTGTTCCTGATGCACGCACTGCTCGGACGCAATTCGACCGGAGGCGGTTTTGGCCTGCTGGTCAAGCAATTGCATTCGGTGGGGGTGATGTCCCTGGTGATCATCGTCGTCTCGGGCATCTTCATTGGCATGGTACTGGCGCTCCAGGGCTTCAGCATCCTGTCCAGCTATGGATCGGAGCAAGCGGTCGGGCAAATGGTCGCGCTGACCTTGTTGCGCGAGCTCGGGCCCGTGGTGACGGCGCTGCTGTTCGCTGGGCGTGCCGGGTCGGCGTTGACCGCTGAAATCGGCAACATGAAGTCCACCGAGCAGTTGTCCAGCCTGGAAATGATTGGTGTCGATCCGCTCAAGTACATCATTGCCCCGCGCCTGTGGGCCGGCTTCATCTCGCTGCCGGTGCTGGCGATGATCTTCAGTGTCGTGGGGATCTGGGGAGGCTCATGGGTGGCCGTCGATTGGCTGGGGGTCTATGAAGGTTCCTACTGGTCCAACATGCAGAACAGCGTCGACTTTCTCGACGATGTGCTCAACGGTGTGATCAAGAGTGCCGTATTCGCTTTCGTGGTCACCTGGATCGCCGTGTTCCAAGGTTATGACTGTGAGCCCACGTCAGAGGGGATCAGCCGTGCCACAACCAAGACCGTGGTCTATGCCTCGTTGGCCGTCCTGGGCCTTGACTTTATTCTGACCGCCTTGATGTTTGGAGATTTCTGATGCAAAACCGCACCCTGGAAATCGGTGTCGGCCTTTTCTTGCTGGCTGGCATCCTGGCTTTGCTGCTGCTGGCCCTGCGAGTCAGTGGACTGGCGCCGACCGCGAGCACCGATACTTATAAACTTTACGCTTATTTTGACAATATCGCCGGTTTGACGGTCAGAGCCAAGGTAACCATGGCCGGTGTCACCATCGGCAAGGTCACGGCAATCGATCTGGACCGCGACAGTTTCACCGGTCGGGTAACGCTGCAACTGGAAAAGCGGGTGGATAACCTGCCGACTGACTCCACTGCATCGATTCTCACGGCTGGGCTGTTGGGCGAGAAATACATCGGTATCAGCGTGGGTGGGGAAGATGCCTTGCTCAAGGACGGTGGGACCATCCACGATACACAGTCGTCCCTGGTGCTCGAGGACCTGATCGGTAAATTCCTGCTCAATACCGTGAACAAAGACGCCAAATGAGGAGCTATTGAATGATCTCTATCCTGCGACGCAGCCTGCTGGTCTTGCTGGCGGCCCTGCCGCTGATGGGCAATGCCGTGGCGGCGCCTTCGGCGCACGACATCATCAAGACCACCACGGATCAACTTCTGGCGGATCTCTCTGCCAATAAGGAAAAGTACAAGCAGGACCCGGGTGCGTTCTATGAATCCCTGAACCGTATCGTCGGGCCGGTCGTGGATGCCGATGGCATTTCCAAGAGCATCATGACCGTCAAATACTCGCGCAAGGCTACGCCCGAGCAGATGACCCGCTTCCAGGAAAACTTCAAGCGCAGCCTGTTCCAGTTCTATGGCAACGCCTTGCTCGAGTACAACAACCAGGGCATCACGGTCGATCCGGCCAAGGATGAGTCAGGTGATCGCACTAGCGTCGGCATGACGGTCAAAGGCAATAACGGCGCCGTATATCCGGTGTCCTACACGCTCGAGAAAATCAGCGGCGAGTGGAAAGTACGCAACGTGATCATCAACGGCATCAACATCGGCAAGTTGTTCCGCGATCAGTTCGCCGATGCGATGCAGCGCAACGGCAACGACCTGAACAAGACCATCGACGGTTGGGCGGGTGAAGTCGCCAAGGCGAAGGAAGTTGCCGAAGATGCCCAAGAGAAGCAGCAACAATGAATGCGTCGGTGAGTGAGTCGGCCGTTCGCCTGGGCGAGTCTGGCGAGTTGCTGCTCAGTGGCGTGCTGGATTACCGCACCGGCCCGGGTTTGCGCAAGCAGGGCCAGGCGTTGATCCAATCCGCCAAGGCCGCCGAGTTGGTCATTGACTGCTCGGCGGTGGAGAAGTCCAGCAGTGTCGGTCTGTCCCTCCTGCTGTGCTTCATGCGCGACGCCAAGGCCGCCGGCAAGACGTGGAGCATCCGTGGGATGCCTGAGGACATGCGCGAAATAGCCCAGGTCAGCGAATTGACCGAGCTGTTGGAGCACCCCTGATTCACAACTTCGTAAAAGCCCCCCGTCAGAGTCCTGCTTCGCGGGGTTCGCAGGCGCGGGGCTTTTTTGTATGATGTGCGACCCGTGCGCACAGGGCGCCGATTGAGGTTGAGCATGCAGGCTGTAGAAGTGAAGAGCTTCCTTGAAGGAAAGCTGCCTGGTACGCAGGTGGAAGTTGAAGGCGAAGGCTGCAATTTCCAGCTGAACGTGATCAGCGATGAACTGGCGGCGTTGAGCCCGGTGAAGCGTCAGCAGAGCATCTATGCCCATTTGAACCCATGGATCGCCGATGGCAGCATCCACGCGGTCACTATGAAATTTTTCAGCCGCGCGGCCTGGGCCGAGCGCACCTGAGCCCAAGGGCGTCGAGATTCTTATGGATAAATTGATTATTACCGGCGGCGTTCGCCTCGATGGCGAAATCCGTATTTCCGGAGCAAAGAACTCCGCGCTGCCGATCCTGGCCGCGACGCTGCTGTGCGATGGCCCTGTGACCGTGGCCAACCTGCCGCACCTGCACGACATCACCACGATGATCGAGCTGTTCGGCCGCATGGGCATCGAACCTGTGATCGACGAGAAACTCGCCGTCGAAATCGACCCACGTACCATCAAGACCCTGGTCGCGCCGTACGAACTGGTCAAGACCATGCGTGCCTCGATCCTGGTGCTCGGCCCGATGGTCGCCCGTTTCGGTGAAGCCGAAGTGGCGCTCCCTGGCGGTTGCGCCATCGGTTCGCGTCCAGTGGACCTGCACATCCGTGGCCTGGAGGCCATGGGCGCGGTGATCGATGTCGAGGGCGGCTACATCAAGGCCAAGGCCCCTGAAGGGGGCCTGCGTGGCGCGCATTTCTTCTTCGATACCGTCAGCGTGACCGGGACCGAGAACATCATGATGGCCGCCGCATTGGCCAAGGGCCGCAGCGTGCTGCAAAACGCCGCTCGCGAGCCCGAGGTGGTGGACCTGGCGAACTTCCTGATCGCCATGGGCGCCAAGATCAGCGGCGCTGGCACCGACACCATCACCATCGATGGCGTCGAGCGCCTGCACTCGGCCACTTACAAAGTGATGCCGGACCGTATTGAAACGGGCACCTACCTGGTTGCCGCCGCCGTCACCGGTGGCCGCGTCAAGGTCAAGGACACCGATCCGACCATCCTTGAAGCTGTGCTGGAAAAACTCAAGGAAGCTGGCGCCGAAGTCACCTGCGGCGAAGACTGGATCGAAGTGAACATGCACGGCAAGCGGCCGAAAGCCGTCAACGTGCGGACCGCTCCCTACCCAGCGTTCCCGACCGACATGCAGGCGCAGTTCATCTCCCTCAACGCCATTGCCGAAGGCACGGGCGCGGTGATCGAGACGATCTTCGAAAACCGCTTCATGCACGTCTATGAGCTGCACCGCATGGGCGCCAAGATCCAGGTCGAAGGCAACACCGCCATCGTCACCGGCGCCGAGAAACTCAAGGGCGCGCCGGTCATGGCAACCGACCTGCGGGCCTCGGCCAGCCTGGTGATCTCGGCCCTGATCGCCGAGGGCGATACCTTGATCGACCGCATCTACCACATCGACCGCGGCTACGAGTGCATCGAAGAGAAACTGCAGATGCTCGGCGCCAAGATCCGCCGCGTGCCGGGCTAGTTCCGGCTGCATGGCACAAGGATGTGCCAGGATTTCGTTTCAAATCGAGGGTGGTTGCGCCCTCGATGTATGTCCGGCGCCGCTTGCGACCGGGCATGAGTACCTTGATTAGGACTGACGTTTCCCATGTTGACCATCGCACTGTCCAAGGGCCGCATCCTTGACGACACCCTGCCGCTTCTGGCTGAAGCGGGCATTGTGCCGACCGAGAATCCGGACAAGAGCCGCAAGCTGATCATCCCCACGACCCAGGCCGACGTGCGCTTGTTGATCGTGCGCGCCACCGATGTGCCGACGTACGTGGAGCATGGCGCCGCCGACCTGGGCGTTGCCGGCAAGGACGTACTGATGGAATACGGCGGCCAGGGTTTGTACGAGCCGCTGGACCTGCGCATCGCTCGCTGCAAGCTGATGACCGCTGGCAAGGTCGGCGCGCCCGAGCCCAAAGGGCGCCTGCGGGTCGCGACCAAGTTCGTCAACGTTGCCAAGCGCTACTACGCCGAACAAGGCCGCCAGGTCGACATCATCAAGCTCTACGGCTCGATGGAGCTGGCGCCGTTGATCGGCCTGGCGGACAAGATCATCGACGTGGTCGACACGGGCAACACCCTGCGCGCCAACGGCCTGGAACCCCAGGATTTCATCGCCGACATCACCTCCCGGCTGATCGTCAACAAGGCTTCGATGAAAATGCAGCACGCCCGTATCCAGGCTTTGATCGATACCCTGCGCAAGGCAGTGGAATCGCGACACCGCGGCTGATTCACCTGCGCGACCTTGAGTCGCGCCCGTCTATCCGCGTCATAGCCAATTTTCTCAGGTGCCCCCGCGAATGGACTGGTAGCTTAGGGCGCCTGAGCATTTGCCATTAATGAGGCCCTCGCTATGACCGCTCCCACCTCGATTCGCCGACTCAATGCTGCCGACCCGGATTTCGCACATCATCTGGATCATCTGCTGAGCTGGGAGAGTGTGTCCGACGACTCGGTCAACCAGCGGGTGCTGGACATCATCAAGGCCGTGCGCGAGCGTGGCGACGATGCCTTGGTGGAATTCACACAGAAGTTCGACGGCCTGCACGTGGCGTCGATGGCCGACCTGATCCTGCCGCGCGAGCGTCTGGAACTGGCTTTGACCCGAATCACCGTGGCCCAGCGCGAAGCCTTGGAAAAAGCCGCGTCCCGGGTACGCAGTTATCACGAGCGGCAGAAACAGGATTCGTGGAGTTACACCGAGGCCGACGGCACGGTGCTGGGCCAGAAGGTCACGCCGCTGGACCGCGCCGGCTTGTACGTGCCGGGTGGCAAAGCGTCCTATCCGTCCTCGGTGCTGATGAACGCGATCCCGGCCAAGGTCGCCGGCGTGACTGAAGTGGTCATGGTTGTCCCGACCCCGCGCGGCGAAATCAACGAACTGGTGCTGGCTGCCGCCTGCATTGCCGGCGTGGACCGGGTGTTCACCATCGGCGGTGCCCAGGCCGTGGCCGCGTTGGCCTATGGCACGCAAAGCGTGCCGCGGGTCGACAAGGTAGTCGGTCCGGGCAACATCTATGTCGCCACTGCCAAGCGCCACGTGTTTGGTCAGGTCGGCATCGACATGATTGCTGGCCCTTCGGAAATCCTCGTGGTGTGCGACGGTCAGACCGATCCGGACTGGATCGCCATGGACCTGTTTTCCCAGGCCGAGCATGACGAAGATGCCCAGGCCATCCTGGTCAGCCCGGACGCCGAATTTCTCGACAAAGTGGCCGCCAGCATCGACAAGTTGCTGCCGACCATGGACCGCGCCGAGATCATCAACACCTCCATCAATGGCCGTGGTGCCCTGATCAAGGTCGATGACATGGAACAGGCCATCGAAGTCGCCAACCGCATCGCGCCGGAGCACTTGGAACTGTCGGTTGCCGATCCCCAGGCTTGGCTGCCGAAGATCCGCCATGCCGGCGCGATCTTCATGGGCCGTCACACCTCCGAGGCGCTGGGCGACTATTGCGCCGGACCGAACCATGTACTGCCGACCTCCGGCACCGCGCGCTTCTCGTCGCCGCTGGGGGTTTATGACTTCCAGAAACGCTCCTCGATCATTTTCTGCTCGGAGCAGGGCGCGTCCGAACTGGGCAAGACCGCGTCGGTGCTGGCCCGTGGCGAATCGCTGAGCGCCCACGCCCGCAGCGCCGAATACCGCATCAAAGACGAACGGAAGGGGAACTGAAATGAGTAGATTCTGGAGCCCGTTCGTCAAGGACCTGGTGCCGTATGTGCCGGGCGAACAGCCGAAGCTGACCCGCCTGGTCAAGCTCAACACCAACGAGAATCCCTATGGCCCATCGCCCAAGGCCCTCGCGGCGATGCAGACCGAACTCAATGACAACCTGCGCCTGTATCCGGACCCCAATAGCGATTTGCTGAAAAGCGCCGTCGCCCGGTATTACGGTGTGCAAACCAACCAAGTGTTCCTGGGTAACGGTTCGGACGAGGTGCTGGCGCACATCTTCCACGGTCTGCTTCAGCACAACCAACCGGTGTTGTTCCCGGACATCAGCTACAGCTTCTACCCGGTCTATTGCGGGCTGTACGGCATCGCGTTCGACGCGGTGCCGCTGGATGAACAGTTCCGGATCGACCCGACGGATTACGCCAAGCCGAACGGCGGGATCATCTTCCCCAACCCGAACGCGCCGACCGGCTGCCTGCTGGCGCTTGACGCGGTCGAGCAGATCCTCAAGGGCAGCCCGGATTCGGTGGTGGTCGTCGACGAGGCTTACATCGACTTTGGTGGCGAAACGGCCATCAGCCTGGTGGATCGGTATCCGAACCTGCTGGTCACGCAGACGCTGTCCAAGTCTCGCTCGTTGGCGGGATTGCGAGTGGGCCTGGCGGTGGGGCATCCGGATCTGATCGAAGCGTTGGAGCGGATCAAGAACAGCTTCAACTCCTATCCGTTGGATCGTCTGGCAAATGTCGGTGGCGCGGCGGCGTTCGACGATCGCGAGTATTTCGACCGAACCTGCCGGTTGGTGATCGAGCACCGCGAGTGGGTGGTGGCCAAACTGGAGGCCAGGGGCTTTGAAGTGCTGCCATCGGCGGCCAACTTCATTTTCGCTCGTCACCCCCGGTACGACGCAGCGGGGTTGGCGGCGAAACTGCGTGAGCAGGGCGTGATCGTGCGGCACTTCAAGCAGGAGCGCATCGCGCAGTTCCTGCGGATCAGCATCGGTACGCCGGAGCAGAACCAGGCGCTGATCGACGGCCTAGGCGAGCTCTAAAGCGCTGCATGGATCCTGTGGGAGCGGGCTTGCTCGCGAAGGCTGTGTGTCAGTTAACGCCTGGATGACTGACCCAACGCCATCGCGAGCAAGCTCGCTCCCACATTGATTTCAGGGCGTCCTAACGATCAGCGACACTGAAATCCTTTGTGGGAGCGAGCTTGCTCGCGATAGTGGCCAGATCAGCTCCCACAATTTCAGCGCTTACTCGTGATGCGGCTCGCCAAGGAACGTCAGCGACGTAAACACCCCGCGCGTCGCGACATCCTTATTGTCCTTGAGCGGGATTTCCATCTGCGCGGCAATGACATTCAACCCTTCATTACGTACCGGTACCTTGGCCCGTCCCTCGGCGTCGGTTTGCGTGGTGACAGTACCTGGCGCGCTGCGATAGTCGCCCACCAGTTTCACGCCAGCGGCAGGTTTGCCATCGATCAGCACTCGCACCGGCAAAGGCTGGCCGGGGCCGACGGTCAGTGGGTCGACTTCCGGTACGATGACGAACTTGATCTGATCCAGTTTCGGCAGCTTCGCTCCCGGCTCATAGATCGCCAGGCTGTACTTGAAGGTCTGGGTCGATTCGATCGCCCCGGGTACCTTGCTGCGGCCTTCGTTGATCCACTTCTTGTCGGCGGTCTGTGACCACATGCCGTTGTCCAGGGCGACGGCCAGCACGGCCGGCGGCTTGAGGGGTTGCAGGCGAGCGTGGTCCGGCAGACGCTCCACGGTGACGGGGATCATGTTGCCGCCCAGGTCGTAGGCCCAGGCGCCACTGATTTTCTTCGCCTTGAAGGCGTTGTCCTCGGCGCCGTGACCGTAGATCACTTCGATGTTGCCGCGTCGCTGTTCTGTCCACAGGCCATGGGCCGAAGCCTGGGTGGCCAGGAGCAGGGCGAGCAGGGTGAAGGTCTTGGGGTATTTCATGCTGACTTCCTTATAGATTGGGGGTGAGGCTGACAGTGAAGTTGCGTGGATCACCGGGCGTGACCCAGTAATTGCTGTAGGAGCGTTCGTAGTATTTTTCGTCGAAAATGTTGTTCAGGTTCAGGCCCCGAGGTCGACCATCCCCCGTACTTCAAGTTGAGTAATGCTGTCGTGCCAATTGTTGTCTCGCTCGCGGTAACGACGGTTCACCGTGTGGCCGTCGGCATTCAACGGGCGCGCTTCGGAAGCGAATCCCCAGAGTTCACCCTGCTTGTAATGGCTGGCCAGGTGCACATTGATGGCGTCCAGTTCCAGGGGCTGGATTTCTTCGGCAAAAGCCGGATCGCCGAGCAACCCCAGGGTGAGGCTGGCAACGGAAATCCGTTTCAGAGATGACATGTTATGTTGTTCCAATTTTTGCATTGAAACAATATAACACTACTAATGAGAATTTATGCTATCTGTAATTTCAGGTGTGGTTGTGGTCGCTGGATATCGAGAAGATGTGGCGAGGGGATAAATCCCTTCGCCAAGGTGATCTCGCCAAAGTGGCGTGCTTACTGTTCTTCTTTAAGCACCACCGGCGCGGGTGGCGGGCGCAGGCCAATCTCAGCCGTGAGCTTGAGTTCCTTGCCGTTGCGCATGACCTGAATCGTGACCTTGTCGGTGGGTTTGATCCGCGCCACCTGGTTCATCGAGCGCCGGCCATCGCCGGCCGGTTCGCCGTCGATGCTCAGGATGACATCACCCAATTGCAGGCCTGCCTTCTGCGCCGGACCGTCGCGGAAGATGCCCGCCACCACGATGCCGGGTCGCCCGGACAAGCCGAACGACTCCGCCAGTTCCTGGGTCAGCGGTTGGACCTCGATGCCCAGCCAGCCACGAATCACCTGGCCGTGTTCGATGATGGACTTCATTACCTCCATGGCCAGCTTCACCGGAATGGCAAAACCGATGCCCTGGCTGCCACCGGATTTGGAAAAGATCGCCGTGTTGATCCCGGTGAGATTGCCGTTGGCATCCACCAGGGCGCCACCGGAGTTGCCAGGGTTGATGGCAGCGTCTGTCTGGATGAAATCTTCGTAGTTGTTCAGGCCCAGTTGGTTTCGGCCGGTGGCGCTGATGATGCCCATGGTCACGGTCTGGCCAACGCCGAACGGGTTGCCGATTGCCAGGGTCACGTCGCCGATGCGGATGCTGTCGGAACGGCCGATGGTGATCGCGGGGAGGTTCTTCAGATCGATCTTCAGTACCGCGAGGTCGGTTTCCGGATCGCTGCCGATCACCCGGGCCAGGGTTTCACGGCCGTCCTTGAGTGCTACCACGATCTGGTCGGCACCGCTGGTGACGTGGTTGTTGGTCAGGATATAACCTTCCGGGCTCATGATCACACCCGAGCCCAGGCTCGACTCCATGCGCTTCTGCTTGGGCGAGTTGTCGCCGAAAAAACGCCGGAATTGCGGGTCTTCAAACAGCGGGTGGTTGGGCTTGTTGATGACTTTGGTGGTGTACAGGTTCACGACCGCCGGCGCCGCCAGGGTGACCGCGTCGGCATAGGACACCGGCCCCTGCTGCGGCGCCTTGGCTTGGGGCGCTTGTTGCAGGTTGACGTCGAGGCTTGGCAGCCCGACCCATTCCGGGTAGCGCTGGATAATCAATAAAGCGACAAGCACGCCGGCCAACAGCGGCCAGCCGGAAAAACGCAGCGCCTTGAACATTAAGCACGTCCTACAAAGGTTGCAGGCGGGATGGGACCGCCCATAATGTCGCGCATTATACGAGGCCGCGCGCGCCTCTGGACGGGATATTTAGGAGTCTTTTCATGGCCGTCGCCCTGAACACCCTGGTAGAAGAAGCGGACCGTTACCTGGCAAGCAGCCGGATCGCCGATTATTGCCCCAACGGCTTGCAGGTCGAAGGCGCCCCGCAGGTGATGCGTATCGTCAGCGGCGTGACGGCCAGCCAGGCGTTGCTCGATGCTGCCGTGGAGGCCGAGGCCGACCTGGTCCTGGTGCATCACGGCTATTTCTGGAAGGGCGAGAATCCCTGCATCACCGGGATGAAGCAGCGGCGCCTGAGAACCTTGCTCAAGCACGATATCAGCCTGCTGGCCTATCACTTGCCCCTGGACTTGCATGCCGAAGTCGGCAACAACGTACAACTTGCCCGACAACTGGACATCACCGTCGAAGGGCCGCTGGATCCGGATAATCCAAAGATCGTCGGCCTCGTGGGTTCTCTGTCCGAACCGATGACGCCTCGGGATTTCGCCCGCAAGGTCCAGGAAGTCATGGGCCGCGAGCCGTTGCTGATAGAAGGGGAACAGATGATCCGCCGGGTCGGCTGGTGTACCGGTGGCGGCCAGGGATACATCGACCAGGCGGTACTGGCCGGCGTCGATCTGTACCTCAGTGGCGAGGCGTCCGAGCAGACCTTCCACAGCGCGCGGGAAAACGGCATCAGCTTCATCGCCGCCGGGCATCATGCGACCGAGCGCTACGGCGTCCAGGCGCTGGGCGACTACCTGGCGCGGCGTTTTGCGCTGGAACACATCTTCATCGACTGCCCGAATCCGATCTGACTGCTTATAAACGCTGTGGGCGCTTATCCCTGTGGGAGCGAGCTTGCTCGCCCCCACAGAAAGCAAATGCGAGGCCCGAACCACCGGGCATATCCATATGCTGTTTCGATCTAGTTGGCGCCCTGATTAGAAGAGGTCGCTGTGCTAGGATTCCCCGCTCGAACACGGCCCGCTGGCCGTTCATAAGAAAGCTTTCGTGAGTAGCCATGGTCGACAAACTGACGCATCTGAAACAGCTGGAGGCGGAAAGCATCCACATCATCCGCGAGGTGGCCGCCGAGTTCGATAACCCGGTGATGCTGTACTCCATCGGTAAAGACTCCGCCGTGATGCTGCACCTGGCACGCAAGGCGTTCTTCCCCGGCAAGCTGCCGTTTCCGGTGATGCACGTCGACACCCGGTGGAAATTCCAGGAAATGTACAAGTTCCGCGACCGCATGGTCGAAGAACTCGGCTTGGACCTGATCACCCATATCAACCCGGACGGCGTGGCGCAGAACATCAACCCGTTTACCCACGGCAGCGCCAAGCACACCGACATCATGAAGACCGAGGGCCTGAAACAGGCGCTCGACAAGCATGGTTTCGACGCAGCCTTCGGTGGCGCCCGTCGTGATGAAGAGAAGTCCCGTGCCAAGGAGCGCGTCTACTCGTTCCGCGACAGCAAGCACCGCTGGGACCCGAAGAACCAGCGCCCGGAGCTGTGGAACGTCTACAACGGCAAGGTCAACAAAGGCGAGTCGATCCGCGTCTTCCCATTGTCGAACTGGACCGAGCTGGACATCTGGCAGTACATCTACCTCGAAGGCATCCCGATCGTGCCGCTGTACTTCGCCGCCGAGCGTGAAGTGATCGAGAAGAACGGCACGCTGATCATGATCGATGATGAGCGCATCCTCGAGCACCTGTCCGACGAAGACAAAGCCCGAATCGTCAAGAAGAAAGTACGTTTCCGTACCCTTGGCTGCTACCCGTTGACGGGCGCGGTGGAGTCCGAGGCCGAGAGCCTGACGGACATCATCCAGGAAATGCTCCTGACGCGAACTTCCGAGCGCCAGGGCCGGGTCATCGACCACGATGGCGCAGGCTCGATGGAAGATAAAAAACGTCAGGGTTATTTCTAAGGGGTTGTCATGTCGCACGCATCTGATTTGATCAGCGAGGACATCCTCGCCTACCTGGGCCAGCACGAGCGTAAAGAGCTGCTGCGCTTTTTGACCTGCGGTAACGTCGATGACGGCAAGAGCACCCTGATCGGGCGCCTGCTGCACGACTCCAAGATGATCTATGAAGATCACCTGGAAGCCATTACCCGTGATTCGAAGAAAGTCGGCACCACCGGTGACGATATCGACCTGGCGTTGCTGGTCGATGGTCTGCAGGCCGAGCGCGAGCAAGGCATCACCATTGATGTCGCCTACCGCTATTTCTCCACCGCCAAGCGCAAATTCATCATCGCCGACACCCCCGGCCATGAGCAGTACACCCGCAACATGGCCACCGGTGCTTCCACCTGTGACCTGGCGATCATCCTGGTGGATGCCCGCTACGGCGTGCAGACCCAGACCCGTCGCCACAGCTTCATCGCCTCGTTGCTAGGCATCAAGCACATCGTCGTGGCCATCAACAAGATGGACCTCAAGGACTTCGACCAGGGCGTGTTCGAGTCGATCAAGGCCGACTACCTCAAGTTCGCCGAAGGCTTGAAGATGAAGCCCACCAGCATGCACTTCGTGCCGATGTCGGCCCTCAAGGGCGACAACGTGGTGAACAAGTCCGAGCGCTCGCCGTGGTACACCGGCCAGTCGCTGATGGAAATCCTCGAGACCGTGGAAGTGGCGGGCGATCGCAACTTCACCGACCTGCGTTTCCCGGTGCAGTACGTCAACCGTCCGAACCTGAACTTCCGCGGTTTCGCCGGCACCCTCGCCAGCGGCATCGTGCACAAGGGCGACGAAGTGGTGGTGCTGCCTTCCGGCAAGAGCAGCCGCGTGAAATCCATCGTCACCTTCGAAGGCGAGCTGGAGCACGCCGGCCCGGGTCAGGCTGTCACGCTGACCATGGAAGACGAGATTGATATCTCCCGTGGCGACCTGCTGGTGCATGCCGACAATGTCCCGCCGGTCACCGACAGCTTCGAAGCGATGCTGGTGTGGATGGCCGAGGAGCCGATGCTCCCGGGCAAGAAATATGACATCAAGCGCGCCACGAGCTACGTGCCCGGTTCGATTGCCAGCATCGTCAACAAAGTCGATGTGAACACCCTCGAGGAAGGTCCGGCCAGCGCGTTGCAACTCAACGAAATCGGCAAGGTGAAGATCGCCCTGGATGCGCCGATCGCCTTGGACGGTTACGAGAGCAACCGCACCACTGGCGCGTTCATCGTCATCGACCGTCTGACCAACGGCACCGTGGGCGCGGGCATGATCGTGGCCCAGCCGCTGGCCCACGGCAGCAGCACGCACCACGGCAAACTGGCCCATGTGTCGGTGGAAGAACGTACCCAGCGCTTCGGCCAGCAGCCGGCCACGGTGCTGTTCAGCGGCCTGTCGGGCGCGGGCAAGAGCACGTTGGCCTATGCGGTGGAGCGCAAGCTGTTCGACATGGGCCGTGCGGTGTTTGTACTCGATGGCCAGAACCTGCGCCACGACCTGAACAAGGGGCTGCCGCAAGACCGTGCCGGACGTACCGAGAACTGGCGTCGCGCGGCTCACGTCGCCCGTCAGTTCAACGAAGCCGGCCTGCTGACCCTGGCTGCGTTCGTCGCGCCGAGTGCCGAAGGCCGTGAACAGGCCAAGGACTTGATCGGCCGCGAGCGCCTGGTGACCGTCTACGTCCAGGCCTCGCCAACGGTATGTGCCCAGCGTGATCCACAAGGGCTGTACGCGGCTGCCGGCGATAACATTCCGGGCGAGTCGTTCCCATACGACGTGCCGCTGGATGCCGACCTGGTGATCGACACCCAGTCGCTGACGTTGGAAGAAAGCGTCAAGCAAGTGCTGGATCTGCTGCGCAAGCGTGGCGCGATCTAAGGGAAACAGCTGCAAGCGGCAAGTAAAAGCCCGCCGATGAGTGATCATCGGCGGGCTTTTTTGTTGTCTGGAGGGACGCCATCGCGAGCAAGCTCGCTCCCACAGGTATTTGCCTCAGCAGTGACCATTGTGGGAGCGAGCTTGCTCGCGATGAGGCCGGTGCAGCCAGCTCAAAACTTGTCGGGATATTCCCGATGCATCTGCTCAAGCAATGCATCCTTGTCCTGCCACAGCTGGTTGATCCAACCCTGGAACTCCAGGCGATATTCCCCGTCCTGGTCGTAGCTTTTGCCAATGAACTGCGGCGGTATCTTCAGCTCCTGGAAGTGCACCACCACCTCGCCAACGTTGCCGCAGAGCAAATCCCGATACCCCGGGCGGCCGCCCGGATAATGAATCGTCACGTTGATGATCGACTCCAATTGTTCGCCCATCGCATCGAGCACAAACGCGATGCCGCCGGCCTTGGGCTTGAGTAGGTAGCGAAACGGTGATTGCTGCTGGGCATGCTTGCTTTCGGTGAAGCGCGTGCCCTCAACGAAATTGAAAATACCCACCGGGTTGTTGCGGAATTTCGCACAGGTCCTGCGGGTGGTTTCCAGGTCCTTGCCTTTCTTTTCCGGATGTTTTTCCAGGTAAGCCTTGGAGTAACGCTTCATGAACGGGAAGCCCAGTGCCCACCAGGCCAGGCCAATCACCGGCACCCAGATCAGCTCTTGCTTGAGGAAAAACTTCAACGGTCGGATGCGTCGGTTCAGCACGTACTGCAACACCATGATGTCGACCCAGCTTTGATGATTGCTGGTGACCAGATATGAGTGTTGGTAGTCCAGGCCTTCCAGCCCGCTGATATGCCAGCGGGTACGGCGCAACAGGTTCATCCAGGCCTTGTTGTTGCTGATCCAGGCTTCGTGGATATGGCTCATCAGCCAGTCGGTAATACGCTGGGCAGCGGGGAAGGGCAGCAACAGTTTGAAGATCGCCACGATGAACAGCGGCGTGCAGCAGGCGATGGTGTTCAACGCCAACAGCAGCGAGGCGATTACGCCCCGTACAGGGGGAGGCAGGAAATCCAGCATTTAAATATCCAGAGGTCGGTTGGCGGCTTGAATCGCGGTCAAGGCGATGGTGTAGACGATGTCATCGACCTGGGCGCCACGCGGCAAGTCATTCACGGGCTTGCGCAGACCTTGCAGCATTGGCCCGAGGCTGACGCAATCGGCGCTGCGCTGCACGGCCTTGTGGGTGGTATTGCCGGTATTGAGGTCCGGGAAAATGAACACGGTGGCCCGACCTGCGACCTGGCTGTTGGGCGCCAGTTGCCGTGCCACGGCCTCGTTGGCGGCGGCATCGTATTGCAGCGGGCCGTCGATCAACAGCCCCTGTTGCGCCTCATGGGCCAGCAGCGTTGCTTCGCGGACCTTTTCCACTTCTTCGCCGCTGGCCGACTCACCGCTGGAATAGCTGAGCATCGCGACCCGTGGCGTGATGCCGAACGCCGCGGCGGAGTCGGCGCTTTGCAAGGCGATCTCGGCCAGTTCCGCAGCGCTTGGGTGCGGGTTCATCACGCAATCGCCATACACCAGCACTTCCTCGGGAAACAGCATGAAGAATACCGACGACACGAGCGAACAGCCCGGCGCGGTCTTGATCAATTGCAACGCCGGGCGGATGGTGTTGGCGGTGGAGTGGATGACGCCGGAGACGAGCCCGTCCACTTCATCCAGCGCCAGCATCATGGTGCCGATCACCACGGTGTCTTCCAGTTGCTGCTCGGCCATGGGGGCGTTCAGGCTTTTGCTCTTGCGCAGCCGCACCATGGGCTCGACGTAACGCTCGCGAATCACATCCGGGTCGAGAATCTCCAGCCCCGGCGGCAGTTCGATACCCTGGGCGCGGGCCACGGCCTCGACGTCGGCCGGTTTTGCCAGCAACACGCAGCGGGCGATGCCCCGCGCCTGGCAAATGGCGGCGGCTTGCACTGTCAGCGGTTCGCTGCCTTCCGGCAATACGATGCGTTTGTTGGCAGCCTGGGCGCGCTGGATCAGTTGATAGCGGAACACCGCCGGTGACAGGCGCATCTCCCGTGGCGTGCCGCAGCGCTGGTGCAGCCATCGGGCGTCCAGGTGGCTGGCGACAAAATCGGTGATGATTTCCGCGCGTTCGCGGTCATCGATGGGGATTTCCTTGTTCAAGCCGTTGAGCAGATTGGCGGTGTCGTACGAGCCGGTGCTCACCGACAGCACTGGCAACCCGGCCTGCAACGCACCGCGGCAAAGGTCCATGATGCGTGGATCGGGCAGGGTGTCGCTGGTCAGCAGCAGGCCGGCCAGCGGTACGCCGTTGATCGCCGCCAGGCTCACGGCGAGGATGATGTCGTCGCGATCGCCAGGGGTCACCACCAGTACGCCGGGCTTGAGCAGTTCCACGGTGTTGCGCATGGTGCGGGCGCAAATGATGATGTTGCTCATGCGCCGCGTTTCGTAGTCGCCGGCATTGAGCACCTGCGCGCCCATCAGGTCGGCCACGTCGCGGGTACGCGGGGCGTTGAGCTCGGGGCGAAACGGGATGCAGCCGAGCAGGCGGAAGTCGCCGCTGCGCAGCAACGGCGAATGTTCCTTCAGGCGCGCGGTGAACGCCTCCATGCTTTCGTCGGTGCGAACCTTGTTCAAGATCACGCCGAGGACTTTCGGGTCCTTGGGGCCGCCAAATAGTTGTGCCTGCAACTCGACGCGACCGGAAAGCTCCGTCAGCACTTCGTTTTCCGGCGCCGACACCAGAATCACTTCGGCGTCCAGGCTCTTGGCCAGGTGCAGGTTGACCCGGGCGGCGTAGCTCGCGCTGCGGGTCGGGACCATGCCCTCTACGACCAGTACGTCCTTGCCGACGGCGGCCTGCTGGTAGAGGGTGATGATTTCTTCCAGCAGCTCATCGAGCTGGCCATCGCCGAGCATGCGCTCCACGTGAGCCAGGCCCAGCGGTTGCGGTGGCTTGAGGCCGTGGGTGCGGGCCACCAGTTCGGTGGAGCGTTCCGGGCCGGTATCGCCAGGATGAGGCTGGGCAATGGGTTTGAAAAAGCCGACTTTGAGCCCGGCGCGTTCCAGGGTACGCACCAGCCCGAGGCTGATGGAGGTCAGGCCCACGCCAAAATCGGTGGGTGCGATAAAAAAAGTTTGCATGCGGATTCTCTAAGGGTGCATGGCCAGTGCCCTGTATTTGCGAAACAGGGCACCAGGGCGCGACCTATGACTGGTCATCTACCCACAATTCAGTCGCCAAGGTTATCGCTAACCGGGCCTTGAGCGCACCAGCCGCAAGCAAAGGGCTGGCCGATTTTTTCAATACGTTGCGCCGGGTCCAGTACCCAGGCCCGGGATTGCCACGGTGGCTGGTGGCGCAGGTGCTGGGTGTGGCCGCAAGACAGCTCGACGACCCAGTGTCCGTCCTCATCCTGGCGGAAACCCGTGACCGTTGGTCTGTTCGAGCTAGCCCGTTTGTCCGGGTTCCGTTCGCTTTCGGGCAAATCCTTGTTTAGACTTGTCCGTTCTTCATTCTTATGCAAAAGGTCTCGCCCCATGCTGATCGCCGCCAATAAGGCTGTCTCCATCGACTATACCCTGACCAACGACGCTGGTGAGGTCATCGACAGCTCTGCCGGCGGCGCTCCGCTGGTCTACCTGCATGGTGCAGGCAACATCATCCAGGGCCTGGAAAAAGCCCTCGAAGGCAAAACCACCGGCGACGAGCTGAACGTGACCGTCGAGCCGGAAGACGCCTACGGCGAGTACTCCGCCGAACTGGTCAGCACCCTGAGCCGCAGCATGTTCGAAGGTGTGGATGAGCTGGAAGTCGGCATGCAGTTCCACGCTTCGGCGCCGGATGGCCAGATGCAGATCGTCACCATTCGCGACCTGGACGGCGATGACGTCACCGTTGACGGCAACCACCCGTTGGCCGGCCAGCGCTTGAACTTCCAAGTCAAGATCGTCGATATCCGTGACGCCAGCCAGGAAGAAGTTGCCCATGGCCACGTCCATGGCGAAGGCGGCCATCACCACTGATTCCTGCGCTACGTTCAAGGAAACAGTGAACTGGAAAGGCGCCATACGGCGCCTTTTTAGTCGCTTGCTGTTAGCATCACCCATGGCTGTATCGAAAAGATCTGCAAACCTGGAGTTTCGTCATGAGTGCTTTCCACGACCTTAAACTGACAACCCTGGATGGTCAGGAGCTTCCTCTGGCACCGTTCAAAGGGCAAGTCGTGCTGGTGGTCAACGTTGCCTCCAAATGTGGCCTGACGCCTCAATACGCGGCGCTGGAAAATCTCTACCAGCAGTACAAGGACAAGGGCTTCAGTGTGCTGGGCCTGCCCTGCAACCAGTTCGCCGGACAGGAGCCTGGAACCGATCAGCAAATCCAGGAATTCTGCAGCCTCAACTATGGCGTGACGTTCCCGCTGTCCAGCAAGCTGGAAGTGAACGGTCAAGAACGTCATCAGCTCTATCGTCTGCTGGCGGGCGAGGGCGCCGAGTTCCCTGGAAACATTACCTGGAACTTCGAAAAATTCCTGCTCGGCAAGGACGGCCGGGTGCTGGCGCGTTTCTCGCCGCGCACGCCGCCCGATGATCCTGCGGTGATCCAGGCGATCGAAAAAGCCCTGAGCTAAACCGTCAGGCGAACCTTTGTGGCGAGAGGATACATTCCCTCGCCACGTATTGCGGGCCTCAAAACAAAAGCGTTCTCTCGGCTCCCTTCTGATCCTTAATCACTCCAATCAATAGTGCTACCCAGCTCTGCTTCAGCTTCATATTATCGTCGTCATATATGAACCGTGACCGATCCCGTGGAGTGCCCCATGCCTGTACAAGCCCTGTTCAAACCCTTTCAGCTCGGCACGTTCCAGCTGCCGACCCGGGTCGTGATGGCGCCGATGACCCGTTCCTTTTCGCCGGGCGGCGTACCGAACAGCAAGGTGATCGAGTATTACCGTCGTCGCGCGGCGGCCGGGGTGGGCCTGATCATCACCGAGGGCACGACGGTAGGTCACAAGGCGTCCAATGGCTACCCGAACGTACCGCATTTCTACGGTGACGCCGCGCTGGCGGGTTGGAAGAAAGTAGTCGATGCGGTGCACGCCGAAGGCGGCAAGATCGTTCCGCAACTGTGGCACGTAGGCAATGTCCGACGCCTTGGTACCGAGCCGGACGGCGCCGTACCAGGCTATGGCCCGACTGAAAAGCTCAAGGATGGCCAGGTCGTGGTTCACGGCATGACCCAGGCAGACATCGACGAAGTCATCGCCGCCTTCGCCCAAGCGGCAAAAGATGCCAAGGGTATCGGCATGGACGGCGTCGAGATCCACGGTGCCCACGGCTATCTGGTGGATCAGTTTTTCTGGGAAGGCAGCAACCAGCGCACGGACGGTTACGGCGGCGACCTGGCCAACCGTTCGCGCTTCGCCATCGAGCTGATCCGCGCCGTGCGCGCTGCGGTGGGCGAAGATTTTCCGATCATTTTCCGATTTTCTCAATGGAAGCAGCAGGACTACACCGCGCGCCTGGTGCAGACGCCTGAGGCGCTGGAAGCGTTCCTCAAGCCGTTGGCCGATGCCGGCGTGGATATTTTCCATTGCTCCACGCGTCGGTTCTGGGAGCCTGAGTTCGACGGTTCGGACCTGAACCTGGCCGGCTGGACCCGCAAGCTCACCGGCAAGCCAACGATTACCGTCGGCAGTGTCGGCCTGGACGGCGAGTTCCTGCAGTTCATGGTCAATACCGACAAGGTTGCCCAACCGGCCAGCCTGGAAAACCTGCTGGAGCGCCTGAACAAGGAAGAGTTCGACCTGGTGGCGGTGGGCCGTGCTCTGCTGGTGGATCCCGACTGGGCGCAGAAAGTGCGTGACGGGCGTGAGCAGGACATCCTGCCGTTCAGTCGCGAGGCGTTGATGACCTTGGTGTAAGCGGCGTCTGCCTTCGCGAGCAGGCTCGCGATGGCTGCCTCGGCATCATCGGATAATCAACGCACAGTCGGCGCAGCAGGCAGCACCTGCTCGCCGACACAAGCGCTTCGCAATAACGCCTCGAACTGCTCGATCACCGCCCCCCAGCCCTGGCGGCTGGCATGCTGGCGCGCGTTGAGCCTCACGCAACGCAAGGCCTCTGGCTCTTCCAGCAGCCAACGGGCCGCGTCGCAAAATGCTTCTTCATCCCCAGGCATCGCCAATACGCCGTTATAGCCATGACGGATGTGCTGCGCCGCCGCGGCCTGGTCGTAGGCCACCACGCCCAGCCCGGATGCCAGTGCTTCCAGCACAACGTTGCCGAAGGTTTCGGTCAGGCTCGGAAAGACAAACACATCCCCGGACGCGTAATGGGCGGCCAGCGCTTCGCCACGTTGCGCCCCGCAGAATATCGCCTCGGGCAGTTGTTGCTCGAGAGCGAGCCGCTGTGGGCCGTCTCCAACGATCACCAGTTTGATTTGCCGTGTCGCAAAAGCACTGCGCAGGGTGTCGAAACTGCGTTTGAGCAGCGCCAGGTTTTTTTCCGGCGCCAGGCGTCCCACATGAAGCACCGCGATAGCGTCATCATCCAGGCCCCAGCTCTTGCGCAAGGCGGCTGAGCGTTTGGCCGGATGAAACAAATGGCTATCCACGCCACGGGACAACAATGCCACGCGTTCGAAATGCCGGCGTTCCAGTTCCAGGCGCTGGCTGACGCTGGGCACCAGCGTCAGGCTTGAGCGGTTATGGAACCAGCGCAAGTAATGCGTGAGCCCACGGCTCAGCAGGCCGAGGCCGTATTGCTGGGTGTATTGCTGGAAGTTGGTATGGAAGCCACTGACTACCGAAATACCCAGGCGCCGCGCGGCACGCAACGCAGACAAGCCCAGCGGCCCTTCGGTGGCGATATACAACACGTCCGGGCGATGACGCTTCCAGCGCCGCAACAGCTTGTGCATCGAAGCCTGTCCCCACTGCAAACCCGGATACCCCGGCAATGGCCAGCCCCGGCACAGCAGCAATTGGTCATCACTGGTCAGACCCTGGTCTCCCGCCTGGCGAGGGCGAATCAGTTCTACCCGATGCCCGCGGGCGCGCAAACCGTCATGGAGACGACCCAGGGTATTGGCTACGCCATTGATTTCCGGCGCAAAGGTTTCGGTGACGAGCGTAACGTGCAGGAGTGTGGTCATGGCCCCAGTGTCGACCGGGGCCGTTTCGCCAGTGTGACGTCAGGATGACGGATTTGTGACCGGGTCAGCCCTGACGCGCCAGCGCCGTCTCGGCGCCTTGCTCTCGCACCCAGAACAACGTCGCCCCGGCCACCGCCGCCGGCATCATCAGAATGTTCACGAAGGGAATCAGCAGCACCAGGTACACGCTGCCGCCAAAACCCAGGCTCTGCCAGCGCTTTTCCCGCAGCCAGGCGAGCATTTCGTTCCAGCCCAGCTTATGGTTGTCCGCCGGGTAGTCGATGTACTGGATCGCCATCATCCAGATCCCGAACAGCAACCACAGTGGCGCGGCCACCAGATTGACCACCGGGATGAACGAAAGCACGAACAGCCCCAGGGCCCGGGGCAGAAAATAACCGAGCTTGCGCGCCTCTCGAGCCAGGGTGCGCGGGACCATGGCGACCAACTCGCCCCAACTGAACGCTGGGAAATCATCCGTGCCGCGTACTACCACTTCGACCTTCTCGGCGAGAAAACCGTTGAAAGGCGCCGCGATGATGTTGGCAAGCATCGTGAAAGTGAAAAATACCATCAGCACCACAAGGACGACGAACAGAGGCCACAGGACATAGCTCAGGAAACTCAGCCAATCCGGCAGCGACGGCATCAGCGTGTCGACCCACAAGCTGAACTGGTGGCCGGCGAGGTAGATCAGCCCGACGAACAGCACCAGGTTGACAGCGAGCGGCAGCAGAACAAAAAGGCGCAGGCTGGGGCTCAGGACCAATTTGAGCCCTTCGCGCAAATATTGCGGGCCGGACAGGACGGGGGCGGGCATAAGTGGCTCCAAGGGTAGTGGACGCGCCCGACCTTACCGACTTTGCCTTGTGCGGGAAAGTCGCGACACGGCGTGTAACAAAGGTTTAGCGCAGGTTTGTCGCTATCGGCGACGTCGCGGCGGATAGAGCTCACCTATGAGCTGGATTGTTAAACCGTATTTCCTTAATCTTCGGTCCCTCGATACGCTGCACCCATTCTTTTTACAGGACTGTCGAACCCAAGCCTTCCCCAAGTGCATCAACAGTCTTTTTTTATTCCCGCCGCTCAGCCGGCGTTCCGGGCCGCAGGGTCCGGTCAACAGGAGCAGGTCATGTCTGAAGTCCGTCATTCGCGTGTGATTATTCTCGGTTCCGGCCCTGCCGGTTACAGCGCCGCGGTTTATGCGGCACGTGCCAACCTCAAGCCGTTGTTGATCACCGGCATGCAAGCCGGCGGTCAATTGACCACCACCACCGAAGTCGACAACTGGCCAGGCGACGTCCACGGCCTGACCGGCCCGGCCTTGATGGAGCGCATGAAAGAACACGCCGAGCGCTTCGAGACCGAGATCGTCTTCGACCACATCAATGCCGTGGATTTCGCCGCCAAGCCATACACCTTGACCGGCGACAGCGCGACCTACACCTGCGATGCCCTGATCATCGCCACCGGCGCCAGCGCTCGTTACCTGGGCCTGCCATCGGAAGAAACGTTCATGGGCAAAGGCGTTTCGGCCTGCGCTACCTGCGACGGTTTCTTCTACCGCAACAAACCCGTGGCGGTGGTCGGCGGCGGCAACACCGCGGTCGAGGAAGCGCTGTACCTGGCCAACATCGCCAGCACGGTCACCCTGGTTCACCGTCGCGAAACATTCCGCGCCGAGAAGATTTTGATCGACAAGCTCAACGCCCGCGTCGCCGAAGGCAAGATCATCCTCAAGCTCAACGCGACCCTGGACGAAGTGTTGGGTGACAACATGGGCGTGACCGGCGCGCGCTTGAAGAACAACGATGGCAGCTTCGAAGAAATCAAGGTTGACGGCGTATTCATCGCCATCGGCCACACGCCGAATACTTCGTTGTTCGAAGGCCAGCTGGAGCTCAAGGACGGCTACCTGGTCGTCAAGGGTGGCCGCGACGGCAACGCTACCGCCACCAGCGTCGAAGGTATCTTCGCCGCCGGCGACGTGGCCGACCACGTCTACCGCCAGGCCATCACCTCGGCTGGCGCTGGTTGCATGGCGGCTCTGGACACCGAACGTTACCTGGACGGCCTGCAGAACGTTTCGTTCTGATTCATCGGGCATTAAAAAAACCGGCTTCGGCCGGTTTTTTGTGCTTGGTATTTAACGCAACTTCATAGGCGGTTTCTGTGGGAGCGAGCTTGCTCGCGATGGCGTCAACCAGTCAATGTCGGTGTTGGCTGATATACCGCGATCGCGAGCAGGCTCGCTCCCACAAGGTTATGTGTGGTCAGGAAAACCTTGATCAGGCCAGTTCCGCCAGGCACGCCTCCAGGATGTCCAAGCCCTCTTCCAGCACCGCCGCTTCGGTCGTCAACGGCGCCAGCAGCCGGATGATGTGCCGCGATTTACCACTGGGCATCAGCAGCAGGCCCGACTCACGTGCCAGGGCCAGCAGTTGTGTCAGTTGTGCCGGGGCCGGGGTGCCATCGGCGTGGGCCAGTTCGATCCCGCGCATGGCGCCGACGCCGGTCAGGCGGCCCAGGTACGGCGACAGCCCACGGCGGCGCCACGACTCGTAGCGGCTGACGATCGCTTCTTCCTGTTGTGCGCCCCACGCGTGGAGATTGGCGTCAGTCATTTCATCCAGCGTTGCCAGCGCGGCGGCGCAGGCGATGGGGTTGCCAGAATAGGTCCCACCGAGCCCACCCTTTGGCAGGTTATCCATCAGCGACTTGCGCCCTACCACCGCCCCCAGAGGGACACCGCCAGCGATGCTTTTGCCCAGCAGGATCAGGTCCGGGTCGATCCCCAGTCGCGAGAACGCGAAGCGCTGGCCGGTGCGGCCGAAACCGGACTGGATCTCATCGACGATCAGCACGATGCCCTTGTCGTCGCAGAACTGCCGCAACGCCTGGGCGAACGCCACGTCCATCGCCAGGAAACCGGCTTCGCCCTGCACCGGCTCGACGATGAAACAGGCCACGTCGTTTACATCGATCTCGACGCTGAACAGCCTGTCCATGGCTTTCAGCGCTTCGGCGCACGTCACGCCATTGTCGTGGCTGGGGTAGGGCAGGTGATAGACCGGTCCGGGCAGTACGCCGACTTTCTGTTTGTACGGCGCGACCTTGCCGTTGAGATTGAGGGTGGCGAGGGTTCGCCCATGGAAGCCGCCGTCGAAAGCAATCACGGCAGTGCGTCCCGTGGCGCCGCGCACGATCTTCAAGGCATTTTCAGCCGCTTCGGCGCCGCTGTTGGTCAGCATGCCGCTCACCGGATAACCGACCGGGATGAATGCGGCCAGGCGCTCCATCAATTGGACGTAAGGCGCGTGGGGCGCGGCATTGAAGGCGTAGTGCGTCAGGCGGGTGGCTTGCTCGCGGATCGCCTCGACGATGCGAGGATGACAATGCCCCAGATTCAACACGCCGATGCCACCCACGAAATCAATATAGCGCTTGGCGTCGCAATCCCAGACCTCGGCATTTTTCCCGTGGCTGAGACTGACGGGGTGAACGAAGGAAATCGATTGGCTGATGCTGTCGCGGCTCATGGATGACGGCTCGGAAGAAGAAAGGATTTGCCTTATCTAAGCCGCGAGAAGCAGTGCCCAGCAAACGAAATAAAGTCGCCGGGTCAATCATAAAAGTCGGGATGTGGTGAGGTGCCACTTAACTTGAGACGTATTCCCCGTAGCGAGGGAACAAGCTCCCTCGCTACGACAGCGGGTGAATCAGCGGCGTTGCAATGGCTGGGCTTCGAACTTCACCCCCGCCAACCCGTGGGCTATCAGCGCGCGGATATTGCCGTGGTCGCTGCCTTCGGGCGTGTTCAGTACCGAACGGTAGTGCTCGCCGAATGCCAGGAGCGCCTCTTTGTCGCTCAAGCCTTCAAGCAGTGCCAGGCCCAACGTCTTGCAGGAGCCTTCGTTCTGCCCGGCCGCGTTCTTCACGCCACCGTTGTCGAAGGCTTGGGGCTGGTAGTCGTAGCCTTCGGCAATGAACGCCAGGGTGTCGGCAAAGACATGCTCACCGCTCTCGAGGCTGGCGCGGAAAGTGTTCAGGTCAAGCATCGGGGTTTCCTTTGGCAAACGCCGCTTGCTGCTCGGCATTGGCTTCTTTCTGGTATTGGGCTTTCCATTCGGCATAGGGCATGCCGTAGACAACTTCGCGCGCATCATCGAGGCTGACCTCGACCTGGCGCTCATCGGCGGCGGCCTTGTACCACTTGGACAGGCAGTTGCGGCAGAAACCGGCGAGGTTCATCAGGTCGATGTTCTGCACATCCTTGCGGCTGTCGAGGTGGGCAACCAGCCGGCGGAAAGCGGCGGCTTCAAGTTCGAGGCGTTGTTGGTCGTTCATGAGGGTCTCTGCGAGACAGCTTCAAGCGGCGAGCTTCAAGCTGCTAGTTGGTTTGCGGCGTTCAGGCTTGAAGGTTACAGCTTGAGACTGTTGGCGGCTACGGAGTAGCCCTGCTTGCTGCGAGCGTGATCGATACGGACTCGGCGAAGCGCAACGCGTGTGGCTTGTCGACTTCGACCTCGGCGTACAGCACCGACTCGTTCGCCATGACCAGGTCCAGCAACTCCTGGGTGAGGCGTTCGAGCAGGGCGAAGCGATTGCCTTCCACATGGGCAATGACTGCCTTGGTAATGGTGCGGTAGTTCAGGGCGTGGTCGATGTCGTTGTCGCGCACGGCCTCTTGAGCCGCGTAGAGGATGGTCAGGTTGATCAGCACATCCTGCTTGTTGAGGATTTCATCCTCATTGATGCCGATGAACGTACGCAGGCGCAGGTCCTTGACCTTGATACGCGCCATGGCGGGTTGAAGTTGAGGCATTTATTGGCTCCGTCGAATCAATTGCAGAAACTCCTGACGCGTGGTGCTGGATTCGCGAAAGGCACCGAGCATCACCGAGGTGTTCATGGTCGAGTTCTGTTTTTCCACACCGCGCATCATCATGCACATGTGTTGGGCTTCGATCACCACCGCAACGCCGGCAGCCTGGGTGACCTCCTGCACGGCGTCGGCAATTTGCCGGGTGAGATTCTCCTGGATTTGCAGGCGGCGGGCGAACATGTCCACCAGCCGGGCGACCTTCGACAGCCCCAGGACCTTGCCCGTTGGAATATAAGCCACATGGGCCTTGCCGATGAAGGGCAGCAGGTGATGTTCGCACAGTGAATAAAGCTCGATGTTGGCGACGATCACCATTTCATCGCTGTCGGAAGCAAACAGAGCGCCGTTGACGATCTGCTCGACGCTTTGCTCGTAGCCATGACACAGGTACTGCATGGCCTTGGCCGCGCGCACCGGAGTATCCAGCAGGCCTTCGCGCTCCGGGTCTTCGCCCAGGCCGATCAGGATCTCACGGTAATGCTGGGGCGAAAGCGCCATGGATACTTCCTCGAACCGTGACTATTTGATGTGCCGCCCGCCATTTACCGTCAGGGTCGTGCCGGTGACATATGAGTTATCCAGCAGATAACGCAAGCTCTGGTACATGACTTCGCTGCCGGGCTCGATACCCAGCGCGGACTTGGCCAGGGCCTTGGCACGATAGGTTGGGTCGTCGCCGGGATTGAACAGTAGCAGGGCCGGGGCGATACCGTTGACTTTGATGGCCGGTGCATACTTCGCCGCAAATGACAGCGTCAGACTTTCCAGGCCGGCCTTGGTGGCGCAATAGGCGATGTGCTTGCTGCTGCCTTTGCGTGTCACGTCATCGCTGATGTGCACGATATCCGCTGGGACCGAACGACGCAGAAGCTCGGCGCAATGCAGGTTGATCAGGTAAGGCGCGAGCATATGGACGCCAAACATGGCGTTGAACGCGGTGGTTTCGCTATCCGGCGTTTCTGCCAGCCAGGCCGAGGCGTTGTGCACGACGGCTCGCAACTGGTCGGTGTGCTGCTTGAGCAGATCGATGAACGCCAGGATTCCCGGTTCGCTGGCAAGGTCGGCAAACAGCACCGTGGCCCCCAGGTCCCGCAGCGTCTGCACGCCCGGGCGTTCGGTGCGGTAAGTGGCTATGACCGGCTGCCCGTCCTCCAATAAACGTCGGGCGCAGTGCAGGCCGACGCGTTGGGCTGCGCCGGTGATCAGGATCGGGGCGGTGGACATGGGACGGTTCGGCTCGGTTCGCGGCACAAGCAAAAACTATAACAGCGACGGCCGGCGCCTCCTATGCGTAAAGACGAGTACAGCGCTGGGGCGCTGTCAGGGGTTAACGATTTCGAGACCGGTTCCCTTGACCGGGGACCCAGACATTTTGTTTCGCTTTGTAACGAGCGCTATGGGAAAAACGCCCCGTGGGCGTTGGGCTGCGCCTGGCAGCAGGGTGCGCGAGCATTGTTGCTTTCGAGCAATAAACAACGAATCCGCAGGGCGGACGTGTTTATCCTTGTCAGCCCATGGCGGGAAAGGGGTAAACTGGGATCCAATTTTCCAGCTGGGAAATCCAGGCAAATGAGCGCGATAGTCGAGGAAAACCACCCTTCTCAGGCATCTGTCGCTTCGACCCGCGAGGATTTGCTTCCGATTCGGGACGTCGCCCGGTTGACGGGGGTCAACCCGGTGACCTTGCGTGCATGGGAGCGTCGCTACGGCCTGATCCAGCCCACACGCACCGAAAGCGGGCATCGCTTGTATTCTTTGATCGATATCGAAAAGGTGCGGAGCATTCTCGCCTGGATCGAGCGCGGGGTCGCCGTGAGCAAGGTGGGTAAGATCCTTGCGAAAACCGAATCGGTACGGCCAGTCTCCAAGTTTATTTCACCCGATCTGGTTCGTGCCGATTACAGCGATTGGCAGCAGCAGGTGTCGGATGCGGTCGGCAATTTTGACGACATCGAACTGGATCGTGTCTACGGAAAGATTTTCTCGAGTTACGCCGAGCCCGTGGTATTCCAGGACATTCTGATGCCGCTCTGGCGAGACCTGCTGCATCGCCAGCATGAGTTCGGGCATACCAGCGAATGGCTGTTCTTCGACGGTTTCTTGCGTTCGCGGGTCATGCACCGTCTCTTGCTCAAGCGTGAGGCAACCTCGCGGCGAGTGCTGGTCAGTGCCGTTGCTGGTCAATGCCGGGAGTTGGAGTTGCTGGTAACAGCGCTGTTCGTTTCCAAGGCAGAGGTGGGCGTGCGGGTCATGACCGTCGGGCAGCCCTTTGATGAACTGACGCTGGTTTGCCAGAAGATCCGGCCGTTGGCGTTGGTGCTGGTCTCCAATCATGCACCGGCCGCCGAATTGCCCAGGCGGCTGACCAAATTGGCGATGGGCCTGGATTGTCCCCTGTTGCTGGCCGGCGAAGCCTCCGACCTGGCACAGGAAAGCCTGGCGGGATCGCCGATCGCTTGTCTGGGAAATGAGGGTTCGGTGATGGGGCAGCGCTTGCATCAGTTCCTGGCGGGTAACCTGGATACGTGAACCGCGTTTAGAAGTGCATCGCCGGATGGGTCAGGCGGTGCTGTTGCAGGATGTATTGGCGCAGGCGCTCGGTTTCGTCCTGGTCATGCTGGGCCAGGTGATAGGCATACATGCCTTGCTCTGTTTCCCGTTCGAAAGTCCCGCGAAGAGAAATCCTTTCATAGCCAGACGGGCTGAACCACAGGGCGAATTGCTTGGGCGGCTTGGTGCGATTGCGTATTTCCAGCAATACGCCTTTGCAAGAGACCTCGTGCACCCATAAGGGCCCTGGCTGGCCCTTGGCGTTCTCCAGGGCGACCGGCTCATCAAGCGTCAGGCGCCACGGGCGCACCTTCGGCCCCTCTTCATAGATGCTCGGCACACCCAGGCGAAGGTGCATCGCGTGGAATTCATCTTCGACGAGTTGTAACGGAAAGGTCATCTGTTGATTTTCGAAATTGGCCTGCAGCGTGACCTGTTCATTCGCCGCCAGGCGTGTCAGCAGATCACGGATCTGCGACCCACCGTTTACCAGCAAGCTCGACGTGACATCCCGCTCGTTCAACTGCGGGTTGTGCTGCATGGTCCGGATGAAATCCAGCTCATCCTGGGTGAGAAGGGCGTCGCGCTGCATAAGGTGCTCGAAAAAAATTACTTTCACCGGTGATTGTAGTGACTGACCGCTAATTCGCGGTTTTGTTTTCGCCATTCGTCGCATGGAGGCGCGCGACGGTTTCCCGGGCTTCAGCCAACTCCGCTTCCAGTTGGGTAATGCGCTGTTGAGCCTTCACTTGGGCCGTTACGTCTTTTTGCACACCGACGAAATAGGTGTGGCCGTCAGCCTCGTTTTTCACCGTGGACAGCGACAACTCGTTCCAGAAAGGTGTGCCGTCCTTGCGGTAGTTGCGCAGGATTTGCCGGCAGGAGCCGCCTTGCTTCAACGTCGTGCGAATGAATTCGAGGGAAGGCTGGTCGCGATCACCCGACTGCAAAAAACGGCAGTCCTGGTAGAGGATTTCGTCACTGCTATAGCCAGTCAGCCGCTCGAATGCAGGGTTCACGTAGATCAGTATGTTGTCTTCGCCTTCCTTCTCGGCGATGACGATCCCGTCGTTCGAAGCGTTGATCACCAATTGCATCAGATGAGCGTTGATCATGAAACCTTCCCTGTTGAGCAGCCGAATAAATGCTTTATAAAAAAGAACGTCCAGCGATGTCTATTTGCCATTGTCTGGTGTTGAGAGTCAATCGCAGCTTTCACCCGCAGCCTGTTACTATTCCGGTCTTCTATTCAGCTTCAGGATCAGATTGATGAAAGTCGCGATTCTTTCCGGCTCCGTATACGGCACGGCCGAAGAAGTTGCCCGCCACGCCGAAACAATGTTGCGTGATGCCGATTTCGAAACCTTCCTTAATCCGCGGGCAACCTTGGCGGATATCCTGTCCTTCGGACCACAAGCGTTGCTGGCCGTAACGTCGACAACGGGCATGGGTGAGCTGCCGGACAACCTCATGCCGCTGTACTCAATGATTCGCGACCAGTTGCCCGCATCGTTCCGCGGCTTGCCTGGCGCTGTCATCGGCCTGGGTGATGCCAGTTATGGCGACACGTTCTGCGGCGGCGGCGAGCAGATGTGTGAATTGTTCGCCGAGCTGGGCGTGCAGCAAGTACTGCCTATGTTGCGCTTGGATGCCAGTGAAAGCGTTACGCCTGAGTCGGATGCCGAACCCTGGCTGAAGGAGTTGATCGGCAAATTGAAGCCGGCCTGATGTGACCCGCTCGGCCAGTAAGCTGGCTGCCAATGCAACTACCGCCCTCGCTGGAGCTGACTAGACTGGTTTTCTTGTTCACGAAGAAGTGGACGTTTTCTTATAACAAGAAGCCAGAGAGAGGTCATAGCCGTGAGCGTAGCGTCCCTTCAATCGGCAGCCGGCATCAAGGATCAGGTCAGTGCAGCCGAATGGCAAACCCGAGTCGATCTGGCGGCCTGTTATCGGCTGATCGCGCTGCATGGCTGGGACGACCTGATCTTCACCCATATCTCTGCGAAGGTGCCTGGCACGGAAGAGTTTCTGATCAATCCGTACGGCTTGATGTTCCAGGAAATCACCGCCTCGAACCTGGTCAAGATCGATCAGGCTGGCAACAAGCTGATGGACAGCCCCTACGAGATCAACCCCGCGGGCTATACCATCCACAGCGCGATTCACGAGGTGCGGCACGACGTGGCGTGTGTGCTGCACACCCACACCGCCGCCGGCGTCGCGGTGTCGGCGCAGAAGCAAGGAGTGCTCCCGATCAGCCAGCAGTCGTTGTTCGTATTGTCGAGCGTGGCGTACCACCCTTATGAAGGGGTGGCTTTGAATCCTGAGGAAAAAGTCCGCCTGCAAGCTGACCTCGGTGAGAACAACTTCCTGATGTTGCACAACCATGGCCTGCTGACCTGCGGCGGGACGATTGCCGATACGTTCCTGATGATGTTCATTTTCCAGCGAGCCTGCGAAATCCAGGTCCTTGCCCAGACCGGCGGCGCCGAGCTGATTGCCATCGAGCCGCAGGTGCTGGCCGGTGCCCGTGCGATGGTGGCCGGCGTGACCAAGAGCGGCCAGGGCATGGGAGGCGCGTTGGCCTGGCCGGCGCTCCTGCGCAAACTCGACCTGCAAGATCCGAGTTATAAGAGCTGATGCCCATGGTCCAGATCCCCTTGCGTATCTGGCGCCAGCGCGGCCAGACGTTCATGTTCCGTGGCCACGCTATCCGTTACTGGACTGCCGGGCACGGCGAGCCATTGCTGCTAATCCACGGGTTCCCTACCGCAAGCTGGGATTGGCACTACCTTTGGCAGCCGCTGGCACAACGTTATCGGGTGATTGCCTGCGACATGCTCGGTTTTGGTGACTCCGCCAAGCCAGTGGACCATGTCTACAGCCTGCTCGAACAGGCTGATCTGCAACAGGCATTGCTGGCCCACCTGAATGTGACGCAAGCGATCCATATACTGGCCCATGACTACGGCGACAGTGTGGCGCAGGAGCTTATCGCCCGGCATGGCGAGGCACGTGCCAATGTCGCCAGTTGCACCTTTCTCAATGGCGGTTTATTCCCGGAAACCCATCGTCCGGTGCTGATGCAAAAACTGTTGCTCAGCCCTCTGGGTTGGCTGATCGGCCGGGCGTTTTCCAGGGATGGCCTGGTCAAGAGTTTCCGACGGATCTTCGGCCCTTGGACTGCTCCCACCGAGAGTGAACTGGATGATTACTGGAGCCTGGTCGAAACCCATCGCGGGCCTCGGATCATGCACAAACTCATTGCCTATATCCCGGAGCGGCGCGCGCAGCGTGATCGCTGGGTCAACGCGATGCTGCGCGGCGAGGTGCCCATGCGGGTGATCGATGGGGCGTTCGATCCCATTTCCGGCGCGCATATGGTGGCGCGCTACCAAGCCCTGGTTCCCAATCCCGACACAGTGTTGTTGCCCGATATTGGTCACTACCCCCACACCGAGGCGCCTGTACAGGTGCTCAAGCATTACCTCGCGTTTCGTGAAGCCATCGCTGCGCCTTCCCGGCAACTGGCGTGTTCCTGACGCTTGCTTTCAGGGCGACGTAGCGCAACCGGGGCATCATCCCTGCACCTTATCGGCTGCTATTCACTTTCTCCCTTGTTGATTGTGACTGGTCGGCTTGTACAGGAGACTCGTGGCAATGTCCTATCGGCCTGTTGGAGTTCTGCCCATGAATGATTCTGTGCGCTTCGAAGATAAAGTGGTGATCGTCACCGGAGCCGGTGGCGGCCTGGGTCGCGCCCATGCGCTGTTGTTCGCCAGGCATGGCGCAAAAGTGCTGGTCAACGATCTTGGCGGTTCGGCGCAGGGGGAGGGAGCCAACGCTTCGGCGGCGGATCGGGTGGTCAGTGAAATTCGCGAAGCCGGCGGCGTTGCCGAAGCCAATCACGATTCGGTTACCGATGGCGACAAGCTAGTACAGAATGCCCTCGACGTGTTCGGCAGGGTTGATGTTGTCGTCAACAACGCCGGTATCCTGCGAGACAAGACTTTTCACAAAATGGACGATGCCGATTGGGACCTGGTGTATCGCGTTCATGTCGAAGGCGCTTACAAAGTTACTCGTGCGGCCTGGCCGCATTTGCGCGAGCAGAATTATGGCCGGGTAATCTTCACGGCTTCCACGTCCGGCATCTACGGCAACTTTGGCCAGTCCAATTACGGCATGGCCAAGCTTGGTCTCTATGGCCTGACTCGCACCCTGGCCATCGAAGGTCGCAAGAACAATATCCTGGTCAATGCCATCGCTCCCACCGGCGGCACCCGCATGACCGAAGGCCTGATCCCGCCGCAAGTGTTCGAGCAACTCAAGCCTGAACTGGTCAGCCCACTGGTGGTGTACCTGGCCAGTGAAGCCTGCCAGGAAACCTCCGGATTGTTCGAAGTGGGCGGCGGCTGGATGGGCAAGGTGCGCTGGGAGCGCAGCCTCGGCGCGGGGTTCGACCCGCGCGAAGGTTTCTCGCCGCAAGACGTCGCCGCCCACTGGCAGCAGATCTGCGACTTCCAGGATGCTGTTCACCCGAATGACAACCTCGAAGCCTTGAAAGAGATGATGGCTAACCTGCAGCGTTACGCCGTTTAAACCCATCGCCCGGACCGGTTGCCGTCAGCAGCGGTGACCGGTTCAGGGGAAGTATTTCTTCACCAGGGCAGCCAGGTTCGCGGCGGTCTCGATGTCCATCACACCGTCATACTTGGCCGGGCGGAAGTGCAGTTGGAAGGCGCGTACGAGTCGTTGAAAGCCTACGGTTGTGGTGGCCGCCGACGTGTCATAGCCATACCTCCTGAATAATCCCAGCAATTGTTCGCGAAGCGGGATTCCCTGGGTTTGGTATGCCTGCATGTAAGTTTTCTGGGTGCAATCGTCAAACCAAGCCCCAATTCCCTTGAGATACAGCGCGCGCCAAGGAAACATCGGGCCCGGGTCGCTTTTTCGCCCCGCAGCGATGTCCGAATGCGCCACCACGTTGACCGGGCTGATGTCCGGATATCGCTTGAGAATGTCGGATGCCAAATACTCGATGGCCTCGATTTGCTGGGCCTTATAGGGCGGAAAGGTAAATTGGCCTTGGTTGTCGGTGGCCAGGTTGACAATTTCAACGCCAATCGAAGTGTCATTCAAATTGCTGCGGTTGCCCCAACTGCTCACACCGGCATGCCAGGCCCGCTGGTTTTCGTCTACAAGGTTGAAGATCTGTGGCTCTTTAAAGCCAGCCTTCAAGTAAGTGGGGTCGGCAAAGTCGGGGATAAGGTAATGAGCACTGACCGAAGGACCGGTCAGTGCGGTGATGGAAGAGGCGAAGTTGCCGGCTGTGTAATGGAAGACCAGAAAGCGAATGCGGCTATTAAAACCTTTTCTAGAGCGATAACTTGTATTGTTTATCTGCATATCAATAATCCACTGATGAAAATCGAAGCGAAGTGCTGCGATTGACTTCAGCGTAACAGTGAAATTTTTATGTGCGCGTAGTTGGGTTCTCGGTTTGTTGTAGGAACTGGCGCTAGGTGGTTGAGGATTTTTTAATGGCAGTGAGGGTTAGATAGATAGGAAGAGTTTGAATGGCCGAAATAGCTATTCCTGGCGTCCCGTCGCGAAAATAGATAATGGTTAATTAAATGAACTCGGCAGCTGAGGGATTACCTAGGTGTTGTAGGAATCGAGAAGTTTTTATCGAGAAAAATAACCTACAAATAAAAAAGGCCGCTGCAAAAGCAGCGGCCTAAGCATGACGTTGGAAAGGAGCTACAAATCAACGTCAGTTGTACACGGGGACGATGGATTGATGCGCAATCCATCCGAATGACGGTGCGTCAGGCGCGGGGGACGCCAGGCGACTTGTGCTTGCGGGCCCGTTGTCCTGCAAGCCCGGCCAGCATAGTAGGCGCAGGCTGTAGGAAACAGTCCGGTTACGGACATGCACTGTTGCAGTGCGCGCAACAGTTGCGAGCACCATGTTGGTCATGCGCGGCATTGATGACCCATCATCCAGTCCGTTCATGCTTGCCGCATAAGCCGTTCCCGCACGGGCAGTAATCCTTTTGGGGTACAGCGCGAATACCCCCTTGGTGCGCTTATCGCCCAATGCCGGCGGCAGTAGGGTGAAGGCTCTGTCACTCACCGGGGAAGACGCATGACAACAATAACAATGCGCGCCATCTTCAAGCCGCAGGCGCTGGCCGTCGCGGTGGCCTTGGGTTGCTGTGCCCAGGCGCAGGCCGTTTCTTTCAACATTGGCGAGATCGAGGGGCAGTTCGACTCCTCTCTGTCCGTCGGCGCGAGCTGGGGCATGCGCGATGCCGACAAGGATCTGGTCGGTACGGTCAACGGGGGGAGAGGGCAATCCTCCACCGGTGACGATGGGCGACTTAACTTCAAGAAAGGCGAGACCTTCTCGAAAATCTTCAAGGGCTTGCACGACCTGGAACTCAAGTACGGCGACACCGGTGTGTTCGTGCGCGGCAAGTACTGGTACGACTTCGAACTCAAGGACGAAAACCGGGAGTTCAAGGACATCAGCGACAGCAATCGCAAAGAAGGCGCCAAGTCATCGGGCGCGCAGATTCTCGATGCCTTTGTCTATCACAACTATTCCATCGCCGATTTGCCCGGCACCGTGCGCGCCGGCAGGCAGGTGGTCAGCTGGGGTGAAAGTACCTTCATCGGTAACTCCATCAACAGCATCAACCCGGTGGACGTGTCTGCGTTCCGTCGTCCGGGCGCGGAGATCAAGGAAGGCTTGATCCCGGTGAACATGCTGTTTGCTTCCCAGGGCTTGACGGACAAGCTCACTGTCGAAGGTTTCTACCAGATAGAGTGGGACCAGACGGTCGTCGATAACTGCGGTACGTTCTTCGGCAACGATGTGGTGGCGGATGGATGCACCACTGGTTACACCGTAGGCAGCCCGGCGATTGCGCCGTTCGTACCGCTGACCGAGGCATTTGGCCAGGGCATCCAGGTGACCAGCGAAGGGGTTGTGATTCCCCGCGGCGGTGACCGCGATGCGCGGGATTCCGGCCAGTGGGGGACGGCGTTGCGCTGGCTCGGCGATGACACCGAGTACGGCCTGTATTTCATGAATTACCACAGTCGTACGCCTACCGTGGGCACCACTACGGCCGGACTGTCCACGTTGTCCGCGCTGCCCGGCATGATTGCGATAGCCGAGGGGATTGCTCCGGGCAGCGGCGCGGGACTGGCACAAAGCGTAATGCTGGGTCGCGGTGGGTATTATCTTGAATACCCTGAAGACATCCGCCTGTACGGCGCGAGCTTCTCCACCACGCTGCCGACAGGCACTGCGTGGACCGGCGAGATCAGCTATCGCCCCAATGCACCGGTGCAGGTCAACACCAATGACCTGACGCTCGCCTTGGTCAACCCGATCGCCGGTGGCGCCGCGTCCCCCATCGCCACCTCGCCGGGCGCCGACAACACCGGCTACCGCCGCAAGGAAGTCACCCAGCTCCAGAGCACCCTGACCCACTTCTTCGACCAGGTATTGGGCGCCGATCGCCTGACCGTGGTAGGCGAGGCGGCGGTCGTGCATGTCGGTGGTCTCGAGTCGAAAGACGAGCTGCGTTACGGCCGCGACTCGGTCTATGGCCAGTACGGCTTCAACGGTGACACCGATGGATTCGTCACGTCGACGTCCTGGGGCTACCGCGCTCGGGCGATTCTCGACTACTCCAACGTCATCGGCGGGGTCAACTTCAAGCCCAACGTGTCCTGGTCCCACGATGTGGCCGGCTATGGGCCCAACGGCCTGTTCAACGAAGGCGCCAAGGCCGTCAGCGTCGGCGTCGATGCCGATTATCGCAATACCTACACCGCCAGTCTGAGCTACACCGACTTCTTCGGCGGCGATTACAACGTTCTCGAAGACCGCGACTTCCTCGCGCTGAGCTTCGGCGTGAACTTCTGATCTGGCTGACAAGGAAAACCCAATGCGCAAGACGATCCTGCAATGCGGTGCCCTGGCCCTGAGCCTGCTGGCCGTGAACGTGATGGCGGCGGTCTCGCCGGAGGAAGCGAATAAGCTGGGCACCAGCCTTACGCCTCTGGGCGCGGAAAAGGCCGGCAACGCTGACGGCTCGATCCCGGCCTGGACCGGCGGCATTCCGAAAAACGCTGGCGCCGTGGACAGCAAAGGCTTCCTGGCCGATCCGTTCGCCAATGAAAAACCACTGTTCACCATCACCGCCGCGACCGTGGACAAATACAAGGACAAGCTGTCCGACGGCCAGGTCGCGATGTTCAAGCGCTACCCGGAAACCTACAAGATCCCGGTCTACCCGACACATCGCAGTGTCGGCCTGCCGCCGGAGATCTATGAGGCGGCCAAGCGCAGCGCGCTCAATGTGAACGCCATCAACGACGGCAACGGCCTGGCCAACTTCACCGGCAACCGGTATTACGCGTTTCCGATCCCGAAAAACGGCGTGGAAGTGCTGTGGAACCACATCACCCGGTACCACGGCGGTAACCTGCGGCGCGTCATCACCCAGGCCACGCCACAGACCAACGGTAGCTTCACGCCGATCCGCTTCGAAGAAGAGATCGCCGTGCCGTTCCTGATCAAGGACGCCGACCCGGAAAAAGCCAGCAACGTGTTGACCTACTTCAAGCAGGAGGTCACGGCGCCGGCGCGCCTGGCCGGTAACGTGCTGCTGGTACACGAGACGCTCGACCAGGTGAAGGAACCGCGCCTGGCGTGGATCTACAACGCCGGCCAGCGCCGGGTGCGACGTGCCCCGCAGGTGGCCTATGACGGCCCGGGGACGGCCGCCGACGGCTTGCGCACCTCCGATAACTTCGACCTGTTCTCCGGCGCGCCGGACCGCTACGACTGGAAGCTGATCGGCAAGAAGGAAATGTACATCCCGTACAACAGCTACAAGCTCGATTCGCCAAGCCTCAAGTACGATGACGTGATCAAGGCCGGCCACATCAACCAGGACCTGACCCGCTACGAATTGCACCGGGTGTGGGAAGTGGTCGGGACGGTCAAGCCCAGCGAGCGGCATATCTACGCCAAGCGTCACATGTACATCGACGAGGACAGCTGGCAAGCGGCGCTGGTGGACCATTACGACGGTCGCGGCCAGTTGTGGCGCGTGGCAGAGGGGCATGCCCAGTTCTACTACGACCATCAGAACCCGGGCTACACCCTCGAGGCGCTCTACGACATCATCGCCGGCCGCTACATCGCGCTGGGCATGAAGAACGAAGAGAAACACGCCTACGTATATGGGTTCGAGGCTCGGGCAGCTGACTATACCCCGGCGGCGTTGCGTTCGAGTGGGGTCCGGTAAGCCTACTGGCGGGACAGCGAAAGGAAGACCGGCAACCGAGTTGCCGGTCTTTTTTTTATGGCCGCCAATCAGCGCGCTGAATACTTCTCCTAAGGTAGTCGACACCGGTCTAGGGTGAAGGAACAACAATAAAAGGGACCTCGCAATGACCGCCATGACCCCGTGTCCGGACCGTCCAGGGCTGCTGCCTCGCCTGTCTTCGACACACGTGCCGCGCAGGTCGTTGAGCGAGCCCCTGTTGGCTTCCGAGGCGCGAGTAAAACTGCTTTGCGCACCGGCGGGAAGTGGCAAGAGCGCATTGTTCGCCGAGTGTTTCCTGCAAGCGCCCGCGGGGTGCCGCTTGCATTGGCTACCCTTGGCGGGCGCGGTGATGGACGCCGCGCAACTGTGCGAATGCCTGGCGCAAGCCCTCGGGCTGCCGGTGACGGATGAGACGAGCCTGTTGGCTCATCTGGCGCGTTTGCAAATCCCGACGTGGCTGTTCCTGGACGATTATTGCCGCACGCCCAATCCTGAGCTGGACCTGTTGCTTGACCGTTTGTTGAGCACCAGCAGCCCGGCATTGCACCTGTGGTTGAATGGACGCCGTCGTCCCCATTGCAACTGGCCACGCTTGTTGCTCGATGACGAATTGTATGAAGTCGACGCCCCGGCCCTCGCGTTTTCTTGCGACGATGTCCAGCAACTGCTGGTGCATCTGCCCGGCCCGCTGGCAGCGCGCACGGCCCGGGAAGTGATACAGCGTAGCGGCGGCTGGTGTGCCGGCGTGCGCATCACTTTGCTCGAACGCTGTGAATGGGCACGCCGGCACGCAACGCCGGGGCGGCCCGGCACTTTGCTGGATTACCTTGAATACGAACTGTTCGGTACGTTGACCCCGGAGTTGGCCCAGGCCTGGCGCGTGCTGGCGCACCTGCCGCGCTTCAACGGGCAGCTTTGCGCCCATCTTTTCGGCGATACGGTGGGCGCCGAATGCCTTCCGTTGCTGCTGGACCTGGGATGTTTTATCGAACCCTGGGAGCAGTCATCGGACTGGCTGCGGATTTTCCCGCCCCTGGCGCGATTGGTGCGTGAGGAGCCCTGGCCACAAGGCCGCTCCTGGCATCGACGAGCCTGCCAGTGGTTTGCGGCCGAGCAGGACTGGCCGATGGCATTCGAACAGGCCATGCAAGCCGGGGAATTCGAGACCGCCGTCAGTCTCCTGCAACACTTGCATTTCGAACATGTCCTGCAAGGCAGCAATGCCCAATTGCTGCTAGCCCTGCATGACCAGCAGGGCGAAGCGCTGTCGCTCGGAACCGCGCAATCGGTCGGGGTGATCACGACCGCCTTGCTCTTCGCCGGACGCTTCGACCAGGCTGAAGGCTGTATCGAACAGCTGACCAGGCTCCTGCCCCAACCCCTGGCTTGTCAGCAGCGAGAGCTGATTGCCCGCTGGCAGGTCTTGCGTGGTTGGTTGTTGCACTTGCGCGGAGACGGCGAACAGGCGCGCGAACATTTTTTCCAGGCCCAGGCCGGCCTGGACCCGGAGGCTTGGGCCCTCAAGGTGCTGTGCCTGATTGGCCAGACACAACAGGCGCTGCTTCAAGGTGAATTGGCGCTGGCGCAGGCGATCAATCGCCAGGCGCTATGTGTCGCGCGCGCCGGGGGCTCGCTGGTGTTCGAAGGGCTATTGGAGTTGGACCACGCGCAAATCCTGGAGCAGCGCGGCGCGCCTCACCGGGCCGACCACTTGTTGGGCGCTGTTCAGGCGTTGCTCGATAAACCAGGGCAGGATTTCTCTGCTTTGCTGGGACGTATCGCCTTGCGGCGGGGACGCCTGGCGTTGCGCATGGGGCTTGAGGAGCAGGCTGGCGAGCATTTTCAGGCAGGGCTCGAAGCCGGCTTGCGCAGCCAGGACAAGCAAGTGCTCTATGGCTTTCTCGGCAAGGCAAGCCTGGCCGCCAACCAGGGCGACTATGGCGAAGCCTTCATGCAGCTTCGCGACGCCGAACGGATCATGCAACAGCGGCACATCCCCGAGACGGTATACCGTGGTGTACTGCTGCAAGTCAGCTGTCAATTCTGGCTGCAGCAGGGGCGCCCGGAACTGGCCCATGAAGTCTTGACCCGAGTGTTGCGGCATTTTCGCGGACCGCAGGCCAAGCACGCGCCGCCAGCGACCCTGGAGTTGATTCCGCGCCTCGAATACTTGCTGGTGCTGACCGAAGTCTATCTGCACCGGGCGCAGGATCCGCAGGCTCGGCTCCGGGAAATGATCGCCCAGGCGCAACGTTGCGAAATGCATGGGTTGGAGACCGAACTGGTACTGGTATTGGCGGAAGTCGTCTGGCTGTCAGCCGATCGCTCCCAGGCGCGTGCTCTCATGCAAGAAGGGCTTGAGCGGGTTGCCTGCTGGCGGGCGCAACAAGCCTTGCGCGAGCTGTGCCTGCGTCAACCGGATCTGGTGCGCGCCGCCCAATCCGGTGAACAACTCGAACCGCCACCCACGGTGCCCGAGGAAACCGTGCTCAGCCACCGTGAGTTAGAAGTGCTCGAGTTAATTGCACAGGGTTATTCTAACCAACAGATCGCCGAACAACTGTTCATCTCATTGCACACAGTAAAAACCCATTCGCGTCGCATCCACAGCAAGTTGGGCGTGCAACGACGTACACAAGCTGTCGCCAAAGCCAAGGTCTTGGGCGTGATGAGTTAAATAAAGAACTTACGCCCGCTTACATATCATCGGGGAAAGGTCGAAGCGTGTTGGTGTATAAGTTCCGGGCTGAAGTTGGTTCGACTGAAGTTCAGCTGCCCCGGCACCGTAACGAGTGTCGTCAATTCAAGAATCGAACGGGAAGTTTGATTCGATACAGAACAAGGAAGTTTTATGTACGCTCCATTGTTTGCTTCACATTCGCAAAGGCTCGTCGCCCTCAAGAAAACGCGAGTGGACTTCGCTGTGCAGGTGTTATTGGGAATGGCCCTGGAAGGGCTGGAAGTCAATCCCCACAACAATTATTTAAACACGCTGACTGATGTTTCTGGCGCCGAGGTGGTTTCTTCCGTCACCTTGTTTGATGGAGCGCTGGCTTGCGTTGAAAAACAACTTGCCCCTCACTACACCCAAGGTGTTAGTGAAGTCTTCAGCAAGCGTTATTCTTTCGCCGCTGAGGATCGGATCAAGGGATTGGACGTGATCGGCTTTGAGAGGATCGTCATCGATATCGTCTCCAGCCTGACTGACGGTCCGTCGATGGATCTATCCCGGCCTGGCCTGAAGTCACTCGCCGTTGCGGACCTTGAGTCGATCCTGAAGGACCACCTGCCAGGCATCGACCTGAATGAAACCTATGTCACCGGTTTTGCGCCCGACGGTCTGGGCGGCCGGGTGATAACCTCATCGCAGAAGTTGGCGGACTATCTCTTGGCTCACTTCGATGATGACAATATTCCCTTTCATGCCAAGGGCGACCATCAGGCCGTGTACACGGTGGCCTTCAGCGGGGAAGCCAGGCACGCTCATCCGCAGCTGACCACTGGCCACCTCAACGACCTACTGATCCGGATCGTGCCGCACTTGCTGGGCTGATCCCGGGGCGCCCTCGTAGCCCATGCGCCAGCTCACGGCCCGGGTCGCCGCCAACAGGCGCTGCGCCGCCGGGCCGTTCTCATCGGCGTGGAACAGCGATGTCGGGCCGACAATCGTGATCACCGCCGCGACGTCGCCCATGGCGTTGAACACGGGTGCGGACAACGCATCCACTCCGGGCATCAGCAAACCATGCACATGATGCAGGCCACGATTGCGGATGTGTTCGCACAGCGTTGCATAGGCCTGCTCGTCGGCCAGGGCATGGCCGTCGGTGGCGCGTACTTCCTGGTCGCGCAACTCGATGGTCTCGCGCTCCGGCAGATAGGCACTGAAAACCAGCCCGGTGGATGAGCTGAGCAAAGGGAGTACCGAGCCCAGTTGCGTCACCACGGTCACGGCCCGCACGGCGGGCTCGAGTCGCACCACCGTTGCACCGTGGTTACCCCATACCGCCAGGAAACAGGTTTCGTTCAAGTCATCGCGCAACTCGGCCAAGGGCAGGGCGGCCACCTGCAATACATCCATGCCATTCAACGCCGCCAAGCCCACGCGCAAGGCCTCGCGACCCAGGCCGTAGTGATTGGTGGCTGTGTTCTGTTCGGCAAATCCGCTGGCGATCAACGCCTGGAGATAACGATGGACCTTGCTGGCGGGCATTTGCACGTGTTCGGCCAGGCGCGACAGCGACGTGGACGGCGACAGCTCGGCCAAGGCCTTGAGGATATCGGTGCCGACCTCAGCGGAGCGGACTTTCTGTTTACCGTTGCCGGGCGGGTTTTCCATGGAGGTTCGGGTCCGTAGGGCGAATGGGCGTCTTTATAGCTTGACGGTCGTCGCCGAGCAAATTACGTTGTGCGTAATTGGATTACGATAAAAACAACCCGGTACGCCTCAAGTTTTTCATTGAGTGACGGGCCGCATCTCAGGAGGCTCCATGAACCTCGATTCCACGCCGTCGGACGTGCTTTATCAGTCTGGCTTCGGTAACGAATTTTCCAGCGAAGCGCTGCCTGGCGCCTTGCCGGTTGGCCAGAACTCGCCGCAAAAAGCGCCGTACGGGCTGTATGCCGAACTGTTTTCCGGTACCGCCTTCACCATGGCCCGCAGCGAAGCGCGGCGAACCTGGATGTACCGCATCCGGCCATCGGCCAACCATCCGGCCTTTACCAGGTTGGAACATCAGCTGGTCGGCGGCCCGCTGGGCGAGGTCACGCCGAATCGCCTGCGCTGGAGCCCCCTCGAAATTCCCGGCGAACCGACCGATTTCATCGACGGCCTGGTGCGCATGGCCGCCAACGCTGGCGCGGACAAACCGGCTGGCATCAGTATTTATCACTACCGGGCCAACCGTTCCATGGAGCGGGTTTTCTTCAATGCCGACGGCGAATGGCTGGTCGTGCCGCAATCAGGGCGGTTGCGGATTGCCACCGAGTTGGGCGTGCTGGAACTGGCGCCCTTGGAAATCGCCGTATTGCCCCGTGGCTTGAAATTCCGCATCGAATTGCTCGACGCCCAGGCTCGCGGTTATATCGCCGAAAACCATGGTGCGCCGTTGCGCCTGCCGGACCTGGGGCCCATCGGCAGCAATGGCCTGGCTAACCCGAGGGATTTCCTGTCGCCGGTCGCTCAATACGAAAATCTCGCCCAACCCACTACGTTGATCCAGAAATTTCTCGGGGAGCTGTGGACCTGCGAACTGGACCATTCGCCGTTTGACGTGGTGGCCTGGCATGGCAACAACGTTCCATATAAATATGACCTGCGCCGTTTCAACACTATCGGCACGGTCAGCTTCGACCATCCGGACCCGTCGATTTTTACCGTGCTGACGTCGCCCACCAGCGTCCATGGCTTGGCAAATCTCGATTTCGTGATTTTCCCGCCGCGCTGGATGGTGGCCGAGAATACCTTCCGTCCACCTTGGTTCCACCGCAATCTCATGAATGAATTCATGGGGCTGATCCAGGGCGCCTACGATGCCAAGGCTGAAGGTTTCCTGCCGGGAGGCGCGTCGCTGCACAGCTGCATGAGCGCCCATGGTCCCGACGGCGAAACTTGCACCAAGGCCATCAATGCCGAACTCAAACCGGCAAAAATCGACAACACCATGGCGTTCATGTTCGAGACCAGCCAAGTGCTGCGCCCGAGCCGTTTCGCCTTGGACTGCCCACAATTGCAAACGGACTACGATGCCTGCTGGGCCTCGTTGCCGGTCACCTTTGACCCGACCCGGAGATAATCCATGACTCATGTTTCATCCACCCGTAGCTGGGTCGACTCCGCCAACGGCCATGCCGACTTTCCCTTGCAGAACCTGCCGCTGGGTATTTTCAGTCCGGCTGGCGAATCCCCGCGCAGCGGCGTTGCCATCGGCGATCGGATTTTCGACTTGCAGGCGGCGCTGCAAGCAGGCCTGTTCGACGGCGCTGCGGGCGAAGCCATCCGGGCGATGGAAGACGGCCAGTTGAATGCGTTCTTCGACCTCGGCCGTGGCGCCCGCGTTGCCTTGCGTGAACAGTTGCTGGAGTTGCTGCGCGAGGGCAGCCCTCGGCGGGACGAGATCGTGGCCCAGGGTGAAAAGCTGCTGCCACTGGCAGCGAACTGCCAAATGCACCTGCCGGCGAAAATCAACGACTACACGGATTTTTACGTCGGCATTGAGCACGCGCAAAATGTCGGCAAGCTATTTCGGCCGGACAATCCGCTGCTGCCTAACTACAAATACGTTCCCATCGGTTACCACGGACGTGCCTCGACGGTCCGGCCGTCGGGCACCGATGTACGCCGCCCGAAGGGCCAGACCTTGCCGGCTGGGCAGGCCGAGCCAACGTTCGGCCCCTGCGCGCGGTTGGACTACGAGCTGGAACTGGGGATCTGGATCGGCAAAGGCAACGCCCTTGGCGAGCCGATCGCCATCGGCGACGCGGCCGAGCACATTGCCGGTTTCTGCCTGCTCAACGATTGGTCGGCCCGGGATATCCAGGCCTGGGAATACCAGCCACTGGGGCCGTTCCTGTCGAAGAGCTTCCTGACCAGTGTCTCGCCATGGGTCGTGACCGCCGAAGCCCTCGAACCGTTCCGCCGTCCGCAGCCAACGCGTCCCGAGGGCGATCCGCAACCGTTGCCGTACTTGCTGGACAAACGTGACCAGGCTGAAGGGGCATTCGACATCGAGTTGGAAGTGCTGCTGCTGACCGAAGCCATGCGTGAGCAGAACCTGCCGGCTCATCGACTGACCCTGAGCAATACCCAATACATGTACTGGACGGTGGCGCAAATGGTTGCGCACCACAGCGTCAACGGCTGCCAGTTGCAAGCGGGCGATCTGTTTGGCTCGGGTACGCTGTCGGGACCGCAAAGCGGTCAGTTTGGCAGCCTGCTGGAAATCACCGAGGGCGGGAAGAAGCCGATCGAACTGGCATCTGGCGAAGTCCGCAAGTTCCTGGAGGATGGCGATGAAATCATCCTGCGCGCCCGTTGCAGCCGCGAGGGCGTCGCGTCCATCGGCTTCGGCGAGTGCCGCGGCAAGATCCTGTCGGCACGGTGAGGCATGGGAATGGAACTCTATACGTATTACCGTTCCACTTCGTCCTACCGGGTGCGTATTGCCTTGGCGCTCAAGGGCCTGGATTACCAGGCCCTGCCCGTCAACCTGATCGCCGCGCCGGGGGGCGAGCATCGCCAGCCGGCGTACCTGGCAATCAATCCACAGGGACGGGTACCGGCGCTGCGCACCGATGAGGGGGCGTTGCTGGTGCAATCGCCGGCCATCATCGAATACCTGGAGGAACGTTATCCACAGGTGCCGCTGTTCAGCGGCGACCTTGCGACCCGCGCCCATGAACGTGGCGTCGCGGCGCTGATCGGTTGCGATATCCATCCCCTGCACAACGTCAGCGTGCTCAACAAGCTGCGCAAATGGGGACACGATGAAGCGCAGGTGACTGAGTGGATCGCGGACTGGATCAGCCAGGGGCTGACGGCGGTGGAGCAATTGATTGGTGACAACGGCTACTGTTTCGGCGAATTGCCTGGCGTGGCGGATGTGTACCTGATCCCGCAGCTGTACGCCGCCGAGCGGTTCAATGTTTCATTGCAAGCCTACCCGCGAATCCGCCGTATCGCGGCGTTGGCGGCTGGGCATGAGGCCTTTAAGCGGGCGCATCCGGCGAACCAGCCCGATACCCCTGCCTGATTTGGCATAAGGCGGCCTATCGCCGTTGCGAGCAAGCTCGCTCCCACATAGGGCACGCCAGACCCAAGCCCTTCGTGGGAGCTGGCGATGGCGATACAACAATCATCAAGATTCAAAAAGCCCGTTCAATGCACAATCGAATTGGGCGGCAGATGCCCCAGTCGCTCGGTCAAGCGCAGCCGTTGAATTGGATCTTCACTGAGCATCAAGGCATGCTCAAGGTCAAAACGTTCGGCGTTGGGGCAGTCGAGCCGTTGATAGAGGCTGGCGCGCGCCAGGTAGTCGGCGGCGTTGGCGTTGCCCATTTCCAAGACGCGTTCGGCGTCGATCAGTGCCGCAATGTAATCATCATTGGCCAGATGCAATTGCCGCAGGTTGCGCGACAACCGTTGCAGCATTTGCATCGGCTGGGCATTGACCAGATGTTCAGCCTTGAGCTGCAGGTTCGGGCCATATTGGCGTTGCAGTAATTCCCGGCAATCGTTGGGGTACAACCGACGTCCACCGCATGGGTCGAGCAGATGATCGGCGCCGGGCACCCGCAACAGGAAGTGGCCGGGAAAGTTGACGCCCGCCAGCGGGATTTCCAAGCCGCGAGCCAGTTCCAAGGCTATCAGGCCCAGGGCTAGCGGCTGGCCGTGCTTGCGCGCCAGGACCTTGTCCAGCAACGCCGCGCGAGGGCGTAGCGGGGCGGAGTCGTCCTGTGCGAAACCCAGGTCATTGAGGCGTCGAAGCAACGGTTGGCCCAGTTCGCTGGGCGGCAGCATGGGCAGGCCATGGCTGACGTGCCGTTGCAGCTCCTGAAACACCTGCAGCAACGCCGGTACGTCCACCTCTCGATCGTGTTCGGCGGCAATCCATAGCGCGGCTTCGAACAACGCCGGTGGGGAACGGTGCAGACAGTCAAAAAAGGCTTGGCGCGGCTTCATCACAGTCTCCGGACTATGCCTCGTTTTAGCTCTGCCGTGGCTTTTCGTCCAGTCTCGCAAATACGCAGTAACAGGTTATGCCTAAAAAGCTGCGCGACACTTGGGCTTATTCCGGCGTGCTCCAGCAAATTTCGACCGCGCGCCTATACTGGCGAAACAGACAAAAGTGATTCGGGAGCCTGTCGATGTTTGCTCTCATGCAAAGCTCCCGCCTTGAATCGCTGCACTTGAGCGTAGACCCGGCAACCGGGTTGAAGGCGGTGATTGCCATTCATTGCAGCCGTCCGGGGCCTGCCCTGGGTGGCTGTCGTTATCTTTCCTACCCCGACGACGAAAGTGCCGTGGCGGATGCGGTGCGCCTGGCCCAAGGCATGAGCTATAAAGCCGCCTTGGCTGGTTTGCCCGTGGGTGGGGGAGTGGCGGTCATCATGCGTCCGGCGCATGTCGACAGCCGGGCCGCACTGTTCGAAGCCTTCGGGCGCTGCATCGAGCAGTTGGACGGACGCTACATCACCGCCATCGACAGCGGCACGTCCGTGGCCGACATGGATTGTATTGCCCAGCAGACCCGTCATGTCACTAGCACCACCGCCGCGGGAGACCCGGCGCCCCACGCGGCGATGGGCGTTTTCGCCGGCATCCGTGCCACGGCCATGGCCCGCCTGGGCAGCGATAACCTGGAGAGCCTGCGGGTTGCCATCCAGGGCCTGGGCAATGTCGGTTATGCCCTGGCCGAACAACTGCACGCAGCGGGCGCGGAATTGCTGGTCAGCGACATCGATCCCGGCAAGGTCCAATTGGCAATGGAACAATTGGGCGCCCATCCCATTGCCAACGATGCCTTGCTCAGTACCCCTTGCGACATCCTGGCGCCCTGCGGTCTCGGCGGCGTGTTGAACAGCCACAGCGTGGCGCAACTGCGCTGCTCGGCGGTGGCGGGCTCGGCTCATAATCAGTTGAGCAATCTGCAAGTCGCTGATCAGCTGGAAAGGCGCGGGATCCTTTATGCCCCGGACTACGTCATCAACTCAGGCGGCCTGATCTACGTCGCCCTGAAGCACCGCGGTGAAGAATTGCCAACCATCACCGCGCACCTGTCGAAGATCGGTGCGCGGCTCACGGAAGTCTACGCCCACGCCCAGGCGGAAAAACGCTCGCCGGCCCGAGTGGCCGACGAATTGGCGGAGCGTTTGTTGTACCGATAAAAAAAGATCGCAGCCTTCGACAGCGTGTGCATGGAATATCTAATGCACGCGCTGCCGAAGGCTGCGATCTGTTGGTTCATTCGTCCGACGGATTGAGCAATTCGGACAGGGCGTCCGGCTGGCTCTTGAATGCCTTGGCGAATACATCGCGATTCTTCGCCATGTAGATTCCTGCTTCCTCCACCTGTTGCTCGCTCAGCGATGGAACGGCTTTTTGCAACACCTCGGCCAGCAATTCGGCGAGCTCCAGCATTTTGTCATGACGGTCAGCTTCGGCTTTATCCATGAACAAGCGCTCCAGATCTCGGCTGCTGCGGTATACCACTTCGACGGCCATTCACCACCTCACATGCCTTCACATTGGTTTGTCTGTGTGACTACTGTATTTATATACAGGGCAAAGAATAAGCGAATCCTTTCCCTTTGGGTAGTGGCTTTTTAATGTAGACCGGTTTCCAGACTTGTCGCGCACGCCATGTTGGTGCTCGGCGTGGCCGATTCAAGTCAGCACGTGTCGAATACCAGCCCATCGCCATCTCATCTCTGACAATGGCCTTTTTTCTGCATGCAGAAAACCGTCACGTCCATCCCGCATCATCCGGTCGAGTCGACCTAAGGAAACTACATCGTGAAAATCAACTGGGCCGAGAACCTGCGCCAGAACGTGCATCAACTGGCCGAATCCCTGGGCAACCTGTTCGTCGAGACGTTCCATTACCTGGCGTTGTTCGCCATCGGTGCGGTGACCGCCTGGGCGGCGGTGATGGAGTTTATGCAGATGATCGAGGTGGGGCACATCAAGATCGACGATATCTTGCTGTTGTTCATCTATCTGGAACTGGGGGCAATGGTCGGGATTTACTTCAAGACCAACCACATGCCGGTGCGTTTCCTGATCTACGTGGCGATTACCGCGCTGACGCGGCTGTTGATTTCCAACGTCTCCCACCACAGCCCGCCGGACCTGGGAATCATCTACCTGTGCGGCGGCATTTTGTTGCTGGCGTTTGCGATTCTGGTGGTGCGCTACGCCTCGTCGCAGTTTCCGTCGGTAAAGATCGAACATCCGCACCGCAAGATCGGTGCGGGTTCCAGCGAGCATTCGGAGGTTGAGAAAGGCGAGATCTAAACGCCGACAGCGGAGGGTGCCGGGCCTTGTGATTGCGGTGGTGGCACCTTGATGTTGTCGCCGCCGGTCATGGCCTCGAGAATCGCTACGGCGCTATGGCCCTGTTCGATGGCAATGCCGAACTGGATGCTTTGCACCAGGCGTCGAAGCCGTTCCGGATCGTTGCGTTGCTGGGCGCTGATCATGCGCTTGGCGACGATGCGCCCGCCCTTGGACAGGGTCAGCATGATGCTGCCATCCAGGCCCTGGATGCTCAAGTTGATTTGGTATTGCGGCGCGAAGGCGTCCGTAATGATCTGAAAAGGATTGTCCATGATGCGTCACCGCCTGATTGAACGTGCAGTTGTTGACCGGCCTTGATCGGGATTAGTTCGCAACACCGGACCGTCGGCCATTCCATGTTCGTGTTCATCCAGCAATCGAGGGGCCGGGCAGGCGATGGATCGGTAGATCCCTGCCTGCGGCAGCTCCGCCATGAAGTTTGCAAGGCGCATGCCGGAATAACTTCGGACCAATGAGCCGGGGGGCGGGCTGGCGAATGCTCTGCGATGCAGGTCTGGGCGTAGCCCTTTTCAGGGCAACGAGGGGCGGATGTTCCCTTGCGGTGCAGGCTAAAGAGAGGATTGTCGGGAGGGATGCGTGGCGAGGCAACTCCCGACATTAACAGCGCTTCTGGCGATTGTCCGGCTTTATTTGCAAATGAATATTTATCTTTTTTTGGGGCTTGAATTGTTCCGCTGCCAGCCCGACTCTGTATTCAAGGGGCCGTTGCGCTAACGTCGATGGGCCCCTGGCGAGCTAGCCGAAATAAGGGATGAACTATGCAAATCCAAGTCAACAGCGATAACCATATTCAAAGCAGCATCCGACTGGAGGAGTGGGTACGTACTACCATTGAAAGCACGCTCGAACGTTACGAAGAAGACCTGACACGGGTCGAGGTTCATTTGGGGGATGAGAACGGCGACAAGCCTGGTCCCCACGATTTGCGATGCCAGCTTGAAGCCCGGCCAAAAGGCCATCAGCCAATTTCGGTGACACACAAGGCTGAATCGCTGGAACTTGCCATCGAAGGTGCTGCCACCAAGCTGGAACATAAGCTGGAGCATCTGTTCGGAAAATTACGCGGCAAGCGTGGCGCCAGCAATGGCCAGACAGAATCGATTGCCCTGGCCGATGCAATGCTGGAGGAAGAATTCCTGGAAAACGAACGAGCCGCGCTCAACGGCTGATCCTTCCGTCTATCGAGACGTCTGACTGAAAACGGGCCTGCAATCGCAGGCCCGTTTACGTTCAGCGCAAAAATGCCTGCCGATATTCTCCGGGCGTCGCGCCCAGGGACTGGCGAAAGCGATTGGCGAAATGACTCGCACTGGCGAATCCGCAGGCCAGCGCCACGTCGCCCAACGGCTGTGGGGTGGTGCGCAGCAGGTATCGCGCCCGTGAAAGGCGCCGCGCCAGCAGATACTGATGGGGCGGGAGCCCGAAGCTCTCGCGAAACATCCTGGCGAAATGGTATTCGGACAAGGCACACAGGGCTGCCAGTTGCCCAAGGCTGACGGCCTCGCCCAGATGACTGTCGATGTAGTCCACTAGCAGACGCCGTTGATGAGGCGCCAACCCTCCCTTCAAGCGCAGCCCCTGGCGCGGGCTCACCTGACTGAGCAGCAGATGACCGAGCAGGTCGTGGGCCAGGCTGGTGCAGAGCAGGCGTTCGGCGGGCTCTTCCCAGTTCAGTCTGATCAACTGATGAAAGCGCCGCGCTTGCTGTGGGTCGTCAAGGAAGGTCGCCTCGTGCAACTGCACCTGCCGGGGTTCGCGGTCGAGCAAAGTGACGCAACCGACGGCAAATTGTTCGGAACTGAAATACAGATGGGCAAGACGGATATCGCCATTGATGACCCACGCCGACTCATGGCCGGCCGGCAAGACGCAGAGCTTGCCCGGCGCCCCGGTGGTATCGGGCCGCTCGCGACGAAACGTACCGGTGCCACCGGCGATGTAGCATGACAGCGTATGGTGAGTCGGCGCCTCGTAATCCCGGGCGTCGTGATGATTGCTCCACAAGGCAGCCGCCATGCCGTCACCGAGCTCGGCGCTGTGCTCGAGGCGAGCATTGGGCGAGCTGTTGAGGGCTTGGAAGACTTGTAGGGTTTGCAGCGTGGCCATGATCGGTTCTCCAACGCTTGCATCCTACTCTGTCGAAAGCCCGGTGCCAGCCCGTCACCGGTAAAAACCGCAAGTTTGCGCAAGCGCGGGGCAGGTGTCGGCATGACACTGGAGGCCAATGCCAGGAGTTACCGTCATGAACCTTTCGTTGTATCTGCTCACCGTGCTCATATGGGGCACTACCTGGATCGCCCTGAAGTTGCAGCTAGGCGTCGTTGCCATCCCTGTGTCGATTGTCTACCGCTTCGGTCTTGCAGCGCTGATCCTGTTTGTAATGCTGTTGCTCAGCCGGCGCCTGCAAGTGATGAACCGGCGCGGCCACCTGATTTGCGTTGCGCAGGGGCTGTGCCTGTTCTGCGTCAACTTCATGTGTTTCCTCACCGCGAGCCAGTGGATTCCCAGTGGGCTGATCGCCGTGGTGTTCTCCACCGCAACCCTCTGGAACGCTCTGAATGCCCGGGTGTTCTTCGGCCAGCGGATCGCCCGTAATGTCTTGCTGGGCGGAGCCTTGGGATTGTTGGGATTGGGGCTGCTGTTCTGGCCGGAACTGGCTGGCCACAGCGCAAGCCCGCAGACGTTGCTAGGGTTGGGGTTGGCGCTGCTGGGCACCTTGTGTTTCTCGGCGGGCAACATGCTTTCGAGCCTGCAACAGAAGGCCGGCCTCAAGCCGTTGACCACCAATGCATGGGGCATGGCGTATGGGGCGACGATGCTGGCGGTATGGTGCCTGTTCAACGGCATACCATTCGACATGGAATGGAACGTGCGATATGTCGGCTCGCTGCTGTACCTGGTGATCCCGGGCTCGGTCATCGGTTTTACCGCCTACCTGACCTTGGTCGGCCGCATGGGGCCAGAGCGAGCAGCGTATTGCACGGTCCTGTTCCCGGTGGTGGCGCTGAACGTCTCGGCATTCGCCGAAGGCTATCAATGGACGGCGCCAGCGCTGGTTGGGCTGCTGTTCGTGATGCTGGGCAATGTGCTGGTGTTTCGCAAAGTGCGCCCGGTCGCTATGAAGGTTGCCTTGGGTGCCCGCTGAGCGGGCAAGGATGCAGGCCCGCTGGGGCGGGCCTGGGAGTGTGTTTATTTCCAGCTTTGCGGGTTGACCAGGTTCGCCGGTCGATCGCCCATCAAGGCGCTGCGCAAGTTTTCCACAGCGAGATTGGCCATGGCCTCACGGGTTTCGTGAGTAGCCGAGCCGATATGGGGCAAAGTCACCGCATTCTTCAACTGGAACAGCGGCGAAGCGGCCAGTGGCTCTTTTTCATAGACATCCAGCCCGGCGCCGCGAATGCGGTTGTTCTGCAAGGCTTCGATCAACGCCGGCTCGTCCACCACGGGGCCCCGGGAGATGTTGACCAGGATAGCGCTCGGTTTCATCAGGGCCAGCTCGCGTTGGCCTATCAGGTGACGGGTCTTCTCGCTCAAGGGCACCACGAGGCAGACGAAGTCCGCTTCGGCCAGCAACTGGTCCAGGGAGCGGAATTGTGCGCCCAGCTGATTTTCCAGATCAACCTTGCGGCTGTTCCCGCTGTACAGGATTGGCATGTTGAAGCCCATTCGACCACGCCGGGCGATGGCCGCGCCAATGTTGCCCATGCCGACGATGCCCAGAGTCTTGCCGTGCACGTCGCTGCCGAACAGCTGCGGCCCGACTGACGCCTGCCACTGTCCGGCCTTGGTCCAGGCGTCCAGTTCAGCGACGCGGCGGGCGCTGCTCATCAGCAGGGCGAAGGCCAGGTCGGCCGTGCTTTCAGTGAGCACGTCGGGGGTATTGGTGAGCATGATCCCGCGTTCGTTGAAATACGCCAGGTCATAATTGTCGTAACCCACCGACACGCTGGAAACCACTTCCAGTTTCGTCGCGTTCTGCAGTTGCTCGCGGCCGAGCTTGCGACCGACACCGATCAGTCCGTGGACGTGGGGCAGGGCTTCGTTGAACTGCGCGTTGATGTCGCCGTTCGATGGGTTGGGCACGATCACGTCGAAGTCCTGTCGCAGGCGCTCGATCATGGGAGGCGTGATACGGCTGAAGGCAAGTACGGTTTTTTTCATCGTGCAAGGCTCTCTGCATGGGATACCAAGCACGCTAACATTCTTGGCGCGGGTTAGGCGAGAGGCGGGGAGTAATCGCAGCAGCGCAAGTCCTTTATGGGGGCGAGCTTGCTCGCGATAGCGGTGCATCAGGCACCGGGAGCTTGGCAAAGATATCGCCATCGCGACCAAGCTCGCTCCCACTGGTAGTCTCTACGAAATCAGGCGGCCCGCAGGGAAATGAAGGCGTAATTGGCCGGTGCCTCGGTGACCACGCTTGCGCCACTGGCCGTGACCTGGCTGGCGATATCATCTCCCGACAAGTGGAACTGCCACTCGGCTTGCTGCTCCAGTGGCTGCAAACGGGCCTGGTCGATAGCCACGGCAAAGGCCGCCATGTCCGGCAGATACGCGGTAAACCCGTCGCCTTTCAGCGCAGTGGTGTGGATGCCCAGGGACGCGCATATGCGCGCCTTGGTGCCGATTTCGTCACGATCGGCCTGGCGTGAACGAGCGATCAGCCCGGCCAGTTCCTGGTCAACCAGCTCCCCACCGATGATTAACTTCGGGCCCGTTTCCCACGACTCCGGCGGGCAATCCTTGGCGGCGGGATTGAGCGGGATATGCGGGTTGATTTCCATGGGATAGATACGACACACCAGGGGGCGGCGTTCGTAGATACGGCAAAGATTGTCGGCGTCCAGGTTATGGCAGGGGCCAGCGTTATAAGCGGCGAAGGTGATCGCCACCAGGGCTTCGCTCGTGCCACTGCGCACGACGGTGGAACGGCGTTCGGCATGTTCGCGTTGAGCCACCGGCAAGCCGAGGCCATTGGGCAGGAAGGCCTCGGCCAGGACGATCACCTGGCCGCCATCATTGGCCCACATCCGCGCCTCGTCGAGGGTCAGGGGGACGTGGTGACCGGTGCAGCATTTACCACACCCTACACAGGAAAACGTTGTGTTCATTGACTGACCGAATGGGAAAGGCTGGAAGGCGTCGGAAAAACGCCGGCTGAGCCCTGCGTAGCAAATTATGCGCCAGTCACCGGGCAGGACCGGCCGGACGGATCGAGTCCCATTCGGTCACGACCGCGGTCTTGGTTTTCTTGCGGTAAAGGCACAGCTCGGTGCCGGTGGCGCCGTTCATGTGTTTCTGAGGGTACTGGCCTTGCAGCAACAGCGCGGTGTAGCCGACCCGGTCGTCGAATTGAGCGGCGGTGCCGACCGGTTCGGCGTTCTTCAATCCACTGGCCTTGACGCAGCTGGCGAGCACTTTTTTGTCGTAGGCGGCCCAGGCATCGGAGCTCGATGCATGAACCTGCGAAGACACCGCGGCCAGGGCGAGAAGAATCAGGGTAGGGGCTTTCATCAGGAAAATCCTTGTTCTGGGATGCCAAAACAAGAGTATGCCTGAGGTTGCAGGAGAGGGCTGTTATCGAGGCTGATCGCGGTCTCGTTGTGCCTAAAAGCGACAACGAAACCTGCAATCGGCGCGGGTGAAATCAACGACCTTGTTCGGCAACGGCCTTGGCCGCCGTGATCAGGCATTTGGTCAGTTCGGGCGAAGAGAACTTGGTGAGTACGCCGTTGGCGCCGGCCAGCCGGGCTTTTTCGCTGTTCATCGCGCTGTCGAGCGACGTGTGCAGCAGCACGTAGATATGCGCGAAATCGGGCGTTTCGCGCAGGGTCCGGGTGAGGGCGTAGCCATCCATCTCCGACATCTCGATGTCCGAAACGATCAGGTTGATCTCCTGCGCGGTGCCTTGCAGTTCCAGCAGGCAGTCAATGGCTTCCTTGGCGCTGCGTGCGGTGTGGCATTGCAGGCCCAGGTTGCGCAGGGTATGCACCGATTGTTGCAGCGCGACCTGGCTGTCGTCGACCACCAGAATTCGAGCATCGCCGAGCACTTCGGCGTCTTCCATGCTCAGCTCGGTCGGCGCTGTCTCGATTTGCGCCGGGGCGATGCCGTGGATGACTTTTTCGATATCCAACACCTGCACCAAGGTGCCATCCACCGAGGTCACGCCGGTAATGAACGCCCGTACGCCGCCAGAGCCGTAGGGCGGTGGCTTGATGTCTGTCGTCAGGCAATGGACGATCTTGCTCACCGCCTGTACGTGCAGCCCTTGTTTGGAGCGGCTGACGTCCGTCACGATCAGGCAGCCGCCGTCCGGGTCTTCGAGCGGCCGCTCGCCGATGGCACGGCTCAGGTCGATCACCGACAACGATGCCCCGCGCAGCGTGGCGATGCCTTTGACGTGCGGATGCGACTCCGGCAGCTTGGTCAGGGGCGGACAGGGAATGATTTCACTGACCTTGAGCAGGTTGATCGCCATCAGCTTGCCGCTGCGCAAGGTAAAGAGCAGAAGCGAAAGAGAATCTGCGCGGGCTTTGTTGGAGGACATAAAAACCTTCTGTTGAAAAGGTGGGGCGAGCGCGAACATCGCCAAGACAGCTTTTGATAACGGGTTATCGACGTGTTGAGGGCAGGCTTTAGGGCGAAAGCCATAGATGGCCGATTACCAGGGCGGGCGTGTCGCTACTTCAAGCCCAGCCGCTTCGCCATTCGTCCCAGATTGGCCCGGTCCAGGCCCAGCTCACGGGCCGCGCTGGCCCAGTTATGCTGATGGCGTTCCAGGCAGGCGTTGATCATCTGCCGCTGGTAGTTCTCCGTAGCCTGGCGTAAATCCCCTGTCACCGGCACCGTGCAAGTGGATGCCGGGCGGGCGGTAGGAAGGTCTTCCGGCGCGGCATGGGGCAAGTCAAGGTCATTGGCGCTCAAGCTGAGGATTCTCGGTCGTACCGGATGGTTGCCTAATGCTTTCAACGCGCTGCGACCGATCAGGTGTTCCAGCTCGCGCACGTTGCCAGGCCAATCGTAGGCCAGGAGTGCGGCTTGGGCATCGCTGGTCAAGCGCAGGCTGCCCAGGCCCATGCGTGAACGGTTCTGCTCGAGGAAAAAACCGGCAAGAAGCAGCACGTCGCGTCCGCGGTCGCGCAGCGCGGGCACCTGTAGCGGGTACACACTCAGTCGATGATAGAAATCGGCCCGGTAACGGCCGTTGCGCACTTCTTCGGCGAGGTCGCGATTGGTGGCCGCGATCAGACGCACGTCGACGCGGTGTTCCTTGTCCGAGCCCAGGCGCTGCAACTGCCCACTTTGCAGGACGCGCAATAATTTTGCCTGGACAGTCAAGGACAGCTCGCCCACCTCATCGAGGAACAACGTGCCGCCATCGGCCAGTTCGAACTTGCCCCGACGGTCGTTGGTGGCACCGGTGAAAGCACCGCGTACATGGCCAAACAGCTCGCTCTCCACCAAGGTATCCGGAAGGGCGGCGCAATTGAGGCTGATCATCGGCTGGTCGGCACGGTTGGAGGCGGCGTGAATGGCTTGGGCGACCAATTCCTTGCCGACCCCGGTTTCGCCGGTGATCAGCACCGTCAGGTCGCTGCCACCCACGAGCTTGATTTCCTCCACCAGGCGTTTGTGGGCCTTGCTTTGGCCGACCATGTCGCGATGCTGCTGGCCGCTCGCCTGACGATAGACCTCGGCGCGGTGATGCTCGTCTTCAGCCTTCAAGGCCAGCCGCTCGATACGTTCGGCAGCGCTGACCGTGGCCGCGGCGAGGCTGGCGAAGGCTTGCAAGGCGCTCAGGTCGATAGGCTCAAAGCGTTCCGGGTCCAGCGAGTCCAGCGTCAGCAAGCCCCACGGCTGCTCATCGACGAACAGCGGGCAACCCATGCAGTCATGCACTTCCAGATGCTCGTCCAAGCCTTCGACCAGCCCATCGTAAGGGTCGGGCAGGTCGCTGTCGGTTGCAAAGCGAGTGGGTAGCGGATTGCCGAGCAATGCCTCGAAGCGGGGGTGTTCGCTGATGCGGAACCGGCGCCCCAGCGTATCGGTACTCAAGCCATCCACCGCCAGCGGCACGAGGCAATCCCCATCCAGGCGCAACAGCGCGGCGGCATCGCACGGCAGCAGGGCGCGCAGGGCGCCGAGCAAGCGGCGGTAGCGCTCGCCCTCCGGCAGCTCGCGGGAGAGGTCTGCCACCAGTGGCAGCAGTGACGTTAGCAGGGAGGTCGCGGTCATAATGACTCCATCTGGTCGTAATGACTATAAGCGCTGCCGTGTCTTTATGACTATGTTGTTTTCAACTTACTGAAAAACAAGCATAAATTTTCTGGCATGGAATGTGATAAGCAAGATATCAGTTATCTATGTCACGTGAGGGGTTTACCCATGCTGAGTCAAGAACAGCGCGCCATCATTCGTTCCACCGTTCCGTTGCTCGAGAGCGGCGGGGAAGCGCTCATCACTCATTTCTACCGCATGATGTTGTCCGAATATCCACAAGTGCGCCCACTGTTCAATCAGGCTCACCAAGCCAGCGGCGACCAGCCTCGGGCGCTGGCCAATGGCGTGCTGATGTACGCCCGGCATATCGATCAGCTCGACCAACTGGGCGACCTGGTGGCGAAAATCGTCAATAAGCATGTCGCCTTGCAGATTCAACCCGAGCATTACCCGATTGTCGGCGCCTGCCTGCTGCGGGCGATTGCCGAGGTGCTGGGCGAAGAAATCGCCACGCCTGAAGTGATTTCGGCATGGGGCGCCGCCTATAACCAATTGGCCGATATCCTGATCGGTGCCGAAGCTGGCCTGTATGACCAGAAGGCCGCGGCACCGGGTGGCTGGCGCGGTGAGCGGGCGTTTATCCTGGTCGACAAGGTACAGGAGAGCGCGGAAATCACTTCGTTCTACTTCGAGCCGGCAGACAAGGGGCCCATCCTGCAAGCGGAGCCAGGCCAGTACATCGGCATGAAGCTGCTCCTGGATGGCGAGGAAGTACGCCGCAACTATTCCTTGTCGGCGCTTGCTGACAATGGTCGGTACCGCATCAGCGTCAAGCGCGAGGCGGGTGGCCGGGTGTCCAACTACCTGCACGACCATTTCTCGATCGGCAGCGGCATCCAGCTGTTTCCGCCGTCCGGAGACTTCTACCTCACCGACAGCGACAAGCCTTTGGTGCTGATCAGCGGGGGCGTTGGCATCACTCCGACCCTGGCGATGTTGCAGGCGGCATTGCAAACCGAACGCCCGGTGCATTTCATCCACTGCGCGCGCAACGGCCGTGTACATGCCTTCCGCGACTGGATCGACGACCTGGCCGGGCGGCATCCGCAACTCAAGCGCTTCTATTGCTACGACGAGCATGACGGCACGAGCCCTGCGGCTGACAAGGTGGGGCTGTTGAGCCAGGATCAACTGGCGCAATGGCTGCCGGAACAGCGTGACCTGGACGTCTATTTCCTTGGACCGAAAGGTTTCATGGCGGCGATCAAGCGCCATCTCAAGGCCTTGGGCGTGCCGGCGGAGCAAAGCCGCTACGAGTTCTTCGGGCCGGCGGCGGCTTTGGAATAGCCTTTATCGCGAGCAAGCTCGCTCCCACAGGGAATTGTGGCGCGCACAAAACTGTGTCGCTGCGATGAACATTGTGGGAGCGAGCCTGCTCGCGATAGCGGTAGCTCTGCCGACGCGCCATTGGAATTAATCCGCGCTTAACCCCCTTCCTGTTTATTCCCTCGATGCTGCCGGCTGCCGCTCGTTCACTATCTGCGTGTAGACTTCGGCCATCCGACAACGCGCCGAGCACAGTCATGCGGCGCGTCGATCCATGCAGATGAAGGGAAACGCAATGAGTGAACAAATAATGCGCCTGGGCCGTGAGCGGCGCTACCTGGTGTTGCTGGGGGTGATCTGCCTCGCACTGATCGGCGGCGCGCTGTATATGCAGGTCGTGCTGGGTGAGGCGCCATGCCCACTGTGCATCCTGCAACGCTATGCGTTGTTGCTGATCGCCCTCTTTGCCTTCATCGGTGCGGCCATGCGCACCCGCCGCAGCCTGACGATTTTCGAAGGGTTGGTCGTGCTGTGTGCGTTGGCCGGCGCGGGCGTGGCGGGGCATCACGTCTACACGCAGTTCTTTCCGGCGGTCAGTTGTGGCGTCGACGTCTTGCAGCCGATTGTCGATGACCTGCCACTGGCGAAGATCTTCCCGCTGGGTTTTCAGGTTGATGGTTTCTGCTCCACGCCGTATCCCCCTGTCCTGGGATTGTCGCTGGCGCAGTGGGCGTTGGTGGCATTCGTGTTGACCGCCGTGCTGGTGCCCTTGTTGGTGTCCCGTAATCGCAAAGCCCTACGCTAGAGTCGATCTGCACAGACGCCCCGGTTTTTTCACCAAGACCCGGGGCGTTTTTTATTTCGGCGCCGTTTGGGACCCGCCTTGATCCGAAGCAGGAATGCCCTGCGACGATGTGCGACACGTTGTCACACATCGTGCCTCTGCGTTCCTTTCAAGCGGTGAATTGACGCTGCAACCTGTAATAAAAAAACGGCCTGATATCCTCCCCGACCGCAATATTGTCATCTTCCATGCAGGCATTTTTAACAGCGAAGCGCCGTGACGCCTAGGCCCCGTAAAACGGGCGCTGACGGGTCATGCAAGCCCGGCGAAAACGTACGCAGCTGTCTAAATCGGGCGTAGTAGCCTTACGTTTTTTGGGGTTCTTGTTGAGAATGTATTTCGATAACATGCTGGCCCGTTGCAATATCGGCGATAGATTGTTGCCGGATCGGATAAAAATTATTTCGGGTTAAGACATGGTCTCCAACGCCGCAGCTCACTACAATCGCCCGCACCGATTTTCCGACCCGGCTCAGGCTTGAGCACGAGAGTGGTCGAAGGGCGCCAGCGCCCCATGCGACCCCAGGTGTCGGTGCCTCCAACTACCCGCACCAAATGGAATTGGGCTTGAGAACTAGGCCTTTGACCAACGAATAAGAACTCACTGCTGGCCCGGGATGTGTCGAACAGCCGCTGACGTTCGACGGGCAGCCCTTATTCAATCCAAGAAAATGCCAACCCTTGGCAGGGTGAAGTGTTGGCGATCAAAACCCAACTGCATTGCGCAAGCTGCTTTAGAGGTCGTGAGATGAGTAAAAACAGGTACCCCCGATTACTAGGCTTGTTGCCGCTGCTCGGCACGTTGCTGCTGGGAGGCTGCAACATGACCCTGCTCGATCCCAAGGGCCAGGTCGGCCTGGATGAACGAAACCTGATCATCACCGCCACGCTGCTGATGTTGCTGGTCGTTGTGCCGGTTATCGTCATGACGTTCTTGTTCGCCTGGAAATACCGCGCGTCCAACACCAGTGCCACCTACACCCCGAAATGGTCCCACTCGACCAAGATCGAAGTCGCGGTGTGGACCATTCCGGTATTGATCATCATTGCCCTGGGTTACATCACCTACAAGTCGACCCACGCACTGGACCCGTACCGTCCGCTGGATTCCGACGTCAAGCCAATCACCATTGAAGTGGTCTCGATGGACTGGAAGTGGCTGTTCATCTATCCGGAACAAGGTATCGCCACGGTCAACAAGATCGTGTTCCCGGCCCACACGCCGATCAACTTCAAGGTCACCTCCGACACCGTGATGAACTCGTTCTTCATCCCGGGCCTGGGCGGCCAGATCTACGCGATGGCGGGCATGCAGACCAAGCTGCACCTGATCGCCAACCAGAACACCGAACTTGAAGGTATCTCCGCCAACTACAGCGGCGCGGGTTTCACCGGCATGAAGTTCAAGGCGACCGCCACCACCCAGGAAGAATTCGACGCCTGGGTAAACGAAGTGAAGAAGGCACCTAAACAGCTTGAAAAAGCTGAATACGAAGCCCTTTCCAAGCCGAGCCAGAACAACCCAGTCGAACTCTACTCGTCGGTCACGCCGAACCTGTTCCAGACCATCATCGATAAGTATGAAGGGATGAATCCGGGCAAGCCGATGCATCACGAGAAGAAAGAGAAGGAAGTGGCCCACAACATGGAAGGGATGGACATGAGCTCGCATTCAGCTGCCGGGGCAGAGGAGTAAACGATGTTTGGTAAATTAAGTTGGGAAGCGATCCCGTTCCACGAGCCGATTGTCATGGTGACCCTCGCCATCATCGGGCTCGGTGGCCTGGCGCTGTTTGCGGGTATTACTTATTTCAAGAAGTGGACGTACCTGTGGACTGAATGGTTGACCTCGGTCGACCACAAGAAGATCGGCGTGATGTACATCATCGTCGCCATGGTCATGTTGCTGCGCGGTTTTGCCGACGCGATCATGATGCGTACCCAGTTGGCCATGGCCACCGAGGGCTCGCCCGGCTACCTGCCGCCTGAACACTATGACCAGATCTTCACCGCCCACGGTGTGATCATGATCATTTTCATGGCGATGCCATTCTTCACCGGCCTGATGAACCTCGCAGTGCCGCTGCAGATCGGCGCCCGTGACGTTGCCTATCCGTTCCTGAACTCCTTGAGCTTCTGGCTGCTGGTTTCCGGCGTCGTGCTGATCAACGTTTCCCTGGGTGTCGGCGAATTCGCCAAGACCGGTTGGGTTGCCTATCCGCCGTTGTCGGGGCTGCAATACAGTCCGGGCGTGGGGGTGGACTACTACATCTGGGCGCTACAGCTATCCGGGTTGGGGACAACGCTGACAGGGGTCAACTTCCTGGCCACCGTGCTGAAGATGCGTACCCCTGGCATGAAGCTGATGGACATGCCGATCTTCACCTGGACCTGCACCTGGGCCAACGTGCTGATCGTCGCTTCGTTCCCGATCCTCACCGCTACACTGGCTCTGCTGACGCTTGACCGCTACATGGATTTCCACATTTTCACCAATGAACTGGGTGGAAATCCGATGATGTACGTCAACCTGTTCTGGGCTTGGGGTCACCCTGAGGTGTACATCCTGATCCTGCCGGCGTTCGGTATCTTCTCCGAAGTCATCTCGACCTTCTCCGGCAAGAAACTGTTTGGCCACCACTCGATGATCTACGCTTCGGGCGCGATCTCGGTACTGGGCTTCATGGTCTGGCTGCACCACTTCTTCACCATGGGTTCGGGTGCAAGCGTCAACGCCTTCTTCGGCCTGGCGACCATGCTGATCTCGATCCCGACGGGTGTGAAGCTGTTCAACTGGCTGTTCACCATCTACCAGGGCCGCCTGCGTTTCACCAGCCATGTGCTGTGGACTCTGGGCTTCATGGTGACCTTCGCCATCGGCGGTATGACCGGCGTACTGCTGGCCATTCCGGGTGCTGACTTTGTGCTGCACAACAGCCTGTTCGTGATCGCGCACTTCCATAACGTGATCATCGGCGGCGCCGTGTTCGGCTACATCGCGGGCTTTGCGTTCTATTTCCCGAAAGCGTTCGGCTTCAAGCTGCACGAAGGCTGGGGCAAGGCAGCGTTCTGGTTCTGGATCTCGGGCTTCTTCGTCGCGTTCATGCCGCTCTATGCATTGGGCTTCATGGGCATGACCCGTCGCCTGAACGCCACCACCAACCCTGAGTGGGTGCCGTACCTGTACGTCGCCATGTTCGGCGCGGTGATGATTGCCGTGGGTATCGCCTGCCAGCTGATCCAGTTGTACGTCAGCGTGCGTGACCGCAAGAAGCCGGAAAACATGTGCGAACACGGTGACCCGTGGAATGCCCATACCCTGGAATGGTCGACTTCTTCGCCACCACCGTTCTACAACTTTGCCGTGCTGCCGAAAGCGGACGTCATCGACCCGTTCACCGAAGCCAAGGAAAACGGCACCGCGTACCAGGCTCCGGCCAAGTACTCGCCGATCCACATGCCCAACAACACCGCCACCGGTGTGGTCATGGGCGGGCTGTTGACCGTGTTCGGTTTCGCGATGATCTGGCACATCTGGTGGCTGGCCATCGCCAGCCTGGTCGGCACCGTGGTGTATTTCGCCATCCATGCCGCCCGTGACGATCAGGGCTACATGGTGCCGGTGGATGTCATCGAACGCATCGAAGCCGAGCAGCACAAGCGTCTGGTCGCGGCCGGGAAAGTCCCTGCCACCGCCACCCGTGTTGAAACCTCGTTGGAACAGGCTTAAACCATGTCGAACTTAGTGACCAATGTTGGACACGCCCATGGTCATGACCATGGGCACGATGACCATCACCACGACTCGGGCGAGATGACCGTATTCGGTTTCTGGCTCTACCTGATGACCGACTGCATTCTGTTTGCGTCGATCTTCGCGGTGTACGCGGTGCTGGTTAACAACGTCGCCGGTGGCCCGTCGGGCCACGACATCTTCGAACTGCCTTATGTACTGGGCGAAACCGCGCTGCTGCTGTTCAGTTCGATCACCTACGGCTTCGCCATGCTGGCGTTGTACAAGGGCAAGAAAACCCAGGTCCTGGGCTGGTTGGCGATGACCTTCCTGCTGGGCGCCGGCTTTATCGCCATGGAGATCAATGAGTTCCATATCCTGATCGCCGAAGGCTACGGCCCGAGCCGCAGCGGTTTCCTGTCCGGGTTCTTCACCCTGGTCGGCACCCACGGTCTGCACGTGACCAGCGGTCTGATCTGGATGGCGATCATGATGTACCAGGTCCAGAAAAACGGCCTGACCGCCACCAACAAGACGCGCCTGAGCTGCCTGAGCCTGTTCTGGCACTTCCTGGACGTGGTGTGGATCTGCGTATTCACCGTTGTTTATCTGATGGGGACCCTGTAAATGGCTAACGCTCATTCCCATGATGGCCACGACGCCGGCCACGGCAGCGTCAAGTCCTACGCCATCGGTTTCATCCTGTCGGTGATCCTGACCGTCATTCCGTTCGGCCTGGTGATGTACCCATCGCTGCCCAAGAGCCTGACGCTTTGGATCATTCTGATCTTCGCCGTGGTCCAAGTATTGGTCCACCTGGTGTACTTCCTGCACCTGGACCGTTCGGCCGCCCAGCGTAACAACGTGATTGCGTTTGTCTTCGCTGCGCTGGTGATCGTACTGCTGGTCGGCTTGTCGCTGTGGATCATGTTCAGCATCCACACCAACATGATGGCGCACTGAGGAAAGTCCGGATGTCACTGAAGCACTTTATCCAAATCACCAAGCCGGGGATCATTTTCGGTAACGTGCTTTCTGTGGCGGGCGGGTTTTTCCTGGCCTCGAAAGGGCATGTCGATCTGGCCATCTTCCTGGCGGCGATGATCGGCACTTCCCTGGTGGTGGCGTCCGGTTGCGTGTTCAACAACTGCATCGACCGTGACATCGACATCAAGATGGAACGCACCAAGAACCGGGCGCTGGTCCAAGGCCTGATTCCGGTGCAACTGGCCCTGGCGTTTGCCACGGTGCTGGGTGTGGCCGGCGTGGCGCTGCTGTACTGGGTCGCCAACCCGCTGGCGGCGTTGTTCGCGGTGATCGGCTTTGTCATCTACGTCGGCCTCTACAGCCTGTACCTCAAGCGCAAGTCGGTTCACGGCACGCTGGTGGGCAGTCTGTCGGGGGCGATGCCGCCGGTGATCGGTTATGTCGCGGTCAGCAACAGCTTCGACATGGCGGCGGTGACGCTGCTGGTGATGTTCAGCCTGTGGCAGATGCCGCATTCCTATGCCATCGCGATCTTCCGCTTCAATGATTACCTGGCGGCCTCGATCCCGGTATTGCCCGTCAAGCGCGGTATCCAGGTGGCCAAGAAACACATCCTGCTCTACATCCTGGCCTTCCTCGTGGCGACCTTGATGCTGACCTTCAGCGGCTACGCCGGCATGAGCTACCTCGCCGTCGCCGCTGCCATGGGCATGTACTGGCTGTACATGGCCTGGACCGGCTACAAGGCGGTGGATGACACGGTCTGGGCACGCAAGCTGTTCGTGTTCTCGATCTTCACCATCACTGCCCTGAGCGTGATGATGTCCCTGGATTTCAAGGTGCCGAGTGAGTTGTTGCTGACTTACGCGCCTTAAGCGACAGAGGCAGTAAAAAAAGCCCCGCCTTCGAGAGAAGTGCGGGGCTTTTTCTTGGGTGTTACTTGGGACTTCTGTGGGAGCGAGCCTGCTCGCGAATGCGCCCGTTCAGCCAACATCACCTCAAATGATCCACCGCATTCGCGAGCAGGCTCGCTCCCACAAGGGACTCGACTCGACGCGGGCTTATTTTATTGCTGGGCGATGCTGTAGCCGTCGAACGCTTTCTGCTGTTGCAGGGCAGTGACGATGCTTTTACGGGTAACTGGTTGTTCGGTGCCGTCATTGTCCAGGAAGGTCTCGCTTTCCAGTTCGGCTTCGTCGCCTTCACCAACAAAGTTGAAACCCAGGAACTCGAAGGCCTCGCGGTCGACGTTCGGCTTGGAGCGCGGGGTGCGCAGGGGCAGGGTGACGCTGATGCCGTCCTTGCTGATGACGAACACCTCGGCTTCCTTTTTGGGCCGCGAGGCCTTGCCTTTGCTACCGCTTGGGTTGCTGATCGCCTGGTGGGTCTGGTTCAGCACTTTCAAGGCCAGGCCGTAGACCAGTTCCTGGAAATCCGCATCATCCTTGTAGCTGGAGAGAATGCGGCTGATGGGGAAGCGGCTGCTCAGGTCTTCCAAAGCAGCAAAATCCGCAGCTTCGGCGTCCTTGAGTTGCTTGAGCTGGCCCATCAGTTCGTAGGCCTTGTCGTCATCGAACGCGTCGTGAGCCTGGCGGATGGCGGTGCGCAGTTCGCGGATCTGGTCGCTTTCGCGGTTCGACTGGAACGCATCCAGGACCATCTCGCTGATGGTTTTGGCCTGGGGCAGATGCTGTGAAAGATTGATGGAGTTTTCGTATTCCGCTTTGGACGACAGGGTGATTACGGATTCAGCGGTATTGGAATCGGACATTGAAATTTCACTACTTCTGTTAGCGGGATATGGCGAGAAAGGGGTTGAGCTTTTTTCCGGCCGCCTAATCTATTGGACGCGGGCGGCGTTGTCACGGTCGGACCGGTCGCCGGTACGCATTTCATCCGCGCAACAGCGCCATCAACCGCAACGCGTCCGGGGTCGCTGCGCCGCTGGCCGTGTTATCGAATATGCACCAGGTCGGTGTGTCCGGGGCGGCTTTCAAGGCTTGGGCGATTTGCTTGAGCCGGACATCATCGTAAGGGGTGTAATAAATCTTCGGCGAGCCGTGCATACGGTAATAACGAATGCCGGGCCACCCCGCCGGTTGGTCGCCCCCCGGCAGCGGCGAGGGATCGGCGGCCACGCGACCGATTCGCTGGGTCTGCAGCATCGCCATGGCGGGTGGTGCGAGCCAGCTCGGGTGTCGAGGTTCAAGCACCGCATCGCCTTGGTAACGATCACGCAAAACCTTGAAGAAGGTCTCGGCCTGGGCGTCGTCAAAGGCCAGCGATGGTGACAGTTGAATCAGCAGGCAGCCGAGTTTTTCCCCCAGTTGCGAGCACTGCCCGAGGAATTCTTCCACAAGCCCCTCGCAATCGACCAAGCGTCGTTCGTGAGTGATCTGCTTTGGCATTTTCACCGAGAAGCGAAATTCTGCGGCCACGCTGTCCGCCCATTTTGCATACGTGGCGGGGCGGTGCGGGCGATAGAACGAACTGTTGATCTCCACGGCTGGAAAGCGTGCGCTGTAGCGCTGCAGATGGGTGCCTTCATCGGGAAAGGACGGCCATTGCGCCTTGGGCAATGACCAGCCCGCGCAGCCCAGGAAAAGGATTGAAGAGCGTGAGAGTCGAGTTGCCAATGTGGGAGGCCTGATTGCGGGGACAAAGCTATGACCGCAACAAACGCCTCATGGATTCATTCTTCGCAAGCAGAGGTCAGTCGCATATCACGTTCTTGCCGGCCATCTTCGAGCGATACAGCGCCTGGTCCGCCCGATCCATCAATACCTCTTGGGTTTCGTCTTCGATCCGCTGCACCACACCAAAACTCATGGTGATCTGGAAATCCCCTACCGGGAGCAGGTCGGACAGGCCGCGGCGTATGGTTTCGGCCATCAAGACCGCATCGGCCAAGGATGTATTTGGCAAAATCATGATGAATTCATCGCCCCCCCAACGCACCAACAGGTCGCTGTCGCGCTCACAACGCTTGACCGCCTGCACCACTTGCACCAGCGCCGCATCACCGAATGCATGGCCGTATCGATCGTTGATGTCCTTGAAATCGTCGATGTCCATGGCGATCAGCGACAACGGTTCGCGAAAGCGCTGGGCGCGTTCGCAAGCCTGAGGCAGCGTCTGCTCCAGGCGATACCGATTAGCGACCAGGGTCAATGCGTCGGTTTCGGCGAGCCTGCGGTTTTCGTCGAGTTGGATCTGCAATTGATGGTTGACCCGCGACAACTCACGGGTGCGCTCTTCGATGACCGCTTCCAGGGATTTGTTGCGCCGTTCAAGTTGCTCGAACAGACGCTTCTTGTCGTCGATGCTGCGATGGGCGCCGATCATTCGGGCCACGCTGCCGTCGGGGTTGCGAGCGATGACGTAGCCGCGGTCTTCGATCCAGATATACGAGCCGTCATGCGTGCGACAGCGGTATTCGGCTTGGTATTTTGCCGAGCGTTGTTGAAGGTAGTCATCGAACAGTGACATCACCTGGGAGTAATCCTGCGGATGGATCACGCTCTCCCAAGTCAACACGGTGTTGCTCAGCGAATGAGGCGAGTAGCCGAGCATGGTGTACCAACCGGGGTTGCGATAAACGAACCCGGTATTGGCGTTCCAGTCCCAGATGCCATCGCTGACCAGTTCCATGATGGTGTGCAGCACGCTTTCGTCCAGATCGGACAAATCGAACCGCAGCAAATCGATCTTCGAGGCGTCGTCCATCATTGTTCCCTCAATCAGCCCTGATATCAAAATGCTCTCCGAGGGTGAAGAGTAGCCGATGGGCTTAGGGGTCACTAGGGGTGACATGGTGCATCTGAAGTAGCGCCTTAAGGCTACAAATCAAGAAGTAGCCTTTTCAGGCTACTGGTCGGCGATCAACTTTAATGCATTCATGACGAGCAGCCCTGTTCCTATGCTCAAGGCAAAGCTGAGTAGGGTGCCTAATAATACGTATTCGCTGATGGACCGTACTTTGGCATTCTGGATTTCATTGAAGCGAAGGATGCTTTTTGCGGTGAGAAGAAAACCGACGGCCTCCCATTGCTCCAGCAAGACAAATGTCAATATGAGTAATCGCTCCAGATAGCCGATCAATGTCCCTGCGTTGGTCAAGGAGCCTACAGTGTCGATTTCTTTAATCCATGGACTGAGTACTGTGCCAATCAATGCTGAAGCGGGTCGTAGCATCGCGAGATAGGCGAGGCCAACCGTAAGATTTGTCGTGGTCATTAGTTTTGCCAGAGCGCCTTGAACACTCGCAGCACTGCTGTCAGAGAGCAGGCAGATCGTGGCCAGGCTGGCAACTAGAACAGTTTGTCGGGCAAGCAGAGCCCATAGCGGTGATTTGGTAGGGTCATGAATAAAGATGAGGGTAATCAGTTTGGCGGCTGCCATCAACAATCCGGCTTTAGTGGCTAAAGCACCGGTTTGCCCCGCCAGTATCAGCAGCAGGGAAAAAACTGCGAAATAGATACCTAGCATGATCAGGTTGCAGGCGATTTGTCGGGTACGGCTGGCGGAGGTTTTTGATGTGAAATAACCGGATATCCAGAAGTCCAGAAGCACATGCGCGAATAACAGGATTACGAGCAATCTTGACGATTCAATCACTGCCCAGCTCCTTGATCCACCGGCTGGTGCTTGCCAGGTATTTGTCCAGTAAACGCGCTTGGGCGCGCTGCAGAGCTTTGTTGATGGTGACCCGGGACTTGCCTAGGCTGTGGGCGATGGTTTGTTGGTTGGTTTCCTCTATCAGGTGCAGCGCATAGGTCTGGGCTTCGACCACTGTCCATTCCTCCAGTACGGCTGCAACGAACTCTGTTACCAATCCTGCGCGCTCTTGGAATTCCTGGTGATTGCAGAACACGGCCAGCGTATTTTTTTTCATGCTATCGAGCCCTTGGCCGGAAAGGACGAAAGCTTCACCATAGGTTTGCGATTTGCGTGCCGAGCCAATGCCCACGGCGATGCGCGCATCCCAACGCTCGCCTTCGGGGCTGGCCTCGATCAAGGCGGCTCGCAAGGCGATGGCACAGTGGAAAGCTTGTTCGGGCTGGCTCATCAAAAGTTGAAAACCGTCACCTCTAAAAATGTCCGCTTTCGCTTGGTAGCGTTTTTCCTGCTGTCCCAACACCTTTTCCAGGCGTGCGATGTACGCAAGGGTATTCCCTGCGCTCTGCGAGTGAATCAGGTCACCGGTCAATACCGCTTCTGGCTTCATTGATTGAATGTGCTCAGTCGTTAGAATCTAAAAAGTAGCCTTTAAAAGCTACTTCTACAATAGTAGCCTTAAAAGGCAAATTTCTCTATCCGACGGGCCTCGCCCAGTACTCCAGGGCAAACTCGACAAAACTGCGCAGCTTCGGCAAACGGTAGCGATCCTGGGCGTACATCAGGCTCATCGGGCGATGAGGCAGTTGATAGTCCTGGAGCAGCGCCACCAGATGCCCTTCCTGCAGATCCTTTGCCACCAGCGCGTCGGGCAGCATTACCACGCCCATGCCGGCGAGCGCGGCACGGTGCAGGCCCGAAGAGCTATTGATCAGCATCGGGCCGGTCACCGGGATTTTGATTTCGCCTTCCGGGCCGTTGATTGGCCAGTGTTCCTGGGCGAAGCGCCATTCATCGCCGGCGGAATAGGCAAACGACAGGCAATCATGGTGTCGCAAATCGTCGGGCTTGCGCGGTGTGCCTCGCCGAGCAAGGTAAACGGGAGACGCGCAGATGGTCAGGGTGTAGTCCACCAAGGGGCGGGCGATCAGCTTCGGATCGGGGAGCCCCAGTCGGATGGCGACATCGAAGCCATGGTCGAGCAGATCGAGGCGCTGGTTGGTCAGTACCACATCGAGCTTGACCTGTGGGTAGCGCTGGCTGAACTCGGCCAGTGCTGGCGCCAGGCGCTCCGTGCCGAAGGTCAGCGGCGCGGTGATGCGCAAGGTGCCGGTGGGGTCGCCTTGGGTCTGTTCCGCCAGGCGCTCTGAGTCGGCGACCAGCCCGAGCACCTCCAGGCAACGTTGGTAATAGGCTGAGCCGAATTCCGTCAAGCGTTGACGACGAGTCGTACGATTGATCAGGCGCACGCCGAGGCGTTGTTCCAGCGCACGAAGATGATTGCCTACCATGGTGGTGGACATTTCGCACGCCAGGGCTGCCGCTGTCAGGCTGCCCGTCTCCACGACTTTTACGTAAACAGTCATTGCCTGGAACAAGTCCATTATCAAGCTCGGCTTATAAATGATTGAAGTGAAGCAGCGTTTATCCATCGAGAGTGGCTAACCATACTGGAAAAAACCACCCGATGGAGCTAGATGTCATGACCGCCGCTTGCCTGATGAGCACTTACCAACCTCTGGCATTGAGTTTCACCCATGGCCTGGGGACCCGCCTGTGGGACCAGGACGGCCGCGAGTACCTCGATGCGGTGGCGGGTGTGGCGGTGACCAACGTCGGGCACTCCCATCCCCGGCTGGTGGCGGCCATCAGTGAGCAGGCCGGCCTGTTGCTGCACACCTCCAACCTGTACAGCATCGACTGGCAACAACGGTTGGCCGGCAAACTCACGCAGTTGTCGGGAATGGACCGGGCATTTTTCAACAACTCCGGAGCCGAGGCCAACGAAACCGCACTGAAACTGGCGCGTCTGCACGGCTGGCACAAAGGCGTCGAGCAGCCGCTGGTGGTGGTCATGGACAACGCCTTCCATGGGCGCACGCTGGGCACGATGTCCGCCAGCGACGGCCCATCGGTGCGGCTGGGATTCAATCGGTTGCCGGGGGATTTCATCAAGGTGCCGTTTGGCGATCTCGCGGCGTTGGAAAAAATCCAGCAAACCCATGGCGAGCGTATCGTCGCGATTCTGGTGGAGCCGATCCAAGGGGAAAGTGGCGTGCAAGTCGCGCCGCCGGGTTACCTGCGGGCGCTGCGGGACCTGTGCAGCCGGCGCGCCTGGTTGCTGATGCTCGACGAGATCCAGACCGGCATCGGCCGCACCGGCCAATGGTTTGCGTTCCAGCACGAAGGCATCGTGCCGGACGTCATGACTCTTGCCAAAGGCTTGGGCAATGGCGTCCCCATCGGTGCCTGCCTGGCCCGGGGCAAAGCCGCCGAGCTGTTCACGCCCGGCAGTCATGGGAGTACGTTTGGCGGCAATCCCCTGGCCTGCCGTGTGGGTTGCACGGTGCTTGACATCATTGAGGAGCAAGGCCTGGTGGTGAACGCCGGGCGTCAGGGCGCACAGTTGCTCAGCCGGCTGCGGGCTGAGTTGGCGGATAACCCGAACGTGTTGGAGGTCCGAGGCCAAGGGTTGATGATTGGCATCGAACTCAAGCAACCGGTCCGTGACCTGACCCTTCGTGCTGCCCGGGACCATGGCCTGCTGATCAACGTCATCCGGGGCAAGACCATCCGCCTGTTGCCGCCGCTGACGATTGACGGGCGGGAAGTGGAGATGATCGCCAGGGGTGTGAGCCGCAGCCTTGCGCAGGAGTGAATGCTCAAGGTCTGGCGACGGCGGGTGTTGTTCAGTCAGGGCGAAACGCAGCGCAACGGGACGGAATTTTTAACGATTGCCGCGTTCCAACGCCCGCCAGAGTCGATTGCCTACACTTTGGCAACCAGACTGAAAATCCCAGGAGCATCTTCATGTTCACCTCGCGTCGCTTGATCGTTGTCGCTACCGCCGTGGCCCTGTTGTCCGGCTGTGCGTCGCCCAACCCCTATGACAATCAGGGCCAGGCCTCTACCGACTCGTCGGGCATGAGCAAAACCGCCAAGTACGGTGGCCTCGGTGCGCTGGCCGGGGCACTGGCCGGTGCGGCCATCGGTCACGATAACCGGGGCAAGGGTGCGTTGATCGGCGCTGCGGTGGTTGGCGCCTCGGCGGCCGGCTACGGCTACTACGCCGACCAGCAGGAAAAGAAGTTGCGTGCGAGCATGGCCAATACCGGCGTTGAGGTGCAGCGCCAGGGCGACCAGATCAAGCTGATCATGCCGGGCAACATCACCTTCGCCACCGACTCGGCGAACATCGCCTCCAGTTTCTACCAGCCGCTGAACAACCTGGCCAACTCCCTCAAGGAATTCAACCAGAACCAGATCGAAATCGTCGGCTACACCGACAGTACTGGCAGCCGTCAGCACAACATGGACCTGTCCCAGCGCCGCGCCCAGAGCGTGGCGACCTACCTGACGTCCCAGGGCGTGAGCGGTGCCAACCTCTCGGCCCGTGGCGCCGGCCCGGACAACCCGGTGGCGAGCAACAGCGACGTCAACGGCCGTGCGCAGAACCGTCGCGTCGAGGTCAACCTCAAGGCTATTCCGGGGCAGCAGTACCAGGCGCCGGAGCAGCAGGGGCAGACTTACCAGCAGTATCCTTGATCGCTGGGCTGTAAACGAAAGGGGGACCCCGAAAATGGGGTCCCTCTTTTTTTGCGACTGGCGTTTGGGCTTTTGTGGCGAGGGAGCAAGCTCCCTCGCCACGGAGGTGTTCACTTGAGTAATTAGGGGTCAATTCGCCTCTTTCACCGCACTCAAGAACGCACACGTACGCTCCTGCTGCGGGTTTTCGAAAATCTGCGCCGGGGTGCCCTGTTCGTGAATCTGGCCCTTGTAGAAGAAGCACACCCGGTCTGCGAACTCCCGGGCAAAGCCCATCTGGTGAGTCACCATCAGCATCGTCAGGTTGTGTTCGGCGCCGAGTTTGCGGATAACGTTCAAGACTTCGCCGCACAGCTCCGGATCCAGGGCCGAGGTCACTTCGTCAAACAGCATCACCTTGGGCCGCATCGCCAGCGCCCGGGCAATCGCTACCCGCTGTTGCTGGCCGCCAGACAGCTGCGACGGGTAATGGTCTAGCTTGTTGCCCAGGCCCACCAGCTCCAGCAGGTCGGCGGCACGCTCGCGGGCTTCTTTCGGGTTCATGCCCAGCACTTGCACGGGCGCCTCGATGACGTTCTGCAGCGCGGTCATGTGGGGAAACAGGTTGAAGCTCTGGAATACCATGCCGATCTTGCCGCGCACCCGGCGGATGTGTCGGTCGTTCGCGGGCACCAGCACGCCGTTGCGGTTGGGCATGTGAGTCAGCGAATCATCCTCGATGCGGATCTGGCCCTGGTCGATACCCTCCAGGGTCATCAACACCCGCAACAGCGTCGATTTGCCGGAACCACTGGGGCCGATGATCGCGACTTTTTCACCGGGCGCGACATCCAGGTTCAAATGGTCGAGCACTGTGAAGCTGCCGTAGCTTTTGGTCACGTCCTGGAAACTCACAATTGGCCGGGACGGTGTCGGGACGTTCATGGCCGGGGCCTCCTGCTGCGATGCCAGCGTGCTGCGCCGGGACAGATCGGTGGGCGTGGACAGAGGTAAAGTCATTAGCGTAGCTCCATGCGCGTTTCAAGGCGCCGTACCAGATAAGCCAAGGCGAGGCTCAGGGCGAGGAAGAACAGGCCGACCAGGGTGATCGGTTCCAGGTAGCGGAAGTGCTCGGAGCCGATATTCTTGGCCTGCTGCATGATTTCCACCACGGTGATCGCCGACAGCACCGGCGTGTCCTTGAGCATTGCCACCAGGTAGTTGCCCAGCGGCGGCACGATGGGGCGCAATGCCTGGGGCAGGATGATGTTGCGGTACGCGTCGTATGGCGCGATGTTCAATGCTGTCACCGCTTCCCACTGCGCCCGAGGCACCGCGTCGAGGCCGCTGCGATAGACCTCGGCAATGTAGCAGGCGTAGTGCAGGCCGATGCCCACGATGCCAACCTGCATGGCCGTCAGGCTCAGGCCGTAGTTGGGCAGCACGTAGTAGAGGAAGTACACCTGGATCAGCAACGGCGTGCTGCGGATGAATTCGATCACCGCCGTGGCCGGCCACGACAGCCAGAATCGGCGGCTGCGCCGGCCAATCGCAAGGAACAGCCCCAGCACGATTGCAATCACAAAGCCGATCAAGGTGATGCCCACGGTGTTGAGGGAGGCGCGCAGCAGGTCCGGGAGGATTTGCGCGGCGTAAGACCAGTCGAACAGTGTCATGACAGACCTCCACGCATCCGGCCCCGGCTCAGCCGCCGCTCGATGTTGCGCATGCCGAAGTTGATGGCCTGGGCGAGGATGAAATACATCACCAGCGCCAGGCTGAAGATCTCCAGGGTCTGGAACGTTGCCTGATCCAACTGGCGCGCCCGGAAACTCAGGTCCGACAAGGTAATCAGCGATACCAGCGACGTGTTCTTCAGCAACTCGATCAACAAATTGGTGCCGGGTGGAATGGCCGCCAGCAACGCCTGGGGCAGGATGATTCGCTTGAAGCGCGTGAAACCGCTGAAGTTCAGCGCCGTGCAGGCCTCGTATTGGCCCTTGGCGACTGAGCTGATGGCGCCGCGCATCACCTCGGCCCCGTACGCGCCAATGTGCAGGCCCAGGCCGACAATCGCCACGGCGTAGGGGCTCAGCTCGATGTTGAACGGCGGCAGCGGCAGCACGAAGAACAGCCAGAACAATTGCACCAGCAGCGACGTGCCTCGGAACACTTCGATGTAGGTGATGGAAAACCAGCGCAACGCGGGCCACGGCGACAGCCGTCCGAGGGCTGCGAGTACCGCCGCGACAATCGCCAGCAGCGAGCCGAAGAAAGTCACCTGGAGTGTGACCCAGGCCCCTTGAATCAATAACGGAAGTAATTCGCCCATGGTTCAACCCGATGTCCGATGAAGCAGGGAACGGGCATCACGCACCGCGCGTCATGCCCGTTTCGGCGTGCCATTAGGGCTGAGCGCAGAGCTCGGCCGCGGTCTTGCTGGTGACGTTGGATTTGTCGAAACCGAACGGCGCGACGGCCTTGAGGTGTTCTTCCGACCCGAGCCATTTTTTCAGCTCGGCGTTGACCGCGTCGCGCAGGTCCTTGTCTTCGGGACGGAAGGCCAGGGCGCCATAGCCGATGTGGAACGGGTCGTCCTTGAATTCAGTCATCGCCTCGACCTTGTCACCGCCCTTGGCGGCCAGGCCTTTCATGGTCAGTTGGGTGCCGACAGCGGCGTCGGCGCGACCGGCGCGTACGGCTTGCAATTGCGCGGTGGTGTCGGGCACCTGGAGAATCTGTTCATCCTTGACCCCGGAATCACGAGCGTACGCCAGGTTCACCGTGCCGGCCATGATTGCCAGCTTCACATCCGGTTGCTTGGCGATGTCTTCATAACTGTGAAGTTTTTTCGGGTTGCCCTTGGCCACCAGCAAGGCATCGGGCAGCTGGTATTGCGGATCGGTGAACAACACTTGCTTGCAGCGTGCCGGGGTGATGTACATGCCGGCGGCAATCACATCGAAGCGACCCGCGCGCAGCCCAGGGATCAGCGAGCCCCATTCGGTGAGCACGCCGTTGACCTGCTTGATGCCCATTTTGGCGAAGATGATCTTGGCAATCTCCGGCGATTCACCCGTGACGGTGCCGTCGGTTTCGGTGAAGGCAAACGGGGTTTCGTTGGCGTAGCCGATGCGGATGCTGCTGTCGCTTTTGATGGTGTCCAGCGTGGCGGCCTGGACGCTGCCGGCCAGGCCCAGTGCGGCACAGGTCAACAACATCCGACGCAAGGGTGCGCAGGTGCCGGGAAGAAAATTGCTCATCGATAAAATCTCCTGTTTCTTGTGGATCCGTCAGCGGACGGTTCTGTGTTAGGAGGCAGTGTGACAAGAGCAAAGCGTACGGCGGCGGATCCGGGCGAGGCCTGGAATCGGTAGCGGCGCCGGTACAGGTCGATCCGGCTTTTTGTCGGGGTAATGAACCCGCCTGGACGATGACCTTGGACCGAGCATACAAAAGCCCCGGCGCGGATTGTATTGCACTAGGACAATTGCTTTGGCGCGATGGCCGCGCAATGCTGTGCGCACCCGTTCTCACGCCGGTCGCAGCCGTTATGGATAAATGGAAGTCAGCCCTGGACCTCGCCCGCAGCGGTGAATCCAAATACAAGATCCTGGTGCAGGCGATCGCCGATGACATCGAACAGGGCGCCTTGGCCAACGACCAGCGCCTGCCGCCGCAACGGCAGGTAGCCGACGCCATGGGCATCAGCGTGCAGACCGTCACCAATGCCTACAAAGAATTGGAGCGCCAAGGGCTGGTACGTTGCGAAGTAGGGCGCGGCAGTTTCGTCTCGCGGCGCATGAGCGACCGGGTCGCCACTTACATACTCGACAGCCCCGAGCGGGCGCTGGTGGATTTTTCCATCACGCGCATTCTCCACACCCGCGAGCACGACCAGTTATGGCGCGACACCTGCGCCGAGCTGAGCACTGAAGAAGACCAGCCCTGGATCCATGCGTTTCGTCCGATAGCCGGTTTTGAATCCCATCGCGAAGCGGCGGTGCAATGGATCGGGCGCCAAGGCCTGAAGGTCGATCGCAACGATGTGCTGATCACCAATGGCGCCGCCCATGGCATTTTTCTCGCCCTGGCATCCCTCGCCGGGCCCGACGATGTGGTGCTCTGCGAAGGGCTGACCGACCACGGCGTGATCGGCAACTCCCAGGTGCTGGGCTTTACCCTCAAGGGTCTGGACACTGACCGCCATGGCATCGATCCCGAACACTTCGAGGACATGTGCAGCAACGAGCGCATCACCGCCCTGGTGTGCACGCCAAACTTGAACAACCCCACCACCAGCCTGATGCCCGACGCCCGCCGCCGGGAAATCGCCGAGATCGCCCGACGGTTTGGCGTGCATATCATCGAAGACGATGTGTACGGTCCGCTGCTGGACGAACGCCGCGCGCCGCCCATCAGCCACTACCTGCCGGAGCTGTCGTTCTATTGCACGAGCATGACCAAGTCCGTGCTCACGGGGTTGCGGATCGGTTATCTGGTGGTGCCCAAGCGCCTGGCGCTGCGCACCGAAAGCATTCTGCGCGTCAACAGTTGGATGGCCACGCCGATGGTCTCGGAAATCGCCGCCCGCTGGATCCGCGACGGCCGCGCCGATTCGCTGCTGCATCTTCAACGGCGCCTGTTGGCCGGACGCCAGGCGATGGTCACCGAATACATGGGTGAGCATGTATTGGCCCAGCATCCTCATGCCTTGAATGCCTGGATCGGCATCCCGCCGCACTGGGAAGTGGACAGCCTGGTGCGGGCGTTGCGCCACAAGCACATCGCCGTCACGTCCCCCGATCCGTTCACTGTACGCGGCACCCCCAGGCCGCGCGCGGTGCGGGTGTGCGTCGGTGCCGAATGCAGCGATGAAGAAATGCGCCATGCGTTGATCGGCATGCGGGAGATCTTCAACCAGTATCCGCAGATTCATGATTTCTGATGGGCAAGCGGTGGGCTTACTCCAAAGTTGCAGGTGCTTTTGTGGCGAGGGAGCTTGCTCCCGCTCGGCTGCGAAGCAGTCGTAAAAACAGTTAAACGTCTCCAGGTGCGTCTGGTTGAAAGGAGTTGGGTCTGCTGCGCAGACCAGCGGGAGCAAGCTCCCTCGCCACAGGGAGCGAGGTGTTCTTTGAGGATTGTGGTCATCTCTTTTGGTCGATAGTGAATGCAAACTAAATTGCCCTAGTACATTCATCACGACAATCCGGCCCTCTTAGACTGCGCCCAACACATCTGCTCGGGACGCGGTCATGACAGGGTTGCAGCTTCAGGACATTTACCTCGCTCGCCAGCGCATCGAGTCGCAGGTCAGGCGCACGCCCATGGAGCATTCCCCTAGCCTGTCGCGACTAATGGGCGTGCCCGTATACCTCAAGCTGGAATCCCTTCAGATCACCGGCAGCTTCAAGCTGCGTGGCGCGAGCAATGCGGTGGCGCAGCTCAGCGTCGAGCAGAAGGCGCGCGGCGTGGTCACGGCGTCGACTGGCAACCATGGCCGGGCGCTGGCGCACGCCGCGTCGCAACAAGGCGTGCGGGCGATTGTCTGCCTGTCTCACCTGGTGCCATCCAACAAGGTGCAAGCGATTCGTGACCTCGGCGCCGAGGTCTGCATCGTCGGCCAGTCCCAGGACGATGCCCAGCGCGAAGCCGAGCGCATCGCGAACGAGCAGGGCGCGACCTTCCTGCCGCCCTTCGATCACCCGGCGATCATCGCCGGCCAAGGCACCCTCGGCCTGGAAATCCTGGAACAGCAACCGGACGTGGCCCAGGTCCTCGTTCCATTGTCCGGCGGCGGTCTGTTCGCCGGCGTTGCCCTGGCCCTCAAAAGCGCCAATCCAGCGACCCAGGTCCACGGCATCAGCATGGCCCGAGGCGCGGCGATGCACGCCAGCCTTGCCGCTGGGCAGCCCGTGGATGTCGAAGAACTGTCGACCCTGGCCGATTCCCTCGGCGGCGGTATCGGGCTGGACAACCGCTACACCTTCGCCATGACCCGGCAGTTGATCGATGATCTGCACCTGCTCTCGGAAGCGTCCATCGCCCATGCCATCCGCCACGCCTATCACCATGAACGCCTGGTGCTCGAAGGGGCCGCGGTGGTGGGCATCGCGGCGCTGCTCGACGGCCTGGTCGAGCCGCGTGGACCCATTGTCCTGGTGGTCAGCGGGCGCAACGTCGACACCGAACAACATGCCCGCGTCATCGCTGGCGCCAACGCCTGATCCCCTTTAACGGAGCCTGCCATGAGTGAAGTCACCCTATTGAGCGAAGCTGACCTGCGCAGGTGCGTGGCCCTCGACCTGGCCAGCGTCGACGCCGTCGAGCAGGCTTTTGTGCTGCTGGCCACCGCCGCCGTGGCGATGCCGCCGATCCTGCGGCTGGACATTCCCGAGCACAACGGCGAGGTGGATGTGAAGACCGCTTACCTGCCAGGCCTTGAACGCTTCGCCATCAAGGTCAGCCCGGGCTTTTTCGACAACCCCAAGCTCGGCCTGCCCAGCCTGAACGGCATGATGATGCTGCTTTCGGCGCGCACCGGCCTGCTGGAAGCGCTGCTGTTGGACAACGGTTACCTCACCGCCGTCCGTACGGCGGCGGCTGGGGCGGTGGCGGCGCGTTGTCTGTCCCGCGAGGACAGCCGCAGCGTGGCGCTGATCGGTGCGGGCGAACAGGCGGCGTTGCAGCTTCAGGCGTTGCGGCTGGTGAGGCCCATCGACGAGGTGCGGATCTGGGCGCGTGATGCACAAAAAGCCCAGGCGTTCGGCCTTGCGCTGGCGCGTGACACCGGGCTTGCCGTCACGCCGTGCGACGCCATTGACGCCGCCCTGGAAGGCGTGGACATCGCCATCACCTGCACCCCCAGTCGCGAGCCGTTGATCGAAGCCCGTCATTTGCATCCCGGCCTGCACATCACAGCGATGGGCTCGGACGCCGAACACAAAAACGAAATCTCCCCGCAAGCGTTGGCGGCCGTCGATTGCTATGTCGCCGATCGCCTGAGCCAGACCCGCGTGCTCGGCGAGCTGCACCACGCCTTGGCCGCCGGCACCGTTCGCGATGAGCTGGCGTTGACAGAGCTGGGACAAGTGCTGGCGGGGCAACGGCTGGGGCGCTCCGATGCCGCGCAAGTGACGCTGTGCGATCTCACCGGCACCGGCGCCCAGGACACCGCCATCGCCAACCTGGCGTTCGAGCGGGCGCGGGTGGCGGGCAAGGGCTTTGCGTTCGGTCGCTAGATCATTTTGTTCATGAGTCATTCAACAGAGGGCAGGTGGATGTCAGAGATAGTCGTCAATCTTCCGTTCCAGCGGGAGGAATACGCCCAGCGCCTGGCAAAGGTTCGCGCGGCCATGCAGGCCCATGGTCTGGAGCTGTTGCTGGTCACCGATCCGTCGAACATGGCCTGGCTCACCGGCTATGACGGTTGGTCGTTCTATGTGCATCAGTGCGTGCTGCTGGCGCTGGACGGCGAGCCCGTGTGGTTCGGTCGCGGCCAGGATGCCAACGGTGCCAGGCGCACGGTGTTCATGCAGGCCGACAACATCGTCGGTTACCCGGACATCTACGTGCAGTCCCGCGAGCGCCACCCCATGGACTATCTGTCCCGCGAGGTGATCATTGCCCGTGGCTGGGGCGCCCTGAACATCGGCGTGGAGATGGACAACTATTACTTCAGCGCCGCCGCCTACCTGTCCCTGCAAAAGCATCTGCCCGACGCGACGCTGGTGGATGCGGCGGGGTTGGTGAACTGGCAGCGCGCCGTCAAGTCGCCTCAGGAAATCGCCTACATGCGCATCGCCGCGCGCATCGTCGAGAACATGCATGGGCGGATCCTGGAACGGATCGAGCCGGGCATGCGCAAGAACGAACTGGTGGCCGAGATCTACAGCAGCGGCATCCTCGGTGCCGACGGCCATGGCGGCGACTACCCGGCCATCGTGCCGCTGCTGCCCACCGGCGCCGACGCCAGCGCGCCGCACCTGACCTGGGACGATTCGCCGTTCGAAAAGGGCGCCGGCACCTTCTTTGAGATCGCCGGTTGCTACAAGCGTTACCACTGCCCGCTGTCGCGCACCATTTACCTGGGCAAGCCGCCGCAACATTTCCTCGACGGTGAAAAAGCCGTGGTCGAGGGCATCGCCGCCGGCCTGGACGCAGCCAAGCCGGGCAACACCACGGGCGACATCGCCGTGGCGTTTTTCAAGGTGCTGGAGAAGTTTGGCATCCATAAGGACAGCCGTTGCGGCTACCCCATCGGCATCAGTTATCCGCCGGATTGGGGCGAGCGCACCATGAGCCTGCGTCCCGGCGACAACAGCGTGTTGCAACCGGGCATGACGTTTCACTTCATGCCCGGGCTGTGGATGGACGATTGGGGCCTGGAGATCACCGAGAGCATCCTGATCACCGAGACTGGCGTCGAGACGCTGTGCAATGTGCCTCGTCAATTGTTCGTGAAGGACTGACCCATGACTGAATTGCCGATCAACCCCATTAGCGCCACGGTGGATTTCACCCGCGAAGGCGTGCAACACGGCTTCCTCAAGCTGCCGTATTCCCGGGACGATTCGGCCTGGGGCGCGGTGATGATTCCCATCACCGTGATCCAGCGCGGCAGCGGCCCGACCGCGCTGCTCAGTGGTGGCAACCACGGCGATGAATACGAAGGCCCGGTGGCCCTGAGCAAACTGGCCCAGCAATTGACCGCCGATGAAATCAGCGGACGCGTGATCATCGTGCCGTTCATGAACACCCCGGCGTTCCATGCCGGGCGCCGGACTTCGCCCATCGACAAGGGCAACCTCAACCGCAGCTTTCCCGGTAGGCCAGACGGCACCGTCACGGAGAAAATCGCCGACTACTTCAACCGCACCTTGCTGCCCCTGGCCGACATTGTCCTGGACATTCATTCCGGTGGCCGGACCCTGGATTTCCTGCCATTCGCCGCCTGCCACGTTTTGCCGGACAAACAGCAACAGGCCCGCTGCGAGGCCGGGATGCTGGCCTTCAACGCGCCGTATTGCATGCGCATGCTGGAGCTGGACGCAGGGTCGATGTACGACACCGCCGCCGAGTCTCAGGGCAAGGTGTTCGTCACCACCGAGCTGGGCGGCGGCGGTTCGTCCACCGCCCGCAGCGTGGCGATTGCCGAGCGTGGGGTGCGCAACGTGCTGATCCACGCCGGCATCCTGCGGGGCTCTATCGAGTTACAGCCGTCGTTGGTGCTCGACATGCCGGACGCCAGTTGTTTCATCGCCAGCGAGCACAACGGTTTGCTGGAGATGTGCCGCGACCTCGGTGAAAACGTGAGCAGAGGCGAGGTGGTGGCGCGCATCCATGACACCACCCGCAGCGGCGTCGCCCCGGTCGAATACCGCGCCGCCCGCAGCGGCCTGCTCGCGGCCCGGCATTTTCCCGGGCTGGTGCAGTGTGGCGATACGTTGGTGGTGATTGCGGATGTATTGGCGTAATGCACCTCAACTGACACACACACTGTGGCGAGGGAGCTTGCTCCCGCTCGGCTGCGAAGCAGTCGTCGCTTTTTGATCTGAGCGATTACGAAGCTGCTATTGGGGCCGCTGCGCGGCCCAGCGGGAGCAAGCTCCCTCGCCACAGGGACGGTGTGAAATTTGAATTGTCTGGAGAGCCCTGCCCCATGCACAAGCTCGATCGCTACGACTTGAAGATCCTGCAAATCCTCGCCGACGACGGACGGATCACCAAGTCGAGCCTGGCCGAAGCCATCAACCTGTCGGTGACGCCGGCCTGGGAGCGGGTGCGCAAGTTGGAAGCGGCGGGCCTGATCGTTGGCTATCGGGCGCAGATCGATTGGGGCGCGGTGTTCAAGCGTCAACAAGTGTTGGTGGAGATTTCCCTGGCCCGGCACACCGCCCAGGACATGCGTCGTTTCGAACAGCGCATGGTCGCCGCGCCCGAAGTTGCGTTCTGTTATGCCACCGGCGGCGGGGTGGATTACCTGGCAATGATCCAGGCGCCCGACGTCGATGCCTATCAACGTTTCGTCGACCAATTGCTGCTCGAAGACCTTGGCATCGAACGCTACTTCACCTACATCGTCACCAAGACCATCAAGACCGCCGGTGCGTTGCCGGCGGAGCTGGCATCGTCCTCCTGAGCACCGCAGAAACCACTTTACGCCCGGTTCTTTCCAGAAAAAAACCAAGGTCTGACGCTGCTCAAACACCCGAAAACCCAAGCGTCGCTGCCCTAGCATGGGTTCACGCACACGCTCTGGAGTGAACGCCATGCCTTACCAACATCCGCTGTTGTTCAAAGCGCTTTGCTACGTCGACGGCCATTGGGTCCACAGCGACAGCGGCCACAGCGTCGCCGTCCACAACCCGGCCAACCGCACGGTCGTCGGCCATGTGCCGATGCTCGACCCGCCGCAGATCGTCGCGGCGGTGGACGCGGCGCATCGCGCATTCCCAGCGTGGCGCGAACAGGGCCTGGATAGCCGTGGCGCGTTGCTGCGGCGCTGGGCGCAGTTGATCACCGAGCACCGCGAGGATCTGGCGCGCATCCTGAGCCTGGAGCAGGGCAAGCCGTTGGCCGAGTCCCGCGGCGAAATCGCCTATGCCGCCAGCTTTATCCCTTGGTTCGCCGAAGAAGCCCGACGCCTCTACGGCCAGAACATCCCCAGCCATATCCCCAACGCGCACCTGGGCACGATCAAGGAACCGGTGGGCGTCTGCGCGCTGCTCACGCCGTGGAACTTCCCCTCGGCAATGATCACCCGCAAGGCCGCCGCCGCGCTGGCTGCCGGTTGCACCGTGGTGATCAAACCGGCCCACGAAACCCCGTATTCAGCCCTGGCCCTGGCCCAACTGGCCGAAGAGGCCGGCTTTCCCGCCGGAGTTTTCAACGTGGTGTTGGGCGAGCCGCAAATGGTCATGGAGACCTTGGTCAAGGACCGCCGCGTACGCTCGGTGAGTTTTACCGGCTCGACCCGGGTCGGCAAACTGGTGCTGCAAGCGGCGGCCCATGATGTGAAGAAAGTCGCGTTGGAGCTGGGCGGCAACGCGCCGTTCATTGTCTGCGCCGATGCCGACCTGACGCTGGCGGTGAAAGTTGCCGTCGAGACGAAATTCCAGACGTCGGGCCAGGATTGTTGCGCGGCCAACCGGATCATGGTGCAGCGCCCGGTCTACCAGGCATTTCTCACTCGCTTCGCCGCAGCGGTGCGCGCCTTGCGGGTCGGGCCGGCCATGGTCGATCAGCAGGAACAGGAAGTGGACGTCGGTCCGCTGATGCATCAGGCCGCGTTCGATGCGACCTCCGATCGTGTGGCCGACGCCCTGGCGTTGGGCGCTCAACGCCTGGTGGGTGGCGAGGCCCATGCCTTGGGCGGGTTGTTCTACCAACCCACCGTGCTGGCCGATGTCACGCCGCAGATGCGCATCTACCGTGAAGAAAACTTCGCGCCGATCGCCGGGGTGCTGCCGTTCGACACCTTGGACGAAGCCATCGAAATGGCCAACGACACCGAGTACGGACTGGCCGCCTATATTTGCTCCAACCGCCTGGATGTCATTTACCCACTGATCCGCCGTCTCGACCACGCCATGGTTGCGGTCAACGGCGTCAAGTTCACCGGCCACCCGATCCCCTTCGGTGGCATGAAAGCCTCGGGCCTCGGTCGCGAGGGTGGCAGCGAGGGCTTCGAGCCCTTTGTCGAAACCAAATACTTTTGCCTGCACCATCAAGGCCAGTTCCCAGGAGAGTCCGCATGAGCCAAGAACTCAACACGCTGTTCGAACAAGACCGTGCGCATTTCATGCACCCGTCAACCCACGCCCATGACCATGCCAGCGGCGCGCTCAAGGGGCGGATCATCAAGAGCGCGTCGGGCATCCGCATTCGCGATCATGAAGGCCGCGAGTTCATCGATGCCTTTGCCGGCCTCTACTGCGTGAATATCGGCTACGGGCGTACCGAAGTGGCCGATGCCATCTACAAGCAGGCCAAGGAACTGGCCTATTACCACACCTATGTAGGCCATTCGAGCGAGGCGATCATCGAGCTGTCCAGCCGCATCATGGACTGGGCGCCGGAGGGGATGAAGAAGGTTTATTACGGCTTGTCCGGCTCCGATGCCAATGAAACCCAGATCAAACTGGTGCGTTACTACAACAACGTGCTGGGCCGGCCCCAAAAGAAGAAAATCATTTCCCGCGACCGTGGCTACCATGGCTCGGGCATCATGACCGGCAGCCTGACCGGGTTGCCCGCCTTTCACCAACATTTCGACCTGCCGGCAGAGGGGATCAAGCACACAGTTTGCCCGCATTGGTATCGCAAGGCACCGGCGGGGATGGACGAAGCGACGTTCGTGCGTTATTGCGCCGATGAACTGGAAAAAATGATCCTCGCCGAAGGCCCGGACACCGTGGCGGCACTCATCGGCGAACCGCTGATGGGCACTGGCGGCATCATTGTCCCGCCCGCCGGTTACTGGGAGGCGATCCAGGCCGTACTGAAAAAATACGACGTGCTGTTGATTGCCGACGAGGTGGTTTGCGCGTTCGGTCGCCTGGGTTCGAAGATGGGCAGCCAGCGCTACGGCATGAAGCCGGACCTGATCACTACGGCCAAGGGGCTGACCAGTGCTTATGCACCGTTGTCGGCGGTGATCATCGGCGATAAGGTCTGGAGCGTGATTGAAAAAGCCTCCCAGGCCGAAGGCGCCATGGGCCATGGCTGGACGTATTCCGGGCATCCGATCTGCGCGGCGGCGGCGTTGGCCAACCTCGACATCCTCGAGCGGGAAAACCTCACGGCCAACGCCGAGAATGTTGGCGGCTACTTGAACCGTCGGTTGCGTGAAACGCTGGAAGGTCATCCGCTGGTGGGGGAGGTTCGCGGCGACGGCATGCTGGCCGCAGTGGAGTTCATGGCCGACCGTGAACAGCGCACGGCGTTCGACCCGGCCCTCAAGGTTGGCCCGAAGGTCTCGGCGGCCTGCCTGGAGCGCGGCATGATCGCCCGCGCCATGCCCCACGGCGACATCCTGGGTTTCGCCCCGCCATTGATCCTGACTCGCGAGGATGCGGACCTGATCGTCGACATCACCAAAGCGGCCATCGACCAGGTGGCGGAAGAAGTGTTGCCTTAACTGAGATGCCTCAGGGCACCAATCCCCGTGGCGAGGGAGCTTGCTCCCGCTGGGCTGCGAAGCGGCCCTATAGCAGCGAACTCGATTTTCCTGGCACACCGAGTTGCCTGGTTTGGGGCCGCTTCGCGACCCAGCGGGAGCAAGCTCCCTCGCCACAGGGGAATCAAATGGCAGTGAGGAGATAGAACCCAAAAAAAGCCCGCCCGATCTGTGATCGGGCGGGCTTTTTGGTGTCGCTTGGGCTTACTTCTTCAAACCGTAATGCTCATCGAGCATCCCGGGCGAATTCGGGGCCTTTGGGGCGTAGTCCCGTGGCGGTTCCTGGATCCCTTTCGGTGGGGTCAGGCGTTCCCGTGGGCTCTGCGTCGCATCGGCTTGCAGGGCGGCGAGCAGGCGCTGGCGGGTCTGTTCGTCAAGGGCCAGGCGGTTGGCGCCCTCGGACAGATGATCCTGGACTTCCTGGTAGCTCTGGGTGAGTTTTTTCACCAGGGAGGCGGTGCTGTTGAAGTGAGTGACCACTTCATTCTGATAACTGTCGAAACGTTCCTGGATGTCGTCCAGCTGACGTTGGGTGCTGTTGGGCACCGCGTTGGGCAGCAGGCGGGCAATCAGGAAACCAATGGCGACACCGGCAACCAGGGCAAGAGTCGGCAACAGCCAAACTAAGAGCGAGTGTTCCACGAGTCCTTCCTCTATAAACGGCTTTGCTTTACGTTAACGGCTCGGACCTGCGCTGTATACCGCGAAGAACATCGCAATCATGCCAGGCACAGACTTTTAGCTAGACGAGTCGACCCTATTCGGGGTCACGGAGTTCTTTCCTTGCTTATGCGCGAAACCCCTGTAGTCATCGATGGCCCGGTGGGCCAACTGGAAGCCTTGTACCTGGACAGCGAGGCTCCCCGCGGCCTGGCGCTGATCTGCCACCCGAACCCGGTACAGGGTGGGACCATGCTCAACAAAGTGGTGTCGACCCTGCAACGCACCGCTCGGGATGCCGGCCTGGTTACGTTGCGTTTCAATTATCGTGGCGTCGGCGCCAGTGCCGGCAGTCATGACATGGGTACCGGCGAAGTGGATGACGCCCAGGCCGCAGCCGCCTGGCTGCTGGAAAAACACCCCGGCCTGCCGCTGACCCTGTTCGGTTTCTCTTTCGGCGGCTTCGTTGCCGCGACCCTCGGCGGGCGCCTGGAAGCCCAGGGTCAATCCCTCAAGCACCTGTTCATGGTTGCCCCGGCGGTGATGCGCCTGGACGAGCAATCGCCTTTGCCGAAGGGGGGAGAGTTGACCGTGATCCAGCCGGAAACCGACGAAGTGGTGGATCCGCAACTGGTTTACACCTGGTCCGAGGCGCTCGAACGCCCCCATGAGCTGCTGAAAGTGGCAGAATGCGGACACTTTTTCCATGGCAAGCTGACCGATCTCAAGGATCTGCTCTTGCCGCGCCTCTCGAATTGACAGCAGTCTGACAAGCGATAATCCATGACGACGCGTACCCGTATCCTGACTGGCATCACCACTACTGGCACCCCGCACCTGGGCAACTATGCCGGCGCCATCCGTCCGGCGATCCTCGCCAGCCGCGACAGCAATGCCGATTCGTTCTACTTCCTGGCTGACTATCACGCCCTGATCAAGTGCGATGACCCGATGCGCATCCAGCGCTCGCGCCTGGAAATCGCCGCCACCTGGCTGGCCGGTGGCCTGGATGTGGACCGCGTGACGTTTTATCGCCAGTCTGACATTCCCGAAATTCCGGAGCTGACCTGGCTGCTGACCTGCGTCGCCGCCAAGGGCCTGCTTAACCGTGCCCACGCCTATAAGGCGTCGGTGGACAAGAACGTCGAGGCCGGCGAAGACCCGGACGCCGGCATCACCATGGGGCTGTACAGCTACCCGGTGTTGATGGCGGCTGACATCCTGATGTTCAACGCTCACAAGGTGCCGGTCGGTCGCGACCAGATCCAGCACGTGGAAATGGCCCGCGACATCGGCCAGCGCTTCAACCACCTGTTCGGCAAGGGCAAGGAGTTCTTCACCATGCCCGAGGCACTGATCGAGGAAAGCGTCGCCACGTTGCCGGGGCTCGATGGCCGCAAGATGTCCAAGAGCTATGACAACACCATCCCGTTGTTCAGCAGCGCCAAGGACATGAAGGATGCGATCTCGCGGATCGTCACTGACTCCCGCGCGCCAGGCGAAGCCAAGGATCCGGACAACTCGCATTTGTTCACCTTGTTCCAAGCGTTCGCCACTGCCGAACAGTCCGCCGAGTTCCGTAGCGAGCTGCTGCAGGGCCTGGGTTGGGGCGAAGCCAAGAATCGTCTGTTCCAGTTGCTCGACAGCGAGCTGGGCGAAGCGCGCGAGCGTTATCACCAGTTCATCGAGCGCCCATCGGACCTCGAAGACATCCTGCAACTGGGCGCGAGCAAGGCCCGGGCCGTGGCGACACCGTTCCTCAACGAGCTGCGGGAGGCCGTCGGCCTGCGCTCCTTCGTCAGCCAGGTCCAAGTGGCGACCCAGACCAAAAAGAAAGCAGCCAAGGCAGCGCGCTTCGTCAGCTTCCGCGACGAGGACGGGAGTTTCCGCTTCCGCCTGCTTTCGGCCGATGGCGAGCAACTGTTGCTCTCCAACAACTTTGCCGACGGCAAGACAGCGGGGCAGGTGACCAAGCAGTTGCAGTCCGGCCAATCCTTGGACGTACGCAGTGACGACTTGGGTTTCGGTGTCTGGCTCGATGGTGCATGCGTGGCCCAGAGCCCGGCGTTCGCCGACAGCGCCGCTCGGGATGCGGCCATCGACGCGTTGCGCGTGGCACTGAAGCCTGCCCAGGACTAAGCGAAGACGTCGCCCGACCATCGGCCCGAATAAGGGCCGATTGCCATTCTTCTGGGCCATCGCTACAGTGACGGCCCGTTTTTGTTGCCTTGCTAACGAATATGACGCCCCTAGAACGATATCAAGCTGATCTGAAACGCCCGGAATTCTTTCACGACGCAGCCCAGGAAACGGCCGTGCGGCACTTGCAGCGCCTGTACGACGATCTGATCGCCGCGTCGAACAACAAGCCGGGCTTGTTGGGCAAACTGTTCGGCAAGAAAGACCAGGCGCCGGTCAAGGGCCTGTATTTCTGGGGCGGCGTCGGCCGTGGCAAGACTTACCTGGTGGACACCTTCTTCGAAGCGCTGCCGTTCAAGGAAAAGACGCGGACGCACTTCCACCGCTTCATGAAGCGCGTGCACGAAGAAATGAAAACCCTGGGCGGCGAAAAGAACCCGCTGACCATCATCGCCAAGCGCTTCGCCGCCGAAACCCGGGTGATCTGCTTCGATGAATTCTTCGTCTCCGACATCACCGATGCCATGATCCTGGGCACGCTGATGGAAGAGCTGTTCAAGAACGGCGTGACCCTGGTCGCCACCTCGAACATCGTGCCCGATGGCCTCTACAAGGACGGCCTGCAACGGGCGCGTTTCCTGCCGGCCATCAAGCTGATCAAAGAACACACCGAAGTCGTCAACGTCGACAGCGGCGTGGATTATCGCCTGCGTCATCTCGAGCAAGCGGAGCTGTTCCATTTCCCGCTGGATGCCGCCGCCGAAGAGAGCCTGCGCAAGAGCTTCCGCGCCCTCACGCCGGAATGCACCCAGGCGGTCGAGAACGATGTGCTGATCATCGAGAATCGCGAAATCCGCGCCATCCGCACCTGTGACGACGTGGCCTGGTTCGACTTCCGCGAATTGTGCGACGGCCCTCGCAGCCAGAACGATTACATCGAGCTGGGCAAGATCTTCCACGCTGTGTTGCTCAGCGGCGTCGAACAGATGAGCGTCACCACTGATGACATCGCTCGGCGTTTCATCAACATGGTTGACGAGTTCTACGACCGCAACGTGAAGCTGATCATCTCGGCCGAAGTCGAACTCAAGGACCTGTACACGGGCGGGCGCCTGACGTTCGAGTTCCAGCGGACCCTGAGTCGCTTGCTGGAGATGCAGTCCCACGAATTCCTGTCGCGGGCGCATAAGCCTTAAGAGATCGGAAAATAAAAAGGCCTGCGATTGCAGGCCTTTTTATTTGCTGATTCCCCACTTAACCCCTGTGGGAGCGAGCTTGCTCGCGATGGCGATGTGTGAGTCAACATCCATGCTGCTGATCCACCGCCATCGCGAGCAAGCTCGCTCCCACAATGGATTTTTGCCCGGTACTTGGGCTACGCCGCCTGCTGGAACTGTTGCCGATACTGGTTTGGCGACAGGTCGGTATGTTGCCGGAACAGTCGCGCAAAAAAGCTCGCGTCGTCGTAACCCACTTCATAACTGATGGTCTTGATGCTCTTTCGACTGCCGGACAGCAGGCCCTTGGCGGTTTCGATCCGCAACCGTTGCAGGTAATGCAGGGGCTTGTCGCCCGTGGCGGTCTGGAAGCGACGCATGAAATTGCGGATGCTCATGCCGTGCTCGCGGGCGACGTCCTCGAAGCGGAACTTGTCGGCGAAGTGCTCTTCGAGCCACTGCTGGATCTGCAGGATGATCACATCCTGATGCAGCTTCTGCCCGCCGAAGCCGATCCGTCCTGGTGAATAGCTTCGTTGCACTTCATAGAGAATGTCCCGCGCCACGGCTTGGGCGACGTTGGCGCCGCAGAAGCGCTCAATCAAATAGATATACAGATCACATGCCGACGTGGTGCCACCTGCGCAGAACAAGTTGTCCGCGTCGGTCAAATGCTTGTCCTGGTTCAAGTGGACCTGGGGGAAACGTTCCTTGAAAGCATTGAAAAAGCGCCAATAAGTGGTGGCCTCCTTACCGTCGAGAAGCCCAGCCTCGGCCAGCCAGAAGACCCCGGTGGCTTCGCCGCAGAGCACCGCGCCGCGCGCGTGTTGTTCGCGCAGCCATGGCAGGACTTGTGGGTAACGTTGGCTGAGGGTTGCGAAATCATCCCAGAAGGCCGGCAGGATGATGACGTCGGTGTTTTCCAGGCCGCCGTCCACCGGCATGATCACATCGCTGAAGCTGTTCGCCGGTTGGCCATCGGGGCTGACCAGGCGGGTTTCAAACGCCGGCGTCAGGCCGTGGCCCAATTGTTTGCCATAGCGCAGGCTGGCCAGGTGGAAAAAATCCTTGGCTTGCATGAGGGTGGAAGCGAAAACCCGGTCGATGGCCAGGATGCTGACGCGCCGCAAGGGCGTGGAGACGTGCATGGACATAATTCATCTTTATTTTTATAGGGGATAGTGGTCATCAAACGGCTGGATCGTCTTATTTTTTGGCGCAAGTGTCCAGTGTCCCGTTGTGCGCGGCAGGCTTAGGCTCTGTCGGATAAGCCATCCAACAATAACCAAAGGTGCGCCATGATCCCCAGAACCCTGTTCAGTCCCGAGCACGAATTGTTTCGCGACAGCGTACGAACTTTCCTAGAAAAAGAAGCCGTGCCGTACCACAGCCAGTGGGAAAAACAGGGGCATATCGATCGTGAACTCTGGAACAAGGCAGGGGAGGCGGGGATGTTGTGCTCGCACCTTCCGGAGGCCTACGGTGGGCTGGAAGCGGATTTTCTCTACAGCGCGGTGGTGATCGAGGAAATCGGTCGCCTGGGGCTGACCGGGATCGGTTTCTCGTTGCACTCCGATATCGTTGCGCCGTACATCCTTCATTACGGCAGCGAGGCGTTGAAACATAAATATCTGCCGAAACTGGTATCCGGCGAAATGGTGACCGCCATTGCCATGACCGAGCCGGGCGCGGGCTCCGACTTGCAAGGGGTGAAGACCACCGCGGTGTTGGACGGCGATGAATACGTCATCAACGGCTCCAAGACATTCATCACCAACGGCTTCCTTGCGGACCTGGTCATCGTAGTCGCCAAGACCGACCCGAAGGCTGGCGCCAAGGGCACCAGCCTGTTCCTGGTGGAAGCGGGGACGCCCGGCTTCGAGAAAGGCAAGCGCCTGGAAAAAGTCGGAATGAAAGCCCAGGACACGTCCGAATTATTCTTCCAGGACGTGCGGGTGCCGAAGGAGAACCTGTTGGGGCAGGCGGGTATGGGGTTCGCCTACCTGATGCAGGAACTGCCGCAGGAGCGCCTGACCGTCGCCATTGGTGGCCTCGCCTCGGCCGAAGCGGCGCTGCAATGGACACTGGACTACACCCGCGACCGCAAGGCATTCGGCAAGTCCATTGCCGAGTTTCAGAACACCCGCTTCAAACTCGCCGAAATGGCCACCGAAATCCAGATTGGCCGGGTCTTTGTCGACCGTTGCCTGGAGCTTCACCTGCAAGGCAAGCTCGACGTGCCGACGGCGGCGATGGCCAAGTACTGGGGCACCGATCTGCAATGCAAAGTGCTGGACGAATGCGTACAGCTGCATGGCGGTTACGGTTTCATGTGGGAATACCCGGTTGCCCGGGCATGGGCGGATGCGCGAGTGCAGCGGATCTATGCCGGGACCAATGAAATCATGAAGGAGATCATTGCGCGGTCGCTTTGATAAGAGGGTGGCTTTAAGTCCGCTATCGCGAGCAGGCTCGCTCCCACAGGTGTTTGTGTCGCTCGCGATCTAGCGGTCGAACATAAAGCCAGTGTGGGAGCGAGCCTGCTCGCGATTGGGCCTATGAGTCAATCAAGGCGCCGGGTTCGGCTGATCCTTGTGAATCGCCTCGATCCCCGCCAGCACTTCATCCGACAGCTTCAAGTCGAAGCTGGCGATGTTGCTGTCCAGTTGCTCCAGCGTGGTGGCGCCGATGATGTTGCTGGTGACGAATGGCTGTTGGGTGACGAACGCCAGCGCCATCTGCGCTGGGTCCAGGCCGTGCTCACGGGCCAGGGCCACATAGCGGCTGCACGCGGCTTCCGACTGCGGATTGAAGTAGCGCATGAAGCGGCTGTACAGCGTCAGGCGGCCTTTGGCGGGGCGCGCGCCGTTTTCATATTTCCCCGACAGGAAGCCGAACGCCAGCGGTGAATAAGCAAGCAAGCCGCACTGTTCGCGGATGGCAACCTCGGCCAGGCCGATTTCAAAGCTGCGGTTGAGCAGGTTGTACGGGTTCTGGATCGACACGGCGCGCGGCCAGCCACGGGCCTCGGCCAAAGCGAGGAATTTCATGGTGCCCCACGGCGTCTCGTTGGACAGGCCGATGTGGCGGATCTTGCCGGCCCGGACCTGCTCGTCGAGGGCTTCGAGGGTTTCCTCCAGGGGCGTGAAGTCTTCGTCGGCCTTGTGGGTGTAGCCCAGTTGGCCAAAGAAATTGGTGCTGCGTTCCGGCCAGTGGAGTTGGTAAAGGTCGATCCAGTCGGTCTGCAGGCGCTTGAGGCTGGCGTCCAGTGCTTCGACGATGTGGCGGCGGTTGTGCTTGAGGTTCTTGTCGCGAATGTAGTCGATGGTGTTGCCTGGGCCGGCGATCTTGCTCGCCAGGATCCAGTCGGCGCGGTCGCCACGGCTCTTGAAGTAGTTGCCGATGTAGCGCTCGGTAGTCGCGTAGGTGTCGGCCTTGGGCGGCACGGGGTACATTTCGGCAGTGTCGATGAAGTTGATGCCGGCACCCTTGGCGCGTTCGATTTGGGCGAATGCCTCGGCCTCGCTGTTCTGCTCACCCCAGGTCATGGTGCCGAGGCACAGGGCGCTGACATTCAGATCGGTACGGCCTAGCTTGCGATAGTCCATCGGGGACTCCTTGGGCAAAACAATCATAAAAGCAGGTTGAAATATTTTTCGCAATCTGCATAATTGCGCACCTCTTTCTGCAGTGGAAGTGATGCGCCGCCGCCGAAGAATCTTGCCGTTGAACGGACGCGCCGACCCGAGCCCCCGAAAGCGTCTGTATCCGGCTGCCTTTGACTTGTCAAAGTACGCACTATTCAGTAAGATCCGCCGTCTAATTTACAGGGCGGCCCCTGAGGCTATAAAGAATGAAAACTTTTACTGCTAAACCGGAAACAGTAAAGCGCGACTGGTTTGTCGTCGACGCTGCTGGTCAGACCCTGGGTCGTCTGGCCACCGAAATCGCGAGCCGTCTGCGTGGCAAGCACAAGCCTGAGTACACCCCTCACGTTGACACCGGCGACTACATCGTCGTAATCAACGCCGAGCAAGTACGTGTTACTGGCGCTAAAACCACTGACAAAATGTACTACTCCCACTCCGGTTTTCCTGGCGGCATCAAGTCGATCAACTTTGAAAAGCTGATCGCCAAAGCCCCTGAGCGCGTGATCGAGACCGCGGTTAAAGGCATGCTGCCTAAGAACCCGCTGGGTCGCGACATGTATCGTAAGCTGAAGGTTTATGCGGGCGCTGCTCACCCTCATACTGCTCAGCAGCCCCAAGAACTGAAGTTTTAACGGAATAGTTCATTATGTCGGCGACTCAAAATTACGGCACTGGCCGTCGCAAGACTGCAACCGCACGCGTTTTCCTGCGTCCGGGCACTGGTAACATCTCCATCAACAACCGCTCCCTGGATAACTTCTTCGGCCGCGAAACTGCCCGCATGGTAGTTCGTCAGCCGCTGGAACTGACCGAGACCGTCGAAAAATTCGACATCTACGTCACCGTTATCGGTGGTGGTGTAAGTGGCCAGGCTGGCGCAATCCGCCACGGCATCACTCGCGCCCTGATGGATTACGACGAAACTCTGCGCAGCGCCCTGCGTAAAGCTGGCTTCGTAACTCGCGATGCTCGCGAAGTTGAACGTAAGAAAGTCGGTCTGCGTAAAGCGCGTAAGCGTCCGCAGTACTCGAAGCGTTAATTTCGCTTCCGCGTTCAAAAGGCGCCCAGTTCCTCACGGAGCTGGGCGTTTTTTTATGTGCGAAATAAATGCTCTGTGACAACTTGCCACATTCGTAGAGCCCCTATACTACAAGGCTTGGCGGTTTAGCCGCTTGGTAATTACCTTGTCAGAATTGGGGGTTTTCATTACCATTCGGCAAAATTTTTATAAGTTCAGATTTTTACTTAGTAGACGCCTGATTTAACAGGCCACAAAGCTGATGGGAGAGGACTGAATGAGCAATGACGGCGTGAATGCAGGCCGGCGTCGCTTCCTGGTAGCAGCCACATCCGTGGTGGGTGCTGCAGGAGCGGTGGGGGCTGCGGTCCCGTTCGTGGGGTCATGGTTTCCCAGCGCCAAGGCGAAAGCCGCAGGTGCACCGGTGAAAGTGAATGTCAGCAAGATCGAGCCAGGCCAGCAGATGATTGCTGAATGGCGCGGTCAGCCGGTGTTCATCGTCCGCCGTACAGAGGAAATCCTGGGGAATCTGAAAAAGATCGAGGGCCAGCTCTCCGATCCCTCCTCCAAGAACTCGGTCCAACCGGAATACGTCAACCCTGAAACGCGCTCGATCAAGCCGGAAGTCCTGCTGCTGATCGGGATCTGCACGCACCTGGGTTGCTCGCCAACGTTCCGTCCCGAAGTGGCCCCTGCCGACCTGGGTAAAGACTGGGTCGGTGGTTATTTCTGCCCATGCCACGGCTCCCACTATGACCTGGCCGGTCGCGTCTACAAATCGCAGCCCGCACCCCTGAACCTGCCAGTTCCCCCGCATTCCTATGAGTCGGACGACATCATTGTCGTTGGCGTCGATACGGAGAAAGCGTGATGAGCAAATTAATGGACTGGTTTGATGCGCGCTTTCCCGCGACCAAAATGTGGGAAGACCATCTCAGCAAGTATTACGCTCCGAAGAACTTCAACTTCTTCTACTTCTTTGGCTCCTTGGCGTTGCTCGTCCTGGTCAACCAGATCGTCACCGGCGTCTGGCTGACGATGAGCTACACCCCCTCGGCAGAAGAGGCGTTCGCCTCCGTTGAATACATCATGCGCGACGTCGAGTACGGCTCGATCCTGCGCCTGCTGCACTCCACCGGCGCTTCGGCGTTCTTTATCGTGGTCTACCTGCATATGTTCCGTGGCCTGCTTTACGGTTCATACCAGAAGCCGCGCGAACTGGTGTGGGTCTTCGGCATGCTGATCTACCTGGCGCTGATGGCTGAAGCCTTCATGGGCTACCTGCTGCCGTGGGGCCAGATGTCCTACTGGGGTGCCCAGGTGATCATCTCGCTGTTCGGTGCGATCCCGGTCATCGGCGATGACCTGACCCAGTGGATCCGCGGTGACTACCTGATCTCGGGCATCACCTTGAACCGCTTCTTCGCTTTGCATGTGGTTGCCCTGCCGATCGTGATCCTCGGCCTGGTAGTGCTGCACATCCTGGCGCTGCACGAAGTGGGCTCGAACAACCCGGACGGCGTGGACATCAAGAAGCACAAGGACGAAAACGGCGTACCGCTGGATGGCATCGCCTTCCACCCGTACTACACCGTGAAAGACATCGTCGGCGTGGTGGTCTTCCTGTTCATCTTCTGCTCCATCGTGTTCTTCTTCCCGGAAATGGGCGGTTACTTCCTCGAGAAGCCGAACTTCGAACAGGCCAACGCCTTCAAGACCCCCGAGCACATTGCTCCGGTCTGGTACTTCACGCCGTTCTACGCAATTTTGCGGGCTGTTCCTGACAAGCTGCTGGGCGTCATCGCCATGGGCGCCGCCATTGCCGTGCTGTTCGTCCTGCCGTGGCTGGACCGCAGCCCCGTCAAGTCGATGCGTTACAAAGGCTGGCTGAGCAAGATCTGGCTCTGGGTGTTCTGCATTTCGTTCGTGATCCTGGGCGTGCTGGGCGTACTGGCGCCGACACCGGGCCGGACGCTGTTGTCGCAGGTCTGCACATTCCTGTACTTCGCCTACTTCATTCTGATGCCTTTCTACACCAGGCTCGAGAAGACCAAACCGGTTCCGGAAAGGGTGACTGGCTGATGAAAAAACTATTTGCTGTACTGATTCTTGCTGCCATGCCAGCACTGTCCTTTGCGGCTGAACACGGTGGTCCGGAACTGGAAAAAGTCGACATCGACGTTTCCGACAAGGCGGCCATGCAGGACGGCGCTCGTACGTTCGCCAACTATTGCATGGGCTGCCACAGCGCCAAATTCCAGCGTTACGAGCGCGTGGCCGATGACTTGGGCATCCCCCACGAGCTGATGCTCGAAAAGCTTGTGTTCACTGGCGCCAAGCTGGGCGATCACATGAATATCGGCATGCAGCCTGCGGACGCCAAGTCATGGTTTGGCGCCGCGCCGCCGGACTTGACCCTGGTGGCCCGCGTGCGGGGTACCGATTGGCTCTACGGCTACCTGCGCTCGTTCTACGAAGATCCTGCGCGCCCATTGGGTTGGAACAACAAGGTCTTCCCGAACGTCGGGATGCCGAACGTACTGGTCGGCTTGCAAGGTCGCCAAGTGGTAGGCTGCAAGCAGGTCCAGATCGTCGAGGACGGCAAGAAGCAATATGATCCGCTGACCGGCACGGCTTTGACTCATGAGGCCTGCGATCAGCTGACCATCGTGCCAAACTCTGGCACTCTGACGCCTGAGCAGTTTGATGAGAAGGTCAAGAACCTGGTGACCTTCCTGGCCTACTCGGCCAACCCGGTGAAGCTGGAGCATCAGCGCATCGGTACGTATGTATTGCTGTACCTGGCGTTCTTCTTCGTATTCGCTTATCTGCTCAAGCGTGAATACTGGAAAGACGTGCATTGATAAAGCTGTAAGCCGTTGCTGTTAATCGTGCGCGCCCAAGGGCGTCTCTGAAGGTGTAACGAGCCTGGTCGGCCAGGTGGTTACGGGAGACGTCCTCTGGGCGCGCTCGTTTTTCCGTTTTTCGATAATTTCAACAAGCGAGGAGGATCGCCATGGGCGTGACCAATCGGTTGGCCTGTTACTCCGACCCCGCCGACCACTATTCCCACCGGGTACGCATCGTACTGGCCGAGAAGGGTGTCAGCGCCGAGATCATTTACGTTGAAGCGGGCCGTCAGCCGCCGAAGCTGATCGAGGTAAACCCTTACGGCAGCCTGCCAACGCTGGTCGATCGTGACCTGGCCTTGTGGGAGTCGACCGTGGTGATGGAATACCTGGATGAGCGTTATCCGCATCCGCCTCTGCTGCCGGTATACCCCGTCGCGCGTGCCAACAGTCGCTTGCTCATCCATCGCATCCAGCGTGACTGGTGCGGGTTGGTGGATCTGATCCTGGATCAGCGAACCAAGGAACCGGCGCGGGTCGTGGCGCGTAAAGAACTGCGCGAAAGCCTGACGGGCGTGTCGCCGCTGTTTGTCGACAAGCCGTTTTTCCTCAGCGAGGAACAAAGTCTGGTGGATTGCTGCCTATTGCCCATACTCTGGCGTTTGCCGATCCTGGGTATCGAACTGCCGCGGCCCGCCAAGCCGCTGCTTGATTATATGGAGCGCCAATTTGCGCGTGAGGCTTTCCAGGCGAGTCTGTCTGCTGCCGAACGTGACATGCGCTAAGGCTTAGGGAGCCGCTATGAACTCCAGTCGACCTTATTTGGTCCGCGCGCTCTATGAGTGGATTGTGGACAACGATTGCACCCCGCACATGCTGGTCAATGCCGAGTATCCCTCGGTCCAGGTGCCGCAGGGTTTTGCCAACGACGGGCAGATTGTATTGAACGTATCGCCGGCCGCTGTGCGTCATCTGCACATGGATAATGATGCGGTCAGCTTCGAAGGGCGTTTTGGCGGCGTGCCGCACACGCTGTACGTGCCGATTGCTTCGATCCTGGGGATTTATGCCCGGGAAAATGGCCAGGGCATGGTATTCGAGCTGGAAGTGCCGCTGGAGGGCGAAGAAGAATTCGAGGCGGACGATGATATGCCGCCACCGGATGACGAACCGCCGCGGCCTAGCGGGCGGCCGAGCTTGAAGGTGGTGAAATAACTGGCGGAAGCTGTCTGCCGGCTGTTTGAACGAATGCCTGTATCGCTGGATACGGGCATTTTTTTTGGTTTTGGTGCCTATCCGTTTTTGCGTTGAGGTCATCCACGCTGAAGATTGTCCTCGAACGATGCACAAAAAAACGGCGCTTTCCCTCCAAGGAAAAGCGCCGCTCTTGTAACTTACTTGTTCAGTCGATGTACTCGAACAACTTAACGATCTTCTGCACCCCAGACACACCCTGTACAAGGTTGGTCGCCTGCGCAGCCTCCTGCTTGGTCAGCAGCCCCAGCAGATAGACAATCCCGTTCTCGGTCACGACCTTGATGCGCGACCCTGGAATGCTGGCGTCGGTCAGCATCTGCGTCTTGATCTTGGTCGTCAGCCAGGCATCGTTCTGGCGCGCCAGCAGGGAAGAGGGCTGCAAGACCTGCAATTCGTTATGCACGGTCTTGACCCGCTGCACGGCGCTGGCCTCCTGCTCGGCCTTGGCCTTGAGGTCGGCCCGTGGCGTCTGGCCGGCCAGCAGCACGACGCCGTTGAAGCTGGTGACGACGATGTGCGAATTGTTGTCCAGGTCCGGGTCGGCCTTGGCGATGTTCACGCCGACTTTGGTTTCGATCAGGGAGTCATCGATCTTGCTGCCGAAGGTGCGGGTGCCGCGGTCATCTTCGATCGGCTTTTCCCGGCTGGCGTTAACCACCGATGTGCAGCCGCTGATGCCGAGGCACAGGGTCAGGGCCAGAAGGCCTAGGCGATTAGGGGTCATTCTTCACTCCCGAACAGTTGGCTGTCGATCAAGTCGCAAAGGCAATGGATCGCCAGCAGGTGGACTTCCTGAATACGTGCGGTGACATTGGCCGGTACGCGAATCTCGACGTCTTCGGGCAAGAGCAAGGATGCCATGCCGCCGCCGTCGCGACCGGTCAATGCTACGACAATCATTTCGCGATCATGTGCGGCCTGGATCGCTTGAATAATATTGGCCGAGTTGCCGCTGGTGGAGATCGCCAGAAGCACATCGCCGGGTTGGCCGAGGGCGCGGATCTGCTTGGAGAACACTTCGTTGTAGCTGTAATCGTTGGCGATCGAGGTGATCGTCGAGCTGTCGGTCGTTAATGCGATGGCCGGCAGGCTCGGGCGTTCGCGTTCGAAGCGGTTGAGCAGCTCCGATGAGAAGTGCTGGGCATCGCCGGCCGAACCGCCGTTGCCACACGAGAGCATCTTGCCTTCGTTGAGCAAGGCGTTGACCATCACTTGGCTGGCTTGCTCGATGTGCGGTGCAAGTACGTCCATCGCCTGTTGCTTGGTGTCGATACTGGCCTGAAAAAGCTGGCGGATTCGCGATTGCATGTCCATCTGTGTGACCTTAAGTAGCGCGACTTATCGGCACAAGCATGTGCGGCGCGCAAAGCAAAGAGCAAAAAAGTTGAATGAAGGTGTCCGGCCAGGCTGGGCGTTCAACTGTCGAAGGCGTTCTGCAGCCAGTTCAACTGGTCGGCGTTGCTGTCGATGGCGACCACGTCGAAGCGGCAGGGGTAATCGGCCCAGCGAGACTCGCGTTGCAGAAAGTACTGCGCGGCGAAAATCAGTTTCTGGCGCTTGCGCTCGTCGATGCTCTCGATCGCGCCGCCCCATTGGGTATTTTTTCTGTAGCGGGCTTCGACGAATACTACTGTATCGCCGTCAAGCATGACCAGATCCAGCTCGCCGCGTTTACACAACCAGTTCTGTGCCAGCAGGCGCAGACCTTGTTGTTGCAGATGCGCGAGGGCTTGGCCCTCGGCATCCTTTCCGCTTTGCAAGTGTGATCGGTCAAGCATCAGCGCTGGGTGTCCGGCAGGCGCTGCACCTGGCCATTGATGAACTGGGCCCACGGCAATTGACGTTGCACGCGTTGGGTTGGCGAGATCGCCAGGCTGCCTGACAGGCCTTCGATGCGGCTGTCCGGAAGTGCCTTGAGCTGGCCCAGGCGTGGAGCGAGGCGATAGGCGTCGGCACCCATCGCATACAGTCGGCCCAGGCTGCCACCGGCCTGTGGCCATTGTGCAGTGACCTGTTGACGCAGTGGGTCGTTAGCGTCGAGCAGCCATGGCGTTTCACAGAAACGCACGCCATTCATGTCGTTGTACTGGTTCTGGTCGCCGCTGACGCTGAACACCGAAGACGTCGCATAGACCGGCACGTCGCCGGCGTACTGGAAGTTCAGGGTCGGCTTGATCTGCTGGGCCTGCTGCGGAGTCGATGCCAGGAAAATGAACTCGATGTCCTGGCGACGCGAAGGCTGGGCCGCTACTGCGGTGCCCACCGTGCTTTGCAGGCTCTTGGCGCGACCTTCGCTCTGGCGCAACTGGAACATGTCGGCGATCTGCTGGGCCAGTTGCACAGGCTGGTCGACACGCTCGATCGCAACGATGGTGCCGCCATTGGCCTGCCAGTCCTGGCTGAAGGCTTTCAATACACGATCGCCCCATTCGCCTTTCGGTACCATGGCGGCGGCGCGATGCAGGCCGTCGGCGCGAGCACGACGGGATACTTCGCGGGCTTCATCTTCCGGGGCCAAGCCGAACTGGAAGAGTTGGGGTGGGCCCTGTTCGCCCTCGCTGTAGTTCAATGCCAGGGTGGTAATCGGCAATTGCGGGCGAAGGCTGATCTGCTTGACCAGTGGTTTTTCCAGCGGGCCGACCACCAGTTGTACCCCGTCGGCCTGGGCCTTGCGGTAGAACTCGTCCATGGAAGTCAGGCTGGCGCTGTCATAGACCTGAATGCTTGGCGGCTTCTGTCCAGCCTGTTGGGCCTGGTAGTGCGCAGCCATGAACCCTTCGCGCAGGGCTTTGGCAACCGAGGCCAGCGGGCCGTTCTGCGGCAGCAGCAAGGCGATCTTGCTCAGCGGCTGGCTTGCCAGCTCCTTGAGCTTGACCAGTGGCGTCGGCAGTTGAAGCGCGGCTGGGTGTTTCGGGTTTTGTTCGCGCCAGCTGTCGATGGCGGCCTGTTGTTGCTCCAGGGTGCCGGCGGTTTTCACCGCCTTGGCCAGGCTCAACCAGCCACCGAGGTCGTCGGTGGTGGTCGGTTGCAGTTGATCGGTAGGCAGCGAAGCGATCAGCGACCAGATCGCCTCGTGGTTTTTCGCCGCGGCTTCGCCTTCCAGCAACGGCGCGATAAAGATCCGCTCCTTGGCGGCCGCCAGGGTCTGGCCATCGGCTTCTAGGGCGCGAGCACGCACGGTGCCGGTGCGCACTTGCTGTTCCACCGGCATTTCGCCCAGGTGCTGCAGGCTTGGATGGCCCAGGGACGTCAGCGCTGCCTTGGGCTGGTTGCGGGTCATCGCCAGTTCGGCTGACAGCGTGCTGGCGAAAATCTGCTGGCCGGGCTTGAGTTGCTCCAGCGGCACTTGTTGCAGGATCTGTGCGGACTGGCCGGCATTGCCCTGGCGGTAGGCCAGGTCCGCGGCGCTCAGGCGCAGCAGGGCGGCTTTTTCCGGGTTTTTGCTTTGGGTGGCCTGTTCGAGCAATTGCTCGATACTGGCATCCGGGGTCCGTGGGAGTTCGCCAAGGCTGGACGAAGGCGAACTGGCGCAAGCCGCCAGGAGGGCAGCGAGGCAGAGGGCGGAGAGCAGCCGCAGGCAAGCGATCATGTAAGTGTTCCTGATACGAGATCAAATTAGCGTCGAATTGTACCCAAGCAGCGGCTGGGGCGCGATGTTAGTGGTGTGAATCGATCAATTTAGGTATTTCAAAGAGTGCGGCGCAGCATAAATCCGAGGGTGTCGATTCCCCGTGGCGAGGGAGCTTGCTCCCGCTGGGCCGCGCAGCGGCCCCAAAACCATTCAACACGGTACATCAGAATGTGGCTGTCAGATTTTTACGGCTGCTGCGCAGCCGAGCGGGAGCAAGCTCCCTCGCCACAAGTGCTAATGTGACCGGCCGAGAATGGCGGCACACGCTACAATGGCGGTTTTTACCCTCATGAGGTGTGCGTTTTGACTGCTCCAGGTGCTTCGAATTCCGCTGCTGGCTCGCTTTTCGTGGTGGCGACGCCTATTGGCAACCTGGACGATATCAGCGCCCGTGCGCTGAAGATCCTGAAGGACGTCGCCCTTATCGCCGCTGAAGATACCCGTCACTCCCAGCGCTTGCTGCAGCATTTCGGCATTTCCACGCCGCTGGCGGCGTGTCATGAACATAACGAGCGGGACGAGGGCAGTCGTTTTATCACCCGGCTGCTGGCGGGCGATAACGTGGCGCTGATTTCCGATGCCGGCACGCCGCTGATTTCCGATCCGGGTTATCACCTGGTGCGCCAGGCTCGTGCTGCTGGTATCAATGTAGTGCCAGTACCCGGGGCGTGTGCGTTGATCGCGGCGCTGTCGGCGGCCGGCTTGCCGTCGGATCGATTTATCTTCGAGGGCTTTCTGCCAGCCAAGGCGGTGGGACGACGAGCGCGCCTGGAAGCTATAAAGGAAGAGCCGCGCACATTGATCTTTTATGAAGCGCCGCACCGTATCCTTGAATGCCTCCAGGATATGGAGCTGGTGTTTGGTCCCGAGCGCCAGGCGTTGCTGGCGCGGGAACTGACGAAAACCTTCGAGACGCTCAAGGGGCTGCCCTTGGCGCAATTGCGAGGTTTCGTCGAAAGCGACAGCAACCAACAGCGCGGTGAATGCGTTGTACTGGTGGCCGGGTGGACGCCGCCGGAAAGCGAAGACGCCGTGAGTGGCGAAGCGATGCGCGTCCTGGATCTGTTGTTGGAGGAAATGCCATTGAAACGTGCGGCGGCCCTCGCCGCGCAGATCACTGGCGAACGCAAGAATGTGCTGTATCAGGTCGCGCTGCAAAAGCAGAAGGACCAATGAAACCGCCATGCCCGGCTGGCTGCGGGCTTTTAGCGCTTGTTCTTGAGGCGCTGTACCGTTAACCTTCGCGGCGGAGAGTCGATCGGACAGTCGCTGCCCTCTATGAAAATTAGGGGGGGGAGGAAAGTCCGGGCTCCATAGGGCGAAGTGCCAGGTAATGCCTGGGAGGCGTGAGCCTACGGAAAGTGCCACAGAAAATAACCGCCTAAGCGTTTCGGCGCCGGTAAGGGTGAAAAGGTGCGGTAAGAGCGCACCGCACGGCTGGCAACAGTTCGTGGCTAGGTAAACCCCACTTGGAGCAAGACCAAATAGGGTCCCAAGGCGTGGCCCGCGCTGGGACCGGGTAGGTTGCTAAAGATGTCCAGTGATGGCCATCGTAGACGAATGACTGTTCAAGACAGAACCCGGCTTACAGATCGACTCTCCACCTTTTTCCCTCCCTGCCGGAATCGCTGGCAGACGCAGTTCCTAATACCAAAAAAATCTTACTCTTAACAAATCACTTTAACTTGTGCGCGCAGTCCCCTGTACTGCCTCAGGTTGGAGCGAAATTTCCTACGTCAGATTCTTGTTGCCCCTCCTGAAACGCTCCTAAATCTCCGATCTATAAGGCTTTTCCTTCATTCCGCGCCTTGACGGTGCGGTGGGCGCATTCCTATAGTGTGCGCAAGTGGCGGAAAGTGGCATGAAGTGGGTTTTTTTGAAGGTAAAACGCCAAAAAGTGGAGAAACGCTGACGTGTTTCGCGGAGCTAACGCAATCAGTCTCGATGCAAAAGGCCGGCTCGCCATGCCCAGCCGGTATCGTGACGAGCTCGTTTCGCGAAGTTCGGGGCAGTTGATCGTCACGATCGACGCCGTTGACCCATGTTTGTGCGTCTACCCGCTGGATGAGTGGGAAATCATCGAAACCAAACTGCGCGCACTGCCTTCGCTACGTGAAGAAAACCGTCGTTTGCAGCGCTTGTTGATCGGTAATGCCGTTGATCTTGAGCTCGACGGCAGTGGTCGTTTCCTGGTCCCGCCGCGCCTGCGCGAATACGCCAAGCTGGACAAGCGCGCGATGCTGGTGGGCCAGCTGAACAAGTTCCAACTGTGGGACGAAGATGCCTGGAATGCGGTTTCTGCCGCCGACCTTGCTGCTATTCAACAACCGGGCGCCATGCCTGATGAACTGCGTGATTTGATCCTGTGACTATTGATAGCGGCTTTAACCACATCACCGTACTGCTTGACGAAGCCGTCGAGGCTCTCGCCGTACGTCCTGATGGGTGCTATCTGGATGGCACGTTCGGGCGTGGCGGGCACAGCCGATTGATCCTCAGCCAGTTGGGGCCTGATGGCCGGTTGCTGGGGTTCGACAAGGATCCTCAAGCGATTGCCACCGGGCAAGCGCTGGCGGCCGAAGACGGCCGCTTTGTCGTTGTGCAGCGCAGCTTTGCCGAGTTGGGTTCGGAAGTTGCCCAGCGTGGTTTGGCTGGCAAGATCAGCGGCGTGCTGCTGGACCTCGGCGTGTCCTCGCCGCAACTGGACGACCCGGAACGTGGCTTCAGTTTCCTCAATGACGGCCCGCTGGACATGCGCATGGATCCGTCCCGCGGCATCAGTGCCGCTGAGTTCGTCAACACCGCGCCCGTCGAAGAAATCGCCCGTGTCTTCAAGGAATATGGCGAGGAACGCTTTTCCGGCCGCATGGCGCGAGCCGTGGTCGAGCGCCGCGAGACCAAGCCATTCGAGCGCACCGGTGACCTGGCCGAAGTGCTGAAGGTTGCCAACCCTGCGTGGGAGAAGGGCAAGAATCCAGCGACTCGCGCCTTCCAGGGCCTGCGTATCCATGTCAATAATGAGTTGGGTGATCTTGAGGCTGGCCTCGAGGCCGCCCTTGAGGCGCTGGAGATCGGTGGCCGGTTGGTGGTGATCAGCTTCCACTCCCTGGAAGACCGCATCGTCAAGCTGTTCATGCGCAAACTCACCAAAGGCGAAGCCGACAACCTGCCGCGCAACCTGCCGGTGCGTTTCGAGGCTTTCGTACCGAAAATCAAGATCCATGGCAAAGCGCAGTTCGCCTCCGAGGCCGAACTCAAGGCCAACCCGCGTGCCCGTAGTGCTGTCATGCGTGTCGCGGAGAAGCTGCGGTGAGCAAGCTCTTCGCCAAGCCCCTGCCGGGCGGCAGCTTTTTCATGCTGCTGCTGTTCATCGGCGTGCTCGTCTCGGCCATCGCCGTGTCTTACAGCGCGCACTGGAACCGCCAGTTGCTCAACACCCTTTATAACGAACTGAGCGTGCGCGACAAGGCGCAGGCTGAGTGGGGCCGGCTGATCCTGGAGCAGAGCACCTGGACCGCCCATAGCCGTATCGAGGTATTGGCCACCGAACAATTGAAGATGCGCATCCCCGGCGCCGCCGAAGTGCAGATGGTGGCGCCATGATGAAGCTCGAAGGGGCACTGTTCCCGTGGCGGTTCCGTCTGGTCCTGGGCTTGCTCGGGATCATGGTCGCAGCGATCGCGTGGCGCATCATCGACCTGCAAGTCGTCGACCGCGACTTCCTCAAGGAGCAGGGCGATGCCCGCAGCGTGCGTCATATTCCGATCCCGGCCCACCGTGGCCTGATCACTGACCGCAACGGTGAACCCCTGGCCGTGAGCACCCCGGTGACCACCCTGTGGGCCAACGCCAAGGAAATGCAGCAGGCCAAGGAAAAGTGGCCGGCGTTGGCCGCCGCCCTCGGCCAGGATCCCAAGGCTTTGGCCGAGCGCCTTGAAGCCCAGGCTAATAAAGAATTCATCTACCTGGTGCGCGGGTTGACGCCCGAGCAAGGCCAGAGTGTGCTCGATTTGAAAGTACCTGGTGTCTATGGCATCGAAGAGTTCCGGCGTTTCTACCCGGCCGGAGAAGTCACCGCCCACATGGTCGGGTTTACCGACATCGATGACCGGGGCCGAGAAGGTGTCGAACTGGCCTATGACGAATGGCTGGCCGGGGTTGCCGGCAAGCGCCAGGTCATCAAGGATCGGCGCGGCAGGCTGATCAAGGATGTCCAAGTCACTAAAAACGCCAAGGCCGGTAAGCCCTTGGCGTTGTCCATTGACCTGCGCCTGCAATACCTGGCCAACCGCGAGCTGCGCAATGCCATCGTCGAGAACGGCGCCAAGGCCGGCAGCCTGGTGATCATGGACGTCAAGACCGGCGAGATCCTCGCCATGGTCAACCAGCCGACCTACAACCCGAACAACCGCCGTAACCTGCAACCGGCGATGATGCGCAACCGCGCAATGATCGACGTCTTCGAGCCGGGTTCGACCATGAAGGCCGTGTCCATGGCCGCCGCCCTGGAAACCGGGCGCTGGAAACCGGGTGACACCGTCGAGGTGTATCCGGGGACGTTGCAGATCGGCAAATACACCATTCGCGACGTGTCCAAGACTGAAGGCCCTGTGCTCGACCTGACCGGCATCCTGATCAATTCCAGTAACGTGGGCATGAGCAAGATCGCCTTCGATATCGGTGGCGAGGCGATCTATCGCCTGGCCCAGAAAATCGGCCTCGGCCAGGACACCGGCCTGGGCTTCCCGGGCGAGCGCGTCGGCAACCTGCCCAACTACCGTGAATGGCGCAAGGCCGAAACCGCCACGTTGTCCTATGGCTATGGTGTTTCGGTGACGGCGATCCAGCTTGTCCACGCCTTCTCGGCGCTGGCCAACAATGGGCGGATCGCACCGCTGACCCTGGTCAAGACCGACAAGGCGCCGCAAACCACCCAAGTGATTCCGGAAGACGTCGCCAAGACGATGCAAGGCATGCTGCAACAGGTGATCGAGGCGCCGCGTGGTGTCTATCGTGCCCAAGTGCCCGCCTACCATGTTGCCGGCAAGTCGGGTACGGCGCGCAAGACGTCCGTGGGTACCAAGGGCTATGCCGAGAATTCCTACCGTTCGCTGTTCGCCGGCTTCGGTCCGATGAGCGACCCGCGCTACGCCATCGTGGTGGTTATCGACGAACCGAGCAAGGCAGGCTACTTCGGTGGCCTGGTCTCTGCGCCGGTGTTCAGCAAAGTGATGTCCGGCACCCTGCGCCTGATGAACATTACCCCGGATAATCTGCCGCCGACCCAGCAGGCGAGTACCGCCCCGGTCGTTCCCTTGAAAGCCGACGGAGGGCGTGGCTGATGTCCCTGAGCCTGAACAAGATTTTTGCCCATGCCGGTCATGACCTGCTGATTCGTGAGCTGGCGCTGGACAGTCGCGACGTGCGCGCCGGGGACCTGTTCCTGGCGGTGCCGGGCGCCCGTGTTGATGGCCGCGACCATATCGCTGATGCCTTGAAACGCGGTGCGGCTGCCGTGGCCTATGAAGTGAACGGCGCGACCGTGCTGCCGATCACCGATGTCCCGCTGATTCCGGTCAAGGGCCTGGTGGCGCAGTTGTCGGATATCGCCGGGCGTTTTTATGGCGAGCCGAGCCGTCACCTGAACCTGATCGGCGTGACCGGTACCAACGGCAAGACCAGCGTGACGCAACTGGTGGCACAGGCGCTCGACTTGCTCGGGCAGCATTGTGGCATCGTGGGGACGCTGGGCAATGGTTTCCACGGGGCGCTGAAAAGCGGGCTGCACACCACGCCAAACCCGATCGCCGTGCAGGCGACCCTGGCCGACCTGAAGAAGGCTGGCGCCAAGGCCGTCGCGATGGAGGTTTCCTCCCATGGCCTCGATCAAGGTCGCGTCACCGCGTTGGCCTTCGACGTTGCCGTGCTCACCAACCTGTCCCGCGATCACCTGGACTACCACGGCACGATGCAGGCCTACGGCGAGGCCAAGGCCAAGCTGTTTGCCTGGAACAACCTGAAATGCCGGGTTATCAATGTCGATGACGAATTCGGCCGCCAGCTGGCCGCCGAGAGTCGCGAGTCGCGGTTGATCACCTACAGCCTCGAAGATGCAGGCGCCTACCTTTATGTACGCCAGGCACAGTTCGACGACGAAGGCGTTCGTGCCACGTTGGTCACGCCCCAGGGCGAACACCATCTGCGCAGCACGTTGCTGGGCCGCTTCAACCTGAGCAATGTATTGGCCGCCATCGGGGCCTTGCTCGGGCTGGACTACGCGCTGGATGAAATTCTCAAGGTATTGCCAAAACTCGAGGGCCCGGCCGGGCGCATGCAGCGCTTGGGCGGAGGCACCCAGCCACTGGTGGTGGTCGATTACGCCCATACGCCAGACGCGCTGGAGAAAGTCCTCACGGCGCTGCGTCCTCACGCCAAGGGTCGGCTGCTGTGCCTGTTCGGCTGTGGCGGCGACCGTGACCGTGGCAAACGTCCGCTGATGGCGCAAGTCGTGGAGCGGCTGGCCGATGGAGTACTCGTCACTGACGATAACCCGCGCAGCGAAGACCCCTCGCGGATCTTCGACGATATTCGCGCCGGTTTCTCGGGGCAGGATAACGTCGCTTTCGTGGCCGGACGCGGCCAGGCCATTGCGCAATTGATTGCCAGTGCTTCGGCGGATGACGTCATCGTCCTGGCCGGCAAGGGCCACGAGGACTATCAGGAAATCAACGGCGAACGCCATGCGTTCTCCGACCTGGTGGAAGCCGATCACGCCCTGACCGCATGGGAGGTGGCCCATGCTTAAGGCCCTGAAACTCAGCGAGCTGACCAACGTCCTGAATGCGCGCCTGATCGCGGCGGACGCCACGTTCAACGGCGTCAGCATCGACAGCCGGGCGATTGCGCCGGGCCAATTGTTTGTCGCCCTGGCCGGGCCGCGTTTCGACGGCCACGATTATCTGAACGAAGTGGCTGGCAAAGGCGCGGTCGCGGCGTTGGTCGAGCGCGAAGTCACCAACAGCACACTGCCGCAACTGCTGGTCAGCGACACCCGCCAGGCCCTGGGCCAGCTCGGCGCGTTGAATCGCGCGGCGTTCACCAACCCGGTCGCAGCCATCACCGGCTCCAGCGGCAAGACCACGGTCAAGGAAATGCTCGCCAGCATCCTGCGCATGCGCGGCCCGGTATTGGCGACCCGTGGCAACCTGAACAACGACCTCGGTGTACCGCTGACGCTGCTTGAGCTGGCGCCGGAGCACAGCGCCGCCGTCATTGAACTCGGTGCTTCGCGGCTCGGCGAGATTGCCTACACCGTCGGCATGACCAAGCCCCACGTGGCGGTGCTCAACAACGCCGGGACCGCCCACGTGGGTGAGTTCGGCGGCCCGGAAAAGATCGTCGAGGCCAAGGGCGAGATCATCGAGGGGTTGGCTGCCGATGGCGTCGCCGTGCTGAATCTCGACGACAAGGCCTTCGAAATCTGGAAAACCCGGGCGGGCGAGCGCAAGGTGCTGACCTTTGCCTTGAGCAACCTTGCCGCGAACTTCTACGCCAGCGACCTGGACCGCGATGCTCGCGGATGCCCGGCCTTCAACCTCCACAGCCCCGACGGGGCCGAGCGCGTGCAGTTGAACCTGCTCGGCACCCATAACGTTGCCAACGCCCTGGCCGCCGCCGCCGCCGCCCATGCCCTGGGTGTTTCGTTGCCAGGCATCGCCGCGGGATTGAACGCGGTGCAACCGGTCAAGGGACGCACCGTCGCCCAACTGGCGAGCAACGGCATGCGCGTCATCGATGACACCTACAACGCTAACCCGACGTCGATGTGCGCGGCCGTGGACATCCTTGCCGGTTTCTCCGGCCGCACCGTGCTGGTGCTCGGCGATATCGGCGAATTGGGTGAGTGGGCGCAGCAAGGCCACCATGATGTCGGCGCGTATGCCCGCGGCAAGGTCGATGCGTTGTACGCCGTTGGCCCGATGATGGCCCATGCGGTATCGGCGTTTGGCGAGCATGCACAGCATTTCACCACCCAGGCCGAGTTGATCCAGGCCCTGGGTGCCGAGCAAGACCCGAACACCACCTTATTGATCAAGGGCTCACGCAGTGCGGCGATGGAAAACATCGTTGCGGCTTTGTGCGGCACCCGTATGGAGAAACATTAATGCTGCTGCTGCTAGCGGAGTACCTGCAACAGTTCCACAAAGGCTTCGCGGTCTTCCAGTACCTGACCCTGCGCGGGATCCTGGGTGTGCTGACCGCGCTGTCGTTGTCGCTGTTCCTGGGCCCGTGGATGATCCGCACCTTGCAGAACCTGCAGATCGGCCAGTCGGTCCGCAACGACGGTCCGCAATCGCACCTGTCCAAGTCCGGTACCCCGACCATGGGCGGCGCGTTGATTCTCTCGTCCATCGGCATCAGCACCTTGCTCTGGGCCGACCTGGCGAACCGCTATGTCTGGGTCGTGTTGCTGGTGACCCTGTTCTTCGGCGCCATCGGCTGGGTAGACGACTACCGCAAGGTCATCGAGAAGAATTCCCGTGGGCTGCCAAGTCGCTGGAAATATTTCTGGCAGTCGGTGTTCGGCCTCGGCGCGGCGATCTTCCTTTATATGACTGCCGCTTCGCCGGTGGAAACCACCCTGATCCTGCCAATGCTCAAGGACTACAGCATCCCGCTGGGCGCTGGCTTCATCGTGCTGACCTACCTGGTCATCGTTGGATCGAGCAACGCGGTCAACCTCACCGATGGCCTCGACGGCCTGGCGATCATGCCGACGGTCATGGTTGGCGGCGCGCTGGGGATCTTCTGCTACCTGTCGGGCAACGTGAAATTCGCCGAATACCTGCTGATCCCTTATGTACCGGGCGCGGGCGAGCTGATTGTGTTCTGCGGCGCGCTGATCGGTGCCGGCCTCGGTTTCCTTTGGTTCAACACCTACCCGGCGCAAGTCTTCATGGGTGACGTCGGCGCGTTGGCGCTGGGCGCGGCCCTGGGCACCATTGCCGTCATCGTTCGCCAGGAAATCGTCCTGTTCATCATGGGCGGTGTGTTCGTGATGGAGACCCTGTCAGTCGTCATTCAGGTTGCTTCCTTTAAATTGACCGGCCGCCGGGTATTCCGCATGGCGCCGATCCACCACCACTTTGAACTCAAGGGCTGGCCCGAGCCGCGCGTGATCGTCCGTTTCTGGATCATCACCGTGATTCTGGTGCTGATCGGCCTTGCCACCCTGAAGCTGAGGTAGAACGAGTGTCCCTGATCGCTTCTGACCACTTCCGCATCGTTGTCGGCCTCGGCAAGAGCGGCATGTCCCTGGTTCGCTTCCTGGCGAACCGGGGCGTGTCGTTTGCCGTGGCCGATACGCGGGAAAATCCGCCTGAGCTGGCCACGCTGCGCCGTGACTATCCGCAGGTGGACGTGCGTTGTGGCGAGCTGGACGTCGAGTTCCTGTGCCGCGCCGATGAGCTCTACGTGAGCCCCGGCCTGGCCCTGGCGACTCCGGCGCTGCAGGCTGCGGCTGCCCGAGGCGTGAAACTGTCCGGCGACATCGAGCTGTTCGCCCGCAACGCGAAGGCGCCGATTGTCGCCATCACCGGCTCCAACGCGAAAAGCACCGTGACCACTCTGGTCGGTGAAATGGCCGCGGCGGCCGGCAAGCGCGTCGCCGTGGGCGGCAACCTGGGGACCCCGGCCCTGGACCTGGTCGGCGATGACATCGAGCTGTATGTCATGGAACTGTCGAGCTTCCAGCTTGAGACCACCGACCATCTCGGCGCCGAAGTGGCGACGGTGCTCAACATCAGCGAAGACCACATGGACCGCTACAGCGGCCTGCCGGCGTATCACCTGGCCAAGCACCGGGTTTTCCGTGGCGCCCGCCAGGTCGTGTTCAACCGCCAGGACGCGTTGACCCGTCCGCTGATGGGTGAAGGGCTGCCTTGCTGGACCTTCGGCTTGGGGGTTCCGGATTTCAAAGGCTTCGGCTTGCGTGAAGAGAACGGCGAAAAATACCTCGCTTTCCAATTCCAGAACCTGATGCCAGTGCGTGAGTTGAAAATCCGCGGCGCCCACAACCAGGCCAATGCCCTTGCGGCGTTGGCCCTGGGCCACGCGGTCGGTCTGCCGTTCGACGCCATGCTCTCGGCCTTGCGCCAGTTCGCAGGGCTGGAACACCGCTGCCAATGGGTGCGCGATCTGGATGGCGTGGCCTGGTACAACGATTCCAAGGCCACCAATGTCGGTGCCGCGCTGGCGGCCATCGAAGGCCTGGGCGCGGACATCGACGGCAAGCTCGTGCTGATCGCCGGCGGTGACGGCAAGGGCGCCGACTTCAAGGACCTGCGCGGCCCCGTGGCCGCCAATTGCCGTGCCGTGGTGCTGATGGGCCGCGACCGCGAACTGATCGCCCAGGCGTTGGGCGATGCGGTGCCGCTGGTTCGTGTCGCTTCGCTGGATGAGGCGGTGCAGCAATGCCGCGCCCTCGCGCAATCGGGCGATGCCGTCCTGTTGTCGCCGGCCTGCGCCAGTTTCGACATGTTCAAGAACTACGAAGAGCGCGGGCGCCTGTTCGCCCAGGCCGTGGAGGACTTGGCATGAGCTTGCTGAACATCATCAAGCCGTACCCGTCGCCGCTGATCACCGGCCGTGGCATCGACCTCGATTTCCCGATGCTCGCCGGTTGCCTGGCATTGCTCGGCCTGGGCCTGGTGATGATCACCTCTGCGTCGTCGGAAGTGGCTGCCGTTCAGTCGGGCAACACGCTTTACCACATGATCCGCCATCTGATTTACCTGGTGATCGGCCTGGGTGCCTGTATCGTGACCATGATGGTGCCGATCGCCACTTGGCAACGCCTGGGCTGGATGATGCTGTTGGGGGCCTTCGGCCTGCTGGTCATGGTGTTGGTGCCGGGCATCGGCCGCGAGGTCAACGGCTCGATGCGCTGGATCGGCTTCAGTTTTTTCAACGTCCAGCCTTCGGAAATCGCCAAGGTCTTCGTGGTGATTTTCCTTGCCGGTTACCTGGTGCGTCGCCAGAAGGAAGTGCGCGAAAGCTGGATGGGCTTCTTCAAGCCATTCATCGTGTTGCTGCCCATGGCGGGCCTGTTGCTGATGGAGCCGGACTTCGGCGCCACGGTAGTGATGATGGGCGCGGCTGCGGCGATGCTGTTTCTCGGTGGGGTCGGGCTGTTCCGCTTCATCCTGATGGTGGCGCTGGCCGTGGCGGCGGTGACCGTGCTGGTGCAGGCACAACCGTATCGAATGGCGCGCCTGATCACGTTTACCGATCCGTGGGCCGACCAGTTCGGTTCCGGCTATCAATTGACCCAGGCCTTGATCGCCTTCGGCCGTGGCGAGTGGCTTGGCGTGGGCTTGGGCAACAGTGTGCAGAAGCAGTTCTATCTGCCGGAAGCGCATACCGACTTCGTGTTTTCGGTACTGGCCGAAGAACTCGGCGTCGTGGGCTCCTTGTGCACCGTTGCACTGTTCGTGTTTGTCTGCGTGCGCGGCATGTACATCGGCTTGTGGGCCGAGAAGGCCAAGCAGTTCTTCGCCGCGTATGTGGCGTATGGCCTGTCGTTCCTGTGGATCGGCCAGTTCCTGATCAACATCGGCGTGAACGTCGGCCTGTTGCCGACCAAGGGCCTGACGCTGCCGTTCCTCAGTTATGGCGGCAGCTCCCTGGTGATCTGCTGTGCCTGTCTTGGCCTGTTGCTGCGCATCGAATGGGAGAGCCGAACCCACTTGGGCAGCGAAGAGATGGAATTCCAGGAGAGCGACTTCGCCGAGGAGCCGACTCATGGGCGCTAACGTGCTGATCATGGCGGGCGGTACCGGCGGGCATGTGTTCCCGGCGCTGGCCTGTGCCCGGGAGTTCCAGGCGCGCGGCTACACCGTGCATTGGCTGGGTACGCCACGGGGCATCGAGAATGAGTTGGTGCCCGCCGCCGGCCTGGAGCTGCACCGGATCAATGCCAGCGGCCTGCGGGGCAAAGGCAAGCTGTCGCTGCTCAAGGCGCCGCTGATGCTGCTCAAGTCGGTCTGGCAGGCGCGGGCGATCATTCGTCGGCTGCGGCCGGTGTGCGTGGTCGGTTTTGGTGGCTATGTGACCGGCCCCGGCGGTGTTGCGGCAAAACTGGCCGGTGTGCCGGTGATCGTCCACGAGCAGAACGCCGTGGCCGGTACCGCCAATCGATTATTGGTGCCGTTGGCCGCCCGGGTGTGTGAAGCCTTCCCGGACACCTTTACCCTGTCGGGCAGCCGTCGCACCACGGGTAATCCCGTGCGTACGGAGCTGTTCCTCGCTGCACCGCGCCCGGCCCTGGCCGGACGCAAGGCGCGTTTGCTGGTCCTGGGCGGAAGCCTGGGGGCCGAACCGTTGAACAAGCTGCTGCCCGAAGCCCTGTCGCAGGTTGCCCCCGAACTGCGGCCGGAAGTGTTTCACCAGGCCGGCAAAAACCACGATGAAGTGACTGCCGAACGCTATCGCGCCGCTGGCGTCGAGGCGCAAGTGCAGCCCTTCATCAAAGACATGGCCCAGGCCTATGGCTGGGCCGACCTGGTGGTCTGTCGCGCAGGCGCGCTGACCATCAGTGAACTGGCTGCCGCCGGTCTGCCCTCGATGCTGGTGCCTTTGCCCCATGCCATCGACGATCACCAGACTCGCAACGCCGATTATTTGGCCCGTGAAGGCGCTGCCTTCCTGATGCCGCAAAGAACGACTGGCGCCGCGGATCTTGCCGCGCGCCTGACAGAGGTCTTGATGCAGCCGCAAACACTCGAAGACATGGCTCGCGCCGCGCGCCGCCTGGCCAAACCCGATGCCACGGCCCAAGTGGTCGACACCTGCCTGGAGGTGGCCCATGGTTGAGAATCGCAAAGCCATGCCACAACCGGAAATGCGCCGCATCCGTCGCATCCACTTCGTCGGTATCGGCGGCGTGGGCATGTGCGGGATCGCCGAGGTGTTGCTGAACCTGGGTTACCAGGTCTCGGGTTCCGACCTGAAGGCTTCCCCGGTCACCGAACGCCTGGAATCGTTCGGTGCGCAGATCTTTATCGGCCACCGTGCCGAGAACGCCGCCAATGCCGACGTGCTGGTGGTGTCCAGCGCCGTGAACACCTCCAACCCGGAGGTTGCCACCGCCCTGGAACGTCGTATTCCCGTGGTGCCACGGGCCGAGATGCTGGCCGAGCTGATGCGTTATCGCCACGGCATCGCCGTCGCCGGCACCCACGGCAAGACCACCACCACCAGCCTGATCGCCTCGGTGTTCGCCGCCGGTGGCCTGGACCCGACCTTTGTGATCGGTGGTCGCCTGAATGCCGCGGGCACCAATGCCCAGCTGGGCACCAGCCGCTACCTGATCGCCGAAGCCGACGAGAGCGATGCGAGTTTCCTGCACCTGCAACCGCTGGTGGCCGTGGTGACCAACATCGACGCCGACCACATGGCGACCTACGACGGCGACTTCAACAAGCTGAAGAAAACCTTCGTCGAGTTCCTCCACAACCTGCCGTTCTATGGTTTGGCCGTGGTGTGCCTGGACGACCCGGTGGTTCGTGAAATCCTGCCACTGATCAAGCGCCCAACCGTGACCTACGGCTTTGGGGAAGAAGCCGATGTGCGCGCCATCAATGTGCGCCAGAAGGGCATGCAGACCTTCTTCACCGTGTTGCGTCCTGACCGCGAGCCGTTGGACGTCTCGGTGAACATGCCCGGCAACCACAACGTGCTCAATGCCTTGGCCACCATCTGCATAGCCACCGACGAAGGCGTCAGCGACGAAGCCATCGTCCAGGGCTTGTCGGGCTTCCAGGGCGTGGGCCGACGTTTTCAGGTCTACGGCGAGCTGCCGGTGGACGGCGGTAACGTGATGCTGGTGGACGATTACGGCCACCACCCGACCGAAGTCGCGGCGGTGATCAAGGCCGTGCGCGGTGGCTGGCCGGAGCGGCGTCTGGTGATGGTCTATCAACCGCACCGGTACAGCCGCACCCGCGACCTGTACGACGATTTTGTCCAGGTCCTGGCCGATGCCAACGTGCTGCTGTTGATGGAAGTCTATCCGGCGGGCGAAGAGCCGATCCCCGGCGCCGACAGCCGCCAACTGTGCCACAGCATCCGCCAGCGTGGCCAGTTGGACCCGATCTACATCGACCGTGGCGTGGACCTCGCGCCGCTGGTCAAGCCATTGCTGCGCGCTGGGGACATCCTGCTGTGCCAGGGCGCGGGTGACATCGGTGGCCTGGCCCCGAAATTGTTGAATAGTCCGTTATTCGCCGGAGCCATCGTGGCCTCCAGCGAGGGGAAACTGAAATGACTGCTGCATACGCCAACCTGGCCTCGACCCTTGACCCGAAAGCCTTCGGCCGCGTCGCCGTGCTGTTCGGCGGCAAGAGTGCCGAGCGCGAGGTGTCCCTCAAGTCCGGTAACGCCGTGTTGCAAGCCTTGCAGAGCGCTGGCGTCGACGCCTTCGGCATCGACGTGGGCGACGATTTCCTGCAGCGCCTGCTGAGCGAAAAAATCGACCGTGCGTTCATCATTCTCCACGGTCGCGGCGGCGAAGACGGCAGCATGCAAGGGCTGCTCGAATGCCTGGGCATTCCCTACACCGGCAGCGGCATCCTCGCGTCGGCCCTGGCGATGGACAAGCTGCGCACCAAGCAGGTCTGGCACAGCCTCGGCATTCCGACGCCGCGTCACGCCGTGCTCGCCAGCGAGGCCGATTGTATTTCGGCGGCCACGGAACTGGGCTTTCCTTTGATCGTCAAACCGGCCCATGAAGGTTCCAGTATTGGCATGGCGAAAGTGAATTCGCTGCCTGAGTTGACCGCAGCCTGGAAGGACGCCAGTTCCTACGATTCGCAAGTGTTGGTCGAGCAATGGATCACCGGTCCGGAGTTCACCATCGCCACCCTGCGTGATCAGGTGTTGCCCCCGATTGCCCTGGGCACGCCCCACACGTTCTACGACTACGACGCCAAATACATCGCCAATGACACCCAGTACCGCATTCCCTGCGGGCTGGATGCCGCCAAGGAAAAAGAACTGATGGACCTCACGGCCAAGGCCTGTGAGGCGCTGGGCATCGCCGGTTGGGGCCGGGCGGACGTGATGCAGGACGCCGATGGGCAGTTCTGGTTCCTGGAAGTCAACACCGCCCCCGGCATGACCGATCACAGCCTGGTGCCGATGGCGGCGCGTGCCGCCGGCCTGGATTTCCAGCAACTGGTGCTGGCGATCCTGGCTGCCAGTGTCGGCCATCAAGAGCCAAGAGGTTAAGCCATGCAAGGCGCATCGCTTCGTCATCAGCCATCCGCACCCGGTCGCAAGCCGGTGCCGCGGGGTGCCAGCCGAATGGTGGCCAAAGAGCCGATGTCGGCGCGCTTGCCGAAAGCCAATTTTGGTTTTCTCAAGAGCCTGTTCTGGCCGGTGCTGCTGGTGGCGTTGGGGTTCGGCACGTATGAAGGCGCGCAACGGTTGCTGCCTTATGCCGACCGGCCGATTGCCCGGATCAATGTCCAGGGCGACCTGAGCTACATCAGCCAGCAGGCGGTGCAGCAGCGGATTGCCCCGTTCGTCGCGTCGAGCTTCTTCACCATCGACCTGGCGGGCATGCGCACGGAACTGGAGCAGATGCCCTGGATCGCCCACGCCGAAGTCCGGCGAGTATGGCCGGACCAGGTGTCGATCCGCCTGGAAGAGCAATTGCCCGTGGCCCGTTGGGGCGACGAGTCGCTGTTGAACAACCAGGGCCAGGCGTTTACGCCACGGGAACTGGCCAATTATGAACATTTGCCCCAACTGTTCGGTCCACAGCGGGCCCAGCAACAAGTGATGCAGCAATACCAGGTGTTGAGCCAGATGTTGCGGCCATTGGGCTTCTCCATCGCGCGCCTGGAATTGCGTGAACGCGGCAGCTGGTTCCTGACCACTGGCGCGGGCAGCTCGGGACCGGGCATCGAGCTGCTGCTCGGGCGCGGCAACCTGGTGGAAAAGATGCGCCGCTTCATCGCCATCTATGACAAGACGCTCAAAGAACAGATTACGAACATTGCGCGCATCGATCTGCGCTACGCCAACGGCCTCGCTGTTGGCTGGCGGGAACCTGTAGCGCCGACGACGGCCGAACCCGCCGTCGCGAAGAATTAAGAAGAGGCAGGACCCATGGCAAACGTGCAAAGCGGGAAAATGATCGTCGGTCTGGATATCGGCACTTCCAAGGTGGTTGCGCTGGTAGGCGAGGTCGCGGACGACGGCACGCTGGTCATCGTCGGAATCGGTACACACCCGTCCCGCGGCTTGAAAAAAGGCGTGGTGGTGAACATCGAGTCCACCGTGCAATCGATCCAGCGCGCCATCGAAGAAGCGCAGCTGATGGCCGGTTGCCGGATCCACTCGGCGTTCGTCGGCGTGGCGGGCAATCACATCCGCAGCCTGAACTCCCACGGCATCGTGGCGATTCGTGATCGCGAAGTCAGCTCCGCCGACCTCGAGCGCGTACTCGACGCGGCCCAGGCCGTAGCGATTCCGGCCGACCAGCGCGTGCTGCACACCCTGCCGCAGGACTACGTGATCGATAACCAGGAAGGCGTGCGCGAGCCCCTGGGCATGTCGGGCGTGCGCCTGGAAGCCAAGGTCCACGTGGTGACCTGTGCGGTGAACGCCGCGCAGAACATCGAGAAATGTGTGCGCCGCTGCGGTCTGGAAATCGACGACATCATCCTCGAGCAGCTGGCCTCGGCGTACTCGGTGCTGACCGACGACGAGAAAGAGCTGGGCGTATGCCTGGTGGACATCGGCGGCGGCACCACCGACATCGCGATCTTCACCGAAGGCGCGATTCGCCACACGGCCGTGATCCCGATTGCAGGCGATCAGGTGACCAACGACATCGCGATGGCGCTGCGCACCCCGACCCAGTACGCCGAGGAAATCAAGATCCGCTACGCCTGCGCCCTGGCGAAACTGGCCGGTGCCGGTGAAACCATCAAGGTGCCGAGCGTCGGCGACCGTCCGCCGCGCGAACTGTCGCGCCAGGCCCTGGCCGAAGTGGTCGAGCCGCGTTACGACGAGTTGTTCACGCTGATCCAGGCCGAACTGCGTCGCAGTGGCTACGAAGACCTGATCCCGGCCGGCATCGTGCTGACCGGCGGTACGTCGAAGATGGAAGGCGCGGTCGAGCTGGCCGAAGAGATTTTCCACATGCCGGTGCGCCTGGGCGTGCCGCATGGCGTCAAGGGGCTGGACGACGTGGTCCGCAACCCGATCTATTCCACCGGCGTGGGCCTGTTGATGTACGGCCTGCAGAAGCAATCCGACGGGATCTCGTTCTCGGGGATTGGCAGCCGCGATAGCTACAGCAGCGACGAGCCCAAGGCTCCGCTGTTCGAGCGGCTCCAGGCCTGGGTGAAAGGCAATTTCTAAAGATTCAAGCTTCAGGCGCCGGGTTTCAGGCTCGGCGTTGCAAGACGGCAATAAAACGCAGTAGGCGAAAAAACTAGAGAATGAAAGGAGAGGGAACATGTTCGAACTCGTAGACAACATCCCCGCTAGCCCGGTTATCAAAGTAATCGGTGTCGGCGGTGGCGGCGGCAACGCTGTCAACCACATGGTCAAGAGCAACATCGAAGGCGTCGAATTCATCTGCGCCAACACCGATGCTCAAGCGCTGAAAAACATCGGCGCGCGGACCATCCTTCAACTGGGCACCGGCGTGACCAAGGGCCTGGGTGCCGGCGCGAATCCCGAGGTTGGCCGTCAGGCTGCCCTGGAAGACCGCGAGCGCATCGCTGAGGTCCTGGCCGGCACCAACATGGTGTTCATCACCACGGGCATGGGCGGTGGTACCGGTACCGGTGCAGCGCCGATCATTGCCGAAGTGGCCAAGGAAATGGGCATCCTCACCGTTGCGGTGGTGACCCGTCCGTTCCCGTTCGAAGGCCGCAAGCGCATGCAGATCGCCGATGAAGGCATCCGCGCGCTGAGCGAAAGCGTCGACTCGTTGATCACCATCCCCAACGAGAAGCTGCTGACCATCCTGGGTAAAGACGCAAGCCTGCTGTCGGCTTTCGCCAAGGCTGACGATGTACTGGCCGGTGCCGTTCGCGGTATCTCCGACATCATCAAGCGTCCAGGCATGATCAACGTCGACTTTGCCGACGTGCGCACCGTGATGTCCGAAATGGGCATGGCAATGATGGGCACTGGCTGCGCCAGCGGTCCGAACCGTGCTCGCGAGGCCACCGAAGCGGCCATCCGCAACCCGCTGCTGGAAGATGTAAACCTGCAGGGTGCCCGCGGCATCCTGGTGAACATCACCGCCGGTCCGGACTTGTCTTTGGGCGAGTACTCCGACGTGGGTAGCATCATCGAGGCATTCGCTTCCGACCACGCGATGGTCAAGGTCGGCACCGTGATCGATCCGGACATGCGTGACGAGCTGCACGTGACCGTGGTTGCCACTGGCCTGGGCGCGAAAATCGAGAAGCCGATGAAGGTGATCGACAACACCGTGCAGACTGCCATGGCTTCGCAGCCACAGCAGCCAGCTGCCGCTCGTCAGGAAACGCCTGCGGTGAACTACCGTGACCTGGACCGTCCGACCGTCATGCGCAACCAGGCCCAGGCCGGTGCTGCGACTGCCGCGAAGATGAATCCTCAAGATGATCTGGATTACCTGGACATCCCGGCTTTCCTGCGTCGTCAGGCCGATTGATGGAATGTATCAGGGGTATAAGGGTGATTGGTGTTCAGCAAAGGTCTGGTCTGCTATCATCGCCAGCCTTTGTTGATACCAGTTCGCAATTTGCGCTGAAGCGGCCCATGCCATGATTAAACAACGCACCCTGAAGAATATTATCCGTGCCACAGGTGTCGGCCTGCACTCCGGCGAGAAGGTCTACCTGACCCTCAAGCCCGCGCCTGTCGACACCGGCATCGTGTTTTGTCGTGCCGACCTCGACCCTGTGGTGCAGATTCCTGCTCGCGCGGAAAACGTCGGTGAAACCACTATGTCGACCACACTGGTCAACGGTGACGTCAAAGTGGACACGGTGGAGCATTTGCTCTCGGCCATGGCTGGCCTGGGCATCGATAACGCCTACGTCGAGCTCTCCGCGTCCGAAGTCCCGATCATGGATGGCAGTGCCGGACCCTTCGTATTCCTGATTCAATCGGCTGGCCTGGAAGAGCAGGACGCGGCCAAGAAATTCATCCGCATCCTGCGGGAAGTGACAGTGGAAGACGGCGACAAGCGCGCCACTTTCGTCCCTTTCGAAGGGTTCAAGGTGAGCTTCGAGATCGATTTCGATCACCCGGTTTTCCGTGACCGCACCCAGAGTGCAAGCGTGGACTTTTCCAGCACTTCGTTCGTAAAAGAAGTCAGCCGCGCCCGTACCTTCGGTTTCATGAGTGACATCGAGTACCTGCGCAAGCACAACCTCGCACTCGGCGGCAGCGTTGAAAATGCGATCGTGGTCGACTCCGATGGCGTGTTGAACGAAGACGGCCTTCGTTATGAAGACGAATTCGTCAAGCACAAGATCCTCGATGCAATCGGCGACCTCTACCTGCTGGGCAATAGCCTGATTGGTGAGTTCAAGGGCTTCAAGTCCGGCCACGCACTGAACAACCAGCTGCTGCGCAAGTTGATTGAGCAGAAAGATGCTTGGGAAGTCGTGACGTTCGAAGACGCCAGCACCGCACCCATCTCTTACATGCGTCCTGTCGCGGCCGTGTAAGCAAAAAACCTCTCTAGTTTTTTAAGGGCTGCCTTCGGGTGGCCCTTTTTTATGGCGGCAATGAACCCCGTGTGGGTCATTTCCTAAGGGATTGCGATATTCCCCTATAGGACGCTTCCCAAACGTCGCCGAACCCGTTGTTACTCGATGGAACAACCCTCTGAAGTAAGTCACGCTGAATGCCCTTGAAAACCAATCCCGCGTAAGACGCGGGCACCAAGGGAAGTCATGCCAGCAGACCGATCTGAACAGCACCAACTCGATTTCAATCAAAGCAACGCCGACACGGTTTTTGCCCCGTCACGTTCCCTCTTGGAACAAGCGGCTGCAAACGCCTGGGGGTATCGGCAACATGCTTGATCAACGGCCCACCTTCTTCGACCACAGCCGCCACACCCTGAGCGTCTGCGACCTCACAGCCCATCTCGACGTCCTGGCCTTCACCGGCGAGGAGCACCTGAGCCGGCCCTACCACTACCGCATCGAATTCACCTGCACCGAGCGCGACCTGGTGGTCACCGACCTGCTCAACCGGGATGCCTACTTCAGTCTTTACCCGCTGCCGCCACCGCCGACGCCCAAGGGCTTCGCGCCGCCGGAGATCAAGCCGCTGCGCACGTTCAATGGCGCGATCACGGCGTTCAAGCGCCTGTCCGGCTCCAACGACGAAGCCCGCTACGAAATCACGTTGCAACCGCGTTTCGCGCTGCTGGCGCGGGGCAAGCAGTTTCGGATCTACCAGCACCAGTCGGTGCCGCAGATCGTCGAACACATCCTGCGCACGCGCCACGATTTCCGGGGCCAGCATTTCTATTTCAATGTGGTGCGCGACTACCCCCGGCGTGAACAGGTCCTGCAATACGACGAAAGCGATCTGGCCTTCATCGAGCGCCTGTTGGCCGATGTCGGCATCTGGTACCGCGTCGTCAGCGATGACCGCCTGAGCATCGACGTGGTGGAGTTTCACGACGACCAGCGGCACTACCAGCGCGGCGTCAAGTTGCCGTGTCGCCCGCCGTCCGGCTTGTGCGCCAACGAGCAGGACGCGGTCTGGCACCTGCAAACCGCCCACCAGGTGGTGGAAAAAAACATCAACTTTCGCGCCTACCACCATCGCGAGGCCTACGCATTCCTCGACGGCGAGGTCGACCATACCCGCCGCGCCAAGGGCACCTATGGCGAGGCCTATCACTACGGCGAACCCTACACGGTGCTGGGCGAGCGCTACGCCCTGGACGAGGACCTGCAAAGCGAAAGTGGTTTTTTCTACGCGCGCCTGCGCCATGAACTCTACCTCAACGACCAGACCCGCCTCAGCGGCACCACCAGCAGCGCCACCCTGGCCCCGGCCCAGATGCTCGAAATCACCGGCGGCGCGCCCCAGGCCTTCGAGTTCGGCGCGGTGATCGTCAGCCTGCGCACCGAAGCGGCCCGGGACCGCAGCTTCATCGCCACCTTCCAAGCGATTCCTTACTCGGAAACCGTGTGCTTTCGCCCACCGCTGCCGCCCAAGCCGCGCATCAGCGGCACCATTCCCGCCCGCGTCAGTCACCCGGAAGTCAACCCGCCGTACGCTGACCTCGACTTCGAGGGCCGCTACAAGGTGCGCTTCCTGTTCGACCGCGACACCTGGCAAGCCGGCCGCGAAAGCGCCTGGCTGCGCCTGGCCCGACCCTACGGCGGCGACACCCACGGCCTGCATTTCCCGCTGCAGGCCGGCACCGAAGTGGCGGTGGCTTTCGAGCACGGCGACCCCGACCGCCCCTACATCGCCCACGCCCTGCACGACGACCGGCACCCGGACCCCGTCACCGCCCGCAACGAGCGCCGCAACGTGCTGCGCACTCCGACCAACAACAAACTACGCATGGACGACACCCGCGGGCAGGAGCACATCAAGCTCAGCACCGAGCACAGCGGCAAGAGCCAGTTGAACCTGGGGCATCTGGTGGATGCCGAGCAGACGAAGCGGGGGGAAGGGTTTGAGTTGCGCACCGATGGACATGGCGCCCTTCGTGCGGGCAAGGGGGTGTTTATCAGTGCTGATGAGCAAACCCAGGCCAAGGGCGACGTCCTCACCATGGACCCGGCCACCGCCCAGGTCGAAGGTGCCAGACAGCAGATGGCCGAATGGCAGGACATCGCCCAGGCCCACCACAGCCGCAAACCCGACCTGCGCGGCTTGGAACAACTCCAGGCCGACGCAAAAGACCTTTCGGCCGCCGCCATCCTGCTCAGCGCCCCCCAGGGCATCGGCGCCGTCACCCCGGCCAGCCTGCTGCTCAAGAGCGGCGACGCGCTGTACCTGCAAAGCCACAACGAAATCAACCTCGCCGCCGCCAAGCGGCTGTCGGCCCACGCCAACCAGGGCATCTCGCTGCTGGCCCAACAGGAAGGCCTGCGCCTGGTCTCCGGCAAAGGTCCCCTGGACATCGAATCCCACGGCGATGGGCTGGGCATGAAAGCCCAGCAGGACATCACCGTGCAGTCGGTGCAGGGGCATGTGCAGGTGACGGCGAAGAATGGCCTCACCCTGGCGTGTGGGGGTGGGTTCATTCGGATTACCCCGACCGGCGCAATCGATATCCATAGCCCCGGCAAGCTGAACCTCAAGGGGCAGCACGTCTGGGAACTGCCTGCCGGGCAATCTTTTGCACTGGCGGATTTGCCGCAATCGGTGTGCAAGGAATGCCTGGAGATGGCCCGCGAAAACGCCGTGGGAATTCTTCCGCGTGAAAGCTGAAATAAGGAATACATACATGGCAGCGCCAAGCGAATGGCAACAGCAGATAGAACACGTCTGCGTGACTGCGGACATACAGCGAGTGGACCTTTTGCTGGACCAGTCCGACTGGGACAGCTGCGCTATCCCGGCCCTGAAACAAATAACGCCAGAGATAGCATGGCATTCGTTGTTTACCGGTACGCCGGAGGAAAACCTGCTGGAGCAAGCGCCGCTGTTGATGCGGCTGGATCTGGCGCATTGGCAACATCGAGCCTGGCTGGAAGAACTCATGACTCACTCTGCAGCCGATGCCCGGCTGTTGGTCGCGATCTCCCCGTTGCCCTTCGACGCGCTCAGCCTGGCCCTGCAAACCTTGTCCCAAATGAACTGGGGTGGGCAGCCAGGCTTGTTGCGGTACTACGACCCGCGAATCTTCCCTCTGTTGATCTCCTCCATCTTGAGCGACCAACAGCGCCTCCAGTTCCTGCTCCCTGTCAGTTACTGGAGCTGGCTGGATCGGGACGGCCAGCCGCAATGGCGACGGGGCGCCAGCCAGACACGGGGGCGCATCGACATACCGCCCACCGTCGAACTGAGTGATGAGCAATGCGACCTGATCGGATGCATCTCCGATGCGCAGCAGCTTTTTGATAGCGGCCAATTTGATCAGCTTGAGGAAAGTCAGGAGCAGCGTTTCGCGTTGTTATATCGGCTGGTCGTAAAGGCAGGCAAAGAGAATTACTTCAACGATCTCAGCGAGTATGTGCGCAACTGCGCTTTTTAGTTCCAGGGGGACCGGCAATGGTCGCGGTGGCTATTGCTGCATAACGGATCGCATGCAAAAAAAAGATTCCGGACGAAGCGGTTTTTTGCGTGATTTAGGAAGTTGATAAAAAGGAATTTTCCATGAGGCAGTTGATGTTCCGCAAATCGATAGTGCGAGGTTCTTGTGCCTTGCTGGGGTTGATGTTGCATGGGTGCTCTTCTGCGGATAATGAGATGGCGGGAGGGAATATAGAAGCCGTTAACCATACGCTGAATGCGATCAATTGGTTGTCGGTTAACGGATATAGGGCGGACGGGGGAGGAGGCAGTTCGTGTTGCATCATTATGCCGACCAAATGGCGTCCCGGGTTGAAGGCTTATATTGAATGGGAGGTGGATCCTGATCCTTTTGCGGATGCACCGCCTTTAGGAACCGATGAATTTCGAGTTTTTATGGTAAAGCACAAGATTAATTATCAACGGCATAGCGCAACGGTAGAAATTCCGGAATGGCCGGGAACGGAATCCTGTGGCTTAAAGGTCCATTTTTTAGTTTGCAATCAAATTAAGGTCACTACTTCCTGTTGGGGCTACGGCTCACCCAAAAATCCGATTAAAGAACCGCTTGAAATGAAGGAGCCTGCCGTATGCCCGAAATAAAAACTAATTCGAGGGCTTACAAAGTGCTGCCGTTGTCGGTGCTCAGAAGGTGGGCGTCGCAGGGGCTCTATGCCTCGCTGGGATTGATGCTACATGGGTGTTCTTCACCGGCCAACGAGATGGCGGGAGGGAATATAGAAGCCGTTAACCATACGTTGAATGCGATCAATTGGTTGTCGGTTAACGGATATAGGGCGGACGGGGGAGGAGGCAGTTCATGTTGCATCATTATGCCGACCAAATGGCGTCCAGGGTTGAAGGCTTATATTGAATGGGAGGTGGATCCTAATCGACACGCAAAATTACCTTCGGTCACCTCAATTGAGTTTCGCGAAGCATATGCCAAGCATTCGGCTAACTACCGGCGGCATAGCGCTACGGTAGAAATCCCGGAGTGGTCAGGAACGGACTCCTGCGGCTTGAAGGTCCATTTTCTTGTTTGCAATCAAATCAAGGTCACTACTTCCTCCTGGGGGTACGGTTCACCCCAAAATCCTATTAAAGAACCGCTTGGGATGAAGGAGCCTGCCGTATGCCCGAAATAAAAACTAATTCGAGGGCTTACAAAGTGCTGCCGTTGTCGATGCCCAAGAGGTGGGCGTTGCAGGGGCTCTATGCCTTGCTGGGGTTGATGCTGCTGGGGTGTTCTTCTGCGGATAACGAGATGGCGGGAGGGAACTTGGCTGCCGTCAACCACACCTTGGGCGCAATTAATTGGTTTTCAGTTAATGGTTATAGAGCTCACGGCGGTGGGGGTAGCTCGTGCTGCATCGTTATGCCGACCAAATGGCGTCCAGGGTTGAAGGCTTATATCGAGTGGGAAGTGGATCCGGATCCTTTTGCGAATGCGCCGTCTTTAGGAACCGATGAGTTCCGAGCTTTTATGGTGAAACATAAAGTTAATTATCAGCGGCATAGCGCTGCGGTAGAGATCCCTGAATGGTCGGGAACGGACTCCTGCGGCTTAAAGGTTCATTTTCTAGTTTGTAATCAAATCAAGGTCACTACTTCCTGCTGGGGGTACGGTTCACCGAACAACCCAATCAAAGAGCCAAAGCAAATGAAGGAGCCTGCTATATGTCCCTAGAAAAAAATAATAATTCACAAGCCAAGGCCTGGGCGCCCCCCATCTTTCCAGTCGGTGGGCGGCTACCCGTAGAGATGCGAAACGTGGTCGAGAATTACAATAAGCAGACTGCAGAGAAAAATGCTTTTCGTCGGACGAGCAATGCCCGAGGGCAAAAGCGGCACTCCGCCTGCTGCTACAGTTTGCACATCAGCTTGTTTTTTGACGGGACCAACAACAACGAGGACAACGATACCAAGGAAGGACATCCCAGTAATATTGCCAAGCTGTTTCATGCGTCACTCAGAGGCACTCCGGCGAAAGAACGTGGCTATTTCTCCTATTACATGCCCGGCGTAGGCACCCCTTTTCCGGAGATTGGCGAACTGGATTACAGCGAGGATGGACTGAGATACGCCACGGGTGGCGAAGACAGAATCAACTGGGCCCTGGTGCAAGTCGCAAGTGCATTGTCTTTCGCGCTGGATAATAAGAAGGAGATCGACCGTAGCGTCGCCAAGGCCAAGGTCAAGTCCATGAGCACTTTCAAAGCCCCGATGATGAGCATCTTCGGCGCTGGTCGGCGGCGCCAAGTCATGCAGGGCCTGCTGGAACCCCTGAAAACCCATGTCCGTCAAGCCAGGCCTGAAGTCCTGGGCGTCAAGCTCTTCGTCTATGGTTTTTCCCGCGGCGCGGCGCAAGCGCGCACTTTCGTGAGCTGGCTGAGCCAGCTGTTCGACACGCCGGATGAGGCCGAGAAACCGGAACAGAGTTTACTGGGCCTGCCGGTGAGCATCGAGTTCCTCGGCCTGCTGGATACCGTGGCGTCGGTGGGTATCGCCCATGTCACGCCGTTTTTTGCCGGGCACATGGACTGGGCCGATGACACCCAGCTCCTGCCGGAAGCGAAGACATTTCCCGATTTCGTCAAATGCTGCCGGCACTTTGTGGCGGCCTTCGAACAACGTGCCTGTTTCCCACTGGACTCGGTTCGTAACGAGGATGGCAATTACCCATCCAATACCTATGAAGTGGTGTACCCCGGCGTGCACTCCGATGTGGGCGGTGGGTACCCGAAAAACGACCAGGGCAAGGCGCGTGGTGGTACGGATGAGTTGGTGTCGCAGATCGTCCTGCACGATTTGTATGCCGCGGCCTTCGCCGCCGGGGCGCCATTGCAGGTACCGGGAACAGTGCTGCCGGACAGCCTGAGGAGTCAGAAACATTGGCGAGCGCTGGGGCTGGATGTGGCAGAGGAATTCGATATAAGCCCTCAAGTCATCGAACGCTTCAACGCCTGGCACCACCAGACCCTGCAAACGACCCCGCCCGAGGACCAGGGCAGCATTTCCACTGACGGCTATCACCCCTTGTTGCTCACGACCACCGTCGAAGACACCCTGGCCGAGCAACTGGGCTGGATCACCGGCTGGCGCATCGGCCGCTATGCCAATGACCGCGAGCAGGTTGAAGATCACTATCGATACGACGACAGCTACAAGCATCAACCTTTCTTCATCGAGGCCCAGGAAGCCACGGCCTACGATACGGACCAACAGCGTAGCGAGTATGAAGACAAGAAACGGACCGTGCTGAAGAACCGCCAGAAAGAACCCGTGGCGGCGATGAATCATCCCGGCCCGCCGATCTACGAACCGCAGATCGACCAGACCCAACTGAGCCAGGCCGCCACTGAGTTCAAGCACGACTATCTGGATATCGAACGCAAACAAACCAGCAAGTACGGTACGGTCCTGGACGTGGTCATGCGCGACACGATCTATCTGCTCAACGAGAACGATGAGGTGCGCGACCACGCCAGCATCAAGGCGGCGGGCGAGCTGCGTTACGAGCAACTGTTCGATGACAGGTTCGGCAGGCCCAGCCGGGACCCTGGCCTGGCGCTGCTGGTGGCGTTGTTCGATGACCACATCCACGATTCACGGGCCTGGTTCATGCACGACAAGTTGGCATCCCGTGAGCTATGGGCCGGCTACTTCTTTTATCGCATGACCTATTTCGGCAATGAGAACAGTCGTGACCTGTCTCCGGTGGTGGTGGCCGGGCGGATGCTGGGGGTGGCGGTGCTGGCGGGCGCCACGGTGTATGGCATCAAGCGCAGCGGCACGCTGGGCGGGGTGGGTGGCGTGGCGGCCGGTATGGGCGCGGCGACCATTGGTTATCAGGTGATCGACCAGGTCAGCGGGGCGGTAGTGCCGTTTCTGCCGGGGGCGGAAAAGATCTTGCAGCCGACGCGCCATATCGGCGAAGTGGTTATCGAGCAGAAGAAACAGATCGCCCAGGACGACTATCTGCAGCGCCTCGATAGGACCGACGAGATGCTGCGGCTCGCCGGCGTGCTGGTGGAGTTTGATGGGGAGGTGGCGCCATGATGCCCGTGATCCGCATAGGCGACTCTCTACACCCCTTCGGCGGCAAAGTGCTCGAAGGTCGTTTCCTGGCGATCGGCCGGCCGCTGTCCTGCATGGGGGACAAGGTCCGCTGCGAAAAGCACGGCGAGAATCGCATCGCCCAAGGCGCGGGAGGGTTCAGCTTCAACGGGCAGTTGTTGGCCTTGGACGGGTACCGCTGCGATTGCGGTTGTACGTTGGTCAGCTCCTTGGCGCTGTCGTTTATATCGGTGAAGCCATGAATCGCCCGCCGCGTTACCCGCCGTTCGCCCAGCCAAGGGAACCGCGCTGGGGCCGCTGGTGGCTGGCGTTGCCGCTACTGTGGGTTGTCCAGCTGGCAATCCTGGTGCCGTTCTGGCCCGAAGATCAGCCACGCCTGGCATTGTGGTTGTGGAGCGCTGTGTTGCCCTTGAGCTGGGCGCTGGCGTTGTCGTTGCGGATGTTGCCATGGCAGATCGGCTTGTTCAGGCGCGACGTATTTCGCCGCACCCAGGACGACGACACACAGCGCTGGTGGCGCTGGCGAAGCCTGGGGTTGCCGGTGGAAGAGGTGCTGGTGTTGGGGCCGGCCGGTGATGATCAAATCCACTATCGGGGCCTGATGAACGACACGCCGCTGCCGACGCCCATGGCGCGATCCAAGGCTGCGGTGCCGTCATTGAATTGCCCGGTGATACTCAGCCAGTCCGCCGAGCGTGCTCCGGCGCTGGCGCAACACCTGGCTCGGTTGGTTTTTGAGCAAACCGGAATATTGGAGCGGTGGCCGAGGTTGCGGGCGATTGTCTGGGCGGGCGACGAAATCGAACTGGCTGCCTTCGAGAAGGTGCTGGGCAGCCACGGCACCGAGCTGCCAAAGGTGTGCTTGCCGTTGCAAGACCTGGCGGACCTGGACGAACTGATCGACATATTCAATCAAGAATGCCGTCACGCCGAGGACTGGCTGCTGTGCGCCGGGGTGGTTTCGGTGCAGGGCGCCGAAGCGGCAACGCCACCTGGCGAAGGTGGTTTTTTGTGGGTGGTGAGTCGTCAAGGGCGGCAGCTGTTGCATCGTGGTGAATACCTGTCGGGCGAGACTGACGACCCCCCCGCTGAGCTCAGCGCACAGATGCAGCGTTATGCCGGGCTGCAAGCCCCTCCGACCTGTCTGGCCATGGACCAGGCCAGCCAGCAAGCCTTCATGGCCGGCGGCTGGTCGGCGATCGAGCATCAATTGGAAGCGCACTGGGGTGAATTGGCGCATCTGGCGCCGTTTATCGGCATGTCGTTGGCGTTGTTGCATGCAAAGGAGGCCGGACAGCCCTGTGGCTGGCTGAGCCAGGATGCGGACAAACGATTGGCAATTGGAGTGGCAAAACCTCATGGCAAGGGATAACGGCGAGCCCAAGGGCTCATTGATAGGGTTGGGGTCAGGCTACCTGCTGGTCATGACATTCATGGTGCTGCTCGGTTGCCTCCTGTATCGCTTGGCGGGCCATCACCTGGAATTGCCGCCAGTCAGGTTCCAGCAATTGATGTTGTGGGGGCTGGGGACATGGGTTGCGCTCTTTTGGTTCTGCCCGATGATTTTATTGGCCTGGGATCGTTTGACGGTACGCCAGGCGCAGCGGACCACGCCGGGAGGCATTGGCAGCGTCGCTGCGTCCCGATTGAATCCACAGCCGGATTTGAAAGACGACGAAGAGAAGCTGGCCAGGCTACGCGAAAACCTCCACTTCCAATACGGCCCCCTCTGGCGCCACAAGGTCCGTCTGCTGCTCATCGTCGGCGAGCCCACCCAGATCGCCGCCATCGCCCCGGAGCTGGCGAAAAAGAAATGGCTCGAAGGCGAACGCACCGTGCTGCTATGGGGCGGCAGCGTCCAGGAAGAATTGCAAACCCCGCTGTTGAACCCATGGCTCACCCTACGCCGTTGGCGGGCGCTGGACGGGGTGGTCTGGGCGCTGGACAAACCGCAAAGCACCGATGCGGTGGCGCTGGCCAAGGGCATGCGGCAGTTGCAGGGGCTGGCTCGGCGGCTAGGCCGACGGTTGCCGTTGCACTTGTGGCAGGTGTGCGAGAGCGGCTGGTCCCAGGACGGGCGCGAGAGCCAGCCGGTGGGTTGTCTGTTGCCGGCCAAGGTGACGCCGTCTCTGTTGGAGGCGTGCCTGGAGGATCTGGTCGAGCCGTTGCGTTGCCAGGGCTTTGCCCAGATGAAGATCAAGAAGCGGATGCACCACGATTTCCTGCTGCGCCTGTCCCGGGATTTGCAGGCCGAGGGCATTGCCCGTTGGCGGCAGGCGCTGGCGCCGTCGTTGAGTGGGTTCAACCCGGGGGTGATGCTGCGAGGGTTGTGGTTCAGCCTGCCACTGCGCGTGACGCAAAGCGCTGACGGCGAGCACTTCTGGTGGCCGGACCCGGCGTGGCACGGCGTGCAGCGCGACAAGGCCGTCGGCGCGCGGTTGGGGTGGGGCGCGCCGCGAGTCGTCTATGGGCTGTTCATGGGCCTGGCGCTGGTGTGGGGCGCGGGGATGGCGCTGTCCTTTGTGAGCAATCGGGCGCAGATCGTCGAGGCGCAGGCCTTGTCGACGGCGTTGCAACAGTCATCCACCCAAGAGGAGCAACTGTTGGCGCTCGAAGCGCTCGTCCACGTGCTGGCTCGCCTGGATCACCGTGTCGTGTCCGGTGCGCCGTGGTACCAGCGCTTTGGCTTCAACCGCAATGAAACCTTGCTCGAACTGTTGTGGCCCCGGTATGTCGAGGCCAATAACCGCCTGGTGCGCGACCCGGCGGCGGCGAGGTTGCGCGGGCAACTGGAGGCGCTGGTCAAGCTGGCGCCGGGCAGCGCAGAGCGCGTTGAGCGTACGCGTATGGCCTACGATCAGCTCAAGGCTTACCTGATGATGGCGCGCCCGGACAAAGCCGAGGCGCCCCTGTTGGTCAAGACCCTGGGCCACGCCGAACCCACGCGTGACGGAATTTCGCCAGGGCTCTGGCAGACCCTCGCACCGAACCTGTGGCAGTTCTACGCCGAGCAACTGGCCGCGCACCCGGATTGGCGCATCGAGGCCGACCCGCGGTTGGTGGCGCAGGTGCGCCAGGTGCTGCTCGACCAATTGGGCCAACGCAACGCCGAGGCCAGCCTGTATCAACGGGTGCTGGACGACGCCACCCCGCACTATCCAGCCCTGGGCCTGCAACAGATGGTGGGCGACACCGAAGCCGCCGGGTTGTTTTCCAGCAAGGCCAGCGTGCCGGGAGTGTTCACGCGCCAGGCCTGGGAGGGCCAGGTGCGCCAGGCCATCGATGACATCACCCAGGCGCGCCGCGAAGAAATCGATTGGGTGCTCAGTGATCGCCCCGGTGACATCGATGTGCGCTTGACGCCCGGCGAGCTCAAGGCGCGCCTGACCGAACGCTATTTCAAGGACTACGCGGGCGCCTGGCTGGTGTTTCTCAACAGCCTGCGGGGCAATCAACCCAAAAGCCTGGAACAGGTCATCGACCAGTTGACGCTGATGAGCGACGTGCGCCAATCGCCGTTGCTCGCGTTGATCAATACCCTGGCCTATCAAGGGCAAGCGGGCAACCGCGTCCCGGCCCTGGGGGACTCGCTGATGAGGTCCGCGCACAAGCTCATCGGCCCGGACAAGGCCCCGCCCATAGACCCGCTGGCCGACCTGCCGAGCGGCCCGCTGGTTCCGACGTTCGGCCCGTTGTTGGCCTTGCTGGGCAAGGGTGGCGCTGACCATTTGAGCCTCCAGGCCTACCTCACCCAAGTGACCCGCGTGCGCCTGAAACTGCAACAGATCAACACGGCCAGCGACCCCATGGAAATGACCCAGGCCCTGGCGCAGACGGTGTTCCAGGGCCGGGGCATCGACCTCACCGATACCCAGTCCTATGGCCGTCTGATGGCCGCCAGCCTCGGTGCGCAATGGGCCGGCGTGGGCGAAACGCTGTTCGTGCAACCGCTGGAACAGGCCTGGCAGCGAGTGCTGCAACCGTCGGCGGCGGGCCTCAACAGCCAATGGCGGCGTTCGATCGTCGAGCATTGGAACGCGGCCTTTACCGGGCGTTATCCCTTCGCCGCGACGGCCAGCGACGCTTCGTTGCCGATGCTGGGGCAAATGATCCGCGCCGACACGGGGCGCATCGAACGTTTTCTCCACAGCCAGTTGAGCGGCGTGTTGCGCAAGGAAGGCAACCGCTGGGTGGCCGATCCCCGCCACGGTCGCGGTTTGCGCGTCAATCCCCAATTCCTGGAGGCGGTCAATCAACTGAGCGATCTGGCCGACGTGCTCTACACCGACGGCGGCCTGGGCTTGAGTTTTGAACTGAGCGGCAAAGGCGTGCGCGATGTGGTGCAAACCACCTTCATCCTCAACGGAGAGAAACACCACTACTTCAACCAGAAGGAGCGGTGGCAGCGCTTCGGCTGGCCGGGACGCAGCGACTACCCCGGCGTCAGCCTGACGTGGACCAGCGTCCACACCGGCGAACGGTTGTTCGCCGACTACGCCGGCGCCTGGGGGCTGATCCGCTTGCTGGAACAGGCCACGTTCACCGCGCTGGACGATGGCGACAGCCGCTACCGCATGGTGCTCAAGGCGCCCGATGGCCTGGGCCTGACGTGGCACCTGCGCACCGAACTGGATGCCGGACCGATGGCGCTTCTGAAGTTGCGAGGGTTTACGTTGCCGGGGCGGATATTTTTGGCTGAGGGCGGGCCAGCGGAAGGATAGATCTACATCGCGCAGACGACCCGATTGCGTCCGCTGGCCTTGGCCTGGTAAAGCGCCTTGTCGGCGGCGAACAGCAATTCTTCCAACTCGCTGTAAGGCCCCAGGACCCAGGTGGCGATGCCGATACTGACAGTCATGGGCATCTCGCCAGGCATCTGTTCCACGGCCTCGCGAATGTTCTGCGCCGTCGTGAATGCCCCGGCCGTCGTGGTTTCCGGCAGTACCACCGAGAATTCCTCGCCACCGTAACGCGCCGCCAGGTCGGCGGGGCGACGGACATGCTCGCCAATCAACTGAGCCAGGCTTCGCAACGCCTCGTCACCGCGTTGATGGCCGAGGCGATCGTTGAATGTCTTGAAGTGATCCGCGTCGATCATCAGGACTGACAACGGCTGGCCGGAGCGTTGGGCGCGCAGCCATTCCAGTTGGAGCATGTGGTCCAGGGTTCGACGATTGGCCAGGCCGGTCAGCGGATCGACAGACGCCAACTGGGCCAACTCCCATTCGGCGTTGCGGCGGCGTTTCAATTCCCGGCGCAGCAGCCAGGTGAGCCAGAGCAGGCTGATGCACAGCGCGCCAGTGGCGCCACTGACCAGAAGCGCCGTGCGTTGCCACGAGGCGAAGACTTCTTGGGAAGAGAGCGCGACCACCACGATCAGCGGCAAGTCACCCACCTGGGAAAAGGTATACAGACGCTGGGTCTGGTCAACGCTGGATAGGCCTGTGAAGCTGCCGTCGCCTTCGCGCAGGATGCGTACGAAGTTTGGCCGTTTGCTGAAATCCTTGCCGATGACGTCTTCGGCCAACTGCGGTTCTTGTGCCAGCAGGATACCGTCGCGGCTGACCAGGTTGACCGTCCCGCCGTGACCGATGTTCAGGCTCTTGAACAGTTGGTTGAAGTAATTCAAGCGCATCGCGGCTTCGGCCACGCCCATGAACTCGCCACGTTCGTCGTTCAAGCGATAACTGAAGCTGATGCGCCAGTCGTGGGGTTCGCTACGGGCGCGGAAGGGCCGGCTGATCATCATGCCCGGGCGTGGATCCTGGAGATGAGACTGGAAATACTCCCGGTCGGCGTAATTACCTTTGCGTGGCTGGATCGAGGCGGAATCGGCGATCACATCACCACGCTTGTCGAGCAGCAATATGTCGCCTTTATAAGGCGCGGCGGTGGCGCGGTCGAAGAGGGCGAGATGACGAATCGTGGGTGATACTTCATTCAGGTCGTCGCGCTTTGCGGCAGCGACAAGACCTTGCAATGACAAGTCATAGAGTTCGACATTGCGCAGCACGTCGGCGTCGATCAGTTGCACGATGTTGCTCGCCGCACGGATCGCGGCCTGCTGGGCGCTGGCGTGTTCACGGATCAGCAGGAACGTCACGATACTCAGGATGGCAATCACAGCCAGCGAGCTGGCCAAGACGAGTACCCGTTCCGAACGTATTGGAAGTGGGATATTGGCGGGTGTTGCAGTGCTCGCGCTCATGATTCCGATCTGCATTGTCATATGGCTGGGATCCTTCCCATAGGCTGCTCATCCACAGCTGCGGATGACTGGCATCAAACAATGCTGGCCTTTTGCAAGATTGTGCTTGTGACACCGGAATTGAGCAATCCACATCGTGGCTTATTTCAAGCCGGCAAACGGATCCCGAAGGTGTTTGCGCCCCGCTCGCTGTGTACGAAAACGTCGCCGCCATGCATCAGCGCAATGGCCTTGACGATGGCCAGGCCCAAACCATGGTTGGCGCCGCTGTTGCTGCGGGAGGCGTCGACGCGATAGAAGCGCTCGAACAGGCGCGGCAAGTGCTCTCCATCGATGGGCGCGCCGGGGTTGGTGACGGCGAGGGTGATCTGATCGCCGATGGCTTCGATGCGCACGGCGATCACCTGGCCGGGCGCGGTGTGCTGGACGGCGTTGCTGAGCAGGTTGATCAAGGCCCTTCGCAGGTGGGCGATTTCGATGGTGGCCTGGGCGTCGCCACTGACGTGAACCTCGACCTGGGCGTCTTCCAGGATGAAGTCCAGGTAGTCGAGGGTGGTTGCCACTTCGTCGGCCAGGGAGGTCGTGATCAGCTTGGTGGCCTTGCTGCCCTGGTCAGCACTGGCCAGGAACAGCATGTCGTTGATGATGGAGCGCAAGCGTTCCAGCTCTTCGAGGTTCGATTGCAGCACTTCGAAGTAATGCTCCGCCGAGCGCCCCCGGGTCAGCGCCACTTGCGTCTGGCCGATCAGGTTGGTCAACGGCGAACGCAGTTCATGGGCAACGTCGGCGTTGAATGATTCCAGCCGGGAGTAAGCCTGCTCGACCCGGTCGAGAGTGGCGTTGAACGAGCTGACGAACTGGCCGAGCTCCGGTGGCAATGGAGACAATCGCAGCCGCCCGCAAAGGCGCGGTGGCGCCAGGCGTTGGGCTTCGTCCGATAACTTGATGAGCGGCTTGAGCCCGATGCGCGCCACCCAATAACCCAGCAACGAGGCCAGCAGCACACCGATACAGGCCAGGCTCACCAGGGCCACCAGCAGGTGGTGTTGGGTCTGGTAGAACGTCTCGGTATCGATGCCGATCATGAATCGCAGGGGAGGGCGCTGGTCCTTGGCGGGGAACTGACTCACCAGGACTTTCATTGGATAGTGCCGGTCGGGCAACATCAGGTCATGCTTGCCCAAGGGGCCCTGGGCGACGGCGCGAATCCGAGGATCGGGGTTGCCATATTCAAAGCGCGGGTCGCCGCTGACGATCCAGAAATGGATGCGCTTGTCTTCCTCCCCCAGTAACCGCAGCTTGTTGTTGATCTTCACCCAATGCTCGGGTGTGCCATAACGACCCACGGTGGATTCAAGCACGCTGTAGCGGGCGTCGAGCTCCGCTTCCGGCAGCAGGCCCAGGCCTTTGTCGACCTGCTGGTACAGGGCACCGCCAATCAACAGGAACACCAGCGCCGCCACCAGCGTGAAGAGCCCGCTCAGGCGCAGCGCGATGCTGTTACTCACCTCGATTCTCCAGCACATACCCCATCCCACGGATGGTGTGCAGAAGCTTGTGCTCGAAAGGACCGTCCAGCTTGGCCCGCAGGCGCTTGATCGCAACTTCCACGACGTTGGCGTCGCTGTCGAAGTTGATGTCCCAGACCATCTCGGCAATGGCGGTCTTCGAAAGGATTTCGCCCTGGCGACGGGCGAGGACGCTGAGCAGCGAAAACTCCTTGGCGGTGAGGTCCAGGCGCTGCCCGGCCCGGGTAGCCTTGCGGCTGATCAGGTCGATCCACAAATCGGCGATGCTCACCTGCACCGGCTCGTGGGCGCTGCTGCGGCGGGTCAGCGCTTGCAGGCGCGCCACCAGTTCGAGGAAGGAAAACGGTTTGCCCAAGTAATCGTCGGCCCCGTCGCGCAGGCCCTTGATACGGTCCTCGACCCGTTCGCGGGCGGTGAGCATGATGACCGGTGTCTGCTTGCGGGCGCGCAGCGCACGCAGCACGCCAAAACCGTCCAGGCCTGGCAGCATGACGTCGAGCACGATCACTGCGTAATCGCTTTCCAGGGCCAGGTGCAGCCCTTCGACGCCATCGCGCGCCACGTCCACGATGTAGCCTTGTTCGGTCAGGCCGCGGTGCAGGTAGTCGGCGGTTTTTTCTTCGTCTTCGATGATCAGAACGCGCATGGCCCGGCCTCAGTCTGTATTCGCCAGCGCCGCCGTCGGCGCAGGGCCGTTTCGAGGGGCGGGTCGATGTAACAGTCGTTCAAGCCACAAGTATATGACCGGTGTGGTGAACAACGTCAGCGCCTGGCTCACCAGCAAGCCACCGACCACGGCAATGCCCAACGGCTGGCGCAGCTCTGCGCCGGCGCCATAGCCGAGCATCAGCGGCAGCGCACCGAGCAGCGCGGCGAGGGTGGTCATGATGATGGGGCGGAACCGTGTGATACAGGCCTGGAAGATCGCATCCTGGGGCGTCATCCCGCCGTTTCGCTGGGCGTCGATGGCGAAGTCGATCATCAGGATCCCGTTCTTCTTGACGATCCCGATCAGCAGCACCAGCCCAATCAACGCCATGATCGAGAAATCCTGACCCAGCAGCCAAAGCATGATCAGCGCGCCAAGGCCGGCCGAGGGCAGCGTGGAGATAATGGTCAACGGATGCACGAAACTCTCGTAGAGCACGCCGAGGATGATATAGACGGCCACCAGGGCGGCGAGGATCAGCCATGGCTGGCTTTTCAGCGAACTCTGGAAGGCTTGGGCCGCACCCTGGAAATTGCCGGTGATGGCCGCAGGCATGCCGATTTCGTTCTTGGCCTGGTCGAGCAGCCGCACCGCATCACCCAATGCCACGCCTGGTGCCAGGTTGAACGACAGGTTGGCGGCCGGGAACATGCCATCGTGGGCAATCGACAACGGGCCGTTGGTGGGAGCGTCGAAGCGGGCGAGGGCGGAGAGCGGCACCATCTCCCCGGTCAGGGGCGAGCGCAGGTAGAAATACGCCAGGCTTTCGGCCTTGCCACGCTGTTGTGTGTCGAGTTCGAGAATCACGTTGTACTGGTTGGTCTCGGTCTGGAACTCGTTGATCTGCCGCTGGCCGAACGCGTCATACAGCGCCTGGTCGACATCCGTGGCGGTGAGGCCGAAGCGCGCCGCTGCACTGCGGTCGATGTTGATGTGGGTGATGCTGCCGCCCAGCTGCAGGTCATTGGAAATGTCGCGGAACGCCGGAATGCTGCGTAGCTTGTCGGTGAGTTTCTGCGTCCAGGCGTTGAGGGTCGGCCCGTCGTTGCTCTTGAGCACGTACTGATACTGGGCGCGACTGGGGCCGGAGCTGAGGTTGATGTCCTGCCCGGCCCGCAGGTACAGCACCACGCCGGGAATCTTCAGCAACTTGGGTCGGATCCGATCGATGAAGCCGCTGGCTGATACATCGCGCTGGCCCCGAGGCTTCAGGGCGATCCAGAAACGGCCGTTGGCGATGGTCTGGTTGTTGCCCGAGACACCGACGGAGTGAGAGAAGGTCTGCACCGCCGGGTCGGCGGCAACGATCTCGGCCAGGGCCTTGTGCTTGGCCACCATGTCCGGGAATGAGATGTCGGCGGCGGCTTCGCTGGTGCCGAGCACCAGGCCCGTGTCCTGTACCGGAAAGAAGCCCTTGGGGATGAACACGTAGCCCACCACCGCCAGCGCCAGGGTCAGGCCGAACACACCGATCATCAGCTTCTGGTGAGCCAGGGCCCGGCGCAGGCCTCGTTCATACCAGCCCAGCAGGCGTTCGCCGAAGCCCGGTTGGGCGTGAGCGGGGTGCTTTGGCGCGCGCATGAACAAGGCGGCCAGGGTCGGCGCCAGGGTCAAGGACACCACCACCGAAATCAGGATGGTCGAGGTAGCCGTCAAGGCAAACTCTTTGAACAGGCGCCCGACCACGCCGCCCATGAACAAGAGCGGAATGAATGCCGCCACCAGCGAGAAGCTGATGGACACCACGGTGAAGCCGATTTCCCCGGCGCCCTTGATGGCCGCCTCGCGCATGCCCTCGCCGGCTTCCAGGTGCCGGTGGATGTTCTCCACCACCACGATGGCATCGTCCACCACGAATCCCACCGAGATGACAATCGCCACCAGGGTCAGGTTGTTCAGGCTGAAGCCCATCACGTACATCAGGGCGAAACTGGCGATCAACGACACCCCGAGCACCGCCGAGACGATCAGGGTCGCCGAGAGCTGGCGCAGGAACAGCGCCATCACCGCCACCACCAGCAGCACCGCGATCAGCAGGGTGATTTCCACTTCATGCAACGAGGCGCGGATGGTCTGGGTGCGATCGATCATGACCTTGACCTGCACTGCGGCGGGGAGCATGGCCTCCAGGGTGGGTAGCGCCGCCTGGATGCGGTCGACGGTCTCGACGATGTTCGCCCCCGGTTGGCGGAAGATGACCAGGTTGACCCCGGGCTGATCCTCGGACCAGGCCTGGACGTAGGCATTTTCCGAACCGTTGACGACTTTGGCGATGTCGTTGAGATGAACCGGCGCCCCGTCCCGGTAGGCCACGATCAGCTCACCGTATTCCTCGGGCTTGAACAACTGATCGTTCGTGGACAGCGTAGAGATGCTCGACTCGCCGTACAGCGCACCCTTGGCCAGGTTGAGGCTGGCCTGCTGGAGGGATAGGCGAACGTCGGCCAAGGTCAGGCCGATGGCCGCGAGTCGGTCGGCCGAGGCCTGGACCCGGATCGCCGGGCGCTGCTGGCCGGTGATGTAGATTTGCCCGACGCCATCGATCTGGCTGATCTGGCGGGCGAGCAGGGTCTCGACGTAGTCACTCAGTTCGGTGCCGGGCATCAGGTTGGAGCTGATGCTGTAAATCAGCACCGGGCTGTCCGCCGGGTTGACCTTGCGCCAGGTCGGCAGGTTCGGCATGTCGTTGGGCAGCTTGCCAGCGGCGGTGTTGATGGCGGCCTGGACTTCCTGGGCGGCGGTGTCGATGCTCTTGTCGAGACTGAATTGCAGGGTCAGGTTGGTCGAGCCCAACGCGCTGCTGGAGGTCATTTGGGTAATGCCGGGGATGGCGCTGAATTGCACCTCCAGCGGGGTCGCCACCGACGAAGCCATGGTCTCGGGGCTGGCACCGGGCAGTTGCGCATTGACCTGGATGGTCGGGAATTCCGCTTCGGGCAAGGGCGCGACAGGCAAGCGAGGAAAGGCGATGAGCCCCAGCAGCACCAGGGCGAACGTCAACAGCACCGTGGCGATGGGATGGTCGATGCACCACGCCGATACCGAACCACGCCCCTTCATGGTTGCGCCTGCCCGGTCTTCGCCACGGAGGGCGGGTCCCCGATCACCTGGACGCTGGCGCCTGGCTTGAGCCGTGACTGGCCGTCGCTCACCAGTTGGTCACCCGCGTTCACGCCGTTGATGATGTGCATGTCGCTGTCCTGGTAAACCATTTCAACCGGCACGCTCTCCACCTTGTCGCCGTTGACCCGGTAGACGAAAGGTTGCTCCAGCCCACGCTGGACGACGGTCGGCGGCACCACCAGCGCACCCTTGTCGACGGCGGTCTGGATTTTCAGCGTGACCAACTGCCCCGGCCACAACCGTTGTGCGGCGTTATTGAATTCGGCCTTGGCCCGCAGGGTTCCGGTGCTGGTATTGACCTGGTTGTCGATGAGGCTGAGTCGTCCTTCGCCGAGCAATTGCCCGGTGGCCCCGTCGGCGCCGATGTAGGCCTTGACCAGTGCCTGGTCCGGGGCAGCGATCAGTCGCTGCAGCGTCGGGAGCATCTGTTGCGGGAGGGAAAACTCCACGGCGATCGGGTCGATCTGGGTCACGGTGAACAACCCTTCGGTGTCGCTGGTGCGCAGGAAATTGCCTTCATCCACATTGCGAATGCCGACACGGCCAGTCACCGGCGAGCGGATTTGGGTGTAGGACAGTTGCACCTGCGCCGAGTCGATGGCCGCCTGGTTACCCTGGGCGGTGGCCTTGAGTTGGTTGACCAGCGCCTGTTGCTGGTCGTAGGTCTGCCTGGATACGCCATCATCGACACTCAGCACTTTGTAGCGCTTGAGGTTGACCTGGGCCACCGCCAGTTGTGCCTGGCTTTCACCGAGTTGGGCGCGGGCCTGGTCGAGGCTGGCGCGGATGGAACGGTCGTCGATGGTTGCCAGCAGATCGCCTTTCTTGACCAATTGTCCTTCCTTGACCAGCAGCTTGGTAAGGATGCCGTCGACCTGCGGACGGATCACCACGCTGTGCAGCGACAACACCGTGCCGATCCCACTGGCAAAGCGCGGCACGTCCTTTTCCACCACGCTCACGACCTTTACCGGTACGGCGCTGGCAGCACTAGGTTTGGTGGCGGCGGGTTTCATCGAGAACCACAGGACCAGTGCGCCCAAGGCGACCAACAGCGCGACGAGCAGGACGGTTTTTTTCTGAATGTGCATGGATGCGAAGAGCCGGTTCGGGACGGTGGGATTTCTATCTGTCTTATATAGCGTTGCGAGGCGGTCAGGAAGGTGACGGCTAGCTGTCAGGGCTGTCAGTTTCGTCCCGGTTTTCCGTCGGACGGAACGCCGCCATGGAATCTGCTTCGTGGCACCGCGATTCCGGGCGGGTATACTGCTGCGTTTCGCGGCTCACCTAGCGAGCCCGGCATACCCGCCCGGAGCCTTACATGACTTCCCCGACACCATCGTCCGCGGACGAACGCTTGCAAGGCGAACCGTCTGCCCAGACGGACAGCGATGTTTCCAGCGCTGAAGAAAAACCGGCGATCCCGGCGTTCAAGTTTCCCTTCAAGCCCGGCGAACTGGCGGCCGCCAAGGGGGCCGGGCAACAGCCTTGGTACAAGAATGGCGCAAAGAACGGCCATACCAAGACCCCCGGCGCCGCGCCTCCCGGTACGCGTCGCTCGATGGGCAAACGCTGATATTGTCCCCCGGCGCCGGTCGCGGATTCAGTTCGCGACCCGTGGCCCCGTCAGGCTTCCACTCAATTCATAAGCCGTCAATTCGGCCTGGTGCGCCGCCAGAATCTCCGGCAACGATCCCCTCAGGTACTCGACCCACGTCTTGATCTTCGCATCCAGGTACTGGCGCGATGGGTAGATGGCGTAGAGGTTCAGTTCCTGGGAACGGTAGTTGGGCATGACCCGCACCAGCGTGCCGTTGCGCAGACCCTCGATGGCGGCGTACACCGGCAGTACACCCACGCCCATGCCGCTGGTGATGGCGGTTTTCATGGCATCGGCGGAATTCACCAGGAACGGTGAATTGTTGACGGTGACCATTTCCTGGCCTTCCGGGCCGTCGAACACCCATTTCTCCAGCGGAATGACCGGACTGACCAGGCGCAGGCAGGCATGGTTGAGCAGGTCGGCGGGTTTCTGCGGGCAGCCGCTGGCCTTCACGTAGGCGGGCGACGCGCAGACGATGCTGTAGGTGATTCCCAGGCGCTGGGAGACGAAGCCTGAATCGGGCAGTTCGCTGGCGAGCACGATCGAGACGTCGTAACCCTCGTCGAGGATGTCCGGCACGCGGTTGGCCAGGGTCAGGTCGAAGGTGACATCCGGATGGGTCTTGCGATACCGGGCGATGGCGTCGATCACGAAATGCTGGCCGATGCCGGTCATGGTGTGCACTTTCAATTGCCCGGCCGGACGCGCATGGGCGTCGCTGGCCTCCGCTTCCGCTTCTTCGACGTACGCCAGGATCTGCTCGCAACGCAGCAAGTAGCGCTTGCCGGCCTCGGTCAGGGCGATGCGTCGGGTGGTGCGATTGAGCAGGCGGGTTTGCAGATGGGCTTCCAGGTTGGAAACCGCACGCGAGACATTGGCCGTGGTGGTGTCGAGCTGCGCGGCGGCGGCGGTGAAGCTGCCGGCTTCGGCAACACAGCTGAACGCACGCATGTTTTGCAAGGTGTCCATGGAGGGCTCTCTTGGGAGGTGTCAAATTGTGACATGAAGTTACAGCGTGACGGGACCCGACTTATTGATTATCGCGTTTACGGTAACAAAGATTCACAGAAAGGTCGGCTTATCGCTATCGGGGGCGGTCCCTAGAATTGCTGCCAATGCAGAGCGATCTGGTGTCAAGGACCTGTGGGAGCGAGCTTGCTCGCGATGGCGTCTGGGCATTCACTTCAGTGTTGTATGCGAGGACCCCATCGCGAGCAAGCTCGCTCCCACAGGCCTTGCAGTCATCCGCAGACCGTCGTCAGCCCCTTCTTTTAGGAATATTGCGCCTGTGCCGCGTTGCATCAGCAGAGAGCTGAAGACTCTCAGTGTTTGGGTTTTGACGTTAACCATCAGTGGTTGCATCGGCACGGGAGCAATTGCGCCGCAAGGCAAGGCGTTGTCGCCCGACCAATTGGCGACCGACGAGGCGATTCGCGAGGCTGCCCACGACGCTCATTGGCCCAACCGCCAGTGGTGGAAAGCCTATGGCGACCCGCAACTCGACCGTTGGATCGATTTGGCCGTGCCAGACAACCCGAGCCTGGCCATGGCCGCCGCGCGGGTCCGCCAGGCCAGGGCCATGGCCGGAATCGCCGAGGCCGCCGAGTCACTGCAGATCAATGGCGAGTCCACACTCAAGCGCCACAACTGGCCCACCGACCAGTTCTACGGCCCTGGCGAACTGGCCGATACCACTACTTGGGACAATAACGCCGCCCTGGGGTTGAGCTACGCCCTGGACTTGTGGGGGCGCGAGCGCAATGCCAGCGAGCGGGCCGTCGACCTGGCCCATGTCAGCGTCGCCGAGGCACGCCAGGCGCAGTTGGAATTGCAGAACAACATCGTGCGCGCCTATATCCAGTTATCGCTGCACTATGCCCAGCGCGACATAGTCGCTGCGACCCTAGGTCAGCAAGAGCAGATCCTCGAACTCGCACAGAAACGCCTGGATGGTGGCATCGGCACGCACTTCGAAGTCAGCCAGGCCCAAGGGCCGCTGCCTGAAACTCATCGTCAACTCGACGCCCTCGACGAAGCCATCGCCTTGAGCCGCAATCAACTGGCCGCGCTGGCGGGAAAGGGACCGGGAGACGGTGCGCGCTTGCACCGTCCGACCCTGGCCTTGGGTGCTGCCTTGAAGCTGCCGTCCACGTTGCCCGCCGAACTGCTCGGCCAACGCCCGGATGTGGTTGCCGGACGCTGGCAAGTGGCAGCCCAGGCACGGGGTATCGATGTGGCCCGGGCCGGCTTTTACCCCAACGTCGATCTGGTAGGCAGCCTGGGCTACATGGCCACCGGCGGCGGGGCGCTGGAGTTCCTGACCGGCAAGAAACTCACCTACAACGTCGGCCCGGCGATCTCGTTGCCAATCTTCGACGGCGGTCGCCTGCGTTCGCAATTGGGCGAGGCGACCGCCGGCTACGATATTGCCGTGGCGCACTACAACCAGACGTTGGTGAACGCACTCAAGAGCATTTCCGACCAGTTGATCCGCCGCGAGTCGATGGACAAACAACAGGCTTTCGCCGCCGAGTCCGTTGCCGCGGCACAGCGCACCTATGACATTGCGCTGGTCGCGTTCCAGCGTGGGCTCACCGATTACCTCAACGTGCTCAATGCCCAAAGCCTGTTGTTCAAGCGACAACAGGTGCAACAACGGGTGGAGGCGGCGCGCCTGAGTGCCCATGCCGATCTGGTCACCGCGTTGGGCGGCGGGCTGGAGGCTGGCAGTGACATGCCTGTTGCAAGCAATGGCCCATGGCGAGGGAGCTTGCTCCCGCTGGGCTGCGAAGCGGCCCCGGTTTCCGCCCATGGATGTTGCACACCCAAGCGCGAGCAAGCTCCCTCGCCAAGATGCTGAGTGCTCCTTCCGTGACGTATTTACTCATGCTGTATCGCCTCGAATGGCGCCGTGGTTTCTTCGACTGGGCCCGCAGCGACGGCGTGACCTGGGTCTACATCTTCAAGGTCTTGCTGGCCGCGGTCCTCACGTTGTGGCTGGCGATGCGCCTGGAGCTGCCGCAGCCGCGCACGGCGATGATCACGGTGTTCATCGTCATGCAACCGCAGAGCGGGCAGGTGTTCGCCAAAAGTTTCTATCGCTTGCTCGGCACGTTGGCCGGCTCGGCGGTGATGGTTGCGTTAATCGCCTTGTTCGCCCAGCACACCGAGCTGTTCCTCGGGTGCCTGGCGATCTGGGTGGGCATCTGTTCGGCGGGGGCGGCGCGTTATCGCAACTTTCGCGCCTATGGTTTCGTGCTGGCCGGCTACACCGCGGCGATGATCGGCCTGCCGGCCCTGGCCCATCCCGAGGGCGCCTTCATGGCGGCGGTCTGGCGGGTGTTGGAAATTTCCCTGGGGATCCTCTGTTCCACCGCGGTCAGCGCCGCGATCCTGCCGCAAACCGCCAGTGCCGCCATGCGCAACGCGCTTTACCAGCGCTTTGGTGTGTTCGCCCTGTTCGTCACCGACGGCTTGCGCGGGCGCAGCCAACCCGAGGCATTCGAGGCGCGTAACGTCGGTTTCATCGCCGAAGCGGTGGGCCTGGAGGGCCTGCGCAGCGTGACGGTGTTCGAAGACCCGCACATGCGCCGGCGCAACGGCCGGCTCAGTCGCTTGAACAGCGAATTCATGGGCATCACTACCCGATTCAACGCCTTGCACCAATTGCTCGAAAGATTGCGCACTGGCACGGCGGACTCGGTGGCGAGCGCCATCGAGCCTGGATTGCAAACCCTCGCCGAACTGCTCGACGGTTTCAGCGCACGGCCCTTGATTGATGCTGATGCGGCGCGCTTGGCGGCCGCGTTGGCAGACTACAAGGCCGACTTGCCGGCCCAGGTCCGTCGATTGCGCGCGCAGTTTTTGGAGACGGATCCCAGTGACGCGCAGCAGTTGGATTTTCATACCGCCTACGAGCTGTTATATCGGTTTGTCGAAGACCTGCACGGCTACGCCCAGACCCACGCATCCCTGGCCGACCACCGCCACGAACGCGAACGCTGGGACGAGCCCTTCGTGTCGCAGACCAACGGGTTGGCGGCAGCCGCTTCCGGTTTTCGCGCTGCGTTCATCCTCTTGGTGCTGGGCAGCTATTGGGTCGCCACCGCCTGGCCGAGCGGCGCGACCATGACGATGATTGCCGCTGCCACCGTCGGGCTGTCCGCCGCCACGCCGAACCCCAAGCGCATGGCGTTCCAGATGGCCTGCGGCACGTTGTTAGGGGCGCTGATCGGCTTCGTCGAAATGTTTTTCGTCTTTCCATTGATCGACGGTTTCCCCTTGCTCTGCGTGATGCTGACGCCGGTGATTGTCGTGGGCTCATTCCTCAGTTCCCGCCCGCAATACGCCGGAGTCGGGCTGGGGTTGCTGATCTTTTTCTGCACCGGCTCGGTGCCGGACAACCTGACGGTCTACAACCCGTACACCTTCATCAACGATTACATTGCGATGATCCTCGGCATGCTCGTATGTGCCGCCGCCGGCGCGATTATCCTGCCGCCCAACAGCCGCTGGCTGTGGCGTCGGCTTGAACAGGACCTGCGCGAACAGGTGGTGTTCGCCATCAGCGGCAAGCTCAAGGGCTTGGCCTCGGGTTTCGAGAGCCGCAGCCGGGACTTGCTGCACCAAGCCTACGGACTGGCGGCGGGGCAACCCCGAGTGCAAAGGGATTTGCTGCGCTGGATGTTCGTAGTGCTGGAAATCGGCCACGCCATCATCGAGTTGCGCAAGGAGCAGGCGACGCTACCGGTGCATCCGGCCTACGCCGAGAGCCAGCCATGGCGCCAGGCGATTCGGGGGATGGGGCGTGCGCTGGTGCGGCTGTTCCGCCAGCCCGGCCAGAACAATCTGGAGCGTGCGCTGGTGGCGGTGGACCACGCCATCAGCCGCGTGCAGGCCACCGACGAACCTTTCGCCCCGCATTTCGACACCTCGGCCCTGCGCCGGGTGAAAAGCTACCTGCACTTCATCCGTACCTCTTTGCTAGACCCGCAATCGCCATTGGCCGGCCATGCCATGCCGCTTTCCCAGGAACCTGAACATGCCCCGTGAAATCGCCTTCCACGGCGTCTACATGCCCACCATGACCTTGATGTTCTTTATCGCCGCCGGCCTGGCCTGGGCGTTGGATCGGTTCCTGTCGGGGTTGGACCTGTACCGTTTTTTCTGGCACCCGGCGCTGCTGCGCCTGAGCCTGTTTACTTGTCTGTTCGGCGCGCTGGCGCTGACGGTCTACCGTTGAGATCGATGCGATGAAAAAATTTTTCAGCCTGCTGGCGACGTTGTTGATCGTGGCCCTGGCGCTGTGGATCGGCCGGACATTGTGGGTGCATTACATGAACACGCCCTGGACCCGCGACGGCCGGGTACGGGCCGACATCATCAATGTCGCTGCCGATGTCAGCGGGGAGGTGGTCGAGGTGCCGGTGCGCGACAATCAGTTGGTGAAAAAAGGCGACCTGTTGATGCGCATCGACCCCGAGCACTACCGCATCGCGGTGAAGCAGGCGCGCTCCCTGGTGGCGTCACGCAAGGCCACCTGGGAGATGCGCAAGGTCAATGCCCATCGGCGCGCCGATCTGGACAGCCTGGTGATCTCAAGGGAGAACCGTGACGACGCCAGCAACATCGCCGATTCAGCCCAGGCTGACTACCAGCACGCCCAGGCGCAGCTGGAGGCGGCCGAGCTGAACCTGGCCCGCACCGAGGTTCGGGCGGCGGTGGACGGATACGTCACCAACCTCAACGTGCACCGTGGCGACTACGCGCGCATCGGCGAGGCAAAAATGGCCGTGATGGATATGAATTCGTTCTGGGTCTATGGCTTTTTCGAAGAGACCAAGCTGCCCAAGGTGCGGGTCGGGGATTCCGCGCAATTGCAGTTGATGAGTGGCGAGGTGCTCAAGGGCCACGTGGAAAGTATTTCCCGGGGGATCTACGACCGCGACAATCCCCAGAGCCGTGAGTTGATCGCCGACGTGAACCCCACGTTCAACTGGGTACGCCTGGCCCAACGGGTGCCGGTGCGCATTCATCTGGACGAAGTGCCGGATGACGTGCTGCTGGCGGCGGGGATGACCTGCACCGTGGTGGTGGAGCCATACAGTCACCGCTAATTCCCTCGCCACAACGGCAAATAAGACCGGAACGATTACAGTAGCCGACCCAAACCGAACCGCTTCATCAAGCCTTTCTCCAGCAACCCCTTGGGCAGCAGGCCGGCCATCAGCGGCAATGCACGACTGCCATTGCCCAGGCGCAGCAGGCGGGGTGGCTTGGGCTGTTGGATAGCCTTGAGCAGCGCGGCGGCGAATTCGCTGGCCGGGGTCGGGTTGTCCTGGGATGCCTTGGCGCGGGCACGAATGCCGTCGCGCAGCGGCCACCAGGGCGATTGCTCACTGATCAACTGTTCGGCCTCGTGCCCGGCGTTCTTGGCGAAGCTGGATGCGATGGCGCCGGGCTGGACTTCCATCACGCGGATGCCGAACGGCGCCAGTTCCATGCGCAACGCATCGCTCAGGGCGTGTACCGCTGCCTTGGAGGCGCAGTAGGCGCCGGCGAATGGAGTGACCAGCACACCGGACACGCTGCCGATATTGACCACCAACCCCTTGGCCTGGCGCAGCACGGGGAACAATGCGCGGGTCACGCCGACGATGGCGAACACGTTGGTTTCGAACTGGCGCTGCATGGCCGGCACGCCGCCGTCCAGCAGCGGGCCCATGGCGCCATAGCCGGCATTGTTCACCAGCACGTCGAGGCCGCCGTGTTGCTGGTTGATCCGCTCGCTCAACTGCTCCAATGCCTGGCCGTCGTTGACGTCCAGTTGCACCGCTGTGAAGCCGGCAGCGCTTAGCTGCGCCACGTCTTCGGTCTTGCGCGCGCTGGCCCAGACCTGGTAACCGCCGGCCTTGAACGCGTCGGCGAGGGCGCGGCCGATGCCGCTGGAACATCCGGTGATCAACGCAACGGGCATGGCGCTTTCCTTGGGTAACGTTGTGATGGAATCAGTTGGAAAAACTACCCTGCAACCGCTCGGCACGAAACTCCAAGGTTTGCGGGCGATAGCCGGGGCGCAACGGCGGCAACGGCAGGCAGTCTTGCCAGTCGGCGCCTGGTTGCAGTTCGCCAGGGCCGCGATAGCGGGGTGAGCTGTAGACGTTTTCGGCCAGGTTGATGGTGTCGCCGGGCGCGTAGGCCGCTATACGCCAGTGCAGCTCGGTCAACGGCACGTCGTTGCCATTTTTCAGGCTCAACGACAGCGGACGATCAGCAGGGCAGCGCTCAGGCGCATAGGCAATGCGCACATCCAGGCGATCCAGTTGCCGGGTTTCGCGGTTTTCCTGCCAAAGCACCCACGCCGCGACCAGCCCCAGCCCGACGAACGCCGCCAGGGAAACCGGCAAGGCCTTGGCCGGGTAGCGCAATAGCAGGATGAGCCAGGTGATGACCAGCGCGACGCCGATAAGCATGTTGAAGCCTCCGTTCCTATCGCCACATCCTACCGAAGGGCGCGGGCGATGGATATTCATCTGCCCTGCACCGTCCGTCGTCACTGTCATACATGACAGTAGGCAGCCTTGCGCGACCGTTGGTTAGATGTGCCGGGTTACCTGGCACTTTACGGAGCTGCTGCTGATGGGCATGGATTATCGAACGCCGACGTTAATCGCTGTCGACCCGCGAAGCTTGCCGGTTCGCTCGGTGGGCTACTGCCGCAGCCAGGAGATTGCTCCCGCGCAGCGGCGCATCAACCGCAGCCTCTTTGACGTGGCTGGACACGCGGTGAAACAGTGGGATCCGCGTTTATGGATCTTGCAGGAAAACGACGAATCGACGCCCGCCAATCTCTCAATGCTTTATTCACTGTCCGGCACGACGCTGCGGGCAGACAGCGTTGATGCCGGTCGGCAGACCGATCTGCCGGGTTTCGCCGGTGAAGTTCTGCTGGGTTGGGACAGCCGAGGGACGCAGCGCGACCTGCTCCATGACGAACTGCTTCGCCCCGTGGCGGTGTTCGAACAAGGCAGCGGGCAGCCGCGCCGGTGTACCGAACGCCTGACGTATGGCTATCCGGGCCAGGGCGATCAAGACCACAACCAGTACGGGCAATTGATCCGCCACGACGACACGGCGGGCACCTTGTCGCTGGCATCCTTTGCCTTGACCGGGCATAACCTCCTGCAGGAGCGCCGCTTCATCCTCGATGCGGCTCTGCCCGATTGGCCGGAAGCCGAGGGCGATCGCGAGCACCTGCTGGAGCCTGGAGACGGCGCCGTTTCGACGTGGCGCGTTGGGCCGTTGGGTGATGTGCTGGAGCGGGTCGACGCCAGGGGCAATCGACAACGGCAAGGCCTTACGCTCGATGGCCGGCTGTCCGGCAGTCAATTGCTGTTGGAGGGGCAAGACGATTGGCAGGCGTTGGTGAGCGACATTCGCTACGACGCCCAAGGAAAAATCGAGCAGGAAACAGCCGGCAACGGCGTGCTGACTTCACTCACGTATGACCCAGAGGACGGACGCTTGTCCGAACGCCAAGCCATGCGTGCCGACCATGTGCTGCAACATTTGCGCTACGACTACGACCCGATGGGCAATGTGCTGAGCATCGAAGACCAGGCCCAGGCGATCCGCTACTTCGCCAACCAACGCATCGATCCGATCAGCCGCTTCACGTACGACAGTCTTTATCAACTGATCGAAGCCACGGGGTGGGAGGCGGGAACGGTCAACCAAGGCCCCGACTCGCTAGGACGCAGCGACCCGGCGGCGGTCAGCAATTACCGACAGGCCTACCGCTACGACGAGGCTGGCAACCTGTTGGAGCTGACTCACGTCGGCGCCCAAAGGCATGGCCGGGAAATCAAAGCGGCTCGCCACAGCAATCGCTGCCTGCCTTACCGCAACGGCGTGCCGCCCACCGAGGATGAAATCGCCGCCGCGTTCGATGCACGGGGCAATTGCCTGGAGCTGGACGCCGGTCGGTTCCTGGCCTGGGATCTGCGCAACCAGTTGAGGTCGGTCACGCCCATCGAGCGCGACTCGGGGCTCAACGACAGCGAAGCGTATGTCTACGACGGCGGCGGACAACGGGCGCGCAAACTTCGCACCTTGCAGACCGGCACCCGCACGCTGGCTGCCGAGGTGCGATATCTGCCGGGGCTGGAGTTGCGTGCCGAGAGCGGCACGGGCGAGGCATTGCAAGTGATCGTCGCCCAGGGCGGGCTCAGCGAGGTTCGGGTGTTGCATTGGGAAAGCACGCCGCCCACCGGGAAGAATGATTGCTACCGATACAGCGTCGCCGATCATCTGGGTTCGGTGAGCCTGGAGCTGGCCGAGGACGGGCGGATCATCAGCCAGGAGCATTTTTATCCGTTTGGCGAAACCGCGTATCTGGTTGGGGAAAATGCAATCGAGGTGGGTTACAAGACGGTGCGTTATTCGGGCAAGGAACGGGATGCAACGGGGCTTTATTACTATGGCTTTCGTTATTACATCCCATGGTTGCAGCGCTGGCTGAATCCGGACCCGGCTGGCGCGGTCGATGGTTTGAATATGTATCGTATGGTCAAAAACACTCCCGTGACTTTCGTTGACGGTGACGGGCTCATGCCTGAGAAGCAGAACAGAGGAGATGTCAGTAAAATAAGAAGTCTGTTTGAACCTGCCCGCACGACTCGAGACGCTCCAACGACCCTTGCCAAGGGAGGGACCGAGAACCGCGCATTTACGGCGAAACAAAATCCGCCTCCCTTTACGCTGGGGCTAGTGTCTGAGCGGTCGGTGAGACCGCCACTAGAAAGCACCAGTTCGGCAGAGATGTATGAGGCTGCGCAAACTCCCTCGATTGAGGGAGGAAAGATGCTGGTCGGCCCGCATACCCTAACACTTACCCCGTCCGGCAAAGTTTTGGCAATGAGAGGCGATGACCGTTCTCCTGAACAAATATTGAAAGCCGGCGGCTTTTATCCCAGAGATAACCGAGGCCTGGAAATCAAGAAGGATTTTCGGAACGCAGTGGTGAGCAAAGGTTTCAATACGCTCGCCAGTGAACATGTAAGAAGTCCGGTCCCAGGTTATGTGTCTTTGGGAATGGACGAGGATTCTGGCGGGTATGGCGACACCAGAAATTATCTGTATCGAATGGAAATTCCTGGGCTAAAAGAGCGCGAGATCAACAATCGGACCTTAGGTCTTCAACAACCGTTTGAGTTCAAACCGAAAGGACGGCTGAGTGCTCGCCTTCTGATGAGCGATGACTCGCTTGAGAACGCCGACTTTGTTGCGATGATTCCGCCTGTAACAGTAGAACTCACTTTCATCACGCCAATTCCGGCCGCTTATATAGTTTCTTACCGGAAAAGAGGCACTAAAGAATGGATTCCCTTCCCTGGATGATATTGGGGTTCGTCTTGATTGACAGGAACATAAAAAAGCCCCCACCCAACCCACTGCGGATAGGGGACGCAGTGGGCTGGATGAGGGCTTCTTGTCTGGCTGATCGTTGCTGATCTTATTGGGCGATAGTCTTCACCGACACGCCGCGCTCCAGTGGGGTGGAACGACCGTAGATATCTTCGAAGCGCTCGATGTCGTCTTCGCCCAGGTAGCTACCGGACTGCACTTCGATGATTTCCAGCGGGATCTTGCCCGGGTTGCGCAGGCGGTGAACCGACGCGATCGGGATGTAGGTCGACTGGTTTTCGGTCAGCAGGAACACGTTCTCGTCGCAGGTCACTTCAGCGGTGCCGCTGACTACGATCCAGTGTTCGGCGCGATGGTGGTGCATCTGCAGCGACAGGCACGCGCCCGGCTTGACCGAGATGTGCTTGACCTGGAAGCGACCGCCCATGTCCACCGAGTCATAGGAACCCCACGGACGATAGACCTCGCAGTGGTTCTGGGTTTCGGTGCGGCCCTGGGCATTGAGGGTGTTGACCAGCTGCTTGACGCCTTGGACCTTGTCCTTGTGGGCGATCATCATGGCGTCCTTGGTCTCGACCACGACGATGTTGTCCAGCCCGATCACCGACACCAGCTTGCCGTTCCCGTGGATCATGCAGTTGCGGCTGTCCTGGACCACGACGTCGCCCTTGGTGACGTTGCCGTTGGTGTCTTTGGCATTGACTTCCCACAGCGATGCCCAGCAACCGACGTCGCTCCAGCCCGCCGACAGCGGCACCACGCAGGCGCGCTGGGTTTTTTCCATCACCGCGTAGTCGATGGAGTTGTCCGGGCAGCAGGCGAAGGTGGCGTCGTCGAAGGTGATGGTGTCGGCGGTCTGCTCGCTGCGCTCAAGGGTCAGCAGGCAGGTGTCGTAGATGTCCGGATCGTGTTTTTTCAGCTCTTCGAGGAAGCGACTGGCGCGGAACAGGAACATGCCGCTGTTCCAGAAGTAACCGCCGGCTTGGACGAACTCGGTAGCGCGCTTGACGTCGGGTTTTTCGACGAAGTGGGACACGCGGCTCACGCCTTCAGGCAGCAAGGCGTCGTTGGTCGACTTGATGTAGCCGTAGCCGGTTTCCGGCTTGGTGGCCGGGACGCCGAACAGCACCATTTCGCCACGCTCGGCCGCCACGGTGGCCAGGGCCAATGCGCGTTGCAGGGCTTTCTGATCCTCGATGACGTGGTCCGCCGGCAGTACCAGCATCAGTTCGTCGCGGCCTTCGTTGACCAGCATCATCGCGGTCAGGGCCACGGCCGGCGCGGTGTTGCGACCGAACGGTTCCATCAGGATGCGCTGGGCTTCCAGATTCTGGGCGGACAGCTGCTCGTTGACGATGAAACGGTGCTCTTTGTTGCAGACCACGATCGGCGTGTCCATGCCTTCGAACACCAGGCGCTCGAGGGTCTGTTGGAACAGGGTGTGTTCGCCGGTCAGGGCCAGGAACTGTTTAGGGAATTGCTTGCGCGAAAGCGGCCAAAGACGTGAGCCACTACCACCTGACAAGATCACCGGAATCATGTTTGTTACTCCTTTGAAGCAAAAATGGTTTTAGAGCTACTGCGTTCTGTCGTTTCACTCTCTTGTTTTTGTTCCGTATCCGAATGACACCTGTGTCCTGTGGGAGCGAGCTTGCTCGTTCCCACAGGTGAAGCGTCAGTCAGAAAAACTCATCAGCGGGTGGACACCGGGCGCTTGACCCAGACAGGCGACAGGCTGCTGCCAGAACCAGTCACGTACAGTACGGCCGCTTCGCCGCGCTCAAGGGCTACTGGCTTCACATCGCCGACTTTCTTGTCGCCTTCGTACAGAGCCAGGGACACTTTCACCGGGTTGATTTCACGTTCGCCACGGCCCTTGGCCGCTACCTCCTTAACCACGTCGGTCTTGCCGTCGGCGGTCTTGAGGGTCAGCTTCTTGTCGCTGAGGTTCTGTACGCGGACCAGGGATTTCTGCTTGTTCTTGAACGGTGGTTCTTCGATCAGTTGTGGCTGGCCGCTGGCGTTGTTGACCAGGGTGTAATAGTGATCGGAGGCCAGTTTAACCGGTACGGTCTGGCTGCCTACCTTGGCGCTGTAGTCGCCGCCAGGCATGAAGCTGAAGTCACTGCTGGCCAAGGGGGCGACGTCGCTGATGTTGGTGCTGCCGACGGTGGCGCTGACTTCGGCGTTGCTGGCGTTGTAGACCCGCACGAAGCTCGAGCCTTTCGGCGCGACAGGGCCATACAGGGCCGAGTCACCGGCGAAGGCTGAGAAGGAAAGGGCGCTCATGCTGGCGACCAGGGCAACGGCCTTGAAGGAGCGAGCAGCGAGACGACGAGGAGTAGTGTTGAAAGTCATGATGGACCTCTCTTTCAGTTTTGCGCCCGGTCGGGCGTCTCGGATTGTGTGTTAGCAGCTACGTTCTGTTGGCGGGTGCCGGCTTGCTTGAGTTCGGCGACCCATTGCGGATCGGCGTCGCCGATCTCGTTGTTCACGGGCAGATAACGTTCAGGAAACTCCCAGATCAGCACCTGTGGCGGGCTGTTCTTGAAGGCGTCGCTCTTGAGGTAGCTGAGCATCGGCAGAATCGGGCCATGGCCGTCTTCGGCGTAGTTGACGACGTCGCTGTGCAGCGCTTGCTTGAGAGCACCGACGAAGTTCCAGTTGGGGTTGGCGCTGTAGCTGGTGCCGATCAGGGCCACGGGCACCTGGGCATCGGCGAACAACGCGTCATCGCTGGCCGGCTGGTCGTCGGCTTCGCGGGTGTTGCGCTTGACTAGCGGCTCCTGGGCCGGCATCAGGTTTTCGAACAGGGGATCGAGCGGCAGGAACTGGCGCAGGTCGCCCTTGTGGATGATCTTCTCCGCAGGCTCGGTGACAAAACGCTGTGGTTCGCCATTCAGTGGTGTGCGTTCGGCAATGGCTTTGGCCAGATGTTCCGCGGCAATTTGCGCGCCTTCCGGCGTCCAGTGAGTGTCGGTGCGCAGGAACACTTGCTGGCCGCTCTGCTTGGCCTGTTGCAGCGGGCCGAGCAGATCAGGAGCGAGGATCTTGTCCGTCGCCACGCGGGCGTGGAAGTCCTGGTACAGGTTGGCGTGGATGCTCGACGGCTTCACTTCACCCAGGTGCTCGGGATACAGCCGCGCCTTGGCCGGCACGATCGCCATGACCAGGGTGATGCTTTGTTCCTTGAGCTTCTGGCGCACGCCTTCGATCAGCGCGTAGTTGCCTTGCAGGTTCTGCTCTTCGTTGACGATCGGGTTGAACTCTTCGTCGCTGAACAGCCACTGGTCGCGGCCCAGGACCACGCCCTTACGGCCTTCGTTGAACAGTTTGTAGTCCAGCGCGGCCCAGATGTTGGTGCCCAGGCGCTTGATCGGGAATTCATCGTCGTAGTGCGTTTCCACGGCCTTGGCCCAGCGACCGTTGAGCACGGTCGCATCGGGGTTGGTGCTGAAGCCTAGGAAGCTGCGCATCGACCAGATACCCAGCGCCGTCAGGATCAACATAAACAGCGCGACGTAGAAGATGCGTAATGAGCGGGTCATGTCCGGATCCCTCAGAACTGGAAGTAAAGGAACGGCGAGAAGCTTTGCGCCGACAGTTTGAGAATCGAGGCGATGAACAACAGCAGTACCAGGGCGCGCATCACATAGCGTGACCAGTCCACGGTCCAGTAGGCCGGTTGCACCTGGGCTTCGACGCCCACGGTGTAGCCGGGTTCATGGATGGTCGACGGGTTGTCGCCCGGTACGGCTTTGATCAGCCCCGGTTGCGCGGTGGCCGGGCCATTGGCTTCGGCGCTCACCTCAGGCTTGGCCTTGACCGGCGGACGGTTGGTGTAGAAGTCCCGCAGGCCGAAGAAGGCGAGGGTGATGTAGGCCACCGCCAGCGTGGCGATCTGCAAACCGGTGAGGTTGGCGCGGGTCAGTTCCGACAGCGACCAGTCGTTGAAGCTGAACATCGCGCCGTACATGCGGCCGGCGACGTGCAGGTTCTCGGCGCGGAAGATCACCCAGCCCATCACCACCAGCAGGAACGTCAGTGCCCAGCGGATCGGGTTGATGCTGCGCGGGTTGGTGTCGATGCCCACGGCTTTTTCGATCGCCAGCCAGATCCCGTGCCACGCGCCCCAGATCACGTAGGTGATGTTCGCGCCGTGCCACAGACCGCCGAGCAGCATGGTCAGGAACAGGTTGCGATAGGTCATCAGCGTGCCTTTGCGGTTACCGCCCAGGGTGATGTAGAGGTAATCGCGCAGCCAGGTCGACAGGCTGATGTGCCAGCGACGCCAGAACTCGGTGATCGATTGGCTGATGTAGGGCTGCTTGAAGTTTTCCATGAAGCGGAAACCCATCATCAGGCCCAGGCCGATGGCCATGTCGCTGTAGCCGGAGAAGTCGAAGTACAGCTGCGCCGTGTACGCCAGGGCGCCAAGCCAGGCATCGCCCGTGGTCGGGTTCTGCAGAGCGAAGCAGTGGTCCGCCACCACCGCCAGGGTATCGGCGATGAAGACTTTCTTGATGAAGCCCTGCATGAAGCGCGTGCAGCCTTCGGAGAATTTGTCCAGCGTATGGGTGCGGTTGTTGAACTGATCGGCCAGGTCACGGAAACGCAGCACGGGGCCTGCGATCAAGTGCGGGAAGATCGCCACGAATGCCGCGAAGTCGATCAGGTTGCGCGTGGCCGGCGTATCACCGCGATACACGTCGATGATGTAGCTGATGGACTCGAAAATGTAGAACGAGATGCCGATCGGCAGCAGCACGTGGGTCAGGATGAACGGGTTGAGCCCGAAGCTGGTGATGATCGCGTTGAGGCTGTCCACGCCGAAGTTGGCGTACTTGAAGTAGCCCAGGATGGCCAAGTCCACGCCCACGCCGAGCAGCAGCCAGCGCTGGGCCGGTTTGGTGCGCACGCCGGCGGCACCGACTTTCAGGCCGATCCAGTAGTTCCACAGGGTGACACCGGCGAAAAGGGCCAGGAAGTCCACGCGCCACCAGGCATAGAACACATAGCTGGCGATGAGCAGCAGCAGGTTGCGATAGCGTTGCCCGCTCAGGTAGTACAAGCCGAGAAAGATCGGCAGGAACAGGAACAGGAACACATTGGATGAAAATACCATCCCGATCTCTCCTTGTTGAATCAACAGTCAAGGGCCAGAGCCCCCCCAAACCCCCCCATGAAAACCGGGGGGTTATTGCATTTCGAACGCTTGCTTACCTGTGGCGAGGGAGCTTGCTCCCGCTCGGCTGCGAAGCAGTCGCATCGTCAGGCTTGGGGGCGCTATGCACCCCAGCGGGAGCAAGCTCCCTCGCCACAGCAAATGTGTTGAGTCTTAACTACCTTTCTCGCCTTTCTCCCGCGAAGGGTCATACACCCGGGTCAAGTCCCCGCCGAGGCGGAAGGTCTTGAACGGTTGCATTTCGTGCTTGCGTTCCAGCACGTCCTCGGAGCAGGTGTAGAGGCTGCAGAACGGTTCGAGCCAGGCGAATTTCGAATCGATCTTCAGATCCTTCATGTCCTGTTCTTCGCCGTTTTTCTCTTCGAAGATGTCCGGGTCTTTCACCCCGGCGAGCACTCGTTCACCCAGTCGCTTGAGGGCACCGTTGTTTTCCTGGCGCAGGTCCACGCCGTTGACCTGGGCGAAGCTGGCGATCATCGCCAGCGGTGGCAGGGCGTAGTTGTGGTAGGACAGGGCGCGTTGCTTGCGCTTGAGTTCGTTGGGCAGATAGCCCTCGGCATCAACCTGGTTGGCGCCGACCTTGTATTCCTTGACGGCCCAGTCGAACAGGTCGCGACGGTTGGTCGCCACGGACGTGGCCATGACCGACCAGGCGGCCCAGTACGAATGGTTGTTGATTTTCTCTAGCGGCAGGTTGTCCCAATCGCTGACCACCTGGTCGGCCATCTTGCTGAACCAGGCTTCGATCAGTTGCGCCTGTTCTTGATGGTTCGCCAGCGGGCGCGACTCGGAGAACTTCAGGCGCACATAGGCCGAAGCCATGCTGCCCAAGGCCCATTTGCGCATGGACTTGCCGGTGTGGTTGAAGTCCTTGGACATCAGCGCATCGGCCTTGGCCCAGGCGGTCAGCCAGTTCAGCGTGCATTCAAGCTGCTCGGGACGACCGTCGCGCATGAACTGCATGACTTGTTTGCTCACGCCGCGCTCGATCCTGGTGATGTCGGCGGTGCTGTCGCGGAAGGCTTTTTCCGATTGCAGGTTCAGCGTTGCGCGAGCTTTGTCGGAGCCCTCGTATTTGCTGCGAAACTGCAGCGAGCCCGTGTATGGCGTCGGCACTGCCTCGCAGCCCTTGCCGCCGTCGCCTTCCTTGACCTTTTCAATCGGTGCGAAGTAGCCCTGTGGCGGGCGCAGTGGCGCCGCGGCCTGCGTGGCCCCGGCGAACATCGCCAGGGTCAGCAGGGACGGAGCCAGCAGCGTTTTCAACGTTCGGGTGCGCATGGTTCTGGTCATGAGACGAGACCTCATTGTCCGATTTGAGCCGTTTGTTGCTCGGCTTGCGGAGATGCATTGCGTTTGCAGACTTTCGCTTCGATTTGCAGTGGTTCTTTACCGGCTTCGGGTCCCTGGACTTCGACAGCCAGCAGGTTCTGCGAGGCCCAGTCTTCGTCGGTGCGCAATTGGAAGGCGAAACGTCCGTCGGTTTCGGAGGTGTTCGGTTTTTCGATCTTGATGTCCTCGTGGCGCCCATTCATGTACCAGAGGGTGGCTTGCAAGGTTTTCACCGAGGTGTCGGCGAAGCGGATGTCGATCTGGTGACTGCCGTTACGCAGGTCCATATTCTTGCTGTTGACCATCAATTCGTTCTTGCCCGGCTTGAGCTTGGCTTTGCTGCTCATCAATGCCGGCTTGCCTTCGCAACCGTTGTTGTCCAGCAGCGCCATCATCTGGCGGTAGATGGTTTCCTGGTCCAGGCGATACAGCGGCGAGAATTCCCAGATGAGGATCTTCGGTGGGTTCTTCTGGAACTCTTCGCTGCCCAGGTACTGGATCATCGCACCCTCGAAACCGCCGCCCGGGAAGGCTACGTTGAGGATGTCGGCGCCGATGGCTTCTTGCAGGAACCCGGCGAAGTTGTAGTTCTTGCCGCTGTGACTGGTGCCCACCAGCGTGATTTGCGGGTCGCCCGCATCGCCGAACAGGTCGCCATCGCCCGCCTCGCCCTTGGGCTCGGTGGTGAACTGGTCCATGTACTGGATCGCATAGCTGGTGCCACACAGTTGCCCGGCCATGTTGTGCAGGGTGCCGGTCTTGCCCATGCGGCCGGACTTCTTGGTCTCGAATTCACGCTTGGGAATGTCGGCGAATGCCGGGATCTGCTTGACCTTCTCGGCCACGATCTTCGCCGTGCGCTGGGCGCCGTACGGGGTCCAGTGCTGGTCGCCACGGAAGTAGAAATCATGGGCCGGCAGGGTTTCGGGCAGGTTTTCGTTGGTCAGCGGCGACAGGTCCGGCACCACGTAACCCATCTGGGCGAAACGGCCGAGCATGGTTTTGTAGTTGGTCAGCGCCTTCTCGTAGTCGAAGGCGGCCTTTTCCTGCGGGTTGAGCTTGTTGCGGTTCACCAGGCCCCGGGTCGGCTGGTAGACAAGCACCAGTTCTACGCCTTTTTTCTTGAACGCATCGTGCAACTGCTGCATGCGCTTGTAGCCGGCCGGCGTGGTGTTGAACTCCGTGCGCAGGTCTTCCTGGGTACGGAACAGCCAATCGCCCTGGGCCTGGACCAGCGTGGTGAAGTTCTGCTGGTAGCGCGTGGTGTAGTTCTTCGCGTCATGGGCAGCCGGGCACAGGTTGCAGCAAGGTTCGGCGGTAAAGGTCGGGGCTTTGACTTCATCGGCGCGCGCGCCGCTCGCGGCGGCGAGAATGCCGGCGGTCAGGGCGGACAGGCCCAGAAGTTTGATCATGCGTGGGTTCATAAAGGTCATTCCTCAGTCCCGCAATTCGGTCTGGCTTTCAACAGGGTCGATCAGCACGGCTTTTTGCTGGCGCACCAGCAGGTCGAGGATTTCGTCCTGGCGTTCGCCCAGGATCCCCGTGAAGCTGATGCCGCTGGATTTGGTCGGCGCAAGCATGGACACGCGGTACAGCTCGACGCTCAACGGCGAGTCGATGGACAGCGGGCCGCTGCCGTTGCCGGCCAGTTCGCCGCCGACCACGATCAGCGACACCTCGGTGTCGAACGGGTCGAGCTTGATGTCCCGGTCGGTGTCGGACAGGTCTTTGATGTGGCCATACAGACCGGTCAGGCCGTTGGCCATGGACAGGTTTTCGTACAGTCGGATGTTTACGCTGTTACGAATCCGGATGCCGTGGCGCTGGTTGCTGATCACCTTGTTGCCCCACAACAGGTTGTCACCACTCTCATAAAGCGTGATGCCGTCGGTGTGGTTCTTGTAGATCTCGTTGTAGGCGATCACGTTGTTCACACTGTTGCGGTCGATCACCACGCCCGAGAGCTTGTTGTCGTAGCTGCGGTTGTTGAAGATGAAGCTGTCATTGACCTCACGGGAAATAATGATCCCGTGCTTCTTCTTGGTTCCGTAAACGGTGTTGTCGGCAATGATCAGCCGATGGGAACGGTCGTGGGGGTCGATGCCGTAGACGATGTTGTCTTTGTAGGTGTTGCCCTTGATCACAAAGTCTTCCGTTTCGTAGCAGTAGAAGCCGTACCACATGTCCGAGAACTCGGAACCGATGATCCAGCCGGTCGGTTCCGGGCGCTTGAGGACCTTGGCCATGTTCGGCGTGTACTGGGAAATACTCACGCCGTACGACTTACTGTTGGCGTAGCCGAAGCTGGCCATCTTGGTATTGACGATGTAGGTCTCGGTACCACCCCAGGACAGCAGGAACGGACGGAACTCGTTGGGCGAACGGAACGTGGCGGGGCCGTTGTCCTTTTCGCGCCAGCCGGTGACCTTGGTGTCGCGGATGAACATGTGCCCATCGTTGACCAGGAACGAGCCGCCCTCCTGGGACAGGCGCAGTTCCTGGGTCTGCTTGTCGATTTCCAGGATGCCTTTTTCGCCCACGACAATCGGGATCCGCGCCAGGAACACCCCTGGCGACGTTTCCTTGAGGTACTGCTTGGGCACTTTCTTGACCAGGTCCTTGAGGTTCATGTAACCGTCGTCGATGAAGATGGCCTGCGGGATGCCGTGCTGACGCACCACCCACTCGGCCATCTTGTTGTCGCCGCCGATGAAGTCCTTCAAGGCGTTTTCCTGCATCATCCGGCGCACGCTGACTTTGCCGGGCTTGCTGCGCACGATCTTCGCCGCGACCGCTTCGGCGGTATAACCCTTGAGGTCGGGCAGGGTTGGCGCGGCCAGTTCCAGCGGCGCGGTCGGCGCGCTGCTGACGGTGTAGGTCTTGGCTCGTTGCAGCTCCTTGACCACGTTGCCCGGCTTGACCGCCGGTTCAACGTTGGCGAACGCCGATGAGCCGGCCAGCAGCATCGCTGCGGCCAACAGGCTGATCGAACCCTTCATCGCCTGGCTGTTCCTGAGGTAGCGGTTCATATCGGGCACTCCCATGGCCGTTCGCATCAGAAGCGCCAGATCACGTCGACAAAGGCACGATGCATGTACGAATCGACCTCTTTGCCGTAGGCGTCGCCTGGCTTGAACACGCCGCCACGCAAGCGCACCAGCGCCGACGGCTCATCTATGGATTGACTCAGCGCAGCCGGCAACAGGCCTTGCTTGAAGTACTTGGTGACCACCAGATCGACTTCCTGGCCCAGGTCCTTCTCGCCGTCGCGCAGCGGCAGGGTCGAGGTGGACAAGATGGCGCCGGTCACGTCGTCAGTGTTGTTTTGCACGGCATTGATGCCGTTGCTGCCCACCGCCTTGTTGCCGTCCACGCGCCAGAACTTGTGGTACACGAGGCTGGCGTCGTATTCGTCGCGCAGTTGCCAGGAGCCGAACAGGCTGGCGCTCTGGGTGTTGGCCATTTCGCCACGGAAGGCCTCGCCGAAACGGTGGACGCGCGAGCGGGTGCCGGTGAAGTTCGAGCGGTTACTCTGCAGGCCGTTCTGCTCGTAGTCCTCGCTGGCGCGGGCGTAGGCCGCACCGACTTGCCATTGCGGATCCAGACGCAGGCGGATACCCAGGTCGGTGGCCCAGCCGTCAACGTCGTCGCTGCGCTTGAGCTGCGCGGGGCGGGTGCCGTCGGCGTCGAGCGGGTTGACGGTGTCGCGGTCGCCGGTCATGCCGGTGATGCTTGCCCAGTAATTGACGGTGTTGGTGTTGCGCCAGTTGTAGGCATCGCTGTTGGCTTCCAGGCCGAGCCAGGTCAGGTCACCGTTCTGGGTCTTGTCCAGGGTGTCGGTGGCTTCGCCCGGGGTCGGGTAGTCCAGGCTGCCGTTGTCATGGGTGTGGTGCGCTCGGATCCCGGCCCATTGGCCTGGCATCCATTGGTACGCCACGTCACCGTAGACGTGCAGGCGATCCTCGTCCTGGGGCGACAGTTCCTTGAGGTCGGTGCGGTATTCGCTGAAACGCTCGGCCACGCCCAGGTTGGCGCGCAGCAGGGTGGTGTCGAAGGTCCAGTTCAGGGCTTCGATGTTGGTGTCGCGCCATTGCCCGTCGTCGTTGCGCAGACGCTGGCGACCGAACTTCAACAGTTCGCCCGGATAAGGCGTGAGGCCGCTGTAGCCAATCCAGAATTCGCGCATTGCCAGGTAGCTTTTTTTGGCTTCGCGATCACCGCTGTCGGTTTGCTGGGTCGCGTCATCCGACTGCTGCAGCGTGTCGGTCTCAATGATATCGGTGGATGTCACGGCCTGGGCCATGGCGTAGCCGCTCCAGTTACCGCTTTCGCCATAGATCCAAGGGCGCAGGTCCAGGCCGATACCGTTGACGTCGCCACCGCTCTGGGTGCCGAGGTCGCGGTCATCTTCGGACTGGCCGGTGATCTTCACTTCCAGGCCGAAATTCTTGCTTTCGGTCAGCGCCGCCAGGGTCGGGCAGGACCACAGCAGGGCAAACGACAGGCCAATACCAGCCTGTACAAAAGGGTTGAGCTTCAAAAGCTTCATAGAGGTTCCTCGCCGTCATCTTCTTTTAGGGCTTGCAGTTCCAGCGTATCGGGGCTCATGGCGCCGCGAATGGCCTGCTCTTGTTGTAGCAGGCGTTGCGCTTGTGCAAGTTGTTCCGGCGGTAATTGTGCTTCGAGGGTCTGGGCAAGCTCGGTGGCCTGCGGGGTGTTTTGTGTCTTGGCCAACTGGCTGAACACGTAAGCGTTGACCGGGTTGGGCTTGGTGCCCTTGCCTTGGGAGAACAGCTGGGCAATGGCGTAGTCGGCGCTGTTCTGGCCGTTGCGGGCGGCCTTGAGCAGGTGATCCAGAGCCTTTTGCGAGTACACTTGGCCCAGATAACCACGGCGATAGATCTGGCCGAGGTAATAATCGGCCGCCACTTCACGGCCCACGGCTTTCTGGAAGTGCGCCTCGGCGACCTTGGCGTCGGCGGGCACCCACTTGCCTTCGTAATACAGCTTGCCCAGCAACAGCTCGGCGCGCGGCTGGTCGGCGGCGCGGCCGTTTTCCAGGTACTGCATCATCTTGTCGACGTCACCCAACTCGGGGAAATCGTAAAGCAGCTGCGCCAGGCTGACCCAGGAAGCGGGGTAGCCGGGGGCGATGCCTTCGAGCAACGACTGGGCGGTTTTCTCGTCGGTCTTGCCCAGGCTCTGATCGGCCAGGACGCGGGCGACGCTGTCTACACGCTGGGCCGAGACCACACCGCGGGCGTGACCGGCTTGCATCTGCTTGATCAGCTCGGCCTGTTGTTCCGGCTGGCCGCGTTTCTGGTAGACCGTGGCCAATTCGACGTAGCAGATGTCGGTGGTCGCCAGGGCGGCCTTGCAGACCTTTTCCACTTCGTCCAGGTGCTGGTCGTACGTGCCCTGGGTGCGGTAGAGCAGGATCTGCGCCAGGCCGGCTTCCGGGTAGCCGGCGCTGCGCCATTGGCTGATCTGCTGCTGGGCGTTGACGTTCGGGAAGCTGTGGGGGTATTGCAGGTACAGCATCGCCAGCGGGATCAAGGTATTGCCTTCACCGTTGGCGAAGGCTTTTTTCAACAGGCCTTCGGCTTCGTGTCTTTCAGCCTCGGTGGATCCGGGCTTGGCCACCAGCAGGCGACCCAGGCGAGCCTGGGCGCGCGGCGAGATATCGGCGGCGGCGCGGTAGGTCGCCTCGGCCTTTCTCATCTGCTCGGGGTCGCGGCTGTCCACCTGGATATCGGCCAGGCCCACCTGGGCCTCGCTGTAGCCCAGGTCTGCCAGTTGCTGATAGTTCTGCTGCGCCAACGCCGTGTCGCCGCGCTTGAGGGCTTCGTTGGCCAGGCGCTGGTCGGGCAGGCCGGCGCAACCGGCCAGGCTGACGGCCAGTGCCAAGGCACACAACGCATAGCCTGTGTGGGAGCGAGCCTGCTCGCGATGCAGGCTGCTCGGAGTCTCAGACAGACCGCGTCGATCCCATCGCGAGCAAGCTCGCTCCCACAGGGAACGCGGCGCATTGTTGTTTTGTGGAGTGATCACGGGCATATCCTCGACTTAAAGACCAACGGCCATGGCTTTGTCGATCAGCCAGTTCAGGCTTGGGCCACGATCGCTGACGACTTCCACGGGACGGCCGGCCAGCGCGCTGTCGAGGGCTTCGTCGGGCTGGATCAGCACGCGGATATCGGAAGACAGGTCGGCGCTTTTCAGGCTGGTGCTGCTGACGATCTTGCCGGTACGGGTGGTGTCTTCGCCGGCCACCTGGAAGCTGACCGGTGTACCTGGGCGCACGTCGCCGAACTGGCGATAGGAGAAACGCGCTTCAACGTTGGCTTCGGCGCCACGTGGAACCAGTTGGAAGATCACGTCGCCCTTGCTGGCGTACTGGCCGTTGGAAACCAGTTGCTGGGCCACGATGCAGTCGCATGGCGAGGTGAGGGTGCCGGTCATTTGCTTGCCGAACAGCTCTTCAACCTTGGCCGGCTGCAGCTGGTTGTCGTCCAGGTGACCCTTGAGTACGTCCAGCATGCTGGTGCTGAAAGTCGCCAGCGGAGCGCCTTTGGCGGCCAGGCCGTCGGCCTTGACCAGGCTCTGCACGGTGCCGTCGCGCGGCATGGTGATGGCCATGCCCGGTACGTTGACGATGCCGGCCTGGGCGTGGCTGACGAAGTACATGCCGTATACCGACTTGAAGATGAAACCGAACGCCGCCAGGCCGACAATGAAGATGCCCAGGCTGAAGGTCACGGCGCGCAGGCGGCCGAAGGCGCTCATGCCACCGTTGTCATCTTTCTGTTTGCGGGCCTTGGTGAAGTTGTCGCGTTGCAACGTCGCCAGCACGTCGCCGACGCCCACGATGTCGCCGGCCAGGTGCGAGGTGATGATATGGCGCAGTGTCGAGATGTCACGCGGCTCCAGGTTCTGGAACTGGCAACCGGTGCGGCCGGTCTGGCGGTCGTGGGAACGGATTTGCAGCTCCACGTCCATGGCCAGGCCAAGGTTGTCGATCACGAACTGCAGGCGGGCCTTGTACGTCTCGCCAACCTTGAGCGGCATCTGGCCGGCGTTGAAGCACAGCCCACCGGCCGACAGGTCCAGGACCTTGACTTCCATGGGCGTACGGTCTGGGCCGAAGAAGCGCAACTTGGCCGGGATTTTGACCCGAGCGTGTTGGCGTTGGGCTTCGGATTCATGCACTACGTTGACATTCACGGCGGTGTTCATAGGGGCGATTTCCTAGTTAATTCAGGCAAGTTCGGTCAGACCATCGTCAGCAGCACGGCGACAAAGATGCTGCCGGCGGAGAAGGTCATGGTCCGAGACGACCAGGTGTTGAACCAACGTTGAAAGCTGGCGAGATCACGGGTCAGGTGGGTGGGCTGGCGGGTCCAGGACTGTTGATCGAGGCGGAAGAACACATAGATCTTCACCATCGCGCCGACGATCTGGTTGTAATAGAGAATCGCCGGGTAGGCCGGGCCGATCCGGTGTCCGGAGCACGACAGCAACAGGGTCAGTAGCAGCCGCGTGATGCCGATCCACAGCAGGTACACCAGGATGAACGCGGTGCCGTACTTGATGCTGGCGATGATCGCCACGGTCAAGCCCAGCAGCGAAGTCCACATCGAGACGCGCTGGTCGAACAGCACCACCGACGTGAACAGGCCCAGACGCCGCAGACCCAGGCCCAGGGCCCGGGAGTTCTGCCGCAGGTTGTTGCCGTACCAACGGAACATCAACTTGCGACTCGCCTTGATGAAGCTTTTTTCCGGCGGATGCTCAACCGTGTTGATGGCCGCGTCTGGCACGTAGAACGTGTCGTAGCCCAGGCGCATCAGGCTGAACCAACTCGATTTGTCATCGCCGGTGAGGAACTTGAAGCGGCCCAGGCGCCAGTGTTGCAGCGAGTCGCTTTCCACGTCGGCGATGAAGTCCGGGTTGGTGACCACGGTCGCGCGGAATACGGACATGCGTCCGGTCATGGTCAACACGCGCTTGGACAGGGCCATGGAGCACATGTTGATGTGACGCTGGGCGAAACGCAGCTTGTGCCACTCGCTCATGATGTAGCCGCCGCGTACTTCGCAATATTCGTTGGTGGTCAGGCCGCCGACATTGCCGAACAGTTGGAACCACGGCACGGTCTTGCGCACCACGCCCTCGGCGAGGACGGTGTCGCCATCGATCACTGCGACCACCGCGCGATCGTCTGGCAGGTGGCGGGAGATGGCGCGAAAGCCGTAGGCCAGGCCGTCACGCTTGCCGGTGCCAGGGATGCGCACGAAGTCCAGCTTGACGTGCTCGGGCGGGTTCATGCGGGCCCAGAGGCTCTTGACCAGCAACTCGTCGGACATTTCCACGATGGAGCAGACCACGGTGGTGGGCAGCCCGCACTCGATGGCTTCGCGAATTACCGAGCCATAGACCTGGGCGGTGGTCAGCGCATCGATGCGAAAGCTGGTCACCATCAGGTACACATGGGACGGGTCCGCCGCCTTGCCCAACTTGCGAACCTTGCGGCGCAGGTGTGGGTAGACGATGTACAGGAAGATCATGCCGCGCACGAAATGCGTTGCTCCCATGGAGTAACGCCAAATGCCCACGGCGCCGATCAGGAAGATGAAGTCCTTGGATTCGGCGTCGAACGTGGACGTGGGCAACGCCGTGGCGATGCCCATCAGTAAACTCAAGTAAAACAGCCAACCGGCGGCCTGAAGCAGGCCGTGCTTTAGCCTGTGCATAATCTGCATCCGTCTCTATCTCGGGCGGGCCCTGGGGGCGGCCCGATGGGTTAAGGCAGGCGAAAGGCCGGCCGGGGCGAGCCCCGGCCGGCTAACAGACTTACCAGCAGATGCCTTCGGTCCGGCCATTCGCAGAGGTGGCCTTGGACATGAACCCAACCAGGTCGATGACCTGCTTGCCTTCCGGTACGTTCTCGGTCAGCGCGCGGAACTTCTCGTCGCGGTTGCCGAGGATGATGATGTCGGAGCTGTCGATCACCGCGTCGAAGTCGGAGTTGAGCAAGGACGAGACGTGAGGGATCTTCGACTCGATGTAATCCTTGTTCGCACCGTGGACACGGGCGTATTCGACGTTGCTGTCGTAGATGCGCAGGTCGTAGCCCTTGCCGATCAGCATTTCCGCCAGCTCTACCAGCGGGCTCTCACGCAGGTCATCGGTGCCGGCCTTGAAGCTCAGGCCCAGCAGGGCGACTTTGCGCTTGTCATGGCTGGATACGATGTTGAATGCGTTCTGAACCTGGGATTCGTTGCTGCGCATCAGCGAGTTCAGCAGCGGTGCTTCCACGTCCAGGGAGCCTGCACGGTAGGTCAGGGCGCGCACGTCCTTGGGCAGGCACGAGCCGCCGAAGGCGAAGCCTGGGCGCATGTAGTACTGGGACAGGTTCAGGGCCTTGTCCTGGCAGACCACGTCCATTACTTCACGGCCATCGACGCCGACAGCCTTGGCGATGTTGCCGATCTCGTTGGCGAAGGTGACCTTGGTGGCGTGCCACACGTTGCAGGTGTACTTGATCATCTCGGCGACGGCGATGTCCTTGCGGATGATCGGCGCATCGAGTTCTTCGTACAGCGATTGCAGGACGTCGCCCGAGGCTTTGTCGAACTCGCCGATGACGGTCATTGGCGGCTGGTCGTAATCCTTGATCGCGGTGCTTTCGCGCAGGAACTCAGGGTTTACCGCAACGCCGAAATCAACGCCGGCTTTCTTGCCGGAGCAATCTTCGAGGATCGGGATAACGACGTTGGCCACGGTGCCTGGCAGTACGGTACTGCGGACCACGATGGTATGGCGGGTGGTCTTCTCGCGCAGTACAAAACCGATTTCACGGCACACTGCTTCGATGTAGTTCAGTTCCAGGTCGCCATTCTTCTTACTTGGCGTGCCGACGCAAATCATCGACAGATCGGTATCACGAATTGCTTCGGCGAAGTTGGTAGTACCACGCAACCGACCTGTTTGAATGCCTTGCGCCAACAGCTCGCCAAGACCCGGTTCAACGATCGGGGATTTACCCGCGTTGATCATGTCGATTTTGTCTTTGGCGACATCTACGCCAACTACGTCATGGCCCCGTGCAGACAGGCAACCGGCACATACTGCACCGACGTAACCCAAACCAAATATGCTAATGCGCATCGCATTTACCTCTGTTTTCACGCCATTAAATGGCCGGAGTTAATAGTGTTCAGCGGTCATCGTGCACTCGGAAGTGTGGAATGCAGGCGCCACAGTGCCGTGTGCAGGCATACAAAGTTCCGAGTGTCTAAATAATTGCACTCAAGTTGTGCGCAAAGCGGCCTAGTTGTTATGACCTGCCCTGTTATGCAGCCAGTCCTCGTTGGCGGGACGTCTGTGCAAAAGATCCTTCACTTCAGACTCCTGGCAAAAAGCCCACAAAATCAGAAGCTTGTGTGCTCGGGGGAGCACGTTAATAAGGGCGCAGCCTTGGCCTTGTAGGGGATACTAATGGTGCATTATCTCCCGTCCTTCAGGGTGGATCCAATTAGACGACCGTTTCGCTAAGTTGTCGTTACAACTCTGTTACTCCGGACGACGTGCCACGTAAGTTATCTCGTACATCCTCGGCGAGAATCGTTACGGGTGGTATGAACCGTGCGTTTTGACATAGTTCCGATCCGCTCATCGCCATTTTCGAAATTTTTCGAAATATCTGCCTAGATGGCACTGCCCTCATAGTGATAGCACTCGCGTTTTTAGCCTTTAGTTTCGGGGAGTTGAGGGGGGTAGATAGTTTTGTGCCACTACTGATGAAAAATTTCCGTGCCACTACGGAAAAATCTGACATTTGTCGAGTGAAAGAAAAGTTAGCGCGGTGTGTGTTTGTTTTATTGGCGCCAAGAAAGTGGCAAGTAGGGAGGGGAATCGGGATGACATCTAGCGAAGTGATCGAGGCCCCTTATCGGGGCCTGAAAGAGGTATTGCGTTATTGCGGGGCGTGGTCGCGCAAGAAGACCAGTTTTTCCGGGGTGGATTGTTCGGGGTTGTAGCGATAACCCTGCACATCAAACTCCCTTAGTGCAGTGGGATTATTAATGCGTTGTTCGATGACAAATCGGCTCATCAGGCCCCGGGCTTTTTTCGCGTAGAAGCTGATGATCTTGTACTGGCCGTTCTTGAGGTCCTTGAATTCGGTATCGATCACCCGTGCCTTCAGGGCACTGCGTTTAACCGCCGAGAAGTATTCATTGGAGGCGAGGTTCAACAACACGTCGTCACCCTGTTCGGCCAAGGCTTCGTTCAACCATTCGCTGATGCGGGTGCCCCAGAAGGCGTAAAGATCCTTGCCCCGGGCATTGGCCAGTTTCGTGCCCATCTCCAGGCGATAAGGTTGCATCAGGTCCAGGGGGCGCAGCAGGCCATATAAACCGGACAGCATGCGCAGGTGCTGTTGGGCGTAATCGAAATCGGCGTCACCGAGGCTTTGCGCATCGAGGCCGGTATAGACGTCGCCTTTGAAGGCCAGCAATGCCTGTTTGGCGTTGGCGGGGGTGAACGCCGGGTTCCAACTGCCGAATCGTGCTGCGTTGAGGCCGCCGATCTTGTCGGAAACGTGCATCAGTTCGCTGATCTGGGCCGGCGAAAGTTCGCGTAGTTGCTCGACCAGCTCCTGGGAGTGGTCAAGGTATTGCGGCAGGGTGAAGCGCTCGATGGCCGGCGGTGTTTCGAAATCGAGGGTCTTGGCGGGGGAAATCACCATCAGCATGCAGACGTCTCCTTTGAGGGTGCGGCGATTCTAGGGGGTTGTCCGGGTGGACTCCAGCTATTGGGGTGATAGGGGATGGATGGTGGTGGTGCCTTTGTGGCGAGCAAGCAAGCTCCCTCGCCACAAAGGCAGGTTCTCCAAGAAGGATCAGCTATCATGCCGCGCGGGTTTCGTTATGGAGACATCCCCTTTGCGTATCGCCCTTCTATTGTCGGCCTGGTTGTTGAGTTTCGCTGCGATCGCCGCACCCAACGACGTCGCCACCTTGGACCGCAGCACCTGGCCTGAGCAACTCACCAATCCGACGCTGTTCGATGTTGCCTCGCGCGCCGAGATCCTGATGTTCGCCCGGGTATTGCTGGACGTCGATGCCATGGATGAAGTGGCGCTCAAGCAGTACCTTGGGCTGCGCTCGGTCAATATGGCGGCGGTCGACGCGCTGCGCACACGGCTGTGGCAGCGTCTGCTATCGAGTTACAACTTTGCCCAGCGAAGCTGTGAATTGGATGCCTCCTTCTGCTATCTGGTGGAAAACATGGCGACCCTGCGAGAAGAAGCGGGCAGGTTCCAACTCGATGATAATTCCTACTACATCAAGTGGGCCGAGCCGAGCCGGACCTTCCACACCCACTATCGGGACGAGTTGTTGCGCAAGGCGGCGCTGTTTCCCCAGGTCAGCAGTGAAATCGAGCGTTTCGGCGATTACGAGCGCAACGGCGAGCAGATGAACGACCGGCTGTTCTTGCTGACCTTCGACAGCGGCGCCAACATCGCGCCGGATAACACCCCGTGGCTGACCGAATACCTGCGAAAATCGAACATGAACGGTACGTTCTTCGTTCTCGGCAAGGATATCCAGGCGCGGCTGGCGGATCGCTCGGTCAATGATCTGCAGAGCCTCTATTCCAGGCAATGCGTCGGTGTGCAGGGCTGGGAGTTTCGCTCTCACAGCTATTGGCAGGATTGGCAAGACTCGGTGCGGCGCAGTGTCGACCTGGTCAAGGGCAAGCTGCCGGAGAATTTCGTGCCGCTGTTCCGCCCGCCCCAAGGCCAACGCCGGGGCGATGCGCAATCATTCTTCCAGGCACAGGGCCTGCAAGTGGCGCTGTGGGATATCGATCCTCAGGACAGCACCAACCGCCTCAAGCCCGAACAGAGTGCCCAGCGGGCGCTGACCTTGATGCTGTTGTGGCGCCATGGCGTGATCAACTTCAACGCCAAGCAGGATGCGGTGAAAATCGCACTGCCCTGGCTCGTAGCGCAAACGGCGCAGAGCGGGATCGGCTGGGAGGAATGTCAGGACGCGTTTCGCTGAAAGATGGGAAAGGCCCGGAAACATTGGGCGGGGTGGGTTTTTTGGCACGCATTCGGTGCGACCCGACTTCCGACTTTAACGGTGCGACAGCGGTACGCCAAGGGTTATTCGTCACTCTGAAAATTAAACTTCAAAAAAGCGTCAAAGTGCTTTTTCCTGTCATGTGTTTTGGAGTATCAAGAAGTCAGACCGCCGAACCCTGCAACACAGGTGGCGTCTTCCAAGACCCAGATTGTGTGCAGTTCACCTGAATCCTCGCGGGTGAATTCGGTGGCTACCTCGAGGCGCAGCACTGTCACGGTATTGCGTCGAATGGCCCCCACATAGGTGACCGAGTATGGATGACCACGGACGTAGCCCTTCCTCCAACCAGCCAATCCTCTATGTACTCGATACCAACGTATTGATCCACGATCCAAACGCGCTCCTGAACTTCGAAGAACACCACGTAGCCCTCCCGATGACCGTCCTTGAAGAGCTGGACAAGCTCAAGAGTGGGCATCACAGCGTGGCGGCCGAATGTCGCCAGGCGATCCGCCTGATCGACAAGACCCTGGGGGACGCCTCTCCCGAGGACGTCGAACTCGGCGTACCGATCCAACGTGGCAAAAGCGGCCCCAAGGGCCTGCTCTCGATCCTGATGAGCAAGCGCACCGAACCCAACCTGGTGCTGCCTGAACACCTTAACGACAACATCATCATCAACCAATTGATCGACCTGCACGCGCGCAACAAGGATCAGGCCGTGGTGCTGGTGACCAAAGACATCAACATGCGCCTCAAGGCCCGCGCCTGCGGGATCGCGGCCGAGGACTACAGCACCGACCAGCTGGTCGACGACGTGTCGCTGCTGCCCAACGGCTACCACACGATGACCGGCTCTTTCTGGGACCGCGTGAGCAAGGTCGAAACCCGCCAGGACCATGGCCGCACGTGGCACCAGGTGCAATTGATCGACAATCTGCCGGCGGTGCACATCAACGAATTCATCATCGACGAACAAGGCTTTGTCGGCTGGATCAAGGAAATCCAGGTCGACAAACTGCTGATCCTCGACTTGCATCAGGAACCCTTGTTGCATCAGGAGGCGTGGGGCCTCAAGCCTCGTGACATCTACCAGAGCCTGGCGCTGTTCGCCTTGCTCGATCCGGATATCCACCTGGTCAACCTGTCCGGTGCGGCTGGTTCCGGCAAGACCATCCTGGCCCTGGCCGCTGCTATCGAGCAGACCATGGTCAGCAAGCGTTACCGGCGCATCATCGCTACCCGCAGCGTGCAGGGCCTGGACCAGGAGATTGGCTTTTTGCCCGGCACCGAAGCGGAAAAAATGGAGCCGTGGCTGGGCGCGATTACCGACAACCTCGAAGCCTTGCACATGGATGACGAAAGCACCCATGGCAGCGTCGACTACATCCTCAGCAAAGTGCCGTTACAGTTCAAATCCCTCAACTACATCCGAGGCCGCAGCTTCCAGCAAAGCCTGATCTTGATCGACGAATGCCAGAACCTGACGCCGCACCAGATGAAAACCATCATCACCCGTGCCGGCGCCGGTTCCAAAGTGGTGTGCCTGGGTAACCTGGCACAGATCGACACCCCATACCTGTCCGCGACCAGCTCCGGGCTGACCTACCTGACCGAACGCTTCAAGGACTTCCCCAACGGGGTCCACATCACCCTGCAAGGCGTACCGCGCTCGATCCTGGCCGAATACGCTGAGTCTCATCTGTAACACCAGCCGAACCGGGCGACCTCACCGTCGCCCGGTTCTTCCATGCACCACATAACCCTGTGGGAGCGAGCCTGCTCGCGAATGCGGTGTGCCAGCCAAATATTTTTATCTGAAGCACCGCTTTCGCGAGCAGGCTCGCTCTCACCAAGGATCCTCAGTGTCTGCAAATTACGGGCACGACAATCAGCCCTGCCAGAATCTGACCCACGGGTTTACAATCGACGCTCCTGATCAGGAGTAACCCTGTGCTGACTCATCTCGATTCCCAAGGTCGCGCCAATATGGTCGACGTGACCGACAAGGCCGTGACGTTCCGTGAAGCCACGGCTGAAGCCTTTGTGCGAATGCTGCCCGATACCCTGCGGATGATCGTCAGTGGCGGCCATCCCAAGGGCGACGTGTTTGCCGTTGCCCGCATCGCCGGCATCCAGGCTGCGAAGAAAACCAGCGACCTGATTCCGCTCTGCCACCCGCTGATGCTCACCGGCGTCAAGGTCGAGCTCAATGCCGAAGGCGAGGACCGGGTACGTATCGTTGCCCGTTGCAAACTGTCGGGGCAGACCGGCGTGGAAATGGAAGCGCTCACCGCCGCCAGCGTCGCCGCGCTGACTATTTATGACATGTGCAAGGCCGTGGACCGGGGCATGACCATCGAAGGCGTGCGGGTGCTGGAAAAGCTTGGCGGCAAGAGTGGTCATTTCCAGGCGGATGCATCATGAAAATCACTGTGAAGTTTTTTGCTCGCTACCGCGAAGCGCTCGGCGTGGACTCGGTTAAGGTGGAAGGCGGTTTCGCCACGATTGACGACGTGCGCGCCTTGCTCGCGCAGCGTGACGGCGCCGAAGTGCTGAAAGAGCAAAACCTGATGTGTGCCCGCAACGAGGATCTCTGTCAACTCGACGAGCCAGTGGCGGACGGCGATGAGGTGGCGTTCTTTCCCACCGTGACCGGAGGCTGAGCCATGGCGATTCGGGTACAGGTGGAACCGTTCGACCCGGGCAGCGAAGTCAACGCGATGCACGCGGCCAATGTCGGCGTGGGTGCTGTGGTCAGTTTTGTCGGCTACGTGCGCGACTTCAATGACGGCCTCGATGTGTCCGGGATGTTCCTGGAGCATTATCCGGGCATGACCGAGAAAGCGCTGGGCAAAATCGCCATCGAGGCCGAGCAGCGCTGGCCATTGCTCAAGCTTGAAGTGCTGCACCGCATCGGCGCCTTGGAGCCGGGTGAGCCGATCGTTTTTGTCGGCGCCGCCAGCGCCCACCGCCAGGCGGCGTTCGACGCCTGCGCCTTTGTCATGGACTACCTCAAGACCCGCGCGCCGTTCTGGAAAAAAGAAAACACCGTCGATGGCCCGCGCTGGGTCGAAGGGCGGGACAGTGATCATGCGGCGGCGGATCGCTGGAAGCAGTAGTCCACGTCGTTTCTTCGCAATACTTATGCCCGCATCGCGAGCAAGCTCGCTCCCACAGTGGCGCTTCGTTGCACACAATGTTTGTGTCTGACACAGATCCCCCTGTGGGAGCGAGCCTGTTCGCGATGAGGCCGGTAGCCTCCCATCACTTTCGCCTGTTTCCCCAATTGACGATGTGTACATTAAAGTCCAGTATGGATTTATAAGTACAAAATCAGTCGCACCTGCCTTTCTCTGCCAAACCAACAACAACCCGCGAGAGAACGATTATGAAGAAACTCCCCCTCATCACTGGTCTGGCCTTGAGTCTGTTGGCCTCCAGTAGCCTGTTCGCCGCCGATAAAACCTTGCGCATCGGTATCGAGGCGGCTTATCCGCCGTTTGCTTCGAAAACCTCGGAGGGGAAAATCGAGGGGTTTGACTACGACATCGGCAATGCCTTGTGCGCACAGATGCAGGTGAAGTGCGAGTGGGTCGAGGGTGAGTTCGATGGGCTGATCCCGTCGCTCAAAGTGAAGAAGATCGACTTGGCCCTGTCGTCCATGACCATCACCGAAGAGCGCAAGAAGTCGGTGGATTTTACCCACAAGTATTACTTCACCTCATCGCGCCTGGTCATGAAGGAAGGGGCGTCGGTCGATGACCAGTACGCCAGCCTCAAGGGCAAGACCGTCGGCGTGCAGCGCGCCACCACCACGGACCGTTTCGCCACGGAGGTCTTTGAGCCCAAGGGCGTTACGGTCAAGCGCTACAGCAATAACGAAGAAATCTACATGGACCTGGCGTCGGGTCGCCTGGATGCGATTTTTGCCGACACCATTCCTTTGGAAGATTTCCTGTCGATGCCTCGTGGCAAGGGCTATGCCTTCGTCGGGCCGGAGCTCAAGGACCCGAAATACGTCGGCGAGGGCGCCGGGATTGCGGTGCGCAAGGGCAACACCCAATTGGTGGCGGATTTGAACAAGGCCATCGATGGGATTCGGGCCAATGGCGAGTATCAGAAAATCCAGGCCAAGTATTTCAAGTCGGATATCTACGGCGATTGATCGATAGCCTTCGCGAGCAGGCTCGCTCCCACAGAGGATTTGTGTCGTGCACGAGATATGTGTGCAATGCGATTCAATGGGGGAGCGAGCTTGCTCGCGATGGCGTCAGGCCAGGCAACTCAAAACCTCAGCCCTTCAATTCCTTCAGATGCTTGTACACCGTCGCCCGCCCCATGTTCAGCACATTGGCCACATAGTTGGACGCGCTCTTGCCCTTGAACGCGCCTTCGGCATGCAGCGCCAACACCAGCTCGCGTTTGTGGTCGCGGGTCAGCAGGTTCAGGCTCAGTTGGCGCTCGCGCATCCAGGCGTGCAGGAAAGTGTTGATCCGCTCCTGCCAGTCATCACGAAACAGTGAATCCGGCTGGGGAATCAATTTGCCTGGCGACAGGAACAGATCCAGCGCGGCCTTGGCATTCTCGAACAGCGAAATATTCAGGTTGATGCACAGCACCGCCAGCGGATGACCGTTTGCATCGCGCAGGACGCTGCTGAGGCTGCGAATCTTCTGTCCGTCCCAGTTCAGTTTTTCGTACGGCCCGATGTTACGTTCGCTGACGTCCTCACTGAGCATGTCTTCCAGGGACGAGTCATCGCCGATTTCGCGCTTGGACAGGTTATTGGCGATGTAGTCGACCTTCTGGGTGCGCAGGTCATGCAACACCACTTCCGCGTGGGGGTAGAACAGTGTGGCGATGGCATCGGCGATAGTGCGGAAGTTATCGAGTGTCGGATTGGCTTGCGGGGCATTCATGACGGGACTCCAGACGGTCAGCGCCCCGTGGAGCAGGGGCGCGGGGGAGTGTGCCGCAATCGTGGCGATGCGTCACCTCACCGAAGGTCAACCCAGGCGAGTGGGCGATAGCATCGCGGCGTTCAGGCCGAAACGGGTCAAAGGCTCAGGCAGTGGTTCACCGCGCGCCAGTGCCGCGCTTGCCTGGCCCATGGCAGGGGAGGTCTGGATGCCATAGCCCCCCTGGGCCGCGACCCAGAAAAGGCCGGGTACTTGTGGGTCGAAGCCGGCCAGCAGATCACCGTCAGGCACGAAGCTACGCAATCCGGCCCAGGTGCGGGTCGGACGGCGAATGGTCAGGGTGGTGGCCTCTTCGATCTGGTAGATGCCCATGGCGATGTCCAGCTCTTCGGGCTGTACGTCGTGTGGTTCGACCGGGTCGGCATTGGCCGGAGAGCCGAGAAACATGCCAGCGTCGGGCTTCATGTAGAAGGATTCGTCGAGGCTCACCAGCATCGGCCAGTCGTGGATATCCACCCCCTCGGGGCCGGCGAAAATGAACGCCGCCCGCCGCTTGGGTTGCAGGCCCAGCTTGCGCGCGCCGGCCATTTCGGCCACTTGATCGGCCCAGGCGCCGGCCGCGTTGATCAGCACCGGCGCGTAGAACGTCTGGCTGGCGGTCCTGACCTGCCATCGCCCTTGGTCGTCGCGGATCAAGTCCAGCACTTCGCTGTCGGTGTGTACCTCACCGCCGCTGCGACGGATACCGCGCAGATAGCCTTGGTGCAGCGCATCGGTATCGATATCGCAAGCCGTGGGGTCGTAGATCGCGCCGTGGACTTTTTCCCGTCGCAGGATCGGCAGGCGCAGGCAGGCCTCTTCGGCGCTGAGCAATTGCATTTGCGGCACCGTGGCCTTGGCGCTGAGGTATTGGTTACCAAGCTCGGCCGGGTCGCCGATGAAGTCCACCGTCATTTCGCCGCGCGGGGTGAGCAACGGGTGTTCGCAGAACCCGGCTGGTGGTGCGTCGAAGAAATCCCGGCTGGCCTGGGTCAATGCCCGTACCTGAGGGGTGCCGTAGGCTGCGGTGTACAACGCCGCCGAGCGTCCGGTGGAGTGATAGGCCGGATGGGATTCGCGTTCAAGCACAATGACCCGGCCGTGGGGTGCGAGCCAGTAGCCGGTGGAAGCACCGGCGATGCCACCGCCGATGATGATGAAGTCTGCTGAGATCATAAAGTTCTCCTGTCGAGCACATTGCCGGGAGTTTCCGTGAACCTGTGGGAGCGAGCCTGCTCGCGAAAGCGGTGTGTCAGTCACGCGTATTTATCTGATAAACCGCTTTCGCGAGCAGGCTCGCTCCCACAAGGGAAAATGGGTGTGTCAGTCGAGAAGTTGGTAAAGCGCATTCGCCAGCGCAACATCCTCCAGCCCCAACCCAATGGAACGGAAAAACACATGGCACTCATAGTTTGGTCGCGCCGCACGTTCGCTCAGCAGATCGGGCAAGTCACCCACAATGCTTGAAGGCTCCCAGCCATGCTGTTCAGCGGCGATCCACATCTCGCCAGCCGAGCCCGGAGTGGTCTGACGATAGTCGCAGAACACATCCATGTCGTTGAGGCTCTGGGGCGGTACTTCATGCGCGCGCGGGGCATTGGTGCTGATGGATGTGATCATCGTCGGTTTGCCGAGGGTCTGCGGGTCTAGCACTGCCCGGGCGGAGGAGGTGCAGAGCATCACCACATCGGCGTCGTGCAGTGCCGCTTCAAGGGTGTCGGCGATTTGCAGGCGCGGGTCCAGGCCTGTTATCGAGGCAAGTTGTTCTGCCGACTTGGCCTTCAGGCCTGGCGAATAGAGACTGATGCCTTGCCAATCCCGCAGTCCCTTGACGTACTGCACATGGGCGCGCGCCACCGCGCCACTGCCGATCACCGCCAGGCGCCTGGCGTTGTGGGGGGCGAGGGCATCGATGGCGACGGCGGTGGTGGCGGCGGTGCGGACGGTCGTCAGCTCGGCGGCATCGCACAGCATCAACGGCTGGCCGTTCTGCATCGACATCAGCAAGGTCCAGGCGGTGATGAGTGGCCCTTGCTCGCGCACGATGTAGGGCGAGGTCTTGACCCCATAGACCTGGTCTTGAGCCAGCACACCGAGGAAGTTGATGAAGTCCCCGGCGCCCTCGGGAAACACCACCCTTTGCTGGGGCGGCTGCACCGCTTGCCCGGCCGCAAGATCGCGGAACAGCTTGCGCAGGACTGCCAGCACATCGACGTGCCCGAGCAGTTCTCGGGCCTGGGCTTGGGTCATGACATGAGGCGTATTGGACATCGTAGACTCCGGGTGTCTCGAGTAAACTAATTTGTCCATTATGGACTTTTAGTTTATCCGAGCAATATCCCCGGGCAAAAAAAACGCAGCCTGAGTTGGCTGCGCTGATCATTCCCACGCGCTGCGTGGGAATGCCTGAATGGACGCGTTGCGTCCGTCTCGACGTTAGGGCCGCTTGCGCTCAACCGGCCGCAACAGATGAGTCGGTGGCATCTCGCAACTGATCTTGCGACCCAGCAGCGCTTCGATCGACGGCAACTGGTAAGAGTCGTCTTCGCCGGCAAAGCTGATCGATACACCTGCTGCCCCGGCACGACCCGTGCGACCAATGCGGTGCACATAGTCGTCCGGTACTTCAGGCAAGGTGAAGTTGATCACATGGCTGATGCCGTCGATGTGAATGCCCCGACCCGCCACATCGGTGGCGACCAGCACGCGGATCTTGCCTTCGCGGAAACCTTCCAGTGTCTTGATCCGCTTGTGCTGCGGCACGTCGCCCGAGAGCTGGGCGGCGTTGACGCCGTCGCGCACCAGGCGTTCCTCGATGCGGCGCACTTCGTCCTTGCGGTTGGCAAATACCATCACCCGCTCCCAGCCATTGTCGTTGACCAGGTTGTAGAGCAGCTTGTACTTGTCGGCACCGGCGACGGCGTAGATGTGCTGCTCCACATTTTCACTGGCGACGTTCTCGGCTTCGATCTCGACGATGGCCGGGTCGGTGGTCCATTGCTTGGCGAGGTTCATCACATCGTCGGTGAAGGTGGCGGAGAACAGCAGGGTCTGGCGTTCGCTTTTCGGCGGGGTCTGGCGAATGATCTGGCGGACCTGGGGAATGAAGCCCATGTCGAGCATGCGGTCGGCTTCGTCCAGCACCATCACTTCGACCATGTCCAGGTGCACGTCGCCGCGCTGGTTGAAATCCAGCAGGCGGCCCGGCGTGGCCACGAGGATGTCGCAGTGGCGGGCTTCGAGGTGCTTGAGCTGCTTGTCGAAATCCATGCCGCCCACGAACGTCATCACGTTCAGACCGGTGTACTTGGTCAGGTCGGCGGCGTCCTTGGCGATTTGCACCACCAGTTCGCGGGTCGGCGCAATGATCAGCGCGCGCGGTTCGCCCATATAGCGTTCCTTGGGCGGTGGGGTCTGAAGCAATTGGGTAATGATGGAAATCAGGAATGCGGCGGTCTTGCCGGTACCGGTCTGGGCACGGCCGATGGCGTCTTTGCCAGCGAGGGTGTAACCGAGCACCTGCGCCTGGATCGGCGTGCAATAGGGAAAGCCCAGGTCCTGGATGGCATGCATCAATTCAGGGGCGAGCTTGAAATCGTGGAAGCGGGTCTTGCCTTCCTGGGGCTCTACGACAAAGTCCTCGAGCTTCCAGGCGACGACGGGCGGTTTTGGTGCGCGTTCGCGGCGCGGCCTTGGCGCTTCGCTGCGTGGCTTTTCCTGGGCAGGGGCCGCGACAGGCTGGGCTGCGGTGGTGGTTGGCGGCGTTGTTTTCGCCTCCGCAACCGGCGGTGCGGTCCGGCGCGACTGCTGCGCATCGGCGCGGTTCGGGGCCTGGGGCGCGCTGGCGACAGGCGCGAGCTGCTCGGCCTCGCTTTTACCGAACATCTTCTTGAGTGCTTTGAGCACGGTCATCTCATCGATTGGTTAAGGAATGTACGCCGGCCAGTGTAATGCAAGAAACGGGCGCGGCGTAGTGTGTTCATCAAAGCGCTGGCGTGCGATAGGCCTCTTAGCGCAACTGCTTATCCAGCCAGGCGCCGATGTCGCGGATCTCCTCGGGTAACACTTCGTGGCCCATTGGGTATTCCTGCCATGTCACGGTGACACCATGCTGCTTCAGATACTCTTTCGCCGTCCGGCCCATCGGGTTGAGGACCACCTCGTCGTATTGTCCGTGCAACGCCAGTACCGGGATGCGCTGCTGGCTGGCAGAGAGTTGCAATTCCTCGCTGAAAGTTGGCGCATAAGTGGACAGCGCGATAACGCCCCCCAAGGGCCCCTGCCATTTGACGAATGCTGTGTGATAGACCACCGCGCCACCTTGGGAAAAACCCGCGAGGAAGATTCGCGAAGCGTCTATTCCGCTGGATCGCTGGGTCTCCATCAGGTCGATGACCCGCTGGGCCGAGGTTTCGAGTTGATCTTCGTCAATGGCTCGAGCCGGGCTCAGGGCGCGGATGTCGTACCAGCTTGGCATGGCATAGCCACCATTGATGGTGACGGGCTGAGTGGGTGCTTGAGGCAGGACGAAACGTGTGGTGAGCAGGCTTTGCTGCAACATTTCGGCTACCGGCATGAAGTCGTAGCGATCGGCGCCCAGGCCGTGGAGCCAGATAATGCAGGCATCGGCGGTGCCAGAAGGCTCGAGAATCAAGGGGTCGGTCATGGTGTGCTCCAAAAATGTGCGGGCGCGCTCGATCAGTGCATGGTTACGGTGCGCGCTTGGTGCCTCAGTTAATTACATGTCGCAATGCTACAACTTTTTGTCTTGACGTACCCGGTATGGGGTAAGCGCAGCGGTATGGTACGGGCTTTGCTATGGGGTAGCTGAGTGATGATTCTTACGCTGCGCGGTAACACTATCAGCTAGACGCGACGCATGGGATATCAGAAATCCGGTGATGGATGTTCGCCAATAGCCGCTACGGGCTTCGCGAACGTGAAGGGCTACAGCCCGTTCGGCCGATTGGTGAGAAGTGAGCAGGCCGCTGTTGATGGGCGCTCTCATTAATAGACTCATAGCGAAGGCCCAGACGTCGGTCGACCCTAAAAAAAGCCAACAGGGGTCGGCAATGCCTCAAAAGGGTGCGACAGGGCTCAAGCTCCGACACAACAAGAGCAAAACTGGAGGTTTGAATGAAGTTACTGAAATCCACCCTGGCAGTCGTGACTGCAGCAGCAGTCCTCGGCGTCAGCGGGTTCGCTCAGGCGGGTGCAACCCTGGATGCCGTGCAGAAGAAAGGTTTTGTGCAATGTGGTGTAAGTGATGGCTTGCCGGGCTTCTCGGTGCCAGATTCCACCGGCAAGATCGTCGGTATCGACGCTGACTTCTGCCGTGCCGTTGCCGCTGCGGTATTTGGCGATGCGACCAAGGTCAAGTTCAGCCAGTTGAACGCCAAGGAGCGCTTCACCGCGCTGCAATCGGGCGAAATCGACGTGCTGTCGCGCAACTCCACCATGACCAGCTCCCGTGATGCGGGCATGGGCCTGAAGTTTCCTGGCTTCATCACCTACTATGACGGCATCGGTTTCCTGGCCAACAGCAAACTGGGCGTCAAGAGCGCCAAAGAACTGGACGGTGCAACCATCTGCATCCAGGCCGGTACCACCACCGAACTGAACGTATCCGACTACTTCCGCGCCAACGGCCTGAAGTACACCCCGATCACCTTCGACACCTCCGATGAAAGCGCCAAGTCGCTGGAATCCGGTCGTTGCGACGTGCTGACCTCCGACAAGTCCCAGCTGTTCGCCCAGCGCAGCAAGCTGGCCTCGCCAAAGGACTACGTGGTTCTGCCGGAAACCATTTCCAAGGAGCCTCTGGGCCCGGTCGTGCGTAACGGCGACGACGAGTGGCTGGCTATCGTGCGTTGGACTGGCTTCGCCATGCTCAATGCCGAAGAAGCAGGCGTGACTTCGAAGAACGTCGAAGCCGAAGCCAAGTCCACCAAGAACCCTGACGTCGCTCGTATGCTGGGCGCTGACGGTGAATACGGTAAAGACCTGAAGCTGCCTAAGGACTGGGTCGTGCAGATCGTCAAGCAAGTCGGCAACTACGGCGAAATGTTCGAGCGCAACCTCGGCAAAGACACCCCGCTGCAAATCGATCGCGGTCTGAACGCTCTGTGGAACGCAGGCGGCATCCAATACGCACCACCAGTGCGCTGATGGTTCTATCACCCGGTGGGCCAACCACCGGGTGATGTTCTGTTCCATTCTTTGCGGGGCACTTCATGCAAAATTCAATCGGCGCACCTAAGCAGAGGTTCAGCCTCAGCGATCCACGAGTGCGTGCGTGGGTATTTCAGATCGTCACCATCGTGGCGGTCATCTCGCTGGGCTGGTTTCTGTTCGATAACACACAAACCAACCTGGAACACCGGGGCATCACGTCCGGTTTCGGTTTTCTGGAGCGCAGTGCCGGGTTCGGCATCGCCCAACATCTGATCGACTACACCGAAGCGGACAGTTATGCCCGCGTCTTTGTCATCGGTCTGCTCAACACCCTCCTGGTGACCTTCATTGGCGTGATCCTGGCGACCATCCTGGGGTTCATCATCGGCGTCGCACGCTTGTCGCAGAACTGGATCATCTCCAAGCTGGCGACCGTCTATGTGGAGGTTTTCCGTAACATCCCACCGCTGTTGCAAATCCTGTTCTGGTACTTCGCCGTATTCCTGACCATGCCGGGACCACGGGCTGCCCACAATTTCGGTGACACGTTCTTCGTCAGCAGCCGGGGCCTGAACATGCCGGCGGCGCTGGTGGCCGATGGGTTCTGGCCGTTCGTGATCAGCATCGTGCTGGCGATTGTCGCGATCGTGCTGATGACGCGCTGGGCCAACAAGCGCTTCGAAGCGACGGGCGAGCCGTTTCACAAATTCTGGGTCGGCCTGGCGCTGTTCCTGGTGATCCCGGCAATCTGCGCTTTGGTCTTCGGGGCGCCTGTGCATTGGGAAATGCCACAGCTCAAGGGCTTCAACTTCGTCGGCGGCTGGGTGTTGATCCCGGAGCTGCTTGCGTTGACCCTGGCCTTGACCGTGTACACCGCGGCGTTCATCGCCGAGATCGTGCGCTCGGGCATCAAGTCGGTCAGCCATGGCCAGACCGAGGCGGCCCGTTCCCTGGGGCTGCGCAACGGTCCGACCTTGCGCAAAGTCATCATCCCGCAAGCCCTGCGTGTGATCATTCCGCCGTTGACCAGCCAATACCTGAACCTGGCGAAGAACTCTTCCCTGGCGGCTGGTATCGGTTACCCGGAAATGGTTTCGCTGTTTGCCGGCACGGTGTTGAACCAGACCGGCCAGGCCATCGAGGTGATTGCGATCACCATGAGCGTGTACCTGGCGATCAGTATCAGCATTTCCTTGCTGATGAACTGGTACAACAAGCGCATTGCGCTGATCGAGCGGTGAGGAAACGCGCATGACATCTCATACTTTCAAACCCGACATGCCACCGCCGAGCAGCAGTATCGGCGTGGTGGCATGGATGCGCGCCAACATGTTCTCCAGCTGGCTCAACACGCTGTTGACGTTGTTTGCGTTCTACCTGATCTACCTGATCATTCCGCCGATCCTGCAATGGGCGATCCTGGATGCCAACTGGGTCGGCACCACCCAGGCCGACTGCACCAAGGAAGGCGCTTGCTGGGTGTTCATCCAGCAGCGTTTCGGCCAGTTCATGTACGGCTATTACCCGACGGGCCTGCGCTGGCGTGTGGACCTGACCGTGTGGCTGGCCGTGATCGGCGTGGCGCCACTGTTCATCTCGCGCTTCCCGCGCAAGGCGATCTACGGCCTGAGCTTCCTCGTGCTGTACCCGATCATCGCCTGGTGCCTGTTGCACGGCGGCGTGCTGGGCCTGGATACCGTGGCGACCAGCCAGTGGGGCGGCCTGATGCTGACTCTGGTGATCGCCACCGTCGGCATCGCCGGAGCCTTGCCGCTGGGTATCGTCCTTGCGCTTGGCCGTCGCTCCAACCTGCCGGCGATCCGCGTGGTCTGCGTGACGTTCATCGAGTTCTGGCGCGGCGTGCCGTTGATCACAGTGCTGTTCATGTCCTCGGTCATGCTGCCGTTGTTCCTGCCTGAAGGCATGAACTTCGACAAGCTGCTGCGGGCGCTGATCGGCGTGATCCTGTTCCAGTCGGCCTACGTGGCCGAAGTGGTTCGCGGTGGCCTGCAAGCGATTCCCAAGGGGCAGTACGAAGCGGCCGCGGCGATGGGCCTGGGGTACTGGCGCAGCATGGGCCTGGTGGTTCTGCCGCAAGCCCTGAAAATGGTGATCCCGGGGATCGTCAACACGTTTATCGCGTTGTTCAAGGACACGAGCCTGGTGATCATCATCGGCCTGTTCGACCTGCTCAACAGCGTGAAACAAGCTGCCGCCGACCCGAAATGGCTGGGCATGGCCACTGAAGGCTATGTGTTCGCCGCCCTGGTGTTCTGGATTTTCTGTTTTGGTATGTCCCGCTATTCCATGCATTTGGAACGCAAGCTGGACACTGGCCACAAGCGTTAGGAGTTGACTCATGAGTGAAGCGATCAAACAGCCTGTGAGCCCTGAAGGCATTATTCAGATGCAGGGCGTGAACAAGTGGTACGGCCAGTTCCACGTGTTGAAAGATATCAACCTGAACGTCAAGCAGGGCGAGCGCATCGTGCTGTGCGGCCCGTCGGGTTCCGGCAAGTCCACGACTATCCGCTGCCTCAACCGCCTGGAAGAGCACCAGCAGGGTCGCATCGTGGTCGACGGCGTCGAGCTGACCAACGACCTCAAGCAGATCGAAGCGATCCGCCGTGAAGTCGGCATGGTGTTCCAGCACTTCAACCTGTTCCCGCACCTGACCATCCTGCAGAACTGCACCCTGGCGCCGATGTGGGTGCGCAAGATGCCCAAGCGCAAGGCCGAGGAAATCGCCATGCATTACCTGGAACGCGTTCGCATTCCAGAGCAGGCGCACAAATACCCGGGTCAGCTCTCCGGTGGTCAGCAACAGCGCGTGGCGATCGCCCGTGCCCTGTGCATGAAACCGAAAATCATGCTGTTCGACGAACCGACCTCGGCCCTCGACCCGGAAATGGTGAAAGAGGTTCTGGACACCATGATCGGCCTGGCCGAAGACGGCATGACCATGCTCTGCGTAACCCACGAAATGGGCTTCGCCCGTACCGTGGCGAACCGTGTGATCTTCATGGACAAGGGTGAAATCGTCGAACAGGCCGCGCCGAACGACTTCTTCGACAACCCGCAGAACGACCGCACCAAGCTGTTCCTGAGCCAGATCCTGCATTGATCTGATCAGGCGGCGAAATAGACCCGGACTTGTCCGGGTTTATTTTTGTCCGCAGGTCAGAGATCCGCCGTGTCGCGTTCCCCATGGCGACTCGACAGCAGTCGCTGCAAATCGGCTCCGTCACTCAGCGCAACGACCTCAGCCATCAGATGCGGATGGCGATCAAGCAGCCGCATCAGCACGAACAGCGATTGAGCCGGGGCGACTTCGCCGCGCTCATAGCGGGAGAAGGCGTTGTGTCCGCCTCCCGACAACAGCTTCACTGCGTCTTTTTGCGTGAGGTGCAGTTTGCGCCGGATGCGTTTGATTTCCGCACCTATGGCCAGCGCATAATCTTCGAGCAACAGGTCGCTGGCCTTGGAGTAACGCTCGGCACTGTCAGTGTCGTGATCGAATTCGATTTCCCCGCAGATCCGGCATTCCCATCCGGCGATGTCGGATACTTGCCGGGTAACCTGCTTATAGTCGACCGCAAATGTGCGGCCTTGGAAGTGATGCATCGCTTCGAGAGTGCCGCAGCTGACGCATTGCTGGGTTTTCATTGGTTTTTCTCCTTGAAGGAGATCACCGGATGCCCACCGCCGGGGCGATAGGACACTTTGATGTAGATCTCCCGATCCTGAAATGTTGTGTGATAGACGTCTTGCCAGATTCGGTGATCGGCGTAGGTCGTCATTGATTTGTGCAACATTCTGTATTCGAGCAATTGAACGATTCGCAGCATTTGGGGAAGACTCAGCGACATCCTTCTGCCGCCCTCCCGCGCACTTAGCGTGAAGGCCTTGCTTCCCAACCTGCGAGTCTCGACCTTGACCACCGCCAGGTCGTAATGGGGTGTGCTCTTTTCCATAAGAAGTCATTTGCCCTGTTTCTGAAATTACCCATATTGGGTAATTATGTCCAATCGAAATTTCAGGATCTTTTACCTCCAATAAAACGTAGGCGGTTGCTGTCCTACACGAAGCTGAATAACATGTCAGAAAATTCATCCCATGATTGGATGAAAAGGCGAAGCCCATGTCCGACATTTCTCCATTGATAAAGCGCTCGTTGGTCGATCAGGCCCTGGAGCAATTGCGCCAACGCATCAGCGACGGCGTGTGGGCCGTCGGCCAGCGCCTGCCCACCGAGCCGGAGCTGGTTGCCGAGTTGGGCATCAGCCGCAACACCGTGCGCGAAGCCATGCGCGTGCTGGCGTTTTCCGGGTTGATCGAAATCCGTCAGGGCGACGGCAGCTATGTGCGGGCGGTGGTCGATCCGCTGGACACGCTCAAGGCGTTGTCGCGCTGCTCACTGGAGCAGGCGCGGGAAACCCGGCACATCCTGGAAGTGGAGGCCATTGGCCTGGCGGCGCTGCGGCGCACCGAGGCGGATTTGGCTGCTTTGCGCCAAGCGTTGAAAACCAGCGGCGAGCATTACCACGGCGACCTGGAGCACTACATCGCCTGCGACCTGATTTTCCATCGGCTTCTGGTGGATGCCGCGCATAACCCGGCCCTCAGCGAGCTCTATCGTTATTTTTCCAGCGTGATCGGCGCGCAGTTGCGCCAGAGCCTCAACGTCATTCCTCGCCATCAACACGTGTTTGACCTGCATGTCGAAATCCTCGACGCCGTCGAACGACAGGAGCCGGAGCGGGCCAAGGCCCTTTGCCGGCAGTTGATCAATGAACCCTGAACCAGAGCTTTCCATGTCCCGCGACCCGCTTGACCACGCCACCGCGACGACGCACAAACGCGCCGCCGAACTCGAAGAACTGCTGATCGACGCCGAAGCCGACGATGAGCAAGCCCAACAGAACCATCCATTGGCGCGCCGGCCCTGGCTGTTGTTGCTCGGGCTGATTCTGGTGGCGCTGAACCTGCGTCCGGCTCTGTCGAGCATGGCGCCGCTGCTCAGTGATGTTTCAAAAAGCCTTGGACTGTCGGCTGCCCAAGCGGGCCTGCTGACTACGCTGCCCGTGCTTTGCCTGGGGTTGTTTGCACCGCTGGCTCCGGTTCTGGCTCGGCGTTTTGGTGCTGAGCGCGTCGTGTTGGGGATTTTGCTCACGTTGGCTGGCGGGATCATTCTGCGCAGTTCTTTCGGCCAGTTCGGGCTGTTCGCCGGTAGCATCCTGGCGGGTGCCAGCATTGGCGTGATCGGCGTGCTGCTGCCGGGCATCGTCAAGCGCGACTTCGCCAAACAGGCTGGGGCCATGACTGGTGTCTACACCATGGCGCTGTGCCTGGGCGCCGCGATGGCGGCCGGGGCTACGGTGCCTTTGAGCGAACGAATGGGCGATAGCTGGTCGCTTGGCCTGGGTTTCTGGATGCTGCCTGCGCTATTGGCCGCGGTGTTCTGGTTACCGCAAGTTGGGCACAAGCACGGCGCTCACAACGTGGCCTATCGTGTCCGCGGTCTGCTGCGTGATCCGTTGGCCTGGCAGGTGACGTTGTACATGGGGTTGCAGTCTTCCCTGGCCTACATCGTATTCGGTTGGCTGCCGTCGATTCTCATCGGCCGGGGCCTGACGCCAACCCAGGCCGGGCTGGTGCTGTCCGGTTCGGTGATCGTGCAATTGATCAGCTCGCTGGCGGCGCCATGGCTGGCAACGCGCGGCAAGGACCAACGGCTCGCCATCGTGATTGTGATGGTCATGGCCCTCGGCGGTCTGTTCGGTTGCCTCTATGCCCCTATCGAGGGCCTGTGGGGCTGGGCGATCTTGTTGGGGTTGGGGCAGGGCGCGACGTTCAGCCTGGCCCTTACCCTGATCGTATTGCGCTCGCGCGATGCCCACGTGGCCGCGAACCTTTCGAGCATGGCCCAGGGTTTTGGTTACACGCTGGCGTCCCTGGGGCCGTTCGCGGTGGGCGTGGTACATGACTGGACTGGCGGCTGGAGTGCTCTGGGCTGGATCTTCGGCGTGATTGGCCTGGGGGCGATCATCGCGGGAATCGGTGCCGGTCGGGCTCTGTACGTCGGCGCGGTCAGCGAAAGGGTCACCGAGCCTCATTGATATCATTTTCATGGCGAATGACGATGGTCTTCCCGGCGGCGGGGGATTATTGTGCAGGCCTGTCGAACCGTTTCCCGGAGCCTGTCCATGAGTGATGCCCATAACGCCCTGATCACCCGTTTCTACCAGGCCTTCCAACGCTTGGATGCCGAGGCCATGAGCGCTTGTTATACCGATGACGTGGTGTTCAGCGATCCGGCGTTCGGCGAACTGCGCGGGCGCGATGCCGGTGACATGTGGCGCATGTTGACCACTCGGGCCAAGGATTTTTCCCTGACGTTCGACAACGTGCGCAGCGACGAGCGCAGCGGCGGCGCCCATTGGGTGGCAACGTACCTGTTCAGCCAGACCGGCAATATCGTGGTCAACGATATCCAGGCGCGCTTTGTGTTTCGCGATGACAAGATCTGCGAGCACCACGACAATTTCGATCTGTGGCGCTGGTCTCGCCAGGCTTTGGGCGCCAAGGGTCTCTTGCTGGGCTGGACGCCGCTGGTGCGCAACGCAGTCAGGGCGCAGGCCCTCAAGGGGCTGCGGGCATTCCAGGCCAGTCGCTGATAAGATCGCGGCTTGTTTCCTACCTGCTTGTTGAACATCCGTGACGACCGCCAACGAATCTTCCGAGCTGTGCGTGCCCGAGGCGACCGAGCCGGGCAAGCCCTGGTTCGTCTACCTGGTGCGGGCCGCCAATGGCTCGTTGTACTGCGGCATCAGCGATGACCCGGTGCGGCGCTTCGCCAAGCATCAAAGCGGCAAGGGCGCGCGCTTTTTTCTTTCCAGCCCGGCAGTGGCGCTGGTGTACACCGAAGCCTGCCGCGACAAGGGCGAGGCCCTGCGCCAGGAACGGCTGATCAAGAAGCTCAGGAAGAGCGCCAAGGAATGCCTGGTAGCCAGCGCAACGGCTCTTGATCAACCGCGCTGATAGTCCTTCATCACGCCGGTAGGCTGTTGTTCCTTGGCGCGCTAAAGTGCGGGACTTCCTACCTGCATTGGCGAATCTCATGTCAGAGCTGATTCTTCACCATTACCCGACCTCTCCTTTCGCGGAAAAAGCCCGCCTGCTGCTGGGTTATAAAGGCTTGGCCTGGCGCTCGGTTAACATCCCGCCGATGATGCCCAAGCCCGACCTGACCGCGCTCACCGGCGGCTACCGCAAGACACCGGTCCTGCAAATCGGCGCGGATATCTATTGCGACACCGCCTTGATGGCCCGTCGGTTGGAGCAGGAAAAAGCCTCGCCGGCGCTGTTCCCTGAAGGTCGTGAAATGATCGCGGCGTCCTTTGCGGCGTGGGCCGATTCGGTGGTGTTCCAGCATGCGGTGAGTCTGGTGTTTCAGCCGGAGTCGGTGGCGGTGCGTTTTGCCAAGTTGCCGCCTGAAGCGATCAAGGCGTTCATCAGCGACCGCGCTGGCCTGTTCAGTGGCGGCACGGCCACGCGCTTGTCCGCCGAGCAGGCCAAGCACCAATGGCCGACGATCATGGCGCGGCTTGAGCAGCAGTTGCAGCGCGAAGAGGGGGATTTCCTGCTGGGTGATCCTTCGATTGCCGACTTTGCCATGGCTCATCCGCTGTGGTTCCTCAAAGGCACGCCGGTGACCTCGCCGCTGGTGGACGTATATCCGGCTGTTTCGGCATGGCTCGCGCGAGTGCTGGGTTTCGGCCACGGCGCGTCGAGCCAGATGAGTGCCGAAGAAGCCTTGGGGGTTGCCCGCAACGCGACACCGGCTGCGCTGCCGGATGAGTCGTTCGAAGAGCCTGACGGGTTCACGGCAGGGCAGCAGGTAACCATCGCCGCGACGGACTATGGTGTCGATCCGGTGGCTGGGGAGTTGCTGTTTGCCGGTCGCGAGGAATTGATTCTGCGTCGCGAAGATGAGCGTGGCGGGGTGGTGCATGTGCACTTTCCGCGGTTTGGATTTCGGGTCGAGACCCGATGAACAACGAATGATCTTGTGGGAGCGAGCTTGCTCGCGATGGGCCAGGGCAATCAATATTGATGTTGAATGTCAGTCCGCTATCGCGAGCAAGCTCGCTCCCACAGGGGGGGGTTGTTCACAGGATCTGCGTTTGCCGCTAATCACTGTGTAGGAGCGAGCTTGCTCGCGATGAGGCCCTTAAGCCTATATTGCGGGCACTTCTTCAGCACCCTGTCTGCATCAGTTGCGACGCTTGAGCTGATCAGTCAACGAAGTCGGCAACCCCTTGATGATCAACGTCCCAGCCTCTTCGTCATACTCAATCTTCGAGCCCAGCAAGTGCGCTTCGAAGCTGATGGACAAGCCTTCGGCGCGGCCGGTGAAGCGGCGGAACTGGTTGAGGGTGCGTTTATCCGCCGGGATCTCCGGCGACAGGCCGTAGTCTTTGTTGCGGATGTGGTCGTAGAAGGCTTTCGGGCGATCTTCGTCGATCAGTTCGGAGAGTTCTTCCAGCCCCATCGGCTCGCCGAGCTTGGCCTGGCTGCTGGCATAGTCCACCAGGGTCTTGGTTTTTTCCCGGGCATCGTCTTCCGGCAGGTCTTCGCTTTCGACGAAATCACTGAAGGCCTTGAGCAGGGTGCGGGTCTCGCCAGGGCCGTCGACGCCCTCCTGGCAGCCGATGAAGTCGCGGAAGTACTCCGAGACTTTCTTGCCATTCTTGCCCTTGATGAACGAGATGTACTGTTTGGATTGCTTGTTGTTCTGCCATTCCGACACGTTGATCCGCGCCGCCAGGTGCAACTGGCCCAGGTCCAGGTGGCGGGACGGGGTCACGTCCAGCTCGTCGGTGACTGCCACGCCTTCGCTGTGGTGCAGCAGGGCGATGGCCAGGTAATCGGTCATGCCCTGTTGGTAGTGGGCAAACAGCACGTGGCCGCCTACCGACAGGTTGGACTCTTCCATCAGTTTTTGCAGGTGTTCCACCGCCACACGACTGAAGGCGGTGAAGTCCTTACCGCCGTCCAGGTACTCCTTCAGCCAGCCGCTGAACGGATGCGCGCCGGACTCGGCATGGAAAAATCCCCAGGCCTTGCCTTGCTTGGCGTTATAGCTCTCGTTGAGATCGGCGAGCATGTTCTCGATGGCCGTGGATTCGGCGAGTTCAGAGTCGCGGGCATGAAGCACAGCAGGCGTGCCGTCGGGTTTTTTGTCGATCAGGTGGACGATGCAATGACGGATCGGCATGGATTTCTCGGCTGGTGAAAGAGAGGAGGGCGCGCTCCCCGAAAAAGGGCTCAGTGTACCGCAATCACTGGTTTTGCAACGCGTCGAAGGCCCTTTCAGACCCTTTCGACACCCTGCGAGCATTTTTTTACCGATTTAGCGCAATAAAGCTGACCAAATGGGTAGGTAGAGGCGGATATTTCACAGGCGTTGTGCTAGTTTTGCCCGGTCTTACGCGATGTCACTGCGTTAAGCGTGCATTCAGCATTTGTCAGGTCGAACCAAACCCGGATTTCGGCATCTATTACCCCGATCCGTCGTGGTGATGACCGAGGGCGGCTGATCAGACAGATCGGGCTCGATGGCTGACACTGCACTCTGCAATCCATATGAATTTGATAGGGAAGGAACACTACATGGCTCTTACTAAAGACCAACTGATCGCTGATTTGGCTGAATCTGTAGACGCACCTAAAGCTACCGTGCGTGCTCTGCTGGACCAACTGGGCCAAGTCGTTGCCGATCAGCTGGAAAACGGCGGCGAACTGACCTTGCCAGGCGTTGGCAAGCTGAAAGTCACCGAGCGTCCTGCCCGTACCGGTCGCAACCCTTCGACTGGCGCAGCCATCGAAATCCCGGCCAAGAAAGTGATCAAGCTGGTTGTGGCCAAAGGCCTGACCGACGCGGTCAACAAGTAAGACCGCCCGATAAAAGCCGTGCCGCGGAGCGATCCGGGCACGGTTTTTTATTGCCTTGGAAAAACCAGTGAGACGGCAATGCTGTCATAGTAAACCCGTGGCGAGGGAGCTTGCTCCCGCTGGGCTGCGCAGCAGCCCCAACTGCGAGTACTTTGTATTGGGTGGCTTCACTCAGCCCTTGCGAACCCAACGCGACTGGCGCCAAGCCTGTTGCTGTGCCTCGGTCTGGAAGGTCCAGGCCACGAAGCGGCTCTGTTTTTGTCCCTGGGACATTTCCACCACCTGACTATGCAAGGCCCCCGCCTTTTTCAGCGCTGTCTCGATGGCCGGCAGGTTCGACGCCTTCGATACCAGGGTGCTGAACCACAACACTTGGCCCGCCACCTGTGCGCTTTCGCTGATCAGTTGCGTGACAAACCGCGCCTCGCCGCCCTCGCACCACAACTCCGCCGCCTGGCCGCCGAAGTTCAGCACCGGTAACTTGCGCTTTGGATCCGCTTTGCCCAGCGCGCGCCATTTGCGCTGGCTGCCCTTGGTCGCTTCTTCCAGGGAGGCGTGGAACGGTGGGTTGCACATCGTCAGGTCGAAGCGTTCAGCGCTTTCCAGAAGGCCCAGCAGAATCTGCTTGCGGTTGGTTTGCTGACGCAACTGGATGGCCTTGTTCAGCCCGTTGGACTGCACGATGGTCGTGGCCGAGGCAATCGCCGTCGGATCGATCTCCGAGCCGAGGAAATGCCAGCGGTAATCGCTGTAGCCGATCAGCGGATAGACGCAATTGGCGCCGGTGCCGATATCCAGCACCTTTACCGCAGCCCCGCGGGGGATTTCACCTTCGTTGTGGCTGGCGAGCAGATCGGCGAGAAAATGCACATAGTCCGCACGCCCTGGCACCGGCGGGCACAGGTAGTCAGCGGGAATGTCCCAATGCGCGATGCCGTAAAACGATTTGAGCAGCGCCCGGTTGAACACCCGCACGGCTTCAGGGCTGGCGAAATCGATGCTTTCCTTGCCGTAGGGGTTGATGATTACGAACCGCGCCAGTTCGGGCGTGCTCTTGATCAGCGCCGCAAAGTCATAACGGCCCTGGTGGCGGTTGCGCGGGTGCAGGCTGGCTTTCTCCCGTGGCGCCTTGGCCTCGGTGGCAGGCTTGGGCTTCTGGCGGGCAGGCTTGGGTGTGCGAGGGGCGGTCATGGGCGGGTCGATTCGGGGCTGGTCAAAAAGTGGCGAGCATTGTCCCACATCTGGTCCGTTCTTGATGACTGCGCGAGTTAAATGTGGGAGCGAGCAAGCTCGCTCCCACAGGGGGGCGATACCTGAAAGAAAAGTGGCAGGCATAAAAAAGGAGGTCCAGCCGGACCTCCCTTTTCATTGCGAACAACCGTTACAGACTGGAAATCCGCGCGTGTTGCTCGGCCAGCTTGCCCAGGGCCAGCTCAGCCTCGGCCAACTTGGCCCGTTCCTTCTCGATGACTTCGGCCGGCGCCTTGTCGACAAAGCCGGCGTTCGACAGCTTGCCGCCAACGCGCTGGACTTCACCCTTCAGGCGCAGGATTTCCTTGTCCAGGCGCGCCAGTTCGGCGGCCTTGTCGATCAGCCCGGCCATCGGCACCAGCACTTCCATCTCGCCAACCAACGCGGTGGCCGACAGCGGCGCCTCTTCGCCGGAAGCCAGCACGGTCACCGATTCAAGCTTCGCCAGCTTCTTGAGCAGCGCTTCGTTCTCATTGAGGCGGCGCAGGTCTTCGGCGCTGGCGTTTTTGAGGAACAGGGTCAGCGGCTTGCCCGGGCCGATGTTCATTTCGGCGCGGATGTTGCGCAGGCCGAGCATGAAGGTCTTCAGCCACTCGATGTCGTCTTCGGCCGCCGGATCGATGCGGCTCTCGTTGGCCACCGGCCACGGTTGCAGCATGATCGTCTTGCCCTGTGCACCAGCCAGCGGCGCGACGCGCTGCCAGATCTCCTCGGTGATGAACGGCATGAACGGATGCGCCAGGCGCAAGGCCACTTCCAATACCCGAACCAAGGTGCGACGGGTGCCGCGCTGGCGCTCGACCGGAGCGTTTTCGTCCCACAAAACCGGCTTGGACAGTTCCAGGTACCAGTCGCAATACTGGTTCCAGATGAACTCGTACAGCGCTTGCGCCGCCAGGTCGAAACGGAACTGGTCGAGTTGGCGGGTTACTTCGGCTTCGGTGCGTTGCAGCTGGGAAATGATCCAGCGATCCGCCAGGGTCAGCTCGTAGGCTTCGCCGTTCTGGCCGCAATCTTCGCCTTTATCCAACACGTAACGCGCGGCGTTCCAGATCTTGTTGCAGAAGTTGCGATAGCCTTCGACGCGGCCCATGTCGAACTTGATGTCGCGACCGGTGGATGCCAGCGAACAGAAAGTGAAACGCAGGGCATCGGTGCCGTAGCTGGCGATGCCGTCCGCGAATTCTTCGCGGGTGGCTTTCTCGATCTTCTTCGCCAGTTTTGGCTGCATCAGGCCGGAGGTGCGTTTCTGCACCAGGGTTTCCAAGTCGATGCCGTCGATGATGTCCAGCGGATCCAGGACGTTGCCCTTGGACTTGGACATCTTCTGGCCCTGGCCGTCGCGCACCAGGCCATGGACGTAAACGGTCTTGAACGGCACCTGCGGGGTACCGTCTTCGTTTTTCATCAAGTGCATGGTCATCATGATCATCCGGGCGACCCAGAAGAAAATGATGTCGAAGCCGGTGACCAGCACGTCGGTGGAGTGGAATTTCTTCAGGAATTCGGTCTGCTGCGGCCAGCCTAGGGTGGAGAAGGTCCACAGGCCGGAGCTGAACCAGGTATCGAGCACGTCGTTGTCCTGTTGCAGGGCAACGTCCGGGCCGAGGTTGTGCTTGGCGCGGACTTCGGCTTCATCACGGCCAACGTAGACCTTGCCCGACTCGTCGTACCAGGCCGGGATGCGATGACCCCACCACAGCTGACGGCTGATGCACCAATCCTGGATGTCGCGCATCCACGAGAAGTACATGTTTTCGTATTGCTTGGGCACGAACTGGATGCGGCCGTCTTCCACGGCGGCAATCGCCGGCTCGGCCAATGGCTTGGTGGACACGTACCATTGATCGGTCAGCCACGGCTCGATGATGGTGCCGGAACGGTCGCCTTTCGGGACTTTCAGGGCGTGATCATCGACGCTCACCAGCAGGCCGGCGGCTTCGAAGGCCGCGACGATCTGCTTGCGTGCCTCGAAGCGCTCCAGGCCGGCGAATTCGGCCGGAATCTGGCCGTCGACGTTCTCGTTCAGCGTGCCATCGAGGTTGAATACCTGGGCTGCTGGCAAGACATTGGCGTTCTTGTCGAAGATGTTCAGCAGCGGCAGGTTGTGTCGCTTGCCGACTTCGTAGTCGTTGAAATCGTGGGCCGGGGTGATTTTCACGCAACCGGTGCCGAATTCAGGGTCGCAATAATCGTCGCCGATGATCGGAATACGACGGCCCACCAACGGCAGCTCGACAAACTTGCCGATCAATGCCTGATAGCGCTCGTCGTTCGGGTTCACCGCCACGGCGGCGTCGCCGAGCATGGTTTCCGGACGGGTAGTGGCAACGATCAGGTAATCCTTGCCTTCGGCGGTTTTGGCGCCGTCGGCCAGCGGGTACTTCAGGTTCCACAGGAAACCCTTCTCGTCGTGGTTCTCCACTTCGAGGTCGGAAATCGCCGTGTGCAGCTTGGTGTCCCAGTTGACCAGGCGCTTGCCGCGGTAAATCAGACCGTCTTCATGCAGGCGCACGAAGGCTTCCTTCACCGCTTCCGAGAGGCCGTCGTCCATGGTGAAGCGCTCGCGGCTCCAGTCCACGGACGAACCGAGGCGGCGGATCTGGCGGGTGATGTTACCGCCGGACTCCTCTTTCCATTCCCAGACTTTCTCCAGGAATTTTTCGCGACCCAGGTCATGACGGTTCTGGCCCTGGGCTTCGAGGCGGCGCTCCACCAACATCTGGGTGGCGATACCGGCGTGGTCGGTGCCCGGTTGCCACAACGTATTACGACCTTGCATGCGACGGAAACGGATCAGGGCGTCCATGATCGCGTTGTTGAAACCGTGGCCCATGTGCAGGCTGCCGGTGACATTCGGCGGCGGGATCATGATGGTGTAGGAATCGCCCGCGCCTTGCGGAGCGAAATAATTCTCGGACTCCCAGGTGTTGTACCAGGAAGTTTCAATGGCGTGCGGCTGGTAGGTCTTATCCATGCGCGGCGGGACCCTATAGGCATTTATTCAGGAAAAGCCGGGAAGTATAGCGGGCAGGGCTGGTGCAAGCCACAAGCTGCGATGAATGCGGAGACAGTTGACCCCTGTGGGCGCGAGCTTGCTCGCGATAAGGCCATCACATTCAACATCGATGGTGACTGACAGCCCGCTATCGCGAGCAGGCTCGCTCCCACAGGATGTTCACAATGAGGCGGAGGACGCTATTCGTACTGGCTCAACAACCGCTCCATCCGCGCATCCAACCGGCGCTTGATCTCGGTCTCGATATGCGGTGCGAAGTCGTCGATGACGTCTTGCATGATCAGTTGCGCGGCGGCACGAAGTTCCCGGTCCAGGTGTAGCAGGGCGTCGGGGCCTTTCGGTTCTGCCTTGATGGCTGGCTGGGGTTCAGGCTGGCCGTTGATCGGGTCGAACAGCAGCGGGATCTGTTCGTCATGCACCGGCTCGTGCTCCACCGTATCGGTCAGCAGCGGCGGTTGCAGGTTGTCATCGCCGAGCAGTTGGCGGATCGACTCGAGGTCATCCAGCAGTTGCGCGGGTTTTTGCGAAGGTTTTGGAGTATCCATCGTAGGCTCAGAGTCGCTGTAAACGGTGGTCTTGCAGAGGATAGCCCTGTTCACGGTAGAAACGGAAACTCTCCCGAGCGGCTTGCCGGATGGCCGGGTCTTCCACCACCACTTCCGCCACGCGGGCGAAGCGCTGGGCGAAGGCCGGCACTTTCAGGTCGAGGTTGACTAGCAGGTCGTGGTGTTGCCCGCAGTCATTCCCAAGCCCGAGTACGATCAAGCCCTCGGGTTCGTTTTCGGCAGGGCCATGGGGCACGAAGCTCTCGCCCTTGAACGCCCACAAGCGCGCATCGAGGTCGTCACGCTGGGCGGCATCGCTGCAATGCAGGTAGATGCGATGGCCCATGCGCCAGGCCTTTTCGGTGAGTTTGCAGGCGAAATCCAGCCGCGCCGAGGGATCGGCGCTGGGCAGGATATAGAAATCGACTTTGGTCATTGCGGTTCCTGGATCGCCGATGCGCCGCCCGAAGGCGACGTACCGGCGATCATCAGTGTCAGGCTTTGGCGCGGTCCAGCAGGTACTGGGTCAACAGGGGGACCGGACGGCCGGTGGCGCCCTTGTCCTTGCCGCCGCTGGTCCAGGCCGTGCCGGCGATGTCCAGGTGCGCCCAATTCAAGTTCTTGGTGAAGCGCGACAGGAAGCACGCCGCCGTGATGGTCCCGGCTTTCGGGCCGCCGATGTTGGCAATGTCGGCGAATGGGCTGTCCAGCTGTTCCTGGTACTCGTCGAACAACGGCAGTTGCCAGGCGCGGTCGTCGGCTTGCTGGCCGGCGCTCAGCAATTGGGCGATCAGCTCGTCATTGTTGCCCAGCAGGCCCGAGGTATGGGCGCCCAAGGCAACCACGCAGGCGCCGGTCAGAGTGGCGATGTCGATCACCGCTTGCGGCTTGAAGCGTTCGGAGTAGGTGAGGGCGTCGCACAGCACCAAGCGGCCTTCGGCGTCGGTGTTGAGGATTTCGACAGTCTGGCCGCTCATGGTGGTGACGATGTCGCCAGGGCGCGACGCCGTGCCGCTGGGCATGTTCTCGGCGCAGGCGAGGATGCACACCAGGTTGATCGGCAATTGCAGTTCGAGCACGGCGCGCAGGGTGCCGAACACGCTGGCGGCGCCGCCCATGTCATATTTCATTTCGTCCATGCCGGCGCCGGGCTTGAGGCTGATGCCGCCGGTGTCAAAGGTGATGCCCTTGCCGACCAGCGCGTACGGCTTCTCGGATTTCTTGCCACCGTTGTATTGCATGACGATCAGGCGCGGCGGCTGGGCGCTGCCCTGGCCGACGGCATAGAACGAGCCCATGCCCAGGTCCTTGATCTTCTTCTCGTCGAAGACCTCGACCTTGAGACCCTTGAATTCCTTGCCAAGCGCCTTGGCCTGTTCGCCCATGAAAGTCGGGTGGCAGATGTTCGGCGGCAGGTTTCCCAGGTCACGGGTGAAAGCCATGCCGTTGGCAATGGCGGTGGCATGGGTCACGGCGCGCTGGACTTCGGCCTGGGCGGCCTTGATGGTCAGCAGGGTGATTTTCTTCAGGGCGCGCGGTTCGGCTTTCTGGCTCTTGAAGCGGTCGAACTGGTACTCGCCGTCAATCAGGGTTTCGGCCAGCAGGCGATTCTTGCCGTAGCTGTCGCGGCCTTTGACTATCAGTTCGTCCAGCGCCAGTGCAGCGTCGCCGCCACCGAGGTTTTTCAGGGTGGCCAGCACGCCGGCGATGATCTTGCGCAACGGACGGTCGCCCAGTTCGGCGTCCTTGCCCACGCCCACCAGCAGCACACGGTCGGCCTTGAGGTTGGGCAGGTTGTGCAGCAACAGGCTCTGGCCGACCTTGCCGGCCAGGTCGCCGCGCTTGAGCACGGCGCTGATTGCACCGCCGCTCAGGGCGTCGAGCTGGCTGGCAACGACGCCGAGCTTGCGGTTTTCACCCACGGCAACCACCAGGGTGGCGGTCTTCAACGTTTCTGGGCTGACGCTTTTTACAACCAGTTCCATGTCCGGATCCTTGAGTCAATGGTCAAGAGGCCAGGCGCCACGACGACATTGGCGCGCTGAACAGCTGTCTTCTATAAAAAGAAGCGCCGGGCTTGCCGGCGACAAAGGCGGCAGTTTGAACCTCGGCGCCCGAGCCTGACAACCCTGGCAATCGTTAACTTTTTGGCCATGAAGCGTCTGCTTAAAGCGTGCGCAGTGACAGGCGCCTCCAATCACAGGATAATGCGGCTCTTTTTTCGGCGGCTCGCGTTGTGGGCCGGCTCGATACGTTTGCTAGTTTGGCCGCCTTAGGGTTTGTATGAAAAGTCGCGCAGGCGCTTCTCGTACAAGGCCCAGCCTGACAATCCTGGAGTGTCTGGTTTGATCGTCTTCCGTTACCTATCCCGCGAAGTCCTGTTGACCCTGAGCGCCGTCAGCGCCGTGCTGCTGGTCATCATCATGAGCGGGCGCTTCATCAAATACCTCGCCCAGGCGGCCTCCGGTGCCTTGGACCCGGGCTCCCTGTTCCTGATCATGGGGTTCCGCCTGCCGGGCTTCCTGCAATTGATTCTGCCGCTGGGGCTGTTCCTCGGCATCCTGCTGGCCTATGGGCGCTTGTATCTGGACAGCGAAATGACCGTGCTGTCGGCCACCGGCATGAGCCAGCAACGGCTGTTCCGCATCACCTTGTTCCCGGCAACGCTCGTGGCGCTGGTGGTCGCGTGGCTGAGCCTGAGCCTGTCGCCGCAAGGGGCCAACCAGTTCCAGCTGTTGATCAACCAGCAGGACGCCATGACCGAATTCGACACCTTGGTACCGGGGCGCTTCCAGGCCCTGCGGGACGGGACGCGGGTCACTTATACCGAACAACTCTCGGACGATCGCATCGACCTGGGCGGCGTCTTCATTACCCAGAAGAATGTGTCTTCTGACACCAAGAAGGATCGGGGCATTTCCGTGCTGGTGGCTGAAAAGGGTCGCCAGGAAATCAACCCCGACGGCAACCGCTACCTGATCCTTGAAAATGGCTATCGGTACGATGGCACGCCAGGCCAGGCCAACTACCGGGCGATCAAGTACGACACCTACGGCGTATTGCTACCCAAGCCGGAGGCCAGCGACGAAGTCACCGATCGTGATGCCATGTCCACGGCCAGCCTGCTGGGCAACGACGACATCCGCGCCCGCACCGAGCTGCAATGGCGCCTGTCGCTGCCGCTGCTGGTATTTATCGTGACGCTCATGGCGGTTCCGCTGTCGCGGGTCAATCCGCGCCAGGGCCGTTTCCTCAAGTTGTTGCCGGCGATTCTTTTGTATATGGCTTACCTGACCATCCTGATTTCCGCCCGCAGCGCCCTGGAGAAAGGCAAGATCCCGCCGACGCTGGGCCTGTGGTGGGTGCATTCGATATTCCTGGCCATTGGCCTGGGGCTGCTCTACTGGGAGCCACTGCGCCTGAAGCTCGCAAGTCGTCGCAGCGCGCTGGAGGTGGCCCGTGGTTAAGCTCGATCGCTACATCGGCAGCAGCGTATTCATGGCGATCCTCGCCGTATTGGGGATCATTCTTGGCCTGGCGACCTTGTTCGCGTTCATTGATGAAATGGGCGATGTCAGCGATACCTATACGCTGCTGGACGTGGCGAGCTACGTATTGCTGACCGCGCCGCGCCGCTTGTACGACATGCTGCCGATGGCCGCATTGATCGGCTGCCTGATCGGCCTGGGCAGCCTGGCGAGCAACAGCGAACTGACCATCATGCGCGCCGCTGGCGTGTCCATCGGTCGGATCGTCTGGGCGGTGATGAAACCCATGCTGGTGCTGATGCTGGTGGGTGTGCTGATCGGCGAGTACGTCGCCCCGGCCACCGAGAATACCGCCCAGGCCAACCGCTCCCTGGCCCAGGGCGGCGGTGACGCGCAAAGCGCCAAGCACGGTCTGTGGCACCGCCAGGGCGAAGAGTTCATCCATATCAACTCGGTCCAACCCAACGGAACCTTGTATGGCGTGACCCGCTACCGTTTCGACGATCAGCGGCATATGTTGTCCTCCAGCTTCGCCAAGCGGGCCCAATTCGCCGACGATCACTGGCAACTGAGCGATGTCACCACCACGCTGTTCCATGACAAGCGCACCGAAGTCGTCACCGCACCGCAGGAACGTTGGGACGTGGCGCTCAGCCCGCAGCTGCTCAGCACCGTGGTCATGGCGCCGGACTCGTTGTCCATCACCGGATTGTGGGGGTACATCCATTACCTGGCGGACCAGGGCCTGAACAACGGTCGCTACTGGCTGGCTTTTTGGGTCAAGGTGTTGCAACCGCTGGTGACCGCTGCGCTGGTGTTGATGGCCATCTCCTTCATCTTCGGTCCGCTGCGCTCCGTGACCCTTGGCCAACGGGTATTCACCGGTGTGCTGGTGGGCTTTACTTTCCGCATTGCCCAGGATCTGCTCGGGCCATCGAGCCTGGTGTTCGGCTTCTCGCCATTGTTCGCGGTGCTGGTGCCGGCCGGTGTCTGCGCGTTGGCCGGGCTCTGGCTGTTGCGCCGGGCAGGTTGATTCAACGCTCGATGTGGCGAGCAAGCATCCTCGCCACACATGCTCATCGACAGGCGAGCGTGACGCTTGCGCGGTGTATCGGGTACAATTCCCGGCTATTTTTCGGCGGGCCATGCCTGCAGCCTTTTTGAGTGTTGATCCGTGAGTGATTTGAGTCATATCCGCAATTTCTCCATCATCGCCCACATTGACCATGGCAAGTCGACGCTGGCTGATCGCTTCATCCAGATGTGCGGCGGCCTGGCCGAGCGTGAAATGGAAGCCCAGGTCCTGGACTCCATGGACCTCGAGCGTGAACGCGGGATCACCATCAAGGCCCACAGCGTTACCCTTTACTACAAGGCTCGCGACGGCATTACCTACCAGCTCAACTTCATCGATACCCCGGGCCACGTCGACTTCACCTATGAAGTCAGCCGGTCGCTGGCGGCCTGTGAAGGTGCGTTGCTGGTGGTCGATGCCGGCCAGGGCGTCGAGGCCCAGTCGGTCGCCAACTGCTACACGGCCATCGAGCAGGGCCTGGAAGTCATGCCGGTGCTGAACAAGATCGACCTGCCACAGGCCGATCCGGACCGCGTGAAAGAAGAAATCGAAAAAATCATCGGCATCGATGCCACCGACGCGGTCACGTGCAGCGCCAAGACCGGCCTGGGCGTGGATGAAGTGCTCGAGCGCCTCGTCACCACCATTCCCGCGCCGACCGGCAATATCGAAGATCCGCTGCAAGCGTTGATCATCGACTCCTGGTTCGATAACTACCTGGGCGTGGTTTCCCTGGTTCGCGTGCGCCATGGCCGCGTGAAGAAGGGCGACAAGATCCTGGTCAAGTCCACCGGCAAGATCCACCTGGTGGACAGCGTCGGTGTCTTCAACCCGAAACACACCGCTACCACCGACCTGAAGGCCGGTGAAGTGGGCTTCATCATCGCGGGTATCAAGGACATTCATGGGGCGCCGGTGGGCGATACCCTGACCTTGAGTTCCACCCCGGATGTCGATGTGCTGCCAGGCTTCAAACGCATCCAGCCACAGGTCTACGCCGGCCTGTTCCCGGTCAGTTCCGACGACTTCGAAGACTTCCGCGAAGCCCTGCAAAAGCTGACCCTGAACGACTCGTCCCTGCAGTACACCCCGGAAAGTTCCGACGCCCTGGGCTTCGGCTTCCGTTGCGGGTTCCTCGGCATGCTGCACATGGAAATCATCCAGGAGCGCCTGGAGCGCGAGTACGACCTGGACCTGATCACCACGGCGCCGACGGTAATCTTCGAGCTGCTGCTCAAGAACGGCGAGACTATCTACGTCGACAACCCGTCCAAGCTGCCGGACCTGTCGGCCATCGAAGACATGCGCGAGCCGATCGTGAGGGCCAACATCCTTGTGCCTCAGGAGCACCTGGGCAACGTCATTACCCTGTGCATCGAGAAGCGCGGCGTGCAGCACGACATGCTGTTCCTCGGCTCGCAGGTCCAGGTGACCTACGACCTGCCGATGAACGAAGTGGTGCTGGACTTCTTCGATCGCCTGAAATCCACCAGCCGCGGCTATGCTTCGCTGGACTATCATTTCGATCGTTACCAATCGGCTAATCTGGTGAAACTGGATGTGCTGATCAACGGCGAAAAAGTCGATGCCCTGGCATTGATCGTGCACCGCGACAACGCGCACTACAAAGGTCGTGCGTTGACCGAGAAGATGAAGGAGCTGATTCCGCGGCAGATGTTCGATGTGGCAATCCAGGCCGCCATTGGCGGGCAGATTGTGGCGCGTACAACCGTCAAGGCACTCAGAAAGAACGTATTGGCCAAATGCTACGGCGGCGATGTCAGCCGTAAGCGCAAGCTGTTGGAAAAGCAGAAGGCCGGTAAAAAACGCATGAAGCAGGTCGGCAACGTGGAAATTCCACAGGAAGCCTTCCTCGCGGTGCTCAGGTTGGATAGTTAGGTCCTATGTCGCTAAATTTCCCGCTGTTGCTGGTTATCGCCGTGTTTGTCTGCGGCCTGTTGGCGTTGCTTGATCTGTTGTTCCTGGCGCCTCGGCGCCGGGCCGCCATTGCCTCTTATCAGGGCAGTGTCAGCCAGCCTGACGGCGTGGTCATTGAAAAGCTCAACAAGGAACCGCTGCTTGTCGAGTACGGCAAGTCGTTCTTCCCGGTGCTGTTCATCGTGCTGGTGCTGCGCTCGTTCCTGGTGGAGCCGTTCCAGATTCCGTCCGGTTCGATGAAGCCCACCCTGGATGTGGGCGACTTCATCCTGGTGAACAAGTTTTCCTATGGGATCCGGCTGCCAGTGATCGACAAGAAGGTCATCGAGATCGGCGACCCGCAACGCGGCGACGTGATGGTGTTCCGCTTCCCAAGCGACCCGAACGTCAACTACATCAAGCGTGTGGTGGGCCTGCCGGGCGACAAGATCCGCTATACGGCCGACAAACGCTTGTTCGTCAATGGCGAACTGGTTGCCGAGCAGTTGATCGGTTCCGAACCGGGCACGCTGGGCAGTGCCGAGCTCTACAAGGAAAAACTCGGCGAGGCAGAACACCAGATCCGCAAGGAAATGAGCCGCTACCGCGCCACGCCGGACCATTCATGGACCGTGCCGGCCGGGCACTATTTCATGATGGGCGACAACCGCGACAACTCCAACGACAGCCGTTACTGGGATGATCCGAACATACCCAAGGACATGTTGGGCATGGTCCCCGACCGCAATATCGTCGGCAAGGCCTTTGCGGTCTGGATGAGCTGGCCGGAACCCAAACTCAGCCACCTGCCGAACTTCTCGCGGGTAGGGTTGATCAAGTAATCACACACGGCGCTGTTGAACACAGCGCCGAATGCATTTCTGGAGCCTGCACAAGGCTGCCCGAAGGCATGAAGCCAACGATAGTCAGGACGTCATTTTTGAACACAGCGTTAATTGTCCCAAGCCAACGGCGCCTTGCCGCCGTGGCGGTGGAATCCAGCCACGAACTCAGCGTGGGTAAACCGTGAGCGTTTCTCTAAGCCGCCTCGAGCGTCAGCTCGGCTACACCTTCAAGGATCAGGAGCTGATGCTCCTGGCCCTCACTCACCGCAGTTTTGCCGGGCGCAACAACGAGCGCCTGGAATTCCTCGGCGATGCCATCCTCAATTTCGTCGCCGGCGAGGCGTTGTTCGAACGCTTTCCCCTGGCTCGCGAAGGCCAGTTGTCGCGTTTGCGCGCAAGGCTCGTGAAAGGTGAGACCCTGGCCGTATTGGCGCGGGGTTTCGACTTGGGCGAGTACCTGCGCCTGGGTTCCGGCGAACTGAAAAGCGGTGGTTTCCGCCGCGAATCGATCCTCGCCGACGCCCTGGAGGCATTGATTGGCGCGATCTACCTGGACTCGGGCATGGAAATGGCGCGCGAGCGCGTGCTGGCCTGGCTGACTTCCGAGATCGACAGCCTGACGCTGGTGGACACCAACAAGGACCCCAAGACCCGCTTGCAGGAATTTTTGCAATCGCGCAGTTGCGAACTGCCACGCTACGAAGTGGTGGATATCCAGGGGGAACCGCATTGCCGAACCTTTTTCGTCGAATGCGAAGTGGTCTTATTGAATGAAAAAAGCCGTGGCCAGGGCGTGAGCCGTCGTATCGCCGAACAGGTAGCGGCCGCCGCAGCACTGATCGCCTTGGGCGTGGAGAATGGCAATGACTGATACAACCGTCACCCGATGCGGCTATGTCGCCATTGTCGGTCGGCCGAACGTGGGCAAGTCCACGTTGCTGAACCACATCCTGGGCCAGAAGCTGGCGATCACCTCGCGCAAGCCTCAGACCACGCGCCACAACATGCTGGGCATCAAGACCGAAGGCGATGTGCAGGCGATCTACGTCGATACTCCGGGAATGCACAAGGGCGGTGAGAAGGCCCTGAACCGCTACATGAACAAGACTGCCTCGGCAGCGTTGAAAGACGTTGACGTGGTGATCTTCGTGGTCGACCGCACCAAGTGGACCGAAGAAGACCAGATGGTCCTCGAGCGCGTCCAATACGTGACCGGTCCCTTGATCGTGGCGCTGAACAAGACCGACCGCATCGAAGACAAGGCAGAGCTGATGCCGCACCTGACCTGGTTGCAGGAACAGTTGCCGAACGCGCAAATCATCCCGATTTCCGCCCAACACGGTCACAACCTCGACGCGCTGGAGCGGGTGATCGCCGAGCACCTGCCGGAAAACGATCATTTCTTTCCCGAAGACCAGATCACCGACCGCAGCAGCCGTTTCCTCGCCGCCGAGCTGGTGCGCGAGAAAATCATGCGCCAGATGGGCGCCGAGCTGCCGTACCAGATCACGGTGGAGATCGAGGAATTCAAGCAACAGGGCAAGACCCTGCACATCCATGCCTTGATTCTCGTCGAACGTGATGGCCAGAAGAAGATCATCATTGGCGACAAGGGCGAGCGCATCAAGCGCATCGGCACCGAGGCGCGCAAGGACATGGAGCTGCTGTTCGACTCCAAGATCATGCTCAACCTGTGGGTCAAGGTGAAAGGCGGCTGGTCCGATGACGAGCGCGCGTTGCGTTCGCTGGGTTACGGCGACCTGTAATCGTTAATGTGAGTACATGAATGCCACTGTGGGAGCGAGCCTGCTCGCGATAGCGGTCTGTCAGTCAACATCCCTGTTGAATATCAGTCCCTCATCGCGAGCAGGCTCGCTCCCACAGTTGTTTGTGGTTGCCGGTAAAATTGCGTTTGTTCATTGAGAACCCAGATGTCTGCGACCCAACCCACCGCCCAACCCGCCTATGTCCTCCACAGCCGCGCCTACCGCGAAAGCAGCGCCCTGGTGGACTTCCTCACGCCCCAAGGGCGGCTGAGAGCGGTGTTGCGTGGGGCTCGGGGCAAGGCCGGGACGCTGGCGCGGCCGTTCGTCCCATTGGACGTCGAGTTTCGCGGCAGGGGCGAATTGAAGAATGTCGGGCGCATGGAAAGCAACGGCGTCGCTGCCTGGCTCAACGGCGAAGCGCTGTTCAGTGGTTTGTACCTCAATGAACTGCTGATCCGCCTGCTCCCCGCCGAGGATCCTCATCCTGAAGTCTTCGACCACTATGCCGCCACGCTGCTGGCCCTGGCCGAAGGTCGCCCTCTGGAGCCATTGCTGCGCTCTTTCGAATGGCGCCTGCTGGACGATCTGGGCTACGGTTTTTCCCTCGACACCGACCTGCACGGACAACCCATCGCGGCGGACGGCCTCTACCGCTTACAGGTGGACGCGGGCCTGGAGCAGGTCTACCAGTTGCAACCCGGGTTGTTCAATGGCGTTGAGCTTCTTGCCATGGCCGAGGCCGACTGGACCGCGCCCGGTGCATTGGCGGCGGCCAAGCGTTTGATGCGCCAAGCCCTGGCGGTTCATTTGGGCGGCCGGCCGCTGGTCAGTCGCGAGCTGTTTCGCAAGCCCTGATCTACCCGTATGCTGTGGGCCGAATCTCTGTCCATTCAGGAGCGCTTTTCGTGAGCACCAGCAATCGCATTCTTCTCGGCGTGAACATCGACCATGTCGCCACCCTGCGCCAGGCCCGAGGTACTCGCTACCCGGATCCGGTCAAGGCCGCACTGGATGCCGAAGAGGCGGGCGCCGATGGCATTACCGTGCACCTGCGCGAGGACCGTCGCCACATCCAGGAGCGCGATGTGCTGCTGCTCAAGGATGTGCTGCAAACCCGCATGAATTTCGAAATGGGCGTGACCGAAGAAATGATGGCCTTTGCCGAGCGCATCCGCCCTGCGCACATCTGCCTGGTCCCGGAAACCCGTCAGGAGCTGACCACCGAAGGCGGCCTGGACGTGGCGGGGCAGGAGGCGCGGATCAAGGCCGCGGTGGAGCGGCTGTCGAAGATGGGCGCCGAGGTGTCGCTGTTCATCGACGCCGACGAGCGGCAGATCGAAGCCTCCAAGCGGGTCGGGGCGCCGGCCATCGAGCTGCACACCGGGCGCTACGCCGATGCCCAGACCCCCACGGACGTGGCCGATGAGCTGCAACGGGTGGCAGACGGCGTCACCTTTGGCCTGGCCCAGGGCCTGATCGTCAACGCCGGCCACGGCCTGCATTATCACAACGTCGAAGCTGTCGCCGCCATCAAGGGCATCAACGAGCTGAACATCGGCCATGCGCTGGTGGCCCATGCGTTGTTTGTCGGGTTCAAGTCAGCTGTGTCGGAAATGAAGGCGCTGATCCTGGCAGCCGCTAAGCCTTAAAATCACTACGAGCCCTGTGGGAGCGAGCTTGCTCGCGATGACGCCCTGACAGCCAACATCGATATTGACTGTCAGTCTGCTATCGCGAGCAAGCTCGCTCCCACAGGGGGTATGCCTTAAAGTTGCGGTGATTCCTGGCTCGGCTTGCTCTTGTCGACACCCGGCACGTGCAGGTTGCCCTCGGCCACCTGGTTGCCTTCGAGCTGTGGCTGCGTCACCCAGGTCAGGATGTCGTAGTAGCGACGGATGTTCGCCACGAAATGCACCGGCTCCCCGCCCCGGGCGTAGCCGTAGCGGGTCTTGCTGTACCACTGCTTCTGGGACAGGCGCGGCAGGATTTTTTTCACATCCAGCCACTTGTTCGGATTCAGCCCTTCCTTGGCGGCGAGCTTGCGCGCGTCGTCCAGATGACCACTGCCCACGTTATAGGCGGCGAGGGCGAACCAGGTGCGGTCCGGTTCCTCGATGCTTTCATCCAGTTGTTCCTTCATATAGGCCAGGTACTTGGCGCCGCCCATGATGCTCTGCTTCGGATCGAGGCGGTTGGATACACCCATGGCCTGGGCGGTGTTCTGGGTCAGCATCATCAGGCCGCGCACACCGGTCTTGGAGGTCACCGTCGGTTGCCAGAGCGATTCCTGATAGCCGATGGCAGCCAGCAACCGCCAATCGACTTTTTCCTTCTTGGCGTAGGTCTTGAAATGCTGTTCGTATTTGGGCAGCCGCTGCTGCAGGTGCTGGGCAAACGTCGTTGCGCCCATATAGCCGAGGACGTCAACGTGGCCGTAGTAGCGATCCTTCAATCGCTGCAACGTGCCATTCTTCTGCACCTTGTTCAGGTAGGCGTTGATTTCATTGAGCAGGCTGTTGTCTTCGCCGGGGCCCACTGCCCAGCTCTGGCTGCGGGTGTCGCCCAGGTCGAACGCCACGCGCACGTTGGGGAAGTAGACCTGGTTCATCGCCACTTCGTTGGAGTCCACCAGCGTCAGGTCGATCTGGCCCTCGTCGACCATGCGCAGCAGGTCGACGACTTCAACGGCGTCGGATTCTTCGTATTCGATCCCAGGATATTGCTGCTTCAGCTGTGCCAATTGTTCGGCATGGGAGCTGCCCTTGAGCACCATGATCTTCTTGCCGGCCAGGGCCGCCGCGTCGGTGGGGCGCGACTGACCGTTGCGATAGATGATCTGCGGGGTGACTTCCAGGTAAGGGCTGGAAAAGCGAACCTGTTTTTTGCGCTGTTCGCTGCTGACCAGGCCTGCCGCGGCCAGCACCGGGCCGTTGGGCTTGCCGATCTGGCTGAACAGGTCGTCGAGGTTGTCGGCGGTCTCGATTTTCAGCTCGACCCCCAAATCCTCGGCGAAACGCTTCACCAGCTCGTATTCGAAGCCGGTTTCACCACTGCGATCCTGGAAGTAGGTGGCGGGGCTGTTCCGGGTAACGACCCGCAGCACGCCATCCTCCTTTACGCGCTCCAGTGTGTTGGGTTTCTCAACACAGCCACTGAGCACCAGGAAGAGTCCGGTTGCGATCAGCCATCTGGCGTACCGCGGACGCAAAGCCGTTGGGGAAAACATCTGCGCAGTATACGCAAACGGCCTCGACCGCCATATATCGACAGCAAAAGGCCAGTCTGATAGAGGTTGCAAAACGTGTCCGCAAGCCAAGCGGGCCGGCGCGCGGCAGGGCCCCGCAGGGATAAAAAATATCTCTGTGGCGCGGGCCGGATGGCCGGGTAATCAAGCTATCCGCGCCACGACCGACGTTCGGCTCGCACCTGACGTAGCGTTTCGGGTGCCGTTGGCAGCGGTTTAGGCTAGAATGCACGGCCTCAAAGCACACCCCTTCCCGAGGCTGTCCCGAAGATGTTGATCCTGCGCGGCGCTCCTGCCCTTTCTGCCTTTCGCCACAGCAAACTTCTTGAGCAACTGAGCCAGAAAGTACCGGCTGTCAGTGGCTTGTATGCTGAATTCGCTCACTTCGCCGAAGTTACCGGCGGTTTGACTGGCGACGAACAGCAGGTGCTCGCGCGCCTCCTGAAGTACGGCCCAAGTGTTCCAGTCCAGGAGCCAACCGGCCGCCTGTTCCTGGTGTTGCCGCGTTTCGGCACCATTTCGCCGTGGTCGAGCAAGGCCAGTGACATTGCTCGCAACTGCGGCCTGTCGAAGATCCAGCGCCTGGAGCGCGGCATTGCCTTTTATGTCGCCGGTGAGTTCAGCGAGGCCGAGGCCCAACTGATCGCCGAAGGCCTGCATGACCGCATGACCCAGGTCGTACTGGGCAACCTGGAGCAGGCCGCCGGCCTGTTCAGCCACGCCGAACCCAAGCCGCTGACCGCCATCGACGTATTGGGCGGTGGCCGCGCCGCGCTGGAAAAAGCCAACGCCGAGCTGGGCCTGGCCCTGGCCGAAGACGAGATCGATTACCTGGTCAACGCCTTCCAGGGCTTGAAGCGCAACCCCCACGACATCGAACTGATGATGTTCGCCCAGGCCAACTCCGAGCATTGCCGCCACAAGATCTTCAACGCCAGTTGGGACATTGACGGCCAGAGCCAGGAAAAAAGCCTGTTCGGCATGATCAAGAACACCTACCAGATGCACAACGAAGGTGTGCTGTCGGCCTACAAGGACAACGCCGCGGTGATCGTCGGCAATGTTGCCGGTCGCTTCTACCCGAACCCCGAGACCCGCCAGTACGGTGCGGTCCAGGAGCCGGTGCACATCCTGATGAAAGTCGAGACCCACAACCACCCGACCGCCATTGCCCCGTTCCCGGGCGCGTCCACCGGTTCCGGTGGCGAGATCCGCGACGAAGGCGCCACCGGTCGTGGTGCCAAGCCCAAGGCCGGCCTGACCGGCTTCACCGTGTCGAACCTGCAGATTCCTGGCTTCGAACAGCCGTGGGAAAAGCCGTACGGCAAGCCTGAGCGCATCGTCAACGCCCTCGACATCATGATCGAAGGCCCACTGGGCGGCGCGGCGTTCAACAACGAATTCGGCCGTCCGGCCCTGACCGGTTATTTCCGTACCTTCGAACAGTCCATCACCACCCCTCGCGGTGAAGAGGTTCGCGGTTATCACAAGCCGATCATGCTCGCAGGCGGCATGGGCAACATCCGCGCCGAACACGTGCAGAAAGGCGAGATCGTGGTCGGCTCCAAGCTGATCGTCCTCGGCGGCCCGGCCATGCTGATCGGCCTGGGCGGCGGCGCGGCTTCGTCCATGGCCACCGGCACCAGCTCGGCCGACCTGGATTTCGCGTCGGTCCAGCGGGAAAACCCGGAGATGGAACGCCGTTGCCAGGAAGTCATCGACCGTTGCTGGCAGTTGGGTGAGAACAACCCCATCAGCTTCATCCACGACGTCGGCGCGGGCGGCCTGTCCAACGCCTTCCCGGAACTGGTCAACGACGGTGGCCGTGGTGGCCGCTTCGAATTGCGCAACATTCCGAACGACGAGCCGGGCATGGCCCCGCACGAAATCTGGAGCAACGAATCCCAGGAGCGTTACGTCCTGGCGGTCGGCCCGGCTGACTTCGAGCGCTTCCAGGCCATTTGCGAGCGCGAGCGTTGCCCGTTCGCCGTGGTGGGTGAAGCCACCGCCGAGCCGCAACTGACCGTGACCGACAGCCACTTTGGCAACAGCCCGGTGGACATGCCGCTGGAAGTGCTGCTGGGCAAAGCCCCGCGCATGCACCGTTCGGCGGTTCGCGAAACCGAGCTGGGCGACGATTTCGATCCGTCCACCCTCGACATCGCCGATTCCATCGAGCGCGTGCTGCATCACCCGGCCGTGGCGAGCAAGAGCTTCCTGATCACCATCGGCGACCGCACCATCACCGGCCTCGTGGCACGTGATCAGATGGTCGGCCCATGGCAGGTGCCGGTGGCCGACGTGGCCGTGACCGCCACCAGCTTCGACGTCTACACTGGCGAAGCGATGGCCATGGGCGAGCGCACGCCGCTGGCGCTGCTGGACGCCCCGGCGTCGGGCCGCATGGCGATCGGTGAGACCCTGACCAACATCGCGGCCTCGCGCATCGGCAAGATTTCCGACATCAAGCTGTCGGCCAACTGGATGTCCGCCGCCGGTCACCCCGGTGAAGACGCGCGCTTGTACGACACCGTCAAGGCCGTCGGCATGGAACTGTGCCCTGAACTGGGCATCACCATTCCGGTGGGCAAGGACTCCATGTCCATGGCCACGCGCTGGAACGACGAAGGCGTGGACAAGAGCGTGACCTCGCCACTGTCGCTGATCGTGACCGGTTTCGCCCCGGTCACCGACATCCGCCAGACCCTGACCCCGCAACTGCGCATGGACAAGGGCACCACCGACCTGATCCTGATCGACCTGGGCCGTGGCCAGAACCGCATGGGCGCCTCGATCCTGGCCCAGGTGCACGGCAAGCTCGGCTCGCAAGCACCGGACGTCGACGATGCCGAAGACCTGAAGGCGTTCTTCGCCGTGATCCAGGGCCTGAACGCCGACGGTCACCTGTTGGCCTACCACGACCGTTCCGATGGCGGCTTGCTGACCACCGTGATGGAAATGGCTTTCGCCGGTCACTGCGGCTTGAACCTGACCCTGGACAGCGTGGCCGAGTCGGCCAGTGAGATCCCGGCGATCCTGTTCAACGAAGAGTTGGGTGCGGTGATCCAGGTTCGCCAGGACGCCACCCCGGACATCCTCGCCCAATTCAGCGCCGCCGGCCTGGCCGAGTGCGTCTCGGTCATCGGCCAGCCGATCAACAACGCCCACATCAATATCACCTTCAACGGCGACACCGTCTTCGAAGGCCAGCGTCGCTTGTTGCAGCGCCAGTGGGCCGAGACCAGCTACCAGATCCAGCGCCTGCGCGACAACGCTGAATGCGCCGAGCAGGAATTCGACGCGCTGCTGGAAGAAGACAACCCGGGCCTCAGCGCCAAGCTCAGCTTCGACGTCAACGAAAACGTGGCCGCGCCTTACATCAAGAAAGGCATTCGCCCGCAAGTGGCGGTCCTGCGCGAGCAGGGCGTCAACGGCCAGGTGGAGATGGCGGCGGCGTTCGACCGCGCCGGTTTCAGCGCGATCGACGTGCACATGAGCGACATCCTCGCCGGTCGTGTCGACCTGAATGACTTCAAGGGTATGGTCGCCTGCGGCGGCTTCTCCTACGGCGACGTGCTGGGCGCCGGTGAAGGCTGGGCCAAGTCGGCACTGTTCAACAGCCGCGCCCGCGATGCGTTCCAGGGCTTCTTCGAGCGCAACGACAGCTTCACCCTCGGTGTGTGCAACGGTTGCCAGATGATGTCCAACCTGCACGAGCTGATCCCGGGCAGCGAGTTCTGGCCGCACTTCGTGCGTAACCGTTCCGAGCAGTTCGAAGCCCGCGTCGCGATGGTCCAGGTGCAGGAGTCGAACTCGATCTTCCTGCAGGGCATGGCCGGTTCGCGCATGCCGATCGCCATCGCCCACGGTGAAGGCCATGCGGAGTTCCAGAGCGAGGAAGCGTTGCTTGAAGCCGACCTGTCCGGTTGTGTGTCGCTGCGTTTTGTCGACAACCACGGCAAGGTCACCGAAACCTACCCGGCCAACCCGAACGGCTCGCCGCGCGGGATCACCGGCCTGACCAGCCGCGACGGCCGCGTCACGATCATGATGCCGCACCCGGAGCGGGTGTTCCGCGCGGTGCAGAACTCGTGGCGTTCGGACGACTGGAACGAAGACGCGCCATGGATGCGCATGTTCCGCAACGCGCGCGTCTGGGTGAACTGAGGCGGTGTACAAGCTCTGTTTCTTCGTCCCGGCCAGCCACGTGGACGAGGTCAAAAGCGCCGTATTCGCTGCCGGTGGTGGGCGAATCGGCGACTATGACCACTGCGCCTGGCAAGTGCTGGGCCTGGGCCAGTTTCGCCCGTTGGACGGCAGCCAGCCGTTCATTGGCGAGGCGGGGCAGGTCGAGCAGGTCGAGGAATGGAAGGTTGAGCTTGTTGTCGCCGACGATCTGATTCGCCCCGTGGTGGAGGCATTGAGACAGAGCCATCCCTACGAGACACCGGCGTATGAGGTGTGGCGGTTGGAGGATTTCTGATCCTCCCCGTTTAAATGAAAAACCCGCTGATTGGATCAGCGGGTTTTTTATTGTGGCGAGGGGATTTATCCCCGCTGGGCTGCGCAGCAGCCCCAAATACTGATTCCCCGGTGTGTCAGGCAGATGGGGTTGCTGCTTAGGGGGCTGCTGCGCAGCCCAGCGGGGATAAATCCCCTCGCCACAGGGGCCAGACAGTCGGCGAAGGCCTAGGCTTTGACACCCGCCTGACGACTCGGCACCACCGCCTCCAACGCCCGCCACAACCCCGGCGCTTTCTCCCCCAGCAGCAAATGCCACACGCCATCCTCCAGCGAACTCACCCCCTGGCAACCCAGCGTCTTGAGCTGGCTTTCCGACAACCCCTTGCCATCGGCCAACCGCACGCGCAAACGGCTCATCGCCACGCAATCGAGCTGCAACACATTCCTGCCACCGCCCAGGGCATCGAGCCATTGCTGTGCTTCGGCCTCCGGGACAATTGTCGTTAAGGCCGGCTCGACCACCGCGTTCGCGGGCGTACTGACGGCCTGATCGGAAGAGGGCAACGCCAAGCGAATCTCATCGGCAATGCTATCGGCCATCGGCCCCACCACCACCTGCAAGCTGCCGCCATTGCCGGGGCGGACCACCGCCATGGCGCCAAGGGCCTTGAGCTGGGCGTCGCAGGCCTTGTTGCGATCCACCATGTCCAGGCGCAAGCGCGTGGTGCAGGCGCCGACGGTAATCAAGTTGTCGGCGCCACCCAGGGCCTGGATGTAGGCGGCGGCACGTTGGTTTTCGGCGATGATCGGCTTTTCGCCCATCGCCACGTCTTCACGTCCCGGCGTCTTCAGGTCAAAGCGGCGGATGCAGAAGTCGAACACCAGGAAATAGATCGCCCCATAGACCAGGCCCACCGGTACGACCAGCCACCCGTTGGTGGATTTGCCCCAGCCCAGGACCATGTCGATGAAACCGCCCGAGAAGGTAAAGCCCAGGTGAATATCCAACAGATTGGTCACCGCCATCGACAGGCCGGTGAGCAACGCATGGACCAGATACAGCAACGGCGCGAGGAACATGAACGCAAATTCGATCGGCTCGGTGACGCCGGTCAGGAACGAAGTCAGCGCCATCGACAACAGAATCCCACCCATGACCTTGCGCCGCTGGGGCAGGGCATTGCGGTACATTGCCAGGCACGCCGCGGGTAGACCAAAGAGCATCACCGGGAACATGCCGGTCATGAACTGGCCGCCCTTGGGGTCGCCGGCGAAATAACGGGTCAGGTCACCGGTGACGACGGCGCCGGTGGCCGGGTCAGTGAAGCTGCCGAAAATGAACCACGCCATGTTGTTGAGGATGTGGTGCAGGCCAGTGACGATCAGCAATCGATTGAACACACCGAAGACGAACGCGCCGAAGCTGCCGCTGGCCATCAACAGCTCGCCGAAGCTGTTGATGCCATGCTGGATCGGCGGCCAGATCAGGCCGAACACCACGCCAAGCCCCACCGCGCTGAAACCGGTGACAATCGGCACGAAGCGCCGTCCGCCAAAAAACGCCAGGTACTCCGGCAGCTTGATGTCCTTGAAGCGGTTGTACAGCCCGCCGGCCAACAACCCACTGACGATCCCGGCGAGCATGCCCATGTTGATCGTCGCGTCGAGCACCTTCAGTGTCGCGACCATTACCAGGTAGCCGATGGCCCCGGCCAGCCCGGCCGTACCGTTATTGTCCCGGGCGAAGCCCACGGCGATGCCGATGGCGAAGATCAGCGCCAGGTTGGCGAAGATCGCCTGGCCGGCATCGTGGATGATCGCGATGTTCAACAGGTCTGTGTCACCCAGGCGCAGCAGCAGGCCGGCAATCGGCAAAATCGCGATCGGCAGCATCAGCGCCCGGCCGAGGCGTTGCAGCCCTTCGATGAAATGCTGGTACATGGCGTCTCTCCTTTTATTGTTCTTCGACGGGTCTCAGCCCAGGGGCCAATGTTCATGACAGGCCTGGCGCACGGCGGCGGCGCTGGGCAGGTTCAGCAAGTCGGTACTGATGCGGCGGCACTGGGCGGCATCAAGGTGGCGTACGCGGTCCTTGATCTCGCCGACCTGCGGCGGGCTGACCGACAGCTCCCGTACACCCAGCCCGATCAGCACCGGCGTCGCCAGGGGATCGCAGGCCAGGGCCCCGCATACGCCAACCCAACGCCCGTGGCGTGCGGCGCCGGCGCAGGTCTGGGCGATCAGCCGCAACAGCGCGGGGTGCAAGGCATCGACGCGGGCGGCGAGGCCGGCGTGGTCGCGGTCCATGGCGAGGGTGTACTGGGAAAGGTCGTTGGTGCCGATGGACAGGAAGTCCGCATGCTCGGCCAGTTGCTCGGCGAGCAATGCGGCGGCTGGCACTTCGATCATCACGCCCACCTGCGGACGCTCCTCCAGGCCCATTTGCGCACCCAGGACGTCAATGCGCTGGCGAATGTGCAGCAGCTCGGCGACCTCGGTGACCATCGGCAACAGGATCCGGCAGCGATGCAACGGACGGATTTGCAACAGCGCGCGCAATTGTTGATCCAGCAGTTCCGGGCGCACCTGGCCCAAGCGAATGCCTCGCAGGCCGAGCACCGGATTGGCTTCGGCCGGAAGCGGCAGGTAGTCCAATTGCTTGTCGCCGCCGACGTCGATGGTGCGGATGATTACCGGCCTGTCGCCCATGGCATCGAGCACGGCTTGATAGGCCTGGCGCTGCTCTTGTTCGTCGGGGGCGGTGTGGCGGTCGACGAAAAGGAATTCAGTGCGCAGCAGACCAACGCCATCGGCGCCGTTGGCAAAGGCCTGGCCGGCTTCGGCGCTGGAGGCCACGTTGGCAGCGACTTCTATATCCACGCCATCGAGGGTTCGCGCCGGGGCGTGGGCGAGGGTTTGTTGCTGGGCCCGCAGCGCTGCGCGTTGGTTTTGTGCTTGCTGCACCTGGGCCAGGCGCTCGGCGCTTGGCGTGAGTTCGAGGCGGCCACCGTCGGCGTCCAGCACCACCGGTTGACCGGGCAACTGCTCCAGCAGTAAATCGCCCAACGCAACCAGGCAGGGCAGGCCTTTGCCGCGCGCCAGGATCGCCACGTGGGACGTCGCGCCGCCCTCGGCCATGCATACGCCTGCCACGCCCTGGGCGCTGAGTTGCAACAGGTCCGACGGGGTCAGTTCCTGCGCGACGACAATGGCGCCCGCCGGCACGTCGAATTGCCAGGCTTCGCCCAGCAGTGCCCGCAGGACCCGCTGGCGCAGGTCATGCAAATCATTGGCGCGCTCGGCCAGCAGCGTGCTTTGCAATTGCCGCAGCACTTGGCACTGTACGTCGATCGACCGGCTCCAGGCGTGGGCCGCCGCGCTCCCTTGCTCGATAGACAGGTACGCGGCATCCAACAGGGCCGGATCTTCCAGCAACGCCAAATGAGCGCTGAAGATCGCTTGCTCATCGACGTGGCGCCGGGCCTTGGCGTTTTCGAGTGTCAGCTGGATATCCTGACTGACTTGAGCCAGGGCATCGAGCAGTCGTTGGCGTTGTTCTTCGACATTGTGGCCGCCGGGATCTTTGGGTAATTGAATGCCATCCAATCGAACCAGCGGTCCGCTCGCCAGGCCGGGCGCGGCGCAGACGCCATGCAATACGCCTTCTTCGGCGGCGTGCCGGGTTGTCTGGACCTGCGGCGCCCTGCTGTGAGCCTCTTCGGCCAGAGCGGTGGACAAGCTCGCCAGCAGCGCTTGCAGCGCCGCTTCGGCATCGCTGCCGCGACAGCTGACATGCACTTCGGCCTGTTCGGTGATCGCCAGGCCCATCATGCCCATGACGCTGTCACAGGACGCCGACCGCCCCCCAAAGTGTAACTGCGAGCGGCTTTTGAATCCCCGTGCGGTCTGGCGAACCAAGGCCGCCGGCCGCGCATGCAAGCCGCCTCGATGGGCGATGCGAATCTGGCCGGACACTTCGATGCCGACTTCCAGGTCGTCAACCTGTCCTGCACCGGGCGCCCTGGGAACGACGTGCAACAGAGGTTCGCCGACCTTGACCCCTTTCAGGGTGATAGGCCGTGCCTGGAAATGTTCGCCATTGGTGATGACCAACAGGCTGACCAGGCTTTTGCAGCGCTGGGCCACTTTGTCCAGGTCGTAGCGCAGCAGCGCTTGCCCGTTGCTGACGCGCGTGCCTTCCTTGACCAGCATGAAAAAGCCGTCGCCCTGCAACTCGACGGTGTCCAGCCCCAGGTGCAGCAGCAATTCGGCGCCGTTGTCGGCCCGCAGGGTCACGGCGTGGCCGGTGCGAGCGACGTGGATCACCTCGCCGTCGCAGGGGGCGTAGAGGGTGTCGTTCAGCGGGTCGATGGCGATCCCGTCGCCCATGGCGCCGCTGGCGAATACGGCGTCCGGAACGTTGGTGAGGGTGAGCACCGGGCCGCTGAGCGGGGCGCTGAGGGTCAGCTCTTTATTGTTGTTGGGCATGGGCTCGCTCTCTGTGTAATTTCATGGGCCTTGCATGAACGCCGTCGGGTCAGTGGGTCCGGGTGACCTTGCTCAAATGCCGTGGTTTGTCCGGATCCAGGCCCCGGGCGAGGGCCAGCCGGGCAGCCATGCCATAAAAGCTCTGGATCGCCAGGATCGGGTCCAGGGCCGGGTGATCGGCGCGGGACAAGGTCAAGTCGCGCTCGACGATGTCATCGGGGGCCGCCAGCAGCACCCGGGCGCCGCGCTGGCGCATATCGGCGGCCAGACCCAACACGCCGGCCTGCTCGGCACCGCGCGGGGCGAACACCAACAGCGGGTAGTTTTCATCGATCAGCGCCATCGGGCCGTGGCGGACCTCGGCGCTGCTGAAGGCCTCGGCCTGGATCGCCGAGGTTTCCTTGAATTTGAGCGCCGCTTCCTGGGCGATGGCGAACCCGGCGCCACGGCCGATCACCATGAGCCGCTGGCAATCACGGAGCGTTTCGACGGCGGCGCCCCAGTCCTGGCCTGCGGCCTCGCGCAAACCTTCAGGCAGCGCAGCGCCGGCGTCGAGCAACTCGGCGTCATCCTTCCAGTGCGCCACCAAACGCGCGCTGGCGCTGAGGGTAGCGATGAAACTCTTGGTGGCGGCAACGCTGCTTTCGATGCCGGCGCACAACGGCACGCTGAATTCACAGGCCGCCTCCAGCGGAGAATCCTCTGCGTTGACCATCGCAACGCTCAACGCGCCGCGTTTGCGCAACAGGCGCAGGCTGTTGACCAGGTCCGGGCTCTGCCCCGACTGGGAGAACGCGAACGCCACCTGGCCACTGACCTTCAAAGGCGCCTGTTGCAGGGTCACCACCGACATCGGCAGCGACGCCACCGGCAAGCCCAATTGCTGCATGGTCAGGTAGGCGAAATAACTGGCAGCGTGGTCGGAACTGCCCCGAGCGATGGTCATCGCCACTTGCGGCGGTTGACGACGCAGGCGTCCGGCGATTTCCTCCAGCGTTGGGTCCAGCCGCTGCAGTTGGCGCTCGACGGCTTCGGCTGAGGCCTGGGCCTCTTCAAGCATTTTGCAAGTCAATGGCTTCTCCTTCGACCATCACGTCGATCAGGTTCAAGTTACGGTCGAGACGCACACAGTCGGCCCAGGCGCCGGGTTGCAGGCGTCCGCGCTCGGGCAGGCCGAGGTAGTCGGCGGGAAATTGCGACAGGCGTCGGGAAGCTTCGTCGATGGGCAGGCCGATTTTCACCAGGTTGCGCAGGGCCTGGTCCATGGTCAGGGTGCTGCCGGCCAGGGTGCCATCGGCCAGGCGCACGCCGCCCAGGCATTTGGTCACGGTGTGGCTGCCCAGCTTGTATTCGCCGTCGGGCATGCCAGCGGCGGCGGTGGAATCGGTGACGCAATACAGGCACGGGATCGAACGCAACGCCACGCGCATCGCACCGGGGTGCACGTGAAGCAAATCCGGGATCAGTTCGGCGTATTGCGCATGGGCCAGCGCCGCACCGACGATGCCGGGCTCGCGGTGATGCAGTGGGCTCATGGCGTTATACAAATGGGTAAAACTGCTGGCCCCGGCCGCGAGTGCCGCGACGCCTTCTTCATAGCTGCCGAGGGTATGGCCGATCTGCATGCGCACGCCGCGAGCGCTGAGGGCGCGAATCAACGCATCGTGACCGGCGATTTCCGGCGCAATGGTGATCACGCGGATCGGCGCCAGGGCCAGGTACGTTTCCACTTCGGCCATCAAGGCGGTGTGGGCGAAATTCGGTTGGGCGCCGAGTTTTCCGGGGTTGATGTAAGGGCCTTCCAGGTGAACACCGAGCACCCGTGCGCTGCCGCTGGGCCGCTGTTCGCAGAATTCACCGAGGGCCTTGAGTACGCGGATGATTTCTTCGCTCGGCGCCGTCATCGTCGTGGCGAGCAACGCCGTTGTGCCGAATCGCACATGGGTGCGGGCAATGGTTTCGAACGCCGCCGCGCCTTCCATGATGTCCTTGCCGCCACCGCCGTGCACATGCAGGTCGATGAAGCCGGGCAGCAGGTAGGGCTGGTCGTTGCTCGTCGGGTCGCAGGGCTGGCCTTCGATGGACACGACCCTGCCGCGTTCATGGATCAGGCGGCCGCGTATCCAGCCGTCGGCGGTGAGGATGTTGTTTTCGGACATGGGATTCTCGGGTCGTCTAGCGCCGCAACTCGGCGACGAAGTCGTAATAGTCGTTGCGGCAATAGGTGTCGGTGACTTCGATGGGCGTGTTGTCTTCCAGGTAGCCGACCCGCGTCATCAACAGCATCGCGGTGCCGGGGGCGATGCCCACCAGGGCGGCGAATTCGTCCGAGGCGTTGATGGCCTGGATGTGTTGCAGGGCGCGCACTACCGGTTTGCCGATGCTGTCGAGGAATTCATAAAGCGAATCGCCCACCGCCTGCGGCTTGGCAATGATCGATGCGGGCAGGGTGCTCATCTCGATGGCCATGACCGTGTCGTCGGCCTTGCGCAGCCGTTTGAGCCGGGCGACTTTGTCGGTGGGCGAGAGGCCCAGGCGTATCAATTCCTCATGGGTTGGCGGGGTGATCTCCCGCTCCAGCCATTGGGAGCCGGGCACAAAGCCTTTGAGCCGGAGCATCTCGCTGAAACCGCTAAGGCGTGAGAGCGGTTGTTCCAGGCGTGGGGTGATGAACGTACCCGAGCCTTGGTTGCGGCGGATCAGGCCTTGTTCGAACAGCACTTCCAGCGCCTTGCGCGCGGTGACCCGGGATATCCCCAATTGCTCGCTCAAGCTGCGCTCGGACGGCATCGCTTGTTCGGCTTTCCACTGGCCAGCGTGGATGGCGGCTTCCAGATTGCGGGCCAGTTGCAGGTAGAGCGGGGTGGGTTGGGTGTCGTCGGGGCGCAGGGTCTGGATATTCATTTGGGTGTCCGATGCGGTTTTTTGTGGGCGTTGTCGCTCGGTGGGTGGGGTGCAAGCTAATACCACTTGAATACCATGTCAACGCTGCTTTTCTAGGGCTGGCCTGTGTTTTCTGGGTATTCATTCGGGTGTTATTTAAGTGGTATTAGGGTGGTTTTTGTGGGGCGTGGAATTACAGCGTTGGGATGGGTTTTTTGTAGGTCAGTGGTATGCACGGAGGGCGGGTTGTGAAGTTTGATATTTATTTTTATGGCGACCGGTGGTAGTGCGTTTTGTGTGTATATCCGCCGGCACATCCAACATTCTCATTGACTGAGCCACCGCTATCGCGAGCAGGCTCGCTCCCACAGGGGAAACGCGAACACCCAGAACCAGGCCGCCTCGGGACGAGCCTTGATCTTCATCGCGAGCAAGCTCCCACAGTGGTTTCGTGTCGTTGACAAATATGCCAATCGACATCGAACCCTGTGGCGAGGGAGCTTGCTCCCGCTGGGCTGCGAAGCGGCCCTGAAACCTGACAGCGCGGTGTGTCAGGCAGATCGAGTTGACTACTTTGGGGTTGCTGCGCCCGAGGCGTCGGACCGTCCCAGCGGGAGCAAGCTCCCTCGCCACAAGAGCGCTTATCCACAGGAACTTCTTGCCGCAAGAAAATGGGCTACGGCCGAATCTCGATCATCGTCCCATCCGGCACAAGGTTCCACACCTCACGCATGTCCACATTGCGCATGGCGATGCAGCCGTCGGTCCAGTCCAGGGTGTGGAACAACTGCTCAGGGTTCTCCTCCGAGTCCGGCGTGCCATGAATCATGATCATGCCTCCCGGTTCCACGCCTTCGCGGCGGGCGCGGGCGGCGTCGCTGATGTTGGGGTAGGAGATGTGCATCGACAGGTAGAACCGGTCGCTGACCTTGCGCCAGTCGATCCAGTAAAAGCCTTCGGGGGTGCGCTTGTCGCCCTCGATCAACTTGGGGCCTTTCTTGGCGCCCTTGCCCAAGGAGATGCGATAGGTCTTGAGGGGCTTGCCGTCGTTGATCAATTGCAATTGATGGGCGGACTTGAGCACCAGGACTTTTTCGATGACTTTGCCGTTGTAGGTTCCCACGGCGGCGGCCTGGGACATGGCGGTGAACGACAAGCAGAACAGCACAAGCAACCAGCGCATTGAAACGATATCCCTAGAGGTGTCGCGGCTATATTGGATTTTCTAGGCTCTGTACGAAATGTATCCGCACTCGCCCATACTGCGTTGAAACGAGGCTCGGAATGCTCATGTACTCCAGTACACTGCGCCTCCTCGCCCCGTTTCGCCTTGTCTGGCCTTCGCGCGAACACATTTCGTACAGAGCCTACGTATTGGCAGGCTGAGTCAGCGGCGGAATCGACTCGGATCGCACCGGGTATTGCTCGGCCCGCCGGTCAGCGTAGAAGTATTCTAGGGTACGGCCCACGGTGCGGAAAGCCAGCTCGTTCCACGGGATGTCAGCTTCTTCGAACAGCTTCACTTCCAGGCTTTCGGGGCCCGCGGCGAAATCCTCGTCCACCAGCTCGGCGCGGAAGAACACATGCACCTGGCTGATGTGCGGAACGTCGATCAGCGTATAGATGCTCAGGTTTCGCACCCGGGCGCAGGCTTCCTCGGCGGTTTCGCGCACGGCGGCTTGCTCGACGGTTTCGCCGTTTTCCATGAAGCCCGCCGGCAAGGTCCAGTAACCACGCCGTGGCTCGATGGCGCGCCGGCACAACAGGACTTTACTGCCCCAGGTCGGTACACATCCGGCAACGATATTGGGGTTCTGGTAATGAATGGTGTGGCAGGTGTCGCAGACAAAACGCAGGCGCGAGTCGCCCTCGGGTATGCGCTGGGTCACCGGGTTACCGCACTGGCTGCAGAATTTCATGCTTGGATTCCTGAAGGCTGCGCCTATCTTGGCGTGTGCGGGCCGGTATCGGCAAGTTGTCGTTTCGCGACATGACGCGGTCCGGGGCTTGGGCCGCTTGCCTGATTGGTGCATGATGCTAGGCAGCGAATAAATCGAGAAGTCTCATGCTGGACGAGCTACTGCATCGAGTAAGCAACCATACGCCGCGCGATCTGGAGACCGATCGGCGTTTTCCTGAAGCGGCGGTGCTGGTGCCGATCACGCGCAGTGATGAACCGGAGCTGGTGCTGACCCTGCGCGCCAGCGGTCTCTCGACCCACGGCGGCGAAGTGGCGTTCCCCGGTGGACGTCGAGACCCGGAAGACCCCGACCTGATCTTCACCGCCCTGCGCGAAGCCGAAGAGGAAATTGGCCTGCCCCCCGGCCTGGTGGAGGTGATTGGTCCCCTCAGTCCACTGATCTCGTTGCACGGTATCAAGGTCACGCCTTACGTCGGCGTGATTCCGGATTACGTCGAATACCAGGCCAACGACGCCGAGATCGCCGCCGTGTTCAGCGTGCCGTTGGAATTTTTCCGCAAGGACCCGCGCGAGCACACCCACCGCATCGACTACCAGGGCCGCAGTTGGTACGTGCCCAGCTACCGTTTCGAGGGGTACAAGATCTGGGGGCTGACGGCGATCATGATCGTGGAGTTGGTCAACCTGCTGTACGACGCCGGCATCGACCTGCACACGCCGCCCAAGACTTTCATCAACACCTGATGCCCCGAGGATTCCCATGAAATACCGCTTGGGCGATGCCCGTGTCGAAACCCACCCACAGAGCTGGGTCGCGCCCAACGCCACGCTGGTGGGCAAGGTCCGCCTCGAAGAGGGCGCCAACGTCTGGTTCAACGCGGTGTTGCGTGGCGACAACGAATTGATCCTGATTGGCAAGGACAGCAACGTACAGGACGGCACGGTGATGCACACCGACATGGGTTATCCGCTGACCATCGGCACTGGCGTGACCATCGGCCACAACGCCATGCTTCACGGCTGCACAGTCGGGGACTACAGCCTGATCGGCATCAACGCGGTAATCCTCAACGGCGCGAAGATCGGCAAGAACTGCATCATCGGCGCCAACTCGCTGATCGGCGAAGGCAAGGAAATACCCGATGGTTCGCTGGTCATGGGCTCGCCGGGCAAGGTCGTGCGAGAACTGACCGAGGCCCAGAAAAAAATGCTCGAAGCCAGTGCGGCGCACTACGTTCACAACTCGCAGCGCTACGCACGCGACCTGATCGAGCAGGAACAATGAACACACCTGAACGCCCGATTCCGTCGCCCTGCGTAAACATCTGCTCGCTGGACGGTGACGACGTCTGCACCGGTTGCCAGCGCACCGTCTCCGAGATCACTCAATGGCGCAAGATGAGCAACGATGAACGGCGCAGCGTCCTGGCGTTGTGTCATGAACGGGCCAAGGCCAATGGATTGGTGTGGATGCTGCCGGCAAGGCGTTGATGTCCACTTGTGAATACAAAATCCCTGCGGAGAGGGAGCAAGGGCGTCTCACAAGGCTTTAATCGATCGTCGTCCCAACCACCGATCCAACCCCACCACCCCCAGCGCAATCCCGACAAACCCGGCCAACACGCCCCCGGCATTGATGAACACCTGTGGATAACCCAGGCTCGTCACGTCGATGAAAGGGTAGGGATAGGCCGCCAGCAGATCACCCCGTAGCAGGATGTAGGCGAAGTACACCAGCGGGTAAATCATCCACAGCCCGACGTGGCCCAGGCGCAACGTGCCTTTGGGCACCCAGAGCCCCCAATAGATGATGAACAGCACCGGCATGATGTCGTGCAGCAGTTCGTCGGCGATAAATTGCCAGCCTTCCGGTTGCCAGAGATGGCGCAGCAATACGTTATAGGCCAGGCCGACCAAGGCGATGCTCACCGCGATGCCGCTGCGTACCGCTGGACGCAGGAACCAACGCCTCACCGCTGATTCACGGCGGGTCACTTCCCAGGTCAATACCACGGCGGCCAAGGTATTGGTCAATACGGTGAAGAAACTGAAGAAGTTGACCAGGCCGCCCAACAGGCTCGCGCCCAGTTCCCATCGGCCCAGCAGGATCAGGTAGAGCTGAATGCTCAATCCCACCCAGCCGAGCAATGCCAGCATCGACACGAAACCGGTTCGCACGTTCATGGTTCAGATAGGCCGCTTGGTGCGCATCAACTTGACGTACAAGCGCTCGACTTTCTCCCGTGCCCATGGCGTCTTGCGCAGGAAGGTCAGGCTCGACTTGATGCTCGGGTCGCTCTTGAAGCAACGGATGTCGATGCGTTCCGCCAGGCCTGACCATTCGTAGTGCTGCACCAGGGCATTGAGGATCTGCTCCAGGGTCACGCCGTGCAGTGGGTTGTTGTTCGGTTCGGTCATGGCAAGCCTTGCATGATGAGCTGTGAAGCCGCGCACCTTAGCCGAGGCGCTCTGCGGGGGGAAGTGCCGCCGTTATCAGGGCTTGTGTCCCCGGCACACTGTTACCGAATTCGAGATGATCCATGTCAACAAAAGCGCTTTCGCTATTTGTAACAGAACATTATCCTTGCGCCGCTTGCTGAAACGCGTCTTCTGGCGTACCAGAGCCTCTGCGTCCAGCTACTCCTGTTGAAAGGTCTAAAGAATGCCGAATGTCGCGATCCTGAGAGACAGCGCTGTCTTGGTAAATTCCGGTGGGAACGAGCTTACTCACCATAGCGATTGCACATTCAACATTCGAGTCGACTGACACGCCTTGATCGCGAGCAAGTCCGTTCCTACAGCGACCGCGTCATCGAATTTGCCTTTTTCCAACTGAACCATGCCCCCTCAAGATCGTCATCTAAAGTGACTACTTGCGCGGGACTCTTTAAAACGTCACGGAGATACACACTATGAGCGCTGAGGGTGCTTTGAGTCGAAGCCGTCTGCTACCGAGCTTGCTCGGCATTCTGCTTCTATTGATGGGGCTGGCCTTGTTGGCCGGTGGGATCAAACTGAGCACGCTCGGCGGCTCGCTGTATTATCTGCTGGCGGGCATCGGCCTGGCGATTACTGGTGTACTGCTGATTCTGGCGCGCCGTGCAGCGCTGGGGATGTACGCGCTGGTTTTATTCGCCAGTACGGTGTGGGCGTTATGGGAAGTGGGCCTGGATTGGTGGCAATTGGTGCCGCGCCTGGCCATGCTGTTCGCCTTGGGCATCGTCATGCTGCTGCCGTGGTTCCGGCGCCCGTTGCTGACCGCCGATGCATCGCCGATGGGCACCCGAGCGCTGGGTGCGGCCGTTGTCATCGCGGGTATCGCCGCCCTCGCCAGCCAATTCACCAACCCTGGTGAGATCAAGGGCCAACTGGACCGCGACAGCGTACCGGGCGTGACCAACACCGCACCGGCCATGCCGGACGGGGATTGGAACTCCTACGGCCGCAGCGCCCATGGCGACCGTTATTCGCCACTGGCGCAGATCACCCCTGAAAACGTCAGCAAGCTGAAGGAAGCCTGGACGTTCCGCACCGGTGACCTGCCAGGGCCGAACGACCCAGGCGAGACCACCGCGGAAAATACCCCGCTGAAGGTCAACGGCATGCTTTATGTGTGCACGCCCCACAGCCAGGTCATCGCTCTGGAGCCAGAAACCGGCAAGGAAATCTGGCGCTTCGATCCGAAGCTTTCTACGCAGAACGCGGAAAACTTCAAGGGCTGGGCCCACATGACCTGCCGTGGCGTGAGCTATCACGATGACGCCGTCTACGCCTCGGCCGAGCAGAGCCCGACCGGCGCCGCCAGCACTACGCCGGCCAGCACCGTTTGCCCACGGCGGATCTTCCTGCCGACGGCCGACACCCGCCTGATCGCCCTCAACGCCGATACCGGCAAGATGTGCGAAGACTTCGGCGACAAAGGCCAGGTCGACTTGAGCGCCAACATCGGTGGTTTCACGGCCGGCGGTTACTACTCCACTTCGCCACCGGCGGTCACCCAGAATCTGGTCGTTATCGGCGGCCATGTCACCGATAACGTCTCCACCGACGAGCCAAGCGGCGTGATCCGCGCCTATGACGTGCACACCGGCAAGCTGGTGTGGAACTGGGACAGCGGCAACCCGGACGACACCACGCCGATTGCCGAAGGCCAGACCTACACCCGCAACTCGCCGAACATGTGGTCCATGTTCAGCGTCGATGAAAAACTCGGCATGCTTTACCTGCCGATGGGCAACCAGACCCCCGACCAGTTTGGTGGTTTCCGTACCCCTGAATCGGAAAAATACGCCGCTGGCCTGACCGCCCTGGACATCGCCACCGGCAAGGTGCGCTGGTACTTCCAGTTCACTCACCACGATCTGTGGGACATGGACGTTGGTGGTCAACCGACCCTGATGGACATGAAAACCGCCGATGGCGTGAAGCCGGCTGTGCTGGCATCGACCAAGCAGGGCAGCATCTATGTGCTGGACCGCAGCAACGGCCAGCCGATCGTGCCGATCAAGGAGGTCCCGGTGCCCCAAGGCGCGGTGGAAGGCGACTTCACCTCGCCGACCCAGCCGATGTCCGACCTGAACTTCGTGCCGCCGGTCCTCAAGGAGCGGGACATGTGGGGCGTCACGCCGTTCGACCAGATGCTGTGCCGGATCGACTTCAAGTCGCTGCGCTATGACGGTATGTTCACACCGCCTTCGTTGCAGGGCTCGATTGTTTATCCCGGCAACTTCGGTGTGTTCGACTGGGGCGGCATTTCTGTCGATCCGGTGCGCCAGATCGCCTTCGTCAACCCGAGCTACATGGCGTTCAAATCGAAGTTGGTACCGGCGGCGGAAGTGGCCGGTGGCCCGGGTCGCAAGAGCGAGACCGAAGGCGTGCAGCCAAACAAAGGCGCGCCATATGGCGTGATCCTCGAAGCCCTGCTCTCGCCCATGGGGCTGCCGTGTCAGGCGCCTGCGTGGGGTTATGTCGCGGCCGTGGACCTGACCAACAACAAAACCCTGTGGATGCACAAGAACGGCACGGTGCGCGACAGCTCGCCGGTTCCGATCCCGCTGAGCATGGGTGTTCCAAGCCTGGGCGGCACATTCACCACCGCCAGTGGCCTGGCATTCCTCAGCGGCACGCTTGACCAGTACCTGCGCGCTTATGACGTGAAGAACGGCAAGCAACTGTGGGAAGGCCGCCTGCCTGCTGGCGCTCAGACCACGCCGATGACCTACACCGGCAAGGACGGTAAGCAATACGTGCTGGTCGTTGCAGGGGGGCACGGTTCCCTGGGCACCAAGCAGGGTGACTATGTGATTGCCTACAAACTGCCGGATTAAGCCCTACCGGCGCTCATGAAAAAGGCGACACCCTTGCGGGTGTCGCCTTTTTTAATCCCTCGATTTCACGCTGGCTTTTGTGAACACGCCAAGCTTTGGCCTTTGTGAACACAACACGCTTTTGTGGCGAGGGGATTTATCCCCGCTGGGCTGCGCAGCAGCCCCAAAGCAGCAAACCCAATCTGCCTGACACCCCGAGTTGTTGGGTTTAGGGCTGCTGCGCAACCCAGCGGGGATAAATCCCCTCGCCACAGATAAATCCCTTCACCACAAGGACTGTGTTCAGCCCTGGGCTTTACAACTCGATCTTGACGGCCTGGGAAGCCCGGGTCGCCTTGGCGCGGGCGGCTTCGATGGATTCGTCGCGGGCCAGGGCCACGCCCAGGCGGCGCTGACCGTTGACTTCCGGCTTGCCGAACAGACGCAGCGCCGTGTCCGGCTCGCTCAGGGCGGCGCCGAGGTTGGCAAACGCGGTCTGGGTCGATTGGCCTTCCACGAGGATCACCGCCGAAGCCGATGGGCCGAACTGGCGGATCAACGGTATCGGCAGGCCGAGGATGGCCCGGGCGTGCAGGGCGAACTGAGACAGGTCCTGGGAGATCAGCGTGACCAGGCCGGTATCGTGGGGGCGCGGGGAGACTTCGCTGAACCACACTTGGTCGCCCTTGATGAACAGCTCGACGCCAAACAGGCCGCGGCCACCCAGGGCCTCGGTCACTGCCTTGGCGACGCGCTCGGATTCGGCCAGCGCCGCCGGGCTCATGGCCTGTGGCTGCCAGGATTCCTGGTAGTCGCCCTTTTCCTGACGGTGGCCGACCGGTGCGCAGAACGTGGTACCGCCGACATGGCGCACGGTGAGCAGGGTGATTTCGTAATCGAAATCGATGAAGCCTTCGATGATCACCCGGCCCTTGCCAGCGCGGCCGCCTTCCTGAGCGTAGTCCCAGGCTTTCTGCACGTCTTCAACGCCGCGCAGCAGGCTCTGGCCCTTGCCCGAGGAACTCATCACCGGCTTGACCACGCAGGGGAAACCCAGGGTCTCGACGGCCTTGCGGTAGTCTTCCACGGTGTCGGCGAAGAAATACGGGGAAGTCGGCAGGCCCAGCTCTTCGGCGGCCAGGCGACGGATGCCTTCACGGTTCATGGTCAGTTGCGCGGCGCGGGCCGTAGGAATCACCGTGAAACCTTCGGCTTCCAGCTCCACCAGGGTGGCGGTGGCGATGGCTTCGATCTCCGGCACGATGTAGTGCGGCTTCTCGGCCTCGATCACCGCACGCAGGGCGGCGCCGTCGAGCATGTTGATCACGTGGCTGCGATGGGCCACTTGCATCGCCGGCGCGTTGGCGTAGCGATCCACGGCAATCACTTCAACGCCCAGTCGCTGCAGTTCGATTACCACTTCCTTGCCCAGCTCACCGCTGCCACACAACAAAACGCGGGTCGCGGTGGGCGACAATGGAGTTCCGATACGGGTCATCTGAAGGTCCTCAAAACAGGAGCGGATCATCGGGGGCGCGCGCCGGGCGAGCTTCCCATGGAAGAAAGCGCGGCATTTTACATGAACCGCGTCAGCCGGCGACGGCCTGTTTGCGCAAACGCCAGGCCATGATCAGCCAGACGGCCGTGACCCCGGCGAATTTCGAGAGCAGGGCGGTGATTATCACTGCGGGCGTCAGGGCATCGATCAGGCCGAAGAAAATGAATGTGTCGAGAGGGATGCTCAGTGCCGAACTGATCCACAACCGGTCATGCAGCGGACGCTTGGTGACCGTGAACACCAGCCAGTCGATGCACTCGGAGACGGCAAACGCCGTGGCGCTGGCCAGGGCGATGGTTGGGTCGGAGGTGACGTAGGACAGCACCAGCGCCACCAGCATCGCCACGATGGCGCCATGGCCGAAGCGGGTCTGCACCATGTCCCGCAAGATAAACACCAGGCCCCCCCAGGCGGACCAGATGATGTCCAGGTGCGGCGCGGCTGAAAATGCGAAGTTGATCAGCACGACGCTGCCGATGTAGGCGATCAGGAAAAGCATGGGACCGGGTACCTGGTGGGGATGGAATGTCGGGTGAACCCTCAAGGACAACGAAGCCCCCTGTGGCGAGGGAGCTTGCTCCCGCTGGGCTGCGAAGCAGACCCAAAACCTGACAACTCGGTGGATCAGATAGATCGAGGTGACTGTTTTTTGGGGGGCTGCTGCGCAGCCAGCGGGAGCAAGCTCCCTCGCCACAAGGGCCATTAGTGTCAGAAGGTTACTTCAGCAGCAAGCCATCCCTCAATCTTCCCCACTGTCATCCAGCTTCCAATACCCCACGGCCTTCACAAAATCCTGGTCCAGGCCTTTCTCTTCCAGCAATACCTTACGGATCTGCCGGGACACCTTGCTCTCGGTCGCGACCCAGGCGTACAGCTTGCCGCCGGGCATTTCCAACTGCTGCACGGTACGTAGCAGGCTGTCCTGGCGCCCCTCACGCAATACCCAGATCACATGCACCTGCGCGGGGCTGTGGAGCACCTGCTGTTCGGCGCCATTTTCCACTTCCACCACCACCAAGGCCTTCCGGTTGGGGGCAAGGCCTTCGAGACGGCGAGCGATGGCGGGCAAGGCGGTTTCGTCGCCGATCAACAGGTAGCTGTCGAAGACGTCCGGCACAATCATCGACCCCCGTGGCCCGGCGATGTTGAGGTATTGGCCGGGCGCGGCCTGGGCCGCCCAGGTCGAAGCGGGGCCGTCGCCATGGAGCACGAAATCGATGTCCAGCTCCAGGGCGTCCAGGTCATAGCGGCGCGGGGTGTAGTCGCGCATTTCTGGCATCGGACCCTGTGCCTTGCCCGCGCCGGGCGCGAAGTTTTCCAGGGCTGCGTGTTCCTCGGCGTTCTGGGGGAACAACAGTTTTATGTGATCGTCGGTGCCCAGGCTGACGAACCCGGCCAGCTCCGGCCCGCCGACGGTAATGCGGCGCATGCGCGGTGTCAGGTCGACCACCCGCAGCACTTGCAGGCGGCGGCGTTTGATCTCGTGGCTGACGCGGTGGATGGTGTTTGGATCGACTCCAGTCATGCTTTTACTCCGAAACGGTTGGACGGTCAGGGCCGTCGACAATGGCTTTGGCGGTGTCGTTGAGCAGGTCGCGTACCCGCAGGATTTCATCCGGGCTCCAGCGGCCATGGTGCATTTGCAGGGCGTGGCGCAAGTTATGGACCGCTTCGTGGATTTCAGCGGGCCGATCCTGGCCGCGCAGCGAACGCTTGCTCACTTCGATGCGCATCCTTACGCCGTCGAGCGCCACGGCTTGCTCTTCAAGGGATAGACGTCCGGCATCGGTCACGCTGTAGCGTTTTTTCCCACCATCGGCGTCGCCGCTGATCATTTCGCTTTCTTCAAGGAACGTCAGCGTTGGGTAGATCACGCCGGGGCTGGGGCTGTAGGCGCCGTCGAACATGCTTTCGATCCGGCGGATCAGGTCATAGCCATGGCAGGGTTGTTCGGCAATCAGCGCCAATAACAGCAACTTCAAGTCCCCAGGAGCGAATACCCTGGGGCCACGGCCGCCGCGTTCGCGGCCTGGCGGGCGTTTGTCGAAGCCGTCGTGGGCGGCATGTTCGCGGTGGGGATGGAAATGCGGGTCTCTCATTTGTGTGTCCTCCAAGGTTCTTAAGATAGAACTTAAGATATATCTTTCTTTTGTGCACGCCTGTTTTCGATAAATCCGACGAGCAGCCGATTGTCCAACGGCGTGACGAGCACGCGTTGAGTGTGGGAATGGAGACGGGAATGTGTGGGATCCGGACGTCGCGTATCGCTCGTCCCTTAACGGCTCGTCACCAACGGCTGGCACTGGGTATGCGTGCCCGGTTGCAGGTACGGCGAGAGAAACGGCGCCATGCCTTTGAGCACCTGGACCGGCAAGGCGGAGGTGAACTTGAAGTTCTGCGCCGACACGCCGGGTACGTAAGCGGTGAGCGTGCCGAAATGGCTGTCACCGATGTAAAACACGAACGTCGCGGTGCGGTTGATGGACTTGGAGCTGATGACCCGCCCACCGGAGCCGACGGCTTCGATACGGTTGTCGCCGGTACCCGTCTTGCCACCCATGGCCAGTGGCGTGCCATCGGCCAGTTTGAAGCTGCCGGCCACCCGTTTCGCGGTGCCGGCATCCACCACTTGGGACAATGCACCGCGCAACGCACGGGCCACTTCGACCGGCATTACGCGCTTGCCGTTGTCCGGATCGCTGACCACTCGCGTTTCATAAGGCGTGTCGACGGCGAACTGCAGGCTGTCGACCCGCAGCGCAGGCTGGCGGACACCGTCGTTGAGAATCGTCCCCACCAGCTCCGCAAGCGCGGCGGGGCGATCCCCAGAGCTGCCGATCGCGGTGGCAAGGGACGGCACGAGATGGTCGAACGGGTAGCCGACCTTCTGCCAGCGTTGGTGAATATCCAGGAACGCTTCGATTTCGAGCATGGTGCGGATACGGCTGTCCCGAGCGCTCTTGTGCCGGCTTTTGAACAACCAGCTATAGACTTCCTGGCGCTCGAACCGGCTGGCCTTGACTATCTGGCTGAACTTAGCGTCGGGGTTGTTCAACAGATAGCCCATCAGCCACAGGTCCAACGGATGGACCTTGGCGATGAAGCCTTGGTCCGGCAGGTCATAGGCGCCGGGGCCGTAGCTCTGGTAGAGCCGTTCCAGGCGTTCATCGGTGAGTTTTTCAGCACTCTTGACCGACTTCAGATGAGCGCGCACGAAGCGGTTGAAGCTTTCCTGGCTGTCGCTGGGAAAGAAATAGCGGTGCACGGCGGCCAGGCGGATGGCGGTGGGGCGCATGCCGTCGAGGAAGGTCTCGAGGCGCTGGCCGGTGTCCTTTTTCTGGTACTTCTTCCAGAACCTGAGCAGGAACGAGGTGCCTTCGCGATCGGCGAACTGGGCGAGGTATTCCTGGCGACGCGGGTCTTTGTCGTCCTTGAGCAGTTCGGAACTGTTATTCGGGCCGGCGTAGGTGGCGTAGCGCACCAGGTCGCGCATCAGGCGAATGAAAGGCAGGTTGATGGATTCACGCAAGGCGTCGCGCAGCGTGGGGTTGCGACCGTCGTCCTCCTTGCGAAAGTTATGAAAAGTGTGCAGCCCGCCGCCGGTGAAAAACGCCTCGCCGGGGCTGGCTGAATATGTGCGGTCCAGCGCCGCTTCGAGCATTTTCGGCAGGCTGCGGTCGGTGTTTTCGATCAGGTAGTCCACGGCCCAGCGGGACAGGCGGTCCTGGTCGGCGACCTCGGTTTTTTTCAGGGCAGCCGGGGCCTGTTGCGCATAACGCTCGTGGAGTTCGGCGATGATCTGCAAGTACGTGGTCAGCACCCGCAACTTGGCGGTGGAGCCCAGTTCCAGTTTGCTGCCCTCATTGATGTCGAAGGGTTGGTCGGTGCTGTCGGTCTGGATGCGCACTCGCGAGCCGTCCGGGGTCAGTTCCAGCAAGGTGAAGCTGTAGCGCACCTGCGTGGTGCTGGTGGGGGTCAACAGGCGTTCTCCCATCAGGCCGATCTCGGCGGCGAATGCCGGGTCGGCCAATCGCTTGAGGTACTCGGTGGCCTGGGCCTGCAAATCGCTTTGCAACGTGCTGGTGGCGGAGAGGTCGAGGCGATCGAGGTCGTACAGCGGACGATTGAGCAGCGCGGCGATGCGACTGCGGGCGGCACTGATGCCCTTGTTGGTTTCGATAGGCTGGACGGTCGGGTCCTGGACCCAATCGCGGTAGCTGACCTTACTGGCCAGTGCGGCATCTGCCAGCGCGGCATCGATCACGCCGTTCTGGGCCAGCAGCCGGATGTGGCTGTCGGTGAGACGGGCGAGTTCGTCGTGCCCCTTCGAGAGATAGTGCGACGGGCGTCGCTGGGCGATCATCAACGACAACATTTCCCGCAGGGCCAGGCCTTTTTCCGCAAGGCTCTTGGGGTCGGTGGCGGTGCTGGACAATCGTTCGTTGGCCCGTCTGAAATCCGCGCCATACCAGACCCTCAGCCCTTCGGCCATGCCGTGGACCTCGCCATGCCCCGGCACGGCGGAAAGCGGCACGCTGTTGAGGTAGTCACGAATGACCCGTTGGCGGGCCTCGAGGGTTTGCGGGCCGGCCTGATAGGCGCGCACGCTGGCGGAAATCATCTGACGGATCTTCTCCGCGCCCGACACGGTCAGGCCCTCGGGGGAATGCCGGTATTTCTCCAACTGCGTCGCGAGCGTGCTGCCGCCGGCGGATTGCCCTGGCAGGCTCAACAATTTGGCGACCTGGGACCACGCCGCCATGCCGAAGCGTGGCCAGTCCACCGCGGGGTTGGCCAATGGTTGCTTGGGGTCGAGCAGGAAGCGGTTCTCGATAAACAAAAGGCTTTGCACCACGACAGGAGGAATGTCATCGAAACTGGCGTAAAGCTGTTGCGGATACTTGAACTGATAGACCGGCGCGGCGCGGCAATCGGTAATGGTCAAGCCAGCCTGGATCTTTTCCGCGTAGGGCACGAACAGGCCTTTGTCGACATAGTCCATCAAGGCCGGAGAAAAACGCGCCTGGGCCTCGATCACGTAGTCACGCTTGAGCAAACGAGGCAGGAATTCCCCCAGGGAGCTGTAGCCCAATCGCTGATCGAACGGGCCCGCACCGGGGTAGACGATGGCGTCGCTGGGGCCGGGTTGCACCGCATAGGTCAGGGACGCCGCGTATTTGCTGAGCTCCTGGGCCTGGAACCGGGACGTGCGCATCTCCTTGGCCACGGCCAGGCCGACCACCACCACGATAATCAGCAACAACAACCAGAACGCCCGCCAGCCATGCCGGGCGCGGCGAGTTTTTTTGGGTAAAGGCGCTTCTTCCATACGTTCAGTCGGGACCACAGGTTTATTCGAATCGGTTTGCCACAAAGCGCCCATAGTCGACTGATCCATTCACGCAGATTGATCGGACTTGCTTGAAGCTTAGACGGTGGTTGGCGTGGGGGAGGGGAAATTGTCGGCACTGTTTTTTCATGACCAATGACTCTCTTTTGTGGCGAGGGGATAAATCCCCTCGCCACAAGGTTCTCTACCTCAAAGCCATACAGCGTCCCATAGAGGGTAATCGCCAATGCGCTCCACCAGCCCAGCCCGAAGCGGATTGGCAATGATGTAGTCGGCACTGGGCCGCAGCTCTTCATTGTCACGAATCGCGCGATCATGGAAGCCGCTTTGCCAAAGCGGGCCAGAAGTTCCGGTGAGGTGGTTGACCCGATGGGCGCAGCGAGCTTTGGTGGCACCGATAACACGACTCAAATGGCTCTCCTGGATTTGCAGCAACCAATGAAAGTGGTCCGGCATTACCACCCAGGCCAAAGAATTCACCTGGCCCGAATCATGAGCACGTTTGAATTCGGCGACCAATAGCCGCCCAACCTTCCAATCGGAAAAAACCGGCCGTCGCTGATGAACAACTGCCGTTACCAGGTAGGCTCGTCCTGGCTCTGAATAACGGCCTCGACGCAAGCGGTGGGAGTTGGGGCGTGGATGCATTCCTTGCTTCCTTTGAAGGGGTTTGAATGCAGCCTAGTCATGCAGCTAGTTTTTCGACGCTGGAAAGGTCGAGCGAATATTCCGAAACTTATGTACTACTTGTGACAAAGGGATTCATCTGTGGCGAGGGGATTTATCTGTGGCGAGGGGATTTATCCCCGTTGGGCTGCGCAGCAGCCCCCAAACCCGGTATGCCTGGACAATTGAGTTGCCTGCATTGGGGCTGCTGCGCAGCCCAGCGGGGATAAATCCCCTCGCCACAGATTGATCCTTTTCGACAAGGGTTGAGCGGCTGAAAGCCCTGCACTAGAGCCATCTGCCCATGGCAACGCATGACGCTGCACCCTCACTGTGCAATACTCGGCGCTGCTTCTAAAAGGCCATTAGCTCAGGCAATCCCTCTTCATAACGCCATCCTCGGCTGGCGCATTCCCTGAATTAACCTGCTTTTATAGTGAAACTTTCTGATCCGAGCTTTTTATACTGCACGACCCGCTGATCTTGAGGAATTTTCCTACAGGACGGTCTGCCCACAAGGCAGGCCCGGTTTCGGCAATGCCCGCAGGCCCATCCGCCCGCGGCTTTGGAGACTCGGTGGTCAATCCAATAACAAGACGAGGTTGTATCCCTATGCCAGTCGGCAATCCTCTGCCCCATGGCGAGACCGCGCAGGGTGGTCCGCTCAAACGTGAGCTCGGCGAGCGGCATATCCGCTTGATGGCGCTTGGCGCCTGCATCGGTGTCGGGCTGTTCCTAGGTTCGGCCAAGGCGATCGAGATGGCCGGGCCGGCGATCATGCTGTCCTACATCATCGGTGGCCTGGCGATTCTGGTGATCATGCGCGCCCTCGGCGAAATGGCCGTGCACAACCCGGTGGCCGGTTCGTTCAGCCGCTACGCCCAGGATTACCTCGGCCCGCTCGCCGGTTTCCTGACCGGTTGGAACTACTGGTTCCTGTGGCTGGTGACCTGCGTGGCCGAGATCACCGCGGTGGCGGTGTACATGGGCATCTGGTTCCCCGACGTGCCCCGCTGGATCTGGGCCCTGGCCGCATTGGTCAGCATGGGCTCGATCAACCTGATCGCGGTCAAGGCCTTCGGTGAATTCGAATTCTGGTTCGCCCTGATCAAGATCGTGACCATCATCGCCATGGTCATCGGCGGCGTCGGCATCATCGCCTTCGGTTTCGGCAACGACGGCGTGGCACTGGGTATTTCCAATCTGTGGACCCACGGCGGTTTCATGCCCAACGGCGTGTCCGGCGTGTTGATGTCCCTGCAAATGGTCATGTTCGCCTACCTGGGCGTGGAAATGATCGGCCTGACCGCCGGTGAAGCACGCAACCCACAGAAAACCATCCCCAACGCCATCGGCTCGGTGTTCTGGCGGATCCTGCTGTTCTACGTCGGCGCGTTGTTCGTGATCCTGTCGATCTATCCGTGGAACGAAATCGGCACCCAGGGCAGCCCGTTCGTGATGACCTTCGAGCGCCTGGGCATCAAGACCGCCGCCGGCATCATCAACTTCGTGGTGATCACCGCCGCGCTGTCGTCCTGCAATGGTGGAATCTTCAGCACGGGTCGCATGCTCTACAGCCTGGCGCAAAATGGCCAGGCCCCGGCCGGCTTCGCCAAGACCTCAAGCAACGGCGTACCACGCCGCGCACTGCTGCTGTCCATCGCCGCCTTGCTGCTGGGGGTGCTGCTCAACTATCTGGTGCCGGAAAAAGTCTTCGTCTGGGTGACCTCCATCGCCACTTTCGGCGCGATCTGGACCTGGGTCATGATCCTGCTGTCCCAGCTCAAGTTCCGCAAAGGCCTGAGCGCTTCCGAGCGTGCCACGCTGAAATATCGCATGTGGCTGTACCCGGTCAGCTCCTATCTTGCGCTGGCATTCCTGGTGCTGGTGGTGGGCCTGATGGCGTACTTCCCCGACACCCGCGTGGCGCTGTATATCGGCCCGGCGTTTCTGGTATTGCTGACGGTGTTGTTCTACATCTTCAAGTTGCAGCCGACAGCAGAGGCACCGGGTTCGGTGCGTTCGGTGTCGTAAGATAAGGCACGGTATAAACGAGAGCCCCGGTCAGACGACCGGGGTTTTTTTGTGCGTGAGCCTGACCGTCCGTCGGAATCGGTGCTCGACCTGTAAGATCTGACAGTAGACCGCCGCAGAACCGTCGCCTAGCTTGGACGCACGCCAATAGGGGAGTGGCAAGTACCAAGATGAACGGGTCTTCTGCGTTGATGGTTATCGCACTGGTCAATGGACTGATCCATGGCCAGGTTTTTTTTCTGTTGCATGACGCCGTTGGACTGGTCCAGGCGACTAGCAACTTGGCTGCGTTCTGCGTGGCTGCGGTGTTTTCGTTTTATGTGAGTGGGCTTTACATCTTCCGGCCCGGGGGAGTCGTGGCGCAGCTATCTGCTGTGCAATGGTTTGATGGGGACATTGAGTTACGCGGTCGGCTCGATGGGAGATGTCCTGGGTTCACCTGGATGGGTGACGGTGGCTTTCTATTGCCTGTTGACCTGGCGATGGGGTACAGCTTGTTCCGGTTCAAATCGCTTCGTGCCTCTCAGCAGCCATGAACGAATTCCGAAAGGCAAGATGGAGCACTTTTTTTACTTATTCACTGGTCGGCCTCGCCAATACATTGCTTCATTGGCAAATATTCTTTGTGCTGCGCGTGGCGGTCGGTCTCGATCAGTCGATCAGTAATCTGGCTGCGTTTTGCGTGGCGGCTTCGTTTTCCTATTACCTCAATGCGCTCTATACCTTCGATGCCAAACTATCGGTAACGGGTTATGTCACTTTCCTGTGTGTTATGGGAGCGTTCAGTTATGTCGTGGGTTACCTGGGAGACCGCTGGCGGCTCCACGGATTGCTGACGGTGGCGGTATTTTCGCTGCTGAGTCTGGTGTTCGGATTTTTGCTCTCCCGGTTCGTGGTGTTTCGTGGGCAACGTCCATGAAGATCTCGCTGATTGTTCCGGTGTTCAATGAAGAGCAGACCCTGGGACTGTTCTACAACAGTGTCCGTCAGCACCCGGCGTTGGCCGGTTACAGCGTAGAGATCATCTTTATCAACGATGGCAGCGCTGACCAGACGGATGCGCTTGCACGTGACATCGCGCTGGTCGATAACCTGGTCGTGTTGATCAATTTTTCCCGAAACTTCGGCAAGGAGCCCGCCTTGTTTGCCGGGATCGAACACGCCGGCGGGGACGTGGTCATTCCCATCGACGTAGACCTGCAAGACCCCATCGAGGTGATTCCCAAGCTTGTTGCCGAATGGGAAAAGGGCGCCGAAGTGGTGCTGGCCAAGCGTCGTGATCGTTCATCCGACAGTTACCTGAAGCGTGGATGTGCTGCGCTGTTCTATCGCTTGCTCGATCAAATCGCCTATCCCCATATCGAGCGGAACGTCGGCGATTTTCGGCTGATGGATCGCAAGGTCGTGGACGTCATCAAGACCCTTCCCGAATACCAACTGTTCATGAAAGGCGTGTTGTCGTGGGCGGGGTTTACCACCGTTATCGTCGAATACGACCGCGCCGGCCGCGCCGCTGGTAGCAGCAAATTCAATGGTTGGAAGTTGTGGAACCTGGCATTGGAAGGCATCACGTCGTTCAGTACCGTGCCGTTGCGGTTGTGGACTTATGTGGGTGGTTGTATCTCGTTTTTATCGCTGGTGTATGCCGTATACATGGTGCTGGACAAGCTGCTCTTTGGAAACGATGTGCCCGGTTATCCATCGTTGATGACGGCGATTTTGTTTTTGGGTGGGGTGCAATTGATTGGTATTGGTGTGTTGGGGGAATACATCGGGCGGATTTATCTTGAGACCAAGCATCGGCCGAGGTATGTCATCAGAGAAATAGTTCGGGGAGAGTCGGGCGTGCAAGAAAATCGTGAGCGGGTTCACGAGTTGGAGGATGATCAATGATGACGGACTTTCATGTACGTTCAGGTAGACCTTCCAGTCGATTCGCCGATGGCTCGACCTTGGCAGCAGTAGTGGTCCTTGCGCTGTGCGTACGTTTTTACGGAATCACAACACCGGCGATCTGGTACGACGAAGCGTTCAGCATTCTGCTTGCCAGGCATGAGCCGTGGCAGATCTGGTCTATTACGGCACGAGATATTCACCCGCCGCTTTATTACCTCGCGCTGCACTGCTGGATGATTCTGTTTGGTGACGGGGTCTTGGCCGTTAGGTCGCTCAGTGTGCTAGCCGACGTAGGCACGGTTTTGCTGAGCATAAAGCTGATGAGCCTGGTTGCCACGCGAAGAGCAACCTGGATGGCTGGGTTGTTATTGGCGTTGCTGCCGATCTCGGTTCGTTACAGCCAGGAAACGCGCATGTACACCCTGCTTGGATTCTGGCTGATGGGCGCAACCGTGGCGTTGGTGTGCTGGGTTAAAGAGCCGGAAAAGAAGCGCTTCCCGATTATTTATGTGTTGCTGATGACAGCAGCGTTCTATACGCATTATTTCGCAGCACTGTGCGTGCTTGTTCATTGGTTTTACTGGTGGTCGGGCCGTGCGGGGACGGGAACCGCGTTGCCGATGCAGCCATGGCTTTTGGTTAACAGTGCAATCGTTGTGTTGTTTGTGCCTTGGTTGCCTCATTTTGTTGATCATCTGTCGGCAGGGGGCGTATGGCTCACGTCTGTCACAGGAGAGGCAGTGTTAAGTCTTGTTTGGCAGTTCACTTCTATGAACGCATGGGGAGCGCAGTCCTTGCCGTTGCGTGCGATGCCATTGGTGTTTGTTGTTGCATGCGCGGGAATGTTGATTTGGAAAGAACACAACCTGCATCGTATCAGCGGTCTAATGGTCGGTTATTTTTTTATTCCAGCAACTTTTTTGACTATCGCAACGCTGGTTGTCCCCGTGTTCGCTCCTCGATATCTAACATTTGCAGCGGTTGGGCTACCTTTGATTGTTGCTGCAGCTCTGGATATATCGAATCGACGAACAGCCATACTAGTCTTGGTCGTGATAATTATGGTGGCAGTTGAGGTTCAAGGATTACAGTCGGTATATCGACAAACCGATGGCATGAACGGAACCGATTTGCGTAAGAGCTATAGGCTCGACGTGCTGGCGGCTGCAATCAAAAAAGAGGCGATGCCAAACGACGAAATAGTCTTTGAATCCTTAATCTGGTACCTGCCGTTCATCTATTACAACGAGACGGGAATTTGGCCAAAATTTTATATTGACTCATCTCTCGGTATGTTCTTTAACGTTGCTGACCGTGGCGGATACGCCTTGTTTCCCGAAGGCGATCGATTGAACTATTTCACTAATTTGCATGTACTTAAATGCAGCACAGGCAATGTCTGGTGGATAGGACCTAAAACTGCAACAGTTTTCAGGACGCTACTGGAAAATGATTGGAAGCGAACCCGTACCTTTCTCGAGGGAGAAATGGTGGCTTCTTTGTACACCCTTAAAACCTCACCCCTCCCAGAGGAAGGGGGTCTTAACGCTTCAGCTAGGCAGCCACCACCTCCCGCGGCTCAAAACTGTCCGCCCGCGCCAGTTGCCACATCCGTGAATAGAACTGTCCGTTCACTTCACCCGTCAGCAATTCCCCCGGTTTCAAGAACACATGCAACTGCGAGAACAGTTTGATTTCGGTCGCCGACATCCGCCGCACCAAATGCTTGGGCTGCAATTGCGAGGGGTGGTCGAGGCCGGCGGCGGCGAGCATTTCGGCGAGGGCCTTGAGGGTGTTGCGGTGGAAGTTGTAGACCCGCTGGGCCTTGTCCGGGACGACCAGGGCGCGTTGGCGCAGGGTGTCCTGGGTGGCGACGCCGGTGGGGCATTTGTTGGTGTGGCAGCTTTGGGACTGAATGCAGCCGATGGCGAACATGAAGCCGCGCGCGGCGTTGGCCCAGTCGGCGCCGATGGCCAGGACGCTGGCGATGTCGAAGGCGCTGACAATCTTGCCGCTGGCGCCGAGCTTGATCTTGTCGCGCAGGTTCAGCCCCACCAGGGTGTTGTGCACGAACAAGAGGCCTTCGCGCAGCGGCACGCCGATGTGGTCGGTGAACTCAACCGGTGCCGCGCCGGTGCCGCCTTCCTTGCCGTCCACTACGATGAAGTCGGGCAGGATGCCGGTTTCCAGCATGGCCTTGGCGATGCCCATGAATTCCCACGGATGCCCCAGGCAGAACTTGAAGCCCACCGGCTTGCCGCCGGACAGTTCGCGCAATTGCTGGACGAACTGCATCAGCTCGATTGGCGTGGAGAACGCGCTGTGGCGGGACGGCGAAACACAGTCCTCGCCCATGAGGATGCCACGGGTTTCGGCGATTTCCCGGGTGACCTTGTGCTTGGGCAGGATCCCGCCGTGGCCGGGCTTGGCGCCTTGGCTCATCTTGATTTCGATCATCCGCACCTGCGGGTTCCGGGCCTGGGTGGCGAAGCGCTCGGGGTCGAAGCGCCCGTCACTGCTGCGGCAACCGAAATAGCCGCTGCCCAATTCCCAGGTCAGGTCTCCGCCGTGTTCGCGGTGGTAGGGGCTGATGCTGCCTTCGCCGGTGTCATGGGCGAAGTTGCCGAGCTTGGCGCCCTGGTTCAACGCCCGGATCGCATTCGCGCTCAACGAGCCGAAGCTCATGGCCGAGATGTTGAACACCGAGGCCGAATAGGGCTGGGTGCATTGCGGGCCGCCGACCGTGACGCGAAAGCCGCTGGGGTCGCTCAACGGCGCCGGGCGCATGGAGTGGCCGATGAATTCGAAGCCGGCCTGGTAGACGTCGATCAAGGTGCCGAACGGTTTGTCGGCGCTTTCGTTCTTGGCCCGGGAATACACCAGCGAGCGCTGGGCGCGGGAGAAGGGCAGGGCATCGCTGTCGGATTCGAGCAGGTACTGGCGGATCTCCGGGCGGATGCCTTCGACCAGGTAACGGATATTGCCCAGGATCGGATAATTGCGGCGCACGGCATGGCGGGTTTGCAGCAGGTCGAACAACCCCAGCAGGCTCAGCAGCCCCGTCATCAGCGCTATCGGCCAGAGCCAGTCATGTTGCAGGAACGGCAAGCTGGCGAGGGTGAAGATCACGCAGCCGGCGAAGAAGGCGTAGCGGCTCAGCAAAGACAGGCTCATGCGGGTTCCTTGGGGGCGAGCGATGGGTGGGGCGAAGCAGAGATTCTGCGCTTGCTGTGAAACGGCAGGCAATAAGAACCCTGTGGCGAGGGGATTTATCCCCGCTGGGGCGCGAAGCGGCCCTGAAATTCTTGGGGCCGCTGCGCAGCCCAGCGGGGCGGTGCGACGTTTCGCTAAATCCCCTCGCCACAGAGCCCTCTCGCTGAAATTGGAAACTGCGGTCGCTCACCCCGCCAATTTCATCTGCCGCACCGGCAACTCCACCCGAAAGGTCGTTCCCACCCCCACTTCACTGCTCACCGTGATGTCGCCGTTGTGTTTTTTCACGATGCCGTAGGACAGCGACAATCCAAGTCCCGTGCCTTGGCCGATGGGCTTGGTGGTGAAAAACGGGTCGAAGATTTTCTGCAGGGTTTCCGGCGGGATGCCGGAGCCGTTGTCGGCGACTTCGATCCAGACGTTGTCGCCTTCCACCCCGTTGCGCAGGGTGATGGTGCCGCGTTCCGGGCCGATGGCCTGGGCGGCATTGACGATCAGGTTCATGATCACCTGATTGATTTGCGACGGCAGGCACTCGACCTCCGGCAACGGGCTGTATTGCTTGACCACGTCGGCCTTGTACTTGATCTCGTTGGCGACGATGTTCAAGGTCGAGTCCATGCCTTGCTGCAAATTGGCCATCTGCCATTCCTGGCTGGAGTCGACGCGGGAAAAGTCCTTGAGGTCCTTGACGATCTGCCCGACGCGGGCGATGCCGTCCTTGGATTCCTTGATCAGCACCGGGATGTCTTCCACCAGGAAGTCCAGTTCCACCTGCTCGCGCAGGCTTTTCAGATTCAGCACCAATTCCGGCGAGGCGATGGCTTGCTCGGCACTGCCGTAGGCCTGGAGCATTTCCTCCAGTTTGCTGAAGTAGCCGCCGAGGGCGCCGAGGTTGGAGGAAATGAAGCCGATCGGGTTGTTGATCTCGTGGGCCACGCCGGCGGCCAGTTGGCCCAGGGAGGCGAGTTTTTCCGATTGCACCAGCTGGCTCTCGAGCATCTTGCGTTCGTCGATTTCCATCTGTAGCAACTCGCTGGCCTGTTTGAACGCCAGGGTGCGTTGTTCCACCAGGTCTTCGAGCTTGTTCATTTTCAAACGGGCGCGGGAGGTCATTTCCCATTTGGTGGTCAAGGTGTTGGCCATCTGCTGAACTTCGATGTTGTCGAAGGGCTTTTTCAGGATCAGCAGACGATCGTGGCCGTTGAGACGGTCGAGCAGCTCATCCCAGGAATAATCCGAGTACGCGGTGCAGACCACCACTTGCAGTTGCGGATCGACTTTCCACAGTTCCTCGATGGTCTTGGCGCCGTCCCAGCCTTCGGGCATGCGCATGTCGACGAAGGCCAGGGCATAGGGATGCTCCTTGGCCAGCGCCTGCTGCAATTTGGCCAGGCCTTCCTGGCCACCGTAGGCGGAGTCAAGTTCGAAAACGGTGGCGGCCGCTTTCGGCGCTTCGCCGAACAGCGCGCTTTCCATGTCCTGTAGATCAGCGTTGCTCTCGTCCTCAGGCGTCAGGATCTTTCGGAAGTCGTCATGGATGGCTGGCGTATCGTCGATCAAGAGGATGCGCCTGTTGCTCAGGCTATTCATGGCTCACCTTCTGCGAGTTTCAAGGGCAGTTGCAATACGAATGTCGCCCCGGTCCCTGGCCCCTCGCTGTGCGCGGTGAGGTGGCCGTTCATTTCAATCGCCGCCAGTGCGCAACTGTGCAGGCCAAACCCGTGACCGTCCTTACGGGTGGTAAAACCGTGGGCGAAGATGCGCGTCATGTTTTCCTCCGGGATTCCTTCGCCTTCGTCCTTCACGCTGATTTGCAGCTCTTGGTCTACGACCCTGGCTTTGAGCGTCATGTTCCGCGCATGGTTGGAAACCCCCGCCATGGCGTATTTGGCATTGCTGATCAGGTTGATCAGGATCAGCAGCATGCGGTGTTTGTCGCCCATGATCCGTGGCACTTCGCCGTACTCTTTGATCACCGTCACATGGTGGCGGGTTAGGGCCCCTGAGTTCATGCGCAGGGCGTCCTCGAGCAGTTCGCTGACCACCAGCGGTTCCATCAGGCTATTGGCGCCGGCGTAGGACTGCTGCGTGGAAACGATGTCCTTGATGTGGTCGACGCTCTTGCTCAGTTGCGCAAGCTCGTCGGTCAGGCTTTGTTGTTCCGTCGCGATGGCTTCCACCAATTGGTTGAGATAACCGGGTAGCAGCTTGCCTTTTTCGTCCTCGGTGAGGAAGTGCCCCAGGTCGTCGCTGTGCTCGTTGATGAGGTTCATCGCCTTGCCCAGGCCCAGGGCCTTGCTGCTGCGCAATTTTCGGCTGACCAGGTCGGCGGATATGTTCACGCTGTTGAGCACGTTGCCGACGTTGTGCAGCACGTTGGTGGCGATCTCCGCCATGCCGGCCTGGCGGGCAGTGTCCATCAGTTCACTCTGGGTGTCCTTGAGCTGGCGGGTGCGTTCCTCGACCCGTTGTTCGAGCTCGTCGTTGGCGGTTTGCAGGGCGCTGTTGACCCGCTTGATCTCGCCGAAACTGCGCACCAGCCGAACCGCCAGCCAAATCAATATCAGCACCAGGAAGGTGGCGAACACCAGCAGCAGGGTATGGTTGCGCTGATGTTCGGCGGCGGCGTGCTCCTGATCCTTTTCCAGCAGGCCGGTGATGGTGTCCAGCCGGTCAGCCAGGGGGACCGCTTCGAAGTCACGCAGCAGCTGGTTGACCAGCGGCTGCTCGCGCAGGATCAGCGCGATGTGCCTGCGCAGAATATCGACGGAGCCGACAAGCCCCGCCGGCAGCCGGTCCTTGTTGACGTCCAGTTGGTTGAGGCCCAGCAAGACTTCGGCGGCCTGCTCGCGAGTGGTGACCTGCGCTAACTCCATCGTGCTGAGCAGCAGGTCGTAGGTGTCGATGGCAACGTTCTGCAGTTCCAGTTTTTCACCGTCGGACAGTTGGGCGAACTGACGCTGGATGTCGTCCTCGGCGGTGGGCAGGAATGCCAGGGAGTTGCGCAGTACCGCGTTATGGGACTTGAACTGCTCCACCAGGCGAGTTTTTTCCTTGATCGCCTTCAGGTATTCGTCGCGCTGGGTTGACCAAAGCGCAGGCGCGTGGCGGCCGGACTCCGACTCGATGACGTCGAGGCGCTGCCACAGGCGCGTCATTTCATGCAATGGCGAAACCAGTGGGTCGTAATTGTGGCTCAGGGCGATCCGGGACTTGAGCACTTCGTTGTCCCAGATGCCGTCCTGCTGCTTGAGCTGGCGGATCAGGTCGCGCGATTCAATGTATGAAGCGGCTTGGTGGGCACTCGATTGGATGTACATGATCAACAGCATCGAAGCCAGCAATACGCCGATGAAAACCAGGCCGAGGCGGCGTGCGAGAGTCATAGCGGCTTGCCCTCCCATTCGCCGGTGAGGGTCTTGAGGAATTCGACGATCAGTTCGGTATCGTTCTTCTGGGGTTCGCGGCCCAGTTGATACTTGAACATCACTTTCACTGCCTGCTCCAGAGTCTGTGCCGACCCTCCATGGAAATACGGCGCGGTGACGGCCACGTTGCGCAGGCTTGGCACCTTGAAGACCTGGCGGTCGGCTTCGTCGCCGGTGACGTTGAAGCGTCCTTCGTCGGCTCGGGTCGGATTGCCCCGGTCCTGGATGTAGTCGCCCATCACGCCGAATTTCTGGAACATATTGCCGCCGATGTTCACGCCTTGATGGCAAGCGATGCAGCCGTACTCCTTGAAGCGCTGGTAGCCGAACTTTTCTCGAGGCGTGAGGATGTCGGTATCGCCCAGCAGGTATTTATCGAAGCGCGAGTTGGGTGTCCGCAGGGTGCGCTCGTAGTCGGCAAGCGCCCCCTGGATATTGGGTTGGGTCACGCCGTCTGGGTACGCGTCGGCAAAATCCCTGGCATAGCCCGTATCGCCCGCGATGCGCTTGACCACCGTTTCCCAGTTGCTGCCCATTTCACCGGGGCTGGTGACGACGATATGCACCTGTTCTTCCAGGGTGTCGACGCGACCGTCCCAGAACTGGTGGAAATTCAGGCTGGCATTGAACACCGTGGGCGTATTGACCTCCACCGGCTTGCCGTCGAAACCCAGGGATAAGGCTTTGTCGTCGGCGCCGCCCTTGTCCAGGCGATGGCAACTGGCGCAGGACAGGGTGTTGTTGACCGACAGCCGTGGGTCATTGAACAGCCGCTGGCCCAACTGGACTCGCTTGGGGTCCAGGGCGGGAGCGGGAGGCAGGGGTTTGAGCGGTTCGTCCAATGGCTCGGCGCGAGCGGTCACGCTCAGTCCCACCAGCAAGCCGAGAGCCAGAATCAGTCCGTGTGACGCCATGGGGTGCTTTCCTTTGAAATGCTGTCCCTTGAAACAAGGGGGTTATGACGCTGGCGCTCACGAAAACGGGTTCGGGCGTTGTTCCCATTCAGCCATCCATTGGCTGAAGGCTTGCGGTGCCACGGCCTTGCTGAAGAAGTAGCCCTGGGCTTCCTCGCACTGGTGGATCTTGAGGAATTCCAGCTGCTCCCGGGTTTCCACGCCTTCGGCAATGATGTGCAGGTTCAAACTCTTGCCCAGGCTGATGATGGTGCTCACCAGTTTCGCGTCGTTGCTGTCGATGCTCAGGTCACCGACGAACGACTGGTCGATCTTCAACACATCCACCGGAAATTTCTGCAGGTAGCTCAGGCTCGAATAGCCGGTGCCGAAGTCATCGATGGCCAGCCGTATGCCCAGATGCTTGATGGCATTGAGCGTGGCGACGGTGGTGTCGATGTTCTGCATGAGCACGCTTTCAGTGATCTCCAGTTCTAACTGTGTCGGGTCCAGACCGGTTTCCTTTAGGGTGCGCGCGATGCCATCGACGAAACCGCGCTGGCGGAAATCGATCGCCGAGACGTTGACCGACAGGTACAGCGGCCGCATGCCCTCGGCCTGCCAGCGACAGGCCTGCTGGCAGGCCTCTTGGAGCACCCACTGGCTCAGCGGGACGATCAGGCCGCTGTCCTCGGCCACGGGGATGAAATCCGACGGATAGACGAGCCCCTGATCGGGGCGATTCCAGCGCACCAACGCCTCGGCACCGACCACTTTACCGCTCGTCAGGTCGAGCTTGGGCTGGTAATGCAGCACGAACTCCTTACGCTGCAAGGCCAGGCGCAAGCCAGATTCGATGGTCTGCTGCTGACGGGCGCGGCGATTCATGTCCTCGGTGAAAAAACGGAAATCGTTGGGGCCGTTTTCCTTGACGTTGCGCATTGCCGTCTCGGCCTTTTTGATCAGCGCCACGGCATCGAAACCATCGGCCGGATACACGCTGATGCCCAGGCTCGCTGTCACCGTCAGGTCGTGACCGTCGATGGGGTGCGGGGAGTTGATAGCCCCCAGCAGCTTTTCCGCCACACCCTTGGTCAATTGTGGGTCGGCGATGTCGCCGAGGATCACCACGAACTCATCGGAGCCGTAGCGAAACACCGAGTCGGACTCGCGCACCACGGCCGCCAACGCCCGCGCCACGCGCTTGAGCATCTCGTCGCCCACCGGGTGCCCCAGCGCATTGTTGATGCGCTTGAAGCGGTCCAGGCCGATGAACATCACCGCCAACTGTCGGTCATGCCGGCGGCACTGCGCCAAGGCCTGGGTCAGGCGGTCGCCGAGCAGCATGCTGTTGGGCAGCTCGGTGAGCACGTCATATTGCAGCAGGTGGGAGACCTTGAGCAGCTCCTGGACCCGCTCTTCGATGGTGCGTTCCAGGCTGCGCATCTTGCGTGCGGCGTCCTGGGCCAGTTGCCATTTCCAGGTCATGGCGCTGGCCATCTGGCGGATTTCCAGGGTGTCGAACGGCTTCTTGAGGATCAACAACTGATCGTCGAATTCGATGCGTTCCGACATGGTCTCCCAGGAGTAATCCGAATGCGCGGTGCACAGGGCGATCTGCAGGCGCGGGTCGGCTTTCCACAGTTGTTCGATGGTCTGCAGGCCGTCCCAGCCGGGCGGCATGCGCATGTCGGCGAACACCAGGGCATAGGGCTGGCCTTCGGCCTGGGCGCGCTTGACCAGTTCCAGCGCTTCCTCGCCCTGGTAGGCCGAGTCGATCTGGAATTGCACCCGGTTCACCTGCGGCGTGCCGAACAACAGGCTCTCTGTGTCGTCCAGCGAGTCATCGTTGCCTGCGCTGGGGCTGAGGATCTTTCGAAAGTCGTGGTGAATGGCGGGCGTGTCGTCCACCACCAGGATGCGCCTGTTTGCCGGTACGGACATGGGGTTCATGGGCTGCTCTCCGATAGCTGGCTCGCCGGCCGGGTCCAGTGGTCCGCCACCGGAACGATGGCGCCCGCCTTGAGCAGGGCGGCGGCCTGCTCACTGTCCACCACAGTGCTGAAATAGTGCCCCTGGGCTTGTATCGACCCGCCGCTGGACATCAGCGTCGTGCGTTGCTCCTGGGTCTCGACCCCTTCGGCGATGATGCCGATGCCCACGTCCCGGGCGAAGTTGATGATTGCCCGCAGGGTCGTGGCGTTCTCCGGATCGGCGTTGGCGCTGTCGAGGAAGCGCTGGGCGAGCTTGAGGTGGTTCACGCGGTAAGTCTTGAGGTAATCGAAGGATGAGTACTCGGTGCCGAAGTCGTCGATGGCGACCTGCACGCCCAATTCGCACAGGCGCGGCAGCACGTCGTTATGGGTCCATTTGGTCTGGGCCAGGGTCGCTTCGGTGACGTCGAAACGCAGGTCCCAGGGCGCCAGCTCCCAGCGCGCGGTGGTACGCAGCACGTCGTAGATCAGTTCCGGGCCGGTCTTGAGCTGGGTCAGGGACAGGTCGATGGCGATCACCGGTGGCGCCATTCCCTGGTCTCGCCATTGGCGCATCTGCTGGCAGGCCTGGTCCAGGACCCAATGGCCCAGGCCGATGATGATTCCGGTTTTTTCCGCGGCCGGCATGAAGGCGGCCGGTTCCAGCCAGCCGCGCGCGGGATGGTTCCAGCGCACCTGCACGCCCATGCCGAGAATCCGGCCGGTGCCAAGGTCGACTTCCGGCAGGTAGTGCAAGTGCAACTCGTTGTTTTCGATGGCCAGGCGCAGGTCATTGGCGAGGGCGACCCGATCCGTGACCTCCTGGTTAATTTCCTCGTTGTGGAAGTGATACTGGTTGCGGCCCTTTTCCTTGGAGCGGTACAGGGCCATGTCGGATTGGGCCATCAGGCTGTCGGCGCTTGGGCTCTGCGGGGAATAGAGGCTGATGCCGATGCTCACGGAAATGCGTACGTCGTTGCCATCCAGGGAATAGGGCGCCACCAGCGTGTCGCGAATCTTGGCCGCCAGCGCGGCGCAGTGGGTCGCTTCGTGGACGTCCAGTTGCAGGATGGCGAATTCGTCGCCACCCAGGCGCGCCACCACGTCGTTTTCCCGGGTGCAGCCCTTGAGCCGCGCTGCGACTTGTTGCAACAGCAGGTCACCGATGGGGTGCCCGAGGGTGTCGTTGATCCGCTTGAAGTGGTCCAGGTCCAGGTAAAACATTGCGAAGGGCGCCGCCCCCCGACGGGCGGCCGCAAAGGCCTGGTGCAGCCGCTCGATCATGGTGGCGCGGTTGGCGAGCCCGGTCAAGCCATCGGTGCGGGCCAGCAAGGCGATCTTTTCCTCGGCCAGCTTGCGCTCGGTAATGTCGAGGATGATGCCTTCGACTTCCAGCAGCAGGCCTTGCTCGTTGCGCACCGGGATGTAGCGGTTCTCTACCCAGCGGAACGTGTCGTCGCCAGTGCGCATGCGAAATTCGATGGAGGCACCCGCGGTGTCGCGGTCCAGGACGCGCACCATGGCTTCGTCGACCTTGGCCTGGTCGTCGGGGTGGATCAAGGTTTGCGCCCAGTCCGGCGAGCTGATCAGGCGCGCCGCGACATGGCCGAACTTGGTGATGTTGTGGGAGATGTACATCAATGGAAAAGGCGGCTCGCCGCGCAGGCGATAAAGGATGGTCGGGCTGTTCTGCACGATGATGTTGGCGTCGGCCAGCTCCCGGGTGCGTTCTTCCACTGCCCGTTCGAGCATGTCCATTTTCAACGCGGCGTCTTCGGTCATCTGCCATTTGACGGTCAAGGTGCTCGCCATCTGGCGAATCTCGATCGCATCGAAAGGTTTCTTCAGGATCAGCAGGCGGTCGCCCAGTTCGAGACGGTCGGCGATGTCCTCCCAGGAATAATCCGAGTAGGCCGTGCACAACGCCACCTGCAACTTGGGGTCGGCGCGCCACAGCCGCTCGATGGTTTCCAGGCCGTCCCAACCCGGCGGCATGCGCATGTCGATGAAAGCCATGGCGAACGGTTTGCCCTGGGCAAGGGCGGTTTCGACCTTGTTCAGGGCTTCCATGCCCTGGAACGCCGATTCGAGCTCGAAGCTCTGGGCGCAAACCACCACGGGGGCGCCGAACAAGGCTTCTTCAGCATTGCTCAGGCTGTCTTCGGGCGCTGCGTGGGGGCTGAGAATCTTTCGAAAATCCTCATGGATCGTCGGCGTGTCATCAACGATCAGTATCCGCCGATTGGATCTTTCCATCGGCAGGCTCATGGCCGTGCACCGTCGAGATGCTGACTACGGAACCGTGGGTACATCTGATATCCCTTTCGCTGGCATGAGTATTCGGCCTGTACTTGGCCCTTCATGGGGTACAGCATAGTCGGCTCGTCGGAAGCGCGAGGTGAGTGATGGCGAATTGTGTCTAAATTTTCGCAATCTACTAGCCTGTTTTTTGGGGCTAAGGTAGAACGGTTGTCGATGACAGGAGGGGGTTCCAATGGAAGATCAAGCGCCGGGCGTTCCGGCAACAAAGCCGACGGTGTTGTTGGTAGATGACGAAGAATCGATCCTCAACAGCCTGCGTCGGCTGTTGCGCAGCCAGCCGTACGAAATCCTGGTGGCCGACAGTGGCGCCAAGGCCCTGGAAATTCTCAAGGAGCGGCCGGTCGATCTGGTGATGACCGATGCGCGCATGCCCAACATGGACGGCGCCACGCTGCTGGCGGAAATTCGCAAGCTTTATCCTTCGACATTGCGCATCCTGCTCACCGGTTATGCCGACGTGGACATGATGACCAAGGCTATCAATGAGGGGCAGCTCTACCGCTACCTCAGCAAGCCCTGGAATGACGAGGAGTTGGTGCAGGCCCTGCGCCAAGCCCTGGCCCACCAACATTCGGAGAGCGAGCGTCAGCGCCTCGAAGCCCTGAATCGTGAGCAGAACCAGCAACTCAAGACCCTCAACGCCACCCTGGAAAAACGCGTGGCGTCGCGGACCGCCGAGCTGCAGCAGACCGCCGACATGCTCGACCTGGCCTATGAAGAGCTCAAGCGCAGCTACGTGACCGGCACCGAGGTGTTCTCGCTGATCGCCAACCTGCGCCTGCCCAAGGCCAAGCAGACCAACCGGCAGATCATCGAACTCATCCGGGTCTATAGCCGGCTCAATTTCCTCGACGAGTCCACCGACCGCGACCTGACCATGGCCGCCGCGCTCTACAACATCGGCAAGCTGAGCTGGACCGATAACATGATGGTCACGCCGGCGGACATGCTGCATCACAGCGAACTGGAGCTGTACCGCGCCTATCCGAAGCAGAGCGAATCGCTGCTGATGACCCTGGACCCGATGAAGGACGCGGCGCGGATCATCCTTCATCACCAGGAACGTTGGGACGGCAGCGGATTCCCCGATCACTTGAAGGGCGAGGCGATTCCGTTCGGCTCGCGCCTCTTGAAACTGGCGGTGGATTTCATCGAGTTGCAGCGCGGGTTGATCCTGGAGCGGCAGATGAACAGCGACGAAGCGCTGGTCTACATCCGCAAATACGCCGGCAAGCTGTACGACCCGAACATGGTCGAAGACTTCATCAAGGCCTGTGGCGAATACCTGGAAGACGTGACGCTGTCCGACCCGACCGTGAAAGTCACCAGCACTCGTGAACTGGAGGCAGGCATGGTTCTGGCGCGCAACCTCAATGCCGACAATGGCATGCTGCTGCTCAACGCCGGAAAGGTCATGAGCGGCCCGCTGATCGAAAAGCTCATCGCCTTCGAAGCAATGGAAGGGGCGCGGTACAGCGTGTTCGTCAAGATCCCAGAGGAGGAGGCGGATCCTTCGGCGCCGAAGCCTATCTTGGGGTGACCGGGGTCTGACAGACCCGCTATCCCTTGTGGGAGCGAGCTTGCTCGCGATAGCTGAGTATCAGTCGAATATTTCTCGACCGACATACCGCAATCGCGAGCAAGCTCGCTCCCACAGAGGCACTGCGTCGATTTTCAGTCCGGCGCCAGGCTTTGCTCCCGCCGCTTTGATCTGTAACCTGCCCGGCATTTTCCGCCCGAGGCCCTTGTACATGACCACCCCTCTGATCCGCATCGCCGCCGCCCTGCTCATCGGCCCGGACGGCCGGACCCTGCTGGTGCGCAAGCGCGGCACCCAGGCCTTCATGCAACCCGGCGGCAAGATCGAAGCCCATGAGCAACCGATCCAGGCCCTGGCTCGGGAATTGGACGAGGAACTCGGGCTCAGGATCGATCCGGCCCAGGCCCGTCATCTGGGGCAATTCAGCGCGCCGGCCGCCAATGAGCCGGGATTTATCGTGCAGGCCGAGGTGTTTTTGCTGGAGACCGATGCAGCGGTTTCCCCGGCTGCCGAAATTGAAGAGGTGCGTTGGATCGACCCTTGCCGCGACAGCGAATTACTGCTGGCGCCGTTGACAGGCGAAGTGATCCTGCCGTTTTATCGAACCCACTGCCTCTCGACCTGCTGATTCAAGGAGCGACGCCTTCATGATCCCCTTGCCGGACCTGCTGATTTTCGCCGCCGCCGCGTTGCTGATGGTGCTCACGCCCGGCCCGAACATGATCTACCTGATTTCCCGCTCGATCTGTCAGGGGCGCAAGGCCGGCGTCACTTCTTTGTTGGGCGTGGTGGCGGGGTTCTTCGTGCACATGTTCGCGGCGGCGGCGGGGCTGACGGCGGTGTTCCTCGCGGTGCCCATGGCCTATGAAGTCCTCAAGTGGGCCGGTGCGCTGTACCTGCTGTGGCTGGCCTGGCAAGCGGTGAAACCCGGCGCCCGCTCGCCGTTCCAGGCCCAGCAATTGCCAGCGGATTCGACCCGCAAGCTGATCACCATGGGCTTTCTCACCAGCGCCCTGAACCCGAAGATCGCGGTGTTCTACCTCTCGGTGTTCCCGCAGTTCATCAGCCCGGAGCACGGTTCACTGTTCACCCAGAGCATCATCCTCGGGCTGACCCAGATCAGCGTCAGTTTCAGTGTCAATCTGCTGATCGCACTGTTCGCCGCCGGCATCGCCTCATGGTTCGTCCACAACCCGACCTGGCTGGCGGCGCAACGGTATTTCATGGGCTTCGTGCTCGGTGCGCTGGCCCTGCGGTTGATGCTTGAGCAACGGCGTTCGGCGTGAGCATCCGACGGCTGAAGGCGGGTGACGCCCAGAGCTATCGGGAGCTGATGCTCCAGGCCTATGAATTCCATCCACAGGCCTTTACTTCCAGCGCCAGCGAACGGGCGACGCTGCCCATCAATTGGTGGGAGTCGCGCCTGACCAGCCGGCTCGAAGTGATCCTCGGTGCGTTCATCGCGCACGAGCTGGTGGGTATCGTCGGCCTGGCCCTGGAGCCTCGGCTGAAGGCGCGGCACAAGGCGACGCTGTTCGGCATGTACGTCGTCGAGGCCCATCGTCACGCCGGGCTCGGCGAACAGTTGATGCGGGCCGCCCTCGACGAAGCCCGTCGCCATCCCTTCCTGCGCCTTGTGCAATTGACCGTCACCGCCGGCAACGACCCGGCCATCGAGCTTTACCAGCGCTGCGGCTTTCTGTTGTATGGCCTAGAGCCGATGGCGATTCGCGTGGGGGACGAGTACCTCGACAAGATCCATATGTGGCTTGAACTCTGATCTCACCGCAAATTTGAGTGATGGAGCTTTGTGGCAATTACCGCACCGCGCTGACACCGTCGAGTGTGGAAAACGACGTGTCTTTTGCCGTCAGCAGAAAGTCGCGCATATACGGCGCGTCGAGCATGTCGGTGCGCACCGCCGCGTAGAGCGTGGCGAACAAACCTTTTTCCCCCAGCCGCTTGGCCTTCACGTAGCCCCGTGAGCTGTATTCATGCAGCGCCCAATGGGGCATGCCGCAGACGCCACGGCCGCTGGCGACCAGTTGCATCATCATCACCGTCAGCTCGGACGTGCGCACCTGGGCCGGTTCGGTGTCGGCCGGTTCGAGGAAGCGGGTGAAGATGTCCAGGCGATCGCGTTCCACCGGATACGTGATCAGGGTTTCGCTGATCAGGTCTTCGGGCACGATGTAGGCCTTGCCCGCCAGCCGATGCTGGTTGGCCACCGCCAGCATCGCCTCGTAGGTGAACAGCGGCACGTAGGTGATGCCCGCCAGTTCAAGGGGATCGGAGGTGACGACCAGGTCCAGGTCGCCACGGGCCAGGGCCGGCAGTGGGGCGAAGGCGAAGCCCGAGGCCAGGTCCAGCTCGACTTCCGGCCAGGCATCGCGGAACTGGTCGATGGTGGGCATCAACCACTGGAAGCAGCTGTGACACTCGATGGCCATGTGCAAACGCCCGGCGGTGCCGCCCGCGAGCCGCGCGATGTCCCGTTCGGCGCTGCGCAGCAACGGCAGGGTGGCGTCGGCCAGTTGCAGCAAGCGCAGGCCGGCGCTGGTGAAACGGACCGGTTTGGTCTTGCGCACGAACAACTGCATACCCAGGCGTTCTTCCAATTCCTTGAACTGGTGGGAGAGGGCGGACTGGGTCAGGTGCAGGCGTTCAGCGGCTTCGACCAGGCTGTCGGCTTCGCGCAGGGCGTGCAGCGTCTTGAGGTGACGGAGTTCAAGCACCGGATTTGCTCCATGAGTAAAACTTGTGATCAACACGAAAAGATTGAGTTTGTCTCATGTGGGACTGGCTGTCGACAATGGCGTCATCTTTTACAAGGAGGACATTCCCATGGCCCTGGCCCATACCCTCGGTTTTCCCCGCATCGGCGCCGACCGCGAATTGAACGACCTGGAAGCTGATTGGAAAGGTTCGCTGGGCTGGGAGCGGCTGTTCGACGAAATCGACGAAGCCCACGCCCAGGGCCATCGGGTCAAGCCTGCAGTCATCGGCCCGCTGACGTACCTCTGGCAGGGCAAGGCCAATGACGGCGACATTGACAAGCTCGACCTGCTGGAGCGCCTGCTGCCGGTCTACGGTGACGTCCTCAATCGTCTCAAGGCCCAAGGCGTGGAGTGGGTGCAGATCGATGAACCGATCCTCACGCTCGACCTGCCCCTGGCCTGGCGAAGCGCCTTCGAGCGGGCCTATCACATCCTTCAGTACTCGCCGCTGAAAAAGTTGGTGGCGACCTGCTTCAATGGCCTGGACGACAACCTCGGCCTGGCGGTTAGCCTGCCGGTGGATGGCCTGCACATCGACGCCGTGCCCGCCCCAGACCAACTGGGCCGGGTGCTGGATCGCCTGCCGACCTACAAGATCCTCTCGGTGGGCCTGGTCAATGACCGCGATGCCTGGCGTTGCGAATTCGAGCAGGCGCTGGCGCAGTTGCGCCCGGCCCAGGAACGGTTCGGCGACAACCTTTGGGTCAGCGTCGCCAATGGGCTTGAACCATCGCCGGCCTATGGCTTCACACAACCACTCGGCAATCTTCATCAAACTGTCACGCAACTGTGGCAGCGCGCTTGAACGAACTTCATCAGACTCGCGCTCTACTGGGGTTCTGCGTTTTGGTGTTTGTTCATGCGTGTATTCATTTTCCTGGCCGCCTTGTTGTGCGGCTTGCCGTCGTTGGCGGCTTCTCGTTGTGATGTCAATGTCGCGACCCAACGGGTCGACCTGGATCAGGTAAGCCTGGCGTACCAGAGCATCGGGCGGGCGTCCGACCCTGCGTTGCTGCTGGTGATGGGCTTGGGTGGGCAGTTGATTCACTGGCCGGATGAAGTGGTGGTGGCGCTGTGCGAACAGGGTTTTCGGGTGATCCGCTACGACAACCGGGATGTCGGGCTCTCCACCTGGCGCCAGGCGCCCGGCAGCGCCAACCTGACATTCGAAGCGTTGCGCTACAAGCTCGGCCTGCCCGTGGCGGCGCCTTATTCGTTGACGGACATGGCCGCCGATGGCCTGGGCTTGATGGACGCCTTGCAGGTGCAAAGCTTCCATGTGTTGGGCGTCAGCATGGGTGGGATGATCGCCCAGCACATGGCCGCCATGGCGCCTCAGCGGGTCGAGAGCCTGACATTGCTCATGACCAGCTCCGGCGCCGCGGGCTTGCCGGCGCCCAGTGAAACGCTGGTGCAATTGTTGTCGCGTCGCAGTGCGCCGAACCGTGAAGTGGCGATCGAACAGCAGGCCGACCTGCTGGCCGCGCTGGGCAGCCCGATGGTGGTCGACGATCGACAGGCTCTACTGCACCAGGCTGCGGTGGCCTACGACCGGGCCTTCAACCCCGAGGGTGTGAAGCGCCAGATCATGGCGATCATGGCCGAGCCAAGCCGGGTGGCGCTGCTCAATCAGCTGCAGGTGCCGACGTTGGTGGTCCACGGCACCGCTGATCCCTTGTTGCCGGTGATGCATGGGGTGCATCTCGCGGCGCATATTCGCGGCAGCCGGTTGAAGCTGATCCCGGGCCTCGCCCATCGCTTTCAAGAGGCCTTCAAGGAACCATTGCTGGGGGCGGTGCTGCCCTATTTGCAGCAACACCGCGAAGACACCTCGCACTGGGCGCAGATCGAGCCGGCGCAGGCGCCGAATGTGCTCTAACTGACACCGGGTGGGGCTTTTGTGGCGCTACTACCGTGCTTGGGCCTGCTCCACCAACCAGTCCATTAGCTCCTGCAACTGGCCCGACACCTGCGGCCGGCGCGGATAGACCAAGTGATAACCCAGCCCGGTCCTGACCTTCAGTTCGAACGGCATCACCAGCCGGCCGGCGCTGAGGTCTTCGCCGATCAGCGACCAGTCGCCAATCGCCACGCCGGTGCCTTGGGAGGCCATGGACATCGCCAGGTCCAGGGTTTCGAAATGCTGGCCTTTGCTGACGTTGCTCAAACGCACGTCGGCCGCGGCCAGCCAGGCGTTCCAGTCGCGCTCGTCGGTGGTGGGATGCAGCAGCAGGTGTTGTTGCAGATCGAGGGGTGAATTCAACGGGACCGGACCTTCCAGCAAGGGGCGCGAGCACACCGGTGTAAGCTGTTCGTCGAACAAGTGCAGGCAGTCAAGCGAGGCGTCGGGCGGCGGGCCGTAAACCACCGCCGCGTCGAATGCCTCACGCTGGAAATCAACGCCGTGCCGGACCGTGGTGGTCAGCTCCACCGGCACGTCCGGGCGCTCTTTTTGCCATTGCAACAGGCGCGGCAGCAGCCAGCGCATCACACAGGTCGGGGCCTTGAGCTTCAGGGTCTGGCGCTTCTCGCCGATCTGCTCGACCGCCTCGCCGATCTGCTCGACCGCCTCGCCGATCAGGCCGAACACCTGCTGCACCCGGGGCAGCCACGCCTGGCCCTCGGCGGTCAGGCTCAACCCGCGTGCCTGGCGCTGGAACAACGCATAACCCAGATGATCCTCCAGCCCTGCGATCTGCCGGCTCACCGCGCCCTGGGTGATGTGCAGCTGTTCGGCGGCGCGAGTGAAGTTGCAGCACTGGGCCGTGATCAAGAAAGTATGCAACGTCGGCAGCGGTGGGAGTCGTTTCATCTGGATCCAAGCCATGACGTGAGGACATGGCTAGTATGACTTTTTATCCATTGTTGCCGCTACGGCCTGGCCGTCCAATAACGCCATTCCCTCAGAGCAAAAGCGGCCCGCAGGTGTCGTGCGGGGTCCTTTTCAAGACAACAAAAAGGCAATGGCAATGGCGACGTGCGGCGAAGTATTGGTCAAGTTACTGGAAGGCTATGGCGTGGAGCAGGTGTTCGGCATTCCTGGCGTACACACCGTGGAGTTGTATCGCGGGCTGGCCCGTTCAAGCATCCGCCATGTGACGCCGCGCCATGAACAGGGCGCCGGCTTCATGGCCGACGGCTACGCCCGTGTCAGCGGCAAGCCGGGCGTGTGCTTCATCATCACCGGCCCGGGCATGACCAACATCACCACTGCCATGGGCCAGGCCTATGCCGATTCGATTCCGATGCTGGTGATCTCCAGCGTGCAGTCGCGCAGCCAATTGGGCGGTGGGCGCGGCAAGCTGCATGAGCTGCCGAACCAGAGCGCGCTGGTGGGCGGGGTCGCGGCGTTTTCCCACACGCTGATGTCGGCCGCCGAATTGCCGGGTGTGCTGGCCCGGGCCTTTGCCCTGTTCCAGGCCGGGCGTCCGCGGCCGGTGCACATCGAGATTCCGTTGGATGTGCTCGTTGAACAAGCCGATGACCTGCTCGCCAGCACGCCAGTGAGCATCAATCGCGCCGGGGCCGCGCCCAGTGCCGTGGAGCAAATGGCAGCCTTGCTGGCGACGGCCCGGCGGCCGTTGGTGCTTGCCGGAGGGGGGGCGATGGACGCCGGGACTGAATTGACCGAACTGGCCGAACGCCTCGGCGCCCCCGTGGCGCTGACCATCAATGCCAAGGGCCTGCTGCCGTCCCGTCATCCGTTGCTGATCGGTTCCACCCAGAGCCTGGTGGCCACCCGTGCCCTGGTGGCCGAAGCGGATGTAGTGCTGGCGATCGGCACCGAGCTGGCCGAGACCGATTACGACGTCACCTTTGCCGGCGGCTTCGAGATTCCCGGTGCGTTGTTGCGCATCGACATCGACCCCGACCAGACCGTGCGCAACTACGCGCCAAGACTGGCGCTGGTGGCCGACGCACAAAGTGCTGCGCGGGCATTGCTCGATGCGTTGAAGCGCGGCGTGTCCGGCGCGAGAGACGACAGTTGGGGAGCGATTCGTGTCGAACGGCTGCGGACCGAACTCGATCAGCAATGGGACGTCCCGACCCGCGCCCAGACGGTGTTCCTCGATACGGTATTGCAGGCCTTGCCCGACGCGGTTTTCGTTGGCGATTCCACCCAGCCGGTCTACACCGGCAACCTCACCTTCAATCCCGAACGCCCGCGCCGCTGGTTCAATTCGTCCACCGGCTACGGCACCCTCGGCTACGCGTTGCCGGCGGCCATTGGTGCCTGGCTGGGTGGTGTCGACAACGGCCATGGCCGCCCGCCCGTGGTGTGCCTGATCGGCGACGGTGGGTTGCAGTTCACCCTGCCGGAACTGGCCAGCGCGGTGGAAGCGCGCACGCCGGTGATCGTGCTGCTGTGGAATAACCAGGGCTACGAAGAGATCAAGAAATACATGGTCAACCGCGCCATCGAACCGGTGGGCGTGGACATCTACACGCCGGATTTCATCGGCGTTGCCAAAGCCCTGGGGTGCGGCGCCGAGACGATCGACGGCGTGCATTCCCTGCGCAGCGCATTGCTGGCCGCCAGTCACCGCCAGGGTCCGACGTTGCTCGAGATTGACCAGGCGCGCTGGATGGCGGAGGTGGCCGAATGAATTTCCCGACGACGCAAGACGGCCTGTACATCAACGGCGAGTGGTTGGCGGGCGATCAACCGCTGCGGGTGATCAGCCCCGCGACCGAGGCGCTGCTGACCACTGTTTACGGCGGCGATGAATATGCCGTGGATCAAGCCTTGGAGGCCGCTACCCAGGCTTTCGGCCCGTGGTCGAACACCTCGGGTGCCGAGCGCGGCGCGGTGCTTCGGCGTATTGCTGCCAGCGTGCGGGATGCTCGTGAGCGGCTGATGCATTTGCAATCGAGCAACAACGGCAAACCGTTGTTCGAAGCGGCCATCGACGTCGACGACGTGGTCGCGACCTTCGAGTACTACGCCGGGTTGGCCGAAGAACTGGACGTTCGTCAGGACGGTCCGCTGGCGTTACCCAGCGATGATTTCAGCGCACGTCTACGCCGCGAACCTTGTGGGGTGGTCGGCTTGATCGTGCCGTGGAATTTCCCGATGGTCACCACCGCCTGGAAACTTGCCCCGGCCTTGGCCGCCGGCTGCTGCGTGGTGCTCAAGCCTTCGGAAGTCACGCCGCTGCCGGAGCTGGCGCTGGCCTCGATCATCGCCGAATGCGGCTTGCCCGATGGCGTGTTCAACCTGGTCTGCGGCACGGGGTTGGCGGTCGGGGCGCCGCTGGCGTCCGACCCGCGCGTGGCGAAGATTTCCTTCACCGGCAGCAACGCGGTGGGGGTGCAAGTGATGCAACGGGCGGCGGAAACCGTGAAGGGCGTGAGCCTGGAGCTGGGCGGCAAATCGTCCTTGCTGGTGCTGGCCGACGCCGACCTGGACCTGACGGTGGAGCTGGCCTGTGGCGGCGGTTTCTTCAACGCGGGGCAGATGTGTTCGGCCACCACTCGGGTGTTGGTCGCCGATGAGCTGGCCGATGAATTCATGCGACGGCTCAAGGCGCGGGCCGAGGCGATCCGCGTGGCCGATCCATTCGATCCGGACGTGGAGATGGGCTCGCTGGTCAACCAGGCGCAATACCAACGGGTGCTCGGGCACATCGATCGAGGCGTGAGCGACGGCGCAACGTTGGTGTGCGGCGGTCAACGACCTGCGCATCTGCAACGCGGCTTTTTTTTACAGCCAACGATCTTCACCGACGTGCCCCTCGACAGTGCGCTGTGGTGCGAGGAGATCTTCGGGCCGGTGTTGTGCGTGCGTCGTTTCGGCCACCCGGAAGAGGCGATTGCCCTGGCCAATGACAGCCGTTTCGGCCTGGTGGCGAGCGTGGTCAGCCGCGATGCCGAGGCGGCCGGGAAGGTCGCCGACGCCTTGCAGGCGGGGCTGGTGTGGATCAACGCACCGCAAGTGATTTTCCCCCAGGCCGCTTGGGGCGGCTACAAGCAGAGCAGCCTGGGTCGTGAATTGGGACCTTGGGGACTGGCCGCGTTCCAGGAAATCAAACACGTGATCCGGGCGGTCTGAAGGATGCGAAGCCGAGGCGGCTAATGCCGTGCAAATCCAGGATCAGACAGTCATCCGCAACCGCGCCAGATCCCGCAACGGCGGCGCGCCAAACAAGCGGCTGTACTCCCGGCTGAACTGCGACGGGCTTTCATACCCCACTCGATACCCCGCCGCCGACGCTTCCAGCCCTTCGGCCAGCATCAACCGTCGAGCCTCCTGCAAGCGCAATTGCTTTTGGTATTGCAACGGGCTCATGGCCGTCATGGCCTTGAAGCGGTGATGCAAGGTCGAAACGCTGAGGTTGACCTCCCGAGCGAGGTCATCGATGCGCAACGGTTGTTCGAAATGGCCGTTGAGCCATTTGATCGCCTGGCTGATGCGATGGCTCTGGCTATTGGCAATGGCGATTTCATACAACCGATAGCCTTGCGGGCTGCGTAGCAGGCGGTAAAGGATTTCCCGGCGCACCAGGGGCGCGAGCATGGCGATGTCTTTTGGCGTATCGAGCAGGCGCGTCAGGCGTAGCACCGCGTCGAGCATCGGCGTGTCCAGGCGTTCCACATACAGGCCACGGCCGGCCGGGCGAGTCGGCACGCCCAGTGGGCCGGCATCGGCGATCAGCGCGGTGATTTCCGCCGGGTCGATGTCCAGGCGCAGCGCCAGGATCGGCTGCTCGGGCGAGACGTCGGCGATGCAACCGCTCAATGGCATCGAGACCGAGACCACCAGGTAATGCAGCGGGTCATAGTTGAAAAATTCGTCCGCCAGGCGCACCTGCTTGCTGCCCTGGGCCATGATGCACAGCGCCGGTTGCGCCAGCACCGGGGCAAACTTGTGTGGCTGGCTGTGGCGCGACAGGTTCAGCGAGCCGATGGCCGTGGCGTAGCTCCCGTCCTCGCTGGTGTTGCGGTCGATGATCGAAGCCAGCTCGGCGCGCTGCTGTTCCAGGTACGTGTCCAGCGGGGCGTGGGCGTGATCGAGTGGCGACATGCCGGGATCCTCATGGCGAAGGGAGCGATAGGACAAAGCATATGTTTGTGCAAGGCATGGCGGTAGTCACATCCTGTTGAAAGCTTGCCTGATCCTGCAAGGCGGGGGGGTGAAGGGCTGTGCAGCCTGGCCGAAACTTGCTTGAAACCTTTTGTTTCAACTCCCGGCAATTCCCACCCATCAGGCACGGATGGGTGAATTCCCAGGCGCAGAATCGTGCAATGAGTCGGCAGGAATCGACTAACGAAGCTGGCGGCAGCGCGCTTAACCTTTGATCCTGTCGCAGCCTGTCCCCGGCTGCCAACGGATGACCTGGGAGGGTTGAACATGACTACACAGATCCCCGTCAGTCACATGGCTTTTGTCCGGGCCCGCGCCGGTTGCTCCAAGCCATTGGGCGCACGCCTCAGCAGCTTGATCGTACCTTCGCGCCAGGCGCCCGGTTGCCTGCACTTTGCCTTGCAACAATCGCAATGCGACGCCGATTTGTGGCTGGTGTCCGGGCTGTGGGTCAACCAACAGGCGATGGACGCTTATTTCAACTCACCGGCCATGGCGATCTTCGCCCAATTGGTTCAAGACCTGGTGGTCAGCAGCCTGGACTTCCACACCTTTCGGGAAGTGTCCGCCGCCCAGGCGACCGAAGGGTGCATGGCGAAGGTACACAAACTGGCCGGTTGAAGGTTTAATGACAGGCATTTCCCACCGCCAGGATGCGAAGTATGGCACGCAAAGCCTTTGAAACTTTTGAAGCTGTTTCCGCTGTTGTTCCCAAGGAAGGTGGCGGCTACTACGCAGCCATCGCCACCAAGGCCATCGGCAGTGCCGAGAAGCCGCGTTTCAATAAAGTGCTCGAAGAGCAGACCTTCGAGACCGCTTTCAAAGCCGATGAAGCGGCTGCCCAGCAGTTGACTCACCTCAAGGGTGTCGACGACGAAGGCGGATTGGTCTGGTAAGCAGCATTTCAAGGATTGCCACAAGTGATCTCACCGCCCATCCTTATCGCGGGCGATGCATCTTGAACAACGCCTCCGGCCCCAGCTGGAAGTAATCCGCCGGCCCGCCGCCGCGCAAGATCGGCTCGGCGGCGGCGGTGTCGTATACCCCGTCCTTCAACAGCCACTTGGCGATGTGAACGGCGACCACTTCGCCCAGAATCAACCAGCTCGGCACAGGCGCCTTGTCCGCTCGCTGCAACTGGATGATCTGCGTGACCTTGCATTCGAAGGACACCGGACTCTCGGCGACGCGCGGCACCTGGATGATCCGCGATGCCGCCGGCGTCAGGCCCGCCAGCTCGAATTCGTTGACCTGCGGCGCGACCATCGCGCAGCTCTGGTTCATCTGCTCAGCCAGTGGGCGCGTGGCCAGGTTCCAGGCAAATTCACCGGTCTGTTCGATGTTGTTGAGGCTGTCTTTGCGACCGACGCTGGAGAACCCGATGATCGGCGGAACGTAGTTGAAAGCGTTGAAAAAACTGTAGGGCGCCAGGTTCAGGCGGCCTTCGCCATCTTGTGACGAGATCCAGCCAATCGGCCGGGGGCCGACAATGGCATTGAACGGGTCGTGGGGCAGGCCATGGCCTTGGGCGGGTTCGTAGTAGTGAATGTCGTCGGGCATGAAGGAGGTAGGTCCGGTGCGTGTCAGAAGGATCCGACGATAGTGCAGCGCCCTGACCCTTTTGTCAGCACCACAAAAAACCTGTGGGAGGTTGCTCGCTCCCACAGGTCTTGGTGTTGCCGGTTGGGATCAGTTGGTCGATGCCGCATCGCTAGGGTCGGAGCCGTCGGCAGCCACGGTGGGCTCGATGGCGTGGTTCTCGTCCTTCTTGGCAACGACGGCGGAACCGGCGCGCTCATGGCTGCTGGCGATGAAAGCGGCCGTGCCGGTACGCTCGAAGCCGTCGTCGGCGAACGCGCTACTGGCCAGTGCGGTGAGGGTCAGGGCGAAGATCAGTTTGGTTTTCATGGTCATACTCCAAGCATCGATAGTTGATGAGCGCGAGGGTGGAGTGCAGCCATTAAGTGGAAATTAATGTAGGAAATGACGCCGTCCCGGAACGACGAAAGGGGCGAACCCGTGCAGGTTCGCCCCTTTTTTTGTACGACTGGCCTGTCAGTCAGTCACGATCCGCGAATGCTTGCGGGTGTCTTTCATGGTGATGTACACCAACAGCGAAACCGCGATGCACGCCGTCACGTACCAGTAGTAGCCGGTCTCCATGCCGATGCTCTTGAACCACAGCGCGATGTATTCAGCGGTGCCGCCGAAGATCGACACGGTCAGCGCGTAGGGCAGGCCGACGCCCAGGGCGCGGATTTCGGTAGGGAACAGCTCGGCTTTCACCACCGCGTTGATCGAGGTGTAGCCGCTGACGATGATCAGCGCGGCCATGATCAGGAAGAACGCGCCCCACCAGGTCTCGATGGTGTGCAGGGTGGTGAGGATCGGCACGGTGAACAGCGTGCCGAGGATGCCGAAGGCAATCAGGATCGGCCGACGACCGATCTTGTCCGAGAGCCCGCCGATGACGGGTTGCAGGCACATGAACAGGAACAGCGTGGCGGCGGAAATGGTGGTGGAGTCGGAGATGCTCATGCCCACCGTGTTCACCAGGTATTTCTGCATGTAAGTGGTGTAGGTGTAGAAGGCCAGGGTGCCGCCCATGGTCAGGCCGACCACGGTCAACAATTCCTTGGGGTGGCGCATCAGGGTGCGCATGGCGCTTTCCTTGGCCTTTTCCTTCTTGGTGAACGACTCGGTTTCTTCCATGCCGCGACGCAGGTACAGCGCAACGATTGCACACAGCGCGCCGATGGCGAACGGGATGCGCCAGCCCCAGGCGTACAGCTGCTCGGTGGTCAGCAATTGTTGCAGCACGATCAGCACGCCGAGGGCGATGAGCTGTCCGGAAATCAGCGTCACGTATTGGAAGCTGGAGAAGAAACCGCGACGTTCCTTGGTCGCCATCTCGCTCAGGTACGTTGCCGAGGTGCCGTACTCGCCACCCACCGACAGGCCCTGGAGCAAGCGGGCGAACACCAGCAGGATCGGCGCGCCGACGCCGATGGTTTCGTAACCGGGGCTCAGGGCGATGATCAGCGAGCCAAAGCACATCAAGTACACCGAGGCCATCAACGCGCGTTTGCGACCGGCGCGGTCAGCGTACAGGCCCATCAGCCAGCCACCGATCGGGCGCATCAGGAAGCCGACGGCGAAGATCGCGGCGGTGTTGAGCAACTGGGCGGTGGTGTCGCCCTTGGGGAAGAAGGCCTTGGCGAAGTACAGCGAGAACGCGGCGTAGACGTACCAGTCGTACCACTCGACCATGTTGCCGACCGAGCCACTGAAGATCGACTTGATCCGGCTGGCGGTGGTTCTTTCACGGGCGGGCGCGGCAGCCGACCCAATGGGAAGGGCGTTTGAGTTATCCATTGAAGGATCCTTCATTTAATTGTTTTTGTGGAGCGCGTAGGAACGCAGCCTGCCAGGGCTATAGCAGGAGCTGTGCCAGGTGGAAGAAGGCCGGTCTAGAGGGGATGTGGCTGTTTAGTGAGCGGAAATCCGCTTATAGCAGCCAGGGGTGTGGGCGGGGATCCGCTTATCAACAAGTAATGGGTTGGCTTCATCGCGAGCAGGCTCGCTCCCACATTCGCCCGGTATCCACAAATCCAGTGTGGGAGCGAGCCTGCTCGCGATGAGGCCAGTCCTGGCACCAAAAAATCAGGGCGACGAAGTCGAAGGCGTGAATTCCAGCTTCAGCTCCCCCCGGTACTGCCCGGAGTTCTTGTCGATCTGATTGAACGGCGGCGTGTCCAAGGTGATGGGCCACGGCGTACACACCACTGGATACGGCACATTGGGCAGCTTCACGGCGCGGATTTCCGCATTGTTGATGCCGTTGAAACTCACTGGTTGCCCGGACACATGCTGCGTCTCGCCGAGGTTGGCGGTGCGGGTGCGCACCTTGTATTCGATGCGGTCACGTTCGCCGCTGCCGCCGGACGTATGGCGGACGAAGAAGCGGCCCTCCATGCCGGGCACGGGGTTGGTGCCGGTGACACGGATTTCATAACTCTGGCTGTTGGCGTTGTAGCCGTCGTAGAGGCATGCATCGACCACGGACCGACCGGAGACGATACCGCCCGGGGCGGTGCTCAACGGGCGAGTACGCAAGTTGAGGTCCACCTGCGGCGTGCTGATGCCGTAGGCGGGCAGGTAGATCTGCATGTTGTTCTGGTCGGTGACGTCCAGCTTGAAGTCGACGGTGAAGGTTCTGGCGGCGCCAATCGGCTCCGAGTAATAGCGCTTGAGCTTGATGATCAACTTCGCCGACCAGATACCACCTGAAGGTAGCTTGGCGAGTTCCGATTGCGGAATCCAGACAGTCGACGCGGTGCCCGTGGTTCTGACCTCGTCGCACCAGCCTGACGCGGTTGCGTTCAGTACGTAGTCCTTCTCCCAGATTCCGCAACTGCTGTTCAGTGCATGCATGCGGGTGACGTAACCCTTGACCGACAGGACAGTCGACAGGCCGCTACGTCTCTCGGTAAACCGCAGCGGAATGTCCGTGATGCCATACCTCCCTGTATCGCCTCTGGTCTGGCATTGGCCGTTGGCTGGGTTGGTATCGGACAAACAAACGAAGTGCATGGTCGTATAGCCTGCGCCTGGCAAATCTTGCTCTTTCCAGCCATGGACCATTCGGGTCCAAAGGTAGTGATCGGCCGGTGGCGCCGAACGGTCAAAGTTGAGTATCACGGACTGATGATGGTCGCTGGGGATGATGTTCCCAAGCGTCGGCAATGCGGTGGCTGCCACGATGAGCGCGCTCAGCCGGCGGGCCCAACGGGTAAAAAATTGTGTTCATTGCGGGCTCTTATGACTGCATTGTTGAATGGAAATAATCGGCGGCTCCACCGGCCCCATCGCGAGCAGGCTCGCTCCCACATTCGCCCGGTATCCACAAATCCAGTGTGGGAGCGAGCCTGCTCGCGATGAGGCCAGTCCAGGCACCACTAATACCTCAGGGCGAAGAGGTTGAGGGCGTGAACTCCAGCTTCAACTCGCCCCGGTACTGGCCGGTGTTCTTGTCGATCTGGTTGAAGGCAGGCGTGTCCAAGGTGATAGGCCAAGGCGTACACACCACCGGAAACGGCACATTGGGCAGCTTCACGGTGCGGATGTCCGCATCGTTGATGCCGCTGAAGGTCACCGGTTGCCCGGACACATGCTGCGTCTCGCCGAGGTTGGCGGTGCGGGTGCGCACCTTGTATTCGATGCGGTCACGCTCGCCTCTGCCGCCGGACGTATGGCGGACGAAGAAGCGACCCTCCATGCCGGGCACCGGGTTGGTGCCAGTGACGCGAATCTCATAGCTCTGGCTGTTGGCGTTGTAGCCGTCGTACAGACAGGCATCAACCACGGACCGCCCGGAGACGAAGCCGCCCGGGGCGGTACTCAACGGGCGGGTGCGCAGGTTGAGGTCGACCTGCGGCGTGCTCATGCCGTAGGCGGGCAGGTAGATCTGCATGTTGTCGCGGTCGGTGACGTCCAGCTTGAAGTCGACGGTGAAGGTGTAGGGGTTTTGATGTGAGTGATACATCTTGAGCTTGAGGATCATTTTCGCCGTCCAGATGCCTCCGCTGGGCAGCTTGGCGAGTTCCGATCCGGGGATCCACAGGGTGGTAGCTGTTCCTTCTGATCGCTGCCGACGGTTATCTTCGTCCTCGTTGCAATAAGTGGGTGATGTGGTGGTTAAGACAAACTGACGGCCATCCATTACTCCATCGCAAGCGCTGAGGGGGTACTTGCGCTGGAGATAGCCTTTGACCACGAGTACGTAGCTGAGACGGCTGCGCCGCTCGGTGAAGCGCAGAGGTATGTCGGTCGTCCCGAGCCGTCCATACGAGGATGTATGGCATTGTCCCGTTGCCGGATCCGTGTTGGACTGGCAGACAAAATGCATGTTCGTGTAACCGGCGGCCGGAGCCAAGGACTGCTCACTCCAGCCATGGAGCATCTGTCTCCAGAGGATGAGATCGGGAGGTTGTGTCCCTCGGTCGAATTTGTCGACCACGGATTGGTAGTGATCGCTGGGATGGACGCCTGCGAAGGCTGGTAATGCGATGACCGCAGCGATGAGCGCGATCAGGCGCCGCCCCCAATGTACGAAAGCTCCGCTCATGGCTGGCTCCTCTTATCTAGTGATAACGCGGCACTGCGACGCGCAGTCCAGCGACCCAGGCGATCCGGGTCGTTCAAATCCTTGGGCAACGCATCCATGGTGGTGCTTTCGCAGGTCAGCGTGCCGACCCGCCGCAGGCTGCTCTGGGCGGCACGGGTTTGTACCGTGCAGGCGTGTACGCCGTTGAGATCCAGGGCGAACAACGGATCGGGGTGGTGATTGAGGTCGACGACGAAGCTGCCGTCCTCGCCGGTTTCCATCATCGATGCATTGAGGATCGCGGCCTGGGCCAGCGGTTGTCCCCGAGCATCCACCAGGCGGCCGACGTAGGTATAACTGAGGGTGGACTCGATCCGTTGCACCGCCAGCTTGCCCGGCGGCAGGAACCACTCGCGGTTGCCGTTGCCGACGTTCACCGTGCTGAGGTTCTGGCGCGAAGTATCGGCGTCGCTGATGCGGGTGTGGGTGGCTTCGAAACCGTTGACCGGGATCAGCCGCTTCTCACCGAAACCGATGCTGGTCTGGGCGCCGTAGCCGCCGCTGACCTTGGCCGCCGCACCCGTGGCGTTTTCCAGCGGCGCGGCGATGATCCCCACGGCTGCGCCTGGGCCGGTGCCGCCCTGGCCCTGGCCCCAGAAAAAGCCCTCGCGGCCCAGGGCCAGGGACGAAGAATGGTTGCCGCTGAACCCAGGTCGCGAATCCTGTTGGTCGCCGCCACGCTGGGCCACCGTCAGGCTGGACTCGCCCCAGTTGCGCTCGATCCGTCCGCCCAACTCGGCGTCCCAACGGCCCAGGTCATCGTAGCCAACCCCGGTGTTCACTTCGTTCCTGCCTTGTTCGCCGTCCCAGGCGCGGGTATGGCCCAGGCTGGTGCGCAGGCTGTCGGGGGCATTCTGCTCGCGGCGCGCGTCCAGGCCGATGTTGCTCTGGCGGTAGCCGCCGGTGGGCGAGCGCTCGTTGTGGGACAGGCTCAGGCTCAGGTACAGGCCATGATCGGTCTCGCGGTTGCCGCTGGCATTGCGGAACGCGCCAACGCGATGAATGAGCTGGAACGGGCCCAGGGCATGTCCACGGGAAAAGCCCACTTGGAATGTCCTGGCCCAGGTGGAGGTGGTCAGATCGCGGGTCGGGTCGTCTTCTTCGGGAAAGTCGTTCCAGTAGGAAAACGGATTCACCTGGGCGTAGCGGTTGTAGTTGTAGCCGGCACTGAGGGTGCCACCGGCCAGGGGCAACGAGGCGCTGGCGGTCAATGATTCGTTGCAGCCGCTCTGCTGGTAGGCACGGGTATTGTGTTCGCACGAAGGGCTCTTCAGCGAGTAGCGGTACAGGCTCCAGGAGACTCCGTGGGTGAAGGTCATCTGCTGGCTGTTGCCGGTCGCGCCGTTGTTGCCGCGCAGCAGGGCGCCTGACAACGACCAACTGCTGGCGCCCAGCGTGCCGGCCCAATCCAGGCGGCTTTCGTTGTAGAACGCCGAGTCCAGCCAGGTAATCGCGCTGGTGAGCGCCAGGTCATCGCGCAACGGAATACGCAGGCCGGTCTGGGCCACGCCGGAAGGGTCCTGTTCGTACAGCGAATGCTCCGCCGTGCGCCCGCCCTGCAGGAACCATTGCACGGTGTCGTCCCCCAGGCCATTGCCATCGGTACGGCTGAAAGGCACGGTCTCGGTGCGGGTGACCTGACCGTTTTCGATCACCCGCAGGGTCACCGGATAGCTGCCGTTGGGGAAGGTCCGGGTGTCGACATTCTGCACGCCGGCATCCAGATAGGACGTGGACAGCAGCTCCTCGCCACGGAACGCATCGACGCGCGAGCGCTGGGTCAGGATCAGCGAGATCGGCGTGCCTTGGCCGACAACCTCGCGGTTGAGGTAGGCCAGGGTGGTGCCGATGCGGGCGCCGTCGATCCGCCCCAGAGGCAACAGGCTGAAGCTGAAGTTGCCGCCCTCGGCGCTGGACAGGTTGCTCATGTCCATGCGTCCGGCCTGGGCGTAGTGTTCGCGCTCGAAATCCTGGCGGTAATAGGCGTTATTGAATTCCAGGCTGCTGTCGCTGCCGCGCTTGCTCTGGTAGGCCTGGTAGTTCCAGGTGAAGCCAACGTGGCTGCTGTCACCCAGGCCGACCGCGCCCAGGCCGCTGGCGCCCAGGGCGCGATAGCTGTCGGCCTGGGCGATGTTGACGTTCTGTCGATGTACCAGGGCGTTCGCTGCCTCGGAAGGCGTATGCAGACGCAGCGCCGCTGTATCGCTGGCCGGCAGCCAATCCTTGCGCATGAGTATCTGCAGGCGCGCGCTGGCCTCGTCGAGAATCACTGCCACCGCGTCGGTGTCCAGGTAACCGCAGCTCGCTTCGCTGGCCAGGCCGTAGGAGCACGCCAACTGGCTGTTGCTGGGCAACGGTTCGGACAGCAGCGGCAGCAACTCTTCGGATGACGCCGAAGCCCCTGCCTCGATCAGCAGGGCCGCGATTCGTTCGGGCTGTTGGAATTCGATACGACCAGGCCGCACCACGACAGGGTGCAGGCCGAGATTACGGTTGAGCAATTGAAGTTCAAGTTGTTCCACCTGACCTTCAACCAGGGCCTCGAAACCGGCCGGCACCTGGGGCAGATCGGTGGACGCGACCGATACGGCATCGGCCAGCGCCCAGGTAAGGGAGATTGAGAGTGCGGTGAAGTGGCGTTTCATACAGGGCCTTGACGAAGGAAAAGGGAAGTACGACGGCGCCGTACCTCCCTTTTTGAGGAAAAACCGGCAGTACTTAAGGCTGCTGGGTCAGCAGCAGGCTGACGATGCCTTCGTAGCGACCGACTTCGGTGATTGTGCCTGGGGTGGCCTGCTCGATTTTCAGATGTTGCTCGATCGAACCGCCGCTGGCATCGCCGCCAGGGAACAGGTCGGCGGCAAGCAGCGGGACACCGTTCATGCTCAATTTCCTTCCGCCATAGCTGACACTCAGATTGATGTCTGTACCTTGAGGGTTGGTCATGTTGGCCAGGACGGGATCGGTGGTCAGTCGCAGGGTCATGTCTTTGTTGACGTCATTCGTGAAGATCCGCGTGCCCACCTGAGTCGCTCTCAGGCCTTCGCCCGGGAAATGGCTCATCTCCATGGACGCCGGCAGCGGGCTGCCGTCCGACTGGAGGATCTCCAGGGTCGGGTCGACGTCGGCGTAGACCAGCAGGCTCTTTTCCACCGCCATGGCGGGCAGCGAGGTCAGGGCGACCAGTGCCAATGGGGCGAATTTCAACAGTTTCATGGGTGTTCCTCTTTTGCTGTGGGTGAACGGGGGCCCAACCACGTGCGGTGCACGTAGCTCGGATCAAAAAAATGGGGGTTACGGCAAGATGGCGAGGGTGCGCGGACGCCTGTCGTCGCTGGTCACGAAACGTACGATTACGTTACCGTTCGCGCCGGGGGCGGAGACGGGCAGGGTACTGCCGGGATACAGGCTGCGGTTGACGTCATTCCAGATGCAGTCCTTCTCGCCCGCTGCGTCGGTACACCGACCCACTTGCAATACGCCGACGCGCAGGGTGCCGTCGTTGCGCAATTCGTTGCCTTTGGGTTGCAGTTTGATGCTGGTACGGCGCTCATCGGGCAGCAGGCGCACCAAGGCGCCCCAGACCAGGTTTACGCCGACTCTGGGCTGCACACCGGATTGTTCGAGGACGTCTTCATCTATCAGGTCGGGTGCTCCCACCGGTTCGAAATAGACCCGGTAGACGGTTTCCTCGGTGGGCATCGACTGAGCGATGATCCGCACCGTGCGGCTGGCGCCGGGGGCCAGTACCGTGCGCTGCGGCGATACGACGATACCCAGCGCATCGGCCGGCGACAGCGGGCTTTCATGTTCGTCCGGCGTGCCGGGACGTTGGATCTGGGTGACGCTGACTTTGATGTATTGCACTTTGTCGGACTTGGAGTGCAGCTGGATCTGGCCAATGCCGTCCTGCTCGGCGCCGATGGTGCTGTTCATCGGGTAGACCACCATGTTCGCGGCTGCCGGAAACGACAGGGTGACGGCGAGCGCCATGAGCGCCAGCTTGCCCATGACAGCCCAGCGATGGATAAACGTTTGATTCGAATGCATTTCAAACCTCAAACAAGGAAGATGGACGGTCACTGTTTTTATGCACCGAGTGCGGGTGGCCTGCTTCGACCGGACCGGCGCCAGGCAAGCAAAGCCAGCCTCTGGACAACGACCCTCGGGCCCCTTTTTTTTCGTTTTTTTTGTCACTTTCACTCTCCGCTATTTTCTGTAGGAAATTTCCGGAGTAGATTCATGCTCAATGCACCCAGCGTGCGTGTTACTGCGAAATGGACAGGATTCCGAGTGCGCGCAGTCTCAGCACGGCCATGGTGCCGATTCTCTGTGAGGCAATGATGGCCGTTGTTTATGTCGGCGATTTTGGTGGGATATATACACCATGTCAATAGTTTTGGTGGAATATATCCACGTTCGGCTGCGCGAAGAGATTGATCGCTGTGGTGTTTCGCTGGCTGCCGCCTCCCGTGGGGCGGGCGAAGCGAGCCCGCAGCGCTTGAAGGAAGTCGTCTCCGGGCGGCAGAAATGTCCAGCCGATCTGGTGGCAAAACTGGCGGCTATCGGAGTGGATGTCCAATACGTCCTGACGGGCGAGCGCGTCCAGGCCGCGCCGGCACTGGCGCCTGATGAAGAGCTGTTGTTGGAAAGCTATCGCGCGCTGGATGTGGCGGGGCGCAAGCGCATGATCGCCCGTCTGATCTCGGGTTAGCCGACGGCGCTGGAGGTTCGTGCAAGGCTTGGCGATGGCTTCGCGGCCAGCCGCCACGCCTCCTTAGATGTCCCGCACAAACATTTCCCGACTCAAACCATGCCGCTGCATCTTTTCATTAAAGGTGCGGCGCGGCAGTTGCAGTTCCTCGAGCACGGCTTTTACGTCGCCTTTATGCCGCGTCAGCGCGGCGCGCAGGCATTGGGCTTCGAACGCTTCCTGCTGGGCCGCGAGGGACTGGCCCGGTTCGGTGTCCAGGGCAGGCGGCTGGTCGAGTCCCAGCACTTGGCGTTCGGCGACGTTGGCCAGTTCGCGCACGTTGCCCGGCCAATCGTGGCTGAGCAGATGGCTCAGTTGCGGGCCATTCAAGGGCACGGCGGGGCGGCCGAGGCGTTCGGCGGCGCCGTGGGTGAAATGCTCGAACAGCAATGGAATGTCTTCGCGCCGTTCACGCAAGGGCGGCAGGCGCAGCTCGGCGATGTTCAAGCGGTAGGCGAGGTCCTCACGAAATCGTCCGGCCCGGGCTTCGTCCAGCAAGTCCGGCTTGGTCGCGGCGATGATGCGCAGGTCCACGTGGATGCTCTGGTTGGAGCCCAGGCGTTCGAGTTTCTTCTCTTGCAGGACTCTCAGCAACTTGGCCTGCTGGGCCAGCGGCATGCTTTCGATTTCATCGAGAAACAGCGTGCCGCCGTCGGCGTATTCGAGCTTGCCGATGCGTTTGCCTTGGGCGCCGGTAAAGGCGCCGCTTTCATGACCGAACAGTTCAGCCTCGAACAGCGGTTCGGGGATCGCCGCGCAGTTCAGCGCAACGAAGGGTTTGCTCGCTCTCGGGCCGAAGTCGTGCAGGCAGCGGGCGACCAATTCCTTGCCACTGCCGGTTTCGCCACGGATCAACACGTTGACCGGCAATGTCGCCAGGTCCAGCACCTGGCGCCGCAGATTCTGCAAGGCGCGGGAGACACCCAGCAGCGTGGTGTCGAGCCTGACCCGAGCGTCGGCCTGCTCGTGCAGGCGACGGTTTTCCAACACCAGGAAGCGCTTGTCCAAGGCCCGACGCAGGCTGCTGAGCAGCGCTTCGGGGCTGAACGGTTTTTCGAGAAAGTCATAGGCGCCGTCGCGCATGGCTTCCACGGCCATCGGCACGTCGCCGTGGCCGGTCAACAGGATCACCGGCAGGTCCGCGTCGCGCTTGCGCACTTGCGCAAGCAGCTGGAGACCACTGAGACCGGGCATTCGTACGTCGCTGAGGATCACGCCAGCGAAGTTGTCCGGTAACCGCGCCAGGCAGTCTTCGGCACGGCTGAACAACTGCACCTGGAACCCCGACAGGCTCAGCCATTGCTCCACGGCCGTGCGGATGCTGTTTTCGTCATCGACGACTATGACCGAATCAAGCATGCAGCTGCGCCTCCTGATCGATGGGCAAGGTCACGCAGAATACCGCGCCGTTGTCATGATTGTCCGCTGTCAGCCGCCCGCCGGATTCGTGGATGATCGCAAATGAAACCGCGAGCCCCAGCCCGAGGCCATCGCCCACCGCCTTGGTGGTGAAGAACGGGTCGAACACCTGGGCCAGATGTTCTTCGGCGATCCCGGTGCCGCTGTCGCTGACGGTCAGGCGCCACAGTTGTTCATCGGCTTGCAGGCGCACTTCAAGGCGCTTGAGGGGCTGTTCGACCATGGCGTCGAGGGCGTTGCGCAGCAGGTTGATCAACACCTGTTCGAGACGGATGGCATCGCCGCGCACCCACGCCGGACGCGTCAGGTGCAAGACGGTACTGACGTTTTCGTCCCGCAGGCGTGTGTCGAGCAATTGCAGGGCCTGGTCGACTACCGCCGCCAGGTCAAGGCGTTCGCGAAGGCCGCTGGGGCTCTTGCGGGCGAAGGTCTTCAGGTGGCCGGTCAGGGCCGCCATGCGGGTCAGCATGTCGTCCACCGGCTTGAGGGCTTTATAGGCATCGTCGACGCGGCCGTGCTCCAGCAGCAGGCGCAGGGTCGCCAGTTGCATGCGCTGGGCGGTCAACGGCTGGTTGATCTCGTGGGCCAGCGCCGCCGACATCTGCCCCAGCGCCGCCAGCTTGGCCGATTGCACCAGGCCGTCCTGGGCGGTGCGCAATTCTCGGGTGCGTTCGTCCACCAGTCGTTCGAGTTCCTGGCGGCTGCGCTGGCGCAGTTTCGCCAGGCGCCAACGCTGGTTCAGAAACAGCAACAGAAACACCAGCGCCAGCCACAACCCGGCGGCGGCGAGCCCGGCGTTGCGCAGGTCTTCGAAGGCGATCTGTGGTCGACGCAGCAAATGCAGGCTCCAGCCTTCGCCGGCCAACGGCAGGGATTCCCAGAGGTACTGCGCCGTACCCTCGGGCGCCTCGACCAGGGTCAGGTGGCTGTTGTCGTCAAAGCGTCGCAGCGGATCGAAGGCCAGGGGTTGCAACGGTTGCTTGTCGTACTGGCGCGTGGCCTTGAGCTCGGCGCGGTCGCTGTCGGTCAAGGGTTGCAAATGGCGATAACGCCAACCGGGGCGATTGGCGATGAAAATGACCCCGCGCGCATCACTGACCAACAGGGTGTCGCTGCCCTGGCGCCATTCGCGCTCAAGCTCGGGAAACTCGAGCTTCACCACCATCGCGCCGAGGAACTCGCCGCTATCGCCAGTGACCGCGCTGGACAGAAAATAGCCCGGGATGCCGCTGGTCACGCCCACCGCATAGAAGCGCCCGGTGCCTTGGGTGCGGGTCTGGAGGAAATAGGGACGAAAGCCATAGTTGTGGCCAACGTAGCTGCTGGGCAACTGCCAGTTGCTGGCGGCGATCGCCAGGCCGGTGTGGTCCAGCAGCTCCAGGGTCGAGGACTGCGCGGCGCCGTTGATTTTTTCCAGCTTGCGGTTCAAGGCATCCTGTTGCGCCGCGCTGACCGGCCCCTTGAGGGCGTCACGCAACTGCGGGTCCAGCGCCAGCACGGCGGGCAGGGCGCGGTAGCGTTCGATCAAGGTGTGCAATGAGTTGGCGTACAGCGCCAATTGCTGGCTCGCGCGGCTGGCGTCTTCTTCCAGGGCCACGCGCTCGGCGTGGCGCACGGCCAGGGTGGCGGCCAGGGCGGCGCCGATGAGGATCAGGGCGATGGCAAGTAACAGGCGCAAGGTACGGGGAGTCGGCAGCATGCAGGCGCGAACCGGTAGAAGTCGGGGCCGAACCATACCATGTTGCTTGCGTGCGCCAAACAGGCTTGGCGTGCTGGCTCCCGATGGTTTTTGTAGCCCGATTGTCCGCGCCGCCGTGTTGTGTCCAGACACAAGTTTCGGCTGGTTCCGACGGGCCGCATCGTTTAGCTTCCCGGGCTCACTTGTCACGGACGACGGCAATACATGACTACCCTGCAAACATTGGTCACGAAGACCTCCCTACTGACCAACCCCCAGCAATGGCTCGTCCATTCGATGCCCGATTGGCTGTCCGGGCTTTCATCACAACAACGCACGGCACTGGCAAAAGCCGTAGGCCCGATACCACCGGGGCTCGCCCAGGCCAGCGCCGCGGATCGGGATCACCTTAAAAGCGCGTTGCAAGCCAGTTGGACATCCCACGGCAAACTGACGCAAATGCTCGGCCGGCTCCGGTCGATCGAGGCATTCGCCGAGCCGCTGTTGGTCGCCGCGTTGAAAAAGCGTTGCAACCTGACGCTGGACGTCAGGCAAACCTATGTGCGGCTCTACATTCCCGAGGGGGTGGCCGCCGCCTACAGGATCCGCACGATTTCCCTGCTGGATGCTGCCCTGCAAAATTTCGAGGCAAAAGAGGCGCGCCCGGGCTACTTCGACGAAGCGTCCTGCTTCATTAGCCAACCCACCGCGAGTGGACAGTTCGATATCTTGTCTATTGGCTCCACCTTGACCTTGCCGGTGTTCGTCGCGCTTTGCCGGGACTTGGACATTGGCGGGCGCTATCAGGCGTACCTGAAGAGCCTTCTGATTGACGAGCCTGTCGGCAGTGCCGTGGCGCAGGAGTGTTTCCAGAACGATGACAGGGATGCCTTCCGGACGGCCGCGACGTTGGCGCGAATCAAAGGCGATATAAGCCCGCAGGTTTACCAAGCTTTGCAAGGCTTGATGACTGGCCAGCGAAGTGTCAGCCATGGCGGCAAGACGCAGTATTGCCACGACCTTTACCTACTCGACACTCGCCTGACCGGCATCGTGATGATCGCCCCGGATCTTGAGCAGAGCCGGCAAGTCGAACCGGTCGTGGTCTATATCCCTCACGATCCCGAGCATCCGCTAAAACAGTACAGCTCCACGGCGGCGTTCCTGGCAGCGCTGGCCGTTCGATTGCGCGCGCAACGTTACCAGCAGTTTTTCAGCCGCTTCATTTCCCTGGCCCACCGCGAACGTTTTTTCGCCGCGCTGGATGCCCGGTTGTTCAAGGCCCGGCGTGAGCCGGTGGAAAATCCCACGCTGCGGATGACTTGCCGGCGGGTAAAGGACGATCTTTGGGACCATGGGTTCGAACAACGACTCAACCAGATCTTCCAGGACGCTCGCCTGATAGCCGTGCCGACGGGGGACGAAGATCTCAAGTCCCGGTGGGCTCGCTGGGACAGTTTCATGCAGGTGGCCGAGACGGTGCTGGAAATGGCCGCTTTTACGGCAGCGTCGTTTGTGCCGGTACTGGGCGAAGCATTGATGGCCTATACCGCCTATCAACTCCTCGATGACACGTTTGAAGGCATCGTCGATTGGTCCCAAGGCCGACGTGCCGAAGCGGCCGCGCATTTGCTCGGGGTGGCCGAAAACATGGCGCTCATGGGGCTTTTCGTGGCGGGGGGGAAAGTGGTGGGGGCTGTGCGTTCCACGCGGCCTTCATCGTTTGTCGAGCAGATGAAAGTGGTCCAGAGCCACGATGGGCAGTCGCGTCTATGGCACCCCGATCTCGCGCCCTACGAGCAGTCGTTGGACCTCAAGACGAACGCTCGGCCACAAGCCAATGGCCTTTATCTTCATCAGGGACAAGAGGTGCTGTTGCTCGGCGACCGGCCGTTCGTGGTCGAGCAGGCCGCGGACACTGGGCAGTATCGGATTCAACATCCCGTGCGCGTCGATGCGTATGCGCCAAAGCTCGCCCATAACGAGGCGGGTGCCTGGGTTCATGAGGGCGAACGCCCGCTGAGCTGGCAAGGGCCAACACTGATGCGGCGCCTGGGGCACAGCGTCGAGTCTTTTTCGGATGAAACCCTGGAGCAGATCCGTATCGTCAGCGGCGTCGAAGAGGCAAGCCTGCGTCAACTCCACGTCGAACATGCCCGACCTCCGGTGTTGCTGGCCGAAACCGTCAAGCGCTTCCGGGCCGCGCAGGGCAGTCCAACCGGTATCGAGCCGGTCGACGAGGCGGGCAGTGCTGGCGCCCAGGTCTTGCGCAGCGAGTTTCCCCAGTTGCCCCGCGCAGTGGCGGACGAGCTGCTGGTTGACGTCACCGAGGTGGAGCGCCGGCAGATGAGTGAGCGAGGGTACTTGCCTCTGCGCCTGCGCCAGGCGGCCCGTACGGCCATGGGCGAATGGCGAATTGTCCAGGCCTACGAAGGCTTGTATTTGCCCACGAAGGGCAACCCCGACACCTGGCGGTTGGCGTTGCACAGCCTGGAGCATCTGCCGGGTTGGCCGGCGCAGGTGCGTATCGAGATTCGCGACGGGGCGCTGGAGGGGCCGCTGCTCGACAGCGTCGGACCGTCGTCATCGGTGGTGCGCAAGGTGCTCGTGCCGGTGGAAGAAGCGACGCCTGGGTTGTTTGGCGAGCAAGGTAACTCGGTGGACAGTGCCGACGATTTCTATACCGAAATCCTGAGCGCCTTGACCGAGGCCGAGCGTCGGGCGTTGGGTTACAAGCTCGGCGATGGGTCCTTGCTGGGGAAGGCTGTTCAACAAGCGCCGCTAGACCGGACGACGTTTCGCAAAGTCCTTCTGAACGCTGCCGGGACGGCGGAGGATCCACCGATAGTCGCACGTTTGCTCGGGGAGCAACCGGGCTATGGGCGGCTCGATGAGCAATTGCTTGGAACCGGTGATGCGTTGAGTCTGGAGGCGCGGTTCAAGGTGCTGTATCCGGAAGCGTCGACTCAGAGTTTTGCCCGGTTTGTTGAGTCATTCCACTCTGAACAGTTGGCAATACAAAACCTCGTGGGTCGCGAATTGGAGTTTGAGGGGCTGAGCAACTCGCTGGAAAACTGGGTGGCGATCAAGAGGGGCGATGTGGTTGCCATTGATCAGCTCTACCACAAGGGAAAACTTGCTTCGGCGCTCAAGCAGTGTTGGCGGGCTGGAGTGGATACGCCGCCTCAGGGGTATATTCTGAATCTGGATTACTTCTGGTCAAGTAACACTTTCGATTGCTTTCCAACCCTGGAAACGGCGTTCCCCCATGTGAGCGAACTGAAGTGGCGCCATGGCGCGCTGGATACTGATCTGACAGCGTTTCTCGGTTATTTCCCCAATCTCAAGACGCTGGACCTGAGTCATAACGATCTGACGGTGTTACCACGGCTAGAGCCCCATCTTGCAGATTTGCGGGTGTTGGACCTCGCACATAATCAATTGAGTCTCACCGCTCAAAACGTCGCTGACCTGGGAGGCTTGAGTCGCCTTGAGGTGTTGAAGTTGGGCAACAACCCCGCCTTGAACCTGCTGCCCGACATCACTCGCATGTCGGAGCTCGCCATGCTTGACTTGCAACAGACTGGTGTTACTGAGTGGCCGCCAGGTTTACTGACTGTCACACGACCCCGCTCCTTCGAGCTGAATCTGGAGGGTAATTCCATAGACCGTATTCCAGAGGTCACGCCCGGCTCCGAACAGGCCCGGTTGATCGCCCGGACTCGCTTGAGTCGCGACCAGCTTCCAGAAGACAGTTTGCGCCAATTCCAAGGCTATATGCGTTCGGTGGGTTATGACCCGGCGCGCAGCTATCCACCCAAGGGCGAGGAAACCAGCCAATACTGGCTTGAGAGCCTTGCCGATGACGCGCGAGTTTCCCGTCAGCGTACCTGGGACGAGCTTGAGCGCGAACCTGGCGCCCAGGGTTTTTTTGAGATGTTGGAGCAACTGACAGAGGCCGCCGATTACGTCGAAGAGGACTATCGTCCTCAATTGATAGGGCGAGTCTGGAGAATGCTCGACGCCGTGTCCGAAGACGCGACATTGCGCGAGGAGCTGTTCCGCATGGCGATCAACCCGGATTCCTGTGCCGACGCCGGGGCGCAGTTGTTCAACGAAATGGGCATCAAGGTTTTGGTCCATGAAGCGTATCGGGCGAGCGATGCTACTCAGGTCGAGGCCAAGCTGCTGGCGCTGGCCAAGGGCAAGTCGCGGTTGGATCAGGTCAATGAAATTGCCCGCGCGACGATTCAGAATCGATTGCAGGCGGGTGAGACGTTTATCACCCTGGACGAGGACGGGGAGTTCTCGGGAAGCATCGATGAGGTGGAGGTCTACCTGGCGTTCGAGACCGGATTAGCGGAGCGTCTGGGTTTGCCATGGCAATCGCAAGGGATGTTGTTCAGAGGTGTTTCCGGCGTGGATGACGCTGCCATGGACCTGGCTTATCAATCGGTCCTGGAACTGGAAACCGGCGACGGATTGGTGGACCAAATCATTGGGCAGCGGTTTTGGCGGACCTATCTTAAAGGTCGGCACCCACACGCCTTTGAGCGCAATGCCTCGGTGTATCAGCAGAAAGCCGAGGCCCTGTTGGATCAGCAAGTCGCGGGCTCGCTTTCGCAAGCCGACTACGAACGAGGCATGAGTGAACTGGCCCATGAACGGAAGGCCTTGTTACGGCAACTGACATTAGATGCGATGGCAGGGCCTAGTTGGTGTACGGCCTGGCCAGGTCATTCCACTGTGAATGAGTTGTCTGCACCCATTCGGTCACGATGTCAAATTTCAGCAGATCGTCTGCGGCGTCCGAGGGGCCTCTAAGGATATTGGTGCAGTTGAAGCAGGCGGGAAAGCCTCGACCCAGTTCTCGCTTGCTGCCGGCAATCTTTTGGGTGACGACAATTATCTGCGATGGATCCGTCGCCCCGGTGATGTTCTGCTGGATATTCAGCGCGACGTTCGCGCCGATGCTTTCAGCATGCAGGCCGGGAAGTCCTGCGACCTTGGGAAGGTAGTTGTTGCCCGCACTGATGTGATTTTCGAGCCGCTGTTTGACCAAGGGATGCAACACCGGGGCTTCGTGTTCAATCCCCGTCAAGTTCGTCGGCGTTGGGTTTGATCCCGTGTAGAGTTTCATGGGGCGTTTGGCGTCCCTGAACGTTTCAATGAGCTTGTTTTCCAGGAAAGCTTCGTAACGGGTGATATCTCCAAACTGGAATATGCCCCCCGAGGTCAGGAAATCTTCCTCGGTGTTCTGAACGGGATCACGGGACACCCGAACCCCCTCGGACATAAGTTCCAATGAGTCGGGTAGTGGAATGTTGTAGAGGTCAGTCAAGTAACGGGTTTCGTCAGGGTTATTGCCAGGAATTTCAAAGCCAGCATGGGCACTCAGTATGTCTCTACTGGTTTTAGCGAATGACTCTGCCTCTGGATGTTTTTGGTAATGCTGTTCCCGCGCCTTGAGTTTTTTGGCATTTGAACCCTTGATCTGGTTCTCATCAAACGGGGCATCTCCGCCTTTCAAGATGTGCTGAGTGCGCCGGGTCATCTTGTCCATGAGCTGCTCTCCTTTTATCAGCCCCAGGTTGTCGCTATAGCGAACAGGGTTATTCCCCACCATCGCATACAAATTCAACCCATCCACCGGCCCCGCCGGGTCCGGGTTGATCCAACGCATCATCCATGCTGCGTAATAACGAAACCCGTAGTAATAGAGCCCACTGGCATCGCGCTCCTTGCCGGAATAACGAACGGTCTTGTAACTGGCCTGCACTTGGGAATCCGCCGCCCACCACGCCGTGCCGCCGAAGGGGTAGTAACCTTCATGGCTGATGAGTTGCGCATCCTGGTCCAGTTCCATGACCAACGAGCCCAGATGATCTTCAAGGCAATAGCGCAGTTGGCCTTGTTCGATTTCAGCCGGCCGGCCTTTGACCCAATACAATCCGCGCACGTTGGAGGCAGGGCCTTGGAATGTGCAGACGTGCAGTTCTTCGCTGTCATCCAGGATGCGGATTTCCAGGCCAGGCAAATAACGCACGTCCCGCACATGGACGACGGATGCGGCCTGGGTGGTCTGCCGCTTGTGCATGCGAATGCCCTGAGCGTCGTAGCTGTAGTGTTCGGCGTCGTCCTCGGCGTTGTGACGGTGGACCTGGGTCACCTTCTGCAATTGATTGCGCCAGTTCCAGGTCAAGCGTTGTCTGGAGGAGGGCAGGCTCAGTTGATTGCCACCGGCATCGAAGTCCAGATTGTCGCCGGGAGCTGCGTCGCCCTTTTGCCATTGCCGGCAGCGGTTGCTTGACGGGTCCATGGTCAGGCGCAATGTGTGCGCCTGCCCCGGCGTGGCGCTGCTGTGGATCAGTTTCTCCAGATTGCCGCCGTGGTCATACTCGTAGTGTTGGGTGTACGGAGTTCGCAGGGTCAGGTCTGAGGGCGGGACGAGCCCCGGCAATTGCGGTTGCGTACCTGCCCCGGACATTTCCAGTCCCGTGGCGCTTTCCAGGCGATAGAGGCTGTCATACACAAAGGTCCGAACGCCTTCGCTGCGCTGGTTGGCGTGGTAACGCACGACATGGGTGTGATCGGTAATGGAGGTGACATTGCCGACGAGGTCGTAGAGGTAACTCAAGTGTTGGTGGATATCGCTGCCTTTCGTGGCCTTGAGCTCAATCAGATGTCCGCCGGCCGGGTCGTAGGCAAAGGTTGTCTTGATGCCGTTACCGGCTGTATATGCTTGACGCTGGCCCTCGGCACTGTGTTGGAATTCATGAGCAATCAGCTCTTCAGTCGGGCTGCCGGCCCATTGCAAATGCACGCGCTTGGGTTGGCCGGCCACATCGAACTCGATGCTTTGCTTATGCCCCTTGGCATCCGTCTGGTTCAGGGCTCCCCCCACGGCGTCGTAGCGCCAGCGTGTGTCGTAGCGGGCAGGCTCCAGCAAACGCTCGCGGCCTGCTTCATCGTCCGGCCAGTCGGGTAGCTCCAGCGTATCCAGGAACCGTTGCCCTTGATCCAGCGGCAAGCCTGCCAGCGAAAAGTCGTCAACGGTGACCAGCCCGGCCGTGTCGTAGTGCTCCACCAATTGACCGCATCGATTGTGCAGGGCGTCTTCGGTCGAACGACTGGCGTAGCGCAGGCGGCCAACCGTGGCCCAGGCTTGGTCCGGGCCGCGCTCGCGGATCAGCGTGGGCCGCAATTGCGAGTCGTATTCGGTTTGCTGCTCGCTGCCACGGGCATCCCAGCTGTGCAGGCGCTGGCCGGCCAGGCCAGGCAGTTCGCAACGCAGCCCAGCATCGATGTTTTCAGTGCGCAGCGGTGTGCCCGACAGACTGTAAATGCTGTGGAGGTTGACGGTTTTCGTGCCGTGGAAGCGAGGGTCCCATTGGTCGACGATGCGTCCGGCGAGGTCATATGCCTGGGCCGTGACCAGCCGTTGGGTTTCGTCGCTGGTCGAACCGCGCAGGTGATCCACCCGCCGTACCGGCCCAGCCCAGCCGTTGAACACCGCCACGACCGGCGTCTTTCGATGAACCTGGGGGGTCATTGGGCTGGCCCCGGATCGGTATCGTTGTAATCGTGATCACACCGGTACCACGGATGGTAGACATGCCAAGCCTCGTGCCCCTTGGCATTGATGACCTTGACCAAGCGTCCGATCGGGTCATAGAACTGCTGGTCGTGATAGCCGTGCTCGCGCAGCGAGGCGTCCTTGATGTAGCGCCAGGCATCGGCGAAGTAGGGGCGATAGACACGGGTCACCAGCCCCTTGTTGTTGTACTCGACCCGTTCGCTGACGCGCCAGCGCGGGTCGGCCTCGTGCTGTATCGGTTTGTCATCGGGGCCCAACAGCAGCGTGCCGTTCTCGGCGACGGCGTAGGCGACGCCGGGCTCCACCAGTTGTTTGGTTTGCAAAGCGCGTCCGAATCCATCGACGGCGCTCAGGGCGATGCGGATTTGTTGCAAGGGGTCGTCCGGGTAGCGATCGGCGCTGAGCACGACACTGTGGGCCGGCTCTTGGGTGGTGGCCTGGATGAGCGCCCACAGCAGTTCTTCGCCGGCGGTGCGGGTTTTAAGCCGGGCCAGGCGCACCCGCGCCGAGGCTCGGATGTGGCCGCTGGGCAGCAGATATCGGGCATTGATCCATTCGTCGCGCTGCGCCGGCAGGACCAGCGACAAATCGAGCTCGCCCATCCAGCTCAGGTTGTCGATGCGCGCTGCGCTGGCGATATCACCCAGGGTGGCTTCGGGGTCCTCGATGGCGTGGCCGGGCGACAAATCATCGGGTGGCTCATAGCCATCGATGGGATAAAAACCTGCGGGGATGCCGTTCTCGGTCCCATGGAAACTGACGCCCAAGGGCACGCCGGAGGGACCATAAAGCGCCTCGCGCACGTTGTCGTTGGCGTCAATGATGCGGCAGGGCAACAGCGAGTGATAGTCGTACTCGACGTGGGTCGCGCAGCCGTCCGGCACAGTGACGGTGATGGGCATCAAGTGAAAAGAGTCGTATTCGGTGCTTGTCAGGCCATGACTCTGGGTTTCTTGCAACGCGCTGATATGGAAGAAGCCTGCGAGTGGCCGGTAGGTGGCGAAACCGACTTTCTTCGACCAGAGATTCCGGGCCTCGTCCTCTTCTGGGTCTTCAGGCAGGAACAGCCTCATCGGCTCGTAGCCGACCATTTCCAGTTGTTCACGGATATCGAACGGTTCGGGCACGACGTCGTAGGCCTCCAGCGCCTGCTTGTCGAACTCGGCCACTTCCAACGGACCGCGCAAGGCTTGGAACGGGGCATCACTCAAGTAGGTTTGCTCCTCGAGAGCGATCAGCACGCGGGCCGTGTTCCAGTGCTCGCTCTCGTGGTGTTCGAGGAAACACTCGTAGCTGACCTGCTGCGGGTTCAGCCCTGCGGGGAGTGAGCCTTTTGGCAATTGGAACCCATTGGTCCGAGCGCGCCAGGGCAGGCCCAGCCGTTGACGCGGCGGTCTTTCTTTCTCGAAAAAGTGCTTATAGGCGGCCAGGCTTTCGGTCAGGTGATACACCTGTTGCTGATCGTCGTGGGCGTCGCGCCACCAGATATCCTGGTCTTCGTCCCCGAAGGGTGGATCGTCCGCCGCGCTCAGGCGCCGCGCGTAGTGGACGACGAAGCCGTGCTCCAGCTGACCGTAGCGGTTCCAGCCGAGGTTGACGATGTGCTGGGTTTGGGGGTCGTTGATAAAACCATCGTATTGATGGCTGATCATTTCCAGTTCCAGTACCTGAAGGCTCTTCTGGCGGTCATGGGGGGAACGCAGTAAATAACGTCGCCGGGCCACTGTTTGGGGCTTGGTCATGTCGGGCGACTCGCCCTCGTGGGTCTCGCTGCGCAGTACGTGACCGCCCAGGGCGTAGGCCATGTCCCGAGCGGTGTCCGGGTCGGAAAAGATAACTTCGTCAGCCTTGTCCTGTTCGTGGAGCCGGGTCAGCAATGTGCGGCCCAGGGGCGGCGCGTCGGGGTCGGCGTCGAAACAGTCCTTCAGGGTTTGGTCGACGGTGCGACCGGTGTGGAACCAGGTCTTGACCAGCACCGGTGCGGTGAAACCGCTGTCGCGCTCAACCGAAGGCAACTCGCTGTCGAGCTGGTACAACCGGCCAAATCCCCGGAACTCTCGGTGATAGCCGTCGTAGTCGCCTTCGTAGTAGGTGAAGCGTTGGGTCAGGCAATTTCCAGTGATTTCGTCCTCCTGTTGTTGCCGGGCCACCAGTGGCAAAGCCATGGGCAGGTAGCAGTCCAGCGCTTCGCCCTTCGCCGCGCGCTGAGCTTTTTCGTCCAACCAGAACTGCGCGCTGCTGCGGTGGGCGAGGGTGCTGTTGCAGCCCATGTTGTTGTTGGTGGCGTTAAGCAGGTAGGGCCGCGCGGCGACAAAATCGTAGCGCCAATGGCGCGGTTTCATGTCCGCGCTGTGATGGGGAATACTCAGGAGCAGGCTGGCGCAGCCCAAACCTTGCAGATCGGCCAGGGTGACCTGGCAGAGGTTGTCGTAGCGCATGCCTTGCGGCCAGGGCACCCGCACGGGTGTCTGTTCAAGGCAATTGCCGCCATGGTTCAAGTAGATTTCGAAACAGTCGCTGCGCAGGTAGATCAGCGCCGGCGCGCCGGAACCGTCCAGGTCGGCGATCCGCACCCGTTCGGCGTTGAACTCGGTGTAGGTGAAGGGCAGCGCGCTCATCACAAAGCCCTTGCCGAAACGCCCATGGCCCAGGTTCGGCCAGCACTTGATTTCATTGGAGCGGATACGGCACAGCTCGCTGCTGTCGCTCCCCAGCATGTTGGCGAACAGCACCAGTTCGCTGCGTACATCGCTGAACAAGGGCAGGGTGCTGTCGGGTTCATGGGGAACGTCCACGCCGGCGGCGAACCCGTCCTGGCGCAGGTTGGCGTACAGCCGCACGCTGTTGGGGCCGACCATCGCCAGGGAGCGCAGGCCGTCGCCCGTCAGGTCGCCCAATTGCGCGGCGGGGTGCAGGAACTCCGTGGGGAAGCGCTTGAAGTCGGTGAAGGTCGACCAACTGCGGTCCGGGTTGAGCGTATAGAAGCCACTCATGCCGGGCTGGGCGATGACCCAATTGAGGCGGCCATCGCCGCATAGATCGGTCAGCACCTGCATCACCAGTGTGTTGTCGGCGGCGATTGGGCTGCTTGGCAGAAGGGTCCACGGGGCGTACTCGATTTTATCAGGATCGTCCCCCGGGGCGCGCTGGGGCTCGCGGTAATACCAGCCGTTGCTGTAGCGGCACAGGAAACCAGGAGCGCCTTCGCCATAAAGGTCGACGCATTGATAACGGCGGCTGTCTTCCAGGGCCGGCATGGTCTCCAGGGCAAAAAAAGCTTCAGGTTCGTAGTTGGGTTTGAAGTCGGTGTACTGGAGTTCGATCGGCGGCGTGTATTCGACCCGATCCTTGGCGTCCCAATGCTGGTAATGGGCGGTGGTCAACAGGCTGTAGCTACATTGAGTGTCGCTGTATTCGAGCAGTAGCCGTCGTACCAGCGCGGGTTCGTTTCCGTTTTCGGCTTCGGCGGGAAACTGGTGAAACATCAGCACTTGGTGGCAGAGGCGCCGCGTGCCCACTTCGAAGCCGTATCGGTACGCGTGGATCGGATCGCTACGGAGTCTCCAGACATCTTCGTCGGAGGCCGACCAAGTGGGTTTTTCCGCCAGTTCACAGGTGCGCTGGCCATAGTCGAACAGCAAGTGAAAGTGCCAGGGGAGGCTGGCCGGGTCTTCTTGTTCCATGCAGTACAAGGTTTCGCTGGCCGTGGCGTTGCCGTAGCACAACCGTCGTAGGTAACGCTGGGTGCTGTAGTCGTGGGGGCCGCCGGAAGGGCCGGGGTCGGCCTGGTACTCGTAGTAGATGTGTTCGCCCAGGGGGCTGACCTCTTCCAGCAACAGCCACTCGGCGATACGCGAGGGGACTTGCGGGTCGGCAATGCGCGAGTTCGGGCTTTTCCCATAGCAATACACGTGGCCGTTGCTGCCCTGAACTCGCCAAAACGGTGGGATGTTGAAGCTCGTACACAGTTCATAGATGTCGAAGGTGCTTTCGATTCTGGGGTAATAACGCACGACCTCAAAAATATCGTCGCGGACGTTGCGGCTGGTCTGTGCTTCAAGATCCGGCCAAAGATCCACCCCGTCCGGGCCGACCATGACGTCGTCTTGGCTGTAATGCGGGACGCCTTTGCTGGTCTTGCGCCGAATGCTGGGGATCGACAGTTGCATGCCGATGCCGAACACACCGTTGCCGCCCTGGCTGTTGTAATGCAGGGCCAGCGCCGGCGTCAGGTGACGGGCACTCGATATCGGCAGGGGCAACTCGAAGGAAGCGGCGCCCCGCGTGCCGACCGGGCCGAGGCTGTTGCCGAAGGTGGCGATTGACGCACTACCGGCGATTGTTGGCGTGATGATTTGAAGGGGGGCTTGTTCGGCCATTTGTCGTTCATCCCTTTGACCTTGGCCGGGGGCGATTCCCGGCCAGGATGAGGATGCCAAGGGAGAGCGGGGGTGTAACCTGTCAGATCTGACAGGTCGGTGGGTTTGCCCGATGAATGGTGTGCTCAATGACTTTGTGGGAGCGAGCCTGCTCGCGAAAGCGGCGGTACAGCCAACATCTTCACCAACTGACCCACCGCCATCGCGAGCAGGTTCGCTCCCACAGGGGGTTGTTGTGCGCCTATAAAAAAGGCCGATGAGCGTGTCGCTCACCGGCCTTCTTCAGCGCGAGAAAGTGCGTGTTACTGCACTTCCACCGCCAGGCTTTCGCTGATCTTCTGCTGCCAGATCGCCGGGCCTGTGATGTGTACCGACTCGCCTTTGCTGTCCACGGCGACAGTCACCGGCATGTCCTTGACCTCGAACTCGTAGATCGCTTCCATCCCCAGTTCGGCGAAGGCCAGGACTTGGGATTTCTTGATCGCCTGGGCCACCAGGTAAGCGGCACCGCCAACGGCCATCAGGTAGACGGCCTTGTTGTCCTTGATCGCTTCGATGGCGGTCGGGCCGCGCTCGGATTTGCCGATCATGCCCAGCAGGCCGGTTTGTTCGAGGATCTGGCGGGTGAACTTGTCCATCCGCGTGGCCGTGGTCGGGCCGGCCGGGCCAACCACTTCGTCGCCCACCGGATCGACCGGGCCGACGTAGTAGATGAAGCGACCCTTGAGGTCCACCGGCAGGGTTTCACCCTTGTTCAGCATCTCGACCATGCGCTTGTGCGCCGCATCGCGACCGGTGAGCATCTTGCCGTTGAGCAGCACGGTTTCGCCCGGTTTCCAGCTTTGCACGTCTTCCGGGGTCAGGGTGTCGAGGTTCACGCGACGTGCCGACGGGCCGGCTTCCCAGACGATTTCCGGGTAGGCGTCCAACGGTGGCGCTTCCAGCGAGGCCGGGCCAGTGCCGTCCAGCACGAAGTGGGCGTGGCGGGTGGCGGCGCAGTTGGGGATCATGCACACCGGCAGGGAGGCGGCGTGGGTCGGGTAGTCCATGATCTTCACGTCGAGCACGGTGGTCAGGCCACCGAGGCCCTGGGCGCCGATGCCCAACTGGTTGACCTTCTCGAACAGCTCCAGGCGCATCTCTTCGATGCGGTTTTGCGGGCCGCGGGCCTTGAGCTCGTGGATGTCGATGGATTCCATCAACACTTCCTTGGCCATCACCGCGGCTTTCTCGGCGGTACCGCCGATGCCGATGCCGAGCATGCCCGGTGGGCACCAGCCGGCGCCCATGGTCGGAACGGTCTTCAGGACCCAGTCGACGATGGAGTCGGACGGGTTGAGCATGGCCATCTTCGACTTGTTCTCGGAACCGCCGCCCTTGGCCGCCACGTCCACTTCCACGGTGTTGCCCGGAACGATGGAGTAGTGAATGACCGCCGGGGTGTTGTCCTTGGTGTTTTTGCGCGCGCCTGCCGGGTCGGCGAGGATCGATGCGCGCAGGACGTTTTCCGGCAGGTTGTAGGCGCGACGCACGCCCTCGTTGATCATGTCGTCCAGGCTCATGGTCGCGCCATCCCAACGCACGTCCATGCCCACGCGCACGAACACGGTCACGATGCCGGTGTCCTGGCAGATCGGCCGATGGCCGGTGGCGCACATGCGCGAGTTGATCAGGATCTGCGCCATGGAGTCACGGGCCGCCGGCGATTCTTCGCGCAGGTAGGCCTCGTGCATCGCCTGGATGAAATCCACGGGGTGGTAATAGGAAATGAACTGCAGGGCGTCGGCAACGCTCTGAATCAGGTCGTCTTGCTTGATCACGGTCATGAGTCGCGCTCCTCTCTAAGACGGGAACATTCAATAAGGTGCCGCCCGCTTGGGTGCATCGGTCGACGGACGGCACCTCTTAAGGCACGCCGGGCATGCTGGCGCGACGCTAAAAAGGCGCGGCAGTATATCGCAGGCTGGGGGCCTGTGGGAGCGAGCTGCCTTTGTGGCGAGGGGATTTATCCCCGCTGGGCTGCGGAGCAGCCCCAAAATGACTGAAGGCGAACAACCTGACACACCGAGGTGACTGGTTTTCAGGGCTGCTCCGCAGCCCAGCGGGGATAAATCCCCTCGCCACAGGGGATATCGGCGGAGCCGGCAGATGCGTCAATCTGGGCCATTGCTTTGACGCCATTTTTCTGAGCCAGAATTGAATGGTCATTTGTCGAACACGCCACTAAAGTGGCGTCTGGCCTGTAGCGTAGGACAGCTCTATCAGTTCCTCTTTTCCATGGTGAGTCACCGATTGACCCATAACGCCATTCAACGTCTTTTGCTCAAACGCTTCGCCCTGGCCGCCACGACTTATGCGCTGGCACTGGTGTTGCTGTGGTTGGCGTTTTTCAGTGGCCATTACCTCGACTCGTTGCGTGGCGCCATCATCGGCACGCTGTTGGTGGTGCTGTGCCAGGCTGGTTTGTTCGCGCTGTTCATCACCGATCGCAACCTGCGCTTCGCCGACCCCAGCCTGACGGAAATACAGGTCTGGATCGGCCTGGGCTGGCAGACCTGGATGATGGCGCACCTGGACCAGGCCCGCGGCGTGTTCCTGGTGTTCTATGTGCTGATCCTCTTGTTCGGGCTGTTCCACCTGACGCGGCGGGCCTTTGTGCGCTGCGCCACGCTGGTTTTCATCAGCTTTACCGGCATCACGCTGTGGGACGGTTACTTCTTTCGGCTGCCCGATCCAACGCTGGCCGGTCTGCAAGTGTCCGTGCTGTTCATCGTGCTGGTGTGGCTGGTGTTGTATGCCCGCTATGTCCAGACCTCGCGCCAACGCATGCGCCAGCGCCGGTTTGCCTTGCAGGCGCACCAGGACACCCTGCGCGGCATGATGCGCCAGCTCGAAGACCTGGTGGCCACCGACGAACTGACCGGCCTGTTCAATCGCCGGCATTTCCTGCGCCTGGCGAGCCGCGAACTCAATACCCTCAGGCCCGGCGTCGCCCATGGCCTGGCCTTGATCGACCTGGACCATTTCAAGCGCATCAACGATTTGCACGGCCATGCGGCAGGCGACCAGGTGCTCCAGGCGTTTGCCGGTGTCGCCACGGCGTGCCTGCGTGAAGGCGACGTATTGGCCCGCTACGGTGGCGAAGAATTCGTAATGTTGCTGCCCGCCTGCGACCCCGCGCGCCTGACGGCCTGTTGCGAGCGCTTGCGGCTGGCGTTCACCCAAGTGGAATTGACCGACCTGCGGGTGGGCACTCTCAGCCTGTCTGTGGGCATGACGATGCTGGAAATGGGCGATGACCTGGACAGCGCCTTGCAGCGCGCCGACCAGGCCTTGTACCGTGCCAAGCGAGACGGCCGCAACCGTTGTGCCGCCGCCTGGGAGAACGTCGATGCCTGAGTTGAAAGTCGCCGGCCGGCAATGGTCGGTGGCGGCGGGCAGTAACCTGCTGGATGCGTTGAACCAGGCAGGCGTGGCCGTGCCCTACAGTTGCCGCGCCGGCAGTTGCCATGCGTGCCTGGTGCAATGCCTGAGCGGCGACGTGCGCGACAGTCGCCCCGATGCCCTGGCCCCGGCGCAGCGTGATCAAGGCTGGCGACTGGCGTGCCAATGCCAGGTGGTGGAGGACGTGCAAATCCACACCTTCGACCCACAACGCGACGGCCAAGCCGCCAAAGTGGCGGCGGTGGATTGGCTGGGCTCCGACGTGCTGCGCCTGCGCATTACCCCGGAGCGACCGCTGCGCTATCGCGCCGGACAACACCTGGTGCTGTGGGCTGGTGACGTCGCCCGGCCATATTCCCTGGCGAGCCTGCCCGAGGAAGACCGCTTCCTGGAGTTTCACCTCGATTGCCGCGCGCCCGGGCAATTCATCGACGCGGCGCGACAATTGAACAGTGGTGACCCGATCCGTCTCGGGGAACTGCGCGGCGGCGCGTTGCACTACGACCCCGACTGGCATGAAAAACCCCTATGGCTGCTGGCCTCCGGCACGGGCTTGGGGCCGCTGTTCGGCATCTTGCGCGAAGCGTTGCGCCAACAGCATCGGGGCGCGATCCGGTTGGTTCATGTGGCCCGCGATGCCGCCGGGCATTATCTGGACAAACCCCTGGCGGCACTGGCGGCCAAGCATCCGAACCTGAGCATCGAGCTGTTGACCGCAGCCGAGGCGCCAGCGACGCTCGCACAGCTGCGCCTGGCGTCGCGCCAGACCCAGGCGTTGGTTTGCGGCCATCCGGATTGGGTCGAGGCGTTTGCCAAGCGCTTGTACCTGGCGGGGTTGCCGAGGAATCAATTGTTGGCGGATGTGTTTGTTACCCGTGACAATGGCGGCGTCTGACCGATCGCCATCGCGAGCAAGCTCGCTCCCACATAGGATTTGCGGCGCACACAGAACCCCTGTGGGAGCGAGCCTGCTCGCGATAGCGCCCGTCCAGACACCCAACGTCCAAAGGCAAAAACAAAAAGCCCCGCCATTCACATGGCGGGGCTTTTTGTGTTCAGCGACCGATCATCAAACCATCGGGTCGCCAACGTGCAGGATCTTCATCCCGTTGGTGCCGCCGGTGGTGTGGTAGCTGTCACCCTTGGTCAGGATGACCCAGTCGCCTTTTTCCACGACGCCGCGTTTGGTCAGTTCGTCGATGGCTTTCTGGCTGACTTCGTGCGGCTCCAGCGAAGCCGGGTCGAACGGAATGGTGTACACGCCACGGAACATCGCGGCGCGCGCCTGGGCTTCGCGGTGCGGGGTGAAGGCGTAGATCGGCACCGAGGAGCGGATGCGCGACATGATCAACGGCGTGTAGCCACTTTCGGTGAGGGCGATGATCGCCTTGACGCCCGGGAAGTGGTTGGCCGTGTACATGGTCGCCAGGGCGATGCTTTCGTCGCAGCGGGTGAATTCCTTGCCGATGCGGTGGCTGGAGGTCTTACCGGTCGGGTGCTTCTCGGCGCCGATGCAGATACGCGCCATGGCCTGCACCGCTTCGAGCGGGTAGAGGCCGGCGGCGCTTTCGGCCGACAGCATCACCGCGTCGGTGTAGTCCAGCACGGCGTTGGCTACGTCGGACACTTCGGCGCGGGTCGGCATCGGGTTCTGGATCATCGACTCCATCATCTGGGTCGCGACGATCACCGCTTTGTTGTGGCGGCGTGCGTGCAGGATGATCTTCTTCTGGATGCCCACCAGCTCGGCGTCGCCGATCTCCACGCCCAGGTCGCCACGGGCCACCATTACGGCGTCGGACGCCTTGATCAGGCCGTCCAGCGTCTCGTCGTCGGCCACGGCTTCGGCGCGTTCGATCTTGGCCACCAGCCAGGCGGTGCCGCCGGCTTCGTCGCGCAGTTGACGGGCGTATTCCATGTCTGCTGCGTCACGGGGGAAGGACACGGCGAGGTAGTCGACTTCCATTTCCGCGGCCAGCTTGATGTCGGCCTTGTCTTTATCGGTCAGGGCCGGTGCCGTCAGGCCGCCGCCGCGACGGTTGATGCCTTTGTGGTCCGACAGCGGGCCACCGATGGTCACGACGCAGTTCAGTTCGGTGGCGGTGGCGGTCTCGACGCGCATCACCACGCGACCGTCGTCGAGCAGCAGTTCGTCGCCCACGCCGCAATCCTTGACCAGGTCCGGGTAGTCGATGCCGACTACCTGCTGGTTGCCTTCGGTCAGCGGGTGGCTGGTGGAGAAGGTGAATTTGTCACCTATCTTCAGCTCGATGCGCTTGTTGGCGAATTTGGCGATACGGATCTTCGGGCCTTGCAAGTCGCCCAGCAGGGCAACGAAACGGCCGTGCTTGGCGGCCAGGTCACGTACCAGCTTGGCACGAGCCTTGTGCTCGTCGGGGGTGCCGTGGGAGAAGTTCAGACGGGCAACGTCCAGACCAGCCAGAATCAGCTGTTCGAGAACTTCCGGCGAGTTACTGGCCGGGCCAAGGGTAGCGACGATTTTGGTGCGACGGACGGACATGCAAGACTCCTCAAGTTCAAGCGCCAGCGAAGGCTACTATGGTCTTTGGGTGTAGTCATTGTTCATATGCACTACTTATTCGTTTCTTTTTCGAAATGAACATTCCTGAAAATTTTTGCGCCTTTAACTGCTTAAGCCGAACATCGCTCTTGTGGCGAGGGAGCTTGCTCCCGCTCGGTTGCGTAGCGACCGCAAAAATCCGGGGCTGCTCTGCAGCCCAGCGGGAGCAAGCTCCCTCGCCACACACGTGTTCACCGTGGAGGTTTTTCGTGCTGAAGATTTTCCCCGCCAGGTCGATACAGAGCTCAAGACAGGAGAACCTCCCCATGCGATTCGTGCTTTTTATTGCCCTGGCCCTGAGCATCACGGGCTGCACCCGTTGGTCGATGAACCACCACATGAACCTGGCCTACAAGGCCTATGAGCGGGGCAACTGCGAGCAGGTGATGCTCGAGCTGTCCAAAGTCGACCGCGCCAGCCGTGCCCGTCGCTACATGCAGCCGGAAGTCTCGATGATGCGCGGCCAGTGCCTGGAGCGGCAGAAGCTCTACGTCGACGCGGCGCAAACCTACCAGTTCATCCTCACCCAATACCCCAACAGCGAGTACGCCTACCGCGCCCGAGCCCGGCTCGAAACCCTACAGAGCCTGGGTCATTACCCCACCCGCAGCGCCTCGGCGATCCGTCCCACGTCGTTCTGAATTTGATTTATTCGAAACCCTTCTGCGAGCCAGTTGTCGACCGATGACTGGTATCGAATCCGGCTGGCCGATGCTCCCGCTTGGGCTATAGTTGTACAAATCGTGAATAGAGCCAGAACTCTAATTTCGAAGCGTCACCTGTCACCGGTAGCATTTGGCCAGCCAGTATGCGAGTGTCTGGCATCGGGGTCGGGGAGAGCGGGCAGGGATGAGCCCGTTCCGAAGCACTGGATTGGCCGGGTAATCGGCTACTCAAAAAGTGATACAACACATGTACAAAGAGCGGCAGATTGCACGACATCAGCTGGCATATTGCCTTGAGGTGTTCAACGGCATAAACGGCAAACCCATTGGGTTTTTGGGCAATGTTTCGGAAAACGGCCTGATGCTCATCAGCCATTTGCCCTTGATGATCGGCGCGGATTTCGACCTGCGCCTCAAACTGCCCGCCAAGGAAGGACCGCAGCAGCAGATCCGTTTGAAAGCCCATTGCCTGTGGTGCCGCGAGGACGTGACACCGCAACATTTCGACGCGGGCTTCAGCCTGCAGTGGGCACCGCCGGAATACGGACAACTGGTGACCGCATTGCGGCAGTACTTCAGCTTCTATCAGCTACCAGAATCGGCGTGAGCCCTACCGCGTTGCGATAACCCCTGTGGCGAGGGAGCTTGCTCCCGCTGGGGTGCGTAGCAGCCCCTGGTTATCAACTGACACACCGCATGGGACGCTTCGCGTCCAGCGGGAGCAAGCTCCCTCGCCACGGGGACTTCATCGCCCGATGTATCGCGTTGCTATCAGCGCAGCACCTTCGCCTCGCCATCCAACAACTTCTCCAGCAACAACACCCCCATCTCGCCCATCTGATGAATCGCCAACGCCAGGTTGCGCGGGGCGCCTTCCAGTTCTTCCGATAAATCCAGGATCAGCGTGCTCACCGAGCAGAAGGTTTCGTAGCTGTGTACCAGCAAGCCTTCCGGGTCGGCGTCGGGGGCGACGATGAAACAGTCCAGTTGTCGTTGGTTTTTGGCTGGTTGGGTGGGGTTGGGTTTCAGGTAGTGGTCGAGGGCTTTTTTCGCGGCTTTGTCGAGCTTTTGCTCGTCGACGGTTTTGCGGGGAGCAGGTTTTGGGGGATTTGGGGTTGGTTTGATCATGTTCGGTCTCCGTTAATGGTGCTGCCACCCGGTTCGCGACTAAACGAATGTGGGTGGCGGCTGGACGCAGGTTAGTCGACCGGCGGAGACACGAAATCCGGCGCGCCCGAAGGCGCCCTGCGAACAGCCACCATCGAGTGCGGGACAGGGCTGCCCGACTGGATGACGCTTGTGCACACCGTATCTACCGCCGAGCGACTAAACCCGATCGCTGAGAGGTCAGCGACGCGAATCACGTTACGGGGCAAGGCCAAGGCGCACAAGCCGGCGGATTCTGGCGGATGTGTAGTCCGTTGCGCAAGGAGGTGTAGTCGGTTGGGCGTGGTTGGGGTTGCCGTTGGTCGGGACTGTCAGATCTGTCAGGTGTGGGAGGGGGCGAGCGTCACGTTTACTGCGTTCATATCTCCCTGTCGAAAAAGGTGGAGTTTGACCATGGAAACTGACGATAAAAATAACGAAGCTGAAGGCGCATCAGCAAATGAGACGGTAGCTCTTGTTACATCGGAAGTGGTCCGTGATGAAGGCCTGCTATCTATACATCAAATAATAGGTAGAAATGGGAACTATTATGCGATTCTCGAAGTTGAGGTTGTCTGGTCTGACGATGGAGCTCGCTGTACTGTAAATACCCTGCGGTACTGGGCGTTAGGCAATGGACGAGAAAAAGGAAATATTCATCCGCGACTTGTCTCTAAAGTCGACACCGATTGGGAGGAGATCCTACATGAAGGAGGTAATCAAAACGGGCAATGGCATGATTTTCCACGCACCAAAAGGGTAGAGGGTAATGCGCGTTCGGTATTTGTCGATTTTAGTTTTATTTACGATAGGGATAATGTAGGCGACGTCAATCTCACAGGAGATGTTACGGTTGAATACAAAGTTCCCATGCCTAGAATGAACGAACCTCGGGACGGACAAACAGTTCTACCAAACTTTGAAATGAGCGGCACCGGTATACATCGAGCCGAGATCCATATACATAGGGAAGGGTCAGGGCAAGTGCTCGCTGATCCAGTCACTGTAACTAATGGATCCTGGAGAGCCTCTTTGCTCCAATACCTGCATCCTGGGCGTGTTCCTATCACTTGCAGGCAGCTACACGCTGGCCTATGGTCGCCTTGGATTCCTGCCGTCAATGTCACAGTTCATTTTCCAGGACCCACTATCTCCGCGCCTGGTAATGGCGAAACAGTCGGACAGCGGCCGAGGGTAAGTGGCTCCGGTGAAAATGGCGCGACGGTGTAGGTTTTCAGAGGTAATGACGCAGTAAGTAATAAGACTAATATTACGGACCGTGAATGGAACACAGTGCTGACCGTCGATTTGCCATGGGGGTCTAACACACTTACCGCTCGGCAATATTTCGGCGATGTATCTTCAGAATTGTCAACTGCCGTTACCGTAAGAGTCCGAGCCGGGACTCCTGTTATCACTGGACCGGACCCATCAATCCCCCAAAGCGAAACGTTTACTTTGTCAGGCACCGGTGGAGTCCCAGGCACCTTTATCCATGCTTATCGTTACCTGGGTGATGATAGTACGGAGGTCGGGAACGGCCGAGTAACAGCAAATGAATGGAGCTGTGAGGTTAGGGTGACGCCTGGAGGCGAGTCACTGGTAGTCAGCCTAAAAAAAGATTCAGTTGATATATCGGACCGTAGCAATCCAGTCGCATTCAAGATAAAGCCACCAAAACTGACCGATATACAAGTGGACTACTCCAGCGAAAATACGGTTAGCTTTTCGGGCACCGGGTACAACGGTGCCAGAGTAGACCTACATATTCAGGGTAACGGTACACCGCAGGATAATACTGACGTAGCCTCGGGTACATGGCGGATCGATTGGCGCGACCAGCCCCCCGAAAGTTACCGGATGCACATCCGGCAAAGTATTACCGATGGGGCGAGCGGCCGGATTTATTCTGATTGGGCTGACATCGTGCCGGTCACGATCCCCGTTCCGATACCGACGCTATATGTTCAACCCGGCCAGGATCGCAAGCCGGAGTTTTCCGGCACCGGCAGAACTTGGGGCAGCAATATTACGTACATCGAACTGCACGTCGCGGGACCTGTGACGCCTGAGATCGGTGAAATCAGTGTCAATGAAACCAACTGGCGCTATACGCCAACGGCTGCGTGGCCTCCGGGGAGCTATGAAATTGTAGCCCGTCAAGTGTTCAAGGGCGTGCCATCGCTCCCGACTGTCGAAGTTACCTTGGACCTTCCTGCTCCGCCACCCGTGGTAAATGTGGGAGATAACGGTCTGGAACCGAACTTCTCCGGTACGTGCCTGGCCGGTGCGCAAGTGAATCTCAGCTTTAAAGATGATCCCGATTCGCCCTATCCGGCGATCGTTGACGGTACAGACTGGTCCTTCACCCGGCGAGAGGCCTTCATGCCCGGCCCTTATCTGGTCAGCGTGACGCAGACCATTAACCTGCAGACCTCCGTTCCGGTTGAGAGATCCTTCAATGTAGCCGTCTTGACGCCGGTCATCACGGCTCCCATCGATGTGGACGTGGACCACAACCCTGTCGTTCACGGCACCGGCGGGGTGCCCGGGGCGATCATGCGCGTGCTTGACGCGGTGTCGGAGGCGCAACTAGGCCAGGCATCCGTAGAAGCGAACGAATGGTCAGTCACTATCTCGCAGGATCTTCAATTTGGTCCGTGCCAGGTGATAGCCGTTCAGGAATACAACCTATTACCGTCTCCCCCTCGCAGTCAGCAAGTTGGCTTTACGGTGATCCTGTTTCCACCCACCATCGAACATCCCGAGCCCGGCGGCAACGCGCCTCGAGGCTCTATCATCGATGGGTATGCCCGAAAGGCATCCGAACTCGATACGGCAAAGGTCGAGTTGTGGCTCGACGGCTGCTATTTGGGAACGGCAAGCGCCGCGAGTCACAACGGCTACTGGATGTACAACGTGAAGTCCCCATTGCCAGTGGGCAAGCATGTTCTACGCGCCAAGCAAATTTTTGGCGCCAGCAAGGAGGAGTCGGATTTCCTCGACCGTGAGTTCATCACCGTGCCGGCAATTCCCGTGGTCGAGTCGCCAGCGTTGCAACAACACACCGGCGCGACGGTGACGATTTCCGGGTTCGGTTTTACCGGCGACTGGGTCGAGGTGGCGTGGAGCGATGCACTCGACCCTCCGCTGGGTCGCACACAGGTGCAAGCGAACCGCACCTGGTCGCTCCAGGTGCGAGCCGACAAACCGGCCGGCCAGCAAATCTGGGTCGTACGGCAGGAGTGTGACGGGTATGAATCCGGTTGGAGCGAGGGGCATTCGGTGCGGTTGCTTTCCCAAGCACCCCTCTTTACGGCACCGCCGGCCGGGCACTGGTTTGCGGGTGCGCCGCTGTTCGAAGGCGAGGGGGACTCCGGCAAGACCATTGAGTTGTCCCACTGGTATGACAGCCATGAGATTGTCGTCGCAGACCTTCCCGTTACCGACAGTCGATGGACAGCTTCGCCTACCGTGACGCTGAACATCGGCCCTCATTGGTTCAAGGCCCGGCAGGACGATTCGGATTGGGGCGATAGCTTACGTGTCGAGAAGGCCAAGGACGCGCCGGACATCGGTTAGTCGTGATAAGGCGCATCTACTGTCAGATCTGACAGTAGATGCGCCGTCTCTTTGACCTTCAAATAACCCTTACAAGACCACCGAAACAGGTCTGGAGGGTTTTCGTACCCCATCGAAAGGAAGCACTACGATGAAGGCTTCACCGGTAGACATTGCCAAGAGTTTTTATGCACCGCTGGCCGATGAGCAGAACACTCGACAATTGGCTGCGCTTGACCAGTATCTTGACGACGGCGGATCGATTTGTGCGCTGGCGCGTAAAGGCATCATGGGGCTTGTGAGCGAGTATGAGCTTGACATTGACGACGCCCAAGCCATCTCACTGCGTCTCAACGGTTTGGCTACTTGGGTGCTGCGCCGCTTCATCGAAAGCCAATTGGTTCTTGACGAACCACTCCCCGCGCACTTGCGCCAGGGGCTCTTGGCATTGGTCGACGGGCCGACCTATGCGGATGTCTTCAAGCCAAAATTTGGCGCCAGGTGCCCGTGGGATGCGATCGAAGCCATCCATTCTCCGGTGGCTTATACGGTATGGCTCAAACACTGGTCTGAACAACGCTTTAGGCCTACCGAACAGGCTTACCCCCTCTACACCCGACGGGTCGACCTCGGCCGTATGAGCATCGATCCGGTGGCCGTCCATGGTGTTGTGTCATCCGTGGAAGTGGTCAGCGGCGTGCTGGAAGCATCGATCAAGGACTCCCTGGGGCAGAGCACTGATATCGACAGGACGCTGAGCGAGCGTCGCTACCCTAACGGACTGCCCTATCACCACCCCTGGACATCACTGGACGAGTTTGCTCGGGATCTGGGCATGTCCGTGGGGACGGTCGTGGAGATGTGTGATCCGGTGTCACCTTATTTCCTGCGGGAAGAGTTGCCTTGGGGAGCGACAGCCGATAATGCGCTGATTCAATCTGCCCGACTTAATCCTGGCTTGCGAGAGATCCTGACGGAAGATCGCCATTTCCCAAACGACAACGACACCAACGATGAAAAGGAGGCGTTCTATAAAGCCAATTTCGGGCTGCTGGATGTTGAACCGCTGAATCTGAACCAGGCTTATTTTTTCAACCAAAGGACCAAACTCAATCAATCGGCATTGGAAGCTCTGTTATCGGTTGAATTGTTCGCCACAACCGTATCTGAGCATGTGATACGGGAAGATGACCTGGTGACGCCTGGACATGCAGGCTCGGTGTTTGTCAACGACGGGCCGGCGAACACAATGAGCATTGACTACGGCGCAATCGAGCCACTCAATTTTATTCGCAACTACTCGGAGGACAGGGTCGATCGCCTCAACCGCAAAATCCGCTTGGACAACGCAATGCAGTTGCCCAGCCACGAAACCGATGCATTGCTCATTGCGATCATCCGCGCGGAGCTAGACCCTACGTCTAGAGACACCTCGGCGCCCAGCTATTGGATGACATCCAACACGGTTCGGGCCATGGGGCTGTTTCAGCGGTTACGGGAACGCTATCACTGCACGGCTGAAGAGTTTGCAGCCTTCCTGGACGCCGTTTCGATTTACGGTCGCGGTACCGAGCTGTCGCAATTTGACCGGGTGTTCAACCCGGACACCTTGGCGATTCCTCCCTTGGTTTTGGACGACAGTAAGTTCGAGTTGGTACCGGCCGAGGAAGCTGACGCCTTCACGGTCATGCGCATCTGCAGCGGCTTGAATATCGACCTGGCGACCTATCTCGCGCTGGCGCCGTTGATTGAACGCGCCCATGGCGAGCTCAAGCGCAGCCTCGCCGTTATTTCAAGTTTCTACCGCATGGCGAGGCTACCGCAGGTATTGGGCATCGCTCCGAGTGTAGCGGCGCAAATACTGGATTTGCTGAGCGGCGACAGTTGGCAGGGTGCGCTGGCTGGCCGGCCATACATCAACACAGATTCCCTGGCGCAGTCTCCGGATTCCCTGACGCAGATTCAGCGCCTGGAGGGATGGATTCGTTGGTGTGCCGACAGTGAGCTGGACGAAGCCTGGGCGCTGGAGCAGGTCAGGTCGGTGCTTGATCCTTCCGAGCCTTCCCAGGTGCAGAGCCGGCTCTTCGAACAGGTTCGCGCGCAGCTTTCGGCGTCCCTGTTTACCGAGGCGGCGCTGCACATGGCCGGTGTCGAGCCATTGTCCAACGGGCGGCAATGGACGAATCACCTGCTGGGTCTGGCTGATCGAGATGGACTGGTCATCCACAGGGCCGAAACCGACGAGTCGCCTTACGAAACCTATGCGCGGGAGCAGGTTGAGTTGGTCGTCGGTCAATTGATCGGGCAGGGCAATCAGCAGACCGTCGAGAAAATCCTGGGCGTGTTACTGAGCAGTCGTGCCGGCCAACAGGCAGTGGTTCGGGAAGGCCTGGCCGTCTTTAGCGGTTTAGCATCGGCCTTGGTCCTGCAGGTACTCAGTTGGTCGGGCGGAACGGTGCACAGGGTACTTTCATACATTTGGGGTCGCACCACGGCAGTCGATCCGTCGGCGATATTTGCGCGAGAGGAGGATGTGCCGGGCGATCCGTTCCTCGGTATGCTCGATGGCTTCGCACAACGCAGTGAAGTTGCGAAAAGGCTGAAGTTGAGCCCCGAGTTTCTGGCCTTGTACCTGAACATCGGCGACGGTGTTGGAAACGTTCCCGGGACCAGCCCCTTCCTGCCAAGTGCGCTGTATTACTTGACGGTTTACAACCGAGCCGTGGCGCTGAGCCAGACCGACGAATCGCAGTTGCTCAGCTATCTGGAGCTCGTCAACAAGTTGCCTGATAACTTGGCGAATCACGGGCTCAGTTTGGTACAGGAGCATACCGCCCAATTGCTCGCCGAGTTGTTTGATTGGAGCGTCGAAGAGGTGCGCGCCTGCGCTGCTCGGGTCAACCCCAAGCAAGGCTACATTCGCAATCTTGAGCACTTCGATCTGTTTACGCGCCTACGAGCGTTCAGCCTTGAGAGCACGCTCGATGCCTTGACCACGCTGAAGCTCGGCACACTGGTTCCCGATGCAAGGTTCGAGGCGTATCAAACCGTGGCCGAGCAAGTCGCGGCCGTCCTGGCTGATCCAAAACGGTCATCGCCGTTGTACGGTATCGACGCCGTGAACGACGAGGTGACGGTCGACTGTTCAATCGAAGGCCCCACCGAGCTGGTTGCCAACAGCGGACAAACGACGGAATTGACCGTCACGGTGACCAAGGGAGGAGAGGCGCAGCGCAACGTCAATGTCTACTTTAGCGCCAAGCTGTGCTCCGTCGAGCCCCCGATCGCCACGACCAATGAGCACGGTCTCGTCAGGGTCACCGTGCGTGCCGGTACTGCGATGGGGCGCGATGTCATCAGCTATCGACTCGATGCTCGCGAGCCACAGCCGGGGGTCATTATCAATTTGGTGCACGACTCGGCCAGCATCGAATTTTACATTGTGGAAACTGACTTCCTCATCACCGAAGAAAAAATCGGCAATGACGTGACGTTGCGAGCGCAACTGCTCGATAGACGGGGCAACCCGATTGTCAATGCACCAGTAACGTGGCGACTCCCCCCAGTGACTGGGCTGCCCATCTACGTTTCAACCAATGCGCAAGGGCTGACAGAGGTTACGTTTACCAGCTTGGAAGCGGCGACGGTTGACCCCACGGTTGACTACGATCTCGGGGGGGCTGGGTTGCTGTTCCAGCCCATCGTTTTCAAAGAGTGAACCAACGTTCGATCAACGACTGCGGTGGGCGTCCCGACAATATCGACGCCGATCTATAAGGAGACGAATATGGCAACGCAGAATGTCACCCGGGCTACCGTGTTGCGTCGCGACGCGTTGATCGAATTTGCTTTAGGCATCAAGGCTATTGAGGACAAGGAAGCCAATAAAGTTATTCCGGGGGGAATTACAACAGCAGACGACTTGCTGGAGTGGCTGCGTACCGACCCCTTGGACAACCATCAGGTCAAAACCTCCAAGGTCGCCGAAGCGGCCAGTTGTTTTCAACAATACATACATGCGGTGTATCAAAAGCTCGAACCGGGCTACATCAACCGTGAATTCGACCGCAAAGACCTAAAAGACTGGGACATCGCCAGCCAATACCCGCTATGGGCCGCGAGCCAGCTGCTCAAGTGTATGCCCGAGGATTACATCACCCCTTATGCGCGTATTCGCAAGACCAGCTTGTTCAAGGCCCTTGAGAACAACCTCAACCAGACGCGCCTGACCACCGACTCGGTGCAACTGGGCATTAAGCAGTACCTGCGCGCCTTCGAAGACGTATGCAATATCGACGTGCTCAATGGTTATGTCGATGGACACAACGTTCGCAGTGCCGATTATTACTTTGTCGGACGGGAGCGAATAGCCCCGTATCGCTACCTATGGCGTAAGGCCGACGTCCAGCTGGAGGAGGACACCAAGGCGATAAACCCGGCTGCCTGGAGTGAGTGGAAACCGGTAGACATTCAGTCCGATGTGCAAGTCCTCGACAGCCGTCTGGTCTTTTGGGGGGGGCGCTTGTGCCTGGTCTGGGCCGAGTGGCGACCGGCGTTGTCCGACGGTAACCAGCTGCAAAAACCCTATGAGTTGGAACTGAAGGTGTCCTTCATCAACTTGGGCGGGCAATGGTCGCCGCCCATCCAGTTGCATCTTTCGCAATGGGATAAAGACATCAGCGTCAACTTTCGGCTGATTGCGGTGATGTTGCGAGATGACGACGACCCGCTGTACCCCAAGGGCCGGCTGGCGGTGCATTTGACCAATGCGATGGAAGGCTTGGAGGAATCACAAGCTAATCCGGTGGAAATCTATGAGACCCGCGATGCGCTGTTTCGAAAAGTGCCCGATGAGAATCCGATCATGGACTATCTGGCCATGGTCCGCTTTTTGAAGCCTCAGACACTTCAGCAACGGATCGCGCCGGCGGACTTTCCCAGCCTGACCGAAAGCGTTTCATCGGATGCGACCCCCCTGATGCAAAAAATGACGCTTAAAGCGTTTGTGAAACAGATGCCAGGTAACAATCAGCACCTCTATATACAAGGGCACTTCCCTTTGCTGGCCTTGGGTGGGACGGGAGGATCCAAGGACTTCACGTTAACGGTGTGCGATACCTCAGCAAACGACCCGCCTCCGCAAAAAAAGAACGCCTCCACGAATGGCGGTTGGTCTTTTGATTGGCTTTGTGTGCAACACACCAATTTCGATAATGTGACGGCAACCATTACCGTGGAAGCGGAGGGCGAGGGCTCAAAAACCTTTAAGCTGAGCATGAACGGCGCTCCCGCTGAGCCTCCTCTTCCTGAAGTGCTCAAGACTAACCTTAGGGGCGCGCAGTTCCTGCATCTCACCGATCCGGAACTGACGCTTGAGTATGTACGCCTGAACACGCTGATCGGCGCAGAGTTGGTGACCCGTTCCAATGTCTCCATCGATGCAGTGCTGGATTGGGACACCCAGTTCCCGGATGAGCCGCCCATACCCGGAGGAGACGAGCCCAACGGGCCGTTCGACGGTGCCAATGGGTTGTTTTTCTGGGAACTGTTCTTTCATTTGCCTCATCTGGTGGCGACACGGCTCAAGGATGAAGACCGTTTCGTCGAAGCCCAGCAATGGTTGCATTTCATATTCGATCCCCAGGCCCCCGCTGCTTCGGGCGGTCGGTTGGCGGACCCGAAACGGCGCTATTGGCGTTGCCGACCATTGAGTGTGGACAGCGACGAAACCGGGGTGGGATGCGAAGCGAACGGCCCGACTGATCCGGATGCGATTGCCTATTCCACTCCGCGGCATTATCAGATGCTGATCTATCTGGACTACGTCGATAACCTGCTGGCCTGGGGGGACTGGCTGTACCGGCAGTTGACGCGTGACAGCCTGGTTGCGGCGAAGCTGCAGTATTTGCGTGCGAAAAATCTGATGGGCGAACCACCGCATGCACGCATTCTCAGCCAATGGACGCCGGCCACTTTGGATGAACTGGTCGAGGAGCTGCAAGACAGTGCCGCGCTCAAGGCGTTTGAACGCGAGGTGACGGTGGAGCGAGGGTGGCTACCGGTCAAGACCCGCTTCTTCGAGGACTACGGTTTGATCGGTACGGAGCGCTTCCGCTTGCCGGTGAGCCAGCGAGTGTTGCAGCTTTATGACCTGCCGGCCCAACGCATGTACAACCTGCGCAATAACCTGACCATCGATGGCCGGCCGATGTCTGTCGAGCTGTTCAGCACGATCAATCCTTCCGATCTGCTCGGTCATCTTGCGGCAGGAGGTGTTGGTCCGGTCAGGCCCATTGGCGGGCCTTTGCGTGTGGCAGCATTCCGTTGGCGCGTATTGTTCGATGCGGCCATGCGGGCCACGCAATATCTGCAAGAGTGCGGTAATCAAGTGATGCGCTTGTTGGAACAGCAAGACCGCGTTGACCTGGAATTGTTGCAGCAACGCCACCTGACCGAACTGGGCGATTTCACCGTAGCCATGCAAGAGGAAAACCTCGCTCAGCTAAGGGCCAGCCTGGCGGCGTTGCACAGCAGCCGCGCGATCACGGAACAGCGCCGCGCCCACTACGCGAAGCTGCACTTGGATAATATTTCCAGTGCGGAATACAAGGTTATGTCGGACCTCGATTCCGCCAAGGCTTTATCGGCGGTAAGCACGGGTTTCCACATGGCTGCGGCAGTCATCGATGCTTTTCCCAACGTGTTCGGCCTGGCCAACGGCGGGCATCAGCTTGGCAGCCTTCCCAGAGCCGTAGCTTTTGGGTTTCAAATCGGGGCCGACGTGGTGCGCAGCGACGCCGAGAAGGATGCAACCTCGGAAAGCTACCGGCGGCGACGTGAAGAATGGGCCCTGGCGCGAGATCAGGCAGCCTCTGAGCTGGTGATGATCGATGACAATATCATCGCCCAGGAACATGCGGTCGCGGCGGCGCAAGCCAATTTGGAGTACATCCTAAAAACCAATACCCAGACCCAGGTGCTCTATGACTTCCTGCTTACCCGGACTACAAGTGTCGAGTTGTATCGCTGGTACCTGGGGCGATGCAAGACGTTCCATTATCAGGCCTATGATCAAGTCGTCAGTTTGTGCCTCAGCGCGCAAACAGCCTTGCAGCTGGAGACGGCGGAGTTTGGCCTTTCCCACATACGCACCGATGCCTGGCTGGACAATCATTACGGCTTGACCGCCGGGGATGCGCTACGGCTCGATTTGCTCCGTATGGAAGCCGATTATCTGTTGCGCTACGAGCGACGCCTCGAATTGGTCAAAACCGTGTCTCTGCGCCAATTGTTCGACGATTACGATCAAGACGACGCTGATGATTGGGCCGGCGCACTGGAACAGCTGCGCGAAAGCGGTGTGTTGAATTTCAGCCTGTCTCAGTTGCTGTATGACCGTGATTATCACAACCACTATTGCCGCCAGATCAGCGCGGTGGACGTCACCCTGCCGACGTTGCTCGGCCCTCATGAAAATGTCTGTGCAACGCTGACGCAGGTCAGCAGCGCGACGGCCATCAATCCCTCGCTTCAGTCGTTGCAATATTTCTATGAAGACGACGTCGTGATTGCCCCCCCCGACGTACTGTTGAACGTCAGCAGCGGTGAACACATGGCCGTTTCCACCGGAGTGGACGATTTCGGCATGGCTGCGTTGAGACCCGAGGAGGGGTTGCGCAACCCCTTTGAAAACACCGGGGCCGTGTCTCGATGGACGCTGGCCTTCCCATGGGCAGACCAACCACGCGCGGAACAACAGTTGCAGGCCCTCACTGATGTCATCGTGAAGATCCGGTACACCGCCAAAACGGGCGGGCCGGCCTTTTCCAGCCGAGTCCAAACGTACGTGAAAGACTACACCGCCCGCGCAAGAGGTGAAAAATGAGCCAGGAACCCATCAACACCCGGACCAATATTTGCCTCAATGGGCATTTTGAGACGTCTGCACATTGGAACTTCGGCAGTCCCCCTGCTAGGAAATTGGGCCAATGGGAGGGGCAGAGCATCTACTATTGTTCTCTCTGGAGAGGGACACCATTGCGTCAACAGGTATGTGCCCCTGCAACGCAAGCGACGGGTGCGCAATACACACTGAGCTTTCTCTACGGAAACCGTGGCGATGCCGCCGGTACTTTTTCTCTACGTCGGATCGACACAGAGGACTGCCTGGAAATCTCCCTGCCGCCGACGGGCAGCCGCATGGGCGATAGCGAACCTCTGGCACTGGAGCTGACACGCTGCACCTCGCTGGTACAGTTTGATGTCGATCAAGGCGACCAGTTCGAATTTGAAATAAAGAGTGACTCCACGGCCACACAAAGCACGGATCTCATCATCGCCCGGATCGATTTCCACCTTGAACTTGAACCGCTTGAACTCACCCACATCGTCAACGATGGCGAGGTGCACGCTGTCAATGGCAACCCCACCCTTTACCTTTGTCACGGTGCGACGGGCGATAGAAGCCACCCAATATCCTTCGAGCTCGCGGCGGATAGCCCATGGGCTGGAACCGAAGTGTTGTTGTGGAGCCTGGACAACCCTGAGGAAATGGTGGTCTTGGACCCAGACTGGGATGAAACCCAATCGATCGACGAGGTGTGGCTGGCCGACTGTCCGACGCCCACCAGTAATGACACGCTGCATTTCAACCTATCGATATACAGCAAGTACCACGCTGATCCTTATGAGATTGCCGTGTCGCTGGGGCACCATCGGTTACTGGTAGAGAGTGCTAGGGAACCGGCCCACCAACCAGTGATCGAGCATGATCAGTCGGTCACGATTGGCGTTTATGTGAAATCGTATTACCTCGGCGGGGCCATGCAAAATCATCCGGTGTCCTGGATGTTGGGTGAGGAGGAGCTTGGTATCAGCCATACCGATGCCGGCGGCTACGCCGAATTCGTGTTCGCTCCCACTATCGGGGGCACGCATGAGATAGAGGCCCGCGTTGACAGTCTCTTCCATGCCGGAGGTCATGCAGCGCACGCATTCACGGTGCGAGCCCATGACGAAGATCCCTTGAAGGCTGTGCTGGTCAAGTTCCCCGATAGGGACACCCCACTTCCTTGGGGTAAAGAGCCTGGCCGACCTGAGCGTGGCGCAACGTATGAAATCGAGGTGATATTTCCCCACGACAGCCCTTTGCTCGGGGGCGGTGTCTGGCTGGAGTATGACGGTAGCGACCCTGCGTTGATGGGCGTCACGGTCTCGCCTGACTTTAAACATGAAGTGCCTATCGAAACTTCATTAGTCTGGACTCTGGTTTCCGCAGAAGGGAACAACGACGAGTTCCAATTGCGCCTTGTCAGCGCCGACCTGGAGGAGCCTTCGGTACGAAACCACATGTTGTTGGCCCGCCACGGTCTTGAACTCCAGATCGGTGACGTCCGCGAAGCCAACCGGGTGCCGGTGGTGGATGAGCAAGACTACGTCTGGTGCATGTTGCAGGTGGTGGACCAAAGTGAAGAGCCCGTCGCGGATGTGCCGGTGGAGTGGGAAACCTCTGTAGGAATACAGCGCACCTATACCGGCGCGAGCGGCTGGGCCAGCGTGGTCGATCGACCTACGGCAGACGGTGATTACACCCTGGTGGCACGGGTCAATCCCAAAGAGGGCGACTCAGCGCTGGCGCATGAGTTTGCGATCGAGACATTGCCGACCAGTGCATGGAGCACGGCGAGTTTCATGCTCGATGAAGTTGCGGTCGAGCGGGTGGGCGCGGGTGTGGTTTGCCGAATGGGGCAGACGTATCAATTGCATCTGAAGGTCGCGGCCGATAGTTCTCTGATCGGCAAAGAGGTTTCCCTGCGTTGGCAAGATTTGGCCAGTGCAGAGTCGATAGGCATTGCCGATATGGAAATCCCGATTCCCATTACCGAAGCTGGCGCGCAATGGAGCGTCGAAGCTTCGGTGGCAGAAACCAGCGGCGTGTTTGATTTGCATGTGATATCGGACGATATGGAGGCGCTGGACCTGGCGTTTCGTTTGCTCCCGGACGACTTGAGTGCCGAGGTCCAGTTGTACTTCGACCAGGTGCCCCAAAACTGGGACGCCGATGTCACGTTGTATCCCTGCATCGGCACGACCCACGACCTGACGGTCGTACCCCTGAATAACCTAGGCGGTTTGCATGGGTTATTGCTCGAAACCACCGTGGAGCCCAGCTTGCCCTCGGACTGGATCATCAACCCACCGTTGTCGGAGCCTGCCGCCATGACAGCTGGCGGCGTGCGGTTTCACTGCGATTTCACCAGCGCGAGCATTGCCGCGCAGCATCGCTGGACGATCAATCTCCTGGGCGTTGGCGAGCTAGCCCAACCCTCGGCTTTGGAGGTGAACCTGGGCCACAACCTGGTCAGGCTCGATACGCCTTATGAGGTCGCGTTTGATCCAGTGTTGAGCAACGACGAAAGCGCGCGGTTGGCCCTGCGCTACGTATCGGGATTCACTGGCAAACCAGCGAGCGGTGTCAGCGTGTTTTGGGACGATGGCGAATCCTCCCTGAGCGCGGCGGACGGCATTGCCCAACACAACTATCAGCCATCGTCGGGGGGAGACCATGAGGTCGAGGCGTTGGTGCGCAATCCTTATGACGGGAGCGAGATCAAGCACACGTTTAACGTGTACGCCCATGAGGAAGATCCTTGGCTTGACCTGAAGGTGCGAAGTTTTTCGAACAGCGAACGGCCTTGGGGGGATCAGGCATTCTTCCCTCGTCTGCCGGACAGAACGGAATTGACACTCAGCGTTCCGCAAGGCAGTCCGTTGCTCGACCAAAGGCTGGTGCTGGGGATGAGCGGCGCCCACGAGTTGGAGACGGGATTGGTGTTCGAGCCGGTGGGCTTGGGGATAGAGCGGTCTTGGGACGACAAGGAGGAGCTGTCAGTCTTCCTCTCCAGTGGGCAGACCGACGCCGCGTTCTACTTGCAGCTATCGGCCTCGCGCTTGTTGGCGCGTTCGCCGTTGAATGCTTTTTCCCTGGGGAGCCAAGAGCCGACGGAGGTCCTGGCGAGCAGCGGTCAGGAAGGAAAGGTCGCCGACTGGGGCGAAACCTTGTCGTTTGAAGTTACCTTGATCAGTGCTTTGACGGGACAGCCGGCCAGAAGGGTCCCGGTGTCATGGGAAAGCACCGATGAAACGATGGAGTCTGCCGCCACAACGACGAACTTTTATGGCGTGGCTCGTATCAGTTTCATCGCAGCGGCAGCCGGGTCGGGCAGTGTGACGGCCCGCTCCGCCGGGGGCAGCGAAGTTGTGACGTTCGATTACTATGTGAACGAGCCCTGTGTGATTGAAAGCCTGACCAGCGATAGGCTTGAAGGTGAGCCGGGAGAAGAGATCACCGCCGAGGCCGTGGTGGTCAGTGCCACTACCGGTGAATTGGTCGAAGGGGTGCGGGTGCACTGGTTTTTCAAAGGTGTCGTGCTGGAACCGGTTGTTACGGATGCGCAGGGCAAGGCTCAGATTACCTTTGTGATACCGCCAAGGAGCGGCGATTGCACGTTGAGTGCGTCTGTGCGAGGGGAGTTTGGTTGGGAATCAGCCAGTCTGGTGATAACGGTCAATAGCGAAAATTTTTGGCCTCGGCACTTCAGTCTTTTCGTGGAGGGGCATTTTGTAGAATGGCCCCATGCGTATCTCACTCTATCCGCTCCCGTCGAGATCACGATAGAGCTGGAATACGGCGACAGTTTTTTAGCGGGTGCTCCGGATGCCCAGGTCTGTCTTAAATACGTGCGGGGAAGTGAGTCCGAGAACCTGGTGTTTGATCCGCCGTTGGGAGAACTTTTGGTAATGGAGCGGGGGAGCAGTCCGTTGAGGTGGACTGTTTCAACCAACACGGTGCGAGACTATTCGTTTGCGTTGCAATTCTTGATGCCCTTATTCAGAGAGATTTCCCCGTCTCCCCCAATTTCTGGCACTGTCTTGAGCAAGACCTGACGTTATGTTTGATCACTTCCATTGGCTTTGGGCAATGGCTACCGGGACAGTGCTTTATTTTTTATGACGACTGAACCGTCTGTTGCCTACAAATTCCCACCCTTCTTCCACCCCAGATACAACGTCACCAGCTCGGCCCCCAACTCCCCGGGCCGAGCTTGCAACACCGCCACCCCATGGGCACTCAACCGCTCATGCAACGTCGCCCGCGCACTCAAATATTCCACCGTCCCGCAATAAGCCAGCGCGTCAGACACGGTGTGCACCGGCGCTTGGCGCAGGCGGTCGAGGGCTTCTTCGCGCAGGCTTGCCACCAGCACGCGATGGCGTTGGCCCAGGCGTTTGACGGCGGCCAGCAGTTCTTCATCGTCCTCGTCCCGCAGGTTGGTCACCAGCACTACCAGAGCCCGGCGTTTCTGCCGGGCGAGCAGTTGGGTGACGGCGGCCTGGTAGTCGGCGGGGTGTTGGCTGCTGTCCAGGTCGTAGACGCTGTTGAGCAACACGTTGAGTTGATCTGTGCCCTTGACCGGGGCGAGGTAGCGCGGCTGTTCGCTGGCGAAGGTGCTCAGGCCCACCGCATCGCCCTGGCGCAGGGCGGTGTAGCTGAGCAGCAGGCAGGCGTTGAGGGCGTGATCGAAATGCGACAGCTCGCCGTCCTGGCTGCGCATGCGCCGGCCGCAGTCGAGCATGAAGATGATTTGCTGATCGCGTTCGTCTTCGTATTCCCGGGCGATGGGCGTGCGGTGGCGGGCGGTGGCTTTCCAGTCGATCTGGCGCAGGCTGTCGCCTTCGCGGAATTCGCGCAATTGATGAAATTCCTGGCCTTGGCCGCGCCGCTGCCGCTGGCGGATGCCGAGCTGGCTGAGCCAGTTGTCCACCGCCAGCAGTTCGCCGTCGTACAGACGGGCGAAGTCCGGGTAGACGCGGGTGCTGTCGAGCGCGTCGATCAGGCGTTTGTCGCTCCACAGGCCCATTGGGCTGGGCAGGTTGATTTCGCAATGTTCGAAGGTGAAGTGCCCGCGCTTGAGCGGGCGGACGCGGTAGCCGAGCTGGGTGAGCCGGCCGGGTTGTAGTTGTGCTGAAACAGGCAGTTGTTCGAAGTCCAGGCCATTGGGCACGTGATCGAAAATCTCGATTTCCAATGGCTGGGGCAGGTCGTGGCGGATGTCCAGGCGCACTTCGCTCCATCGGCCCAGGGCCAGGCTGCCGGGCAAATGGCGTTGGACTCGGGGCGAGGGCAGGCGCCGGACGCGCACCGCGTCGAGTATCGACAGGGCCAGCAGCGCCAACAGCAAGCCCCAGTGGATCGACAGCAAAGTCGAGGGCACCGCGATGCCCAGCGCGCGCAGTGCACCCAGCACAATGCCGACGGTCAGCAGGATCGCGAGCCAGGCGAGCAGCAGGCGGGAGGGTTTCATGGGGGCGTGCCCTTGCAGGAGATGTTGGCCTTGGCAAAGAAATTTACTGCAGTGAGGTTTCCTGTGGCGAGGGAGCTTGCTCCCGCTGGACGCGCAGCGTCCCCTTGCGGTGTGTCAGATAGAACTTGGGGGCTGCTTCGCAGCCCAGCGGGAGCAAGCTCCCTCGCCACAAAAAGCATGCCTGCCACAAAGAATTTTCCTGGCACAAAAAGCATTCCTGATACAGAAGACATTCCTGCCATAGAAGGTATTCCTGGCATAAAAAGCACGCCTGGCACAGACGCCTTCATCACAACCTTGGCGCCGACACTTGATCGAGCAACTGCCCCAGCACCTGGTCCACCGAAAGCCCTTCGATGTCCAGCTCCGGCGCCAGCCGTACGCGGTGGCGCAGCACGGCCAGGGCGCAGCCCTTGATGTCGTCCGGCACCACGAATTCGCCGCCGCGCAACATCGCGCGCGCGCGGGCGCAACGCACCAGGGCAATCGAAGCCCGAGGCCCGGCCCCCAGGGTCAGGCCCGGCCAGGTGCGGGTGGCGCGGGCCAGGCGCACGGCGTAGTCGAGCACCTGGTCGTCCATCGGCAGCTCGCTGGCGATGCGTTGCAGCGCTTGCACGTCCTTGGCTTGCAACACCGTGCGCAACGGCTGAACGTCGAGCATGTCGGCGCGGGTCGAGCGGCTGACCTGGCGCACCATGTTCAATTCCTGATCGGCGTCGGGGTAGTCCATGCGCACCTTGAGCATGAAACGGTCGAGCTCGGCCTCCGGCAACGGGTAGGTGCCTTCCTGTTCGATCGGGTTCTGGGTCGCGAGCACCATGAATGGCTGGGCGATCGGCAGCGCGCGGCCTTCGAGGGTGACCTGGCGCTCCTGCATGGCTTCGAGCAACGCCGCCTGGGTCTTGGCCGGTGCGCGGTTGATTTCGTCGGCGAGCAGCAGGTGGGTGAACACCGGCCCCTTGCGCAACTTGAACTGCTCGCTCTGCAAGTCGTACACCGCATGTCCGGTGACGTCGCTGGGCATCAAGTCCGGGGTGAACTGGATACGCGCGAACTCCCCGCCAAAACAGCGGGCCAGGGCGCGCACCAGCAACGTCTTGCCCAGCCCGGGAACGCCTTCGAGCAGGACATGACCGCCGGCGATCAGCGCCGTGAGCACATCATCGATCACGGCTGCCTGGCCGACCACGGCCTTATGCAGCTCGGTGCGGATCGCCTGGGCCAGTTGACTGGCGCGCTGGCGTTGCTGGGCGGCGTGGGCCTGGCTGTCTGAGGGCTCGTTCTGTTCAGTCGTCAATTCTGGCGTTCTCCTAACGGTTTATAAGGCATTCCTAAGGGTTTGCAAAAGGCCGACCTGACGGCAGAAGTCGGCGCTGGACAGGCGTCGTTTCGGCCGGGGGCTGAGGGCCTGGCTGATGGTTCGCGTGGGTTGGCGCGTCAGACGTGCTAGCACTTGCCATTGTTCGGCGACCACCAGTTGTTCGAAACCCGGATGAAGCTGGCGCGCCCGGCGCAGCACGTCCTGTTGCAGGCTGTGCAACAGGTGTTGCTGGCCGTTGTGGCGCAACTGGAAGGCGGCGCTGGCTTGCAGGTGTTCTTGCAGTTGGCGTCGCGCCTTGGGCGCCGGTTGTTGCAGCGGGCCATGGCGCACCGCCGACCGCCACAGCCAAAGGGCGATCAAGGCCAGCAGCGCCACGATGGCCTGAGGGAAGTAGCGCAGCAGCAGGGTCAGCAGGTTGTCGTGGTCGGTATTGAACAGCAGCGTGACGTCGGTATCGGCGCTCAGGTACCAGAGCAGCCAGGCGTTGTCGTACTGGTCGATCTGGTCGTTCTTCCACAGCTCGGCGTCGGTCAGCACGGTGATCGTGCCCAGACCGTGGTTCAGCTGCATCAGGTGAGTCGCCGCCGCGCTGTTGGCCCAGGCCTGGGCGAGGTTCAGCGGGTCTTCGAGGTGAAAGTCGGTGTCGAAGCCGATGTAGGCCGGCGCCTCTTCGTCTTCCAGGTACAGTTTGGTCAATTCGGGGTAGGGATCCTTGATCAGCTCCGGCTCCGGTGCCTTGAGGTCCTTGCTCAAAAGTTGGCGCAGGCGCACGCGGTCCAGCAGCAGGTCGCCGCTGCTGTTCGTGCTGTCGTCCCACAAGGCCTCGGCGACGAACAGCAGGCGCCCGCCGGCGCGGGTCCAGTTCATCAACTGGTCGACGTCCCGTGGCGTCATGTTGCTGCGTTCGCCCAACAGCAACAGGCTGCGTTGGTGCGGTTCGAGCGTGGGCAGCACGTCCAGGCTGTTGGCGTGTTCAACATTGATGCCTTGCTGGCGCAAGAATCGTTCGGCGGCCAGGTACGGGTTGGCCTGGGCTTCGGGGGAGGGGCCGTGCTCGATGGTTTCCTGATAGGGCACGGCCTTGAGGTACAGGTACACCGCCAACGCACAGGTCAACGCGGCACCGACTGCGCCGATCACCCACCCCGTGCGCTGGCTCATCGGGACGCTCCGGGGCCGAACAATTCGCGCCAGCCATTGCACAACTGCTGTTGCAGATGGGCGGGCGGAGGGCGGTGTCCATAGGCAATGTTCTGCCAATGCAGGGTCAGGTGCCTGCTGAAGGCCATCAGCGGTTCGTGCTGGAGCTGTTCAACCCGTTGCAACACCTGGCCTTCGGTGTCGGCCGGCTTGAGGGGCATGTTGAACTCATGGTGCAAGCGGCTGAGCAGCGCTCGGTACAACAGGCCCAACGCCTCGCGTGGCGAGTCGGACCACAACTGCTCGGCGCTGGCCGCGACATCGTTTGGCAAGCTCTCTTCGCGGATATCCAGGTCAAACATGCGTGCCGGCGCGGGGCGCTCCGCCGGCAGGCGTTTCGTTGGCCGGTAGTTGGCGAGCGCCTTGAGCCGTTCACGATAGCGCCAGGCCAGCCAGACGATCGCGCCCACCAGCGTGGCCCAGAGCAGCGCCTGGATCAGCGCAGCGATCGTTTCGAAGCGTTTGGCGCTCCAGTTGAGCATCGATTTCAGCCAGCCGGGGGCTTCATCGGTTTCGGCCGATTCGGTGGCTTCTTTGCCGAATCGATAGCGCGTCACGGTTTCCGGATTCTTGAAAGGGGGTGCGTCAAGGATTGCCTTGATGCTCTCGCGGGAGGCTTGGCTGGTGACGGGTTGGTTGAGCAGGCGAGGGCTCTGGGGTGCGTTGCTGTTGTCATCGGCCCATGCGGGTGGCGCCAGCGGCAGGAGGGTCAGGGCGAGCAGCGCCAGGGCAGGCGCTACGGTGCCCAGGCGTTGGCGCAGGCGGCGGAACACCAGCTCGATGTCCCAGGCTTCCAGCAGGGTGCGTCGATTCAGGTAGAGGCTGAAGCCGCAGGCGACGTAGATCGGCTCCCAGACAATCAGCAGCAGCGGATAGAGGACATTGAGCAGGTGTTCGAGCCACAGCCAATCGTGTTCGGCGACGGCGATCAGGGTTTGCCAGTCCCATTCCAGTTCGACTTGTTGCGGCACGAATAGATAGAACAAGGCCATCAGGCCGAACCACAAGACGGTCTCCAGGTGCACGCCGAGGATGGTCAACCATTGCGCGGCGCCGCCGTTGCGTTGCAGCAGCACGCGCAAGCGCTGCTCTCGTGCCTCGCCGGCGAGCCCTTCGAGTTGTACGACGGGCATCAGGAAGCTGCGACTCAGGCTCAGCCGGCGCCAGGTCAGGCTGGCCAGCAATTGTGGCTTGAGCAGCGTCGGCCATTGGCGCAAGGCCTGTTTCAAGGTCGGCGTCTCGCCAAACAGCGCCTTGGACAAGATGTACAGGGGCAGGCGTTCGAAGGCCGGTTTCAGCCACCAGAATATAAACACCACCAAGGAGGGCGAGTCCCACAGCAACAAGGTCAGTAGCGCATACACCGGCAGTGTGACGATGGCCCAGCTGGCCATCAGCAGCCGCCGGTGCTGCTGGGTCATCAGTACGCCGAGGTCCATGGCTTCCCAGGTGGTGCGTGGGCGGATCGCTACCGTGACGTCACTCAGGCGCATGCTGGCCTCGCCCGGCGAACAGCAGGTAACCGATCACCAGCAGCCACAGTAGCGCGCCGATGGTGTATTTGGTGGAGGGTGTCGCGGCGCTGGAGGACCAATAGGCCTCGACGAACGCTGCAATGAGCAGGAAGAGGATCACCCCGGCGATGATCAGCACGCTTTTGCCGGCGGCCAGTCGCAAGGCTTCGCCCCGCGTGAGGCGTCCCGGCGCAATCAGCGCCCAGCCCAGTTGCAGGCCCGCGGCACCGGCCAGGGTGATGGCAGTCAATTCGAAAGCGCCATGGCCAATGACGAACGACCAGAACGTTGCGCCCGAGCCGATCTGGGTCAGGTGCCCGGCCACCGCGCCAATGGTCAGGCCATTGAAGAACAGGAAGAACGCGCTGCCCAGGCCGAACAGCAAACCACTGGCGAATGTCTGAAAGGCAATCCCGATGTTGTGCATGATGTAGTAGCCGAACATCACCCAATCCTCGCTGGCGGCCCGCTCGATCGAGCGCCCCAGGTGCCCCGCCGCCGGGTCGTACATGCCGCGGATCTGGCTGACTTCCTCGACGCTCAGCAGGCTGTAGACCAGCTCGGGGAACAGGTACACCAGCAAGCCGACGCCGACGAGGCTGCCGATGAACATCAGGCCGGCCACCAGTACGAATCGCCATTGTTCGCGCACCAGGCGGGGGAAGCCGGCCAGGATAAAAGTCGACAGGCCGGTCGAGGGGTGGCTGCGGTCCCGGTAAAGTTGCTGGTGTCCGCGCAGCGCCAGTTGCTGCAAGGTATCCACCAGCAAGCTGCTGTAGCCCCGGGCCTGGGCCAGCGCCAGGTGTTGGCAGAGCTGTCGATAGGCGTGGGGAAAGTCGCTGCTCTGGGGGACATTGCGGCGGCGCTCCAGTTGGTCGAGCAGGCGGGACAGGTGTTCCCATTCCCCTTGGTGGCGGCTTTCGAACAGGCTTTGCTTCATGTCGGCCCCAACAGGCCGCGGGCGATGCCATTGAGTTCAGCCACGGCCCCGGTGGGGTGCACCTTCAATGGCGCGGCCAGGATTGCCGCCAGTTCGGTGACCCTGGCGTCGGACAATTGTGCCTGGCGCTCGGCGAAACCCAGCACGGCGCGTTGTTCCACCAGGGCCAGGGCAAAGGGCGGGCGTAGCGGCCGGGCCATTGGCAGTTCGGGACGCTTGACCGGTTGCTCGCGATAAACCACCAGCGTGCCAGCGGCCAGGTCGCCCAAGCGCTTGAAGGTCGGGTGTTGCAGGCAGCAGAGCGCTCCAAAGGTGTAGCCGAACGGCAACATATCGACGAAGCGCAGCAGGTTGCGGATCAACGAGGCAGACCAGCCGATCGGCCGACCATCATCCTGCACCACGCGCAACCCCATGATCTGCTTGCCGGGGGAGCGGCCCTGGTTCAGCACCTCGAACAACACCATGTACCACCAGCTGACGATGAACAGCAGGATCGAGCCCAGGCCGATCCCCAGTTCGCCGAAGAACGCCAGGACGACAAAGAACAGGCCGAGCACCAGCCCGCGTATCACCAGGTCGATGGCGAAGGCCAGCGCACGAGGCATCAGCCCCGCCGGGCGCAGTGGCAGGTCGATGCCTTCGGGCGTTTCGACCTGGTAACGTGTGTCCAGTGGCGGCGGTAGCGGCGCGTTCCTTTGCAGTGCTGGTGTCTCGAGCATGGGCAACCTGTGATGGCCGTTCGAACGTTCGATCTCGGCGCAGATGCTAGGGTCTGTATGAATGTGTTCGCGGAAGGCCAGACAAGGCGAAACGGGGGAGGAAGTGGAATGTACAGGAGTACATGAGCATTCCGAGCCCCGTTTCAACGCAGTATGGGCGAGTGCGGATACATTTCGTACAGAGCCTATCAGTCTTCGGGCGGGCGCACGATATGGCCGTGTATGTCATTTCATGGCCTGCAACAGGATTAAAGGCGCGAAGGCTGGCGGGCGCAGGGTACGAACGCCTAGACTTCGCCAGTCCTCAGCCCAGGAACACCCCGTGACTTCCATCTTCTGGTACGACTACGAAACCACCGGCATCAACCCACGATGCGACCGCCCCTTGCAGGTGGCGGGAATACGTACCGATTTCGACCTCAACGAAATCGACGAGCCGGTGAACCTGTATTGCCGGCCCAGCGATGACATCCTGCCCCACCCGGCGGCCTGTGCCATCACCGGCATTACGCCCGCGTGCCTGGCGGAAAAGGGCTTGAGCGAAGCCAACTTCATGACACGCGTCCATGCGCAATTGGCTGCGCCTGGGACCTGTGGTGCCGGCTACAACACCTTGCGCTTCGACGACGAAATGACTCGCTACAGCCTGTATCGCAATTTCTTCGATCCGTATGCTCGGGAATGGCAGGGGGGCAATAGCCGCTGGGACCTCATCGACCTGGTGCGCGCCGCCTATGCGCTGCGTCCCGAGGGCATCGTCTGGCCGCAGGAGGATGGCCGCGTCACCCTCAAGCTCGAACGCCTGACGGCCGCCAACGGCATCGACCATGGCCAGGCCCATGACGCGCTGTCGGACGTGCGCGCGACCATCGCCCTGGCCCGGTTGATCCGCGAAAAACAACCCCGGCTCTACGACTGGTTGTTCCAGTTGCGCGGCAAGCAGAAGGTGATGGACCAGATCCGCCTGTTGCAGCCGATGGTGCATATATCCGGGCGCTTCTCGGCGGCGCGAAACTACATTGGCGTGGTGCTGCCGCTGGCCTGGCACCCGAAGAACCGCAACGCCTTGATCGTCTGTGACTTACACCTGGATCCCCAGGGCTTGCTTGACCATGACGCGCAGCTTTTGCGCCAGCGGTTGTACACCCGCCGCGAAGACTTGCTCGACGGTGAGCTGCCGGTCCCCCTTAAACTCATCCACATCAACAAATGCCCGGTGGTTGCGCCGCTGGCTGTCTTGCGCGCCGAGGACCAACTACGGCTGCAGCTGGACATGGAGGGCGTGCATCAGCGGGCGCTGCGGCTAAGTGACGCACAACACGTCTGGCAAGACAAACTCCAGGCTATTTACGGGCAAGAAGACTTTACTGCCAGCGAAGATCCCGAGCAGCAATTATATGCAGGGTTTCTCGGTGATCGTGATCGCCGTTTATGTGAACAAGTTCGCATGGCGGATCCGTCTGATTTGGCCCAACAGCAGTGGCCATTCGACGATGAACGCCTGCCGGAATTATTGTTTCGATATCGTGCGCGCAACTTTCCGGAGACCTTGGATCCAGCGGAACAACAGCGTTGGACACTTTTTTGCCAGCAACGCCTGTCTTTGCCTGAATGGGGCGCGCCGAATACGCTGAGCAATTTTGATGAGGCGATGACAGAATGGATGGACCTATCTTCGCCGTTGCAGCGCGATGTGCTGATGCAATGGCAGGGCTACAGCCAACAATTGCGCAAACGTTTTAGCCTCTAAACTGCCACGCAGCTATTGAAAGCCAGGGTAAAAACCCAGGCATAAAAAAACGCCAGCAAATCGCTGGCGTTTCTGCTTGCAGGCTCCACCTCTTAACGCGCGGCGCCGCTGGCGAGGCTTAGCCCAGCAGGGTTGCCCAGCCTTCTACCACGTCACCGCCCCACTTGGCTTTCCACTCTTTCAACGTCTTGTGGTTGCCACCTTTTGTTTCGATGACTTCGCCATTGTGCGGGTTTTTGTATTGCTTAACTTTACGAGCACGTTTGGTGCCGGTCGTTTTTACCGCGCCGCGGGGTGCTTTACCCGACTTGGCTTCTGGATCCAGCAGGGCAATGATATCGCGCAGGGACTTGGAATATTCGCCCATCAGCGTGCGCAGTTTGCCTTCGAATTCCAATTCTTTTTGCAGTTTGTCGTCTTTGGAGAGGTCGGCCAGACGTTGTTGCAATTCTTCAATAGCTTGTTTTGTGGCGTTGTATTCGGTGATCAGAGACATGGGGACTACCTTATGTAGGACGCTGGTGACAAGGAGACAGTGAAGCAATAGTAATCAGACAGTTTCATCAAGTAAACATTTAAGCCGTGTTTATTTAGTTAAATAGTGCGGGTGCCATGGAAATGGGCATCGCAAATAAATACTCGATGCTGTCTTCATATCCGTTCACACAATTGCGGCGCAGCCACAGGCCACGTCGCGCGCAGCCTCGGTGGTCCCGGACGGGCAGGGTGTGCGATCGATACTGCAGTTTTGCTACGCAATGGCTAGAATGGCCGCCTTTTTGCGAAGTTCTGGAGTTCCCCTCATGCGCACTTTTCGGCTGGTGATCGCTTGCCCGGACCGCGTCGGTATCGTTGCTAAAGTCAGTAACTTTCTGGCGTCCCATAATGGCTGGATCACTGAAGCGAGCCATCACTCGGACAACCAAAGTGGCTGGTTCTTCATGCGTCACGAGATCCGCGCCGACTCGCTGCCCTTTGGCCTCGAAGCCTTTCGCGAGGCGTTCGCCCCGATTGCTGAAGAGTTCTCGATGGATTGGCGTATCACCGACACCGCGCAGAAAAAGCGCGTGGTGCTGATGGCCAGCCGCGAGTCTCATTGCCTGGCTGACTTGCTGCACCGCTGGCACAGCGATGAGCTGGATTGCGACATCGCGTGCGTCATTTCCAACCATGACGACTTGCGCAGCATGGTGGAGTGGCACGGCATTCCTTATTACCACGTCCCCGTCAATCCGCAGGACAAGCAGCCGGCGTTCGCTGAAGTCTCGCGGCTGGTCAAGCAGCATGACGCTGAAGTGGTGGTGCTGGCCCGCTACATGCAAATCCTGCCGCCATCGCTGTGCAGCGAATACGCGCACAAGGTCATCAATATCCACCACAGCTTCCTGCCGTCTTTCGTCGGCGCGAAGCCGTACCACCAGGCATCGATGCGCGGCGTGAAACTGATCGGCGCAACGTGCCACTACGTGACCGAAGAGCTGGACGCCGGCCCGATCATCGAGCAGGACGTGGTGCGTGTCAGCCACAGCGACAGCATTGAAGACATGGTGCGATTCGGTCGCGACGTGGAGAAGATGGTGCTGGCGCGCGGCTTGCGTTATCACCTGGAAGACCGCGTGTTGGTACACGGCAACAAGACCGTCGTATTCTGATCCAACGCAGAATCCGGTGAGGGAGCAAGCTCCCTCGCCACGATTAGCCTTGAGAGGGCATGGACCATGACCGATCCCTTGGACAAAGCCACCGCCAAAGCTCCGCCAACCGTGGGCGAGGGCTGCCTGAGCCGCTACGATCCCGACGCGTTGAGCCCCGAGGACGGCACTGAGTTTCCCGACGCCGCGAAGCTCTGGGACGAGCTGAACGACAAGCCTCAGGGCGACTCCGAACCCAATCAATAAAGGGTCAGGCCTGCCTGAGCCTGATCAGCTTCTTGATCAATGGTCGCCCGACCATCAGGAAAAACACTGGCCCTCCGGCCAGCAGATAGAAGTAATAGGTCACCGCTCGCCAGATCAGAATCGCCGCCGCCGCGGTGGATTTTCCTACCATGGGCGCCAGTAGCGCCGCCGAGGTCAACTCCGCCGCTCCGGCGCCGCCCGGCAGCAGGCTGAACTGCCCCGCGCTCAGAGAGAGCATTTGGATCAGGAAACTCCACGCCCATTGCAAATCCGCCCCCAGCCCTTTCAATGCCAGATAAAGCACGCTGTAGCGCAGCGCCCAGTGCAGGCAGGTCAAGCCGAACACTTGGAAAAGTGTCATTCGGGGCAACTTCAACGTATCGGTGAACGCCGCCAGGAAATTGAGGATCTTGCGTCCCCAACGCCGGCGAGTGCTGGTTTTCACCCGTAGGTGGCGCAGCACTCGGGCACCCAGCAGAATCAGCCGGCGATGGTAGCGCGCGACCAGGGCGCAGCAGGCCAGGCCGCCGAACATCGAAATCGCGCTCAACGCCAGCATCCATTCCATGCGCTGGCTGAGGTTCTGGAACAGCGCGTAGAACAGGATGCCCAGCAAGGCACACAGGAAAAACAGCAGATCGCTCAACTGATCCATCGCGAATACGGCGCTGCCATGGGCCGGGCGCACGCCGTTGCGCGCCAGCAGGGCCATCAGCGTCAAGGGGCCGCCGCTGCCGCCGGGCGTCGCGCACATGGCGAACTCGGTGGACATCACCACGCCCATGCTTTTGACCGCGCCGATGCGCCCACGGTGCTCGCCCAGCAGCAAACGCAGGCGCATCGAGTTCAGCGCCCAGCACAGCACAATCATGCCGAGCATGACCAACAGCAGCGACAACGGAAAGCGCTGCACCCGCGACCACATTTCCCCACCGCCCACCAGCATCGGCACCACAAGCGCGATGAGCAGGGCGGCGACCAGCCAGATCAATCGCTTCATGCGGCGTTACTGACCCGCAGGCCCTGGGTTGCCAGCCAGCCGGCCTTGGTCATCGGCACACGTCCGTCCTCAAGCAGGCGCTGCAGGGTGCGTAGCCAATAATCCCGGGAAAAACCGTGGCGCATGTCCACCGGGTGCAGCCCCAGGCGAATCACAGGTGCCTGGCGCCAGCGCTGTTCGCGCTGGTCGCTGATGATTTTCGACAGGCCCCGGCGCCAGGCGCTGCGCGCGCTCCAGACCAGGCCCGGCGCATCGATCTGGGTGAACTCGGGCAAACGGTAAAGGTGTTGGGTATCGCTGGTGTAACTCAGAGGCAGCTGGCGCAAGGCTTGCCGGGTGCCTTCGCTCATCAGCCAGGCGGGCGCGACGAAACCTTGGAGCGGCCATTGGTACCGCTGGAAGATTTCGATACCGGCTCGTAGGCGAGCGAGGGCGGCCTCTTCGGACAATCCATAGAACTCGCCTTCGTGGGTGTAGACCCGCCGCATGAAAAAGTCCTTGGGATGAAGGGCGGGCGGGCCGTCGTCGCAATGGTAGTAACCGTGCAAGACCAATTCATCGCCGCGCTCGACCCGGCCGTCCAGCAAGCGCCTGAAGCCGGGGTGATCGTCCAGCGCATTGGCATGATGGAAATCCGGCACCACCAGCCAGGTCATCGGCACCTGGCCAAGGGCGTCGACGGCTTCAACGAAGGGCTGGTAGTCGGGCCAGGTCTGGGGCGCGACGTCATGGAGCACCAACAGCAGGCTGGGGGTGGGATTCATTGCCATCGACGTCGCCTCAACCATTGGCCAGCAGCGGCATCTCTGCGCCGAGCACACTGTAGTAATGGCCCAACAGGCTATTGACCACCGTGTCCCAGGCGTAATGACGCTCTACGTGTCGCCGAGCCCTGGCGCCACGTTGCTCGCAACCTTCGGCGAACAGCTGTCGAACGGCATTGGCCATGGCCTGCGGATTGTCAGGTGTGCACAGCAGACCGCAGTCCTCCTGGACGATTTCGCTGAACGCGCCGGCGGCGACCGCTACCACCGGGATGCCGCTGGCCATCGCTTCGAGGATCACCAGGCCAAAGGTTTCCTGGTCGCCAGCATGTAGCAACGCGTCGGCGCTGGCCATCAGCCGGGCGACCTGGGGCGCCGGGCAGAATTCGTCGATGACGGTGACATTGTCCGGCACCAGGGCGGGCATCGAAGAACCGACCAACAACAAGTGGTAGCGCTCGCCCAGGCGTTTCATGCACTTGAGCAGCACCGGCAGGTTTTTTTCCTTGGAGCCGCGACCGGCGAAGATCAGCAATCGCGCGTCTTCGGCGATGCCCAGCTCCGCCCGCAATTCGGGGTCGCGGGCGGCGGGGTTGAAGGTCTGGAGGTCTACCCCCAAGGGCTGTACATAGACGTTCTTGACGCCCAGCCCGGTCAGTTTGTCGGCCATGACCTGGCTGGGGGCCAGGACTCGGTCGAAGTTGCCGTACAACTTGCTGACGTAGGCCTCGATGTTGGGCGTGAACCAGCTTCCCATGCGGTTGCTGACCAGCAGCGGCAAGTCTGAATGATAAAAACCGATGACAGGCACATCGAGCTGGCGCCGGGCATCGAGGGCCGCCCAGGCGGTGAGATAGGGATCGCCTACTTCAATGAGATCAGGCTGCAAGTCGCGCAGGACATTACGCCAGGGCGCCAGGCGAAGCGGGAAGCGATAACCCTTGCCAAAGGGAAGCGGAGGGGCTGGAACTTTATAGATTCCGTCCTGCTCACTCAGGTGAGCGCCAGGAATCAAGAGGCTATGGCGGATACCGGGCCGATTGCCCAGGCGCCGGTGCTTGGCATCCAGATAAGTGCGCACGCCACCGCTGGCGGGGGCGTAGAACATGGTTATGTCCGCTATATGCACGATGAACGTCCCTCCGGTCTGTGTTCTCCTGTGTTGACCTTTAGTAAGAATAGATGTTCGGTTGGGGTTGTGAGGGCGGGTTGTCAGTGGAGTATTGCTGGGTTTGACAAGGCCTCATCGCGAGCAAGCTCGCTGCCACATGGGACCTGTGCGTACCACAACCCTGTGCGAGCTTGCTCGCGATAGGGCCCGCCCTGATTCGCAGCTATTATTCCTGCTGCCAACGCCCTAATGCCCAGGCATGCTCTTATATAAACGCGCAAAATGGCGTCATATCGCAAACACCACGGGTGACGAAATGCCTGACTCATCGCAACTGATCATCGGGGCCGACCTTGCCGGCCAACCTGTCGCCCAGGCCATGCGCCTGGCGAACCGCCATGGACTGGTGGCGGGTGCCACCGGCACGGGCAAGACCGTTACTCTACAGCGCCTGGCCGAGATGTTCAGCGATGCCGGCGTGGCCGTCTTCGCGGCAGACATCAAGGGCGACTTGTGCGGCCTCGGTGCTGCCGGCGCTCCCCAGGGCAAGATCGCCGAGCGTATCGCCGGCATGCCTTGGCTTGGCCACAAGCCCCAGGCTTATCCGGTGACGCTGTGGGACATTCACGGCCAATCGGGTCATCCGCTGCGCACTACCTTGAGTGAAATGGGCCCGTTGTTGCTCGGCAGCCTTTTGGAACTGACGGACAGCCAGCAATCGGCGTTGTACGCGGCGTTCAAGGTCGCTGATCGGGAAGGCCTGTTGCTGCTGGACCTCAAGGACTTGAAGGCGCTGCTCAACCACCTCAAGGACAACCCCGAATTGCTAGGGGACGATGCCGCCTTGATGACCACGGGTTCCAGCCAGGCGCTGATGCGACGCTTGTCCACGCTGGAACAGCAAGGGGCCGACGCCTTGTTCGGTGAGCCGGCGTTGCAGTTGGAGGACATTCTGCAACCGGCCAGCGATGGTCGCGGCCGTATTCATCTGCTGGACGCCAGCCGCCTGGTCCATGAAGCGCCGAAGGTCTACGCGACATTCCTGCTGTGGCTGCTGGCCGAGCTGTTCGAGCAACTGCCCGAGCGCGGCGACGCGGACAAACCCTTGCTCGCGCTGTTCTTCGACGAGGCGCACCTGTTGTTTGCCGGCACGCCCAAGGCGCTGCAGGATCGCTTGGAACAAGTGGTGCGACTGATCCGCTCCAAGGGCGTCGGGGTGTATTTCGTGACCCAGTCGCCGGGGGATCTGCCGGACGATGTGCTGGCACAGTTGGGATTGCGCATCCAGCACGGCCTGAGGGCTTTTACCGCCAAGGAACACAAGTCCTTGCGGGCGGTGGCGGAGGGTTTCCGACCGAACCCGCAATTCGATGCCTTGGCGGTACTCACCGAACTGGGCATCGGTGAAGCCCTGGTCGGCACTCTGCAAGAAAAAGGCACGCCGGAAATCGTCCAGCGCGTGCTGGTGGCGCCGCCGCAGTCGCGTATCGGGCCGCTGAGCGAGGCCGAGCGGGCCGGGTTGATTGCCAGTTCACCGTTGCAGGGACGTTACGACAAGCCTATTGATCGCGAGTCGGCCTATGAAGTGCTGATGGGCCGCAAGGGGCTGGAACCGCAAGCCGAAGCGACACCGGGCAAGCCCACCGCTGAAGAGCCAAGCTTTACCGAAAAGGCCGGGGAGTTCCTTGGCACCGCGGCGGGCCAGGCCTTGAAATCAGCGATGCGCCAGGCGGCCAATCAACTGGGTCGGCAGTTGGTGCGGGGGTTGATGGGGTCGTTGTTGGGTGGCAGTAAGCGGCGGTAGTCGAGACCGAGTCGCGCCCATCGCGAGCAGGCTCGCTCCCACAGTAGGTTTCTGCCAGATACAAAATTTGTGTTCGCCAGATCCCCTGTGGGAGCGAGCTTGCTCGCGATAGCTATCTAACAGGCGCCGGAAATCTCAATCCTTGGGCCGCGCATGCGCCGCCAACCGCTCCAGCGCCGCCTTCAGGTTAGGGTCGCTGATGCCCTCGGCGGTGGCCTGGATGGTCGCGGCCGCGTCGGTGGACAGGTCCAGGGTATGTCCCTTGGCGCCGGCCTGTATGGTCGGCGGCTGGACCTTGAACAGGATCCGCGTCAGGTTGGCGAATTCATCGAATGCCTGCAATTGACGCAGCAGGCGCTTCTGTTGGTAGCGCAGGCGCGTGGCCCAATGGCCGTCAGTGACGATCAGCAACAAGCTGCCTTCGCGCCAGGAGGCTACGTGGCAATGCTCACGCGCGGCGGGCTGCAACTGGCTGTCCACCAGCCGTTGCAGATGACCGAGGCGCCTGGCGTGGCCGAAAATGGCTTTCAGCGGCTTGGCTTCGCGCAGCAGAACGGCGGGCGCCTTGGCTGGAAGAGGGCGGAAGGCCATGGTTGAATACCGCAAAATGACAGAGGCGCCATGGTAGCAGAAGCACCGGTCGCCCCGCCGCCCTGTCGCCCAGCGGCTTTTATCCCACACAATCAATAAGTAACTTATGCGCTTTGTGGGTTGAAGTTCGCGCAAAAGCCCTTATTTTAGGGAGGCCCCGTCACAGCGCTGTGCCAGCATCGTGGAATAACGCCACTTTCCTCACCATCGTTTCCGGGTAGAATGCTCGTTCGCATGCGGCCATGAGGGCTGCACGGGCGACTCACGGGGCCGCCCTCCATCCCTTTAGTGTGGAAGATCCTGCCGATATGTTTGCGCCTTTGTTAAAGAAACTTTTTGGAAGCAAGAATGAGCGTGAAGTCAAGCGCATGCTCAAGACGGTACAGATCGTCAATGCCTTCGAAGAGCAAATGGTGGCCCTTTCGGACGATCAGTTACGCGCCAAGACCGCCGAATTCAAGGACCGCATCGCCAAGGGTGAGACCCTTGACCAGATCCTGCCCGAAGCCTTTGCGGTCTGCCGCGAAGCCGGCAAGCGGGTCATGGGCATGCGTCACTTCGACGTCCAGTTGATCGGCGGCATGACCTTGCACGAAGGCAAGATCGCCGAAATGCGTACCGGTGAGGGCAAGACCCTCGTGGCGACCCTGGCGGTGTATCTCAATGCATTGTCCGGCAAGGGCGTACACGTGGTCACGGTCAACGATTACCTGGCCCGCCGCGACGCCAACTGGATGCGCCCGCTCTACGAGTTCCTCGGCCTGACCGTCGGCGTCGTCACGCCGTTCCAGCCGCCGGAAGAGAAACGCGCCGCCTACGCCTCGGACATCACCTACGGCACCAACAACGAATTCGGCTTCGATTACCTGCGCGACAACATGGCGTTCAGCATGGAAGAAAAATTCCAGCGTGAACTCAACTTTGCCGTCATCGACGAAGTCGACTCCATCCTCATCGACGAAGCCCGTACCCCGCTGATCATTTCCGGTCAGGCCGAGGACAGCTCCAAGCTGTACATCGAGATCAACAAGTTGATCCCGCAGCTCAAGCTGCACGTGGAAGAAGTCGAGGGCGAAGTCACTCAGGCCGGTCACTACACCGTCGACGAGAAGACCCGCCAGGTCGAGCTCAACGAATCCGGCCACCAGTTCATCGAAGAGATGCTGACCCGCGTCGGCCTGCTGGCAGAAGGCGAAAGCCTGTACTCGGCCCATAACCTGGGCCTGCTGACCCACGTCTATGCCGGCTTGCGTGCCCACAAGCTTTTCCACCGCAATGTCGAATATATCGTGCAGGACGGCCAGGTCGTGCTGGTGGACGAGCACACCGGCCGCACCATGCCGGGCCGTCGCCTGTCCGAAGGCCTGCACCAGGCCATCGAGGCCAAGGAAGGTCTGAACATCCAGGCCGAGAGCCAGACCCTGGCCTCCACTACCTTCCAGAACTACTTCCGCCTGTACAACAAGCTGTCCGGCATGACCGGTACCGCTGACACCGAAGCGTTCGAGTTCCACCAGATCTACGGCCTGCAAGTGGTGGTGATTCCGCCGAACAAGCCGCTGGCGCGCAAAGACTACAACGACCTGGTGTTCCTGACCGCCGAAGAGAAATACGCGGCGATCATCAATGACATCAAGGAAGGCATGGCCCAGGGCCGTCCTATCCTGGTGGGTACCGCCACCATCGAGACCTCCGAGCACATGTCCAACCTGCTCACCAAGGAAGGCATCGAGCACAAGGTCCTGAACGCCAAGTTCCACGAGAAGGAAGCCGAGATCATCGCCCAGGCCGGTCGCCCGGGTGCGTTGACCATCGCCACTAACATGGCCGGCCGTGGTACCGACATCCTGCTGGGCGGCAACTGGGAAGTGGAAGTCGCTTCCCTGGAAAACCCGACCCCCGAGCAGATCGCGCAGATCAAGGCCGACTGGCAGAAGCGTCACCAGCAAGTGCTCGAATCCGGCGGCTTGCAGGTGATCGCTTCCGAGCGTCACGAATCCCGCCGTATCGACAACCAGCTGCGTGGCCGTGCCGGTCGCCAGGGTGACGCAGGCTCCAGCCGCTTCTACCTGTCGTTGGAAGACAGCCTGATGCGCATCTTCGCCTCTGACCGGGTGAAGAACTTCATGAAGGCCCTGGGCATGCAGCCAGGCGAGGCGATCGAGCACCGCATGGTGACCAACGCCATCGAAAAGGCCCAGCGCAAGGTCGAAGGCCGCAACTTCGATATCCGCAAGCAATTGCTGGAGTTCGACGACGTCAACAACGAGCAGCGTAAAGTGATCTATCACATGCGCAACAGCTTGTTGGCCGCCGACGACATTGGCGAAACCATCGCCGATTTCCGTCGTGAAGTACTCGACGCGACCATCAGCGCCCACATCCCGCCGCAATCGTTGCCGGAACAGTGGGACGTCGCTGGGTTGGAAGCCTCCCTGCGCAGCGATTTTGGCGTGTCGTTGCCGATCCAGCAGTGGCTCGACGAAGACGACCACCTGTACGAGGAAACCCTGCGCGAGAAGCTGCTGGCCGAACTGATCGCCGCGTACAACGAAAAAGAAGACCAGGCCGGCGCCGAGGCGCTGCGTTCCTTCGAGAAGCAGATCGTGCTGCGCGTGCTGGACGACCTGTGGAAAGACCACTTGTCGACCATGGATCACCTGCGCCACGGTATTCACTTGCGCGGCTACGCCCAGAAGAACCCGAAGCAGGAATACAAGCGCGAGTCCTTCACGCTGTTCTCCGAGCTGCTGGATTCCATTAAGCGCGACTCGATTCGTGTGCTGTCCCACGTTCAGGTTCGCCGCGAAGACCCGGTTGAAGAAGAAGCTCGCCTGCGCCAGGAAGCCGAAGCCTTGGCTGCCCGCATGCAGTTCGAACACGCCGAAGCGCCAGGGCTGGAAGTGGCCCAGGCGATGGAAGAAGGTGTCGACGTGGATGTTGCACTGGCCACCGCGCCGGTGCGCAACGAGCAGAAGCTGGGCCGTAACGAGCTGTGCTATTGCGGCTCGGGCAAGAAATACAAGCATTGCCACGGGCAGATTCAATAATCCCGTTTCAACGCTGAACGACCCGCGCCGCGACAGGTAACCCCTGTCGCGGCGTTTTGCCATTTGATTCGCCGTTTCGATGAAGACGGCGTCGATTTATCTATTAAGGAGCGCATTCATGGCTGTTGGTCTTGGTCCGTTGCCAACGTTGCACCCGGTTGCCGGTTTTGAACTCGGTATCGCCTCGGCGGGCATCAAGCGCCCCGGGCGCAAGGATGTGGTGGTGATGCGTTGCGCCGAGGGTTCGACGGTCGCGGGCGTGTTTACCCTCAATGCGTTCTGCGCCGCGCCGGTGATCCTGGCCAAGCAACGCGTGCAGGGACCGGTGCGTTACCTGCTGACCAACACCGGTAACGCCAATGCCGGCACCGGCGCGCCAGGCCTGGCCGCCGCCGAGCGCACCTGCGCCAAGCTGGCTGAACTGACGGGCGTCGACGCCAACCAGGTACTGCCTTACTCCACCGGTGTAATCGGCGAACCACTGCCGGTCGAGAAAATCGAAGGCGCGTTGCAAGCCGCCCTTGATGACCTCTCGGAAAACAACTGGGCCGCCGCCGCCACCGGCATCATGACCACTGACACCCTGCCCAAGGGCGCGAGCCGCCAGTTCCAGCACGACGGCGTCACCGTCACGGTCACCGGCATCAGCAAAGGCGCCGGCATGATCCGCCCGAACATGGCGACCATGCTAGGCTACATCGCCACCGACGCCAAGGTTTCGCGCCAGGTGCTGCAAGACCTGATGCTCGACGGCGCCAACAAGTCGTTCAACCGCATCACCATCGACGGCGACACGTCTACCAATGACTGCTGCATGCTGATCGCCACTGGCAAGGCCAACCTGCCGCAGATCACCGAGGCCAGCGGCCCGCTGTTCATGGCCCTCAAGCAGGCGGTGTTCGAAGTGTGCATGGAAGTGGCCCAGGCCATCGTCCGTGACGGCGAAGGCGCGACCAAGTTCGTGACCGTGCAGGTCAACGGCGGGGGCAATCACCAGGAATGTCTGGACGTCGGCTACACCGTGGCGCACTCGCCACTGATCAAGACCGCATTGTTCGCCTCCGACCCGAACTGGGGCCGTATCCTCGCCGCTGTCGGCCGTGCCGGCGTGCCTGAGCTGGACGTGAGCAAGATCGACGTGTTCCTTGGCGAAGTGTGCATCGCCAGCCAGGGCGCCCGCGCCGCAACCTACACCGAAGCCCAGGGCGCGGCCGTGATGCAGCAGGAAGAGATCACTATCCGCATCGAGCTGGGACGGGGTGATTGCAGCGAAACCATCTGGACCACTGACCTGTCCCACGAGTACGTAAAGATCAACGCTGAGTATCGGACTTAAGACCGAGGCGCTCCTATCGCGAGCAAGCTCGCTCCCACAGGGCAACAGTGTCGTTCGTGTGGGAGCGAGCTTGCTCGCGATGGGCCGGAACCGACTCCATCAACGCTGAGGAATAGCGCGGTGAAACGAATCCACGTAGCGGCGGCGGTCATTCGCGATGCCGCCAGCAGAATCCTGATCGCCCGGCGGGCCGATACCCAGCACCAAGGTGGCCTGTGGGAGTTTCCTGGCGGCAAGGTCGAGGCGGATGAATCCGTCGAGACCGCCCTGGCCCGGGAGCTTCATGAAGAATTGGGCATCGTTGTCGGCGCCGCTCGGCCGCTGATCAAGGTGCGTCATGACTACCCGGACAAGCAGGTGTTGCTGGACGTCTGGGAAGTCTCGGCGTTCAGTGGCGAGCCCCACGGTTCCGAAGGCCAGCCGTTGGCCTGGGTGACGGCCCGTGAGTTGACGAATTATGAATTTCCGGCGGCCAATCAGCCGATCGTCGCGGCGGCCCGTTTGCCGGGCGAGTACCTGATTACGCCCGAAGGCCTCGAAACGCCGGCGTTGCTGCGCGGCTTGCAGAAGGCGATCGGGGGTGGGATCAAGCTGGTCCAACTGCGCGCGCCCAACGGCTACGATCCGCAATACCGTGATCTGGCGGTGGACGCGGTGGGGCTGTGTGCCGGCAAGGCCCAGCTGATGCTCAAGGGGCCGTTCGAATGGCTGGGGGATTTCCCGTCGGCCGGCTGGCACATTACCGCCGCACAACTGCACAAGCATGCGGCGGCCGGTCGACCGTTCGGCAAGGATCGCTGGCTGGCAGCCTCGTGCCATAACGCAGAAGAGCTGTCCCTGGCGCAGCAGATGGATGTGGATTTCGTGACGCTCTCGCCGGTGCAGCCGACCCAGACCCATCCCGATGCCAAGCCGCTGGGATGGGACGAAGCGGCGCGGTTGATCGAGGGCTTCGACAGGCCGGTCTACCTGTTGGGCGGAGTAGGGCCGGATGAGCGGCAAAAGGCATGGGACGCCGGGGCCCAGGGCGTGGCGGGGATTCGGGCGTTTTGGCCTGAGGCGTGAGAGTGTGCAACAACTGACGCCATCGCGAGCAAGCTCGCTCCCACATTGGATTTTAGGCGGTCACAAAACCCCTGTGGGAGCGAGCTTGCTCGCGATGGCGGACTGACAGATCAGCCCCCAGGCTTGGCCGCCGCCTCCCAAAGTACCTCAGCCACCCCTTGGCGCCGGGCAATGACCCGCGCGGCCACGAACAACAGATCCGACAATCGATTGATGTAGGCCAGCCCCGGCCCGGCCAGCGGCTCCACTGCGTTCAATTGCTGGCAACGACGCTCGGCGCTGCGGGCCATGCTTCGGCAGACGTGGGCTTGGGCGATCAGCGTCGAGCCGCCGGGTAGGATGAAGTTCTCCAGCGGACCCAATTCCTCGTTCCATCTGTCAATCGCCGCTTCCAGCCGTTCGACTTCCGCCACGTTAAGCGCTTGATAGGCGGGCATCGCCAATTCACCGCCTAGGTCGAACAAGCGGTGCTGACATGGCGCCAACACCGTGATGACGTCTTCCAGCGCGGGATGCCGGGCCGTTTCCTCGGCCAGACCGGCCAGCAACAGGCCCAACTGGCTGTTCAACGTATCCACTTCGCCGATCGCCTCGACCCGCGGGTGGTCCTTCGCCACGCGGCGACCATCCCCCAGCCCGGTTTCACCTTTGTCACCGGTGCGGGTGTAAATCTTCGACAGGCGAAAACCCATTGTTCAGCGCTCCACTTGCTTGTGTTCCTGGGCCACGATCGAAGTGCCCGCCAGCGGCAGGCGCAGGGTGAAGCAAGTGCCCTGGCCTGGCGCGGATTGCACTTCCATCTGGCCCTTGTGGTTGTTGGTGATGATGAAATACGAGACCGACAGCCCGAGGCCCGTGCCCTGGCCGATTTCCTTGGTGGTAAAGAACGGTTCGAAGGTGCGTTTGCGCACGTTCTCGCTCATGCCGATGCCGTTGTCCTCGACCTGGATTTCCGCCCACGGTGGATTCAGCCGGGTACGCAGGATAATACGGCCGGGCTCGCCGTCGTCCTGGCGCTGATGGATGGCCTGGGCAGCGTTTTTCAGCAGGTTGAGCAGCACCTGCTCCAGTTCGTTGGCGGTGCCGGGCACCGGCCCCAGGTTCGGGTCGAACTGACGGATGATGGCCTGGCCCTTGAAGTCGAAACCGATCGCCAGGTCGAAATCGTTGCCGGCAATCTCGACGGCCTGGTCGATCAAAGCGGGCAAGTCGCAGGGGGCCATCTGCCGGGTGCTGCGTCGACTGAAGCTGAGCATGTGGGTGACGATCTTCGCGGCCCGGGCACCGGCCTGCTGGATGCCGTCGAGCAGTTGCGGGATTTCCCGGCTCTCCAGGTAACGGTAGATCACCGGCAACTCGATGCCCAACTGCTCGGCCTGTTCGAGGTTCTTCGGCAGTTCCGCCGACAGGCGTCGGCGGATGTTCTGCACGTTATGCAGGATCGCTCCGAGCGGATTATTGATCTCATGGGCCATGCCCGCCGCGAGGCCACCGACCGAGAGCATCTTCTCCGATTGCACCATCATTTCTTCCAGCGACAAGCGCTGGGTAATGTCATCGATACGGATCACCACGCCCCGCCCGGCACCGCCCATCAACGGATAGAACGTGAGGGCGTAGTGCCGGGCTTCGTCGTCCTTGGTCCAGGTGACACGTTCGATCTTGGCCACCGTGTGCTGTTCGACCGTCTGCTTGAGCTGTGGCAGATAGGGCTTGAGCGGTTCGAAGGCGAGGAAGATCGGCTGGTTCAGCGCTTCGTCCAATCGTGTGCCGGAGAGCGCGCTGGCTTCCTGGTTCCATTGGGTGACGTAGAGCTGTTCGTCGAGGGCGATCAGGGCCGACGGCATGGAGTCGATGATGCTGTTGAGGTAGTTCTGGAAGCCGGTGAGTTTTTTCTCGATCTTGCTGCGCACCTGGACTTCCAGTTCCAGCTTGCGGTTGGTGTGGCGGGTTTCCTCCGCAAGCCCCTGGGCCTGGTCATAGGCGGCCTGGGAATCGTCACGGGCTCGCTTGAGTTGCTGTTCGCGGGCTTCGATGCGCGACAGCATGGTGTTGAACGCCTCGGCCAGGCTGCCGATTTCGTCGTGGTTGCCCCGGGCGGCGCGCAGGGAATAGTTTTCCTCGCGGGTCACCTGGCGCGACAACTCTTCGAGCTGGTGGATCGGTTGGGTGATCAGCCGCTTGATCTGCTGGGCAATGACCAGCCACAGCAGCACGCTGAAGATGAGGATGCCGAGGCTGGCGGTCAACGTGCCGGTGTAGAACGCGGTGGGCAATTCGCTGCTGGCGACCAGCAAGAGATGGCCCGGCGTGGTGCCGGGACGGGGCAGGGTAATGACCTGGTTGCTGCGGAACTCGCCGGCCTGCCAGGTTTGCATGTGGCGGAAATGTTCCGGCAGCCTGAGTTTTTCGCCCTGTTGCAGCTGGGCCAGCCGTTCGCCTTGCCCATCGTAGAGTGCCGCTGCTCGCAGTGGGGCGTAGCTGTTGAGCTCATCGAGCAGGCGTTGGGCGCTTTGCGGCGATTGCAGCGCGTCGGCGATCAGGCTCGGGTTGGCCACCAGCCGGCCAATGGTCTGCAACGCCTGGGGGGCCATGCTTTCCTGGGAAATGTAATAGGCCGCGCTGATGAAGGTCAGGTTGGCCACCAGCAAAACGGTGGTCAACAACACCAACAGGGCCGCCAGCAGTTTCTGGCCGACCGGTAGATTTTCAAGGCGCTGGCGCAATGGCATCGGACTCGTCGCTAACAAGGAACACGAGGGCCAGCGTAGCCGCTGCTCAGTCGCTGGGCAATCCAAGGTTGTGCAGGTGGGCGATCAGTCGCTCGCGCATTTGTCCGAGATGCGGCACCGCCACGCCATGCCGCTGGGCGACCGCGCAGACATGGCCGAGCAGGTAGCTGATTTCGGTGCGCCGCTGGTTGGCCACGTCCTGGTACATCGAGGAATAATTGGCGGCGGTGGCCTGGATCACCCGTTCGACTTCCGTCTGCAAGTCTTCGGCCGCCGCAGGCTGGCCGCAGCGTTCAAGCAGGTCGGTGAGTTCGGCGCAAAGGGTCGCCACTTCGCAGCGGTGGTCCTGCAGGCCACCGTTCTTACAATGGTGCAGTACCGTGAGTGGGTTGATCGCACAGTTGAGGGCCAGTTTGCGCCAAAGGCGGGTGAGGATATCGGCGCTCCATTCATGGGGGATGCCGGCGGCGGCCAAGTCATCCAGCCAGACCGGTGCCACCGGCTGGGCCGGATCGCCCAGCCAGGTGAAGCCGTGGCCGGCGAACACCACGCGCCAATCGCCATCGCGAAACGCGCCTTCGGTGCTGGAAGCGCTGATGCAGCGGGCCTGGGGCACGCGGTTCGCCACGGCGTCCTGGCTGCCGAGGCCGTTCTGCAACAGGATCAGTTCCGACTCGGCGCCCAGTCGATGGGCAATCGAAGCCACGGCTGCTTCCGCGTCGTAGGCCTTGCACGCCAGGAGCAGCCGCTGAACAGGCTCGGTGCCTTGCGCGGTTTCGCCGGGCACCGGGTAGCACTGCGCCTGGCCTTGTTCCACCAAGGTCAGGCCGCCGGCCTCGCGGTAAGCCTGCAACCGCTTTTCATTGCGCAGCACCAGCCGCACCGGCAGGCCGGCCCGGGCCAGGCGCGTCGCCCATAACGTGCCGAGGCTGCCGGCTCCCAGGACATGCCAGGTGGTGGACATCAGTTTTTTACTCGGTTTGGCGCAGGCATCTGAAGGGCTCGCGGTAAAGGCGGGAAAAGACCCGTTATAATGAGCCCGATTTTAACCACAAGCCAAGTGCGCGCCTTTGTCATGAGCGCGCCTTTTTATTTGGAGAACACTACATGCCGTCATTCGACGTGGTATCCGAACTGGACAAGCACGAAGTCACCAACGCCGTTGAAAACGCCGTCAAGGAACTCGACCGTCGGTATGACCTCAAGGGCAAGGGCAGCTTCGAGTTCAAGGAAAAGGATCTGACTGTCAACCTGACCGCCGAGGCCGACTTCCAGCTCGAGGCGATGATCGAAATCCTCAAGCTGGCGCTGGTCAAGCGCAAGATCGATGTGCAGTGCCTTGAAGTTAAGGACGCCTATGCGTCGGGCAAGCTGATGAAGCAGGAAGCCGTGCTCAAGGAAGGCATCGACAAGGAACTGGCAAAGAAGATCGTTGCCCACATCAAGGACGCCAAGCTCAAGGTCCAGGCCGCCATCCAGGGCGAGCAGGTGCGGGTGACCGGCAAGAAGCGTGACGACTTGCAGGAAGCCATCGCCGCGCTGCGCGGCAAGGAGTTCGGCATGCCGCTACAGTTCAATAACTTCCGCGACTGACACCAGGCTGTTCGCAATGACAGTGGCCCGATGCTGCTCCCGCCGGTAAGGCAGCGACCCATCAAAAAGGCGCTGCTGGGTAACCAACGGAGGCGATGTTTGGCCACACAGTGTTTGCACGGGTGTTGCGTGCAACGGGAAAAAAGGAGAACACGATGGACTTGAACGCTGAAGTGGACCACCTGGTCAAGGCCTCCCAGGCTTGGATACCGATGATCATGGAGTACGGCAGTCGTGTACTGCTGGCAATCGTTACCCTGGCCATCGGTTGGTGGCTGATCAACAAGGTTACGCAGAAACTCGGGGCGCTTTTGGCTTTGCGCAACGCCGACCTCGCCTTGCAAGGGTTCATCGGTACCCTGGCAAACATCATCCTCAAGATATTGCTGATCGTCAGCGTCGCGTCGATGATTGGCGTGGAAACCACGTCGTTCGTAGCGGCCATTGGTGCGGCAGGCCTGGCGATTGGCCTGGCCTTGCAGGGCAGCCTGGCGAACTTCGCCGGCGGCGTGCTGATTTTGCTGTTCCGTCCGTTCCGCATTGGCGATTGGATCGAAGCCCAAGGCGTGGCCGGCACGGTCGACAGTATCCAGATATTCCACACGGTGCTGCGTACCGGTGACAACAAGACAGTTATCGTGCCGAACGGCAACCTGTCGAACGGCATCATCACCAACACCAATCGCCAGCCCACCCGCAAAGTCGTGTTCGACGTGGGCGTGGATTATCAGGCCGACCTGCAAAAGGCTCGGGAAGTATTGCTGGAGTTGGCCAAGGACGAGCGCGTATTGGCTGATCCTGCGCCAGAAGCGGTGATTTCGACCTTGGGCGATAGCTCGATCACGGTTTCCCTGCGTATCTGGGTCAAGACCGCGGATTACTGGAACGTGATGTTCATGCTTAACGAACAGGCGCGGGACCGCTTGAAGGAGGCGGGCATTGATATTCCGTTTCCGCAGCGGGTGATTCGGATGGTTCATGAATCCACGTCGGCGTAACCGCTTCGCTTGTCGGACCCGACCAGGCATCCAAAAGTAGCGAGCATAAAAAAGGCCCATCCGAAGATGGGCCTTTTTTTGATTACCGCAAACTGACTTTCGGCAATTACAGAACCGAAATCGGGTAGTCAACGATCAGGCGGAACTCTTTCACGTCGCCTTCGCCTTCGTCTTCGTTAGCGTAGTGCCAAGCTTGACGAATGCGGAAGGAGAGGTCTTTCGCTGGGCCAGACTGGACAACGTACTTGGCTTCGAAGTTGGTTTCGTTGTGCTTGCCGTTATTGCCGTACAGAGGGTTGCCGTCCTCGTCGCGGTATACGCTGTTAGCAGGCAGATCGGTACCATCAATGTCCCAACCCTTAACGTAGCGGGTCATGAAGCTCAGACCAGGAACGCCGTACTCAGCCATTTTCAGGTCATAACGGATCTGGGCAGATTTCTCGTTAGGCGCGTTGAAGTCGGAGTACTGGATGGAGTTGGCGAGGAAGATCGAGTCGCCGCCGCGGTTGTTCTTGCCCACGCCGATGTAGTCGAACGGCGTGTCGCCGTTGACCTTCTGGAAGGCCACGGTGATGGTGTGTGCTTTCAGGAACGAGAAAGCAGCTGCCAGGGAGAACGTCGTGTTGCTGATGTCACCGGCTTCGGCGCTGCCGGCATCGGTGGTGCGGTAGATGTTACCGTCCAGGTTCAACGACTGATCGCCACCCATTGGGATGGTGTAGTTCAGGTTGGCGTAGTACTGGTTCCAGATGTCTTCCAGCTTGGCGCCGTACAGCGATGCGCTCAGGTTGTCGCTGATCGCGTATTTGCCGCCCAGGTAGTCGATGGTGTTGGCTTCGACGCCAGCGTAGGTTGCGTACAGGCCGCCGTTGCGGGAGTTACGATCCTGGCTGGTACCCGAGTAGAAGTGACCGGCTTCGAGGTCAAGGTCTTTGACTTCGCTGCTCTGCAGTTGGAAACCGCTGGCAGTTTGAGGAAGGATACGGGAACCGCCAACGGCAAACACTGGAGCAGTGCTTGGCTGCATGTCACCGACTTTCAGCTCGGTCTTGGAGACGCGGAATTTGATCGCTGCGCCGGCCTTGCCCTGGCTGTCGTTTACATCGCCATCGGCGTCGCGGCTCATGTTGCCGGTGCCGCCGGTGCCGTCGCCACCGTCCAGTTTCAATGCCAGGTAACCGAATGCATCGACGCCGACGCCAACAGTACCTTGGGTGTAGCCGGAGCTGAAGTTGCCCCAGATACCCTGGGTCCAGTCTTTCTGGTCGTCGCCACCGTTTTTGTTATCACGGTTGAAGTAATAGTTGCGCAGCAGCAAGTCGAACTTTGCGTCTTCGACAAAGCCTTTGGCTTCAGACTGGTCACTTACGAAAGGTGCGGCCGTAGCCATTTGAGTACTGGCTGCTGCAGCAACGGCCAGTGCGATCATGCTCCACTTCATCACGCGCATCGTGATTTGCTCCTTTGGTTTTAAGAGTACTGCCGTCCCACCTGTTTTATTATCTGGGCGGCTCTTTCTTTTTGTGTCGGCGCAAACTTATATCACGCCGACATTCTTTGGCGATACTTGCCCATTCAACCTTTCAGCTTCTTTACGACCATGTCGCCAATGGCTCGATCCATGTCGTAATTCAGCTGCTCCGAGGTAGGTGGAAGACAACTTCAAGTTGCTCTTTTTTCCACCATCGGCGTAAAGAGTCCATAAGTACAACGCTTGAAGCTCCTGAGGGCAGCCTTGCCACTTTAATTCTCATGCCTGCAGGTTTCGCGTCCGGCGATGCCCTGTAGGCGATATGGGCATGAATGCAACAAGCATGCACAAACCCGGTTTTCGTTCACATTTTTTTCACATTTTAGCTGCGGTTGCGGCGAAACCTCATGAAACCGGGCTCCAAAGGCCTTGTTTTAAATGGGGTTGACTGCTGGGCAGCTGACATGTTTGAAGCCGATAAACCTCGCGGGACAACCAAAAACGTTACCGGTTCACCCCGTCAGTGGGTAAAACACGGATGCCACGATCACAAAGCGTAGACGCATTGTGCTGTTTTGGTGCAAAAATTCTCAACGCTGGACGAAAAGAGAACAGCGCTTGTGCCAGCTAGCTGCAAAATGCGCTTTTACGATTCCGGGCGCCCGGTATTGGTGCGCAGTGAACGTTGCGCCGTTCACAGGTATGCTGGCGGCCTGCGTCCGGTGGCAGCCCGAAGGGCGTCGCATCGGGCCATCGATCAACGAGCGAGGAGTACGCCGGTGTTTGCCTTAGATCCACGATTGCAACAAGACACATTGCCCATCGGCGATTTCCCGCTGTGCCGCTTGCTCCTGTCAAATGACTCGAACTACCCGTGGTTCATCCTCGTGCCGCGACGGGAAAATATCAGTGAATTGTTTCAATTGGATGACGCTGATAAGTCGCAGTTGTGGAAAGAAACCACGGCACTGGCTGAAACGCTCAAGGACTCGTTCGATGCCGACAAGCTGAATGTTGCAACCTTGGGTAACGTCGTCAGTCAATTGCACATGCATGTGATCGTACGCAAGCGAGAGGATGCCGCCTGGCCGGCGCCGGTCTGGGGCAAGCACCCGGCCCAGCCTTATGATGCCGGGCAGGTAGCGGCCATCCGCGAACGGTTGCGAGCGGTGTTGACCGATGATTTCAAGTTTCTGGAGGGCTGAGACCATGAATCTTGAAGAGCGCGTAACAGACCTGGAAAGCCGCCTGGCGTTTCAGGATGACACTATCCAGGCATTGAATGACGTGCTGGTGGAGCAGCAACGAGTCGTTGAGCGTTTGCAGCTGCAGATGGCGGCGCTACTCAAGCGCCAGGAGGAAATGGCCGGGCAGTTCGAATCCTTCGAGGAAGACGCGCCACCGCCGCATTACTGATCGGTCCGAACGGCAGTCGATAAAAAACCGCGAGCAGCCAGGCTGCGTCGCGGTTTTTTTACGCCCGGATCAGCGGCGCGGCAGCGCGGCGATCACGTCTTCGGCCTGTAGGCCCTTGTCGCGATGCATCACCGAGAACTCCACGCGCTGGCCTTCGACCAGAACGCGGTGGCCTTCGCCACGAATGGCCCGGAAATGCACAAAAATGTCATCGCCGGAGTCGCGGGAAATGAAGCCGAACCCCTTGGAGGTGTTGAACCACTTCACGGTGCCGGTATCGCGGTTGGACATGTCGTAGTTCTGTGATGCGGCCGCTGGCGACGACTTCTTGTAGAAGCTGACGGCCAGGTGCAGCAAGACAGCGAGCAATGCCGCGGCCAGGCTGGACAGGATGGCGGGTTGGCCGCCGATTTCCGGCATGGGCGCCAGCAGGGACAGGGTTTGCAAGGCAACAGCCAGTACCAGCAAGCCGCTGACAAGGTTTTGCAGTTGATGACGTGGACCTTTGTTCCAGTAAGGGATGACGGGTGCCAGGGTCAGGTTGAGCAGGCCGAAAAAGGCCAGGTACAGCGCGTCGGGATGTTGCAGGTAAGGTGTGGCTTCGGAACCCAGGCTAGGGATGAAGGACAGCAGCAGGGCAGCTGCGCCCATTAGCAAGTGGACGATTTTCAACATTTTGATGGCTCACGGTTAAGACAGATCACAAGGAAGAGCTGGTCGGGGGCGGTTCGCTCCAGAAATGAGAGGCGTAGGAACACGCACCCGGATCAGCCTATGCGCGACGCCCTGAAAAATAGGCGTAGCGACACACTGCCTATTTAACAGCAAAGCCGGGGCCTTCTCAAACGTGTTACAGAGGCGCGGCACGCTGTTCGTCGGCCAGGGGCATGGGAGGGACGCTTGCCGGCGACGGGCAATGGATGTTGAATTCTCACCGTCTTGCCGGAACCGTCCGACGTCCCAGCTTGTCGGTTCAGGATGGCTGGCGATTTGTCGCAGGATATCGACCGCGACACCCGCTAGAGTGAATTCACCATCGTCAGGAGATCAACCATGGCAATTGATATCGGTATCAGCGAAGAAGATCGCAAGTCCATCGTCGACGGACTTTCGCGGCTGCTGTCGGACACCTATGTGCTGTACCTCAAGACCCACAACTTCCACTGGAACGTTACCGGGCCGATGTTCCGCACCTTGCACCTGATGTTCGAAGAACAATACAACGAGCTGGCGCTGGCGGTGGATTCGATCGCCGAGCGAATCCGTGCGCTCGGCTTCCCGGCGCCTGGCGCTTATTCGGTGTATGCGCGTTTGTCTTCCATCAAGGAGGAAGAGGGCGTACCGGCGGCAGAGGATATGATCCGGCAATTGGTCGAGGGGCAGGAAGCGGTGACGCGCACCGCTCGCGGTATCTTTCCTTTATTGGACAAGGTCAGCGACGAGCCCACCGCCGACCTGTTGACGCAGCGTATGCAGGTTCACGAAAAAACCGCGTGGATGTTGCGTTCGTTGCTGGAAGATCGCTAAGCCCCGGGCCGGCGATGGTGCTGCCGTTGGCGTCATCGCCCGCCACTGCGTGTAGGAACGCATGATTCATCGCCAGCGCCCTGTTGGCTTGTCCTACGTTGATGGTCAAAAAGTCATCTGGAACTGGCGATCCAGTTGAGCTTCCATAGCACCACAGATCGGTTGTTCCGACTGAGGTTCGTATGGCAAAGGAGTGTCAACGGTATGATCCAAGGAAAAGACCCCAGGGAAAGTGTGCGCGGACGACCGCAGTCCGTGAAGATCGACCCGTTCGTCAGTGGTTTTGACATGCAACTGGCGCGGCCGCTGGCCCGCTCCATCCGACTCAACGGATTCGCCACCTGCCTGCGGCTGGAGCAGGTCTATTGGGATATTCTCGGTGACCTGGCGCAGCTCAACAGCTGCTCCGTCAGCACCTTGCTGTCCCATGTGGACAGGGAGGTCCACCTGCGTCATGGCGGCGTGCGTAATTTCAGTGGGCTGGTGCGCGTTGTCTGCGTGGTTCACAGCCTGAAGGAAATGCACGGGAGTGATCCAGGTCTTGGCTGAACGATATTATCGGCAATGACTGTGCGGTCTTACGGCTGCACAGGCCGCATTTAATGGATATAATCCCGCTCTTTGCCGCAAAGCCGGGCTTTGCGTGAATAACCTGATCGCCGAGACAACCCCCATGCCGATGTACGACTATCAATGTGCTTCCTGTGGTCATCAGATGGAAGCCATTCAAAAAATCAGCGCGGCACCGCTGGTCGATTGCCCCGCCTGCCAAGCGCCGGAGCTGAAAAAGATGCTGTCCATGCCTGGTTTCCGCCTCGGCGGCACGGGCTGGTATGAAACCGACTTCAAGACCGGCGCCAAGAAGAACCTGGCCGGTGGCGACAAGGCTGACTGAGTTGAACACGCGCGGGTTCTTGCACGGGCAGGGCCTCCAACCGAATTTCGAATTACGAGAAGTGAAACCACTACCATGATGCGCAGCCATTATTGCGGCCAACTGAACGAAAGCCTGGAAGGTCAGGAAGTTACTCTTTGCGGATGGGTCCATCGTCGCCGTGACCATGGCGGGGTGATTTTCCTCGATATCCGTGATCGTGAAGGCCTGGCCCAGGTAGTGTTCGATCCTGACCGCGCCGAAACCTTCGCCACCGCCGACCGCGTGCGCAGCGAATACGTCGTCAAGATCACCGGCAAGGTGCGCCTGCGCCCGGCTGGCGCTGGCAACGCCAATATGGCGTCCGGCATGATCGAAGTGCTGGGCTACGAGCTGGAAGTGCTCAACGAGGCGGAAACCCCGCCGTTCCCGCTCAACGAATATTCCGACGTAGGCGAGGAAACCCGCCTGCGCTATCGTTTCATCGACCTGCGTCGTCCGGAAATGGCCGAGAAGCTGCGCCTGCGTTCGCGCATGACCACCAGCATCCGTCGTTACCTGGACGAGAACGGCTTCCTCGACGTCGAGACGCCGATCCTGACCCGCGCCACGCCGGAAGGCGCCCGCGATTACCTGGTGCCGAGCCGTACCCACCCCGGCAGCTTCTTCGCCTTGCCGCAATCGCCACAGCTGTTCAAGCAACTGCTGATGGTGGCCGGGTTCGATCGCTACTACCAGATCGCCAAATGCTTCCGCGACGAAGACCTGCGTGCCGACCGTCAGCCTGAGTTCACCCAGATCGACATCGAGACCAGCTTCCTCGATGAAAAAGACATCATGGGCCTGACCGAAGGCATGATCCGCAACCTGTTCAAGGAAGTGCTGGACCTGGAATTCGGCGATTTCCCGCACATGACCTTCGAAGAAGCCATGCGCCGCTACGGTTCCGACAAGCCAGACCTGCGTATTCCGCTGGAGCTGGTGGACGTGGCCGATCAGCTCAAGGAAGTGGAGTTCAAGGTATTCAGCGGCCCGGCCAACGATCCGAAATGCCGTATCGCTGCCCTGCGCGTTCCCGGTGGCGCGAGCATGCCGCGCAAGCAGATCGACGACTACACCAAGTTCGTCGGCATCTACGGTGCCAAGGGCCTGGCCTACATCAAGGTCAACGAGCGCGCGGCGGGTGTCGATGGCCTGCAATCGCCGATCGTGAAAAACATCCCGCAGGACAACCTCAACGTGATCCTCGATCGCGTGGGCGCGGTCGATGGCGACATCGTGTTCTTCGGCGCCGACAAAGCCAAGATCGTCAGCGAAGCCTTGGGCGCATTGCGCATCAAGCTGGGTCACGACCTGAAGCTGCTGACCTGCGAGTGGGCTCCGCTGTGGGTCGTTGATTTCCCGATGTTCGAAGAAAACGACGACGGCAGCTTCTCCGCGCTGCACCACCCGTTCACCGCGCCGAAGTGCTCGCCACAAGAGCTGGAGGCCAACCCGGCCACCGCCCTGTCGCGTGCCTACGACATGGTCCTTAACGGCACCGAGCTGGGTGGCGGTTCGATCCGTATCCACCGCAAGGAAATGCAGCAGGCCGTGTTCCGCCTGTTGGGTATCGATGAAGCGGAACAGGAAGAGAAGTTCGGCTTCCTGCTGGACGCCTTGAAGTACGGCGCGCCGCCCCATGGTGGCCTGGCCTTCGGCCTGGATCGCCTGGTGATGCTGATGACCGGCGCCCAGTCGATCCGCGAAGTCATCGCGTTCCCGAAAACCCAGAGCGCGGCGGATGTCATGACCCAGGCGCCTGGCGTCGTGGATGCCAAGGCATTGCGCGAGTTGCACATTCGTCTGCGTGAACAGCCAAAGGCTGAGTAAGGCTGGCTCTTGAGAGGGCGCATCTTCGGATGCGCCTTTTCATTGGGGTCGATATTTTTGCTTGTCGGCTACCGCGCATGCGCGGGGGCGGGCAATGTTCCAGAGAAAAACCGGAGCGAGTTATGGCAGGTCATTCCAAGTGGGCGAACATCAAGCACCGCAAAGAACGTCAGGATGCCAAGAGAGGCAAGATCTTCACCAAGTGGATCCGTGAATTGACAGTCGCGGCCCGCCAGGGTGGCGGCGATCCGGGCTCCAACCCGCGCTTGCGCCTGGCATTGGACAAGGCCTTGGGCGCGAACATGAGTCGCGACATCATCGACCGAGCGATCGCCCGTGGCGCCGGTGCGACCGAGGCCGACAATGTCGAGGAGCTGACTTATGAAGGCTACGGCCCGGGCGGCGTGGCGGTGATGGTCGAATGCATGACCGACAACCGCAACCGCACCGCCGCGGCCGTGCGCCACGCATTCAGCAAATGCGGCGGCAACCTGGGCACTGACGGTTCGGTGGCTTATCTGTTCGAGCGCAAGGGGCAGATCAGCTTCGCGCCGGGTATTGATGAGGATGCCCTGACCGAAGCGGCCCTGGAGGCCGATGCCGATGATGTGGTCGGTCACGAGGACGGTTCGTTCGACGTGTTCACGTCGTTCGCCAGCTTCTATGCCGTGCGCAACGCCCTTGAGGCGGCCGGTTTCAAGCCTGCCGACGCGGAAATCGTGATGCAACCGACCACCAGCGCCGAACTCGACCTGGAAGGCGCCGAGAAAGTGCTCAAGCTGATCGACATGCTGGAAGACCTGGATGACGTGCAGAACGTTTATTCCAACGCTGATATTCCTGAGTCGGTGGCTGAACAACTAGGCTGATAGGTTCGTTGTAACTGCACGATCATCAATGTGGGAGCGAGCTTGCTCGCGATAGCGGTAGATCACCCAACGCTATGTTTGCTGACCCGACGCCATCGCGAGCAAGCTCGCTCCCACAGGCCCAGGTAACCCCCTTCAAACCGCAGGCGTTATGACTTTAATCCTTGGTATCGACCCTGGTTCGCGCATCACCGGCTATGGCGTGGTTCGCGACACCGGTCGCGGCTGCGTGTACGTCGCCTCTGGTTGCATCCGCACCGGCGCGGGCGAGCTGCACGAGCGCTTGCAGATTGTTTATCGCGGCGTGCGCGAAGTCATCCAGACCTACGGTCCGGTGACGATGGGCATCGAAAAGGTTTTCATGGCCCGCAATGCCGACTCCGCCCTGAAGTTGGGGCAGGCCCGGGGGGCGGCCATTGTGGCGGGCGCCGAGGAAAGCCTGGAGATTGCCGAATACACGGCGACCCAGGTCAAGCAGGCGGTCGTCGGCACTGGCGCGGCGAACAAGGAGCAGGTGCAGATGATGGTGATGCACTTGTTGAAACTGGTCAGCAAGCCGCAGATAGACGCCTCTGACGCCCTGGCCATCGCCATTTGCCATGCCCACACCCGTTCCAGCCTGGTGCCCCATGGCCTGGGAACCGCACGCAGTCGTGGCGGGCGCCTGCGTCTCTGATAGCATCAGCGCTTCATTCATGAGCCCGAGCGAATTGCGCCTGTGTCGTCGGCCTTCTGCTCGTGTTGTTATTCGCCAGCCAGTGGCTGGCCAACGCCCAAGGATCTGAAACGTGATTGGACGCTTGCGCGGCACCCTGGCTGAAAAACAGCCGCCGCACCTGATTCTGGATGTAAACGGCCTGGGCTATGAGCTCGAGGTGCCGATGACCACGCTGTATCGCTTGCCGTCGGTCGGTGAGCCGCTGACGCTGCACACTCATCTGGTCGTGCGCGAGGATGCGCAGTTACTCTATGGCTTCGTCGGCAAACGCGAGCGCGATTTCTTCCGCGAGTTGATCCGTCTCAACGGTGTTGGCCCGAAACTGGCCCTGGCCTTGATGTCGAGCCTGGAAGTCGACGAGCTGATTCGTTGCGTGCAGTCCCAGGACACCTCGGCCTTGACCAAGGTGCCAGGGGTCGGCAAGAAAACCGCCGAGCGTTTATTGGTGGAGCTCAAGGACCGCTTCAAGGCCTGGGAAGCCGTGCCGGCAATGTTCGCGCTCGTTCCGAACCAGCCGGATGCGCCCGCACCGGCAGCCAGTGCTGAAAACGATGCGGTCACCGCGCTGATATCCCTGGGCTACAAGCCTCAAGAAGCCAGCAAGGCGATTTCCGCGATCAAGGAAAAAGGCTTGAGTACCGAAGACATGATTCGCCGCGCCCTGAAGGGAATGATTTAAGTGATTGAAGCCGATCGTCTGATTGCCGCCACGGGCGCGCCCCGAGACCGCGAGGAAGTCCAGGACCGCGCGATTCGCCCCGTCAGCCTGGCCGACTATATCGGCCAGCCGACCGTGCGCGAGCAGATGGAGCTGTTCATCCAGGCAGCCCGTGGGCGCAGCGAATCGCTGGACCACACCCTGATCTTCGGCCCGCCGGGCTTGGGCAAGACCACCCTGGCCAATATCATTGCCCAGGAGATGGGTGTGTCGATCAAGAGCACGTCCGGGCCGGTGCTCGAGCGGCCAGGCGACCTTGCGGCGCTGCTGACCAATCTGGAGCCCCATGACGTGCTGTTCATCGACGAAATCCACCGGCTGTCGCCGATCGTCGAGGAAGTGCTGTACCCGGCCATGGAAGATTTTCAGCTCGACATCATGATCGGCGAGGGGCCTGCGGCGCGCTCCATCAAGCTCGACTTGCCACCTTTTACCCTGGTGGGCGCCACCACCCGCGCCGGCATGCTGACCAATCCGTTGCGGGACCGTTTCGGCATCGTCCAGCGCCTGGAGTTCTACAGCAACGCCGACCTGGCAACGATTGTCAGCCGCTCGGCCGGCATCCTCGGGTTACCGCTGGACCCGGACGGTGCGTACGAAGTCGCCCGGCGCGCCCGGGGTACACCGCGTATCGCCAACCGCCTGCTGCGTCGGGTCCGGGACTTTGCCGAAGTCCGGGCCAAGGGCCACATCACCAAGCCGATCGCGGACCTGGCCTTGAACCTGCTGGACATCGACGAGCGCGGTTTCGATCATCAGGACCGGCGCCTGCTGTTGACCATGATCGAGAAATTCGACGGTGGCCCGGTGGGCGTGGACAGCCTGGCGGCCGCCATCAGCGAAGAGCGTCACACCATTGAAGACGTGCTGGAACCCTACCTGATCCAACAGGGCTATATCATGCGCACCCCACGCGGGCGCGTGGTGACGCGTCATGCTTATCTGCACTTCGGCTTAAACATCCCGACACGAATGGGGGAGATGCCGGTGGTAGACGAGTTCCTCGATGCGGTAGACGATTGAGCGCGCGCTGTACGACGACTTTTTTTCAGTTCGTGCTGTCCCAGACCACGCCTGGAGCGTCAATGCGTTCGAGAATGAAAAAACAGTTGCCTGGCCGGATTGGCAACCTGAGGAGTAAGCACTAGAGTATGCGCGCGCAAAACGGGCTGGAGTCGTTCGCACATCGCTGTCGCGTTTATTACGAGGACACCGATGCCGGCGGCATCGTTTACTACGTCAATTACCTCAAGTTTATGGAACGGGCTCGAACCGAACGGCTGCGGGAACTGGGTTTCGCCCAATCCGCGCTGGCAGGGGAGGACCTGTTATTCGTCGTGCATTCCAGCGAAGCGCGCTACCACGCGCCGGCGCGACTGGACGACGAGCTTGTGGTGACTGCCGATGTCATCGAATTGAACCGCGTCAGCCTGCGCTTCAAGCAGCAGGTCAGGCGCGCTGCGGATAATGTGCTGCTCTGCGAAGGGCAGTTTTTGGTGGCCTGTGTGCGCACCCATAGTTTGAAACCCCGGGCCATTCCCGAAGCTCTACGCGCGGCCTTTGCCGGCGTGAGCGGCGCGGGTACACACTCAGAGCAGGAGATAAAGCGTGGAAGCTAACGTCGTCGACCATTCCTCCATGTGGAGCCTGGTCAGCAATGCCAGCGTCGTGGTGCAACTGGTAATGCTGACCCTGGTAGCCGCATCGGTGACCTCATGGATCATGATTTTTCAGCGCAGCAACATGCTGCGCGCCGGTCGCCGTGCCTTGGAGAGCTTCGAAGAGCGCTTCTGGTCCGGTATCGACCTGTCCAAGCTGTACCGCCAGGCCGGCAGCAACCCGGACCCGGATTCGGGCGTCGAGCAGATCTTCCGCGCCGGCTTCAAGGAGTTCTCCCGTCTGCGCCAGCAACCGGGCGTCGACCCTGAAGCGGTGATGGAAGGCGTGGCCCGTGCGATGCGCGTGGCCATCTCCCGCGAAGAAGAAAAGCTCGAACAAGGTTTGCCGTTCCTGGCGACCGTCGGTTCGGTCAGCCCGTACATCGGCCTGTTCGGTACCGTCTGGGGGATCATGAACTCCTTCCGTGGCCTGGCATCCGCCCAGCAAGCGACCCTGGCCACCGTGGCCCCGGGCATCGCCGAGGCACTGATCGCCACCGCCATCGGCCTGTTCGCGGCGATCCCGGCCGTTATCGCCTACAACCGTTTCGCTGCCCGCAGCGAAACGCTGACCAGCCGCTACTACACCTTCGCCGATGAATTCCAGGCGATCCTGCACCGCAAAGTGCACACCAGCGAAGAATAAGCAGGTATTTCCCGATGGCTTTAATCGCTCGAGCCCGAAACAAGCGCAAGCCGGTTGCCGAGATGAACGTAGTGCCCTACATCGACGTGATGCTGGTGCTGCTGGTCATCTTCATGGTGACCGCGCCCATGCTCAATCAGGGCGTGAAGGTCGATCTGCCCAAGGTTTCCAGCGAAGCCTTGCCGCAGGACAACAACACCCAGGTACTGACCATTTCGATCAAGGCTGACAAGACCTACTACTGGAATCTTGGCAGCGAAGTGGACACCGAGAAGCAGCAGGACCGGGCCATGACCTTGCCGCAGATGACCGACGCGGTGACCAAGATCATCAATGCCGGCAACAGCAATGGCAAGCGTACCCAGGTCTTCATTCGCGGCGACAAGACTGTCGACTACGGCGCCGTGATGGGCGCCATGGGCGGCCTGCAGAAAGCCGGAGTCGGTAATGTTGGCTTGATCACCGAGGCCCCCTGATGCAGCAACAGCGAGAGCCGTCCGCCTCGGAAAGCTACTTCTGGCCCAGTGTTCTGGCAATCGGCCTGCATGTGCTGGTGTTCGGCATGCTGTTTGTCAGCTTTGCCATGACCCCGGAGCTGCCGCCGGCCAAGCCGATCGTGCAGGCGACCCTGTACCAGCTCAAGTCAAAAAGCCAGGCCACCACGCAGACCAACCAGAAGCTTGCCGGCGAGGCGAAGAAATCCGCTGCGCGCCAGACCGAAGTCGAGCAGATGGAGCAGAAAAAGGTCGAGCAGGAAGCCGTAAGGGCAGCGGAACAAAAGAAAGAGGAAGCTGCTCAAAAGGCCGAAGAAGCGAAAAAGGCCGATGAGGCAAAAAAAGCGGACGAGGCTAAAAAGGCAGACGAAGCCAAGAAAGCCGATGACGCGAAGAAAGCCGCCGAGGCCAAGAAGGCAGAAGAGAAACAATTGGCTGATATAGCCAAGAAGAAAGCCGAAGAAGAAGCCAAGAAAGCCGCTGAAGAAGAGGCCAAGAAAGCGGCCGCTGAAGAAGCGAAGAAAAAGATTGTCGAGGACGCGAAGAAAAAAGCGGCCGAGGACGCCAAGAAGAAAGCTGAAGCTGAAGAGGCGAAGAAGAAAGTCGCCGAAGACGCGAAGAAGAAAGCCGCCGCCGACGCCGCCAAGAAAAAGGCCCAGGACGCAGCGCGTAAATCCGCCGAAGAGAAAAAGGCCCAGGCCCTGGCAGATTTGCTTTCCGACACGCCGGAACGCGAGCAGGCATTGGCCGACGAGCAGGGCGATGAAGTCGCCGGTAGCTTCGACGATCTGATTCGCGCCCGGGCGGCGGAAGGCTGGGCTCGTCCACCTTCGGCGCGCAAAGGCATGACAGTTGTATTGCAAATTGGCATGTTGCCCGACGGTACGGTTACCTCGGTCAGCGTAGCCAAGTCCAGTGGCGATGGTCCGTTCGACGCTTCGGCGGTCGCGGCGGTCAAGAACATTGGGCGATTGACGGAAATGCAAGGGATGAAGCCGAGCGATTTTGCTCCGTATCGTTCGTTCAAGATGACATTCACACCTGAGGATCTAGCCTTGTGAGAAACCTTCTTCGATCAATGCTCGTCGTTATCTGCTGCTTGGCAGGGATAGCGGTAGCAGAGGAAAAGAACATCCTGGTCACCAGCGGCAGCGACCGGGCGACGCCGATCGCCGTCGTTCCGTTCGGTTGGCAGGGCGGCAGTGTCTTGCCGGATGACATGGCTGAGATCATCGGCAACGACCTGCGTAACTCCGGTTACTACGCGCCGATTCCGAAGCAGAACATGATCAGCCTGCCGACCCAGGCCAGCGAAGTCATCTACCGTGACTGGAAGGCGCTGGGCGCCCAGTACATCATGGTCGGCAGCATCGTTCCGGCGGGCGGTCGCCTGCAGGTGCAGTACGCCTTGTTCAACGTCGCCACCGAGCAGCAAGTGCTGACCGGCAGCGTATCGGGCAGTGTCGACCAACTGCGCGACATGGCCCACTACATCTCCGACCAGTCGTTCGAAAAACTCACCGGCATCAAGGGCGCGTTCTCTACCCGCATGCTTTACGTGACGGCCGAGCGCTTCTCCGAGAACAACACCCGCTACACCCTGCAACGCTCCGACTATGACGGCGCGCGCGCGGTGACCTTGCTGCAATCGCGCGAGCCGATCCTGTCGCCGCGTTTTGCCCCCGATGGCAAGCGCATCGCCTACGTATCGTTCGAGCAGAAGCGTCCGCGTATCTTCGTGCAACACATCGACACCGGTCGCCGTGAGCAGATCACCAACTTCGAAGGCCTGAACGGCGCGCCAGCCTGGTCGCCGGACGGTTCGCGCCTGGCGTTCGTACTGTCCAAGGACGGCAACCCGGACGTCTACGTGATGAACCTGGCTTCGCGCTCGATCTCGCGCGTGACCAATGGCCCTGGCATCAACACCGAACCGTTCTGGGGCAAGGATGGTTCGACCATCTACTTCACCTCCGACCGCGGTGGCAAGCCACAGATCTACAAGACCAGCGCCGGTGGCGGTGGTGCCGAGCGCGTGACTTTCGTCGGCAACTACAACGCCAACCCTAAATTGTCGGCGGACGAAAAGACCCTGGTGATGATCCATCGCCAGGACGGTTTCACCAATTTCAAGGTGGCGGCCCAGGATTTGCAGCGCGGTAGCGTAAAAATCCTAACTGATAGCACTCTGGACGAGTCACCTACTGTTGCGCCCAACGGCACCATGGTAATCTACGCCACCCGCCAGCAGGGCCGGGGAGTCTTGATGCTCGTGTCCATTAATGGACGCGTGAGGCTCCCGCTTCCTACCGCTCAAGGCGAAGTCAGAGAACCGTCCTGGTCCCCTTACCTGAACTGACGCGGCGCAATACGTTTTACTTAACACACTGGGGTTCATTAGGAGTTTCACGATGGAAATGCTGAAGTTTGGTAAATTTGCTGCGCTGGCTCTGGCCATGGCTGTAGCTGTAGGTTGCTCGTCCAAAGGCGGCGACAACGCCGGTGAAGGCGCTGTTGATCCAAACGCTGGTTACGGCGCTAACACTGGTGCAGTTGACGGCTCCCTGAGCGAAGAAGCTGCTCTGCGCGCAATCACCACCTTCTACTTCGAATACGACAGCTCGGACCTGAAGCCAGAAGCCATGCGCGCTCTGGATGTTCACGCCAAAGACCTGAAAGGTAACGGCGCTCGCGTTGTTCTGGAAGGCAACACCGACGAACGTGGTACTCGTGAGTACAACATGGCACTGGGCGAGCGTCGTGCGAAAGCCGTTCAACGCTACCTGGTTCTGCAAGGTGTTTCCCCAGCTCAGCTGGAACTGGTTTCCTACGGCGAAGAGCGTCCAGTTGCTACCGGCAACGACGAGCAGTCCTGGGCTCAAAACCGTCGCGTCGAACTGCGTAAGTAATTCGTCATGCGAACGTGCCGTCGTGCTGTAACTGTCCTGGCTCTCAGCCTCGCGCCGCTTGCGGCGTGGGCTGCGGTTCCTGTGGTCGATAACGACTCCGGCTATAACAATAGCGGGAGCAGCTATCCGCCTGCGGGTTACGGTACGAACGGCGCCTATGCCGGGGGAGGGGTTTCGGCCCCTGTCTCGGCACAGGGCGAGCTGTTCAACCAACTGCAGCAAATGCAGGATCAACTGTCACGCCAACAAGGCGCGATTGAAGTTCTGCAAAATGAAGTGTCGCGCATGAAGCAGGAAAGCCTGGAGCGATACCAGGATCTTGATCGGCGCATAGGAACCGGCGTTGCACCTGCCGCGACTCCTGAGAATTCTCCAGCCGGTGGCGACTTGAACGCCCCCGGTGCAGCCGCAGGCGCTGGGGCTAGCGCTCCAGCAGCACCTGCAGCCGGTGGCGAACCGGCGGATCCGGCGAAGGAAAAGCTCTATTACGATGCTGCCTTCGACCTGATCAAGGCCAAGGATTTCGACAAGGCCAGCCAGGCCTTTACCGCTTTCTTGCGCAAATACCCCAACAGTCAATATTCGGGTAACGCCCAATACTGGCTGGGCGAAGTGAACCTCGCCAAGGGCGACCTGCAAGGCGCCGGCCAGGCGTTCGCCAAGGTTTCGCAGCTGTATCCCAAGCACGCCAAGGTGCCGGATTCGCTGTACAAGCTCGCTGACGTAGAACGCCGCCTCGGTCACACCGACAAGGTCAAGGGCATTCTGCAGCAGGTGGTGGCCCAGTATCCGGGGACTTCCGCCGCCCAGTTGGCCCAGCGTGATCTGCAACGCATGTAAGGCTGTTTGACCTGCTTTGAAGAAACCCGCGCCTGTCGCGGGTTTTTTCGTTAGAATTCACGCCCTTTTTATGAAACACGCTTCCTGGGATCTACGCGTTGGCGGGGTTCCTCGAAGTGCCTGACGGAGGCGGACAGCCTGTTTAGCTGTTACGCCCGTGGCGACTATGCAAGACACATTGAGAATTACCGAAGTTTTTTACTCTTTGCAGGGTGAAACGCGAACGGCCGGGCTGCCCACTGTTTTTGTGCGCCTCACCGGCTGCCCGTTGCGTTGCCAGTACTGCGACAGCGCCTATGCCTTCAGCGGCGGCACAATGCGAACCCTCGACGATCTTCTCGAACAAGTGGCCGGCTTCCGTCCGCGCTATGTTTGCGTCACTGGGGGCGAGCCATTGGCGCAGCCCAATGCCATCCCTTTGCTCAAGCAGCTGTGCGACGCCGGCTATGAGGTCTCCCTGGAAACAAGCGGTGCGCTGGATATCTCGGCGGTCGATCCCCGCGTCAGTCGCGTCGTGGACCTCAAAACGCCTGGTTCCAAGGAAGCCCATCGCAACCGCTACGAGAACATTGAACTGTTGACCCGCAACGACCAGGTCAAGTTTGTCATCTGCTCCCGGGAAGACTATGACTGGGCGGTGTCCAAGCTGATCCAGCATGGACTCGACCAGCGAGCCGGCGAGGTGTTGTTTTCGCCAAGTCATCACGACCTCAATGCGCGGGATCTGGCGGATTGGGTGGTGGCGGACAATTTGCCGGTGCGCCTGCAATTGCAGTTGCATAAATATCTTTGGAACGACGAGCCGGGGCGCTGACATGACTGAACATTCAACCACTGCTGAAAAACGCGCGGTCATCCTGCTGTCGGGCGGCCTGGACTCGGCAACCGTCGTGGCCATGGCTCGTGCCGAAGGTTATCGCTGCTACACCATGAGTTTCGATTACGGCCAGCGCCACCGTGCAGAATTGCAGGCCGCTGAACGGGTCGCCCGGGATCTGGGCGTGGTCGAGCACAAAGTCATCGGCCTGAACCTCAACGGCATTGGCGGTTCGGCCCTGACCGACAGCGCCATCGACGTTCCCGAAGCGCCGAGCGAAGGTATCCCGGTGACGTACGTGCCGGCGCGCAACACCGTGTTTCTGTCCCTCGCGCTGGGCTGGGCCGAGGTGCTGGAGGCGCGGGATATTTTCATCGGCGTCAATGCGGTGGACTATTCCGGTTATCCGGATTGTCGACCGGAGTTCGTCGAGGCGTTCGAGCGCATGGCCAACCTGGCGACGAAGGCCGGTGTAGAGGGACAGGGTTTCCGCATCCTGGCGCCGCTGCAAAACCTCAGCAAGGCCGAAATCGTCAAGGCGGGCGTGAGCCTTGGCGTCGACTATGGGCTTACCGTTTCGTGCTATCAGGCCGACGATCAAGGGCGCGCTTGCGGCAAGTGCGACAGCTGCCGGCTGCGTGCCGAAGGCTTCGCTGCGGCGGGTGTGAGCGATCCAACACCTTATTTTTGATTTTTTTGAAATTAGGTGTTGAATAGTCCTTAAAAATCAGTATTATACGCGCCACCACACAGAGGGTCGTTAGCTCAGTTGGTAGAGCAGTTGGCTTTTAACCAATTGGTCGTAGGTTCGAATCCCACACGACCCACCATTTTCTGTAGTTTTAAAAGTCTGGAAGGCCCACGAAAGTGAGGATTTCCGGATTTTTTTTTGCCCGCGAAAAAGTCGGATCGATGCCGTGGTCAGCGCTGGCCGACCTCGGCGCAAACGTCCATGACCTGCTGGCGCAACCAGGTGTTCCGGTTGTCCTGGCTCGCTTTTTCGCTCCACATCATCTCAAGCGTAAAGCCCGGCAGCCCCGGTGGCGGCTGGCGCTCGCCGAATCGTTGGTCGTCGCAAAGCAATGCCTGGATGCGTTTGGGCAGGGTCAGGATATAGTCGGTTCCGGTGACCAGGGCCAAGGCTGTCACGTAGCTGTTGGCGCGCGCGACGATCTGTCGCCTGGAGCCCTGGCGAGCGAGCCAGCCATCGATCATGTTGGTGTCGGATGTCCAAGGGGTCGGAAATACATGCTGCCCCGCGACAAATGCGTCGAGGCTGAACGCTTGCCCAGGGCCGGGGAAATGTTTATCCACCACGCACACCAGCTCATCCGTCAGCAATACCCGTGATTGCAGGCCGTTGGTATCGCCATGGAAATGCGGGCCGAAACCCACTGCAAGATCGAAGCGATCGTCCCTCAGCGCGTCGACCGGAATATCGCGCTGGAACTTCGTGGTGTTGATCACCACCGGAACACGGTTGCCGATGAAGCGCTTGACCAGGTTCGGAAGGATCAGGAGTTCGAAGTATTCCGGCGCGCAGAGGTTGAATGTGATCTCTTCCTGACGTGGATCGAATGGCTGGATGCCGGAGTGGCATTGGTTGATCGTGTTAAGCACCCCCAGCACCTGGCCATACATGACGATGGCCTTCTGAGTGGGGCTCATGCCTGCGCGTGTCACGGTGAACAGTTCGTCTTCGAAGCTGGTGCGCAGTTTTTTCAGGCAATAGCTGACGGTCGACTGGCTGACACACAGGGCTTCGGAAACCTGGGTGACGCTGCGCTGTTCGAACACGGCGACGAACACCATCAGGTCTTGCATATCCAGCTTTCGAAGCAGGTTACTAATGAGCATCAGCTAATCTCGGCGCCATCCTTGCGTAACATCCTGTTCCCACGAAGGTCTCCTTTATACAGGAGCCTTGGCCGTTTATCTTTCGGCAGGGTAGATGTTTTGCTACGACAGCGAAGACTAGCCAATATGCCGCGCGTATTGCCTGGGGTTGAAGCGCAACACCATCAGGATCATCAGCCCCATCACCACCGCAAGCGACCACCAGGCCCATTCGAAACTGCCCGATTGGTCACGGATCACTCCGGCAATCAATGGCGACAGGCCGGCGATCAGGTAACCGATGCCTTGCACGAATGCCGTCAACGCGCCGGCCCGGCGCGGGTCGTCCAGGTGGTCGAGGGAGACGATCAGGCTCATCGGGAACAGACCGCCGATACCGAGCCCCAGCAAGCATGGCCACAGCAGGCTGAAGCGATCCGGGCTGAGGATCAAGCCGCAGAAGCCAGCCATGATCAATGTCAGCAGTACCGTCAGTATCGGGCGTTTGTCTTGGCTGCGGTTGGCGATTGCCGGGGTGACCAGGCCGGACAACACTTCCATCGCTGTGAGGAACCCCAAGACCAGGCCGGCCTGCTGTTCGCTCCAGCCTTTTTCCAGGTAATACGGCGCCAGCCAGGCCAGTACGCACGTATAGGACGCGGTGCCCAGGCCGAAGAACAGGGCCAGCAGCCAAGCCCGGCGGTTGGCAAAGAACGAGCCCTGTTGTCGTCCCGGTGCTCTGGGTAATGGCATGACGACCGAGCGTTGAGCGTGCCAGCAGCCCAGCGCGACCAGCACCAGCAATGCCCAGATCGCCAGGCCGATGCGCCAGCTGCCCGTCTGCGCCAGGACGAACGGGGAAAATGACGCCGCGATGGCCGCGCCACCCATGATCGACGTGACGTACAGCCCCATGAACAACGAGACGTTATCGCCAAGCCGCGACTTGATCAGGGCTGGCAGCACCGCCTGGATCAGGGCGATGCCGATGCCGGCCAAAACGGCGCTGATGATCAACGCTTCGGCGCTATCCAGGTACAGGCGCGAGACCGTGGCAAGGCCGATGACTACCAGCGACAGGACAATGGTGCGGTGTTCGCCAATGCGCAGGGCGACTCGCAGGCCCAGGAACATTGCCAAGCCCATGGCCATGACCGGCAACATCGTCAGCAACGATGCCATGCTGAACGTCAGGGGCACTTCGCCCCGAATGGCGGATAGCAAAGGCCCGACCGCCGCCATCGAAGGGCGCAGATTCAGCGCCACGCATACGATGCTGGTCATCAGCCAGAATACGCGGGTACTTGAGGCTTGAACGTTTTCCATGACAAGGCCTTGGCGGGGAAGAAAGCGCCATTTAGGCCCGGCCGCGTTGGGCTCGGCAAACTGAAAACTGGCTGGGGGAATTGAATAATTAAATACGTCACGCTCAGAACCACAGGCGCAGGCGCAAAGTCGTCTGCCGGGGCACAGGTCAGAATGATCTTTTGCAACGGCGGGATATTCTGTAGCCTTGCCGGCTTCACGCTGTCCCGTGCCTGATGACACTCACTTTCCCGGCGGTACCCGAGTGGTCCGGAGCCGGGTGTATACTCGACTTTCGCGCTAAACGCGCCTATAGGTCTTGCGAACATGACGCAGATTTCCGAACGCCTTCTGGTCCAGGCTCACCTCGATGCCAAGCAGCCCAAGCCGCTGTCCGCCGAGCAAGAGGCCTGGTACCGCGCCGCCATTGCCGCCGAGCTCAAGGCTCAGGACGCGGTGCTGGTTGCGCATTTCTATTGTGACCCGGTCATTCAGGCCCTGGCCGAGGAGACTGGGGGCTGTGTCTCCGACTCCCTGGAAATGGCCCGCTTTGGCAACGCCCATCCGGCCAAGACCGTGGTGGTGGCCGGGGTCAAATTCATGGGCGAGACCGCCAAGATCCTCAACCCAGAAAAACGCGTGCTGATGCCGACTCTGGAAGCCACTTGCTCCCTCGATCTGGGTTGCCCGGTGGATGAATTCTCGGCGTTCTGCGACCAGCATCCGGAGCGCACCGTGGTGGTGTATGCCAACACTTCGGCGGCCGTGAAGGCCCGTGCGGACTGGGTGGTGACGTCCAGCTGTGCCCTGGAAATCGTCGAGAGCCTGATGGACAACGGCGAGACGATCATCTGGGGTCCGGACAAGCACTTGGGCACTTACATCCAGCGCAAGACCGGCGCCGACATGTTGCTCTGGGACGGCGCCTGCATCGTCCACGAAGAGTTCAAGTCCAAGCAGTTGGAAGATATGAAGGCGCTGTACCCGGACGCCGCCATCCTGGTGCACCCGGAGTCACCGGCGTCGGTGATCGAACTGGCGGATGCCGTGGGTTCCACCAGCCAGTTGATTGCCGCCGCCCAGACTTTGCCGAACAAGACGCTGATCGTCGCCACCGACCGCGGCATTTTCTACAAAATGCAGCAGCTGTGCCCGGACAAGGTCTTCATCGAAGCCCCTACCGCCGGCAACGGCGCGGCATGCCGCAGTTGCGCGCACTGCCCATGGATGGCGATGAACACGCTGGAGCGCACGCTTCAGGCGCTCAAGGAAGGCAGCAACGAAATATTCGTCGACCCGGCATTGATCCCCCAGGCGATTCGCCCGCTCAAGCGCATGCTGGACTTCACCCAGGCGGCGCGGATGAAGTTAGCGGGTAATGCCTGACGCTGAACAGATTTGAGGCCTGCCGGGCTTTTTGTGGCGAGGGAGCTTGCTCCCGCTGGGCTGCGAAGCAGCCCCAAACGAGACACTGCGGGGTTATTCAGTCATACCGCATTGGCTGGATTACGACTGCTGCGCAGCCGAGCGGGAGCAAGCTCCCTCGCCACGGGGTTGTAGTGAGTTCCTACTTGGTCTTCTTGGGAATCCGCACCAACTGCGTATCCGAATAGATGTCATGCCAGCCCCGCTTGCGCTTGTCGAAAAGCGCCCAGATGAAGCCCAGCCCCACCAGCAGCAATGACGCAATCGACACCACGAATCGCAACAACGCCTGCCACAAGCTAATGGCGGTGCCATCGGTGTTCTGCACGCGGATGCACCAGACCTGCATGCCCAGGGTCTGGCCGTTGTGGGTCCAGAACTTGGCGAAGAAGCCGAACAGCACGAACAGCAACACCGTGGACAGCAGCGGATCGCCATCCAGCGCGCCGGCGTCGGTAAGGGCACGCATCTTTTCTTCGCCGATGATCATCATCTGGATCATCTTGTACACGCCACCGGTGACGATCAGCAGCGCCGTGCACAGCAAAAAATCATAGAACATCGCGGCCAGGCGACGGCCCAGGCCGGCGGGAGGGAAGTCACCCTGTGGGGTGAGCAGGTGTTTGGACATGACGGCCTCGAACCAAAAAGAAGCCATTTTACGGATTTACGCCCATAAAAAAGCCCCTGATATCAATCAGGGGCTTTTTAGTTTGCGAAAGCCTTAGGCTTCGGCTTGAACCTCGTCAGCCTGCATGCCTTTCTGGCCTTGCACGGCAACGAAAGTGACTTTCTGGCCTTCTTTCAGGCTCTTGAAGCCGTTGCCCTGGATGGCGCGGAAGTGCACGAACAGATCCGGACCGCTTTCAGGAGTGATGAAACCAAAACCTTTTTCGTCGTTGAACCACTTGACGGTACCGCTCTGACGTTCAGCCATTTTCTTATTTCCTTGACGCTAAATTAATGACAGCCTCTTTCCAGACGAAAGAGTACTGGGGCTGGGTTGCAGGAAAGTAAGATGACGTCGAACGGGTTGTAGCTAACTTCTTAGGCTACTGCCCAGGTCACGATCCAAGCGACCCATGCAAACACAGTGACGAAACTCTACGCCAACTTCCAAGGAAAAAACAACCCCCCTGAAGGCCCCGGATTTGCTCAGCTTGCTGGCGTTTTAGATGTTTTGCGGGAGGGGGCTTATTCAAAAGGCTAGTCCGATAGTTCCGTAGCGTTATAAGCCCGGTTGAATATCACTACATGCACCTTTTTATGGCGGTTGCGTTACACATTAGTGCACGTATAACGAAACCGCGTTACTTATAGAAACAACCAATCAACCACGGTAGTAGCGCTGCGGAACGAATGGCATTTTGCTTACAAGCAAAGGCACTTTTTTCCCACGCACAATGGCCCAGACCGGCGTGTCCAAGGCGACGAAGGCGCTGTCCAGATAACCCATCGCCAATGGACCGCCCAATGTCGGCCCGAACCCGCCGCTGCAAACCGTGCCGATGATCTCGCCGGCTTCGTTGACGATCTCCGCGCCTTCACGCACCGGTGTGCGTTCTTGGGGCAGCAGGCCGACACGTTTGCGCTTCACGCCTTGCTGTTGCTGGGCAAAAACAGTTTCCGCTCCGGGGAAGCCCCCGGCGCGCGCGCCATCGGCGCGGCGGACCTTGGAAATCGCCCACAGCAGGCTGGCTTCAATGGGTGTGGTTTCGGTGTTCATATCGTGGCCGTAGAGGCACAGGCCCGCTTCCAGGCGCAGGGAATCACGGGCGCCAAGGCCGATGGCGGCGACTTCCGGTTCGGCCAGCAGGGCGCGGGCGAGTTTCTCCGCATCGGCGGCTGGCACGGAAATCTCGAAACCGTCTTCACCGGTGTAGCCCGAACGGCTGACAAAGCAATCCACGCCCAGCAGAGTGACGCGCTGGAATTGCATGAAGGTCATCTTCGCCACTTCCGGCGCCAGACGCGCGAGCACGGTCACGGCCGCTGGGCCTTGCAGCGCGAGCAGGGCGCGGGCTTCGAACAGCGGCTCGATGCTGCACTGACCGCCGATGTTCGCTTGCAGGTGGGCCAGGTCCTGATCCTTGCACGCCGCGTTGACCACCAAAAACAGCTCATCATTGCCCAGGTTGGCGACCATCAAATCGTCGAGGATGCCGCCGTTGTCGTTGGTGAACATGGCGTAGCGCTGCATGCCCACGGGCAAGTCGATGATGTCCACCGGCACCAGCGTCTCCAGTGCCTTGGCCGCACCCGCGCCGGTCAGGCGGATCTGGCCCATGTGGGACACATCGAACAGCCCGGCCTGATCCCGGGTGTGCTGGTGTTCTTTCATCACGCCCAAGGGGTATTGCACCGGCATGTCGTAGCCGGCGAATGGCACCATGCGGGCGCCGAGTTCGAGGTGCAGCGCGTGCAGCGGGGTTTTCAACAGTTGTTCGGTGGACATATCAGCTCCTGGAAAATGAAAGGGGCACGCATCAGCATTCGATGATGTTGACCGCCAGACCGCCGCGGGCGGTCTCCTTGTATTTGCTTTTCATGTCGGCGCCGGTCTGGCGCATGGTGCGGATGACTTTGTCGAGGGAGACGAAGTGATGACCATCGCCGCGCATGGCCATGCGCACCGCATTGATGGCCTTTACCGAGCCCATGGCATTGCGTTCGATGCAGGGCACCTGGACGAGGCCACCGATGGGGTCGCAGGTGAGCCCGAGGTTGTGTTCCATGCCGATTTCGGCGGCGTTTTCCACTTGTTGCACGGTACCGCCCAGCACTTCGCAAAGCGCACCGGCGGCCATGGAGCAGGCCACGCCAACTTCACCCTGGCAGCCGACTTCAGCACCGGAGATGGAGGCGTTTTCCTTATAGAGGATGCCGATGGCGGCGGCGGTCAGCAGGAATCGCACCACGCCATCTTCGTTGGCCCCGGGAATGAAGCGCATGTAGTAGTGGAGCACGGCCGGAATGATGCCCGCCGCACCGTTGGTGGGCGCGGTGACGACACGGCCGCCGAAGGCGTTTTCTTCGTTGACGGCCAAGGCATACAGGTTGACCCAGTCCAGCACGGACAGCGGATCGCGCAAGGCCGCTTCAGGGTTCTTGCACAACTGGCGATGCAACGCCGCAGCCCGGCGCTTGACCTTGAGGCCGCCCGGCAAGATCCCCTCGTTGCGACAGCCCGCCGCCACGCAATCCTGCATGACCTGCCAGATCTTCAGCAGGCCGGCGCGGGTCTCGGCTTCGGGGCGCCAGGCGCTTTCGTTGGTCAGCATGACCTGGCTGATGGACAGACCGTAGGTGCTGCAGTGGGCCAGCAGATCTTTTGCGCTCTTGAACGGGAAGGTCAGGGGCGTGGCATCTTCGACGATACGGTCGGCGCCGGCGGCGTCTTCATCCACGACGAAGCCGCCGCCCACCGAGTAGTACTCGCGGCTGCGCACTTGCAGGCCGGCGGCGTCGAAGGCGCGGAAGATCATGCCGTTGGGGTGGTAGGCCAACGGTTTGCGGATCATCGCCAGGTGCAGTTTTTCATTGAATTCGATGGTGTGTTCGCCGAGCAGGTTCAGGCGACCGCTGCTGCGGATCTCCTGGAGCCGGGCGGTCACTGTTTCGGTGTCCACGGTGTCCGGGTGCTCGCCTTCCAGGCCCAGCAGCACGGCCTTGTCACTGCCGTGGCCCTTGCCGGTGGCACCGAGCGAGCCGTACAGCTCGACTTTGACGCTGGCAGTGGTATTGAGCAACTCATCACGACGCAACCCTTCGACGAAACGGGCCGCGGCACGCATCGGACCGACCGTGTGGGAGCTGGAAGGACCGATGCCGATCTTGAACAGGTCGAACACGCTTAACGACATGGTGTTTCTCCGGTTTCTTTTTATGGGATCGACGATTTACGAGATTTGAAAACAGATTTCCTGTGGGAGCGAGCCTGCTCGCGAAGGCGGCGTGTCAGTTGACATCTGATTGGCTGACATATCGCCTTCGCGAGCAGGCTCGCTCCCACAGGGGAAGATTCGGAGGGCGGATGGACCGCCCTCCACTTACCTTAAGCGTAGCTTTCGATCGACGGGCAGGCGCAGACCAGGTTGCGGTCGCCGAACACGTTGTCGACCCGGCCTACGGGCGGCCAGTATTTGCCTTCGATCAACGACGCCACCGGGTACACCGCCTGCTCGCGGCTGTAGGGGTGAGTCCAGTCGCCGACGAGTTCCGCCGCGGTGTGCGGGGCGTTCTTCAGCGGGTTGTCGTCTTTGTCCAGGCTGCCGTTTTCCACCGCGCGGATTTCTTCGCGGATGCAGATCATGGCGTCGCAGAAGCGGTCCAGCTCTTCCTTGGATTCGCTTTCGGTCGGCTCGATCATCAACGTGCCGGCCACCGGGAACGACATGGTCGGGGCGTGGAAACCGAAGTCGATCAGGCGCTTGGCCACGTCATCGACACTGATGCCGCTGCTGTCCTTGAGCGGGCGCAGGTCGAGGATGCATTCGTGGGCCACCAGGCCGTTGCTGCCGGAGTAGAGCACCGGATAATGCTCTTCCAGGCGACGGGCGATGTAGTTGGCGTTGAGAATCGCCAGCTGCGAAGCGCGCTTGAGGCCCGCGCCGCCCATCATGCGGATGTACATCCAGGTGATCGGCAGGATGCTCGCACTGCCGAACGGCGCCGCGCACACCGCGCCTTCCTTGCGTTCCATGTTGGCGTGGCCCGGCAGGAACGGCGCCAGGTGCGACTTGACGCCAATCGGGCCGACGCCCGGGCCGCCACCGCCGTGGGGAATGCAGAAGGTCTTGTGCAGGTTCAGGTGCGAGACGTCGCCGCCGAATTTACCGGGGGCGCAGAGGCCGACCATCGCGTTCATGTTGGCGCCGTCGATGTACACCTGGCCGCCGTTGTCATGAATGATGCCGCAAATCTCGCGGATGCCTTCCTCGAACACGCCGTGGGTGGACGGGTAGGTGATCATCAGCGCGGCGAGGTGCTCGCGGTGCTCGATGGCCTTGGCCCGCAGGTCCTCGATGTCGACGTTGCCACGGGCATCGCAGGCGGTCACGACCACGCGCATGCCGGCCATGTTGGCGGTGGCCGGGTTGGTGCCGTGGGCCGAAGACGGGATCAGGCAGATGTCGCGACGGTCTTCGCCACGGCTCTGGTGATAGGCGCGGATCGCCAGCAGGCCGGCGTATTCACCCTGGGAACCGGCGTTGGGTTGCAGCGACACCGCGTCATAGCCGGTGGCGGCGCAGAGCATGGCTTCGAGCTCGTCGGTCAGTTGCTGATAGCCGGCGCTTTGCTCGGCCGGGGCGAACGGGTGCAGGGCGCCGAACTCTGCCCAGGTCACCGGGATCATTTCGCTGGCGGCGTTGAGTTTCATGGTGCAGGAACCCAGCGGGATCATGGTGCGATCCAGCGCCAGGTCCTTGTCGGCGAGCTTGCGCAGGTAGCGCATCAGCTCGGTTTCGGAGTGGTAGCGGTTGAACACCGGGTGGCTGAGGATCGCCGATTGGCGCACCAGCTCGGCCGGGATGCGGCTTTGCATGCTGGTGGCCAGTGCGGTGAAGTCCGGCACAGGCTTGCCGTCGGCCAACAGGCTCCACAGTGCTTCGATGTCAGCCTGGTTGGTGGTTTCGTCCAGGGACAGGCCCAGGCGTTCGGCGTCCACTGCACGCAGGTTGATGCGCTGGGCGCGGGCCTTGTCGTGCAGCGCGGCGGTTTGCGCGCCAGTGTGCAGCGTCAGGGTGTCGAAGAAGCTTTCTTGCTCGACCTTCAGACCCATTGCGCCCAGACCCTTGGCAAGGATCGCGGTCAGGTGATGGATGCGGTTGGCAATTTGCACCAGGCCCTTGGGACCGTGGTACACAGCGTACATGCTGGCGATGTTGGCGAGCAGAACCTGGGCGGTGCAGATGTTGCTGGTGGCTTTCTCGCGGCGGATGTGTTGCTCGCGGGTCTGCATCGCCAGGCGCAGGGCCGGCTTGCCGAAACGGTCCACGGAAACGCCGACCAGCCGGCCCGGCATGTCGCGCTTGAACGCATCCTTGGTGGAGAAAAAGGCCGCGTGCGGACCGCCGAAACCCAGGGGAACGCCGAAGCGCTGGGCGCTGCCGATGGCAACGTCGGCACCGAACTCACCCGGAGGGGTCAGCAGGGTCAGGGCCAGCAGGTCGGCGGCCACGGCCACCAGGGCATTGGCGGCGTGGAAGCGTTCGGTCAGCTCGCGGTAGTCGAACAGGTCGCCATTGCTGGCCGGGTACTGCAAGAGTGCGCCGAAGAAGCTGCTGACGTCGCTCAGTTCGCGCTCGTCGCCCACGACCACGTCGATGCCCAGGGGCTCGGCACGGGTGCGCAGCACGTCGAGGGTCTGCGGGTGGCTGTGCACGGAGGCGAAGAACGCATTGCTGCCCTTGTTCTTGCTCAAGCGCTTGCAGAAGGTCATGGCTTCGGCGGCGGCGGTGGCTTCGTCCAGCAGGGAGGCGTTGGCGATCGGCAGGCCGGTGAGGTCGCTGATCAAGGTCTGGAAGTTCAGCAGTGCTTCGAGACGGCCCTGGGAGATTTCCGGCTGGTAAGGGGTGTAGGCGGTGTACCAGGCCGGATTTTCCAGCAGGTTGCGCAGGATCGGTGCCGGCGTATGGCAGTTGTAGTAGCCCTGGCCGATGTAGGTCTTGAACAGTTGGTTCTTGCCGGCGATGGCCTTGATCGAGGCCAGTGCATCGGCTTCGCTCTGGCCGTCGCCCATGTCCAGGACGCTGGTGCCTTTGATGCTTTCCGGGATCACGCTGGCGCTCAGGGCTTCCAGGGAGTCGTAGCCCAGGCGTTCGAGCATGGCTTGCTCGTCGCCTGCACGCGGGCCGATGTGGCGGGCGATGAATTCGTTGGCGGTGCCGAGATTAACGGTCATGGTGCGCTCCTCAGGCTTCGGCGTTGGCTTTGATCAGGCGGTCGTAGGCGTCTTGATCCAACAGCTTAGCCACTGCATCGGCGTCGGTCGGTTTAAAACGGAAGAACCAGCCTTCGCCCATCGGATCTTCGTTGACCAGCTCCGGGCTGTCGCCGAGTGCTTCATTCACTTCCAGCACTTCACCGTCCAGTGGCATGTACACGCCGCTGGCGGCCTTGACGGATTCCACGGTGGAGGCCTCGTCGCCTTTGGCGTAGGCCTGCAATTCAGGCAGTTGCACAAAAACCACGTCGCCCAACGCGTTCTGCGCGAAAGCGGTAATGCCTACGGTGACGCTGCCGTCGGTTTCGGCGCGCAGCCATTCGTGATCTTCAGTGAAACGCAACTCGCTCATGGAAACTCCTGGGGCCAGACTCGTCTGGTGGACGCGAAGAAAGGCGCGGGGCTTGGCCCGGCCGAATGGTTAAACCTTTAGCAAGAACGTGGCCAATGTTTAAAAGTCTTTGTTTATCAATGCATTGGATGGTTTTCCAGCGCGCTCGCTATTACAAGCTGTAGCGAAAACGCTACAGCTAGGCGCCTGGAAAAAATCGTTGCGGGATCAAAGCCTTGCGCAGAGCAGGTCAGCGCGGGGTGTAGCGATATCGTTCCGCTGTAGCGCTTTCAGTACAGATGGAGGTCGTTTTTGACTAACTTTCAAATACGCCTCAGACCAATGTGGGAGCGAGCCTGCTCGCGAAAGCAGTTTTTCAGTCAATGATGATGTTGGCTGATATACCGCTTTCGCGAGCAGGCTCGCTCCCACAGGTAGCCGAGTAAAGCTACGGCTTCCCGGAAATCCCGTACTTGCGCAACCGATGGGCAATTGCGGTATGGGAGGTCTGCAGTCGGCTGGCGAGCTGGCGAGTAGAAGGGTAATTGGCGTAGAGGCTTTCGAGCAGATGCTTCTCGAAGCTTTCCACCGCCTGCTCCAGGCTTTCGACTTCGACGTCGCCCTGACGCGCCACGGAGGTGCCGGCGATGTCCAAGTCGCCGATATCCACGAGGCTGCTTTCGCAGATGGCGGCGGCGCGGAAGATCACGTTCTGCAATTGCCGCACGTTGCCCGGCCAGCGGTTGCCCAGCAAGGCCGGGTAAGTGCCAGGGGCCAGGCGGCAGACCGGGCGCTGGATCTGCGCGCAGGCCTGCTGCATGAAATACCGCGCCAGCAGCAGGATGTCCTGGCCGCGTTCACGCAGCGGCGGGACTTCGACATTGAGCACGTTCAAGCGATAGAACAAGTCTTCGCGGAACGAGCCTTCGTTGACCATTTTCTCCAGGTTACGGTGGGTCGCGCTGAGAATCCGCACGTTGACCTTGATTTCCCGGTCGCCGCCGACCCGGCGGAAGCTGCCATCGTTCAGGAAACGCAGCAGCTTGGCTTGCAAGTACGGCGACATTTCGCCGATTTCATCGAGGAATACCGTGCCCTGGTTCGCCAGCTCCATCAGCCCGGGCTTGCCGCCCCGTTGCGCGCCAGTGAAGGCGCCCGGGGCGTAGCCGAACAGTTCACTTTCGGCCAGGTTTTCTGGCAGTGCCGCACAGTTGAGGGCCAGGAACGGTGCGCTGTGTCGGGCACTGATGGCGTGGCAGGCGCGGGCCACCAGTTCCTTGCCGGTGCCCGTCTCGCCTTGGATCAGCAGCGGTGCATCCAGGGCCGCGACCCGTTGGGCGCGGGCCTTGAGGGTGCGTATCGCCGGGGATTCGCCCAGCAGCGCGTCGAAGCCTTCGGCGTGATCGTGGTGCAGCGCCGACAGGCGTTCGCCGATACGGTTGGGCTGGTAGAGCGTCAGCAGCGCCCCGGCATCGGTGATGGGCGTGGCGTCGAGGAGCAGCGTCTGGCCGTTGACGGTGATTTCCCGCAGCGGCAAGCGAAAACCGTTTTCCAACAGCGCGTCCAGCAGCGCCGCGTCATCGAACAGCTCCGCGACGCTTTCCCCGGCCGGTTCACGACCATACAGGGCGATCAGCGCCGGGTTGGCGAGCAACACCTTGCCGGCGCTGTCCAGGGCCAGCACCGGGTCGGTCATGGCGGCGAGCAAGGCATCGAGCTGCAAGTGCCGGCGCTGGCCCGGCAGGATGTCCACCACCGTGACCGCCTGCACGCCGCGCACGCTGAACAGCGCCTCGCGCAACTCATCCAGCACCTGTGGGCTGAGAGTCGGGGCGTCGATGTAGACGTTGGGCGGGACCATTTCCACCGCATCCAGGTTGAGATTGCGCCCACCAAGCAAGGCCAGGACTTCCTGGGTGATGCCGACGCGGTCGATGAAACTGACGTGGATACGCATGGGGCGGCTTTGGGTTCTGGAATGCGGAGGGTGGCAAGTATGCCTTGGGGCGGGCTAATGGTGAAATCCTGGCGCAAGGCTTAAGGCTGTACAGAGATCCCTTGTGGGAGCGAGCTTGCTCGCGATGGCTGAGTGTCAGCCACCCTTTTATTGACTGATACACCGCTATCGCGAGCAAGCTCGCTCCCACAAAGGTTCCCGCAGAGGTAGCTACAACCCCACATCCCACTCCGGTGTTTCGGGAAACCTGAGCACCAGAAAATCCAGCAGGCTGCGCAACGCCGAGGGCATGTGCTTGCGTGAGGCATACACCGCATACATGTTCATCCGGCGCGGTTCGGCGTGGGGCAGCAGGCGCACCAGTTCGCCGTTCTGGATATGAGGGCCGACCTGGTAGCTGGGCAGCATCGCCACACCGGCGCCGGCTATCGTTGCCTGGAGCAAGGTGCTGGCTTCGTTGGCGCTGATGTTGCCCTGCACCGGCACCGACAGCTGTTCGCCGTCCTGCTCGAAATGCCAGAGGCTTTTGCCTACGTAGGAATGGGTCAGGCAGTTGTGCTGGCTCAGGTCTTCCACCCGTTGCGGTGTCGAATGTTCGCGCAGGTAGCGGGGGGAGGCGCAGATGACCGAACGGCAGACCGTGAGACGCCGGGCGATCAGGTTCGGATCGAGATCGTTGCTCATGCGGATCGCCAGGTCGATGCGTTCGTCCACCAGGTTGACGGTGCGATCGAGCATTTGCAGGTCAACGCTCACGCCCGGGTAGCGCTGGACGTATTCGGCCATCGCACTCGCCAATTGCGACTGGCCGAACGAGGGGCTGGCGCTGATGCGCAGCATGCCCCGTGGCGCGTCTTCGGGCGTGCTGACGGCCGCTTGCATGTCGCCGCACAGCTCCAGCATCTGCCGACAGCGGGGCAGGGTCTCCGTGCCTGCGGCCGTCAGGCTCAGCTTGCGCGTGGTGCGGTGCATCAGCCGGGCACCGACCCAATCTTCCAGCTCCGCCAGATAGCGCGATACCACCGGCCGCGACAGGTCCAGGTGCTCGGCCGCCGCCGACTGGCTGCCCAGGTCCACCACGGTGACGAACACTCGCATTGCTTGTAGACGATCCATGATCTGCCCGATTTTAGAAACAAACTATGTCCCAGCATCGCATTTTTTGTACTGAGTCTGGCAACTAAGCTCCGTTCATTCCCTTGCGGGCCATTGCACAACGGAGCACCTCATGACCGGTTTCACTCTTCTAAAACGCTTGTCGCTGGCGACCGCAGCGCTGGCCATCACGGCCCAGGCCTGGGCCGCCGACTTGACGCTCGACGTCTACAACCCCGGCGCGGCGGCGATTTTCCCGGTGACTTCGGTATTGGTCAGCGGTGAAAAAGAGGCGATCCTGGTGGACGCCCAATTTGGCAAAACCCAGGCCGAGCAGGTCGTGGAAAAAATCCGCGCCAGTGGCAAGCGGTTGACCACGATCTACATCAGCCACGGCGACCCCGACTACTATTTTGGCCTGCAAACCCTGGTAGCCGCTTTCCCGGAAGCCAAAGTCCTCGCATCCGCGCCAACCGTGGAGCACATCAAGGCCACTGCCGATGGCAAGTTGAAATATTGGGGGCCGATCCTGAAGACCGACGCGCCGTCCAAGACGCTGGTGCCCCAAGTGCTCAAGGGCGACAGCTTGACGCTGGAAGGCAAGCGCTTGCAGGTCATCGGCCTTGACGGCCCTCAGCCGGACCGCAGTTTCGTGTGGATTCCGTCGATCAAGGCGGTGGTGGGAGGTGTGGTGGTGGCGGAGAACATTCACGTCTGGATGGCCGATACCCAGACGCCGCAATCCCACCGGGATTGGCTGGCGACGCTGGATAACATGCAAAAGCTACAACCGACCACCGTCATCCCTGGCCATTACCTGGGCGAAAGCGCTCGTTCCCTGGCGCCAGTGCGCTTCACCGCCGATTACATCAAGGCCTTCGACGAAGAAACCGCCAAGGCCAAGAATTCCGCCGCACTGATCGCCGCCATGAAACTACGCTATCCACAGCTGGGGGAGGACAGTTCCCTGGAGCTGAGCGCCAAGGTGGCGAAGGGCGAAATGAGGTGGTGAAACCCGAACTTTGATCTGGACGCTTTTGTGGCGAGGGAGCTTGCTCCCGCTCGGCTGCGAAGCCGTCGCAAAAATACTGGGTCTGCTGCGCAGCCCAGCGGGAGCAAGCTCCCTCGCCACGAACGTGTTCATGGTTCTAGAACGCGTTGAAGTAATCACTACGAATAACCATAGGAGAATCCCATGAGCACCATCGCAATCATCGGCGCTACAGGCCGGGCCGGCAGCCAACTGCTGGAAGAAGCCTTGCGCCGTGGTCACAGCGTGACGGCCATTGCCCGCAACACCGGAAAAATCGGCACACGGGCGGGAGTGGTCAGCAAGCAGTTGGACGTACTGGACAGCGAGGCACTGACCGCAGCGGTAGCAGGCCACGACGTGGTCATCAGTGCCGCGCATTTCGCTACGGTGCCAGCCGACAAGGTTGTCGCACCGGTGAAGGCCGCCGGAGTCAAGCGCCTGCTGGTTGTGGGCGGTGCCGGTTCGTTGTTGTTGCCGGATAACAGCCGCGTGATCGACAGCAAAGGCTTCCCGGAGGAATACCTGGCCGAAGCCACGGCCGGAGCGTTGTTCCTGGACGTGCTGGGAAAGGAGCAGGACCTCGATTGGACCTTCCTTTCGCCCTCGGCGGAGTTCGTCGAAACCGAACGCACCGGCCAGTTCCGCGTCGGCAAGGATCACTTGCTGTTCGATAACGCCGGGCGCAGTTGGATCGGCTTCGCCGACTACGCCATTGCGATGATCGATGAGGTCCAGGCGCCGCAGTTTTCGCGGACGCGGTTCACTGTCGGCTATTGAGCCATCGATCCGTGCAGCGAATCACCCGTGGATCCTCACCCAGACACTGACCAGCACCGTCGCCGCCATCAACCAGGCGACGGCAGCCACGGCCAATGACGCTTCGAGGCGCATCCGGTCGACCATCACGTACAGCGTCGCGAGATAGACGAAATACGGAATGATCGACCACATGCCGAACACGATGGTGGTCTTCAGGTCATCCACCGAGCGGCCCTTGCCGACGATGTAGTGGGCAATCAGCGCAAAGGTCGGAAACAGCGGCACCAGCCCGGCAATGTAATAGTTCTTGGTCTTGGCGAGCATCGCCAGGATGACGACAACGGCTGCGCCGAGCGCGGCCTTGAAAATAAGATCCACAGGTTCATGTCCCAGGTCAGTGGCTCAGGCCATATTTTTTGACTTTGTCGAAGAGCGTGGTCTTGGCCATGCCCAGTTCCTGGCTGGCCTGGGTCAGGTTGCCGCCGCTGCGTTGCAACGCATCCACCAGCAGGTTGCGCTCGAAGGCTTCAACCGCTTCGGCGAAGGCCAGGCCTTGGCTACCGGTGCTGGTGCCGGCTTTCTTGAACGCCGGCAAGCCCAGGGCGTAACGTTCGGCGACGTTGCGCAGCTCGCGCACGTTGCCCGGCCAATCGTGGCTCATCAGGTTCGACAGAGTGTGGTTGTCCAGCTCCGGCACGGTACGGTCGAAGCGCAGGGACGATTGCTGGAGAAAATGTTCGAACAGTTGCAGGATGTCTTCGCGCCGCTCCCGCAGGGGCGGCAGCTCCAGCGTCACCACATTGAGGCGGTAATACAGGTCGCTGCGGAACTGCCCGGTCCGACCCATTTCGTCCAGGTCGGACTTGGTGGCGGCAATCACTCGGCAATCCACGGACACGCTCTGGTTCGACCCCAGGCGTTCGAGGGTGCGTTCCTGCAACACGCGCAATAGCTTGATCTGCAAGGGCAGGGGCATGCTCTCCACTTCATCGAGAAACAGCGTGCCGCCATCGGCGTGCTCGATCTTGCCGATCCGGCGCTTGCCCGCGCCAGTGAAAGCGTTGGCCTCGTGGCCGAAAATCTCGCTTTCGAACAGGTTCTCCGGTAGGCCACCGCAGTTCAGCGCGACGAACTGCTTGTCGTGGCGCCGGCTGAAATCATGCAGGCAACGGGCGACCAATTCCTTGCCGGTGCCGGTTTCGCCTTCGATCAACACGTTGGCTGAGGTGTCGGCGACGTTGGCGATCAGCTCGCGCAGGTGCTGCATGGCCGGCGAGCGGCCGATGATGCGGCCTTCCAGGGAATCACGCTCGGCCAGTTGCCTGCGCAGCGAAGAAACTTCCCGGGCCAGGCTGCGCTGTTCCAGGGCGCGGCGTGCAACGTCCACCAGGCGCTCGGGGGAGAACGGTTTTTCCATGAAATCGTAGGCGCCTTTCTGCATCGCGCCTACGGCCATGGAAATATCGCCGTGGCCGGTGATCAACACCACCGGCAGGCTGCGGTCCCGGGCTTTGAGGCGGGTCAGCAGTTCCAGGCCGTCGATGCCCGGCAGGCGGATGTCGCTGATGACGATGCCGGCAAAATCTTCGCCGACCCGCTCAAGGGCCTCTTCGGCGCTGCCCACGCCAATGCAGGGAATATCTTCCAGGCTCAAGGCCTGCTGGCAGCCCAGCAGGACGTGGGGGTCGTCTTCGACGATCAATACGCTCAGGTCGTTGTTCATAGCGGCTCGGCAGGTAAAAGGCTTACCAACGGTAAACTGAGGATAAACGTGGTGCCACCATCCTCCGGATGCTCGACTCCCAAATGTCCGCCGGCGGCGGCACACAGGCTTGCCGAAAGCGTCAAGCCAAGGCCCAGGCCTTGTTCGCCGGGTTTGGTGGTGAAGAACGGTTCGAACAGATGCTTGCGAGCCTCCGGGTCGATGCCGTGGCCATTATCCCGCACCCGCAGGCGATATTTGCCATCGCTGCCTTGGCCTTCGAGCCACAGCTTCGGCGCGGGTTGCAGCTGCATGGCGTCAAGGGCATTGCCGATCAGGTTCACCAGGATCTGTTCCAGGCGCGTCTGGTCGATCTGGACCTGAACGTCTTCGAATGCCGTGTGGATCTGGATGTCGAGTTTTTCAAGGCGCGCGCCCAGCAATTGCAGCGCGGCCCCGACAGCCTTGCCCAGGCTCGCCCGGCCCTTGTCGTCGCCGCGCCGGGCGAAGGCGCGCAGGCTGGCGGTGATCCGACCCATGCGATCGATCAGGTCGTTGATGGTCCTGAGATTGGCGCTGGCGATATCCAGCTGGCCCCTTTCCAAAAAGCGCACGGTATTGCCCGACAGGGTGCGCAGGGCGGCCAAAGGCTGGTTGAGTTCATGGGCGATGCTGGTGGACATCTGGCCGATGGCCGCCAGCTTGCCGGCTTGCACCAGTTCGTCCTGGGCGCGCCGCAAGGTCTCTTCGGCCTGCCGTCGTTCGCGAATCTGGCCCTTGAGCCGTTCGTTGCTGGCCCGCAGGTCGGTGGTGCGTTCGGTAATCCGACGTTCGAGCTGATTGTTGGCCTCTTGCAACGCTTCGCGAGCGGCGAGGCGGGTCGCGATGACTTTACGACGTTCGTTCCAGGCGATCAGCAGGAAAGCCACCAGGGCAAACGCCACGGCCACCAGGATGCCTTGGTTGATCGCTTGGCGGCGCAGGTCTTCGAGCGGGGTCAGTAACGTGAAATTCCACGGTGTGTCGCTCAGCGGCCGGGTCTGGGAAAGGTAGCTGGTGGCGCGCTGGTCAGCCGCTATTTCGGTGTTGGCGGGGAAAGTCAGCTTCTCCATGCCCTCGGCCAGCCGTTCCCGCGCCAGAGGGATCAGCTCGTTGAGCGGGAACCAGTAATATTGCAGGCTGCGGGCCAGGCGCTCCTTGGTTTCGTCGCTCAGCGGACGCACCGATTTGAGCCGCCGCGCCGGATCGCTGGAGAGGATGATGATGCCGTTCTCATCGCTGACGAAGGCTTCCAGGCGGGCCCGCTGCCAGCGCTCCTCCATGGCTTCGAGGCGGACCTTGACCACGGCCACGCCGATGATCTTGCCTTGTTGCTCCAGGCCATGTGCCAGGTAATAACCGGGTTCGCCGCTGGTGCTGCCGATCCCATAGAAGCGCCCCGGCTGGCCGCGCACGGCGTTCTGGAAATAGGCGCGGAAAGACAAGTCTTCCCCCAGGTAGCTGTCGACGTCGCGCCAGTTGCTGGTGGCCATGACGCGGCCGGTGGTGTCCATGACGTAGATGGCCCGGCTGCGACTGCGCCGGTTCAGGCCCTCAAGGTATTCGTTGACGGTCTTGCGATGCTCGGGCGTCGGGTCGTCGAGCAATTTCGAGACGCTGGATTCAAGTTCCAGCAGGCTGGGCAAATAGGTGTATTTGCTGATTTCGCTCTCCACCGCGCGGGCGTGCAGCTCCAACTGGCGCTCGCCATTCTCGGCGAGGCCGCGAATGCCATAGTGCTCGCTGATCCAGAAGCCGAGGTAACCCAGGCCTATCATCAACGCAATGACCAGCGGCGGCAGGAACAGATGGCGGATCAGGCGGGGTTTCACGGCGAGTGATGGCGGCGCGGCGCGATAAAGAGTGGGGTCGCATTTCATCACAGAAGCCTTGGGTCAACCAGTGTGGCGGCGGTCGTCCTTCGAACGCGGTCCTGTGGCGAGGGAGCTTGCTCCCGCTCGGCTGCAAAGCAGCCGCAAAACGGTTCATGCGGTATGCCAGAGACATTGCATTTCCGGTTTAGGGCCGCTGCGCGACCCAGCGGGAGCAAGCTCCCTCGCCACAAGGACAAGCGCGCCTAGAAAAGGCGATGCTTAGTGCTGCAGAATCTTCTCAAGGAAATGCTGTGCACGTTCGGAGCGGGCGCTGATGTCGCCGAAGAACTCTTCTTTCGGGCAGTCTTCGATGATCTGGCCCTGATCCATGAAGATCACCCGGTTCGCCACTTTGCGGGCGAAGCCCATTTCGTGGGTCACGCACATCATGGTCATGCCTTCGTGGGCCAGTTGCACCATCACGTCGAGCACTTCGTTGACCATTTCCGGGTCAAGCGCCGAGGTCGGTTCGTCGAACAGCATTACCACCGGGTCCATCGCCAGCGCACGGGCGATCGCCACGCGCTGCTGCTGGCCGCCGGAGAGCTGGCCCGGGTGCTTGTGGGCGTGGGCCGACAGACCGACGCGCTCTAGCAGTTGCAGGCCTTTCTTGGTGGCTTCTTCCTTGCTGCGGCCCAGCACCTTGATCTGCGCGATGGTCAGGTTTTCGGTGATGGTCAGGTGCGGGAACAGTTCGAAGTGCTGGAACACCATGCCCACCCGCGAACGCAGTTTTGGCAGGTTGGTCTTCGGGTCGGCGATGGACGTGCCATCGACCACGATGTCGCCTTTCTGGAAGGGCTCAAGGGCGTTCACGCACTTGATCAGCGTGGACTTGCCCGAACCCGACGGCCCGCACACCACCACAACCTCGCCTTTGCTGACCTCGGTGCTGCAATTGGTCAGTACCTGGAAGTCCCCATACCACTTGTTGATGTTTTTGATAGAGATCATACGGCGAACCTTTTTTGCAGACGCTTGACCAGCAGCGAGGCGGCAAAGCTGATTGTGAAGTACACGAGACCTGCGATGATCAGGAACTCATTGGAGCGGCCGATGATGTCGCCATTGGCTCGCGAAGCATTGAGGAAGTCCACCAGACCGACCGTGTAGACCAGCGAGGTGTCCTGAAACAGGATGATGCTCTGTTGCAGCAACAGCGGGGTCATCTTGCGGAACGCCTGGGGCAGGATGATCAGGCGCATGACCTGGCCATAATTCATGCCCAGTGCCTGTGCCGCGCCCATCTGGCCCTTGGGGATCGACTGCACGCCGGCCCGGACGATTTCGCAGAAGTACGCCGCCTCGAACATCATGAACGCCACGACGCAGGAGCCGAACGCGCCGATCGGCGTGTCTTCGCCAGTGATCCAGCGCAGCACGAACGGGACCGCCAGGTAGAACCAGGTGATGACCAGCAGCAGCGGGATCGAGCGGAAGTAGTTGACGTAGGCGCCAGCGATGTTGGAGATCAGCTTGTTGTGGGACAGGCGCATCAGCGCCAGGATCGTCCCCAGGATAATCCCACCGACGACACCCAGGGCCATCAGCTTGAGGGTCATCACCATGCCGTTCCACAAGCCGGGAATGGCCGGGATGATGCCTGTGAAGTCGAATTCCATTATTTACCCCCCACGGAGATCAGGCCGGGCACCGCGACTTTCTTCTCGACCATGCGCATGAGCAGCATCAGGCTCATGTTCAACGTGAAGTAGATCAGCGTCGCCAGGGTAAAGGCTTCGAACAGGTTGGCCGAGAATTCGGCGGTCTGCTTGGTCTGCGCGAGCAGCTCCATCAGGCCGATCAGCGACGCCACGGAGGAGTTCTTGAAGACGTTGAGGAATTCCGAGGTGAGCGGCGGAATGATGATCCGGTAGGCCTGGGGCAGCAGCACGTTCCAATAGATCTGCGGCAGTTTGAAGCCCATGGCCCGGGCAGCGGATTCCTGGCCGCGCGGCAGCGCCTGGATGCCGGTGCGCACCTGTTCGCAGACCCGCGCGGCGGTGAACAGGCCCAGGCACACGACGACGCTCAGGTAGGCCGAGGTGGTCGGGTTCAGGTCCTGCTTGTACCACTCCTGCATGTCGGCGGGCAGCAGGTCCGGCACCAGGAAGTACCAGATGAACAGTTGAACCAGCAGTGGCACGTTACGAAAGAGTTCCACGTAGCAAGTCGCGATGCCCGATACCAGCCGGTTCGGCACGGTACGCATCACACCCAGGATCGAGCCCAGCAGCAGGGCAATGATCCAGGCGACGACGGCGATGGCGATGGTCCAGCCCAGGCCGGCCACGTACCAGTCGAGATAAATCTCGCTGCCCACGCCGGTGGACTTGAAGAACACGCCCCAGTCCCAGTTGTAATTCATTAGGGTCTCCCCTCAGATCGTTCGATGTACAAGTATCTGCAGGGGGAAATCCTTTCCCGCCCAATCTTGAGGATCGGGCACACACTCACGGCTCGACTTACCGTTGCGAGTGTTTCCTTTGGTTCCAGCAGGGAATGACACACTCCTGGAAAGGGCCGCGCCCTTCCAGGAGGTAAGGTTAGTCAGAAATCAGGATTTCTTATCGTCAGCCGCTTTATCGGTCGGGTTGGCGATCAAAGCCTTGAGCTCGTCGCTCATCGGGAAGTTCAGGTTCAGATTTTTAGGCGGGATAGGTTGGGTGAACCATTTGTCGTAGATCTTGTTGATCTCGCCAGACTTGTAGCTGGCGACAATGGCGTCATCGACAACCTTTTTGAACGGCTCGTCGCCCTTACGCATCATGCAGCCATAGATTTCGTAGGATTGGGGAGTACCGGTTACTTCCCAGTCGGTCGCCCTCTTGGCCTTGGCGGCTTCGCCGGCCAGCAGGGCGTCATCCATCATGAACGCGACGGCACGGCCCGATTCCAGCATCTGGAAGGATTCGCCGTGGTCCTTGGCGGAGATGACGTTCATGCCCATTTGCTTGTCGGCATTCATCGCCTTGAGGATGCGCTCGGACGTGGTGCCGGCGGTGGTCACGACGTTCTTGCCCTTGAGATCGTCGAAATCCTTGTATTTGGAATCTTTCTTGGAGAGCAGCCGGGTGCCGATCTCGAAGATGCCAACCGAGAAGGCGACTTGTTGCTGACGCTCGACGTTGTTGGTGGTGGAGCCGCACTCCAGGTCCACGGTGCCGTTCTGCACCAGTGGGATGCGGGTCTGCGAGGTGACCAGGTTGTACTTGACCTGCAGGTTCGGCACGTCCAGCTCTTTTTTCAGGGCTTCGACGACTTGCAGCTGGATGTCATGGGAGTAGCCGACGGGCTTGCCGGAAGCGTCCGCGATATAGGAAAACGGAATGGAGGCGTCGCGGTGGCCGAGCGTGATGACGCCGGACTCTTTGATCTTTTTCAGCGTGCCGGTCAGTTCGGCTGCGAAAACCGGAGTGCTGATCAGAGCGGCAGCAACGGCTGCGCCCAGGAGATGGGGAACGATGCGCATCGATGTTTCCTCGACATTGTTTTTTTTGTATTCGGCCGGTTCACCGGCCCTGAGTGCTTCGAATGCCTGAAAGCTCCTGTTGTGTTGGCGTAACAGGCGTTCGTCTCCACGAGTGTAGAGCATGACTCGTGCCAGGCCAGTGGCCTATCACTATCATGTTGTTTTTAAAGGAAATTAAGGTTTTGTTTCAGCTTTTTGGTCTTTTGTTTATCCGGTTTGCCGAACTGACCGCTGGGTCGTGTTCGGAAAACCGAATGGCTTGAGCCCCACTAATCCGTGGGATAGGCGGTGTGTTCCAAAATGCAAAAAGCCCCTAGATCGTAGATTCAGGGGCTTTTGGTCTTGCGGGTACTGTCACGCCGCTTCAATCTTGCGCCGATTGTGCTCGACCTTTTGCAGATACTGCTGGAGCTTGTCCTGCTCGGCGGCGGTGGTAAACAAGCCCAGCTTGCTGCGGCGCCAGAGGATGTCCTGGGCATCGATGGCCCACTCGTCGCTGCACAGGTAATCGACTTCGCGGGTGTAGAGGCCTGCGCCGATGTGCTCGCCCAGGTCGACGAGGTTGTGTACGCCTTCGAGCATGCGCCAGGTGCGGCTGCCGTACGTGGTGGCCCAGCGGCGGGCGATGTCGGTCGGCAGCCAGTCGAACTTGTCGCGAATCGCCGAGCACAGCGCCTGCGGGGTCGTCATGTTTTCGCCCCCCGGCAAGGTTGCCAGGGCGGTCCAGCTTGGACGCATCTGCGTAAAGTATGGCGCCAGTTGCGCCATCGCCGATTCGGCCAGCTTGCGGTAAGTGGTCAGCTTGCCACCGAATACCGAAAGCAGTGGCGCCTCTTGACCTGCGGCAGAAAGCGCCAGGGTGTAATCCCGGGTTACGGCGGAAGGGTTGTCGGACTCGTCGTTGCACAACGGCCGGACGCCGGAATAACTGTGCAGGATGTCGTCGCGGCTGACCTGTTTCTTGAAGTGGGCGTTGACCACTTTCAGTAGGTAATCGGTTTCGCCTTCGGTAATCGCGACCTTCGCCGGATCGCCGGTGTATTCGCGATCTGTCGTGCCGATCAGGGTGAACTGGTTCAGGTAGGGGATAGTGAAGACAATGCGCTGGTCCTCGTTCTGGAGAATATGCGCATGCTCGCCTTCGTAGAGTTTCGGAACGATCAAGTGGCTGCCCTGAATCAGGCGGATACCGTAAGGCGATTCCATCTTCAGGTCGTCACGAATGAACTTGGCCACCCACGGGCCGGCGGCGTTGACCAGGGCCTTGGCCTGGATCGAAAACAGGCTGCCGTCGGCACGCTCCAGATGCAACTGCCAAAGGCCCTTGCTGCGACGGGCGCTGACGCAGCGGGTGCGGGTATGTACGTGGGCGCCTTTTTCCCGCGCCGCCATGGCGTTGAGTACCACCAGCCGGGCGTCGTCAACCCAGCAGTCCGAGTATTCGAAGCCCTTGGTGATTTCGCTTTTCAGTACGCTGTCAGCGCCAAATTTCAAACTCCTGGAGCCGGCGAGCTGCTCGCGCTTGCCCAGATGATCGTAAAGGAACAGGCCGGCGCGGATCATCCAGGCGGGGCGAAGGTGCGGCCGATGGGGCAGCACGAAGCGCATCTGCTTGACGATGTGTGGGGCTTTGGCCAGGAGGACTTCGCGCTCGGCCAGCGCTTCGCGCACCAGGCGGAATTCATAATGTTCGAGATAGCGCAGGCCGCCATGTATCAGCTTGCTGCTGGCTGAAGAAGTATGGCTGGCGAGGTCGTCCTTTTCGCAAAGGAACACCGAAAGGCCGCGACCGGCCGCGTCCGCAGCGATCCCCACGCCATTGATGCCGCCGCCTATAACGGCGATGTCATAGATCTCTGCGAGAGGGGGCGTAGGCAAGGTGGTAGTGGGCATCGGCTGGCCTCGGGCTCTTTTCGAAATATTTGAATTCGAACATTAATGTTCATTTGCGAAAAATACTAGCCCATAAAAACGGCAACGGCCAGTTGGATTCGATTGAAAATACTGATCGAATGCCGCCGAAAGGAAAATTTTCGAACAAAAAGAGAATTGCGGAATGCTTCTGTGGCGAGGGGATAGACCCCCTCGCCACCAGGGTTCTGGGCATGGGGCGCGGAGCTAGACCACTTCCAATCGAATCTTGTGCTGGGTCAGCAGATGCGCCAGGGCTGGCACGGGCTGCTGGTCGGTTACCAGGCAATCGATCAGGCTGATCGGGCCCAGGCGGACCATGGCGTTGCGCCCGAATTTGCTGGAATCTGCTGCCAACAGCACCTGCCGAGCGTTGGCGATGATGGCTTGGGACACCCGCACTTCCTGGTAATCGAAGTCCAGCAGGCTTCCGTCCTCATCGATGCCGCTGATGCCCACCAGGGCGAAGTCGACCTTGAACTGGCTGATGAAGTCGACACTGGCCTGGCCAACCACGCCGCCGTCGCGTCGCACATTGCCCCCGGCGATCAGGACTTCGAAATCATCCTTGGCGCTGAGGATCGACGCCACGTGCAGGTTGTTGGTGATGACTTTGAGGTGGTTGTGATTGAGCAGCGCCCGGGCGATGGATTCGGTGGTGGTGCCGATGTTGATGAACAGCGACGCGTGATCGGGAATCTGGGCGGCGATGGCTTCGGCGATGCGTTGCTTCTCATCGCGCATCTGGTCCGCGCGCATGGCGTAGGCGGTGTTTTCCACGCTTGAATCGTAAGCCGCGCCGCCGTGATAGCGGCGCAACAGATTCGCTTCCGCCAATTGATTGATGTCGCGGCGGATGGTCTGTGGGGTGACGACGAATAATTGCGCCATTTCCTCGATGCTGACATAGCCGCGTTCGCGGACCAGTTCGAGGATTTGTTGCTGGCGGGGAGGCAGATTCATGGGGCTTCCTTTGGGCTGCCATTCAAAATTTGCCCATGATGCCGCAGGAATCCCCTCCCGACCAGTTTCAGAACTTTAACGGGCCTTATTCGGCGTCTTCGTGGGGCTCCCAATCGCGGGTGCGGCTGACGGCTTTTTTCCAGCCGGCGTAGAGTTTTTCCTTGGCTTGCTCGTCCAGTTGCGGTTCGAACTCACGCTCGATTACCGCTTTGCCGCGCAGTTCTTCCAGGCTGCTCCAGAAACCGCACGCCAAGCCGGCCAGGTACGCTGCACCGAGGGCAGTGGTTTCGCGCATTTTTGGGCGTTCGACCTGGGTGCCAAGGATATCCGCCTGGAATTGCATGAGGAAGTTGTTGGCCACCGCGCCGCCGTCCACGCGCAAAGACTTGAGGCGCTCGCCGGAGTCTTGCTGCATGGCGTCGAGCAGATCGCGGGTCTGGTAGGCGATGGATTCCAGCGTGGCCCGGATAATATGATCGACCCGCACGCCACGGGTCAGGCCGAACAGCGCGCCACGGGCATAAGGGTCCCAGTACGGCGCGCCCAGCCCAGTGAACGCCGGGACCAGATACACCCCATTGCTGTCCTTGACCTTGTTGGCGAAGTACTCGGTGTCGAGCGCATCGTTGATGATCTTCAGTTCATCGCGCAACCATTGGACGGTAGACCCGCCATTGAACACTGCGCCCTCCAGGGCATAGGCCACTTCACCGCGAGGGCCGCAGGCGATGGTGGTGAGCATGCCGTGATTGGATTTGACCGCTTTGTCACCGGTATTCATCAGCAGGAAACAGCCGGTGCCGTAGGTGTTTTTCGCCTGGCCCGGTTCCACGCACATCTGGCCGAACAGGGCGGCCTGCTGGTCACCGGCGATACCGCCGATGGCGATGCCGCTCTTGGTGCGGCCGTAGATTTGTGAGGACGATTTGACCTCCGGCAGCATTTCCCGAGGGATGTTGAGGATGTCGAGCATCTTCGCGTCCCACTCAAGCGTATGGATGTTGAAAAGCATGGTGCGCGAGGCGTTGGTGTAGTCGGTGACATGGACCTTGCCGCCGGTAAATTTCCAGATCAGCCAGCTGTCCACGGTGCCGAACAGCAACTCGCCGTTGCGTGCGCGCTCGCGGCTGCCTTCGACGTTATCCAGGATCCACTTGAGCTTGGTGCCGGAAAAATACGGATCGGTGACCAGGCCGGTGGCTTCGCTGATGTATTGCTCATGGCCGTCACGCTTGAGCTGCTGGCAGATTTCAGTGCTGCGCCGACATTGCCAGACAATGGCGTTGTAGATCGGCCTGCCGGTCGACTTGTCCCAGACCACCGTGGTTTCGCGCTGGTTGGTGATGCCGATGGCGGCGACCTGGTCGTGATGCAGCCCGGCCTGGGCAAGCGCTTCGACCATGACCGCGCTCTGGGTGGCGAAGATCTCCATCGGATCGTGTTCGACCCAGCCTGGCTGTGGGTAATGCTGGACGAATTCTCGTTGGGCCGTGCAGACCACGTTGGCGTCACGGTCGAAAATAATGGCACGTGAGCTGGTCGTGCCCTGGTCGAGGGCAATGATGTAGTTCTTATTCTCAATGTCGGTCATGTCGATTGCCTTGGGACTTAGGTAACGTAATTAAGGAAGAGGCCAGGGCGGGGGCTCGAATGGCAGGCGCCCGCGCCGACTGTTTCAGGACGTTCTGGGCTTGCCATCAATGGCCGGCTCTGGCTCCTTTGCAGCAACCACGGCGCTGGGCAGGTGGCGAGCGATGAGCCCGCGATAAGCAGCAGCACCCAGGCATGCGCCAAGGATCGGCGCAAAAATCGGTACGAGGAAGTATGGAATGTCACGCGCCCCGGTGAGTGAAATTTCACCCCAGCCAGCGAAGAAAGTCATCAATTTCGGACCGAAATCCCGCGCCGGGTTCATCGCGAAACCTGTCAGTGGTCCCATCGAACTGCCGATCACGGCGATCAGCAAGCCGATCAGCAGCGGCGCCAGCGGGCCGCGCGGCAGGCCGTTGTTATCATCGGTCAGGGACATGATCACGCCCATCAGGATGGCGGTGATGATCATCTCGACCAGGAAAGCTTGGCCGGTGGACAGTGCCGGGTGGGGGTAGGTGGAGAATACCGACGCCAGTTCGAGGCTGGCCACGGTGCCCCGGATCATGTGGCGGGACTGTTCGAAATCGAAGAACAAATTGCTGTACAGCGTGTAGACCAGCAGTGCGCCGCAGAACGCGCCGGTCACTTGGCAAACGATATAGAAAGGCAGTTTGCGTTTTTCGAAGTCAGTGAAAATGCACAGGGCGATGCTGACGGCGGGATTCAGGTGTGCGCCGGAAATGCCCGCGCTGAGATAAATCGCCATGCTGACACCGACGCCCCAGATGATGCTGATTTCCCACAAGCCGAAACTGGCGCCCGCGACGTTGAGCGCTGCAACGCAACCGGTGCCGAAAAAAATCAACAGGGCCGTACCCAGGAACTCCGCCAGGCATTGGCTGGAGAGCGAAGGTTGTTGTAAAGCAGTCGTCATTCAAACCTCGGTTCTTTTTGTTGTCCTGCGCGGCGGAAAACAACCCGTCGTCGCCTTTTCGCCGAGTGCCGGATCCCCATCCTGCGCTCGGGGTGTTGCTTGAGACACGCGTTTCTGCTTTCAGTTTCGAAAAAATATAGACAAGAAACGCCGCTGTCAAAGGTCGAAAGTGAACCGTCGGTCATATTAGGATTATTCGTTCCATGAATGAATTTTTCCGGCGTGGCGCGGCGTCGACATCGGCGGTCTGCGCAGCCTTTTGCCTGGGGATCGCTTAGAATTCTCGCCACTCTTTTTGTTGTTTCCCTGTCAGGAGCGGTCATGACCCCCGCATTGGATCTGCTGAAAAAAGTGCGTGCCGAACATCGTATTCACAGTTACGAACATGACCCCAAGGCCGCGTCCTATGGTCTGGAAGCCGCAGAGAAACTGGCTCTGGAACCGGCGCGAGTGTTCAAGACGCTGTTGGCCGCGAGCGAGAAAGGTGAATTGCTGGTGGCGGTGGTGCCGGTCGCCGGGAGTTTGGACCTCAAAGCGCTGGCCCATGCGGCCGGGGTAAAGAAAGTCGAGATGGCCGATCCAGCCGCCGCGCAGCGTTCGACAGGTTATTTGCTGGGGGGCATCAGTCCGCTGGGACAGAAGAAGCGCCTGCGCACGTTTATCGACTCATCCGCACAGCCGTTCCCCACTGTGTTCGTCAGCGCGGGAAGACGAGGCCTGGAGGTGGAGTTGGCGCCCGCGTTGCTGGCGGAGCATACCGGAGCGGCGTTTGCGGATATTGGCCGCGGGTGAGGAGCAAGCGCCTCTGCCAGGATGAATCTTTCCAACCGTCCAGGCGTCCAACCTTTCAATGTGTAAGGCGAAAATTGTGTCGATCTGTCACTGGATAAACGGTGCCTGCGCAGCTCATGCTCACGCATCATAAAAAAGGAGATGTGCCATGCAGCTTGCGTTTCATCAGGTCGATGCGTTCAGTGACCGGCCCTTTGGCGGTAACCCGGCGATGGTCTATCGGCTCGATGCCTGGCTTGCCGATGACCTGATGCAAAAGATTGCCGCCGAACATAACCTGGCTGAAACCGCGTTTTTGGTGCGCGAAAACCAGCACTGGCATATCCGCTGGTTCACCCCGACCACCGAGGTGCCCTTGTGTGGTCATGCCACGTTGGCCAGCGCTTATGTGTTGTTCGAGGTCTATCACGAAACCGTGGAGCGGCTGGACTTCATCTGCAAATCCGGAGCGCTGAGCGTCACGCGCGAGGGCGAACGGCTGTGGTTGGATTTCCCTGCCATCGTGCCGGCTGAATTGGGCGCGTCCCTGGCGGTCCAGAGTGCCTTGGGTGTCGAGGCGGTGGATGTGCTGAGTTCCAACGAATTGTTCGTGGTATTGGAGTCGGAGCAGGCGGTGCTCGAATGCAAGCCGGACATGGCGGCCCTCGCGAAACTGCCATGGCCTGGCGCGATCGTGACCGCGCCGGGAAGCAAGCACGATTTCGTCTCGCGCTATTTTGCTCCGGCGATTGGTATCAATGAGGATCCGGTCACCGGGTCGACTCATTGCAGCCTTATTCCCTACTGGTCCAAGCGGCTGAACAAGCTCGGGCTGACGGCGTATCAATGCTCGGCAAGGGGAGGGGCATTGTTCTGCCGGCTGGAAGGTGACCGGGTGAAGATCGGTGGGCATGCCACGTTGGTGGCCAGCGGGACCCTATCAGTCGGTTGAGGTCAATGAGGTTCTGTGGGGGCGCGCGTGCTCGCTCCCACAGGGTGTAGCGTCAGTTGGCGACGCTATGCCGTCGCACGCCGCTGTCTATCGACGGCAAATGCGCTGCCGTACTGCCCGAGGCCTGGAACAGCACCAGGTGTTCGGCGGCCACGCGAATACCGACAGTCGCCCCGACCTGATGGTCGGCGTGGCTTGGGAAAATCGATTCCAGTTGCGCACCCGTCGGCAATTGCAGGCGATACAAGGTCGAAGCGCCCAGAAAAGTCTTACCGACGATGGTAGCCGTGAGCGGGCTGTCAGGCGCGTAGACGATATCGTCCGGGCGCAGCAGCACATCCACGGCGCTGCCGATGGGCCAGGTATAGGCCCGGTTTCCCCGTAGCGTCCCCAATTCGGTCTGCACTGATTCCGGGCTGTCGAGCTGGCCTCGGATGAAATAGCCCTGGCCGATAAAGCTGGCGACATAAGGCGTCAGGGGTTCGTGGTAAAGGTTGTAGGGCGTATCCCACTGTTCCAGCCGACCCTCCCGGAATACGCCGACATGATCACTCACGGCGAAGGCTTCTTCCTGGTCATGGGTCACCAGAATCGCGCTGGTGCCGCGAGCCTTGAGGATGTCCCGCACCTCATGGCTGAGCTTGCGTCGCAGCTCGCCATCGAGGTTGGAGAAGGGCTCGTCGAGCAGCAGCAATTGCGGCTCGGGCGCCAATGCCCTGGCGAGCGCCACGCGTTGTTGCTGGCCTCCGGAGAGCTCATGGGGAAAACGTTTACCGAGGTTCTTCAGGTTGACCAGTTCCAGCAGCTCTTCGACCACACGGTTCTTGCCAGGGTGTTTACGAATGCCGAATGCCATGTTCTCGGCGACGCTGAGGTGCGGGAACAGTGCATAGTCTTGGAATACCATGCCGATGCGACGTTTTTCCGGGGCCAAGGTGAAACCCGCGCGGGAAATGATTTCCCCGGCCAACTGGATCTCGCCTTCGTGTACCGGTTCGAAACCGGCGATGGCCCGCAGGGTCGTGGTCTTGCCGCACCCGGACGAGCCCAGCAAGCAGCCGATGTCGCCCGCATTGAGGTGCAGGTTGAGGTTCTGGACGACTCGCTGGTCCTGGTACCCGCAGGCCAGGTTATGCAGATTCAGTAACAAGGAGTGACTCATGCGTGGTGATACGCCGGCTCGACGAGGAATTCGAGCAGGGCCTTCTGTGCGTGGAGACGGTTTTCTGCCTGGTCCCAAGCGACGGATCGCGGGTCTTCCAGCAGGTCGAGGCTGATTTCCTCGCCGCGATGGGCGGGTAGGCAATGCATGAACAGCACCTCGGCGTCCGCCAGGTCGAGCAGGGCCCGTGTGACTTGCAACGGCGCGAACAGCTTGACGCGCTTGGCGGCTTCCTCTTCCTGGCCCATGGAGGTCCAGACGTCGGTGCTCACCAGGTGCGCGCCGGCCACGGCCAGCTTCGGATCACGGACCAGCGACACCCGGTCCCCGGCCTTGGCGAGCAGTTCTGCATCCGGGTCATAGCCTTCAGGGCAAGCGATCCGTAGCTGGAAGTCGAATTGCATCGACGCTTCTATATAGCTGTTGCACATGTTGTTGCCATCGCCGACCCAGGCAACGGTTTTGCCCTGGATCGAGCCGCGGTGCTCGAGGAAGGTCTGCATGTCGGCCAACAGCTGGCAAGGGTGCAGATCGTCGGATAGGCCGTTGATCACCGGCACGCGGGAATAGGCGGCGAATTCGGTCAGGGTGCTGTGGGCAAAGGTACGGATCATCACGGCGTCGAGCATGCTCGACATGACAATGGCGCAATCGCTGATCGGCTCGCCACGTCCCAGTTGAGTGTCGCGGGGCGACAGGAAAATCGCCTGGCCGCCAAGCTGGATCATGCCGGCTTCGAAAGAGATGCGCGTGCGCGTGGATGACTTCTCGAAAATCATCCCCAGCACACGGTTTTTCAAGGGCTCGAACAGTACGCCGCGTTTACGCAGGTCCTTGAGCTCAACGCCTCGACGGATCACGGCGAGCAACTCATCGGGCGTGAAATCCATCAGGGAGAGAAAGTGCCTTGCGCTCATGATTGACTACCTTTTTGTAACGGACCGCAGATGCTCAGAGCCTTGTTTCATGGAAAAACGGGCGAGACCTGCGGCAAAAGCCGCACGGGGCGACGAAATAGGGGAAAGGCGCGATATTGACATTAAATGTCGCGTCTTACCAATAGGGCTACGGTTATGAGGGATTTCAGCGAGGCCAATGCAGAGTTGCATTGGCGTGGTTGAGGCCGGTTTCCTGACAGCAGCGGGTTCATTTGTACACTGGCGTTGCGTCGCTTGGCAATCGAGCAGGGCGGGCATCGGGTGGTTGGCGGTCGGTTTTTGACCCGCTGGCCCGGGTCGTCGGTCTGTTGCCAAATGTGAAATATTTCCTAATGCAGGACCCTGAGTTATAAATGAACCCCTAGCCGCAGGAGCCCCGAAATGGATTCGAAAGAGCAACGACTGATGGAACTGTTGGGGCTGACGGCACGCACCCTGACCCACCTGACCGCTTCGGTGACGTCCATGTCATTCGAATTGCTGCGCAGCGATGACGAAGTGACCAAGGCGGCGGGGCGCCGCATGATCGATCGGATGGCCACGATCAGCGGTGGTCTCGATGAGCACTGGCGCTTGATTGGCGAGTTGACCGGGGTGCCCATGGCCCAGGAGGAAGTGCAGACCATCGAGGAAATCCAACTGCTGGCGCCTCCTCCCGAGCAGCCTTGACAGCGACACATCGGCGGGCCTGATGCCTGGCGATTCACAGGACGAACGTCGCTGGCGCTACCGGGCATCCCGCGCCATAGTTTTGTTCCCGCGGCCCAAAGTGCCCGCTACGAATAAAACAGAGGCTGGCCATGACCAAGACCCTCCATCACCGTGCGTGCCATCTGTGCGAGGCCATCTGTGGCCTGACTCTCGAAACCACCGAAACCGAAGGCCAAGGCCTGGCGATCACCTCGATCAAGGGTGATCCGCTGGACAGTTTCAGTCGTGGGCACATCTGCCCCAAGGCCGTGGCGTTGCAGGATATCCAGAACGATCCGGACCGCCTGCGCCAGCCCATGCAACGAGTCGGCGGCGAGTGGCAGCCCATCGCCTGGGACGACGCCTTTGCCTTGGTGGCCGAACGCCTTGCGGCGATCCAGGAGCGCCACGGCCAGAACGCGGTGGGGGTCTATCAGGGCAACCCCAGCGTGCACAACTATGGATTGATGACCCACAGCAACTATTTCCTCGGCTTGTTGAAAACCCGCAGCCGCTTTTCGGCGACTTCGGTTGATCAATTGCCCCATCACCTGACCAGTCACTTGATGTACGGTCACGGCTTGCTGCTGCCGATACCGGACATCGATCACACCGATTTCATGCTGATCCTGGGGGGTAATCCGCTGGCTTCCAATGGCAGCATCATGACCGTGCCGGATGTGGAGAAACGGCTGAAGGCAATCCAGTCCCGGGGCGGCCGGGTGGTGGTGGTCGATCCGCGGCGCAGCGAGACGGCGGCCATCGCCGACCAGCATGTATTCGTACGCCCCGGCGGCGATGCCGCGCTGCTGTTTGGCTTGCTTGGCACCTTGTTCAGCGAAGGACTGACGCGTGACAGTCATTTGCCGGTGGACGGCCTCGAAGAGGTGCGCCAGGCCGTTGCACCTTTCACCGCAGAGGCCATGAGCCCGCTTTGTGGGGTGCCTGCCCCGCAGATCCGCCAATTGGCCCGTGATTTCGCTGCCGCGCCGTCGGCCGTGTGCTATGGCAGGATGGGTGTTTCGACCCAGGCTTTCGGCACGCTGTGCCACTGGCTGATCCAGGTGATCAACCTGGTGACCGGCAATCTTGATCGAGTAGGCGGGGCACTGTGCACCGAGCCAGCGGTGGATTTGGTGGCGACCACTTCGGGCGGGCACTTCAATCGCTGGCAAAGCCGTGTATCCGGGCGTCCCGAATATGCGGGCGAGTTGCCTGTATCGACCCTCGCCGAAGAAATGCTCACCGGGGGCGAAGGGCAGATCCGTGCGCTGGTCACCGTGGCCGGCAACCCCGTGCTGTCCACGCCTAACGGACGGCAGCTCGAGCAAGCGCTGGATGGGCTTGAGTTCATGGTCAGCATCGACTTGTACATCAACGAAACCACGCGCTACGCCGACTTGATCCTGCCGTCGACCTCGGCCCTGGAAAATGATCATTACGACACCACGTTCAACCTGTTCGCCGTGCGTAACGTCAGCCGCTTCAACCGGGCCATCCTGCCCAAGCCCGAGGGAGCGCTGCACGATTGGGAGATTTTTGTCGGCCTGGCCAAGGCTTTTGCCGCCCGGACCGGCAAGGAGCTCAAGCCGACGATGCCGCCGGCGCAGATGATCGATTTCGGCCTGCGAGCCGGGATGTATGGCGATGCTTCGCCCTACAGGTTGTCCTTGGCAACGCTGTTCGATCATCCCCACGGTATCGATCTCGGAGCGCTCAAGCCCAATCTGACGGCCCGGTTGAAAACCGAAAATGGCCGCGTGCAGGCTGCGCCCGCCGTCATCCTCGCCGACCTGGCGCGCTTTGCCGCGTTGCGAGCGCCGGCAGCGGACGAGTTGCTGATGATTGGCCGGCGCCATGTGCGCAGCAATAACTCATGGATGCATAATTTCCACCGGCTGGTGAAAGGCAAGCCGCGTCATCAATTGCTGATGCATCCGCAAGACCTTGCCAGCCGGGGGCTTGTCGATGGGCAGCGCGTGAAGGTCAGCTCCCGGGTCGGCGTGATTGAAGTGGAGGTCCAGAGCAGCCCGGACATGATGAAAGGCGTGGTCAGCCTTCCTCACGGTTGGGGGCATGCTCGTCCTGGCGTGCAGATGACCATCGCCAGCGGACAGCCTGGGTCCAGCGCCAACGACCTGACCGATGAGCGCCAGCTCGATGAGTTATCCGGCAACGCGGCGCTGAACGGTGTTCCGGTGAAGGTGGCGGCTGCGTAAAATTGTCCCCGGGGCGGACCGAGCAAGGTGCTCGGCTTTCCGTTACAATGCGCCACCGTGTCGACATCTGTAGTCGCAAAAGTTCAAGCCGAGGTGCTCCGTGGATATCATCGAAACGATCAAAGAACAGATTGCCAACAACACCATCCTGCTCTACATGAAAGGCTCGCCGAACGCCCCACAGTGCGGCTTCTCGGCCAAGGCTGCTCAGGCGGTGATGGCGTGTGGCGAGAAGTTCGCCTACGTGGACATCCTGCAGAACCCGGAAATCCGCGCCAACCTGCCCAAGTACGCCAACTGGCCAACCTTCCCACAGTTGTGGGTTGGCGGTGAGCTGATCGGCGGCAGTGACATCATGACTGAGATGGCCGCCGACGGTTCGTTGCAGTCTACGATCAAGGCAGCTGTGGAAGCAGCGGCGGCTAACAAGTCCGAAGCCTGATCGACCGCAGTACTGTAGGAGCCTGGCCATCCAGGCAATAAAAAGCCCCGCACCTCGAAAGAGGGCGGGGCTTTTTAGTGGCTTGCTTTCGAGGGCGCTTATTCTTCGCCCATCTGCGATTGCAGGTAATTTTCCAGACCGATCTTGTCGATCAGGCCCAGCTGGGTTTCGAGCCAGTCGATGTGCTCTTCCTCGGATTCGAGAATGTCTTCCAGCAGTTCGCGGCTACCGAAGTCGCCAACGCTTTCGCAATGGGCAATGGCGGCTTTCAGGTCGGCGTGGCCGGTGCGCTCGATGCGCAGGTCGCACTCGAGCATTTCACGAGTATGTTCGCCGATGTGCAGCTTGCCCAGGTCCTGGACGTTCGGCAGGCCTTCGAGAAACAGGATTCGCTTGATCAGCTTGTCCGCATGTTTCATTTCATCGATGGATTCGTGGTACTCGTGCTTGCCCAGCTTGTTCAGGCCCCAATCCTCGTACATGCGTGCATGCAAGAAGTACTGATTGATCGCGACCAGCTCATTGGCAAGGATCTTGTTGAGATGCTGGATGACTGTAATGTCGCCTTTCATGATGAGGGCCTGCCCTGATAACTGTGTATTAAGGCGGAGTTTGAGCCGAGCTATTACGAGTGTCAAACCTAAGTTATTGAATAATAAATGAAAATTAATCGGAATAAGAATGTTTGTGTTCCGCGTCTGGAAGCTAACCATTTGATTTACAGGCATAAAAAAACCGGACATTGAGTCCGGTTCTTTGAATATCTGGATTTATGCGGCCGTAAATTCTGCCGGATAAGGGATCGAGGCTTGCACGGTCTGAACTTTGGCGAGGGTTTCACGCACCACTTCCTTGGCGAGGCAGGCGCATTTGCCGCATTGGCTGGCTACGCCGGTGGCCTGGCGGACTTCCCGGTAGCTGCAGCAACCCTCATAGATCGCTTCGCGGATTTGTCCGTCGGTGACGCCAGTGCAGAGGCATACATACATAAGTGAGAACCGTCGCTGGTTGTGACTCAATTGAGACGGATCTTAATGTTAACGAGAATGATTGTCAAAGTGGTTTCCTGCGCTGGTTGACGAACGGTGTCGAGCGCCTGCCATCAAGCGGGCATCGGATTTCCAGGGCCGCCAAAAAACCGTTGAGGACAGGCCAAACGTGCGGTGTATGATGGTCGGTCCTTGCAAAGCGGGTTCGTGTCACAGGGCTGTCGCCTGAGGGTGGCAGGCTGGCGCGGACCTTGTTTTCACGTTACTACACCAGGAGATATCCAATGAGCGTACTCGTAGGCAAACAAGCCCCTGACTTCACCGTTCCCGCCGTCCTCGGCAATGGCGAAATCGTCGACAGCTTCACCCTGTCCTCGGCCATCAAAGGCAAATACGGCCTGGTGTTCTTCTACCCGCTGGACTTCACTTTCGTTTGCCCGTCCGAGCTGATCGCACTGGATCACCGCATGGACGACTTCAAGGCGCGCAACGTTGAAGTGGTCGCCGTTTCGATCGACTCGCACTTCACCCACAACGCCTGGCGCAACACCGCCATCAATGCCGGTGGCATTGGCCCGGTGAAATACACCATGGCTGCCGACATGAAGCACGAAATCGCCAAGGCCTACGACGTTGAGTCCGAAGGCGGCGTGGCCTTCCGTGGCGCGTTCCTGATCGACGACAAAGGCGTGGTCCGTTCGCAGATCATCAACGACCTGCCGCTGGGACGTAACATGGAAGAGCTGATCCGTCTGGTTGACGCCCTGCAGTTCCACGAAGAGCATGGCGAAGTCTGCCCGGCCAACTGGAAAAAAGGCGACAAGGGCATGACCGCATCGCCTGAAGGCGTAGCTGCGTACCTGGGCGAGCACAGCGACAAGCTGTAAGCGCACCCATGCATAAAAAAAACCGGCCCTCGATGGGCCGGTTTTTTATGGACGTTTCTTGGCGCAGCACAGATCCCTTGCCACAAAGAGCCAGGCTGATGTCAGTCGTCGAAATCCTGCCAGCCACCCATTTCCTTCCACCGGTTGACGATGCCGCAAAACAGCTCGGCGGTTTTCTCGGTGTCGTAGCGGGCCGAATGGGCTTCACGGCCATCGAAATCGATGTCGGCTGCCTGGCACGCCTTGGCCAACACGGTCTGGCCATACGCCAGGCCTGCAAGGGTGGCCGTGTCGAAGCTGGAGAACGGATGGAAAGGGTTGCGCTTCATGTCCAGGCGCGCCACGGCGGCATTGAGGAAGCCCAGGTCGAAGCTGCTGTTGTGGCCAACCAGGATCGCTCGCTTGCAACCGTTGGCCTTCAGCGCCTTGCGCACACCACGGAAGATGTCGGTCAGCGCGGTCTCTTCGCTGACGGCCATGCGCAGCGGATGATCGAGCTTGATCCCGGTGAACTCCAGGGCAGCCGCTTCGATGTTGGCGCCTTCGAACGGTTCGACCCGGAAGAAATAGGTGTGGTCGGGGAAGACGAAGCCTTTCTCGTCCATGCCGATGGTCGTCGCGGCGATTTCCAGCAGCGCATCGGTGGCCGAGTTGAAACCGCCGGTTTCTACATCGACCACGACCGGCAGATAACCCCGGAAGCGAGCCGCCATTGGATGGCGCGGGCCGCCTGAGCCGCCGTTGCCGTCCAGTTCGTCATCGAAATGATCTTCACTCACGCGTTTTCCTCCAGCAGGCGCCAGCGCAGTTTTTCACCGGCGCGCAGCGGGATGACAGTCTGCTCGCCAAACGGCAGGCTGGCAGGGGCGGTCCACTCATCGCGAACCAGGGTAATACGATCGGTGTTCACCGGCAGGCCATAGAAGCGTGGGCCATGCAGGCTGGCGAAACCTTCGAGCTTGTCCAGGGCGTTGCGCTGCTCGAATGCCTCGGCATACATCTCGATGGCGGCGTAGGCGGTGTAACAGCCGGCGCAACCGCAGGCGGCTTCCTTGGCGTGACGGGCGTGGGGCGCCGAGTCGGTGCCCAGGAAGAACTTGGCGCTGCCGCTGGTGGCGGCGTCCAGCAAGGCTTCCTGATGGGTGTTGCGCTTGAGGATCGGCAGGCAGTAGAAATGCGGCCGGATCCCGCCCACCAGCATGTGGTTGCGGTTGTACAGCAGGTGGTGTGCGGTAATGGTCGCGCCGACGTTGGCCGAGGCCTCGTTGACGAATTGCACGGCATCGCCGGTGGTGATGTGCTCGAACACCACCTTCAGCGTCGGGAAGCGTTCGACGACGCGACGCATGTGTTCGTCGATGAAGATCTTCTCGCGGTCGAACACATCGACGTCGCCCCGGGTGACCTCGCCATGGATCAACAATGGCATGCCGACTTCGGCCATGACCTCCAGCGCAGGGAAGATCTTGTCGATGCTGGTGACACCGGAATCCGAGTTGGTGGTGGCGCCAGCGGGGTACAACTTGGCCGCGTGGACGAAACCACTGGCCTTGGCCTCGCGTATTTCTTCGGGCTGGGTGCGGTCGGTGAGGTAAAGCACCATCAGCGGTTCGAAGCGGCTGCCAGCCGGGCGTGCAGCCAGGATGCGCTGGCGATAGCCATCGGCCTCGGCAGCGTTACGCACGGGCGGAACCAGGTTAGGCATGATGATGGCGCGGCCAAAAGTGCGCGCGACATCGGCGACGGTATGGGTCAACACAGCACCATCGCGAAGATGAATATGCCAGTCGTCGGGACGCAGCAGGGTCAGGCGGTCGGACATGGGGGGCTTCCAGGCGGGTAAATCTCTGGCGAATGCTACCGGAAAAGACCGATCCGGGCACCCGCTATCAAGTTTTGCCGCAAGTTACCGATAGCCCCTTCAGGTGTGCCACGATTGCGTGCAGTGTCTAGGCCAAGCGGCATGCCCAGCGTTTTTCGATTTCCGTATAAAAGCCAGTGGAGCCTCCCGTGCGCCAGCGTTATCTAGCCTTGCTCAGTGTGTTTGCCAGCCTTCCTGCGATGGCGCTCACTTTCCAGACCCGTCTGGAGAGCATTGAGTGGACGGTCGAAGGCGATAAGTTCGAGTGTCGGCTGAGTCAGCCGATCACCGATTTTGGCAGCGGCGAATTCGTGCGCAAGGCGGGCGAGCAGGCCACGTTCCGGCTCAAGGCCTATAACCCGATGCTCGGTGGCGGCTCCGCGACGTTGCTGGCGGCGGCGGCGCCCTGGCAGCCAGGACGAGGCGATATCAACCTGGGCTCGGTCAGGATCGGTAGCGGCGATGTGCTGTTCAACAGCTCCCAGGTGCAGGCGGGCCGCTTGATCAGCGGGCTGATGGAAGGTCGCAGCCCCGTGGTGCGGCGTAACACCGACGATGGGCGGGTGTCGGAAGTCCGGTTGTTGCCCGTGCGCTTCAACAAGGCGTTCAGCGATTACCAGGGCTGTGTCGCGAAGCTGTTGCCGAAGAACTTCGAACAGATCAAGCAAACCCAGATCGGTTTTCCCGGCGAAGGCATCGAGCTCGACGCCCAGGCCAAGGCTCAGTTGCAGGTCATGCTTGACTTCATCAAGGCTGACCCGAGCGTCAATCATGTCGAACTCGACGGCCACTCCGACAACAGTGGCAACCGCCTGACCAACCGCGAGCTGTCGCGCCGCCGGGCCCTGGCCGTCCAGGACTTCTTCAAGGCCAACGGCTTCCAGGAGTCCCAGTTCACCGTTCGCTTCCATGGCGAGCGTTATCCGCTGGTGCCCAATACCAACGCCGCCAATCGGGCCAAGAACCGTCGTGTGCTGGTAAAACTGGAGCGGGGCGCCGCACCGGCCTCGGCCCCACAGCCGCCAACCCCTGCGACAACGCCTGCGGTGCCTGCCGTGGCGCCCGCTGCCGCGCCGGGCAAGCCGGCGACGCCAGTGGCCCCGGCCAAGGCGGCTACGCCTGCTGCGGCTACTGCGCGCACTTCCTGATCGCGCCTTGATCGTCGCGCAGCTGACATAATCTGTCGCTTCGTCGTCATAAGCTGTCGCGCCTCTGTAAATTATCCGCGGTGGACGTTAGACTTGCCGGCTTTCCGTACAACCCGTGGAGTGATGGCATGGCGGACGTAAACAAGGTCGTTCTGGCGTATTCCGGCGGCCTGGACACTTCGGTGATCCTCAAGTGGCTGCAGGACACATATAACTGCGAAGTGGTGACCTTCACCGCTGACCTGGGACAGGGCGAGGAAGTCGAGCCTGCACGCGCCAAGGCCCAGGCCATGGGCGTCAAAGAGATCTATATCGATGACCTGCGCGAAGAATTCGTCCGCGACTTCGTCTTCCCGATGTTCCGCGCCAACACTGTTTACGAAGGCGAATACCTGCTGGGCACGTCCATCGCCCGTCCGCTGATTGCCAAGCGCTTGATCGAAATCGCCAACGAAACTGGTGCCGATGCCATTTCCCATGGGGCGACCGGCAAGGGCAACGACCAGGTACGTTTCGAGCTGGGTGCCTATGCCCTCAAGCCGGGCGTGAAGGTCATTGCTCCATGGCGCGAGTGGGACTTGCTGTCCCGTGAAAAGCTGATGGACTACGCCGAGAAGCACGCGATCCCGATCGAGCGTCATGGCAAGAAAAAATCTCCGTACTCGATGGATGCCAACCTGTTGCACATCTCCTATGAAGGCGGCGTGCTGGAAGACACCTGGACCGAGCACGAAGAAGACATGTGGCGTTGGACCGTCTCCCCCGAGAAGGCTCCCGATACCCCGCAATACCTGGAACTGACCTATCGCAATGGCGACATCGTTGCGCTCGATGGCGTGGAAATGAGCCCGGCCACTGTGCTGGCGACCCTGAACCGCATCGGTGGCGAACACGGCATCGGTCGCCTCGACATCGTCGAGAACCGCTATGTCGGTATGAAGTCCCGTGGTTGCTACGAAACCCCAGGCGGCACCATCATGCTGCGCGCCCACCGGGCGATCGAATCGATCACCCTGGATCGCGAAGTGGCTCACTTGAAGGATGAGTTGATGCCCAAGTACGCCAGCCTCATCTACACCGGCTACTGGTGGAGCCCTGAGCGTCTGATGCTGCAACAGATGATCGATGCCTCCCAGGTCAACGTGAACGGTGTCGTGCGCCTGAAGCTGTACAAGGGCAACGTGATCGTGACCGGGCGCAAGTCCGACGACTCGCTGTTCGATGCCAACATCGCCACTTTTGAAGAAGACGGTGGTGCCTACAACCAGGCCGACGCGGCCGGCTTCATCAAGCTCAACGCCCTGCGCATGCGCATCGCGGCGAACAAGGGTCGCAAGCTGTTCTGATGCAATCCGAAAACGGCCTGCCGCATGGCAGGCCGTTTTCTGTTATTTCCCCGTCCCGTGTGTCGCTGCAGCCGTTTCCCTTATGGCTCACCCCGCCTGTTTATCCGGCAGTGTCCCTGCGCCGTTCCCGTTGTAAACAACGAAGACGATGATGGTCTTGCCCTCAAGACGCCGTCCCGAGTCCTTAGCCCAATACATGTCGACCGACGGGTGGGATGAAGTGTGCTTGAACGCATCGTCCAGAGCCGTGCACTTATTCCATTGATAAAACTGCGACAGGAAATCAGCCTTGCTTCCTTGGCGTGATCTACGTCTACGCCGACAGGATGACTCAGCCGCACCCCTTATGAAGTGCTTGGTCTTGTGGAAATCCGAGGGCGAGTACAAGGAACGGTAGTTGAAGTTGAGCGTGATAAAAAAAAGAAATAACAGGTAAAACGGGAAGCTGATGAGGAACCATACATAGTACTCTCGCTCTTCATCATCCAGAAACGGCAGGGAAATAGCTGCGGAAGTTTCGGAGATCGTTGCGAATACAGCGATCAGTGTCAGGGGGTTGGCGATGGTTCTTAATGATCTTTTCATGGTGAGTGCTCATAAGTAATAGTGTGCTCGAATGTTTGAGTTGATCGAATAATGAAATTGCCGGGCCGCTAGAATAACCCTGCGATCGGGCAGCGTTCTCTTTCGTGTGCTGGTAAGTGGAGTCTTTTTTATACAGAAAACTGAATCTTCCGAGCTAAACTTTTGCGGTTTGTCTATAAATAAATCGGTAACTTTTTATGAGGGAAATGCTTTTCCCTGGGTGGCAGGTAATCAGGTTTTTGACGAGAAGGCGCATTATTCATAGGGTGTTCGACGCGTGAGAATTGCCGTTCGCACCCCTCGGGAAAATTCATGGCACATTATTTGGAAGGTTATTTGTAGGATTTTTCTGCGTTGCTTGTAGGTTGCGTCTTTCGCTGCGAGCGGTAAGGGGGGACGACATGCCAAGGAAGAAATGACTAGGCTATTGTGCGTGCTCTAAAAATTCGAACAGCGAAGTTGGATTTGCCCATGAATAAAGTGCTGATCGTGGATGATCATCCCGTCATTCGTCTTGCTGTACGTTTGCTGATGGAGCGTCATGGATATGAAGTTATTGCCGAAACGGATAACGGCGTCGATGCATTGCAGATTGCCCGGGAACAAATGCCCGACATCGTTATTCTCGATATTGGAATTCCGAAGTTGGATGGATTGGAGGTTATCGCTCGCCTGACCATCAATCCTTCGCCATTGAAAGTGCTGGTGCTGACTTCCCAGGCCCCTGGACATTTTTCGATGCGCTGCATGCAAACGGGGGCCGCCGGCTATGTATGCAAACAGCAGGACCTGACCGAACTGTTGAGTGCGATAAAAGCGGTGCTGTCGGGCTATAGCTATTTTCCCAACCAGGCATTGCACACGGTGCGTTCAAGCCTTGGCAATGCCAGCGAGTCGGATATGGTGGAACGTTTGTCCGGGCGAGAGATGATGGTGCTGCAGCAACTGGCTCGCGGTAAGACCAACAAAGAGATCGCGGATGGGATGTTCCTGAGCAACAAGACCGTCAGCACCTACAAAACCCGCTTGTTGTTGAAGCTCAATGCCCGTTCGCTGGTGGACCTGATTGAACTGGCACAACGAAATGGACTGGTCTGAATCGGGCACGCGTACAGTAAAAAGCCTCCATCTGGGAGGCTTTTACGTGTCAGAGATCAAAATCGTAATCGGCGAGTTGCTTTTGGAGACGACGCTCTTCCAACAGGTTGTCGATGGTGCGGCGTTTACTCAGGTTGGTTTTTGCCACTTCCACGACAACAGGTTCCGCATCGTCACCTTCAACGGCGACGAAATCGTCTTCCACTACATCCAGTTGTTCTTTGCCAGTACTCATGGGGTCGACTCCAGGCTAAGACTGCCATTGGCGCTCCTTATATCGATAAACAACCGGCGGGTAAAAAAGATTTTTTCAATCGGCGGATGCGTAAAAGCAATAGCGCATCAATCGTCCGATGTCTTGTGCTTATATTCACATAGGTCTTCGATCCGGCAGCTCCCGCAACGGGGCTTGCGGGCCAGGCAGACGTAACGCCCATGCAGGATCAGCCAGTGGTGTGAATCCAGAAGGTAATCCTTGGGGACGAATTTCATGAGCTTCTTTTCCACTTCCACCACGTTCTTGCCCGGCGCCAGCCCAGTCCGGTTACTGACGCGGAAAATGTGGGTGTCGACGGCCATCGTCAATTGACGGAATGCGGTATTGAGAACCACATTGGCGGTCTTGCGACCGACACCTGGAAGAGCTTCCAGCGCTTCGCGGGACTGGGGAATCTCACCGCCGTGACGCTCGATCAGCAGGCGACAGGTCTCGATCACGTTTTTCGCCTTGCTGTTGAAAAGCCCGATGGTCTTGATGTACTCGGACAGCCCTTCGACGCCCAAGGCAAGGATCGCCTGCGGTGTATTGGCTACGGGAAAAAGCTTGGCCGTGGCTTTGTTGACACCGACGTCGGTGGATTGGGCCGATAGAATCACCGCGATCAGCAACTCGAAAGGGGAAGAGTAGGCCAGTTCGGTCTTTGGCTCGGGGTTGTCTTCATGAAAACGACGAAAGATTTCCAGACGTTTTGCGGCGTTCATGGGCGCGGCGTTTCCTCTTGGGTCGAACGGGGTTTGATGCCTGTCCAGGCTTGATAGGCGGCGAGCAGCAGGCCGAGCAGAATGAATCCGCCGGGGGCGAGCAGGGCCATTGGCACGCCTCTGCCGATCAGCTCGCGCAAAGCGCCCAGGCTGACGATCAAGAGGCCGAACTGCGCCGCCAACCTGAGGTGAGCAAGCCAGCGGCGCTCGACGACAGCGGTTTGTTCCAGGGTCACGCAGCTCAGTGCGATCCATGCGGTGTACATGCTCAGCGCGCCATGGCGCTCCAACATCCAGGCCTGGACGAGGAGGTCGGCGCAGGCGGTCATGGCGGCGGCCACGACGCAGGATGCGATGAGTCGCTGGCGGTCCGTGAGGCGCGGCCCCAGCAATGCCAGTGTCGAGCCGTGGGCGAGGCTGATCAAGACCCAGGCGAGCCACAGGACCAGCGCATTCACCAGCGAGTCGCTGGCTCCCACCAGAGGAACGAGCACGAGGCCGCGGGACCAGGGTATGGAGTTATTCATGACTGATCGCTCCCGTCAGCTGCGTCTTATGCCCGTCGAAGTAACGCAACGCATCGTGGACAGCCTGGAGCACCGCCCTGGATGTGACCGTCGCGCCAGCCAACTGGTCGAACTGGCCGTGATCCTTTTTCAACGCCCAACTCTCATCGGCAGGCACCTGGCTCGACTTGCCCTCGAAGGTTTGCAGCCAGGCATTCGGCCAGCCGGCTATCGCCGCGCCGAGGCCGGGAGTTTCCGACTGGCGCAGGATTTTTACGCCCAATACGCGTCCTGTCGGATCCACGGCGATCAGTAGCTCGATGCTGCCCTCGTAGCCCTGTACCTGGCTGCTTAGCAACACGGCGCTGGGCACTGCGTCGCGAGTTGCCAGGTAAGCGCCCAGCAATGTGCTGCGGGGCAGCGCCACCGGAGCCGCGATGAGCGGTTGCGCCATCGGCTGATTGTCGTAACGGTCGGGCGGCAGTATGTCGAGCAAGGTCCGGTTGGCGATGGCTTGGCGCTGCGCCTCGATGCGCCCGGCGGTGCCGGTTTGCACCAGGTACGTGGCGCCGATGGCAAGGCCGCCAAGCAACACCAGGATCGCAACGCCGGCGATTTTTTTCATGTCAGCGGGCGCCTTTGTCGTGCCTCGACGAAGCGCTCCAGGGCCGGCACGCCGAGATTCATCAACAACACCGCAAACGCTATGCCGTCCGGCAACCCACCCCAGGCGCGGACCACGTAGACCAGCAGCCCCGCGCCTACGCCGAACAACAGCCGGGCAAACGGGGCTTTGGCGCCCGACACGGGTTCGGTCACGATGAAAAACGCGCCGAGCATGGTTGCGCCGGTCAGCAGATGAAACAGTGGCGAACCGTGGGAATCCGAGCCCGAACCGTTCCAGAACAACAGGCTGACGGTGAACAGGCTGGCCAGCATGCCCACGGGGGCGTGCCACGTGAAAATCCGTTGTTGCAACAGGAACAGGCCGCCGGCAAGGAACCCCAGGTTGATCCACTCCACACCGTGTCCGCCCCAGCGGCCGAACGCCGGGTCGCTGGCAAACAGCTCGTCGATGGTCAGGCTGGTGTTTACCCGCAGGCTGTCCAACGCGGTGGCGCCGGCCCAGCCATCGGGGGGCTGGCCCATGTCGGCGACCAGGCGCAAACCGTCCATCAGGCCCAGGCCATGGGTCGTTGGCCATTGGCTCATGTATTGGGGGAACGCCATCAATACCAGGGCATACCCGAGCATCGCTGGATTGAACGGATTGCTGCCGACCCCACCCCAAAGGTGCTTGCCAAACAACAAGGCGCAGGCGACCGCCGTGACGGTCAGCCACCAAGGGCAATACGCTGGCAAGGCCAGGGCCAGCAAGGTGGCACTGACCAATGCGCTGCCGTCGCCCAGGTCTGGCTTGATGGGTCGTCGCCGCAAACGCAATATCAGCGCCTCGATCGCCAGCGCGGTCAGCCCGGACAACAACAGGTTCAGCAACACACCCCAACCAAAGAACCACATCGAGGCCAGAACGCCGGGCAACGTCGCCAGCAGTACACGCCGCATCGCCTGGCGCAGCCGTTCGTCCAGCGGATCAGCGAGCGGCATGGACATCCACCTGCCGCTCGGCGTCCTTGACGGCTTGCTCCAATGCTTGAAGCTGCTCCGCAGAGGCAGCGGCCGCCCGGGCCTTGCTGAGTTCGGCGCGACGCATCGCCAGCTGAATCTTGGCCCGCTTCAGTTCGGCGTCATTTGCCGGCACCGGTGCCGGCGTGGCGGGCGACGCAGCGCTTTCCAGTTGGGCCAATGCCTGTTCTGCCGCTTCGAACTGACGTTGCAGCACGATCAGCCGTGACTGTTGCTCGTAGGTCGGCGGATGGCCGAACGCTCTCAAGGACTTGTGCAACTGTGCCCGACTCATGGCCAAATCGACCTTGGCTTTCTTCAGGGCGGCATCCGCAGTGGCGGCTTTCTGCGCGCGCACTCGCTCCAATGCTGCCTGCACGGGATCGAGTGGCTGCGCCCGGGCCGGTTGGGCGTTCCGCTGGATTCTGGCCAGGCGCTCGGCTTGGCGCGCCTCATCTTCACGACGCAAGCGCGCGTTGCGTTGCTCGAAACGCTGACGAGCGTGATTGCGCTTGGCGGCTCGCGCTTGCCGCTCCTCGTCGCTGGAGGCGAGTCCTCCCACGATCGGCGTTACCGTCGCCACCGGCAATGGCCGCATCTCGATGCAATCCACCGGGCAAGGCGCCACGCAAAGATCACAGCCGGTGCATTCGTCGATGAGAACGGTGTGCATCAGCTTTGCCGCGCCGACAATCGCATCCACCGGGCAGGCCTGGATGCACTTGGTGCAGCCGATGCATTCGGCTTCCCGGATAAACGCGATTTGCGCCGGTGCCGCGCCGCGACTGGCGTCCAGCTCCAAGGCCGGCACCCGCATCAGTTCGGCCAAGGCTGCGATGGTTTCCCGTCCGCCAGGCGGACATTTGTTGATCGGCTCACCCTGGGCGATCCCTTCGGCATAGGGCTTACACCCGGGGTGACCGCACTTGCCGCATTGAGTTTGCGGAAGCAGGACATCGATGTGTTGAATCAGGTTCATGTCTTGACCAGCCCGCGCAATCCGAGAAACGCCACTGCCATCAGGCCGGCGCTGATCAGTTGGATCGGCAGCCCCCGCAAGGGCATGGGAATATCGTTGTCGTGGATTCGCTGTCGCAAGTCTTCGAACAGGCTTAACACCAGCCAGAAACCCAGTCCACCCCCCAGGCTCAAGGACATGGCGTGGCCCAGGCCGGTGGCCTCCCGGCTATTGAGCAGCGTGACGCCCAATATGCCGACATTGCCGAGTAGCAGCGGCCACAAGCCAGCAAGCGGCAGCATGGGCAGCCAGTGCTTCAGCAGCCCCAGCACCGGCCTGATCAGCAAGACACTCAGGGGCAGCCATAGCAAGAGCCGCATTGACGCCAGGCCGGCCGGGACCAGCAACCATTGGTCGATCAGATAGCCCACGCTCCCGACACAGAGCATCAGGCACGCCGTCGCCAGGCCCAGGGCATGCACCTGGCTTCGACCCTTGGCTGCCAGCAACGGATCGACGCCCAGCGGCCAATGCAACACCAGGTTGTTGATCAGGGCCGCGCTCAACAGGGATAAGAGGATTTCGGTCATGGCTATGGGGCGATAGGGCCTGTGACAGGATGGGCATTATCCGGCACACCGTGACGGCGAGCCAGATATGAAAATCCCACAGTCACTCGTTAGCGACTGTGGGATCGGTGCCGCGTGCAGTTGCGTTACTTGATCCGCTGGCCCGGCTTGGCGCCGCTATCGGGGCTTAGCAGGTAGATCTCTTCGCCGCCGGGGCCCGCCGCCATCACCATGCCCTCGGAAATACCGAAACGCATTTTGCGTGGCTTGAGGTTGGCGATCATCATCGTCAGCCGGCCTTCAAGCTTGGCTGGGTCAGGGTAGGCGCTCTTGATGCCGGAGAACACGTTGCGCTGCTCGTCACCGATGTCCAAGGTCAGGCGCAACAGCTTGTCGGCCCCTTCGACCGCTTCAGCCTTGACGATCAGCGCCACGCGCAGGTCGATCGCCGCGAAGGCGTCGAAGTCGATTTCAGGCGACAGCGGGTCCTTGGCCAGTTCGCCGTTGCCGCTCGGGCCGCCGGTGTCGGTCTGGCTGGCGGCCAGGTCTTCCTTGGAGGCGTCGATCATCGCTTGCACCTTGGTCGCGTCGATGCGGGTCATCAGCGGCTTGAACTCGTTCAACTGATGATCGCTCAGCAGGGTCTGGTGATCGTTCCAGGACAGGGGCGCGACGTTGAGGAACGCTTCGGCATCGGCGGCCAGCAGCGGCAGCACCGGCTTGAGGAAAATCACCAGTTGGCGGAACAGGTTAATGCCCAGGGCGCAGATCGCCTGGACTTCATCCTGCTTGCCGTCCTGCTTGGCCAACGACCAGGGTGCCTTGTCGGCGATCCACGCGTTGGCGCGGTCGGCCAGGGCCATGATCTCGCGCATGGCGCGTGCAAAGTCGCGGCTCTCATAGGCATCGGCGATGCTTGGCGCGGCGGCGAGGAAGGCGTCGGTCAGTTCCGGCGCGGCGTTACCGGCAACCAGCACGCCAGCGTTGCCTTTGTGGATGAAACCGGCGCAACGGCTGGCAATGTTGACGACCTTGCCCACCAGGTCGGAGTTGACCTTCTGCACGAAGTCTTCGAGATTCAGGTCCAGGTCGTCGACGCCACGGCCGAGCTTGGCGGCGTAGTAGTAACGCAGGTATTCCGGCGACAGGTGGTCCAGGTAGGTCCGCGCCTTGATGAACGTGCCGCGGGACTTGGACATCTTCTGGCCGTTGACGGTCAGGTAGCCGTGGACGTTGATGCCGGTCGGTTTGCGGAAACCGGCGCCTTCGAGCATGGCGGGCCAGAACAGCGCGTGGAAATTGACGATGTCCTTGCCGATGAAGTGATACACCTCGGCGGTGGAATCCTTGGCCCAGAAGGCGTCGAAGTCCAGCCCCGGGGTGCGGTCGCAGAGGTTCTTGAAACTGGCCATGTAGCCAATGGGCGCGTCCAGCCACACATAGAAATACTTGCCTGGCTCGCCAGGGATCTCGAAGCCGAAGTACGGCGCATCGCGGGAAATGTCCCACTCCTGCAGGCCCGAGTCGAGCCACTCGGCGAGCTTGTTGGCAACCGCGTCCTGCAGCGTGCCGCTGCGGGTCCAGGTCTGCAGCATCTGCTGGAAATCCGGCAGCTTGAAGAAGAAATGCTGGGAGTCCCTGAGCACCGGGGTTGCACCGGAAATCGCCGATTTCGGGTCTTTCAGGTCGGTCGGGGCGTAGGTGGCGCCGCATTTTTCGCAGTTGTCGCCGTACTGGTCCTCGGTGCCGCATTTCGGGCAGGTGCCCTTGATGAAGCGGTCGGCCAGGAACATTTTCTTTTCCGGGTCGAAATATTGGGTCACCGACCGGGTGGAAATATGCCCGGCGTCACGCAGCTTCAGGTAGATCTGGCTCGACAGCTCACGGTTTTCTTCGGCGTGGGTGGAGTGGAAGTTGTCGAAGTCCACCAGGAACTCGGCAAAGTCGGCGCTGTGTTCAGCCTGGACGTTGGCGATCAGTTGTTCCGGGGTGATGCCTTCTTTTTCCGCGCGCAACATGATGGCCGAGCCGTGGGCGTCGTCGGCGCAGACATAAATGCATTGGTTGCCGCGATGTTTCTGGAAGCGCGTCCACATATCGGTCTGGATGTATTCCAGCATGTGGCCAAGGTGGATCGAACCATTGGCGTAGGGCAGGGCGCTGGTGACGAGGATCTTGCGTGGCTCGGACATGGGGCTCGGCTACTTGATGAAACGGAGGTCGGCCACTATAAAGCGCCGGGAAATATATTTCACCCCACGGGCCTGTTTCCAGATGCATTGCTGGAGAGCACAGGCCCAACCTTTGGCGAGGGGATAAATCCCCTCGCCAAAGAAGGTCAGCGTTCGAATGGTAATCGGGTCGCCACAAAAGCATGTGCGGCGTAGGATAGCGGCCTGTTTTCAAGTCTTGCTATCGGAGTTGCCCATGAGCGCCGTCAATCGCGCAGCGGTGGAAGCCGTCCTTCGCCAGTACACCGACCCTTACCTGAACCAGGACCCGGTCAGCGCCGGATGCGTGCGGGCCCTCGATATCCAGGGCGATCGCGTCACTGTCCATCTGGAAATCGGCTACGCCGCCGATCTGTTCAAGAAGGGTTGGGCGCAAATGCTGCAAATGGCCATCGAGGGGCTGGACGGTGTCACGGCCGCCAAGGTCGAAGTGACCAGCGTCATTGCCGCTCACAAGGCCCAGGCCCAAGTGCCTGGACTTGCGAACGTCAAGAATGTCATCGCGGTCGCCTCGGGCAAGGGCGGCGTGGGCAAGTCCACCACTGCCGCCAACCTGGCGCTGGCGCTTGCCCGTGAAGGTGCGAAGGTCGGGATTCTCGATGCGGATATCTATGGTCCGAGCCAGGGCATCATGTTTGGCATCGCCGAGGGTACTCGCCCACAGATAAAAGATCAGAAATGGTTCGTGCCGATCCAGTCACACGGCGTCGAAGTCATGTCCATGGCGTTCCTGACCGACGACAACACCCCCATGGTCTGGCGCGGGCCGATGGTGTCCGGCGCCTTGTTGCAGTTGGTCACGCAAACCGCCTGGGGCGACCTGGATTACCTGGTCATCGACATGCCACCAGGCACCGGCGATATTCAGCTGACCCTGGCGCAGAAAGTCCCGGTGGCCGGCGCGGTGATCGTCACCACGCCCCAGGACCTGGCCTTGCTGGATGCGCGAAAAGGCGTGGAGATGTTCCGCAAGGTGAACATCCCGGTGCTGGGCGTGGTGGAGAACATGGCCGTGCACATTTGCTCGAACTGCGGGCACGCCGAGCATCTGTTCGGTGAAGGCGGTGGGGAAAAACTGGCAACCCAGTACGGCGTCGAACTGCTGGCCTCGCTGCCGTTGTCGATGGTGATCCGCGAACAGGCAGACGGTGGCAAGCCAACCGTCATCGCCGAACCGGACAGCCAGATCGCCATGGTCTACCAGGAGCTGGCTCGCCACGTCGGCGCGCGGATCGTATTGCAGGAAGCCGCGTCGCCTGTGATGCCGAACATCACCGTCAGCGACGATTGATAGAGTGAAACCCTATCCACTGTGGGAGCGAGCCTGCTCGCGATAGCGGTCTGACATCCAACATTGATGCAAGCTGACCCGGCGCCATCGCGAGCAAGCTCGCTCCCACATTTTGCTAGGCGGTGGGTTTAGATCCGCATTCCACCATCCATCTCCAGGATCCGACCGGTGTAGTAGTCGTTTTCGAAGATGTAGGCCGCCGAATGCGCGATTTCCTCAGGCTTGCCCATGCGCTTGAGCGGGATCACCGAAGTCATTCGTTCCAAGGCCTCTGGTTTCATGCCCAGGGTCATTTCGGTTTCGATGAACCCCGGTGCGATGCCCGCCACACGGATGCCGTAGCGCGCCAGTTCCTTGGCCCAGGTCACGGTGGCAGCGGCCACGCCGGCCTTGGCGGCCGAGTAGTTGGTCTGGCCGATGTTGCCGGCGCGGGAGATCGACGAGATATTGATGATCGCGCCGCTGTTCTTCAGCTCGACCATCTTGGCCGCCACTTCACGGGTGCACAGGAACACACCTGTAAGGTTCACGTCGATCACGGCCTGCCACTGGGCCAGGCTCATCTTGGTCATTTCGCCGTCCTTGACCTTGAGCAACAGGCCATCGCGCAGGATGCCAGCGTTATTGATCAGCCCATGGATCGCGCCGAAGTCCTGCGCAACGCGGGCCACCATGTCGATCACCTGGTCTTCATTGGCGACGTTGCACAAGTAGGCGCGAGCCTCGACGCCCTTGGCGGCGCAGGCGGCGACCGCTTGGTCGAGTTTCTCCTGATTGAGGTCGACCAGCGCCAGCTTCGCGCCCTTGCCGGCGAAATACTCGGCCATGGAACGCCCCAGGCCCTGGCAACCGCCAGTGATAATGATTACTTTGTCAGTGAGTTGCATTCTCATGTCCAGATGGCGCAGCGGTGGAGGGACTGTTTAGGTAGCGCTCGATTTGCGGGTTTGGCCCGGCTGCAAGCGAGACAGTCCAGAGGTGTCGGAACATTACTCCACTCGCCTGATCGTTTTCTAGACGGATTTCATTAAAGGAGTCATAAATTGAGCGTCGAAGCAGCCAAGCATGCCCGGGAACTGTTGCTCAAGGAGTACCGTGGAGTGCTCTCCACCCATTCCAAATCCATGCCCGGCTTTCCGTTCGGCTCCGTGGTCCCCTATTGCCTGGACGACCAGGGCCGGCCGCTGGTCTTGATCAGCCGTATCGCCCAGCACACTCACAACCTGCAAAAAGACCCCAAGTGTTCCATGCTGGTGGGCGAGCGGGGCGCTGAGGATGTACAGGCCGTGGGGCGCCTGACCTACATGGCCGAGGCCCGTAAACTCGAAGATAGCGTTGCCATCGATGCCGCCGCCGAGCGTTATTACCGCTACTTTCCCGAGTCGCAGAACTATCACAAGGCCCACGACTTCGACTTCTGGGTGCTCGATCCGGTGCGCCATCGCTACATCGGGGGTTTCGGCGCCATTCACTGGATCGATCAGGTAACCCTCTCCAACCCGTTCGCCGGCAAGGCTGAAACCAGCATGATCGACCATATGAACGCTGATCACGCCAAGGCCATCGCCCATTACGTGGAGTTGAGCGGCCTGCCGAAAAACGAACCGGCGCGTTTGGTCGGCATCGACAGCGAAGGTATGCACTTGCGCATCGGACAAGGGCTGTATTGGCTGGCGTTTCCGAACCCTTGCAACACGCCGACACAAGTGCGCGAAGCCTTGGTTTATCTGGCTCACGCCGAGCAATGGCCAAAAAATGCCGAGGTCGATGCTTGAATTCACGAAAGGGCGACGTCATTTAGGTTTTCATAGCAAGGTCTTCTTGCGTTGAGGAACCCTTTGATGCGCCCATTTTTATTGCTCTTTCTGCTGTTCCCGGTGTTGGAGCTGTTCGTATTCGTCAAGGTCAGCGGTGCGATCGGGTTCTTCCCGGCGCTGTTGCTGGTCATTCTCGGCTCGATGCTCGGCGTCTTCGTGTTGCGCATCGCCGGCCTCGCCACGGCGTTGCGTGCCCGTGAAAGCCTGAACCGTGGCGAGCTGCCTGCGCAGACCATGCTGGAAGGACTGATGCTGGCCTTGGGTGGCGGCCTGTTGATCCTGCCTGGTTTTATCAGCGACGTGCTGGGCCTGGTCATGTTGTTGCCGTTCACCCGCCGCTTGCTCGCCAACAAGATGCGCCAGCGTGCCGAAGAGCAGGCGATGCGCCAGCGAGCGTTCGCCGATGATCTTCAGTCCCGGGGCGGCCCGGCCCCCAGGGAGCCCGTAGGTCGCGAGCCGAACGTGATCGAAGGCGAATTCGAACATCGCGATCCCAAGTGACCCTTCAATCAACTTTCCCAAGCAACTATCGAGCAGCACGGCACCTTCGGGTGCCGTGTCCGTTTGAGCCTTCGTAAAGCAAAAATTTTCATCGCCGCCCCTTGTAATCGACTTGCACGCCCTTATGTATGGGTCACCGCAAGGTTTCCGGTGGCGACACTGGACAGACTTCCGCGGTTCGCTTGACGAACCGCACCCCGGCTCCGCCGGCTTTTGTTAAACCCGCCGGGACTACACCGGCCGATGAAAACCAAAATTAGGAGAGATCGACAATGAAGCTTCGTCCTCTGCATGACCGCGTCGTCATCCGTCGCAGCGAAGAAGAGAAGAAAACCGCTGGCGGTATCGTCCTGCCAGGTTCGGCTGCTGAAAAAGCCAACCACGGTGAAGTTCTCGCTGTAGGTCCAGGCAAGGCACTGGAAAACGGTGAAGTACGTGCGCCGGCCGTGAAAGTGGGTGACAAGGTTGTGTTTGGCCCTTACTCCGGCAGCAACACTGTGAAAGTCGACGGCGAAGACCTGTTGGTCATGAGCGAGAACGAAATCCTCGCTGTTCTCGAAGGCTGATTTCCCCGCTCATTTTCCCGCTACTACAAAGTATTTAAGGAATATCGATCATGGCTGCTAAAGAAGTTAAATTCGGCGATTCCGCCCGCAAGAAAATGCTCGCCGGTGTCAACGTCCTGGCTGACGCAGTAAAAGCGACCCTGGGCCCGAAAGGCCGTAACGTGATCATCGAGAAGAGCTTCGGCGCTCCGACCATCACCAAGGACGGCGTTTCCGTAGCCAAGGAAATCGAGCTCAAGGACCGCTTCGAAAACATGGGCGCGCAACTGGTCAAAGACGTTGCCTCCCGTGCCAACGATGACGCTGGTGACGGTACCACCACCGCGACCGTACTGGCCCAGTCGATCGTCAACGAAGGCCTGAAAGCCGTCGCTGCCGGCATGAACCCGATGGACCTCAAGCGCGGCATCGACAAGGCGACCATCGCCATCGTCAAGGAACTGAAGGGTCTGGCCAAGCCTTGCGCTGACTCCAAGGCGATCGCCCAGGTTGGTACCATTTCCGCCAACTCCGACAACTCCATCGGCGACATCATTGCCGAAGCCATGGAAAAAGTCGGCAAGGAAGGCGTGATCACCGTTGAAGAAGGCTCGGGCCTGGAAAACGAACTGTCGGTTGTTGAAGGCATGCAGTTCGACCGTGGCTACCTGTCCCCGTACTTCGTCAACAAGCCAGATACCATGGTTGCCGAGCTGGACAGCCCGCTGATCCTGCTGGTCGACAAGAAGATCTCCAACATCCGCGAAATGCTGCCAGTGCTGGAAGCCGTTGCCAAAGCCGGCCGCCCACTGCTGATCGTGGCTGAAGACGTCGAAGGCGAAGCCCTGGCGACTCTGGTTGTGAACAACATGCGTGGCATCGTTAAGGTTGCAGCCGTCAAGGCTCCAGGCTTCGGCGACCGTCGCAAGGCCATGCTGCAGGACATCGCCGTTCTGACCGGCGGTACCGTTATCTCCGAAGAGATCGGCCTGAGCCTGGAAAGCACCACCCTGGAGCATCTGGGTAACGCCAAGCGCGTGATCCTGTCCAAGGAAAACACCACCGTGATCGACGGTGCTGGCAACGATGCCGATATCCAGGCTCGTGTGACCCAGATCCGTGCACAAGTGGCCGAGACCTCGTCCGACTACGACCGTGAAAAACTGCAAGAGCGTCTGGCCAAACTGTCCGGCGGCGTTGCGGTGATCAAGGTTGGCGCCGGTTCCGAAGTTGAAATGAAAGAGAAGAAAGCCCGCGTTGAAGACGCCCTGCACGCAACCCGCGCAGCCGTTGAAGAAGGCGTGGTACCTGGCGGCGGCGTGGCATTGGTTCGTGCTCTGCAAGCCATCAGCGAGCTGAAAGGCGACAACGACGACCAGAACGTCGGTATCCAACTGCTGCGTCGCGCTGTCGAAGCACCTCTGCGTCAGATTGTTGCCAACTCCGGCGACGAGCCAAGCGTAGTGGTCGACAAGGTCAAGCAGGGTTCGGGTAACTACGGTTACAACGCTGCTACCGGCGAATACGGCGACATGATCGAAATGGGTATCCTGGACCCAGCCAAAGTGACTCGTTCGGCTCTGCAAGCGGCTTCGTCGATTGCCAGCCTGATGATCACCACCGAGGCGATGATCGCTGAAATCAAGGAAGACGCTCCAGCTGGCGGCGGCATGCCAGACATGGGCGGCATGGGTGGCATGGGCGGCATGATGTAAGCCAGCCTTACCCCTGTAGCGAAAAACCCCGCCTGCGAAAGCAAGCGGGGTTTTTTATTGCCTTGGATTTTGACGCGGGGGCGCATTTTTCCTGGGGGGACCTGTGGGAGCGAGCTTGCTCGCGATGACGGTACATCAGTGCCAGATATGGAAACTGACACACCGCAATCGCGAGCGAGCTCGCTCCCACAGGGTTATTCCATGCTCAGGCGTTAGCGGGTTGGTTCAGCGCTGCGCGATCAGCCATGGCAGCCGGTCGATACAGCACGAAGTAGTAACACCCCAGGCAGATCAGCCAACAGAACACCGCTGTCCACACGTTATGGGAGAAAAAATGCGCCCCTTGCATCATCCGACCCACGGAGAAAACGGTGCCCAGTGCGAAGGCAAATACCAGTGATTGACGGGCCAGGCGGGGACGGCGGTCGCGTAATACGAAGAACAGCGCAAACAGCGTGAACCCCGTTGCGGCATGTCCGCCGGGCCAGCAACGGCCGGGCTTGTCAGTGGCCGGGCGCGGGCTCAGCAATTCACTGTAGGTTTCCTTGCCGCCAAACTCCTTCAGGCTCCAAGGGCATTGCACCGCCGTCACGGCCTTCAGCGGCGTGACAAACGCCGTTGCCAGCGCTAGCGATAAGACCAGGCAACCGAGTTCACGCTTGAACGGTGTGAGGCGATCGACAAAAAACGAAGCGATGAACCCCGCGACCGCCAGGATGCAGAAGACGATGACCATCTGCTTGGCCCGGTCGTGCAGGATGTCTTCGAGAAAAAAACTATGCCGTCCGATGAATCCGCCCTCGGCCGCACTGTAAAAAAGACTGGCAAGGTCCATGTCAAGCGTAGTCAGTTCCAGCACCACCAGGATCAGCGCAACAACTACAGGCACCCCCAGCGCGATTCCGAAATTCAATGGCCTTGAAACAGGGCGAAGGCTAGCGCAAACCATGGACAGTACCTTTTGTGGATGTTCTTGAGCAGCAGGTTGCGCCCAGTCTCGTCCGCGTCGCGTTGGGCAGGCGTGAATGCGGGGTGAAAAACTCGTCAATGCCCCAACCCCAGCCGAGACAACCCTAGCCGCGGAACACGCTTGGCCTTAAGCTGCGCGGGCCACGACGATCGCCTACGTGTGCAGGAGAGATGCCCATGCGAATTCTATTGGTCGAAGACAACCGCGACATCCTGGCCAACCTGGCCGATTACCTGGGACTCAAGGGTTATACCGTCGATTGTGCCCAGGATGGTTTGTCGGGTTTGCACCTGGCCGCGACCGAGCACTACGACCTGATCGTGCTCGACATCATGCTGCCAGGCATCGATGGCTACACCTTGTGCAAGCGCCTGCGTGAAGACGCCCGGCGTGATACGCCGGTGATCATGCTCACCGCGCGGGACCAGCTGGACGACCGCCTGCAGGGATTCAAGTCCGGGGCTGACGATTACCTGGTCAAGCCTTTTGCGTTGTCGGAATTGGCCGCGCGGATCGAAGCGGTGATGCGTCGGGCCCAGGGTGGCGGGCGTCGCGCGTTGCAGGTCGGCGACCTGAGCTACGACCTCGACACGTTGGAAGTGACCCGTGAGGGCCGGTTGCTCAAGCTCAACCCCGTTGGCCTCAAGTTGCTCGCGGTACTGATGCAGAAAAGCCCCCACGTGCTGCGCCGGGAAATCCTCGAAGAAGCCCTGTGGGGCGATGATTGCCCGGACAGCGACAGCCTGCGCAGCCACGTCCACCAACTGCGCCAGGTGATCGACAAACCGTTCGAGAAACCACTGCTGCACACGGTGCATGGCGTCGGTTACCGCTTGGCCGAGGGCCGGGATGGAGTTTAAGCAGAGCCTTGCCCAACGGATCATCATCGCGTTCGCCTTGATGAGCGCGTTGGTGGCGGGCGCATTTGCCCTGGGCATCGTGGCAACCGTTCACCTGGTGGAGGAAAAACTGATTTCCGCCGGCCTTGGCGGTGACCTGCAACGTCTGCTGCTGATGGACAGCGTCTCCGACTGGAGTCATCGGCCTGAACCCGATCAGTTGTTCTATTTCAGCGGCGGTCCGGGTGACTTCGAGTTGCCCAAGGACCTGCGTCACCTGGATCGGGGCTTTCATGAAGTGTTTCGTGAGCAACTGTCCTACCACGCGATGGTGGAAATCGTTGACGGTCGCCATTACGTATTGCTGCAAGACCAGAGCGATTTCGAGGAGCGCGAACGGGTATTGTTCGCCGTGGTGTTGGTGGGCTTCGTGCTCAGCCTGGCGCTGGCGGTATTCCTCGGATGGGTGCTGGCACGTCGAGTGATGGCACCTGTAGTGCGTCTGGCTCGCCAAGTGCGGCATCGCGACCAGCTCCTTGGACTTGCCCCGCCGCTCGCGCCGGACTATGCCGCCGACGAAGTGGGCGAGCTGGCCGTGGCGTTCGACGCTACGTTGGGCCGATTACGCCAAGCCTTGACCCGTGAGCGTTTATTCACCAGCGACGTCAGCCATGAATTGCGCACGCCGTTGATGGTCCTTGCCACGTCTTGCGAATTGCTGTTGGAAAACCCGGCGCTTGACCAGCGGGGGCGTACCCAGGTTGAACGCATCAACCGGGCCAGTGAGGAGATGCGTGAGTTGGTGCAGACCTTCCTCATGCTTGCCCGGGCCCAGCGCGAAGACAATGGAATCTCCCCTCGCTCGACCCTTGGACAGGTAGCGGACAACCTGCTCGGTGTCTGGCGCGCGCCGATCGAGTCCAAAGGTTTGACGTTGATCTTCGAGCCCGGGCAAACGACCGATACGCTGTACAACGCCACATTCCTGACCGCCGTCATGGGCAACTTGCTGCGTAATGCCTTGCATTACACCGACCAGGGGTTTATCCGCGTCTCCCTGACGGTCACTGGGTTCATGGTCGAGGACAGCGGCGTGGGCATCCCCGAAGAGAAGCGCGAGGCGATGTTCGAGCCATTCGTGCGAGGTAATGAAAAGCGTGGCGAGGGCTTGGGGCTGGGCCTTTCGCTGGTACAGCGAATCTGCGAGGACCAGGGCTGGACAGTGAGCCTCAGTACGATGGAGCCCAACGGTTGCCGTTTCGAGGTGGAGCTGAATCCAAAGGGTTGAAGTGCGTCCCGGAAAAGCCTTGAAATGATTCGCTCAGATCCATGACGGTTTTTTCACGAGGCGATGACACATCTGTTCATAGGCTGGGCCCATCAATAACGGAGGGGCCCCCATGTCCAAAGCCATCAAGCTGGATTTTTCCGAAAAGTACGACGAGCAACACGCCAGGCAATATTTCCATAAACACCGCAGCGGGTTCAGCCGCCGCCTCTCCAATCGGCGCGACCAGCAACTGGCGCGCCGCGCCTTGGCCCTGGCCGGTGACCCTGGCCTGGTACTGGACCTTCCTTGTGGCGCCGGACGTTTCTGGCCCTTGTTGGCCGAGAAATCGAACCGGGTCATCATCGGCGCGGACAATTCCGCAGCCATGCTGCAAACCGCAATGAGCGTCCAACCCGCCGATGTCGTAAAACGGGTACAACCTTTGCACACTTCTGCGTTCGACATCGCCTTGCCTGATAACGCCGTTGACAGCATTTTCTGCATGCGTTTGTTGCACCACATCGGTGAACCCGCGCATCGCCTGGCAATCCTGCGTGAATTCGGGCGTGTCAGCCGCGACAGCGTCATCGTTTCATTGTGGGTCGATGGCAATTTCAAGGCTTGGAAACGCAAGCGTCTTGAGCGAACCCGTGGGCAGAAAGACTACCAGAACCGATTTGTGTTACCGGTTGCTACAGTGGAGGCCGAATTTCGACAAGCTGGCTTCCGCATCCAGGAACAACTGGATTTCCTACCGCTCTATGCCATGTGGCGAGTTTATGTATTACGCAAGGGGTAATGGGCATGGTTGTACAAGCAGTAGAAGCCCCGGCGGCTTCTCGCAGTTGCTTTGATCATTTTTGGAATCAAAGGGGTGACTGGGTAGAGGAACCCAACACGCGGCGGGGCGGTGAAAGCGGTGTGCAACGGATCAACGACGGCGACGGATTGCTCTATTCCAAGCGCCAGACCGGCCATATCTACCGCAGCTTGTTGCACCCCTTCGGCCGTCCGACTGTCTTGCGCGAAGAGCGAGCCTTGGTGGCCCTGACAGAACTCAATGTCACGGTGCCTCGGGTGGTTTTCTGCGGTGCGCAGAGGGACCCGGTACATAAATGGCGCGCGCTGTTGGTTACCCAAGCGTTGGACGGTTTCGAGGAAATCGAACAATGGTACGCCGCGGGTGGGCGCGAACGTCATGGCGAGGCGGTGCATGACCGTATCCTCCAGGCGTTGGCCGAAAACCTGGCTCGCATGCACAAAGGGCGATGGCAGCATGGCTGTCTTTATATCAAGCACGTATTCGTGCGTGTAACAGGGGAGGGCGAGTCGGCCAAGGCTGAAATCGCACTGCTGGACCTGGAAAAATGCCGTCAACGCCTGACTGCCCGCAGCGCGGCCGCCCACGACATGAGGCAGCTGCGGCGCCATTCGTCGTTCCACGATGGCGACTGGAAAAAACTCGTCTACTTTTATACAACGGCGTTTGGCAGCGCTATCAAAGGTTTATAGCGATGAAAGTAGAAATTGCTAGAGGTTTGTTCTTGATCGGAGCCCTGGCAGTTACGTCAATGGCGGTGGCGGTATGGGAACAGCCGCGCTCGCAGATTCTCAGTGCCTCCACGGTGGGCGCCCATTGCCCTGTGCCTCGGATTGCCAAGGCCAGCGAGGCGATCCAACCGGACAACGATCTGCTGTTGTTCATGTTTGGCCTGTCTCAAGGCATGAAGCCGCAAAGTTGAGTTTCATGACTTAAAACAAAGGCCTCGCATTTGCGAGGCCTTTGTTTTTTTAGGTCAGCATTGTTCCGGCAGCCTGTGTTACCGCTTCTGCGGTTTTGCCAGCAAGGTGTAGACGCAAGGCAATACGAACAGTGTGAACAAGGTACCCACCGACATTCCCGTGGCGATCACTGTGCCGATGTCGAAGCGGCTCACCGCCCCGGCACCGGTGGCCAGGATCAACGGCACCATGCCGAATACCATCGCCGCAGTGGTCATCAACACTGGCCGCAGACGAATCGATGCGGCTTGTTCCACGGCCTCGCGCGGGCTCAGCCCTTGTTCCTTGCGCAGCTGGTTAGCGAACTCGACGATCAGGATGCCGTGCTTGCTGATAAGCCCGATCAACGTCACCAGGCCTACCTGGGTATAGATGTTCATGCTCGACCAGCCGAGGAACAGCGGGATCAATGCGCCGCAGATTGACAAGGGCACCGTCACCAGGATTACCAGCGGATCCCGGAAGCTCTCGAACTGCGCCGCCAGCACCAGGAAAATGATCGCCAGGGCCAGGGCGAAGGTTCCCCACAACGCGCTGCCTTCTTGTACGAATTGGCGTGAAGCCCCTGCGTAGTCGAAGGCGAACCCCACCGGTGCTTCCTCGCGAGCGATCTGGCGGACCGTCTCGATGGCCTCGCCCATGCTCACCGTGGGGAAACCCGAGATCGTCACGGCGTTGAGCTGCTGGAACTGGTTCAGTTGCCGCGGTCGTGCCTGGTCGCTGACCTTGATCAGCGTCGAGAGCGGGAGCGATTCACCCTGGGCATTCTTGACGTAGTAGTTGTTCAGCCAGTCCGGATTGTCCCGGAACGGTCGTTCGACCTGGGCTATTACCTTGTAGCTGCGTCCTTCCAGGGTAAAGCGGTTGATCTCCGACTCACCCAGCAACGTCGCCAGGGTTCCGCCCAGGTCCTGCATGGAAACACCCATCTGGGCAGCCTTGGCCCGATCGATATCCACCACGACCTCGGGCTTGTCGAAAGCCAGGTCAATGTCCATGAAGGCGAACTTGCCGGACTCCAGCGCCCGTTTCTTGACTCGCTCGGCAATTTGCAGAAGCGTCGTGTAGTCCTTCGGCGAATTGATGACGAACTCGAAGGGCAACCCTTCGCCCGTGCCCGGCAGCGAGGGCAGGTTGAAGCCAAAGATCTGTAGGCCCGGGATGCTTTCCAGCTTGGCCTGGACCTCCGGCAAGATCTCCATCTGGGTGCGGTTGCGTTCGTTCCAGGGCTTGAGCAGGAACCCGCCGATGCCCGACTGCACGCCGTTATAGCCGTTGATCTGAAAGGAAGAATAGTACTCAGGGAATTCCTTGAAGATCGTGATGAAGTGATCGGTATAGGCGTTCAGGTAATCGAGGTTGGTCGTCTTTGGTGCATTGGCCATCATGAATATGATGCCCTGGTCTTCGTCTGGCGCCAGCTCGGACTTGGTGAACATGATCAATACCGGTATCAACAGCAGCACGATCACCGCAAACACCAGCACCACGGGCCTGGTTTCGAGCGTGGCATGAAGCATGCGCTGGTAACGGTTCTTCAGGCGTTCGAAGATTACGTCCAGCCGATGGGCCAGCCCCGAGGAATTCTGGTCATGGCGCAGCAGCATCGCGCACATCATCGGCGACAGGGTCAGGGCGACGATGCCGGATATCACCACCGCCCCGGCCAAGGTCAGGGCGAACTCCTTGAACAGCGCGCCCGTCAGGCCTTCGAGCAGGCCGATAGGCGCGTAAACCGCCGCCAGCGTGATGGTCATCGAAACCACCGGCATGGCGATTTCCCGGGCGCCTTCTATGGCAGCGTCGAACGGGGTCTTGCCTTCCTCCATATGTCGATGGATGTTCTCCACCACCACGATGGCATCATCCACCACCAGGCCGATCGCCAACACCATGGCCAGCAGTGTCAGCAGGTTCATGGAATAGCCCATCAACTGCATGAAGAACATGACCCCGATCATCGACAGGGGAATGGTCACCACCGGGATGAGCACCGAACGCAAGGCGCCGAGGAACAGGAACACCACGACAATGACGATCAGGACCGCCTCAAACAGGGTTTTTACCACCTCGTCGATGGAGGCCTGGATGAAGAGCGTGGCGTCGTAGGCGATCTCGGCCTTGAGGTTGGTCGGAAGCTGGGCTTCCATCTCCGGCATGATCTTGCGAACTTCCTTGATCACATCCAGCGGGTTGGCGCCGGGCGTGGCCTTGATGCCGATGTACACCGAGGGCGTGCCGCCAAAGGAACTGATGGTGTCGTAGTTTTCGGCGCCCATCTCCACCCGCGCCACGTCCTGTAGCAAGACGCGGCTGTCGCCGTCGGTCTTGAGGGGTATGCCTGCGAAGGCTTCGGCGGACTTGAGTTCGGTGTTGGCGTTGATGCTGGTGACGACGTATTCGCCTTTCACCTCGCCGGCGGCGGAGACGAAGTTGTGCTGGCGCACGGCGTTGGTCACGTCGGCGGCGGTCAGGCCAAAGCCCGCGAGCTTGACCGGGTCCAGCCACAAGCGCATGGCAAAGACCTGGTTGCCGAGGATCTCCGCTTCGGCCATGCCGGGCAGTGTCGCCAGCTTCGGCTGGATCACCCGCGACAGGTAGTCGGTAATCTGCGGGTTGTTCAGTTCCTTGCTGAAGAAACTGATGTACATCAGCGCCGAGGCATCGGCAGCCTCACGGCTGAGCACCGGGTCCTCGGCATCCTGGGGCAACTGGTTCTTGACTTCGTTGGCCTTGGCCAGCAGTTCGGTGAAGAGCCGGTCGCTGTTGGAGCCAATGCGGGCATAGACCGAGATCACCGAGAAATTCTGCCGACTGACCGAGGTCATGTAGTCGATGCCCTCGGCACTGGCCAGGCTCTGTTGCATCGGCTGGGTGATGTAGCCCTGGATGGTCTCGGCGTTGGCGCCGGGATAGGCGGTGGTCACCGTGATCAGCGCGTTTTCCATTTGTGGATACTGACGCAGGGGCAGTTTGCTCCAGGCCTGGAAGCCCAGCAGCACGATCAACAGGCTGACCACGGTGGCGAGCACCGGGCGGCGGATGAACGGATCGGTAAAAGCCATGGGGGTTCCTTGATCAGTCCGCGCGCGGCGAGCTGTTCTGTTCGGTCAGGGTCTTGTCGTCACTGATGGCGACGGGCGTACCGTTGTCCAGCTTGATCTGGCCGCCGATGACCACTTCCTCGCCACTTTGCAGGCCCTTGGTCACCAGGACTTGCCCGTCCCGGCGCTCTCCCGTTTCGACGAAGCGGCGCTCGGCAATCAGGACCGGCTGGCCCTTGTCATCTTTCTCGACATTGCCGTCGGCGGCTTTCTTCTGGGTCACTACGTACATGGAGTTGCCGTAGAGGGTGTAGGTCACGGCGCTTTCCGGTACGACGATCCCGGCAGCCACGTCCGGCAGGATCACCTGCAGGTCGGCGAACATGCCGGGCAGCAGCTTGCCGTCGGGGTTGGCGAGGGTCGCGCGCACCAGCACGTTGCGGGTGCTGTCCTCGACCTTGGGATTGATGGCGCTGATGGTGCCGACGAACGTCTGGCCTGGGTAGGCCGAGACATTGACATTGACGGGTTGGGCCACGGCGAGTCGAGGCACCGACTGTTCCGGGACATAGAAATCCACATACAGGCTGCTGAGGTCCTGCAGGGTGGCGATCACCGTGCCGCTGGCCAGGTAATCGCCGATGTCCACCTGGCGAATGCCGATGGTGCCACTGAACGGCGCGACGATGTGTTTCTTTGCCAGCGAGGCCTTGAGCTGGTTGACCGTGGCCTGGTTTTTCTTCAACTGGGCTGAGAGCCGGTCGAACTCACCCTTGGAAATCGCCTGGCTGCCTACCAGTTGCCGGCCCCGGCCGAAATCCAGCTGCGACAGGCCAAGGTCCGCCTGGGCGGTTTCCAGCAGGGCGCTTTCGACTTCGGTGTCCAGTTGCAGGAGCGGTTGGCCGGCCTTGACCTTCTGCCCCGATTCGAACTGAAGCTTTTGTACGGTCCCGGCAATTTCCAGGCTCAGGTCAACGCCTTGCGAGGCCTTGAGGCTGCCGACGGTGGGCAGGCGAGACTGCCAGGGCTGCTCGGTGGCCTTGGCCACCGCAACGCTGACTGGTGGTTTCGGGGCAGAAAACATCTGGATTTGCTGGTAGATGGAGAAGGCCTTGTAGCCTGCCAGCAACAGCACCACCAGCAGGACAACACCCAACATGATCAGCATGCGGCGTCGCAGCATGTTCCACTTCCTTGGAAAAGAGCTGAGAGAAAATACAGATAGGCGGGCACATTACTCTGAGTGCGCGGGGTATTCCAGATGCTCTAGGGTCGGTGGGGTGTAGGATTGTTCCGAAAAATCAGGGCGCCTTGCACCGACGCCCTTCGCTCCCTCGCTCAGGCCAGGTGCAAATGGTTGTCCCAGAGCCCTGCCGGCAGGTCCAGCGGTTTTGCAACCAATTGTGATTGACGGCAATCGTAGTAGCGGCAGCGCCCCTGGCCCGACGTCACGACGAAGCCGTCGGCCACCGCGCCGACTCCGGCGCAATCCGGCAAAGGCGCGTCCAGGCGAACCTCGCCGCTATCCAGGTCCCAAATGAAAAAGCGGTTGCCCCGTGGAGCCGTCAGGGCCACCAGGCGCAGTTCGCTGTGCACGGCGACGCTGGCGGTGTAGTGCCCCATGGCTTGCAATTGGTATTCGGGCACCGGGAACGCCTTGAAGGGTTGGCCCGGGCGCTTGATCGCCAGCAGTTCCGACGGCTCGTGGGCCGCCCCCATGAATTGCTGGCCGGAGACGATGGTCCCGTCGCTGGCAATGCCCAAATGGCGCACGCTGTTCATTTGCTGAGGGAGGGTTTCCTTGCTCAACAACGTGCCGTCGCGCTGCATCAGCACCAGGCTGGGTTCCATGGCATCGAGATTCATCTCGACCCGGCTCTCGGCCTCGGTGCGGATGCCGCCGTTGGCCACCACCAGCGTCTCGCCGTCGGGCATCCACGACACCTGATGAGGACCGATGCCATGGGTTGGAATTTCGCCGCTGTGCACCAGCCGCTCGCCTTCGAAGCGGTACATGCCCAGCAGGCCGCGGCCCGGATCGCGAGTGTCGTTCTCCGTGGTGTACAACCATTCGCCACCCTTGTGGATCACCGCATGGCCGTAGAAATGCCGGTTCGGCCGCGAGGCGATGGTTTGTAGCAGCCTGCCGTCGCGCAGCTCGATCAGATAGCTTTCGGTGCCTGGACGGCGGGCAACGAAAAACGCGATCGGCAGCGTCGGGTGATTGATGATGTCATGGCAGCGCTGGCCGACCTGGGTGGCGAACACCCGGGTGCCGTCCAATCGATAGCCGACGGCGAAGTGATTGCCTTCACCATCGTCCCGTGCCGAAAGCAGCAGCGGACTCTTGTCCTTTTGCTTGAACAGCGTCCAGCCGCCCAGGGTAACCGCGCCCAGCAGCAAGCTGCCGAGCGCCAGAGCCTGACGTCGAAACATGATCAGTCACCGTCGTTGGCGTTGAAGCCCAGTTGAATGCCCAGCGCCTTGGCCAATTCGCCTTCATGCAGGCGGTGGACGACGTTGAGGCTGTCGTACAACTCGTTGAGTTGCTGGCGCCCGGCGTCGTCGCCGAGCATTTCGGTAAGCGAGCGTTGGCTGCTGGCAAAAAGCTTCAGCGACGCGTCGTAGGCAGCGTCGATTTTGTCGGCCAGCGGTTTCTGGTCGCTTGGCAGCAGGCCGCGCAGGCCTTTGTTGTCGACGCCGGCCCACACGGTCCTGGCGGCTTTCAGGCTGGCTTCCAGCCCTTGCAGCGAAGACTGGCTGCGCCAGGCGTCGGCCTGGAATGGTTGCGGCACGCCCTTGCTCTGGCGGCCCATCGGCGTACCGAGTTTTTTCTTCAGGGTGTCCAGCGCAGTGACCTGGACCCGTAGCAGATCGGCGATCGCTTCGTGGGAATCGGCGTAGCGTTGGTTGGGAAACTTGCTCATCTGGGCGAGCATGCCGTCGTTGCTGTTCCAGCCCGACAGGATTCCTTCGGCCAGTTGCTTCTGACGTTCGCCGATGGCGGTAAGCAGCGGGCAGTACTTGGCTTTCTGAGCGCTGTCGGCCATGTCGATTTTCGCGTCGAACAACAGGTATTCATAGGCCGAGAGCCCTTGCACGACCACGCTGGACTCGGCCAGGCCGGCGGCGTCGATCTGCGGCTGGCTGTTGACCAATTGCTCGACCTGGCGACCGACCAGGTTCTTCTTGTCGGGCCAGAATTGCACCTGCCAGGCGCGGTTGCCCTCGGCCAGCGGACCGATCAGCAGCGGTTGCAGCTCTGCCCAGGCTTTTTGCGCCTTGAGGAAATCGGCGCGCGCGGTTTCCAGGTTTTCCTTGCCTTGGCAGAACGCCAGGGCGCTGGTCGCCAACTGCCGGTCAGCTTCGACCCAGCGGCTGTAGGTCGGCAGGATCACCTGCTTGGCAATGGCGGCCGACGTGACCGCCTGCGGGTCCTGGGGCGAGCAAGCGCCGAGGGCGATGGCGGCGAGACTGGTGAATAACAGCTTGGGACGGAACATGTCGGGCTCCCGTTTCGGAAATCAAGTTTAAAGAGAATTCAGGAAAGCCAACAACGCAGCGCGCTGCTCGGCATTGAATGCTAGAACCTGTCGCTGCGCCGCCTGGGCTTCGCCGCCATGCCACAGCACGGCTTCGAGCAGGTTGCGGGCGCGACCATCATGCAGGAATTGGGTATGGCCGTTGACGGTCTCGGTCAGGCCGATGCCCCAGAGCGGCGGGGTCCGCCAGTCACGACCGCTGGCCTTGAACTCGCTGCGGTTGTCAGCCAGGCCTTCGCCCATGTCGTGCAGCAGCAGGTCGGTGTAGGGGCGGATGACCTGGTTCGCCAGCTCCGGTTCGGCAGCATTGGCGGACGTAGTGTATTTGGGGGTGTGGCAGGATTGGCAGCCCGCCTGGAAAAACAGATTCTTGCCCGCCAGCACCTGGGGCGAATCCACATCGCGGCGGGCCGGCACCGCGAGGTTGCGACTGTAGAACAACACCAGGCGCAGGATGTTATCGCTGACTTCCGGCTCGCCCTGTGGGCCGTTGCCGTTGGGCGCGCGTTTGCAATCGGCCTGGGCCTCGGTGCAATCGTCGAACGGCCGCAGACTGGTTGTCAGGCCCATGTCCCCGGAAAATGCATGAACGTTCTGTTGATTGAGGTTCGGCTGGCCGGCCTTCCAGCCGAACCTCCCCGGCACGGCCTTTTGCTGGACATCGTCCCAGACCATGTTCGGACGGCCGGCGATACCGTTTTTCGCCCGCGCCTGAGCCTGGGCATTCGCCAGGATGGCGTCTTCAGGGATGGCCTCGAGCAAACCCAGGCCGATCATGGGCGGGGCGACGCGGGCCGAAAAACGCGTGTCGGGGTGCATCGGGCCATAACCCAATCGAGTGATCTGCAAGGCCGGCTTGCGCAGCTCCACGACGGTGCCGTCGGCAAAACGCACCGGCACCGGGGTGTAGTCGACTCGTACCTTGCCCTCCGGCGCGACGCCAGGAACCGACATGTCTTGCAATTGCGCGCCATAGACCGGCTCCGGCACGACGCCGAGCTGCTCGATGACCTTGGCGTAGGGGGGCGCGTCAGGAATCGACAGGCGCACCAGCATCGATACCGCGCTGCTCGCATCGGGTGCCGGTGGATGGCCGCGTCCATCCTTGATATGGCAATTCTGGCAGGCGTTGGTATTGAATAGCGGTCCGAGGCCGTCGCGGGCGGTCGTGGTCGAGGGCGCAATCACCCACGGGCTGCGGAAGAAACTGTTACCGACGCTGAAATCCACGCGTCGCGAGGGGGGCAGGTTGGCCGAAGGCAGGGAGAACGCGTTCTGATCAGCCTTGCGCACCGTCGCGCCGCCGCCGGACTTGGCTTCGCCGGGTTCGGCCTGGGTGAAACGCGGGGCGTCATCGCAGGCACTCAGGCCCAGGGCCAGGAACAGAGCGCATAAGCGAAGAGGCAACGACAACATCGGAAATCCTGCGGGACGAGTGAAACGCGGGCGCAAAGTCTAACAGGGCGGGGCAGTTTGAATAAGAGGAATTATCGTTTGGTTTGATCGGGGTGCACTTGATTCCTGTGGCGAGGGAGCTTGCTCCCGCTGGGGTGCGAAGCAGCCCCAAAACCAGGCGCCGCGGTGCAACAGGTAAATCCAGCCAACCGGTTTGCGACTGCTGCGCAGCCGAGCGGGAGCAAGCTCCCTCGCCACGGGTTCACTGTTGTTCTGTAGGGGAGACCACCGCCCCTGGCACCAACGGCAATTCCAGCGTCGCAATGAATCCGCCCTCGGGATGGTTGGCCAGTCCCAGCGTGCCGCCATGGCGCTCGGCGGCGCGGCGGGCGATCGCCAGGCCCAGGCCGTGGCCAGCGGCGGTCTGGCCGGGGGCGCGGTAGAACGGTTCGCCCAACTGGCCCAGATGCTCCGCCTCCACGCCAGGCCCGTGATCGCGCACGCTGATAAGAATTCGTTCCCCCTGGCGCACCGCGCGCATTTCAACGGGCTGCCCGTTGGGACTGAAGCGCTGTGCATTGCGCAACAGGTTGTCCACGGCCCGCTCGATCATGGTCGGCCAGCCCTTGAGGGTCAGGCCCGGTTCCGTTTCCAACTGCACGATCTGCTCCGGTGAAGCCATCTGGGCGTCTTTTTGCAGGTTGATCAGCAGACCGTTGAGATCAACTTCTTCGGCGCTGGCGTTGTCGGCATCGACCCGCGCCAGAACCAGGATTTCACTGATCAGCGCTTCCAGGCGATCACATTCGCGGGTCAGGCGCGGCCAGAGTTTTTCGCGCTCTTCGGGGCTGGCCCGCTCCGCCAGCGCCAGGGCGATGCGCAGTCGGGCCAAGGGCGAGCGCAGTTCATGGGACACGTCGCGCAGCAATTGGCGCTGGCTGGCGATCAGGCTCTGCAGGCGCGCACCCATGCGGTTGAAATCGGTGGCCAACACGCCAAACTCGTCCCGTCGGTTGGCCAGCTTGGCGAGGCTGTTCTGCTGGTAGGTCGCTTGTCCCAGATCGTGCACCGCGCCGCGCAGCCGGCTCAACGGCCGGGTGATGGAAAGCGTCACCAGCAGGCTGAACAGGGTCAGCACCACCAGCGCAATCGCCAAGGCGCTGAGGGGCCAGAGCAGGCTGTCGCGATGCCAGGCGTCCAATTCGGGGTGGGGAATGCGATAGATGAACAGATAGGTGTCGCCGGTCTTGGCGCTGGTGAATTCGTCGGTCAGGCGCCGCCAGGGCAGGCGGCGTTCGTCGTTGTTCTGTCGCGCCTCGAAGGCAGCGGCCCGATGTGGGAACGTGCCGCGCACCACCGGGTCGCCGCTTTCGTTGAGCACCTGGACATCGACGTGATACTCGCGCTTGCGTTGTTTGAGGATGTCCTGGGCGGCATCTTCGCCCTGGCTTTCGTAAGTCTGCGTCCACTCTTCGGCCAGGGTGTTGAGGCCCGGATGGCGGCTGAGGATCCAGGCGTCCTGGTTCAACATATGGCCCAAGAGAATCGAAAGTCCCGCCACCAGAGCGATGGCCAACCAGAAGCTGGCCAGGACGCGCCAGAACAATGAACGCACGGAGTTATCCTCGAAAACAAAGAAAGCCCAACGGCGATGTGCCGTTGGGCTGATGGTGCTTCAGTGCATTATTGCGCTTTTTGCGGCTGTTGCGCTTTCCAGGCCTTGAATTCGGCCCACTCGGCCCGACGTTCGGCGCGTTTTTTCTGGAGCGCATCAAACGCCTTTTGCTGCTCGGGTTTCAACAGACCGCGGATCTGCGCATCGACTTTCTGATGCCGAGCGTCCATTTCATCTTTCATGGCTTTCTGGTCGGCTGGCGAGAGCTTGGCCAGGTATTTGTCCACCAGTTCCCGTTGCTCGTGGCGTTGCTCGCCCATGATCTGGCGGATCTGCTGGCGTTGTTCACGGCTCAGGTCCAGTTGGCTGTACGGGCCTTTATCGTGCATCTGGCCGCCGTAGCGCGGGCCATCCATCGGGCCCATCGGGCCTGGACCTTCGGGCATGGCCATGGCGACGGTCGGCAGGGCAGCGGCGAACAGCAGGGCGGTAAGGGTCTTGCGCATGGTGTCTCTCCTTGTCTCATTCCCGGTCAGTTCCGGATGTGTGCAGATTACGGAGATCAAGGTCAGCGGCGGTCAGGGGTGGGTAAAGCTTGGGTAAAGACGTTTTTGTGCAGACCTGACAAATCTCGGAGTCTGAACATAATCCCCGTGGCTAGGGAGCTTGCTCCCGCTGGGCCGGTCCGACGCTTCGGGCGAAGCGGCTCCAAAGATCTTGCGGTTGCTGCGCAACCGAGCGGGAGCAAGCTTCCTCGCCACAGGGTTAGCCATGTCTCTTGGTTCAAGCCGTGTTCAAAGGCTGTAGTAATACCCCCGGCTACGCAGGGCCACGATGCGCGGCCTGCCGTCGGGGTGGGGGCCGATTTTCTTGCGCAGGTTGCTTACGTGCATGTCGAGGCTGCGGTCGTACAGGGTCAGCTTGCGGCCCAGGGCGATCTGCGCCAGCTCCTGCTTGTCCAGGGGCTCGCCCGGCTGCTTGAGCAACGCTTCGAGCAGGCGGCTTTCAGATACGGTGAGGGTTTGTTCCTGTTCATCGATGTTGACCACCCCCCGCACAGGGCTGAAGGTCAGGTCACCCAGTTCGATCTGGCTGGAAACCGCCGCCGGATGGCTGCGACGCAACACGGCCCGCAGGCGGGCGGTCAGTTCCCGTGGGTCGCAGGGCTTGGCCAGGTAATCGTCAGCGCCCAGCTCCAGGCCAAGGATGCGGTCCAGCGGCTCGCCACGGGCCGAGAGCATCAGCACCGGCAGCTCCGGGTGATCGTTGCGCAGTTGCTTGAGCAGTTCCAGGCCGCTGCCGTCGGGCAGCATCACATCCAGCACCACCGCCGAGGGGGCGGTTTCGGCCAGGGCCTTGCGGGCGCTCAGGCCATCGTGGCAAGCACGGACCTGGAAACCTTCCTGGCCCAGCCAACTGCCAAGGAGCTCACACAGCTCCTGGTCATCATCTATCAGTAACAGCTCGCTCATGACTCACTCAATTTAGCCATTGCCGACGTTGTCTACGTCCACCGCTGGCAAAGATACCGCAGAGCAGGGCCAATAGCGCTACCCCGGCGCCAATGACGAACCATTGCTGTTGGTCAGTCAGCAGGCGTGGCAGGGGGTTGGCCTGGGCTTCCTTGAGTTGCAGCCTCAGGCGCTGGTTTTCCTGACGCAGCCGTCCCACCAGCGCGGTTTCGCGCTCGCCGTTGGCGTTCTGCAGTTGTTGAGTCAGTTCTTCACGCATGCGCTCGCTGTCTTTCAAGCGTTGCTGCAGTTCGGTGATATGGCCACCCGCGCTCAAGGACAAGGGCGCCGAATGAGCGGCCTCCGTGCTTTCCTCGCCGTGGGCGGGCGCCCCGATCGCTAACGTGACCAACAACAGGCACAACGGACCTTTGCGCATTGCAACTCCTGAATTCCAATCGAGATTAGGCTGATTAGACAGGTTGTCGGCAGGCCGACGAGAACAATGAGCGAATGAGCAAATGAGCGCAATGAGCCAGGACGGCTCATCGCGCCCGGAGGGTTACGGCAGGACTTGCTTGAACGGCTTGACCATGACATTGGCATAGACGCCGGCCGTCACGAACGGGTCGGCCTCGGCCCAGGCTTGCGCGGCGGCCAGCGAGTCGAACTCCGCCACGATCAGGCTGCCAGTGAAACCGGCGGCGCCTGGGTCGTTGCTGTCCACCGCAGGGTGCGGCCCGGCCAGCACGACGCGACCTTCGGCCTTGAGCTTTTGCAGGCGCTCCAGGTGCTCGGGGCGGGCGGCCAGGCGTTTTTCCAGGGAATCGGCAACATCGGTAGCAATGATTGCGTAGAGCATGTCAGTCCTCGGTTTTTGGCGTGGTGGGGTCGGCATCGTGCAGATGGCGGGACAGGTAGATCCCCTGGCCGATCAGGAACAGCAACGTCATGCCCAGGCTGCCGAAGACCTTGAAGTCGACCCAGTACGCCTGGAACGTGAACGCAACGAACAGATTGGCGGCGCCGCAGAACAGGAAGAATGCGATCCAGGCGATGTTCAAGCGGGTCCAGATCACTTCTGGCAGGTTGATGGCGTGCCCCATGATGCGCTTGATCAACAGGCGATCACCGATGAAGTGACTGCCGATGAAGGCCAGGGCAAACAGCCAGTTGACCACCGGGGCTTTCCATTTAAGGAAGGTCTCACTGTGAAAGGCCAAGGTCAGGCTGCCGAATACAAGGCAGGCAATCAGGGTCAGCCACTGGCTTTTCTCCAGCTTGCGCTGGGAGATGAACAGCGCGCCGTAGACCACCAGGGAGCTGATGATCAACACCGCGGTGGCGCTGTAGATACCACCTACAGTCAAGGAGTGACCGGCAATGTCGACGGTTCGAGGATCAAGCTTGTAGACGATGAAAAACAGCAGGAGCGGGATGAAATCGATGAATTGTTTCACAGTGGCAGCCAGGAGCAGGATGTGGCGGCATAATAACAAACATCCTTGGCCGCGATAGGGCCAGCTGATTTGAGGTAACAAAGTCTCGTGAATGTTGATTTGCACTGCCATAGCACGGCCTCCGATGGCGCCCTGGCGCCTGCGGTTCTGGTGGCGCGGGCGTACGAGCACGGCGTGCGAGTCCTGGCCCTGACCGACCACGATACCCTGGAAGGCCTCGATGAGGCGCGTAGCGCCGCGACCGCCTTGGGCATGCAGTTGGTCAACGGGGTCGAATTGTCCTGTACCTGGGGCGGAGCGACCATCCACGTGCTGGGCTACGGTTTTGATGTCAACGCACCGTCCCTGGTCCAGGCCATTGTCGAGCTGCGCGACGGTCGTTGGCTGCGTTCCGAAGAAATCAGCCGCAAGCTCGCCCTCAAGGGCATGCCCGGTGCGCTGGAAGGCGCCCGGCAGATCCAGCAAGAGCTGGGCGATAGCGGCAACGCGCCGGCCCGGCCACATTTTGCCGACTGGATGGTGCGCGAAGGTTTCGTCAAGGACCGCGCCGAAGCCTTTCGCAAATGGCTGGGGGCCGGCAAGCTGGGGGACGTCAAGCAGCATTGGCCGACGCTCGAGGAAACGGTCGGGACGCTGCGGGCCGCCGGAGCCTGGATCAGCCTGGCGCATCCCTGGCACTACGATTTCACCCGCAGCAAACGCCGGCGCCTGATAGCCGACTATATTCAAGCAGGGGGCCATGCCATCGAAGTGGTCAATGGCCATCAGCCGGCCGAACAGGTCGGCAGCCTGGCGATCCTCGCCCGGGAGTTTGGACTGCTGGTGAGCGCCGGCAGCGATTTCCATGGCCCGGGGGGCTGGTCCGAGATTGGCGAATACCGCCCCTTGCCGGAAGATCTGCCACCACTATGGTGTAGATTCAAACATGATCCCGTTATCGCTGACGTCTGAACAGGTAGAACACGTGAGTCAATTTTTCCAGATTCATCCGGAAAACCCGCAAGCGCGCCTGATCAAACAGGCGGTGGAAATCATCCGTAGCGGTGGCGTAGTGGTTTATCCCACCGACTCGTCCTACGCCATTGGTTGCCAGATCGGCGATAAAAACGCCGTCGAGCGGGTAAGACGCCTGCGTCAGTTGGATGACAAGCACAACTTCGCGCTCATCTGCAGCGATCTTTCACAGTTGGGGTTGTTCGCCAAGATCGATACCGGCACCTTCCGCTTGCTCAAGGCCCATTTACCGGGACCGTACACCTTCATTCTCAATGCCACGCGGGAAGTCCCGCGGCTGCTGCTGCACCCGAAAAAGCGCACCATCGGCCTTCGGGTGCCAAGCCATCCCATTGCGCTGGCGCTGTTGGCGGAGCTGGGTGAGCCCTTGATGAGCGTGACACTGATCATGCCCGGCGAGACCGATCCGTTGACCGACCCCTACGAGATTCGCCAGTTGCTCGAACACCAGGTCGACCTGATCATCGACGGCGGTTCCGGTGGCATGAAAGCGTCCACCGTGATCAATCTGGCTGACGGCGAGCCGCAAGTGGTGCGCGTCGGTTGCGGTGATCCGACGCCGTTCATGGTCGAGGCCTGAATGTCGGTGGTGGAAACGGTTGTCGACAGCGTAGACAGCCAGGCCGGCGCGCAGCAGGAGTTGCCGTTCGCCATGGTCTACGGCCAGGCGGTCATGGAAATGCCGTTGGACCTGTACATTCCGCCGGATGCGCTGGAGGTTTTCCTTGAAGCCTTCGAAGGCCCGCTCGACCTGCTGCTGTACCTGATCCGCAAACAGAACATCAATATCCTCGACATTCCCGTGGCGGAAATCACCCGCCAGTACATGGGTTACGTCGAGTTGATGCAATCGGTGCGTCTGGAGCTGGCGGCGGAATACCTGGTGATGGCGGCGATGCTGGCCGAGATCAAGTCACGCATGCTGCTGCCGCGCTCGGCCGAGGTCGAAGAGGAAGAAGACGATCCCCGGGCCGAGCTGATCCGCCGCTTGCAGGAATACGAACGCTTCAAGGCGGCCGCCGAAGGCATCGACGGCTTGAGCCGGGTGGGGCGCGATGTGGTGGTGCCCAAGCTCGATGCCCCCGAGGCGCGGGCGCGCAAGTTGTTGCCCGACGTCAGCCTCGAAGAGTTGTTGATGTCCATGGCCGAGGTTCTGCGCCGGGGCGATATGTTTGAAAGTCACCAGGTCAGCCGCGAGGCGCTGTCCACCCGCGAGCGCATGAGCGATGTGCTGGAGCGGCTCAAGGGCGGCGGTTTTGTGCCCTTCGTCGAGCTGTTCACCGCCGAAGAGGGGCGGCTGGGCGTGGTGGTAACGTTTATGGCAGTCCTGGAATTGGTCAAGGAATCCTTGGTCGAGCTGGTGCAGAATGAGCCGTTCGCAGCGATCCATGTGCGAGCCCGAGCCGAATAACGAGCAAATCAATGAACCTGACTGAACCCCGCGAGCTGGCGCCGTTGCTTGAAGCTTTCCTGTTGGCCTCTGGAAAGCCGCAATCGATGGAGCGGCTGTTCGAACTCTTCGAAGAAGGCGAGCGGCCCGAGCCCGCCGTGTTCAAAAAAGCCCTGACGCTGTTGGGCAAATCCTGCGAGGGTCGGGCTTTCGAGCTTAAGGAGGTGGCGTCCGGGTACCGCCTGCAAATCCGTGAGAAATTTGCCCCGTGGGTAGGGCGCCTGTGGGAAGAGCGGCCTCAGCGTTATTCCCGGGCGCTGCTAGAAACCATGGCGCTGATCGCCTATCGCCAACCGATCACGCGCGGCGAGATCGAGGACGTGCGCGGCGTGGCGGTCAACAGCAACATCGTCAAGACGTTGCTGGAGCGCGAGTGGATCCGCGTCGTCGGCTATCGCGACGTGCCGGGCAAGCCGGCAATGTTCGCCACCACCAAGGCTTTTCTCGATCATTTCAACTTGAAGAACCTCGACGACTTGCCGCCGCTGGCCGAATTGCGTGAGCTGGAACCCGAGCCGATGCTGGAATTCGACGATGCTCCAGTGCCCCAGGGCCTGCAGGAATTGGCCGATGCCAGTGCCGAGCCGGAGGAACCGAAGGAAGAGACCAGTTTCCATTCGTTGCTCCTGGAACTGGACAGCATGGAGGAGGGCCTTAAGACCGACTTCGACGACCTGCTGCGTGAAGGTCCGGCCCCTGAGGAGGAGACGGATGAACCGACGCCGCTGTTGAGTGAAACCGAGCACGCGCCGCAGCCAGAGCCCCAAGGGGACATTCTCGGCGTTGCCGAGGCCCGGGAAAAACTGCTGGCCGCCGTCGCCGCCCTTGCGCCGCCGGAACCCGAACTGAGCGAGGAGGAGGCCGAAGCCCGCGCCCTGGCTGAAGCGATCGAAAACGAACGGCGTCAGTTTGAGGATTGAATCTATCGACTGACACACCGCTGTCACCCTGTGGGAGCGATGAGACTCCACCGACCTGCACACCACCGATCAGCGGAAAAAACGCTGCGTGCATTCAGATCAGCTAGTCTCTGATGCGCAATCACCTCAACGAGCGTATGATTCGCGACCCTTTGGCGATCCCTTCGCCGAACGACCTGTTTTCAAGTGCCAGGCCAAGCCTGGCTCGACCACACCGGGAGGTGCCCAGAAATGAACGACCAAGACCAGAACGACAGCCAGGAAATCGGCCCAGCAGGCGAAAAGCTGCAGAAGGTCCTTGCCCGCATCGGCGTCGGTTCGCGCCGTGACGTGGAAGCGTGGATCACCCAGGGCCGCATCAAGGTCAATGGCAAAGACGCCACCTTGGGCCTGCGCGTCGACATGCACGACGCCATCACCATCGATGGCAAGGTGATCAAGCGTGAAGAGGCCGCCGAAACGGTGCGCCGCGTGATCATGTACAACAAACCCGACGGCGAAATCTGCACCCGTGACGACCCGGAAGGCCGTCCGACCGTGTTCGACAAGATGCCCCGCCCCAAGGAAGGCCGCTGGATCAACATCGGCCGCCTGGACATCAACACCACCGGTTTGCTGATGTTCACTACTGACGGTGAGCTGGCGAACCGTCTGATGCACCCTTCCTACGAAATGGACCGCGAATACGCCGTGCGTGTGCGTGGCGAAGTCGACGACGAGATGATCGAGCGCCTCAAGGCCGGCGTCGTGCTGGAAGACGGTCCCGCGCGTTTCACCGACATCAAGCAGGCGCCGGGCGGTGAAGGTTTCAACCATTGGTACCACTGCGTGGTGATGGAAGGTCGCAACCGTGAGGTGCGGCGGCTGTGGGAATCCCAGGGACTGGTGGTCAGCCGCCTGAAGCGCGTGCGTTTCGGCCCGGTGTTCCTCAACTCCGACCTGCCGATGGGTCGCTGGCGTGAAATGACCCAACAGGAAGTCGACATCCTGGCGGCCGAAGTGGGGCTCAAGCCTGTGGCGATGCCGCAGATGACCGCCAAGAGCAAGGATAAGCTGGAGCGGATGCAGCGCAAATCCTCGCGTCCGATGGGCAAGACCGAGCGCGTGCGTACGCTGCGCCCGGCGGCCGACGGCGTAGCGACCGGCCCGCGTCCTTCTCGCGAGCCGCAGATCGAAGGCGAGCGCCCCGCACGCAAGCCAGCACCTCGCCAGGACGGCGAGCGTGGCCCTCGCGCACCGCGTCCGGCCAACGGTCGTACCGAGCGTGGCGAAGGCCGCGCCCCGGCTGGCCGTGGTACGCCCGTCGCGGATCGCCCGGCCGACACCAAGCGTCCGGCCAAGCCTGCGCCGAAAAAGCGTCCGGGCATCATCCTGGCCGATCGCGATGCACCGTCGGGCAAGCGTCGTGGTGCGCCGGCGGGTTCGGGACAGCGTCCGGGGTTTGGGCGTCGTAAGCCGGAGTAAAACAGCTGCGGGCTTCTGGCTTTTAGCTGCAAGGAAAAACGCCAACCGTTGGGTTGGCGTTTTTTTTTGCCTGGCTTTTAGTGATGTGATGCCTTTGAGTCAGCCTTCGCGAGCAGGCTCGCTACCACAAGGACCGCGTCGAGCACAGCCCCATGGTTCATTGATGATCAACTGCGGGAGCAAGCTTGCTCGCGATGGCGCCAGCAGCCCCACGATCAATTTCAGCCTAAAGCACAAACCGCCCGTCGAACATCGGCTCGTTATCCAGCGCCAGCACACCGCCTTCGAAAATCAGATCCAGATGATGGCTACCCTTGGCCCCTCCACCGAGGCCCAGGTGCAAGCCGCAATGGCGCTCCTCGAAACCCGCATTGCGGGCGTACAGGCTCTTGACCCCTTCGTTGGTGCCGATCCCCAGTTCCTCGATGCGCCGGTTGGAAGGATTGGCGTCCAGGTACCGGTTGAAATCGTGTTCCAGGCCTGGGACATCGGTGGCGATTTTCTGGATCGTGGAATCTTCGATCCACAGCTCCAATGGCGATTGCAGCACGCCGTATTTGCGGGCGAATGGGATCGTGCTGAGGAAGGTCCCGACGAACTTCACACGGCCATTGATGGTGTCGCTGTGGGTGGCGATTTCACCAGGCGCAAGGTCGTAGTTGCCGACGCCGTTGATGTCCGTCCACTTCTTGACACTGTTCAGTGGGGTGTCGAAATACGATCCGTGGTGGTCCTCGAAGCTCAACGTGGTGGCCTGGGACATGCGGCGGATCAGGTGGCTGTTGAGCCCGGCGATGCGCTGGGGAATAACGCTGAAGGTGTCATGGAAGTACTCGCCGTAGTCCTTGAACAGCAGCGATTTCTTCCAGTTGTCCGCCATCACTCCCTGCAATGCGCGGACGAAGTCCGGGCCATCGGGGCGCGGGTTGGGAAGGGTGGATGAGTCGTAGAAGAAAATGTACAGATCGCTGTCGGCAATGGCTTGGGACAGCCGCTCGGTGGTTTCAAGATCCAGGCGCATGGTGCTGAACCGGAACGGCGAGGCGCCGGCCTGTTCGGAGATGCTGGCGACCAGCGCTTCGTAGTCTGCGGTGTGGCCGAGCAAGACCTTGGCGGACTGGATACCGGCCAGGGCGGGATGATGTTCGAGGTAGTAAAGGAAATGTGAGATGGCTCGTTGTGTGTCCATGCTTATTCTTCCCTGACGATTGATTTGGCGTCCTGACAGCAAGTGGCGGAGCCGACCGGCCGGATCAGCTCCGCCGGGTATCGCTTACAGAGGCCACATCGCCGTGCCGAACGGAACGACGGCATCGGCTTGCATCATTTCAACGGCGGCTTCATGGGTCGGTGCCTCGAACCATTCGTCCAGTTGCAGTTCGGTTTCCAAGTCTTTGTCCAGTGCTTGCATAGTGAATCTCCTAGATGACTTTTGCGGAAAACGCGGGCCGATCCGGCGAGCCATGCCCGGCGGAATCGGCACCGCAAAAACTCGCCGGCAAGATGCCTTGGCAAGTGGCTGAAAACCTAGTCGACGGTTTTTTGGAATGCAAAAAATTATTTTATTTTTTTCGTTTGAACTTTTTGTTCCATTTTCTGCGACCCGGTTTACCCCTTTCAAAACAGCCGACTGGCATTCCTTTTTGGTTAGGCAGCTATCTACCGTCAATTTGCAGTCAGCTTCCGAAAACCTCCCGAACGGAAAGTTTGCGTTACGGCTTGTAAAGAAATGCTTACGGAGATTGCCCGTCTCGCTGGCAATGCCCGGCGCTTCTCCCAGCTGTAAGAAAAAACTTCCGCGCCGGCTTGGCGTTCCTATTTCGAAAGGCGCCGGGCCGCTTGTTTCACGGGCGCTTCAAGGGTGAGATGCGTCCCATGCCTGTCGTGCAGGCGAATAACAACAAGGAGGCGCAATGAACGCCGTAGCTCCGTTTCCATTCTTCTGTGGTGACGCTTTTTGCATCGCTCACATCAACGGCTCGCAAGAGCCCGGACATCTTTTCGCAGCCGCCCGACACGTTCGAGGCGGCCCCGTGCGATCCCGGCAAACGACACGCTGATCCGGTGATGTCTGGCAGCAGGGGGTCAGCGGTGTACAATGCGCCGCGTTTTACTGTGACCCTTCGCGTACCCACGCATTTTCAAGGTTATCCGCCTTGTTCATTCCGCCACGCCACAAGCGTGTCGGGTTCGATTTCGTCACAGATAAAAACAAACAGGTGACGCATGACCGTTGTAAAAACGCTGAATTCCTGGTGCCTGCGCTGGGGTTTGATCGGCGCTGCTTGAGATCCGATTCGAGCGGCAACGTCTAACGAACATCATCAAACCTTGCGTGAGACCCTTTTCATGAGTGGACAAAACTCGCATTCGGGCGAGCTGAAACGCGGCCTGAAAAATCGCCACATTCAACTGATCGCCCTTGGTGGCGCGATCGGCACCGGCTTGTTCCTCGGCTCGGCGGGGGTGCTGAAATCAGCCGGCCCGTCGATGATCCTCGGTTATGCCATTTGCGGCTTCATCGCCTTCATGATCATGCGCCAGTTGGGCGAAATGATCGTCGAAGAGCCGGTGGCCGGCTCCTTCAGCCATTTCGCCCACAAGTACTGGGGCGGTTTCGCCGGGTTCCTGTCGGGTTGGAATTGCTGGATTCTGTATATCCTGGTGGGCATGTCCGAGCTGACCGCGGTCGGCAAGTACATCCATTATTGGGCCCCCGATATCCCGACCTGGGCGTCGGCGGCGGCGTTTTTCATCCTGATCAATGCGATCAACCTGGCCAACGTCAAGGTCTTCGGCGAGGCCGAGTTCTGGTTCGCGATCATCAAGGTCGTGGCGATTGTCGGCATGATTGCCCTGGGTAGCTATCTGCTGGTGAGCGGTGACGGCGGCCCGCAAGCGTCGGTGACCAACCTCTGGTCCCACGGAGGGTTCTTCCCCAATGGCGTGAGCGGGCTGGTCATGGCGATGGCGATCATCATGTTCTCCTTCGGCGGCCTGGAGATGCTCGGGTTCACCGCGGCTGAAGCCGACAAGCCGAGAACCGTGATCCCCAAGGCCATCAACCAGGTGATCTACAGGATCCTGATCTTCTACATCGGTGCCTTGGTGGTGCTGTTGTCCCTGACGCCATGGGACAGCCTGCTGACCACGCTCAACGCCTCGGGCGACGCCTACAGCGGCAGCCCGTTCGTGCAGGTGTTCTCGATGCTGGGCAGCGACACCGCGGCGCACATCCTCAACTTCGTGGTGCTGACCGCTGCACTGTCGGTGTACAACAGCGGCACCTACTGCAACAGCCGCATGTTGCTGGGCATGGCCGAGCAGGGCGATGCGCCCAAGGCGCTGGCGAAAATCGACAAGCGGGGCGTGCCGGTGCGTTCGATCCTGGCTTCGGCGGCGATCACGCTGGTGGCGGTTCTGCTGAACTACCTGATCCCGCAGCATGCGCTGGAGTTGTTGATGTCGTTGGTGGTCGCCACGCTGGTGATCAACTGGGCAATGATCAGCTACTCGCACTTCAAGTTCCGCCAGCACATGAACCAGACTGGCCAGGCGCCTTTGTTCAAGGCGTTGTGGTATCCGTATGGCAACTACGTCTGCCTGGCTTTCGTGGTGTTCATCCTCGGCGTGATGTTGCTCATCCCTGGCATTCAGATCTCGGTCTACGCGATTCCGGTGTGGGTGGTGTTCATGTGGGTGTGCTATGTGATCAAGAACAAGCGCGAGGCTCGGCATGAGCTCGCTGTGGCGGCTGCCGCCAAGTAAGCACTGCTGAAAGAAGACAAACCCGGCCGAGTGCCGGGTTTGTTGTATCTGGCAGGGATCAGGTGTTGCCTTGGGAATTCGCGGTATCCTGTGGGCCCTGACACCGGACACTTTCCATGCTTGTCATCTCAAATACCGTGCACATCCCGGACGCCGAGATCGAGCTGACGGCCATTCGCGCCCAGGGCGCCGGTGGGCAGAACGTCAACAAGGTTTCCAGCGCCGTGCACCTGCGGTTCGATATTCCGGCCTCGTCGTTGCCCGAGTTCTACAAGGAACGGCTGCTGGCCCTGCGCGACAGTCGCATTACCAGCGACGGGGTGTTGATCATCAAGGCCCAGCAGTACCGCACGCAGGAACAGAACCGGGCGGACGCACTGGAGCGCCTTGTCGAACTGATCCTCAGCGCTACCAAGATCGAAAAGAAACGCCGTCCGACCAAACCGACCCTGGGCTCGAAAAAGCGTCGCCTCGAATCCAAGACCAAACGCGGCTCGATCAAGGCCGGACGCGGCAAGGTGGATTTCTAGTTCTTCTCCCGCTCTTCGCGGTAGCGAGGGGCCTGCCGGTACAGGTAGACGCTCAGGCCCAGCCCACCCAGGGCCGCCAGCGCAGCGAACAGGAAAATCGAGACAAAGCCGAAACCGGCGGCGATTGCCCCGGCCAGTGGTCCGGTGATGCCCAGCGACAAATCGATGAACAGCGAATAAGCCCCCACCGCGGCTCCACGGCTGGAGGCCGGCACCAAGTTGACCGCTTCCACGCCCAACGCCGGGAACACCAGGGAAAAGCCGAAACCGCTCAACGCCGCGCCTGCCAGGGCCCACTGCGCATCCGGCGCCAGCCACAACAGCAACAAGCCCAGGGTTTCCACCGACAGGCAGGCGATCGCGACCCTGAACCCGCCGAGGCGGTTGATCAAATTGCCGAACAGCAGGCGCGCACCAATGAAGCAGGCACCGAACAGGCTCAGGCACAGCACCGCGTTGTCCCAATGCTGCGTGGCGTAATACAGGGTAATGAAGGTGGCGATGGTGCCGAAACCGATGGAGCCCAGGGCCAGGCCGCAGCCGTGGGGCAATACTCGCCCCAGCACATGCATGAACGGAAGGCGTTCGCCGACGACGATGGGGGCCGCGGTTTTTGGCCAGGCCAACGCCAGCCCGAGCACGGCCAGCAGGAGGATGCTGACGCCCATGCTCCAAAGCCCCAGGGATTTCACCAGCCAAACCCCCAACGGCGCGCCGATCGCCAGCGCGCCGTAGCTGGCGATGCCGTTCCACGAGATGACCTTGGCGGTATTCGCCGCGCCGACCCGGCCGATGCCCCAGCCAATCGAGCCCGAGCCCACCAGGCTTTCCGCGCTGCCCAGCACCAGGCGACCGATCAACAGGCTGGTCAGGCTCAGGACCGGCATGCCGGCGGTCCAGGCAGAAACCAGCATGAACACGCCGCTCAAACCACACCCGGCCAGGCCGAACATGACCGCGCGCTTGCTGCCGAGGTTGTCGATGATGCGTCCCGCATAAGGACGGCTGAGCAGAGTAGCCAAATACTGGACGCTGATCACCAGTCCGGCGATCACCGCGCCGAATCCCAGCTCACCGTGGACGAATCCGGGCAACACGGCCAAGGGAATGCCGATGTTCAGATAGCCGATGAAGGTAAACAGGACAATGGAAACGACTTGCAGCGTGACCGCCATGGGGCGCTGGGAATCTGGCATGGGGGAAGGTCCACGGGGCAGCAGGATAGATAGGCTGCTTATGATAACGGCGACCGACAGGATGGAGCGTGGAAAAGTAAAACTATTTGCCGGACGGAGATTCAGGTGTGGTCTTGCCAGCGACCAGGTGCGTGGTGACCAGTGCGGCCAAGGCATTTTCCTGCGTGCCGAACCGCGCCAGCAGGGCGGCCTGTTTCTCGGGAGAGAGGCGGGTCCAGATCTCGACCATTTTTTCGGCTGTGCCGATCAACACGCTGGCCTGGGCCGGGCTGAAGGAGGAAGTTTCGTCGGTCATGGTGGGGCTCGGATTCAGGCGGTGTGGAAAGCGCATCTTAGCGCTTTCCACACAGTCTGGTGGTGCGGGTGGATCAGTCTTCGCTGTCGGCCTGACGGCGTTCAGTGGCTTGCTGCGGCTCGGTTTGCTGGGAGGCGGGTTGCCCTCCGGCTTGTAGCGGGGTCGTCTGCTCAGGTTCGTGCAGGCTAGGGAAGGGGAGATTAGGAATCTCGTGCATATCGCGCTCCTCGCAAAGTCTGTTGGATAGATCTGGTAGATCCGCGCTTTTAAAAAGCCTGGGCAGGATACCCCAGTAGAAATGACAAAAAGACTTTTAAATTCAGATGGAGCGACCGATGGGCTTGTCTGGACAGGTCATGTCCAGCCAGCGAAAGCAAGCTTGCTACCGGTGGTCGGCGAGGCTCAAGAACAAGGCATTCAAGCCGATCTCGTCTAGGAATTCTGCACATGCAGTTGCGAGAGCAGCCCCAGGACATGGACGTCCTTTTATTCGAAGAGATCGATTCCATGTTTGTACAAAAATCCCTGAGAGCCCAGATTCTGGCTCTCCTGAGCGGCAGCCTGCTGGCGATGCTGTTGATCGCCCTGGCGTCCTTTCACTTTCTTTCCGATGGCATCCACAATTATCGAAACCTCATCGATGGCCCTTTGCGCGCCTCGCAGTTGATCGACGAGGCCAACCTGCAATTCAAGGTGCAGGTCCAGGAGTGGAAAAACGTTCTGTTGCGCGGCAAGCAGCCGGCAGAGTTGGAAAAATACTGGAAGGAGTTCGACGATCGCCAGCGCGATGTCCAGAACCTTTTGGGTGAGTTGATCAAGCATGACGGTGTTCCGGCACCGATCAGGACACGCATCGAACGTCTGCAAAGCGAGCACGCACAACTGGGCGCCGCCTATCAAAAAGGCCGTGATGCGTTTGTCGCCTCTGGCGCAGACGCCGCGGCGGGGGATGCGGCGGTCAAGGGCTTCGACCGTGCCGCCAGTGACCAGATGAGCGAGTTGGTGGTGGAGCTGCATAAATTGGGCAATGAGCAATCGGCGCTGATCAGTGCCGGTGCTGATCGCACGATCCTGCTGGGCACCGTGATCATGCTGGTCTCGGCTTTGCTGGTCGGCATGCTGAGTCTCTGGCTGGTCAACCGCAACCTGGTGCAGCCAATCCGTAACCTCATCGAATACGTGACTCAACTGAGCCGTGGGCGTTTCGCCGAGCGTGTGTCGAGCACGCGTCAAGATGAACTGGGCGACCTGGCCCTCGCGGCAAATACGCTGCGTGACTTCCTCGCTGAAACCTTCAACCGCCTGCAACGCAGCGCCACGGAGCTGGACAGCGCCAGCGGCGAGCTCAACGCCATCGCCAGCCTGATGAGCCAGGGCACCAGCGAGCAATTCGAACGCACCGATCAAGTGGCGACCGCGATGAATGAAATGTCCGCTACCGCCCAGGAAGTCGCCCGCCATGCCGCCGACGCGGCGCGGGCGGCCGATGATGCCGATCACTCGGCACAGTTGGGCGAGAAGGTCATGCACGGCACCATCCACACCATCACCCAGATGCGCGGCGAGATTGCGAACACCGCCACGGTGATCCGTCGCCTGGAAACCGACAGCGGGCGCATCGGCAAGGTGCTGGAAGTGATTCGCGGGATCGCCGAACAGACCAACCTGCTGGCCCTCAACGCCGCCATCGAAGCGGCCCGGGCCGGTGAAGCCGGGCGCGGTTTTGCGGTGGTGGCCGATGAGGTGCGCAGCCTGGCCCAGCGTACGGCGGCGTCCATCATCGAGATCAACCAGATCATCCAGACGGTACAAACCGGTGCGGTGGACGCGGCCCAGGCCATTGAAAGCGGGCAGTCGCGCAGCGAGGAAAGTGTCGAGCAAGTGACCCAGGCCGGCGAAATGCTCGAACGCATTACCCAGGCCGTCGAAGCGATTCGCGACATGAACCGCCAGATTGCCACGGCGGCCGAAGAGCAGACCTCCGTGGCTGAGGACATCTCGCGCAACCTGACTGAAATCACCTGTATCGCCAGCACCAACCTGGATAACGTCCAGCGTACCGAAGCGGCCAGTCGGGATTTGCAAGGGTTGTCGGGCCAACTGAACGAAGTGACGGCGCGGCTGAGTGCCTGATCACTTGCGGTGAATCACCACCTGTGGCGAGGGAGCTTGCTCCCGCTGGGCTGCATAGCAGCCCTAAAGCCATCCACCGCGGTGTGACCGCTGTTACGGCTGCTGCGCAGCCGAGCGGGAGCAAGCTCCCTCGCCACAAGGTTCCATGCAAACTTGAAGTGAACCAGTTCAATAATCGCGCCGCTTGCGAAACGCCCAGCGGCCGGCGAACAGTGTGAAGGTGGCGACCAGCGCCACCAGGATCCAGAAACCCTCGGGGTCGCTCGCCAGCGGCACGCCACCGACATTCATGCCGAAGAAACCGGCGATGATGTTGATCGGCAGTGCCAGCACCGTGACCACCGTCAGGGTGAACAGTGTGCGGTTGCTTTGTTCGTTGAGGTTGGCGGCGATTTCTTCCTGCAACAGCTTGATCCGCTCGCCCAACGCGGTGAGGTCGTTGATGATCAGGGCGAACTCCTCGGTGGATTTGCGCAGCTCCTTGACGTCTTCTTTCTGCAACCATTGCGGCGGGCGATTGAGCAGCCGCAGCAACGACCCCGGTTCCAGCGCCAACAGGCGTTGCAGGCGCACCAGCACCCGGCGTTGGCTGCCCAGTTCGGCGCGGTTGGTCGAGACCCGCGAAGACAGCAACTGGTCCTCGATCTGGTCGACGCTGAGGCTGGTCTTGCGCACGATCTGGGTCAGTACCTCGCCCTGGTCGCGCAGCAAATGCACGAGCAATTCCAGTGGCGAGCGAAAGCTTTCCCCGGCCTTGACCGATGAGCGCAGCTTGTCGACCGAGTGCAAGGGCTGCAACCGTGCGCTGACGATCAGCCGACTGCTCACGCAAACCCATAACGTGGACACATCCGAAGACACCATGTTGCTGAGGTTGAATACGACGTCGTTCACGACCGCGAGCAAGGCCGAATCCACGTGCTCGATGCGGGTCGAGCGCGAGCCTTCGTGCAAGGCTTCGAAGAACTCTTGGGGCAAGGCCAGGTGATTTTTCATCCAGCGCTCGCACGCGGCGTGGGCGAGGTTCAAGTGCAACCAGAGGAATTCATCAGGATCCTGGGGTTGCTGCAGGCTTTGCAGGGCCTGGGCCGAACCGATCTCTCGCCCGCGCTCGCCGGGGCGGAAGCTGAATCCGTAGAGCAGGCCGAACAGATCCGGGTCGCGATGGCTTTGGTCGATGCTGTGGTTCATTGAGGCTCGCTGGCGGGGAGTGCCCGTCGCGGCGACAGGTTCACTTGAGCGGCATCATTGCAGGGATTTTTGAAGGTTTTGTGACGGTTGGGCTGTGGCGTCCCGGCCTGGCACAGCTTTACATACGTACGTGAAAAAGCCGCGCAACTTGAAAGTTGGGCGGCTCTTTTCGCGACTGATTAATTATCTTGCTTGTTGCTCAGAACTTTACCAGTGGTGGCGTCAAAGTCTACATCCCATTCTTGACCTTTGGCGTCGCGCAGTTCCACTTCATATTCGTAGCCGTTGAAGTGATTATCCAAATCGGTATCGGTGATGGTCGCGCCCGGGTGCAACTTCAGGGCTTCGGCATTCATCGATTCCAGGGATTTGATCTTGCCTTCCTTTACCAATTGAGGAATCTGGTCGACGCGAACATCAGCCTGGGCAAGGCCAGCGGTGAGGGTCAGGGCAGTAGCGGTGAACAGGGCAGTCAAAGTTTTCATGTTGTATTTCCTTGGTGTCGTCAAAGGGTGAGTCGTTTAAGTGGGTTCAGATTATCTCTGGCAACTTAATTCATCCTTAATTCGAAAAACTTTGTTAAATACCCTGATCCTGCACTCGCTCAGTAACCGTTCTTCTTCAGTAGTTGCGCCACGGTTCCTGTTTCGGGACGCTTGAAGTACTTGAGCAACTCACTGGCCCGATTGGTGAAAATGCCATCCACGCCGGCATCCATCACTTTCTTGAAGTCCACCGGCTCATCCACGGTGTAGACATGTACCAGCAAACCCTGGTCGTGGGTGTACTGGTTCATCCACGGTTTCACCAGGTCCGCATAGCTCTGGCTCCCGCCATGGGTCAACGCCGCCGAAGGGCCGGTGCCGATGGCGCCGTGGGTCTTGGCGTACTGGACCCATTGCTCGAACTCGGCCTTGTCCTTGGGCTCTTGCTTGGCGTAGTACACGGCTTTGTCGGTTTCACCGGACTCGCCGAACGTCACTTTGGATTTAGGCTCGATGTTGCCTTCGCCCACCCACAGCAGCAGGATTTTCGGAACCTTCGGCATTTCCTTGTGCAGCAGTTCCAGGCTGCTTTTCTCGAAGGTCTGCAAGACCACTTTGCCTTTGCCCTGGCCCACGCCGAGGGCGCGCTTGGCCAGCTTGGAGCCGGATGGGCTCAGCCAGCCTCGGTCCTGCAATTTATCCTTCAGGTCGCGCTCGATGCCGGGAAACAGCTTGGGCTCCTTCGTCTCGATGTACAGCCCTGGCTTTTGCTGAGGGTTGCCCTCGGCGATGTTGATGACTTCGTCCAGCGTAAGGATTTTCAAGCCAACGAAGGAAGGCCGCGCACGGTCCGGGTAGGCCGCGTTGAACCAGCTGCCGGCGTCCAGCGTCTTGAGTTCGGCCATGGTGAAGGCGTTGGCGGTGCTGTCCTTGCGTTCTGGAAACTTGGTCGCGACATCGGTGGTGCGCAGCAGGCTGTCGTCGTGCAAGACGAACAGAACGCCGTCCTTGCTGCGTTGCAGGTCGAGCTCAAGGTAGTCGGCACCCAGGTCGCGGGCCAACTTGTAGGCGGCGGCGGTGGATTCCGGTGCGTCGAACGATGCGCCGCGATGGGCGATGACCGCTGGATGTGGAATGCCCTGACGGTTCGCCAGGGCTTTGGGTTGCGGCGCCTCGGCGGCATGTGTCGGACCGAGTCCGAGCAACAGGCTCAACATCAGGGCGCTACGAGTAAAGGTGAGGGGCATGCTCGAGATCCTTTCGCAGGTTTCTGTAAACCTCTCTTTTAACAACTGAACGCTGCGGACGCTATCGCCATACCGACATTGATCTGCGTAAAGCAGATTTTTCCCACGCCACTAGCTCACAATAGCGGTCGATCAGCCAGCATCATCGTGACTGACACACCGCCATCGCGAGCAGGCTCGCTCCCACAAGGAATTGGTGCTCAACAACGAAGGTGTGACCACCGGGGAATAGTGTGGGAGCGAGCTTGCTCGCGATAGCGGTGGACCAGCCAGCATCATCGTGACCGGCACGCCGCCATCGCGAGCAAGCTCGCTCCCACAAGGAATTGGTACTGACCAATGACTGCGTGCACCCCGGGGAATGGTGTGGGAGCGAGCCTGCTCGCGATAGCGGTGGATCAGCCAGCATCATCGTGACCGGCACGCCGCCATCGCGAGCAAGCTCGCTCCCACTAGGAATTGGTACTGGCCAATGACTGCGTGCACCCCCGGGGAATAGTGTGGGAGCGAGCCTGCTCGCGATAGCGGTGGACCAGCCAGCATCATCGTGACCGGCACGCCGCCATCGCGAGCAAGCTCGCCCACACTGGTTTTGTGGCCGATATCAAGTCTGGCGTTGGAAGGCATAGTCCCGTTCGACTTTGCACACCCTCGTCTGGCAATGGGCATACCAGGTGGCGCGGCCTCGCTCACGGATCGCGCTGTGTTCGGGATGCTGCTTCCACGCCAGGATTGCAGCTTCATCGCGCCAATAGGACACGGTAATTCCCAGGCCTTCGTCGCCACGGGCTGATTCGATGCCGAGAAATCCGGGTTGCTCCTGGACAAGGTTCAACATGTGCTCGGCGGCTTCGGCGTAGCCTTGGTCTCCGGCGGTACGCAGGGAAGTGAAAATCACGGCGTAATAATGGGCGCTCATGGCGTTTGCTCCGCGCAGGCTTCGACAAACGCGCTTACCAGCGGCGGCACGCGGCCTTCCAATGCTGCGCGTTCAGGCTGGAACAGCGTCGCGACAAAAAACGGATGGCCTTGAAGTTCAACCGCTCGCAGGCCGCCGTCCGAAGCCCGGGCAACGGCGTGCAGCCGCTGATTCAACAAATCCTTTTCCAAATCCGGGTTGACGCCGAAACGGCAATGGTAGCCCTCCGATACCGTCCGGCGGCCGTAAGCCTTGGCAATCAACGACTCCGCATCGAGTTGAAGGCTGTCGATGGTTTCCACCAGCGCACAGCTCAGCGGCGTCAACAGTGCCCGTTCAGCTTCGGGAGAAGTTTCGCCGTGGACGGCGTCGGCCCAGCCCATCACGTTGCGGGCGTAGTCCAGCACCGCATGTTGAAAACCGCCGCAGGTGCCGAGGAAAGGCCGATGCTGTTCGCGGGCAAAACGAATGGCCCGTAAGGCCCCTTCTTCATGTTGGTACGGGCTGCCGGGCACGCACCAGACACCGTCGAAATCCTCCAGCACGGCGGTGTTGGTGATGTGCGACGTTCCCAGCCATTGGAAGCGGATTTCAAGGCTGGTTTGCTTGCCCGCGAGCTCGAGTGCGAGGGGGATCGCCCGGTGAGCGGTGATTTGAGGGTCGTGATCGCCGATCAGGGCGATGTTTAAAGGACGTTGTTTATCCATGGGAGCCTCGCCGCTTGTTGATTCCTGGTGGCCACTATAGATTGGCGTTCACGCAATCAATATTGGCGTTCACCCAAGTGATCAATGCAGCGGCGCACTATCGTCTTGACTACCCCGATCTATCCCTGATCCTCGCGCTGGTCCGTGGCGGCTCGCTGTCCCGGGCCGCTCGCCTCCTGCAGGTGGACGTGTCCACGGTGTTTCGTTCGGTACGTCGGCTGGAGGCGGCCTTGGGCCTGCCCTTGTTTGAAAAAAGCCGCTCTGGATATTTGCCCACGAGCCTGGCCCAGGCGTTGGCCGAACAAGCCGAGCGCGCCGAGCAGGCGTTGGAGGCGGCGCGAGTGGGCGTGGAGCAGGGCGGTGAGGTGATTAGCGGGACGGTACGCCTGACCTGCAGCGACTCAGTCCTGCAAACGTTGTTGCTGCCGGCGCTGGCGCGTTTCATGCCCGCTTATCCGGCGTTGAGTCTTGAGTTGAGCACTTCGAACGACTTCGCCAACCTCAGCCGCCGCGATGCCGACATTGCGTTGCGACTGACCCGTACACCGCCGGAACACCTGGTCGGTCGCAACCTGGGCCATGTGGCTTACCGGGTATGCGCCGGCGCTACGTATCTTCGCGCGGCGTATGCGGATGACCTGGCCGCCATGACCTGGATCGCACCGGACGATTTCCTCCCCGACCACCCCACGGTGGCCTGGCGTCGCCAGCATCTACCCGGCGTAGTGCCTGCCTATCGCTGCAACAGCATGCTGTCGGTCACCGAACTGGTGAGGGCAGGTCTGGGGATTGCGGCACTGCCTGACTTTCTGATCAATGAAGATAAAGGACTGATCCCACTTGGCGAACCGTTGAAGGGCTATGACACGGCTTTGTGGCTCCTGACCCGACCGGACTGCCGGGCCCTACGCTCGGTGGTGACCTTGTTCGATGAATTGGGGCGCAATTTGCGGTGGGGCTGAGGTTCAGGCTTGGTACCGATTCAGGAACATGTCGAGGGCCGATTCGATCACGTGGGTTTGTTCCTCCTGGGTCAGGCTCGGTTGCCCCATCGACACCTGTGGCCAGAACGCAAACGTCTTGAGCAACCCGTGCATCTGTTGGGCGGCAAATGCCGGCTCCACGGGTTTCAAGCGGCCATCGGCCTGGGCTTGGCGAATCCAGGCAGTCAGGCCTTCCTCGCGCTGCCCCATGCGCGACACCATGTCCTGGGCTCGCTCCGGGGAATGAATGGTTGCGGCGATGGCGATGCGCGCCAGGTCGAGAAAATTCTCGTTCGCCAGCAATTGCAGTTTGGCTTGCAGCAACGTTTGAAGCTGCTCCCGTAGCGGCGTTTGCGGGCTGTAGGGCATGTCCTCTTCTGCGGTGATGCTGTTCCATAACCGATTCAGGATTTCGGCAAACAGTTCTTCCTTGCTTGGGAAGTGGTTGTACACCGTGCGCTTCGACACGCCTGCCGTCGCCGCGATCTTGTCCATGCTGGTGATTTCGAAACCGCTGTTGCGGAATTCAGCAATCGCGGCCTGGAGAATGGCTTCGCGTTTTCGCTCGGTAAGGCGCTGCGGTGCGGTCATGGGCAGTTCGTCGGCAAAGGAAAATTACACTCGGTAGTTTACTTGCTCTTTCGATTCATGCAATCTGGAAACTACACCGAGTGGTGTAGTTTTGAATAAGGCGGCTGAGCGTACATGCAACGGCCATTCAGCGTCCCGCAACGGCGAAGCGCATACGTGCGGACGCCCTTGGAGTTATCGCACCATGACCCATCCCTCTTGTTCGACCAACCATCCTCCTGCCCATGAGTCCTCGCGGCAAGACCAGGGCAAATATCGCAACCATGCCTTCACGCCGCGTGAAGGATTTGGCACGACCCTGCGCATCATCTGGAACATGATTTTCCACAAGCCCCGCTCCACCCGTCCTGCGGGCGCCATCGATGTACAACCGTTGAGTCGAGCCGCGCTGCTGGCCGCGCCGAACCACAGCGCCTTCCGCCTCGGTCATTCCACGGTGCTGCTCAAGCTGCGGGACAAGTTCTGGCTGACCGACCCGGTGTTCTCCGAGCGTGCTTCACCCGTGCAATGGGCCGGCCCGAAGCGTTTTCATCAACCACCCATCAGCCTGGAAGAATTGCCGCCGATCGAAGCGGTGATCCTGTCCCACGATCATTACGACCACCTCGACCATCAAGCCATTCTCAAGCTGGCGGCCAAGACCCGTCACTTCCTGGCGCCCCTGGGCGTGGGCGACACTCTGGTCAAATGGGGCGTCGACGCCGGCAAGGTGCGCCAGTTGGATTGGTGGCAGGGCACCGAGGTGGACGGTATCAATTTCATCGCCACGCCTTCCCAACATTTTTCCGGTCGAGGCCTGTTCGACAGCAACAGCACCTTGTGGGCCTCATGGGTAATGATCGATGGCGACACGCGAATCTTCTTCAGCGGCGACACCGGTTACTTCGAAGGTTTCAAGCGCATCGGCGAGCAATACGGCCCCTTTGACCTGACGCTGATGGAAACCGGCGCCTATAACGTGGATTGGCCCCATGTCCATATGCAGCCGGAGCAGACCTTGCAGGCCCATATCGATCTCAAGGGTCGTTGGCTACTGCCAATCCACAACGGCACATTCGACCTGGCGATGCATGCCTGGTATGAGCCTTTCAATCGCATCCTGGCCCTGGCTGCGGAACGCAACGTTTGTATCACCACGCCGCAAATGGGCGAAGCCTTCACCCTGACGCAACCGCAACGTGGCCGTGCCTGGTGGCTGGATGTGGAACCCTCGGCGTACCAGGACCAAGCGGGTATCGCCTAGCACTTGCACAAACGGTGTTATTCGATCATCGCGTAATCAGGCCGCCCCATCGGGTCCGGCGTCGCACCCTTGATGTTCATGCCGCGCCCCGGTGCGAAGCCGGGGAAGAACACCAGGCCCTCGGCCTCCAGGCGAAAGGCCAAGGCCAAGCGGGTCACATCGAGCAACTCGCCACCAGCCTCGAAGCGGCGGATAGCCTGGACCGATACACCGGATTGCCGGGACAGCTCCTCGACACTCCAGCCCAGCATGGCTCGGGCCTGCGCACTGTGGGCGGGGGTGAATTGATAGACAGCGATGCGTTCCAGGGTGGTTTTGATTGCGAGAGAGGCCATGGGGTGCTCCAAAGCTATGGGATTCGAAAATACTGTGTTTTTGTACAGTTGTTTTGAGTCCCGATCAATCTCATTTTTTTGATCAATGACCGGCGGTCATCTCCAGCCAGGTGCTCGGAGCATGGCCGAGCGTCCGGCGAAACATGGTGGAAAACGCCGCTGGGCTGTCATAGCCCAGGTCCAGGGCAATGGGTTTACGCAGGCTCGTACGGGCCTTCAGCCGGATCAGTCTTCAGCCAACCCCGGCGCTTCCCGAATAATGAAGTGATCCAGGTTCTCGATATTGGCACTGAACACCCCGAACGTTTCTTCGGGGTTCTTCTTGCTCGGCACCTGCTTCAACTCCGGCGTGACGCCATAAAAGAAGCAATACAACGGCGCATCACTGTCGATGGCGTGCTTGATCTCTGCCAGGAACGCCTTGCGCTTGCGGTAGTTATCGATCAGCTTCTTGCTCAGGTAAGCGTTGACCGAGTAAGGTTTTTTCTTCGCCTCGTCCGGCTGCTTGAACCAGACCTTTGCTTCGAAGTCGATGCGAAAGCTCAGGGTGTAATCCTTTATCTCCTTGATCTTGCCCCAGTAAATCAAGCCCTTATTGTCCTGCAAATACTCGATCTTCTTGAAGAACGATCCGTAGGGCGCCGTGTGCTCGCCAATCTTCAACGGCATGCGCTTGAGCAGGTCCTTGTTATCGAAATTCGAAACGAAACATTCCACCGGGTGGGCGAAGACACTGGTTTTGTCCGGTGTTGAATCCTGCGCGGAATGAGCGTTACCACCGTGGGAAGATACGGATGAGAGCGTAGGCCGATTCGCTTCAACGTTGTCAGACGGGGCGGACGGCTTGCGCACGTACTGACGCCGAGTCAGTAACAACTCCGACGGAAAATGCTCCTCGCGGTCGTCATCTGCTTCAACGCTTTGCGCATCAAGCCCTGGCGTTTTCGGACTGACATAAGGGCAGCCTTCGATATGCTGGGTCGTCGGCTGATTCTTGAAATGCGGCGTGCGGATGTAATTGACGTTCTTGGCATTGAACGTCGTCAGCCGATTCCCCTCATCAAACGCCGCCCGACAGGCATCGTTGGGGCACTGAAAGCGCTCCTTGGCCGAGTCGAAGGCCATGGTCTCGTCGAAATTCAGGTCCCGAACGTCATAGATCGAAAGCTTGGCATCGAGGCTGAGGCAATAGGCGGTGTCGAATTTCATCGGGGCTCGGGTCCGTGAGAGGAAGTGTATTAATACCGAAGGACGTGGCGGGCTGCACCCAAAGTTTCAACCCATCACAAAGCTCCTGTGGGAGAGCTTGCTCGCGATTCCCAAAACCAACCCGACCATCAAACTTGCTACCCACCTGTGTCCTGACATCAACCCGTGGCGAGGGAGCTTGCTCCCGCTGGGCTGCGAAGCGGCCCCTTTTCCGGTCCCAGATTGACGTAATCGGTATCATAATACCGGTTATGGCCTGACCTTCCGGATAACCGGCATTATATTGCCGAAACAACAAATAGAATTGCGATGAAAGAGAACACGGGTGAACGACGCAGGGCGATCATTGACGACATCGTCATGCAACATGTGACAGGGACCCAAACCCTGGGAACCTCTATTCGCCGGCTGAGACTTGAGGTTACTGGTCTCGACCAAGAGACCTTCGCAGTTATGTGCAAGATGTCGACAAAGGCTCTCTACCAGATCGAAAAGGACAAGGGTAATCCGAGCATCAGCACCCTCGACGCGATCCTGAGAAAGTTTGGACTGCGCTTGGGGTTGATGGCTGCTGTACCTCTTTACACGCCGCCACCCCGACCGCAAAAACCGGACCCCAAAGCGCCCGCTCGCGGCGCCAACCCTAAACGAAAGTCCACAGAGCAGCCCGGTAGAGTTGCTACTCTCAGAGCCACTAAAAAGGTAAAGGGTGGCGAGAATGGCCCAGGCGAATGAGCGAAGACGGTGTATGAGCGAACAGGTTCAAGTAACCCTGCACGAAGCGAGGTCCCAGCTCTTACAACTGGGTGCGCGTGCATGGCAGGGCGACAGAGTGGTGATCACCAAGGCCGGCAAGCCTTATCTGGATCTGCTGCCTCATGTCGATACACCGCAGGCGCGCAAGCCTGGGCGGTTAAAGGGGCAGATTCGGATGCCGGCGGATTTCGACCGCACCCCTGAGGACATCCTCAAGGGTTTTGAGTGCCGGCTCTGACTGTAGGTAAATCCTCTTGATCTGAGATTTCAGCAGATACCTCAGCCATGCACGCCTCGTCGAACTCTCGCATGGTGACCTCGTTGATAGCGCCGATTTTCAGCAGCGCTTCGGCCGAGCTGTGAATCGACTCGAAGGCCTCACTTCTTATCTTTTTCGTCATTACATATCCCCATCAATTCTTTTCTATCAACAGACGCTGAAGCTCTCAGAGCCTACACCCGTGGCGAGGGAGCTTGCTCCCGCTGGGCTGCGCAGCAGCCCCAATTCAATATTCCCAACAAAAAAACCGCCGCCCGAACACGGACGGCAGCTAATGATTGAATACTCAAAACCCTCGCAAAAACCGAGAAGCTTTTCGCCACCAAGACTCATGCTGACTAAACGGATCATCCACCAGCACCGCCGGCATATCCCGCAAGCGAATCCATGGCTCATCCTGCCAGTGCAGCATGCAGAGCGACATCCTCGGCCAATCCAACACGCTCAATTTAGGCCGTTCCACCTTATGGGAGTAGCGTTCATCCCGCAGGGTTGGCACCACCTGATGCGTGACCCACTCACGCAGCAACCGATACTCAGGGCAGTAGTGATAAACCAGTAACGCTAGACGCCCGACTCGCTCAGCATCAGATGCTCTTCGGTCAAGCCGTGGACATGCACGAGCATGATCCGGCGCTGGACAGGATCAAGCTTTCGGGTCATGCGCTCATCGAGGTGCTTGCTCATCAAGCGCCCCAAATCGGAGGCGCTGAACCAAGCCTGGTTTTGAATGTAAAAAACCCCGCTTTCACGGGGTTTTCAGTGACGCATGCAGCCTAGGATTTTCCTTTCGAATCAATCCCAGCTCAAAGCCCCACCCGTCTGATACTCAATCACCCGCGTCTCAAAGAAGTTCTTCTCTTTCTTCAAGTCCATGATCTCGCTCATCCAAGGGAACGGGTTAGTCGTCCCTGGGTATTCTTCTTTCAAGCCAATCTGCGACAGACGACGGTTAGCGATGAACTTGAGGTAGTCCTCCATCATCGCCGCGTTCATGCCCAGCACGCCGCGAGGCATGGTGTCGCGGGCGTATTCGATTTCCAGTTGGGTCCCTTGCAGGATCATCTGGGTCGCTTCTTCCTTCATCTCGGCGTCCCACAGGTGTGGGTTTTCGATTTTGATCTGGTTGATCACGTCGATGCCGAAGTTCAGGTGCATGGATTCGTCGCGCAGGATGTACTGGAACTGCTCGGCGACGCCGGTCATTTTGTTGCGGCGGCCCATGGACAGGATCTGGGTGAAGCCGCAATAGAAGAAGATGCCTTCCAGAACGCAGTAGTAGGCGATCAGGTTGCGCAGCAGCTCTTTGTCGGTTTCCGGGGTGCCGGTTTCGAACTTCGGATCGGAGATCGAACGGGTGTATTTCAGGCCCCAGGCGGCTTTCTTCGCGACCGATGGGATCTCGTGGTACATGTTGAAGATTTCGCCTTCATCCATGGCCAGCGATTCGATGCAGTACTGGTAGGCGTGGGTGTGGATCGCCTCTTCGAACGCCTGGCGCAGGATGTACTGGCGGCATTCCGGGTTGGTGATCAGGCGGTACACGGCCAGGACCAGGTTGTTGGCAACCAGGGAGTCGGCGGTAGAGAAGAAGCCCAGGTTGCGCATTACGATGCGGCGTTCGTCGTCGGTCAGGCCTTCCGGGTTTTTCCAGAGGGCGATGTCGGCGGTCATGTTGACTTCTTGCGGCATCCAGTGGTTTGCGCAGCCGTCCAGGTACTTCTGCCAGGCCCAGTCGTATTTGAATGGCACGAGCTGGTTGAGGTCGGCGCGGCAGTTGATCATGCGCTTTTCATCGACGGCGACACGGGCGGAGGCACCTTCGAGTTCGGCGAGGCCTTCGGCGACGTCGAGTTTGTCGAGGGCCGCCTTGGCGCGAATGATCGCGGCCGAGTCGCTGGCCGTCACGGCGCGGGCTTCGAGGGCGGCGGCACCGCCGGCGCTGTCGAGGCGGTCCATGTTGGCTTCAGAAGCGTGGCCGGCGTTGGCGCCTTTTACGGCAACTTCGCCGTCTTCTTTGTCGAATTCGTCCCAGCTCAGCATGACGTGTCGTCTCCTGCGTGAGGGCCAGATGCCCGATAAGGCCTATTGGCCGCGGTGGATCTTGAAAAATCGTTTGTTGCAGCAGCTGACGCAGGCAATAAACAGAAAAATGTACGGGTCATTCCGGAGCGGCGGTAGAGCGGGAAGGCGATTGCCCCCTGCGTTGGCTCCAGGCTGGCGTGATCCCTGTAAGGGAATATTGCAGGCCCGTTTAAGGCGGCATTATAAGGACTTTTTTGCCTACGTGGTGCGGCGAAATAGCTCACGGGAGGGGTGGTGAGGGGCGTATCCGCATGGGAGCGCGGGTTTACAAGGCTTTGGCCGCTGAAGTTTTTTTTCGCATGGATAGGGCGACGACTTTTTTTGATCACAAAATGATCGATTTTTACCTTTTTGCACTACATGTTGTGTTTTCTGGCGCTTTTTGGTGGCTCCAGACACAACCAGGCCCGATCGGTATCGGGCCGTGGGATTGCTGGTTGTGATCAGCTGTCGGAACAACCGTTGCCCAGGACGCGGTAGCGCAGGATGTGGCGTTGGCCCTTGGAGTCTTCGTATTCCATTGTTGCCGGGACCACTTCGCAAACGTTCGGGATCGTGCTCATGGAAAGGACCTTGGCAATGTCCAAGTGGCTGGAGTAGGTGTACTCCTCGATAGCCGGTTTTTGCTGCGCGAGATCGGTCGGGGTTTCGTCAGCCATCGCGGTGGTGCAGAGGCTGCCGAGGACCAGAACCCATAAAGCTTTCATCTGTATTTCACCTTTGTTGAGGTCGAGTGGGGGCACGCAGCCTTTTTGGGGCTGCGTGTGGAGCGAGTTTTGGAAGTTGGATCAACGGCCTTCGTGGGGGCTGTGTTGCGTCAATCGTGTTTGCCGGTTGGCGAGGTGGATTTTAGAAGTTGGGGGCGGGGGCAAACAGACTCGGTTTTGATAAACACTGTTGGTTGATCTGGTAACAATCGGCTGACTTTTCGTTGGATCGATGATGGCTGACCCAGCGCCTTCGCGAGCAGGCTTGCTCGCCACATGAAGATATCTTCAAGTGCGTTTGCCAGTTAGTACCGACATTTTGTAGGGACTTGTTACTACCATCGTCGAATGGTTCTATAGGCCCGCCCCGGGCTACAACGGGATCATACAAAAACAACTATTGTCACCGAGGTAAGAAAGATGAGTGCGGCTTCTGTGTATCCCGTTCGTCCCGAGGTAGCGGCCAATACGCTGACTGACGAGGCGACCTACAAGGCCATGTACCAGCAGTCGGTCGTCAACCCGGACGGCTTCTGGCGCGAGCAGGCCAAGCGCCTCGATTGGATCAAGCCTTTCACCACGGTGAAGCAGACTTCTTTCGACGACCACCATGTCGACATCAAGTGGTTTGCCGATGGCACCTTGAACGTTTCCTATAACTGCCTCGACCGACACCTGGCCGAGCGCGGCGATCAAGTCGCGATCATCTGGGAAGGCGACGATCCTTCCGAGAGCCGCAATATCACCTATCGCGAGCTGCACGAAGAAGTCTGCAAGTTCGCCAACGCCTTGCGCGGGCAGGACGTGCATCGTGGCGACGTGGTGACCATCTACATGCCGATGATCCCCGAGGCCGTGGTAGCGATGCTGGCCTGTACCCGCATCGGCGCGATTCACTCGGTGGTGTTCGGCGGTTTCTCCCCTGAAGCACTGGCCGGCCGGATCATCGACTGCAAATCCAAAGTGGTGATCACCGCCGACGAAGGCATTCGTGCTGGCAAGAAAATCCCGCTCAAGGCGAACGTTGACGATGCGCTGACCAACCCGGAAACCAGCAGCATCCAGAAAGTCATCGTGTGCAAGCGCACGGCGGGCAACATCAAGTGGAACCAGCACCGCGACATCTGGTACGAGGACCTGATGAAGGTCGCCGGCACCGTATGCGCGCCGAAGGAAATGGGCGCCGAAGAGGCCCTGTTCATCCTCTACACCTCCGGTTCCACCGGCAAGCCCAAGGGCGTGCAGCACACCACGGCTGGCTACTTGTTGTACGCCGCGCTGACCCATGAGCGGGTGTTCGACTACAAGCCAGGCGAGATCTACTGGTGCACCGCCGACGTGGGCTGGGTCACCGGCCACAGCTACATCGTCTATGGCCCGCTGGCCAACGGCGCGACCACGGTGCTGTTCGAGGGCGTGCCGAACTACCCGGACATCACCCGGGTGGCCAAGGTGATCGACAAGCACAAGGTCAATATTCTCTACACCGCGCCTACCGCTATTCGCGCGATGATGGCCTCTGGCACCGCCGCCGTCGAAGGCGCCGATGGCAGCAGCCTGCGCCTGCTGGGTTCGGTGGGTGAGCCAATCAACCCGGAAGCGTGGGATTGGTACCACAAGAATGTCGGCAAGGAGCGTTGCCCGATCGTCGATACATGGTGGCAGACCGAAACGGGCGGTGTGCTGATCAGCCCGTTGCCAGGCGCTACGGCGCTGAAGCCAGGTTCCGCTACTCGGCCGTTCTTCGGTGTGGTGCCGGCACTGGTGGACAACCTCGGCAACCTGGTCGAAGGCGCTGCCGAAGGCAACCTGGTGATCCTCGATTCGTGGCCAGGCCAGGCGCGTACCCTGTACGGCGACCATGACCGTTTTGTCGATACCTATTTCAAGACCTTCAGCGGCATGTATTTCACCGGCGACGGTGCGCGTCGCGACGAGGACGGCTACTACTGGATCACCGGCCGGGTGGATGACGTACTCAACGTGTCGGGTCACCGCATGGGCACCGCCGAGATCGAGAGCGCAATGGTCGCTCACCCGAAAGTCGCCGAAGCGGCGGTCGTGGGTGTGCCGCATGACATCAAGGGGCAGGGCATTTATGTCTACGTCACCCTCAATGCCGGCGAAGAGACCAGCGAGGCCCTGCGCCTGGAACTGAAGAACTGGGTGCGCAAGGAGATCGGTCCGATTGCCTCGCCGGATGTCATTCAGTGGGCGCCGGGCCTGCCGAAGACCCGTTCCGGCAAGATCATGCGCCGCATCCTGCGCAAGATTGCCACGGCGGAATACGACGGTTTGGGTGATATTTCCACCCTGGCCGATCCGGGTGTGGTGGCGCACCTGATCGAGACGCACAAGACCATGAACGTCGCCTGACGGTCGCATGTAGTACCCAAGAGCCCCGCCCGGTATTTGCCGGGCGGGGTTTTTTTATGGGCGCGCTGGGAGGGCTTGAAGTGTGGTGCCTTTGTGGCGAGGGAGCTTGCTCCCGCTCGGCTGCGCAGCAGTCGTAAACCGGTCAATGCGGTATGCCTGAACAAACGCGGTGCCTGGCTTTTGGGGCTGCTGCGCAGCCCAGCGGGAGAAAGCTCCCTCGCCACGGGTTTGATGGATGAATAAATATCGGCGTCAATGTAAGAAGCGTCGGAACGTTACCGGTGTTTCGAAATGTGTAACCAAAGGCGCCACAACGGGGCGATGTGAAACGCCAAGCCCCGTCGCAGGGCGTTTTCACGCATCTCGAAAAACAAGCCGACACGCTGTGCTTGCCGGATTAGAAGGGTTTGCCAATAATGGGCCCGCTATTTGCAGCATGGATCGGTTCCCTTTCCTTTGCTCTTGCATGTATTTGCGGGGCTGTCAATGTGCTCGAACAGCTTTCTCGGTGCTTCTGTAATTTGTTGTCGCATTGAAGAAATATCGGCTTCGGGCCTGTCGTTAGAATGCCGATCACTCGCTCGTCGTGGCCTGCGTTGAATAAAATGCGCGCTTGTCGGACGCAGCACCAAAGTTCGTTCCACCCATTCGCATATTGGGCTGTTGCTCACTCTGCCGTTTTCGCCCTTTACCGATGGAGTCCCAAGATGAAGAAACTTGTGCTGCTTGGCGCCCTGGCACTGTCCGTGCTGTCCCTGCCGACCTTCGCTGATGAGAAGCCCCTGAAAATCGGTATCGAAGCCGCTTACCCTCCGTTTGCCTCCAAGGCTCCGGACGGCAGCATCGTCGGCTTCGACTACGACATCGGCAATGCGCTGTGTGAAGAGATGAAGGTCAAGTGCGTGTGGGTCGAGCAAGAGTTCGACGGCCTGATTCCGGCGCTCAAGGTACGCAAGATCGACGCGATCCTGTCGTCGATGTCGATCACTGAAGATCGCAAGAAATCCGTTGATTTCACCAACAAGTACTACAACACCCCGGCCCGTCTGGTGATGAAGGCCGGCACCCAGGTCAGCGACGGCCTGGCCGAGCTCAAGGGCAAGAACATTGGCGTGCAGCGCGGTTCGATCCACGAGCGTTTCGCACGTGAAGTCCTGGCCCCGCTGGGTGCCGAGATCAAGCCGTACGGTTCGCAGAACGAGATCTACCTGGACGTCTCCGCCGGTCGCCTCGACGGCACCGTGGCCGACGCCACGCTGTTGGATGACGGTTTCCTGAAGACTGACGCGGGCAAAGGCTTTGCGTTTGTTGGCCCGGCCTTCACCGATGTCAAATACTTCGGTGACGGCGTGGGTATCGCGGTTCGCAAGGGTGACGCGTTGAAAGACAAGATCAACACTGCAATCGCTGCCATTCGCGAGAACGGCAACTACAAGCAGATCCAGGATAAATACTTCGCCTTCGACATCTACGGCAAGTAACAAGTCCCGCCACTGCGGCGAAATGGCGCAAGCAACAGGATTTCTGCGGTTTGCGCCATTTTTTCATCCCACTTTCGAGGACCTGAATCATGTTGAAAGGCTACGGGGCTGTCATCCTCGATGGCGCATGGTTGACGCTTCAGCTCGCCTTGTCGTCCATGGCCCTGGCCATCGTCCTGGGGTTGATTGGTGTCGCGCTGCGCCTCTCGCCGGTCCGTTGGCTGGCGTGGCTGGGCGACCTGTATTCGACGGTAATCCGCGGCATTCCGGACCTGGTGTTGATCCTGCTGATTTTCTACGGCGGCCAGGACTTGCTCAACCGTGTGGCGCCGATGCTTGGCTATGACGACTACATCGACCTGAATCCGCTGGCGGCCGGTATCGGCACCCTGGGTTTCATCTTCGGCGCGTACCTGTCGGAAACCTTCCGCGGCGCGTTCATGGCCATCCCCAAGGGCCAGGCGGAGGCGGGCATGGCGTACGGCATGAGTGGGTTCCAGGTGTTTTTCCGGGTGATGGTGCCGCAGATGATCCGACTGGCGATCCCGGGCTTCACCAACAACTGGTTGGTACTGACCAAGGCCACCGCGCTGATTTCCGTGGTGGGCCTGCAAGACATGATGTTCAAGGCCAAGCAGGCGGCGGATGCCACCCGCGAGCCTTTCACCTTCTTCCTCGCAGTGGCGGCGATGTACCTGGTGATCACCAGCGTTTCGTTGCTGGCATTGCGTCACCTTGAGAAGCGCTACTCGGTAGGCGTAAGGGCGGCTGATCTATGATCTTCGACTACAACGTCATCATTGAAGCCTTGCCGCTGTACTTCAACGGCTTGCTGACCACCCTGAAGCTGTTGGCCTTGTCGCTGTTCTTCGGCCTGTTGGCGGCGCTGCCCCTGGGGCTGATGCGGGTGTCCAAGCAGCCGGTCGTCAACATGACGGCGTGGCTCTACACCTATGTGATTCGCGGCACGCCGATGCTGGTGCAGTTGTTCCTGATCTATTACGGGCTGGCGCAGTTCGCCGTCGTGCGCGAAAGCTTCCTCTGGCCGTGGCTGTCCAGCGCGACGTTCTGTGCGTGCCTGGCGTTCGCCATCAATACCAGCGCCTACACCGCCGAAATCATCGCCGGCAGCCTGCGGGCCACGCCCAACGGTGAGATCGAGGCGGCCAAGGCGATGGGTATGTCGCGCTACAAGCTGTATCGCCGGATCCTGCTGCCCTCGGCCCTGCGCCGGGCGCTGCCGCAATACAGCAACGAAGTGATCATGATGCTGCAGACCACCAGTCTCGCGTCCATCGTCACCTTGATCGACATCACTGGTGCCGCGCGCACGGTGAATGCGCAGTACTACTTGCCGTTCGAGGCCTACATCACGGCCGGCGTGTTCTACCTGTGCCTGACCTTCATCCTGGTGCGCCTGTTCAAGCTGGCCGAGCGCCGCTGGCTGGGTTACCTGGCCCCGCGCAAGCACTGATAACGCATCGATCCGATCGACTGCTCAACGATTGACGTTTTGTGAGAACCGACCGCATGTACAAGCTTGAAGTCCAAGACCTGCATAAACGCTATGGCAGTCATGAAGTGCTCAAGGGCGTGTCCTTGAAAGCCGCCGCCGGCGATGTGATCAGCATCATCGGCTCCAGTGGCTCCGGCAAGAGTACCTTCCTGCGTTGCATCAACCTGCTTGAGCAACCCCATGCCGGCAAGATCTTGCTCAACAACGAAGAGTTGAAGCTCGTAGCAGGCAAGGACGGCGCCATGAAGGCCGCGGACCCAAAGCAACTGCAGCGCATGCGTTCGCGGTTGTCGATGGTGTTCCAGCACTTCAACTTGTGGTCCCACATGACCGCCCTGGAAAACATCATGGAAGCGCCGGTGCATGTATTGGGCGTGGCCAAGGCCGAAGCGCGGGAGAAGGCCGAGCACTACCTGAACAAGGTCGGCGTGGCCCATCGCAAGGACGCCTACCCAGGCCACATGTCCGGCGGCGAGCAGCAGCGCGTGGCGATCGCCCGGGCGCTGGCGATGGAGCCGGAGGTGATGCTGTTCGATGAACCGACTTCGGCCCTCGACCCTGAATTGGTGGGCGACGTGCTCAAAGTGATGCAGGCGTTGGCGCAGGAAGGCCGGACCATGGTGGTGGTGACTCATGAAATGGGCTTTGCCCGCGAAGTGTCGAACCAGTTGGTATTCCTGCACAAAGGCATCGTTGAAGAAAGCGGCAACCCACGGGAAGTGCTGGTCAACCCGCAATCGGAGCGCCTGCAACAATTTCTGTCGGGCAGCCTCAAGTAATCGCTCCCGTTACGCACCGGATTGGATCATGCTGCGCGCCATGCGCCAGATGGTCTAGTTTGGTTGCAGCCGCTTTCGGCTTTAACACTGTTTTCGCTTCGGATTGCCCGCCATGACTGCCCATCGAATAGGTTTCCTGATTTGGCCCAGCACTAAAGCCTTGACGCTGGCGCTGGCCGAGGAGGCCTTGCGTGTCGCCCAGCGCGTGCATCCGGACGTGGTCTACGAATTGTCGTTCCTGCAAGCCGAGCCACCGGCCGAGGGCGCTTGGCAGTTACCCGGTGAATCCTGGGTCGGCAAGCTCGAAGGTCTTCAGAAACTGTTTCTGGTGGCCGACGAGCCACCAACGACGCTGGCCTCGCCGCTGAGCAGCGCCCTCAAGCAATTGGTGCGCGCAGGTTGCGTCATCGGCGGTTTGTCCGCTGGCGTCTATCCGCTGGCGCAGTTGGGTTTGCTCGATGGCTATCGAGCTGCCGTTCACTGGCGCTGGCAAGATGACTTCTCCGAGCGCTTCCCCAAGGTCATCGCCACCAGCCATTTGTTTGATTGGGACCGCGATCGCCTGAGCGCTTGCGGCGGCATGTCGGTGCTTGATCTGCTGTTGGCGGTGCTGGCCCGGGACCACGGCGCCGAACTGGCTGGCGCGGTGTCGGAAGAACTGGTGGTCGAGCGCATCCGTGAAGGCGGCGAGCGCCAGCGTATTCCGTTGCAGAACCGCTTGGGTTCCAGTCATCCGAAGCTCACCCAGGCCGTGCTGTTGATGGAAGCCAACATCGAAGAGCCGTTGACCACCGACGAGATCGCCCAACATGTGTGCGTGTCCCGCCGGCAGCTGGAGCGGATCTTCAAGCAGTACCTTAATCGCGTGCCGAGCCAGTATTATCTGGAGCTGCGCCTGAACAAGGCCCGGCAGATGTTGATGCAGACCAGCAAATCCATCATCCAGATCGGCCTGTCCTGTGGTTTCTCCTCGGGGCCACACTTCTCCAGCGCCTACCGCAACTTCTTCGGCGCGACACCGCGGGAAGATCGCAACCAGCGGCGTAGCAGCAGCCCGTTCGAATTGTCTTCGGTGCCGTCCGAGCGCGGCTAATGGTAAGACTGCGGATAGAGCGGTCAACACAAAAACTGTGGGAGCGAGCTTGCTCGCGATGATGGAGTGTCAGTCAATGCTGAAGGTGACTGACACTGCGCCATCGCGAGCAAGCTCGCTCCCACAGGTGTTTTGTGCCTGGCAGCGGAAATGTGGATGCAGGTGCCTCAAATACACCGGCAACGTTTAAACTGCGCCATTGCGACGCTATTTGTCGCATTGCCGTAAACCCGCGCAAAACGTGGGTTGGCGCTATAAGAAGTTGTCGCTTGGCGGCAAGGCCGGGCTGAAAACTGTCCTTACAATCCTTACCAAGCTCGCCAGTTCCAGGCGGGTGTTCCTCTTCAGGAGACTCCGATGTCCGTTGAGCAAGCCGCGGTACAACGCGCCGATTTCGACCAGGTGATGGTTCCCAACTATGCACCTGCAGCCTTCATTCCTGTGCGTGGTGCCGGTTCCCGCGTGTGGGACCAGTCCGGTCGCGAGCTGATCGACTTTGCGGGCGGTATCGCGGTCAACGTACTGGGCCATGCCCACCCGGCGCTGGTCGGTGCACTGACCGAGCAGGCCAATAAGTTGTGGCACGTATCGAACGTGTTCACCAACGAGCCAGCTCTGCGCCTGGCGCATAAACTGGTCGATGCGACCTTCGCCGAGCGCGCATTCTTCTGCAACTCCGGCGCCGAAGCCAACGAGGCCGCTTTCAAGCTGGCCCGCCGGGTCGGGTTCGATCGGTTCGGCAGCGAAAAATATGAAATCATCGCCGCGCTCAACAGTTTCCACGGCCGGACGCTGTTCACCGTCAACGTAGGCGGACAGTCGAAGTACTCCGATGGTTTCGGCCCTAAAATCACTGGCATCACCCACGTTCCTTACAACGACCTGGCGGCTCTGAAAGCGGCGGTCTCGGACAAGACCTGCGCCGTGGTGCTGGAACCCATCCAAGGCGAGGGCGGTGTGTTGCCGGCCGAGTTGGCCTACCTGCAGGGCGCCCGTGAACTGTGCGATGCACACAACGCACTGCTGGTTTTCGACGAAGTGCAGACCGGCATGGGCCGTAGCGGCGAGCTGTTCGCCTACATGCATTACGGCGTGGTCCCGGACATCCTCACCAGCGCCAAGAGCCTGGGCGGCGGTTTCCCGATCGCGGCGATGCTCACCACCGAAGCGCTGGCCAAGCACCTTGTCGTCGGCACCCACGGCACCACCTACGGCGGCAACCCGCTGGCCTGCGCGGTGGCCGAAGCGGTAATCGATGTGGTCAATACCCCTGAAGTGCTCAATGGCGTCAAGGCCAAGCACGACAAATTCAAGACCCGGCTGTTGCAGATCGGCGAGAAGTACGGCCTGTTCACCCAAGTGCGCGGCCTGGGTCTGCTGATCGGTTGCGTGCTGAACGACGCCTGGAAGGGCAAGGCCAAGGACATCTTCAACGCCGCCGAACAGGAAGGCCTGATGATCCTGCAAGCCGGCCCGGACGTGATCCGCTTCGCTCCGAGCCTGGTGGTGGAAGACGCCGACATCGACGCCGGCCTGGACCGCTTCGAGCGGGCCGCGGTGAAGTTGACCCAAGGCTGAAGCTGGACTGGATCCCTTGTGGGAGCGAGCTTGCTCGCGATGGCGGCGGATGAGCCAGTATCAAAGTGACTGACACACCGCTATCGCGAGCAAGCTCGCTCCCACAGGAGTCTTGCAGTGGCTGAAAAATCGAAGACCGCCGCAATGTAGTCATGGGCCAGGGTATTCGTTTAGTTTTTTTCTGTGTATCGATCTTACGGTCGAACCCTTTATTTCAAGTTAAGGAGTGACACCATGCTGGTGATGCGCCCCGCGCAAATGGCTGATCTGGGCGAGGTACAGCGTCTGGCTGCGGACAGCCCGATCGGTGTCACTTCCTTGCCGGATGACGTGGAACGCTTGAGCGACAAGATCGCCGCAAGCGAGGCCTCGTTTGCCGCCGAAGTCAGCTTCAATGGTGAAGAAAGTTATTTCTTCGTTCTCGAAGACACCGCCACCGGCAGATTGGCCGGCTGTTCGGCCATTGTCGCTTCGGCGGGTTATTCCGAACCGTTCTACAGCTTCCGCAACGAGACCTTCGTCCACGCTTCCCGTGAGCTGAAGATCCACAACAAGATCCACGTACTCTCCCAGTGCCACGACCTGACCGGCAATAGCTTGCTGACCAGCTTCTACGTGGTCCCGGAACTGGTGGGTTCGCCGTGGTCGGAGCTGAACTCGCGCGGGCGTCTGCTGTTTGTCGCCAGCCACCCGGAGCGTTTCGCCGATTCGGTGGTGACCGAGATCGTCGGCTATAGCGACGAAAACGGCGACTCGCCATTCTGGGACGCCATCGGTCGCAACTTCTTCGACCTCAACTATGCCGCAGCCGAGCGCCTGTGCGGGTTGAAAAGCCGGACCTTCCTCGCCGAGCTGATGCCGCATTACCCGATCTACGTGCCGCTGTTACCGGATGCCGCCCAGGAAGCCATGGGCCAGGTCCACCCGCGCGCGCAGATCACCTTCGACATCCTGATGCGCGAGGGTTTCGAGACCGATCACTACATCGACATCTTTGACGGCGGCCCGACCCTGCACGCTCGCGTCTCGGGGATCCGCTCGATCGCCCAGAGCCGCGTGGTGCCGGTGAAGATCGGCGAAACCGTCAAGGGCGCCGGGCGGCAGTACCTGGTGGCCAATGCCCAACTCCAGGATTACCGCGCCGTGTTGCTCGACCTCGACTACGCGCCAGGCAAACCTGTGACGCTGGACATGGAAGCAGCCGAAGCCCTGGGTGTTGGCGAAGGCGCCAGCGTGCGCCTGGTAGCGGTTTAAACAGCAGTTTTCGCGGGTGGCATGAGCGGCCCGTTCGAGGAGATAGCATGATCGTTCGTCCCGTACGCAGCAGCGATTTACCCGCTCTGATCGCCCTGGCCCGCAGCACCGGCACCGGCCTGACCACCTTGCCGGCCAATGAAGAGCGTCTGGCCCATCGGGTTGGCTGGGCCGAAAAGACCTTTCGCGGCGAAGCTGGGCGTGGCGACGCGGACTACCTGTTCGTGCTCGAAGACGATGACGGTCGCGTGGTGGGTATTTCCGCCATCGCAGGCGCCGTGGGGTTGCGTGAGCCTTGGTACAACTTCCGGGTTGGCCTGACAGTCAGTGCTTCCCAAGAGCTGAACATCTATCGGGAGATCCCGACGTTGTTCCTGGCCAACGACCTGACGGGCAATTCCGAGCTGTGCTCGCTGTTCCTCCACGCGGACTACCGCAATGGCCTCAATGGCCGGATGCTGGCGAAGGCGCGGCTGCTGTTCATCGCCGAATTCCCACAACTGTTCGGCAACAAGATCATCGCCGAGATGCGCGGCATGTCCGACGACAACGGGCGCTCGCCGTTCTGGGAAAGCCTGGGCCGGCACTTTTTCAAGATGGAGTTCAGCCAGGCCGACTACCTGACCGGGGTCGGTAACAAAGCGTTCATCGCCGAGCTGATGCCCAAGTTCCCGCTGTACACCTGCTTCTTGTCCGAGGACGCCCGGGCCGTGATCGGCCAGGTCCATCCCGACACCGAGCCGGCGCTGTCGATGCTCAAGAGCGAAGGATTCAGTTACCAGGGCTACGTCGACATCTTCGACGCTGGCCCGGCCATCGAGTGCGAGACCGGCAAGATCCGCGCGATCCGCGACAGCCAGGCGCTGGTTCTGGCCGTTGGCACGCCCGGCGATGACGCCACGCCATTTCTCATTCATAACCGCAAATGCCAGGACTGCCGCATCACGGCGGCGCCGGCGCGTTTCGCCGCGGGCACCCTGGTGGTCGATCCACTGACCGCCAAACGTCTTCAACTCAACGCTGGCGACCAGGTGCGTGCCGTGGCGTTGTCTGCCGCTCGGGAGTCGAAATAATGAAATCGTTGTACATCGCTGGAAGTTGGCTGGAAGGCCAGAGCGACGTCTTTGAGTCGTTGAACCCGGTGACCCAGCAAGTGCTGTGGTCTGGAAAAGGCGCGACGGCGGCGCAGGTGGAGTCCGCCGTGCAGGCGGCGCGCCAGGCATTCCCGGACTGGGCGCGACGCTCGCTGGATGAGCGCATCCAGGTGTTGGAAGCGTTCGCCGACACCCTGAAGACGCACGCTGACGAATTGGCCCGTTGCATCGGTGAGGAAACCGGCAAGCCCTTGTGGGAAGCCGCCACCGAAGTCACCAGCATGATCAACAAAGTCGCCATCTCAGTGCAGAGCTACCGCGAGCGCACCGGCGAGAAAAGCGGCCCTCTGGGCGACGCTACCGCCGTGCTGCGCCACAAGCCCCACGGTGTGGTGGCGGTGTTCGGTCCTTACAACTTCCCTGGTCACTTGCCCAACGGGCACATTGTGCCTGCGCTGCTGGCGGGCAATTGCGTGTTGTTCAAGCCCAGTGAGCTGACGCCGAAAGTCGCCGAGTTGACGGTCAAGTGCTGGGAGGAGGCGGGCCTGCCGGCAGGCGTGTTGAACCTGGTGCAAGGCGCGCGGGAAACCGGTATTGCCCTGGCGGCGGAACCAGGGATCGACGGGCTGTTCTTCACCGGGTCCAGCCGTACCGGCAATCTTCTGCACCAACAGTTCTCCGGTCGCCCGGACAAGATCCTCGCCCTGGAAATGGGTGGCAACAATCCGTTGGTGGTCGATGAGGTGGCCGACGTCGATGCGGCGGTGTACACCATCATCCAGTCCGCATTCATTTCCGCCGGCCAGCGCTGCACCTGCGCGCGCCGCCTGCTGGTGCCGGAAGGCGCCTGGGGCGATGCCTTGCTGGCGCGCCTGGTGCAGGTCAGCTCGACCCTCGACGTCGGGGCCTTCGACCAGCAACCGGCGCCGTTCATGGGCTCTGTGGTTTCCCTTGCCGCCGCGAAGGCCCTGATGGATGCGCAAAACCATTTACTGGGCAAGGGCGCCGTGCCGCTGCTGGCCATGACCCAGCCGCAACCCCAGGCTGCGTTGTTGACGCCAGGGATCCTCGATGTCACTGCCGTGGCCGAGCGCCCCGACGAGGAATTGTTCGGGCCGTTGCTGCAGGTCATTCGCTACAAGGATTTCGCGGGCGCGATCAGCGAAGCCAACAATACTCAATATGGCCTGGCCGCCGGCTTGCTTTCGGATTCCCAGGAACGCTACGAGCAGTTCTGGCTGCAAAGCCGCGCCGGTATCGTCAACTGGAACAAACAACTGACCGGCGCCGCCAGCAGCGCGCCGTTCGGCGGTGTCGGTGCCTCGGGCAACCACCGCGCCAGCGCTTATTACGCGGCGGATTATTGCGCGTATCCGGTGGCTTCCCTGGAAACGCCGAGCCTGGTCATGCCGGCGAGCCTGACGCCTGGCGTAAAAATGGTGTAGTCCGTTTCGCGAGCAGGCTCGCTCTCACAGGGATTTGCACAATCCATTGTGGGAGCGAGCCTGCTCCGGGCGGCGATCCGACGAAGCCCGCACTGCGGTCTTTACTGATGCCTATAAAAACAGATTCTCGTGGAGCCTCGCTGATGAAATCCTATGAAGTCAACTTTGACGGTCTGGTGGGGCCGACCCATAACTACGGCGGGCTTTCCTACGGCAACGTCGCCTCCCAGAGCAACAGCCAGCAATCTTCCAACCCCAAGGAAGCGGCATTGCAAGGCCTGGCGAAAATGAAAGCGCTGATGGACATGGGGTTCCAGCAAGGGGTGCTGGCGCCGCAGGAGCGCCCGGACGTAGCGGCTTTGCGCCGGCTGGGCTTTGCCGGCAGCGATGCCCAGGTCATCCAGCAGGCCGCCAAAGAAGCCATGCCGTTGCTCGTTGCCAGTTGCTCGGCCTCGAGCATGTGGGTAGCCAACGCCGCCACCGTCAGCCCGAGCGCCGACACGGCTGACGGTCGCGTGCATTTCACCGCCGCCAACCTCAACTGCAAATACCACCGCAGCATCGAACACCCGACCACCAGTCGCGTGCTGGGGGCGATGTTTGCCAACGCGCAACACTTCGCCCACCACGCCGCATTGCCGGCGGTGGCACAGTTCGGCGACGAAGGCGCGGCCAACCACACGCGTTTCTGTCGCGCCTATGGCGAAGCCGGTGTCGAGTTCTTCGTGTTCGGTCGCAGTGCATTCGACAGCCGTTTCCCTTCGCCACAGAAATACCCGGCGCGCCAGACCCTCGAAGCGTCCCGCGCCGTCGCCCGCCTGCACGGCTTGAGCGAAGAGGGCGTGGTCTACGCCCAGCAGAACCCGGCGGTGATCGACCAGGGGGTTTTCCACAACGACGTGATCGCAGTGGGCAATGGCGAGGTGTTGTTCTATCACGAGGATGCGTTCCTCGAGACCGACAAGATGCTGGCCGAGCTGAGCTGCAAACTCGCCAAGGTTGGTGGGAAATTTCAGTCGGTGTGTGTACCGCGTTCGGCGGTCACCGTGGATGACGCGGTGCGTTCCTACTTGTTCAACAGCCAATTGCTTTCGCGTCCCGATGGCTCGATGCTGTTGATCGTGCCGGAAGAGTGCCGCAGCAACGAACGCGTCTGGCAGTACCTGCAAGGCCTGACGGGTTCTGGCGGGGTCATCCGGGAAGTGAAGGTCTTCGACCTCAAGCAAAGCATGCAGAACGGTGGCGGCCCGGCGTGCCTGCGGTTGCGCGTGGCGTTGAACGAAACCGAGCTGGCCGCCGTCAACCCAGGGGTTATCATGACCGCGCCGCTGTACGATTCGCTGACCCAGTGGGTCGAGCGCCACTACCGCGACCGCATGGCCGAAAACGACCTGGCGGACCCGCAGTTGCTGCTTGAATGCCGGTCGGCCCTGGATGAGCTGACACAAATCCTTAAACTTGGCTCGGTCTATCCTTTCCAGATCAATTGAAAGCGCGCGCGACCTGACTACAGTCAAAGCAGGGCGCGTTGCCTTATCCCCAGACGAGAATGTAAAAACATGAGCGATACCCTGCAGCTGATTCTTGAAGACACCGACGGCACGCAACTGGAAACCTCCTGCACCCGCGTCGCGGTGATGTGGCAGGGCAAGGAGCTGTGGATCCAGCAGGACGGCCGTGGTCAGTTGCTGATCGGCGTCGACGTGGAGGAAGGAGACGAGGAATACGCCAACCTGCTGTTGCGTCCGTTGGCGACCAACCTGGTCAGCCTGCAACTGGAAATGGAACCGGCGGACGTCGGCGACGATGACCATGTCCATGGCCCGGATTGCGGCCACGACCATTAAGGAAACCGCATTATGCTCGCCCTCGGCAAACTGCTTGAACTGACCCTCGCCGGCCGTGAACCGGCGGAGAAGACTCAACTGACTGTCGAAGGCGTACGGATGCGCTGGCTGAGCGAGGGCGCGCTGGAGGTCAAGCCGCCCGAAGCCCGGGATAATGGCCTGGACCTGCTGCTGTCGGCGGGTATTCACGGCAACGAAACCGCGCCGATCGAATTGCTTGACCGGCTGTTGCATGACATTGCCCGTGGCGACCTGAAGCCCCGGGCGCGCATTCTGTTCCTGTTCGGAAATCCCGAGGCAATCCGTCGCGGCGAGCGCTTTGTCGAGCAGGACGTCAACCGGCTGTTCAATGGTCGTCATGAGTTGAGTGGCGGGCCCGAGGCGTTGCGCGCCTGTGAGCTGGAGCGCCTGGCCGCAAGTTTTTTCAGCGTGCCGGACCGCAGCCGTCTGCACTACGACCTGCACACCGCCATTCGCGGCTCGAGGATCGAGCAGTTCGCCCTGTACCCCTGGAAAGAAGGCCGCCAGCACTCACGCCGTGAACTGGCGCGCCTGCGCGCGGCGGGCATGGAAGCAGTGTTGCTGCAGAACAAGCCCTCCATCGTATTCAGCGCCTACACCTACGACCAGCTCGGTGCCGAGTCCTTCACCCTGGAACTGGGCAAGGCCCGGCCGTTCGGGCAAAACGACGGCGTCAACGTCAACTTGCTGGAAACCCGTCTGCAGCAGATCATCGAAGGCAATGAGCCCGAGCTGGAGGACAGCCTGGACGGCCTGCAACTGTTCAGCGTGGCGCGGGAAATCATCAAGCACAGCGACAGCTTCCGCCTGAATCTGCCCGCGGACATCGAGAATTTCTCGGAGCTGGATAAAGGCTATGTGCTGGCCGAAGACATCGCCCAGACCCGCTGGGTGATCGAAGAAGAGGGCGCCCGGATCATCTTCCCTAACCCTAAGGTGAAGAATGGTTTGCGGGCCGGCATCCTGATCGTGCCCGCGACTGACGAAAACTTGGCCTGACCCGAATCTCACGCACGCCGCTGAACCCCTGTGGGAGCGAGCTTGCTCGCGATAGCTGAGTGTCAGCGACAAGGATGTCGGCTGGAGCACCGCTATCGCGAGCAAGCTCGCTCCCACAGGTTTTTTAGCGGCTTTTAAACCGCTACCGCCCGCTGCTCACTGCGACGCAACGCCCGAGTCTTATGCAGCGTATCGGCACACGTCTTCGCCGCTTCCTGACCCTTGTGTACGAAGTGCTCGAAGAAAAACTTCTGGTGTTCTTCGCCTGCATGGAAGTGATGCGGCGTCAGCACGACCGAGAACACCGGTACCTCGGTTTCCAACTGGACCTGCATCAGGCCGGTGATGACCGATTGGGCGACAAACTCGTGGCGGTAGATCCCGCCATCCACCACCAGGCCGGCAGCGACGATACCGGCGTAACGGCCGGATTTGGCCAGCAACTTGGCGTGAAGCGGGATTTCAAAGGCACCGCCGACTTCGAAGAAGTCGATGTCGCTTTCCTGGTAGCCCTGGCTGATCATTTCGGCGACGAAGCCTTTGCGGCTCTGGTCGACGATTTCCTTGTGCCAGCAGGCCTGGATGAACGCGACGCGCTCGCCCGGATGGGTTTTGGTCTTGCTGTCGATTGCGGTGGGTTGCATGTTCTGGTTCCTGTTTGTGTAAAAAACAGGGCGTCATGAATCGAAGGGGATTCGAGGGTACGCCGCGCACAGAGTCGCAGTCGGCCCTTGGGTGTCGATCCCGTTCTCTCTTCATCCGGACTATGACCGTCGGCCCCGGGATCAAACCGGGTCTGCTGACCTTGCCGCTGCACCGCGAAAGCCGTGTAGTGCCAAGCGCTCGCGGGCTATGCGCATTGCGCGCAATTACCGCCGGTGGGGAATCGCACCCCGCCCTGAGAACGTTTTGCCGACACATTTTGTGACGGCGGAGGATTTTTAACACATAACCCCTGTGGGAGCGAGCAAGCTCGCTACCACAGGTGATTTGGATGGTCCGTGTGGTCCTGGGCTTGATTATTCCGCGCCATGCCCGCAGTAATTGCCCTTAGAAAGGGAATTTTCCCCACCAGAACCCGAGGCCAGATTCATGAGTGTTATCGATCTTCGCAGCGACACGGTCACCCAACCCTCCGCCGGCATGCTGGATGCCATGGCCAGCGCGCCGACCGGCGACGATGTGTATGGCGAAGACCCGACTGTCAACCGTCTCGAAGCCGAGCTCGCCGAGCGCTTGGGTTTTGCCGCGGCACTGTTCGTGCCCTCAGGCACCATGAGCAATCTGCTGGGGTTGATGGCCCATTGCGAGCGCGGCGACGAATATATCGTCGGCCAGCAAGCCCACACTTACAAATACGAGGGCGGCGGCGCGGCGGTGCTTGGTTCGATCCAGCCGCAACCTCTCGAAGTGCAGGCGGACGGCTCGTTAGACCTGGCGCACGTCGCGGCGGCGATCAAGCCCGACGATTTCCACTTTGCCCGCACGCGACTGCTAGCCTTGGAAAACACCATGCAGGGCAAGGTGCTGCCGCTGGATTACCTGGCCCGAGCCCGGCGCTTTACCCAGGAGCATGGGCTTGCCCTTCATCTGGACGGGGCACGGTTGTACAACGCCGCCGCCAAGCTGAATGTCGATGCCCGGGAAATCACCCAACATTTCGATTCGGTGTCGGTGTGCCTGTCCAAGGGGCTGGGTGCTCCGGTGGGCTCGGTGCTGTGCGGCACGGTCGAGCTGATCCGCAAGGCCCGCCGGCTGCGCAAAATGGTTGGCGGGGGGATGCGCCAGGCCGGGATCCTCGCTGCGGCGGGGCTGTATGCCCTGGACCATAACGTCCAGCGCCTGGCTGATGACCACGCCAATGCTCAGAGGCTCGCCGAAGGCTTGCGCGCGGCGGGCTACGAGGTCGAGCCGGTGCATACCAACATGGTCTACGTGCAAATGGGTGAGCGGGCCGAGGCGATCAAGGCGTTTGCCGATGAGCGGGGCGTCAAGCTCAGCGCGGCTTCACGGCTGCGAATGGTGACGCACATGGACGTGAGCGCGGCGCAAATCGTTCACGTGATCACCACTTTCGTCGAATTTTCCCGCCAATGACCCGGGAACCGGGGTAATTGATAGTTTCTATCGCATAAACACGCTGTACCCCACGCGAAGGGCCGATATAATGCGGCCCTTTGCCGTTGCTCCGTCTGTTGACGTTTTGCACAGGCCTTTGGCCGCAGCCTCCGTGGAAGAACCTAATGAAAAGCGCAGAAATCCGTGAAGCCTTCCTTCGCTTCTTCGAAGAGCAAGGCCACACCCGAGTAGCCTCCAGCTCTTTGATTCCGGGCAACGACCCGACCCTGCTGTTCACCAACGCGGGGATGAACCAGTTCAAGGACTGCTTCCTGGGCCAGGAAAAACGTGCCTACACCCGTGCGGTGAGCAGCCAGAAGTGCGTGCGCGCCGGCGGCAAGCACAACGACCTGGAAAACGTCGGCTATACCGCTCGTCACCACACGTTCTTCGAGATGCTGGGCAACTTCAGCTTCGGTGATTATTTCAAGCGTGACGCCATTACCTTTGCCTGGACGTTCCTCACGTCTGACAAATGGCTGAACCTGCCCAAGGAAAAACTTTGGGTAACGGTCTATGCCACCGACGACGAAGCCTATGACATCTGGACCAAGGACGTCGGTGTCCCGGCTGAGCGCATGGTGCGCATCGGCGACAACAAGGGTGCGCCCTACGCGTCGGATAACTTCTGGACCATGGGTGACACCGGCCCATGCGGCCCTTGCACCGAGATCTTCTACGATCACGGCGCCGACATCTGGGGTGGCCCACCGGGCTCGCCGGAAGAAGACGGTGACCGCTATATCGAAATCTGGAACAACGTCTTCATGCAGTTCAACCGCACCGCCGATGGCGTGTTGCATCCGCTGCCAGCACCGTCGGTGGACACCGGCATGGGCCTGGAGCGGATCAGCGCGGTGCTGCAGCACGTTCACTCCAACTACGAAATCGACCTATTCCAGAGCCTGCTGAGCGCGTCGGCCAAGGCCATCGGCTGCACCAACGACAACCAGGCTTCGCTGAAAGTAGTCGCTGACCACATCCGTTCCTGCGGCTTCCTGATTGCCGACGGTGTACTGCCTTCCAACGAAGGCCGCGGTTATGTGCTGCGCCGGATCATCCGCCGCGCCTGCCGCCACGGCAACAAGCTGGGCGCCAAGGGCAGTTTCTTCTATCAGATCGTCGGGGCGCTGGTGGCCGAGATGGGCGAAGCCTTCCCGGAACTCAAGACCCAACAGGCGCATATCGAGCGCGTGCTCAAGGGCGAAGAAGAGCAGTTCGCCAAGACCCTGGAGCAAGGCCTGAAGATCCTCGAGCAGGACCTGGCCGAACTCAAGGGCAACGTGGTCCCGGGCGATGTGGTGTTCAAACTGTACGACACGTACGGCTTCCCGATGGACCTGACTGGCGACATCGCCCGCGAGCGCAACCTGACCCTCGACGAGGAAGGTTTCGAGCGCGAGATGGAAGCCCAGCGTGTGCGTGCGCGCTCCGCGAGCTCCTTCGGCATGGACTACAACAGCCTGGTCAAGGTTGACGTGGCGACCGAGTTCACTGGCTACGCCGCGACCACCGGTTCGGCCAAGATCGTCGCCATCTATAAGGATGGGCAGTCGGTCGACATCCTGAGCGAAGGCCAGGAAGGCGTGATCGTGCTGGACAAGACACCGTTCTACGCCGAATCCGGCGGCCAGATCGGCGACAGCGGTTACCTGCAGGCGGGCAATTCGCGCTTCGATGTACGCGATACCACCAAGACCGGCGGTGCCTTCCTGCACCACGGCGTGCTGGCTTCCGGCAGCCTGATGATCGCCGCCCCAGTGGCCGCTCATGTCGATGCCGAGGTTCGCCACGCGACTTCCCTGAACCACTCCGCCACGCACTTGCTGCACGCAGCGTTGCGCCAGGTGCTGGGCGAGCATGTCCAACAGAAAGGCTCCTTGGTGGACAGCCAGCGCCTGCGCTTCGACTTCAGCCACTTCGAAGCCATCAAGCCTGAGCAGATCAAGGCGCTGGAAGACATTGTCAACGCGCAGATCCGCAAGAACTCACCGGTAGAAACCGAAGAAACCGATATCGAGACCGCCAAGCGCAAGGGCGCGATGGCGCTGTTCGGCGAGAAGTATGGCGACAGTGTCCGTGTACTGAGCATGGGCGACTTCTCCGTTGAGCTGTGCGGTGGCATCCATGCCAATCGCACCGGCGACATCGGCCTGCTGAAGATCATCAGCGAAGGCGGCGTTGCCTCCGGCGTGCGACGTATCGAGGCCGTCACTGGCGCAGCGGCGCTGGCGTACCTCAACGCGGCGGAAGAACAACTCAAGGAAGCGGCCAGCCTGATCAAGGGCAGTCGCGACAACCTGATCGACAAGCTGTCGGCTGTGCTGGAGCGCAACCGCGCGCTGGAAAAGCAACTCGAGCAGTTGCAGGCCAAGGCCGCCAGCGCCGCGGGCGACGATCTGTCGGCCCAGGCCGTGGACGTCAAGGGCATGAAAGTGCTGGCCGCGCGTCTCGACGGCCAAGACGGCAAGGCCTTGTTGGCGCTGGTCGATCAACTGAAAAACAAACTCGGCCGCGCAGTGATCCTGCTCGGCGGTGTCCATGAGGAAAAGGTCGTTCTCGTCGCAGGCGTGACCAAAGACCTGACTGGCCAACTCAAAGCCGGTGATTTGATGAAGCAGGCCGCTGCGGCAGTGGGCGGGAAGGGCGGTGGTCGTCCAGACATGGCGCAAGGCGGCGGTACCGATGCCGGCGCCCTGGACGCGGCATTGGCCCAGACCGTTGCATTTGTAGAGCAGGGTATTTAAGGCGGCGCCCCGGGTTCGCCAAGGCGGACCCGGCCGCTGTTGAGTGATTATTTGGGCGCCCTTCACGGGCAGAGGCGGCTTTGAAATGGCTTTGATCGTACAGAAATTTGGAGGCACCTCGGTCGGCACCGTCGAGAGAATCGAACAAGTCGCCGACAAGGTTAAGAAATTCCGTGACGCTGGCGATGACCTGGTGGTCGTGCTGTCGGCAATGAGCGGCGAGACCAACCGTCTGATCGATCTGGCCAAGCAAATCAGCGGCGACCAGCAACCGGTCCCCCGCGAGCTGGATGTGATCGTTTCCACTGGTGAGCAGGTGACCATCGCCTTGCTGGCCATGGCGCTGATCAAGCGTGGCGTGCCGGCGGTGTCCTACACCGGTAACCAAGTCCGTATCCTGACGGACAGCGCGCATAACAAAGCGCGTATCCTGCAAATCGACGATCAGAAAATTCGTGGTGACCTGAAGGCCGGTCGTGTCGTGGTTGTCGCCGGTTTCCAGGGCGTGGATGAGCACGGCAACATCACCACCCTTGGTCGTGGCGGTTCCGATACCACTGGTGTCGCGCTGGCAGCAGCCCTCAAGGCTGACGAGTGCCAGATCTACACCGATGTGGATGGCGTCTATACCACCGACCCACGGGTTGTGCCCGTGGCTCAGCGCCTGGACAAGATTACCTTCGAAGAGATGCTGGAAATGGCCAGCCTCGGTTCCAAGGTATTGCAGATCCGCGCGGTTGAATTCGCCGGCAAGTACAACGTTCCGCTGCGCGTCCTGCACAGCTTCAAGGAGGGTCCGGGCACCCTCATTACTATTGATGAAGAGGAATCCATGGAACAGCCGATCATTTCCGGCATCGCTTTCAACCGCGATGAAGCCAAGCTGACCATCCGTGGCGTGCCAGACACCCCCGGTGTGGCCTTCAAGATTCTAGGTCCGATCAGTGCCGCCAACATTGAAGTCGACATGATCGTGCAGAACGTTGCGCACGATAACACCACCGACTTCACCTTTACCGTGCACCGCAACGACTACCAGTCCGCCGAAGCCGTGCTCAAGAACACGGCCGACGAGATTGGCGCCCGGGAAGTGGTGGGCGATACCAAGATTGCCAAGGTCTCGATCGTTGGTGTTGGCATGCGCTCCCACGCGGGCGTGGCGAGCCGCATGTTCGAGTCCCTGGCCAAGGAAAGCATCAATATCCAGATGATCTCCACCTCGGAAATCAAGGTTTCCGTGGTGATCGAGGAGAAGTATCTGGAACTCGCCGTGCGCGCCCTGCACACGGCTTTTGAACTCGACGCCGCAGCCCGACAGGGCGAGTAAGGCGTTGCCTGAGGGCGCGGCTTCGACCGCGCCCTTTGTTTTTCTGAATGGCATGTTCCAAAACTGTTCTTTTGCACCCGCTGGTCAATACTAGGCCTGTGGGCCGCGAGCGTTTCGGTTGTAGGACCCATGCCCTTTTTTTGCAGACTGTTGTTCCTGAACTGAATCGCGTGAGGAGAAACGTATGCTGATTCTGACCCGTCGGTGCGCAGAGAGCCTGATTATTGGCGATGGCGAAATCACCGTGACCGTGCTCGGCGTCAAAGGAAACCAAGTGCGTATCGGCGTCAATGCGCCGAAGGAGGTCGCTGTGCACCGGGAGGAAATCTACCTGCGTATCAAGAAAGAGAAGGACGACGAACCAAGCCATTAATTTTTATCGATTTTTATGTTTGCAAACGGGGATGAAGGTGGTTAATATACGCCCCGTGTTGCGGAGAGCTGGCCGAGTGGCCGAAGGCGCTCCCCTGCTAAGGGAGTACACCTCAAAAGGGTGTCGGGGGTTCGAATCCCCCGTTCTCCGCCATTATTCGTTTAGTGCGCTGTTATCTTGCTTGATCGGTAAGTGATTGAAATTACTGAAAAAAGCGCTTTACAAAAAGATTCGGCGACCTATAATGCGCGGCAACAAATGCACTCGTAGCTCAGCTGGATAGAGTACTCGGCTACGAACCGAGCGGTCACAGGTTCGAATCCTGTCGAGTGCACCATTTAAGAGTTGCTTGCAGCAATGCAAATAACTTGGCTTCAACCAGTTGTGATCTGGTATAAAACCACAACTTGCACTCGTAGCTCAGCTGGATAGAGTACTCGGCTACGAACCGAGCGGTCACAGGTTCGAATCCTGTCGAGTGCACCATACACCAAGAAGCCCGCGTTTAACGCGGGCTTTTTGCTGTCTACGATTTGCCTTTCACGCATCCCTTCTCGTCGAACACGACCTCTGCGCTCCGACCTTTCTGTGTCTTGTAGGTGTACCGAGTGCTCGAATTTCGAACCTTGATCGTATCCGGTTTGCCAAGCGCGCTGACGACGTCTTGTTCGCTCATGCCGACAACGATTCGTCGCTTCAGGATGGCTTCGCGGCGCTGGTTGGTGTTGATCTGGTTTCCACAGCTGTCCTCGAGTTGGCCAACAATGGTCGGTTCCTTGCGTCTGGTTTTGTTGCTGGATGTTTGCCGACCTTCGGCTTCGGGCAGCATCGGCTCGATAGGGGGTGGGCTGTATGTATGAACCTGCTGCATTGTCAGGGTTTCTCCCGGCTCGCAACTGAGGGTTGTGAACGTGATTTTCCCAGCACTGTTTTCGCAGCGGTGCACAACGTGATCGGCAGCCCAGAGAGGCAGGCAGGGCAGGGTGGCGAGCAGAAACAGATAGCGGCTTACGGGCATGCTGCCGTCCTCCTTGACGGTAAATAAAAAAGGATAGCTGTGACATTTCTCCCTGGGGCTGTGTTTTCTTTTCAGGATAAGTCGTCGTAGAAACAGACGTTCAGCCTGTGTTCAGGTTTGTCTCGCAAGCACTTGTTCTTGCCATGATTTTTTAACGTGTTACGGCGCCAAGCGGTGTATGATTGCGCCCGTCAGCCCCGCCGGGGCTTTGGAATATCTTCATGGACTTACCCAGTAGTTACTCAATATCTCTTTTTGCCAATCATGAATTAACTGATTGATCCTTCCGGCGTGCTCCACTGCTGGGAGTGGAGTTCGCCTATGACTGAAATAGAAGTAAAAAAAACGCAGGAAAGCCTTCAGGATCGCCTCGCTCAAGTCGTTGAGCTGTTGCATCGCCAGCGCGTCGTGGAAGACCTCACGCATCGCCAGGAAGGTCCGCATTCCGATCGGGTCGAGAACCTGGTACATCGGCAGAATCTCGTCGAGTTGCAACGTAAGCTCGATGATCTGCACTCGGCCGACGTTGCCTACATCCTTGAAGCCTTGCCGCTGGAAGAGCGTCTGACCGTCTGGCAATTGGTCCAGGCCGATCGCGACGGCGACATCCTGCTCGAAGTGTCCGACTCGGTTCGTGAAACCCTGATCGCAGACATGGATGACCATGAGCTTCTCGCAGCGGCCAAGGAGATGGACGCCGACGAGCTCGCCGACCTTGCTCCCGAATTGCCACGGGACGTTGTCCATGAGCTGATGGAAGCTCTTGATGGTCAACAGCGCGAGCGTGTGCGTTCGGCATTGTCCTATGACGAGGAGCAGGTCGGTGCGCTGATGGACTTCGAGATGGTGACGATCCGCGAGGACGTCAGCCTTGAAGTGGTTTTGCGTTATCTGCGGCGACTCAAGGAATTGCCGGGCCATACCGACAAACTCTTTGTGGTCGATTATGACGGCGTGCTCAAAGGCGTTCTGCCTATCAAGCGTCTTTTGGTCAACGATCCGGAGAAGCAAGTGGCCGAGGTGATGGCCAGCGACCCTGTGAGCTTCCATCCTGACGAAAACGCCTACGATGCGGCCCAGGCATTCGAACGTTACGACCTGATTTCTGCGCCGGTGGTGGACAAGAACGGCAAGCTGATCGGCCGTCTCACCATCGACGAAATGGTGGACTTGATCCGTGAGGAAAGCGAAAGCGAAGTCCTCAGCATGGCGGGTCTGCGGGAAGAGGAGGACATTTTCGCCTCGGTCTGGAAGTCCCTGCGTAACCGTTGGGCCTGGCTGGCGATCAATCTGATCACGGCTTTTGTCGCGTCCCGCGTCATCGGCCTGTTCGAAGGCTCCATCGAAAAGCTGGTCGCACTGGCGGCGTTGATGCCCATCGTTGCCGGTATCGGTGGTAACTCCGGCAACCAGACCATCACCATGATTGTCCGCGCCATGGCCTTGGACCAGGTCAGTACCGGCAATACATCGCGTTTGATGCGCAAGGAACTGGCCGTTGCGTTGATCAATGGCGTCATCTGGGGAGGGGTGATCGGGGTCGTGGCGTACTTGCTGTATGGCAGCTGGTCGCTGGGCGTGGTCATGACTGCGGCGATGACGCTCAATCTGCTGTTGGCCGCGCTGATGGGCGTCTTGATCCCTATGACCCTGGCGCGCCTGGGGCGCGACCCAGCAATGGGTGCGAGCGTGATGATCACCGCCATGACGGACAGCGGCGGGTTTTTCATCTTCCTGGGCTTGGCGACGATTTTCCTGCTCTGAGTGGCTTATCAAGAAGCCCGCCTGACTGGCGGGTTTTTTTCTGGGTGATGGTTTCCCCGCCCCCCCAGGTCGCCAAACGCCGGGCGAAAAAAAAGCCAGCGTTAAGCTGGCTTTATTACCCTGGACACGATCAGGACGCGTCAGCGGCCATTTCGGCATCATGAGCAATCAGCGAAACGAGGGCGTTCTGCTGGCGATGGGAGAGCTGTCGGAAGCGTTGAAGCAACTCGCGCTCATGCAGCGACAGCTCCGGGCTGTCCAGGCGCATGCTCAATTCTTCACCCAACGCACCTTCCTGAATCAGGCTTTGCTCAAGGCGCGCGATGATTTCAGAGTTCATGCTGCGGTGATGATTACGAGCCACCTCGGCAATGCGTTCCCGCATTCCGTCTGGCAGACGCACGACGAACTTGTCAGCCGTACGGCTGGAATAAATTGCCTGTTTCAATGGGCGCATATTTATTTAACCGGTTAGTTCAGGGGAGCGGTTCTGGGGATTGGCCGCAGGATGTCGATAGGACAAGGCCCGTTGCCAAATGTTCAACCTGAATGTTTAGAGGCCGCATCATGCCTCAAAATTGCCAGATCATTGGCGCCAATTCTGTGACAAATTCTGATCCGGGTAAAGGCGTTATGCCAGTACTCTTCTCAAAAAATGCGGACTGGTTTGAAAAACACACAGGTTCCGCATTTTGTGACCACTGCATCGTGTCGTTGTGCCATACCGTTGGGCGGATAACCGATACGCAACTAAACGTCTGCGTTTCTAGTTACGTATAGGATAGTGGCAAAAGGCCGATTTACTAGGCCCGGAGGCTGTGGATAGATGAATGGCGCCATATTTGGGCGGCCTTCCCTTGGCGTGGCGTAAGGGTCGTACTATTTGCCTACACTTAATAGGCAGCGACGACATGACAAACGCGAGAGTGGCCGTTAACATGCTCGCCGTCCAACGCACCGCGTTTCTCGTGGTCGACCCGTGTCTCAGTAGCTCAATTGGATAGAGCATCCCCCTCCTAAGGGGAAGGTTGGCAGTTCGAACCTGCCCTGGGACACCATTATTATCCCGCAGCCCTGCAAGTCCCCACGATCTTCTAACGGAACCCCGTTTGCGGCCGATAACCCGATGAGTCTCCTTTCCTGACGTCCCGGCGTCCTGGAACGGCTCGCGGTATGCGTCGCGGCTGTCTATCATCTGCGCGCTTTGCCGGCAGGGAGGCGGTGTTTCGTTTGTTTTGCCATTGAGTTCATTTTCTTATTTGCCTGGACATCCTCGATGCTGGCGTACCACCAAAAAAGTTTTCTGATCGTCGATGATTTCTCGGATTTCCGCAGCTCCGTCCGGTCGATGTTGCGGGAGTTGGGCGTCAAGGACGTGGACACCGCCGATACCGGTGAAGTAGCGCTGCGCATGTGTTCGCAGAAGCGTTATGACTTCATCTTGCAGGATTATCACCTGGGCGACGGGCGCAAGAACGGCCAGCAGGTGCTGGAAGACCTGATGGTCGAGAAGTTGATCAGCCATGAGAGCGTGTTTCTCATGGTGACCGCCGAGACCAGCCAGGCCATGGTGCTCAGCGCCCTGGAACATGAGCCGGATGCGTACCTGACAAAACCATTCAATCGCTCCGGCCTGGCCCAGCGGTTGGAGCGCCTGGAGCAGCGCAAAACGTTGCTCAAACCGATCCTGCAGGCGCTCGATCGTGGCAAGCCGATGGAAGTGCTCAATGCTTGCATCGCCCTGTGCAAGCAGGACCCGCGCTACGGCCCACTGTGCCTGCGTTATCGGGCCGATGCGCTGCGCGACTTGAATCAGAACGAGGCCCTTGAGCGGTTGTACAACTCCATCATCGCGGATCGCCCGTTGCCGTGGGCGTACGCGGGGTTGGGAAAGTTGTTGTTCAAGCGCGGGCAGATAGGCGAAGCCAAGGCTGTCTATGAAAAGGCCCTGAAAGTCTTTCCGATGATGCCGGCCCTGTACGACGGCATGGCCGACGTGTTGGTGGCTGAAGGCGACACGAAGCAGGCCCAGAACGTATTGGAGGAAGCGGTGCGGTTGTCGCCGTTGGCGGTGCGTCGGCAGTCACTGCTGGGCAAGCTGGCGATGACCAACGAGGATTACGAGACCGCGTCGAAAGCCTATCGCCAGGCGGTCGGGCAGGGGGCGCAATCGCGATTCAAGGATCCGGAGAGCAACCTTGGCCTGGCCCATGCCTTGATCAGCAAGGGCAGCGAGAAGGGCCTGGACACCCGGACGAGGCTGGAAATCAACACCACGCTTAGCGCGGTGGCGAAAGATAACCCCAGCGATCCGGGCCTGCAGGTCCGGGCGCGGCTGATGAAAGCAACGAGCCTGTTGCTCAATGATGCCGAAACCGCCGAAAAGCTCACCGAGCAAGCCTTGCAGCGTCTCGACGGCATGGAACAGTTCATGAGTGCCGAAGCCGCGCTGCTGGTGGCCAAGCAGCTACAGATGCTCGGCCAGACCAGCGCCGGCGAATCGATGCTCAAGAACTGCGCGGAGATCTATGGCGATGATCCGACGGTGATGCAGGGCATTGCCAAGCTCACCGACGACCCGAATATCCTTAACCAGGGCAACGCCGCCGCCGAGCTGAATCGCGAAGGCGTGCGTGTCTACAAGACCGGCGCGTTACCCGAGGCGCGGGAATTGTTCCGGCGTGCACTGAAGCTGCAGCCGAAGAACATCAGTATTGCCCTGAACATGGCGCAATCCCTGCTGCACGGCACCGATACCAGTGTTGAATCGCAGCTGCTGCAGGAATGCCGTGCCTGCCTGAAACTGGTGGGCATGATGCCCGACACCGATGCGCGTTTTGCGCGTTATCAGAAACTGCGAAGCAAGGCATTTGGCGATGAATGACAGCGAACAAGCTCTCGATTTCTCCACGGTGATCGCGTCTACCGTGCATGACATGAAAAACTCCCTGACCCTGCTCATGCAGGCTCATACGCAATGGCTCGAGCGCCTGCCGGAACCTTCGCGGCAGACCTCGGAGCAGGGCGTGATGGAGTTCGAGTTTGCCCATCTCAATGGGCTGCTGGTGCAGTTGCTCGGGTTATACAAGCTGGGCGTGAATCAATTGCCGCTGCATCCGGCCTACCACGAACTGGATGACTTCATCGAAGCGCAGTTGGCCGGCCATCAGGACGTGTTCCGCAGTCGCGGGATCATGGCCACCTATGAGGTCGATCCGCTGAGCCCGCTGGGTTTCTTCGACCGTGAGCTGATCGCGTCGGTGCTCGACAACATGATCAACAATGCCATTCGCCACGCGCGCCAGGCGTTGTTGATCAGCGTGAGCGACGAGGCTGGGCAATTGGTGCTGACCATCAATGACGACGGCGAAGGCTACCCGGCCGAAATGATCGAGCGCCAGGCCGAGTATGTGCAGGGCATCAACCACAGCACCGGCAGCACCGGCCTTGGCCTGTATTTCGCCGCCAGGATCGCCGGGTTGCATCAGCGTGGCGGCTTGAGCGGGCATACCGAGATTGCCAATGGCGGTGTGCTGGGCGGTGGGGTGTTCAGGCTTTACCTGCCCTGAGCTGTCCATATCCCCGTCAGATGTTTATTGTCTCGGGATGCTTGATATTCCGAACAGCCGGAGCCTATTTTGTACGGGTTGCCGTTCGCGGCTCGCACATAACAAGGATTGCGTCATGACGACCGATGGCCAGTGTTCACTCGCACAGCGATTGACGGGCATTGATGAGATTGAATGTGTCACGCCGGATTTGAATGGCGTACCCAGGGGCAAGGTAATGAGCGCCGAGGGCTTCCTTGAAGGCCGGCGGTTGCAGATGGCGCGCGGTGTGCTGCTGCAATGCATCATGGGCGGATATCCGCCAGCGCGCTTTTACGGCAGTGACGACGGCGACCTGGCGTTGGTGGCCGATCCACAGCAGATCCACCGGCTGCCGTGGAGCCATCCGCCGCGCGCCTTGGCGATCTGCGACGCCGATGAGCTCAGCGGCGAAAGCTCACCTTTGTCGACGCGCGGTCAGCTCAAGGCCGTGATCGCTCGATATGCGACGCTCGGGCTAGCGCCGGTAGTGGCGACGGAGCTGGAGTTTTTTGTGTTCGCGCCCAACCCGGATCCTTCCCAGCCATTCCTGCCGCCGATGGGCCTGGATGGTCGTCGCGAAGATGGCCAATCGGCGTTCAGCATCAGTTCCAACAACGGCCTGCGACCGTTCTTCACCGAAGTCTATGAATGCATGGCGGCGCTAGGCCTGCCGCGCGACACGTTCATGCATGAAATGGGCGTCAGCCAGTTTGAAATCAATCTGCTCCACGGCGATGCTCTGCTGTTGGCCGACCAGACGTTCCTGTTCAAGCATTTGCTCAAGGAGGTGGCCCTCAAGCATGGCCTGACGGTGGTCTGCATGGCCAAGCCGCTGGCGCGAACGCCGGGCAGTTCGATGCACATTCACCAGAGCGTCGTCGAGCTGGGCAGCGGGCGCAATGTATTCAGCGACGATGCGGGCGAGCCGACCGCGACGTTCCGGCACTTCATTGGCGGGCAGCAGGCCGGCATGGCGGATTTCACCGCGCTGTTCGCGCCAAACGTGAATTCCTACCACCGCCTCTGCCATCCATTCGCGTCGCCAAACAATGCCTGTTGGTCCCATGACAATCGTTCGGCCGGGCTGCGCATTCCTGCGAGTGCGCCGGTAGCCCGGCGGGTCGAGAACCGCTTGCCGGGAGCCGATGCCAACCCTTACCTGGCGATTGCCGCCAGTCTGGCGGCGGGGCTCCATGGCATCGAGAATCGCCTGGAACCGGGTGCCGCGATCCAGGGCGAGTTCGAGGTGCCGGAGAATCTGTCTTTGCCATGTACCTTGCATGCAGCGCTTGAACGTCTCAAGCGTAGCCACTTGGCGAAGGAACTGTTCGGTAGCGAGTTCATCGAAGGTTACGTTGCCTCGAAAACCCTGGAACTGACCAGTTTCTTTGACGAAATCACGCCCTGGGAGCGGCGCGTTTTGGCGGCCCAGGCATAACGAACCGTCGCATTCGGGCTATCTTCCAAAGATAGCCCTTACTTACCTCAAGGAGCCGCTCGGAACGCCGATGCGCCAAATCTGGAAACCTTTTCGAGCGCTTTATTTCGCCTCGCTGATGATGCTCATCGGCTCAGGCCTTCTGAGTACTTACCTGGCCCTGCGCCTGGCCGCCGACAACGTGGACAGCCTGTGGGTCGGTGCGCTGATGGCGGCGAACTATTTCGGCCTGGTGCTGGGCGGCAAGATCGGCCACCGGCTGATTGGCCGCGTCGGGCATATTCGCGCCTATTCGGCTTGCGCCGGGATCGTCGGTGCGGCGGTATTGGGCCATGGCCTGGTGAACTGGCTGCCGGCCTGGATCGTGCTGCGGATGATTGTCGGCCTGGGCATGATGTGCCAGTACATGGTTATCGAAAGCTGGCTCAACGAGCAGGCCGATGCCAAGCAACGCGGGGTAGTGTTCAGCGGCTATATGATTGCTTCTTACCTGGGGCTGGTGCTGGGCCAACTGATCCTGGTCATGCATCCGGCTCTGGGCCTTGAATTGCTGATGTTGGTGGCGTTGTGTTTCGCCCTGTGCCTGGTGCCGGTGGCATTGACCCGGCGGATTCACCCGGCGCCGTTGCATCCGGCGCCGATGGAGCCGCGCTTCTTTATCAAGCGCGTACCGCAATCGTTGACCACGGTGTTGGGCTCCGGGCTGATCGTCGGCTCCTTCTACGGGCTGGCACCGCTGTACGCCTCCCAGCAGGGCCTGAGTACCGAGCAGGTCGGCTTGTTCATGGGCTGCTGCATCTTTGCCGGCCTGCTGGTGCAATGGCCGCTGGGTTGGCTGTCGGATCGTTACGATCGGGCCCTGTTGATCCGCTGCTTCGCACTGGCCCTGGTGGTGTGTGCCTTGCCGCTGGCCATCCTGTCGAAGGCGCCGCTGGAAGTATTGTTCATCGCCGGTTTCTGCTGTTCGTTGGTGCAGTTTTGCCTGTACCCGCTGGCGGTCGCGTTTTCCAATGACCACGTCGAGGGTGATCGCCGGGTGTCGCTCACCGCGATGCTGCTAGTGACCTACGGCGTGGGCGCCAGCATCGGCCCGTTGGTGGCCGGGGTGCTGATGAAGCTGTACGGCAGCCAGATGCTCTATGGCTTTTTTGCCCTGTTTGCGTTGCTGCTGGTATGGCGGATCCGGCCGAAAGCGGTCACCAACCTGCACCAGGTCGACGACGCGCCGCTGCATCACGTGGCCATGCCGGACAACATGACCAGTTCACCCTTGGTGGCGTGCCTCGATCCGCGGGTCGACGAGCAAGTGGTGCAGGAGCAGATGCAGGCCTCGCCCAATCCGGACGTCGAGCCCGAGCCTCAACCTGAATTGGAGCCGGTCACCGAAGGCGCCGACGACGAACTGCCACCGTCCGATTTCACCCAGGCCAGGCCCTGAGACCGGCATAAAAAAAACGGGCAATCCTTGCAAAGGGATTGCCCGTTTTTTTATAGCGCGCCGGAAATCAGAAGTCGTCTTTATCGAACCGACGGGCTTCACGCTGCAATTGATACACGAAGCGTTCCACCTGGCGTTGTACCAGGCCGCTGATGTTATGGAAGCGCACGCCTGCGAACGTGGTGTTGATCCGCTCTTCGAAATGCAGGTAGCGCAGCTCCACCGGCGCGGTCATGCTGCCAAACGGTAGGGCGGCGATGAAGCGCTCGTAAACCTGGCCCAGCTGCAGCCGTTCAGTGATATCGCCATCGAAGCGCAGCTTGCAGCCGGTTGCGGAAATATCCAGCAGCTTGCCATTCACCGGTGATTTGAGCTTGTCGCCACCCAACTCCACGTTCACCAGTTGCGCCAGTTTCAATGCGGCCCGGAAGGCGTTGCGGCGCTGGTGATAAACCACTTCTTCAGGCAAGGCGCCGCGATAGCAGCGGCCATCGCTCGATTCCTGAATGGTCAATGGGCCGTTGCCCTCCCACGCGATGCGCACGCCGTCATGGAAACCCTCGACGCGAAACGGCTCGCCGGCCAGTAGGAAACGTTCACCGTCCCGAGGAATCATTTCGTCCAGGGCGATGGTGTTGGTTTCGCGATCGACATCCACCAGGTAACTCTGGAACCGCTGGCTGCGCTCGTGGAAGGTGATGATCAGCGGGTCGTGACTGTCTTGCAGCATCCGCAGATTGCCGGAGATTTCCAGAGGGGTGGCGAGGACCTTGGGCGGCTGCGGAGCATCATCCGCGTTTGAGGCATTGAACACGGTGGGTCAATCTCCAGGCAAAATACGACTACAAAGAGCCAGCATTTTGCCAGCATGTATCGCGCGTTGATAGTGCTCCGGCATCGTTCGCTTCATGCCTGGCTGAGCGGGCGGTGCTTGACCATTTTCGCGGTCGAGCCGCGAGCGTCATAGAGCGTCGGGATTTCGCCGCCATTGAGAATACGCAACTGATTGGCGGTGGCGGCCTGTTGCATCAGGATAGACTGGCCGTTTCGAGCATTGGCGGCCTGGCACTGGTTGAGCAGGTCGTTGAGCACGGCGCTTTGCGACAACAGCTGATCGCCGATCGACGATTGGCTGGCCAATTGCTCAAGGCCACTGTTATCGACGGGCAGGTTGAGGCTGGCGAGGATTTCGCTGCGCTTGCGGCCATGCTGGTCGAGCAAAATGATCAATGCCTGCTTTTGCGCCAGAATATTTTCCAGCAGGGGCATGTCCCGCCCGTGCAATGCCAGGGCTTCGGTCTGCAACAGCTCCAACAATTGTTGCGCTGGAGCAAAGTCGTCGATGATCAGTTGCAATAAATGAGTGTCGTGCATGGCTGGCCTTGGGTCTTAAGCGTCCAAAAGCCTGGCGCAGGCGGGGGCCTAGCGCTGGGCTTCGAAGTTGAGCAGCTTGCTGGCTACACGGTTGCTGTCGACTTGATAGCTGCCATCGGCGATTGCTGCTTTCAACGCGGCCACGCGGGCGTTGTCGACGACAGGTTGATCGCGCAGCTTGTCAGTGACCTTCTGCAACTGTTGAGCCTCATTGCTGAGGTGTACCGATTCCCCGTTGCTGACAGTGGCGGCCTGGTCGGCTGGCTTGGATTTGTCGGTTTCGACGGTTTCCTTGCTGGCGCTGGTGCGCGCAGTGCCTGTCAGGGGCGAGGAGCTGTTTAAACGATTGAAATCGATGACCATGGTAAAAAACCTCTGGGTATTTGGACGCTTGCCATGTTTTCGGCCATCCCCAAAAATACTTTAGGCTCATTTTTCAAATGAACGAGCGCACGTCCGCGCTTGCCTTCGTACAAGGCACAGTCTAGGGAACACCGAGGTCAAGCGCCAGCCTGTCTACCCTCCTTACAGCCTCCTACATAGCCACTTCCACCTGGCCAGGCGCTATCACCTGTGCCTTGATGACCCGTTGGGAATTGAGGTTTTTCACCCGAATCTGTTCGCGCATGCCACCGTTGGCCAGGGCCTCGCCGGGCATCCGCACGGCCAGGGTGCCGCTGCGAGCGGTGATGACCACCTGGTCGCCCTTGCGAACCACCTCGGCCTGTTCCAGATGCACCTGGGTCACCACCTGGTCGGCGACCATTGGTCGGACAAGTTTCTGCCCAATGGCCTCATCGACGGACGTCAGGAAACCCTGGCTGATCTGGCTGACGTCGCGCTCACGCAGCACCACGTCCTGCGGCTCGACGATCCCGGCCCGCTTGAGTGGGCGAGTGGTGGTGACAATTTCCCGGTACAGGCGCACTTGAGCGGGCACGAACACCGTCCAGGGCGCGGCGCTATCGCAACGAACCTTCACCGTGACGCGGCCCAGGGGCCTGGCCGGGCTCTCCAGCGAGGCAGTCAATTCCTTGTCGCACATCGGCATCCGCAGGCGCGGGTCGAGCTGGTTGACTTCAATCTCGTAGCGACCTTCGGTTTGACTGGTTGCCAGATAGTCTTCTACGGTGAACTCAAGAAAGCCCTGAGTGACGCCGATAAGGAGATCAGGCAAGGTTACCGCAGCGGCACCAAGGGCAGGACCGCCCGAAGCGAGCAGGCAGGCAGCCAGCAGTGCACCGAGCCAGTGGCGGCAGTGAGTGGTCAGGCGTCGAGAAAATGTCGTTTGTGCGTTCATGCCGGTTCAATAGCAAGCCCCGTGCCGTTTAGTGATGAATGCGCGTCGGACACATTAGCGTTAGGTAGGAGTCAGGGCATGGCGGGAGTGATGGATTCGGTAAACCAGCGCACACAGCTGGTAGGTCAGAATCGCCTGGAGCTGTTGTTGTTCCGTCTTGACGGCCGACAATTGTATGGGATCAACGTGTTCAAGGTTCGCGAGGTGCTGCAATGCCCCAAGCTGACCCTGATGCCGAAATCCAGTCCCGTCGTGTGCGGTGTGGCGAATATCCGGGGAGCGACCATCCCGATTCTCGACCTGGCGATGGCGACCGGTTCCGGCCGACTGCTGGACCAGAGCAATCCGTTTGTGATCATCACCGAGTACAACACCAAGACCCAAGGGTTCCTGGTGCGATCGGTGGAGCGCATCGTCAACATGAACTGGGAAGAGATCCATCCACCACCCAAGGGGACCGGCCGCGACCACTACCTCACGGCGGTGACCCGGGTCGATAACCAGTTGGTGGAAATCATCGACGTGGAGAAAATCCTCGCCGAAGTGGCGCCGACCCCGGAAACGATTTCCGTTGGCGTGATAGATGCCGAGACCCAGCACAAGGCGGTTTCCCTGCGGGTGCTGACCGTCGACGATTCCTCGGTGGCCCGTAAGCAGGTCACACGTTGCCTGCAAACGGTCGGCGTCGAAGTGATTGCGCTGAACGATGGGCGGCAAGCGCTGGATTACCTGCGCAACCTGGTCGACGAAGGCAAGAAGCCGGAAGAGGAGTTCCTGATGATGATCTCCGACATCGAGATGCCGGAGATGGACGGCTACACGCTGACATCGGAAATCCGCAGCGACCCGCGCATGCAAAAGCTGCACATCATCTTGCATACTTCGTTGTCTGGGGTGTTCAACCAGGCAATGGTCAAGAAGGTCGGCGCCGATGACTTCCTGGCCAAGTTCCGGCCCGATGACCTCGCTTCCCGAGTCGTCGAGCGAATCAAGTCAGCAGGCTAAAGGTCGGGCGCGTTGTGCGCCCGGCAAGTCAATACAGTGAAAAGAGGCGGTATTTTGTCTACGGGTAATTTGGATTTCGAACAGTTCCGGGTCTTCCTGGAAAAAGCCTGTGGCATCTTGCTTGGTGAAAACAAGCAGTACCTGGTGTCGAGCCGTCTCAATAAGTTGATGGAACAACAGGGCATCAAGTCATTGGGCGAGTTGGTTCAGCGTATCCAGACCCAGCCGCGCAGTGGCTTGCGCGAGATGGTCGTGGACGCCATGACCACCAACGAAACCCTGTGGTTTCGTGACACCTATCCCTTTGAGGTATTGAAGAACAAGGTATTGCCGGCGGCCATCAAGGCCAGCCCGGGCCAGCGCCTGCGGATCTGGTCGGCGGCCTGTTCGTCGGGGCAGGAACCTTATTCCTTGTCGATGTCCATTGATGAGTTCGAGCGCACCAACATTGGCCAGTTGAAAGGCGGCGTGCAGATCGTCGCCACCGACCTGTCCGGGACCATGCTCAACAACTGCAAGACCGGCGAGTACGACAGCCTGGCCATCGGCCGCGGCCTGTCGCCCGATCGCCTGCAACGTTATTTCGACGCCAAGGGACCGGGCAAATGGGTGGTCAAGGCGCCCATCAAGAGCCGCGTGGAGTTTCGCTCGTTCAACTTGCTGGACAGTTACGCCAGCCTGGGCAAGTTCGACATCGTGTTCTGCCGCAACGTGTTGATCTACTTTTCCGCTGAGGTGAAGAAGGACATCCTGACGCGCATCCACAGCACCCTGAAACCGGGTGGTTATCTGTTCCTGGGTGCATCCGAGGCGTTGAACGGCTTGCCGGACCATTACCAGATGGTCCAGTGCAGCCCAGGGATCATTTACCAGGCGAAGTGATTGGCTTGGATGGTAGAACGGGAGTCCCTAGGGGCTCCCGTTTTTTTTTGCGTGCTCATATTCATTCACCACTGTCCCCTGTGGGAGCGAGCTTGCTCGCGATAGCGGTATTGCAGACGACATCAACGTTGACTGACAGACCGCCATCGCGAGCAAGCTCGCTCCCACATTTTGATTTCCTTTGCCTGGATGAAAGCGGCAGAAAAGCGGCATGCGGCGGAAACCGATTGCCGCTTTTCTGGCATTGCCGCTTTGCCGTTGCCCGCAAAGCCCCGGTTTACGGGCTTTCGGAAAGTGGCACGGCGCTTGCTAAAGCCTTCGTACGTACATTCTGGTCACCCAAAGGTTTCCGACATGAGCATCAGCTTCGATAAAGCGCTCGGTATCCACGAACAGGCCCTGAGCTTCCGCGCCCAGCGTGCCGAAGTCCTGGCCAACAACATCGCCAACGCCGACACGCCGAACTACAAGGCCCGTGACCTGGACTTTTCCAAGGTACTCGCCGAGCAGAACGAGAAGACCAAGAACGGCCACTTCGCCTTGAACATGACCAACAGCCGTCATATCGAAGCCGAAGGCGTAGGCAGCGGCGACGAATCGTTGATGTATCGCACGCCGATGCAGCCCTCGGTCGACCAGAACACCGTGGACGCTCAACTGGAACAGTCCAACTACGCGGAAAACTCCGTGAACTTCCAGGCCAGCTTCACCCTGCTCAACAGTAAATTCAAAGGGCTGGTATCGGCCCTGCGTGGAGAGTAAGTCATGTCGATCGCGAGCGTTTTCAACATCGCCGGCAGTGCCATGAGTGCCCAGACCACTCGCCTGAACACCGTCGCCAGTAACATCGCCAACGCCGAGACCGTTTCGTCAAGCATCGACCAGACCTACCGCGCCCGTCACCCGGTGTTCGCCACCATGTTCCAGGGTGGCCAATCCGGCGGCAGCGATTCGCTGTTCCAGGACCAGGACGCGGCGGGGCAGGGCGTACAGGTGCTCGGCGTCGTTGAAGACCAGAGCAACCTCGAAGCACGTTACGAGCCAAACCATCCGGCCGCGGACGCCAAGGGTTATGTCTATTACCCGAACGTCAACGTCGTCGAAGAAATGGCCGACATGATTTCCGCCAGTCGTTCGTTCCAGACCAACGTCGAAATGATGAACACCGCCAAAACCATGATGCAGAAGGTCCTGACCCTCGGTCAGTGATAAGGGGCGATTCATATGAGCGTCACCAATACAACAGGCGGTTTGAGCCTCAACGAGATTCTGGCCAACTCCTCGGTCAAGACCAATACCAAGGCCGATGGCCTGGGTGCGGCGACCAATGCGGCGAGTGGCAACCAGGAATTGGGCAAGGATGCGTTCCTGCAACTGCTCGTGACCCAGCTGAAAAACCAGAACCCGCTGGAACCCCAGGACAACGGTGAGTTCGTGGCCCAACTGGCGCAATTCAGCAGCCTGGAAGGCATCACCACGCTCAACGAAACCGTGAGCGGCATTGCCGGCAACTACAACTCGTCACAAGCGTTGCAGGCTTCGTCCCTGGTCGGCCGCTCGGTGATCGCTCCGGGTGACAAGGCCGTGGTCGACACCTCCAAGAGCCTCAACGGCACCGTGGTGGTTCCGGCGGCGGTGTCCTCCCTCACCGTCAAGATCATGGACAAGGATGGCAAGACCGTCCGCACCATCGACCTGGGCAGCCAGAAGTCGGGCAACTCTGCCTTCATCTGGGACGGCAAGAACGACGCGGGCACGACGGTAGAGTCGGGCACGTACACCTTCGCGGCCTCGACCACCATCGATGGCAAGGCCACGTCGCTGATCACCAACCTGCCGGCCACGGTCAGCAGCGTGACGATCAGCCAGACGGGCGGTGAGCTGATGCTCAACCTGGCCGGGCTGGGCAGCATCGCCCTGTCCAAAGTACAAACTATTGGTATGTAGAGCCGACTAACCGGCAAAAGGAGTCAACATGTCTTTCAACATCGGCCTTAGCGGTCTCTATGCAGCCAACAAACAGCTGGACGTGACCGGCAACAACATCGCCAACGTGGCGACCACCGGTTTCAAATCGTCCCGCGCGGAATTCGAAGACGTCTACTCGGCCACCAAGCTGGGTTCGGGCAGCAAGACCGTCGGCAACGGAGTGCGCCTGGCCAACGTTTCTCAGCAGTTCGGCCAGGGTGACGTGAACAACACCGGCAACGTGCTGGACATGGGGATCCAGGGCCAGGGCTTCTTTGTCCTGAGCAACGACGGCTCCCTGAGCTACACCCGTGCCGGTACTTTCAAGACCGACAAGGAAGGCTACGTCACCAACAGCGATGGCACGGCTCGTTTGCAGGGCTATGGCGTGGATGCCAACGGCAAGATCCTCAACGGTATCCTGACCGACCTGCGCATCGACACCTCGAACCTGCCGCCGCAAGCCACCAGCCTGGTTTCGTCGACCATCAACCTGAACTCGACGGCGACGCCGATCACTGCCGCGTTCAACCCGGCTGACACGGCGACCTTTACCAAGCAGTTCACCACCCCGATCTACGACACCCAGGGTAACCAGCACTCGATGGACCAATACATGGTCAAGACAGGCTCCAATACCTGGAACGTCTATACCTTGATCGATGGTCGTAACCTCGATGGCAGCTTGCCGACCACGACCGGTGCGACCGCGCCTGTTCCTTCGACCATGAACTTCGATTCGAGCGGCAAGTTGACCACGGTCACCACTCCGCCAGCGACCGTCAATAGCGATCTGGTGTTGACCGGCTGGGTTCCGGGCACCGTGACCAACGGAACCTGGACCGCCAACGGCGCCGCCAGCGCACCGACCATCACGATTTCGATGGGCAACACCACTCAGTTCAACGCCGACACCGCTCGTTCGATTCCTGCCCAGAACGGCTATGCCACCGGCCAGATCACCAACCTGACCATCGATGGCAGCGGTGTGATGCTCGCCAACTTCAGCAACAACCAGACCAAGCCGATCGGCCAGATCGCCCTTGCCAGCTTCACCAACGAGCAAGGCCTGCAGCCAGTAGGCGGCACCAGCTGGAAGGAAACGTTCGCCTCGGGTATCCCGGGCTACGATGCTCCACAGACCGGCACCCTGGGTTCGATCGTCTCCAACTCCCTGGAGGAGTCCAACGTCAACCTGACCAACGAACTGGTCGAGCTGATCAAGGCGCAGAGCAATTACCAGGCGAACGCCAAGACCATCTCTACCCAGAGCACCATCATGCAGACCATCATTCAGATGGCTTGATGCCGAAGGTCGCTTGAAAGCTGCACAAGGAGCCCCTCGAAAGAGGGGCTTTTTCATGAGCTTCAGTTTTGTATTGCTTGGGCCTGCCTCTTCGCGAGCAGGCTCGCGAAGAGGCAGGCCCAGGCGCCTACTTTTCGCCAGGCAAAAGAAAACCCCCGATAAACCAGCGGTCTATCGGGGGCTTCTTTCAGCGGGCGCCTTTACGCGCCCACCCGCTCAGCTTATTGGCAAGCTTCGCAATCCGGCTCGTCGATCGCGCAGGCTTTTGGCACTGGCGCAGGTCCTGCTGGAGCAGCCAGGACTGAGTCATCACCGTGGTTGCCGCCAGCGGAAACCGCGTTCAGCTTGCCGGTGTTGATGGTCGACTTCTCGGTGCTGGTGGCGGCCAAGGCACGGAGGTAGTAAGTCGTTTTCAGGCCACGGTACCAAGCCATGCGGTAGGTCACGTCCAGCTTCTTGCCCGAGGCGCCGGCGATGTACAGGTTCAGCGACTGAGCCTGGTCGATCCACTTCTGGCGACGGCTGGCGGCGTCTACGATCCACTTGGTGTCCACTTCGAACGCGGTCGCATAGAGCGCTTTGAGCTCTTGCGGGATGCGCTCGATCTGCTGCACCGAACCGTCGTAGTACTTCAAGTCGTTGATCATGACCGAGTCCCACAGGCCGCGGGCCTTGAGGTCGCGAACCAGGTACGGGTTGATCACGGTGAATTCGCCCGACAGGTTCGATTTCACGTACAGGTTCTGGTAGGTCGGTTCGATCGACTGCGACACGCCAGTGATGTTGGCGATGGTGGCGGTCGGTGCGATGGCCATGATGTTGGAGTTACGGATGCCTTTCTGCACACGGGCGCGAACCGGTGCCCAGTCCAGGGTTTCCTTCAGATCCACGTCGATGTACTTCTCGCCGCGCTGGGCGATCAGGATCTGTTGCGAGTCCAGCGGCAGGATGCCCTGGGACCACAGCGAACCCTGGAACGTCTCGTACGAACCGCGCTCGTCGGCCAGGTCGCAGGAAGCCTGGATCGCGTAGTAGCTGACCGCTTCCATGGACTTGTCGGCGAACTCGACCGCAGCGTCCGAACCGTACGGGATGTGCTGCAGGTACAGCGCGTCCTGGAAGCCCATGATGCCCAGGCCGACCGGACGGTGCTTGAAGTTGGAGTTCTTCGCTTGCGGCACCGAGTAGTAGTTGATGTCGATCACGTTGTCGAGCATGCGCACGGCGGTGTTCACGGTGCGTTGCAGCTTGGCGGTGTCCAGCTTGCCGTCGACGATGTGGTTCGGCAGGTTGATCGAGCCCAGGTTGCAGACCGCGATCTCGTCCTTGTTGGTGTTCAGGGTGATCTCGGTGCACAGGTTCGAGCTGTGGACCACGCCCACGTGCTGCTGCGGGCTGCGCAGGTTGCACGGGTCCTTGAAGGTCAGCCATGGGTGGCCGGTCTCGAACAGCATCGACAGCATCTTGCGCCACAGGTCTTTGGCCTGGACGACTTTGAACAGCTTGATCTTGTTGTACTCGGTCAGGGCTTCGTAGTACTCGTAGCGCTCTTCGAAGGCCTTGCCGGTCAGGTCATGCAGGTCCGGCACTTCGGACGGCGAGAACAGGGTCCACTTGCCGTCATCGAAGACGCGCTTCATGAACAGGTCAGGGATCCAGTTGGCGGTGTTCATGTCGTGGGTACGACGACGATCATCACCGGTGTTCTTGCGCAGCTCGATGAACTCTTCGATGTCCATGTGCCAGGTTTCCAGGTAGGCACAGACCGCGCCCTTGCGCTTGCCGCCCTGGTTGACCGCAACGGCGGTGTCGTTGACCACTTTGAGGAACGGCACGACGCCCTGGGATTTGCCGTTGGTGCCCTTGATGTACGAGCCCAATGCGCGGACCGGGGTCCAGTCGTTGCCCAGGCCACCGGCGAATTTGGACAGCATGGCGTTGTCGTGGATTGCGCCGTAGATGCCCGACAGGTCGTCCGGCACGGTGGTCAGGTAGCAGCTCGACAGCTGTGGACGCAGGGTGCCGGCGTTGAACAGGGTCGGGGTCGAGGCCATGTAGTCGAAGGACGACAACAGGTTGTAGAACTCGATCGCACGGTCTTCACGCTGCTTCTCTTCGATCGCCAGGCCCATGGCCACGCGCATGAAGAAGACCTGCGGCAGTTCGAAGCGCACGCCATCCTTGTGGATGAAGTAACGGTCGTACAGGGTTTGCAGGCCCAGGTAGGTGAATTGCTGGTCACGCTCGTGGTTGATCGCCTTGCCGAGTTTTTCCAGGTCGAATTCGGCCAGGACAGGGTTCAGCAATTCGTACTCGATCCCCTTGGCGACATAGGCCGGCAGGGCCTTGGCGTACAGGTCGGCCATTTCGTGGTGGGTCGCGCTCTCGGCGACTTCCAGGAAGCTCAGGCCTTCGGCGCGCAGGGTGTCCATCAGCAGGCGCGCGGTCACGAACGAGTAGTTCGGCTCGCGTTCCACCAGGGTCCGCGCGGTCATCACCAGGGCGGTGTTGACGTCCTTGAGGGCGACGCCGTCATAGAGGTTCTTCAGGGTTTCGCGCTGGATCAGGTCGCCATCGACTTCTTCCAGACCTTCGCAGGCCTCGGTGACGATGGTGTTCAGCCGGCCCATGTCCAGCGGCGCGAGGCTGCCGTCGGCGCGTGCGATGCGGATCGAAGGGTGAGCCTGGACCGGCGCGTCGGCCGGCGCGCGGGTGGCGCGCTCCTTGGCGCGGGAGTCACGGTAGATCACGTAGTCGCGAGCCACTTTCTGCTCGCCGGCACGCATCAGGGCCAGTTCGACCTGGTCCTGGATTTCTTCGATGTGGATGGTGCCGCCCGAAGGCATGCGACGCTTGAAGGTCGCGGTGACCTGTTCGGTCAGGCGGGCGACGGTGTCGTGGATTCGCGACGAGGCGGCAGCGGTGCCGCCCTCAACTGCGAGGAACGCTTTGGTGATGGCGACGGTGATCTTGTCATCGGTGTAGGGAACGACAGTGCCGTTACGCTTGATCACGCGCAGTTGGCCCGGCGCGGTGGCGGACAGATCCGGGCTCGAATCGGCGGCCAGCGGCGCGGTGCCCTGCGGGTTCTCGCGAGTTGTGTCGGTGTGCATGGGTGTCTCCACGTTCTCTATGTTTATTTGGGCACCATCACGGTGCCCACCGTTCCGTCCTGAAGCACTACAACCGACTGGCGCCGGGTATAACAACTTCGGGACAGTAGGGCGCGGGCCTGCGGCGTCGCGTCCATCCGAAGTTCTTGGATCGCGAGCCTGGGCTCGGAACCTGGTTTATCAAGGTGGCAGCAAAGGACTGCAACACCCGTACCGTTCCGGTCGTTTTCGACTTTGGAAACGGTTGCCATCCGCAGGGGCGGTCTGGACTTGTGAAACAGCGGTGTTGCAGAAGGACAGAGGCGAGAAAAGCGCTTGAATTCTCTATCCGACTTGTGTTTGGTTTTTGGCCGAAAACCCTACATGTAGGGTTTTTTACGCGGCGGGCTACAAGATAATGCGTTTTCGGACATGAATCAACGTGCTGCCTGTGGATAAGCCTGTGCGTAATTTGTGTGCGAAACGAGGAACTCCTCTGTAGGCCGCGACCTAGCTGGAGCGAGCCTTTTTTCAACGATTCTGACGACTCGAAAACCGGCCGGAGTTTTTTGCGGGCGCGGACGTTACCACACAAATCCAGCCCGACCGAACGCATTTGTCCGCTTGTTTTCTGCGCAAGCCGCGTTTATACAATCGGCCGGTGCATGGGCGTGTTTATCCTCCTTTAACATGACAAACGATGGAGGGGCGGTGGGCATTGTGGGAGCGAGCTTGCTCGCGATAGCGTCGGACCGGTAACGGTGATGCTGGCTGACCCACCGCCATCGCGAGCAAGCTCGCTCCCACAGAGTTCCATGTGCCCCACAACAATAAGAGGCCCCCAGTGGAACAAGAAGCCTGGCAGATATTGATTGTCGAGGATGACCAGCGTCTGGCCGAGCTGACCCGCGAATACCTGGAAAGCAATGGCCTTCGCGTCGCCATCGAGGGCAACGGCGCGGTCGCGGCGCAGCGGATCATCGACGAGCAGCCGGACCTGGTGATCCTCGACCTGATGCTGCCCGGCGAAGATGGCCTGAGCATCTGCCGCAAAGTGCGCGAGCACTACGACGGCCCGATCCTCATGCTGACGGCGCGTACCGACGACACCGACCAGATCCAGGGCCTGGACCTTGGGGCTGATGACTATGTCTGCAAGCCGGTGCGGCCACGCCTGTTGCTGGCGCGCATCCAGGCTCTGTTGCGGCGCAGCGAGCCGGAGCCGTCCGTGCCGCAGAAACCGCGCCGCCTGGAGTTCGGGCCGCTGGTGGTCGACGACGCCTTGCGCGAAGCCTGGTTGCAGGACAAGGGGATCGAGCTGACCAGCGCCGAATTCGACCTGCTGTGGCTGCTGGTGTCCAATGCCGGGCGCATCCTGTCTCGCGAGGAAATCTTCACTGCCCTGCGCGGGATCGGCTACGACGGCCAGGACCGCTCCATCGACGTGCGCATCTCGCGCATCCGCCCCAAGATCGGTGACGACCCCGACCATCCACGGTTGATCAAGACCATTCGCAGCAAAGGCTACCTGTTCGTTCCCGAAGCTTGCGTAGACGCCGCTCCGTGAACTCGATCTTCCTGCGCATCTATGGCGGCATGTGCGCGGCCCTGGTGTTGGTCGCGGTACTGGGCGTACTGGCGCTGCATCAGCTCAACCAGACGCGTGCCGAGCAGTACCGCGAGCGCCTGGCCCATGGCACGTTTTCCTTGATGGCCGATAATCTGCGGCCGATGAACGGCACGGAGCGCCGTCGTGCCCTGGCGGTGTGGGCGCGCCTGCTGGGCATCCCGCTGGAACTGCAGGCGCTCAGCCAGGCCGACCTCGACCTGGGCCAGCGCACCCGCGTGCTGCGCGGGCAGGTCCTGGTGGAACAGACCGGCCCCCACGCGGCGAAGGTCTATCGGCTGGTCAGCGACGGCGAGCAGTTGACATTGGTAGGGGAGGTTCGCCAGATCAGTGAGCAATTGGCCCGGGCGACAATCTATTTACTGGCCGACGAACTGGTGCGTTACCCGGTGGCCGAGCAGCCCGAGCGGCTTGCACAACTCAAACAGGAAAAGGGCTTCGGTTTCGACCTGCGCCTGATGACCGTCGACCAGGCGGACATGGACGAAGACCAGCGTCGTCGGGTGTCCGAGGGCGATACGGTGATGGCCCTGGGCAAGGGCGGCGACTCGATCCGGGTATTCGCCGGGATGGTTGGCACGCCGTGGGTCCTGGAAATCGGCCCCTTGTACCAGATGAATCCGTACCCGCCCGAATGGCTGGTGCTGATCGCGGCGCTGGGCTTGAGCCTGATCGGTTTGATCGTCTACCTGCTGGTACGCCAGTTGGAGCGACGGCTGCGCGGCCTGGAATCGGCCGCCACCCAGATTGCCCAGGGCAGCCTGGAGACCCGCGTGCCGGCCAGGGGCGCTGACTCGGTGGGGCGTCTGGCCGCTGCGTTCAATGCAATGGCCGAGCACTTGCAGCAGTTGTTGGCGATCCAGCGGGAGCTGGTGCGCGCGGTGTCCCACGAATTGCGCACGCCTGTGGCGCGCCTGCGCTTCGGCCTGGAAATGCTCGGCAGCGCCAGCACGCCCGAGGCCCGGGACAAATACCTGGCGGGCATGGACCACGACATCGAAGACCTGGATCGGTTGGTGGATGAAATGCTGACGTATGCGCGCCTGGAGCAGGGGTCGCCGGCGTTGAACTTCCAGCGGGTGGATCTGGATGCGCTGGTCAATCAGGTCATAGAAGAACTGGGACCTTTACGCGCCGGGATCACGGTGGAGCGTGGCCTGTGCCTGTCGGCCGCCGATTGCGACGACGCCTGGGTCGAGGCTGAGCCGCGCTTCCTGCATCGCGCCCTGCAGAATCTGGTGGGCAACGCCATGCGCCATGCCCGATCACGGGTGACAGTGAGTTACCAGGTGGGCCAGTTGCGCTGCCGGGTCGACGTCGAGGATGACGGGCCGGGAGTGCCGGAGGCCGCGTGGGAACGGGTATTCAAGCCGTTCCTGCGCCTGGACGACAGCCGGGCCCGCGCCTCGGGTGGCCATGGATTGGGGCTGTCGATCGTGCGCCGGATCATTCATTGGCATGACGGCCGGGCCTTGATCAACAAGAGCAAAAGCCTGGGCGGGGCGTGTTTCAGCTTGAGTTGGCCGAGGCATCAGGATCGGTCCTGAAAGGTGCGGCGCCTATGCCGCCCCTTCGCGAGCAGGCACTGGAGGTCTCAGGCCTCGATCCCCACCAGGCTCAACAACTGCCCATCCTTCACCCCGAACTGCCCTTGCAACTCACTGCCATGGCGCCACTCGGGCGAAAGATCGGTCAGTAGTCGCAGCCGCACCTGCCCATCATGGGACCACTCCAGCACCTCGGCATGTTCGAAATAGAAACGTTGCCCAACGATCGGGTACAGCGCCTTGAACAGGCTTTCCTTGACCGAGAAGGTCAGCGTAACCAGCAGCGCACGATCATCGCGCGAGACGGTCGCCATGCGCAGCAGTTCCGCAGGCGTGAGGATCTCGCCCGCCAGGCGCTCGGCGCGTTCGGGGTCGAGCAGGTTTTCCAGGTCCATGCCCAGCCCTTGCCAACGCTGCTTCTTCGCGACAATGGCGGCCGCCCGGCCGGTACTGTGGGTGATCGAACCGCTGACATGGGCGGGCCACACCGGTGCGCGGTCTTCGCCGATGGCGGGAATACAGGCGATTCCATCAAGCCGATGCAAGGCCGCCCGGGCGCAGACTCGCCCGGCGAGGAACTCCGCCTGGCGCTTGGCCACCGAGCGCTGGATGCTCGCTGGCGGCTCGATAGCGCTGTTGGGGAAATCGGCGGCGACGAGCAGCAGCGGATCGAAACGCGTACTGAGCAGCACCGTATCGGCCAGGGCATCGGGCAGCAGCCACTGTTCATCCAGAGGCGAGCAGCAGGCGGGCAGGGCGGGGAGTGGGTTCATGCCCGGCATTTTGCCGGGTTGGCTTGAGGCTGGGTAGTGGGGACGTTTGTGTGGAGCATGGCTGTCGTTTGTGGCGAGGGGATTTATCCCCGCTGGAGTGCGAAGCGCTCCCAATCGATCGGCCTCCGCAGTGTGTCAGGCCTGACGAAGGGGCCGCTTCGCAGCCCAGCGGGGATAAATCCCCTCGCCACGGGGTGTCAGAAAATCTTCTTGAAGAACTTCTGCATGTCCGCCCATGACTTCTCATCGGCTTCCTTGTTGTAGCCGATGTCCGGCCCGCCATGCTCGCCATGGCTCAGGCGGTCGGCGTCGGGGTTGCTGAAGCCGTGCTTGGCGCCGTCGAGGCTGACGAACTTATAGTCGGCGCCGGCCTTGTCCATCTCGCTCTTGAACGCGGTCACGTTGTCTTCGGTGACCATGCTGTCCAGCGCGCCGTGCTCCACCAGGATCTTGGCTTTGACACTGCCTGGGGTGGCCGGGGTTTTGGTGACGAGGGCGCCATGGAAACTCACCACGCCAGCCAATGGGACGCCCTGGCGAGCGGCGTCCAGCACCACCTTGCCACCGAAGCAATAGCCGATGGCGGCAAGTTTGTCCGGATCGGTCTGAGGTTGTTTCTTCAGCAGGTCGAGCCCGGCCTGGAAGCGCGCGCTGGCCGCCTTGCCGTCCTTGAGCGCGGCCTGCATGAAGGCCAGGGCGTCCTTGGGGTGCTCGGTATTCTTGCCGTCACCGTACATGTCGATCGCCAGGGCGCTGTAGCCCAGGCCGGCAAGGTCGCGGGCGCGGCGCTTGGCGTAATCATTCAGTCCCCACCATTCATGCACCACCACCACGCCCGGGCGCGGGCCCTTGACCGCGTCGTCGTAGGCGTAATAGCCGATCAGCTTCGTGCCGTCGGCACTGGTGTAGGGAATCTCCTGGGTCTGGATGGCGGCGTGGCTGGCGCTGCTCAAGGCCAGAAGTACAACGGCAAGCAATCTGCGCATGATCGATCTCCTTAAAAAAGTGGGTGCACACAGACTAGCCGATTCATTCAGCCCAGGTTCAGAGAACGTTCAAGGAGGGTTCAGGGAGCAATGGCTATCGTGGCGGCGACTTCACACAACCCTTGCTTCAAAAGGAACTGATCATGACTCATATGAAAAAACTGCTGCTTGCATTCACTGTATTGGGTGCCACTGCCATGGCCCATGCCGATGACAATTTCGCCAGCCTGACCCTCGGCCAGACCAGTGACAAGGTCAAGAAATCCAACGCGCTGGACCGGAACCTGGGCAATCCGAACGCCGATGGCGTCATTGGCAAGGACACCACCTACGGCCTGCGCCTGGGCCGGCAGAACGATCAAGGCCGCTACTACGCCACCTATGACAACGTGTCGGGCAGCCACAACGGCATCAAGCTGCGCCAGGAAAACCTGCTGGGTAGCTACGATGTGTTTTATCCAGTGACCAGCAGCACCAAATTGTTCGGCGGTGGCACGGCGGGGCTGACCAAGTTGACCCAGGACTCCCCGGGCTTCAGCCGCGACACGGACATCGGCTACGCCGTTGGCTTGCAGGGCGGCGTCCTGCAACAAATTTCGCGAAACACCTCGGTGGAACTGGGGTACCGTTACCTGCGCAGCAATGCCAGCACTGAGATGAGCCCGCACGGGGGCGCGAAGGTCGGCTCCCTGGACCTGACCAGCAGCGCCCAGACTTACCTGTCCGCGAACTACACGTTCTAGGCGGCAGGCAATGGAGACGTGCAGCCGGGTCGGCCCAAGACGACCCGGCGCCTTGTTCGATACTTGCTGTCTTGAATCGCCTGGGAGAGGCCCATGAAACTATTGGTTGTCGAAGACGAAGCGCTGTTGCGTCATCACCTGCAAACCCGTCTCACCGACAGCGGCCATGTGGTGCAGGCCGTGGCCAATGCCGAAGAGGCCTTGTATCAGGTCCGCGAGTTCAATCATGACCTGGCGGTGATCGACCTGGGCCTGCCGGGTATCAGCGGCCTGGAACTGATTCGCCGCCTGCGTTCCCAGGACAAGTCCTTCCCGATCCTGATCCTGACCGCCCGCGGCAACTGGCAGGACAAGGTCGAAGGCCTCGCCGCCGGGGCCGACGACTATGTGGTCAAGCCGTTCCAGTTCGAAGAGCTGGAGGCCCGGCTCAACGCCCTGCTGCGCCGCTCCAGCGGTTTCACCCAGTCGACCATCGTCGCCGGGCCATTGCTGCTCGACCTCAACCGCAAGCAGGCGTCCCTCGATGAAGAACCGCTGGCGCTGACGGCCTACGAATACCGCATCCTCGAATACCTGATGCGCCATCACCAGCAGGTCGTCGCCAAGGACCGCTTGATGGAGCAGCTGTACCCGGATGACGACGAGCGCGATCCCAATGTCATCGAAGTGTTGGTGGGCCGCTTGCGCCGCAAACTGGAAGCCCCGGCCGGCTTCAAGCCGATCGACACCGTGCGGGGCCTGGGTTATCTGTTCAACGAGCGCTGCCAGTGATTCGTTCCCTGCGGCTGCGCTTGATGCTGGCCGCCATGACCCTGGCGGTGTTGTTTATGCTGGCATTGCTGCCGGCGATGCAAGGCGCGTTCAGCCTGGCGTTGCAGGAATCCATCGAGCAACGCCTGGCGTCGGATGTGACCACGCTGATTTCCGCCGCCCGGGTGGAAAACAATCGACTGAAGATGCCGGCGCAACTGCCCGACGAACGCTACAACCTCGCCGATGCCCGGCTGTTGGGCTACATCTATGATCGCGACGGACGCCTGGTCTGGCGTTCGAAGGCGACCCAGGAAGAGCGCATCAATTACGTGCCGCGCTACGACGGGCAGGGCAACCAGTTCGCGCGTATCCGCGAGGATAACGGCCAGGAGTTCTTCGTCTATGACGTCGAGGTCAAGTTGTTGGGCGGCCAGAGCGCGGCGTTCAGTATCGTTACCCTGCAGCCGGTGCGCGACTATGAGGTCACCTTGCAAGGACTGCGGGACAATCTTTATCTGGGGTTTGGCGCTGCCCTGGCGGTATTGCTGGCGCTGTTGTGGATCGGCCTGACCTGGGGGTTGCGCGCCTTGCGGCGCCTGAGCCAGGAGCTGGATGAAATCGAAGCAGGCACCCGCGAAAGCCTCAGCTCCGCCCACCCCCGCGAACTGTTGCGCCTGACCGGCTCCCTCAACCGCCTGTTGCACAGCGAGCGCGAGCAGCGCAGCCGTTATCGGGACTCCCTCGATGACCTGGCTCACAGCCTGAAGACCCCGCTGGCGGTGTTGCAAGGTGTCAGCGAAGACATGGCCCGGCGCCCCCAGGACCGTGGACAGGCGTGGGTGCTGCAAACCCAGATCGAACGCATGAGCCAGCAGATCGGCTATCAGTTGCAGCGCGCCAGCCTGCGTAAAAGCGGTCTGGTGCGGCACCAGGTGCCCTTGCGTCCAGTGCTGCAAAGCTTGTGCGACACCCTCGACAAGGTCTATCGCGACAAGCGCGTTCGGGTCGATTTCGATCTGCCTGAGCAGGGCCAGGTGCCGATCGAACAGGGCGCCCTCCTGGAGATGCTCGGCAATCTTTTGGAGAACGCTTATCGGCTATGCCTGGGGGAGGTTCGGGTCAGCATGCACCAGACCCTCGGCGGTACGGAGTTGAGCGTCGAGGACGACGGCCCGGGTGTGCCACCGGACCAGCGTGCGCGGATTCTCCAACGGGGCGAGCGATTGGATCGCCAGCATCCGGGGCAGGGAATCGGGTTGGCGGTGGTCAAGGACATCATCGAAAGCTACGGCGCGCGATTGACCCTGGGGGATTCGGAGTTGGGCGGCGCGGCGTTTCGGATTCTTTTTCCGGTGGTTTGAGTGGCGTTTCAGTGTGTCGCGAGCCCCTGTGGCGAGGGGATTTATCCCCGCTGGGCTACGCAGTAGCCCCAAATGGGTGGCGGTGGTGTGTCAGACAGAATGCAGGGGGCCGCTTCGCAGCCCAGCGGGGATAAATCCCCTCGCCACAGGGCAGCACACCACAGAAGTGGGATATCCCCCATCAGTTTTCCAACTCCCGATAAGCCCCCGGCGTCACCCCGGTCCACTTCTTGAACGCCCGATGAAACGCCGACGGCTCGGAGAATCCCAACTGTTCGGCAATCTGCTGCAACGACAGATCCGCCCGGCCCAAATGGTAGATGGCGATATCCCGCCGCAACTGATCCTTGAGCTCCTGAAAGCTGGTGCCTTCTTCGCGAAGGTGCCGGCGCAGCGTCTGGGCGCTGATGTGCAGGTGTGCGGCGACGGTGTTCAGGTCGGGCCAGCGCGCCGTGTCGCGGCTGAGGAGGCGGCGCAGTTGGCTGGTCAGGCTGTGGCCGTCGTCTGGGCGCGACAGCAGGTCGGCGGGGGAGCGTTCGAGAAAATGCTTGAGGGTTCGCTCGTCCTGCAGCAAGGGCATTTCCAGGTAGCGACCATGGAATAACAAGCTGCTGCGTCGGGCCTCGAAGACCAGCGGGCAAGGGAACAGCAGGTCGTATTCTGCGCCGTGGCTGGGCTTGGCGTAGCTGAAGGTGGCCTGTTCCAGGCCGATCCGTTGGCCGATCAGCCAACTGCCGAGGCGATGCCAGATGACCAGCAGGCTTTCCGCCAGGAAGTGATCAGGGTCGCGTAGCGTCGACTCGTCCAGGGTCAACCGTACCCGGTCGCCTTCGCTCTCCAGGATCAGGCTCGGCGCATCGGGAAACAGGCTGTAGAACAACAGGCCGCGTTGCAGGGCTTTGCCCAGGGTCCGACAGTGGATCAACGTGTGACACATCATGGCAAACGTCCCCGGTTTACTCGGGGCGCTGCCGAATCCCAGGTATTCGTCCCCCAACGCCACCCACAGCGCCTGCAACAGGCGGGCGAACTGCTCGGGCGCGATGCGTGCCCGCGGCTCGTCGAGCAACTCCGGGCTGATGCCCAGCTGTTGCAGCAGCGACGAATAGTCAAAGCCTTGCCGGCGCGCGCCACCCAGGGCTGCGCGGGCGAAATGGCTGGCAATTGTGCGTTGGCGCATGAGGCATAGATCCGTCCGTTAGGCGAGCGATGGTAGCAGGGCGTCTGCGCTGGACAAGGCGGATATCCGCCAAATCCAGGAGTGAGAAATGGAGTCTTGGCGGGAATCCGCCATCCTTCGCCACCTGTTTAATCGACGATGAATAAACAAAAACGTTATGGGACGCGGGTTGTAGGGCATTTCTTAAAAATGGCACGGGCCTTGCGATGTCCTGTGCAGGTCTGCCCCGTGCAGCCGACAAAACAAATCCCTCCAGTGCAGGAGGGTTCGCAATTGAGGTGTCGTGGACAACAGGTGGATGTTGTCATACGGGACTCTTGAGGAAGGTTTGCCATGACGACTCGTCAGCCCTTGTACAAATCCCTGTATTTCCAGGTAATCGTAGCCATTGCCATCGGCATTTTGCTCGGCCACTTCTACCCGCAGACCGGCGTTGCCCTCAAGCCGTTCGGTGACGGGTTCATCAAGTTGATCAAGATGGTCATCGCCCCGATCATCTTCTGTACCGTCGTCAGTGGTATCGGCGGCATGCAAAACATGAAGTCGGTCGGCAAGACCGGCGGCTACGCGCTGCTGTATTTCGAAATTGTCTCTACCATTGCCCTGCTGATCGGCCTGGTCGTGGTCAACGTCGTGCAACCGGGCAACGGCATGCACATCGACGTAACGACCCTGGACACCAGCAAGATCGCCGGCTTCATCAATGCCGGTAAAGACCAGAGCATCGTTGCCTTCATTCTCAACGTGATCCCTAACACCATCGTCGGCGCGTTCGCCAACGGTGACATCCTGCAAGTGCTGATGTTCTCGGTGCTCTTCGGTTTCGCCCTGCATCGCCTGGGTTCTTATGGCAAGCCGGTGCTGGACTTCATCGACCGTTTCGCCCACGTGATGTTCATCATCATCAACATGATCATGAAGCTGGCCCCGATCGGTGCGTTCGGCGCCATGGCCTTCACCATCGGCGCCTACGGTGTCGGTTCGCTGGTGCAACTGGGCCAGCTGATGATCTGCTTCTACATCACCTGCGTGGTCTTCGTGCTGGTGGTGCTGGGCGCCATCTGCCGCGCCCACGGCTTCAGCGTGGTCAAGCTGATCCGCTACATCCGTGAAGAACTGCTGATCGTGCTGGGTACCTCCTCCTCGGAATCGGCCCTGCCGCGCATGCTGATCAAGATGGAGCGCCTGGGTGCCAAGAAATCCGTGGTGGGTCTGGTGATCCCGACTGGCTACTCGTTCAACCTCGACGGTACTTCGATCTACCTGACCATGGCCGCGGTGTTCATCGCCCAGGCCACCGACACTCCAATGGACATCACGCATCAGATCACCCTGTTGCTGGTCCTGCTGCTGTCGTCCAAAGGCGCTGCCGGCGTGACCGGTAGTGGTTTCATCGTGCTGGCGGCAACCCTGTCGGCCGTGGGCCATCTGCCTGTGGCGGGCCTGGCGCTGATCCTGGGTATCGACCGCTTCATGTCCGAAGCCCGTGCCCTGACCAACCTGGTGGGCAACGCCGTTGCCACGATCGTGGTCGCCAAGTGGGTCAAGGAGCTGGACGAAGACCAGTTGCAGACCGAACTGGCCTCCGGTGGTCGCGGTATCTCCGACGTGCGTGAAGACGACGACGCGGTTGCAACGGCCGAAACCGCGCTGCCAACCAAGTAAGCTTCAGCCCGTAACAAGAAACCCGCTTCGGCGGGTTTTTTGTTGGGCCGTGCTTTCCGGGTGAAGTGCTTTTTGTGGCGAGGGAGCTTGCTCCCGCTGGGTTGCGGAGCGACCCCAGGATGTACCTGCCACTGAGGGGCTTCGCGTAATACGCAAGGGGCTGCTGCGCAGCCCAGCGGGAGCAAGCTCCCTCGCCACGACGGCCCTCTGGATTGAGCGGATTTGTCAGCCTAAACGACACGCTTGGTAATTGCCTCAACGCAAGCCCCTGCCTAGTCTTGGATGCACATCCGAAGCGGAGATTTTCCATGCAAGGCCCACTGGCATCGCTCAAGGTACTGGATTTCTCGACCCTGCTGCCGGGGCCGTTCGCCTCGCTGTTGCTGGCAGACATGGGCGCCGAGGTGCTGCGGATCGAGTCGCCGGACCGTCCGGATCTGTTGCGGATTCTGCCGCCCCATGACCAGGACGTCTCGGCCAGCCATGCCTACCTCAACCGCAACAAGCGCAGCCTGGCCCTGGACCTCAAGCAACCGGCGGCGCTGGAAATCATCAAGCGACTGTCGGACGACCATGACATCCTGCTCGAGCAGTTCCGTCCCGGCGTGATGGAGCGATTGGGGTTGGGGTATGAAGCCCTGAAGGCGATCAATCCGCGGCTGATCTATGTGTCGATTACCGGCTACGGCCAGACCGGCCCCTATCAGGCGCGTGCCGGTCATGACATCAACTACCTGGCATTGGCGGGTCTGGCGAGCCACACCGGGCGTGTCGGCAGCGGGCCGTTGCCGCTGGGGATGCAAGTGGCCGACATCGCCGGCGGCTCTTTGCACGGGGTGATCGGGCTGTTGGCCGCGGTGATTGCACGTCAGCAGACCGGGCAGGGGCAGCACTTGGACGTGAGCATGACCGATTGCGTCTTCAGCCTGAACGCACTGGCTGGCGCCGGTTACCTGGCCTGCGATGTGATGCCTGGGTGGGAGAATCATGTGCTCAACGGCGGCAGCTTCTATGACTATTACCGTACACGCGACGGGCGATGGATGTCGGTGGGCAGCCTGGAGCCGGTCTTCATGCGGGCCCTTTGCGAGACGCTGGGGCGGCCGGAACTGGCGGTCCAGGGGCTATCGCCCAACCTTGAACAGCAACAGGCCCTCAAACTGGCATTGCAAGCCGAGTTCGAGAAACACGACTTTGACGAGCTGTGCCGCTTGTTCGCGAGGGTCGACGCCTGCGTCGAGCCGGTGCTGAGCCTGGAGGAGGCCGTGGGGCATGCGCAATTGCAGGCTCGGGAATTGGTCAAGCAGGTGCCCCGAGGGGATGGTTCGACTCAGGCGCAGATGGCCTGTCCGTTGAAGTTTTCCGAAGGACTGCCCGAGCCTCGGCATATCGGCGCGAGGCTGGGAGCGCACACGGACCAGGTGTTGGGGGAGTTGGGGTTCAGTGAGGAGCGGATTGCCGGGCTGCGTGATGACAGGGTCGTTGTGTAGCGTCCTTTCTGGCCTCATCGCGAGCAGGCTCGCTCCCACAGGTGATTTGTGAACGCCGAAAATCCAGCGTGGTAGCGAGCCTGCTCGCGAAAGCGTCAGCCTGGACACTACAAGAAACAGCTACTCGACCCGCGTCTCCCCACTGAACACCAAAGTATTGCGGCAGCTACGGCACAAGTACCGCCGCCCCTGGCGCACCAGGCGGTGGCGTTGCGCCGTGAATGGGAAGTCGCTGCCGTCGCAAGGGCATTTGTAGATGTACCGGGTTGCGGTACGGCGTTTGATCTCGTAGGTGTGGCAACGGTTGGGTGGCAGTTCGTAGACCCCACGCATGATCAGTTGCCATTCCTCTCCATGGGCCTGGATACGGTCGCCAAACAGTTGGTGGGCGATCAGGTGCGCGACCTCATGGGCCACCGTCTGCTTGAGGAAATCCTCGGCGTTCTCCTGGTACAGCTGTGGATTGAAGCGCAGCAGATTTTCATGAAGGTGCGCGACACCGGCCTTTTGGCCGCGCAACTTGAGGCTGACCACCGGACGTTTGAAAGGACGTTTGAAAAAGGATTCAGCTTGTTGATAACACTCTTCGACGCGGGTATTGAGTTGCTCGAGCATGCTTTACGGGTCTCCAGAAAGCCGAGTATGCCGCAAGCGTTGGCCGTTGCGAATCGTTGAGGCGCCCAGCGGTCGTCCAGGCAGAACCACGCACAGAGGAAGGCCGCCTTGCGGCGGCCTGTGGTGGCAGATCGATTTTGGTTGGAGAGCCTTAATCCTTCAATAATCCTTCAATTGGTATAGACCGGGCCCACGCCCAGCCCCCAGACAATCACCGTGAACGCCATGATCGCCACCAGCACCACCAAACCCACGGCCAGCACCGAACTGGAAAACAGGAAACCTTCGTCCTGAGGGATGTTCATGAAGGTCGGCAGCCCTACGTACAACAGGTAGACCGTGTAGCAGATCGCCGCGGTCCCGACGATCATCCCCAGCCACATGTGGGGATAGAGCGCCGCCAGGCCGCCGATGAACAGCGGTGTCGCGGTGTACGTGGCGAACGCGACGCAGCGAGCCAGGCTCGGATTGGCGTCATAGGTGCGAGCCATCCAGTGGATGAACGCTCCCATCACCGCCACGCCGCCCAACATGGCCAGGTAAGACATGATGGTCATCCACAGGGCGCTTTCCTGGGTGAGCATGACCGGTGGACGATTGCCGATGACCCATCCTACCTGCGTGGTACCGATGAACGCCGATACCGCCGGGATGGCCGCCAGGATCAGCGTGTGGGTGAGGTACATGTGGCTGATGCTTTCCTCCTGATCGCCACGGATTTCCTTCCATTCTTGATCAGGGTGGGTAAAGAGCCCCACGACATGATGGATCATAGTCAGTCACTCCTTTGTTATTGCCATCGCCCCCCAACGGAGCGCCTACGGGCCAATTGGCCAGGTAAGTAAAGGTCTGTAAGTGTGTGCGACCTTATGCCGCAGTATAGGAAGGAGTGGCCCTCAAGGGGATGGGGCGCTTAGAGCAAATCGCGCTGTAGCGGGGAACGCTAATCGCCGTTAGGTCTGTGCGCAGGGTTGCGCAACCCGACGGGGATAAATCCCCTCGCCATAAAGGCACCTGTCGTCAGCCTTCGCCGACAGCCAGTTTTTTGCGTAAAATGCCGGCCTTTCGTCACACCTCACGGATTTCGCGTCATGGGCACTCTTACGGTCAACCAGAACAAACTGCAAAAGCGCCTGCGCCGCCTGGCCGGTGAGGCGGTCGCCGACTACAACATGATCGAGGACGGCGACAAGGTCATGGTCTGCCTGTCCGGCGGCAAGGACAGCTACACCTTGCTCGACGTGCTGATGCATTTACAGAAGGTTGCACCGATCAAGTTCGACATCGTCGCGGTCAACATGGACCAGAAGCAGCCTGGGTTCCCGGAACATGTGCTGCCGGCCTACCTCGAGTCGCTGGGCGTCGAGTACCACATCGTCGAGAAAGACACCTATTCGGTGGTCAAGGAACTGATTCCCGAAGGCAAGACCACTTGTTCGCTGTGCTCACGCTTGCGCCGCGGAACGCTCTACACGTTCGCCGACGAGATTGGCGCGACCAAAATGGCCCTGGGTCACCACCGCGACGACATCGTCGAGACCTTTTTCCTCAACATGTTCTACAACGGCTCGCTCAAGGCCATGCCACCCAAGCTGCGGGCCGACGATGGGCGCAACGTGGTGATTCGCCCGTTGGCGTATTGCAACGAGAAGGACATCCAGGCCTATTCGGATTTCAAGCAATTCCCGATCATCCCGTGCAACCTGTGCGGCTCCCAGGAAAACCTGCAGCGCCAGGTGGTCAAGGAAATGCTCCAGGAATGGGAGCGCAAGACTCCGGGCCGTACCGAGAGCATTTTCCGCGGCTTGCAGAACGTCATCCCGTCGCAACTGGCGGACCGCAACCTGTTCGACTTCACCAACCTGCGCATCGACGAAAACGCCACGCCGCGGTTCGTCAATGTGGTGAACCTGTAAGGTTGCCAACCGGTTTTATCCACGGCGCTTGCGAGCGCCGTTTCTTTTTCAATACCAGGAGAGGGCATGCGCGATTACAAGTGGCTGCACGAGTATTGTCTGAACCGCTTCGGTTCGGCGGCTGAACTGGAAGCCCACCTGCCTGTACCCAAGACCCCGGCGCAACTGCGCAAGATCAGCGACGACCGCTACCTCTCGACCATGGCCCTGCGGGTGTTTCGCGCCGGGCTCAAGCACAGCCTGGTGGACGCCAAGTGGCCGGCGTTTGAAGAGGTGTTCTTCAAATTTGATCCGGAGAAAGTCGTGCTGATGGGCGCCGAGCACCTGGAGCGGCTGATGCAGGACGCGCGGATCATTCGCCACCTGGGCAAGCTCAAGAGCGTACCGCGCAACGCGCAGTTGATCCTGGACGTGGCCCACGAAAAGGGCAGCTTTGGGGCGCTGGTCGCCGACTGGCCTGTGACTGACATCGTGGGCCTGTGGACTTATCTGAAGAAACACGGCCATCAACTGGGCGGCCTGTCGGCACCGCGTTTCCTGCGGATGATGGGCAAGGACACATTCGTGCCCAGTTATGACGTGGTAGCGGCGCTCAACGCCCAGGACATCATCGACAAAGCCCCCACGAGCCTTCGGGATCTTGCGACGGTGCAGGCAGCTTTCAACCAGTGGCACGAAGAGAGTGGCGGGCGGCCGATGTCGCAGATTTCGATGATGCTGGCTTATACCGTGAATCATTGAGACCGGGTTGCGGCCATCGTCGGATCGCCGCCCGGAGCAAGCTCGCTTTCACAGGGGATTTTCAGCGTTTACAAGTCCACTGTGGGAGCGAGCCCTGCTCGCGAAGGCGGCGTATCAGGCGACGGCGATATCGCCTTCGCCAGCCAACCGCCGATTCAACTGAAACCGCCAGCGTACGTACAGCAACGCCGAGCAGAACACCGCCACGCTCGCTGCCATTTCCAGCAAGCCGAACACATGCCGGTTCGGATCGTAGGCGGCCAGGGCGCCCTTGATGAAATACAGATTGACCACGAAACACATCCAGGAATGCCCGCGGGCGCTGCCGCTGAGCATGCCCGGCGCGAGGATCAGCAGGGGTACCAATTCGATCAGCAAAATCACCCACGGGCGCGCGCCGTGCAGGTCGGCGATGAGCAGGTAATACGCGCTGAGCAACCCCACCAAGCCGAAAAAGCACAGCAGGCTGACGGCGCGGGCGATGCGTACGCGTGGCTCCAGCCATTGGATGGGCGGCAGGATTTTCGGCTTCTTAGCCACGGCCGTTCTCCAGCAACAGGGCGGTTTTCGCCAGGCGCAATCCCAAGGCGCGGCACAAGGCAACTTCGTGTTCGTTCAAGCCGCTTTTGCCATCGGCGCCAGCATGGTGGCTCGGCCCGTAGGGCGTACCGCCGCCCTGGGTGTCGATCAAGGCCGACTCGCTGTAGGGCAGGCCGGTGATCAGCATGCCGTGATGCAGCAGTGGCAGCATCATCGACAACAAGGTGGTTTCCTGGCCGCCATGCAGGCTTGCGGTGGAGGTAAACACGCCGGCCGGCTTGCCGACGAGGGCTCCGGTGAGCCAAAGGTTGCTGGTGCCGTCGAGGAAGTATTTCAGCGGCGCGGCCATGTTGCCGAAACGGGTCGGGCTGCCGAGGGCCAGGCCGGCGCAATTTTTCAGGTCATCGAGCGTGGCGTACAGCGGGCCTTGTTCCGGAATGTCCGGCGATACCGCCTCGCACTCGGCGGAGATCGCCGGCACCGTACGCAACCTCGCTTCCAGGCCGGCCTGCTCGACGCCCCGGGCAATCTGCCGGGCCATTTCGTTGGTAGAGCCGCTGCGGCTGTAATACAACACCAGGATGTACGGCGCGCTCACGGCAGGATCTCCAGAATCTTTTCCGGCGGACGGCCGATCACGGCTTTGTCGCCGGCTTCGAGGATCGGCCGTTCCATGAGCTTTGGATGGGCGACGATGGCAGCGATCAGATCGTTCTCGCCCAGGTTCTCGTTGGCCAGGTCCAGCGCCTTGTACTCGTCCTCGCCGGTGCGCAGCAATTGCCGCGCGCTGATGCCAAGCTTGCCCAGCAAGCCCTTGAGCTGCGCGGCGTCGAGCGGGTTTTCCAGATAACGGATGACGGTGGGCGTCAGGCCGCGGGCCTCCAACAGTTCCAGCGCACCGCGGGATTTGGAGCAGCGCGGGTTGTGATAAAGCGTCAGATCAGTCATGAGCAGGTCGCATCTTGCGTAAGGTGGCGGCTATTCTACTGTGCAGCGCGGCGCCTAGCACGTGATGGGCGGCCAGCGTTCACATTTCAGACAAGGATTGGCACATGACAAGGCGATTGGCGGCGGCACTGGCTTTTTTCGGCATTCTATTGCTCGCCGGCTGTGGAAACGATTATGGGGTGGACCAGAACGGCCAGCCAATCGCTTCGAAGCGGTTGGACAAACAATGGGTGGTGCTCAATTACTGGGCCGAATGGTGCGCACCCTGCCGCACTGAAATTCCGGAATTCAACGCGCTCGCCGAGCAGCTCAAGGGTCGAAACGTGGGCGTGTTCGGTGTCAACTTCGATCAGGTACAGGGTGAAGAGCTCAGGAGCGCCAGCGAAAAAATGGGGATTCGCTTCAGCGTATTGGCCCAGGACCCGGCCGAATTCTTCGATATCCCTCGCAGCGAAGGATTGCCGGTGACCTACATCATCGATAACCAGGGCAAGGTGCGTGAGCAATTGCTTGGGGAGCAGACGGCGGCGGCGGTGATGGCGAAGCTGGAGGCGTTGCAGGCGCTGAAATAGCGGGTTCAGTGGCGAGGGAGCAACTCCCTCGCCAGTGCCTGGTCAGGCAAGGCTTCAGCCTTCCTCCAACCACCAGCGCAGCGGCTTGCCCTGGGCGGGCCAGAAACGCATCTGTTCGATGGGGGAAACATCCCAGCGTTCGACTTTCTGTAGCGCCTGCAAGAATCGCGTCTCCTGCTCCATCACTGCCGGGGGGCAGAGTTTGCGGGTGCTGCCGATCTTGCCGAAACTCAGCCGGTCGCCTTCCAGGGTGTAGGGCGCAAACCAATGGTTGCAGCCGGCATTGCCATAGGCCCGGCCATCATCGCCGAGGGTGATGGTCAGGTGGCTGTAGTCCATCAATGGCCGCTCACCGATCCATTCAAGAATATAGCTGCGGTTTTGCTGCAGCTGCACCGGATCGGCGGCGCAACCCATCAGGCCAGCGCCGACCAGCGTGGCCAGGAACAGGCGTTTCATCAAGCGGCTTCCTGGCATTGGGGGCACAGATGCCTCTCGCCGACCGTCTGCCAGCCCAGCTCGGCAATGCGCGCGGTGGCGGCCGGTTTCTGGGCCTTGGTGCCGAGCTTGGCATCGACGGCGAATTCGAAGCTCAGTTCCTTGGTGCAGCGGTCGCAATTGACCTGCCAGGTGTGGATCGCCAGTTCGCCGAATACCGGGCCGGTAGTCATGGCGGTCCACTGGCCCATTGGCTTGAGCAGATGGCGAACGGTGTCCACGGTCAGGCGCATGGACAGGTCCTTGCTGCCCTTGAGGGTCACGAGCAATACGTCGTTGGCCTGGATCGAACCGCCATTGCCAGTGACCTGGTAACGGCCTGGCGCCAGGGCGCGGACCTCGGTCAAGGTGTGCTGCGGGTTCATCAGGGTGTAGCGAAAATCGTGTTCGGCCATGGGTCCTCCAAATAGGCGCGACATGCTAGCACGGGGCATGGCTGGGGCATGGACTCGATGAAAGGTTGGCCGACGAAACTCCATTCACTGTGGGAGCCAGCTTGCTCGCGATAGCGGTGTGTCAGTCACTTCAAAGCTGGCTGATCCATTGCTATCGCGAGCAAGCTCGCTTCAAAGAAAGGCGAGTCAGCTATCTATCAGGTTCTGCGGCGCGCCGGCGGCCCAGGCTGCGATGTTATCCAGTGTGGTCGTGGCGATGGCGGCCAACGCTTCGTGGGTCAGGCACTGATGCGAGCCTCGCTGGCCAGGCGATTGATGGCCAGCTCCAGGTCTTCCAGGGCCGCCGCGGCCTTCGGATCCTTCTGCTTGAGCAGGGTTTCGCTGCGCTGGCAGGCCGCGCGCAGTTGCGGTACGCCGCAGTAGCGCGTGGCACCGTGCAGGCGGTGGACCCGCTCGATCAGGGCATTGTGATCGTTGGCTTCGCTGGCCTGGCGAATCGCTTCCCGGTCGGCTTCGAGGGATGCCAGCAGCATCGCCAGCATATCCGCCGCCAAGTCGGCCTTGCCGGCGGCCAGGCGCAGGCCTTCTTCATGATCGAGCACCAGCAGCTCACCGCTGCGATGGGCGTCCGCGCCCCGGTCCGGCACCTGGTTGCGCAAGGCCAGGCCGGTCCATTTGAGCACGACCTGGGCCAGCTGCCGCTCGCTGATGGGCTTGGTCAGGTAGTCATCCATACCGCTTTGCAGCAGGGCGCGTTTTTCGTTGGCCATGGCGTGGGCAGTGAGGGCAACGATCGGCAGCGGTGTGCAATGCCGCTCACTTTCCCATTGGCGGATCGCCTCGGTGCTCTGGCGACCGTCCATGCCGGGCATCTGCACATCCATCAGGACCAGGTCGAAGGTTTCCTGTTGCACCGCCTCGACCGCGGCGTACCCGCTTTCCACCGCCAGCACCCGGGCGCCCAGGTCCTCGAGCAGGGTTTGCACCAACAGCAGGTTCGCCGGGTTGTCGTCCACGCACAGCACCTTTGGCGCTCGGCTGGCCACCGGTTCATTGGGTTCGTTGCGCGTTGGGCGCGGGTTGACCAGGTCGGAAAGCGACCGCCGCAACTTGCGCGTGCAGGCCGGCTTGGCCTGCAATTGGCTGTGGGGGTTCGGGACGGAGAGGTGGTACAGCGTTTGTTCGGTGGTAGGGCACAGCACGAGGACTTTGCAGCCCAGGTGTTCCAAGTCCCAGATGTGCTGGTTCAAGCGCTCGGGTGGCATGTCGTTGCTGGTGATGCCGAGCACCGCCAGGTCGATGGCCTGTTCGGTCTGGTGAGCAACCGTGACCCCGTTGGTCAGGTTCTCCAGCGTGTTGAACGGCGTGACCTGCAAGCCACAGTCTTCGAGCTGGTGCTGCAAAGCCTGGCGCGCCAACTCGTGATTTTCCAGGACGGCCACCCGCCGGCCCAGCAACGGCGGGCCGGGGAGATCCTCGGCGTCGTCGCGGGTCTTGGGCAGGCGCAGGCTGATCCAGAACTCCGAGCCTTCGCCTGGCGTGCTGTCCACGCCGATCTCGCCGCCCATCTGTTCCACCAGCCGCTTGGAAATCACCAGGCCCAGCCCGGTGCCGCCGGGTTGCCGGGACAAGGAGTTGTCGGCCTGGCTGAACGCCTGGAACAACGCGCGAACGTCCTGGCTGGACAGGCCGATACCGGTGTCCTGGATGCTGATGCGCAGCTGCACGCTGTCTTCGTGCTCGTCTTCGAGCATCGCGCGGGCGACGATGGTGCCTTCCCGGGTGAACTTGATGGCATTGCTCACCAGGTTGGTGAGGATCTGCTTGAGACGCAGCGGGTCGCCCACCAGCGACAGCGGCGTGTCCCGGTAGACCAGGCTCACCAATTCCAATTGCTTGGCATGGGCGGCGGGGGCGAGGATGGTCAGGGTGTCCTGCAACAGGTCCCGCAAGTTGAACGGGATGCTGTCGAGCACCAGCTTGCCGGCCTCGATCTTCGAGAAGTCGAGGATTTCGTTGATGATGCCCAGCAGGCTGTCGGCGGATTTTTCGATGGTGCCCAGGTAGTCGAGCTGGCGCGGGGTCAGTTCGCTTTTTTGCAATAGATGGGTGAAACCCAGGATGCCGTTGAGCGGCGTGCGGATCTCATGGCTCATGTTCGCCAGGAACTCGGATTTGATCCGGCTCGCTTCCAGGGCTTCCTTGCGGGCCAGGTCCAGCTCGATGTTCTGGATCTCGATGGTTTCCAGGTTCTGGCGCACGTCTTCGGTGGCCTGGTCGATGCTGTGTTGCAATTCCTCCTGGGCGTTCTGCAAGGTCCCGGCCATGCGATTGATGCCCGACGCCAATTCATCCAGCTCTTGACTGCCCAGCGGTGGCAGGCGGGTTTCCAGGTGCCCATCCTTGAGCTGCGCCACGGCCTGCTTGATCTGGCTCAGCGGACGGTTGATGGTGCGGCCCATGCGCAAGGCCAATAGCCCGGTGCATCCCAGCCCGGCGGCGATCAGGAGCAGGCTGGCGAACAGGCTGCGGTAACCGCGCAGCAACATGCCGCTGTGGGACAACTCCAGCTCGACCCAGCCCAGCAGGCGGTCGGCCTCTTCGGGGATCAGTTCGCCGGCCAGGTTGCGGTGCTTGCCGAACACCGGCAGCAGGTAGCGGGTGGCGTCGTTGCCGGTGCGTTGCAGCAGTTGACTGCTGTTGCCTTCCGGTGCCCGGTTGAGCATGGTCGGGCCGGCGTGGGCCAGCGGAGCGCGGTCGGGGGCCAGGAAGGTCACGGCCCGGACATCGGCTTGCTCGAGGGACTGGGTGGCGATGCGCTCCAGCAGTTCGGTGTCTTGGCGGCTAAGGGCGGGGGCGACCAGCGGCGCCAGCTGTTCGGCGATCATTTCGCCCCTTTGCAGCAGTTGGGCGTGCAGGTCCGATTGCTGCATCCAGGTGAAATAGCCGCCCAGAACCAGCGCCATCAGGCTGGTTGGCAACAGGGTCAGCAACAGCACGCGGCCTTTGATTCCCAGTTTCTTGAGCACACCTTGTCTCCTGCATCCAGCGGTCTGATTGAGCTTTGCGCGCATCCGGCACGCAACACCTGCGCAGTGTAGCGATTTGCAGGCGAGCCTTCTCCGTAAAATTCATGTCGCCGTGCATCCGCGTCGCTGCCAGGATTGAGCGGGGCGATACGCGGCGGTTGCCTGTAGGGAAGCGATCTTGAATAATTGCTCAACTGAGAATTATTTGCAGAAACTGATGAGCCCCCACGCCACCGTGCCGCCCCGTATCCTTTCCATAGAAGACGACCCCGTACTGGGTGCTTATGTTCATGAGCATCTGGGCCGCAGCGGGTTCGACGTCACTTGGTGCCAGAACGGCCAGGAAGGCCTGGAAATCGCCTGCCGGCAGGCTTTTGACGTCGTGTTGATGGACATCCTGCTGCCCGGCCTGGACGGTCTCGCGGTGTTGACGCATTTGCGCAAGCGCCAGGCGACGCCGGTGTTGCTGATGTCCGCGCTGGGCGCCGAAGCGGATCGCATCAGTGGCTTTCGCCTTGGTGCTGACGACTACTTGCCCAAGCCCTTCAGCATGGTGGAGCTACGGGTGCGCATCGAGGCCATCCTGCGGCGAGTCGCGCTGGACCGACGTCCGGCCCAGGTGGCGATCCTGCGCCAGAGCCAGGATCTGGGTTTCGACGAAGAGCGCAGCGATGTGCAGGTCCAGGGACAATGGGCGGGGTTGACGCGCAGCGAATATCGCTTGCTGGACGTGCTGCACCGCAGCGGCGAAGAAGTGTTGAGCAAGGCCTTCCTGTACCAGCACGTGTTACAGCGCGGTTACGCCCCCCACGATCGCAGCCTGGACATGCATGTCAGCCAGATACGCCGCAAGCTCAAGGCCATCGGCTATACCCAGCGCGAATTGCGCACGGTGTGGGGCAAAGGCTATGTCTTGAGTGTTGTCGATGAAATGGTCTGACCTGCCCGGCAGGCACTCGCTGTTCTGGAAGCTGGCATGCCTGCTGGTAGCGTTCTGCTTGCTGATGATCTGGCTGAGCTGGTCCTGGGGGCGCTACATGGAAGTGCGCAATCAGTTCCTGTCGGACGAAGCCCGCGGCACCCTCACGCGATACGCCGCCGAAGCTGAGCAGGCGTGGCTGACCGATGGAAGCATGGGCGTTGATCGATGGGTCTACGCTATGCAATATCGTGAAGCGAGCTGGGTAGGGGTGATTGGCGGTGACTTGCAGTCACTGAGCGAACACCCGCTCACGGACAGGGAAATCGAGCGCCTCACCTTTCTGCGCGGCCTCGATTGGCCCATCCACAAAAAGGGACGGCCGTGGTTGCGGGTGCCTTTCCCAGAGAATCCGTCCATCGGCAGCTTGGTGATCGAACTGCCCGAGCGTTTCCTGCCGGGACGTTATCGAGTGTTCTGGCGCGTGATCACCAACGGTGTCATTCCTGGGCTGTTTACCCTGCTGCTGTGTGTCGGGCTGTATCGCTTGCTGGTGGTGCCGCTCAATCAGCTGCGCGAACAGGCCAATGCCTGGCGCGCCGATCAGTTGAACGTGCGCCTGCCTGCCCGTACCACCGATCGAGCCGACGAACTGGGCGAACTGGGCCGCGCTTTCGATCAAATGTCCGAACGCCTGCAATCCACCGTCGCCCTGCAACAGCAACTGCTGCGAGACCTGTCCCATGAATTGCGCACGCCCTTGAGTCGCTTGCAGGTGGCGGGCGACAGTGAGCAGGACCTGATTCGCCTGCGCGAGCGCGTCGCCCGGGAAGTCGACTGCATGCAGGGGCTGGTCGAAGACACCTTGCAACTGGCCTGGCTCGATACCGACCGGGCGCCGTTGCCCGCCGAGGCGATCCAGGTCCAGGCGCTGTGGGAAATGCTCACCGAAAACGCCTGCTACGAAACCGGCTGGCCGGCGAGCCAGTTGCAATGCGCCGTCGACGCCAGCTGCTGGGTGCAAGGCAACCTCAATACTTTGGCTCAGGCCTTGGAAAACATCCTGCGTAACGCTATTCGCCATTCACCGCCCGGCGGCATTGTGCGCCTGGATGGTCGGCGTGAGGATGGGTTCTGGTTGCTGTGGCTGGAAGATGAAGGCGGCGGCGTGGCCGAGCAGGATCTCAACCGCATCTTTGATCCGTTCATCCGCCTGGATGGCTCCCGGCCAGGGAACGGCGGGTTTGGATTGGGGTTGAGCATCGCTCGCAACGCGGTGGAGCGCCAAGGCGGGCGGGTGTGGGCGCACAATGGCGTGAGAGGGTTGCGCTTGAATCTGCGGCTGCTGGCCGTTGAGCCGCACACCGCCGACGTGCCGAGAGAGCTTGTTCCCGCTGGGGCGCGAAGTGGCCCCTTACAAACGGCCTGAAATACCGCGAAGTCCCGATTGGGGCGGCTTTGCCACTCAGCGGGAGCAAGCTCCCTCGCCACGGGACTGCACCGATTCCTAAAGGCTTATTCCCTTAAGCCATAACCCCCTCACTTTGCGTGATATGGCCTCGCCCGGTTTGCCGGTATGATAGGCGCCCCCGCAGTCCGGATTGCGAATACGCCATGACTTTGCAGTACCCAACCATCGCCGATTGCGTCGGCAACACTCCGCTGGTTCGCCTGCAGCGCCTGCCTGGCGCGACCAGCAATACGCTTTTGCTCAAGCTCGAAGGGAATAACCCGGCGGGTTCGGTCAAGGACCGACCGGCGCTGTCGATGATCACCCGCGGCGAATTGCGGGGCCAGATCCAGCCCGGCGATACGCTGATCGAGGCGACGTCCGGCAATACCGGCATCGCCCTGGCGATGGCGGCGGCGATCAAGGGCTACAAGATGATCCTGATCATGCCCGACAATTCCAGCGCCGAGCGTAAGGCCGCGATGACAGCCTATGGCGCCGAATTGATCCTGGTAACCCAGGAAGAAGGCATGGAGGGCGCCCGGGACTTGGCCGAACGCATGCAGGCCGAGGGGCGTGGCAAAGTGTTGGATCAGTTCGCCAACGGCGACAATCCAGAAGCCCACTACACCACCACCGGCCCTGAGATCTGGCGCCAGACCGACGGCACGATCACCCATTTCGTCAGCTCGATGGGCACCACCGGCACCATCATGGGCACGTCGCGCTATTTGAAAGAACAGAACCCGAACGTACAGATCGTTGGCCTGCAACCAATGGAAGGCTCGGCCATCCCCGGCATCCGCCGCTGGCCCGAAGAGTATCTGCCGAAGATCTACCAGGCCGACCGCGTGGACCGCATCATCGACATGGCCCAGAGCGAAGCCGAGGACGTGACCCGGCGCCTGGCGCGGGAAGAAGGCATCTTCTGCGGCGTGTCTTCGGGCGGTGCCGTGGCGGGCATGCTGCGCCTGTCCCGGGAAGTCGAGAATGCGGTGATCGTCGCGATCATCTGCGACCGTGGCGACCGTTACCTGTCGACCGGCATTTTCGACGCGCCCAACTGATGGCCAAGCAAGAAAGAGGCTTGCGCTTCCAGCCCAGCGGCGGAAGCCGGGCCCCGCAAGTGCCCACCGGTAAAAAGCAGCGCTTGACCATCGAACGCCTGGCCAACGATGGCCGGGGCATTGCGTTTGTCGACGGGCGCACCTGGTTTGTCATCGGCGCCCTGGCCGGTGAAGAAGTCGAGGCGCGGGTGCTCGGTGCCCACGGCAAGGTGGTCGAGGCCCGCACTGAACGGGTGTTTTCGCCCAGCGAGCTGCGTCGTGCCGCGCCGTGTGTCCATGCCGGTCGCTGCGGTGGATGCAGCGTGCAGCATCTGCCCCACAACGAACAACTCGCCCTTAAACAGCGCATGCTCGCCGAGCAGCTGTCACGGGTGGCGGGCGTTGAGCCGCAAGAATGGGCCGAGCCCTTGAGCGGGCCGGAGTTTGGCTACCGGCGTCGAGCCCGGGTGGCAGTGCGTTGGGATCAGAAAGCGAAGAAGCTCGAAGTGGGTTTGCGTGCCGTCGGCAGCCAGGACATTGTCGCCATCGACCAATGTCCGGTGCTGGTACAGCCCTTGCAACCGATCATGAGCCGCTTGCCCCAGATGCTTCGTCGCCTGGGCAAGCCCCAGGCGCTGGGCCATGTGGAATTGTTCGCCGGCTCGTCCCTCGCGCTGCTGTTGCGGCATATGGCGCCACTGTCGGAAGCCGACCTGACGATCCTCAAGGATTTTTGTGCGTTCCACGAAGCACAACTGTGGCTGCATGGCGAAGGCGAGCCGCAACCGGTCGATCCGGGACGCTCCCTGGGCTATCGCCTGGAAACCTGGGACCTGGACCTGGCTTACCGGCCAGGGGATTTCATCCAGGTAAACGCCGCCGTCAACGAAGCGATGGTCGTCCAGGCCTTGCAATGGCTAGCGCCTCGCTCCGAAGAGCGGGTGCTGGACCTGTTCTGCGGCCTGGGCAACTTTGCCTTGCCACTGGCCAAAAGCGTGCGCGAGATGGTGGCGGTGGAAGGCGTGCAAACCATGGTCGACCGTGCCGCGGCCAACGCCGTCAGCAACAATTTGCATAACACTGCTTTTTTTCAGGCCGATTTATCCCAGCCGTTGGCGGGTGCCGAATGGATCGGCGAAGGCTTTTCTGCGGTACTCTTGGACCCACCCCGTGACGGTGCTTTCGAGGTGGTGCGCAAGCTGGCATCCCTGGGTGCCAGACGGTTGGTTTATGTATCGTGCAACCCGGCAACTTTGGCGCGGGACACGGTCGAATTGATCAAGCAGGGCTACCGGTTAAAACGTGCCGGGATTCTCGATATGTTTCCTCAGACGGCGCATGTCGAGGCCATGGCGTTATTTGAAGCGAGCCAGGATGGCTTGTCCGACTGACCCGTTCGTGCACTCCGCCACGGCCCTGGGCGGAAACACGGGCAACGAAGGTCAGCGATGTTGACGCATTGAATCTGCGTCGTAGGGAAGGTAAGTAAAGATGGTACAGGTGAGAGCACACCAGCCGATCAACACTGACGGCAGTATCAATCTCGAGGCTTGGCTCGATCACGCGGTCAGTATCGACACGGCACTGGATCGCGAAGCCTTGAAGGCCGCTTGCGAGTTCGCTCGAGAGGCGGAGCAGCAACACAATGCGGCGAAGAACCTGTGGTCCGAAGGCACCTCGAGTTTCCAGACGGGCCTGGAGATCGCCGAGATCCTCGCCGACCTCAAGCTGGACCAGGATTCGCTGGTCGCCGCGGTGCTGTACCGCGGCGTGCGCGAAGGGCAGATCCAACTGCCGGTCGTCAGCCAGCGCTTCGGCACCGTGGTCGCCAAGCTGATCGACGGTGTGCTGCGCATGGCGGCAATCAGCGCCAGCCTCAGCCCGCGGCAGTCCATGGTGCTGGGCACCCAGGGCCAGGTGGAAAACCTGCGCAAGATGCTCGTTGCCATGGTCGACGACGTGCGTGTCGCGCTGATCAAGCTCGCCGAGCGCACCTGCGCGATCCGCGCCGTGAAATCCGCCGACGACGAGAAGCGCAATCGCGTTGCCCGGGAAGTATTCGACATCTACGCGCCGCTGGCTCATCGACTGGGTATCGGTCACATCAAGTGGGAGCTGGAGGATTTGTCCTTCCGCTACCTGGAGCCCGACCAGTACAAGCAGATCGCCAAGTTGCTGCACGAGCGACGCCTGGATCGCGAACGCTTCATCACCGACGTCATGACCCAGTTGCGCGAAGAGCTGCAGGCCACCGGCGTGGAAGCCGATATCAGCGGCCGGGCCAAGCATATCTATTCCATCTGGCGAAAAATGCAGCGCAAGGGCCTGGAATTCAGCCAGATCTACGACGTTCGCGCCGTTCGCGTGCTGGTCCCTGAAATGCGTGACTGCTACACCGCGCTGGGTATCGTCCACACGTTGTGGCGGCACATTCCGAAGGAATTCGACGACTACATCGCCAACCCCAAGGAAAACGGCTACCGCTCGTTGCACACCGCCGTGATCGGCCCGGAGGGCAAGGTGCTGGAAGTGCAGATCCGCACCCACGCCATGCACGAGGAAGCAGAGCTGGGGGTCTGTGCCCACTGGAAATACAAGGGTACCGACGTCAAGTCCGGCTCCAACCATTACGAAGAAAAAATCTCCTGGCTGCGCCAAGTGCTGGAATGGCACGAGGAACTGGGCGACATCGGCGGCCTCGCCGAGCAATTGCGGGTCGATATCGAACCGGACCGGGTCTACATCTTCACGCCTGACGGCCATGCCATCGACTTGCCCAAAGGCGCGACGCCGCTGGATTTCGCCTACCGGGTGCACACCGAGATCGGCCACAACTGCCGTGGCGCCAAGATCAACGGGCGGATCGTGCCGCTCAACTACAGCCTGCAAACCGGTGAGCAGGTCGAGATCATTACCAGCAAGCACGGCACGCCGAGCCGCGACTGGTTGAACCCGAACCTGGGCTACATCACCACCTCGCGGGCACGGGCGAAAATCGTCCATTGGTTCAAGTTGCAAGCCCGCGACCAGAACGTCGCCGCCGGCAAGACCTTGCTCGAGCGCGAGCTGAGTCGCCTGGGCCTGCCGCAGGTGGACTTCGACAAGCTGGCCGAAAAGGCCAACATGAAGACCGCCGAGGACATGTTCGCCGCCCTTGGTGCCGGCGACCTGCGCCTTGCGCAACTGGTCAACCTGGCCCAGCAGCTGGTGGAGCCGGAGCGGGGCAACGAGCAACTGGAGCTGATTCCGCGCAAGGCCACCGGCTACAAGCCGGGCAAACGCGGCGACATCCAGATCCAGGGCGTGGGCAACCTGATGACCCAGATGGCCGGTTGCTGCCAGCCGCTGCCGGGGGATGCGATCGTCGGCTACATCACCCAGGGTCGCGGCGTGAGTATCCACCGCCAGGACTGTGCGTCAGTGTTGCAATTGGCGGGTCGCGAACCGGAACGGATCATCCAGGTCAGCTGGGGCCCGGTGCCGGTGCTCACTTATCCAGTGGACATCGTCATCCGCGCCTACGACCGTTCCGGCTTGCTGCGTGACGTGTCCCAGGTATTGCTCAACGAACGCATCAACGTGCTCGCGGTGAATACCCGCTCGAACAAGGAAGACAACACCGCGCTGATGTCCCTGACCATCGAGATTCCGGGGTTGGACGCGTTGGGGCGGTTGCTGGGGCGGATTTCCCAGTTGCCGAACATCATCGAGACCCGGCGTAATCGGACGCCGGGCTGATCGCTGGTTGTCTTGGTTGATGTGGGAGCTCGCTCCCACATGTTTTTTTGTGACGGGACGGATTGATGTACAGCCTCGAAGACCTGCTCCACCTGATGAACCGGCTGCGGGACCCGCAGTACGGGTGCCCCTGGGACATCAAGCAAACATACGCCACCATCGTTCCCCATACCCTGGAAGAAGCGTATGAAGTGGCTGACGCGATCGAGCGTGGCGATCTTGATCATTTGCAGGGTGAGTTGGGCGACCTGCTGTTCCAAGTGGTGTATTACAGCCAGTTGGCCCGGGAGGAGAACCGTTTCGAATTCGCCGGCGTGGTCGACAGCATCACCCGCAAGCTGATCCGTCGCCATCCCCACGTGTTTCCCACCGGTGAGTTGTATGCGCCCGTGGATATTCCGCGCCTGAGCGAAGAGCAGGTGAAGCAGCGCTGGGAGGAAATCAAGGCACAGGAGCGAGCTGAAAAGACGTCGGCGCCCGAGCAATTGTCGCTGCTCGACGATGTGCCAGCGGCGCTGCCGGCCTTGTCCCGTTCGGCAAAGTTGCAGAAGCGTGCCGCACAGGTGGGGTTCGACTGGCCGGGGCCGTTGCCGGTACTGGACAAGGTTCGCGAGGAGCTGGACGAAGTGCTCGAAGCCATGGCGGACAATGATCCGGCTGCCATCAATGACGAGGTGGGTGACCTGTTGTTCAGCGTGGTCAACCTGGCGCGACACCTCAAGGTCGATCCCGAGACTGCCCTGCGTGGCGCCAACGCAAAGTTCGAGCGACGGTTCCGATTTATCGAACAGGCATTGCGCGACACCCGTCGTCCCATGGAAAATTGCACCCTCGAAGAGTTGGACGCCTTGTGGGGCGAAGCCAAACGTCAGGAAAAGAATTTGCCCAGCTGTGGCTGAGGCCGTTGCCTAAGTGAGTAAGCACCATGAGCCTTTCCCTTCGCGACCAGTTGCTCAAAGCAGGGCTGGTCAACCAAAAGCAGGCCAAGCAGGTCGGCAAAGAGAAACAGAAACAGCAGCGCCTGGCCCACAAAGGCCAGGTCGAACTGGATGATTCCCAGCAGCGGGCGGCTCAGGAAGCCATGGCCGAAAAGGTCAAGCGCGACCAGGAGCTCAACCGTCAGCAGCAGGAAAAGGCCGAGCAGAAAGCCCGTGCGGCGCAGATCAAGCAATTGATTGAAGTCTCGCGCCTGCCAAAGCTGACCACTGACGACTACTACAACTTTGTCGATGACAAGAAGGTCAAGCGCATCTCGGTCAACGCGCTGATGCGCAACAAGCTGAGCAGCGGCTCCCTGGCGATCGTCCACCACGCCGGCGGCTATGAAGTGATCCCGCGTGAAGCGGCGCTTAAAATCCAGGAGCGCGATCCCAAGCGCATCGTCCAGCTCAACACCCAGACTGAAGAAGTCGATGCCGATGATCCGTACGCGGCTTATCAGATTCCTGATGATTTGATGTGGTAAGCGGGACGCGATTCCATTGAGCTGAAACACAAAACCTGTGGGAGCGAGCTTGCTCGCGATAGCGGTATATCAGTGACAGAGACATTGACTGATACAACGCTATCGCGAGCGAGCTCGCTCCCACAGGTGTTTTGTGTGGTTCAGGATTGCACGGTCTCACGCAAGCGCTGCAGTTCCTCTCGCTCCAGCTCGGCCTTATAGCTGCGGGCATCTGTTTCGGAGTGGAACATCCCCACCAGCAAATCCTGTTGATGCACATCCCAGATCCGGATGCCGGCGGCAATGCCTTCGTGGGACATGTGGGCGTCGTCGCGTTCAGTTACTTTCACAGTCATCTTGCAAGCTCCAATCTCTGTTATCTGCAGCAAGGCGTGTGCAGGGTTTTGTTATAGATTTTGATAGCGTGCTAGGTAAATCCCTCGGTTCGTTAAGAAGTTTTCATGGAAAGTCCAACGATCCTGGAGGCCAGGCGGTGCGCGGCATTCGGTCGCAGGTGGTTTTTCATGAAGAAGTTTTCATGTCGTCAAGCAGGCTCGCTCCCACAGGGGTAGGTGGTGGGCTTGGAATAGCGAACAAAAAAAAGCCCCGCGTATGCGGGGCTTCGTGTTGTTGATGTGGATCAGCTGCCTTTAACAGCCTTGCCGTTGACCGTGCCGTCCTGGAGCATGATGTTGTACTCCTTGCCGTCAGTCTCGACCTGTTGCAGGCGTACCAGCAGGTAGTCCCAGTCCTTGGCGAACCAAAGCACGGTGATGCGCTTGCTCTGTGTCGGGTCGCGCACGCGCTCGACCTTGATCGCGTCGATCTGGCCGGCCTTGGTGTCGACTTTCTCCGAGCCCAGCACGCGGAAGTCATAGGTATCGACTTCGCCATCATCAACGACCTGGTAGCTCATGCTTTTCTTGCCGGCCGCGACGTCATGCTGAAGGGCGAGCTGATAAGTGGATTTGTCGACCATGCCCCGGTTCAGCGGGATCTTGACCGCGTCACCGCGATCGGTGCCGGTGACCATCTTGGTGTTCCAGTCGAAGTCCAGATCAGCCTTCTTTGCCTTGCCCAGACCACCGCGCTCGAAGTGGTAGGACTGTGGCAGGAGAGTGTCCTTGTCCAGGGTCAGGGTGCTTTCTTCGGTCAGGCTGGCGATCATCATCGAAGCCTTGAAGCTCAGCTTCCAGATGCCGTTGGCCTCTTTGGTCAGGCTGCGTTCGGCGGTGCCGCTCATGGGCAACTGCTTCCAGTCGGCGGTGTAGCTGGCGGAGAACGGTTGAAGGTCTGCCGCTTGTGCCAGGGGCAGGGCAAGCAGAGCGCAAGCGAAGAGCAGGGCGCGACGCATAAAATCTCCTAGTATCGAATCAAATGGCCGCTGGCGGCGAGCAACTGGCCGTCCAGTGAGGCTCCCCGATCGTCGAGGGCCAGCCGGCCTTCGGCAAACCAACGCACGGCCATCGGGTAGATCTGGTGCTCGCGGGCATGGACCCGTTGCGCCAGGCTTTGCGGCGTGTCGTGCAACTCTACCGGTATTACTGCCTGTACGACCAGTGGTCCGCCATCGAGTTCCTCGGTGACGAAGTGCACCGAGCAGCCATGCTCCGTGTCTCCGGCCTCCAGCGCCCGCTGGTGAGTGTGTAACCCTTTGTATTTGGGCAGCAGCGAAGGATGGATATTGAACAGGCGGCCTTGGTAATGACGCACGAAGCCGGCGCTGAGGATGCGCATGAAACCGGCCAATACCACCAGTTGCGGATTGAAGGCGTCGATCTGTTCGATCAACGCGGCATCGAAGGCTTCGCGGCCTTCGTATGCCTTGTGATCCAGGACGCGGGTGTCGATCCCTGCGTCCGTGGCACGTTGCAGGCCGTAGGCATCTGCGCGGTTGGAAATCACCGCGCGAATACGGACCGGGCTGTCGCCGGTCCGCGTGCTGTCGATCAGGGCCTGCAAGTTACTGCCGGTGCCGGACAGCAGCACCACCACGTCACAGGTTGCGGACATCAGTGTGCCTTAAGGTTTTGCAGCTCGACTTGCGCAGCGCCTTCGGCCGCGGTGGCGATCTGGCCGATGACCCAAGGCTGTTCGCCTGCGTCACGCAGCACGTTCAGGGCAGTCTCGACGTGCTCCTGGGCCACGCAGATGACCATGCCCACGCCGCAGTTCAACACGCGGTGCATTTCGGTTTCGTCGACGTTGCCTTTTTCCTGCAGCCAGTCGAATACGGCCGGGCGGGTCCAGCTCGCCACGTCGACCACGGCCTGGGCGCCTTTTGGCAGCACGCGCGGGATGTTGTCCAACAGGCCACCACCGGTGATGTGGGCCATGGCCTTGACGGCGCCGGTGTCCTTGATCAGCTTGAGCAGCGGCTTGACGTAGATGCGGGTGGGGGCCATCAGCAGGTCGGCCAGCGGCTTGCCGTCGAGCTGGGTGTTCTCGATGTCCGCGCCCGAGACTTCGATGATCTTGCGGATCAGCGAGTAGCCGTTGGAGTGCGGGCCGGAAGAAGGCAAGGCAAGCAGGGCATCGCCGGCGGCAACTTTCGAGCCGTCGATGATTTCGGCTTTTTCCACGACGCCTACGCAGAAACCGGCCAGGTCGTAGTCTTCGCCTTCATACATGCCAGGCATTTCAGCGGTTTCGCCGCCCACCAGGGAGCAGCCGGACAGCTCACAGCCGGCGCCGATGCCGGTCACGACCTGGGCAGCGGTGTCGACGTTCAGTTTGCCGGTGGCGTAGTAGTCGAGGAAAAACAGCGGCTCGGCGCCGCAGACCACCAGGTCGTTCACGCACATGGCCACCAGGTCGATGCCGATGCTGTCGTGCTTGTTCAGGTTCAGGGCCAGGCGCAACTTGGTGCCGACGCCGTCGGTGCCCGAGACCAGTACCGGTTGCTTGTAGCCGGCCGGGATCTCGCAGAGGGCGCCGAAACCGCCCAGGCCGCCCATGACTTCCGGGCGCGCAGTGCGCTTGGCGACGCTCTTGATGCGTTCGACCAATGCTTCACCGGCGTCGATGTCCACACCGGCGTCCTTGTAGCTCAGGGAAGGTTGCTTGCTCATGATCCAGGCCTTTAAAGGGGGGAATTCTGGGTAACGACCGATCGCCGGGGCCCTTGGATAACCGATGTACGATTATTCCGGATGCCCAGCCATTGCCGGTCTGCGAAGGCGCGCGATTTTATCAGGCTTGTGGGGCAGCGGCCATCCTCGCGCCGACGGGCAGGGTCATATCCGCCAAAAAAACCGATATTTCTTCTGTTGGTACTGCACGGCGCGTCTGTATAAGGTGTAGCGGTAAGCGACTGTGGTTGTGACAGTGTCGAAACTTGCCTCGGGCGGCTGAATGTTTTGCCGGGCGCCGTGTCACAGCCATGCTCAGTCTTCTCCACACGGCCGGTGCCAGCCGTTTTGTCCGGGAATTTTCCATGCGTCTGTTCAAACTCTTGTCTGTTGGCTGCCTGTCGCTGATCAGCCTGGCGAGCCATGCCGAAACCCTCAACAACCTTTATCAGGTACGTGAACCGGTCAGCAGCCAGGCACCGGACGAGCGTAACCAGGCAACCTTGCGAGCGCTGGATACCCTGGTGCTGCGCCTGACCGGCGACACCAAGGCCGCGCAGAACCCTGGCCTGGCGGCGATCCGCAAGGACCCGCAACAAATCATTCTTCAATACGGCTACGACGCCGGCCCGCCGGAAAGTCTGCAGGTGGATTTCGATCCCGCCAGCACCGACCGGGCGTTGCGTTCGGCGGGGTTGTCGCTGTGGGGCGCGAATCGCCCCTCGATCCTGGGCTGGTGGCTCAACGACTCGGTAGAAGGTTCCAGCCTGGTGGGGGATGGACAGGCCAGCGCCACGCCGTTGCGCCGCGCTGCCCAGCACCGGGGCTTGCCGCTGCACCTGCCGCTGGCGGACTTGAGCGAGCAGATTGTCGCCACTGCGCCGAACCTTGAAGGCAACGACCCGGCGCCGTTGCGCGAGGTGTCGGAGCGTTATGGTTCCGACGCGTTGCTGGCGGTCCACGCCAAGGAAGAGGGTGGGCAGTGGCAAGCGACGTGGCGCCTGTGGCTGGGCGACCAGCGCGAGCAGGGCAGTGCCCAGGGCGGCGATCCTGCCGCACTGGCCGACGCCGTGATGTTGGCGGTGAGCCAGCGCCTGGCGCCGCGCTTCGTGGCCAAGCCGGGGGTGGCGACGGAACAATTGCTCGAAGTACAGGGCATGAACCTCGAACGTTACGCGGCGCTAGGGCGGTTGCTCGAACCGTTCGGTGGGCAGTTGCAGCGGGTCGAAGGCGACGTGATCGTCTACAAGGTCAATGGCAGCGCCGAGCAGTTGAAGGCACAACTGGCCTTGGCGAAACTCCAGGAAGTACCCGCCGGTGAGGTTGTCGCGCCGCCGACCGTGGCTCAGCCTGCTGCCGATGGAACAATCTCGCCCGCGCAGCCAACACCGGCGCCGATCCCGAACCTGCGGTTTCGCTGGTAGGATTTCTTCCTTTATAGAGTCAGGAGTGGTTCATGGGCGATACGCGGCGTTGGTTCTGGTTGGGTGGGGTCGCCCTGCTGATTGCGTTTATCTACTTGCTGCACCCGATTCTCACGCCGTTCCTGGTTGCGCTGCTGTTGGCCTATCTATTCGATCCGGTGGTGGATCGCCTGGAAAAACTCGGCTTGTCCAGGACGTGGGGCGTGGTGGCGGTGTTCGCGCTGTTCACCTTGATCGTCAGTGCCCTATTGCTGGTATTGATCCCCATGCTCGCCAAGCAACTGTTGCGCCTGTATGAGCTGGCGCCGCAGATGCTTGATTGGCTGCAACACACCGCGGTGCCTTGGGTGCAGTCGAAACTGGGGCTGGCCGATGGCTTCTGGAAGTTCGACAAGGTCAAGGCGGCCATCAGCGAACATATGGGACAGACCACCGACATCGTCGGCGTGGTGTTGAGCCAGGCCACGGCTTCGAGCCTGGCGTTGATCGGCTGGCTGGCGAATCTGGTGCTCATTCCGGTGGTAGCGTTCTATCTGCTGCGCGACTGGGACCTGATGATGGCCAAGATCCGCAGCCTGCTGCCGCGTCACCGTGAAGAACGCATCATGACGCTCACCGGCGAATGCCATGAAGTGTTGGGGGCGTTCGTGCGCGGGCAACTGCTGGTCATGGTCGCGCTGGGCTTTATTTATGCGGCGGGGTTGATGCTGGTAGGGCTGGAGCTGGGGTTGCTGATTGGCATGATCGCCGGATTGGCGGCCATCGTGCCCTACATGGGCTTCGTCATTGGAATTGGCGCGGCGTTGATCGCCGGACTCTTCCAGTTTGGCGGGGACCTGTATCCCATGGTTGGTATCGTGGCGGTGTTCATGGTCGGGCAGGCCCTGGAAGGCATGGTGCTGACGCCGTTGCTGGTGGGTGATCGTATTGGCCTGCATCCGGTGGCGGTGATCTTTGCGATCCTGGCGGGGGGCGAGCTGTTCGGCTTTACCGGGATCCTGCTGGCGCTGCCGGTGGCGGCGGTGATCATGGTGCTGGTGCGGCATATGCACGATCTGTACAAGGATTCGGACATCTACAGCGGCGTTGAAGACCCTGAACTGTAGGTTAAATCCAGGGCAGGGCGTCAGGGAAACTGACGCTTCGCTCCCTTGTCGCTGCAAACCTTTGATTTTGCTCGTGGTCCGGCGCATTGTGCGGTCTGCGTCACGGGTATAAACTTTGCAAACTTTACACAGAGGCCACTAATGGTTCCTTTGGAGCCGTTCAGTCAGCATGAAACCGATTCAGCTGCCCCTTGGTGTGCGTCTGCGTGATGACGCCACCTTTATCAACTACTACCCAGGCGCCAATGCCGCTGCACTCGGCTATGTCGAGCGGCTTTGCGAAGCCGACGCTGGCTGGACCGAAAGCCTGATATACCTGTGGGGCAAGGACGGAGTAGGGCGCACGCACCTTTTGCAGGCCGCCTGCTTGCGGTTCGAGCAGCTGGGCGAGCCGGCCGTCTACCTGCCGTTGGCGGAGCTGATGGATCGCGGCGTTGAAATCCTCGACAACCTCGAGCAGTACGAACTGGTCTGCCTGGATGACCTGCAGGCCGTTGCCGGCAAGGCGGACTGGGAAGAGGCGCTGTTTCATTTGTTCAACCGACTGCGCGACAGCGGCCGACGCCTGTTGATCGCCGCATCGACCTCGCCACGGGAATTGCCGGTGAAGCTGGCGGACCTGAAATCGCGCCTGACCCTGGCGCTGATTTTCCAGATGCGTGCGCTTTCCGATGAGGACAAGCTACGGGCATTGCAACTGCGTGCTTCGCGACGTGGCCTGCACCTGACCGACGAGGTTGGTCATTTCATCCTCACCCGCGGCACGCGCAGCATGAGCGCATTGTTCGAATTGCTCGAACGCCTCGACCAGGCATCGCTCCAGGCCCAGCGCAAGCTGACGATTCCTTTTTTGAAAGAAACCTTGGGGTGGTGAAAATTTTTTGGACGAGATCTTTTGTGGCGAGGGAGCTTGCTTCCGCTTGAGCTGCGGAGCGCTCATAAAAGGGGCCACTGCGCCCGAGGCGTCGGACCGGCCCAGCGGGAGCAAGCTCCCTCGGCACCGTTCAAAATGGGCTTAAGCGCTTAGATGTAAACGCAAAACCGAGAAGTCACATTTGCATCGATTGAATTTGCAAATGAGGTTGATAGAAGGCATAGTCTCGCCATCTTTACTACTTCAGCCACGGTCGTGCCCATGCTCAGTCGCTTCGCACCCCTCGTGCCTCTCGCACTCGTTACCCTGTTGTTCGGTTGCGCTGCCCACTCTCCAGTGTCCCAGCAAGCGCAGCAACCCCAAGTCAAGAGTTCTGTAACTGCCCAATCTTCCTCCGTTGCGTTCCAGGAAGAAGTGGCCTCCGATAAAGAGCTGGCAGACTTCGCCGGCAGCAAGCCTTATCAGCTTCCGGTGCTGGCGGACAGCATCCTGGAACGCGGCATGTCCTTGATCGGCACTCGTTACCGTTTTGGCGGTACCTCCGAGGCCGGCTTCGATTGCAGTGGCTTCATCGGTTACCTGTTTCGTGAAGAGGCGGGCATGAACCTGCCCCGTTCCACCCGCGAAATGATCAACGTAAATGCCCCGCTGGTTGCTCGCAACCAGCTTGAGCCTGGCGACCTGTTGTTTTTCAGCACCAATGGTCGTCGCGGTCGGGTCAGTCACGCCGGTATCTACCTGGGCGACAACCAGTTCATCCACTCCAGCAGCCGCCGCAGCGGTGGGGTGCGAATCGACAGCCTGGGCGACAGCTACTGGAGCAAGACCTTCATCGAAGCCAAGCGTGCCCTTGCCATGGCACCGACCGTGGTCACGGCTCGCAAGTAAGCGCACAGTTTGTAGGGCAAACTTAAAGTCTTACTTGAAGTTTGTCCCATAGCCGCTAGAATCCTAGATCATTGATTGATGGCGATCCGCCTGCGTACTACGCGGGCGGATTTGTTTCCATCTCCACGGCAGAAAAGCCGCATCCAGATCAGGATTGTTCCGCATATGTCGACGTCGGCCCGCCTCGTTCTGATTGTTCTTGCCGCGCTGCTCAGCGCCTGCGCCAGTCGCACCCCACCGCCCGCGCCGGTGCGGGCTCCAGTGGTATTCGCGCCCTCCCAGACTTTTTCTCCCGCCGCTGAAGACGTGCTTTTCCGTGCGCTGGGCTTGGTGGGGACGCCCTATCGTTGGGGTGGCAACACGCCGGACTCAGGTTTCGATTGCAGCGGTTTGATCGGCTATGTGTACCGTGACGCTGCCGGGATCTCTTTGCCGCGTTCCACCCGCGAAATGATCAGCATGCACGCGCCAGAGGTTGGCAAAGATGCGTTGCAGACGGGCGACCTGGTGTTCTTCGCCACCAATGGTGGATCCCAGGTCAGCCATGCCGGGATTTATGTAGGGGAGGGACGTTTCGTCCACGCACCGGCCACCGGCGGCACGGTCAAGCTCGACAGTCTGTCCAAGGCCTATTGGCAGAAGGCCTACCTCGGTGCCAAGCGGGTGTTGCAACCGGAACATCTGGCGCGTAATCCCTGACCCTGACGATTGATTTTTTGCGACGCTGGATCGCTCTTGTGGCGAGGTAGCTTGCTCCCTCGCCACGGGGATCGGTTTGAGCGTTAATTTTTCGATACCCGCCAGATCTTGTTCCCTACGTCATCAGCCACCAACAACCCACCTTGTTTATCGATCACCACGCCCACCGGCCGCCCCTGGGCTTTTTCGTCTGCGTTGAGGAAACCGGTCAGCACGTCCACGGGCTGGTCCACGGGTTTGCCGGCATTGAACGGGACGAAGATTACTTTGTAACCACTGTGGGGCTTGCGGTTCCAGGAGCCGTGTTGCCCGATGAAGGCGCCTTCTGTAAACGGCGCGGGCAATGTGCTGCCTTCGGCGAAGGTCAGGCCCAATGAAGCCGTATGAGGGCCGACGGCATAGTCGGGAGCAATGGCCTTGGCCACAAGTTCGGGATTTTGCGGCTCGACGCGCACGTCGATGTTCTGCCCGTAGTAGCTGTACGGCCAGCCATAAAAGCCGCCGTCCTTCACCGAGGTGATGTAGTCCGGCACCAAGTCGCTGCCGATCTCATCCCGTTCGTTGACCGCCGTCCACAGGGCGCCGCTGCGAGGCTCCCAGGCCAGGCCGTTGGGGTTGCGCAGCCCTGAGGCGAAGATGCGGTGACTGCCGGTGGCCCGATCCACCTCCCAGATGGCCGCGCGGCCTTCTTCCGCGTCCATGCCATTTTCCGCGACGTTGCTGTTGGAGCCGGTCGTGACGTACAACTTGCTACCGTCCCGGCTGGCAATGACGTTCTTGGTCCAGTGGTGGTTGAGGGGGCCGCCGGGCAAATCGACAACCTTGGTGGGTTGCGCCTTTATTTGCGTATCGCCTTCCTTGTAAGGGAAACGGATCAACCGGTCGGTGTCGGCCACATAGAGGTCACTGCCCACCAGCGTCATGCCGAACGGGGAATTGAGGTTTTCCAGGAAAATCGTCCGGGTTTCGGCGACGCCGTCGTGATTGGCGTCCCGCAGCAGGGTGATGCGATTGGGGCTGGGGACGCCAGCGCCGGCGCGGTCCATGACTTTCTTCATGACCCAGCCACGAATGCCTTGGGTATCGTCGGGCTTGGGGGGAGCGTTGGTTTCGGCCACCAGCACATCGCCGTTGGGTAGCACGTAAAGCCAGCGCGGATGATCCAGGCCTTCGGCAAAGGCAACCACCTTCAGGCCTGGGGCCGGGGTTGGCTTGGCGCCGTCCGGCCATCCGATGGCTTCAGCGATATTCACCGTGGGCATCAGGGTCTTGTTCGGCTTGGGGAGTTTCGGTGACGGGCCGATGCCGTCGGAAACCTGCAATGTCGACGACTCGCCGCAAGCGACAAGCCCTGTAGCAAGGGCGGCGATCAACAGGTGATTTGGCTTGAGCATGCGGACTTCCCTATGAGTGCATGTGATTACTCATAGAGAAGCGTAGACGTGGGATGGTTCAACGGTGGGGCGACCCGCCTGGCAAACGAATTTCCTGAGGGAGCGAGCCTGCTCGCGAAAGCAGGTCAACCTGGCAGTGAAATGCGGGTTGCTCCCCCGTCTAGCGAGCAGGCTCGCTGCCACAATCAACCATGAGCCTGCTTGAACAGCACCGCGACCCCTGGGTGATAGTGTCCGGCCTCGTTGCGCAACTTGCGGTAGGCATAAGGGAAGTACCAGGCCACGGCGCAGGTGTTTTCCTTTTGCAGGTCATCGATCATGTCCTGCAACTCTTCTGGCGTCGCGCTTTGCTGGGCTTTTTGCGGGGCGATGAACAGGCAACCCAGTTTCAGGTCGCTGGCGTAGCTGATCCGCTTGGCGTCGCTGGTGGCTTCCAGCAACGGTTGGGTCAGGTTCAGGTTGTTGACCTTCGGCCAGCGCTGCGTGCTCTGGATGTAGGCGCGTTCATCGCTGCTGGCAATCAACAGATCGGCGCTGACATTACGTTCGCCTTCTTCATTCTGCTTGCGAGTCGCTGCGTCCTGCAGCGTGACCATCTCCGCCATCCAGGCTGCGGCCGACAGCAGACCGAGATTGGCTTTTTCATTGTGCCAATAGGGTGTGTCGTTATCGCCGCGCACGGCGTTGTAGCGGTCGATACAATCGAACCAGCGTTCCAGCACCGGGCGCAGGAATTCCAGTTTCGGATTGCTGATGATCATGCCTTGCATCGCATTTGCCCTCTTGTTCTTGTGATATCGGGTCGTAGTGTCTCTTTGATATCACTTGCCGCAGGATCACACAAGATTGACGTCAGCTTATTGATCCCGGCCAATATCCATTGCGCTGCCCATCGCGGCTTTAATTGACGCTCAACCCCCAACCCTCTAACCTTCGCGGCTTGTTTCAGGTGCTCTATGGCAATGGCCGATAGGGTGAAACAGGGAAGCCGGTGCGTGCACACAAACCCGGCGCTGCCCCCGCAACGGTAAATGAGTCAAGGCTGCGTATAGGCCACTGTGTCGCATGACATGGGAAGGCGCACAGCCAGGCGTTACGCCGCTCATGAGCCCGGAGACCGGCCTGATTCATCCAACGGCATCACGGTGGGCGATGCCAGGCTCGTTGCCGTCCTTTTTTATGCCCGCCCGCCGTTATCCAGTCCCAACGGAGAGCTCCCCCATGACCGACACGCCCGATCGCGACGAACGCCACCTGGCGCGCATGCTGCGCAAGAAAGCCGTGATTGACGAGCGCATCGCCAATTCGCCCAACGAGTGCGGCCTTCTGCTGGTGCTGACCGGCAACGGCAAGGGCAAGAGCAGTTCTGCGTTCGGCATGCTGGCCCGGGCCATGGGGCACGGCATGCAATGTGGCGTGGTGCAATTCATCAAGGGTCGCAACAGCACCGGCGAGGAGCTGTTTTTCCGCCGCTTCCCGGAGCAGGTGCGCTTCCATGTCATGGGAGAGGGCTTTACCTGGGAAACCCAGGATCGCCAGCGCGACATTGCCGCCGCCGAAGCCGCGTGGGCGGTGTCCCGTGAGTTGCTCAGCGACCCGTCCATTGGGCTGGTGATGCTCGACGAACTGAACATCGCCCTCAAGCACGGTTACCTCGACCTGGATCAGGTCTTGAGTGATCTGCAGGCTCGTCCGCCCATGCAACATGTGATCGTGACAGGCCGCGGCGCCAAGCCCGAGATGATCGAGCTGGCCGACACCGTGACCGAAATGGGCATGATCAAGCACGCTTTCCAGGCCGGGATAAAGGCGCAGAAAGGCGTCGAACTGTGAGCCGAGTGTCGACCGCCAGCCGCCATTGCCCGGCGGTCTTGATTGCCGCCCCGGCTTCAGGCCAGGGCAAGACCACCGTCACCGCGGCTCTGGCCCGGTTGCACCGCAACCAGGGGCGCAAGGTGCGCGTGTTCAAGTGTGGTCCCGACTTCCTCGATCCAATGATCCTTGAGCGAGCCAGTGGCGCGCCGGTCTATCAGTTGGACATGTGGATGGTCGGAGAGCAGGAAAGTCGCCGGTTGTTGTGGGAAGCCGCCGCAGAAGCGGACCTGATTTTGATTGAAGGCGTGATGGGGCTGTTCGACGGCACACCGTCTAGCGCCGACCTGGCCCGGCATTTCGGCGTGCCGGTGCTGGCGGTTATCGATGGCACGGCCATGGCCCAGACATTCGGTGCCTTGGCCTTGGGCCTGGCACGGTATCAGCCGGATTTGCCCTTCGCCGGGGTCTTGGCCAATCGGGTCGGCACCTTGCGCCACGCGCAATTGCTCGAAGGGAGCCTGACTGAAGGCTTGCGCTGGTACGGCGCGCTTTCGCGGGAAACCGGCATCGAGCTGCCGAGCCGCCATCTTGGCCTGGTGCAGGCCAGCGAATTGAATGACCTGGACGTGCGTCTCGATGCCGCCGCCGAGGCGCTGGCGGGCAGTTGTGAAGTGGCATTGCCGCCTTCGGTGGAGTTCGCGGCGCCGGAACTGACGGCCGTTGAGCGGTGGCTCGACGGCGTCCGCATCGCCGTGGCCCGTGATGAGGCATTTGCCTTTACTTATGGCGCCAGCCTCGATCTGCTGCAAGCCATGGGCGCGCAGTTGAGTTTCTTTTCGCCGATCCACGACACCCAATTGCCCGAGGCGGACAGCCTCTATCTACCCGGTGGATATCCCGAGCTGCACCACGTTGCCCTGGCGCAAAACGCGCCCATGCTGGCGGCGATCCGCGCCCACCATGCATCCGATAAGCCCTTGCTCGCCGAATGCGGCGGCATGCTGTACCTGCTCGATTCACTCACCGACGTCGAAGGCACGCGCGCCGAACTGCTGGGTATGCTGAGCGGCGATGCGCAGATGCAAAAACGCTTGGCGGCCCTCGCGCTGCAATCGGTGGATCTGCCGGAAGGCAACCTGCGCGGGCATACCTATCATCATTCCTTGACCAGCACCACGCTTGAGCCGATTGCCCGTGGGCATAGCCCCAATGGCGGGCGAGGGGCGGAGGCGGTTTTCCGACAAGGGCGGATGACGGCTTCGTACGTGCATTTTTATTTTCCGTCCAATCCGAGGGCGATTGCCGCTTTGTTTGCGCCGGACCGAGAAGCAGCCTTCGCGAACAGGCCCGCTCCCACAGGGGATGGTGTGACCTCCAGTACGACGCCTGCCAGTGTGGGAGCGAGCCTGCTCGCGAATCGGCCATGACAGACAGCACTTTTTCCCAAGCCGAACGCGAGGCTGTCTACCGCGCCATTGCCGAACGCCGAGACATGCGTCATTTCATCGGCGGCAGCGTCGAGCCGCAATTGCTGCGCCGCCTGCTCGAAGCCGCGCACCAGGCGCCTAGCGTCGGGCTGATGCAGCCGTGGCGGTTTCTGCGCATCAGCGATCGCGCCTTGCGCGGCGAAATCCAGAACCTGGTGGAAGAAGAGCGCATTCGCACCGCTGAAGCCCTGGGCGAGCGTAGTGATGAATTCATGAAGCTCAAGGTGGAAGGTATCCACGACTGCGCCGAAGTGCTGGTGGCCGCGTTGATGGACGACCGCGAGCGGCACATTTTCGGTCGCCGGACCTTGCCGGAAATGGACTTGGCCTCGCTGTCCTGCGCGATCCAGAATCTGTGGCTGGCGGCCCGCGTCGAAGGGCTGGGGATGGGCTGGGTGTCGTTGTTCGAGCCCCAGGCCATGGCCGATCTGTTGGGCCTGCCGGAGGGCGCAAAGCCCCTGGCGATTCTGTGCCTGGGGCCGGTCGAGGGCTTTTACCCAGCGCCCATGCTCGCCTTGGAAGGCTGGGCGAAACCGCGGCCGCTCGAGGAACTGATTTATGAAAATCGCTGGGGAGTGCGTCCATGAGCGTAGCGTTGCTCAGTGCCGCCGCGGTGGCGCTGGATGCGTTGCTGGGCGAGCCCCGGCGCTGGCATCCTCTGGTCGCGTTCGGCCGTCTTGCCAATCGTATCGAACAGCGTTTCAACTCCGGTGGACGGGGCTGGCGCAGTCACGGTGTCACGGCGTGGATCATCGCCGTGCTGCCCTTGACGTTGCTGGCCACAGCCTTGTCCTGGGCGCCCCTGGTAGGGTGGCTGGTGGACATTCTCGCGTTGTATTGCGCCCTCGGCTTGCGCAGCCTTGGTGAACATGTCGAGCCAGTGGCCCGGGCGTTGCGCAGTGGCGATCTGGACGAGGCACGCCAGCGGGTGAGTTATCTGGTCAGCCGCGAAACCGCCGAGTTGGATGAAAACGCCGTGGCCCGCGCCGCCACCGAGTCGGTGTTGGAAAACGGCAGCGACGCGGTGTTCGCCGCCTTGTTCTGGTTCGCGGTGGCTGGCGCGCCTGGCGTGGTGTTGTATCGGTTGAGCAATACCCTCGACGCCATGTGGGGTTATCGCAACGAGCGCTTCGAACGTTTTGGCTGGGCGGCGGCAAAGATCGACGACATGCTCAACTATATTCCCGCGCGCCTGGTGGCCCTGACCTACGCGTTGCTCGGCAAGACCCGACTGGCGTTCAGATGTTGGCGCACCCAGGGGCCAACCTGGGACAGCCCCAATGCCGGGCCGGTGATGGCCGCCGGCGCCGGAGCGCTGGGCGTGGAGCTGGGCGGCGCGGCGATCTACCACGGCGAGCTGCATCAACGTCCGCCCTTGGGCGAAGGCGTGCCGGCCAGTGCCGATTCCATTGATCGCGGCTGGCAATTGGTGCAACGCGGCGTATGGTTGTGGCTGCTGATTCTCTGCCTCGGAGCCGAGTTTTATGCTTGAGCATGGTGGACGACTGCGCAAGGCCTCCCGGCAATATGGCATTGCCGAGGCCGACTGGCTCGACCTGTCCAGCGGCCTGGCGCCCTGGCCGTTCGACGTTCCGCCGATCCCGCTGCGGGCCTGGGCGCGCCTGCCCGAGGCCGACGATGGATTGGAGCAGGCCGCCTGCGATTATTACGAAGCGACGCACGTGTTGCCGGTGGCCGGTTCGCAGATGGCCATCCAGCTGTTGCCGCGCCTGCGCCGGGCCGGCAAGGTGGGTGTTTTGTCGCCCTGTTACGCCGAGCACGCCGAAGCCTGGCGCCGCAGCGGGTACATCGTGCGCGAAGTGCTGGAGACGGAAGTCGATTTTTTCCTCGACAGCCTCGACGTGCTGGTGGTGGTCAATCCGAACAACCCCACGGGCCTGAGCCTGAGCCCCGAACGCTTGCTGAATTGGCACGCACGGTTGGCCCAGCGCGGTGGCTGGCTGGTGGTGGATGAAGCGTTCATGGACATGACACCGCATCTGAGCCTCAGCGCCCACGCCCATCAGGTCGGGCTGATTGTATTGCGATCGTTTGGCAAGTTCTTTGGCCTGGCCGGGGTTCGCCTGGGGTTTGTCCTGGCGGAGCGGCGTTTGCTCAAGCTGCTCGCCGAGCAAGTCGGACCCTGGGCGGTGAGCGGGCCGACCCGGGTCCTGGGCGAGGCGTGTCTTCTGGATACCGAGGCCCAGGTTCGTCAACGACAGCGCTGCGAAGAAACCAGCCAACGCCTGGCATCGACGCTGCAACGCTTCGGCTTCAAGCCCCAGGGCGGCTGCGCATTGTTCCAGTGGCTGGTCACCCCGCACGCCCAGGCCCTGTATGAATTCATGGCCCATCGCGGCATTCTGCTGCGCCTGTTCATCCACACCAGCAGCCTGCGTTTCGGGTTGCCCGCCGATGATGCCGGGTTCCTGCGCCTCGAGCAGGCTTTCGAGGCCTACGCCAAGGACATTCGATGACAACCTTGATGGTGCAGGGCACCACCTCCGATGCCGGCAAAAGTACCTTGGTCACGGCGCTCTGCCGTTGGGTTACGCGCCAGGGTGTGAAGGTGGTGCCGTTCAAGCCGCAGAACATGGCGCTCAACAGCGCGGTGACCGCCGACGGTGGCGAAATCGGCCGGGCCCAGGCTGTTCAGGCACAGGCCTGTGGCCTCGAGCCCCATACCGACATGAATCCGGTGCTGCTCAAGCCCAACAGCGATACGGGCGCCCAGGTCATCATCCATGGCCGTGCCGTGACCACCATGAACGCGGTGGCCTATCACGATTACAAAGCCATCGCGATGCAAGCGGTACTGGCCTCCCACGCGCGCTTGAGCGCGACATACCCGGTCGTCATGGTGGAAGGCGCGGGATCGCCGGCGGAGATCAACCTGCGGGCCGGAGACATCGCCAATATGGGCTTTGCCGAGGCGGTGGACTGCCCGGTGCTGCTGATTGCCGACATCAATCGTGGCGGGGTATTCGCCCATCTGGTCGGCACACTGGAGTTGCTTTCGCCCAGCGAGCAGGCGCGGGTAAAGGGTTTCATCATCAATCGTTTTCGCGGTGATATCGCCTTGCTGCAGCCGGGGCTGGATTGGTTGGAAACGCGCACTGGCAAACCGGTGATCGGCGTGTTGCCGTATGTAATGGACCTGCACCTGGAGGCCGAGGATGGCCTCGACCAGCGCCAGGCCGACAAGGCTGAACAGGTGCTCAAGGTGGTGGTGCCGGTGCTGCCGCGCATCAGCAACCACACCGATTTCGACCCGCTACGCCTGCATCCGCAGGTCGACCTGCAATTCATCGGCCCTGGCCAGGCCATCCCGCCTGCCGACCTGATTATCCTGCCCGGGTCCAAAAGCGTGCGCAGCGATTTGGCCTACCTGCGGGCTAATGGCTGGGAAACGGCCATCCAGCGCCACTTGCGCTACGGCGGCAAGTTATTGGGTATCTGCGGCGGTTTGCAGATGCTCGGTCAGCAGGTCCACGATCCGCTCGGGCTGGAAGGCGTGGCGGGTTCCAGCGCCGGGTTGGGCTTGTTGGATTTCGAAACGACCCTGGAGCGCGAAAAGCAACTGCGCAACGTCCGCGGGCGACTGAACCTGGAAGACGCCGAGGTCAGCGGCTATGAAATCCACGCGGGCGTCACCGTCGGCGCGGCCCTGGAACATGCGGCGGTACGCTTGGACGATGGCCGTTGCGATGGCGCCCAGAGCCGCGATGGACAGATTTTTGGTACTTATCTGCATGGGCTCTTTGAGTCGCCGGCAGCCAGCAGTGCATTGCTGCGTTGGTCGGGTCTGGAGGACGTACAGACGGTGGATTACCACGGCTTGCGCGAGCGAGATATCGAGCGGTTGGCGGATTTGGTGGAGCGGCATCTGGACACCGGGCTGCTGCGTGAGCTCTGTGGGATCTAGGGTGGCTGGGCTGGCGTCATCGCGAGCAGGCTCGCTCCCACATTGGTCTTGCGGCGCACAGAGATCCTGTGGGAGCGAGCCTGCTCGCGAAGGGGTCGGCACCCACACCGCCTATTTTGAAAGGGTATGAACATGCTCCAACTGATCCTCGGCGGCGCCCGCTCGGGCAAGAGTCGCCTGGCCGAAAAACTCGCCGCGAGCACAGGCTTGCCGGTGACTTACATCGCCACCAGTCAACCCCTGGACGGCGAAATGAACGAGCGTGTCGCCCAGCACCGCGCCCGGCGCCCCGCCGAATGGGCGCTGGTGGAGGAACCGTTGGCGCTGGCGCGGGTGCTGGAAGAAAACGCCGCACATGATCAATGCCTGTTGGTGGATTGCCTGACGCTCTGGCTCACCAACCTGCTGATGCTTGATGACGCCGACCGGCTGGTCGCCGAGCGTGAAGCGCTGCTGGATTGCATCAGTGCGCTTCCTGGCGAGGTCATATTCGTCAGCAACGAGACCGGCATGGGCGTCGTGCCGCTGGGGGAGTTGACCCGTCGTTATGTCGATGAAGCCGGTTGGCTGCATCAAGCCCTGGCCGAACGTTGTCAGCGCGTCGTGTTGACCGTCGCCGGCTTGCCCCTGACCCTTAAAGGAACTGCGTTATGAATCACCGGTGGTGGCTGGACCCGTGCAAGCCCGTCGATACCCAAGCGCTGGAGCAGGCCGCGGCCCGTCAGCAACAGCTGACCAAACCGGCCGGCTCCCTGGGGCGGCTGGAATCGGTGGCGGTGCAACTGGCGGGCCTGCAAGGGCAGGTCAAACCGAACCTCGACCGGTTGTGGGTTGCGATTTTCGCCGGTGATCATGGCGTCGTGGCCGAAGGTGTCTCGGCGTATCCCCAGGAAGTCACCGGGCAGATGTTGCTCAACTTCGTCAACGGCGGCGCGGCCATCAGCGTTCTGACGCGGCAATTGGGCGCGTCCCTGGAAGTGATCGACCTGGGCACTGTAACGCCTTCGCTGGATTTGCACGGCGTGCGCCATTTGAACCTGGGTCCTGGCACGGCGAATTTCGTCCGGGGGCCGGCGATGACCCTGGCGCAAGGCGAACAGGCCCTGCAAGCCGGACGCGATAGCGTGGCGCGCGCGGTCGCGGCTGGAACGCAATTGTTCATCGGCGGCGAGATGGGCATCGGTAATACCACTGCCGCCAGTGCCCTGGCCTGTGCCTTGCTCGACTGCCCGGTGACGCACCTGGTCGGGCCGGGCACGGGCTTGGACGCGGCAGGTATCAGCCGCAAGGCCCAGGTGATCGAGCGGGCCCTGGCGTTGCACGGTGGTGCGAGCGGCGACCCGTTGCAGACATTGTTCAACCTCGGCGGTTTCGAAATCGCGGCGTTGGTCGGTGCGTACCTGGCCTGCGCTCAGCAGGGCGTCGCCGTGCTGGTGGATGGGTTTATCTGCAGCGTAGCGGCGCTGGTGGCGGTGCGGCTCAATCCCGGATGTTGCCCATGGCTGCTGTTCGGTCATCGCGGTGCCGAGCCGGGTCACCGGCACGTGTTGGAAACCCTCGGCGCCGAACCGCTGCTGGACTTGGGCTTGCGCCTGGGCGAGGGCAGTGGCGCGGCGCTGGCGGTGCCGTTGTTGCGCCTGGCCTGTGACCTTCACGGGCAGATGGCGACGTTTGCCGAAGCGGCCGTGGCGGATCGCCCGGCATGATCTTGCGCCTGGACCTGCTGCGTCACGGTGAAACCGAGCTGGGCGGCGGCTTGCGCGGCAGCCTCGACGACGCCCTGACGGCCAGGGGCTGGGAGCAGATGCACGAGGCGGTCGCCCAAGGCGGGCCGTGGGATCGCCTGGTGTGCTCGCCATTGCAGCGATGCGCCCGTTTCGCCGAACAACTTGGCGCCCGGCTTGGCGTTCCGGTGCAGGCGGACAAAGACTTGCAAGAGTTGCATTTCGGCGCCTGGGAAGGTCGCAGCGCGGCGGCATTGATGGAGACCGACGCCGAGGCCCTCGGTCGCTTTTGGGCCGATCCTTACGCCTTCACACCTCCCGGGGGTGAGCCGGTATTGGCGTTTTCGGCGCGGGTGCTGGCGGCGGTCGAGCGCTTGCACCTCGCATATGCCGGTCAGCGCGTGTTGCTGGTCAGTCATGGCGGCGTGATGCGCTTGCTACTGGCCCAGGCCCGGGGGTTGCCACGCGAGCAATTAATGAATGTCGAAGTCGGCCATGGTGCGCTGTTTTCCCTGGCGGTGTCCTCCGGCCCCGTGCTTAGAGAGGCTGGCTGAGCATGTTGCCCTTCTGGATCGCCCTGCAATTTCTCAGCAGCTTGCCGATTCGCTTGCCGGGCATGCCTGAGCCCCGCGAGTTGGGGCGTTCGCTGTTGTTCTATCCCGTGGTGGGGCTGTTGTTCGGCGGTTTGCTGTGGTTGCTCGATGCACTGTTGGCGGGCGCGCCGGTGATGCTGCATGCCGCGCTGCTACTGATGGCGTGGGTGCTGCTCAGCGGCGGGCTGCACCTGGACGGCCTGGCCGACAGCGCCGATGCCTGGCTCGGCGGTTTCGGCGATCGTGAGCGTACGTTGCTGATAATGAAGGATCCACGCAGCGGGCCGATCGCCGTGGTCACGCTGGTGCTGGTGTTGCTGCTCAAATGGACCGCGCTGGTGGCGCTGATCGAGCAGGAGGATGCGTTGGCCTTGCTCGTTGTGCCGGTGCTGGGGCGTAGCGCCTTGCTGGGGTTGTTCCTCACCACGCCGTATGTGCGTGCCGGTGGGCTGGGCCAAGCGTTGGCCGATCATTTGCCGCGCCGCTCGGGCTGGCAGGTGTTGTGGGCCGGAGCGCTGGGGTGCGTGCTGGTGATGGGATGGGCGGGGCTGTGGACGTTGGCGGTCGCCGTGCTGGTATTTATCGGTTTGCGCCACATCATGCTGCGCAGGCTGCAGGGATGCACCGGCGACACGGCGGGCGCCTTGCTGGAATTGCTGGAAATGGCGGTTCTGGTGGCGTTGGCGTTGAGCTGAATCCCGGCTTGTCAGCGGTCAGGGCCTCATTTAAATTTGCATTCATTTAGTCGCGGGTATATACACGCATCATGCTTCCTTCCCAGTGTCTGTGCATCAACCTGCGTCGCGCCGCGCGTGGCGTCAGCAGGTACTACGACGGCGCTCTCGATGGCTTCGGGATCAACGTTGCCCAGTATTCTTTGCTCAATAACCTGGCGCGCCTGGACCAGCCGAGCATTTCGTCCCTGGCCGAGGCCATGGGCCTGGACCGCAGCACCCTAGGGCGCAACCTACGGGTGCTGGAAGGCGAGGGGTTGGTGAAGTTGGCTGAGGGCGACGATTTGCGCAACCGCATCGTTGTGCTCACCGAGGCGGGAAATGCCCGGTTGGCGGCGGCATTGCCGGCCTGGGAAGCGGCACAACAGAAATTGATCGACAAGCTCGGTGCCGAAAAGCGCGCGACCTTGCTGGCCTTGCTGGATGAGTTGGCGTGACGCCGGTTCGTCCGATGATAAGTGGGTATATACCCGCGACCGGAGAATAAGAATGACATCGATGTGGCGTACCTGTGGTTGGGTCCTGGTGGGCAGTGCGTTGATCCTGGCGTTGTCCCTGGGCGTGCGGCATGGCTTCGGGTTGTTCCTGGCGCCGATGAGCGACGAATTCGCCTGGGGCCGGGAGGTGTTTGCCTTCGCCATCGCTTTGCAGAACCTGATCTGGGGCCTGGCGCAGCCTTTCACGGGCGCCCTGGCGGATCGCTTCGGTGCGGCAAAAGTGGTGCTGATCGGTGGTGTCCTGTATGCGGTCGGCCTGGTCTTCATGGGCATGGCCGACTCGTCCTGGTCGCTGTCGTTGAGCGCCGGCCTGTTGATCGGCATCGGCCTGTCCGGCACTTCGTTCTCGGTAATCCTTGGTGTGGTTGGGCGGGCCGTGCCGCCAGAGAAACGCAGCCTGGGCATGGGTATCGCCAGTGCGGCCGGCTCGTTTGGCCAGTTCGCGATGTTGCCGGGCACGCTGGGGCTGATTGGTTGGCTCGGCTGGTCCGCGGCGCTGTTGGCGCTGGGCCTGCTGGTGGCGTTGATCGTGCCCTTGGTCAGTATGCTCAAGGATGCACCGGCACCCCTGAGCGGCAACGAGCAGACCTTGTCCGAAGCGTTGCGCGAGGCGTGCAGTCATTCCGGTTTCTGGCTGTTGGCGGTCGGTTTTTTTGTCTGCGGTTTCCAGGTGGTGTTCATCGGCGTGCATCTGCCGGCCTATCTGGTGGACCAGCACCTGCCGGCCAGCGTCGGCACCACCGTGTTGGCACTGGTCGGTCTGTTCAATATCTTCGGCACCTACACCGCCGGCTGGCTGGGCGGGCGCATGTCCAAGCCGCGCCTGCTGACTGGCCTGTACCTGGTGCGGGCGGTGGTGATCGGCCTGTTCCTGTGGTTGCCAGTGACGACGACCACGGCTTATCTGTTCGGCATGGCGATGGGTTTTCTCTGGTTATCGACGGTGCCATTAACCAACGGGACGGTCGCCACGTTGTTCGGTGTACGAAATCTCTCGATGCTGGGTGGGATCGTGTTCCTGTTCCACCAGTTGGGCTCGTTCCTCGGTGGTTGGCTGGGCGGCGTCGTGTACGACCGCACGGGCAGCTACGACTTGATCTGGCAGGTGTCGATTTTGCTCAGCCTGCTCGCGGCTGCGTTGAACTGGCCGGTGCGTGAGCGCCCGGTTGCCCGCCTGCAAGCCCAGGCGGGTGCGGCATGAGCCGCGTCGGCCCATGGTTGATCGCAGCCGGCGCCGCCGCGCTGCTGGCGGTCGCCTGGTGGGGCTGGCGCCAGGGCGGGTTGGCTTTGATGCAGCTGGGCATGGGCAGCTGCTGACGTGTGGACGGCATCGGGCGCGCGGAGTAACGTCGTGGTCTGACAGGCTTACAAGGAAAATCCGACATGATGCGTTGGTTTGCTGTTCCCACCCTGTTGCTGGCTATGACCGGGCATGTATGGGCGGCTGAATGCCCGTCACTCTTGGAGGGTTCGCTGCCCAAGCTGCGGGCCAAGGAAACCGTCGATTTGTGCCAGCGTTTCGCTGGCAAACCCTTGGTGGTGGTCAACACGGCCAGCTTCTGTGGGTTCGCTCCACAATTCAAAGGGCTCGAGGCGCTTAATCAGCGCTATAAAAGTGAAGGGTTGGAAGTGCTGGGCGTGCCGTCCAACGACTTCAAGCAGGAATCCAAGGACGGCGCGGAGACCGCCAAGGTTTGCTACGTCAACTATGGCGTGACCTTTACCATGACCGAACCGCAACCGGTACGGGGCGCGGATGCCATTCCCTTGTTCAAGCACCTGGCCGAACAGTCCAGCGCGCCGAAATGGAATTTCTACAAATACGTCGTGGATCGCCAGGGCAAGGTGGCTGGCAGCTTTTCCAGTCGGATAAAACCCGACGATCCTGATTTCATCAAGGCGGTGGAGACGGCTATCGCTTCCAAACCCTGATCCTCAACCACGAAAAAGCCCCGCTTTCTTTACAGAGAGCGGGGCTTTTTTTTCGCTTCAGGTGGCGACTGGCTGTTTATGCCTGCTCGCCGTGGATCATCAGAAGCGGTAGGTTGCGCCGACGCCGAAGCCGTTGGCGCTGTTTTCGTATTCAGCGTTGTAGGCCTGGCCCAGGGCGTTGGCTCTGTTGACGTTGACTTTTTCTTCCTTGAGATAGGAATAGGCCACGTCGATGGTCAGGTCGTCGGTTGGGCTCCAGCCGGCACCCAGGCTGAAGATGGTCCGGTCGCCGGTAGGAATGCGAGGCGAACGGTCGGCGTTGTTGGTCGGCGACTGGTCGAAGGACAGGCCGGTGCGCAGTACCCATTGCTTGTTCAACTGGTAGGAGGTACCGATGGCGTAGGCCCAGGTGTCGTGCCAGTTCTGTTCTTCGGTGATGGTGCCGAAGAGGGTTGGGTTCAATGCGCCGCCGCCGGTGATGTCGTTGTTCACGGTGATGTCTTTCAGGCGGCTCCAGCGAGTCCAGGTGCTACCGGCATAGACAGTCCAGGCATCGTTGATTTCCTGGGTTACCGAGAAGTCCACGGACTCAGGGGTCGTGATGTCCAGCGATGCGTCGTATCGGTCACCGCTCAACAGGAAGCCTGGCGTACCAGCACCCGGGCTCACTTCGGTGTGGCCCTCAAGCTTGTATTTGACCTTCGAGTGGTAAGTCAGGCCGACACGGGTGGTGTCAGTGGCTTGCACCAGCAAACCGATGTTGTAGCCGTAGCCAATATCGTCGCCCTTGATCTGGACGTTGCCATCATTAGGCGAGAATGGCGTGGTCAACGCCGACTCCAGCGAACCCGAAATCCGGTTGATAGTCGGGCCAAAACCGATCGACACCTTGTCATTGAAGGCGTAGCTGATGGTTGGCTGGAAGGTCACGACCTTCACTTCGCTCTTGCTGCCGAAGTTGCGGCCCTGGAAGCTGCTTTCGTAGTCGGTGATCAGGCCGAAGGGGGCGTAGACGCCCAGGCCGAATGCCCATTGATCGTCGATTGGCTTGACGTAGTAGCCCATCGGAACGCCGGTGAACGGGACCATGTCGCCATCGTTCGTACCGGACTGGGTGCCGCTGGCATCGTTGATGTCGGTGGATGCGTCGATGACGGCGAAGCCGCCGGTGACTTGTTGGCGCTTGAGGCGGGACATGCCAGCAGGGTTGCCAAACACGGTGCTTGCATCATCGGCAGAAGAAGAACGACCCGCGAAGCCAGTGCCCATGCCACTGATGCTTTGTTCGTTCAAGGCAAAGCCACTGGCGAAAATTTGGGTGGATGCCAAGGTAACGGCAAGGCCAAGGGTGGTTTTGAGCATCATTTTTTTCATTGTTAGAACTCCAGGTGATCACCGGGGCGAAAATTACCAACATTTTTGCCCAAGCGCTATAGCTTGTATGGCTTGATTTAGAGGGGTTTTGTAGGACAATCCGACCAAAATCGTCGCAGTTGTAGGAAGTTTCCTTTTTTCCATTCAGCAAGCGACCTGGTTCAAGGGTGAAACACAGTTTTGCCACGCGCAGGTGAAGTCCCGCAGGCGACCAGTGGGATGAAAAACCTGGCGCCAGATGCGGGCCATGGCGAGCAAATCGTTTGAATCGGGAAGCGGGGTGGCGTGTTCTTCAACCAGCAACCAAGCGATGGCCGTGGCGTAGCGCAAATTGACGGTCAATTCCTGATGAGGGCCGCTCAGGAAAGCATGCTGGCTCGCCAGGCCTCGCACCAGGCTGGCTCGTTCCGGATCCAACGCCAGGTAATCGTCCCACAGGGCTTGATGGCGCGGTTCAGTGATGCGGTACAAGCCGTGCCCACGACGATCGTGCAACGCGGCGCCCAGGCCTGATTGACTGGCGGCGATCCCCAGCAACAGGTTTTCCGCCGTTGTGCTGTGGCTCCCCAGGTAAAGGAGCGTCGGGCGGATCACATAACGACACAGTTCGCTGGCAGCGATACCCATAAAATCCTCGAAACGGGAAATGGGCGGAGCCTGACGGTGTGGGCTTGGCAGCGGGTGGATCGGATCAGGCTCCGCCGAAGCGGATCATGCCGCTCGAGTTGAAGTGTAGTGTCATATCTGCGCTGTAAAGGCCTGTTTTTAAACCATGTTCATCGAACGGTTATGACCGTTATAGCTGTTTGTACTTAAGCCGTTGCGCTTTATCGAGAAATGCCGGGCAATAAAAAGCCCCGCGTTTTGGGCGGGGCCTTGGATGCTTCAGTGTCCTGGCGTGTCAGGCAACGAGCGCCTGACGGGTACGCTCGATGACCGCCTGCAGCGGTTCTGCGCTGGAGTACTGGTCTGGATACAAGCGTTCGCTGTGACGGGCGATGCCGTGTTCGTTGACCAGCGTGAAGCTGAAGCAGCCTTTGCGAGCGGCCATGATCAGGCAGTTCATTGGAGCAAAGGCGTTGGTTAGGGTGCGGATGGCATCCTGTGTCTGGATTTGATTAGACATGTTATGGGTGTTCCTACAAATGACACGATTAAGAACCGTGCAACGTTAAAACGTTCCAGTAACGTCGACCACCATTGGTCGAACGAAGAACCCGACTGGAACAAAGCAGCCAGTTTGAGCGCTATAAAAGGGCGCGCTTGGGCTGGCAGGTAGGTACTTAGGAGGGCAGGCAACACATCGAGGGCAAAGGTTCTGGGCCCGGGGTGAAGATCCTGATCAATTTGCAGGTTGGTTCGGTCAGAATAATGAGCCTGGCGGCAGCTTCGGATTCGTTCGAAGTGCGCAGCGCGAGCATTACCTGGAAACCATCGAGGGGGGCGGTCTCTTTTTCGGCAGGCTTCCCGTGGGGATAGCTGACCGCTGAGATGTTTCCGACCCGGAATTGACTTTCAGCTTGGTACTAACGCCGCGGATACTATCGAATCAAGCCGCTTTAGGGAAGGCCGTTGGTCAGAAAAATGCCGGTGCTGCCGCTGGGGCGCGAAAGCGCGCAGCGTGTAAAAGTCTGGGATCGGGGCTTTTCCACAGGGTCTTGAGCGCCAGATGCGTCAAAAAAGCGCAGCGATATAACCACTTGAGCTGTTACTTGTACACACTCCTATGGGCCGCTGTCACCGTATTGTCATCTTTGAACAATCCGGGGCGGGTGCCTGTATCCAAAATTTAAGTCAATGAAAAACATCGCTTTTTTTTACTGGTGAAAAAATCGACAGTTTGAGCGCAGGCCCCGTTCCATAGGGCTTGCGGCGAGTTCAGGGTAGGTTGTCCACTGAGTTATCCACAGCTTCTGTGGATTGTCCCAAGCGCTTGCTCTAGAACGGGCGTGCCGGTTTTTTTCGACTTTACCCGTACGAAAAAAGGAGTAGAGTGGCGCGCCTTCCGATCTGTCCCGTAGTGCGTTATGAAGTTTCGCTCAGTATCAAATCCTGTTACCTCCGTACCCTCAGGTGTTACCCCTCCCAAGCGCATATCGATGCGAGTTGCCGAGTGGCTGCTGGACAGCCCGAGCCTGGGAGAGCGTCCCAGCGTCAAGCACCTGGCTGGACGCCTACTCAAACAACCGGCGCGCGAAGGCGTGGTGGCCGCACAAAGTCGCCTCGGTCAGCTGATGTGCCGCGAATGCGGCAATGCACGGGACCGGCGTATTGGCCAGGACCTGCTGCGCCAGGCCGCGCGGGCCGGCGATCATCGTGCCCGCCAGGCATTGGGCGAGATCGAAGACTGAGCTGGGCAACGCCGGGTTGCTTGGTTAACCTTCGGGCTTTATCTCTTGCGCGGGAATTGTCATGGCGATGGATTTGACCAGCCTGTTGCTTGGCCTGGCAGGCGCTGCGGTGCCGCTGTTGGCATTGGCCTGGCACCTGCAACGCCAGGCAAGCGCGGCACAGACCGAGCTGGCGTTGATGGAAGAACGCCTGGCGACCGCCCACATGGCACACGATGGGTTGAATGCCCAGCTCGATGCCTGCCGCGACGAAATCAGTGACTTGGGCCAGGCCAATGCCGCCAGGCAAGCCGAGCTTGCGGCTGCGTGTCGCGAGGTCGAACTGCTGCAGATCGAGCGTGACAACGCAAGGGACGCGTCGCATGCCTGGAACCTGGAGCGTGCCAATAAGGAAGCTGAATTGCGACGCCTGGATGCCCAGGCTGCTTCGTTGCAGGCCGAATTGCGCGAGCAGCAAGAGAGCCATCAGCAGCGCCTGGACGATCTTCAAGGCTCGCGGGACGCATTGCGGGCCCAGTTCGCCGAGCTCGCGGGAAAAATCTTCGACGAGCGTGAACAGCGTTTCGCCGAAACCAGCCAGCAGCGCCTGGGTCAGTTGCTCGACCCACTGAAGGAACGCATCCAGTCCTTTGAAAAACGCGTCGAGGAAAGCTACCAGGCCGAGGCCCGGGAGCGATTTTCCCTGGGCAAGGAACTGGAGCGCCTGCAACAGCTGAACCTGCGCCTGAGCGATGAAGCCACCAACCTGACTCGTGCGCTCAAGGGCCAGAAGACCCAGGGCAACTGGGGCGAGTTGATCCTCGAGCGGGTCCTGGAACATGCCGGCTTGGAGAAGGGCCGCGAATACCAGACCCAGGTCAGTCTCAAGGGGCCGGATGGCGAACGGTTCCAGCCGGACGTATTGATTTATCTGCCCGGCGACAAGCAGGTGGTGGTCGATTCGAAGGTCAGCCTCACGGCCTACCAGCAATATGTGGCGGCCGAAGACAATGCCATCGGCCAGTTGGCTCTCAAGCAGCACGTCGTGTCATTGCGAGCCCACGTCAAAGGCTTGGCCGGCAAGGACTACAAGCGTCTGGACGGTCTGCACAGCCTGGATTTCGTCTTGCTGTTCGTGCCGATCGAAGCGGCATTTTCCGCAGCCTTGCAAGCCGAGCCGAACCTGTTCCAGGAAGCTTTCGACCGCAACATCGTGATCGTCAGCCCGACCACGCTGCTGGCGACGCTGCGGGTGATCGACAGCTTGTGGAAGCAAGAGCGCCAGAGCCAGAACGCCCGGGAAATCGCCGAACGGGCGGGGTGGCTGTATGACAAGTTCGTCCTGTTTATCCAGGACCTGGACGAAATCGGCAGTCGCTTGCAGCAGTTGGACAAAGCCTACAGCGCCGCACGCAATAAGCTGACGGAAGGGCGCGGCAACTTGGTCAGCCGCAGCGAGCAGTTGAAACTGCTCGGCGCCAGGGCGAGCAAGAGCTTGCCTACGGAGTTGCTTGAACGGGCGATGGCGGACGTGGATGGGTTGCCAGAGGAGACCGGCGAAGAAAGCCGGGGTCAGTAGCCTACAAGGCTTGCACCGGACCCCTGTGGCGAGAGAGCTTGCTCCCTCGCCACAGGGGTTTACTTTTTCCCCTATTACAACGGCAAGTGCCGGCTCAACAACGCCCTCAACGCCGCCGGCTTCACCGGCTTGGCCAAGTAATCCAATCCCGCCGCATGCACCTGGGCCACGGTCTCGGGCCGGCCATCGGCACTGATCACCACTCCGGGCACCGGCTCGCCCATGCGCGTGCGCAACCAGGCCATCAGTTCGGTCCCGGTTTCGCCGTCGTCCAGGTGAAAATCCACCAGCGCCAGTTGCGGCCGGCCGCCCTGGGCGAGCCAGCGCTCGCATTCTTCACGATTACGCGCCGTCCATACGCGGCACCCCCAGCGGGTCAGCAGGCTGTTCATGCCGATCAGGATGCTGTCTTCGTTATCGACACACAGCACCTGTGCGCCGCTGGGCAAATGGCCGTTGGCTTCGATCACGACAGTGGGCTCGACGGCTTGGCTACTGGCCAATGGCACGCTGACGCTGAACACGCTGCCGCGCCCTGGCCAGGAACGCACGCGCAAGGTATGGCCGAGCACGCGACACAGTCCATCGGCAATTGCCAGGCCGAGGCCGAGCCCTTTTTCGGCCCGGGTCTGATGGCTGTCCAGGCGTTTGAATTCTTCGAAGATGACCTGCAGCTTGTCTTCGGCGATCCCCGGCCCGCGGTCCCAGACCTCCAGACACAGCTCGCCGTTGCCCCGGCGCACGCCTAGCAGCACCGGGCCCTTGGCGTAGCGGAAGGCATTGGTGAGGAAGTTCTGCAGCACGCGGCGCAGCAGCTTGATGTCGCTGTCGACTCGCAGCCGCGAGCCGCGAACCCGGAATTTCAAGCCTTGCTCTCGAGCCAGCACGGTGAACTCGGCGCCGAGGGTATCGAATAGATCATTGAGGACAAACGGCTTGCGGTCGGGGTTGATCTTGCCGTTTTCCAATCGGGAGATGTCCAGCAGGTCCGTGATCAAGTCCTCGGCCGAGCGCAACGAGCTGTCCAGATGTTGCACCAACTGCCGGGCTTCGCTCGGCAAGCCGTCGTGCTGATGGGAAAGCGCGGCGGAGAACAGGCGCGCGGCGTTGAGAGGCTGCATCAAGTCATGGCTGACAGCGGCCAGAAAGCGGGTCTTGGACTGGTACGCGGCTTCGGCCGTGCTCTTGGCTTCGGTCAGCGCGAGGTTGAGTTGCGACAGTTCGCGGGTGCGTTCGGCCACCCGCTGTTCCAGCCCTTCGTTGGCTTCGGTCAAGGCCTGTTCGGCTTCGCGGTAAGCAGTGATGTCCGTGAAACTCATGACGAAACCGCCGCCGGGCATCGGGTTGCCGATCAGCTCGATCACACGGCCGTTGGGGAACAGGCGTTCCGAGGTGTGCGCGCGGCCCTGGCGCATCCAGTGCAGGCGCCGGGCGACATGGACTTCGGCCTCGCCCGGGCCACAAAGGCCGCGCTCGGCGTTGTAACGGATGATGTCGGCGATCGGCCGACCGACGCTGATCAAGCCGTCGGGGTAGTTGAACAGTTCCAGGTATCGACGGTTCCAGGCCACGAGCCTGAGGGACTGGTCGACCACGCTGATGCCCTGGGTGATGTTTTCGATGGCGCCTTGCAGCAGCGCTCGGTTGAATTGCAGCACTTCGGACGCTTCGTCGGCGATCCGCACGACGTCTTCCAGTTGCATCTCGCGGCCTTCGATGGCCGCTTTCACCACGGCTCGCGTCGACGACGCGCCGAGTACACCGGCCAGCAGCCGCTCGGTATGGGCGATCCATTCGCTGTCGGCGTTCTGGCTCGGGTTGAAGCCTTTGCCTTGGCGATAGGCAAAGCGAATGAAGCTCTGGCGCGCCCGTTCTTCGCCGACGAAGCGGGCCGCCAGCTGCAACAGATCCTCGATCTGGACCGCCAGCATCGAGCGAGGATTGGGTCGGGCGCTGATCTCCTGACCGATGAAGCGTCCAGCCTGCCAATGCTCCGACACGCGCGTGCGCGACAGGACCGAAACCCAGGCGAACAATATGAAATTGCCCGCCAGGGACAGGACGACACCTTGGGTCAGCGGCGTAATCGGCAAATCCAGCGGATTGCCATGCAGCCAGGCCAGGCCGGGGAAGCTGCTCAGTGACCAGCCCAGGCTATGGGCGGCGATCGGCAGCACCAGCGTGTAGAACCACAGGAATATGCCCATGGCGAGGCCGGCGAACACGCCGCGTCGATTCGCCTGTTTCCAGTACAGCGCGCCGATCATGGCGGGTGCCAGTTGCGTCACGGCGGCGAAGGCGATCTGGCCGATGGTGGCCAGGCTCGCGGTCGAACCCAGCAGCCGGTAGCTGACATAAGCCAATAGGAGAATCGCAACGATGCTCACCCGGCGTACCGACAGCATCCATTGGCGGAACACTTCGAAAGGCCGCTCGGCGTTGTTGCGGCGCAATAGCCATGGCAGCAGCATGTCGTTGGAGACCATGGTCGACAGGGCGACACTCGCCACGATGACCATGCCGGTGGCGGCCGAGGCGCCGCCGATGAAGGCCAGCACCGCCAGCGCCGGATGGGCCTGGGCGAGTGGCAGGCTGATGACGAACGAATCCGGCAGTACCGAGCTGGGCAACATCATTTGCCCGGCGAGGGCGATCGGCACCACGAACAGGGCGGCCAGGGCCAGGTAGGCTGGGAACACCCATTTGGCCAGGCGCAGGTCCTGGGGTTCGATGTTCTCCACCACGGTGACGTGGAACTGCCGTGGCAGGCAGATGATCGCCATCATCGCCACGCCGGTTTGCACCACCATGGACGGCCAGTTGATGGTCTCCTTCCAATACTGCTCCAACCGTGGCGCGAGCATCGCCTGGTTGAACAGGTCGTCGAAGCCGTCATAAAGGCCAAACGTGACGAACGCGCCAACCGCCAGGAAGGCGAACAGCTTGACCAGCGATTCAAAGGCAATCGCCAACACCATGCCGCGGTGGTGCTCGGTGGCGTCGAGGTTGCGAGTGCCGAAGACGATGGTGAACAGCGCCAGGATCAGCGAGACGATCAACGCAGTATCCTGCGCTCGGGTGCCCATGGCGTCGGCACCGGCGCCGATCAACAGGTTCACGCCGAGCACGATGCCCTTTAGCTGCAAGGCAATGTAAGGCAGCACGCCGACCAGGCAGATCAGGGCGACCGCCACTGCCAGTGATTGTGATTTGCCGTAGCGGGCGGCGATGAAGTCGGCGATGGAGGTGATGTTCTCCTGCTTGCTGATCATCACCATCTTCTGCAAGACCCACGGCGCCAGTACCAGCAGCAGGATCGGCCCGAGGTAGATCGGCAGGAATGACCAGAGCTGTTCGGCGGCCTGGCCCACGGCGCCGAAAAACGTCCAGCTGGTGCAATACACCGCCAGCGACAGGCTGTAGACCCACGCGCGCACACGTGGTGGCAGCGGTGTGCTGCGTCGGTCGCCGTAAAAGGCGATGGCAAACATGATGGCCATATAGGCCAGGGCGACAACGGCGATCAGCCCGCTGGACAGCGACATGGAAACTCCCAGACAAATACGCCCGGGCTTGGGCCCGGCAAGACAGTCTCGCACGCCCGCTCGGGTTCGTCAGTGTCGACCAAGGTCGAGGCGTGGCGGGGTGTCGCGGGTGGGATTTTTTTATGCAGCGATGTTGCCGGCCTCATCGCGAGCAAGCTCGCTCCCACAATGGCTATTTATCGAATACAAGATTTGTGGCACACCGAAATCCAATGTGGGAGCGAGCTTGCTCGCGATGGCATTTTCACTGATCCAACGCCATATCCACCAACCGATACAATTCCTCGACCTCCAGCGGCGCGGTGGCAAAGAGGATTCGAAACACCGTCGGCGCAACGATCACATTCACCAGTCGCTCGATACCCGGGTTCGGCTCGTCGGGATAACGATCCAGGATGATCTGCAACTGGCCGCTGATAATGCCCACGCAATACCCCGGCGTGGCGCAAGCCTGGATGTCACGCATCATATTGCGGCCAGGTTCTGAACTCATCTCGTCGAGGTATTGCTCGGCCCAGGCGCGCAAGTCGCCGCGCAGGCTGCCAGTGTTGGCTGGCTCGCTGTCCGGGCGCATGCGCGCGATGGCAACATCGGCCAACAGCGCCGGCAGATCGCCCCAGCGCCGGTAGATGGTGGACGGCGTGACCCCGGCGCGCGCGGCGATTTGCGGCACGGTCAAGGTGGCGCGGTCCTGCTCCTGGAGCAGGGCGCGTACCGCCGAGTGAATCGACTCCTGAACCCGGGCACTTCTGCCGCCGGGGCGTAAACCTTCTTTAATAGCCATACATCGGACCTTAACACAAAGAATTTGCTTTAAGCGCATGCCGGTAGCACACTCCGCAAAAGCAAAAAATTAGCTTTTATGAATCTCCTCGTGGAGCGTGCCCATGTCTCGTCCAGCTTCGACCCGCGCCAGTCTCATCTTCCTGGCGATCACCTTGCTCGGTTTTCTGGCGGCCTCCAGCGCGCCGACGCCGTTGTATCACCTCTACCAGGAACATCTGCAGTTCTCTCCGGCGATCCTCACGCTGATCTTCGGTGTGTATGCGTTCAGTCTGTTGGCGGCCTTGCTGGTCGTCGGCTCGTTGTCCGATTACCTCGGTCGCAGACCGGTGATCTTCGCGGCATTATTGCTCAACATGCTAGCGATGCTGCTATTCATCAATGCCGACAGTGTGGGCTGGTTGATGGGCGCGCGACTGATACAAGGCTTCGCCACCGGCATGGCCACCAGTGTGCTGGGCGCCGCGTTGCTCGACTTCGATCGCCAGCAAGGCCCCCTAGTCACCAGCGTTGCGCCCCTGCTGGGCATGGCGTGTGGCGCGATGGGGTGTGGCCTGCTGGCAGAATTTGCGCCGATGCCGTTGCAACTGACTTATTGGCTGCTGCTGGCGTTGTTTCTGGTCCAGGCGGTTTATCTCTGGCGCCTGGCCGAAAGCGTTAGCCCGCAGCCCGGGGCCTGGCGGTCGTTGCGCCCCACCTTGCATGTGCCGGTCCAGGCCCGGCGCGCGTTGTGGCTGATCCTGCCGCTGGACCTGGCGGCCTGGGCGGTCGGTGGTTTCTATCTGTCCCTGGCGCCGTCCCTGGTTCGCGCCGCCACCGGTTCGACATCGAACCTGATCGGCGGCTCGCTGGTGGCCGTGCTGACACTCAGCGGCGCATTGTCGATCTACATGTTGCGTAACCGCGCCGCGCAAATGATGCTGCGTCTTGGCGCGACGCTGCTGGTGCTTGGCCTGGCCCTGGTGTTGATTGCCGTACACGCGGCCAGCCTGCCGTTGTTTTTCATCGGCACGCTGGTGACCGGCAGCGGTTTCGGCGCGGGATTCATCGGCGCGCTGCGCAGCATCATGCCCTTGGCCTTGCCCCACGAGCGGGCTGGCTTGATGTCGGCGTTCTATGTGCTCAGCTATCTGGCCTTCAGCCTGCCATCGTTGCTGGCGGGGAATCTGACCCGTATTTTCGGCCTGATTCCGACCACGGACGGCTACGGCGCGGTGTTGATTGTCATGGCCGCCGGCGCGCTGGTGGGTTTGTTGCGTGAACCCGCACGGCCGCTGGCGGACGGGCTTCGGCCCTGATTGGTTATCTATAGAACAGAATAGATATAGAGAAATTACCCGTTATATAGATATTCGATCCGGTTCTAGCATAGCTCCACCTCATCCGAGGAGAGGAGTGATCATGACCTGCTTTGCTGAAAACCGTTTTCGACCGCTGAGCCATTTGCCGGGGCCATTGGAAGTCGTCCGCCAATTCACGCCGAACTGGTTTGCCGCGACCATGGGCACCGGTGTGCTGGCGTTGGCCCTGGCGCAACTGCCTGGGGCCAACCCTGGCGTATATGCGATTGCGCAAGGATTGTGGCTGTTCAATATCGTCCTGTTTGCCCTGTTCACCGGGCTCTACACTGCTCGCTGGGTGCTGTTCTTCGACGAGGCCCGGCGGATTTTCGGGCATTCAACCGTGTCGATGTTCTTCGGCACGATCCCGATGGGGCTGGCAACGATCATCAACGGTCTCCTGGTGTTCGGCGTACCGCGCTGGGGCGAGGGCGTGTTGTCGCTGGTCGAGGCGTTGTGGTGGACTGACGTGGCGATGTCGCTGGCCTGCGGTGTGCTGATTCCGTTCCTGATGTTCACCCGCCAGGAACACCGCATCGACCAGATGACCGCCGTGTGGCTGTTGCCCGTGGTGGCCGCCGAAGTCGCCGCCGTCAGCGGTGGCCTGCTGGCGCCGCACTTGGCTGACGTGCATTCGCAACTGATCATATTGGTCACCAGCTACATACTCTGGGCATTTTCCCTACCGGTGGCGTTCAGCATTCTGACCATCCTGCTGTTGCGCATGGCCTTGCACAAACTGCCCCACGAGAACATGGCCGCTTCGAGCTGGCTGGCCCTCGGCCCCATCGGCACCGGCGCACTGGGCATGTTGGTGCTGGGCGGCGATGCGCCGGTGATTCTTGCCGCCAATGGCCTGCCGGGCGTGGGCGAGGTTGCATCGGGCCTGGGGTTGGTCGCCGGTATCACCCTGTGGGGCTTCGGATTCTGGTGGATGTTGATGGCGCTATTGATCACCGCGCGCTATTTGCGCGAAGGCATCCCGTTCAACCTCGGCTGGTGGGGCTTCACCTTTCCCTTGGGCGTGTATGCGCTGACGACGCTGAAGCTGGCAAGCCTTCTGGACCTGGATTTCTTCAGCGTGTTCGGCTGCGGGCTGGTGGCGCTGCTGGTGGTGATGTGGCTGATCGTCAGCTGGCGCACGCTGGTCGGCGCCTGGCATGGCGAGTTGTTTGTGTCGCCGTGCCTAGTGTCCTGTACCTCAAATACTGCTCCTTCTTGACTGCGTCTGTTGTCGTCATGCAGCGTTGCCGCTCCTCGCCATAACCGGCTATGACTCTTTGCTACACCTTGCCTGACGACAACAGCCACTCGCCAAAAAGAAACGTATTTGCGAAACAGGACACTCGCAGTGCTGGGGAAATAATCGCCAAAGACAGGTAATGTGTGGCCTGGACCGAAAAAGCGTCATTCCAATAAGCGTCCACGCCACTCAGGAACATGGAAGATGAGTCACCCTTCACAGTTCACCTTGCTTCGCACGCGGCGCTTCCTGCCGTTCTTCGTTACGCAGTCCCTTGGCGCGTTCAACGACAACGTCTTCAAGCAATCATTGATCCTCGCCATCCTCTACAAACTGGCCATCGAGGGCGACCGCTCGATCTGGGTCAACCTTTGCGCGCTGCTGTTCATTCTGCCGTTCTTCCTGTTCTCGGCGCTGGCGGGGCAGTTTGGGGAGAAGTTCGCCAAGGACGCCTTGATCCGCCTGATCAAACTGGGCGAAATCGCGATCATGGCGGTCGGCGCGGTGGGTTTCCTGTTCGATCACCTGTGGCTGATGCTGGTGGCGCTGTTCGCCATGGGCACCCACTCGGCATTGTTCGGGCCGGTGAAATATTCGATCCTGCCGCAAGCCCTGCGCGAAGACGAACTGGTCGGTGGCAATGGCCTGGTGGAAATGGGTACATTCCTGGCCATCCTGGCGGGAACCATCGGTGCGGGGATCATGATGTCTTCGGCGCACTACGCGCCGGTGGTGTCGGTGGCCATTGTCGGCATTGCCGTGGCCGGTTACCTCGCCAGTCGCGGCATCCCACGGGCGGCGGCGGCCTCGCCGCAGATGCGTTTGAACTGGAATATTATCAGCCAATCGTGGGCGACCTTGAAGCTGGGCCTCGGGCAGACTCCGGCGGTGTCCCGCTCCATTGTCGGCAACTCTTGGTTCTGGTTCGTCGGGGCGATCTACCTGACGCAGATTCCCGCGTACGCCAAGGAATGGATGCACGGCGACGAAACCGTGGTGACCCTGATTCTCACGGTTTTTTCAGTAGGGATTGCCCTGGGTTCGATGCTCTGCGAAAGACTGTCAGGGCGCAAAGTGGAAATCGGCCTGGTGCCGTTCGGTTCGTTCGGGCTGACGGTGTTCGGCCTGCTGCTGTGGTGGCACTCCGGTGGAATCCCCGACAGCGCCGACGGCCATGGCTGGCTGCAGATTCTCGGGTTTGGCCACGCCTGGCTGGTCCTGATCGATATCCTCGGCCTGGGTATCTTTGGCGGCTTCTACATCGTGCCGCTGTATGCGCTGATCCAGTCGCGTACCGTTGAAAACGAGCGGGCGCGGGTGATCGCCGCCAACAATATTCTCAACGCCTTGTTCATGGTGGTCTCGGCGATCGTTTCCATCGTCCTGCTGAGCCTGGCCAAGCTGTCGATCCCACAGCTGTTTTTAGTGGTGTCGCTGCTGAACATTGGCGTCAACGCCTACATCTTCAAGATCGTCCCCGAGTTCAGCATGCGCTTCATGATCTGGCTGCTCAGCCATTCCATGTACCGTGTGGAGCATCGCAACCTGGAGGCGATTCCCGATGAGGGTGCCGCGCTGCTGGTGTGCAATCACGTGTCGTTTGTCGATGCCTTGTTGATTGGCGGTGCGGTGCGTCGGCCGATTCGCTTCGTGATGTACTACAAGATCTACAACCTGCCGGTCCTGAACTTTATCTTTCGAACCGCTGGGACGATTCCGATTGCCGGACGCCAGGAAGATATTCATATCTACGAAAAGGCCTTCAGCCGCATCGCCCAATATTTGGAAAACGGCGAGTTGGTGTGCATCTTCCCTGAAGGAAAGTTGACCGCCGACGGTGAGATCAATGAATTCAGGAGCGGCTTGACGCGCATCCTTCAGGAAACGCCGGTGCCGGTGATTCCGCTGGCGTTGCAGGGGTTGTGGGGGAGTTTCTTCAGTCGCGACCCAGGTAAAGGGATGTTCCGTCGGTTCTGGTCCCGCGTGACCTTGGTGGCGGGGACGGCGGTAGCGGTCGAGTCGGCTGAGCCTGCGAAGTTGCAGGCGTTGGTGGGCGAGTTGCGTGGGGCTGTCAGGTAATAGCTGTTATTTTGCGGGCCTCTTCGCGAGCAGGCTCGCTCCCACAATGGACCGCATTCACTCGGTCGACTGTGGGAGCGAGCGTGCTCGCGAAGGCGGTGGAGGCTTAAGCGCTGGCCTTGAGCCCGATCAGCCCGGCAATGATCAACGCGACGCTGGCCAATCGGATCAGTGCCATCGATTCACCAAACAGAATGATCCCGGCGATCACCGTGCCTACGGCACCGACCCCGGTCCAGATTGCGTAGGCCGTGCCCAGCGGCAGTTCCTTCATGGCAAGGCCCAGCAGGCCAAGGCTGATCGCCATGGCCGCGATGGTCAATGCGGTAGGAAGCGGGCGGCTGAAGCCGTCGGTGTATTTAAGGCCGACAGCCCAGCCGACTTCGAACAGGCCGGCAAAAAACAGAATGATCCAGGACATCACACACCTCATCGATGGATGGGGTCGTCCCCGGACAAAAACGCTATGGCGCGCAGGGTCGTCCCCGCATCGGGCGCCAGAATGCCCAATGCTGACTGTTCGGTCAAGTCCGCCTATCAGTCCGCCGTCTGCCGGGAGAGCTCTTCTCTGTCCTGCTTTTCGCTCATGCGACGGAACCAGGTCGAGAGCAGGGCGCCGGAGATGTTGTGCCAGACGCTGAACAAAGCGCTGGGCACCGCCGCCAGCGGCGAGAAGTGCGCACTGGCCAATGCCGCGCCTAGGCCGGAGTTCTGCATGCCTACTTCCAGGGACAAGGTTTTGCGCTGGGCCAGTGGCAATCCAAACAGCCGACCGGTGAAATACCCCAGCAGATAACCGAAGCTGTTATGCAGGATGACGATAGCCATGATCAACAGGCCGGATTCGGCGATTTTCGCCTGGCTGGCCGCCACCACGGCGGCGACGATGATCACGATACTGACCACCGATACCAGCGGCAGGACTTCTACGGCGTGACGTACCCGCGCACCCAACAAGCGCTGGGCAACGATGCCCAAGGCAATGGGTAGCAACACGATTTGCAGGATCGACCAGAACAAGGCGGAGAACGACACCGGCAACCAGGCCGACGCCAGCAGCCAGATCAGCGCCGGGGTCAGCAAAGGGGCAAGCAGGGTGGTGATGGCAGAAATCGCCACGGCCAGCGCCAGGTCACCGCGTGCGAGCCAGGTCATGACGTTGGACGAGGTTCCACTCGGGCAGCAACCCACCAGAATGACCCCGACGGCAATTTCCGGCGGCAGGCTGAACGCTTGGCAGAGCAGCCACGCGGTGCCCGGCATGATCACGAACTGGGCAATCACGCCCAGGGCCACGCGTCCTGGACGACGAGCCACCTCGGCGAAGTCTTCGAGCTTGAGTGCCAGGCCCATGCCGAACATCACCAGTCCCAGCAGTGGCACGATGGCGACTTTCAAATCGACGAACCATTGCGGTTGCATGAACGCCAGCACCGCAAAGAACAGCACCCAATAAGCGAATGTATTGCCGACAAAGCGGCTTAACGCAGCCAACGCACGCATGACCTGATCCTTATTATTAAGAACACCAAATACTAATGTGGGAGCGAGCTTGCTCGCGATAGCGGCGTGTCAGTCAACACCTCGGTGGCTGTCATACCGCTATCGCGAGCAGGCTCGCTCCCACAGGGCAATCGTTACTTCTTAGATCCCCTGCGGAATCGCTTCCCCACCCAGCGCTTCAACCAACGCCGGCAGGAATTCGCCGAACGTCAGCATCATGAGGGTAAAGCTGGCATCCAGTTGGCCGAGGGCTTCATCGCCGCCATCCTGCTCCGCCTGGTCCTGCAACAGGTCTTCGAACTTGAGGCGCTTGACCACCATCTTGTCGTCGAGCACGAAGGACAGCTTGTCCTGCCAGGCCAGCGACAGCTGCGTCACCACCTTGCCGGTGTTCAAGTGCAGTTGGATCTCGTCACTGGTCAGGTCCTGGCGCTTGCAACGGACGATGCCACCGTCTTCATGGGTATCGCGCAGCTCACATTCGTCCAGAACGTAGAAATCATCCGCAGCTTTCTGCGTCTTGACCCAGTCGGTCATGATCGCGGTAGGCGCTGTCTTCACTGTGAGTGGGCGTACCGGCAGTGAGCCGATGACTTCGCGCAGGGTGGAGAGCAGGTCTTCGGCACGTTTCGGGCTGGCGGAGTTGACCAGAATCAGGCCCTGTTTTGGCGCGATGGCGGCAAAGGTAGACGAGCGTCGGATAAACGCACGAGGCAGGAACGCCTGGATGATTTCATCCTTGATCTGGTCCCGTTCCTTTTTATAGACCTTGCGCATTTGCTCGGCTTCGATCTCTTCGACCTTTTCCTTGACCGCGTCGCGCACGACGCTGCCCGGCAGGATGCGTTCTTCCTTGCGTGCGGCGATCAACAGGAAGTCCTGGCTGACGTGCACCAGGGGTGCGTCTTCGCCTTTGCCAAATGGCGCGACGAAACCGTAAGTGGTCAACTCCTGGCTTGCACAGGGGCGCGCCAGTTTGCTCGCCAGTGCAGTTTCCAACGCCTCGGCATCAAAAGGCAGATCTTGGGTCAGGCGATAGATAAGCAGGTTCTTGAACCACATGGGGTGAGTCTCTCCTTTATACAAAGGGGGGCATTATTCTCTTCGCGGCGTCATAGGCCAACCCTTCGCTAAGCCTTTGGAAGACCTGAAAAAATTAATTTAAAAAGTGCTTGCCAGGTCGGGGAGTGCTCCGTAGAATGCGCGCCACACCGAAAGTGAAGGGTGATTAGCTCAGCCGGGAGAGCGTCTGCCTTACAAGCAGAATGTCGGCGGTTCGATCCCGTCATCACCCACCATTCGCTTCCAGTGTTACGCGCAGCGGTAGTTCAGTCGGTTAGAATACCGGCCTGTCACGCCGGGGGTCGCGGGTTCGAGTCCCGTCCGCTGCGCCATATTCGGTTACCTGGAACACTGAACGCCAGGTCACCACAAAAAGCCCGCTAACGCGGGCTTTTTGCTGTTTGCAGTTCCCGCGGTGCGTGTGAATCACATTTTTTTTTTTTTTGCTGAATTATCAATTAAATCAGCACGTTATAAAAAACTGTGAGAGAATGCGCCCCGCATCGAAAGTGAAGGGTGATTAGCTCAGCTGGGAGAGCGTCTGCCTTACAAGCAGAATGTCGGCGGTTCGATCCCGTCATCACCCACCAAACTTTCAATGTTACGCGCAGCGGTAGTTCAGTCGGTTAGAATACCGGCCTGTCACGCCGGGGGTCGCGGGTTCGAGTCCCGTCCGCTGCGCCATATTCGGCACTTGGAACACTGAACGCCAAGTGCTAACCAAAAAGCCCGCTCATTGAGCGGGCTTTTTGTTGCCTGTCATTTGGCCCCTTGCTACTGCTCAGCGTTCCGGCTGTGGCGGTAATCGCTGACCGCCTCGTACACTGCCTTGCGCAAACGGTTGATCCCACCAATGGGTCGATGGGCCTCGATGCCAAACCAAGGGTTGAAAGACTGGTTGTCACACGCCAGGTTCAGCTTGGGCGTATCGAAATCCTGTGCCGGAACCTTGATCCGCGCCACCGTTTCGAACGGCGCATCGCTTTCCTTCCATTCAATACTGGTGTCTTCGATCGGCATGTATTTGCTCGGGTCCTGGCGCTGGATCTGCAAGACAAAACAGGCCGGCACGCGATCGGTGGATAACTGCTGATTCAGCGCGCTACGCAAGAAATTCGGCAGATCCTGGTTTTGGGGCGGCAAGGTGTAGCCTGGGCAACTGTCCGGATCCGGCGCGACGCGAAACTTGGCATTGGCTTCGCCGAATTTGTAAGGCGAAACCGAAAAGTAGGTGGTCTGGGTCGGGCTTGCCGGAGGCGGCGAAAGTGTCGCCAGGGCGATAAACAGATGGCGGATCTGCCAAGTGCGTGGGTCCAGGCTTGGAAAGAACGCCATTGCCTTTTTTCCATCGGCTTGCGCGGCCACATTCTGACGGTACTCGGCGACATCACTGACGAAGAAATTCGGATGATTGAACATCACGAAATCCTGCTCGCCCTGTGATTGCCGATCAGCCAGCAGTTGCTTGCCGGGCACGTCCCGCAGTTTGATCGCCATTCCCCGCGCATCGCGCAGGCTATCGAACTGGGGATAAGCGTTGCCATTGGAGAGGCGGATCGTTGCCTGCCAAGTCTTGCCCGGTTCAGCGAACACACCCTGGCGCAATGGCGCAGGCAGGTCACTGGGCACCTGGACTTCGGCCATGACGCAACCGTGGGCTTTGGCATGGGCATCGCGCAGGTAGCGGGTACCTTCGCGGTGCTGGTCGACGATGCGGATGGCGGTCTGGATGATGTCCTGGGTCATGGCGCTTTCGGCGGGCGGTATCTGTTCCTTGTCCGGGACCGGTCCGCTGTGTTGCCAGGCGAACCAAGCGGCAGCCAGGGCCCAGCCGAGCAGCCCGATGCCCAGCAGCCATAGAAGCGTCTTGCCCAAAAAGGCGCCGAGGCGCAGCCAGAGCGTGATCAGCATGCAAACATCCTTTTACCTGTGGGGTTCGTCATTACAGTTGCGACTCCAGTGGCCCGCCGAGCACTTTTAAATACTCCAGCAAGGCCCAGCGCTCTTGCGGTTGCAGCAAGCGACCGATAACGCCATTGCCTCGCTCGCCCGCGCGGAACTCATGGCCGCTGTTGTGATTGCCAGTGACCCGCGTATCGAAGAGAAATCCATTGGCAAAGGCCTCCGTGCGATAGCCCAGGTGTCGCGGATCGTACTCGAAGCTGCCTTTATAGAAGGTGGTGGCCCGCTCAGCCTGGGGCGACAACAATTGATAGAGGGTTGGCACGGAGCCGTTGTGCAGGAAGGGCGGGGTGGCCCAGACGCCCGCCAGCGGTCGCGCTTTGTAGGCGCGCAGTTCACGCACGCCGATGGGCAGGCCAAAACCATCCAGGGCCGGGCGCTCGGCTGGCGTGACGCCGGCGTCGCGATAGGCGCGGTTTTCGACGAATGCCGTGACATAGGCCAGGCCCTTGGCGACCGAGACCCGGCTAAGGTCCAGTGGCTCTGTCGGGGTCGGGTGCAGTTGTACATCCAGCTTCGCCAGTTCGGCCGGATCCCATTGCAGACTGGTCAGATTGAAACGGTGGTCGGCGATATTGTTCGCAGTGCCGGGGTCGGTGCCGATCACTTTCACCGGCAGCATGTGCAATTGCTGGACCGGTCTGTCGGGGCCCTGGATAACCTTGGGCACATGGCAGCCGGCACAGTTTTCGGTAAACAGCGCCCGGCCTTTTGCGGCCAAGGGCTTGTCGATCGAGCCCAGCAATGCTTCCGGCCACGCTGGGGGCTTGAGCAGTTGCAGGGTTTCTTCGATTTTGTTCAGGTCGCGCACGCGTACGCTGGATGGATAGCGTGCGTCGCCCTGTAGCGGTTTGCCCTGGGCGTCGAAGAAGCTCAACGTGGCACCGACGCCCAACGCTTCGCCGACATTGCGGGCCATCGGTTGCTGGGCCGAGCCGTTCCATTGCACCCAGTCGAATGTCCACATTTCCCATAATTGCGGGTAATCCACCGGCGCGTTGGCGACCCGGTAGTTTTCTGCCGAGATGGCATCGCCAAAGCTTGCATTGGCGATACGGCCGAAGGCGTCGGTACGGCCAGGGCCTTCCTCGGTAGGGTAGAGGCCGCGGTGGGTGTCGTTCCAGGCCGTGCGCAGAAAAGTGTTCAGGGACACCTTGAACGCCTTGCGCAACTCTTCATGGCGGGCGTCGTAGTCGTTGCCCAATACCTGGCGGGCGAAGCGTTCGAATTTCCATGGGTTGTAGTAAGTCGAGGCGAGACTCGCGACCAATGCCTGTCCGAAACTACCTCCGCGCAGTGTCGGAACAGTCGATGGCAACACGTGCTGGGCTGAACCGCCGTCGATCCGTATCGCTTGGCCCTTGAAGCGCAATTCGCCGGTGTGGCAGGCCGCGCAGGTGATGTCCAGATATTGCTCGCTGCTGCTGGCATTTTGGTGCCGCGTGAAGCCTACCGGCAGGTTGCCGGGGTTTTCCGGCGTGGCCTTCTGCGCCGGATCGACGAGGAAACCGAAGCGCGCCAGGTACTCCGGCGAAGCGAAGCGCTGTTGCGAAAAAGGAAGTTCCAAGGCGGTGAACCAGTCATAGCGCAGGCCTTTGACCTGGGTGCCCTGGGGCGTGAAGTAGTAGGTTTGGCGCTCGGCGGGGCTCCATTGCTCCAGGTAATGCACCTGTTCGACAGGTGTATAGGCGGGCAGGCGCGGGTTGGCGACGTAATAAAGCACCACGGCCGCGGCGACGACAAGCAGTGTGAGGATCAGCAAAAGAATGCGAGAGAGGAGGCGCACGGTAACGTCCTTGTTTTTTTTGATATGCCCTTATGCCTCAGTGCCGCTTGGCCGGCAAGTGGCCATTACCGTGGGCTGGCGGCGGGGCGGCTATTTGTCCCGGTTCGTAATAGATGACAGATGCTTCATCTGCCCAGGATTAAAAAGCGTTTGCCGGCCTGAACTTATCATCACTTTGCGGCTCACATGCCGGTAGCCATTGGTCGTGGCCGCCTGATAAGCTCGCGGCTTTACTCGATTGCCCTTTAGGCGCATGAACAAGGAAATAGCATGAAACAGCATCGGTTGGCGGCGGCGGTTGCCCTGGTTGGCCTGGTACTGGCGGGTTGCGACTCGCAGACCAGCGTAGAGCTGAAAACCCCGGCGCAGAAAGCTTCCTACGGTATCGGCCTGAACATGGGCAAGAGCCTGGCTCAGGAAGGTATGGATGACCTGGACTCCAAAGCAGTGGCCCAGGGCATCGAAGATGCCGTCGGCAAGAAAGAACAGAAGCTGAAAGACGAAGAGTTGGTCGAGGCCTTTGCCGCACTGCAAAAACGTGCCGAAGAGCGCATGGCCAAGATGAGCGAAGAGTCGGCTGCGGCTGGCAAGAAATTCCTCGAAGAAAATGGCAAGAAGGCCGGCGTGACCACCACCGCTTCGGGCCTGCAGTATGAAGTCGTCAAGAAAGCCGACGGCGCTCAGCCCAAGCCGACCGACGTAGTGACCGTTCACTACACCGGCAAGCTGACCAACGGTACTGTCTTCGACAGTTCCGTGGAGCGTGGTAGCCCGATTGACCTGCCTGTCAGCGGTGTGATCCCAGGTTGGGTCGAAGGCCTGCAATTGATGCACGTCGGTGAGAAGTACAAGCTGTACATCCCAAGTGACTTGGCGTACGGCGCCCAGAGCCCGAGCCCGGCGATCCCTGCCAACTCGGTCCTGGTGTTCGACCTGGAGCTGCTGGCCATCAAGGACCCGGCAAAAGAAGACGCAGCCAAGTAATCGCGTCTGCTATAAAGACAACGCCTCGCTCATGCGGGGCGTTGTTGCATTCGGCTTTCGGCAAATGAGCAAAAAAACCGAACGCCCGGCAGCGACCACAGTCATAGGCAATACAGGCGTCGTGCTAGACCCAGTCGGCCAATCAAGTCAATGAAATATTGGGTTTTTTTATGTGAGTAAAAAACGCCCGATCTAAGCCGAGCCCTTATGAACCGTGGGCTTCAGCGGTGAAATGCAGCTCTGTTCACAAGGTTATCCACAATTTGTGTGGATAACATTTCAGTGGGAGAAGAAATGAAGGCGCCGTGGAATTTCACGAGATTTCTGCCCCTGGCGGGACGGCTTTTGGCCCGCGGCCGATTGCCGACATTACTGTTTGCCGTCGCCAGCAAGGGCGCGCGTGAAGGAGGGCGGCTAGGCAAGCTCAAGGACGACCTGCGCTTGCTTCAGGCGTTGTGCCTGGCTTACTGGCGTGGTGAATACCGGGCAGTCAGCGCCAAGTCGTTGCTTTCGATAGTGGCCGGGCTCATGTACTTCCTGAGTCCCTTGGACGCGATTCCGGACTTGCTGCCCATGCTCGGCATGTTCGACGACATCGCCGTGCTGGCGTGGATCATGAAGACGCTCGACGACGAACTGAGCGCCTTCCGTGCCTGGCGAGACCGGCAGTCACCCGAGAAGCTCGCGTTGGTGGAAAGACTTCCCGATACCCCGGAACAACTTCAGCTCCAACGCCCGAAAAAGATCTGATCCAGCCCTATCCCTTCAGAAGATCATCGCCCCCGCGACCTTAGCCGGTATTTAGGATTACACTTCCTAGGAAAAAAGCTGACTCGCTAAGTGTTGTTGTCCTACGGGGTAGTCATGGATATTCAAGTAATCACACGCGACGGAGAGCCCGAGTACGCGGTTTTACCGTGGGATCAATACCAGTCGTTATTGAAGGCAGCAGGCATTAAACAAGCTCCGCCGCGCGAGGCAGACGTCCAGCCTGCGGCGGCACCCGGCCAGGTTCTCCCTGGTCTGGATCAATTGCGCAGTCTGCGCGAAGGGAAGGGCATCGCCATCGAGGCGTTGGCCCGCACGGTAGGCATCAGCCCGTCTTATCTGGCCATGATCGAGAGTGGTGAGCGTCAGCCCGACGCCGCTATCAAGCGCAGTCTGGCCTGGGAACTGACGGTGCCGGGTTGGAGGGATGAATCGTGAGTGTACGCATCAGTCGGCAACATTGGGACGGGTTGTTGGGTGAGTTGGACCAGGCGCGGCGCCAGCGCCATTTGTTGACCTATCGCGCCTTGCTGGAACGCTTGCAACTCCCCAGCCCGGCCATGCAGACCTTGACCGCAGCGCTTGAACACCTGGCCGCGCTGGACGCCCGCGCCGAACAACCGCTGCGCAGTTCGCTGGTCATCAGCCAAGGCGCCAGCCGGCTGCCGCGTACTGGATTTTTCGAATGCGTCGAGCGTCTTGGGCGCTTTTCCGGTCCTTCCGACGGCGTAGCCGCCGCGTCCTGGCATGCTTCGGAAGTGGTCCGGGTGTTCGAGTACGAATATCCCGAATCGGCGGAAGCCTAGTGCTCTGGCGTATCAAGGCCCGGGCTGGTTATTGGCTCGCGCGCCGGTTGTTTCATTGGCCATGGTTCGTTCGACAGCCGCGTGGCTGGGCCTGGCTCGAAGGTCAGTTCGCACGCATGGCGAACCTGGGCGACGTTGGCGCCCAGAGTTTCTACGGGCACATCCTGACATTTCGTGGCCAAGGGCTGGGCGCCCGGGAAGAGGGCATTCGCTTGCTGCGCCTCGCCGCACTGGCCGGCGATGGCAAAGCCGCATACCAGCTCGGTGTCATCAGCCTTGCCGGCAGCACCACTGGCGCGCCGGATCCGGTGGAAGCGGCTCGCTGGTGGACCTTGGCCGCAAAGGCTGGGCACCCACTGGCTGAAATAAAGCTCAAGTCGCTCAAGGGCCAGGAACCTTAGTTTCCTCAGTCTTTATTCCCCCGTTCTGAGGGGGATTGCCCTGCGGGGCTAATCAAAGAATTGTCCTACGCGCTCCGCCTCCTTATCTGACTTATTTCCCAAGCCGTCCCCGGCAAAGTCTCGCGCTCCGATTTCTTGCGAGACGCTTGCCCATGCCCGATCGTTTTCTCCTGCCGGTTCTTGATCGAGCCATGCGCTGATGGATCAGGCGCGCCGCATCGAGGCTGAACTCGACAGCTTCCAGGACACCCTTTCGCTTTATCGCGAGCAGTTTGATCGTTGGTATAGCCGGGCTGCGGATCGCGTCAGCCAAGCGGCCGACCTGCCTTCGCTGATGGGCATGGAACGACTGATTCGTTTCGGCCAAAGCACTACGGCAGTCGACGTCCGGGACAGGGACTTTTTATCCGTCGTCGCCCAGTGCCCGCAAGGCGGGATCATGACGATCGAGAGCAAGCTCGAGTCCGTGTACGACATCCCGCTGGGCGATATCGTGGTGGATGTGGTGGCGGTGGACACGGGCGAGGCCACGCCGGTCACGCTGGATGCTCAGGGCGTGGGTCGCTTCAAGGGCGAGGCGGGGCGGTCTTACCGGGTGCGTGTCCAGGGCGAAGTGTCCCCCAAGCGAATCGATGAGCTGTTTTCTTCCTACGACGGCCTGACGAATGATCTGACGGACTGGCTTCGCGGCGAGTGGCAGGGCTTCAAGCCGCAGTGGGCCCAGCAGTCATTGGCGACTTCGGCGGCAGCGGTGGGCAATGGCTTGCTCGCCGGCGGTTGGGCGGCGATCGAAGGCGTGTGGGACAGCATCAGTTTGCTGTCGGACATCCTCAAGGATCCCTCCCGGTTCGGCGGACGGTTGGGCAGCAGCGCAGCCGAGCTGGCCCAGCTTGCCGAGTCGGCGCCGCTGGTCATGGCGAAGCTGCAATTGCTCGCCAGCGACGAAGCGGCGCTGTGCTTGTTGGTGCGCACCGCCAGTCTCTGGCTGGACATGCTGCCCCCCAGTGAACTGGCGGGCGACACGGCGACGGTGTTATCCACAGTGGTCGTGCAGTTGGTCATCGACCTGTTGATCGGCGTGGTGCTGACCTTCGTCGGGGCAGGCGCGGGCATTGCTTATCTCTCGATGCGCCTGGGCCGGCACGGTGCTCGTCTGCTGGATGCCGTGAAGCGTTTTATCAGTGCCATTTTCGAGCTGGTGAACGGCTTCATGGGCTACGTTGACCGCTACAAGGCTGTGGCCGCGCGGGGCATTGCCGCCGGCGTAAAGAAGGGGCGCATGCAGTTGCGCTGGGATGCGCAGCGCAACACCACGCTGAAAAAGCAAGAACACCACGACGACGCCCCCACGCAGTCGAAAAACCCCAACGGCGACCCCGCCGACAGCGCCGCCCAGACCCGCACCGACGGTTGCCCGGTGTCCATGGTCACCGGCGAAGAGCTGCTCACCCTCGAAGACGGCACCCTCGACGGACGCTTGCCCTTCGTCTTCACCCGCCTCTACCGCACCAGCGCCGCCGACCTGGACATCGGGCTCGGCCGCGGATGGACCCATGCCCTGGCCCATCGCCTGTTGATCGACGGCGAGCAGGTGACCTGGATCGACCAGGAAAACCGCCGCACCACGTTTCCCCGGCCCAGCCTGCAACGCCCAGCCATCCACAACAGCCTGGCCCGCGCGGCGGTTTATCTGAGCAACGAGCCGGACGAATTGATCGTCGCCCAGCCCGGCGAAGACGCTCCTTTCCTACATTTTCGCGACGGTCATCTGACGGCCCTGAGCGATCGGTACGACAACCGCCTGACCGTCCAACGCAACATCTACGGCGACATCAGCCGTCTGGACAACGGTGCCGGCCGCTGTTTGCGTTTGCGCTACGAACATCGGCACCTGGTCGCCATCGACTATCAGAGCTTCCACCCGGCGCTGACCCTTGACGAAGCCTGGCGCACTGAACAGACCCTGGTGACCTACCGCTACGATGCGCGTTCGCGCCTCATCGAAGCGACCAACGCCGCCGGCGAGAGCGAGCGCTACGACTACGACGACCAGCACGTCATCCTCCAGCGGCAACTGGCCGGGGGCGCGAGTTTCTACTGGGAGTGGCAAGGCCTCGGCCCGGCGGCGCGCTGTGTCCGGCATTGGGCGTCGTTCGCGCAGATGGACAGCCGCTACACCTGGGGCGACGACGGCAGCGTCACGGTCCGGCATATCGATGGCAGCCAGGACGTGTATGTCCACGACGACCACGCGCGGCTGGTGCGCCAGGTCGATCCCGCCGGCGGCGAACACCTCAAGGCTTATGACGAACAGGGCCGGCTGATCGCCGAGCAAGACCCGCTGGGCGCCGTCACCGAATACCGCTACGACGAAGTCGGACGGCTGGTGGCGCTGATTCCGCCGGAAGGCGAGCCCACGTCCTACGAATACCGAAACGGTTTCCTACACGCCCGGACTCGCGGCAAGGCCGTGTGGACCTACTGGCGCAATGCCCAGGGCGACATCATCGAAGTCGTCGACCCGGCTCGCCAAAGCACCTGGTATCACTACGACGACCAGGGGCAACTGAATACCATCAGCTACCCGGACGGCGGTGCCCATCATTTTGTGCGAAACCCGTTGGGCCAACTGACGGAAGAAATCCTGCCGGACGACGGCCAGCGAGTTTTTTCCTACGACGCCCTGGGCCGTCTGCTGACCCGTCAAGACGAACGCGGCGCCGTCACCCATTACCAATGGGACGCCGTGGGCCGCTTGCTACAGACCACCCTGCCCACCGGCGCGACCCGTGCATGGAGCTACAACGCCTACGGCAAGGTCACCGCGGAGCGGGACGAACTGGGGCGCATCACCCGCTACGAATACGCCGACGATCTGCACCTGGTCAGCCGCCGCCTCAACCCCGACGGCAGCGAACTGAAGTACCGCTACGACTCGGCGCGGCTGTTGCTGACCGAAATCGAGAACGAATCCGGCGAAAAATATCAGCTGGACTACACGCCCAACGGACTGATCCGACAGGAAACCGGCTTCGACGGCCAGCGCACCGGCTACGCCTACGACCTCAACGGCCACCTGCTGGAAAAGACCGAATTCGGCGCCGACGGCAGCCAGCGGATCACCGCCTACCAACGCGACACCGCCGGCCGCCTGCTGCGCAAGACCTTGCCCGACGGTGCCACGGTCGAGTACGGCTACGACGCCCTCGGGCGGTTGATCAGCGTTGGGGATGGCCATTGGCCGCTGGCCTACGAATACGACAACCAGGACCGCCTCGTCGCCGAACACCAGGGTTGGGCGAGCCTGCATTATCGCTACGACAATGTCGGCCGGTTGGTCCATTGCCGCCTGCCCGATCGCAGCACCCTGGATTACCGCCACCTGCGAGGCGGGGCGCTGATCGCCATCGACCTCAACGGCACGTGCCTGACCGAACACCGCTTCAAGGGCGGCCGCGAACGCCAGCGCCAGCAGGGCCAGTTGCTCAGCGACTACAGCTACGACGAACAGGGTCGCCTCAAGGCCCAGACCGTGTGGCAAAGCCAGCAAAAACAACTGTTCTGGCGTGACTATTCCTACAGCGCCAACGGCAACCTCGCCGCGCTTTCCGACACGCGAAACCGACGCGGCTACCAGTACGACGCGCTGGATCGCCTGGTGCGCATCGACTACGCCCACAGCCAACCCCCGGAACACTTTTCCCACGACCCGGCCGGCAATGTGTTGTTCAACGACCGTCCCGGCCCGACCACCCTCAAGGGCAACCGCCTGCTGATGGAGGGTGATCGTCACTATGACTACGACGCCTACGGCAACCTGGTCCGCGAACGCCGCGGCCATGCCCAGTGCTTCGTCACGCAATACCGCTACGACAGCCAACATCGGCTCATCGGCGTCACCACCCCCGACGGGAGCGAAACCTCCTACCGCTACGACGCCTTCGGCCGACGCATCGAGAAGACCGTGGACGGTCTCACCACGGAATTCATCTGGCAGGGCGACCAGGTCATCGCTGAAAGCAGCGACCGTCACTACCAGAGCTACGTCTATGAACCCGGCACCTTCCGCCCCCTGGCCCTGCTCGAAGGCGCAGGCCCGGAAAAAGCCACGCCGTTCTACTACCACCTCGACCACCTCGGCACCCCTCAGGAACTGACCAGCCACCAAGGCGAAGTCGTCTGGGCCGCGCGCTACAACGGCTACGGCAAACTCACCGAACTGCGCCACGGCGACGGCAAACGACTGGAACAACCGCTGCGCTTTCAGGGGCAATACCACGACCGGGAAAGCGGCCTGCATTACAACCGGCACCGGTACTACAATCCGGAGACGGGGCGGTATTTGACGCTGGATCCGAGCAAGCTGGCGGGTGGGTTGAATGGGTACCGGTACACCCTGAACCCGACGGGGTGGGTGGATCCGTTGGGGTTGGTGGATTGTCCTGGGAGCGGTGGGTGTAAGCCGGCGGTTGGGGTTGAGGAGCCGACAGATAAGGTTGGGGTGGATGAAGGGGAGCCTACACTACCCAAGCCAACCGCTGATAAGTTGGCCGAAAAAGAAGTCAGGCGTCTAGATCGGGAGCAAGGCATGCATATGGTTAGTAAACATAGCCCTGCTGTTACCGACCAAAAATGGAAACAACGAGCGGTTGATGGCACAGATCCACTTAGCGGAAAAACACCTAAAAATAAAATGGGAAATCCAAGTTCAAGATTTGCCAGTTGGGAAATGCAACTGAAAGCTTATAGCCTAGCGATGGGTCGCGAGAAAAATGGCCTTTCACGCTTTACAGGGAAAGATAAAAACAATAACAATATCATCAGGATGGAGCTTCCTGGAGCTGGGCAGGGGTATATGCCCAATAAAAGTGATCCGTCAAACCCTAAACTTGTAGATATGAATCGGTTTGAAATGAAAGTAGATCCTCATACCGATGTGCCATTTACAATGTTTCCAATAAAGTAGGTGAAAAAATGTTTATATACCCAGGGACTGGGCTCCCATACACGCCAACGCCTTCTTACTTTTTGGGCTGCTTTGATATTTATGATAGAGAAGAGACACTAGGTAGTGAGCTGGAACAGTTTGACCCAAACGAGCCAGCCGATAGAGAAAAATTAATTGTTGAATATGCCTTAAAAGGGAGGCGGTCATATAGGGAAAAATATCTGCTTTATAAATGCTTGGAGGTTGCGCTCTTGGACAGGGAATATAATTTTCAAGTTCTTTTGGAACATGACTCTCAAGAGTGCTCGTCCCTCCCCGATGGATGGGATGAGATGGAAAATCCTCGCTTGTTTTTCGAGGAAATATATAGGTTGGCGGGTGAGGTGTGGAAGGAGGACCTCTATAGGGCTGGAGCTGAAGATCAATCTACTTGGCATTACATCTAAATTTATGGGGAGGCTCCTGCTGTCTCATCTAATGTTCGGACAGGGGCCATCGCCAGGGCAGGTAATCCGCCATCAAACCAACAACCCCAACTCCACCTCGGTCACCCGTTCAACCCCGCCATCTATCAAATACAAACTCCCCCCAACAATCTCCTTGGCATGGTGCTTAGCCTGGGAAGCGAGTTCGGCCAGCTGACTGGCATCCAGCCCAGCACAAGCCTCCGAGCGCAGGTGCACCACCCCAATCGACAGCGACAGCAACGCAAATTCCTGCCGCACCCCCTGTCGGTTCAACGCAGTAAAACAACCAGCCTCCAAGTGCTCGGGCCGGTAGAAGCGGCGGCAGTGGTTCTGGAAGTCTTTCAATAATTGGGTCAGGCGTTTGCGCCAATCATCCGGGCCGAGGACCAGTAGGAAGTCGTCGCCGCCGATGTGGCCGACGAAGTCGCGGCTGGGGTCGATGCGTTCGTTCAGGCATTGCGCCAGGCACAGTAGGACTTCGTCCCCGCGACCGTAGCCGTAGATGTCGTTGAAGGGTTTGAAGCTGTCGATGTCGACGTAGCAGATTACCGACTCCTGACGCTGCTGCAGCAAGCGGGTAAGGCATTGTTGGATCGGCACGTTGCCGGGCAGCAAGGTCAGCGGGTTGGCGTAGCGGGCCTGTTGGATCTTCAGTTCGGTGATGAGCTTGAGCACGTCGATCACGCGCCCCAATCCCATGTAGCTGCCATTGAGGGTGATGATGAAATCTTCTTCGATGCGTTGTCGGGCGCGGCTGGTGATCAGGCGGCTGACTTGTTGCAAGGATTGGTTGAGTTCCACCGCGAGGAAGTCGTCGCTCATCAGGCGGCTGATGGGCTTGCGCGCGAAGAGGTCGGTGGCGAAGGGTTTGAGCAGCGCGTCCGAGAGCGAATGGCGATGGACGATGCCGCACGGCTGGCCACGGTCATCCAACACTGCCAGGGAGTTGAGGTTGGCCTGGCGGCGGAACGCATCCAGGACTGCCGCCGTCGGGGTATCGTGGGCCACCGCCGGTTGTTCGTTGAGCAGGGCGCCGAGGTCGCTCACTTCATCGCCCAGGGGCACCACCCCGCTGTCCTGCCGGGGCATCAGCGCTTTGGCATCCTGGCACGGGTGTTCCTGGGGCCGGGCAAGCAGATAACCCTGGACCAGATCAACGCCCATCTCGATCAGCACGGCCAGTTCTTCCGGCAGTTCTATTCCTTCGGCGATCACTTGGGCCCGTGATGCCTGGGCGATTTTCAGGATGGAACCCACGAATTCTCGCTTGAGCGCGTCCTGGTGAATGCCATCGATGAAGTGCCGGTCGATCTTCACGTAATCGGGGCGCAGTTCCGACCAGAGCCGCAGGCTTGAATAACCGGCGCCAAGGTCGTCCAGCGCAATGGAAAAACCCATCGCCCGATAATGATGCAGAGCGGTTTGCAGGAGCTGGAAATCATCGATCGGGGTTTGTTCGGTCAGTTCGATGACGACCTGGCTGGGCGGGATGCCGAAGTCCTGCAACAACTGCAACGTACGACCGGTCTGGTGTGCCGATTCAAGCAGGGATTCGGGCGAGACGTTGAGAAACAGCTTGCCCGGCAGTTTTTGCTCATTGAAGCGCTGGCAGGCGCTGCGACGGCAGGCCAGCTCCAGTTCGCTGAGTCGCCCGGCCTGGCGAGCCACCGACAGCAATGCGACAGGGGAGTGCAAGGGGCTGTTGGACGGGCCGCGAGTCAACGCTTCGTAACCCAGGATGCGTCGTTCGGAGAGGCACACGATGGGTTGGAACAGACTGTGCAAACCGCTTTGACTCAGGATCGAGCTCAAGGCACCCAGCTGTTCTATCGTGGTCATGGCAGTCTCTGGCGATAAAAAAAGGACGGGGCGCAACCCCTGCTGGGGCGCGCCCGGTCCTGTATTTCACGACAGACTGATGTCAGTTTGATGACACTCCGACGAGCATCACCATTAAATGGCCATCATCTCAGTGCTTGGCGACCGCCGTGTTGAGTTTCAGGTAATCCAAAAGGATTCGCCCGGTTTCACTCAGGTAGGCATCATCTTCCGGCTTGGTCTTTTCCGGCTCGGTGATCAGGTCTTCGTCTTCTTTCTTCAGCTCTTTGAGCGGCTCTTCGCCCTTGGCCTTGCGACGCAGGTTTTCCATCGCCAGTTGCTTGGCCTCGATGTCGGCGTGCTGTGCGCGGCGGTCGGCTTCGTTGAGTGTGACCGTTTTTTCGGTCATCAATTTTTGCGCCAAGGCCAGCTTGTCGCGAATGAACACGAATTCTGCGTCCTGGGCGGTGCGGGTGTCATGTTCGGACTTGAGCTGGGCCAGGAATGGCTTGAATGGGTCCACGGCCGGCTTGATCGCGGGACGGATGGTGTCCCACGGCATGGCTTCGGGCAGGGCGCTTTCACCGATTTCCTTGGTGTCGATGATCGACGGGTAATCGATATCAGGCAGCACGCCCTGATGCTGAGTGCTCTGGCCGGAAACACGGTAGAACTTCGCCAGGGTCAGTTTCAGTTCGCCGTGGTTCAACGGCTGGATGGTCTGCACGGTGCCCTTGCCGAAAGTCTGGCCGCCGATGATCAAGGCGCGGTGGTAGTCCTGCATGGCACCGGCGAAAATCTCCGAGGCCGAAGCGGACAGTCGATTGACCAGCAAGGCCATCGGGCCTTTGTAGAAGGCGCCCGGGTTCTCATCTTCCAGCACATCGACCCGGCCATCGGCATTGCGCACGAGCACGGTCGGGCCTTTGTCGATGAACAGGCTGGTCAATTCGGTGGCTTCTTGCAGCGAGCCGCCGCCGTTGTTGCGCAAATCGATGACGACGCCGTCGACCTTTTCCTTTTGCAGTTCGGTCAGCAGCTTCTTGACGTCGCGCGTGGTGCTCTTGTAGTCCGGATCTCCGGCGCGGAAAGCCTTGAAGTCCAGGTAGAACGCCGGGATCTCGATGATGCCGAGCTTGTAGTCCTTGCCGTCCTGCTTGAGTTTCAGGACCGATTTCTTCGCGGCCTGTTCTTCCAGCTTCACTGCTTCACGGGTGATGGACACGACTTTGCTGGTCTGGTCATTTGGCGCATTGCTGGCCGGAATGACCTCCAGGCGGACCACCGAGCCTTTGGGGCCACGGATCAGCTTGACCACTTCATCCAGGCGCCAGCCGACCACGTCGACCATTTCCTTGTTGCCTTGGGCGACACCAATGATCTTGTCCGCCGGACCGACCTGCTTGGTCTTGTCCGCCGGGCCCGCCGGCACCAGGCGCACGATTTTGACCTGGTCGTTGTCGCTTTGCAGGACCGCGCCGATGCCTTCCAGGGACAAGCTCATGTTGATGTCGAAGTTCTCCGCGTTATCCGGCGACAGATAATTGGTGTGCGGGTCGTAGGACATTGCAAAGGTATTGATGTAGGCCTGGAAGATATCCTCGGCCCGGGTCTGGTCCAGACGCGCCAATTGGTTCTTGTAGCGCTTGGTCAGGGTTTCCTGGATCTGCTTGGGATCCTTTCCGGCGATCTTCATGCGCAGCACTTCGTCCTTGACGCGTTTGCGCCAAAGGTCGTCGAGTTCGGCCGTGCTTTTGAGCCAAGGCGCGTCCTTGCGGTCGACCAGCAAGGTTTCCTTGGCATTGAAATCGATTTTGTCGACACCCTTGTTCAATTCGGCAAGGGCGTAATCCAGGCGCGCCTTGACGCGGTCCAGGTAGCGCTTGTAGATAATGAACCCGGCGTTCAGGTCGCCGCTTTTGAGGAAGTCGTCGAATTGAGTCTTCCACTTGTCGAATTCGGCAATGTCACTGGCCAGGAAATAGCTGCGCGACGGATCAAGCAGCTTCAGGTAGCTGTCATAGATGATGACAGAGCGCGCGTCATCAAGCGGCGGCTTGCTGTAGTGATGACGCTTGAGCAACTCAACGACGTTAAGGCTGGCGATCACCTCGTCGCGATCGGGCTGAAGCTTGTCCCAGCTGTTGGCCGCGAGCGCAGTGCTCGAAAGCGTCGAAACGCCGAGGCCAATGAAGAGGGCAAGTGCAGTACTGGGGAACAAGTGCTTCATGCTGATTCGACGCAGGGACAATTGATAACGCATATTAGGCCGTCTTTGAAGTCGCCGGTTCCATGTGGCCCGGGCGCATAATGCAAGAAAGCCCGGCGTTATAGCAGCGGGCCCAGTCGAGACTCACTATGGAGGCACCGTGAAAGCATTGCAAGGCGTTGAAGGCCAAGTGGTATGGGCAGATGAGCCAAGTCCGGCCTGCGATGCGGGCCAAGTTCGCATCCGCGTGGCTGCCGCCGGCCTGAATCGGGCCGATTTGCTGCAAAAAGCCGGGCATTATCCACCGCCACCCGGCGCGAGCCAGGTGTTGGGGCTGGAATGTTCGGGAGTGATCAGTGAAGTCGGGCCGGGCTCCTCCTGGCAGGTCGGTGACCGGGTCTGCGCGTTGCTGGCTGGCGGGGGAATGGCCGAAGAAGTAGTGGTCGATGGCCGCCATGTCTTGCCCGTGCCGGAAGGCCTGTCGATGGCCGAAGCGGCCGCGCTGCCTGAGGTCTACGGCACCGCGTGGCTGAATCTGTTCCAGCTTGCCGGCCTGCGGCCAGGCGAAAAAGTGTTGCTGCATGCCGGCGCCAGTGGCGTCGGTTCGGCGGCGATCCAGCTCTGCAAGGCGTTTGGCAACCCGTGCTGGGTCAGCGTCGGTTCGGCGGATCGCCTGGCCTATTGCGAAGCATTGGGGGCCCAGGGCGGCGTGGTTCGTACCGACGATATCAACAGCCTGAACGACTTCGCGCCCTTCGACGTCATTCTCGATCCGGTCGGCGCGAACTACGCCGGCCTCAACGTGAAACTTTTGTCAGTTGACGGCCGCTGGGTGCTGATCGGCCTCATGGGCGGCCGCACGACCGAACTCGACCTGGCCCAGGTGCTGGGCAAGCGCATCCAACTGCTGGGTTCGACCCTGCGCAGTCGCAACGATCAGTTCAAGGCTGACTTGATCAGCGAATTGGGGCAGAACGTATGGCCGCTGTTTACCGATAAACGCCTGAGTCCGCAGCTGGCCAGGACGTTTGCAATCACCGATGCCGAGGCGGCGTTTGCGGAGCTGGCGACCAATCAGGTGTCCGGGAAGTTGGTGTTGGTGATCGACGAGAGCTTGAGCTGATCGGTCCCCTGTGGCGAGGGAGCAAGCTCCCTCGCCACAAAGCCACAAAGCCACAAAGCCACAAAAAGCCATAAACGCTTCAGGTGTTCTGGAGTTGATCCGCTTCACTTCCAGGTATGAATCGGCCAGCCAGCCAACTCAGCGTGAGCTTTCAATACCGGGTCCGGATTCACCACATGCGGGTAATCCACCCGCAGCAGCAACGGCAGGTCATTGCGCGAATCGGAGTAAAAACTGGCGCCTTCGAGGTTCTCTTCCTCGGCATCCAGCCAATCCAGCAAGCGGGAAATCTTGCCCTCGCGGTAGGTCAGGGTGCCCACGGTCTTGCCGCTGTACACCCCATGGGCCACTTCAAGGTCGATCGCCAGGATCTCATCAATGCCCAGGCGCTCGGCAATCGGCTTGACCAGGTGCGTGCCCGAAGCCGAGATCACCAGGATCCGGTCGCCGGCCTTGCGGTGTTCGGCGATGGCCTTGGTGGCGTCGCTGAAGATGATCGGCTCGATGAAATCTTCCACCCACGGTGTCACCAGGTGCTCGATCTCTTCGGGCGTGCGGCCGATCATCGGTTCCAGGCTGAAGTCCATGTACTCTTCCATGCGCAATTTGCCGTGGCTGTAGGCATCCATCAGCTCGTTGTTGCGACGCATGAACGACTCGGGATCGACCCAACCCAGGCGCCCCATCTGTTCGCTCCAGAGGGTGGCGCAGTCGCCGTGGATCAGGGTTTCGTCCAGATCAAAAATTGCCAGGGCCATCAGCGCGTTTTCCTTCTCAAGATCAGCTTCAAAAATCAACAAGGCCGTCAGGCTACCTCACACAGCGCCGACGGATCGATGGAAAGTGCCAACCGCGCACCGTCAGGATGCAGGTCGGCGGCCGAACGGTTGAGCACATCGACCACCAGCTCCACGCCACGGGCCTCGACCCGGTAGCGGATGACGTTGCCCAGCAGGCTGTGGCTGCGGATCAGTGCATCGGGCTCTCCATTGCGACTCAGTTCGATGGCTTCCGGGCGAATGGCGATGCGGCCGTTCACTGGGCGTTGCAGCAGCTTCGTGGCGCTGTCGGCGTCCAGCAGGTTGTAGTTGCCGATGAAGCCGGCGGCAAAGACATCGACTGGCGCAGTGTAAAGGGTCTCGGCATCGCCGCTCTGTACGATCTTTCCCTGGTTCATTAGGAAAATCCGGTCAGACATGGTCAGGGCTTCTTCCTGATCGTGTGTGACGAAGATCGTGGTCAAGCCCAGTTCGCGCTGGATCTGTCGGATCTGTTCACGCAGGTGTTTGCGAATCCGTGCGTCGAGGGCCGAGAGGGGTTCGTCCAGCAGCAACAGGCGCGGCCGGGTCACCAGGGAGCGGGCAAGGGCGACACGCTGGCATTGGCCTCCTGAAAGCTGGTGGGGATAGCGCGCTGCAAAATCATGCAGCTCCACCAGACGCAGGATCTCCAGTACACGCTGACGGCTGTCCGAGGCATCAACCTTTTGCATGCGCAGGCCGAAGGCGACGTTCTGTTCCACGGTCATGTTCGGGAACAAGGCGTAGCTCTGGAAGACCATGCCGATCCCACGCTTCTGCGGGCTCAACGGGACGATGTCCTGGCCGTCCAGCAGGATCTTGCCGTCATCCACCGCCGTCAGGCCGGCAATGCAGCGCAACAAAGTGGACTTGCCGCAGCCCGAGGGGCCGAGAAGGGTGACGAATTCGCCCTTCTGGATTTCGCAGTTGATGTCGCTGAACACCGGCGTGCCGGCGTAGCTTTTTTGCAGGTGTTGGACGCTGACGTAGCTCATTGGCTTTTGTCCTTGTTCAAGATGTTGGCCGCCCAGGTCAGGACCAGTACGAAGAAAAAGTAGGAAATCACCAGCGCACTGGTGAAGTGGCCGCTGCTGTTGCGCATGTTGTTCAGGTACACCTGCAGGGTTTCATAGCGGGTGCCGACGAGGATGTTGGCGAACACGAACTCCCCGAACAGGAACGAGAAGGACAGCAACAGCGCCACCATCAGGCCCTTGCGCAGGTTCGGCAGCACCACCAGCAGCGCGGCCTGGAAAGTACTGGCGCCGAGCAGTTGGGCAGCGTCCATCAGGTCACGCAGGTTGATGGCTTGCAGGTTGTTGGTGATTGCTCGGTACATGAACGGCAGGGCGACGGTGAAATAGCAGCCGATCAGGATCCACGGCGTGCCAACCATCGCCAGAGGGCCGGAACCATAGAGTTGCAACAGCCCCACCGACGACACCACCGGCGGCACCGCGAAGGGGAGCAGGATGAGGATGTTCATCAGCGCATCGAGCTTGGGAAAGTGGTAATGCACCACGAACAGCAGCGGCAGGATCAGCACCACCGAGAGCACCAGCGCCCCCACACAGACGACCAGCGATTGGCCGAAAGCATGGAGAAAGCGCGGATCGCTCCACAACTGCACGTACCATTTGAAGGTAAAGCCGCTGGGTAACACGGTGGCCGACCAGCTGCTAGCGATGGAGTAGACCAGTGTCCCGACCAGGGGCAGCAACAGAATGGCGAACAGCAGGTACACCACCGCTCGATGATAGAGCCCGACGGAGCCCGATTCAGCGCGAGACATGGTAGCTCCTCTTGAGCAGCAATTGATGGACGATGGTTACCAGAGTCATCAGCGCCACCAGCACCACGGCCAATGCACTGGCCATGTTCGGGTCAAGGGAAATGTCGCCGGAGACCATGGCGGCGATGCGAATCGGCAGGACGTTGAAGTTGCCGGTGGTCAATGCATAGACCGTCGCGTAGGCGCCGAGAGCGTTCGCCAGCAGGATCACGAACGTGCCCAGCAGCGCCGGGGTCAGCACCGGCAAGCCGATGTGCCGCCAGAACTGCCAGCCGCTGGCGCCCAACAGGGCGGCGGACTCACGCCAGTCTTCACGCAGCGCGTCGAACGCCGGGTAAAGCAGCAGTACGCCCAGGGGAATCTGGAAATAGGTATAGAGAATGATCAACCCGGTTTTCGAGTACAGGTTGAAATCCTCGATGATGCCCGCCTGCTTGAGCATGATCGTGATACTGCCGTTGAACCCCAGCAAGATGATGAAGGCGAACGCCAGGGGCACGCCGGCGAAGTTGCTGGTCATGTTGGCGAATGCGTTGACGAAGTTGCGCAGCCGCGAATCCACTCGACGCAGGGAGTAGCTGCCGAGCACGGCGATAACGATGCCGAACACGCTGGACCAGAAGCTGATTTCCAGGCTGTGCTGGATCGCTTGCCGATAAAACTTCGAACTGAAGATCTTGCTGAAGTTGGCCAGGCCCCAGCCGAACTCTTCCGATTCCAGGCTGTTGACCAGCACCCAGAGCAGCGGGGCGATCTGGAAGACGATGAAGAATATCGCGAAGGGCACCAGGCACAACGCTGCCAGCCATTTGCCGCGCGTCATGGCGTTCACTTGAGCAACTCCTGGCAAAAGGGTTTGTCGTGGGCGATGCCAAGCAATTGGCAAATCGTGCCGCACAGTTCGGTTTGCAGGGGAGCCGCGTCGGCGTTCAGGCTGAAACCATCCCCGAGGACAAAGAGCGGCACTTCCCGTTCTTCCGCCAGCAGCCCGTTGTGGGAGCGATCGTTGTTCATGCCATGGTCGGACGTCACCAGCACTTGGTAACCGGCGTCGAGCCAGGCTTGCAGGTAGACGGCCATGTTGATGTCGGCCGAGCGGGCACTGTTGCGGTATTGCGCAGTGTCGAGGCCGTGCTTGTGGCCGGCATCGTCGATGTTCATCGGATGCACCAACAGAAAATTCGGCAAGTAGCGCTGCCGCAGGTGTTCGGCATCAGCGAACAGGTGGGAATCGGGGTAGTGGTCGTTCCAGTAGAAATGGCCGTATTGGATCGGCAGGTCGGGGTTATGTGTATGGCGGTCGCGACCGGCGACGAAGGGCGAAACGTTATAGAGCTCGCTGACCCAATGGTAGGCAGCGGCGGCCGTGCTCAGGCCGGCCTCGGTGGCGTAATGGAAAATGCTGCGCTGGTTCGACAGGCGCGAGACGTTGTTGTGCACGATCCCGCTGTCGATAGGCACGACGCCGGTTAGTATGCATTCATAGAGCGGGCGGGACAGTGCGGGCAATTCACATTCCAGTTTGTAGAGCGCCGCGCGTCCTGCGCCGACATACGCCTGCAAATGTCCCATGGCATGCCGGGCGACCTCGTAGTTGAGACCGTCGAGCACCACCAGGATGACGTTGTGCTTCATGGGACCGGGACTCCGGGCAAGAACCAAAAAACCCGGTTCACCAAGCGTCCAATGTGGGAGCGAGCCTGCTCGCGATTGCGGTGTGTCAGCCAATATTCATGTCGACTGACACTCCCTCATCGCGAGCAAGCTCGCTCCCACAATGGATCAGCGGTGATCCGGGAGTGGAAGCTAGCGCCTCACTTCATCTCGACGATGACTTCTTCGTTCCACTGCTGCGGCAGTGCCTTGGAGGTCTTCTCCCACGCATCCGCATCCTTGATCGGGGTCACGCCTTTGTACTGCTCGTTCGGCAGCAGCTTGGCCTGGACCTCTTCCGGCAGTTTCAGGTGCTCGGCGCGAATCGGGCGGGCGTTGCCCTTGGCGAGGTTGATCTGGCCGGCGTCGCTGAAGATGTATTCGCGGGTCAGCTTGGCGGCGTTCGGGTGCTTGGCGTATTTGTTGATGATGGTGGTGTAGCCGGAGATCACCGAGCCGTCGGACGGGATCAACACGACGTAGTCATCCGGGTTGGCCATCTTGGCCTTGTAGCTCAGGCCGTTGAAATCCCAGACCACCCCGACTTCGACCTCACCTTTTTCCATCGTGGCGATGGTCGGGTTGGCCATGGACAGGCGCCCTTGCTTGGCAATCTCGGCGAACATCAACAGCGCGGGCTTGATGTTCTTCTCGTCGCCACCGTTTGCCAGGGCCGCGGCCAGCACACCGTTCGCCGCCTGGGCAGCGGTGCTCACGTCACCAATCGAGACTTTGTATTTACCGGTTTTCAGGTCGGCCCATTTGGTCGGGACGTCGGAGCCATGCAGCAGCTTCTTGTTGACGATGAAGGCAATGGTGCCGGTGTAGGCCAGGGCCCAGTTGCCGTCCTTATCCTTGGCCCAGTCCGGCACTTGCTCCCAGGTGCTTGGCTTGTAGGGCTGGACCACGCCCTGCTTGACCGCAATCGGGCCGAAAGCGGCACCGACGTCGCCGATGTCGGCGCTGGCGTTGTCTTTCTCGGCCGCGAATTTGGCGATTTCCTGGGCGGAGCTCATGTCGGTGTCGATGTGCTTCAAGCCATAGAGCTTGGCCAGGTCGTCCCAGGTGCCTTTCCAGTTCGCCCAGTCATCGGGCATGCCGACGCTGTTTACGGCGCCTTCCGCTTTCGCAGCGGCTTCCAGTGTTTTCAGATCGGTATCAGCGGCCATGGCGGCTGTGCACATGGCGATGGTCGAGCCTAACAGTGATGCCAGGAAAAGCTGTTTCATCCGAAGCTCCTATGGGCGTTTTCAACGCTGCGATTGCGGTTGTGTTGGTCTAGGTCAGCAATACCTGAGCCAATGTAGGTGTCTCCCATGACATTTTGATGTCGACTGCAAGCGCGCCAGCAATCGTCGGGCTCACGGAGGATCGCTGCGTCATAAGCGTAGACCATGAGTAAACAACTGATCTGCAAGGACTTGGCCGTTTAATTGCAAGCCAGCAAATAGACCGTTCAGCGGTTGTGTCATCTCTCAGTCATGCTCAGCGCCTAGGCTTGCAGGCATGCGATACGGATCGAAGCGGCAAAGATCCCGCCCCGAAACAGTGCTGGTCTAGTCCAGATAGGTAACGTTGATGCGCGTTGAGGCAACCAAAGCGGTGACATCCATCGGACAAGTCCTGCAAGAGCAGATCGACCACGGCTTGCTGGCGGCCGGCAACAAATTGCCAGCCGAGCGCAAACTCAGCGAATTGTTCGGCACCACTCGGATTACCGTGCGCGAGGCATTGTTGCAGTTGGAAGCCCAAGGGCAGATTTACCGCGAGGAACGTCGGGGCTGGTTCGTTTCGCCACCGCGGCTGGCCTACAACCTGATGCAGCGCAGCCATTTCCACGCGATGGTTGCCGCTCAAGGCCGCGTGCCGCGCACCGAAGTCATATCGGCCCGCTTGCAACCCGCCTCGGCGGCAATCTGCGCCTGGCTTCAACTGCCGGCGCTGTCCAGCGTCATCCAGATCTGTCGCACCCGGCGTATCGATGAACGACTGGTGCTTTATGTGGAGCATTATCTGAACCCGTCGTACTTTCCGGACATTCTCGCGTTCGATCTCAACCAGTCCATGACCGAGCTGTACGCCCGCCATTACGACTTGCATTACGGCCGGGTGAAATTCGACATCGTGCCTACCTCGTTGCAACCCGAGGCCGCGGCAGCGCTGAAAGTGTCGGTCGGCAGCCCCGGGCTGCGGATTGCTCGGGTCAACTATGACCAGCACCAACGGCTGATCGATTGTGACTTGGAATTCTGGCGGCACGACGCGATCCACGTTGGCGTGGACGTGCCGGAACAACCCGCCTGAGGCGTATTCAGGAGGACTCGTTGAGCTTCGCCATAATCCTGAACAGCACTGTGATAAGGATCAGCAACATGCCGATCCACATGGCGAACACCCCGACATTTTTGTCTCGGAAGTTGAAGCCAATGGCCAGCAGGATCATGCCGGCGATGATGGGCACGAGCATGGCGTTGAACGAGGACATGGAGATCATTGCGACGGCCTTGTCGGGAGGGATAAGGTCAGTCTAGTTCGGGTTTGCTTGGGGTGTGGTGAGGTGTGTCATGAGTTATCCAGACCTTTCGCTGGATACCCTTGTGGCGAGGGAGCTTGCTCCCGCTCCAGTGCGCAGCACTGGCAAAACCGGTTTGGGGTGGCTGCGCCACCCAGCGGGAACAAGCTCCCTCGCCACGAAGGTTTTATGGCAACTCGCGAGAAGCGTAGAACGCGCTCAGCACTTTCACCAGGTGCGCCAGGTCTTGGCTACCGCACAGTTCGCGGATCGAATGCATGGCAAAGGTCGGCAGGCCAATGTCCACGGTGCGCACACCCAGCTGACTGGCGGTGATCGGGCCGATGGTCGAGCCGCAACCCATGTCGCTGCGCACCACGAAACTCTGCACCGGTACTTCTTCGGCCATGCACAGGTGGCGGAAGAAGCCGGCGGTTTCGCTGTTGGTGGCGTAGCGCTGGTTGGTGTTGACCTTGATCACCGGGCCAGCGTTGAGCTTGGGGCCATGATTGGCGTCGTGCTTGTCGGCATAGTTGGGGTGTACGCCGTGGGCGTTGTCTGCGGAGACCAGCAGGGATTTCTGAATGGTGCGTACGAAATCTTCACCGTCGGGCAGCAGACGGCGCAGGGTCTGTTCGAGCATCGGGCCGTCCGCGCCACACGCCGAAGTAGAACCGACCTCTTCGTGGTCGTTGCACACCAGCACGCAGGTTTCTTCGGTGTCGGCGGTCAGCAAGGCTTGCAGGCCGGCATAGCAGGAGAGCAGGTTGTCCAGTCGCGCGCCAGTGATGAAATCACCATGCAAACCGATGACCGCTGCGCTTTGGGTGTCATAGAAGCTCAGCTCGTAATCGAGCACCACGTCGGCGTTCAAGCCGTGTTCCCGGGCCAACTGGTCAGTGAGCACGGCGCGGAAGTCGACGCGTTCGTCGCCAGCAAACTGGGCGAGGATCGGCGGCAGCTCGTTCTGCGGATTGATCGCCCAGCCTTGGTTGGCTTCACGGTTGAGATGAATGGCCAGGTTTGGAATCGTGGCGATCGGCGCCTTGAAATCGATCAGCTGACTCTCGACCTTGCCGTCACGGCGGAAGGTCACGCGGCCGGCCAGCGACAAGTCGCGGTCGAACCACGGCGCCAGCAATGCGCCGCCGTACACTTCCACGCCCAGTTGCCAGAACCCCTGACGTTGCAGTTCCGGCTGGGGCTTGACCCGCAGGCAAGGACTGTCGGTGTGGGCGCCGACCAGACGGATGCCGTCGTGTAGCGCAGAGTTGCGGCCCAGTTTGAAAGCGATGATCGAGGAATCGTTGCGCGTGACGTAATAGCGACCGTTGGCCTCGGTGGCCCAGGTTTCGCGCTCATCGAGACGCTGGTAACCCGCCGCCTCCAGGCGCTGGGCAAGGCTGGCGGTAGCATGGAACGGGGTAGGGGAGGCCTTGAGGAAGTCGATCAGGCCCTGGTTCAACTCTGCGCGCATAAATAACTCCAGACAGCAATGGGCGCGAGTTTACCCCATCGGGCAGCGACATAGCAGGGCCAATGCCGCACCCCGAATGGCTCAGTCAAGCAGGAGCCGGCCTTGCAGGAACACTTCTCGGCGCTCCTTGCGGCCCAGGTGGCAGTGCTTGCTGACCTGATACACCTTGTTGAAGTTTTCCATCGAGACCGTTGGCTTGCGATCGAGGTATTCCTCGACCAGGCTGTCGTACCGTGCTTCGGTGATGTACCGGTAGATTTCACGGTGGTACAGGAACCCGAGCTGGAAGCCGAGTGTTTCGCTGTGAAACGGCGTCGGCCGGGAAAAACAGTTCTCGAAATCGATCGCCATCAGCGGACGTTGTGGATCAGCCGGGTGCATGAGATTGCCAGCCCAGAAATCCATGTGGCTTATGTTCCTGCTTGTCAGGGAATCCAGCAGTTCGAAGGCTTTGTGGGTGAATGTTTCAATCTGTCCGGGATGTTCCGCCAGCCATTTTGCGCCGTCGGTGTAATCCTCCAGCAACTCGGTGATCAGGAAGTAATCCTGGGCCAGGCCTAATCCACTCCTGGTGTAGCCAAACCCCTGGAGCGTCGGCATCCGGACGCCGCGATGCTGGGCCAGCAGCGTGTTCTGCAGCTCTTCCAGTGGCCAGTCAAAGCGCCCGTTGCGCTGGGGGGTGCCCAATGTGACGCGTACTTTGCTCCGCCAACTGCCCAGGCGCTGGACCTTGGCAAACAAAGCCTGTTTGCTGCCCGCAATGATTGCCGTCGCCCTGGTCACCGCGCGCTTGCGGCGATTGATGATGAGCTGGCGCAGCGCTTGCTCGGTGCGATGACAAGGTTCGTCCCGTAGATGTAAATCCGTATTCAAGAAGCGGAAGGTATAACGGTAGTCTTGCTGAAGCGGTGGAGAATCTGGCACGGGCGTCCTGGCCTTGGCTAAATGCCACCATCTTAAGCATATTCCATTGAATGTGAAGACTTTTCCTACACACGGTGTCCCGGTCGAGGCCTCTGGCGCGTATCGCCAGAAGGCCCGACTTCGTTTGATCCCTTGTTCAGAACGGTGCCGGGCACTCGAAACGCAAGCGCTCGCCGCTTTGCGGATGGGTAAAGCTGAGCATGCTGGCGTGCAGGCACAGGCGCGGCCAGGCCGCCAATGCCTGCGGATGGGCATAGAGTCCGTCGCCCAGCAACGGATGACCGATGGACAGCATGTGCACGCGCAACTGATGTGAGCGTCCGGTGATGGGCGTCAGTTCGACCCGACACCAGTCGCCGCAACGTTCGAGTACACGCCAGAACGTCAGGGCATGCTTGCCGTGCTCATGGTCCACGACGTGACGGGGCTTGGTCGGTGGGTCGTAGCGCAAGGGCAGATCGATGCTGCCACTGTCCAGCTCGGGCTGGCCCCAGCACAACGCGGTGTAGGCTTTTTCGGTTTCGCGGTCATGAAACTGGCGGGACAGTTCGCGATGGGTATCCGGATCGCGGGCCAGCAGGATGATGCCGGAGGTTTCCCAGTCGAGCCGGTGCACGATTCGCGCTTCCGGATAGCCGTTTTCCTGCAGGCGAGTGATCAGGCAATCTTTATTGTCGTCCGCCCGGCCAGGCACGGACAGGAGCAGGGTCGGCTTGTCGACCACGAGTACGGCGGCGTCCTGGTGGAGGATGCGGATGTTGGACAGGGGCATTAAACAGTCTCGTAACAAACGGCAACGGCGGCTCGGGCCCTTCTCCAATCCCAGGGGGAGAGGAGAGGGCCCGAGCCGCCGTGGCTCCCGCAGGGTCGATCAGCGATCCGGCAGGGTGATATTGAGTTCCAGAATCGAGCAGCTGCCCTGGCTTTCGAGCGCCACATGCACGTCATCGTTGCCGATGTTGACGTACTTGCGGATCACTTCCACCAGTTCCTTCTGCAAGGCCGGCAGGTAATCAGGGGTGCTGCGCTGGCCGCGTTCGTGCGCCACGATGATCTGTAGACGCTCTTTCGCGACCGAGGCGGTACTTGGCTTTTTGTTGGCACGAAAGAAGTCAAAAAGGTTCATTACCTACCTCCAAACAGGCGCTCGAAGAAACCTTTCTTCGTGACGTCGAGGAATCGATGTTCGACGGTTTTGCCCAGTAGACGATCGACTGCATCGCTGTACGCCTGGCCAGCGTCGCTCTGGTCGTCAAGAATGACCGGCACGCCGGAGTTCGAGGCCTTGAGTACCGCTTGGGATTCTGGAATCACGCCCAGCAGGGTGACCGCCAGGATTTCCTTGACGTCCTCGACGCCGAGCATTTCGCCGTCGCTGACGCGCTGAGGGTTGTAGCGGGTCAGAAGCAAGTGTTCCTTGATCGGCTCTTCGCCCTGCTCGGCGCGACGGGACTTGCTCGCCAGAAGGCCCAGCATGCGGTCGGAGTCACGCACCGACGACACTTCCGGGTTGGTCACGACGATCGCTTCGTCAGCGAAGTACATGGCCAGGTGGGCACCTTTTTCGATACCGGCCGGGGAGTCGCAGACCACGAATTCGAAGTCTTCCTTGAGCTGCATCAGCACCTTTTCCACGCCTTCCTGGGTCAGCGCGTCTTTGTCGCGGGTCTGGCTCGCGGCCAGCACGTACAGGTTCTCAAGGCGCTTGTCCTTGATCAGGGCTTGTTGCAGGTTCGCTTCGCCATTGACCACGTTGACGAAGTCATAGACCACGCGACGCTCGCAACCCATGATCAGGTCGAGGTTACGCAGGCCGACGTCGAAGTCGACGATGACTGTTTTGTGGCCGCGCAAGGCGAGGCCGGTACCGATAGCGGCGCTGGTGGTGGTCTTACCCACACCACCCTTGCCGGATGTAACCACGAGAATCTTGGCCAAGGTGTTTCACCCCTAAGGAAAAAGGACTTTGTCAGCCCCTGAAAAACATCTCTGGAAAACTGCTGCAACTGCACAGGCTTGGCTGGAATAGGACATTGGGCCGGGTCTACTTCTGGTAAACACTGCCTGATCCTTTTTCCTACGTCGTTAAGCTGTTTTCGCTACGTTTTAGAGATGCTTGGAAAATGCGGCAGTATCCGTTAAAGCCGAATGATGTTCAACACGTCGCCCGACAGGCTGACCTGGACGCCAGCCCCCCACAACGGGTCGCGACGCAAATCCTCGGAAACCTTGTAATGCCCGGCGATGGAGACCAGTTCGGCGCTCAACTGCTGACAGAAGATCCTTGCCTTGGTGTCGCCCTTGACACCGGCCAGCGCACGGCCGCGCATCGGGCCGTATACATGGATGTTGCCATCGGCCAGAAGTTCCGCGCCCGGACTGACCGAGGACACGACGACCAGATCGCCACCCTGAGCATAAATCTGCTGTCCGCCGCGTACCGGCGTGGTGATCACACGGGTTGGCTTGACGGTGGGCTCTGCTGGTTTCTCGGGTTTCTTCGGTTCGGCCGGGCTCAGTTCCAGCACCCGCTCACGAGCACCGGAAGGCGGTAGCACCGGGATGTCAATGGCGATGGCGGCGGCGATGTCTTCGATGCGGCTGGCGCGGATCGCCAGCGTGCGCAGGCCATGTTGGCGGCAGACGCGCATCAGGCCAGGCAAGTCCACTGAACCTTCGCCGGCAGGCAGCTTGTCCAGTGCCAGTACCAGGGGGGCATTGCTGAAAAAATTCGGGGCCTGGGCGACTTTCGCCGCCAACTGCCGGTCAAGACCTTCCAGGTCGTTACGGGCCAGTTCCAGCACCGTAATGGCGAGCATGCTGCCCTTCAGCTGGAACACGGGATCTTGGTCTAGCGGTTCGGTTTGGCTCATGGTCGGCGTACAACGACTTGTCACTAAAAGTGCCGAGACTTATAACGAGATCGCCCGTCAGCCGCAACCCGGGTCGAACAATGTAGAATGCGCGGCCCAAGTCTTTGTGGAAGCTGTAATGGATCGCCCGCGTCTTCGAGCTGCATTTTTTCATCCGCGTTTCTGGCTGCTGTGGTGCGGCCTGGGGCTGTTGTGGCTGATCGTTCAGTTGCCGTATCCGTTGCTGCTGCGGATCGGCCGGGCGCTGGGCGCGCTGATGTACCGGGTGGCCGGCGACCGGCGGCGCATCGCCAGTCGCAACCTGGAACTGTGTTTTCCCGAGAAGTCCGCCGCTGAGCGCAAGCGCTTGCTCAAGGAAAACTTCGCCTCCACCGGCATCGCGTTCTTCGAAATGGCCATGAGCTGGTGGTGGTCGCGTTCGCGCCTGGCGAAGCTGGCCCATGTCGAAGGGTTGGAACATCTCAAGCAGGCCCAGCGCGAGGGCCGGGGTGTGATCCTGATGGCGCTGCATTTCACCACGCTGGAAATCGGCGCGGCGTTGTTGGGCCAACAGCACACCATCGATGGCATGTACCGCGAGCACAAGAACCCGTTGTTCGACTATATCCAGCGCCGCGGTCGCGAACGGCACAACCTCGATTCCCTCGCGGTGGAACGCGATGATGTGCGCGGCATGCTCAAATTGCTGCGCGCGGGCCGGGCGATCTGGTATGCACCGGACCAGGACTACGGCGCCAAGCAAAGTGTATTCGTGCCATTATTCGGCATCCAGGCGGCGACGGTCACCGCCACCAGCAAATTTGCGCGCTTGGGCAAGGCACTGGTCGTGCCGTTCGTCCAGGAGCGCCTGGCTGATGGCAGCGGCTATCGACTGGTGATCCAGGCGCCGCTGGAGGATTTTCCGGGGGAGACCGAGGAAGCCGATTGCATTCGCATCAACCAGTGGGTAGAAAAATCGGTCAGCCAATGCCCCGGGCAATATCTCTGGGCCCATCGGCGCTTCAAGACCCGTCCGCCGGGTGAGCCGAAGTTGTACGAAAAACGCGGTTGAAATGTAGCCTAATTGACTGAGCACGGAGCATCGCGATGACCCCAGCTGAACCGGTAACAGGTTTGATTCTTTCCGGCGGCGGGGCTCGAGCGGCATATCAGGTGGGCGTATTGGCGGCCATCGCCGAGTTATTGCCAGACGGCGCAGACAACCCGTTCCCGGTGATCGTCGGCACGTCGGCTGGCGCGATCAACGCGGTCAGCCTGGCAAGCGGTGCGATGGATTTCAAAAGCGCCATCGAGCGGCTGACGGCGTTCTGGCAAGCGGTGCGCAGCCACCAGGTGATGCGCAGCGATTGGCGTGGCGTGCTCGTCCAGGCGACGCGTTTCATCACGCACAGCCTGTTGGGCCTGGGGGCCAAGTTGCCGGTGGCGCTGGTCGACAGTTCACCGTTGCGCGAATTGCTCCGGGCACAATTCCATGCGTCGGGTATCGAGCAGGCGATCGCCGAGCACCAGCTGCGAGCGGTGGCGGTGACCGCGTTCGGCTACGAGTCCGGACAGGCGGTGACGTTCTATCAAGGTCGCGGCACTATAGATGCCTGGTTGCGGCACCGGCGCATCGGTGTCCCGACGCAGTTGTCGGTGGAGCATCTGCTGGCCAGTTCCGCGATCCCCTTGCTGTTCGCACCGGTCAAGATCGGCCCCCAGTACTTCGGCGACGGCGCGGTGCGCCAATCGGCGCCGATCAGTCCAGCCCTGCACCTGGGAGCCAATCGTGTGTTGGTCATCGGCGTCAGTGGCAACCCCCGCGGCGCGGGTGGGCAAACGCCCCAGGAGCGCAGCTACACCGGCCAGCAACCCACCCTGGCGCAGATCGGCGGACACATGCTCAACAGCACGTTCATCGACAGCCTGGAAAGCGACATCGAGTTGCTTGGGCGCCTCAACCAGTTCAGTCACCTCCTGCCCGAGGGCGTGCCTGCCCATACCCTCGGTGCGGCACCGGTGGAGGTGTTGGTGATTTCGCCAAGCCAACCGATCGACGAGATCGCCGCCCGTCATCGCCAGGAACTGCCCCGTGCGTTGCGGGTGTTCCTGCGCGGGCCGGGCGCGACCAAGACCAGCGGGGCTGGGGTGTTGAGCTATCTGCTGTTCGAGGCGGGGTACTGCGGCGAGCTGATCGAGCTGGGGCGCCAGGATGCGTTGGCGCAGCGTGAGGCGTTGAGCCGGTTCCTGGGCTTGGCTCAGGGGTAGCGGGTCTGACGCCATCGCGAGCAGGCTCGCTCCCACAAGGAATTCCCTGTGGATGCTGAGCGGGTGTCCGCTCCGGGAATCACTGTGGCAGCGAGCCTTGGTCGATCAGAAATGGTACTTCAGCAAGAAACTGGTATTGCTCTGGTTGGTCTTGAAACTACCGCTGTCTTCGATCGCGTATTTGTTTTTCCAGTAGTCGTATTCCACACCGACATACAGTTGCTTGGCGCCCAGTTTCAAGGCCTTGCCCAAGTCATATTTGATCTGCGGGACGATGTGCAGGTTGGCGTGGTAGGTGCCCTTTGAGTTGGTGTCGTTGTCCACGACCCAGTCGATGAAACCATCGATCAGGATATCGGACGACCCCACGGGCACGGTGTAGGCCCAGGCCGGTGTGATCTGCCAGACGTTGTCGCCGGCACGCGAGCCTTCGGTCTGGCGGTTGTAGAAGTTCAGCTGGAAATAATCGAAACCGGGAATGGCCAGGTCGAAACCCGGGCCGATCAGGTAAGACTCGTTGTCGCCTTCGCCAAACTCATAGGTCATCGCCAGCAGCACGTCCTTGATCGGACCCAGTTCGAGCTTCTGGTCAAAAATCTTGCCGAACGACAAGCGTGGGCTGAACTCGCCGTAATAGGTATTCGGGCCGGACTGGCTGTCGTCCTGGCCGTTGTAGAAGATCCGGTCGAGGAAGAAAAAGTTGTCGCCGTATTTCCACGCATCGGCATGCTCGAACGTCACGGTCTGCTGGATGCGTGGGTTGATCTGGAAATCCTTGCCATACAGGTAGCTCAGGCTGTTGCTCTGCCATTGGAGCAGGTCGCCTGCCACGGCCTGTCCCCCTGCCAACAAAGATCCCGCAACGATCAGATTGGTGCACGTGCGTTTCATTCGGTTTGCTCCCAAAGGTAAGTGGTATCGCGTTTCTTGTCGTCAGCGCTCTGGTGTGGCGCTTTTTCTACGGATAAACATCCGTTCGGTCAGCTTTTTGTTTGTGACAAGAGCTGAAAACAGCGGCGTCGGTCAGGATCCGATTGTTATTTGGAGACGTCCGGATTCGAACGGCCGCGCAGGATACGGGCTTGCATGGAGGGGCTCAAGTGCGTTGCGACAGCGCATGGGCAACGGATGCGGGGCGTGAGTGTGGAAAGTGTGCATGGGGTGCTTTCCTCTTGTTGTTATTGTTGAGGCGCAGGCGGCCGCTGACGGGCGACCGGCGTGTGCCGGTCTGCCCGTTAGCGGTATTGCTGTGGATCGAGGCTTGCTCGGGTGGACTAGTTGGTCCGTGCACCTTGGGTGATCCAGGCGCCAATCAGATCGCGCTCCTGCTGGGTCATCTGGGTGATATTGCCCAGTGGCATGATCTGGGTGGTCACGGCCTGGGCCTGGATGCGCGCGGCTTCTTGCTGGATCTGCTGTGGCGTATCGAACATCACCCCGCCCGGCGCCGCGCTGAACAGCGGGCTGGTGGGCTTGGCCGAATGGCAGACCGAGCAGCGTTCCTGGATCACGCTGTGGACTTTATCGAATGACGGGCCCTGGGCATTGGCAGCCTGGGCAGGCGCGGGCGCCTGCGCTGGTACTGCGGGTTTGGCGCCGCCGCCCACCGCCGTCTCCGGCAGTGGCTGATACTCGATCACGCCGGGCACCTTCGCGACTTCCGGCGCGCCAGGCATCGGCTTGGGACCGGTGACATAAGCCAGGCAGATCATCGCCAAGGCGCCCACCGGCAACGTCCAGGCAAACCGATTGCTGTCATGACGCGTGTTGAAGTAATGCCGCACCAACACCGCCGCCACTGCGATACCCGCCAGGATCAGCCAGTTGTATTGGCTGCCGTAGGTGCTTGGGAAGTGGTTGCTGATCACCGGCAGGGTGAAGTAGTTGTTGTGGCGCGAACGCAACAAGCCTTTGGCCGGCAGCGCCGGGTCGGGGGTGCGGTTCTCGGCGATAGCCGCCACCAGCGCACGCTGGGCCGGCATGATGATGCGGAACACGTTGCCGACCATGATCGTACCGATGACGGCACCGACATGCAGGTAGGCGCCGCGACCGCTGAACACCTTGCTGAAGCCATAGGCCGCGGCGATCAACAGCACGAACAGAATCAGGCCGAGCAGGGCGGGGCGCTTGCCCAGGGCCGAATCGCAGAGAAAGGAATAGATGAACCAGCCGACCAACAACGAGCCGAGGCCCAGGGCGACGCCTTCAGGGCCGCTCAGGCTGCTGCCGGGAGCCAGCAGGTAGACGGTCGGGTTCCAATAGAACACCACGCACAACAGCGCGATGCCCGACATCCAGGTGAAGTAGGCTTCCCACTTGAACCAGTGCAGGTTGTCCGGCATGGCCGGTGGTGCGAGTTTGTATTTTTCCAGGTGATAGATACCGCCACCGTGGATGGCCCACAAGTCGCCGGCCAGGCCGCTCTTGGGGTTGACGCGATTGAGGTTGTTTTCCAGCCAGACGAAGTAGAACGACGCGCCGATCCAGGCTACGCCAGTGATCATATGAACCCAGCGAATGCTCAGGTTCAGCCATTCCAGCATATGTGCTTCCACAGTCTTTACCTCTCGCCCGTCACGCTTGTTTTCGCGTGATCGGACCTTCTCTTATTGGTGGGGGGCGAGGATCAAAAACTCATCCTCTTTGAAAAAATGCTCATCGCAGTTGTTGCCTGTGCCACTGCGATCAACCACCAGGAAGTCATCCCGCTTTTCGATCGTCAGCACCGGGTGGTGCCAGACGCCGCGATGGTAATTGATGCCCTGCCTGCCGTTGGTGACGAAGGCGCGGACCAAGCCTGATACAGGTGCATCGCCAAGTGGCGCGACCACGATCAGAAAGGGGTTGCCGAGCAGCGGAATGAAGGCCTGGCTGCCCAGCGGATGGCGCTCCAGCATGCGCACGGTCAGTGGCATCTCCAGCGCGTCGGCGCGGAAGATGCTGATGATCGCCTTGTCGTCCGGCGTGGCGGTTTCCACCGTCGCCAGGCGATGAAAGCGCATGGTCGAACCGTTGTTGATCATGAAGTGATCGCTGCCGTCGGTTTCGATCACGTCACCGAACGGGGCGAAGGCTTCTTTGGTCAATGGTTCGATCTTGAGAGTGCGCATGCTGGTCTTCTTTACCTTGAATTCATTGTTGTCTGTTCTATTGCTATCGCGAGCAGGCTCGCTCCCACATTTGACCGCCTACCCTGTGGGAGCGAGCCCTGCTCGCGATTGGCTTCACCGCTATTTAGCGACCTTGCCAAGCACCCGCAGGCGACTCACGCCACCATCCGGGAACACGTTCAGGCGGATATGGGTGATTGGCCCCAGCGCCTTGATCTGTTCGGCGAAGGTGTGTTCGGCGTGCATTTCCAGCTTCTGGCTCGGCAGCAGCTCGCGCCAGAACAGCGATTGGGTTTCGATCTGGCTGTCGGTGCCACCTTTGACGAATGCGCCCTGGATCGAGCAGCTGTCCGGGTAATTGCCCTTGAAGTGCAGGGTGTCGACGACGACTTGTTCAACGATACCGGCATGGCCCAGGGCGACGATTACCCAGTCATTGCCAGGCGTGCGACGACGGGCGGTTTCCCAGCCATCGCCCATGTTGATGCCGCGGCCAGGGTTGAGAATGTTGCTCATGCGGCCGAAGTGCTCGTCGGAGCAGGCCAGGGCGCGCCCGCCATTGAGGGCGGCGGCCAGGTCGATCTGTTCGTTGTCGCCCACGGCGGACCAGTCGCGATACGGAACACCATAGACCCGCAGGCGAGCCACGCCGCCATCCGGATAAATGTTGAAGCGCAGATGGCTGAAGGCTTGCTCGTTGCTGATTTCGTGGTAGTGGTGGCTGTTGCCTTGCAGCTCGACGGCCGACAGCACTTCAGTCCACTGGGTGGTTTCGTCCGGCTCGCCTTCGGCCAGGAAGCAGGCTTCCAGGGAAGCCGATGGCGGGTAGTTGCCGGTGAAGAATGAAGTGTCGATGTCCACGCCCTTGATCGAGCCCGGCACGCCCAGGCGGATCACCGCGCTGTCGTAGCCTTCGAAGCGCTTGCGGCGCGACTCCCAGCCATCCATCCACTTGCCGTTGTCATCGAACACGCCCTCCTTCCACACGGCCGGGGTCGGCTGGAACAGGCGGTTGGCGTCGGCGAACCAGTCGTCGGTGACCGAGATGATCTTGGTGCCCAGACGGGCGTCGGCCAGGTTGACGAACTTTTCGAACGGTACGGCGTAAGCTTTCATTCTTCTTGTCTGCCTTTGATAAGTTGGCTGGGGATGCTTGCAGGACCTGTCTTCAGGAGCCGCTCGCTAAAGGGTCAGTAATCGGAACAACGCGATCTTGTTGATCTCTGCCAGCGCGCATTTGAATTCGGCGTCTGCCGAGTGGTGGATGCGCGTCTCGAACGCGGCGAGGATCTGGTGCCGGTTGCTGCCTTTTACCGCCATGATGAAGGGAAACTTGAACTTGGCTTTATAGGCCTCGTTCAGCTCGGTGAAGCGCTGGAACTCTTCGGCCGTGCATTGGTGGATACCGGCGCCAGCCTGTTCGTTGGTGCTGGCTTCGGTCAGTTGTCCCTGGACGGCGGCTTTGCCGGCCAGGTCCGGGTGAGCGTTGATCAGGGCCAGTTGGCTGGCGTGATCGGCACTCAACAGGATGTCGCTCATGCGCTGGTGCAGGGTTTCGATCTCGTCGATCGAAGGGTCCTGGCCCAGGTCGAAGGCCTTTTCGGCCACCCATGGCGAATGTTCGTAAATGTCAGCGAAGGCTTTGACGAACGCTTCGCGGCTCAAGGTGGAAGGCTTGAGGGTTTGGAAAGCGGTCATTTGGACGCTCCCTGATACGGATGGGTCTGCTGCCAATGGCGAGCGATGTCGACGCGGCGACTGAACCACACCTGCTCATGACCCTTGACGTATTCGAGGAAACGCTTGAGGGAGGCCAGGCGCGCGGGGCGGCCGATCAGGCGGCAATGCAGGCCGATGGAAAGCATCTTCGGCGCTTCGGCGCCTTCGGCATACAACACGTCGAAAGCGTCCTTGAGGTACTGGAAGAAATCGTCGCCCTTGTTGAAACCCTGCACTTGGGTGAAGCGCATGTCATTGGTGTCCAGGGTGTAAGGGATGACCAGGTGCGCCTTGCCGGTGGGGTTGTTTGGCTCCCAGTAGGGCAGGTCGTCGTCGTAGGTGTCGCTGTCGTAGAGGAAGCCGCCTTCTTCCATCACTAGCCGGCGGGTGTTCGGGCCGGTGCGGCCGGTGTACCAGCCCAGCGGACGCTCGCCAGTGATTTCGGTGAGGATGCGGATCGCTTCGAGCATGTGCTCGCGTTCCTGGGCCTCGTCCATATATTGGTAATCAATCCAGCGATAGCCATGGCTGCAGATTTCGTGGCCGGCGGCGACCATCGCGCGAATCACGTCCGGATGGCGCTGGGCAGCCATGGCCACGGCGAAGATGGTCAGTGGTATATCGAACTCCTTGAACAGCTTGAGGATCCGCCAGACCCCTGCGCGGCTGCCATACTCGTACAGCGACTCCATGCTCATGTTGCGCTCGCCCTGCAGCGGTTGCGCCGCGACCATCTCCGAAAGGAACGCTTCGGACTCCTTGTCGCCATGCAACACGTTGCGCTCGCCACCTTCCTCATAGTTGAGTACGAAGGAGAGGGCGATGCGGGCATTGCCCGGCCATTGGGGATGGGGAGGGTTACTGCCGTAACCGATCAGGTCGCGTGGGTAGTCAGCGCTCACTGCAGTCTTCCTTCTTGTTCGAACCATGTAGGTGGCGCCCTGGCGATGGATATCGGGCTGGCGTCACGACGATGGACTGATTGTATACAACTTTGTCTTCGACTTGTAAGCCTGTTTTTTGCATTTTTTACCGCCAACGTTGCCGTATCGGTGCTGCAAGAAACTTGCCTACCCAGTCAGCTAATGTTGCATAAGCCCTTATATGCCTGGGGTTGGGGTAAAAACAAATGACGATTGCCGTGGTTGGCGAAGTGAAGCAGATATCTGTTTTTTATTGTGTACAATTCAGCTTTAAAGTGTCTTAATTCGCTCACTGCCGTGATCTTTCGTGCTTCGAAATGGTGCGGCTTGTCTTTCAACTGACTCAGGAGGCGCCGTGCCTGGCTGTTCCGCATCCGGGCATGCACAATCGATGGGACGTCTGACTACACACGTTTTAGATGCCGCACACGGCTGTCCAGGCAGCGCGATCAAGATCGAACTGTATCGCGTCGAAGGTTCAGAACTGCAACGGGTTGCCAGTGCAGTGACCAACAGCGATGGCCGTTGTGACGCACCACTGCTGCAAGGAGACGACTACCGCAGCGGGGTCTACCAGATCCAATTCCACGCCGGCGATTACTACCGCGCCCGTGGCGTGCAACTGTCCGAGCCGGCGTTCCTGGATGTGGTGGTGCTGCGCTTTGGCATTTCGCAAGAGCAGGAGCATTACCATGTGCCGTTGCTGATTTCGCCCTACGCCTATTCAACCTATCGAGGCAGCTGAGCCCCCAAGCAGCTGCCTTGCCCTGGAAGCGACTGCGCATAGAGCTTCTTTGGTTTTTAGCCCGCTCACACTGCGGGCTTTTTTTCGCCTATCAAATAGGCGAGGGCCTTATCGCGAGCAAGCTCGCTTCCACAATCGGATGCGTTTCAACTGTGAGAGCGAGCCTGCTCGCGAAGATTTTTTTCTCAGCGGCTCAGCAAGGAAGCCGCCCCGGCCCCGCTGAACAACCCGGCGCTGACCCGGTTGAACCAGCTCTGGCCCTTGCCCGTGCGCAGGTAGCGGGCAGCGCCATGGGCACCGAGGCCATACGCCAGCTTGCAGAGCAGGTCGAGCACGGTCCAAGTGGCGATCATCACCAGCAGTTGCGGCAAGAACGGCTGCTCGGCACTCAGGAATTGCGGCAGGAATGCCGCGAAGAAAAGGATGTCCTTCGGGTTGCTCGCGCCGAGTACGAACGCACGGCCGAACAGCGCGCGGAAACGCGGAATGGGGGCGGCTTGCGGTACCTCGGCACCCTGGGAAGGCTGGCGCGATTGCTGCCAGCTCTGCCAGGCGAGGTAGAACAGGTACAGCGCGCCGACGATTTTCAAGGCGCTGAACAACTGCTCCGACGCCAGCAACAGGGCACCGAGCCCCAGCGCCGACGCACTCAACAAGCAGATCGATGCCACCACTCCACCAAGGAAAGCCGGGTAGGATCGGCGCAAGCCATAGTTCAGGCTGTTGCTGATCATCAGTAACGATAACGGGCCGGGGATAAGGATTACCACCAACGCGGCACCACTGAACAACAACCAGGTTTCCAGATTCATTGCTTTGCTCCTGACGTACAAAAGCCCCACCCGACAGGGTGAGGCGGGTAAGGCTCGTGCCGCTTACAAGAAGATGAACTTGGCGATAAAGATCGCACAAAGCACCCAGAGACTGACGGATATTTCCTTGTGTTTACCGGTGCCAGCCTTGAGCACGACGTAAGTGATGAAGCCGAGCGCGATGCCATCGGCGACCGAGAACGTCAGAGGCATCATGATGGCGGTGACGATCGCTGGAATGCTGTCGGTCGCTTCGTCCCATTCGATATGGGCCATGCCACCCATCATCAGCATGGCGACATAGATCAGGGCGCCGGCTGTCGCATAAGCAGGGATCATCCCGGCCAGCGGCGCGAAGAACATGGCGGCGATGAACAGCACACCGACCGTGACTGCGGTAAGCCCCGTGCGGCCACCGGCCGCGACTCCGGCGGCGCTTTCCACGTAGCTGGTCACGGGCGGCACGCCGACCATGGCGCCGAACACGCTGGAGGCGCTGTCCGCCTTCAACGCCTTGGACAGGTTTTCGATCTTGCCATCCGGTTTCACCAGGCCGGCGCGCTGGGCCACGCCCATCAGCGTCCCGGCGGTATCGAACATATGTACGAACAGGAAAGCCAGCACCACGCTGATCATGCTGACGTTGAATACACCGGCCACGTCCATGGCCATCCAGGTCGGTGCCAGGCTGGGCGGCGTGGACATCACGCCGTTGTATTGCACCAGCCCCAGGCCCCAACCGGCCAGGGTCACGGCGATGATGCTGATGAGGATCGCGCCGAACACGCGGTGGTAGCTCAGCACGGCAATCATCAGGAAGCATACGGCAGCCAGCAGCGGTCCCGGTTCATGCAGCGAGCCCAGCTTGATCAGCGTGGCGGGGCTGTCGACGATGATGCCGGCGGTTTTCAGGCCGATCAGCCCGAGAAACAGCCCGACCCCCGCGCCCATCGCGTAGCGCAGGCTCACCGGGATACTGTTGAGCAGCCATTCACGCACCCGTGACAAGGTCAGGAACATGAACAGCACGCCGGAAATAAACACCGCGCCCAAGGCGGTTTCCCAGTTGTAGCCCATGGTGCCGACCACGGTGTAAGTGAAAAAGGCGTTTAATCCCATGCCCGGCGCGAGGCCCACCGGCCAGTTCGCGTAGAGGCCCATCAGCAGGCAACCCAGGGCGGCGGCAATGCAGGTGGCGACGAACGCGGCGCCATGATCGATGCCCGCGTCGGCCATGATGTTGGGGTTGACGAAAATGATGTAGGCCATGGTGATGAAAGTCGTCACACCGGCAATCAACTCGGTCTTCACCGTGGTGCCATGCAAGCTGAGTTTGAAGATGCGCTCCAGCCAGCCACTGCGTGATGGCGGCGAAAGATCCAAGGTCTGGGCTTCGGGTTTGCGGCTTTCCACAGCGAGTACTCCTCAAGAGTTTTATTGTTATTTCCGGCACCGCACGCCCCCTGAGGGTGGCGGCGAGGCATTGAGGCAGGTAAGGCTGGCGTAGTAGTTGACTTGTTGGTCAGGAACTCGCACGAAGCGAATTATGCTTTTGTATACAAATAAAGCAAATAATGTTTTCTGTTTTGTTGACGAAATTTCGAGCGATAGGGATATATCCCTTCTGCGTGGGCTATCGCGAGCGAGCTCGCTCCCACGGTGGACTGTGATGAATGCGAGATTTGTGGTCACCGCTGAACGCTGTGGGAGCGAGTTTGCTCGCGATAGCGTTGGACCAGACGCTTTCACTCGCCAGATTTACCCAAGGCTAGGTTCACCGCCAGCCAGCCATCCACCGCCGCTTCCCCGGCCTCGGCAAACACCCGCTCCAGCAATTTCACTTGTTCGCGGCGCAGCGCCTGTTCGAATCGCTGGCCCTCGGCGGTCAGCTCCAACAATCGTTTGCGCTTGTCGGCCTCGGACGCGACGCTGTTGACCAGATGCATTTCCATCAATTGCCGCAATGGCATGTTCAATGCCTGTTTGGTCACGCCCAGCAGCGCCAGCAACTCCTTGACGCTCAAGGATGGGTAACGGGCGATGAAAAAGACGATGCGCTGATGCACTCGGCTCAAGCCCCGGCGTTCGAGCATTTCATCGGCCTTGGCGGTGAAAGCCTGGTAACCAAAGAAGAATGCTTCCATGGCCATTTGCTGGGAGGTGGGGTTTTTAAGGTCAAGCATATTGACGTTTCCAGAAAGAGCGGGGTAATTTCAGTCAAGCAGTTTGACTTATATTTCCAACGCTTCGCTACAGGTGACCCCATGGCTTTTTCCGAACGTGTCTCGCGCCTCAAAAGTTCTCTTATCCGCGAAATCCTCGCCGCGGCGCAGCGCCCGGAAGTGATGTCGTTCGCCGGTGGCCTGCCGGCCGAAGCCATGTTGCCAAAAGTGGAGTGGGCGGCGATGCCGTTGTCCATGGGGCAATACGGCATGAGCGAAGGTGAGCCGGCCCTGCGCGAAGCGTTGGCGGCGCAGGCGCGGTCGTTAGGGCTGGCTTGTGAGGCGAGCCAGGTTTTGGTGGTCAGCGGTTCCCAGCAAACCCTCGACCTGACGGCGAAGTTGTACATCGACGTCGGCACCGAGGTGATGCTCGAGGCACCTACCTACCTGGCGGCCTTGCAGATCTTCCAACTGTTCGGCGCCGACTGCATCACCGTCCCCCTTGAGGCGGATGGCCCGGACCTGGAACAACTGCGGGCGCGCCTGGAGCGGCATCGCCCGGCGTTCATCTACCTGATCCCGACGTTCCAGAATCCATCGGCGGTACGCTACAGCGAGGCCAAGCGCGATGCCGTGGCGGCGCTGCTGGATGAATTCGGCGTGACCCTGGTCGAAGACGAACCCTATCGCGAACTGACCTTCGACGGTGGCAGCGCCACGCCAATCGCCAGTCGCTTGAAAACGGCCAGCTGGATCTACACCGGCACCGTGTCGAAAACCCTGCTGCCGGGGCTGCGCGTGGGTTACCTGATCGCCAGTCCGGACCTGTTCCCGCACCTGCTGCGGCTCAAGCAGTCGGCGGACCTGCACACCAATCGCATCGGCCAATGGCAGGCGCTGCAGTGGATTGGCACCGAGCAATATCGCCGCCATATGCAGGAGTTGAGAGATTTCTATCGGGATCGGCGCGACCGCTTCGAGGCTGCATTGCAAAGGCATTTTGCCGACATCGCCGATTGGAACACGCCCCAGGGTGGGCTATTTTTCTGGCTGACGCTCAAGCAACCGCTGGACACCCGCACCTTGCTCGCCGCAGCGCTGGCGGCTGACGTGGCGTTCATGCCAGGGGAACCGTTTTTCCCTGAGCCTGACAAGCATCCTGGCCACTTGCGCTTGAACTTCAGCCACATCGATCCGGCGCGACTGGATGAAGGGTTGAAGCGGTTGGCGGGGGTGGTACGGGGGGCGTTGGCGGCCAGGGCAGCCTGAGATATCCAGTGGATGGGCCGACCCCATCGCGAGCAAGCTCGTTCCCACAGGGGACCGTGCATGATTGCAGATTTGTAATCAGCACCAGCCTTCTGTGAGAGCGAGCTTGCTCGCGATGAGGCCTTGAAGCTCACTACAAAACAATCAGACCGTCGAAAACCGCTTATCCAGATAATCAATGATCACCTTGGATTCATACATCCAGGTGGTCTCGCCATTTTCTTCAATGCGCAGGCACGGCACCTTGATCCTGCCGCCCTGTTCCAGCAGCGTCTGGCGATCCTGCTCGTTGTTCTTGGCATCGCGCAAGGCCACCGGTACGTTCAGGCGACGCAGGGTCCGGCGAGTCTTCACGCAGAAGGGGCAGGCATGAAATTGATACAGGGTCAGGCTGCGAGCGGCCTGGTCGACTTGCGCCTGGGCGTCGGCCGGGCGCTGTTTCTTGCCGGGGCGGGTGATGAAATCGATAAGGATGATGAGCTGGCCCAGGCCAACTCGAAGCGCTTTGACGATCACGTTATAGCCTCACGGCAGGGAAGAAGAGGGCGCGCAGCTTACCTGATTTTTCGCAGGCGAAAAAAAACCGGCGATCAATGCCGGTTTTCTTCGAACGACTTTTTTATTTGATCAGGCTTAGGAATTCCATGCGGGTCGCCGCATTTTCGCGGAATTCGCCCAGCATGACTGAAGTGATCATCGACGAGTTCTGCTTTTCCACACCGCGCATCATCATGCACATGTGCTTGGCCTCGATCACCACCGCCACGCCCAGGGCACCGGTCACCTGCTGGACCGCATCGGCGATCTGGCGACTGAGGTTTTCCTGGATCTGCAGGCGACGGGCGTACATATCGACGATGCGCGCGACCTTCGACAGGCCCAATACCTTGCCGCTTGGGATGTAGGCCACATGGGCCTTGCCGATAAACGGAAGCAAATGGTGTTCGCACAGCGAGTACAACTCGATGTCCTTGACCAGCACCATCTCACTGTTGTCGGAGCTGAACAAGGCACCGTTGGTGACTTCTTCCAGGGTCTGTTCATAACCGCGGCAAAGGTACTGCATGGCCTTGGCAGCGCGCTTGGGCGTGTCGAGCAGGCCCTCGCGGGAAACGTCCTCGCCCAATTGGCCGAGAATCGCGGTGTAATTCTGTTCCAGAGACATGAAACTACCTGTGGGATTTTACGCAAAGGGCAAGGGTACGGTGGCGGGCACGGCGCTGCAAGCTCGGCAATCGAGCGGTTACTCGTCGCGGCCTTCCATCATGGTGCGCTTGAGCATCACGTAGACCGCACCGGCGCCGCCGTGCTTCGCCTGGCAGGAGGTGAAGCCGAGCACTTGCGGGTGCTGGCGCAGCCAGGTGTTGACGTGGCTCTTGATCATGGGGCGCTTGCCGTCCAGCCGCACGGCTTTGCCGTGGGTGACGCGTACGCAGCGGATTTCGAATCTGGTGGCTTCGGCCAGGAAGGCCCAGAGGGTCTCTCGGGCTTTTTCGACGGTCATGCCGTGCAGGTCGAGGCTGCCTTCGAAGGAGATCTGGCCTACCTTCAGCTTGCGCATCTGGCTTTCCTGAACGCCGTCGCGCGCCCACATCAATTCATCTTCGGGGCCGACGTCGATGACGAACTGATCGGACAAGCCATCCACGGTTGTCGCGTCGGTGCGCACGGTTGCGGCCTGGCGCAGCTTGGCGATCTGTGCGCGATCGGCCTTGGGTTTGCCCGTTTCGGCGCGATCGTGTTTGATTGGTTTTACGCCCTGGATCGCACTTTTGAACAGGGAAAAGTCGTCGTCTTGCATGTCAGCCTCCGCGAAGGCCGGCCAGTTTACCCAACTCCCGGGGATTAGGGCGCGACAAAACGTCGGATGGCAGATCAGTCGTGTTTTTTCATCAGATGCGGAGCCATGGCCAGCTCCAGGGATTGGCGGGCGCGACGGCGGCAGCGCCGCCAGAGCCAGATGCCCAACAGCAGTACCAGCAGTCCGATTGCCAGGATGACCGCCGAACCCAGCGGTGTGGCGTTCAGCTCGCCCAGTGCGGGCGGGCGGCCAAGCAGGCTTGCGGCGCCAGCCATCGCCAGTAGCACGCCGAGCGTCGCCAGCAGGGCCGCGATCCCCGCGCCGATACGAAATCGCCAGTTGCTCGGGCCCTTGGGCCGCAAGCGACGTGCGTCAAAACCATCGGATATCTTCATTCCGACCTTCCTCAATGGGTATCGGCCCTTCGACCGGAAGATGTTCGGGTTGTTCCTGATACTCCAGTAATTGAAGCAAATGAGAGGCTTTTGCGGATGAGCGGCGCAGCAGGCCGCTCATCGAGCGCTATCAGGTGAAATCGTGGGTCAAGGCCAGTGTGGCGAAGTTGTCTGCCATGATCGCCATTTCGGTCTGGTGCACGTGATCGGCGCTGAGTACGCCGCCCTTGTGCGGCAGATCACGAGTGGCGCAGGCGTCCTCGACCAGGGTGCAACGAAAACCCAGGTTCTTGGCTGCCCGCACCGTGGTGCTGACGCTGGAGTGGCTCATGAAACCACAGACGATCAGGTCCAGGGGACCGAGGTCTTCCAGGCGCTTCTTCAGGTCAGTGCCGTGGAAAGCGCTCGGCAGCAGTTTTTCGATCACGGTTTCGTCGCCCTGGGGTTCAAGGCCCGGAATGAATTCGCCGCGCTCGCCCTGTGGATCGAACAGCCCGCCATGGGTGCCCAGGTGGCGCACATGTACGATCGGCCGGCCGGCGGCGCGGGCAGCGCCGAGCAATTGCTTGATGTTCGCGACCGCCGCATCCATGCCGCTCAGGGCGAGGGGGCCGGCGAGGTATTCTTTCTGGGCATCGATGATGATCAGGGTCGCTTGACTCAGGTTGGCCGCTGCGTAACCGCGGCCGCTGAGTTGAAACATCGTTTTTGGAACGGACATTCTGGGGCTCCTTCGAGTGGGGCTTTTGCGACATTGTCCTCTGGCGGAGCGGTTCTGTGAATCGCTTCCATCACAAGCACCGTCGTTGCTGGCCTACAGCCTTGTCAAGATAGACATCTTGTTCAATAGGGTTGGCAGAAAACGGATCGATCCTACGATTGCAGCGATATTTACTGTCGTCCTTGGAGCGCGTTTGGGTAGGCATGCGTTTGGCTGGTAGACTCGCCCGTCGATTTTCCTGGAGTTTGCCGCCGTGATCACTTCCCGCCTTCGTACCCTGCGCGACCATATCCGTTGGGCCGTCAGCCGTTTCCATGGGGAGGATCTGTTCTTTGGCCATGGCACCGACAACGCCTGGGACGAAGCGCGCCAGCTAGTCCTGGGCGCGTTGCACCTGCCCTGGGAAATTGCCGACAGCTACCTGGACTGCCGTCTAGAAGACGAGGAGTTGGTGCATGTGCAGCGTCTGCTGCGCCGACGTATCGCTGAGCGCATTCCGGCCGCTTACCTGTTGGGCGAGGCCTGGTTCTGCGGCATGTCGTTCATCGTCGACGAACGCGTGCTGATTCCGCGTTCGCCCATTGGCGAGTTGATCGAAAAACGCTTCGAGCCTTGGCTGGGCCAGGAGCCCGCGCGAATCCTCGACTTGTGTACCGGCTCCGGTTGCATCGGGATTGCCTGCGCCTACGAGTTCCCCGAGGCCGAGGTGGTGTTGGCCGACCTGTCGTTCGAAGCGCTGGAAGTCGCCAACCAGAACATCGAGCGCCACGGTGTGGACGAACGGGTGTTTACCGTCCAGGGCGATGGTTTCGATGGGCTTCCTGGGCAACGTTTCGACCTGATCGTGTCGAACCCGCCCTACGTCGACGCGGAAGATTTCGCCGAAATGCCCCAGGAATACCAGCACGAGCCTGAGCTGGGCCTGGCCTGTGGCGACGACGGTTTGAACCTGGTACGCCGGATGCTCGCCGAGGCGGCCGATCATCTGACGGACAAAGGATTGTTGATCGTCGAAGTGGGCAACAGCCAGGTTCATGTCGAGGCGCTTTATCCAGAAGTCGACTTCGCCTGGCTGGAGTTCGAGCGCGGTGGGCACGGCGTGTTCATGCTCAGCGCCGAGCAGTGCCGTGAGCACCAGGCGTTGTTCGCTTCGCGGGTTTGACGCTGGCTGTGTTGGCGACCGCGTTCGTGGCGAGGGGATAAATCCCCTCGCCACGGGAGTTGCGTCAGACACTTCTGAGCAGCCATCAATGCCGCGTAGCAATCCAGATCAGCAACCCGGCCTGGAACATCGCAAACGCCACCAGGCAGGTGATGGTGAAGCGCAGGCCCGTGTCTTCACGCTTGAACTTATTGACCTTCTCTTCCTGCTTCTGCAGCTTGACTTCCTGCTCCGCCAGATTCTGCTCGGCCTGTTGCAACATCTGCGCGGCTTCGAGAATCTCGACGAACTGCAGCTTCTCGGTGTTCCAGTCGCCCAGCAGCTCGCCAACCTGGGCTTGCTTGACGCTGCCCTTGAGGTGTTGGGCATCGGCGTAGACCACTTCGAAGCCGTGGGCTTTGAGGAAGTGATCACGACGCAAGCGGGTGTCTTCGTTCAGCGCGTCCTTATTGTTCAGGTCAGTGCCGTCAACCCGATAGGTCGACCATCGCTTCTTGGCCCAAGTGATGCCCTGGGCGGCGAGGAAGCGGCCAATGCCCCGGTTCAAGGGCTCGACTTGCAAGCTGTCGGGCGAGAAGAACAGGCGTTTCTCGACGTGGTCGGCCCACACGTCGAGGTGATTCTGTTCCTTGCGCACTCGCTGGCCGGGCAACTGAATGCTCATGCGCAGCAAGCTGCGTTCCTTGCTATGGCGCTCGGCATAGCTGAACTCGACAAACCGCAGCGGCCGCGCACCGGTGGCGCGATCGGTCTTGAGCGGGGCCAGCCGAAGCATCTTGTGATGTTCGGCCTCAACGTCCGTCCAAGGCAGCTCGGGCGCCGATGGGCCTGCTGGCGCGGCCGCTTCGGCGGCGATGTCGGGAGAAGTCTGAGTCTCAGTCATAACGGCAAAAATCCTGTCCAGGCCGGCTTGTCGGCAGCCATTGCGCTGTCCGACACCGGTTTATCGGCCGGATTTGCCAAGACTAGAGGGCTATAGGCCACCAAACGCGCTTAACGGGCGGCCAACGTGCCAATAAAACTCAGGATGTGGGCACTGAGCTCCGCCGCCAGGGGCAGGTTCGGATCCTTGTAGGAGGCCAGTTGCCGCTTGACGTCGTTGGGCACGATGCGCATCACATGGTTCATGCCCTTGATCAGCGCCAGTTCGGCGTCGGGCTTGGCCACTTTCAATTGCCGGGCATCGTCGACGCTGACTTGGATATCGTGGCTGCCCTGGATGATCAGCGCCGGCATTTTCAGGGCTGCGAAGGCCTGGGCCGGATCCTGGCGGAACAGCGAGATCAAGTAAGGCTGCACGCTGGGGCGAAAGATGACCTGCAGTTGCGCAGGAACATTCGGGTCGGGACGGCCGGCCTTGAGGCTGTCGAGCAACTCGTTGCTGCGCAGCATCAGCGGCGGTGGCAGGCGGGCGCTGAGTTGCTGGCGCAAGACCTCGTCGATGGGGCGCGCGCTGCCGGCCACCGAGATGACCGCCGCCGCGTTGGCCTGGGGCGCGGCGAGGCTGGCGATCAGCGCCCCTTCGCTGTGGCCCAGCAGGATCAATGGGCCCAGGCGAGGATCGGCGGCCAGCTTGTGGCACCAGGCCACGGCGTCGGCTACGTAGGCTTCGACGCTCAGGTTGCGTTCGTCCGGTGTGGCGGCGAGGCTGGCGGCCACCCCGCGCTTGTCGTAGCGCACGCTGGCGATGTTCTGCCGGGCCAACACCCAGGCCAGGCGCTTGAGGCTGTCATTGCGCCCGCCTTCGGGGTTGTTTCCGTCACGATCCGTAGGGCCTGAGCCAGAAATGATCAGGACGACGGGCACCGGCGTGTCGGACTTTGGCAGCAGCAGGGAGCCGAAAAGTTCACCGTTGCCGGTGTCGAGGCTGATGGGACGTTGCAGGACGGTGGCCTGGGCGACGCCGCAGACCAGGCCCGTGAAGAGGGTAAGGCTCAACACAAACAGTTTTAACATCATGACGCCATGAGTTGCGAAGGTGCCGGTTGGACTGGCGGGCACTGATAAGGTTCGAGGATGAACTACTCGGGGAGCCTGCGTATACTGGCGCCCATCTCGATTTCTCAGCGATTTCTCGGAGCACCCTGCATGTCCGGCAATACCTACGGCAAGCTGTTCACCGTCACCACCGCAGGCGAAAGCCATGGCCCGGCGTTGGTCGCCATTGTCGACGGCTGCCCGCCGGGCCTGGAGATTTCCCTGGACGACCTTCAGCGTGACCTGGACCGCCGCAAGCCCGGCACCAGCCGCCACACCACCCAGCGCCAGGAAGCCGATGAGGTCGAAATCCTTTCCGGCGTCTTCGAGGGGCGCACCACCGGCTGTGCCATTGGCCTGCTGATCCGTAACACCGACCAGAAGTCCAAGGACTACTCGGCCATCAAGGATCTGTTCCGCCCGGCTCACGCCGACTACACCTACCATCATAAGTACGGCGAGCGCGACTACCGCGGCGGCGGGCGCAGCTCGGCCCGGGAAACCGCGATGCGCGTGGCGGCCGGGGCGATCGCCAAGAAATACCTGGCCAGCCAGGGCATCGTCATCCGCGGCTACATGAGCCAACTGGGCCCGATCGAAATTCCGTTCAAGACCTGGGACTCGGTCGAACAGAATGCCTTCTTCAGCCCCGACCCGGACAAGGTGCCGGAGCTGGAGGCCTACATGGACCAGCTGCGCCGGGACCAGGATTCGGTTGGCGCGAAGATCACCGTGGTCGCCGAAGGCGTGATGCCTGGCCTTGGCGAGCCGATCTTTGACCGTCTCGACGCCGAGCTGGCCCACGCGCTGATGAGCATCAACGCGGTGAAGGGCGTGGAAATCGGCGCCGGTTTCGCCTGCGTCGCCCAGCGCGGCACCGAACACCGTGACGAACTGACGCCACAAGGTTTCCTGAGCAATAACGCCGGTGGGATTCTCGGCGGCATCTCGTCGGGCCAGCCGATCGTCGCGCACCTGGCCTTGAAGCCGACGTCCAGCATCACCACGCCGGGGCGCTCCATCGATATCCATGGCAACCCGGTGGACGTCATCACCAAGGGCCGCCATGATCCGTGCGTGGGCATCCGCGCCACGCCGATCGCCGAAGCGATGATGGCCATCGTGCTGATGGATCATCTGTTGCGCCATCGCGGCCAGAATGCCGACGTTCACGTCGGCACGCCGGTGCTGGGTCAGCTTTGATGGCTGGCCTGCCGACCGCCGTGGCCTGACGACCATGGCGGCGTTGCCGTACTGGCGGCTTTCCAGTTTCTACCTGTTCTATTTCGCGTTGCTCGGTTCCACCGCGCCGTTCCTGGCGCTGTACTTCGATCACCTGGGGTTCAACGCGGCACGCATCGGCGAGCTGGTGGCGATCCCCATGCTGATGCGCTGCGTGGCGCCGAATCTCTGGGGGTGGCTGGGGGACTACACGGGCCGGCGCCTGGCGATCGTGCGGTTCGGCGCGATCTGCACGCTGCTGAGCTTTTCCCTGATCTTCATCGACAAAAGCTATGCCTGGCTGGCGATGGTCATGGCGCTGCATGCATTCTTCTGGCACGCGGTGCTGCCGCAGTTCGAAGTCATCACCCTGGCTCACTTGAGCGGACAAGCCTCGCGCTACAGCCAGATCCGCCTGTGGGGCTCCATCGGGTTCATCATCACGGTCGTTGTGCTCGGCCGCCTGTTCCAATGGCTGAGCCTGGACATTTATCCGGTGGCCCTGGCCTTGATCATGGGTGGCATCGTGCTGAGCAGCTTCTGGGTGCCCAACGCTCAGCCGGTGCAGGGGCCGCGGGTGGCCGGGGACGGATTCCTGCGGCAGTTGCGCAACCCGGGGGTGCTGGCGTTTTATGCCTGCGTCGGCCTGATGCAAATGAGCCACGGGCCGTATTACACCTTCCTGACGCTGCACCTGGAGCGCCTGGGCTACAGCCGTGGATTGATCGGCGTGCTCTGGGCCGTCGGCGTCGTGGCCGAAGTGTTGGTGTTCCTGTTCATGAGCCGGATCCTGGCGCGGTATTCCGTGCGTCGGGTGCTGATGGTCAGTTTCCTGTTGGCGGCGCTGCGCTGGTTGCTGCTCGGCTCGCTGGCCGAATTCCTCTGGGTATTGTTGTTTGCCCAGGTGCTCCACGCCGCGACGTTCGGCAGCTTTCACGCCGCTGCCATCCATTTCGTGCAACGTAGTTTCGGCCCGCGCCAACAAGGTCAGGGCCAGGCGCTGTACGCCGCGCTGGCCGGCACCGGTGGAGCGCTGGGGGCGTTGTACTCCGGCTATAGCTGGAATGCCATGGGCGCCGGTTGGACATTCAACATCGCCAGCCTCGCAGCCTTCGCTGCAGCCGTTATCATTGCCACACGCATGCAAGAGGACAGGCCATGAGCCTTACCCGTGAACAGCTCGCCCAGCAGATCATCGACGCCGGGCGTTTTTTGTACGGTCGCGGTTGGTCCCCGGCCACCAGCAGCAATTATTCGACCCGTTTAGCGCCCGACCAAGCCTTGCTCACCGTGTCGGGCAAGCACAAAGGGCAGTTGGGCATCGACGATGTGCTCGCCACCGACCTGGATGGCAACAGCCTGGAGCCGGGCAAGAAACCGTCGGCTGAAACCTTGCTGCACACCCAGCTGTATCGCTGGCGCCCACAGATCGGCGCGGTGCTGCACACCCACTCGGTAAACGCCACGGTGCTGTCGCGCCTGACCGGCGAAGCGTTCATTGACTTTGAAGACTATGAACTGCAAAAAGCCTTCAGCGGCGTCACGACCCATGAGTCCCGGGTCCGCGTGCCGATTTTCGACAACGACCAGGACATCGCGCGCCTGGCCGCCAAGGTCCAACCCTGGCTGGACGCGCATCCCGATTGCGCCGGCTACCTGATCCGTGGCCACGGCCTGTACACCTGGGGGGCGGGCATGAACGATGCGCTGCGCCAGATCGAAGCGTTCGAATTCCTGTTCGAGTGCGAACTCAAGACCCGCGCACTCCTGAACCGATAATTGCTGGAGCCATTGCCATGAGCAGCCTGTCCGTCTACCACGTCTCAAGTCCAGAGATTCCGAACAAGGTACTGACCCACTTCGAGGACATCGCCTCGACCCTGGCCGAAAAGGGCGTGCGGTTCGACCGTTGGGAAGCCGCGACGAAAATCCAGCCCGGCGCCAGCCCGGAAGAAGTGATCGCCGCCTACAAGTCCCAGATCGACCAATTGATGACCGAGCGCGGCTACGTCACGGTCGACGTCATCAGCCTCAACAGCGACCATCCGCAGAAAGCCGAACTGCGGGCCAAGTTTCTTGATGAACACCGGCATGGCGAGGACGAGGTGCGATTTTTCGTCGCCGGTCGTGGCCTGTTTACCTTGCACATCGACGATTACGTCTACGCGGTCCTGTGCGAGAAGAACGACCTGATCTCGGTGCCCGCCGGTACCCCGCATTGGTTCGACATGGGCGAGCACCCGCATTTTGTCGCCATTCGCCTGTTCAACAACCCGGAAGGCTGGGTCGCGAAATTCACCGGCGATGACATCGCCAGCCGCTTCCCGCGCCTGGAGGACTGACGTCGTGACGATCAAAGCCATCCTCACCGATATCGAGGGCACCACCAGCGCGGTGAGTTTTGTCTTCGACGTGCTGTTTCCCTATGCCGTCGAGCACCTGCCGGATTTTATCCGCCACAACGCCGGGCGCGCCGACGTTGCTCAACAGTTGGACGCTGTGCGTCGGGACAGCGGCGAGCTGGACGCTGATATCGAACGGGTAATCGCGATCCTCTTGGGCTGGATCGCCGAGGACCGCAAGGCTACACCGCTCAAGGCGTTGCAAGGCATGGTCTGGGAGCAGGGCTACGAGGCCGGGCAATTGAAAGGTCACGTTTATCCGGATGCGGTGGATGCGCTGAAACATTGGCATCAGCAAGGCTACCGGTTGTTTGTGTATTCCTCGGGCTCGATCCAGGCGCAAAAGTTGATTTTCGGTTGCTCCGAAGCCGGAGACTTGTCGCCGCTGTTCAGCGGTTATTTCGACACGACCTCGGGGCCCAAGCGGGACGTGCAGTCCTACCAGCGGATCAGCGAGGCGGTGGGTGTCGCGCCGGGGGAAATCCTGTTTCTGTCGGATATCGTCGAGGAACTGGACGCGGCCCGTGGCGCCGGGATGGCCACGTGTGGCCTGGCGCGCGACGGGGGCGACCTGTCCGGGCACGAAACCGTTGAAAGTTTTGCTCGAATCGATCCGTCCCGGTTCGGCGCTTGAACGGCGGACAAAAAAAATCAGGCCATGGAGCCATAAGCTCCAGGCCTGATCCCGGCACAGCGTGTCAGGCGCTGTGATAGGTCGGTAGCGCGAAGCGATGCTGGCTTTGCAGCATCGCCACAGGCGGCAATTCGCTGGCTTGTTCAGCCAGATCGCGGCGAATGGCACTGATGGCCCAGGACAACTGGTCCCCAGCGTGCAATTGCGCATAGGAAATCGTGCGTTTGAACAGTTTGCCGTCGCTGTTGCGCAAGGTCAGCAGGATCCCGCCATCCGGGCGTGCCTGGGTAGTGACTTCGTAGTTGGAAAACAGCGATGCAAACTTCTCTTGAATCATGTTCATCGTTCATTGCTCCATGGTATGGCAAACCGTGGAGGGGTAGTTGCAGTGTCTGTGCCAGTATTTGATTTGTTAAAAAATCCTTTTAAAACAATAGCTTAATAAATATCTATATTTTTGCTTTCGTGCAAGTTGCATGAACGGCCATCGTGCATCCTGCATTTTGCGTGGTCCGACAATTATTTTTGGAACCAAACCGTGTCCCCGCGCTCACGCTTCGCCTGTTCCATGCAGCGGATACAAAACATTGCAAAAACCGCGTGTACAGCCTTGGAATCGCTGGCGTACTTTCGATCCAGATTTCGCATAACCCCACACAAGAACCGCGACCCATAAGGTCGGCCGGGGAAGGATCACCCATGAGTCGTACACCCAGCGACGCTATTACCTGGGGCATGATGTTGCGCAAGTTGCCCGCCATCGCCAGAGCTGTTCCCCGCATTGTCAAAGGCATGAAACTCGCCAACGTCCAAGACCCCGCGCAGCCCTGCGGCCTGGGTTGGTGCTTCGAACAAGCCACGCTACGCAACCCCCGAGGCCCGGCGCTACTGTGTGGCGATACGGTGCTGAGTTATGCACAGGTCAACGAGCAGGCCAATCGCATCGCCCATTGCTTGTTGGCGCGAGGTGTCGCGAAGGGCGACTGCGTAGCGATTTTCATCGAGAACCGTCCACAATTGCTGATCACGGTGCTGGCAGTGGCCAAAGTCGGCGCGGTCAGCGCGATGATCAACACCTCGCAAACGGGGGATGCACTGGTCCACAGCCTCGCATTGGTCGCGCCTGTTGCGGTGGTGGTCGGGGATGAGCGGGTCGCGGTGTTCAACGATGTGCGCGGTCGAACCGCGCTACCTGATGCTCGAACGTGGTGGGTGGCGGACCAGGATGCCTCCTCGGCGCCGTCCGGATTTGTCGACCTGATGGGCACAAGCCAGCAATTCCCCGGCGCCAACCCGGCCAGCAGCCAGCAGGTGTTTTTCAACGATCCCTGTTTCTATCTCTACACCTCCGGCACCACGGGGCTACCGAAGGCGGGGGTGTTCCGCCACGGCCGCTGGATGCGCACGTCCACCAGTTTCGGCCTGATCGCCTTGGACATGCAGCCCGACGACATCGTCTATTGCACGCTGCCGCTGTATCACGCCACCGGGTTATGTGTGTGCTGGGGCGCGGCGATCTGCGGTGCCTCGGGATTTGCGATCCGCCGCAAGTTCAGCGCCAGCCAGTTCTGGAGCGACGTGAGAAAGTATCGAGCGACGACCCTGGGTTACGTCGGTGAGCTGTGCCGTTACCTGGTCGATCAGCCTGCCAGCATCACGGACCGGCAGCACCGCGTGACGAAAATGATCGGCAATGGCCTGCGCCCTGACGCCTGGGCGGCGTTCAAGACACGTTTCGGCGTTGACCACATCTGTGAACTTTACGCGGCCAGCGACGGCAACATCGGGTTTACCAACATCCTGAACTTCGATAATACGGTCGGGTTTTCACTGATGGCCTGGGAGCTCGTGCAATACGATCACGACAGCGGCGCGCCCTTGCGCAACCTGCAAGGCCGCATGCAAAAAGTCCCCAAGGGCGAACCGGGCCTGTTATTGGCGCGCATCGACGAAAAGGCGCCGCTGGATGGCTATACCGATCCGGCGAAGACCGAGAAAACCATCCACCGGGACGTTTTCGTCCCGGGCGACCGTTATTTCAACACCGGTGATTTGCTGCGCAACATCGGTTTCGGCCACGGGCAGTTCGTCGATCGTCTCGGCGACACCTACCGCTGGAAAGGCGAAAACGTCTCCACCACGGAAGTCGAGAACGTGTTGCTGCAACATCCGCAGATTGCCGAGGCGGTGGCCTATGGCGTCGAGATCAACGGCACCAATGGTCGCGCCGGCATGGCCGCGATCACACCGGCCGAATCCCTGGCGACCCTGGACTTCAATGAACTGCTGCGGTTTCTCCAGTGCAAACTGCCCGCCTACGCGGTACCGCTGTTCTTGCGCATCAAGGTGAAGATGGACACCACCGGCACCTTCAAATACCGCAAAACCCGTCTCAAGACCGAGGCTTTCGACCCGTGCCAGACAGGCGATGAGCCGATCTACGCCTGGCTGCCCGAGACCTCGACCTATGTGCCCGTGGACCGGCAATTGGCGATGCGCATCCAAGGGGGACAGTACCGCTATTGATTCTGGCTATGAGCATCGCAGAGAAAAAAGGGATGACAGCCCCGGAGTCCCTCGGGAAACTAGCGGCTTTGTGATGAGCCTGATGGAGTTTTCCCATGTCTGATACAAGCCGCCAGATGACCCCGGAAGAAGCAGCGGAATTTGCCGAGCAGGTCTTCAACGTTGCCCGCCAGGGCGACGCCGCGATGATGGCCGCGCTGCTGAGCAAGGGCTTGCCGCCGAACTTGCGCAATCACAAGGGCGATACCTTGCTGATGCTGGCCGCGTACCATGGGCATGTCGAGACGGTAAAAGTCTTGCTGGAACACAAGGCCGATCCGGAAATCCGCAACGACAACGGTCAGAGTCCCATTGCCGGTGCAGCGTTCAAGGGTGACCTTGCGGTGGTTTCAGCCCTGGTGGACGGTGGCGCGCAAGTGGAAGGCTCCTCGTTCGACGGTCGCACGGCATTGATGATGGCGGCTATGTTCAACCGAGTCGAAATCGTCGATTACCTGATCGGCAAAGGCGCCGACCCGAAGGCCAAGGATGCCAACGGCGTCTCGGCACTGGACGCGGCCAGGACCATGGGCGCGGTGGACACCACGGCGCAATTGGAGAAGTTGTTGGGCTGACCTCGCCAAAGGGAGTGGGGGATGCGCTATCCTTCGCGCCCGAAAAAAACACATCGCCACAGGATCCGCCCATGAAAGCCGTACTCATCGAACTCATCAGCAAAATCAGCTCCGGCTGCCTGGGCGAGGCGGACATCGAGAAGATTGCCGATGAGGCGGCCCAGGCCTACGCCGACCCGGTGGCGTTCCTGGCGGCCAACCCGGACATCAATTACGACGACACTTTCCCCATCGCGCTGGGCGAGTGGGTGGTGGTGGGCAGCTTGCCCGATACCGTGTTGTTCCAGGCGGATACCTACGTCGAGTTGTTCGAGCAGATCGTCGCCTCGTTCGGCCCCGGCGTCGCGTTCAACCTCAAGCCCAAGCAACTGGCCAAGATTGAAGCCCTGACCGCACTCAACCGCATCCAGATCCAGATGAGCAGCCTGAACAAGGAAAACGGTGGCTACGTGCTGATGAATTTCAGCCAGTTGCTCGACGATGAATTGCAGATGGTGCTGGTGTACGGCAACGACGTGCCGCGCGTGCTGGAGTTGTGCGCCGAGGTGGGCATCGCCGCGGCACCGTCCTTGGAAGCGCTCAAGGTCGCGGTTCACGTCTGAAGCAATAAAACGGAACCCTTGCCCAGGGGCCGCTATCCTAAATGGGCATATCACCATTCGGGAGCGACACCATGGGTTCCACTTTCAACGGCCTGATTGGCCTGATTATCCTGGCGCTCGATATCTGGGCGATCATCAACGTACTCAAGAGTGGCGCGGGCACCGGGGCGAAAGTCCTTTGGGTACTGCTGATCCTGCTGCTGCCGGTGTTGGGCCTGATCATCTGGGCGATTGCCGGGCCGCGTGGCAACGTGCGGGTCTGACCGCCCGATAAAAAAAATGCCCGACAGGTCATGACCTGTCGGGCATTTTTATTTGCGCGCCGTTATCAGGCTGTCGCCAACGAGGCCTTCTGCGAAGCGCTCAAGAAACGCAGCAAAGCCAGCAGCGGGAAGGCGCTGCCGACGATCACCACCCACAGCCAGCCGCCGTGTTCGTAGACCGCACTGGCGATGGACGAACCGAACGCACCGCCGACGAAGATGCTGGTCATGTACAGCGCGTTCAGTCGGCTGCGACTTTTGGCGTCGAGGGCGTAGATGGTGCGTTGGCCCAGGACCATGTTCATCTGTACGCAGAAATCCAGGACCACGCCGGTCACCGCCAGGCCAATCACGCTGTAGGCCGGGTGAATGAAGGCGGGCAGGAAACTCAAGCTGGCGAACAGCATCGCCAGCAGCGAAGCGACGCGGGTGTGACCGGCATCCGCTAGGCGCCCGGCTATGGGTGCGGCTATGGCACCGATGGCGCCGACCAGGGCGAACAAGGCGATGTCCGTCTGGGTGAGACCATGGTTGCGCGCCAGCTCCAAGGGCGCGGCGGTCCAGAACAGGCTGAACGTGGCGAACATGCAAGCCTGGTAGAACGCCCGTTGACGCAACTGCGGTTGTTGGCGCAACAAGGTGCCGAGCGATCCCAGCAGCTGGCCGTAGGAAGCGCTGTGATCGGGCTGGCGCTTGGGCACGGTCAGCGCCAGGACGATGCTGATGGCCGCCATCAGCACGGCGGCGATCATGAACATCGCCCGCCAGCCGAAATGATCGGCGACGACGCTGGAGATCGGCCGCGCCAGCAGAATTCCAAGCAACAGGCCGCCCATGATCCCACCGACAACCCGTCCCCGGGATTCCTCGGGTGCCAGGTGCGCTGCCAGTGGAATCAGCACTTGCACCGAGACAGAACTGAAGCCAACCAGTAGCGAGACCAGCAGGAACACATTCGGCTGATCGGTGAAGGCCGCACCCAGTAGGCTGGCTATCGCGACCACGGTGGTGAGGATCATCAAGCGCCGGTTTTCCAGCAGATCGCCCAATGGCACCAGGAAAAACAGGCCCAGGGCATAACCGATCTGGGTCAGCGAGACGATCAGGCTGGCCATGGTGCTGGACAGGCCGACGTCGGGAGCGATCAGTTCGATGATGGGTTGGGCGTAGTAGATGTTGGCGACGATGGCGCCGCAGCAGAAGGCGAACAGCAGGACCATGCCGCGGGTCAGGGTGACGCCGGGCGAGGAGGGATGAGCACTCATGGCAATCTCGTCGATCGATTGAAAGGATGGCGTGAGGCTAAAGACTTGCAGGGCTCTGGAACAGGCTTTGCGGCTGATATCAGTCATGCCCGGGATTAATGATGGCCATCAAATTCCTGTGGGAGCGAGCTTGCTCGCGATAGCGGCTGCTTATTCAGCATCGTTGATGCAGACAGACCGTATCGCGAGCAAGCTCGCTCCCACAGGGTGGGGCTTGGCTGACAGGCGGTGTTTATGTGAGTCGAGTCTTACTGTCCGCTATAGATCTGATCGAAAACCCCACCGTCATTGAAGTGAGTTTTCTGCACGGAGCGCCAGTCACCGAAGGTTTTTTCCACCGACAGGAAATCAACTTTCGGGAAGCGGTCCGTGTATTTGGCCAGCACGGCCGGATCCCGCGGACGCAGGTAGTTGGCGGCGGCAATTTCCTGGCCTTCGGGTGACCACAGGTATTTGAGGTACGCCTCGGCGGCTTCGCGGGAGCCTTTTTTCTCGACCACTTTATCCACGACGCTCACTGGCGGCTCGGCTTCGGCGGACACGCTTGGGTAGACCACTTCGAACTGGTCGCGGCCAAACTCGCGGGCAATCATTTCCGCTTCGTTTTCAAAGGTCACCAGCACGTCGCCAATCTGGTTGGTCATGAAGGTCGTCGTCGCGGCGCGGCCGCCGGTGTCCAGCACGGGGGCTTGCTTGAACAGCTTGCCGACGAAATCCTTGGCCTTGTTCTCGTCGCCGCCGTTCTTGAGCACGTAACCCCACGCCGACAGGTAGGTGTAGCGACCATTGCCGGAGGTTTTCGGGTTGGGCACGATCACCTGCACGCCGTCCTTGAGCAGATCAGGCCAGTCCTTGAGCGCTTTCGGGTTGCCCTTGCGCACGATGAAGACCGTGGCCGAGGTGAACGGCGCGCTGTTGTTCGGCAAACGGGTGACCCAGTTTTCCGGAACCAGCTTGCCGTTGTCCGCCAAGGCATTGATGTCGGTGGCCATGTTCATGGTGATGACATCCGCAGGCAGCCCATCGATCACCGAACGCGCCTGCTTGCTGGAGCCGCCGAAGGACATCTGCACGGTGATGTTCTCTTTGTGCTCGGCTTGCCAGTGCTTCTGGAACGCAGCGTTGTAGTCCTTGTAGAAATCGCGCATTACGTCGTAGGAAACGTTCAGCAGGGTTGGGGCGGCGTTGGCCAGGCTGCCGAAGGTCAGGCCGGCGGCGAGAAGGGAGGCGCCAAAGAAGTTCTTCACTGCGAATTCCTTTTTATAGGGGGAGGCGGGCGAGTAGCCAGCACACTAATGGCAAGTCTATAGGCCTTCAAGAATTTAAAAGTGCTTTGCTTATTCCGTTTTCTTGAAAAGTGCATTACCGCAACGAGAGCAGAAAGCTGCGCCATGTTCATGGTTGTTTTTGCTGCACACCGGGCAATCGTGCTTGAGCTGGTCGCCCCGCATGGCCGTGGCGAGTTCAGCCGTGAAAATACCCGTGGGCACGGCGATGATCGAGTAACCGGTGATCATCACCAGTGACGACACCACTTGGCCCAGGGGGGTCTTGGGCACGATGTCGCCAAATCCTACGGTGGTCAATGTCACGATAGCCCAATAGATGCCCTTGGGAATGCTGGTGAAACCGTGCTCGGGGCCCTCGATGACGTACATCAGCGTGCCGAATACGGTCACTAGGGTCGAGACGCTGACGAGGAACACGATGATCTTCTGCTTGCTGCCCCGTAGCGCCGCCATCAGGTAGTTGGCTTGCTTGAGGTACGGGCTGAGCTTGAGCACCCGGAAGATCCGCAGCATGCGGATGATCCGCACGATCAACAGGTATTGGGCATCGCTGTAGTACAGCGCCAGGATCCCCGGCACGATTGCCAGCAGGTCCACCAATCCATAGAAACTGAACGCATAGCGCAGCGGTTTCGGCGAGCAGTACAGGCGCAGGACGTACTCGACGAGAAAGATGAAGGTAAAGCCCCATTCGATGTAGGCCAGCAGGGCCGCGTAGTTCTTGTGCACGCTGTCGATGCTGTCGAGCATCACGATCACCAGGCTGGCAAGGATGATCAGCAGCAGCGTACTGTCGAAGCGCCGGCCGGCCACGGTGTCGGTCTGGAAAATGATCACATAGAGGCGTTCACGCCAGTTGTTGCTGCTGTCCATAACCTTCGCCTGAATCGATGATCAGCGAAGCCTAGGGCGATTGCCCCGCAGAGCGCAAGGCTCGTTATCAAGGATGGTCTGGTGCCAGAGCCGCTCTGTTGAGTGAACCAGCCAGCAGGCGAGGATGAATGGCGCTGTCAGTGGGGCCAGGCCCAGGGCGGCGAAGCCCGGCGTGAGAAAGACCGCCAATAAAATGCCCGTCAGCGGCTTCCATGGTCCACGGGCCCGTTGACCCAGGGCCACGGCCACCAGCGCCGGGTTATAGCCGCCCAATCCGGACAGGGCGAGGCTACTGTCGTGTTGTAGCCAGGCGAACCCAAGGCCGACGACGGAGCCGAACAGTGCCCAGCCAGCGGCGCGGCGATTGGCGATCAACAGGCCGATCGCGACCAGCGCTCCGGCCAACGGGTGGTCGAGAAACATGACCTGGCCCAGCCCGATCAAAGGGGCCGTCAACAGATCGGGTAACGTCATGTCCAGCACCGCGGGTGAGGGCGATGGCGGGGGGAAACCCAGCAACAACCAGCCCATCACCACGAAGGGCGCGGTGTAGGCGGGCAAGCAGCGAGGGCCGGTGGTTCGCTTGAGCCATTGTTGGGTCAGCATCGCACCGAGGCCGCCACCGGCGATGATCAACGGTGGCAGCAACACCGACCACGGCAGGGCCAGGCTCAACAGCAATCCCAGCAGGATGCCGTTGTAGCTGAAGAGGCCAGCTTGTCGATCTTCCTTGGTATAGCCGCGTCGTTGCGCCGTCAGCAATCCAGCCACGCCGCCCAGCAGCGCACCGCCGAGCAAGGTGGGTGCGGTGAGCAGGATGGCCAACAGGCACAGCAAGCCGCACAGCGGATGGCGCTGGAGGAAAATCTGGCTGAAGCCGTTGAGCAGGGCGGTGGCCCAGTCGGGGCAGTGGGGGTTGGGCATGATAGGTGATGTCAGATGGACCGAGTCGCCTTCATCGCGAGCAAGCTCGCTCCCACAGGGGGTTTGTGATCGCCGCAAATCCAGTGTGGGAGCGAGCTTGCTCGCGATAGGGCCAGTTCAGACGCTAGAGCAGCGTCTCAATGCGCAACGAGTTGGTCGACCCCGGCTGCCCGAACGGCACGCCCGCCGTGATCAGCAAGGTGTCGCCACGCTGGGCCATGCCTTGGGCCTGGGCGATTTCCAGCGCCGTGGAACACACTTCATCCACCTGCCGCAGCCGATCGTTGACCACCGAATGCACGCCCCAGGCCAAGGTCAGGCGGCGAGCGGCCTGCAGGTTCGGCGTGAGGTTGAGGATCGGCACTGTCGGCCGTTCCCGTGCGGCCCGCAGGCTGGAGCTGCCCGACTCGCTGTAATTCACCAACACCGCCACCGGCAGGACGTTGCTGACCCGGCGAATCGCGCAACTGATGGCGTCCGACACAGTCGCCTCGGCTTTCGGCCGGCTGACGTCCAGTTGCGCCTGGTAGTCGGGGCCGTTTTCCACCTGGCGGATGATCTTGCTCATCATCTTCACGGCTTCGAGGGGGTAATCGCCAGAGGCGGTTTCCGCCGACAGCATCACCGCATCGGCACCTTCGGCCACGGCGTTGGCAACGTCGGTGACTTCGGCGCGGGTCGGCGCCGGGGAGAACCGCATCGACTCCAGCATCTGCGTGGCCACCACCACCGGTTTGCCCAGGGCACGGCAGACGCCGATGATGTTTTTCTGGATCTGCGGCACGCTCTCGGCCGGCACCTCGACGCCGAGATCACCACGGGCCACCATGATCGCGTCGCTCAGTTCGGCAATCTCTTGCAATTGGGTGACAGCCGAGGGTTTCTCGATCTTGGCCATCAGGAACGCCTTGTCGCCAATCAGCGCGCGGGCTTCGCGGATGTCCTCGGGGCGCTGCACGAACGACAGCGCCACCCAGTCCACGCCCAGCTCCAGGCCGAAGCTCAAGTCGCGGCGGTCCTTGGCGGTCAGCGGGCTCAGGTCAAGCACCGCCTGGGGCACGTTCACGCCCTTGCGGTCCGAGAGTTCGCCGCCGTTGAGCACCTCGGTGTCGATGGCGTCGGCATGCTGGGTGGTTACCCGCAGGCGCAGCTTGCCGTCGTCCAGCAACAAGTCCATGCCAGGCTTCAACGCCGCGATAATCTCTGGGTGGGGCAGGTTCACCCGGCGTTGATCGCCCGGCGTCGGGTCCAGGTCCAGTCGAAGGGCCTGGCCCCGTTGCAGCAGCACCTTGCCTTCGGCGAATTTGCCGACCCGCAGTTTCGGGCCCTGCAAGTCCATCAGGATGCCCAGCGGATAATTGAGCTGCTGCTCGACTTCGCGAATCCACTCATAGCGCTGGGCGTGGTCGGCGTGATCACCGTGGCTGAAGTTCAGGCGAAAGATGTTCACACCGGCCTGCACCAGTTCGCGGATGTCATCGATGCCACGGGTGGCAGGGCCGAGGGTCGCGAGGATCTTGACCTTTTTATCAGGCGTCATTTTTTGGGGTCTCGAGGATCAGGATGGCGCGAAAGTCGTTCACGTTGGTGCGGGTCGGTTCGGTGACGATCAGCGCGTCCAACGCGGCGAAGTAGCCGTAGCCGTTATTGTTGTCCAACTCGTCGCTGGCGTTGAGGCCCAGCTCGGCGGCGCGGCGATAACTGTCAGGCGTCATGAGGGCGCCGGCATTGTCCTCGGAGCCGTCGATGCCATCGGTGTCGCCGGCCAGCGCATAGATGCCGGGATGGCCCTTGAGGCTGTCGGTCAGGCTCAGCAGGAATTCGGCGTTGCGCCCGCCACGGCCGTTGCCGCGCACGGTGACGGTGGTTTCGCCGCCGGAAAGGATCACGCACGGCGCCGCCAACGGTTGGCCGTGCAGGGCGATTTGCCGGGCGATGCCGGCATGGACCTTTGCCACCTCCCGGGATTCGCCTTCCAGGTCACCGAGGATCAATGGGCTGAAACCAGCCTGGCGCGCCTTCACGGCTGCGGCTTCCAAGGATTGCTGGGGGCGAGCGATCAGTTGGAAATGACTGCGTGCCAGGCTTGGGTCTCCGGGTTTGACGGTTTCCGATTCCGGGTTTTGCAGCCAGGTGCGTACCGAGGCCGGTACTTCAATGTTGTAGCGCTTGAGAATCGCCAGGGCATCGGCCGAGGTGCTGGGGTCGGCCACGGTGGGGCCGGACGCGATGACCGTGGCGAGATCGCCGGGCACATCGGAAATCGCATAGGTGTACACCGTCGCCGGCCAGCAGGCCTTGCCCAGGCGTCCGCCTTTGATGGCCGAGAGGTGTTTGCGCACGCAATTCATCTCACCGATGGTGGCGCCGGATTTGAGCAAGGCTTTGTTGATCGATTGTTTGTCGGCCAGGGTGATGCCGGCCGCTGGCAAGGCCAGCAACGCCGAGCCCCCGCCGGACAGCAGGAAAATCACCCGGTCGTCTTCATTGAGGTTGCTGACGAGTTCGAGCACCCGTCCGGCCACTTCCAGGCCCGCGGCGTCCGGCACCGGGTGAGCGGCTTCGACCACTTCGATTTTCTGGCAGGGCGCGCCATGGCCGTAGCGGGTCACCACCAGGCCACTGACCTCGCCTTGCCAGCAACGCTCGACCACTTGCGCCATGGCCGCCGCCGCCTTACCGGCCCCGATGACGATCACTCGGCCGCTGCGGTCGCTGGGCAGGTATTGTTCGAGGACTTGCTGCGGATGAGCCGCGTCGATGGCTGTGGCAAACAGCTCGCGCAGCAGTTGTTGCGGATCGACCGACATGGCGGGCTCCCGAGATTCTTGTTATTTGAGGGCAACGCAGACTCCTGTGGGAGCGAGCTTGCTCGCGATGGCTATTTCAGAACCAACAATGATGCTGACTGAACGACCGCTATCGCGAGCAAGCTCGCTCCCACAGGGTTGTTTGAGTGTCAGTTGTCGCGAATCGAGAAATTCGCCATATGCTCCAGCCCTTTGATCAACGCCGAGTGGTCCCAGTTGCTGCCGCCGATGGCCGCGCAGGTGCTGAACACTTGCTGGGCGTTGGCGGTGTTGGGCAGGTTGATGTTCAGTTCCTTGGCGCCTTGCAGGGCCAGGTTCAGGTCCTTCTGGTGCAGGCTGATGCGGAAGCCCGGGTCGAAAGTGCCCTTGATCATGCGCTCGCCATGGACTTCGAGGATCTTCGACGAAGCGAAACCACCCATCAGCGCTTCACGGACCTTGGCGGGGTCGGCACCGTTTTTCGAGGCGAACAACAGGGCTTCGGCCACGGCCTGGATGTTCAGGGCAACGATGATCTGATTCGCCACTTTGGCGGTCTGGCCGTCGCCGTTGCCACCGACCAAAGTGATGTTCTTGCCCATGGCCTGGAACAGCGGCAAGGCTCGTTCGAAGGCAGCGTTGTCGCCACCGACCATGATGCTGAGGGTCGCGGCCTTGGCGCCGACTTCGCCGCCAGACACCGGGGCGTCAAGGTACTGCGCGCCCCTTTCATTGATTTTCGCCGCGAAGGTCTTGGTGGCGGTCGGCGAGATCGAGCTCATGTCGATCACTACCTTGCCCGCACCCACGCCGGCCGCGACGCCATCGGCGCGAAACAGCACGTCCTCGACCTGTGGCGTGTCCGGGACCATGACGATGATGAATTCGGCTTCCTGGGCGACTTCCCGAGGATTGGCCAATGCCACCGCGCCACCGGCCACGAGATCGGCCGGGGCGGCGTCGTGGTGCTGGGTCAGGAACAGGCTGTGACCGGCTTTTTGCAGGTTGAGAGCCATTGGGTGGCCCATGATGCCGGTGCCGATGAATCCGATTTTAGCCATGAGAAAAATCCTCTCTTATTAAAGTGCCCACGGACTCTGTGGCGAGGGAGCTTGCTCCCGCTGGGCCGCGAAGCGGCCCCAGAAATCCATCGGTGAAAAAACATGCGTCTGCTTCGCAGCCGAGCGGGAGCAAGCTCCCTCGCCACACGAGCTCTCGCCAGTCAGATTGCGTTATGGGTTTTCAGCCAGCCCAGTCCCGCTTCGGTAGTGGACAGCGGCTTGTATTCGCAGCCGATCCAACCCTGGTAGCCGATGCGATCCAGGTGTTCGAACAGGAAGCGGTAGTTGATCTCGCCGGTGCCCGGCTCGTTGCGGCCCGGGTTGTCCGCCAATTGCACATGGTTGATCTCGCCCAGGTGCGCCGACAGCGTCCTGGCCAGGTCGCCTTCCATGATTTGCATGTGGTAGATGTCGTACTGCAGGAACAGATTGGCGCTGCCCACCTGCTCGCGGATCGACAGGGCCTGGGCCGTGTTGTTCAGGTAGAAGCCCGGGATGTCGCGGGTATTGATGGCTTCCATGACCAACTTAATGCCTTCGCCTTGCAGCTTTTCGGCGGCGTATTTGAGATTGGCGACGAAGGTTTTTTCCGCCAGTGCCTCGTCGCACTTCTGTGGACGAATCCCGGCCAGGCAATTGACCTGGGTATTGCCCAACACTTCTGCGTAGGCGATTGCCAGGTCGACCCCGGCGCGGAACTCTTCGACTCGGTCCGGCAGGCAAGCAATGCCGCGCTCACCGTCGGCCCAATTGCCAGCCGGCAGGTTGAACAGCACCTGGGTCAGGCCGTTGGCGTCGAGCAGGGCCTTGAGTTCGGCAGAGCTGTAATCGTAGGGGAACAGGTATTCGACTCCACTGAAACCGGCCTTGGCGGCCGCTTCGAAACGGGCGAGAAAATCCTGTTCGGTGAACAGCATGGACAGGTTGGCGGCGAAACGCGGCATGGTTGTCTCCTGTGGATAGTTGGCAGGCCCCCTTGTGGGAGCGAGCTTACTCGCTCCCACAAGGGGGCCACTCGGTCAGTCGAGCAATGAGATGGCCGTAGGTGCATCGTTGCCTACCAGCGCCAGGTCTTCAAATTCATTGACGGCGTTGATCTCGGTGCCCATGGAAATGTTGGTCACGCGTTCCAGAATGATCTCGACGATCACCGGCACCTTGAATTCCTCAATCATTTCCTGAGCCTTGCGCAGTGCCGGCTGGATGCCAGACGGTTCGAACACTCGCAGAGCCTTGCAGCCCAGGCCTTCAGCGACGGCGATGTGGTCAACGCCATAGCCGTTGAGTTCCGGGGCATTGAGGTTGTCGAACGACAGCTGCACGCAGTAGTCCATGTCGAAACCGCGCTGGGCCTGGCGGATCAAGCCCAGGTAGGAATTGTTCACCACGACGTGGATGTACGGCAGCTTGAACTGCGCGCCCACCGCCAATTCTTCGATCATGAACTGGAAATCATAGTCGCCCGACAGCGCTACGACTTTGCGGTTCGGATCGGCCTTGACCACTCCCAGGGCGGCTGGGATGGTCCAGCCCAAGGGACCGGCCTGGCCGCAGTTGATCCAATGGCGTGGCTTGTAGACGTGAAGAAACTGCGCCCCGGCGATCTGCGACAGGCCGATGGTGCTGACGTAGCAGGTGTCCTTGCCGAATACCTGGTTCATTTCCTCGTAGACACGCTGCGGCTTGACCGGCACGTTGTCGAAGTGGGTCTTGCGTTGCAGGCTGGCCTTGCGTTGCTGGCAGTCCTGCAGCCAGGCGGTGCGGTTCTTCAGCTTGCCGGCCGCTTGCCATTCACGGGCCACCTCGATAAACACGGTCAGGGCCGAAGCGGCGTCGGAGACGATGCCCAGGTCGGGGGTGAATACACGGCCGATCTGGGTGGGTTCGATGTCGACGTGAATGAACGTGCGGCCTTCGGTGTAGACATCCACCGAACCGGTGTGACGGTTGGCCCAGCGGTTGCCGACGCCCAGCACGACGTCAGATTTGAGCAACGTAGCGTTGCCATAGCGATGCGAGGTCTGCAGGCCGACCATGCCGACCATCAACGGGTGATCGTCGGGGATGGTGCCCCAGCCCATCAACGTAGGAATGACCGGGATGCCGGTCAGCTCGGCGAATTCCACCAGGAGGTCGCTGGCATCGGCGTTGATGATGCCGCCACCGGCCACCAGCAAGGGGCGCTCGGCCTGATTGAGCATTGCCAGGGCTTTCTCGATCTGCACGCGGTTGGCCGCGGGTTTGGCCAGGGGCAGCGGCTGGTAGGCGTCGATGTCGAATTCGATCTCGGCCATCTGTACGTCGAACGGCAGGTCGATCAGCACCGGGCCGGGACGGCCGGAGCGCATTTCATAAAAAGCCTTCTGGAAGGCATACGGCACCTGGCCGGGTTCCAGAACAGTGGTGGCCCACTTGGTCACTGGCTTGACGATGCTGGTGATATCCACAGCCTGGAAGTCTTCCTTGTGCATCCGGGCGCGGGGCGCTTGTCCGGTGATGCACAGGATCGGAATCGAGTCGGCCGACGCGCTGTAGAGGCCGGTCACCATGTCCGTACCAGCCGGGCCCGAGGTGCCGATGCACACGCCGATGTTGCCGGCCTTGGTCCGGGTGTAGCCCTCGGCCATGTGCGAGGCACCTTCAACGTGGCGAGCAAGGACGTGATCGATGCCACCCACCTTCTGCAGGGCGGAGTACAGCGGGTTGATCGCAGCACCCGGGATGCCGAAGGCGGTGTCCACGCCTTCACGGCGCATCACCAGAACGGCGGCTTCGATTGCTCTCATTTTGCTCATTATTTTGTGCCTCTTACGTTTTGTAATTGTATACAAGTGGCTGTGCTAAGAGTTTATTCACGGCGGATGGCGCAGGTCAATCCCTTTCCTCAAGCAGCTGTTTCATTCGTCGGCCGAGCTGGTTTATAACGGCTATTCGATGAATAAGGTGGGTTTGCGAAAATTATTGTATACAAAAACATAACGTGTTGTGTTCTATTTGTGGGGTTCGGTTTTGCTGCAAAGTGAAGCCCGAGGCTTTCCCATGACAAAAGAAGGACAGCACCCATGAGCGCTCTGACTTTGAAAATCGCCCTCGACCTGGCTGGGCAAGCCCTTGCCATCGGTCGTGAAATAAGCGCCGCACCCCTGACCGTCGCGGTCCTGGACAGCGGCGGGCACCTGGTTGCCTTGCAACGCGAAGACGGCGCCAGCCTGCTTCGCCCGCAGATCGCCATCGGCAAGGCCTGGGGGGCCATCGCCCTGGGCAAAGGCTCGCGGCTTCTCGCCCAGGACGCCCAGCAACGCCCAGCGTTCTTTGCCGCTTTGAATGGCTTGGGCCAAAGCAACATCGTGCCGGCCCCGGGCGGGGTGTTGATCAGGGATCAGGCCGGGAAGGTGCTGGGGGCGATGGGAATCAGCGGGGATGTTTCGGATGTGGACGAGCAGGTGGCGGTGAAGGCGGTGGAGGCTTCGGCGTTGAAAGCGGATGCCGGGATGGTTGCTTGATGATGGGGTGAATGGACTGGCGCCATCGCGAGCAGGGTTGATGTTGGGACACGCGATGTCTGAACACCGCAAACCCCGTGTGTGGGAGCGAGCTTGCTCGCGATGGCGATCCTGCAGACACATCCAGCTAAAAGTTTGCCCGGCATTCAACGTACGCTGGCCTACCCTTTAGTGACTTGATCATTGGAGAGGCAAGGAATGCCTGGTTTACCTGCTTCACATCGCTTGCGCACCGGTCGCTACGGTGAGTTGAATCGAATCTATTTACTGACTACTAACACCGCTGAACGAAAGCCTGTTTTCCAAAATTTTGCCTTAGGCCGACTGGTCGTTAAACAGTTTCGGTGCGCTCAGGATAAAAAATGGGCGAAGACATTGGCTTGGGGTCGTCATGCCTGATCATTTCCATTGGCTGGTTCAATTGCAGCAAAGCTCGTTGCAGCAATTGATGCAAAAAACCAAGTCCTTGAGTGCTCAGGCAGTGAACAGGGCCACAGAGTCCAGGGGCAGCCTTTGGCAGCCGGGCTACCATGATCGGGCACTGCGGCGGGAGGAAGAGTTGATAATTATGGCCCGTTATGTGGTCGCAAATCCGCTGCGGGCAGGGCTGGTGAAAAGGCTTGGTGACTATCCGCTCTGGGATGCCATTTGGCTTTGACTGGAAATCGAGTTGCGTTCATCGCGAGCAAGCTCGCTCCCACAGGGCTTGATGTTGGTCACACAAAGTCTGAATACCGAAAATCCCGTGTGGGAGCGAGCTTGCTCGCGATGAGGGCAGCTCGGTCTATCAGTTCAGCTCACACCCCTTCAAAACCAACCGGATAATCGTCTGCGCCGCCGCTTCGTAATCCGCTTCATCCAGCTTGGCCTTGCCGGTCACGGCGCTGATCTGCCAGTCGAAATCGGCGTAGGTCTGGGTGGCGGCCCAGATGCTGAACATCAGGTGGTTGGGGTCGAGGGGGGCGATCTGGCCGCGGTCGATCCAGGTCTGGATGCAGTCGATGTTGTGCCGGGCCTGGGCGTTGAGCTGTTCCACCAGGTCCGCGCTCAGGTGCGGGGCGCCGTGCATGATTTCGCTGGCGAAGACTTTCGAGGCGAAGGGCAGGTCGCGTGAGATACGGATCTTGGAGCGGATGTAGTGGCTCAGCACTTCGCCCGGCTCGCCATCGGCGTTGAACGGTGTCGAGGCTTGGAGGATGGGTTCGATGATGCTTTCCAGGACCTCGCGATAGAGGTTTTCCTTGGACTTGAAATAGTAGTAGACGTTGGGTTTGGGCAGGCCCGCCTTGGCCGCGATGTCGCTGGTTTTGGTCGCGGCGAAGCCCTTGTCGGCAAATTCTTCGCTGGCGGCACGCAGGATCAGTTCTTTGTTGCGCTCGCGGATAGTGCTCATAAACCCTGGGTTTCCTTGCCGGTTCTGGCGGTTGCGCATGGTAGCACCGGCCTCGCGCGACGCTCAAGAATGCCCCTAGGATGCGTGGCTCGCGCTATGCTTCGCAGCATTATTTGTTCAAGGAGCCCCCCATGGCTGGAAGCAGTTTGCTGGTTTTGATCGACGACATCGCTACCGTGCTCGACGATGTGGCATTGATGACCAAGATGGCCGCCAAGAAAACCGCCGGCGTGCTGGGCGATGACCTGGCGCTCAATGCCCAGCAGGTGTCAGGCGTGCGTGCCGAGCGGGAGCTGCCAGTGGTCTGGGCGGTGGCGAAGGGATCCTTTATCAACAAGCTGATCCTGGTGCCGTCGGCGCTGGCCATCAGTGCATTCGTCCCTTGGCTGGTGACGCCGTTGTTGATGGTCGGCGGCGCCTACCTGTGTTTCGAAGGGTTCGAAAAACTCGCCCACAAATTCCTTCACAGCAAGTCCGAGGACCAGGCCGAGCACGCGCAACTGGTCGAGGCGGTGGCGGATCCAGCGGTCGATCTGGTCGCCTTCGAAAAGGACAAGATCAAGGGCGCGGTGCGTACCGACTTCATCCTCTCGGCGGAGATCATCGCCATTACTCTCGGCACTGTTGCCAATGCGCCGTTGACCCAGCAGGTGATCGTGCTGTCGGGCATCGCCATTGTCATGACCGTCGGCGTCTACGGCCTGGTGGCGGGAATCGTCAAGCTCGATGACCTGGGCTTGTGGCTGACCCAGAAGCCAGGGCAGGCCGCCAAGAGCATTGGCGGGGCGATCCTGCGCGCAGCGCCTTACATGATGAAAAGCCTGTCGGTGATCGGCACGGCAGCGATGTTCCTGGTGGGCGGCGGCATCCTCACCCATGGCGTGCCGGCGGTGCATCACTGGATCGAAGGCGTTGCCGCGAGTGCCGGTGGCGCCGGGTTCATCGTGCCAATGCTGCTCAATGCGGTGGCGGGAATTGTCGCGGGGGCGATGGTGTTGGCGGGTGTGCTCGTCGTGGGCAAAATCTGGAAAGCGCTGAAAGGCTGAGTCTGCCAACGCATTACAACTGTGGGAGCGAGCTTGCTCGCGATGACGGTCTGACATCCAACATTAATGTTGCCTGACAGACTGCTATCGCGAGCAAGCTCGCTCCCACAGTGGTTTTGCGGTCTCCGAACGTTACTCGGCGATCTGCAACTTCCGCGACTCGGTATACACGTACCGCACCTTTTCATACTCGAACGGCGAATTCAGCTGGCCGTAGCGGAAGCTCGTCTGGTAGCGCCTGTCCACGCCGCGCAGCAACAACAGTTCCGGGTGGTTGGAGCTGACCTCCGGGACGTTGAGGAAGTTGATCGCCGATTCCGCCGTGTAGTCCACCAACAAGCCCGACGTGTCGCGCAGGTTCGAAGGGCCGAAGATCGGCAGGACGAAATACGCGCCGCCCGGTACGCCGTAGAAGCCAAGGGTCTGGCCGAAGTCTTCGCTCTGGCGCGGCAGGCCCATGGCGGTGGCCGGGTCCCACAGGCCGGCGATGCCGACGGTGGTGTTGAGTAGCAGCCGCGCCGTGGTTTCCATCGAACGCTTGCCCTTGAATTGCAGCAGGCTGTTCATCAGGTTCGGCACGTCCCCCAGGTTATTGAAGAAATTGCTGACCCCGGTGCGCACAAAGCTTGGGGTGATGTAGCGATAGCCGTCGACCACGGGCAGGAACACCCACTGGTCGAAGCGGTAATTGAAGTGGTAGACGCGTCGGTTCCAGGATTCCAATGGGTCGTAGACGTTCAGCGCGTTGAGCGTCGAGCGTTCGAATTCCCGTTGGTCCAGGCCCGGGTTGAACTTGAGTTTGGTCAGCGGCTCCTTGAAGCCGTCCGAGTCCACCACCACAGGCGCGTCGGCCTTGCTGTTATCGGCGTGGACCATGCCCGCGCTCATTAACGCGGCGATCAGCAGGAGGTATTTAGCCACGGAAGAACTCCAGCATGGCGTCGCTGTTGACGCGATAGTTAAGGTTGCCGCAATGGCCGCCCAGCGGGTAGACCGTCAGGCGATCACCAAAGGTCTTGCGCAGGAAGCCCAGGTCACCCGGGCCGAGGATCACATCGTCGGCGTTGTGCATGACCGCGATCTTCGGGCTGGCCTGCAAGTAATCCTTCAGTGCATAGAGACTGACCTGGTCAACCAGTTGCAGCAGGCTGCCGCCGTCAGTGCGTGCTCGCCACATCGGGATCACCTGCTCGGTGAGATAACAATCGAAGTCGCATTGCAGCGCGCGCTTGAGGAATGGCGTCAGGCTGGTGCTCTCGGTGATCGGAAACTTGGGCGGGGTGATGAGGCCGCGACGATTGATCAAATCCGAAGTGAAGGCGATGTCGGCCGCCGAGAAACGGAACGACGTGCCGATCAGCATCGCCATCTGCTCGTTGCTCAAGTGCTGCTTGGACTGCTGAAAATCGTAGAGCAGCGCATCGTTGAGGTCGATGTAGCCTTTTTGCTGGAAGTAGCGGGTCAGCTTGTTCAGGACCAGTTCATAGAACGTGGTGGTGCTGTTGATGCCCTTGACCTCGGTCTGGACCAGCTTGTCCAGGTTGGTGATCGAGGTATAGAGGTTCACCGGTGGGTTGAGCAGCAGCACTTTCTTGAAGTTGAAGCTGCGTCGGGTTTCGTCCAGGTGCGCGACGAACGCTGCGTCCAGTGCGCCGAGGCTGTAGCCGGTCAGGTAGTACTCGGTCACGGGCACTTTTGGATTTTGCGCGCGCACGGCCTGCATCACTCGATACATGTCTTCGGCATCTTCCTTGGTGATGCCCGGTGTGGCGAAGCGCGAAGCGGCGCTCATGAAGTCGAAGCTGGTGGGCGAAGACAGCTGCACCACGTGGTAACCGGCCTTGTAATAGAGGCGCTTGAGGTATTCGTTGAGCGTGCTGTCATACCGCGCGCCGGTGCCGGCGATCAGGAAGATCAGCGGCGCCGGTTTGTCCTGGGTGGCCATGCGGTAGGTGAGGCTTTTCACCGGCCAGAAATTGTCCGGCAGGATGAACTCCCGTTCGGGGCGCAGGGTGACGTTGTAGTCCGCCTGGTCGATGTCTTCGTTCAGCGGCAGTTCCGGTCTAAGGTCTGGCGGCGTTGTCGCGATCGTCGCCTCGAACGGGTTGGTCAGGGGGTAGCCATAGCTGGCGGCGTCGACATCCACCGCCAGCGCGGACGCACTCAGGATAAGGCCGCCGAGGAGGGCAGCGAAGCGCAAGGAACGGAGCATGACTGGATCCCTTAGAGGAAGGTGCCGAATGAGGTTCGCAGCCTATGACCATCGAAGTGAAGCCAAGTGCCATGACGGCTGCAAAACAAGCGCGTGCGAGGCGCGACAGTAGCGGGACAATACACGTTGGAGCGTGGAGGCGGCTAGTGGAGCCGCCAGCTTCCTGGTACTGGCATGCAAGGTTTGGGCGAAAATGACCCTGCTAAACCGGTTAGATGGGTTGCTGGCTTTCTGATGTCGTTTCTCGCTGCTTCGGCGTCGCAGACAGAGCAGGTTCCAGATCGGCGCAGGTTGATGATCAGTCGGTCAGTACTCCACTGGCGTTCGGAGCGGTTTGCAGGCGAGCGTGATGGGGGCGCTGGGCACCATAACAATACGTTGAAGCCGCTCGGCATCCGCCGGGCGCAGCACTTTCGGGGAAGTAACGATGAAGATGCGACGACTCTTGGGCGCAGGTGCCGCACTGGTACTGGCGATCAGCTCCACCTTGGCCAGCGCCGAAACCAAAACCCTGAGCATTGGCTACGTTGACGGTTGGTCCGACAGCGTTGCGACCACTCACGTGGCCGCCGAAGTGATCAAGCAAAAACTTGGCTACGATGTGAAGTTGCAGGCTGTCGCGACCGGGATCATGTGGCAGGGCGTTGCCACCGGCAAGCTCGATGCGATGCTGTCGGCCTGGCTGCCCGTGACCCATGGCGATTACTGGACGAAGAACAAAGACCAGGTCGTCGACTACGGTCCCAACTTCAAGGACGCGAAGATCGGCCTGATCGTACCGGAGTATGTCAAGGCCAAGTCGCTCGAAGACCTGAAGACCGATGACTCCTTCAAGAAGCGCATCGTTGGCATCGACGCCGGTTCAGGCGTAATGCTCAAGACCGACCAGGCCATCAAGGACTACGACCTGACCGGCTATCAACTCAAGGCCAGTTCCGGCGCCGGCATGATCGCCGAGCTGACCCGTGCCGAGAAAAAGAACGAGTCCATCGCCGTCACCGGTTGGGTGCCGCACTGGATGTTCGCCAAGTGGAAACTGCGCTTCCTGGACGACCCGAAAGGCGTCTACGGCGCGGCTGAAACCGTGAACAGCATCGGCAGCAAGGAATTGGGCACCAAGGCGCCAGAAGTGGCCGAATTCCTGAAGAAGTTCCAGTGGGCCTCGAAAGACGAAATCGGCGAAGTCATGCTGGCAATCCAGGAAGGCGCCAAGCCGGACGCCGCCGCCAAGGATTGGGTCGCCAAGCACCCGGACCGCGTGAAGGAGTGGACCGGCAAGTAATCGGCCTGGTTTGACTGTTCCAAAAGCCGCATGACGTTGTGTCATGCGGCTTTTTTGTGCCCGCGATTCCTGGATTCTCCTCAAAACACTGTGGGAGCGAGCTTGCTCGCGATGACGACGCAACATTCAACAGAGATGCAAGCAGACACACCGCTATCGCGAGCAAGCTCACTCCCACAGGAGGGTGAGTATGGAAATGTGCGGAAAACTGGCGCAACCGTCATGTCGTTCTAATACTAAGGTCGTCTGGAATCTGGCCTTCAGCCGCATAGAGTAGAGCGGTACCAAATAAATCTGTGCTGCGAGGATAAAAACAATGAACGACAGCATTTACCTCTCGATTCAAAACAGCCCGCGCTTCAAGGAGCTGGTGAAAAAGCGAGAGAAGTTCGCCTGGATTCTCTCGGCGATCATGCTAGGGCTGTATTCCGGCTTCATTCTTCTGATCGCCTATGGGCCGCATATTCTCGGGGCCAAGATGTCGCCCGAGTCGACCATCACCTGGGGTATCCCTATCGGGATTGGCTTGATTCTGTCGGCCTTCGTTCTGACCGGCATCTACGTGCGACGCGCCAACGGCGAATTCGACGACCTGAACAATGCGATTCTCAAGGAGGCTCAGCAATGATCCGGCGTCTACTGGCTCTTTTCAGCATTGCAGCATTTGCACCGGGTGCCTGGGCGGCTGACGCCCTGACCGGCGCCGTGCAGAGACAACCCCTCAACGTCCCGGCTATCTTGATGTTCGTGGCCTTCGTGGGCGCGACCCTGTACATCACCTACTGGGCTTCCAAGAAAAACAACTCGGCGGCCGACTACTATGCGGCCGGCGGCAAGATCACCGGCTTTCAGAACGGCCTGGCGATTGCGGGCGACTACATGTCGGCGGCGTCCTTCCTTGGGATTTCCGCGCTGGTATTCACCTCCGGCTACGATGGCCTGATCTACTCCATCGGCTTCCTGGTGGGCTGGCCAATCATCCTGTTCCTGATCGCCGAGCGCCTGCGTAACCTGGGTAAATACACCTTTGCCGACGTGGCGTCCTATCGCCTCGGGCAAACCCAGATCCGCACCTTGTCCGCCAGCGGCTCGCTGGTGGTGGTGGCGTTCTACCTGATCGCGCAAATGGTCGGTGCCGGCAAGCTGATCCAGCTGCTGTTCGGCCTGGACTACCACGTTGCGGTGATCCTGGTCGGCATCCTGATGTGCCTCTATGTACTGTTCGGCGGCATGCTGGCGACGACCTGGGTGCAGATCATCAAGGCGGTGCTGTTGCTGTCGGGTGCGTCGTTCATGGCCCTGATGGTGATGAAGCACGTCAACTTCGATTTCAACATGCTCTTCGCCGAAGCGGTCAAGGTTCACCCTAAAGGCGAGGCGATCATGAGCCCCGGCGGCTTGGTGAAGGATCCGATCTCGGCCTTCTCCCTTGGCCTGGCGCTGATGTTCGGTACCGCTGGCCTGCCACACATCCTGATGCGCTTCTTCACCGTGAGCGACGCCAAGGAAGCTCGCAAGAGCGTGCTGTATGCCACTGGCTTCATCGGCTACTTCTACATCCTGACCTTCATCATCGGCTTCGGCGCGATCCTGCTGGTCAGCACCAACCCGGCCTTCAAGGACGCGGCGGGTGCCTTGCTGGGCGGCAACAACATGGCGGCGGTGCACCTGTCCAACGCGGTTGGCGGCAGCATCTTCCTGGGCTTCATCTCGGCGGTGGCGTTCGCGACCATCCTGGCGGTGGTAGCGGGCCTGACCCTGGCCGGTGCTTCGGCGGTGTCCCATGACCTGTATGCCAGCGTGATCAAGAAGGGCAAGGCCAACGAGAAGGACGAGATTCGCGTCTCGAAGATCACCACCATTGCCCTGGCAGTGCTGGCGATCGGCCTGGGCATCCTGTTCGAGAAGCAAAACATCGCGTTCATGGTGGGCCTGGCGTTCTCCATCGCGGCAAGCTGCAACTTCCCGGTGCTGCTGCTTTCGATGTACTGGAAGAAGCTGACCACCCGTGGCGCCATGGTCGGTGGCTGGCTGGGCCTGATCAGTGCCGTGGGCCTGATGGTGCTCGGCCCGACCATCTGGGTACAGATCATGGGTCACGAGAAGGCGATCTTCCCGTACGAATACCCTGCGCTGTTCTCGATGATCATCGCGTTCGTTGGCATCTGGTTCTTCTCCGTGACCGACAAGTCGGCCGAAGGCGTCAACGAGCGGGCGCTGTTCTTTCCGCAGTTCGTGCGTTCGCAGACTGGCCTGGGGGCGAGTGGGGCGGTGAACCACTGATGCAGAGGTAAGTGCTTGAAGAAATACCCCGGTCGAGAGGCTGGGGTATTTTTTTGTGTAAGGTTTATGGAAGGCAGGCCTGCCCCCATCGCGAGCAAGCTCGCTCCCACACTGGAGCACGTTCATCCTATGAGAGCGAGCTTGCTCGCGATGGCGCCGGGTCTGCCAATGCAGTTACCGGATCAGATTAAAAGAGGCATAAACAAAACAGCCCCCGCTCTTATATAAGAAGCGGGGGCTGTTTCAGTGCAGCTTGGGACCTATCGCAAGGCAGGTCTTACTTGCGGTCTTCCAGCTTGGTGATGTCACGCGACTCGTAGCCGGTGTACAGCTGGCGTGGGCGGCCGATCTTGTACGGGCTGGAGAGCATTTCCTTCCAGTGAGAGATCCAGCCCACGGTCCGCGCCAGGGCGAAGATCACGGTGAACATGCTGGTTGGAATGCCGATAGCCTTGAGGATGATCCCCGAGTAGAAGTCGACGTTCGGGTACAGCGAGCGCTCGATGAAGTACGGGTCGGTCAGGGCGATCTCTTCCAGGCGCATGGCCAGTTCGAGTTGCGGATCGTTCTTGATCCCCAGTTCCTTGAGCACTTCGTCGCAGGTCTGCTTCATGACGGTGGCGCGTGGGTCGCGGTTCTTGTAGACCCGGTGACCGAAGCCCATCAGCTTGAACGGGTCGTTCTTGTCCTTGGCCTTGGCGATGAACTTGTCGATGTTGGAGACATCGCCGATTTCATCGAGCATGGTCAGTACCGCTTCGTTGGCACCGCCGTGGGCAGGGCCCCAGAGCGCGGCGATACCGGCGGCGATACAGGCGAACGGGTTGGCACCCGACGAACCGGCCAGGCGCACGGTGGACGTGGAGGCGTTCTGCTCGTGGTCGGCGTGGAGGATGAAGATCCGGTCCATGGCCTTGGCGAGCACCGGGCTGATCGGTTTGATCTCGCACGGGGTGTTGAACATCATATGCAGGAAGTTCTCTGCATAGGTCAGGTCGTTGCGCGGGTACATCATGGGCTGGCCCATGGAGTACTTGTAGACCATGGCTGCCAGGGTCGGCATCTTCGCCACCAGGCGGATCGCGGAGATTTCGCGATGCTGGGGGTTATTGATGTCCAGGGAGTCGTGGTAGAAGGCCGAGAGGGCACCGACAACGCCGCACATGACGGCCATCGGGTGGGCATCGCGACGGAAGCCGTTGAAGAAGGTCTTCAACTGTTCATGAACCATGGTGTGGTTCTTCACGGTGCTGACGAACTGGGCCTTTTGCTCTGCGGTCGGCAATTCGCCGTTGAGCAGCAGGTAGCAGGTTTCCAGGTAGTCCGATTTTTCAGCCAGTTGCTCGATCGGGTAGCCGCGGTGCAGCAGGATGCCGTTGTCGCCGTCGATATAGGTGATTTTCGATTCGCACGAGGCGGTCGACATGAAACCTGGGTCAAAGGTGAAACGGCCCGTGGCCGTCAGGCCCCGTACGTCGATTACATCGGGACCAACGGTGCCGGTTAAAATGGGCAGCTCGACGGGGGCTGCGCCCTCGATGATCAACTGCGCTTTTTTGTCAGCCATGTGGCCTCCTATTAATGCTTGGAATCATCAGACAGACCCCCCACGCAGGGCCCGCACCACTATAGTGAGATAAATCCGAATGTCAATTTGCCTAAAGTCTTGCTCCAGAAGGCTTTAACCGGACTTTTTCCGCGAAATTGCCTGCCGTTTACGCCTTTTGCCTCATATGTGCAATGCGCTATTAGGGGAAGGTGAACGCGTTGTCATTAGTAGCCTAACTGTCTATACTCGGCCACCGACCGCCAGGGGCTTTTGGGCCTGCTTTCTTGGGGGTCGTCACTCCCTGGGTGGTGAGTACCTGACCAGTGCGCGCCCCAACAACTTTGCCCTGATTGTTAGGGGCTCTTCAGTGTGAAAAAAAAGCCGTGAAAAGCCAACGACCTGTAAACCTAGACCTAAGGACCATCAAACTCCCAGTCACTGCTTACACGTCCATTCTTCACCGTATTTCCGGTGTCATCCTCTTCGTCAGCCTGGCCATCATGCTTTATGCATTGGACAAGTCGCTCGATTCGGAAGAAGGCTTCGGTCAGGTGAAAGCGTGTCTGACCAGTCCGCTAGCCAAGCTAGTGATTTGGGGCATCCTGTCCGCCTTGCTGTATCACTTGGTCGCCGGTGTGCGCCACTTGATCATGGACATGGGCATCGGTGAGACGCTGGAAGGCGGCAAGCTGGGCTCGAAAATCGTTATCGCCGTTTCGGTGGTGGTAATCGTTCTGGCAGGAGTCTGGATATGGTAACCAACGTCACGAACCTCTCGCGTTCTGGCCTGTATGACTGGATGGCGCAGCGTGTGTCTGCGGTCGTTCTCGCGGCTTATTTCATCTTTCTGATTGGATATGTAGTCGCCAACCCCGGCCTGGGCTACGCCCAATGGCATGAACTGTTTGCAAACAACTGGATGCGTATCTTCAGTCTGCTGGCACTTGTCGCACTGGGCGCCCACGCCTGGGTCGGCATGTGGACCATCGCGACCGACTACCTGACGCAGATGGCGTTCGGCAAGTCGGCGACTGCCGTACGTTTCCTCTTCCAGGCAGTATGCGGCGTTGCGATGTTCGCTTACTTCGTCTGGGGTGTGCAGATTCTCTGGGGTATCTGATTCATGGCTAACATTCCAACGATTTCTTTCGACGCCATCATCATTGGTGGTGGCGGTGCCGGCATGCGCGCTGCGCTGCAACTGGCACAGGGCGGTCACAAGACTGCCGTGATCACCAAGGTTTTCCCGACCCGTTCGCATACCGTGTCCGCCCAGGGTGGCATCACCTGCGCCATCGCTTCGGCCGACCCGAACGATGACTGGCGCTGGCACATGTACGATACCGTCAAGGGTTCCGACTACATCGGTGACCAGGACGCTATCGAATATATGTGTCAAGAAGGCCCGGCCGCTGTGTTCGAGCTGGACCACATGGGCCTGCCGTTCTCGCGTACCGAAACCGGCCGCATCTACCAGCGTCCGTTCGGTGGCCAGTCCAAGGACTACGGCAAGGGCGGCCAGGCTGCGCGTACTTGCGCGGCGTCCGACCGTACCGGTCACGCTCTGCTGCACACCCTTTATCAGGGCAACCTGAAAGCCGGCACCACGTTCCTGAACGAGTACTACGCCGTTGACCTGGTGAAAAACCAGGACGGCGCGTTCGTCGGTGTGATCGCGATCTGCATCGAAACCGGCGAAACCACTTACATCCGCTCGAAAGCCACCGTATTGGCGACCGGCGGTGCAGGCCGTATCTACGCCTCCACCACCAACGCTCTGATCAACACCGGTGACGGCGTTGGCATGGCCCTGCGTGCTGGCGTGCCGGTGCAAGACATCGAAATGTGGCAGTTCCACCCGACCGGCATCGCCGGCGCTGGTGTACTGGTCACCGAAGGCTGCCGTGGTGAAGGCGGTTACCTGATCAACAAGCACGGCGAGCGTTTCATGGAGCGTTATGCTCCGAACGCCAAGGACCTTGCTGGTCGCGACGTCGTGGCTCGTTCGATGGTTAAAGAGATCATCGCCGGCAACGGCTGTGGCCCGAATGGCGACCACGTGATGCTCAAGCTCGACCACCTTGGCGAGGAAGTGCTGCACAGCCGCCTGCCGGGTATCTGCGAGCTGTCGAAGACCTTCGCTCACGTCGACCCAGTCGTTGCGCCGGTTCCGGTGGTTCCAACGTGCCACTATATGATGGGCGGCGTTGCCACCAACATTCATGGCCAGGCAATCACTCAGAACGCCGAAGGCGTGGACGAAATCATCCCTGGCTTGTTCGCCGTGGGTGAAGTGGCTTGCGTATCGGTACACGGTGCCAACCGCCTGGGCGGCAACTCGCTGCTCGACCTGGTGGTGTTCGGCCGCGCTGCCGGCCTGCACCTGGAAAAAGCGCTGACCGACGGTATCGAATACCGCGACGCCAGCGACACCGACATCGACGTGGCCCTCAAGCGTCTGGCCGGCCTCAACGAGCGCACCGAAGGCGAAGACGTCGCCACCCTGCGCCGCGAGCTGCAAAGCTGCATGCAGAACTACTTCGGTGTGTTCCGTACCGGCGAGTACATGCAGAAGGGTATTGCCCAGCTCGCACAATTGCGTGAACGAATCGCCAACGTGAAGATCAACGATAAGTCGCAGGCGTTCAACACTGCGCGTATCGAAGCGCTGGAGCTGCAGAACCTGCTGGAAGTGGCCGAAGCCACCGCCATCGCCGCAGAAGTGCGCAAAGAGTCCCGTGGTGCCCACGCCCGCGAAGACTTCGAAGACCGTGACGACGAAAACTGGCTGTGCCACACCTTGTACTTCCCAGGTGAAAAACGCGTCGCCAAGCGTGCCGTGAACTTCTCGCCGAAGACTGTTCCGACTTTCGAACCAAAAGTCCGGACTTATTAAGGGTGACCGCTATGTTGCAAGTCAGTGTTTATCGCTACAACCCTGATCAGGACGCCGCGCCGTTCATGCAGGACTTCCAGGTCGATACCGGTGGTAAAGACCTGATGGTGCTGGACGTGCTGGCCTTGATCAAAGAGCAGGACGAAGGTTTTTCCTATCGTCGCTCGTGCCGCGAGGGCGTTTGTGGCTCCGATGGCATGAACATCAACGGCAAGAACGGCTTGGCCTGCATCACGCCGCTGTCGGCCGTGGTCAAGGGCAACAAGCTGATCGTTCGTCCGCTGCCAGGTTTGCCGGTCATCCGTGACCTGGTCGTCGATATGAGCATCTTCTACAAGCAATACGAGAAGGTGAAGCCATTCCTGCAGAACGACACGCCGGCTCCGGCCATCGAGCGTCTGCAGTCCCCTGAAGAGCGTGAAAAGCTCGACGGTCTGTACGAGTGCATCCTGTGCGCTTGCTGCTCGACCTCGTGCCCATCCTTCTGGTGGAACCCGGACAAATTCCTGGGCCCGGCCGCCTTGCTGCAAGCGTACCGCTTCCTGGCAGACAGCCGTGACACCAAGACGTCCGAGCGTCTGGCCGCACTGGATGACCCGTTCAGCGTATTCCGCTGCCGCGGGATCATGAACTGCGTCAACGTCTGCCCGAAAGGCCTGAACCCGACTAAGGCCATCGGTCACGTACGTAACATGCTGCTGCAAAACGGCGTGTGATTCAGCTGCTGTACCCGTAGAACCGCTGTACCCGTAGAGGCGAGGGCGTGGGCTTCAACCCACGTCCTGGCTATAACCAGAACAGCCGCTCACAAAGCGGTCGTTCTTATTTTGAAGAAATGAGACAAGCAGGGGCATCCGGGCTGGTACCCGGACTATCAGCGTGATCCTAAGTGGCTTGTTTTAGTCGCTGCACTCGGACTTCTGCAAGTTTGCTCGGTGTTTTCGCCGGTGGTGTTCCCCTAATCGAGGGTGACCAAGCATGCAAGAAAGCGTGATGCAGCGCATGTGGAACAGTGCCCACCTCTCCGGTGGTAACGCTGCCTATGTGGAAGAGCTCTACGAGCTCTACCTGCACGACCCTAACGCTGTGCCAGAAGAATGGCGCACCTACTTTCAGAAGTTGCCGGCTGACGGTAACTCTGCCACCGATGTTTCGCACTCGACGATTCGCGATCATTTCGTGCTGCTGGCAAAGAACCAGCGCCGCGCTCAACCGGTTTCTGCCGGCAGCGTGAGCTCCGAGCATGAGAAGAAGCAAGTTGAAGTGCTGCGACTGATCCAGGCCTACCGGATGCGTGGCCACCAGGCAGCCCAGCTGGACCCGCTGGGGCTGTGGCAGCGTCCTGCTCCTGCAGACCTGTCGATCACTCATTACGGCTTGACCAATGCCGATCTTGATACGACCTTCCGTGCCGGCGACCTGTTCATCGGCAAAGAGGAAGCGAGCCTACGCGAAATTCACGAAGCGTTGCAGCAGACATATTGCCGCACCATCGGCGCTGAATTCACGCACATCACCGATTCCGAGCAGCGCCAGTGGTTCCAGCAGCGTCTGGAAAGCGTTCGTGGCCGTCCGACGTACTCCGCCGACATCAAGAGCCACTTGCTCGAGCGCGTCACCGCCGGTGAAGGCTTGGAAAAATACCTGGGCACCAAATACCCAGGCACCAAGCGTTTCGGCCTGGAAGGCGGCGAAAGCCTGATTCCGATGCTGGACGAGCTGATCCAGCGCTCCGGTTCCTACGGCACCAAGGAAGTCGTCATCGGCATGGCCCACCGTGGCCGCCTGAACGTACTGGTCAACACCTTCGGCAAGAACCCACGCGAGCTGTTCGACGAGTTCGAAGGCAAGAAGAAGGTCGAGCTGGGTTCCGGTGACGTGAAGTATCACCAGGGCTTCTCGTCCAACGTGATGACCACAGGTGGCGAAGTCCACTTGGCCATGGCGTTCAACCCGTCCCACCTGGAAATCGTTTCCCCGGTGGTCGAGGGTTCCGTCCGTGCGCGTCAGGATCGTCGCAACGATCCGACCGGTGAGAAGGTATTGCCGATTTCTATCCACGGTGACGCGGCATTCGCCGGTCAAGGCGTGGTCATGGAAACCTTCCAGATGTCCCAGACCCGCGGTTTCAAGACCGGTGGTACGGTTCACATCGTCATCAACAACCAGGTCGGTTTCACCATCAGCAACCCGCTGGACTCGCGTTCCACCGAGTACGCAACCGACGTCGCGAAAATGATCCAGGCGCCGATTCTCCATGTGAATGGCGATGACCCGGAAGCCGTGCTGTTCGTGACCCAGCTGGCCATCGACTACCGCATGCAGTACAAGCGCGACGTGGTGATCGACCTGGTCTGCTACCGTCGTCGCGGCCACAACGAGGCCGACGAGCCAAGCGGCACCCAGCCGCTGATGTACCAGCAGATCGCCAAGCAGCGCACCACTCGTGAGCTGTACGCCGAGCGCCTGACCCAGAGCGGTGTTCTGGATGCCGAGCGCGTCCAGGAAAAAGTCGATGAATATCGCAACGCCCTGGATAACGGCCTGCACGTTGTGAAGAGCCTGGTCAAGGAACCGAACAAGGAACTGTTCGTGGACTGGCGTCCTTACCTGGGCCACGCCTGGACCGCTCGTCACGACACGCGCTTCGATCTCAAGACCTTGCAGGAACTGTCCGCCAAGCTGCTGGAAATCCCGGAAGGCTTTGTGGTCCAGCGTCAGGTCGCGAAGATCTACGAAGACCGGCAGAAGATGCAAGCCGGCGGCCTGCCGATCAACTGGGGTTACGCCGAAACCATGGCGTACGCGACCCTGGCGTTCGAAGGTCACCCGATTCGCATCACCGGCCAGGACGTAGGCCGCGGCACTTTCTCGCACCGTCACGCGGCGCTGCACAACCAGAAAGACGCCAGCACCTACATCCCGCTGCAACACCTGTACAAGGGCCAGCCACGTTTCGACCTGTACGATTCGCTGCTGTCCGAAGAAGCCGTCCTGGCGTTCGAATATGGCTATTCCACCACCGAGCCGAATGCGCTGGTGATCTGGGAAGCCCAGTTCGGCGACTTCGCCAACGGTGCCCAGGTGGTTGTCGACCAGTTCATCACCAGCGGCGAGCACAAGTGGGGTCGTCTCTGCGGCCTGACCATGCTGTTGCCACACGGTTATGAAGGGCAGGGGCCGGAGCACTCTTCGGCGCGTCTGGAGCGTTACCTGCAACTGTGCGCCGAGCACAACGTCCAGGTTTGCGTACCAACGACCCCGGCGCAGATCTACCACCTGCTGCGTCGTCAGGTCATCCGTCCGCTGCGCAAGCCGCTGATCGTGCTGACACCGAAGTCGTTGCTGCGTCACAAACTGGCGATTTCCACGCTCGAAGACCTGGCCGAAGGCTCGTTCCAGACCGTCATTTCGGAAATCGATACCCTGGACGCAGCGAAGGTGACTCGCCTGATCCTGTGCAGCGGCAAGGTCTACTACGACCTGCTGGAAAAACGTCGTGCCGAAGGCCGCGAAGACATCGCCATCGTGCGTATCGAGCAGCTTTACCCGTTCCCGGAAGAGGACCTGATGGAGGCCATCGCGCCTTACACCAACCTCACCCATGTGGTGTGGTGTCAGGAAGAACCGATGAACCAAGGCGCGTGGTACAGCAGCCAGCATCACCTGCGTCGCAGCATCGGCAACCATAACAAGGCCCTGGGCCTTGAATATGCCGGCCGTGATGCGTCTGCGGCACCTGCTTGTGGTTATGCATCGATGCACGCCGAGCAGCAGGAAAAACTGCTGCAAGATGCCTTTACCGTTTAATGCCTTCGCGCACCTGAAACCGAATTTAAGGAACCACAGATAATGGCTATCGAGATCAAAGCCCCCACTTTCCCGGAATCGGTTGCCGATGGCACCATTGCCACCTGGCACAAAAAACCGGGCGACGCGGTCAAGCGCGACGAACTGATCGTCGACATTGAAACCGACAAGGTCGTGTTGGAAGTACTGGCCGAAGCTGACGGCGTCCTGGGCGCTATCGTCAAGAACGAAGGCGACACCGTGCTGTCCGCTGAAGTCCTGGGCTCCATCGAAGAGGGCGGTGCCGCCGCCGCTCCAGCCGCCGCTGCCGCACCGGCTGCTGCTCAAGCCGACGCGCCTGCTGCCTCGGGCGAAGACGATCCAGTCGCCGCTCCGGCCGCTCGCAAGCTGGCTGAAGAAAACGGCATCAACATCGCTTCCGTTGCCGGTACCGGCAAAGGCGGTCGCGTGACCAAGGAAGATGTGGTTGCCGCCGTTGCCGCCAAGAAAGCCGCTCCAGCCGCTGCCCCGGCCAAGCCAGCCGCGCCTGCCGCTTCCGCGCCAGTGTTCGCTGCCGGTGACCGCGTTGAAAAACGCGTTCCGATGACCCGCCTGCGTGCCAAGGTCGCCGAGCGCCTGGTTGAAGCCCAGTCGAACATGGCGATGCTGACCACGTTCAACGAAGTCGACATGACCGAAGTCATGGCCCTGCGTTCGAAGTACAAGGACCTGTTCGAGAAGTCCCACAACGGCGTACGCCTGGGCTTCATGTCGTTCTTCGTCAAGGCTGCTACCGAAGCGCTGAAACGCTTCCCGGCCGTCAACGCGTCGATCGACGGTTCCGACATCGTGTACCACGGCTACGCCGACATCGGTGTTGCGGTCTCCAGCGACCGTGGCCTGGTGGTTCCGGTCCTGCGCAACGCCGAGCTGATGAGCCTGGCCGAAATCGAAGGCGGCATCGCTACCTTCGGCAAGAAGGCCCGTGACGGCAAGCTGTCCATCGAAGAGATGACCGGCGGTACGTTCACCATCACCAACGGTGGTACATTCGGTTCGATGATGTCGACCCCAATCGTCAACCCGCCGCAAGCGGCTATCCTGGGCATGCACAACATCCTGCAGCGTCCGATGGCGATCAACGGTCAGGTCGTGATTCGTCCGATGATGTACCTGGCTCTGTCTTACGATCACCGCTTGATCGACGGCAAAGAAGCCGTGACGTTCCTGGTAACCATCAAGAACCTGCTTGAAGACCCGGCTCGTCTGCTGCTGGATATCTGATTTTCGCCGCGAGGGCCGGTCTGTCGACCGGCCTCTTGCTGAAACAACCGGTTTCGTCCCTCGACGGTCATCACAAGTGATCGTCCGGTTTGATTCGAAAAGGAATGACTCATGACTCAGAAATTCGACGTGGTAGTGATTGGTGCGGGCCCTGGTGGCTACGTAGCGGCCATCAAGGCTGCGCAACTGGGCCTTACCACTGCCTGCATCGAGAAATACACCGACAAGGAAGGCAAACAGGCCTTGGGCGGTACTTGCCTGAACGTCGGTTGCATTCCTTCCAAGGCGCTGCTGGACAGCTCCTGGAAATACAAGGAAGCGAAAGAAAGCTTCAACGTTCACGGTATCTCTACCGGTGAAGTGAAAATGGACGTCGCCGCGATGGTTGGCCGCAAGGCTGGCATCGTCAAGAACCTGACCAGCGGTGTCGCCACCTTGTTCAAGGCCAACGGCGTGACCTCCATCGAAGGCCACGGCAAACTGCTGCTGGGCAAGAAAGTCGAAGTGACCAAGCCGGACGGCTCGGTTGAAGTGATCGAAGCCGAAAACGTCATCCTGGCGCCAGGCTCGCGTCCGATCGATATCCCGCCTGCTCCAGTCGACCAGAATGTGATTGTCGATTCCACCGGCGCCCTGGAATTCCAGACCGTGCCAAAACGCCTGGGCGTGATCGGCGCTGGCGTGATCGGCCTCGAGCTGGGTTCGGTATGGTCGCGCCTGGGCGCTGAAGTGACCGTGCTCGAAGCCCTCGACACCTTCCTGATGGCCGCCGACGCCGCGGTTTCCAAGGAAGCGCTGAAGACCCTGACCAAGCAAGGCCTGGACATCAAACTGGGCGCCCGCGTGACCGGCTCCAAGGTCAACGGCGACGAAGTCGTGGTGAACTACACCGACGCCAACGGCGAACAGACCATCACCTTTGACAAGCTGATCGTGGCCGTCGGCCGTCGTCCAGTGACCACCGACCTGCTGTCCGCCGATTGCGGCGTGGAAATCGACGAGCGCGGTTTCATCGCGGTCGATGACCATTGCGCAACCGCCGTACCGGGCGTCTTCGCCATCGGTGACGTGGTTCGCGGCATGATGCTGGCCCACAAGGCTTCCGAAGAAGGCATCATGGTCGTCGAGCGCATCAAGGGCCACAAGGCCCAGATGAACTACGACCTGATCCCATCGGTTATCTACACCCACCCGGAAATCGCATGGGTTGGTAAAACCGAGCAGGCCTTGAAAGCCGAAGGCGTTGAAGTTAACGTCGGCACCTTCCCGTTCGCCGCCAGTGGCCGTGCCATGGCAGCCAACGATACCGGTGGTTTCGTGAAAGTCATCGCCGATGCCAAGACGGATCGCGTATTGGGCGTTCACGTCATCGGCCCAAGCGCTGCCGAGCTGGTCCAGCAAGGCGCGATCGGTATGGAATTCGGCACCAGCGCCGAGGACCTGGGCATGATGGTCTTCTCCCATCCGACCCTGTCCGAAGCCTTGCACGAAGCGGCCCTGGCTGTGAATGGCGGCGCCATCCACGTGGCCAACCGCAAGAAGCGTTAATAGATAATAAGAAACCACGGCGGTATCGGCCCGTCGTGAGCCTTGCGCGCAAGACTCACCGCGGAATGTCCGCTGGACGCAGTCTTGCGTAGCAGCACCGGTTGACCGGAACGCTACGCAAGCAGCAGTCACAGGTGGTGCGGCACCACAACGGTGCAGCACCGAATGCGCAGTACCTAACGAAGACGGTAATAAGCATGAATCTTCACGAGTATCAGGGTAAGCAGCTGTTCGCTGAGTACGGCCTGCCAGTATCCACCGGCTACGCTGTAGACACCCCGGAAGCGGCAGCAGAAGCTTGCGACAAAATCGGCGGCAGCGAATGGGTCGTCAAAGCCCAGGTTCACGCCGGTGGTCGCGGTAAAGCGGGCGGCGTCAAGCTGGTTCGCAGCAAAGAAGACGCCAAAGCCTTCGCACAGCAGTGGCTGGGCAAGCGTCTGGTGACCTACCAGACCGACGCCAACGGTCAGCCAGTCACCAAGATCCTGGTTGAATCGTGCACTGATATCGCTAAAGAGCTGTACCTGGGCGCTGTCGTTGACCGTTCGAGCCGCCGCATCGTGTTCATGGCTTCCACCGAAGGTGGCGTGGACATCGAGAAAATCGCTCACGACACCCCTGAGAAAATCCTCAAGGCCACCATCGATCCACTGGTTGGCGCACAGCCGTTCCAGGGTCGCGAGCTGGCATTCCAGCTGGGCCTGGAAGGTAAGCAGGTCACTCAGTTCGCCAAGATCTTCGTAGGCCTGGCCAAGCTGTTCCAGGACCACGACCTGGCACTGCTGGAAGTGAACCCGCTGGTGATCAAGGCCGACGGCGATCTGCACTGCCTCGATGCCAAGATCAACATCGACGCCAACGCCATGTACCGTCAGCCTAAGCTGAAGACTTTCCACGATCCGTCGCAAGACGATCCGCGCGAAGCGCACGCTGCCAAGTTCGAACTGAACTACGTAGCCCTGGAAGGCAACATCGGCTGCATGGTCAACGGTGCCGGCCTGGCCATGGGTACCATGGACATCGTCAACCTGCACGGCGGCAAGCCAGCCAACTTCCTCGACGTGGGCGGCGGTGCTACCAAGGAACGCGTTACCGAAGCGTTCAAGATCATCCTGTCCGACACCAACGTCGCTGCAGTACTGGTCAACATCTTCGGCGGCATCGTTCGTTGCGACATGATTGCCGAAGGCATCATCGGCGCCGTGAAAGAAGTCGGCGTGAAAATCCCGGTTGTTGTTCGCCTCGAAGGCAACAACGCTGAGCTGGGCGCTAAAGTACTGGCAGAAAGCGGTTTGAACATCATCGCTGCTACCAGCCTGACCGACGCTGCTCAACAAGTCGTTAAAGCTGCGGAGGGCAAATAATGAGCGTCCTGATCAACAAAGACACCAAGGTTATCTGCCAGGGCATTACCGGTTCGCAAGGTAGTTTCCACACCCAGCAAGCCATCGAGTACGGCACCCAGATGGTTGGCGGCGTAACTCCGGGCAAGGGCGGCACCGAACACCTGGGCCTGCCTGTCTTCAACACCGTGAAAGACGCCGTAGCGGCCACTGGCGCCACCGCCAGCGTGATCTACGTTCCAGCTCCTTTCTGCAAGGACTCCATCCTTGAAGCAGCGTTCGGCGGCATCAAGCTGATCGTTTGCATCACCGAAGGCATCCCGACCATCGACATGCTGGAAGCCAAGGTCAAGTGCGACGAACTGGGTATCACCCTGATCGGCCCTAACTGCCCAGGCGTGATCACTCCAGGCGAATGCAAGATCGGCATCATGCCAGGTCACATTCACTTGCCAGGCAAGGTCGGTATCGTTTCCCGTTCCGGTACCCTGACTTACGAAGCCGTGAAGCAGACCACTGACGCCGGTTTCGGTCAGTCGACTTGCGTCGGCATCGGCGGTGACCCGATCCCAGGCTCCAACTTCATCGACATCCTGAAGCTGTTCCAGGAAGACCCGAAGACCGAAGCGATCGTCATGATCGGTGAGATCGGCGGTTCCGCTGAAGAAGAAGCCGCTGCCTACATCAAGGCCAACGTGACCAAGCCGGTTGTTTCCTACATCGCGGGTGTGACTGCTCCTCCGGGCAAGCGCATGGGCCATGCTGGCGCAATCATCTCTGGCGGCAAAGGCACTGCAGACGAGAAGTTCGCTGCGCTGCAAGACGCAGGCGTGAAAACCGTGCGTTCGCTGGCAGACATCGGCAAGGCCCTGGCCGAGCTGACTGGCTGGGAAATGAAGAAGTAAGCTTCGGCTGACTTTTTCGTTTCAGCAACAAAGGCCACCTTCGGGTGGCCTTTGTCGTTTCTGGCATTGGGTCGCGTTTGCCCTTGTGCGAACCCGGTTAGCCGGAAAAATAGATACGTAAACGCGACACAGAAACGTCGTGTATCGGATAGTTCGCCCTGTAACAGTGCGTTTTTCCGCCAAATTCGTTAGTCTGGCGGCCAATTTTGCGACCGCGGCCCACAAGGCGGCGATGCGCTCAACGGGTCGATCCCATACGGATCGGCAGCATTTCCCTCACCCTTCAGGGAAATCCCTCTCTAAATTCCGATTCAGTAGTGTGGTTTCCTTAATGAAAGTGTTGAAAGGTCAGGACATCCTGGCGCTTGGTTTCATGACATTTGCCCTGTTCGTCGGGGCCGGCAATATCATCTTCCCGCCTATCGTTGGTTTGCAGTCCGGGCCTCATGTCTGGATGGCGGCGTTGGGCTTCCTGATCACTGCGGTTGGGTTGCCGGTGATCACCGTCGTTGCGCTGGCGAAAGTCGGTGGCGCGATGGACGCGTTGAGCAGCCCAATCGGCAAGATTGCCGGTGGCTTGCTGGCGGCAGTCTGTTACCTGGCGGTCGGCCCGCTGTTCGCCACGCCCCGAACCGCCACCGTATCGTTTGAAGTAGGCCTGGCGCCGCTGACCGGCGAAAGTCCGTTGGCGCTGTTTCTCTATAGCGCGGTGTACTTCCTGCTGGTGTTCTTCATTTCGCTCTATCCAGGACGCCTGCTCGATACCGTCGGGCGCTTTCTCGCGCCGCTGAAAATCATCGCCCTGGCCGTGCTCGGCATCGCTGCGTTTGCGCTGCCCGCAGGCGATATCGGCGTGGCGACACCCGAGTACGTGGCGGCTCCGTTTTCCCAAGGCTTCATCAATGGTTACCTGACCATGGATACCCTTGGCGCTCTGGTGTTCGGGATTGTTATCGTCAACGCCATCCGTTCTCGGGGCGTCGAGTCGCCGGCCTTGATCACCCGTTACGCCATCATCGCCGGGCTGATTGCCGGTGTGGGGCTGGCGCTGGTTTATGTCAGCCTGTTCCGCCTGGGCTCCGGTAGCCACGAAGTGGCGGCGGGCGCGACCAACGGCGCCGCTGTGTTGCACGCCTACGTACAGCACACCTTCGGCAGCTTGGGCAGCGGCTTCCTTGCGGTGTTGATTTCCCTGGCATGCCTGGTGACCGCCGTCGGCCTGACCTGCGCCTGCGCCGAGTACTTCAGCCGTGTACTGCCGCTGTCCTACAAGACCTTGGTGATCATCCTCGCGGCATTTTCGCTGCTGGTGTCCAACCTGGGCCTGACCAAGCTGATTGCCTTCTCGATCCCGGTCCTGACTGCGATCTATCCACCTTGTATCGCGCTGGTGGCCCTGAGCTTCTGCAAGGATTTCTGGCACGAGCAAGGTCGGATTGTCGGCCCGGTCATGCTGGTGTCGTTCCTGTTCGGCTTGATCGATGCGCTCAAGGGGGCAGGGCTGGCGGATTGGATGCCGGCGCAACTGGCCCATCTGCCGTTGAGCGAGCAAGGCCTGGCGTGGCTGGTGCCTTCGGTCATGACCCTGGCGGTCGCTGTGGTGTGCGATCGGTTGCTGGGCAAGCGCAGCGAAGCCTTGGCTTAAGCGTCTCGCTGCAGCTCACCGATAAGACAGAAATGCCCCGTATCAGTCGATACGGGGCATTTTTTTGCCCGCGGTGTCTCCCACAGGGTTCGCTGATACTATTGCCACCGATTTTGTTTCTGCCACAGGGAATTGCATGTCATTCATCCAAGCCAACCTGATCCATCTCCTGGCCGCGGTATGGTTCGTCATCTGCTGGGCCGGTTATACCCGGTATGCCTCTTGGAAGGCTCGCGACACGGCATGCTTGGCCAGCGTTATGCATTTGTACCGTGAAGACTGGATGCGACGCATGTTGCTGCGCGACAACCGCATCGCCGATGCCAGCGTGATCGGCAACCTGGAGCGCAACGCGTCGTTTTTTGCCTCCAGTACGTTGATTATCCTGGCGGGTATCCTGACGGTGCTCGGAGCGTCTGATCGAGCGGTTTCGTTGCTGGCTGACCTGCCGCTGGTGCAGCAGGCCTCCCAAGGTATGGCGGAAGTGAAGCTGCTGTGTCTGGCGTTGGTGTTCGTCTATGCGTTCTTCACGTTCAGCTGGTGCATGCGCCAATACAATTTCGCCGCCGTCCTGGTGGGGTCGGCGCCGATGATCGGTGAGCGGCACGTGTCCGAGCTTGAGCGCAAGGCCTTTGCTTCGAGGGCGGCGCGGGTTATTTCCATGGCGGCCAACCAGTTCAACTTCGGTTTGCGTTCCTATTATTTCGGCATGACCATGTTGGCCTGGTTCGTCAGCCCGTGGTTGTTCATGTTGATGAGCGCCGGCGTGGTCTTTGTGTTGTATCAGCGCGAGTTCCATTCGGACGTGCTGGACGTCATGGTCTATACGCCCACCGAGGCACCAGCGCCCGAAACCGGCAAGGAAACTGCCTGACGGCGTGACTGGTTGAATCGCAGGCAAAAGAAAACCCGCACCAGGCGGGTTTTCTTTTACTGCTAAAACCGTATCAGTTGGTTTTAGGCGCGTCGGCAGGGGCTTGTTCCTGTTGCGCGGCATTGTTCGATTCAGCCTGATCTTTGGCGGCTTCGGCGTTTTCTTTCGCCGCGTCGTTCACTTTATCCTGTGCTTTGTTCATGTCTTGCTGAGCTTGTTCAGCGTGTTGTTGGGCATCTTGAGCCTTGTCCTCGGATTTTTTATCGCAGGCAGCGAGACCGAGAGAGGCGGCCAACATCAAGGCAATAGCTAAAGTCTTACGCATGGGGTGTTTCTCCTTATGGATATAACTACTGGCCTTTTGAACCGTGCCCTCAGGGTTAAGTTCCTCTCGCTCGTTAGATATATAACTTTGCACACCGATGGAACTTTGCCGGGTGCACCTGAAAGTCCCTGAAGGAGTTATCGGTCAATGGCTGAAGATCCCGTTTTTGAGCGCGCGACCCGTTTTTTATCGGCGCTCAGGCATTGCCACGTGCTAGGCATCAAACTGCACAGCGCCAGTCGCGATGGGTTGACGCTGGAGTTGCCCTACAGCGCGCATCTTGTCGGCAATCCCCTGACGGGCATTGTCCATGGCGGAGCGCTGACTTCATTGATGGACACCGCCTGCGGCATGTCGACCTTATGTGTACTGCCGCAATTCGAAGTCTGCCCGACATTGGACCTGCGCATCGACTACATGCACGCTGCCAGGCCCAACAAGGCCATCTATGGCTTCGCCCAATGCTATCGGGTGACGCCGGATGTGATTTTCAGCCGGGGATTTGCCTATCAGGATGATCCCGAGCAGCCCATTGCCCACGTCGTGGGTACTTTCATGCGCCTGGGCGATAGCGCCCGGGGACTCAAGGGAGGCGGCCCCACGGCTGCCGTGCTGACACCATGACCGATCTTACCGAGGTGCAACTGCGCCAGGCTTGCGAGCAGGGTGACGTCGCGATGCTGCTGGCTTCGATTCCCTATGCGCGGCTCATCGGCGTCGAATGCACCCGCCAGGGTGATGATCTGCTGTTTCGCCTGCCGGCCAATAAAGACAACATCGGTAACCCTTTACTGCCCGCTATCCACGGCGGGGTCATCGCCGGATTTATGGAGCTCTCGGCCGCCGTTCATCTGCTGATTGCCACCCGTGCGACCGGTGTGCCGAAGATCATCGATTTTTCCCTGGATTACCTGCGTGCCGGGCAGTTCCGCGACACCTTTGCCCGGTGCCAGGTCTGGCGCCAAGGGCGGCGCGTGGCCAACGTGGCGGTCACGGCCTGGCAAGAGTCCGAAGCCGAACCCATTGCCACCGCCCGTGCCCATTTCAAGATCCCGGCGCCCTCCAGGCCGAGCGGCCCTTGAAATCATCAACGTTGCCCCCACCTTGTGGACATCCCGCCGCCATTCTCTGCGAGGCGGACACCACCATCCACTTGGAGTTTGATGACCATGAGCGTGGAAACTCAAAAGGAAACCCTGGGCTTCCAGACCGAGGTGAAGCAACTGCTGCACCTGATGATTCACTCGCTGTATTCGAATAAGGAAATTTTCCTCCGCGAGCTGATTTCGAACGCCTCCGACGCTGTCGACAAATTACGTTTCGAAGCGCTGTCCAAGCCAGAACTGCTGGAGGGCGGCGCCGAGCTGAAAATCCGTGTGAGCTTCGACAAGGACGCGAAAACCGTCACCCTCGAAGACAACGGCATCGGCATGAGCCGCGACGAGGTGATCACGCACTTGGGCACCATCGCCAAGTCCGGCACCGCCGATTTCATGAAAAACCTGTCTGGCGACCAGAAGAAGGATTCCCACCTGATCGGTCAGTTCGGCGTCGGATTCTATTCCGCGTTCATCGTTGCCGATCACGTTGAAGTGTTCAGCCGCCGTGCCGGCCTCGCCCCGAGCGAAGGCGTGCACTGGTCCTCCAAGGGCGAGGGCGAGTTTGAGGTCGCGACCATCGACAAGGCCGATCGCGGCACCCGCATCGTCCTGCACCTCAAGTCTGGCGAAGACGAGTTTGCCGATGGCTGGCGCCTGCGCAACATCATCAAGAAGTACTCCGACCACATCGCGCTGCCGATCGAGCTGCCGAAGGAAGCCACCGCTGCCGAAGGCGAAGAAAAGCCCGAAGTGGAATGGGAAACCGTCAACCGCGCCAGTGCCTTGTGGACCCGTCCGCGCACCGAGGTAAAGGACGAGGAATACCAGGAGTTCTACAAGCACATCGCCCACGATTTCGAAAATCCGCTGAGCTGGAGCCATAACAAGGTCGAAGGCAAGCTGGAATACAACTCGCTGCTGTACGTGCCGGCCCGCGCGCCGTTCGACCTGTACCAGCGCGAAGCGCCACGTGGCCTGAAGCTTTACGTGCAGCGCGTGTTCGTAATGGACCAGGCCGAATCGTTCCTGCCGCTTTACCTGCGCTTCATCAAGGGTGTGGTGGATTCCAATGACCTGTCGCTGAACGTTTCGCGGGAAATCCTGCAGAAAGATCCGATCATCGACTCCATGAAGTCGGCGCTGACCAAGCGCGTGCTGGACATGCTGGAGAAACTGGCGAAGAACGAGCCCGAGCAGTACAAGAGCTTCTGGAAAAACTTCGGCCAGGTCATGAAAGAAGGTCCGGCCGAAGACTTCGCCAACAAAGAGAAGATCGCTGGCCTGCTGCGCTTTGCCTCGACCCAGGGTGAGGATGGCGAACAGATCGTTGGCCTGGCCGACTATCTGGCTCGCGCCAAGGAAGGACAGGACAAGATCTACTACCTGACCGGCGAGACTTATGCACAGGTCAAGAACAGCCCGCACCTGGAAGTCTTCCGCAAGAAAGGCATCGAAGTGCTGCTGCTGACCGATCGCATCGACGAGTGGCTGATGAGCTACCTCAACGAGTTCGACGGCAAGAGCTTCGTCGACGTGGCCCGTGGCGATCTCGACCTTGGCAACCTGGATTCGGAAGAAGACAAGAAAGCTGCCGAAGAAGTCGCCAAGAGCAAGGAAGGCCTGGTCGAGCGGATCAAGACTGCCTTGGGCGAAGCCGTCAGCGAAGTGCGGGTTTCCCACCGCTTGACCGATTCCCCGGCGATCCTGGCCATCGGTGAGCAAGACCTCGGTTTGCAGATGCGCCAGATCCTCGAAGCCAGCGGACAGAAAGTCCCGGACTCCAAGCCGATCTTTGAATTCAACCCGGCCCACCCGCTGGTGGAGAAGCTCGACAACGAGCAGAACGAAGAGCGTTTCGGCGACCTGTCGCACATTCTCTTCGACCAGGCGGCCCTGGCGGCTGGCGACAGCTTGAAAGACCCGGCTGCGTATGTACGTCGCCTGAACAAGCTGTTGGTTGAACTGTCAGCTTGATCAAGTGAGACAAAACCCGCTTCGGCGGGTTTTGTCATTTCTGGTGTTCAGTCAAAGAGGAGTCCGTCATGAGTCAGGTTACGGTTCGTTCGCTGGTCTATCAGGTCGATGGTCAAAGTTATGAGGGGCGCCTGGCCTTCGACGTCAATCAACAGGGCCCACGTCCGGGTTTGCTGATGGCGCCGAACTGGATGGGTGTTGGGGCGGGGGCCGAGGAAATCGCCAGGTCTGTGGCGGCAAACGGATATGTGGTGCTGATTGCCGACCTTTACGGGCAAACAGTGCGCCCGAGCAATGCCGATGAGGCGGGAGCGGCGATGATGCCGCTCAAGAACGACCGGGCGTTGTTGCGCAAGCGCATGCAGGCAGCGTTCGAGCAACTGCAGAGCCAGGACCAAGCGAAGGTCGACACGGCGAAGCTGGCCGCTTTTGGTTTTTGCTTTGGGGGATGCTGCGCCTTGGAGTTGGCTCGCACTGGCGCCCCCTTGAAAGCGACGATCTCATTCCACGGCACCCTGGATACGCCGAACCCGGTTGATGCCCAGAACATCGAGGGCGCGGTATTGGTCCTGCACGGCGCCTCCGACCCGCTGGTGCCAAAGGAACAGCTGCCGGCCTTCGAAGATGAAATGAACGCGGCTGGGGTGGATTGGCAATTGCTGAGCTACGGCGGTGCGGTGCACTCGTTCACCGACCCGCAGGCCAATGTGCCTGGCAAGATGATGTACGACGCCAAGGTCGCCGGACGGGCGTTCCGCTCGATGCATAACCTGCTGGATGAAGTGTTCAAGGGCTGACGTCGGGCCCGGATCTCTTTTGTCTGGTACAAAGCCATCGCGAGCAAGCTCGCACCCACATTGGATCAAGTTGTTCTCGGCATTTGTGAACCGCACCGATTCAGTGAGGGCGCGAGCTTGCTCGCGATGTCTGCCTGACAGGCAACCCTTGAATCAGGGCAACTCGATCCGCTCGCTTTCCCCTGGTACGGTTGGCCAGTTCCCGGCCGCCCAGCGTCGGCGGGCTTCGTCTATGCGGGCCGGGTCGCTGGAGACGAAATTCCAATTCATCCGCCGTGGCCCATCCAAGGGCGCACCGCCGAACAGCACCGCATGGCACTCGGTGTCGGCAGACAGCGTCATTTCTTCCCCGGCAGGCAATATCACCAGTGAATGGGGCTCAAGCGGCTCACCGTCCAACTGCGCCTCGCCGTCCAGGATGTACAGTGCGCGTTCTTCATGTTCCGTGGGAATCAGCAGCGTCGTTGCGGTCTGCAGGTTCAGTTCGGCGTAAAGCGTAGGAGACAGCACTGGCACCGGCGATTCCAGGCAAAAGCCTGACCCGGCGATCATGCGGATGTTCACCCCCAGGTTCTCACTGACCGGCAGGCTCTGTGCCGGATGATGGCTGTAGTGCCCGGGACCTTCCTCGTGAGACTTGGGCGAGGCCAGCCAGATTTGCAGCCCATGCAGCACGAAGCCGCTCTCCAACAACGCTTTCGGTGTCCTCTCGACATGGGCAATGGCGCTGCCGGCGGTCATCCAACTGACATCCCCGGCGTTTACCACCTGATCGGAACCGAGGCTGTCCTTATGCTGGATCTGGCCCTCGAACAAGTAGGTGAGGGTGGACAGACCGATGTGTGGATGTTGGCGAATGTTCATGCCTCGACCGGCCGGGTAGGACGTTTGCAGCATATGGTCGAAAAACACGAAAGGTCCGACGCTGCGGCATTTAGCGGACGGCAAGGGCCGAAGAATCGGCTGGCCTTCCACGTCTTCTGCGCGGGGACGAACGATGAGGGGAGCGGTCATGGTGTCTTCCAGGTTGAACGACGGATGGGCAGAGCATAACCCGAGGTTGCAACGGACGGCAGCGCCGGCTTGAACCCAGGCGGGACGGCTGGGGTCTATGCTGCTCATGGCCTATGGAGAATGCCCGTGCCCTCGATCCGTTTGATGTTCGCCTGCCTGCTGGCCGTTACGTGCAGCACCGCCTCGGCTCGCGAATATGCCTACAGTGATGCGCACCTGCATTACGTCGATTTCTTCCAGGAAACCGCCGGCATGGCCAAGCTCCTCAAGGCCATGGCGGACAATCGCATCGAGCATGTGATGATTTCCGGCGTGCCCGTGGCGAAGAAATGGCACGAAGACGAACCCAAGCGACCGCGTTACTACGCCGGTGACGATGCGGACGCCTATTGGTACAGCGCCACCGATGTGATTGTCGCTGCCGCGGTGTCCAAGCTCCCCGCTGAGCAACGCCAGCATTTCCATCCATTCCTGTCGGGCTTCAACCCCAATGACAAGAACTCCGATGCGCATATCCAACGCATGCTCGATCTCTATCCGGGGCTGTGGCAAGGCATCGGCGAAGTGTTCACCCGTCATGACGACCTGACGGCGCTGACCTCCGGCGACACGCCGCGCGCCAACAACGAAGCCATGACCCGCATCTATCACCTGGCGGCGGAGAATGATCTGCCCGTGATGCTGCATTCCAACATCACGTCCAAGCGTGAGAGAAATCCGCTGTACTTGGCAGAAATCGAAGAACCGCTACGCAACCATCCACACACACGGTTCATCTGGGCCCATGCCGGCACGAGCATGGAGATTCACCGGCACCAGACCCGGCTGGATTTTCTGCTGCCGACCCTGACGCGGATGCTGGAGTCTTATCCCAATCTTTTCATCGACCTGTCCTGGAGCATGCTCACGCCGTATCTACTGGATGAGGCGGGCAAGCCCCGGGATGAATGGTTGAAACTGGTGGAGCGCTTCCCGGAGCGGTTCATGGTGGGATCGGACGTGGTAGGACGATTCAACAAATTGGGTAAGGAGTTGCACAGCTTCGATCCGTTCCTGGATGCCTTGCCTGAGGATGTGGCGCGGAAGGTGGCGCGAGACAACTTTCTGGCCGTGTTGCCGCGCTCAGTCACCCGCTGAGCCCGCTCTTGTCGCGAGGGAGCAGGCTCCCTCGCCACAGGTCAACCCTGTATGCGGGCTTTAGCTGGCCTGGTGAACACCGCTTTGTCATCAGCCTGTCACCCCCGCGTCATACCCTCGCGCTCATCTCAATCAAGGAGCGCACCATGCACCTCACCCGTTCAAGCGCACTGCTCGCGCTGTTGTTGACCTGCGGCCTGGCCCAGGCGGAAGTTCGTGTCGAAGGCCCGGTGGAATATGGGGTATTCGAAGGGCCGAAGGCCGAGTTGCAATCGGGCGAGCGGGTCTTGCGTCGCAGCAATGAGCAGATCCGCCAGACCGAAAGTGTTCCGGCCAAGCTGGGCACCAAATTCGGCATGCGCTATCAGTTGGCGGGCAAGGTCGCTGACGACCAGCCGTTGACCCTGTTGTACTTCACCCCCGGTATCCGCACACCCGATGGCGTACGCCACGACAAATTCGAAGTCATCCAGAAACTGGTGCCCGGCGCGCCCCAGGACGTCATGGCCTATGAATTTACCGAAAGCCACGAAGTGGTGCCGGGGGAGTGGCGGTTCATGGTGTTCCAGGGGGATCGGCTGTTGACGCAGCAACGGTTTGTCGTGCGCTGAAACTTCATTTGCACAGATCAAAGTGTGGGAGCGAGCCTGCTCGCGAAGGCGGTATGACAGTCAGAGCGTTGTTGCTTGATACTCCGCTTTCGCGAGCAGGCTCGCTCCCACAAGGAATTCAGGCATATCCGTCAGACAAAAAAACGCCCCGAACCAGTCGGGGCGTTTTTGTGTGTGGCGTACCAGCGGGAATTACTTGCCCTGCCAGCGCTTCATCACCAGGGTAGCGTTGGTGCCACCGAAGCCGAAGCTGTTGCTCATCACGGTGTTGATGGTGGCGTTCTCGCGAGTTTGGGTCAGGATAGGCAGGTCGGCCACTTCCGGATCCAGTTCGTCGATGTTGGCGGAACCGGCCATGAAGTTGCCTTCCATCATCAGCATGCAGTAGATCGCTTCGTGAACGCCGGCGGCGCCCAGGGAGTGACCCGACAGGCTCTTGGTGGAGCTGATGGCCGGGGCCTTGTCGCCGAACACTTCGCGCACACCCTTCATTTCCGCGACGTCGCCGACCGGGGTCGAGGTGCCGTGGGTGTTCAGGTAGTCGATCGGTGCATCGACGGTGGACATGGCCATCTGCATGCAGCGCACGGCACCTTCACCGCTCGGTGCGACCATGTCATAGCCGTCGGAGGTGGCGCCGTAGCCGACGATTTCCGCGTAGATCTTCGCGCCACGGGCGAGGGCGTGTTCCAGCTCCTCGACCACGACCATGCCACCACCGCCGGCGATGACGAAACCGTCACGGTCGGCGTCGTAGGCACGGGAGGCTTTTTCCGGCGCGTCGTTGCGCTTGCTGGACAGGGCGCCCATGGCGTCGAACAGGAACGACTGGCTCCAATGTTCTTCTTCACCGCCACCGGCGAACACGATGTCCTGCTTGCCCATCTGGATCTGTTCCATGGCGGTACCGATGCAATGGGCACTGGTGGCGCAGGCGGAAGCGATGGAGTAGTTCAGGCCCTTGATCTTGAACGGCGTGGCCAGGCAGGCCGAAACGGTGCTGCTCATGGTCCGCGTGACGCGGTACGGGCCGACACGCTTGACGCCTTTTTCGCGCAGGATGTCCAGCGCTTCCATCTGGTTCAAGGTGGAGGCGCCGCCGGAACCTGCTACGAGGCCGGTCCGTACGTTGGAGACCTGCTCTTCGGTCAGGCCGGAGTCAGCGATGGCGTCTTTCATGGCCAGGTAGGCATAAGCCGCCGCGTGGCCGACGAAACGGTAGATCTTGCGATCGATCAGCTCTTCGAGGTTCAGGTCAATGGAGCCGGAAACCTGGCTACGCAGACCCATTTCGGCATATTCCGGATTGAACCGGATGCCAGGGCGACTTGCACGCAGGTTAGCGGAGACGGTCTCTTTGTCATTGCCCAGGCACGAAACGATGCCCAGACCAGTGATAACGACGCGGCGCATGCGGATAACCCTTAGAAGTTGTCAGTGGAAGTGAAAACGCCAACCCGGAGGCCTTCGGCGGTGTAGATCTCGCGACCGTCGACAGCCACCGAACCATCGGCGATGGCCATGTTCAGCTTGCCCTTGAGGACGCGTTTGATATGGATGTTATAGGTGATCTTCTTCGCAGTCGGCAGTACCTGACCGAAGAACTTCACTTCGCCCGAACCCAGGGCGCGGCCGCGACCCGGCAGGCCTTGCCAGCCGAGGAAAAAGCCGACCAGTTGCCACATGGCATCCAGGCCCAGGCAGCCGGGCATCACCGGATCGCCTTCGAAATGGCAGGCGAAGAACCACAGGTCCGGAGTGATATCCAGCTCGGCGACCAATTCACCTTTGCCGTACTTGCCACCCTCATCGCTGATATGGGTGATGCGATCCACCATCAGCATGTTCGGGGCGGGCAGTTGCGCGTTACCTGGGCCGAACAGCTCACCGCGACTGCAGCGCAGCAGATCTTCCCGAGTAAAGGCGTTTTGTTTGGTCATGCGAGCTCCTCAATAGTCCCATGCGGCAGGGTGGGGCAAATCTTCCCGGCCGATCGAAGCGTTCATGCCTCGAGTCGGCAGCCTACTCATAGACTATTGCGTTGTAGTGAAAGTCACAGCACACGGGAAAATCAATGTACACCTGTGCACTGAAATAGTTATTCCTTCCCCGATCGAGGCGTGGCCGGGTGCTTAAGACTGCCGCACTTTCGCCTTTCACGCCAGTCGCAGATAGTCCTAAGCCCTGCATTTACCCGACCCAGCGTTGCAGAATCTGCTGCAAGTCGATTCGTTTGAAGGGTTTGGCCAGGTAATCGTTCATGCCCGCTGCCAGGCACGCTTCGCGATCACCCTGCAGTGCATTGGCGGTCAGGGCGATGATGGGCACGTCGGTGCAGCCGGGCAACTGGCGGATCTGCCGCGTGGCTTCGTAACCGTCGATGACCGGCAACCGGCAGTCCATCAGGATCGCTTCGAAAATCAGGCTCTCGGCGCTACGTACGGCCTGGGCGCCATCGGTGGCGACGCTGACCTTGAAGCCGAGGCTGCGCAGCATCGCTTCGATCACCGTCTGGTTAACCGGATTGTCTTCCACCAACAAGACATTGCGGCCTTCTCCGTTGCTACCGCCGCCGGGCAGGCGCGGGGGCAGGGTCGGTGGCGCCAGGCGCGACAGGGCCAGCGGGATTTCCAGGGTAAACACCGAGCCCTGGCCTTCCTGGCTCTGGGCCCGCAGCGTGCCGCCCATGCGTTCGGCCAGGGTGCGGGCGATCGGCAGGCCGAGGCCCGTGCCGCCGTAGCGTCTTGAAATGGAACTGTCGGCCTGCTGGAAGGCGTCGAACATGCGCTCCAGGCTTTCGGCCGGGATGCCAATGCCGCTGTCGCGCACGGTGCAGGTGAACCACAGCAATTCGTGATCAAGGGCCTGCCACTGGCACTGCACCGTAACGCGGCCCTGGTCGGTGAATTTCAACGCGTTGCCGATCAGGTTCACCAGGATTTGCCGGATCCGCGTCGGGTCGCCTTGTACCTGCAGCGGCTTCATGTCGTCGGGGACCAGCAGGTCCAGGCCCAGCTTGCGCTGCGCGGCGCTGTGCTGGAACGACTGCGCGCAACTGCCCACCAGCTCGGCCAGGTTGAACGGGATGTGCTCCAGCTCCAGCGCCGAACGCTCGATGCGCGAGAAGTCGAGAATGTCGTTGATGACCTTCAACAGGTGCTCGGTGGATTCCGATGCCAGCGCGGTGTATTCATGCTGCTCATCGGTCATATGGGTGGTTTCCAGCAATTGCAGCATGCCCAATACGCCATTCATGGGCGTGCGCAGTTCGTGGCTCATCATCGCCAGGAATTCCGACTTGGCGCTGTTGGCCTTTTCTGCTTCCTCCCGGGTCTTGATCAATTGAGCCATGGCCTGGTGCTGTTCGCGGCTTGCTTGTTCGAGGCCCGCGGCCAGGTTGTTGATGTGCCGCGACAGGGCGCCCAATTCCCCGTCGTCGACAATAGGCAAGGGCCTGCTGTAATCACCCTGCTGGATGGCCTTGACCGCATGGCCGATGTCGCGAATCGGCTGCGACAGGCTCGCTGCCAGGCGGCGCGCCACCAGAAACGTGAACAGCAGCGCAAACAGGGCCAGGACCGCTGCCTTGAGCAGGATCTCCTGTTGCCGCTGGCTGAAGGCGTCGCTGGACATGCCGACAATGACGCGGCCCAGGTAATCCTCGCCGGCCGCCTCGATGGGCGGACTGTTGCCTTGCAGGAAATCATTGTTGAGGGCAATGCGCTGCAGGCGAACGGGGGCCTGGAATACTTCGACCTGCTGGGAATGGTTGCGGGTTTGCGACGGTTGTTCCACGTACACGAGAACCCGCTCGGTGCGGTCCTGGACTTCCAAAAAGCGCACGTGAGGCGTGGCGAGCGTGGCCGTCAGCAGGCTTTCCAGCACATCATTGTTACCGGATATGACGCCATACTCCGCGGCTGGAGCGAGTTGGTTGGCGATCAGCTGCCCGGTGTGGTTGAGTTCCTGGCGTAGGTCCTGGATTCGCACGAAGGTGAAGAAGCTGATCAACAGCACCGTCAGCAGCAGTGCCGGCCCCAGGGCGATGAGCTGGGTACGGGTATTGATATCCCAGCGGCGACGCAAGGTCATGGACGGTGTTCTCCTTCTGCCAGCTGCGTAGCGACGGATTCGACGTCAATCGGTTCGATCCCCAACGAGCGAGCGACCTGTTGATTGCTCAAGACTTTGAAGCGGGGCGGATACAGGCTGCGCGGCCACGTGGCGGCGGGGCGGTCCAGCAATTCGTCGAGAATCGCCAGCCAGTCTTCCTGGTCGCTGTAGGTGCTGGCCAGGCTGCCGGCCTTGACGAAGGCGGCGCTTGGCCCGATCAGCGCGCGTTGCCGGGCGTAACTGCTCAGCAACAGGTTCTTCACGGTCTTGGGGTTATAAAGGTCGGGGTCGTCGAGGCCCAGCAAGACGTCGCTTTGGCCCAGCAGGTTTTGCAAAGGGCGGCTGTCGTTGATGTCGTCCCAGCGTTCGCTGACGATTTGCAGGCCCAGCGGCAACGCTGCCTGCTGAAGGTCCTTGAGCAGGAACTCGCTGTGCCTGTCGTACAGCACGCCGACCCGCCGTACTTGTGGCAGGACCTGACGAATCAGGCGCAACTGCCGGCCCATCGGTGGATCGCTCCAGAGCAGGCTCAGGTGTCCGGGCGTCCCGTCACCCAGGCGTTCCCGGGCTTGCTGACGGCTGATCCGCAGCACCAGAGTGGCCGGCCCGCGAGGCGTTTGCAGGCGCCAGTCGAGGCTCGGCGGGTCGAGCAGGATCAGGCGCACGTCATCCGGCAACCGATCCGGCGCCGGCAGGTTGGCCAATGGGGTGAATCGCACGCGGTCCTGGGGACGCCGGGCCTGCAAGGCCTGGGTGAATGACTGCACGCCGGGGCTGTCCTGGGCGCCTGTCAACAGGACCTCGGCGGCCCGAGCCTCGAGCGTGACCAGCAGGCCGGCAAATGCCAGGCACAGTAACCACCACAGGCGGCCACGAAAGGGCGTCGTGCGGGGTTGGCACCGGGACATCTAGAAGGACAACTCCGCGCTGAAATACACCACATGGCGGGAATCGTAGCGGTTGTCGACGAACGTGGTCGGCTGGTCATCGAGGCGTTGCTGCAGGGTCCCCGCGACTTCCAGGCTGGCTTTGCCCAGGGGAATGCGCCGGGCGAGGCGGCTGTCGATCCGTTCGTAGCGGTAACCGTTGAGGGCGTCGGCGGCGTAATAGAAAACCGCGCTGTTCCAGCCCCGGCCCCAATCGCGCAGCCAGCCGGCCGAACCGCTGTTGCGGGCGGTCAGCTGTTCGTCGAGGGGGTTGCTGGCCAGCGCATCGACATAGGCGTAGGTCAGGCGCAGCCGGTCGGCCGCTGTCATCCGCCAATCGAATTGGGTTTCGGCGCCGGTGAACTGCGATTCGTTGCTGTTGCTGGCGATGTACTGGTTGTTGCGCAATGGTTCGCTGATCATTCCGGTGATTTGGTCGTGGAACAGCTTCACGTCCACCGCCAGGCCCAAATCCATGAAATAACCGTTGTAGCCAAGCTCACGCGAGCGCATGTGCTCCTGATCCAGGTTGCCAGGGCCGCGCGTTCGAACGAAATAACGGGCGCTGTCCTGACCAAAGGCGGCCGGCCGTAGATTGGTGACTTGATAACTCCAGTTGACGTTGTTCTCGAACATGTCCGGCGAGCGCACCGCCTCGGAATAGACCGCCCGGAGGCCGTGTCGCGGGGTGATCAGGTAGTTGATTGCCATCCGAGGGGTCAGCGAGCTGCCCGTCAGGCGTGCGTCCTCGAACATCGCGCCGCCCTGCAACAACCAGTGTTCGCTGGCCCGCCATTCGAGCTGGCCGAACAAACGGTAGGTGGTGTCGTCCAGGGTGCCGTTGAAGTACGTCTGCGAATCGGCCCGGTCGTAACGATAATTCACGCCGGTGACTAGCCGCAGGCTGTCGGAAAGACTGAGGGTGTCCTGAACCTCAAGGTCGTAGCGCGACTCCCGGGCGCTCTGGTCGATATCGCCACACAGTGTCCGGGAAGCACCGTTTCGCCATTGGTCGAGCACTTGATTGGCCAGTGCCTGTTCCTGGGCCGTGCCGGCGGGGACCCCGGTATTCAGGAAACTGGGAATATTGCGCGCCAGCTTCTCGGCATAGTTGGGGTTGAGCTGCCACAGATCGGTCAATTGCGGGCTGAACGACACCTCCGCATCGCAGGCGCGCCAAGTCTGCTGGCGATCCCAATGCTGCATCGAACCCTGGATATAAAGGCTGTGGTTAGGATTCAGGTCCAGGTTCCAACGCAGCGAAGCGGCGTAATCCTTGGCGCTGACGTCGGAGTTATCCCCAGCTTCGGTAATCCCGGCAAACACCGGACGGTAGGTGTAGGGCCGCTGGTTGGTCCCTTCCTTGGCATTCAACTGCCAGTCAATGCTCTGGTATTCATCCAGGGTTTGGCTGACGGACAGGTTGAAGCGGTTCAGGCGACGGCTGTCGCGGTAGTCGGCCCCGTTGCGGTTGCTGTCAAAACCGTCGTCTTGCTGGCCGGACAGCGACAATCGCATGTCACCTTCTTCCCAACCTGTGCCCTGGCTGGCGTACCAATCGCTGATGCCGTTCTGGCCTCGGGTAACCTTGAAACGGGTGCCGTGGCTGTCGGCCGGGGCGCGGGTGATGATGTTGACGACGGCCATCAGTGCATTGGCGCCATAGCTGACGGTGTTGGGGCCGCGAAAGACTTCGATCCGCTCGATGTCTTCCATGGCGACCGGTATATCGCTCCAGTCCACCGTCGCCAGGCCGGCCCGGTACACCGAGCGACCATCGATCAGCACTTGCATGCGCCGCGCTTCACTGGCACTGGTGCCGTGGTAGTTGGCGGTGGGCTGGTTGCCGCTGATGTTGCCGACCATCATGCCTGGCACCAGGCGCAACAATTCGCTGATGTCCCGAGCGCCGCTGGCCTTGATCAATTCACGGTCCAGCACGGTCATGCTGCCCGGTACCGCCGCCGGCGACTGCTTCAAGCGCGTGGCGGTCAATACCTGGGGGAGGGGCTGGTTGTCCACGAATAAGTCGTCGGCCACCGCTGGCGGGCTGATGATCAGCGCCAATAGCAGTGATGAGCCTGGACGGGTGGGGCCAACGAACACGGCACAGCCTTTGGATAGAAGAAGGATGGCGGGCATGTTAACCGAGCCGAACGACTTTTCCATTCACGTTGACAGCATTTTCCTAGGAATTGGTGGTCAGCTTCCTACAGCGATGGGTAATTGCGGACGGGGCTGGTCGCGCTCTGGCTGCTCCGTATAATGCCCGGCATTGCCACTTGGTATGGAAGAGCGGATTGCATATGACTGAACAGCGCCCGATTGCGGTCCTGGGAGGCGGGAGTTTCGGCACCGCCGTGGCTAACCTGCTGGCGGAGAATGGCCACGCGGTGCGCCAGTGGATGCGTGACCCGGAGCAGGCCGAGGCCATCCGGGTCAACCGGGAAAATCCGCGTTATCTCAAAGGCATCAAGGTCCGCCCTGAAGTCGAGCCGGTGACCGATTTGCAGGCCACGCTCCAAAATAGCGATCTGTTTTTTGTCGCCTTGCCCTCTAGCGCCCTGCGTTCGGTGCTGGCACCGCACGCCGAGCGCTTGAGCGGCAAATTGCTGGTGAGCCTGACCAAAGGCATCGAGGCGCAAACGTTCAAGCTGATGAGCGAGATTCTTGCGGACATCGCCCCCAAGGCGCGAATCGGCGTGATATCCGGGCCTAACCTGGCGCGGGAGATTGCCGAACACGCCCTGACCGCCACCGTCGTCGCCAGCGAAGATGAAGAGCTGTGCCAGCAGGTCCAGGCCGCGCTGCATGGCCGCACCTTCCGGGTCTATGCCAGCGCGGATCGTTTCGGCGTGGAGCTGGGCGGTGCGCTGAAGAACGTCTATGCGATCATCGCCGGCATGGCGGTCGCCCTGGGCATGGGCGAGAACACCAAGAGCATGCTGATCACTCGGGCGCTGGCGGAAATGACCCGTTTCGCCGTGAGCCAGGGCGCCAACCCGATGACCTTCCTCGGCCTGGCCGGCGTGGGCGATCTGATCGTCACCTGTTCCTCGCCCAAGAGCCGCAACTATCAGGTCGGTTTCGCACTCGGCCAAGGCCTGAGCCTGGACGAGGCCGTCTCGCGCCTGGGCGAAGTGGCCGAAGGGGTCAACACCCTCAAGGTGCTCAAGGCCAAGTCCCAGGAAGCCGGCGTGTACATGCCGCTGGTCGCCGGTCTGCATGCGATCCTGTTCGAAGGGCGCACGCTGGAGCAGGTGATCGAACTGTTGATGCGTGGCGAACCCAAGACCGACGTCGATTTTATTTCCACCAGCGGTTTCAACTGATTCCGTTGACCGCAAGCAGGAGCGAACCATGAACGATCCGAAAGGGCAGCCGCAATACGAATCCATCCTGCCGCGAGTGCTGTGGATGGTGATTTACCTGCTGGTCTGGCAGGTGGCGCAATTGATCCTCGGCGCCGTGGTGCTGGTGCAGTTGGTCTACCGGCTGATCTACGGCGCACCGAGTGCCAGCCTGATGAATTTTGGCGACAGCCTGAGCCAGTTCCTGGCGCAGATCGGTCGCTTCGGCACTTTCCATAGCGACCAGAAGCCTTGGCCATTCGCCGACTGGCCAACCCCACGCACACCGGAAGGTGAAACGCCCCACACCGTTGCACCGGCACCGCATCCCGCCCGGGACGAGGAGCCGAAGCTATGAAATTGTGGGTGTTGCGTCATGGCGAGGCCGAGCCCCACGGTGTTCGTCCCGACCTTGAACGGGTGCTGACCATCCATGGCCGCGAGGAAGTCTTGCTCAGCGCCGGTCGGTTGATGGGCGAGCCCTTGCGGGCCATTTTTGCCAGCCCCTATGTACGTGCCCAACAGACCGCGCAATTGGTTCGCGAGGCGCTGGGGTTCGAGCCGGAGTTGGTCACGGTTGATTGGCTCACGCCGGAAACCCGTCCGGCCGAGGTATTGAAACACCTGGATGATCAAGACAACGTGCTGCTGGTCAGCCATAACCCACTGGTGGGCAGCTTGCTGGGGCTTTTGCAGCACGGTCATTTGCAGCAACCGGAACAAGTATCGACGGCAGGCCTGGCCGAGCTGGAGGGCGACCTGCCGCTGGCCGGTTCGATGAAACTCAAGAGCCTCAGGCACCCCTGAGAACAACCGTCCCAAGACAAAACAAAAACACAAAGGAAGGGCAGCGATGAGTCTGTGGCGCACCACCCCCAACATTGAACAACTGAACGCGGCCGGTAAGAACACCATCAGCGAAGTGCTGGACATCCGTTTCGAATCTTTCGACGACGAATCCCTGACCGCGAGCATGGTGGTCGATCATCGTACCCATCAACCGTTCGGCCTGTTGCACGGCGGCGCGTCCGTGGTGCTGGCCGAGACAGTCGGCTCCATGGCGGCCTATCTGTGCGTCGACACGAGCAAGTTCTACTGCGTCGGCCTGGAAATCAACGCCAACCACTTGCGTGGCGTGCGCAGCGGGCGAGTAACCGCGACGGCCCGGATGGTTCACCTGGGCCGCACCACCCAGGTCTGGGACATCCGCCTGGTCAATGATGACGGCAAGGTCAACTGCGTATCGCGCCTGACCATGGCGGTAGTTCCATTGGGTGAACAGCCGCCGGCGCGCTAAGAGACGTTACAAGCTAAGCAGTCCCGCTTTTACTTGTAGCTTGCAGCTCGAGGCTCAATGTTGCTGTCATCATTCCTGTCAGTTCCGGTCATTGCCGCACCATCAGGTTCTGCGCAAAATCGGTCGCAGTTCTCGCAATGGATCGGCCAATATGTCGCAACAGGTGTTTTTCGCCCACGCCAATGGTTTCCCCTCCGCCACCTACGGTAAGTTGTTTGCCGCGCTGGCGCCGCAGTACGAGGTTTCCCACCTCGAACTGCACGGCCATGACCCGCGATTCCCAGTCGACGACAATTGGAACAATCTGGTGGACGAACTGATTCACCACCTTGAGCGGCAATCGCAGCCGGTGTGGGGCGTCGGGCATTCTCTGGGCGGCGTACTGCATTTGCATGCGGCGTTGCGCTGCCCGCAGTTGTATCGTGGTGTGGTCATGCTCGATTCCCCGGTCCTGACCCGCGCCGACCGCTGGCTGATTCTTGCCGCCAAGCGCCTGGGCTTCATCGATCGCTTGACGCCGGCCGGGCGAACCCTGGGGCGGCGGGAAGAATTCAACGACCTGGCGTCGGCGCGAGAATATTTTGCCGGCAAGACGTTGTTTCGCGGTTTCGACCCGGAGTGCTTCGAAGCGTACCTGCAACATGGCTTGCAACCGGTTGGTGATCGGTTGCGGCTGCGCTTCGACCCGGCCACGGAAATCAGCATCTACCGAGGCGTGCCGCACACCAGCCCCGGGAGGGCTCGAAAGCTCGACATCCCGTTGGCGGTAGTGCGGGGCCGACAGAGTCGGGTGGTGATGCGTCATCACGCCCGATCCGTGAGCCGCATGCCCTTGGGCGAATCCTTGACCATGCCGGGTGGTCACATGTTTCCACTCGAATATCCCCAGGACACGGCCAACTTGCTCAAGGGCCTGCTGCAGCGCTGGCAGGGTCGTAGCCCATGAGCGTCGTCGAAGAAATTCGCCTGAGCCTGCCCCACATCGAGTTGGCGGCCCATTTGTTCGGGCCGGAAGATGGCCGGCCGGTGATTGCCCTGCATGGCTGGCTGGACAACGCTAACAGCTTCGCCCGGCTGGCGCCTATGCTCCAGGGCGTACGGGTGATTGCCTTGGACATGGCCGGTCACGGACATTCCGGGCACCGTCCGCCCGGCGCCGGCTATGCCCTGTGGGATTATGCCCACGATGTGCTGCAAGTCGCCGAGCAACTGGGCTTGAAGCGTTTCGGGCTGCTGGGGCATTCCATGGGGGCCATTGTCTCGCTGGTCCTGGCCGGTGCCTTGCCGGAGCGGATCAGTCATCTGGCCTTGATCGATGGGGTGATTCCTCCTACAGCGAAAGGCGACAATGCGGCCGAGCGCATGGGCATGGCCCTGCAAGCGCAACTGGATTTGCAGCAAAAACGCAAACCCGTCTACAAAACCCTCGACCGGGCCATCGAAGCGCGTATGAAGGGACTGGTGGCAGTCAGTCGCGAAGCCGCCGAGCTACTGGCCCAGCGCGGCTTGATGCCGGTGCCGGGAGGGTTCACCTGGCGCACCGACAATCGCCTGACCTTGCCCTCGCCGCTGCGCCTGACCGACGAACAGGCCATGGCCTTCGTCGCGCGGGTCGCTTGCCCCGCGCACTTGGTGGTCGCGGCCGACGGCATGCTTGCCCAGCACCCCGAATTGCTGGAGCGTCTACCCTTCAGTCATGAACAGTTACCTGGCGGCCATCATCTGCACCTGAACGACGAGGTCGGTGCCGCTCTTGTAGCAGACTGTTTCAATCGGTTCTTCAGCGTTTCTTGACTTGCGCCGGGCAAGTGTCGAGGCTGGGCGGGTTGAAAGGGAGCCAACCATGACAGATATCCATTCACTTGCCTTGCTGTGCATTGATGAACGCCTCTGCGTCGCGCGGACCCAGGCCAAGCCGATCCAATGAAACTATCCATTCGTTCATTCGTCCTGCTGGCACTGGCCGGTTTCAGCCCGCTATCCCTGGCTGCCGATGTACCCGGCAGCCAGGATCTGGAACGCGTGCCGCGCATGCCGGACGCGCAAATCGTCGATTATCGGCAAGCCAGCGACCTTGAGCGTATCTACCCCATGGGGTCGATTCGCAAGATCAGCGGCCAACTGCGTTTCGACGGGCAGGTCGATGCCCGTGGCAACGCCACCTCGGTGACCTACGAACTGCCGCCGGAACATACCGCCACACAAGCGTTCACCGCCGCCCGCGAAGCCTTGCAGAAACAGGGCGCGGAGCTGCTGTTCTGGTGCCAGGCCCGCGATTGTGGCGAAAGCAGCCTGTGGGCCAACGAAGTGTTCGGCAATGCCAAGCTCTATGGCGCCGACAATGGCCAGGCCTACCTGTTGCTGCGCCTGGCGCCGCCGGCGGACAACACGCTGATCGCGCTGTATGCCATCACCCGTGGCAACCGCAAGGCCTACCTGCATGTCGAGCAGTTCGAAGCGAGCGCGCCCCTGGGGGATGTGCTGCCGACTTCTGCCACGTTGTTGCGCCAGCTCAAGGACACCGGCGTGCTGGACTTGCCGCGTCTTGCCGGCGAACCGGAGGAAGCCTGGCTACGCCTGTTGTCTCGGGCCTTGAACCTGGACACCGGCCTTCGGGTCAGCGTCGCCGGCCCACACGCCGAGGCGTGGCGCCAGGCGCTGGTCGAGCAGGGCGTCCGGGCGGCAAGAATGGAAGCGGCCGGCGGTAACACGGCGGGCTTGCACCTGGAGCTGTTGCGATAAGCTGACGTGGCAAACGCGCGTGTCGTCCTAGCCCGGCCTTGTTCATTTCTCGAGACCTTACATGCTCAATAACGATCGGCTGTTGGTGCAAATACTGCTCCTGGTGTTGTTCGGGGCCAGCCTCTGGGTGATGGCTCCGTTCTGGTCGGCGCTGTTCTGGGGGGCTGTGCTCGCTTTTGCCAGTTGGCCACTGATGCGCCTGCTGACCCGTTGGGTCAACGGTCGCGAATCCTTGGCGGCGGCCTTGCTGACGGTCGGCTGGATGTTGCTGGTGGCGGTGCCGCTGGTGTGGCTGGGCTTCAATCTCGCCGATCATGTGCGCGATGCCACGGCCTTTGTCAGGGATGTGCAGGTCGATGGCCTGCCCGAAGCACCCGACTGGCTCGCCGGCGTACCGCTGGTGGGCGGGCGCCTGGTAACGCTCTGGAACAGCATCGACCAGCAGGGCGCGGCGATGATGGTGTCCATCAAGCCCTACCTGGGACGTGTCGGCAACTGGTTGCTGGCCCGTAGCGCACAGATCGGCGGCGGAATCCTCGAACTGACCCTGAGCATCGTGTTCGTGTTCTTTTTCTACCGGGACGGCCCGCGATTGGCGGCGTTTGTCCAGGGGCTGCTGGAGCGGCTGATCGGTGATCGTGCCGGGTACTATGTCGAATTGGTGGCCGGCACGGTGCAGCGAGTGGTCAACGGGGTGATCGGTACCGCCGCGGCTCAGGCGGTACTGGCGCTGATCGGCTTTTTGATCGCCGGGGTGCCGGGTGCGCTGGTACTGGGTATCGTCACCTTCCTGCTCAGCCTGATTCCCATGGGGCCGCCGCTGGTCTGGATACCCGCCACGGCCTGGCTGGCGTGGAAGGGCGAGTATGGGATGGCGGTGTTCCTGGGTATCTGGGGCACGTTCATCATCAGTGGCGTGGACAACGTGCTCAAGCCCTACCTGATCAGTCGTGGTGGAAACCTGCCGTTGGTGATCGTGTTGCTCGGGGTGTTCGGTGGCTTGATCGCGTTCGGTTTCATCGGGTTGTTCATCGGCCCGACCCTGCTGGCGGTGGCGTACAGCTTGCTGACGGATTGGAGCAAGAGCCAGGCGCGGTAACGCAGCGGTTCAGGCCACACGGGGCACGCGAATCACCGCCGTCAACCCGCCGCCGGGTGTTTCTTCCAGGCTCAAGTGCCCGCCCAGGCGTTCGGCAGCCTCCCGGGCAATGGTCATGCCCAGGCCGACGCCTCCCGAGTTGCGGTTGCGCGAACCCTCCAGGCGAAAGAATGGCTCGAATACCGCTTCGCGCTTGTCCGCCGCAATGCCAGGGCCGTGGTCAATCACCCGGATCAGCAATTGGTGCTGCTGATCGTCCAGCACGATCGATGCGTCGCCAGCGTAGCGCACGGCATTGTCGATGAGGTTGTTGATGCATGAACGCAGTGCCATCGGTTGCACCCGCAAGGGCGCGCAGGTACCGCTGGCATGCACATTGGCGCCGTGGTCCTGGGCGTTTTCGCTTAATGATTCAACCAGCGCCTGCACGTCCATCCATTGCAACGCTTCGCTGGTGCGTTGTTCGTGGAGATAGGTCAGGGTCGCGTCGAGCATGCCGATCATATCGTCCAGGTCTTGACGCATCTGATCCTGCAGCCGGGGGTCGTTGATCTGCTCCAGGCGCAGCTTGAGTCGCGCAAGTGGGGTGCGCAGATCATGGGATACCGCGCCAAGCATGCGCGAGCGTTGCTGCACCTGCTCGCGGATCCGTTGTTGCATCAGGTTGAACGTATGGGCGGCTTGGCGGGCCTCCCGCGGACCGTTCTCCTCCAATGGCGGGCTATGGAGGTCCTCGCTCAGCCGTTGGGCGGCGTCGCTCAGTCGCTGGATGGGCCGAGTCAACAGCTTGGCGCCGTACCAGGCCGCAACGATCAGGAACACAAATTGAAACGTCAGGGGCACCACAGGCCCGCCAAACCGGGGGCGTGGGCCGGGTGGCGGGCCGGAGTGCGAGGGACCTGCGGTTTGATGGGAAAATTCCGGGGGCGGCCCGGGAGGTGGCTTGTCGTAATGAAAAAACCAGGCGAAGGCCAGCAGGTGCGCCAGCACGATCGCCACCAGCAGCACGCCGAACAGGCGGCCAAACAGGGAATCGAAGCGCAGGCGCATCAACCGATATCCCGCGCATCGAACAGGTAGCCTTCACCGCGCACGGTCTTGATCAACTGCGGAGCCTTCGGATCGTCCCCCAGTTTCTGGCGCAAGCGCGAGACCAGCAGATCGATACTGCGGTCGAAGGCCTCGATCGAGCGACCGCGCGCGGCGTCCAGCAATTGTTCACGGCTGAGCACTCGGCGTGGTCGCTCGATGAACACCCACAACAGGCGGAATTCTGCGTTGGAGAGGGGCACTACCAGCCCGTTGGCGGAAACCAGTTGGCGCAGCACGCTGTTGAGCCGCCAGCTATCGAAGCGAATGTTGGCGCGCTGCTCGCTGCGATCGTCGCGCACCCGGCGCAGGATGGTCTGGATTCGCGCCACCAGCTCCCGGGGTTCAAAAGGTTTGGCCATGTAATCATCCGCGCCCAACTCCAGGCCGATGATGCGGTCGGTGGGTTCGCAGCGGGCCGTCAGCATCAGGATTGGAATATTCGACTCGGCGCGCAGCCAGCGGCACAGTTGCAAGCCGTCTTCGCCCGGCAGCATCAGGTCCAGCACGATCACGTCGAAGTGTTCGGCCTGCATCGCCTGGCGCATGGCCGCGCCATCGGTTACGCCACTGGCGCGAATGCCGAAGCGGCCCAGGTAGTCGATCAGCAGCTCGCGGATCGGTACGTCGTCATCGACGATCAGCGCGCGGGTGCTCCAGCGCCTGTCGTCGTCGGACACTTTCTGATCGCCAGAATTTGCTTCAGGGGTGTACTGCATGAGATGCATCATCTGCCATTGGGGCTGCCAACCGAAAGAAGGCGGCGGGGGGGGGGGAAGCATAAGCTTCGCGGCGGTGGGCCGTGAAGCGTTGAAAGAGCGGCGTTCGGCGGCTGAGGGTAGCGTCCCGTCGTGTTATGCGCATGTCATGAATGTATCGGCGTTGACACACATGACGGTAGGGCCGATCAATGATTTGCCGATCATCGGGTCCCGCTAGGGCGCTGGTTCCGCTACAATGCGCGCCGATTTCGACTTGCCTGAGAGCTCATCCATGTCCGCCTGCCAGACGCCTATCATCGTCGCCCTGGATTTTCCTACCCGTGACGCCGCCCTGAAGCTGGCCGACCAGTTGGACCCCAAGCTCTGCCGGGTCAAGGTCGGCAAGGAGCTGTTCACCAGCTGCGCGTCGGAAATCGTCGGAACCCTGCGGGACAAGGGTTTCGAAGTGTTCCTGGACCTCAAGTTCCACGATATCCCCAATACCACCGCCATGGCCGTCAAGGCCGCTGCGGAAATGGGCGTGTGGATGGTCAATGTGCATTGCTCCGGTGGCCTGCGCATGATGGCTGCCTGTCGTGAAGTGCTGGACCAGCGCAACGGCCCCAAGCCGTTGCTGATCGGCGTGACCGTGCTGACCAGCATGGAGCGTGAAGACCTGGCGGGCATCGGCCTGGACATCGAGCCCCAGGAGCAAGTGCTGCGCCTGGCGGCGCTGGCACAAAAGGCGGGAATGGACGGCCTGGTTTGCTCGGCCTTAGAGGCCAACGCCCTGAAAACGGCCCACCCCTCGCTGCAACTGGTGACCCCGGGCATTCGCCCGGCGGGCAGTGCCCAGGACGACCAGCGCCGCATCCTGACCCCGCGCCAGGCACTGGACGCTGGCTCCGACTACCTGGTGATCGGCCGGCCGATCAGCCAGGCAGCCGATCCGGCCAAGGCGCTGGCGGCGGTAGTGGCGGAGCTGGCCTGACCCAACTACGCGGGCCCCTGTGGGAGCGAGCTTGCCCCCACAGTTGTTTTGCGTCGGCCACTCACAGTGATGTGCCTCAGACCTTCAACACCAACTTCCCAAAATTCTCACCACTGAACAATTTGGTCAGCGTCTCGGGGAATGTCTCCAGCCCTTCGACGATGTCTTCCTTGCTCTTGAGCTGCCCCTTGGCCATCCAGCCGGCCATTTCCTGCCCGGCGGCGGCGAACTGCGAGGCATAGTCCATGACCACGAACCCTTCCATCCGCGCGCGGTTGACCAACAGCGACAGGTAATTGGCCGGGCCCTTGACCGCTTCTTTGTTGTTGTATTGGCTGATGGCGCCGCAGATCACCACGCGGGCCTTGAGGTTCAAACGGCTGAGCACCGCATCGAGAATGTCGCCGCCAACGTTATCGAAATACACATCCACGCCTTTGGGGCATTCGCGCTTCAGGCCGGCGTGAACGTCTTCACTCTTGTAATCGATGGCACCGTCGAAGCCCAGCTCATCGATCAGGAATTTGCATTTGTCAGCGCCGCCAGCGATGCCGACCACCCGACAGCCTTTGATCTTGGCAATTTGCCCGGCAATGCTGCCTACCGCCCCGGCGGCACCGGACAGGACCACGGTTTCGCCGGCCTTCGGTGCGCCGACATCCAACAGAGCGAAATAGGCGGTCATGCCCGTCATGCCCAGCGCTGACAGATAACGTGGCAGCGGCGCCAGTTTCGGATCGACTTTGTAGAAGCCTCGCGGCTCGCCGAGGAAATAATCCTGCACACCCAAGGCACCGTTCACGTAGTCGCCTACCGCGTATCCGGGGTTATTCGAGGCGACGACCTGGCCTACGCCCAAGGCGCGCATGACCTCACCAATGCCGACCGGCGGGATGTACGATTTTCCCTCATTCATCCAGCCACGCATGGCCGGGTCCAGGGACAGGTACTCGTTCTTGACCAGGATCTGGCCGGGTGCCGGCTCGCCGACCGGGACTTGTTGATAAGTGAACGTCTCACGGGTAGCGGCGCCCACCGGGCGTTTGGCGAGCAGGAACTGGCGGTTGGTCAGGGCGGTCATGACAGGCACTCAAGATGAATGAAGCCTTGTTGATAGACGCTTGGAGCCTTCGCTGCAAGGTTTGCCGATACAGCGAATGCACATCGATCCAACCCAGTGATAATCCGCCGGGTATCGTTATCACTGGCGTTCATGCGACGCCAACCGGCGGTTGGATAGTGCTGCCGCACCGAAGCGATGGATGGCTATATTGCAGCGACAACGGTAATTCTTCGAGGCATTGACGATGAGCATGACGTTTTCCGGACAGGTTGCCGTGGTGACGGGCGGCGCGGCGGGCATTGGTCGCGCCACGGCCCAGGCGTTCGCAGCACAGCACCTGAAGGTAGTCGTCGCCGACCTGGACGTCGCGGGTGGCGAAGGCACGGTGCAGTTGATTCGCGATGCGGGTGGCGAGGCTGTGTTCGTGCGCTGCGACGTGACACTGGACAGCGACGTGCAAAATCTCATGAATGAAGTCATCGGCGCCTACGGTCGCCTCGATTACGCATTCAATAACGCGGGCATCGAAATCGAGAAGGGCAAACTGGCTGACGGGACGCTGGATGAGTTCGACGCGATCATGGGCGTCAACGTTAAAGGCGTCTGGTTGTGCATGAAATACCAACTGCCCTTGCTGCTTGCCCAGGGCGGCGGCGCGATCGTCAATACGGCCTCGGTGGCCGGGCTTGGGGCGGCGCCAAAGATGAGCATCTACGCGGCGTCCAAGCATGCGGTGATCGGCTTGACCAAGTCTGCGGCGATTGAATATGCCAAGAAGAAAATCCGCGTTAATGCGGTGTGCCCGGCGGTGATCGATACAGACATGTTTCGTCGGGCCTATGAGGCGGACCCGAGAAAAGGCGAATACGCCAACTCGATGCATCCGGTGGGCAGAATCGGCAAGGTCGAGGAAATCGCCAGCGCCGTGTTGTATTTATGCTGCGACGGCGCGGCATTCACCACGGGCCAGGCGTTGGCGGTGGATGGGGGGGCTACGGCAATCTGATACCGACAAGCGCTTTTCTCGCTGCAGGACAAAGCCCGCACTGGTTGCGGGTTTTTCTTTGGAGGGCAAAGGTTCCCCTGATGGGTTTGCCATTGTATTTCAAGAAATGAGAATCAGCCGTTTTTGCGTGTTCTCTTACATCGCCCAGCATCGCCCTGTGCTTAACTGTTTGTGGAAATAAAACAAACGCTTAGGAGCTTGGTTACTCATGGAGTTGAGAATCGACCGGCAGGCCCTGGTGCCCGTCGTGCAGCAAATTGTCGATGCGTTGGCCTGCTGGATTCGACAGGGCGCGGTGGAGCCGGGGACTCGCCTGCCATCGATCCGCCAGCTGGCACGGGAGAACCTGCTGAGTCAGGCGAGCGTCCATGAAGCCTGCCAGCGTTTGGTCGCCCAGGGCTTGCTGGCGTCGCGCCACGGTTCGAGTTTTGTCGTGGCTCCGGCCGCTTGCGCAACGGAAGAAGCCTTGGCCCATGGCTGGCTGCAAGGTGTATTGGCCGATCATGACGCCCCGGCAGGCGTTATGTATCAAGCGCTGAAGCTGGGCGGCGGCGGGCTGCCTGAAAGCTGGCGCGAAAGTGATGACCTGGGGTATGCGATACGTCAGGTGACTCGCACCGACATGGCGGGGTTGTTCAACTACAGCACGCCACTGGGACTGCCAGCCCTGCGTGAGCAGCTGTCCAGGAGATTGAAACAGTTCGATATCGATGCCGATGAAAAACGCATCCTGACCACCCTGGGCGCTACTCACGGGCTCGACCTGATTGTGCGCACGCTTCTGCGACCGGGATGCTGCGTGGTGGTGGAGAGCCCCGGTTACTCGAAGCTGTTCGACCTGCTCAGGCTGCACAAGATAGACATGATCGAGCTGCCCAAGACACCCCGGGGCCCGGACGTCGACGCCCTTCAACGCCTGCTGGCGGTTCATCGACCCAGCGCTATTTTCGTCAACAGCGCCTGCCACAACCCAACCGGCAGCAGCCTGGCGCCGGCGGTGGCCCAGCGTCTGCTGCAACTGGCGCAAGAGCACGCGATGCTGGTCATCGAAGATGATGTCTACGCCGATTTCCAGGGGCCAACGCGGGCCCGATTGGCGGCGCTGGATACCGACGTGGTCTACCTGGGCAGCTTCTCCAAGACCTTGAGCAGCTCTTTACGCGTCGGGTTCATGGTGGCGGCGCCCTCCGTCATCGCGCGTCTGGGCGAGATCAAGGAGATCACTTGCCGGGGCGGTTCCCGATTCGCCGAGTCCGTGCTGGCCAGCCTCCTGGCCAATGGCGCCTATCGCAAGCTGGTCCAGCGCCAGCGCCAGCGCCTCAATGCCGACATGGCGGTGGCGTTGCAGCTTTTGGAGGATGCCGACTGGAAAGTATTCGGCAAACCGGCGGGAGGCCTGTTCATCTGGGCACGTCCGCCGCTGTGTGACTATGCTGAGGTACAGCGTCTGGCCAGGCGGTGCGGCATTCAGTTGTCATCCCGCACGGCGTTCAGCCCATCGGGTGCCGAGACGGATTGGCTGCGGGTCAACGTCGCCTATGCGCGGGATCCCAGGGCCTTGGCTTTCTTCCGGGCCACGGCTCTGGATCGACCTCAAATGTCCTGAAAACGACGCGGCTGTAGCTTTTTGCCATTATTCCGACGCCAGCATCTTGTGTTGCGGGGCGTCTCGTTGCGAATCTGCAATCAACACACACCGGCAGAGGACTGGGCACAATGATTTCGGCCGTGCAAGGACGTTTTGCCAACCTGGGTATGGCAAAGAAATTGGGTATCGGCTTTGTCCTGGTGCTGCTGCTTACCGCAGTAGTGGCGGCCATTGGCGTCTGGTCCCTGCAAACCATCAGCCATCGCTTCGACGGCTTGAAGCAGATGTCATCCCTCAACAGCCAGTTGCTCAAGGTCCGGCTGCTGGAGCAGGAATTTGCCTTGCGTTCAGACCCCAAGTCCGCCGATGCCCTGCGACAGGGGGTCGATGGCTTGTTGGCCCTGGCGAACGACCTCAGGGCACGGTCAGACGGCAATGCGGCGGTGATGAATGAGGTGGAGCAGGCGCTGACGGCGTATCGCAAGGCCTTCGATGAGTTCGTCGGGCTGAGCCAGAGCAAGGACCTGGCGCTGGAAATGGCCAGCTGGTCGGTGTCCAGTGTCGCCAACAACCTGGATGTATTGCAGGCCGGACTCGCCGATGATGGCGCCTATACCTTGAAGGATTCCGAGGGCAAGGAGGGTGCAGAGTTCATCGAGCAGGCCAACCAGGTCAGCGAAGTGTCGCGACTTATGCTGCAGTCGATGAACGAAGCGCGCGTTCGGTTGGACCAAAGCCGTAAAGGCAGTGATGAGGCTGCCGGGCAGGGCAATATCGAACAGGCCGAGCAGGCCATGAAGTTGGCGGAAGCGCTCAAGGGCGCGGTCAAGGACCCGGGTTACCAGACCGTACTCAACGAGGTCGCCGGGCACATCGGCGGGTTCAATCAGCAACTGGCGGAATACACCGCGCTGCTGGCTAAGGAAAAAATCGTCTACCAGCAATTGCATGAGCGGGCCGATCAGGTGATGGCGCGGGTCGACCAGGCCTACAGCGCCGAAGACAGTGCCATGCAGGCGGAACTTAAGAAAAATTCGTTGATGATCATCGGCTCGTCGGCTTTGGCGCTGCTGGTTGGATTGATCGCGGCCTGGGTGATTACCCGGTTGATCGTCGCCCCGCTGCGCAGTGTGATCCGTGTCGCCCAGCGGATCGCCGCCGGGGACCTGAGCGCCAAGGTCGAAGTGATGCGCCGGGATGAGATTGGCCAGCTGATGTTGGCGATGCAACAGATGGGTGCCGGCTTGAGCAGTATCGTCAGCGGTTTGCAGGCTGGCATCGACCAACTGGCCAACTCCGCCCAGTCGCTGTCGTCCGTCACTGAGCAGACCAACCTGGAAGTCAGCAGCCAGAAGGAAGAAACCGAGCAAGTGGCCACGGCGATGAACCAGATGACTGCCACGGTTCACGATGTAGCCCGCAATGCGGAGGAGGCGGCGCAAGCGGCCCAGACGGCTGATGATAAAGTCGAAAGCGGCCAGCAGGTCGTGCGCCAGAGCATGGTCCGTATCGAGCAACTGGCTGACTCGGCGACCATGGCGAGCACCAGCATCGAAAGCCTGAGCGCCGAGATACAAAACATCGGCACCGTGCTGAGCGTGATCAAGAGTGTCGCCGAGCAAACCAATCTGTTGGCGCTCAACGCAGCTATCGAGGCGGCGCGGGCTGGCGAACAGGGCAGGGGGTTCGCGGTGGTGGCCGATGAAGTGCGGGCCCTGGCCAGGCGCACGCAACAGTCCACCGAGGAAATCGAGCGCCTGGTCAGCGCGCTACGCTCTGCTGCTCAAGCGTCCGTACAGCAAATCCAGAGCAGTGGCGAGCTGGTAAAAATGGCGGTCAGCGATGCATTGCAGACCGAAAGCGCGCTAGGCAGCATCGCGGCGGCGGTGTCGTTGATCCAGCAAATGAACCAGCAGATCGCAGCGGCCGCCGAACAACAAAGCTCCGTGGCCGAAGAAATCAACCGCAGCGTCACCAGCATCCGCGCCAGCGCCGATCAATCATCCGTGGCCATGCAGGGTAATGCTGCCTCCAGCGTTGAACTGGCGCAGTTGGGCGTTGAGTTGAAAGGAATGGTGGGGCATTTCAAGTTGTGAGTTGGGGAGCTGTTGCTGCCACTATCGCCAGCAAGCTGGCCCCCACGTGGGATGTCCGGTGAACACAAGGTTCATGTCGCCGCAAATCCTGTAGGAGCGGGCTTGTCCGCGAAGAGGCCAGCACGTTCCAACCTTCTCACCCCATCCCGCTCCGCACCCCAACCTCAGTCGTAGACCTTCTTTTTCTTCCACTCGTCGTTCGCTTCGTCTTCCTTCAACCCCTCGGTCAACTGGTTCACCTCACCCTCCACAGGCTGAGTGCTCGCCAGGACCTGGGCATTGGCCCGAGCCAGAAGCTTTTCCAGATAAGCCAGCTGTTCGGCATAGACCTGCGGTTCCTGCTGCTTGCGCAAATACTGGACACCACGCTCGAACGCCAGGCGAGCCTGCCCGGGCTGTTCCTGCTGCAGAGCCTGCTGGCCGAGGTTGTTGAAGAATTCGATGTGCAGCAGCACCAGAATGTGCCGGACCTCGCGAACCCAGCGCTTGGCCTCGTTGGGGGGCAGGAAACCGTCCTGGGCCGCGCGGGTGATCTGGCCGTGCAAGGCCTCGAGCAGGAACCGAACATCCTTGGCCTTCGCTTCGGTCTGGATCGGCGCCGGCGGGTTGTTGACCGGAATCGATTCACCCTGGGCGGCCAGTGCAGTCAGTTCGTCCAGGCGTGCCTTGACCTGAGCGTTGGACTTGTCGAGATTCAGCAGGCGCTGGCAGACGTTCAGCTCAAGACGCGTGATCAACAGCTTCAGGGCAGGGGTCATCAACTGGCCGGGGAAGGTTTCGGTGAGCTCGCCACAACGACGCAGGCGGTCGTTGAGCTCGACCTTGGTGCGGGCCTTTTCCAGCTTGTTGTTTTCCACCACATGGTTCATGTAGCCAATGGCGATCAACAGTGCGATCCCGGCTACGACGAGCAGGGTGATCATGAGTGGTGTCACCGGTAAGACCTCTTTAATGGGGAACGCATGTCATGAGTGTAGTGGCTTGGCTTTTAAGCGCATAGGCCCGAGCGACGCGATTAGACGGGCGTCGTGCTGTTTATAGGGCTTACAGCGGAGTAGATGCACATTGCCACTATTTGCCTGGTGCGACTATAGCGCCTTGGCGGGTGACAGAATATAGGCGTCAGAGACCGGGCGGACAAAATTCGCGAAGCCGCTTCAAAGCGGGGGAAGTCATTGATTTAAATAAATTTATATCTGGGGGTTGACGACCCTCCAATCCATCCATAGAATGCGCGCCACTTACAGCGTAAAGCACCTAGCCAAACGCGATAAGCAGTGAATGTTGTACGTGTGTCCCCTTCGTCTAGTGGCCTAGGACACCGCCCTTTCACGGCGGTAACAGGGGTTCGAGTCCCCTAGGGGACGCCAATGCGGGAATAGCTCAGTTGGTAGAGCACGACCTTGCCAAGGTCGGGGTCGCGAGTTCGAGTCTCGTTTCCCGCTCCAATTTTAAACAGCGTTGCTTTCGGGCAGGGCTGAGTGAAGCCAGAGCCGACATCTTCGGATGCGGATTTGGGCACTGGAATACACACCATGTGTTCCAGTTAGTGTGTCCCCTTCGTCTAGTGGCCTAGGACACCGCCCTTTCACGGCGGTAACAGGGGTTCGAGTCCCCTAGGGGACGCCATTTGCGGGAATAGCTCAGTTGGTAGAGCACGACCTTGCCAAGGTCGGGGTCGCGAGTTCGAGTCTCGTTTCCCGCTCCAAATTCAAGAAAACGCCGCTCATTCGAGCGGCGTTTTTTTATGCGCCTAAAAAAGTCTCCTAGCCCTCCAGGCGGTCGCGAGCCGCGATGATTCAGCGATCGGGCTGGGTTGCGCTGCTCCACAGCAAAGAAAAAGCCCGCAAGGTGTAAGCCGTGCGGGCCTTCTTTTACTGGCTGCGATCAGTGTTTGCTGTCCTGGTCCGACATCGCCAGCAGTTGTTTTTCCTGGTTCCAATCGAAGGGCTCGTCGTTCTGCTCAGCTTCGAACCGACGTTCCTCCAAGGCCTGGTACAGGTTGATTTCTTCGTCGGGCATGTAGTGAAGGCAATCGCCGCCGAAGTACCACAGCAGGTCGCGAGGCACCAAGTGGGCAATCTGCGGATATCGGACGATCACTTGGCACAAGAGGTCCTGGCCCAGGTATTGGCTTTCGATCGGATCGACCGGCAACTGCGCGCGCAAATCATCAAAGCGTTCCAGAAACAGCGCATGGCTTTCTTCGGGCACCTGTTCGGCCTCACCCACGGCGACCAGGATGCTGCGCAAGTGGTCAAGCAAGACGAGGTGATCGGCAACGACGTTGGACACGAGATAAGTCCTCAAGAGCAAAACGGGCGCAGGAGTATAAAGCGCCTGCGCCCGCTTTTACATGCTGGTCGTCCGGATCAACGGACTTTGTCCTCAGTGAGCGTCAGCGCTTGCGGGTCGAAGTCGTCCACGTCGATGACCTTGCGGCGTGCCGTTTCAGCGGCTCGCAGGGTCTGCGCTTCAGTTGCATTCAGCACGCCCGCTTCGAGCGCTGCATCGATAAGGGGCTCTCCAGGTGCCGGGTCGAGCTGACCCTGCTTCAATGCCACGTGCAATTTCTTGTGCAGCGGATGGGCGGTGGCCAGCAGGTCGGCGGCGTATTGCAGCGCACCGACAGGATCATCTTGTGACTGTGGGCGATAGCAGCCTTGAAGCAACTCCTCCAAAGTCGGATCGCCCTTGGCGCGACCGATAACCGCTGCCACCTCGGCATCGAGCCGGTCGCTCGGACCTTTATGACGCCGGCCGAAAGGAAACACCACCACACGCAACAGGCAGCCCAGCAGCCGGCTTGGGAAGTTGGCCAGCAGCTCGTCCAACGCCCGCTCCGACTGACCCAGGCTTTCTTCCATGGCCCACTGGAACAGTGGCGCCATATGGTCCGGCGAATCGAGATCGTGGTAGCGCTTGAGTGCAGCCGAGGCCAGGTAAAGGTTGCTCAACACATCACCCAATCGGGCAGACAAGCGCTCGCGGCGCTTGAGCTCACCACCCAGCAACATCATGCTCAGGTCCGCCAGCAAGGCAAATGCCGCCGCTTGCCGGTTGAGGGCGCGGAAACAGCCTTGGCTCAAGGCGTTGCCTGGCACGTTATCGAAATGCCCCAGGCCGAGATTCAGCACCAAGGTACTGGCGGCATTGCTGACCGCAAAACCGATGTGCTTGAGCAGCAGTGCGTCGAATTCGAGCAATGCCTGGTCTTTGTCCTCGCGGGTGGCCAGGGCCATTTCCTTGAGCACGAACGGATGGCAGCGGATGGCACCCTGGCCGAAGATCATCAGGTTGCGCGACAGGATATTCGCGCCTTCGACCGTGATGAAAATCGGCGCGCCTTGCCAACTGCGTCCCAGGTAGTTGTTAGGACCCATGATGATGCCTTTGCCGCCGTGAACGTCCATGGCGTGGCTGATGCATTCGCGGCCACGTTCGGTCAGGTGGTACTTGAGGATCGCCGACAGCACCGAAGGTTTTTCGCCGAGGTCCACCGCGTTGGCCGTCAGCATGCGCGCGGCGTCCATCAGCCAGGCGTTGCCACCGATGCGCGCCATGGCTTCCTGGATGCCTTCGAAGGCCGACAACGGCACGTTGAATTGTTCACGCACCTGGGTGTACTGGCCGGTGACCAGGCTGGTGAACTTCGCCGCGCCGGTACCGACCGCGGGCAATGAAATCGAGCGCCCGACCGACAGGCAGTTCATCAGCATCATCCAGCCCTTGCCGAGCATGGCCTGGCCGCCGATCAGAAAGTCCAGCGGGATGAAGACATCCTTGCCCCAGTTCGGCCCGTTCATGAAGGCGGCGCCGAGGGGCAGATGGCGACGGCCGATCTGAACGCCGGGCGTGTCGGTGGGGATCAGCGCCAGGCTGATTCCCAGGTCTTCTTCGTCGCCCAGCAAGTGGTCCGGGTCATAGGCCTTGAAGGCCAGGCCGAGGAGAGTGGCGACCGGGCCTAGGGTGATGTAGCGCTTTTCCCAGTTCAGGCGCAGGCCAAGGGTTTCCTCGCCTTGCCACTCGCCTTTGCAGATGATCCCGGTGTCGGGCATCGCCCCGGCGTCGGACCCGGCCAGTGGGCCGGTCAGCGCGAAGCAGGGGATGTCGTCGCCACGGGCCAGTCGCGGCAGGTAATGGTTGCGTTGTTCGTCGGTGCCGTAATGCAGCAACAGTTCCGCGGGGCCGAGGGAATTGGGGACCATGACGGTGGAAGCCAGGTCGCCGCTGCGGGTGGCGAGCTTCATTGCCACCTGGGAGTGGGCATAGGCGGAGAACCCCTTGCCACCGTATTCCTTGGGAATGATCAGGGCGAAAAAACCATGCTCCTTGATGTGTGCCCACGCTTCGGGCGGCAGGTCCATCGCCTGGCCGATCTGCCAGTCGCTGACCATCGCACAAAGCGCTTCGGTAGGGCCGTCGAGGAACGCCTGCTCCTCGTCGGTCAGACGAACCTTGGGGTAAGCCAGCAGCGTGTCCCAGTCTGGCCGCCCACTGAAAAGCTCGCCATCCCACCATACCGTGCCAGCGTCGATGGCGTCGCGCTCGGTCTGGGACATGGGCGGCAGGGTTTTCTGGAACCAGTCGAACATCGGCGCGCTGAAGTATTTGCGGCGCAGGTCCGGTAGCAGCAGCGGTGCCGCGATGGCGGCGAGCACCAGCCAGAGAACGAGCATCAGCCAGCCGGGTGCATGGCTGGCGATGCCCATCACCAGCAGGTAGACGGCGACGATGCCTAGCGCCGGTAGCGGGGCGGTGCGACGATGCGCCAGCCAGGCTACCCCGACGACCAGAACCAGTATCCACAACAACAGCATAAGTGATCCTCCGTGAACCAAGGCAAAACCGACCTTCAGAGCTTAGACGGCCCCTGCAAAACCGGCAGTCGGCGCGATGTGATTGATTTCGTGGGAAACCCTCGACGTATCGCGCCAGTCTGGTTGGCAACAACCGTGGGAAATCGTTCGTTGCCAGCGTGAGAAAGCGCCATTGTTTGGCGCAAATGCCGTGTCGGCCCCGGCTGGGTCGACAGCGCGCGTCGGCTCCGTGGCGGGTAATGATTTGAGCCGTTCCTCATCCGGCGTATGCTGCTGCGGCATTTATCCTTTGAGGAAGCCGAGATGCTGAAGATTTGGGGCCGGAAGAACTCATCGAATGTTCGAAAGGCGTTGTGGTGTGCCGAGGAACTGGGACTGGCCTACGAGGCCATCGATGCCGGCGGGGCCTTCGGTGTGGTGGACACGCCGCAGTACCGCGCCAAGAACCCCAACGGTCGGGTTCCGATGCTGGAAGACGAAGGCTTCGTGCTCTGGGAGTCGAATACCATCGTTCGCTACCTGGCCGCTCGTCATGCATCGGGTTCGGCTTGGTACCCCGACGATGTCCAGGCCCGGGCCAAGGCAGAGAAGTGGATGGACTGGACCACGTCCAGCTTCGCGGCCCCGTTTCGCACGATATTCTGGGGCGTCCTGCGCACCCCGCCCGAGCAGCAGGACTGGGTTGCCATCAAGGCGGCGATCAAGGAGTGCGACGACCTGCTGGCGATGGTCGACCAGGCCCTGGCCGAACAGCCTTACCTTGGCGGTGAGGAAATCGGCATGGGCGACATTCCCCTCGGCAGTTTCATTTATGCCTGGTTCGAGATGCCCATCGAGCGCGCCGCGCTGCCGAACCTCCAAGCCTGGTATGCACGGCTCAGGCAGCGTCCGGCCTATCAGAAAGCTGTCATGACCGCGTTGACTTAATAGTTACTATCGACACACTTCACTGTACTTGTGCGGCGACGCCACGCACCATTGCCTTCGTGCGCCATGGTTGCATTGCTCGCCGTGCGCCCTTATCTAGTGTTCTTCTTCCCCCTTCTTGGTGCGTAATCCGATATGAGTTCCGCTCTGTCCATACGGCAGTTAACCAAAACCTACGGCAACGGTTTCCAGGCCCTGAGTGGTATCGATCTGGACGTCGCCGAAGGTGATTTCTTCGCCTTGCTTGGCCCGAACGGGGCAGGCAAATCCACGACCATCGGCATTCTTTCCACTCTGGTGAACAAGACCGGCGGCACGGTCAATGTCTTCGGCCACGATCTGGACCGCGCGCCCGCCGCGCTCAAGCGCTGCATCGGCGTGGTGCCTCAGGAATTCAATTTCAACCAGTTCGAAAAGACCTTCGACATCGTCGTGACCCAGGCCGGCTACTACGGCATCCCGCCGAAGATTGCCAACGAGCGCGCCGAACAGTACCTGACCCAACTGGGCTTGTGGGACAAGCGCGACGTGCCGTCCCGTTCGTTGTCCGGTGGCATGAAGCGACGTTTGATGATTGCGCGCGCGCTGGTGCATGAACCGCGCCTGCTGATCCTCGATGAACCGACCGCGGGGGTGGACATCGAGCTGCGCCGTTCGATGTGGACCTTCCTGACCGAGCTGAACCAGAAAGGCATCACCATTATCCTCACGACGCATTATCTGGAAGAAGCCGAGCAGCTGTGCCGCAATATCGGCATCATCGACCACGGCACTATCGTCGAGAACACCAGCATGCGGCAGTTGCTGAGCCAATTGCACGTGGAAACCTTTTTGCTGGATCTCAAGCATGACTTGAGCGTCACCCCTCAGCTCGTAGGCTATCCGGCCCGGCTGCTGGACGGCCACACCCTGGAAGTCCAGGTCGACAAATCCGTCGGCATTACCGGGCTGTTCACCCAGCTGGCCCTGCAAAACATCGAAGTGCTGAGCCTGCGCAACAAGACCAATCGCCTTGAGGAGTTGTTCGTGTCCCTGGTGGAAAAAAACCTGGCGAAGGTGGCGGTATGAGTTCGGAACTGCGCCCCAACCTGATCGCCCTCAATACGATCGTTTATCGCGAAGTCCGACGCTTCATGCGGATCTGGCCGCAGACTTTGCTGCCCCCGGCCATCACGATGGTTTTGTACTTTGTGATCTTCGGTAACCTGATCGGCCGGCAGATCGGCGACATGGGCGGCTTTACGTACATGGACTACATCGTGCCGGGGCTGATCATGATGTCGGTGATCACCAACTCCTACGGCAACGTTGTGTCGAGTTTCTTCGGCAGCAAATTCCAGCGTTCGATCGAAGAATTGATGGTCTCACCGGTTTCGCCCCATACGATCCTGATCGGGTTTGCCTTGGGCGGTGTGTTGCGAGGATTGGCGGTGGGCCTGATCGTGACCCTGCTGTCGCTGTTCTTCACCGACCTGCAGGTGCATCACCTGGGCGTGACGATCCTGGTAGTGGTGCTGACGGCTACGATCTTTTCGCTGCTGGGTTTCATCAATGCCGTGTTTGCGCGCAACTTCGACGACATCTCCATCATCCCGACCTTCGTACTCACGCCGCTGACCTACCTGGGTGGGGTGTTCTATTCGATCTCCTTGCTGCCCCCGTTCTGGCAGACCGTATCGCTGGCCAACCCGGTGTTGCATATGGTCAACGCGTTTCGCTACGGGATCCTTGGGGTGTCGGACATTCGCATCAGTATCGCGATCACCTTCATGCTGGTGGCGACCGTGGTGCTTTACGTGGGGTGCGCGCGGTTGCTGGTGAGTGGGCGGGGAATGCGTACCTGAGATTGTCTTGGGTTCTTCGTTTTTTTGGGGTGCGTGAATACACATACCCCAAAATCATCACATCCGACTCCGCTTGCGCCGCCTCCATTGTCTGGTAACCCACCAGCGCCAGTACGCCATCGTCACGAAGTATGCCAGCGCCCCAAGCACCAACCCAGTCACCACCGAACCCAACAGAAACGGCTGCCACAACGTCGCCAGCTGGTGGGTGATCCACTCCCAGGTCAATTCGTCCGGCAACGTCCGGGCTGGCACATCCATCAGCCAGGCGCCGGTTTGATAAGTGCAGAAGAACACCGCCGGCATGGTGATGGGGTTGGTCAGCCAGACCAGGCTCACGGCAATCGGAATGTTGCCGCGAACCGTGATGGCCAGCGCCGCGGCCAGCAGCATTTGCAGGGGAATGGGCAAGAAAGCGGCGAACAGGCCGACGGCCATCGCCCGGGCGACCGAATGGCGATTGAGGTGCCAAAGGTTGGGGTCGTGCAGCAGCGTACCGAGAAAGCGTAAGGATTTGTGTTCCCGAATGCTCGCTGGGTCAGGCATGTAACGTTTGAATAGGCGCCGGGGCATAAGGCTTCTCGGTCGGATCACAGCAGTCAGGCCGCAAGTATGTCCGGATTCTACGACTGACAGATTCAGACTTTGTGACAATTGATAACGCGCAGGGTGCCATTGAGCGTCTAAGCCTGGAGAGGGAACTCTCAAGGATGGGCTTATGCGCACGTCAATGGTCGCGCTTGCACTGGGGCTGCTGGCCCCGATTTTTCTACCGGCCTTGCCGCCGTCCTGGTTGATTGCAGCCATGACTGTGGCGGCGTTGTTGGTGTTGCCGACCCGTACGTACTGGGCAGGCTTGTTCTTCATCGGGCTGGCCTGGGCCTGTTTTTGCGCACAGCTCGCATTGGACGATCGGTTGTCCGTCGCGCTGGAGGGTGAGACTCGCTGGGTCGAGGGGCGGGTCGTCGGTTTGCCGCAACAGGGTGATGGCGTCGTGCGTTTCGAGCTCGCCGATGCGCATTCCCGGCGTACGCGTTTGCCGGCGTCGATGCGCCTGGCCTGGTATGGCGGGCCGCTGGTCAGTAGTGGAGAGACGTGGCGCCTGGCGGTGAAACTCAAGCGACCCGCGGGGTTGCTCAATCCCCATGGCTTCGACTATGAGGCCTGGCTGTTGAGCAGGGGGATCGGTGCGACCGGCACCGTCAAGGATGGTTCGCTGCTACAACCGGCCAAGGGCGCCTGGCGCGATGGGGTGCGCCAGGCACTGGCAAAGGTCGATGCCCAGGGCCGTTCCGGTGCGCTGCTGGCGTTGATCCTCGGCGACGGCGCCGGGTTGAGCCGCGAAGAATGGCGGGTGCTGCAAGACACCGGCACCGTCCATCTGCTGGTGATTTCCGGGCAGCATATTGGCCTGCTTGCCGGCCTGGTCTATCTGCTGGTGGCGGGGGCGGCGCGTTATGGCGTCTGGCCGGCGCGTTTGCCGTGGTTGCCCTGGGCGTGCGCCCTGGCATTTGCCGCGGCTCTGGGGTACGGCCTGCTCGCCGGGTTCGATGTGCCGGTGCGACGGGCCTGCGCAATGATTGGCCTGGTGCTGTTGTGGCGCTTGCGTTTCCGCCAGGCTCAACCCTGGTGGGCCTGGATGGCGGCGTTCGTCGGGGTGCTGGTGCTGGATCCGCTGGCCAGCCTGCGGCCAGGCTTCTGGTTGTCGTTCGCTGCGGTGGCGATATTGATGTTCACTGTTGGCGGTCGCCTGGGGCCGTGGCGCTGGTGGCAGACGTGGACCCGCGCCCAGTGGTTCATTGCCCTGGGGCTGTGCCCGCTGTTATTGATCCTGGGACTGCCGGTCAGCCTCAGCGGTCCTTTGATCAACCTGCTGGCGGTACCCTGGATCAGCCTGTTGGTGTTGCCCTCGGCACTGCTTGGCACGGCGTTGCTGCCGATCCCCTTCGTCGGTGAAAGCCTGCTCTGGATCGCCGGCGGGCTGCTCGATCTGCTGTTCAATGGGCTCGGCTTGGCTGCCGGGCAGGTGCCGGCCTGGGTGCCTCTCGCCATACCGCTGTGGGTGTGGTGCATTGCGGCGACCGGTGCTCTGCTGTTGTTGCTGCCCGAGGGCGTGCCCCTACGCCTCCTCGGATGGCCGATGTTGTTGCTGATGGTTTTTCCTCCCAGGGACGAAGTGCCTCCGGGCCAAGCGGAAGTCTGGCAATTGGACGTCGGCCAGGGGTTGGCGATCCTGGTGCGCACCCATCGGCATACCTTGTTCTACGACGCAGGGCCGCGCTTTGGCGAGGCGGATTCAGGCGAGCGCGTGGTCGTGCCGACCTTGCACAAGCTTGGTGTGGAAAAAATCGACCTTCTGTTGCTTAGCCACGCCGATGCCGATCACGCCGGCGGAGCCCAGGCCGTGCGCAACCGATTGCCAACGACTCGGGTCATCAGCGGTGATCCGCAAGCGCTGCCCGGGGATTTGCAGGCAGGTTCATGCGATAGCGGCGAGAGCTGGGCATGGGACGGGGTCAGGTTCGAGCTCTGGCGCTGGGATTCAGCTGTCGAAAGCAATCAGAAATCCTGTGTCTTAGTGGTCATGGCGGGCGAGGAGCGACTGCTGTTGACCGGCGACATCGATACCCACGCCGAGCGCGCCTTGCTCGAAGGTCCCTTGGCGGAACCGATCCAATGGCTGGCGGCACCGCACCATGGCAGCCGCAGCTCATCGTCGATGGCGCTGCTGGCGCGGCTCAAACCTCATTCGGTGTTGATATCCAGGGGGCGGAGCAACGCGTTCGGCCATCCGCACCCCTGGGTGATCGAGCGATACAGGAGGTTGGGCCTGTCGATTTTCGACAGCGCCGAGCAGGGCGCCATTCGTCTGCAACTGGGCGCCTTCGCGCCGGCGCGCACCCAGGCAGGTGTTCGGCGTTACTGGCGTGACCGGCTGGCCGCGGGGGCTTGGACAGAACATTGACCCAGCTCGTCAGTCATGGTCGTGTTGTCGGCGGCACGGGTCTGCACCGCGCGTCTGTATGATAAAGTGGCGCACTTTTTCGAGGGGGCAGTCACTGTGTGGGAATTGGTCAAATCCGGCGGCTGGATGATGTTGCCGATCATTCTGAGTTCCATCGCGGCATTGGGAATCGTTGCCGAACGCCTGTGGACCCTGCGGGTCAGCCGCGTGACCCCGGAGCATCTGCTCGGGCAGGTCTGGGTCTGGATCAAGGACAAGCAGCTGAACAAGGACAAGCTCAAGGAGTTGCGTGCCAGTTCGCCGCTGGGCGAAATCCTTGCGGCGGGCCTGGCGAACTCCAAGCATGGCCGCGAGATCATGAAGGAGTGCATCGAAGAGGCGGCTGCCCGGGTCATCCATGAGCTGGAGCGCTACCTCAATGCCTTGGGAACCATTGCCGCCATGGCCCCGTTGCTGGGATTGCTGGGCACGGTGCTGGGCATGATCGATATTTTCAGTGCATTTACCGGGACCGGCATGACAACCAATGCATCGGTGCTGGCCGGTGGCATTTCCAAGGCGTTGATCACCACCGCAGCCGGTTTGATGGTGGGAATCCCCTCGGTATTTTTCCATCGTTTCCTGCAACGTCGCGTCGATGAGTTGGTGGTGGGCATGGAGCAGGAAGCTATCAAGTTGGTCGAGGTGGTGCAGGGCGACCGGGATGTGGACCTGGCCGGGGGCAAGAAGTGAAATTCCGCCGCAAACCACGGGAAACCATCGAGATCAATCTCGCGTCGCTGATCGACGTGGTATTCATCCTGCTGCTGTTTTTCGTCGTGACCACCACGTTTACCCGGGAGACCCAGCTCAAGGTCGAATTGCCGCAGGCCGTCAGTGGCTCGCCGGCCGAAGACCAGCAACTGAAGAACCTGGAGGTCACCATCAGCGCCGAAGGGACGTTCTCGGTCAACAACAATCTGTTGCCCAAAAGTGACCTGGCGAGCCTGATCGAGGCCCTGCAGAGGGAGTCCGGCGGCGATACCAGCCTGCCGCTCTCCATCAGCGCCGACGGAAAGACGCCTCATCAATCGGTCATCACCGCCATGGACGCCGCCGGCAAGCTCGGCTTCAGCCATCTGCGCATGACCACCGTCGAGGCGGCGCCCGCACCCTGATGGCCATGTCCGATCGATTGCTTGCCGCCTGGTATGAAGGGCACCCCGCCCTCGCGCTACTGCGGCCACTTGAATGGCTGTACCGACGCGTCGTGGTCGGCAAACGCGAGCGTTTCCTGGCAGGCGAGGGTGAGGTTTACCAGCCGCCCGTGCCGCTGATCGTGGTTGGTAATATCACCGTTGGCGGCACTGGCAAGACGCCGCTGATTCTGTGGATGATCGAACATTGCCGGCGCAGTGGCCTGCGGGTCGGCGTAGTCAGCCGGGGCTACGGCGCCAAGCCGCCGCAATTGCCCTGGCGGGTCGCGGCGGACCAGGGCGCCGACATCGCGGGCGACGAGCCGCTGCTGATCGTCCAGCGCACCGGCGTGCCATTGATGATCGATCCCGATCGCAGCCGCGCTGTCCGGGCTTTGTTGGAAAGCGAGCCGCTGGATCTGATCCTGTCCGACGATGGCATGCAGCATTATCGCCTGGCGCGGGACCTTGAACTGGTATTGATCGACAATGCCCGGGGCCTGGGCAACCGGCGTTGCCTGCCTGCCGGTCCGCTGCGCGAGCCGGTCGAGCGCCTGCAATCGGTCGACGCCGTACTGTTCAACGGCGCCAGCGCTGATCGCGAGGACGGCTTCGCCTTCCAGCTCCAACCCACCCTGCTGGTCAACCTGGCCAGCGGCGAACGGCGCTCCCTCGATCATTTTCCACCCGGCCAGGCCCTGCACGCCGTGGCCGGCATCGGCAATCCGCAGCGTTTCTTCACGACCCTTGAAACGCTACACTGGCGGCCAATACCGCACGGGTTTGCCGATCATGCCGAATACAGTGCCCAGGCGTTGAATTTTACGCCGTCCCTGCCGGTGGTCATGACGGAAAAGGACGCGGTCAAGTGCCGTGCCTTCGCCGCGCCCGACTGGTGGTACCTGGCGGTGGACGCAGCACCTTCGCCGGCCTTCGCGGCCTGGTTCGATACGCAGCTGATGCGCCTGTTGCCGGATCGGCTCTTGCCTTAAACGTTTTTCCAGGGGATTTTTCATGGACACCAAACTGCTCGATATCCTGGCTTGCCCGGTCTGCAAAGGCCCGCTCAAGCTCAGCGCCGACAAGACCGAGCTGATCAGCAAGGGCGCCGGCCTGGCCTATCCGATTCGCGACGGCATCCCGGTGATGCTCGAGAGCGAAGCCCGCACCCTGACCACCGATGAGCGCCTGGATAAATGACCACAGCCTTTACCGTCGTCATTCCGTCGCGCTTCGCCTCGACGCGCCTGCCTGGCAAGCCGTTGTTGTTGATCGCCGGCAAGCCGATGATCCAGCATGTCTGGGAACAGGCCAGCAAGAGCAGCGCCCAACGCGTAGTGGTCGCGACGGACGATGCGCGCATCGTTGAGGCGTGCGAGGGCTTTGGCGCCGAGGTGGTGATGACGCGCGAGGACCACAACTCTGGTACTGATCGCCTGGCGGAAGTGGCCGCGAAGCTCGGGCTGGCGCCCGATGCCATCGTCGTCAACGTGCAGGGCGACGAGCCATTGATACCGCCAAGTGTCATCGACCAGGTGGCCGCGAACCTGGCGGCCCATCCCGAGGCGCGCATGGCCACCCTGGCCGAGCCGATCGAGGACGTGCCGACGCTGTTCAACCCCAATGTGGTCAAGGTGGTCAGCGACCTCAACGGCCTCGCGCTCACTTTCAGTCGCGCCACCTTGCCCTGGGCCCGGGAGGCCTTCGCGCAGAGCCGCGACGTGCTGCCCGACGGTGTGCCGTACCGCCGCCATATCGGCATCTATGCCTACCGCGCCGGTTTCCTCCAGGACTTCGTCGCCTGGGGGCCGTGCTGGCTGGAAAATACTGAGGCCCTGGAGCAACTGCGCGCATTGTGGCATGGCGTGCGGATCCACGTCGCCGATGCCTTGATCGCGCCTCCGACCGGGGTGGATACCCCCGAAGACCTTGAGCGCGTTCGTCGCCTGCTGGAGGCTTGATGCGGGTTCTGTTCGTCTGTCTTGGCAATATCTGCCGGTCGCCCACAGCCGAAGGTATTTTGCGCCACAAATTGCGCGAAGCCGGGCTGCAAGAGCAGGTGGAAGTCGCTTCCGCCGGCACCGGCGACTGGCATGTCGGTAAAGCGCCGGACAAACGCAGCATGGCCGCGGCCCTGCGTCGCGGCTACGATTTATCGGCCCAGCGAGCCCGGCAGGTGACCCGCGCCGATTTCGCCACCTATGACCTGATCCTGGCGATGGACAGCAGCAACCTGCGCAACCTCAAGGTGTTGCAACCGGCCGATGCCCGAGCAGAGCTGGACCTTTTCCTGCGTCGCTACGAAGCCGAACTCGATGAGGTGCCTGACCCTTACTACGACGGTGAGCAAGGTTTCGAGCAGGTGCTGGATCTGATCGAGCGCGCCACGGATCGTCTGGTGATCGAATTGAAGGGGCGGTTATGACCTTGCAAGTCCAGACGGGCGTCAGCCTCAAGCCGTACAACAGCTTCGGTGTGGATGTCGGCGCCCGGCTGTTCGCCGAAGCCCACAGCGATACGGATGTTCGGGAAGCCTTGGCCTATGCCGCCGGCCACGACGTGCCGCTGCTGGTCATTGGCGGCGGCAGCAACCTGTTGCTGACCGGCGACATCAACGCGCTCGTGTTACGCATGGCCAGCCGGGGGATTCGCTTGCTCGTCGATGACGGCGAGCGGGTGGTGATCGAGGCCGAGGCCGGGGAGCCGTGGCATCCGTTTGTCCAGCACACGCTGGCGCAAGGTTGGTCGGGCCTGGAAAATCTCAGCCTGATTCCCGGTACGGTGGGGGCTGCGCCGATGCAGAACATCGGTGCCTACGGTGTGGAAATAAAGGATGTTTTCGCCGGCCTCACCGCGTTGGATCGCTACACCGGCGAGCTGCGCGATTTCACCGTCGACGAATGCGCCTTCGCCTACCGCGACAGCCTGTTCAAGCAGCAGCCGGACCGCTGGTTGATCCTGCGGGTGCGCTTTGCCCTCAGCCGTATCGCGCATTTGCACCTGGAATACGGCCCGGTGCGCCAGCGCTTGACCGAACAAGGCATCGACCAGGCGACGCCTGCCGATGTCAGCCGGGCGATCTGCAGCATCCGCAGCGAGAAACTCCCAGACCCCGCCGTACTCGGCAACGCCGGGAGTTTTTTCAAGAATCCATTGGTGCCGGCCGCTCACGTGGCGCATCTCAAGGCGCAATACCCCGACCTGGTGGCTTATCCACAGGCTGGCGGGCAGATGAAAATCGCCGCCGGCTGGCTGATCGAGCGGGCCGGTTGGAAAGGGTTCCGCGAAGGCGACGCCGGAGTGCATAAGTTGCAGGCGCTGGTGTTGGTCAACTATGGCAATGCCACGGGGCTGGAGCTGCTGGATCTGGCTCGACGGATTCAGAAAGACATCGCCGAGCGTTTCCAGGTCGAGCTGGAAATGGAACCTAATCGGTATTGATAGCCCTCGCAATCGCGTCAGGAAAAACGCCCTGCATCGCCCGCACAATGTGATTTGTGCAGGATTGTGCAGGGCGTTTTGCGTGTTCCTGGGTTAATTTAACTGGCTGATGATGCGAGCATTCGCGTCCCAAGGCCCGGTGCAGACGCTTGCTTGCGTATGCGCAACGAAGAGCCCGATTAGCCTGAGCCAATCTGCGATACCGAACCGATAACCCAACGGCAGATGGCTCGACCCTCATAACTCGATAACGATGCGGGCGTGCCCATGATTACCCTGAAACTCAATGGAAAAGATCACTCACTGGATGTGACCGAGGACATGCCTCTGCTATGGGCGATCCGAGACGTGGCCGGCTATAACGGCACCAAGTTCGGCTGCGGCATGGGCCTGTGCGGCGCCTGCACCATCCACATCGACGGCGCCCCGGCGCGCAGTTGCATCACGCCGATCGGCTCAGTGAAAGGCCAGAACATCAGCACCATCGACGCGCTTCACGTCGATCCGGTCGGGCAGGTCGTGCAGAAGGCCTGGCTGGATACCGCCGTCGCCCAATGCGGCTATTGCCAGGGCGGGCAAATCATGTCCGCCACCGCATTGCTCAAGACCAACCCCAACCCCAGCGACGAGCAGATCGAAGAAGCCATGGCTGGCAACATCTGCCGCTGCGGTACGTATAACCGGATCAAGACCGCGATCCGCCAGGCTTCCACTCACTTGAAGGAGGCCAAGGCATGAGCCGCTTGCCCGCTGATTTCGCGCTGAGCAACCTCAGCCGTCGTGGATTTCTCAAGGGCGCCAGCGCCACCGGCGTGCTGGTCCTGGCCGCCACTTGGGGCCTGCCGGATGCCTTTGCCGAAGAGAAGAAGTTCGGCGCCGAGGGAATGCCCCATGGCGCGGTCGATGATCCGAAGGTGTACGTCAGTATCGCCGCCGACGGCAGCGTGACAGTGATCTGCAACCGTTCGGAAATGGGCCAGGGCGTGCGTACCAGCCTGAGCATGGTAGTGGCCGACGAACTGGATGCCGACTGGGCACTCGTCAAGGTCCAGCAGGCGCCGGCGGACGAGGCGCGTTTCGGCAACCAGGACACCGACGGTTCACGCAGCATGCGTCACTGGTACGAGCCGATGCGTCGTTGCGGTGCCGCGGCCCGGACCATGCTCGAACTCGCCGCCGCTGCGCAGTGGAAGGTGCCGGCGCAAGAATGCCGTGCACAGCTGCACAAAGTGGTGCATGAACCTTCAGGGCGCGAGTTGGGTTATGGCGAGCTGGCTGCCGCCGCCAGTGCCTTGCCGGTACCGGCTCGCGACAGCCTACGCCTCAAGCAGCCCTCGGAGTTCCGCTACATCGGCAAGCAAGCGAGCCGCGCCATCGATGGCGCAGACATCGTCAACGGTCGTGCGGTCTTTGGCGCCGATGTGCATTTCGACGGAATGCTCTACGCCGTCGTGGCCCGTCCGCCGGTCTATGGCGGCAAGGTCAAGTCCGTGGATAGCAGCGCAGCGCTGAAAGTACCTGGTGTGGTGAAAGTGCTGCAGATCGAAGGGCGCCCGTTGCCTTCCGAGTTCCAACCCCTGGGCGGCGTCGCCGTGGTGGCGAAGAACACTTGGGCGGCGATCAAGGGCCGCGATGCACTGAAGATCCAGTGGGACGATGGCCCGAACGCTGGTTATGACTCCATTGCCTACCGCGGGGAATTGGAAGCGGCCGCCCTCAAGCCCGGAAAAGTCCTGCGCAGCACCGGCGATCTCGACGGTGCGCTGACCCAGGCTGATTCAACTCTTGACGCGTCGTATTACCTGCCGCACCTGTCCCAGTCGCCCATGGAACCGATGGTGGCCGTCGCCCGGTTCAAGGACGGTCAATGCGAGGCCTGGGCACCCAGCCAGGCACCGCAGGTGACCCGTGAACGCGTGGCCGAGCGCCTGGGCATTCCTTTCGAAAAGGTCACGGTGAACATCACGCTGCTGGGCGGCGGTTTCGGACGCAAGTCGAAACCCGACTTCGTCGTCGAAGCGGCTGTCCTCGCCAAGGAATTTCCCGGCCAGGCCGTACGGGTGCAATGGACCCGCGAGGACGATATCCATCACTCGTATTTCCATACGGTATCGGCTGAATACCTGAAGGCCGGCCTGGACAAGAACGGCATGCCCTCCGCTTGGCTGCACCGCACCGTGGCCCCGACCATCACCGCGCTGTTCGCGCCCGGCATGACCCATGAAGCACCATTCGAAGTGGGCATGGGCGTGACGAACATGGCCTACGCCATTCCCAACATGCGCCTGGAAAACCCCGAGGCGGTGGCCCATACCCGGGTTGGCTGGTATCGCTCGGTCTCGAACATTCCCCATGGCTTCGCGATCCAGAGTTTCATCGACGAACTGGCCCACAAGGCCGGCCAGGATCCGCTGAAATACCACCTCAAGTTGCTGGGCCCGGACCGCAAGATCGATCCGAATTCCCTGAATGACGGTTGGAACTACGGCGAATCCCCCGAGCGTTATCCCATCGACACGGCGCGGATCCGTACCGTGCTGGAAACCGCCGCGAAGGCCGCCGGTTGGGGACGTGAGCTACCCAAGGGGCGGGGATTGGGATTGGCGGTGCACTACAGCTTCGTCACTTATGTGGCAGCGGCGATCGAAGTCGAGGTCAAGGACGACGGCACGGTGATCGTGCACAAGGCGGACATCGCCGTGGACTGCGGCCCGCAGATCAACCCTGAGCGCATCCGCTCGCAGTTCGAAGGCGCCTGCGTCATGGGGCTGGGCAATGCGATGGTCGGCGAGATCAGCTTCAAGGATGGCAAGGTGCAGCAGGACAATTTCCATATGTACGAAGTGGCGCGAATGTCCCTGGCGCCCAAGGAAGTGGCGGTGCATCTGATCACTCCGCCGGGCGAGGTGCCGTTGGGCGGTGTTGGCGAACCGGGCGTGCCGCCCATTGCGCCGGCCTTGTGCAACGCGATCTTCGCTGCCACTGGCAAGCGTATCCGCAATCTGCCCGTGCGTTATCAGCTGCAAGGCTGGCAACAGGCCAAAGCCTGATGGACAGCGTTGACCTGAACGTATTGCGCAGCGTCCTGGAATGGCGCCGCGCTGGGCAGCGGGTAGTGTTGTTCACCGTGGTTCAGACCTGGGGCACCGCGCCCAGACCTCCGGGGGCCATGTTGGCCCTGCGCGAGGACGGCGTGGTGATCGGTTCGGTATCGGGCGGTTGTGTCGAGGATGACCTGATCGCCCGGCTGCACGACGGCCGTATTCCCGAGGACGGTCCGCCGGTGCAACTCATCACCTACGGCGTCACACGCGAGGAGGCGGCGCGCTTCGGCCTGCCGTGTGGCGGTACGTTGCGCCTGACCGAAGAGCGGGTCGGCGATCCTGCCTGGGTCGCCGAATTGCTTGAGCGATGCGAGGCCCATGAAATCGTCGCCCGGGAGCTGACGATCGCCAGTGGCAATGTGACTCTGGCGCCGGCGAGCAAAACCGACGCCCTGGTGTTCGACGGGCAGCTGCTGCGAGCCATTTATGGCCCACGTTGGCGCTTGCTGCTGATCGGCGCTGGGCAACTGTCCCGTTACGTGGCGGAAATGGCCCGATTGCTGGATTTCGAGGTGCTGATCTGCGATCCGCGCAAGGAGTTTGTCTACGGTTGGGAAGAACAGCATGGCCGCTTCGTTACCGGCATGCCCGACGAAGCGGTACTGGACATCCAGACCGACGAACGCACGGCGATCGTGGCCCTGACCCATGATCCGCGCCTGGACGACATGGCACTGCTCACCGCCCTGGATTCCAAGGCCTTTTACGTCGGCGCCCTGGGCTCGCGGGTCAACAGCCAGAAGCGCCGAGATAACCTGGCTCAGCTAGGCTTGTCCGCAGAGGCGATCGGACGCTTGCATGGACCAATCGGCCTGCACATTGGCAGCCACACGCCGGCGGAGATCGCTTTGTCGCTGTTGGCTGAAATCGTGGCCATCAAAAATGGCGTGGAACTGCGGCAGAAAAAAACGTTGTAGGCCGTGGACGAGGAGGGCGTATGGAAAAGTCGATTGGCGTGATCATCCTGGCGGCGGGATCGGGCAGTCGCTTTCGTCAGGTAGCCGGCGCGGACAAGGATAAGTTGCTGGCCGACTGCACGGGGCGTGACGGCGCCGTCAGATCGGTAATCGAGCATGTGTTGGTCAACCTGCCGGCATCCTTGGAACGGCGCGTTCTGGTGGTGAACAACGACCGGCCGCAAGCCATTCGCATGGCCCAGGCCTATGGCTGCGATATCGTGGAACTGAACTCCCCCGGCCTGGGGGATAGCATTGCCGCGGGTGTCCAGGCCTGCCCGGATGCCGATGGCTGGCTGATTATGCTGGGCGATATGCCTTTCATCCTGTCGTCGAGCATCGAGCAAGTGGCCGCGGTAATTAGCGAGGAGGGCATCAGCGTGCCGGTCCTCACCGGTGAGTACGGACACCCGGTGGGATTTGGTCGTGGGTTCGGGCCGAAACTGATGGCACTGACCGGGGATTTTGGTGCCAAGGCGCTGTTTATCGGAGCGCAAGTGCTTGAGGTTCCGGTGGACGACCCTGGCGTAACCTGGGATGTCGATGTGCCAGAGGCGCTGGCCTTCAAATAAACCGTCGATGATGGACCATGACCGGTATCGGCTGCACATCCCGTGTGGGAGCTTTAGTGGATATAAATCCTGCGCCTGGCCCGAATCCCCTGTGGGAGCGAGCCTGCTCGCGATAGCGGTCTGGCATTCACCATGGTTGCAGGCTGAGCCGGCGCCATCGCGAGCAGGCTCGCTCCCACACTGGATCTTCAATGGATATAAATCCTGAAGCTGGCCCGAATCCCCTGTGGGAGCGAGCCTGCTCGCGATAGCGGTCTGGCATTCACCATGGTTGCAAGCTGAGCCGGCGCCATCGCGAGCAAGCTCGCTCCCACATTGGATCCTCAGTGGATATAAATCCTAAAGCCGGCCCGAATCCCCTGTGGGAGCGAGCCTGCTCGCGATAGCGGTCTGGCATCCACCATGGGTGCAAGCTGAGCCGGCGCCATCGCGAGCAGGCTCGCTCCCACATTAGATCTTCAGTGGGTATAAATCCTGAAGCCGGCCCGAATCCCCTGTGGGGAGCGAGCCTGCTCGCGATAGCGGTCTGGCATTCACCATGGTTGCAAGCTGAGCCGGCGCCATCGCGAGCAAGCTCGCTCCCACATTGGATCTTCAGTGGATATAAATCCTAAAGCCGGCCCGAATCCCCTGTGGGAGCGAGCTTGCTCGCGATAGCGGTCTAGCATTCCCCACGGGTGCAAGCTGAGCCGGCGCCATCGCGAGCAGGCTCGCTCCCACATTGGATCTTCAGTGGATATAAATCCTAAAGCCGGCCCGAATCCCCTGTGGGAGCGAGCTTGCTCGCGATAGCGGTCTAGCATTCCCCACGGGTGCAAGCTGAGCCGGCGCCATCGCGAGCAGGCTCGCTCCCACATTGGATCTTCAGTGGATATAAATCCTGAGGCCGGCCCGAATCCCCTGTGGGAGCGAGCCTGCTCGCGATAGCGGTCTGGCATTCACCATGGTTGCAAGCTGAGCTGGCGCCATCGCGAGCAGGCTCGCTCCCGCATTGGATCTTCAGTGGATATAAATCCTGTGCCTGGCTCGAATCCCCTGTGGGAGCGAGCCTGCTCGCGATAGCGGTCTAGCATTCACCATGGTTGCAAGCTGAGCCGCCGCCATCGCGAGCAGGCTCGCTCCCACATTGGATCTTCAGTGGATATAAATCCTGAAGCCGGCCCGAATCCCCTGTGGGAGCGAGCCTGCTCACGATAGCGGTCTAGCATTCACGATGGTTGCAAGCTGAGCCGGCGCCATCGCGAGCAAGCTCGCTCCCACATTGGATCTTCAGTGGATATGAATCCTGAGGCCGGCCCGAATCCCCTGTGGGAGCGAGCCTGCTCGCGATAGCGGTCTGGCATTCACCATGGTTGCAAGCTGAGCCGGCGCCATCGCGAGCAGGCTCGCTCCCGCATTGGATCTTCAGTGGATATAAATCCTGAAGCCGGCCCGAATCCCCTGTGGGAGCGAGCCTGCTCGCGATAGCGGTCTCGCATTCACCCTGGTTGCAAGCTGAGCCGGCGCCATCGCGAGCAGGCTCGCTCCCACATTGGATCTTCAGTGGATATAAGTCCTGAAGCCGGCCCGAATCCCCTGTGGGAGCGAGCTTGCTCGCGATAGCGGTCTGGCATTCACCCTGGTTGCAAGCTGAGCCGGCGCCATCGCGAGCAAGGATGTGTTTGTATATCTGCGTGCATGAAAAAGCCCCGCCTGGCATCACCAGGCGGGGCTTTTTTACTGGGCGGTGGGATTAAGCGTGAGGTTTAGGCTCGTGCTCTTTTTCCAGCGCTTCAGTGTGACGCGGTGCGACTTCTTCAGCGGTGTGCTGAGGTTCGTCAAACGTCGGAGCCGGTTCAACCGGGGTTTCGGCGACCGGGGCAGGAGCTGCCTCGGCGACTTCTTCCACGGCCGGAGCGGGCTCGGCAGCAGGGGCTTGGGCGGCGGCAGCGGCAGCTTGTTCGGCTTCCTTCTGCAGACGCTCGGCTTCACGCTTGCGGCGACGCACTTCGCGCGGATCGTTTGGAGCGCGACCGTTCGGAGTCAAGGCGCTGACAGGGGCAGGCTCTTCAACCGGGGCCGGTGCTTCGACAACCACGGGCGCTTCGACCACTGGAGCAGGTTCGACCACTTCTGGCTCGGCCGCTTTCACGGGCTCTGGCGTCGGCTCAGGCTCGACAACGGCGGCCGTTGCGGCTGGCTCCGCGGTCCAGTTGAACGCAGTCTGCTCTTCGCGGGCAGGCTCTGGCGCCTTTTCCTCGATCGGTGCTTCGACAACCGGCTCGGCAGCAACAACGGGTGCTTCGACGATCGGCGCAGGCTCGGCGGCGACTTCAACTTCAGGCTGGGCTTCGGATGCCGGTGCGAGTTCCACTTCAGGTGAAGCGGTAGCTTCCACCGGGGCAGAGGATTCGACCACAGGCGCTTCAACCGGCGCGTTTTCCACCGCAGCGGTGGCACGTTCAGCCTGCTCGTTTGCCTGGGCTTCGGCCGGGGCGCTGATCGCGCTGCTGGCAACTGCCGCAGTGACCGCCAGGCCAGCGGCCAGGTCAGCAGCGCTTGGCGTTTCGGCGTTCTCGGTGGATTCGGATTCTTCCGAACCTTCGATCACGTTGCCATTGGCGTCGCGCTGACGCTCACGACGGTTGCTGCGACGACGCTGGCCACGGGAGCGGCGGCGTGGACGATCGCCTTCGGCGGTGTCCTGGCCGTCTTCCTGCAACTGCTCTTCGGTGTTCAGCACTTCTTCTTCGCTGGCAGCGGCGGCTGCCTGCTCGGCGCGTGGCTGGCGTTCCTCGCGTGGAGGACGCGGTGCGCGCTCTTCACGAGGCTGGCGAGCCGGACGCTCTTCAGCGACGGCGGCGGCAACGGCCGGGGTCGCATCCAATGGCTCTCGCAGTTCGCGAACGCGTTCTTCACGCTCGCCGCGAGGCTTGCGGTCTTCACGCGGCGCACGCGGTTGGCGTTCTTCACGCGGCGGACGCGGTGCGCGCTCTTCGCGGGCTACGGCCGGCGCTTCCTCACGGGCTTCGCGAGGTTGGCGCTCTTCACGCGGCTCACGTGGCGCACGCTCTTCACGCGGGGCACGTTCTTCGCGCGGCTTGCGCTCTTCGTCGCGACGACCGTTGCGGTTGCGGGTCTGCTGGCGACCGTTGCGGCGTTCTTCGTTGCGGGCCGGACGCTCGGAAGCGGCGGGCTTGGCGACGACGGTTGGGGCAGCCGGCTCTTCCTTGGTGGCGAACAGGCTGACCAGCGACTTCACCAGGCCTTTGAACAGGCTCGGTTCCGGGGCGGCGGCCGGGGCGGCAACCGGAGCGGTCACTTCGGTCGGAACCGGAGCGTTGGCGCGGGCCGGAGCGGTCTTGACCGCTGCCTCCTGGCGAACCAGGGTGCGAGTGGCGGCGGCCGGCTGGATGTCTTCCACTTCGGCAGCGGCAGCGGCGATTTCATAGCTGGACTGGTTGGTGTGGGCTTCCGGGCTGTCATCACGCAGGCGCTGCACTTCGAAGTGCGGCGTCTCGAGATGATCGTTCGGCAGGATCACGATGCGGGCGCGGGTGCGCAGTTCGATCTTGGTGATCGAGTTGCGTTTTTCGTTGAGCAGGAACGCAGCGACCGGGATCGGCACCTGGGCGCGAACTTCGGCGGTGCGGTCCTTCAGGGCTTCTTCTTCGATCAGGCGCAGGATCGCCAGGGACAGCGATTCGACGTCACGAATGATGCCGGTGCCGCTGCAGCGTGGGCAAACGATGCCGCTGCTTTCGCCCAGGGATGGACGCAGGCGCTGACGGGACATTTCCAGCAGGCCGAAGCGCGAGATACGGCCGACCTGTACGCGGGCGCGATCGGCTTCCAGGCATTCACGGACTTTTTCTTCCACGGCGCGCTGGTTCTTGGCCGGGGTCATGTCGATGAAGTCGATGACGATCAGGCCGCCGATGTCGCGCAGGCGCAACTGACGGGCGATTTCCTCGGCGGCTTCAAGGTTGGTCTGCAGGGCTGTCTCTTCGATGTCGCTGCCTTTGGTGGCGCGCGCCGAGTTGATGTCGATGGACACCAGGGCTTCGGTCGGATCGATGACGATGGAACCGCCGGACGGCAGCTCGACGACGCGCTGGAAGGCGGTCTCGATCTGGCTTTCGATCTGGAAGCGGTTGAACAGCGGAACGCTGTCTTCGTAGAGCTTGATTTTGCTGGCGTACTGCGGCATCACCTGGCGAATGAAGGTCAGGGCTTCGTCCTGGGCTTCGACGCTGTCGATCAATACTTCGCCGATGTCCTGGCGCAGGTAATCGCGGATGGCGCGGATGATCACGTTGCTTTCCTGGTAGATCAGGAACGGCGCGGAGCGATCCAGCGATGCTTCTTTGATGGCGGTCCACAGTTGCAGCAGGTAGTCGAGGTCCCACTGCATTTCTTCGCTGCTGCGGCCCAGGCCGGCAGTGCGCACGATCAGACCCATGTCGGCGGGGGCTACCAGGCCGTTGAGGGCTTCACGCAGTTCGTTGCGCTCTTCGCCCTCGATGCGGCGGGAGATGCCGCCGGCGCGTGGGTTGTTCGGCATCAGGACCAGGTAACGGCCAGCGAGGCTGATGAAGGTGGTCAGGGCGGCGCCCTTGTTGCCACGCTCTTCTTTTTCAACCTGGACGATGACTTCCTGGCCTTCGCTCAGCACGTCCTTGATGTTGACGCGGCCTTCAGGGGCTTTCTTGAAGTATTCGCGGGAGATTTCTTTGAGGGGCAGGAAGCCATGGCGCTCGGAGCCGAAATCGACAAAGGCAGCCTCAAGGCTTGGTTCGATGCGAGTAATCCGGCCTTTATAGATATTGGCCTTCTTTTGCTCGCGTGCACCGGATTCGATATCCAGGTCGTAGAGGCGCTGGCCGTCTACCAGTGCAACACGCAACTCTTCGGGTTGAGTTGCGTTAATCAGCATTCTTTTCATGTAGTACCGTCGGTTTCCGGGCTGCCGGAAACGGCGTTCGGCACACACGACTTCTCACGGTCGGTGTCAGGTGCGTCCTGGAAATGGCGGGGCCATTCCAGTGTCCAGCGAGTTCGACCCAATGATGGCGAAGTCGCGACGGACGCGTCCTGCTTGCTGGTACTCAAGCACTCAGTCAGGAGGAGGAATCAACCGGCGCCTGTGGACGAGATGAAGCGTCTAAATATAAGCCTAGTGCTACACAGTCCGACGGTTGTACATCTCCACCCTACACGTATCCCTGATAGTTCGGGTGCTGCCGCGCGCAGAATCCGCAGCGGGTTGGCATTTACCGTGAGCTCCGAAAGGGGAAGTCACGCATCATGGCTAATTTAGGCGTTGTTTCCGAAGCTCTCGCTCGGGGTCGTTCCCGGGTGACTGCACTTTGTGAACTGGCCGTGAATGTGGCGCGCAAGGCGAGTCAGAACTCTGCTTTGCGGCGTATTTCAGGCCTCATGTCACCTGCGCTCGTTGCACCTGCAAACTCTGCCGTTACGTAGCAAGAACCCCGTAGGACGGCCTCTCGTCCTCGTGAATTGCGTTGGTCAGGGCCGGTTTTTGACCGTTAGTCCGCTGTCCAGCCACTTTTGGCGGCGTTCGCGACTATAGCAGCAATGATTAAGTGCTTCAATTCCATAAAAAATTGTTATGATCGCCGCCATGACGACTACTGCCCCTTCGACCCCTGGCGTTCAACTGCTCGAGGTCTCGCCGGAATATGCCGGCCAACGAATCGATAATTTTCTCCTTGCCCGGCTCAAAGGTGTGCCCAAGACCTTGATCTATCGCATTTTGCGCAAAGGCGAAGTGCGGGTGAACAAAGGTCGGATCAAGCCCGAATACAAGCTGCAGGCCGGTGATGTCGTGCGTGTACCACCGGTTCGCGTGCCGGAACGTGACGAGCCGGTGCCTTTGGCCCAGGGCCTGTTGCAACGCCTGGAGGCTGCCATCGTCTTCGAAGACAAGACCCTGATCGTGGTCAACAAGCCTGCGGGTATTGCGGTCCATGGCGGCAGCGGCCTTAATTTCGGTGTGATCGAAGCCTTTCGTCAGTTGCGTCCGGACGCCAAGGAATTGGAGTTGGTCCATCGTCTCGACCGCGACACCTCCGGCCTGCTGATGATCGCAAAGAAGCGCAGCATGCTGCGCCACCTGCACGAGCAATTGCGCGGCGATGGCGTCGACAAGCGCTACATGGCGTTGGTGCGTGGCCGCTGGGAGACCTCTGTCAAGCAGGTCCGCGCCCCGTTGCTCAAGAGTAACCTGCGTTCAGGCGAGCGCATGGTGGAGGTCAACGAGGAAGGCAAGGAAGCGCTGACCGTATTCAAGGTGCTTCGACGCTTCGGCGACTTTGCCACCATGGTCGAGGCCAAGCCGGTCACCGGGCGTACCCACCAGATCCGCGTGCACACCCTGCATGCCGGGCACTGCATCGCCGGCGACAGCAAATACGGCGATGACGATTTCACCAAGGAAATCCGTGACTTGGGCGGCAAGCGCCTGTTTCTCCATGCCTATATGTTGACGGTGCCGTTGCCTGACGGCGGCGAGCTGAAGCTGCAGGCTCCCGTGGATGACATGTGGGCCAAGACCGTGGAGCGGTTGAGTGCATCCTGACTACAAGCTGCTCATATTCGATTGGGATGGCACTCTGGCGAACTCCATCGGTCGGATCGTGGATGCGATGCACGTTGCGTCGGATCGCACGGGGTTTCCCCGGCGGGATGATTTCGCGGTAAAAGGCATCATCGGTCTCGGCTTGCCGGAGGCGATTCGCAGCCTGTACCCGGAAATCGATGATCAAGAGCTGATCGTTTTTCGCCAGCACTACGCCGATCACTACATTGCCCTGGAAGCCGAGCCTTCGCCGCTGTTTGACGGCGTGGTGCAAACCCTCGGGGCCTTGCGGGAGGAGGGGTATCGGCTGGCGGTTGCGACCGGCAAGGCCAGGCGTGGGCTGGATCGGGTATTGAAGGCGCATGGTTGGGAAGATTATTTCGATATCACTCGTGCCGCGGATGAAACGGCGAGCAAGCCACATCCTCTGATGCTTGAACAGATCCTGGCTCATTGCAATGTGTCCGCTGGCCAGGCGCTGATGGTCGGCGACTCATCGTTCGACCTGCAAATGGCCCGTAACGCAGGCATGGGGTCGGTGGCTGTCAGCTATGGCGCGCAGACGATCGAGGCGCTCAAGGCCTTCGAGCCGTGCCTGGCGATCGACCATTTTGCGCAATTGCACGCTTGGTTGAGCCAGCGTGCCGATTAAGTTCTGATGGAGATGCATGCATGACGGATGAATGGAAGGCACCGGCCAAGGCGAGCGCCGAGAGCGGTGACGATAAGAGCTGGAAGCTGCTGGAGAAGACGTTGCTGGCCAGCGTCCAGGAGCAGCGCCGGTCCCGTCGCTGGGGGATTTTCTTCAAGCTGCTGACGTTCATCTATCTCTTTGTCGCGCTAATGCTGTTTACGCCGCTGATGAGCATAGAGAAGGGGGCCGTGAGCGGCTCGGCTTATACGGCGCTGATCGACATCGAAGGCATGATCGCCGACAAGGAACCTGCAAGCGCGGACAATATTGTCGGCAGCCTGCGGGCGGCGTTCGAGGATCCAAAGGTCAAGGGTGTGGTGTTGCGCATCAACAGCCCGGGCGGTAGCCCGGTTCAGTCGGGTTACGTCTATGACGAAATCGTTCGGTTGCGCGGATTGCATCCAGACATCAAGGTCTACGCGGTGATCGCCGATCTCGGTGCGTCCGGGGCCTACTACATCGCCAGTGCGGCGGACCAGATCTACGCCGACAAGGCCAGCCTGGTAGGCTCCATTGGTGTAACGGCGGCCGGCTACGGGTTTGTCGGCACCATGGAGAAGCTGGGCGTGGAGCGGCGGGTCTACACCTCAGGCGAGCATAAATCGTTTCTTGATCCGTTCCAGCCGCAAAAGCCGGAGGAAACCGCATTCTGGCAAGGCGTGCTGGACACCACTCACAAGCAATTCATCGCCAGCGTCAAGAAGGGTCGGGGCGAGCGTTTGAAAGACAAGGAGCATCCGGAGCTTTTTTCCGGGCTGGTCTGGTCTGGCGAGCAGGCTCTGCCGCTGGGCTTGATCGATGGCCTGGGCAGTGCCAGCTCCGTGGCTCGGGATGTAATCGGTCAGAAAGACCTGGTGGATTTCACTATCGAAGAATCGCCGTTCGATCGCTTCTCCAAGAAGTTGGGGGCGAGCATCGCTGAGCACTTGGCGATGTGGATGGGCTTCCAGGGGCCGGCGTTGCGCTAGGCTCTGGCGGGGCCCCTCGCAACAAATGGGTTGTCTAGGGTTTCAGGGAACCTGCACGCCCTCAGCCAGCAACATATCCACAAGGCGAATCAGCGGTAGGCCGATCAGGCTTGTGGCGTCCGGGCCTTCGGTGCTCTGGAACAGGCTTACGCCCAGGCCCTCGGCCTTGAAGCTGCCGGCGCAGTCGTACGGCTGCTCGGCGCGCAGATAGCGCTCTACGCGAGCTTGATCCAATGCCCGCATATTCACGGTGAAGGGTACGCAGTCGACCTGGCATCTGCCGGTCTGGCTGTTAAGCAGGGCCAGGCCGGTCAGGAATGTCACTCTGGCGCCGCTGGCGGCCATCAGTTGCTCGCGGGCATTTTCGAATGTGTGAGGCTTGCCCAGAATGCGGTCGCCGAGCACGGCGACCTGATCCGAGCCGATGATCAGGTGGCCTGGGTGGCTATCGGCGAGTGCCAGGGCTTTCTCCCGGGCCAGGCGCTTTACCAGTTGGGCCGCAGGTTCGTCGGCGTGACGGTTTTCGTCGATGTCCGGCGAACTGCAGACGAATGGCAGCCCCAGGCGGGCCAGCAGTTCCCGGCGGTAAACCGAGCTTGAAGCGAGTAATAAGGGCAGCATGGCTATCTCCGATGGGCAGGGAAGGATTCTAGCCAGGCACGCAAGTGACGGACAGGGCTGAATTTCCTTTGACATGGCCCGGTGCATCCCTATAATGCTGCGCCTATGTTGAATGACCCGATTCCACCTCACGTTGACCCGCGCAAATTGGCTGATCGTGGCACCACCCTCCAAGGTGAACTGCTGCTGGCCGATTTGAAGAGACTCTGCGACCCGCTTTCCGACGATGTCGGTACGGTCCAGGCCAAATTCGTTTTTGAACGAGATGAACGTAAATCTGTGGTAATCCACAGCTTTATCGACACTGAAGTCAAAATGGTTTGCCAGCGTTGTCTTGAGCTGGTCACCCTGCCGATCCACAGCGAATGCAGTTACGCGGTGGTGAAGGAGGGTGCGAATACCCAGTCGTTGCCGAAAGGTTATGACGTGCTGGAACTGGGCGAAGATCCTTTGGATCTGCAGTCACTGATCGAGGAGGAGCTTTTGCTCGCCTTGCCCATTGTGCCTGCTCATCATCCGGAAGAATGCCAGCAGCCGGCGGGAGCAGATGAGCCCGAACCGAGCGAGGACGAGGTAACGCGGTCCAACCCGTTCAGTGTATTGGCGCAGTTAAAGCGTGACCCAAACGTTTAGGAGTTAATCAATTATGGCTGTTCAGCAGAACAAAAAATCCCGCTCTGCCCGTGACATGCGCCGTTCGCACGACGCTCTCGAGGCTAGCACCCTGTCTGTAGAAAAAACCACTGGTGAAGTTCACCTGCGTCACCACGTATCGCCAGAAGGCGTATACCGTGGCCGTAAAGTGATCGACAAGGGCGCTGACGAGTAATCACTTGTCCGCTCAAGTCATCGCGATTGACGCAATGGGCGGGGACTTCGGTCCCCGCAGCATTGTCCAGGCCAGCCTTGCTTGCCTGCGTGCCACGCCCTCGCTGCACCTGACCCTTGTCGGTCAACCCTCCCTTCTAGAAGAACTGCTCGGCGGCCAATCGGCTGCGGATCGCGCGCGCCTGTCGATCATGCCCGCGTCCGAAGTCATCGCCATGGACGAAAAGCCAGCCCAGGCCCTGCGCGGCAAGCCTGACGCGTCGATGCGGGTGGCCTTGGAGTTGTTGCGCGATGGCAAGGTTCAGGCGTGCGTCAGTGCAGGCAATACCGGGGCGCTGATGGCGCTGTCGCGCTACGTGCTCAAAACGTTGCCGGGCATCGATCGTCCGGCAATGGTGGCGGCGATCCCGACCCAGCGCGGGTTCTGCCAATTGCTTGATCTGGGCGCGAACGTCGATTGCAGCGCCGAGCACCTGCTGCAATTCGCCGTGATGGGTTCGGTTGCGGCGCAGACCCTTGGCATTGCGCGTCCTCGCGTGGCGCTGCTGAACATTGGCACCGAAGAGATCAAGGGCAACCAGCAGGTCAAGCTGGCGGCGACTTTGTTACAAAATGCACCGGGCATCAATTACATCGGATTCGTCGAAGGCGATGGCTTGTATCGCGGCGAGGCCGATGTGGTGGTGTGTGACGGCTTCGTTGGCAATATCCTGCTCAAGTCCAGCGAGGGATTGGCCACCATGATCGGGCAACGCATCGAGGCGTTGTTCAAGCAGAGTTTGGCCTCGCGGGTGGTGGGTGCGCTCGCGCTGCCGTTGATGCGTCGGTTGCAGGCGGACCTGGCGCCGGCGCGGCACAACGGTGCAAGTTTCCTGGGGCTGCAAGGTATCGTGATCAAGAGCCATGGTTCGGCCGGGGTGCAGGGGTTCCAAAGCGCCATCAACCGGGCGGTGATCGAGATCCAGGAAAACCTGCCGGAACGCCTTCATGGGCGCCTCGAGGATTTGTTAACTTAGGCGTTTTCGTCCGACAATGCTTAAATGTGACCGGTCGGTTCAAGCCGTCATCCAACTGTCAGTTTCCTAGCGCCCCCAGGGGCGTCAATTTTTGACGACAAGATCATTAAGGGCTTTGTTTTCATGTCTGCTTCCCTCGCATTCGTCTTTCCAGGACAGGGCTCGCAGTCCCTCGGCATGCTGGCCGAGCTGGGCGCGCAATACCCGCTGATCCTCGAAACATTCAAAGAAGCATCCGATGCACTCGGCTACGACTTGTGGGCACTGACCCAGCAAGGGCCGGAAGAGCAACTCAATCAAACCGATAAAACCCAGCCGGCAATCCTGACGGCCTCCGTTGCGCTGTGGCGCCTATGGTTGGCCGAGGGCGGCGCCCGCCCGGCGTTTGTCGCCGGTCACAGCCTGGGCGAATACAGCGCCCTGGTGGCTGCGGGTAGCCTGAGTCTCGGCGACGCGGTGAAGCTGGTGGAACGTCGTGGCCAATTGATGCAGGAAGCCGTTCCGGCCGGGCAGGGCGGCATGGCCGCGATCCTCGGCCTGGAAGACGCCGACGTGTTGGCAGCTTGTGCCGAAGCGGCTCAGGGTGATGTGGTCAGTGCGGTCAACTTCAACTCCCCGGGCCAAGTGGTCATCGCGGGGGCCAAGGCCGCCGTCGAGCGCGCCATCGAGGGTTGCAAGGCGCGTGGTGCCAAGCGCGCCATGCCGTTGCCGGTCAGTGTGCCGTCGCATTGCGAGCTGATGCGTCCAGCCGCCGAGCGTTTTGCCGAGTCCATCGCCGCCATCGACTGGCAGGCTCCGCAGATTCCCGTGGTGCAGAACGTCAGCGCCAACGTCGCAGCAGACCTGGAGACCCTCAAGCGCGACCTGCTGGAGCAGCTCTACAAGCCGGTTCGTTGGGTTGAATCGGTCCAGACGCTGGCAGCCAAGGGTGCGACCGAACTGGTCGAGTGCGGTCCTGGCAAAGTGCTGGCAGGCCTGAACAAGCGCTGCGCCGAAGGCGTGTCCACTTCCAACCTCAACACCCCAGACGCTTTCGCTGCCGCTCGCGCAGCGCAAGCCTGAACAGGAGAAGCTTGCATGAGTCTGCAAGGTAAAGTTGCACTGGTGACCGGTGCAAGCCGCGGCATCGGCCAGGCCATCGCCCTGGAACTGGGTCGCCAAGGCGCCATCGTTGTCGGCACCGCGACGTCCGCTTCGGGCGCCGAGCGTATCGCCGCCACCTTGAAGGAAAACGGCATCCAGGGCACCGGTCTTGAGCTCAACGTGACCAGCGATGAGTCTGTTGCGGCGGTATTGTCCAGCATTCAGGAGCAGTTCGGCGCGCCGGCGATCCTGGTCAACAATGCCGGTATCACCCGCGATAACTTGATGATGCGCATGAAAGATGACGAGTGGTTCGACGTGGTCGATACTAACTTGAACAGCCTGTACCGGCTGTCCAAGGGCGTCCTGCGTGGCATGACCAAGGCTCGTTGGGGCAGAATTATCAGTATCGGCTCGGTTGTGGGTGCCATGGGCAACGCAGGCCAAGTAAACTATGCTGCAGCGAAGGCCGGTCTGGAAGGTTTCAGCCGTGCGCTGGCACGAGAAGTCGGTTCGCGCTCGATTACGGTAAACTCGGTTGCACCGGGTTTCATCGACACCGACATGACCCGTGAACTGCCGGAAGCGCAGCGTGAAGCCTTGTTGACACAGATTCCGCTGGGTCGTCTGGGGCAAGCTCAAGAAATCGCGTCCGTGGTCGCTTTTCTTGCTTCGGACGGTGCGGCATACGTGACTGGGGCTACAATCCCGGTGAACGGCGGGATGTACATGAGTTAAATGTGACGGATTGCTTCAAAAAAATGTCATACGAGCTGTCTAAAATCCGTTATAAAGCTGCAATCTATTTATAGGCGGCGGGCCCCAGGTTCGAGGAGTGAAGCTTTCGGTTGAAAAACCGAAAAGTCTTTCTATACACTTACCCACCGGCCAGCTGCCTGAATTTGTCCATTAGGAGTGAAAACAAGGTATGAGCACCATCGAAGAGCGCGTCAAGAAAATCGTTGCCGAGCAACTGGGCGTTAAAGAAGAAGAAGTTGTGAACACCGCTTCCTTCGTTGAAGACCTGGGTGCCGACTCCCTTGACACCGTTGAGCTGGTGATGGCTCTGGAAGAGGAATTCGAGACCGAGATTCCTGACGAAGAAGCTGAAAAGATCACTACTGTACAAGCTGCTATCGACTACGTTACCAGCCACCAGGCGTAATCGTATTCAGTCGTCGCTAGCTGTCATGGAAAAACCGCACTGCCATCACGGCGTGCGGTTTTTTCTTTAGGCCTGATGCAAAGTCGTCATTTGAAAAAGGAGAGTGCTGTGTCGCGTAGACGCGTCGTAGTCACCGGTATGGGTATGTTGTCGCCACTGGGCACGGATGTGCCGAGCAGCTGGCAGGGCATTCTGGCTGGCCGTAGTGGCATTGGTCTGATCGAACACACCGACCTTTCTGCCTATTCCACCCGTTTTGGCGGCTCGGTAAAGGGCTTCAATGTCGAGGAATACCTGTCGGTCAAGGAAGCTCGCAAGCTTGACCTGTTCATTCAATACGGCTTGGCTGCCGGTTTTCAGGCAGTGCGTAACGCCGGCCTGGAAGTCACCGACGCCAACCGCGAGCGCATCGGCGTGGCAATGGGTTCAGGTATTGGTGGCTTGACCAATATCGAAGAAACCAGCCGCACGCTGCATGATTCGGGGCCGCGACGGATTTCTCCGTTCTTCGTGCCGGGCTCGATCATCAATATGATTTCCGGTTTCCTGTCCATCCACCTCGGTGCACAGGGGCCTAACTATGCCATCGCCACGGCGTGCACCACCGGCACCCACTGCATCGGCATGGCCGCGCGCAACATCATGTACGACGAAGCCGACGTGATGATCGCCGGCGGCGCCGAAATGGCGGCCTGCGGTCTGGGCATGGGCGGTTTCGGCGCCTCCCGCGCGCTGTCGACCCGCAACGATGAGCCTGCACGGGCCAGCCGGCCTTGGGACAAGGGCCGCGACGGCTTCGTGCTGTCCGATGGCGCCGGTGCGCTGGTGCTCGAAGAATTGGAGCACGCCAAGGCTCGCGGTGCGACCATTTATGCCGAGCTGATCGGCTTTGGTACCAGCGGCGATGCGTACCACATGACGTCGCCACCGGCCGATGGCGCTGGTGCTGCCCGCTGCATTGCCAATGCCTTGCGTGATGCGAAGATCAATGGCGAGCAGGTCCAGTACATCAACGCCCACGGCACTTCGACCCCGGCGGGTGACCTGGCTGAAGCCCAGGCGATCAAGACGGTGTTTGGCGAGCACGCCTACAAGCTGGCCGTCAGTTCCACCAAGTCCATGACCGGTCACTTGTTGGGTGCGGCGGGGGCGGTGGAAGCCATCTTCAGCGTACTGGCGATCAATAGCCAGACCGCGCCGCCGACCATCAACCTCGATGAGCCGGACGAAGGTTGCGACCTTGACTTCGTGCCGCATACGGCCCGCAGCATGGACATCGATGTGGTGTTGTCCAACTCCTTCGGCTTTGGCGGAACCAACGGATCGCTGGTGTTCCGCCGGTTCGCCGGTTGATGGAAAGCTGGGTCGACGGTCAGCCGGCAGACGTCCTGTCGCTGAAAGATCGCGGCCTGGCTTATGGCGATGGGCTGTTCGAGACCATCGCCGTGCGCAATGGCGCACCTGTACTGCTGGAGCGCCACCTGCAGCGTCTGGAGGCCGGTTGCCAGCGTCTGGCGTTCAACGTCGACTTGAGCGTGCTGGGTGCTGAGCTGAGCGCCTATGCCCAGCGCCTGGGTAATGGCGTGCTGAAACTCATCGTGACCCGGGGCAACAGCCTGCGTGGTTATGCGGCCGATCCGTCGAGTCCGGCCAGGCGTATTCTGCAAGGAAGCCCGCCGGCTGCTTATCCCACCACCCATGCCGAACAAGGCATCCAAATGTTCCCCTGCACCGTGCGTTTGTCCGAACAGCCCTTGCTCGCCGGCCTCAAGCACCTCAATCGCCTGGAGCAAGTGCTGGCCCGCGCCGAGTGGCGCGACATCGAGCATGCCGAGGGATTGATGCTTGATACGTCCGGACGGGTGATCGAAGGCGTCTTCAGCAACCTGTTCCTGGTGCGCGATGGCGTTCTGTTCACAGCGGACCTGAGCCGTTGTGGCGTGGCCGGTGTGATGCGCGCCGAATTATTGTTTCAAGCCAAGTCCCAAGGCATCGCCACGCAAATCACCGACATCAGCCTCGAACAGCTGCACCAGGCCGATGAAGTCATGGTCTGCAACAGCGTTTATGGCGTGTGGCCGGTACGCGGATGCGGTTCGGCGCGCTGGCCCGTTGGCCCGCTCACCCGTAAACTGCAGGCCCTTGCCCGTGCGCTATTGGATGCTTGATTCGTGAGACGTAAATTCTTGTTGTTGCTGGAGACCGGACTGGTTCTGGCAGGGCTGTTGTTGGGCGCTTCGGCCTGGAAAATTCATTCGGCGCTGCAGCAGCCGTTGAACATCACCCAGGAAGAGTTGCTGGATGTGCCCAATGGGACCACGCCGACCGGAACCCTCAATCGTCTCGAAGCCGATGGCCTGATCAAGGATGCGTTCTGGCTGCGCGTCTATTGGCGTTTCAATCTTGCCGGCCAGCCGTTGCACACTGGTGAATACCGGATGGTGCCGGGCATGACGATGGAAGGCCTGATCGGCGTCTGGAAGCGCGGTGAAGTGGTGCAGTACAGCGTGACGCTGGTGGAGGGCTGGAACTTTCGCCAGGTGCGCGCGGCGTTGGCCAAGGATGAAAAGCTCGAGCAGACGCTCGCCGGCCTCAGTGATAGCCAGGTCATGGATCGCCTTGGCCATTCCGGCGTATTTCCGGAGGGTCGGTTCTTCCCGGACACCTACCGATTCGTGCGCGGTACATCGGATGCCGACCTGCTGAAGAAAGCCTACGAGCGGCTCGACGATGTGCTTGCCAAGGAATGGGCGCAACGGGCCGCCGACGTGCCCTACACCCAACCCTATCAAGCATTGATCATGGCTTCGCTGATAGAAAAGGAAACCGGTGTGCCCCAGGAACGGGGTCAGATTGCCGGGGTGTTCGTGCGGCGCCTGCGCCTGGGCATGCTGCTGCAGACCGATCCCACTGTGATCTACGGCCTGGGGGAGCGCTACACCGGCAAGCTCACCCGTTCCCATCTGAAAGAACCCAATCCTTACAACACCTACCTGGTGCCGGGCCTGCCGCCTACGCCTATCGCGATGGTCGGGCGCGAGGCGATTCACGCAGCATTGAACCCGGCCGACGGCAACAGCCTTTACTTTGTTGCGCGAGGCGACGGCAGCCATGTGTTTTCCGATGATCTGGAGTCGCACAACAATGCGGTGCGTGAATACCAGCTCAAACGTCGCGCCGACTACCGCTCCAGCCCGGCCCCGGCCACACCTGAAGATTCGGCGCCGATTCCCGCCGCGTCACCTGATACCGCGCCGCAAGACGGGCCCCAGGTGCCGCCTCAGGATCCGGCCCCCGAACCGGATGCCAGTGAGCCACCGAACCCGCAATGACTTTGACTAAGGATCGCCCCGTGACTGGTTTGTTTATCACGCTGGAAGGCCCGGAAGGCGCCGGCAAGAGTACCAACCGCGAATACCTCGCCGGACGCCTCCAGGCCGCCGGCATCGAGGTGGTCTTGACCCGCGAGCCGGGCGGTACGCCGCTGGCCGAGCGGATTCGCGAGGTGTTGCTGGCGCCCCTTGAAGAAGTCATGAACCCTGATGCTGAGTTGTTGTTGGTGTTCGCTGCCAGGGCGCAGCACCTGGCCGAAGTGATTCGACCGGCGCTGGCCCGAGGAGCCGTGGTGCTTTGTGACCGCTTCACCGATTCGACTTACGCCTACCAGGGCGGTGGCCGAGGCTTGTCCGTCGAGCGTATCGCTGCGCTGGAAACGTTCGTCCAGGGCGACCTGCGGCCGGACCTGACCCTGGTTTTCGACCTGCCGGTGGAAATCGGCCTGGCGCGGGCCAGCGCTCGTGGCAGGCTGGATCGCTTCGAGCTTGAAGGGGCAACGTTCTTCAATGCCGTGCGCGACGCCTTCATCGAGCGCGCCAAGGCCGATCCGACGCGTTACCTGTTGATCGATGCCGCGCAGCCGTTGACCCAGGTCCAGCAATCGCTGGATGCGGTGTTGCCCGGGTTGCTGGAGCGTGCCCGTGGCTGAAGCCTATCCCTGGCAGGACGGTCTCTGGCAGCAACTGGCCGGCCGCACGCAGCATGCCCACGCGTACCTGTTGCATGGCCCGGCCGGTATCGGCAAGCGGGCGTTGGCCGAGCGCCTGATGGCGAGCCTTTTGTGCCAGGCCCCGACGGCCACGAATGCCTGCGGGGAATGCAAATCGTGCCTGCTGCTCAAGGCTGGCAGTCATCCGGACAATTACGTGCTGGAACCTGAAGAAGCGGACAAAGCGATCAAGGTCGACCAGGTCCGTGACTTGGTCAGCTTCGTGGTCCAGACCTCGCAAATGGGCGGGCGCAAAGTCGTGCTGGTCGAGCCGGTTGAGTCAATGAACATCAACGCCGCCAACGCTTTGCTCAAGAGCCTCGAAGAGCCTTCCGGCGATACCGTCCTGTTGCTGGTCAGTCATCAGCCGAGCCGTTTGCTGCCGACCATCAAGAGCCGCTGCGTGCAGCAGGCCTGCCCGCTGCCCAGCCAGGCGATGAGTTTGCAATGGCTCGCCCAGGCCATGCCTGACAGCACCGATGAGGAACGTGGCGAACTGCTGACCCTGGCCGCCGGTTCGCCGCTGGCGGCCGTCAGCCTGCAGGCCCAAGGCGTGCGCGAGCAGCGGGCGTTGGTGGTGGACGGCGTGAAGAAGCTGCTCAAGCAGCAACAATCTCCAACGCAACTGGCCGAAGGCTGGAACGCCATTCCCCTGTTGCTGTTGTTTGACTGGTTCTGCGATTGGTCGAGCCTGATCCTGCGTTATCAGCTTACCGAGGACGAAGCCGGCCTCGGATTGACCGACATGCGTAAAGTCATCCAATACCTGGCGCAAAAAAGCAGCCAGGACAAAATCTTGAACATCCAGGACTGGATTCTTGCCCAACGTCAGAAGGTGTTGAGCAAGGCCAACCTCAATCGCGTATTGCTGTTGGAGGCGCTGTTGGTGCAATGGGCGAGTTTGCCTGGTCGTACCTGACAGAGGCACTAGACTCAGCTCAATCGCAGCGGAGACCAGCATGAACGAACCTGTCAGTCCCGGACCACGCAACGGCATCCTGTCCCTGACCATCAAGGACAAGTCGGTGCTCTACGCGGCCTACATGCCGTTTATCAAAAACGGCGGCCTGTTCATTCCCACCAACAAGAATTATCGCCTGGGCGACGAGGTGTTCATGCTGTTGAGCCTGATGGACGAACCGGAAAAAATCCCGGTCGCCGGCAAGGTGATCTGGATGACTCCCAAAGGCGCCCAGGGCAACCGGGCCGCCGGCGTTGGCGTGCAGTTCAACGAAGGCGACAACTCGGCTCGCAACCAGATCGAAACCCACCTGGCCGGAACGCTCAAGTCCGACCGTCCCACCCATACGATGTAGCCTGGCCCTTATGCTCGTAGACTCTCATTGCCACCTCGATCGCCTTGACCTCGCCGCCCATGGCGGATCCCTCGACGCCGCGTTGGATGCGGCGCGCCAGCGAGGGGTGGGGCATTTCCTCTGCATCGGTGTCAGCGCCGACAACGCCGCCGACGTCAAGCGCCTGGCTGAACGATACGAAGACGTCGATTGTTCGGTGGGCATCCACCCACTGGATGTGCAGCCCGATGCCACGCCGGCCCTGGATTGGCTGTTGCACGAACTCGATCATCCGCGAGTCGTGGCTATCGGCGAGACCGGGCTCGACTATCACTACGAGCCGGAGGCCGCCGAAGTCCAGCAGGCGTCGTTCCGGTTGCACTTGGAGGCCGCCAGGCAGACCGGTAAGCCGGTGATCATCCATACCCGTGGCGCGCGGGCCGATACCTTGGCATTGCTGCGGGACGCGGCGCTGCCCCACGCCGGTGTGCTTCATTGCTTCACCGAGGATTGGGATATGGCCAAGGCTGCCCTGGACATGGGTTATTACATTTCCTTGTCCGGCATCGTCACGTTCCGTAATGCCGACGCCCTGCGCGACGTCGCAAGCAAAGTGCCAGCCGATCGTTTGTTGGTGGAAACCGACTCGCCTTATCTGGCGCCCATCCCTTATCGTGGCAAGCCCAACCTTCCGCAGTATGTCCGGGAGGTTGCCGAATACCTGGCGATGCTGCGGGGGGAACCGTACGACCGGTTCGCGGAGCAAACCACCGAAAATTTCAAGCGGCTGTTCCCGTTGGCTCGGGTCCGTACGGCAAGAGCCTGAAATCGAGGCAAAAAAAACCCGGGTTCTGGGGGGTGAATCCGGGTTAAGACCATTAGGAGTAAAACAAAGGCACGCGGTCCGTTGGTACCTTTATCGGCGCGTCACTTGGGGGAGATGTCGTGCCGACAGTTCAAGTATTGATCAGTCTGGCGATGAGTCCAGTTTGACCGAGGTCGTTTTTAAACAAATTTGGAATACGTTCGCTTCGGATAAGTTCTCATTGCCGGCAAAGCCTGCCCAGGCGGGTCCGCGCTTACCAACTGAGGAGCTGGGGTCGCACCGTTTTGTGAAGAACTGTGGCCGTGCGCGGATGATCCGTGCATTTTTGCGTAAGTTAGGCATAATACCCGGCTTCGAATTTTGACCCTTCAGACCTTTTTCTTATGCACAAAGAACCTCGTAAGGTCCGTGAGTTTCGTCGCCGCGAGCAGGAAATTCTCGACACCGCGCTCAAGTTGTTCCTCGATCAGGGTGAAGACAGCGTCACCGTCGAGATGATTGCGGATGCCGTGGGTATCGGCAAAGGCACGATTTACAAACACTTCAAGTCCAAGGCAGAGATCTACCTGCGGCTGATGCTCGATTACGAGCGGGATTTGAACGAGCTGTTGCATTCGGCCGATGTCGACAAGGACAAGGAAGCGCTGTCCCGAGCGTACTTCGAGTTCCGCATGCGCGACCCGCAGCGTTACCGCTTGTTCGATCGCCTGGAAGAAAAGGTGGTCAAGGGCAACCAGGTGCCGGAAATGGTCGAGGAGCTGCACAAGATCCGCGCCTCGAATTTCGATCGCCTGACCTTGCTGATCAAGGGCCGGATCAGCGAAGGCAAGCTTGAAGACGTCCCGCCGTATTTCCACTACTGCGCTGCCTGGGCGCTGGTGCACGGCGCGGTGGCGCTGTACCACTCGCCGTTCTGGAGCAATGTGCTGGAAGACCAGGAAGGCTTCTTCCAATTCCTGATGGATATCGGTGTGCGCATGGGAAACAAGCGCAAGCGCGACACGGATACGCCGAGCAGTTGAGGCATTCAGCTGCTTAATTGCGCCATGTCCGCTTACATGGCGCAGTGCCCCAGGAATATACTCGGGCTTGGGTCTTGCGAAAACTTGATTTCTAGGTCAATTTTCACGGGCTCGATTCTTCTTTCGCCGGAGTGATCCATGATCGTTGACCGTCAAGGCAGGCGTTTTCGCAATTTGCGGATCAGCCTGACTTCAGCCTGCAATTACGCCTGTACCTACTGCGTGCCTGACGGCAAGCGGCTGGTGGCTGCGCAGGATGAACTGTCGGCCGAGGCCATGGCGCGAGGCGTGGCGTATCTGATCGAAGCGGCCGGAATCGAGCGGTTGCGCATCACGGGTGGCGAGCCGCTGGTCAGCCCCAAGCTTGAGAGCTTCATGACAGCGGTGGGGCAGATGGGCCTTGAGGACATCAGCCTGACCACCAACGGCCAGTTGCTGGCCAGGAAGCTGCCCCTGCTAATGAATGCCGGTATCCGCCGGATCAACGTTTCCCTCGACACCCTGGACGCCGCTGCGTTTCGCAGCATAGCCCGCGGAGGAGACCTGGCGACTGTGCTCGATGGCATGGAGCAGGCCCGGGCGGCGGGCCTGAAGATCAAGGTCAACATGGTGCCGCTGCGCGGGCAGAACCTCGATCAGGTGATGCCGTTGCTTGAATACTGCCTGGAACGTGGCTATGAGTTGCGCTTCATCGAGTTGATGCGCATGGGGCACCTGGCCAAGGATTCCAATGCGTTCCTTCAGCAATTCGTCAGCCTTCAGCAACTGCTGGGCCTGATTGGCGACCAATACGAATATCTGCAAGCCGACGCTCCCGTCGATGCCACGGCTGTGCGCTATGAAATTCCCGGGCTCGGGCACTTTGGCGTGATCGCCAACGAAAGCGTGCCGTTCTGCCGAACCTGTTCGCGACTGCGGTTGTCTTCCACTGGCTGGCTGCACGGCTGCCTGTCGTCGAGCAACCGTCATTACGTCGGCGATCTGCTGGACAAGCCCCGACACCAGGCGTTGCCGGCGCTCCAGCGCTTGCTGGTCAAGGCGTTGGGAGACAAGCAGGAAGTAGCGTTCTCGGGTGGCGCGACCATCATGAAAATCATTGGCGGCTGACTGGCTTCTCGTGGCGAGGGAGCTTGCTCCCGCTCGGCTGCGAAGCAGTCGCAACGTGCAAAGGGGCCGCTACGCCGAAGCGTTGGACCGGCCCTGCGGGAGCAAGCTCCCTCGCCACAGGTATTCCAAGTCGCATACCCTGCAAGCTGGCGCAAAAGCTGCATCCCACGGCCATTCGCCGGTTTTCCGTCACCGGTTTTTGGAGGATAGGATGCGTAGCCTGTTTTTGCTGCTGACCGTTTTGACGCTTGGTGGCTGCATGAATGTCAGCGATATGGGGGAGGGCGTTCGTTATCACATGAGCGATGCCGGCCTGCTGGACCATAGCGACAGCCGCCGTGTAAACAACCTGCGCATCCAGCCGGATTCCTTCATCTACATCGCTCAGGGCGCTTTTGCTCCGCCAGGTAGCGCCTATCCGCGACCCAACGTCGTGGCTGAAGAAGCCTTCAATGGATTCATCGAATATTTCCCGATGGTTCGTCGCGCCCGGGTCCCGGAAGGCCTCGATCAGGCGATGGGTGAAGCGCGTGCCGCCGGTGCCCACTATTTGCTCTACACCCGATTTGCCAAGGCGGACAACCGCATCGGCAACACCGACGAATGGCTGGATGAAGAGGCGGTGGATCGCCTGGGTGTCGACACCAGTGTGATTCAAATCATGTTGATCGAGACCAGCACCCAGTATTTGATTGATACTGCACGCATCAAGAGTCGTGGCGGTTTGCTGACGTTGCACGACAAGCAGCCACAAGACCTCATCGCCGCGCCGTTGCGTGAGTACGCCCGCAGCTTGTTGGGGATGAGCAACGAATAAACAGAAGGGGGCACCATGAGCGGACCGCAAAAAGCCAATGACCTGCTGGGGCAGATCCCCAAGACCAAAGGCCTGCCGCCGGTCCACTTGTGGAACCCTGACTTCTGCGGCGACATCGACATGCGCATCGCCCGCGATGGCACTTGGTACTACCTGGGCACCCCCATCGGACGCAAGCCGATGGTCAAGCTGTTCTCCACCATCATTCGCCGCGACGGCGATGATTACTTTCTGATTACCCCTGTGGAAAAAGTCGGCATCAAGGTCGATGATGCGCCGTTCGTGGCCGTGACCCTGGAGGTCGAAGGAGAGGGGGAAGGGCAGTTGTTGCGCTTTACCACCAATGTCGAGGAAGTCACCGAAGCCGGCCCGGAACATCCGATGCGGGTGATGATCGATCCCCAGACCCAGGAACCGGCGCCTTACATTCATGTGCGCAGCAATCTTGAAGCGCTGATTCATCGCAATGTGTTCTATCAATTGGTGGAGCTTGCGGTCAGCCGTGAGATAGATGGGCAGCGCTGGTTGGGCGTCTGGAGTGGTGGCGAGTTTTTCCCCATCGGCCTGGAGCCCTGATTTTTCTGTAGGAACGAGCTTGCTCGCTCTCACAAGGCCCCAAAAATTCAAATTGACACCCAATCGTATGATGATTAGCGTGGGCACCTAACAAGAAATGCCCACGGGGTGCTCATGTCCAGCAGTTTTCACGCGTCGACCGTCGATTGGCTGGGGGGCTGGATCGCCGCCGGCCAGGTCAAGCCTGGGCAAACCATCAAGGTCGAGGCGGATCTGGGCGAGCAACTGGGCGTCAGCCGCACGGTGATTCGCGAAGCCATCAAAACCTTGGTGGCCAAAGGCATGCTGGAAGTCGGGCCGAAGGTCGGCACGCGGGTGTTGCCGGTGCGCCGCTGGAACCTCTTTGATCCACAAGTGGTGGGCTGGCTGTCGCGCAGCGGCTTGCCGGAGAATTTTGTCGACGATCTGCTGGACCTGCGCCGCACCATCGAACCGATGGCCGTGCGCTGGGCCTGTGAACGGGCGACGGCCGACCAGGTGCAGGCGATCCGCCTGGCCTATCATGCGCTTGAGCGGGCGGTGGACAGCGGTGCGGATTACAACCGCGCCGACCAGTTCTTCCACGAATGCATCCTCGCGGCCAGCCACAATCAATTCATCGAACAAATGGTCCCAGCCCTCGGAGCGTTGTTGGCGGTTTCGTTCGAGGTGTCGGCCGCCGACCCGGACGAACTGCGCCGCACGCTGCCGATCCACAAGGACATCGCCGAAGCCATCGCCGCTCGGGACGCGACGCGAGGCGTCTGGGCCTGCATGACGCTGATCGATAACGCAGACCTGGCCATCAAGCGTTTTTACCCCAATGTCATGGCCGGTCGAACAGACAACGCCGGGAAACTCGGGAACAGGAGGTTTTAAATGAAGTGGACGGCTGTGACGGAGCATCGGGCGAAGCTGGGCGAGGGGCCTTTTTGGGACGAGCCGACCCAGGCGCTGTATTGGGTCGATATTGCCGGCAAGCAGGCGTTGCGGCTGATTGGCAAGAACGTGCAGATCTGGCAGATGCCTGAGCACGTCTCTGCATTCATCCCGACCCAGAGCGGCAATGCCTTGGTGACGTTGAGCAGTGGCGTTTACCGGTTGGACCTGGACTCCCCAGGCCTGGAACCGCGCCTGAAGTTGCTGTGCATGGCCGATCCCCAGCCGGGCAATCGCGCCAACGAAGCCCGCTGCGATGCGTTGGGCCAGCTCTGGCTGGGCACCATGCAGAACAACATCGGGGAAGATGGCGAAGACTTGCCCATCGAGCAGCGCTCCGGTGGGCTGTTTCGTGTCGGCGGCGATGGCCGCGTGATGCCGCTGTTGCGTGGCTTGGGCATCCCCAACACATTGTTGTGGAGCCCTGATGGCACGACCGTCTATTTCGGCGAGAGCCTGGACGGGACCCTTTATCGGCACTTTATTTATCCCGATGGAAAACTCGCGCCCGCCGAAGTCTGGTTCGGACCCCATTCCCGTGGCGGGCCGGATGGTTCGGCGATGGATGCGCGGGGCTATATCTGGAACGCCCGTTGGGACGGCAGTTGCCTGCTGCGGTTGCATCCGGAGGGTCACGTCGATCAGGTGATCGAATTGCCGGTCAGTCGCCCTACCAGTTGTGTATTCGGTGGTGAAGACCTACGGACTTTGTATATCACCAGTGCGCAAAGTCCCCTCAATCACCCATTGGACGGGGCGGTGCTATCGATGCGCGTCGATGTGCCGGGCGTGGCTTGTACGCGGTTCGCGGGGTAAATCCCAAAATATGGGATGTAAATATATATATTGAGATTATTCGGCGGTCGGGTTTATAGTCGGCTCCATCAGCAATACGCACTCACACTTAAAAAAACAAAACAGGTGAAGTGATGCATCGTTTTTTCCCGGAACGCCTCGGCGGTGTTCGCGAATCAGTGTTGAGCCCACAGCTTTTGAACCGGCCATCGTTGGGTGTCCGGTTTTTGTCGTGTGTTTGCACTGGAGGCCCCGTCCATGGCTGAAGCGCTTTGCTTGCCGCCGGTGCCTGAGCCCGTGAAGGGCGAACGCCTGAAAGACAAGGTCGTGCTGTTGACCGGCGCTGCCCAGGGCATCGGCGAAGCCATTGTCGCCGCGTTCGCTTCGCAACAGGCCCGGCTGGTCATCAGCGACATCCAGGGGGAAAAGGTCGAAACCGTCGCCGCCCATTGGCGTCGACAGGGTGCGGATGTCCAAGCGCTGAAGGTTGATGTCTCGAACCAACAGGATTTGCACGTCATGGCCCGCCGGGCGGTCGAGTTGCATGGTCGCATCGACGTGCTGGTGAACTGCGCAGGCGTCAACGTGTTCCGCGATCCGCTGGAAATGACCGAAGAGGACTGGCGCCGTTGCTTCGCCATCGACCTGGATGGTGCTTGGTACGGTTGCAAGGCGGTGTTGCCGCAGATGATCGAACAGGGCGTGGGCAGCATCATCAACATCGCGTCGACCCATTCGTCCCACATTATTCCCGGTTGTTTCCCATACCCCGTAGCCAAACATGGCCTGCTGGGCCTGACCCGTGCCCTGGGCATCGAGTACGCACCCAAGGGCGTGCGGGTGAACGCCATTGCGCCGGGCTACATCGAGACTCAACTGAACGTCGACTACTGGAACGGCTTTGCCGATCCCCAGGCCGAACGCCAGCGCGCGCTGGACCTGCACCCGCCACGGCGCATCGGGCAGCCGATTGAAGTGGCAATGACGGCCGTATTCCTGGCCAGTGACGAAGCACCGTTCATCAATGCCTCATGCATCACCATCGATGGTGGGCGTTCGGTCATGTACCACGACTGAGCATTCTTGGATTGCGGAGGGAAACTTCGCCTGTAATCCAATCATCATACGATATGACTATTTACACCTATGCTTGTGCAGTAACACGATTTGACCGGCCAGCCTGCGCAATTCCACCCATGTGGAGCAGATCCCTGGACGTTTGGCTTTCAATAAAAAAAACAAGGAGTCAGCTATGAAATATCGTCGTGGGATCCGTTCCCTGTGTCGTGCCGCCCTGGCGGTGACCGCGGTCAGCCTTAGCAGCAGCCTGCTGGCAGCGGATCCGGTAAAAATCGGTTTTCTGGTCAAGCAGGCGGAGGAGCCCTGGTTCCAGACCGAGTGGGCTTTCGCCGAGAAGGCGAGCAAGGACAAAGGCTTCGAGTTGATCAAAATCGCCGTGCCCGATGGCGAAAAAACCCTTTCGGCCATCGACAGCCTTGCCGCCAACGGTGCCAAGGGCTTCGTGATCTGCCCGCCGGACGTGTCTCTCGGCCCAGCCATCATGGCCAAGGCCAAGCTTAACGATCTCAAGGTGATCGCCGTCGACGACCGTTTCGTCGACGCCAAAGGCAAGTTCATGGAGGACGTGCCATACCTGGGCATGGCGGCCTTCGAGGTGGGCCAGAAGCAGGGCGCCGCGATGGCCGCCGAGGCGAAAAAGCGTAACTGGGACTGGAAAGACACCTACGCGGTGATCAACACCTTCAACGAACTGGACACCGGCAAGAAGCGCACCGACGGTTCGGTCGATGCCTTGAAGAAAGCCGGGATGCCGGAAGACCACATTCTGTTTGCGGCGCTCAAGACCCTCGACGTCCCCGGCAGCATGGACTCCACCAACTCGGCGCTGGTGAAGCTGCCAAGCGCTGCGAAAAACCTGATCATCGGCGGTATGAACGACAACACCGTGCTGGGCGGCGTGCGCGCCACCGAAGCAGCCGGCTTCAAGGCGGCCAACGTGATCGGCATCGGCATCAACGGCACCGACGCCATCGGCGAGTTGAAGAAACCGGACAGCGGCTTCTTCGGTTCGATGTTGCCAAGCCCGCACATCGAAGGCTACAAGACCGCCGAAATGATGTACGAGTGGATCACCACCGGCAAGGAACCGCCGAAGTACACCGCCATGGACGAGGTGACGCTGATCACCCGGGAGAACTTCAAGCAAGAGCTGGAAAAGATCGGCCTGTGGAACTGACGGCCGGTTGATTCAAAAGCGGCCCTGGCCACATGAGTGGCAGGGTCGCTTGATCTCTGTGAGTTCGAGGTGGTTATGCAAGCGCAAACAGCGACATGGCAACACAACATCGGCGGCAGCTTGCGATTCAACGGGATCGGCAAGTCCTTTCCTGGCGTGCAGGCGCTGGCCAATATCAGTTTCGTTGCTCATCCGGGGCAGGTGCATGCCTTGATGGGCGAGAACGGCGCGGGCAAGTCCACGTTGCTGAAAATCCTCGGGGGCGCCTACATCCCGAGCAGCGGCGACTTGCAGATCGGCGAGCAGACGATGGCCTTCAAAGGCACCGCCGACAGCATCGCCAGCGGTGTGGCGGTGATTCACCAGGAATTACACCTGGTGCCGGAAATGACCGTCGCGGAGAACTTGTTCCTCGGTCATTTGCCGGCGCGTTTCGGCCTCGTCAATCGCGGCGTACTGCGTCAGCAGGCGTTGACATTGCTCAAAGGGCTGGCGGACGAAATCGACCCGCAGGAAAAAGTCGGTCGTCTGTCCCTTGGCCAGCGCCAGTTGGTGGAAATCGCCAAGGCCTTGTCCCGTGGCGCCCACGTCATTGCCTTCGACGAACCGACCAGCAGCCTGTCGGCCCGGGAAATCGACCGTTTGATGACGATCATTGCCCGCCTTCGGGACGAGGGCAAAGTAGTGCTGTACGTCAGCCACCGCATGGAGGAGGTGTTCCGCATCTGTGACGCGGTGACGGTCTTCAAGGACGGTCGTTATGTCCGCACCTTCGAGAACATGAGCGAGCTGACCCACGATCAGTTGGTCACGTGCATGGTCGGTCGCGATATCCAAGACATTTATGACTACCGCCCCCGGGAGCGCGGCGATGTGGCGTTGCAGGTGAAAGGCCTGCTCGGGCCGGGCTTGCGCGAACCGGTGAGTTTCCATGTACACAAGGGCGAGATCCTGGGCTTGTTCGGGCTGGTCGGCGCCGGTCGTACCGAGCTGCTGCGTTTGCTCAGTGGCCTGGAACGTCAGAGCGAGGGCAGCCTGGTCCTGCACGGCAAGGAATTGAAACTGCGTTCCCCCCGGGATGCCATCGCCGCTGGTGTGCTGCTCTGTCCGGAAGATCGCAAGAAGGAGGGCATCATTCCGTTGGGCAGCGTGGCCGAGAACATCAACATCAGCGCCCGTCCGGCTCATTCCGCGCTCGGCTGCCTGTTGCGTGGCGAGTGGGAGCGGGGCAATGCCGACAAGCAGATCAAGTCGCTCAAAGTGAAGACCCCGGCGGCGAGCCAGAAAATCATGTACTTGTCCGGCGGTAACCAGCAGAAAGCAATCCTGGGACGCTGGCTTTCCATGCCGATGAAAGTCCTGCTGCTTGACGAGCCGACGCGAGGCATCGACATCGGCGCCAAGGCCGAGATCTACCAGATTATCCACAACCTGGCGGCCGATGGCATCGCGGTGATTGTGGTGTCCAGTGACTTGATGGAAGTGATGGGCATTTCCGACCGGATCCTGGTGCTGTGCGAAGGGGCCATGCGCGGCGAGTTGCCGCGTGACCAGGCCGACGAATCCAACCTGCTGCAACTGGCGCTGCCGCGCCAACGCGTTGCCGACGCGGCGAACTGAGAGGTAAATCATGACCATCCAAAACAATGCACTGCCAACGGCGCGCAAACCCCTGGACCTGCGCCGCTTCCTCGACGACTGGGTCATGCTGCTGGCGGCCATCGGCATCTTCGTGCTCTGCACCCTGATGATCGACAACTTCCTGTCGCCGCTGAACATGCGCGGCCTGGGCCTGGCGATTTCCACCACCGGCATCGCGGCATGCACCATGCTGTATTGCCTGGCGTCCGGGCATTTCGACCTGTCGGTGGGTTCGGTGATTGCCTGCGCCGGCGTCGTCGCGGCCGTCGTGATGCGTGACACCAATAGCGTATTTCTCGGCGTGAGCGCGGCGTTGGTGATGGGGCTGATTGTCGGCCTGATCAACGGCATCGTCATCGCGAAACTGCGGGTCAATGCGCTGATTACCACGCTGGCGACCATGCAGATCGTACGCGGCCTGGCCTACATCTTTGCCAACGGCAAGGCGGTGGGGGTGTCGGAAGAATCGTTTTTCGTCTTTGGTAACGGCCAGATGTTCGGTGTGCCGGTGCCGATCCTGATCACCATTGCCTGCTTTCTGTTCTTCGGCTGGCTGCTGAACTACACCACTTATGGGCGCAACACCATGGCCATCGGCGGCAACCAGGAAGCGGCATTGCTGGCAGGCGTTAACGTTGATCGCACCAAGATCATCATCTTCGCCGTGCACGGTGTGATTGGTGCGCTGGCAGGCGTCATCCTGGCGTCGCGCATGACCTCGGGCCAGCCGATGATCGGCCAGGGTTTCGAACTGACCGTGATCTCTGCTTGTGTTCTGGGTGGCGTTTCGTTGAGCGGCGGCATCGGCATGATTCGCCATGTCATCGCCGGCGTGCTGATCCTGGCGATCATCGAGAACGCGATGAACCTGAAGAACATCGATACGTTCTACCAGTACGTCATCCGCGGCTCGATCCTGCTGTTGGCGGTGGTGATTGACAGGTTGAAACAGCGTTGAAGATTATTGGAGGCTGACCTGCCGCCATCGTCGGATCGCCGCCCGGAGCAGGCTCGCTCCCACACTGGCTCTGCACTGTTCCGAAGTCCTGAGCCAGGCGAAAAACCGGTGGGAGCGAGCCTGCTCGCGAATGCGTCGGTACATCCGACACTTCCTTAGCTGACCCACCGCATTCGCGAGCAGGCCCGCTTCCACAGTTTTCGCTCTACCCCGCCTTGCGCAACGCCTCGACCAGTTCCTGCTTGCGCATTTTCGAGCGTCCGGGAATATTTTTTGCCCGGGCTTCTTTCATCAAGCTGTCCACGGTCTGGGCCTCATGGGAGGCTTTGCTGGTGCGCGGCTGGCCTTCGCGGCTCTTGGCGGCGCGCCGGGCCGACTCCTTGCGGTCGGATTGCTTGGCTTCGGCGGGTTTCTTCTTGCCGGATCCACCAGAGCGTTCGCCGCCTCCCGATTGCTTGTTCACCGTGGCCCAGGCCCGAGCCTCGGCCTCGCCTTCCGACACACCTTTTTGCTCATAGCTGTCTTCGATGTGCTCGGCCTTGCGCTTCTGCTCATCGGTGTACTTGTCTTTGCTTCCACGAGGCATGGGAACGGTCCTCCTCAATGGCTGGGTAGAAGTTATTGACTGGAGGCCCCACCACCTTCAGAGCCTGAACCTCCGGTTGTGGTTTTCGAACCCACGCCAGTATCGGCATTGTCGGGCGCAGTGGAGTCAGGTGTGTTCATCCCGCCTTGGCGGCCCGTGTCGTTGCCTTGGACCCGCGGATCGGTGCCTGTGGCAGGCGGCTGGCCATTGTTCAAGGTGCCGCCCGTGCCATCGGTGTTCAGTTTGGGCAAACCTTGGGTGGCCGGCGAGTTGGGTGCCTGAACCGGGTCGGTCGGTCCGGTGCCACTGGTCGTGGCCGCGAAAGCCGCCGAAGACAGCAGCGTGGCGAATGTGAGTGCAGTCAGCCTTGAATAGATCATGGTGTCGCCTCCATTTTTTGAAATGCTTGCCAGATTTTTGGCCGCGCTGGAGTGGGGTTGGTGCCGCAGGGGCGACGAACGGCGCTATTGGGGGTGTCTTTAGAAGATGTGACGAGCGCCGCAGAGCGGCTTAGTATGATGCTTTCAATTGGCGACAAGGCCTGTTCATGTCCATCGAAATCCGTCCCGCGCAGCCCAGCGATGCGCCGCAAATCCTTGCTTTCATTACTGAGCTGGCCGATTACGAAAAAGCTCGCCACGAAGTCATCGCCAGCGTGGCCGACATCGAGCGCAGCCTGTTCAGCGAAGGCGCCACCGCCCACGGCTTGATCTGCCTGCGCGATGGCGTGCCGATCGGTTTTGCGGTGTTTTTCTTCAGCTATTCCACTTGGTTGGGCAGTAATTGCCTGTACTTGGAGGACTTGTACATCACGCCTGAACAGCGCGGTGGCGGGGCGGGCAAAACCTTATTGCGACATCTGGCGAAGATCGCCTGCGACAACGATTGTGGTCGCTTCGAGTGGAGCGTGCTGGACTGGAACACCCCGGCCATCGACTTCTACAAATCCCTCGGCGCGCAACCGCAGGAAGAGTGGGTGCGCTACCGGATGGATGGCAAGGTGCTCCGGGACTTCGCTAACGGCAACTGACGTTCATGAGTACGCGTCGGACGCCCACTGGGTAAACCCGGGTCGCTGTTGGAGTCGCGTGCAATAAGCGGCTACGGCTGGATAGTCCGGACGTTCCATGGGCGTCTGCCGCCAGCGGTGTACGGATAGGCCAATGAGTACGTCTGCAAGGGAAAAGTCTGCACCGGCTACGTAGGCGCCGGTGTGGTCCAGCTGTTGTTCCAGCAAGCCCATCTTCTTATTCCAGCCTTTGACGCCGGCGGCGATGAGTTGTGGGTCCTGGAAATCCGGGTGCTTGCGCACCAGTCCATAAAACGCATCGCCCCACGACGGATTGAGCTCGGTGGCTTGCCAATCCATCCACTGCTCTACACGCGCCCGTGCGGCAGGCTCGACAGGCAGCAGGTCGCTGCGCCCGTGCTTGCCCACCAGATAGCGGCAAATGGTGTTCGACTCCCAGAGCACGCCGCTCTCGTCGACAATCACCGGCACCTGGGCGTTGGGATTCAATGCCAGGAACGCCGGGTCATGGGTCGACGCGAAGCCGATGCCCCAGTCTTCGCGCTCGTAGGAGATTTCCAGTTCCTGGCAAGTCCACAAGACCTTTCTGACGTTAATCGAGGAAGTGCGGCCGAGGATCTTCAGCAATTGTCCCATCACTTTTTCCCTGAGTTGTTTGGCGTCCGGTCAGAAACGTAGCAGGGTCTTGGGTGGATGGCGATGCCTTCACGATAGAATTGATATCCCAATATGTGGGAGAGATATTTATATATTGAGATTTTCCTGCGTCCGGGTTTATAGTCCGCGTCACTCACTGCCCAATAAACAAAACAGGTGAAGCGGATGCAGGCGCAATTGATCGCGCTCGATTGGGGAACGACCTCATTACGGGCTTACAAACTAGCCGCGGGAGGCGAGGTGCTCGAACAGCGTTCGCTGTCGTCGGGGATCATGCAGTTGCCGTCCGGGCCGCGGACGATAGCGGGCCAGGTCTGCATCGACGGTTTTGAGCTGGCCTTCGATGAAGCCTGCGGCGATTGGCTCGATGCGCAGCCAGGCTTGCCCGTCATTGCCTGCGGCATGGTGGGCAGCGCCCAAGGTTGGCGGGAAGCGCCTTACTGCGACACGCCGGCAAACGTCGCCAATCTCGGACATTCCCTACAAATTATCCGGAGCCTTCGCGGTGTTGATGTTCACATCGTGCCAGGGGTAATCCAACGCTCCCGACTGCCCAATGTGATGCGCGGCGAAGAAACCCAGGTGCTCGGTGCGTTGCCTGGCTTGCCCAACGAAGCGGTGCTGATCGGCTTGCCGGGCAGCCATTCGAAATGGGTGGAGGCGGCCGAAGGCTGCATCGTCCATTTCGACACCTTCATGACCGGCGAGATCTTCGCCGTGCTCAGCGACCACAGCATTCTCGGCCGCACCCAGCAGCGCGGCGCGGCGTTCGATGGCGTGGCTTTCGATCGCGGCGTGCAGGTGGCGCTGTCGTCGGATGGGCAGATTGGCCCGCTGTCCACCGTGTTCAGCGCCCGCAGCCTGGGCCTGACCGGCGAGCTCGGCGCGAGCGCCCAGGCCGATTACCTGTCGGGTGTGCTGATCGGCCATGAGTTGACGGCCCTGGCCGCCGTGCAACGTCAACGGCGCAACAGCGTTCACCTGCCGACGGTCGTGCTGATTGGTAATTCTCAACTCTGCGCCCGTTACCAGCGGGCCCTCGACGCCTGCGGTTTCGCCCGCGTGATCCTGGCCGAACAGGCCACCGAACGCGGTTTGTGGCAACTGGCCTTGGCGGCCGGGCTGCTCGGACCCACCGCGTCGCGTTAAACCTGACTGGAGACCTGACATGCTCAAACAAGCATTGGCGCACAACGGGCTGATCGCGATTCTTCGCGGCCTGCGCCCCGAGGAGGCGGCATCTATCGGCGAAGTCCTGTATAGCGAGGGATTTCGAGTCATCGAAGTGCCGCTCAATTCCCCCGAACCGTACGAAAGTATCCGCATCCTGCGCAGTACCTTGCCCGCCGATTGCCTGATCGGCGCGGGTACCGTGCTGACCCCGGAGCAGGTGGAGCAGGTCAAGGCGGCCGGTGGCCAGGTGATCGTCATGCCTCACAGTGACCCGAAGGTCTTGCGGGCGGCAAAAGCGGCGGGGCTGTACCTGTCGCCCGGCGTCGCCACGCCGACCGAAGCTTTCGCCGCGCTGGCCGAGGGCGCTCATGTGCTGAAGATGTTCCCCGCCGAGCAAATGGGCCCGGCGGTGGTCAAGGCCTGGCTCGCGGTTTTACCGGCCGGGACCGTGCTGGTGCCGGTGGGCGGGATTACGCCGGACAACATGGCGGTGTTCGTCGAAGCCGGCGTCAAGGGTTTCGGCCTGGGTTCCGGGTTGTTCAAGCCGGGCCTGACAGCGGATCAAGTGGCGGTGCGCGCCAAGGCCTATGTGGCCGCATGGAATGCCTTGAACTGAAGACTTTTCCAGCGCTCCGAGCGCTGCATCTGACAAGAGAGACAACAAGATGAAAATCACCAAGCTGACCACGTTTATCGTTCCGCCGCGCTGGTGCTTCCTCAAGGTCGAGACCGATGAGGGCGTGACCGGTTGGGGCGAACCCGTGGTCGAAGGCCGTGCCCACACAGTGGCGGCTGCGGTTGAAGAATTGTCCGACTACCTGATCGGCAAAGACCCACGCAACATCGAAGACATCTGGACCGTGCTCTATCGCGGTGGCTTCTACCGCGGCGGGGCCGTCCACATGAGCGCCCTGGCCGGTATCGACCAAGCGTTGTGGGACATCAAGGGCAAGGCCCTGGGTGTGTCGGTCAGCGATCTGTTGGGCGGCCAGGTGCGGGACAAGATCCGTGTCTATTCATGGATCGGCGGCGACCGGCCGGCGGACACCGCCCGAGCGGCGAAAGAGGCGGTGGGACGCGGCTTCACGGCGGTGAAGATGAACGGCACCGAAGAACTGCAGTTCCTCGATACCTTCGAAAAAGTCGACCTGGCCCTGGCCAACGTGGCAGCGGTGCGCGACGCGGTCGGGCCGAACGTCGGCATTGGCGTGGATTTCCACGGCCGTGTGCACAAGCCAATGGCCAAGGTTCTGATGAAGGAGCTCGACCCCTTCAAGCTGATGTTCATTGAAGAACCGGTGCTCAGCGAAAACTACGAAGCCCTCAAGGAACTGGCGCCGCTGACCAGCACCCCGATTGCCCTGGGCGAGCGGTTGTTCTCGCGATGGGATTTCAAGCGGGTGCTCAGCGAAGGCTATGTGGACATCATCCAGCCGGATGCGTCCCACGCCGGCGGCATCACCGAAACCCGCAAGATCGCCAACATGGCCGAGGCCTACGATGTGGCGCTGGCACTGCATTGCCCGTTGGGTCCGATCGCCCTGGCGGCGTGCCTGCAACTGGACGCGGCTTGCTACAACGCGTTTATCCAGGAGCAGAGCCTGGGCATCCATTACAACGAAAGCAATGACTTGCTGGACTACATCAAGGACCCGCGAGTGTTCGACTATGACCAAGGATTCGTGAAAATTCCGAACGGTCCTGGCCTGGGTATCGAGATCAATGAGGAATACGTCATCGAGCGCGCGGCCATTGGCCATCGCTGGCGCAACCCGATCTGGCGCCATGCCGATGGCAGTTTTGCCGAATGGTGAGTCACGCCTGACCCTGTGGGAGCAAGCTCGCTCCCACAATTTGATCTTCGCAAGCAGGGAGATCTTCTTCGATGCGCCCGTTTCCTCAATAAACATAAAAAGAGGCACCTCACATGCAAGCGCACACCCTGAGCGCGCAGGCGTCGTCGGTGACGCCCAGCCGCAAGCGTTTTTTCATCATGGTGTTGCTGTTCATCACGGTGGTGATCAACTACCTGGACCGCAGCAATCTCTCGATCGCGGCCCCCGCATTGACCAGCGACCTGGGCATCGACCCGATCCACGTCGGGCTGATTTTCTCGGCGTTCGGCTGGACCTACGCCGCCATGCAGATCCCCGGCGGCTGGCTGGTGGACCGGGTGCCGCCGCGCATCCTGTATAGCGTGGCATTGTTGCTGTGGTCGGCGGCCACGGTGATGCTCGGTTTTGCCGCCAGTTTCATCGCGCTGTTCGTGCTGCGCATGGCCGTCGGTGCCCTGGAAGCGCCGGCTTATCCGATCAACAGCCGCGTGGTCACCACCTGGTTTCCCGAGCGCGAGCGGGCCACGGCCATTGGTTTCTATACCTCCGGGCAGTTCGTTGGGCTCGCATTTTTGACACCGGTGCTGGCGTGGCTGCAACACGCGTTTGGTTGGCACATGGTGTTTGTCGCCACGGGCGCGGTGGGCATTCTCTGGGCGGTGATCTGGTATGCGGTATATCGCGAGCCTCGGGATTTCAAGGGCGCCAATGCCGCGGAAATCGAGTTGATCCGTGAGGGTGGGGGGCTGGTGGACATCCAGGCCGATACCGCCAAGGCCAAGGCCAAATTCAGCTGGAGCGACCTGGGCATCGTCCTGACCCAACGCAAGTTATGGGGTATCTACCTGGGACAGTTCTGCCTCAACTCCACGCTGTGGTTTTTCCTGACGTGGTTCCCGACCTACCTGGTGAAGTATCGCGGCATGGACTTCATCAAGTCCGGCTTGCTGGCGTCGTTGCCGTTCCTTGCGGCATTCGTCGGCGTGCTGTGTTCCGGCTTCTTCTCGGACTGGCTGATCCGCCGGGGCGCCACGGTGGGTTTTGCGCGCAAGCTGCCGATCATTGGCGGGCTGCTGATTTCCACCTCGATCATCGGCGCCAACTTCGTGGAGTCGACGCCCCTGGTGATCGCCTTCCTGGCCCTGGCGTTCTTCGGCAATGGCCTGGCGTCGATCACGTGGTCACTGGTTTCCACCTTGGCACCGGCGCGGTTGCTCGGTTTGACCGGCGGGGTGTTCAATCTCATCGGTAATCTGGCGGCCATCGCCACGCCGATTGTCATCGGCTTCCTTGCCAGCGGTGATTCGTTTGCCCCGGCCATTACCTATATCGCCGTATTGGCATTGGCCGGGGCGCTGTCCTACATCCTGCTGGTCGGGAAGGTCGAGCGCATCGAGTTGTAGTCCGACGGGGCGGGCGACCATAATGCCGCCCGTTCCCCGCACTGTTGAAGGCCGGATATGCAGCAAGACGATCCAAAAATCATCAAGGATGCCGCTCCTACTGGCACGCAGACCTTGCTGCGCGGCCTGGGCGTGGTCCAGGCGGTCGCCAGCGGTGCTCGCGACTTGAAGGAAATCGCCCGGCTGATCGGCACCACCCGCAGCACCACCCACCGCCTGGCCAGTTGCCTGGTGGACGAACGTTACCTGCGCGTGGTGCCGCAAGTGGGTTACCTGCTGGGGCCGAAGTTGATCGAGCTGGGTTTCCAGGCTCGGGAAGAGTTGCCACTGGTGAGCCTGGCGGGGCCGTACCTGGACGAGTTGTCGGCGCTCACCGGGGACACCGTTCACCTGGCGATTCGCGAGGGCGACGAAGTCTTGTATCTGCTGAAAAATCCGGGGCGTAACGGGCCGGAAATGCGTTCGCGCGTGGGCCATCGCATGCCGTTGGCGCGGACAGGGATCGGCAAGGCGCTGATGCTCGATGATGCCCAGGAACAATGGAAGCGGCTGTACGAAATCAGCCTGCCGGCGGGTGGGAAGAATCAATTCTGGCCCCAGCACCAGGAGCAATCCTGGGAACAGTTCCAGCAACGGATGGTGGAGTATGTGGCGGGGGGCTATGCCTTCGACCTGGAGGACAACGAACCGTCGATCCGCTGTGTGGCGGCGCCGATCCGTGACGCCGGCAAGCGCATCGTCGCCGGTATCAGCATCGCCAGCACGGTGCCGTACATGCCTTTGGAAAAGATGGCCGAGCTGATTCCCCTGGTCAAAGGGGTCACAGCCCGGCTGTCGGCGGAACTGGGTGCCAAGGTTTGACGAGCGTCAGGCCTTGAGCGTCGCCATGTCGATAACGAAGCGGTACTTCACATCCCCGGCGATCATGCGGCTGTAGGCCTCGTTGATCTGGCGGATGTCGAGCATTTCAATGTCGCAGCTGATGTTGTGTTTTGCGCAGAAATCCAGCATTTCCTGGGTTTCGGCGATGCCGCCAATCAGCGAGCCGGCCAACACTCGGCGACCCAGGATCAGCTTTGCCGCGTGTACGGGTGGGTCGACCGGCTCGACCAGGCCGACGATGATGTGCACGCCGTTGAAATGCAGCGTATCGAGGTAGGGATTGAGGTCGTGCTGCACCGGAATGGTGTCCAGCAGGAAGTTGAAACGTCCGGCGGCGGCCGCCATCTGTTCGGCGTCGGTGGACACGATCACATGGTCCGCGCCTTGGCGACGGGCTTCTTCTGCCTTGCTCGCCGAGCGAGTGAACAACGTCACTTCCGCGCCCATGGCCTTGGCGAACTTGATGCCCATGTGGCCCAGGCCACCCATCCCCAGCACGCCGACCTTGTCTCCGGCCTTCACGCCATAATGCTTGAGGGGAGAGTAGGTGGTGATGCCTGCGCAGAGCAGCGGCGCGGCGCTGGCCGGGTCGAGTGTCTGGGGGACGCGCAGTACAAAATGCTGGCTGACCACGATGCTGTCGGAATAGCCACCCATGGTGTGGCCGCCGCTCACGTGGTCCGGGCTGGCGTAGGTCTGGGTCATGCCTTCCAGGCAGTATTGTTCCAGATCGGCACGGCAAGCTTCGCATTCGCGGCAGGAGTCGACCATGCAGCCTACGCCTACCAGGTCGCCGACCTTGTGATGGGTGACATTCGCCCCCACGGCGGTGACTTTGCCGATGATTTCGTGGCCGGGCATCAGCGGATAGACGGCGATGCCCCATTCGTTCCGGGCCTGATGGATGTCGGAGTGGCAGACGCCGCAGTAGAGAATTTCGATCGCCACATCGTCCGCGCGCGGGCTGCGGCGCTCGAACTTCATGGGGGCGAGGGGCGTGGTGGCCGATTGGGCGGCATAGCCGATGGCTGTGTACATGATGGACCTCGCTATCATTGAACGGTGAGGGGTTCATTCTGGGAGGCAGGGCGGCCGGTGGCGATGGCGATTCCTACGCCTGTCATGCCTAATCCTACGGCGTTGGCCAGGATTCGATTCCATGTGGCGCCAGACCTGCGATGATGTTTTCATCCCTTTCTTCGTGAAGTTTTCGCTCATGCTGCTGACCCGTCATCTCGATGCCAACGCCACGCTGGTTTCGCTGATAGAACCTTTGGCGACCCACGACGGTTTTGTTCCTACGCGACTGCCAGGGGTGCACGCGCTTCGCGCCAGCCAGGACGTCGCTCGTGGCCCGCAGCTCTACGAACCGAGCCTGGTGATCATTGCCCAGGGCAGCAAACTGGCGTACCTGGGGCCCCGCACAATGGAATATGGCGCGGGGCATTATCTGATCCAGGCCCTGCCGGTGCCGTTCGAATGCGAAACCTACGCCATGCCCAATGCTCCGCTGTATGGAGTTTCCGTTGCGATCGATCGGGCGATGCTGGGCGACCTGGTGCTGGCCATGGGGTTGATGCCGGGGCGGAATCTGCCGCCTCAGACGCCGGAGTCCATGACTTGCGCAGTGCTCGATGACGCCATGCGTGGGTGTGTCGAGCGCTTGTTGCGCTGCTTGCACGACCCGTTGGAATGCCAGGTCATGGGCCAGGCGCGGCTGCGGGAGCTGCTGTTCGTCGCGTTGCGCGGACCCCAGGCCGATGTGCTGCGGGCGTTGGTGGAGCAACAGGGCCAGTTCGCCCGGATTGCCGCTGCCCTGGGCCATTTGCATGCGCACTTCACCGAGCCGTTGAACGTCGAGATCCTGGCCAGTCGCGCGAACATGAGTGCTTCGACCTTTCACGAGCATTTCAAGCGCAGCACGTTGCTATCGCCGGTGCAGTACCTCAAGCGATTGCGCCTACTCAAGGCCCAGCGGCTGCTGCTCTGCGAGGGCATGAGCGTGGCCCAGGTCGCGCACCAGGTGGGGTATCAGAGCCCGTCGCAATTCAGCCGGGAGTACAAGCGTTACTTCGAGCGCAACCCAGGGGACGAACGCGCCGCCTGAATTGTGCAGGGAACCCTGTGGAAGCGAGCCTGCTCGCGAAAGCGGTTTATCATTCAACACACATGTCGACTGAGACACCACTTCGCGAGCAGGCTCGCTCCCACTTTGGTTCGGTGTGCTTCCCGGAATCGCGGGCAACAAAAAGGCCCCCATTGCGGGAGCCTCGATGTTCAGCGTTCCGGCTTACATGTTCGGGTAAGTCGGTCCGCCGGCGCCTTCCGGCGTGACCCAGGTGATGTTCTGTGCAGGGTCCTTGATGTCGCAGGTCTTGCAGTGAACGCAGTTCTGGGCGTTGATCTGGAAGCGCTTCTCGCCATCCTCCTTGGTGACCACTTCATAAACGCCGGCCGGGCAGTAGCGCTGGGCCGGTTCGTCGTACAGCGGCAGGTTCTTGCTGATCGGGATGCTCGGGTCGGTCAGCTTCAGGTGGCAAGGCTGCTCTTCTTCATGGTTGGTACCGGAGATGAACACCGAGCTGAGCTTGTCGAAGCTGATCTTGCCGTCCGGCTTCGGGTAGTCGATCTTCTTGCATTCGGCCGCAGGTTTCAGGCAAGCATAATCTGGCTTGGTGTCGCGCAGCGTGAATGGAATCTTGCCGCCGAAAATGTTCTGGTCGAGCCAGTTGAAACCGCCGCCGATGATCGCACCGTACTTGTGGATCGCCGCGCCGAAGTTGCGGCTGGCGAACAGCTCTTCATACAGCCAGCTGTTCTTGAAACTGTCGACATAGGCCGTCAGTTCATCGCCGCCTTCGGACTCGGCGAACAGGCGATCAGCCACGGCTTCGGCAGCGAGCATGCCGGATTTCATCGCGGTGTGACTGCCCTTGATCTTGGCGAAGTTCAGGGTGCCGAGGTCGCAACCGATCAGCGCGCCGCCCTTGAAGACCATCTTGGGCAGCGAGTTCAGGCCGCCCTTGGCGATGGCGCGAGCGCCGTAACTGACGCGCTTGCCGCCTTCCAGATACTGCTTGAGCACAGGGTGATGCTTGAGGCGCTGGAACTCGTCGAATGGTGACAGGAAGGTGTTGCTGTAGGACAGGTCGACGATCAAGCCGACGACCACTTGGTTGTTTTCCAGGTGATAAAGGAAAGAGCCGCCGGTATTTTCGGTGCCCATAATGTCCAGCGGCCAGCCGGCGGTGTGCACCACCAAGCCTGGTTGATGCTTGGCCGGGTCGATTTCCCAGATTTCCTTCAGGCCGATGCCGTAGTGCTGGGTGTCGGCTTCGCTGTCCAGGTTGAAGCGCTTGATCAATTGCTTGCCAATGTGGCCACGGCAGCCTTCGGCGAACAGGGTGTACTTGCCGCGCAACTCCATTCCAGGGGTGTAGAGGCCTTCTTTCGGATTGCCTTCGCGGTCGACACCAAGGTCGCCGGTGATGATCCCGCGGACGACGCCGTTTTCGTCGAACAACGCTTCCTGGGCGGCGAAGCCCGGGTAGATTTCCACGCCCAGGTTCTCGGCCTGCTGGGCCAGCCAACGGCAAAGATTGCCAAGGGAAATAATATAGTTGCCTTCGTTGTGCATGGTCTTGGGCACAAAGAAGTCAGGGATTTTGCTCGCGGTCTCGGCGTTTCTCAGGACATAAATGTCATCGCGCTTGACCGGCGTGTTCAACGGAGCGCCGAGCTCTTTCCAATCCGGAAACAGTTCGTTCAGGGCGCGCGGTTCGAACACTGCGCCGGAGAGGATGTGCGCGCCGACTTCGGAGCCTTTTTCGACCACGCAGACGCTGATTTCCTTACCGGCTTCGGCGGCCTTCTGTTTCAGTCGGCAAGCGGCAGACAGGCCAGCGGGGCCGGCACCGACGATGACCACGTCGAATTCCATGTATTCGCGTTCCACAGGCTATCTCCTACTCAAGGCTCAACAGTTTTTTCTAATTGGAGGTTTGGCGTTGCATCCGTTGTTTCCTTCGCGAAGCGACGAAAGCGACAATGGATGACCCGCGCTTCTCTCTTAAGCGGCGCATTATATCTACACCACTCTCAGGGTCCAATACAAACGTTTGTTTGAAATTGCCGCAGCCCAGATAAATCACTGACGTACGGCTTATGACTGACCATTTTGCCGTATTGACCGGAATAGACGTTCCGGTCAAGATACGGGCGGTTTTGCGCTCGCCGTAGGCTGACTGTTGGTTCCAAGAGCACCTCTAAAGACAGGGCGAAGGCAGCACAAAGTGACGAGTTGCGCGGTTCGGACGCGCAGTTTACACGCCGCGATAATGAATGACTCATCGGTCATCACTGACGAATGGTCTTCACTCCCGTGAGCAAAGGTCATGTGTGGTTCATGCCGGCGTTTTTAGAGGTGCCCTTGCGCCCATGATCATCAACCGCCAGGTTCGCCCAGGCGACTTTCTTTTCACCGGAGAGTAACGAGGAATCCATGAAGGTTCTTGTAGCTGTCAAACGAGTGGTCGACTATAACGTCAAGGTTCGCGTCAAGGCGGACAACTCCGGCGTCGACCTCGCCAACGTCAAGATGTCGATGAACCCTTTCTGCGAAATCGCCGTAGAAGAAGCCGTACGCCTGAAAGAAAAAGGCGTGGCGACTGAGATCGTCGTCGTTTCCATCGGCCCGACCACCGCCCAGGAACAACTGCGCACCGCGCTCGCGCTGGGTGCCGATCGCGCCATCCTCGTCGAATCCGCCGAAGACCTGACTTCCCTGGCCGTTGCCAAGCTGTTGAAAGCCGTAGTTGACAAGGAACAGCCACAGCTGGTGATCCTCGGCAAGCAGGCCATCGACAGCGACAACAACCAGACCGGCCAGATGCTCGCTGCGTTGAGCGGCTACGGCCAGGGCACCTTCGCGTCGAAAGTCGAAGTGTCGGGCGACAGCGTTGCCGTGACTCGCGAAATCGACGGCGGCGCGCAGACAGTTTCCCTGAAACTGCCGGCCATCGTCACCACCGACCTGCGTTTGAACGAGCCGCGTTACGCGTCCCTGCCAAACATCATGAAAGCCAAGAAGAAGCCGCTTGAAGTGCTGACTCCTGACGCTTTGGGCGTTTCCACCGCCTCCACGAACAAGACCCTGAAAGTCGAAGCGCCGGCTGCACGCAGCGCCGGCATCAAGGTCAAGTCGGTGGCTGAACTGGTCGAGAAACTGAAAAACGAAGCGAAGGTAATCTGATATGACTATCTTGGTAATCGCCGAACACGATAACAAGGCGCTGGCTCCGGCCACGCTGAACACCGTTGCTGCCGCCGCCAAAATCGGTGGCGATGTCCACGTCCTGGTGGCCGGGCAGGGCGCTGGCGCCGTTGCCGAAGCCGCCGCCAAGATCGCTGGCGTGAGCAAAGTCCTGAACGCCGATAATGCTGCCTATGCGCACCAACTGCCGGAAAACGTTGCTCCATTGGTAGCTGAGCTGGGCAGTGGCTACAGCCACATCCTGGCGGCCGCGACATCGAACGGCAAGAACATCCTGCCTCGCGTAGCTGCTGCATTGGACGTCGACCAGATCTCCGAAATCATTTCGGTAGAAAGCGCCGACACCTTCAAGCGTCCGATCTACGCTGGCAACGCCATCGCCACCGTGCAATCGACCGCTGCGATCAAGGTCATCACCGTTCGCGCCACCGGTTTCGACCCGGTTGCCGCCGAAGGTGGTTCGGCTGCCGTTGAAGCCGTGGGCGCTGCCCACGACAAGGGCATTTCCAGCTTCGTCAACGAAGAGCTGGCCAAGTCCGATCGTCCTGAGCTGACCGCCGCCAAGATCGTCGTTTCCGGCGGCCGCGGCATGCAGAACGGTGACAACTTCAAGCACTTGTACGCCTTGGCTGACAAGCTGGGCGCTGCCGTTGGCGCATCCCGCGCAGCGGTCGACGCCGGTTTCGTTCCCAACGACATGCAGGTCGGCCAGACCGGCAAGATCGTTGCACCACAGCTGTACATCGCCGTCGGTATCTCCGGCGCGATCCAACACTTGGCCGGCATGAAGGACTCCAAGGTGATCGTTGCGATCAACAAGGACGAAGAAGCGCCAATCTTCCAAGTGGCCGACTACGGCCTGGTGGCGGACCTGTTCGAAGCCATCCCTGAGCTGGAGAAGCTGGTCTAATCCGGCATCTTCACTTATAAAGAGCCCGGCCTTTTGGCCGGGTTTTTTATTTCTGTTTCCGGAGCGCTTAGTGCCATGGATCTTCGCCGTTTGGCTTGCTCGTCGTTGTTCTGGGTGTTGGCGTGCGCGCCAGGGCTGTCTGCCGCCGCTGGCAAATGCGAGCGCCTGATCGCTACTGGCAGCCCCGATGCGCCGCCTTATCTTTGGCAAGATCCCCAGGATCCCAAGCATTTGATCGGTGCCGGGGCCGACCTGCTGGCGCAGGTGGCGCAGGCGCTGGGGATCAAGATCGAATTGCTCTACGCCGGCAAACGCGCCCAGGCGTTGGACGAAGTGCGCAGCGGACGCATGGACCTGCTCACCGATGCCCCGCTGACCACGACTGGGTTGCAAGCCTTGGATTACGTGCACCCGCCACTGCTGGAGAACGATTACCTGGTCTGGACACGCAAGGATTCGACGCTGGTGGTCGAGCGACCGGAGGATCTTCACGGGCATAACGGCGCCTTGTCGGAAAAGGCTCGCATGACACAAGGATTTGGCCTTTTCGCTGAGCAGAATCTAACCGTGACCCGTACGCCCAACCTGACCCAGGCCTTTCAGAAACTGCTCCTGGGTGAAGTGGAATATGTACTGGCGGGGCGCTACTCGGGCCTGGCGATGGCGCAGACGCTAGGGATGGCGAATGACTTGCAAGCCGCGCCGCAAGCGGTGGACAAGCCGGGCTTGTTCCTCGCGCTTTCCCATAACTCCGCCTGCAATGACCCATGGTTACGCGGACAGCTGGCGCAAAAGATGACAGAATTGGCCGCGTCTGGCCTGGCGGAGGCTGTGTTGCAGCGCAATCTGGAGCGTTGGAGAGCACAGTTGAAGTCCCCCGTCAGCGCCCCCAAACAGTAGGGAATATTAGTGACTATTCGACCTCTTTTCGCTGCCCTGGCCGTTCTGGCTCTGGCGGGTTGCGCAGCCGATCCAGCGCCGAATGAACAGATCCGCCTGACTGAACAGGCCATTGAGCAAGCGCGTGCGGTGGGTGCCACCACCGACGAAGTACCCGAATTGAAACTGGCTGAAGAAAAATTCACGCGCGCCAAATCCAACATGGCCGATGAATCCTATAAAAAGGCGCGCATGCGCGCTGAACAGGCCGAGTTGGATGCACGCCTGGCCGAAGCGAAGGTGCTGACGCTCAAGAGCCAGGAGCAATTGAACGTGCTCGACACTCGCATCAAGCGCTTGCGCAAACAGCTGAGGGAGGATGCCCAATGAAGCACTCCCAAGTATTGGGCGGCCTGGTCCTCGCGGGGCTGGCCAGTCTGTACGGTTGCGCCGGACAGCGCAGCGAGGTGGCGCTGGAAAAGGCCAGCGATGACTTCCAGAAGGTCAAGGAAGATGCCAACGTGCTGCGTGCGGCGCCCCGGGACGTGATCCGGGCCGGCGAATCCCTGGCCCGCGCCGATCGCTTGTCCAGCTACTGGGGTAGCGGTGAGGACGTGCAGCATTACGCCTACTTGAGTCAGCGCTACAGTCAGATTGCCCGTGAGCACAGCAACCAGGTGCTCAACGAAGAGCGCGCGACGAAGCTCGAGCTGGAGCGCCAGCGCCTGCAGCTGGCCCTGCGCGAATCCAAGCTGCTGAGTGTCCAGCAGCAGGGCAAGTGGCTTGAAGAGCAGATCATGGCGATGGCGACCACCCAGACCGATCGCGGCCTGGTGATGACCCTCGGGGATGTGCTGTTCGATACCGGCGAAGCCGAGTTGAAAAACTCGGCCAATCGCGTGGTGCTCAAGATCGTGCAGTTCCTGCAACTCAATCCCAAGCGCGTGGTGCGCATCGAGGGCTACACGGACAGCACCGGCGGCAAGCAGGAAAACCTCAAGCTGTCCCGCGACCGCGCTCAGGCCGTGGCGGACGTGCTGGTGGACCTTGGCATTGACGAAAAGCGCATCCAGGTCGAAGGCTACGGCGATCAATACCCGGTGGACGTCAACGCAACCGAGCGTGGCCGGGCGCAGAACCGTCGCGTTGAAATCGTATTCTCCGATGACAAGGGCCAGCTCGGCGCCGCCCGTTGAGGACGGCGTCACTGGAAAACCCGGCCCCTTCGAGGCGCCGGGTTTTTTTTCGCCTGATGTTTGGGATGAGTACAGTTGGGGCTGTCAACCCACTGTACTGTCGAGTAATCTGGCAACTGTCCCAGTACACTTCTAAACTGTGCCGGTAGAATTTCCGACAAGAATAAAACGCCTGCGAAATCGAGTACTGCGTCATGACCAACCTCCTGCTCTATCAACGTATTGCGCAACAGTTGGCGGAAGACATCCGGCGTGGGGTGTATCAGCCGGGTGAACGCGTGCCTTCGGTGCGCAAGATGAGTTCGCAGCTCAACGTCAGCCATGCCACCGTCCTCCAGGCCTATGCGAACCTTGAAGACCAGGGGCTGATTCGCGCGCGGCCGCAATCGGGCTATTACGTGCACCAGACGCCGGCGTTGACCGCGCCGACGCCGGACATTGCCCGGGTCGAGCGCCCCGGATTGGTGACGCGTAGCAGCATTATCCAACAGGTGTTGGTCGAGTCGCGCCGCGAAGGGGTGTTTCCGCTGGGCGCGGCGGTGCCGAGCGTTGATTATCTGCCCGTGCGGGCGTTGCATCAGCAGTTAGCCAAGGTCACGCGTTTCCACAGCCCGCGGGCGTTCAGCTACATGTTCAGTCCCGGCTTCGAGCCGTTGCGCCGCCAAGTCGCGATCCGCATGCGTGACGCCGGCGTGGTGGTGGATCCTTCCGAGGTCGTCATCACCCATGGCTGCGTCGACGCCCTGCAGATGTCCTTGCGCGTGCTGACGCGTCCCGGGGATTTGATCGCCGCCGAGTCGCCCACTTACTACGGGCTGCTGCAACTGGCGGATCTGCTGGGCCTGAAGGTCATCGAGATCCCCAGCGACCCGGTCACTGGCATGAGCCTTGAAGCCTTGCAATTGGCGGCCAACCAATGGTCGATCAAGGCGCTGGTCCTGACCACGCGCCTGAGCAATCCCCTGGGTGGCACAATGCCCGAAGAGCGGCAAAAACAACTGCTGCGCCTGGCATCGGATTTCGATATCCAGATCGTCGAGGACGACATCTATGGCGAACTGATGTTCGAACAGGGCCGGACCAAGGCATTGAAGGCCTACGATCGCTTGGATCGGGTGATCTACTGTTCGAGTTTCTCCAAGACCCTTTCGCCCGGCGTTCGGATTGGCTGGATGATCGCCGGCAAGTTCCAGCAGGAGATCCAGCGACTCCAGACGTTCAGCACCCATTCGGCGTGCAGCGTCACTCAGATGGGGATCGCGGCTTACCTGGAGAATGGCGGCTATGACCGACACTTGCGCTACATTCGCCAGGAGTACCGCAAGAACCTCAGCGCTTTTCAATTGGCGGTGCAACAGCACTTTCCGGAAGGCACGCAGATGAGTCGTCCCACCGGTGGGTTCATTCTTTGGGTCAGCCTGCCGGGGCGGGTCAACACCCAGGAACTGCACGTCCGCGCGCTGCAACAGGGCATCAGCATCGCCCCCGGGCTGATTTTCAGTAATACCGAGCAATTCAACCACTGCATCCGCCTGAATTGCGGCATACCCTGGAATCGCGAGGCAGAGCGTGCGTTGATGACCCTGGGGTTGCTGGCGACCCAGTTGTGCCAGGAGACCGCCAGCGGGTTTTTATAGAAATCAGCGGCTTGGCCCGATGTGCTTGTCAGCGCCTCAATATCGGGCGAGCATGGACATCTCTGCCGTAGGTGTCGTCGTGTCTATGAAAACCATTGTTCCTGCTGCGTGGGTTTTGATCGGCCTGTTGAGTGTCCTCGACATGGGGAGTGCCATGGCAGCTTCGGCCCAAGAGAAACCGGCCGCCAGCGCCGCCAAGCCCACCGCGAAGAAAACCGCCGAGATAAAGAAGACTGTCAAAAAGACGCCTGCCAAAACGGCCGCCGCAAAGAAAAAGCGCGCCCCCATTGCCTCCAAGAGCAAATCGGCCCGCGAAGTCGCCAAGACCCCTTTACCACCGGCCAGGCTGGACCTGAGCCTGCCACACGATATGGTCGATCAGTTGCAGCCACCCGGCAAGGTGCCCCTGCCCAAGCGTGAGCCACTGTTGCCGTCCATGTTTGGGGAAAAGCCGGGCCCATTCCAGCTCAACGGCCGTCTGCTGAGCAACGAGATGCAGCTGCCCTTGCGCAATCAGGAGCGCAACGAAGTGGAAGGCGCGGCACTGGAATTCGAATTCAAGCAATAAGGCCATGCAATGCTGCTGTTCGTCGCTGACTGCCGGGTCACTCCACCCACTACGAAAAAAACCCCCGGACGGCGATTTCAAACGGCTGTTTTAGCCGTTACCCTGTGTCCTGTTACCAATCATTACTTGTCGTGAGGATCCTGTCGTCATGAAGTGCCGTGAAGGCTGTGGCGCCTGTTGCATCGCCCCTTCCATCAGTTCTCCCATCCCTGGCATGCCCCAAGGCAAGCCGGCGGGAGAACGTTGCGTGCAGTTGTCGGCCGGTAATCTCTGCCTGATCTTCGGCCAGCCTGAACGCCCGGCGGTGTGTTCGGCGTTTGAGGCGGACCTTGAGGTCTGCGGCAATAGCAGCGAAGAAGCCATTCGATTGATTGGCTGGTGGGAGCAGGTCACGGCGGCGTAGTGGGACAACGATCGGAAACGACATGAACGAACTTGGACGATAAGGAAAACAATTATGGGTTCGCTGCATCGTATGGCTGTGTTGTGTGGATTGACCGTCCTGTTGGCAACAGCTACCGCCCAGGCAGAAGACTGGCAAGTCGCCAAGGAAAAGGAAGGTATCCAGGTGTCGCTGAGTGAGGTCGCTGGCTCGAAGTACAAGGCCTATCGCGGCGTGACCGTCATGAAAACCACCATGGCCAAACTGCGGGCCCTGCAGGAAGACGTTGCGGATGCGTGTGGATGGATCCATGAATGCAAGAGCCAGAAGTTGCTCAAGCACGAGGGCGACAAGAGCTGGACCTACACCCAATTCAATACGCCGTGGCCGGTCACGGCCCGCGACTCCGTGCTGGAAGTCACTACCGTTGAAGGAGCTGATGGCAGCCTCACTCGCAAACTCAAGGGCGTGCCTACCTATCTGCCGGAAGAGAAAGGCTTTGTGCGCGTGACGCAGGTCGAAGGCTTCTGGAAGTTCACCCCCAAGGCGGCGAACCAGATCGAAGTGACTTACCAAGTCCACACCGAGCCGGGGGGTGATGTACCGTCCTGGCTGGCTAACAAGTTCGTGGTGGACGCGCCGTTCAATACGCTGAAAGCGCTGAAAGAGCGTGCCGAAAAATAATCGGTAGGCCGCGATGAAGAAACCGCCCACGAGGCGGTTTTTTCATTGGTGCCGTCAGCGAACTCAGCGGAACGATTGTTTCGCCATCAATGTCGAGATAGACGTAAGCCCGGCCATGTATTGATCGAGGAGACACCGATGCAGAAGTGGGAAATCACTTTCGTTGATGATCACGGCGAAGCCGTCGCCGAGCAGTTCGATTACGACCAGGAGCCCACAATGGAACAGGCCGCCCAATTGATCCGCCAGAGACTGCTCCCCGTGCCCGCCAAGCTTGATCTCAACGATCTGGAAGGTCGCACGCAAGACCCTACGCTCAAAAGCCTCAAGACCCAAAACAGCATTGAAATCATCAGCATTAAACCGATTTCATGAAATTCATTGTTCGGTCCCGCTTGGCAGTGGCGATGACTTGAAGCTACTCTGCAACCGAGATCAGCGAAAGGATCGCCAAGGTCCGGTCTTGTCAGCTACATGCTTGTGTCCCGACGGCCAGTTGATGCCGTACTGCTTGTAACCAGCGGTTGCACGCACGGGAAGACGGAAAGTCTATCCATCGGTCTGAGGAGGACGTTTCATGAGCACAGCCTATCAAGAAGACATCAGCACCAGTGTGCTGCGCCGCATGAAAGAAGGCGGTTTCGATTTCTCCCAATTTCATCCCATCGAGTTCTATGCCATTTTCCCCGACGAGGAACGGGCGCGCAGGGCGGCAGGCCAATTCAGGGGGGAATCGCTGAATGCGCAGATCAGCGCGCGGGACGATGGAGCCTGGTCGCTCGAACTGAGCCGGGTGATGTACGCCACTTATGATGACATCGGCGATTTCGAGTTGAACTTCGAGGCCGTGGTCGAGCCCTTGGGTGGCGTTATCGAAGGGTGGGGCGTCAAGCAGGAGATCCGTCGCCTGCAGGCCTGAATGTTTTATGCATCCAGCAACGGCTGACCTTTGTGTCGGCCGTTTTCATGTTGGGTGCTGATCGATTTTCTGTCGTCATCGCGAGCAAGCTTGCTCCCACAATCGGTCTGCGATCCGCCACAACGCCCAGTGGTAACGGGCTTTGCGGCGAAGGAACGCGCCTACGGCTTCAACGGCTGCTTGCGTCCTGCCATGTGCTTCAAATACCCCACCAACAGGTCAAGCTCAGAATCCGGCAACACCGCTGCGGAGAATCCCGGCATTTTACCCTGTGGCCAGTGGCGCAAGCTTTGAGGGTCACGGATGTAACGTTTGAGGAAATCTTTCGAAAAGTATTCCGTAGGGTTGAAGGGAATGTTCAGGTCCGGTCCGAACTGCGCATCACCCGCGCCGTTGAGTCGATGGCAAGCCAAACAGTTTTTCTGAAACAACTCGAAGCCTTTGTTGACCGGATCGTTTTTGGCCAGGCTGGGCGAGGGCAGCAGGGCGGGGAAGCGGTCGGCCACTGGTGACAGGCGCTTGATGCTTGCCAGCGCATACGGCCATTGCTCGGGGCTGATATGGCCCGCTTGAGGATCGGTCCAGATCAGATAGAAAGGACCGGCGCTTTGCTTGCCTTCCCCCAACGCCGGCCAGGGTTTGGTCGGGTCCTCGATCGCCAGCCACGCGCGGGCGCCGTGTGCATTGAGTAATGGCGCCGCTGGCAGTTCAGCTGCGAAACCGTCCAGGGCTACGGCTTGCAGATGATCGTTCGGTTGCACCCCGGTCAATAGCGAGGTCAACGGCACGGCGCGATAGCTCATGGGTTTCTTGTAGGAAACGTCTTCGTTGATCTGAACCGTTTGAACGTCGGGATGCTTGAGTAGCTCTTCAGTCTGCCAGGTGCGGGTACCCGCGCCCAGCTCCAGCGTGAGCTGCGCCGCGTACAGAGGGCCGCTGATCAGCAGTGCCCCGAGGACAATAAGTGCTTTCAAGTGAATCGCCGTCCATGTCGAGAGGGAGGCGCAAAGGTTGGCACAGCCACCGTTGCCGGAACAATCAACCCTCTCACATTTATTTAGCGAAACGACTGTAATAAAGCGGACATCGCGCGTCTGGGTCAGCCGATCACTTTAGTGATGTTCGGCAAGATCAACAGCAGCGTCGTGGCGAAGAGAATGAGTCCGGCTTGACGAACTTTCGTATGTTTGAACATGGCTGACCCGCCTTTTTGTTATTTCCTGAGGCCAGCCTGCATTACTCCGTGACGGCTGGCGTTGCACTTCCTGTCTGACAAGCGCCTCGGCAAAACCCGACGACTTACTTGTACAAGGTTTACATTAGGGGCCGCAGCCGGCTTCGCTTAGACCCAATTAGTATCAGTTTATGGGTCCAGGTTATCAAAACAGCATGAGGCCTATTGCCAGCTGCTTGCGGGCCCTTTTGCTAGACAGCTTGCTTACCTGAAACGGTTAATCCGATAGCTCGCTACCGTTCGTCTGAGCGTGCCTGTCAATGTCGTTGAGCACTGAGGTCATTGAATCCGCCGCCGCTGGGCTTAAGGTTAGAGGTGTTTGTAAAAGCCGATCGCGGTTTGAGGATGTCATGACCGAAGCTATGATTTTTGACGCATTACGCACGCCTCGCGGTAAGGGAAAAGCTGACGGCGCCCTGCACACCGTCAAGCCGGTGAACCTGGTCGGTGGCCTGTTGACGGCGTTGCGCCAGCGCATGAGCCTGGACACCAGCCAGGTGGACGACATTGTGCTCGGCTGCGTGACGCCGATCGGCGATCAAGGTGCCGACATCGCGAAGACCGCCGCCTTGGTGGCTGACTGGGATGTCAGCGTGCCCGGCGTTCAGCTCAACCGCTTTTGCGCTTCGGGTTTGGAAGCGGTGAACCTGGCCGCGATGAAGATTCGTTCCGGTTTCGAAGACCTCGTAGTGGCGGGGGGCGTCGAGTCCATGTCCCGTGTGCCTATGGGCAGCGATGGCGGCGCATGGGCGCTGGACCCGCAGTCCAATCTGCACGGCCATTTCGTTCCCCAGGGCATCGGCGCCGACCTGATTGCCACCCTCGAAGGTTTCAGTCGCGAGGACATCGATGCCTTTGCGTTGCAATCCCAGCAAAAAGCCGCGCGAGCACGGGAGAACGGCTCGTTCGATAAATCCCTGGTGGCAGTACGGGACCAGAATGGCATCGTGCTGCTCGATCATGACGAATTCATCCGCGCCGACTCGACGCTCGAAGGCCTGGGCAAACTGCGGCCAAGCTTCGAAGCGATGGGCCAGATGGGCTTCGACGCCACGGCATTGCGCGTCTATAGCCATGTGGAGCGGATCAATCATGTGCACACGCCGGGCAATAGCTCGGGCATCGTCGATGGCGCCGCGCTGATGCTCATTGGCTCCCCGGCCAAAGGTCGCGAGCTGGGCTTGCAACCCCGGGCGCGGATTGTTGCCACTGCCGTCACCAGCAGCGAGCCGACCATCATGCTCACCGGTCCGGCCCCTGCCACTCGCAAGGTATTGGCCAAAGCTGGCCTGCGGGTCGAGGACATCGACCTGTTCGAAGTCAACGAAGCCTTTGCCTCGGTAGTGCTCAAGTTTATCAAGGACATGGCCATCGATCCCGCCAAGGTCAACGTCAACGGCGGCTCGATCGCCATGGGCCATCCGTTGGGCGCCACCGGTTGCGCAATCCTTGGCACGCTGCTCGATGAGTTGGAGGCGCGTCACCTGCGCTATGGCCTCGCGACACTGTGTGTCGGCGGCGGCATGGGCATCGCCACCCTTATCGAACGCCTCTGAGCCCCGATTTTGAAGGAACACTTTTCATGACCCATGCCATTCGTTTCGAAACCGGCCCGGACCGGATCGTCGTGCTGACCCTGGACATGCCGGGGCAGGCGGCCAACACCATGAACGCGATATACCGCGAGGCCATGGGCGCCTGCGTTGCTCGCCTGACCGCCGAAAAAGACTCGATCGCCGGCGTGATCATCACTTCGGCCAAAAAGACGTTTTTTGCAGGCGGCGACCTGAACGAGTTGGTCCAGGTCGACAAATCCCAGGCCCAGGCCTTTTACGAAACGGTGTCCGAGATCAAGGCGCAGCTGCGCGCATTGGAGACCCTCGGCAAACCGGTGGTCGCCGCTATCAACGGTGCGGCCCTGGGCGGCGGCTGGGAAATCTGCCTGGCCTGCCATCATCGGGTGGCGCTGGACCATCCCTCGGTGTTGATCGGCCTGCCGGAAGTCACCCTTGGCCTGTTGCCGGGCGGCGGCGGTGTGGTGCGGATGGTGCGCTTGCTGGGCTTGGAGAAGGCATTGCCGTATTTGCTCGAAGGCACCAGGGTTCGTCCGCAACAAGCGCTGCTGGCTGGTTTGATCGATGAGCTGGCGACGGATCGCGACGAGCTGCTGGACAAGGCCCGGGCCTGGATTCTCGCTAACCCGAGCGTGGCCCAGCCGTGGGACATGAATGGCTATCGGATCCCTGGGGGCACGCCGTCCGCCCCGGCGGTCGCCCAGATGCTGGCGATCGCGCCTTCGATTCTGCGCAGCAAGACCCAGGGCTGCCTGCCCGCACCGGAAAAAATCCTCTGTGCGGCGGTGGAAGGCGCGCAGGTAGGCTTCGATGCGGCGCAGTTGATCGAAACCCGATACTTCACCGAGCTGACGACCGGCCAGGTGGCGAAAAACCTGATCGGTACGTTCTGGTTCCAACTCAACGAGATCAAGGCTGGAGGTTCTCGCCCGCAGGGTTTTGTGCCTTTTCTGACGAAAAAAGTCGCTGTGCTCGGCGCCGGGATGATGGGCGCGGGTATCGCCTATGTCAGTGCTGCGGCCGGCATCGACGTGGTACTCAAGGACATTGATCTGGACGCAGCGCAAAAGGGTAAGTCCCGCGCGGCGTTGCTGCTGGACAAGAAAGTCGTCCGTGGCCAACTCACCGCGCAACGGCGCGACGCCATCCTGGCGAGGATCCAGCCGACCGACAGCGATGCGGACCTGGCCGGCTGCGACCTGGTCATCGAGGCCGTATTCGAAGACCGCGTCCTTAAAGCCAGCGTGACGGCCGCAGCCCAAGCGGTGGCCGGGCCGGACGCGGTGATTGCGTCCAATACTTCGACCTTGCCCATCACCGGCCTCGCGATGGCGGTGCCGGACGAGGGCAAATTCATCGGGCTGCATTTCTTCAGTCCAGTGGAAAAAATGCCCTTGGTCGAGATCATCAAGGGTGCCCGCACCTCTGACGAAACGCTTGCCCGTGGCTTCGATTTCGTCCGGCAAATCGACAAGACGCCGATTGTCGTCAACGACAGTCGTGGGTTTTTCACTTCGCGGGTGTTCGGCACCTTTACCCACGAAGGCATCGCGATGCTCGGCGAAGGCGTGAGCGCGCCGATGATCGAAACCGAGGCACGCAAGGCCGGGATGCCAGTCGGGCCGCTGGCTGTCTCCGACGAAGTTTCACTCAGCCTGATGAGGCATATCCGCACGCAGACTGCCAAAGACTTGCGAGCGGAGGGGAAAACTCCGACCGAACACCCCGCATTCGCTGTGATCGATCTGCTGCTCGAAGAATACAAACGGCCAGGTAAAGCGGCCGGAGCCGGTTTCTATGAGTACCCAACCCAAGGGCAGAAATATCTCTGGCCGGGGCTCAAGGCGCGTTTCGACAAACCCGCGGGGCAGATTCCAGCCCAGGATATCCGTGATCGTCTGCTGTTCATCCAGGCCCTGGAAACCGTTCGCTGCGTCGAGGAAGGCGTTGTCACCTCGACGGCGGACGCCAATATTGGCTCGGTCTTCGGCATCGGATTCGCGGTCTGGACGGGCGGGGCGTTGCAGTTTATCAACCAGTACGGTTTGCCGGCGTTTATCGCCCGCAGCCAGTACTTGGCCGAGCAATACGGCGAACGTTTTTCACCCCCGGCACTGTTGCTGGAAAAGGCCGCCGCTCAAGCACTGTTCTGACTATGCGCGGGGGCTTGCCTTGGGACGGTGTTTCAGGGCAGGCTCTGGGGTGTGCAATATTCCCATCATCGTGTCAGGTATTTTTTATGTCGCTACGCATCTGCATTCTGGAAACCGATATCCTGCGTCCAGAACTGGTCGACCAGTATCAGGGTTACGGGCAGATGTTCCAGCGCCTGTTTTCGCAGCAGCCCATTGCGGCCGAATTTCTCGTGTACAACGTGGTGGAAGGGCAGTATCCAGGCGACGATGAACAATTCGACGCTTATCTGGTGACCGGCAGCAAGGCGGATTCCTTCGGGACCGATCCGTGGATACAGACGCTCAAGACTTATCTCCTGGACCGCTACCAGCGTGGCGACAAGCTGCTAGGCGTCTGCTTCGGCCATCAATTGCTGGCACTGCTGTTGGGCGGCAAGACCGAGCGCGCCAGCCAGGGTTGGGGGGTGGGTACCCATCGCTACAAACTCGCGGCCAAGGCCCCCTGGATGAGCCCGGTGATGGAGGAGCTGACCTTGTTGATCAGCCATCAGGATCAAGTCACCGAGCTCCCGGTAAATGCCACCGTCATCGCCTCGAGCGATTTCTGCCCGTACGCGGCTTATCACATCAATGATCAAGTGCTGTGCTTCCAGGGCCATCCAGAATTCATCCACGACTATTCCCGGGCCTTGTTGGAGATTCGCCAGCAACACCTCGGTGAGAAGATCTACAGCCAGGGCGTGGCGAGCCTGGAACAGGAACATCACGGTACGACGGTAGCGGAGTGGATGATGCGTTTCGTCGCCCATAAACCCCAAGCCGATGCCGCCCAGGGCTGACTACTCGGGCATGCCACCGTTGATCAGCGGTTCACTGCTGATCAACGGTGGGAAGCTGCTCGCGAAGAAGGCTACGCAAATCCCGTCGAAAAATCCTACAACCACCCCGACCGCTTGAAACTTGCCCACAACGCGGTACATCCAACCCCGATGAACCCGAGCACCAGGAAATATCCATAGTGCCAGGTCAGCTCCGGCATGTTTTCGAAGTTCATCCCGTAGATGCCGGCCACCGCCGTCGGAAACGCCAGGATTGCCGCCCAGGCGGCGAACTTGCGTTGCACCACGCTCTGGCGCGAGGCTTCGAGCAGCACGCCGATTTCAATCGTCTGGCTAGCGATGTCCGCCAGGGTCGCCAAGTCTTCCATCTGCCGTGTGACGTGGATCTGCACGTCGCGGAAATAGGGGCTCATGTTCTTGTCGATGAAGGGGAAATCCAGGCGCTGCAGTTCTTCGCTGATTTCCACCATCGGCGCCGCATAGCGACGCAGGCGCAGCACGTCGCGGCGCAAACTATGCAGGTTCTGGATGTCCCGCTCATTCAGGGCGCTGCATAGCACGTTGCGCTCCAGTTCATCGATCTCGGCATGAATGGCTTCGCCCACCGGCAGGTAATTTTCAATGACGAAATCGAGGATTGCGTAAAGAACGAAATCCTCCCCGTGCTCCAGCAGGATAGGACGTGCCTCACAGCGTTGTCGGACATGGGCGTAGGACGCCGAGTGACCGTTGCGGGCGGTAATGATGTAGCCCTTGCCGGCGAAGATATGGGTTTCGATGAACTGCAGCTTGCCGTCCTTGCGCACCGGCGAATACGTGACGATGAACAGCGCATCGCCGAACGTTTCCAGCTTGGGCCGGCTGTGCTTCTCCATCGCGTCTTCAATCGCCAGCTCATGCAGGTTGAACTGGCGCTGCAGGTTGGTCAGTTCCTGGGTGCTGGGCTCTTCGAGGCCGATCCACACGAAGTGTCCGGGCTTCGCCGCCCAGGCGCTGCCTTCATCGAGGGTGATATTGGTGACTTTCTTACCGGCGCTGTAAACCGCAGCAGCAACAACTCTACCCATGATGTGGTTCGCTTCTTCTTGGAAATTGGCAGTGGGGGCAGCGTCCAGCTTAGCGCGCCACGCTGATTGAGAGTCAGCGAAATTCGCGAAGTTCGCGTAAAAGAAAACCCGCCGTAGGGGCGGGTTTCTTGTTCACATGGGCTGCAACTGCCGGTCCATCGTCTCGATGCACTCGCGCATCTGCTCACGACATTGAGCGATAAGGCGAGGCATGTCGTCCATGCTCAGGCCCGCCGTGGGAATTGCCGGCAGGGAGCGTATGAGAATGTCACCACTGCGCCAGCGATTGAGCTGCATATGCTTGATATAAGTGCTCACACAGACTGGGATGATCGGCACTCCGGCAGCAATCGCCATCTGGAACGCGCCTTTCTTGAACGGCAGCAATTCAGCGCCCAAGTTGCGTGTGCCTTCCGGAAACACCCAGATCGAGGTGTCTTCATGCTGGAGGGTGTGGGTGGTGGTCAGCATCGACTTGCGGGCCTTGATTGCATTGCCCCGATCAATCAACACGTTGCCCGCCAGCCAGAACAATTGACCGAACAGCGGTACCCATTTCAGGCTCTTCTTGCCGATGCACACGGTACGACGCGGTACCACATTGCCGAAGACAAACAGATCATAGTTGGATTGATGATTGGCGATGATCACGCTGCTCTGGGCTTTATTCGCCAGTGTGTCGACTTCGGCCTTGACCCGCAGGCGCAGGATCCACATCGCGGGTACCGCATACAGCCTGGCGCACAGACGGCTGTTGTCAGGGTTGAACGGGCGACACACACCCAGAATCACTCCCAACACACCCGCCAGGATAAAGTGCAGGCCCATCAAAGACATACGCAGTGCAAACAACATCAACAGGCCCCACAGGGACAAAAGGTGGCGCAGTGTACGGATGTGCACTGTTTTCAGCAATTGCCCGTATATAGGTAGGAGATGGGCGATGTTTAAGCTGATGTTTCGAAATGGCGCGTAAGAAGCGGCTTAGAGCGGTCTCCGGGTTTTAAGCCGCACGTGTCGGAACCTCACTTAAGCCAGAGTTCAGCCCATGTATTCCTGGTCCAGCAATATCGCGCTATCCAACGCATCCAGCAGCGACTTGCGAACCTTAAGCTTGGTGTTTTTGTGGGCGGTCATATTAATCTTTTTCAACTGACGCGCCGCTTCCAACGCCGTAGCTTGCAATTCGTCCGCCGACACCACCTTATCGAGGAAGCCTGCATCCACGGCGCTCTGGGGATTGAACATCTCGCCATTGATGACCGAGCGGTGGAATGCCGACTTGCGCAACCGATCCCGGGCCAGCTCGATACCGGCATGGTGCATGGTCATGCCGATCTGCACCTCGTTCAGGCCGATCGTGAACGGCCCTTCGACACCAATGCGGTAATCCGCCGACAACAACAGGAACGCTCCCTTGGCGACCGCATGCCCCGGGCAAGCGACAACGACAGGGAAGGGGTGCGACAACAGGCGGCGAGCCAGGGTCGAACCGGACGCCACCAGGCTCACCGCTTCCTTGGGACCTGCGGTCATTACTTTCAAATCGTACCCGCCCGACAGAATCCCCGGCTGCCCGGTAATGATCACCACCGCGCGATCGGCCACTGCCTGGTCCAACGCAGCGTTGAACGCGGCAATCACATCAGGCGAAATGGCATTGACCTTTCCGTTGTTCAAGGTCAGGGTCGCGATACCGTCTTCGAGATGGTAGGCAATCAGGTCGCTCATGACGCTATTCCTTGTAAGAGAAGTCAGCAGACGTTACCCACCGTCGCAGGCCAGGTAAAGCGCCGTGACTGACTCACCGGTCAGCCCCGCCCCTTTCAAACGGCCTCGCCCGCCCGATGGGCCGCGCTTGCTTCTATAAGCGGGCCTGCGGACAAAGCCGAAGTTTGGCCGGTTTGCCATGCCCCGACCCGTTTGAAATGCTGGCCTGCCTTAAGCACATGAAAATTCTGAAAAAAACCTTTGCCATCGCCAAGGCTTTCGACTACATTAGCGCGCCTCGACAGACTGAACAGTTTGCCGAGACACGGTGAAGTGTCCGAGTGGCTTAAGGAGCACGCCTGGAAAGTGTGTATACAGGAAACTGTATCGAGAGTTCGAATCTCTCCTTCACCGCCACATTCTACAAACACAAACCCCTGATTTTCCTAGAGAAAGTCGGGGGTTTGTGGTTTTTGGCGTCTGGAAAAGGGCGGTATGGGAACAATATGGGACCAGCCCACGTTTCTGTTCTGGCCGGTACTGCCTGATCTCGAACACTTTCCGAGGAAAGCTGTTTCAACGACCAATCAAAAACGACGACTCGGCCGCCAGGATGTCTACCGCCAATAGACTCAAAGGCCAGGACTCCCCATGACCCACCCCCGCATTGGCTTCGCCTGCCAATACCGGCACCCTGATCGCGGCCTCTCGGCGGCCGCGCTAAAGACAATCGAAGCCCCCTTCAATCCGCGCACCACAACGTTGCGCTGGATGGACAGCGTCTCCCCACAGGTCGCCCGCGACAAGCTGTTGGAAATCATCACGCACAATCTCGACGCGCAGTTACGCCTTATCGCCTACGTCGCCGAGCTTCCCCCGACCCTGCGCATGCTTCGGCTGAGTAGCGATCTATTGCCGTTCTACAGTCATCCGAAGGTGAGCGCGTTCTATCAGGACCCTGCCATCCAAGCCCAACTGGAAGAGCGCTTTGGCGCGATCGGGGATCTGGCGCGTTCAGCGGATATCCGCCTGTCCTTTCACCCTGGGCAATACTGCGTGCTCGGTTCGGATAAACCACCGGTGGTGGAGAACAGCCTCGCCGAGTTCGAGTACCACGCCGACATGATCCGGATGATGGGCTTTGGTCGGCATTTCCAGGATTTCAAATGCAACGTGCACATTGCCGGGCGGCTGGGGGGCGAGGGGATACGTTCGGTCTGGCCACGGTTGTCGGAGGCGGCGCGCAATTGCATTACCTTCGAAAACGAGGAAAAGACCTACGGCCTGGATGATTGTCTGGAACTTGCCGACCTCGCACCCATCGTGCTGGATATCCATCACTGTTGGATCAACGAGAACGATTACATCGCGCCGGATTCCCCACGAGTCGATCGCGTCATCGACAGTTGGCGCGGCGTGCGGCCCACCATGCATTACTCCCAACCCCCGGAGCGGCTTCAGGCGTTGGGTTTCGATGCCGACGGTAAGCTTGAGATGGATGCCTTGTTGAGGGTCGTGTCCAAGCGTGACCTGTACGGCCACAGCGCGCAGATGTGGAATCGCTGGACGAACCAGTACGCCCTCAGGTTTCTGGACCGGTTCGACATTATGTTGGAGGCGAAGGACAAGAATCTGGCAGCGCAGGGTTTCTACGAGGACGTTGTACGGCGTTGATGGCGGTATCCACGTGATAGCTCAGCGCCAAACAGCATCAGGCAACCCCACTGCAGTATCGAGCAAAGACCTCTCCCCGTATGCCGTTAAGGTTCTATTGAAATTTAATGGCTGTGGGAGAACATCATGACCCGGTGGATGAGTTTGGCTTGGCAAGCCCAAGTGCTTGCACTTTCTTTTATATTCTCAGCGGGCAACGGCTGGGCTTCGGACAATGTTCAACGTACCAATACGGATCTGGTTCGCCAGGCTTTCGCGAATTGGCAGGAGGGCAAGGGCACGGTCTTCGACCTGCTGGCGCCGGATGCCAAATGGACCGTGGCCGGCACAAGCCCGGTGTCAGGCGTCTACACCAGCAAGGCTGAGTTGGCCCAAGCCGTGCGCCCGATCACTGCTCGGCTGGCTACGCCGATTGTGCCAACGGTGCAAAGCATCATTGCCGAGAACGACGTCGTGGTTGTTCTTTGGAACGGGACAGCCACGGCACTTGATCACAAGCCCTATAACAACACTTACCTGTGGCACATGACGCTCAAGGATGGGCAAATCACACAGGTGACGGCGTTATTGGATACTTACGCATTGGATGAGCTCATGCGTCGGGTGACGCCGCAATAACGCTTACATGGTCCCGCGTCGTCAGGATGATCCGCACCGCCATGACCACCCCAACCAGTACAGCCGCAAGTCCTGATGCCTCTAGAAGCGTCGGAAGTCGGTGGTGAAACCATAGGCCAAGCAGCGTGGCGAACACCGATTCCAAGGCGATCAATTGCCCGGAAAGCACCATGGGCAAACGCTGGGACGCGGCGTTCCAAGCCCAGGCACCGACTAAGGACGACATCAGCGCAATCACGAAACCCCAGAGATATAAACGGCCCGCAACGGAAACGCTGAACCCCAGGCTCGGCAGTTTGAGCAGGTCGAACGCTTGTACCGCCGGTAACAAGCACAAGGTGCCCAGTCCGGCACCGACCATCATGAGGCCAGTCCACGCACCGGATGCGTGGGGTGGCAGCGCTAGCAAGGCGCGTTGGTTCAACCCGCTGAATGCGAGCCATAAGAGCACGGCTGCGATTGAGAACATTAATCCCATCAGCCACGATCCTGCGCCCGCAGCGGGATGATGGAGAGCCCCGAGATTCGACACCAGCAGCCCAACCGTCAAGAAAACCAAGGGGATCGCCAGTTTGCGCCACGGGAGGGTCTTGGCCGTGGCGTTGCCCAGCAGCGCCAGCAACACGGGCACCATACCAATGAAGGCCGGTGTCAGCACCGGCCCGCCGAAGATGATGCCGGCGGCGATGCACGCGCTATAGCCGAGGTAGCCGATCACGCCCAGGCTTGCGGCCACAAGCATCTGATCACACCGCAGGTGCCGAAGCTGGGCCCGGTAGAGCAGCACGACACCCAGGCCCAGGGCACCGGCAACCAGGAACCGTACGACCAACAAGTCGTAGATCGTGTAGGCACCGGTGACGTAAGGCGCAATGAAGTTCAAGGCCCAGCTCAGCGTCGCGATGATTGCGAGGGCCAAGCCCGCGATGAGGTTTGATTGAGCCTGGATCATCAGGCGTGCGCCCCGATACATCGGCCATTGCAGAGTGTCTGCGAACCCCTTATAAAATCTCGCGCTGACATCGCGTCCCTCTCGACCGTCGTTGGCCCTGGATAACAGACCTGCAATGGAGCATCATCGTGAGCGAATCACCGCACCCCCTCAACCCCCGACTCAACATTTGCTCGCGCAAGACGTCCCGCGTGCTGCGACAGGCCTGGAGCATCAGCCTCCTGGCCCTGCTCAGCGGTTGCGGAGCGCTGTCGGATGTCCGTTCTTTCTCCACCCCTTACTCAACGCCTGACGGTGGCGAGACCGCGCGTTTGCGGGTGATCAGCGACGGCATGGTCAGGGCCGTACCCAAGTCTGACTGCGTGGACTTCCGCCAGCCAGGCGCCGGGGTCATGGTGGCGTTCCGGGATGGCTATGCCAATCGCAACGGCGAAAGCCTGGGCATGCCAGACGACGACAAGCATTCATCTTCCACGGTCATGACTGAGCTGTTGATACCGGCCGGGCAGCCCATCGCTTTTCATTACATCGGCGATCGATGCTACAACATGTTCAGCTTTGTCCCTAAGGCAGGGGAGGATTACCAACTGGACGCCGCGGGCCGTTTTGAATGTGAAGTGAGGCTCAAGCAACTGCCCGCGGCGACGGCGCAACTGCCCCCTTCATTCTTGAAGGACAGCAAATTGTGCAGGGTTACGGATAACCTGTAGCGGGGGGCGGGCACGCCATAACATCTGAAAAAGGAGTTTTCATCATGAGCCCCATTCCCACGCTCCAAACCCGCCGCCTTATCCTTACCCCCCTGGCGCTGTCGGACGCACCGGCAATTCAACGGCTATTTCCGCATTGGGAAGTGGTCCGCTACCTCGACAGTCGTGTGCCCTGGCCCTACCCGGATGACGGCGCGCTGACCTACGTGCGCGATCAGGCGCTCCCCGCTGTTGCCGCCGGACGCGAGTGGCACTGAATGATTCGCTTGGCCGAAGATCCCACTCAGCGTATCGGCAGCATCAGCCTGTACGACCAGCCCGGCAACAACCGCGGTTTCTGGTTGGCGCCGCAATGGCAGGGAAAAGGCTACATGCGCGAGGCTTGCGCGGCGATCAACATCTATTGGTTCGAAACGCTGGAGCGTCCGGTCATGCAAGTGCCGAAGGCGGTGGGTAACCTGGCTTCTCGCAGGATTTCGGAGCGTGAAGGCATGCGGATGGTCGGGACGCAGCAGGGCGACTTTGTCTTTGGGGCGTCGCTCAAGGAGGTTTGGGAGATGACGCGTGAGGAGTGGTTTGGGGAAAAGCTGTGTCAAGGATACCCAGTCGTACCTGAATGAACCCGGATTTTTGGGCGCGGTTTTTCTTATCGGGCCGGTGGAGGCAAGTTTTTCGGGGGCAATGAGTCTGGGGTGAGCGGAGGGAAGAGCCGCTTGATAACCCGAGCGACGGCGCAACCGTCTATCGCGTTTTACCGATGTGTGCAGACATGCTTTGAACTTGTCGCGTTTTCCTCCGACCGAAAACATCAGTAGGTGCGCATAACGAGAATGTTCATGGCTGGCGCACCGACCTGTTCAGGAGGTGTACCAAGATGAAAGCGTTACGCTGGCATGGAAAAAAAGATATCCGCTGTGATGATCATCTGCCCGACCCCACCATAGAAGACCCACGTGACGCCATTATCAAGGTCACCTCGTGCGCCATCTGCGGCTCGGACCTGCACTTGTACGATGGCTTCATGCCCGGCATGAAGCATGGCGACATCATGGGCCATGAGTTCATGGGTGAAGTAGTCGAAGTGGGTTCGGCCAACAAGAAACTGAAAATTGGCGATCGCGTGGTGGTGCCCTTTACGATTTGCTGTGGTGAATGCGATCAATGCCGTCGGGGTAACTTCTCGGTCTGCGAGCGCAGCAACCGCAACAAGGACCTGGCCGACAAGGCCTTCGGCCACACCACTGCCGGGCTGTTCGGTTATACCCATCTGACTGGCGGCTATCCTGGCGGCCAGGCCGAGTACGTGCGGGTGCCTTATGCGGACTTTACCCCGGTGGTGATTCCGGACGGCCTGACCGATGAGCAAGTGCTGTTTCTAGGGGATATATTCCCCACCGGTTGGCAGGCGGCCGTGCAATGCGATATCCAGCCCACCGACACCGTGGCCATCTGGGGCGCCGGTCCGGTAGGACAGTTCACGGTGCGCAGCGCGGTGATCCTGGGAGCCAAGCAGGTGGTGTGCATCGACAACGTGCCCGAGCGCCTGGCCATGGCCAAGGCCGGGGGCGCCATCACCATCAACTTCGATGACGAAAGTGTGCTGGACCGCTTGGCCGAGCTGACGGGCGGCAAGGGCCCAGAGAAATGCATCGACGCGGTAGGCATGGAATCCCACGCGACCCGTTCGTTCGATTCCATCTACGATCGGGTCAAGCAAGCGGTGATGCTGGAGTCAGACCGCCCCCACGTGCTGCGGGAGATGATGTATGTGTGCCGCCCCGCCGGCACGTTGTCCATCCCCGGTGTGTATGGCGGCTTGATCGACAAGATCCCGTTCGGCGCGGCCATGAACAAGGGCCTGACTTTCAAGATGGGGCAGACCCACGTGAACCGCTGGACCGACGACCTGCTCCGGCGCATCCAGGAGGGGCAGATCGATCCAAGCTTCGTCATCACTCATACCGTGAGCCTTCAAGACGGCCCGCAAATGTACAACACCTTCCGGGACAAAAAAGACGGCTGTGTGAAGGTGGTGCTCAAGCCTTGAGCCGACGATGCACCCGTGGCGAGGGAGCTCGCTCCCGCTTGAGTGCGAAGCGCTCACAAAAAAGGGGCCGCTGCTCCCGAGGCGTCGGAGCGGCCCAGCGGGAGCAAGTCTCCTCACCACGGGGGAGCAGGCGAAAGCCCCCGTCAGAACCCGCTTTCCCTGATCAGAATCGACAACGCATCGGTGAACAGCTCTGCAACCGGGCTGATGCGGGCCCCCTCGATGGACACGTTGCCCAGGCGCATCATCATCTGGGCGGGAGGGGCGTCCAAACGTATTCTCACCCGGTAAAGGGCATCACGGATCTGCAGGTTCCGGTCCTGTTTTGCGGAGACGGCGATGGGACCGCCGTAGGTCGTGCTCAGCATCAGATGCGGGACGTTCTGGGTGCGTGAATCGTCAATGCCGATCACTTCTCCCTCAAGCGTCGTGCCGCTGCCTCCCTGTGCATAGAAGCGCGCGCGAGCGCCAACGGCCACGCGCGAGAGGTCTTGCTGGCGAACGAATGCTTCCACCGTCCAGCTATCGGGGCTGACCAAGACGCCCAGCGGCTGATTGGGCTTGACCCAGACGCCGGGCTGCACGGCGGGGTCGATGTCGATGAGCACTCCGGCCATCGGGGCGCGCAATGTCAGGCGTTGCAACTCGGCCGCCTGGGCGGCGGACTCGGCTTGCTGACGGTTGAGCTGGCTGGCAATCGAGGCATATTTTTCGGCCCCATCGGCAGTTCCGGGGAGTCCGGCGAGTTGCGCGCGCAACGCGAGGGTCGCTTTGTGAGACCGTTCGGCCTTGTCGCGTATGACCGGGGAATCCAGAACGACCAAGGTTGAACCGGCTTCGATCGGTTGCCCGGCGAGAGGCATTTCCACCAGCCGGGACGGCAAGGGACTATAGAGCGTGTATTGAACCTCTGCATGCAGCCAGGCGGGCGCCTGCACCTGGGTGCTCCACGGCAAGGCGGCCAATAGCATCAGCGCGCCTGGCCCGAGCAAAAGCAGACGACCTCGCCGCGTGGGGATCTCCTTGCGACGATCCCACCAGACCTTGAGTTCACGCTGGATAGGCATGACGACGAACCATGCAATTTCGACTAGGAACAACAAGATACCCAGCGCCTTGAAAAACAGGTAATACACGGCGACGGCGATGCCGAGAAACACTACCAGGCGATAGATACGGGTGACGATGGCAAAGGCAATGAGAAAACCACGCAGGCGCGGCGCTACGACTTCCGGATCGGGTTCGTCCCAGGACAACAGGCGACGGCGCATCCAGGCTTGCGCCAAGGCACCCGAGCGCTCGTGGAGGTTGGGCAGGTCGAGCCAGTCCGACAGCAAAAAATACCCATCAAAGCGCATGAAGGGGCTGGCGTTGAGGGCCAATGAAATCATCCAACTGGTGGTCGCCAGGAAGAACAGCCCGCTCTTGAGCATTGGGTTTTCGCACAAGGCCCAACCTAGCGTCGAAATTCCGGCAACCAACAGCTCCACGAGAATGCCGGCACCGGCGATGTGAAAGCGTTGACGGCGGTCGGCGAGCTTCCAGGATTCGCTGGTATCGGTGTAGAGCACCGGCCATAGCACCAGGAACGCCACGCCCATGTGCGCGATGCGCACGCCGTAGCGCGTAGCCGTATAGGCATGGCCGAGCTCGTGAAGGCACTTGGTAATCGCCAGGGCTACCAGATAACCGACCAGGCCTTGCGGTGACAGGCTTTGCTGGAAGCTGGCAACGAACACATCCCATTGCTGTTCGACGAAGAACAGGCCCAGCACGATGGCGAGGGCGATGCACACCAGAAAGGTCCGGCTGAACAGTGGCGCGACCCAGGGCAGGGTTTTTTCTAACAGGCGTTGCGGACGCCAGAGCGGCACGCGCATGAACAGGTAATTGTGAAGCAACCATTGCCAACCGGTGTGCTTGCCTTGCCGGGCCATCTCTTCCAGGCGTCGGGTACCGGTGACGTCGCTGACATGCAATAACTGATGGCGGCTCAGAAACGCCAACAAGGCCGCCAGTTCCGCTCGGCTGACGTTCAGGGGCGTTTCGGCCGCGAGCGCCTCGAGCAAGCGGGTCGGGCTACCCAGGGACCAACGTGACAGGATCTCGAACTCCAGCCAGCCGATGTTGAAGAACCGGTTACCGACCGGGTCCTGGATCATCCAGGCTGGGGAGCCATCACGTTGCGTGGCCGCGGGAATCAGGCGCAAGTCTTCGCGCACCGCGGGCAGGTGTTCGGGAAGATGTACGTCTGGGTCTTGCAATGTCGATCCGGCCGATGAGCCCGACAGCAGAGTCGCCAGGTCCAGTTCGCTCACAGCCCGCTCCATTCACGCAGGGCGGCCAACGGACGGCGCATGACGTAATAGATCAGCGGTACCGATTCGCCATACAGCTTGGCGGTGCCCTTGAGGCCGATCCGCGCCAACTGGCTGGCATCACCCTGGAACTGCCCCCGAATGCGATACGAGGGAATGTTGTCTGGCGAAAGCGTGGCCTGGTAGCTGGTCTGGATCAGGCTGGCGGTCAAGGGCGATAGCGGCGCAACGTGCAGGAACAGACGAATTTCAGAACCGGTATCGAGGTTGATGGCATTGGCCACCGGGAGCCAGACCAGCACCCCCGCATCTTGCGGGTCGGCCAGCTGGATGATGCGCTCGCCAGTGACCACCGGCTTGCCGATCCAATCATTGGTGTCGCCAAATATCGCGATGCCGTCGCGTGGCGCTCGGACCACATTGCGCTCAAGCATTTCGTCGAGCCAAGCGACCTCGGCCTGTTTCTCCTGCACTTGCCCATTGAGCGCGGCCAGCTCGCCCTTGCTCTGTGCGCTTTCGAAGGCTTTTTGCGCAGCGAGCAGCGCTTCGGACCGGGCGACTTCCAGCGCTTGCCGGGCAACGGCGCGGCGATTGCGCAGGGTCGTGTCGTCGAGGCTGAACAGCGGTTGATCCTTTTGCACCATCTGGTTGGGCTGCACCAGGAACTCGTGCACCACGCCATCTTGCGGGGAGGCGATGGCCATCGCGTTATGGGCTTCGATTTCGGCCGGTGCCAGGGCGCTCAGTCGGACCGGCACCAGGCACGCCAGGGCCATGGCCGTCCCCAACGCCAATAAACGCCACGGGCGCTGTCGCCAGACTTGCCAGCGGGCGCCGAGCGTGGGGCGTTTGTTGGTCAGCGCCGCGAGGCAGTAGGCATAGGTTTGCCCCAGTCTGGCGAGCAGGGCCTGGGTGTGTTCGTCCGGCTCGGTATCGCAGGCAAGCAGCAACATGCCACGACGTGAATGATCGCGAGGCGGTAGCGGTACGCACAGCAGATGCATCGGCATCCATTCGGTCCAGCCCTCGGCGAAGCTTTCGGGAAGGTCCCGGGCTCGCAACAGATGCAAGACGGTGGCTGGTGTCGATTCGGCCGATAACGCGGGCTGCGTCCAGAGATGCTGGGCCAGCCTCTTGAGCCAGACGGTAAACGGTGTCTCTTCAGGCAGCACCGCCAAGCTGGAAACGTTGCTCAGCGAGGGCTTGCCCAGCACATCGCTGACAAATACATAGCCTTGGCGATAACGCAAAAGTTGCCACGTTTCGTTGACCATCACAAAACCCAGCTCGGCGGTACTGCGCGCTTCTTGTGCGCGCTGCTCAAGATGCAGCAGCACCGCGACCGGGTTGGGCGCTGTATTGGCTTGGGCGTTCATTGCGGCGCTTCGAACAGCGCAGTGCCACTCATGCCGGCGAGCAGATCGACGGGCCGGCCTTCGATCACCCCTTCAAGCTCGATGGTCTGGCTGACGGCGTCGACCTGGCCGTTGATGGCGCTGACTTTGGCGGGATAACGTTTGCCGGTCTCACCCAAATCAACCTGGAAGGGCAGGTCGGGCTTGAGCCAGACCAACCATTTGGAAGGTACATTCACACGTACCTTCAATGGCCCTTTGCTGATGATGTCGAGCAGTGGTTGGCCCAGGTTGACGCCCTGAAAGGCTTTGACCTGGACCTTGACCACGCGCCCGTCGAACGGTGCGAGCACGTTGCATTGTTGTTGCTGGGCCCGGTACTGGGCCACCTGGGCAGCGGCTTTCTCTGCGGCACTGGCGGCCAGCGAAACTTCCACCTCGCCGGCGGACTGCAACCCTTGCAAGCGCAGCTTGGCGTCATGGGTTTCACGGGCGGAGCTCAGGTCGGCCTGGGCCATCTTCAGGCGAGCGACCTGTTCGTCGCAGTCGAAACTGACGAGCACGTCACCCTTGCTGAACGTCGATCCCAGCGACGCGTTGACCGCGCGTACCCGCCCCACCAGCTGGCTCGCCAGGGTGGTTTCCTGGTCGGCCACCAGCAGCACGCGTACGCCGGCATCGGTTTCGCTTTGTGCCCATGCCGGTTGCGCTGACACGACCAGACCGAGCAACGAACCGCCGATCACAGAAAGAGAAGCACAACGTGATCGGATCTTCATTTCGAGGCCACCTGTGTTGGGCCCGATTTCAACCACGCGCGCAAATTCGGCACTTCAGCGACCGTGGCGGCTTCGCAGAATGCGTTCAAGGAATCTCTGTCCGGCTGGGCGCGCAACGTGCTCTGGTAGTGACTGGTGCCTGCCACGCTTCCGTCGGCACGGCGCAGGCTTACGCTCCATTCACCGCGACGGATACCGTCCTGAACGTTGGCGATACGCAGTTGCATGATCAGCGTAGGCCCGGGCTGGCTGTTTTCGGCAAGCACGAACTGGTTGCGTTTCAATGCTTGGCGAGCCACTTCGAGCATGTCATTGGCTGCCCGAGCATCGCCTGAGTATTCCAGGCGTACCGCCAGCGGTTGCTGCGAAGGCAACTCTCCGATCGCCGTCGTGAACGCCTGGCGTTCTGAACGGCTCAGGCTTTCCTGCAGTTGTTGCGAGAGTTGCTGCAAGTCGCTGGCGTCGCGCACGTCTTCGGGTAGCACGTCCAGGCCCAGGGAGTTGTAGATGCGCCCGAAAGCGGTCTGCGCCGTGGCGTAGGCCGAGTATCGCTGGAACTGTGCGAGCAGGGCGCGGGTTTCGGTGCGAATGACTTCAAGCTCGGAATCGGTGCGGGACGACACCGAAGCGCGGGCGAACTTGGCCATGCGTTGATCGACCTGGCTCGACTGGTCGGCCAGGTCGTAATCGACCAAGGCGAGCTTGTAGCGCTCCACCGAGATGCGCACTTGTGTCAGCACGGCCATCGAGAGCGCAAGGCGGCGTGCGTTGTCGGTTTTTTCCTGGGAGGCGCTGGCTTTTTGCGTGGCCGGGATGGCCGCCAGCTTGAACAGGTTGGCGCTGACCTGTACGCCGCTGTCGACCCAGTTGCTGTTATAGAGATATTTGTTGGAGTCGTACTGATCGTTGATGTTGATTCCAAGGCTGGGCAGCAGTGCCAGCAATTGGCGTCGCGCTTCGTCCGCCGAAATGCGCTTGCGATAGTCTTCCTCACGCAGCTCAGGACGCGCCTGTAAGGCGATTTCCTCAAGTTTGGCCATGTCGACCGGGACGCCAGGCAGCGAGGGCTCGCTTTCTTCAGCCAGCGTGAATTGGGTGCCCGGTGGAATGCTCATCAGCGCGGCCAATTCGCGTTTGGCGAATTCCAGATCCTGGCGGCGAGCGTTGAGCAAAGTGGTCGCGTCCAGCAGGGCGCTTTGGTAAGCCAACGCCTGTGCCGGCGGTAGCAGACCCTGTACCTCGGCCTCCCGTGATTTGCCCAGCGCCAGGCGTACACGGTTCAGCAGCTCGTCGGCCTGGCTTTCAAGACGCTGGGCGCCCAGGGCGCGCCAGTAGGAGGTGCGCAAGTCCTGCAGAACCGTTTGCATCACGCGTCGGCGTCGCTCCTCGGCGATCAGGTATTGGTCGGCACTCTGCTTGGCGCGGTAGTAGCTGACGCCAAAGTCCAGCAGGTTCCAGGAAAACTCAGCGTTGGCCAGTGTCCGGTTACGCTCGACGGAGGAGGAGGGGATCAACGAAACCGTGTTGGTTTCAATGCCGACGCTCGTACCACCCGACTCGTTGTTGCGCGACGTGTAGCCAGCCGAGACCAGCATCTTGGGAAGCATGTCGTAACGTGAAACGTCATGCAGGCCCGCCGCCAGAGCCGATTCCATCAACTTCAGGCGATAGTCGAGGTTGTATTTGAGCGAGCGTGCCAGCGCGTCGGCGAAGGTCAATGGCCCCTTGATCGGTTCCTGGTCGGCGTAAAGCTGGAGCTGGTCCCCGGCCACTCGTTGGTGAATTTCATCTTGTTGCAACGGTTTCGGCGCAACGGAGCAGCCTGCCAGGCCGATAACCATGGCCGCGACCCAGCCTGCGCCCAGTACTGAACGATTTTTTTCCATCAAAGACATGTGATTACCGTTTTTATAAGGAAAGTAGAGGACGTTGGGTCAACCTTTGCGCTGGGGCGCCGGTAGCCGTTCGACTTGAGTGGACGAATGAGGCTGGCGCTGTTTGGCGGCCTGGCTGATTTGGTCACTGAAGGAAACGGCCGCCTTGGGCTGATCAGACGGCGGGCTGGGCTTGACTTCTCTTGCTGAAGGCTCTTCAGCCACAGGCTGCAAGGCATCGAAATCGCCGAACAAGCTATGGCCACCGGTGAAATACAGGCTGTCCTTGAATTTGAGCGAACCTTCCTGGTAATCGACGGTTTTTTGCGAATCCTGTACCGCCAGCGTGACGTGCAGATTAGGAACGAAACCGAGGCCGATCCCGATCGACTCCGAACGTATTTCGCCGCTGTAGGCTTCGGCATAGCCGGAGCGCAGCGGGTCGAGTCGTTCATCGGCCTGGATTTGCGAATCCATCACCGGAAGCGTGACGAACAAGCCCGGCACCATGTCGCGCCGTACGCTCAACGAATCAAGCTGCCAATCCGGGTATTCATGACGCAGAACGTCGCCGGTGGGCGCGTTCCGATCCGTCGAGACATCGGACGTGGGCGGCAGCGGCAATGTCGAGGAGTCCATGCGCAGCCTCAATTGCGCCGTTGCGAAGCCGCCATGGTCGTCGGTGATCCGGTAATCGATGGTCGGCACCGCGCCGAGATAATTGGCGTTCGGTGTAAATACGAAGCGGCCATCGAGGTCGAGCCTAATCGTGCCGACGCCTGGGATTGCCACGCTGTCGCCGGCCGCGAAGGTGCCGGTCACGCCATTTACGGTGAAATCGACCACATGAATCGCATCGTTCTCGGGGTCGCTGTCGTTGCCGAGCACGCTGCCCCTGATCGGGTCTCCTTGGGGCGCGCTATGAACGCCGTCGTTGACGGTCACGGGCGGCTCATTGATATGGATGCGCACTTGGGCGGTGTCGCTGCCACCCACGCCATCGCTGATCACGTAGGTGATCGTGACATCGCCCGTGACGCCGGGTGCCGGGGTGAAATCCAGGGTTCCGTCTGGGTTGATCGTAACGCTGCCGTCAGCGCTCTGGGCGTGGGTGACGGTGAGCGGATGGCCGCTCGGATCGGTGTCGTTGGCCAACACCGGTATGGATTGGATGGGCGTGTCGCGGTCTGTGAGCAACACCCCGTCATCGTTGGCGACAGGCGTGGAATTGACCCGGATGGTCAGGTCGGCATTGTCGGTACCGCCCGCGCCGTCGGTGATGCTGTAGGTCACCACCGGCACATCGCCGTGGAAGGTCGCAACCGGCGTGAAGAGGTAACTGCCGTCGGCGTTGAGCGTCAGGGTGCCGACTCCGGTAATGGTTGCGGTATCGCCAGGATTGAAAGTGCCCGCAACCCCCGCGACGGTAAACCCGGCGACGCTCAGCGGATGACCTTCCGGATCACTGTCGTTGGGCAGGACGTTGCCGCTGGCCGGCGTGCCCTGCTGGACGGTTTGCAGCCCATCGTCTACCGCTACTGGCGGCGCGTTGACCCGAATCGTCAGGTCGGCGCTGTCGGTACCGCCCACGCCGTCGGTGATGCTGTAGGTCACCACCGGTACATCGCCGTGGTAGGTGGGGATCGGCGTGAAGAGGTAGCTGCCGTCGGCGTTGAGCGTCAGGGTGCCGACACCGGCAATGGTTGCGGTATCGCCAGGATTGAAACTGCCGACTACCCCCGCCACGGTGAACCCGCCGACACTCAGGGAGTTGCCGTCCGGGTCGCTGTCATTGGGCAGGACATTGCCGCTGGCCGGATCGCCTTGCTGGACGGTTTGCAGACCATCGTCCACCGCAACCGGTGGCGCGTTGACCCGGATGGTGAGGTCGGCGGTGTCGGCGCCGCCCGTGCCATCGGTGATGCTGTAGGTCACCACCGGCACATCGCCGTGGAAGGATGGCGCTGGTGTAAACAAGTAGCTGCCGTTGGCATTGAGGGTCAGGGTGCCGACGCCGGCAATGGTGGCGGTATCGCCAGGATTGAACGTGCCGACGACCCCCGCGACGGTGAACCCGGTGACACTCAAAGGGTTGCCGTCCGGGTCGCTGTCATTGGGCAGGACATTGCCGCTGGCCGGATCGCCTTGCTGGACGGTTTGCAGGCCATCGTCCACGGCCACCGGCGCGGTGTTGAGGTGGATGGTGATGGTTTGCGTCGCGATTTTCCGCCCTTCGGCGCCTTGGTCCTGGCCGCTGCCGGCAGTGCCGCTGTCGGTGGTGTTCGGGTTCTGGTCGTTGAGCACGAAGTCGACGGCTACGTCGGCGCTGGCCGATGTCGAGGCGTTGGTGTTGCTGTAGGTGACGGCGCCCATCACTTTGCCGACCACTGAACCGTCGGCATCGGCGTTGAAGGTGACTTGCAGCGTGCCCGAGGCATTGCTGATGCTGCCCACGACCACCCCGTCGACGAGCAGGTCGCTGCCGTTGACCTGAACACCGACCGCATCGTCCCCCGCATCGCTGTCGAAAAGGCCAAAGACATCATCGGCATTGCCGCCGCCCTGACGGTTGATGGTCAGCGTCGCGCCCTGCCATTTGTCAGCACTCACATCCAGTTCGAGGTCGCTGACGGCCACATTGCCGTCGCCATCCAGACGAACGGGGTTGCCGCCCTTGGTCACGGTTTGCGAGCTGTCGAGGCCCGAGGCCAAAGGCGCATCGTTGACCGGCAGCACGGTTACATTGATCGTGCGGGTGGTGATCAGCGCGGCGGTGGTGCCGTCGGCGTAGTCGAAATTGCCCGGGTTCTGGTTGGCATCGTCGGTGTCGCCGGTCAACGCTCCAGGACGCTGCCCGGTGCTGCCGCCATCGTTGACGGAAACCGTCACCGTGAAGTTGCCCGTGTAGTCGCTGCCTGCCGGCGCGCCCGTGGCCGTCGGGTAAGTAATCGTCAGGGCCTGGAGGCGAGCGTTGACTTCGGCTTGGGTGGCCCCGCTGATCGTCACCGTATCGCTGCCCACACCGCTGATCGAACCACCACTGCCGCCCACGCCGGAAATCACCCCCTGGCTGACGTGTACGGTGGCCGAGAACGTATTGGCACCGTTGGCGTCCGGGTCACTGATGGTGAACCCACCCACGCTGCCGGTCAGGTTGAGGGTCGCCGAGCCTTCCCTGACGGTGACGTCGCTGGCGGTAACCTGGGTCGGGTCGTTGAGGCTGGAAACAAACAGCGTCCGCGTGTTGCTGCCCATATTGAGCGTGAGCGAGCCAGGCAACGCCGCGTAGGGATCGATAACGGTGGCGGGGACCACGGCGGTCGAAGCACCGGACGGATTCAAGCCGCCGTTGGCCAGACCACTGGCATCCAGCACGCCGGTGGCAACGTCGCGAATGCGGTCGTCGGCAATCACCTGCACCCTGTAGCTGGTGTCGGTGTTGGCAAGGGTGCCGCTGAGGGTAACCTGCAAACCCGCGAGGTAAGCATTGACGTTGGCCAGGCTGCCGCGGATGACCAGTGCACTGTCGGTGCCGGAGTAGGTGTCATCGATTTCGAAGCTGGTGTGATCTTCCGTGGGCGAGCTGGTGGAGCCGAGAATGATGTCGGTGTAGCTCGCTTGGCTCAGCGGCACGCCATTGGCATCGGTCAGGCGCACGGTGACCTGAGTGAAGTCCTGTTCCGGCGAAGCGCTCTCGCCTGGCGGTGCGCTGATGCCCCCACCGTCGTTGTAGTCTCGATCCGAGACCGAGAACCCCGGCACGGCCACCGCTGCGCCGCTTTGGCCTATCGCCAGGCTACCGCTGCCTGCCGTTACGGTAGGGGCGTCGTTGGTCGCTTGCAGGGTGATTGCCAGTTCGCTGGTCTGGGCGGGCGACGCAACGCTGCCACTGCCCACGTCACCACCGATGGCGGCGGTGCCTTCGTTCAATTGCACGCTGAGCGTAACGTCGCCAGCAGCGGCACCGTTGTAGTCGTGGTTGGCGTGGGCTGCGCTGGTGTAAGTCAAGCCAGTGCCGGCGGCGTTGAGCAGCGACTGGATATCGTCCGCCCGACCGATCAGGGTCACGCTGTTGCTGTTGTCGCCACTGATGTTCACCGTCCGTCCTGACGGTAGGGTGATGGTGGTCTGCGTACCCGCGCCGCCAATCCCCAGTATGCCTTGGCCCGATGGCACGCTGACCGTCACGGAGACCGGAACGTCGAGGGCCGTGGACTCGGTATCGACCACCGAGATGCCGGTGACGGCGGTCGAGCGATCTTCGTTGATCAGTTGGGACGCCGGGATACCCACGCTGGGCAGGCTGTTGATTGTCGACACGCGGACCAACACGCTGGCCTGTGCCAGGTTGAGGTCGGTGCCGGTGACGCTGTCGGTGTATCCATCGAATTCAACGGCGGAGATCGGCTGCCCGTTGCCGCCGGGGGTGGCCGCCTGGTTTTCGCTGCCGCCATTGGCCCCCGTCGTCAGGTTGCCGCCGGCGTCACGCAGCCGATCATCGACCACGACCTGGATACGGTATTGATGGTCCTCGTTGCTGGGGTCGTTGACGCTGGCGGTCAGGGTCGCCAGCGCCGCGTTGACTTCGGCCCGGGTGCCGCGAAGGACCAGGTAATCGCCATTGCCGTCTTTATCGGCGTCTCGGGTAGCGCCGCCGCCCAGGCCGACGGAGAGGGTGACGCCCGCATACTCGCCCGCCGTGAAAGCGGTGCCGTCGGTCTGGGTCAGCCGCACGATGACTTGCACCGAATCCTGCGTGCCGACGCCGCTCAAGTCATCGAGATCGCCCACCGTGAAGCCGCCCACCGGATTGTTGCCAGCGACGGTGCTGTCGATATTGACCGGGTTGTTGGGGGCAGACACCGTTGGCTTGTCGTTGGTCGGCAGAATTTCGATGTTGTAGGTCGATGCCGTGGCGGTGACGCCCTGGGCGAATGAGCCACTGTCGTTGGCGCTGAAATCACCGTCACTGACGATGTAGGAAAATGAGTCGTTGCTGGTTTCACTGCCGTCATGTTGATAAGTGACGCGATTGGCGTCCAGGTCGGCTTGGGTGAAGACCGAGCCGAGCCCGAGGACGCCGCCGTTGAGCATCAACCTGCCATGCTCCGGAATAGCGGTGAGCCGGTATTGGCGCTGTAGGCTGGAGTTATCGTCATCGCCGTACACAAGGTGCGCGCCGCCCACCGAGCCATTTATCGTCCCGGATCCATCGGCATTGGCATAACCCGATGCACCCCCGATCACTGCCGATTCCCCTTCGTGGATGGCGCCCGCTTCACCGGCGACCAGTTGGGATTTGGAATTGAACGCGGGCGCATCGTTGACCGGTGATATGGTGATCGGCACCACCAAAGCCGAGCCGGTGCTGGATTGGTTGGTACCCGCTCCGACGGCCACGCCCTGGTCGTCAACGGGCACCACGGAAAAACTGTCAGTAAAGTTTTCGCTGCCGTCATGGACGTACTTCAGGTCGCCCGCGGCCAATTGCGCCGAGGTCACGGTCTGATTCAACGTCACGGTCACGCCGCCAAGCGTCAGGTGACCGAATTGTGGCAGCGCACTGATCTGCAGGATGACGTCGTTGCTCGTGGCGTATTGGGTGCCGCCGCTGGCATCGGCTTGTCTGTCGGTATCGGCGACCACGATGTTGCCGTTGGTAATGGTGACGGTGCCGCCTTCGGCCGTGAATACCCGATCGTCATTGGTGGCGGTCGGTGTGTCGTTTTTCGGCACGATACTGAGGCTGAAATTTTCGGTCGCGGTGGTCAGCGTCCCGTCGGAAACCGAGAATTGGAAGTTGTCGACAAAGTGTTCGTCGCCGCTGTGCTGGAACGTAACGCGTCCAGCGTCCACGTCGGCCTGGGTGAAGGTGCCGAACGCACCGATCGCCACACCGTCGAGCAGCAATGTGCCGCTGCCCGGCGTGACCAGCACCCGGTACGTCAAACCGTCGGCGGGGGTGAAGTCATCCGTGGCGTTGAGGTCGGCGGTCGTCAGCGTGTAGCTGGCGGCTTCGTCGATCGTCGCGGTTTTGTCGCCGCCGCTGACGGGCGCCTGGTTAGGCGCGGGGTCGGCCGGCAGTGCCCCCGGCAACGTCGATGGCTCGGCCGGCACGTGGACGTTGAACGTCTTGACCGTCAACGAGCTGTTGGCCGCGTCGGTGTCGTAGATACCGCCATCGCGCGCGCTTGGATACAGGCGTACGCCGCCGTCCTTGACGGTAAAGCTCATGCTGTCGGTTCGCGCCGTGCCGGTATAGGCCCGAACGTGATAGACCACGTTGCCTGCGTTGATGTCGGCCTGGGTAAAGCTCGATCCCACCACCAGCAACCCACCGTTGAGCGTGAAATAACCGACGTTTCTGTCGGGCACGGCGGTGAGCGTATACCTGAGGCTGGAATCGAAGGAGTCGTTGTCGGTGACCTGCAGCATGGCGTTGGTGACGACGCGGATCGTTTCCCCAGGATTCAGGTTCTGGTCGATGCTGTGATCCAGGACCGGATCGTCGTTGTTGGGCAGGATGGTGAGATCGACGGTCAACGTCGACGTCTTGGGCACACCGGTGCCGCCGCCGTCATCGGTGACATTGAGCAAGAAGCTATCGGTGGCGCCGGCCCCGCTGGCTTCGCTGCCGTCGTGGCTGTAGGTGAGCTTGGAGAGGTCCAGGATGACGAAGCTGCTGTCGGTGATCACCACGCCGTCATAGCGCAACGTACCGTGGGTCGGCAGGGAGTTAAGCGTATAGGTGAAATCAACACCCGGGGATTGATCGGGATCGCCGATCTGGATCGTGCCACGGGGCGTGCCGATTGGGCTGACCAGGTTGCCGTTGTCGGTCAGGTTGACGCTTTGCTCGCCCTCGATGATCGTGATGGTGCCGCTCGATGTCGGCGCCTGGTTCACCGGATTGACGTGAACCTGCACGTTGTGGTCATGAACGACGCCGCCGGCGCCGTCATCGATGGTAATGGTGAAACTGTCGGTGAGGCCCGCGGGATTGATGACCTGGTCGCCATTGTGGCGATAGCTGAGGTTGGCGATCTGGTCGATGGAAAAACTCGACCCTACCCCTAGCTCCTTACCGTTGAGCAACAAGGTGCCATTGCTCGCCAGGGAGGTGAGCTTGATGATGACCTGTTGCTGCACGTTATCGACGTCGGTCATGCCCAGGTTGCTTTGGGTGAAGCCCTTGCCGTCGGGGGAGCTGGTGGCCGGCGAGAAATTCGCCGTCCCGCCTTCGTCCACCTGCAACGCCGGGCCACTGCCGGAAATCGTCGGTGCGTCATTGACCGGGGTCAGGTTGATGTCGATGGTTTTGCTGGTGGTATTGCTGCCGTCGTCGCTGGTCAACGTAAACGAGGCAGCACCATTGAAGTTGCTGTCGCCCCGGAACGACATGCCGTTCAAGGCGGCGTTGATGTCTGCCAGCGAGCCGCTGAAACTGATGCTGGCGCCGCCATTGCCGGTCAAGCCGGTGAGGCCATTGGTACTGGCCAGGTTCAGCGTGCCATGGCTGGCATTCAAGGTGACGTGTTGTGTTGCGCTATCGGTGTCGCTGACGCTGATGCCGCTAATCGCGACGGAAGCATCTTCGGCGCCGCTACGTGCCACGACCGCAGTATCGGCGATGACCGCCGCCGCGCCGTCGAATAGCATTCGTTGTTCAAGGGCGAAAAACCTGTTGCGTGATACTGGAGATACATCACTTCTGGGTTTGGTGTTCTTCACCGTTTCGCCCCTGATTTTTTTTCTTATCTATATGTCCTTCGCCTGTTTCGTCGGACACCTGCGTTATCGCAGTCTCGTCCGCTTGCGCCTTCGTCTCCATGTCTCGGGCGGGTATGGCAAATACCAAGTGCGCCTGTTTTATCGGCGCCTGCAAGCCGATCTTTAGCCCCATGATCCACATCTTTTCGAGTCGCTGCATCGCCTTGATCCGACGATGCGTACTGGTCGCCAGAGGAGGCGAAGCCCGCCACTTTCGTTGGTTTGTAGGACGTTGCTGTAGCCTTTCGGTCGAGAATCGTCATTTGTTGGGTAATTGCAGCCCGACACATCCCACAATCCAATCGCACTTTCCTACCCCGCGCGGGATAATACGGCCCTGCCTGGGGTCACAAGCTTTTCCCCTCGCTGGGTATTGGCGTGCCAGAAGGATCGAACGCAATGACAGATTGGCTCCAGAGCTATGGAGAAATGGCTGAAAGGGTGCGCCGTCACGATTGGAACGACACCTCCCTCGGACCCTTCGAAAAATGGCCAGATGTGCTCAAGACCACCGTGGCGCTGAGCTTTGCGTCCCATTTTCCCCAAGCAATCGTTTGGGGCCCCGAGCTGGTCATGCTGTACAACGATGCGTTCTTGCCCATCCTCGGTAGCAAACCCGAAGCATTGGGCCGTCCGTTCGATCAGGTTTGGCAGGAAGCCTGGAGCGATATCGGGCCGATCGTGGGCGCGGCCTTCGAGGGACAAGCGACCTATATCGAGAATTTTCCGTTGGTCATCGAACGTGGCGGTGGCCCCGAGAAAGCTTTTTTCACGTTCTGCTACAGCCCCATCCGGGATCAGTTCGGCAAGGTCGTGGGTATGCTGGACACGGTCACCGAGACGACTTCCACGGTGCTCATGACCCAACGCCTGGCGGTGCTCGATGCCATTGGCAGTGCCGTGGCCAATGCCACGGATCCGCAGGCGATCATGGCGACCACCGCGCGCATCCTCGCGGCGCACCTCAACCTGTCCAACTGCGCCTATGCCGATATGGATGAGGACGAGGATGGCTTCACGATTCGTGGCGATTGGGCGAGGGCTGGTTCGCCCAGCATCATCGGGCATTACCGTCTGCTGGATTTCGGCCGGTTGGCGGTCACCAATCTGCGGGCCGGCAAACCATTGGTGATCAACGACAACCTGACGGAGCTGGCGCCTGAGGAAGCGGCTGCGTTCCAGTCGATAGGCATCGCGGCCACCATTTGCGTCCCGCTGATCAAGGATGGTCGCTTGACGGCGCTGATGGCGATCCATGACAAAACACCGAGAACCTGGACGTCGAACGACCTGACGTTGCTGATGGAGGTCACCGAGCGCTGCTGGGCCCACATCGAACGCGCCCGTGCGGACGCTGCGGTGCGTGAAGGCCTGGCGGCACTGGCCGAACTGAACGCGACCCTGGAACAACGGGTCGAGGAGCGCACGACGCGGCTGCAACAGACCGAAGCGGCGCTTCGCCAGTCGCAAAAGCTCGAAGCCATCGGCCAGCTCACCGGTGGCGTGGCCCATGACTTCAACAACCTGCTGACCATCATCCGGTCCTCGGTCGACTTCCTGCGCATGCCCAACCTGTCCGACGAGCGCCGGCAGCGCTACATGGTCGCGGTTTCCGAAACGGTGGAGCGGGCTTCGAAGCTGACCAGCCAGTTACTCGCGTTTGCACGGCGACAGCCGTTGAAGCCGGAAATCATCGACGTGGGCAAGCAAGTCCAGAGCCTGGGGGACATGCTGGAAACGGTCACGGGGGCGCGCATCCACGTCAAGGTCCAATTGTGTGAACAGCCTTGCTACATTCGCGCGGATCTGAGCCAGTTCGAGACGGCGCTGATCAACATGGCCTTGAACGCCCGGGATGCCATGAACGGCCAGGGAACGTTGTGGTTGAGGCTCGATTGTGGGCGCAGCATGCCGCCGATCCGAGGCCATGCCGGGGCAGGGCAGGCCTTCGCCGCCATCGCCCTGGAGGACACCGGGACGGGAATCGACCCGCAAATACTCGAGCATATTTTCGAACCGTTCTTCACCACCAAGGAAGTGGGCAAGGGCACGGGGCTGGGGTTGTCCCAGGTATTTGGTTTCGCCAAGCAGTCGGGAGGCAACGTCGATGTTTCCACCGTCGTCGGTAAGGGCACCGTCTTCACGCTGTATCTCCCGGAAGTCGAACCAGAAGGAGTCCAGGCGCCCAAACGCGAGGAAACCACGCCTATGGTGCTGGAGAAGGGCCGGCGTCGGGTATTGATCGTGGAGGACAACTTGGAAGTGGGGCGTTTCGCCAACCAGATCCTGCAAGACCTGGGATACGAAACGGCCTGGGCGACCAATGCCGAGCAGGCGTTGGAGATGATTGGCCAGGATGCGACGAGGTTCGACGCCGTATTCTCCGATGTCGTCATGCCCGGCATCAGCGGAATCGCCCTGGCGAGGGAATTGCACAAGCGTCGCCCGGAGCTGCCGGTGGTGTTGACGTCTGGTTACAGCGAGGAGCTGGCTCGAAGCGGGCATGAAGGTTTCGAGTTTCTGTCCAAACCTTATTCGGCTGATCAGGTTTCCAGGGTTCTGAGCCGCACCATACTGGGCGCGGAGTGAGTGTTTCCTTTTTGAAACAGTGGGTTCCGTTCGTCGGTCAGGGCGGGTTGCGGACAGGCAGTCTGTTGATGACCCGCTAGTCTCACTGACGTGAAGGTCGATATTTATAGGCAATCGTTGTTGCCGGTATCGGCTTCGTCGAAGGGGAAATGCGATGGGAGCACAGTACAGCGAGGAAAATGGCGCCGCGTATCCGGTCAACGAAGGTCTACAGTGTGGTCAGTCGGCCTATCGATCGGATTTCGGCGACGAGCCGATCAAGTCCATCAAGACGAGAGTATCCAAGGTACAGCGAGGGGAAAAAGCCAAATTCCTGCCCCGAATACCCGTCAGGAAATAATCGTCAGCGCAGCCCCGTCATCGAATGGGGCTTTTTTTCGCCCGTTCGTTTCGTAAAAACGGGACGTTTCCTGAAATTTTTCATTTTTTTCCTACAGAGATTTGCTTTCACGTTTCTTTCACAGTCGGTCGCGTAGTCTCAGCTCATCCGTTAGAAAGCAGTACCTGCCCGTTTCCCCAGCGGGCTTTTTTTTGCCTGTCATAAAACTACCCCCTTGCTTGTGGTCCAACCGCCATGGCTGTCGCGGTTTGGCGTACACTCGCGCCCGCGCGCGCCGGCCTTTTCCCCCGATGCGGCATTCTTGAGGTTTTTATCATGCGTTTGACTTTGTCCACCTTGGCGCTTGGGCTTGTGCTCGCTCAGGGCGCGATGGCCGCTGGCGACGGTACTGCTGCGGTTGGCGGTGGTCTGGGCGGTGTGTTGGGTAATGTGGTTGGCCAACAGATGGGCGGCAGCACTGGCGCCGCGATTGGCGCGGGTGTCGGCGGTGCGGCCGGTAGTGCGGTGGGCGCGCGCAAGGGCAGCCGTACGGAAGCAGCCATCGGTGGTGGGCTGGGTTCGGCGGGTGGCTCGATCGTTGGCAACCGCTTGGGCGGATCGACCGGATCCACCATCGGCGCGGGCATTGGTGGGGCGGCAGGCGGTGCGCTGGGCAGCAACCTGTCCAACGATAATGATGGACACTCGGGCGGCAAGAAGCACAAGCACAAGCACAAGAAAAAGCATCGCTGAGCGATCCACGCATTGAAAATACCGGCCCAGCGCCGGTTTTTTCTTATGGGCATTTACCCGGAACGATTAGCTTTCTATCGCCTCGAATTCATACATTCACGTGTGATTGGAGGTGTGCCATGACGCCGGAAACTGAAGGCAAGGAAGAAAAGGGCCCGTCGGGTGTTCCCTTCATCAACGATCCGGGCGTCAACGATCCGGGTAACGAAGACCCTGGTTCCCTGATGGATGATGCTCAGGTTCCCTTGATCGACGATGAAGATGCTCAGGCTGAGGATGAGTCCTACAAATAAGTCCGTCTTGCTTGCGCTTATTGCAAATACCAGGAGGTTGCCATGACTGCTGATACGCCCGTACCCGACGACGAGACGCCGGAATATCCGCTGCGTTCACCCACCGACCCGCTAAGCCGCGACCAGCGACCCCCTGATGACGACGACACTGGAGTCGAGCAGGTGCCAAGCGATGATCAGGATGTCGAGGCGACGCCGGACGATCCGGACATTGCCGGTGACGACGCTTCGGGCACGCCCAGCTGATCGTCATCCGCCCGTCGATTTCGCGGCACCATCGGCGCGCCAGGGTTGCCTGACATGAAGTAATCATCTGAAAAGGAGATTGACCATGATGAAGTCAAACCTGACGGCTCTGGCATTCGCCGGAGTCCTCTGCGCCAGTTCACTGGCGGCTTTCGCCCAATCGTCGGACAACGCGCCCGTGGACAAGGGAGGCATGCCGCCTTCGACGCAGATGGATGCGGGATCCACCACCGACACCACCGGCAACGCCCTGCCACCCGGCTCCGTGGGTGGAGGCAACGGTGGTGATGCCAGCGGCAGCAGCACCAGCCCGGGAACCGGTAGCGGTTCCACCAGCGGCGGCAGCACGATGGGCGGCGGTTCCGGCTCAAGCAGTGGGACCGGCAGCAGCAGCGGTAGCGGCGGTAGCTCAAGCGGCGGCGGGTCGGGCTCCGGCTCAGGTGGTTCCGGCAGCTGACGCACGTTCCCGTCGATCATCCCAACTGTTCGTGACGGGGGGTTGCAGTTGCCAATCCCCCGTCACCGTCCTAAAAAAATTTCCCATTGCCTGTATCGAGCGCGCCTCGTTATTCTGCTGAATCCTTTAAGGCGAATACGTTGCGCCGGGCGCACCTGAGCCATCCCTGAAATGCTGAGTTGATAACGGATCAGATGCGATGAATGCACCGCTGAAAAAGTTTGGCCCGATCAAGGCCGTGATTTTCGACATGGATGGCTTGCTGCTGGACACCGAAGGCATCTATACCGAAGTCACGTCCATCATTGCCGAGCGCTACGGGCGCACGTTCGACTGGAGCGTCAAGCAGAACATCATCGGGCGTGGCGCCACGGACTTGGCCAACTACGTTGTCCAGGCGCTGGAGTTGCCAATCACCCCCCAAGAATTCCTGACCATTCGCGAACCCTTGATGCGCGAGCGTTTTCCTCATGCCATGGGGATGCCTGGCGCTGAGGAGCTGGTGCGGCATTTGAAGGCTCACCACATCCCGATTGCGGTAGGGACGAGTTCGGCTCGCCCATCGTTCGAGCTGAAAACCACCCTGCATCGGGACTGGTTCGCGTTGTTCGACTGCATCGTGACCGCAGATGATCCGGAAGTGGGTGCGGCCAAGCCCGCTCCGGATATCTTCCTCACCGCGGCCCGACGCCTGGGCGTCGATCCTCGCGATTGCCTGGTCTTCGAGGATTCCCCGTTCGGCGTCACGGCGGCGAAAGCGGCGGGCATGACCGCCATCGCTATTCCGGATTCGGCCATGGCCGACGAAAAGTACGCCCACGCCGATGCGATCATCCGATCACTCAAACTGTTCCAGCCAAGCCTGTGCGGTTTGCCGGAACTGGAATGGGCTTGATGCGAAAGGGCTGCTGTGCAGCCCTGCGGGTTGCCTCGGATCAGGCGCCGAAACCGCCGTCGATGGTCAGGCTGGCCCCGGTGATATAGGCAGCTTCCGGGCCCGCGAGGTAGGCAACGAAGCTGGCGATTTCTTCCGACGTGCCGTAACGGCCAACCGCCATGAGGTCTATCAGGCTGGAGGCGAAGTCGCTGTCGGCCGGGTTCATGTCAGTGTCCACCGGGCCGGGCTGCACGTTGTTGACGGTGATGCCCCTTGGGCCTAGGTCACGGGCCAGGCCTTTGGTCAGGCCTACCAGCGCGGATTTACTCATGGCGTACGTGGCGCCTCCAGCGAAGGGCATGCGATCGGCGTTGGTGCTGCCGATGTTGATGACCCGGCCACCTTCGCCCATGTGCCGCGCGGCGGCCTGGGTGGCGACGAACACACTGCGCACGTTGACGGCCAGGGTCTGGTCGAAATCTTCCAGCTTGAACTCATCCAGCGGCGCCATTGCCAGCACGCCGGCATTGTTGACGAGGATATCCAGGCGGCCAAAAGCCTCGACGGTGGCGGCGACGGCGTTGCGCACGGCGTCGGCGTCGGCGCTGTCAGCCTTGATGGCCAGGGCCTTGCCGCCCGCTGCGGTGATGCTGTTCTGCAGTTCTTCGGATTTTGCGCCAGAGCTGACGTAGGTAAAGGCGATTGCCGCGCCTTCCGCAGCCAGGCGCTTGACGATGGCGGCGCCGATGCCACGGGAACCGCCTTGGACCAATGCGACTTTGCCGTTCAGTGCTTGGGTATTCATGATGTTCTCCAGAAGATGCCGGGGCGAGGTGCCGCGGTGATGGGGCGAGTATCAAGACTAGGCTATCGGCTGGGTAGACCTTCGTTGATATAGTCTGTGTAAACCCAAAGTTGGTAATGGGCGCCATGGAGAGTTTCAGCAGTATCGAATGTTTTGTTCGCAGCGCCGAAGTCGGCAGCTTTGCCGAGGCGGCACGACGTTTGGGCGTGACCCCGGCAGCGGTGGGTAAAAGCGTCGCCAAGTTGGAGGCGCGGATGGGGGTGCGCCTGTTCCAGCGCAGCACCCGCAGCTTGAGGCTGACCGAAGCCGGCCAGTTGTTTCTAGGAGAAGTTGGCAGCAGTTTCAACACCATCCAGAATGCCGTCGCCAACCTGGCCAGCGCCGGCGGACAACCGGCGGGAACGCTGAAAGTGAGCATGGGCACGGCGTTCGGGCGGTTGTATGTCGTGCCGTTGTTGGGGGAATTGCTGCGCAGGTACCCGGCGATCAGCCCGGATTGGCATTTCGATAACCGGCAGGTGGACTTGATCGGCCAGGGCTTCGACGCGGCTATCGGCGGCGGTTTTGAGTTGCCTCAGGGCGTCGTTGCTCGAAAATTGGCCGTGGCCCACCGGGTGCTGGTTGCGTCAGGCGATTATTTGCAGAAATATCCAGAGATCATCGAGCCCGGGGATCTGGCGCACCATCGAGGCATTCTTATTCGCTCGCCCCAAACCGGGCGTGTCCGTTCATGGCAATTGACCAGCCGCGACCAACAACATAGCCCGCTCATGCTTAAACCCGGCATGACAATGAGTGATTCAGAGGCCGATTGCGCCGCCGCGGCTCAGGGGTTGGGCATCGGTCTGGTCAGCATGCCAGTAGCTCTTCCCTTCCTCGACAGCGGCGCCGTGCAACGGGTCCTGCCGGACTGGTACGTCGATGATGGCAACATTTCCATCTATTACGCTGAGCATAAACTGTTGCCAGGCAAGACTCGGGCGTTCGTGGACTTCATCATCGAGCAGTTTGGCGAACAGGGGTTGGCTCGGCGGTTCAGCGCGGTCTGATTTGGACGTTGGCCGAGTTGGCTCCAGTCGCGAGCAAGCTCGCTCCCACAGGATTTCGCAATAACACAATTTGTGTGGCCGCTGGAATCCATGTGGGAGCGCGCCACGGGCTAGTGCCGCACACTCACCGCCCAAACCGCCCCGGCCAGCCGATGATGTTCTTCGGCCGAGGTGTCGCGTAGGTGCGCACCTTAGAGGTGGACAACCCCAGCCGCACCAGCGATTCGGCAATCGTCACGGCCGCGGTCACTCCGTCCACCACTGGCACGCCGGTGCGCTGGCGGATCTGCTCATCGAGCCCGGCCATGCCGCCGCAGCCCAGGCAGATCACTTCCGCCTTGTCCTGCCTGACCGCCAGTTCGGCCTGCTGCACGATCGCTTCCACCGCCCGTTGCGGGTCCTCTTCAAGCTCCAATACCGCAAGGCCGCTGGCCCGCACCGAGGCGCAGCGATCGAACAGGCCGGAGAGTTTGAGACGATCTTCGATCAGCGGCACTGTGCGGTCGAGCGTCGTGACGACCGAGTAAGCATGGCCCAGGAACATGGCGGTGCTGGCGCCAGCGTCGGTGATATCCACCACCGGCACGTCGAGCAACTCCTGCAAGCCCTCGCGACCATGCTCGCCGTAGCCGGCCTGGATTACCGCATCGAAGGGTTGGTCATAGGACATCACCCGGTCCATGACGGCGATGGCCGCCAGGTAGCTCTCGAAGTTGCCTTCGATGGAATCGGCACCGAAATGCGGCGTGAGCCCAATGATCTCGGTACCCGGCGCGGCGACGGCCTGGGCTTGTCGGGCAATGGCCTGGGTGATGGAATCGGTGGTGTTGACGTTGACCACTAGAATTCGCATGAGCTATTCCTTTTGAACGAAAACAGGAGGCCCGTACCTGACGAGCCATTTCCATGGATTAATGGCTGACGTTATCCACAGCGATGGATTCGCCGCTTACGTCCTCGTAGTGCGGCTCGCGCTTGGCGATGATCAGGTACAACAACCCTGCAATCGAAGCGCCAATCAGCCAGGAAAATGGTGAAATGCTGTCAAAGCCGGGCACCAGCGCCAGGACAATCGCGATCAGTGCCGCTGGAATGAACGCCGCCACCGCCCGCAGGTTGACCCCGTTGCTGTAGAAATACGCACCATTTGGGTCCTCGCTGTACAGTTGCGGCACGTTGATGCGGCTTTTTCGCAGCAGCCAGTAGTCGACCATGATCACGCCATACAGCGGCCCGAGCAGGGCGCCGAGGCCGGACAGGAAATACACGATCACCAGCGGGCTGTTATAGAGATTCCACGGCAGGATCAGCACGGCAATGGCGGCGCTGATCAACCCCGCGCGGCGGAAGGTCAGGTACTTGGGCGCCAGGTTGCTGAGCACGAACGCCGGGGCGACGAAGTTGGCCATGATGTTCACCGCCACGGTGACGATCAAAAAGGCCAGGCAGCCAAGCACCAGGAAGAACGTATTGGGAATCGAGGCGATGACCTGGGTCGGGCTTTCGATGATCTGGCCGTTGATCTGGAACTGCGCACCGCACAACAGGATGGTAATGGCGGCAAACACCAGAATGTTCACCGGCAAGCCCCAGAAGTTTCCTACGACGATGGTTCGGCGGCACGGCGACGAGCGGGCGAAATCGCAGAAATTCAAAATGAGCGTGCCATAGATCGCCAGCCACAGCGCTCCGCCCGCCAATATGTTGCGCCACATCTCGCCTCCGGTCAGGGGCTCGCGGATCGACCAGGCAATGGTTGCGTCGGCCTGCAGATACATCCAACCGGCAAGTGCCGCGACCGTCACCAGAATTACCGGCCCGGCGAAGCCTTCGTAGCGCCGGACCATCTCCATGCCGTAGGCCAGGATCACCAGTTGCACGAACCAGATGGCCACGAAGCACACCCAACCCAGGCTCGACAGCCCGAGGATGGAGTTCTGGTCGTACTCGGCGAAGCCAGGGTGGACCGCGGTCAACAACACGCGAAATACCACTGAAGCCAGGTACGTCTGAATACCAAACCAGGCGATGGCGATAACGGCCCTGATCAGCGCAGGAATCTGCGCGCCGTGGATACCGAAACTGATCCGGCTGATGACGGGAAAAGGTACTCCAGTTTTCTGCCCCATGTAGCCGGACAGGTTCATGAAGCCATACACCAGTGCCGCGCCGATCCCCAGGGACAGCAGGATCTGCCAGCCGCCCAGGCCCAGGGCATAAAGGCCGATGGCGAATGAATAGTTGGCGATGTTGTGTACGTCGTTGGTCCACAGGGCAAAGATGCTGTAGCGACCCCAGCGCCGGCCTTCGACCTTGGTTGGCGCTAAATCCTTGTTATGCAATCTGGGGCTCAAGGCGAGAGGAGCTGCTGCTCGTTCTTCGAGCGCAGTGGTTGGGGAGGGCAGATCCAGCGCGATGTTATTAGAAAGACTTGTACGCATTCCGGCAGGCTCCAGAGTCTCGGGCCACGGTGACTGTGCATGAGCGCGAGGCTCGGCAGATCTTCGTCGCGGCGGCGAGCATCATTGGTTACGGGGCATCTGCAGCCTGTACGGGATAGGGCGCTTCAGGCTTGCGGATCGAAAAGTGTGTGTATTTTGTTTTCTCTTTGTATACAAAACACTGGTCGTCTTAAGCCAGATATATGCCACTTCAGGATCTAACGAATGGGTCGTTGATTTCGGTTTGTTATGGACTGCAAGTAACCGCCTGAAATATCGAAGGTAAAATTTGACCGTTCGAACAGGTATTTATTTTCAACGCTAGCGTCAAGCGGGGGGAGGCAGCAGGTAGGGTTTTAGAGTCGGTGTAACTTTTAGGGGCATTCAAGCGGGGCATGCACACAAAAATGGCACCTGAAGTGACATTTTTGTGTACAGGAAATGAGGAAGGGCTAAACAGTCTTGGATTTGGCGATGATATTTCCGGCGTGCAGCCCGCATTCTTTCTGCGTGGCTTCCTCCCACCACCAGCGGCCCTCGCGCTCATGTTGGTTCGGCAGGACGGGGCGGGTGCATGGCTCGCAGCCGATGCTGATAAAACCGCGTTCGTGCAGGCTGTTATAAGGCAGCTCGAGCATGCGGATATAACCCCAGACTTCCTCGCTGGTCATCTGCGACAGCGGGTTGAACTTATACAGCGTGCGCTCGGGCGTAGAGAATGCCGTGTCGATTTCCAACACCGCCACCTGGCTGCGGGTGCCAGGGCTCTGATCGCGACGCTGGCCGGTGGCCCAGGCGCGCACGTCGGTCAGTTTACGCCGCAACGGCTCGATCTTGCGGATGCCGCAGCATTCGCCATGGCCGTCCTTATAGAAACTGAACAGGCCTTTTTGCTTAACGAAAGGGTCCAGTTTCGTATGGTCGGGCGAGATCAATTCGATGTCGATCTTGTAGTGGTCGCGGACCTGGTCGATGAAACGATAGGTTTCCGGGTGCAGGCGGCCGGTGTCGAGGCTGAACACCTTGACGTTCTTGTTCAGTTTCCAGGCCATGTCCACCAGCACCACGTCTTCGGCGCCGCTGAAGGATATCCACAGGTCATCGCCGAATTCGGCGAAGGCCAGCTTGAGGATGTCTTGGGGGGACTTGTTGGCATAGGTCGTGGCGAGTTCCACGACGTCAAACGATGGGCTCATCAGGGCGGTTTCCTACAGGTCGGTGGCGCTGGGCGCTCTATATGGGGCTGATGGTAACAAAAGCAACGGGGGCTGGCGCGCTCCTGTGCGTTGCGCGGGCTTCGTCGAATGGCTAGAGTCGGCAAGCCTTTTGTTCGCTCAACCGATAAACATCAAAAAATGGGAGTGTCTTGTGGAAATTGCCTGTCTCGACCTGGAAGGTGTGCTGGTCCCGGAGATCTGGATCGCCTTCGCTGAAAAAACCGGGATTGAATCCCTCAGGGCAACCACTCGGGACATTCCCGACTACGACGTGCTGATGAAGCAACGGTTGCGCATCCTTGACGAGCATGGTCTCAAGCTCTCCGATATCCAGGAAGTCATCGCCACCCTCCAGCCGCTGGACGGCGCCATCGAATTCGTCGACTGGCTGCGGGAGCGGTTCCAGGTGGTGATTCTTTCCGACACCTTTTACGAGTTTTCCCAACCGCTGATGCGTCAGCTGGGTTTCCCGACGCTGCTCTGCCATCGTTTGATCACCGACGACGGCGGGCGAGTGACTGGCTATCAGCTGCGTCAGAAAGATCCCAAGCGTCAGTCGGTCCTTGCCTTCAAGAGCCTTTACTATCGGGTGATCGCGGCGGGAGATTCCTACAATGACACCACTATGCTGGGCGAAGCCGACGCTGGGATTCTGTTCCATGCGCCTGAAAACGTCATCCGCGAGTTTCCGCAATTCCCGGCGGTGCATACGTTTGCCGAGTTGAAGCAGGAATTCATCAAGGCTTCGAACCGCCCCCTCGGCCTGTAACACTTCTCAATGTGGGAGCGAGCCTGCTCGCGAAGCGGTTTGTCAGTCAACATCAATGCTGGCTGAACCACCGCCTTCGCGAGCAGGCTCGCTCCCACAGGGTTCACAGGTTCTGCAAGGTTTCCAGCAGGACCTTCACCTTGGTCATCGACTCCTGATATTCCGCCTGCCAATCTGAATCCGCGACAATCCCACCACCGCCCCAGCAACACACCTGTCCATCCTTGACCAACAAACTGCGGATGGCGATCGAGCTGTCCATTTCCCCGCGCACATCCAGATACAGCAGCGAGCCGCAATACAACCCGCGTCGGGTCGGTTCGAGTTCGTCGATGATCTGCATGGCGCGGATTTTCGGCGCGCCGGTGATCGAGCCGCCGGGAAAGCTACCAGCGATCAGGTCCAAGGCGTCCTTGTCATCCGCCAGTTCGCCGGTCACGCTGCTGACCAGGTGATGCACGTTCGGATAACTTTCCAGGCTGAACAGCTCCGGCACTCGCACCGAGCCGATGCGGCACGTGCGGCCCAGGTCATTGCGCAGCAGGTCGACAATCATCAGGTTTTCCGCTCGGTCCTTGGGGCTGGCCAGCAGTTCGGCGGCGTGGGCCGTGTCTTCCTCGGGCGTTGTGCCGCGGGGTCGGGTGCCCTTGATCGGGCGGGTTTCGACGTGGCCTTCGCTGACCTTGACGAAACGCTCCGGCGACAGGCTCAGTACCGCGCCGCCCTCCGGCAGGCTCTGGAAACCGGAAAAAGGCGTCGGGCAGGCCGCCCGCAGCGCCTGGTAAGCGGCCCACGCATCGCCCTGGCACCGGGCGCGAAAGCGCTGGGCAAAGTTGACCTGATAACAATCGCCGGCCTGGATATACGCCTGGATACGTTCGAATGCCTGCTTATAGGCTTCAGCGCTGAGGTCGGGCGCCATTGGGCCCTCAAGACTGAACGCCTTGGCAGGCGCCGCGAGCGGCTGGCTGAACAGTTCAATCAAACGTCGGCGTTCACTTTCGCCGCAATGGGGATGGAAAACCAGTTGGCTGGTAGCGGCCTGGTGATCGGTAATCAATGCCCAGTCGTACAGGCCGAAACGTGCGTCGGGCAGTTGCAGGTCATCGTGTGCATGGGACGGCAGTGCTTCGAGGTGTCGGCCGAAGTCGTAGCTCAAGTAGCCAATCAGGCCGCCAGCGAAGGGCAATTGCACCGTGCCAGGTAGCTCTGCGTGGCCCAGCTGCGTTAGATGCATCCGAAGACGCTGTAGGAAATGGCCACCGCTTTCATCCGGCACCACCGCCAGTTGTTCCAGCGGCCAGGCACTGAGCAGGTCATAACGCCCCCGCTCGGCGCTCGGCCGGCCGCTGTCGAGCAGCACGCTTCCCGGGGCATGGCGGATCGCCGCGAAATAATCGGCGGGGTTGGCGCGGTAGGGCAGCGGGTGTACGAAGCAGGTTGGCATGGGCGGGGTGGGTCGGCCGTTCAGGCGGGGTGGCGATTGTAATCCCCTGTAGGAATTGCTCCTAGAGGGATGTCGGTATTGAACAGGTCTGAAGCTTCAATGAGACCCGTGGCGAGGGAGCTTGCTCCCGCTGGGCAGCGAAGCGGCCCCCTGGGCAGTTGAGCGCGATCATTCTGATACACCGAGGTGCTGGGCTTTGGGGTTGCTGCGCAACCCAGCGGGAGCAAGCTCCCTCGCCACAGGGTTCAACCTTCAGCTTCGGTTTTCATCCTCAGCTTCACCCCTCAACCGGCGGAATGTGCCCAAACAATTCCTGGGCAAACGCCACGCGCTCTTCCACGGTTTCGATCACGCCTCGGGCCTTGAGCTCTTCCAGGCGTGCTTCCACGGCATGGGTGCGCAGGGTCAGCCCGCAGTCGTTGGCAATCTGGATGTTCAGCCCGGGGCGGGCGTTCAGTTCGAGGATCAACGGTCCTTTTTCCTGGTCCAGCACCATGTCTACGCCGATGTAGCCTAGCCCGCACAGTTCATAGCAACCGGCGGCCAGTTTCATGAAGCCGTCCCAGTAGGGCAACTGTACGCCATCCACCGCGTTGGTGGTGTCGGGGTGCTTGGTGATGATGTTGTTCAGCCAGGTGCCGCGCAGGGTGAGGCCGGTGGCGAGGTCGACGCCGACGCCGATGGCGCCCTGGTGCAGGTTGGCCTTGCCGCCGGACTGACGGGTCGGCAAGCGCAGCATGGCCATCACCGGGTAGCCCATCAACACGATGATGCGGATGTCCGGCACGCCTTCGTAGCTGATGCTCTTGAAGATCTGGTCCGGCGTCACGCGGTACTCGATCAGCGCCCGGTCACGGTGCCCGCCCAAGGAATACAGGCCGGTGAGGATGCTCGAGACGTGGTGCTCGATTTCCTCGTGGCTGATGATCTTGCCGGACACGGTGCGGTAGCGGCCTTCGAAGCGATCGGCGATGACGATGATGCCATCGCCGCCGGCGCCCTGGGCCGGCTTGATCACGAAGTCGGTGCGCCCGCCGATGATCTCGTCGAGCTTGTCGATTTCCTTCTCGGTGGAGATCACCCCGTACAGCTCCGGCACATGAATGCCGGCGGCGATAGCCCGTTCCTTGGTGATGATCTTGTCATCGACGATGGGGTACAGGCTGCGCTTGTTGTACTTGAGCACGTAGTCGGCGTTACGCCGGTTGATGCCCATGATGCCCCGGGCTTCCAGGGCTTTCCAGGTCTTCCAGAGGCCGAACATCAGGAGTCAGCCTTGACGAAGGCCTTGAACCGAACCAGCTCGGTCAGGCGGTAGCCGCGATAGCGACCCATGGCCAGCATGAAGCCCACCAGGATCAGCAGGATCGCCGGGAAGGTGAACACGAAGTACACCAGCTCAGGAACACTCATGATCAGGTGCGCCAGCGACGCGGCGAACAAGGTGCCGATGGCGACTTTCATTGCGTGGCCGGCGCCGCGTTCTTCCCAAGTGATGGACAGGCGTTCGATGGTCATGGTCAGGATCACCATCGGGAACAGCGCCACTGACAAGCCGCGTTCCAGGCCCAACTTATGGCTGAACAGGCTGATGGCGGCGATCAGCACCACCACGAACGTCAGCACCACGGAGAGCCTCGGCAGCATTTGCAGCTTGAGGTGCTCCAGGTACGAACGCAGCGACAGGCCCAGCGTGGTGATCACCGTGAACAGTATGATGCCGAAACCCAGTTGGGTTTCGCGGAAGGCGAGGGCGATCAGCACCGGGGTGAAGGTCCCCAGGGTTTGCAGGCCGATCAGGTTGCGCAGCACCAGGATCACCAGCACGCCAATCGGGATCATCACCATGATCATGAAGGTTTGCTGGGTCTGCAGCGGCAGGCCGTACAGGGAATATTCGAGGAAGTTGGCGTCGGTGTTCTCATCCGTCAGCTTGGCCAGGCGAATGGCGTTCATTTCGCTGTTGTTCATGCTGAAGGTGACGGTCGCTTTCTTGCCGCCATCGACGGTGATCAGGTTCTCATCGCCGGTCCACCACAGCAAACGGTCGGTGGGCAGGCCTTGCTCGCCGGTATCCGGGTTGAAATACAGCCAATCGGTGCCGTTGAAACTGCGCAGCCACAGCTCGGGTGTCTGCGGTTGGTCAGCCACCAGCCGGATGGTGTGGACCTTTTCCACCGGCACGTGGGCAATGGACAGCACCAATTCAACGATGCGTGCCTTGTTGGCCGACGAAGGATCACCGGCCAGCAACAGCTTGACGTTGTCGTCATTGAGGTTGTTGACCCGCTTGATCGCTTCGCTGATGAAGGTCTCGACGTCGGCCGAATGCTGGCGGATCGGCGCGAGCAGTGCTTCGGCGGCGAGTTTTTCCGGCCCTTCGACGGCAATGCTGTCGCGGAAGGTCGGGCCCTTGACCTTGGTTTTCTCGGCGCTGTAGCGCTTGGTCAGCACCAAGCGGTAATAGAGGGTCTGGTTGCCCTTGGCGCGACGGGCCGACCACGTCACCTTGCGGTTGCCGTCGACCCGGTTCACCGCCACGCCGTAATTATTGGAAATGAAGCTCTCGTTGAGGCTCACATAGTCGCGGCTCAAGGGGGGCACGAACATCTGGATCTTCACCGGATCCTTGGCGTTGGGCACGAATTCGACCTTGGCATCGATATTCCAGAGGTCATCGGTGGCGTCTTCGGTCACCGGGATGCCGAGCACGAAAATCTGATAGGCCGTTACCGACAGGCCCAGCACCACCAGGATGGCGATCAGCATTTTCAAATGGAGGGTAAGGGAGCGCATTGGAATTACTCTGCGGTGTGAGCGGCATTGGCGCAGGCGGGTTTGCCGGCTGCGTATTTGAGACTGGGGTCGACCAGCGCGTCGAAGCGTTTAAGCGCCTCGGAGCCGATCAGCAACGGGTATTGAAAGGCGCTGCGGTCGGTCAGGTTCACTTCGATGCTGCGCAGGGCCGAGCCCATGCAGATGTCCAGTTCGATGACCGGCCGGGCCGTGTACTTCTTGCCTTCTTCGGGGTCGTAGTCACCGGCGCGGCGCTTGATCTTGCTGACCCGGGCCAGCGGGCGTTCGATGGGGTGCGAATGGGCGGCGTCGATCGCCAGGTAAAAGCGCACCCAGGATTCGCCGTTGCGCTTGAAGCGCTTGATGTCGCGGGCACTGAGCGAGGCCGTCTTGGCACCGGTGTCCAGCTTGGCGGCAACCTCCAGGTCAATGCCCTGCAGCGCCGCATATTCGTTGAGGCCGTACACGGTTTTTTCCCCCGCCGCGGCGAGCCCCGGCAGGCACATGAAGCAAAAGGCAGCGGATAAGGGCTTGAGTGTCATAAATCCTGGTGCGCAGCGTTCCGTTTTCGGTTCAGGCCCTGGCATCACTGCACAAGCTCCCTAGGTGCCTTCTCTATATAGAAGAGTGGCAAATGCGGCGGCATTCTAGCACGGTGGTTTTCTGACGCCACCGCTGGCCGGGGGCTACGATACTTCGAAGCGGCAAGTTATGTCAGCACGCGCTATTAGACGATTGTCGACAATATGGTTTTTTTCTTTGACGTTTGAGGGTTATACGTTTAGTTTTTGCCGTATTGATTTTAAAGGTGTCGACAATATGCTCGATCAGCTCGAAACGCCGGTCCTCGTCCAAGACGATGTCGAGACCTTGTCCGAGAACGTTTTTCGACGCATCCAGGCTGCCATCGTCAAGGGCGAGATCGCCCCGGGCAGCAAGATCTCCGAGCCCGAACTGGCCCGTACCTACGGCATCAGCCGTGGGCCGCTGCGCGAGGCGATCCATCGCCTCGAAGGCCAGCGCCTGCTGGTGCGCATCCCCCATGTCGGGGCACGAGTGGTCTCGCTGAGCCATGCCGAGCTGCTGGAGCTCTATGAAATTCGCGAGTCCCTGGAGGGCATGGCCTGTCGCCTCGCGGCGCAGCGCATGACCCTGGAGGAAATCGACGAACTGCGCCGGGTCCTGGAAACCCACGAGCGCGATGCGGCGTTCCAGGCCGGTGTCGGCTATTACCAGCAGGAAGGCGACTTCGACTTCCACTATCGGATTATCCAGGGCAGCGGCAATCGCACCCTGACGCAGATGCTCTGCGGCGAGTTGTACCAACTGGTGCGCATGTACCGCATCCAGTTCTCCACCACGCCCAACCGTCCGCGCCAGGCTTTTGCCGAGCACCATCGGATTCTCGATGCCATCGCCGACCGTGACGGCGAACTGGCTGAATTATTGATGCGCCGGCACATCGGCGCGTCCAAACGCAACATTGCGCGTCATTTCCAGGACAGCGCCGCCACTGAACGAGGTGAGTCATGAGCAACAGCACTCCAGGCCAGCGATTCCGCGATGCGGTCGCCAGCGAGCATCCGCTGCAAGTGGTCGGCACGATCAACGCCAACCACGCGCTGCTGGCCAAGCGCGCCGGTTTCAAGGCGATCTACCTATCGGGTGGCGGCGTGGCAGCCGGCTCTCTCGGCGTGCCGGACCTAGGCATCACCGGCCTGGATGACGTGCTGACCGACGTGCGCCGCATCACCGATGTTTGCGACTTGCCGTTGCTGGTGGACGTGGACACCGGTTTCGGTTCCTCGGCGTTCAACGTGGCGCGCACGGTCAAGTCGATGATCAAGTTTGGCGCGGCGGCGATTCATATCGAGGACCAGGTCGGCGCCAAGCGCTGCGGCCATCGCCCGAACAAGGAAATCGTCTCGCAGCAGGAAATGGTCGACCGCATCAAGGCCGCCGTCGATGCCCGCACCGATGACAGCTTCGTGATCATGGCCCGTACCGACGCCCTGGCGGTGGAAGGCTTGGAATCGGCCCTGGACCGCGCCGCCGCATGCATCGAGGCCGGCGCCGACATGATTTTCCCCGAAGCCATCACCGAACTTGAAATGTACAAGCTGTTCGCCAGCCGCGTGAAAGCGCCGATCCTGGCCAACATCACCGAATTCGGCGCGACCCCGCTCTACACCACCGAACAACTCGCCGGGGCCGACGTGTCCCTGGTGCTCTACCCGCTGTCGGCCTTCCGGGCCATGAACAAGGCGGCCGAAAACGTCTACACCGCCATCCGTCGCGACGGCACGCAACAGAATGTCATCGACACCATGCAGACCCGCATGGAGCTTTACGATCGCATCGACTACCACACCTTCGAGCAGAAGCTCGATGCGCTGTTCGCGGCGAAGAAGTAAGGCGCGACTCCCTACAAATTCAAGAAAATGGAGACAGAACATGGCCGAAGCAAAAGTACTCAGTGGCGCCGGGCTCCGTGGCCAGGTAGCTGGGCAAACCGCCCTGTCCACCGTAGGCCAGTCGGGCGCCGGGCTGACCTATCGCGGCTACGACGTCCGCGACCTGGCGGCGGATGCGCAATTTGAAGAAGTGGCCTACCTGCTGCTGTACGGCGAGCTGCCGACCCAGGCACAGCTGGACGCCTACACCGGTAAATTGCGCCAATTGCGTGACTTGCCCCAAGCCTTGAAAGAAGTGCTGGAGCGCATTCCCGCCGACGCCCACCCGATGGACGTGATGCGCACCGGTTGCTCGTTTCTCGGCAACCTTGAGCCCGAGCAGGATTTCTCCCAACAGCACGACAAGACCGACCGCCTGCTCGCGGCGTTCCCGGCGATCATGTGCTACTGGTATCGCTTCAGCCACGAAGGTCAGCGCATCGAATGCGTAACTGACGAAGTGTCCATTGGCGGCCACTTCCTGCATCTATTGCACGGTAAGAAGCCGAGCGAGCTGCACGTCAAGGTGATGAACGTGTCGCTGATTCTCTACGCCGAGCACGAATTCAACGCCTCGACCTTCACCGCCCGCGTCTGCGCCTCCACGCTGTCGGACCTGTTCTCTTGCATCACGGCCGCCATCGGCTCGTTGCGCGGCCCGTTGCATGGCGGCGCCAACGAGGCGGCGATGGAAATGATCGAGCGCTTCAGCTCACCCCAGGATGCCATCGAAGGCACCCTCGGCATGCTGGCGCGCAAGGACAAGATCATGGGCTTCGGCCACGCGATCTATAAGGACAACGACCCGCGCAACGAGGTCATCAAGGGTTGGTCGAAAAAACTTGCCGATGAGGTGGGCGACACGGTGCTGTTCCCGGTTTCCGAAGCCATCGACAAGACCATGTGGGAGCAGAAGAAACTGTTTCCCAACGCCGATTTCTACCATGCCTCGGCGTACCACTTCATGGGCATCCCGACCAAGCTGTTCACGCCGATCTTCGTCTGCTCGCGCCTGACCGGCTGGGCCGCCCACGTGTTCGAACAACGCGCCAACAACCGCATCATCCGACCGAGCGCCGAATACACCGGCGTCGAACAGCGCAGGTTCGTGCCAATCGAACAACGCTGAGCTGGAGGGCTAGCCGCAGGAACTGGGGAACTGGATAAACCCACAACCCTGTGGGAGCGAGCCTGCTCGCGATAGCGTCGGGTCAGCAGCATCAATGTTGGCTGACACACCGCAATCGCGAGCAGGCTCGCTCCCACAAGGGAACATGTTCACTTCAGTAGCTGCGCCAACCCTTCTGAAACCACCGTGACCCGAGTCCTGACGATGAACACAGAATTTCGCAAACCGCTGCCTGGCACTTCGCTGGATTATTTCGATGTTCGCGCGGCCGTGGAGGCCATCCGCCCCGGCGCCTACGATGGCTTGCCGTACACCTCTCGCGTATTGGCGGAGAACCTCGTGCGCCGCTGCGACCCGGCCACGCTGCGTGAATCGCTGCTGCAACTGATCGAGCGCAAGCGCGACCTGGACTTCCCATGGTTTCCGGCGCGGGTGGTGTGCCATGACATTCTCGGCCAGACCGCCCTGGTGGACTTGGCCGGTTTGCGCGACGCCATTGCCCAGCAGGGCGGCGACCCGGCGCAAGTCAACCCGGTGGTGCCGACCCAACTGATCGTCGACCACTCCCTGGCGGTCGAGAGCGCCGGTTTCGATCCCCAGGCCTTCGCCAAGAACCGCGCCATCGAAGACCGCCGCAACGAAGACCGCTTTCACTTCATCAACTGGACCAAGAAAGCTTTCAAGAACGTCGATGTGATTCCGCCGGGCAACGGGATCATGCACCAGATCAACCTGGAGAAAATGTCGCCGGTGATCCAGCAGCGGGACGGCGTGGCCTTCCCGGACACGTGCGTCGGCACCGACAGCCACACGCCCCACGTCGATGCACTGGGCGTGATTGCCATCGGCGTTGGTGGCTTGGAAGCGGAAAGCGTCATGCTTGGCCGCGCCTCGTGGATGCGCTTGCCGGAAATTGTCGGCGTCGAGCTGACCGGCAAGCTGCAACCGGGCATCACCGCCACCGACATGGTGCTGGCGCTGACTGAATTCCTGCGTAAACAAAAAGTCGTGGGCGCATGGCTGGAGTTTTACGGCGAAGGCGCCAGCGCGCTGACCTTGGGCGACCGGGCGACCATCTCCAACATGGCCCCTGAGTACGGCGCCACGGCGGCAATGTTCCATATCGATCAGCAGACGATCGACTACCTGAAGCTCACTGGGCGCGAAGACCAGCAAGTGCAGCTGGTCGAGCACTACGCCAAGACCATTGGCCTGTGGGCAGACAGCCTCAAGGGCGCGCAATACGAGCGTGGCCTGACGTTCGATCTTTCTTCGGTCGTGCGCAACATGGCCGGCCCGAGCAACCCCCACGCCCGTGTCGCGGTGTCGGATCTGGCCGCCAAAGGCATCTCCGGCCAGTGGGACGACGTGCCTGGGCAAATGCCCGACGGCGCGGTGATCATCGCCGCGATCACCAGTTGCACCAACACCAGCAACCCGCGCAACGTGATCGCCGCAGGCCTGCTGGCGCGCAACGCCAACCGCCTGGGCCTGGCCCGCAAGCCGTGGGTCAAGTCATCCCTGGCACCGGGCTCTAAAACCGTGGCGCTGTACCTGGATGAAGCCGGCCTTACGCCCGAGCTCGAGAAGCTGGGCTTCGGTGTGGTGGCGTTTGCCTGCACCACGTGCAACGGCATGTCCGGCGCGTTGGACCCGGTGATCCAACAGGAAATCATCGACCGCGACCTATACGCCACCGCCGTGCTGTCGGGCAACCGCAACTTCGACGGGCGTATCCACCCGTACGCCAAGCAGGCGTTTTTGGCCTCGCCGCCGCTGGTGGTTGCTTATGCCATCGCCGGGACCATTCGCTTCGACATCGAGAAGGATGTGCTGGGCGTGGTGGACGGTCGCGAAATCCGCCTCAAGGACATCTGGCCAAGCGACGAAGAAATCGAAGCCGTGGTCAAGGCGGCGGTGAAGCCGGAGCAGTTCCGCCAGGTCTACATCCCGATGTTCGCCATCCAGGAAGACACCGGCCCGAAAGTCACGCCGCTGTACGACTGGCGCCCGCAAAGCACCTACATCCGTCGCCCGCCTTATTGGGAAGGTGCATTGGCCGGTGCGCGGCCGCTGCAGGGCATGCGCCCGCTGGCGGTGCTGCCGGACAACATCACCACCGATCACCTGTCGCCATCCAACGCCATCATGTTGGACAGCGCCGCCGGTGAGTACCTGGCAAAAATGGGCCTGCCGGAAGAGGACTTCAACTCTTACGCGACCCACCGCGGCGACCACCTGACCGCGCAGCGCGCGACCTTCGCCAACCCGAAACTGTTCAACGAAATGGTCGTTGAAAACGGCAAGGTCAAGCAGGGCTCCCTGGCCCGGGTCGAGCCGGAAGGCAAGGTCATGCGCATGTGGGAAGCCATCGAGACCTACATGGAACGCAAGCAGCCGTTGATCATCGTCGCTGGCGCCGACTACGGCCAGGGATCGTCGCGGGACTGGGCGGCCAAGGGGGTGCGTCTGGCCGGTGTCGAGGCGATCGTTGCCGAAGGCTTCGAGCGCATCCATCGCACCAATCTGGTGGGCATGGGCGTGTTGCCGCTGGAGTTCAAGCCCGGTACAGATCGCAAGACCCTGGGCATCGACGGCAGCGAAATATACGACGTGATCGGCGAGCGCACCCCGCGCGCGACGTTGACGTTGGTCATCACCCGCAAGAACGGCGAGCGCGTCGAAGTGCCGGTGACCTGCCGCCTCGATACCGCCGAGGAAGTGTCGATCTACGAAGCCGGGGGCGTGTTGCAGCGCTTTGCCCAGGACTTCCTCGAGTCGGCGGTGGCCGTTTAAATCGCCTGGGTGGCCGGTTTTTCCGGCCGCCCGTTTTTAAGGAGTTGGAGCACATGGCTCACTCGCCTCAAATCAAGATTCCCGCGACTTACATGCGTGGCGGCACCAGCAAAGGCGTGTTCTTCAGCCTGCCAGACCTGCCCGAAGCCGCCCGAGTCCCTGGCCCGGTCCGGGATGCCCTGTTGCTGCGGGTAATCGGCAGCCCCGACCCGTACGAAAAACAGATCGATGGCATGGGCGGCGCGACGTCCAGTACCAGCAAGACGGTAATCCTGTCCAAGAGCACCCGGGCCGACCACGATGTCGACTATCTGTTCGGCCAGGTGTCCATCGACAAGCCTTTCGTGGACTGGAGCGGCAACTGCGGCAACCTGTCGGCGGCGGTGGGGTCGTTTGCCATCAGCAGTGGCTTGGTGGAGCCGGCCCGGATTCCGCAAAACGGTGTGGCCGTGGTGCGGATCTGGCAGGCCAACATCGGCAAGACCATCATCGCCCATGTGCCGATCACCGACGGCGCGGTGCAGGAAACCGGCGACTTCGAACTCGATGGCGTGACCTTTCCGGCGGCTGAAGTACAGCTGGAGTTCATGGACCCGGCTGCCGAGGAGGAGGGCGGTGGCGGCTCGATGTTCCCAACCGGGAACTTGGTGGACGACTTGGAAGTGCCCGGTGTTGGTACCTTGAAGGCGACGCTGATCAACGCAGGCATCCCGACGATTTTCATCAATGCCCGGGATATCGGGTACACCGGTACTGAATTGCAGGGCTCCATCAACGGCGATCCGAAGGCGCTGGCGATGTTCGAAACCATCCGCGCCCACGGTGCCTTGCGCATGGGGTTGATCAAGCATCTGGACGAAGCGGCTCAGCGCCAGCACACCCCCAAAGTCGCGTTTGTCGCGCCGCCAGCGGATTACCTTTCGTCCAGCGGGAAAGCCGTGGCGGCGGGCGACGTCGATTTGCTAGTGCGGGCGTTGTCCATGGGCAAGCTGCACCACGCCATGATGGGCACCGCCGCCGTCGCCATCGGCACCGCCGCCGCGATTTCCGGCACCCTGGTGAATCTGGCCGCCGGCGGTATCGAGCGCAACGCCGTGCGTTTCGGCCACCCGTCCGGCACCTTGCGTGTCGGCGCCGAGGCCAGCCAGGTCGACGGCGAATGGACTGTGAAAAAAGCCATCATGAGCCGCAGCGCGCGGGTATTGATGGAAGGGTTCGTGCGGGTGCCCGGGGATGTTTTTTAACGGGTTCCTTCAGACATAACCCAAGACCTGTGGGAGCGAGCCTGCTCGCGATGAGGCCGGCACATCCAGCATCTATGTTGGTTGACACACCGCTTCTCGCGAGCAGGCTCGCTCCCACCGTGGCTGTGGTTAGCCTCCCATCAGTGCCGTGACGACCACCCCCACATTAGTTTCCAGCTCCGCCACCGGGTCGGCGCCATCGGTGCTCAGTACCAGCAACTGACTGCCGCCCTCGGTAATGGCCGCTTTCACAGCTTCCGACGGCTGGCGATGATGCAGCACCAGCGCCACGTCATTGTCTTTCAACGTTGTGGTCAATTGCTTCAAGGCCTCGGGCGTCCACTCGGCGTCGGGCCGGGCGTCAGTACTGATGCCATCCAGATTCAACCCGCTGATCAAGTAACCAAAATGCTCGCTCAGGCTGACTACGCTCAGGTTATCGGCACTGGCGAGACGTTTTTCGCTGTCGGCGCTGAGCTTGAGCAGGCGTTGCTTGAGGGCCGCCAGGTTGGCGTCGATTTTCGCTTTGTCGTTTGGGGCCAGGCGCACCAGGTCGGCGGCGATCACGTCGGCCATCCGCCCCAGGTTGGGGCTGGCCATCCATGGCTGGCTCGCCAAACCGTCAGCCATCCCCGGTTGCACGGCGATACCGGGCAGGGCGCCGTCCACCGGGCGGGCCGCGTCGACTTCGACGATGCGGATGTTGCTGCGTCGGGCCATGGGGTACAGCGGATCGTCCGGCCATAACGAGCGCAGGCCGATCACGGCATCGGCGTCGCTGGCCAGTTTGCCCAGGGTCGGCGCGCCGCGGCCGCTGAAATAGGCATTCTGGCGGGTGCCAGGCAGATTGGCGGGCGCGGCCCGCTCCAGGCTGACCTCGGTGCCCTTGAGCAAGGCCTCGCCCAACCCGTAGGTGACCGGCAACGACGCCAGCAGACGGACCTTTTCGGCGGCGAATGATGAAGTGACGGCCACGCCGCACAACGCGACGGCCAGGGTCAGTTGTCGCAATGAAAAAACCATTTATCCAAGATTCCCTTTGAGGCTGGGGACGACGCCACGGGCGATGGCGCTCAGGGCGAAGGCGATGCCGGCCACCAGAATGATCGCGGCACCGGACGGGATCGGCAGGTCGAAGACGATCGGCGCGAGAATCCCGCACAACGTGCTGACGGTGGCGATCAGTACCGAACACCAGAAGAAGCCTTTCAACGATTGGCTGAGCAGGCGCGCGGCAGCCGCCGGGATTACCAGCAGCGCCCCCACCAGAATGGCGCCAATGACTTTCACCGCCGCCACGGTAATCAATGTCACCAAGATCACGAACAGGTAGTCCAGGGCCTTGACCGCCACCCCGCGCACCGCCGCCAGTTGCGGATTGAAGCTGGCGAGCATGATGCGGTTGTACAGTGGCAACGCCAGCGCCATCACCAGTGAACCGACCACCGCCAGCACCAGCAGGTCGTTGCCGTTGACCGTCAGCACGGAACCGAACAGCACGTTCTCCAAGATGTGTACGTTGATCTTGCCCGCCAGGATCAACAGCAGGCTTGCACCCAGGGCCAGGGACACCGAAAGGAAGACGCCGATCAGGGTGTCCGGTGACAGGCCGGTTCGGTTGCGCAGGTAATTGAGCAGGATGCCGAACAGCAGGCAATAGCCGAACAGGCTTCCGTACGGCCCGGTGTAGGGTTCGCCGAGCAGGATGCCGACGGCCACGCCAGTCAGCGCCGCATGGCCCACGGCTTCGGAAAAAAACGCGAAGCGCTTGACCACCACCAGCGTACCGAGGCCGCCAAGCACCGGGCCGATCAACAACCCGGCCAACAATGCGTTGACCACAAACCCATAGGCCAGCGCTTCGGGCAGATAGCCGGACGAGGCCCAGCCCTGGACCATCAAGCGAAAGGCTTCGTAACTCATCAGGCCGCGCTCCCGTTAGTGCGTGGATGGGTGGAAAACAGCGTGAGCAGTCGCTCCGGGGTCAGGGTCTGGCGTGGCGGGCCGTCGAACAGTACCCGGCGATTGAGGCCCGTGACCCGGTCGGCCAGCCGCCCGACGGCTTCCAGGTCATGCTCGATCCACAGCACGGTGATCCCGGCCTGGCGCCAGTCCTGCAGCAACCGCTCGAACACCTGGATGCCGGCCTCGTCGAGGGCTGACATCGGTTCGTCCAGGACCAGCAGTTGCGGTGAAGGGATCAAGCCCTGGGCGAGCAATACCCGCTGGCGCTCACCGCCGGACAGCGCGCCCATCCGGCGCTTGCGCTTATCCTGCATGCCGACCCGCTCCAGGGCCTGGCCGATGGCACCGGTGTACTGCTTGCTCAAGCCGAGAAAGGCCGGGCGCCGTTGACACATCGCGGCCATGAAATCGTCCACCGTCATGGGCAGGCCACGATCGAACTCAAGGGCCTGGGGCACATAGCCGATGACGCCGGGCTCACCTGGCCACTGCAAGCTCAGGCGCCCCTTGTGCGGCATTTGTCCGAGCAGGGTCTTGATCAGGGAACTCTTGCCGCCGCCGTTGGGGCCGACCAGGGCATGGATGCTGCCAGGTTGTATCTGCAAGCCCACGTTGTCGAGAATCGTGGTGCGCCCCAGCTCGAGGCTGATGTCGATGAACTCGATCAGCGGGCCGGCCTTTGGCTGGATAAGGGTTTGCTGCACGGTCATGCGCCGGACTCCTGGATCGCCCGGACCACGGTGTCGAGGTTGCCGGTCATCTCCTTTTCGTATTTCCCGGCGCTGTATTCACCGTAGGAAATGTGCGAAAGCGGGTACAGCTTTACGCCTGATTCACGTTGGATGGTGTCGACGTAGGTGGAGGGAAAATCCATCTCCGAAAAGATCACTTTCACATCCAGTTCGCGCAACTGATCGATGGTCTTTTTCAACTGGCTGGGGCTCGGCTCGATACCGTGGGCCGGCTCGACCACGGCGGTCACTTCCAGGCCGAACTCGCGCAGCAGGTAATCGTAGGCGGCATGTACAGTCGCGACCCGCAACTCGGCGTTCGGCGCCTGGGTCAGCTTGGCCAGGGCGTCGGCACGCATCTGCCGCAGGCGCTTGCCGTAGGCGCGAGCGTTTTGCGTGTAGGTCTTGGCGTTATCGGGGTCGAGCTTGCCCAGCTCTCGGGCGATGTTGTTGACCTGGGCAATGGACGCGCTGATGGACAGGAACGTATGCGGGTTGACGACTTTGCCCGCGCCCCTGGCGGCAGTGCCGGTGGCGGCCAGCAAGGGCACGTTTTCGTTGGCTTCGATGACCTTCACGTCTGGTGTTTCGCTGGCGGCGATCATGCGGTCGGCAAAATCGTCATGGCCGACGCCGTTGAGCACGATCACATCCAGACCGCTGATGCGCTTGATGTCTTCGGCCCTGGGTTCATAGGCGTGGGGATTGAATCCGGCCGGGATCAACGGCACCACTTCGGCCTTGTCACCGACGATGTTCGCCACGTAACTGTAGTAAGGGTGCAAGGTGATGCCGATGCGCAGGCGCTTGGACGTTTCGGCGCTGGCCATCGGGGCGAGCAGGCAGGCCAGCAGGCCAAGCAGCAGCAGGCACAGGAACGGGCGGCGTGGAGAGGCGATAGACATGGGCAAGCGGTCTTCTCTTGGATGAGGGCGAGGGGTCAATGCCGGTGCTGGCGGGTCACGCCGGCATCGAATTGCGCGACGATCTGTTGCCAGCCGGATGCGGACAAAGCAGCGTCTTCCAACACGGCAGGGGCGGTCGCAGGATTGCTGCGGTTGAGCCAGATGTCCGGGGGCGCGTCGGATGTTTCGCTGATGCGCATCAGAAAGGAGCCTGCGATTGACGGGGTAGCACTCGCGCCAAAGTAGGCTTTTTCACCCAGCAGTTGCCAGGCGTGGCCGCCGCGGGTGACAGAACTGGCATCTTGGGCGAACGGGGCAAAACCTTCGTCCGCCAACGCTTGCGGGCCGGGAAGGGCTAGCTCGCTTTCGCGCAGAATGCGGATCTCGTCCAGCGTGACCCGCAGGTCGGCATAGATGCCTTGCTCGGCGGCGCTGAGGTCGCGACGGGCATCCAACTGGTTGCTTTGCACGGGAGTGACGTCCTGGGTTTCGCCATGCCAGGCCACCACCGACCCGGCTCCCAATACGATGATCAGGCACAGCAGCAAGACATAAAGGGTTTCGTGGCCCGCGCCAGCGGGGCGAACGACGTGGAGGGTAGGTGTGCTCATGGGGCCTCGATGTCGGCTTGGTCGATTTCCACGACGTGCCCGGGGCCGGCGTCGAAGAGTACGTAGAACTCGGCGTCCGGTTTCTTGAAGGTCAGCGTTGAGTCGGCGCCGAGCTTGCCGGGTACGAGGATGGTTTCGTCATAGCCAATCACGTCCAGCGTCACTCCGGGTGCACCGCTGCCGTCGGAAAAACCGCCGGTGCATTGGATCTGCTCGGCGTCGATGGCCTTGCACTCGCACATTGGGTTATGGGCCAGTGCGCTGGTGCTCAAGCTTGCGCAAAGGAGCAATGCCATGCTGTTGAGGAAGGCGCGGAGGGTCATGGTCGGGCTCCTTGGGTTTTCAGCCAGGCAACGGTGGCCGGGGAGGCCTGGTTCAGTGGAATCGAGGCCTGGTGCATCGAACCGTCCCAACCCTCGAGGGTTATCCACAGTTCGGCATCGGGCTGGGTCTTCGGCGGGACTGGCAACAACGCGCCCATGCGATAGGGCGAGCCAAAGAAAATCACCCCGGCGGCCCGCAGGCTGCGGGGCTTGCCAATGCGCAGATAGGTGGCTTTCACCTGGCTGATGCAGCGTTGGCACAGCGCGGCATTGAAGTGCTTCATGGGGCCGGCGGGACCCTGGGTACGAGGGGCTTCGTTGCGAAATTCCGCCAGGCGCAAGCTCCACGGCCCGACCTGGATCTCACCGACTTCCCGCTCTCCGAGCCCGCCGTCGCCACGGAACAACGCAGCTTCCGAGAAATACTTGGGCATGAAGCCCAGGGGAATCAGCAGCAACAGCACATTGAGATGGAAACGCCATTTATGCCAGAACCGGCCCAGGCGAGAGGGTGGCAGGGTTGTGGTGGACGGATTCACAGGCTGCCCTCCGGCGAGTCACGGTGGAGGGAGGGTTGCAATGGGGGGGCGATCCGGGCGGGCCGGGCAGGTTTCTGGCTGCGCTTGACGGCGTTGGCAGTGGCCAGGGCGGTGCGTTTGGTCCAGATCAGCAACCCACTGAGGACCATCATGCTCAGGATCAGACCGAAGAAAAACCAGATGAGCTTGATCCAGAGGCCGCCGAAGTCCCCGGTGTGCAATGGCCGCATGGATTCGGTGACGAACTCCAGGGGCGTGCGGTCCGCCAACAATCGCGTGGCGTCCACCTCGCCGCTGTAGGGATTGATGGTCGCGGTCTGGAACATCAATGGATACCAGCCGCGCCCGCCGATTTCGACGTGGCTGTAGGCATTGCCGGGTAGGCTGACAAAACTCGCGTCCAACCCCGGGATTTGCTGCCGGGCGATCTCGATGGCTCGGTCCAGGTTCAATCGCGGTGGAGCAATACCATCGGCTGACAGTGGAACGCTTTCACGAGCCACGACCGGGACGACCGGCGCGCTGGAGATGGAGATGCCGTTGTCGGCCAGTGTGGCTTCGATCAGGAACCAGGTGCCGGTCACGGAAATGACCGCGATGAACCAGATCGACCAGATACCGCTGAGCCGATGGAAATCGCCCCAGAAAATCCGCGCGCCGTGGCGGATGCGCAAGGTCGGGCGCAAGAAACCTTTCCAGAAGCGTTTGTAGACGACAAGCCCGGTAACCAGTGATGCCAGCATCGGCAGGCCGAGGAGAGACACCAGGTACCAGCCCCAGCTGTAGCCGTTGGTGAACGGCACCAGCCACCATCCATGCAGGGCGCGGGTAAAAGCCCTGAAATTGAACGCCGGGGCCGATCCCTGGATGACGCCGCTGTAGGGATTGACGTAGACGGTGTCCGGGCGGCCGTCGGGGTAGGTGACTTTGGCTTCAAGGGCAAAATGCGACTCATCCGGACGCACGATACTTTGCACTTGTGTCAACGGCTGGGCTTGCTTGATGGCGGCCATGACCTGGTCATAGCTGAGCAACGGGGCGTCATCGCTGGGCTTGCTGGCGCGCATCTCTGGGTTGACCAGCCAGACGATCTCCTGGCTGACCACCGCCAGAGTGCCGGTGACGCAGACGATCAGGACAAAAAACCAGATGGGCAACGCCAACCAGCTATGAACGAGAAACCAGAGTTTGGAGCGGGACTTCTTCGACATGATTGAACGTCTTGATTCGATGGAAGGTTCCGTGTCGCGGGCTTCGCAACGGCCTGAACCCTGGAAAAGCAGACCGTGGCTTTTGCCGACGCGGCCTGCTGCATCTAATTAAGACGAACGAGACACTCAAATCCTGAAGAGTAAGTTGAAAGAAAATGTTTCGCGTTAGCGATAAGCGTGGTTTGGTGTTTGGGTGGCGAGCCATCAAGCTCCCGGACGATCACACACAACCGATGCAGCCGTTCAGTCGGTCGCGCAGAGCGATCAGTTGATTGATGCGCTCATCCAGATTCCGGCTCCACGGCGCCGACAAGGTCTGCCAGTCGGCTGCTGTCGGAGCGCGATCCTCCGGCAGATTCTTCAGCGCCTCGCCAATCTCCGTCAAGGGAATGCCCAGGCGCTGAGCGACTTTTGATCAGCGCCACCCGCCGTAGCACTTCCCGAGGGTAGCGACGTTGATTGCCCTGGTTGCGGGTGCTTTTGATCAGCCCCTTGGACTCATAGAAGTGCAGCGCCGTGACCGCTACGCTGCTGCGAGCGGCGACTTGGCCAAGGGTGAGCTCCTTGTGGAGGTTAATAGGAATCGTCATTTCAGATGGCGAGGGGTATTTCTGGTGGCTGGTTCACAAGCATCGGGCCAAAGCGGTGACGTTCGGCTCATTTCAGGTACTGCGCATTATCGAGCGCAGCCTGGACGGCGCTCTGCATTGCCCCTGGGTCAGCCAAGCGCAACGAGAGATACGAGAGGGCGATACCCACTATCGAAACCGTTGATTTTTGCCGTTCCATGCTGGCGGGTAGCCTTTGTTCATCGCCCCACTACAGAACATTGGACGCCCGCCATGAACCGTATCCTTGCTGTCTTGCTACTGTTGGCCGTCACCGTATTGAGCGGTTGCGCCTCGTCGTCTCCGGAGCTGCGTCCTTACACAGCTGAGGAAACTCGTGAGCTGGCCCTCGAAGCGCTGAATCGCCGAGGCCTTTCTTTTGAGGAGTATCACGCGAAGAAAGCCGAATTGCTGGGACCGTCGCAGAAAAATACCGGTTTCGACGAGCGTGGCGAAATGAATGCCGAACGGACCGTTCAACTGCCTGGCCGACCAAGCTGAAAGACTGTACCGCTCGAAGTTTTGCCTAACTGTCCATGGGCGCGTGCCGGGACGTGGGGTAGGGTCATCATTTGACTGCCCCAACGGATTGACCTGCCATGACGCTCTCGCTTGACCTGCTGCTGGGCTTCGCCCTGTTTGCCCTGGTGACCTCGATCACACCAGGCCCCAACAACACCATGTTGCTGGCCTCGGGTGTCAATTTCGGTTTCAGCCGTACGATCCCTCACATGCTGGGCATCACCTGCGGCTTTTTTTCCCTGGTGCTGGCGGTGGGCCTTGGCCTGGGCGCGGTGTTCCAGACTTATCCATTGCTGTACACCGTGCTGCGCTACATAGGCGCGGCGTATCTCATGTACCTGGCATGGAAAATCGCCCATTCCGGCCCGGTCTCGGACAGCTCAACGGGCAACAACAAGCCGATCGGTTACTGGGGCGCGGCGGCGTTCCAATGGGTCAACCCCAAGGCCTGGATCATGGCCATCGGTGCAATCAGCACCTATACACCGCTGCAAGGCTACTTTTTCAATGTGGTAGTGATCGCGGCGGTGTTTGCCTTGATCAATCTGCCAAGCGTCAGCCTTTGGGTCGTTTGTGGCAGCCTGTTGCGAAACCTGTTGCGTGATCGTCGATGGTTGCGCCTGTTCAACTGGGGCATGGCGCTGCTGTTGGTCGCGTCGCTGTATCCGTTATTGCTCGAAAGCATGAGTGAGGGCTGAGCTTCGGCGCGATGCCTGCTAAGCTCGCTGTTCCAGGAGCGTTCCTACGCACTTATAAATGAAGTCCGACTTCTTTAAAGGTCTTGATCAGGTAATGCTTGTCTCGAATCCAACGAGGGCACCCTGGTCTTGGAACCGGCTCTGCGAGTTTCCTTATGAATAAGCGTCCTTTGTATTTCGATTACGCCGCCACCACGCCGGTGGATGAGCGGGTTATCCAGGTCATGATCCAATGCCTGGGCTTCGACGGTAACTTTGGCAACCCAGCCTCCAGCTCCCATGCGTTCGGCCAGGAGGCACGACAAACCGTGGAGCAGGCACGCCAGCAGGTGGCCCGGTTGGTTGGCGCTCGAGCCGATCAAATCATCTGGACCTCCGGTGCCACCGAATCCAATAACCTTGCCTTGAAGGGCGTGGCGCAGGCGCGCGGTGCCGGCGGTGGGCATGTCATTACCAGCCTGATCGAACACAAGGCGGTTCTCGATACGGTCAGGCAACTAGAGCAAAGTGGCGTCGAGGTGACTTGGCTGGCGCCAGACGCCGATGGCCTGATCACTGCGCGCGCGGTTCGCGAGGCCCTGCGCGAAGACACGTTCCTCGTGTCGCTGATGCTGGTGAACAATGAGTTGGGGACCGTCAACGACGCCGTTGCCATCGGTGAGATCGTTCGCGAGCACGGCGCGCTGTTTCACATGGACGCCGCCCAAGGGGTGGGAAAGGTGGGCATCGACCTGGCCCGGTGGCCGGTGGACCTGATGTCCTTTTCCGCGCATAAGATCTACGGACCCAAGGGTATCGGCGCGCTATACGTTGGCGACCGTGCGCGGCCTCGGGTATCGGCACAGATTCATGGCGGAGGCCACGAAGGTGGTTTGCGCTCCGGCACCCTGGCGACCCATCAGATTGCAGCCATGGGCGCTGCGTTCGAGCTGGCGGCGCAGTCGTTCGACCAGGAGCTTGCCCAGATCGCCCGGTTGCGCAATCGTTTGCTCGAGCCGCTATTGGCATTACCCGGTGTATGTATCAATGGCAGTGCGAGCTGCCGTATTCCCCACACGTTGAGCCTGACGTTCAATGAAGGTGAATTCAACTCGGCGACATTGGGTGCGTCGATTGCATTTTCGGCTACTTCGGCCTGCAATTCAGCGCAGAACAGCCCATCCCATGTCCTGCTGGCCCTGGGGCATGATGCACGTGCGGCCGGGCGGACTATCCGCTTGAGCCTGGGGCGTTTCACTAGCGAACAGGATATTGATGAGGCGGTGCGGGTTATCAAGGAAGCCTGCGCTGCTGCGCCGGCGTTTTGGGCGACGACCCCTTGAACCGACCGACCTTTTGCAACGAACAATAAAATCGATTAGCAGGAGTAATAATGAGTACCGAGCCTTTGACCCCAGGAGAGGTGCCTCAGCGCCTGGCCCGAATTCGCCAGTTGATGAGCGAGGAGGGCGTTCATGCGCTGCTGGTCCCGTCGGCCGATCCGCATCTGTCCGAATATCTGCCAGGCTATTGGCAAGGGCGTCAGTGGTTGTCCGGCTTCCATGGATCGGTCGGCACCTTGATCGTGACGGGGGAATTCGCCGGGGTCTGGGCCGACAGTCGATACTGGGAACAGGCCACGAAGGAACTGGAGGGCAGTGGGATCGAGTTGGTCAAGCTCATGCCAGGTCAGCCCGGCCCATTGGACTGGCTGGGTGAACAAACACCCGAGGGTGGTGTTGTGGCGGTCGACGGTGCAGTCATGGCCGTTGCGTCGGCCCGCACGCTGAGCAGTAAGCTTGAATCGCGCGGCGCGCGGTTGCGTACCGACGTCGACCTGCTGCATAAGATCTGGACCGATCGTCCAGCCCTTCCGGATCAGCCCGTCTACGCCCACCTGCCACCCCAAGCCACGGTGAGTCGTGTAGAGAAGCTTGCCAAACTGCGCGAATCCCTCAAGGAACGCGGTGCCGATTGGCATTTCATTGCGACCCTGGATGACATTGCCTGGCTGTTCAATTTGCGTGGCGCGGATGTGTCGTTCAACCCGGTGTTTGTCTCCTTCGCGTTGATTGGCCAACAACAGGCGACGTTGTTCGTAGCCTTGGACAAAGTCGGTGCGCCATTGCGTGCCACTCTTGAACAGGATGGCGTGACGCTGCGCGATTACAGCGAAGCCGCGGCCGCGCTGCGTGAAGTGCCAAGCGGTGCGAGCCTGCAGATCGATCCGGCGCGGGTCACGGTCGGCTTGCTGGATAACCTGGACAGTGGCGTCAAGCTGGTCGAAGGTCTCAACCCCACGACCCTGGCCAAATCCCGCAAAACCTCGGCGGATGCCGAGCATATCCGCCAGGCAATGGAACAGGACGGTGCGGCGCTCTGCGAATTCTTCGCCTGGCTGGAAAGCGCCTGGGGCCGCGAGCGCATCACCGAGCTGACTATCGATGAACATCTGACCGCGGCACGCAAACGCCGGCCGGATTTCGTCTCCCTGAGCTTCAATACCATCGCTGCCTTCAATGCCAATGGCGCAATGCCCCACTACCACGCCACGGAAGAAGCGCACGCCGTTATCGAAGGCGATGGCCTGTTGTTGATCGATTCGGGTGGCCAGTATCTCGGCGGTACCACGGACATCACACGCATGGTACCGGTCGGAACGCCAACGCCGGAGCAGAAGCGTGATTGCACCCGAGTCCTCAAAGGTGTGATCGCGTTATCGCGGGCCAAATTTCCCCGGGGCATTCTATCGCCTTTGCTCGATGCCATCGCCCGCGCGCCAATCTGGGCCGAGCAGGTGGATTACGGCCATGGCACTGGCCATGGCGTCGGTTATTTCCTGAACGTGCACGAGGGGCCACAAGTCATTGCCTATCAAGCCGCTGCCGCGCCACAAACCGCGATGCAGCCGGGTATGATCACGTCCATCGAACCGGGCACTTATCGCCCGGGTCGCTGGGGTGTGCGCATCGAGAACCTGGTCCTCAACCGCGAGGCAGGCAGTAGCGAGTTCGGTGAGTTCCTGTCCTTCGAAACCCTGACGCTGTGCCCGATCGATACCCGTTGCCTTGAGCCAGCGTTGCTGACCCAGGATGAAAGGGACTGGTTCAACGCCTACCACGCCGAAGTTCAGCGTCGGTTAAGCCCATTGCTGCAAGGCGATGCGCTGCAATGGCTGAACACCCGGACAGCGGCGATCTGATGCAAAAAGGTCAGGCTAGGGCTTCACGGACGAAGTCCAGCCGATCCTGGCCGAAGAACAGCTCGTTGCCTACAAACATGCTCGGCGCGCCAAACACGCCTCTGCGGATCGCTTCTTCGGTGGAGTTTTTGAGCTGGTCCTTGACCTGTTGATCAGAGGTCAAGGCCAGTACATACCCAGGATCAAAACCGCCGTCTTCCAGAACCGCCGCAACTGTCGCTGGATCGTTGAGATTTCGGGCGTCAATCCAAAGGGCGCGGAACAGGCAATCGATAAAGGTCTCGAATCGGTCTGGGTGGCGCAATTGCATCCCGGTTACGGCGCGCATCAACAGCAACGTGTTGATTGGGAAATAGGGGTTGAGCTTGAACTCAACGCCATAACGGGTAGCAAAGCGATTCAGATCCTTGAACAGATAAGGCCCTTTGGCCGGTACGGTAACAGGCGATGCGTTGCCGGTTGCCTTGAAGACACCCCCCAGCAACATCGGGCGGTAGATCAGCTCACTGTCCGCTTGTGCGCAAAGCGCAGGTAACTGCGTGTAGGCCAAGTAGGTGGTGGGGCTGCCGAGATCGAAGAAAAACTCTACGGATTTGCTCATGGGCTGCTCTTTTTTGTTATGAGGGGGAGGCTTACCAGCGTTCGCTCCAGGGGCGCAGATCCAGCTCGAATGTCCAGGCATCGCGGGGCTGGGTATGCAAGTACCAGTAATTTTCAGCAATGTGTTCCGGATCGAGAATGCCGTCTTCGTCCTTGGTGGCATATTTTTCCGGGAAGTTGTCGCGAATGAAGGCCGTGTCGATGGCGCCGTCCACTATTACGTGAGCGACATGGACGTTCATCGGGCCCAGTTCGCGCGCCATGCTTTGCGCCAAAGCTCGCACACCATGCTTGGCCCCGGCAAACGCGGCGAACCCTGACGCTCCGCGCAATCCGGCCGTGGCTCCGGTAAACAGGATTGTCCCGCGCTGGCGCTTGACCATGCGCTTGGCCACTTCCCGAGCATTGAGAAAGCCGGAGAAGCAAGCCATTTCCCAGATCTTGAAATACTTGCGCGCCGTCTCCTCCAGAATGCTGCAGGGCACATTAGCGCCAATGTTGAATATGAAAGCTTCGATCGGTCCGATCTGTACTTCAATTTGCTCGATCAGCCCGATGACTTCATCTTCGTTGCGCGCATCGCAGGCGAAACCGTGAGCATCACCTCCCTCGTCCCGAATGCTGTTAACTAACGGCTCAAGCTTGTCGGCACTTCGACGCGTGACGCAGGCAACGAAACCCTCCCGGGCGAAACGCCTGGCTATTGCCCCGCCGGTGGCATCGCCAGCACCCACAACCAGTACGACCTTCTTGTTATTCATAGTCCGTCCCATTGCTAAACGATCGTTAACTAAACGGACGTTATGTTAAGATCCGGCCAACGTCAAGGTGTGCATTCAGAGGCAGGACGATGCGTTATTCAGCCAACCACAAGATGGAAACTCGCGAAAAACTGCTCGCCAGCAGCGCTATCTCCGCTAAGAAATCCGGATTTGCAACGGTGGGCGTTGATGGCCTGATGAAGGCGATCGGGTTGAGCGGCGGCGCGTTCTATAGCCATTTCTCATCCAAGGATGAGCTTTTCAGGGCGATTGTCGAACGAGAGCTGGCCCACAGCCTGGACCGCTTGAGTGGCGATGGGATCATGGACTCAACGAAACTGGAGCGTTGTCTCAAGCAGTACTTGAGCATGAGCCATGTGGAGCAACCGGAGGTGGGGTGTGCCTTGCCCGTGTTGGGGGCAGAGATCGCGCGCTCGGATATTCAGGTACGGGAGGCGGCACAGACTTGGATCTGCCGGTTGCATGAAGGCTGGGCGCGGATAATGGGAAGTGACAGCCTGGCATGGGCGGTCCTGTCACAATGTGTCGGGGCATTGGTGGTGGCACGCATGTTGGCGTCGCCTGAGATTCAGCGCGATGTCCTCAAATCCAGCCGTGAGGAAATCAGTCGTCGAATCGCCGAGCGACCCTTTGACTGATCCGCTGATTATTTGCAGATGACGATCATGCTGCGGCTGGTATACCCGGCGGGGTTGAGCCCGAAGGGATAGTCACCCGGTTCCTCGACGGCATCACCGGATTTGGCGATCACCTTGTAGTTCTTGGGGGCGCATGAATTGGCCGCCGTGGCGGCGCATTGGTCCCAGGATGAAGTCAGACCGGAGCAATTGATGTGAAGGCCCTTTTTACCGCGTTTCATTTCGGTTTTCGATGTCGCCGCGCAGCCCGCAACTGCCAGCACGGCGATCAAGATCAAGATTCGTTTCATTCCCGTCCTTATGCCGTCGTGGATCTTGTGTCTACGTACGGCTGTGTTCGCTTTCGCTTGAAGCGTTCATGACGTCCTGTATAAAAAAATCCATGCCTGGCATTAGGTTACGGGGCTAAACATGGCCTAAATGTGCGGTAAATACCAGAGCTATATAAAAACTGCTCAATCTGCTGCGATGGCGGGCTTTGCGGTATCGCCCATCGTCAGTGTCGCGCCGACTGATGCAAGGACGATGCAGGTGATGGCGGCCCACTGCGCCAGCGACAGGTATTCCTGAAGGAAGATAAATCCTGACAAGGCGCCGATCGCGGGCTCGACGCTCATTAGCGTCCCGAACGTGCGGGCTGGAATCCGGGTCAGGGAAATCATCTCCAGGGTATAAGGCAGGGCTGTGGACAGGATGGCGACCCCGATGGCGACCGGAATCAGACTCGGCGTCAGCAGCGCGGCACCGGCGTGCACAATACCAATAGGGGCGACAAACAGAGCCGCTATCATGACTCCCAATGCTGCGGTCTGAACGCCATTGTCCGCGCCGGCCTTCTGGCCAAACAGAATGTATAGCGCCCAACACACGCCTGCGCCCAGGGCGTAACCGGCACCTACCAAGTCGATGCCGGTGTCAGCTGCCCCGGTAGGTATCAATAGCAGCAATCCGATCACTGCCAAGGCGATCCAAAGGAAATCGATCGCCCGACGCGAGGCGTAGATTGCAACCGCCAGCGGGCCGGTGAATTCCAGTGCCACGGCAATGCCCAGCGGAACGCTACGAAGAGACATATAGAAGAGGAAGTTCATGCCGCCGAGCGCCATCCCGTAGACCATCACCGTGCGCAGGGATTGAGCGGTGAGCTTGGCGCGCCAAGGGCGTAGCAATAACAACATGATGATGCTGGCGAAGATAAGGCGCAGGGTCGTGGTTCCTTGCGCGCCCACTACCGGGAACATGCTTTTGGCAAGAGCCGCGCCAGACTGGATCGAGGCCATCGCGATTATTAGCAAGGCAACCGGGAATAAAGAAGAAACCAGGTTGCGATTGGCTGGAGTCATTACGGGGTGTCATCCAATAAAAGGGCAAGAGAAACGGGTTTGAGCAATATAGTGCGCATTTCAAGCGGCGCAGTCTATAATCAGGCGGGTTTGGACCCGTTCAGCCGGAAAGATAAAGAAAGGAAAAAATAACGGTTGACGGCAAATTCTGGATGTCTATAATTCGCCCCACTTCCGGCGCAGTCGAAACGGAAAACTCCTTGAGTTTCAATGAGTTAACCAAGTTTCGGTAAGTGCTTCGCTTCAGTTCATCGAAGCACGGAAGGAGTGGGTAGGCCGGTTTGTTGGGCGCTATCGACGGTTCGATCTTCTCGGTCGAAAGCGGTAAAAAAGAGGTGTTGACAGCAGCGAGTAACGCTGTAGAATTCGCCTCCCGCTAACGAGAGATCGAAAGCGCAAGTGGTTGAAGTTGTTAAGGATTTCCAAGCGAAACTTTGAAAACTTCTTAAAATAACCGCTTGACAGATACACGGGGCGCTGTAGAATGCGCGCCTCGGTTGAGGCGAAAGGCTCAACCCACCGCTCTTTAACAACTGAATCAAGCAATTCGTGTGGGTGCTTGTGGAGTCAGACTGCTAGTCAACAGATTATCAGCATCACAAGTTACTCCGCGAGAAATCAAAGATGTAACCAACGATTGCTGAGCCAAGTTTAGGGTTTTCTCAAAACCCAAAGATGTTTGAACTGAAGAGTTTGATCATGGCTCAGATTGAACGCTGGCGGCAGGCCTAACACATGCAAGTCGAGCGGCAGCACGGGTACTTGTACCTGGTGGCGAGCGGCGGACGGGTGAGTAATGCCTAGGAATCTGCCTGGTAGTGGGGGATAACGCTCGGAAACGGACGCTAATACCGCATACGTCCTACGGGAGAAAGCAGGGGACCTTCGGGCCTTGCGCTATCAGATGAGCCTAGGTCGGATTAGCTAGTTGGTGAGGTAATGGCTCACCAAGGCGACGATCCGTAACTGGTCTGAGAGGATGATCAGTCACACTGGAACTGAGACACGGTCCAGACTCCTACGGGAGGCAGCAGTGGGGAATATTGGACAATGGGCGAAAGCCTGATCCAGCCATGCCGCGTGTGTGAAGAAGGTCTTCGGATTGTAAAGCACTTTAAGTTGGGAGGAAGGGCATTAACCTAATACGTTAGTGTTTTGACGTTACCGACAGAATAAGCACCGGCTAACTCTGTGCCAGCAGCCGCGGTAATACAGAGGGTGCAAGCGTTAATCGGAATTACTGGGCGTAAAGCGCGCGTAGGTGGTTCGTTAAGTTGGATGTGAAATCCCCGGGCTCAACCTGGGAACTGCATTCAAAACTGTCGAGCTAGAGTATGGTAGAGGGTGGTGGAATTTCCTGTGTAGCGGTGAAATGCGTAGATATAGGAAGGAACACCAGTGGCGAAGGCGACCACCTGGACTGATACTGACACTGAGGTGCGAAAGCGTGGGGAGCAAACAGGATTAGATACCCTGGTAGTCCACGCCGTAAACGATGTCAACTAGCCGTTGGGAGCCTTGAGCTCTTAGTGGCGCAGCTAACGCATTAAGTTGACCGCCTGGGGAGTACGGCCGCAAGGTTAAAACTCAAATGAATTGACGGGGGCCCGCACAAGCGGTGGAGCATGTGGTTTAATTCGAAGCAACGCGAAGAACCTTACCAGGCCTTGACATCCAATGAACTTTCCAGAGATGGATTGGTGCCTTCGGGAGCATTGAGACAGGTGCTGCATGGCTGTCGTCAGCTCGTGTCGTGAGATGTTGGGTTAAGTCCCGTAACGAGCGCAACCCTTGTCCTTAGTTACCAGCACGTTATGGTGGGCACTCTAAGGAGACTGCCGGTGACAAACCGGAGGAAGGTGGGGATGACGTCAAGTCATCATGGCCCTTACGGCCTGGGCTACACACGTGCTACAATGGTCGGTACAGAGGGTTGCCAAGCCGCGAGGTGGAGCTAATCCCACAAAACCGATCGTAGTCCGGATCGCAGTCTGCAACTCGACTGCGTGAAGTCGGAATCGCTAGTAATCGCGAATCAGAATGTCGCGGTGAATACGTTCCCGGGCCTTGTACACACCGCCCGTCACACCATGGGAGTGGGTTGCACCAGAAGTAGCTAGTCTAACCTTCGGGGGGACGGTTACCACGGTGTGATTCATGACTGGGGTGAAGTCGTAACAAGGTAGCCGTAGGGGAACCTGCGGCTGGATCACCTCCTTAATCGACGACAGCAGCGGCTCCATGAGCTCCCACACGAATTGCTTGATTCATTGAAGAAGACGATAGAAGCAGCTTTAAGCTCCAAGCTGATAGCTCACAGCTAACAGTTACAAGCTCGAAATTGGGTCTGTAGCTCAGTTGGTTAGAGCGCACCCCTGATAAGGGTGAGGTCGGCAGTTCGAATCTGCCCAGACCCACCAATTTTGTTATGGGGCCATAGCTCAGCTGGGAGAGCGCCTGCCTTGCACGCAGGAGGTCAGCGGTTCGATCCCGCTTGGCTCCACCATAAACTGCTTCTGAAAGCTTAGAAATGAGCATTTCATCCGCTGGATGATGAATGTTGATTTCTAGTCTTTTGATTAGATCGTTCTTTAAAAATTTGGGTATGTGATAGAAAGATAGACTGAACGTTACTTTCACTGGTAACGGATCAGGCTAAGGTAAAATTTGTGAGTGGCTCTTAGAGTCAGATCGAATTTTCGGCGAATGTCGTCTTCACAGTATAACCAGATTGCTTGGGGTTATATGGTCAAGTGAAGAAGCGCATACGGTGGATGCCTTGGCAGTCAGAGGCGATGAAAGACGTGGTAGCCTGCGAAAAGCTTCGGGGAGTCGGCAAACAGACTGTGATCCGGAGATGTCTGAATGGGGGAACCCAGCCATCATAAGATGGTTATCTTGTACTGAATACATAGGTGCAAGAGGCGAACCAGGGGAACTGAAACATCTAAGTACCCTGAGGAAAAGAAATCAACCGAGATTCCCTTAGTAGTGGCGAGCGAACGGGGACTAGCCCTTAAGCTTCTTTGATTTTAGCGGAACGCTCTGGAAAGTGCGGCCATAGTGGGTGATAGCCCTGTACGCGAAAGGATCTTAGAAGTGAAAGCGAGTAGGACGGAGCACGAGAAACTTTGTCTGAATATGGGGGGACCATCCTCCAAGGCTAAATACTACTGACTGACCGATAGTGAACTAGTACCGTGAGGGAAAGGCGAAAAGAACCCCGGAGAGGGGAGTGAAATAGATCCTGAAACCGTATGCGTACAAGCAGTGGGAGCCCACTTTGTTGGGTGACTGCGTACCTTTTGTATAATGGGTCAGCGACTTATTTTCAGTGGCGAGCTTAACCGAATAGGGGAGGCGTAGCGAAAGCGAGTCTTAATAGGGCGTCTAGTCGCTGGGAATAGACCCGAAACCGGGCGATCTATCCATGGGCAGGTTGAAGGTTAGGTAACACTGACTGGAGGACCGAACCGACTACCGTTGAAAAGTTAGCGGATGACCTGTGGATCGGAGTGAAAGGCTAATCAAGCTCGGAGATAGCTGGTTCTCCTCGAAAGCTATTTAGGTAGCGCCTCATGTATCACTGTAGGGGGTAGAGCACTGTTTCGGCTAGGGGGTCATCCCGACTTACCAAACCGATGCAAACTCCGAATACCTACAAGTGCCGAGCATGGGAGACACACGGCGGGTGCTAACGTCCGTCGTGAAAAGGGAAACAACCCAGACCGTCAGCTAAGGTCCCAAAGTTATGGTTAAGTGGGAAACGATGTGGGAAGGCTTAGACAGCTAGGAGGTTGGCTTAGAAGCAGCCACCCTTTAAAGAAAGCGTAATAGCTCACTAGTCGAGTCGGCCTGCGCGGAAGATGTAACGGGGCTCAAACCATACACCGAAGCTACGGGTATCACGTAAGTGATGCGGTAGAGGAGCGTTCTGTAAGCCTGTGAAGGTGAGTTGAGAAGCTTGCTGGAGGTATCAGAAGTGCGAATGCTGACATGAGTAACGACAATGGGTGTGAAAAACACCCACGCCGAAAGACCAAGGTTTCCTGCGCAACGTTAATCGACGCAGGGTTAGTCGGTCCCTAAGGCGAGGCTGAAAAGCGTAGTCGATGGAAAACAGGTTAATATTCCTGTACTTCTGGTTATTGCGATGGAGGGACGGAGAAGGCTAGGCCAGCTTGGCGTTGGTTGTCCAAGTTTAAGGTGGTAGGCTGAGATCTTAGGTAAATCCGGGATCTCAAGGCCGAGAGCTGATGACGAGTTACCCTTTGGGTGACGAAGTGGTTGATGCCATGCTTCCAAGAAAAGCTTCTAAGCTTCAGGTAACCAGGAACCGTACCCCAAACCGACACAGGTGGTTGGGTAGAGAATACCAAGGCGCTTGAGAGAACTCGGGTGAAGGAACTAGGCAAAATGGCACCGTAACTTCGGGAGAAGGTGCGCCGGTGAGGGTGAAGCACTTGCTGCGTAAGCCCACGCCGGTCGAAGATACCAGGCCGCTGCGACTGTTTATTAAAAACACAGCACTCTGCAAACACGAAAGTGGACGTATAGGGTGTGACGCCTGCCCGGTGCCGGAAGGTTAATTGATGGGGTTAGCTAACGCGAAGCTCTTGATCGAAGCCCCGGTAAACGGCGGCCGTAACTATAACGGTCCTAAGGTAGCGAAATTCCTTGTCGGGTAAGTTCCGACCTGCACGAATGGCGTAACGATGGCGGCGCTGTCTCCACCCGAGACTCAGTGAAATTGAAATCGCTGTGAAGATGCAGTGTATCCGCGGCTAGACGGAAAGACCCCGTGAACCTTTACTATAGCTTTGCACTGGACTTTGAATTTGCTTGTGTAGGATAGGTGGGAGGCTTTGAAGCGTGGACGCCAGTCTGCGTGGAGCCATCCTTGAAATACCACCCTGGCAACTTTGAGGTTCTAACTCAGGTCCGTTATCCGGATCGAGGACAGTGTATGGTGGGTAGTTTGACTGGGGCGGTCTCCTCCTAAAGAGTAACGGAGGAGTACGAAGGTGCGCTCAGACCGGTCGGAAATCGGTCGTAGAGTATAAAGGCAAAAGCGCGCTTGACTGCGAGACAGACACGTCGAGCAGGTACGAAAGTAGGTCTTAGTGATCCGGTGGTTCTGTATGGAAGGGCCATCGCTCAACGGATAAAAGGTACTCCGGGGATAACAGGCTGATACCGCCCAAGAGTTCATATCGACGGCGGTGTTTGGCACCTCGATGTCGGCTCATCACATCCTGGGGCTGAAGCCGGTCCCAAGGGTATGGCTGTTCGCCATTTAAAGTGGTACGCGAGCTGGGTTTAGAACGTCGTGAGACAGTTCGGTCCCTATCTGCCGTGGACGTTTGAGATTTGAGAGGGGCTGCTCCTAGTACGAGAGGACCGGAGTGGACGAACCTCTGGTGTTCCGGTTGTCACGCCAGTGGCATTGCCGGGTAGCTATGTTCGGAAAAGATAACCGCTGAAAGCATCTAAGCGGGAAACTTGCCTCAAGATGAGATCTCACTGGAGCCTTGAGCTCCCTGAAGGGCCGTCGAAGACTACGACGTTGATAGGCAGGGTGTGTAAGCGCTGTGAGGCGTTGAGCTAACCTGTACTAATTGCCCGTGAGGCTTGACCATATAACACCCAAGCAATTTGTAGACTCGAAAGAGGCCAGATTACGGTGTTGTGAAGACGAAACGAACCGAAAGTTCGAGATACTCACAAGCAACACGCTATCACATACCCATTCGCTGGAACGTGACCGCAAGGCACGCGCTGGCTACCGAATTTCTTGACGACCATAGAGCATTGGAACCACCTGATCCCATCCCGAACTCAGAAGTGAAACGATGCATCGCCGATGGTAGTGTGGGGTTTCCCCATGTGAGAGTAGGTCATCGTCAAGATTAAATTCCGAAACCCCTATCTGCTAATGCAGGTAGGGGTTTTGTTTTTGCGCTCGGATAAAAACCGGATGGCTTGTCATCCCTCATTGTCCTCAATCAAGCTTCAGGCACCGGACAGCTCAGGTCCCCTTCTTTGCAGCTGAGATAGGTGTTGAACGCGTCAATCCGCGCCTTGGTCAGCGTCGTGATGCACTCATTGTGGATCATGGGATGGACGCTTCCGCCTTCGACACCGGACGCCGAAAAGCTACATTCAGCGTCACGGAAGTCAATCCAGGCGCGCTGTGCCTTGACCAACAATTGTTTGGCCGCAGCGTTATCCTTCAGGCGCGCTGTGATTTTTTGGTACAAGCGGTTCAACTCTTTATCGGCGGCCCTGTTTTCCTGGGCTGCGCACTGGTTCAACTCGCCCTGGTTCGTGGCGTTTGCGCAATCATCAGCTTGGACGGGGCTGACGAACAGCAGCGGAATAAGGGGCAGCAGCAAGCGTTTGGACATTATCAATCTCTCCTTGACGGGTAAAACTGCCGGAGGGAGTGTACCCAAACAATGCGCTGACACAACTTTCCGGTTGGCCTCGTGGTCTTACAAGCCTAGTGTTGAACAAGGAGGTGACCCATGCATTTACCTGACCGTATTGAAAGAAAGATCTTACTGAAGGCGCCCCGTTCGCAGGTTTGGCGCGCACTGGCCGATGCTGAGACCTTCGGCCAATGGTTTGGTGTGAATCTCGACGGGAAACGATTTGTCGCCGGAGAGCGCACCCAAGGGCAGATTACTTATCCGGGCTACGAACACCTCGTTTGGGATGTGATGGTGGAGCGTGTCGAGCCCGAGCGGGTGTTTTCGTTTCGCTGGCATCCCTACGCTATCGAGCCACAGACGGATTACTCCCAAGAGTCCGAGACTCAGGTGGAGTTCGAACTCGAAGACTTTAAGGGGGGGACGTTGTTGAAAGTGGTGGAGTCGGGATTCAACGGTATTCCTGAAGCGCGTCGACTCAAGGCCTTTCGAATGGATAGTCGGGGTTGGGATGAGCAAATGGCCAACATCGAGGAATTCCTGAGCAAGGCATGATATGGCTTCGGAGCCTTTATCGATCCGATGCCCGATTGACTAAGGGTTTTCGGAAGGGAGGGTATAGCGAATGTCTTACACGGCTTGGTAGTTATATCCTCTATTTCACTTTGGATCCGACGCGTAATCTTTGCTCATCCACTGAAGCACAGGGAGTGCTCAGGATCAGGGATGATCGACCTTGCAAGGATAGCTATCGACAGGGAGTCGTAATGGTCTTGGAAAAACCCGCTTAGGCGGGTTTTTTTTCGTCTGCGAGAAAGATATTCCATAAGGCCTGGCGTCGGGTTTTGCATGCCGGATCAGGCGCTGCTGGCCTGTAATGCCATCGCCCGCAGACGAGCGATGTCCTTGCTCGGCGAGGCGCCGAATAGGCGGCTGTATTCCCGACTGAATTGAGAAGGGCTTTCATAGCCCATCTTGTAGCCAATTGACGAAACGTCGCAGTTCTCGGCCAACAACAATCGTCGGGCTTCCTGCAGGCGCAGCTGTTTCTGATATTGCAGCGGGCTCATGGCGGTCACGGCTTTGAAGCGATGATGCAGCGCCGAAGGGCTGAGATTGATCATTTGCGCCAGACTCTCGATGCTCAATGGCTCGGCATAATGGCTATTGAGCCACTCGATGGCTCGGCTGATGCGGTGGGTCTGGGTGTCAGGAATTGCGATTTCATGCAGGCGCCGGCCTTGGGCACCGCGCAACAGTCGATAGAAAATCTCCTGCTGGGCCAAGGGCGCAAGTGTCGCGATGTCGTCCGGACTGTCGAGCAGCCGCAGCAAACGCAGCATAGCGTCGAGCAGGGGTTCGTCAATTCGGTCCAGGAATAATCCGCGGTCAGTTCTTTCAGCCGGCAAACCGATGGGGTTGGCATCGGCAATCAGCCGACAGATCTGGGCCGGCTCAATGTCCAGGCGAATGCACAGGTACGGTTGCTCTGGACTGGCCACGATCACTTGGCCGGCCAGCGGCAGCGTCACCGAGACCACCAGGTAATTGAGAGGGTCGTAGACATAGCGCTCGTGGGCCAGCGTGACTTCTTTGCGACCCTGCACAATCACACAGAGCCCCGGCTTGTGCACGACGTGCAGGGCTTCTGTGGGTTGGTCGCAGCGGATCAGGTGCAACGCTTCAATAGCCGTGGCGTGGACACCAAATTCCGGTGCGAAGCGCTTCATCAGGTTCGCCAGTTCGGCGCGACGCACGTCTATGCGGTTATCAGGCGTGATGGTGATGGACGTGGATACCGACATGCCGATCAATCTCCCTGGCCAATTGAATGGATCGCGCTAGTAAAGCCGATTGCAACTGCGACGACCAGAGGCGCTATCGTTACAGGATCGTGCAAATGCGCAGGAGAATCCGGCTAACCGAAGCGCAGAACGAATCCCTAATCTGGACCTGTCAAAACGCTCCACCGGGAGCCAACACATCCAGACGAGGGATTCATCATGTCCGATATTCAAAACAAAGTCGTGGTCATTACTGGCGCCAGCAGCGGGATTGGTGAGGCGGCGGCACGCTTGCTGGCTGCCCGGGGGGCTTGCGTCGTATTGGGCGCCCGGCGCGAGGAGCGTTTGCAGGCACTCGTGCAGGAGCTTGAGGCCGCCGGCCAACGGGCTGCTTGCAAAGCCGTGGATGTGAGCCGTCGCGATGACGTGCAGAGCCTGATCGATTTCGCCGTCGAAAAATTCGGCCGACTCGATGTGATCGTCAATAACGCCGGGGTCATGCCCCTCTCCAAACTTGAGGCATTGAAAGTCGATGAGTGGGATCGCATGATCGACGTCAACATCCGCGGGGTGCTCCACGGTATCGCTGCCGGCCTGCCACTGATGCAGCGTCAGCGCAGCGGCCAATTCATCAACATTGCTTCCATCGGTGCCTACGCAGTCAGCCCGACTGCCGCGGTGTACTGCGCCACGAAGTATGCCGTGCGGGCGATTTCCGAAGGCTTGCGTCAGGAAGTCGGTGGGGATGTTCGCGTGACCGTGATTTCCCCCGGCGTCACCGAGTCGGAGTTGGCCGAAAGCATTTCCGATGAAGGCGGACGCGCCGAGATGCGTGAGTTCCGTCGGATCGCCATACCCGCCGAGGCCATCGCCCGGGCGATTGCCTACGCCATCGAACAACCGGCGGACGTCGATGTCAGCGAACTGGTGGTGCGGCCGACGGCAAGCCCTTACTGAGGCGAATCGATCCAGCATCGGCTCCAGCCAGGTAACGCTCGCTTACCTGGCTCAACCTCCCGCTACACCTTTTCCAACCGCGCCGCAGCCCGGTGAGTGATCTGCGAACGTACCCGCAAAGACTCTGCCGAACGCCGGTTGGCTTCTTCCAATACTTTCGTCGGCGCCGTGTCCGGACACCCTGAGGCGAACGGCGGTGCGGGAGCGTATTCGAGTTGCAGCTGGACCAGTTCCGCGGTGTCTCGATCGAACAGCTCCGCCGCCAAGGTCAGGGCAAAATCGATGCCTGCCGTGATGCCGCCCCCGGTGAGCAGGTTACCGTCTCGTACTACGCGGTCCTTGACCGGCGTCGCGCCCAGGGGCTGCAACAAACTGTGGAAGGCCCAGTGGGTGGTGGCGCGCTTGCCACGCAACAATCCGGCCGCACCAAGCACCAGCGAACCTGTGCACACCGAGGTGACATATTTGGCATGGGCCGCCTGGCGTTTGATGAAGGACAGGGTCTGCTCGTCTTCCATCAGTGGACCGACGCCACTGCCGCCGGGGACGCAGATCACGTCGAGCCTCGGGCAGTCCTCAAATGTGGTGGTCGGCAGCAAGACCAGCCCGGTGCTGGAATTGACGGGCGCCAGGTCTTTCCAGATCAGGTGCACTTTTACATCCGGCAACGAGGCCAGTACATCGTATGGGCCGGTGAGGTCCAGTTGCTGGACCTGAGGGAACAACAGAAAACCGATCTGCAACGTCATGTGGCTTGCTCCTTTGGATGATGGCCGAGGGGTAGACGGTTTTACTGTAGGCTCGTAGGATCTGGCTTATTCGCCAATAAGCCCACGAATCACGCCAATATGCCAAATACACCGAAATCCATTCATGTGCTGGCCTTCGCCAATGTGCAGGTGCTCGATGTCACCGGCCCGCTGCAAGTATTTGCATCGGCCAACGATCTTGTCCGTGGGCAGGGTCTGCCGGCGCCGTACGCGCCGACCGTGGTCGCTGCCGGTGGCGGGGCAGTGATGTCGTCGGCGGGGTTGGCGCTGATGGCCGAGCCGCTCCCCAACGACGTCAGCGACACCTTGTTGATCGCGGGCGGTTGGGGCGTGTACGAAGCCGCCGAGGATCCAGCCCTGGTGGCCTGGGTCAAACATCAAGGGATGCGCTCGCGACGGGTCGCGTCAGTGTGTACCGGAGCGTTCCTGTTGGCGGCCAGTGGCTGGCTGGACGGACGACGGGTGGCGACTCACTGGACCCGCTGTGAACAGTTGGCCCAGCAACATCCGCAACTGCGGGTCGAACCCAATCCGATTTTCATCAAGGATGGTCCTGTCTGGACGTCGGCCGGGGTCACAGCCGGGATTGACCTGGCATTGGCGTTGGTCGAAGAGGACTTGGGCCGGGCGATGGCCTTGGAGGTGGCTCGGCATCTGGTGGTTTTCCTCAAGCGCCCCGGCGGGCAATCGCAGTTCAGCGCCACCCTGGCGCTACAAAAGCAGGGCGGTCGCTTCGACAAATTGCACGCCTGGATCGCCGAGAACCTGACGCGGGACCTGGGCCTGTCGAGCCTGGCTGCCGAGGCGGGCATGAGTGAGCGAAGTTTTGTCCGCCATTACCGCGCCGAGACCGGCCAGACCCCGGCCCGCGCCGTGGAACTGATCCGCGTGGAGACCGCTCGCCGTCTGCTTGCCGACAGTGCGGTGCCGGTCAAGCGCGTCGCCCTGCAATGTGGCTTCGGCAGCGAAGAAACCCTGCGCCGCAGCTTTTTGCGAGCCGTGGGCGTGACACCCCAGGCTTATCGGGAGCGGTTCAGTGCCCAAGCAGATCAAGCAAGGCCTTGACCGTGGCCTCGGGTGCTTCCTGAGGAATGTTGTGGCCGACGCCGGGCAGTACGCGGCGTTCATAGAACCCGCTGAAGTGGCCTGTATCTTCATCGTCCTCCGTCGCAGGCCCCACACCGTCATCGCCGCCGCACAGGGAAATACTTGGCACGCTGATGACAGGTTGCTCTGTCAGTTTTTCCTCCATCCACTCGAGCGTCGGATCCCCCGACGCGTACATGAAACGATGGCGATAGGAGTGGATCGTCACTTCGACGAAGTCCGGATTGTCGAATGACGGTGCGCTAAGAGGGTACAGCTCGGCGCCGCGTTTCCAGGTTGGCGACCAGAGGCGCCAGAGCAATCGGCACAATTCACGCCGATTCTGCGTCAGGCCTTCGACGCCCCGGGCGGTGTGGAAGTAATACTGGTACCACAGACGGTATTCATCTTCGGGGCTCAGCGGCTGGGTTGAATGGGGAATGTCCTGCAGATTGTAGCCATCGCCCGTTACCAGGCAACGGGCGCGCTCGGGCCACAAGGCAGCGACGATGCACGCGGCGCGGCCACCCCAGTCATAACCGCACAGCGCGGCTCGGGGAATGTCGAGCGCGTCCATCAGGTCCAGCAGGTCCTGGGCCAGTGCCGCCTGTTGGCCGGAGCGGGCGATGGCGGGATTGTTGAACCGGGTCGGGCCATAGCCGCGCAGGTAGGGCACGATGACCCGATAGCCGCGTTGGGCCAGGACCGGGGCCACCTCGTCGAAGGCGCGCGGGTCGTAGGGGAAACCGTGGAGCAGGATGATTGGCTCGCCGCTGGCGGGTCCATGTTCTTCATAGGCGATGCGCAGCAGTGGCGTCACCGCGAAATTGACCTTGGGCGCAGTTGTCATATCTGCCTCCGGCATCGCTCGATTGTTGTCAGGCGGGCTCCTGGTTCACGTATTTGGCCCGCTCCGGTGTGAACGTCACGATCATGTTCGTGCTGGAGCAGGTCAGGGTTCGTTCCTGGGCCAGGTCGATGTCCAGGTCCTCCCCGCGCAGGCCCTGCCATTGGGCCAGGTACTTGAGACAACCGAATTTGGCGGTTTTCTTCAGACTGCGGCTGACCCCGCCTTTCCAGCCCAGCACCGGCAGTTCACCGTCCCGGCAGCGTTGAGCCAGTTCCGGAAACCTCGCCGCCCGGTCGCGGCCGATTTCCCAGCATTTGATCAAGCCTTTGTCGTGGTCGTCCCAGAGTTCTCCCCGGGTCAGCCCTGTTCGGGGCTCGGTGGTAATGGAGCGTTTGATGTGCGTCATGTCAGGTCCTTGAATCGGGTTTTATCGGGCAGCTCCGCTGCACCCGTGAGTGCATCGATCTTAGGAGAGGGTTGGAGGACTGGCAACCTGCAGCCAGCGAAATGCGTTCAGCTTTGTTGGAATCCAACGTGGCGAGGGAGCTTGCTCCCGCTGGGACGGTCCGACGCTTCGGGCGAAGCGACCCCAAATTTCCGAACTGAAAAGCGGCGTGTGCTACGCAGCCGAGCGGGAGCAAGCTCCCTCGCCACGGAATCGTCATTGGTCATAACCGCAGCTCACGGCTGCCAATGATTTTTCTCCCCGCTCAACTTGCGATCCAAAAAGCTCGCCGCGCTGATCAGCGCCAAATGGCTCAAGGCCTGGGGCAGGTTGCCGAGATGATAACCGTGGCTGTCGAACTCCTCGGCATACAGGCCCAGCGGATTGGCGTAGCGCAGCAGCTGTTCGAATTCCAGTTGGGCTTTTTCCACCCGGCCGGCGCGGGCCAGGCATTCGACGTACCAGAATGAGCAGGCCACGAACGAACCTTCGGTGCCGCTGAGGCCATCAATGGGGTTGTCGTCGGTGCGGTAGCGATAGACCATGCCGTCTCGCACCAGGTCTTTTTCGATGGCGTCCAGCGTCGACAACCAGCGCGGGTCGCGGGCGCTGACGAAGCGCACCAGCGGCATCAGCAGCATCGAGCCGTCCAGGGCGGTGCTGCCCAGGCACTGGACGAAGTGCTGATGTTCGTCGCTCCAGAAGTTCGTCCAGATGTCTTCGTAGATGGCCTGGCGGGTCTCATCCCAACGGGCGAACGGGGCGGGCAGGGAGCGTTTGCTCGCCAGGCGGATGGCGCGGTCCACGGCCACCCAGCACATCAAGCGCGAGTGCAGGAAATGTTGCTTGTCGCCGCGCATTTCCCAGATGCCGACATCCGCGTCCCGCCAGATCGTGCATACCTGATCCACCACATCGACGGTGTGTTTCCAGCCCTGGTGGGAGATGGCTTCGCCGTATTTGTTGACCAGGTACACCGCGTCCATCAGCTCGCCGAAGATGTCCAGCTGCACCTGCTGGTAGGCCAGGTTGCCGATACGCACCGGCTGCGCGTTGCCGTAGCCGCTCAGGTGCGTCAGTTCGGTTTCGGGCAATTCAAGCCGACCGTCCAGGCCATAGAGGATGTTGAGTTTGGTCGGTTGGTCGCGACAATCGCTGACTCGGCCACGCAGCCAGCGCATGTAAGCGTTGGCTTCGTCGACAAAGCCCAGGCGCATGAACGCATAGACGGTGAACGAGGCGTCGCGGATCCAGGTGTAGCGATAATCCCAGTTGCGCTCGCCGCCACGTGATTCCGGCAGGCCGAAGGTGGCGGCGGCGAGGATGGCGCCCTGTTTGCGCGATGTCAGGAGTTTCAGCGCCAGGGCGGAACGGTTGACCATTTCCCGCCAGCGGCCGCGGTAGTTCGATTGGCTGATCCAGCCGCGCCAGAACGCCAGGGTTCGTTCCAGGCAAAGGGCACTGGTATCGTCCACCAGCCGAGGGTCGTCGATGCTGCCCAGCAGGAACTCAGCGGTCTGGCCTTGCTCCAGGGTGAACTCCGTCACTGCCGCCTGGCCGTCCAGCGTCAGGGGCTGGTCGGCGCACAGGCGCAGGCTCGGTTGTTGCGGTGCCTCGAAAATGACGTGATCGCCCTCCTGGCGCGCCGTGGTCGCGGCGCGGGAATAATCATGGCGCACCGCGCAACGCATGCGAAACGTCGCGCTGCCGACGGTCATGCGCACCCGACGCATCAGCACCGGCAGGTCATCCTCGCTGTCGCCGATGGGCAGCAAATCGGTGATTTCCACCACCACGCCGTCGCTCAGCCAGCGGGTCTGCAGGACGTTGGTGTCGGGCAGGTAAATCTGCTGGCGACGGGCGTCCGGCAAGATCGGCGCGAGTTGAAAGATGCCGGCCTCGGGAGTGTCCAACAGCGAGCAGAAGATCGACGGGCTGTCGAATTCCGGCCAGCAGAAAAAATCCACGCTGCCTCGATCGTTGACCAGCGCGGCGGTGCGCATGTCGCCAATGATGCCGTGGTTCTCGATGGGGCTTTGCGGCTCGTCATGATCAACCATTGCCGCGGAACCCCGGATAGAGGCTCATTCCACCGTCGATGAACAGCGTGGTGCCCACGACATAATCGGACAAGTCCGATGCCAGCCAGACCACCGCATTGGCGACATCCTCCACATCGCCGACCCGACCGTAGGGGATGAGCTCGAGGATTTTGTCCTCATTGTCGCCTGCCATGGCCTCCCGATTGATGGCCGTGCGGATGGCGCCAGGGGCGATGCTGTTGATGCGGATGCGCTGGTGGCTGGTTTCCTGGGCCAGGGTCTGCATGAGCTGGTCGATGCCGCCCTTGGATGCCGCATAGTTGACATGACCGGCCCAGGGGATGCGCTGGTGCACCGAGCTCATGTGGATAATCTTGCCGGCGGCCCGGGACACGCCCTGGCGAATGCCCTGGCGGTTGAAGATTCGCAGGGCGGCGCGGGCGCAGAGGAATTGGCCGGTGAGATTGACGTTGATGACGGTGTTCCAGTCGTCCAGGGTCAGGTCCACGGCGGCGGCGTCCTTTTGCAGGCCGGAGTTGGCGACCAGGATGTCCAGCGTGCCGAAGGCGTCGAGGGTCTGGGCGAACAAGCGTTCGACATCCTGCTCCTTCGATACATCGGCGCCGAGGGCGATGGCGCGGCCGCCGCTGTCGTTGATCTCGCGGGCCAGGTCTTCGGCCGGGCCTGCACTGGAATGGTAGTTGAGCACCACGGCGGCACCGGCCGCCGCCAATGCCCGGGCGGAGCCGGCGCCGATGCCAGAGCTGGCGCCAGTGACCAGGGCAACTTGTCGGGCGAGGGAAATCTGCATGGGTAGCACCTTGAACTGAGGGCCTTACTTGCTGACTGGCGCCAGGTGCCGAGAGTTCATTTGCAGGAAACAGTCTTCACATTTCACCCACAGTTTTACGCTTTGCCCGTCCCGGTCGTTTATGGCAAGTTGCAGGCCCTTGTTGAGACCGTGTCCCATGGCAAACCCCTATCGTGAATTATTCACTGCCCCTGGCAGCCGCGGCTTCGTGCTGGCGGGGATGATCGCGCGCATGCCGATATCCATGACCGGCATCGGCGTGATCACCATGCTTTCGCAGCTCAAGGGCGGCTATGGTCTGGCCGGCGCGGTGGCGGCGACGTTTGCCTTGGCGACCGCGTTCTGCGCGCCTCAGGTGTCGCGGCTGGTGGACCGTTTCGGCCAGGGACGGGTCTTGCCGGCGGCGGCGTTGCTGGGGGGCGGGGCGCTGTTGATGCTACTGCTGTGTACGCGATTGCAGGCGCCCCATTGGACGCTGTTCCTGTTCGCTGCCCTGGCCGGTTGCATGCCCAGTATGTCGGCGATGGTCCGAGCGCGCTGGACCGAGGTGTATCGCGGCCAGCCGCAACTGCGCACCGCTTATGCGCTGGAGTCGGTGCTCGACGAGGTCTGTTTTATTGTTGGGCCGCCGCTGTCGGTGGGGTTGTGCGTGGTGGCGTTCCCGGAAGCGGGGCCCCTGGCCTCGGTGCTGCTGCTGGCGATCGGCGTGACCGCGTTTGTGCTGCAACGCGGGACCGAGCCGCCGGTTCATCCGCATCAGCCCCATCATCAGGGCTCGATCATTGGTTCAGTCGACGTGCTTTTGTTGCTCCTACTGATGGTCGCCATGGGCGTCATCGTAGGCGTGGTGGACGTGGTCAGTGTCGCGTTCGCCCAGCAGCAGGGGCAACCGGCGGCGGCGAGCATCGTGCTGTCGGTCTACGCCATCGGCTCGTGCCTGGCCGGGCTGGCGTTCGGCGCGCTGCGCTCCAAGCTGCCTCTGCCGCGGTTGTTCCTGTATGGCGGCGTGGCGACCGCGGTCACCACGCTGCCGCTGTTGTTGGCGAGCAATATCCTCGGATTGTCCCTGGCGGTGTTCGTTGCCGGTTTATTTTTCGCGCCGACGCTGATCGTCGCCATGGCCTTGGTGGAGCGCATCGTGCCGCCAGCCCGGCTGACCGAAGGCCTGACCTGGCTGGTGACTGGCCTGAGCATCGGCGTGGCGATCGGCGCGGCCGGTTCGGGGTGGCTGGTGGATACGTTCGGCGCGCGCAGTGGGTTCTGGCTGGCGATTGCGGCCGGGGCGGTGGTGCTGGGGGCGGCGGTGCAAAGTTATCGCCAGCAGAGGTAAGCGACAGGTTTGCCGTACACATTCCCTCGCCACGAGTGCAAGTTCGACCGCTACCAACCCCGTCCCGAATTCACCCAGAAATTTACTGACAGCGATGTGGACACCGATTCCACTTGATGAAACCAGCCTTCCGGCAAGAACAGCAGGTCACCGGCCTCCAGTGTGGCCCGCAGGAACGTCACGTCCCGGGCGCTGGGGAAACGTGCATAGTCCGGCGCGTCGGGATTGAAGTCGCAGCCGTCCAGCCCGCCTTGGGGCGCGGTCGACCAGGTGCCCAGGGCTTCGCGGTGGTGGGGCGCGGCGAGGGTGAAGGTTTTCTGGCCCCAGACCTGGGCGAACAGGTTATCGGTGTCGTCGCGGTGCAGTGGGGTGAGGGTGCCCTTGGGACCGATCCAGATACGTGGCGGGATGAACAGCGAAGCGTCGAAGTAGGGCGGGTATTTGATCAACTCCATCAACTGCGCCGGCAGAATGTTGTTGCCCATGTACGCCGGCGGCTCGCCGTTGGCGGCCGTGGTCACCGGGTTGTCGAGGGAGGCGATGAAATCGGCCATGGAGGTGGAGCGAAAATCCCGCTCCGTTGAGAAGGTTTTCTTGATGTAGTCGCCGTGGCGGGTGATGCCTTGCAGCTCGGCAAAATGCACCAGGGTTTCTTCCCGGCTGAGCTTGAACAAGGGCCAGTCCTGCAGCGCATCGCTGATGACCACCGGGATGCCATGGGGCAGATAGCGCGCCTTGAATTCCTGGACTGACAACCCGCTGCACGGCCGACGTTCCACGCTATGTTGAGTTGGCAAGCTGGCGGTGAGCTTTTCGCTGAAGCGCGGCGGGGTGGGGTAGCGCTTGTTCATGTCGACCTTTTCCACCGGGCGGCTGCCATGGCGCGCATGGTCGATGATCTGTGGCAGCAACGTCGCCAGGCCCATGTTGCCGCCGATTTTCAGGCGGCCGCTGGCGAACAGTTCCTCGACATTGGCCAGGCCGGCCATGATCCCGAGGAAGTCCTTTTCCGCCACTTCGATGGTGACGTCGGGGCTGGCGTGGCGCCCGGCCTGGGTGCGGCTGGTGGCCTTGACCTCGGACCAGTACGCCTGGTGCGGGCCGAACACGAACTGGAAGACGCCTTCGATACCAACGGCGCCGGCATTGGCGAACAGCTTGCCCAGGATGGTTTGCAGGTCCACGGCGGTCACTCTTGCGGGTTTTCGGTCTAGCAGGTAACGAGGGCCGTGACCGAAAATTTAGCCTGTGCCGCCAATCGCCGCCCTAGCGTGTCGCGACGATGAAGACCCGTGGAAACGGTAGCAGGACCGAACCATCGTCCAGGGTCGGGTAGGCCTGTTCGACAGCCTTGAGGTATTGCGTCAGGTATTGCTCGCGTTGCGTCTCGTCCAACGGTTCGAGAAACGGGCGCAAGCCGCTGCCCTTGAACCATTCCACGATGCCCGAAGCGCCACCGGCCAGTGGATGATGATAGGTGGTGCGCCACACATCGACCCGGCTGCAATGGGGCTTGAGGATCGAATAATAGGTGCTGGCGTCCTCCACCTCGGTCCGAGAATCAGCGGCCCCGGCCAGTTGGCTGGCCCAGGGGCCGTTGGCCGCAATCTCCCGCATCAAGCGGTGGGACGGCTGATGCAGCGTGTCGGGCATCTGGATCGCCAGGCTGCCACCTGGCGCGAGCTTGTCCACCAGTGACGGCAGTAGGGTGGCGTGGTCCGGCAGCCATTGCAGCACAGCGTTGGCGAAGATCACCTCGAAGGGGCCGCTTTCATTCCAGTGGCCGATGTCTGCCGTGTCGAATGTCACGCCGGGCAAGCGCTTGCGGGCGGCTTCGACCATGTCGGCGGAACTGTCCAGGCCACGCACCGTCGCGCCGGGGAAGTGGTCCACCAACAGTTCGGTGGAGTTTCCGGGGCCGCAGCCCAGATCGATCACCTGGCGCGCCTGTACCGGCGGGATCGCCGCCAGCAGATCGCGGGACGGGCGGGTGCGTTCCTGTTCGAAAGCGACATATTGTTGGGCGGACCAGCTCATCGTGTTCTCCTTGGGCAGACCAGAACCATGGGGTTTGCAGTATAAGACGCATCCAGGGGAGAGGCCGGCGACTAATTTTCTACGGCCCGGCCTCGTTATCCTTTTGACTCGAACGATCGGAGAAAACCGCAGTGACCCAACTGACCCTGCTGTGCCTGCCTTATTCCGGCGCCAGCGCAATGGTGTACAGCCTGTGGCGGCGCAAATTGCCGCAATGGCTGCACGTGCAACCAGTGGAGTTGCCGGGACGCGGGGCGCGCTTCGACGAGCCGCTGCACACCGAGATGGGCCCGTTGGCGATGCAACTGGCGCGGGAGCTTTACCCGACGCTCCAGGCGCCGTACGCCTTGTTCGGTCACAGCCTGGGTGCGCTGTTGGCCTGTGAAATCGCCCATGCCCTGCGTGAACTCGGCAGCCCGGAACCGGTGGCGCTGTTTGCATCCGGCACCGCCGCGCCGACGATGCGAGCCGACTACGATCGCGATTTTGCCACGGCAAAGACCGACGCTGAGTTGATCGAGCAACTGCGCACCCTCAACGGCACGAGCGAGGAGATCCTGGCCAATGAAGAACTGATGGCCCTGACCCTGCCGATCCTGCGGGCCGATTTTTTGCTGTGCGGACGTTTTCAGCCGCGGCAGCGACCGTTGCTCAAATGCCCGGTGCACGTGCTCGGCGGCACCGCCGACAAGGCCACCACGGCGCAACTGATGGGCTGGCGCCAGGAAACCACGGGCAGCTTTTCGGTGGACATGCTGGCCGGCGGGCATTTCTTCATCCACGAGCACGAGGCAAAGGTGCTGCGGCTGATCAAGGATCAGTTGAGCGTGCATCATCGGCGGCATGGGTTGGCGATCAGCGCATAACCCGTTAAAGACCCGCTTTCGTGACCTAGGGAGCTTGCTCCCGCTGGGCGGCCGGGCCGCCTCAAAAAGAATGGCGCATTAACCCAGGCAGACCGCATCAGCCGGTTTACGACTGCTGCGCAGCCGAGCGGGAGCAAGCTCCCTCGCCACGGTTTTCTTCCTTCCTGACACTTGTTCCCAATCGCTAATTTTTCCGGTTTGCATTCGTTTCATAGGGACGACATGCCTTTGTGCCTTGTGCCCACTGATCCCGGATACCCAGAAATGAATGCTGAAAACGCCTTGAAACTTGCTCGCCGGTTTATCGGGTTGCCTTTGGACAAGCGCCAGATGTTCCTGGCGGCGCTGGACAAGGAGGGCGTGGATTTCAGCAGCTTTCCCATTCCCCAAGGCGTCGAAGCCGAGGATCGCCAGGCCCTGTCCTATGCCCAGCAGCGCATGTGGTTTCTCTGGCAGTTGGATCCCGAAAGCGGCGCCTACAACCTGCCCGGGGCGGTGCGGCTCAAGGGCGCGTTGAGCCTGTCGTCGCTGGAGCAGGCTTTTGCCAGTTTGGTGGCGCGTCATGAAACCCTGCGCACGGTGTTCCGGCGCCAGGCCGACGACAGCCTCTTGCAAGTGGCGACCGATGCGCCGCTGCTGATCGAGCATCAGGACCTCAGCGGCTTGCCGGCAGGCAATCGCGAGCAAGCGGTGCGCCAGGCTGCGCAAGCACAATCGATGCGGCCCTTCGACCTGTCCAGCGGCCCCTTGCTGCGGGTCGAGTTGCTCAAGCTCGATGCGCAGGAGCACGTACTGCTGTTGACCCTGCACCACATCGTCTCCGATGGCTGGTCGATGAACGTGCTGATCGAAGAGTTCATCCGCTGCTACGACGCCCACGAAGCCGGCGTGCCGCCGCAACTGGCCGATTTGCCGATCCAGTACAGCGACTACGCGCTGTGGCAGCGCCGTTGGCTGGAGGCCGGTGAGCAGGGCCGACAACTGGCGTACTGGCAGGCCCAGTTGGGTGATGAGCATCCGGTGCTGGAATTGCCCACCGACCATTCGCGCCCGGCCATGCCAAGCTATCGCGGCAGCCGTTATGAATTCGCCATCGAGCCGGGGTTGGCGGAGCAACTGCGCAGCACGGCCCAGCAGCAGGGCGTCACGCTGTTCATGCTGCTGCTCGGCGCGTTCAACGTGCTGTTGCATCGCTACAGCGGCCAGTCCGACATCCGCGTGGGCGTGCCGATTGCCAACCGCAACCGCGATGAAATCGAAGGCCTGATCGGTTTCTTCGTCAACACCCAGGTGCTGCGCACCGAATTGGATGGCCAGACCCGGGTCGACGAGTTGCTGCGCCGGGTCAAGGAGACCGCGCTCGGTGCCCAGGCCCACCAGGACCTGCCTTTCGAGCGCCTGGTCGAGGCATTGAAATTGGAGCGCAGCCTCAGCCATACGCCGCTGTTCCAGGTGATGTACAACCATCAGCCCCAAGTGGCGGATGTCACCACGATCCGAACGGCGTCCGGGCTGGAACTGGACATGATCGAGTGGCAGACCCGCACCACCCAATTCGACTTGACCCTGGACACTTACGAAAAAGCAGGCACGTTGCGCGCCGCGCTGACTTATTCCGAGGACCTGTTCGAGGCGCCGACCGTCGCGCGCATGGCGCGGCATTGGCTGCGATTGCTCGCGGCGATGATTGCCGATCCGTCCCGGCGTGTCGGGGAGCTGGCGCTGCTTGATGCCGACGAGCGCGCCACTCTGGTTTATGACTGGAACGCCACGGCCCAACGCTACCCGACCGAACTGTGCATGCATCAGTTGGTCGAAGCCCAGGTGGCGCGCACTCCGCACGCTCAGGCGCTGATGTTTGGCGACCAGAGCCTGACCTATGCCCAGCTCGATGCCCGCACCAACCGTCTGGCCCATCTGCTGCGCGGACGCGGTGTACGAGCGGACAGCTTGGTGGGCATCTGCATCGAGCGTTCGGTTGAGATGGTGCTTGGCCTGCTGGCGATCCACAAGGCCGGCGGCGCCTACGTGCCGCTGGATCCGGAATATCCGCAGGATCGCCTGGCCTACATGATCGAGGACAGCGGCATCGGCTTGCTGCTGACCCAGCGCGCGCTGTCGGCGGAGCTGCCGACCGAGGGGATCGAGGTCATCGCGCTCGACCAACCGGACGGTTGGCTCGACGGTTACAGCGACAGTCGACCCGACGTCGCGGTCGACCCGCTGAACTTGGCTTACGTGATCTACACCTCTGGTTCCACCGGCAAACCCAAGGGCGCGGGCAACAGCCACGCGGCACTGGTCAATCGCTTGTGCTGGATGCAACAGGCGTATCGCCTGGATGGCAGCGACGCGGTGTTGCAGAAAACCCCGTTCAGTTTCGACGTGTCGGTGTGGGAGTTCTTCTGGCCGCTGATGACCGGAGCACGCTTGGTGATTGCCGCGCCCGGTGCCCATCGTGATCCGCGGCAACTGATCGATAGCATCAACCGTCATCGCATCAGCACGCTGCACTTCGTGCCGTCGATGCTGCAGGCCTTCATCCATGAACCTGGCGTGGAATCCTGCGAAAGCTTGAAGCGTATCGTCTGCAGTGGTGAAGCCTTGCCGCTGGATGCGCAGCGGCAGGTCTTCGCCAAACTACCGGTCGCAGCGCTCTACAACCTGTACGGCCCGACCGAAGCGGCCATCGACGTGACCCATTGGACTTGCGTAGATGAGGGCGCCGATTGCGTACCGATCGGCCAGCCCATCGCCAACCTGCGTACCCATGTGCTCGACGCCGATCTGTCGCCGGTTCCGTGGGGCGTGGCGGGCGAGTTGTACCTGGGCGGGGCGGGGCTGGCGCGCAGTTATTACCAGCGTCCGACGCTGACCGCCGAGCGTTTCGTGCCGTGCCCGTTCCATGACGGCGCGCGCCTGTACCGCACCGGCGACCGCGTGCGCCAGCGCGCCGACGGTGTGATCGAGTACCTCGGCCGTCTCGATCATCAGGTCAAGCTGCGCGGCCTGCGCATCGAACTGGGGGAAATCGAAGCCCGTCTCGTGCAACATCCACTGGTGTGCGAGGCCGTGGTACTGGTGCAGGACGGCAAGCATCTGGTGGGCTACCTGGTGCTGGAAAACGGCGACCCGCGCGAGCAGTGGCAACAGGACCTCAAGGCCTGGCTGCTCGCCGGCCTGCCGGAATACATGGTGCCGACCTACCTGATGCCATTGGCCGGCCTGCCCGTGACCGCCAACGGTAAGCTCGATCGCAAGGCCTTGCCACAACCCGACGCCGCGCCCCGGCAAACATTCATCGCCCCGCAAGATGCACTGCAAACCGTCTTGGCTGAAATCTGGCAGAGCGTGCTTGGCGTTGAGCGCGTCGGTCTCGAAGACAACTTCTTCGAACTGGGCGGCGATTCGATCATTTCCATCCAAGTGGTGAGCCGCGCACGACAGGTCGGTGTGCATATTCATCCCCGCGACCTGTTCCAGTACCAGACCGTGCGCAGCCTGGCGCTGGTCGCCCGCCACGACAACCACAGCGCCCTGGACCAAGGTCCGGTCACTGGCGATGCCATGCTCGGGCCGATCCAGCAGCAGTTTTTCGCCCAGGCGATGCAGGCCCGCGAGCACTGGAACCAATCGCTGTTGCTGACCCCACGCGAACCGCTGAATGCACAATGGCTCGACGCGGCGCTGACTTGCGTCATCAACCACCACGACGCCTTGCGCCTGCGCTTCGTCGAAGACTCCGACGGTTGGCGGCAGAGCCATGCCGCGCTTTTGCAAAGCGCCGACCTGTGGCAACGCGATGCCCGATCCATCGAGCACCTGAATGCGCTGTGCGACGAGGCGCAGCGCAGCCTGGACCTGCAAGACGGGCCACTGGTGCGCGCCATGCTGGTGAACCTGGCCGACGGCAGCCAGCGCCTGGCGCTGGTCATCCATCACTTGGTGGTGGACGGCGTGTCATGGCGCGTGCTGCTGGAAGATTTGCAGCAGGCCTACGAGCAACTGTCGGCGGGTGGCGGCGTTACGTTGCCGGCCAAGACCAGCGCCTTCCAGAGTTGGACGGCGCGTCTGAGGGCCGAAGCATCGCGCTTCGATGACCAGTCGGCCTATTGGAAAAACCAGCACGAGGCCGCGTGGGACCTGCCATGCGAACGCCCGCAGGGCAGCTTGCAAAACATCCACGGCGAGAAAATCCAATGGCGCCTGGAGGCCGAACTGACCCGGCAACTGCTGCAACAGGCGCCCGCTGCCTATCGCACCCAGGTCAACGACCTGCTACTCACCGCGCTGACTCGCACCATCAGCCGTTGGAGCGGGCAGCCAAGCACATTGATCGAGCTCGAAGGTCATGGCCGCGAAGACCTTTTCGATGACATCGACCTGACCCGCACGGTGGGTTGGCTGACCAGCCTGTTCCCGGTCAAGCTGACCGCCACCGAGGACATCGGCGGCTCGATCAAGACCATCAAGGAGCAACTGCGCAGCGTCCCGGACAAGGGCCTGGGCTATGGCGTGCTGCGTCATCTGGCAGCGCCGTCGGTGCAGGCCCGATGGACGGATCTGGCGCCTGCGCGCATCACTTTTAACTACCTCGGCCAGTTCGACCGCCAGTTCGATGAGGCGGCGCTGTTCCTGCCGTCCGGCGAAGGCAGTGGCGTCGCCCAGGACCCGACGGCACCGCTGGCCAACTGGCTGACGGTGGAAGGGCAGGTGCATGGCGGCGAGCTGGCGATGAGCTGGGGCTTCAGCCGTGACATGTTCGACAGCACGACCGTGCAGCAACTGGCCGATCAATACGCCGTCGAGCTCAAGGCGCTGATCGACCATTGCGTCAACCTGGCGGAACCGCAAGCCACGCCGTCGGACTTTCCGCTGGCGCGGATCACCCAATCGCAACTCGATCATCTGCCAGTGGCGGCCGGTCAGTTGGATGATGTCTATCCGCTGTCGCCGATGCAGCAGGGCTTGTTGTTCCACACGTTGTACGAGCAGGCGGCTGGCGAATACGTCAATCAATTGCGGGTGGACGTGCAAGGCCTGGATGCCGAGCGCTTCCGTGCGGCGTGGCAGGCCACTGTCGCGGCGCAGGATATTTTGCGCAGCGGCTTCGTCTGGGAAGGTGAATGGCCGCAACCGCTGCAGATCGTTCACAAGCAGGTGCAGTTGCCGTTCACGGTACTGGACTGGCGCGAGCATGCCGACCCGGCCCACGCCCTCGCCGCGTTGGCCGAGGCTGAGCGTGCCCAAGGTTTTGACTTGAGCCAGGCGCCGCTGTTGCGCCTGGTGCTGGTGCAGACCGGAGCGGCGCAATGGCATTTGATCTACACCCATCACCACATCCTGATGGATGGCTGGAGCAACTCGCAGTTGCTCGGCGAGGTGATGCAGCGCTACAACGGCCGCGCCCCGGCCAGCACTGTTGGGCGTTATCGCGACTACATCGCTTGGCTGCAACGCCAGGACGGCCAGCTCAGCCAGGATTTCTGGAGCGCACAGCTGGCCCCGTTGCAAGAGCCGACCCGACTCGCCCGCGCGGCCTCGGGCAGCGGCGAGAGCGGTCACGGCGATCATTTCCTGACCCTCGACATGCGGCGCACCCAGGCACTGGAGTCGTTTGCCCGTCAGCAGAAAATCACCCTCAACACGCTGGTGCAAGCGGCTTGGCTGCTGTTGCTGCAACGCTATACCGGGCACCCGACCGTGACGTTTGGCGCGACGGTTGCCGGTCGCCCGGCGGATCTGCCGGGGATCGAGCAGCAGGTCGGCCTGTTCATCAACACCCTGCCGGTCATCGGCAGCCCGCGTCCGGACCAGACGGTCGGCCAGTGGCTGCAAACGGTGCAGGACCAGAACCTGAGCCTGCGGGAGTTCGAGCACACGCCGCTGGCGGACATCCAGCGTTGGGCCGGGCAGGGCGGCGAGGCGCTGTTCGACAACCTCTTGGTATTCGAAAACTATCCGATTGCCCAGGCTTTGCAGCAAGGCACTGACAGCGATGTCACATTCGGCGACGTTGCCAACCGTGAGCAGACGCATTACGCCCTGAGCGTGGCGGTTACCCTCGGCGAACAATTGGCGCTGCACTTCAGTTACGAGCGTCGGCAGTTCGCCGACGAGATGATTGATCACATCGGCACTCATCTGCTGCATCTGCTTGAGCAATTCAGCCAGGACGCCGGACGCAATCTGGGTGAAATCGCCCTGGCCAGCGGCGCCGAACACGCGCGCCAACAGGCCGACAACCACCCGCAGCCGTACCCGGTAAACATCCCCGTGCACCAGCGCATCGCCGCGCTGGCCGCCGAGCGCCCGCAACGCACGGCGGTGATTTTCAACGACCGACACGTCAGCTACGGCGAGATCGATCGGCGCGCGAACCAACTGTCCCACGCCTTGATCAGCCGCGGCGTCGGCCCGGAAATCCGAGTCGGCGTGGCCCTGCCGCGCAGCGAAGAGGTGATCGTCACGCTGTTGGCGGTGCTCAAGGCCGGCGCTGCCTACGTGCCGTTGGACGTCAGCTATCCCCGCGAACGCCTGGCTTATTTGATGAAGGACGCCGGGTTGGCGCTGCTGGTCAGCGATTCCTCGGTATCGGCCCAGTTGCCCGTGGATGAGTCGTTGCCGTTGCTGGAACTGGACCGTATCGATCTGCGCGAACTGCCGACCAGCGCGCCCAACGTCCAACCCGACCCGCACAACCTGGCCTACGTGATCTACACCTCCGGTTCCACTGGCAACCCCAAGGGTGTCAGCGTGGCCCACGGTCCGCTGGCGATGCACTGTCAGGCCATTGGCGAGCGTTATGAAATGCGCGACAGCGATTGCGAATTCCATTTCATGTCGTTCGCGTTCGACGGCGCCCACGAGCGCTGGCTCACCAGCCTGACCCACGGTGCGTCGCTGCTGATTCGCGACGACAGCCTGTGGACCCCGGAGCAAACCTACAACGCCATGCACGAGCACGGTGTGACGGTGGTGGCGTTCCCGCCGGTGTACCTGCAACAACTGGCCGAGCACGCCGAGCGTGAAGGCAACCCGCCGAAGGTGCGCATCTATTGCTTCGGCGGCGACGCGGTGCCCAACGCCAGTTTCGAGCGGGTCAAGCGCGCCTTGCGTCCTGAGTACATCATCAACGGTTACGGTCCGACCGAAACGGTGGTCACGCCGCTGATCTGGAAGGCCGGTCGCGAGGCGTGTTGTGGCGCTGCCTACGCGCCCATCGGCAGCCGCATCGGCGACCGCAGTGCCTACGTGCTCGATGCCAACCTTAACCTGGTGCCCCAAGGCATGGCCGGTGAGCTGTATCTGGGCGGCACGGGATTGGCTCGCGGTTACCTGAACCGACCGGGGCTGACCGCCGAGCGTTTTGTCGCCGACCCGTTCAGCGCCGGCGGCTTGCTGTATCGCACCGGAGACCTGGTGCGCCAGCGCGCCGACGGCACTTTCGATTACCTGGACCGCATCGACAACCAAGTGAAGATCCGTGGTTTCCGCATCGAACTCGGTGAAATCGAAGCCAGTCTGCAAGCCCTCGATGGCGTGCGCGAAGCGGTGGTCGTGGCCCAGGAAGGCACCGCCGGCAGCGGCAAGCGTCTGGTCGCCTATGTGGTGGCGGCAGAACCTGCCCGTGAAGACTTCGCCGAGCACTTGCGTGAGCAGCTCAAGGCGACGTTGCCGGCGCACATGATTCCGGCCTATCTGCTGCTGCTCGAATGCCTGCCGCTGACCCCCAACGGCAAGCTCGACCGCAAGAACCTGCCCAAGCCCGACGCCAGCCAATCGCAACACGCCTACCTGGCGCCGCGCACTGCGCTGGAACAGCAACTGGCGGCGATCTGGCGGGACGTGCTCAAGCTTGAACGCGTGGGCCTGCGGGATAATTTCTTCGAACTGGGCGGCGATTCCATCGTCTCGATCCAGTTGGTCAGCCGCGCCCGCCAGGCCGGTATGCACTTCACGCCCAAGGACCTGTTCCAGCACCAGACCCTGGAAACACTCGCCACCGTGGTTCGCCAGGGTGAAGGCGCCCAAGTCATCGATCAGGGTCCGGTGACCGGTGAACTGGCGCTGTTGCCGGTGCAGCGGGTGTTCTTCGAACAGGCGATACCGCAGCGTCATCACTGGAACCAGGCGGTGATGCTCAAGGCGACCGAACGCCTGGATGCATCGGTTTTGAACCAGGCTTTGAACGCGTTGTTGGAGCATCATGATGGCCTGCGCTTGAGCTTCACCGAGCAGGCCGAAGGCTGGAGGGCGGTTTACCGTCTCGCCGACATTCAATGCCAAGACCTGCTCTGGACTGTGGACGCACCTGATGCGCAGGCCTTGCAAGGCATCGCCAATGAGGCCCAACGCAGCCTGGACCTGCAAGATGGGCCGTTGCTGCGGGCAGTCCTGGCGACGCTGGGCGATGGTACCCAGCGGTTGTTGCTGGCGGTGCACCACTTGGTGATCGACGGCGTGTCGTGGCGAATCCTGTTCGAGGACCTGCAAAGCGCCTATCGTCAGTTGTCCAGCGGTGCGGCGCTGCGACTGCCGCTGAAGACCACCTCCGCGCAGGCCTGGGCCGAGCGCCTGCAAGCGCATGCCGGCAGCAACCGGCTGGCGCAGGAACTGGCGTTCTGGCAAGCCCAGCTCGAAGACGTCGATGCCTCGTTGCCGATGGATAACCCGGCAGGCGGCCAGCAGAACCGCCTGGCCGTGACGGTGCGCACACGACTCGACGCCACGCTGACCCGGCAACTGCTGCAAGACGCGCCCAAGGCTTATCGCACCCAGGTCAACGACCTACTGCTCACCGCGCTGGCGCGGGTGATGGTGCGCTGGACCGGCAGCGACAGTGCGCTGATCCAGCTTGAAGGCCATGGCCGCGAAGCCTTGTTCGACGACGTCGATCTGACTCGCACCGTCGGCTGGTTCACCAGCCTGTACCCGGCGCGGCTCACGCCTCGGGCGGACTTGGGCGATTGCCTCAAGCAGATCAAGGAGCAACTGCGGGCGATGCCCGACAAGGGCCTCGGTTTCGGCGCCCTGGCCCATCTGGCGGATGACGCGACGCGGGCGATCCTGGCCGGGCTGCCGACGCCCAGCCTGACCTTCAACTACCTGGGCCAGTTCGACGCCAGCTTCAACGAAGCCGACGGCGCTTTGTTCGTGCCGGCCGACGAAGCCGCCGGCGATGAGCTGGACGCCGAAGCACCGCTGTCCAATGCGCTGGCCTTGAACGGCCAGGTGTTCGGCGGCGAACTGGACCTGGGCTGGACCTTCAGCCGCGAGCAGTTCAACGAGTCCACCATCCAGGCGCTGGCCGACGATTATGGGATGGAACTGCAGCGGCTGATCGAGCATTGCTGCCGGGGCGAGCACAGCGGCGTGACGCCGTCGGACTTCCCGCTGGCGAGCCTGAACCAGCAGCAACTGGACGGACTGGCGCTACCTCCAGCGCAGATCGTCGACCTGTATCCGTTGTCACCGATGCAACAAGGCATGCTCTTCCATGGTGTGTATGGCGACGCGAGCGGCGACTACATCAACCAACTGCGCCTGGACGTCGAAGGGCTTGATCCGGAACGCTTCCGCCAGGCCTGGCAAGCGGCGGTGGATGCCCATGACATCCTGCGCACGCGGTTTGTCTGGCAGGGTGATTTGCCGGCGCCGGTGCAAGTGGTCAGCAAGTACCTGCAACTGCCTTACAACGTGCAGGATCTGCGCGGTGAGTTATCGCCTGACCAGACCCTGCGGGCCCTGGCCGATGCCGAACGCCAGCAACTTCACTTGAGTGCGCCTGCCCTGATGCGGCTGATGATCGTGCGTCTCGACGAGCAGCGTTATCACCTGATCTACAGCCACCATCACATCCTCATGGACGGCTGGAGCAACTCGCAGTTGCTCGGCGAAGTGCTGCAACGCTACAGCGGGCAATCCGTCGCCGTATCGGGCGGTCGTTATCGGGACTACATCGCCTGGCTGCAACGCCAGGACGCGGCGGTCAGCGAAGCGTTCTGGAAACCTTTGCTGAAACGCCTGGAAGTGCCAACGCGGCTGGCCGACGCGGTGGCCAAACCCACGGACGCTGGTGTTGGTTATGGCGATCATGTGCAGGTGCTGGACGAAGTGCTGACCCGTCGCCTGGAAACCTTTGCCAGATCTTCGAAGGTCACGGTCAACACGCTGGTGCAGGCCGCCTGGTTGCTGCTGTTGCAGCGCTACACCGGTCGGGAAACGGTTGCCCTCGGTGCGACGGTGGCCGGTCGTCCGGCGGACCTGCCTGGCATCGAGCAGCAGATCGGTTTGTTCATCAACACCTTGCCGGTGATCGCCAGCCCTCGGGCCGAGCAGTCTTTGGACAGTTGGCTGCAAGCGGTGCAAGCGCAGAACCTCGCCTTGCGCGAGTTCGAGCACACCGCGTTGCTGGACATCCAGCGCTGGGCCGGGCAGGGCGGCGACGCGTTGTTCGACAGTTTGTTGGTGTTCGAGAACTACCCGATCGCCGAGGCCCTGGAGCAGGGCGCACCGGACGGTTTGCGCTTTGGTTCGCCGATCACTCAGGAGCAGACCAACTATCCGTTGACGCTGTTGGTGGGGCTGGAGCGGCAGTTGTCGGTGCATATGAGTTATCAGCGGGCGAGTTTCTCGGCGGTTACCGTGGAGCGGTTGGCGGGGCATTTGGCTCAGTTGCTCGGACAGATGACGGCTAATGGCGAGCTGTGCTTGGGTGAACTGTCGATGCTGGAATTCGATGAACACCAGCGCCTGATCCATGACTGGAATCCGGTGGATGCGCCTTTCGAGCAAGACGTTTGCGTTCACCAACTGATTGCTCGCCAAGCCGAAGCCTCGCCGGATGCCTTGGCGGTGACGTTCAATGATATTCGCCTGAGCTACAGCGAACTCGACGGCCGTGCCAATCGTCTGGCCCATAAACTGATCGAGCTGGGCGTCGGCCCGGAAGTGCGCGTGGGCGTGGCGATGCCGCGCTCCGAGCAACTGCTGATCGCCTTGCTGGCGGTGCTCAAGGCTGGCGGCGCGTATGTGCCGCTTGACCCGGATTACCCGGCCGAGCGCGTGGCCTACATGCTCGACGACAGTCGGGCGAAGGTGCTGTTGACCGAGCAGGCTGTGGCTTTGACGTTGACCGTTCCGGCTGGAACCGAAGTGCTGATGCTGGATCGGGTTGAATTGACCTCATATCCCTTAAAAACACCGGACACAGCGGTCACACCAGACAACCTCGCCTACGTCATCTACACCTCCGGTTCCACCGGCAAACCTAAAGGCGTGGCCATCGCCCACCGCAACGTTCTGGCGCTGATCGACTGGTCGAAAACCGTCTACAGCCGCGACGACATCCAAGGCGTGCTGGCCTCGACCTCGGTGTGTTTCGACCTGTCGGTGTGGGAGCTGTTCGTGACCCTGGCCAACGGCGGTTCGCTGATCATCGCTCGCAATGCCCTGGAACTGCCGCACCTGCCGGCCCGCGACCAGGTGCGCCTGATCAACACCGTACCCTCGGCCATCGCGGCGTTGCAGCGCAGTGGGGATATCCCGCAGAGCGTGCGCATCATCAACCTGGCCGGTGAGCCGCTGAAGCAGAGCCTGGTGGATGCCCTCTACCCAACACCCCTAACCTGTGGGATTGAGCATGTCTATGACCTTTATGGCCCCTCCGAAGACACCACCTATTCAACCTGGACCCGCCGCACCCAGGGCGGCACGGCCAATATCGGTCGCCCACTCAAGCACACCGCCAGCTACCTGCTGGACGCCAACCTGCAACCGGTCCCCCAGGGCGTGTCCGCTGAGCTGTACCTGAGCGGCGCGGGCATCACCCGGGGTTACCTTGGCCGCGCGGCGATGACCGCCGAAAAATACGTGCCCAACCCGTTCTCCACCACCGGCGAACGCCTGTACCGCACCGGCGACCTGTGCCGTTATCGCGACGACGGCGTGCTCGAGTACCAGGGCCGCATCGACCATCAGGTGAAGATCCGTGGTTTCCGTATCGAGCTGGGGGAAATCGAGGCGCGACTGCTGCAACAGCCCGAGGTCAAGGAGGTGGCGGTGCTGGCCCAGGAAGGGCCGGGCGGGCAGCAGTTGGTGGCCTATGTGGTGGCTTCGGCGGATGCCGACACCCTGCGCGATCCACTCAAAGCCCGCCTCAAGGAGCATCTGCCCGACTACATGATCCCGGCGCACTGGCTGTTCCTCGATCACCTGCCGCTGACCCCCAACGGCAAGCTTGACCGCAAGGCGTTGCCGGGCATCGAGGCCGGGCGATCGCAAAACGCATACCAAGCACCGATCAGCGAACTAGAACAGCAAGTCGCGGCGATCTGGGCCCAGGTGCTCACCGTCGAGCGCGTGGGCCTGAACGATCACTTCTTCGAGCTGGGCGGCCACTCGCTGCTGGCGGTCACCGCCGTCTCGCGCATGGCCCTCGAACTGGGGTTGAGCCTGACCCCGCAACTGCTGTTCCAGCACCCCGTCCTGCAGGATTTCGTCGCCCGACTCGACAGCACGGACGGGCCAATCAATGAAGAGAAACTGAACAAGCTGGACGCCCTGCTTGATGAAATGGAGGAAGTCTGATGGACAAGAGTGTTGCTTTGAGGGTTGCCAAGCGCTTTATCACTCTGCCACTGGACAAACGCAGGCTGTACCTTGAGAAGATGCTGGAAGAGGGCGTCTCGCCGGCCAACCTGCCGATCCCCGAGGTGCGTTCCGGGTTCGAGCATATCCCGCTGTCCTACGCCCAGGAGCGTCAGTGGTTCCTCTGGCAAATGGAGCCGCACAGTTCGGCCTACCACATCCCCAGCGCCCTGCGTCTCAAAGGACGATTGGACGTGCCGGCGCTGGAACGCAGCTTCAACGCTTTGGTCGAGCGCCACGAAAGCTTGCGCACCACGTTCAGCGAGCACGGCGAGCAAGCCGTTCAGGTTATCCACCGGCAGATGCCCCTGAGCATCGCTGTCGAGGCGCTGCCTGCTGGTTCACCGATCAGCGAGGACGCGCGCATCAAGGCATACGTCGAAGGCGAAACCGCGCGTCCGTTCGATTTGCGCCAGGGGCCGTTGCTGCGGGTTTCGCTGTTGAAAGTCGCCGAGGACGACCACGTGCTGGTGCTGATCCAGCATCACATCATTGCCGATGGCTGGTCGATGCGCGTGTTGGTAGACGAACTGGTGCGCTGTTACGCCGCCGACACAGACGGCCAGCCGCTTGTATTGCCGGGGCTGCCGGTGCAATACGCCGACTACGCCATCTGGCAGCGCCATTGGCTGGAAGCCGGCGAGCGTGAGCGCCAGTTGGCCTATTGGGTGCAGACCCTGGGCGACGAGCAACCGGTGCTGGAGCTGCCGTTCGATCATCCGCGTCCCCCGGTGCAAAGCCTTCGTGGCGCGCGGCTGGATTTGACACTGGCGCCGGAGCTGGCTGCCTCGCTGAAACAACTGGCCCAGCGAGAAGGCGCCAGCCTGTTCATGGTCTTGCTCGCCTCGTTCCAGGCGTTGCTGCACCGCTACAGCGGCCAGCCGCAGATCCGCGTCGGCGTGCCGACGGCGAACCGCAACCGGGTCGAGACCGAAGGGCTGATCGGCTTTTTCGTCAATACCCAGGTGCTTAACGCCCACGTCGATGGGCAGCAGCCATTCGATGGCTTGCTCGCCCAGGTCAAGCAAGCGGCCATGGCGGCCCAGGCCCATCAGGACCTGCCATTCGAGCAACTGATCGAAGCCCTGCAACCAGAGCGCAGCCTCAGCCACAGCCCGATCTTCCAGGTGATGTTCAACCACCAGAACGCCGATGCTACGGGTCGCCGGCAGACGCACCTGCCGCAACTGCGCGTCGAGGACCTGACGTGGGAAGGGCGCACCGCCCAGTTCGACTTGACCCTCGGTACCTACGAAACCGAGCAGGGCATCGCCGCGGAGCTGACCTACGCCACCGACCTCTTCGAACCGCAGACCATCGAGCGCCTGGCCGCGCATTGGCAAAACCTGCTGCAAGGCATTGTCGATGCACCCCGCCAGCGGGTCGGCGAACTGCCGCTGCTCGACCCGGCGCAACAGCGATTCACGCAACAGCAATGGCTGCGCGTCGCCGACCACGGCGCCGGAGGCGTGTGCGTCCACCAACGCATCGCTGAACAGGCGCAGCAGAACCCCGACGCACTGGCACTGACCGTGGACGGACAATCCCTGAGCTATCGGCAATTGGACGCCCGCGCCAATCAACTGGCCCACCGCTTGATTGATCTGGGTGTGTCCCCCGGCGAGCTGGTGGGCATCGCGGTGGAACGCAGCATTGAGATGATTGTCGGCCTGCTGGCGATCCTCAAGGCCGGCGGCGCCTACGTACCGCTGGACCCGGCGTATCCCGAGGATCGCCTGGCCTACATGATCGAAGACAGCGGCATCGGGTTGCTGCTGACCCAGGCCCGTTTGCAGGCGCGATTGCCGATCCCGTCGACGCTCCGGACCCTGCTGCTCGATCAGCGGGACGCCGCGCTGCAAGAGGCTCCGAAAACCTGCCCGGCCGTATCGCCGACCGGCGAGCACCTGGCCTACGTCATCTACACCTCCGGCTCCACCGGCAAGCCCAAGGGCGTGATGGTGCGCCATGGTGCGCTGAGCAATTTCATCACCAGCATGATCGCCCAGCCGGGGCTCGCGGCCAGCGATCGCATGTTGTCGCTGACGACCTTCTCCTTCGATATTTTCGGCCTGGAAATCTACGGGCCGCTCTGCGGCGGGGCCAGCATCGTCCTGACCGGGCAGAACGTGCATCAGGATCCGCAAGCGGTGCTGGCGCTGGTCGAGCATCACGACATCAGCGTGCTGCAAGCCACGCCGTCGAGCTGGCGCATGCTGCTCGACCATGAGCGGGCATCGGTGCTCGCCGGCCGGACATTCCTGTGCGGCGGCGAAGCCTTGCCCCAGGAACTGGCGCAGCGACTGCTGGCGCTTTCGCCAAAGCTCTGGAACCTCTATGGCCCTACCGAAACCACCATCTGGTCGGCCGCGCATCCATTGAGCCCCGAGCGCGACCGGCCGTTCCTTGGCCAGCCGCTGGACAATACCGCGCTGTACATCGTCGGCGGCGACCTGACCCTCAATCCGCCCGGCGCGCCGGGTGAGCTGCTGATCGGCGGCGCCGGCCTTGCCCGTGGTTATTTCCAGCGCCCGGGGCTGACCGCCGAACGCTTCGTACCGGACCCGTTTTCCACCGCCGGCGAACGGCTGTACCGCACCGGCGACCTGACCCGCTATCGCCCCGAAGGCGTGGTCGAATACCTCGGCCGCATCGACCATCAGGTGAAGATCCGCGGCCTGCGCATCGAACTCGGGGAAATCGAAGCCGCGCTGCTGGCCCAGGACAGCGTGCGCGAAACCGTGGTGGTCGCCCACGAGGGCCCGACCGGTGCGCAACTGGTGGGCTACGTCGTGCCTGCCAGCGGCGCGGTGCCGGAGCCCGATGCGCCGTTGCGCGTCGCGCTCAAGGCAGCCCTCAAGGCGCAGTTGCCGGACTACATGGTCCCGGCGCACCTGTTGTTCCTGGCCCGATTGCCACTGACACCCAATGGCAAGATCGATCGCAAGGCCTTGCCGGCGCCCGACGCCAGCGATCTGCAACAGGCCTACGTGGCGCCTCGCAGTGAGGTCGAGCAACAAGTCGCGGCGATCTGGCAGGACGTGCTCAAGCTTGAGCGCGCGGGCCTGGAGGACAACTTCTTCGAATTGGGCGGGCATTCGCTGCTAGTGACCCAAGTGGTCTCGCGAATCCGTCGGGTGCTGGGCATCGAGGTGCCGCTGCGCAGCCTGTTCGAACACAGCACCTTGCAGGCGTTTGTCGCAGCCTTCGAGGCCACGCCAGGCGAACAGGCTCCGGCAATGGTGCCGGTGCCTCGCGATGCGCCACTGCCGCTGTCGTTTGCCCAGGAACGCCAATGGTTCCTGTGGAAAATGGACCCGGACAGCGCCGCCTACAACATCCCCACGGCCCTGCAGATGCGCGGCACGCTGGACAAGGATGCGCTGCGCGAGAGTTTCGCCGCGCTGGTGGCGCGTCACGAAAGTTTGCGCACCGTATTCGCCGAAGAGGATGGCCGCACCTGCCAAGTCATTCGCGAACAGGGTGAGGTCGACTTCGTCGAGCAGCGCCTGGAAGAGGATGAGATCCAGGCCTTTGTCGAACAGCAGACACAGCGCCCCTTCGATCTGTTGGCTGATTCATTGCTGCGCGTGGCACTGCTGGAGGTGGATGAGCAGGATCACATCCTGGTGCTGACGCTGCATCACATCGTCTCCGATGGCTGGTCCTTGCAGGTGATGGTCGATGACCTGATGAGCCTGTATTCGGCGTTCGTCCAAGGCCAGCAAGCGCATCTGCCGCCATTGGCGGTGCAATACGCCGACTACGCCGTCTGGCAGCGGCAATGGATGGCGGCCGGTGAGCGGGATCGCCAATTGGCCTATTGGTCCGGGCAACTGGGCGGTGAGCAACCGCTGCTGGAACTGCCCACCGACCGTCCGCGCCCGGCGCAGCAAAGCCTGCGCGGCGCACGCCTGCCGATCAGGCTGGACGCTGCCTTGAGCGCGAACCTCAAGGCCCTGGCCCGACGGGAAAACGTCACGCTGTTCGTGCTGTTGCTCGGCTCTTTCCAGGCGCTGCTGCACCGCTACAGCGGCCAGGCCGACATCCGCGTCGGCGTGCCGATCGCCAACCGTCAACGACTGGAAACCGAGCGACTGATCGGTTTCTTCGTCAACACTCAGGTCCTGCGCAGCGAGTTTCACAATGGGCTGACCGGCGCCGCTCTGTTGCAGCAGCTCAAGCAGACGGCCCTGGCCGCGCAGATGCACCAGGACCTGCCTTTCGAGCAACTGGTGGATGTTTTGCAGCCGCAGCGCAACCTCAGCCACAGCCCGTTGTTCCAGGCGATGTTCAACCACCGCAACGAAACCGATTCGGCGTTCGCCAATGCCTTGCCGGACCTTTGCGTCGAGCCCCTGGGCTGGACGCAGCGTACCGCGCAGTTCGACCTGAGCCTGGACACGGTCGAGGGCCCGCAGGGCTTGCACGCGGCCCTGACCTATGCGACGGATCTGTTCGAGCCGGCGACCATCGAGCGCATGGCCCGGCATTGGCTCAACCTGTTGCACGAGCTGGTGCAAGACCTGCATCGCCCGGTGGTGCAGTGGGCGCTGTTGGATGAGGACGAGCGCCGGCACATGCTCAGCGACTGGAACGCGACGGCGCAGCATTACCCGCTCGACCGCAGCGTGCAAAGCCTGATCGAGGAGCAAGTGCGCCGGACCCCGGACGCGCCTGCGCTGGTCTTCGGCGAGCAGCGCCTGAGCTACCGTGAACTCAACGCCCGGGCCAACCGTTTGGCCCATCGGTTGATCGACCAGGGCGTCGGCCCCGACGTGCTGGTGGGCATCGCCGTGGAGCGTTCCGTGGAGATGGTGCTGGGGCTGTTGGCGATCCTCAAGGCCGGCGGCGCCTACGTGCCCTTGGACCCCGAATATCCGCGCGATCGCCTGGCCTACATGTTCGACGACAGCGGCATCGGCTTACTGCTGACTCAGCGACATTTAATCGATTCCTTACCGATTCCGGTAGGGCTGCGCAGCCTGGTGCTGGACCTGCCCGATGACGGCTTGTATGCCAGCCGCGTCGGCAATCCAGGCGTCGAGGTCCACGGCGAAAACCTGGCTTACGTGATCTACACCTCCGGCTCCACCGGCAAGCCCAAGGGTGCGGGCAATCGCCATCGCGCCCTGGCCAACCGGCTGTGCTGGATGCAACAGGCGTATGGCCTCGATGCCTCGGACAGCGTGCTGCAAAAGACACCGTTCAGTTTCGACGTGTCGGTGTGGGAGTTCTTCTGGCCGCTGCTGACCGGTTCGACGCTGGTGGTGGCCGCGCCGGGCGCCCACCGTGACCCGGCGCAGTTGATCGACTTGATCACGGCCCGGGGCATCACCACGCTGCACTTCGTGCCGTCAATGCTCCAGGCGTTTATGCAGGACCCGCGCGTGGCCGAATGCACCGGTTTGAAGCGGATCGTCTGCAGCGGCGAAGCGCTGCCGGTGGATGCCCAGCAGCAGGTGTTCGCTAAATTGCCGAACGCCAACCTATACAACCTCTACGGCCCGACCGAGGCGGCCATCGACGTCACTCACTGGACCTGTGTCGAGGAGGGCCGCGACAGCGTGCCCATCGGCCAACCGATCGCCAACCTCGGCACCTATATCCTCGACGATGAATTGTCGCCGGTTCCGGTGGGGGTGATCGGCGAGTTGTATCTGGCGGGCGAAGGGCTGGCGCGGGGTTACCACCGACGCGCGGCGTTGACCGCCGAGCGCTTCGTCACCGGGCCGTTCGGCCATGGTCAGCGCTTGTATCGGACCGGCGATCTGGCCCGCTATCGCCCCGACGGCGTGATCGAATACGCCGGGCGGATCGACCATCAAGTGAAGATCCGTGGCCTGCGCATCGAGTTGGGTGAAATCGAAGCGCGCCTGGCCGAACACGATGCCGTGCGCGAAACCGTGGTCCTGGCCCAGGACGGCACGCTGCTGGTGGCTTATCTGGTGCCGGCGCGCGCCGAGCTGCTCGCCGCCGATGGCGCCGTTCGCCAGGCGCTGCAAGCACGCCTCAGGGAACATCTGAGCCAATCCTTGCCCGACTACATGGTGCCGCAACACTGGGTGTGGCTGGAAAAAATGCCGGTCAGCCCCAACGGCAAGCTCGAGCGCAAGGCACTGCCCAAGGCCGAGCCGAGCGCCCATCCCCAGGCCTACATCGCAGCCATGACGGCGCAGCAGCAGACGCTGGTCGATATCTGGCAAAGCGTGCTTGGACGCGAGCGCGTGGGTGTAACCGACAATTTCTTCGAGCTGGGCGGCGATTCGATCATCTCCATTCAGGTGGTGAGCCGGGCCCGGCAGGCCGGCCTTCATTTCAGCCCCAAGGACCTGTTCCTGCACCAGACCATCCAGGGTTTGGCCGGCGTGGCGACAACGGGAGACGGCGGGCCGGTCATCGACCAGGGCCCGGTGACAGGCGAGGCGCTGCTGCTGCCGTTCCAGCAGTTGTTTTTCGAGCAGGCCATGGCCGAGCCCCATCACTGGAACCAGTCGGTACTGCTCAAAGGCGTGCGGCCGGTGCACGCCGGGCATCTGGAGCAGGCGTTGCAGGCCGTGGTCGAACATCACGATGCGTTGCGCTTGGCCTTCTCCCATGAGGATGGCGCCTGGATCGCTCGCCATAACACCCTGGCCGATCAACGTGCGTTGTGGCAACGCTCGCCGCTGTTGTGGGCCGCCGAGGTTCCCGACGCGCCGGCCCTCGAACGCCTGGCCGAACACGCCCAGCGCAGTCTTGAACTGGGCAGTGGCGCGCTGCTGCGCGGTGTCCTGGCGACCCTGGCCGATGGCAGCCAGCGGTTGTTGTTGGTGATTCATCACCTGGTGGTGGACGGCGTATCCTGGCGGGTGCTGCTGGAAGATTTGCAACAGGCATACGACCAATTGCAGGCCGGCCAGATGCCGACGTTACCGGCCAAGACCACGTCTGCACAGACTTGGGCGCAACGGTTGCAGGCCCATGCCAGCAGTGCGGCGTTGCAAGGCCAAGTCGCTTACTGGCAGGCGCAACTGGACGGCGCTCGCCCCGACCTGCCTTGCGACCACCCGCAAGGTGATTTGAGTCGGTGTCATGGGACGCAAGTCCAGACGCGGCTGGACAAAGCACTGACACAACGATTGTTGCAGCAAGCCCCCGCGGCCTATCGCACCCAGGTCAACGACCTGCTATTGACGGCGCTGGCCCGGGTGATCGGCCGCTGGACTTCCCAGGCGTCGACCTTGATCCAGTTGGAAGGCCATGGCCGCGAGGCCCTCTTCGATGATGTGGACCTGAGCCGCAGCGTGGGTTGGCTCACCAGCCTGTTCCCGGTGCATCTGACCCCGACGGCGACCGCCGAAGGCTCGATCAAGGCGATCAAGGAGCAACTGCGGGCGATCCCCGACAAAGGGCTTGGCTTCGGCGTGCTGCGTTACCTGGGCGATGAACCGACGCGTCGTGCCCTCGCGGCACTGCCGGTGCCGCGCATCACCTTCAATTACTTGGGGCAGTTCGACAGCGGCTTCAACGAAGCGGCCAATGGGCTGTTTGTCCCGGCCAGCGAATCGGCGGGCGCGGCGCAAAGTCCGTTGGCACCGCTGGATAACTGGTTGACTCTCAATGGCAGCGTCTATGCCGGTGAGTTGAGCATCGATTGGAGCTTCAGCACGCAGATGTTCGACGAAGCGACGATCCAGGCGCTGGCAGAGGATTACGCTCGGGAATTGCGGGCGCTGATCGACCACTGTTGCCAGACCGAACGCCACGGCTTCACGCCCTCGGACTTCCCCCTCGCCGGGCTGAACCAGGAGCAATTGGACGCGTTGCCGCTGGTGGCGCGAGAGGTGGAGGACCTTTATCCGCTGTCGCCGATGCAGCAGGGCATGCTGTTTCACACGCTGTACGAGCAACAGGCCGGCCACTACATCAACCAGATGCGCGTGGAGGTCCAAGGGCTGGACGTCGAACGCTTCCGCCTGGCCTGGCAGGCGGCCACGGATACCCATGACGTGCTGCGCAGCGGGTTTGTCTGGGACGGCGATTTCAAGCATGCATTGCAGGTGGTGTACAAGCGCGTCGACGTTGTGTTGCAGCTTGAGGACGGGCGCGCAAATGCTGACCTGGCTCACTGTCTGGAAAACCTCGCAACGGCCCAGCGCCAACAAGGGTTTGCCCTGGACGCGGCGCCGTTGTTGCGGTTGGTGGTCGTGCGCGTGGCGGACGATCGTTATCACCTGATCTACACCTGCCATCACATCCTCATGGACGGCTGGAGCAACTCGCAGTTGCTCGGCGAAGTGCTGCAACGCTACAGCGGGCAGTCCGTTGCCGTATCGGGCGGTCGTTATCGGGACTACATCGCCTGGCTGCAACGCCAGGACGCGGCGGTCAGCGAAGCGTTCTGGAAACCTTTGCTGCAACGCCTGGAGGCGCCGACGCGGCTGGCTGACGCGGTGGCCAAACCCACGGACGCTGGTGTTGGTTATGGCGATCATGTGCAGGTGCTGGACGAAGCCCTGACCCGTCGCCTGGAAGCCTTCGCGCGTGCCTCGAAAGTCACGGTGAACACGCTGGTGCAGGCGGCGTGGTTGCTGCTGTTGCAGCGCTACACCGGTCGGGAAACGGTTGCCTTCGGTGCGACGGTGGCCGGTCGCCCAGCGGACCTGCCTGGCATCGAGCAGCAGATCGGTTTGTTCATCAACACCTTGCCGGTGATCGCCAGCCCTCGGGCCGAGCAGTCTTTGGACAGCTGGCTGCAAGCGGTGCAAGCGCAGAACCTCGCCTTGCGCGAGTTCGAGCACACCGCGTTGCTGGACATCCAGCGCTGGGCCGGGCAGGGCGGCGACGCGTTGTTCGACAGTTTGTTGGTGTTCGAGAACTACCCGATCGCCGAGGCCCTGGAGCAGGGCGCACCGGACGGTTTGCGCTTTGGTTCGCCGATCACCCAGGAACAGACCAACTATCCGTTGACGCTGTTGGTGGGGCTGGAGCGGCAGTTGTCGGTGCACATGAGTTATCAGCAGGCGAGCTTCTCGGCGGTTACCGTGGAGCGGTTGGCGGCGCATCTGGCTCAGTTGCTCGGACAGATGACGGCTAATGGCGAGCTGTGCTTGGGTGAACTGTCGATGCTGGAATTCGATGAACACCAGCGCCTGATCCATGACTGGAATCCGGTGGATGCGCCTTTCGAGCAAGACGTTTGCGTTCACCAACTGATTGCTCGCCAAGCCGAAGCCTCGCCGGATGCCTTGGCGGTGACGTTCAATGATATTCGCCTGAGCTACAGCGAACTCGACGGCCGTGCCAATCGTCTGGCCCATAAACTGATCGAGCTGGGCGTCGGCCCGGAAGTGCGCGTGGGCGTGGCGATGCCGCGCTCCGAGCAACTGCTGATCGCCTTGCTGGCGGTGCTCAAGGCTGGCGGCGCGTATGTGCCGCTTGACCCGGATTACCCGGCCGAGCGCGTGGCCTACATGCTCGACGACAGTCGGGCGAAGGTGCTGTTGACCGAGCAGGCTGTGGCTTTGACGTTGACCGTTCCGGCTGGAACCGAAGTGCTGATGCTGGATCGGGTTGAATTGACCTCATATCCCTTAAAAACACCGGACACAGCGGTCACACCAGACAACCTCGCCTACGTCATCTACACCTCCGGTTCCACCGGTAAACCCAAAGGCGTGGCCATCGCCCACCGCAACGTTCTGGCGCTGATCGACTGGTCGAAAACCGTCTACAGCCGCGACGACATCCAAGGCGTGCTGGCCTCGACCTCGGTGTGTTTCGACCTGTCGGTGTGGGAGCTGTTCGTGACCCTGGCCAACGGCGGTTCGCTGATCATCGCTCGCAATGCCCTGGAACTGCCGCACCTGCCGGCCCGCGACCAGGTGCGCCTGATCAACACCGTGCCCTCGGCCATCGCGGCGTTGCAGCGCAGTGGGGATATCCCGCAGAGCGTGCGCATCATCAACCTGGCCGGTGAGCCGCTGAAGCAGAGCCTGGTGGATGCCCTCTACCCAACACCCCTAACCTGTGGGATTGAGCATGTCTATGACCTTTATGGCCCCTCCGAAGACACCACCTATTCAACCTGGACCCGCCGCACCCAGGGCGGCACGGCCAATATCGGTCGCCCACTCAAGCACACCGCCAGCTACCTGCTGGACGCCAACCTGCAACCGGTCCCCCAGGGCGTGTCCGCTGAGCTGTACCTGAGCGGCGCGGGCATCACCCGGGGTTACCTTGGCCGCGCGGCGATGACCGCCGAAAAATACGTGCCCAACCCGTTCTCCACCACCGGCGAACGCCTGTACCGCACCGGCGACCTGTGCCGTTATCGCGACGACGGCGTGCTCGAATACCAGGGCCGCATCGACCATCAGGTGAAGATCCGTGGTTTCCGTATCGAGCTGGGGGAAATCGAGGCGCGACTGTTGCAGCAGCCCGAGGTCAACGAAGTCGCCGTGCTGGCCCAGGAAGGGCCGGGCGGGCAGCAACTCGTCGCCTACGTGGTGGCCTCGCTGGATGCCGACACCCTGCGCGATCCACTCAAAGCCCGCCTCAAGGAGCATCTGCCCGACTACATGATCCCGGCGCACTGGCTGTTCCTCGATCACCTGCCGCTGACCCCCAACGGCAAGCTTGACCGCAAGGCGTTGCCGGGTGTGGAAACCGGGGCGACGCAAAACGGTTACGCGCCACCCGCAAGCGAACTGGAGCAACAGATCGCCGACGTCTGGCGTGAAGTCCTGGAAGTGGAACAAGTCGGTCGCAACGATCATTTCTTCGAGCGCGGCGGTCACTCATTGCTGGCGACCCAGGCCATCTCTCGGCTGCGCAAACTCACGGGCTATCCGCTGAGCTTGCGTGATCTGTTCGATCATCCACGCCTCAGCGCATTGGCGGCGCTGATGAGCGGGACCGGTGATGCAAGCGTGCGCGCCGGCGACTCCAGCAAGGTCCGGCTCAAGGCCCACGGGCCAAGGCAATCGGCTCCGCTGTCGCTGGTGCAACGGCGGTTGTGGATCGCCGAGCAGCTGTCCGGTGGCACTTCGGCGTATGGCATGCCCATGGCCCTGCGCTTGTGCGGCGAGTTATCGGTCGAACGCCTGATGAGCAGTTTTGCCGAAGTGACGCGCCGTCACGCCGTACTGCGCACCGCGTACGTCCAGGACGACGAAGGCGATCCGCTGGCGCTGATTGCCGACGAAGTCCGGTTGGATTTCCCGCTGGTCGATCTCTGCGATCTATCGCCCGGTGCCCAGCTGGAACAGGTGGCCCAGGCGACGCTGGACAATGCTCGCACGCCGATCGACTTGGAGCAGGCGCCGCTGCTGCGTGGGCGAATCCTGCGCCTGAACCCCACCGAACACGTGTTGTTGTACGCCATGCACCACATCATTTCCGATGGCTGGTCGATGGGGCTGTTGATCAACGAACTGGTGCAGATCTACGAAGCCGCTTCGCGCCATGAACCGATGCCGCTGGCGCCGCTGGAGGTCCAATACCATGACTTCGCCCTCTGGCAACAGGCGTTGGAAGAGCAAGGCGTACTGGCGCGCCAGGCCGACTATTGGAAGCAACGGCTCGATGGCTACAACGGGCGTCTCGACCTGCCGCTGGACAACCCTCGCGGGCAGACCTCGTCGTATGAGGGCGATGCGTTGCAGTTCGAACTGTCTGCCGACCTCAGCGCGGCATTGCGGCGGCTATCGAGCGAAGCCGGCGTCACGCTGTACAGCACGCTGCTGGCCTCGTTCCAAGTGTTGTTGCATCGCCTCTGCGCCGCGCAGGATCTAGTGGTGGGCGCTGACGTGGCGGGGCGCGAGCAACCGGAGCTGGAGCGCTTGATCGGCTTCTTCGTCAACGTATTGCCGCTGCGCTCGCGCTTCGATGCGGGCATGACGTTCACGCGGTTCCTGGCCCAGACCCAGGACGACTTGCTCGGCGCGCTGGAGCATCAGGACTTGCCGTTCGACCAGATCGTCGATGCCTCGGGCGTGCCTCGTCACAAAGGCATGAACCCGTTGCTCCAGGTGCTGTTCGTGATGAACAACGTGCCGGTGCGCACGCGCTCCATGGCGGGCTTGAGCGTGGAGTTCCTGCCAGCGCTGCAGAACCATTCTAAATTCGACATGGCATTGTTCGTTGACGAAGAAGAAGGGCAATTGCGCGGTAATTGGCAGTTCGCCACACGCTTGTTCGGACATGGGCGCGTCCAGTACCTGATCGGGGCCTGGACGACCCTGTTGGAACAGATCGTCGCTGATCAGGATATTCAATTGGGAGCTATCAGCATGCCAGTCGACAACGTGGCGACAGCCGCCACGCCTGCCAACGTCCCGGGGCCCAAGGCCGACAAACTGGGCAAGTTCCTCAAGCGATCGGCGACACCGGCCGCGCGGCCGCGTCCGGCGCTGGTGCGTGAATCCCTGGTGGCGGCGCCACAGCGGTTCCCATTGATGCTGGAGCCCGGCGACCCGCACCTCGACGTTATCGAGTGGGTCCGGCAAAACCGGCCATTTATCGAGCAGAAGCTGGCCGAACACGCTGGCATCCTCTTCCGTGGTTTCGAGCTGGACGGCATCCAGGGTTTCGAAGCGTTCGCCGAAGCGATTCAACCGGGGTTGTACGGCCAGTACGGCGATTTGCCGAAAAAGGAAGGCGGCAAGAACACCTACCGTTCCACGCCATACCCGGAACGCAAGATGATCCTGTTCCACAACGAGAGCTCCCACCAGGATCGCTGGCCGCGCAAGCAGATGTTCTATTGCGAGCAAGCGGCGCCCGTGGGCGGCGCGACCCCGGTGGTGGACTGCCGCCTGATGTACGAAAAACTGCCGGCGGACCTGCGCGAAAAATTCGAGGACAAGGGGCTGCTCTACGTACGCACCTTCACCGACAAACTCGACGTGTCGTGGCAGCACTTCTTCAAGACCGAGGATCGCCGCGAAGTGGAGGCCCGTTGCCGGGCCGGCGGCATCCAGTGGCGTTGGCTCGATAACGATGAATTGCAAACCCGTACGCCAGGGCCGGCAATCATCACGCACCCGATCACCGGGGAAAAATCTTTCTTCAACCAAGTGCAGTTGCATCACATCCATTGGCTGGAGCCGGACGTGCGCCAGGACCTGTTGTCGATGTACGGCCTGGACCGCATGCCCCGGCATGTCTACTACGGCGACGGCACACCGATCGAAGACGAGGTGATGGCGCGTATCGGTGAGTTGTACGAAGCGTGCGCGGTGCGTTTCGACTGGCGCAAAGGCGATGTGATCCTGCTGGACAACATGCTGGTGGCCCATGCCCGCGACCCGTTCGAAGGGCCACGCAAGATCGTGGTCGCCATGGGTGATATGTACGACCACGCCAGCCTGCAACGGCCCGCGACCGTCGGGCAATCCGCCCGGGGCGTATTCAGTACCGAGGAAACCGGAGCATGAACGAGGTGATGATGGACGTGCAGGACGCGGGTTTCGCCCTGGCGCCCGAGCAGCAACGGGTCCTTGAGCAATTGTCGGGCACGGTGACCACTGGCGAGGCCTTGCGTTGGGTAAGCGTGGCTATCGACGGCAACCTTGACCCGCAGCGATTGCAGGGCGCTTTCGACAGGCTGGCGACGCAGCAGCCGATGCTGCTGGCGCGGTTGGTCAAGGTCGCAGGTTTCCACGGCTTGCGTCAGGTTGCCCAGGCCGGGCGCTTCCCGCTGACGATAAACGCAAGCGAACAGCCCGTTGCAGAGGTCCAGGCACAGGTCAACGAAACCCTCGGCCGGGCGTTCGTGGTCGGCGAATCGGCTGGCGTCCAGGCGGTGATTTATCGTTTGGCGCCACGGCAATGGCAACTGCTGCTGGGCATCGCCCGCTACAGTGCCGATGCGCCATCGATGAACCTGCTGCTTGGACAGGTAGGGCAAGCGTATGCGGGCCAGTGCTCGGAAGACGAAGCGCCGGGAGAGTTCGCCCAGTACCTGGAATGGCGCAGCGAAGTGGTCCTGGATGAAGATGCCGCCACCGCGCGAGCCTATTGGCAGCAACATCTGCAAGGTTTGCAGGCGCAGATCGACACGCCATGGCTGGCGGCACGCCGCGCCGGCAGCGGGACCGCCAGTGCCCGTGTTTCATTGGAGCTGGAACCGGTCCGGCGCGATGCTTTGCAGCGCTTGGCCGATGAGCTCGGGCAACCGTTGGAGACGTTATTACAGGGCGCATGGTGGGTGCTGCTGGGACGCCTGAGCGGTTCCGATCAGGCACTGGTGGGCGTGCGTCACGACAGCCGCAGCGATTATGACTACTTCGCCAGCGCCATTGGCGTGTTCGAGAAGACCCTGCCGCTTTGCGTGCCGTTGCCCCCCAACGCGCCGTTCAGTGAGTGGCTGATGCAGTTGGCGGCGGGCCTTGAGGCGCATCGCACCTGGCAGGAGTATTGGGTGCCCGAACTGGCACCTTACGCGGCGTATCCGGCCTATGGTTTCGCGATCGGTCGAGCAAGTTTCGTCTACAGCGACGCCGGTTTGAAGTGGAAGGAGTCTTTGCCTGTCCGGACCGATCCGCTTGAGCTACTGCTGCAGGTTCGATTGGAGGATGCCCAGCAGCTTGCCGCGATCGACCTGCAATACGCCGACGCTCGTTATTCGAAAGCCACCGCCAGCACCGTGTTGGAACAATACGACGTGCTGCTGGCCTCTATCCTGGCGGATGCGCAAACGCCGCTGGCGCAGCTCAACCTGCTGGGCCACAGCGAGGAACAGCGCTTGCGCGCGATCAACCCGCCGATGCAAGTATTGAGCGATAACCGCTATCTGCCGCAACGCATCGCGGACCTGGCGCTACGGACGCCGGAGGCCATCGCGCTGACCGACGCCCACCAGTCCTTGAGCTACGGCCAGTTGAATGAGCAGGTCGAACGCGTGGCCCTCGGCCTCCAAGAGCAAGGCCTGAGTAAGGGCTCGATCGTCGCCCTGGCCTTGCCGCGCTCGGCGGATCTGGTGATCGCGATGCTGGCGGCATGGCGCATCGGTGCGGCCTATCTGCCGCTGGATATCCAATGGCCCCAGGCCCGTCAGGCGTTGATGCTGGAGCAGGCGGGCGCCGCAGTGGTGGTCACCGATGCGGCGCACCTGCCGGCGTGGCAGGCCCCGCCATGTAACGTGCTGACGTTGGCCGGGCTGAGTCCGTCGAGCGAGCCCTTGCCGGCGCGGGCGACCAAGGGCAACGACATCGCCTATGTGTTGTTTACGTCCGGCTCCACCGGTGTGCCCAAAGGCGTGGTGATCGAGCATCGGCAATTGCTCAACTACACCGCCCAGGCCAGCCAGGCGTTGGCGCTGGATCAGTGCACACATGTCGCCTTCAGCTCCACCGTGGCGGCGGACCTGGGCAACACGGCGCTGTTTGGCGCGCTGTTCAATGGCGCGACGCTGCACGTTGCCAGTGACGAGCAGATGCAGGACGGCGCGTTGTTTGCCACGTTCATGCGGCGGCAACAGATCGATTGCCTGAAAATCGTGCCATCGCACCTCGCGGCATTGCTCGACAGCGAGCAGGCGACATTGCCGCGTACCCTGGTGCTCGGCGGTGAGCCGATTGCGCCGACATTGATCGAGCGCATCGCTCGGTTGCGTAGCGATTGCCGGGTGTTCAACCACTACGGGCCGACGGAAGCCACGGTCGGGGTGATGATCCATCCGGTGTCGCTGGAGGGTGCCGCTGAGGATTGTTCGGCGCTGACCCAGGTGCTGGGCAACAATCAGGTTTATATCCTGGATGCTGATTTACGCCTGGCACCGGTGGGCGTGCCGGGTGAGTTGTACTTGGGCGGGGCGCAACTGTGCCGGGGTTATTTGAACGCCGGGGCCGATGGACAGACGTTCATCCAGAGCCCGTTCGATCCGGCGCAGCGCCTCTACCGCACGGGTGACCTGGCGCGTTATCGCCCGGACGGCGGCATTCAACTGCAGGGGCGGCGCGATCAGCAGGTCAAGGTGCGGGGCTTCCGTATCGAACTGGCGGAAATCGAAGCCCAGCTGCTGCGCCTGCCACAAGTAACCGAGGCGCTGGTGGTGCCAGCCACCTCGGCCGAGCAAGGTTTGCTGGCATTTATCGTGGCAGCGCAAGGCTTGCCTACGGACGTGCTGGACACCGTGCGCGCCGAGCTGAGCGCACGCTTGCCCGGCGTGATGGTGCCGCAGCATTGGCACCTGATCGAACGCTTTCCACGGCTGGCCAACGGTAAGATCGATCGCCAGGCGTTGCAGCATTTGGCCGTCGCGACGAGCGATGAAGAGGGCGTCGCACCCCGTGATGGACTCGAACAATTGCTCGCTGCGCGCATGGCCCAATTGCTTGGGCTCGAACGGTTGGGCATCGATCGCGACTTCTTCGCGGCCGGCGGTCACTCGCTGCTGGTGATCAAGTTGGTGGCCGGCATTCGCAAGCTGTTGCAGTGCGACATCCATCCGGGACTGGTCTTCGATCATCCGACCGTGGCGTCGCTGGCGACGGCCTTGCGGGCGGAGGAGAACAGCCCGGGACAACTGGAGAAAATCGCCCAGGCCCGCCTGCGCTTGGAGGCGATGAGTCCCGAAGAAAAGGCTCGACTGACCGAACAGGCTCGGCAACAGCAGGCGGCCAAAGCGGCGCAGGGTCGTTGATCTGAGAGAAACGCAGTGCAGAGGGTCCCTGGCGGCGTTCCCACGCGAAAGCCTGGGAACGATGCTCAACCAACAAAAGGCCGACGCCAGCACGCGTCGGCCTTTTTTGTAACTTTCGTGCAAATGATAAATAAACTCATTCCGGTTTTTCCCAGGTGCTTCGTCTTACTAAGGAATGCGGGCGAATCGGCTCGGGCAAGGCAGCCCAGGCGCCGGTTGTGTCCAGAAAACATGTCGCTGTCGTACAGCCGGATGACCGTGCCCGGGGAGGGGTCGGTCAGCAGGTAATCCGCGCTGGCGAACGGCAGGCCCTTCGGCCCCATGGACTTTTCACTTCTATCAATAAGAGAGCACGATGTCGGCAATTCATGAGTTGAAACCGCTGTTCAAGGCACTTGTCATGTCCCGCGGCCTGCGTTCGCGGCGGGTGTTGACGGGCTTGGGTCTGGTCTGTGTGTTGCCGTTGAGCACCCAGGTGATGGCCGAAGACGTCAGTGTCAACATCCCAGCGCAACCGCTGCCGCAGGCGCTGCAAGCGTTCGGCCAGCAAACCAACCAACAAATGATCTACAACGTCGACGAGTTGGCCGGCCTGAAAAGCAACCGCGTCAGCGGCAAGATGAGCCCGCAGGCGGCCATCACCGAATTGCTCAAGGGCACCGGCGTGCGCTACAGCCTCGAGGGCAACACCCTGATATTGGTGAAGGGCTCCCCCGCGGGCCTGGAACTGGGCGCAACGACCATCAACGCCGAACAGTTGGCTGCAACGACCGAAGGCAGCAACTCGTACACCAGCAACGCCGTAACGATCGGCAAGGGCACCCACACCCTCAAGGAAATTCCCCAGTCGATCACCGTGATGACGCGCAAGCAGATGGATGACCAGAACCTGGTCAACCTCAAGGACGCTGTCAACCAGACCACCGGCATCGTTGGCCTCCAGGGCGTGGGGCAGGGCATGATCCTGTCGTCGCGCGGTTTCCAGATCGACGATTGGCAGTACGACGGTGTGCCGATCCCGCGTAATACCTACTCGCTGGGCAACTGGGCGACCCAAGACCTGATTTTCTACGACCGCCTGGAGATCCTTCGTGGTGCGTCCGGCTTGCTGCAAGGCACCGGCAGCCCCGGCGGCGCTGTCAACCTGGTGCGCAAGCGTGGCCAGAACACACCGACCGTGACCCTGACGGGCAAGGCCGGTTCCTGGGACCACTACGGCTTGCAGCTGGACGCTGGCGGTCCGCTGAACGACGCTGGCAACATCCGCGGCCGTATCGTTGCCGACGAAGACCAGAGCAACTCATTCATCGACCACGCGTGGACCAATACCCACTCGCTGTACGGCTCGTTGGACATCGACCTGAGCGAAGACACCACCCTGGGCTTGGCGGTCAGCCAATCCAATGGCGAATCGCGCGGCAACATCCGTGGTTTGCCGCGCTACGCCGATGGCTCGATGCCGGACGTATCGCGCTCCACCTACACCGGCGCGCGCTGGAACCGGTCGGAAATCGATGTCACCACCTATTACGCCGATCTGGAGCATCGCTTCAATGAGGATTGGGCCTTCAAGGTGGGGGGCGTGTACATGACTGAGGACAACCAGGCGAAGAACCAGCGCGTCCAACGAGGCGGTGGTCTCTTGCCCGATGGCAGTGGCGTGCAATATGCCGACTTCCTGACCGACTTCCAGTCCACCAAGGCCGGTCTCGACATGAACCTGACCGGCAAGTTCGAAGCCTTGTCGATGGAACAGGAGGTCATGCTGGGTGGCAACTTCTCCCAATTGGAGACGGATGATAAATATGCCCGTACCTTCAACAGCACCAGCGACTCGATCTTCGACCTTGACAATGACCGCCCGGACATCAGCTACGACAGTTTGATCGCTGCGGGTGGCATGGGCGTCCTCAGCAAGTACGACGTGCGCCAGAAAGGCATATACGGCACCTGGCGCGTCAAGCCGGTGGATGACCTGACACTGATCCTGGGTTCCCGGGTCAGCTGGTACGACTTCAGCTACAAGTCGAAAAATGAACTCGCAGCCGGAATTACACGCAACACGCCAAGCTACTCAACCGAAACCGGCGTGGTCACGCCCTATGCCGGTGTCGTCTATGACCTGAGCCGTGAGTGGGCGGTTTACGCCAGCTATACCGACGTGTTCCAACCGCAGACCAACGTCGATCCCAGTGGTTCGGTACTCAAGCCCATTGTTGGCAAAAACTACGAAGTCGGCCTCAAGGGCGAGTTGATGGATGGACGGGTCAATACCTCCTTGGCTGTGTTCCGCTACGACCACGAAAACCGCGCCGTCAACATCCCTAGCTGCACTGGGGTGAACTGCTCTTCTGCCTCCGGGAAAGTGCGCAGCCAAGGCATCGAGGCAGAAATCAGCGGTGAAGTGGTAGACAACTTGCAGTTGTTCGCGGGCTACACCTATAACACGACGAAGTACCTGGAAGATCCGATCAACGAAGGCAGTATCTTCAGTACCTGGACGCCGAAACACATGCTGCGCGTGTGGGGCAACTACCAGTTCACCGGCGACTGGAACCGTGCGAGCGCCGGCCTGGGCTTCACCACCCAAAGCCATACGCAGGTCTACGATCTGAACCATGACGTACCGGGTTATACCGTATGGAACGCCCGTGTCGGCTACAAGTTGACGTCTGAGATCGATCTTGCGGTCAATGCCAACAACCTGTTCGACAAAACCTACATAACGCCGGCTTACAACCAACTCAATGGCAACAACAACTTCGGCGATCCGCGTAATCTGATGTTCACGGTGAAGTACACGCCGCAGTTCTGATTGCCTGCAAAGAAAAAAACCGACCCACTTACGCGGGTCGGTTTTTTTATGGGGTTAATTTCGCTGGAAACGCAAACCCCCGTGGCGAGGGAGCTTGCTCCCGCTGGGCCGCGAAGCGACCCCAGAGTTCCTGAACTGAAAAGCGGCGTCTGCTGCGCAGCCGAGCGGGAGCAAGCTCCCTCGCCACAGGAACCTGTGTCCTACAAAAAATGTGGCGAGCCGGACATTTCTGACGAGTCGTGTCGGTTGGTGGTTCGGAAGCGATGGGGATAGGCTTTGTCCGTCGCTGCAAAATCAGCGACCGGGTTTGGTCGCCCGGGGTTAGAATGGCGCACTTTCAGCCGCGCGAGCGGCTGTCTGCCTTATGGCTGACTGTGCGTGGGAGGGCTTCGGCCCTGCCGGGTTCCATTCCCTGGTCGACCAACCTGCGTACAGTTCGCCACCCTCTGCTTGGTCGCAGAAATGGTGAACTCCACTTCTGAATGGAGTTACACGTCATGGTCAAAATCACCCCCAATCCCCCCAAGAAAGCTGAAAACCTATCCGCATACACCTGCTTTGACTCAGCAGAGCAACGGGAGGCAGCCGACCGGGCATTGGATATGCATTTGTCTCCAGATGCCGCCGTCAAGCCCGACACCCAGGACGGCCAGATCTTTACCGTGGTCAAGGGGCTCAACACCGAATCCATACTGACCACCCTCAGCGAGACCCTGGCTTGCGCTAATGCCATGGCCAACGACCTGGCCTTCGACCTGGAAGGCTCGCGGCGGCATGTGGCGTTGGGGCTCCAGCAATTGATCGAGCTAGGAACGCTACTGGCCAATCGGGCACTGGATGACATCGAGCTGCCCCAGCCTCCACGCTAGCCGCAGCACCGCAGCCCCCGTGGCGAGAGAGCTTGCTCTCGCTGGGCCGCGAAGCGGCCCCAGAGTTCCTGAACTGAAAAGCGGCGTCTGCTGCGCAGCCGAGCGGGAGCACGCTCCCTCGCCACAGGTTCATTTTTTGCTCAAGAAAGCTTCTCAACCGTACTGGCCAGAAAAACCTCGACCAGCTCCCCAAGCAACCCGTCATCAAAAATCATGCTGCGATGACCCAGCGGAGACTGCACCGAACACCGCAACGCCCCCGTCAGGCTGTGCTCTCGAACCAGCGCCTCGCAAAAGGCCAGCTCTTGCGAGGTTTTCTCCGCCTGTGTCCACCAGCAGCTCGGTCGAACCCTCACAGGCTTGAAAGTGAATCCGGCAAATGCCTCCAGCAACCGATCATGCACCGAGAACGCCTGGGCATTCATGACCTCTTCCTTGACGCTCTGCACGATCGACAACAGGTCGCCTCGCTCAGGCTCGATCTGTCCGGCTGCCCACTCATGGAACGCCTTGACCGAACTGTCCGGTCGCTCCCGTCGATAAGCCGCCGTGCGCTCCGTCAGCGAAGGGAACAGCAAGTCGAAGTATTCAATTGCTTCAAGTAGATCCTGGGAGGCCGCATCGTCTTTTTCATTACCCGCCAGATGCCGATGGCGCGGTAGCCCTGAGGGATACAGGTGTTCTGGAATCGTGCTGTCCACCAACCCGAGGAAATCAACCGTGTGCCCCTGGCTTTCCAGCATCGCCGCGATGTCGAACGCGATCGCGCCGCCGAGGGACCAGCCCATCAAGTAATACGGACCTTCAGGTTGGGCCCTGACGATTTCCTTGCCGTAGTCGGCAATCATCTCCTGCCAGGCCTCGGGGCCTGCATGGGGTTCGCTGAAGCCGCGGTGCATGATGCCGACAGTGCGCGCCCGGTTTTGCAGTCTGCGCGCCAGCGGTTGGTAGCAGAACACGATGCCGCCGCTGGGGTGCAGGCAAAACAGCTGCGGTGCGCTGGCGGGCGCGTTATTCAGGGCAACGAGGCATTGCGTCTGTTCACGGTGTTTCTGTGAGATGAACAGGGCCAACTCGGCGATGGTCGGGTTGGCCAGCAACTCTTGCAGACGCACGGTGATGTTCAGGTTCGCCTTGAGCTTGGCGATCAGCTCGATCGCCAGGATCGAATGCCCGCCCAGTTCAAAGAAACTGTCGCTGATACCCACGCGCTCGGCTTTGAGGGACTGCTGCCAGAGTTGCGCCAACGCCTGCTCCAACTGCGTGCGGGGCGCCACGTGGTTCGAATGCCGAAGCGTGAGGTCGGGTTCGGGCAAGGCCTTGCGGTCGAGCTTGCCGTTGGCGTTGAGCGGCAGGTGATCGATGAACAACAGATGGCTGGGCACCATGTAATCCGGCAGATGCGCCTTGAGCGCGATCAGCAGGTTATCCCGCAGTTCGACCGTGACCGGTTGTGTCGGGATGACGTAAGCGATCAATTGCAGGCCGCCCGGGCCGTCGTGGGTCAGCACCACGCCCTCGCGCACGCCCGGCAGTACTTGCAGGCGCGCCTGGATCTCGCCCAGTTCAATGCGGAAGCCGCGGACCTTGACCTGATGATCCAGGCGCCCGATGTATTCAATGCTGCCGTCGCTGAGGTAGCGGGCCAGGTCCCCGGTGCGGTACAGGCGTCCACCTGGCGAGGGGTCGAACGGGTCGGGAATGAAACGGCTGGCGGTGAGGTCGGCACGCTGGTGATAACCACGGGCCAGTCCGGCGCGCCCAATATACAGCTCACCGCTGCACCCCCTCGGCACCGGGTTCAGGTGCGCATCGAGCAGATACCAGGACAGGTCGACGATGGGCTCGCCGATGGGGCTCGCGGCCTCGCCGTGCAAGTCCGCCATCGACAGTGGTCGCCAGGTGACATGAACGGTGGTTTCGGTGATGCCATACATGTTGATCAATTGTGGCGCCTGATCGCCGAAACGTTCGAACCAAGGGCGCAGACTGTGCACATCAACTGCTTCGCCGCCGAAAATCACCTGCCGCAACCGGTGGCTGAGGGGCTGTCCAGGCTCACATGCAACTCGCAGCAACGACTTGAACGCCGAAGGCGTCTGGTTGAGCACCGTGACTTTTTCCTGGCAGAGCAGGGCGTAAAAATCCTCAGGCGACCGGCTCACGGCGTGGGACACGATGACCAGCCGCCCCCCGTGCAGCAGCGCGCCAAAAATCTCCCACACGGAAAAATCGAAGGCATAGGAATGAAACAGGCACCATACGTCCCGGTGGTCGAAACCGAACCACTGTTCAGTGGCCTGGAACAGGCGGTTGACGTTGTGGTGCGCGAGCAGCGCGCCTTTGGGCTTGCCGGTCGAACCGGAGGTGTAGATCACGTACGCCAGGTTGTCCGGATCCATTGGCACATCGGGATTGTGCTCAGGCCAGGCGTTGTCGGCATCGCTCGTATCCAACAGCAGGCAGTCGATGTCGGCCGGCAACGCCAGCGATTCAAGCAGATGGGCCTGAGTCAGGATCTGCCTGACGCCGCTGTCCTGGATCATGTAGGTCAGTCGGTCGGCCGGGTAGGCCGGGTCCAGCGGCACGTAGGCGCCACCGGCCTTGAGAATCGCCAGCAGGCCGATGATCATTTGCGGTGTCCGCTCGACGGCGATGCCCACCAGCACATCGGGGCCGACGCCTTGCTCGATCAATCGATGGGCCAATCGGTTAGCGTGGCGGTTAAGCTCGGCATAGCTCATGTGCTGCCCGTCGAACGTTAGCGCTATCGCCTCACCTGTGTTGGCGGCATGGGTTTCGATCATGCGATGCAGGCATTCTTCGCTATGCAGCCGGGTGGGTTGGCGGTTCCAGTCGTCCAGGGTCAGCCGCCGTTCTTCGGCGCTCAATAATTGCAATTCGCCGAGGGCGCGTTCGGGCGTCTCGATCAGCCCCCGCAACAGGTTCTGCCAATGCTCGGCCATGCGCTCGATGGTGTCCGCGCGGTACAGGTCACGGCTGTACTCGAACGTCGCGAGTATCTGCTGCTGTGAATAGTCGACATCCAGTGACACATCGAACTTGGCCTGGCCTTCACCGGTGTCGAGGAACTCCAGCGTCAGTAGATCCAGGCTTGGCAGCGATGCCGTCTGTGACCCGGTGCGCCAGTTGAACAGGACCTTGAACAACGGGTTGGCGCCCAATTGATCCTGGATCAGTTCGAGCGGGTAATCGGCATGCTCCAGCGCGGCGAGGGATTGGCCGCGCAGCGCTCGTAGGTAATCCAATGCGCTGCGGCTCGAGTCGATCCGCGCCCGGTACACCTGGCTGCTGACGAAAAATCCCACCAACGCCTGGCTTTCATGGCTGTTGCGATTGGCGTTGGGGACACCGACGGCAAAATCGTCCTGGCGGCTGTAGCGGGCCAGCAGCAATTGCCACGCACCCAGCGCCACCACGAACGGCGTGAGCCCCTGGCGTTGGCAAAAAGCGTCCAGCGCTCGCGCCAACGACGGCGCCAGCGATACGTGCACGCGACCGGCCCTGTGTTGTTGGCTTGTGTTGCGTGGAAAGTCCTGGGGCAACTCCAGGGTGGGCAAGTCGCGGCCCAGGTACTCGCTCCAGTATTCGCCACTGCGCAGGCGGGCAGCGCTTTGCAGATAGTCGCCGCGCTGGTGGATCGCGTAATCGGCGTATTGCATCGGTAACGGTGGCAGCGCAGACGAATCACCCAGCACCGCCCGGCGGTACGCCTGGGTCATGTCCTGCATGAGGATGGTATTGGACCACGCATCGGAAACGATGTGATGCATGTTGAGCAGCAGCACATGTTCGGTACGGCTCAATCTCAGCAACGTGGCCCGTATCAGCGGCGCCTGGGTGAGATCGAACGGTTGCCGGGCGTGTTGCTCGATGCGCTGCGAAAGTGCCGGCTGGTCGAGCCCGGCAAGGTCTTCGCGATGCAGGGTCAGGCAGGCGCTGCGCTCGATTACCTGAGTGGCGGCGCCGTCGATTTCAATGAACGCGGTGCGCAGGATGTCGTGTCGGTCAATGACGCGGTTCAGGGCGTCTTCCAAGGCATCGGCGTTCAGTTCGCCGCTCAGGCGCAAGGCCCGTGGCAGGTTGTAGGCCGAACGGGTCGGGTCCCGCTGCTGCTCCAGCCACAAGCGTTGCTGGGCGAAAGACAGGGGCGCGCGATCCAGCCTGCCGCGGCTGGCCAGGGCGTGCCTGTCATCGGCGACCTCATCGAGCAACAGCGCCAACAGATCATCATCTAGCAGTTCGTTCATGGTGTTCTCGCGGTAAAACAGCATTGGCGTCGGGCAGGCTCAGGCGAAGGCTGCCGGGACCTTTTCACTCACCACCCGGCCGGCCTGCATTCGCACCAGTTGATCGGCGATGTCGAAGTAACGATCGTCGTGGGAAATGACGATGATGGTTTTGCCCAGGGCCTTCAGCTCCGGCAGCAGTTCGGTGTAGAACACGCGCCGGAACACCGGGTCCTGGTCGGCGGCCCATTCGTCGAAGACCAGCACGGGACGTTCTTCCAGCCAGGCATTGAGCAGGGCCAGGCGCTTGCGCTGCCCGGTGGAAAGATCGGTGGTGCTGAAAGCGCCGTCGCGAATGCTGACTTTATGGGCGATCTCCAGGCGATCCAGGTAGCGGTTGGCATCCCCGGGTACGTTTTGATCGCCCTGCACCAGTTCATCGAACAAGTAATAGTCGGCGAAGATGGTGGTGAAAAGCTGGCGATAATCGTCACGTCGCGCCGCCGATACCGGCTCGCCATCCAGGAGAATTTCGCCGCCCTGGGGCGCATAAAGGCCCAGCAGCAATTTGATCAGCGTGGTCTTGCCGCCGCCGTTCTCACCGACGATAAACACAATGTCGCCCTGGGCGATGGTCAGGTTGACCGGTCCAAGGGCGAAGGGCTGGGTGCCGTCGACCGCGGGGAAGGCGTAATGCACGTCACGCAATTCGAGCCGCTGAATTGTCGGCTTGGGGGCGCTTTTGTCGTTGAGCAGCAGGTGCGGTTCCGGCGAGGAAAACTGCTCGGCCAATTCGGCAATGCGCTTGAAGGCGATGTTGGCGCGGCTGATCACCGGCAACGTCATCACCAGGTATTCCAACGGCCCCTTCATGTACAGCAACACCAGCACGAAACCGCTGAGCACCGCTTTGTCGGTGCCCAGCCACAGCGATTGCAGCGCCAGGACCAGGCCGATGACCACGAAAAAAAGCATCGAGCCGAAGGTCTTGGCGACCACGAAGGTATTGACCGCGCGGATGTTGGTGTCGCAGATCTGCTCGGCGGTGGCTTCGATGCGCTGGCTGAACATGCGCTGGCGGCGCGGGCGGTGGATGCGCAGTTCCTTGGCGCCCGCGGCGATGGCGCTGTAATGCTTTTGCAGGGCGTCTTCGGCCTCGCGGGCGGCTTCGAAACCACGAATGCCACGAGCGCGCGCCACGTACTGGATGACCGTGCCGATTACCAGCGCCACCAACAGCAGCGCAAACATCGGCAACGACAGGTAGGCCAGGTAGCCCAGGCAACCGAGGGTGACGGTAAAGGCAACCGCCAGCGGTGCGAAGGAAAACGCGAAGTTGCTGACCATGTTGACGTCGTGGGTCAGGATCGGGATCAGCCGATGACTGCGGAACCGCTCGATCTGCTCGATGGGCGCCAGCAGGACTTTCTGGCCGAGAGATTTGCGCAGGCTGGCGATGATGTTCTGGCCGACGTGGTTGGTGCCGATGTCCGACAGGATCGAGGTCAGCAGCGCTGCCACGCACAGGCCGGCGAAGGTCGCCAACACTTGGGGGGTGGGCCCCGTATCGGCGTTCAAGGCCCCGTTGATGGTTGCCAGCAGGGCCGTGATGCTCAAGCCACCCAGCATGCCCAGGAGAATGGAGCCTGCGACAATCAGCCGGAAGGGTTTGAGCAGAATGAACAGCTCAGCGATCACCCCGCGTTTTGGTTGGCTCATGAGGTTTCCCTGCTAGATGAAAAAAAGGCAAAGGCCATCGCGGGCTTTCACCGCAAGGGCTGGAGGACAGCGGCACGCCGGTTGGGGCGCGCCCACCTATGGAACGATTGGAGGGGAAGGGGATTTAACCAGAGTCTCCTGACACACATTATTGTGGCGAGGGAGCTTGCTCCCGCTCGGTTGCGCAGCGACCGCAAAATCTAGGGGCCGCTTCGCAGCCCAGCGGGAGCAAGCTCCCTCGCCACAAAAAGCGGATCTTCAGATGGTCCGGTTGAGCTACATATCCCGGGCGACCCGAAACCCCAGCCAGTCACCGCGGGCATCGGAAAACACCGCATTGCGATTGCCCGAACGGGAAAAAACCGGCGCTTCGCCCCAGTCGTTGCCGCGGATGCGTCGCACCTTGCAGTTGCCCATCAGCGCGGCGCTGCCGTCGCTCGGCGCATCGGTGTAGTTTTCGTTGAAACAATCGGCGGTCCATTCGTAGACGTTACCGTGCATGTCGTACACGCCAAAGGCGTTGGGCGCGAAGCTGCCGGCCGGCGCTGTGAAGTTGAAGCCGTCGGCGGCGCCATAGGTATTGGCGTGCTGGGCGATGCTGTAGTCCTTGCCTTCATCGAACGGGAAGGGGAACGGGCCGGTGCTGCCACCACGTGCGGCGTATTCGCGCAGGGATTCACTGACGAGTCGGTACGGCTTGCCGGTCTTCTTCGAAAGCCACGCCACGTAGGCAGTAGCCTCTTGGAAGTTCATGCACACCGCCGGGTGCCGGTCGGTGTATTGCTTGCGCGGGTCGCTGCCCTGGTAGTCCGGCACGCCGGCCTGGCACGCGCGGCCGGGGCGCTTGTCGCCGTCGGGCATCACGTAGCCGGTATCGCGCAGGTAGGCGAACCATTCACCCTTGAGCACCTGGAAACGGCTGATCGCAACGGGCTTGGCGAACGTCACCGGGTGCAGCGGGCCTTCGTCGGGCTCGCGGCCCACTTCGTCTTCCGGGGTGCCCATCTGGAAGGTGCCGGTGGGCAGCACGACCATTTCCGGGCAGTCCTTGCAGTCGCGAAACACCTGGCCCGGTTGCGAGGCCTGGGCATCGGAGGGCAGCAGGGCGGCGAGGGCCAACGCCGGGAGTGTCTTCAATAAAAAGCGGTTCATCGATTGCTCTCGATCAGTCATCAGAGTGTTTTGCCCAACAGCGCCAGGAAGCGATCAATCTCGGCTTCGGTGTTGAGCAGCCCCGGCGCGGTGCGGATCACCGGTCCGGCATCGCGGTGCACGGCATCGGCGACCACACGGTTTTGCATCAGGTAGGCGGCGATCTCGTCGCTCCTGCGATCCTTGACCCGGAAGAAAGTGAAGCCAGCGGACAGTTCTGGGCTCAGCGGCGTCACCAGCTCGATCTGCGGCAACGCGAGCAGGTGTTTTTTCAGGTAAGTGTTGAGCGCGCGGATACGCGCCTGCACCTCGGCCTTGCCCAGTTGCAGGTGCAGCTTGAACGCTTCGTCCGCCGCCCAGCGATGCTCGAAGGCGTGGTAGCCGCCCGGGGTCATGGTGGTGGAAAACGCCGTGGCTTCGGAGAAGGTCGGGATGATCGGCGTGACGTACCTGACCTCTTCGCTGCGGCTGCACACCACGCCGGTGCCCCGTGGGCCGAACATCCACTTGTGGGTGCCGGCGATGAAAAAGTCGCAATTCATCGCCGGGAAACTCAAATCCTCGACGCCGAAACCGTGCACGCCGTCCACCACGTACACGATGCGCTGTTCATCGCTGCGGCCCTGGTTGTGCTTGTCCACCAGGGCGCCGATCTTGCCGATGGGCAGCTTGACGCCGCTGCCTGAGTGCACCCAGGTCATGCCCAGCACGCGGGTTTCGGGACGGATGTTGTGGTCGATGGCCGTGAGGATTTGCGCCTCGCTGACGCCATGGGCGTTCTCGAACAGCTTGATCTTGCGCACCCGTGTTCCGTCCCGTTGCTTGCGCAGATCGAGAATGGTGTGGGTGGCGTAGTGTTCGTGGGCGGTGGTGAGGATTTCCTGGTTGGGCCGGACATGGACCCCGCCATAGATCATCGCCAGGCCTTCGGTGGTGCTGCCGGTGAGGGCGATCTGCTTCGGGTTCGCTTGCAGGTAGCGACCGGCCCAGGTCCGCACGTTTTCTTCGCGCGCTTCGGTGACGCCCAAGTCCCAGTCCATCAACAGCCCGGGGTTTTTATCCAGGGCGGCGCGGTGCCGCTCGATGGCCTCGCGCACCGGGCGCGGGTGGGTGGTGATCAGGAAATTGGAGAAGTGCAGGTAGTTCGGGTCCTGGTTGAACAGCGAGCGCAGCTGCGCCCATTTGTCCCGGGACAGCGGCGGCGGTGAGTCGGCCGCGGCACTCGAAGGCAGGTATGCGGCCAATGGCAGGCCGGCGGCGACAATCCCGGCGTGCTTGAGGAAGGCGCGGCGCTCGATCATGGCTGAGGGGCCTTCTGCGCCGAGGCGATGGCAGGGCGGGCGGCTTTTTGCACCTGATCCCAGACCCGCAGGAAATTGCCGCCCCACAGCTTGGCGATGTCGGCTTCGGAGTAACCGCGGGTCAGCAGTTCGGCGGTGACGTTGCGGATGTCGCTGACGTTCTGCCAGCCTTTCACGCCGCCACCTTCGTTGAAGTCCGAACTGATGCCGACGTGGTCGATGCCGATCTTGCGCACGGCATAGTCGATGGCATCGCCCAGGTCCTTGAGGCTGGCCTTGGGTTCCTCGTCGAGAATGCCGTAGAGCTGGCCGGCGTATTCGCCGAACTTCTGTTCCGGCCATGCGGCGATGATCGGGTCGCCGGGCATCAAGGCCATCGCCAGGTTGGGCAGTGGCGGCAGGTCGAAGCGCTCGCGCAGGGCATTGAGTTTGTCCTGGGTTTTTTGCGTCAGCGGGCGCAGGTACTGGGAAAAACCAACGATCTGCACGACGCCGCCGCTGGCCTTGATCAGCTGCATTTCCTTGTCGCTGAGGTTACGCGGGATGTCCACCATCGCCCGTGGCGCGGAGTGGGACGCCACCAACGGCGTGCGGCTCAGTTGCGCGACTTGCTCCAAAGCCTGGGTCGACATCTGCGACACATCGATGATCACACCCAGGTCGTTCAGGCGTGTCACCGCTTGCTTGCCGATGTCCGACAGGCCGCCGAGGGCGTCGGGCGAGTCGTTGAAGAACGGCAGCGGGCGCGAGGAGTCGGCCCAGTCGTTGTTGCCGATGTAGCTGAAGCCGAACATACGCATGCCCCGCGCCGTCCACAGGTCCAGCAGGTTCAGATCGTGGCCCAGGGGATACGCGTTGAGCATGCTGATGAAAATCGCAAACTTGCCTTCGCCATGCAGGCGCCGGAAATCGTCCGGGGTGTAGGCGATGGCGACCTGGTTGGGGAAGTCCCGGACCATGCCGGTGATGATCTTGTAGCGCACCTCTTGCTGGTTGCGCGCTTCCTCGACGAACCCGGCGGTGGGCTTGTGTGGCGCGTTGGGCCCGTTCCACAGTTCGGGCCAGCCGAAGATCGTCAGCGCGGCGCCGGAGAGGCGGCCGCGATTGGCTTTCACCAGGTCGAACTGGCCCTCGCCGTCCTTGTCCGCTTCGTTGCCGGCGGTGCCGAAATCCAGCGGCACGGTGATGTGGCTGTCGAAGGACAGCAGGCGTTCGTGCAGCTCGCGCGCTTCTTTCATCACCTTGACCGAGTAGCCGGGGTTGTCCCGCCACCAATGGTCCCAGGCCGCGACGCCAGCCCCGACGACCAGCGCCAGGGCCAGGGGCACGCCGGTGAAAAGAGCCTTTTTCGAACGTGGTGTTGTCATTGCCGATCTCAGTCTGGTTCGCCTTGGAAGGACAGGCGCGGGGGCCTTTGCTATCTGGGGGGAACGAGTGATCGGGCAGGAAATTTAGATGTTCTCAGCGCCGCCATCGCGAGCAAGCTCGCTCGCACATTTGGAATGCGATCCCCTGTGGGAGCGAGCTTGCTCGCGATGAGGCCCTTACAGCCTCTATAAATTTGTCAGGCCGCCCATCGTTCTAGCTTGGATAAAGCCCACCAGGGCGAATACAGGTAAGGCAATGACGATTTCTCGACGATGGTTCATGGCAGGCCTGGCGCTGACCGGTGCCGCCGTGCCTGCGGTGTACTACGGGCATCGCGAACTGACCCGGCCGGACCCGACCATCACACCCGGCGAAGCTTCCTTCGATGTGGCGGACGTCGCCGGACAGCGGCGGGCGAACACGTTGCGGGGAATCTGGACGATCCGTTTCAGCGGGCGCGATGCCGGCCTCGACGGCTTGCCGGGCGACAATCTGGAGATGTTTCTCGACATCGCCCACAAGGGCCGTGGCCTGGTGGGTTACCTCGACACCGCCGAACGGCTGCGCGGTGGAGATGAGCCGCGTTATCGGCTGCTGGGCGACCTGGCCGGCAGCGACCCGAAGCAATTGAGCTGGCGATTGATCGGTGCCGGGCATGGCACGCCAGACTACGAATTCATCATGACCCTGGACGAAGTCTGGGCCGGTTTCGGCAACGCCGGCACGGCCTCCCTCAGCGGCCGGGTGTTGCGGTTGGATCGCCCGTTGGCGTTGCCGGAGCTCGACAATCAGTTCGTCGCCGTGAAACAGCGGTTCCCCGAAGCCCGGGAACGTACGCCGCTGAGCCCGAAGTTGCTGGACTGGCTGGTGTCGCCCGAGCACCGGCTGTTCCATCAACTCTGGCATGCCACGCGAGACAAATGGCACACCCTCGACGAAGACAAGCGCGACGCCCTGCGTGGCATCGGCTGGCAACCCGGGCCGCGGGACAACGAACGTGATGCTCGCGGGCCGCGCAAAGATCGCAACGGCTCGGGCGTGGATTTCTTCTTCATGCACCGGCATATGCTCGGCACGGCGCGTTCTTTCCAGCCGTTGCCGTCATGGCTACGTTTTCCATTGCCGCAACCCGAGTTGGAGCGTGATCGCCTGGGCTTTGCCCGGTATTTCGACAACGTCGACGGGACGGCACTGCCACCAACGTGGCTCGCCCGTGGTGACGAGCAATACGCCCAATGGGTCAGCGACATCAAGACCGCCGAGACCTATCACAGCAATTTCCAGGTCTGGGAATCCCGTTACCGCGACCCGCGCTATTTATCCAAACTGACCCTGGGCCAGTTCGGTTCGGAAGTGGAATTGGGGCTGCATGACTGGCTGCATATGCGCTGGGCCTCGGTGCCGCGAGATCCGTCAAACGGCCATCCGGTGCCATTCGCCCGTGATCAGGCCGACTTCGCCCAACGCTGGTTCGAACCGGAAAACGACTTTTTAGGCGATCCGTTTTCCTCCCATGTAAACCCGGTGTTCTGGGCCTTTCACGGCTGGATCGACGATCGCCTCGAAGACTGGTTTCGCGCCCACGAACGTTTTCATCCGGGTGAAGTGAGCCGGCTCGAAGTCAACGGCGTGCCCTGGTTCGCCCCGGGCCGCTGGGTCGAAATCGCCGACCCCTGGCTCGGCCCGGACACCCATGGTTGCAGCACCACGCCGGGTTTGCAGGTTGGGCGTTCGGTGGAGATGGATCCGGAAACCATGAAGTTTGCGTTGCGTATTACGTTTGGCAGTGATGACGACAAGCTGGCTCAACTGTTTCGCCGCGTGCCGCGCAGGCCTTGGTATGCGCGCAATCTCAAGGCCAAGGTGGTGTGAGCCCAGGCTCGAACCGACCGAACCTGGGGCCGTGTGCAATGACTGCTTATGTGGCGAGGGAGCTTGCTCCCGCTGGGCTGCGAAGCGCCCCAATGACGAGCGCCTCTGTGGGTCAGGTGTTTTGAGGCGGCTGGTTCTGGGGCTGCTGCGCAGCCCAGCGGGAGCAAGCTCCCTCGCCACGATGGTGCTCCTCTTCAGATCTGCTTCACCCGCCAACCCCCACCCAACGCCTTGTACAACGCCACGCTCGCCTGCACCCGCGCCAACCGCAGTTGCACGTTCATGTCCTGGGCGGCGAAGAGGGTACGTTGGGTTTCCAGTACCGTGAGTAAATCTTCAGCGCCGGCCTGGTAGCGGCGTTGGGCAATGTCGAAGGCAGTCTGGGCCTGGTGCAGTTCTTCGCTTTGCCATTGCCGTTGGCGGTCCAGGCCGTGGATGCCGTTCAGGGCTTTTTCGACGTCGGCGAAGCCGTTGATGATGGCGGCGCGGTAGGCCTCCAGCAGTTCTTCCTGGCGCGCGGTAGCCCGGGCTCGCTCAGCCTTCAGGCGACCATTGTTGAAGATTGGCGCGGCCAGCCCGGCGCCGAGGTTGTAGACGTTGTTGCGCAGCAACTGGTCGGCGATGTCGGCGCCGGTGGCCAGGCTCAGGCCGAGGGTGGCGGAGGGCAGCATGGCGGCGCGGGCGACAGTGATGTCGGCCTGGGCGGCGGCAAGGCGCGCTTCGGCGGCGGCGATGTCGGGGCGGCGCAGCAGCAGATCGCTGGGCACGCCGGCATCGATGGCGGGCCAGCGCAATGCGTCGAATGGTTCATCGTCGAGTTGCAGCGATTGCACCGGTTCGCCCAACAATGCCGCGAGGGTGATCAATGCCTCGCGGGCCTGTTGCTGCACTTGCGGCAGGCGGCGTTCCTGGGCCGCCACCAGGCTCTTTTGTTGAGACAGTTCCAGGGCCGTGGCGCTGCCCGCGTCGTAGCGAGTCTGCACCAGGTCCAGCACATTGCGGGCGTTGCCCAGGTTCAACTCGGCGATGCGCTGTTGCTCGCGCAGGGACAACGCCTGGGTGTAGCTGTTGGCGACGCCGCTGAGCAGGGTCAGCTCCACGGTCGCGCGGTCGGATTGGCTGGCCGACAACGTGCTCAGCGCACTGTCCCGGGCCGCCCGTTTACCGCCCCAGAAATCCAGCTCATAAGTGGCGCTGAGGTTGGCGTCGTAGTAATTGATGGTGCGGTTGTCCCGATCCACGTCTAGCTGGCTATAGCCCTGGCCCCGCAGCAATTCCTGGCGATTGCCGTTGAGCCCGGCGGTGATTTCCGGCAGCAACGGCGCGCCGGCGATCACCGCGCTGGCCTGGGCCTGGCGAACCCGAGCCATCGCGGCGGCCAGGTCGTGGCTGTCCCGACGCGCCTGTTCGATCAAGCGGTTCAATGACGGGCTGCCGAACTGCGTCCACCATTGTTGGTTATCCGCTCGGACACCGGGCGTATCGAGGCTCTGCCAGGCTGCGGGCGGTTGGATGCCGCTGTCCGGTGCCGACACCGGCGTGGCGCAGGCCACCAGCATCAGGCTGGCGGCCAGGAGAGTCAGGTGCGCTTTCATAAGGAGGGGTTCATTCACTGGTGAGGGCCGCGACCGGGTCGAGGCGGGCGGCCTTGCGGGCGGGCATGAAACCGAAGACGACGCCGGTGACCAGGGCGCAGCCGAAGGCGCCGAACACCGCCAGCCATTCGAAGGCCACGGCGATCTTGCCCAGCAGCAGGCCGCCGCCCACCAGCAGGGCCAGGCCGATACCGGCCAGCCCGCCGACCACCGAGAGCATCACCGCTTCGGTGAGAAACTGGCGCAGGATGTCCCGCTGGCGGGCGCCGGTGGCCATGCGGATGCCGATCTCCCGGGTCCGTTCGCGCACGGTCATGAGCATGATGTTCATCACGCCAATGCCACCCACCAACAGCGAAATCGCCGCAATGGCCCCAAGCATCAAAGACAGCGTGCCTTGGGTGCGAGCTTCGGCCTGGATCATCGCGGCGTTGTTGGTCAGCTCGAAATCCCGCTTGCCGTCGTGCAGGCGCGACAGGGTACGGGAGACCGCCTGCTCGGCCTCCTTGACCTTGCCCGCATCCCGGGCGGCGATCACCACGTATTCGGGATGACGGGTGCCGAACAGCCGAACGCTGGCGGCGGAATAAGGGATGGCGATGCGATTGTCGGCATCCGAATCCCCGGAGCTGGCGCCTTTTTCCGCGAGTACGCCGACCACCTGGAACGGCACGTTCTCGATCAGGATGTAACGGCCGATGGGGTCGGCGACGTCCTTGAGCAGTTTTTGCCGGACCTTGTGGCCGATCACCGCCACTGCCGCGGCGCCTCGTTCATCGGCGTCGCTAAAGTAGGCGCCCTCGGCCACTGGCCAATTGAAGATGATCGGGAAGTGGGTGTCGTTGCCGCCCACGTAGCTGGTGTGGTCGAGGTTGCCGAACCGCACGCTGGCGTTCTTGCCGTTGACCGGCATGATGCGTTGCACTTCGGGCAGGGCAGCGAGGGCGGCAATGTCCTGTTCGCTGATGATGCCCTTGGCGGCGCGCGGGTTGGGGGCCGTGCCGTTGAGGTAGATGATGTTCGAGCCGAAGGCGCCCATCTGGGCCATGACCTGGCGCTTGCTGCCTTCGCCCACGGCCAGCATGACCACCACCGAGGCCACGCCGATGACGATGCCGAGTAGGGTCAGGGCGGTGCGAAAGCGATTGATCCACATCACCCGCCACGCGGCCTGCACCGCGTCCACCAGCTCGCCTTTCCAGGCGCCGTTGTGTTCGCTGCCGGCACTCAGGCGTTGGCGCAGGTCCACGGCGTGCAAGGCGTTCGGATTGGCCTGCGGTGCGGCCGTAGCGGTGTCGCTGATGATCAAACCGTCGCGGATCTCGATGATGCGCTTGGCCCGGGCCGCCACTTCACGGTCGTGGGTGATCAGGATCACCACGTGCCCCTGGCTCGCCAGTTCGTCGAGCAACGCCATCACCTCAATCCCGCTCTGGCTGTCGAGGGCGCCGGTGGGCTCGTCGGCGAGGATGATGTGGCCGCCGTTCATCAAGGCCCGGGCAATCGACACTCGTTGCTGCTGCCCGCCGGAGAGTTGATGGGGGCGGTTGCCGGTGCGGCTGGCCAGGCCGAGGCGGTCGAGCAGGGCGCTGGCCCGGGCGTGGCGCTCGGCGGCGGAGGTGCCGGCATAGATTGCGGGCATCTCGACGTTTTCCTGGGCGGTGCCGGAAGCAATCAAATGGTAGCCCTGGAACACGAAGCCAAATGCTTCGCGCCGCAGCCAGGCCAGTTCGTCGCTGCCCAGGCCGGCGACGTCTTCGCCGGCGAAGCGGTACTCGCCACTGGTAGGACGGTCGAGGCAGCCGAGGATGTTCATCAAGGTCGATTTGCCGGAGCCGGACGCCCCGACAATCGCCAGGAACTCACCGGCATGAATGGACAGGTCGATGCCGCGCAGCACTTCCACCCGGGGGCTGTCGCCGCCGCCATAGGCCTTGCGAATGTCCCGCAGTTCGATCAGGGGCGTGTCCACTCAGCCTCCGCTTGCGCTGGATGGGCCGATCAGCACGCGCTCGCCTTCGCTCAAGCCGTCGAGGACCTGGGTGCGCAGGCGATCGCTGACGCCCGTACGGACGGTGCGCGGCTGGACATCACCATTGTCGGCGAGCACGCGTACCTGGTCGGCCTCTTGCAAGGCGGCGATGGGCACGGTCAGCACGTCCTTGGCCTGGGCGGCGACAAAAAACACTTGTGCGGTCATGTCGGCCATCAAGGCGCGGTCGGCGTTGTCCACGTCGAGTAGCACGGTATAGAGCACCACCCGCTCGCTGCCGCTGCGGCCGCCAGTGGGGCTGCCGCCCTGGCTGGCTTCCAATGGGCGCGGCGGCACGGGAAGGATCTGGCGAACGGTGCTGCTCCAGCGGCGACTGCCGCCGGCCAGGGTGGTGAAATACGCGGTCATGCCCGGCTTGACGTGGCCGATGTCGGCTTCCGAGACTTCGGCCCAGACCGTCATCGGCGACAACCGGGCGATGCGCAGGATCAACGGCGTCTGCTGCTGGGCGTTGAGGGTCTGACCTTCCCGGGCGCCGACCGCGACCACGGTGCCGCCCATGGGCGCATAAATGCGCGTATAGCCCAGTTCCGCCTCGTCGCTGCGCAGGCTGGCCTGGGCCTGGCGGATCTGGGCCTGAAACATGTCGATGCGCGCCTGGGTCGCGCGCACCTCGGCCTGGGCGGTCTGCACATCTTCTTCGCGGGTGGCGCCGCCGGCCTTGAGCTGTTGCTGGCGACGGAATTTCTGCTGCGCCAGGTCGTGCTGGGCGCGCTGTTCCTGAAGCTGGGCCTTGAGGTTCTCGATGGAAAATCGCCCGGCGTCGAGCCTGGCTTTTTGCGTGGAGGGGTCGATTTCCACCAGTAGCTGGCCTTCAGCCACTTCGTCGCCGGCTTCGACGTGGATCTTCTGAATCTGCCCGGACGCCTGGGCGCCGACGTCCACGTAGCGCCGGGGCTGCAAGGTGCCCAGGGCCGTTACGCTGTTTTCGATGTCGCCACGGGTGACCGGGACGGTGTCGAGCGGCGCGCGGTCCGGCACAACCACTTGCCACGCAGCGAAAGCCACGGCCGGAAGCAGGGCGAAGGTGAGAAGCCAGGCGCGTCGGGTAGGGCGGGGACGTTTCATGCAGGGTTCCGGCCGGTGATATCGGGCCCATCGCACGGAAGGCCGGGACGGGTGGCTGTTCTGGTAAACGAGCGTTGTGGGCGGGAATTTAACGAGGGGAACACCTGGTAGCGCTTGAACGACACCCACCCCGTGGCGAGGGAGCTTGCTCCCGCTGGGCCGCGAAGCGGCCAAAAACCTGAGTTCTCCCCCTGAAATGTGTCGCCTGCCCTGGGCCTGCTGCTCAGGCCAGCGGGAGCAAGCTCCCTCGCCACAAATGCAGGTTCCGATGCCCGATGACCTGAACGATTGAGCCCCGATACAAACCAAAGCTTTAAATCTATATGAGAATTACTATAAATTACGCAATTGAATCTGCCACCATCGTGCCATGTCCGTTTCAGGCATGCCGGGGTGGCACAGGGATAGCTGTCGCAGTCATTGCGCACGGGAGTCATGTTGGAAAACTACTATCGCGAACTGGTGTGTTTCCTGAACGCCAGGCTAGGCAACCGCCAGGCGGCCGAAGACGTGGTGCATGACGCTTATGTGCGGGTGCTGGAGCGCGCCAGCGATACGCCCATCGAGCAACCCCGTGCGTTCCTTTATCGCACCGCGTTGAACCTGGTGATCGACGGGCATCGGCGCAACACCTTGCGCCAGGTCGAGTCCCTCGATGTCCTGGACAGTGAAGAACGCTTCTTCACGCCATCGCCCCACACCAGCCTCGACCATGGCCAGCGCCTGGACATGCTGCAACGCGCCCTGGCCGAGCTGCCACCGATGTGCCGCGAGAGCTTTCTGCTGCGCAAGCTCGAAGGCCTGTCCCACCCGCAAATCGCCGAGCGCCTGGGCATTTCCAGGGCGTTGGTGGAGAAACACATCGTCAACGCCATGAAGCATTGCCGCGTTCGTGTGCGGCAGTGGGACGCGAACTGATTCGTCCCTCGCCGGTCGCACGGCGGTAAATTTTTTTTCATTGTCCTCGTTCCACTCAACAGACGACTCGCCGGCGCTTGAAATGCCGGCCGGTTCCCCAGGCTTTCCGCGCCCTGTTGAGGGACTTTTCCAGAGGACACTGGACATGACACAGGCAATTGCATCGCCCATCGTTCACGACTTGATCGGCATTGGCTTCGGCCCTTCGAACCTGGCGCTGGCCATCGCGCTACAGGAACGAGGGCCGGTCCAGGGTGAACTGGACGTGCTGTTCCTCGACAAACAGGCCGATTATCGTTGGCACGGCAACACCCTGGTGACCCAGAGCGAACTGCAGATTTCCTTCCTCAAGGACCTGGTGACCCTGCGCAATCCCACCAGCCCGTACTCGTTCGTCAACTACCTCAAGCACCACGGCCGCCTGGTGGATTTCATCAACCTCGGCACCTTCTATCCGTGCCGCATGGAGTTCAACGACTACCTGCGCTGGGTGGCCGGGCACTTCACCGAGCAGAGCCGCTATGGCGAAGAAGTGCTGCGCATCGAGCCGGTGCTGCGTGACCAGCAGGTCGAAGCACTGCGGGTAATTTCCCGCGGTGCCCAGGGCGAAGAGCTGGTCCGCGCCACGCGCTCTTTGGTGGTCAGTGCCGGTGGCACGCCGCGCATCCCCGATGCGTTCAAGTCGTTCAAGAACGACGCCCGGGTATTTCATCATTCGCAGTACCTGGCGCGCATGGCGAACCAGGCCTGCGTGAGCGGTCAGCCGATGAAGGTCGCCATCATCGGCGGCGGACAGAGCGCGGCGGAGGCTTTCATCGACCTCAACGACAGCTTCCCGTCGGTGCAGGTCGACATGATTCTGCGGGGCTCGGCCCTCAAGCCGGCGGATGACAGCCCGTTCGTCAACGAAGTGTTCTCGCCGGAGTTCACCGACCTGGTGTTCCAGCAACCCCACAGCGAGCGCGAGCGCCTGGTCAACGAGTACCACAACACCAACTATTCGGTGGTGGACATCGATTTGATCGAACGCATCTACGGGATTTTTTACCGCCAGAAAGTCTCTGGCATCGCCCGTCATGCGTTCCGCACCCTCACCACCATTGAGAAAGCCACGGCCACCGACGCGGGCGTGGAGCTGGCGGTGCGCAACAACGCCACCGGCGAGCTGACGGTACGCTGCTATGACGCGGTGGTGCTCGCCACCGGCTACGAACGCCAGATGCATCGCACCTTGCTAGAGCCGCTGGCGCGATACCTGGGGGATTTCGAGGTGGATCGCAACTACAAGCTGATCACCGATGAGCGCTGCAAGGCCGCGATCTATATGCAGGGCTTCTGCCAGGCCAGCCATGGCCTGAGCGACACATTGCTTTCGATCCTGCCGGTGCGCGCCGATGAGATCGCCGGCTCGCTCTATGAGCACGCAAGGCATCGTGGCCAGGGGCATTCGGTACGTGACCTGAAGCTGGCCACGGCTTAAGTCTCACCGAGCTTGCACATTCCTCAGGAAATTCTTGAGAAACTTCCTACACTCATCTTACGTCCCTCTCGGTAGCCCCGGGAGGAACGTAAACGGTTCGCTGTTCCCTCGCATTGGCAGTCCGAACCGATCAGCCGGTCGCTGAAGTAGCGTTCCGGGCCGATTTCGCCAAGCGAAACCTGATCGAATGATGCTGTTGCTGCGCACGGGCCTGGCGGCGATATGGCTGGGTCTATCCTGTATGGCGCCACAGGTGGGCGCTAAACCCGAGTCGCTGCAGGTGCTCGGACGATCCACTGTGAGCGATTATTCGGTGAGCCTGGACGAAGCCGACTGGGCCTGGCTGCGGCGCAAGGGCACGTTGCTGCTGGGCACCTCGGCACCGGATTATCCGCCGTTCAGCATCACCGGCAATGGCAACGATTACGAAGGCTTGACCGCTGACTACGCCCGGTTGATGGGGCAGTTGTTGCACGTCGAGGTGCGGGTGCAGCGGTACGCCTCGCGGGATGCATCGCTCCAGGCCCTGCGCAGCGGGGAAATCGATATGCTCGGCACCGCCAATGGCTTCGAGGCCAGCGATCCGGGGCTGGCGATGTCCCAGGCCTATGCCGATGACATTCCTACGCTGGTGGCCAGGGTCGATGCCGGCGAGGAACTGCCCGCGGACCTGGCGGGCAAACGGGTGGCGATGCTGTATCACTACTTGCCCCCGGACAAGGTCGAGGCTTTTTATCCCGACGCCACTTTGCAGTTGTTTCCCTCGACCTTGAGCGCCATCGGCGCCGTGGCGTTCGGCCAGGCCGACGTCTACCTGGGGGATTCGATCAGTGCCCACTACCTGATCAGCAAGAACTACCTTAACAATGTCCAGCTGGTGGATCTCTCCCGCATGGAAGTGCAACCGTTCGCCTTCGCGGTCAGTCGTGGCAACAAGCAGCTGTTGCGCATCGTCAATGCCGCGTTACAGGCCATCCCCATCGGCGAACGCATGGGCATCCTGCGGCGTTGGAATGCCGGCGGGGCAAGCGTGCCGGGCCAGCAGGCGTTGCATTTCAGTGTGAATGAACAGCGCTGGCTCGATGCCCATCCGCGAATCAAGGTGGCTGTCAGCGAAAATTTCCTGCCGTTGACGTTTTTCGATGAGCACGGCCAAGTCCGCGGCATCGGGGCCGATGTGCTGGCCAGGATCAGCTTGCGCACCGGCCTGAAATTCGACATCCAGCATGGCGATTCGGTGGATGACCTGGTCGGCAGGATCACCAGCGGCAAGGCCGACGTTCTGGCAACCGCGATTCCCAGCGCGGAACTCGAAGACGAGTTGCGCTTTACCCGTCCGTACCTGACGAACCCCTTCGTGCTGGTGGTGCCGGTCAAGGCGAATGACTCGCTGACGATGGATCGGATGGCCGGCAAACGGCTGGCGCTGGTGCGCGGGAACATGCTGCGCGAATACCTGCTGGAGCAGTTTCCCACGGTGCAGTTGGTGCCGGCGCAGAACCTGGCCGAGGCCATGTCCATGGTCGCCACAGGCGCGGCGGACGGCGCGATCAGTTCGCTGATCAGCGCTCGCTACATGATCTCTCGCCAGTACCGCGAGAAGCTGCAAGTCACCAGCACCGTCGGCACGGTGCCCGCCCGCGTCGCGCTGGCGACCAGTCATGACGCAGCGCAGCTCTATTCGATCCTGGACAAGGCGCTGCTGAGTATTTCCCCCGAGGAAATGGATGAGCTGACCAATCGTTGGCGCAGTGAAGTGGTAATCGATGACAGCTACTGGCTGCGCCATCGCACCGCGATTGTCCAGGGTTTCGCCATCGCCGCCTTGCTGTTGCTGCTGGCATTGGGCTGGGTTGTCTACCTGCGGCGCCTGCTCGAGCAATTGCGCGTGGCCAAGGCCAGCGCCGATGATGCCAACCGGGCCAAGACCACGTTCCTGGCGACCATGAGCCACGAAATCCGCACGCCGATGAACGCCGTGATCGGCATGCTGGAAATGGCGCTGAAAAAAGCCGAGCAAGGCGTCATGGACCGGGCCGCCCTTGAAGTCGCGTCGAGCGCCGCCCAAGGCTTGTTGGATTTGATCGGCGACATTCTCGACATCGCCCGCATTGAGTCGGGGCGGCTGTCGCTGACACCTGAGCGCGCCAACCTGCGCACGATGGTCGAGGCCGTGGCGAGGATGTTCGAGGGCCTGGCCCGGCAAAAACAATTGAACCTGCGACTGGATGTGGACGCGGCGAGCAATCAGGACGTATTGATCGACCCGATGCGCTTCAAGCAGGTGCTCTCGAACTTGCTGAGCAATGCCATCAAGTTCACCGAGCAGGGCCACGTGCGCCTGGTGCTGCGAGCCGAACCGGGAAAGGGAGGGCAGCGCCTGGCCATCCGTCTGCGGGTCGAAGACACCGGCCGCGGAATTTCAGTCCACGACCAGCAACGCTTGTTCAGCCCCTTCGCTCAAGTCGGCGACAGCACCCAGGCGGCGCGCAGCGGTTCGGGGTTGGGGCTGGTCATCAGCCGAACCTTATGCGGCATGATGGGCGGCACATTGCTGCTCGATAGCGTGCCGGGACAGGGTACGCAGGTCGAGATCCGCCTGGAGTTGCCATTGCCTGAAACGGTGGGCGAAGCGCCGGTGGTGCAGACCGAGCCGGTGATGCCCGCACGGCCGTTGAACATCCTGGTGGTCGATGATTACCCGGCCAACCGGTTGTTGCTGGTCCAGCAAATAAACTACCTGGGCCACCGGCTGCGGGAGGCCGAGGACGGTGCCGAGGGGTTGCGGGCGTGGCGCGCCGGGCAGTTCGACGCCGTCATCACCGATTGCAACATGCCGCGGATGAGCGGTTATGAATTGGCCCGCGCCATTCGCGACGACGAGCGGGACCGAGGCCTGGCGCCGACCACGATTCTCGGCTTCACGGCCAATGCCCAGCCCGAGGAAAAGGCCCGTTGCCTTGCGGCGGGAATGGACGACTGTCTGTTCAAACCCATCGGCTTGAACCAATTGAACGCGCGTCTGGCATCGGTCGTGCCCAACGGTGCGGTGGAACCGCGTGTTGCTGACGCAGACTTCGACCTGACCAGCCTGGAACAACTGACCGGCGGCGACTGGGTTTCCACCCAGGGCCTGTTGCTGGAACTGATCGACAGCAATGGACAGGACAAGGCGCGGTTGCAGACATTATTTTCGCGCCATGACGTGTCCGGGCTGTCCGATCTGGCGCATCGGATCAAGGGCGGGGCCAGGTTGATCCAGGCACAGCGCTTGATTGCCGCTTGCGAAATACTGGAAAACGCCTGCCGCGCGGGCGAAACGTCATCGCTCGCTGCTGCGGCGGATGAGTTGCACGAGGCGATGGAGCACCTGACTGGGCGGCTCCAGGCTTACATGACAAGCAAGCCCGTTGCGCAAGGCAACGCCGGCGCCATCGACCCTACGCGCGACCGGCATTGATAGAAAACGCACACTGCCGCAGGTCGACAGGCGATTTTTCTTCCTGTTTTTGAGATTTGTCCTACAGCGTGCTTAAAGACCTTCCTCTAGCCTGACGCGACTTAACGTTCCCGAGCCGGTTCGTACCTGCCGCGTTGCCATTGGAATGCCTGCCATGCCAAATAAAGCTCTACGCATCATGATTGCCGATCCTGAGCATTATCATCGACTGCAACTAGAACGCCTGTTTAATCACCAAGGCTATTTCCGCATCGCTCCGGTGAGCGACGTGCATGAACTCCTGACGTTGGTGGACTGCGGCTGTGAGCCGTTCGACCTGGTCATCGTCAATGCCAGCGTGGCGGATGACGCCTTGGACCTGCCCGGATTCTTCCTCGACAACCCTCTGGTTCGTCATGCTTTGATCTACAACGCCCAGCAGGGTACCCCGGCGACTCGCCAGCCTTTTCTCCAGGTAAGCAACGCCCGACTGCCCGATGCGATTTCCGTGCAGCGCCTGATGAAAAGCGTCGATCCAGCGGCCAACGAGCCGGTTCCGTCCTGGGCTCGCACCGTCGGACAGCGTCACGGAACCTGACGGCACCGCTGGTCCGCACTGTCAGATCTTACAGGTGGCTGGGTCAGCCATTTGTGTCACCGTCGATGCGGTCATGGCGTCGGCGCCGTTTGCATTGTCCCCGGGGAGTTGCCTTGAAAAACGTATTGATTGTGGACGATCACCCCGTCATCCGGGGGGCGCTGCGGCTTGTATGCCAGAACGAGGGATTCAGCCAGGTCACTGATGTCAGCGGCGTGGCCGATGCGCGGGCATGTATCAAGCAGGATATCCCGGACGTGGTGATCCTGGACCTGGTCATGAATGGTTTCGATGGCTTGGACCTGCTTGTCTGGATCACCGGCCAATTTCCCGGTTGCGCTGTGCTGGTGTTCACCTCCCAGGATGCCCAGCATTTCTGCAACCGCTGCATTTCTGCCGGGGCCAGGGGGTTCGTGACCAAGAAAAGTGACCTGAAGGAGCTGATAAAGGCCATCCACGCCTTGAAGTCCGGCTATTCCTATTTTCCGCAGATGTCCGTCAGGCTGGACTTTCAACAACGTTCCGAGCAGAAAGCACTCGAGAGTCTTTCCACCCGGGAGCTATCCATCCTGCGGATGCTGGCGATGGGCATGCGTGGCAAGGACATCGCCGAGACTTTGTTCCTCAGCCCGAAGACAGTCAGCACCTACAAGACCCGTTTGCTGGAAAAGCTCGGCTTGAGTTCCCTGGTGGGCCTGTCGGAATTTGCCAAGCGCAATCAGCTTTGAGCGTCAGAACCGAGTTCGCCCTCGCAGTGTCGATCGTCGTTCCATAGGTAGAACGCTAAGGCCGGTTTTTGCAGTCTGGTGCGTTATTGGTATGGGTTTTAAGCTGTGTCCATCGAATCTCAACCTTTGATTTGGAGACGCAGCTTGAAAAAAATCATAGGCCTCTATACCAGTCCAAGGCCGCATTGGGTTGGCGACGGCTTCCCGGTCCGTACGCTGTTTTCCTACGACAACCTGGGCAAGCACATCAGCCCGTTCCTGCTGCTGGACCACGCCGGCCCCAGCGAATTCACGCCCACCACCGAGCGCCGTGGCGTCGGCCAGCATCCTCATCGGGGTTTCGAAACCGTGACCATCGTCTACCAGGGCGAACTGGAGCACCGCGACTCTACCGGCAGTGGCGGCAAGATCGGCCCCGGCGACGTGCAGTGGATGACCGCTGCCTCAGGAATCATCCATGAGGAATTTCACTCCGAAGCGTTCGCCCGGCAGGGTGGCTTCATGGAGATGGTCCAGTTATGGGTCAACCTGCCAGCCAAGGACAAGATGGCGCCGGCCGGCTACCAGACCCTTCTCAAGCAGGACATTCCGAACATCACGCTAGAAGACGCGGCCGGCAGCGTGCGGGTAATCGCCGGGCGCTTCGAGGGGCACCAAGGCCCGGCGAAAACCTTTACACCCATCGACCTCTGGGATATCCGCCTGAACGCCGGAAAAGAGCTGACCCTGGACCTGCATGACGGCCACAGCAGCGCGTTGGTCGTGCTCCGAGGTTCGATCCAGGCCAACGGCCGCGAACGGGTCGAAGCCGGGCAACTGGCACTGTTTGATCGGGTAGGCGACCAGTTGAGCGTGCAAGCCAACAACGACGCGGTACTGCTGTTGCTCAGTGGCGAGCCGACCGATGAGCCCATCGTCGGCCATGGTCCGTTCGTGATGAACAGTGAGCAGGAAATCCACCGGGCCTTCGAGGATTTCCATTCCGGGCGCTTCGGCCGGATGGATGGCTAGTCAAGCAGCAACGCGAATCCATTGTGGGGGTGATCTCTACAGCCGCTTGAATCTGTGCCAATCTTCGCCAATCGCCTTCCTGGAGCTGTCCCGATGCTCGCCCCGATCACCGACCATCCGCTGCTGTGTGCCCTGGCATTGCTCGTGCTCGATTTGCTGGCGTGGCGGCTGGTCAGTGCCGAACGGACCTACTGGAAAATCGGCGTGCGGCTGGCGATTTTCATGTTGTTCAGCATGCTGCTGTTCAACGAAGGCCTCAACCCCATGCAGACCGCACAGTGGGTCGACGACGTACCTCGGCACCTGGCGGCGACCGGCCTGCAGATTGCGTGGTGGTTGTTCGCCGCGCGAACCCTGACGGTGATGATCGGCGCGGTCATGATGCAACGGGTCGGCCATACGGGACGGCTGTTGCAGGATCTACTGGGGGCGGTGATTTTCCTGGTCGCTGTCATCGCGGCGCTGGCTTATGTGTTGGATCTGCCGGTCAAGGGCGTGCTCGCGACGTCCGGCGCAATGGCGATCATCGTCGGCCTGGCCTTGCAGAGCACCCTCAGCGATGTGTTTTCCGGCATCGTGCTCAACACCACCAAGCCCTATCAAGTCGATGACTGGATTTCCATCGACGGCACCGAGGGCCGGGTCACCGACATCGACTGGCGGGCCACGCGATTGCAGACCTCCCAGGGCAGCATGGCGGTGATTCCCAACTCCTTGGCGGCGAAAGCCAAGATCGTCAACTTCAGCCGTCCCAGCGACATGCATGGCTTGTCCATCAGCCTCCAGATCAGCCCGCATGCGCGCCCACAAAAAGTGATCGAAGCGCTGGAGCGGGCAATGATCGGCTGCCGGGCGCTGCTCGCCAGCCCGGCGCCCAGCGTCACGCTCAAGAGCGCCGGCAGCGCCGGAGCGGAATACGAGATCAGCGGTTTTGTGGCCTCGATGGGGCAAAAACGCGAAGTCCGCAACCAACTGTTCGATCTGGCGTTCCGGCATCTGCATGCATCGGGCGTGAGCCTGCTGTCTACTGGCGAAAGCGCGGCGGCCGTGGCGGTGTCGCGTCCTCGGGCATTGCTGGAAAGCTCCAGCATCTTTTCCACGCTGCGCCCGGACGAGAAAGACACGTTCAGCCAGAACATGACCCTGCAGACGTTCCGCGCCGGCGACGTGATCCTGGCAGCCGGAGAGGTCAGCGACCACCTGTTCATCATTGAGTCCGGCGTGGTCAGCGCGAGCCTCATGCGTAATGGCCAGCCCATCGAGGGCGGGCGCATGGGGCCGGGTGAAGTCATCGGCGAAGCCGGGGTCGTCGCCGAGCAAGCGGCGTTGGCGAGTTTCACCGCGAAGACGTTCTGCACCCTGTATCGCATCGAGAACAGTTACCTCAAACCCTGTCTCGAGGCCCGTCGCGACATCGGCGACGCCATGAAAAACCTGTTGGACGTACGCATCCACCTGGCTCAGAACCTGACCCGTGACATACCCAAGCCGGTCGCCAAGAAGCGCTTTCTGCAATGGTTGCGCAGCCGGGCCTGACCTATCTCCACCGGCAGGCAACGACGCTTCATTGGTCACTCGAACTTCCCCACAATTGGCTATTTGTCCTGCGCCAGTGCAGGGCTAACGTAGCGCCACACCCAATTGTTCAGGAGTTCCCCCATGCAACCGCGTATCGATTTTTATGCCGCTTCCCCTGATGCCTACAAAGCCATGCTGGCCCTGGAGAACGCGGTCTCCAGATTGGGCCTTGAAAAGTCCCTGATTGAGCTGGTGAAGCTGCGCGCTTCGCAAATCAATGGCTGCGCGTTCTGCATCGATATGCACACCGCCGATGCGCGCAAGGACGGCGAGACCGAGCGGCGCCTGTATGCCGTGACCGCCTGGCGCGAGGCGCCGTTTTTCACCGGCCGTGAACGCGCCGCGCTGGCTTGGACCGAAGCCCTGACGCGCCTGAGCGAGACCCATGCGCCCGACGCCGACTACGAGCTGCTGAACGAGCACTTTACGCCCAAGGAAATGGTTGACCTGACCGTGGCGATCAACGCCATCAACGGTTGGAACCGCTTGGCGGTGGGCTTCCGAAAAATGCCGGAGGTCTGAAAGGCGAGGTAATGCTCCCACAAAGGGTAATCAACAGCCTCTCAGGCTCCAGTCATCCCGCGCCGGGAACTTCGCCCGTTTGATCTTCTTCTACCTACAACAGGCGGCGTCAGCCGTCTTTTGCAAAGGAGTCGATCATGCAAGTTCAAGTCAACAGCAACCATATTGAAGGCAGTGCCCGTTTGCAGGAATGGGTTGGCAGTACGGTGGTGGACGCGTTGCAGCGTTTCGAAGATCAGCTGGCCCGCGTCGAGATTCACGTCAGTGATGAAAATGCCCAGAAGGGCGGTGCCGCCGACAAGCGTTGCCAGATCGAGGCACGCGTACAGGGCCACTCATCGTTGTCGGTCAGTCACAAGGCCGAGAGCCTGGAGCTGGCCGTGGAGGGCGCTGCCGAGAAAATGCTGCACGCGCTCGATCATCAGATCGGCAAGCTCAACCCCGCCGTCGAATCGATGGGCCGCGTAACCGCACCCGTCGATGAGGCGCCGCCGGAGATGGTGGACGCCATGCTGGAGGAGGACTTCCTCGAAAACCAAGAGGCTCGTGGTAAAGAATAAAGGAGACGATCATGACCGCTCATCAACCCTTCAGCCGGCAGGTGCTGGCCGAGCTCCTGGCGTTCGACGAACAGCCGAGCCTTTCGTTGTACATGCCCACCCATCGCACATTCCCCGAGCGTAGCCAGGACCCGATCCGCTACAAGAACCTGGTGCGTGACCTGCAAACCCAACTTGAACAACAGCACCCTGACATGGACTGCGCGCCGTTGCTGGCTCCGTTCCTGGCCTTGGTGGAGGACCAGGGTTTCTGGAATTCCAACCGCGACGGCATCGCGGTGTTCGGTGCCCGTGACTATTTCAAAGTCGTTTCGGTGAGCCAGCGCTTGCCGGAATGCGCGTTCGCCAACAGCCATCCTTATCTCAAGCCGTTGTTGCGCCTGGTGCAGTCCACCGAGCGTTACCAGGCGTTGTGCCTGACCCGCAACGAGATCTGGTTGTATGAAGGTTCCAGCGAGCAGTTGGAGAAAATCGAGCTGGCCGATCCGGTCCCGCGCAACCAGAACGAGGCGTTGGGCGATGAGCTGACGTCGGGTGACCAGCAGGGCTTCCCCAATGGTTTCAGCCGCAGCGGCGAGCGTGGCGATGCGATGATGCATGAGTCCGCCGGTGGCGGTAAGCAGGACGAAATCAACCTGGATCGCGAACGGTTTTTCCGCGCGGTGGACAAAGCCATCCTGCAACATCACTCGCAGCCTTCGGGCCTGCCGATGATCCTGGTGGCCTTGCCGGAAAACCAGGCAGTGTTCCGTGCCGTCAGTCATAACCAGCACCTGCTGACGCAGGGTATCGAGGGCGATCCTTCGCGGTTGAGCGTCGAAGAGTTGCGGGTCCAATGCGCCAAGCTCATGGCCCACAGTCACGCCGACCAAGTGGTCGATAGCCTGAATCGCTATGGCGTCGCGGTCGGCCAGGGACGCGCCCTGGACAAGCTGGCCGACATCGCCAAGGCCGCTTGGGAGGGCCGTGTCGCGATGTTGCTGGTGGAGGCGGAGCGCCAGGTGCCCGGCCAGCTGGACCCGGACAAAGGCCGGTTGATCATCGACGAGACGGGCGATGAACAGGCTCCAGATGTGCTGGACGAACTGATCCTCGCGGTGACGCGTCAAGGCGGTGAAGTGGTCGTGGTGCCGCCCGAGCATGTCATGCCGACCGACACCGGGGCAGCCGCGGTGTGCCGGTTCTGACCGATACGTGATGTAAGCCGAGCCCTGTGAGAGCTTGGTCGCGATGGCAGATTGTCAGTCATCCCTCGATGTCGACTGACCCGACGCCATCGCGAGCAGGCTCGTTCGAATGCGAAGCCTCTGGCACAGCGCATTCACCGGTTTACGACTGCTTCGCAGCCGAGCGGGAGCAAGCTCCCTCGCCACGGGGACGTCTCAAGGCTTCAGACTTTCAACACCTTACCGCTAAACGCCACCGCCACCAGCGATAGCGCAATCAAGCCGAACGCGATGCCCAGGCTGCTGCCATGGGCGACGAAGCCGATCAGTGCCGGCCCTGCGAGAATGCCGGCATAACCGATGGTGGTAATGGCCGGCACGGCGATGGCTTCGGGCATCAGCGTCTGTTTACCAACGGCGGTGTACAGCACCGGCACGATGTTGGAACACCCGGCACCGACCAATGCATAACCCAGCAGCGCGGCTTGCCACATGGGCGCGACGGTCGCCATCAGAAATCCCGCGGCGGCCATCGTTGCGCCGTAAATGATCACCCGCTTGGCCCCCAGTCGATGCACCACCGAATCGCCCGTCAGCCGGCCAATGGTCATGGTCAAGGCAAACGCGGCGTAACCCAGCCCGGCATAGGCGCTATCCACTGCGCGTTCGGCGGTCAGGAACACGGCGCTCCAATCCAGCACCGCGCCTTCGGCCAGGAACACGATAAAGCACAGGATGCCGATAAACAGCACCACGCCGTGGGGAATGGCAAACGCCGGCCCAGCACTTTCACTGCCATAGGGCAGCAGGTGCGGCGCTGCCTTGAACAGCGCCACCAACAGCACGCCATTGACGACAAGCGTCGCCGCCAGCGGCGAAAGTCCCAGGCCGAGCAGGGCGCTCACACCAGCGGCGCCAATGATCCCGCCGAGGCTGAACATGCCGTGGAAACCCGACATCATGGTCTTGCCGCTGGCGCGCTCGACGATGACCGCTTGCAGGTTCACCGTCGAGTCCACGGTGCCGAGCCCGGCGCCAAACAGGAACAACGCCGCCACCAGCCACGGCAAGGAACTCATGGTCGCCAGCAATGGCAGCGCCAGGCAGACCAGAAGCGTGCCGCCACTGAGTACTCGACGGCAACCGAACCGTGTCGCCAGCGCGCCGGAAATCGGCATCGCCAGGATCGATCCGACTCCAAGGCATAGCAGCAGCAACCCGAGGGTGCCTTCATCGAGGTTCGCCCGCACCTTGGCATAAGGCACCAGCGGTGCCCACGCGGCGATGCCGATTCCGGCGATGAGGTAGGCGACACGGGTGGACATCTGCTCCAGGCGCCCTGGAACAAAGGTAGGTGGAGGGGTGATAGCGGTCATGAATCGTCCTTGGCGTTCGTGCGGTGCGGTCAAGCGGGCAGGGAGGCGCCTATGCTTGCATATCCACTGACCGCACCGCGACCCCAACGTGCCAAGGCACTGGACGTGTCCTGTCGGAACCCGCGCGAGTCATCGCGCGTGATACAACCTGAGGCTGATCACATGGTCAGCCTCCACCTCGAAATATACCAGGGCGGTGGGGAAGTCGGATTCTGCATCGAAGCATTCGACGACCACATTCCGGGCCGACGTTCCATGAACCGACAAGCGTAGGGCTTTGCGCAGCAACCGCTTGATCTGAGGTTGGACCGGGATGGGCGGACGGCCCTTGCGCACCCGCTCGCAAAAGTCCAGCGTCACCTCCCGGGGCGTGGGTGGCGGTGGCGAGGCGAGGCCCGCTTCTGCAAACAACCGATTGAGCTGATCGGCCGCGGAGACGGCTCGCGGAAAACCCGCGAACGCCGAGGCCTGTACCACCAGTTCAATCATCTCTCCCGGCGCCAACCCTGATGCGAGCCCGGTTTTCAAATGTACGCTAAGGGGAGGACCGACCATTCCGGCCGCCACGATGGCGGCCAGCGTTGCGCCTTCACGCAGGCGCGGGTCGAGGCCGGGACGACTCTGCAAATGACCGTACACCACACCGACGGCGAGTTCGCCAAGCGCCGGAGCAGTGTGGAACAACGCGTCGAGTCGCGCGCCGCCGTCGGGTACCAGTTCGATGAAGTGTTTTCGGCCTTCGCTGTAGAGCTCTGCCATGGGCGTTGAGGTGCGCTTGTTTTTCATGATGAGTCCTTGTCCGGGCGTGACTTGCCTACGTTACGAGCTAGCCAGCCAAGTCGCACCTGTCGGACCTTACAGGTGACGCCCCGGTGTTTTGCGTGTACCAAACCGGCGTTGCAGCATTTCCATCGGCAGATCCGATTGACGCTGGAGGATGTGCAGAACCGATGACAGGGTTATTGATACTGTATCCGTGTGTGCTCGGGCGGTGGATTGGCCTAGAGTAGCGACTTCCCCAGGCTTATTCCGGACCGACGCATGGCACAGTTCTACGACGCACGCGGCAATGTTTATGGAGTCGTTTCCCCGCAGCAAATCCGTGCCGAGGGGATCGATCTTCCGCCGTCTGCCGTCCAGGCAGCGCGAACGCGCCAAGCCTGGAGTTGTGCCGCGGTGCAGGCTTTTTGCGCATGGGCGCCGGGCGAAGCGCCGCCGGATGCCAAGGCCCATCGCAGTGATGGCCTGCTGATTGGCCCGTTCCAGGACGAGCCGTCATTCGATGTGTTGATCGTTAATACCGATGGAACGCTGGCCGAGCGCAGTGGCAATGGCTTGACGATTTTTTCCCTGGCCCTGCAAGAGCGAGGTCTGCTGCCGGAGGACATGGACTTTTTGCTAAGGGTCCATCACGACAAACCCGAAGGTGTCTCACCGCTGCAAACGACGGTTCGCGCCGCCGAGTTCGAAGGCGTGCAAGGGTTCTGGCTGGATCTGGGCAAACCGCTGTTCGGACCCCGTGCCGTCGCTGCCCAAGGGGTGGAAAAAGTGACGTCCGGCCGGTGCGAAACAAGCCGGGTGCCTGCGCTTCATGCGTTGGATCCGGCGTGGGGCAATAGCCAGTTCGTGCGTATCGGCAACCCCCACTGCGTGACGTTGGTCGATGACGTGGAGGCATTGCCGAGTCTTTCACAGATGCGCGCGCCGTTGCTGTCGCAGAGCCTGACCGCCATTGCCTATGCCACCCCCGGCGGGGCGGGCGATCCTTGTCCGGCGGGGATCAATCTGCAACGGGCGTGGCGCGCGGGCGAAGGGCAAGTCGCGGCGCGGGTGTTCGAGCGGGGCGAAGGCCCTACCGCGTCATCAGGCACCAGCGCCAGCGCCGTGGCCAGTGCCGCCTGGCGGTTGGGGTGGGTGAGGGCGGGGGTGGTGAGGGTGGTGATGCCCGGCGGCACGGCGCCGATCCTGCTGGAGGAAGAGGCAGGCGAGCTGGTGCGGGTCAGGTTGTTTGGCGCGGCGCGGCCGATGACGTCTTCGCGAGCAAGCTCGCTCCCACAGTAGATCTCCAGCGGGCGCAGATTTCAGGTATCACACCAATCCCCTGTGGGAGCGAGCCTGCTCGCGATGGCGTCAGCTCAGTCACATAGATATCAACTGACAGACCCCTATCGCGAGCAGGCTCGCTTCCACAGGTATAGGGGATTTCAGGTCAACTGCGGCCCGAACTCTACCACCGGCATCTGCCGCTTCATCAGCACTTCGCCTTTGCGAATCGAGTAAAGCGGCAGGCCCTGGCTGCGGATCACTTCGTAATCGCTGTCGGCCGAAAGGACCAGCAGGTTCGCCGGACGCCCAGGCTCCAGCCCGTAGCGCTCGCCCAGGGCCATGGCCTTGGCACTGTTGTCGGTGACCAGGTCCAGGGCGCTTTGCAGGTTGCGATAGCCGAGCATATGGCAGATGTGTAGCCCGGCTTCGAGCACGCGCAAGATGTTGCCATTGCCCAGCGGGTACCATGGATCGACGATCGAATCCTGGCCGAAACACACATTCATTCCGGCTTCGAGCAGTTCATTGACCCGGGTGACGCCGCGACGCTTGGGGAAGTTGTCGAAGCGTCCTTGCAAATGGATGCTTTCGGTCGGGCACGATACGAAGCTGATTCCAGAGTGGCCGAGCAGGCGGAACAGCTTGGCGCAGTAGGCGTTATCGTAGGAGCCCATCGCCGTGGTATGGCTGGCGGTCACCCGCGCGCCCATGTCGCGACTGCGCGCTTCTTCGGCGAGCACTTCGAGGAAGCGCGAGTGTGGGTCGTCGGTTTCATCACAATGCACGTCCACCAGGCAGCCGGTGCGCTCGGCCAGGTCCATCAGGAACTTCACCGAACTGACACCCTGGTCGCGGGTGTATTCGAAATGCGGAATGCCCCCCACCACGTCGGCGCCCATGCGGATCGCTTCTTCCATCAGCTCGCGGCCGTTGCGGTAGGACTCGATGCCCTCCTGGGGGAACGCGACGATTTGCATGTCGACCAGATGGCGGCTTTCCTCGCGCACTTCGAGCATTGCCTTGAGCGCCGTGAGCGCCGGATCGGTCACGTCGACGTGGGTGCGCACGTGTTGGATGCCATGGGCGGCCAGGGCCTGGAGAGTCTTCTTGGCGCGGGTCTTGGTGTCTTCTTGGGTGATGGTGGCCTTGCGTTCGCCCCAGCATTCGATGCCCTCGAACAGCGTGCCGCTCATGTTCCAGCGCGGTTCACCGGCGGTCAGTGTGGCGTCCAGGTGTATGTGCGGCTCGACGAAAGGCGGCACCACCAGGTTGCCTCCGGCATCAATGTCTTCGGGGCCCAGGCTGGGGGCTTCGGTCTGGCGGGCGATGCTGGCGATCAGGCCGTTTTCCAGGTGCAATTCATGCAAGCCTTCGCGGTTGCGCAGGCGGGCGTTGATGATGTGCATCAGGCGAATCCTTTAGAGGTCTTGTAGGGGCGCGTCAGCGGTGCGAGTGCCTGTTACGCCGATCAATAGCACATACGTTAGCGCGCCGGTGGCGATTCCTACCAGCGGTGCGATCCATGGCGAATTGAACGCCGCAACGGTGCCGACGGCATAGGCACCCAGCCCAGGCCAATTGAACGCAGGCAGTTGCGCCTGCGCCAAGCGAGGATAGCGCCCACGCCAGCGGAAGAAGAAGTCGGCCATGATGACCCCGCCAATCGGTGGAATCACGGTGCCGAGCAGGATCAGGTAAGGCACCAGCAAATCGTACATGCCCAGCAACGCCAACAGGGTGCCGATCGCGGCGCCGACCAGCGTGACCGCCCTGCGTCGGCGAGTGCGCAGCAGGTTGCAACCGGCCACGGCGAAGTTGTAGATGGTGTTGTCCTGGGTGCTCCAGATATTGAGCAGCAGCATTGCCATCGCGGCCATGGCGAAGCCCTGCAACAACAGGACTTCGACGACGTCGGGCTGCTGGTAGACGATGGCACCGTATGCGCCGATCAACACCATCAGGCCATTGCCCAGGAAAAAGCCGATCAGGCTCGCCAGCACCGCGACCTTCGCCGAGCGGGAAAAACGTGTCCAGTTGGTCGCCTGCGTGGCGCCGCTGACGAACGTGCCGAAAACCAGGGTGATTGCCGTAGACCAATCCAGATTACCCGTTGGCACAACCGCCAGCAGGCCATCGAGGCCGCCGACCTTCTGCGTCGCGACCCACATCGAGAGCATCAGCAACAACAGCATGGCCGGTACGGCGATGTACGACAGGATCTCCAGCCCGCGATAGCCGATATAAGCCGTGGCGCAGAATCCCAGGCCGAACAGCACCATCAGCCCCAGCACCGTGCCCTGGCCCAACTCGAAGTACTTGCCCAGCACCACCGCAGCGGTGGCCGTGCCCCAGGCGTACCAACCGATCTGGGTAAAGCCCAGGATCAGATCGCTGAGCTTGCTGCCTACTTCGCCAAAACAGAGGCGGCCCATCAACACTGAATTGAGCCCGCTCTTGAACGCGATGTAACCCAGGCCCGCGGCATAAAGGCCCAGCAACAGATTGCCGATGACGATGACGCCGAGCATGTCCGCGAAACCGAACGCCACGCCCAGCTTGCCACCGGCAAACATGGTGGCGGTGAAAAACGTAAAGCCCAGCAGCACCATGGCCGTCGAAGCCAGGCCCTTGCGTGCGCTCATCGGGACTTCACTCAAGGGGTAGTCATTACCGGGATCGTTCTGGGTCATGTGGCGGGTCCTTGCGGAGAGAGAAAAAGCGCAAGCGTGCAGCGGCCGTGCCAAGCGAGCGATCGCCGGTTATTTATAGACAATCCCGTTGGGTTGGGTGGGTTTCGAGGAACAAAAGTGGTGCAGGGATGGTTCACGTTGGAACACGGAGGGGCCGTGTGGGAGCGAGCTTGCTCGCGATAGCGTCAGGTCAGCCACATTCCCATCAACTGACGAATCGCTATCGCGAGCAAGCTCGCTCCCACACCGTAAAGATTTCAGGTAGGGGAAAGCGGCCCTAAGAACCGCAACACCGCCGCGACGATGGCTTCCGGCGCATCCTCCTGAACCAGATGTCCAGCGTTCGGCACGGCCTGAAACAGCGCCCCCGGAATCATCTTGTGCAGCGCGCGGCCACGCTCGATGGGGATCCACTGGTCATCTTCACCCCACAATATCTGGGTCGGGCAGCGTACGCTGGGGTACAGCCCTTCGACCTCACGGGTGTAGCGCTCGTCCATCTGCGCAATCTGCCGGTAGAAGGCCGCCTGGCCCGGATCGCCAAGCCACGGCTTCACGTAGGGCGCCAGTTCTGCGTCGCAGATGTCTCGTTTCATCGCGCCGCGGACATAGGTCGGCACGATAGCGCGCTGGATGTAATCGGGCAGGCCGCTGAACGCCGCTTCATGCTGGCGCACATGCTGGACGAAAGGCGAACCCCAGGGCGACAGGGCCACCGGGTCGATCAGGGTCAGGCTTCGGTAATCCTTGCCATCGAGCAGATGTGTACGCAGCGCGGTGGCGCCGCCAAAGTCATGGGCCACTACGTCTGGACGCTCCAGGTTCCAGTGTTCCAGCAATTGGGCAAGCAGTGTGTTCTGCACGCCCAGGGACACGTCGGCGTCCGGTTGCGCAGATTGGCCATAACCCAGCAGGTCGAAGTAATGCACTTTGTGCGTGGCGAAGAAGAGCGGGGCGATGCGGTGCCACACATGGGAAGAAAAGGGCGTGCCGTGGACAAACACCAGCGGCGGGCCGTCGCCGTGGATGGCGTAGCGGACGGGGTGTCCGTTGAACTGGTAGACCTGATCCAGCGGCCAATGGGTCATGATCGTATCCTCTTGGCATGTTTAAGCCAGAGAGCATAGACACAAAAGCTGCAGCTCCCTCGCCACAGCAGGTTTGGTTACTCTCCGTGATAGATGCAGCCGCTGGTGCAGGTCTCGTGGATGCGAATGGCGCTGAGTTCCGGCAGCAGCGGCTTCAACTCATTCCAGATCCACTTGGCCAGGACTTCGCTGGTCGGGTTTTCCAGGCCAGGAATGTCGTTGAGGTAGTTGTGGTCCAGGCGCTCGTAGAGCGGCTTGAAGATCGCCTTGATTTCCGAGAAGTCGCGAATCCATCCCGTGTGCGGGTCGATGTCACCGCTGAGGTGGATAGCCACCTTGAACGAGTGACCGTGAAGACGGCCGCACTTGTGGCCTTCGGGTACGTGGGGCAGGCGGTGGGCGGATTCGAAGGTGAATTCTTTGAAGATTTCCACAGGTTCAGGCTCTTTAAGGTAGCGGTCGCGAGGCAGGCGGCGGAGTTTATCAGGTTGATCCGTGTGATGCGCGAGCATGCTGACTAAAGGGTCAGCAAACGCTCGCCCCATCCACCGTTGGCCGTCAGTTCAAGGAACTCATCGCCGAGCCGGCGGCTTTCGTCCATCGCCGTGCGCCAGTATTTACGGCGGCTCGGGTCATCGCCCATGAAGCGCTTGAAGTCGTTGCGATCCGGCAGTTTGCCGTAGGGCAGGCGAGCCAGGTATTCGCGCGATGGCGCGAGCAACAGCACGTTCTGGAGGCGTTCGGCGTTGCCCCTGCGCCATGGCAGGCCCTTGTCGAACCAGCCGGGAATGACCCGATCGGTGAAGTGTGGATAGAGGACTATGTCCTCGCCGCTGTAGGGCAGGTCTAGGTGATAGTCCAACAGACCGCCGTCGCGGTAGGTGCCGGCGCCGGCGCCGGGGAGGTCGCGCACGCCTTCCATTACCATCGGGATCGAGCCCGACGCCAGCAACGCCTGGCGCAGGTTATCGGCGGCCAGCGGCACGAAGCGCGACGGGAAGTCTGTCAGCGGATTCAGCGGAGGCGCCAACCGAGGATCGTGTACGATCAGCCGCTCAAAATGCCGCGACAAGCGTGCGCGGCCCCGCAAGTTGTCGGCAATCACCGACGACAAGCCCAGGCCCAGCCGGCCACGGTGGTCCAGTGCCAGCAAGCCGTGGCTCTTGACCACCATGATATTGAGCCGGTAGAGCGGGTTGTCGAGGATCGTCAGGTCCCGGCCTTCCAGCAGGTCGTCGAGCATGCGCTGGGAGCTTTGGCTGACGCCGGCCATGGTCACGCCTTTGGCGAAGCTCTGTTCGTTATACAAAGTGCCCAGGCGCCGGATACCCTCGGCGGCGTTCGGCAGACAGGCGCTGGCAAAGCGCCAGGAGCCAACCGAAGCGCCGATCAGCGACCGCTCTCGCGGCGCGGCGGGGAGCCATTCGCCGAACAGGGCCAGGTCCAATCCCTGGATGCCCAAGGCTTTCGGGCCACCGGCGGCACCCGGCAGGATGCCAACATCGGCGGCCTTGAGGCCCGCCTCGCGGATACGCTTGAAGGCGCGGGAGCCGGCCTTGACGGTGAGGGCTGGGAATTTGATATGGATGGCGGTCATACCGGTCTCTGATACTGGCAAGCGATGAATTATAACGACACAAAACCCCGTAGGAACGAGCTTGCTCACGATAGCGTCAGCCCAGTTGCATCGATGGCAACGCAAAAACCGCTGTTGCCAGCAAGCTCGCTCTCAATTGATGTGTGTCCAATGATGGCAATTCAGTTTCAGTTAAGTTCATCCCGATAAAGTTTCCCGGTGAAGATTATAAGAAGGAGATAATCCGTGAACCGCCTGACTGCCTTTATTCTCGTGACGCTCATGGCCTTTGGCGCTGGCCTGGCTCAAGCACGAGATCTCCATCGCCATGAGATCAAAAAGCTGGTGGACGCTGGTACCATCCTGCCTTTTGACAAGCTCAACGAAGCGGCCCTGGCCGAACACCCTGACGGCACCGTGATTGATTCAGAGCTGGAAGATGAATACGGCAAGTACCGTTACAAGGTGGACCTGCGCGATGCGGATGGCATCGAATGGGAACTGGAACTCGACGCCGTCAGCGGCAAGGTGCTCAAGAATCATCAGGATACGTAATGAAGCTTAGTTTACGCGCCCGCAGCCGCTGGGCGCTGGCGCTGCTGGCGTTCTGTTCACTCGCCATGGCCCGGGACCTGGACCAGGACGAGGCCCTGCAACTGCGCCAACAGGGCGTGATCCTGCCGCTGGAGCAATTGCTCCAACAAGCGCTGGACCGCCATCCTGGCGCCAAGTTGCTGGAGGCCGAGCTGGAGGAAAAGCACGGCGTCTATATTTATGAGGTCGAGCTGCTGGATACCGACGGCGTAGTGCGCGAACTGGACCTGGAGGCCGCTACCGGCCGTTTACTCAAAGATAAGGAAGACTGATGCGCCTGCTCCTGGTGGAAGACCACGTTCCCCTGGCCGATGAGCTGATGGCCGGGCTTGCGCGGCAGGGTTATGCGGTGGATTGGCTGGCCGATGGTCGTGATGCGATCTACCAGGGCAGCAGCGAGCCCTACGACCTGATCATTCTGGACCTGGGCCTGCCGGGCGTTCCTGGGCTTGAGGTGCTGACGCAATGGCGAGCCGGTGGCCTGGCCACGCCGGTGTTGATCCTCACCGCCCGCGGCTCCTGGGCCGAGCGCATCGAAGGGCTCAAGGCCGGGGCCGATGATTACCTGACCAAGCCCTTTCACCCCGAAGAACTGCACTTGCGCATCCAGGCGCTGCTGCGTCGTTCCCACGGCCAGGCCAATCAACCGACGCTCCAGGCGGCCGGGTTGCACCTGGATGAAGGGCGCCAGTGCGTGATTCGTGACGGAGCGGAGATCCAGCTGACCGCCGCCGAGTTCCGCTTGTTGCGCTATTTCATGTTGCACCCCGAGCAAATCCTCTCCAAGAGTCATCTCGCCGAGCACCTGTATGACGGAGAAACCGAGCGCGATTCCAATGTGCTGGAAGTCCATGTCAACCACTTGCGGCGCAAGCTGGGGCGCAGCGTGATCGAAACCCGTCGCGGCCAGGGATACCTGTTCGGCGGGCAGACGCAGTGAGATCCATCCAACGGCGCCTGAGCCTTGGGCTGATCGGTGTGATGGTCGTGGTCGGCCTCGTCCTGGCGCAGACCAGCCTGTGGCTGTTCGAACTAGGCTTGCAGCGTTATCTGGAAGCGGGGCTGCGTAACGACAGCGAGAACCTGTTGGTAGCTTTGGTCCGTGGCCCGCAAGGTTTGCAGTTGGACGAGCGGCGCTTGTCACCGGCGTATCTGCGGCCGTTTTCCGGGCACTATTTCCGCATCGATTTCGCCAACGAGCATTGGCGCTCCCGCTCCCTGTGGGACCAGGAACTGCCCCGGCTCGACCATCCGGGCCTGCACAGCAATCTGCAACTGGGCCCCGAAGGCCAGAGGCTGCTGGTACTGCGCACCGACTATCGGCGCTTGGGCCAGGCAATTTCCATCAGCGTGGCCCAGGACTACACGCCCGTGCGCGACAGCTTCCTGAGGATGCAGCAGGTCGGCTTGGGGCTCGGCCTGGCCGGGTTGCTGCTGATCCTGTTACTCCAGCGCCTCACGGTACATCGCGCGTTGCGTCCGTTGGAAAAGGCTCGGGAGCAGATTGCCCAGTTGCAACGCGGGCAGCGCTCGCAGCTCGATGAGCAAGTGCCCAGGGAGCTGGAGCCACTGGTGGCGCAGATCAACCATCTGCTGGCCCACACCGAAGACAGCCTCAAGCGCTCACGCAACGCCCTGGGCAACCTGGGCCATGCCTTGAAGACCCCGCTGGCGGTGCTGCAAAGCCTGGCGTCGAACGAAAAGCTCGACCCTTATCCGGAACTGCGCAAGTTGCTGCTCGAACAACTGGAGCAGGTTCGCCAGCGCTTGAACCGCGAACTCAATCGCGCCCGGTTGTCCGGTGATGCGTTGCCCGGGGCGCACCTGGACTGCGACGCCGAACTGCCGGGATTGCTGGCGACGCTGAACATGATCCATGGCGAGCATCTGCATCTGGCCTACGTCGGGCCGCCCGGCTTGCACCTGCCTTGGGATCGTGAAGACCTGCTGGAACTGCTGGGCAACCTGCTGGACAACGCGTGCAAATGGGCCGACGCCGAAGTGCGCCTGAGCGTGAGCGAGACGGTCGAGGGCTTCAGCCTGGTGGTGGAAGACGATGGGCCGGGCATCCCCGCGGAGCGCCGCGACCAGGTATTCAGCCGAGGCACGCGGTTGGATGAGCAAACCGACGGCCACGGCCTGGGGCTGGGCATCGTGCGCGACATCGTCGACACCTGGGGCGGGACGCTGGCGCTGGGTGACAGCGAGTGGGGCGGCTTGAAGGTCGTGATCGACTTGCCCAAGCGCTGAAACACGCTAATGGTGCCGCTGAGCCCTGGGGGAGCGAGCTTGCTCGCGATAGCGTCAGTTCAGCCAAATGAATATCAACTGACCCACCGCCATCGCGAGCAAGCTCGCTCCCACACTGGATCGGCAGTGAATGCGAAACCCGCCGCATGACCCTTGCAGCTTGCCGCCGCTTCCTGCAAAGTCGCGACCTTTTTGTCCGGTGGCTTTCCATCGCTGTGCTTTGAGGTAACGATGATAAATGCAGTAATTGCGGCGGTTGGCGTCATGCTGGTGCTCAGCCTGTCCCGCGTGCATGTGGTGATCGCGCTGATCGTCGGCGCATTGGTGGGCGGCCTGACGGGCGGCCTGGGGATCGAGGCGACGCTCAAGGCGTTCAATGCAGGCCTGGGCGGCGGCGCTACGGTGGCGTTGTCCTACGCATTGCTGGGTGCTTTCGCCGTGGCGATCGCCAAGTCCGGCATGGCTCACGCCTTGGCCGACAAAGCCCTGGCCATGGTCGACCGCCAGGACGCCGCCGGCGGCACGGGCGTCAAGTGGGTGCTGATCGGCCTGCTGGGTACCGTCGCGGTCGCTTCACAGAATATCCTGCCGATCCACATCGCCTTCATCCCGCTGCTGGTGCCGCCACTTTTATATGTACTGACCAAGTTGCAGATGGACCGCCGGTTGATCGCCTGCGTCATGACCTTCGGCCTGATCACGCCCTATATGTTCCTGCCGGTGGGCTTCGGCAATATTTTCCTTAACGAAATCCTGTTGGCCAACGTCGCGAGAAGTGGCGTGGACGTCAGCGGCATCAACATCACCCACGCCATGGGCATCCCGGCGCTGGGCATGGTGTTTGGCCTGGCGCTGTCGTTTATCACCTATCGCAAGAAACGCGTCTATGACCTGAAGAAAATCGCTCGCGCCGAGCAGGTGGCGGTGCGCTATAACCCGCTCAGCCTGTTGGTGGCGGGGTTGGCGATCGCGGCGGCCTTTGCCATCCAGCTGCTGCTCGACTCGATGATCATCGGCGCCCTGGCCGGCTTCCTGATCTTTTCTGTCTCGGGTGTGGTGCGTTGGCGCGAGACCGATGACCTGTTCACCGAAGGCATGAAGATGATGGCGATGATCGGCTTCATCATGATCGCCGCGTCGGGGTTCGCCGAGGTGATGAAAGCCACCGGTGAAGTCCAGAGCCTGGTTGAAACCTCGGCGGCCTGGATCGGCCACAACAAGGGCGTCGGCGCATTGCTGATGTTGCTGGTGGGATTGTTGGTGACCATGGGCATCGGCTCGTCGTTCTCCACGGTGCCGATCCTGGCGACTATCTTTGTGCCGCTGTGCCTGCAACTGGGTTTCAGCCCGCTGGCGATCGTCTGCATCGTCGGCACCGCCGGCGCCTTGGGCGATGCCGGCTCGCCTGCCTCGGACTCGACGCTGGGCCCGACCTCCGGCCTGAACATCGACGGCCAGCATCACCACATCTGGGACACCGTGGTTCCGACCTTCATCCATTACAACCTGCCGTTGCTGGTGTTTGGTTGGGTGGCGGCGATGGTGTTGTAGGCCAAGACCGCGTTGCGTTCATCGCGAGCAGGCTCGCTCCCACATTGGATCGCATTTTCCTGTGGAAGCGAGCTTGCTCGCGATGGGGCCCTTGAATTCAGCGACCCTGCCAACTGACTGTTCACCTTGTCCTACAGTTTTGCCGTGGGCTGCCGTTAACCCAGCTAACCACACCATAAAACCTACAAGAGTGAACAGCATGCGCCTGAGCTTGAAGGCTAAAGTCCTGTCCCTGGCAATACTGCCGGTATTGCTGTCCGCCGTGATCATCAGCCTGACCACTGCGTTCATCTTGAAGGAACAGGCCAGCAAAGAAGTCCAGCAAACCCGCGAGCGCCTGCTCAGCGAGGCCAAGGCCACCCTACAGAATTATGTCGCGGTCGGGCTGACGGCCATCAAGCCGCTCTACGATGCCGCCGCGCCCGGCGATAACGAGGCGCGTGCCCAGGCGATCAAGTTGCTGTCCAATATCAGCTACGGCAAGGACGGCTATTTCTTCGGCTACGACTCCGAGACCATTCGTCTGTTCAAGGCCAACAGCCCTGATGGTGTGGGCAAGAGTTTCAAGGACAACCGCGATCCGAACGGTGTCTACGTCAACCGTGACCTGGTGAAAGTCGCCAAGGACGGCACGCATTACCTCGAATACAGCTCGCCGCTGCCGGGCAGCAAAGACCTGGTGCCGAAGCTCGGCTACACCGAATACTTGTCCAAGTGGGACCTGGCGGTGGGCAGCTCGGTGAATCTGGATGGCATCGAAGGTCAGGTGGCGTTGGTGGAAGCCAAGGTCCACGATCGGCTGCAAGGCGTGATCCTCAGCATCGTCGGGATTGCCGCCGTGGTGTTGCTGGTGATCGCGGTGGTGGGCCTGGTGCTCGCCAACACCATCCTGCGTCCGTTGCACCTGATGAAGGACAACCTCGACGACATCGCGGCGGGAGAGGGCGACCTGACCCGACGCCTGGCGATTACCAGCCAGGATGAACTGGGCCAACTGGCCGGTTCGTTCAACCGTTTCGTCGACAAGATCCACGGCCTGGTGCGGCAGATCACCGACATGACCTCGCAGCTGACCGGGCTGGTGACGCAAGTCTCCGAGCAAGCCCAGCGTTCAGAGCAGGCCATGGAACGCCAGCGCCACGAAACCGACCAGGTCGCCACCGCGATCAACGAGATGTCCTCCGCCGCCCAGGAAGTCGCCCGCAGTGCCCAGGGCGCCGCCGTCGCGGCCCAGCAGACCGACGAAGAAGGCCAGTCGGCCAAGCGCGTGGTGGCCGGCAGTATCCAGCAGATCCATGCGTTGGTGAACGATATCCGCAGCAGCGGCGTGTCCTTGGACAGTCTGCAACAGGACGTGGCCTCGATCGTCAGTGTCCTGGGAGTGATTCGTTCGATCGCCGAGCAGACAAACCTGCTGGCCCTTAACGCCGCCATCGAGGCCGCGCGGGCCGGCGAAGCGGGACGCGGTTTCGCGGTGGTCGCCGATGAAGTCCGTGCCCTGGCCAGCCGGACCCAGCAAAGCACCCAGGAAATTCAAGGGATGATCGACCGGTTGCAGTCCGGCACCCATGCGGCGGTGGAAGCGATGCGCCGTTCCAGTGAGGCCGGCGACGGCACGTCGGAACGGGCCAATGAGGCCGGCGCTTCACTGGACACCATGGCGCAGCTGATCGGCACCATCAACTCGATGAACGCCCAGATCGCCAGTGCCGCCGAAGAACAGACCGCGGTAGCCGAAGAAATCAACCGCAGCGTTCACCAGATCGCCGTGGCCGTGGACAGCGTTGCCGACGAAACCCAACTCGGCGCCCAGACCTCCCGCAGCCTGGCCGACCTGGGCCAGCGCCTGGGCAAGCTGGTGGGGCAGTTCCGGATCTGATTCGGGCAGCAGGAGCTGCCGAAGGCTGCGATCTTTCGCTTTCGATCCAGATGTGCCGCCTGGCTTGCCAGGCCCTATCGGAAGCGGAGGATCGCAGCCTTCGGCAGTTTCTGTCGGTCATCCTGTGGGAGCGAGCAAGCGCGCTCCCACAGTTGTTCTTCGCCGCCTGCATTGCCGGATCAGTGCCTGGGCTATGGCTCGCGCACCCTGTATCAACACGCCGAACGGCACATCCACCGCAATCTCGGGTCGAAAAGCGGCGGGGTAGGCCACGTCCGGCCAGGCGGTATTGATTTGTGTTCATGGCGCGCAGCAGACGCGACGGCACTCCGGCGAGTCCTGGCGGACTAATGTGTATCTGCCAAGGACATGGAAAGCAAATGAACCGCAAGAACCTCCAAAACAAATCGCAGATGTTGCTGCTGATCCTGGTCAGCATCGCCTTCGTCTGGATCCTGCTGCCGTTCTACGGAGCGGTGTTCTGGGCCGTCATCCTGGGCATCGTCTTCGCGCCGCTGCAGCGGCGGCTGCAATTGAAACTCAACTGGCCGCGCAACCTCACGACGCTGCTGACCCTGACCAGTTGCATGCTGATCGCTGTCTTGCCGGTCATCGTCATCAGCACCTTGCTGGTCCAGGAAGGCGCGGCACTCTACAAGAGCCTGGAAAGTGGCGAGCTGGACGTTGCCGATTACCTGGCCCGCTTCAAGGAAGCATTGCCCCCGTACTTCCAGCACCTGCTGGACCGTTTTGGCCTGGGCAACCTGAGCGGGTTGCGGGACAAGATCGTCAAGAGCGCGATGCAGGGCAGCGAATTCTTCGCCACCCAGGCGTTCAGTTTCGGCCAGGGGACGTTCCAATTCCTGGTGAGCTTTTTCGTGATGCTCTACCTTCTGTTCTTTTTCCTGCGCGACGGTCCGGAACTGGTGCGCAAGGTTCGCTTTGCCGTGCCATTGGCGGAGCACCAGAAGCGCCGCCTGCAGTTGAAATTCAACCGGGTGGTGCGGGCGACGGTGAAAGGCAACCTGTTGGTAGCGATTACCCAGGGCGCACTGGGCGGCTTGATCTTTTGGGTGCTTGGCATTCCGACAGTGCTGCCCTGGGCGGTGCTGATGGCGTTCCTGTCGCTGCTGCCAGCCGTGGGAGCGGGCATCGTCTGGGCGCCGGTGGCGGTGTATTTCCTGCTGTCGGGGGCGATCTGGCAGGGCGTCGTGCTGACCCTGTTCGGTGTATTCGTGATCGGCCTGGTGGATAACTTCCTGCGGCCGATCCTGGTGGGCAAGGACACCAAGATGCCCGACTACATGGTCCTGGTCTCGACACTGGGCGGGCTGGCGGTGTTTGGCCTGAACGGCTTCGTCATCGGCCCGTTGATCGCGGCGCTGTTCCTTTCGTGCTGGGCGTTGTTCGTCGAAAATACGCCTCGGGTGCAATTGCCTTAGGCGCGCAGCAGATAGGGACCGATGCGTTGCGACATGGCCTGGGCAGCGGGCAGTGAAGTCAGCGGACCGCTGATGGTCACGCCGTCCTGCACCAGATACCAGCAAGCCAGCAGGCCTCGTTCCCTGAGCGGGGCGGGGACGGCGCTGCCAATGACAGACATGATTTGAACCTTGGGCATGGGAAACCTCCATCAATCGATGGGGCTACCTTACGTCTCATGAAGGATGGGGAAAAATCAACGGCTTCAATAGTAGGAATCGATGCCGCTCAATCGACCACCAGGTCCAGCATGTGCACCACTTCCTGCTCGTTGAGCAGGCCCTTGCGGACCAGGCTCTCCGCGAGCAGCGAGAGGAACTTGGCGCTGCGGTGGCCTTCCAGGTGCTTGAGCTCGGTCAGTGCGTTGTACACCTTGCTCGAGGTGCACAGTCCCACGATGCGGTGAGGGTTTTGTGTTGGCATGGCTTCGTCCTTGTTGTTATGAAGCTGCAATGGCGGACCGGGACAGTTTGCGGCACGGCCATGACGCTCAGGTGACAGCTTGGGATTGGGAAAAACAAAGCAGGATTCAGACCATGATGCCGCATTGGCGCCAAATTATTGTTCTGGTAGCGACCTCAGACAGGCGCTCTACGGCCATCAGCGGGCTCTGACCGCCGAAAGGCGCCCATAAAAAAGCCCCTGAATCTTTCGATTCAAGGGCTTTGATTTTTGCTGTCTGGCTCCACGACCTGGACTCGAACCAGGGACCCAGTGATTAACAGTCACTTGCTCTACCAACTGAGCTATCGCGGAATGACGCGTATGTTACTGATTGGAAAAGAGAAGTCAAGCTTGGGTTGATGATTGGGCGGGATTTTCCTGGTTGAGGTGTTCAGGTAGCAAATGTTACTGCTCCACACATTACCGGCCGGACGCTGACCACTGTGGCGAGGGGATAAATCCCTGGCCACAGGGGACACCCAAAAAAAACGGGAAGCTCGATGGCTTCCCGCTTTTCATCCAGCGCCGGGGTGTCAGATCACCTGGACGATGGCCTTGGTTACCGCATCGATGTTGTTCTGGTTCAGCGCGGCCACGCAGATGCGGCCGGTGTCCAGGGCATAGATGCCGAACTCGTTGCGCAGGCGCGTCACTTGTTCAACGGTCAGGCCGGAGTAGGAGAACATCCCGCTCTGGCGTGCGACGAAGCTGAAGTCGTGGTGCGGCGCGGCCTTGGCCAGTATGTCCACCATCTGGTCGCGCATGCCGCGGATGCGCAGGCGCATCTCGGCCAGTTCTTCTTCCCACTGGGCCCGCAACTCAGGGCTGTTGAGCACGGCGGCGACGATGCTGGCGCCGTGGGTTGGCGGGTTGGAGTAGTTGGTGCGGATCACGCGCTTGACCTGGGACAGGACGCGGGCACTTTCTTCCTTCGACTCGCTGACGATCGACAAGGCGCCGACGCGCTCGCCATACAGCGAGAACGACTTGGAGAACGAACTGGAGGCGAAGAAGGTCAGGCCCGACTCGGCGAACAGGCGCACCGCCGCGGCGTCTTCATCAATACCCTTGCCAAAGCCCTGGTAGGCCATGTCCAGGAACGGCACGTGGTTCTTGGCCTTGACCACGGCCAGCACGTTTTTCCAGTCTTCGGGGCTCAGGTCCACGCCGGTCGGGTTGTGGCAGCAGGCGTGCAGCACAACGATCGAGCGGTCGGGCAGGGCGTTGAGGTCTTCCAGCAGGCCGCTGCGGTTCACGTCGTGGGTGGCGGCGTCGTAGTAGCGATAGTTCTGTACTGGGAAACCGGCGGTTTCGAACAGGGCGCGGTGGTTTTCCCAGCTTGGGTCGCTAATGGCCACGACCGCGTCTGGCAGCAGTTGCTTGAGGAAGTCGGCGCCGATCTTCAGTGCGCCAGTGCCGCCCACGGCCTGGGTGGTGATGACGCGGCCCGAAGCGATCAGCGGGGAGTCCTTGCCGAACAGCAGGGTCTGGACCGCCTGGTCATAGGCGGCGATGCCGTCGATCGGCAGGTAGCCACGGGACACGTGCTGAGCCACGCGAATTGTCTCGGCTTCAACCACGGCGCGCAGCAATGGAATGCGCCCTTCCTCGTTGCAGTAAACACCTACGCCCAGGTTGACCTTGTTGGTACGGGTGTCGGCGTTGAAAGCTTCGTTGAGGCCCAGGATGGGGTCGCGTGGTGCCAATTCGACAGCGGAAAACAGGCTCATTAGTGCGCGGCTCTGAATGGAGAGTGAGGGGACGTGTCGCGCTCCAGCCGGATGCACTAGAGCGGTGCACAAACGGGGAGCTAGTATAGAGGCCATCACCGGGCAGGGCGACAGGCTAATCGGTCTTTACCGTAAGTATTTTCGTTTTTTTTCGACCGTTAGTCCCTTCGCCGCGTCAAAGTCTGCAAGGCGTGTAGGACGCTCGTCTTGAAAGCGAAGGCATTCACCTCCACATTGTGTGAATTCCAGCTTTTTCATCGGCCGACGTCAGTCAATTCGGTCTTCCTCGTTCCCGTCGGCTGGCCGACAGGAGTGAACCCAGGGGTTATGTTATGTCTGAATTCCAGCTAGTCACCCGCTTCCAGCCCGCCGGCGATCAGCCGGAAGCCATCCGCCTGATGGTCGAAGGCATCGAGGCCGGGCTGGCGCACCAGACGTTGCTGGGTGTGACCGGCTCGGGCAAGACTTTCAGCATCGCCAACGTGATCGCCCAGGTGCAGCGCCCGACGCTGGTGCTGGCGCCGAACAAGACGCTGGCGGCGCAGTTGTACGGCGAGTTCAAGGCATTTTTTCCGAACAACGCGGTGGAATACTTCGTTTCCTACTACGACTACTACCAGCCCGAAGCGTATGTGCCGTCGTCGGACACCTTCATCGAAAAGGACGCCTCGATCAACGACCACATCGAGCAGATGCGGCTGTCGGCGACCAAGGCGTTGCTCGAGCGCAAGGACGCGATCATCGTCACCACGGTGTCGTGCATCTATGGCTTGGGCAGCCCGGAAACGTACTTGAAGATGGTGCTGCACGTGGATCGGGGCGATAAGCTCGACCAGCGCGCCTTGCTCCGGCGCCTGGCGGATTTGCAGTACACCCGCAACGACATGGATTTTGCCCGGGCGACGTTCCGGGTGCGGGGTGATGTGATCGACATCTACCCGGCAGAGTCGGACCTGGAAGCGATCCGCATCGAGCTGTTCGACGACGAAGTGGAGAGCATCTCGGCCTTCGATCCGCTGACCGGCGAAGTGATCCGCAAGATGCCGCGCTTCACCTTCTATCCCAAGAGCCACTACGTAACGCCACGGGAAACCTTGCTGGGCGCCATCGAGGGGATCAAGGCCGAGCTGCAAGAACGCCTGGAATACCTGCGTTCGAACAACAAGCTGGTGGAGGCCCAACGCCTGGAGCAGCGGACCCGCTTCGACCTGGAAATGATCCTGGAATTGGGTTACTGCAACGGCATCGAGAACTACTCGCGCTACCTCTCGGGCCGTCCGGCGGGCGCGCCGCCGCCCACTTTGTACGACTACCTGCCGCCTGACGCCCTGCTGGTGATCGACGAGTCCCACGTCAGCGTGCCGCAAGTTGGCGCCATGTACAAAGGCGACCGTTCGCGCAAGGAAACCCTGGTGGAATATGGTTTCCGCCTGCCCTCGGCACTGGATAACCGGCCGATGCGTTTCGACGAATGGGAAAGCGTCAGCCCGCAGACGATTTTCGTCTCGGCCACTCCTGGCAATTACGAGGCCGAGCATGCCGGTCGCGTGGTCGAGCAAGTAGTGCGGCCGACGGGGCTGGTGGACCCGCAGGTCGAGGTGCGCCCGGCACTGACCCAGGTCGATGATTTGCTGTCGGAAATCACGAAACGCGTGGCCTTGGAAGAGCGGGTGCTGGTCACCACGCTCACCAAACGCATGGCCGAAGACCTCACCGATTACCTGGCCGACCATGGCGTGCGGGTGCGTTACCTGCACTCGGACATCGACACGGTGGAGCGGGTCGAGATCATCCGCGACCTGCGCCTGGGCACTTTCGACGTGTTGGTGGGCATCAACCTGCTGCGCGAGGGCCTGGACATGCCGGAGGTGTCGCTGGTGGCGATCCTCGACGCTGACAAGGAAGGTTTCCTGCGCTCCGAGCGCTCGTTGATCCAGACCATCGGTCGCGCGGCGCGAAACCTCAACGGCCGCGCGATTTTGTATGCCGATCGCATCACCGGGTCCATGGAGCGGGCTATCGGCGAGACCGAGCGCCGCCGCGACAAGCAGATCGCCTTCAACCTGGCCAATGGCATTACGCCTAAAGGCGTGTACAAGGACGTCGCCGATATCATGGAAGGCGCCACGGTGCCTGGCTCGCGCAGCAAGAAACGCAAGGGCATGGCCAAAGCCGCCGAGGAAAGCGCCCGCTACGAAGCCGAACTGCGCTCGCCGAGCGAAATCACCAAGCGTATCCGGCAATTGGAAGAGAAGATGTACCAACTGGCCCGTGACCTGGAGTTCGAGGCCGCGGCGCAGTTGCGCGATGAGATAGGCAAGTTGCGCGAGCGGTTGCTGACTGTCTGACTCTTGCAGTGGCTTCGAAGGCCTCATCGTCGGAACGCCGCCCGGAGCAGGCTCGCTCCCACAGTGGACCGCATCCAGTCCAGACAACTCGGTTTCCTGTGGGAGCGAGCCTGCTCGCGATGAGGGCGACTCGGTCTGGCAGGCTTTACTCAAATCGGCCTCTCACTGGAGCCTGCCCACCATCGCCTGTTACCATTCACCCCCTGTTTGATCTTCGCTTTTATCTTCTTTCCGAGACATGCCATGACCACCGTCCGTACCCGCATCGCGCCTTCGCCCACTGGCGATCCCCATGTCGGCACCGCTTACATCGCCTTGTTCAACTATTGCTTTGCCAAGCAGCACGGTGGTGAGTTCATCCTGCGGATCGAGGACACCGATCAGTTGCGCTCGACCCGCGAGTCGGAACAGCAGATTTTCGACGCCCTTCGCTGGCTCGGCATCGACTGGAGCGAAGGCCCGGATGTTGGCGGCCCGCATGGCCCGTATCGCCAGAGCGAGCGCGGCGAGATCTACAAGCAGTACTGTCAGCAACTGGTGGACATGGGGCACGCATTCCCTTGTTTCTGCACCGCCGAAGAGCTCGACCAGATGCGCGCCGAGCAGATCGCCCGTGGCGAAACCCCGCGCTATGACGGTCGCGCGCTGCTGCTGTCCAAGGAAGAAGTCGCCCGTCGCCTGGCCGCTGGCGAGCCCCATGTGATCCGCATGAAGGTGCCGACCGAGGGCGTCTGCGTGGTGCCGGACATGCTGCGTGGCGATGTCGAGATCCCATGGGACCGCATGGACATGCAAGTGCTGATGAAGACCGACGGCCTGCCGACGTACTTCCTGGCCAACGTGGTCGACGACCACCTGATGGGCATCACCCACGTCCTGCGCGGTGAGGAGTGGCTGCCGTCGGCGCCGAAACTGATCCTGCTTTACGAGTACTTCGGCTGGGAGCAACCGCAGTTGTGCTACATGCCGCTGCTACGCAATCCGGACAAGAGCAAGCTGTCCAAGCGCAAGAACCCGACCTCGGTGACCTTCTACGAGCGCATGGGCTTCATGCCCGAGGCGATGCTCAACTACCTGGGGCGCATGGGCTGGTCGATGCCCGACGAGCGCGAGAAGTTCTCGCTGCAGGAAATGGTCGAACACTTCGACCTTTCGCGTGTTTCCCTGGGCGGGCCGATCTTCGACGTCGAGAAATTGTCCTGGCTCAACGGCCAATGGCTGCGCGACCTGCCCGTGGAAGAGTTCGCCGCGCGCGTGCAGAAGTGGGCGTTCAACCCTGAATACATGATGAAGATTGCCCCGCACGTGCAGGGCAGGGTCGAGACGTTCAGCCAGATCGCGCCATTGGCCGGGTTCTTCTTTGCCGGTGGCGTGACCCCCGATGCGAAGCTGTTCGAATCCAAGAAGCTTTCGGGCGACCAGGTGCGGCAGTTGATGCAATTGATCCTCTGGAAGCTCGAAAGCCTGCGCCAGTGGGAAAAGGACAGCATCACCGCGACGATTCAGGCAGTGGTCGAATCCCTGGAGTTGAAACTGCGCGACGCGATGCCGCTGATGTTTGCCGCCATTACTGGCCAGGCGAGCTCGGTGTCGGTGCTCGATGCCATGGAAATCCTCGGGCCGGACCTGACCCGTTTCCGCCTGCGCCAGGCCATCGATCTGCTCGGTGGCGTGTCCAAGAAGGAGAACAAGGAGTGGGAAAAGCTGCTGGGCGCGATCGCTTAAGCGGCTGATGGAGGAGGGCGTGCCCCGGTTTTCCGGGGTTTGTCGGTAAGTGATTGTTATCCCGGCAAAAAATTTTCAAATTCTTTGAAAATAAATTTGACAGCCCTCCGATACGCCCTTAAGATTCGCCCCGTCCTCAGCGATGAGGGGCTATAGCTCAGCTGGGAGAGCGCTTGCATGGCATGCAAGAGGTCGACGGTTCGATCCCGTCTAGCTCCACCAATTTACACTTCAAGGCCTGGCCACACCGGTCTTGAAGCGATCAACTCTCAGCGTTGATCAGTTGTATAGAAGGGTTTGCGTCCCCTTCGTCTAGTGGCCTAGGACACCGCCCTTTCACGGCGGTAACAGGGGTTCGAGTCCCCTAGGGGACGCCAGTTTTACAGAAGCGATGTTGCAAGATGTCGCTCCGCCGCGAGGCGAAAAATCCGGGGCTATAGCTCAGCTGGGAGAGCGCTTGCATGGCATGCAAGAGGTCGACGGTTCGATCCCGTCTAGCTCCACCAATCTCAGGTTCAAGGTCTGGCCACTCCGGCCTTGAATAGATCAGTTCTCAGCGCTGATCAAGTAAGAAGGTTTGTGTCCCCTTCGTCTAGTGGCCTAGGACACCGCCCTTTCACGGCGGTAACAGGGGTTCGAGTCCCCTAGGGGACGCCACGATTACCCGCTCTGCGGGATTTTATAAGGGTCATTCAATTCTTGAATGGCCCTTTTGTTTGCCTGGCGTTCAGCCAATTTCCTATTCTCCTGAAAATACTTCTGACCGGCGGTCAACATTTCGCTTGCGAAAATTTATTATGAGAATAATATTTCAATCGTAATATTCGGAGGCAACGATGAGCGATAAAAAAGCACAGACCCGCGAACGCATTCTCAAGGCCGCCAGCGATGCGCTGATCCAGCGCGGGCCGGCCGAGCCGAGCGTGGGCGAGGTGATGGGGGCGGCCGGGCTGACGGTGGGTGGTTTCTACGCTCATTTCGAAAGCAAGGACGCCTTGATGCTGGAGGCGTTCAAGCAGTTGCTGAACCGCCGCCGTGGCTTGATCGCTGACATGGATGCCGAGCTGACGGGTGAAGAACGGCGCGCCTTGGTCGCGGCCTTCTACTTGTCGCGCAAGCACCGCGATTCAACCGAGCAGGCGTGTCCGATTCCGGCATCGGTCGGCGAGCTCGGGCGGCTGCCGGATGCATTTCGTGAGGTGCTCAATGAGCATATCGAGCTGATGGTCGCGCAATTGGCCGCCAGCCCCGAAGACGCGGACAAAGCCCTGGCTGACATTGCCTTGATGGTCGGCGGCCTGGCGCTGGCACGGGCATTGGGCCCGGGTGAGTTATCGGATCGTTTGCTGCGCGCCGCCAAGTCGGCGGTGCGCTGAGCTAAGGCGCAAGCCCTGGAGATGAGCATGGACAGGTTGAGCTGGATTCGTGGCGTCAATGGCACCCTTGGTTGGATAGCACCGCGCCTGGTGGCGAAGAAAATGCGCAGGGTCTTCATGAGTCCACGCAACCTGCCACCGAGGGCCTGGGAGTTGCCATTGCTTGCCTCGTCCGAGCGCATCACCTTGCGCTTCGGCCTGTCTGCCTTGCGCTGGGGCAAAGGCCCGGCGGTCCTGCTGATGCATGGCTGGGAAGGACGGCCGACGCAGTTCGCGGCCTTGATAACCGCGCTGGTGGATGCCGGTTATACCGTGGTGGCGCTGGACGGACCGGCCCATGGTCGCTCGCCGGGCCACGAAGCCAACGTCCTGTTGTTTGCCCGGGCGATGCTCGAAGCCGCAGCTGAGTTGCCACCGCTGCAAGCGGTGATCGGTCACTCCATGGGTGGCGCCAGTGCCATGCTGGCGGTCCAGTTGGGCTTGCGGACCGAGACGCTGGTCAGCATCGCCGCGCCTGCGCGGATCCTCGGCGTGCTGCGTGGGTTCGCCCGGATGACGGGAATGCCCGCCAGGGCCCGCTCGGCGTTCATTCGCCAGGTGGAGCAGGATGTGGGCATGCAGGCTTCGAAGATGGATGTTGCGCAATACCAGCTGGATATTCCAGGGTTGATTGTCCATGCCGAGGACGATACGTCGGTTTCGGTCAGGGAATCGCAACTGATCCATGAAGCCTGGTTCGACAGTCGCTTGCTGCGGTTGTCCGAGGGTGGACACCAGCGAGTCCTGGCCGATCCCCGTGTCATTGATGGCGTGTTATCACTGCTGGCGGGGCGCAGCTTGCAAGCGCGGCAATCGGCTTGAGCTTCCGTTACACTGCCCCGATCCAAATTCGACCGGGAGAGGGGCATGGGCTGGGATCGGGCAACGCCGTTCATTATTGATCTTCAGGTCAATCCAGAAGATATCGATGGGCTAGGCCACGCCAACAACGCGGTGTACGTCACCTGGCTGGAGCGTTGCGCGTGGCGGCATTCCCAGCGCCTGGGCCTGGATCTGGTGGAATACCGGCGACTGGATCGGGCCATGGCGGTGGTGCGGCATGAAATCGATTATCTGGCGGCCGCCTACGAGGGCGACGAATTGCAGTTGGCGACCTGGATCGTCGACTGGGACCAGCGCCTGAAAATGACCCGGCATTTCCAGCTGGTCCGTCCCAGTGATAACACCACATTGCTGCGGGCCCAGACCACTTTCGTTTGCATCGAACTGTCTACCGGCCGGCCCAAGCGCATGCCGCCGGAGTTCATCGAAGGTTATGGCGTGGCGCTGAATTCATCTGACCTCTTTATAGACTGACCCACCGCCATCGCGAGCAGGCTCGCTCCCACAGGGTTTGGTGGTGGATTCCGGTTTTGTGGGCGCCTTGGAGTCGGTGTGGGAGCGAGCCTGCTCGCGATGGCGGCGGCACATCCAGCATCTTCCCAAGCTGATACACCGCCATCGCGAGCAGGCTCGCTCCCACAGTGATTCGTGGTGGATTCCGATTTTGTGAAGGAAATCCGCTAAACTGCTGCACGTTTTTTCGTTGAGTGTGTTTCCCATGCAAATTGCCTTGGCGCCCATGGAGGGGTTGGTCGACAACATCCTGCGGGACGTCCTGACCCGTGTTGGCGGCATCGATTGGTGCGTCACCGAGTTCATTCGCGTCAACGACCGTCTGCTCACGCCGGCCTATTTCCATAAGCTTGCCCCTGAACTGTTGACCGGTGCCCAAACAGCGGCGGGTGTGCCCCTGCGTGTGCAGTTGCTCGGTTCCGACCCGGTATGCCTGGCGGAAAACGCGGCGCTGGCCTGCGAGCTGGGCTCCGAGGTGATCGATTTGAATTTCGGGTGCCCGGCCAAGACAGTGAACAAGTCACGGGGCGGGGCGGTGTTGCTCAAGGAGCCAGAGCTGCTCAACGAAATCGTGGAACATGTCCGTCGTGCGGTGCCCAAGCACATTCCGGTTACGGCGAAGATGCGCCTGGGTTTCGACAGCCCGGACGGCGCGCTGGTCTGCGCCACGGCGCTGGCCGAGGGCGGCGCGGCGCACATCGTCGTGCATGCGCGGACCAAGGTCGACGGCTATAAGCCACCGGCCCACTGGGAGTGGATTCCCCGCGTCCAGGAAGTGGTCAAGGTGCCGGTGTTCGCCAACGGCGATATCTGGTGCGTCGATGACTGGCGTCGGTGCCGGGAAATCAGCGGTGTCGAAGACATAATGCTCGGCCGTGGACTGGTCTCCCGTCCCGACCTGGCGCGGCAGATCGCCGCCGCCCGGGCGGGTGAAGAGGTTATCGAGATGTCTTGGGCCGACCTGCAACCGATGCTCCAGGATTTCTGGGTACAGGTAGTGGAGCAATTGACCCCTCGCCAGGCGCCGGGTCGCTTGAAGCAATGGCTGGCCATGCTGACCCGCAATTACCCCGAAGCCGTGGAGTTGTTCGGCGCGCTACGGCGGGAAACGGAACTGGATGCGGTGGGCCATTTATTGGGTGTGCAGCGCACCGAAGCGGCCTGAAAAAAATCTCAGGAAAAGCTCTTGAAAAGTTTTTGGCGGACCCTAGATAGGGGGTACGCGATGCCGAATTCGGGTCGCGGAGACAAAAAACCTTGCTGAACTTTCAGGAGATTTGAATCATGAGTACTGCATTTTCGCTGGCCCCTCTGTTCCGTTCCTCGGTGGGCTTCGACCGTTTCAACGACCTGTTCGAAACCGCACTGCGCAACGAACCGGGCAGCAGTTATCCACCTTACAACGTGGAAAAACACGGCGATGACGAATACCGCATCGTAGTCGCCGCTGCCGGGTTCCGGGAAGAAGACCTGGACCTGCAAGTGGAAAAAGGTGTGCTGACCATCAGCGGCGGCAAGCGCGAGGCCAGCAACGACAGCGTGACCTACCTGCACCAAGGCATCGCCCAGCGGGCGTTCAAGCTGTCCTTCCGGTTGGCGGATCATATCGAGATCAAGGCCGCCGGCCTGAGCAACGGTCTGTTGAGCATCGACCTGTTGCGCGTGGTACCGGAAGAGGCGAAAGCCAAGCGCATCCCGATCAACGGTGCGCAGCAAAAACCCGCGCTGGAGAATTGATCCATCGCAATTGAAGAAGGGCGCCGAATGGCGCCCTTCTTCGTTTTTGAGATCGGTGGAAGATTAATCGTGGCGAGGGGATTTATCCCCGCTGGGCTGCGAAGCAGCCCTAAAAGCCGTCGCCTCGGCGTGTCAGGCTAAACAGCGTCGTCTGTTCTTTTTTGGGGCTGCTTCGCAACCCAGCGGGGATAAATCCCCTCGCCACAAAAGCCCGTCTTGTATTGCGGTTCAGAATTAGGGCAACAACCGCTCAAACGCCTCCAGCGGCAACGGCCGGCTGTGCAGGTAACCCTGGTACAAATGACAATCGAGCCCCTGCAGGAACTGCAATTGTTCCAGCGTTTCCACCCCTTCGGCGATCATTTCCAGGTTCAGGCTACGGGCCATGGCCACGATGGCGCGGATGATTTCGGCGTCGTTGGGGTCGCTGGTGGCGTCCCGCACGAAGGATTGATCGATTTTCAACGTGTCGACCGGTAGGCGTTTGAGGTACGTCAGCGACGAGTATCCCGTGCCGAAATCATCCATGGCGAAGCTCACGCCCAGTTTCTTGAGGCGACGCATCTTGCCGATGGTGTCGTCCAGGTTCTGGATTACGATGCCTTCGGTGATTTCCAGTTTGAGCACGCAATAGGGCAGGCCGTGACGGGAGAGGCTGCTTTCGATGCGTTCGACGAAATCACTCTGGCGAAACTGCCGTGGGCTGATGTTGACGCACAATTTGAAGCGCTGCGGATCGACCTTGCCCTTGGCGATCAAGTGCTTGAAGCCGTTGCAGGCTTCATCAAGGATCCAGGTCCCGACCTCCAGGATCAAGCCGCTGTCTTCCAGTACCTTGATGAACTCGTTGGGCGACTGCGCACCCAGGTCCGGATGATTCCAACGGACCAGGGCTTCGGCGCCGATGATGCGGTTGTCCCGGGCATCGATCTGGGGCTGGAAATGCAAACTGAACTCGTTGCGAGCCAGGGCCTGGCGCAAGTCGGTTTCCATGCGCAGTCGCTCGCTCGCGGCTTTTTGCATGGTGGCGTGGAACATCTGCGACGTGTTGCGCCCCGAGTCCTTGGCGCGGTAGAGGGCAATGTCGGCGCGCTTGAGCAGGTCGGTCGGGGTGGAGCCGTGGTCCGGAATCAGCGCCATGCCAATGCTGGGGGTAACTTGAAGCCGTTGGCCGTCCAGGAACATCGGCTCCGAGAGCAGGTCACGCAGGGTGTCGGCCAGGTTCTGTACCTGTTCGCTGACCGCGGCCCGTGTGCCTTCGAGGCCGCTGAGCAGTACCACGAACTCGTCGCCACCCAGCCGCGCCACGGTGTCTTCGAGGCGCACGCTGGCTTCGAGGCGTGCGGTGATGATCTTCAGCACGGTATCGCCCACCGGATGGCCGAGGGAGTCATTGATGTGCTTGAAGTGGTCCAGGTCGAGGAACAGCAGGGCACCGCGAAGGCTGTGGCGCTTGAGCAAGGCGATCTGCTGGCTCAAGCGGTCCATCAACAACGCCCGGTTGGGCAGGTTGGTGAGTGGGTCGTGATAAGCCAGGTGGCGGATCTGCGCTTCGGCGTTGCGCAGCAGGCTGACGTCCCGGGCTGTCAGCAGCAGACAGGCGGTCTCGTTGAGCGTGATGGGTTCCACCGACACTTCCACCGTGAGGATTTCCCCACGCTTGTTGCGCCCGAGCATTTCCTGATGCACGACCCGGCCCTTGAGCTGTAGCTCTGCCAGCAGCGCCGTGCGTTGTTTTTCCTCGGCCCAGATGCCGACTTCGTACACTGTGTGGCCGACCACTTCGTCGGCGCGATAGCCGGTGAGGCGGCAGAAACCGTCGTTGACCTCAAGGTAGCGGCCGCTTTCGCATTCAGTGATGGTGATGGCGTCAGGGCTGGAGTGGAAAGCCTTGGCGAATTTTTCCTCGCTGGCCTTGAGCGCCGCCTCGGAACGCTGCTGCTGGGTGATGTCCCGCAGGGTGGTGACGATGCAGGGCTGGTTGCCGACGTGGATTTGCCGGCTGGAAATCACGCAGGTCAGCGGCTGGCCGTTCTTGTGGTGGACGACGATGGCAACATTGCTCAGCGATTGCTCGCGGATCACCCGTTCGATGCGTTGCAGGCTGCTGCCGGACGCATCCCAAAGACCAATCTCGTCGGCGCTGCGGCCGATGACGTCGCTGGCCGCCCAGCCGAAGGTCTGGGTGAAGCTGGAGTTGATTTCCAGGAATCTGCCATCGTCCTGGTGGGTCACGCAGATCGGGTCGGGGCTGACCTGGAACAGTGTGGCGAATTTTTCTTCCGATGCCGCCAGGCTCTGTTCGCGCTCCACCTGATCGGTGATGTCGAGCAAAGTGCCGGCCATGCGCAAGGGGCTGCCGTCGTCGTCGCGGTAGAGGCGGGCGCGGCTCTCAAGATAGCGTGAGCTGCCGTCCGGCAGCTGCACGCGATAGGTCAATTGATAGTTGCCCGCCGGGCCTTCGCGCAGGCTGCGGTAGGCGTTGCGCATGTTGTTGCGTTCTTCGGTGGGTACGCCCTCGAAAAACGCGTCGAACGATTCATGAAAGGCTTTGGGCTCCAGGCCATGGAGCTGCGCGGCCCGGGCCGAACCGTAGAGCATGCCGCTGGGAATGTGCCAGTCCCAAGTGCCCAGTTGCGCCGAGTCGAGGGCCAGGTCCAGGCGTTCCTGGCTGTCCTTGAGGGCCTGTTCGGCGAGTTTGCGCTCGGTGGTATCGAGGAACGTGCTCAGCAGGTACGGTTGGCCTTCGAGTTCGACTTTCTGCGCGCTGAGGATGCCGTTGTGGACCTGGCCGTTACTGGCCCGGAACTCCACTTCCATGCTCACCAGTTCGCCTTTGGCCTTGGTCGCCTCCACCAGCTTCGCCCGCTGCCTGGGGTCGACCCACAGGCCCAGTTCCAGAGTGGTGCGGCCAATCACATCGTGAACCGGCCAGCCGAACAGGCTTTCGAAATACTGGTTGGCTTCGCTGATCAGGCCGTCCTCCTGGCGGGTCAGCAAGACCATGTTCGGGCAAAGATGAAAAAGCGTGGCGAAGCGTTTTTCCGAGCTGCGCAGCGCCTGTTCCCGTTCGCGCTGGTGGGTGATCTCGCGAATGACCCCGATCATGCGTGGACGGCCATGTTTGTCGGGCAATACGCTGCCGCTGATTTCCAGCCAATGCAGGCTGCCGTCGGGCCAGACGATTCGGTGGTGCATGGCCTGCTCGAGCGGTGCGCCGGCCACCGCCGCGTGAAACGCGCGCATGGCCCGGGCCCGGTCCTCGGGCAGCAACAGATCGAGGTAGTCCACGTCGGCGGGTAACGGTTGGCGCGGATCGAAGCCGAACAGTGCCTGGGTGCCTCGGGACCAACTGATCTGCCCGGTATCGATGTCCCACGACCAGGCCCCCAGCCGCGCTCCGTTCAGGGCGGCCAGCAGCTGTGGCGCGCTGTCCCAGCTTTGCTCGGACCGCTTCGGGTCGAGCGCCTGGATACGCGGCAGGGGCGGAAGATGGTCGGCGGGTTTGGGCATTCTCTAGCGGGCCTTGGGCGGGTGGGTGTGATGCACAGGCGTAGTGGCCCTATAGGAGTAGCACAACTTATGCCCTTGTCCCTGGCAGATCGATTTGTGCGTCCAGTAGAGCCATGAAAGCCCGTGCTGCATTCGACAGCGTCCGTTCGGTGTGCACGATATAGCCTAGCTGGCGACTGAGCTGTATGCCCGGCAAAGGAATGCGCGCCACCTGTTCGTCGAGCATGGTGCGCGGCAGGACGCTCCAGGCCAGGCCGATGGAGACCATCATCTTTATGGTTTCCAGATAATTCGTGCTCATGGCGATGTTCGGTGTCAGGCCTTGGGCTTCGAACAGTCGCTGGACGATGTGATGGGTGAAGGTATTGCCGCCAGGGAACACCGCCGGATGCAAGGCGATGTCCGCCAGGCTCACTGCGCCGTTTTCCAGCAGCGCGTGTTCCGGCGCTACGACGAAATCCAGCGGGTCGTCCCACACCGGCTTGGCCCTTACCAGTGCGTGGGGCTCGGGGGCGAGGGTGATGACGGCGAGTTCCGCGCGACCGTGAAGGATTTCCTCGTAGGCCACTTCCGAATCAAGGAACTGAATATCCAATGCCACCTGTGGGTAGCGTCGGGTGAATTCCCTTAATAAGGAGGGCAGGCGATGCAAGCCGATGTGGTGACTGGTGGCGAGGGTCAGCCGCCCGGTCACTTCGCCGGTCAGATTGGTCAGCGCGCGGCGGGTGTCGTCGAGCACGTTGAGAATCTGATAGGCCCGGGGCAGCAGCGCCCGGCCGGCTTCGGTCAGGCCAATTTCACGGCCCAGCCGGTCGAAGAGGCGCACATTGAGCTGTTGTTCCAGCCCGGCAATACGCTTGCTGATAGCGGGCTGGGTGAGGTGCAGGCGCTCGCCGGCTCCGGAGAAACTGCCGGTCTCGGCGATGGCAATAAAGGCGTTGAGGTTGGCTAAGTCCATGGCCGTACCGGTCGAATTCCTGTTGGTTATGCAAAGCATGAAAAATATGAATTTGAGTTATTTAATGTAGCCTCATAACATCAGCCTCACAAGCCAAGGGGTCATTTACTCACTCAAGACCCAGGGCATAGAAACAAGCTGATGAGGAAACCGTGTGATGGCCGGCAAAACGCTCTACGACAAGCTCTGGGATTCGCATTTGGTCAAGCAGCGCGACGATGGCTCGGCGCTGATCTACATCGATCGTCACATCATCCATGAAGTGACTTCGCCGCAAGCCTTCGAAGGCCTGCGCCTGGCTGGGCGCAAGCCTTGGCGCATCGATGCCAACATCGCCACCCCGGACCACAACGTACCGACCACCCCGGAGCGCAAGGGCGGCATCGAAGCCATTGCCGACCAGGTCTCGCGTCTTCAAGTCCAGACCCTCGACGACAACTGTGATGAATACGGCATCGTTGAATTCAAGATGAACGACGTGCGCCAGGGCATCGTCCACGTCATCGGCCCGGAGCAAGGCGCGACCTTGCCTGGCATGACCGTGGTCTGCGGTGACTCCCATACCTCGACCCACGGCGCATTCGGCGCCTTGGCCCACGGCATCGGCACTTCCGAGGTCGAGCACGTGCTGGCCACCCAGTGCCTGGTCGCCAAGAAAATGAAAAACATGCTGGTGCGCGTCGAGGGCAAGTTGCCGTTCGGCGTGACCGCCAAGGACATCGTCCTGGCCGTGATCGGCAAGATCGGTACCGCTGGCGGTAACGGCCATGCCATCGAGTTCGCCGGCAGCGCGATCCGCGACTTGTCCGTCGAGGGCCGCATGACCATCTGCAACATGTCCATCGAAGCCGGCGCGCGCGTCGGGTTGGTGGCCGCCGATGAAAAAACCGTCGAATACGTCAAGGGCCGTCCGTTCTCGCCAAAAGGCGCGGAGTGGGACATGGCGGTCGAAGCCTGGAAAGACCTGGTCTCTGACCCGGACGCCAAATTCGACACCGTGGTCGAGCTCGATGCGACGCAGATCAAGCCGCAAGTCAGCTGGGGCACTTCGCCGGAAATGGTCCTGGCAGTGGACCAGAACGTGCCGGATCCGGCCAAGGAAACGGACCTGGTCAAGCGCGACTCCATTGTCCGTGCCTTGAAGTACATGGGCTTGAGCGCCAACCAGGCGATCACCGACATTCAGCTCGACCGTGTTTTCATCGGCTCCTGCACCAACTCGCGGATTGAGGACCTGCGCGCCGCGGCGGTCATCGCCAAGGGCCGCAAGGTCGCCTCGACCATCAAACAGGCCATCGTGGTGCCGGGCTCGGGCCTGGTGAAGGCCCAGGCCGAAGCGGAAGGGCTGGACAAGATTTTCCTCGAAGCCGGTTTCGAATGGCGTGAGCCGGGTTGCTCGATGTGCCTGGCAATGAACCCGGACCGCCTGGAGTCGGGCGAACATTGCGCCTCGACGTCCAACCGAAATTTCGAAGGCCGTCAGGGTGCCGGTGGTCGTACGCACCTGGTTAGCCCGGCGATGGCCGCTGCGGCAGCTGTCAACGGCCGTTTCGTCGACGTCCGCGAATTGATCTGAAGGAGCGCAGCATGAAAGCTTTTACCCAGCACACCGGTCTTGTCGCGCCTTTGGATCGTGCCAATGTCGACACCGACCAGATCATCCCCAAGCAATTCTTGAAATCCATCAAGCGCACCGGCTTCGGCCCGAACCTGTTCGACGAATGGCGCTACCTGGATGTCGGCCAGCCTTACCAGGACAACTCCAAGCGTCCGCTGAACAAGGACTTCGTGCTCAACGCCGAGCGCTACCAAGGCGCCAGCGTGTTGCTGGCCCGTGAGAACTTCGGCTGCGGCTCGAGCCGCGAGCACGCGCCGTGGGCCCTGGAAGAGTACGGTTTCCGCAGCATCATCGCGCCGAGTTACGCCGACATTTTCTTCAACAACAGCTTCAAGAACGGCCTGCTGCCGATCATCCTCAGCGATGCCGAAGTGGACGAGCTGTTCCAGCAGGTCGAGGCCAATCCTGGTTATCAATTGCAGATCGACCTGGCCGCGCAGACGGTGACCCGCCCCGACGGCAAGGTGCTGGGTTTCGAGATCGATGCGTTTCGCAAGCATTGCCTGCTCAATGGCCTGGATGACATCGGCCTGACCTTGCAGGACGGCGAGGCAATTGCCGCGTTCGAGGCCAAGCATCGGGCGAGCCAGCCTTGGTTGTTTCGCGATGCTTGATGGATTGATGTAGGCAGTACCGGCCTCATCGCGAGCAAGCTCGCTCCCACAGGTGTTTGTGAACACCCAAAATCCCTGTGGGAGCGAGCCTGCTCGCGAAGACGGCGGCACTGACACCACAAGGCTATACCCAAAAAGGAAGTCCCCATGACCAGCACCGCCCACAGCCAAGTCGTCCAAAAGCAATTCGGTGAACAGGCCTCGGCCTACCTGAGCAGTGCCGTGCACGCCCAGGGCGCCGAGTTCGCCCTGCTACAGGCCGAGCTGACCGGTCGTGGCGATGCCCGTGTGCTGGACCTGGGTTGCGGCGCCGGCCATGTGAGTTTCCACGTGGCGCCGCTGGCCGGTGAGGTGGTGGCCTACGATCTGTCCCAGCAGATGCTCGACGTGGTGACGGCGGCGGCTGCCGAGCGTGGCCTGGGCAATATCAGCACGGTCCGTGGCGCCGCCGAGCGGTTGCCGTTCGCCGACGCTGAGTTCGACTTCGTGTTCAGCCGCTATTCGGCGCATCATTGGAGCGACCTCGGCCTGGCATTGCGGGAAGTGCGCCGGGTGCTCAAGCCGGGCGGGGTGGTAGCGTTCATCGATATCCTGTCGCCTGGCACGCCGTTACTGGACACCTACCTGCAAAGCATCGAAGTGCTGCGCGACACCAGCCATGTGCGCGACTATTCGGCCGCCGAATGGTTGCGCCAGGTCAGCGAAGCGGGGCTGCACACTCGCAGCACGTCGCGCCAGCGCCTGCGCCTGGAGTACCAGTCCTGGGTCGAGCGCATGCGCACCCCCGAGGTGATGCGTGCGGCGATTCTTGAGCTGCAGCGTTCGATGGGCGACGAAGTGCGTGAATATTTTCAGATTGAGGCCGATGGTTCGTTCAGTACAGATGTGCTGGTGCTGTGGGCCGAGCGATAGGATTTTTACCGGTCGGCCCCAGGGGTTGTGCCGAAAACCGAACAAACGAGGAAAGCATGAGCAAACAGATTCTGATTCTCCCAGGTGACGGCATCGGCCCGGAAATCATGGCCGAGGCGGTCAAGGTCCTGAAGTTGGCGAACGACAAGTACGGCCTGGGCTTCGAACTCAGCCACGACGTCATCGGTGGCGCGGCCATCGACAAGCACGGCGTACCCCTGGCCGATGAAACCCTGGACCGTGCCCGTGCCGCCGATGCCGTGCTGCTGGGCGCCGTGGGCGGCCCGAAATGGGACAAGATCGAACGCGACATCCGCCCGGAGCGCGGCCTTCTGAAGATTCGTGCGCAACTGGGTCTGTTTGGCAATCTGCGTCCGGCGATCCTTTATCCGCAACTGGCCGACGCGTCGAGCCTGAAGCCGGAAATCGTCTCGGGCCTGGACATCCTCATCGTCCGCGAACTGACCGGCGGTATCTACTTCGGCGCCCCGCGCGGCACCCGTGAGCTGGAGAATGGCGAGCGCCAGGCCTACGACACCCTGCCATACAGCGAAAGCGAAATCCGCCGTATCGCCCGGGTCGGCTTCGACATGGCTCGCGTGCGGGGCAAGAAACTGTGCTCGGTGGACAAGGCCAACGTGCTGGCTTCCAGCCAACTGTGGCGCGAAGTGGTCGAGCAGGTGGCCAAGGATTACCCGGACATCGAACTGAGCCACATGTACGTCGACAACGCGGCGATGCAACTAGTGCGTGCGCCGAAGCAGTTCGACGTGATCGTCACCGACAACATGTTCGGCGACATCCTGTCCGACGAAGCGTCAATGCTCACCGGTTCCATCGGCATGCTGCCGTCGGCTTCCCTGGACGCCAACAACAAGGGCATGTACGAGCCGTGCCACGGTTCGGCGCCGGACATCGCCGGGCAGGGCATTGCCAACCCGTTGGCGACCATCCTGTCGGTGTCGATGATGCTGCGCTACAGCTTCAACTTGAACGATGCCGCCGACGCGATCGAAAAAGCCGTCAGCGTGGTCCTGGACCAAGGCTTGCGCACCGGTGATATCTGGTCGCAAGGCTGTACCAAAGTCGGTACGCAGCAAATGGGCGATGCAGTAGTCGCCGCGCTGCGGAATCTGTAATCTTTCGGGCCCACCGCCTCGACGGTGGCCCACTTTTGTATAGGTGTAGTTGCGATGAAACGTGTAGGTCTGATCGGTTGGCGCGGCATGGTCGGTTCCGTGCTCATGCAGCGAATGCTGGAAGAGCAGGATTTCGATCTCATTGAGCCGGTGTTCTTCACCACTTCCAACGTGGGTGGCCAGGGCCCGTCCGTGGGCAAGGACACCGGTGCGCTCAAGGATGCCTACAGCATCGACGAGCTCAAGACCCTCGACGTGATTTTGACCTGCCAGGGCGGCGACTACACCAGCGAAGTCTTCCCGAAACTGCGTGAAGCCGGCTGGCAGGGTTACTGGATCGATGCCGCTTCCAGCCTGCGCATGCAGGACGACGCGGTGATCATCCTCGACCCGGTCAACCGCAAGGTCATCGACCAGCAGCTGGATGCGGGCACCAAGAACTACATCGGCGGCAACTGCACCGTCAGCCTGATGTTGATGGGGCTGGGCGGCCTGTTCGAAGCGGGCCTGGTGGAGTGGATGAGCGCCATGACCTATCAGGCAGCCTCCGGTGGCGGCGCCCAGCACATGCGCGAGCTGATCAAGCAAATGGGCGTGACTCACGGCGCCGTGGCTGACGAGCTGGCGAACCCGGCCAGTGCCATCCTGGACATCGACCGCAAGGTCGCCGAAGCGATGCGCAGCGATGCCTACCCGACCGAGAATTTCGGCGTGCCGCTGGCCGGCAGCCTGATCCCTTGGATCGACAAGGAACTGCCGAACGGCCAGAGCCGTGAAGAATGGAAGGCCCAGGCCGAGACCAACAAGATCCTGGGCCGCTTCAAGAGCCCGATCCCGGTGGACGGCATCTGCGTGCGCATCGGCGCCATGCGTTGCCACAGCCAGGCGCTGACCATCAAGCTGAACAAAGACGTGCCGATCGCCGACATCGAAGGCTTGATCAGCCAGCACAACCCGTGGGTCAAGCTGGTGCCGAACAACCGTGAAACCAGCATGCAGGAGCTGAGCCCGACCAAGGTCAACGGCACCCTGAACGTGCCAGTGGGCCGCTTGCGCAAACTGAACATGGGCTCGCAGTTCGTCGGTGCCTTCACCGTTGGCGACCAACTGTTGTGGGGCGCGGCCGAACCGCTGCGCCGCATGCTGCGGATTTTGCTCGAGCGTTGATCGATTGTCGCTGTGAAAGAACCCGCGCCTTGTAAGAGGTGCGGGTTTTTTATTGGGGCAGTTTTTGGGTGTCTGGACCGGCCCCTTCACGAGCAGGCTCGCTTCCACAGGTTTTGTGTTCACTGAAGATCCAATGTGGGAGCGAGCCTGCTCGCGAAGGGGCCGCCACAGTCACCACAAACTTCCCGCCAATTGCCTGCCCACCCACCACCCGGTAAAGTGCCGCTCCCCACGTTTTACCTGAGGTAGACCCATGAGCCAGTCCTTTGATATTGCCGTGATCGGCGCCACCGGTACTGTCGGCGAAACCCTCGTCCAGATTCTTGAAGAGCGCGACTTCCCGATCGGCAACCTGCACCTGTTGGCCAGCAGCGAGTCAGCGGGCAGCTCGGTGATGTTCCGGAGTAAAAACGTGCGGGTGCGCGAGGTCGATGAGTTCGATTTCAGCAAAGTCCAACTGGCGTTTTTCGCGGCGGGGCCGGCGGTCACTCTGAGCTTCGCTCCGCGCGCCACGGCGGCCGGCTGCGCGCTGATCGACCTGTCCGGTGCGCTGCAGGCCGAACAGGCGCCGCAGATCGTACCGGAGGCCAACCCGCACCTGCTGGCGAACCTGTCCAGGCCCGTGCAGGTCAGCAGCCCCAGCCCCTCGGCGACGGTCCTGGCCGTTGCCTTGGCACCGTTGCGCCAATGCCTGGATATCCAGCGCGTGAGCCTGACTGCCAGCCTCGCCGTATCGGCCCAAGGCCGCGTTGCGGTCACTGAACTGGCGCGCCAGACGGCGGAATTGCTCAACGCCCGTCCGCTCGAACCGACGTTCTTCGACCGGCAGATGGCGTTCAACCTGTTGGCCCAAGTGGGTAGTCCCGATGCGCAGGGCCATACCCCACTGGAAAAGCGACTGGTGAGTGAGCTGCGCCAAGTGCTGGAGCAACCTTTGTTAAAGATTTCCGCGACTTGCATTCAAGCCCCGGTGTTTTTTGGCGATAGCTTTAGCGTGACCGTGGAGTCTGCCGGTCCCGTCGACCTGGCGAAGGTCAACGCCGCCCTGGAAGCGGCCCCCGGCATCGAGCTGGTGGAGGCGGGTGATTATCCGACGCCGGTGGGTGATGCGGTGGGGCAGGATGTGGTCTATATCGGCCGCGTGCGCGGCGGCATCGATGATCCGTCGGAGCTGAATATGTGGCTGACGTCGGATAACGTGCGCAAGGGCGCGGCGCTCAACGCGGTGCAGGTGGCTGAGTTGTTGATAAAAGACCTGCTGTAAAAGATACTTGGCAACAATTTGTCGAATGGTTCTAGCTGGGCGCTATGCTTGGCCAGAGTGCTGAAGGCGAACCTCCCTCCCGGGGACTGCCTCGGGCATGAGTGAAACGATCGCGCGCACCGTCGCTTGGGGCTGCGCGCAATGCCTTACGGCAGCGGCATCAACACCTTCTCGCTGGCCGAGGAATGTTCAAACAAAGGAAGAGGCTATGGTTCAAGTTCGCAAACTGGTGTTAGCAATAGCGGCCGCCTCGGCGCTGTCCTCCGGTATGGCGCAAGCGCTCGGGCTGGGGGAATTGACCCTCAAGTCGCCGCCGAACCAGCCTCTGGTGGCCGAGATCGAACTGCTCGATGTCCAGCAACTGACCGCCGCCGAGGTGGTGCCGAGCCTGGCCCCACCTGAAGAATTCGCCAAGGCGGGCATTGACCGCCAAGCCTTTCTCAATGAATTGAGCTTCACACCGGTGATCAACGCCAACGGCAAGAGTGTCCTGCGGGTGACTTCCAGCCGGCCGCTGACCGAACCGATGGTCAAGTTCCTCGTGCAGGTGATGTGGCCCAACGGCCGCTTGCTGCGCGACTACAGCGTACTGCTCGATCCGTCTAAGTTCTCGCCGCAGGCCGCCGACGCCGCTCGGGCGAAGCCGTCCCAGGTGGTGTCTTCGCCGGTCACCGGGGCTACCAAGCCGTCCCAATACACCACGACGCCGCGCGATACCCTATGGGAAATCGCCGCCAAGGTGCGCAACGGTGGTTCGGTGCAGCAAACGATGCTGGCGATCCAGGCGTTGAACCCGAACGCATTCATCGACGGCAACATCAACCTGCTCAAGACCGGCCAGGTGTTGCGCCTGCCCGATCCGGTGCAAAGCACGGCATTGCCGCAGCCCCAGGCCATTGCCGAAGTGGCCGCTCAAAACGCCGCCTGGCGCCAGGGGCGTCGGAGCGGGGCGGGTAACGGACGCCAGCAGGTGGACGCCACCCGGCGTGGCGGTGGCGATAACGCACCGGCCCAGGGCGCGGCTCGCGATAACCTGAGCCTGGTTTCCGCCGAGTCGGCGAAAGCGGGTGCCAAAGGCAAAGGCGCAGCCGGTGATGCCCAGGCCCTGAGTAACCAACTTGCCGTGACTCAGGAAAGCCTCGATTCGGCTCGTCGCGACAATGAAGAACTGAAGAGCCGCATGGCCGATCTTCAGAGCCAGCTGGACAAACTGCAGCGCCTGATCGAGCTGAAGAACAATCAACTGGCGAAAATGCAGGCCGAAGGCGTCGCGGTCCCGCCCACTGGCGAAGCCACCCCGGCGATGTCGGCGGAACTGACCCCCGCGCCAGCGGCACAAGCACCGTCCGCCGCCCCGGCACCCCAGGCCACCCCAGAAGCGACCCCGCCGGTTGAACCGGCGCCGGCCGCAGCCGACGAGAAAAAATACGACGACCTGCTGACCAATCCGATCCTGCTGGGCCTGATTGGCGGCGGTGCGTTGCTCCTCTTGCTGCTGCTCCTGCTGCTCGCTCGCCGCCGCAAGGCCCAGCAGGAAGCCGAGAAACATTTGCGCATGGCCCGCGCCCTCGAGGAGGAGGCCGACTTCTCCCCGGAGCTCGATCTGCCCCCGAGCAGCTTCGAGGGCATTGAAGTACCACCACCCAGCGTAAAGCTCGAACCCAAGCCAGCCCCCGCGCCAGCCCCTTGGCCTGCCTCGGTGGTTGCGCCCGTGGTCGTCACGCCCCCCATAGCCGCACCGCTGGTAGCACCGGCCGCGGAGCGTTCGGACGACGTGCTGCCCCAGGCTCAGTCGCACATCGATCGTGGTCGCTTGAATCAGGCCGCCGACCTGCTTGAACAAGGCATCAAGGCCGAGCCCCAGCGCAGCGACCTGCGCTTGAAGCTGATGGAAGTCTACGGCCAGCAGGGCGACCGCGACGCCTTTGTCGCCCAGGAGCGGCAGTTGGTCGCCAATGGCGACAATTACGCCCAGGTCGAACAGCTCAAGAGCCGTTTCCCGGCCATGGCGGTCGCCGCCGGTGCAGGCCTGGCTGCGGCAGCCGTAGCCGCTGAGTTGGATGCCCAGTACGTCAAGGAGCTGTTGGAAGACAAATCGCCGACCGACGACGAGCTCGACAGCGCTTTTGATCTCAGCCTGGAGGACATGGACACCGCTCCGGTCGCGCCAGCCCCCGAGCCGCTTGCCGAACTGGATGCGTTTCCGCAAGACGATGACCTGAGTTTTGAATCGGTGCTCAAGCAACAGACCGAGGCCAACGAAAGCCTCGACGATCTGTCGGAGTTCGATCTGGACCTGGGCGCGGATGCTCCGGCACCCGCCTTGGCGGATGAAGACTTCCTGCTGGACCTGGACGACGATCTCAAGGGGTTGGACATTCCAGCGGCCGAAACGCCCGCGTTGGATGACACGCCGGCCGACGATCTTGAGCTGCCGGCGGATTTCGATCTGTCCCTGGCCGACGAGATGGACGCCCACGATCAGCCTAAGGATGCCTTCGAGTCCGAGCTGGACGATGTCAACGCCGAGCTGGATCGCCTGTCCGACAGCATAGGCCAGCCAACCTTCACTGCTGAAGACGCCTTGGCGACTGCCGACGACGAGCCGGACTTCGATTTCCTCAGCGGCACCGACGAAGTGGCAACCAAGCTCGATCTGGCCCAGGCCTACATTGACATGGGCGACAATGACGGCGCCCGGGATATCCTCGGTGAAGTGCTCAGTGAAGGCGATGCCACGCAGAAAAGCGAAGCGAAGGAGATGTTGTCGCGCCTGGCGTGAGTCAGCGGTTAAACAAAAACGGCAGCCGGTGAGGCTGCCGTTTTTATTTGCAGGTTTTGTAGCGTCTGGGCTGGCGGCATCGCGAGCAGGCTCGCTCCCACAGGTGTTGTGGTCGCTGGAAACCCCTGTGGGAGCGAGCCTGCTCGCGATGGCGCCAGGCCATTCACCGCAGGACCGCCGGTTACACTGGCATCCCACCGCACCCGCTTTATAATGCCCGCCTTTGCGTACCTCAGCAGGCTGTAATTCCTTGGCAAACATAGACAACCCGGCCGCCGAAATGGCGGCCGACGGCTTTTTCCGAATCGCCTTGGGCGTTGAATACAAAGGCTCGCGCTATCGCGGCTGGCAGCGTCAGGCCTCCGGCGTATTAACGGTGCAGGAAACCCTTGAAGACGCGCTGTCCAAAGTCGCCGATTCCCCCGTGTCGCTGCATTGCGCCGGACGTACCGACGCCGGCGTGCATGCCTGCGGCCAGGTGGTGCATTTTGACACCCAAGTCGAGCGCTCGATGAAGGCTTGGGTGATGGGGGCCAATATCAACCTGCCGCACGATGTCAGCGTCAGTTGGGCAAAGGCGATGCCCGCGCATTTTCATGCGCGCTTCAAGGCCATCGCCCGGCGCTATCGCTACGTGATCTACAACGATCAGATCCGCCCAGCGCACCTGAATGAAGAAATCACCTGGAACCACCGTCCGCTGGATGTCGAGCGTATGGCCGAGGCCGCGAAATACCTGGTCGGCGTCCATGATTTCAGCGCTTTTCGCGCGGGGCAGTGCCAGGCCAAGTCGCCGATCAAGGAACTGCATCACCTGCGCGTAACCCGTCACGGCAAGATGATCGTGCTTGATATCCGCGCCAGCGCCTTTCTGCACCACATGGTGCGCAACGTCGCCGGTGTGCTGATGACCATCGGCGCGGGTGAACGGCCGGTGGAATGGGTCAAGGAAGTGCTCGAAAGCCGCATTCGCCGCTCGGGAGGCGTGACCGCGCACCCGTTTGGCCTGTACCTGGTCCAGGTTGAATATCACGACGAATTCGAGTTGCCTGAGCGTTACATCGGGCCACATTTCCTCACGGGGTTCTCGGAACTCGACGGCTGACGCCCTCCGCTGCATTTGTTACCATCCGGGACTTCCACGGATTTGCCTGAGGTTTTATCCACCATGTCGGTCGTTCGCAGCAAGATATGCGGAATCACCCGAGTCGAAGACGCCTTGGCGGCGGTCGACGCCGGTGCGGACGCCATCGGGCTCGTGTTCTACGCCAAGAGCCCGCGGGCGGTGACGGTGCAGCAGGCACGAGCGATCATTCAGGCGCTGCCACCCTTCGTCACGCCGGTCGGCCTGTTCGTCAATGCGAGTCGTTGCGAGCTGGGCGAAATCCTCGATGCGGTGCCGCTGGCCTTCCTGCAGTTCCATGGCGACGAGACACCCGCCGATTGCGAGGGTTGGCATCGACCGTACATCAAGGCGTTGCGGGTCAAGGCCGGCGACGACATCGCCGCCAGTTGCAAAGCCTTTTCCGGGGCCAGCGGTATCTTGCTGGACACCTACGTGGAGGGCGTTCCGGGAGGGACCGGTGAAGCGTTCGACTGGACGTTGGTGCCGCAGGGCCTGGACAAGCCGATCATCCTCGCCGGTGGCCTGACGGCGGACAACGTGGCTGACGCCATCGCCCAGGTTCGACCCTACGCGGTGGACGTCAGTGGCGGGGTGGAGCAGGCCAGGGGCATCAAGGACCCGGCGAAGATCCGGGCATTCATGGCGGCTGTGCGCAGCGGCCAGTCGTCAATGTGACGGCTGGCAGACTGCCGCCGTCCATACCTGCACTGTTCAAAGCAGGCAGGCGCCGCCTACGGGTGGGCCGATAGCGTAGTGGCAATCGCAGTGCAGCGGTTGCCGGGATGGCGGGGGATGGTTGGGCTGGGCGCAGGTCATGTTTCGCACTGACCGCGACGATCCTCGTTCCTCGCCGCACAATGAATTTGAGCTCAAGGGCATACGCGGGGCCGCGAACCAGAGCGTTCGGGCCGCCGGTACTGGAGAAAGAAGCATGAGCAACTGGTTGGTAGACAAACTGATCCCTTCGATCATGCGTTCCGAGGTGAAGAAAAGCTCGGTGCCTGAAGGTCTGTGGCACAAATGTCCATCCTGCGAAGCGGTGCTGTACCGTCCCGAGCTGGAAAAGACCCTGGACGTTTGCCCCAAGTGCAACCACCACATGCGCATCGGCGCGCGTGCCCGTATCGATATCTTCCTGGACGCCGAAGGCCGTGTTGAGCTGGGTGCCGACCTGGAGCCCGTGGACCGCCTTAAATTCCGCGACGGCAAGAAATACAAGGATCGCCTGACCGCTGCCCAGAAGCAGACCGGTGAAAAAGACGCCCTGGTTTCCATGAGCGGCACCCTGTTGGGCATGCCGGTGGTGGTGTCGGCCTTTGAATTCTCGTTCATGGGCGGTTCCATGGGCGCCATCGTCGGCGAGCGCTTCGTTCGCGCCGCCAACTACGCCCTGGAAAACCGGTGCCCGATGATCTGCTTCGCCGCCTCCGGTGGCGCGCGGATGCAGGAGGCCCTGATCTCGCTGATGCAAATGGCCAAGACCTCCGCGGTACTGGCGCGCTTGCGTGAAGAAGGCATTCCGTTCATCTCGGTGCTGACCGATCCGGTCTACGGCGGTGTTTCCGCCAGTCTGGCGATGCTGGGCGACGTCATCGTCGGCGAGCCGAAAGCCCTGATCGGCTTCGCCGGTCCGCGTGTGATCGAGCAGACTGTGCGTGAAAAGCTGCCGGAAGGTTTCCAGCGCAGCGAATTCCTGCTGGAACATGGCGCGATCGACATGATCATCCACCGCCAGGAGCTGCGTCCGCGCCTGGGTAATCTGCTGGCGCAACTGATGGGCCTGCCGACGCCGACCTTCGTCGCCACGCCAATCGAGCCGATCGTGGTTCCGCCGGCGCCTGCTGGTCTATGACCGAACGCACCCTGGGCGACTGGCTTGCCTACCTCGAGCAGTTGCATCCATCGGCCATCGACATGGGGCTGGAGCGCTCGCAAGCGGTAGCGTCCCGCATGGGACTGGCCAAGCCGGCGCCTCGGGTCATCACGGTTACCGGCACCAACGGCAAGGGGTCGACCTGCGCCTTTCTGGCCTCGCTGCTGCGGGCCCAGGGATTAAGTGTCGGCGTCTACAGTTCGCCGCACCTGCTGCGCTACAACGAGCGGGTGCAGGTCAACGGTGTCGAAGCTTCCGACGCCGATCTGTGTGAAGCCTTCGCGGCGGTGGAAGCCGGGCGGGGCGAGACTTCCCTGACCTATTTCGAGATGGGCACGCTCGCGGCGTTCTGGCTGTTCGCCCGTGCCGGCCTGGATGCGGTCGTGCTGGAAGTCGGCCTGGGTGGTCGCCTGGATACCGTCAATCTCGTGGACGCGGACATCGCGCTGGTCACCAGTATTGGCGTGGATCACGCCGATTACCTGGGCGATACCCGCGAGTCCGTGGCTTTCGAGAAGGCCGGCATTTTTCGCCAGGGCGCGCCGGCACTCTGCGGCGACCTCGATCCGCCGCAACCGTTGCTGGATAAAGTGCGCGAGCTGGGCTGCCCGTTCTTCCTACGCGGGCGGGACTTCGACCTGGCCATGACGGAGCGGCACTGGCAATGGCGTGGCAGCGATGCTCGGGGCAACCAGGTGGAGCTGCGTGACCTGCCGCAGCTGGACTTGCCAATGGAGAATGCCGCGCTGGCACTGCAGGCCTACCTGCTGCTCGGGCTGCCGTGGGACACCGGACGGATTATCCAGGCACTGCAGGCGACTCGCGTTGTCGGTCGTCTTGATCGCCGCTCGATCGATTGGCAAGGCAAGCGCCTCAACGTGCTCTTGGATGTCGGTCACAACCCCCACGCGGCGCAGTACCTGGCTGAACGCCTGGCGCGTCGACCCGTGGCGGGCAAGCGGCTGGCGGTGTTTGGCCTGCTGTCGGACAAGGACCTGGATGGCGTTGTCGATGCGTTGGATGCTAGTGTCCAGCACTGGGCCGTGACGCCACTGGATTCGCCGCGTTCGCGTCCGGCCAGCGAGTTGCAGGCGGTGTTGCAGCATCGTGGCGCTTCGGTGGAAGCTTATGGCAGCGTGGCCGACGCGCTGGAAGGGCAGTGCGCCCTGGCGACGGCAGACGACGAGATTCTGTTGTTCGGATCATTTTATTGCGTTGCCGAGGCCCTTCAATGGTTGGCCCGGCGCTCCACGGAGGAAGCTGCAGATGGCATTGCTGGATAAGGCTTACAAGCAGCGCATGGTCGGGGCCCTGGTGTTGGTGGCCCTGGCGGTGATCTTCCTGCCGATGCTGTTTTCCCGGCAGGACGAGCAGCGCCAGGTCACGGTTGATGCGCCGGCCGCGCCCCAAGCGCCTGCGGTGCCACCCGTGCAAGTCGAGCCCGTGCCAGTGCCCGAGCCGCAGGCACTGCCCCAGGAGCCGGTGCCGAGCGACGCGGAATTGGCTGAACAATCCGCCGCGCCTACCGCGCCGGTCGGGTCCACGCCCACAGCGCCCGCATCTGCCGCTGTCGCGCCTGCCCCGGCGGCACCCGCCAAGCCTGCTGTAGCGCCAACGCCCATCCCGGCGACGCCGGCGATCAAACCGGCGCCAAGCCAGCCGATTACCGCTGCCCCCAAGCCAGACACCACCCAGAGCCGCGTCGATGCCAACGGCCTGTCGGTGAGCTGGTCGGTGCAACTGGCCAGCCTGACCAGTCGCGAAAGCGCGGAAAAACTGCAGAAAAGCCTGCGCAGCCAGGGCTACAACGCCTATATCCGTTCCGCCGATGGCAAGAATCGGGTTTTTGTCGGTCCGTTGATCGAGCGTGCCGAGGCCGACCGTCTGCGCGACTTGCTCAATCGCCAGCAGAACCTCAAGGGTTTTGTGGTTCGCTTCCAGCCAGAGCGCGGTTGACAGCCATTTAGCCGATTTGAATCACGCAGCTTACCGACAGCCCTGCGCTCTGCTAAAATGCGCCGCCTTATCCGTCTGTAGGCTGCACCGTGCCATTTACCTGGGTTGACTGGGCGATCGTTGCGATCGTCGCCATCTCCGCATTGATCAGTCTGAGTCGCGGCTTCGTCAAGGAAGCGCTCTCGCTGCTGACCTGGATCATCGCGGGAGTCGTGGCCTGGATGTTTGGTGGCTCGCTGTCCCAGTACCTTGCCGGATACATCGAAACACCCTCGGCCCGCGTGATCGCAGGCTGTGCCATCTTGTTTATCGCCACCTTGCTGGTGGGCGCAATGATCAATTATCTGATCGGCGAACTGATTCGCGTCACCGGGCTTTCCGGGACGGACCGGTTCCTGGGCATGGCTTTCGGCGCGGCGCGTGGCGCCTTGCTGGTGGTCGTGGCCGTCGGGCTGTTGAGCCTGGGGCCGGTACAGCAGGATACGTGGTGGCAGGAGTCCCGGCTCGTGCCACAATTTCTATTGGTCGCAGACTGGTCCAAGAACCTGATCCTGGGTTGGAGCAGTCAGTGGCTTGCCAGCGGTATCAGCGTACCCGCTGAAATACCGTTCAAGGAACAGCTCTTGCCGATGGCCAAAACGCCGCAGTGAGTGTTATTCAGTTCAGATCCATTAAGTAGGGGTTGCGTCGCATGTGTGGCATCGTCGGTATCGTCGGTAAGTCGAACGTCAATCAGGCGCTGTATGACGCGCTAACCGTGCTCCAGCACCGCGGCCAGGACGCTGCCGGTATCGTGACCAGCCATGACGGCCGGTTATTCCTGCGCAAGGACAATGGCCTGGTGCGCGACGTGTTCCATCAGCGTCACATGCAGCGCCTCGTCGGGCATATGGGTATCGGCCATGTGCGTTACCCGACAGCGGGTAGCTCGACTTCGGCCGAAGCCCAGCCGTTCTATGTCAACTCGCCGTACGGCATCACGTTGGCGCACAACGGCAACCTGACCAATGTCGAGCAACTGGCCAAGGAGATCTACGAATCTGACTTGCGCCACGTCAACACCAGTTCCGACTCGGAAGTGATGCTCAACGTCTTCGCTCACGAGCTGGCCCAGCGCGGCAAGCTGCAGCCGACCGAAGAAGACGTGTTCGCCGCCGTGACCGACGTGCACAACCGTTGCGTGGGTGGCTACTCGGTGGTGGCGATGATCACCGGCTACGGCATTGTCGGTTTCCGCGACCCACACGGTATTCGTCCGATCGTGTTCGGCCAGCGTCATACCGACGAAGGCGTCGAGTACATGATCGCCTCCGAGAGCGTGTCCCTGGACGTGCTTGGTTTCACCCTGATTCGCGACCTGGCCCCGGGCGAAGCGGTCTACATCACTGAAGACGGCAAGTTGTTCACCCGCCAGTGCGCGACCAACCCGAGCCTGACGCCGTGTATCTTCGAGCACGTCTACCTGGCCCGTCCCGACTCGATCATTGACGGTATCTCGGTCTACAAGGCGCGCCTGCGCATGGGCGAGAAGCTCGCCGACAAGATCCTGCGCGAGCGTCCGGACCATGACATCGACGTGGTCATCCCGATCCCGGACACCAGCCGCACCGCGGCCCTGGAGCTGGCGAACCATTTGGGCGTGAAGTTCCGCGAAGGCTTCGTGAAGAACCGCTACATTGGCCGCACCTTCATCATGCCGGGCCAGGCTGCACGGAAAAAATCCGTACGCCAGAAGCTCAACGCCATTGAACTGGAATTCCGCGGCAAGAACGTGATGCTGGTGGACGATTCCATCGTGCGTGGTACCACCTGCAAGCAGATCATCCAGATGGCCCGCGAAGCCGGCGCCAAGAATGTCTACTTCTGCTCGGCGGCCCCGGCCGTGCGCTACCCGAACGTCTACGGCATCGATATGCCGAGTGCCCATGAGCTGATCGCTCATAACCGCACGACCCAGGAAGTGGCCGACCTGATCGGCGCCGACTGGCTGATCTACCAGGACTTGCCGGACCTCATCGAAGCGGTGGGTGGCGGCAAGATCAAGATCGAGCAGTTCGATTGTGCGGTATTCGACGGCAAGTACGTCACCGGCGACATCGACGAGGCCTACCTGAATCGGATCGAGAACGCGCGTAACGACGCGTCCAAGGCCAAGACGCAGGCGGTCAGCGCGATCATCGATCTGTACAACAACTGAGTCACGAACCGGCCCCGAGGGGCCGGTTTGCGTTTAACCGATTACAGGAGTGGCAGCATGAGTCAGGATTGGGATGCCGGTCGGCTGGACAGCGACCTTGAAGGCGTAGCGTTCGATACCCTGGCGGTTCGCGCGGGCCAGCACCGTACACCGGAAGCCGAACATGGCGATCCGATGTTCTTCACCTCCAGCTACGTGTTCCGCACGGCCGCCGATGCCGCGGCGCGCTTTGCCGGGGAAGTGCCGGGCAACGTCTACTCGCGTTACACCAACCCGACCGTGCGGGCTTTCGAGGAGCGTATCGCCGCCCTGGAAGGCGCCGAGCAGGCCGTGGCGACCGCCACCGGCATGGCCGCGATCATGGCGGTGGTGATGAGCCTGTGCAGCGCTGGCGACCATGTACTGGTGTCGCGCAGCGTCTTCGGCTCGACCATCAGCCTGTTCGAAAAATACTTCAAGCGTTTCGGCGTGGAAGTCGATTACGTGCCCCTGGCGGACCTGTCCGGTTGGGATGCCGCGATCAAGGCCAATACCAAGCTGCTTTTCGTCGAGTCGCCGTCCAATCCGCTGGCCGAACTGGTGGACATCACCGCGCTGGCGGAAATCGCCCATGCCAAGGGCGCCATGCTGGTGGTCGACAACTGCTTCTGCACACCGGCGCTGCAACAGCCGCTCAAGCTGGGCGCGGACGTGGTGGTGCATTCGGCCACCAAGTTCATCGACGGCCAAGGTCGTTGCATGGGCGGTGTCGTTGCTGGTCGTGGCGAGCAAATGAAAGAGGTCGTGGGCTTCTTGCGCACCGCTGGGCCGACCCTCAGCCCGTTCAATGCCTGGATCTTCCTCAAAGGCCTGGAAACCCTCGGCCTACGGATGAAGGCTCATTGCGCCAATGCCCAGGCCCTGGCCGAGTGGCTGGAGCAGCAGGACGGTATCGAGAAAGTGCATTACGCCGGCCTCAAGAGCCATCCGCAACACGAACTGGCCTTGCGTCAGCAGCGCGGTTTCGGCGCGGTGGTGAGCTTCGAGGTCAAGGGCGGCAAGGAGGGCGCCTGGCGTTTCATTGACGCGACCCGGTTGATCTCCATCACTGCCAACCTCGGTGACAGCAAAACCACCATTACCCACCCGAGCACCACCTCCCACGGTCGCCTGTCGCCCCAGGAGCGTGAATCGGCGGGTATCCGTGACAGCCTGATCCGCGTGGCGGTCGGCCTGGAAGACGTGGCGGACCTGCAAGCCGACCTGGCCCGCGGGTTGGCGGCCTTGTGATCGAGCTGGCTACGCCGCCGAGCGGTACTCATGGCCGGGTAGCCCTGGTGACGGGCGCCGCGCGGGGTATCGGCCTTGGGATTGCCGCCTGGCTGATCTGTGAAGGTTGGCAGGTGGTTCTCACCGACCTGGACCGCGAGCGCGGTTCCAAGGTGGCGAAAACCTTGGGTGACAATGCCTGGTTCATCGCCATGGATGTGTCGGACGAGGCCCAGGTTGCCACCGCTATCGCTGAAGTGCTCGGCCAGTTCGGGCGGCTCGACGCGCTGGTGTGCAACGCCGCCATCGCCGACCCGCACAACATCACCCTGGAAAGCCTGGACCTGGCGCATTGGAACCGGGTCTTGGCGGTGAACCTGGGTGGGCCGATGCTGCTGGCCAAGCACTGCGCGCCTTACCTGCGTGCCCACAACGGGGCCATCGTCAACCTGGCCTCGACCCGCGCCGCGCAGTCGGAACCGGACACCGAGGCCTATGCGGCCAGCAAAGGAGGCTTGCTGGCCCTGACTCATGCCCTGGCGATCAGTCTAGGGCCGGAGATTCGGGTCAACGCCGTCAGCCCTGGTTGGATCGACGCGCGAGACCCATCGCAACGTCGAGCGCAGCCGCTCACCGATGCCGATCACGCCCAGCATCCGGCGGGCAGGGTGGGTACGGTGGAGGACGTGGCGGCGATGGTGGCATGGCTGCTTTCGCGCAACGCCGGTTTTGTCACGGGGCAGGAGTTCGTGGTGGATGGCGGCATGACCAAGAAAATGATTTATGAGTAAGGAGCAGCTGCAAGCGGCAAGTTCAAGCTGCAAGCAGCGTGGTGCGGGTCCGGTGCTTTTTACTTGTAGCTTGGCGCTTGTCGCTTGAAACTGTTTCTGAAAAAAATCCAACCCTGCTATTGACTTAGCTTCGGTACCTGCGTAAATTTCGCGGCCTCAACGCAGCAAAGGGTGATTAGCTCAGCCGGGAGAGCGTCTGCCTTACAAGCAGAATGTCGGCGGTTCGATCCCGTCATCACCCACCATGTTTCTTGAGAGTCTTGCGAAAGCAAGATGGAAGCTGTCAAAAGCATCCACCGACGCGCAGCGGTAGTTCAGTCGGTTAGAATACCGGCCTGTCACGCCGGGGGTCGCGGGTTCGAGTCCCGTCCGCTGCGCCATATTTTCCGAAGCAGGTTCGCCTGGTTCGAGATCCAAGCCCGCGGGTTTGGATCAGACGAGTTTAATGGACGCAAGTCCACAGCGATACGCAGCGGTAGTTCAGTCGGTTAGAATACCGGCCTGTCACGCCGGGGGTCGCGGGTTCGAGTCCCGTCCGCTGCGCCATATCTGCTTCGAGGCCCACTGAACGCCTTGAAGCTAAGAAGAAAGCTGAAGAGCTTCTTCCAATCGATAGCAAAGACCCTGGTCGAAAGACCGGGGTTTTTTGTGTCTGGCTGAACAGTATTGGGCCTACAGCCGTGGCGAGGGAGCTTGCTCCCGCTGGGCTGCAAAGCAGCCCTGTGTCGGCCGCTTCAGAACCCCAACCGATCCCGCAACCCGTAATACCAAGCCCCCATCGCCGCAAATGGCGTGCGCAGCAATTGACCGCCGGGGAAGGGGTGGTGCGGCAGGTCCGCAAACGCGTCAAAACGCTCTGCTTGCCCTCGCAATGCCTCTGCCAGTACCTTGCCCGCCAAATGCGTATACGTCACGCCATGACCACTGCAGCCTTGGGAATAATAAATGTTATCCCCCAGCCGCCCTACTTGCGGAAGACGCGACAGAGTCAGTAGGAAATTTCCGGTCCAGGCGTAATCGATCTTCACATCCTTGAGCTGCGGGAACGCTTTGAGCATCTTCGGCCGAATGATCGCTTCAATGTTGGCCGGATCCCTTGCGCCATACACCACGCCACCACCGAAAATCAGGCGCTTGTCACCCGTCAGCCGGTAGTAGTCGAGCAGGTAGTTGCAATCTTCGACGCAGTAATCCTGAGGCAGCAGGCGATGGGCCAACTCGTCCCCCAGCGGCTCAGTGGCGATCACCTGCGTACCACAAGGCATCGACTTGGCCGCCAACTCCGGCACCAGATTGCCCAGGTAAGCATTGCCCGCCACGATAATGAATTTGGCCCTGACCTTGCCCTGCGGCGTATGCACGACCGGACTGGCACCGCGCTCGATGCGCACCGCCGGCGACTGCTCGTAGATCACACCACCCAGTGACTCCACCGCCGCCGCTTCGCCCAGCGCCAGATTGAGCGGGTGGATATGCCCTCCGCTCATATCCAACATGCCGCCGACATACTCCTCGCAAGCCACCACCTCGCGAATACGCCGCTGACCCAGCAACTCCAGCTGTGTATGACCGAAACGCTCCCATAAACGCTTCTGCGACTCCAGATGACCCATCTGTTTAGCGGTGAGGGCCGCGAATACACCGCCGTCCTTCAGATCGCACTGAATCTGATACTTAGCCACCCGCTCACGGATGATCCGCCCACCCTCGAACGCCATGTTGCCGAGCAACTGCGCTTGCTGTGGACCGACGCTGCGTTCGATCACATCGATGTCGCGGCTGTAGCTGTTGACGATCTGCCCACCGTTGCGACCCGAAGCGCCGAAGCCGACCTTCGCCGCCTCGACGATCGTCACTTTAAAACCGTGCTCCAGCAGAAACAGCGCGGAAGACAACCCCGTGTAACCCGCACCGATCACGCAGACATCGGTTTCGACATCATCCTGCAGGGCAGGGCGCGACGGCGTCGCATTGGCCGATGCGGCGTAATAGGACGCTGGGTAGGATGTGTTCGCCATTCTGGAACCTCTGTTTTATATTTTTTACGAATGCAGCGATCCTACCCGAGATAAAAATCCGCCGCCAGCCACCACAAAATCCTTGTCGCTTCGGCGCAATTAAATATTTTGCATATTCATAGGCTTAGGTGAAAAAAAGGTGTTGACACCCCTTTGGAATTCCGTAGAATGCCGCCTCACAGCAGGCACGTAGCTCAGTTGGTTAGAGCACCACCTTGACATGGTGGGGGTCGTTGGTTCGAGTCCAATCGCGCCTACCAAACAAAATCCGCTCTGCTGGGCGGTCTAGAAGGGCTCACCGAAAGGTGGGCCCTTTTTTGTTGGCTGCGATTTTCAAAACTTTTTCAAAACTTTTGCAAAACCCCACCTCACAACGCCAATTCGGCACCCACCTCGACGTAGTCAATCGTCTGCTCGCAGTGTCCCTTCTGGTAGTGCTTCGTCATCTTTTCGTCTGCATGACCAAGCAGCGCCTGGATGTAATCCTGGGGGAAATTCTGCTGCTCATAGAGCCATGCACCTAGCGCGCGAATCTCATGAAAAGTGGGGCGCTCTCCGGCTGGCATATAGTCGTAGGCGTGCGCCTCGTCCCTAGCCTTGCTGAATTCCTTGGTCAGATAGTCCGGCGTCACCGAGGTCCAGTGATCCTTCGCATTGATCTGCTCTCTGCGCCTCGCCTTGGGCTTGTAATGGATCAGGTAGGGGGAAGCTACGGGTGAGCGTAGGCACTCTCCTACAACCTCGCGTAGGGCGGCCCCCATCTTGATTTTGAGGTGAACCGGATTGCTGTAGCCCTGAGTTTTTCCGGGAGAAACGGTCAGCGTGTTTTCATCCATGTTGGCGGCTGATTTCTGCCACGTCACGATGTCCTCGCGCCGCTGGAGGCTTGTTAGCGCTAGGCGGATTGCGCGTTTTAGCCAGGGGGGCGTCGTCGCGGCGTTGATGATTGAATTCAGTCCTTCGAGGGTGTGACGCTGACGCTTCTTCTCCGCCTCCTTTTTCACCAAGGTCAGCTCTGCGACATTTCGCTCTGCCAGGCCTTTAGCCACGGCGAAAGCAAATATCTGAACCCACAAGCCGCGGTGCTTCGTGTAGGCATTGTTGCTGAACTGGTCCAGGTATTCAGCCATGGCAAGCACGTCCATTTGCCCAATCAGACGCTCGCCTAGGTCTCGCTGGTACCGCTGAAGCTTGAACTTGATTTCCTCCAGTGTGCGAGTTGCGTAGCCTTTGTCCTTAAGCCACTCGTCTTGGAAACGCTGCAACAGGATGTTGATCGTGGGCAGGCGCTCGCCAGTCAATACTGTGAGTAGCGCGCCGTCGTCTACAACCAGCGCCGACAGCTTCAGATTTGCCGCCCGCGCTAGTTTTATTGCTTCCTCCAGAGGGCGGTTGATGCTTGTTACCAGGCCGGTGATGGGATTGCGGTACCGCCAATATTTTCCGTTGGGGTAGAGGTTCGGCGGCAACTTTCTGTTTTTCAATATGCGTGGCCGAGCAGCCATCAACCGATCTCCGTCATCTGTGCCAGCAGAGGGTCGCTTGCTCCCATGACTGCTGCTTGTAGATCAACAAAATACATCCCGCCCTTTATCTCTCCGATCACTTCCCCTTCCTCAATCCACCTTTTGAGTTGCTGCACGCTGGGTTTGCCGCCTGCGTACCGTAGTTTTCTGTACTCGCTCACCTCCATGAGGCGAGGGAGCTTTACTGTCATTTGGGCAATTATTTTTGCCATGATGATGCTCCATGCCGCACACAGCGGCGGAAGGTTGTAATGGGTTGCGTGTTGTCTGTGCAAGCTGAGTGCTATCAAATTTTTGATACGGAGCCGCTCGGTTATGAATTGTCCGCCGCTAAATCACTCAGGTGCAACCTGGCTGCGGCAGCAGGTTCGAATAAATAAGTTAGATATGAGATGAGTGTTTAGTTAATTCTGAGCGTAATAGCTGGCGCAAAGACTGAAGCTATATAGCATTCATTGTCGGAGTAACAGTTTATGCTGTCTATATACCTGATCGGGTGGCTTGGGTTTATAGATTGGTTCTAGGGCGCGGGCTGTTCATTTTCAATGTCTTCGCTGCAGAGCGATGACTGTTTTGAAAGTGTATAAAACATTGGGATTTGTTTGGAGGTTAGCAGCTTTATTAGCAGTCGGCCGTAGCTTTTCATTCGGTGTCCATTGATCATTTCTTTTCTAGAGGTTGCGTTGATTAACTCTAAGCGTAATTGGTGCGAGAAGTCGCGCTCTATATCTACCCGCTCTGAGTAGTCAAAGTATGGGAGCTGCATTAGCAGTATTACGTTGCCGTTTGCTTCGTAGTTGTCATTTGACCATCCAACTATGTTTGGTGGGGGCATGAATGGGATGGCATATCGCACCTAACAACTCGGTAGGTAACAATATTTAAGATCTGATACCTTCTTGCGCCCTCGTTGTTAGTGAATCGAGGTGCACCAAAGGTACCTACGAATTCTATTGTCGCCCCAGCTTCATGAAGATACATTGAAACTATCGAGGCTACAGCACCGCCAAGTGAGTGTCCGTAAAGTCTGATCATGTAGCCTTGGTCGATTTTTTCTCCGTATTGTTCTTTCACAGATTTATATACAAATCCAGCTATGAGCTTGAAACCGCTATGAAATGAAGTTCCTGTGTTGTCGTCAAGTTTTTTGGAAGTCTGGATGTCTACATACGCGTCATCTATATTTGCAGTGCCTCTAATTGCTATGTCTATGGTTTTGTTCTTGTCATCTGATCTGGATATGTAAACTGTTGAGGTTTCTTTAGATCCTATGCTGGGTCTAGGTAATACTGTTCTGGTCCAGCCCTCCAGGCTTTCGTCGCTGTAGGCTAGATCGGATGCGATTAGAGCAGTCAGTAAATAATCATTAACTTTAGCCAGTTCCTTGCTTCGAAATTGTTGCTGTGGGGGTGGGAGTCCAGAATATGTAGGATTTAGCAACTTTGGAGTATTTTTGTCTCTAGTGCCGAAATTTTTACAGCCAGAGAGTGAGGCTAGGAGTATGAGCATTGCCGTTAGGAGGGCTACAGTTCGCATCCGGTACCGCCTTTCAGTGCTCGAGTAATTGATGGGATCATAGCTGCGCTTTTCGTGCCTAACGGGAAAAGCCCAGGCATTTTGTAAAAAATTCCAGATCCAGCGTAAGATGATATTTATTTATGGGGTCCCTCCACGTGGCTAATAGGACCGTTTTGGCATTGCTAAAACGCTACGGATTATCGCCACCACCGATCGATGAGCGTTGGGCCCCTCAATGCTGGCGGAGATTGGGTGAAAGTTAAACCCAGTCGGCATGCTTTTCGTTGGCGTGATTCGAGTTTGTGGGCTATTGGTTGATTGCCCGGCATGAGGCCGGATTGAGGAGCGGCTATGAAATGCTCGGTGCACGGTTCAGCGGCGAATCAAAACCCTACGAGCGGCGATTACCTGGAAATCGATTGCCCGGATTGTGGGGTGTTTCGAATTTCTCGAAGCCTGATTGCGGTTATCTACAACAGAGTATTTGACATTGAGAAGACTCGATACTTCTTAGCCAACATTCCCAGGGCGTGCAACATTCCGGCTCTGAGTACACTTGATGAGGAGTGCCTTCGCGTCCCTTGAATTGCTTGTAGCAGTTCCGCCGCCCTCCGTGATCGTGGTGGCAGTTTGGTTTGGGTTGGGGTATTTGTGTTCGGCCCGGCAGCGATTGAGCTTAGGCCTCAGAACGAATTCTATTTTTGAGGGTGTTAAACAAGTGGATCAAGCCGAACTGGATGAAGCCCTGAATCTCAAAGGGTTCCTGTCTCCCTCGATGGACTTGGTTCGAGAGAGCCTAAAGTCGAACTTTAACAGTTCCTTTGCTGCCGCCGAGTCTGCATCTGGCGCTGCACAGCGTTCGATGATGGAGGCAGGTGTCGATTGGAAAGAGCCGCACATGTTGGCTGCATTGGTTTTTCTGCACCGGACAATCAGGAGTTGTCAGGCCGCAATAATTTTGTGCGAGCGAGGGCTCGTCGTTGATGCTCAAACCATCACGCGTTCCGCGGCGGAAGCCTTGTTTCATGGTATGGCCTTGATCAAAGATCCATCCGTGTTTCCCAGAATGTCTCGTCAATGTGACATCGATGAGAAAAAGCAAGCCAAGGCGATGATCGACTCCCTATCTGACAAGGGTTTGACCAAACAAAACATAGCTGATTTAACAGAGGTAGTTCTTCGAGGGGAAGGTAACGCGCCAGGTTTTTCAACGCATGACGCGGCACGCGTTGCCGGACTTATGCCTATCTACGACACCCTCTACCGAGGCCTATCAGTTGCAGCAAGTCACGCTACATTCAGGTCGATGGATTCGTCCTTTCAGATGACAGACGAACAAGTTGGCTTGCTCACGGGTCCAACCGATCATAATCTGGAGTTTACCCTAGGCCTTGTGCAGAGCTGCCTAGACATCGCTCGTAAAGCTCTCGATGAGAATTTCATTGTCCAATGATTCACCCTTCGGCAATTAGATCGCCGGCACGTCGACTTCGTCGTCAGGCTCTGGCGGATCATCGGTGAGCGACTTCCTCCCGGTAGCCTGAATAATGCGCGACACCTTTTCGCTACCAAAATAAGGTGTCGTGACACAACGCAGCATTGACCTGCGTCTGGAAGTCCGCCGCGATCAGATTCATCAGCAGCCACTGGTGAACTTCCTGTTGGTTGTCGATGCCGTGGGCGTTTTGACCCGCTTCAGGTCCGATACGAACACTCAGGCCATTTCACTGCGCACTTCTGGATTCCACGTTGTAGCCTTCGCTGCGATTGGCGCGATTGGCGCGATTGGCGCGATTCGGAGATAAGAGCTATTACTTATCCGAACTCACACTGGCCGGAGGCCGACATGAGACTGCAAAACGATGTAGATGCGCTCGCGGCAATCGAGGAGGATGCAAGGGCGATGCTAAAATGGATCGGATTGCCTGACGATGCTCAGAAACTGGCGGTAGTAGTCTTCCTCCGCGAGATCATTAATCTGGCGACCTACACCGAATCTATGATTCTCTTACCCAAGGGGTTTGATCCCGACTGATCCAGGGCGCTGCGTGAAGATGGCGCTATGATGGCATTTTTACAATGGGTGGGGTTGAATAGCCGATTCAAGAATGGAATACGGGACGGTTTATGCAGTTCAAGCGCGGCTTCAGCATCCTCGGTTTCGCTATGATTATCGCTATGGCGTCTGGGTGTAAGTCCTACACTGAGAAAGCAGCAGAGGGGTTACCAAATTCCCAAACCGCAGGTATTCGGTCGATAGAGAAGACGCTCACTATTGCCAGCGTAGATGGTGCAGACACCTTGTATGCGTTGTACACGCAGCGTACCGAATATCGCTTGTCGCCGGGAAAACACCGTCTGGAAGTGAAGAAGTGGACAGGAACACGAGCGACGAGGCCAATTTTTCGGGACGTTTACCTAAAAGCCGGGCGGGAGTACGGTCTCAAGTCGATGCCAAGTGAAGACTGGTGGGACTTTAAGCTCGAGGATATGGAATCTGGTGAGCGGATAGATAAGCCGATCACCCCTTAAGGATGAAGCGACGATGGACCCCTACGACCTCCTAGAAGAAGTCAACGACGACCAATCTTTTCTTAGATTTGCCCATGCTCTGATGGCAGACAGAGCGGCAGCCACAGCAGATAGCACTGATTGGGAAAACGATACAATAGATGGTTTTTTGGAATCTGCCGTTGCGTGGGCGGAAACCAGCGACTTCGGAATCAGGGAGGGGCTTGATCCGTCTAACCCTTGGCGTCAGTTTGCGGTTTTTCTGTACTGCGGAAAGATCTATGAATGACCCGTGCGTTTGAGGGCCGTTGGAAAAAAGCTCCTATTTAGCGTTAAGTGCCAAATCTCTAAGCCTTCTCTCCGTCGCGTGGTCGAACCGGTCCAGAATTAGGTCGGCTTGATCCTCGGTGATGGATCCCGCGCAGGTTAGGCCGATCACAAATCCGTGAGCTTTTGCGCCGCTTTTGACGGCCAGGATCATCGATCCAGCGGTCTCGATGTCTTTTAGTATCTTCTCAGCAGCGCGCATCGCCCCGGCTGGTAGGTTGAAAGGTTCGTTAAACATTTGGTACTCCGCACACGCAAGTTTGCCCTTCGCCGGGCTGGGGCGTCGTCGCCCTCTGATGCCATCGACCAATTCGACGAAGCAGGGTTTCAGAAATCCTTAACATTTGGTGCCTGACGGGGTCGCGCTTCCGATAGGCTGCCCATCTGCCAGCTGGCACGACAAACGGCTCGCCAGCGACCTCATCCTAGGAGGAACCCAACCCGTTTGCCTAGAATCCAATTGGGAAACGGGAGGTGGAAGTGGAATGAAGTGCAGTTGCTGGATTTGTTGGGGCGACGCGTATCGCAAGGGCCTATACGGTGATTGGTGATTGGGATGATGTCACTTGCCTTGAGTGTGGACATTACATAATTAGTCGCCGTTTGTTGAAGGATTACCTAGGTAGTAAATTTGACGTAGAGCGCATGCGAGACTCTTTCGCTTTCGTTAGCGCTCAGGGTTGCATTCCGCTGGTGCACAGGTACAGCGCCGTATTTGCCCACAAAATGCCGCCACTGAAGCCTTCTGGGAAATTGATCGGCTGGCCTATCACCTTAAACAAGCTGGCAGTACAGCGGGGTGAATAGATGATCTGTCATGGCGAGCCCAAATAGGTATCAAGCGGCTAATCTGACCTGATTCCAGGCGCCGACGGCAGAGAATAGCTTCGCGGCTTGCCCCTCTCCCAGACACACATCGTCGGGTATCGCAATCCAGCCAGACGCCACCAGATGGTTCGGATTGCAGCTGTTGCGGAGCTCCAGATAGTAATGCTCGATAGCATCCGTAAGACTTTCCACCCTGTAGACGCCTTCCGGCGATATCTCCACTGACTTGATGTACTCGGCTCCGCGGTCGTCTCGGCACATGCCGGCGATATAGATTGTCCAGTGGTAGGCGAAATCGAAGATTGCGTTTGCGATTTCAAGCGTTCGGATCTGGCGGCGACTTTTCCAGTTCATCATGACCTGCGTGCCGCTCGGGTCAATGTTTACCACTGCGACATGGTTGGTCCTGAGCAATGCCCGGCATTTTCGTTCGGCGCGGGCGATGTTGTTATTCGCTTTACGTTTGCTCATGGCGTGTCCACCGCTTTGCGTCTCGTCCTCCGCTTGGCGTGAGGCTGCGATTTTCGTTTCCGCTTCAGGATTGTTTCTAGGTCTATACGGGTGGAGCGGGGCGGTCGTATCGGATTGAAAGGCGGTGCCTCCAATTGAACGACTCGTCCGCCCTCCTGGAGATATTTGATGATCTGATCATCGATCGATTCTGTATTCCGCCGCTGCAGCTCGATCAGGCTGAGGTGATTGCTAATCATCTTTGCCTCACTTAATTCGGATGGAGCTATCTCCACGTTCCAGGTGCGCCCAGGACGGTTCGGGCAGAAGTTCATGCTCGACGTCTTCACCAGCTTCGATCCGCTTCCGGACGGCGTCGTTGTGATCGCGGATTTCTTTGAGCTTGGCAGCGATAGCGTTCTTATCGGGCGCAATGCTGGTTTTCACGGCAATGAGCTCATCCGGCACGGCGTCTTCGTTGTCCACGATCACCTTCTCTTTGCCGAGGGCCAGGGTAATTGTGAAGAGGGGACGCTTAATGGTTTTGAGATTGGCCGCTTCCATGTTCCGGCGAAGGTAGTCGGTGATCTCGGCCACGCTGTTGTTCTTGATGCGCTTGAGCTCGGTGAGACGCTCAATCTCGTTTTCAATCGCGGCCACATCACTTTCAATGTTCCGGCGCAGCATGGCGACATTGTCGGCCTTCACTTCGAACTCGCCTTGGATCTCTTCCAGGGCGTGCTGTAGGGCTTCTTTAAGTCCCTCATCATCGACGTCGGCCATCGCTTGGATCTCGGCGAGCTTGCCGGAGAGTGCGTATAGCTGGGTCATGCAGCTGACTCCTCTTCGAATTTCGCAGAAAGGTCTTTCAGTTCTTTGGCGATGCGCCGGACCGCCGTATCGTCTTTACGCGCGGTCAGGCGTCGAACTGCGTGGTCATGGATCTTTTTGAGCTCTTGCAGCGACTGGGCACCTTGCATCGTCTCGACAACCGACCTGATGTAATCCAGCCGTTCTTGCTTCTGGCGTTCCTCTTCCGCGACCTTGTCTTCAGCTTTGATCATCGCTACCTCATCGCGCACCGCATCGACATAGGCGGCGTCCTCAAAGAGGCCCATGTGGATGTCGGCTGCTAACCCGAGGGGTTGGAGGCACTTGCCGATAGCATCGGTCAGCGACTTTTTCGCGGCCTCCCAATCAGTGACGATCTTCCCCTGTTGGAGATGGACGAAAGGGGTGTGGCCGTAATGCTCGACGGTGCATTTCTGACCATCTTTGCCCACGTACCAGAGCTGAATTTTCAACGTGTGCAGCTTGGCGTTAATGCGTGGAGCGTCCGGCCATTCCTTGGTGGGAGCCTGAAGAGGGCCGCCTTCGTCGAAGCGATCCTCAAGGACTGTCCAACCCCAACCCTCGCCGCACGGGCCGAATACTTCCGTGGCCTTGCGCATCAGGTAGGTGGGTTTAATGGCGGTGCCTTTAAAACCGCCCATGCCAGTGAAATTCTTCGTTGCGCTGGGATCGGTTACGTTGACCTGATCCCAGATGCGGGTATTGGACATAACTATTCTCCGCGCCACCGACGAGGGGCGCTGCGTACAGAGCTGAAGTTATTGGGTGACGCGATCAGCCAGAGCGCTGAGCAACATCAAGAAGAAGCAGAAGGCGATGGTTGAGAAGGATCCACGCCAGATGAGAAGGCGCCGGGCGCGCTGATGGCTGGTCATTTTGGCCGAACCCTTACAGCGATTCGCCGGCCCTGCATGGTTGCTGTGAGGCGCCGTGGGAGATCTGCGACGCGCTCGTCACGACTCCGTCCGATCACCTCATTGAACGGCATGCCATAGCCGATGATGGCTATCCTGCGCTGGATGTCATCCAACTGTTCATCGATCAGTGTTTTTACCGGTGCGGTGCTCATTGCGCCTCCTTGCGCTTCCGACTGATCTTCAGCAGGCGTGCGCTGTAGTGATGGAATTCTTCGGGTGTGATCCCGCCTGACGTGAAGTGGCGGACAATCAGGCCCTCGGCGAGCGTGTCGTCTAAATCTTTGCTTTCAGACTCTTCGAGCGCTGCTAGGGCTTGGTCGATTGCGATGTGAGGACTCACAGTTCGTTGTCCTCTGCTTGAGCAATCAATGCGTCATCAGCCAGGGGCTCAAGTAGCGTTTGAGCGATCTCGCCGCGCTTGCCCAACGGGTGGTCGCTCGGGCCAAGGAGCTCAGCGATCGCGTTCTTGTCGGGTCTGCCATTGTCCAGAGAGAGCATCAACCAACCCAGCGCCGGAGAATGCACCTCGCAGTCTGCGAGCCGGTTGTTCACGTGCTCATCGATAGCCAGAGCGAGCTGAGCCCTGGTTACCGTCCGAGGCCGGCGCATACGGCGATGGACTTTAACGTCCACTCCAGCCAGCAGACTTTCGACGGCGTTGTACAGCCACTCGGCTCGTGCATTTTCCCAGGTGTCCTCGCTAATCATCGAAGGCGACTGGACGATTTTTAATGGTTGGCTGATTTTCAATGCAGCGGTCATAGAGGCCTCCGTCTGGCGAGGTGTTGAACTGAAACCTGGCTGCGGGTAGGCAGCGCGAGGAGTAGCTAGGAGCGCGCTGTAGAGGGCGCGCCGGATGACTTTTCAGTTGTTTTCCCAATGCACCCGGAGGTCCAGGTGCATCAGTGAAAAAGCTGTATCGCTCGCGCCTCCTACCGGGTCATTCGCCAGTTCGGTCAGCACCTCGTCCGCCGTCGCAGTTCTGCGCGTTGGTAGCCGTTCGGGGCTATCGGATCGCCGGTCGCCAGTAGTCGCGGCGCGATTTTGTTCACCTGACTTCCTCTCGCCCCACAGGTGTGGCCGGGGCTGACCTCCCAGCGTTGGCTGGGTAATCGTTTATGGCGCGCGTTATTAAAGAGCGGCGGGTCTCTTCAGGCCCTGGCGAGTCGTTCACGTCTCGCCGAAGTAAAATTACCGCCGGTAATGTTGGTAGTCAATACCTCCGGTAATGTTTTTTTGATTTCCACTTGGCTCCCTACTGAAGCGCAGTCGAAGGGTGGGATGTCTGTAGAAGGGTCGGCTCGCTCCAGCGTGATTACCGTGTGTTTTATGGGCGTCCGGAAATTCGACTCGAATGATTCGGGCCACCAGGAGGATTGCGAGCGAGAAACTGTTTGGGTAGGGGAGCTGCCAGACACGAAAAAGCCCGCCGAGGCGGGCTTGTTTCCGATGCATCAATTTCGATATTCGTTATTGAGCTATCGGCGTCACTACCACTGGTTGCCGGTCGGACTAAAGATCTCCGCCTCGCCAGATGACCTTGCCGATGATTCGATGTTCGTACGCATCACTGCCGGTGAACACCCGATCAGGGTGGTCAACCTTGTTCTGATTGTCACTTCGGATGATCCAGTCGCCACCAGGCGATTTCACAAGACGTTTCACGATTGCCTTTTCGCCGTGCGCCAAGACAAAAACCTGGCCGTGGATTGGTTCGACTATGGACAGGTCTACCAACAACACATCTCGGTGATTAATCGTCGGCCACATGCTTTGACCGTCAGCGTAAATCACGATCAATTGCTCGGGCTTCAGGCGCTTAGCTTTTAGCCATTTTCGCTTGAAGGCAAGAGTGGATCTGATTTCTACGTGCGGGTTCTCGCTTCCCAAACCGGCCGCAGCTTTCGCATCGTATTGCGGGATGAAGGCATAGTGATCGTTTCCAATATCACCCTCAGCGGGAAGAGGGGAATTGCTACTAGGTGGAGACTTCACATTCGGCGGCGTGTCTGTACTGAGACGGCTATTGTTCACCGTCGTCGGATCCGACGTCATTGACTCGAGCTGTTTTGCTAGCTCGGGGCTGAATTCAGAAACAGGTACCTGGAGCATCCTGGCGAAAACCACCGCCGCCTTAAGGCTCAGGGCGGTACGGCGGTTCATGAAATGACTGACTGCTCCTTGTGTTACGCCATCGCCTAGTTCGGCTGCGATCTTTTCCTGAGTCAGTTTCAGGGACGAGCGCTTGCGCTGAAAGATCTCCTTCAGGCGGTCACTATCTTCCAATTGCCACTCGGCAAGAGGGAGTCTTCGAGAGTCTTTAGTCATTCCCAAATCATATTACCTGCGGTATTCAAGCGACCAATATCGCCGGTATTGACCGAAAACAATACCGGCGGTCATACTATCCCCGTATACCCAACTTGAGGGCGCATCCATGCGTCATTTGACCCTTGCTGAATTCGCTGAAAAACACGGGCACACCAAGGCTGCCGAGCTTCTTGGCCTCACGCAGGGTGGGCTTAGTAAGGCCATCCGTGCTGGTAGGCACGTCACCGTAGCGTGTCATGACGACGGCACTTATTCCGCTATTGAGCGGCGCCCATTTCCTTCACAGAAATCAGCAGCCTAATCCTCCCCACAACTAAGGAGTTTTGCACCGATGGGATTTAAAGACCCCCTCAACCAACGCAGAGACATCGCTCGCAAGATTCGTCTCTATCCGCTCTTGGATCGGCAACTGCAACGTGCCGCCGACAAGAGCCGCCGCGAGTACGCAACCTACCTATTCGAGATGCTTGAGTGGGCCGCCGTAAACGGCGCCATCGAAGCACTGATGCCGGAGGATCTGAAGGATATCGCGGGCTAGAGGCCCTCAGGAGGGCACGATGCAATTTACTGAAGAGAACGTGCCGCCAGAGATCCGAGCCAAGGTTCATCGACTCATGGAAGCAAGAGGGTGGACGTTCGAAGAGGCGGTGAACGAGATCCTGCTTGAGGCAATCGCCTCAGGCGCAACGGCCTTCGTTGGAAGGCGTAAAGCACCGATTTTGACTCTGGTGGGACTGAAGAGGCCCTCAACTGGATAGTTTGAGGCCCTCACTTAGGGCCTGAAGAGGGACTCACTTTCCTCCAGACGTAAAAAAACCACCGGACAGGGTGGTTTTTAACAGCGGTACAACAAGAAGCAGAGCAAATGATGCGCTATCCAAATCACTCGATCAATACCCCGGCCAATGTCGCGACACATATTGGCGGTGACGAAAAGGTGTCGCGTAGAAACCTGAACAGTGGCTTGCGTCCGGTTACCCAACGCCGGGCATTGCGAGGTGCAGCGTGAGCATGGGACTTATGGTTGCCGCGATGAAGATTCGTGTTGGCAATCCGTTGCGCAAACTGGTGCTTATCAAACTGGCCGACAACGCCAGTGACCTGGGGGAGTGCTGGCCTTCGTACCAGCATATTGCTGATCAGTGCGAGATCAGCAAGCGCTCTGTCATGAACCACATAGCCGCGCTCTGTGCTTGTGGTTTGCTGCGCAAGGAAGTCAGAAAGGGTGGCCCAAAGGGAAACTCTTCAAACGTCTACTACCTCACCATAGGTGGTGAACCTCCTGCACCAGGGGTAGTGCAAGAAATTCACCAGGGTAGTGCAGCAGATGCACCCCCTAGTGAATTTGCTGCACCAGGGGGTAGTGCAGGAGCTGCACCCAGAACCAGTCACTCTTTTGAACCAGTCAATGAACCGGTCATTGAACCAATTGCGACCCAGGCTGCGGCCAAGGTCGCGAAGGGCCAAATCGTTCCGTTCACTCCCCAGCAACCGCGGTGCGAGATTCCCGCCGACATGCCAGGGCCAAAAGACCAGTCCTGCAAAACCTTCAAGGCTTGGGCGAACTACGCCATGGCCTACCGCAAGCGGTACGACGCATGGCCGGTGTGGAACGCCAAAGTCGCAGGGCAGGTCGGCAAGCTGGTTGACCGCCTTGGGGCCGATGTCGCTCATCACGTCGCCGCGTACTTCCTGACCATCGACGACTCGCGGCTGATCAACGGCTGCCACGGCATCGGTGACCTGCTCACCAAGGCAGAGGCCTATCACACCCAGTGGATGACCAACCGCCGGATGAACCTGACCACGGCTCAGCAGATCGAGCGCAAGCAGGCCAACCTCGCCGCCGGCCAGGACGCTGCCCGCCGGATCATGGATCGCGAAAGGAGGAAAGCCAATGAGTTCATGTGAGCGCATGACCTCCGACCAGATCGCGCAGCTGGCCCTGGCAATCACCGCCACTGCCGAAGTGCTTGGTCAGGCCCTGACCGCAGACGCGGCTGAAATGATGGCTGACGATCTTTCGGAATACCCCGTCCCGGTGGTCGCCAGTGCTCTGAAATCCTGCCGACGTGAGCTGAGCGGAAAGCTGACCTTGGCCGCCATTCTCCAGCGCGTCCAGGCTGCCGACGGTCGTCCTGGCAAGGACGAAGCCTGGGCCATCGCGATAGCCACCAGTGATGAGTTTGAGACCGTGGTGCTTACCGATGAGATCCAGCTCGCCCTGGCCGCTGCGAAGCCTGTCCTCGACGCCGGGGACAAGATCGGTGCCCGGATGGCGTTCATCAGCGCTTACGAGCGTTTGGTAAGCCAGGCCCGTGAAGAGGCCAAGCCGGTTAACTGGCATGTCTCTGTGGGATTTGACGCGAGCCGTCGAATCCAGGCAATCACCAAGGCGATGCAGATGCAGCGCATACCGCAGGAACGGGGACAGAGGTATCTCGCTGACCTGAGCGTTGAACCGATTACCGAGGACGGACGCGCCTTGGCCGGGTTGATCACTGGAGCAGTAGCCCGACCGGCGCCGAAGCTGCGCGAAAAGCTAGGAATGGTGAAGAAGTCGATGTTGAAAATGCGGGCGGCAAACGCCGAGAAGCAGGATGAAATGCGGATTGAGGCAGCAAGTGAGTTGGCGGATCGCCGGGCATTGTTGATGCAGCAAGTCCAGGAGTTGGAAGCGAGGAGGGCGGCTCAATGACCGACAGAATCAGCGTAAATTGCCAATCCAAACTCACCGAGGCAATCACCAGCCTGACCACTATGTACCGTGAGAAGAAGTATGTGGTCGTGTCCCTCCGCCCAGGAAAGGACCGGACGTTGGACCAGAACGCCCTTTGGTTCGCGATGTACAAGCGGATTGCAGAAATGACCGAGATCGGCGATGCGGCAGACGCTCGTCGTTACTGCAAGCTGCATTTTGGCGTGCAAATCCTGCTCAACGAAGACGCCGGCTTTCAAGCGGCGTGGTACCGGGTTGTGCGTCACCTGCCTTACGAGGAAAAGCTCGCAATGATGGGCGACCACAAGTTGTTCGGTCCTGACGGCTTTCCAGTGACCAGCCTGTTCAACCGTGCCCAGGGCATCGCCTACACGGATCGCATCGCCACGTATTTCACGCGCCAAGGCGTGGTGTTCTCCGATTTGCTGAGCGAGGAGGCGGCATGACGACTTTCGAGGAAATCAGCCGGTGCCCAGCTGCCAACCACCGATTCTGGTCGGAAAGGGCTCGTTTCAATCTTGCCTGCTATCGATACAACGGAGCGAGCTTGGCAGATCGCCGATTGGAGCGCGCCGGGCTCCTCAGGAATATGGCTCATCGCCGGGCGCAGACATACCTGATGCGGATGGAGGCGCCGATGGACCAATTCGAGGTGGCTGCATGATTGCAAAGCAGCCCAAGCCGAAGAAGTGCAAGAACCCTGCATGCGGCGTCAGCTTTCCGCCAAGACGTTTAGGCCAGGTGGTATGCAGCCCGGCATGTGCAGTCGCTTTGGTCCAGGTCAAACGGGAGCAAGAACGCAAGTCACTGGCCCAGCTAGAGCGCCGAGCAATCAAAGCCGCCAAGGAGCGAATCAAGTCACGCTCTCAGCACATGAAGGAAGCGCAGGTTGCGTTCAATGCCTGGGTTCGACTGCGCGATGCAGGCCTTCCCTGTGTGAGCTGTGGCCGGCACCACAACGGGCAATGGCATGCAGGTCATTACCGCACAGTTGGAGGCAGCCCCGAGCTTCGCTTTGAGCCGCTGAACGTCTGGCGTCAGTGTGCGCCGTGCAACAACCACCAGTCCGGCAACATCGTGAACTATCGAATCGAGCTGGTGAAACGGATTGGCGAAGAAAAGGTGGCTTGGTTAGAAGGGCCTCATCAGCCCCGCAAGTACACCATCGAAGAGTTGAAGACCATCAAGGCCGAGTATCGAGCAAAGGCCAGAGAACTGAAGAGGGCCGCAGCATGACCTATCGCAACGTTATTTCCGCAGTCGTCCGGGCGCTGGCCGCCGAAACCATCAGCTCAGCAGGGGGATGCGACTTTGAACCTAAGGTGCAAAACGGCAAGCATGTCGGCGAGATGGTGGGGAGGGACGCTGCGTTTCTCACGGACTGTTGGGTATTCGGGCGGCTGCATGGATCTCTTTCTTCCGCGCATTGGCGTGTGTTAGTGGCGAAGTTCTCGACTCACACCGAGCGCAAACACACCGCCATCGCTGAGCTGACAAAGACTGTGCGCTCACCAGCACCTGAGCGATTTAGACATTGTGCGATCGTTACTTGGGCGTTACCCAAGCCAGCTGGAGTCAGTGGCAAACGTTCGACAACCGTGCTGCCAGCAGCGTGGTACGAGATGGATAATTGGTCCGAAGAGCCTCATCCGATCAAGACGCAGGAGCGGTGGCGGAGGGATATACGTAAGGCGCTGGAGCGCGAAGTTGATGAGGCTTTAGTTGCTGCCCAAACGCTGTTGGATGCAGAGGGACTTATTGAAACAAAAGCCGCTTGACTTGATTTGAGCCAATGAGCCATTATTTACCCATCCTGCCGGTCCTGCGTACTGATAGGAGTAATAGGAAGAGCCCAGCCACAGTGTTGGGCTTTTTCGTTTCTGGCAGGTGGCGCCTAGCGGTGGGCAACCCGATTTGAAACCGGAGCTGCTAGAAGCGGAAGGGGTTCGACTCGCCTTTCGCCAACTTGCGCTGACTGAGATCGCGCTGGACGCGCACGAATCTTGAAACCGGCCAAGCGCCATTCTTATGCGCCAAGATTACCCAAATTTTCAGATTCACTGACTTGTCACGCTGGTCAGGACTTTGATGGCCTAAACCGATGGTTGGCCCAACATTTGTCAGGCGGTTCCCCAAGCCGCGGCGGAGACGCATTAAAGAAAAGCAGCCCGACGCCGATACTATGGTTCGTCCGAAACACAGCCGGTTAGCGGGAGAAAATGAGAGAAGAGTTTGAAGCTGTACGTAAGCCCCATGAGCTCGCTAGATCCAAGCATGGCTATCTAGATGCAGCAACTGAGCGTGAGTGGGTCCTCTGGCAAAGGGCTTGGCATGCTGCAATGTCAGTTAGATGCCCAATACTCTCGCAGAAACCAGATACTGCGAATTTGACTGAAGAAGAAATCGATTTCGTCAAAAAGCTATTTGAATAGTTTACTGAACCTCCTCTGTAAAGCAGGTCGAGCACTATCGAGGATCTCTGCATCCGCAGAGGCCTTTTCGTTTCCGGCTCCACCACACCCATTGCCCTGATGGGAGTACCGTTGGGGCTGACTTACACAGAGTCCCCATCACTTTTGCTTCGGCAATGCGCAAATTACGGGGACTCGTTCGTACCTGTATCCCGCTGGCCGTCTCCAAACGGCTTGTATATTTTTGGAGTAACCCTGGACTCAGTCGAGCTCGCCATAGGCCCAGCCACTTGGTTGATCGGTGCGGGGAACCTGGTACTCGGTAGTTCCCTATGGTTAAGCTTGGCGCCTGCAGAACTTGTATCGAGGTCAGTTACGCTACGCGGCTGAAATAGACAGCGGTCTGAAACCGCCGCGGGAGTTGTACTGGCCGGCTGATCAAGAGACGTTCTCGCATCAGCTTCGGAACGTTCACTAGAGGTCGGGGCACCAGCCGTGTAATTCTCGTCTAGCCACGCTACCAACTGCACTGCGCGATAGGGTGGTCGCCCTGGAGCCGCTTCCAACCGTAGCGCAATGCGTTCCCTGTTCATGTCGTTGACTTGGAATCCACGCAGAACAAGATATTGATCAATAAAGTCTTCGACATCCCACGCCTCGGTGATCGAGGCGAAGATGCCCTCGATCTTTCCCGAGTAGCGCTTTTTATCTGAACGTTCCCAAGGCATGATCTAGACCCTTAATATCAGAATGATACTGTGGTGGCGTGCGGTGTGCTTGGCAATATTTCATTCTCGCGAGCGATTACTGGCCAATGACGGCTGAAGAAAGATCACCTGTCCTCGCCATGCCCTGCGCAGCTAATGTGTTGGGTTTTGCGTACCGAGGGGAAAGATTCCAGCGGACATTTGAGACTCCATGGCTCCGTGCTACTGTTCTAACAGCTGACAAGAGTTGAGCGTGCAACATCACGCTGAAAGATACGCCACATGCTATCGCTGCGAGTGTCCAGGCATCGCCATCACTCATCTGGCCTGCAGTGTGAAGCGTGACCCTTTTTACGCCGCCGAACACATAGTGGATCTCGTAAGTGTTAAGAGTTTGCACCTCAGCTGGCTCCTATTCGGCAGTCGCTAGCCATGCTTAAGTTTCTGACCTATTAGGGTTTTTACCGCTCGACCGCTTAGGGGCCGACGCGCTCAGAAATAGATTGCGCAAACCAAAAAAAATTCAGTGCGGCCGCCTTTCCGCATAATCACTAGTCCCTGATCAGCTCGGCCTTCGCCGAGTTTCGTATATATCCCCCCGAAAGGGAGGAAGCTGAGATACCGAAGATGCCAGACAAACCAGACATTGGGGCGATAGCGCTTGCGTGGTTGAGCCAGCATTCGCCAATCCTCTATGCGGCTGCGTTGTCCTGCGCTATGGCCGTCCTGCGAATCACGTACGGTGGTGGCACAAGGCGCCAGATGATCGTAGAGGGCGCCATCTGTGGCTGCCTGGCCCTGACGATCATCAGCGGGCTTGAATTTTTCTCGCTGCCCCAGAGCATGGCGACATTCGTCGGTGGCTGGGTTGGTTTCCTTGGGGTGGAGAAGATCCGCTCCATTGCTGACCGGGTGACTGATTTCAAGCTTCCTGGCCGCAAGGCCGAGTAGCGCGCTACACGTTTAGCGCATCAGCAAATTGTGTCGCGACATGGGTCAAAACCACTACCAACTGGTGTATTGATCATGAAGCTGCTTGAGAGCGCCCTGATATAAGGAGGCATTGAGTTTAGACCTGAGCCTTCGCATGACGTCCTGAGCGGTAGAGCATACCTTCTCGGTGTTTCTCCCGGTTCGCTCCGCCCATGCAGATGCTGCCTTCAATACAGCTGTTTCATCAATGCATTGGGTCACCTGTTCATTTCCTTTTTGAACACAGCTGATCTTAGTTGAACGGGCGGGATGGGAAGAAATGAATCGACCAATGCCGCCAGCAGCTTTACTCGACCTGTCCGATCTTCCCGGCCTAGGAATGCGCCTGGTCCCTGCGCCAGAAGTGTGGGAATGGCTCCAGGCAGAGATCCTTGCCAACACCGGTAGCATTTACACTTCAGACCATGCCCACCTATTGGATGCAGACGTCCGGGTTATGTGGGCGTCGTCGAGCCTCAACAAGCAGGGCCGCACAGTCCTGGGCCAGGCCGAGCTAGTGGCGTTCCGTGCCGGTGGCTGGCAGAAGGCCCGGATGGAGCAGCAGATGCGTGATTGGTTCGGCGATGTGCCGAGCTTCATCATCACCTTGGCCGCCGATTACTGCGCCCAATGCAGCGATCTAGAGTTCTGCGCACTCATTGAACACGAGCTGTATCACCTAGCTCACGCGACCGACAAATACGGTCAACCAGCATTCACTCAAGACGGGAAGCCGAAGATCAAGCTTCGAGGCCACGACGTGGAAGAGTTCGTAGGTGTGGTCCGCCGCTACGGCGCTACGCCTGACGTTCAAGCTCTGGTGGATGCTGCAAACAACCCTGCTGAGGTGGGGAAACTGAACATAGCGAGGGCCTGCGGAACCTGTCTCCTCAAGTCGGCCTGACACTTGACCAGACTTTGACGGAATAAACACCTATGGCAGCCCTGAAAGATGAGGTAAAGCGCTTCATTGTGCAGTCCCTTGCCTGTTTCGATACGCCAAGCCAAGTGGCGCAAGCAGTCAAGGACACCTTCGGACTCGAGGTAAGCCGGCAGCAATGCGAGTTCTACGATCCCACGAAATACGCAGGGCGCGACTTAGCGCTGAAGTGGCGGACGGTGTTTGAGGACACTCGCAAGCGCTTCAGAGAAGAAACGGCAGAGATCCCCATCGCCAACCGAGCGTTTCGCCTTCGCGCCTTGAATCGCTTCGTGGAGAAGGCCGAGAGCATGAAGAACATCAGCCTCGCGATGCAGATCCTGGAGCAGGCTGCGAAGGAGACGGGCGATATGTACGTCAACCGCTCGCGTAAGGAGGAGCCGGACGACGAGCCGGCGGTTCCCACTCGTATCCAGGTGGACGTGGTGAATGCGAGGAAGCCGAATGCCGAGCCTTAACGTTCCCCAGGCTCAGTTCCTCACGTTGCCCAACAAGTTTCGCGCTTTCGTTGCTGGATTCGGTTCCGGCAAGACCTGGGTGGGTTGCTCTGCACTGAGCAAGCACTTCATGGAATGGCCGAGCGTAAACGCTGGCTACTTCGCACCGACGTATCCCCAGATCCGAGACATCTTCTATCCGACCATGGATGAGGTGGCCTATGACTGGGGACTTAAAACCAAGATCAACCAGGCGAACCATGAGGTTCACATCTACAGCGGTCGGCAGTACCGGGGCACCGTGATTTGCCGGTCGATGGAGAAGCCTCAAACCATCGTGGGCTTCAAGATCGGCCATGCGCTAGTGGATGAGCTGGATGTGCTGTCGTCAGTTAAGGCGCAGCAAGCTTGGCGAAAGATCATCGCGCGGATGCGGTATAGCGTTCCTGGGCTGAAGAACGGGGTAGACGTCACGACGACGCCAGAGGGCTTCAAATTCGTCTATCAGCAGTTCGTAAAGCAGCTTCGCGAGAAGCCGGCGCTGAGCGGCATGTACGGCTTGGTCCAGGCGAGCACATTCGACAATGAGTTGAATCTGCCAGACGACTACATCCCGTCGCTGATGGAGTCGTATCCCGAGCAACTGATCAGGGCCTACCTGAACGGCCAGTTCGTAAACCTGACATCCGGCTCGGTGTACCACGCTTACGACCGGAAGCTGAACCAATGCTTCGACACCGTACAGCCTGGAGAGCCTCTGTTCATCGGTATGGACTTCAACGTCGGCAAGATGGCGGCGGTTACCCACGTCAAACGCGACCAGGGCCTGCCCAGAGCAGTCGATGAGCTGATAGATGGCTACGACACGCCGGACATGATCCGCCGCATCAAGGAGCGGTACTGGGAGCACAACGGTAACGACTTCAGGAAGACCTGCGAGATCCGAATCTACCCGGACGCCTCCGGAGATTCTCGCAAGTCGGTCAATGCCAGCATGACGGATATCGCCATGCTCAAGCAGGCCGGCTTCACGGTCATTGCTCCCGCAGCTAATCCACCAGTGAAAGACCGGATCAACGCTATGAACGCCATGTTCTGCAACGCCCAAGGCGAGCGGAGGTACTTGGTTAATCCGGTCAAATGCCCGACCTATGCCGACGGACTGGAACAACAGGTTTGGGCAGCCAATGGTGAGCCTGACAAAACACAAGGAAACGACCACGCCAACGACGGCGGCGGTTACTTCATTCACCGCGAATACCCGATCGTTAAACCGGTCACTTCAATGAAAATGGGATACGCCCGATGAGCAACGACGTCTCCTTCAAACGTGCGGATTATCTGGAGGCATTGGACCGCTGGGCGACCGTACGCGACGTCTGTGCCGGCCAGCACCGAGTAGTGGATCGTTTGCCGTATATCAACGCTCACGACAAGTCGCCGGAGAACGTTGACCGAAACAAGGCTTATCGCGAGAGAGCCGTGTTCAAGAACGCGACCGGGCACACGCGCAACGGGCTACTCGGTTTGGCGTTCCACAAAGACCCGACACTGACCGTTGCGCAGAAGCTTGAGTACCTTCAGGACAATGCCAACGGCTCCGGCGTCAGCATCTATCAGCACTCCCAAGGCACGCTAGAAAAGGTGCTTGAGGCTGGCCGGCATGGTCTGTACGTCGATTACCACCCCGATGATGGTATCGGCGGTCGGGCGGTCATTCTCTCGTACTGCGCCGAGGACATCATCAACTGGCGTACCGGCATGGTGAACGGTCGCAGTGTGCTCACCTTGGTTGTGCTGCGGGAGTGGCCCGAAATCGAAGATGGTTTCGGCTTCAAAGTGATCGAGCAATATCGAGAACTGGTCCTTGAGGCGGACGGTTTCGTCTGTCGTGTATGGCGAAGATCCGGGCCAAAGGGAGGCGGGCCGCTGGTTGTGATTGAGGAGTTCAAGCCTGCGGGCGGTAACGGACGCCTGAAGGAAATCCCGTTCACCTTTGTTGGTGCGCAGAACAACGACCCTAGCATTGACGAGTCGCCCCTGTACGACATCGCCATGATCAACCTCGGCCACTATCGGAACAGCGCTGACTACGAGGACAGCGTCTTCTGGTGTGGACAAGCTCAGCCCTGGATTTCCGGCCTGGATGAGCAGTGGCGCGATTGGATGGAGACGAGCGGCGTCTATGTCGGTTCCCGCGCTCCGATGATGCTGCCAGTTGGTGGTGCCTTCGGCTATGCGCAGCCACAGCCGAACACGCTGGTGAAAGAGGCGATGGCCGACAAGAACCAAATGATGATCGAGCTCGGTGCTCGCATGGTTGTGGCGTCGCTCACAGCCAAAACAGCGACTGAATCCCGGGGCGACCAGTCTGCATCGACGTCGGTCCTAGCCGGTTGCGTGGCAAACGTCAGCGAAGCCTATACCCAGGCGATTATGTGGTGTTGCCAGTACATGGGGGTAAGTGATGCGAAGGTCAGCTATCAGATCAACCAAGAGTTCGTCGAGCTGACGGCTGATCCTCAGATGATCACCGCGCTGGTTGGTCTATGGCAGAACGGCGGCTTCGCCAAATCCGACCTACGAGCCTATCTCCGCAAATTGGGCCTTATCGCACCTGAGCGCACCGATCAGCAGATTGACGGGGAGCTGCTGGAGCAGGCCGATGGCCTTGGCCTGGATGACGAGGAACAAATAAATGGCGGCAAACCAAGCGATCCTTGATGCCACGGTCCGTCACGCAGTCTTTCTCGAAAAGCTAAAGGCAGGGGAAGTCGGCAAGTTTGCTCCGTTCCTCCAGGAGATTGACCGATCGATCCGCGACCGGCTCACGCGTAGTGACCTGTCCGAGTACAACGTCAGGCGTCTGGAAGCCCTGCTCAAGGAGGTCGATAGCCTGTTGCTGGGCATATTCGATCGCTTCAGCAATCAGCTGAACCTCGACTTGGTGGATATCGCCAATTACGAAGCCGAGTTCGAGGTGACAAGCCTTGCCAGATCGGCACCGGTCGGCGTGGCTTTAGACGTGGTTGCTTCGACAGCGGCTGCGATTCGTACAGCAGTGCTGACAAACCCTCTCAGCGTGCGCGGCACGGGTGGCGGAAAGCTGTTGAAAGCCTTCATCAAGGGTTGGACTGCGGCTGAGCGAGAGCGCGTCACTGGCGCGATACGCCAGGGCTTCTTCGAAGGGCTTACGAACTTCCAGATCATCCGCAACATTCGCGGCACCAAGGCGACGGGCTACAAAGACGGCATTTTGGCGATCACCAATCGAAACGCGAGCACAGTGGTACGCACAGCGATCCAGCACGTCTCGTCGCAGGCGCGCATGGAGGTGGCACGGGCCAATATGGACGTCGTGACGGAAGTCGAAATGGTTGCCACGCTGGACAGCAAGACAAGTCAGCAATGCCGATCCATGGATAAGCGGCGCTTCCCGGTCGATTCTGGGCCGCGTCCGCCGTTCCACCCGAACTGCCGAACCACATTCATTCTGCTGACCAAGCTCAGTGAAACCTTCGGTAAGAGCGCTACACGGGCCGCTGTGGGTGCGGACGGAGCAGGGCAGGTCAATGCAAGCCTCGACTATTACCATTGGCTCCAGCAGCAGCCTGCTTCGTTTCAGGACGTGGCGTTAGGACCGGCGCGAGGCAAGCTCTTTCGTGAGGGCGGTCTGACCATCAAGCGTTTTGCGGAGTTGCAGCTAGATCGCAACTTCGCGCCTATGACGCTGGCCCGCATGAAAGAGGTGGAGCCGCTGGCGTTTGAAATGGCAGGTCTTTGAGGTAAGGAGGCGACGTCCTTGTTCGCCTGCCTTCATCTCGCCAAGTGACGGCAGTCGGATCTCACTGCCCAAAAATAATCAACACGACCCGCTCTAGCGGGTTTTTTTACGCCTGCGAAGCGGGCTATACGAACCCAAGGGGTGCCTCAACGTGGCAGAAGAAAACGAAATCGACCTGGAAAATCCGGCAATCAAGGCCGCTATCGCGACTGCCGTGGAAGCCTCTGTGACCGGGTTGAAAACCAAGAACACCGAGTTACTGGGCAAGCTGAAGGAAACCACCAAAAAACTCAGCCAGTTCGAAACTCAGTTCGAAGGCCTGGACATCAACGCGGTGAAGGGGCTGTTAACCAAAGCCGGCGAGGATGAAGAAACGAAACTCCTCACCGAAGGCAAGATTGACGAAGTCTTTTCCAGGCGCACGGAGCGCTTGCGTGGCGACTTCGAAAAGCAACTAAAGGCGGAAAAGGAACGTGCTGACAAAGCCGAATCCTTCGCGAGCAAGTTCCGGGACAAGGTCTTGGGCGACTCCATCCGTTCTGCGGCCATCAAGGCTGGAGCGCTTCCTGAGGCAGCGGAGGATCTGATTCTGCGTGCCAAAGGGCAGTTCACGCTCAATGAAGAGGGCGAAGCAGTTGCGATCGATAAGGAAGGCCAGGTCATCCTTGGCAAAGACGGCAAGACCCCTCTGACGCCGCTCGAATGGGCGGAATCCTTGCGCGAAAGCGCACCTCATCTGTGGCCTAGGGCTTCAGGAACCAATGCCCCGGGCGGGGGTAGCGGTAATGCCGCGCTGAAACGCTCCGAAATGACGCCTTCGGCCAAGCGTGAGTTCATCACGAAGCACGGCCAGGACGCCTACCTGAAATTGCCTAAATAATGGAGTAACCCATGCCGACTACCGTCAACACGGACATGATCGTTTACAACGATCTTGCTCAGACCGCCTACCTGGAGCGCATCCAGGATGTGATCGATGTGTTCAACGCGTCTTCCAATGGCGCTCTGGTGCTGGATAACGAGCTGATCGAAGGTGACTTGCGCAAGCGTGCTTTCTACAAGCTCGGCGGCTCCATCGCACACCGTGACGTCAATTCGACTGCAACGGTGGCCGGCCAGAAGATCGGCTCTGGTGAGATGGTCGGTGTGAAGGTGCCGTTCAAGTACGGTCCTTACGAAACCACTGAAGAGGCGTTTAAGCGCCGAGCGCGTTCCCCGGAGGAGTTTTCCGAACTGGTGGGGATTGACTACGCCGATGCGGTTCTCGAAGGATACATCCAGTACGCGATGGCAGCCCTGAAGGCTGCTATCGGTGCAAATCCGAACATGGTTGCCACTGCCAGCTTCGCCACCGATGGCAAGAAGGCGCTGACCAAAGGCATGCGCAAGTTTGGCGATCGCTTCGGTCGTATTGCGTTGTGGACCATGGACTCGGCGACCTACTTCGACATGGTCGATCAGGCCATTACCGAAAAGGTCTACGAAGAGGCGGGTGTGGTCATCTACGGCGGCCAACCTGGAACCATGGGCAAGCCCGTTCTGGTCTCGGACACGATCCCAGCGGAAACCATCTTCGGCCTGCAAGCCGGCGCGATCAAAATCACCGAGTCTCAAGCTCCGGGCTTCCGTTCGTACCCGATCAACACCCAGGAAAACTTGGCGATGGGCTTCCGCGCCGAAGGGACATTCAACCTGGACCTTCTGGGTTACAGCTGGAATGACTCTACCGGTGGTGTGAACCCTAACCTGGCTGCTATCGGAACCGGAGCTAACTGGACCAAGTACGCCACCAGCGACAAGGTTACCGCAGGCGTCTTGATCGACCTGTCCGCGCCTTAAAGGCGTTCACCTTTAGCCAGCGGCCTGTAACGGGCCGCTTTTGGAGAGCGACATGGAACTTACTTATTCGGCACAAACCAGGGACTTCGATCTGGACAAGCGTTATCGCAACCCCGTTTATTTCGAGAAGCCGGAGTCGGGCGTAACGAAGGTCACAGTGATCGGCGATTGGCCGGTCGTCGTCGATGCCTACAGGACCGCCAAGGTTCAAGTGGATGTTGTCGAAGCCGGTGGCGCAGTGGAAACAGAGCCGGCCAAAATGGGAGTGGCGGATCTGAGGAATTGGCTCACTGCCCAGGGCATTGAGTTCGATCCGAAGGCGCCGAAGGCTGAAATCGTAAAACTCATTCCTGCGAGCTGATTCCATGACACTCATCATCGAGGACGGCACTGGTAAGCCTGATGCCGAAAGCTATTCGAGCGCTGAGGATTTAGTCCGTTACGCCGCGAAATTCGGCGTCGCCATCCCTGCGGATACCCCCGCGCAAGAAGCACTGCTTCGCCGGGCCGCCTTGGCGATGAATGGCATGGCCTGGAAAGGGCAGAAGATGTCTAGCGATCAGGCCCTGGCGTGGCCGCGCCGGGGTATTCAACTGGATTGTGAGATCAAGCCGAACGACTACCTTCCGGCGCGCATTCCTTACGGCCAAATGGCTCTCGCAGCGGAGATTCATCGCGACGACATCGATCCTATCGAGACGCGCAAGGGCGCGGTTATTCGGGAGCGGGTCGAAGGCGCCGTCGAGACTGAGTACGCGACGATTTCTAATACCAGCGGCAGGCTGCTTCCGGCTGCTCCGGATAGGCCAAGCCGCACGCAATTTGCGGACTACCTTCTCAAACGTGGGTTGTTCGCCGTAAGGGCTTAGCCGATGAGCGAGTTTTACGACCGGATGGCAGCAACGGCCTTACGGCTGATCACACAGTACGGCCAAGCAGTTACGCTGCGCGATGTTCAGCCTGGCGAATACGATCCTGACAATCCGGAAGGCGCGGAGGTCGTCCTCGAGCAAGTATCCCAGGGCATCCTGCTCGATTTCACCGGCTTCGAGTTTCAAGCCGACACCCTGATAGTGCGTGGCGACAAGAAGCTGAAGATTGCGGCGGTGGGCTTGGATTGGAAGCCGAAGCCAATGATCACAGCCGAGATCCAGGGGAATACCTGGACGGTGATCAACGTTAAGGAGGTCAACCCAGCCGGCACGCCGCTGATATACGAATTGCAGGTCCGTTCATGAACACTTACGCAGGCCGGCGAGGCAGCTTTTCGCTCCAACTGGCCGAGTTTGCCAAACAGGCCCAAGAGGCGGTGGACGCTAGCCTTCGCGAGATCATCATTGAAATCGGTAACTCGCTGATTCGAATGTCTCCGGTAGATACCGGGCGATTCCGTGGTAATTGGCAGATGTCCATCGATGCGCCATCGGAAGGGACGCTAGGAGCGCTTGATCCGACCGGAGCGACAGCTACGGCACGCATCGCAGAAGGATCGATTTTCTTCCGGGCAGGAACCACCGCGTTCATCGTGAACAATTTGCCTTATGCGATACCGCTAGAGTACGGCCATTCCGACCAAGCTCCGGGGGGAATGGTGCGAATCACTCAGGCGCGTTTCCAGCAAATTGTCCTGGAGGCCATCAGGAACCATAAAGTATGAGCCACAACATCATCGCTGCAGCGTTGGAGTCGCGCCTGCTTGCCTGGGCCAAGGCTAGAGCCAAGCCAATGAAGGTCGTGGTGGAGAACGAGGCATATACGCCAGGCGCCGCCGAGACGTATCTCCGAGCCTTCACGCTGCCGTCAGTCACGGCCAGCAACACGCTAAGCGGCGATCACCGCCTCTATACCGGCGTGTTTCAGGTGAATATTGTGACGCCGTCCGGGAAGTACCGGACCGAGGCAAGCAGCATCGTGGATAAGTTGGCGGCTTTGTTCCCCTTGAATCTGCGAGTTGCTCGTGCCGGATTAGTCGTGTCAGTGATGACGCCGGTTGCGCCCGGCCCAGGGATTCCAGACGGCAACAGTTTCACGGTATCTGCTTCGTTCCAATATCGGTCCGACACCTACTGAGCGACGTCGCGCTAGAATCATCTCTGAATAGACGTAATCGGGACTCCTCCATGGATGATGCAACGAAGGCGCGCCTACAGTGGCTGGATGAGTCAGCCGACGATCATGGTTGGAACAACCGTGAGGAGATCAACGCTAGCGAAAAATGCATTTGCAGCGCCTGCGGCCAATGGTCGAAACCGGACCAAATCACGAAGTGGCACAACGAGAAACACGCCTGTTGTCCTCATTGTGGGCTGACCGGTGTTGTCGTTGGCTCCGCATCAGGACTGCCCCTTGAGGAATACGAGAGCTGTCGAATTCCTGAGTAGCAGTCCATCCAAAATTCGCCCGTTGGGCAAACCCTGAACCCGCCATTGAGCGGGTTTTGTCATTTCTAAACAGAGGGAAATACATGAGCGCCATTCTCCCCAACGGCTCCATCCTTGAAATTGCTGCCACATTCAGCCCACCGACTCCAGTGACTGCCATCAGTAACGCTAACCCTGCGGTGGCAAATGCCGCTGCGCACGGCCTGTCGAATGGCGACATTCTGGTGGTTACTTCGGGTTGGACTCGCCTGAACGACAAGGTTGTTCGTGTCGCCGGTTCTGATGCAGGCTCGTTCGAACTGGAAGGCATCAACACCACCAACACCACGGTCTATACCGCTGGAGCGGGCGCAGGATCTGTGCGTGCTGCGAGTGGTTGGGCTCAAATCAGCCAAGTCACCGACAGCAACAGCTCTGGCGGCGAACAGCAGTTCACCACCTTCGGCTTCCTTGAAGAGTCGGACGACCGTCAACTGCCGACAACGAAGTCTCCGATCAGCATGGCTATCACCGTTGCTGATGACCCATCGCTTCCTTACGTTGCGGTTTGTGAGGCGGCTGATGAAGATCGCGAGCCCCGCGTTGTGAGGCTGACTTTGCCCAATGGCTCCGTCATCTACTACCACGCATACGTGTCGATCACGTCTACTCCGACGTTGTCCCGGAACAGCATCATGACCCGGACTGTAACGCTGTCTCTGGCCGCTCGCCCAACCCGATACGCTGCGGCGGTGTAAGTCATGGCAAAGATCAAGATTGCTCAAAACCCGACGTTCAAAACGAAGGTCGCCATCCCGCGCGTGGGCGCTGATCCGGTCAGCGTTGAGTTCGAATTTAAGTATCTGGATCGCCTGGCCCTGGCTGCTCACTTCGACAAGTGGAACGCCGTCCGTGAGGATCATGCGAAGAAGGTCCAAGAGGACGGTCTCTCTTGGCATGAGGCCACGGTGGCAGAAATAGACATCCAGGTCGGCCAGCTCAAGGACATCATTGCCAATTGGGCCTTTGACGAGAAGCTGTCGGATGAGTCGCTGACAGCGCTTGTCACCACCTGCGTTGGCGCGCCGCAGGCGGTGCTTTCTGCCTACCAAAACGCCTATCAGTCGGCCCGCCTGGGAAACTAACCGGCGCCGCTCGCGTCATGTACGAACCAGGGCCATCCGAGGCAGCCCTAGCAGCCTTCGGCATGACGTTAGACGACATTCCCGAGAATGAATACGAGGTCTGGCCGGACAACTGGCGGGCTTTCCTGCTGTTCGAGGCAATGTCGACTCAGTGGCGAACGGGAATGGGCGGAGCCTCTGGCTTGGACTACAGCGCACTCCCGCCAGTGGCAAGCATGTTGGGCATAACGCGGCGCGAATTATCAGAAGCCTTCCACGACATCCGTGTCATGGAAGCAGAAGCCTTGCTCGTGATGAGCGAATCGAAATAACGGAGCCTGAATGACTTCTATTGCTGAACTCGGCATCAAGGTTGATTCGACTGATGCTGCGCAAGCGAGCTCCGATCTCGACAGGCTCACCGCTGCGGGTGTCCGCGCAGAAAAAGCCGCTGAGGGTGTTGCCAAGGGCGCGGACAAGGCATCGGAATCGATCAAGAAGCAGAAGGATGAGCTGAGCGAGCTCCTCGGCGAGATTGATCCGACGGTGAAGGCCCTAGGACGGCTGGACGAGCTTGAAAGCAGGCTAGCGAAGCAGAAGAAGCTCGGCGCGCTCGATGCAGCCACCTTTAGCGAGTATCAGGCCAAGATTGAGCAGTCTCGGGCGAGCCTCGGGGGCTTCGACGACTCGCTCACTCGCACCGGTAACACGGCTAAGCAGACGGCTGCTGCGTTGCGTGGAGTCCCTGCTCAATTCACTGATATCGTCGTGTCGCTCCAGGGCGGTCAGTCTCCGATGACTGTCCTGCTCCAGCAAGGCGGCCAACTCAAGGATATGTTCGGCGGCATTGGTCCCGCCGCGCGAGCCCTAGGCGGATACATCCTCGGCCTTGTTAATCCCTTCACGGTTGCCGCTGCGGCTGTTGCTACCCTCGGATACGCCTTCGTTTCAGGCAGTGAAGAGGCGGTCGAGTTTCAGAAATCGATCATCCTTACCGGAAACGCTGCGGGCACTTCGGCTGACACTCTGTCCAACATGGCGCAACAGGTGGCCGCAACCGTCGGCACAACTGGCGCAGCGTCGGAGGTACTGGCAAAGCTTGCTAGCAGCGGCAAGATTGCGAGCAGCAGTTTTGAAGGGGTTGCGACCGCGGCGCTGGAAATGGAAAAGGCCACTGGCCGGGCCGTGGAGGAAACGATCGCCGAGTTCGTGAAGATCGGAAAAGACCCAGTCGCAGCCGCGAAAGAGCTCAACGATCAATACAACTTCCTGACGGCAACGACGTATGCGCAAATCGTCGCGCTGAAAGAGCAGGGCGACACTATCGGCGCGGCCAAACTGCTGACCGACACCTATGTCGATACCATCAAGAGTCGTAGCAGTGAGGTCACGGAAAACCTCTCAATCTGGGAGCGTGGATGGAAAAGCCTAAAGGGAGAAATCTCGGCCACGGCTGATGCCATAAAAAACATCGGACGTGATCAGACCCTGGCTAGCCAGATCACCGAGGCGCAGCAACGTGTGGCAGCGGCCCAGAGTGCCCTAAATGGCATGCCGGACGACACCGATGCCCAGGCCAAGCTGACCAATTCAAAGCTGGAACTGGAGTTTCTCATCCAGCAGAAGAACACCCAGGACGCCATCGCCAAAGCTCAGGGGTTGAGCGCACAGAGACAGCGTGAAGGCATCGACGCGAGAATCCGCGTGAAGGCTATCAGTGACTCCAGCCTTTCCAGCGAGGAGAAGCGCAACGACCTTATCAAGGAGTACAAGCGGGAGGTCGAGGCGCTGCGCAGGGCAAACCCCGACGACCCGCTGGTTCAGGAAGCCGTCGTAGCGAAGACAATCCAGAATATTCGGGACCGGAACAAAGACCCGAAAACCGCGACGTCGTCCATCAACCTCACCGACTTCAACGACTCGAAAAATCAGCTAACGCTGATCCTCAGCGAATACAAGAGCGCTCAGAGGGAGCTGGAAGCAGCGCAGAAAGCCGGCCTGCTCACACAGGAAGACTATCTGCTCAAGCGTAAAGCCCTTATCGGCAATGAGCGGGATGAGGTAACCGCAGCTTACCAGGCGGAGATCGCAGCTCTCGAGGCATCGAAGAGCCAAGCCAGCACTACAGCCGCCCAGCGCATTCAGTTGGACCAAAAAATTGCCGATGCCAAAGCCAGCATGATCAAGGCGCAAAAGGAGGCTGACAGCGAGCTTGAGGTGATCGCGACGAATGAGCAGGGGAGGCTTGCGAAGCAGGCCCAGGCCATCAAATCCTATACCGACGCGTTGGATCAGCAGAACGCCGCCCTGCGCCGTGCTGGAAGCCGTGCCGCAGACGGAGTCGGGCTTGGCGACCGCCAGAATGCGATCAATAGCGAGCTGAACGGCATCGCTGATCGTGCGAATCAGCAACGCTTAGATCTGGCTCGAGATAAGGCCGACCAGGCGCGAAACATGAGCGCTGAGGAATACAGAGCCAAGCTGGACGCGATCAATCGAAGCGAACGGGAGATGAGCGAAACCGTGCTCAGCAACTACGAGCAGTTGTCTGAAGCTCAGGGAAACTGGAGAAACGGGGCAACGTCTGCGTTCAGCAACTATCTGGACAGCGCGCGTGATGTGGCTGGACAAACCAAAAGCCTATTCACCAATGCTTTTAGCTCCATGGAAGATGCTTTGGTCAGCTTCGCCATGACTGGGAAGCTGTCGTTCTCGGACTTCGCAAAATCGGTATTGGCTGACATGGCTCGTATGGCTGCCAGAGCGGCTACGTCCTCTGCGCTCAGTTCGTTGTTTGGCATCGCTGCATCCGCTGTTGGCTCCTATTTCGGCAGCCCTGCTTCTGCCGGCTCGACGCAGGCTGGTTACTCCGGCGATTTGTCGGGCTTCACTCCGGGGAGCATTCAGGCCAAGGGCGGTGCGTGGGCTGGCGGCGTGCAGATGTTTGCCGACGGTGGGGCTTTCACCAATTCGGTAGTCAGCAAGCCGACCGCCTTCGGTATGGCTGGCGGAGAGACCGGAATCATGGGTGAAGCCGGGCCGGAGGCAATCATGCCGCTGACTAGGACAGCAGGTGGCAAGCTCGCCGTAATGGCGGTAGGTCGCGGCCAGAGTTCCAGCACCAACCAAGTGGTAATTCAGCAAAACATCGCCGTGCCGGATGGGCAGGGTGCTGGAGGCGCTGATGAGACCACCAGTCAGGCCGTTGCCCAAGCTTACGCCCGGGCGGCCAAGCAGGGCGCTCAAGAGCAAATTGCTCGCGACTTGAGGCCTGGCGGCCAAATCTGGCAAGCCATCAACAAACGGTAATCCCCGCTTCGACGGGGTTGTGTTTTAGGAACATACAGCATGGAAACTTTCACCTGGGCTCCGGATAAAGAGCCTTCCGGTACGGTGAGTTTTCGCCGCAAGTCAGCAAAATTTGGCGACGGATACGAGCAGGTCGCTGAGGACGGGATGAACAATAAAACCCAGTCTTGGCCGCTGACATTCACTGGACCAAAGTTACGGATCGCTGAGATCAAGGCATTCCTGGATGCGCATAAAGGCGCTATGGCTTTTAGCTGGACGGAGCCTTTCGGGGAATCATTGCTGGTCCGGTGCAGCGAGTATCAACCTCGGCATGCAGGCGGTGGTGTTTACCGGTTGGCCGCAACTTTTGAACAGGCATTTCACCCATGAGCATTGTCCCGATCAACATCGGTGGAGGCGCTAACGACGGGACAGGTCAGAGTCTCCGCTCGGGTGGGGAGACCATCAATTCCAATTTTGCAGAACTCGATGTTCGGACAACTGCTGCACAGCTGGCCGCTGATAAAGCGGGTGAGACAGCCTCGCTCGCTGGGGAAGCAGCAACGGACGCCAGAGCCAGAGCTGACGCAGCCCAGGCGAAGGCTGACGCAGTCGCTGCCGAAAAAGGACAACCCAATGGGATTGCCACTTTGGATGACAGCGGCACCGTCCCTGCCAGTCAGTTGCCCAGTTACGTCGATGATGTACTGGAGTTCGAAAACGAGTCCGCTTTTCCAGCTACAGGCGAAACGGGGAAAATCTATGTCGCCGCTGACTCCAATGATCAGTACCGCTGGAGCGGCACCCAATACATTCTCCTCTCCGCATCGCCCGGCTCGACTGATGCAGTCCCGGAGGGTAGCGTCAATAAATATTGGACCAATGCCAGAACCGTTGCGAGCGTGCTCACCGGACTCCTCACGACAAACCCGGCTGTGGTGGCTGCAACAGACACTATCCTTGCGGCCATAGGAAAGCTGCAACGGCAAATCAGCGATGCAGTAGCCTCGCTCGGGAATAAGGCCGCGAAAGGGGCCAATAGCGATATCACCTCGTTATCAGGACTAACCACGGCGCTTTCGATTGCCCAGGGCGGTACCGGGGCGACTACGCTCGCAGCCGCTCAAGCTGCACTTGGGATCAACTCAGCGATCAACCTTCCTACCGGGACGAACCTTAACAATATTCAGGCCACAGGCTTCTACATGCAGCAGGCGAACGCTAACGCGACGTTGGCCCTGAATTACCCTGTCGCAGCCGCAGGATCACTTATCAGCGTGCAGCTCGGAAGCAGCATCACCACTCAGACGTACACCGTGTACAACACAGGTGAGCAATACGTGCGATCCAGGTATGTAGCTGCCTGGAGCGATTGGAGATTGACCATCACTGACGCGACTGTGGGATTTGCCTATGCCTACCCGAACGGCGGAACAGAAGCAGCTCCCGCAACGGTGACGATCAACAGCCGTTACACGGTAGCCAACCCGTTCCCTGGGCACGAGGTGATTGTACAGGCGGAGATCCTGATCGGAGGCAAGTGGGGCGATGCTGGTTGGTTCTACAGCTCTGGCGGCTACGGCACCAAGGGCTCACAACTGGACTTGAACACCTTGGTCGTTCAGACGGGGGCGAGCCGAGTTAGCTACACATCCAACGCCAGTGGCGACCCCTTTGGACAAACAGCCACAGGACTGACGTCCGCAACTTGTCGCTTAAAAGTCTGGAGAGTCCATGCATGACCTTGTGCGTTTACGCTGAGATTGGCAGCAATTTTCAACAGGTGGGTGGGGACTGCCCTAATGGTTGGATTCAAATGAATGGTCAGCGTCCCGATGATGAGAAGACCCTGCTTTACACCGCATCGGAGAAAGGCGAGTGGGTAATCTCCGATAGAACGTTGCTGGAGATCCAGATGAAAAGGGAAGCGGATTGGGCATCCTCTGAGATGGTCGTCGTGGCCGAACAGCTCGTGATGCTTGAAGACTCTGACCCTGCCGCCTTGCCTGGGACAGATCGGCAATGGCGGGACTATCGAATCGCGCTCAGAGCCTGGAAGGAAGGGCACCCTAATTTTCCAGACGAAGCAAAGCGCCCAAAACGGCCCATCTGATCTCCACTCGCCTGATTTTAATTTTTTCTGAGGACACTCCATGCCGATTACGGCTGATATCCAGACGCTGGAGCCTGGCGCTTGGGTGGAGCTTTTTGAGCTCGATGCAACGATGCTGGGCGCCGAGCTGTACCGCTTCCATGGTTACCCACAGCAATCCTCAATATTTTGGCAGGGCAAAGAGTATTCGCCTTGGCCGATTAAAGCTGAAGGCTTCGAGATGACGGGGCAGGGGACGCAACCGACGCCGACTCTTTCCGTGGGCAACGTTGACGGCTTTATCACTGCGCTGGTTTTGTATTTCGAAGATCTCGTCGGCGCGAAACTGATTCGCCATCGAACCCTGGGCAAGTATCTCGATGGGCAGCCCGAAGCGGACCCAGAGGAAGAACTTCCACCAGATATTTGGTATGTCGAGCGCAAGGCTGCCGAGGACAACGAAGTTGTCCAGTTCGAACTGGCGACGGCCCTGGATTTCGCTGGAGTCCAACTACCTCGGAGACAGATCGTAGCCAACGTGTGCTGGTGGCTTTCCTGTGGCGGCTACCGAGGTCCGTATTGCGGCTACAACGGGTCACCCGTTGCCGACGAGAACGATGTCATCGTCACTGACGCAGCCAAGGATAAGTGCGGCGGTCGCTTGACTAGCTGCAAGCTACGTTTCGGCGAAAATAACCCCCTCCCATATGGCTCTTTCCCCGCTGCGGGGCTGCTCCGGACATGATCTATGAACAAAGCAAACAGAGCGGCAATCGAGGCACACGCCATCGACGAGTATCCGCGCGAGGCGTGTGGGCTGTTGGTGAGGGTAGGTCGGAAAGAGATCTACGTTCCATGCCGCAACATCGCCTCGACGCCGAACGAGCATTTCCGCTTGGCGCCTGAGGATTACGCAGCCGCTGAAGACAGGGGCGACATTTTCGCGGTGGTACACAGCCATCCCGATTATCCTGCCACACCGAGTGAGGCTGATCGCGTCTGCTGCGAAGCGTCGGGCTTGCCCTGGCACATTCTCGAAGTGCGAAAAGGCGATGACGGTGTAGTGCGAGCTGGGAATTTGATGAGCTTCGCGCCGGTTGGGTATCAGGCACCTCTGATTGGCCGCAAGTTTGTCCACGGTGTGCATGATTGTCTCAGCATCATCCTGGATTTTTACCGTCGTGAGATGGGTATCGATCTTGGCAGCTATGAGCGGGAAGACGGTTGGTGGGATAAGGGCGGCAATCTCTACCTCGAAAATTTGCCCGCGGCTGGCTTCGAAAAGGTATCCGCACCACAGCACGGCGACATCGTGCTGATGCAGATCCGTTCACCGGTGCCCAACCATGCGGGGATATACCTGGCCGACGGTGTGCTGAGGAGTGAGCCAGAGCACTACCCGGCGCCCGGATCGATTCTTCATCACCTCTACAACCGCGACAGCAAGCGGGATGTGTACGGCGGGTACTGGTCTGAAGTCACCGTTGGTTACTGGCGTCACCGGGACGCAAAACCTTTGCTAAAACAGCCCTGAAATCCTAACGAGGTCATCGTTTATGGTGGGCCATGGCAGGACATGGTTAAAGGTCATCGACCCACCTGCCCGGGTTGATTGCAAATTTTTCGTGAGCTGTCAAATAGCTTGGCATTTCGCTTCATCTTCCAATCATGTGAGCGAAGCATCGCGTTACTACATCGCGATTCGTTGCGGTGCTGGGATTCGTACACCGGCCAACCGGTGATATCTTGGTGCCATCTTTCACAGGAGTGGTATTGATGAACAGAGGCGCAACGTTGCTGTCGGTTATTTTGGGGTTGGGGTCGATGATTGCATCTCTTGCCCATGCGGAATGGATGAAGTCAGAAATCAAAGACGAAATGCGCGGCACAAGCACTATAGTCTTCAGCCAAACATCATCCCCTCTGGCTGGCGACGGACCTAGCGTTACTTTAATGGTTTTAGATGATAAAGATGGAAAGCCGGGTGTAGTGTTTAACTTGAATAGTGGTCGAACTGAGGGGTGCCCCGCCGCCGACAACTCCTTTTGTAACGTGAATGTCAAATTTGACGAGGGAAAAATCACCGAGGAGCTTTTCGCGACGACAGATGGCAAACAACTGATCCCATCACAGGTAGTGGCGTTCGCCGGGTCAGTTTCGATCGCAAAAAAATTGTTTATAGAAGTGGAGTTGCAGGGAGTTGGGACTCGTCAATACAAATTCATTGTCGGCGATCTTGATATCCCCGTAGATCGAACTCCTTCGGTAAAGCTGCTAGGGTACGAGTTGGGCCGCAAATATTCTGACGTTCCATCGCCGCTGAAAAAAGTTAAGGCGAACGGTCTAGACGTATGCTACGAAGGAGAGGGCCTTACTGGCTTATTCAGCGCGGAACCGGTAAATAAGGCAACCCTCTGTTTCTTTAATGGCGTTTTCTACAGTGCGGTCATCATTCCCGGAACTAAGGCTAGTTATGTTTCTGGAGAAAAATATCTGACCAAAATTTTCGGAAAACCTGACCCTGAGGCCCTCTATCCTTCTTGGCCTAACAAAGGTGACAATCTCTTAAATAAAAATACTAAGCGTGCAGCTTATTTCACGTTCAGTCCGAATTCCTATTACGACCCTCTAGTAATCACCGATGAGATTGTTTCTCCGCTCGTGCCATAGTGCTAGGGCGTGTCTTTCTATGAAGGAGAAATGAAATTAGCCTTAATGCTCCGTTAGGTCGTCTTGTCTGCCTGCGCTAGCAGGCAGACTCCGATCAACCGAAGCCGATCCGGTGCCGCCGTCTAAGCTTTTTCGCATTACAGGACGCCCTTTGGTGGTAAATCTGTGTTGGTAGTGACGCACGGTGAGGGCTGCGTTAGCACTGGCTGTAAGACTCCTGTGAACATCAACGGACGCCGAGCTGCAGAAACCGGCTCAGGCGAGACCGCGTAATTCCGTGTGGCTCTAGGTGACCATATATTGTCTCGGCATCGTCCTGCGGAAGCGGCCTGAATGAACTTGACTCCACCATAAGGAGCGGCAGTTCAGGATATTCAAAGACTAAATGATGAGCATGGATGTATCACTCACCACGCAATAATAAAAGCCGCCTTGGGCTGTTTTTTTCGTTCGGAGGAAAAATGTCGCAGTTGCTTGAGAAGATGCAAACGGTGATTGTGTCCAAGCAGTTAGCTGAAATCACTGGCAAGCGCGAGCACCGTATTACGACCGGAGCAGGCTGGCGCGACATCATCGGTTATTTCAAGCAGTTTGCTGGTTTCGAAAAATTTATGCTTGAGAGCAAGGATAAGGGCCTTCGTTTTGCCATTTTTAATGGCAATAGGAACATTGGAGAGGACGACCTCGGAAAGCCTACGGGGAGGGATGTCATCCGAATCGTTCCAGTTATTGAGGGTTCAAAGCGTGCCGGGGCACTACAAACCATAATCGGTGCCGTACTTATCGTGGTTGGCCTCGTCTACAGCCCGCTTCTGCCGGTCGGCATTGCCATGGTTGCCGGTGGGGTGATGCAAATGCTCAGTCCCCAGGCAAAAGGTCTGGGCACCCAAGACAGCCCAAACAACCGACCCAGTTATAGCTTCAACGGCCCGGTTAATACCAGCGTCCAAGGCAACCCTGTCCCGCTGCTGTATGGCCGCATGATCGTCGGCAGCGCCGTGATCAGCGCGGGTATTTACTCCGAAGACCAGATGTAACCGAAGCATCCATCACGAGGCCCGCCATTGAGCGGGCTTTTTTTCGCCCAAAGGAAAGTCATGACCCAGCTAGCCATAGCCGGACGCAAGGGTGGTGAGTCGAAGCCGCGTCCTTCCGTTGAGGCTCCGGACAACCTGCAAAGCACCGCTTTCGCGCGAATTCTCGACCTGGTGAGTGAAGGTGAGATTCGAGGCTTGGCGAACGGCATGCAGTCCATTTTTCTTGATGAAACACCGCTGGCAAACCCGGATGGAACGCTGAACTTCAGCGGCGTCAGCCAAGAGGTGCGAACCGGCAGTCAAGGTCAACTACACATCTCGGGCTTCCCCGCGGTGGAGAGCGAAATTGCCGTCGGTGTTGAGCTCCGCTCCGACCAGCCTTGGGTGCGCGCGGTAACCAATCTTCAACTCTCGGCAGTCCGGATCAGACTTTCCACTCCACGTCTTGCACGGACAAACACCACAAATGGCGACACCAACGGATACACGGTCCGATACAGGATTGAGCTGTCCACCGACGGCGGTCCCTTTGTGTCCGTGCTAGACGCGGCTTTCAGCGGAAAGACGTCGACAAAATACGAACGATCACACCGCGTCGATCTTCCTAGCGCGACCACCGGCTGGACCGTGCGCGTGATCCGTCTGACGGCCAATGCCACCAGCTCCGCGATATCAGACACCACCAACGTTGAGGCAATTACAGAGATCATCGACGCGAAGCTGAGATACCCAGGTTCGGCCATCGTCGGCCTGCAATTCGATGCGTCGCAGTTTCAATCGATTCCGACTCGCTCGTTCGATTTGTATGGCCGCATCATCAAGGTTCCAAGCAACTATGACCCAGAGACGCGCACCTACACGGGAGTCTGGGATGGCACCTTTAAAAGCGCCTGGACAGATAATCCTGCCTGGATTTTTTACGACTTACTGCTGCATTTCCGCTATGGGCTCGGCCATCTGCTGAACGCGGGGCAGGTGGATAAATGGGAGCTGTATCGGATCGGTCAGTATTGCGATCAGCCAGTCCCCGACGGGAAGGGCGGCACCGAGCCGCGTTTCACCTGCAATCTGTACCTTTCGGTTCGCGCTGATGCGCTGCGCGTGCTCCAGGATCTGGCGACAGCGTTCCGTGGGATGGCGTACTGGGCTGCTGGTTCCGTCATGGCCGTGGCCGATATACCAGAGGATCCTGTTTATACCTACTCGAATGCCAACGTCATCGACGGGAAATTCAACTACACCGGATCTGCCAAGAAGACGCGCTATACCGTTGCCCTGGTGAGCTGGAACGATCCTTCGGATTTTTATCGGCAGAAGGTTGAGTACGTAGACGACCAGCCCGGAATCGCTCGTTACGGCATCCAGCAAACCGAAATCACAGCTACCGGATGCACGTCTCAGGCTCAGGCGCAGCGCGTTGGTAAATGGGCATTGCTTACTAACCGCCTGGAGACGGAGAGCGTCAGCTTCTCCGTTGGCTTGGATGGCACCTTGGCGCGGCCTGGTCAGATTATCCGCATCGCGGATAACGACAGGGCTGGACGCCGAATCGGTGGCCGGCTACGTTCTTCAACGCTCGACACTCTCGTGCTCGACGCGGATGTAACCGCCTTTCCGGGCGACACCATCACCCTGATTATGCCCAACGGCAAGGCTGTCTCTCGAGCCATCAAGTCCGTTGGCTATCCCCTGACTTGGGACAGCTCCGGCATCACGTGGGACAACGGCAACATCACTTTTGATACCACGGGTTTTCCGGCTGAGGTACAGCAAGTCGTGCTGTCGGAAAGCCTCGAGGCGTTGCCGCCGCTTCACTCCATGTGGGCAATCGACTCACCTGCCTTGGCGGTGCAACAGTTTCGCGTGATGTCCGTAGCGGAAGATTTTTCGGACACGGAAATCAAGTTCACCATCAATGCTGTACGGCACAACTCGAGCAAATACGGTGCAATCGACAACGGCAGCCGTATCGAGCGTCCGCCAATCAGCGTCGTTCCCCCGAGCGTTCAGAAGCCGCCAACGAACGTGACACTCACTAACGACCATTTCGTCGATCAGGGTAGCGCGATCAGCGTCATGACAATTACTTGGGGGAGGCCAGAAGCGGCAATCGCTTACGAGGTGTATTGGCGCAAGGACGAAGGTGATTGGATCTTTGCAGGCCGTACCGGGACGACATCGATTGACGTCAGTGGGATCTACGCCGGCAGGTACACGGCGAAGGTGCGAGCGATCAACGCGCTCGATATCGGCTCTGTTTTCGCAACCTCTGCGGAGACGGTGCTGAACGGAAAGACTACGCCGCCACCAGAAGTCTCCTCGTTCATTGCCGAGTCGATCGTGTTCGGTATCAAACTGAAGTGGGAGATTCCTCAGGGCGTAAACACTGCGGATCTGCAACGGACGGAGATTTGGTATAGCGAAACCAACCAGATCGTGGATGCCACCAAATTCGGTGACTACACCTACCCACAGACTGACTTGACCATCATGGGACTCGCTCCCGGAAAAACCTATTTCTTCTGGGCACGCCTGGTTGATCGAATTGGAAATATGGGCGCTTTCTTCGGCCCAGTCTTTGGACAGTCGTCGGCTGATGCCGGGCCAATCCTGGACTACCTGAACGATAAGATCACGGAAACCCAGCTCAGTAAGCACTTGCTTGAGAAAATCGATTCCGGCGGCGCCCAGGTAGAGATTGAGGCTCTCAAGAGCGAGCTTGCCGCGATGTACAGCATCAAGACCCAGCTTACTGTTGATGGGAAACCCTACCTTGCCGGGATCGGGGTTGGAGTAGAAAACGACGAAGGGATCATCACCAGCCAAGTCCTCATCGCAGCCAGCCGCTTTGCGATAGTCGATCCCAACGCTTCGGAGGTCTTTTATCCGTTCGTGGTGCAGAACAACACCGCTTACATCAAGGCGGCGTTTATCCAGGACGGATCGATCACCAATGCGAAGATCGGCGATACCATCCAATCAACCAACTATGTCCCTGGGGTGTCGGGTTGGAGGCTCAGCAAGACGGGGGGAATTGAGTTCAATGGAGCGGTCTCGGGTGGAGGCAAGCTCACGATCAATAACCAAGTTGTTCAGGTCTTCGATCAGGCAGGGCAGCTTCGAGTGCGTCTGGGGATCTGGTGATGCCAGCGGGATTAGAGGTTTACAACGCTGACGGCTCGGTGTCCTTCACAACCGACACGATCACGGGGCGATACCTAGGATCGTTTTTCACCGGAACGGTAAATGGTTCTGTTTTTGTGCCTGGATTTGCAGGGGGAAGCCCATGGTTTTTCTCTGCAAAAGGGGTAGGTGGGGGCGATACCACGGTTGTTTGCGTGCCGTTCATCACCATCAATGGGACCACCATTTCGTGGAGCTTTTCCGACTTCCGGGGGCAGGGCACCACTGCGAATGCCCCTAGGGTCGGGTGCCAGGTTTTCTATGGAGTTAGGTAGATGCCAATAGGGCTTCAGGTATTCAGGGACACCAACACCCTTCAGATCGATTCAGATGTCCTGACGGTTTCGTTTTTGGGCAAATTCACTATCTCTGGTTGGACACGTGGCTCGACCATTTATAGGGCTGCTTTAAGCCTGCCCAAGGCAACCAAGTTTGTCCTCTTCGGTGAGACGGCGGCTTCATCGTCCATTGCAGTTAGGAGCGTTGTTCTTACTGCCAGCACTGCTGATTACGAGTTCTGGTCGAATACTACCAATAGCGTCGTTTGCTACTGCTTTGGCGATGCTCCTGTTGTCCCGTCACGTTGTGGCTTGCAGCTTTTTGACTCGGCGGGAAACCTCACCTTCGACTCGAACAACAAAATCCTCAGGATTTCCGCAGTGTATGAAACCAGTTCGGACACGCAGTCGTTCTCACTGCCGGTCGCGATTGGCCGTACCTACGCCTGTGGAATCAGCAACTATGACACGCGATATCGCCAGAATCAGGTAGGACAAAATCTCGCGTTCATGGTGATGATTCGGTCGGTCAGGGTGTCAGGTGGAACTGTCACGTCGGGGCTTCTAGCGAATCAAGGGCCGCCGACAACCAGCCCGCCTGCCAATTCACCGATTGGGCCAATGCCCGTGATTATGGTCGCAGACGTTACCGGCTTCTAACTCGTTCATCTCGCCCAACCCAATTCCAAGCCCGCCCAGAGCGGGATTTTTTTTGCCTGGAGAAATGTAAATGACTACAACAGAAAAGGATCGCGACATCCTCGCGCGCACGCTGTGGGCCGAAGCCCGCGGGGAGGGGCTGGCCGGCCAGGTTGCCGTGGGCTGCGTAATCCGCAATCGCGTGAATGATCGCAAGGACCGCTCCTGGTGGGGAGAGGGCTATGCAGGGGTTTGCCTTAAACCCTACCAGTTCAGTTGCTGGAACAAGAACGACCCGAACTATCCCTATTTGAGCGGAGCCAAGCCAATCCCGCCGAAGCAGTTCGCCCAGGCACAGCGGGCGGCGGATCTGGTGATCTCCGGCGCGGAGCCTGATATCACCAATGGCGCGACCCACTATTACGCGACCACGTTGCCGAATCCTCCGATCTGGGCCAAGGACGCCACCCAGACTTTCCGCCTCCGGCACCACATCTTTTTCAAGGATGTGCCATGAGTCCCGCCACGCTGAAGTTGTTGGTCCTGGGCGCGCTGGCGTTGCTGCTGTTCTCCGTAGGAGCGGGGTTCGGTGGGTGGCTGGCTGCTGCCCACTATAGGCCACTGCTGGACGCATCCAACAAAGACCTATCCCGGGCCACTCTGGCCCGTGACAACCTAGAATCGTTGGCCGGCGAGCAAGGCCGGAAGCTGGGTGAGCTTGTTCTGGCGGCTGAGTTGCGGGAGCGGAATGCCGCATTGGCGCAGGATAAGGCCAGGGAAGAGGCCCAGCCAGACTACGCGGTAGCCAATCGCCTCCTGCAGGAGCGAACCGGCGGCGCCCAGTGCACCGCGGCTGAATCCATCATCGATCGGGAGCTTGGCTTATGAAGGCGATGCTGCTGATTGGTGTGCTGGCGCTGGCGGGATGCGCCGGTCGTGAGCCTGAGATTCGAACGGTCCGGGTGGAGATTCCCGTGCAGGTGCCATGCAAGACCGAGGAGGTGGCGGCACCGCTCTGGGCAGCTGATGGGCTTAAGAAGTCCGACTCGCTCGAGGTGAAAGTCCGGGCGCTGCTGGCTGAGCGCCGGCAGCGCATGGGCTATGAGCGGGAGCTTGTCGCAGCAGTTTTAGCGTGTCGGTAACGGGTTAATATCACTGACGACTAGGTGGGACCTATTCGGCAGGTAGGTTTGTTAAGTGTTCCTCCGTCATAGGTGAGCTTCTGCACAGCACCGCGTGTACTTTGTGGGCAAGCATTCCCTCGATAAAGCGGCTGTGAAGGTCGTACTTAGCAGCTTGAGCACCTACAACGCTGCTGTGGTATCCCATTTGGCGTACGTACCTAGTAGTGCAGTCGATCTCGATCATGGTGTAGGAGGTAAAGTAAGAGCCTACGCGGCGAATAACTGCCTGGACGGTAGGCCCGGTCTCAATAGAGGAAATGATGGAGTACTCTGAATCATCATCATACGACCATTTGTAATCCAGCTGCATACCTGCAGCTGAAGGGAACGTTAGGCAAGAAGTTAAAAAAAAAGTGGCGATTCTCATTTTGATCTTCCTTGAAATAGGCTGCAGGCCATCAGGCCTTTTGTAGCGTAGTCGCTGCTAGAGCCAAGGTTGATCGATTGGGTGTTATGGCGACGAGTGTCAGATGGGTAAACCGGCGACAGGGCGAGCTAGCTCGGCCCCCTTGGTTGCGCGCGTTGCCGATAACGTGGCTAACCTTGAGCCACTCGAAGGCTTCGGCCGGTTCGCCCTTGTGCAGCACAATCTGCTCCGCGCCCTCCTGCGGCGTAGCTGAGTCAAGCCACCACGGGCGGTTTCTGCGGGATCACGACGGGGTGCCGGTCATGAATGTCGACATGCCGCGGCGCCGTCGGCAGGATTCATGGAGGAACAAGAGCCCAACTTGACCGAGCGCATGCTCAACGAATTATCTCCATTACCGACGATGGAGACGGAGCAATAATGAAGCTTGCTGCTTGCCAGGCATATTTGAAAGAGCTCACGCAATATGATCAATGACGTAGAGAATTATCCAGTGCCATTTTGGCATCAGCCGTGATTGCATCTGCCTCGCGCTGACTGATGATGTCGCAGTGAACGTAACCGTTGAGCATCATGATCAACTGGTGATAGTGGAACAGCGCGGATCCGTGACCGATCAAAATGCTGTGGATTTCCGCCTCCGCATATCGCAGGACTTTTTGTTGCAAACGCTGTTCAGTCTTCAAGGTTATCTCCTTTTAGGTCCCCCTCGATGGACCGGTAATGGGATCCACGCTTTGGTTACCGACGGACGGTAGCCTACAGCTTGCTGCCCTACCGGAGCTAAGGCCGAATTCCCATAGCCTATCCCATAAATTGGAACGTTGCCGTGATGCTAGGCTCAACAACGTGATGATGTTTGGGAGGTAAGGACGATGGCTGAGCTGGATAAGGAGCAGGCGTTGAGTGCATGGAGAGAGCTCCTCAGGCGGCCGGATAGCCGTCCCGATGCTGAAAAACAGTACCATCTTCTCCTCCGAATTGCTGAACGAATATAGGCAGAAGGGGATAATCGATAACGCAGAATGGCGCAGGCTTGTTGAGAAAGTTCTAGCGTTGTACGCCCGGTCCATCAAGGATGAATCGAACGAGTGTTAGCAACCAAAAACAGAAACCCGCCTAGTGGCGGGCTTTGTATTGCGGTGGGGTGGTGATGCTCAATTGATTGCCAATATTTCCCAGTGGTTGTGCTCTGTGGGTTTTCAAGCCCTGTCGGGCTAGCTGAATGTCCCCAAAGATATGCGTAGCGAGGTTTTTCAATCCGGCTTCCCCTCGATAGTCACTTCTCACCAGACCCACCACTGCAAATGATTCTCCGGTTTCACCTGTTACCGTAAGAGAGGCAGTACCGTCACCCCATAAAACACATTTGACCATGCTACCTGGTAGCAAGCGTCCCAAGGCATCCTCTATTTCAGCCCTACTTAGTCTATCCATGGCGCAGCCTCGGGTTCGTAGGGTCCAGAGGATAAGCCAGAAAAACAGTTAGTAATATGGTGGCGCCGTGCCTCTCTGGGGTCAGCCGGTGCCGCCGGGAATCCGCCCGATCATCGGCCAGCGGTCGTGTATGAATGCATATTCCGGAGGAGGGGAAGTGGTGACTATGTACACGCGCCGAGCATCGCCTTCACCTAATATTAGGCATTCAAGCCCAAAGCCCTCGTTCATATCGAACCAGTGCGACACGCGATCCGCATCTTTCTCCATGTATCGCTGCACAAGTCCCAGCGCTCGCTGCGGGTGATACTTTTCCCATCCCCCTCGTTCCACCGTCTCTAGTTTTGCCCACCCACCTGATGGGCCTGTGCCTTTCTCCTCTCGACGGCGCCCCCATCGCACCCAGCCAAGATCCGTCCCGTCCTGCAGTACCACGGGAATTGCTGCCTTGGGGTTCGGGAAATACACCCTGACCCGTTCATACGCTCTGTTTTTGTCCGCTGCCTCAACTCCGCCGCACATCTTGCACCCCGGGTTCGCTGGTTATTTCCAGTGGACCTCGACGCTCCAAGGGAAGTTTACCTGGGCATTTCAGTCTTTCGACGAACCCTAAGCCGTTGCAAGATAGGCAATCGTCGCGCTCGCCAAACCGATCCAAGCACGATGAACACAGGACGAACCTTGCCAGTTCCGCAAACGGCCTAAGCTGTTCCATTAGCACTAAATTTCGATTTTCGCGCGCGGTTTGCAGGGCATCGACAAGCCACCGGTAGACGTCTGGATCTTCAACGGGCGTATAGACAACTCCTAAGATCATTCTGGCTGTCTCAACCAAGTCAAACTGGCGACCATGATCCAAGGTAAGGAAAAACCTCTCAATCACGCCCGTGGTTGGCGCCGCGCTGTAAATCAGCTTCAACTCTCCAGCTTGGCGATACACATTTCCGTCGTAGGGGCGGATGCAGCCGCCCTCGCTTTTTTCCGAAAAGGTTGATTGATGAATCGTGCCAAGGTTCGAGGAGCCGTCTCGCGCGACGACGTCGTATTGAGACGCGCCGTGATACAGGACCGTCGTCGATTGCAGCTCTTCAACTGCGAGCCAGTATGCGGAGTTCGCTAGTTCATCCATGCCAAACTGTTCGTCTCGATCAATCAACCGCTCCTCGGCCAGCCTTGCGCTTGCAAAAAGCAGGCTGGACCGATACGCCTCGGGGTTCTGTGACCAGAAGTCGTGATCGCCGAGCGTATCGCGCCATTGCTTGATTCTCAGCGCTTTGGCTTGTTCAAAATTCGTGGGAGGTCGCTTGCCTGGTTCTGTATGTGCACAGCATCCAAGGCAAGGCAATACTTACGAGGGCTAGGCGACGAGCTGCGTCGACGGCAGCTTTCGGCCAAGAGCGGACGCTCGGTGTGCGTTTATCAACGCAACGATCATCTACCAAACGCTTCAAAAAAGGCGTCGTTGTAGACCGTCGCCTATCGCAACGTAATTAGTCCGTTACTTCTAGATAAACGTGCCGTTTCTTACCGAGACTGACATGCCACCGCGATTGGGTGGCGTCCAAAACCTCATCGCCAGACTGGAGTGCTTTTCCTTCCAGCCTCAGACCTCCGCCTTTAGCCAAACGCCTTACGGCGCTCAGCGAAGGCGCCAAACCACACTGCGCTAGCGCTGTGGCTATAGTAAGGCCTTGACTCAGCTTCGACCGCTCAATAGTGAATACAGGCAGGTCAGTTGCCTGCTTGCCACCTGCGAATAGGGACTGAGCGGCGGCATTGGCTTGTGCAGCAGCCTCTACGCCGTGGGCAAGCCCGGTAACGTGGTTTGCCAGAACAATCTTTGCTGCGTTGAGCGCGGCGCCTTCGACGCTGGAAAGGCGATCTACCTCGTCGAGCGGCAATTCCGTAAAGAGGGCAAGAAAACGGCGGACATCGCGGTCGTCGCAGTTGCGCCAGAACTGCCAGAAGTCAAAAGGCGACAGACGATTGCCATCAAGCCAAACGGCACCGTTCAACGATTTACCCATTTTCTTGCCGTCGGCTGTCGCGAGCAGCGGCATGGTCAATCCGAAAAGCTCACGCCCGTCACGACGGCGGCTTAGCTCTACACCGTTGATGATATTGGCCCACTGATCAGCGCCGCCCAACTGTACGGTGCAGTCGTAACGCTTGGCCAGTTCAGTGAAGTCATGCGCTTGGAGCAGTGTGTAACCGAACTCTAGAAAGGACAGCGAATTTTCGCGATCCAGTCGCTGACGCACGGCGTCAAAGGTCAACAAACGGTTGATCGAAAAGTAGCGTCCGACGTCATTCAAGAACTTCAAATAGCCGATTTTATCCAGCCATTCGGCGTTGTCCACGACCTCACCTGCTGACTCTCCCAAGGTGAGGTAGCGCCCAAATGTACGGGTGATGCCGGCAATATTTTCATCGATTTGCTCGTTCGTGAGCACGGGCCGGCTTTCATCCCGAAAGCTTGGGTCGCCGATACGTGTGGTGGCACCACCAATCAGCAGGATCGGGCGGTGCCCTGCCTTTTGCAGCCAGCGCATGAGCATCAGACCCTGGAGATGGCCAACGTGCAGGCTGTCTGCCGTAGCATCGAAGCCCAGATAAACTGTGCGCGAGCCGGTGGCCAAGTGCGCGCGAAGTCCTTCGAGGTCGGTGGACTGATGGATGAATCCCCGGCTGGAGAGTGTCGCGATGAGATCAGTATTAGGAGTCATCATGTGTATCCGAAACAAGCGCAATGCCCATTAAGCACTGCGCGTGAAAAAGTCATAAAGCCAAACACGCACGCCACCAGGCGCAGCGCCGTTCAACTTAAGCCTACGCAGGCGCAACGCCCTGAACCAACGGTATGCCAGTGAGGCTGATCAGTTGCCGTAACGCATCGAGACGGCGTGAATAGGCCGCATCGTTCCCATAAATAAGCTCGACGTGAAGACTGTCGATCAACGCCAGGTAGGCCTCGGCAAGCAAATCGGCATACTGAGACGTGATCGCCGGAGACGTCAGTTCAAGGGAGGCCTGAAAACGCTCTCGAACGGCCACAAGGTAATGTTCGAAACCTGATTTCACGTCCCGCTCAATTGGTGCAGGAGGGTAAAAAGCCGCCCGCAACAAAAAGCGCAATGCGCTGCTTTCGGCGTATCTGAGTTGAAGGTTAATGACGTAACGCTCACCGGGCATTCGGCCGGCTTGCTCTGCTGAGAACTGGGCCTCGACATAGTCTCGTTCGCTTTGCAGCGCGAGATTGAGCACAGCGGTGTACAGCTCATCCTTGCCTGTGAAGTGTGCGTACAGCGAGGCCTTCTTGATGCCGGCGCTCCCGGCAATATCGTTCAGTGACGCCGCGTCGTAACCGCGATCTGCAAAGTGCAGCAAGGCAAGCTGAACGATTCGCTCAGCCGCCGGAGTTAGGTTTCTCGTAGTCATCAGTTGCTTCCTTCAATGGCTAGCTAGGCTGAATGTTGCGTCGCCGTTCTTAGGAAGGCTCACCCACGTCAGCAAGCAAACCAGCAGCGCGCTGAGAGTCAGTAGCGCTGTCCAGGCGATGACCCCGTGATCCAGCACTATTGCTGAAATTGGCGTAGCGCTCGAGGAAACAGACAGTTGGAAGGCCCCCAGCAGCGCAGCCGTTGAACCCAATGCACGCTCTTGAGAGGCCATGACGAGCGACATCAATGTCGACTCTGCAATGCCCAACCCGAACAACGCTACTGCCATACCTGCCGCAATCCCGGGTAGCCCGACCTGCGTTGTTGTGGCCACTAATGTAGCGAACGCGCCTAGTACTATGCAGCCCACGCCGATCCACGTCAGGCGGTTGAGGCCCAATGTTGTGATGAGTCTACCGGCGATCATCGCGCCACCCAGAATGGCAAACCCTGTTACACCAAACATGATGCCGAAGGCTTGCGGCGTTAATCCGTAAAACTTTTGGTACACCAACGTTGCCCCACCAATGTAGGCGAAAAGGAAAAAAAACACCGCAGCGACTGCCAGCGTTGGTAGCAAAAAGCGACGGTCGCTGCCGATCGTTAGGTAAGTACGGCACGCAGCACCCAGGCGCAGAGGCTCACGGTTGTTAACTGCCAATGTCTCCGGGAGATTCAGCCAGCTGCTGATCAGCACTGCAACGCCTAAGATTGCGAGCGTGAGCATCACTGCCCTCCAGCCAAAGTATGAGTCAATAAACCCACCCAATGCCGGTGCCAGAATTGGGGCCAGGCCTTCAATGGTCATTAACAGAGCGAACAGCTTAGTGGCCGTCGCTCCTCGGCTAACATCCCGGACAGTACTCATGATCACGACAAGCGTCATTGCGCTTCCCAAGCCTTGCACGAAGCGGAAACCGATCAATGCTGACAGGGTCGGCGCCCACGCTGAGCCCAAGGAACACAAGATAAACACCACCAAACCAATCAAGAGCGGTTGGCGGCGCCCATATGCGTCCACGAGCGGCCCGAACAATAGCTGCCCTGCACCCATGGCTAGCAGGAAAAACGTCAAGGTGAGTTGAACGCTTGCGAAGCTGGTGTCGTAATCTCGGGCGATTTCAGGAAGGCTTGAAAGGTACATGTCGACTGCGGAAGGGCCCAAGGCTCCGATCACGCCTAACCCGATAGCCAACTTCACGGGGACTCGTTCTTGCTGCAGGGCGTCCATCTCTCAACCTCTCCGAATTTGCTGCCTACCGGTCGGTAGGAGTGTGACATTCTAGGTATTGTCTAGGCGCGGGTCAACTTTGTTGATGAGCTTCAGACGTAAGTGGCAGGCGACTGGCATACGGCGGGCAGACTGGGCGTGCCGCTAGAGAAATTCCCTGGCGCAGAGCTACGCAAAGCCAAACTGAGCAAATTTATTCTCTATTCTGAACGACCGCACCTGGCCGTGAGCGACCGCTTACGAACGTCCGCTTTTGGTCGACTGCTGCCTCTTGAGGGGCAGGAAACGACCCAAAGAAGCTATTCCCACATCACCTTGTGATTGGTGGCTTTCCCCTGGTGGATGCGCGTAATTTCTTCGGAGTTCAGTCAGAAATTGACGGTCCACACTTCTGCTATGGTCGTGACCATACCGTTTCAAAGAGATGACCGAATGTCATTCGTAGACAGGTTTGTCGCTGAAATATTGTCTCTACAGATTGCGCTGTACTACTCGCGTGCTCGATTGGAAGCAGGGACTGATAGCGAGGCGTTGCACGACCTTAGGATAGCCGTGAGGCGAATCCGAAGCTTGCTCCGGCCGATGCGCTCTCTGAGCGAAGTCGCGGCGACTGAATAATGCTGCAGCGGACGTGGGGAGGCTTACCACACCCGCTCGCGATCTTGAGGTAATGATTGAAGAATTGGAGGAAAGAAGCTTTCTTGATCAGGCTCAGCTCAGAAAAGCACGCTTGGCAACAGGCTACTCCAATATATTGGGGAGCCCAGCCCTCAAGAATCTATATACTCAATTGGATGAATGGCCTTTCGCCTTCCGCTCAGTTGAAGTTAAAGGCGGCTTAAAACACCTACAGCCCCAAATTGAAAAATCGCTTAAAAAGCAGATTGACCGTTTGCATGCTGCGCTGGACGACCCTGGACTTGATCGCCGCGAGTTGCGCATTCTGGTAAAGAGGACTCGCTATCTCACAGAAGCGTTTCCCAAACTGTCACCGCTCTCGCGTAAAGCGGCGAGTTCTCTGAAGGCCCTGCAGTTGGCTTTGGGTGCCTGGCATGACCATTTTTAATGGTACCAGAAAGTCTTGACGGAATCTGACCTGCGGCCACTTGAAAAGGTTTGGCAGCACTACGCAGTTACAGCGCTTGAAAAAGCGGAGACCCAATTATTGGACCTGGCGCAGTTGCTGCCACAATTACCTGGCAAAAAAACTGCCCCAAGTGGCACCCAAAAAAAGCATACGTTTAGTAGATTAAGTATCACCGCCGGAAGGCTACACAGATGCTGAGAATCTTTGGTCAGAGCATCTGCCCCGTATAAGGCTCTGACTAAATACGGGGCTCGGTCTTCCAACATGGCAGCTCTGAAGCCGATCTAATCACTAACGGTCCGGCTAAGCACTCAGACGTGCCGTCACTTCATTCAACTGCCCTGATAACTCGTGAAGGTTCCGGCTTGCCGCTTCGGTGCGCTGCATGTTGTTCAGGTTGGTACTGGCAATCGTGGTGATTTCAGTGAGGTTGCGCGAGATGTCTTCCGCCACCGAGGTTTGCTCTTCGGCAGCGGTGGCAATTTGGCGGTTCATGTCGCGAATGGCTTCAACAGCATGGGTGATGCGCTCCAGCATCGCTCCGGCCTCATTCACTTGCGCGACACTTTCTTCACTGCGCGACTGGCCACTTTCAATGGCCTGAGCCGCGTCCACCGCGCCGGTTTGCACCGTTTGGATGATTTGGTTGATTTCGATGATCGACGCCGCCGTACGCTGGGCTAGGTTTCGCACTTCGTCGGCCACGACCGCAAAACCGCGTCCGGCTTCACCGGCACGGGCCGCTTCGATCGCCGCGTTAAGCGCCAGCAAATTAGTCTGCTCGGCGATGCCGCGAATCACTTCCAGCACCTTGCCTATGCGGCCACTATCGGTTTCCAGGCGACGGATGACCGTGGCTGTGTTGGCGATCTCGCCACGCATTTGGGTGATGGTGTGAATGGTGCCCCGCATGACTTTTTCGCCCTGCTGCGCGGATTGGTCGGCATCATTGGCGGCGCGTGCGGCATCGGCTGCGTGACGAGCCACTTCCTGGGCGGTGGCGGACATTTCGTTCATCGCCGTAGCCACCTGATCGGTACGGTTGAACTGCTCGTTAGTGCCGCTGGCCATGAGACCGGCGATGGCGTTTAACTCGCCACTTGCGCCGTCCAGATCCTTGGCGCTGCGCTGCAAGCGGTTGAAGGTTTCGGCGAGAAAGTCGCGCAAAGTGTTGGCGGCTATGGCTAGTTTGCCCAACTCGTCTTCACGGCTGCTGGCCACGCGTTCGGCAAATTTCCCTTGGCTCAGTTGCGCCACGTAGTCGATCAGCTTGCGGATGGGGTCAACCAAGTTGTGGTTGATCAGCCAAAGGCTCAACAGGCCGATCAACAGACCCGAGGCGAGCATCACGATAATCCCGAGCATCACCGTGCGATTTGCAGCGGCGCTGATCAGTGTAGATTGCTCGGTGCCCTGCTTGCGCAGTTCGCCAACAAGTTCGCTCATCTGATCGCTGGTGGTACGGTCAACGCCTTTGACGGCGGCGTCGCCTGCAGCGGGGTCTGCACCCGCGGCGATATAGGCATCGCGACCTTTCTGGTAAGCGCTGCCCAACTGACGGTGTTCGTCACGCAGGCGTTCGATGCGGGTCTTGAGTTGGCCATCCAGTCCTTTCTGGTTAGCCAGTTCACCAAGAATCCCCTGTACGTCGCGCTGACGGTCTTCGAATTGCTTCCAATATTTATCCAGGTCTGCCGGCTGCTTGCCCCGTAGTAATACGTTTTTCCATTCCTGAACCTGCACCTTGAATTGCAGGTTGGCCTCGTCGATCAATTGCGAAGTGTGTAGCGGACCTTCGATCAAGTTGGCGTAGTTTTGCACGCCGTTGGACAGGAAATGAAAGCATGCTAAAGCAATCAGCAACATCGCCAACAGGCTGCCGCTCAGCAGCGCGAGGATTTGAGTTCTCAGGGATTTTTGCAGCATCGGATGATACTCATGACAGGAATGAAGTACGCCTGGTTAGGCGTAAAAGACGTCCAAACATCCCTGTCTGCGGTTCCGGTTCGTGGCCGGAGCCGCGCAAACTAACATCTGCGTCATCGGCGTGCCAGAGCGGTTCTTGAGGGGAGTCTGACCGCTGGTGCCTTGTAAATTCTCGGTTATCGTCCTCCCTATGATTTCCGTTGGTTTGGAGATCAGATGAATGACAGCTTTTGGCCGGGAGCTGCCTGTCGCCTCCGCGATCAATGAGCGACTCTGTAGGGGCAGGGCTGCGTCCTTGAACTTAACGATACAATCCCTTCCAACCAGACAAGTCTGTTCCTGTATTACTTTCGGGAAAGCAGCCAATGCCATGGCACCATTGTCCTATCGTCCTTGAACGTGGACAGCTAAGCTGCAGTACAGCAGGACAGCGCGGAGATAAACCGAGCGGGGCTAGGAGGCGCGGTCAAGTTGCGGGAGGGTGCAGCTTAATTGAGCGGAAAGGCGACAGTGAATGAAGTGCCGTCCTTCTCATCGGAGCTGATCGATACCCGGCCGCCATGTGCCTTGGCGATTTCCCGGACTATAAACAACCCAAGACCGACGCTGCGTACGCCATCTTCGGGGTCCGCGCCTCGGATCATCGGCTCGAATAATCGGGTCATCAGTGATGGCGCAATTGGAACACCATAGTTTTTGACCGATACATGGGCAGTGTCATCATCCACAGTTGAAGTAATCGTGATCGGCCGCTCCAGGTCACCATAGGTCACGCTGTTCCCAATAAGGTTACCGAGGAGTTGGTGTACTCGGTCCGCGTCAAGCTGCGCAGAGCCTGTCCCATTTGCGTGGTGAACAAGTTTGGCGTTGGGAAACGCAACGCGCAGTTCCTCGACACATCGGCGGATAAGATCATGAAAATCCACGGCACGAGGAGAGACGATGATTCCTTGTCCGACCCGGGCCAGGGCCAAATCCAACAGGTCCGCGATTAAGCGTTCTGCACGGTTAGCTGACTGCGTTATGTAGCCGAGTATCTTGATTTTCTTAGGGAGGCTCTCGCCGCGTGCGAGCGCGTCTGTGCCCATTTTGATTGCTGTCAGTGGATTTTTCAGGTCGTGGCTTACTATTGCGACCATTTGCTCGGCAAATGATGCACGTTGCTGGGCTTTCTCGAAAGCCCTGCTCAGTTCCGCTTGAGCCAGACGGAGCTCCGTTTCGGCAGCCGTTTTCTGCTGCAGTAGCTCTTCGGCGAGCTTCCGGGCTTTAATTAACTCCCTTTCGTACTTGTCTCGATCATATAATGTGAAGAGCGCAAGTTCGTGCTCTACACCGTTGGTCCCGTCGCGCCTGATCCCGTTCACGAGCATCGTGACTTTGCTCCGATCACGATGCAGCAGGTCGAGTTTCACCTCGGCGACAGAGCCTTGCAACTTCATCAGTGGCGCCCAGTGCGTCTGATGAAAGATGCGCCCGCCCATTGTGAGCAGATCTTGAAAGCGCTTGTTCCGAAGCTCTTGTGCGCTGAAACCGATACAGTGCCTGAACGTAAGGTTGGAGCGCAGTATGGCCCCGTCCTCTGTCGTCACTACCAGCCCGCATGGCGCCTCTTCATAGAGTCTTAGCGGGTCGAGCAGTGGAGGCTTACCGTGCATTTAACCCTTTCCAAGGCTGTACAAAGCTACCCATGGCATCAGCGCAGGCGCCCGGCGCGCTCATGTGAGGGCAATGACCCACATTATCCACTAGGACGAGCGTGCTGTTGGGCATGCTGTCGCGTAAATAATCGCCGACGACAACGGGAGCGATCAGGTCGTCGGTAGACTGAAGGATCAGGGTCGGCGTAGCCAAGCCAGCAACGTCTCCTCTGTTGTCCGACATGAAGGTCACTCTTGCGAAGTGCTTGGCGATCTCAGGGTCGGTACGGCAGAAGCTATTAGTTAGCTCAGCGCCCAACTCGGGCTGCCCAGGCGCACCCATGATGACCGGTGCCATATTGCTAGACCAGCCGAGGTAGTTGTCATCTAGAGTGTCGAGGAGTGATTGGATGTCTTCGAGCGTGAACCCACCCACATAATTGTCGGAGTCGATATAGCATGGAGATGGGCCCACCATGATATGAGCAGCGATGCGACCGGGTACTTGCCGGTCAGCTAAGACGTCAATCATCGCGCTTACTGAATGGCCTACCAGAATCACTGGCCCGATGGCGAACTGGTCAATGATTTCGTTAAGGTCTAAGGCGTATCCGTCCAGCGAGTTGTACTTTGTCCGGTCATACGCGCTGATGTCTGACCGGCCGGCGCCGACGAGGTCGTACACGACGATCCTGAAATGGTCCACGAAATGGCCTATGAGATAACGCCACATGGTTTGGTCGCAGCCGAAACCATGGGAAAAAATCAGCGTGGCTGGACCTTCGCCCATCACGTTCAGGTTGTTGCGATGTTTAAGATCCATGTGCATTTCCAGACAAGGTAATGACCAAGTCCCTCGGAGTGTATATAGGCAGGCTCGATAGGTCATTTATTAAGTTCATCGAGCACTCGTCCGCGAAGGGCTATTGATATAGACGCTGGCCTTTGTGGTACGGGTTTGGCCACGGGGTCGGGTGTAGATTATCGCGGCGGCTGTACGTACCCCAGCGACCTGGGTAATTTTCTACCGCACCGATAGCTTGTTCCTCCAACACGATCAAAGGCGCTGGCAGATAACCTGTTTGGGCGGTTGTACCAGCAGGACGCTCGCACCGTAGCCCGATAGCGTCAGATTCGCTCGCGGGAGTGGCCCAGACCAAGGATGTTTAGCTTGTAGGGGCGCCCCGGAAACCAGCGTATGAAACCGATACCAGGAATGAATAGTCAACACGACTCACTCCTATTGTTTCCCTGCGACCAGTCTCCTACTAAAATCTAGAATGAGACCAGCAGCTCGCAGGCTGGGGATCCGGAGCACACCATGTGTGACTAGGCGTCAACGTTGATAACTTGCTTGAAGAGCTGATGTCATGCGCTTTCGGTTTCCAAGAGTTTCCCGAAGCGCTCAGGAGTACGACATGCTAATCTTGATGAGCACACGCTCGATACGTTTACTCGCGCCGTCTATTCGTGCGACAGCGACGGCTGGATCCTCAGATACATCACGGAGGTGCCTCGGCTGTGGCGCAGTGTGCTCGGACTCAGGCGTAATGGAGATCGTGACCGCGGCTCGTATAGCTGCTCTTGCCGGAAGGGGCGCCGCTCCCGGCTGACGAAGACCCGGTGGCAACGGTGCTCTAAACTGCGTTGAATCTAGGCATGTTGGCAGTAAATTTATAGGTCCAGACGACACGCGGCTGGTGGCTATGGTTAATATGCGCGCATTCGAAGATAGGCATGGCAAAATACAAGAAGTGATCGATTATTTGCAGGACGCCTCCGCGCTTCATGCCGTGACGGAGGAGCTGGTGTGTAAAGACACCGATTCGAAAGATTCCTTCAACAACGGTACGGTATGCCTGCACGGCGTCAGCTGTGACGGTGTAATTCTGGGTGAAGTTTTTGAATTAACGCGGCATGGATTGGGGTTGCGTTTGATGACGCGCTGTATAGAGCGTCGTCAGGACAAAAGGATTGAGCTCCCGTTTCTTGCTGCAGGGATGGTTAGCCGCATCTCATTCCCTATCGGAGCGAACTACCTGTGAACGCTTTAAATGGAATCAGGGTGCTCGTTGTCGAGGACGAGGGCGCAGTCGCCATGTTGATCGAGGATATGTTGGAGGACTTCGGATGCGTGGTCGTTGCGTCCGTTGCCCAACTCGGGAAGGCGTGCGACGTCGCTCGCTCGATTGAGGTGGATTTGGCGATGCTGGATGTAAACCTGGCCGGCCAGTTAGTCTTCCCTGTCGCCGAGATTTTACGCGACCGCGAAATTCCCTTCCTCTTTAGTTCGGGATACGGTCGCGCCGCACTCCAGGGCGAGTTTGCCTTGCGGCCCGTATTGCAAAAGCCGTTTTCGCAAGAAGAACTGAAGGAAAGAATTGCTGTTGCGCTGGCATTGACACAGGGAAAATCTATGAGAGCTAGTTGCGCTGAGCCTCGATAGTCCAATACTTCTGCTTTTCCTCAATGCTGCCTGTTTCATGAAGCTGGCCGCAGAGCAAACGCTTGACAAAAAAACCAGCTCTGGCGCATATCTTCGTTGAATCAATGCTGTTCCTCAGCTGCTTATGGCTGAAAGCGTATTGCCTTGAGCCAGGAATTCTGCTCATAGGTCTGAAGGCGTGCAGGCGATATCTGGTAGCCGCTAGCGAGCGCAATGTGACAGAGGACAATCTTCGTGCGGAACGGCCTCGATTGGCCGATTGTGTTGAAAAAGTCGCCTATGGTTTGCGCATCAGGAAAGTACGCTTCCGAGATTGATTTTTTATTTTTGGCAGATGCTCCAGGACTCGGATTTCACGCAGCAGCGAAAAAAGGCTTTTTTCCCCTAAGCAGCAGTTTGGGCAGACCGACTATTCCAACAAAATCGGCCGAAAGCGATCATTCAGGCGTCATTAGAACCGCGAGCGCCATTTTGATGAACTCCTCGTTCATTTCGATCGTGTCCAGAGCTCCCCGTACGTTGTCGGCAACTTCAACTGAGCCGCGCGCCTCCACCCAGTTGGACAGTTCAAGAATGGCTGCCTCCAGGGCAAGCTGATTTTCATTTATTTTGTGTAGCAGCGAAGGGATTAGGTCGTGATTTGGCATCGGCAGCTCCTGGCTCATGGGTCAGTTTAGCAGCGCGTGGGAATGGGGGCCAGTTGGACCATGGGAGGAAAATACTGTAGGAATATACAACGCTAACTTATTGATTTTAAAGGGGTCTATAGCCGTTTTTGGCTGTGCATTAGACAAAGGTTTTTCTTTTTAAATCAATAGGTTGGTATGGAAGTACGGTCACCTTGACATGGTGGGGGTCGTTGGTTCGAGTCCAATCGCGCCTACCAAACAAAATCCGCTCTGCTGGGCGGTCTAGAAGGGCTCACCGAAAGGTGGGCCCTTTTTCGTTGTCTGTTGCGGCTGGGTTTGTTTTCTTTCCAATCAGCGAACTTCGAATACATAGGGATATGGTCATGCGAGTTGTCACTCTCGTAATGCTTTTTGGTGTTGGACTTGCGGGTTGTTCTGGAATTCCTTCAGTTCCATACGAAGAGCCTGCTCAATCCGAGGCAATTGCGCGTATTCGTGTCATCACCAACTCCGATGTGTACGGCGATAGCATCGTTGGCAGTTGTGCTCCTGCTACCCGGCACAAGATGGCTCAAGCCGGACGTTTCGGGCGTGACGGGACGGCGAACATCAACTATCCGCAGTACCCTCTTAATTCGGCAAGCATTGGCATGCCGAAACGAGTTTCGCCTACTCTTGCCCAGTACATCCCTGCCATTCGGATGGGCGAAGGGGCATACAAAGAGGTCGTAGCCGAGTATCGCGTCAGGACTGACCTTCCATTTCAACTTGCGACCCTGGGCGCGACCATAGGTGGCAATGGCAGCACTTACTGGTCCTGCGGTGGCCAGGCACTCGTTTATAAGCTGGAGCCAGGGAAGGATTACGAGGCTTTGGTTGGGGTGGGCACCAGGTCAAACAAAGATGGCGAGCAAGCGCTTCTCTGCGTGTTAGCGGTTCTCGAAGTTACCACTTTGCCTGGAACCTCAATTGTGATTCCCCGAAAGTTGGAGCCTGCAGCGCCTCCGCAGGTGGTTTGCAAAAACTGACGAGCTCAGCCGGCTGCCGAATCCCCCTAGGAAAAAAGACGAAAAAGGGGACAGATTTACTTTCGCTGCGCTGTGAGTTCCGTCAAATGGATTCGCTTGGTTGGATCAGGAGCCGGCTAGAAGGTGAACTCGGCCCATGTCCCTCTTTTCCCACCAAATGGTTTTCGCGTGCTCGCGGATGATTAATCTGCCTTCACCGTAAAAGGGGCTGAATCCGCTGATATCTTTACCATCCACGAACCCGACTGTCTGAACGAACTCGCCGATGCATAGGTATCTTCCATAAACTGGAAATAAATCATCTTGCCGTCACGTACCTTGGCATGGATGGAAAACGGTGATGTGAATACGTGTCCCACTGCCACGGATCGGTAGGTGAACTTGCCGAAAACTGCAACATCCTCACCGGATGCCATTTTAGTGCTGATGGTGAAGTCTTCAATCTTCCAATAATCCGATACCTGCATGAATAAGGAACTAAAGGCTTTCGGGCCCTTGTTAGTTCCGGTCCAGGGCATGATTTTTTTTAATTCTGGATTGTCGAAGTTGAGAGAAACGTAAGTTGCGTCCGGAGCTGCCAGCTTCGCTGCAGCGGCTTCAACCTTATCGGGCGCGGTATTGGCCAGAAATTCCATGACTACCGATAGCGCAGCAGCAGCCTTCGCTTCGCTAGTGGACGGTGCCGCCACAGCGTTAGCAGTCGAAGCGTCAGGTGACAAATTGGTCTCAGACATGGTCATGTGCGTTCTCCGTTTTTAACTATTGTTTGCAGTACGTTGGGGGGACGGGGCGATGGAGGACTGGCTCTTGGATTTCCTCGACACAGGGTAGCGGCGGCTGCTCGAGCCGCCGCTACTGTCCACCCGAAGGTGAGGCCGGTCTTAGTTGGCGCCTTTTGCGACGGGTTTCTCCGGGTTGAACCCGTCATAACTTTGGAAAACTTCCATGAAGCCCGGGACGGTTTCCTTACGAGCCCAATCGCGCTGGAACTCGCAGTACAACTGGACGCGGCTGGTCATCTTGCCGCCGGCTTGCTCAATACGACGGAGCCCAGCCTCGTGGGCCGCCACCGAGGTACCGCCCACTGCGTCCACGGGGACATATACTTCGTAGCCTTCCAGAAGCGCATCAAGCGCAGGGAACGCCAAGCACACCTCTGTCCACAGCGCGGTCACGATAAGTTTGCGACGTCCGAGCGCTTTAACAGCCTGTTTGAATTCGACATCTTCCCAAGCATTCACGGTGGTGCGGTCGTAGATCGGAAGGTGACCGAGGACGTCCTGCAATTGCTCAATCGGTGGTTTGTTGAGGCCGGACGAGACATTCACCGTCGTATGAACGACTGGAACGCCATAACTCACCGCCGCTTTTGCAAGGCTGGTGATGTTAAAGACCAGTTCCTCGCGCGGCATCGAGCGGATGGAGGAGACCTGAATCGGCTGATAATCAATGATCAGAAGTGCTGAGTTCTGAGGCGTGATGAGATGGTCGGTATGTGGATTACGCATCGTTTCGCTTGTCATGGATAGCTATCCTTGTTGGGTGAAATGGAAGATCAGCTCATGCCTGTTTTCTTTAGGCGAAGCCGGTCCAAACTCGACATACATATGTCGAATGCCTTGGAGTGCTTTAGCTTTTTTAAGGGGCGGGTCGTGGTTTGGATCCGTGCGGCTCAGGGTGTAGCGATCAGGTAAAGCGAGGCTTTATGCGGGGCGCATCGGGCGGTATAGCCCCAGGCTCGACAGTGCGAGCCCCAGAACCCAGAACAGTGGGCCCGACAGGCCGGGCCACATCGAAACATAGCCGGGAAAGAGCATGTAAAAGATGAAACCGAGATCGACCACGCTGATGACCAAGAGGTTGATCCACCACCCGCGAACGTCGTTACGCCAGTTCAAGACGATTGCGACGATGAGCGCGATAATTGAAAGCCAGAAGAGATTCCAGGCGTCCTGCAGCACGCGCCCCCGAGGCATGCCTTCAGCCATGGATTGGCCGAGCTGATAGATGGACCAAGCGGCATTGACGTGTAGCAGAGCCCAGATGATGTACGCCAAAGCGCCCGCTTGGGCGAGTCGAGAAGTGGTGTTCGCGGCGACGTTCGGATGTGGCATGAGAGTCCTAGGAATATGGCGCTAGCAGTGGACGCAACGGTCTGACCGAGGGCAAACAACGAAGCCCCCTGAATCGTGAATTGCCCGACGTGCCTTGCGACGGCAGAAATCGAACTGCGGCAAAAGTACGCCAGTTCCAGTTCTCGAAAAACTACCAATCCAAGGATTGACTGTTCTCGTTTGGAGCACAATCGGGAAGTATTCAATAAACGGGCTATTAGTTGATTCCTGATGCTGCGGCCCGCACAATCCGCCAATGGCTGACCGATTCGAAGATATGCGGGCGTTTGTTGCTGTCGTCTCAGCCGGCGGGTTTGCTGCGGGCGCGGAACGCCTCGGCATCGTCAAGTCGGCGGTGAGTCGCCGAGTTCGGGACCTCGAGGACAGGCTTGGGGCGCGGCTATTTGACCGGACGACGCGCCGTGTCCAGCTCACGGAAGCGGGCCGTGATTTTCATGATCGCGCCGTCGAGTTGCTTGCGGGGCTTGAAGAGGCAGAGGAAGCCGCTTCGAGCGCAAGCAAGGCGTTGAGGGGGCGTATCCGTATCGCCGCTCCGGTCTCATTCACAGCGCACTGCCTGGCACCGGCAATAGGCCAGTTTCTGAACCGCCATCCCGCAGTCTCGGTCTCCATCGACACCGATGATCGAACGGTCGATCTGATACGCAACGGCTTCGATCTCGCGATCCGCATCGCGCGGCTTCCAGACTCATCTCTCGTGGCTCGGCGGCTCGTTACCATCCGGCACGTGTGCGTCGCCAGTCCGGCACTTCTAGAGCGCCTCGGGATACCGCAAAGTCCCGTTGAATTGTCGCGCTTTCCGGGCGTGACTTATTCTAATGTCGAGGACGCTCACTATTGGAAATTCACCGGCAACGTCGTGCCATCAGTGACCAGCCGGCTCGACTTCGCCAACGGCGATGCCATTCGCGAAGCGGCCATCGCAGGGCTTGGCGTAGCGGTACTTCCAACCTTCATCGCCCATGACGCGGTACGGCGCGGAGCGCTTTCTATTGTGCTCGCGCAATATATGCGACCACCAATCGCAATGTATGCGGTGCATCCGTCAATGCGTAATCAAACCGCGCGAGCGCGGGCATTCATCGACTTTCTTGTCGATACGTTTGGCGGTGAGCCATTCTGGGATCGGGATCTGCTTGACAGTTAGGTTTGGAGAAAAGGGGACACAGAAAAAGGCAGAAAGGGGACGACAGAAAAGACTACAGATTTATTTTAGCTTCGCTGCATTACGAGTCGCTATTAATCGATTAGCTTGGATCAACGGCTGCACGGCTAGAAAATAAATCCGACCCCTTTTGTCCGAAGCAAATAACTCAAGTTATAACGAGATTTAATTTTGACGAAAAATGCTTATAGAAATGAGAAGGCGGCCTGCAGGGAAATATGCTTTGCTTAGTCCTGTAGTGCATCGGATAAAGGCGATTGACTATCGTTTTTTATAAAGCTTCCGCGCGTTAGTATTTAAAAAATTATAATCGAGGTTTTAGTCATGCTCTCTTATGTCAGAATTTTTTTGATAAAAATATTAATAGCTGCCAGTTTCTTTTCCGTGAGCAGTGTTCATTCGGCCGACATTAAAAAAGAAAAAAATTGTTACGACGAACTGGCAGGACTTGACGAATGGCCGCTCAAATCCGGACTAAGCATTAGAAAGGATGCCCTTGGAAAGTTGCATGCTATTTTAGGTCGAGATAAAGGTAAGTGTTACTTGCAATATTTAGAAGGAGCAATCGTATGGGATGGAGAGAAAGCATATCCAGATGGCCTCAAGGTGAGTATAAGGCCAGAAAAACCTAGTTATTTTACCGTGCAACTTGCGCTTGGAGATGATAGGGGGTGCAGCGACTTGGCGACTTGCTTGAAGAAGTCAGCCCAAAGCGAGCCGCAAGCGTATAGAAACAGTGTAATTGTAAATCTTAACAATTATCCAGGATTTAGTATTCATTTAAATCAGCCCCCTCCTAGCGCATCGAATCGCGACGCTTTGCATATCCTTGAGTATGAGGAAAAGACAACGAGTGGCACAGCGCAAAGAATATTTGAATGCCACGGTTTAAGGTCAAAAAGCGTCAGTCGACCCAGCGAGACAAAAATTGATCAGATGAGCGAAATGAATTCTTCCGAACTAAGCACCATTGATTTTTCAAATAATAGAAGTTATTGCGTACTAGAATTTCCCTCTTTCCGTTTCCGTGCTGGGGGAGGGCGGCTGACATTGAATATTTATCAGTTAAACGAAGCTGCACAAGCAATGCCACACATAGAAAACTATCTTTCTAACGCAATAAAATAGGGGTGCATATGAGTTGCATATTTTCTGAGGCTGAGAAGAATAGGATTTTAGAGGCTGTGTCAGTGAGTTTAGGGCTGCTTTTTCAAGCAGGGAGAGCTTTACCCTATACAGCCGTTTAGGGGAAAAAGGGGACAGATTTACTTTCGCTGCGCTGTGAGTTTCCATCAAATGGATTCGCTTGGTTGGATCAGGAGCCGGCTAGAAGATAAACTCGGCCCATGTCCCGCTTTTCCCACCAAATGGTTTTCGCGTGCTCGCGGATGATTAATCTGCCTTCACCGTAGAAGGGGCTGAATCGGCTGATGATTGCGGTCAAATCTAGTTGTACCTACGCATCAGAAAATGTCTGATATCGCGCTGGGCTTCTTGAGCCGTTCTGTAACCCGTGGTCGGTATCCATTCCGTTTTCAAGCCGCGGAACACGCGCTCCATTGGCGCGTTGTCCCATAAACACCTCAATCATCCACTCGTCGCAGACATAGCACTTCCTGTCCAAGCAAGCCCTCTCAACTGTATGCGCAGAACTGCGCTGCAGACAGGAGAGAGATTATGGTGATTGACAATAACGGTCCGGAAGCGCCATACCCAGGGCCAAGTGAGGAAGCACCTGATACAGGCAAAGGACATGGATCTGGTCTTGATCAGGCTGAGTCTGAGCCAAAGCAGGGCACTGGCGAGAGGCCAGAGGATTGGAATCCGCCGCCTGGGAACCCCGGATCCGACCAGGATGCCCAGACGAATCGTGGCAACGGCGGTGCGAAGTAAGCTAAAGCGGATGCTGATGATTCCATGGAACCCGGCCACGGAGCCGGGTTTTTATCATCTGACGGGTGGACGATTGATTTGGCGTAGTCACTGAGCGAAGGTCAGCCAGTTGAAACTTCCGCCATTACGAGACGATCTCCTAAACATCATTGAACAGGAGATCAGTCATGAAGTGCTATCTGTGCGCGATGGAAGCGAAGCGGTCCGAAGCGGATCAAAGTGGAGAGCTTGTCGACTGCGGTGACTGCGGCACCTACAAAATTTCAAGTCTTGTGCTCAAAGAGTTGGAGAACAAGAAGTTCGATTATTCTAAAATGCGCGATGACCTTCACCGTCAGCGGCAGTTTAATGCTACTTCTGTCGCCGAGATCAACACAGAGACGGCCATCTGGGCTTGAGTGGCGCGCTCTTCGATGCTTATGCGCGCTTTCGGCTAGCAGGTGGTATAGGCCGCAACGCTAAAGGCCTCGAACCACCCTGAAAGAAGCGTCCATGAACATGCCAAAGAAACAGCCAGATAACAAAACGACAGCAAGCGCTGCCGAAATCGAGCGATCTATCCAGGCGCTCAACAAGATGGCTGAACGCCTGTGGGGAGATGGCCGGGAAGCTGAAGCACAGGCGCTGTTAAAGGCTCTGGATGCGTTAAACCGCGCCCTTGATCGTATAAGAATCGGGGAAAGCCGTAGAGTGCTCCATTGAAGGCCTGATGTGATGCCGGGCTATTTTGTTTTATCGTCAGGCGTGAGTCGCTCGTTCAAACACCTCGTCCGCCCATTGGTTCAGGCTTTACCCGCCAATAGCTCCTTTCTTCGTGCGTCCCGACTCAATCAACATCCTGCCCCAACACCCACTCACTGAAAGCCCTCACCTCAACCTGCCGCTCCCGCCCCGGTACGCACACCACCGTATATCGCGCACCCGCCAAGCGAATCTCAGGCTGATAACCAACCAGTTGCCCGCGTGCAACCGCTTCCGCAACCAGCACATTACTGGCAAGCACCAGCCCATGCCCGGCGACCGCTGCCTGCAGAGCGTGCTGTTCCTCGTCATAGCGGCGCAGGCGCGCGTTTTGCAGCCAACCCAGGGTGCCGGACTTGGCGCACCATGCCGCCCAGTCCACCGTGACGTTTGTGCTGCTCAGCCAGGGGACGTCAATCAGTTCGACGGGCGAGCCCGCTGCGGGTGGTTGCCAGTCGGGGTGGCAATACACGCCGAAATATTCTTCCAGTAGAGTTTGCTCGAGCAGTTGAGGATCCGAGGTGAAGAGCGCACGGATCGCCAGGTCGATGCTGGCGTCACGTCGCAGGTCGATAACGTCGTTGCTGCTGTGCAGCCTGAGGTCGATCTCAGGATGTCTTCGATGAAAATCTCCGAGCCGAGGTATCAGCCACAGGCTGGCGAACGCTGGCGTTGTGCTCACCACCAGCGATTGTGCGGTACATGATGGCGATAGCGTTTGCAGGCCATGTTGGATATCGAGCAGCGCGCGGTGCATGTAGGGCTGGAGGCGTTCGCCGTCCGCGCTCAGGCGCACATTTTGACTGGAGCGCTCGAACAGTCGCACGCCGAGAAACGCTTCAAGGCTTTTGACCTGATGGGAGATCGCCGCCGGGCTGACGTTCAGTTCCTGGGCCGCCGCCTTGAAGCTGCCCAGCCGTGCGGCGGATTCGAAGCCGCGCAAGGCGGTAAGGGGCAGTTTGGCGAACATGGGCGGGGAAGTTACTCAGGTTGAGCGAGGCTCAATTTAGCTCAATTGTGGGCCGGCGCTCAACTTGCCAGGCTGTGGTTCCCTTCCGCCATTCGTGGAGACAATCGATGCAAGGCGCCTCTCGCAAAATTCTTCAGGCCGTGCTCTACGAGGCCGGTGGTGTGCTTTTCGTCGCGCCATCCCTCGCGCTTATCTATGAGCAGGGAATGGGCTATTCAACCCTGCTGTCCTTGGTGATTTCCGGCGTTGCGCTGGGCTGGAACATGCTTTTCAACGGCCTGTTCGAATGGTGGGAGCGTCGTCAACCCAACCGCCATCGCAACTGGCGGCGCCGACTGCTTCATTCCCTTGGGTTCGAGGGCGGCTTGACCCTGATTCTGACGCCGGTAATTGGAGCCTGGTTGGGTATTGGCCTGTGGTTGGCGCTGGTGACGAATCTTGGATTATTTGTGTTTTTCTTTTTTTATTCGCTGGGTTTTCAGTTGATATTTGATCGAGTGTTCGATGTGCCACTTTCGGCGCAGTCAGATCAGGGATCTACGGCGCAGTCCGCTCAGCACATGGCCGGAACACCCCAGCACTGTCGCGCATCTACCGAAAAACGCACAATCGGAGTGCTCGGCAGTGGATGTGTACAGGATCGAGTTCGAGAACGACCGTTGGACACTTTATAAATCCCATGGCTACAAACCGATCCGCCAAGCGGACAGCCAAGGCGAGTTGATCGATCATGTTCTTGCCTTGACGCGGGGAGAGGGTGTCGTGGTTCGGTTCATTGCAGACGGCGGTATACGCGAGGTGAGATTGGGGGATGTGCAGGGGGACGAACCGCGTTCTGATTGAAGTGCCAGCGCCATGGTCTGCCCAACCCCATATCAATGAGCGAGAGGGCACACCAATCGCCGACGAGGAAGGGAAAAGGGGACGGTTTTTTTTGCCGCTGCTGTAAAACTTCGATGTAGGAGATTTCTGAAAATGTCCTCAAGGGCGCTAATCAGGCCCACCCTGGCGACCCGCAACACACAGCGTCTGATCGATCAAGTCGGATAGTGGTTATTCGAGTCGAAATCCATCCTGAATTGCGGGCTGATATCGAGTTGGCACTCGCAGCCCATCCTTTTGCACTAAGACCGGATAATTAAAGTTTTTACCGTCTGCATGGTTAGCAAAGGTCAGACACTTCCGAGTTACATGGGGTGTGATCAGCCATATCACGAGCCGGCAGCGGCTCGATCCGGCCAACTTCGCCATATTCATATCGCTCTACCACCCCAAAAGTTCAGGGCTTCCGATCGGCAAGCCTAAAGAAAATGCGACATAAAGCGGCCGCAGTTGGATGCCGCTTTAGTCTACGTACAGGGCGAGCTTTACGAAGACCGATACATGATCCTGGCATTCGCGCCGTATGAATCCCCTTTGCCAATTTCTTAGCTCAAAACCCTGGTCTGTTCCTAGTCTTTCGCCGTCCCTTTTTGGGGGCGGCTTCGCCACTCAGCGGGAGCAAGCTCCCTCGCCACGGGGTTTGTGGTGTCGCGGCTCAGGCAGCCAAAGGCCAACCAATGCGCGCTGCGCGGCGCAGGCTCGCCTTAACAACCAAGCGATGAAATGGCGCAATCACGAAGATATAGGCCCGGCCCAGACGGTTGTGACACTGGACCACGGTTGAGAAAACCAGTTGGCGACTACCTTCCTGCTCTACCTCTCCAGAGCACAGGATCGATATCCGGAAGTCGAGGTGCTTGTCGTCCTCTCCCAGCACGATTTCAGTCTGGTCGGTGCTGTAGACCTTGAAGATTTGAATACGATGAGCAAGTGTTGCCAAATGCCTGGCTGTCTTGAGCCTAAAACAGGCAACGACAGTGTCTCGGACTTTCATGAGCCATCCGATCCAGGATGGCTGGTGGGAAAGGATGAATCGAGCTAGCACCTCTGGATCGCTGGATGTGCCCGCAGGGAGGCGAATCGCAAAAGCGTCCGCCAGGTTCGTCGACTTGTAAAGGTGGGTGACGCCGGACCTCGAGGGGACGGGCACGGACATAATGAGCTCAAATTCTCGGGGCATCGGAGATCTCTTCCTGAGTGCTAACTACCAATTAGATGACATGCCTTGTCGCATTTCTTGTTGGGAGGCGGCCACTTCTCCTTGTCGGATACTGAGCCCGATCAGCGCATCATACAGCGCCTGCTGCCCGGCGGGCAGGACAGGGAGCAACGTCGCGCGGCGCTTGTCGGCATCGAACCAGGACTCAACCAACCATCCCACCAGATAGAGCGCCGAAAGGCATCCGCCAGCGGTTGCGACGTTGCCCTGGCATACAAGAGGCTGGTCCACGGGCTCAAGTCCCAGGGCTTGCAAGCCCGATCGTGCATCCGGGTGTGTCGTTGCTCGGCCGCTGAGCAGCCCAAGCCGTTGGAGAATGAAAGCGCCGGCGCAGATGGAGCCGATTCGCTGGCGTTTCGGGTCAAGTTCAAACGACGGTAGGAAATCCGGGGAGGCCAGTGCGGCGGGTATTCCTTCCTTGCCGCTGGCGAACAATACCGCGTCGGCATTATTGGCCTCGGAAAGCGGACCGTGCACCGAAACAGGCAGGCCATGCGCCGATCGTACGACAGGGCTGGAACCCAATATTCGGACGTGCCAGTCCTCGGTGTTGCGGCCTAAGATGTCCCACATCAGGAATAGGTCGATATCGGTGAATTGGTCGAAAGCAACCAGGACGATTTTCTTCAAGGCGAGCTCCATGAAAAGTGCTGGCGTGCAAAACGCAACGGCCATCTTTGCTGGTGTTCGCAGGGTATCTATCGGTTGCGCGCCATACACAGTCTGTATGGTGCTAAATAGGGAGTGAAATAATGAATGGAAAAACTAACGCGTCACCATTGGATCGCGGCAGGTTTCGAGGCCCTCGATCAGACAGGGCATATTGGCGTGTCAGCCGAGAGTCTATCGCGCCGTTTGAATGTGACCCGCGGATCGTTCTATCACCATTTCCGCAATCGCGATGATTTTGTCCGCACCTTGCTGGCCGCTTGGGAAGAAGACTACACGGAGCGCATGCTCGCTTTTGCGGCCCAGGGTCGTAGCGCGGGCGAAATCTTGAAACGCTATTTGAATATTGCCGCTGAGAAACAACCTGGGCGGGAAGTCTCCATCCGAGCCTGGTCGCTGCACGATCCGTTGGTGGCCGAGTTTCAGCAGCGTGTAGACACACGACGATTGGACTTCGCGATACGGACGTGTCGTCGCTTGGCCCATAGGCCAGGCGAAGCAGAAGTGATGGGGCAGGTGGCCCACCTGTGCCTGATCGGGGGGCAACAGGCAGGGCTGCGGCGCGATGCCGCTCGTTTCAACCGTTTCGTGCATCGAGCTTTTTCACTTTTCGAAGGGGCTCTCCCACCGTGGCGATCCAGGTCGTGAGAAGCATAAACAAGGGACGTCCGTGATCTGATAGCGTCGTGTAAAAGGGCCATGAATGGGCCGTTTGAATGGGCAAACCATGTGTTCCGATGTCTATTCGGAATGAGGACCGTTAATGCCGTACAACTACACGAATGGCCGCTACCTGGTCTTTGGGATCCCAGCTCCAATCCGATGTACCTCCGGGCCCTCTCGATACTCAGCATGACGATCTCCATGAATGCTGGAGCGACGTTATCAAATGCATGGGGAGAACATTTGATCGTTCTTGCGGTTTCTGCTTTCTACGCCAGCGCGTATGAAAAAAGCCTTCAATAGCGGCGGTCGCTGTCTATTTCCGATAATCTTTCACGCCGGAACCCGGATCACCCACGCAACTCAAGGAAGAGACATGAACAGGACGCTCTGTACCGCACTGAGTCTTTCGATTATTGCGTCATCTGCCGGGTGCGCCTCACAAGCTGTAAAGGAACCGTTTAAAGCGCCCCAGATTTACGGTTATACCTTGGGTCAGCCGCTTTCCAGCGATGAGTTCAAGGCGCTTTCCGCTACCGGAGGCGAGTCGCTCACGGGCTCCAAGATTTACAAGCGCGTCGATGAGCAAGGCGATACCTACGAGGTCTTGCTCGATCATCAGATTCGCCCAGATCTCATTACGAAGGCGAGTCGTGCTTTTGTCAGTCAGCCTGAATGTGAGGCTGAATTTGAGGTACAGGTCGCACAGTTGAAGCAGCTCCTTGCCAGTCACGAAGACCGTACGCCAGTGATGGGTGATCGTTATGTCAGCTTGAGCACCACGCAATGCAATGTTGACCGGTATGATCAATCCCAAACCTATCGTTATGCCCTGATCGTGTCCGTGGACACCGTCGCCGCTCCCTTGAAACGAAGCCTGGGCGATAAGATCCACGATGCCTACGGGGCCGTCGGGATGACTGTGTTCGTCATCGCCCTGTTGCCGTTTGCGTTGGTTGCTTTGGCCGTTGATAAGGCCACCGATTGAGTTTCGTTCGGTCTCGGTTTTCTGTAGGAGAGGTAGTCCGCAAGGCCCCTTCTTGGAAAACCGCTGCCTGCACTGGGTTAGCTCATTGGTCAAAGGACATGGAATGCTCATTGTTTTCAGCGGTCTTCCCGGCACCGGCAAAACCACTATCGCCCATGATCTCGCCGCTACGACAGGCGCCGTGTACCTGCGGATCGATACGATTGAGCGGGCGGTTAGAAACTCGGGGGCGCTTGCGCAAGATGTGGGGGCGCAGTGGCTACAGGATCGCCAATGAGCTTGCCCTGAGTAATCGGCCTGGGGTGGATTGGCAGAAACATCAGGTGCAACCAATACTCCACCCCAATAACCACTCACTAAAAGCCCTCACCTCCACCTGCCGCTCCCGCCCCGGTTCGCACACCACCGTATATCGCGCGCCCGCCAAACGAACCTCAGGCCGGTAATCAATCAACTCCCCCCGCGCAACCGCGTCCGCAACCAGGCCATCCTCTATGAAGCTGGTGGTGTGCTGTCCGTGGCCCCGACGCTGGCGCTGACCTACGAACAAGGAATGGGCTATTCAACCCTGCTGTCCCTGGTGATTTCCGCCGTTGCGCTGGCTTGGAACATGCTTTTCAACGGCCTGTTCGAGGAGTGGGAGCGCCGCCAACCCAGCCGCCATCGCAACTGGCAGCGGCGGTTGCTGCATTCCCTTGGATTTGAAGGCGGCTTGACGCTGATCCTCACGCCGGTGATTGGCGCATGGTTGGGCATCAGCCTGTGGTTTAAAGTGACTCGTGTTAACCAGACTCAATATGTAGCCAACGCATGCCCTACGGAGCACCGTAGGGCCAATGCATCATTTTTTAAGTTGTTCGCGAACATCGGCCACCATCGGCCCAGCAGCCTTCACCGCTGCCTTGAGTACTTCTTCAGTCACCCCGAACTCATTCGCCCAGTACTTCAACTCCCAAGCTTCGGTAATGTTGATGCGGTTCCTGTCCTGCGGCCCGCGGTTGCTCAGGTCATCTGCCATTGTCGAGTTCCCTATGTAAGGCCTGGTATCGCCAGGCGACATGGGGTAGACAATTGGGAGGCGCTATCTGCGCAATAAAATTGCCCAAATTTCCACGACTCGGAAACAAAGAGCCCGCACACTCATAACGAGGCGCGGGCTCTTGAGACCCAAGCCTGCATTCAGAGACGCATGCCTTTGAACGGGTTCCAGCCTTGCTCGCCTTTCACTTCCTTGAGGTAGTACGCGTAGTTGGTCATCAGCGCATACATCATCGACATGGCGATGCTCAGACCCGTGCTCAACGGCCGCGGAAATTCCATCCCAATGATGGCGAAAATGACGCTCAAGGCGATGTTGATCGCCAGGAAAATACCCAGCAGGGCCAGGTTCTTCTTCCAGAGGCCCAGGACGAACAGGTAGATAGGGCCGAAGAAAAATGCGATCACGTTTGCATTGATCAGTATTTTTTTCTTGAAGCCAGGCAGCGCCTTGAAGGCTTCCTTGTAGCGCGGGTCGCTTGGCGCACCGTAGGTGTTAAAGAAGTCGAAGCGTTCCTGCCACTTGGTGCTGTATTTACCAGTGCTTTGTACTTGTTCAGTCGTGCTCATTTTCAAGGTTCCTGTTTTCCATAATTAATTTTTCTTTCTTCCAAGAAATCCTGTGCTCTGGTTTAGAACATTGGCTGCTTTGGTCTATTTGTCGAAAACGCACGTGAATCTTTCAGAGGCGCCCATTTTGCCGCTTTAAGGCTGGAGGTGTGGAACATTCCGCACTGGCCGCTTGTGCGGTCGCCTGGTCTGTGACGGGCTTCACTCTATTGATTTGCTGGATTGCCCGCTAAAAAGTTCTCGGCATACAGAATCAGCCTCATACTCCCAGTTTTACACCGTGGAAAACCAGAAGAGGCGATGTTTTGTCGAACGATCAATCCCATCTGTATGAGCTGACGCTGAAGCAAGTTTATGACGGTTTCAAGCAACTGATCCCCATCTCTCTTTTTGTCGTCGTGTTCGGTGTTGCTTTCGGCCTGGCGGCTGCACAAACGGGCCTGAGTGACACGTCAGCCGTGCTCATGAGCACGCTGGTTTTTGCCGGCGCTTCTCAATTTGCCGCGCTGGATCTGTGGGGCCAGCAGGTGCCGGTCGTTCCGCTGATGATCACTGTCTTCGCCATCAACGCCCGGCATTTGTTGATGGGCGCGACGCTTTATCCGTGGTTACGGGAGCTACCCGTTGCCAAACGATACGGTGTCATGTTGGTTGTTTCGGACGCCAACTGGGCCATGGCGATGCAGGCGTTCAACCGGGGCAAGCCGGGACTGGGGATTTTATTCGGTGGCGGCATTGCACTCTGGATCACTTGGATCCTGGGAAGTTGGCTGGGACTTCATTTTGGCAGCGTCATCGAGAACCCGGTCAGTTTCGGGCTCGATATGGTGATGGGCTGTTTCTTGTTGGCGATGGTCGTGGGTGGGAAGAAGAACCTGCGCATGTTCATCATCTGGACCGTGGCGGCATGCTCATCGCTATTGGCCTACTGGTATTTGCCGGCTAACAGCCATGTCGTGGTGGGTGCTCTGGCGGGGGGCGTTCTGGGCGCAGTGTGGATGGAGAAACAACAATGAACATTGAAACGGCGGGTTATGGCACCTTGCTTGTCATCTTGATCATGGCCGCAGTAACCTTGGCCACTCGGTGGGGCGGTGTTTTTGTGATGTCGTTCGTGCCGATCAACTATCGGGTGCAGCAGTTCATCACGGCCATGTCCGGCTCGGTGTTGGTGGCCGTGCTGGCTCCGCTGGCGGTTAAAGGTGACAACGGCGCACGCCTGGCTTTGCTGGCCACCGCAATCGTCATGCTGACGCTGAAAAAACCGCTGCCGGCAATTGCGGCCGGCATACTTGCAGCGGCTTTAGCCAGACAGTTTTGAACGGCCGAGTCGCCCGCTTACAAACGGGCGACGGCGCCCTGTCAACAGTCAAAAACTCAGCGCAGCCGCCTCCCCGAACGAGTGATCCTGTATACCCGTCATGAAGTGCAGCGACATCTCCTGTGGCGCCTCGATGGGCGGAATTTCAAAACTTCCCACCACCTGTCCCTGAAGCGCACTCAACCGCATCGACTCCTCTTCCTTTAACTTTGCCATTCTCGCGTGGTTCGCTGCGATTTCGTTGAGAGTTGACACGGTACATCTCCGTTTGCTGACCAAGCATTGATAAATGTGCTGCCGCGTCAGAATCATGTCGTTCTTGGCTGCTGAGACAGGCCAGTGCAAACCCTGAGCCAGACATGGCCGCCTGTAGATTCCAACATTTAACAGGTGACGAATAGTGGGTAGACGCGCATCGACGCTGGCAACGATGCAACCATGCCTCAAGAATAAGTCACTGATAATACAAGCCGAGGCTCCGGCGGGGTTAATCTGAATCGGTGCGGTAGACGCTTGTCCCCTGTGCTGATTGCCTGTTCATCACGACCACACCGACACCGATCAGGCTGGTAACCACCGCCAGCAGCACAATCACCTCCTGCGTCCCCACCGGTGCCGCCAACACCGCGACGAGCAAGCCCGCGAACGGTTGCGACAGGTTGTTGAGCAGCGTAATCACGCCGACGGTCTTGCCAAAGTCCTGTGGGGGAATGACCTGCTGACGGATGCTGCGCATGTACACGTTGAACATCTTGTCGAAACCGACGATCAGCAGGAAACCGACGACGTAGCCCCAGATGTTCGGGCTGAGCGCGGTGATGAAAGCGCCGAGGGCAATCAGCGTGTAGGAGAGGGCGCCGAGAAGTTTCAAAGGCAAGGTGACCCGGGCCAGGAGAAACAGGATGACGATGGTGGTCACGGCACCGGCCGCCTGCAGCCCGGCGTAATCATCTTTTCCGGCGCCATAGTGGCCGATGACCATGGCCGCCGACGTGGCGAGGGTGACGCCGATGATCAGGTTGACGCCCACCGCCAGGCTGATGACTTTTTTCAGTTCCGCCAAGTTGCGGATGTGACCCAGGGCAATGCGCAACGGGTTCAACCAGAGGTCGTGGTGTTGCTCGAAGGACTCAAGGGTGACCGAGCTGGTGCGTTGCCAGTACAACATGGCCAGGTCTGCCAGCAGGAACAGTCCGGCGATCGCCAGCAGCACCCAGTGCCACGCCCACACTTCAAGCAGCAGCGCTGCGACCAGCGGGCCCAGTACCAAGCCGGTCTGGTCGGCGATTTGCGAATAGGACAGCGTCTTGGTGTAGGTGTAGTGCTTGAAGATGTAAGGCATGACCACTTCGCGGGCCATGATGCCTTGGGTAGTCAACACGCCACAGAGGGCCGACAGGGCCACGATCCAATAGACACCGCCAAAGACGCCATAGAGAAAGACTGCGACGCCGCAGGCTGCGGCGCGATAGACCTGGCTGATGTGCAGGATGCGAATCGGCGGAAACTTGTCGCACAGCGCGCCGCAGATCGGGAACGCCAGGTAGCGTGGCAAGGATTCGACAAAGAACGCCAGGCCCGCCCAGGAGACGCTGTTGGTGGTCTGGAAGACAATCAGCGGGACGATGAACAGCAAGATCTGATCGGCCAACCGCGAGAGGAACATCGAGACGAAAAAAGCCAGGTAATCCTTGCGCATGAAGCTCCTTGATTGCGGTGTTCAGGGGTTGTCCGGTCCAGGCAAGCGACGCGCAGCGTGATATGGAACTAATATCACCGTCAGTCTCTATATCTTTACAGGGGATGTCCCTTCTTCGAGAGAACTGCCATGTTCAAATCGCGCTCGTTGATTGCCGCAGTGACCTGTTTCGCCCTGGCGGCCAGCCCTGGCATTGTTGTCGCGGACCCGGGAAACGGCAAGGGAAACGCTCAATTTGATCAAGGTCCCGGTCAAGGGCAAGGAGGCAAGGGCGGGCAAGGCAACAAGGGGCGGCAAGGGAATCCTGGGAACAAGGGCAACCAAGGTGGTGGCGATTGGCATAACGGCCCCAGCATCGATCGTGGCGGCATCCTGGGTGTGATTGGCGGTTATCGCGATTATTGGAGCCCCGGCCCGGCATTGCCGCCGGGCATTCAGAAAAACCTGGCCCGAGGCAAGCCGTTGCCCCCCGGCATTGCGAAGAAGCTCGATGGCCGGCTGTTGGGACGCTTGCCGCACTATGACGGTTATGAATGGCAGCAGGTCGGCTCGGACCTGATCCTGGTGGCGATTGCCACTGGCATCATTTATGAAGTGCTCAACGGTGCGTTCGACTGAGCCGGTGCTTCCAGTTAGGAAATGAAACCTGTGGGAGCGAGCCTGCTCGCGAAAGCGGTGTGTCATTCAGCATTGAGGTTGGCTGACCCGACGCCTTCGCGAGCAGGCTCGCTCCCACATTTTTTCCAGGTGTTCTCGGGTAGCGCATTTCCCCCTGCGGGAATGAGCTTGCTCCCACAGGATTTGTATCAGCTTTCCAGCTGCCGCAGGCGTTTGTACAAGGTATTGCGGCTGACTCCCAGCCGTCTCGCCAGATGCGAAATATTCCCGCCCACGGCCTGCAACTGGCGGTTCAAGTCTTCAGCATCGTTGAGGTCCACCGTAAGTGGTTCGGGCGTTTCCACCGGCTCCATGTCCAGGTCGACAAAAAAATCGTCGGGCAGGTGCTCTGGGCGGATCGGTTGTTCCTCGGCCATCGCCAAGGCGACTTGCAGCACGCTGCTGACTTGCCGCAGGTTGCCGGGCCAAGGATGCCGCTCGAATAAATCCGTCACTTCACGGCTCAGGCCGGCCCATTGGGTCGGTTCGCGGTGATGTTCCCAAAGGCGTTTGAACAGCGCCTGCTTGTCGCTGCGTTCGCGCAGGGGCGGCAGTTCGAGGGTCAGGCCGCCGATGCGGTAGTACAGGTCCTCACGAAAACGCCCCAGTTGCACCTGTTCACGCAACGAACGGTTGGTGGCGGAGATGATGCGAATGTCCACCGGGAACAGCTCGGCGCTGCCCACCGGTTGCACGCAACGTTCCTGCAGGACCCGCAACAGCCTGGCCTGGGTCGGCAGGGGCATGTCACCGATCTCGTCGAGGAACAACGTGCCGCGATCCGCTTTGCGGATCAGGCCGATGCTGCCTTTTTGATTGGCGCCGGTGAAGGCGCCTTTTTCATACCCGAACAGTTCCGATTCCACCAGCTCCGCTGGAATGGCCGCGCAGTTGACCGCAATGAACGGCTGTTGGCAGCGCGAGCTGGCCTGGTGCAGAGCCTTGACGAACACTTCCTTGCCGACACCGGTTTCGCCGTGGATCAGCAGCGGAATATCTTTTTCCAGCAAACGCTCGGCCTGCCGCACGGCTTTTTCCACGCGGCTGTCGCCGAAGTGCAGCGAGTTGAGGCTGATGCCGGTATTGGCCGGTGCTGGCGTGGGCGAGGGCGCCGGTTCGGCGAAGATGCGCGGCTTGACCGAAACCTGTTTCGGTCGCCTGAGCACACACTGGAACCGATTGCGTCCGGAGGCCTGCAAGGCGAACGGCAGGCCGTCGGGCTGGTTCAGCAATTCCATCAGCGAGACCTTGAACAGGCTTTCAATGCTCACCCGCGACAGGCTCAGGCCCAACAGGTTGTCGGCGCGGCGGTTGGCCGAGAGCACTTGGCCGCTTTCATCGAAGATCAGCAGCCCGGCCCATTGGCTGTCGAGGTTGTTCAGGCCGGTGTTGAACGTCAGCTGGAAATGTTCACCGCGAAACAGGTTGAGGATCAGCCGATTTTCCACGGTCTGGCTCATCATCTTGACCATGCCCAGGGTATGGGAGGGCGGCAGGTAGCTGTCGCTGGAGACGTCCAGCACGGCGATGACCTTGCGCTCGGCATCGAAGATCGGGGCGGCGGAGCCGGTCATGAACCGGTTGGCCTTGAGGAAGTGTTCATCGTGTTCAATGTGAACGGCCTGCTCGCAGGCCAATGCTGTGCCGATCGCGTTGGTCCCGGTGCAGCGCTCCATCCAGCTCGCCCCGGCGCTGAAGCCATGGGCCAGTTTCGGTTCGATGAAGCGCTGGGTGCCCCAGGACGTCAGGACCTGTCCTTGATTATCGGCCAGCATGATCAGGCAGTTGGAGTTGCTCAGGATGTTCTCGTAGTACGGCAGCACTTCCTGGTGAGTGGTCTGCACCAGTGAATGCTGGCTCTCCAACAACTGGGCAATACCTTCGGCCGGCAGTTGGTCGAACGCGGGCACGCTCTGGTGGTTCAGGCCAAAGGCACGGCAACGGGACCAGGAAGCCTGGATGATGGCCTCGTGGGACAAGGCAGGAGCAGGTGCGGCCATGGGGCACTCTCGCAGGTGCTGTTTTTATTGTTGTGGCAAGTCTCGCACAGAGTCCTTGTGCTGGGGCAGGGCCAAAATACCACATAGGTGTTCGGTCCTTGTGGGAGCGAGCAAGCTCGCTCCCACAAGGGCATGGCAGGCTAGCCGAAAGCGTTCATTGAGTGTTGTTCAAAATTGTTCATTGTCAACCGACTGGTTGTTCAGTTGTTCATTCATGGTTGTTCACTTGTGTTCATCAGTGAACGTCTTTTTTCAGTGGATCAAAGGAAATACCAGCCTGATCAGTGACTTATGATTCCTGGCACGGCTTTCGCTTTCTTACTTGGGTCGCTTGACTCCAAATAATAAAAAGGCCGAGCCATGTCATTAAAGCTTGAGCACATCTGTCGCACCGTCGAAGGCCAGACCTGGATCGACGATGCCAATCTGAATTTCGAACCCGGATCCTTCAACGTTTTGCTGGGCCGCACGCTGTCCGGCAAGACCAGCCTCATGCGCTTGATGGCCGGGCTGGACAAGCCCGACAGCGGCCGCATCCTGATGAACGGCGTTGACGTCACCCAGCGCCCGGTGCGGTTGCGCAACGTGTCGATGGTCTACCAGCAGTTCATCAATTACCCGACCATGACCGTTTTCGAAAATATCGCCTCGCCGTTGCGCCAGGCAGGCGTGGCCGAGGAGATCATCCAGGGCAAGGTCCTGGAAACCGCGAAAATGCTGCGGATCGAGAAATTCCTCAAGCGCCATCCTCTGGAATTGTCCGGAGGCCAGCAGCAGCGCACGGCCATGGCGCGGGCCCTGGTCAAGGACGCCGAGTTGATCCTGTTCGACGAGCCGCTGGTGAACCTGGACTACAAGTTGCGCGAAGAGCTGCGCCAGGAAATGCGCGAGCTGTTCGAGGCCCGTCATACCATCGCCGTCTACGCCACCACCGAGCCTAACGAAGCGCTGGCCTTGGGCGGCACCACGACCATTCTTCACGAAGGCCGGGTGATCCAGAGCGGCAAGTCTTCTTCGGTCTATCACCAGCCACAAACCGTGCTGGCCGCCGAACTGTTTTCCGAACCACCGATCAACCTCATGCCGGGGCGTATCGCCGGCAATGAGGTCAGCTTCGCCAATTTCGTGCATTTCCCGCTGAACGTCGACCTGCGCCCGGTGGGCGAGGGCGAGTTCCGTTTCGGCGTGCGCCCCAGCCATATTTCCCTGGTGCCAAGCAACGACGATGACCTTGAACTGGCGGTGACCGTCGAGGTGGCCGAGATCAGCGGCTCGGAGACATTCCTGCACGTGCGCAACGAACATTTCCTGCTGGTGCTGCATTTGCCGGGGGTGCATGAATACGACGTGGACGCGCCGATCCGCATCTACATTCCGACCCACAAATTGTTTGTTTTCGACGCCGAGGGCAAGCTGGTCCAAGCCCCGGGTCAGCGTATTGCGAGGGTTGCCTGATGGCCGAAATTCGTTTGCAGAACCTCGCCCACAGCTACACCAGCACCCCGACGAGCCCCGAGGACTACGCGATCCGCGAGATGAACCACATCTGGGAGCAGGGCGGTGCCTATGCGCTGCTCGGGCCTTCGGGCTGCGGCAAGTCCACCTTGCTCAACATCATTTCCGGCTTGCTCAGCCCTTCCGAAGGGCAAGTAATGTTCGACAGCAAAGTCGTCAACGAACTGTCCCCGGAGCGGCGCAACATCGCCCAGGTGTTCCAGTTCCCGGTGGTCTACGACACCATGACGGTGTTCGACAACCTGGCATTCCCGCTGCGCAACCAGGGCATGGCCGAGGCGCGGATCCACACCAAGGTGCAGGAAATCGCCGAGGTCCTGGACCTGCAGAATCTACTGGATAAAAAGGCTCGCAACCTCACCGCCGACGAGAAACAGAAAGTCTCCATGGGCCGGGGGTTGGTGCGCGACGATGTGTCGGCGATTCTGTTCGACGAGCCGCTGACGGTGATCGACCCGCACCTGAAATGGAAACTGCGGCGCAAGCTCAAGCAGATCCACGAGCAGTTCAACATCACCATGGTCTACGTCACCCACGACCAGTTGGAGGCCTCGACGTTCGCCGACAAAATCGCCGTGATGTACGGCGGGCAGATCGTGCAGTTCGGCACACCCCGGGACTTGTTCGAGCGCCCGAGCCACACCTTCGTCGGCTACTTCATCGGCAGCCCGGGAATGAACCTGATAGAGGTCACGGCGCAGCCCGGTGGCGTTGGCTTCGGGTCGACCCATTTGCCCCTGTCGCAAACCTTGCAACGGCGTGTCGCCGAAGCCGAGGGCAAAAGCCTGAAGGTCGGCATCCGTCCGGAGTTCGTCCACGTCTGGGATGGCCCTTACGACGACGCGATGCGCGCTGACGTGGTCCACGTCGAAGACCTGGGCACCTACAAGATCCTGACCCTCAACCTCGATGGCGCTCCGCTGAAAGTGCGCCTGGCCGAAGACAAGCCGGTGCCGGAAGGCACGGCGTACATCAGTTTTCCGGGCCAATGGCTGATGGTCTATGCCGATGAATATTTGCTTGAACCGGTGGGCGAGGTGCAGCCATGAACAAGGTGCAGAACAACAAGGCCTGGTGGCTGGTGTTGCCGGTGTTCCTGCTGGTGGCCTTCAGTGCCGTGATCCCGATGATGACCGTGGTCAACTATTCGGTGCAGGACATCTTCGACCAGTCCAGCCGATATTTCGTCGGCGCCGACTGGTACAAGCAGGTGCTGCTCGATCCACGGCTGCACGATTCGCTGTTGCGCCAGTTCATCTACTCGGCGTGCGTGCTGCTGATTGAAATTCCCCTGGGTATCGCCATTGCCCTGACCATGCCGACCAAAGGCAAGTGGTCGTCCCTGGTGCTGATCATCCTGGCGATTCCGCTGCTGATTCCGTGGAACGTGGTCGGCACCATCTGGCAGATTTTCGGCCGCGCCGACATCGGCTTGCTGGGCTCCACGCTCAATGGGCTGGGCATCAACTATAACTACGCGGCCAACACCATGGATGCCTGGGTCACCGTGTTGGTGATGGACGTCTGGCATTGGACGTCGCTGGTGGCGCTGCTGTGCTATTCGGGGCTACGGGCAATTCCCGACGTCTATTATCAGGCGGCACGGATCGACCGGGCGTCCAACTGGGCGGTGTTCCGGCACATCCAGCTGCCGAAGATGAAAAGCGTGCTGCTGATCGCCGTGATGCTGCGCTTCATGGACAGCTTCATGATCTACACCGAGCCGTTCGTCCTCACCGGCGGCGGGCCGGGCAACGCTACCACGTTCCTCAGCCAGACCCTGACGCAGATGGCCATCGGTCAATTCGACCTGGGCCCGGCGGCGGCGTTTTCCCTGGTGTACTTCCTGATCATTCTGTTGGTGTCCTGGCTGTTCTATACCGCCATGACGCACGCCGACGCCAACCGTTGAGGCCCGCAAAATGAGCAAGAGAAAGCTGATTCCACTGCTGATCTACATCCTGTTCCTGCTGGTGCCCATCTACTGGCTGCTGAACATGTCGTTCAAGAGCAACACCGAGATCCTCGGCGGCCTGTCCCTGTGGCCGCAGGATTTCACCTTCCAGAACTACAAGGTGATCTTCACCGATCCGAGCTGGTACACCGGTTACCTCAACTCGCTGTACTACGTGAGCCTGAACACGGTGATTTCCCTGGGCGTTGCGTTGCCGGCGGCCTATGCGTTTTCCCGCTATCGGTTCCTGGGGGACAAGCATCTGTTCTTCTGGCTGCTGACCAACCGCATGGCGCCACCGGCGGTGTTCCTGTTGCCGTTCTTCCAGCTGTATTCGTCCATCGGCCTGTTCGACACCCACATCGCCGTGGCCCTGGCTCACTGCTTGTTCAACGTGCCGCTGGCGGTGTGGATCCTCGAAGGGTTCATGTCCGGGGTGCCAAAAGAAATTGACGAGACTGCCTACATTGACGGCTACAGTTTCCCCAAGTTCTTCGTCAAGATCTTCATCCCGTTGATCGGCTCCGGCATCGGTGTCACGGCGTTTTTCTGCTTCATGTTTTCCTGGGTCGAACTGTTGCTCGCGCGCACGCTCACCTCGGTCAATGCCAAGCCGATCGCGGCGGTCATGACGCGCACGGTGTCGGCGTCGGGTATCGACTGGGGCGTGCTGGCGGCGGCGGGGGTGTTGACCATCCTGCCGGGCATGCTGGTGATCTGGTTCGTTCGCAACCACGTGGCCAAGGGCTTTGCCCTGGGCCGGGTCTGAGGAGTCGATGATGGAATGGATGAACTGGACCGTCCCGACGGCGGCGTTTTTTGGTGTCATCGCCTTGTTGTTGATGGGCATGACCACATGGGAACTGCGTTCGCCGAGTATCCCTCGGCGTGGTTTCCTGCCGATTGCCACCACCCGTGGCGATCGGTTGTTTATCGGTCTTCTCGGTAGCGCCTACCTGCATCTGCTGGTGATCGGCGCCACCGACTGGAGCATCTGGATAGCGTTCGCGTTGTCTTTGGTGTGGCTGTTGGCAGTGATGCGGTGGGGCTAGTCGCTCGACGATCAGGCTCTTAAACCCAAACAGGAGGTCTCTATGTTCGATAAAAACAATAAGCTGCGACATAGCGTTTCATTGGCAGCCGCGCTGGCACTCAGCGGGCTGAGCGCTACGGCCTGGGCCGACGCCTATGAAGACGCCGCTAAAAAATGGATCGGCAGTGAATTCAAGCCGTCGACGCTGACAGCCGAGCAGCAGCTCGAAGAGTTGAAGTGGTTCATCAAGGCGGCCGAGCCGTTTCGCGGGATGAAAATCAACGTGGTGTCGGAAACCATCGCCACCCACGAGTATGAATCCAAGGTGCTGGCCAAGGCCTTCAACGAAATCACCGGGATCCAGCTGACCCACGACCTGCTGCAGGAAGGCGACGTGGTGGAGAAGCTGCAGACCCAGATGCAGTCGGACAAGAATATCTATGACGGCTGGGTCAACGACTCGGACCTGATCGGTACGCACTTTCGCTACGGCAAGACCGAGTCGATCACCGACCTGATGGCCAACGAAGGCAAGAATTTCACTTCGCCAACCTTGGACCTGAAGGACTTCATCGGCATTTCCTTCACCACCGCGCCGGACGGCAAGGTCTATCAACTGCCGGACCAGCAGTTCGCCAACCTGTACTGGTTCCGCGCCGACTGGTTCGAGCGTGCGGACCTGAAGGCCAAGTTCAAGGAAAAGTACGGCTACGAGCTGGGTGTGCCAGTGAACTGGTCGGCTTATGAAGACATCGCCAAGTTCTTCTCCGAGGACGTCAAGGAGATCGACGGCAAGCGCGTCTACGGCCACATGGACTACGGCAAGAAAGACCCGTCCTTGGGCTGGCGCTTCACCGATGCCTGGTTCTCCATGGCCGGCGGCGGCGACAAGGGCCTGCCCAACGGTTTGCCAGTGGACGAGTGGGGTATCCGCGTCGAGGACTGCCATCCAGTGGGCTCCAGCGTGACCCGTGGCGGGGACACCAACGGCCCCGCGGCCGTGTTCGCCACCACCAAGTACGTGGACTGGATGAAGAAGTACGCGCCACCGGAAGCGGCGGGCATGACCTTCTCCGAATCCGGCCCGGTGCCGTCCCAGGGCAACATCGCCCAGCAGATTTTCTGGTACACCGCTTTCACCGCCGACATGACCAAGCCGGGTCTGCCGGTGGTGAACGCCGACGGCACGCCGAAATGGCGCATGGCGCCTTCGCCACGCGGTCCGTATTGGGAAGAGGGCATGAAGCTGGGCTATCAGGACGTGGGTTCCTGGACGTTCATGAAGTCCACGCCTGAGAAACAGCGCCTCGCGGCCTGGCTCTACGCACAGTTCGTAACCTCCAAGACCGTGTCGCTGAAAAAGACGATCGTTGGCCTGACGCCGATTCGCGAATCGGACATCAACTCCCAAGCGATGACCGACCTGGCGCCGAAGCTCGGTGGCCTGGTGGAGTTCTACCGCAGCCCGGCCCGCGTGCAATGGTCGCCGACCGGGACCAACGTGCCGGACTACCCACGCCTGGCGCAGTTGTGGTGGAGCCACATCGCCGAAGCGGCCAGCGGCGAGAAAACTCCGCAACAAGCCCTCGATGGCTTGGCCAAGGACCAGGACGCCATCATGACGCGTCTGGAACGCTCCAAGGCTCAAGCCACCTGCGCACCTAAGATGAACCCTGAGCGCGACGCGCAATACTGGTTCGATCAGCCGGGCGCACCGAAGCCGAAACTGGCGAACGAGAAGCCTAAAGGTGAAACCGTGAGCTACACCGAGCTGCTGAAATCGTGGGAAGCGGCGCGTAAATAACGTTGCACGGCAATGAAAAAACGGCACCGAAAGGTGCCGTTTTTTTTCGCGAGTTTGAACTCAAAACCAATCCCCCGTGGGATTTGCGCATCAACCCGCCTTGGCGGCGCTTGCTTGAGCGTGTTTGGCCACCGGTGTTGGCTGGGGTTTCATCAACGCATCCAGCGCTTGGCGATACGTGCGGCCCGCCAGGCTCATGCTGTTGTTGTGCGTGGCTCCTGGCACCAACAGCAAACGCTTGGGTTCACGGGCGGCGTTGAACAACTGCTCGCTGAAACGCGGCGGTACGTAGCGGTCGGCGGCACCGTGGACAATCAGCAGCGGCATGTTGATCTGGCCGATCTTGTCGATGGAATCGAACTTCTGCGACAGCAACCAGCGCACCGGCAAGGATGTGTCCGCCATCGCAGTGGCGACATCACCCAACGACGTAAACGTGGATTCGATCACCAGGCCCCTGGCCGGTACGGCGCTGCCACTGCTCGCGGCTTTCTGAGCCAGATCCGCAGCGAGATCAACCGCGACGGCACCGCCCAGTGAATGACCGTAGATCAGCCGCAAGGCCGGGTCCGGTTGCAGCGTTTCGAGGCGCTCCCAGGCGATTCGCGCGTCCTCGTAGACACTGGATTCCGATGGCAGGTCGCCCTGGCTTTTGCCGAAGCCACGGTAATCGATCGCCAGCACCGAATAGCCCAAGGCCCTCAGCTGCTGGATGCGAAACAACTGGCCCGTCAGGTTCCAGCGCACGCCGTGCAGGTACAGGATGGCCGGCGCGTCCTTGCGTTCGGCCGGCCACCACCAGCCGTGAATGTTTTCCCCGGCCCTGAGCTGCTTGGGCTTGAGATCGAATTCCTGCACACCGCTGGGAAGGCCACCGAACCAGCTCGCCGTCCCCGGCTCGATGCGAAACACCAGCTCGCGCTCCTTGTGTTGCAACACTGCACAGCCCACCGGCAAACCGGCCACTATCGCGACCATGAACGACCAGGCCAGCCAGCGCTGTTTGAGACGAGAGAATAAAGAAGGCATCGATGCGATTCGCTACGGGTAACAGAAGTTGCCTTTTAGCAGATTCGCGCAGGGGCGCGCAGGAGTTTCGGACAACTTGCCACTGGGTGCCTCGCTCTGCCTTGGGAGGGCGAGTGCAAGCCGATCGAACTCTCGCCGTTTCGTCCCACTCGAAACTCAATATCCATCCTTACCGAGGACGACGCCATGACGAACGAACATTCCAAAGGACAAACCCAAGCCGACAATCATGCACCCGCCAAGGATGCCACCGGCGCCCCGGTGCCAGTGGTGGAGCGCGACGTTCACCACCCCGATCCGGCGACCGACAAGGTGGATAAGACCATCACGCCCAAGTCGATCAAAAGCCACGAGCAGGATGCCGAAAAACTGCAGGACGAGGTGGCCCAAGTGGAGAAAAAGCTCGACTGCTAGGCGAGCCTGTCATTCGTCTGGAGGGCGCTTTGCGCAACTGGAAATTACTCCACCCGTGTGCCTTACTGCCTGTTCCTTAGGGGAGGGCGACGGGATGCGACGTAGAAGCGCACAGTATTGGCTTTGGGTGAACAGTCGGCTGCCGGGCCGCAACCATGAAGAAATCCTCGACGACGGCACCCATGTCGAGGTCCAGGCGAGGATCAATCACCAGTCCGTCACGCAGGTCTTCGTCTGTGTCTATCGTCCGAACGGCGCCGTTTGGGTCGAGCAATTCCATGACCGGAGCATGCGCGAGCCGCTGTGCCAGGCGTTGGAGTGGGGCTTGGGCCGGGCGCGGGAAATCGTCGCCGGTACGGCAGGTTTCAAGGCACCGCACAAGATCCAGACGACCCTGGGCCCCTTGATCAAGGACGAATGCGCCTTGGCCCTGCGGCGCATGGACATGAGCGATGAAGAACGACTCCGGCTCAAGGCTCGGGATGCATGGGCTGAATACGTCAACGCCAAGCAAGCGATGCTCGCATTGATGCGTTCGGCCCGGGTCGATGCCGACGTATGGGAGGAGCAAAAACGTCGACTGCGCGAAGCCATCGATCGCCGCGCCTTGCTGGCGCGGGCAAGCCTGCACCACTGACACACGCCCCTCCGTGGCGAGGGAGCAAACTCCCTCGCCACGTGCCCCTTCAGTGCACATCCCCAAATTCAACCAGCGCCAACCTGCGGCCATTCCCGCCATACCCGACCTTTGGCACCCCCGCCAGGCGCCGCTGAAGCACTTGGGTCAATGAATTGCCAGGCGCCAGGCTGGCATCGCCAAAATCCCCGTCCAGTTCCAGTGGATGGACAATCACTTCCAGCGAGCCATGGACCGGCGGTGCGGCGTGGTGCAGGTCCGCCGGGGTGCAGACGTAATCGGCGGTTGCGCCGCAGAGCTGGCGCAGACGATGGTTGAGCAGCGTCTTGAAGATGCGCTTGGGCACGCTCAGGTTGGGGCCGAGGTTGCGTGCTAGGCGCATAGGCACGCCTTGTCGCGCTGCGAAGCGTGCCACCAGTTCTCCGACGGGCCAGATGTTATGCACGTGTTGATGCGAGTCCAGGTGGCTGGGGCGCAGGCCGCGGTCCAGGCAATGCTGCCATTGCGCCTGAAGTTCTGCTTGCACCGCTGCCAGATCGGCCGCTCCCAAGTGCAGGCAGTAGCGTGACAGGTTGAGGTCGAATTCGCCGTTGGCATTGCAAAACCTCCGTCGCGCCCTGATTGCCTGGCTTAGTGGCGGTCCGTAGCTGAGATTGAAATGCAACCCGATGCGTCCTTCAAGCAACGGGTGCCGGGACAGTTCACAGGCCTGGTCGAAGGCCGGCATGTTGGCCATGGCGGTGGCGGAGCTGATGACGCCTGCTTCGAACGCCCGCAGGATCAGTTCGTTTTCACTGAGGCTGAGTCCGAAATCGTCAGCGTTGATGATCACTTGGCGAGGCATGTGTGTTTTCCTGGCGCTTGGAAGAGGACGAGGCCGTCGTCGCGGTCGGTCTGGCCCGGCGCTTGCCTAGCCAAGGCTTCAGGCTTTTCCATAGCCGCAAGGCGAATCCCATGAGCAGGCCATCGGGCTGCCAGGAATAAAAACTCCAACGCCAATGTTCCAGTTGTCCGGTCATACGTTCGTGCAGTTGATGGCTCGAATTTTCCAGGCTGACCCGTGAAGCGTCGATCCACCGCCAGTTGTCGTCCAGCCCCCAGCGAATCCATTCCTCGAGTAATACGCGGCCGCTGCCCAGGTCGGCGTGCTGCGGCAGGAACGCCAGGTTGTAGTCATATAGTCGCCCTTGATCCAACAGGCCCAGGCGATAGCTGATGCATTCGCCGTTCAGCTCCAGCGTCACCACCCGCACCAGGCCTTGGGCGGCGAGGGCGGTGAAGGCATGGTTCATCCATTGCCGACGCCTGGGGTCGGCGAAGATGCCGACGCCTTCCTCGCCTTTCCAGCTGGCGGCCTCCACCTCGGCAAGGGTCCGCAGCAGCGGCCCCATGCCGATGGCGTCCGGCGTGATGCGGCGAATCTGTGCACCACACGCGGCGATTCGCTTGCGCGCCCGGCGCAACTTGTAGCGTGGGTCGCCGGAAATTTCCTGGTGATCGCTGGCACTGATCAAGTGCACCGGAACCCGGCAACTGAGCCGCCGCTCCCCGGTGGAGCTCATCGCCATCCATGCACTGAGCACGCTTTGCTCGCCCACCGGCTCGACCACTTCGTTCAATTGCAGCAGCGCATGCGGTAAATACTGGCGGATCTGCGTCAGCGCCTGGCCCATGCCGTCGGCGTCCAGGCGCGCCAGTAAGGCGATACGGTCGGCCAAGGGGTAACCCAGGTGATGCAAGACCCGGAACCGCAGGCCGCCGACACGCTCCTGTCCGCTGATCAATGGCAGGCACAGCAGCAGGTCCTGGTCCTGCCAGCCCAGCAGAACATGCAACTGCTGGTCGGGCAACAGCGCGAACTCCGATGCTTGCAGCCAGGCCAAGGTGTTGAACGGCGTTGCGTCGGTCACCTGTGCGCGCAGCTGTTCAAAAGCCGTTACAGGGAAATCCGCCGCGCTCAGAGAGCCATACCATTGGAACCGGATCGCCATGAGCATCAAGCCGTCGCAGTCGATGCAACCGGCCGAGCCGGTTTACGGAAGGCGTCCAGTACCGAGCCGGTGTAGAACGTATCGCGGAAAAACCGAAAGCGTCCAAACAGGCAGTACACATGGGTGATCTGCCCACGCTCCACGAACTCCATGCGTATATGCATCTTGATCGCCGGGGTGTTTTCCAGGTCGCAGACATCGACCATCTTGTTGCACCCCTGGTCAGCCATGACTTTCCAAACGTCCGCCTGGACATCCGCCGACAGCTGCGAACCCCAGTAGGCACGGGTCATCTCTCCACCGAACTGAAAGTATTCACCGGGCTTGACCGGAAACCAGCAGCGATAGAAGTGGCGATCGAAATAGTCTCGCGTGCTCGCCCAGGCAAACCCCACGGTATTGCCCTTGTCATCCAGGTACATGAACCCTGTATAGCCTTCGGCTGCCAACTCGCGCATGGTTTCGACACGGTCGCCGAAATGCGTGGCGAAGGCATCGGCATTGCTGACGGTGATGAACTCCCGGCGCACCGGTGGGTAGGGCCGCAGGTTATGCGGTTTGAGCGGGATCCTTACATCGTGTTCGAGCCATACCAGTCGCGAATGGAAGAACACGAAGCGGCGTACCAGCAGTTTGATAACCGAGCGCAAGCCTTTTTTCCGAATGCGATCGCGCAATTTTTGCAGAGCTTTCATGGTGCCTCCTGACGGGTGGCGGGTTGAGGAAAAACAGAGGCCGTCCAACTCAGGGCGAACACGGTTTCACCTGGCAAAAGGAAACCGAGTTGGCCGGCTTTGCATTCGAATGGAACGTTGCGGCTGATGTTGTCCGGGCCGAAATAAACCAGGGCAGCGCCGGGCTGCGGACAGGTCATGCCGTCGAGGCTGACTTGATGGGCCCGGACGCTTTTGTTCACGCCAAGCAGGCTGCGCTCCAGGCCGTTGGCCATGGCCAGTGCATCGACCTCAAACGCATCGTTGTCCATGCGCAGCACCTGGCCGAGCCAATGCTGTTGGATGAATTGCTGGACCAACCCCACCGGCTTGAGCTCGAAGCGTTGGTTGTCCAGTATCCGCACCATGCCCTTGGGGTACTCCGGTTCGTCGGCGGACATGAACCAGTTGAGCATGTCCAGCCAGCCGTCGGCCGAGGCGTTGATGGCCACCGACGTCCACCACAGGGCGGCGTAATGGGTTTCCTGGTCGTAAGGGCTGAGGCTTGATCCGCTGGACATATTCGTCTGGTCCAGCAGCAAGGCTTTGCGCGGCCGGTCCTGGTTGTCCAATCCCACCAGGTTGGCGGCCCGACGAACACTGTTGCGATAGACGCGGGTCGCCAGCAGGTCGCGGATCATCCATTCATGCCAGGCCAGGGCGTCGATCTGGGCGCTCGATGTTTCCAGCAGCCGTCGTGCCCAGTCGATGCCACGTTTGTCTGCGGCGTTCTCGGCCAATGGACCGTTGGTGAACCGCGAACTGGCCGGTATGGCGATGCGGACGCCGGCGCGGCTGTTGGCAGGGTTGGCGCGGACCTGGGCGGACAGGCTTTGGAACACCTGCTGGAAACTGTCGAAGTCGGGATAGTTGAGGTTCGGCTCATCGGCAAAGCTGAGATAGTGGATGCCTTTGCCGCCCAGGGCGCGGGTCGATTCGAGCCAGGCTTGCAGGCCGTTGCCGCTGGTCCGGTCGGCTTGCAGATCGGCCCTGCGCTGGCTGCCAGCGAGCAGAGTGATGTCTTGGGTGATGCCAAAGCGATCCTGGTACAGACGTCGAAACGCGTCCTCATGATCGGCCTTGGCCGCCGTGACATCGACGAGGCTGTAATAGCTGGCCGCCCGGGGGTTCAGCGCATCGAGCACGGCGTAGCTGGAGGGCGGAGGCAGTACGTAGGGCAGGGACATCCCCAGCTTTGGAGTCGTGCCGAGTACATCGGCGTGAAGCGTCAGGTGGGTTCGCCCCGGATCCTGGCGCAGCGGCTGCAGTTGCGCCGGGTCCTGGGCGAACAGGTTGGCGGTGCCGTCCAGCCAGAACGCTGCCTTGCCGTTGCCTTGCAGATGCAGGCGCCAGACCTGGTCCGCGTCCGCCACCGGCAGGGCCACTGTGTCGAATTGCCAATAGGCCCGGTAGGGCTTGAGGTTCAGTTGCACCTGCTTGCCATCGGCAACGCGCCGGGCTTGCAGCGCACGCACGCCGCCGTGGAATTTGCCGGCCAGCACAGCCTGTTCGCCGGCTGCGACTTTGAAATAAAGCTCATCACCATCGTGTGTTTCCGAGCTGAAGTGCACTTTGGCCGGGGCGAACAGCGCGCGGGTGCGGGCATCGTGTTCGACCGTATAGCGCCGGAAACTGTAGCCGGGGATCTCCAACCGATAGCTGGCCGCCCCGGGCAACAGCGGCCATTGCTGCTCGCCGCGCACTTGGGCAGCCTTGACCAGGCGCTCACCCACTAACCGGCCTTGGCCGTTGAGCAGATACAGGTGTTCGGTATTGGCCTCGGCCTGCCAGGCCGGAACCCAGCGGACGGTCACTTGGTCCGGGCGATCGGTTTGCAGATACAGGCTGCCGTCGCGGATGTTGGTCCAGTGCATGGACGCGCCATGGGCCGAGGTGGCCAATACCAGAAGACATAGACCCGCGGCCATTTTCCTCTGTGGGAGCCAGCCTTCTCGCGAAGAGGCGGTTAGCTTCATCATCACAGCAAGCTGACCCACCGCCATCGCGAGCAAGCTCGCTCCCACAGGGGAACTCGGCTGGACGCAACCGGCGCCTGTGGGAGCGAGCTTGCTCGCGATGGCGGTCTGGCGGGCGACGATATTCACGCGGATTTCCCCAACAACATCTGGCGCATCGGCAGCAAATCGCTGGGCAGGATGATCAGTGTCTGCCACAGCGCCACACCGCTGAGACGGCAGTACATCGTCAGCAGCGCCAGGGTCACGCCCAGGTAAGCGATCGAGGAAGCGGCGGCAGCGCCGACGATGCCGTAGCGCGGGATCAGGATCAGGTTCAGGGCCAGATTCAGCAGCGCGCCCACGCCCATCAGCAGTGAAACGGTGCCGGGACGGTTCTTGCCCAGCAGGTCCAGGCGCAAGATGCTGGCGTAGCACAGGCCGAACAATCCCGGCAGCAACGCCAACAGCGCCGGGTACGCCGGTTGATAGGCGGTGCCGAACAGGGTGATGATCAGCCATTCGCCAATCAGCGCCATGCCCAGGCAGGCACCAAGCATCACCGTAGCAGTCAGGCGCAAGGCCAGCGGGGTCAGGCGCTGCATGTCGGTGTCTTGCTGGAGCAGGCGTTTCATCAGCGGCGTGGTGACCGCTTCGGGCACGATCAGCAGCAGTTCGGCCGCGGCGCTGGCCATGGCGTAGTGACCCAGCGCCGTGCTGCCCAGCAATGCGCCAATGAACAAAAAATCCGAGCGCAGCATCACTTGTTGGAACAACAGGTCCGGATGACTACGGGCGCCATAACGCAACAGTTCGTTCTGGCCGGTGCGATCCCAGCGCAGGGTGACCACATGATCGCGCCGCAACCACATCCAGCCGGCCAGCACCACCAGGCTCAGGCCCGCCAGCCAACTGATCAGCGCCGCCTCCAGCGCCGTGTCTTGCCACATCCAGAACAGCGCTACAAACAGCAGCAACGGCGCCAGGGATTCCATCAGTCGCAGCGCATTGAACGCGCCTACGCCGCCGGAAGCATTGTGCAATGTCAGCAGGCCGCTCTTGAGCACCGTCAGGGGGACGGCCAGCAACAGCAGCCAAGCCAGCAATCCCAGCTGCGCGGTGATGTCCAGCTCAGCGCCGAACTCACGCGCCAGCGCCACCACCAACAGTGTCAGCAACCCGGCCAGCAGACACCCGAAAACCCACACCTGGCAAAGCAACAGACCCATGGAGCGCTGCTGCGCCGCCTGGTAACCCACCGCGGAATTGAGGCCTCCACTGGTGGCGGCGCTGATCAGGTCGGGCAGGGTGCTGAGCAGCGCGAACAGTCCGCGTTCGCTGGGCCCCAGGATTCGTGCCAGCAACACATTGCGCAACAGCCGCAGGCCGATCATCGCCAGGCGCGTGCCCATGCTTAGCGCCAAATGCTTGAGATAGTGTGCACGGCTCATGGACGGGCTCCTCGGCGAATGCGCCAGGCGAGCAATTCAGGGTGATGGGCGTTGCGCTGGCTGACGCCGAAACGCGGCAGGTTCAACGGGTCGCCGTCGTGGCGATACAGCCCGGCCTCGGTGCCCAGGGCGAACGGAAAACCGTGGGCCGCCACCTGCTCGCGTACGCGCACATCATTGTCACCGTTGGGGTAGCAATACACCGGCAGCGGCTGGGCGCAGCCATTTTCCAGCGCGGTCCAACTGCGGGTCAGTTCTTCATGCAGGCGCTGATCGTCCAGCCCGGTCAGAATCGCGTGGCTGGCGCCATGGGGGCCGAAACGAATCAGCCCGGAATCTTCGAGCATGCGCACCTGGGGCCAATCCAGCGCCTGGGGTTGCGAGCCTTGCGGGCAGGCTTCGGTGAGATCGCTCAAAGTGCTTGGTTCGAGCGTCTTGAGGCTTTGCAGGTAATGCAGCAGCGCCAGGCTGCGGCGCTCGTCGTCGATGTCGTCGAGCAGCACCGGCAACGGCCGGCCGACGTGCTGCAAGTGCTCGATCAGCGAATGCCGCGCCACTTGCCCGTGGCTGCCCCACAGGGTTTCGCCGATGCTTTCCCACCAGAAATGCTGGCGACTGCCGACGAAATCGGTGGACAGGAAAATACTCGCCGGCACCTGGTACTGACGCAGCAGGGGAAAGGCGTTCATGGCGTTGTCACGCCAGCCATCATCGAACGTCAGGGCCACCCGAGGACGGTCCGGAACGCTTTCCGGGTCGGCCAGCAGCAAGGTCATCAAGGGCACGCATTCAAAATGCCGTTGCAACCAGATCAACAGGTGTTCGAACGCTTCGGGCCCCACGCACAGTTCATTGCGGTGGGGCAGCTCGGCGGCGCGGTCGTTGTTCAATACCCGGTGCAACATCAGGATGACGCCGGCGCCACGCAATGGATGGCGACCCATGGACGTGTTCAGGTACAGCCAGCCGCCGGTGCGCTTGAAAACATGTTTGATCGACATCGGCCACACTCCTTAGCGGTTTTGGTCGGGATTCCATTGGCTGTAGCGCTGGCCTCGCAGGAATTGCCAGAGCCCGATGCTCATGCCGGCCAGTGTTACCAGCACGAACGCGGCCAACCGAAATGGCCGAGGCAAGCGGTGGCCTGCGTCGAGCAAGCCGATCAGCGCTGTGGCATAACCGAGCAGTTGCGCCACCAGCGTCAGGCGATAGAACGGATGGTCATTCCACAGCCAGGCGTTGCTCAGCAGCAACGGCAACAGCAGCACCGGCGCCAGGCGGCGGATCAATTTGTGGCTGATCAGGCCAATGGCGTAGAGCCCATGGCGCAGCGGGTTGAGCAGTTCCCGGCGCTGGGCCAGGCTCTGCAATCCGCCGACAGTGACGCGCTGACGACGACGAAACTGCTTGTCGGCTTCGTCCACGCCCTGGTCGGTCACCCGCGCTTTGGGTGCATAAACAATGGATTTGCCGGCTGCCGGCGCGCAGGTGCTTAGGAAAAAATCATCGTTGACCTGGGCCGGAATCGGCTGGAACAAAGCCCTGCGCAAGGCCAGCAAGGCGCCGTCGGCCGAGACCATGCAGCCGGTGCGGCTTTCCACCCGGCGCAGCCACCCTTCGTAGTGCCGATACAGACTGTCGCCGAGGCTCAGGCCCTTGCCGGGCACGGGGATGACCATGTGCCCGGCACAGGCGCCGACTTCAGGATCGCCCAGCGGCGCCAGCAGGTGGCCGAGGGTGTCGTGGGCCCATTGGTTGTCGGCATCGGTGAACACCAGGATCTCGCCGTAGCTATGGGCCACGCCGGTATTGAGGGCGGCGGCCTTGCCCTGGCGTGGCAGGTCGAGCACGGTGATGCGTGAGTCGCCGATTTTGCGCGCACAGGCCACCGTCTCGTCGGTGGAACCGTCGCTGGCCAGGATGATTTGCAGCGAGCGTGCCGGATAATCCTGGGCCAACAGCGTGCGCAATTTCGCTTCGATGTGCCGTGCCTCGTTGTGGGCGGCGATGACAATGCTGACGTCCATCGGCAGGGGCTTGCCATAGCGCCGTAGCGGAAACAACGGTGTCAGCAAGGTCAACAGCACGGGGTAGCCGAGGTAGGCGTACACCGGCAGCAACAGGCAAGACCAATAGATGAATTCAGCCACGGGCGGGTCTCCTGACGTTCCATTGAAAAAGATTGAGCAGCAACGCGGCACCGGTCAGGTGCAGGCGCACCCCGTGCAAGGCCCACAGTTGCAACGCCAGGCGCGGGTCGCGCTGGCTCTGGCGCAGGCTGAGAAACAAGGCCGGCAATGTGCTGATGAACAGTAGCGTCAACCCCAGGCGCACCTGGCCCTGGAGCAGGGCGGTGAGCGCCAGCAGATCCAGGCCCCAGGCGCCAACGGACAAGGCGGGAAAGCGCAGCAAGCGCAGGCTCGGCCCATGGCTGCGCAGCAACTGCCAATGGCTGCCCTGGCGCCACAGCTCCTTGCTCATCCATTCGCGCCAGCTGCCTTCGTAACCCCAATGCAGGGCCAGGCTTTCGTTCACCAGCAACAACTGCGCACCGGCTTGGCGCAAGCGCAGGGAAAAATCCTTGTCTTCACCGGTACGCAGGGTCTCGTCGAAGCCGCCGACCTGTTCGAACCAACGGCGGCGCATCAACAGATTGGCGCTGGGCAGCCACTGCACTCGATGCAGCGGACGGGCGCCCGGACGTTGGCTGCGGCGTTGCCAGGCCTGGGCGAACCAAGGCGCGTGTCGGGGCGTGTCCAGGTCCAGTCCCAACACATCGCCCTGACGGCCCTCCATTTCGACCAACAATTTGAGCCAGTCGGCGGGCATTTCCATGTCGGCGTCGATGAATGCCAGCCACTCACCGCTGGCAACCGCCGCGCCACGGTTGCGCAAGGCGCCGATGTGGACGCCGGGCACAATCAGCACCCGGGCGCCCAGTTCATTGGCGATGCGCGGCCCATGATCGTCCGAGCCGTTGTCGACCACGATCAGTTCGCATTCCAGTTGCGCCTGGCGAGCAGCTTGCTGCGCGGCCAGCAGGGTGCGGCCGATGTGGCGGGCCTCGTTGAACATCGGGATGACGATACTGACGCGGCTCATGGGCGGGCCTCCCGTGGCGCGGATTGTTCGGCGTCGTAGCGCAACACACTGGTCAAGGCGAGCATGATCCACAGCAACTTGTGGTTCGGCGCGCTGAGAAACATCAGGAACAAGGCCAGCGCCAGGAAACTCATCCCCAAATGTGTGAGCAGGTCGGCCTGTGCCCAGTCCCGACGCTGGAGCCAGAGTTGGCGCGCGCGCACCAGGTTGTAGAGGCCAAGACCGATCATGCCGACAAACATCAACCCGCCCGGTACGCCGATCTCGCTGAATATTTCCAGGTAGGTGTTGTGAGCGCGACGGTACAGGTCGCCCAGTTTGCGGTTGGCCGAGAAGGCCTTGGCATAACCGGTCGGCGCGTAGTGCAGGGGAAACGTCCCGGGCCCTGAACCGAGGATGGGGTTCTCGCGGATCATCTGGCTGCCCACCAGGATGTAGGAGGCGCGGCGGCCCAGGGATTCATCCTTGTGAGCGCTGGCGCCGGCGCTGAGGATGCTCAACGATTGGATGCGTGCCACGTAGCCGGCGGGCATCACCGCGATCGCCAGGGGAATTATCAGGGCCAGCCCGAGCATGGCGAAGCCCAGGTGCCGTGGACGAATCCGCGGTAGCTGCGCGCGGTAGTGGTACAAGCCGATCATCAGGCTGAGCAGCAACACCACCAGCCCGGAACGCGATTCAGTCTTGGTCATGCCGCCCAGCAGCAGGATGAAACCGCCGCCCCAGAACAGCCGGTGCAACAGGTTCGGGCTGCGCAGTACCAGCAACAAGGCCAGCGGTATGGTGAACGCGATCAGCAGCGCAAAGGAGTTCGGGTCTTCCAGCAGTCCGGACGCGCGGCCCTGGTCCTGGTATTTGGCCGAGAACATCGCGAGTACGCACGTGGTGGACACGCTCACGGTCATCAAGCGGGCAAACAGGTCCAGGTTCAGCTCGCGTCCGATCAACAAGGTGATCACGAACAGAATCAGCCCTACCGTCAGTTCCCGCAGATGGGTCTGGGACAGGTCCATGTTTTCCGACAGCAGCAGGCTCAGGCCATACAGCGCCATGAAGCCGACCAGCGGCTTCCAGATATTGCTGCGCAGGCGCGTCGCCGGAATCTGGTGCAGGGCCAGTTGCAGTGCCAGGATCAGAATCAGCGCCAGGCCAAAGAACTTGCTGCCCGACAATCCGTTTTCCTTGAACAGCCCTTCGAATGGCACCAGCGCGGCGATGCCCAGCAGGCCCCAGCCGGGCTTGCGGTACAGCACGGCGACGCCGACCAGGCCGAACACCGCGCCGGGCGCCAGGAACGGATAAGGACTGGCCAGCAATGCCAGGCAGACCAGCCCCAGCAAACTGATGATCGAGAGCGGGACGATCATGGTCGAGCCTCCCGTGCCGTGCGGATATAAAGTTGCGACCAGCGTTCGGCCAGCGTGCGCAGGTCGTAGCGGTCGCGTTGGGTGCGCCGGGCGTTGTCGGCGAGGATCCGCGCCAGGGGCGGTTCGCTGAACAGCGTTTCGATCTGGCGGGCCAATTCGTCGCTGTCGGCCGGCGTGGCCAGCAGGCCGTTGTGGCGGTCCTGCAGGATGTCGGGAATGCCGCCGACGCCAAACGCCACCACCGGCACCCCGGCTTGCATGGCTTCGAGCAGGATCATCGGCGTGCCTTCGGTGCGTGAGCTGATCACCAAAGCGTCGAGGCGGCTCCACCAATCATTCATGTCGGTTTGATAACCGGGCAACTCGATGCGCGTCGGCAACCCCGCGTCGGCGATGCGCTTGAGCAGCGGCTGGCGTTCCGGACCGTCGCCGAGCATGACCGCATGCAGCGAACCATGGCGCTGGCAGAGCGGGATCATCGCGTCGAGGAACAGGTCAGGGCCTTTCTCGCTGCTCAAGCGACCCACGTACCCGACCCGCCAGCGCTGCCTGTCGTCACGATGGGGCAGCGGTGTCGTGACGGCCGGCAAACCGTTGGGAATGACGTCGAGCTTGTCCGCCTTGACGCTGGCCTTGCGGTGCAATGCCGCGATGCTTTCGGCGACGCAGACCACGCGCTTGACCGGCGCGGTGCGGCACAGTTGCAGGCTCAACCAGGTGTAGAAACGCTGCTTGGTGCTGCGCGGCGTGAAGCCGTGCTGGGTAATCACCAGGGGCAGGCGCAACAGCGTGGCCGCGGCCCAGCCGAACAGCAAGCCTTTGAAGTTGTGGGTGTTGATCAGCGGCCGGTCCGCGCGACGTTGCCGCAGATGCTGCAACAATTCGCCCAAGCTGGCGCAGTGTCGGCAATCCACCCCGGCCTGGCGAAACCGCGTGATCAAGGTCGGCGGCGCCGCCAGGAACAGCACTTGGTGCTGCCCCGGTGTCGCCAGGCAATGATCGAGCAGCATCCGCTCGGCCCCATAGAAGCCGCCGCTGTCGAGCAGATGAATGATCGACAGGGGGCTGCTGCGGTGGGACGGGCCGAACGGCGCGTTCAATTTTTCACCCAATGGACAAGGCTTGGCAGGCTCCAGTTGCGGTGCGGATTGACCTGTTCGGGCGACTGCTCATTGATCACCAGCAAGACCGGCAGGTCCAGTTGCTGGCTGATTTGCGCAGGATGCTTGAAGCGATGGTCGAAGAACTCACGCACGTAGACCAGAGCGATCGCCAGCAGCAGGCCGCAGAACAAGCCGAACGGGATAATCAGCATCGGCTTGGGGAATACCGCGGCGGTGGGTTCGAACGGGGGGCTCAGGACACGGGCGTTGGACAGGTCATTGTCCAGCGAGCGCGCGGAACTGGCTTCGGCGAACCGTTGGGCATAGGTGGAGAACGCCGCGTGGAGTGCGTTGATCTCGGTGTCCATCTGCCGCAGCTTGCTCTGGGTTTCCTGTAACTGGTGGATGCGTTCCTTGAAGGCCGCGATGCGCTCGACCTTCTGGTTGATCACCGAGCTGACGACGGCCAGGTCGGTGGTGCGTTCCTGGATGCGGTTGTTCACCACTTTGAGGAACTGCTGGCGTGTGCGCATGATCTGTTCGCGGGCCAGCAGCATTGGTTCGCTGCTGGGCTGGAAGATCGCCAGGTCGTTCATGTAGCGGCTGACCTGGCTGGTCAGCTGCTCACCCAGTTGCCTGATTTCCCGGTCCTCGAAAGCGATGTTGTCCACGGTCGTGGTGAAGGTGAACGGGAACGTGTAGTCGTTGAACCGCGAGCTGTTCGCCGCTGCCAGGCTGGTCTTGAGGTAATCGAGCCAGCGTTGGCTTTGCAGCAGGCGATCCTGGTACAGGTTCAGGGCCTGTTCTTCGGTATTGATGGCGTTCAGGCGAAACGTGATTTCTTCCTTGGGATCGGAGGAACCGACGCCTTCGAGCAGGCCGAGCCGGGTGCCTTCCAGACCGTCGAGGCGCGTCTGGTATTGGACTTTTTTCTGCTCGTAGAAGGTCTGGGGCAATTCGATCGATTGCAGGTCCTGGCGGCCGGTGAGGTAGTTTTCCAGCAGCTGCGCGACGAACCGGGTGCCCTGGGCGGGATCGCCGAAGCTGTAGATGATGGAGATGACGTTCGAGCCGGGCAGGGTCTCGATTTTCAGGTTCGCGATGGCCTCGTCGGTGAGGGTATCGAGCATCGTGTCGCGTACCGGATCGACTTCCAGCCCGAGGCCGTCGCGCAGCGGATTGATGACGTATTCACGCAGTGGCTGGGTGATGTAGCGCTTGAGCGGTTCGCTCACCCATTTATTGAGGGCCCCTGGGCTCGGGGTGTATTCACCCTGGTCGCGCAGGGTCTTGATGGTTTCGCGAATCAACGCCGGTGAGCGCAGGATGTTGCTCTCGGTTTCCATGTCCGCCAGGGACGGCGGAATGAAAGTCGCGTTTTCCTGGTTCAACGAGGTAGTGGCGTCGCCTTGGGAGAGTTTTTTCGACTGGACGATCACTTGGGCGGTGATGTCGAAACTCTGCTTGAGCATCAACGGCAACACCAGAGCGATCACGGCGAAAACCAGGAAGACGCGCTTCACCCACTGCTTGTTGGCGAAGAAGATCCTGAAAAACTCGTGCAGATAATTTTCCTTGGGGTTCATGTCGGTCACCTGAGTCTCAGTTGTCGCTGCCTTTGTTGTCGACGCGGTAGCCGAAGCTCAACCCCGTGCCCTGGAACAGCACCACATCGGCCAATTGCCTGGCCAGTTCACCGGCACTTGCAAGCTTGGTCTTGGGCACGAACAGCATGTCTTCCGGTTGCAGATAGGCGATCTGCGACGCGTCGCCGCTCAAGGCTTTCTCCACGTCGTAGTGGCGGGCTTCGACCTGATTGCCGTTGCGGCGCATGATCACCACGGAGTCGAGCCGGGCCTTGACGTTCGTGCCCCTGGCCAGTGTCAGGGCCTCGAGTACCGAGATTGGCCGGCGGATCGGGTAGGAGCCGGGCTGGGCCACTTCGCCGAGGACATAGATTTCGTTGCCGGCGGTGGACTTGAGCAGCACGTCCACCGTCATGTGGCCGGGCAGTTGGGCGTAGCGCTCGTTGAGGAAAGTCTCCAGCTGGCTGACGGTCATGCCTTGCAAAGGCACGGCGCCAATTTCCGGGAAGCTGGCGTAGCCATCCCTGCCCACGGTGATTTCCCGGCTCATGCCCGTGCCAGGGTGAGTCAGGGTGTTGCGCAGCTTCGTCTCGCCGGAGAGCGGGCTCGTCACCAGTACGGTCAATTGGTTGCGATTGGGCTGGAACAACATCTTCTGGTCATAGGCGCGCTGCACCGCCAGGCGCGCCTCGTCGGTGGTCAGGCCGCCGACTTTCACCGAGGTGTTGGCGCCCGGCAGTTCGATACTGCCGTCGGGCATCACCTGTTGCGTGCCGTTGAGCTGGCTGGCGGCGGTGAAGTTCAGGGCAACCTGGTCGCCAGGCTGCACGCGATAAGCCTGGGAAGAGGTGGTGCCGATGTGGAATATCACGTCCAGCACATCCTGGGGCCGCAAGGTCTGCTCGACCTTGGGCATGTCGGTGGCCTGGGCATTGGCCGGCGCCGCGGTGAGGATCTGCACCGGCATCGAGCGGGTATCGGTGTTGCTGGAGCAACCGGCAAGCGGCAGCAACAGCAGGACAAGCATTCTAGCGTTCATCTCGTCATCCTTTTGCAGGCTTACAGGTTGTTGTAGAGCCATTTGGGCATGTAGTACTTGCGGCGGTTGAACACGCTGCCGACCACTTTCGCGCCGGCCTGGGCCAACCTTTGTCGGGTGGCCTGGGCCACTTCCCAGCGGGTGTCTTCGCCGCGCACCACCAGCACCACGCCGTCCACCTGGGTGCTGATCACCAGCGTGTCGGTGGCCGAATACACCGCGTCGGCGTCGATCACCACGAAGCGGTACTGCGCCGCCAGTTGCCGGAACAGCGGGCGCAATCGCTCGGGGCTCAGGCGTTCGGCGTTGTGGCCGAGGCGGCCGTGGGGCAGCACGTCGAAGGGCAGGCTCGACACCTGTACTACGCAGTCCTGCAACAACGGTGGGGACAGGCTGTTGAACAACAGGTCGCTGAAGCCGCGCTCTTTTTGCAGCGAGAGCTGCTGGCTGAGGTTGCGCGGCGACTGGCTGGCGTCCACCAGCAACACCCGGCCATTGCTCATCTGCGCCAGCTGGGCGGACAGCGCCATGGCGCTGGTGCTCGTGCCGGTGCCGGTGTTGGCCGCTGTCATGAGAAGGATCCGCAGATCCGGGTCGAGCACGGTCGAGGTCAGGTTGGTCTCGCTCGGGCTGGCTATGGTCAGGATATTCGTCGAACCGTCCATTTAACTCGCTCCGTGGCCGCTGAACACTTTGAAGGGGGTAATCATCAGGATCTTCAGATCCAACAGCAGGCTCTGCTCGGCGATGTAGCTGAGGTCCAGTTCCACGCGCTGGTCGAAGTCGATATTGCTGCGCCCGGAGATCTGCCACAGGCCGGTCAGGCCGGGGTAGATGCTCAGGCGCACCAAATGGTTGTCCTTGTAGCGATAGGCGTTGAACGAGGTGGGCCGCGGGCCTACCAGGCGCATGTCGCCGGTCACTACATTGATCAGGTTCGGCAGTTCATCGAGGCTGCTGCGTCGCAGGAACCTGCCGATCGGGGTAATGCGCGGGTCGTTGTCGATCTTGAAGTCGATGGCGTCGGCGCCGTGCTTGTTGAGGTGGCGCAGCGACTCTTTCAGGGCCTCGGCATCGACGACCATGGTGCGAAACTTGTACATGCCGAACACGCGCCCGCGATAACCGGTGCGTTTCTGCACGAAAAAAACCGGGCCAGGGCTGGAAAACTTGATCAGCAATGCCAGACCCAGCAGCAACGGGGTGAGCAGTACCAGGATCGCCAGCGCGCCGAGGCAAGCCACGACCCGATTGGTCCGCGAAACCGTCCAGGGCCGACCACCGTCCCGACCGGTGAGCCAGCCACGGCCCTGGCGGTGGATGGCGGCATCCAGGCGTCGGCGATGCTCGGGGTCGACACGTTTGTCGCGTCCGGAGGTGCTGATCGGAATGTCTTGTTCATGTCGGGTCATAGACTCCTCCGCTGAGGTACGGCCGCAAGCGGCGTGTGATCGATGGGTTGCGCGTAGTAATCGAGGAACCAGTCGACGAAGCGACCCAGGCCGTCATCCAGTGCAATGCACGGTTGGAAACCGGTGGCCCGGGCCAGGTCGCTGGCATCGGCGCAGGTGTTGAGCACGTCCCCCGGTTGCAGGGGCAGCAGCTCGATCCGGGCGGTGCGGCCCAGATGTTTTTCCAGCAGCGCCACGTAGGTTCGCAACGCCACCGGGTACTGTCCGCCGATGTTGTAGATGCGCCATGGCGCCAGGCTGGTGGCCGGGTCCGGTTGCTCGCGATCCCAGTGGGGCGTTGGCTGCGGCGCACGTTCGATCAACCGGGCGATGCTCTCGACGATGTCGTCGATGTAGGTGAAGTCGCGTTCGTGCTCACCATGGTTGAACAGCCGCAACACTTGGTTTTGCGCGATGGCCGTGGCGAACTGGATCGGCGACATGTCTGGCCGACCCCACGGGCCGTACACGGTAAAAAAGCGCAGGCCGGTGCACGGGATGCCGAACAGATGGCTGTAGCTGTGGGCCATCGATTCGTTGGCCTTCTTTGTTGCCGCATACAACGACAGCGGATGATCAACGCCGTCCCGTACCGAATAGGGCGTGCGCTGGTTGGCGCCGTACACCGAACTGGAAGAGGCGTAGATCAGGTGCTTGACCGGATGACGGCGGCAACTTTCGAGAATGTTCAGAAACCCGGCGAGGTTGCTGTCGACATAGGCGCGGGGATTGTCCAGCGAATATCGCACGCCGGCCTGGGCGGCGAGGTGGATCACCACCTCCGGGCGATGGCTCTGGAACAGTCCGTCGATCGCCGAGGCGTCGGTCAGGTCGATACGCGCCAAGGGAAATGCGCCGACCTGGTCACGCACCCACGCCACGCGGTCGTGCTTGAGCTGCGGGTCGTAGTAATCGTTGAAGTTGTCCAGCCCGTACACGTGATGGCCATCGCGCATCAACCGCAAGACGCAGTGGGCTCCGATGAATCCGGCGGCGCCGGTCACCAGGACGTTCACGCTTGTGGCCCCGGGGCGCTGGGCACGGTGTGGCGCAAGCCGATGCCACGGTACAGCAGCCCGGCGGCAGCCAGGTGCTCGGGGTTGTAGAGGTTGCGGCCATCGATGATGACCCGGGCGCGCAGCTTGCTCGCCAGCAGGTCGAAATCCACCACGCGAAAATTCTTCCACTCAGTGCAAATCACCAGGGCATCGGTGTCCTCAAGCGTGTCATCGCGGGTGGCGCACAGGTTCAGGTCTTTGCGATAACCGTACAGGCGCCGGCATTCGGACATGGCTTCCGGGTCGTAGGCCTGCACGCGCGCGCCTTCGCGCCAGAGGGCTTCCATCAGGTAGCGGCTCGGGGCTTCGCGCATGTCGTCGGTGTTGGGCTTGAAGGCCAGGCCCCAGATGGCAATCGACTTGCCGGCCAAGCCGTCCGGAAATTGCTGCGCCAGCTTCTCGAAAAGGATGTGCCGCTGGCTGTCGTTCACATCGGTGACGCTGCGCAGCAGGCGCAGCGGCATGCCGCTCTGTTCGGCCGTGTGCAGCAGGGCGCGCAGGTCCTTGGGGAAGCACGAGCCGCCGAAGCCGCAGCCCGGATAGATGAAGTGATAGCCGATGCGTGGGTCCGAGCCGATGCCTTTGCGCACGGCTTCGATGTCGGCGCCCAGGCGTTCGGTGAGGTTGGCCAGTTCGTTCATGAAACTGATGCGGGTGGCGAGCATGGCGTTGGCGGCGTACTTGGTCAGCTCCGCGCTGCGGTTGTCCATGAACATCAGTTTTTCGTGGTTGCGGCAGAACGGCGCGTAGAGCTCGCCCATCTGATCCCGCGCCAGTTGATCGCTGGCGCCGATGATGATGCGGTCCGGGCGCATGCAATCGGCGAGAGCGCTGCCTTCCTTGAGGAACTCCGGGTTGGATACCACACGCACATTCAACTGTTTAAGGCCCCGACGAGCCAGCGCCTGGCGGGCGCACTCGGCGACTTTATCGGCTGTTCCGACCGGTACGGTCGACTTGATGATCAGGGTGCGGTCACTGTCCATGAAGTCGGCGATCTGGCGGGTCACCGCCAGCACATGGCTCAGGTCCGCCGAGCCGTCTTCGTCGGCTGGCGTGCCGACGGCAATAAAAATCAACTCGCCATGGTTGACCGCATCGCTGGCCTGGCAACTGAACAAAAGCCGGCCGGCCTTGATGTTGTCTTCCAGCAATACGGACAGCCCAGGCTCACTGATGGGCGGTACGGCTTGTTGCAGTTGACGGATCTTGTTCGGGTCGATATCGACGCACAGGACGCGGTGCCCGACGTCGGCCAATGCCGCTGCCTGAATCAGCCCCACATACCCCGTGCCAAATACGCTCACGTCCATTCTAGGCGCGCCTCTCAAACCGGTTGATGTAACTCGGATGAAACTGTTTAGAGGGTATAGCGCAGCTTCAAAAAAACATGTCAGCAAAATGACAGTTGTCAGTGTTGGCAAATCTCGACGGATTAGGGCTTTTTGATATCAAGTCATTGACTGACTTGGAAAAGCGCCATTTTTAAAGGGCTCTGGAGACGTTTAAGTAACCGATGAACGGTATATATCCATAGATTTTTATGTTTTTGATGCGTCAAAGGTGTCACTTTTGAGGTAACTTTTTTTTGACGCTGCGACCGATCAGTCTCTTTCTTGCGCTTTGAAATCCCGCTGCTAGTGTGCAGAAAACGAACCTTCCATCCGCCGCGCCACCGCCGAGAAAAACATGACCCGATACCTCAAGGAACTGCTGCTGTTGCTGTACCTTTTCAGGGGGCATGACTATTACCTGGAGCGTCTCGCTGCGCTGGGTCTTGGTTTTGCAACGGTGCTGTTCGGTGCGATGTTCCTTGTGCTGGTGCTTGCGTTGTGGATGAGCGCCTACATCCGCCAGACGTTGGTGCGGCATCTGTTTGCCTTGACACTGTTTGCCTCGGCGGTGTTCTTCGAGGTGTATACCCGGGTCACCGACAGTTACCTGACCTACAGCCAGTTCGTGTCGCTGGTGTATTCGGGCGGCTTTATCCAGGAGGCGGCTTATCAGTATCGAGAGGTGATTCTCAGCGCGATGGCGGGCGGCCTGTTGCTGCTGTTGGGCATCGGGCTGAAGCCTCGGCGGCGTTTACCATTGCCCGGTTATGTACCGGTCGCCGCGCCGTTGCTCGGGGTATTGCTGCTCAGTGGTGTGCTGTTCGCAAGGGCGGGCGAGGGCGCCCGTGGTCTACCTGTGATGTATACGCCGCTGGCCTATCTGAACCTGTTTGCCTACGAGGCGCTGCACGACACCGTCGGCGTCCGCGAGCCGGTCAGCTTGGCTCGCCGTTCTCCTGCGATCGAGCACGATATCGTGTTGATCATCGACGAAAGCATCGGTGGCAACTATCTCGATATCAACACCCCGTTCGGTGTGAACAGCGGCCTCAAGACCCCGCCGCCTGGGGTGGACATCTTCAATTACGGTTATGCCGCTTCCATCGCCAATTGCAGCGCCGACACCAATATCACCCTGCGTTATGGCGGTACGCGGGCTGATTACGTGCGTATCAACAGCACGCAGCCGTCAATCTGGCAGTACGCCCATGTCGCGGGCTTGCATACCGTCTATATCGATGCCCAGCGCACCGGCGGCAACTTGCAGAACCTGATGACCGAACAGGAAAAGCAAGACATCGACCAATTCATCCAATTCGACCAGGTCCGTGTGCTGGACCGCGACATGGCAGCCGCGGCGCAGTTGATCGAGCTCTTGGGCAATGACCGGGCCGAACTGGTGGTGGTGAATAAAGTGGGGGCGCATTTTCCGGTCCACGACAAATACCCCGACGAATTCATGAAACACCGTCCGGCCTTGCCCCGGGGGCGGTTCCAGGACGTGGCCGACACCGGCCAGCGCGACGGCTTCAACGGCCAGCAATATGACTGGTTGCTGTATCGCAATGCGTACCAGAACACGCTCCTATGGAACGTCGGCGAGTTCTTCCGGCGCCTGTTGCGTCAAGGCAACCTTCAGAATGCGGTGCTGATCTATACCTCCGATCATGGCCAGGATCTGCACGAGCGTGGCAATCCCGGGCTCAATACGCATTGCGGCGGCGACCCGGTGGAGGAGGAGGGGCTGGTGCCTTTGGTGGTTATCCAGGGCAGCCAGCTGCGCACCTTGGACTGGCGCGGCGCCTGGGCGCAAAACAAGGATCGTTCCAGCCACTACAACATCTTTGCGACGCTGCTTGAGTTGATGGGCTACGACCCGGCGGCGGTCGTGGCGCGCTATGGAAAACCCCTGAGCCAACCCACCGAGGACGACTTCACGTTCAACTACCGCTTCAACGCGCGGCTGGGGGCCAAGCCAGCCTGGAAGCACATCGATCTGGGCAACATCGTCATACCGAAACCGGCCCAGACCGAGATGGCGGCGGGGCATTGAGCGAGCGCCTATCGGGTGGTAGCGATCGGCGTGGTTGGCGCTGGGTCGTACAGCAGCGTGAAGCCCAGGTCGCGGAGCGCGCGGCCAATGAAACGCGAGCCGACATCGTTCAAGTGCGCGTCATCCCGGTAGAGCAGTTGTCCGTCGATGATCGGGCTGCACAGGCCGACCGGGCAAATCACCTGGTTGGGATCGATGAAGCGCACCTGGGGCAGCCTGGCGCGTATCTGCGTCCAATAGGGCGCCGCGGCGTCCAGCCGCGTTGAACACTGCCGAAGAGGAGCGAACATCAAGCGGCGCACCGGGCACGTCGCGGCGTTGTCGATTGGCTGATTGCTGAGAACGACGATGACTTGGCCGGTCCGGTCCGCCACTTGCCGGATGCTTGCCTCGATGACGGCTCCTGCTGCCGGGTCCCGGGGCCAGGCGCCGGCGAGCACCACGTAGGGATACCGGTTCCGCTCGATCAACTGCAACACCTGCTCATTGCGCGCCACGCAGCGTGCCCCGTAACCCGCCGACATCTCGGCGGCGTGGCCGAAGATGGGTGGGCACTTGTCGAGGGTGTAATCCATCAAGGCGATGCCGTTGGGTTCGGCCAGGACATCGACCATGCCGGTGAAATGGTTGGCGAAAGAGTCTCCGACCATCACGCCGTCGATCTGCGCCTTGCGTGCCCCGAGGTGGCACGCCGGATCGGGCGCGGCGTTGTAGCGCGCATTGGGCATGTGGCAGCGCTCACGCAGTTTGTTCGGTTCGGTCAGGCTCATCGCTTCAAGGATTGACACCTGCGGTACGAAACGCTGTGGGAACCCCTGCCATTGCACGCTCAGTACAGCCAGCACGGCCAGCCCCAACGCTGGAACCATGAACCGACGGCCAAATGCGCGGGTGAACGGCAACAGCGCCCCGGTTCGTCGAAAGGGGACTTCGACAAAATGCCAGGAACACCAGGCCAGTAGCGTCGCCACTGCCATCAGGCCCAGCCCCAGCGGGAGCGTGATGTTGATATCCAGATATCTCAGGTACGCAATCAAGGGCCAATGCCAGAGGTAAAGCGAGTAGGAAATCAGACCAACAAATACCATCGGCCGGTTGGTCAGCCAGCGCGAGCGTGTTCCGCCGCTGCCAGCGAGGATCAACAGCGCCGCCCCCAGGCAAGGTATAAGCGCATTGAGGCCGGGAAAGGTTGTTTCCGGACTCAGTGCAAACAATGAATAGGCAATCGATCCGGCTCCCGCCAGCGCCCAGATCCGGCCCACCCCGTCACTGAACGTACGTGGCTGCGCGAGATAAATCGCCAACGTCGCCCCCAGCAGCAGTTCGAAAAAACGTGTGGGCAGCAGATAGTAGGAGGCAGAGGGAACGAGGGTCGTGGCGTACTGCGAAACGCCAACCGTCACGACAACGCCGATGCACACCAGCGGCAGCAAGTAGCGGGGTGCCCATCGACACAGCATCAGCATCAGCAGCGGCCAGAGCAGGTAGAACTGTTCTTCGATGCCCAGTGACCAGGTATGCAGAAGTGGGGCTTCGCTGGCGTCCGCCGCGAAATAATTTCCGTACTTCATCCAGATATAGATATTCGAAACACCGAGCAGGGAGGACAGCGCGCTGATGTTCAGTCGGGTCAGGTCGACCGGAGACAGGACGAAGATCCCGGCAATCACGCTCGCCACCACCACCGTCGTCAGCGCCGGTACGATGCGGTTGATGCGCCGCTGATAAAAACGCTTCATGGAGAAGGTGTTCTGTTGGATCTCGCTGAACACCTGGGACGTGATGAGGAACCCCGAGATGACGAAAAAAATGTCCACCCCGACGAAGCCGCCTGGTAAGAGGCTGGCGTTGAGGTGATGGATAAACACGGCGATCACCGCAACAGCGCGAAGACCATCGATATCGGGGCGATATTGGGTGTGAGGCATGGCGGCGATCGTCCGTGAAAGGAGGAATCCTTGATGCGTCATGTTAATGACGATTGCGCCGACAGCCTTTAACGGCGCGCGTTAGTTATTGATCAATAGCAGAAAGTTGACGAAGCGCAAGATTATCCGGCGCGTCAGGCAGGGGTGGCGACCAGTGGTAACGGAAACTGCCGATGACGTCGGCCAATGGCCGTGGCCCTCGATTCCGCTATCCTGAGAGCCAATGGTTTTACCCAATGAGCCTTTCAATGCTTGAAGTTCGAGAAGTATTCAAAAGCTACCCAACCCCCCAAGGTCTTTTGCCGGTGTTGCAAGGCATCGACCTGACCTTGCCCCCCGGCAGCAGCTTGGCGCTGATGGGCGAATCGGGCAGTGGCAAGAGCACCTTGTTGCACCTGGTTGCCGGCCTGGACAAAGTCGATCGCGGCTGTATTCGCAGCGGCGGGTATCGGCTCGACGGCATGAGTGAACATGAGTTGGCGAACTGGCGGCGCACGGAAATCGGCCTGGTGTTCCAGCAGTTCAACCTGATCAGCAGCTTGCCGGTGGAAGACAACCTGGCGTTCCAGGCGCGCCTGTGTGGGCGTTTCGACGCGGCCTGGCAAACGCATCTGGTGCAGCGGCTCGGGCTGTCGCAACTGCTGCGGCGTTATCCCGAGCAGCTTTCCGGCGGGCAGCAACAACGGGTCGCCCTGGGCAGGGCCCTGGCGTCACGTCCGCCGTTACTGTTGGCCGACGAACCCACTGGCAATCTGGACGAAGCCACCAGCGACGAAGTGCTGAAGCTGTTGCTGGAATTGCTCGACGGCAGCCCGACCAGCCTGTTGATGGTCACCCATAGCCAGCGGGTGGCGGCGCGCCTGTCCCATCGGGTGGTATTGCAGGGCGGGCGCCTGGCAGAGGCGACCCAGGGGTGATGATCGTTCGCCAGACCCTCAAGGCGCTGCTCAGCCATTGGCGCCGGCACCCGGTGCAGTTTTTCAGTGTATTGACCGGGCTTTGGCTCGCCACCAGCCTGCTGACTGGTGTGCAGGCGTTGAACAGTCAGGCCCGCGACAGCTACGCCCGGGCCAGTCAGTTGATCGGCGGCGAACCCCAGGCCAGCTTGAGCGCCCCCGGCGGTGGCACGTTCGCGCAGCAATGGTTCATCGACCTGCGTCGCCAGGGCTGGCCGGTGTCGCCGGTGTTGCAGGCGCGAGTGACGCTCCAGGGGCACGAAGACCAACGCCTGCAACTGATGGGGATCGACCCGGTGTCGCTGCCGCCGGGTTCGGCTGTGGCGGGGCAGGCGCGGGAGATTGCCGAGGTGGTGGAATTTTTCACAGGTGCCGGCCACACCTGGATTGCACCGCAGACATTGCAGGCCCTGGGGTTGAAGGAAGGCGACCGCCCCCGCACCGTTGACGGCCAGGCCCTGCCACCCTTGCACGTGCAGCCGGACATGGCCCCGGGCGTGCTGCTGATGGACATCGGTTTTGCTCAAGCGCTACTTCAGATGCCGGACCAGCTTTCACGATTGGTACTGCCCAGCACCTACACCGCCGCCTTGCCCGAGGCCTTCAACGGGCTGTTGCAATTCAAGCGCGCCGAGGACGAAAACAACCTGTCGCGCCTGACCGAAAGCTTCCACTTGAATCTCGACGCACTGGGGTTTTTGTCCTTCGTGGTGGGCCTGTTCATCGTCCATGCCGCCATTGGCCTGGCCTTGGAGCAACGCCGCGGCCTGCTGCGGACCCTGCGGGCTTGCGGCGTCAGCGCGCGGGTGCTGATCACCAGCCTGGCGCTGGAACTGGGCGCACTGGCCCTGCTGGGCGGGATCGCCGGCGTGCTCAGTGGTTATTGGCTGGCCAGCCTGTTGTTGCCTGATGTAGCGGCGAGCCTGCGAGGTTTGTACGGCGCCGAAGTCCCCGGACAACTGAACCTCAGTCCCTGGTGGTGGTTGGGCGGTATCGGCCTGGGCCTGCTCGGCGCTGTACTGGCCGGCGCCCAGAGCCTGTTGCGCGCCGCTCGCCTACCGTTGTTGGCCCTGGCCAATCCCCAGGCCTGGCACCAGGCCCATGCGCGTTGGTTGCGGCGCCAAGGTGGGGTGGCGCTGTTGGCGGCGCTGGTCGCCGCGTTGGCGCTTGCCTGGGGCGACAGCCTGGCGAGCGGTTTTGTCCTGATGGCCGCATTGTTGCTGGGCGCGGCGTTGGCCTTGCCGGTGTTGCTCAACGCCGTATTGAACCGACTGCTGCGCCGCAGCCGCTCGGTGCTCGGCCAATGGTTCCTCGCCGATTGCCGTCAACAACTGCCGACGCTGAGCCTGGCACTGATGGCGCTGCTACTGGCGTTGGCGGCGAACATCGGCGCTGGCAGCATGACGTCGGGGTTTCGCCAGACGTTCAGTGACTGGCTCGAGCAGCGACTGACCGCCGAGCTGTACATCAACCCGCAAACGCCGGCCCAGGCGGCCGAACTGCACGACTGGCTCAACCAGCAACCCACGATCACCGCCGTGTTGCCCAACTGGCAGGTGTCGATGCCGTTGCAAGGTTGGCCGACGGACATCTACGGCATCATCGATCACTCGTCCTATCGCCAGCACTGGCCGTTGCTGGAGTCCGCCGGTGACCAAGCCTGGCAGCAACTGGCAACAGCCGACACGCTGATGCTCAGCGAACAACTGGCTCGGCGCCTGAAGGTGCGGATCGGCGACCGCTTGAGCTTGCCGACCCCGCAAGGGCCCTGGACCCCAAGGGTTGTCGGGATTTATGCCGACTACGGCAACCCCAAGGGCCATGTGCTCATCAACGCTGAACATTTACGGGCGCATTGGCCGCAGCTCGCACCCAATCGCTTCAATCTGCGTATCGAGCCGTCGGCGATTCCCCCGATGCTGGCGGCGTTGCAAGACCGCTTCAACCTGGATGACAACCGCATTGTCGATCAGGCTCGACTCAAGGGCTGGTCTACCCAAGTGTTCGAACGCACCTTTGCCGCCACGGCGGCGCTTAACAGCTTGACCCTGGCGGTGGCTGGCGTTGCGCTGTTCATCAGCCTGCTGACCCAGAGCCAGAGTCGCCTCAGTCAGTTGGCGCCGTTATGGGCATTGGGAATCACGCGGCGGCAATTGATGCTGCTCAACCTCGGACAAACCTGGCTGCTGGCGTTGCTGACGCTGCTGCTGGCCCTGCCGCTGGGCATTGCCCTGGCCTGGTGCCTGGACGCGGTCATCAATGTCCAGGCCTTTGGTTGGCGCCTGCCATTGCGCATCTTTCCGATGCAGCTGGCGCAGTTGTTGGGCCTGGCGATGTTCGCCACGCTGCTGGCATCGGCCTGGCCGCTCTATGCGTTGTACCGCACGCGGCCGGCGGACCTGCTGAGGACTTTCGCCCATGAGGATTAAAATCGGCCTGGTGTTGCTGGCGCTGCTCGGCGGTTGTGACAACACAACGCCTCCGGACAAGGGCTTTGCCGGCCTGGGTACCGAGGCTGTCGCCTTTACGCCGGTGGTACCTGGGCGCGTGTTCAGCTTTCCAGCCGATCATGGTGCGCATGAAGGCTTTCGCATCGAGTGGTGGTACGTCACCGCCAATCTCAAGGACGTCGAGGGGCGGGATTTCGGTGTGCAGTGGACGCTGTTCCGCAGCGCCCTGGATGCCGCGCCTCCGGCCAGCGGTTGGCGCAACCAGACGATCTGGCTCGGCCATGCCGCCGTCACGTCCGCCACCGTCCATCACGCCGCCGAGCGCTACGCCCGGGGTGGAGTGGGGCAGGCCGGGGTGCGTACCACGCCCTTCGAGGCCTGTATCGACGACTGGCGATTCGGTACTCAAGCCGCTGGCCCGGACCCGCTCGCAGACATGCAGTTGCAGGCGCGCGGGCCGCGCTTCAGCTACGACCTGCGGCTGACGTCGAACCGTCCACTGGTGCTGCAGGGCAACCAAGGCTTCAGTCAGAAATCCGAGCAAGGCCAGGCCTCGTACTATTACAGCCAACCGTTTTTTCGAGCCGGTGGTCACTTGGAAATCGATGGCCAGCGCTATCAGGTCAGTGGCCCGGCCTGGCTCGACCGGGAATGGAGCAGCCAGCCCTTGACGGAAAACCAGACCGGGTGGGACTGGTTTTCCTTGCACCTTGACAAAGGCGAGCACGTGATGCTCTACCGCATGCGCCACAAGGACGGTGAGCCGTACCTCACCGGCACCTGGATTGACGCCCAAGGCCAGGCGACGACACTGGCCGCCAGCCAAATCAGCCTCACGCCGCTGGACACCGCCGAGGTTGCGGGAAGGCCCATGCCTGTGAGCTGGTCAATCAGGATTCCCGGCAAGCAATTCGATATCACCACGCGAGCCCTGAACCCTAATGCCTGGATGAGCCTTCGCATCCCGTATTGGGAGGGGCCGGTGCAACTGAGCGGCAGCCATGGTGGCACCGGTTATCTGGAGATGACGGGGTATTGATTCGTCGGAACTCCCTGCGTTCATCGCCCCTCATACCTATGAATGCCTCGCGGGAGTCCGTCATGAGCGATGACATCAAACAACCGTCGCTGGCCAACTGGCAGCGGCTATTCGACGACAAGGCCTATTGGCAGGAGTCGCCTGATGCTCATTTCACCGAGCTGATGCGGCTCGCCGACGACCTGTTCGGCCTGGGAGAGATTGACCTGGACCGGTGGCAAGATTTGAAAACCAAGGCCGAGGAGCTCCACCAACGCTCGCCAGATGCCAACGTTGCCGAGGAAATGGCAGACCCCGACGCTTGATACCTTTCAAGCCAACCCAAGGAGTTCGTGATGAAGTCCAGCCATGATCAAACCCAGCAGAACCCCGATGCCCCGGCCTTGCCCGGTGAAGTGGAGCGTGACAACGACGCTTTGCGGCCCAACGACCCGGCCAAGCGCGAACAGCAGCAGGGCAACCCCGATGCGCAGGAAACCGACGCGCAGAAAACAGCAAGGCGCAAATAACGCCGCCGGGAGCAGGCTGCCTTGCCATCCTCATGAAGAATAATTTAAGCCTGGCTCACGCACATCCCTCGCAAGCTCCACTATCATTGTTTGCGTTCGCCCAGTGCCAGGCTCTTTACCAGTGCATGGAATGCCGAGGCCGTCGCACTGGGCGAACACCCGTGAGGCTTAGCTTGTGACGGGGGTGCGCCAGTCATCGGGGCCCGAAGTGCCGCTCACCTCGTGGGTCCAGGTGATCTTGCGGTAGGTGAAGTGGACGTCCTCCAGATGGGTGAAGTGGCTGTTGCCAGGGTCCTGGCAATTAAGCATGTAGTCGTTCATATCAACGATGATCGCGTCTTCCAGAGTGGTGGTGTAGTAGTGTTCCTGGGTGCCCGCGGCCGAGGTGCGATACCACTGGATTTCGACTTTCGTCAGCCGTTCGCCGCTGGTCAGGGCTGCCTGGAGCAGCGGCGAGGCCTTGTCGAACACCTTCGTGATGACCAAGGGCTTGTGTATGCGCTGGCCGGTTGGCTGCCCGGACTGAGGGTCGCGGGGGATAGTCACCTGGTGCTGGAAACCCTGCACCATGATCTGGTCTTCATGACCTTCCTGATAAGTATTGCCCACCGAGTCGGCGGTGAACGCTCCGGCGGTGATCAGACCTTGTTTGGTGCCTTCGATGGACATGTAAGCGGGGGTAGCCAATGGATGCTCTCCTTCCTGGATAACGGGTGCCGGGGCGGGAATCGTCCCGAGGCGGCTGACCGTTATCAAGAGCTATGCCATCTTTAGAAAATGTTTAAAAATCAATCAGTTGTAGGTTTTCTGCGATTGGGTATAGCGGAAAAGTCGCGAAATTCACGCAGAAGGTTGCACCGCGCTCCACGTTCCATTGCCCACGCAGCGCAGGGCGCCTGCCTCGGGCAACGAACAGCAACGACAGGGCATGGCCGATGAGCTGTTGTGCCATTTCCTGCTCTTTATTCGTGGCTCGCTTGCTGAGCGCCCAACGCCAACAGGCATTCCTCGAGGGAGCGCTTTTGTGTCTCGGCGTACAACCCCAACTCATCGATGGCCGGCCGTCCCAGTGCAGTTTCGAACGCTTGTCGATTGGATTGCCCTGCGTAGTGACTCTGGGCGGCGTCGCCAAGGTTCGACTGGAATATCCCGGCGGCGCTGACCGGCAGGAAATCTTCGTAGACCAGCGGTTCGGCGCGCAGATAGCCCTGTTCCAACAGGCGTTCCAGCGAGACATTCGGTTCCATCGCGCCTTTGGCGGCAAGCCCCGCCGGCGTCACGAAATAGCGGAAGTAAGCCAGCGCCTGTCGGCGCAATGATTGGTGATCATCGGGAAACTGAGCAAAGTGTTCGGCCATCAGCGCGTTGTAGCGTTCGGCATTGGCTTCATTGGGAAATTCGCCCAAGGCATCCCGCGCAGCATTCAACAGTTGGTCGTAGAGCGCCCGTCCTTTTGGCGTAAGAGCCGCGCCACGTTGTTCGATTTCCCCGAAACGGGCGCTGTGGCTGCCCTGGGATTGGGGTTGGTCAGTGAACGCGACGGGTTCATCGAGCGCCTTGAAGCTGGTCTGGCGCAGCAGGATCGGGCACCGACGACGCGGTGGCCCCTCGACCACCGCTTTGGGCGTGATGCCATGCAGCGGCATCTGGGCCTGGACGACGTCGATGTCCAGCGTCCGCGGTGTGAGGTGGTTGATGTGCGGCCCCTTGAACGCCACGACATCGGCGATCAGGCGATGCTGGGCGCTGAGTTGTCGGTATTGATCGGCGGTAACGGTGGCGCTGTGGTGCCAGCGAAAAGTCTCCAGCGCTTGCAGGACAAAATCGTCAGCCTGGGGTTGCGTCAGGCCGCCCTGGCGTTCGGCCAGATCGATCAGTTCAAGGGCGCCCGGGGTGAAGATTTTCCGTCTGGCCAGCACCGACTCGGCAAAGGTCCGCAGCTCGCTGTTTTCGATCAATTCCAGGCGCAACAGCGACGTAAATACTCGGAACGGGCTTATTTGCAGCGACTTTTCATGAACGGCGCGGAAGGCCGTTGAGTGCACTGGCACCCCAGCCGGCGTCAGGTCGTAGTAACCTACCGGCTGCATGCCCATGACCGCGAACAGCCGGCCCAGCATCGCCAGTTCCGGGGCGGTGCCGACGCGGATCGCGCCATGGCGTTCCATGTCCAGGCGTTGAAGTTCGCCGGTGCTGCTCAGGTGCTCGGCCAGTGATGGGTCGTTGGCCAGTGCCTGGGCGTTGGTTTGCTCCACGAGGTTCATCAATGCCCCATACAACGGGACCTCGTCGCGGTACATGTCGGACATCGCCTTGGAGAAGCGTTGACGGATCAAGTCGGGGCTGACGAAGCTCATCGTAAGGATTCCTGGCGAGGGCTGTGGGAAAGTTGGACGAAAGATCGCAGCCTTCGCCAGTGCCGGCAAACGAAGAATCTTCAGGACTTCATTCTGCCAAGGACTGATGGGTGGCTCATTTCAGCCCTGCATCTTCCTCACTGCCCTAATCCCTCAAGAAAGTCCCGATACAGCGCCGCGGTCTTGCCGGGTTTTTCAACCATGGGCATGTGCCCTACGCCTTCCCAGATTTCCACTCGCAGGTCGGCGATGCCCTTGCTCCACACCGGCACACTGCTGACGTCGATCAGCCGGTCCTTGCGTCCCCATAGCAGTAATGACGGTGCGCGGATATCGTCCAGGCGAGGCTCCATCGCCGGGCTGGCGCGCAAGTCGACGAAAATCTCCGCCAATTCCTCCCGGCGCTGCTCGTAACGCTGGGCCAACGCCGCGAGTACAACGCTGGGCAGCCACGGCGGGGATGCCATGGTCATGGCATAGAAGGGCGCAAAATCATCCCGGGAATGGACCAGAAACGGGTTGTGGCCGGCGGCCAGGTGACGCTCCATGTCGCTGGGCTCGGGAGCAGTGACGCCGGCCGGGTCGATCAGCGCGAGGGTCAGCACTCGTTCAGGCGAAGTCGCCGCCAGCCACGCAGCAAGGTGGCCGCCCATGGAGTTGCCGATCACGTGGACCTTGTCCAGGCCGCAGGCATCGAGCAGTTCGATGACTCGCCGGGCCTGGGTCGGGATGTCGTAGCCGCCGCCGGCCTTGAAGCCGGTTTCGCCATGGCCGGCCAAGTCGGGTATGACTACCCGGTACTGGTTGACGAAGTGCCGGGCGAAGCGCAGCCACAGGTTCTTGTCGGCGCTATAGCCATGCAACATCAGGATGCTGCCGGAGGCTTCGTAAGGCCCGCCTTGCCAGGTCGACACGGTCATTTCGCTGATGGGCACGGTGATTTTGTGCAGCCGATAAAGGCGCGCTTCCAAGGCCATACCCAGGTCGTACAACACATGTCCGATGCCTGGATACGTCAGCCAGCTCCAGACGATGAACACGGCGAGGACCACCCACAACACCAGCATGTCTTTACCTCCATGGGTCATGGTGGATTCGACCCGCCTCCTGAGTCGGCGGCGTCATTACGTAAGTGAAGCTCAAACCTGGGGATACCGCGACGACGGGGCGGGTTTGCTGTGAAACACGCGATGTCGGCCAGCGAATCTCCTTTTTCATGTATAGCCAAGATTCATGGGGAACGTTGAAAGCGTCAGTGGTCGAGTCGGCCGGCGGTAGCGCACTGGCTTTTGCGGCAAGGGAGCTTGCTCCCGCTGGGCTGCGCAGCGGCCCCAAAAGGGGCTGGCGTGGTGATCAGGAACACCACGTCGGCCGTTCAACGACTGCTGCGCAGCCGAACGGGAGCAAGCTCCCTCGCCACAAAACCGAGTTCGCTTTTTGATTGTGGCGTTTAATATACCCAAACCTCCACCCGCCGATTCCGGACCCTTCCTTCGTCTTCGCTGTTGGCCGCCACCGGCATCAACGCGCCGAACCCGCGTACCTCGCGCAGGGTCACGCCGTATTTGACCAGTTCGCGCCGCACCGCCATGGCCCGAAGCCTGGACAGCAGGTCGGCTCGCGCCGGGTCGTCCTTGAGATCGCCGAAACCTACCAGGGTCACGCGCCGGTCGGCCTTGCCGTGCTGCTTGATGTAATCGAGTACGCGGCCCAGGTCTTGTTGGGCCTTGTTGTCCAGGCTGGCACTGCCTTCTTCGAAACGAAAATTCACCGTCAAGCGCTGGGCATGGCGGCTCAGGGCCTGATAACCCTCTGGCATCAGCGCGTTGGGGGTGACGGACATCGCTTGTACGGTCTGGGCAATGAACCCGTTCGCTGCAACGATGGCCTGGCCCTGTTCGCTTTGGGTGAAATCGACCAGAGCCTCGGCCCAGGGATTGCTTTGCAGAGGGGGTAGGTAAAAGAACAAACGTCGGGACAGGGGATAGTCCTCGGTGGCAATCAGGTTGTTCAGCGGCAACATCGGCTGGGAATCGCCGTCGACAATTGCCAGGGGCTTGGCCTGCCTTACGTAGGGCAAGCCGATAAAACCGATACCCTGCGGGTCCTGGCTGACAGCGTCCGACAACTGCTCACTGGATTCGAAGCGCCGAGCTGTAGGATCCAGCTTTTTCCCTTGTCGGTTGAGTACCAGTTCCTTGAAGGTATCGTAGGTCCCGGACTGCTCGTCCCGCGCATACAGGTGGATTGCCCCGCCGACACTGCCCACGGCTTCCCAGGTTTTCGCCTCGCCACTGAAAATGCGCGCCAGTTGCCGGGTGTCGAGCTGTCGCAACGGGTTTTGTGGATGAAGAATGATCGCCAGGCCGTCGATGGCGATGACTTGCTCGGCGGTAGGACTTTTCAGGTCTCCAAGGGCCGCCAGGTCGTGCAGTTCGCTGTCCTTGACCGGCCGGGAAGAGGCGGCCAGGTCGGCGTTGGCTTGCTTGAGGGCGGTGAATCCGGTGCTGGAGCCGTGGGCGGCGATCTCGACTGAGACTCGCTGGCCTTCGGCGGTTTGTCCGACGATGCGTTGCTCGTTGTCGCGGCCGGTAATTTCAGTGCTGACCTTGAGCAATCCCTGGTCTTCCATCAGGCCTCGGACCAGGGCCGGCCCCAACGCCGCGCCAATGGTGTTGGAGCCCTGCAGGCGCAGGGCGGGGCCGTGTTCAGGAATGGGCAAACGGCCGGCCCATGCCACGCACGGCAGCCAGAGGCCCAGGAAAAACACAACGCACAGCCGCATGCCGGCCACCTTCTGACCTTGGGAAATGCCGGAAGATTAAGTCAGTCGGGTTACTGAAAGATGACAGCGGTGCGACGCCGGCCAATAACCGGCGCAGCAACTGTGGCAGCGAGCCTGCTCGCGATGACGGCAGCACAGTCAGTATTGATGTGGCAGATAAACCGCTATCGCGAGCAAGCTCGCTTCCACAGGGCAGCCTTTGGAGGGAATCCGAAGGCTGGGATTCAGTTCAATTCCAACCAGATCGGCGCATGGTCCGACGGCTTTTCCATGCCCCGCAGTTCATAGTCCACGCCGGCGTCCTTGACCCGTGGCAGCAAGCCCTGGGACGCCAGGATCAGGTCGATGCGTAGGCCGCGCTTGGGTTCGTCTTCGAAACCACGGCTGCGATAGTCAAACCAACTGAAGCGGTCGGTGACGTCCGGATTCAAGTGGCGGAAGCTGTCCACCAGGCCCCAGTTCTTCAGGCGAGCCATCCATTCGCGCTCTTCCGGCAGGAAGCTGCATTTGCCGGTCTTCAACCAGCGCTTCATGTTGTCCGGGCCGATGCCGATGTCGCAATCCTCGGGGGAAATGTTCACGTCGCCCATCACCACGACCGGTTGGTCGTTGCTGAAGCGGGCTTCCAGCAGTTGTTGCAAGTCGCTGTAGAAGCGCTCCTTGGCCGGGAATTTGGTGGGGTGATCGCGGCTTTCACCTTGTGGGAAATAGCCGTTCATGATGGTCACCGGCACACCGTTGGCATCGGCAAACGTGCCCCAGATGAAGCGCCGCTGGGCGTCTTCGTCGTCGGTCTCGAAGCCTTTGTGCAAGCTCAGCGGAGGCTGGCGAGAGAGCAGGGCGACACCGTAATGGCCTTTTTGCCCGTGGTAGTGCACGTGATAACCGAGGGCTTGCACCTCGGCCAGTGGGAACTGTTCATCGTGGACCTTGGTTTCCTGCAACCCGATCACGTCCGGCTGGTGCTTGTCGATCAGTGCCGCCAACTGATGGGGACGGGCTCGCAGGCCGTTGATGTTGAAGGAGACGATCTTCATGGTCGGCTGTCCTGGCAAAACTGCGATGCTAGCTGACATGTGGGAGCGGAGCCAGCGTGGCAGTAGGACAAATGCACTGCTAATGTCCTTGGCATGTAGGAACGATCGCAACCCTGCCGGGTTCGTAGTCAATAAGAGCAGGGCCTCACCGAGCCCGCCCAGGAGACGCAACGCCATGCCTGAAACCGCCACTGCTGATATCCACATGCTCGACAGCGGTTATTCCCGCGAAGCGCGTTCATTGCTGTATCAGGCTTATCGCCACGAGCCGACCTTCAGCTACCTGTTCGAGTCCGAGCGTCCCGGTTACGAGCAGCGGGTGCGGGCGACCGTGCGAGAGCTGGTCAAACAGCATTTCTTCCAGGATCTGCCGGCGATCGGTCTGTTGGTGGACGATCGCTTGATCGGCATCGCGCTGATTGCCCCACCGCAGCGCCGCCTGGGCATTACCGAAAGCTGGGCCTGGCGCCTGCGCATGGTCTTGAGCACCGGATTTCGCTGTACCCGGCGGTACTTGGAGTACCACGCCGCGGTGCTGGCCTGCCTGCCGTCGGAGGCGGTGCACGTATTGCCGTTGTTGGGGGTTCATCCGCAATTCCAGGGCAAACACTACGGTGAGCAGTTACTCGAAGCAGTGCATAACTGGTGCGCCGTGGACGAGCATTCCCAAGGCGTGGTGCTGGACACGGGTAATTCCCGTTACCTCGAATTTTATAAACGCCAGGGTTACGAGGAAATTGGCGAAGTCGCCGTAGGACCGATCCGCGAGCATGTGTTCTTTCATGCGAACCCGCAGGTTCTGCGGAGCGCGACGGCTTAATCAGACGAACTTTTGGGAGTCGTCTGGCTCTATCAGGCTCCCAACCTCGTGATAGCATCCGCGCCATGAACTTCCCAGGACGAATGACCGGTGGCGCGCTCTTGCTGTCTCTCAGCTGCGTGGCGCTGGCACAAAGTGAATTGGATGTGCGGGTCAAACCGTCCAATGATGAACTCAAGGCCAACATAGAAGGCTACATCGGTGGTGTGGGCGACCGTGATGAAGAAGCGTTGCTGCGCTTCAGTCGCGGCGCCGAAGAGCAGGCGCGCAAAGCGGCCCAGGCGCTGGGCTACTACCAGCCGCAGATCGACAGCGAGGTCAAGGCGGGCAAGGCGCCGCGCCTGATCCTGACCATCGACCCCGGCGAGCCGGTGCACTTGCGTCATGTCACGATCCGCATCGACGGCCCAGCGTCATCGCTCGAGGGGTTTCGCGTGCCCGGCGGCGCGGGCCTCAAGCCAGGCGCTGTGCTCAATCACGGTCGATATGAAGACGCCAAGCGGACGATCCAGAACCAGGCCTCGCGCTATGGTTTTTTCAGCGGACGCTTCGTCAGCCAGACGTTGCGCGTGGATCCGCAGGCCGGTATTGCCGATATCGAGTTGATCTACGACAGCGGCCAGCGCTACGCCCTGGGGCCGGTCAGTTTCGAAGGCGACACGCCCTTCGACGAAGACCTGCTGCAACGCATGGTGCCGTTCAAGGCGGGCGCGCCCTACGACTCCGAGCTCATTGCCGAACTCAACCAGGCTTTGCAATCGAGCGGCTATTTTGAAGGTGTTCGCGTCGATGCAGCACCCACCGCGGCCACCGGCAACGTGATCCCGGTGGCGGTCAAACTCGATACTCGCAAGCCGCGCACCATGGGCCTGGGCCTGGGTTTCTCCACTGACGTCGGGCCACGGGCCAAGGCCAACTGGACGCGTCACTGGGTCAACCCGCAGGGGCACAGCTACGGCTGGGAAGCGGAAGTCTCGGCGCCCCGGCAGAACGTCGGCCTCTGGTATGACGTGCCGCTGGACCCGCCGCTGACCGACAAGCTGCGCTACGCCGGCGGCTATCAATATGAAGAACTGGCCGGCACCGACACCCTCAGCAAACTGCTGACCGTCGGGCCGGAATGGCACAGCAAGTTGCCCAGCGGCTGGCAGCGGGTGGTGTCGCTCAAATGGCAGCGCGAGGAGTACCGTCTCGGTGACGATTCGGGCCTGAGCACGTTGCTGATGCCGGGTGTGAGCTATTCGTACCTGCGCAGCGATAACCGTATCGACCCGCACAATGGCTATCGGCTGCAATTTGACACCAAGGTCGCCAAGGAGGGGTTGGGGTCGGACAATAACCTTTTGTACGGCACCGCCATGGTCAAGGGCCTGACCACCGTGTTCGACAAGCATCGCCTGCTGGCGCGCGCCCAGATTGGCGGCAGCGCCACCAATGGCTACAAATCGATTCCGCCGTCCCTACGGTTCTTTGCCGGCGGCGACCAGAGCGTGCGCGGCTACGACTACCAGAGCTTGTCGCCGGAGAACTCCGAGGGCGACCGTATCGGCGGCCGCTACATGGTGGCCGGCAGCCTCGAGTATCAGTATTCAGTCGCGGAAAAATGGCGGGTCGCAACCTTTGTTGATCAGGGCAACTCTTTCAACAGTCTCGAGCTGCCGAGCCTGAAGACCGGCGTCGGCGTCGGCGTGCGCTGGGTGTCGCCGGTCGGCCCGATCCGCCTCGACCTGGCCCACGCGCTGGACGACGACGGCGGCATTCGATTGCACTTTTCCATGGGGCCAGAGTTGTGAATCGCGGTTTGAAGATAACGTTGCTGGCCCTCGGCGGGTTGCTGGCGACGCTCGTGCTCATGTCGAGCATCGTGTTGGGCACGGCGTTCGGAAGCCGCTGGGCACTCGGCCTGGTGCCGGGCCTGACCGTGGAGAATTTCCAGGGGCGGTTGGGCGGCCAATGGAGCGCCGACCGGGTGCTGTGGCAGCAGGACGCCAGCCGGGTGGAGCTTCATCAGCCGATCTTCGCCTGGTCGCTGTCGTGCCTGCTGCGCATGACCCTGTGCATCGATCAGCTCAAGGCCGACAACGTTGCGGTGCAACTGCCGGCCTCTGCCGACGAGCCGAGCAGCGGTCCGATCAGCCTGCCGGACCTGGACTTGCCCCTGGCGATCGAACTGGGCGACGTCCAGGTGGGCAGCCTGTCGTTCAACGGCAGCGAGCAACTCAAGGGCCTGCAACTGGCGGCGCACTGGACCGCCGAGGGTTTGCAGATCGACTCGGTGCAACTGCAACGCGACGAACTGAGCCTGAAACTCTCCGGCCTGTTGCAGCCGCATGGTGATTGGCCGCTGAGTGCCGCGGGCCAGCTGACTTTGCCGGCACCGGGTGCGACGCCTTGGGCGCTGGATCTGAAAGTCGATGGCGAGTTGCTCAAGACCCTCAATCTGGCCGCCGACAGCAGCGGCTATCTGCAAGGCCGCCTGACCGGCGAGCTGCAACCCCTGGCGGACAACCTGCCGGCCAAGGTGCGCATCACTGCCGATGGCTTCAAGGCCAGCGCCGATTTACCGGACACGCTGCTGCTCGACCAGGTGGAATTGACCGGCGAAGGCGACCTGAAAAAGGGTTACCAGTTGCATGGCAAGGCGAGCCTTCGCGCCGAAAAAAAACCGGTGGCGTTGCTGTTGCAGGGCAAGGTGGACGCCAACGGTGCGCAGATCGCCGGCCTTGATCTTGAGGCCGGCGACCAGCAAAGCCTCAAGCTCACCGGACGGTTGGATTGGCGCGAGGGCCTGAGCGCCGAAGCGGAAGTGGCTTGGCTGGATTTCCCCTGGCATCGCCTCTATCCGCTGATCGAAGAACCGCAAGTCACGCTGCGCAGTTTCAATGGCGAGGTCTCGTACACCGATGGCCAATACCTCGGCAACTTCCAGGCAGCGTTGGACGGTCCGGCCGGGGCGTTCAGCCTCGACAGCCCGTTCAGCGGCGACCTGACGCAAATCCACCTGCCGCAGCTCAAGGTCGCCGCCGGGGAGGGCAAGGCCGAGGGGCACTTGAGCCTGCAATTTGCCGACGGCATCGCTTGGGATACGGCGCTGCAATTGTCGGCCATCAACCCGGCGTATTGGCTTGGCGAGCTTCCCGGCACGCTGGCCGGGCCGTTGCGCAGTAAAGGTGCGATGAAAAACGACCGCCTCGAACTCGACGCGGACCTGGACCTCAAGGGCAAGCTGCGCGGCCAACCGGCGCTGTTCCAGGCCAAGGCCAACGGTGCAGGCGAGCAATGGAACCTCGGCGCCCTGGACATTCGTCTGGGCGACAATCGCATCAACGGCACCGCAAGCCTGCAACAGAAGCTCAGCGGTCAGATCGACATCAAGCTGTCACGGCTGGCCCAACTCTGGCCGCAATTACGTGGCCAAGTCTCCGGACGCGTCGACCTGGCCGGAACGCTCAAGGCGCCCCAAGGCAAGCTCGGTGTGCAAGGCACCCAGTTGGCTTTTCAGGACAACCGCCTGCAAAGCCTGAACCTGGACGCGGCGCTCGACAGTGCGCAGCGGGGCAAGGTCGACCTGAAGGCAAGCGGCATCCGGGCCGGCGAAACATCGCTGGGCGTGTTGACGGTCAGCGGACAGGGCGACATCAAGCAACAGAGGCTCAATCTCGACCTGCAAGGGCCCCAGTTGGAAACCAACTTGGCTCTTGATGGTTCGCTCGACCAAGGCAACTGGCGTGGACGCCTTGCCAAGGGCGATGTACAAGTCGGCGGGCAAACCTGGCGCTTGCAGGCGCCGGCCAAATTGGAGCGCCTGGCCAACGGCACGCTGAACTTCGGTGCTCACTGTTGGCGATCCGGCCCGGCCAGCCTCTGCGGCGAGGATCAGCGCCTGATGCCGGAGCCGAAGCTGCGCTATCACCTCAAGCAATTCCCCATCGAAAGCCTGGCCCAGTGGATGCCCAAGGACTTCGGCTGGCAGGGCCGGCTCAATGCCGACCTGCAACTGGACTTGCCGGCCAGCGGCCCAAGCGGTCGAGTGTTGGTGGATGCCAGCGGCGGTACGTTACAAATTCGAGACAAAGAGCAGGGCAAGGGGCAATGGTTGGATTTCCCCTATCAGACCCTGACGCTCAACAGCCGCCTGACGCCCACGCGCATCGATACGGACGTCAATTTCGTCGGCGAGAGGCTGGGTGAACTGACGCTTCAGGCGCGAATCAATCCGTTGCCGGCCAGCAAACCGTTGAGCGGCACCTTCCGGCTGAGCGGTCTGGACCTGTCGGTAGCCCGGCCGTTCGTGCCGATGGTGGAAACCCTGACCGGTCGTTTGAACGGCAGCGGCACGCTGTCCGGTGGCTTGCTCGCGCCCCAGGTCAACGGCAACCTCGTGCTCAGTGACGGCGAAGTGTCCGGCCCGGAGCTGCCGGTCAGCCTCGAAGCCCTGCAAATGCGAGCGATGATCGCTGGCGAAACCGTACGGCTCGATGGTGATTGGAAAAGTGGCAAGAGCGGGCAAGGCCGACTGACGGGGAACATCAGCTGGGGCGAGGCCCTGACCCTGGACCTGGCGCTCAAGGGCTCGCAACTGCCGGTCGCCGTCGAGCCTTACGCGGTGCTGGATGTCGCGCCAGACCTGAACATCACGATGCAAGGGGAGCGGCTTTCGATTGCGGGCAAGGTCCTGGTGCCCAAGGGCGAGATCACCATACGCGAGCTGCCGCCGTCTACGGTCAAGGTTTCGGATGACACGGTGATCGTCGGCCACCAGACTGAAGAGGGCGAGGTGCCGATGGCCATGGCGATGGACATCGACGTGATCGTCGGCCAGGAAAAACTCGCCTTCTCAGGTTTCGGCCTGACGGCCAATGTGCAAGGGCAGGTCCACATCGGCGACAACATGGACACACGCGGCGAGCTGTGGCTCAACGACGGCAAATACCGAGCCTATGGGCAACGGCTGACGGTGCGTCGGGCGCGATTGTTGTTCGCCGGGCCGATTGACCAGCCGTACCTGGACATCGAGGCGATCCGCCAGACCGACGATGTGATCGCCGGCATCCGCCTGAGCGGCAGCGCCGAACAGCCAGCCACGCAGATTTTCTCGGAGCCGGCCATGAGCCAGGAGCAGGCGTTGTCCTACCTGGTGCTGGGCCGGCCGTTGAGCACCACGGGGGAGGACAACAACATGCTCGCCCAGGCAGCGCTGGGCCTGGGCTTGATGGGCAGCTCCGGAGTGACCACCAGCCTGGCCAACAATTTGGGGATCGAAGATTTCCAGCTCGACACCCAAGGCAGTGGCAACGACACCAGCGTGGTCGCCAGCGGCAACCTGTCGGAAAAACTCAGCCTGCGCTATGGCGTGGGTGTGTTCGAACCGGCCAATACCATCGCGTTGCGCTACAAGCTGAGCAAAAAGGTCTACCTCGAAGCCGCGAGCGGCGTCGCCAGTTCGCTGGATATCTTTTACAAGCGCGATTTCTGATTCCTTCCCAAAAAACAGAATCCCCTTGTGGGAGCGAGCTTGCTCGCGATAGCGCCGTCAGATTCAGCATGTTCGTTGACTGATACACCGCTATCGCGAGCAAGCTCGCTCCCACATTGGGTCACCTTCCTGCACCTTGCGTGTTCATGCGTAGCTAACTAACTATTTGTTTGACATTTGCTGCCTAGGCAGTAACATCTCGTCATACATTCACTGCCTAGGCAGCAAAAGGTGGTCAGATGAAGCATTTCACCCCAGACGAATTCCACAATTGCCATCTCGGCATGCTGCTCGGCCGTGCCGCGATGCTCAAGGATCGGATCATCGACACGCACATGGAGCCCGTCGGCATCACTGCCGCGCAGTTCAAAGTGTTGATCATCATGGCCCAGCACGGCATCGACACGCCGGTGGAGCTGTGTCGTTACCTGTCGCTGGACAGCGGCTCGATGACACGAATGCTCGACCGCCTGGAGCAGAAGGGCTTTCTGGTTCGCCAACGCTCGGCCCAGGACCGACGGCAGGTCCGCCTGGTGTTGACCGAGGCCGGCCAAGCGCTGGCTGACCGCCTGCCATTCATCGGGGCCGACGCCATGAATCAACTGGCCGGTGCCATCAGCCGCGAGGAGCTGCAAACCCTCGAGAACATCCTCAAGAAAATACTGCTCGCCGCCGGTGATCCCTTCACCGTCCTGCGATTGGGGGAAAAATGAAGCGTCAAACCTTGCGTACCGGCCTGAGCCTGGTGCTATTGGCCATGAGCCTGGCCGGTTGTGCCAGCTACAGTGGCCTGAATACCGAAGGTGTCAGCCTCGAGGCCAAAAGCCTCCAGGCAGGACAATCGCTGACTGGCGTCACGTTGTCGCCGGCCTCGTGGCCCAAAAGCGATTGGTGGAAGAGCCTCGGCGATCCGCAACTCGATAGCCTGATCCGCGAAGCGCTGCGTGACAGCCCTGACATGCAGATCGCCAGCGCCCGTGTTCACCAGGCCAGCGCCGCTGCTTACGCCGCCAATGCCGCGCGTCTGCCGTCCCTGGACGCCAGCGGCAGCGTGAGCCGTTCGCGCCTGGCTCGCGACCAGGACCCGCAAGGGCAGGGCGGCGCCTACAGCACCTTGCGTTCGCTGAGCGTGGATTTCAACTACGACTTCGATTTGTGGGGTGGCCAGCGCGCTGCCTGGGAAGCTGCCCTCGGCCAGGCCCGCGCCGCCGAGATTGACCGCCAGGCCGCACAGCTGACCCTGGCCGCTGACGTGGCCCGGGCCTACAGCGACTTGGGCCAGGCCCATATCATTTATGACCTGGCCAACGAAGATCTCAAGCGCACGCGTCAAATGCTCGACCTGGGCAAGCGCCGACTCAGCGCCGGAATCGACAGCGAATATCAGTTCCAACAGACCGAAAGCCTGGAGGCCAGCGCCGATGCCACATTGATCGACGCGGAGAAGCGTTTGCAAAGCGCCAAGATCGCCTTGGCGGTGCTGCTGGGCAAAGGGCCGGATCGTGGCAACGAAATCGCCCGGCCCCACGTGTTGCAGGCCAGCGCGGTCGCCTTGCCGTCGAACCTGCCGGCCGAGTTGCTGGGCCGTCGTCCGGACCTGGTCGCCGCGCGGTGGCGGGTGGAGGCGGCTAGCAAGAACATTGAGGCCGGCAAGACGAACTTCTACCCCAACCTCAACCTGAGCGCGGCGGCCGGGGTGCAATCGTTGCTGGGTGACGCGATGTTTGGTTCAGCGAGTCGCTTCTTCAACGTGGCGCCGACGGTGTCGCTGCCGATTTTCGACGGTGGACGTTTGCGGGCGGACCTGGACGCCCGGGACGCCGACTACGACCTGGCGGTGGCGCAATACAACAAGAGCCTGGTCGCGGCACTTGGCGATGTCAGCGACACCATCAATCAGTTGCGTGACATCGGCCGGCAGATCGGCGCCCAGCAGCACGCCGTGGATATCGCACAGAACTCCTATGACACCGTGGTCCAGCGCTACGGCTCGGGCATCGGCAATTACCTGGACGTGTTGAGCATCGAGCAGCAGTTACTCCAGGCCCAGCGCCAACTGGCAACGCTCAATGCCGAGCAGATTGATTTGTCGATCCAACTGATGCAGGCCCTGGGCGGCGGCTTCGACACCCAAACCGTGGCTTCGGCCGCACCGGCCGCCACCGCGCCGGCTCACTGATTCGAGGTATTTGTCATGGCAACTGCCGAAACAACGCAACAAACGTCACAGGACACCGGCAACCCACGCAAACGCAAGGTCATGCTGCTCGCCCTGGCCGTGATCGTCATTCTCGGTGGCCTGGGCGTCTGGGCCTGGCACGAACTGTATGGGCGCTGGAGCGAAAGCACCGACGATGCCTACGTCAACGGCAACGTCGTGGAAATCACCCCGCAGGTCACCGGGACCGTGATAAGCATCGGCGCCGATGACGGCGACCTGGTGCGCGAAGGCCAGGTGCTGGTGCAGTTCGACCCGAACGATGCCGAAGTTGCGCTGCAAAGTGCCCAGGCCAACCTGGCCCGTACCGTGCGCCAGGTGCGCGGCTTGTACAGCAATGTCGATGGCATGAAGGCGCAAGTCCATGCGCAAGAAGCCGAAGTGCAGAAGGCCCAGGAGAACTACAACCGACGCAAGAACCTGGCGGCGGGCGGGGCGATTTCCCAGGAAGAACTGTCCCATGCCCGGGATGACCTGACCTCGGCGCAGAACGCCCTGGCCAATGCCCGGCAGCAGCTCAAGACCACCAGCGCCTTGGTGGATGACACCGTGGTGTCGTCCCATCCCGACGTGCAAGCGGCCGCCGCGCAACTGCGCCAGGCGTACTTGACCAATGCTCGCAGCACCTTGATCGCGCCAGTGACCGGTTACGTCGCCAAACGCACCGTTCAGCTCGGCCAACGGGTGCAACCGGGCACCGCGTTGATGGCCGTGATCCCGCTGGACCAGTTGTGGATCGACGCCAACTTCAAGGAAACCCAACTGCGCGACATGCGCATCGGCCAACCGGTGGACATCGAGACCGATCTGTATGGCAGCGATGTGAAGTACAGCGGCACGGTCGACAGCCTGGGCGCCGGGACCGGCAGCGCATTCGCCTTGCTGCCGGCACAGAACGCCACCGGCAACTGGATCAAGATCGTCCAGCGGGTGCCGGTGCGCATTCATATCAATGCCCAAGAGTTGGCCAAGCATCCGCTGCGGGTGGGGCTGTCGACCCAGGTCGACGTCAACCTGCATGACCAGAGCGGGCCGGTTCTGGCCCAGCAGCCACCGCAAAAAGCCACGTTCAGCACCCAGGTCTACGACCGCCAGCTCGCCGACGCCGACGCGATGATCACGCGCCTGATTCATGAAAACAGCGCGGCGGCGGGCAAGACCGCGCAGCGCTGAAGCAGCGCCGCCAACCCTGTGGCGAGGGAGCTTGCTCCCGCTCGGCTGCGAAGCAGTCGTAAACCGGTGGGAGCGGTGTGTCTGATGTTGCGTGCTCGACAGGTTTTGGGGCCGCTCCGCGGCCCAGCGGGAGCAAGCTCCCTCGCCACGTGTCTGTCAAAGGCCTTAAGTGACAGTGACAGCATCACGGTCCTGGCGGGTTTTTGCTTCGATTTCACCACCACCGCTTCATAGGATTCTCGCAATGAGCAATAACGCGTCCTTCACGCCGCCCAGCCTGTTGCTCAGCACCATCGGGTTGTCGCTGGCGACGTTCATGCAGGTGCTCGACACCACCATCGCCAACGTCGCCTTGCCGACCATTTCCGGCAACCTGGGCGTGAGCTCGGAGCAGGGCACTTGGGTGATCACTTCGTTCGCGGTGAGCAACGCCATCGCGCTGCCATTGACCGGCTGGTTGAGCCGGCGGTTTGGCGAGGTGAAGCTGTTTCTGTGGGCAACGATGTTGTTCGTCCTGGCCTCGTTCCTGTGCGGAATCTCGACATCGATGCCCGAGCTGATCGGCTTTCGTGTGCTTCAAGGGCTGGTGGCCGGGCCGTTGTATCCGATGACCCAGACCTTGCTGATCGCCGTGTACCCACCGGCCAGGCGTGGCATGGCCCTGGCGTTGCTGGCGATGGTCACGGTGGTGGCGCCGATCGCCGGGCCGATCCTCGGCGGCTGGATCACCGACAGCTATAGCTGGCCTTGGATTTTCTTCATCAACGTGCCCATCGGCATCTTCGCGGTGATGGTCGTGCGCCAGCAGCTCAAGGCGCGGCCGGTGGTCACCAGCCGCCAGCCGATGGACTATGTCGGCTTGATCACGTTGATCATTGGTGTCGGCGCGTTGCAGGTGATTCTCGACAAGGGCAATGACCTGGATTGGTTCGAGTCGAACTTCATCATCATTGGCGCACTGATTTCGGTGATCGCCCTCGCGGTGTTCGTGATCTGGGAAATGACTGACGGCCACCCGGTGGTCAACCTGCGGCTGTTCGCCTATCGCAACTTTCGCATCGGCACCATTGTGCTGGTGGGCGGTTACGCCGGTTTCTTCGGCATCAACCTGATCCTGCCGCAATGGCTGCAGACCCAGATGGGCTATACGGCCACATGGGCCGGCCTGGCTGTAGCGCCGATCGGTATCCTGCCGGTGTTGATGTCGCCCTTCGTCGGCAAATACGCCCACAAGTTCGACCTGCGCCTGTTGGCCGGGCTGGCCTTCCTGGCGATTGGCCTGAGTTGCTTCATGCGCGCCGGGTTCACCAACGAAGTGGATTTCCAGCACATCGCCCTGGTGCAGTTGTTCATGGGCATCGGCGTAGCGCTGTTTTTCATGCCGACCTTGAGCATCCTCATGTCCGACCTGCCGCCTCACCAGATCGCCGATGGCGCGGGGCTGGCGACGTTTCTGCGGACCCTGGGCGGCAGCTTCGCCGCATCCTTGACCACATGGATCTGGATCCGTCGGGCCGACCAACACCACGCGTACCTGAGCGAAAGCATCAGCACCTTCGAGCCGGCCACGCGCGAGACGATCAACCAGCTCGGCGGGGCGAGCACGCCGGTCTATGCCCAGCTCGACCAGATCCTCACCAGCCAGGCGTACATGCTCTCCACCGTGGATTACTTCACGTTGCTGGGCTGGGCATTCATGGGGTTGATCCTGCTGGTGTGGCTGGCGAAACCGCCGTTCACGGCGAAGGCGGGGCCTGCTTCGGCAGGGCATTGACTGGGTAATGCAGTTTCAATGTGGGAGCGAGCTTGCTCGCGATTGCGGACTCATACCCAACATTTTCGTTGGCTGATACACCGCTATCGCGAGCAAGCTGAACTGGCCTAATGATTTTGGACACTTCAATCGGGCGCTATGATAGCGCCCAAATCTGAGGTGTTTGGATATGCGTAAATCTTATTCGAGTGAGTTCAAGCTCAAGGCTGCCAGCATGGTGCTGGATGAAGGCCAGCCGGTTACCGAGGTCTGTGCCAGCCTAGATATCGGCCCCACTGCTCTGCGCCGCTGGGTCGATCAAGTGCAAAAAGAACGCCTGGGTTCGACCCCGGTAGGGGCCAAGGCGATTACCGCTGATCAGCGAGAAATCCAGAGGCTCAAAGCCCTACTCAGGGAGAAAGACCTGGACATTGAAATCCTAAAAAAGGCCAGTGCTCTCCTGCTTTTGGACGCCAAAGATCATTCACGCTGATCGATGAGCTGGACGAGCAATACGGCGTTAAAAGGTGTTGCCGGGCGTTTGGGATCAACCGCAGTAGTTTCTACGCCTGGCGCCAGCGCCAAGGCAGAGCAAATCCTGAACGGGACAAGCTCAAAGCCGCGCTGGTCAGGCACCACAGGGCGTCCAGAGAGTCGGCCGGCGCACGTACTTTGTCCAAGGAGCTAAAAGCCAAAGGGCATCGTATCGGACGTTATATGGCTCGCAGTTTGATGCGCGAAGCTGGCATCGCTAGTCGTCAGCGCAGGCGCCATAAGTACAAGTCGCCGGGCGTTGAGGCATTGGTGGCGCCGCACGTGCTCAAGCGAAAATTTGATGTAACGGCGGTTAACCAGGTGTGGTGTGGCGACGTGACTTACATCAAGGTCGGCAAGCGGTGGATGTACTTCGCCGCCGTTCTGGATCTGTACGCTCGGAGGATCGTGGGTTGGTCGTTCTCGATGATTTCTGATGCCAACCTGACCTGCGAAGCGCTACGCATGGCGGTTGAGCTACGCGGCCACCCCCAGGATGTGTTGTTTCATTCAGACCAAGGTTGTCAGTACACCAGTCATAAATTCCGAAACGAGCTTGTGAAACACGGGTTTAGGCAAAGTATGAGCCGTAAAGGCGAGTGCTGGGACAACGCCCCCATGGAGCGTTTCTTTGGTAGTTTGAAATCAGAGTGGGTTCCTGAAACGGGCTACAAACTGGAACATGAGGCCCGGGCAGACGTGCAGCGCTATGTCTCGCGCTACAACATCAGCAGGCCTCACAGCTACAACGACTACCGGTCGCCGGTCGCGAAGGAAAGGTTGGCGGCGTGAACCTTAATCGGTGTCCAAGATTACTTGACCAGTTCAAGCTCGCTCCCACAGGGAATTTATATTGGATCGGGGATTGCGTCGGGTGCCGGCAGTTGTGGCGGCGGGGCAAACCCGAACGGCGCCAACGCAAACCCTTGTTCATCTACCTGCAACGCCCACCCTTGCTTGTCCCAATCCCCCAGCACGATGCGTCTCGCTGCGTGTTCGCCCAGTTGCAGCTTATGGATGGCGGGGCGGTGGGTGTGGCCGTGGACCAGGGTCTTCACGCCGTACTGCTGCATGATCAGCGGAATCTCTTCGGGCGTGACGTCGACGATGTCGTTGGCTTTCATCCGCGTCTGCGTGCGGCTTTCGCTGCGCAGTTTGCGCGCCAGTTTCTGGCGGCTGCCCAGTGGCAGGTGGCGCAGGATGAACAGCGTGACCGGGTTGCGCAGCCAACGGCGCAGCTTCATGTAGCCGATATCCCGCGTGCAGAGGCTGTCGCCGTGCATCAGCAATACAGGTTCACCGTTGAACTGCACGACGCTCGGATCCTTGAGCAAGGTGCAGCCAGCCGCTTTGCAGAACGCCTGCCCGAGCATGAAGTCGCGATTGCCGTGCATGAGGAAAATGGCCGTGCCGCTGTCGCTCAATTCGCGCAGGGCCTGGCAGATGGAACGCTGGAACGGCGTCATGGCATCGTCGCCGATCCAGGCTTCGAAAAAGTCGCCCAGGATGTACAACGCTTGCGCCGCACGGGCGCGTGTGGCGAGCAGATCCAGAAACGCCCGGGTGATGTCCGGGCGCTCCTCTTCCAGATGCAAGTCTGAAATCAGCAATATCACTCAATGATCTCGGCTTTCTCGATGATCACGTCTTCTGCCGGGACGTCCTGATGGCCGGCCTTGGAGGTGGTGGACACGCCTTTGATCTTGTCGACCACATCGGTGCCGGCGGTGACTTTACCGAATACCGCATAGCCCCAGCCCTGGACGTTCTTGCCGCTGTGGTTCAGGAAACTGTTGTCGGCCACGTTGATGAAGAACTGCGCGGAGGCCGAATGCGGCTCCATGGTGCGGGCCATGGCGACGGTGTATTTGTCGTTGGAAAGACCGTTGTCGGCTTCGTTCTGGATGCTTGGGCGCTTGTCTTTCTTTTCCTTCATGCCCGGTTCGAAACCACCGCCCTGGATCATGAAGTTGCCGATGACACGGTGGAAAACGGTGTTTTCGTAGTGGCCGGCCTTGACGTATTCAACGAAGTTGGCAACGGTGATCGGTGCCTTTTCGGCGTTCAGTTCCAGGACGATGTCGCCATGGTTGGTGGTCAGTTTGACTTGGGTCATGATTACTACTCTTCAAGGAATTCGTGGGTTTGGGGGGCGCGGGCGCCCGCAACCGGTCTGGCCGCAATCGCCAGGTTGGGCAGTTTAGCGTGCCATGCACGAATTTCGAGGCTGTTTTTCATCGGGTCATCGATTAAATTCAATCGTTTGCCGGCTCGGCCTGTCAGGTGCTTGACAGCATCGGCTATGATACGGGCTTTGATTTATCAGGCCGCACCCGGCCGCGCACTTGTATGTTCAAGGATCCTATGAGCAAGCCCACTGTCGACCCTACCTCGAATTCCAAGACCGGCCCGGCCGTGCCGGTCAACTTCCTGCGCCCGATCATCCAGGCGGACCTGGATTCGGGTAAGCATACGCAGATCGTCACCCGCTTCCCGCCGGAGCCCAACGGCTACCTGCACATCGGTCACGCCAAATCCATCTGCGTGAACTTCGGCCTCGCCGAGGAGTTCGGTGGCGTCACGCACTTGCGTTTCGATGACACCAACCCGGCCAAGGAAGACCAGGAATACATCGACGCGATCAAGAGCGACGTCAAGTGGCTGGGTTTCGAATGGGCGGGCGAAGTGCGCTATGCCTCGCAATATTTCGACCAGTTGCATGACTGGGCGGTCGAGCTGATCAAGTCCGGCAACGCCTACGTGTGCGACCTGACCCCGGAGCAGGCCAAGGAATACCGTGGCAGCCTGACCGAACCGGGTAAGAACAGCCCGTTCCGCGACCGCAGAGTGGAAGAGAACCTGGACTTGTTCGCCCGCATGCGCGCCGGTGAGTTCCCGGACGGCGCCCGCGTGCTGCGCGCCAAGATCGACATGGCCTCGCCGAACATGAACCTGCGCGACCCGATCATGTACCGCATCCGTCATGCCCATCACCACCAGACGGGCGACAAATGGTGCATCTATCCGAACTATGACTTCACCCACGGCCAGTCGGACGCCATCGAAGGCATCACGCACTCGATCTGCACGCTGGAATTCGAAAGCCACCGTCCGCTGTACGAATGGTTCCTGGAGCACCTGCCGGTGCCGGCCAACCCGCGCCAGTACGAATTCAGCCGCCTGAACCTGAACTACACCATCACCAGCAAGCGCAAGCTCAAGCAACTGGTGGACGAAAAGCACGTCAACGGTTGGGATGACCCACGCATGTCGACGTTGTCGGGCTTCCGCCGTCGTGGCTACACGCCGAAGTCGATCCGCAATTTCTGCGAGATGATCGGCACCAACCGTTCCGACGGCGTGGTGGACTTCGGCATGCTGGAATTCAGCATCCGTGACGACCTCGACCACAGCGCGCCGCGCGCCATGTGCGTGTTGCGTCCGCTGAAAGTCGTCATCACCAATTACCCGGAAGGCCAGGTCGAGAACCTCGAACTGCCGTGCCACCCGAAGGAAGACATGGGCGTACGCGTCTTGCCGTTCGGCCGGGAAATCTACATCGACCGTGAAGACTTCATGGAAGAGCCGCCCAAAGGCTACAAGCGCCTGGAGCCTGCCGGCGAAGTGCGCCTGCGTGGCAGCTACGTGATCCGCGCCGACGAGGCCATCAAGGACGCCGACGGCAATATCGTCGAGCTGCGTTGCTCCTATGATCCCGACACCCTGGGCAAGAACCCGGAAGGTCGCAAGGTCAAGGGCGTGATCCACTGGGTGCCGGCCGCCGCGAGCGTCGAGTGCGAAGTGCGCCTGTACGATCGCCTGTTCCGTTCGCCGAACCCGGAGAAGGCCGAAGACAGCGCCAGCTTCCTGGACAACATCAACCCTGGCTCCTTGCAAGTACTCACTGGTTGTCGTGCCGAGCCTTCGCTGGGCAACGCACAGCCGGAAGACCGTTTCCAGTTCGAGCGCGAAGGTTACTTCTGCGCGGATATCAAGGACTCGAAACCCGGTGCTCCGGTGTTCAACCGTACCGTGACCTTGCGCGACTCCTGGGGTCAGTGATCAAGTCTTAAGGGAAACCCTGTGCTTACGATCTACAACACGCTCACCAAGAGCAAAGAAGTCTTCAAGCCGCTGGATGGCAACAAGGTGCGCATGTACGTCTGCGGCATGACCGTGTACGACTATTGCCACCTGGGTCATGGCCGCAGCATGGTCGCCTTTGACCTGGTGACCCGCTGGTTGCGTTTCAGCGGCTACGACCTGACCTACGTGCGCAACATCACCGACATCGACGACAAGATCATCAATCGCGCCAACGAAAATGGTGAAGCGTTCGATGCGCTGACTGAGCGCATGATCAAGGCCATGCACGAGGACGAGGCGCGCCTCAATATCCAGAAGCCGGACCTGGAGCCCCGTGCCACCGATCACATCCCGGGCATGCTGGCGATGATCCAGACCTTGATCGACAAGGGCTATGCCTACGCACCGGGAAATGGCGACGTGTACTACCGCGTCGCCAAGTTCATGGGCTACGGCAAACTGTCGCGCAAGAAGATCGAAGATTTGCGCATCGGCGCACGCATCGAAGTCGACGAGTCGAAGGAAGACCCCCTGGACTTCGTGCTGTGGAAAGGCGCCAAGCCGGGCGAGCCGAGCTGGGAGTCGCCATGGGGCGCCGGGCGTCCGGGCTGGCACATCGAATGCTCGGTGATGTCCACCTGCTGCCTGGGCGAGACTTTCGACATTCATGGCGGCGGCAGCGACCTGGAATTTCCGCACCACGAAAACGAAATCGCCCAGAGTGAAGCGGCCACCGGCAAGACCTACGCCAATGCCTGGATGCATTGCGGCATGATTCGCATCAATGGCGAGAAGATGTCCAAATCCTTGAACAACTTCTTCACCATCCGCGACGTGCTCGATAAGTACCATCCGGAAGTCGTGCGTTACCTGCTGGTGTCGAGCCACTACCGCAGCGCCATCAACTATTCGGAAGATAACCTCAAGGATGCCAAGGGCGCCCTGGAGCGTTTCTACCATGCGTTGAAAGGCCTGCCGAGCGTGCCACCCGCCGGTGGTGAAGCGTTCGTGGCACGGTTTACCGAAGTGATGAACGATGACTTCGGCACGCCGGAAGCGTGCGCGGTGCTGTTCGAGATGGTGCGTGAGATCAACCGCCTGCGCGACAGCGATCTCGATGCGGCGGCCGGCTTGGCGGCGCGCTTGAAGGAACTGGCCAGTGTTCTGGGTGTGTTGCAGCTCGAAGCCGATGACTTCCTGCAGGCCGGTGCCGAAGGCCGCGTCGACGCTGCCAAGGTCGACGCGCTGATTCAAGCACGGCTCGCGGCGCGGGCCAACAAGGACTGGGCCGAATCCGACCGCATCCGCGACCAGCTCACTGCCATGGGCGTGGTGCTGGAAGACGGGAAGGGCGGGACGACCTGGCGTTTGGCGGACTAACATCTCTTAGAACGCGCAATACCCACTGTGGGAGCGAGCAAGCTCGCGATGGCGAAGTGTCAGACGAAAATTTTGTCGACTGATACATCCCATCGCGAGCAAGCTCGCTCCCACAGTTTTTTGCATCTCAATTGATTCTGACCGATCGCTCGACATCCCTGACGGGAGCCTTCCCATGCTTTCCGTTGATCTGTCGCGGCCACCCATCTGGTGGCGTTTGCCTTCGAGTTCCGGGCGGTGCTGACCTTCGGCATGACCCGTGGCGTGCGCTTGGGCTGACCGGCGCTAGCGCCTGCTTCATCGCCATTAAAACGAAACGTCTGACAGCCATGGTGTGGGGCATGCCAGTAGTATCGGTTCCGGGTTGATTGGATTTACAAGGCGGGATTGGACAGGGTGCGGCTCGGTCGGCATGCATCTTTAGCCAGCCATTGCGGCGATGCAAACGGGCTGGCTGCGGACTGCGGCAGGGCTCAGGGCGTTTGCGGTTTGTCAGGGGCAGTGAGGCCGGCCTGGATGCGCTGATAAATTTCTTCGCGATGCACCGCAACGTTTTTCGGGGCGTTGATGCCGATCCGGACCTGTTGGCCGCTAACGCCCAGAATGGTGATCGTGATGTCGTCACCAATGTTTATGCTTTCACCGACTTTGCGGGTGAGTATCAGCATGGTGTTCTCCTTGATTGCTTTATAGGGCACCTGATTCAGACAGTGCAGATGTCGGTACTGCTTATAGATTAGTGCTAAGTGTCACAATGTGGGTGCCTCTTTCTGACGTGCAGATGCTGCATTAATTCCCAGGGTGCGACTATACAGAGACGTTGGAGAGGATTCTCGTGTTTTGCGCACTGTTTAGGGCGTTTCCGGCGAAACTGGATGCTAAAATCCTCGCTTCATGTCTTGCGGGGGAATCGTTGTGCGTAAATTGGCTTGGGTAATTGCGGTACTGGCGCTGGCGGGATGTGGGGAAGGGCGCGACGTCGAAGCACCCAAGCCGAAGCCGGCGGCGACCTCCACGCCGGCAGTCGCGGCGCCGCAGTGGGCTGTCGAGGTGCGAGGCCAGACGCCCCAGGCGGTCAGCGACCTGACGGGCTGGCTGATCGAGCACAGCTTCATGTCCAGTGTCGTCAGGGAAAATGGCAAGGATCGGGTCCTGGTCGGGCCGTTGGGTTCCGAGGCTGAAGCTCAGGCGAAACAGGAGCAGATCAATGCCGCGCTGGTACGAGCCAAGAAGCGCAACATTGAGACCTTGGTCGTGGACTTTCCGCCAGCACGATAATCAGACAAAACCAAACCTGTGGGAGCGAGCTTGCTCGCGATAGAGCCGTTGCCAGTCAGCGTCAATGTTGCGGGTCCACCGCCGTCGCGAGCTCGCTCCCACAGTTGAGCTGTGCCGTTCGTATAGGCCAGGTCAGCCGCAGGCCTTCAAGTCCACCGGTCCGACGAATTCGTTTCCACGCCCCATCACGCATGCCACGCTCTGGTTGCGCTGGCGCTCCCACGCTTGCACCGGGTAGGTCTTGTCCCAGGCTTCGTACAGGCGCCGGTCCTGTTTGGAGAGCCGCAGGCCATATTGTTTGCTCATGTAGAAATAGGTCCTGGCGATCATCCCGCGGATGGAAGGGCGGGGCATGACTTTTTTGGCCTTGAAGTCCACCTGGGTCAGGCACGAGCCGTATTGGCCCTTCTGCACCGGCAACCAGCCGAAGCTGAAGTTGCTGCGATCGCCATTGACCTCGCCAATGCTGGGCACCAGGTTGTGAAGGTCGGCCTCGGCCCGTTGGTAGACCGGGTCGTAGCGAGTGCAGTTCTTGCGCCCACCTTGTTGCCAGCATTGACGCTGATGGCCGATATGCCAGGCCGGAACGATATGTTCCCACTCGATGCGGGCGGCGCGACTGGCATTTTTGCGGGGTACATAACCGCAGGCGGCGAGGTTCACGCGGTTGCCGGTGTATTTGCAGCCGCAGTAGAACTCGGTGGATTGGGGGGCATAGAGCTTCCAGGCGACTTTCTTGGCTTCGTTGAAGGTACGGGGCGCTCCAGCCTGTGCGCCCATGGCAACGAAGACGAGCAATAAAACCAGACAGCGGAAATTCATCAAGCTCAATCTTCCTTCGGCACAACCCAGAAAACCTGCACGCCGCCATCGTCGCGATAGGCGAGGGTGACGTTGTCGTTCTCGTCGATTTCTGCCAGCAGGCGTTCCCATTCCTCCACCGGCTCATCGGGCAGGCGAAAGATCAGAGCGGCCTTGGCATTTTGTGCGGTGGGCGCGTTGATGATCTTCGAGACCCGTAGACCGAGTCGTGCATAGGAGTCTAAGGGGGTAGTTGCAGCGGAGGGCATGGCCACAGGATTATCCTTATTAAGCTGTACGTGCATACAGTATTTAACCGTAGGCATTTACGCAACTGCTTAAATTTCAAGAAAATCGTCTGACAGCGCTTTTTTCATTTTGATGTAGGACGAAGGTGATTTTTTACCGGACCTGGTAATGGGCCCGTGGGGCGGACGATGAAAAAAGCGGTGCCCGACCGGGCTCGGTCGGGCGGGGGAAATCAATATTCCCAGAAAATTCGCTGCAACTCCTTGCTGTCTTGGGTCTTGGTCAGGGCAACCATTGCCAGGATACGGGCCTTTTGAGGATTCAAGTCGTGGGCTACGACCCAGTCGTATTTGTCGTCAGGCTGTTCGGCGTTTCGCAGTACGAAACCACCTGCGTTGGCGTGTGACGAACGAATGATCTGCACGCCTTCCTTGCGCAAGGCCTGCAACGACGGAACGACTCGCGAAGACACCGAACCGTTGCCGGTGCCGGCGTGGATGATCGCCTTGGCGCCGGATTGGGCCAGGGCCTTGTACGCGGTGTCGCTGACGTTGCCGTAGGAGTAGGCAATTTCCACGTCCGGCGGGCTCTTGATGGTCTTGATGTCGAACTCCGAACCGGAGGTGTGGCGCTTGGCCGGCAGGCGGAACCAGTAGGATTTGCCTTCCACTACCATGCCCAACGGGCCCCACGGGCTTTTGAATGCTTCGGTCTTGATGTTGATCATCTTGCTCACATCACGGCCCGACTGGATTTCATCGTTCATGGTCACCAGTACGCCCTTACCGCGCGCTTCCTTGCTGCTGGCGACCGCCACGGCGTTGTAGAGATTGAGCATGCCATCGGCAGACATTGCGGTGCCGGGCCGCATCGAGCCGACGACAATGATCGGTTTGTCGGTTTTCTCGACAAGATTCAGGAAATAAGCGGTCTCCTCCAGCGTGTCGGTGCCGTGGGTGATGACGATGCCGTCGACATCCTCGCTGTCGGCCAGCTCGGCGACACGGCGTCCCAGTTGCAAAAGGTTTTCGTTGGTGATGCTCTCCGATGCGATCTGCATCACCTGTTCGCCGCGCACGTTGGCCAACCGGCTGAGCTCCGGTACGCCGGCGATCAGTTGTTCGATACCAACCTTGGCTGCCTGGTAGGTGGCGCTGTTGGCGGAGCTCGCGCCGGCGCCGGCGATGGTGCCGCCCGTGGCGAGGATGACGACGTTGGAGAGCTTTTGCTCAACCGGGTTTTCTTTCGCCTGAAGGGCGCTGGGCAGGAGCAGCAAGAGGGCCAAAGCGCCCGGAACAAGAGTCTTTAAGGCAGATGTCATTATTTTTCTCTCTAGTCATGAGGATTCATCTAGATGCTCCGGCAGACCTGAATGCCGAGAGCACTCCTCTCAGAGCACGATCCGTACCACTGCTGCGCAAGCGTGGGTCTACCTTCTAACGCCTTGAAAATCAAAACGATGTGTATTTGAGAAGATGCCCCTTCGGTGGATGCATGGCCGGATTTCCGAACATCAAGCTGTTTGCTGTTCGGTTAACCGGAGCAGAACGGTCTGAAGGAAGGTTGGGTTGTGAGGCTAAAGAAAACGCGCCAATGGACGATCTACCTTGTAGGAATTCATTCATGGAGCGAGACATGAGCTTTTCAATCGGCTTTCCAAATGCCGCCGCCGTCACCATCGGCGGTAAATCCGCAGCGACGTTGAATGCCTTGAGCGAGGCAACCGCCGATGCTGCCGACCGAGCCCTTGGCGAAACGCAAGCGCCCGGTAAGGTGCGCGCGAACCTGCATACCGACGCCGAGAGCAAGACCGAAAAAAGCGACAGCACCCAAAGCATCGCCATGAAAGTCCTGCTCAAGCGCATGCAAGAGCTACAGCAGCAACTGCGTGAGCAACAGCAGCAGCTCGCCGCTGCGCAGGCGCGTCCTTATTCCACGCCTGAAGCCAAGACTGCCGCGGTCATGGCCATCCAGGGACAGATCGCCGATACCACCGGTGCGCTGCAGGAAGTCACGGGCAGCTTGATCAAGGAATTGGCGAAGGATTCCAGTTCTGGGACGTTGGTCAACACCACGGCTTGATCCACAATGTTCCGGATAAAACCGGAGCGTTGACAAAACGCCGATGCTTTACCATAGTTCATTCCACGCAAACGTTTGCGCAGTCGTCGTATGACGATTTTTGCTCACAATAATCATAAAATCGGAGTGAACCCATGAAGCTGCCATTCGCTGGTCGCCTGCTCGCCGTTGCCATGCTCGCGACCGCATCCGCTGCGCTGCCTTTCTCCTCGGCGCTCGCCCAGACTCCCGAAAAACCCAAGGTTGCCCTGGTCATGAAATCCCTGGCCAACGAATTCTTCCTGACGATGGAGGATGGCGCCAAGGCTTATCAGAAAGAACACTCCGCCGACTTCGACCTGATCTCCAACGGGATCAAGGATGAAACCGACACCGCCAACCAGATCCGCATCGTCGAGCAGATGATCGTGTCCAAGGTCGACGCGCTGATCATCGCGCCTGCCGATTCCAAGGCCATGGTGCCGGTGATCAAGAAAGCCGTCGATGCCGGCATCACCGTGATCAATATCGACAATCAACTCGATCCAGCGGTGGTCAAGAGCAAGAACATCACCGTGCCTTTCGTAGGCCCTGACAACCGCAAGGGCGCTCGCCTGGTGGGTGAATACCTGGCCAAGGAGCTCAAGGCTGGTGACGAGGTGGGTATCATCGAAGGCGTGTCGACCACCACCAACGCCCAGGCGCGCACCGCAGGCTTCAAGGATGCGATGGAGGCCGCGCAGATCAAGGTCGTTTCCCTGCAATCGGGCGATTGGGAGATCAACAAGGGCAACCAGGTTGCCTCGTCGATGCTCAGCGAATACCCGAACATCAAGGCGCTGCTGGCCGGCAACGACAGCATGGCGGTAGGTGCGGTCTCGGCCGTGCGCGCGGCTGGCAAGGCGGGCAAGGTGCAAGTGGTCGGCTACGACAATATCAACGCCATCAAGCCGATGCTCAAGGACGGCCGTGTCCTGGCCACAGCCGACCAGTTCGCTGCCAAGCAGGCTGTGTTCGGCATCGAGACCGCATTGAAAATGCTCAAGGGCGAAAAAGTCGACAGCGGCGCCAACGGCGTTATCGAAACTCCGGTCGAGCTGGTGACCAAGCAGTAATCCTGGCGACACAACGGCGCTCGCCCGTCCGGGCGGGCGCATTGGAGAGTTTGTTATGTCCGTTCGCGACCCGAACGCTGTCCTGTGCGTCAGCGGTATCGGCAAGACCTATGCCCAGCCGGTACTGAGCGATATCAACCTGACGTTGATGCGCGGTGAAGTGCTGGCGTTGACCGGTGAAAATGGCGCCGGCAAAAGTACCTTGTCCAAGATCATCGGTGGGCTGGTCACGCCGACGACGGGGCAGATGCAGTTCCACGGGCAGGATTACCGTCCCGGCAGCCGGACCCAGGCGGAAGAGCTGGGCGTGCGCATGGTGATGCAGGAACTCAACCTGCTGCCGACTCTTTCCGTGGCCGAGAACCTGTTCCTCGACAACCTGCCCAGCCACGGCGGCTGGATCAGTCGCAAGCAATTACGCAAAGCGGCGATCGACGCCATGGCCCAGGTGGGGCTCGATGCAATCGATCCCGACACGCTGGTCGGTGAACTGGGCATCGGTCATCAGCAGATGGTCGAGATCGCCCGCAACCTGATCGGCGATTGCCATGTGCTGATTCTCGATGAGCCGACCGCGATGCTAACGGCCCGCGAAGTCGAAATGCTCTTCGAGCAGATCACCCGCTTGCAGGCCCGCGGCGTCTCGATCATTTATATCTCCCATCGCCTTGAGGAACTGGCGCGGGTGGCCCAGCGCATTGCGGTGCTGCGCGACGGCAACCTGGTCTGCGTCGAGCCGATGGCCAACTACAACAGTGAGCAGTTGGTGACGCTGATGGTCGGTCGGGAGCTGGGCGAGCATATCGACCTGGGCCCGCGCCAGATCGGCGCCCCCGCGCTGACCGTGAAGGGCCTGACCCGTTCCGACAAGGTCCGCGATGTGTCGTTCGAAGTTCGCAGCGGTGAAATCTTCGGTATTTCCGGGCTGATCGGGGCAGGGCGCACAGAGCTGTTGCGGTTGATCTTCGGCGCGGATGTAGCCGACAGCGGTACGGTGGCACTGGGCTCGCCAGCCAATGTGGTCAGCATCCGTTCCCCGGCCGATGCGGTGGCCCACGGCATTGCCTTGATCACCGAGGATCGCAAGGGCGAGGGCTTGCTGTTGAGCCAATCCATCGCCGCCAACATCGCGCTGGGCAACATGCCGGAGATATCCAGTGCCGGCCTGGTCAATGGCAGCGCGGAGCAGGCCTTGGCGCAGCGGCAGATCGACGCCATGCGCATCCGCAGTTCCAGCTCGACGCAGCTGGTGTCCGAATTGTCTGGCGGCAACCAACAGAAAGTGGTGATCGGCCGTTGGCTCGAACGCGATTGCTCAGTACTGCTGTTCGACGAGCCGACCCGTGGCATCGACGTCGGCGCCAAGTTCGATATTTATGCGTTGTTGGGTGAACTGACTCGCCAGGGCAAGGCGCTGGTCGTGGTCTCCAGTGACCTGCGGGAACTGATGTTGATTTGTGACCGGATCGGTGTGCTTTCCGCCGGGCGCCTGATCGACACATTCGAGCGCGACAGCTGGACCCAGGATGACTTGCTTGCCGCCGCGTTCGCCGGCTACCAGAAACGTGATGCGCTGCTCAACGAAGCGGCGCCTAGGGATCTCTCATGAAAACCGCACCTGCCGTCGGCAAATCCAATGGCAACTTTTATGGTCTGGGCACTTACCTGGGCCTGGCTGGCGCCTTGCTCGCCATGGTCGCGCTGTTCTCGGTCCTGAGCAGCCACTTTCTTTCCTACGACACCTTCAGCACCCTCGCCAATCAGATCCCCGATCTCATGGTGCTGGCGGTCGGCATGACCTTTATCCTGATCATCGGCGGCATCGATTTATCGGTGGGCTCGGTGCTGGCGTTGGCGGCTTCGACAGTCAGCGTGGCGGTGCTGGGCTGGGGCTGGAGCGTCTGGCCATCGGCCTTGCTTGGCATGGCCGTGGCGGCATTGGCGGGCACGGTCACCGGTTCGATTACCGTGGCATGGCGTATCCCGTCGTTCATCGTTTCGCTGGGTGTGCTGGAAATGGCCAGGGGCCTGGCGTACCAGATGACCGGCTCGCGGACCGCCTATATCGGCGACTCCTTCGCCTGGCTGTCCAATCCGATTGCCTTCGGTATTTCGCCTTCGTTCATCATCGCCTTACTGGTGATCTTCGTTGCCCAAGCGGTGTTGACCCGCACGGTGTTCGGGCGCTACCTGATTGGCATCGGCACCAATGAAGAAGCCGTGCGCTTGGCCGGCATCAACCCCAAGCCCTACAAGATCCTGGTGTTCAGCCTGATGGGCTTGCTGGCCGGTGTTGCGGCGCTGTTCCAGATTTCTCGCCTGGAAGCGGCGGACCCCAACGCAGGCTCGGGGCTCGAGCTGCAAGTCATCGCCGCCGTGGTCATCGGCGGCACCAGCCTGATGGGCGGGCGCGGCTCGGTCATCAGCACCTTTTTCGGCGTGCTGATCATTTCGGTGCTGGCGGCAGGCCTGGCCCAGATCGGCGCGACCGAGCCGACCAAACGCATCATCACCGGCGCGGTGATCGTGATTGCAGTGGTGCTCGATACGTACCGCAGCCAGCGCGCCAGTCGGCGGGCTTGAACCATGGCGACGATCAAGGATGTGGCGGCGCTTGCCGGGATTTCCTACACGACCGTGTCCCATGTGGTGAACAAGACGCGGCCGGTCAGTGACGAGGTGCGGCGCAAGGTCGAGGCCGCCATCGAACGGTTGGACTATGTGCCCAGCGCCGTGGCGCGCTCGCTCAAGGCCAAGACCACGGCCACCATTGGCCTGCTGGTGCCCAACAGCCTCAACCCGTACTTTGCCGAGCTGGCTCGGGGAATCGAGGATTACTGCGAGCGCAATGGCTACTGCGTGATCCTATGCAATTCCGACGACAACCCGGACAAGCAGCGCAGTTATCTGCGGGTGCTGCTGGAAAAACGTATCGACGGATTGATCGTGGCGTCGGCCGGGGGCGATGTCGGCCTGGCCGAGGGCCTGACCAACGTGCGTACGCCCATGGTGATCGTTGACCGTGGCCTCGATGGCGTCGATGCGGACCTGGTCCGTATCGACCATGAATATGGCGCGTACCTGGCCACCCGGCATCTGCTGGACCTGGGCCATCGCGACATTGCCTTCATTGGCGGGCCGGCGGACACCAGCGTGGCACAGATGCGCCTGGCGGGTTATTGCCGTGCGCTGAATGAAGCGGGGATCGAGCTGCCCGTCGAGCGCATGCTCGAGAGCGATTTCACCAGCATCGGCGGTTACCGTGCGGCGGCCCAATTGCTTGGGCAACGGCCGCCCAGCGCGATTTTCGCGGCCAACGACATGATCGGCATCGGTGCATTGCGCGCCGCCGCCGAACGCAATGTGCGCGTGCCCAGTGAGCTGTCGATCATCGGTTTCGACGATATTCAGATGAGCCGTTATGTCTACCCGGCGCTGACCACTGTGGGGCAGTCGATCCTGGACCTGGGCGAGATGGCGGCCGAGGTGTTGCTGCGGCGCATCGCAACGCCGGGGCTTGCCACTGACCAGCGGATCGTGACGCCCAGCATTGTCTTGCGAGAATCGACTGCACCGGTGCCCGGTACATTCGCCCAATACCGCTGAACCGAATTGATGAGTAATGATGTATGCCAGCAAAAGTAGTGGTGATAGGCAGCCTGAACATGGACCTGGTGACGCGTGCGCCGCGTCTGCCTCGTGGCGGGGAAACCCTGATTGGCGAGTCGTTTTCCACCATCCCGGGGGGCAAGGGCGCCAACCAGGCGGTGGCCGCCGCGCGCCTGGGTGCGCAAGTGTCCATGGTCGGTTGCGTCGGCAATGACGCCTATGGACAGCAGTTGCGTGGCGCGCTGCTCGCCGAGGGCATCGATTGCCAGGCGGTCAGCGTGGTGGAGGGCTCCAGTGGCGTTGCGCTGATCGTGGTCGATGACAACAGCCAGAACGCGATCGTCATCGTTGCCGGCGCCAATGGTGAGCTGACGCCCGGCGTCCTCGATAGTTTTGATGCGGTGCTGCAAGGCGCCGATGTCATTATCTGCCAACTGGAAGTGCCGGACGCCACCGTAGGGCATGCGCTCAAGCGCGGCCATGAGCTTGGCAAGATCGTCATTCTCAATCCGGCGCCGGCCTCCCATGCCCTGCCGGGCGACTGGTACGCCTACGTCGACTACCTGATCCCCAACGAAAGCGAAGCGATGGTCCTCAGTGGCCTGGCCGTGGATTCCCTGGAGACCGCCGAAGCCGCCGCGACGCAGTTGCTCGCGGCGGGTGCCGGCAAAGTCATCGTAACGCTGGGTGCCCAAGGGTTGCTGTTCGCCAACGGAGCGAGCTTCGAACACTTCCCCGCGCCGCGGGTCAAGGCGGTTGACACAACCGCGGCAGGCGATACGTTCGTCGGCGGTTTCGCGGCGGCCCTGGCGAACAGTCAGGACGAAGTCGAGGCCATTCGTTTCGGGCAGGTCGCCGCTGCGCTGTCGGTCACTCGCGCGGGCGCGCAGCCCTCTATTCCTGCATTGTCGGAAGTTCAGGCGTTCGAATCATGAAAAAGACTCCTTTGTTGAACATCGCCCTGTCACGCCTGGTCGCTTCCCTTGGGCATGGCGACAAGGTGGTGATTGGTGATGCCGGGCTGCCGGTGCCGCCACACGTCGAACTGATCGACCTTGCGTTGACCCATGGCGTCCCCGATTTTGTCAGTACCTTGAACGTGCTGCTCAGCGAGATGCAGGTCGAAAGCCATGTATTGGCGCAGGAAATTATCGACAAGCAACCGTCAGCCCTGGCGACGTTGGAGGCGCTGCACGCCGAAGGCGCCTTAGGCGCGCGGGCGTTGGTCAGCCATGAGCAGTTCAAGGTGCTTACTCGCGAGGCGAGGGCGGTCATTCGCACCGGAGAATGCTCACCGTACTGCAACGTGGTGCTGATCGCGGGCGTCACGTTCTAGATATTCACAACCTGCACAAGGAGTGCGCCATGCACCGCTATGCTCAAAAAATGCATCAACTGTTGCGGAGTCTGCTGCTTTTGTCATTCATCACGGCTACAAGCGCCCAGGCGGCAGAGAAGATCGACTTGATCATCGACACCGATCCGGGCGCCGATGATGTGGTTGCGCTGTTGTTCGCGCTGGCATCCCCCGAGGAGTTGCACGTTCGCGCGTTGACCACCGTGGCGGGGAACGTGCGCCTGGACAAGACTTCCCGCAATGCGCGCCTGGCCCGTGAGTGGGCGGGTCGCGAAGAGGTGCCGGTCTATGCCGGCGCGCCGAAACCGTTGATGCGCACGCCCATCTACGCGGAAAACATCCACGGCAAGGAGGGTTTGTCGGGTGTCACGGTGCACGAGCCGAAGAAAGGCTTGGCCGAGGGCAATGCCGTCAATTACCTAATCGACACGCTTAAGGCGGCCAAGCCCCACAGCATCACCATTGCCATGCTCGGCCCGCAGACGAACCTGGCCTTGGCGCTGGTCCAGGAGCCCGGGATCGTTCAGGGGATCAAGGAGGTGGTGATCATGGGTGGCGCGCACTTCAACGGCGGCAATATCACGCCGGTGGCCGAATTTAATTTATATGCCGATCCTCAGGCGGCGGAGATCGTCGCCAAAAGCGGTGTGAAGCTGACCTACCTGCCCTTGGACGTGACTCACAAGATCCTTACCAGCGAGACACGCCTGAAGCAGATCGCTGCGCTGAACAACAACGCGAGCAAGTTGGTCGGCGATATTCTCAACGAATACGTCAAGGGCGACATGGAGCACTACGGCATGACGGGCGGGCCGGTGCACGATGCAACCGTGGTCGCCTACCTTCTCAAGCCGCAGCTGTTTAGCGGGCGTGCGGTCAACCTTGTGGTGGACAGCCGTGAAGGCCCGACTTTCGGCCAGACCGTCGTCGATTGGTACGACGGTCTGAAAGCGCCAAAAAACGCTTTTTGGGTGAAGGATGGCGATGCCCAGGGGTTCTTCGATCTGCTGACCGAGCGATTGGCGCGGCTCAAGTAACGCATCCCAAGGCAACCCCGCAGGCGTTTGCCTGCGGGAACCTTATACAGTTGTCTCGATGATGCTCGGATAGCGCTCGAACGCTTGCTTGACGAAGTTCTGCGCAGCCTGCGTCCCGAGTTCTTTCACCAGCAACTCGATGCTGAGGATCGCCAGTTCTTCCGGGCTGCCTGGGCTGTACGAGCTGTGGCCCTGCGCCCATTTTGCATTGATGGTGGCTTCGATGCTGACGGTGCTCATGTCGGGGGCTCGCAGGTTGGGAAATCTGTAGGCTGAGTTAAGCATTTTTGGAGTGGGTTTGGCAGTGCGACTTAGGCATCAGGCGAGCACTGTGCGACACTCGGTTTTTTATTTTCCCCGGGGGCTCCTACGTGCAGATCGATTTGAAGGATCCTGAGGCGTTCACCCTCGAGGCCGTGCGTGATTTGCTCGCGTCCGCCAGTGATGACGAACATACCCAGTTGCGTGTGACCAAGGCTGGCATTGCCTATCTTTCCTCGGGTGTCGTAGGGGGTGCCGACATCGCAGGTTTGTTGTTTCGGCTTGAAACCTGGGCGAAGGGTTCGGGGTATGTCGGAAACGTTGCGGCGAGCGATGAGGTCTGGGTGATGCAAATCTACAATGCATTGAAAGACAACTGGCCGAACCCGCCCTTCGATTACATCGACATCTACTGAGCGCCATTCATATTCAGTCACGATTGAGCGGTGAACAGCTGGGCAGGGCTCAGGCAAACTGCCGTTTTTCCAGATGAGGGCACCATGATGGCCTTGGCGTTGAAACCAAGTTTCGTTTGGGTTGTCGCACGCTCTCTGCTATTTCACTGAAAAAGGAGGCTTCATGCCTTGGAAGCTCGCGTCACTGAGTACTTTGCTGGCCGCTGCGCTCTTGAGCGGTTGCAGCAGCACCTCTGAATCGACCCCTGATCCCGTGACGGCCGAAACCGGGCATAGTCGCTGCGAGGCGAAGGCTGCTGAGTTCGCGATTGGCAAGCAGGCCTCGCCCCAGTTGCTGGAGCAGGCGCGGAGCCGTTCCGGCGCGCAAAACGCCCGTATTCTCAAGCCCAACGACATGGTCACGCTTGAGTACCGCTCCGATCGCTTGAACCTCAATACCGATGCCAACCTGGTGGTCAACCGGGTCAATTGCGGCTGATTGGTTTTAAGCTGACCATAAAAAACCCCGTCACATGGACGGGGTTTTTTTAGCGCGCCGGGAAATTACTCTGGGCGAACTTGTGCAGCTTGCATACCCTTTTGGCCTTTCTCAGCCACGAAGGAAACAGTCTGGCCTTCTTTCAGGCTTTTGAAACCGTCGCTTTCGATAGCTTTGAAGTGTACGAACAGGTCGTCACCGCCACCTTGAGGAGTGATGAAGCCGAAGCCTTTTTCATCGTTGAACCATTTAACGGTGCCGGTTTGGCGATTAGACATGGTGTATCTCCAAGAAACATATATTTTCAGTGTACTGTGCTGCTCAGGCCAACTGGGCACACCCGGGTATCATAGTCGAAATGTTCGATTTGGGAGCCCCCCGGACGAGCTGTTTGCCAATCAGTCGTGTTTTCTTTACCGTCTGAACGGGCTGTAAGCCCCGGTTTCAAAGGCTTTCAGCCGAACGTAAAGACGATAAAAAAAGCTGAAAAACCTGCAAAAATCGTAGGAAAAAGCGCTTATTCAAGCCTTTTTATCCCTGTCGGGCGCCTTCCTGACGCCCAAACCGTCATTTTTTCGCAGGCGGATTCGCCTTGCATTTGGCGATCTGGCCGAGGGCTTTCTGTTGCAGTTCAGGGGTGGCCTTGTTGTCCATCAGAGCCTGGATATCACTGGCTGGATAGGATTTGATGGCGTCGGCGCCACAGGCGCAGTGTGACTTGGCCGCTGCCGCGCCGATCTGTGGCGTTGCCGCCTGGGTGCACTGGGCCATGTATTTTTCGCGCTCGCCCTTTGGCCAGTCGGCATGGGCGGCAATCGGGAGCAGCAGGGCGAGGGGGGCGACTACTGCGAATAACGTATTCAGACGCATGCTGAGATGCTCCTTTCGGGTCGATGTCTTGGTATCTGAGGGGTTGCGGGCGCTTCAGTTCAGCACTTTGGCATAAAAGCCCCGCTTTTACGTTCGCTTCAACGCGAGCGCGGCGATGACCGTTCATCTGTGTTAGCATGCCGGGCTCGGGTATTTTCAGGCTCCGGATGACGACAGGTCCCGGCGGCGGCAAATGTTCGATTAACCCTGATTTGAATCCCAGTCACTCTGGTTCGGTTTTCCCGGTTGGCCGCAAGGCTCCTGCCGCTGTAAGGCAGGCGTTCGTCATTGAATGGCCTGGACTGGATCTTGTACTGGCTCATCCCAACCCACGTGACCTTTGGTAGGGGTCACCACTAGGAGAGGAGGCGCCATGCCAACTATTACTCTTCCCGACGGCAGTCAACGTTCATTTGACCACCCGGTTTCCGTAGCCGAGGTCGCCGCATCCATTGGCGCGGGCCTGGCCAAGGCCACCCTGGCCGGCAAGGTCAACGGTAAACTGGTCGACGCCAGCGATGTCATCGACAGCGATGCCACGCTGCAAATCATCACGCCCAAGGATGAAGAGGGGCTGGAGATCATTCGTCACTCCTGCGCGCACCTGGTCGGTCATGCGGTCAAGCAGCTGTACCCGAGCGCGAAGATGGTCATCGGGCCGGTCATCGACGAAGGCTTCTATTACGACATCGCCTTCGAGCGTCCTTTTACCCCGGACGACATGGCCGCGATCGAGCAGCGCATGCAGCAGCTGATCGAGAAAGATTACGACGTCATCAAGAAAGTCACCCCGCGCGCCGAAGTCATCGAAGTCTTCAAGGCCCGTGGCGAGGACTACAAGCTGCGTCTGGTGGAAGACATGCCGGACGAGCAGGCCATGGGCCTGTACTACCACGAAGAATACGTCGACATGTGCCGCGGCCCGCACGTGCCGAACACGCGTTTCCTGAAATCCTTCAAGCTGACCAAGCTGTCCGGTGCCTACTGGCGTGGCGACGCGAAGAACGAACAGTTGCAGCGCGTCTACGGCACGGCCTGGGCGGACAAGAAGCAGCTGGCGGCCTACATTCAGCGTATCGAAGAGGCTGAGAAGCGCGATCACCGCAAGATCGGCAAGCGCCTGGGCCTGTTCCATACCCAGGAAGAATCCCCGGGCATGGTGTTCTGGCACCCGAACGGCTGGACTTTGTACCAGGTGCTAGAACAGTACATGCGCCAGGTCCAGCGTGAGAACGGCTACCTCGAAATCAAGACGCCGCAAGTGGTCGACCGCAGCCTCTGGGAGAAATCCGGGCATTGGGCCAACTACGCCGACAACATGTTCACCACCCAGTCGGAAAACCGCGACTACGCCATCAAGCCAATGAACTGCCCGTGCCACGTGCAGGTATTCAACCAGGGCCTGAAGAGCTATCGCGAGCTGCCGATGCGCCTGGCCGAGTTCGGTGCTTGCCACCGTAACGAGCCATCGGGTGCGCTGCACGGCATCATGCGCGTGCGGGCATTCACTCAGGACGACGCGCACATTTTCTGCACTGAAGAGCAGATGCAGGCTGAATCCGCCGCGTTCATCAAGCTGACCATGGACGTCTACCGGGACTTCGGCTTCACCGAAGTTGAAATGAAGCTGTCCACTCGTCCGGAAAAACGCGTCGGTTCCGACGAACTGTGGGATCGCGCCGAGGCCGCCCTGGCCGCCGCCCTCGACAGCGCGGGGCTTGCGTACGAGCTGCAGCCGGGCGAGGGCGCGTTCTACGGTCCGAAGATTGAATTCTCGTTGAAAGATTGCCTTGGCCGCGTCTGGCAATGTGGTACCTTGCAGCTCGATTTCAACCTGCCGATCCGTCTGGGCGCTGAATATGTGTCCGAAGACAACAGCCGCAAGCACCCGGTCATGCTTCACCGCGCGATCCTCGGTTCCTTCGAGCGTTTCGTCGGGATCCTGATCGAGCATTACGAGGGTGCGTTCCCCGCATGGCTGGCGCCGACCCAGGCAGTGATCATGAATATCACTGATAAACAGGCAGATTTTGCCGCCGAAGTCGAAAAAACTCTCAATCAAAGCGGATTTCGTGCCAAGTCCGACTTGAGAAATGAAAAGATCGGCTTTAAAATCCGCGAGCATACTTTGCTCAAGGTTCCCTTTCTCTTGGTTATTGGAGATCGGGAGGTCGAGATGCAGACTGTCGCTGTGCGTACTCGTGAAGGTGCTGACCTGGGCTCGATGCCCGTCGCCGAATTCGCCGAGTTTCTCGCGCAAGCGGTTTCCCGGCGTGGTCGCCCAGATTCGGAGTAATTATTATTAAGCGTGAAATGAGACAAGATAAACGAGCTGCACCGAAAGCCCCGATCAACGAGAATATCTCGGCACGCGAGGTTCGGTTAATTGGCGCTGATGGCGAGCAGATTGGCATCGTCTCGATTGATGAAGCGCTTCGTATTGCTGAAGAAGCCAAGCTTGATCTGGTGGAAATTTCCGCGGACGCAGTCCCACCCGTTTGCCGGGTGATGGACTACGGCAAGTCGATCTTCGAAAAGAAGAAGCAGATTGCCGCGGCGAAGAAAAACCAGAAGCAGATTCAGGTAAAAGAAATCAAGTTTCGTCCAGGGACGGAGGAAGGGGATTACCAGGTAAAACTGCGCAACCTGGTACGTTTCCTGAGTGACGGGGACAGGGCCAAGGTATCCTTGCGATTCCGCGGCCGTGAGATGGCCCACCAGGAGCTGGGGATGGAACTCCTCAAGCGGGTTGAACAAGACCTGCTCGAGTACGGTTCGGTCGAACAGCATCCTAAGATGGAAGGACGCCAGCTGATCATGGTCATCGCCCCGAAAAAGAAGAAGTAATCACCAGGGCACGGCAGGCCTTGCGATTATGTTTATCAACTGAATGCGGAGTATCCGAACATGCCAAAGATGAAAACTAAAAGTGGTGCTGCTAAGCGGTTTCTGAAAACTGCTAACGGCATCAAGCACAAGCACGCTTTCAAGAGCCACATCCTGACCAAAATGTCGACCAAGCGTAAGCGTCAACTGCGCGGTAGCAGCTTGCTGCATCCGTCTGACGTGGCAAAAGTCGAGCGCATGCTGCGCCTTCGTTAATTTTTGGATCAAGAATAGAGGAAGTAACTCATGGCTCGTGTAAAGCGTGGCGTCATTGCCCGTAAGCGTCACAAGAAAATTATGAAACTTGCTAAAGGCTACTACGGTGCGCGTTCCCGCGTATTCCGTGTTGCCAAGCAAGCCGTAATCAAGGCAGGCCAATACGCCTACCGTGACCGTCGTCAGAAAAAACGTCAGTTCCGCGCTCTGTGGATCGCTCGTATCAACGCTGGTGCTCGTACCTACGGTCTGTCCTACAGCCGTTTCATCGCCGGCCTGAAAAAAGCGTCCATCGAGATCGACCGTAAGGTTCTGGCTGATCTGGCAGTGAACGAAAAAGCGGCGTTTGCTGCGATTGTCGAGAAAGCTAAAGCCACCTTGGCTTAAGTACCCCCGGCAGTCACCGGGGCTCACCTCTGTGGGCCCGGGTGCCAAACGTCATAAATAGGGGAAGAGCCTTAAAGCTCTTCCCCTATTTTGTATCTGGAGTCTGTACATGGAAAACCTGGACGCGCTGGTCGCTCAAGCACTAGAGGCTGTGCAAAGCGCTGAAGATATCAATGCCCTGGAGCAAATCCGGGTTCACTACCTTGGCAAGAAAGGCGAGTTGACTCAGGTGATGAAGACCCTGGGGAACCTGCCGGCCGAAGAGCGTCCGCAGGTTGGTGCGCTGATCAACGTCGCCAAGGAACGTGTCACAGAAGTCCTCAATGCGCGCAAGGCGCTGTTCGAGGAGGCGGACCTGGCGGCCAAGCTCGCGGCCGAATCCATCGACGTGACCCTGCCTGGCCGTGGCCAGACTTCCGGTGGCCTGCATCCGGTGACCCGGACGCTGGAACGCATCGAGCAGTTCTTCACCCGCATCGGCTATGGCATTGCCGAGGGTCCTGAGGTCGAAGACGACTACCACAACTTCGAGGCGCTCAACATCCCAGGCCACCACCCGGCCCGGTCGATGCATGACACCTTCTATTTCAATGCGAACATGTTGTTGCGCACCCATACCTCTCCGGTACAGGTCCGCACCATGGAATCGCAGCAGCCGCCGATCCGCATCGTCTGCCCAGGCCGTGTGTACCGTAGCGACTCCGATATCACCCATTCGCCGATGTTTCATCAGGTCGAAGGCCTGCTGGTGGATCGCGACATCAATTTCGCTGACCTGAAAGGGACTATCGAAGAGTTCCTGCGGGTGTTCTTCGAAAAAGAACTGGCCGTGCGCTTCCGCCCTTCGTATTTCCCGTTCACTGAGCCATCGGCCGAAGTCGACATGGAATGCGTGATGTGCAGCGGCAAGGGCTGCCGCGTCTGCAAGCAGACGGGCTGGCTGGAAGTCATGGGTTGCGGCATGGTTCACCCGAACGTGCTGCGCATGTCCGGGATCGATCCGGAAGAATTCTCGGGCTTTGCCTTCGGCATGGGCGTGGAACGCTTGGCCATGCTGCGTTACGGCGTGAACGACTTGCGTCTGTTCTTCGACAACGACTTGCGGTTCCTCGCGCAATTTCGCTAGTCGTAACGAACCTTTAGGAGAGCAGGATGAAATTCAGTGAACAATGGCTGCGCGGCTGGGTTAGCCCGCAGGTAAGCCAGGACGAGCTGGTTGCTCGCCTGTCGATGGCCGGTCTTGAGGTCGATAGCGTGACGCCGGCCGCCGGCGCATTCAGTGGCGTGGTGGTGGGGGAGGTGCTGAGCACCGAACAACACCCTGACGCGGACAAGCTGCGGGTTTGCCAGGTCAGCAGTGGCGGGGAAACGTTCCAGGTCGTGTGCGGTGCACCAAACGTGCGTCCCGGCCTGAAGATCCCGTTTGCCATGATCGGCGCAGAACTGCCGGGTGACTTCAAGATCAAGAAAGCCAAGCTGCGCGGTGTCGAGTCCAACGGCATGTTGTGCTCCCAAGCCGAATTGCAGGTTGGCGAAGGCAACGACGGCCTGATGGAGTTGCCGGCGGATGCGCCGGTCGGCAAGGATTTTCGTGAATACCTGGGCCTGGACGATGCGAGCATCGAAGTCGACCTGACGCCGAACCGTGGCGACTGCCTGTCAGTGGCTGGCCTGGCCCGTGAAGTCGGCGCGTTGTACGCCACCCCGGTCACTCGCCCGGTGGTTGCGAGTGTCCCGGCCGTGCATGACGAAGTCCGTCCGATCGAAGTCTTGGCGCCGAGCGCATGCCCGCGTTACCTGGGCCGCGTGATCCGCAATGTCGATCTGTCCAAGCCGACCCCGCTGTGGATGGTCGAGCGCCTGCGACGTTCCGACGTGCGCAGCATCGACGCGGCTGTCGACATTACCAACTATGTAATGCTTGAGCTGGGTCAGCCGCTGCACGCATTCGATCTCGCCGAAATCAACGGTGGCATCCGCGTGCGCATGGCTGAAGAAGGTGAAAAGCTGGTGCTGCTCGATGGCCAGGAAGTGGCCTTGCGCAGCGATACGCTGGTGATTGCCGACCATACCCGCGCCCTGGCGATTGCAGGCGTGATGGGCGGCGAGCACAGTGGCGTCTCTGCCACCACCCGTGATGTATTCCTTGAAAGCGCCTTCTTCGACCAGATCGCCGTCGCCGGCAAGGCTCGTTCCTACGGCCTGCACACCGACGCCTCGCACCGCTATGAGCGTGGCGTGGATTGGCAACTGGCCCGTGAAGCCATGGAGCGCGCCACTGGCCTGCTGCTGGAAATCACCGGTGGCGAAGCCGGCCCGATCATCGAAACCGTCAGCGAACAGCACCTGCCGAAGATCGCGCCGGTGACGCTGCGTGCCCAGCGCATCACCCAGATGCTCGGCATGGAAATGGACCCGGCCGAAGTCGAGCGTCTGCTCAACGCCTTGGGCCTGACCGTCCGGGCCGAGGGGGAAGGGCAGTGGCAGGTCGAAGTGCCGAGCCATCGCTTCGATATCTGCCTGGAAGTCGACCTGATCGAAGAGCTGGCCCGCTTGTACGGCTACAATCGCCTGCCGGTCCGCTATCCCCAGGCTCGCCTGGCCCCGCAAGCCAAGGCAGAGGCCCGCAGTGACCTGCCGGAGCTGCGTCGCCTGCTGGTGGCTCGTGGGTATCAGGAAGCGATCACCTACAGTTTCATCGATCCGCGTCAGTTCGAATTGTTCAGCCCAGGTGTTGAGCCACTGCTGTTGGCCAACCCGATCTCCAATGACATGGCCGCCATGCGCTCGTCCCTGTGGCCGGGCCTGATCAAGTCGCTCCAGCACAACCTGAATCGCCAGCAGGACCGCGTACGCCTGTTCGAAAGCGGCCTGCGTTTTGTCGGTCAGTTGGACGGCCTGAAGCAAGAGCCAATGCTGGCCGGTGTCGTTTGCGGCAGCCGCCTGCCGGAAGGCTGGGCCCAAGGTCGTGATGGCGTGGATTTCTTCGACGTCAAGGCCGACGTGGAAGCGGTGCTGGGCTTTGCCGGTGCGCTCGGCGCGTTCACCTTCGTGCCTGGCAAGCATCCGGCGCTGCACCCGGGTCAGACCGCGCGCATCGAGCGAGACGGTCGTGAAGTCGGTTATGTCGGCGCGATCCACCCTGAGTTGTCGAAGACGCTGGGTCTTGATCGCCCAGTCTTCGTTTTCGAGCTGGTCCTGGCTGAAGTCGCCCAAGGAAAAATGCCGAAATTCCAGGAGTTATCGCGCTTTCCTGAAGTGCGTCGCGACCTTGCCTTGATAGCCGATGTCGGCGTTGCATCCAGTGCCGTACTGGCAGTAATCCGTGAAAATGCAGGCGAATGGCTGACGGACCTCAGGCTATTTGACGTGTATCAAGGTAAAGGCATTGATCCGCATAGAAAAAGCCTTGCAGTCGGCTTGACCTGGCAGCATCCATCGCGCACTCTTAATGACGATGAGGTGAATACCGCAACGCAGAATATCCTCACCTCGCTCGAACACAGGTTGAACGCCACGTTAAGGAAGTGACGTATGGGGGCTCTGACGAAAGCTGAGATGGCGGAACGTCTGTATGAGGAGTTGGGCCTGAATAAACGGGAGGCCAAAGAATTGGTCGAGCTGTTTTTCGAGGAAATCAGGCACGCTCTCGAAGACAACGAGCAGGTCAAATTGTCCGGATTCGGCAATTTCGACCTTCGGGACAAACGCCAGCGGCCTGGCCGCAATCCGAAAACGGGAGAAGAAATCCCGATCACGGCTCGCCGTGTGGTCACCTTTCGTCCAGGGCAGAAGTTGAAGGCCCGAGTTGAGGCTTATGCTGGAACCAAGTCATAACGACGAACTACCCGTCATCCCGGGCAAACGCTACTTCACCATTGGTGAAGTCAGCGAGCTGTGTGCGGTTAAACCGCACGTGCTGCGCTATTGGGAGCAGGAGTTTCCTCAACTCAATCCGGTCAAGCGCCGCGGAAACCGACGGTATTATCAGCGCCAGGACGTGCTGATGATCCGGCAGATCCGCGCGCTGCTGTACGACCAGGGGTTCACCATCGGCGGAGCGCGCCTGCGCCTCTCCGGTGACGAGGCCAAGGACGATACAACCCAGTACAAACAGATGATCCGCCAGATGATCGCCGAGCTCGAAGATGTACTGGTGGTGCTCAAGAAATAAATTTCTGCTTTTAAATACTTCCAGTTTTCAAAAGCTTGCGATATATTCCTGAGCGTTCCGTTGAGAAGCGGAACAAGATTCACGCCTAGTCGGGGCGTAGCGCAGTCCGGTAGCGCACTAGCATGGGGTGCTAGGGGTCGAGTGTTCGAATCACTCCGTCCCGACCATACAATCCAAAAGGGTTGCGAGATTTAATCTCGCGACCCTTTTTTATGGTTGTTCCCAACCCCTCAATACAACGGCTTCAGATGAATCTCAGGCCACGCGTGATAAGCCTAGACGCCCACCCTGGACCAGAACTCTTCCGCGGATTGGCTAAGTGGCGCCGTCGGGCGGGTCAGGTGAATTTCCAGAGGGATATCCCAACTCTCGTCCAATGCCCTGACTAAGCGCCCGTCCAGTATCTCCTGCTCGGTGAGGCTTTTGGGTAGCCATGCGACTCCTTTGCTTTCCAGTGCCATCGACATCAGCACCGCCGCGAGGTGGCTGCTGAAGAGGGGCTTGAGGTGGAGGTAGTCTTCCTTGCCCTGCAATCGATGAGCAACGATGCGCCCCAATCCTGATTCATGGGTGTAGGCGAGGTAGGGCAGTGCCGCTGGGGTGGTGCCAAAGTTGGCAGAAGCACTCGCCAGGGGAACCAGGACGTCTTCGCCAACTTTCTTACCCGTGAACTGGTCAGGCGCCAGCAACGGGGGAACGTCGGGATGGCGATGACAGAGCAGAAACTGAACCTGTCCGTGTATCAGCATTTGCTCACAGACGGCCATGCTACCTGAATGCAACTGCACGGCCTCGATGGGGGCGCCGTGTTCTGCGCCGCGAAGCCATCTTGGGAAAAAGGTAAACGACAGGGAATGGGTTGCAGCGAACTGCAGTGATCTGGCGGCCATTCCCGCCACCTCCTGAGCCTCGTTGCGCATTCGGTACAAGCGCCGCGCGGCTTCCTGGGCGCTCGGCAATATTTGCCTACCCGCTTCGGTCAGCGTCGCGCCATGGGGCGTGCGGATGAACAGCTGTACGCCCATCCAATTTTCCAACGAGCGCACTCTGCGACTGAACGCTGGCTGAGTGACGTGCCGCGCTTCAGCCGCCCGAACAAAGCTCCCATATTCCGCGAGTGCTGAAAGGTCTTCGAGCCAAACGAGTTCCAAGGGCCATGCCTCCTGTGCATAGGGTGCGGCATTAATAGCATTGGGCGGGAAAGATCGCAAAGCCTAACGTGGGGCTACAAACAACAAGAGGAACCCCTCATGCGCATCGTCGATATTCGTGAAAAAACCGTTTCCATTGCGTCCCCAATCGCCAACGCCTACATCGACTTCTCCAAAATGACCTGCTCGGTCGTCGCTGTGGTCACGGATGTGATTCGCGATGGCAAACCCGTGATCGGATACGGTTTCAACTCCAATGGCCGCTACGGCCAGGGTGCCCTGATGCGTGATCGTTTCCTGGCGCGTGTCACCGAAGCTGAGCCCGACTCCCTTGTCGATCATGAAAACGACAACCTGGATCCGTTCGCGATCTGGAAGACCCTGATGACTAACGAGAAGCCAGGCGGACACGGAGAGCGCTCCGTCGCAGTTGGCACCATCGACATGGCCGTATGGGATGCCGTCGCCAAGATTGAAGGCAAACCGCTCTATCGTCTGCTGGCTGACCGCTACCGCAATGGCGTGGCGGATGACAAGGTCTGGGTCTATGCAGCGGGTGGCTACTACTACCCTGGCAAGGATCAGACAAAGCTCAAGGCGGAAATGCAGAGCTATCTGGATCGTGGCTACGATGTGGTCAAGATGAAGATCGGTGCGGTGCCACTGGACGAAGACATCCGTCGCATCGAAGCGGTACTTGAAGTGGTGGGGGACGGTCGTCGATTGGCGGTCGACGCCAATGGTCGCTTCGATCTTCAGACGGGTATCGCTTACGCGGAAGCCATCAAAAAGTACAACCTCTTCTGGTACGAAGAGGTCGGTGATCCGCTTGACTACGCATTGCAGGCTGAGCTGGCCAACCACTATGAATTGCCCATGGCCACCGGTGAAAACCTGTTCTCCCACCAGGATGCTCGCAACTTGTTGCGCCACGGTGGCATGCGGCCCGATCGCGACTTCCTCCAATTCGACTGCGCACTGTCTTATGGCCTCGTGGAATACCTGCGCACCCTTGAAGTCATGGAAGAGCTGGGCTGGTCTTCCCGTCGCGTGGTGCCCCATGGCGGTCACCAGATGTCCCTGAACATCGCAGCCGGCCTGCACCTGGGCGGTAACGAATCATACCCAGACGTGTTCCAGCCATTCGGTGGGTTCGCCGATGGGATCAAGGTGGAAAACGGCTACGTCGGTCTGCCGGATATTCCGGGTGTGGGATTCGAAGCCAAGTCTGCCTTGTATGCAGTCATGCGTGAGCTGGGCGAAGGCTGATCACCCTCAAGCTGCGGCCTGCGAGAGCAGGCCGCAGAACCAGGCGCCACCCACCGGCGCCAGCCCACAGCCCATCACAAAAATAAAATGAGGTGCTTCCGTGGAAAATTCCAAGTCCCGCTGGTATAGCCAGCTGTACGTGCAAGTGCTGATCGGTATCGTGATCGGCGCAGCAATCGGTTACTTCGTTCCTGATATCGGAGCCAAGCTCCAACCCTTTGCCGATGGCTTCATCAAACTGATAAAGATGCTATTGGCACCCATTATTTTCGGCACTGTCGTGGTCGGCATAGCGAAGATGGGCAACATCAAGGAAGTCGGTCGGATCGGTGTGAAGGCATTGATCTACTTCGAAATCCTGTCCACCATTGCTCTGGTTGTCGGTCTTATCGTCGTCAACATCGTGAAGCCTGGCGTGGGTATGAACATCAATGCCAGCGCGCTTGATGCAAGTGCTATTGGCAAATACAGCCAAGTTGCGAATGAACAGGGCGGCACCGTTGAGTTCTTCCTCAATATCATCCCGCAGACTTTCATTGGTGCGTTCTCCAATGGCGTCATGCTTCAGGTCATCCTGCTTTCGGTATTGATGGGAGTTGCCCTGGTTCAAATGGGCGAAACCAGCAAGCCGTTGATCAATACCATTGACCTGTTCTTGCAAGGCCTCTTCAAAATAGTTGCGATGGTCATGCGCTTGGCGCCGATTGGTGCTGGGGCCGGTATGGCATTCACTATCGGCAAATACGGAATTGGGACCTTGTTCTCACTCGGACAACTGCTTGTCGCGCTCTATGTCACGACGTTGATATTCATCGTGGTCGTGCTGGGTACGGTGGCGAGATGGTCGGGCATGCCGCTGCTGCAATTTCTGCGTTATTTCAAGGATGAAATCCTCATCACGCTGGGCACCTGTTCAACCGAGGCTGTGTTGCCGCGAATGATGGTGAAGCTTGAAAAGCTTGGCTGCAAAAAATCAGTAGTGGGGATGGTGCTGCCTACGGGGTATACCTTCAACGCTGACGGCACTTGTATCTATCTCACCATGGCCGCCATTTTTATTGCCCAAGCCACCAATACGCCGCTGACTTTCGTCGACCAAATGATCCTGCTTGGTGTGTTCCTGCTGACGTCCAAAGGCTCGGCTGGCGTGGCGGGCGCTGGGTTTGTGACATTGGCGGCAACGCTCACGACCATCCACTCCATCCCGTTGGTAGGCCTCGTTTTGCTCTTGGGGATTGACCGGTTCCTGAACGAAGCGCGGGCTGTGACCAACCTCATTGGCAACGGCATCGGCACCATCGCCATTGCCAAGTGGGACAACTCTTTCGACGTCGAGGCCTGCGAGCGTGAAATCGCCGCAATGAAGCAAGACAAGGCTGCGAGAAAGGCATTGTTGGCGCAAAAATAATCGATAAGGCCTCCGGTCATTCCGCTTCAGCGGCATGACCGGCTCTGGCCTCCAGGCTTCGTTCCAATGAGGCCATCCACGTCATTTGCCCCCCGTCACATCAAGAAATGTCCCGGTCACAAACGACGCCTCCGCGCTGGCCAGCCATAGAATGGCCCGCGCCACTTCCTCCGGCTGACCGCCACGCCCCATGGGGATGGAATCCTTGACCCGATCGACCCGTCCCGGCTCGCCGCCGCTGGCATGCATTTCGGTGTAGATATGCCCGGGGCGGATGCAGTTGACGCGTATGCCTTCTCGGGCCACCTCTTTGGCGAACCCGATGGTGAACGTCTCCAATGCTCCCTTTGATGCCGCATAGTCGACGTATTCATTGGGGCTGCCGAGGCGCGCCGATGCCGAGGAGATATTGATCACGACTCCGCCGGGGCCGTTGTGCCGGTGGGACATGCGTTTCACTGCCTGCTGGGCGCAGAGAATCGGGCCGATGGAATTGACTGCGAAGATGCGCTGCATGCGTTCGAAGCCGAGGTCCTCCAGGCGTGACTGAGCCGACAGTACCCCAGCGTTATTGACCAGGACGTCGATGCGTCCGAACGAGCGGTCGATGGCTGCGAATAGATCGGCGACCTGCTTGGGGTCCGAGCTGTCGGCGCGCATGGCCAGCGCGCGCCGTCCCAATGCCTCCACGTCCGCCACCACGGTCAGTGCCGCGGTCTCGTTGGCGATATAGCTGATGGCGACGTCGTAGCCTTGTGCGGCGGCCAGCCGCGCGGTGGCGGCACCCACGCCGCGGCTTCCACCGGTTATCAGGATCAAGGGCGCCTGCGGGATGTCAGCCATTGGGAATATTCTCCTGGGCAGTTGATGGGTCAGCCGATGATGAAGGTGCCGCTGGCGATCACGGTGCACGCCAAGACCCGGCGGGCGGTGAGCGTCTCGCCAAGAAACAGGTAGCCAATCAATACCGCGAACAACACGCTGGTCTCGCGCAATGCCGATACCGCGCCCAGAGGCGCTTCGTTCATGGCGTAGATGACAATTGCATAGGCGATCAGCGAGACCAGCCCGCCGACCGACGCGGCGAGTATCCCGGGCCGGACGGAGAATAAGCTGCGGGCGTCGCGCAGGCCGATGTACACGAGAGGCATCAGCACACCCCACGCGGCGCACATCCACACCGTGTAGGCGAGCGGCGCGCCGGAAAGCCTGGCGCCCATGCCGTCGACGACGCTATAGGCCGCGATGAAGCAACCCGTTCCCAGCGCATAGGGCAGGCTGGGAACCGACAGGCTGCGTCCACGGAAGGCCAGGGAAATGATGCCGCCGGACACCAGGCCGATACCGAGCAGCTCACCGGGGGTAATGTTTTCTCCGGCAAAGATCGCCGCCCCCAGGGTGATCAACGCCGGTGACGATCCGCGGGAAATCGGATAGATCTGCCCCAAGTCGCCGACCCGGTAGCTGCGCACCAGAAACAGGTTGTAGCCCACGTGCAGCAACGCCGAAAGCAACCCATAGCCCCAGCTGGCCGGCGCCGGTGGCACCATGAATATCGCGGCGATGGCACAGACGATGGCGATGACGATACACATGACCGTCATTGACCAGAGTCGATCGGCGCCGCCACGCAGCAAGGCATTCCAGCTGGCATGCAGGAGCGCGGCGAACAGGACCAGCAGGACGATATGGGTAGGCATGGTCGCCATTCTAGGCAGCGCGACGGCCGGGCGACAGAGAAGTCTCCTCATTGGTTCATGAGCAAAATCTCATGTATCAGTCGTAGACGTGTTGAACCTTCAACGCCTCGCTGGCCAGCCATTGGCGGAAGCTGACGATGTGCGGTTGCGATTCGATGCCCTTGGGACAGACAAAATAATAGGCAAGCGGTGACGCAAACGGCACATCGAACAGCCGCACCAGGCGGCCGTCGCTGATTTCGGTTTCAACGTGGCCGCTACGCACCAAGGCAACACCTTGGCCGAGCAACGCGGCCTCCACTGTCATGTTGGTGTCGCCGAACCTGACGCTCTCCTTGAGCGGCGACAATTCCAACCCAACCTTCTGAAACCAGTCCTCCCATTTTGGTACCAGCTCGGCGCCGTCACGGGTCAGCAGCGGGTAATGCAGCAGTTCGGCGGGGCTGTGTGGCATGCCCAAGCGCTGCAGCAGATCGGGGCTCGCCACTGGAAACACCTGCTCGCCGAACAGGAATTCCGAATACAGGCCGGGATAGTTGCCTTTGCCAAGCCGGATCGCAACATCGGCTTGGGCGTTGGAGAAATGGATGATCTTATCGGTGGTGTCCAGCGCGACCAACAGTTCCGGATAATGGCGGGAAAGCCCCGGCAAGCGCGGCAGCAGCCATTTCAGCGCGAAGGAATACGTGGTGCTGACTTCGAGCCTGACCCTGCCTTTCTGCTCGCGCAGATCGCCCAGGGTCGCTTCCAGGCTCATGAAAAATTCCCGCACGATGGGCGCCAGCGTAGCCCCCGCTGCCGTGAGGGTCAGTGACTTGCCACGCTCGAACAACTGCAACCCCCAAAGCGCCTCCAGGTGCTTGAGCTGGTGACTGACTGCGCTCTGCGTCACGTGCAGCTCCTGCGCGGCCGCGGTGAACGTGGGGTGTCGGGTGGCGACTTCAAAGGCACGCAATGTGGCGGTCGGCGGCAGGTCTCTCATGTATAGGTATCCCGGCAATTCGGCGCAAAAGCAAATCATGAACGTTAGCTCATGATAGAGCCAGGGCCTGGAGTCGGGGGCGCTTTCTACGCGATGGTCCGATGGGTAGGCAATGATTGCGGTTCAGGTATTCAGCTATGAATGGGCAAGCTCACCCCAAAAGCCACAAAAAAGCCACCGCAGACTTTGTTGAACCGGCGCCCGGTTCGAGCCAGCCAAGGCCTGACCCGGTGAGCTGCGCTGGCGACAAAGTATTCAACGATGAATTCGACCACGGCGTAAGTCAGCGCAATAGTGAGTGTCTGCGCAATGATATTGCGGTGCGGATCAAGGAAGGGCGGGATGAACGCGGTGAACAGCAGCAGCGCCTTGGGATTGGAGATGGCCGATACCAAGCCTTGGCGGAACAGCGACCACCGTCGAAAGCCTTCGTTACTCGTCGCGTCGAGACTGACGGGCGGGGATCGCCACAGACCGAAGCCCAACCAGATCAGGTAGAGCCCGCCAACGATCTTCAGTGCCGTGAACCAAGTGGCGGATGCCTGGATCAGCGCACCCAGCCCCAATGCGCAAAGCGAAAGCACGACTGAAAAGCCGAGTACGCCGCCTGCGATAGTGAACAACGTCTTGCGGGTTCCATGAATTGCCCCATGGGTAAGCGCCAACAACGCATTGGGGCCTGGCGCTACCGCAATGCCGCAGCAGGTGAGCAGATAGAGCAACCAAGTCTCAAATGGCATGATCCAGTCCAGGTGTGGTGATCCCGAGCACATCCTGCGGGTGAACAGCGATCATGGAAAGCGCTTAATCCACTTCACCGCCATTTGGCTAACCGATAGAGGGAACCGCGGCGGCGCAGCGGTGACCTTGGAACCGTCAGGCCTTGTACCGCTCAGCCACCGCCGATTGCTTGATCTGCCCCAGCAACCCTTGGCGCGCGGCCTGCAACGCATCCCAGCGAGCGCCGTCCTGCAGTGGCGGAATGGTCACCGGTTCGCGACGATCGAAGCCGATCAGCGCCGCGTCGACCAGATCGTCCACTTCCATGATTTCACTCAGCGTATTGACGTCGATGCCCGCGCGTTCCCAGATTTCGGTCCGGGTAGCCGCCGGCAGGACGGCTTGGACGTAGACGCCCTTGGGGTTGAGTTCGAGGCTGAGCCCCTGGGAGAGGAACAACACGAATGCCTTGGTCGCGCCATATACCGACATGCCGAATTCCGGCGCCAAGCCGACCACCGAGCCAATATTGATGATCGCGCCGTCGCCGGCCTTTGCCAGGCGTGGAGCGACGGCGCTGGCGAGCCGTACCAACGCGGTGGTGTTGAGCGAAACCAGGTGCGCGACGCTGTCGGTGGTCTGTTCGATAAAACTGCCGGATTGGGCCGCGCCCGCGTTGTTGATCAGGATGCCGATACGGTCGTCATCTCGCAGGCGCGCTTCGACCCGGTTCAAGTCAGCGGATTGGGTGAGGTCGGCCTGGAGCACATCGACGGTAATATGGTGTTCGTTGCGCAGCTCGGTTGCCAATGCTTCCAGCCGGGCGTTGTCACGGGCCACCAGCACGAGATCGTGGCCGCGTTGGGCAAAGCGCTTGGCATAGACAGCGCCGATACCGGTGGAAGCGCCAGTGATGAGGACGGTTTTGCGAGTGGTCATGGTGTCGGTCTCTTCAGGGATTAAGACGTGGGATCTACGGCGGGGTTTTTCGCCGCCGTTGGCGGTCCACATCGAGCTTAGGGGGGGCGTGTGGGTTGGTTGTTAGGATGATGACCGAAATCTAAGATGTCAATGAATTTGATTATGGTCGGCATCTATGTATGATGCGAGGCATGATTCGAGCGGTACGAGGTGATGAAAAATGAGAGTGACTAAGGCTCAGGCACAGGCAAACCGGCAACATATCGTCGAGACGGCGTCTGTTCTGTTTCGTGAACGTGGCTTTGACGGCATCGGTGTGGCGGACCTGATGGCCGCCGCCGGCTTCACTCACGGTGGTTTCTACAAGCATTTCGGTTCGAAAGCCGACCTGATGGCGGAAGCCGCCGCAGACAGTCTTTCGCGCTCATTGACCAGCGCAAGCAAACTGGATGTCGCGGGTTTTTTCGCCATGTATGTCTCGCGCGAGCACCGCGATGCGCGGGGCAACGGCTGCACGATGGCGGCATTGTGCGGCGACGCGGCGCGTCAGGACGATGAGGTGAAAACCACGTTTGCCACTGGATTGGAGGGCACCCTGGCTGCACTGGAGGAAAAGCTCGGGGCGACAGAAGAAGGGGGCCGGGCAGCGATGATCAACCTGTTCGCCCAGGCCGTCGGCGCAGTCATGCTGTCGCGGGCCTGTCCGGATGATGCTCCGTTGGCGGATGAGATACTGCAAGTCTGCCGTGATCGGATCCTGGCGTTATTGCCCGCGTCCGAACCCGTGTAAAGCCAGCGGTAGCGCAATGCGCTACCGCTGGCCGGATCAGAAAATGAACTTGAACAAGGCTATGACCACGATCAGGCCGATCAGGAAAATGATCCCAACGGTACCACCAAGAAATTTCAACATAGGAACGCTCTCATCGGATGGGCTTAGTTTTCTAGACCCTTGGCGAGCGCGCGCGGTTCGTTAAATTTTCGCAATGAATCGATGCTATGAGGGGCAGGGCTGTCAGTGCACCGCGAGGGACCTCGGGATGGAAACGTGTTCGAATTTCGAAACGGTCTTGATCCAGTAGCGCCGGTATTCGGTCTTGTCCGGTGCCAGTGGTTTATGGCTTGACCAAGGGTGTTCCGCCTTCAGACTGGCTCGATAAGCTTCCCATTCCTTCTGCTCGGCCACTTCCCGGGCCTTGGTTCGGTCATCGAACCAACCCAGGACGTACGCATCGCTCTGGTCCGTACCGCTCGCTATCAGCAGATATATGTCTGTCATTACCGGTTCCCGCCGCCATCCAGCTACCCAGTCGCTGGGCTCTTGTCATGGGTATCGGCCGCAGGCCCGGTTTTTTAAGCAGATTGATAAAAAACGGGTCGAGGCGCCACCGATCAAACATCCTTCGTTTGGGCCAGATGTGTCATCAGCCGTTCGCGAAAACGCCTGACACTTTGCCGCTCAGACGTCCGGCCCAACGGGCCCAGGAGGCAGAGCTTGGCATCAGTGCGTAAGAGGGTTGGGGTGGGACGGACCAGGTTGCTCGTCTGCAAGTGATCGCCGAGCAACCGCGACCGGGCCAGGGCGACACTTTGGGCGACCCATGACTTGCGCTCATTGGTCCTTTCGCGACCTCGGGGAGAGGAGGGAACGGCTCGTCAATCAAATGTACTTAGGTGTACATTTAGCGGTCATCCGAGTACATTCGCGTTACGTATGTTCAATAAGGTGGATGCAAGATGCCCCAGGTGGGAAAGACGCGTGGCAAGGCCCAGGACGCAGGTTGGCGAGGGTCGCCCGAAGGGTGGCTGGAAGCGGCCTATGAGGCTTTGAAGGAGTCCGGCATCGATGCGGTCCGGGTCATGCCGTTGGCCAAACGCCTAGGTTTGTCACGCACCAGCTTCTATTGGTTTTTCGAGGATCGCGAACAGTTGCTGGCGGCCTTGCTGTCGCGCTGGCGCGAAACCAACACCGGGGGTTTGATCCGGCAAAGCGAAAGCTACGCCGAGAGCATCTCCGAGGCGATCCTGAATGTTTTTGAATGTTGGCTCAATCCGCGATTGTTCGATTCTCAGTTTGAATTTGCGGTGCGCAGTTGGGCGCTCCAGTCCGCAGACGTCGCGCAACAGGTCGCCATTGTCGACGAGCAACGTATGGGCGCCCTGGCAAGCATGTTCAAGCGCTTCGGCTACGACAGCCAGGGGGCCGACGCACGGGCTCGGACGATTTATCTGACGCAGATCGGCTACATCACCATGAACACCAGCGAGCTGATCACCGTGCGCTTCCAGCGCATCCCGCATTACGTGAGCATTTTCACCGGCAAGGTGCCCAAGCAGCGTGAGCTGGATCGGTTTTATGGCAAATTCGGTTATGCCGAAAAAGAGTCAGGGGTGTTCGTGCCGCTGATGGAAACCTTTGAAGAAACGGCTGAAAAATGAATGAAGTGACGCTGGGAATCGTCGGCGGAACGGGGTGGTTGGGCGCGGCGATTGCCAAGGCCGTGTTGGCGAAGGCCTGGTTGCCGGCGGGTAATCTGATTATTTCCAATCGCTCAGGTGCCCATCCATTGGCGAAGCAAGGCGTTTGCCTGGTCACCGATAACCAGGCACTGGCGGATCGCAGCGACGTCATCATCATCGCAGTAAGACCCGAGCAATTCGCCAGCCTGACCCTCGACGCATCGGGCAAGACGGTGATCTCATTGATGGCCGGGATCACGGCGCAGGCAATCGCCGCACGGACCTTGGCCTCAAGAGTCGTGCGGGCGATGCCCAACGCGGCGGTGGAAATCGGGCAGTCCTTTACGCCTTGGTATTGCGCTGGCGCGGTGGAACCGATGACGAAGACCCTCATTCAGCAGTTGTTCGAATGCGTGGGCACTGCTGCAGAGGTCCAGCAGGAAGACTTTATCGATTACCTCTCTGCGCTTTCGGGCACCGGCCCGGCCTTTCCTGCCTTGTTGATGACAGCGTTGGCGAATCAGGCGATGGCAGCCGGTATCCCCGGCGAGATTGCGCAGCTTGCCGCAAGCAATGTCGTGATCAACAGCAGCCAGTTGCTGGCCACCCGCGACGCCCAGCAAATGATCGATACTCTGGTTGCCTACCGCGGCGTGACAGCCGCCGCCTTGCAATCGATGACCCAGGGGCATTTCGAGGCGCAGGTGGGAAGGGCATTGCAAGCGGGCGCCGCCGTGGCGCGCAAAGGGCTTCAAGCCTGACCCCAAGAGTCCCGCGTCCGCAAAACCCTTATGGGAGCGAGCTTGCTCGCGATGACGGCAGCCGGTCCTACATCCCTGTGACTGAGGCACCGCTATCGGGAGCAAGCCCGCTCCCACTTCAGTTTTCAGCAATTGAAAAGATCATGTTGGGCACGACTTCAGATGTCCTTGACCAGCCGCAGCGCATCATAGATGGCCGCGTGGGTATTACGCGCCGACACCGCGTCGCCGATCCGGAACAACTGGAAGCGGCCCTCGGGGTTGGTCACGATGTTCTGGGGGTTCCCTGCGATCAGGTTGTGCTGTTCGACCGCGCCGTTGTTGCTCGAATATGGGCGCAGTTCGAAGTACAGATCGTCCAGCGGCAGGGTGCCATGGTTGACCACCACCTGATCGACCACGCGCTGCTTGTGCACCTGGCCGTAATCGCTACCGAAGTGGGCAACCAGCTGCCCGTCGCGTTGCTCCACCGAGTCGACCCGATACGTGACCGTGAACGTGACGTTCAGGTCTTGCAGGCTGCGCATGTACGGCACCAGGTTCATCGCCATCACCTCCGGCGAAAACGACCGGTCCGGCGTGACGATCTCCAGTTTCGCGCCGCTGTTGGCGATGACCTCGGCGGCCTGGAGCGCCGCGTGGTCGCCGGCGTCATCGAAGATCAGCACGTTCTGGCCAGGCTTGACATCGCCGCAGATGATGTCCCAGGTCGACACCACCAGCTCATTGCCTAGCTTGAGCACCTCGGTATGGGGCAAGCCGCCTGTGGCAACGATCACCACATCCGGTTCTTCGGCCAGGACCGTCTCGGCTTCGGCCCAGGTGTTGAAGTGGAACCTTACGCCCAGCCGTTCGCACTGCGTCATGCGCCAATCGATGATGCTGATCATCTCGCGCCGCCGTTCGCTTTGCGCGGTCAAGCGGATCTGCCCCCCGGGCTGATCCGCCACTTCGAACACCGTGACGTCATGGCCGCGTTCGCCGGCCACCCGTGCTGCTTCCAGGCCCGCCGGGCCGGTGCCAATCACCACCACCTTGCGCTTGACCGATGCCTTGGGAATCTCATGGGGCATGGTGGTTTCGCGGCCGGTGGCGGCGTTGTGGATGCAGTACGCCGCGCCGCCCTGATAGATACGGTCCAGGCAGTAGTTGGCGCCAACGCAAGGACGGATCTCTTCTTCACGTTTTTCGATGATCTTGCGCACGATGTGCGGGTCGGTCATGTGGGCGCGGGTCATGCCGATCATGTCCACCTTGCCAGAGGCGATGGCGTGTCGCGCCGTGGCGACGTCCGGAATCTTGGCCGCATGGAACGTCGGGAAACCGGTTGCCGAGCGGATCTCCCCGGCAAAATCCAGGTGCGGCGAGTTGCGCATGCCCTGGATCGGTATCACGTCGGTGAGGCCCGCATCGGTATCGATATGACCGCGCACGACGTTTAGGAAATCCACCAGGCCGCTGTCCTTGAGCATGTGGGAAATCTGGATGCCGTCGCTGAAACCAAAACCGCCGGGAAGATCCTCGTCGCCGGTGTAGCGCACACCAAGGAGGAAGTCCTCGCCGCAACGCTGGCGGATACCGCGCAACACATCGAAGGTAAAGCGCATTCGGTTTTCCAGGGAACCGCCGTAGGGCCCATCAAGCTCATTGGTCAGTGGCGACCAAAATTGATCCATGAGGTGCCCGTAGGCCTGCAACTCCAGGCCATCAAGTCCCGCGGCTTTCATGCGCTCGGCGGCATCGACGTAATCCTTGATGATGCGGTCGATGTCCCAGTCTTCCAGCTTTTTCGGAAACGCCCGGTGGGACGCTTCGCGGCGATGGGACGGCGAGACAACCGGCAGCCAGTCGGCCTTGTCCCAGCGCGTGCGGCGTCCCAGGTGGGTGAGCTGGATCATCACCGCCGCGCCGTGTTCGTGGCACTCATCGGTCAGGTCTTTCATCCATTTGACCACTTCGTCCTTGTACGCCAGCACGTTGTTGAATACCGGCGGGCTATCCCGAGAAACGGCAGCGGAGCCGGCAGTCATGGTCAGCGCCACGCCGGCCTTCGCCCGCTCGACATGATAGGCACGGTACAGATCCTTCGGCATGCCATCGACGGGATACGCGGGCTCATGCGAGGTGGTCATGATCCGATTCTTGAGCGTCAGATGCTTGATTTTGTAGGGCTGCAGCAAAGGATCGCTGGACATGGTGTTGCTCCGGGAACAGAACATCAGGCTGGGTTTTGACATAACGGTATGTTGAATGTTCAGGTGTGTCAACGAGTAAGACACGGGTGTACATTTTTCTTGCGTGGCAGGAAAACCAGGATTACCATCCAGTCGAAACAGGGGGATTCGGCACGTGCGGCCGCTCGCCTGCATCAGCGTGGTGGCGCGATGGGTGCCTCCCACGCAGCGGTGGATTCAGGGTTTGCCCCCAACGGTCTGGAGGCTGGGCGGATTACCTGCTGAGGGGGATTTGTTCGAGGCTTTGCCGGCACGCGAGAAAGCGCTGTGAATGAGCCGGTCATTGCGGTTGGAAACGCCAAAGGGCGGAGGAGGGCCGAAAACACAAGTCCCTGTATTTTGATAACTAGAACTCACCGGATGGCCGCTTGCGGTCGTGATGGAAAATGAATGCTTCTGCTGCCCTGCCAATAACTATTAATACAGTCTGCGGAGATGCACATGATGACGTTATCCAGTAAAAATTTTATCGGCTGGTTTGCAGGCCTTGCATTTGCCTGCGGCAGTCTGATCGCTCAGGCCGATGAACCCGCGCCCATCCGCATCGGCTGGGTGAACTGGTCGGATACGGAGATCGCGGTGAAACTGGCGAACACCGCGTTGCAGGATCACCTCAAGCAACCGGTCAAGTTGGTGCTGGCCGATATCGGCATCCAGTTCCAGGCCCTGGCCAACGGCAATATCGACCTGATCCCGATGGTCTGGCTGCCCAGCACCCACAAGTCGTTCTATGACAAGTACAAGGACAGGCTCGAAGACCTCGGCGTGCTGTACGAAGGCCGGATCGGCATGGCGGTGCCCACCTCCATTCCAACCAGCGAGATCGCCAGCGTCGAAGACCTCAACAAGCCTGAAGTGCGGGAGAAACTCGGCGGCAAGATCCTCACTTCGGAAGTGGGCAATGGTCAGTACAAGCTGACGGAAAAAGCCATCGAGCAATACAAGCTCGACGGCTACAAGATGGTCGCTTCTTCAGAGTCCGGGATGCTGAGTGAATTGGATCGCAACCTCAAGCGTGACAAATGGTCACTGGTCAACGCCTGGAGCCCGCACTGGATGTTCGCCAAATGGCCGCTGCGCTACCTGGATGATCCGAAGCAGATTTTCGGTGGCGCTGAGCAGATCCACGCCTTCGCACGCAAAGGTTTCAGCGCGGAGCACCCTGATGTGGCCCGATTCTTCGCCAACTTCAAGATTCCGAAAGCGGACCTTGAGAAGTTGATGGCGGACGCCCGTGACAGCTCGGCGGACAAGGTGGTGGCAGAGTATTACGCAGCCAACAAACCGCGTTTCGAAGCGATGTTTGGCAGCCAGACGGCGTCCGCGACACCAGCCCAGTGATGGCCGTTGCTGTCCGATAGCTGTTGCAGTCCGGTGCCCTTGGTCGAGAGCCAAGGGCGCTGCTGGATGAGTCCTTGTTCTATTCAGAGGCTGAGCGATGACGGTCACGACATGGGATATCAAACTTGATGAAGAACCGCCCGTCAGGTTGAAGTCGGCCTCGACCGAGGCTGGTGCGCGCGGTGCATGATCATGACGCCCCGCGACCGCGCTTAGGTATCGTCCTTTGCCTTCTGTCCATGCTGATCTTTGCAGCTCAGGATGGGGTCACCAAAGTGCTGGTCAAGGAGCTCCCGATCGCACAATTGGTGATGGTGCGTTATTGGGTGTTCCTGGCTTTTGCTGTCGGTTATAGCGCCTATCAGGGCAGCCTATGGACCGCGTGCCGAAGCCGCCATCCCTACCAGCAGATCATTCGTGCGCTCATTGGCGTGGGTGAGAGCGCCTTGTTCGGATTGGGGCTGCGCTATCTGGGACTCGCTGAAATGCATGCCCTGTACGCGGTATTCCCCTTGATGACACTGGCGTTGGCGGGGGCGTTTCTAGGGGAGTTCATTGGCGTGCGTCGATGGGTTGCCGCCGCCATTGGCTTCACGGGGACGCTGGTTATCCTTCGTCCCGGCTCCAGTGTTTTCGAACTGGCGGCGCTGATTCCGCTGTTGTCTGCCTTGGGTTTTGCGATTTTCAGCGTGCTGACCCGACGAATCAGCCGGGGAGACTCGTTCGCCACGAACATGCTTCACATGGGTTTTTTCGGCGCGATAGCGATTACCTTGTTGGGTCTACCAGGTTGGGTAGCACCGAACCCGGCGCAATGGGGCCTGATAGCGGTGCTCTCCATGACCGGTGTGGTGGCCCAGCTGTTATTGCTTCAGGCGCTGAAGGTTGCAACGGCAGCCACACTTCAACCGTTCAATTATTCTCTTCTGGTGTTCGCTACGCTGATTGGCCTATTGGTATTCGGCGAGCTGCCCGACACATGGACAGTCGTAGGGGCCTTTCTGGTAATTGCCGGCGGGATGTATGCGATCAAGGCAAAAGGGTAGTGATTCCATCAAACCCATAATCCTGTGGGAGCGAGCCTGCTCGCGAAGAGGTCGGCACGTTCAGCTCCTTCGCTGATTGTGACGACGCTTTCGCGAGCAGGCTTCCCACATTTGATCTTCAGTGGACTTAAGCCCAGTTTAGAACTTGAAGCGTCCCACCAAGCCCTTGAGCTGTCCGGAGATATCCGTCAAACGCCCCGAACCGGTTTGTGCGGTGTGAGCAAACTCTTCAACCAGCTGCGCATCGGAGTGGATCTGCGCGATGTGCCGGTTGATGTCTTCGGCCACTTGGTGCTGTTGTTCCGCAGCGGTGGCGATCTGCGTGTTCTGGTCGCGGATCGAGTCCACCGAGGTGCGGATCTTGTCGAAACTGTCGCGGGCCTGCTGGATGCGCTCGACGCTGGTTTGCGACACGTGCAGGCTGTTCTGCATCTGTTGCGTCACTTCCTGGGTGCGCCGGGCGAGGTTGCCGAGCAAGCTGTCGATCTCGCCGGTGGAGTCAGCGGTGCGCCGCGCCAGGGCGCGTACTTCGTCGGCCACCACGGCAAAGCCGCGGCCTTGGTCGCCGGCGCGTGCGGCTTCAATCGCCGCGTTGAGGGCCAGCAGGTTGGTCTGTTCGGCGATCGAGCGAATGGTGTCCAGGATCGTGTTGATGTTCTTGCTGTCCTGTTCCAGCGCCTGCATGGTCTGGGTCGACTGCTGCAATTCTTCACTGAGCCTCAACACGCTGCCCGTGGCTTCGCCGATGTGGTGCTGGCCGTCGTGTACATCCCGATAACCGGTGTCCGCGCTGACGGCGGCCTGGCTGCACGAGCGGGCCACTTCGTTGGCGGTGGCGACCATTTCGTTGAACGCGGTGCTCACCAGCTCCACGGCCTGGCGCTGGCGCCCGGCGGCTTCGTTCATGTTCTGTGCGACGTCGCGGGTGTCCGCGGCTGCGGTTTGCAGGTCGGAGGAGGCGCTGCCGATGCGTTGAACCAGTTGCGCAATCATGCCCAGGAACTGGTTGAACCAGCTTGCCAGGGTGGCGGTTTCATCCTTGCCCTGTACAGCGAGTTGGCGGGTGAGGTCGCCTTCACCTTCAGCGATTTCCTGCAGGCCGTTGGCAACGCCGCGGATCGGCCGGACGATAACGCTGGCGAAGCTGGCGCCGACGATCGCGAAGACCACGGCCAGCGCGGCGGCGATGATAGCGATCAACCAGGTCAGGCTCGCGGCTTCGGCCATCACCTCGTCACGCTTGATCAGGCCGATGAACCGCCAGCCCAGGCTTTTAGAGGTGACGATGTTGGCCATGTACGGCACGCCGTCGATCTCGATCTGAGTAGCGCCATCGCTGCTCTTGGCCAGTGCTGCGTAGTTGGGACCGAGGTCGGCCAAGGGTTTGAAGTTGTGCTTGGCGTCGGCGGGGTCCACCAAGACGTTGCCGCTGCCTTCCACCAGCATCAGGTAGCCACTGTCGCCCAGCTTGATGTTCTTCACCAGTTCGGTCAGTTGCTTGAGCGACACGTCCAGGCCCACCACGCCAACCAGCTTGCCGCTGGCATCGGCGACGGTGTGCACGATGCCGATCAGCGACACGTCGTCGGGGGCCCAGTAATAGGCATCGGTCTTCACGGTAGTGCCCGGCGCGGCAACGGCAGCCTTGTACCAGGGGCGCTGGCGCGGGTCGTAGTTGGAGATTTTCGGATCATCCGGCCAACTGGCGTAGCCACCGTCCGCCAGGCCCAGGGATAGGTAGGCGGTGGTCGGGTGGCTCTTGGCGAACCGATCGAAGATATCCAGCAGTTGTTTGTTGTTCTCGGTAAGAGGAATTTGCGCAGCATCAGCGCCGGAGTAGTTCTTCAGGTCTTTGGCCGCGACGATCCGCGGGTCCTTGGCGAAGAATTCAACGTTCTGCATGATGCCGTCGAAGAACTGCTTCATGCCGTTGTCGATCTGGCGGATTTCGCGGCCGCTGCTGTCCAGGAAGTTGGCTTGTGCCGCATCGCGCAGGTTCATCACCACGAGCACCGCCACCAGGATAACCGGGAGGCAGGCAATGGTTGCGAACGCCCAGGTCAGCTTCTGTTTGATATTCATGACTTCTCCCGCGGGTATTTATCGGTATTGGAACGGCGGAAACATTAGCGGTGAGCATTGCGAACTCTGGAACGGAAAGCGCCCATGCCTACATCCACGCTATCGACCAAGGTCGTATTCCCTTGAGAGCACCATTTGTCGGACGTCGTTAATGCCGATGGTTATGTCGCGGGAACACAAGCCGCTCCTGCGGTTAATCCGCAAGATGGCATGCTCCGGGCTTTGCGCCGGCTCCCCACCAGATCGCCTTCCTGCATCCGAGGCCCCATGCCAAGCGCATTCGAAAGCGTACTCAAGAACAAGAACATGGCTTATCGGCCCCAAGGGACTGCGTCGGTCAGCCAGGCGCCGGTGCGCGTCGCGTTTGTGCTGATGGACAACTTCTCGATGATGTCCTTCACCGGAGCGGTGGACGCACTGGTCACCGCCAACCTGATGAACGACACGCCACTGTATGAAGTGCTGACGGTAGGCGCTTCGGGCGGGCAGGTGACGAGCGACCTGGGAATCGTCATCTCAACCGATCTTGAGCTGGCGCAGTTGCCGGACAACCTGGACGTGCTGATTGTCGCCGGCGGCTTTCGCGTGAAGCTTGCGGGTACGCCATTACTGCGGCGCAAGCTGCGCGCCAATGCGGCTTGCGGGGCGTTGTTGGGCGGGTTGTGGAATGGCGTGTTTTTCGTGGCCGAGGCGAACCTGCTCGACGGTTTCGAATGCGCGGTCCACCCGGAAAGTCGCGCAACGATGGCTGAGATGTTCCCTGGCGTGAAAGTGTCAAGTCGCGCTTATGTCGTGGACCGTGAGCGGGTCAGTTGCGCGGGCGCCAACAGTTCGCTGCGCATGATGCTCCAACTGATCCGCCGCACGGGCGGGGAGACGCTGGTGGGAGCCATCGAAGAGATCCTTCGCTGCGATGAGTCAGGGGATGACGCCTCGGACCTGCCGCCAATCTTCGTCGAGACGGACCCGACGCTGCCGGAAAGCCTCAAGCTGGCGCTGGAACTGATGTGGCAGAACGTCGAGGAGCCGTTGACGATCGATGAGCTGGCGGCGTGCGTCAAGGTTTCCAAACGCCAGCTGGAACGGCGGTTCTGCCGGTTTCTCGGCGCGACCCCGACGCGTTATTACCTGGAGCTGCGCCTGACCCGTGCACGCCAGCTGATCCAACAGACCAACCGGTCCGTCACCGAGATCGCCGTCGCGACGGGTTTCGTCAGCTCACCGCATTTCCAGCGACGCTTCCGGGATTTTTTCGGCGTACCGCCTGGCAGCTATCGCTCGACGTTTGGACGCAAGCAGATATCGCCGTGAGCCTTGTCAGGCGGTACGCATTTTCTGAACGAAGTACAAGGCGATACAACCCGTGGCGCACAGCCAGATAATCGAGCCGCAGGCGGCCGTTATCACGGAGAAGTCAGAGTCGAGCTCGACCATCCCCGGCACGGCGTAGGCGAACCAAAGCAAGGAGATGAGGACATAGGCCAGGGACGACATCAGGAGTTCGAAGATCTTTCTTGCGTGCATTGCAATTCCCCGCCCGTCGTAAAAGACGGGTGTTCAAGCTATCGGTCAGGTTGGCTTTTTTTCTGTCTGGGCAGAAATAAAAGAGTCTTAAGGCAGCGGATGGCGAGCGGTTGCGAGCCTCGTCGATCAACTGCACAGACATTCCATGTCAGAAAGCTTCCAGGAAACGGCTTTGGTTCAGCCCTGGTCGTCCAGCAGATTTTCGATTGGCACTTCTTCCATTTGCGAGGCGGTCAGGGTAGTGCCTTTGCAGAGCACCTTGCCCACTTCGCCAGCGATCGAGCCCTCGACGATGCGGCCCTGCATCTGGTCGAAATCAGCCTTTTCCAATCCCTCGACGCTGTTATACATGCCCATGTGACGGACATTGCGACTGGCGCAATCAAGTTCAAGCTTTGTGTAATTGGTGAAATAGGCACCGGTTCTTTTTACCGTGGCCTGTACAGCCGAACCACTTTCAACGAACGAGACGATGGCGTATTCGGCATTCGAATCATCGTAGCTGTACTGAATTTTATGTACGTCCGCTGCGGCTGGGTAAGCGGTCAGGACGGCGACCAGTGAAACAATCCTTTTCATTTCTTTCTTCCGTGATTGGCCTGCAACAAAGAATGATGGCCAAGTGAGATCATTCTGCTTGGCTTGTCGGCCCGAGTCAACATTGCAAGATGATGACAAAGTTGACCGTTGGTCGGGCGGCGACGATCGTGCGGAACTTTAATCTTTTGATACATAACTCGCAATGGAAGGAACATAGTCCACCAGCAACGCGACGACAATTGCGCCTGCGGAAATCAAAAACAGCAGCCCATGATGCCCGCCGCTGGCGTTGAACAGCGCCGAATACGCAAAACCCGCCACCGCCTGAAATGTGGCGAATGAAACGGTCGCCCGGCTCCAGGCGACTTGCTGGCCATGATGGTTCGGTACCAGTTCATGCACCCGGGCCAGGGCCAGCGGCACGATACCCGGTGGGAACGAACCGATGACCACAGCCAGCAGCGCCAACGCCAGGAATGAATGGGCGGTCGCCAGCAAGACAAGGGCAGTCGCCTGCACGGCCAGCACCCATCGGATGCTTTTGCGCGCGCCCAGGTGGTCCGCCAGGAAGCCATAGGTCACCGGGCCGATAATCGCCCCCAAGCCGTACATCACCCATACCAGCGCACCGACATGGGCGCCGGCCTCAAGGCCGCGGGCGACATAGTCCACCAAAAACACCATCGCCGGGACCAACCCCGCCGCCATGAATGCGTACTGTGCAAACAATTGATGGACGGCGCGGGGCATGGGTGCTTTTTGCGGGTCATGTTTCACGCTCACGCCTGCCTGGGGCAGATCCTGCGGCCAGCCGAACCAGCTCAGCCCGGTCAGGACCAGTGACAGCACGCCGAGCCCGAGCCAGGTGGCTTCGAGGCCGAGGCTCAACAGCGGCGGCACAAGGGTTCCGGAGCCGGCGATGCCCAGCCCGATGCCCAGGAAAATCGCGCCACTGGCCAGCCCCCGGCGGGCGGCAGGTACATGGGGCAGCACGGTGGCCGCCACCAGCACCATGATCGCGCCGCCGGCGATGCCCGACAGCAATCGCCAAGCGAAATACCAAGCCACGGACACAGGAAAGGCACAGGCAAAAAACGCGGCCGTCACGGCCAGCATCATCAGCCGCAAGGCGTTTTTATGGGACAGTCGACGGGCCATCGGCCGGCCGAGCAGGGCGCCGATCAGGTATCCGACAAGGTTGGCGGCCCCGAGGTAGACCACGTCGCCGGGGCTGAACCAATGCGCTTGGATCAGCGGCGGAATCAAGGGGGTATAGGCGAAGCGCGCCAGGCCAATGCTGACGAGGCTGGCACAGAGGCCAGCGAAAATCGGTAGCCAGATGCCCGTGGAAGGTGAAGCGAGCGCCGCGGATGATGTACGCATGGTAGCGATCCCATAGAAGGTTTATGGCGCCCAGCATATCGGCTATCGTTGTTGCGTTTATGCAGCGATTGCGCGGCGCAGCGATGCAATTCTGCATCGATAGGAGGACGGATGAATTGGGACGATGCGCGGGTATTCCTGGCGGTGTGTCGGGAGTCGACCCTGCGAGGCGCGGCGCGTGTGCTGGGGGTGGACCAGGCGACTGTGGGCCGGCGTATCGCCGCGTTGGAGAAATCCCTGAGCGCCGCGCTGTTTCTGCGCACACCCGACGGTTATGCCCTGACGTCAATGGGCGAGGCCGCGCTCAGGTCCGTGGAAAAAATGGAGCAGTCGGCCCTGGAACTGGAGCGTCGGATACAAGGACTGGACGATCGGCTGATGGGCAATGTGCGCGTCTCCACGACTGATTCATTGGCGATCGACTTCCTGATCCCGGCCATTGCCCGCCTGCACCAACGTCACCCGGACGTGCGCGTGCAGTTGGACGCCTCCACGCAGATCATCAGCCTGGTCAAGCGCGAAGCGGACGTTGCCGTGCGCAACACCCGGCCAGAAAACCCTGACCTGATCGCACGGCGGATCGCGCGCTGGCCGGTGGGGTTGTTCGCGGCGCGCGAGTATGTCGATGTCCATGGGGAGCCGACGCCGGGCAGCGCGTTCGAGGGCCATGACCTGGTTGTCTACCAGCCGTATTTGCAGGCGCAAAAAGATTTTACCCTGGTCGCCGAGCCGGTCAGTCGCGGGCGGATCGTTGCCAGCCTGAGTTCGAGCCTGTTGGTGCGTCGCTCGATTGCGGCGGGTATCGGAGTGGGGGAAATCCCGGTGTACATGGGCGAACGCGACGGGTTGGTGCGCCTATGGCCTGAGCGCACGCGACCGCTGCCGTACGAGGTCTGGCTGGTGACCCATGCGGACTTGCGCCACACGGCGCGGGTGCGGGCGGTGATCGATGAGATTGTCGCGGCGTTTTCCCAGGAAAACGAATAACGCTGGATAAGAGAACCTGTGGGAGCGAGCAAGCTCGCTCCCACAGGATGTCCCGCACACTGGCCTCACGGCATTTGCGGCAGTTCCTGCGGCCGCAGGTCAAATACCAGCACTTCGGCATCCTGGCCATTGCCCAGCGTCAGTACCTGTTCCTGGCGCACCCGCACGCCATCGCCTTCGTGCAACGGCACGCCATTGAGCTCTACGCTGCCCCGGGCCACGTGGACATAGGCATAGCGATCGGCAGCCAACGTCAGCGTGGCGCTTTCCTGTCCGTCGAACAGCCCGGCATAAACCCGCGCGTCCTGGCGAACGTGGAGCGATTCCTGGGCCCCGTCCGGCGAAATGATCAATTGCAGGCGGCCACGTTTCTGCTCGGTACTGAAATGTTCCTGCTGATAACGCGGCGTGGCGCCCACCACGTTGGGCACGATCCAGATCTGCAGGAAATGCACCGGCTCGTCGGCGCTGTGATTGAATTCACTGTGCGCTACGCCACTGCCAGCACTCATCAATTGCACATCACCGGGGCGAATGACCGAACCGGTGCCCAAGGTGTCCTTGTGCTCCAGCGCCCCTTCGAGCACGTAGGAGAAAATCTCCATGTCGCGGTGTGGGTGCTGGCCGAAACCTTTGGCGGCGGCGACCCGGTCGTCGTTGATCACCAGCAGGTCGGAAAAACCCTGTTGATTGAGGTCGCGGTAGCTGGCGAACGAAAAGGTGTGGAACGACGTCAGCCAGCCGTGACGGGCAATACCGCGATCAGAAGCTTTGCGAAGGGTCAGCATTGAAATTCTCCTGGTTCAGTGGGCGGTGGCCGTGGCCGTTCGCCGGGTTCAGAAGAAGGTTAATGGTTATCGGATTGTTCAATAAGCAGGTGAATAGGGAAATACTGTCCGTTGTGAGTGGACAATCTCGCAGCGGGCGCTTCGCTTGGTCATAATGCCAACCGATGATCCTTGTGCAAGCGAACAAGCTCGCTCCCACAGGGTCCGGCATGTTCTTCTCGATCTTGGCGTCTTCCCATGAAAACCGTAGCAATGGCGCTGTTCCCCGATTTCCTGCTGCTCGACATGGCCGGGCCGCTTGAAGTGTTTTCCATCGCCAACCGTTTTCTTGCACCCGACCAGCACTATCAGTTGCTGACCCTGGGCACCGAGCGAGGCCCGTTGCGGGCGTCCAACGGTGTGACTGTCCATGCCGATATCCATATCGATCAGGCCTGGGCCGCCTACGACGTACTGCTCGTGCCGGGTGGTCCCGGTGCCTATAACGACCGGCACCCGGGCTTGCACACATGGTTGCGGGCGGCGGCGCCAAGGGCCACCTGCTATGGCTCGATTTGTACCGGCGCGTTTGTGCTCGGCGAAGCGGGGTTGCTCGATGGACACCGGGTTACCACCCACTGGCACTACACCGAGCGCTTGATCCAGCGTTTTCCCAAGGCATTGATCGAGACCGACAAAATCTTCTTGCGCGACCGACGGCTGATCACCTCCGGCGGTGTCACGGCCGGCATCGACATGGCCTTGGCCATCGTCGCCCAGGACCACGGCCGCAAAGTCGCGCTGGACGTCGCCAAAGTGCTGCTGGTGCTGATGAAGCGCCAGGGCGGGCAAGCGCAGTTCAGCCCGCTGGTGGCGACCGTGGCGGCCCAGGAGTCGGCGGTCACGCGGGTGCAGAACCACGTGATGGAGCATCTGGAGGAGCCCTTCACCGTGGAACGCATGGCGGCGGTCGCGGCCATGAGCACCCGGCATTTTGCCCGGCTGTTTGTCCGCGAAGTGAAGATGACGCCCATGGAATTCCTTCAAGGGGCGCGCATCGATCGGGCGCGTCAGTTGCTCGAATCCACCGACTTGCCGCTCAAGACCGTGGCGTTTCGCAGTGGCTTTGGCAGCGTGCGGCATATGCGTCAGCTGTTCAGCGAAAAGCTTGGCCTGACGCCGATCCAGTACCGCCAGCAGTTCAGTTGAGCCTCGGGTGTCCGTCCAGGGCACCGTGATGTCCGTGATGGGGCCTGTGCCAGCATTGTTATCGGGCGCAGGGCTGCCAAGATTACCGCGAACCCTCTGGAAAGGATGCGCGAGAGCCAGGGCAGACGCGTGCGGCGCTTCGCAACGACATGCCTGGACCGGTCATCTGGCGCTGGATCGCTCATGAACAGTTTCGTCAAACCCTGCACCGGGCCAACGGTGTGCTTTGGCCCGTTCGTCTTTCACCGACAGCAGCGGCTGGTCTCTCGCGAAGGTCAACCTCTGGCATTGGGCGGTCGCGCCCTCGACATCCTGCAGATACTGGTCGCGCACGCCGGCGCTTTCGTCAGCAAGCAAGCGCTGATCGACCAGGTCTGGCCCGACAGCGTGGTCGAAGACATCAATCTGCGGGTGCACATCGCCGCGCTGCGACGGGCCTTCGGCGAGACGCGCGAAGGCAATCGCTACATCCTCAATCATCCTCGCCAGGGCTACTGCTTTGCGGTGCCCCTGACCCTGGAATCCGTGGGCGAGTCATCGAGCGCGGAGCCCTCCGAACGGCACAATCTGCCCGCCCGGCTGAGCCCGGTAATCGGTCGCGACAAAATCCTGGGCCGGCTGTTGGTGGAAGTGCCGCGCCAATCCCTCACCACCGTCACCGGCCCGGGTGGCATCGGCAAGACCACCGTGGCGTTGCGGGTGGCGGAACTGTTACTGGAGCACTTTGCCGATGGCGCCTGGTTTATCGACCTGGCCGGCATCGGCGACCCGGCGCAGGTTGCGCTGCGGATTAAGCATGCCCTGGGCCTGGCGGACGGTTGCCTGGCCCAGCAGCTGCAAGCCCGTCGGATACTGCTGGTGCTCGACGGTTGTGAACAACTGATCGATACCTGCCGGGAATTGGCCTTGACGTTGCGCGCAGGGGCGCCTGGCGTATCACTGTTGGTGAGCAGTCGGGAAATCCTCAACCTGGCCGACGAAAATGTCGTGCAACTGTCCGGTCTGGGGATGGCGTCGGCCGATGAGTCCGATTATGTACTGGGGTGCCCGGCGGTGCAGTTGCTGGTCGAGCGAGTCGGCGCCCGCCAGCAGGGTTTCCAGCCGGGAGAACGCGACCTGGCGGCCCTTGCGCAGATCTGCCGGCGCCTCGACGGGTTGCCGCTTGCCCTGGAACTGGCAGCGGCCCAAGTCAATGTGCTGGGCGTGGCCGGGGTCCTGGAGCAGTTGGACCATGGTCTGTCGCTGCTGAGCCACGGACGTCGAACCGCCGTGCCTCGCCACCGTAGCCTGGAAGCTGCCCTGGATTGGAGCTTCGAGCGCTTGAGCCACGATGAGCGAACGGTGTTCCAACGCCTGGCGGTGTTCGAAGAACGGTTCAGCCTCAAGACCGCCCTGGCGGTGATCAGCTGCCCTGAAGTGGAAGCGGGACGATTGCCCTGGTTGTTGTCGCGGTTGGTCATCCAATCATTGGTGATGGTTGAGCAACGCGCCGAAGGGACGCGTTTCCATCTGCTGCGCACCACCCGCGCCTATGCTTTGGAGAAACTGCGTCACAGTGGGCAGTGGCCGCTTTGGCATCGGCGTTACGCACTGCAACAGGCGTGGCAAACCCGGTCAAGACCCGAGGTGCCCATCCAGCGTACGCAGCAGCGCGTCGGCTTGCTTTAGGTCGGGCGTGTCGAAGCCCTCATTGAAACGCCGATAGACGGGGCGCAGCAGATCCGCGGCGGCCTCATCCTGGCCACGCCGTTGCCACAGCCGCGCCAGGGAAAAGGCGCTGCGCAATTCCCACGCCAGCGCGCCTTGCTGCCGGGCGACGGCCAGGGCGGCGAGCAGTTGCTCTTCGGCTTGTTTTTCGGCCGATGGGTCATCCTGCGCCAACAGGGCTTCGGCGCTGGCTCGCAGGATCTCGGCGCAGCACCAGCCTGCGGCGCCGCTGTGGGCGCGTTCGATCTGCCCCGGTCCCACGGCATCCGCCCGCAGCGTCACGACGATGTCCTGCATCAAGCCGCTCTTGGTCGGGCAGGCCTCCAGGGACGCTCCATCGAACGCGTTCTCGTACTGGCAGGCCCACTCATGGAACAACATCACCGAATGCTTCCGGGCCTGGTGTTTCAACATGCCGAGCCGTTCCCGTGCGATTGAATGTTCACCGGTGTAATGGGCGATCAAGCAACCGCTGATCACCAGCGTGTAGCAAATCGAAAGACCGTGATTGATCTGCAGGGCAATCTGCAGCGCGAGATTGGCGGTGCGCCGGGCTTTATCGGCGAACCCTTGCAGCCAGAGGATGCGCGCCAGGATTGTCAGCGCCGCCACGCTCTGTTCGTACTGCACGCCAAAACCGTGGGTGAAGCGGCCCAGATGGCCGTTCTGGGCCAGGCGCTGGATGACCTGTTCGGCATCGCGCCGCGCCGCGCCCTGGTCGCCAATGAAATGCAACGCCAGCACCCGCAGGCGCTGGGTGCTCAGGGACAGCACCGGGTCGCCCGGGGGGCCCAGCCGGTCGAAGTCCTGGCATTGTTCCAGCGCCTGTTGGTAGCGGCCGCAACTGAGGTTGACGGCCATGTGGCCGGACACGGCCCGCAGCTCACCGGCCAGGTCGTGGCACTGCCGGGCCAGGCGCCGGGCCGTGACGAACGCCTCGACCGTGGCCGGCGTGCCGCCCTCGGTGTGGTAGTTGAGACTGGCGTGGGCCAGTTCCAGCGCAAGGGTCAACCTGGGGCATGGCGAGGCGGTGCCGTGCAGCAGGGCCCGGGCTTTGCTCACGTAAAGGCCATGTTCCTTGAGCAGCGACAGCTCCTGCCAGAGGGGCAGGCTACGGGCCGTCAAGCGGATCGCCACGGCGTGGGAGCCGTGGGCAGCCAGCCCCCGGTCCAACGCCGCACGGATGTCGTCTCGGTAGGACGCGTAGCGCGCGATCCAAAGCTGCGTCGGGGTGGTTTCCCAATCTTTTTCAGCCTGTTCCATCAACGTCAGGCAACGTTCGGCGTGTCGCGCCTGGCTCGCGGCCAGTTCGCCTGTCTCCAGCAGTTTTTCCAACGCGTAGCTGCGCGTGGTGTCCAGCAGGCGGTAGCGCACCTCGTCGTCACCGATCTCCACGTTGAGCAGCGACTTGGCGACCAACTGGCTGACCGATACCAGCACCTGGTCGGGCGCGACATGCTGGCCGACGATGACGGCCGCCGCCGAGGCGAGGTTGAAACTGCCCATGAACACCGCCAGGCGCCGCAGGCAGGTCTGCTCGCAGGCAGTGAGCAGCGCGAAGCTCCAGTCCAGCGTGGCGCGCAGGGTCTGTTGTCGCGGTGCGCTGGCGCGCTTGTCATGGTCGAGCAGTGCGACGCTGTCTCGCAGTTGCCGGCACAACTGCTCCAGCCCAAAGTGCCCGACCTGGGCAGCGGCCAGTTCGATGGCCAGGGGAATGCCGTCCAGGCGCTGGCAGATGTCGACGATCAGCGGCACCTCATGGTCGGTCAGCTCGAAGTCGTCCTGGCTGGCCATCGCACGTTCAGCAAACAGTTGCAGCGCTGGATATTCCAGGGCCGGATAACCTTCGATGACCATCCCCCGGGGTGGGATCGCCAGTGAATCGAGGCGCTGCACATGTTCGCCTTCGGCGCGCAGGCCTTCGCGGCTGGTGGCCAGGATATGCAAGTGCGGTGCGGCGCGCAGCAGCGTCTCGCAGAGCAGGGCCACGGCGTCGACCAGATGTTCGCAAGTATCGATCACCAGCAGCAGATGCCGTTCCTTCAGGGGCCGGACGACGGCTTCCAAGGGCTCGCCGTCTTGTGGCGACAGCTCCAACAGGGCGCAGAGGTTGGGCGCGATCATGGAAGGGTCATTGAGCGAGCCGAGGTCCAGCAGATACGCGCCGTCGCGGTAATGGCCGATCAGCCGCTCGGCGACCCGCAACGCGACGGTGGTCTTGCCGATGCCGCCGCTGCCGACCAGGGTGATGAAGCGTTTTCGCGGCAACTGGGCGACCAGGCTTTCCACCAGCCCCTGGCGCCCGATCACCCGGGTTCGGCGCGGCGGCAGGTTGCGCGCCAGGGCAGGGTGGGGGATACGTGCCAGTGGCTCGGGCGACTCGAAAGTCACCGGCGCGACGAAGCTGTAGCCGCGCTGCGCCACGGTGACGATGTAGCGCTGGCCTGCCTGTCCATCGCCCAACGCCTTGCGCAGCGCCGCCACGTGAACCCGAAGGTTGGTGTCTTCCACCACGCTCTTGGGCCAGACACGGGCGATCAGTTGCTGCTTGCTCACCACTTGGCCTGCGTGTTCGAGCAACACCAACAGAATCTCCACCGCGCGCCGACCCAGGCGCAACGGCTGCCCGCCCTCCAGCACCAGGCGCTGGCGGGGATGAACCCGGTAAGGGCCGAAATGCAGCGTCTTTTCGACGGGCAGGCTGAGGTACTGGCTCATGGCGAGCTCATTGTTCTGTTCCCTGGAGATGGCTGTACCTGAGCATATTCGTCAGGTTTTGTGACAAGCGCAACGGTGAACAGCCTTATCCAGAGCCATCGACAGATACAAATCCCCCCTACAAAAGCAATCTTCATTGGGGCTTTTAACACCACCGTCCCGAAAAAATTAACAACGTTTAACTCACGCACATACACCCCCTGACCGGACCATGGAGCAATCCACCCACCTCAAGGAGTCATGTCATGAGCACATTCATCACCCGCGACGGCACGGAGATCTACTACAAGGATTGGGGTACTGGTCAACCGGTGGTCTTCAGTCACGGCTGGCCGTTGAACTCCGACAGTTGGGAGGCGCAGATGATGTTCCTGGCGTCCAATGGCTACCGGGTGATTGCCCACGACCGTCGCGGTCATGGGCGTTCCAGCCAGCCGTGGGACGGCAATGACATGGACACTTACGCCGACGACCTGGCGGAGCTGATCGAACGCCTGGACCTGAAGAATGCCGTGTTGCTCGGCTTCTCCACCGGCGGTGGCGAAGTGGCCCGCTACATCGGCCGTCACGGCGCCGCCCGCGTCGCCAAGCTCGGCCTGATCTCGGCTGTCACGCCGCTGATGCTCAGGACCGCGGCCAACCCCGGTGGCTTGCCTGTCGAAGTCTTCGACGGTTTCCGCCAGGCCTCCCTGGCCGACCGTTCTCAGCTATACAAGGATGTAGCCAGCGCGTTTTTCGGCGCCAACCGTCCGGGCGCCAAGGTCTCCCAAGGCATGATCGACTGGTTCTGGATGCAAGGCATGCTCGCCGGCCACAAGAACACCTACGACTGCATCAAGGCGTTCTCGGAGACCGATCTTTCCGACGACCTGCGCAACATCGACGTGCCGACCCTGGTGGTCCATGGCGATGACGACCAAGTCGTGCCGATCGAAACCGCCGGCATCGCGGCCGCCAAATTGCTCAAGAACTCGCAGCTGCTGGTTTACCCGGGCGCGCCCCACGGCCTGACCGATACCCATAAGGACCGCTTGAACGCGGACCTGTTGGCGTTCATCCAGGGCTGACGCAAGCAAGCTAAGACCTGTGGGAGCGAGCCTGCTCGCGAAGGCGGTGGCTCAGCTTGCATCGATATTTGCCGTGCCGGCCTCTTCGCGAGCAGGCTCGCTCCCACAGTTAAAACAGGAACAACACCCATGAACCGCAATGATCTACGCCGTCTCGACATGAACCTGCTAGTGATCTTCGAGGCGCTGATGTTCGAGAAGAACCTGACCCGCGTTGCCGAAAAACTGTTCATGGGCCAGCCGGCGGTGAGCGCGGCGCTTGGGCGGCTGCGGGATCTGTTCGATGACCCGCTGCTGATCCGTCATGGCCGGGGCATGGAACCGACGCCTCGGGCCCTGGCGATCCTGCAGGAATTGCAGCCGGCCATGGACACGATTTCCGGTGCGGTCAGCCGGGCCAAGGCGTTCGACCCGTCCACCAGTTGCGATGTGTTTCGCATCGGTCTGTCCGACGATGCCGAATTCGGCCTGTTTCCACCCTTGCTGAGCCAACTGCGCGAGGAAGCACCGGGCATCATCGTGGTGGTGCGCCGGGCCAATTTCCTGCTGATGTCGTCGCTGCTGGCCAGCGGTGAGATCAGCGTCGGCGTCAGCTACACCACCGATCTCCCTGCTAACGCCAAGCGCAAGAAACTGCGGGACATTCCTTGCAAGGTCTTGCGTGGCGACAAGCGCCCGGGTCCGTTGACCCTGGACGAATATTGCTCGCGGCCCCATGCGATGGTTTCGTTCTCCGGCGACCTGAGCGGCAACATCGACCTGGACCTGGCCCGCATCGGCCGGGCGCGCAAGGTCGTGCTGGCGGTGCCGCAATTCAGCGGGCTGCGCGCCTTGCTGGCCGGCACCGAGCTGATCGCCACCGTGCCGGACTATGCCGCCTGCGCACTGGTGGAAGGGTGCGCGTTACGCGCCGAAGATCCGCCGTTCGAAATCAATGCCGCCGAGTTGTCGATGGTCTGGAGCGGCGTGCATGACAACGACCCCGCCGAGCGCTGGCTGCGCTCGCGCATTGCGGCCCACATGTCCCAACCGCTGCCGGCCGCCGCTTCAACGGACCCGGCCGGAGCCCACCGATGAATACCACTGACGAAAGCCGCTTGCAGGACCTTGGCCTGCTGTTGCTGCGCCTGAGCGGCGCGCTGTTCCTGTTATGGGTGCATGGCTTGCCGAAATTGCTGAATTACAGCGCCGAGCTGACCCGCATCGAAGACCCGTTCCACCTCGGCGCGGCGACCACGCTGGTCTTGGCGATTTTTGCCGAGGTGCTGTGTCCCTTGCTGATCATGGCCGGCGTGCTGGTGCGGTTGGCGTGCCTGCCCATCCTGTTCCTGCTGGCCGTGGCGCTGCTGGTCGTGCATCCGCAGTGGAGCCTGGAAGAAGGCCAGTTCGGCTGGTTGCTGTTGATCATATTTACCAGCGTGTTCATTGCCGGCCCTGGACGTTTGGCGATGAACGCGCGCTTTGCTGGAGTGCTGCGTCATGCCTGAGTCCCAAACCCTCGGATCCACCGCGAGCCCGGCGGTACCCGGTTTCGATGAAATCGTCACCCTGGTGGTCAAGCACCGGATCAAAGCCGGGCAGAACGATGCCTATGAGGCCTGGTTGCGGCGCATCGTCACCGTGGCCGGCCAGTGGCCGGGCCATTTGGGCGTCGACGTTGTGCGGGGCAAGCAGGACGGACTGTCGTTGTTTACCTGCGTGCTGCGTTTTCGCTCCACCGAGGCCATGCAACGCTGGCTGGATTCCTCCGAGCGTCGTGAATTGGTGGCCGAGGCAGCGCCACTCTTGGCCGACGGCGACAAGATCGAGGTCGGTTCCCATAAGGAATTCTGGTTCGCCCCGCTGGCCGATGCCGCCACGCCGCCACCGCGCTGGAAGCAATCGGTGGTGACGCTGCTGGTCATCCTGCCGCACACCTTGCTGGTGCCGTTGCTCTGGGGCCCGCTGCTGCAGCTCAACGCATTTCTGTCCAACTACGTGGTCGCCACGTTTCTTATCACCGTGACCATCGTGCTCTCGGTGGTGTACGTGTGCATGCCGTTGGCGACCCGGTTGTTCGCGCCCTGGTTGGAATCCTCCAAAACCCACGAACACCTGGAGCCCGGCCATGGCCAATAACGACGACCCAACCGATCCACTGCGCCGCCAGTTGCTTGCCGCCGGATCCTTGCTCAGCGCCGCCGCCGCTTTCTGGCCGCGCCTGTCCCTTGCTTCTTCCCATTCACAAGGAAACCCGATGAACGCCGATCTGATTCTGTTCAATGGCCAATTCCACACCGTCGACCGTGAGAAGCCTCGCGCCAGCGCGGTTGCCATCAGCCAGGGCCGCTTCGTCGCCGTGGGCACCGACGCCGAGGCCATGGCCCTGCGTGGCAGCGGCACCCAGGTCATCGACCTCAAGGGCCGCACCGTCATCCCCGGCCTCAACGATTCGCACCTGCACCTGATCCGTGGTGGCTTGAACTACAACCTGGAGCTGCGCTGGGAAGGTGTGCCCTCGTTGGCCGATGCCTTGCGCATGCTCAAGGACCAGGCTGATCGCACGCCGACCCCGCAATGGGTCCGAGTGGTGGGCGGCTGGAACGAATTCCAGTTCGCCGAAAAACGCATGCCGACCCTGGAAGAACTCAACCAGGCCGCTCCCGATACGCCCGTGTTCGTGTTGCACCTCTACGATCGTGCCTTGCTCAACCGCGCCGCGCTGCGCGTGGCCGGCTACACCCGTGACACGCCGAACCCGCCGGGCGGCGAGATCGTGCGTGACAGCAGGGGGGAACCCACCGGCATGCTGGTGGCGCGCCCCAACGCGATGATCCTTTACTCGACGCTGGCGAAAGGGCCGAAACTGCCGCTGGAGTACCAAGTCAACTCCACGCGCCAGTTCATGCGCGAGCTCAATCGCCTGGGCCTGACCAGCGCCATCGACGCCGGCGGCGGCTACCAGAACTACCCGGACGACTACGAAGTCATCGAGCAGTTGGCCCGCGAGCAACAGTTGACGGTGCGCATCGCCTACAACCTGTTCACCCAGAAGCCCAAGGAAGAACTCACCGACTTCAAGAACTGGACCGGCAGCGTCAAGCTGCACCAGGGCGATGACTTTTTGCGGCACAACGGCGCCGGCGAAATGCTGGTGTTCTCTGCGGCAGACTTCGAAGACTTCCTTGAACCGCGCCCAGACCTGCCGCCGGGCATGGAACAGGACCTGGAGCCAGTGGTGCGTCACCTGGTGGAACAGCGCTGGCCATTCCGCCTGCACGCGACCTACGACGAATCCATCAGCCGCATGCTCGACGTGTTCGAGAAGGTCAACCGCGACATTCCGTTCAACGGCCTGCCGTGGTTCTTCGACCACGCCGAGACCATCACGCCGAAGAACATCGAACGCGTGCGGGCGCTGGGCGGCGGTATCGCAATCCAGGACCGCATGGCTTTCCAGGGTGAATATTTTGTCGATCGCTACGGCGCCAAAGCCGCCGAAGCCACACCGCCGATCAAGCGGATGCTCGCCGAAGGCGTGCCGGTGGGCGCTGGCACCGACGCCACTCGCGTCTCCAGCTACAACCCGTGGACCTCGTTGTACTGGATGGTCAGCGGCCGCACCGTCGGCGGCCTGTCATTGCATGAAGAAGGGTTGCCGCGCCTGACCGCGCTGGAGCTGTTTACCCACGGCAGTGCCTGGTTCTCGTCGGAGCAGGGCAAGAAAGGCCAGATCAAGGTCGGCCAACTGGCGGACCTGGCGGCCCTGAGCGCGGATTTCTTCAGCGTCGAGGAAGAAGCCATCAAGTGGATCGAATCGGTGCTGACGGTGGTGGACGGCAAGGTGGTCTACGGGGCTGGCGATTTCGAGAAACTTGGCCCAGCGAGCGTCCCGGTGTTGCCGGACTGGTCGCCGGTGGTCAAGGTCCCGGGCCACTGGCGCCCGACATCGCCCTTGCAGGCGCAAGTCCACCAGTGCAGCGGTCCTTGCACGGTGCATTCCCATAGCCACGAGCGGGCGCGCCTGTCGAACGTCCCGGTCAGCGACTTCCAGGGTTTCTGGGGCGCGTTTGGCTGTTCGTGCTTTGCCTTCTAAGTAACAACACTTTTCTCCTGTGGGAGCGAGCTTGCTCGCGATGGCGGCGCAACATTCAACATCGCCGCCGCCTGACACTCCGCCATCGCGAGCAAGCTCGCTCCCACAAGGTTTCGTAACATCCATCCCAAAGGAGTCACCCCATGAGCAACGTTCCCGCCTACAACCGTCTGAACAAAGACGACGCGGTCGTCCTGCTGGTCGATCACCAGACCGGTCTGATTTCCCTGGTCCAGGACTTCTCGCCCAACGAGTTCAAGAACAACGTGTTGGCCTTGGCCGACCTGGCGAAGTTCTTTGAACTGCCGACCATCCTGACCACCAGCTTCGAACAAGGCCCCAACGGCCCGATCGTGCCGGAACTCAAGGAAATGTTCCCGGACGCGCCGTACATCCCCCGTCCAGGTCAGATCAATGCCTGGGACAACGAAGACTTCGTCAAGGCGATCAAGGCCACCGGCCGCAAGCAACTGATCATCGCCGGCGTGGTCACGGATGTCTGCGTGGCGTTCCCCACCCTGTCGGCGCTGGCCGAAGGCTTCGACGTGTTTGTCGTCACCGACGCTTCGGGTACCTTCAACGAAACCGTGCAACAAGCCGCCTGGGTACGCATGACTGCTGCTGGCGCGCAGATGATGAACTGGTTCTCGGTGGCCTGTGAGCTGCACCGCGACTGGCGCAACGACATCGAAGGCCTGGGCAACCTGCTGTCCCAGCGCATTCCGAACTACCGCAACCTGATGAACAGCTACTCGGCACTGACGGCCAAGTAAGCTGTCCATGCTTGACGACGCCCGCTTTTGCGGGCGTTTTTGTGCCCGGCATCAGAGCCTTGCAGCTGACCCACCGCCATCGCGAGCAAGCTCGCTCCCACAGGTTTTGTGACGACTCGAACATTGTGGGAGCGAGCTTGCTCGCGATGGCGGCGGCACATTCAACAGCTAGGCAATCAGACTCACCAAGACCACAATGCCCAACTCATCCCCCTGACTGTCCACCCACGGAATGACAATGAACCCCTTCGAAGAGATGCGCATCTTTGCCCAGGTCATGGAGTCGGGCAGTTTCACCGCCGCAGCGGACAAGCTCGGGCTGTCCAAGCAATTCGTCAGCCGCAAGCTCATGGAGCTGGAGCAACGCCTGGGGGTGCGCCTGCTCAATCGCTCGACCCGTCGGCTGGATGTCACGCCGCTCGGCCAGCGCTACTACGAAGCGGCGTTGCGCCTGCTCAGCGAAGTCGAGCAAGTGGAGCAGGGTATCAGCGGCCAGACCAGCGAGCCGCGTGGGACCATTCGGCTCAGCGCGCCGTTGTCATTCGCCGTGGCGCACCTGGGCAGCCTGCTGCCGCTGTTCTTGCAACGCTACCGGGATGTCAGCGTCGAGGTGGACCTGAGCGACCGCTCGGTTGACCTTTTGGGGGAAGGCTATGACCTGGCACTGAGGATCGGCGTGCTGGAGGATTCAACGCTGATCGCCCGGCGCATCGCGAGCATCGAACGGGTGTACTGCGCCAGCCCGGCTTATCTGTCAGACAAAGGCACACCCATACGACCCGAAGACCTGCGCAATCACGACTGTTTGCCTTATGGACACAGCCGTCAGGTGCAGTGGCGTTTCGAGGGGCATGGCAAGCCGCTGGTCCTGGAAGTGGTGGGTCGGATGCGGGCCAATAACGGCGACCTGCTCAGGGACGCGGCGATTGCCGGGATGGGGATCACGTATCTGCCAACCTTCATCCTCGGCGATGCGCTAAAGGATGGTCGCCTGGTCAAGGTGCTGGAGGGGTTTGAAACCGAGCCGTTGACGCTGTCGGCGGTCTATCCGCAACATCGCCAGGCTTCGCGACCGGTGCAGGCGCTGGTGGAATTCTTGCGCGAGCAGATGATATGAAGGCCGCGACGCTTCAACCCGATCGGTGGTTGAAGCGTTCGCGGCCATGGATCAAGCGGCGAGGTTGGCGCTGCTCAGTTCTTTCTTGTACTGCGCTTTCATGGTTTCCATCTGCTCGCCCAAGGCGTCCAGCTTGGCCTTGCCCAGCACCTTCTTGGCTTGAGGGAACATTTCTTTCTCTTCTTCCTCGATGTGGTGCTCCAGCAGCTCTTTCACCACTTTGACGCGGCCCGCGAATTCAGGCTGGGAAGGGTCGGTGGCTTTCAGGTCGGGCAGCACCAGCGAATCGACGGTGCGGTGCTCTTCCTTGGCTTCGTAATACATCTCGGCTTCTTCCTTGCCGCCTTCCTGCTTGAAGGCCGGGTACAGGATTTCTTCTTCCAGGCGGGTGTGGATGGTGACTTCCATTTCCAGCTTCGCCAGTAGCTCGGTGCGTTTCTTGACCGCGCGATCAGTGGACTCACTCAATTGAGTGAGAATGGCTTTGACGCGTTCATGGTCGGCTTTCAACAGGTCGATGGCGTTCATGTGCTGCTCCTCGGTCATTCACGGATGCGGGCCGGCTTCGAGCGCCGACGCCACGTAACATGACAGGTGCATCCGTCGTGCCAGCCGAGCCGCTTTATTAATTACTTAAAAATCAGTGGCTTATCTTTTTTGCCAGTTTCGCTATCGTGCAGGCTGCAAGAGTCACCATCAAAACGCGTTGCACTTTGCGCTGCCAAGGCCGTCAGCCGTTGTCGATCGATTGCCTGACCCGTTCCGCCAGTGCCAGGCAGGACGTCAGCCCCGGGGATTCGATACCGAACAGGTTGATCAGCCCCGGCACCTTGTGCTCGGTTTCAGCGCTGATAAGAAAGTCCCGGGCCGGTTCCCCCGGGGCGGAGATTTTCGGGCGAATGCCGCTGTAGGCGGGTTGCAGGCTCCGGTCGGGCAAGCCCGGCCAGTAGTTTCGAATGGCCTGGTAGAACGCTTCGGCCCGGGCCGGATCCACTCGGTAGTCTTCTGCTTCGACCCATTCGGTGTCAGGACCGAAACGCGCCTGGCCCGCCAGATCGAGCGTCATATGAATGCCCAGGCCAGCGGCTTCTGGCGCCGGATAGACCAAATGGCGGAATGGTGCCCGCCCGGCCAGTTGGAAGTAGTTGCCCTTGCACAGGTAACCATCGGGAATCCACTGCCGGTCCAGACCCTCGATCCGGCGGGCGAGGGCAGGGGCCTGGAGGCCGGCGGCGTTGATCAGGCGGCGGCACGACAACGTCATCTGCGCCGTGCCGCCCAATGTCAGGCTGAAGCCCTCGTCGACAACACGAGCCTCTAGCAAGGGCGTGCGAAACACCACGTTGGCGCCCGCCGCCTCGGCATCCCCCTGCAATGCCAACATCAAGGCGTGGGCGTCGACGATACCGGTAGAGGGCGAGTACAGCGCGCCAACACAGGACAGCTCCGGCTCCAGCGCCTGTGCCTGCTTTTTATCGAGCAGGCGCAGGTCGTCCACGCCGTTGAGCAGGCCGCGCGCCAGAAGCTTTTCAAACTCGGCCAGTTGTGCCTGATCCTTCGCCACGATCAGTTTGCCGAGCCGGCGAGTCTGGACGCCGTGGCTGGCGCAGTAGTCATACAGCCGTCGCCGGCCTTCGACACACAGCTGCGCCTTGAGGCTGCCGGGCGGGTAATACAGCCCGGCATGGATCACTTCCGAATTGCGCGAGCTGATACCCGCGCCGATGGCATCGCCTGCTTCGATCACCAGCACTTCATGCCCGGCCTGCGCCATCTCCCGCGCCACGGCCAGGCCGACGACGCCTGCGCCGACGACCATGCAATCTATATCCACATTCAACGCTGGATCTCCTTCAAAGGCACGATAGCGCTTGAGCATAGTCCCTTCTGCGGGAGTGCAGCTGTGACAGAGAGCTTGCTCCCGCTGGGCTGCGCCGGTAGACGCTGTGTAGGAGCGGTGTAGGAGCCAGCTCCTACAGAATCGAGCGGGAGCAAGCTCCCCCGCCACGGTTCTCGCAAATTCAAACTTGCATCCCAAAAAAAATGCCCGCATCTCACGATACGGGCATTTTGTCATCGATGACGCTTCAGCTATCAGCCGGTCAGACCAGCCTGCTGAACCAGGGTCAGCAACGGCTGCGGGTACACACCCAGGAAGAACGCCAATACGGCGATGGCCAGCAGCATGACGCCGCCTGCCTTTTGTTCCCAGTGCAACTCGGCATCGTGGCGACGCAGGTTCGGTTCCATCAGGTACAGGGTGACCATGACGCGCAGGTAGTAGAACACGCCGATGGCACTGCCCAGCACCAGGGAGCCGACCAGCCACCATTGGTGAGCCTCGACGCCGGTGGCAATGATGTAGAACTTGCCGATGAAGCCGGCGGTCAGCGGGATGCCGGCCAGGGACAGCATCATCACGGTCAGCACGGCGGTCAGGTACGGACGGCGCCAGAACAGGCCACGGTATTCGTACAGGGCATCGGCGTCGCGGCCGTTGTACGGCGAGGACATCAGAGTGATCACGCCGAAAGCGCCGAGGCTGGTGATCACGTAGGTGACCAGGTATACGCCGATGGCTTCCACGGCCAGGCCCTTGCTGGCGATCAGAGCGATCAGCAGGTAGCCGAAGTGGGCGATGGACGAGTAACCCAGCAGACGCTTGAGGTTGCTCTGAGTCAGCGCCAGCAGGTTACCGAACAGGATCGACGCGATGGCGATGATGGTCAGCACGTTACTCAACACGCCGCTGCTGGCCACTGGCGAGATCTGGAACAGACGCACCATGACCGCGAACACCGCCACCTTCGATGCGGTGGCGAGGAACGCCGCCACGGGCGCCGGGGCGCCTTCGTAGACGTCCGGGGTCCAGAGGTGGAACGGAACCAGCGACAGCTTGAACGCCAGGCCGATCAGCATCATGCCCAGGCCCAGTTGAGCGATCGGGCTAGGCAGGCCGGTGGCCGCCAGGGCCTGGCCGATACCGACGAAGCTCAGGGTGCCGGCTTCAGCGTAAAGCAGGGCCATGCCGAACAACAGGAACGCGGAACCGGCGGCCGACAACACCATGTACTTGATGCCGGCTTCCAGGGAGCGCTTGTTGAAGAAGGCGTAGGCCACCAGGCCATAGACCGGCACCGACAGCAGTTCCAGGCCGATGAACAGGCTCGCCAGGTGCTGTGCGCTGACCAGGACCAGGCCACCGGCGGCGGCCATCAGGATCAGCAGGTACAGTTCTTCGCGGTTGCCCGGGTAACCCGAACCCCCATCACCCAGATAGGCGTGGGCGAGGGTGACGCAGGCGAGGGTGGCGACCAGGATCAGCGCCATATACAGGCAGGCGAAGCTGTCGATCTGTATCAGTGGCGTGACCGCCAGGGGCGCGACTTTCAGGGCCGGCAGGATCGACAGCAGGGCCAGGTTCAGCCCCGCCACCGACAGCAGGAAGGTTTGTGCGTGATTGCGGCGCCAGGCGATCGCCAGCATCACCACGATGATCGTGGCGCTGGTGATCAACAGCGGCGCAAGCGCGATAAAGTGTTGAATCGTGAATTCCATAGCGCTCTTACCGGGCCGAAGCGAGTTGAGAGAAGGCGGTGCCGAGCCACTGCTGCACGCCATGCATCGTGGCGGCGGAAGTGTCGAGGAATGGCTGCGGATAGACGCCGAGGTAAACCAGCAGCACCGCAAGGCCAAGCACCATGATCAGTTCGCGACCGTCCATGCCGCGCAGCACTTCATCGGACTTGGCCGGACCGAAGTAGGCGCGGTGGATCATGATCAGCGAGTAGACCGAACCGAACACCAGGCCGGACGTGGCAATCGCGGTGATCCATGGCGCGCTGACGAACGAGCCGATCAGGATCAGGAACTCGCCGACGAAGTTGCCGGTGCCTGGCAGGCCCAGGGAAGCGGCTGCGAAGAACAGGCTGATGGCCGGCAGGTAGGCGATGCGCGACCAGATGCCGCCCATTTCACGCATGTCCCGGGTATGCAGGCGCTCGTACAACTGGCCGCTGAGGATAAACAGCGCCGCAGCCGACAGGCCGTGGGCCAGCATCTGGATCACCGCGCCTTGCAGGGCCAACTGGCTACCGGAGTAGATCCCGATCAGCACGAAGCCCATGTGCGAAACGCTGGAGAACGCGATCAGGCGCTTGATGTCGGTCTGGGCGAAGGCCAGGAACGCACCGTAGAAAATACCGATCAGGCCAAGGGTCATGGCGATCGGCGCAAACTCGGCCGAGGCGTTCGGGAACAGCGGCAAGGCAAAGCGCAGCAGGCCGTAAGCCGCTGTCTTCAACAAGATACCGGCCAGGTCCACGGAACCGGCCGTCGGCGCCTGGGCGTGGGCGTCGGGCAGCCAGGAGTGGAATGGCACCACCGGCAGCTTCACCGCGAAGGCGATGAAGAAGCCCAGCATCAGCACGTACTCGGTGGTCTTGGACATCTGCACTTTCAACAGGTCGGCGTAGTTGAAAGTAATCACGCCAGTGTTATTGAAGTTCACCAGAACCAGGCCAAGGATCGCCACCAACATGATCAGGCCGGAAGCCTGGGTGAAGATGAAGAACTTGGTCGCTGCGTAGATCCGGGTCTTCTTGCCGTCCGAAGAACTGTGACCCCAGAGCGCGATGAGGAAATACATCGGCACCAGCATCATTTCCCAGAAGAAGAAGAACATGAACAGGTCCAGCGCCAGGAACACGCCGACGACACCGCCCAGGATCCACATCAGGTTCAGGTGGAAGAAACCGACGTGACGCTGAATCTCTTTCCAGGAGCAGAGCACCGAGAGAATACCCAGCAAGCCGGTCAGCAGGATCATCAGCAGCGACAGGCCGTCGAGGGCCAGGTGCACGCTGATGCCGAAGCGCTCGATCCAGGCGTGCTTGAATTCAAGTGCCCAGGTCGGATCGGCGCCAGGGGCCGGTGCGAATGAATAGTCGCCGGTCGCCCACAGCCAGAGGCCGAGCGCGAGTTCCAGGGACATGGTCAGCAGCGCAATCCAGCGCGGGAGGGTAGAGCTGGAACGCTCCGCCATCCAGCACAGCAGGCCGCCGATGAAGGGGATCAGGATTAGCCAGGGCAGAATCATGACGGGCTCGTTTCCTTTCGCAAGTTCGCAAGGTTCATATCAGACCGCTACCAGCACGATGGCGCCGATAACCAGCACGGCGCCAGCCGCCATGGAAGCCGCATACCAACGCAGTTGACCGGTCTCGGTACGGCTCAGGGCAGTGTGGCCACCCTTTGCCATGCGCGGGATCAGGCCAATGGTCTGGTCGAGCGGGTCTTTGCGCAGAATGTGGCTGATCGCAAGGTATGGCTTGACGAACAGTTTGTCGTAGATCCAATCGAAGCCCCAGGCGGCGAACCACCAGGCCGAGAGGAAACGCCCGATGCCGCTGTTGGCGATGGCCGTGACGAAGCGACGCTTGCCGAGGAACAGCAGGGCAGCCAGCAGGATACCCGCCAGGGCGATGGCGCCCGAGGCAATCTCAAGGCTGTGCTTGGCTTCGCCGCCGGCATGGCCGACGCTTTGCGGCAGCACATCGGCCAGCGGTGGGGTGATCATGGCGCCGACGAAGGTCGACAGCACGATCAGCACCGACAGCGGCAGCCAGTGGGCAATGCCGTGGCCGGCGTGGGCTTCGGTCTTGGCTTCACCGTGGAATGCGATGAAGATCAGGCGGAAGGTGTACAGCGAGGTCATGAACGCACCCACCAGGCCGGCATAAAGCAGACCCTGGTTACCGCTGGCGAACGCTTCCCAGAGGATCTCGTCCTTGGAGTAGAAGCCGGCGGTGACCAATGGCAGGGCCGCCAGGGCCGCGCCACCGACGATGAAGCTGGCATAGGCCAACGGCAGTTTCTTCCACAGGCCGCCCATCTTGAAGATGTTCTGCTCGTGGTGGCAGGCAACGATCACCGCACCGGAGGCAAGGAACAGCAGGGCCTTGAAGAAGGCGTGGGTCATCAGGTGGAAGATCGCGCCTTCCCAGGCACCGACGCCCAGGGCCAGGAACATGTAGCCGATCTGGCTCATGGTCGAGTAGGCGAGGATGCGCTTGATGTCGGTCTGTACCAGCGCGGCAAAACCGGCCAGCACCAGGGTCACGCCGCCAACCAGGCCGACCAGGTGCAGGATGTCCGGCGCCAGGGCGAACAGGCCGTGGGTACGGGCGATCAGGTAGACACCGGCGGTGACCATGGTCGCCGCGTGGATCAGTGCCGAAACCGGCGTCGGGCCCGCCATCGCGTCCGCCAACCAGGTCTGCAGCGGCAGTTGCGCGGATTTGCCGACAGCGCCGCCCAGCAGCATCAGGGTCGCCAGGACGATCCAGAAGTCGCCGGCCTTGAAGTGCTCGGGCGCCTTGACCAGCAATTCCTGGATATTCAGCGTGCCCAGCTGCTGGAACAGGATGAACAGGCCGATGGCCATGAACACGTCGCCGATGCGGGTCACGATGAAGGCCTTGAGCGCGGCGTTACCGTTGTTGCGGTTGCTGTAGTAGAAACCGATCAACAGGTACGAGCACAGGCCCACGCCTTCCCAGCCGAAGTACAGGAACAACAGGTTATCGCCGAGCACCAGGAACAGCATGCTGGCGATGAACAGGTTGGTGTAGGCGAAGAAGCGCGAGTAACCGGCTTCACCGCGCATGTACCACGAGGCGAACAGGTGGATCAGGAAACCCACGCCGACCACCACGCCGAGCATGGTCACCGACAGGCCGTCCAGGTAAAGGGCGAAGTTCGGCGTGAAGCCTTCCACCGCCATCCACTGCCACAGCACCTGCACGTACGCGCCACCTTCCGGCGGGGCGACGTTGAATTGCCAGATCACATACGCGGTAACGATGGCAGACAGGCCGATGGAGCCCACGCCAACCAGCGCCGAAAGGTTTTCCGACCAGCGTCCACGGGAGAACGACAGCAGCAGGAAACCGATGAGGGGAAATATGAAAGTCAGGAAAAGAAGGTTCATCCGCGCATCTCGCTGGCAGCGTCAATATCGAGAGTGTGGAAGCGGCGATACAGCTGCAACAGGATCGCCAGGCCAATACTGGCCTCGGCGGCTGCCAGGCTGATCACCAGGATGAACATGATCTGTCCATCCGGTTGCGCCCAGCGAGCGCCCGCAACGATGAAGGCCAGGGCGGAGGCATTCATCATCACCTCCAGGCTCATCAGCACGAACAGAATGTTGCGGCGGACCATCAGGCCGACCAGACCGAGACAGAACAGGATGCCGGCAACCGCCAGACCATGCTCGAGAGGGATAGCAGGCATGTGATTACTCCTTCGCCTCATTACGGCCCAAATGGAACGCCGTGACGACTGCGGCAAGCAGCAGCATCGAGGCGAGTTCGACCACCAGCAGATACGGGCCGAACAGGCTGATGCCCACGGCCTTGGCGTCTACGGTGGTGTGGCCGATGGCCTGGCCGCTCTGGTGGGCGAACAGCACATACAACAGTTCTCCCAGCAGCAGGGCGGCGAGAATCACCGGCCCCGCCCAGATGCCAGGCTTGAGCCAGGCGCGTTCCTGTTGGATCGCCGCCGGGCCGAGGTTGAGCATCATCACCACGAACACGAACAGCACCATGATGGCGCCGGCGTAAGCGATCACTTCCAAGGCACCGGCGAACGGCGCGCCGAGGGCGAAGAAGGTCATGGCCACGGCGATCAGCGAAATGATCAGGTAGAGCAGGGCGTGCACGGGGTTGGTGTTGGTGACCACACGAAGCGTGGACACCACCGCGATACCCGATGCGAAATAGAAAGCGAATTCCATCTTTCTTCCTTAAGGCAGCAAGCTCTTCACGTTGATCGGTTCGGCTTCGTTCTGCGCGGCGCCTTTCGGCTTGCCGGCAATGGCCATACCTGCAACACGATAGAAGTTGTAATCAGGGTTTTTACCGGGACCGGAAATCAGCAGGTCTTCTTTCTCGTACACCAGGTCCTGACGCTTGAAGTCAGCCATTTCGAAATCCGGCGTGAGCTGGATCGCGGTGGTCGGGCACGCTTCCTCGCACAAACCGCAGAAGATGCAGCGCGAGAAGTTGATGCGGAAAAAGTCCGGGTACCAGCGACCGTCTTCGGTCTCGGCTTTCTGCAGCGAGATGCAGCCTACCGGGCACGCCACGGCGCACAGGTTGCAGGCCACGCAGCGCTCTTCGCCGTCAGGGTCGCGGGTCAGGACGATGCGCCCGCGATAACGCGGCGCCAGGTAGACCTGTTCTTCCGGGTATTGCAGGGTGTCGCGCTTGCGAAAGCCATGGCCGAAGATCATGACCAGGCTTCGCAGTTGGGTACCGGTACCCTTAACGATGTCGCCAATATATTTGAACATGGGTCAAATCCTCACTGAACCGCGGCCGCGGGCGCGTTCATCAAAACGATCGCAGCGGTCACCAGCATGTTGATCAGGGTCAGCGGCAGGCAGAATTTCCAGCTGAAATCCATCACCTGGTCGTAGCGTGGGCGCGGGATCGAGGCGCGCAACAGAACGAACAGCATGATGAAAAACGCGGTCTTCAGGGCGAACCAGACGAAGGACAGTTGCGGCAGGATGCCGAACGGACCGTGCCAGCCACCGAAGAACAGCGTCACCAGCAGTGCCGAGATCAGGATGATGCCGATGTACTCGCCAACGAAGAACATGCCCCATTTCATGCCGGCATATTCAATGTGGTAACCGTCGGCCAGTTCCTGTTCCGCTTCCGGCTGGTCGAAGGGGTGACGGTGAGTCACGGCCACGCCAGCGATGAAGAAGGTACAGAAGCCGAAGAACTGCGGAATGATGAACCACAGGTTCTGGGCCTGGTACTCGACGATGTCGCGCATGTTGAACGAGCCGGCCTGAATCACGATGCCCATCAGCGACAGGCCCATGAACACTTCATAGGACACGGTCTGGGCCGAGGCCCGCAGGCTGCCGAGCAGGGCGAACTTGTTGTTACTCGACCAACCGGCGAACAACACCGCGTACACCGACAGGCCGGCCATGGCGAAGAAGAACAGCAGGCCGATGTTCAGGTCCGCCACGCCCCAGGTCGGGGTGATCGGGATGACCGCGAAGGCGATCAGCAAGGCGCTCATGGCCACGACCGGTGCCAGGGTGAAGATCACCTTGTCGGCGAACGGTGGCGTCCAGTCTTCCTTGAAGAACATCTTCACCATGTCGGCGGCGATCTGGAACATGCCGAACGGGCCGACGCGGTTCGGACCGTAGCGGTCCTGCCACCAGCCCAGCAGGCGACGTTCGACGAAGCTCAGCAACGCGCCGCAGACCACCACGGCCAGCAAGACCACGATGGCCTTGAGGACCGTCAGGATCACGGCGATCACTTCAGGGGTGAACCAGCTCATTGCGCTGCCTCCTGCAGACCGTCGACGGTTTTGCCGAAAATCGCCGGTGGAATACCCGCCAGGCCAGCCGGCAGGGCCACCAGGCCGGCGCCCAGTTCTTCATTGATGCGCAGCGGCAGACGCAAGGTCTGGCCAGCCACGTTCAGGCTCAGCAGGGCACCGTCGTTGACGCCCAGGCGATCGGCTTCGGACTTGGCCAGCGACACGTAGGCGGCCGGGATGCGCTCCTGCACAGGCTCGGCCTTGGAAGAGTTCTCTTCGCTGCCGAACAGGTGATGGAACGGCACGACCTGCCAGGTGCCCGGTGCCGGGTTGAAGGCACGTGGGACGCTGGCGAACCAGCCCAGGCCATCGCCCTGGCTTTCGATCAGGCGAGTGCCCGGATCACCGGCACGCAGGTGGCCGCCGACTTCGTCCTGGAACTTGTTCCAGGCCTGCGGCGAGTTCCAGCCCGGCGACCAGGCGAACGGCACTTGCGAGCGCGGTTCGGCGGAGCCCGAGTAACCTTCCATGGAGAAGGCGAACGCGGTGTCCTTGTCCTGCGGAGTACGCGGTTCGTGGACGCTGATATTGGCGCGCATCGCGGTGCGACCGGAGTAGCGCAGCGGTTCGCGAGCCAGTTTCAGGCCCTTGATGCGGAACGCGGCGGACGGCGCGGCGTCGACCACACCGGCCAGTTGCGCAGTGCTCGAGGCAACGGCGGCCGTGACGTGGTCCAGTTGCGTCCAGTCGATCGGCTGGTTCAGCAGGGTGGCGCGCAGGGCGTGCAGCCAGCGCCAGCCTTCGTGGACCAGAATGCTGGCGTCCAGGTATTGCGGGTCGAAAACCTGGAAAAAGCGCTGGGCGCGGCCTTCCTGGCTGACCAGCGTACCGTCGCCTTCGGCGAAGCTTGCCGCCGGCAGCACCAGGTCGGCGCGGTCGGTGGTGGCGGTTTTCTGATGGTCGGCGACGATCAAGACCTTGGCGGCGCTCAGGGCGGCATCGACCTTGGCATTGTCGGTGCGGGTGAACAGGTCGTTCTCCAGCACGACGATGGCGTCGGCGTTGCCGTCGATCACCGCTTGCAGCGCCGCGTCGACCGATTCGCCACCAAGCATGGCCAGGCCGAGGCTGTTGGCCTCAGGTACAACCAGGCTGATGGAGCCATTTTTTTCGCGTAGCTTCAGTGCCTTGGCGATGTTGGCCGCGGCTTGGATCAGCGCCTTGGAACCCAGGGAGGTGCCGGCGATGATCAGCGGACGCTTGGCGGCCAGCAGGGCGTCGGCGATGCGTTGGGCGAGGGCGGCTGCTTCACTGTCCAGGCCGTCGACGGCCGGGGCGCTGGCATCCAGGGCGTGGGCCACGGCAAAACCGATGCGCGCCAGATCGTCCGGAGCGGCGTGGACGCATTCTTCGGCCACGTCGTCGAGCTTGGTTTCAGCGAGGCTGGCGATGAACAGCGGGTTCAGCGCGTGCTGGCCGATGTTCTTCACGGCGGCGTCGAGCCATGGCTGGACGCGCATGGCGTCGGCCATGTCCTCGGCCTTGCCCTTGACCGACTGGCGCAGGGCGAGGGCCATGCGGGCGGCGGTCTGGGTCAGGTCTTCGCCGAGGACGAACACTGCGTCGTGGTCTTCGATGTCGCGCATCGTCGGCACGGGCAGTGGGCTGTCCTTGAGCACTTGCAGCACCAGGCGGATGCGTTCCAGCTCGCCGGCCTCGATGCCACTGTAGAAGTGCTCGGCGCCGACCAGCTCACGCAGGGCGTAGTTGCTTTCCAGGCTGGCGCGAGGCGAACCGATGCCGACGATGTTGCGTCCGCGCAGCAGCTCGGCGGCCTTGTCCAGGGCTTCGTCCAGGCTCAGCTTGGCGCCGTTTGCGAGCAGCGGCTGGCGCGGGCGATCCTTGCGGTTGACGTAGCCATAGCCGAAACGGCCACGGTCGCACAGGAAGTACTGGTTCACCGAACCGTTGTAGCGGTTTTCGATGCGGCGCAGTTCGCCGTAACGCTCGCCCGGGCTGATGTTGCAACCGCTGGAGCAGCCGTGGCAGATGCTTGGCGCGAACTGCATGTCCCACTTGCGGTTGTAGCGCTCGGAGTGGGTCTTGTCGGTGAACACACCGGTCGGGCAGACCTCGGTGAGGTTGCCGGAGAATTCACTTTCCAGGGTGCCGTCTTCAACGCGACCGAAGTAGACGTTGTCGTGGGCGCCGAATACGCCCAGGTCGGTGCCGCCGGCGTAGTCCTTGTAGAAACGCACGCAACGGTAGCAGGCGATGCAGCGGTTCATCTCGTGGGAAATGAACGGGCCGAGATCCTGGTTCTGGTGGGTACGCTTGGTGAAGCGATAACGGCGCTCGTTGTGGCCGGTCATCACGGTCATGTCTTGCAGGTGGCAATGGCCGCCTTCCTCACAGACCGGGCAGTCGTGAGGGTGGTTGGTCATCAACCATTCGACGACGCTGGCGCGAAACACTTTCGCTTCTTCGTCGTCGATGGAGATCCAGCTGCCGTCGGTGGCGGGGGTCATGCAAGACATGACGATCCGACCACGCTTGTCGTTCTCGTCGGTGTACTGCTTGACCGCGCACTGGCGGCAGGCGCCAACGCTGCCAAGGGCGGGGTGCCAGCAGAAATAAGGAATGTCGAGGCCCAGCGACAGACATGCCTGTAACAGGTTGTCTGCGCCATCGACTTCGAGCTCTTTGCCGTCTACGTGGATAGTGGCCATGGTTCAAAGTTCTTCGTTGGCCCGGTGTCAGCGGGCGTGGCTAATGGAATCTTGTCGTTCGTCCGATTCCAAACAGCCTCGGTAAAGAGGCGTCATCGAACGAAAGGCGAAGGGCACGGACCCTTCGCCTTTTTAAGCGTCGTTACGCGCCGACCATGGTCGGCGAGACCACCTGATTGAGATCGTCCGCGCGGGTTGGCGCGATGCCGGCCTCGAATTCAGGGCGGAAGTATTTGATGGCGCTGCCCAACGGCTCCACGGCACCCGGTGCGTGAGCACAGAAGGTCTTGCCTGGGCCGAGGAAACCCACCAGGCCCAGCAGGGTCTCGATGTCGCCGGGTTGGCCTTGGCCTTTCTCGATGGCCATCAAGAGCTTGACGCTCCAGGGCAGGCCGTCGCGGCAAGGGGTGCAGAAACCGCAGGATTCGCGCGAGAAAAACTGCTCCATGTTGCGCAGAAGCGAAACCATGTTGACGCTGTCGTCCACCGCCATCGCCAGGCCGGTACCCATCCGGGTGCCCACCTTGGCGATGCCACCGGCATACATTTGTGCGTCCAGGTGTTCCGGCAACAGGAAACCGGTGCCGGCGCCGCCGGGCTGCCAGCACTTGAGCTTGTAGCCGTCGCGCATGCCACCGGCGTAGTCTTCGAACAGCTCGCGAGCGGTGACGCCGAACGGCAGTTCCCACAGGCCAGGGTTCTTGACCTTGCCGGAGAAGCCCATGAGCTTGGTGCCCATGTCTTCACTGCCGTCACGGGCCAGGGATTTGTACCAGTCGACGCCGTCGGCGATGATCGCCGGAACGTTGCACAGGGTCTCGACGTTGTTCACGCAGGTCGGCTTGCCCCACACGCCGACGGCGGCGGGGAAGGGCGGCTTGGAGCGTGGGTTGGCGCGGCGGCCTTCCAGGGAGTTGATCAGCGCGGTTTCTTCACCGCAGATGTAACGCCCGGCGCCGGTGTGGACGAACAGCTCGAAATCGAAGCCTGAGCCCAGGATGTTCTTGCCCAGCAGGCCAGCGGCCTTGGCTTCTTCCACGGCACGGTTCAGGTGCTTGGCGGCGGTGGTGTATTCGCCACGCAGGAAGATGTAGCCACGGTAGGTCTTCAGCGCGCGGGCACTGATCAGCATGCCTTCGATCAGCAGATGGGGCAGTTGCTCCATCAGCATGCGGTCTTTCCAGGTGTTGGGTTCCATCTCGTCCGCGTTGCACAGCAGGTAGCGGATGTTGATGGACTCGTCCTTTGGCATCAGGCCCCATTTCACGCCGGTGGGGAAGCCCGCGCCGCCACGGCCCTTGAGGCCGGCGTCCTTCACGGTCTGGACGATGTCATCGGCGGCCATGTCGGCGAATGCCTTGCGCGCGGCGGCATAGCCGTTCTTCGCCTGGTATTCGTCCAGCCATACCGCTTCGCCGTCGTCACGCAGACGCCACGTCAGGGGATGGGTTTCGGCCGAACGCTGGATGCGGTTGGCGGGCCCGAAGGAAGTCAGGGTCATACGTAGCCCTCCAGCAGTTTGGCGACGCCGTCCGGCTTGACGTCACCAAAGGTGTCGTCATCGATCATCAGCGCCGGTGCCTTGTCGCAGTTGCCCAGGCAGCACACGGGCAGCAGGGTGAAGCGGCCGTCGGCGGTGGTCTGGCCCAGGCCGATGCCCAGCTTGCTCTGGAGCTCGCCGACCACCGATTCGTGGCCGCCGATGTAGCAGACCATGCTGTCGCAGACGCGAATGATGTGGCGGCCTACGGGCTGGCGGAAAATCTGGCTGTAGAAGGTAGCGACGCCTTCGACGTCGCTGGCCGGGATGCCGAGGATCTCGCCGATGGCGTAGAGTGCGCCGTCAGGCACCCAGCCACGTTCCTTCTGGACGATCTTCAAGGCTTCGATCGACGCCGCGCGCGGGTCTTCGTAGTGATGCAGCTCATGCTCGATGGCCGAGCGCTCGGTTTCGCTCAGGGCGAAACGGTCAGTCTGGATAAGCGTGCTGTTCATGCTTAGCGGTCCACGTCGGCCATAACGAAATCGATACTACCCAGGTACGCGATCAAGTCCGCGACCATGCTGCCTTTGATCACCGAAGGGATCTGCTGCAGGTGCGGGTAGCTTGGGGTGCGAATCCGGGTGCGGTAGCTCATGGTGCCGCCGTCGCTCGTCAGGTAATAACTGTTGATGCCCTTGGTCGCTTCGATCATCTGGAAGGATTCGTTGGCCGGCATGACCGGGCCCCACGAAACTTGCAGGAAGTGGGTGATCAGGGTCTCGATGTGTTGCAGCGTGCGTTCTTTCGGTGGCGGCGTGGTCAGCGGGTGGTCCGCCTTGTACGGGCCTTCCGGCATGTTGCGCATGCACTGCTCGATGATCTTGACGCTCTGGCGCATTTCCTCGACGCGAACCATGCAGCGGTCATAGGCGTCACCGTGAGTCGCCAGCGGGACTTCGAACTCGAAGTTCTCGTAGCCGGAATACGGGCGCGCCTTGCGCAGGTCGAAGTCCAGGCCGGTGGCGCGCAGGTTCGGGCCGGTAACGCCCCATTCCAGCGCTTCCTTGGTGTTGTAGGCGGCCACGCCTTCGGTTCGGCCGCGAAGGATGCTGTTCTTCAGGGCGGCCTTGGTGTATTCGTCCAGGCGCTTGGGCATCCACTCGACGAAATCCTTGACCAGCTTTTCCCAGCCGCGCGGCAGGTCGTGGGCCACGCCGCCGATGCGGTACCAGGCCGGGTGCAGGCGGAAACCGGTGACGGCTTCGATCACGGTGTAGGCTTTCTGGCGGTCGGTGAACGTGAAGAACACCGGCGTCATCGCGCCCACGTCCTGGATGTAGGTGCCCAGGAACAGCAGGTGGCTGGTGATACGGAAGAACTCGGCCATCATGATGCGAATCACGTTGACACGGTCCGGCACCGTGATGCCCGCCAGTTTTTCCACCGACAGGACGTACGGCAGGTTGTTCATTACCCCGCCAAGGTAGTCGATGCGATCGGTGTAGGGGATGTAGCTGTGCCAGGACTGGCGCTCACCCATTTTCTCGGCGCCACGGTGGTGGTAGCCGATGTCCGGAACGCAATCGACGATCTCTTCGCCGTCCAGCTGCAGGATGATGCGGAACGCACCGTGGGCCGAAGGGTGGTTCGGGCCCAGGTTGAGGAACATGTAGTCCTCGTTGGCACCGGAACGCTTCATCCCCCAGTCTTCAGGCTTGAAGCGCGCGGACTCTTCTTCGAGTTGCTGCTTGGCCAGGGTCAGGCTGTACGGGTCGAACTCCGTGGCACGGGCCGGGAAGTCCTTGCGCAGCGGGTGACCTTCCCAGGTCGGCGGCATCATGATGCGCGTCAGGTGCGGGTGGCCGGGGAAATCGATGCCGAACATGTCCCAGACTTCACGCTCGTACCAGTTGGCGTTCGGCCAGATGCCGGTCACGGTCGGCACGCTGAGGTCGCTTTCGGACAAGGCGACCTTGATCATTACGTCACTATTACGCTCCACCGACAACAGGTGGTAGAACACGGTGAAATCGGCACCAGGCAAGCCCTGGCGCTTGGTGCGCAGACGCTCGTCCACGCCATGCAGGTCATAGAGCATGACGTACGGCTTGGGCAGGTTGCGCAGGAAGGTCAGGACTTCGATCAGCTTGGCGCGGGCAACCCAAAGCACCGGCATGCCGGTGCGGGTCGACTGGAGCGTGAACGCCTCTGCGCCAAAACGGTTGTTCAGTTCGACGACCACATCCTGGTCGTCTGCCTTGTAAGGCGGGATGTACAGAGCACTGCCTGTAGTCATGGTTATTTATCGCTTTCGGTCAACGTAAAGAATGAAGCCAGGTTCTCGTTTCTTCTACAGAGCAGAGCTGGATCAGACTTCGTCGGGGCTGCGCAGATTCGTGACTGCGATTCGCTGTTCGCGGCGCTGTTCCTTTTGCGACGGCATGTCGGCGCGATAGACGCCTTGATCACCGACGACCCAGGACAGTGGGCGACGCTCCTGGCCGATGGATTCCTGCAGCAGCATCAAGCCTTGCAGGAACGCTTCGGGGCGGGGCGGGCAGCCGGGCACGTAGACATCCACGGGGAGGAATTTGTCGACCCCCTGGACCACGGAGTAAATGTCATACATGCCGCCGGAGTTGGCACAGGCGCCCATGGAAATGACCCACTTGGGTTCCAGCATCTGTTCGTACAGGCGCTGGATGATGGGGGCCATTTTCAGGAACGGCGTACCGGCGATAACCATGAAATCCGCCTGGCGCGGCGATGCCCGGATCACTTCGGCGCCAAAGCGCGCGATGTCGTGGGGCGCCGTGAAGGCGGTGGTCATTTCCACGTAGCAGCACGAAAGGCCGAAGTTGTACGGCCAAAGGGAGTTCTTGCGACCCCAGTTGACCGTGCTGTTCAGCACGTCTTCGAGCTTGCCCATGAAGATGTTCTTGTGGACTTGATCTTCTAACGGATCGGCGACGGTTTCCCGCTTGCCGATCGGATACTGCTCGTTAGGAGCATCGGGGTCGATCCTGGTGAGATTGTATTGCATTGCCAAAGCCTCATTGTTTCAGCTTCGCTTGCCGCTTGCGCCGAGCTTCCGGAGCCCAATCAAGAGCTCCCACCCGGTAAAGGTAGACAAGACCTGCCAACAGAATTGCTATGAAAACGAGAGCTTCGACGAATCCGGTCCAGCCGCTTTCGCGGACGGACACAGACCATGCAAAGAGAAAAAGGGCTTCGATATCGAAGATCACGAAGAGCATCGCGACCAGATAGAATTTGGCTGAGAGCCGCAAGCGGGCGCCACCGGTAGGCAGCATGCCGGACTCGAACGGTTCATTCTTGCTGCGGCCCCAGGCTTTTGACCCGAGCAGGCTCGACACGCCGAGCATGAAGGCACACAGGCCGACGACGCCCAGAAGGAAAATGGCAAAGCCCCAATTGTGGGCCATGAGTCCTGTCGCTTCGGGCATGCTGGAAATCCTTAACAGAGAGCAAAGGTCTCTGAGCTTCAAAAAGAAATAACGCAGTGACGATATGTCGCAGCAATCAATCGCGGTGATTTTATGGCTAAACACCGGGCAAGTAAAATTCCAATGGCGAAATTATTTATTGGGATAAGGACATAGCGCGCCTCCGTGACCCCGCAGCCCCGGCGGGGCGGGGATTGGCTGTTAAATTCTCAATCGAATTTCTTATCGTTTGTAACAATGATGATGATTCTCAAATGATAATTGTTATTGTTTGTGGCAGTGTTTCTATCGGATCTTGATGTTGTAACTGAGAACCTGCCTTGCCTCGTCGCAACTGCTGTTGTCGGCGGCGGCCGTTTTACTCCTTTTCAGACTGCCCGATACTGCGTTCGATCAATTTTTTGTCGGAGCGCATCGACGAAATGTGGTGTGGCGCTCTGGCGGCGACTCCTTATGCAGGGCCGCTCCTGTGGGAGCCAAGCTCGCTCGCGATGTCACAGATGCGGTCCCGAGGCAGACAGCATTGTCGTTCGGCGCAGGTGAGTCAGGCTCCCACAGGTGCGGACTTGCTTCTATAGAGTAGGTCGCTTCAGCGAAACCGCGTGGAGAAACGAGGTGGCTTTCCTTGGCTGGCTCTGCAGTGCCTTATTTGTGCTTGTCCCCCCGGTGACCCCATGTCTCCGGCTGGCTATGGCAACCATAGCTCAGCCACAAAGCCGCAGGACCTTTGAATCGTAAAGACTCGGCGTATGGCAATGGAGTCATCCCGTTTCTGATGCTTCCCGTCATTCGGTTGAGATCAGTGCTTGGCGCCGGGCCATTCAAGGCAAGGTCGGTAGCACTTGCGGTGTCTTCAATATTGGTCCGAGTGCAGATTAGATAAATCAAAAATAAAAGTGCGGTTTTGATGCTGCGATCAGGATCTTTTAGAAACATCCAGTGCGGAATAATACAAGCTGGTGATAATTGTAAGTAATTTCCTACGGAATATTGAATTTTGTATGCCGGAGTGTTCCTGGGCTGTAATTTTGCGGGATATTAGAGTTGATTGTTGGGCGAGGGCTGAGCGAGGCTAATGCCCGAAGGTATAAAGGTATTCTTGTTTGGCTTTCCATTCAAAATGCAAGGAAGTCTCGTATGTCGGAGAAAATAAATAATTACATAAATACAGCCCGCTCTGTTGAGATTGGCAACCCTTCTTGGGCTCTTGCACAGATATCTGGTTTGACTGATTTAAGTATTCGGCATGTCCAGCGGGGCCGGATGGAAGATCAGAATGGTCATTCCTTCATAAATATGTGTTCTTGCTCATATCTCGGCCTTGAGGTCGACGAGCGTCTGGCTCAGCGTGCGGCGGATTATGTGTTGAGCTGCGGTACGGTGAATTTACCCACCTCTTGCATCAGAATAAGATTGAAGGAGCTCGACGAGCTGGAAGACCGCTTGTCGGCGCATTTTGACTGCACAGCATTCACGGCGACGTCCTGCAGTGCGGGTATCGTTGCTTCTTTACCCCTGCTCGCAGCCGGTATGTTTACCGAGGGACAGCGGCCGTTTTTGATTTTTGATAAGCATGCCCATTTTGCCTTGAATCAGGTCAAAGCTATTTGTGGTGATGAAACTCAAGTTGTGACGTGCAACCATAATGACGTTGATTTTATCGAGGACATGTGCAAGCGATATCCACTGGTGGCTTACGTTGCTGACGGAGCCTATAGCATGGGAGGGAGTGCGCCAGTTGAAAAGCTTTTGATGTTGCAGGATAAGTATGGTTTGTTTCTTTATTTTGATGACTCTCATTCCTTGAGTGCCTACGGCGAGAAGGGCGAAGGCTATGTTCGAACTTTTACGCCGGAACTGAATCCGCGAACAATATTAGTCTATTCCTTGGCAAAAGCTTTTGGGGCCAATGGTGGCGGTATTTTTATGTCCAGTAAAGCTAAGTACCACCAGGTTTTTAGGCGTTTTGGCGGGCCGATGTCCTACTCTCAATATGTTAATCCAGCCACAATGGGCGCGGCAATGGCCTCTCTGGATATCCATGAAACCGGTGAACTGGCCACGCTGCAAGATAGGCTCAACTCCAATATTCGACTTTTTGACAGCGTGTTTGCTACTGATCATGCCGGGTCGCGTCTACCGATTCGGGTTATTCCACTCGAAAGCCCGGATATGGCTATAAGCGTTTCCGAGGGTGTGTTCAAGCGGGGATATTATTCATCCGCCGTGTTTTTCCCTATCGTGGCAAGAAATAAATCTGGCTTGCGCGTAATGATGCGTGCCGATATGTCGTCGAGCGATATTTTGGGCTTTTGCTCCGCAGTCAAAGCCGAGATTGAAATGGCCAGCCTGCTCCCGAAATCTGCAAATATATAGAGGCCGTAATGTCTAATCTCGTACCAAGAAGCTTGTTGTACTGCTCCGCCTTGCATCCTGAACAGTATGTTAAAAGTGCCTTGGCTGATGTCATGGTCATAGATTTAGAGGATGGCGTTCCGGTATTGCAAAAAGCCCAAGCCAGAACATTTGTGGCACAGTTTTATAATTCCAGTGTTATACAGCGCACGGCCCTGCGCATTAACCCGCTGCGTGATAATCAGGGATTGCTAGATTTGCTTTTAGTGCAGTCACTTAATCATCGCCCGGAATTCATCATTATGGCTATGACCGAAGCGGCTGCTGAAATAGACGTTGTTCGGGCCAATTTGAGCCGTAGCGAAGAAAGTCCCAAAATATTGGTTACGGTCGAGACGCCGGGATGTTTGCGTAATATTCATGACATTGCTTCCAGCGCTGACGGACTGATTTTTGGTTCGGCGGACTATGCGGCCAGCCTAGGTGTCACGATCGGAGGGTGGAACAATATGCTGCATGCGCGCGCGAGTATCGTGTCCGCTGGTAGCGCGGGGGGCATACCTGTGTTTGACACAGCTTATTTCCAACTCGATAACGAGGCAGGCCTCCTGCAAGAATGTAGCGATGTTCGTAATATGGGTTTTAGTGGCAAGACAGCCGTACATCCAAAGCAAATTCCTCTTATCAATGAGATGTTTACACCGTCCAATGCTGAGTATGAACACGCACTGGCAGTTGTGCAGGCAGCGGAGAATAGCGGCGAAAAGATTACTAAATTGAAGAATCTTATGGTCGGGCCCCCGTTTGTAAAACAAGCAATAAAAGTGATTCAGCGGGCTCACGAGTTGGGGCGATAAGGAATAGTTTATGGGACCGATGGTTTTGGCTCACGACCGGATTGGTGAGAACCGATACCGCGAATCGCATGGGTTGTATTTCGAACAATTTGTGATAGGTGATATTTTCGAGCATCGGCCCGGTCGTACCGTGACAGAGCTCGATAATATATGGCAGTCATTAATCAATATGAATAACCATCCTGCTCATATTGATCTTGCTTATGCGCAACAAACTGAATTCCAGAAACTTCTAGTTAACAGTTCGGTTACGTTGTCAATTGTCAGCGGTATGACGGTGGCGACCATGAGCGCCCGAGCGATCGCGAATCTGGGTTGGGATGAAATTCGTTTGCCTTGTCCGGTTTATGTAGGCGACACCCTGTACGCGGAGAGTGAGGTCGTTTCCAAGCGTGAGTCCCGGTCGCGACCCGGACAGGGGATTGTCACTATCAAGGTTATCGGTCGTAAGCAATGCGGAACACCAGTGATTACCTACTTACGCACATTTTTAGTTCCGAACAAAGACGCTGCGCAAGATTATCCTATCGGGTAGGTAGTCTTTTTAGAATTTGATCAAAACAAACAGGAATGTGTCATGACCAAGCTTGCTGTTATTACTGGTGGAAACTCAGGAATCGGTGAAGCCTGCGCATGGCGTTTTGCAAGAGAAGGATACGAGGTCATCGTTTGTGGGCGACGCCGGGCGCAGAACATAGCGTTGTGTGAACGCATTCTAGACGCGGGAGGTCGAGCTTACGGCTATGAGGTTGATTTGCGCGATCCTCAGGCCCTCGGAGATTTTTTTCGAAGGGTGGCAACTGATCACTCATCGGTGAATTGCCTTGTGAACAGTATTGGCATCGAGGGCTCTTCATTCACGCGGACTGAAGACTATTCCGACGCTGTTTTCGAGGATGTCATGGCAACCAATGTCAGGGCTCCATGGCTGTGCATGAAAGCTGTATTACCCCAAATGCGAGCCTTGGGTGCCGGCAGTATCGTCAATGTGGCTTCGCTAGCAGGTCTTCGGGCGAGTGTTACGGGTGGTTCGGTTTACTCCGCAAGCAAACATGCTTTGGTGGGGATGAGCAGGGCTGCGGCAAGGGAGTATGCGCCTTATGGCATTCGCATTAACGCAGTGTGCCCGGCGTTTGTCCGCACCCCCTTATCACAGGACATCCTGGGCGGACGTCTGGATGACGTTGGTAGCTCTCACCCATTGAATCGTATCTGCGAGGCGGAGGAGGTCGCCAGCGCGGTCTATTGGTTGAGTTCACAGGAAGCGTCGTTCATCACCGGCATCGCCATGCCTGTGGATGGAGGCACTCAGGCATGAAGGTCAGCTGCTACAGAAAGCCGGTTCAAACATTGCGGAACGAGGAATTAGCATGCTGCTGCTAAACCGCGAAGATATTGGACAGTGTGTCAATTTTCCAAGGCTTGTCCAAGCACTCGAAGACGCTCATAAGGCGTTCGCATTGGCCTCGCCAGTGGCTCCACAGCGTCTGATCATCGCTCATGAACGGCAAAACGCTTTTTCACTGTTTATGCCAGCGTTTCTTCCAGCGAGCCAGACGCTGGGAGTCAAGATTTCATCGTTTCATCCCGGTAACGCGGCGCGCGGTTTGTCGGCCGTCAACGGGGCGGTGCTGTTGATGGATATTGAAACCGGGCAGCTACTTGCTTTGCTTGACAGCACGGCTCTCACTGCCACCCGTACCAGCGCCATGAGTGCATTGGCGACGGACAAACTGTGTCCGCGCGTGCAGCTCAACTTGGCGGTTATCGGCGCGGGGGCACAAGCTGCCGCTCATATAGAGGCAATAGCGACGATTCGTGAGTTAGGAGAGATCAAAATATTTTCGCGTCGGTTCTACCAGAGTGAATTGCTGGCTGAACGTCTTTCCACTGAGCTGTCGTTGTCGATTACTGCGGTCCGAAATATAGATGAGGCGCTCAAGAACGCAGATATCGTATGCACGACGACGTCCCATGATGGCTCGCAGCCTTTGATTAGTGCGCACCAACTGAAGCCATCCGCCCACGTGAATGCTATTGGCGGCGGTTCCAAGCTGGCATGTGAAATCGATCCTGAGGTGTTGGCTATTGCCCAAGTATATGTCGATCATCTAGGGGCTGCTCGATGTGAGTCGGGAGAAGTAGCGCAGGCTTTGGCGCGGTCCCTGATTGGGGAGAAAGATATCCAGCAGATGAGTGAATTGGTTACGGATAATCCTCCCTCTATACCGCTAAAGCGTGGATTAAGTTATTTCCGCAGCGTTGGGCATGCCAGTCAAGATATGGTGGTCGCTGCTTTAATTTATAAATATGCAATGGATAATCAGGTCGGCTTTAGCTGCGACTATATGTGTAACTAGCGCCTCGGGTAATGGATGCTCTGAAAAGATTTATAACCGACAGGGAAAGATAGGTGTATATGAACATTCTGATGATTGATTCAATACGAGCGAATTATGTTGAGGCTGGTGAGTATTCCAGGGAGTCAGAGCTAAGGCCATATTTGCTAGAGGTTACATCCAATCCATCCGATGACCAATTAGCTTGAGCGGATGGAATTGTTGCCTTTCACTCGGTTGTCATCGATAAACCCTTAATTGCCAAAATGCATCGCTGTCGCGCGTTGGTGAAAGCAACCATCGGTGTAGATGACGTCGATATCGAGGCCTTGAGCGCAAAGGGTATCTTGCTTTCCAATATTGGTTCGGTGGGCGTCGAGGAAGTCGCTGAGCATGCGATGGCTCTTATCCTTTCAGCCCAGCGAAAGCTTTACGATTACGCCGCAGATATTAGGCGAGGTGGTTGGAACTGGAGGTCGCATTCCGGTGAGGTCAAAGCTTGCAGTGATACTGTCTTGGGCCTAATCGGTTACGGGGCGACCGGACGGGCGTTGGCCCATAGGGCGGCTGCCATGGGCTATCAAGTTTGCTATTACGATCCTTGCGTTGAACGATGCGTTGAGGGCATTGCGCAAGGTGAGTCATTGGAGTCATTGCTTTCCAAGGCAGACGTCATATCGTTGCATCTGCCTCTTACCCCCGACACCCGACACCTGCTCAACGATAGGTTTTTTTCACGTATCAAGCGTGGCGCAACACTGGTCAATACGGCGCGTGGTGCAATCGTAGATACTGACGCGTTGCTCAGGGCGTTGAACTCTGGGCATGTTTAAACGGCCATGCTAGACGTCCTTGAGGAGGAACCAGCCCCTCCACAAGCGCTTATCGATCATGAGCGCGTAGTGCTGACCCCTCATGCGGCGTTTTACAGCAAACAGTCCCTAGTAGAGTTAAAGACCAATGCTTTATCAGCATTACTGGGGCTGTTGCGGGGCGAAAGAGTCGACACCGTAATCAATCCAGGTTGCGCACAGGTGGAGGAGAAGGGGTATGCCTGAGTTAAAACTAGCAGATACTGAGTCCTTGAAGTCTGGTTTGCCAGCCTGGTTCGACTTGGCTATAGGGAACAGCATTCTTCAATACGGCCAACGCTTGGCAGCGCGGCAGTTATTGGTCAATACCCTTGGCAACATTGCGATACGTAGCAACTGCCCGTATTGGCGACGAGAGGTGGTCTATACCAAGCATCGAGGAGTGTCGCTGGAAGAGTGTGATCTTGAGCATCTGGCGGTCTTGGACCTACAGTCCAACAAGCTATTGCATGGTCGTTTTCGGCCCAGTATAGGACACCAGATGCACCGGGAGATCATGCGTTGCCGCTCCGACGTCAATGCCACTGTGCATCTTCATCCTAACGACGTCATTTCCTTTTTTGCTGTCATGCGATGGCAAGAAATGGAATACGTTTCGAATGACACCGCGCTTGTAATGGGTAAGCCGCCTTGCATCCTTGGTGAAGGTGTCAACATTGAGCTGGATGTGAGCGCCATCAGGCAATGTGCTCATGACACCAACTGTATTGTAATGCCAGGACACGGCATCACCAGCTTTGGGCGCGACTTATCTGAGGCTTTTCATCGTGCAGTGGCGTTTACTGCGGAAATCACTCGGCTAATTACTAGCCAATGTTTGTCGGCAGCGACAGGTAAATCAGTGTTGTATACCAGCGAAGAACAGGTACGGCAAATGTATGAGCTAGGTGAGCAGGTGATTTACGGGAGTCCGCTAAAATGAAAATTAATCAAGATATACGGCGGTCCGCGTCGTGGGAGGCGCCTGAACGCGATCTATCGTCAATTTTGCTGGATTTAAACGAAAATCAGTTTCTAGACGGTTTTCTAACAGAGTTTCTTGCTGCCGAACTAAAGGTGCAGGATCTGTTTACTTATCCAAACTATCAATCGCTGTTGGCCGAGCTGGCAGATTACTGCAAAACTTCGACTGACAATTTGCTTCTGACCAATGGAGCGGATCAGGCGATCGATTTGGTAGTACGCTTACTGTTCTCTCAGGGGGACCGGGTGGTCATCCCTTCTCCGGTGTTTTCCTTCTACTACCAAATGCTCTCCGTGGCTGGCGTCGAACCGGTGATTGTGGGATTTGAGAGGCAGGCACAAAGTTTTACGCTTTCGACCAGAGTTGTTCTCGATGCTCTGCACAACTGCCAAGGACTGATCCTATGTAACCCCAATAATCCTTTAGGGGTGCGAATTGACACTGAGCAACTGAGGATTTTGATTGAGGCTTGTGTGGAGTTGGACAAACCACTGATTGTTGATGAGTGCTACTTTGAGTATTTACAACATACCTGTCTCGACCTATGCGGAGCCGTTAGGCATTTGTTTATAATTCGTTCGTTTTCCAAGTATTTCGGTCTGGCGGGGCTGCGCCTGGGTTATGTCGTCACACATTCGGAGTCAATTAACGAGTTGTTGAAAGTGCGAGGGCCGTGGGATGTAAATCACGTTGCTGTGAAAGCAGCCCTTTTCTGTCTGAATAACCGTAAAGCATTGGAGCGAGCCCACTGCGAACTAGCCCGTGTGAAGCGCGAGATCATCGAATTTTCGCGGGCTTATGGAATTATTGTTTTCGATAGCGAAACAAATTTTTTGCTGCTGGAAGATCAGCGTGACGGTCGTCTCGCGAAGGCTTTCGCCAAGGCAAATATCGCATATGCGATTGCTCAAAATATCCTCACAGTTTCGGATTGCTTGAAAACATTTTGCGCGTGGTCGTTCCGGCGCCTTCTGATCTCCAGGCATTTAAAATGGCGATAATTCAGGGAGTCGGTGATCAGGAACGCAGGATTGATGGAAAGGAAACCCTTCGGTAGTGAGATCTTTGGTAATAATGACCAATTTGAACAGCAACATGCGCAATGTGGTGGTGCTTCGATTGCTGTTCGTCATGGCGAATGCTTTGGGCCCTTTTGCGGCGTTATTTTGGCAGCGCCATTACCATTTCGATAGTTCCGAGGTCGCAGTGGTAATAACGCTGATGTCGGTATTTTTTCTTGTCGGAAACTTGTTTGGAGGCGTATTGGTCAAGCATTATTCGTTCAGAATATTGTTGGCAAGTTCATCTTTTTGTTCGTTTGTATGCTTGCTGGGCGCGATGTTGCTTGGGGCGCCGGTTGCATCCGTTGCAACGGTTTTGCTGTTCATGTTTTTTGCAGGGCTGGTTACCCCCGTGTTCAGTCTGTTGACCTCTTTGGCGGCTAACGATAGCAACCGCATCGTTTTTTTTGGGTATCTGCATCTTGCCAGCAATCTGGGGGGAGCCCTGCTATTTGTCATTGGCGGATACTTGCTGGGGCTGGGCAGCGTTTACCTCATTGTTTTTGCTACGCTTGTGAGTCTGTTATGTCTTGCCTCAAGTGTCTCTCTTCGGCTTCCGACAAATCACCATAGCGCTGATGCAACAGTGGAATCCTCGAAGGGTTTGATAGTTAACCTGCCGAGGATTGTGGTGCTGGCAGGGGCCATGTTTTTTGCGCTGGCGGTACTGGATGCGCAGCGTGAGTACCACTTGCCTTTATGGCTTACGGAGCTAACGGCAGGTGAGGCAGCGAGCCTGTTCGGTGCGGTAGGTATCGTCAACGCCTTGCTGGTGATATTGCTGACGCAGCCATTAATCGCATTAACATCGCGTTTAGGGCCACTCACAAATTTCGCGCTTGCTGCGATTTTTTACAGTATTGGCTTTGGCGCCTATGCCATCTTCGAACATACGGTCCTGATTCTTTTGTTTGTATTTTTTTGGACACTGGGCGAAATTCTGAGTGTGACCTATATCACTGCCCTCATTTCACAGAAGGTTTCTTTGACTTCCCAAGCAGCGCTTTTTTCGTTTGTGCCGGTTGTGCTGGCTGGCGCGCGAATAGTATCTGTCGGGCTTGGGGCCTCGCTGATTGCGGGTGTTGGTTTTAAATTGAGTTGGGCGTTTTATGGCGGACTGGGTATCGTATTAGGAGCAATCTTTTTTTGGATTGGCGCTCGTTCAAAGAAATTATCGCGACGTAGCGGGGCAGAAGCTAAAGGTACAGTCTGAAATACGCTTCCAAATCCTTAGAAGAAAACGGGCCATTTCGAACGTTGAGATTGAAAATTGAGGACTATCTATGCGATCAGAATACGATGCGGCCTGGGTTGAACGCGCTGCGCAAGCCTATTGGCGTAATAGCGATACATTTAAGACCGTCGAAGACGATCATCGACCGAAGTTTTATGCCTGCTCCATGTTGCCTTATCCATCGGGAAAGCTGCACATGGGACATGTACGCAACTATACGATCAACGACATGTTGGCGCGTCATTTGCGGATGAAAGGTTTCAATGTGTTGATGCCGATGGGTTGGGATGCCTTTGGATTGCCGGCGGAAAATGCGGCGATGAAGTCCGGCGTTTCACCCGCGCAGTGGACACAACTGAATATTGCCGACATGAAGTCGCAAATGCAGCCGCTGGGATTTGCCTTCGATTGGTCGCGGGAGGTATCCACTTGTGATCCGCAGTATTACAAGTGGAGCCAGTGGTTTTTCCTCCAGTTGCTGGAAAAGGGTGTTGTCTATAAAAAAACCCAAACCGTGAATTGGGACCCGGTCGATCGAACGGTTCTGGCCAACGAACAGGTGATCGACGGTCGGGGATGGCGTTCGGGGGCAGTCGTTGAAGAGCGCGAGATCCCTGGGTATTACCTACGCATTACTCAATATGCCGAGGAGTTGCTCGGCGCGATCGAAACGCTGGATGGCTGGCCGGACAGGGTGCGCGTCATGCAGCGCAACTGGATCGGCAGAACCGCGGGTGTGCGCCTGGCATTTTTCCACCAGATAAAAGACGTTGCCGGGCGACTGATCGAAGGAGGTGAGTTGTGGGTGTTCACGACGCGAGTCGACACGCTGATGGGGGTGACGTTCTGCGCCATCTCCCCCGAGCATGTCCTAGCTAAGCGAGCCCTGGAACTCAACCCCGATCTTGAACCATTGGTGACGGCGTGTCGGAACAAGGATTTTGACGAGGCGCTTGGCAAAATGGGTGTCCCTTGCGGCTTCAAGGTTGAGCATCCGTTGAGCGGGGAGCCTATCGAGTTATGGATAACCAACTATGTACTCGATAAATATGGTGAGGGTGCGCTGATGGGGGTGCCCGCCCACGATGAGCGTGATTTCGAATTCGCTCGGCAATATGATTTGCCCGTTCGCCAAGTCATTGCCCATGAAGGGGATGTTTACGATCCTCGTAACTGGTCCGATAGCTACGCTGGTTGTGAGGGCCGCCTGGTGAACTCAGGCATATACGATGGGCTATCCGTCGCTCAGGCGGCCCAGGCCATAACCACTGCACTGGTGGAATGTGGGAAAGGTGATCGACGGACTACTTGGCGCCTGCGCGATTGGGGAATCTCTCGACAGCGGTATTGGGGGACCCCCATTCCGATCATCCACTGCAAGCTATGTGGTGACGTTCCGGTGCCTTATTCGGACTTGCCGGTCGTACTTCCTGATGAATGCATCCCGGACGGCAGTGGGAACCCGCTACTTACCCATGACGGGTTTCGCCACGTAGCCTGTCCGTCTTGCTTGGCTCCTGCACTGCGTGAAACCGACACCATGGATACCTTCGTCGATTCAAGTTGGTATTTCATGCGCTATTGCGATCCAGACAATCACGCGTCCATGGTCGGGCCTGGCAGTCGCTATTGGATGCCGATCGATCAGTACATCGGCGGCATCGAACATGCTGTGCTGCACCTGCTCTATGCCCGGTTCTGGACCCGGGCGATGCGTGACGAAGGCTTGGTCGACTTCAGTGAGCCGTTCAAGAGTCTCTTCACCCAAGGAATGCTGCTCCGCGAAAGTTACTCCCGGAAAAAGGCCGACGGCAGCCGCCAATGGTTCTACCCCGCGCAAGTCGCTGTCGAATATGACCACAAGGGCCGCCCGATCAAGGCGATATCGCTGGAGGATGGTTTGCCAGTCGATATAGGCGGTGCGGAGAAAATGTCCAAATCCAAGAACAATGTTGTCGAGCCAAAGGAGATTATCGTCAAGTTCGGGGCCGACACTGCTCGATTGTTCACGATTTTTGCTGGTCCGCCTGACCAGGACACGGTATGGAGTGACAGCGGCGTGGAGGGCGCCTATCGCTTTTTGAGCCGGCTCTGGCGCTTCGCCCACGATTGCGGAACTCGGTTTGACGCGAGCGATCAGCTTGGGGAGTCTGCCGAGTCGAAACGTGTGCGGCATGAGGTTCATCGTCTGTTGCAGCAGATCAACAGGGACTTCGAGCGGCTGCAATACAACACCGTTGTCTCGGGCGCGATGAAAATCCTCAAGGTGCTCGAGGGTGCCAAGACCGCAAATCCGACAATTGTTCGTGAGGGTATGGCTATCCTATTGCAGGTTTTGTATCCGGTAACACCGCACGTTTCTCACGTTTTGTGGGAAGAGTTGGGTTATGCGGGCGTTATCCATGACAGTTCATGGCCAATGCCGGACGGGGACGCGCTGACGCAGGACGAAGTAAAGATGATCGTGCAAGTCAACGGAAAAGTGCGCGGCGAGATCATGATCGAATCCGATGCCGACCATGAGGCGATACGGCTACGGGTATCGTCCGATGCGCTATTACACAAGCGTCTGGAGGGGGCTGTCAGGATGGTTGTGGTGCCAAACCGCCTGGTGAATTTTATAGTCTGAGGTCCTGCAAGCTGTCAGTGCAGGAAATGGCGGATATCGGAATTGCGGGTGCCGCAATCTCCCAAACAATAGAAAAAAAGCCCCGAACCAGTCGGGGCTTCAAATCGTCGGCTTTGCGGTTAGTTTTTATTCGGTCCGCAAGTGCCGTTTGCTCGATGGATCAGTGGAACTGTTCTTCTTCGGTCGAGCCGGTCAGCGCGGTCACGGACGAGGTGCCGCCCTGGATCACGGTGGTCATGTCGTCGAAGTAGCCGGTGCCGACTTCCTGCTGGTGGGCCACAAAGGTGTAGCCTTTGGCGGCGTCAGCGAATTCCTGCTCTTGCAGCTTCACGTAGGCGGTCATGTCGTTGCGGGCGTAGTCGTGCGCCAGGTTGAACATGCTGTGCCACATGTTGTGGATGCCAGCCAGGGTGATGAACTGGTGCTTGTAGCCCATGGCGGACAGTTCGCGCTGGAACTTGGCGATGGTCGCGTCGTCCAGGTTCTTCTTCCAGTTGAAGGAAGGCGAGCAGTTGTACGACAGCAGTTGGTCCGGGTATTCCTTCTTGATCGCTTCGGCGAAGCGACGGGCTTCGTCCAGGTCCGGCTTGGCGGTTTCGCACCAGATCAGGTCGGCGTACGGGGCGTAGGCCAGGCCGCGGGCGATGGCCTGGTCGAGGCCAGCGCGTACTTTGTAAAAGCCTTCCTGGGTACGGGTGCCGGTGACGAACGGCTGGTCGTACGGGTCGCAATCCGAGGTCAGCAGGTCAGCGGCGTTGGCGTCGGTACGGGCCAGGATGATGGTCGGTACGCCTGCAACGTCGGCCGCCAGGCGAGCGGCGGTCAGCTTCTGTACGGCTTCCTGGGTAGGAACCAGTACCTTGCCGCCCATGTGGCCGCATTTCTTCACCGAGGCCAATTGGTCTTCGAAGTGAACGCCGGCGGCACCTGCCTCGATCATGCTCTTCATCAGTTCGTAGGCGTTCAGTACGCCGCCGAAACCGGCTTCGGCATCAGCCACGATAGGTGCGAAGTAGTCGATGTAGCCTTCGTCGCCCGGGTTCTTGCCGGCTTTCCACTGGATCTGGTCGGCGCGACGGAACGAGTTGTTGATGCGCTTGACCACGGTTGGAACCGAGTCCACTGGGTACAGCGACTGGTCAGGGTACATGGATTCGGCGGAGTTGTTGTCCGCGGCCACTTGCCAGCCCGACAGGTAGATCGCCTGGATACCGGCCTTGACTTGCTGCACAGCCTGGCCGCCAGTCAGGGCGCCCATGCAGTTGACGAAGTCTTTCTCGGGGCGGAAGGAAGGCTTGGCGCCCTGAGTGACCAGGTTCCACAGCTTCTCGGCGCCCATTTTCGCAAAGGTGTGTTCAGGTTGAACCGAACCACGCAGACGGACGACGTCAGCAGCGGAATAATTGCGCTTCACGCCTTTCCAGCGCGGGTTTTCAGCCCAGTCTTTTTCAAGGGCTGCAATTTGCTGTTCGCGTGTCAGTGCCATGGAGATAAACCTCGTCGCATAGGTCTGGAGTGGAAAATTCCTGCTCCTGCCGACCAGGGGTTGGCGTACAAGTCGGTTCAGGCGGGGAGGCGACGGGATGAACGATGGGCTCGAGGGGAAAGTGAGCAGGTAGAGGCGAACTGCGGGCGCATTCGGGCGTCGTGGGCCTTTATACGAACTCAGAGTGATGCCGGGTTACCTAGTTACGCTTCCGTCCCTCGGGACAACTTCGTTCCAGTCGCAACCTCGTCAAACACACCTTGTGGGCGGTACAGACACGAATCGGCTCGCAGGGTAGTTGCAAGCATCGACCCGAAGGCCCTTGCCAGGGCCCCTGATTAGCGGGAGCGAGGCCATCATGCCCTCGGTTTTTTGGCTCGTCAAACGTTTTGTAGTGCTTTTTTTCAAGCACTACATCTTTGGTCTAATACGACTCATCAGTCAGTTTTTGGTGCTTCAGTTCAGGGTGTCGACCTTCACCCGCAGAATCATGTCATCCCGGCCTTGGGTCGAGTAGCTGCGGGTCAGGCCTTGTTTGTCGGCTTGAGTCTGGCGGTTCACCCCAGCGAGGGTGATCCATTCGCCGAGGCGCCCGCTGACGGTTGTGTCGGTGCTTTGCACGTTCACTACATCTGGACGTTCCTGGCTCATGCGGTCACGGTTGGTGCTGATACTCAGGTGAACGGTCTCGCCAGTGACACTGGCGGTGACATAAAAACCTTGGGTGACGTTGCGGTATTCGGTCTGGCTTTGCATGCGACCGTAGCCGTCGGTCTGGTTGCTGGTGAATGGCACGCTCTGACCGACCTGGATGAGCGCCGGCTGGCCTTCGCTGGCCTGGATCTGCTGCACGCCGCCCTCACGGCTGGCGGTGCTGCGGTTGATGATGCGCGTCTGGCTGGGCGCGGCGCCGTTGATCGAGTAGCCCTGGTCACCTTGCAGGTTGTTCTCGTTGGTGTCGACAGTGATCAGCAAGCGCTTGGGAGCGGTGTCCAGTTGCGCCAGGAATTGCCGGAGTTCTTCGATCTTGCCCGGTTCGGCATTCACGATCAGTTGGTTGCCGTAGGCGCTGACCTGGCCATCCTTGCCGAGGAAATTCTGTGCCACCGGCAGTAGATCCGCGCTGGTGCGGTAGTTCAGCGGTACGATTTCGGTTGCGGCCATGACTGACAGGCTGCAGCCGAGCAGCAGGGTGGTCAGCAAGGTGCGTAGGGACATGTCCATTTCTCCGCGAGACAAAGGCTAGATATTGCCAGTTTGTCGGCCCCGGGTGGGGCAAGTTGAATGGTAGACGGCAAAACGCCCCGGCATCGGTGGATGGCGGGGCGTTTTGTGATGCTGATAATGTACTTGTGGCGAGGGGATTTATCCCCGCTGGGCTGCGAAGCAACCCCAATCAAGCTAATTTCGTCAACCTGACACACCGCAGTGACTGATTTGAGGGTTGCTGCGCAACCCAGCGGGGATAAATCCCCTCGCCACAGGGTATTGTGTTGCTGCTTCCAGCGGTTTCAGGCCGAGCGCCGCACCATGTCCACATGGGGAATGCCGGCCTCGAGGAATTCCTCGCTGACCACTGCAAACCCCAGTCGCTCGTAGAACGGCGTGGCATGGACCTGGGCGCTGAGCATCTGCTGTTGCAATCCGCGTCTCTCGGCCTCGGCGATCACTGCATGCATCAACGCATCGCCGACCTTCAGGCCGCGCCAGTCCTTGAGGACCGAGACGCGACCGATATGGCCGTCAGTCAGCAGCCGCGCGGTACCGATGGGGAAGTCGCCTTCGAAGGCCAGGAAATGCACGGCGTCCTGGTCATCCGAATCCCACTCCAACTCTGGGGGTACGGATTGCTCGGCAATGAACACCGTTTCACGAATGCGCCGGATCTCGGCGTTATCCTTTTGCCAGTCTGCGACACGAACGTGAATTTTATTCATCGGCGAACCCCAGGCTGCCTTGTTTGACCAATTCGTGGATAAGGCCGCGGCCTTCTTCATCGTCCAGCCATGGGCCGAGGTTTTCGATGTGCAGCGCGTCGGCGGCGCAGATCATCTTCAGCAGGTCCCGCAGCTTGCCCGGCAGATAACGGCTCTGGCCGCTGGCGAACAGTAGCAGGTCGTCGTCGACTTCCGACCAGGCCAGGCGCGCGCTCGGGTTGCGGATGATCACGGCACCCTGTTCCAGGCCAGCCAGCAGATCGTCTTCTTCCAGCTCCGGGCCTACCACCAGTTCCGGGTAGCGTGGCTCGGTCATGAACTGGCCGAACCAGGTCAGCAGCAAGCGCTCATCGCTCATGTGCTCGGCCAGAAGGCCCTTGAGGCGGTCCAGGGCGTCGTGCTGGATCTGGTGCGGGTCCGCGACGGGGCGTGCGTCGGCGTCGGTGTAACGCTCTTCGTCCGGCAGGAACTGGCTGAGGAAGTCGGTGAAGTGGGTGAGCACTTCGGCTGCGCTCGGGGCTCGGAAGCCGACCGAGTAGGTCATGCAGTCATCCACGGCGACACCGCAGTGGGCCAGGCGCGGTGGCAAGTAGAGCATGTCGCCGGGTTCCAGGGTCCACTCGTCGGTGGCCTCGAAATCGGCGAGGATGCGCAGGTCCGCATGGGGCAGCAGCGGGCTTTCGGAGTCGCACATCTGGCCGATCTTCCAGTTGCGCTTGCCATGGCCTTGCAACAGGAAAACGTCGTAGTTGTCGAAGTGCGGACCAACACCGCCACCCGGGGCGGCGAAGCTGATCATCACGTCGTCGATGCGCCAGCTCGGCAGGAAGCGGAAATGCTCCAGCAGCTCGCTGACTTCGGGGGCGAACTGGTCGACCGCCTGCACCAGCAGCGTCCACTCGCGCTCCGGCAGCTTGCTGAATTCATCTTCGGCGAACGGGCCGCGACGCAACTCCCAGGGACGCTCGCCGTGCTCGATCACCAGGCGCGATTCAACCTCTTCTTCCAGCGCAAGGCCGGCCAGTTCGTCGGCATCGATCGGGCTTTCGAAGTCAGGAATCGCCTGGCGGATCAGCAGGGGTTTCTTCTGCCAGTAATCGCGCAGGAACTCCCGTGCCGTGATGCCGCCCAGGAGTTGCAGTGGAATGTCAGGATTCATGTGTAACCTATTGAAAAAATATACTTTTCAGACGCGAATAAAAACGCCCGGCGCGGCCGGGCGTCTCAAAGGTAAAGCGATGTGTCAGATGCGCTTGGCTTGTGCCGCCGCGTTGCCGATGTAGCTGGCCGGGGTCAGCTTCTTCAGCTCGGCCTTGGCTTCGGCAGGCATGTCCAGGCCATCGATGAAAGTCTGCAGCGCTTCAGGGCTGATGCCCTTGCCACGGGTCAGCTCTTTGAGCTTCTCGTACGGGTTTTCGATGTTGTAGCGACGCATCACGGTCTGGATCGGCTCGGCCAGGACTTCCCAGCAGGCGTCCAGGTCGGCGGCGATCTTATGCTCGTTCAGTTCCAGCTTGCCGATGCCCTTGAGGCTGGCCTCGTAGGCGATGACGCTATGGGCAAACCCCACGCCCAGGTTGCGCAGCACGGTAGAGTCGGTCAGGTCGCGCTGCCAGCGGGAAATCGGCAGCTTGCTCGCCAAGTGCTGGAACAGCGCGTTGGCGATGCCCAGGTTGCCTTCGGAGTTTTCGAAATCGATCGGGTTGACCTTGTGCGGCATGGTCGAGGAACCGATCTCGCCGGCGATGGTGCGCTGCTTGAAGTAACCCAGGGAGATGTAGCCCCAGATATCGCGGTCGAAGTCGATCAGGATGGTGTTGAAGCGTGCGATCGCATCGAACAGCTCGGCGATGTAGTCGTGCGGTTCGATCTGGGTGGTGTACGGGTTGAAGCTCAGACCCAGTTCGTCTTCGATGAAGGCGCGGGCGTTGGCTTCCCAGTCGATGTCCGGGTAGGCCGAAAGGTGGGCGTTGTAGTTGCCCACGGCGCCGTTGATCTTGCCCAGCAGGGGCACGGCGGCCACCTGGGTGATCTGGCGCTCCAGGCGGTAGACGACGTTTGCCAACTCCTTGCCCAGGGTGGTCGGCGAAGCCGGTTGACCGTGGGTGCGCGACAGCATCGGCACGTCGGCGAAGCGGATCGCCAGCTCGCGAATGGCCTGGGCGATCTGGCGCATCAGAGGCAGCAGCACATCGTCACGGCCTTCGCGCAGCATCAGGGCGTGGGACAGGTTGTTGATGTCCTCGCTGGTGCAGGCGAAGTGGATGAACTCACTGACGTTGGCCAGTTCCGGCAGCTTGGCCGCCTGCTCCTTGAGCAGGTACTCGATGGCCTTGACGTCGTGGTTGGTGGTGCGCTCGATCTCTTTGACGCGCTCAGCGTGCTCCAGGGCGAAATTGTCGGCCAGAGCGTTCAGCACTGCGTTGGCTTCGGCGGAAAAGGCCGGAACTTCACCAATGCCAGGGTGGGCGGCCAGGCGCTGGAGCCAGCGCACTTCAACCAGGACACGGGCACGGATCAGGCCGTACTCGCTGAAAATAGGGCGCAGGGCCTGGGTTTTGCCGGCGTAGCGGCCGTCTACAGGGGAAACCGCAGTGAGCGAAGAGAGCTGCATGGGGTGTTCTCGGACAGTCGGGCAACGAAATGGGGCGCGTATCATACATGAAAATCAGCGCCGGTCCGTCGCCAACTGACCGGCGTGTTACGCGTAAAGAGGTACAAAAGCAGGTCGAGGCGACTTATTCGTTGCGCATCAACGGGTAAAGCTCTTTCAATAATTTGCGTCGGCTGATCACCAGTTGCCAACGATGGCCGCCCAGCTGCCGCCACAGCCGTGCCGAGCGGATCCCGGCGAGCAGCAGGGCGCGGATCTTCGAGGCGTTGCTCGGTTGCTGCAGGTTGCGCATGTCGCCATGCACCTGGATGCGCTGGCGCAGCGTGCTCAAGGTGTCCTGGTACAGCGCGCCGCATGCGGCGATCACGTTTTCGTGGGACGGGCCGAAATGCTCGACCTGGGATTGGATCTGCGGCAAACGATTGCCGATGGTTTCCAGCAGGTCGTCACGCTTGGCCAACTGGCGCTCCAGGCCCAGCATCGACAGGGCGTAGCGCAGCGGTTCGCGTTGCAGGGCGCTGGGATCGCGCTCCAGGGCGCCGATCAAGGCGCGGTAGCCTTCGCGCAGGTTCAAGTCGTCGCCACCGTAGACCTCCAGGGTGTCCTTGGGGTCGCGTACCAGCAGGCTGCCGAGCATGCAGCCCAGGCCGGCCTCGGTGGCCTGGCCGGTCTTGGCGATCCGGTCCACCAGCACGGCGGCCAGGAAGACGCCGCCCAGCGCCGTCAGTTGTTCCTGGATTGGCGTCATGCCTTGCTGCTCCATGGCTCGGCGACTTCGATCACGCCGCCGCCCAGGCAGATTTCGCCGTCGTAGAACACCACCGACTGGCCGGGCGTGACCGCGCGCTGCGGGTCATCGAAGGTGGCGCGGTAGCCTGTCTCGGTTTTTTCCAAGGTGCAGGCCTGGTCGCTCTGGCGATAGCGAACCTTGGCCGTCAGGCGGCGCGGTTCGCTGAGGTCGATCGGGTTGACCCAATAGATGTCCGAGGCGAGCAGGGCGCCGGAGAACAGCCACGGGTGGTCGTTACCCTGGCCAACGATCAGCTCGTTGTGCTCCAGGTCCTTGACCAGCACGTACCACGGCTCTTCGCCGGCGTCCTTCAACCCGCCGATGCCCAGGCCTTGGCGCTGGCCGATGGTGTGGTACATCAGGCCATGGTGGCGGCCGATGACCTCGCCTTCGGTCGTCTTGATCTCGCCCGGCTGCGCCGGCAGGTATTGCTTGAGGAAGTCGCTGAAACGGCGCTCGCCAATGAAGCAGATCCCGGTGGAGTCCTTTTTCTTGGCGGTGGCGAGTTGGTGCTTCTCGGCGATCGCGCGTACTTCGGGCTTTTCCAGCTCGCCAACCGGGAACAAGGTCTTGGCGATCTGCTCGCCGCCAACGGCATGCAGGAAGTAGCTCTGGTCCTTGTTCGGATCCAGGCCCTTGAGCAGTTCGGTACGGCCGTCGATGTCGCGGCGGCGCACGTAGTGGCCAGTAGCGATCAGGTCGGCGCCGAGCATCATGGCGTAGTCGAGGAACGCCTTGAACTTGATTTCGCGGTTGCAGAGGATGTCCGGGTTCGGTGTGCGACCGGCCTTGTATTCGGCCAGGAAATGCTCGAACACGTTGTCCCAGTACTCGGCGGCGAAATTCGCGGTGTGCAGCTTGATGCCTATCTTGTCGCACACGGCCTGGGCGTCCGCCAGGTCGTCCATGGCGGTGCAGTATTCGGTTCCGTCGTCTTCTTCCCAGTTCTTCATGAACAGGCCTTCCACCTCATAACCCTGCTCGATCAGCAGAAGGGCGGAAACGGAAGAGTCCACGCCACCGGACATGCCGACGATGACGCGTTGCTTTGGGGTGTTCGAAGAGGCTGGATCACGCATAGGAATTCAATGAGTGTCTTGAAAAAGGACGCGATTCTATCAGGCCCGGGCGCGCAAGGCTAAAGAGAAGGGCGGATAAGCTCCAGGCTATGGCGATGGCCGGCCAGGTAATCGTCGATGCAACGGATGATGAGCTCGCTGCGCCAGCGGTCGCGCTGCTCGAGCAGTTCGTCGCGGGTCAGCCATTTGGCGCCTAGGATGCCATCGTCCAGTTGATACTCGGGGTGGAGTTTCAGGGCCTTGGCGGCGAAGCAGACCCGCTGGTAGGTCACGCCGTTGCTGGGGGCGGTGTACAGATAGATGCCTGTTACGCTGGTGGGCTCTACGTCCCAGCCGGTTTCTTCCAGGGTTTCGCGCACGGCGGCCTCGATCAGTGTTTCGTTCGGATCCAGGTGGCCGGCGGGCTGGTTGAGCACGGCGCGCCCGCCCTTGGATTCCTCGACCATCAAGAAGCGGCCGTTGTCTTCAACAATGGTGGCGACGGTGATGTGGGGGTTCCAGTCCATGGGGAGTCCTCGATTTCAGGTTGGAATGCCGGCCTCTGTGGGAGCGAGCTTGCTCGCGATAGCGGTGGGTCAGTCAATATCAATGTCGAATGCTACATCGCAATCGCGAGCAAGCTCGCTCCCACAGGGGAATATATTGTCAAGGGGAAATAGGGTATGCCAGAAACACAAACCCCGGCACAAGGCCGGGGTTTGTGGTGCTTGCTTACAACCTTACACCAGCGCAGCAATCGCCGCGTTGAAGGTGGCGCTTGGGCGCATGGCCTTGCTGGTCAGCTCGGGGTTGGCGAAGTAGTAGCCGCCGATGTCCACGGGCTTGCCTTGCACGGCATTGAGTTCGGCAACGATTTTTTCTTCGTTGTCGGTCAAGGTCTTCGCCAGGGTGGTGAATTGCGCCTTGAGGGCTGCGTCGTCATCCTGAGCGGCCAGTGCCTGGGCCCAGAACAGGGTCAGGTAGAAGTGGCTGCCGCGGTTGTCGATGCCGCCGACCTTGCGCGAAGGCGACTTGTTGCGGTCCAGGAACTCACCAGTCGCCTGGTCGAGGGTCTTGGCCAGCACCAGCGCCTTGGGGTTGTTGTAGGTCGCGCCCAGGTGTTCCAGGGATGCGGCCAGGGCGAGGAACTCGCCCAGGGAATCCCAGCGCAGGAAGTTTTCTTCCAGCAGTTGCTGCACGTGCTTGGGTGCCGAGCCGCCGGCGCCGGTTTCGAACAGGCCACCGCCGTTCATCAGCGGCACGATCGACAGCATCTTGGCGCTGGTGCCCAGTTCCATGATCGGGAACAGGTCAGTCAGGTAGTCGCGCAGTACGTTGCCGGTCACCGAAATGGTGTCCTTGCCTTCGCGGGTGCGAGCCAGGGTGAACTTCATCGCGTCGACAGGCGACATGATGCGGATGTCCAGACCGCTGGTGTCGTGGTCCTTCAGGTACGCCTGGACCTTCTCGATCATCACGCCGTCGTGGGCGCGCATCGGGTCGAGCCAGAAGATCGCCGGGGTGGCGCTGGCGCGGGCACGGTTGACGGCCAGCTTGACCCAATCCTGGATCGGCGCGTCCTTGGTCTGGCACATGCGGAAGATATCGCCAGCCTCGACGGTCTGCTCCAGCAGGGTTTGACCGTTGTTGTCCGAAACACGAACCACACCGTCAGCCTTGATCTGGAAGGTCTTGTCGTGGGAGCCATACTCTTCGGCTTTCTTGGCCATCAGGCCAACGTTCGGCACGCTGCCCATGGTGGTTGGGTCGAAGGCGCCGTGTTGCTTGCAATCTTCGATCACCGCTTGGTAGATGGTGGCGTAGCAGCGATCCGGGATCACAGCCTTGGTGTCGTGCAGTTGGCCGTCGGTGCCCCACATCTTGCCGGAGTCACGGATCATGGCCGGCATCGAGGCGTCGACGATGACGTCGCTCGGCACGTGCAGGTTGGTGATGCCCTTGTCGGAGTTGACCATCGCCAGCGCCGGACGAACGGCGTAGACCGCCTGGATGTCGGCTTCGATCTGGGCTTGCTGCTCGGCCGGCAGGGCCTTGATGCGCGCGTACAGGTCGCCGATGCCGTTGTTCAGGTTGAAGCCGATCTGCTCCAGCACCTCGGCGTGCTTGGCCAGCGCGTCCTTATAGTACTCGGCGACGATCTGACCGAACATGATCGGGTCGGAGACCTTCATCATGGTCGCCTTCAGATGGACCGACAGCAGGACGCCTTTTTGCTTGGCGTCTTCGATTTCAGCGGCGATGAAGTTGCGCAGGGCGTTTTTGCTCATCACGGCGCAATCGAGGATCTCACCGGCTTGTACGGTGGTTTTTTCCTTGAGGACGGTGGCAGTGCCGTCCTTGGCGATCAGCTCGATCTTCACGGTGCCTGCGGCGTCGATCAGGGCGGCTTTTTCGCTGCCATAGAAATCGCCGGCGCTCATGTGAGCGACGTGGGACTTGGAGTCGGCAGCCCAGGCGCCCATTTTATGCGGGTGCTTGCGAGCATAATTCTTGACCGACAGCGGCGCGCGGCGGTCGGAGTTGCCTTCGCGCAGGACCGGGTTCACGGCGCTGCCCTTGACCTTGTCGTAACGGGCGCGAGCATCTTTCTCGGCGTCGGTGGTCACGGTTTCCGGGTAGTCCGGCAGTGCGTAGCCCTGGGCCTGCAATTCCTTGATCGCGGCCTGCAGTTGCGGCACCGAGGCGCTGATGTTCGGCAGCTTGATGATGTTGGCTTCAGGCGTGACGGCCAGGTCGCCCAATTCGGCGAGGTGGTCGGCTACGGCTTTGTCACCCAGTTGCTCGGGGAAGCTGGCCAGGATGCGTCCTGCGAGGGAGATATCGCGGGTCTCCACGGCGATATCGGCCGAAGCGGTGAAGGCTTCGACGATCGGCAGCAGCGAATAGGTGGCGAGGGCAGGCGCTTCGTCGGTGAAGGTATAGATGATCTTCGAGCGGGTGGGCATATTCGGATTAACTCTCTTCTTTGCTAAAGCATGCGCAGAAACTCGAGGGGCGCCGGGTAAGCGCGTTCGTTCGAAGTCATCCGTGAGCCGAATGTCGAGGTTTCTTCGCGGTGATGTTGGGTGCATCAGTCGAGCGTCAAGCGGTCGGGCCGCGGTAACGGTCCGGCTTTAAAGTGGCGGAAAGTCTCGTGATAGAGCCGTCAGCCGTCGTGACCCTGTGGTCAGCGGCGGCATTATACATAGGTAGCTGGCGATCTGCCGACGGTTCATAGACTTCCGTACACGTCCATTGGTCTAAACGTCGCAGGCCGGGGAGTTGGACTATGCTCGAATTTGGCGCTTTTCCCTTGGTTTTCAGGCTTGTACGCGGCGAACTTGATTAAATTGCCGGGGATGGGCCGAACGTAGGGTTTGCGTGCCGATACAACTGGGGTACGCTCGAACGCAGCCAGATGTTCAATCCAAGCAATGGAGTTCAGCATGGGGTATCAAAAGATTCAGGTTCCGGCCGTCGGTGACAAAATCACCGTCAATGCAGACCATTCTCTTAATGTTCCCGACAATCCGATCATCCCTTTCATTGAAGGCGACGGCATTGGCGTTGATATCAGTCCGGTCATGATCAAGGTGGTGGACGCTGCGGTCGAAAAGGCCTACGGCGGCAAGCGCAAGATTTCCTGGATGGAAGTTTATGCGGGCGAAAAAGCGACCCAGGTCTACGACCAGGACACCTGGCTACCCCAGGAAACCCTGGACGCGGTCAAGGATTACGTGGTTTCCATCAAGGGCCCGCTGACCACGCCGGTCGGTGGCGGTATCCGCTCGCTGAACGTTGCATTGCGCCAGCAGCTTGACCTGTATGTCTGCCTTCGCCCGGTGCGCTGGTTTGAAGGCGTCCCGAGTCCGGTCAAAAAACCGGGCGATGTGGACATGACCATCTTCCGCGAGAACTCCGAGGACATCTACGCCGGTATCGAGTGGAAGGCCGGTTCGGCCGAAGCAACCAAGGTGATCAAGTTCCTCAAAGAGGAAATGGGCGTCACCAAGATCCGTTTCGACGAAGATTGCGGCATCGGCGTCAAGCCGGTCTCCAAGCAGGGCACCAAGCGCCTGGCACGCAAGGCCTTGCAATATGTCGTCGACAATGACCGCGATTCGCTGACTATCGTGCACAAAGGCAACATCATGAAGTTCACCGAAGGTGCCTTCAAGGAATGGGCCTACGAGGTGGCGGCCGAAGAGTTCGGCGCGACCCTGCTCGACGGCGGCCCATGGATGCAGTTCAAGAATCCGAAGACCGGCAAGAATGTCGTGGTCAAGGACGCCATCGCCGACGCCATGCTCCAGCAGATCCTGCTGCGCCCGGCCGAATACGACGTGATCGCGACCCTGAACCTCAACGGCGACTACCTCTCCGATGCCCTGGCGGCTGAAGTGGGCGGTATCGGTATCGCGCCGGGCGCCAACCTGTCCGACACCGTGGCAATGTTCGAGGCCACCCACGGCACCGCGCCTAAATATGCGGGCAAGGACCAGGTGAACCCGGGGTCGTTGATCCTCTCGGCGGAAATGATGCTGCGCCACATGGGGTGGACCGAGGCGGCCGACCTGATCATCAAGGGCACCAACGGCGCGATTTCGGCCAAGACCGTGACCTATGACTTCGAACGCCTGATGGACGGTGCCAAGCTGGTGTCGTCTTCCGGTTTCGGCGATGCGCTGATTTCCCATATGTAAGCGAAGCCTGAACACAAAAATGCCCGGTTCGAGTGATCGAAACCGGGCATTTTTTATGGGTTGGGGCCGGGCTCTAGTGGTCTTCGGTTACCCGCGGCTTGAGGCGGACCTTGATCGGTGCTGGCTTTACGCTGGCCTCGGTGCTGTTGGGGTCGACGTCCACGGCAACCGGGCAAATCTCAACGGCATGTGTACCCTTTGGCCCTTGTATCATGCAGAACGTCACCGGCTGACCTGCCTTCAGGGTTTTATAACCTTCCATCTGGATCACAGAGTAGTGAGCGAAGAGGTCTTCGTCCTTCCCGTCTTGGATAATAAAACCATAGCCCTTGGCGTTGTTGAACCACTTGACCTTTCCCTTGACTCGCATACTGGTGGTACCTGACATACCATTTTCCCTCTGCAACACACCCCTGCAACGGAGTATCATCCTGATCATCCGCTGTCGATCAAATAAGAAATCGGATTGACTTTGCGGACCTTTTTAACCCACGGTGGGCTCTATTGGTTGTAACACCGATTCACCGTTAGTCAAGGTGATCGGGCGGTAGCGGTTGAAATCGCTCGCAAGCGGCCCCATCACTGTATTTGCCAACTAAACGAACCTTTCTTTCCATGCATGCAATCAGCCAGATTCGACTAACATTCAATCAGGATCGCCCGGATCAACATGATGACGATTCAGCGGGCATTGCTGTTCAGGAATCAAAGCCCGCTTTACAGGCTCCACCGATGTACAAGGTGGTTTTGTTCAACGATGACTACACACCGATGGATTTCGTCGTCGAAGTGCTCGAGGTGTTTTTTAACCTGAATCGCGAGCTGGCGACCAAGGTCATGCTGGCCGTTCATACAGAGGGACGGGCAGTATGTGGTGTGTTTACCCGCGACATTGCGGAGACCAAGGCCATGCAGGTCAACCAGTACGCCCGGGAAAGCCAGCATCCGCTACTCTGTGAAATCGAGAAGGACGGTTAACGCCGACCACTTGGGTATGAGGTGAAGCCATGTTAAACCGCGAGCTCGAAGTCACCCTCAATCTTGCCTTCAAGGAGGCTCGTTCGAAGCGTCATGAATTCATGACCGTCGAGCACCTGCTGTTGGCCCTATTGGATAACGAGGCTGCCGCCACCGTTTTGCGTGCCTGCGGCGCAAACCTCGACAAACTCAAGCATGACCTGCAGGAGTTCATCGACTCCACCACGCCACTGATCCCCGTCCACGACGAGGATCGCGAAACCCAGCCAACCCTGGGATTCCAGCGTGTGCTGCAGCGTGCTGTCTTTCATGTGCAGAGCTCGGGCAAGCGCGAAGTCACCGGCGCCAACGTGCTGGTTGCCATTTTCAGCGAGCAGGAAAGCCAAGCGGTGTTCCTGCTCAAGCAACAGAGCGTTGCGCGTATCGATGTCGTCAACTACATCGCCCATGGCATCTCGAAAGTGCCGGGGCATGGCGATCATTCCGAAGGTGAGCAGGACATGCAGGATGACGAGGGCGGCGAGTCTTCTTCATCAGGCAATCCGCTGGACGCGTATGCCAGCAATCTGAACGAACTGGCTCGCCAGGGCCGTATCGACCCGCTGGTCGGGCGCGAGGCGGAAGTCGAGCGCGTTGCGCAGATCCTGGCCCGGCGCCGCAAGAACAACCCATTGCTTGTAGGCGAAGCGGGCGTGGGCAAGACCGCGATCGCCGAAGGCCTGGCCAAGCGCATCGTCGATAACCAGGTGCCAGACCTGCTGGCCAACAGCGTGGTGTATTCCCTTGATCTGGGTGCCTTGCTGGCCGGTACCAAATACCGGGGTGACTTCGAGAAGCGCTTCAAGGCGTTGCTCGGCGAACTGAAAAAACGTCCGCAGGCGATCCTATTCATCGACGAAATCCACACCATTATCGGTGCCGGGGCGGCGTCGGGCGGGGTCATGGATGCGTCCAACCTGCTCAAGCCGCTGCTGTCATCGGGCGATATCCGTTGCATCGGCTCGACCACGTTCCAGGAATTCCGTGGGATTTTCGAGAAGGACCGTGCATTGGCCCGGCGTTTCCAGAAGGTCGACGTGTCGGAACCTTCGGTGGAAGACACCATCGGTATCCTGCGTGGCCTGAAAGGGCGTTTCGAGTTGCACCACAGCATCGAATACAGTGACGAGGCATTGCGCGCTGCCGCCGAACTGGCGTCGCGCTACATCAACGATCGGCACATGCCGGACAAGGCCATCGATGTCATCGACGAGGCGGGCGCCTACCAGCGGCTGCAACCGGTGGAGAATCGAGTCAAGCGCATCGACGTGCCGCAAGTCGAGGACATCGTCGCGAAAATCGCGCGGATTCCGCCAAAACACGTCACCAGCTCCGACAAGGAATTGCTGCGTAACCTGGAGCGTGACCTGAAGCTCACGGTGTTCGGCCAGGATGCGGCCATCGACTCGCTGTCGACCGCGATCAAACTGTCCCGCGCGGGGCTCAAGTCGCCGGACAAGCCGGTCGGTTCATTCCTGTTCGCCGGGCCTACCGGTGTCGGCAAGACCGAGGCGGCGCGGCAGTTGGCCAAGGCGCTGGGGATCGAGTTGGTGCGCTTCGACATGTCCGAGTACATGGAGCGTCATACCGTATCGCGTCTGATCGGTGCGCCTCCAGGCTATGTCGGTTTCGACCAGGGTGGTCTCTTGACCGAGGCAATCACCAAGCAGCCTCACTGCGTGCTGTTGCTCGATGAGATCGAGAAGGCGCATCCGGAAGTCTTCAACCTGCTGCTGCAGGTCATGGACCACGGTACGCTGACCGATAACAACGGGCGCAAGGCGGATTTCCGCAACGTGATCATCATCATGACCACGAACGCCGGTGCCGAAACCGCCGCGCGCGCTTCGATCGGTTTCACCCATCAGGACCACTCGTCCGATGCGATGGAAGTGATCAAGAAGAGCTTCACGCCTGAATTCCGCAACCGCCTGGACACCATTATCCAGTTTGGTCGCCTCAGTCATGAGGTCATCAAAAGCGTGGTGGACAAGTTCCTTACCGAACTCCAGGCGCAGCTTGAAGACAAGCGTGTGCTGTTGGAGGTCACCGATGCGGCGCGCAGCTGGCTGGCGGAAGGTGGTTACGATGTGACGATGGGCGCAAGGCCGATGGCTCGCTTGATTCAGGACAAGATCAAGCGTCCGCTGGCCGAGGAGATCCTGTTTGGCGAACTGGCCGAGCATGGCGGTGTGGTTCACATCGACATCAAGGACGGCGAGCTGACCTTCGACTTCGAAACCACGGCCGAGATGGCTTGATCGTTAGCTGCAGCAAAATAAAAAGGCGCCGAAAGGCGCCTTTTTGCTGTCCAGCCCAAATCCTTGTGGGAGCTAGCTTGCTCGCGATGGCAGAGGATCGGTCAACATCAATACCGACTGTGACGACGCTATCGCGAGCAGGCTCGCTCCCACAGGATCTGTGTGATGTGGATGGTTGGAGCAAATCCCAGGCAAACAAAAACGCCCGACATGAGTCGGGCGTTTTGTATTGACTTGTTAGCGAGCGCGGTAAGTAATGCGCCCTTTGCTCAAGTCATAGGGCGTCAGCTCGACGCGCACTTTGTCACCGGTAAGAATACGAATGTAGTTCTTGCGCATCTTGCCGGAGATATGCGCGGTTACGACGTGCCCATTTTCCAACTCCACACGAAACATGGTGTTGGGCAGGGTGTCGACGACAGTGCCTTCCATTTCGAAGCTGTCTTCTTTCGACATGCAGTAAAGCCCTCGGTATCCAGTGAATGGCCCGGTGCAACTGCGCCAGGCAAAAGCGGCGTGCATTGTGCCCGAAAAAGGGGGGGCAAGCCAAGGGGTTCTTAGAAGTAACTCAATGAATGCGGCGCATGGATAAGGCGCAAACTACGAGCGGCCCCTAGTTCAGGACAACCCACCGCTGGTTGATCAACAATTCAATGGGCCGATATTGGGTCTTGTAGTTCATTTTTTTGCAGTTCTTGATCCAGTAGCCCAGGTACACCGCTTCCAGGCCCAGGCGCCGGCATTCGTTGATCTGCCAAAGGATCGCGAACCGTCCCAGGCTGCGCTTTTCCTCGTTGGGCTCATAAAAGGTGTAGACCGCCGACAGGCCGTTGGGCAGCAGGTCGGTGACGGCGATGGCCACCAGCCGCCCGTCGAGGCGGAACTCATAGAAGCGCGAGAACGGCAGGTCGCGCACCAGGAAGGTCGAGAATTGGTCCCGGCTGGGCGGGTACATGTCGCCATCGGCGTGGCGCTGTTCGATGTAGCGCTGGTACAGGTCGAAATATTCTTCGCTGAACTGCGGTTTGGCCGGGCGCACCTGCAAATCGGCGTTGCGCTTGAAAATACGCTTCTGCTGCCGGTTCGGGGTAAAGCGGGCCACGGGAATGCGCGCCGGCACGCACGCATTGCAATGCTGGCAATGGGGCCGGTAGAGGTGATCGCCGCTGCGACGAAACCCCATCTCCGACAGGTCTGCATAGACATGCACATCCATGGGCTGGCTGGGATCGAGGAACAGGGTCGTGGCCTGCTCCTCTGGCAGGTAGCTGCAAGAGTGAGGTTGAGTGGCATAAAACTTCAAGCGCGCCAACTCGGTCATGATCAACCCTCGGGATAAACTTCAATTCAAGTGTAAGCCAGGAGCGCGAATATCGCTCAGCAAACCCAGGTGGCATGGTTGGGTTGGTCCAGATGGGCCTTCAAGTAAGCCGCGAACTCGGTTCGCGGAATCGGCCGCGCGCCCAGGCTATGCAAATGCTCGGTGGGCATCTGGCAGTCGATCAGGACGAAACCCGCCTCCTTGAGGTGTTGGACCAGGGTTGCGAAGCCGAATTTCGACGCATTGTCGGCGCGACTGAACATGGACTCGCCAAAAAACAACTGACCCATTGCCAAGCCATACAGGCCGCCGACCAGCGTGCCTTGATCCCAGACTTCCACGGAATGGGCGAAGCCGCGTCGGTGCAGTTCCAGATAGGCGGTCTGCATGGCGTCGGTGATCCAGGTGCCATCAGCATAATCCCGGGGCGCGGCGCAGGCCTGGATGACCCCGGCGAAATCCCGGTCGAACGTCACTTCATAGCGCTGCTTGCGCAACAGCTTGCCCAGGCTGCGCGATACATGCAGCTCGTCGGGAAACAGCACCGTGCGCGGGTCCGGCGACCACCACAGGATCGGCTGGCCTTCGGAGAACCATGGAAAGCAGCCGTGGCGATAGGCCTGGATCAAGCGGTCGGCGGACAGGTCCCCGCCGGCGGCGAGCAGGCCGTTGGGGTCGCGCATGGCTTTTTCCAGTGGCGGAAAATCGAAAGTGTTGCGTTGTAACCAAGTCAGCATCGTTGTCCGGGCTTGCAGAAGGGGAGGGCGGGGCTCCAGATCAGCCAGAGCCCGCCTAGAGGTTAACCGTCAAACGGCCGGGATGTCATCGAGATACTTCTCTGCGTCCAGGGCGGCCATGCAGCCGGCGCCGGCCGAAGTAATGGCCTGGCGATAGACATGATCGGCCACATCGCCAGCGGCAAACACGCCTTCGATGTCGGTGGCCGTGGCATTGCCGTCGCTGCCGCCGCGCACGATCAGGTAACCATCGCGCATCGTCAGTTGGCCCTGGAACAGGTCGGTATTGGGTTTGTGCCCGATGGCGATGAAGACGCCGGCCAGCGACAACGTGCTGGTTTCACCGGTCTCGCTGTGCCGCAGGCGCGCGCCGGTCACGCCGCTGGCATCGCCCAGGACCTCGTCCAGGTTCTGGTTCCAGTGCAAACGGATATTGCCATTGGCGGCTTTCTCGAAGAGTTTGTCTTGCAAGATCTTTTCGGAGCGCAACTTGTCCCGCCGGTGAATCAAATGCACCTCCTTGGCGATATTCGACAGGTACAGGGCTTCTTCCACGGCGGTGTTGCCGCCACCGACCACCGCCACCACCTGGTTTCGGTAGAAAAAACCATCGCAGGTCGCGCAGGCTGAAACACCTTTGCCAGCGAAGGTTTCCTCCGACGGCAGGCCGAGGTACTGGGCTGAGGCGCCGGTGGCGATGATCAGTGCGTCGCAGGTGTAGGTGCCGCTGTCACCGATCAATTCGAACGGACGTTGTTGCAACTTGGCGGTGTGAATATGGTCGTAGACGATCTGCGTGTCGAAGCGCTCGGCGTGCCGTTGCATGCGCTCCATCAGCACGGGGCCGGTCAGGCCTTCGACGTCGCCGGGCCAGTTATCGACTTCGACCGTGGTGGTGAGCTGGCCACCGGCCTGTATGCCGGTGATGACAACGGGTTTGAGGTTGGCACGGGCCGCATAGACAGCAGCGCTGTACCCTGCAGGGCCGGAACCGAGAATAATCAGGCGTGAATGCTTCGCTTCGCTCATAAAAACACCTCATAAGCCTTTGTCACAAAAGAGAATGCATGCTCAAATTGGCGCCCAAGACCCCCTGATCATGGCTATGCTGTCGCCAAGCGCGCGGGCAATGCCTTGGGCATGACAAACCCGTACAATGCTTGGGTTTTGAACGCAGGATGAGCAAAAGATCAAATCTTCAGCGACTCCTGTGGTTTTCCGGACGCATGCCACAGTGGTAAAAGTAGTACCGGTTGAGCACATTCACTTTTTTTACCTGCTCGTCATGGGCAGTTTTTCATAGTCATTCAACAGATGGACGCGCCTTGGGCGCAGGAAAAGAAGCGTTTTGAAGAAATCCACCGCAGCACCCAAGACAGTCGTTCCGCTCTGGCGCCAACAATTGCACTACCGGCTCAAGGAAGGTGCGTTGATCGCCATCGGTGCCTTGTGCCTGTTCCTGATGATGGCCTTGCTGACCTACGGCAAGGACGATCCGGGCTGGAGCCACAACAGCAAGATCGAAGACGTGCAGAATTTCGGCGGTCCGGCCGGTTCCTACAGCGCCGACATCCTGTTCATGGTGCTGGGCTATTTCGCCTATATCTTCCCGCTGCTGCTGGCGATCAAGACGTACCAGATATTCCGCCAGCGCCATGAGCCCTGGCAGTGGAGCGGCTGGCTGTTCTCCTGGCGCCTGATCGGCCTGGTCTTCCTGGTGCTGTCGGGAGCCGCGCTGGCCCATATTCATTTCCACGCCCCCACTGGCCTGCCCGCAGGGGCGGGTGGCGCACTGGGTGAAAGCCTCGGCGACCTGGCCCGCAATGCCCTGAACATCCAGGGCAGCACGCTGCTGTTCATCGCCTTGTTCCTGTTTGGCCTGACGGTATTCACCGACCTGTCGTGGTTCAAGGTGATGGACGTCACCGGCAAGATCACCCTTGACCTCATTGAATTGATCCAGGGCGCGCTGAACCGTTGGTGGGCGGCGCGCAACGAACGCAAGCAACTGGTGGCGCAACTGCGTGAAGTCGACGACCGCGTCCATGACGTTGTGGCGCCGACGGTGACTGACAAACGCGAGCAGGCCAAGGTCAAGGAGCGCCTGATCGAACGCGAGCAGGCCCTGAGCAAGCACATGTCCGAGCGCGAAAAGCAGGTGCCGCCGGTCATCACCATGGCCCCGGCCAAGCCGCCGGAGCAAAGCAAGCGCGTGCAGAAAGAGAAACAGGCACCGCTGTTCGTCGACAGCGCGGTGGAAGGCACCTTGCCGCCGATCTCGATCCTCGACCCGGCCGAGAAGAAACAGCTCAACTATTCCCCCGAGTCCTTGGCGGCCGTCGGGCATTTGCTCGAAATCAAGCTCAAGGAGTTCGGTGTGGAGGTCTCGGTGGATTCGATCCACCCGGGCCCGGTCATCACCCGTTACGAAATCCAGCCGGCCGCTGGCGTGAAGGTCAGCCGTATCGCCAACCTGGCGAAGGACCTGGCGCGCTCCCTGGCCGTGACCAGCGTGCGGGTGGTGGAGGTGATTCCCGGCAAGACCACCGTGGGCATCGAGATTCCCAACGAAGACCGGCAGATTGTGCGCTTCTCCGAAGTACTGTCGACGCCGGAATATGACAACCACAAGTCGCCGGTCACCTTGGCCTTGGGTCACGACATCGGCGGCAAGCCGGTCATCACCGACCTGGCGAAAATGCCCCACCTGCTGGTGGCCGGTACCACCGGCTCCGGTAAGTCGGTGGGCGTGAACGCGATGATCCTTTCGATCCTGTTCAAGTCCGGCCCGGAAGACGCCAAGCTGATCATGATCGACCCGAAGATGCTCGAATTGTCGATCTACGAAGGCATCCCGCACCTGCTGTGCCCGGTGGTCACCGACATGAAGGACGCGGCCAACGCCTTGCGCTGGAGCGTTGCCGAGATGGAGCGCCGCTACAAGCTGATGGCGAAGATGGGCGTGCGCAACCTGTCGGGCTTCAACGCCAAGGTCAAGGAAGCCGAGGAAGCCGGTACACCGCTGAGCGACCCGCTGTATCACCGCGAAAGCATCCACGACGAAGCGCCGCTGCTGCATAAGCTGCCGACCATCGTCGTGGTGGTGGACGAATTCGCCGACATGATGATGATCGTCGGCAAGAAGGTCGAAGAACTGATCGCCCGTATCGCCCAGAAGGCCCGTGCGGCCGGTATCCACCTGATCCTCGCTACGCAGCGACCATCGGTGGACGTGATCACCGGCCTGATCAAGGCCAACATCCCGACCCGCATGGCGTTCCAGGTGTCGAGCAAGATCGACTCGCGGACCATCATCGACCAGGGCGGCGCCGAGCAATTGCTGGGTCACGGTGACATGCTCTACATGCCGCCCGGCACCAGCCTGCCGATCCGTGTCCACGGCGCGTTCGTCTCCGACGATGAAGTACACCGCGTGGTGGAAGCCTGGAAATTGCGCGGCGCGCCTGAATACAACGACGACATCCTCAACGGTGTCGAAGAAGCAGGCAGCGGTTTTGAAGGCAGCAGCGGTGGAGGCGGTGATGATGACGCAGAGACCGACGCGCTTTATGACGAAGCGGTGCAGTTCGTGCTCGAAAGCCGCCGTGCCTCGATTTCCGCCGTGCAGCGCAAGCTGAAGATCGGCTACAACCGTGCCGCTCGCATGATCGAGGCCATGGAAATGGCTGGGGTCGTGACGGCCATGAACACCAACGGTTCGCGCGAAGTGCTCGCGCCTGGCCCGATGCGCGACTGATTACCCGGGCGACGTGACGATGCGTCGCTCGAACCCCCACGAATTCATGAGGACTCCCATGCGCCTGATTCGCATGTTGCTGTTGCCCGTACTGGCCTTGTCTACTTTTTCGGCCCACGCCGGCGAAAAGGACGTGGCCCGCCTGACCCAGTTGCTGGGCGGCTCCCAGACCCTGACTGCGCGTTTTTCCCAGTTGACCCTCGACGGCAGTGGCACCCAGCTGCAGGAAACCGCCGGTGAAATGGCCCTTCAACGTCCTGGCCTGTTCTATTGGCACACCGATGCTCCCGCCGAACAACTGATGGTTTCCGACGGCAAGAAAGTCTCGCTTTGGGACCCTGACCTGGAGCAGGTGACCATCAAGACTCTTGACCAGCGCCTGACCCAGACGCCAGCGTTGCTGCTGTCCGGTGACATCTCGGAGATCAGCCAGAGCTTCGACATTACCTCCAAGGAAGCCGGCGGGGTGATCGACTTCACCCTCAAGCCCAAGACCAAGGACAGCCTGTTCGACAGCCTGCGCCTGTCGTTCCGCAACGGCCTTGTCAACGACATGCAGCTGATCGACAGCGTTGGCCAGCGCACCAACATCCTGTTCACCGGGGTCAAGGCCAATACGCCGATCGCCGCGTCCAAGTTCAAGTTCGACATCCCCAAGGGTGCGGATGTGATCCAGGAATAACCCAATGGCCCCTGTGGGAGCGAGCCTGCTCGCGATGGCGGCGGATCAGTTGGAATTGGTGTGACTGACCCACCGCAATCGCGAGCAGGCTCGCTCCCACAATGGATTGTGGTGTTCAATCAACTAACCGATCGGCAACAGGACCCTGCGGAGGTTTTGTAGTAATCATGGACCTGTTTCGAAGCGCCCCGATTGCCCAGCCATTGGCCGCCCGCTTGCGCGCGACCAACCTGGATGAGTATGTCGGTCAGGAACACGTGCTCGCTCGCGGTAAGCCTCTGCGCGAAGCCCTGGAGCAGGGTGCCTTGCACTCGATGATTTTCTGGGGGCCGCCGGGCGTGGGCAAGACCACCCTGGCGCGGCTGCTGGCGGAGGTTTCTGACGCGCATTTCGAAACGGTCTCGGCGGTGCTGGCCGGGGTCAAGGAGATCCGCCAGGCCGTGGAAATCGCCAAGCAACAGGCCGGCCAGTACGGCAAGCGCACCATCCTGTTCGTCGACGAAGTACACCGGTTCAACAAATCCCAGCAGGACGCTTTCCTGCCCTATGTGGAAGACGGCACGCTGATATTCATCGGCGCCACCACCGAAAATCCTTCGTTCGAACTCAACAACGCCTTGCTGTCGCGGGCGCGGGTCTATGTGCTCAAGAGCCTCGATGAAACCGCGATGCGCAAGCTGGTGCATCGCGCGCTGACCGAAGAGCGGGGCTTGGGCAAGCGCCAGCTCAGCCTCAGCGATGAAGGTTTCCAGATACTCTTCAGCGCCGCCGACGGCGATGGTCGACGGCTGCTCAACCTGCTGGAAAACGCCTCGGACCTAGCCGAAGACAACAGCGAGATCGGCGTCGAGCTGCTGCAAAGCCTGCTGGGCGATACCCGCCGACGTTTCGACAAGGGCGGCGAGGCGTTCTACGACCAGATCTCGGCGCTGCACAAGTCCATCCGCGGTTCCAACCCCGATGCCGCGTTGTATTGGTTTGCGCGGATGATCGACGGTGGTTGCGATCCGCTGTACCTGGCTCGGCGGGTGGTGCGCATGGCCAGCGAGGACATCGGCAACGCCGACCCTCGGGCCCTGAGCCTGTGCCTGGCGGCCTGGGACGTGCAGGAGCGCCTCGGCAGCCCGGAGGGCGAGCTCGCCGTGGCCCAGGCCATCACTTACCTGGCCTGCGCACCGAAGAGCAACGCCGTGTACATAGGCTTCAAGGCCGCGATGCGCAGCGCCACCGAACACGGCTCCCTCGAAGTACCGCTGCACCTGCGCAACGCACCGACCAAGCTCATGAAACAGTTAGGTTATGGCGATGAATACCGCTATGCCCACGATGAGCCCGACGCTTATGCCGCCGGCGAAGACTATTTTCCCGAAGAACTCGAACCCCAGCGCTTCTACCAGCCCGTACCTCGAGGCCTTGAGTTGAAGATTGGCGAAAAGCTCAACCATTTGGCCCAGCTGGACCGATTGAGTCCACGACAGCGGAGAAAACCGTGATCCCCTTGATTCTCGCAGTCTCCGCTGGGGGCGTTGCCGGTACGTTGTTGCGTTTCGCCACGGGTAACTGGATCAGCGCAAATTGGCCGCGGCACTTCTATACCGCGACGCTGGCCGTTAATATCGTGGGCTGTCTGCTGATCGGCGTTCTTTACGGCCTGTTTTTGATTCGTCCCGAGGTGCCCATCGAGGTGCGCGCGGGGTTGATGGTCGGCTTTCTTGGCGGCCTGACGACTTTTTCATCTTTTTCACTGGATACGGTGCGCCTGCTGGAAAGCGGGCAGGTGCCGCTGGCCCTGGGCTATGCGGCCATCAGCGTGTTCGGCGGGCTGCTCGCCACCTGGGCCGGCCTGTCCTTGACCAAACTTTGATAACGAGAGACCGACATGCTCGATTCCAAACTGTTACGTAGCAACCTTCAGGACGTAGCGGACCGCCTGGCTTCCCGTGGCTTTGCCCTGGACGTCGCGCGCATCGAAGCGCTGGAAGAACAGCGCAAGACCGTCCAGACCCGCACCGAGGCCCTGCAGGCAGAACGTAACGCGCGCTCCAAGTCCATCGGCCAGGCCAAGCAGCGTGGCGAAGACATCGCGCCGCTGATGGCCGATGTCGAGCGCATGGCGGGCGAGTTGAGCGCCGGCAAGGTCGAGCTGGAGGCGATCCAGACCGAGTTGGATTCGATCCTGTTGGGCATTCCGAACCTGCCTCACGAGTCGGTGCCGGTCGGTGAAGACGAAGACGGCAACGTCGAAGTACGCCGCTGGGGCACGCCGAAAACCTTCGATTTCCCCGTGCAGGACCACGTGGCCCTGGGCGAGAAATTCGGCTGGCTCGACTTCGAAACCGCCGCCAAGTTGTCGGGCGCGCGTTTTGCCCTGTTGCGCGGGCCGATCGCCCGTCTGCATCGGGCGCTGGCGCAGTTCATGATCAATCTGCACGTCACCGAGCACGGCTACGAAGAGGCCTACACGCCGTACTTGGTCCAGGCCCCGGCCCTGCAAGGCACCGGCCAGTTGCCAAAGTTCGAGGAAGACCTGTTCAAGATCGGTCGCGACGGCGAAGCCGACCTGTACCTGATCCCCACTGCCGAAGTGTCGCTGACCAACATCGTCGCGGGCGAAATCGTCGATGCCAAGCAACTGCCGATCAAGTTCGTTGCCCATACGCCGTGCTTCCGCAGCGAAGCCGGCGCGTCGGGCCGTGATACCCGCGGCATGATTCGCCAGCACCAATTCGACAAGGTCGAAATGGTGCAGATCGTCGAGCCGTCCAAATCCATGGAAGCCCTGGAAAGCCTGACCGCCAACGCCGAAAAGGTTCTGCAACTGCTGGAGTTGCCGTATCGCACCCTGGCGCTGTGCACCGGCGACATGGGTTTCAGCGCGGTCAAGACCTATGACTTGGAAGTCTGGATCCCGAGCCAGGACAAGTACCGCGAGATTTCGTCGTGCTCCAACTGTGGCGACTTCCAGGCCCGCCGCATGCAGGCGCGTTTCCGCAACCCGGAAACCGGCAAGCCGGAACTGGTCCACACCCTCAACGGCTCCGGCCTGGCGGTGGGTCGTACGCTGGTGGCGGTGCTGGAGAACTACCAGCAGGCTGACGGCTCGATCCGTGTGCCCGAGGTGCTGAAACCGTACATGGGCGGCATCGAGGTCATCGGCTAAATGGACTATTTGCCACTGTTCCACAACCTGCGCGGCAGCCGCGTGCTGGTGGTTGGCGGCGGGGAGATTGCCTTGCGCAAGTCTCGCCTGCTGGCCGATGCCGGCGCATTGTTGCGGGTGGTCGCACCCGAGATCGAACCGCAGTTGCGGGAACTGGTCGGTGGCAGCGGCGGCGAATGTGTCCTGCGGGGCTACGTGGAAGCGGACCTGGACGGTTGTGGCCTGGTCATCGCCGCCACGGATGACGAACCGCTCAATGCCCAGGTCTCGGCGGACGCCCACAAGCGCTGCGTGCCGGTCAACGTGGTGGACGCGCCGGCGCTGTGCAGCGTGATCTTCCCGGCGATCGTCGATCGCTCGCCCCTGGTGATCGCGGTGTCCAGCGGCGGCGACGCGCCGGTGCTGGCGCGGCTGATCCGCGCCAAGCTGGAAACCTGGATTCCGTCGACCTACGGGCAGTTGGCCGGTTTGGCGGCGCGCTTTCGCAATCAGGTCAAAGGCTTGTTTCCCGATGTCCAGCAACGGCGGGCCTTCTGGGAAGAAGTGTTCCAAGGCCCCATCGCCGACCGCCAATTGGCCGGGCAGGGCGCCGAAGCCGAGCGGCTGTTGCGGGAAAAGATTGACGGCCAGGCGCCGAATGCGCCGGGTGAGGTCTATCTGGTGGGCGCCGGGCCGGGTGATCCCGACCTGCTGACGTTCCGCGCCCTGCGCCTGATGCAACAGGCGGACGTGGTGCTGTACGACCGTCTGGTGGCGCCGGCCATCCTCGAACTGTGCCGCCGCGACGCCGAACGGGTCTACGTCGGCAAGCGCCGCTCCGAGCACGCCGTGCCCCAGGACCAGATCAACCAGCAACTGGTGGACCTGGCCCGGCAAGGTAAACGTGTGGTGCGGTTGAAGGGCGGCGATCCTTTTATCTTCGGTCGTGGTGGCGAAGAGATCGAAGAGCTGGCGGCCCATGGCATCCCGTTCCAGGTGGTCCCGGGCATCACTGCCGCCAGTGGCTGCGCGGCCTACGCCGGGATTCCGCTGACCCATCGCGATTATGCCCAGTCGGTGCGCTTCATTACCGGTCATCTAAAGGACGGCACCAGCGACTTGCCATGGGCCGATCTTGTCTCGCCAGCACAGACGCTGGTGTTCTATATGGGCTTGGTGGGGCTGCCGGTGATTTGCAACGAGCTGATCAAGCACGGTCGCGCGGCGGACACGCCGGCAGCGTTGATCCAGCAAGGCACGACTTCAAACCAGCGCGTTTTCACCGGCACGTTGGCGGACCTGCCACGGCTGGTGGCGGAGCATGAAGTCCATGCGCCGACGTTGGTGATTGTTGGCGAAGTGGTGCAGTTACGCGAGAAGCTGGCTTGGTTTGAAGGGGCCCAGGGGCAGGTTTGAAGACCGCGTCGCCCCCTTTCGTCGGAACGCCGCCCGGAGCAGGCTCGCTCCCACAGGGGGGCTGTGTGCAGCCACAGATTGTGGTTCAACACGAATCAAATGTGGGAGCGAGCCTGCTCGCGATTGGCCTTCAGAGGCAATAAAGATTGCGGATCAGCTTTCAGCCCGAAGCCAAATCCCTTTCCCGCTCAACCTTTCTCGATCGTGGGCCACCGTGAAATCCTGCTCCGGCCCCTTGGGCACGATCCCATTCGGGTTGATGGTCTTGTGGCTGCCGTAGTAGTGCCGCTGGATATGGGTGAAGTTCACGGTCTCGGCAACGCCCGGCCACTGATACAGCTCGCGCAGCCAGTTCGACAGGTTCGGGTAATCGGCGATGCGGCGTAGGTTGCATTTGAAGTGGCCGAAATACACCGCGTCGAAACGAATCATCGTAGTGAACAAGCGGATATCCGCTTCGGTCAGGTATTCACCCGCCAGGTAGCGACGGGTTTGCAGCAAGGCTTCCACTCGGTCCAGTTCGGCAAACAGTTGATCGAAGGCTTCTTCATAAGCGGCCTGGGTCGTCGCGAACCCCGCACGGTATACCCCGTTGTTCACCGCTGGGTAGATGCGCTCGTTCAACCCATCGATCTCGTGGCGCAGGTGCTCGGGATACAGGTCCAGGTCGTTGCCGGTCAGGCCATCGAACGCGCTGTTGAACATGCGGATGATTTCCGCCGATTCGTTGTTGACGATGCGCCGTTGCTTTTTGTCCCACAAGGCCGGAACGGTCACGCGACCGGTGTAGTCCGGCGTGTCGGCGGTGTAGCGCTGGTGCAGGAAGCTCAGGTTGTCCAGTTTGTCGCCGGTCGAGCCGTGGGCCGTGTCGAACGTCCAGCCGTTTTCCAGCATCAGATAGCTGACCACTGAAACGTCGATCAGCGCTTCCAGGCCCTTGAGCTTGCGAAAGATCAGCGTGCGGTGCGCCCAGGGGCAGGCCAGGGAGACATACAAATGGTAGCGCCCGGCCTCGGCGGGGAAACTGCTTTTGCCGTCGGCGGTGATCCAGTCGCGGCGTTGCGCCTGCTCACGCTGGAAACTGCCGTCCTTGCTTTCATACCACTGGTCCTGCCAGCGACCCTCGACCAACAAACCCATCTGAACGTCCTCTCTCAATAATCATTGGAGACGAGTCTATTCCGATAGGTTCGAACTAATAGCGCAAAGGTTGGGCGTCGATGATCGACTAAATCGATCTATCGCGCGCATCCCAATACTGCCGGGCCTTGTCGAACGCTGCTTCTCGGGTAAGGCCCAAGCCGCGCAAGGCCAGGGCCATGGTGGCGATCAGCGCCAGCTGCGGATAACTGTCCTCGAGGTCACCGCGCCATACCGCTTTCAAATGCTCGGGGTCGAGGCGCTCCGGCTTGACGTGGCGCTGTTCGGACAGTCGCGGCCATTCTTCATCCCAACTGGCGCCGCCGGTGGTGCCGTACAAATGGCTGTCGGCGTCGGGGTTGATCTCGATCTCACCGCCGTCGCCCTTGATCACGATGCTGGTGTCGCCCAGCAGTCCGCTGGCCTCGCGATGCACGGCCTGGTAGCCGGGATGGAAGATGCTTTGCAGGCCGCAACGCGCACCCAACGGGTTGAGAATGCGCGCCAGGGAATGAATCGGCGAGCGCAAGCCCAGCGTGTTGCGCAGGTCGATCATGCGCTGCATTTGCGGCGCCCAGTCCACCAGCGGCATGAAGGCCAGGCCGCCGTTGTCCAGCGCCGCGCCGACCTGCTGCCAGTCGCGGCACAAGGGGATGACCAGCAAATCCAGCAGCTGTTCCGTGTAGAGCCGGCCCGCCGTGTGGGCGCCGCCGCCGTGCATGAAGATTCGCACACCGTTTTGCCCGAGACATTTGGCGGCCAACAGATACCAGGGCAGATGACGCTTCTTTCCGGCGTAGGTTGGCCAGTCGAGGTCTACCGCCATGGCCGGGATAACCAGGCGCTGACGCAGGGCGTCGGTAAACCCGGCCATTTCCTCAGCGCTTTCTTCCTTGTGCCGCAACAACATGAGGAACGCGCCCAGTTGGGTTTCTTCGACCCGCTCATCCAGCACCATGCCCATGGCCTCCCGCGCTTCGTCACGGGTGAGGTTACGGGCGCCGCGCTTGCCCTTGCCAAGGATGCGCACGAACTGGGCGAACGGGTGTTCGGCAGGGGTTTGGAGGGTCAATGCTGGAAAGTCGGTCATAGGCAATTCGTCGGTTTGGGCAGGCCCGCCAGCTTGGCGGCGAGTTTGGCGGGAGTGCCTTTGAACAATCGGTTCAGGTGCAGGCTGTTGCCTTTATCCGCTCCCAGTTTCAGCGCGGTGTACTTGATCAGCGGGCGGGTGGCCGGAGACAACTGGAACTCAGCGTAGAACGCGCGCAGCAGTTCGAGGATTTCCCAGTGTTCGGGGCTCAGCTCGATGTCTTCGGCGGTGGCCAGGGCCGTGGCCACGTCGGCGGACCACTCATTGAGATCAGCCAGGTAGCCATCCTTGTCCAGCGCAATGCTGCGCTCGCCCACGTTCAGGGTCTTCATAGCCAGCTGTTGACCTTGTCGTGCTGGATCGAGAGCTCGACGAAGGCCGCATAATCGATGGCCTCGGCCCAGTCCGGAATGGGCAGGGCGCGGGCCTGTGCATCTTCGGCCAGGATGAACACCTTGGCGCCGCCGGCCCGCAGCGTGTCGAACGGCACGGTACCGGTTCGCAGCGCATACGTTGCGTCGCCGCACAGCAGCAGCGCGTCTTGGCTTGCCAGGATCCGCAGGCAACTGGCGAGGCGGCTGTCGCCGAAAGGGGAATGAGACAACACATGCAAAGTCGACATCAGAGGGTAATCACCTGGTCGTAACGGTCAATGAGCGCGGCGATGTCCGCAGCGCCCAGCGCTTTGAGGTCGTCCAGCGCCAGGGCATCGACGGCGAGACCGCGCTGTGCGGCGCTGTCGGCGCAGACGAACAGGTCTTCGACGCCAAACATCGGCAACGCCTGCAAGTTGGCGCTCAAGTCTTTTTGCCGGACGGCCTTGGCATCCTGACCGGCGGCGAGCTGGAACACGCCGTCATCGAGAAACAGCAGACCGATGGGCAGGTCGAAGGCGCCGCCGGCCAACACGATGTCCAGCGCTTCCCGGGCACCGGGGCCGGACCAGGGGGCCTGGCGGCTGATGAGCAACAAAGACTTGGCCATCATGTGCCTCCAAAACAGATCAAGCGGTCGGCGTCCTGGATAGCATCGTGCAACTGGCCCAGCCCGGACAACGCCCACGGCGCTTGGACACTGGCCGCCGAACGCTGGTAACGCTGGGCTTCTTCCTCGTTAAGCACGCCACGGCGCAACGCCGCCGCAATGCACACCACGCCGTCGAGCTGGTGCTCGCTGACGAAGGCGCGCCATTGCTGGGGCAGGTCTTGCTCGTCCTGGGGCGTGACGACGCTGTTGGCGGCGTTGTAGACGCCGTCCTGGTAGAAAAACAGCCGCACGATCTCATGCCCACCGGCCAAAGCTGCCTGGGCAAACAGCAAGGCGCGGCGCGAGGAGGGCGCGTGGGCGGCGGAAAACAGCGCGATGGCGAACTTCATGACAGACCCGATCAGCGAAACTGCGGCCATGATAATGCTTTATGGGCGGTGGGGCGATTCTCAGAGCATGCGTGAGCACCTGGCCCACAGCCTCAACCTCAGGGCTCGAGGCCATACAGCTCGCAATACTCCGGCCATTCCATTCCTGCCATCTCCGCCACTTCCTTGTGAACTTCCATGCGTTGGGCCTGGTAGTCCTCGGCTGAATCGGTCGTCAGCAGCAGCGTCAGTTCCCAGGCGAACAATCCGGCGCTCTCGGCCTCGGCTTCAAAGGCTTCATGCAACCGCTCGGCGCGGTACTGCGCGGCGGTTTCGCCCTTGGCCTGGGCCAGCAGCGGGTTGAGGTTGTCCAGTTCGTCGCGCAGCTCGGGGCGTTGCTCGAGAAAAATCTGCAGGGCTCGTTCGTGTTGCTGTTCGGTTGTCGCCATGGTCGCTCCTGGGTCAATGATCTGACAGGTTGCGTGAATAGATAGCCGTTGTCGCGCGCAAATTTCAATCATGGCGCACGGCAACGAGGGGCGCAGTGCTACAGTCGGTTTTTTTCCAGAAGAGTGAATGCAATGCGAATGCTGATGGTGGCCGTGGCCGCAACCCTGCTGGCCGGCTGCGCGGGTTCGGCGATGGAGCAGGCCCGGACCCAAGCCCCCTACAAGACCCTGTCCTCGGACAAGCCGGAACAGAACGTTGCCCAATGCGTGAAGTTTGCCTGGGAAGACGAAGCGGCGTTCGGGGTCGATGCCGGCGCCTATCTGCAGCCCGGCAAGCAAGGCGGCTCGACGGTGTACACCCGATCGGCCGAGTCGTTTGTGGATCTGCAAGCCAGCGCGACGGGCACGGCGCTGAATTATTACGCCAAGCATGATGATTTTGTTGCCAAGCGCCGGTTGGCGGCGTTGGCGACGTGTCTCTAAGCCGATAAACCGAGGTGTTTGCCTTCGCGAGCAGGCTCGCTCCCATAGGTTGAGCTTAATTCTCGAGATCCAGGCGCTTCTGGAAAAAGTAGCGCCGGTGACCCGGCGGATAGTCATCGATCTGGCCGCACTGGGTGAAACCCTGTCTGCGATAGAAATCCGGAGCCTGGAAGTCGAAGGTGTCGAGCCAGATGCCCACGCAATCCTTTTCCCTGGCCAGTTGTTCGGCCATGCGCATCAATTCCGAGCCCGTGCCCTGGCCGCGCGCCTGTTCGGGCACCACCAGTAATTCGATATAGAGCCAACGAAAAAATACCCGGCCATACAGGCCGCCGACGATTTCATCGTGCTCGTCGCGCACCAGCCAGGCGACCGCTTCCGGTGCGCTTCCACCGGTCTGGGCGGTGTTATAGGCGCGTAGCGGCGCGAGGATGGCCTGACGTTCTTCATCGGTTGGAGCGTCCGTGCGTTCGATTCGCAGCGTCATCGGCGATGTCCTTCTGCGGGGATGATCAAGCACGCGAGCCTACAGGAAACGAGCATATTGTTTAAACCGAGCCATACTCCTGTGTGCTTTTGAAGCGATCCCGACCCTAAAACAAGAAGAGACCGACTCATGAAGTTCCAATCCCTGGCCCGGACCCTCGTCGCCACCTCGCTTTCCCTTTACTGTCTGACTGCCCACGCCGCGTCCCAGGCCCCGGTTGCCGCCGAGAACGGCATGGTGGTGACGGCCCAACACCTGGCGACCCATGTCGGCGTCGATGTGCTAAAGAACGGTGGCAATGCCGTTGATGCGGCAGTGGCGGTGGGCTACGCCCTGGCGGTGGTTTATCCCGCGGCGGGTAACCTGGGGGGTGGCGGTTTCATGACCTTGCAGATGGCCGACGGCCGCAAGACCTTCCTGGATTTCCGTGAAAAAGCCCCCCTGGCCGCCACGGCCGACATGTACCTGGACAAGGCAGGCAACGTCATCCCCGAGCTCAGCACGCGCGGCCATTTGGCGGTAGGCGTACCCGGCACCGTGTCTGGCATGGAACTGGCGCTGAAAAAATACGGCAGCAAACCCCGGGCGGAATTGATCGCGCCGGCGATCAAGTTCGCCGAGGACGGTTTTGTCCTGGAACAGGGCGACGTGGATCTGCTGGAAACCGCCACGGATGTCTTCAAGAAAGATGCGCGCGATTCCGGCGCAATCTTCCTGCACAACGGCGAGCCGATGCAGGTCGGCCAGAAGCTGGTGCAGAAAGACCTCGCCAGGACCCTGCGGGAGATTTCCGACAAGGGTGCCGACGGCTTCTATAAAGGCTGGGTCGCCGATGCGCTGGTGACGTCCAGCCAGGCCAACAAAGGCATCATCACCCAGGCCGACCTGGACAAGTACAAGACCCGTGAACTGGCGCCGGTCGAGTGCGATTATCGCGGCTATCACATCATTTCCGCGCCGCCACCCAGCTCAGGTGGCGTGGTGCTTTGCCAGATCATGAACATCCTCGATGGCTATCCGATGAAAGACCTGGGTTTCCATTCGGCCCAAGGCATGCACTACCAGATCGAAGCCATGCGTCACGCCTATGTCGACCGCAACAGCTACCTGGGCGACCCGGACTTCGTGCAGAACCCCATCGATCATCTGCTGGACAAGAATTACGCCGCGAAACTGCGCGCCGCCATCGAGCCGCAGAAAGCCGGCGACTCCCAGAAGATCAAGCCCGGCGTGGCGCCCCACGAGGGCAGCAACACCACCCATTATTCGATCGTCGATCAATGGGGCAACGCCGTCTCCGTCACCTACACCCTCAACGACTGGTTCGGTGCCGGCGTGATGGCGAGCAAGACCGGGGTGATCCTCAACGATGAAATGGATGACTTCACCTCCAAGGTCGGCGTGCCCAACATGTACGGCCTGGTGCAGGGCGAGGCCAATGCCATCGCGCCCGGCAAGGCGCCGCTGTCGTCCATGAGCCCGACCATCGTCACCAAGGACGGCAAGACCGTGATGGTTGTCGGCACGCCGGGCGGCAGCCGCATCATCACGGCGACTTTGCTGACCATCCTCAACGTGATCGACTACGGCATGAATTTACAGGAAGCCGTCGACGCGCCGCGCTTCCATCAACAGTGGATGCCGGAGGAGACCAATCTGGAGACCTTCGCGGCCAGCCCCGATACCCTCAAGTTGCTGGAAAGCTGGGGCCATAAGTTTGCTGGGCCGCAGGACCCCAACCACATCGCCGCGATCCTCGTGGGCGCGCCGTCGTTGGGCGGCAAGCCGGTGGGCAAGAACCGTTTCTACGGTGCCAACGACCCGCGTCGCAACACGGGGTTGTCGTTGGGCTATTGACCGTTCAACGAGGGATCAGGCTGCGCGGGTCAGTGGAAGAGAGCGCCCTTGCCATTAAGGTCACTGACCGTGGATGAGGCGATTGGCGCGGCGGCGCGCGCATTGGCGGCTGGTGATCCCGTGGCGGCGCTCAATCGTGTCGCCCTGCGCAATGATGCCCCGGCCCTCGCGCTCCGCGGCATCGCCATGGCTCAGTTGGGGGACCTGGAAAAAGCCAGGAGCCTGTTGCGCCGGGCAGGTACGGCCTTCGGATCCACGGACGCCGTGGCACGGGCGCGCTGTGTCGTGGCCGAAGGTGAAATCGCCTTGGCCTCTCGTGACCTGTCCTGGCCGCCGAAACGCCTCGACGCCGCCCGGACGGTGCTCGAAGCTCACGGCGATTGGGCCAACGCCGGTCATGCACGGATCATCGAGATCCGCCGCCTGTTGCTGATCGGTCGACTCGACGAGGCGCAACTCAAGCTCATCGACCTGGAGCCCGCCGGCTTGCCGTTGGCGTCCTGGGCGGTGTGCCAGTTGGTGGCTGCGGGAATTGCCATGCGACGGCTGCAAGCGCACACCGCCCGTGAGGCTTTGGAACTGGCCGGGCAAGCCGCGCAACAAACAGGGATCAGCGCGTTGAACGGAGAAATCGACAACGCCTGGCGGATGCTGAGTACGCCCGCAGCCCGGCTGATCGCTCGAGGCGAAGAGCGTTTGCTGGTGCTGGAGGAGGTGCAATCGCTGCTGGCCGGCCCGGCGCTGGTTGTGGATGCCTGCCGGTTCGGTATCCGCTGCGCGGGCGTCCAGGTCGTGCTTGTACGGCGGCCGGTGCTGTTTGCCCTGGCCCGTGGGTTGGCCCAGGCCTGGCCCGGCGATGCGTCGAGGGAAGCGCTCATGACCCAAGCCTTTGGTTTGAAATTGACGGACGAGACCCATCGCGCCCGGTTGCGGGTTGAAATGGGACGGTTGCGAGAGGCGCTGCGCCCAATGGCTGGCGTAGTCGCAACCCGGCGCGGTTTCAGGTTGTCGCCACACCATGCCCACGAAGTCGTGATCCTGGCGCGGGTCGTTGAGGAACCCCACGGGGCGGTGCTGGCATTGTTGGCGGACGGTGAAGCCTGGTCCAGTTCGGCCCTGGCGCTGGCCTTGGGCACCAGCCAGCGCAGCGTGCAACGAGCCTTGGAAAACCTGGCTGCTTGCGGCAAGGCGCAGTCGTTCGGTCGCGCACGGGCCCGGCGCTGGACAGTACCGTCAATGCCCGGATTCGCGACCGTATTGTTACTCACTGCACTGCCGTTCGATGGTTAGGATGCAAGCACACCCACCGATGAGGCGATGTGAGATGAAACGTTCAGAGGCACAAATCCTGCGTGAATACGGCCCGTTCCCTGGCGTCGATTGCGTCCACGGCGTGAGCCATGACGGCGAGCGCGTCTGGTTCGCCTCGGGCGAAAAGCTTCACGCCTTCGATCCCGCCAGTGGCCGGACCGTGCAAACCCTCGACGTCCCGGCGAACGCCGGCACCGCGTTCGATGGCCAGCATCTGTTCCAGATCGCCGGCGACAGCATCCGCAAGATCGATCCGCGCACTGGCCAGGTACTGGCGACGATTCCGGCGCCCAACAGTGGCGATGACTCCGGGCTGGCCTGGGCCGAAGGTTCGCTCTGGGTCGGTCAGTACAAGGCGCGCAAGATCCTGCAGATCGATCCGGCCGACGGCAGGATTGTGCGTACGATCGAATCCAACCGTTTCGTCACGGGCGTGACTTGGGTCGATGGCGAGCTGTGGCATGGCACCTGGGAAAACGACGATAGCGAATTGCGGCGTATCGATCCGCAAACGGCGCAAGTACTGGAAAGCGTGACGATGCCGCCGGGGACCGGCGTGTCGGGGCTGGAGTCCGACGGCGCGGACCGATTTTTCTGCGGCGGGGGTGGCAGCGGCAAGGTAAGGGCGGTGCGTCGGCCGGCTCGAGATTGAACGACCGCCCCCCCGTGGCGAGAGAGCTTGCTCCCGCTGGACCGCGCAGCGGGCCCAAACTCTTTGGGCCTGCTACGCACTAGAGCGCCAGTCAATCAGTTCAATCGTGTGCAGCCACCGGCGCCTTGACCCGCTCGGCCTTGCGCCAGGTCAGCAATACGATGCCGGTCACCACGATCGCGCCGCCCAGGATCTGCCCCGGGTTGAGCATCTGGTCCAGCACCAGCCAGCCGATCAACAGTGTCGCCAGCGGCTCGATGTTCATCACCGGGGCGTTGCGCGGCATGTCCAGGCGTGGCACGCACATGAACAAAACGATGAACCCCGTCCCATAAAGCACCACCAGGGTGGCGAGCGCGAACCAACCGGTGCTGCTGGCGGGCAGGTCGAGGCCGCCGGGCAGGGCGCCGGTCAGGCCGGCGAGGTTGACGCTGCTGAACACAATGAAAATCGTCAGCAGGCTGCGCACCGATCCGCGCACCTGGGACAACTTGTGATCGGTGATCCACAACGCACAAGCGAAGACGCACGCGGCGCAGAAGGCCAGGCCAACCCCCAACAGCCACTGCGGGCCGACGTCTGCCTGGGAGGCCAACCGCGTCGGCACTTCCAGCACGAACACCAGACCCACCAGGATCATGCCCATCAGTGCCGCCGTCCGGGCGGTGGGGCGCGGGCCGCCTAGGGCCCAGGTCAACAGGGCCAGGAGGATCGGGAACACGTTGCCCACCAATAGCGCCAGCGCCACCGGAACCCGGGCCACGGCGGAATACAGGCATAGGCTCTGGGCGCCGATCAACACGCCCAGCAGCAACTGCCAGCGCCAGGCGCCGGCGGGCAAGCGAAGGCTTTGCCGTTGCCACAGCACCATCGCCGCCAATACCAGCAACGTTCCGCCCGAGCGCAGCAGGATCGCCAGCAGCACGCCGGCGCCATCATCGAACGCCGCCCGCGCGGCGACATGGTTGCCGGCAAAGGCGCACCCCATGCAAAGCAGGACAAGCACGGCGATATGGCGGGGAAAGGGAACAGGGGTATTGGATGCGGCGGTGGAGCGGGTCATGGCAGGACGTCTCAAAGGGGAGTGAATTAAGCCCTTCAAAGGGCTTTTTGATTTTGTTGTCGTACAACATGGGTCGGATTTTTACCCCATATGGCAGGAGCGAACAAGCCTGGCGCAAACCCTGATTCGGTACAGATCAGTAATACCGGCGTGTTCAAGGCGGTTTCGCATCGTCGAGGATCAGGCCGCAAGTCCCATGATGCCACCGTGTTTTACACCTTGTACGATGTCTTATCAGAGAGTAAAACAATCTTCCCCGTCCAATAATAATTAACGGAGACGTACGATGGATGCTTCGCAACCTGCAACCGCCGATCAGGGGCGCCGGATTTTCCTGAAAAAATCCCTTGTGGTCTCGGCCGCCGCCGCGACGCTGGGAAATCTTCCCGGGCTCGCCCAGGCCGCGCCTTTGAGCCAGCGCTATCCAGACCCTCTGATCAATATCCTCGACCCCAGCTTCATGGACTTGCGCATCTTCAATGCCAGCGTCGAGAAGCTCGCCGATGGCTTGCGCTGGGCGGAAGGGCCGGTGTGGATCGGTGACGGTCGTTACCTGCTGGTCAGTGACATCCCCAACAACCGCATCGTGCGTTGGGACGAAGTCACCGGAGGTTTGTCGGTGTACCGCGAGAACTCGAACTTCTCCAATGGCATGTGCCGCGATCGCCAAGGACGGTTGCTGGTCTGTGAGGGCTCGACCACGTCCACCGAAGGGCGGCGTATCACCCGTACCGAACACAACGGCACCATCACCGTGCTGGCCGACAGTTTCGACGGCAAGCCATTGAATTCGCCGAATGACATCGTCTGCAAGCGGGATGGCTCGATCTGGTTCACCGACCCGCCGTTCCAGACCGGCAATAACTATGAGGGGCATAAAGTCACCCCGGCGCAGCCCCACGCGGTGTACCGGATCGACGGCGCGACCGGCAAGCTCAGCCGGGTGATCGACGATTTGGCGGGGCCGAATGGCTTGTGCTTTTCCCCGGATGAAAAAATCCTTTATGTGGTCGAAGGGCGGGCCAAGCCGAACCGTCTGGTCTGGGCGATCACGGTCAAGGACGACGGCACCCTGGGCGAGCGACGCAAGCATATCGAAGGGCTCGACTATGCGGCCATCGACGGCATCAAGTGCGACGAGAGCGGTAACCTCTGGTGCGGTTGGGGCGGGAATGGCGACCCCAAGGCCGACCTGGAGAAACTCGACGGCGTGCGGGTATTCAATCCCGAGGGCAAGGCCATCGGGCACATTTCGTTGCCGGAACGCTGCCCCAACGTCTGCTTCGGCGGGCGAGAAGGCAACCGGCTGTTCATGGCCGGCAGCCACTCGCTGTACTCGCTGTTCGTGAACACCCGAGGAGCCACCTTCGCCTGACCCTCAGGCACCAATGACTGGCTGGGGGCTTGAGTTGCCATTGCGATTGCTGCGCAATTGAGCGGGAGCAAGCTTCCTCGCCACGAACATCTAGCTTTCATCGACAAAGGGCGTCCCCGACGCCCTCGATTTCAACCCAACTTCACGTTCATGGTGATCTGCGCCGTGAATACTTTCTTCCCCTGCGCATCATGAATGTCCACCGGCACGACCTTGTCGCCTTCGGTCTGCCAATCCACCTCGTCGCCTTTCGCCACCGCCGTCACGTCGCTCTTGGCCTTGGCCAGGTATTGCACGGTCATGCCTTTGGGAATCCACCGGGCGCCGTCGGGGATGGAAACGTTGGTCATCATGCCAGCGGCGAGCTCGGCGGCGTTGCACATGGCGATGGCGTGGACGGTGCCCAGGTGATTGGTGATTTCCTTGCGAAACGGCACCTGCACGGTCGCCGCGCCCTGGCGCAACTCTGTGACCAGCGGGTTGATAGTGGAAAAGTACGGTGCCATCTGACAGGCCATTTTGCTGAAAGCATCCGGACCTGCGCTGTTGAACATACCGAGAACCTGATTCATGTGAAGCCTCGCTGACAAGTGGGGTTACGGAATAGTGTTCTAATACAGAATAATATTCTGTAACGGAACGGTATTCTGTCGGCGGCGAATCTGTCAAGCTGTGCCCACTTCGTCACGGGCAGCCAGTGCCCGGTCCCATCCAAAAAAACCGGTTATGCCAAGCATGGAAACAGCAGATCTACTCGAACGCGCCTTCCCCGGCAGAAGGGCTGAACTCAAGCGCGATATCTTTCGCAAGGCCCTGGCGCTGTTCAACGAGCAGGGCATCGAGGCGACCACCATTGAAATGATCCGCACCGAATGCCAGACCAGCGTCGGTGCCATCTACCATCATTTCGGCAACAAGGAAGGCTTGGTGGCGGCGCTGTTCTTCACCGCCCTGGACGATCAGGCGCGTTTGCGCGAGCAATATCTGTCCGAAGCAACCACCGCCGAGCAGGGCGTGCAGGCGTTGATCCATAGCTACGTCGATTGGGTGGACAGCCAACCCGAATGGGCGCGTTTCCAGTATCACGCGCGCTTTGCGGTGACCAAGGGACCGTTCAAGGACGAACTCGCCAGCCGCAACACCTCACGCAACGGTCAGCTTTGGCAGTGGTTGAGCGCGGCAGAGCAGGGCGAGGCGCTCAAGCGCTATCCCGCCGAGTTGATGTTTTCGTTGATCATCGGCGCGTCTGAAAGTTATTGCCGGGCATGGCTGGCGGGGCGGGTGCCCTCCAGCCCGAAGGCTCACCGGGCGCTACTGGCGCAAGCGGCGTGGCGCTCCATCAGCGGCGACTGATTGATCACAGCGGGCAGCTCCATAATTCCACGGCTGGTCTTTGCGCGTCGGGCGGCCCCAGCCAATGGGCCATCGGCTGGCAATGGCCGTCATCGCACAGCTGATAATCCCCGGCCTGGGGGGCGCGGCCGAGCCTCAGCGGTTGCAGGGGCGGCAGCGAGCGATGGTATCGCCAGCTGCCGTTCTCCAAGCGTGCGCCTTCGGGAATTTCCATGCCGGCGCCATTGCCCTTGACCCTGGCTTCACCCAGGATCAGGCCCTGTTCGCTGACCCGGTAGTCCTCCTCCCAGCGGATCTTCTCGATGGTGTGATTCCACGCCAACGTAAACTCGCTGAGTTCAAGTTGCGCCCAGACCACGCCGGACAGGCCCAGGCACAAGCCAATCACGCCAAGGCCCGCCCGACACGCCGGGCGCGCCAGAGGTGTTGCCCGATCAACAGCGCACCCAGGGCGAAGCCGATTTCATCGGTCAGCGGCAGGGCAACCACCAGCAATGCACCGGCGGCGAAGCACATCAGACGCTCCCAAATGGGCATTTTCTGTTGCATGTAACCGGTAGACGCCATGCCCCATAGGCCGATTGCCAGCAACGTCTTGACCAGCATGTAGGCAGTCATCCACAGGTTGTCGCCCTGGAGCATCAGCGCCGGGTTGTACACCGTCATGAACGGAATGACGAAGCCGGCGAGGGCGATGCGCACCGCCCAGAAGCTGATTTTCAGCCCGCTTTCCCGGGCAATGGGCGCGGCGGCGAAGCAGGCCAGGGCCACGGGCGGGGTCAGGTCGGCGAGGATGCCGAAATAGAACACGAACATGTGCGACACGATCAGCGGCACGCCCAATTCCAAGAGCGCGGGCGCTGCAATCGAACTGGTGATGATGTAGTTCGGAATGGTCGGGATGCCCATGCCCAGCACCAGGCAAGTGAGCATGGTCAGCAGCAGCGACAAGAACAGGTTGTCCTTGCCGATCGCCAGGATGTAACCGGCGAAGGTGGACGCCACGCCTGTCAGCGACACCACCGCGATGATGGTGCCGACCAAGGCGCAGGCGATCCCCACCGGAACGGCGTGCCGAGCGCCATCCACCAATGCGTGCAGGCAGATGACCAGGGTTTCCCGAGTGCCTTTCATGAACCAGCAAGCCACTACCAGCACGCCGATCACCGCGAACACGATGCCGATGCCCATCCGGAAGAATCCGACGCACAGAATGCCCAGCGCGACCCAGAAGGCGCAGCGCAAGGCGTAGCTCGAGACTTTGAGGATGATCGCCGAGCCGAGAATCACGATGGCCGTCAGTGCCAGCCCGACCATGCCGGAAAACAACGGCGTGCGTCCGGAAAACAGCAGGTACACCAGCACCCCCAGCGGGATCAGCAGGAACCAGCTTTCCTTGACCGCGCCCCAGGCGCTCGGGCATTGATCCTTGGGCAGGCCCTTGAGGTCGGAGCGCTTGGCTTCCAGGTGAACCATCCAGAACACCGAGCCGAAATACAGGCACGCCGGGATCAACGCGGCCTTGGCGATTTCCACGAACGGCACGTTGATGGTCTCGGCCATGATGAACGCCACCGCGCCCATCACCGGCGGCATGATCTGGCTGCCCATGCTCGACGTCGCTTCCACGCCGCCGGCGAACGCCGCCTTGTAGCCAAAGCGTTTCATCAGCGGAATGGTGAACTGCCCGGTCGTCACCACGTTGGCGATACCCGAGCCGGTGATGGTGCCCATGAGCGCCGATGACACCACCGACACCTTCGCCGGACCGCCAAGCTTGTGACCGAACAGGCCCATGGCGAAATCGGTGAACAGCTTGATCATGCCGGCCTTTTCCAGGAAGGCGCCAAACAGGATGAACAGGAAAATGTAGGTGGCCGATACGTAGGTCGGCGTGCCGTAGAGCCCTTCGGTGCCGAAGGACAGTTGGTTGACGAGCTGATCGACGCCGTAGCCGCGATGGGCCAGGTCGCCTGGCAGGTGTTCGCCGAACAGGCCATAGGCCAGGAACAGGCCGCAGATGATCGGCAGCGCGATGCCCATCACTCGCCGTGCCGCCTCGAACACCAGCACGATCAGGACGACGCCGACGACCATGTCGGCAGTCGTCAGGTCGCCGGAGCGCTGGATCAGGTCGGCCTCGAACACCCATTGATAGAGCGCCGTGGCCATCCCCGCCAGCCCCAACGCCCAGGCCAGGGGTTGCCATGGCCTTTGCTTGCCGTGGGCCGGGTAGCTCAGAAACACCACCCACAGCAGAAAGCCCACATGCACCGCCCGCAACACAATGCTGGAAACTGGTGAGAAGGCTGCCGTGATGATTTGAAAGATGGAAAACAGCAACGCCACGTAGAACAGCGTCTTGGGCCAGTCCCGCGGGTCCGTGGCGATGCCGTGCTGGTCTTCACTCATGAGATGCCTGCCTGTTGTCGACTTGCGGATGCGAAACGCAATGCTGCAACGGCGCCGAGCGCCGTTGCAGTCCAGGGGCTATAGCGCGCCCACTTCCTTGTAGTAGCGCTCGGCACCGGGGTGCAGGGCGATCGGCAGGTTTTTCGCGGCGTTCTTCAGCGAGATGTCCTTGGCCGCTGAATGGGAGGTGCTCAGGCGGGTGAGGTTGTCGAACATCAGCTTGGTCATTTGGTAGGCCACCTCGTCCGGGACATCCTTGTGTGTCACCAGGATATTGGTGATGGCCACGGTGGGCACGGCCTCAGCCTGGCCGTCGTAGGTGTTGGCGGGGATCATCGCGCTCTGGTAGGCCGGGTTGCCGATTTTTTCCACCACGTCGGTGGGAATCGACACGTAGTTCAGCTTCATCGTTGACGCCAGGTCACGAATCGCCGCCATGCCCAGGCCAGAGGATTGCAGGGTGGCGTCCAGTTGGCGGTTCTTGATCAGGTCGACCGACTCGGCGAAGGGCAGGTATTGGACCTTCATGTCGTTGTAGGTCAGGCCGGCCGCCTTGAAGATCGCCCGGGCGTTGAGTTCGGTGCCGGATTTAGCCGCGCCCACGGAGACGGTTTTGCCCTTGAGGTCTGCCAGGGTCTTGATCCCCGATTCCTCGCTGGCAACGATCTGGATGTAATTGGGGTAGGCGCCCGCAATCGCTCGCAGTTTGGTGAGCGGTGCCTTGAAGCCGGCATCCTCCACGCCGTTTTTCGCATCGGCGACCGAGTCGCCCAAGGCCAGCGCCAGCTCCCCGCGCCCGGCTTGCAGCAGGTTGAGGTTCTCCACCGACGCCTTGGTGGCCTGGACCGACGTTTTGGAGCCCTCGATGCCGCTGCTGTAGATCTGTGAAAGCCCGACCCCGATCGGGTAATACACTCCGCTGGTGCCCCCGGTCAGGATGTTGATGAACACCGGTGGAGCCGCATGAGCGGCGGTGGTGACCGCCAAGGCTGCGGCGGCGGCCAGGAAGGTGAAGCGCTTGTTGACTCGCATTGGGAACTCTCCGTCTTGTTATGGCTTTATGCAGAGTCCCCCCACTGTAGTCGAAACGTGCTTGATGGCGAATAGGCAGTTAACGGTATGTCGGATTAAACAAGGTGGCTGCCTGGCGCCGCGCTGCTGCCGCGCACGGTCAGCTCGAACGGTAGGCGCACGTGTCGCTGGGTGATGGGCTTGTTCTCGATCAAGGCGATCAACATGTCCACCGCTTTCTGGCCGAAGGTTTCGGCCGGTTGGGAGATGGTCGTCAACGGCGGGTCGCAATACGCGGCAAACGGAATGTCGTCAAAACCCACCAGGGAAATATCCTCGGGCACCCGCAACCCCGTCTGCTTGATGCGCTTGAGCGCGCCGATGGCCATTTCGTCGTTCTCGCAGAACAGCGCGCTGGGGCGTTCGGTCAAGGCGAGCATTGTCCCGGCTCCTTCGTAGCCGGCCTTAAGAGTGAAATCCCCGTGGCAGATCAGTTCAGGTGCAAGGGCGATACCGGCGTTGCGCAGGGCGTCCTGGTAACCGGCCACACGGTCCAGGGTCAGAGGGCTGCTGCGCGGGCCTTTGATGATGCCGATGCGCCGGTGGCCAAGCCCGATCAGGTGCTCGGTCATGGCGCGCGCCGCGCTGCGGTTATCCAGGCTGATGGTCGGGTAGGGCGCGGCCTTCACCACTTCACAGGCGTTGACCAGCGGTAGCGCGTCGGTGCCGGGAGGCAGGGAGATGAAGGGGTCGCCGGCGCGCAATTGGATCACGCCGTCGGCCTGATGGGCATAGACCAGGGCAGCGAATTCCTGCTCGATGGCTTCGCGGCCCTGGGTGTCGCACAGCAGCAGCCGATAACCGGCCGCTTGCGCCGCTTGTTGGGCGCCGCTGATGACGCGGGCGAAAAAAGTGTTGGCGATTTTCGGCACCAGGATCACCAGGTTGCCGGTACGTCGGGAGCGAAACTGCACCGCCATCAGGTTCGGTCGATAACCGGCTTGCAGCACGGCTGCGTTGACCTTGTCCCGCGTCTGGGGCAGCACCCGCTCCGGGGACTTGAGTGCTCTGGACACGGTTGCCACCGACACGCCGGCCAGCCGGGCCACTTCACGGATATTGGACAAATTCACCTCGATTCGGCGCCTTGAAAACAGGCATGACCGCGAGCTTACCGCAGGTTCGATAGCTGACAAACGCTCATCGGCGATGCAAGGGGTTTGACACGGGGCAAAACCGAGCCTAGATTCCCGTCATGATGTAACCGGTTACATCATCGATCCGGACAGAAGAGAGTCGCGATGAATCCTGTAGCACCCAAAATAAGAATGGGCTTCGTTGGCGGTGGGGAGGGCGCGTTCATCGGCCAGGCCCATCGCCAGGCGGCGGGCCTGGACGGCGGTTTCGAGCTGGTGTGCGGCGCGTTCAGCCGCGACCCTCACAACAATCGACAGACCGGTGCGGCCCTGGGGCTCGCCGCGTCCCGTTGTTACCACGACTGGCAGCAGATGCTCGACGCTGAAGCGTTGCTGCCGCTGGACCAACGCATGGAATTGCTGGTGATCGTCACGCCCAATCACCTCCATGCACCGATTGCCAGCCAGGCGTTGAAAGCCGGTTTCCACGTGTTCAGCGAGAAACCCGCCGCGCTGAACCTCAAGCAGTTATTGGCCCTCAAGGACGTGTTGCAAGGCAGTCGTTGCCTCTACGGCCTGGCCCACACCTACCTGGGTTATCCGATGGTCTGGCAGGCCCGTGAAATGGTTCGCTCAGGCCTGATCGGCAAGGTGCGCAAAGTATTCGTCGAGTACCCCCAAGGCTGGCTCAGCCAGGACGTCGCCGCCCAAGGCAACAAGCAGGCCGAGTGGCGCGATGATCCGGCCCAGTCCGGGTTGGGCGGTTGCATCGGCGACATTGGCACCCATGCGTTTTCCCTGGCGGAGTTCGTCGCGGACCAACCCATCCAGCAACTCTGCGCCACCCTGGGCACCCATGTTCCGGGGCGGCAGTTGGACGATGACGCAGCGATGCTCTTCAAGATGAAGGACGGCGCCACCGGCGTGTTGCTGGCCAGCCAGGTCTGCACCGGCGAAGAAAACCCGCTGAAGATCCGCGTCTATGGCGACAAGGGCGCGCTGCAATGGCGCCAGGAAGAGCCGTCGAGCCTGATCCACCGCGCCTTCGACCAACCGCTGCGCATTCTGCGCGGGGGTGTCGGCCAGCCTTGGCTGTGCGAGGCGGCGACTCAGCGCATGCGTCTGCCGGCGGGGCATCCGGAGGGTTATCTGGAGGCGATGGCCAACCTGTACGGCGATTTTGCCCGGGCCATTCGGGCGCGGGTGGAAGGGCCGGACGTTCCTGGCGTACCCGGCATCGAGACCGGTTTGCGCGGCATGGCGTTTATCGAGGCGGCCCTCATCAATCACCGGGGCGACACAAAGTGGACCGCGCTGGAAACCGGAGAGTCGCAGCTGTGAATACACACGACCAAACACCAGGAGGCCTGCGCGGGCCGGCGATCTTCCTGGCGCAGTTCATGTCCGATGAAGCGCCGTTCGATACCCTGGCGGACATCGCCCGATGGGCCGCCTCACAAGGCTACAAGGCCATCCAATTGCCGACCTTGGGCACGCGTTACATCGACCTGGCCCGGGCCGCCGAGAGCCAGGATTATTGCGATGAACTCACGGCCACCTGCGCGGCGGCCGGCGTCGAGATCAGCGAGTTGTCGACGCACCTGCAAGGGCAACTGGTGGCGGTGCATCCGGCGTTCGACGCGCTGTTCGATGACTTCGCCCCGGCCCACCTGCGCGGCCAGCCTCAGGCGCGCACCGAGTGGGCCATCGAGCAATTGAAACTGGCGGCTCGCGCCAGCCAGCGCCTGGGCCTGAAGGCCCACGCGACGTTTTCCGGAGCTTTGTTGTGGCCCTACATGTACCCGTGGCCGCAGCGGCCCACAGGACTGGTCGAGCAAGGTTTCGCCGAACTGGCCCGGCGCTGGCTGCCGATCCTCGACTGCTTCGACGTGGCCGGCGTGGACCTGTGCTACGAGATCCACCCTGGCGAAGACCTGCATGACGGCGCCTCGTTCGAGCGCTTCCTGCAAGCCGTCGATCATCACCCACGGGCCGCCATTCTCTACGACCCCAGCCACCTGCTGCTGCAACAGATGGACTACCTGGGCTTTATCGACCGCTACCACGGGCGCATCCGGATGTTCCACGTCAAGGACGCCGAATTCCGCCCTGACGCCCGCTCCGGTGTCTATGGCGGCTACCAGGGCTGGGTGGACCGCCCCGGCCGGTTCCGTTCCCTGGGCGATGGGCAGATCGACTTCAAGGCGATTTTCAGCAAGCTGACCCAATACGGCTTCGACGGCTGGGCGGTTTTGGAATGGGAATGCTGCCTGAAGGATTCGCAACAGGGGGCGGCCGAAGGCGCGGCGTTTATCCAGCGGCACATGATCACCAGGACGGCCAAGGCGTTCGATGATTTTGCCGGGGTCACGGCGGATGAGGCATCCAATCGGCGGTTGTTGGGGTTGTCTGGGTAACGGCTGATCGCAGAAGCCTTGTGGCGAGGGAGCTTGCTCCCGCTGGGTGGCGAAGCCGCCCCAAATACAATGTTCCAGGCAGACCGCGTTGCCTGGTTTTACGACTGCTGCGCCCGAAGCATTGGACCGGCCGAGCGGGAGCAAGCTCCCTCGCCACAAAAGCAGGCCACAAAAAGCAGGCGGCAACAGCAGCGCACGACTTTGTTTCAACAAAAACAACAACAAGACGGTGACGGTCATGACGACGATGTACGCACGCCTCAGCACGATGATGTTCCTGCAATTCTTTATCTGGGGTGGCTGGTTCGTCACCCTCGGCACGTTCCTGTCCAACACCCTGGGCGCCAGCGGCGAGCAGGTCGGCAGGGCCTTCGCCACCCAGTCCTGGGGCGCGATCATCGCGCCGTTCGTGATCGGCCTGATCGCCGATCGCTACTTCAACGCCGAGCGCATCCTGGCGGTGTTGCACCTGGTGGGCGCGGTCTTGTTGTACCGGTTGTATTCGGCGGTGGACTTCAGCGCGTTCTACCCGTTCGTGCTGGCTTATATGGTGATCTACATGCCGACGTTGGCCCTGGTCAATTCCGTGGCCTTCCGGCAGATGCGCGACCCCGCGCTGGAATTCTCGCGGATTCGAGTCTGGGGCACCCTCGGTTGGATCCTCGCCTGCGTGGTGATCAGCTATGCGTTCGCCTGGGATTCGCGCGAGTCGATCTCAGCGGGCGGCCTGCGCAATACTTTCCTGATGGCCGCGGTCGCTTCGCTGGTCCTCGGGCTCTACAGCTTCACGCTGCCCGCCACGGCACCGCTCAAGGAGCAAGCGAGCACCCGCGGCATCAAGCAGTCCCTGGGGCTCGATGCGTTGGGCCTGCTCAAGGATCGCAGCTACCTGGTGTTCTTCATCGCCTCGATACTGATCTGCATTCCCTTGGCGTTTTATTACCAGAACGCCAACCCGTTCCTGGCCGAAACCGGGATGACCAACCCGACGGCGAAAATGGCCATCGGGCAAGTCTCCGAGGTGCTGTTCATGTTGCTGTTGCCGCTGTTCATCCAGCGCTTCGGCATCAAGTTGGCGTTGCTGGTGGGCATGCTGGCGTGGGCGTTGCGCTACGTGTTGTTTGCCTATGGCGATAACGGTGAGCTGGCATTCATGCTGTTCATCGGCATCGCCCTGCACGGCATCTGCTACGACTTCTTCTTTGTCTCGGGGCAGATCTACACCGACGCCAAGGCGCCCAAACACCTGCGCAGCTCGGCCCAGGGCTTGATAACCCTGGCGACCTATGGCGTGGGGATGTTGATCGGTTTCTGGGTGGCGGGGCAGGTGACCGATCACTTTGTCGTGGCAGGCGGGCACGATTGGAAAAGCATCTGGCTGTTCCCGGCCGGTTTTGCGCTGGTGGTATTCGTGTGTTTCCTGCTGACCTTCAGTGGTCGGCAAGGGGTCGTGGCACCGTCCGAGGCATGAGCGAGGGCAGAACGTCAGTCACTTGTGACTGACGCTCAGCTTGGTGTACGTCACTTTCCCGCCTTCGTTGGAGTAACCCTTGTTGTCCAGCGTGTAGACGCCGGCCTTGAAATAGAAGTCGTAGCCGTACCAGGACTTGTCGAGCTTCACCTTTTTGCCACTGTTGCCGATCAGCACCGAGAGCTGGCCTTGCTTGTCCATCTGCAGCGTATAAGAGAAGGACTTGTTCAACGGCACCTTGGGCACGGTGTAGATCACCGGGCTTTTCTTGTCCTTGGGCTTGACCCGGTATTCCACGTCAATGTTGCCGGTGCCCTTTGCATAGCGGTAAACCAGTTTCAACAACGGCGTCGGCGCATTCTTGGCGTGAATCTGCGCCACCACTACACGGCCTTCCGAAGGCACCTGGTTGACCGTCAATTCACCCTTGAGGGTGTTGACGCCACTGTTGTAGCGCCAGTTGCGGTGTTTCCCGTCCCGGCTGGTTTCCCGCAGTTCTGAGCGCGGGTAATCGCTGTTACCGGTATGAGAGCCGGTGACGGGGGCCCAGAAGACAATCCTCTGGCCGTTATTGTCGAAATACTTGTTTTTCAAACTCGGCATGGCTTTGGTCGCCACGACCTGCGCGGGCGTTTGCACCGGCAGGGTGACGCTCCAGACCGTCACGTCAATCATGATGAAACCCTCCAACGGGACCGGCCGCTATCTGGCGGCCGTCAAGACAAAAAACAGCCTTCCGTGGCGTAGTCTTGATGTTATCGACGAGGGCGTGTTTCGCTGGAGGCGTACCTGACGGATGGCTCTGTGATAAGCCCCTCAGGCCGAAAAACCGGGCAGGTTATCCTGTGTCATTTTGTTGCTGATCGGGTAGAGTACGCGCCGCCCGAGAGATGGATCCCGGGCGTTTTCCCATGGAGCGTCAAATGAACCACCTCAGCAAAGTTGTCGCCTGCGCACTGTTTGGCCTGGTCCTGGCGGGTTGCACCGGCACCCCGATGAAGACCCAGCAATACGACAGCAGCCAATACACCGTCGTCGGTCACAGTGAAGCCAAGGCCACCGGCCTGCTGCTGTTCGGCGTGATCCCGATTCGCCAGAACAACCGTTTCGTGCGCGCCCAGAACGCAGCGATCCAGGCCAAGGGCGGCGACGCCATGATCAACACCCAAGTCCAGGAAAACTGGTTCTGGGCCTGGGTCCTGACCGGTTACACCACTTCGGTTTCCGGTGATGTGGTCAAGCTGAAGAACGTTCAGTAAACCCAAGCGTTAAAGGTAGGCGAGCTTACCTGTGGCGAGGGGATGAATCCCCTCGCCACAATAGCCCCCGATCATGCCTCCTCTTTCAGCGTCCTCCCACCACCATGTGACTGAACGGCGCCACATACGCCTGCAATGTCACCAACCCGCCCACCAGAATCGCCAGTACCACCGAGTGGAAAAACACGTAGCGCAGGATTTCTCCTTCGTGGCCGTACCACCGTGTCGCGGTGGAAGCGACCACGATCGACTGGGCGTCGACCATCTTGCCCATCACCCCGCCTGAACTGTTCGCGGCAGCCATCAGCACCGGGCTGATCCCCAGCTGTTCCGCCGTGACCCGCTGCAGACCGCCGAACAGCACGTTGGAAGCGGTGTCCGAACCGGTCAGCGCCACGCCAAGCCAGCCCAGCAGGGTGCCGAACATCGGATAGAAGATGCCCGTCGCGGCGAACGCCAGGCCCATGGTGGCGTCCAGGCCCGAATAACGCGTGAGGAAACCCAACGCCAGCATCGCCACGATGGTGATCAGCGAATAGCGCACCACCCAGAGCGTTCGCAGGTATTGGCGCACCAGTTGCGGGATGGAATAACCCATCAGCAAGCCTCCCACGATCGCCGCCAGGAAGATGCCACTGCCGGTGGCGGTGAACCAGTTGAACTTGTAGACCGCTTCCTCGGTTTTAGGCTGGGGCACTACGGGCGGGACTTTTTCGATCTGTTGGTGGATGGTGCCGAAGGTCAACAGCGGCGAGAAGATCGGATTCGCCTCGCGCATCGGCTTGCCTTGGGGGTCGAGCCTGGCCGATTGCGTCTGCGGGTCGATGGCCGGGCGGGTGTCGAAAATGTTCTTGAAGCCCTGGGTGCCCCAGGCGAATACGAACACCGTGAGGATGATCCACGGCATCCAGGCGCGCAGCACGGCGGGTCGAGCGTCATTTGAAAACGCGGCGCTGGCCACTGGTGTTTGTTGTTCGCTGGCGTCAATCTTCGAGTCGTCGTGCCGGCCGGTCAGCGCCGCCGAGGTGTGAATCGTGGCCGGTTTCCAGATTTTGAGAAAACCGGCCAGGCAGGCCATGGATATCAGCGCGGCAATCACGTCCACCAGCATCGGCCCGTGGTAGTTCGACACCAGAAATTGCGGGATAGCGAAGCTGACACCGGCCACCAGGATTGCGGGCCATACTTCAAGCATCTTGCGCCAGCCGGCGAACGCCCAGATCAGCCAGAACGGTACGATCACCGAGAAGAACGGCAGCTGCCGGCCGACCATCATCGACAGCTCCATCTCATCCAGGCCGGTGACCTTGGCCAGTGTAATGATTGGGGTACCCAGCGCGCCGAAGGCCACGGGAGCGGTGTTGGCGATCAATGCCAAGCCCGAAGCGGCCAGCGGCGAAAAGCCCAGCCCGATCAGGATCGCCCCGGTTACCGCCACCGGCGTGCCAAAACCCGCCGCGCCTTCGAAAAACGCGCCGAAACAAAAGGCGATCAACAGCAACTGCAAGCGGCGGTCATCGGTGATGCGCGCCAGGGAATCCTGCAGGACCTTGAACGAACCGTTCTCGGTGGTCAGTCGGTGCAGGAAGATAATGTTGAGCACGATCCAGCCGATGGGCAGCAGCCCGTTGGCCGCGCCATACAGGGCCGCTGAACCGGCCATGTCGGCGGGCATGCCGAAGGCGAAAATCGCGATGAGCAACGCCGAGGCCAGGGCATACAGCGCTGCCAGGTGTGCCTTGACGTGAAAGAACGCCAGGGACGCCAGCATCACCACCACCGGGACCGCCGCCAGAAACGTCGACAGCACCGCATTACCGAAGGGATCGTAGACTTGTTGCCAGACCATGTTCCACCTCTGCTTTTTATTGTTGGAAGCGCAGGCCCCGGGGGGATTGGCAGAGAAGTATAGGCGGGGATCGGGGGACGGGATTGGAACCTGTTGGCCCCGCCTACCCATTGTGGGAGCGAGCTTGCTCGCGATGGCGGTGGGTCAGTTGGAAGTAATGCTGACTGTGCCACCGCCATCGCGAGCGGGCTCGCTCCCACAGGGTTTCGGGGGAGGGGGCTATCGCGCTTCGACGTTTTCCAGCGCGCGGTTGGCGAGCATCGCGCCCAGTTCGATCAACTGCAGGATGCCCAGGGCAACGTGTCGTCGCGAGCCGTCCAGGTCGAACGCCAGGTCGTTGATCATGGCATCGGCCGAGGCGAGGGTTTCGCTGAGGTTGGCGAGCAGGGCTTCGGTGTCGATGCCTTCATTCACGGTGAACAGCCGGCCTGGGTCAGTTTTCGATTGGCTGGACTTGGGCTTGAGGTAGAAGTCGAGGGCGCGGTCGGCGGCTTCGTCTAAGTCTTTCGAGTCGGCTGGATCGGTGTCGGGAGGGTTGGGGGTTACTTTGAACATAGTGAAGTTCTCATGTGGAATTTAGAGAAGCTTTCGCCCTCGCTACCAAACGAAGGGTGGCGGCCATACGAAGGTTGGTAGACCGGTCCACATGAACACCGGCGCGCCCGAAGACGCCCTACGCATGGCCACCATTGATACAGATGCGCAAGGGCACCTCAAAAGTGAAGCTGTGCGTCATGTAGAAGCCGGGCTACCAAACCCGATCGCTGATGTTCAGCGACCGAGCAACAGTAAAGCCCGGCCCCAAGGCGCACAAGCCGGCGGATTCTGGCGTAGTTGTAGGTAAGGGCGCAAGGCGACGTAGCCCGAACCCGAAGGATCCTACAACCGAATAAACACAGCCCTCTGTAGGCTGAAGAGATGGGTTAACACAGAACCCGCCACAAAAGCACCTCGCTTGTTTGAGGTCTGCCGCTCAGCCCTTCGCCGCCATCGCCGTCACTTCCACCCGCATCCCTTCAACCGCCAACGCCGCCACGCCGACAGCCGCGCGCACGGGCCAGGGCTTGGCAAAAAAGCGTTTGTAGACTTCGTTGAAGGCCGCGCGGTCGGCCATGTCGGTGAGGTAGATGGTCAGGTGCAACACGCGGTCCATGGAACTGCCGGCGCGTTCCAACGCGGTCTTGAGTGCCTGCAACGTGCATTCGCTCTGCGCCGTGATATCGCCCAGTTCCAGGCTGCCGTCGGCGCGGGTGGGGATTTGCGTGGAAACCAGCAGGCCGCCGAAGCCGGCGACGTCCGAAGAGATGGAGTCCGTGTCCGGGTCGGGAGTGAACGTGATGTCTGGGTTCGCCATGGAAGTCTCTTGCTCGTAAAAGAAAAAAGGCCAGTCACTTCAAAGCGACTGGCCCGCCAGTTTAGCGCCGATTATCGAGCTGTCAGCGATTTCCGCAACTGGGGCGGATAACGGTCACCGGCGACCCTGGACCATCCGCTTGGCGGTCAGCACGTGCTCCAGTTGCGGTTCGTCGACGGCCACGTGTGCAGCCATGTGTCGTGCCTGTTCCCAATCCAGGTCAGGGCGCAACCACTGGAGGGCGTTTTCGCCAGTGAAGGCCAGCAGTCGCTGCTGTTGATTGGCTATGTCGCCATAAGTCACCAAGGCCAGCCCGTCGCAACCGTTGGGCGTTTCACTGGCCTGGGCCAGGGCGGCGAGAAAGATGGGCGACGACTGCCGCGAAGTCGTATAGCTCAGGCGGTTGGCCTGGGCGGGCGCGATGGTGTCCGAGGCGGCTTCATACCAGCCGTCCACCGCTACCAGGACGCGGCCGTCGCGCTTGATCCGGTCAAACACTTTGGAGCGCATCACCAGGTGCAAGGGCAGGTGGGTCAAGGGCGGCATCGTGCCCATCGACCAGACGGGCGACCACCCCCAGCGCACCTTGATGCTTTCCAGGCGCCCGCCACGGTTGCGGATGGCGCTGACCTGCATGTTCGGCTTGATCACGCTTTGTCGGTCATGAAGCGCGGGAGCCACCGCGGCGTGAAGGCTGTCGGCGGACAAGCTTGATTGGTTGGCGCCGAAGGGCTCGCGCTGGGCAAAGAACGCCAGGGAATCCTTGGAAGAAACAGGCTGAACGAAACATTCACACATCGCGAAAACTCCAGGCAGATTTGTACGACACCCCCGCCGTGAAAGCCCTGGGACCGCTTCGTTTGCGGTGGGCTGCGGCGTTGTTATGTACCTCCGAGCCGGCGCGCCAGCCCTTGGTTCGAAAATCCTTGTCGCGACCTGATGAGCGGAAAATCAAGCGGCGTTTCATCCACTTATGCGACCGCTCATCGTCTGCGTGGAGAGCTGCGCATTTCTCCAGGGTCGTTCGTTTTGTGCCCCAGCGCCGTTGCTTCGACGTTGCTTCGCGTGGCCTCTGATGAAGGAGATCGACCCATGACCAAAATCGATAATCTGCTGGATAACAAAGGGACGCCCCTCGACAAGCAGACCTTTACCTGGCGTGAGCTGGCCGGCAAACCGATCAGCAAACTGGACGACGATGCGTTCACCCGTGTGCGGGTGATATTGATGAACGGCGTCGAGTCCGACGCCCTGCGCCTCAAGCATTTCGGTGCGCGTTTCCACAAGGAGCTGCAGCTGCCCCTGGCTCAGGTCAGGCGTGCCGAACACCATCAGATGACGGCCATCAACTGGTTGCTGTCGGCGGATCATTCCCCCCTGGAAACCACCGTGGCCTACGAACAGGTCGCCATCGAAGTCACCGCCGCGGTGGCCCAGAACGAGCCGGATCCTTACCAGGCGCAGACATACCGCTTCGGTTTGCTGGAAGATTTCGACCACCTCTACCGTTACGCCGCGATGCTTGATCGCCTGGAAGGCAAGGACGCCAATAACATCCTGCAAGGCTACACGGACATCGTGCCCGGCCGGCCCACCAGCGAGCACCACCGCGCCCCCGGCGATGACCTTCGAGACAACTATCAGAAGGACAGCGCCGCACTGATCACCAAAATCCATGCCGCGCTGATTACCGGCGCGGAATACCAGACCCACGATTACTACATGAACATCGGCCCGCTGTTCGCTGACCCGGTGGCACGGGCGTTGTACGCCGAGATTGCCTCGGTGGAGGAACAGCACGTCACCCAGTACGGCTCGCTGCAGGACCCCAGCGAATCCTTCATGGAGAAGTGGCTGGTGCATGAGGCAATGGAGGTCTACACCTACGCCAGTTGCGCCGAGCAGGAAGAAAACCCGCGCATCAAAGCGATGTGGGAACGCTTCCTCGACTACGAACTGGGCCACTTGAACCTGGCCTGCGAGTTGTTCAAGAAGCACGAACGGCGCGATCCCGCCGAAATCCTGGCCGGTCCGCTGCCACGCATGATTGCCTTCAAGAGCCAGCGCGATTTTGTCCGCGAGACGTTGTCCCGGGAAGTCGACCTGCGCGCCCATGGCATCGACTACGTGCCCAAGGAGCGCGAAGGCCATGCGTCCCTCGACTACCGCGCCCAGCTCAACAGCGAAGGCGTGCCCGCCAACATCGCCTCGGCCGGCTACACCTTCAAGCCCGGCTCCGAACTCAACCCAGTGGGAGAACAGCAATGAGCGAACGCCAAGTCACCATCGGCATGAATCGTACCGGTACCCAGATGTCTCCCGAGGACACGGCTCGCCAACTGGAAGCCACCCGACTGTTCCCGGCGGACGTGCCCGGCGACATCAGCGACTACACCGCCGAACGCGAGCGCGCCATTCGCGAGGCCGACCTGATAGGCTCGGTGCCGGCGCCAGGCTCGGTCAAAGGCATGGTCAAGACCGCGTTGGACAAGACCATCGGCAAGGCGCCGGAAGTGTTGCTGGACAAGCTCGGCGAACGCCTGGCCTTCGAGCGCACCGGCGTGAGGCTGTATGAGGCGATGGTCGCCAAGGCCACGTCCGCGCCCGGTGCCGACCCAGCATTGGTGGAAACCTTGCGTCAGATCCAGGCCGAGGAACTGGAGCACATGAACATTGTGCGCGAAGCTATCGAAACCCTCGGCGGCGACCCGACGGCCATGACGCCTTGCGCGGACGTGGCAGGCGTCAAGGCCCTGGGCGTGCTGCAAGTATTGACTGACCCACGCACAACCGTCTCGCAATCGATGAGCGCGATCCTGACCATCGAACTGGAAGACAACGCGGCTTGGGAACTGCTGATCGAGCTGGCGCACAAGGGTGGTCATCCGCTGATCGCCAAGCGCTTCGGCCATGCGCTGGAACAGGAGGAAACGCACTTGGCCACGGTGCGCAACTTCATCAAGCAAGACCTGCTTGCGCAAGTGAGCTGAGCTTGCTTGTAACTGGCTCCACCCTGGTTGACCCGGGGTGGGCCGCTGGTTCGAACTTCAAAAGGACAACCGCCCGTGAGTGAAACCGACCTTGAGATGGAATTGAAAGCCTGGCGGCTTTTGCTCGAAGACGACGCGTATCGCCTGGACTTTCCCGAGGATTATCGCGACACGCTGATTCGGCGCGCCGATGAATTGGTGTTGCATCAATTTATCAGCCTGGAGGACTGGCAACTGCTCAAAGATGCGGCCGATCAGGCGTATCAGCAGACCGTGGAGATGCTTTCGAGGAACCAGCGCGATTGTTTGAATGTGAAGGGGATGCGGTTGCCTGGTGGCTGAATGCGAGGGCCTCGTCGCGAGCAGGCTCGCTCCCACACTCGTCCTTCAGCAGCAGCGCAACCGACGTCAAAACTGCCCCTGTGGGAGCGAGCCTGCTCGCGATGAGGCCGGTACATCCAGCATATTCCTTCACTGAAACCCCGCCATCGTCGGATCGCCGCACGGAGCAGGCTCGCTCCCACATTGGATCTCCCCATTTGGATTCATCCCTGTTCAACACTCGGCCAGACCACCTCCTTGCGCTCGGCCCGAGGGAAGTTCAGGCACTGCCAGCGCCAGGCATCCTCCAGCATCCGCTCAAGCCCATGACGGGCGCTCCAGCCCAGTTGTTCGGCGGCCTTGCCAGGGTCGGCCCAGCACCGGGCGATATCGCCCGGGCGACGCGCCTCAAAGGCCAGCGGCACCGTCTCACCGGTCACGCGCTCGAACGCGCTGACCACCTCCAGCACCGAATAACCACGCCCAGTGCCCAGGTTCCAGATGTGTACACCGGTCTGCCCACGCAGAAACTCCAGCGCCCGCAGATGTCCCTCGGCCAGGTCTACCACATGGACATAATCCCTGATCCCCGTGCCGTCCGGCGTCGGGTAGTCGGAACCGAATATCCGCAGCACCTCCCGCTCACCGTTGGCTACCTGCAACAGGTACGGCAAAAGGTTGTTGGGCGTCTGCGTCGGCGTCTCTCCCAGTAGGCCGGAGCAATGGGCGCCGATGGGATTGAAATAGCGCAGCAGGCCGATGGACCAACGAGAGTCCGAATTCGCGGTGCAACGCATGACATGCTCGGCCATCAGCTTCGACTGGCCATAAGGGTTGGTCGGCTGTCCCGTTGGGCAGGTCTCGGCGATGGGCATCTGTTGGCAATCGCCATAGACCGTCGCCGATGAACTGAACACCAGGTTGAACACGCCGGCTTCGGCCATGGCCTGGCACAGCGTCACGCTGCCACTGACGTTGGTATCGAAATACCGCAGCGGCTCGCGCACGCTTTCGCCCACGGCCTTGAGCCCGGCGCAGTGAACGACGGCTTCGATGGGGTATTCCTTGAACACGTTATCCAGCGCCCGTCGGTTGCGCACGTCGGCATAGACAAAACCGGGCTCGCGTCCCGTCACGTCCGCAATGCGCTGCAGTGTCCCCCGGGAGCTGTTGCAGAGATTGTCCAGGATCAGCACCCCGTTGCCCTGGTTCATCAACTCGACCGCCACATGGGCACCTATGTAGCCCGCACCACCTGTTACCAGAATCATCACTCAATCCCTCTCGGTTGTCCCTGTCCTGATGTCTCATGGGCGAGACACTCGGCGTTGGGAGACATCAGCCTGTTCTGTTGAGTGTGGTGGTGTGCGTCAGGAGTTCAGAGCAGTTGACTGATCGGTGCGTGCAGTTTGTCGGCTGGCTTCAACAAGTTTTGGAACGGCTTTGGAACCGGTTTTCTCCAACGTCCACAAGGCCAAGCGCGAGGGGAGTCTTCAGGTCTTGTTTGCCAGGCGGCCAGCGCCAGATTCCGGTGGGCCCAGCATCGATCTCTAGAAAAGGAACGTCACATGAATCAACAAGAACAACTTCACCCCAAGCAGAGCGCCGCTTCCACCACGAGCCTGCGACCCACGCTGTTGTGCCTGTCACATTTGCGCTGGGGTTTTGTCTACCAACGGCCCCAGCACGTGATGTCGCGATTGGCCAGGGACTACGACGTTCTGTTCTTCGAGGAGCCGATTTTCGAAGGGCGGCAGACCGCGCACCTGGAACACTATGGGGTGGCCGAGGGCGTAACGGTGCTGGTGCCCAGGCTTCCGGAAGGGCTGGATGAAGCTCAGGTGATCGATGCCCAGCGCGAGCTGCTGGACGCCTGGCTGGCGCAACACTGGCCGAGTGAGCTGATGCTCTGGTACCTCACGCCCATGAGCCAGGTCTTCACCGATCACCTGGAGGCCAACGTGGTGATTTTCGATTGCATGGACGAGCTCTCGGCCTTCAAGTTCGCCCCGCCCGCGCTGGTGGAAATGGAGCGGCGGTTGATGGCAAAGGCCAACGTGGTATTCACCGGCGGCTACAGCCTGTGGGAGGCCAAACGCCAGCACCATGACAACGTCCACGCCATGCCCAGCAGCGTTGATGTCGCGCACTTTGCCGCGGCCCGACAGCCGATTCCGGACCCGGCGGACCAGGCCGCGATTGCTCATCCGCGGCTGGGGTTCTTCGGGGTCATCGACGAGCGTTTCGATATCGACCTGGTGAGGGAACTGGCTACCCAACGCCCCGAGTGGCAGATCGTGCTGATCGGGCCAGTGGTCAAGATCGATCCGGCTACATTGCCGCGCTCGCCTAATATTCATTATCTGGGCGCCAAGCAATATGAGGAGTTGCCCGCTTACCTGGCGGGTTGGGACGTAGCGTTGATGCCGTTCGCCCTGAACGAATCCACGCGCTTCATCAGCCCCACCAAGACGCCCGAATACCTGGCGGGCGGTTGCCCGGTGGTATCCACGCCGATCCGTGATGTCGTCAACGGCTACGGCGGCAGTGGCGTCGTTGCCATTGCTGATTCACCCCAGGCATTCATCGAGGCGATCCAGGCCGCGCTGGACCTGCGCACCCAGCCAGGCGTGATTGCGCAGTACGCCGATAAAGCCCTGGACGGCATGTCCTGGGACAAGACGTGCGCAATGATGAAGGAGCAGATCGAATGCCAACGATAACCCTCGAGACCCTGGACAACTCACTCGATGCCACGCCGTACGACTACCTGATCGTCGGCGCCGGTTTTGCCGGCAGCGTACTGGCCGAGCGACTGGCCGATGGGTTGGGCAAGCGCGTCCTGCTGATCGATCGTCGCGATCACATTGGCGGCAACGCCTACGACCATCTGGACGAGGCGGGGGTGCTGGTCCATCGCTACGGCCCGCATATCTTTCACACCAACGCCCAGCGCATTATCGATTACCTGTCGCGGTTCACCGAATGGCGGCCCTATGAACATCGGGTCCTGGCCCAGGTCGACGGCCACCAGGTGCCGATTCCGATCAACCTGACCACCCTCAACACGCTGTTCGGCTTGTCCATGGATGAAGCCCAGGCCGAGGCGTTCCTGGCGCAGCGGGCGGAGCCGGTCGAGACGATCCGTACCTCCGAGGACGTGGTCATCAACCAGATCGGTCAGGAGTTGTACGAGAAATTCTTTCGCGGCTACACCCGCAAACAATGGGGCCTGGACCCTTCGCAGCTGGACAAATCGGTGACCTCGCGAGTGCCGACACGCACCAACACGGACGATCGGTATTTCACCGACCAGTTCCAGATGATGCCCTTGCACGGCTACACGCGAATGTTCGAGCGCATGCTCGACCATCCGAACATCGATGTGCTGCTGTCCACCGATTTCAAGGCTGTGCGCCAGCGCATTCCACATCGGGAACTGGTCTATTGCGGGCCCATCGATGAATACTTCGACCACTGCTTCGGTCGGCTGCCGTACCGCTCGTTGCGTTTCCAGCACGAAACCCTGGATCAGGAGCAGTTTCAGCCGGTGGCGGTGGTCAATTACCCGGACGAGGCCGTGCCCTACACGCGTATCACCGAGTACAAGCACCTCACCGGCCAGCAACACCCGCGCACCAGCGTGACCTACGAATTTCCCTGCTCCGACGGTGACCCGTACTACCCGGTTCCGCGTCCGGAGAATGCCGAGTTGTACAAGCGGTACAAGGCGTTGGCCGATGAAACGCCGGGGGTGACTTTTCTCGGGCGGCTGGGCACCTACAAGTACTACAACATGGATCAGGTGGTAGGGCAGGCGCTCGCGTTGTACCAGCGTATCGCCGAGCAAGAGGGTGTTCAGGCGAAGGCCCACGAGGTCGAGCCAGGTTGATGCCTGGCTCCGCCTTTGCGTACAGGAGACCGCAACGTGCAGGACAGGATCTTCAGCAGTTTCATGATGGCCGGCTACGAGTGCTCCACCCAGCGCCGCGCCGATGGGCGCCGATTGGACATGCTCGCGGCGACTCGCCACGACCGCTGGGCAGGCGAGGATTATCGCCAGCTCGCCAGGTTGGGCATCCGTTGCGCCAGGGATGGCCTGCGCTGGCATGTGATCGAGCAGCAACCGGGCCGTTACGACTGGAGCAGCTTCCTGCCGATGCTGCGCGCCGCCCGGCGTTGCGATGTGCAAGTGGTATGGGACTTGTGTCATTACGGCTATCCCGACGACCTGGACATCTGGCGCCCCGCTTTCGTGGAGCGGTTTGCCCGCTTCTGCGCCGCCGTGGCGCGGTTGATGCGCGAGGAGGGGATCGAGGTCCCGTTCTACTCGCCGATCAACGAGATTTCTTTCTGGAGCTGGGCCGGCGGCGACGTCGGTTATTTCAACCCAGGCGCGCAGCGTCGGGGTACTGAACTCAAGCATCAGTTGGTGCGCGCAAGCATCGCGGCCATCGAAGCGATTCGAGAGGTCACGCCCGGTGCGCGGTTCGTCCAGTGCGATCCACTGATCAACGTACTGTCCTCGACTCGGCGAGCCGAGGACATCGAGGCCGCCGAGGCGTATCGACAATCCCAGTTCGAGGCCTGGGATCTGCTGACCGGCAGAAGCTGGCCGGGGCTGGGCGGACGAGAGGAGTACCTGGATATCGTCGGGGTGAACTTCTATCCCCATAACCAGTGGTTCCTCCATGGCAATCGGATCGAGCCGGGCAGCCCCGAATATCGCCCGTTGGTGGGCATGCTCAGCGAGGTCCACCAGCGCTACCGCAGGCCGATGCTACTGTCGGAAACCGGTGCCGAAGACACCGCCCGTGTTCCGTGGTTGAACTACATCGGCGAGCAACTGGCGCTGGCCATCGAGCGGAAAATTCCGATGGAGGGAATGTGTTGGTATCCGTTTCTCGATTACCCGGGCTGGGACGATGACCGCTACTGTCCCACCGGTGTGTTCGGTTACGCCGACAATGAGGGAAGCCGCGCGTCCTTCCATCCGCTGCTGGTGGCGATCACCGCGTTGCAGGCGCGCTTCGCCTCACCCGTGGCGACGGCACAAGTGCCATGAACAGCCAGCAACCCCATGGGCTGCCGTTGCCCAATACGGCGATCGCTTTTCTCTGGCGCTACGTCACCCTCAGGCCGTGGCATTTCGCGACCTTGTTTTTGCTGATTATCGGCGCCGCGAGCTGCGCCGTGGCGGTGCAGTTCGGTATGAAGCTGTTGGTGGACGCGATGGCCCAGGGCAGGGAGGCCGACGGGCATGTGTGGCTGCCGTTCACCGTGTTCATTGCCTTGATCGTGATTGAAAACGTGTTCTGGCGCTCCGGTGGTTACCTGGGTTGTCGGACGGTGGTCGCCAGTTGCGCGGACCTGCGCATCGACCTGTTCAATCATCTGACGGGCCATCCAATGCGCTATTTCTCCCAGCATTTTGCCGGGGCCCTGGCCAATCGGATTTCCTCGGCGGGCGCCGCGGCTGGGTCCATCTACGGTGGGCTGGCCTGGAAAATCATCCCGCCTTGCGTCGATTTCATCGGGGCCGTGGTGGTGTTGTTCACCGTGCGACTTTCCATGGGCATCGCGTTGATTGGCGCCGTGGTCGTGGTGGCGACCTTGATCACAGTGATGGGCCTGCGAGGCCGCAGTCGCCACATCGACTTCGCGTCCCAGGCCGCGCGCGTCGGCGGCGAGCTGGTGGACCAGGTTTCCAACGTCTGGACGATCAAGGCTTTCTCCGCCCGGCATCGGGAACGGCGTCGACTGGAGCAAGCGATAGGTGTCGAGGCCAAGGCTCAACGCCGCAGTTGGATCTACCTTGAAAAAGCCCGGGTCCTGCATGACATCTGCCTGTCGATCATGGCCGGCGGCATGCTCGGCTGGTCGATCCTGTTGTGGCAGGACGGGCAGATCACCCCGGGCGATGTGGTGATGGTCAGTGCATTGTCGTTTCGCATCCTGCACGGCTCGCGGGACCTGGCCCTGGCTTTGGTGGATACTTCGCAGCAAATGGGCGTGATCGCCGAGACCCTGCGCATCATCGTCCAGCCGCACGCCCTCAGCGACACCCCGGCAGAACTGGCGCCGGGGCGCGGCAACATTCGCTTTATCGACGTCAGCTACAGCTACGCCGACGGTCGGGGTGCGATCAAGCACCTGTTCCTCGATATTCCCGCCGGACAGAAAGTCGGCATTGTCGGCCCTTCGGGGGCGGGCAAGTCGACGCTGGTCAGTCTGGTCCAGCGCCTTGACGATGTGCGCAGCGGGGTGATCCTGATCGATGACCGGGACGTGCGCTCGGTCAGCCAGGACAGCCTGCGCAGACAGATCGCCGTGGTGCCCCAGGAACCGGCGCTGTTCAATCGCACCATCTACGAGAACATCGCCTATGGTCAGCCCGATGCCACCGAGGAACAGGTGATCGACGCGGCCCGCCATGCCTATTGCGAAGAGTTCATCCGTGGCCTGCCGGACGGGTTCAATACCCTGGTGGGTGAGCGCGGCGTGATGTTATCGGGCGGTCAGCGCCAGCGCCTGGGGTTGGCGCGGGCGTTCCTGAAAAACGCGCCGATCCTGATCCTCGACGAAGCCACCTCGGCCCTGGACACGGAATCGGAAGCCAAGGTGCAAATGGCCCTGGACGACCTGATGCGCGGCCGCACCGTACTGGCAGTGGCCCATCGGTTGTCGACGGTCGCAAGGTTCGATCGGATCCTGGTGCTGCAGGCCGGAAGAATCGTCCAGGACGGCGCGCCCGATGAACTGCGCCAACGCGCAGGGCCGTTCCAAACGCTGTGGCAGGCCCAGGGGATGGAGTTGGGCAAGCGCTAGCGCCTCAAATTTGCCACCGCAGGGCAGTGTTGCTTGTTGAATTTAGCCACACCGCAGGACCTATTGTGGGAGCGAGCTTGCTCGCGATAGCGGTGGTTCAGCTTATGGAGATGTTGGATGTGCGGCCGCCATCGCGAGCAAGCTCGCTCCCACAGGGGGGCAGTGTTGTTTGTTGAATCTGGCCACACCGCAGGACCTATTGTGGGAGCGAGCTTGCTCGCGATAGCGGTGGTTCAGCTTGCAGAGATGTTGGATGTGCCACCGCCATCGCGAGCAGGCTCGCTCCCACAGGGGGGCAGTGTTGTGTGTTGAATCTGGCCACACCGCAGAACCTGTTGTGGGAGCGAGCCCTGCTCGCGATAGCGGTGGTTCAGCTTGCAGAGATGTTGGATGTGCCGCCGCCATCGCGAGCAAGCTCGCTCCCACAGGGGGGCAGTGTTGTTTGTTGAATCTGGCCACACCGCAGGACCTATTGTGGGAGCGAGCCCTGCTCGCGATAGCGGTGGTTCAGCTTGCAGAGATGTTGGATGTGCCACCGCCATCGCGAGCAAGCTCGCTCCCACAGGGGGCAGTGTTGTTTGTTGAATTTGGCCACACCGCAGGACCTATTGTGGGAGCGAGCTTGCTCGCGATAGCGGTGGTTCAGCTTGCAGAGATGTTGGATGTGCGGCCGCCATCGCGAGCAGGCTCGCTCCCACAGGGGGGCAGTGTTGTGTGTTGAATCTGGCCACACCGCAGAACCTGTTGTGGGAGCGAGCCCTGCTCGCGATAGCGGTGGTTCAGCTTATGGAGATGTTGGATGTGCCACCGCCATCGCGAGCAAGCTCGCTCCCACAGGGGGGCAGTGTTGTTTGTTGAATCTGGCCACACCGCAGGACCTATTGTGGGAGCGAGCCCTGCTCGCGACAGCGGTGGTTCAGCTTGCAGAGATGTTGGATGTGCCACCGCCATCGCGAGCAGGCTCGCTCCCACAGGGGGGCAGTGTTGTTTGTTGAATCTGGCCACACCGCAGGACCTATTGTGGGAGCGAGCCCTGCTCGCGACAGCGGTGGTTCAGCTTGCAGAGATGTTGGATGTGCCACCGCCATCGCGAGCAAGCTCGCTCCCACAGGGGGGCAGTGTTGTTTGTTGAATACGGGCACGGCGCGGGGCTGTTTGTGAGAGCGAGCCCTGCTCGCGATAGCGGTGGTTCAGCTTGCAGAGATGTTGGATGTGCCGCCGCCATCGCGAGCAAGCTCGCTCCCACAGGGGGGCAGTGTTGTTTGTTGGATGCGGGCACGGCGCAGGGCTTTTTGTGGGAGCGAGCTTGCTCGCGATAGCGGTGGTTCAGCTTGCAGAGATGTTGGATGTACTGTCGCCATCGCGAGCAGGCTCGCTCCCACAGGGGGGCAGTGTTGTGTCTTGAACCTGGCCACACCGCAGAACCTATTGTGGGAGCGAGCCCTGCTCGCGATAGGGGTGGTTCAGCTTATGGAGATGTTGGATGTGCCGCCGCCATCGCGAGCAGGCTCGCTCCCACAGGGGGGCAGTGTTGTTTGTTGAATTTGGCCACACCGCAGAACCTATTGTGGAAGCGAGCTTGCTCGCGATAGCGGTGGTTCAGCTTGAAAAAACAGCCTGGGAAGTGGCCGGAAGATGCTTGCCCTCGCAGGGGCAGTTGGGAAAGACTGACGCATTTCCATGCCACGCGACGAGTGCTTATGACTGTCCGATCAGCTACTGAAATCACCTCACAAGTTTCCCGTGCGCTCGAGGTGCTGAAGCGTCATCTTGGTCAGGGACTGCGCGCCGTCGTCTTGTTCGGTTCAGCGGTGGACGGTGGGCTCAAGCCCAACAGCGACATCGATCTGTTGGTGTTCGTCGACCTGCGATTGCCTGACTCCGTGAGGCATGGGCTGATGAAGGATCTGCTGACCGTCTCGGCCTGGCCGCCGACCGATTCGCTCCGGCCGTTGGAGGTGACAGTGGTCGCCCTGGATGCGATCGTCCCGTGGCGATATCCGCCGGTACGCGAGTTCCAGTTCGGGGAGTGGTTGCGCGAGGACTTGCAGGCCGGGCATTTCGAGCCTGCCATGAAGGACCACGACCTGGCCATCCTGTTGACCAAGGCAATGCAGCACAGTGTTTGCCTGTTCGGCGCCCCTATCGATGAAACGCTCAGCCCAGTGCCGGCGGCTGATCTGAGGCGGGCGTTGTACGACACCACCACGCAATGGAATGAAGACACCGATTGGCACGATGAACAGTGCAACGTGGTACTGGCATTGGCGCGCATCTGGCTCACCCTCGAAACAGGCACCATCGCGCCCAAGGACCAGGCGGCCGCATGGCTCCTGGAACGTTTGCCCCTGGCCCATCGGTCCGTGCTGGAAACGGCCCGCGCCGTCTATCTGGGGTGGGCGGCAGATGATCTTGCTGGCAAACCCCGACAGGTGAGGGCGTATGTGGAGCATGCGCGACAGGAGATTGACCGGCTCTATTCCCGGCTGCGCACCGACGTCTAACCGCCCCGGTTCTGATTGACAAAGTCCACGAACGCCCGCAGCGGCGAGGGTAGGTAGCGGCGGCCGGGGTAGTAGAGGAACGGCCCGGTGAAATGCTGCCACCAGGGTTCGAGTACCGGTTCGAGCAGGCCGCTGTCCAGGTGTGGCCGCAGCCAGTCCTCGAACAAATGAACGATGCCCATCCCATCCACCGCCGCCTGCACCGCCAGGTCCATGGCGCCGCCGATGCGCACGATCAACGGGCCGTTCGGCTCGACGCTGATGGTTTCCCCGTCCCGTTCGTACTCCCAGAGCGGTAGGGCCCCGCTGGGAAACTTGCCGGCCAGGCAGGCGTGCCGCAGCAGGTCCCGCGGGTGCTCGGGTCGGCCACGGGCGTCGAGGTATGCCGGTGACGCGGCGGTGGCGAAGCGCTGCAAGCGTGGGCCGATGGGAATGGCGATCATGTCCTGCTCAAGGCGTTCGTCGTAGCGAATGCCGGCGTCACACCCGGCCGCGAGCATGTCGACGAAGCTTTCCTCGGTGACCACTTCGAGGCGGATGTCAGGGTAGCTTTTGAGGAACGGCGCGATGATCGCGGGCAGCACCAGCCGGGCGGCGCTGACCGGTACGTTCAGCCTGAGGGTGCCCGAGGGACGATCACGAAAATCGTTGACCACGTCCAGCGCGGATTCCACCTCGCCCAAGGCCGGCACGATGCGTTCCATCAGCCGCGCGCCGGCCTCGGTCGGCACCACGCTACGGGTGGTGCGGTTGAGCAGGCGCACGCCGAGCCGGCTTTCGATGCGTCGCACGGCATCGCTGAGGCTGGAGGCGGATTTGCCGCTGATCCGCGCGCCTTCACGAAAGCCGCCCGCGTTCACCACCGTCACGAAGGACAGCAAGTCCTGGATATTTGTCGCCATTGTTCTCTCCACCGTACAGCCCGTTCGGATTGCACCTGATTATCAGCGGAGTGGTCAACGCCTATAGTCGGCCCAGGCACATTTAATCAAGGGGTACGAGATGAGCAGGGCAGACACCGCAGGGACTTTTCAACTGGGCGATCGTACGGTCAAGCGCATGGGCTACGGCGCGATGCAACTGGCGGGCCCCCAGGTTTTCGGGCCACCCAAGGATCCGGCGGCGGCCATCGCCGTGCTGCGCGAAGCGGTGGCGGCGGGCGTCAACCATATCGACACCGCTGACTTCTACGGGCCCCATGTCACCAACCGGCTGATCCGTGAAGCGCTCCATCCTTACGCCGACGAGCTGGTCATCGTGACCAAGGTTGGCGCCGTCCGGGGTACGGATGCGTCATGGAACCCGGCCCACAGCCCGGCCGAGCTGACTCGCGCTGTCCATGACAACCTGCGCAACCTTGGCGTGGATGTGTTGGAGGTGGTCAACCTGCGCGCCTGGGGCAATTTGCATTCGCCAGCCGATGACGACATCGAGGAACAGTTCTCGACGCTGGCCGAGTTGCAGCATCAGGGCCTGATCCGCCATCTGGGCTTGAGCAACGTCACCGCGGCCCAGGTCAAGCAGGCCCAGGGCATTGCGAAGGTGGTCTGCGTGCAGAATCACTACAACCTGACCCATCGCGTCGACGAACAACTGATTGTAGAGCTGGGCAAGCAAGGCATCGCCTACGTGCCGTTCTTCCCACTGGGTGGGTTTACGCCGCTGCAATCGCAAACCCTGTCGGATGTCGCCGCGCGCCTGGACGCTTCACCGCTGGGCGTCGCGTTGGCCTGGCTGCTGCAACGTGCGCCGAATATGTTGCTGATTCCCGGTACGTCATCCGTGGCGCACCTGCAGGAAAACCTCTCGGCAAGTGAACTGCGAATTCCCGCGCAGATGCTGGCCGAGCTTGACGCCATGCTGTAGCGACAGGCGCCGCGCGGCGGTGTGCCTGGTGCCTGAAAAATCGAACAGGCTCCGGCCGGACGATGTCCCAGATTTATCGTCGTCAGGCAAGGATTTCGTCATGGCAGACCCTGGTATTCCCGGCCATCGCTGGGCTGATTCGACATGGGCTTTTTTACGCGAGGGCTACCCGTTCATTCGCAAGCGGTGCGCCGCCTATGGCAGCCCGGTTTTCCAGACCCGGCTGCTGGGTCGGCGCACGCTTTGCCTCAGCGGGCTGGAGGCGGCGGAGCTGTTCTACGACGCGCGGCGCTTTGTCCGAACGCCCACGTCCACGCCTGCGCCGCTGCGCAATATTCTGCTGGGGGCCGGTGGGGTCCAGGGGCTCGACGGAGCCCCTCATGCGCGACGCAAGCAATTGTTCCTCGAACTGCTGGACAAGGAAAACGTCCAGCGTTTGACCCAGGTTTATGAAGCTCGCTTGAGCGAGGCCACGGCAAGACTTCCAGTGGGCGAGGCGTTCGAATGCCTGCCTTGGATCGAGGCCCTGTTGTGTCGGTCGGTCTGCGAATGGGCCGGCGTTGCGACGATGAGCGACCAACAAATGCACCGGCTGACCCGGCGGTTGGCCTCGCTGATCGACGGCAGCGGTCGCCTGGATTGGCGCATGCCGGCCGCGTGGTGGCGGCGCAAGGCCTGCGAAGCCGAGGCCGCGCGCTGGATCGAAAACTGCCGGCGAGGCGCCCACCCTGCGTTGCCGGAGTCCCCCCTGCACAAGCTTGCCCAGCATCGCGATGAGCAAGGGCAATTGTTGGCGCCACGGGTAGCGGCCGTCGAATTGCTCAACATTCTGCGCCCGGTGGTCGCGGTGGGGCGCTTCCTGTTGTTCGGGCTGATCGAGCTGGAGCGACAGCCGCGATGGCGCACCTCCATCGCCCGCAACGAAGGCGCGGCGTGGGCCTTCGCCGAGGAAACGCGGCGCTTCTACGCGTTCTTTCCGATGGTGGCCGCGTTCGTGCGCGAGAGCTTCGAATGGCGCGGCTATCGTTTCGACAAAGGCACCCGGGTGCTGCTGGACCTTTTCGGCAGCAACCGCGATGCGGCGCATTGGAAGGCGCCGGATAGTTTTTCGCCCGAACGTTTCGGCCAATGCCCGATGAAAACGTCGGTCATCAGCCAGGGCGGCGGCGAGTACACCTACCACCGTTGTCCTGGCGAGCCGTTGACCTTGTCGTTGATGCAGGCAACGTTTGAATATTTGTGCCGGCACCTACAATGGCGTTTGGACGTGAAGGCCGTCGATTTCCAACGCCTGCCCATGTTGCCCCGAGAGGCCGTGCCGATGACCGTGACGGGTCATTGGGGGGACGAAAAGACCAGTGCCTGACCGTCGTCCGGGATGAGCAGCCGTTCCGCAACCCCCGCCCGCTCGGCGGCAGCGCGCAGTGCCTCTCGTGTCGTCGGGCAATGGCTGATGGCTTCCAGGTGATTGGCCACCACGGTCCCACGAGACAGACGGGTGAATTCCAGGGTTTCTTCCATGCCCATGATGATGTCGTCGCCGATATCGAAACGTGCCCCGCCTGCCGGTACGACGCTGACCTGTGGTTGATGGCGCAATACGAAATCGCACACAGTGGGGGTGAGCACGGTATCGCCGGTGAGGTAGACGCTGGGCTCGTCGGGCAACTCGATCAGGTAGCCGACGCCGTGCTCCATCAGCTTGCCCACCAGGCCCCGTCCGTGGGTGCATTTGACGGACCGTATGCTGCCACCCAGGAACGCGCCGGGTTGCTCGTGATCGTTGGCGAGCGGTTGGACGTTCAAGCCTCGCCTGGCGAGGTACCCGGCGTCGCGGGGCGTGCAGATGACCGGGATCTGGCGTTCTCGCAGCCAGTGTTTCGCCGCCCGATCGAGATGATCGAAGTGGCCTTTCTGGCAGTGCGTGATCAGACAATGAGTCACGGTTTCAAGAGCGCTTGCCGTGGACGCCGGCAGCTCCACCAGCGGATTGCGCTGGGTCGCGCCGAACAGGCGAAGCGGCGGCAGGGCGCCTTTGCCGGCCAGCATGGGGTCGACGAGCACGCGGTACGGGCCGAACTCAAGGATGATCGTGGCGTTGCGGATCTGTTGGATTTTCATGGAGCGTTCCTTGTTGGGCGAGCGTTCCATGGTGCCGATCCCGGGCGATGGGCATAATGGCTGGATCTGACATCCTTGATTCAATTTGAGCCATGCCGAAAAAACTCCGCATCGGTTTGTTGCTGTTTCCCGGTTGCATGCCTGCCGGCCTGTTTGCCTTTGCTGATTTGCTGCACGCGGCCAACCGCCGCAGTGGTCGGGTGCTGTTCGAGGCGACCTATGTCGCGCTGCAAGCCGGCCCGGTGACCTGCGCCCATGGCATCGGTCTTCAGGCTGAGAAGTCGTTGGGCGAGGCCGACCTGGATGCGCTCATGGTGCCTGGTTTCTGGGCCGAATCGGCCGAACAGGTCAAGGGTGTGCTTGCCGGCCAGGCTCCGCTGTTGAAAGCGCTGTCGAACCGCCCCCGGCGCTTGCAACTCTGGGCCTACTGCACCGGGGTCTGTCTGCTGGCCGCCTGTGGCCGATTGGACGGGCAGGGCGCGACAGTCACCTGGTGGTTGGCGCAGTCGATGCAGGAGCAGTACGGCAACGTGCGCTGGCAGAGCGAACAGAACTGCGTGTTCAACGAGCGAACCGCCACCGCGTCGGGGGTGAACGGTTACCTGCCCATCGCCGAGCACCTGATCGAACGTAACGTCAGTCACGATGCACTGCGCGATATTACCCGGCTGATGGTGTTGCCGCGCCCGGCCGTCCCTCACGTGGCGTTTCAGGGGATTGCGCTGATACAGCAGCCCGACGGATTGCTGCGCCGGTTGCATGGCTTGATCGAGCAGATGCCGGCGGAGCAGATCACGGTCAAGGCGCTGGCGAGTCGGCTTGCCATGTCCGAGCGCACGCTGGCGCGCAAGGTTGGCGACGCAACCGGCCAGACCGTCGCCGCGTATGCCCGGTGCATCAAGTTGAATCAGGTGGGCGAACGCCTGACATTGACGTCGCTGCCCCTGGCCAGCATCGGCGCCGAGCTGGGTTTCAGCAGCAGCTCCAACCTGCAGCGGATGTTCAAGGCGCTGACAGGGCTGACGCCGGTGCAGTACCGGCGCCAGTTCGGGCGGGTGTGAAGCTGGGGCGCGTCAGCTGCGCGCCTGCTCCTTCTCGTTTCGGTGATGGTCCGGCCAGCTGTCGACCGGGTGCGCGCGGTCCTCGTTGAACATTTCCGTGAGCAGCGCATTGGCGCGGCGGTAGGCGTCGTGTCGGAACTTGAGGTCGTCTTCCGGCTGGGCGACGATTTCTTCGAGCATCTGCAGGTTGAGACGACGGAACTGGTCGGCGCGTTCGCGTGCCTCGTATGCGCCGACACCCATCTGCACCAGCGCGCGTCGACCCAATGACAGCGCGCTTTCAAAGGTCTCCCGCTCGGCGCTTTCCACGCCCAACTGCCGCAGGGTGATCAGGTGCGCCATGTCCCGCGCCCGCACGATCAGTTTCAATCCGGGGAAGTGTTCCTGGGCCATTCGGGTCAGCGTCAGGTTGTCCTGCTGATCGTCTATCGCATTGATCAGCACCATCGCCTGGGCCGCGCCGGCGGCGTGGAGCAGATCGAGGCGCGTGGCGTCGCCGTAGAACACTTTTACGCCAAACTTGCGCAGCGTCTCGATGTTGTCGGGGTCATGGTCGAGAACCACCACCTCAACGCCGCAGGACATCAGCAAGCGACCGGCGATCTGCCCGAAACGACCGAAGCCGGCAATGATCACCCTTGGATTCTGCTGGTCGACGAGATCGGATTGCTGGTTGTCCTTTTTGGTGGCCGATTCCACGCGGTCCAGCAGCAGGATCAGCAAGGGCGTCAGGCACATGGACAGGGCGACCGCCAGCGTCAGGCTTTTGCCCCACTGGTCGGTGAGGATGCCGGCCAACGTCGCAGCGCCGAACACCACGAAGGCGAATTCACTGCCCTGGCCGAGCAGCACCGCTTGCCAGGAGCGCTGGCCGGCGGGCACGTTCAGGAAGCGGCTGACGGTCTTGATCACCAGCAGTTTGATCAGGATGAAGCCCAGGGTCAGGGTGATGACCTTCAGCGGTGCGTTGATCAGCGTGCCGAAATCGATCGACATGCCCACGCCGATAAAGAACAGCCCCAGCAGCAGGCCCTTGAACGGCTCGATGTCGCTTTCCAGGGCGTGGCGGTATTCGGAGCTTGCCAACAGCACGCCGGCGAGGAACGCGCCCATTGCCATCGACAGGCCGGCCTCTTCGAGAAGAAAGCCGAAACCGAACACCAGGAACAGCGCCACCGCACTGAAAATCTCCCGCAGGCCCGAGCGCGCGGCGAAGCGCAGCAGCGGTCGCGTCACGTAGCGCCCCAGCAGCACGACGACGCTGATGGCGGCGACAATTTTGACGATCGACAGCGCCAAGGCCATGCCTGACGGGGTTTGGCCGTGGGCCGACAACAACGGGATCATGGCGACCAGGGGAATGGCCGCGATGTCCTGGAACAACAGCACCGCAAAGCTGCTGCGCCCGACGGCGGTGGCGGTCAGGTTGCGTTCGCTCATCGCCTGCATGGCGATGGCGGTTGAGGAAAGGCTCAACGTCAGGCCGACCAGCAGCGCCGCCGTCCAATTCAGTCCCAGGGCCGCGCAGAACGCGGCGATTGCACCGCCGCAGGCCAGCATCTGCAGGGCGCCGCCGCCGAACACCATCCTGCGCAGCGCCCACAATCGCTTGGGGTCGAGCTCTAGACCAATGATGAACAGCATCAGGACGACGCCGATTTCGGCGAACTCCAAAATAGCTTTTACATCGGTGATGAGCTTGAGGCCCCACGGGCCGATCACGCAACCGGCCAGCAGGTAACCCAGCACCGGGCCCAGGCCGAAGCGCACGGCAATCGGCACGATCAGCGTCGCCGAGGCCAGGTAGATGAGCATCTCGATCATACTGTGCGTCTGCATTTCAATCTTCCTTCCAAGCGGCCAGGCGTGCGCCGTAGTGTTCGATTTGTGCCCGTTGAGTGTCGGACTCGGCGGCGTAGGCGCCGTGCACGGCGACCGGCTCGAGCCAGCGCATGTGGCAATAGAGCGCCGTGGCATGGAGCGGCTGGGCCAGCGCGGAAAAGTCCGGGTACGCGCCGATCTGAAAATGCTCCCGTTCGCCACCCGTGCTCACGGCCCACAACAGGCGCTTACCGTTGAGGGCCGTGGCGCCTTTGCCATAGGCCCAGCCATGGGTGAACACTTTATCGATCCACAATTTCAAGAGAGGCGGCATGCCGTACCAGTACATCGGGTGCTGGAGGACAATCAGGTCAGCCTGCTCGGCAGCGCGCTGTTCGGCCTCGACGTCGATGTTGAAGTCTGGGTAAAGCTCGTAGAGAGACCGTATGACCACGTCTGGGTTGTCGGACGCGCGCTTGAGCATCTGTTGGTTGACCCGCGATTGGTCGGGGTAGGGATGGGCGTAAACGATCAGGATCATCGGGGCGGTTCCGCGCGACAGGGCCAGGTCAAAAGGCCGGACATCCTACCGAGTAAGGCACGTGTTGTTTAGGACATTGTTCGCCGCAATGCCGTGCCGAGGTCAATTGAGCGGCAGCGAGACCCTGACCTCGAGACCACCGTCCCTGCGGTTCCTGAGCATCAGCGTTCCGCCATGCTCCAGTACCGTCGCCCGTGCCGCCGACAGGCCCAGGCCGACGCCGCCGGTGTTCTTGTTGCGCGAGCCTTCGATGCGAAAGAACGGCGCGAACACTTGCTCCTGATATTGGAGCGCGATGCCCGGCCCGCGATCGACGATGCGGATCTCGACGCAGTCGGCGAAGGACTTCAACCGCACGCCCGGTTCGCTGCCGTATTTCGCCGCGTTGTCGATCAGGTTGCTCAGCGCGCGCTTGATCCCGATGGGCCGGCCGACATACACGAACCGCTGGGCGCCTTCGAAGGACACTTCGGTGCCAGCGTCCCGGAAATCGTCGACGACGGTGTGCAGCAGTTCCGCCAGGTCGAACGCCGTGGCGTGTTCCAGGCGCGCTTCGTCGCGGAAGAATTCCAAGGCGGCGTTGACCATCGCCTGCATCTCGTCGACGTCCCGGAACAACCTCGATTGCTGTTCGGGGTCCTCTATGAATTCGCCGCGCAGGCGCATGCGGGTCAGGGGGGCTCGCAAGTCGTGGGAGATGGCGGCGAGCATCTGCGTGCGGTCCTGGACGAAGTGCTTGAGCTGGGCCTGCATGGCGTTGAACGCCAGGATCGCCTGGCGGATTTCGAAGGGACCTACGACCGGGATCGGCGGTGCCCGGAAGTCCACGCCAAAGCGTCGGGCGCCCTCGGCAAAGCGCTCCAGCGGTGTGGCGAGGTGTCGCGTGGCGATCAGGGCGACGATCAGTGTCGACAGCATGATCAGTGCGATGATGATCAGGTTGCGCGCCCATTCTCCCAGGCCCCAGCTGCGCGAGGTCACAGAGACGGTTACCCAGGAGCGGTCGGACAGTTCGATGATTACGGCGTAGCGCCTGGCGGGGTCATCGGCTGGCCAGTCTCCTGGTTCGTAGGCGTCGATCCGTGCGTCGGGCCTGCCCAACTGCCGATGGAGGAATGCCGAGCCTTCGCTGAACTCCGGGTCGTCGATCACCGGTAACCGCGCATCTTCATAGCGCCGCAGCCACTGGACGCTGAACGCCTCGTCACTGGCCGCCACGGCAATGTCGGGTCGTTGTGCGGGCTTGACCGAATCAATGATGCGGGTAATCGCTGCGGCCTTTTCCATCAGGCCGGTTTCCATCAGGGGAGGGCGCGCCCAGGCGCCGGCCAACAGGCTGAACAGTTCGTTGAGCGCCAGCAACGTCAGCATCGCCACCATTGTGGTCAGCGCGATCCAGCGTGCCACGGTGTCCCGTGGTCGATGGACCTTCGTGGGCCCGGTGGTCATCGCTTCACCACGTGGGGACTGAACAGGTAGCCACTGTTGCGAACGGTGCGGATCATCGACGGACCGGTGACGTCGCTTTCCAATTTGCGCCGCAAACGGCTGACCTGGACATCGATGCTTCGGTCAAACGCATCGAAGGTCTCACCACGGGCCAGGTCGAGCAGTTGCTGGCGGGTGAGCACCCGGCGTGGATGTTCGGCGAAGACCAGCAGTAATTCGAATTCCCCGGTAGACAGCGGAATCATGACCTTGTCGGGCGAGCGCAATTCGCGACGGGTGACGTCCAGTTGCCAGCCTTCGAACTCCAAGGTCGGCCGGGCGAGGTCGCCCGGGCTGCCCCTGGCTTCGCCGGTGCGCCGCAGGACGGCGCGCACCCGGGCCAGCAATTCTCGGGCATCGAAGGGCTTGGTGAGGTAGTCGTCGGCGCCCATTTCCAGGCCGACGACACGGTCGCTCAATTCACCCATGGCGGTGAGCATGATGATCCCGACCCGGTGCTCGTTGCGCAGGCGCTGGCACAGCACCAGGCCGTTATCGCCCGGCAACATCACGTCGAGGATGATCAGGTCCGGCTGCCGGCGTTCCACCGCTTGCCACAGGGCGTTGCCGTCGGCGGCGACTTCGACGCTATAGCCATGTTGCTCAAGGAATTTGCGCAGCAGGGCGAGGACTTCGAGGTCATCGTCCACCAGTAATAAGTGGCTCACGGTGGTCACGTCGGGCAATGAATACGGGGTGCAATACTAGGGTCAATCCGGGCCTGCGTCATTTATTTCAATCCGGAAACAAAGCTGCCGGCGGGCAATATTCCGGAAATCTGCGGGCAAGAAAACGGCGGCAGGATGGGGTCGATGTCGGTCTCTCCAGAGTCGATTCTGAACCTGTGGCGAGCGAGCTTGCTCGCGCTTGAGTGCGAAGCGCTCACCGCTTTTTTAGGGCCGCTTCGCGCCCCAGCGCGAGCAAGCTCCCTCGCCACGGGTTTGGTGTTTGGCTTTTAACCGGCATAGGCACCCCTCCATTCCTCCCCGAGATAGCCCCGCATGTCGATCCTCAAACCCGCGCCGCTGTTTGTCCGATCCACCGTCATCGTCGCGCTGGCGGTACTCGCCAGCGGCTGCAGCAGTACGCCAACCGCCAAGCCGGGCAGTTGCGAAAGTGTTCCCTATGCGGTGCACGATCCGGCCGAACCGGTGAACCGCGGCATCTTCGCCTTCAACCGTACCGTGGACGATTACGCCCTGGCCCCCGTCGCCCGTGGGTATCGCAAACTGCCGGACATGTTCCAGGCTGGCGTACACAACTTCGTCGCCAACTTCGGTGAGCCCAAGGTGTTCATCAACGATTTGCTGCAAGGCAATGGGCAGCGTTCGGTCACGACTCTTGGGCGCTTCGTCATCAATACCACCGTGGGCATCGTCGGGCTGATCGACGTGTCGGGCAAGATGGGCATCGCGCGTCATGAATCGGATTTCGGCCAGACGTTTGGCGTCTGGAATATCGCCCCCGGACCGATCGTGGAATTGCCGCTGCTGGGCACTGCCAACCTGAGGGATGCGACCGGCAAGGTGGTGAGCTTCGTCGTGGACCCTTTCGGCGACAACAGCGATACCGTCCAGACCCTGGGTACGATCAAGACCGTGGGCGGCGTCGTCGATGGACGCGCGCAGGCGCTGCCGCTCACCGACCAGTTGCAGGCGCGACCGGACTATTACGTGGCGCTGCGCGACGCCATCGCGCAACGACGTGCTGATTTCGTCGCGGATGGCAAACTGGGCGCCGTCCAGGACGAGCCGCAATGCCCGGAACGCGGTGGCGCCGATGAATAGCCAGGCGCTGGTCCTGCATCGGCGGGTGAAGACCATTGACCAAGGCTCGCTGCATTGCCGCGAGCTCGAACTGCGGCTTGCCGAGGACGGCCAGCACGTACTGCTCAGCCGCTACGTCGAATGGTACGACCCGCAGCAACCGGGCCTGTGTGCAGCCCAGCACTATCGGGTGCCGTTGGCGAGCATGATTCGTTGGATGATCAACAATGGCGAGCGGGGCAGCGGGCCGTGACGATGGGCGATCTCCCCGGCGTGTAACCATGTCGGGGAGTTGAAACATTTTTACATACTTCCGGCTTAATTATGGTTGTACGATGTCGTACGAAATATGGTCGACTGTTTCCGTTCCTCACAAAAAAAATAACGGAGATTCCATCCATGTCGAGCATTCCCTCCGCAGAAGGCCAGGCCGTGGCCCCCGCGCAGAGCCGCTTCGTACGCCTCTTGAAGCTACTTGGCCCCGGTATCATCGCGGTACTGTCATGGCTGGGCGCTGGCGATCTCATCACATCTTCCGTGGCCGGCGCGAACTACGGCTACGCAATGATGTGGGTGCTGGCGGTGTCCTTGCTGCTCCGATACCTGATCGTCAACATCATTGCCCGCTTCCAGCTGTGCAATAACCAGGGCATGACCATCCTGCAGGGTTACGCCCAGCTCAATCCGTTTTTCGCCTGGTTCATGCTGGTGTATGCGCTGCTCATGGGGCACCTGATGAACGCCTACATGATCAAGGGCGCCGGCGAGGCCTTGGCGATGCTGCTCAAGACCGATTACCCGCTGCTGTGTTCGGTGGCGGTGGTGTTGGCAGTGTGGATGCTCGTCGGGCGCAATATCTACTCGATGATCGAGGGCGTGATGAAGGTGTTGCTGGCGATCATGACCCTGGCGTTCCTCGCCTTGGCGGTCATGTCCGGCCCGGATGTCGCCGGGATCGTCAAAGGCACCATCGGCTTCAGCATTCCACCCGATGAAGGCGTGCACGGTGCGCTGCTGGTGGCGGTCTCGGTGATTGGCGCGGTGGCGGGTTCCATCGCCAACTTCGTCCACCCTTATGTCATGCGCCAGAAAGGCTGGGTTGGCCCTGAGCACAAGCGCATCCAGCGCAACGACCTGTTGTTTGCGGTGTTTGTCGGGATCGTCATCAACCTGGCGATCTGGATCGTCGGCGCCGAGATCCTGCGGCCTAATGGCATCGAGGTGAAAACCCTGGGCGACCTGGGCAAGGCCCTGGAAATGTTCTTCGGCTCGATCGGTTGGTATGTGTTCTTCGTCGGTGTGTTCGCCACGCTGTTCGCCAGCATTTCCGGCAAGACCACGGCATTCCCGATGCTGATCACCGATGCCTTCCAGCACGTGCGTCCTGAGCGTCGCGAGCGCTATGGCAAGGAGTTCCACCGCGACCCGATGCACAAGTGGTTCATGCTGTTCATCCTCGTCACGCCGCTGATCTGGTCGCTGCCGGGCATGCCAGACTTCGTGACCCTGACCATCGGTGTCAACGCGCTGAACATCGTCGGCCTGCCAGTGATCTCCCTGGGCCTGCTGATCATGTCCAACCAGAAGTCGCTGCTGGGCAAGGAATACCGCAACAACCTGTTCGAGAACATCGCGCTGGTGTTCGCGACCGGCCTGGCGTTGTGGGTGGCGTTCCAACTGGGCATCGATCTGTTTGCCTGAGCCCTGGGCATTCATCTCTGGAAGGGGCTGCTAGACTTCATGGTCCAGTCCCTTTCGGAGAATCCCAATGAACAACAAGAACAGGATTTGCCTCTGGTACGACGGCACCGCGCAGGACGCAGCTGAGTTCTACGCAAGCACGTTTCCCGACAGCGCGGTGAACGCGATCCACCATGCGCCGGGCGATTATCCGGCGGGCGAGCAGGGCGATGTCATCACGGTGGATTTCACGGTGATCGGCATTCCCTGCATCGGCTTGAATGGCGGCGCGATGTTCAAGCACAACGAAGCCTTCTCCTTCCAGGTCGCAACCGATGACCAGGCCGAGACGGATCGCCTCTGGAACGCGATCATCGACAACGGCGGCCAGGCGAGCGCTTGCGGCTGGTGCAAGGACAAGTGGGGTGTGTCGTGGCAGATCAGCCCCCGGGTTCTGGTCGAGGCGATCACCAGCGCCGACAAAGCCGCCGCCAAGCGCGCCTTCGAAGCCATGATGAACATGACCAAGATCGACATCGCGGCGATCGAGGCGGCGGTGAAGGGGTAGCCTGCGGTCGGCAGTAAAAACCATGCAAGCTGACCCTCCGCCATCGCGAGCAAGCTCGCTCCCACAGGGATCCGTGCTGGCAGAAAAATTGAAGTTACCCCATCAAATGTGGGAGCGAGCTTGCTCGCGATGGCGGAGGGTCAGCCAACACACTCACCGCTGACTCTCCACACGCCAGATGCTACAGGGAGGGTCCAGGCAACCTGGCAATCACCTTGATCTCGAACTGGAAACCATACAGCCATGTCACACCCACCGCTGTCAGCGTTGGGTGCGGCGCGTGGCCCCAGAATTCGGGCACCACGCTCCAGACCCGTTCGAATATCGATTCGGGATCAACCATGAAGACCGTGACGTCGATCACGTCGTCAAAGCTGCAATCGGCGGCGGCGAGTATGGCCGCAAGATTGGTGAAGGCGCGGCGCACCTGGTCTTCCAGCACGGGCTCGGGCGAGCCGTCCTCGCGGCTGCCGACCTGTCCGGATACGAACAGCAAACCATTGGAGCGAATCGCCGGCGAATAGCGGTTGCGCTCGTAAAGCGCCTGGCGTCCGGGCAGAAAAACGACGTCACGCTGTGTCATGGGGTGTCTCCTCGATGGGCCGTAGCGGCCGCCAATGTGCGATGGAGAAACTGTAGGGGCTTGTGCTCGGGCGATAAACGGGCAAGCTTGGCGTTCACTGTTTGTCAAACCCAAACAATCCGAGGCGCAGATGGACCGTTTCGATGCGATGCAGGCGTTCGTGCGTGTGGTGGAGTCGGGCAGTTTCACCAAGGCCGCCGAGACGCTGCACATGAGCAAAACCACCGTGACCCAGCTGGTGCAACAGCTCGAAGCGCGGCTGCGAGTCAAGTTGCTCAACCGCACGACACGCAAGGTCAACGTCACGGCGGACGGCGCGGCCTTCTATGAGCGTGCGATCCGCCTGTTGGCGGACCTGGATGACGCCGAGACCAGCTTGTCCGGCGCCCAGGCCCTGCCGCGCGGGCGGCTGCGGGTGGATGTGCCGAGCCCGCTGGCGGCGCTGATCCTGATACCGGCGCTGCCGGAGTTCTACGAGCGTTACCCCGACATCCAGATCGACATGGGCGTCAGCGACCGCATCGTTGACATAATCGACGAAAACGTCGATTGCGTGGTTCGCGGCGGCGAACTGAAGGACCAATCGCTGATCGCCCGACGCGTCGGCGACCTGGCCCTTGGGGTCTTCGCCGCGCCAAGCTACCTGGCGCGTCTGGGTACCCCGGCCCATCCGCGTGAGCTGGAGGATTCCCAACATCGCGTCGTCGGTTTCCTGTGGGCACGCACCGGCAAGGCCTTGCCGTATGCCATGCACCGACAAGACGAGCACCTGCGCATCAAGGGGCGTTACGCCCTGGCGATCGACGATGGCAACGCCTACCTGGCCGCCGGCCTGGCGGGGCTGGGGGTGCTCTGGTTGCCCATCTATATGTCGCGGACTCACCAGGCGCAGGGGACGTTGGTCCCGTTGTTCGAAGATTGGCGCCTGGAGTCGATGCCGATGTACGTGGCCTACCCGCCGAACCGGCACATCAGTGCCAAGCTGCGGGTGTTCATTGACTGGGTGATGGAGCTGATGGCGCAGCATGCGCCTATCCTTGATCGGCAGGCGTCATGACATTTTTCTCGATCGCAGAGGAGAACAGCGATGGAACGATTCACCGGCGGTTGCCTGTGCGGCAACGTTCGTCTTGAAGCGTCTGGCCGTCCATACCGGGTCGGCCTTTGCCACTGCCTGGATTGCCGCAAGCATCACGGTGCACTGTTTTTTGCGGCGGCGGTGTTCCCCGAGGACGCCGTCACCGTCACGGGCGAGCCCCGGGATTATGCCGGGCGCTTCTTCTGCCCCAATTGCGGCTCGTCGCTGTTCGCCCGCAGCGGCGACGAGATCGAAGTGCACCTCGGCACGCTCGATACCCCCGACCAACTGACGCCCACCTACGAATGCTGGACCGTGCGCCGCGAGTCCTGGCTGCCGGCGTTCCCGCTGGCGCGGCGGTATCAGCATGATCGCGGGGGCAGCGGGCGGACAGAGGAGTAGGCGGTTACTCGAACCCGACAATCGCCTTGATCTCCAGATACTCCTCGAACCCATGGACCCCATATTCGCGCCCGTTGCCCGAGCGCTTGTAACCGCCGAACGGGGCCATGGGGTTCCAGGTCGGGTAGTTCAGCAGCACTTGCCCGGCACGGATGCGCTTGGCCACGGCGCGTACCTGGTCAAGGTCGCGGCCCTGAACGTGCGCGCCCAGCCCGTAGACGGTGTCGTTGGCGATGGCGACGGCTTCGTCCAGCGTGTCGTACGGGATGATGCACAGCACCGGGCCGAAGATTTCTTCCTGGGCGATGCGCATGCCGTTGTCGACTTGCGAGAACACGGTTGGCCGGGTGTAGAAGCCTTTGGTGAAACCGTCGACGCGTCCCGGCCCACCGCAAATCAGCTTGGCCCCTTCCTCCAGGCCCGCTTCGATCATCGCCTGCACGCGCTTGAACTGGGCCTGGTTGGCAATCGGGCCGAGCACGGTGTCTTCCGACCGTGGGTCACCGACGATGATGGCGTTGGCCGTGGCGGCCGCCAGTGCCTCGACTTCCGCCAGGCGGTTCCTGGGTACGATCATCCGCGTCGGCGCGCTGCAGGACTGGCCGACATTGCGCAACGCCGACATCACGCCGGGCGGCACGGCCTTGGCGAAGTCGGCGTCGGGCAGAAACACGTTTGGCGACTTGCCGCCCAGCTCTTGGGTGACCCGCTTGACCGTGGGGGCGGCGGCTTGGGCCACCAGGGCGCCGGCGCGATTGGAGCCGGTGATGGAAATCATGTCAATGTCGGGGTGCGCCGCCATGGCCGCGCCGACCTCGGCACCGCCGCCGTTGACCAGGTTGAACACGCCTGCCGGCAGGCCGGCGTCATGCACCAGTTCGGCGAACAGCAGGGCGCTCAAAGGCGACAGTTCGCTGGGCTTGAGCACCACGGTGCAACCGGCGGCGATCGCCGGGGCGACCTTGGCGGTGATCTGATAGAGCGGCCAGTTCCACGGCGTGATCAAACCGCAGACGCCGATGGGTTCGCGCACGATGGCGGTGCTGTTCTCGATTTTCTGAAATGCATAAGTGGACAGCACATCGCGCGCCACACGAACGTGTTCGGCCGCCAGCGGCACTTGCATGGATCGGGCGAAACCGATTGCCGCGCCCATTTCCAGGCACAGCACCTGGGCCAGCGCTTCCTTGCGTTCGAGCATCAGTTCATGGATCTTCCCGAGGATTCGGGCGCGATCCGCCACTGCGGTCGCGGCCCAGCCGGGCATCGCCGCCTTTGCCGCCGCGACGGCGCGGTCAACGTCGTCGGATGATCCTTGGGCAACCTCGGCGAGCACCTCTTCGGTGGCCGGATTGACGACTGCCAGCGTCGTCCCCCGGGTCGGCGATTGCCAATGACCGTCGATGTAGAACTGCCCGGTATTTTGCGGAATATATGAGGGTTTGGTCATCCATCAGGCTCCCATAGAGCGGTGATGACACTGCCGGCAGCAGGTCGTGGTTGCATGCCGATAAACTACCAAAGCGGCCCTGGCGGGTTGTGCCGTTGTTTGGCCCGGCAAAGAACAATCTGCTGAATATGCCGGGCTGACTTTGCAAAAACGTAGCGAAGGCGCTTCGCAGGCCCGACGCTACCGAGGCGTCGCCCGCAGCCGCAAAAGTGCCGGGGCCCGGCGGGCGGTGCACAGTGTTTTGAGTTGCTGGCGCAACCAGCGCAAATCGTGCCGCCGTGGCGTCGGCAAGCGCCTGGGTCTGGTCCGGCCGACGAGCTCGGTAAAGGTCTGGACGAATGAGGCCGGGTCACCGATGCCCTTGAGCTTGCGCCGTAGTTTTCCGTCTTTATAGAACAGCACGGTGGGCGTGCCGGTGACTTCCGGGTGCCGAGGCGATTGATCGGTGCTCAGTTTGTAGATCACGGCCCGATTCTCGAAGGTCTCGGCAACCTTGCAGAACAGCGGGTCGGCCATGCCGCAGGCGTAGCAGTGCGGATGGCCGAAATAAAAGACCACCGGGCGCCAGGTCTTGAGCGCCGTGCGGTAGTCCTTTTGAGTGCTGACGTGAGTGATGAGCGAGCTCATGGCGGCTTCCCTGTGTCGAGACGTGCCCAGGACCATAAGCAACACGTTCCGGCGACGCTACTGTCAGAGTTGACAGGTGGCGGCCCCGTTTCGGTGCGATGGGTGTATTGCGCCCCCGATAGGCTTCGTAATGGGGCCTTGTTACCCAGCGGCCGTAGCCATCGGTAGCAGCCGCGAGCGGGTCATGGTTGCGCCGTCCGATCCACTGGATTTCTATCTTCCTGATTTCATTGACGTTCCATTTTTCACTCCACCGCATCGAAAGGCTGTGGCACACTTTCTGCTGTCTATTCCGTTGTTACATACCACATTCCGGTATAGCGGAATAAACTCACCCTGGAGTGCTTGCCATGCAACGCCGACCTTCCTTGTTCAAAGCGTGTGTTTTTCTCTTCGCGGCCACGACGGCCGCCATGGGTGTCGCCCAGGCGGCCGACAGCAAGCTGGACAGCGTGCTGCAACGCGGGAAATTGATCGTGGGCACGGGCAGCACCAATGCGCCGTGGCACTTCCAAGGAGCGGATGGCAAGTTGCAGGGGTTTGATATCGACATCGCGCGGATGGTCGCCAAGGGGCTGTTCAATGACCCGGAAAAAGTCGAGTTCGTGGTGCAATCATCCGATGCGCGGATTCCCAACCTGCTGACCGACAAGGTCGACATGAGTTGCCAGTTCATCACCGTCACCGCCAGCCGCGCCCAGCAAGTGGCGTTTACGCTGCCGTACTACCGCGAAGGGGTGGGCCTGCTGTTGCCGGCCAACAGCAAGTACAAGGAAATCGAGGACCTCAAGGCCGCCGATGACGACGTCACCGTGGCGGTGCTGCAAAACGTCTACGCCGAAGAACTGGTCCACCAGGCGCTGCCCAAGGCCAAGGTCGACCAATACGACAGCGTCGACCTGATGTACCAGGCGGTGAACTCCGGCCGCGCCGATGCCGCCGCCACCGACCAATCCTCGGTCAAGTACCTGATGGTGCAGAACCCCGGTCGCTACCGCAGCCCGGCCTACGCCTGGAGCCCGCAAACCTACGCCTGCGCGGTCAAGCGCGGCGACCAGGACTGGCTGAACTTCGTCAACACCACCCTGCACGAGGCCATGACCGGTGTGGAATTCCCCACCTATGCGGCGTCGTTCAAGCAGTGGTTCGGCGTTGAGTTGCCGTCTCCGGCGATCGGTTTCCCTGTTGAATTCAAATGACCCTGTGAGCCCGGGGCGCCCCTCGCGGGCGCACCGTCGAAGGTACTGCCGACCATGAATTATCAGTTGAATTTTGCCGCCGTCTGGCGCGATTTCGACACCTTGCTGGCGGGGCTTGGCCTGGGGCTTTCCCTCGCGCTGGTGTCGATCGCCATCGGTTGCGTGATCGGCCTGGCGATGGCGTTTGCGCTGCTCAGCAAGCATCGCTTGTTGCGGGTGTTGGCCTCGGTGTACGTCACCGTGATCCGCAACACGCCGATCCTGGTGCTGATCCTGTTGATCTACTTCGCCTTGCCGAGCCTGGGCATTCGCCTGGACAAGCTGCCGTCGTTCGTTATCACGCTCTCGCTGTACGCCGGGGCCTACCTGACCGAAGTGTTTCGCGGCGGGCTGTTGAGTATTCATAAGGGCCAGCGCGAAGCAGGGTTGGCGATCGGCCTGGGCGAGTGGCAGGTCAAGGCCTACGTCACCGTGCCGGTGATGCTGCGCAACGTGTTGCCGGCCCTGTCGAACAACTTCATTTCGCTGTTCAAGGACACCTCCCTGGCGGCGGCGATTGCCGTGCCGGAGCTGACCTATTACGCCCGCAAGATCAACGTGGAGAGCTACCGGGTGATCGAAACCTGGCTGGTGACCACGGCCCTGTATGTCGCGGCCTGTTACCTCATTGCCATGCTGCTGCGTTATTTCGAGCAGCGTCTGGCGATCCGCCGTTAGGAGTTTCCCATGTACGAATCCCCCAGTTGGTTGCACGAGTTGTGGGTCGCCCGGGACACTTTGTGGAGTGGCTTCCTGACCAGCGTGCAATGCTCGGCGCTGGCGATTGTGTTGGGCACATTGATCGGTCTCTTCGCCGGGTTGGCGCTGACATACGGGCGGGTCTGGATGCGCGCGCCGTTTCGTTTCTATGTCGACTTGATCCGCGGTACACCGGTGTTCGTGCTGGTGCTGGCTTGCTTCTACATGGCGCCGGCCCTGGGCTGGCAGATCGGTGCGTTCCAGGCCGGTGTGCTGGGCCTGACGCTGTTCTGCGGCTCTCACGTGGCCGAGATCGTGCGCGGCGCCCTGCAGGCGTTGCCCCGTGGGCAGATGGAAGCGAGCCAGGCCATTGGCCTGACATTCCAGCAGGCGCTGGGCTACGTGCTGTTGCCCCAGGCGTTGCGGCAGATCCTGCCGACCTGGGTCAATTCCTCCACCGAGATCGTCAAGGCCTCGACCCTGCTGTCGGTGATCGGTGTGGCCGAATTACTGCTCAGCACCCAGCAGATCATCGCCCGGACGTTCATGACCCTGGAGTTCTACCTGTTCGCCGGTTTTCTCTTTTTCATCATCAATTACGCCATCGAGTTGCTCGGGCGGCACATTGAAAAGCGGGTGGCCTTGCCATGACTGATATTTCCCTCTCCAACGCCCAACCGCTGCTGGACATTCGTGGCCTGCGCAAACAATACGGCCCGCTGGAAGTGCTCAAGGGCGTTGACCTGAGCATGCAGCGCGGCAACGTGGTCACGCTGATCGGCTCCAGTGGTTCGGGCAAGACCACGCTGCTGCGTTGCGTCAACATGCTGGAAGAATTCCAGGGCGGCCGGATCATGCTCGACGGCGAGTCCATCGGCTATGACGAGGTGGACGGCAAGCGTGTGCGCCACCCCGAGAAAGTCATCGCCCGGCACCGGGCCATGACCGGCATGGCCTTCCAGCAATTCAACCTGTTCCCGCATCTGACCGCGTTGCAGAACGTCACCCTGGGCCTGCTCAAGGTGAAAAAACTGCCCAAGGACGAAGCCGTGGCCCTGGCCGAAAAATGGCTGGAGCGGGTCGGCCTGCTGGAACGGCGCGATCACTTCCCCGGTCAGTTGTCCGGCGGTCAGCAGCAGCGCGTGGCGATTGCCCGGGCGATTGCGATGAACCCGAGCCTGATGCTGTTCGACGAAGTGACCTCGGCCCTGGATCCGGAACTGGTCGGCGAAGTATTGAACGTGATCAAGGGCCTTGCCGAAGACGGCATGACCATGCTGCTGGTGACCCACGAGATGCGCTTTGCCTTCGAAGTTTCGGACAAGATCGTCTTCATGAACCAGGGCCGCATCGAAGAGCAGGGGCCGCCGAAGCAATTGTTCGAGCGACCGCAATCGCCGCGCCTGGCGGAATTCCTCAAGAACACCCGTTTTTAACTTCCATTCAACAAGGAGATAAATCCATGAGCATTACCCGTTACGGCACCGGCAGCACCGCAGGCGGCGGCCAGCCACGGCCCTTCGCCCGCGCCGTGGAGGCCGATGGCTGGCTGCACGTGTCCGGCCAGGTGCCGGCAGTGAACGGCGAAATCATCGTTGGCGGTATCGTCGAGCAGACCCACCAGACCATGAAGAACCTGATCGCCATTCTCCAAGAGGCCGGTTATGGCCTGGAAGATGTGGTTCGCTGCGGTGTCTGGCTGGAAGACCCGCGGGATTTCTGGAGCTTCAACAAGGTGTTCGGTGAGTATTTCAGCCCGGAACACGCCCCGGCGCGGGCGTGTGTGCAGGCGAGCATGATGGTCGATTGCAAGGTCGAGATCGACTGTGTGGCCTACAAGAAAAAGGCCTGACCACGATTTTCTGGCGAATTCACTTCTGTGGCGAGGGAGCTTGCTCCCGCTGGCCTGCGCAGCAGGCCCATTCTTTACGACCGCTGCGCAGCCGAGCGGGAGCAAGCTCCCTCGCCACAATAAAGATACATGCGATTATGGGTGAAATTTCAGGGACCACAGACATGACCGAAGACACCATCAAACGCCGGGCCCGGGGATTGGATCGGGCGTTCGATATCCTCGATTTCCTCAAGGAGATCGGCCAGCCGTTGCGCCCGAACGACATCGCCAGCGGCATCGGCAGCCCCAAGTCCACGGTCTATGAGCTGGTGGCGTCGCTGCTGGAGCGTCGCATCCTCGAGCCGGTGGGCAAGGATGGCCATGTCTACCTGGGGCGCCAGTTGTACTTTCTCGGCCAGGCGCATTTGCGGCATTTCGACCTGAGCCGCGAAGCCGACCAGGCCTTGCAGGACATCGTCCGGCAGACCCGGGAAACCGCGCAGATGTGCCTGCTCAACGGGCGCAAATACACGGTCGCGCTGATGAAGGAGGGCGAGCGGCACTTTCGCATCTCTTCGGACATCGGTGAAAACGCGCCGATCCCCTGGACGGCCTCCGGTCGCCTGTTGCTGGCGCATCTGAGCGACCAGCAGATCATCGACCTGATCGACCCCGATGACTTCATCCTGCCGGACGGCGAACGTCTGCCGCTGGAGCGGTTTCTAGGAGAGATCCGCCAGGCCGGCATCGATGGATTTTTCTCCTTCGATAGCGTTGCCGACACCTTCACCCACTGCTTCGCCGCACCGGTCAAAGACCCCAACGGCGTGGCCATCGCGACCCTGTGCATCGTCGCCCCGAGGGCTGACGCCAAGAACAATTACGCCGACTACCGCCGGGTGCTGATCGAAAGCGCCAACCACCTGGCCCGTCGCATCAACGAATAGACAGCCTTGGCTGTGTGAGGAGTTCGAACATGTCTTCTGCCATTACTAACGCGGGCGTCGAGAAGGGCGCCGCGCCCATCGGCGCTCATTTGCTGCGGGACGTGAGCCTGCCGGCGCTGGTGCTGCATCGCGAGGCCCTGGAGCACAACATCCGATGGATGCAGAAATTTGTCAGTGACAGCGGTGCGCAGCTGGCGCCCCACGGCAAGACCAGCATGACCCCGGCGTTGTTTCGTCGCCAGATCGAAGCCGGCGCCTGGGGCCTGACTTTGGCCACGGCGGTGCAGACCCGTGCCGCCTACGCCCATGGCGTACGGCGCGTGCTGATGGCCAATCAATTGGTCGGCAAGCCCAACATGGCATTGATCGCCGATCTGCTGGCCGACCCGGCGTTCGAATTCCATTGCATGGTCGATCATCCGGACAACGTCGCCCAGCTCGGCGCTTATTTCGCTTCTCGCGGCGTGCGGCTGAACGTGATGATCGAATACGGCGTCGTCGGCGGTCGTTGCGGTTGCCGTACCGAAGCCGAGGTGCTGGCCCTGGCCGAGGCCATCGGAGCGCAACCGGCACTGGCATTGACCGGCATCGAAGGCTATGAAGGGGTCATCCACGGTGATCATGCCGTCAGCGGCATCCGCGCATTCGCCGCTTCCCTGGTGGGGCTGGCCATGCAGTTGCAGGACAGCGGCGCGTTTGCCATCGACAAACCCATCATCACCGCCTCGGGGTCGGCCTGGTACGACTTGATCGCTGAATCTTTCGAAGCCCGCAACGCCCAGGGCCGTTTCCTCAGCGTGCTGCGCCCCGGCAGTTACGTGGCCCACGACCATGGCATCTACAAGGAGGCCCAATGCTGCGTACTGGAGCGGCGCAGCGATTTGCACGAAGGCTTGCGTCCGGCCCTGGAAGTCTGGGCCCACGTGCAGTCGATGCCGGAGCCGGGCTTCGCGGTGATCGCCCTGGGCAAGCGCGACGTGGCCTACGACGCCGGGCTGCCGGTGCCGCTCAAGCGCTACAAGGCGGATTCTGATTCGGTGGCAGGCGACGATGTCAGCGCCTGCAAGGTGACGGCGGTGATGGACCAGCATGCGTTCATGACGGTGGCGCCAGGGGTCGAGCTGCGGGTGGGCGACATCGTTGCGTTCGGGACCTCCCACCCGTGCCTGACATTCGACAAGTGGCGGGTGGGGTGCCTGGTGGATGAGGGGTTGCGGGTGGTTGAGCTTATGGAGACTTGTTTCTAAGGCTTGAGAGCGAGTCGCGGCTATCGCGAGCAGGCTCGCTCCCACATTGGATTTGTTGTGAATACAAAACCAGTATTCATCCACGATCCCTGTGGGAGCGAGCTTGCTCGCGATAGCGGTCCGCAATACACCACCGAACCATCAGGACCATCCATGAGCAACACTAAACCCCGCATCGCCCTGATCGGCGAATGCATGATTGAACTGCAACACCGCGCCGACGGCAGCCTGCGGCAAAGCTTCGGCGGCGACACGCTGAACACTGCGGTGTATCTGTCCCGTGCGTTGGGCGACAAAGGCTCGGTGGATTACGTCACCGCCCTGGGCGACGACTCTTTCAGCGATGCCATGTGCCAAAGCTGGGCTTCGGAAAACATCGGGTTGGAAAGGGTCCAGCGTTTGCCCGGTCGTCTGCCGGGCCTGTATTGCATCCAGACCGATGCGGCGGGCGAGCGGCGTTTCCTGTACTGGCGCAACGAGGCTGCCGTGCGGGATTGCTTCACCACACCGGCCGCCGTGCCGATCCTGGAAGCGTTGCCCGGATACGACGTGCTGTATTTCAGCGGCATCACCCTGGCGGTGATTGGCGAGCAGGGCCGGCGCAAACTCATCGAGACCCTGATCGAGGCACGGCGCCGGGGCGCGCAGGTGGTGTTCGACAACAATTACCGGCCACGGCTCTGGGCCTCGGTCGAGGCGGCCCGGGCGGCCTATCGCAGCGTATTGCCCTATGTGGAGCTGGCGTTGCTGACCGTGGATGACGAACAAGCACTGTTCGGCCATGCCGACAGTGACGCAGTGTTCATCGCCTATGAGCAACTGGGGACACCGGAAGTGGTACTCAAGCGCGGCGCCGAGGCGTGCCTGATTCGTTGTGATGGCCGGTCTTATGACGTGCCGGCCCAACGGGTAGAGCGCGTGGTGGATACGACAGCGGCGGGGGACTCGTTCAGCGCCGCCTACCTGGCGAGTCGCTTGCTGGGGGGCAGCCCGGCGGAGGCGGCCGAGGCCGGGCATTTGCTGGCGAGCCGGGTGATCCAGGTGCCGGGGGCATTGATACCGAGATGATCTGGCCAGCCAAAACCCTGTGGGAGCAAGCTTGCTCGCGATTGCGGTGTGCCAGTCAATATTGATGCAGCTGACCTGACGCCTTCGCGAGCAAGCTCGCTCCCACAGGGGCTCGGTATCGCTTCAATCCCTATAAAACACCTGCACCAGGTGATAGCCAAACTTGCTCTTGATCGGCCCATGCACCACCCGCAGTGGTTTCTTGAAGATCACCGCGTCGATGGCGCCGACCATTTGCCCGGGCCGCACTTCACCCAGGTCGCCGCCGCGCTTGCCGGAGGGGCAGGTGGAGTATTTCTTTGCCAACACGTCGAACGCTTCGCCCTTGGCGATGCGTTGTTTGAGCTGTTCGGCTTCTTCGGCGGTTTTCACCAGGATATGGCGGGCTTGGGCTTTCATTGCGGCACAGACCTGAAGGGGGTGAAATGGCGGCGATTATGCCTCAAGTCAGTGGTCATGGTTGATCATCGTCCGAATCTTGTTGGCCAACAGGTCCAGGGTAAACGGCTTGGCGACCATGTCCATGCCCTGATCCAGGAAACCTTGGCGTTCGGCGGCTTTCTGCGCATAGCCGGTCATGAACAGCACCTTCAAGCCGGGCCGGTGCTGACGGGCGATTTCCGCCAGCTGGCGGCCGTTCATGCCCGGCAGACCGACGTCGGTCACCAGCAGATCGATGCGTTGCTCGGATTCGAGCAATACCAGCGCCCGCTTGGCGTCCTCGGCTTCGAGGGCGGTGTAGCCCAGGGTGGCGAGCAGGTCGAGCACCAGCATGCGCACCGCCGGTTCGTCCTCCACCAGCAACACCGTTTCGCCGGCGATGGCGGGCGGAGCGTCGGTGGTAGTCGGTGCCGTTGCCTGTTCCGCCGGCGCGACGTGCAGGCGCGGCAGGTACAACTGCACGCGCGTACCTTGGCCCGGGACACTGTCCAGGCTCAGGTGACCGCCAGATTGCTGGGCGAAACCATAAATCATCGACAGCCCCAGGCCGGTGCCCTGGCCGATGGGCTTGGTAGTGAAAAACGGATCGAAGGCCTTTGCCAACACGGCGGGGGTCATGCCGCTGCCGTTGTCGCGCACGGCGATCATCACGTAATCGCCGGCCTTCACCGGCTCCAGCGTGCTGATGTCGCTGCCGTCGAGGTAGACGTTGGCGGTCTCGATGTTCAACTCGCCGCCATCGGGCATCGCGTCCCGGGCGTTGATGACCAGGTTGAGCAAGGCGTTTTCCAATTGGCTGGCATCGGTGCTGACCGGCCACAACTCGCCGGCCAGTTGCAGTCGCAGCACAATGTGATCGCCGGTGGTGCGGCTCAGCAGGTCTTCAAGCGAGCGAACCAGCGTATTGGCATCCAGAGGCTTGCGGTCCAGTGACTGGCGTCGGGAAAAAGCCAGCAGGCGGTGGGTCAGGGCGGCGGCGCGGTTGGCCGATGAAATCGCAGCTTCGGTAAAACGGCCGATCTCGGCGGCACGACCGGAGGCGATGTAGCGCTGCATCAAGTCGAGGCTGCCGAGGATGCCAGTGAGCATGTTGTTGAAGTCATGGGCGATGCCGCCGGTGAGTTGGCCCACGGCTTCCATCTTCTGCGCATGGCGCAGGGCTTCTTCGGCGCGTTCGCGTTCGAACATCTCGCTTTGCAGTCGATGGTTGGCCTCGGCTAGCTGCTGGGTGCGGGCGATCACCCTTTCTTCCAGCGTTTCGTTGAGGTGGCGCAGGGCTTCCTCGGTTTTCTTGCGCTCGGTTTCGTCGATGACAAAAATGTAAAAACCGTTCACCGATCCGTCGGCGCCACGGCGTGGCAGGTAGTTGATCAACGCATGGCGCGGCCGGCCGTCGCGGTGGGGCGACTCTACGGTGAAACTGCACGGCTTGCCCACCAGGGCGCCGGCGATCTGTTCGGCTCGGGCGGCGTAGGCCTCGTCGCCGATGACCTCACGGATGGTCTTGCCGTAGAGCTCTTGCGGCGTCAGCCCGTACCAATTCAGGTAGGCACTGTTGTTCAGCCGGAAACGCTCCTCGCGGTCGACGTAGCCGATCAGCACCGGCATGGCGTTGATGATCAGTTGCAGCTCGGTCTGGCTCTGGCGCAAGGCATGTTCGGTGCGCTTGCGTTCGGTCAGGTCCAGCGCCGCGCCGAGAAAGCGCTTGGGCCGGCCATGGCGATCCTTGTAGCAACGTCCACGCACGAACACCCAGCGCAGCTCGCCGTGGGGCTGCTGCAGCCGATACTCCTCGGCGTACTCGGTGCCATGGGTGATGCAGTGCTTGATGCTGCGCGCAACCATCGCCCGATCTTCCGGGTGGACGCCCTCGAGATAGGCGCTGATGGGCAATTGCCGTGACAGGGCCGGGTCGACGCCATGGAGGAGGGCAAAATGCGCGTCGGCGATGAAGCGATCCTCGCCGATGTCCCAGTCCCAGGTGCCCAACGCATCGGTGGCCGCCAAGGCCAGTTGCAAGCGTTCTTCGCTTTCCTGCTGGGCCTTGAGGCTGGCCTCGGAGCGCCGTTCGAATTCCTGAGCCAGGCGTCGCCGCTCGCCCGTCTCGATGGCAGTGATCAGAATTCCGGCGACGCTGGCGTTTTCGTCATGGATCGGGCTGTAGGTCAGGTCCAGCCAGACATCGCAGAGGCGGCCGCCAAATGGCATGCGCCAACGTTGATCGCGGCAGGTGCGCACCCGGCCCTGCAACACGCTGCGATAAACCCCTTCGGTTTCGCTGCGAAGTTCGGGCCAGGCCGTGTGGGTTGGCTGGCCAAACGCCCTGGGGTGCTTGTCGCCGACCAATCGCGCATAGGCGTCGTTGTACAGATGGATCAACTGCGGCCCCCACAGCACGGCCATCGGCATGGGCGAATGGACCACGATGTCCACGGCGGTGCGCAGGCTCGGGGGCCAGGTTTCTTGGGCGCCCAGCGGGCTGGAAGTCCAGTCCAGACGGGCGATCAACTGCTGTGTGTCGCTGCTGGCAGGTACTGCATTCATCACGGGAATCCCTGGATGTCATGTCGATGCTGCGGCTTCTACTATCCTCTGAAGAAGGTAAGCGCGGGTTGATCTGAAGTTTTTCTGGCTCGGGTCAGCGTGTCCATTGAAGTTCGCGGAAGTTTTTATAGTCATGGAAATTGATCCTTTACTGCGAGTCCTGGCAAGCCAGGACGGCTCCGACCTCTACATGTCCACCGGCGCGCCGCCCTGCGCGCGTTTCGAAGGTGTGCTCAAGCCACTGAGCAACCAGGCGTTCAAGGTTGGCGACATCGCTGGGCTTGCCGAGTCATTGATGGACGCCGAACAGCGCCTTGAGTTCGATCGGGAATTGGAAATGAACCTGGCGATCTCCCTGGCCGGTGTCGGACGGTTTCGCGTCAACATCTTCAAACAGCGCAATGACGTGTCCATGGTCATACGCAACGTCAAGCTGGATATCCCGCGTTTCGAAGACCTGAAGCTGCCCAAGGTGCTGCTCGAAACCATCATGCACAAACAAGGGCTCATGCTGTTCGTCGGCGCCACCGGCTCGGGCAAATCCACATCACTGGCGGCGCTGATCGACTACCGCAACCGCAACAGCAGCGGCCATATCATCACCATCGAGGACCCGGTGGAATATATTCACCGGCACAAGAAATCCATCGTCAACCAGCGAGAAGTCGGTGTGGATACCCGCAGCTTCCACGCCGCTCTCAAGAACACCCTGCGCCAGGCGCCGGACGTAGTGCTGATCGGCGAAATACGCGACCGCGAGACCATGGAACACGCCTTGGCCTTCGCCGACACCGGCCATCTGGTGATTTCCACCCTGCATGCCCACAACGCCAACCAGGCCCTGGACCGGGTGGTCAATTTCTTCCCGGAAGAACGCCGGCCGCAACTGCTGCAGGATCTGGGCAACAACCTCAAGGCGTTTGTCTCCCAGCGGCTGGTGCGCACCCGCACCGGCCAGCGGCGGGCGGCCGTGGAGGTGATGCTCGGCTCGCCCACGGTGGCCGACCTGATCCGTCGCAACGAGCTGGGCGAGCTCAAGGGCATCATGGAAAAATCCGAGGAACTGGGGATGCAAACGTTCGACCAGGCGCTGTTCAACCTGGTGGTGGAAGGGGCGATCGATGAAGAAGAGGCGTTGAAAAACGCCGACTCTGCGAACAATCTGCGCTTGCGGCTCAAGCTCCATGCCGAATCGGGAGCGGCGCCACCGGCTGAGCCGTCGGCGGGCGGGGAATGGGGGCTCATGGACTGATCGGTTTGTAGTGCGACCGCGTTATCGTTCATCGCGAGCGGGCTCGCTACCACAAGGGATTTGGGTGCAAACAGTCCCCTGTGGAAGCGAGCTTGCTCGCGATGAGGCCCTCAAGCCCAGCAAAACATTCAGATCAGGTCGCAAGCTCCACCCGCCCACGAAACTGCTCCAGCGCCTCGGGATTGGCCAGTGCATCGGTGTTCTTTACCGCCTCGCCATGCACCACGTTGCGCACCGCCAGTTCCACCACCTTGCCGCTGATGGTGCGTGGGATATCGTTGACCGCGAGGATTTTCGCCGGCACGTGGCGCGGTGTAGTGTTGGCGCGGATGACCTGGCGGATCTTCTGCTCCAAGGCGTCGTCCAGCACCAAGCCCTCTCGCAGGCGCACAAACAGCACCACCCGCACATCACCCTGCCATTGCTGGCCGATGGCGACGCTGTCCAGGACTTCCTCGACTTTTTCCACCTGCCGATAGATTTCCGCCGTGCCGATGCGCACGCCACCGGGGTTGAGCACCGCGTCGGAGCGGCCGTGGATCAGCAGGCCGCCGTGGGGCAGCTCTTCGGCGTAGTCCCCCTGGGCCCACACGCCCGGGAACTGGCTGAAATAGGAGGCGCGAAGTTTCTCCCGCTGGGGATCATTCCACAGCCCGATGGGCATCGCCGGGAAATGCCGGGTGCAGACCAGTTCGCCTTTTTCGCCAACCACCGCTTCGCCGGCTTCGTTCCAGACCTGCACCGCCATACCCAAGCTCTTGCCTTGCATCTCGCCGCGACGCACGGGGGCCAGCGGATTGCCGTTGACGAAGCACGACACGATGTCAGTGCCGCCGGACATCGAGGCCAGGCAAACATCGGCCTTGAAGTCGCGGTAGACATAATCGTAACTGTGGGGCGCCAAGGCTGATCCCGTGGACAGGATCGTCCTCAGGCTGCCCAGGTCGTGGGTCTGGCGTGGCTTGATGCCTTGGCTTTCCAGGGCGGCCAGGTATTTGGGGCTGGTGCCGAATACGCTGATGCCTTGTCGGTCGATCAGGTCGAGCAGGCGTTCCGGGCTGGGGTGGAATGGCGACCCGTCATAGAGCACAACCGCGCTGCCCACGGCCAGCGCCGACACCAGCCAATTCCACATCATCCAGCCGCAGGTGGTGTAGTAGAACAGCCGGTCTTCGGGGCCCAGGTCGACGTGCAGGCCATGTTCCTTGAGATGTTGCAGCAGCACGCCACCGGTGCCGTGGACGATGCACTTCGGCACCCCGGTGGTGCCGCTGGAATAGAGAATGTACAGCGGGTGATCGAACGGCACGGGGTTGAACACCGGCTCGCCGCCGCATTGGTAGAAACCGTCCCACAGGGCCACGCGGGCCGGGGTCTTGAAATCTTCGACGCGGGCGTCGGGCTGGGCGTAGGGCAGTACGATCAATTGTTGCAGCGACGGTAGCCGTTCGAGGATTTCGTTGACCTTGGGCCGCTGGTCGATGGTTTTCCCGGCGTAGCGATAACCGGCGCAGGTGATCAGGACCTTGGGTTCTATCTGACCGAACCGGTCGATGACGCCCTGGGTGCCGAAATCCGGCGATGAACATGACCAGATGGCGCCCAGGCTGGTGGTGGCGAGCATGCACACCAGCGTCTGCCAGGTGTTGGGCATGCAAGCGGCGACCCGATCGCCCTGGGTCACGCCAGCGCCTTGCAGGCTTTTTTGCAGGCCGGCGACATGGGCGGCGAGATCGGCCCAGGTCAGCGTTTCTTCGCCGCCGTTTTCATCGAGTGCGACCACTGCCACGGCGCTGTCGCGGCGACGCAGCAAGTGTTCGGCGAAATTCAGCGTCGCCCCTGGGAACCAGCGGGCACTGGGCATCTGCGGGCCTTCGTCGAGCACCGCGCCAGGCGCTTGATGGAAGCGGATCTCGAAAAAGTCGACGATGGCCTGCCAGAAGGCTTCGCGGTGGTCGGTGCTCCAGGCATGCAGGGTTGGGTAGTCGTTGAGTTGCAGCGAGTGCCGTTCGTTGACGAACCGGCGAAAGGCGTCCATTCGCGACTGGGCGATGCGTTCGGGGCTGGGGTGCCAAAGGATGTCGGACATGGTTTGCCTCTTGTTTTGGGGCTTACAAATAGTTCAGCACAAGGCGCCGGATGTGGCGAGGGAGCTTGCTCCCGCTGGCCTGCGAAGCGGGCCCAAGAGGCGCCTGCTGCGCAGCCGAGCGGGAGCAAGCCCCCTCGCCACAAAAGCTCGACGGCGCGGCGTTATTGAGCCAACCACCCACCATCAATATTCCACGCCGCGCCCCGCACCTGGCTGCCCGCTTCACTGCACAGGAACAGCACCAGCTCACCCAACTGCGGCGGGGTCACGAACTCCAGGGACGGTTGCTTCTCGGCCAGCAGATCATGCTGGGCCTGTTGCGGGTCCACACCCGTGGCGATGCGGTCGTCGATCTGCTTCTGCACCAGCGGCGTCAGGACCCAGCCCGGGCAGATGGCGTTGCACGTGACGTTGCTGGCGGCAGTCTCCAGGCCCACTACCTTGGTCAACCCGATCACCCCGTGCTTGGCCGCGACGTACGCCGCCTTGCCCACTGAACCGACCTGTCCATGCACCGAGGCAATGTTGACGATCCGTCCCCAGCCCTTGGCGCGCATGCCCGGAAGGCTCAGGCGGGTGGCGTGGAACACCGAGGACAGGTTGATCGCAATGATCGAATCCCAGCGCTCCACCGGGAAATCCTCCACGGCCGCCACGTGCTGGATGCCGGCATTGTTCACCAGGATGTCGACGCCGCCGAATTCGCGCTCGGCGTAGGCGAGCATGTCGGCGATCTGCGCGGGGTCGCTGACGTCGGCCGGATGATGGCCGACCTTGACGCCGTATTGCGCGACTTCGGCGGTTACCGCAGACGCATCGCCAAAGCCGTTGAGGATCAGGTTGGCGCCGGCCTTGGCCAGGCTCAGGGCGATGCCCAGGCCGATGCCGCTGGTGGAGCCGGTGACCAGGGCCGTCTTGCCCGAAAGGGTGGTTGTCATGGGAACCTCACACAATGCCAGTGGCGTAGAACACACCGATCACGAAGAACACCGCGAGGGTCTTGATCAGCGTAATACAGAAAATGTCTTTGTAGGCTTCACGGTGGGTCAGGCCCGTGACCGCCAGCAAGGTGATGACCGCGCCGTTGTGGGGCAGGGTGTCCATGCCGCCGCTGGCCATGGCCGCTACCCGGTGCAGCACTTCCAGTGGAATGTTGGCGGCGTTGGCGGCGCTGATGAAGGTTTGCGACATCGCCGCCAGGGCGATGCTCATGCCACCCGACGCGGACCCGGTGATGCCCGCCAGCAGCGTCACGGTCACGGCTTCGTTGACCAGCGGATTGGGGATGTTCTTGAGCCAGTCGGCGAGCACCAGGAAGCCCGGCAGGGAGGCGATCACCGCACCGAAACCGTATTCCGACGCGGTGTTCATGGCCGCGAGCAACGCGCCGCCCACCGCGCTCTTGCTGCCTTCGGCCAGCTTGCTGCGAATGGCTCGGAAGCCGAACAACAGCACCATGACGATGCCCACCAGCAAGGCCGCTTGCACGGCCCAGATCGCCGTGAGCTTGGCGATGTCGCTGGTCACCGGCGCTGCCATGCCCGGCAGGGCCAGGCTATGGGTCTTGCCGTACCACTGTGGGATCCACTGGGTGAACAGCAGGTTCATGACCCCTACCGCCAGCAATGGCGAAACGGCGATCCAGGGGTTGGGCAGCTTGATGTCTTCGGCGGTTTCCGGCTCGTTGCGCAGCTCGGTACCGTAGCCTTCGCCCGTGCGCTGGGCCTTGTTGCGTTGGCGCTGCAAGAACAGCATGCCGAAGCTGAACACGAATATCGTACCGATCACGCCCAGCCACGGCGCTGCCCAGGCAGTGGTATTGAAGAAGGTGCTGGGGATGATGTTCTGGATCTGTGGCGTGCCGGGCAGGGCGTCCATCGTGAACGAAAAAGCGCCGAGGGCGATGGTGGCCGGGATCAGCCGCTTGGGAATGTTGCTCTGGCGGAACATCTCGGCCGCGAACGGATAAACCGCAAAGACCACGACGAACAGCGACACGCCGCCATAGGTGAGCAGCGCGCACACCAGCACGATCACCAGCATGGCCTGGCGCGTGCCCAGCAGGCGAATCGCCGCCGCGACGATGGAGCGGGAAAACCCCGACAGCTCGATCAGCTTGCCGAACACGGCGCCGAGCAGGAACACCGGGAAGTAGAGTTTGATGAAGCCGACCATCTTGTCCATGAACACCCCGGTGAAGGCTGGGGCAACGGCGGACGGATCGGTGAGCAACACCGCGCCGAGGGCGGCGATGGGGGCAAAAAGAATGACGCTGTAGCCACGGTAGGCGGCAACCATCAGCAGCGTGAGGGCTGCCAAGGCAATGATCACACTCATGGTGTGTCTCCTGGATTGTTATTTTTGTGGGTGATGCGGTGGGGAGGGCTATAGCGAGTTTTGTGCCAGTTGTTTAACTTATTGAAATGTAAGGAATATATTGAGGTGGGCGACGTGAGCTTGGAAAGTGCGTCTCTGTTTTGAGATTTTTGTTGGGATTACTGGCCTCATCGCGAGCAGGCTCGCTCCACAGGTGAACTAGGATGGCAGGGAGAACGCCCGTTCCTGTGGGAGCGAGCCTGCTCGCGATGAGCGCGAAGCGCTCCAATCCATATGTCTAAATAAGGAGAATTGAGTCTCTTTATTGAGACTCAGCAATCCCCAGCGCCACCATTTTCTTGTAAAGCGTCGACCGCCCCAGTCCCAACCGCTCGGCTGCCTCAATCACCCGCCCACCGCATTGCGCGAGGGTGGTCTCGATCAAATGTCGATCGAATCGGGCCCGGGCCTGGCTGAAGGTTTCCTGGGGCAACGGCTCGAGGCTCGGACTCGCCGCGCGTACCACCGGCGTGAAAGTACCGATGGCCGCACGAATGTCGGCGGCGGTGAGCATCAGGTCGTCGCTGAGCAGCGCGGCCCGTTCCAGCACGTTGCGCAACTCCCGGATGTTGCCCGGCCAGGCGTGCTGGCCCAGCAGGTCGAGGGCGTCGGGATTCAGTTCGTGCTGGCTGCGCAATTCTTCGAGGATCGCCTCGCTCAGGGCCGGCAGGTCATCCAGGCGTTCGCGCAGCGGCGGGACCTGGATGGGCAGCACATTGAGGCGGTAATACAGATCCGCCCGGAATTCGCCACGCTGGATCGCCGCCTCCAGGTTGGTGGAGGTCGCGGCAATCACCCGAACATCGCTTTGCAGTACTTCGTTGGAGCCGACCGGTTCGTATTCCTTTTCCTGCAACACGCGCAGCAGTTTGCTTTGCAAGGGCAGCGGCATATCGCCGATTTCGTCGAGGAACAATGTGCCGCCCTGGGCGATTTGCAGCTTGCCGGCGCGGCCCTTGCGGTCGGCACCGGTGAAGGCGCCTGGCGCGGTGCCGAAGAATTCGGCTTCCAGCAAGGATTCGGGGATGGCGGCGCTGTTGATGCTGACAAACGCCTTGTGCGCACGCGGCGAAGCACCGTGAATCGCCTGGGCCAGAAGCTCCTTGCCGGTGCCGGTTTCGCCGAGGAGCAATACCGGGGAGTCGGTGCTGGCGCTGCGTCGGGCACGGCGTTTGACCTCGAGTCCCGCAGCGCTGGTGCCGATGAAATGGGCAAAGTTGTACTTGGTCTGCCGTGCCCGCAACAGCGAGCGGGTAGAGGCCAGTTCTTCCTGCATGCTCAGGTAGCGTTTGAGCATCGGCGACAGGCTGCGCAACTCGTCGAACAGGGCAAAACCGATGGCGCCGATCACCGCGCCGGCGCTGTCATGGATCGGCAGGCGCATCACCACCAGCGGTTCCTTGGGCGTGTCCTGCATGTCCAGCAGGATCGGCCGCCCGGTACGCACCACCTCTCGCAACAAGCTGCCCGGAATGACGCTTTCGCAAGCCCGGCCGATGGCCTCTTGCGCCGAATTCAGGCCGAAGCGACGAGCGTAGCGCTCGTTCATCCAGACGATGTTTGCATCGCGGTCGACGATCACCGTGCCTTCGCTGGACTGCTCGATGATTTCGAACAACGAGCGGATCGCCAGCGTACGCACGCGCTTGTAATCCTTGAGGCTTTCGGTGGAGTTCATGATCGGATCCGGGTTGTGTGTTGCTTGTCAGGCCCCCATCGCGAGCAAGCTCGCCCCCACATTTGGCCTTCAGTGCAACACCGGCCAATGTGGGAGCGAGCTTGCTCGCGATGGGCGCGACACGAAGCTACGCCATGCGCCGCATTATGCCCACTCTGGATGCGCCGCCGCCAACAACTCCTTGGTATACGGGTGCTGGGGTGAATCGAACACATCATGGCTGGGGCCTTGCTCGACCACCTTGCCGTCCTTGATCACGATCATGTCGTGGGCCAGGGCGCGGACCACCGCCAGGTCGTGACTGATGAACAGGTAGGTCAGGCCGTATTTTTCCTGGAGCTGGCGGAGCAGGGCGACCACCTGCTTTTGCACGGTGCGGTCGAGGGCGGACGTAGGTTCGTCAAGCAGGATCAGGGCGGCCTTGAGCACCAATGCCCGGGCAATGGCGATGCGTTGGCGCTGCCCACCGGAAAACTCGTGGGGGTAGCGATGCCGGCTCTGCGGGTCGAGGCCGACCTCCTTGAGCGCCTGGATCACCTGGGCTTCGCATTGCTCGGCACTGGACCGGCTGTGGACCTCCAGGCCTTCACTGATGATCTGTTGCACTGACATTCGCGGGCTGAGGCTGCCGAACGGGTCCTGGAAGACGATCTGCATCTGCTTGCGCCATGGCCGAAGCTCTTTATGCGACAGATGATCAAGCGCCTGGCCCTGGAAGCGAATGCTGCCTTCGGACTCTATCAGCCGCAGGATGGCCTGGCCGAGGGTGGATTTGCCGGAACCGGATTCGCCGACGATGCCCAGGGTCTTGCCACGCTGGATATTCAGGCTGATGCCGTCCACGGCTTGCAGGTACTGCTTGCGCCGGAACAATCCGCCACCGAGGGGAAAGCTGACGCGCAGTTCCTGCACTTGCAGGACGTCTTCGCGTTCGTCCCGGGGCAGCGCTTCACCCTCCGGTTCGGCGTTCAGCAATTCGCAGCTATAAGGGTGGCGGGGGGTGCTGAACAAGGTTTCACAGGGTGCCTGCTCGACAATCTCCCCGGCCTTCATCACGCACACCCGCTGCGCGATGCTGCGCACCAGGTTGAGGTCGTGGCTGATCAGCAGCAGGGACATGCCCAGGCGCTGCTGCAACGATTTGAGCAGCAGCAGGATCTTGCGCTGCACCGTTACGTCCAGGGCGGTGGTCGGTTCGTCGGCGATCAGAAGCTCCGGCTCGCAGGCCAGGGCCATGGCGATCATGACGCGCTGGCGCTGGCCGCCCGATAGCTGGTGCGGATAGGCCTTGAGTCGTTCGGCGGGTTTCTGGATGCCGACCAGGGCCAGCAATTCCAGGATGCGCTGGCGCGCGGCCTTGCCGCCCAGGCCGCGATGCAGCATCAGTGTTTCGCCGATCTGCTTTTCGACGCTGTGCAGCGGATTCAGCGAAGTCATCGGCTCCTGGAAGATCATTGCGATCCGATTGCCGCGCAGTTCCCGTAGCGTCTTGGCCTCGGCACCCACCAGTTCTTCGCCGCGATAGCAAATGCTGCCGGTGGTGCGCGTGCCGGTTTCTGGCAGCAGTTGCAGGATGGAATGGGCCGTCACCGACTTGCCGGAGCCCGACTCGCCCACCAGCGCCAGGCATTCGCCTTGGCGGATATCCAGGCACAGGTTGCGCACCACCGTCTGGCCGTTGAAGGCCACGCTCAGGTCACGGATTTCGATCAGGTTTTCGCTCATCTAAAGGTTCCGCTCATGACCGAGGGTCGAACGCGTCTCGCAACGCTTCGCCGATAAACACCAACAGAGAAAGAATCAGCGCCAAAGTAAAAAACGCCGTCAGCCCCAGCCAAGGCGCTTGCAGGTTCTGCTTGCCCTGCGCGATCAGCTCACCCAGGGATGCGCTGCCGGCCGGCATGCCGAATCCCAGGAAATCCAGCGCTGTCAGGGTGGAGATCGCCCCGGTGAGAATGAACGGCAGGTAGCTCAGGGTGGCGTTCATGGCATTGGGCAGTATGTGCCGCACGATGACCTTGCGGTCGGTCAGGCCCAGCGCCCGCGCGGCTTTCACGTATTCGAGGTTGCGCCCGCGCAGGAATTCGGCACGCACCACGTCCACCAGCGCGAGCCAGGAGAACAGCGCCATGATACCCAGCAGCCACCAGAAGTTAGGCTCGACGAAACCCGACAGGATGATCAGCAGGTAAAGCACCGGCAAACCGGACCAGACTTCCAGCAGGCGTTGCCCCAGCAGGTCCACCCAGCCGCCGTAGTAACCTTGCAGGGCACCGGCGGCGATGCCGATCAGCGCGCTGATGGCGGTCAGCGCCAGGGCGAACAGGATCGACACCCGCGCGCCGAATATGACCCGCGCCATCACGTCCCGTGCCTGGTCGTCGGTGCCCAGCCAGTTCACCCTCGACGGCGGGCTTGGGGCCGGCCGCTCAAGGTCATAGTTGGGCGTGTCGTCGCTGAAAGGAATAGGCGGAAACAGCAGCCAGCCGTTGCCCTGGTGAATCAGGTCCTGCACATAGCTGCTGCGATAGTCAGCCTGGAACGGCAATTGACCGCCGAACTGCTGTTCGGTGTAGCGCTTGAACACCGGGAAATACAACGAGCCTTGGTAGCTCACCACCAAGGGCTTGTCATTGGCGATCAATTCCCCACCCAGGGTCAAGACGAAAAGCCCGATGAACAGCCACAGCGACCACCAGCCGCGACGGTTTTTCCTGAAACGTTCGAAACGCCGCCGCCCCAGGGGCGATAACTTGAACATCAGGCGTTCCTCGCGGCGAAGTCGATGCGCGGGTCCACCAGGGTGTAGCAAAGATCGCCTATGAGTTTGATCAGCAGGCCGAACAACGTGAAGATAAACAGCGAGCCGAACACCACTGGATAGTCCCGGGACACGGCGGCCTCATAGCTCATGCGTCCCAGGCCGTCGAGGGAGAAGATCACCTCGATCAGCAAAGAACCGGCGAAGAACACGCTGATGAACGCCTGGGGAATGCCCGACACCACCAGCAGCATCGCATTGCGAAACACGTGTCCATACAGCACGCGTCGTTCACTCATCCCCTTGGCTCGCGCCGTGACCACGTATTGGCGGGTGATTTCGTTGAGGAACGAGTTCTTGGTCAGGATCGTCAGGGTAGCGAAGCCGCCGATGACCAACGACGTGACGGGTAGCACCAGGTGCCAGAAATAGTCGGCGACCTTGCCCAGCGTCGAAAGGGACTCGAAGTTGTCCGAGACGAGCCCGCGCACCGGGAACCAATTGAGCGAGGTGCCGCCAGCGAAGATCACGATCAGGAACATCGCGAACAGGAACGCCGGCATGGCGTAGCCGATAATGATTGCGGTGCTGCTCCAGACATCGAATGCCGAACCGTGGTGTACCGCCTTGCGAATACCCAGGGGAATCGACACGAGGTAGGTGATCAGCGTCGCCCAGAGCCCGAGGGAGATGGTCACCGGCATTTTTTCCAGAATCAGGTCGGTGACCGTGGCACCGCGGAAGAAGCTTTTGCCGAAGTCCAGGCGGGCGTAGCTGGTGAGCATCAGCCACAAGCGTTCATGGGCGGGCTTGTCGAAGCCGTACTGTTTTTCGATGTCCTTGATCAATTGCGGATCCAGGCCTCGGCTGGCGCGGGAGCTACCGGTCATGGCATTGCCCGAGCTGCCGACGCTGGCGCCGCCAATGCCCTGCAGGTGAGCGATCGCCTGCTCCACCGGCCCGCCTGGCGCGGCCTGGACGATCACGAAGTTCACCAGCAGGATGATCACCAGCGTGGGAATGATCAGCAGCAAGCGCCGCGCAATGTAAGCCCACATCAGTGATGCCCTCCAGGCGAGCCACGCTTGATGCGTTCGGCGGTCATCTGTTCGTTGGTCAGTGGCGTGGTGCTGACTTCCCACCAGCTCTCGATGGCTTCGTCATTGCTCGCCTGGACTTTCGGCATGCCGAAGCGATTCCACCAGACCGTCGAGCTGCCTGGCGGGTAATAGTTGGGAATCCAGTAGTAGTTCCATTGCAGCACCCGGTCCAGCGCATGGGCATGGCGGAGCATGTCGTCCTGGGTGCTGGCTTTGACCAGGCCATCGATGAGGGCGTCCACGGCAGGATTCTGCAAGGCCATGTAGTTGTTGGCTCCCGGGTCGTTGGCCGCCGCCGAGCCGAAATAATTGTAAAGCTCCGTGCCCGGCGAAGTGCTGACCGGGTAGCCGGTAATGATCATGTCGTAGTCGCGGCTCATCAGGCGATTGACGTACTGGGACGAGTCGATGCGCCGGATGTGCATGTCGACGCCGATCTGTGCGAGGGTGCGCTTGTAAGGCAACAACAGGCGGTCTATTCCGTTTTGCGTGACCAGGAACGTGAAGCTCAGTGGCTCGCCTTCGGCATTGACCAGGCGGTCGCCTTCAGGTTTCCAGCCGGCCTGTTCCAATAGCGCCAGGGCCTGCAATTGCTTGTCGCGGATGACCCCGCTGCCGTCGGTCTTCGGCGCTTGGAACACCTGGGTGAACACCTCTTGCGGTACTTTGCCGCGCAGCGGTTCGAGAATCGCCAGTTCCCCCGCGTCGGGGAGCTCCCGGGCGGCGAGGTCGGTGTTGGAAAAAAAGCTCTGCTGGCGCACGTAGAGGTTGCGCATCATCTGGCGATTGCTCCACTCGAAGTCCCAGAGCATGGCCAGCGCCTGGCGTACGCGGCGGTCCTGGAATTGTGGCCGTTGCAGATTGAACACAAAACCCTGGGCCGGCTGGGGCGCCTCGGTGGCAAGGTGGGCTTTTTGCAGCCGACCGTCGCGCAGGGCCGGGCTGTCGTAGCCGATGGAAAAGCCCGTGGCGGAGAACTCGCGGTTGTAATCGTAGGCGCCGCCACGCAAGACCTGCCGGGCCACGTCGGTGTCGCCGAAGTATTCGATACTGAAGTGGTCGAAGTTGTAGAGCCCGCGGCTGACCGGCAGGTCCTTGCCCCACCAGTCGGCGTTGCGCTCGAAGGTGATGCTGCGGCCCGAGTCGACCTTGCTCACCCTGTACGGTCCGCTGCCCAGGGGCGCCTCGTAACCGCCGCCGTTGGCGAAGTCGCGACTCTTCCACCAGTGCTCGGGAAAAACCGGCAAGGTGGCGATGTCCAGGGGCAGGGTGCGGCTTTCGTTATTCTTGAAGTCGAAGCGAACGGTTCGTTCCGATTCCACCTCGACACCTTTGACGGCGGCGAACTGCGTGCGATAGCGCAGGCTGCCCTGGGTCATCAGCAGGTCGAAGCTGTAGCGCACGTCTTGCGCGGTGATGGGCTTGCCATCGGCGAAACGCGCCTTGGGATTGAGGTAGAAGCGCAGGGACAGGCCATCTTCGGCGCGTTCCATTTTTTCGGCGACAAGGCCGTAGACGGTATAGGGTTCGTCCAGGGAGCGTTGGGCCAGCGGCGAATAGAGCATGCCGTCGACCTGGCTGACGCCGATGCCTTTGTCGATATAAGGCAGCACATGGTCGAAATGGCCGATCTCCACGGCCGAGCGGCGCATCGTCCCGCCCTTGGGGGCCTGGGGATTGGCGTAGGCAAAATGGGCGAAGCCTTCGGCGTACTTGGCCGGTTCGCCATAAACGGTCAGGGCATGTTGGGGGGCGGCATTCACGCCTGCGGCGCCCGTCAGCAGGACCACGGCAGTGAACAGCCAGGAGGGAAAAGCCAGTCGCATTGTCAGCCTTAAAGCCGGGTGATCGATGAGTGCGATTTGTACGCGAGGGACGCGCTGATCGCCAGCCCTTCGCATGGCTCAAGCATGACAGCCCGCCCTAAGGCGGACCGTCGTGTCGATAAACCGAAATCAGTCCTGGCGGCTGGTTACTTCCAGCAGGTGATAGCCGAACTGGGTCTTGACCGGGCCTTGAACCACATTGATCGGAGCGCTGAACACCACGGTGTCGAACTCCTTGACCATCTGGCCCGGGCCGAACGAGCCCAGGTCGCCGCCCTGACGGCTGGATGGGCATGTGGAGTTGGTTTTGGCGACTTCAGCGAAATCAGCGCCAGCTTCAATCTGGGCCTTGAGTTCGTTGCACTTGTCTTCGCTGGAAACCAGGATGTGGCGGGCAGTGGCTTTGGCCATGGAGGTACTTCCTTTCAGTGTCGTAAAGCGCCCAGCCTACCGGAATCAGTCCGCGGTTGTTGCCAAAATTGCGTCAGAGTCCGACGATCCGCAAGCGTTCTGCATGTTTCACGTAGAGCTCCATCGGATCGTTTCCCTTGCGCCAGCCTCCGTCAGCGCCCTGGTTGAGGGTGTCCAAGTGATCCATTGGGTAGTCGGAGCGGATCACCTTGCCCAGGTGGGAGCTGAAGCGTCCGACGATGCCATCGTTCTGTCCCGCCTCGGTGGTGAAATATTCGGAAAAAGCGCGGCAGAAGTCATGCAACGGATCGGGCGCGCTATTGCCGGCTTGTTTCGCGGTTTCCTGCACCGTGCCACTCCAAGAGTAATACCGCACGCCGTTAACCAATTGCGGCCCGTTGCCGCCCCAATGTCGGGGCAAGCCTTGCGGATACCTGTCATTGAATGCGCCTACGCCTTCGGTAGTCAGCGCCCCCAGCGCTGCAATAGCGTTTTGCGGAAGCTGTGCCTGGCCACTGAGCAGTGAAATGAAATCGGCGAAAAGCGTGGCGACCCGGTTCGCCACGTGTTCCGGCAAACGACCAGGCGTGAGGGCCTTGCGCAGGAAATCAGCGAGTTCCGACCCTTGGTTGGGGCCGCTGACGGAGGTGACCGAGGCGACACTGCCGGGCGCCAGGGCGGCGGCATAACGAGCGGCCAACGCGCCCTGCCCGTGGCCGATAAGGTTGACCTTCGTGGCCCCGGTTCCTTCGAGAACCCGGTCCATCTGAGCCAGCAACTGTTCGCCGCGCGCTTCGTTGGAGTGGGTGGCCGACACGTACGGGACGAATACTCGGGCGCCGGCATTGCACAACGCCTGTCTGACGTCGTGAAAAAGTTCGAGCGGGCCGACCCTGTCGAACCCGAACAAACCATGTACCAAAAGGATGGGAAAGCGGGTGGTTGCATTCCGTTGCATGTTCGTACCTTTTTCGAAGAGGTTCATGTTGAGTTTGCGGCACCACTCTAATCCAGGCCGTTAGTGAGCGGTGTAGGACCAAACCGTTACTAGCTGTGGAAACAGGAATAGAAAGCGCGAGAAATTTTCCTCAAAAGCCAGGCGGCTCCTGCGGTTTCGGACGCTTCCGATAACCGATTACCCTTCAAGCCACATCTCAAGGAGCGAGAGACCACGCAACTTGTCGCCTCGTCTGGCTGCGCGTCCCGGGCCGGAGAGTTCTAATGGTTTCATCCGGTGTCGCTATGGAAGCGGTGCCCCTTTCCAAGGGACTGGAGCCTGGAAATGACCAATGAATCAACTGTACGAAAAAGTCGGCCTCCATCGCGAAAGCTGCCCGCGCCTTTGCTGGCGAGGGCCCGCGAAGGCATCATCGACCCTGCCTGGAGCAAGGCCGTCATCACCGTCAAGCCGTACCCGCTCATGTCCTGTGGCGACGAGCTGATGTTGTATTGGCGCGGGCTCAATAACGAAGGCGAGCAGTACCACCATCAAATTCGCCGGTTCGTCACGGAGCGGCAGGTCGGGCGCGAGCTTGTCTTTGTTGTACGCGAACCGCATATCGCCGAACTCGACGGCGGCTCGCTGGAAATTTCGTACCGGGTCATTGGCAAGCAGTTGCCGACCGAATTGGCCTCACAGGCCCTTCAGTTGCAAATTGGCGACGTGGCGCCGCTGCTGCTGCCACCCATCGCCAATGATGCGGTGGGTGGGCACCTTGATCCGGGGCGGGTGCCTGAAGGCACGACGATGACCGTGCGGCCTTATTCGCGAATGGCGGCCGGTGATCGACTGATCCTTCTGGCCAGCCGCGATTCCAAGCCATTGTGGCGGGATGTGCTGGACATAGAGGCTCATGCAGTGGGCGAAAAAGTATCGTTCTGGATCGATCATGGAGACATCGCTTCCCATATCGGGCACTCGTTGACCGTGGCTTATGTCGTCAGGCGCGGACATTCGATACGTCGAGCCGAGCCGCTGTCCGTCTGGATCGGTCCTCTGGTACGCCCAGCGCTGGTCGCGCCGAGGGTATTGGAGTTGATGGAGGGTGAGCTGGATGTCGACGGGCTCCATGGCGCAGCGACGGTGGTGATCGACGGCGTAGGGCTGGAGGCGGGCGAACGGGTCTGGTTGCAATGCGACGGCAGCTACTCGGATGCCCAGGAGCGGGAAATCACCGAGGCCACGGCCGGCAAGCCAGTTGTCTTCACGGTGCCGATTGCCTATTGGCAGGAGCAGGGCGGCCAATCGGTCCGCCTGTTCTATCAGGTTGAGCGTCTGGATGATGTAAGCCAGCGCTCGCCGGAGATCACCATTGAAGTTCGCGCCAGGCCGTAACGAAGGATCCGCAATGAAAAAAACCGTGGCGAGGGAGCCAGCTCCCGCGCCACGGCATGAACGGGTCCGAAACTCAGACGCCCAATCGCAACCTGCGATGAGCCTGGCGCAGCAACTGCTCGGTGGACTCCCAGCCAAGGCATCCATCGGTCACCGACACGCCGTAGCGCATCGCCGGCCCCAACGGTTGGCAGCCTTCGAAGAGGTGGCTTTCGAGCATCATGCCGATCAGGGCCTTGTTGCCTTGCAAGCGCTGTTGTAGCACGTCCTCGAACGCATGGGGCTGGCGCAGCGGATCCTTGCCACTGTTGGCGTGGCTGCAATCAACCAGGATGCGGGCCGGGATGTTGAGGCGGGCGAGGTCGGCGTGAATCTGCGCCACGCTTTGGCAATCGTAGTTCGGGCCGCGGTGGCCGCCGCGCAGGACCAGGTGCGTATCAGGGTTGCCTTGGGTCTGGATGATCGCCGGATGCCCTTGGCTGTCGACGCCGAAATGTCGATGGGGGTGCGCCGCGGAGCGCATGGCATCGCAGGCGATGCCAACCCCGCCGTCGGTGCCGTTCTTGAAACCGACCGGCATGCCCAGACCGCTGGCCATTTCCCGGTGAATCTGCGATTCAGTGGTGCGCGCGCCAATGGCGACCCAGCTAAGCAGGTCGTCGAAGTAACCGGCGGCCATCGGCTGCAACAGCTCGGTGGCCACGGGCAGGCCGAGTCGGAGCATCTCACGCATCAACTCCCGCGACAGCTCGAGGCCGGTGGCCATGTCGTCGCTGCCATCGAGATGGGGGTCGTAGGCCAGGCCTTTCCAGCCCACGGTGGTGCGGGGCTTTTCCACGTAGGCGCGCATCACCAACAGCATGCTGTCGCTGACTTCCCGGGCAAGGCGAGCCAGGTTGGCGGCGTATTCGAGCGCGGATTGCGGGTCGTGGATGGAGCAGGGGCCGACGATGACCAGCAGGCGGGAATCCTCGCCGTCGAGGATGGCGCGGATGGCCTGGCGATGGGCGCCAACTTGTTGGCTCAATACGCTGTCTAGCGGCAGTTGTTGCTTGAGTTGCAACGCGCTTGGCAGGCGCAGGGTCAGGGTTTCATTGGCAGGGCTGAGCGTGGACAGCGGCAAAGCGGAGACGGACGAATTCATGATCTGGCTTCCCGGGCGAGCAGCGGGTTCGTTCCCGCGCCGGCCCTAGTTGGGTGTTCGACAATTGGCCGTAATGGCCCGCAACGTTGGCATGCCACCGATAGGTGACCGATCGGAGGCGGCAGGCTGTCCCGAGCGGTGGCTGGTAAATCGCCAGGCGGAAAAACTGTCGTAACGGTAATAAGTGGCGTAGTTCATGGTTCGATCCTCAAGTGGTGTGATGCTGCGTATGTCTGGGGCCTCAAAAACAAAACCCCCGGTCGGGAGGCCGACCGGGGGTTTGGAAAACTCTGGAAGGCGACCCGTTTAAAATGGGCGCCGGTTGGGTATCAGGCGCGCCAGTGGCTAAACCAATACCCAAAATAAAAGCTGACCGAAGTTGGCACGTCGTTCGCCCAGGCAGCCGCAACCGAGCGCGAGGCGCTGGTAGGTTGAAGCGGTGAAAGGGCACTGGACATGCTGTGTCTCCGATGAATGATCTGGAGCTTACAAGAGCGCGGGGCGGCCGTTCAATAAGAAAATGCTATGGCCTTTTAATAACAACCCCATCGCTTGAATCCGACGGGCTTTATGACAAACTCCAGCGTTGTGCCAATTTCAATCACCGAAGTCGACAATGACCCGGATGGCACGCTAATGGCAGCGGCCCCAGGCGTGGAAGAGCTGTTGGTCATCGCTCGCCGCGACGACGGTCGTTGGGCGGGTGAGCCCGTGGCATTGTGACGAGGTTTCAATGAGTTTTGTATGGCGCCCGGCTGAAGTCGGTGACGTTGAATTCGCACGTCAATTGACTTGCAGCAATATGCTTCCCTATTACCTTCGCCATGATTTGCTGTGGCAGGACGAAGCGTTCGATCTGGCCTGGGTCATCCGCCAGAACTGGATTCTTCAGCGCAATGAACAGGCGCTGGGTTTCGTCAGTCTCAGTCGTGATGCTCGCGCCTTGTACATTCGGGAGTTGCAGATCGATGAGGCGTTTCGTCGGCAGGGTGCCGGAACCTGGGCGATCGGACAGGTCTGGACGATGGTGGCAAATGAGCATCGACCGGCGTTGCGGCTCACCGTTTTCAAGGACAACCCGGCCCGCGCGCTCTATGAACGCATGGGGCTGCGGGTGGTCGGTGAGGATGAGTGTTTCCTGAGGATGCAGCGAGACGCCTAGGCTTGAGGCGTCGAATATTGGATCTGAAGACTTGTTGTAACTTTTATCTGCCCGTTTGCGCTAGGTCTGCCGAGTGCTTTTTGCTAAGGTGTGGGCAACCCATACAAGACCAAATCGTGAGGTGTCTGCTTGATTAGGGTGTTAGTGGTCGACGACCATGATCTCGTCCGTACGGGCATAACACGAATGCTGGCTGACATCGATGGCCTGCAGGTGGTTGGCCAGGCCGAATCCGGGGAAGAATCCCTGATCAAGGCGCGTGAATTGAAACCCGACGTGGTGCTGATGGACGTCAAGATGCCGGGCATCGGTGGTCTTGAAGCCACGCGAAAACTGTTGCGTAGCCATCCGGACATCAAGGTCGTCGCGGTGACCGTCTGTGAAGAAGACCCGTTTCCCACCCGGCTGCTTCAAGCGGGGGCGGCGGGCTATCTCACCAAGGGCGCTGGCTTGAACGAGATGGTCCAGGCCATCCGCCTGGTATTTGCCGGACAACGCTACATCAGCCCGCAAATCGCCCAGCAATTGGCGATCAAGTCTTTCCAGCCGACCAACGATTCGCCCTTCGATGCGCTGTCCGAGCGAGAAATCCAGATTGCGCTGATGATCGTCGGCTGCCAGAAGGTCCAGATTATTTCCGACAAATTGTGCCTGTCGCCCAAAACCGTCAATACCTACCGTTACCGTATCTTCGAAAAGCTTTCGATCAGCAGTGACGTCGAGTTGACGCTGCTGGCGGTGCGTCATGGCATGGTCGACGCCAGCGCCTGATAATGACCGAACAGTTTGATCCAAGTGCTTTCCTGTCCACGTGCAGCGGCCGCCCCGGCGTGTACCGCATGTTCGACAGCGACGCGCGCCTGCTTTATGTCGGCAAGGCCAAAAACCTCAAGAAGCGCCTGGCCAGCTACTTCCGCAAGACTGGCCTGGCACCGAAGACGGCCGCGCTGGTGGGTCGCATCGCGCAGATCGAAACCACCATCACCGCCAATGAAACCGAGGCGTTGCTGCTTGAGCAGACGCTGATCAAGGAATGGCGGCCGCCGTACAACATTCTGCTGCGCGATGACAAATCCTATCCGTACGTGTTTCTGTCCGACGGGGCGTTTCCGCGCCTGAGCATTCATCGCGGAGCCAAGAAGGCCAAGGGCCGATATTTCGGTCCTTACCCCAGTGCCGGGGCCATCCGTGAAAGCCTGAGCCTATTGCAGAAAACTTTTTTCGTACGCCAATGCGAAGACAGCTACTACAAGAACCGCACCCGGCCCTGCCTGCAACACCAGATCAAACGCTGCAAGGCGCCCTGTGTCGGCCTGGTGGAGCCGGAGGTCTACGCCGAAGACGTGCGTCACTCGGTCATGTTCCTGGAGGGGCGTAGCAATGCGCTGACCGATGAGCTGTCGGCCGCCATGGAAGAGGCCTCGATCAATCTCGAATTCGAACGCGCCGCTGAGCTTCGCGACCAGATCGGGCTGCTGCGCCGGGTTCAGGACCAGCAAAGCATGGAAGGCGGCAGCGGCGACGTCGATATCGTGGCCGCGTTCATCAACCCGGGCGGCGCCTGTGTGCATTTGATCAACGTGCGGGGCGGCCGGGTTTTGGGCAGCAAGAACTTCTTCCCCCAGGTAGGGATCGAGGAAGACGTCTCCGAAGTCATGGCCGCTTTCCTGGGCCAGTACTACATCAGCAGTCCGGAACGCGACTTGCCCAGCGAGTTGATCGTCAACGTGGTTCATGAGGACTTTCCGGCCTTGATCGAAGCCATCGAAAAGCTTCGCGGTCGCGAACTGACCATCAGCCACCGTGTGCGTGGCACCCGTGCGCGCTGGCAGCAACTGGCCGTGACCAACGCCGAACAGGCCCTTGGCGCACGCTTGGCCAACCGCCAGCACGTCGCGGCGCGGTTCGATGCCCTGGCCGATGTCCTCCACCTGGACGAGCCGCCGCAACGGCTGGAGTGTTATGACATCAGCCACTCCAGCGGCGAGGCAACGGTAGCCTCCTGCGTGGTTTTCGGCCCGGAAGGTCCGATCAAGTCCGATTACCGTCGCTACAACATCGAAGGCGTTACCCCTGGCGATGACTATGCCGCCATGCATCAGGCATTGATGCGGCGTTTCAGCAAGATAAAGGACGGGGAGGGCAAGTTGCCGGACGTCCTTCTGGTAGACGGCGGCAAGGGCCAGTTGTCCATGGCCCGGGACGTCCTCAACGAGCTGGCCGTTCCTGACCTGATCCTGCTCGGCGTGGCCAAAGGCGCGACGCGAAAGGCCGGTTTCGAGACGTTGTACCTGAACGACGCGGCCCACGAGTTCACGTTGAAAGGGGATTCGCCGGCGCTGCACCTGATCCAGCAGATCCGCGACGAAGCCCACCGTTTCGCTATCACCGGCCACCGTGCCCGCCGAGGCAAGACCCGCCGCACCTCCACGCTGGAAGGCGTGGCAGGGGTCGGGCCGACGCGCCGGCGCGATCTATTGAAACATTTTGGTGGATTGCAGGAACTGTCTCGTGCCAGCATCGAGGAGATAGCCAAAGCACCCGGTATCAGTAAAAAGCTCGCAGAGTCGATTTATGCAAACCTGCATAGCGAGTAGAATGCCCGTCAACCTCGTAGCCAGTTGTGCCGATGAATATCCCAAACCTGATTACCGTTCTACGCGTCCTGCTCATCCCGATCTTCATATTGCTGTTCTATTTGCCGTACCACTGGAGCTACGTGGCCTCCGCCTCGGTCTTTGCCTTCGCAGCCGCGACGGACTGGCTCGACGGCTACCTGGCTCGCCGCCTGGAGCAGAGCACGCCGTTCGGCGCGTTCCTCGACCCAGTGGCCGACAAACTGATGGTCGCGGTGGCCCTGGTGCTGCTGGTGCAGGAACACGGCAACCTCTGGCTGACCCTGCCGGCGGCGGTGATCATCGGGCGAGAAATTGTCGTATCGGCGCTGCGTGAGTGGATGGCCGAGCTGGGCGCCCGCGCCCAGGTAGCCGTGTCGAACCTCGGAAAATGGAAAACCGCCGCGCAGATGCTGGCCCTGGTGATTCTGCTGGCCAACCCCTCGGATTTCAGTTTCTGGGTACTGTTGGGTTATGCCCTGCTGCTGGTGTCCGCTGGGCTGACGCTATGGTCGATGGTCCAATACCTGCGCGCCGCCTGGCCGCACCTGCGGACTGACGTTGATCCGAAATAAACTTTTTTGAATCAAAGGGTTGACGGCGTGTTTGGATTCTATAGAATGCGCCACACCAAGACGCGGGAATAGCTCAGTTGGTAGAGCACGACCTTGCCAAGGTCGGGGTCGCGAGTTCGAGTCTCGTTTCCCGCTCCAAATATTGCGCTACAGAGTTCCACTGAATTCTGTAAGTGATTGAAATAAGGGCCTTTAGGCCCTTTTTTTGTTCCAGCGGGAACCACTGAAATCCAGCTCCATCCAGTGCTTTTAAGTCCCGATTTAAGTCCCGAATGAGGATCTTGGATTTGGATGTGCACTGAATCGGTTTTTTGCTGGAGCAGCTTGGATAGCGAGACGAGCATCTGGCCCTGACTCTGTTCAGGAGCTCGCTATGGCACTCTCGGATACGACCGTTCGGCAAGCCCGAATCACCGGCAATGACTACACGATAGGCGACACGGATGGGCTTGCGCTCAACGTGACTGCCCGCGGCGGAAAAATCTGGCGTTTCAGATACTACTGGGCGGGCGTGCAGAAGCGCATGTCTCTGGGTAGTTATCCGCAAATCAGCCTCAAAGAAGCCCGTGCGCGACGTGATGAGGCGCGCGCCTTGGTCGCCCAAGGCATCAATCCCTATGAGCACCGTAAACAGCAGCGACGTGCTATTCGTTTTGCGGCAGAGCACACCTTCGAGGCCGTGTTCAATCAGTGGGTGGAGTTCCGCAGGCTGAGCCTGAAGGAAGGACGCCAGAGCACGCTCTCGCAGATCTTGAGAATCTTCAATAAAGACGTCCTTCCCACCCTGGGCGGGCGGTCCATCTACGATATTAATCGTCACGATCTGCTGGATTTACTGAGCAGGATCGAACAGCGCAAGGCCTTAACGACAGCCGAAAAATGCCGGACCTGGTTCAACCAATTGTTCCGCTATGCACTGGTGAAGATCGAGGGGCTGGAACACAACCCAGCTTCAGACCTTGATGTGGTCGCACTTCCCAAACCTCCCGTCACGCACAATCCGTTTCTCCGCATGGACGAGCTGCCGGCATTGATGGTTGCTCTTCGAAAATACGGTGGCGCCAACCAAACTCGGCTTGGCCTTCGGTTGTTGCTGCTGACCGGCGTCCGCACGGGCGAGCTGCGCTTGGCGACACCCGACCAGTTCGATCTGGAGAAGCGCTTGTGGGTCATACCGGCGGAAGTGGTGAAACAACTCCAGTTAGCGATGCGCAAGCCAGGTAAGCAAACTCAAAATGTACCGCCCTACATTGTCCCGCTGTCGGTTCAGGCGCTGGAGATCGTGCGTCACTTGCTGGACCAGGTTGTCCCCGCGCAACGCTACTTGTTTGCGCATCGAAGCGACCTGAGCAAGTGTATCAGTGAGAACACGCTGAATGGTGCGTTGCGTCGGATGGGGTATACCGATCAACTCACTGGTCATGGGATGAGGGCGACGATCTCGACCGCGTTGAACGAGATCGGATACCCGAAGGTTTGGGTGGATGCTCAGCTTTCTCATGCTGATCCAGATAAGGTGAGTGCGGCCTACAATCACGCGGAATACGTCGAGCAGCGCCGGACGATGATGCAGGACTGGGCAAATCGTTTGGATCTGTGGGGGCAGGGCCAGCTGAAAGCGGCAAGTTCTCCGCTGACCATTCGTTTAGAGGGTGCAGCTTCGTTACCTTCGTTGGAAAGCGCGAATGCAAACGCCGTTCTGTACAGCAGTGGCTTCCCAGGGACGACGGTCCCAGCCTCCAAAACGTCCGTCAGCAACGAACCGGTCCTTAACGCGGCTCAATATTCACCTGTCCTACCTGCTCCAACGCAGATTGAACAGCTGCGCGAACCCCAAGTATCTGACATACAACGTCAGCGCGCCGAGATGCTAGCCACCTATGAAGATTCGAATAATTTGCCGCTGCTTGTCTTCGCCAAGCTGGCAGGCAAATCCCGAGATCAGATCAACCGTGATATCAAGGCTCGCCGTCTTTTGTCTCTGAGCCTGGGGAATCGTGGTCAGCGTATTCCCGATTGGCAGCTTGATCCATTACGGCACAAGTTGGTACTTGCTGCGTTAACGCGGTTTCCGGATGTCGATGCGTGGAGGCTTTATCGGGCGGTTTGTGAACCCCATGAGCGACTGAAGGGTCGTTCGCCAATCGATGTGCTCACATTGGAGAATTTCGACGTGACTGCACGAATCGTTTGCAGTGCCCTAAGCCCAAGCTGAGGAGCTGTTTCGTGCGGTGATAACGGATGCCGCTGATTCCTTGGGTCTATCTAGCGGGACTACACAAGTCGCCTGATGTTTCGGAGCTGGTCGGCTAGAGGATTCTATTGTGCAGGAAGACGCCATTTGGCAGTATCCCGCCCCGCACTCTCTTGTCAGCTCTCCATCCCTCTCATTTTGGGGCTGTGTTTTTGAGGGGCGGGTAATCACCCGGCCTCGTCCCGAGTTTTTTATGCGTTCGGCAGGTACGGCTGGCGATAAACATGGAATTCAGCTACCCCTCGTATGGGGTGCTAGGGATCGAGTGTTCGAATCACTCCGTCCCGACCATATCTTTCAATGAGTTAGCCCAATCTTTTCAAATTGGGCTTTTTCATGCCTACGAAATTACTCCCACATTTACTCCCACGGAGAATCTGTACCCTCGCAATAAAGAGCACTCGCTAATCCGCCTCATCTCTTCAGCTGAACATCTCGTTGATTTCCGTATCAGCACGGCCCAAGGATTTCATCGAGATGTTGCCTGCTTCGTTTTCACCAACGTGCCAGAGCGAAAATTTCGGAAGGTTGAGCCAGGCCGGACGCTGTGCCGCGACTGGAAACGCCGAGCGGGTTTCATAGGTAGCTGCACCGTCGATAATCGAAACCAGCGCAATACCGTGAGCTTTGGAATATTTGATCGCTCCTGATTGAAATCCTGATGTGGTGAACAGCATTCCTTTATGAGCGCCCACAGATCTGACCTTGTCGTGCAGCACTTGAACCAACTCTCGTTCGACTGCGCTACGGTATTTTTTGCACTCAATCAGAACCTTGAATTCGGCGCCTCCAAAGGCTTGGAATTTCGCTAGTACGTCGATCTGGTAGGTTGAGTCGTAGCTCTCCACCTTCGCGTCATGAGTCACCTCTAGCGAGGTCAGCTCACCACCTTGCTTGAGGATCCAGTCCCTGACCAACCGCTCAAATTCAGTGGCTGTGATTTCGAGATAGGAGTTCGCCATTGGTGGAAACATTTGTCGTCCTTAAACTGAGAGATTGCCCGTCCAGCTTGCGGCTATTGGGTAAATTTAGTGCGACGGCGCGCAACGGTGTTGGGTTGGCATGACAGGAGAGCCATGCCCTCCATAAAAGAAATATAGCCCTATGCCATTCAAACTCACTAGGATGAGTTAAATTCGCCTAGCAAGGTCAGTGGTGCCCCGCGAGCTCTTAGCGCTTGGGGTTCGCTGAAGCGTACGGACAGCTTAGCGGAGTGAGCTCATGCTCGAGAAAATCATAAGCATCGACAACGTCGGGGTTCTGAAAAAAGCAGCTCAGCGACCTGTCGAGCTTCAGAAAGTCAGTCTAATTTATGCCGATAACGCTAGGGGGAAGTCGACGTTGTCGTCTGTGCTACTAGCCTGCTCTACTTTCGATGCCAAGGATGTCTCAGATAGGAAGACTGTCGGGGCGGCACTCCCTCAAAAAGTCGCTTTACGGTTCAACCAAGGGGCACCGGGCGGGGCCTTCAACGTCCAGTTTGACGGCAATGCCTGGGCGGGGCAGAAACCCAATTTGCATGTGTTTAACCAAGCTTTCGTTGATCGGAATGTGTATGCCAGCTCAGGTGTGCTTCCGGAGCAGAGGGAGGCGCTGCTAGATCTTGCACTAGGTGACGCAGCAGTAGCACAGCGCACTAAATTTGATGCTGAGACCATTGCCGTGAAGGAGAGCACAGCAACGGTCAACTCTGCGGAGGCAGCTCTTCAAGGCTATCGAGGACAGCTTCCGCTCGCTCAGTACATCAAGCTTGCTTCTATTCCAGATGCGGATGACCTGATTGTTCAAACCGATAAGCTAATAGCCGAAGCTCGAGCCTCTGATCAAATTCGTCGGCGTCCTGAATTCCGGCCAGCGCCGTATCCAGCTTTCAATTTTGACGATATTCCTAGCCTGTTGGAGAGCTCGTTCGAGAGTATCTCCATCACTGCAGAGGAAACAGCGAAAGCTCACTTCGCGAAGCATAATGGAACAGCGACAGAGCGCTGGGCTGCTGAAGGGTTGCAGCACCAACCAGATAATGAATGTCCATTCTGTGGCCAGCCAACTCGGGATCTCGGCCTGCTCAAGGCATTCAAACTCTACTTTGACGGTTCCTATTCGGAGTACCAAAAACGTATCAATCAGCTTCGCCATTTGGTCAAGGAGCGTGTCGGAGAACAGCAACTTGCAAGCTGGCGCGCATGCAATGAGTACAACCAAGGGCTACGCAGCGTCTGGTCTGAGACCTCGCTAATTGATGAAATTCCCGAGCTGGATTTCGAGAAAGCCGCCTTGCTGCTTCAATGTGTTGAGGTGGCGTTGCTCGAAATCGTAGCCGCCAAGGAGGGCAATCCTCTCGATGCTTTGGATTCAAAGCCATTTATGGCTGCCGTCGCTATGCTTAGTGAGCTGAGCGATCAAGCTCGCATCTTCAATGAGCAGATTGGTGAACTCAATGGTCGCATCTTGGCATATAAACAGAGGCTCGCAGCACCTGATATAGCAGCTCTGAGTGAACAAAGGGAAATGCTTACAATCACCAAAAACAGATTCAGTACTGAGGTGCTGAAATTGATTGATGGGCTGGATGCTGCAAAGACTCAGTTGCGGACTGCAGAGCGTGCGAGGGAAGCTGCACGCACTGAGTTAGACCATTTGATGGCCGCAACATTGCTAACTTTCCAAGATGCGATTAACGGTTGGTTACGAAGCTTTTCAGCGCCTTTTGAAATCGATTCCCTAGGCTCCACTCATCTAGGAGGCGGCCTCCGTTCGGAATACGTGCTCAAGATCAGAGGTGCTCGTGTGGTGATCGGGCCTAAAACTACCGGCGACTTGTCGTTCCATGCAGCATTGAGTGAGGGTGACAAGCGAACGCTCGCTTTCGCTTTCTTCCTTGCACGCCTATTTGCGGATCCGAAGCGAACTGAAACGACAGTCGTCTTGGATGACGTGTTCACCAGTTTGGATAGACACCGACGACACAACACAGTGGAAGCGGTACTAAAAATGGTAGCTGAATGCTCGCAGGTAATCGCCCTTGGGCATGATGCGCACTTCCTCAGGGAGGTGAAACGTCGTGTAGAGCGAAAAAAAATTGCGATTGTCGGCGAATACTCTCTCCATCGCGATGCTGAAGAGTACAGCTACTTGGACAGCTTTGATCTGGATGAATACTGTTCATCGGATTACTACAAGCACTATCAGCTTGTTGAGCGCTTCATCGCAGGGGATCAAACTTGCAGCATGCTTGAAGTGGCGAAGGCTCTGCGCCTGCTGGTAGAAGGGCATCTGCATCGATGCTTTCCGAAGAAGTTCAAGGAAGGCCAGACGGTGGGAGATATGTTGGGCCAGGTCAAAGCTGCTGCGCCCCCGAACCCCCTGGCTTTGCTCCTGCCTTTGCATGCGGATCTAGTGAGTTTTAATGAGTTCGCTGCTGCCTTCCATCACGATACGTCAGGGGGCTACACCAGGGTTGAGATCAATCAGGCAGAGCTACTTCCGTTTGCCAAAGGTGCTCTGGGCTTCATCCAGATGAGAACGTTTCGGTAAGCCTGTTTACGTGAGCGGTGAGCGGTGAGCGGTGGCGCCTCATATTGAGGGTCACCGCAGGGGGCTTAGTGATGTTATTGTCAGCTAGCTTTTATCATTCATGGAGGAGGGGAACAGTGAAGAAGCATTACTTATTCATCGATGAGTCTGGTGGGAAAGGATATGCAGATAATCGGGAGCGTTTTCCTGGTGAGTTAGGCGTGATCGCAGGGTATCTCATTCCTGATGTATATATAAAGATTTATAGGGATGAAATTGAAGGTTGCCTATCTAATATTGAAAGTTCAGGGAAGATTCATATAGCTGAGATGGAAGATAAGCGTGAAGTTAGGGGCAAGATATTTGAGATCTTCGGAAGGCTGGCAATACCGTGGATGTATGAGGCGATCTTCGTGGAGGGGTTCTATCAGTCAGAATTCTGCGGAGGTAGAGGTGGCTGTCGGTCGCACACTGAACTATTGCATGCAAAGATCTTTATCGGCTTGATGCTTAAGGTTTTTGCATCTTTACATAAGTTCAAGGAGCTGGGTGTAGAGCTTGTGGTTGTTTCTGATAATCTAGATAAGGGTGTCATAAAAAAACTTTTCAAAGAGCTCGAGGATCACCTAGCTCTGCTCAAGGAGGGTGAGTTAAAACGTCAGTTTAAAGTTTATGATAAGGCTACCGGCGAATTACTTCACTGTACGTCTCGGGCTACAATGGATAATGTTCCTCACTATCCTGGTCTTGATATAAGCATCACGTGGGAAAATTCGTCAATGACATTCGTGTCTGACGTATTAGCTAATAGTGTAAATTATTATCTCATGGAGAAATTCAAGGTTGATCCTCAATTGTTACCAAACTCAAGGCAGGCGATAGCCGATCACCCAATGGTTCGGTCACTTTTGTGGGCGTACGATGCCAATGAGCAAGAAATTTCAAATCTGAGTGACATCCTGTATAGGAGGGAGCAGAAGCATCTATCGCTCTCGAATGCTGATTTATTACCAAGTAATAATCCCTCAACGCTAATTGGCTTTCAAAACTGAGTTTTCTCATGCTTGACGACATAGAAAATCAAGAGCGGAACGAGCCAAACCGAAATCATCCGGGCGTCGATATCGACGCCTTCCGCTAAGCTGCTTTGGTTGGACGTCACAGCGCCGGCATCGGTATTGTAAGGCTAGCGTTCCGCAGCACTGATGAAAACGTGGTTGCTCGAGCCCATCCAGCAAACCTAGCGGGTACTCATGAAAAGTGACTGCCGTTCCGAAATGCCACGTCGTGGACGACGAAATTTGGGCGGTAGCTGGTAGCACAGGTAAGCTCATAATGGAGCTGCCGGCCATGCAATTGACGGGCTGAAGAATGTGACAGGTCATTCTGGGTAGTAATTAACTCTTGGTATCAATGAATTTTTCAAATCTCCAAGCCGCAGATATCCCTTGATGATCTAGTATCGAATAAATGCTTGAAAATGGTTTCACCCTCACTAATGTCAAGGGTGCTGATTTGAGCAATATTTTCTTCGGTCAGATCTACGATGACGTACTGGCATGGAGGAATATGACGTAGGGTGGTTTCTTTTGGCGAACTTTCAAGGTCGATTTCTTCGACACGAAAGAAACCTGCTTGCGAGACTTTATCGCCTGGATCGGAAATGGCTATGTCTAGCTTGAGTTCATCTGCCATAAAGTACCGAAGCTTCATGGTGAACTCTTCCTGATTTAACGTATCCCCGAACGAAGTTTTGTAAGTCTGTTGGTGAGCAAAATCCTCAATGATTCGAGTAATAATTTCGCCTGTTCTGTATGATATGTTCGAGGCAGCGAAAAGTTCTTTGTAGATAGCTTTTAGGCTGTTAATGCAGTTCAGAGCTTCGGTGGCGAGACTATTGTGGTCTCGGATTTTAAAGTCGTCATTGAAGTGTAGGCATTCATTCCTAATTATTCGTATGGCATCAAAGGCCTTGTGCGTCGTTTCGGATAGCTCGCCTCTATCTTTTAACTTTTGAAGTCGTACATGTTGCGTCAAGCCGGCTAGGTCAGGGTGGTTAATTTTGATAGCATAATATTTGCAGAGGTCTTCACTGGCAATGCCTGTCAATGCGATAGTGCTATAAAACGCTCCAAGTGAGTATGTTAGCTCCGCCTCTTTGATGAGACGAATAAAGTCTCCCGCTTCCTCGACGATGCCGATATTGTTAATCTGCCATTTTCGGTCGGTTATTTTGTCAATCTCACTGTTTACCCATGTTTTAAATGAGTATTTGTAAGCTGATTTATCTCGTTCGATTAAATTCGCAAGCTCATCAGTGTCAGCATCTTTGTAGTCAAACTTAGTGCAGGCAAAATAGCGCATGTAAATTCCTTTTGATGAATCGTGGCGTGGTCGTTGGGGCTACTGATGTAGTCATGCGATTTTTTCATTATTCTTGGTAGCGAGAGCTGTAACCGTCGCAATGATCACACCCGCTGTAGTAGGTGTCCTCCTCAATATGAGTCGACTCATCATTGCAATATTCACAGGTGCCGTAATTGTCAGCAATATCAAAGCATTCAGCACAAAGATATTCATTTTCACTAACCTCTACTACTGACTCATAGCCTTGGCATGCGCCGCAGTTGACAGGGAAAGGATAATGGCCGCCATCTTTCACTGCGAGATAAGCTTCGCCTTCGTCGATAAAACTTGAGATTAAGTCATCTTGATCGAAGGCGTGTTCGCATTGGCTGCATGTGCTGGAAGAATCACCCTGAAATATCACAGGATGACTGCATTCACTACACTCAATTTGTACGCATGTCTGAGTAAATTGGCATACTAGGCATTCGGACTGATAAACTTCTTTAATTCCACCTTGGTGCTCGCTGGCATCAAAGGCGCATGATATGCAGGGCGTATAGATCCATCCTTCTGCCTTGCCCTTGTTTATACGGGGCTTACTGTCATCGTAGATGGCCTCCAGATAAAAAAGGTGGTTTCGTAGTTTTTGGAAGCGAACAGTCTCGGATACAACAACCTTCTGTATATAGCCTCGATCTTGGCAGAGTTAACTCTGGAAGTTGAGGTGGAGCGAGGTGAGGAGACCTACTTACGTCTCTTGTTGATCGAGGAGCCGGAGGCCCATCTGCACCCGCAGCTTCAGATACGTCTGTTAAGGCACCTTAGCGCAGTAGCCGAAGAGCAGGGAATACAGGTCATCATCACGACGCATTCGACGGTTATATCGTCGGCGGTGTCAGTCGACCAGATCATCCATATCTCCAATGCCGACAAACCTGTGGCCGTACCACTAAGGACATGCGGACTTAATGACCAGAGTCGACGATTTGTAGATCGCTGGCTGGATGTGACGAAGTCAAATCTGCTCTTTTCCAAAGGTGCAATTTTGGTGGAGGGCATCGCCGAGGCGATCGTCATACCAGAACTGGCACGCATCGTTTTGCGCCAATATGGAAAGGGCAGAGACACCTTGGATGATTGCGGTGCCTCAGTCATCAACCTCGGCGGAATTTACTTCAAGCATTTCATGCAACTGTTCTGCGACGTGAGCGACGAGAGCACTGGTCAGAATGTGCCGGTACGGTGTGCTGGATTGACCGACAATGATCCACCGAAAACCGTTATCGTCGAGGATGGTGAGGGTGGAAGGGCGACAGTCCGTTACCTTCCGCATGCTGGCGATTTTCAGGTAGGAAGTAATCACGCGTTGGCGCTGATCCCCAAGATTACCGAATCCCAGTTTGCCCGACTGTTCGCCGGCCAATACAAAACGTTTGAATACGATTTAGCTCTAGAGGGAGCCAATCTCAACACGATGCTCGCCGTCGCAGCCGATCTTTGGCCAGCGCAGGACGGCACAGTCGTCCCGACCTTAAGACCTGACGCGGAGCTTGATTTCGTGGCTATGACAAGCGGACGCAGAGCAGGGTACGCGGCCGATTTGCTCGATCGCATCGACTCTAAAGAAATTGGAAAAGGGTTGTACGCTCAGGCCTTCGCAGATGCTCTGTTAGCGCTGGAGGATGATTTTGTCGTGCCTGACTATATCCGTGCCGCCATTCTATGGGCGTGCGGGATAGAGGACGGGCAAGCTCGATGATTTCACTGACCGACGAACAGAGGAATTACATCAGCACGCCACTTGATCAACATGTGTATCTGAGAGCTTGTCCGGGTAGCGGTAAGACTGAGGTGGTGGCCGCCATGGTGTCCAAGGTCGTCAAGGAGTGGACACGATTTCCATCGGGAATCGCTGTACTCACTTTCTCCAATAGCGCAACGGATGAACTCAAGACCAGACTGAGAACCTACCTGGGAGAGCCTCTAGCATTCCCTCACGCGGTGTCGACTTTCGACAGTTTTGTGTTGTCGCGCCTCGTGGCCAACATCGCCAGCAAAGTGACCGGGTTTCCAGGTAAAAACGGTGACTTCCGGATAAAAATCTTGGAAAACAAGGCGGACATTTTTCGTACCCGCAACAGCAATCGTTGGATTTCAGCGTGTAAGTACGATTATGACTTGGATTCAGCGAGCTTCATTTTTTCGACCGGGGAGCGAACCCTGGACGTACAACTCAATGCTGCCCGCATCAGTGACAATGTGCGAGGCGACTTGATCGAAACAAAGAAGCGGTTCTGGAAAGGAGGCTTTGCCACATATGGCGACGTCGATATGTTGGCTTTGTCTGCGCTCAAGAAGCCGCAGCTGCAGGCGTATTTCGCGCGCCTTGCACGCAGGTTCCCTCTTGTAGTGGTAGACGAGTGCCAAGACCTATCAGTCGAACAGTTGCGCATCATCAAAAAACTCAGCGCCCTAGGGGTTAAATTTCATTTTGTGGGCGACCTGAATCAGTCGATTTACGGGTTCAGGAAATCGAACCCTGACAGGGTCAGGGCCTTGCTTGATGAGCTCGCGTTCACAGAGCATGCACTTACGACCAATTGGCGAAGCGGACAGGCCATTGTGGATATCTGCAGCAATTTACTGGGTATCGAACGGGTGATGGGCAATCCGGAAATTGCCTCTCTCAAGCCAAGGCTTCTGGAATACACGAACTGCCCGTCCGAACTGTTACCAAGGATCATTGAACTTACCCGGGGATACGAACGAATCGTCGTGGTTGCTCGCGGGCACACCACTCTTCAGCGCTTTCGCAAGGGGGAAACGTTTAGCGGTACTGAAACGCTTGCACTGGCATGTGTTGCGGCCGGCAGTGGAAGCTTGAAGGAGCTCAAGATATCAGTGAACGTTTTTGCGCAATGGCTCGCAGATAAACTCAAGCTGCAGGTGACCCGAGCGGGCCCTTACTGCCCGGTCGCGGTCGAATCCAAGCTAGCCTGGCGTAGATTTGTGCATGAGTGTTTGAAATTTCTGATTGCCGGCGGCGTGGCCAATGTCGATTTGACCTGGACACAGTGGGCGTCTGTGGCGAAACAAGCTATACAACAGATTCCCGATCAACCATTCGTGTTACCTGAAATCGAAGCTGAGCTGGGGGCGCTCAGGGTCTTGAGCTTGAAAGCCCCCGCACGCCAGGGGCACAACTACTTTCGATTCGGCTGGCTCAAGGTCTGAATCAGCAGAACTCAGTTGATCAATTGCGCTATGAGACCATTCACCAAGTCAAAGGCGAAACTCATGATGCAACCGTGGTGGTTTCCTCGCGTCAGGGCGGTGTGCACCAATCACATTGGCAGGACTGGCTGAAAGATCCGACCTCTGAGGCGGCCAGGTTTGCGTATGTGGCGAGTTCACGGCCGCGCCACTTGCTTATCTGGGCGGTGAAAAAGCTCAAACCTGCGCAGGCAGAAGTGCTCACTGAGCTGGGCTTTGAGTTCGTCTAAACAATATTCGGGGAAAGTGGGGCTCGCAGTTTGGCGAGTGCTGTAAGGCTGTGGTCTAAAATTTCATTTATAGCTGTAGATATTCTGATGGGTGTGAGACGTTACCTTGCGGTTGCGGTTTTGAGTTTACTGATGAGGTAGGGAGGCTTCTGAATGTTCTGGCTGGGGCCATTCGAGTACAAATCAAAAAAAGAGCTTTTGGATAGGCTCAAGGATTATCTGCAAAAAGCACCTGCAGGCATGATCACCAATAAGCTTGCAGTCAAAAAACTACACCTGTTGCTTGCGATGCATCCGGACGCGGACAGGAAAATTGGCGTCGGAATTGACCACTTCAGGATCGAGAGAAATGCATTGGGGGCGGGGAGGGGGATCTGGCTCGTCCGCGTGGATGGCAGTGAAGATACCTTTTCCTACAAACGGTGCATCACTGGCGTCGTTCAATCACCCCATGGCAAGGTATGCGAGGCATTGAGGTTTGCAGTGCGCCCGCAATTGGTCGCATTTCGCGATGCACTTGGTCTGCCTGTAATGTGTGCGGCGAGCGGAGTGATCATCACACAGCGAAAAGATTTGCACATCGATCACAGGGAGCCGTTTTGGATACTGCTAGAGCGATTTTGCCAAGATCGTAAGGTCGATCTAACTAACCTTGAAACGTCTGGAAACGGAGAAAAATTGGCGTTGGTGGATCAAAACATCTCATCTGCCTTTGCGCAGTACCATCGTCTTCATGCGGAGCTTCAGCCTTTGCTGAAAGCTGCCAATGTCGCGAAAGGAGGGCGCCTTGCTTCCAGCAGAATTTAATAGCGAGGGAGAGAAGATTGATCCCTGGAAAAATTGAGAGAAGTTCGGCTCACGATAGGCGGAGTCTAGAAGAACCGCGGGACATATGCCGCCGACAATTGCGGAACAGCACGTCGGCCTACCCAGGCCAAAAATAACCGTGGTAACGGAATCCATGACCCTCGCCACTTCGAATTCGCTTTCTTCGATGATGTCCGCACGTATTCAAAACAGTCCCTGAGTCGTCAGGGTGAGCAGACGGGTGGCTTTACCAGGAATTCATCCGCTCCACCGTTTTCTAGTCATACCCGGGATCTAGAACCCCATCAGACCTGTCAACCACCCATTTCTTTTGGGTATGCGTATCACCGCGCCAAACGTAGACTAGGTCGACACGAGGCGGCCATCGTCGATACGAATGTAATTTCACTCAGTTCAAAGGAGCTCCGAAATGGACTTTATCACTACTGGAATAATCGCAAGCTCGGTTTATGACGTCCTCAAGCACGGCCTAAAACTGAGTGCTGGAATGCTCAAGGAGCGTTTGGGTCAATGGATCAAAGAAGACATTGTCGCTGAGGCCGTAGTTGAAGAGCTAACCAAACTGGGCATCAACGATGAGATGAGCGAGGTGGCCATTGCTCGTCGTCTTGAACAATCGCCTGCGGTGACAGGTTTGGTTCGCGATATCAACGCGAAGGTAGCGATCGTTGCGACATCCACTATTACTACCGTGACGCAGACCCACAGTGGCAGCGGTGACAACATCGCCGGAAACAAAATCGTCAAATGATCCGATCTGAGGTAGCGCGCTTGAATAGCATGGAGCAGCACCACAGTGGCAGCGGCGATAACGTCAGGGATAAGATCTACATTCAGGTCAAGTCGTTGGCTCCGTCTGATCTCGCTATTCCAATGGAAATGGTTTTCGAGAGTCTGCGCAAAAAAGACCTCGCCACCGCAAAAATCCAAATGACGATGCTGAGAGTGATGGCTCAAAAAGATCCAGAAGCAGCGGCGTTGGTTGAGGTCATTTCCATCTATGGTGAGCTAGTCGAGGCGCGAGAGCAGGACGCTGCTTGGGGGGCGGTTGCGAAGATCGCAGCGTCAGCCAAAAACGATATCGTCAAAGACGTCTGTTTAGCTGCACTGCTGCGTCTGGCTCGTCGCACCGAGCGGGAGCCGGCGGCAATAGAGTATTACCTCGCAGAGCCTGCCCCTGGTCTGTATTCCAAAGAGGTGTTCCTGCGCTCTTACGCCGATGAGACCCAACTTGAGGCGGCAAGCCGTCAATTCATCCTGTCGGAAGGGGAACTGACGGGGATCGTTGAAGGCGCTCTGCGGCTGGAGCTGGCTGACTTCGCAATTCGCATGGCGAAGCGTCTGAGTGATGACTATAAATCCTACAACGCCGACGTGCTTCAAGTGACGGCGAGTGCCTTCGATCTCAATCATCATCTATTCTCAAAACATCTGTGGCTGAACACGCCTGAGGTGAAGCAGCGTCTGGACTTCCTCACCGCGCAGGTTATCAATTTGCTAGAACGGTCAGAGGGCACTGACGTTCGCCTCTATAACATGGCTTGCCCGATTTTTGAGACCTATCAGGGCTTGGCTCCGGCCGCACTGTATGAGGCGCTCAAGAAAAATCTTCAAATATTCGAGCCTGTCCACCCCGAAACGGCAGCCCGATTCAAAGCCATCGTTGGAGACCGCACGCACCTTCCCCAATGGCAGCAAGATCTCTGGGATACCAAAGAAAGCCCACAGAAGCGAACCACGTGGTGCCGGCGATTCCTTGCAGGAACGAATCAAAAGCTTGAAGAAGTGATTCCGTTCATCCATCTCGCAACCCCAGCTGAGATTGGTGTGTGGCTATCCAAGGAAACACCGATTGGCGAAACGTCAGAAATGGAAGTTTCATTCCTCAGACTTGTCGCTCGCGCATTCCGCAGTGCCGAAGAGGACGAGGACCTGCTGCAACGAAGTGAGTTGGCTGAACAGGTTGACCTCTTCGTAAGCGACTGGGGTGACAAAATCCAAAGTATTGCACCAGAGCGAATATTCGAGCTCGCTGAGAAGCTGTTCTATGCCAAATTGCCTCACAAGTCGATTGGCATTACTTCACGACTGATACCTGACCACGCTTTGTGGCCTTCGCCTTTTGTAATTGTGCATTTGAAGTGTCTGCTGGAGACGCAGCGGTATAAGACCTTTGACGACGTCGTATCCCTGGTTGCAGGATCGGATACGTCACTCACGATCATGAGTTTTTGTTCGTTGAGAGATGAGCGGCTGGGTGACATTACATCGGCTATCAAGATCAGCGACCAGATGATTGCGCTTGCGCCCGAGGTGCCGTATTGCTGGTATCGAGGCTGCTACTTACGCAACCGCTATCGAGATGAGTCCGAACGACAAGAGTTTCACCGACGGATACCTGACTCACTGCTGCAAGATCATTCGATCGAGGTGGTGGCGATACTCTATTTTCTCACCAAAGCAGGAGATTTCAGGCGAGCAGAGCCTCGATGGGTGAAGTGGTTTATCGATGATCCCAGGGGACGCGCGGTCGAGCTTGTGAATTTTCACTTCGGATTGAGCATAGGCGGATGGAGCAAATTTGAGCTCTCGCCTGAGTTGGAGCATTGTAGGGCCGCTTTCCAGTTTGAGCAGGACGCAAGCACGATGATCAGGCTGATCGTCGATGACTATCATCCGTTGAATGAGTGCACGTTGAAAGCCTCTAGCCAATTGGCGCAGCTACTCCAGCGATTGCCCATCGGTGAGAGCGCCAATTTGGGTATGACTAGCTATAAAGTTCAAGAGCGCCTCCCTCCCTATGTGGCTTGTTTGCGGATCGCTCTTAAGCTGAGGCATATCCACAACGATGGCAGCGACTGCTTCGCGATGTTGAAAATGCCGTCGGACACGGAACAATTGGTGCCTTTCTTAGAAGAGAAGTTGGGGTTAGGCGTAGGGAACAAAAAACAGCTAAGTACGATCGATAATGTCCCGTTGTTCATACGTGGTCATGCCCTGTACCCGGACAATGCTTTTAAGGGAGCCCTGAACTGCTGGACTGACGCTGGCATCCCTAAGTCGTGGCTCTTCGCTGAAGGTGATGTCGATCCTCAAGCAGTTGTGCTTGATGCCTATAGCATCGGTTATTTGGCTGTCACAGATCTGGTCCAGCATTTATTGAACATCGGCGTCTCGCTCATCCTGCCGGCTGCCACCAAGGAGGCACTCAGCCAGTGGTTCGAGGAAATCTCTGCCGATTCCTTTATGACACTGGGTGTGACTGAAAGTGGTAGGCTGTTTCGCACCACTGCTTCCGATCTCCAGGCTCGTGATGGGCACATCCTTCAGGCGCTGCGTTTGATTCTGGATAACGCATCCGTCGTTTATCCTGTTTTACATGACACAGCACTTGAGGTTTATTCGATCAGAGATGGTATTGACTCTACTGTATACGATGCGATGCAACTCTCTTTGGCCAACGACATCCCTTGGCTTTGCATGGATGGAGCGTTTGCCGCGCTCCATCATTCCACGGGATACAAGATCGCCAATGTGAATGCACTTATTGTGCGCGCAATGGCCAGCTCACCGTTCGACCTTGAGCACAAACGCCATGGGCTTTTGCTTTACGCACTCGGCGCGCTTCCGTTGCCACTTACTTTCAGTGAAATCTATCATCTAGCCGAGAGCCCGAATGCGCTGGCTGGGTTTATCTTGTTCAAGATAATCCAGAATCACGGGCATCAAATTTTTCTGAAAAGCAACGCGCATCTCTTTTTACTGGACTTGATCCTGGCCCACCTCAGCAGCCGGTTTCATTCTGGGAAGAGTCACGAAGCAATAAGGCCAGCCTATACGTCTTGGATGACTTACACCTCACACGTTTTCAACCATGGAATTGAACTATTTTTGACCGTCTTTGACATAGGGAATGCGGAGTACCGGCTTGCAATGGCGATTATGTACATGGGGTCGCTGATAGGCTTTAACAAGCCATTCAAGGATTTCATTATTGGCCATTTTATGGGTTTTGCTAAAGGGCATTTTATGGACGTCGAGGCCATTAAGGTGAACCTTCAATTGCTGAGTGAGTTGATGGATTCGGATCCTGTTAGCGCGGGTCAGCAATAGCATTAGGAAGAGAAAGTCTTGTGCAATAGCGATCCCCTGGCGTTTTTTCTGCAAGGTGTTGTCCTTCATCTTGAAAAGTGGCTACTTAGTTGGAGTTAATCAGTTTGGGAGCGCCGATGGATCAGCGCTGTCGAGAACATCCAGCAGCCGCTTAACGGACGTGAATTTTTTGACCAGGGCTTGATGATTGATGACCTGCGGATAAAATCGAGGATTTGATAACTGCATAGGTAGACTGTACTGGCAGTCTGAGGACTGCGCTCTCGGCAGGGCTAAAAAATGGGTTGTGGCGGTATATTTTTAAGAATCAATAGGCGTCGCTTGCGGTCACTCTTCTGTTGTCCACGACTTCAGGTGACTATAGTTGGCGAATTTTAATGTTTGCAGGAATACCTAGTAGAAGCAAAATTATCGTCTTGGTCATCCGCCTAGATGGACATGAGAGTAATAAATAATCCATGCCGGCTCTTAGATCTTCACCTCCAGTAGCGCCTGACAATCAACCCCCATATGAAGGCCAAGTAGTACATCCTGCGTGATGGTCTATATCGATTTGGTAACTCCGGCGGGAGAGCAGGTTGCATAGGCGGTGGAAGATCGTCCATCATCATGAATGCTGGAACTAGACGAATATGCTGACTGCTCACGAATCAATAGTGAATTGCTCCAATTTTGAGCCTTTAGCCACGCTCGGTGCAGTGACGCCAATGATGGCATAGCGATCAACAGGCTCGATACATTATCCTGTCTTATCTATTGATAAGCTCCATGAAAAATTCGAACCAATCATGGAGGACTGAAGACCTGGAGGTCATGTGGGTATCCTAGATTTTCGTGAAATTCCTTCCGCCAGCCCTAAGCTGCGAAAGGCTAGAAGTAGAGCATCGATGAAGGACGAGCTGGATGCATTTGAAAAATTTGCGGAAGAGTATTTTGAAAAGGTACTAGGCGGAGTTGTACTAGCACATACTACAAGAGGCCCCGATAATGATCTTGACCTCAAGGTTCAATTGAGTGGTGAAACTCTACTAGTCAGTTGCAAACATTACGCTCATAGTGATAATGCCGTGGGCGCCGATCAGGAATACGATCCGGTGTCAGCCATCTACTCCAATGGTTGCACGAAATTTATCGGCTTTTACTCAACGGTTCCCAGCGCCGCTCTGATCACTAAGCTGGAAGGCTTGAAAAATAACAAAAGCTTGTCCTTTGACTACGAAATTTTGAAAAACTCGGACATAGAGTCGCGCCTTCTTGATAAAGACAGCGTCGTAGGTTGGTTGTTTGCCGCCCGGTATTTTCCTGTCAGTTACGCAAATCTATTCAGGCGTTTCGTCGTGCCTATCGAGCACTACAAGGAGAAAGACTTAGAAAAAATCGGCCCAACAACTTGGAATCTAGACGGGCCCTTTGGCGGAATTTTTTCTGGTGCAGGCGTTGACAAAGCTCAGATTGTTCAAGAGGCAAATGATGCGTTGACCAATAATGTCCACTCTAGTTTTTTTACTGAGGCATTGAAAGATGCCATCGATTGTTTTCCTGAGTACTTTAAATATCGCGTGGATGCTGATTTGCAAGCGCTGGAATATAGTGATATTTCGCCTGACTGGGATAGGGTCTTGACCTATAAGGGTGAGATGGATTGCAACTTACCCATTATGGTGTGCGGCCTCTGGTCTTTCTGGTGCCCTAGGAGAGCGCTTGAGAAATATTTGTTATTTTCACAGGCCTGCGAACTATTGAATGATCCGCCTGACAGCAAAAGGTTAATAATTGCCCGCGCGCAAAAAAGCCTGGCTTATTCCTCATTCTTGTCTGCCGGCAGCATCGCGCTTAAGTCTTCAGGTAAGTATCGAGATATATTTGCCAGGCTTACTGCTTTTTGTCAGCTTTCAATCCCAGAATATGAAGGTACAAACAGCGCCAGTTTCAAGGGGGAAACTGGCGGTCGGGTCATCTGGAAGTTCAAGGCGGGTGAGGGGCTGAGCTTTCTTTTCGACAGGATTCTGGGCAAATCGAGGAACATTTAGCTTGGACGTGCACTGGCGCAGTCCTGTGCGGAGAAAGCTCGATGGTTTGCGGCTGTCAGTCGGCGGGTGTTTTTACGGACCTAACCTGAGAATATGGCTGCCGAACGACGCTTCGTTCCAGACCGCTTGATGCGCCAACAATCAGTTGTGGATTTTTTCCTGAGATGATGAGGATCGTTCGACAGGGGGGCATTTTTTGAGCAGACCTGCGCTACTGATACAGTCAGGTTGATAACAGTTTTCAGTTGGCTAAGCGCAGAATCTAATAGCCTTCCTTGGAGTTCGGTCTTTTTTGCTGTTGAAACACCCTAAAAACAAGTCCAGAATTAAGTCTTTTCCTGCTTCGGCAGGAAAAGAAACCCTATAGATTTCAATGGGTCGGACACCAGATACGAGTCTCGTTTCCCGCTCCAAGATTCACAAAAAAGCCACTCAGAAATGAGTGGCTTTTTGTGCCTGAGAAGTTTTGGTATTCATGGCGACAGGCAGCTTTCGGGCAGGAGCGGACATAGGGAAATGGCGTTGCTATTCTGCTACGTCAGTTCATCAGGACATACTGCATATGGAAATTGCGCCGCATTTTATTATTCATCAAACCGATCATTGGATTATCAACCATCACCTCGTGAGCACGCTTCCCGGCTACTTGATGCTGGGAACAAAAATGCAGACCACGTCGTTGACTGACCTGTCATCAGATGCGCTTACAGAGTTGGGAGGGTTGCTCGCCAATACTCAAAATATAATTGAGCAGCGACTCCGGCCCAAGCGGCTATATATCGGTCGCTTCGGTCATGAACCAGGTTTACCAATTCACTTCCATTTCATACCGGTCTACCACTGGGTCGAAGACATGTTCTGGAGTGATGCTCGTTATAGGCTCCTTGAAAATTTCTCCTACGCTGAACATGGCCCCTCTTCAACTGACGGTGCAGAGCTGACCTTGTTCATATGGAGAGAGTTTGGGGAAAATCCTACCCCACCAAAAATTCCAGATCTCACGGTAGGCGGTGTGATTAAAGATCTACGTGACGCCTTTCTGTAGAAGGATCAGTCTGATCATCCGCAAAATTGGACATCCGATATCAGCCGATTGCTGCACTTCACCACAGGCAGCATTCGACCCATAGCAGTCTCTGAACCGCATTGATCGAAAGAAATGTCCACCGCCAATCCTAAAAACGTGATGGTGGCTCTTTTCCGGCCTTGATATGCGAAAAGACCTGATCTGGATCTGCCTGGCACCAATATCTGAACAGAAGGCGAGGTTCGGCATTTCCTGAATATTGATCCACGATTTCGCCACCGTAATGTAAGCGTCCAGTCAAGTCATCTACCGATGCAGCTATAAGCACGAGGATGACTGGTAGCCGCCCATGCCGTAAGGTTCGCTACCAAAATCGCCACAGCCTTCCAGTGGTGGTAATACAGCAAGGGGAGCGAACGATGAACACCTTCAAATCGTCAGTTCAAAACGTAGCTGCGGCCATAGGCCTTATCGCAGCAGTGACAGTCGGTGGATGCGTGATGATCCCTTACGACACGCCGGAATCAAAAGCCCAAATCCAGCGCGATCTGAAAATTGCACCATCGGATATTCAAGCCGTGTCGGAAACGAACTGGTGCTTGTTCCCATATGGAAGCGAAGGCAGCTGCAGGGCCACTCAAGGCCTGGGAGTGTTGACCAGCAAAGGCCTGATCCTCAGCCTCTACAACAACCACACCTACACGGAAACCGCACGCATCCTCCCAGAACAAGTGCAGTGCGTGAAGACGGTTGGTGGCCGCACTGGAGTCGAACCGTTCGTTGTATTCACCAAAGACCGAGCGATCATGCTCGCCGTCATTACGCCGGGTGGGCAAATGAATGTGCCTGTGAAAGTCAGTTTCTTTGATTATCTGACGAAGCCAGGGCAGCACGTCTTCACTGGGACGGATGGCGGATATGTGCGCAAGTCGGGTCGACAGCAGACCGTAGGCGGAATGGTGTCAGGCACTGCCGTCCCGTGGCATACAACACTCGACGTAACCGAGGTGTTCAACCCTTGCCCGCAGGTTACAGATTAACGAGAGGAAACGGGGACAGACCACGATATGAGACAGTCCGATTAAAGGTGAGCCAAAATCATGGTCTGTCCCTGAGGGATCCCCACAAATCTACGCCAGGCTCTGCGCCTGATAATGCACCTCGTCACGCAGGGCCTGCTCGAGCTTTTCTAAATGCTCTCGTCCGCCAAAGTCCGTACAGCAACGCCAATACTCCAGTCCCAAGCGCCACAACGAAAGCACCCGTCTATCTTTTAGGCTGTTGCTTTGATAACGCTGTTCCAATTTGCTTTCACGGGCCTGTAGCCCTGTCAGGAAGATGAGGTAGTTGGCCAGAGCCGCAATCAACAGCAGCGCCTCAATGCGCCGAGGGCAATGACTTCTATGCAGGTTCAGCCCCAACCCCAAGTGCTCACTTTTTACATCCCGGAAGCCTTCTTCGATCTGCATGCGCCTTTTATAAATCGCGACGATTTTCGCCGGATTCCACTCACTGTGCTCCAGATTGCTCGCCAGCAACCAAGGTTCACGTTCACGCCTGGCGGACTGTCGACTGAGCTTGCTTTTGGCGATTGAGCCTGTGACGCGTTGATGCTTTCGTCCTTTGGCTGAGTGCCGGACACAATACAAGTCGATGAAATGGGGAGCGCTACGGGTCATCTCGACATGGCCCAACGATCTGGGTGATGAAGTGGCCAGAGCATATAGGCTTTTCACGGGTTGCCAGTCAGCGCCACCAGTGCGATAAAGCTCACGATTTCGTATGCGAGCTACGTAATACCAGCCCTGTGCTGCCACCGCCTTCATCCATGGACGCCGAAAACCCGCGTCAGTTACCAAGATGGGAATACAGCCGTCAGGCAGTAGTTCAGCCAGTGTGTTGAGCAATCGTTTTTGGTATCTCGGGCAACTCTCACGCTCATGCACACTTTCATAAATGGGAAATGAGCGTCCGGCCAACGGAATCGCTGCTCTCAACAAGAACGCGTCTCCTGGGGCGTCAATTCGAGACCAGTCGACCAAAATCAATGGATGTTTTAGCGAGCCCAGCAACGCTCGTAACATCACCCAGTAGAACAGTGGGCGCTCTGCTCTGAGGTGCTGATTACCCAGCAATCGATCTACTCGCTTGATGGCATGTTTGGGGTAAGCCCGGCCTGGCATCGACCGCCCTAGTCCTGTCAGCGTCAGACGACGGCCTTGCAGCAATGAACTAACACAACTCATCAACGTAGTCAGACGACGGGAATGGACAGAGGGAAGTGCTTGAGCGAGCGCTCTGTGTAAAAATCGGATGGCCTGCATGGGTTCGGGATCTTGTTTTTGCGTGGTGCAAACCAAGTTGCCGACTCATGCAGGTCTCTTCAATATTCCAACTTCTTGATTTTCTATAAGAAAATTTGGGGATCCCTCAGGGTCTGTCCCCGGTTTCCCTTAGCGGTGAACACGCGGGTTTTCACTTGATTCTCTGGCTGACTGCAGACAAAACGAAAACCAGCTAGTCGAAGCAGCGAAACAGGTCGGGCTGCAGCTGCAACCGCTTCGCCATTCTTGTCACAACCTTCAACCAGGACCAGCGTTTGTCTTGGGCTTTGCCGCGCTCACCCGCGCCCAGGTAAAAAGCGCTGCGGGAAAACTGGCGCACCTGCTCAGGGCCAACCAGCCCTCGCAGTGAAGAAGGACCAAGTGGTTTGCACCTGTTGCTGTCGGCTCTGCCTTTCGGCACCCCCGGCAAGGGGACCGGCACATGCTGGGCCAACCATTCAGTTAATCGATCGCGAGTTTAGTCAGTAAGTGTGGCCAACACCTTTCCGTCTCTGCGCTGCACGATGGTCTTAGGCGCTACCGGCTGTGAGCGGTCGGCGTCCGGCGGTGGGGTTATCAACCAGGCACCCGCATAGTCTTCCCGGACATGGAGCGGATTGAAGCGGATAGCGCTTGCCGCCGCATAACGGCGCCCTGCGAGTGTGGCAACGCTCGAAAGCGCCGCACTTCTGACTTCATAGAGCCTTCGCTCTGCGTCGAGCGCAATACTGGCATCCGCAAGCTCGAAATTATCGATACGCACGGGCACGCCTTCCGGCATATCGAGAACCCACCGGTCAGAGTCTACAAACCCATCGGCATAGACATTGCCGGTCGAAGCCCGGAGCGAGGTCCCTTCGGGCAAGGTGATGCCATCGACTACATTGCCATCAGCAAGCGTACAGGTGCTGAACCTGGATACGCCGCCATCTGGCTTGAGCTCAAACTCCACCGGTTGCAGCGCATTGCACCGCCAGCCGTTCTGCATCGTCGTGCCGTGGCCGGTTAGCCGCATGTTCTCTGGCGTGAAGCCCACCGTTTCGTATTTTTCGTTGGTTTGAATCGCGATGTAGCGGGCTACTTCGACGGCATCCATATCGAGCATACGCACAGGGCTTGGAAACACGGCTCGTTTGAAGGATTCCCGATGATCCGCAACGGCTAATTCGAGTTTTGTGCCTTTGGGCATGTCGATCTGGCCAAGGCGCATCGGCTCTACTAGTTCCGGGCGATAACTTGCCTCTCTATCCCGTTCATAGCTGCGCATCTGCACATAAAAAGCCGCGGACTGCCACAGGGTAAAAAGCGCACACGCGGTGACAAGCATGTAAGGCAGGAGGAGAGGGCGGCGCCAGCGACCTTTGATATATCGAACCCCCAGCCTTATCGTCCACCCGAACCAGAAAAGCGTCGCGGCGAAGAAAAAGGCAAGGTAAAGCAGTAGTTCGGCGGAGGGCAGTGCAACGGGGATCATGCGAGCCAAACCTCCTGAACGGGTGATGGGGTTTGCACGCACCTACGACACAAAAAGGGCGAGCCGTTACGTTGAGTCAATTTTACTCCGATGCCGCGTAATCAGGCACGTGAGCATTCGCACCGGGATGTTCAGCCAGTAGCCGATTGATGCGTTTCACGAACGGCCGCAATCGGCCAGAAGCGGCCACCGAAAACAAGACTCTCCCGGCGCACTGTCTCGCCTTGTGGCGCATCGCAGCGGTAATCCAGCTTATTATCGAACGCAGAAACAAACGAGGGCATTGATTGAGCGCGGTAATCGAATTTGAACGCTGGCTACTGAATGGGCTTGCTCGTTGCGAAAAAAAGAATGGGCTTTGACTACTGCTAGGAAGGAAATCGGGGGTTGCCCGAATTTTATGTTCTCAACAGCTTCCCTTATTTGGCGAGCCAGCTGAACACGGTGAGTCGGATCATCCGTTAGTGGGCGGCAGCTCTCGTCGGCCGAGATGTCGCGAAGGCGTGCCTCTCACACGGGCCACACTCAAGAACGCGCCACAGCTGCCGACTTAATGATTCAGCTATCACCGTTCTTGGTGATGGAGATTTTTCCAAGGAGGCTCTATGCAACGCTATCTATCGTTCACCTGTTTGGCAGCTGTTCTGATTACGACCCTTACAGGTTGCTCCACTCCGACGACTCCGACTTCCGTATCTGCCAATATCGACTACGCACAGCTGCGTTACGAAGACACTCGCTTCGATAAGCCGGGAATGCCGCTGCCGGCAAAAGCCACCGGCTTCAAAGCGGATATCGATGGCTGTGAAATGCAAGCTCAAAAGCACTTTGAAGAAGCGCTGGCGAACAGTGCAAAACTTGGGAACATTTACGGACAAAGCATTACGCCTCAAAAACTGCTAAGCATGAAACGTATGCAGGTCTTGAGCTGCATGACCGAAAAGGAAGCGAACGATGTAAACAGCAAAGGCTGGACAATAATCAAATAAGTTATCTATAACGCATCTTCTGTGGCTGTCCTCGGTCTGGGCGGGGGTTAGCCACTGAATGATTAAGCAGCGCGGTTAATGCTGTTTTCTCCTTCAGGACCGATCGGTTCTGTCCGATAGCTGCCTAGCGCGAAGGGCTTCGACCGATTTTCGGCGGCCCGTCGGATGACTATGAGAACAAGAGCGATGCGGATCCACTGCATCCTATTAATAGGAACTACTTCCGTACTGGAAGATATAAGTCAGAAGGATAAATGAGTTCAGGACTTTGCTCAGTGCCGGCGTCAGCACACGATCAGCTTATGGCATCATCCGAACTGAAGGACCTACATGGCTCAAGATTAACCGAAGGAAAGACCATGCTTCGCATCTCACTTATGGCAGCAACCGCTCTACTTATAAGCGCCTGTGCAGGCATCGCTCATGACACACCTGAAGCTAAGCAGCAGATGAAGCAGGACCTGCATCTGGCTACAATCATAGACTCCTCAAGAATGAACTGGTGCGTTCACCCCTACGGCAGCGCTCCGGGATGTAAGCCGGAGAAGGGCATTGGCATTGTTACTCCGGACGGCTTAGTGATGGCCCATGTTGTCGAAGGTAAGTATGTGCTAGCACGTATTATCAAATCTGGGGAGGTGATCTGCTCAGCTGTACCTGGCGGAGCATATGCCGACGGGTATTTTTTTGCGTTCGCTGCCAATGCGGCTTATATGCTGGGCCCTCTGAAAGCAGATCGGGATGAGATCAATACGCGCTTCAAAGCCAACATGTTTAATTATCTTCATAGCAAGGGTCAGCACAGCTACAGCGGGCCGGAAGTGAACTTTCAGCGTCCGACCGGTGAAAAAATCAAAAAGATAACTGTCATTCCTGTCGGTCTGTCTACCGTAAGTACCACTGAAATGATTGACGTGCTCGAAATCCACAATCCCTGCGCTGACGGTGGTGACAATTAGTAATTGTCGGGCAACTCGCCAGCGAGAGCGTTGGCGAATGTCCCAAAGCCTTGAATGCTGGGCTTGGAATTTGAGAGTCGTTTGGCGTATTACCTCATTCCACCGGACAGACAAAAAGGGGAACAGATTTATTTCCTGAAAATAAATCTGTTCCCCTTTTTTAATATCGGCAATTGGCCGATGGCTGCCTGCCGCGATTGTCCATGAATGCCTGCTTGATGGTGCGAGCCAGCTTCTATGCTTCTATACAGCACCCGCCCCTGCGAGGGTCTTCCACGTTCGTTAGTGAGCCTCCAAACCCTTGTGCATGCGCATTGTAGTGCTGGCCCTGATCCTGACACTGTTCGGCTGCGCTACCGCGTGGGACCCGCCGAGGGGTGAGGGTGGCGATTGGCGGTCCTTCTATGTGGTGAATCATGGACTGCATACCGGGCTGGCAATTGCGCGCCCCGATCTACTTCAGGTGCTTCCCGCACTGGCCGAAGACTTCGGCGACGGCGACTTCGTTGAGTTCGGGTGGGGTGACGAGGACTTTTACCGAGCCCCACAGGCCACGTTGAGCCTCGCCCTGCGAGCCTTGTTCGGGTCGACGGCAACCGTGCTGCATGCGGTCAAGATTGACGGGGACCCCAGGCGGCGTTTCGCCGTAAGCGAGGTCATTGAGGTGCGGGTGACGGAGGACGGCTACCGGCGACTGCTCGCGTTCGTGGCCGGGACCTTCACCCACTCAGCGACGGGCACTTTGACGGTGCTCGGGCCTGGCCTGTATGGAGACAGCCGATTCTATCGGTCCGAGGGTAGCTATTCGCTGTTTTATACCTGCAATGCCTGGGTCGCAGAGGCGCTGGCCGCCAGCAGCTGCCCAATGTCGCCTACAACGGTGATTACGGCGGGGAACGTCATGTCGCAATTACGTCGTGCGACAGCGGTCGGTGCCTCTTGCCTGGTTATCCACTAACCCGCGCTGACGATGGGGGTGGGGATGTATTTCAACCTAGTGTCGAATGATACTGGCGCGCAAATTACCGCGTTTGGCTGTCAGGAGGGGCAGCATTCGACCCAAAGTGGACATTGCCTGTAGCTGAAGTTGACCGACCATGAATCCGTATTGCAGCATGGAACTGACGTGTGGCAGCGCGGCCACTCTGTAAGCGCTATCGCACCTAGCCGGAAGAAGCTCATGATCATGGCCATACCGAAGATCGAACTTAAGGAACTGTCGGTGAAAGCGGAAGCAGACGGTTTAACGCTGAGTGATCTTGTCCCCATTTGCGAAAGGTTCGCCGTTGCACCGCATGATGTGCTGAACGAGCTATCCGTCGCGGTTGCGGAAGGCTATCTACAAGGATCTCTGCTCTATGATTTTTGCAACGGCGTAATGAACGGGATCATAAATGCTGTGGTTGAAGTAGGTATGACTAACGACATGCCTCAGCCCGCTTTCTCGCTTTACCAGGCATTCGATCAAGGTGAATGGTTCCGCAGTAACGACCCACCGGAAACTGATCCCAGTGAGAAATACACGAAGCCGGTGGTCGAGGAAATAATGCGTACCCTTAGAGACTAGCTTTCACAGATCGAGAGGTTTTCGCTTTTCGGCTGGAAGGTAGTGGATCGAACGATGCTTTTGGTCGATTGCTGTCTATTGGGACGGGCAACAACCCAAAGCGGATATTGGCAAGTGGTGAGTGTTGGCCGGCAATGGCTCGGTTCCTAGTGGAAACACATTTAGCGCATCCAAGCACGAAGAGCTTCGAACTCGGTTGGGTTCGGATGGCGTAGTCGGGCGGCTAACGATTCCTCTTCTTCTTGAGAGATGAAGGCTTTGACAATTTTCGAGATGCCTTGAGGGCCAGCCTGGTAATTCATAGCGACACACTGTCGACTAAACAAGGTCTCAAGAAGCGCATAGTCTGCGGGTAGTAAAGCCGTTTCGATCAATGCCACTTCACTTTTCAGTGCGATATTGAAATCCATTCGAGGCGGTAGCCAAGATAAGTCCGTAGCGACGCGTACGTATTCCCTTGTCACGAACGATGAGATATCTGCATGGGCAAGTGGAGATGGCTGAGCAAAATGAAGTACCTGAGCAATCCCCGAAGTCCCGTTTTCCAATCGAACCAGGCAGTAAGGCTCACCGCCGCCTGTAGCCGCAAAGGGAAGAAAGGTTCGACCTTGCTGGTCATCAGGGTTAAGCCACTCATTGATTTCTCGTTCTGCTTCTTCGGCATCGAGCCAGTGAAAATCTACAAGGCTACTCAGTGCAGCCTTTGAAGGGGGGGTATGCGCTATTCGCATGAGTGCTGCGAGGCGTTCTGGAAATTCAATGTCAATTCTGTGTGCAAGATCTTGAAAGGCTTCGACGACTGCAACAGCTTGTCCATAATTCAAAATAGGAGAATCTCCATATCTGATAGCACCGCAATCGAAGTCTGGATTTTAAAGCAACGCCCTCGATTTCCAGGCTTGACCTGCTGTTCATGTGAACCGCTATTGTCGGGCGCTCGCAGGATCCTACAAAGCTACAGCTAGAGGCGCAAGCACCCTAAATCCACTGACCGCTTCTGGCCGAAAGCTGCCTGGCTCAATGGGCTCTAATTGAGCCGGTGCTGTACGCAGCCAGATCTGTAATGAAGCCCCGCGCCGTACGCGTACGGAGACCTGCAATTATCCGACGGAACAGCGTCGATCTTCGTTGCTCCCGCAGTTGTCGTCGTTCCGCGCCGCGAAGACTAACGTCATCCGGGGCGCGGATTTACTTCAACGCAGCTACCACGGCATCGAAGAACACCATCGGGTCGATCGGCTCTTTGTCAACCGGCTTGGGCTGGGCACCGAAGGTGACAATCACCACGTTAAACGACCCCTTGGATGAATGACTGCCAAGGCCAAAGCTCCTGACCGCGTAGCAGCTACCGCTTTGTGGACTACTGCAACGAAATTTGGCCCTGGAATAACGACACCGGCCAGGTAAACCAAAAAGACTGTCAAAACGGCGGGAACATCGATCATCTGCATTCCTTTGCGAATGTTGAGGCAGGGGACGGTCATCATTCAGTTCAAAGCCGTCCGCGGCTTCAACGTACAACGAAAAAATTCGATACAGGGCTTTTGAGCGTAGTTGTGTTTTTACACACTCTGGGCTGTAAGTAGTCGGCATAGGAGGCGCATTTTTTAACCTGCAGATGCCGAACGAGTCCTCGCTAGCGGGCTTTCACCGTCCACAACTGATCAAGCTTCGTCGTATAGCTCTGACTCATCAGCTCTCGACGCATTGCCCAACCAGGCGCTGCAGGCACACTCGCTATCCGAATAACCCCCTTTCCCCATCGACCATTAATTTCATCCAAAACACTCATCACCTTATCAGCCATGACGGGTTGAGAATGAGCGAACAGATCATGAGTGAATTCGCCAGGCTGGCGCAGATCCATCAGCAAAACTTCTGCTTTGCTGTACTTGAAGCCAGGCCGGAATAGACGGTTTACCGCTTCGGTTGCGGCCTTGGTCATGAGCCGCACGTCGTTGGTCGGGTAAGGTAATTCGACCAACGCCCCGTTCGCATACTTCGCTTCCTGAGGGTTGAACATGCCGGTTCTAATGCTCACGCGGATTTTCTTGCACAGCGAGCCTTGAGCTCGGAGCTTTTCCGCCGCGCGTTGTGTGTAGGTAGCGACAGCTTCCTTGATTGGCTCAATCTCGGTGAGCCGCGTGCCGAACATCCTGCTACAACAAATCTCCTGCTTGGGTGGATCAGCCTCACTCAACTCCAAACATGGGGTGCCGGCAAGTTCGCGAGCGGTTTTCTCGATCACCACGCTGAATTTTTGACGAAGCATCCACGGGTCGGCTTTGGCCAAGTCCATCGCGGTCTGGATCCCCATTGTTTCCAGATGCGCCTTCATGCGCCTGCCGATGCCCCAGACCTCGCCGACGTCAGTGTTGCGCAGCGTCCAGTCCCGTTTGAAGGGATCACAGAGATCCACTACGCCGCCCGTGATATCCAGCAGCCGCTTGGCGGTATGGTTGGCAAGCTTGGCCAGCGTCTTGGTGTGCGCGATTCCAACCCCGACAGGAATGCCAGTGCGTTTGAGAAGGGTAGAACGCATGTGCCGGCCAAACGCAGATAAGTCACCTGGGATACCGGCGAGGTCGGCGAACGCCTCATCAATGCTGTAGACCTCAAGTGTCGGTACTAACGATTCAATGATCGTCATGACACGCTCGCTCATGTCGCCGTACAGAGCGTAATTACTGCTGAACGCCACAACCCCATGCCGACGTAGATGATCTTTGATTTGGAAGTACGGCTGGCCCATCTTTACGAAAGGTTTTGCGTCGTAGCTACGCGCAATTACACAGCCGTCGTTGTTGGACAGCACCACAATAGGTGTCTTGGCGAGGTCAGGTCTGAAGACGCGCTCGCAGCTGGCGTAAAACGAGTTGCAGTCAATCAGGGCGAAGACAGGTTCACGTGTTGTCATGATCGCGGACGCTGTATTTCACTACACCCCAAATCATGAGTTCGTCGCCTTCCATCACGTGCCTTGCCGGATACTTGGGATTTTCCGACAGAAGTATTACGGCGTTGTCGCGCAAATGCAGACGCTTGAGCAGTGGCTCGGAGTTAAGCGCAGCTATAACGATGTCCCCACTGATCGGATCTATGCTTCGATCAACCACCACCATATCCCCCGAATAGATCCCCGCGCCCTGCATGCTGTCGCCATCGATCCTCACGAGATAGACGTGGGGAGCTCGTACATCGAAGAGCTCATCCAGGGAAATGTGCTTTTCGATGTGGTCAGCAGCGGGCGAAGGGAAGCCTGCAGGCACCTTGAATGAATAAAGAGGCAGCTTCTCGCCGCCGGAAGCCAACAGGCCCAGGATGGTGATGCTCATGATGCAAGCCTTAAAGGGATTAACTGTACGTATATACAGTTAACGATTTGCGTCGCTTGCGGTCAATGTCATAAGCGGCACTATTCGACGGGTGACAGCATGTGCGGACGCATGGCGCCTGAGCATGCTCGTGAATGGATTGATCCCGACACGCCACCTGACCGAGCCCGCGAATTAGCGATGGAGCATTGTCGACCAGCAACAGACTTTCATTGGTACAAGGTTGGCAAGGATGTCGGAAATGTTCGCAAACAGGGCTCGCATCTGATTCAGCCGCTTTCCTTTGCCTCTGATGCCGATGATTGAGCAGGGACGGACACCGTAGCCCTGCAGAGGCCTCACGTTCTGTGCAGGCATATGGACAGCTACCTCATTAGCCCAGCCGCTTTCCTTTGGCAACGGTACCCGTCTGCGCTGATCCACAGCTATCGGTGGAACATCCGAAGGGAGAATTCACGGTGGAACTGAAGCTGGTTGATGTTTTGGCACCGGCTATTCGGCCCTCAGCTACTTGAGTCGCTTGCCCATCGAAACGCTCAACATCCACCGCTCGTTTATCAACGACATCGAACACAACCGCGACAGCGCGGAACTGGTCAAGGCGATTATCTCCATGGCTCATAGCCTTCGGTTGACCCTGGTTGCCGAAGGTGTCGAGGAGGCCTCTCAGCAGGCGCTCCTGAAAATCGATTCCTGGCGCTCGAGCGGTGAATGCATTGCGACCTTGGCGATCACTGTCAGAGGTCGAGGCTCAGACTCACACTGAGGTTACGCGGCTCTCCGGGCAGGACCCAGGCACTGTTATAGGATCGTTCGTAGTACTTGCGATCGAACAGATTGTTCAGGTTCAGCCCGAGCGTAATGTCTTCGCTGGCTTTGTAGTGCGCGAGCAGATCGACAGTGCTATACGACGGCAGTTTGAAGCTACTGCCAGCCTGGCCTGAGCGTTCGCCGACATAGTTGAAGGCTGCGCCCATGTCCGACCCACGCAAGGCGCCGTCCTGAAACTCATAAACACCCATCAGGCTACCGCTGTTGCGGGCGATGCCTAACAGGTCGCTGCCTTTGGGTAGCGCGGAGTCGCCTTTGGTCACCTCGGCGTCGATGTAGGCATAAGCACCGATAACACGCAGGGCATCGGTGATCTGGCCGCTGAACTGCAGATCCAGGCCCTGGCTGCGAGCCTCACCGGCTGCGACACTTTCACCGAGCGCGTCGGTCGTCACGACGTTTTCCTTGTCGATGTGAAACAGAGCGATGGTCGCGCCAATACGGCTGTCGAACAGGTCCAGTTTTAAACCGGTTTCATAACCCAGGCCTTTTTCCGGTTTATAGACCTGGCCTTGCGTGCCGATGGTATTGGGCTTGAAAGACGTGGACGCGTTGGCGAATACGCCGACCTGTGGTGCCAATTGGTAAAGCAGCCCAACGCGTGGAGTGGCGACGTCTTTTTCCTGGCTGTTGCTGACAGCTGTCGTGCGATTCAGCGAAGTCTGCTCGATGCGCTCCAGGCGCACGCCGATCAATCCGCGCAGACGATCGGTAAAGGCGATCTGGTCCTGCAAATTGAGCGCGTAGCTCTCGGTGTGCTCGTGGAAATCGTTGGCGCGGGTCAGGGCCGGCTTGGGCTGACCATAAACGGGGTTGTAGATATCCAAGCCATAGCTTGCAAGCGTGGCGCTCTGGGGGTACTTCTGGCTGTTGCGGTAGTTTTCATACTCCAGTCCCGCCAGCGTCTGATGCTGCCAGCCGGCCAGTTCGAAGTTGCCATGTAGCTCGGCCTGGGTGATGTTGTCGTTCCATTCAAAGTCACGCTCGCGATAGAAACGCGTGATGGTGGTGCCGACCAATGCTTGAGGTTCCGAGCTCGCGCCATTGAGCGTGCCCTGCGTGTAGTGATTGGCCAGGCGAACCTTCCAGTTGTCGTTCAAATAATGTTCCAGCGCCAGATCAATGGTCTGGTTGTCGTTGCGTATCTGGCCATCGTTGGGCTCACCCATGAAGGTCGACCGCTTGACCGAGCCAAGCTCACCATTGACTGCCGGAATGCCGCGGTCGAACACCGATTCGGTACGGGAGAACTCGGTGTCGAGCATCAGGCGGGTGTCTGGTGAAATCTGCCAGCTCAACGACGGGCTGATGATCCGTCGTTGACTGTCAACGTGATCGCGAAAACTGCCATTGTCTTCGATGGCCATGTTTACTCGTGCCAGCAGGTTGCCCTCGCTGTCGAGTGGCGAGTTGACGTCGAGGCTGCTGCGGTAACGGTCCCAGGTGCCGGCGCTGATGTTCAGGTTGCTGAACGCCTCAGCCTGCGGACGCTTGGTCACGATATTGACCAGGCCGCCGGGATCGCCGCGACCGTAGAGACTTGCCGCCGGGCCTTTGAGCACTTCGATACGTTCGATATTGGAAGTGTCCGGCGCGCTGTAGCTGCCACGGTTGATGGCAAAGCCGTTCCTGTAGAGTTCGCCGGTGGTAAAACCACGGACGCTGTAGTTGAGAAAAGTTAGTCCGCCAAAGTTGTTCTGTCGTGAGACACCGCCTGCGAAATCCAGGGCGCGATCGATTCGCGTGGTGTTGAGGTCCTTGATCACCTGGGCGGGTATTACATCGATGCTTTGCGGGGTATCGCGAATGTCGGAGTCGGTGCGAGTAGCTGTGCTCGAACGCGTTGCTCGATAACCTTGCACTGGACCATCGGCACGCTCCTCCACGGTGGATCCGGTGATAGTCAACGCGTCCAGCGTCAGAGGTTGTGCGGCTGAAATAGGTTGTCCAAGTAGCCCGAGGGTGAATCCTGTCAGCAGCGGAACGTGATGTTTCAAAATGAACTCTCCCATAAAGATGTAATAACATAACATTTATGGGGCCAGTCACACCACAACCTATAGATCGCCACTTGCTTGTTGATTGGGCACCGTCCTGATGATCATCTGCGTGCCTGGCGTTCCCTCGCAGCCTCTACAAAATGATAGCGTTCGCCCAAAGCAGACACTAAGCACCACGTATTTGCCTCAGGCCTACCGCATGAGTAGAATGCGATTAATTATCAATCATGTATTTGCCGGGATTCCGATGCGCAGCGATGAACCACTAGGTACTGCAGATCTAGGGCTGCTCTATCGAACCCACCACTCGTGGTTGCACGGCTGGCTAATCCGACGCATTGGATGTCGCGATAACGCAGCAGATTTGGCGCAGGACACCTTCGTACGCCTGCTCAAATCCCGTCAGCCCAGCCCCTTGCGTGAACCACGCGCCTATTTGAGCAGTATCGCCCGCGGGTTGATGATTGATCAGTATCGCCGTCGCGAACTCGAACGTGCCTACCTGGAGAGCGTCGCGTTACTGCCTCAACACGAGGTTCCCTCGGAAGAAAGCCGACTGCTGATTCTCGATACGCTCGAGCGGATAGATCGCATGCTCGATATGCTTAAACCGAGAGTTCGCCAGGCGTTTTTATTTGCCCGGCTCGACGGCTTGACCTGCGCACAAATAGCCGAAAAGTTGGGTGTTTCCCGTGCGACGGTGGAACGCGATCTGGCCACCGCCCTGCAACACTGTTATCGCTTGCGTTATGTCGAGGCGTGAGTCCCAGACGCTGGATCCGGCCGTTGTCGACCAGGCGATCTACTGGCAGGTGCGCCTGCGCTTCGATCAGCCAGATGAGCAAACACAGCGCACATTTGAGCACTGGCTGCAGCAGTGCCCGGAGCACGTGTTGGCGTGGCAGCGCGTGGAAGCGCTTGGGGATGAATTCGCAGGCGTGCCAGCTCAACTGGCCCGGCAAACCCTTAATGGGACCAATCATGGGATGCGGCGGCGGGAAAGCCTGAAACTCCTGGGCATATTGGCGACTGTTGGCACTGCAGCCTGGCTCGGCCGGGACTACACACCCGTACCCGCCATGCTTGCGCAGCAGCGCAGCAGTACCGGCGAGCAACGGCGCTTCCAACTCGATGATGGCAGCCTAATCCAGCTCAATAGCGATAGCGCCGTCGACAGCGATTTCGACGCCCAGCGACGTCTGATAATCCTGCGACGTGGTGAAATCATCGTGAATGTCGGCGCGGATCAACACTCGCCTCGAGCGCGACCGTTCTGGGTGCAATCACGTGACGGGATCATGCGCGCTCAGAGTTCCCGCTTTCTGGCACGCGAGTTCGACGATGGCACGCTGGTCGCGGCTCAGGAAGGATCAGTCACGGTTTTCCCCGGCTCCAGTCAAACGCCTGCCAGCCGCAGTGTTCAGGCAGGAAATCAGCTGCTGTTCACATCAAGTGGGGCCCGAATGTTCAAAGGCAACGGCCTTGATCTATGGAGCTGGGGTGACGGGGTGATCAGTGCGCGCAATATGCGCCTCGATGATTTCATCGTGGAGTTGTCGCGCTATCGCCCCGGTGTACTGCGCTGCGCCGACGAGGTCGCGGATCGTCGCGTTTCCGGCACCTTCCAACTCGCCGACAACGATCAGGTCCTGGCATTGATCGCGCAGTCATTGCATTTGCACGTTGATTATCGGACCCGTTATTGGGTGACCGTGACCGCTGCCACCTAAGCCCATCAGAACTTTGTGCCACCTGAAAAAATAATGAGGTGTATTCTCATTCTCGTTCGACCTCTTAGAAAGGCCGGAATACAGGCCTGTCTGCCGATGTCCTTTCTTGGAGCGAGAATATGAGTTCGTCCCCTGTTTCCCAGCGCCATCCATTAAGTCGTGCCTTGCATGGTGCGATTTTGGGGCTGATCGTAAGCAGCTACGCCTTGCCATCGCTGGCGCAAACGCCGAGCGTTGACCACAGCAATCAGGTCAAGCAGTGGAACATCGCTGCCGGCCCGCTGGCGCCGGCGCTTGACCGCTTTGCGCGCGAGGCTGGCATCAGCCTTTCCTTCGACGCGTCGAGTGTAGCGAACCGCACCACTGCTGGCGTGAATGGCACGCTCGATACGTCGGCAGCGCTGTCATCCTTGCTACAGGGAAGCGAATTGCAAATCCAACAGCAAGGCCCGAATGCCTATCTACTGTTCCCTCAGCCTACGCCCGCCGGCCCGCTGGAGCTCGACACAACGTCCGTCGAGGACTATCGCCTTGCGCCCCTCATCATCAATGCCAAGGTCAGGGTCAGCGCCGACGACGACGCCAACTCGGTTGTCGCCAAGGAACTCTGGGTGGGCGGCAAGGTGGCAACCAGCATTCTCAATACGCCGGCATCGGTGTCGGTTGTTACCAACAAGGAAATGGAGCAACGCAGCGTCAGCACCACGGAAGAGGCGCTGCAATACACCCCCGGTGTGGTCAGTGACTTCTATGGTACGGATGACCGCAATGACTATTTCCAGATCCGGGGCTTCCAGGCCACCACCTACCGTGACGGCTTGACCCTGAGTTCGATGCGCGGCGTACGCGAAGATCCATTCGCTTACGAACGCATAGAGATTTTGCGTGGCGCCAACTCCACGCTGTTTGGCCCAGCGGACCCGGGCGGTTCGGTGAATTTCGTGACCAAACAGCCGCGCTTTGAGCAGTTTGGCCAAGGCTATGTGACCTACGGTTCGTTTGACCATGTCGAGACAGGCATCGATGTGGGGGATGCGCTGAACGACGAGAAAACCTTGGCTGGCCGCTTTACTGCCAAAGGCCAAAACAGCGACCGCGAATACGATCACTCACAGGACGACAACCAGTTGCTGATGGGTGGCCTCACCTGGGCGCCCACGGATTACACGTCAGCCACCGTGATTCTGGACTATCTGAAAACCGAAAGTTCGCCCAACAGTGGCGGCTATCCGCTGGACAAGGAATACGACCGCAGCAAGTTTTATGGTGAGCCGAGCTACAACTTTCACGATGTCGAGCGCACCAGCCTCAGCGGTAACGTCACCCATGACTTCGACAACGGCTTCGTATTGCGCAGCAATCTGCGTTACAGCAAATTGACCGATGATTTTGGCTACGTTTACATCAGCGACAGCGCCGCGCGTGTCGGTACTACCGTTGACCGGTACTTGTTTGGAACGGACAGTGAGGCCGACCAGTTCAACGGCAACCTGATGCTGCAATACGATGCCCGCTTCGAGAACATCGACAGCAGCAGCCTGGTGGGCGTGGAATACCTCGATTCGACTACCAAGGAAAGCTCGGTCTACGCCCTGACGACCCCGATTGACGTTGCAAATCCCGTGTTTACTGGCGTTTCACGCTCTATCACCCCGTATGCGGTCAACAAGCGAGACGCGACCACCAAGGCCGTATTCCTTCAGCAGAACCTATCGTTCTACGAGCGTTTCATCGTCACCGCCGGTATGCGCAACGATTCGATGGACCTTACCAGCAAAGGCTTGCAATCCACCGAGAAAGACAACTTCTCCGAAACCTCCTACCGAGGTGCGTTGACCTATATCGTCAACGATGAGGTGTCCACCTATGTGAGCATGGTGGAGTCCGTCTCGCCGCCTCAGGTTGGCGTAACACCGCAGACCGGCAGGCAGTACGAAGTGGGCGTGAAGTATGCGCCGATGGGGATGGACGCACTGTTCTCCGCGGCCGTTTATGACTTGACCCAGGAAAACGTCACCATCGCCGTGGTGCTGCCGAGCGGCATCATCGAGCAACAGACGGTGGGCGAATCGCGGGCGCGTGGCCTCGACCTGGAGGCCAAGGCGCAGGTGACGCAGAACCTCAGCCTGATTGGTGGCTACTCCTATATGGAGTCCGAGGTACTGCGCGGTTCGTTGTACGACGGCAGCTCCCTGAAGGGTAATGAGTTCACCACGGCACCCAAGCATTCCGCTTCGCTCTGGAGTTATTACGACGTGCCCGGCACTGATGTCAGCGTTGGCTTGGGCGCGCGCTACGTCGGCTCTTATTACTTCGATGCAGCCAACTCCGGCAAAAGCGATGGCGCCACGCTGTTCGACGCCGCCTTCAACTACGAGATCGCCAAGGGCACCGACCTTGCGGTGAACGTCAGCAACCTGCTGGATGAGCAGCACGTGGTCGGTTCCGGCACAGCGAACTTCTACAACCCGGGTCGCGAGATTACTGCCAAAGTGAGTTACAGCTGGTAGGCAGGCGTGTAAGCCTTTGTTCCCTATGGGAAGCGGTGCCCGCTATACGCGGGTACCGTCAACTTGGCCATCAATGTGCGGGACGAAAAGCAAGGGCGTTCGATTTTCATCGTTACGCGCCAGCGGTTGACTACGCGCGAAATCCAACGATGCTCACCGGAAAAAATCGCCTGATGTTCGTCCGGTTGTGGCACCTGAAAATGTTCGGTCCGAGCCGCGAGTCATTCGCCTTGGGGGCGGGCAGAGGAAGGTGGGACTGTTAATCAGGCCAACACCAATGAGGCCGCGCTAATGCCTCTTCTCTTGGAACAACGCACTCACCCATTCGACAAATACCCGCACATTGGGTGATAGATGACGGCGATCCGGAAACAACACGGAAACGGTTTTCGGCTCGACTGGAACATCCGGCAGAACTTCCACCAGACGCCCGCTATCGATGTATCGCTGCAGCGCCGGGCGCAGCCCCTGCACCATCCCAATCCCCGCCAATGCGCAGTAAAGCAATGCCTCTGCGTTGTCGACGACGATGCCGCTGCGCATCTTCACACTGATAATTTTACCGTTGCCCCTGAACCGCCAGGGCATGATCTGGCGGCGCTGTTCAACCATGAAGTTGACAGCCAGGTGCGCCTGCAGATCATCCAGCGTGGCTGGTAAACCATGTTTCTTTACGTAGGCGGGAGCCGCGCAGGTCACCAAAACAACCTCGCCGATACGTTTGGCAACCAGGCTCGAATCATCCAGATCACCGAGCCGCACGGAACAATCGATGCCTTCTGCAATAAGGTCGTTCAGGTTGTCAGTGGCTCCCAGAGATATTTCCAGGCCAGGGTAGCGCTCCATGAACTCGGGCAGTCGCGGGATTATCACCGCGTGACCGAGTACGGTCTGCATGTCGATCCTTAGCTTGCCTCGCGGCGGACGAGTCGGCGAAAACCAGTCCAGTGTGTCCGCTAGTTCAGCGAGTAACTTCCGGCTGCGGTCATAGAACTCATCGCCAGCTGGCGTGGTGTTCACCCTGCGCGTGGTGCGGTGCAACAGCTGCACACCCAGTTCGTGCTCAAGATTACGGATATTCTTGGAGAGTGCCGGGCGATGCACACTCAGCGCCTCGGCCGCTCTGGTGTAGCTGCCATGCTCAACCACTGCCACGAACATTTGCATGGCTTCAATCAGGTTCATCGCCAATCTCCATTTACCTGCGCATCGGGCCAGACCTACTCTGCACATGATAGCGAAGCCGGGCTGCCTCTCTCTTGGGGACCCAAAAAATAGGCCATCATCGCTTGAGGGCAGGCAGCGTTGGCGTACGGCAGCCAAGCTGGCTGCCGCAGCATTTTTACTCAGTCGACTACGACGACTATTTTGCCGATCTGCGCATTCGACTCCATTCGGCGGTGTGCCGCCGCGATGTCAGTAAGCGGGAAGACCTGGTCGATGACGGGCTTGAGTTGACCGCCTGCCAAGCCTTTGGCAACAAATGCCTTGGCATTGGCCAGCTTTTGCATATCCGTGGTGATTTCGAACAGCTCGTAGCCCCGCACGGTCAGATGCTTGCCGAGAATGTCGAAGACCGGAACCGGGATATCGCGATGATCCAGAGCACCGTATTGAAAGAAGATTCCGTTGTTGGCCATGGACTTGATCAGCTTGGTCGCCTCGGGACCACCAACAGGGTCGAAAACAATACGCGCACCTTTGCCCCCGGTAATCGCGGCCACCTCGGCGATCACGTCCTCCTCCTGGGTGGCAATGACATATTTCGCACCAGCGTCCAGCAATGCCTGACGCTTGGCACTTGTGCGGGTAAGGGCCACCGGGATGGCGCCTTGCATGTTGGCGATCTGGATTGCTGCCAGACCGACACTGCTTGATGCAGCCGGGATGAGCACGGTTTCGCCAGCCTGTAGATTTCCGTACTCAATCAAGGCGCCGTATGCAGTAACAAACATCATCCAGCTGGCTGCTGCCTCCACGAAGCTGAGATTGGACGGGTGCTTGACGACGGCATGCGCAGGCGCATTGACCACCTCACCATACATACCGTAATCGGCGAAAGAGAACGCCGGCACGACGCTTACTATGTCACCAGGAACAATGTCGCTGACGTTACTGCCGACCGCCCGGACAATCCCGGCCGCTTCATAGCCCAGCTTCGCCGGGAACTGGGGCTCGATCACGTACTGCCCAGTGCGGTACATGATTTCCGCACGGTTCAAGCCGATGGCTTTTACTTCGATCTGAACCTCGCCGCTTTTCGGCGCGGTTACAGCGACTTCATCGAGAGTCAGAACATCAGCGTCACCGGTACGGTGAAATTGGACAACCTTGGGCATGGCACACCTCATTGACGGCAAGATATAAAAAGCTACTTCTGAAAGGTTGTGCCAATGCTACCGACCCTCTTGCCTACGGCAGAGCGCTGATCAATTCATAGATTGGTACTCAAAAAGAACTAATGTCGGCCGCGCTTCGCTGTCTCCGAGATGGCACAGCGAACGCTGTACCACCTTGAAATCGAAGCTGCGCTGTTTCGTGGATTTCATTTCCTTGCATATGTGAATGGGAGGGCGACGTGGGCGATGGCGGGCGGAGGGCAAGACCGGTACATACGGTTATCGTTAAATCTCCCGACCAATCTCAATCACGTTCGCTCCTGCGCAATATCAATACTGCCACCTCATAAACAAGAACCGTTTTCCCCTCATTCGTTGTTACTTCGACTTTAAACACGACCCAGCCCCGTTGATGATTTGACGCATGAATGAATGATCGAACGACTTGAACGGATAGCTTGAGCGTGTCTCCAGGCACCACCGGAGCAACCATCCTGAAACCATCGATCTTGCCACCCGCCACGACATTGGTTTGAAGCAGCAAGGCGTCGCACATCAGCCGCTGCGTAATACCGAAGGTTTGCACTGCACTGGCACAGTGCACGCCAAGCGGACTCGAACGGGCAAGGTCAGGATCTATGTGAATATCGAGAGGATCGTACTCTGCGGCAAAGGCAATGATCGCCTGCGTTGTAATAGGCGCAGATTGCTTGGCCGTCCAGAGGCTACCTGGCGTGAAGTCTTCCCAGTACAGCTCTTTCTCTGTCACGGTAACTCCTGGATTCTGTAGCGTCAGACTCAACGTAACCGAAGGTTGCCGGCCGATAGTGTCGGTGGGCGACGGCCTGGACAATGTCCAAAAGCCTCGGCGTGGTTGAATGTTTTGGACAACTACCAAGACCCGCCATCAAAGCCTGGGAAGAGGGCCCATGCGCTTGTTGATAACAAAACCTTCGGGTTGACAGGTCATGTCGAGAAGTCGGAACGTAGAAAGCGTTCAGGCTCGTCAGGTTGCCCAAGGCAGGACTGCCGAAGAGATTCAAAAGTCAGCATCAAGTCCGCAGGCAACCACCGGCAGAGGGGAAAGGGCGTGCTCATCCAGGATAAAGGAACGACTTCAATCGGATTGGTGCATGAGGCCCTGGAGGGCGCGTTGCGTCGCCAGCTGGACACCTCCCTTGCACTGCAGCAAGCACGTATTGACCCTGTACTCCTCACTTCCCCCCAAGCCAGGGTTTCGGCTGCAGCATTTTCTCGGCTGTGGGTCGCGCTCTCGGATCTGCTCGACGATGAGTTTTTCGCGATCGATAGCCATCCCATGCGACGGGGCAGCTTCCGATTGATGTGCCAGTCGTCGATTGACTGCGAGTCGTTAGAGCAAGCGTTGCGACGGATTCTGAAATTTTTGCGTCTCGTACTGGACGATATTCACGGTGAGCTGAGTTTTGATGGCGACTGCGCCGTCATCGTTATCCATGACAACGGCATTGAACGTCGTCTCTTTAGTTATGGAACATGGCTGATCCTGGTCCATGGACTGCTCTGCTGGTTGGGTAACAGACGCATTCCCATTAAAGAGCTCTGCTTCAGGCCGAATCGACCACTCGACGATAGCGACTATCGGATGCGCTTCTGTGAAGACATTCAGTTTGGTGCGCCAGTGACGATGATTCGTTTCGAGCGCAGTTTTCTAAGCCTCAAAGTCGCGCAAAACAAAGCCAGTCTATCGGCGTTCTTGAAGGAGTCGCCTGCCAGTCTGCTGGTGAAATATCGTAACGAGGACAGCATCAGCGCCCAGATCCGCCTCAGATTGAGAGGCCTCGATCCGGAGCAATGGCCAGAGCTGGACAAGATGGCAAGCACGCTGTGCATGTCTTATTCGACGCTCCAGCGAAGACTGCAGGCCGAGGGGGTCAGTTATCAGCGTTTGAAAGACAATCTGCGCCGTGACATGGCGATCAATCTGTTGTGCCAGCCGAATATGACCGTGACTGAAGTGGCTGCCCTCACGGGTTTCCAGGAAAGCAGTGCCTTTCATCGTGCATTCAAAAAGTGGACGGGCGTGAGTCCCGGCGCTTACCGCCGCTCCAATGCTGACGAATCGGGCGAGATTTAAAAGCGTTTCTTGCGCTTATACAAAAGCACTGCGTCCCCGCCAGATTACCTCCTGTGATCTGCAACTCGTTTCATCCACCAAAACCTCAACAGACCAGGGTCATCCCGGGCGTGGCGGGTAAGTCACGAGTGTCCAAAACGGTCACGTACAACGATGCCGTCGGGCATAGGCCACCGCAAAGGCAACTCCTACGATGCGCTGCAGGTAGCCCTGGCATCGCCTGTCAAGCGAGCCAGTAACTCTTCGCACTTCACAAACAAAAACAAGATCGAAGGAGACGCGATATGCAGCCGGTAAACGTCTATACACTCGCGGTTGAATCAAAGTTCAACCGCTTCCATGGGCTCATCCTGTTTTGGTGTGTGCTCATTCTGATCATCGATGGTTATGACCTTGCGGTCGTCGGTGCAGCCCTTCCGGCGATCATGAAGGACATGAACGTCGATCCAACCAGCGCCGGCGTCATGGCGGGCTCTGCGCTCTTCGGAACGATGCTGGGCGCCATTTTTCTTGGCACGCTAGCCGATCGTATCGGGCGTCCCAGGATGATCGCCATCTGCGTGGCCTTGTTCAGTATTTTCACGGCGGCGGCAGGCCTCACCAGTGACCCGATCAGCTTCAGCGTAGCCCGCTTCATCGCCGGCCTTGGCATCGGCGGCGTACTGCCTATCTGCACCGCTCAGATGGGTGAATTTTCTCCACTCAAACTGCGTACTCGGCTGGTCACCCTGGTTTTCGCGGGGTACTCCGTGGGCGGAATCCTGGTCGCGCTGACGGGTAAGCAACTGATCGAGAGTCATGGATGGCAATGGGTGTTTTATGTGGCGTTGCTGCCCGTGGTGCTTATTCCCCTGATCCTGAAGACCATGCCTGAATCCATCGGCTACCTGCTCAAGACCGGACGTCAGGACGAACTGCGAGCGATCGCTCGTAAACTGGACCCTGCTCTCGTTATCGACGAAAACACGCTGATGACTGGGAACGCCACGGTCCTGGATAAGCAGCAAGCACCGGTTCGTAACTTATTCAGGGAGGGGCGGGGCTTCAGCACTTTAATGATCTGGGCCGCGTTCATGACGGGCCTGTTCATGGTCTACGCCCTTAACTCCTGGCTAACCAAGCTGATGGCGATGGCTGGATTCAGCCTGGGTTCTGCGTTGAATTTTGTGATTGTTTTCAACTTGGGAGCCATCGCCGGTGCAATAGGCGGAGGGTGGTTGAGCGACAAGCTGAACATCAAGCACGTATTGGTCTGCTTCTATATCGTCGGTGCGATTGCACTCACCGTTTTGGGTTATACGCGTTCAACGTCGTTGCTGTTTCCAGTGGTGTTCATCGTCGGCGCATCGACCCTGGGAACTCAATTGCTGGCGTATGCGTACGCCGGCGATTTCTACCCGTCATCGATTCGTTCAACCGGCGTGGGTTTCGCGTCTGGTGTGGGACGAATAGGCGCAATCGTCGCCCCTGTCCTGATTGGCTGGCTGGTGTCGTTGAACCTTGCGCTCGAGAAAAACTTCATGGCCATCAGCCTGGCTGGCCTCATTGGCGCTGTCGCCGTAACCCTGATCAATCAGTCACGCGCCGACTCTACCCAAGTCAGAAAATCCCCGGCCCTGTCGAACTGATGGATGTCCCCGTCTGTAGCTGAATCCGTGGAATTGAATGCATGAAAATGAATCGCTTATCCAAACCGCCCATACCGCCTGAACCGCTTGCTCAAACGGTTGATTGGGCGATCGCTTCGCGCCGCAGTATTCGGGCTTTCTTGCCCACTCCTGTACCGCGCGAAGACATTGAGGCGATCCTTGATGTCGCTCGGTTCTGCGCTACGGGGGTGAACATGCAGCCTTGGCGCGTGCATGTCGTCACTGGAGAAGCAAAGGCTCGTCTTTCATGCGCCATCGCGGAAATTGACAACGATCCATCACAGAGCAACGACCTTGAAGATGCCTATGACTATTACCCACGCGAGTGGACTTCACCCTACGTGGATCGGAGAAGGCAGGTCGGGTGGGAGCTCTATGGGCTGCTGGGCATTGAAAAGGGAGACAAGCAGCGGATGCATGCGCAACACGGCCGCAATTACCAGTTCTTCGACGCCCCAGTCGGCCTGATCTTCACCATGGATCGGGTGTTGAAGGAAGGCAGCCTTCTTGACTACGGCATGTTTCTACAGGCCGTGATGGTCGCTGCGCGTGGAAGGCATCTGCACACCTGCCCACAAGCCGCTTTTTTGAAATATCACCAAGTCATTTCGCAAGCCCTTGCGATTCCCTCGGATCAAATGCTGGTTTGCGGAATGAGCCTTGGATACGCCGACGAGAGCAGCATCGAGAACACCTTGGTCACTGATCGGGAGCCGGTGAGCGCGTTCTGCACTTTTCATCACAATAATAAGGAAACAACATCATGACCCCTGGTGCTTATGAAAGTGGGCTTGATCGCTGCAAGGCCAACTATCTGCCCCTGACGCCACTTGGTTTTCTGGATCGGGCAGCCCTTGTGCACCCGGATCGGGTAGCGGTGGTGCATGGCGAACTGCAACGAACCTGGCGTGAAACCCGGGAACGCTGCTATCGACTTGCCTCGGCACTTTGCGAAAAAGGCCTGGGAGCAGGGGACACCGTTTCAATTCTGTCTCCTAATACTCCTGCCATGCTCGAAGCGCATTTCGGGGTCCCCCTCAGCGGCGCGGTACTCAATGCGGTCAACTACCGCCTCGATGCCGAAGGTGTGGCATTCATTCTGCGTCATGGCGAATGCAAGTTGCTGCTGGTGGATCGAGAGTTTGCTGCGCTTGCGGAGGCTGCATTGGCACTCCTCGAACATCCCCCGATGGTGATTGATATCAATGATCACCTGGCGCCACTTTGCGCGAGTGTCGCAGACATTGACTACGAAACCTTCATCCGCAGCGGCAGCCCCGATTTCGAAGGCGTCTGGCCGGATGATGAGTGGCAGCCGATAGCACTCAACTACACCTCAGGTACAACCGGTGATCCAAAGGGCGTCGTCGCGAGCCATCGTGGCACTTACCTCATGAGTCTGCTGCAGATGACCAACTGGCCGCTCACGCGGGCGCCTCGTTACCTGTGGACATTGCCGATGTTCCACGCCAACGGATGGTGTTTTACCTGGGCGATCACGGCTGTGGCCGGCACGCACGTCTGCCTGAGAAAAGTGTGCGCAGAGACGGTGTTCGATGCGATCGATAACCACGGTGTCGATCACTTCTGTGCGGCGCCGATTGTCATGGCCATGATTGCCAACGCCGAAGACCGCCCCGCGCTCAAGACGCCGGTTCGAGTGTTGACTGCTGGTTCTCCACCTCCGGCCAGCATACTCAACGCAGTTGTTTCACGAGGCTTCGACGTGGACCACGTGTACGGAATTACCGAAGTGTCCGGTACGCCGATCAGCTGCGTCTGGCAAGACGGCTGGGACGATTTAACGCCCGGTGAGCAAGGCGCTATGCGAGTACGCCAAGGGGCTCGTGCAGCCGCCTTCGAAGGTTTGATGGTGGCTGACGCCGATACGATGCGGCCAGTCGCAAAAGATGGCCAGACAACGGGTGAGCTGCTGCTCAGGGGCAACACCGTAATGATGGGTTATCTGAAGAATGACATTGCAACCCGAAAAGCATTCGAAGGCGGTTGGTTTCATACGGGTGATGTCGCCGTCGTGCACCCTGACGGCTACGTCCAGATTACCGACCGGTGCAAAGACGTGATTATCTCCGGTGGGGAAAATATTTCGTCTGTAGAGATCGAGGAGGCGATCCACTGTCACCCGTCTGTTCTGTATGCCGCGGTAGTCGCTCAGCCGGATGACAAATGGGGTGAAGTACCGTGCGCGTTTGTCGAGCTGAAAACGGGCGTCGAGCCTCCCACCGAAGCAGAAATAATGGAGTTCTGCCAAGCACGTCTGGCTCGATTCAAATGTCCGCGCAGGGTGGTCTTTACGGTGTTGCCGAAAACCGCAACCGGGAAAATCCAAAAGTTTGTACTTCGTGAGCAGGCAGGCAGTCGCGATGCCATTGTCCGTTTGGCTTCGAATGGCTAGGTCGTAGTCGCTTCCATCACCTACTAAAAATAAGAATCGGAGCGTTATAAGTGAGCCTGAAAAAAATAACTGCAACGTTGGTGTCTGGCAGCATCGCCCTCAGTGGCCAGGCCTTTGCCGACTTTCTAAGTGATAGCAAAGCCACCTTGGGCATGAGGAGCTTCTACTTCAATAACGACAACCGCGATGGTGTCGCTGCCCCTTCAAAAACCGAAGAGTGGGCGCAGGGCTTGATGCTGGACTTCAAGTCGGGTTATACCGAGGGCGCCGTTGGTTTTGGTGTTGATGCCCTTGGGTTGCTGGGCGTCACCCTGGACAGTGGCAAGGGACGTCACGTTGGCAGTTCGATGATTCCCTCGGACAGTGACAACCGCGCCGTCGACGAGTGGAGCCGGCTGGGACTGACCGCGAAGGTCAAAATGTCCAGGACCGAACTGCGCTACGGCACCTTGATTCCGAAACTTCCGATTCTGGTCGCCAACGATGGACGGGTGCTTCCACAAACCTTCGAGGGCGGCCAAATGACTTCGAGCGAGTTCAAGGACTTGACCCTGACGGGTGGGCGAATTGAACGGGCAACCGGTCGTGCCTCAACGGATCAGACGGGGCTCGCCGCTATGGGCGGTACGCGTCAAAGCAACCAGTTCGCCTTCGCCGGGGGTGACTGGAAAGTCACCAAGGACCTGACGGCTCAGTACTACTATGCCCAGCTCGAAAACTACTACAACCAACAGTTTTTCGGACTGACGCACACCCTCGCGTTCTCGGACAGTCAATCGTTGAAAACCGACCTGCGTTACTTCAGGACTGACGCGTCAGGTGAAAACAGTTCCGGTACATCGGGCTACCGAATCAGCGGTTACACCAAAAACGGAGATGGCGTTATCGACAATCGTCTCTGGAGTGCTGCATTGATCTACAGCATCGGCGCTCATGCGATGACGGCGGGTTACCAAAGCGTCTCGGACGGTAGCAGCTTCACCCAGCTCAATCAGGGTGGCCTGATAGATAAAGGCGCAGCAGGCAGCTCCTTATACCTGCACACAGATCGTCTGATCCAGAGTTTCACCCGTGCAGGGGAGCGCACAGTATTCGGTCAGTATGCCTATGACTTCGCCGCCCTGGGTGTCCCGGGCCTGAAAGCCTCGGTCATGTACCTCTCCGGTGACAACATCAAGACGAGATCCGGTGACGATCAGAAAGAATGGGAGAGGGATATCTTTCTGGACTACGTCATTCAGTCGGGAGCGCTCAAAGGGGTTGGCTTCGGCTGGCGTAACGGTAAATCCAATAGCGAAGGCGCCCGTGACCAGGATCATAACCGGGTGTTTGTCAGCTACAGCATTGCGCTGCTCTAAGGGCGCAGCATCGCCATCCTCGGCCCGGCGCCCCCGTGGCAACGCGCTTGCGAGCAGGTCAGGCAACAAAAGCATTAATGCGCTAGAGCGCGACAGCCAGGCTGACGTAGGATGGCGTCAGCGTTTCACTCCGTGACTTTCCTCGAATAAGGTACGAAACCATGCGGCTTATGATCCTGCTGATCGGTGCACTACTGAACTTCCACGTGTTGGCGCAGGAGTCAGCCCAATCAAAAGATTTGGATCAACCCAAAGATCTGAACCAGCCCGCGATGAAGTGGACCCTGCTGGATCAGAACGAGAAGGCGTATACCTTGAACGACAGCGCTCAGGTGCTGTTGATAGCGCGCAGTATGTCGGCCGCTAAGTTAGTGGATGCGGCGATGGAGGGTCACCCGGAGGGCTATCTGGAAGCGCGCCACATTGTGTACCTGGCGGATATCGAGAAGATGCCTTCCATGATCAAACTGGTGGCAGTACCGGCCATGCGTTCGGCCAAATACAGAATTATGCTCGACCAGGACGGCAGGGTTGCCACCCGCTATGGCGGCGACCGGGACACCGTTCAGTGGCTCGCCTTGAACAATGGCGCGGTCGTCAATGAGCAGCGTTTTGCCGATGCCGAAAAGTTGAAACAAGCAATCGCCGAGCAGGCCAAGTAGGCCCTACAGCCTTGCGCCACGTTGTCGCACCGCTTTCTCGAAGATCATCCGCACATACCAGGTGATCATTCGCGAGGGCCCGAAAACTTCTCGCAAATGGCTTTCGGCGCTCATTAGATGAGCCTCTAGCTGTTCGCGGACTTTTTGCTCGCCGTAAAGCGCAATGAACGTCGACTTGCCCTCGTCCTTGCCCTGGTCCTTATTGCTGTCCGGACAACGATCCAAAAGGTCATCATACATTTGGAACGCCTGACCCAGCTCAACGGCAAAGTCCTGCAGGATCGGGCGTGTGTGAGCTTTGGCACCACTGATCAGCCAGGCCATGTCCATGATCGCGCTAAACAGTACCCCCGTCTTGAGGTTGTTGGTCAGTGCAATTTCCTCAGGGGGGCGATTTTTCTGGCCGTCACGCAGATCCTTGAACTGGCCCTTGACCAGACCCTGCATGCCAACGGTATTGGCCATGACCTCCACCAATTGCATGCGGATTGCGGGTGCCAGATCGGTAATCCCGGCGGCCACCCCGAATGCGCGGCTGAGGAGGGCAACGGCGGCAAGAATCGCCACGTCTTCGCCAAACTTCAGGTGCACGGTCGGCTGCCCACGGCGCAATCGGGCGTTGTCCATGCACGGCATGTCGTCCAGAACCAGTGACGCTGCGTGGATCAATTCCACGGCGCAGCCCAATTCCAGTGCCTGATCACCACCGTGCCCCAAGCCTTGTGCAGCCAGTATCAACAGAATCGGCCGCATCCGCTTGCCGGGCGCCAGCGTGGAGTCACGCATGGCCAGCGCGACAAGGTCGCGCTCGTCGCTGCTGCTCGGCAGCAGTTGGTCCAGACGCTGCTCAATAGCCGCGCGCACATCTTCCAAACGTTCGCTAAACCCATATTCGACGGTTGCGTCAGGCTCGATGGTCATCGGTCTTGACCTTTGCTTTAAGGGCAGTTGTGAAGGGGGATCTGCTTTCTGGTGGTTCACGTGATGGGCCTCAAACTCTGAACCACTTCGAATAACCAGTGCCTCAATTATCAGTCAGCGTTGCACACAAGTTGTACGATCGGCCTAAGCTTGTATAACGCCACTCAACAAAATGACCACGCGCGCCGCGAAATGATTCAACCGAATTGGAGCTTTCATGACCGAGCATCCCTTAAGTCGGAGAAAGGATGATCATCTCAATATCGTGCTGGACGGCCGTGGTGTGAGCCATAACCCACGACAGGGTGGCGGCAACGGGCTGGATGCCTTTCAGTTCGAGCATTGCGCGCTGCCCGAGCTGAATCTGAACGACATTGACCTTGCCAGCGCGCTGGTTGGGATCCCCCTCAGAGCGCCCTTGCTGATCAGTTCAATGACCGGCGGGGCGCAGCGTTCTTCAGCCATTAACCGCCATCTGGCTGAGGCCGCCCAGGAGCTTGGCATCGCCATGGGCGTAGGTTCGCAGCGCGTCGGTCTGCGCAGTGGCAACGATCAGGGCTTGACCCGTGAGCTGCGGCGGCTGGCGCCCGACATCCCGTTACTGGGAAATATCGGCGCGGCACAGTTATTGGAAAAGGATGGCCAGGAGTTGGCGCGCCGCGCCGTGGAGACTTTGCAGGCCAACGCTTTGATCATTCATCTGAACCCGTTGCAGGAAGCCGTTCAGGCCGAAGGTGATCGGGATTGGCGAGGCGTGCTGGATGCCATCGGGCTGACGGTGCAAAGTCTCGGCGTGCCGGTGATCGTCAAGGAAGTCGGGGCGGGTATATCGGCATCGGTGGCGGTGGCCCTGGCTGGAGTCGGGGTCAGCGTGATCGATGTGGCAGGCAGCGGCGGCACCAGTTGGGCAGCGGTAGAGGCTGAACGCGCCAGCAGCCCCGCCGATCACGAGGTGGCAATGGCGTTTGCCGATTGGGGTATAACGACGTCCACCAGCCTGATCAGCGTGCGTGAGGCATTGCCCGGCATGACGGTGATTGCATCCGGCGGCATTCGCAACGGCGTGGATGTGGCCAAGGCGCTGTGTCTGGGGGCCGACCTGGTAGGGCAGGCGGCCGGAGTGCTGCGCGATGCGACGGTGTCGACAGCGTCGGTCATCGAGCATTTCGACATCATCATCAAGCAGCTGCGCATTGCCTGTTTCTGCACCGGTTCCGGAGATCTGGCGGCATTGCGTCAAGCCAGATTACTGCCATCGGTTCATCGCCCATGAGCCATTTCGGCGTGGTGACCCCGGCGTTCCATAGCCACTTCCAGGCCTTTCAGGCGCTGGCGGTAGAGCTATTGAATCGTGGGCATCAGGTCACGTTCTTCCAGCAGGCCGACGCGCGCCGTTGGCTGGGTGATCCGCGCATCGGTTTTCATGCGATGGCTGCTAGCAGCCATCCACCGGGGAGCCTGGACGCTGTGTTGCAGCGCGCGGCCAGCTCTAATAACCCGCTGACCTTGCGGCGGGTTATTGCCGATATGTGTTCAACCACAAACATGCTTTGTAATGAATTACCCGCGGCGCTGGCTTACGAGCAGGTCGATGCACTGCTCTGCGATCAGATGGAAGCTGCCGGTGGGCTGGTCGCCGAGGCCTTGGGGCTACCTTATGTCTCGGTGGCTTGCGCGTTGCCGGTCAACCGCGAGCCAGGCTTGCCGCTGCCGGTGATGCCGTTTGCCTACGGTCGCGACGAACGTAGCCTACGCATGTACGCCGGTAGCCAGCAGGTCTACGATTGGCTGATGCGACCGCTCAGAGACGTATTGCGGGGTGCATGTCGACGGCTTGCCATCGTGCCTCGCGATGCGCTGCATGAATGCCTTTCTCCGCTTGCCCACATCAGTCAGACCCTTGCGGGATTTGATTTTCCCCGTTTGCAGCAGCCCGCGCATTTCCACGCAGTCGGACCGTTGCGCCTGCCTTTTTCGGGTACGGAGCAATCTTCGCCAGGCAATGAAACCTTCGAGTGGCAGATTGATAAAAATCGACCCTTTGTCTTCGCCAGCCTGGGTACCTTGCAGGGCGGGCGCCTGGGTATGTTCCGGCAGATTGCAAAGGCTTGCCGTCGCCTGGATGCGCAATTGTTGGTCGCCCATTGCGGCAGGCTTGATTCGGTTCAGGAACGCATGCTTCTCGACAGTGGCGCGACCTGGGTCACTGCGTTCGCCCCCCAGCAAGCGGTGCTTGAACACGCCGATGTAGTCGTGACCCATGGAGGACTCAACACCGTGATGGATGCCATAGCCACCACTACGCCGATGCTCGTCATGCCCATCGGTTTTGACCAGCCGGGGGTGGCTGCGCGTGTCAGCTACCGAGACCTGGGCCTGAAGTTGAACCGCCGGGCGAGCGCCGCCACCATTGCTGATGGGCTGGCCCGGCTGCTTGTTCTGCCACGAGAGCCCTTGCAGCGGATGGCGGCTGAGTTGCAGCGCGCCGGTGGCGCCAGCAAAGCGGCGGACATCGTTGAGGCGGCGGTGCGTAGCGGCGAACCCGTGCTGACGCAGGCGGTGGCATGAACTATGACCTGATCCTCGCCGGTGGTGGGCTGGCCAATGGGCTGATCGCCTGGCGGCTCAAGCAGTTGCGCCCTGAGTTACAGGTGCTGTGCGTTGAAGAGCAGGCCCGGATCGGTGGTAACCATACCTGGTCCTTTCACGACTCGGACTTGACGGCCGAGCAGCATCAGTGGATCAGGCCCTTGGTGGTGCAAACCTGGCCTGCCTACGAGGTGCATTTCCCGGGGCGTTCGCGACGGCTGAACAGCGGTTATGCCAGCATCACCTCCGAACGCTTTGCCCAAGTGATCGAACCGGCGCTCAGTGACGGGGGGCGGGCAGGGTTGCGTGTCTCACAGCGGATCGAACAGATCACCCCGACTTCGCTGTTGCTGGAGGACGGCGAACAGCTGTGGGCCAAGGCCGTCATCGACGGGCGTGGCGTCCAGCACAGCGAACATCTGGTGCTGGGCCAACAGGCGTTCCTGGGTCAGGTGCTGCAGCTACAGGCCCCTCATGGGCTGGACGTGCCGATCATCATGGACGCCCGGGTGGCTCAAGGGCAGGGCTATCGTTTCGTCTACGTCTTGCCGTTTTCAGCCGACACGGTGCTGGTGGAGGACACCCACTACGTTGACCGCCAGAGCTTTTCTTCAGAACAACTGCGCCAGCATGTCCGTGATTATGTGCAAGATCGCGGATGGATCATTGCCCGCTGCCTTCGCGAAGAGCAAGGCGTGTTGCCGATCACCCTGGCAGGCGACTTTTCCGGCTTCTGGCGCGAGGCGCCCGGCCAGCCGCGTTCCGGTTTGCGGGCCGGTCTTTGCCATTGCACAACAGGTTATTCGTTGCCCCAGGCGGTGCAACTGGCGGACTGGGTCGCCCGCCAGCAGAACCTGCAGGCGGACGCCTTATACCTTGGCATTCGCGCATTCGCTGAACAGGCGTGGCGGCGCCAGGGGTTTTACCGTTTGCTTAATCGCATGCTGTTCCTGGCAGGCAAACCCCAGGACCGCTGGCGGGTGATGCAACGTTTTTATGGTCTGCCCGAGGGGCTGATCAGGCGCTTTTATTCGGGCGACAGCACGCTGCAGGACAAGCTTAGAGTGCTGATCGGCAAGCCGCCTGTTCCCATCAATGAGGCCCTGCACGCTGCACGTCGCTGCCTGCCTCGGCATTACAAGGATCAAGCATGACCCAGGGGAAAAGCGCGATTGTGATTGGCGCAGGCTTTGGTGGCCTGGCACTGGCGATCCGGCTGCAGGCGGCGGGCGTGCAAACCACCTTGCTGGAAAAACGCGACAAGCCCGGCGGCCGCGCCTATGTGTATCACGACGAGGGATTCACTTTCGATGCCGGGCCGACGGTGATTACCGATCCCACGGCCATCGAGGAATTGTTCACAGCGGCCGGCAGATCCATGCGTGACTACGTCGAGATGCTGCCGGTCTCGCCGTTCTATCGCTTGTGCTGGGAGGACGGTACGCAGTTTGACTATGCCAACGATCAGGCCGAGCTGGACCGCAATATCTCCAGGCTCAACCCCAAGGATGTTGAAGGCTACCAGCGGTTTCTGGTGTACTCCAAGGCGGTTTTTCGCGAGGGTTATCTCAAGCTGGGCGCCGTGCCGTTTTTGTCGTTTCGGGACATGGTCAAGGCCGGGCCGCAGCTGGCTCGGCTGCAGGCGTGGCGCAGTGTCTACTCGATGGTTTCTGAATTTATCGAAGACGAAAAACTGCGCCAGGCGTTTTCGTTTCACTCCCTGCTGGTGGGCGGCAATCCGTTTTCCACCTCATCGATCTACACCTTGATCCATGCACTGGAGCGCGAATGGGGCGTGTGGTTTCCCAAGGGAGGGACGGGGGCGCTAGTGCAGGGGCTGGTGAGGTTTTTCGAAGACCTCGGCGGGCGTTTCGAGCTCAATGCCGACGTCGCCAGCATCGAGGTGCAAGCGGGCAGGGCCAGCGGCGTGCGCTTGAAAAACGGTCGCTTGCTGAATGCCGACTGCGTCGCTTCCAATGCGGACGTGGTGCATACCTATGAGCAACTTCTGGGCGGCCATGCCCGTGGCATCAAGGAAAGCGCGCGCCTCAAAGGCAAGCGTTTCAGCAACTCGCTGTTCGTCATCCATTTCGGCCTCAAGCGGCCGCAACCTCAGCTTCGACACCACACGGTCTGCTTCGGGCCGCGCTACCGGTCATTGATTCAAGAAATATTCAATGGCGCTGAGCTGGCTGAGGATTTCTCGCTCTACCTGCATGCGCCCTGCATCACGGATCCGAGTCTCGCCCCGCCGGGCTGCTCCAGCCACTACGTGCTCTCGCCGGTTCCTCATCTGGGTAACGCGCCTATCGACTGGGAGGTAGAGGGGCCACGCTACCGTGATCGGATTTTCGCGTATCTGGAAAAACACTACATGCCTGGCCTGCGGGAAGATTTGGTGACCAGTCGGATTTTCAACCCGGATGATTTTCGCAGTGAGTTGAACGCACATTTGGGTTCGGCGTTTTCACTTGAACCTGTCCTTTGGCAGAGTGCCTGGTTCCGGCCCCATAACCGCGACGCGAGCCTTGGCAACGTTTACCTGGTGGGCGCGGGCACTCACCCCGGTGCGGGCGTCCCCGGTGTCATCGGCTCGGCCAAGGCCACGGCAGGTTTGATGCTGGAGGATCTGCACTCATGAATCGCGATGCTAACCAGGACCAAGTCCTGCTGGAGCATGCCGAACGCAGCATTGCTGTGGGCTCGAAGAGCTTTGCCGCGGCCTCGCGCTTGTTCGACCCCTCGACCCGGGCCAGCGCCATGATGCTCTATGCGTGGTGCCGGCATTGCGATGACGTGATAGATGGTCAGGAGGCGGGGCATTCGGCGACCGTGTTGAACCAGTTCGACATTGAACGGCGCCTTGCCGACCTTACCGCTCAGACTCGGGCGGTGTACGCCGGGTTGCCTGTGCAGCACGAAGCCTTCGCTGCTTTCAGAGAGGTGGTGGTCAAACATCGCATTCAGGAGCGTTATGCCCTGGAGCACCTGGCGGGTTTTGCGATGGATGTACACCAGCGCCGCTATCAGAGCGTAAACGACACCTTGGACTACTGCTACCACGTGGCCGGGGTCGTCGGGCTGATGATGGCTCAGGTCATGGGCGTCAGCGACCAAAAGACATTGGACCGCGCCTGCGACCTGGGCATGGCGTTTCAATTGACCAACATTGCCCGGGATATCGTCGAAGACGCTGCCGTCGGCCGGTGCTATCTGCCACGAGACTGGCTGGATGAGCTTTCGATCCCCGAGGCGTCACTTGCCGACGATCAGCATCGGCCCGGTCTGGCCATCCTCGCGCAACGGCTGGTGCAGCTGGCCGAGCCTTTTTACGCCAGTGCCGAGGCGGGATTAAGGGCATTGCCGTGGCGCTCCGCGTGGGCGGTGGCGACTGCGTCGGGTGTCTATCGGCAAATTGGCATCAAGGTCTCAAGGCGGGGCGAGCATGCCTGGGATACGCGGGTGTCGACCTCGAAGGTCGACAAGTTGCGGCATGTGCTCGGCGGCCTGTGCCGCGCCGTCACTGCTCGCGGGCGTCACTGGCCTGAGCGTCTGCCGAGCCTGTGGCAGCGCCCGGATCATTCTTGCGAAGAGGTCCGCCATGCAGATCGCGCAACTGAACCCGAAGCACCGCGGTAGGTGGGGCATAGAGAAAACCGAATGAGACACAGCGGTCCTTGCCCGACACGGCATGGTGCATCAAATGCGCTTGATACAGACGCTTGAGATAGCCGGTGCGGGGGACGTACTTCAATGGCCAGCGTTTGTGGACTAGCCCATCATGGGCCAGAAAGTACAGGAAACCGTAAGCCGTCATCCCGGCCCCTATCCATTCCAGCGGGTGCATGCCCTGGGTGCCAAGCGCGATCAGTACGATGGCGATCAGCGCAAACACGATCGCGTACAGGTCGTTTTTCTCGAACCAGCCGGTGCGGGGCTCATGATGGGAGCGGTGCCAGCCCCAGCCCCAGCCGTGCATCACATATTTGTGGGCGAGAAACGCAAAACCCTCCATACCGATAAGGGTCGCGAAAAAAACCAGTGCGTTCGTCATGAGGCGGGTCATCCGAGCAAAGACACAGCATCGGACTGCGCCGAGGCGGTGAACGTTCTAACATCTAACAATGCGATCTTGGCCCCGTTGAGCTGCTCAATCACCTCATTGGCGGTCATTCTCGACATATTCACCGTTCAGTGGCGCGCAGTTGTTTATACCTGACGAGAAGCGATGAGTGTCGTCCTTCAGCTTGGGCGCGATTCCAATGAGTAGACTATGGTTCAAGCGGCCGCGTTTTTTAACATGCGTGAATAGCAAAACAAAAAAAGGATCGGTTATGCACTCATCCGCGATTTTTCGTGCGACTGCGACTGCGTCTGGTCGCTCGCTGCTTCTCTCACTGGGTCTGCTCGCTGCGGGTATCACCTCGGGCGCATGGGCTGAGGATTATCCCCACGCCAAGGAACCGATTGGCACGGTGGAGCAGATCTATGACGGCGCCATGCTCCCCGATCTGGCGGTCAGTACCTACCGCAACATCGACCGGCTGTTCCCCACCCACAGGATCAAGGCCGGCGATCACCCGTATGCACTGCCCAAATCAGACAAACAGTTGCCCAACGTTCGATTCACTGTCGGGGACAAAAAGTACGACCTGTATGACTTTGTCGCACTGGACAGCATTACGGCGATGCTCGTGCTCAAGGACGGCAAGATCGTGTTCGAGACCTATCAGCGTGGCAACACGGAGAAAACCCGATGGATGTCGATGTCGATAGCCAAATCCATCACCTCCACGCTGGCGGCTGCAGCGATCAAAGACGGCCTTATCAAGAGCCTTGACGCACAAGTGGTGGATTACGTTCCCGAGCTCAAGGGCAGCGCCTACGAAGGCGTGACCGTGCGCGACGTGCTGATGATGTCTTCGGGCGTGAAGTGGAACGAAACCTACACCGATCCGGCGTCCGATCGTCGCGCGCTACTCAAAGCGCAGATTTCGCAGAAACCGCGTTCTGCCATGGCCTTGATGGCAAGTTTGCCGCGAGCGGCCGAGCCCGGCACGGCCAACACGTACAGCACTGGCGAAACGCAGGTACTCGGCGAGATCGTCCGTGGCGCTGTGAAGATGCCACTGGCCGATTATCTATCGCAGAAGATCTGGCAGCCGTTCGGTATGGAAAGTGATGCCCGGTGGTGGCTCGATTCGCCTGACGGCGTGGAAATTGGTGGCAGCGGTATCAGCGCCACGCTGCGTGATTATGGACGCTTCGGGCTGTTTTTCATGAACGGCGGCAAGATCGATGGCACATCGATTCTGCCCGAAGGTTGGGTCAAGGAGGCGACGCTGCCGACCACCCTCAAAGGCGGTAAGTCCCTGGACTACGGCTACATGTGGTGGACGGCGTGGACCGAGCCGTCGGTGAAAGACGGCGCCTATGCGGCGGTCGGTATCCAGGGCCAGAACATCTACCTCAACCCTGCCAATAACGTGGTGATTGTCACCTTCGGTGCCCAACCCAAGCCGGTTGACAAAGAGCCGATCGACCCGATGGTGTTCTTCGATGCCGTGGTAGCTGCGTTGAAGTAAATTCGCGCGTTGATGACATCAACCTAGTCGTCGCGAGCCTATGGCCCCGCGTAGCGGGGAGCCATGTATTTCGTTCTGGATCAATTGCGATCCAGGCCTACGGTATTAGTCGCGATTGCGGTATTGGACGGGTACCCACTCATACCTGCCGGCTTCGCGCCTGATGTGGCCGATACCCGGAAATGGCAAGTGAGCGACTGCTGACAACCGTCGTTCACTCGCGGCTGTCTCGAATTGTTCTAGCCGCTGGGCGCGAGCAGCGTTCTGATTGACGTCGAAGGTTATTGTCACTTCTGGCCTCGAGAATTGAATGAGGCCGACATGCATGATGTCGCCCCAGAAATCGATGCTCTCGCCTTCGCTTGTGACCCGGAAAAAGCTGTGGCCCGGGGTATGTCCCGGCGTGGGTATGGCAGTGATACCCGGGAGGATTTCGGATTCGGCAGAGAATGGCTTCAGCTTACCTGCGCGCTGATACGGGCCAATGGTCTTCAACGCTTCCTCCAGATATGCCGGCTTTAACCCCTTGTCCAGATTGGCGCGGTCCAGGAAGAAGTCGACATCGGCCTGGCCGACGTGGATGGTCGCATTGGGAAACATCATCTGGCCGCCGCGTGTCAGGCCGCCAGAGTGATCGGTGTGGATGTGGGTAATCAGCACATCGCTGATCTGCGCCGGCTGGTAACCCGCAGCCGCCAGGCTTTCGGGTAGCTTGCCGCCAACGCTTGCGAACAATTCACCGGCACCGGTATCGACCAGTACGACACGTGAGCCAGTGTCGATAAGGTAGGCATTGATAGACGTCTCCAGCGGGTTGCGAGCAAATCCGCGTTGCAGCATTGCGTCGATCTGCTTTGGACTGATGCCTCTAAGCAGCGGATGTAGATCGAGGGGCAGCGTCCCGTCGCTCAGTGCGGTGATGCGGAACTTGCCCAGGTTGAAGGCATAGACGCCTGCGTGTGCGGGCTTATGGGTCGAGGCAGTCGTTGCGGTCGATGTCTGTGAGGCTTGCGCTGCGGTGGACGACAGTGAGTAGGTTGCGCCCGTGACCAGGGCGGCTGTCAGAAGGGCCGCGAGTTGGAACCGCGCGTGGTTATGCATGATGAGTACCTTTGTGAGTGCGACCATTGGTGATCGCTGGGATAAAGGTAGATAAAGCGCGGTCGGTGTGAGGCACCGCGTACGCCTTGGCCGTTCAATGGTCCGTACCGGCTTGTAGCCGTAATAAGACCTACAACACGTGCAGAGTCCATAGCGAAATATTATATGCACGGCGCATGCAATTCGCCATTCGATAATATATGCTTCGAGCACATATCAGCAATCGGAGGATGTCATGCAGCACATCACGAGCGTCACCAGCAGCCAGGCTGCTTCCATTTCCAGTGTTTCGAAACTCCAGAAGGTAAGCCGCGCGATTGTCTTATCGGGTGTTGTTCTTCCCCTGCTAATGATTGGTCTGCTTAAGTTCACACAGATTGAGGTGCAGGCACTCATACCCCTTATCAGCGGCACTCCTTGGCTAGCCTGGCTTTATCCAGTTTTTGGCGAAGCCGGTACCTCTTACTTACTGGGTGTAGTCGAGATATTGACTGCACTGCTGCTTATCGCTTCACCCTGGTCTGCTCGAACAGCTATCGCGGGTGGCTTGTTAGCCTCGCTGATCTTCTTCACGACCATTTCCATGCTGTTTGTATTGCCAATCTGGGAGGCGGGATCGGGAGGTTTTCCATGGCTGAACTTCCTAGGCACGTTCCTGATAAAAGACGTTGCGTTGTTAGGCGTGAGCCTGGTGATCCTCACCGAGGGCCTGCAGCGACTGCGCCCAAACTTGGGATAAGCCAGGAGTAGTTGAAGGACTGAGGCGAAGAGGGCGGCAGGAAGATGGATGACGGCAAGACTTGTCGAAGTTCTGATAAATGATTTGCTGCCTTTTTTCTTGAGTAGCGCAGTCAGCAAAAGGGCCTACAAAGGTTGTTCAACCTGCTGGAAAACTGAATTCAGTGATCTTCATCCAGCGCATGTGCGACTGGGCAATTCTTGCAAGCCGTGGGGTCGCACAGTCGGCAAACTGAATAGGCTTGATCGAGATCATGCACCAAGCCGTTAAGTAGTTTTTCGGTTATCCGTTCAAGCACTTCACGCTCATCGGGATCAAGAACTTCCAAAGCACGCGCTATACGTTCATGGCGGACCGCTAGCACCGCAGCACAGTTCGTACTTCCAGCGGCAGTAAGGTGGAGCGCAACGGAGCGACGATCAGCTTCTGCTTGTCTGCGTTCCACTACACCCTGAGTGACAAGCCTATCAACCAGGCGCACAGCCCCAGGATGAGATAACCCTAAGGCTCGCCTCAAACGTTCTATAGACAGGCCTGGCTCGTGACCGAGTAGGGCGATGGCCGCTGCCGCCGGACCCACTTCTGGAGCTTCGTCTTGAGTGCCTTGGTGGATAGAGTCAGAAATCGCCAGCGACAGCGCCCCAACTATGTTTTCTAGTTTCATGTCTTTCATGGGCTAAATATGTGTGCATCGCGCATAGAATGCAAGGTGTTTAGAAGAGGGCCAATGAGGGAGCTACCTGTCGCCCCCGGGGTTAGCGAATGACGCTGCGTAGGTCAGGGCTGCGGTTTTGAATTTAACGATAGAACCCCTTCCAGCCAGACGAGTCTGTTCCTGTACTACTTTCGGGAAAGCAGCCAATGTCAGCGCACCAAAGCCTTATTGTCCTAGCACGCGGAGGGTACGCCGCGCGAGGTGTGATTTACCTCATCATCGGTATCTTCGCATTGCTTGCGGCACAAGATTCGACAAAACCGAAAGATAGCCAGAAAAGCCTGGAAGCCTTATTGGGCCAGCCGTTTGGCTATTTTTTAGTTGGGATCGTCGTGGCGGGTTTGCTCGCATTTTCGGCTTGGCGTGTTCTGCAAGCTACCCGTGATGTCGACCACCACGGCAAAAATCTCAAGGGACTGGTAATTCGCACCGGTCTTTTTGCGGGGGGGTTGGTCAATGGTGCTCTGGCATTTTTTGCGTTAGGCCTACTTGTAAGCGGAGTGGGTAGCTCTGGCAACTCAGGAGAACAGAACACAGATTGGCTGGCGCATCTATTGTCCTGGAAGCATTCCAACCTATTGGTGTATCTGCTTGCTCTCATTCCGCTTGGCGTTGGAATTGCTCACATTTACAAGGGATGGAAGGCATCGTTTGAAAAGTATTTCGAGGCTGACGAAGACGTCATGCGGTACGTCCGCCCGGTGTCTCGGTTTGGCCTGATCGCACGTGGCGTCGTCTTTATAGAGATTGCATTGCTGTTGGCCTTTAGCGGCTCGGCCTATCAAGCCATGGATCCACCCGGTATGAAGGAAGCCCTCGACGCACTTCAGGGTTTGCCCGCTGGATGGTTGGTTTTGATGGTGATGGCCTTCGGATTGATTGCTTTCTCGGCATACAGCTTCTCTGAAGCCTTTTGGCGCAAGATAAATATGGAAGTACCCGGATTGTCGAAAGCGTAGTGCACCGCATCAACAGGGCCATTATCGAATGCTGGATATCGTTGCTGTCTTTGTGAGTATCACGGCGGTTCTTGCCTTCCTCAATCGCCGTTATGTTGGGCTGCCGCCAGCGATTGGTGTCATGGGCATTGCGCTGGGCCTCTCTGTGCTGAATATGGCGTTGGATGCGATGGGTTTTCATGCACTCCACACGCTTGAGCAATCGTTGGTGGAATCGATCGATTTTTCCGAACTGCTCATGCAGGGGATGCTTTCCTTACTACTGTTCGCTGGAGCGTTGCACGTCGATCTTTCGCAGCTGCGTTCTTACCGGTGGCAGGTGGCTTCTCTGGCACTAGTAGGTACAACAGCCTCCACATTGTTGATTGGCTATGGGCTGTGGCTACTTCTGTCACTAACGTCTCTGGAACTTCCCCTTGCCTACTGCCTGGTATTCGGTGCCCTGATTTCTCCCACGGATCCCATAGCGGTCATGGGTATCCTGAAGTCCGCCGGGGCTCCCAAAAGCGTCGAACTGGTGATAGCGGGCGAATCACTGTTCAACGACGGAGTCAGTGTTGTGCTGTTTTCACTCATTGTGGCGATGATAGCCAGTGGCGAAGCACCGTCGGCGTTGGGCGCATCGAAGTTGCTTCTGACAGAGGCCGGTGGCGGCGTGCTTCTAGGCGCAGCCATTGGATATCTAGCCTATTTGATGCTGAAAAGCATCGACAGCTACCAGGAAGAAATCTTGATCACATTGGCTGCGGTGCTAGGTGGGTACGCGCTGGCGAACCATCTTCATGTGTCCGGCCCCCTGGCGATGGTAGTAATCGGGCTTATCGTCGGAAACCAGGGACGATCCTACGCAATGTCCGAGCAGACTGAAAAACATGTGGACATGTTCTGGGAGCTGATAGACGAGATCTTGAACGCCGTTTTGTTCGTACTGATCGGCCTGGAGGTGGTTCTCATCCAGTTCTCGAACTCCCTGATCGTCACCGGGCTGGCGGTAATAGCACTTACCTTGCTGTCTCGATTGCTTACGGTAGGCGTTCCTATTGCTGCGCTTGGAAGACGCTTTCGTTTACCCAGCGGTTCATGGCGCGTTTTGACCTGGGGAGGTTTGCGAGGGGGCATATCGGTAGCCTTGGCGCTGTCACTGCCAGCCGGAGGCGCGCGGGATATTGTCGTTTCACTCACCTACATGGTGGTGATATTTTCAATTTTGATCCAAGGCATGTCTATCGCAAGCGTGGTTAAACGAGTCATCCCATGCGCGGACACTCAGTAACGTTAGTGGGTGCCGTCCGCCTAGGTTCGTGAGTGTTTGCGGGTTGAAAAAAAGCGGGCGACAAAAAGGCGAATTGCAATTCTGTGATTTGCCGAACAGGTGCCGACAATTGCAAGTCGACACCTGATCGTCGAGGCTGCGCGCTAGCTGCCAGACGGCGCCGGCATCGGAATATCACCCAGCTGCAGCCCCAGCAGCGTCATGTATTCGTAGATGTGCTGGTAGCCCGATTGCGCTTCATAGCTAGGGCACGGGGATTGAAGTTCTCCACAGAGCCGCAGCTCCATGTTTGCGCCGCCCATGCCCCATTGCGTGTAGTTGGAGTTATTACGGGTGACGGTATCGATATTGGAGCAAACCAGTCCCTTCATTTTTTCATCGATGACATTGGTCGGCTCATAAAGCGTCAAGGAGAAGTCGAGAGAGGTTGCGCACCAGGCCATCGGAACGACATCCAGCGTGTTGTAGATGCGTAGCGCATTGCCGGCCATTTGCTTATTGAAATAGCTTGCAAAAACACCGTCGCCGGCCGTTGGTGCAGCAATTGTTTCGCAACGGAAATTAAAGTTCGAGAATTTATCTTTCAAATAAAGCGCAAGAACCGACATCAAGGCACCGCCGAGGCTATGCCCGACCAACCGGATCGTTGCCCCACTGCGCTGTTCCGCCAGAAAATCGCAAAGTGTGCCCTGGAAACCGATTGTCGATTCCTGACCCAATATCGCCTTTACACCTTCCGCAGTTCCCTGCGCCAGGTGTGCCGGCACCGGGCAGTTCTTGATGAGGCTCTGCAGCGGCACCATTGAAGAAATATCAAGATCATCTATCTGATCCTTGACCGAATCGGCGAGGGTTCCACTCGTCACCACCACAATGTCGTTTTTGTCCTGCCCGCCGACCAACACCACCGTGATGTGGGCCACATGCTCGCCATCCGGGACCAGGGCGGGTCCCCAGGCTACGTCATAGCCGCCACCAAACTTGGAGCCGTTAAGGCGCGTAAGAATGTTGTCTTTGACCTGGGTCGGCGAAGGCTTCTTCATGTTTTGCCAATCCGGCGAAGCCAACGCCGCATTGTTCACCACGTACGCGTGGGTAAGATTGATTTGTCTTTGCTCAATTGAGTCTAGCGAAGTCATGACTGCTCCTTGTCTCAGATAATTCAACGGGACCAACGAAAACTCACGCTGCCGTCGATCCTTCTTGGCCAGCAAGACCGAGTGTAGTCGCAGTTTTGGAAGCGACAACTTAATGCGCAGCCTTAGCAGTTCGAACGGTCCTTGATCCGCAAATCCGGAACCGAGGATGAGGTGCAGCTGGTCTTGATATCACCGAACCAGTGCCCTGCGTATTCAATGCGAGGAGGAGCGACCGAGAAGCGAGCACCCCGCCTAGGATCAAGCACAAACGCCGTAAGGCACTTGCCAATGCCCTGACGTTAACGTAAAGATGGCAACAAAGCGCTGAACTCAGAAGGGCGCAGGGCGGACCGATCCGGAGCGCTTGCTGATGCTGATAAAAACAACTCATCCCAAACTTCATCGCGAAGCACGGCTGGCCCGGGAAAAGCTGCACCTCGAAGGCACCGTCCCCGATGGCGTATTGCGTGCGGAAATCGATGCGTCGTGGCGGCGCAGCCTCAGCCATGGCGTGCATTTCAATGCCAAGCAAGAACTGGCGTTGGAGTCGAACGCCAGCCTTGATGTGCTGCTGGAGAGCAATCGCTTGTTGATCGATGCGGCGATGCCGGCCATCGATTATCTGGCCGAACGCCAGGGCAAGGAAGGGCTCATCATCCTCGCCAATTCCGACGCCACCATCCTTGCAGCCGAAGGGCACGCCGACCGTTTCAAAGGCAGTGGCCTGCAAGACATCACGCTGGGGGCTTGCTGGAGCGAAGCGGTGCGCGGCACCAACGCCCTGGGTACCGCACTGGTGGAAGCCCGACCGACGATGATCGATTGCGGCGAACATTACCTTGACCGTCTGACTGATTTTTCCTGCACCTCGGTGCCTATCCATTGCCCGCAGGGCGACATCCTCGGCGTCCTTGACCTGACCCGCGAAGGCCCGCTCGGCCGTGTTCACGACAGCACCGCGTTGCTGACCATGGCCGTCAGCCAGATCGAAAGTCGCGTGTTCAATGCCTGTTACCCGGACCAGATCGTTCTCGCCTTCCACAGCCGTCGACAGTACCTCGAATCCCCTTGGCAGGGCTTGCTCGCGGTGAGTCTCGGGGGTCAGATTCTCGCGGTCAGCGCCCAGGCGTGTCAGTTGCTTCACGCCGAGCGTTCGGCGCTCGTGGGGCGACGCTGTGAAGATTTCCTGGGTGTCGATGGCCTGCAGCTGTTATCGCGTCTGCATCAGGGCGGCGTCGGCAGCCTGCAAACCGCCAAGGGTGAATTTTTCTACAAAGCCCTGCGCGCACCGCAGCGCTCGATCAACGTCAGCACGGTATCGCGCACCCCAGCTAAAAGCGCTAAACCACAACCCGATCTAGAATCCCTGGCCGGCAACAATGCCCGTTATGCCCGGGCGCTGCGCATGGCTCGCCAGGGTCTGGCCAATGAATTACCGGTGTTGCTGCAGGGTGAAACGGGCACCGGTAAGGAAGTCATCGCCCGAGCGTTGCATACGGCTGGAGCGCGCTGCGACAAACCTTTCGTGGCGGTGAACTGCGCGGCAATCCCTGAAGGCCTGATCGAGTCGGAGCTGTTTGGCTATCGCGAGGGTGCCTTTACCGGGTCGCGCCGGGGCGGCATGGTCGGGCGCCTGCAGCAGGCCCATGGCGGCACGTTGTTTCTGGATGAAATCGGCGACATGCCGCTGGCCTTGCAGGCCCGTTTACTCAGGGTATTGCAAGACCGCAAAGTTGCGCCGCTGGGCGCTGGCGAAGAGCAAGACATCGACATCGCGCTGATCTGCGCCACGCATCGCGACCTCAAGCGTCTGGTGGAAGACAAACACTTTCGCGAGGATCTGTTCTACCGAATCAACGGCATCAGCGTGATGCTCCCGGCCCTGCGCGAGCGCGACGACTTCACTGGCCTGGTCGACCGTTTGCTGGCCAAGCTCGATGCGCCGACGGTAGTCCTGCATGACGATTTGAACCGGTTGCTCGGCGGCTATCACTGGCCGGGCAACATCCGCCAGCTGGAAATGGTCTTGCGCACCGCGCTGGCCATGCGTGAACCGGGGGAGACTGTGTTAACCCTCGACCATTTGCCCGACAGCACGCTCGATGAGCTCACCGCCGGCGAGCGCCCTCCAAGTGGCAGTATTCGAGAGCATGAACTGGAATTGATTCGTCAGTCCCTGGACACGCACCAAGGTAATGTCTCGGCCGCCGCCGAAGCCCTGGGCATCAGCCGCGCGACCCTGTATCGCAAGCTTAAACAGCTGCGCTCGTGATGCTGCGTTTGATCGTTCGGCTGATCGACAGCCAGAACCCTGCGGCCCAGCAAGCGGCGTTGCGCTGGCTCTACGGCTTCGTGCGTCCGCACCGGCTGGCGATTGCCGGGCTGCTCGGGCTGTCGGCCTGCGCCTCGGCGTTGGTATTGGTGCAACCTTGGCTGACCAAGCTGCTGATCGACGATGGTCTGTTGGCGCGCAACTTTACGATGCTGGTGCTGATCGCCGGGTTGATGATGGCCGCCGGGTTGCTGGGCACGGCACTGTCGGGCGTGAATCGATATCTGCACACGCGATTGTCCGGACGGATTCTGTTTGCCCTGCGCGATGACCTTTATCGGCATTTGCAGACGCTCTCGCCGGGTTTCTACGGCCAGCGGCGAATCGGCGATCTGATGTCGCGCCTCGATGGTGATGTCGCGGAGATCCAGCGTTTCGCCGTGGACTCGCTGTTCTCCGCGGTGTCGAGCGTGATCGGTCTGGTGGTCGCCGTGGCGATGCTGGTGACCTTGTCGTGGAAACTCTCGTTGCTGGCCCTGGTACTGATTCCGATCGACGTGCTCTGGCTACGCTGGATGCGCCGTAAGGTCGAGCGCGATGTCCGGCAGTTGCGCGAGCGTTCGGCGGACATGTCCTCATTCATGGTCGAGACCTTGCCGGTGATGAAGTTCATCCAGTCCGCCGGCCAGCAACGGCGCGAAGCACGGCGCCTGGAAACGTTGGGCCAGGGGTACATGAGCCAGCTCTTGCGCTTGCAAGTGACTGAGTTCTTCACACAGGCGGTGCCCGGCACCCTGACGTCGTTGTCGCGGGCCTGTGTATTTTTGATTGGCGGTTACTGGGTGGTGCAAGGGGCTTGGCAGTTGGGCGCGCTGATCGCGTTTTCGACCTATCTGGGAATGGCGGTGGGCCCGGTCCAGAGCCTGCTGGGGCTCTATGTCGCGGTTCAGCGGATGACCGTGAGCCTTGGGCGGGTCATGGAACTGCGCGGTGAAGAGCCAACCGTCCTCACTCCGGTTACACCCAAACCGATGCCGGTTTCTGGCGATTTGCGTTTCGACAACGTGCACTTCGCCCATCCCGGTCGCGCGACGACCCTGCGTGGCGTTGAAGCGCAAATTCCCTACGGTTTGAAAGTCGCCTTGAGCGGCGGCTCCGGTGTCGGTAAATCAACCCTGATCGATTTGCTGCAACGGCACCATGATCCGCAATCCGGCCGGGTTTTGCTGGGGGAGGTCGATCTGCGGGAACTGGACCTGTTCCAGCTGCGTCGGCGCATTGCCGTGGTCAGTCAGGACATCGTGCTGTTTCGCGGCAGCCTTGCGGACAACCTGGCCTATGCCGTCCCGGACGCCAGCCGCCAGGCCATCGCCGAAGTGGCGCGCCTGGCTCAGCTCGATAGCCTCATCGAGTCACTGCCCGAAGGTCTCGACAGCCCTTTGGGCGAGCGTGGCCAACAGTTGTCCGGCGGACAGAAACAGCGCATCGCCATCGCCAGGGCGCTGTTGCAGGATCCGTTGATCCTGGTGCTGGACGAAGCGACGTCGGCGGTCGACGAAGCCACCGAGCGCGAAGTGATCGAGGCCATCGACCGGCTGTTCGCGGGGCGCACGCGGATTCTGATCAGCCATCGTCCGTCGACCCTGGCCGATGCCGATCTGCGCTTTGAACTGCTGGACGGCGTGCTCACGTCAAAATCGGTGCAGCATGAAACCTGAGCTGCGGATTGGGGTGGTGGACAGCGGTCATTCAGCCGCGCAACGAGTGCGGGTGATTGCCGGTCGACGGTTCTCGCTGTTGGAGGATGGACTGGCCGAAAGCGATTTACGCGACGATCCGCTGGGTCATGGCAGCGCGGTAATCGAGGCCATCGGCCGACGAGCGCCGGCGGCGGTTTTTTGCATCGCCCAGGTGTTCGACCAGCGAGGCATCACCAGCGCCTTGCAGATCGCTGCCGCTATCGATTGGCTGGTGGCGCAGGACGTGCGGGTGATCAACCTGAGCCTCGGTCTTCGGCAGGATCGCAGCCTGTTGCGTGAGGCCTGTGCCGCGGCGGTGGCGCGGGGTGTTTTGCTGTGTGCGTCCAGCCCGGCCCAAGGCGAAGGGGTGTTCCCAGCGAATTATCCGCAAGTGCTACGGGTGACCGGCGATGCGCGTTGTACCGAACAGCAATGGTCGTGGCTCGACAGCGCCCAGGCAGATTTCGCCGCGTGTGTTCACGGCACCCACCCGGGGCAGTCGGGTGCAAGCCTGGGCTGTGCGGCATTGAGCGGACACATTGCGAGTTTTCTCGTTGAAAATCCCGAGGCGAGCGACGCGCAAATTGTCGAATGGCTGCAAAGAAACGCCTGTTATCACGGCCCTGAACGGCGCGTCGGCCCATGAAGCCGATTGTGATTCTCGGCGCGGGGCCTGCGGGGGCTGCGGTGGCCCTGGGGCTGCGGCGGCTCGGCTACCCCGTAACGCTGGTCAGCGAGTGGCGGCGCTTCGCGGCGCTGGAAGGGGTTTCGGCACGGGTGCTGGATGCGTTGCGGGGCGCGGGGCTGCGTCACGCGTTGGCGGACGCGGCGCAGCCTTCCCAACGGCAGGTGTCCTGGAACGGTCAGCGGCATGCGCAGAACATTGAGTTTTTGCTGGACCGTCCGAGCTTCGATCGAGGCTTGCGCGAGGATCTGCGGCTGGCCGGCGTCGAGTTGATCGAAGGCCGAGTGCTGACGGTGCAGTCACACGCTTCGGGGCATCGAATCGAACTGCAAGGGCGCGAAGCGCTGCTCGCGGATTTTCTGGTGGACGCTCGCGGACGTCAGGCACCGGCCCTTGGCAAAGGGCTGCGGGGGCCGGAGACGGTCAGTTTGCTCAATCGCTGGCGAGGCGCGTCGGGTATCACCGCCAGTGCCGTGGAAAGCCTTGGGGACGGCTGGGCCTGGATGGCGCGTCGGGCTGACGGCCGGTGTTACTGGCAATGGACGGTGGACGTGGCCAGTGCCGGGTTGCCGGGTAAGGCGCTGCTGCTCGATCACTGCCGTCAGCGCCGCCAGGATTCGCCATTGGCCCGGGAGTTTTTCGGGAGTGAACCGGAAACCGGACTGCATTTGCATGCCCGCAGCAGCACGGCGATTTTGTGTCCCCACGTCTGTGGCGATAACTGGATTCGGATAGGGGACGCGGCCATGGCGGTCGATCCACTGTCGGGTAATGGCATTTTTCAGTCGTTGTCTTCGGCGTTGCAGGCGCCTGCGGTGGTCAACACGCTGTTGCGCAAACCTGAGCGGGCGTTGCTGGCGCAGCGTTTTCATCAGCGGCGGGTCGAGCAGCTGTTTTTGCGTTTTGCGCGCATCGGCCGGGATTTTTATGCCGATGAGCAGCGTTGGCCGGACCAGCCGTTCTGGCTGGCGCGGCGTCAGTGGCCGGATGCTGAAGTCGCCCACGCCGAGGTGGATTACGCCACGTTGAGGGTTGAGCGGGCACCGGTATTGCGCGATGGCTTCGTGGAGGAGGCCGAGGTGGTGATCACGGCGGATCAGCCGCTCGGTATCTGGCATCTGCAAGGCGTGGAGTTGGCACCCTTGGTGCGACGGTTGCGCAGCGAGCCAGCCGAGCGTGTGTTGGAGGGGTTGACGGTGGAGCAGGGGAGGATGGTTCGGAGCTGGTTGTCGGGGCAGGGGTTCAAGCCCTGACATTGGGCTGCCTGGGCTGGCCTATCGCGAGCAAGCTCGCTCCCACAATGGTTTTGCGTCGACCGAATATCCACTGTGGGAGCGAGCCTGCTCGCGATAGCGGTCTAAAGAACGCCGCCAATCACAACTTGATCAACACCGACTTCAACTCGGTGTAATGCTCGATCGCCGCATACCCCATTTCACGCCCGACCCCCGACATCTTGTAGCCGCCAAACGGCAATGCCGGGTCCAGGGCGCTGTGGCAGTTGACCCACACCGAGCCCGACTTGATCCGCGGAATCATCCGGTGCACCGCGGCCAAGTCATTCGACCAGATACTCGCCCCAAGGCCATAAGGGCTGTCATTGGCCAGGCGCAGCGCATCGGCTTCGTCATCGAACGGAATCGCCACCAGCACCGGGCCGAAGATTTCCTCTTGTACCAATGAATGCCGCTGATCGACATCCACAATCACCGTGGGCTTGACGAAGAAGCCCGGCCCGAATTGCTCACCGCCGCAAGCGATGGTCGCGCCGCTTTCCCGACCTTTTTCGATGTAACCATAAACCCGCTCCTGTTGACGCGCGGAAATGAGCGGGCCCATTGCGACACTAGGGTCCAGGCCATTGCCCAGTTTCATCGCATTGGCGATGTCGGCGATGTCCGCCACCACATTGTCGAAATGCTTGCGTTGCACATACAGCCGGGACCCGGCGCAGCAGACCTGGCCCTGGTTGAAGAAGATCGCGCTGGCGGCGCCCGCTGCGGCGGTCTTCAGGTCGGCGTCGGCCATCACAATGGTTGGGGATTTGCCGCCCAGCTCCAAGGTGACCCGGGTCATGGATTCCATGGCGATCTTGCCGATCTGCTTGCCCACGGCGGTGGAGCCGGTGAACGTCAGCTTGTCCACCAACGGGTTATGAGTCAGGGCGGAGCCCGCCGTGACACCGGTGCCGGTGACCACATTGAACACGCCTTCGGGGTAACCGGCTTCCAGCACCAGTTCGGCGAGCTTCAGCGCGGTCAACGGTGTTTCGTCGGCAGGTTTGAGCACGACGGTGCAACCGGTGGCCAGGGCCGGACCGAGTTTCCAGCAAGCCAGCAGCAGCGGGAAATTCCAGGCGACGATGGCCCCGACCACGCCCACCGCTTCGCGACGAATGAAACTGTGAAATTGATCGTTGGGCATCAGCGGCAGCGACACGTCAACGCTGGAACCTTCGATCTTGGTGGCCCAACCGGCCATGTAGCGCAGGAAATCGATAGACAGCTGCACGTCCATCACTTGCGCCACCGCCGCGCTCTTACCGTTGTTCAGGCATTCGAGTTGCGCCAGCAGTTCGGCGTCGCGCTGCATCAGATCGGCGAGTTTCCACAGCAGGTTCTGCCGTTCCCGAGGGCGGGTGCGGGTCCAGGCCGAATCGTCGAACGCCTGACGGGCGGCGAGCACTGCACGGTCGACATCCTCGGGCGTGGCCCGTGGCACCACGCATAACACTTCGCCCGTGGCCGGGTTGTGCAGGGGCATGGTCTGGCCGTCCGCGGCCTCGACCCAGTCGCCGCCGATGAGCATGCGTGGGGCGCGTTGGACGAAGGCCGAGGTGGCGGGAAGCAGATTAGGCAGGGGCATGATGAGACCTCTTGTTGTGCGTGAGAACGTGGATCTCTCCAAGGTTGGCAATGGCTGTGCCAAGTACCGGGAACGGGCCAAGGCCCTTTGTTGGCGGGGGTTGAGCGATAAAAGGAGAAAATGGCACCCAGTAGTTTTGTCGCAAATCGCGACATCGGTGAGACGGCGAGCCATTGCGTGTGTACTTGAACATTGCCGCTGGCCATGAAGTATTCCAGCCGGGGGCACCTATGCTTGTCTCAGACTGCAACGGCTGTCGCGATATAAGACGCAGGTCATCTCGTTCTGATGCGTCGAAAAGCCAAGATATTCCTATAACTCATTGATTTAAATGCCGTTCGTTAAGCTGGCACGCTCCGTGTATTGCTCATCGCAGACGTTTCTCTTGCCTCCGTCAGCGGCTTGTCGCCGACGGCAGAAACCATAAAAACGATAAGCCACAAAAATAAGAAAGCACCGTGGGAGGTTCGACGTTGATGAAGAGAAAACTCCGATCAGGCCTGAGCGCCAGTCTGTTGACCGTGGCGGCCTGTGTAGCGCTGCATTCGCCTTACAGCCTGGCAGCTCGCGACGCCCAGACTATCCTCAGGGAAACCTGTCAGGGCTGTCACATCCCCGAAGCCGATAACGCCCTGAGCCGTATCAGCCACCAGCGCAAAACGCCGGAAGGCTGGCTGATGAGTATTGCCCGGATGCAGGTCATGCATGGTGTGCAGATCAGCGATGACGATCGCCGGACCCTCGTCAAATACCTGGCTGACACCCAAGGCCTGGCGCCCAGTGAGACCGATGGTGTGCGTTATGCCTTGGAGCGACGGCTCAATACCGTCGAGAAGTTCGACGACCAGACCAGCCAGATGTGTGGCCGCTGTCACTCCGGTGCGCGGGTTGCCCTGCAGCGTCGACCTGCCCAGGAATGGGAGCGCCTGGTGAACTTCCACCTCGGCCAATGGCCGTCCCTCGAATACCAGGCCCTGTCCCGCGACCGCGATTGGTTCGATCTGGCCCGCAAAGAGATGGTGCCGCTGCTGGCCAAGCGTTATTCGCTGGACAACCCGGCCTGGAAGAAATGGGTGGGTAGCGCGCCGAAAGCCGAGGCGCTGGTCGGCGACTGGAGCTTCAGCGGGCACCTGCCCGGTAAAGGCGAACTGGCTGGCGTCATGAGCGTGACTGCCGATGGCAGCGACACGTTCAAGGTCAACGTCAAAGGTCAGTATGCCGACGGCAGCCCGTTCAACGGCGATGGCAGTGCGATTCTCTACACCGGTTACGAATGGCGCGGCAACGTGACCATCGATGGCGTAGTCATGCGTCAGGTGTTCGCCGCCCAGGGCAACGCCATGCAGGGTCGGATGTTCGAGGCCGAGCACGACGAGCGGGGCCTGGACTTTGTCGCCGCCAAACAGGGCTCCAACCGTTTGCTGGCCGTGCAGCCGGGGTATCTGAAGGCGGGCAGCGAAACCGAAGTTACCCTGATCGGCAGCGGCCTGACCGGCAAACCGGATTTTGGCAAAGGCGTGGAAGTGGTTCAGGTGCTTGAGCAAAGTCCGGAGCGCCTGCGAGTCAAGATCAAGGCCGCTGCCAATGCGCAACCGGGCCTGCGCAACGTCACGCTCGGCACGCTGGAAGGCCCGACACTGTCGGTCTATAGCAAGATCGCTGAAGTCAAAGTCGTGCCCGAATTCTCGGTGGCGCGGATCGGCGAGGGCGGTGGTTCGACGCCAAAAGTCCAGGGCCGTTTCGATGCCGAAGCCTGGGGCAAGGGCGCTGACGGCAAGCCCTATCGCATCGGCGTATTCCCTGCGCAATGGAAGGTCGAGGCTTTCGATGACCGTGCCAAAGAGGATGAAGACGTCAAGTTTGCCGGCACCATGCAGGCCGATACCGGTGTGTTCACCCCAGGCGATGCCGGGCCGAACCCGCAGCGCAAGATGTCCACCAACAATGCCGGCAATCTCAAGGTGATCGCCGCCGTCGACGACGCAGGGAAATCCCTGACCGGCGAAGGCCACATGATCGTCACCGTGCAACGCTGGAACAATCCACCCATTCCATAAGTTGGCTGTTTGTAGCGGTTCCAGACACTTTTCGGAATGACCGCAGGCCTCGTGAATCGGGGCTTGCACAGGAGGTTTGCAATGGGCGCTATTTTGAATCTGGTCGAACGCAATCTGCACGAAGTGCATGTCGACGCCGACCGCATGCTGTTCCACATTCCCAGCAGCTCGCTGTTCGCCAGCGATGAGCTGACGGGCACCATCATCGATACCTTGCGCGGCCCCGGCTACTCATCGGACGACCTGATCCAGCGCTTGGCCGCACGCTTCAACGGCGAAGAAATCACCGAAACCCTGCGTGAGCTGATTTCCCTGGAACTGGTCAGCGACGGCTCACCGCTGTCGCCGGACATCGGTACCAAACGGGTCGAGCGCACCGCAATCAATACCGTGGTGCTCAACGTCAACACGGGCTGCAATCTGAGCTGCACCTACTGCTACAAAGAAGACCTCGACAAGCCCTCGGCGGGCAAGAAGATGGACGTCGAAACGGCGGTCGCTTCGGTAGAAATGCTGCTGCGCGAATCCCCCGATGAAGAGCGTTTCACTGTGGTGTTCTTCGGGGGAGAGCCGCTGAGCAACCGCAAGCTGATCGAGTACATGGTCGACTACTGTGAAAAGCGGTTTGCCGAGGCGGGCAAGTTCGTCGAGTTCGTCATGACCACCAACGCCACGCTGCTCACCGAAGACACCGTGGACTACCTCAACGCCCATCGCTTCGGGCTCTCGGTGAGTATCGACGGGCCGAAGACCGTGCATGATCGCAATCGCATCACGGTGGGTGGGCAGGGCACGTATGACGTGGTGCGGCGCAAGGCCGAGATGCTGTTGTCGCGTTACAACAGCCGTCCAGTGGGCGCGCGGGTGACCCTGACCACTGGCGTTACCGATGTAGAGACCATCTGGGACCACCTGTTCAACGAACTGGGATTTGCCGAGGTCGGTTTTGCTCCGGTGACGTCCGGTGATATCAGCAGCTTCAACCTTTCCAGCGACGAACTGATCGAGGTCTTCGCCAACATGAAAAAGCTCGGTCGTCGTTACCTGGAAGCGGCACTGGAGCACCGCAACATCGGGTTCTCCAACCTGCACCAGTTGATCACCGACATCCATGAGGGCCACAAGAAAGCCCTGCCGTGCGGCGCGGGCCTGAAGATGCTGGCGGTGGATCACAAGGGCGAATTGAACCTGTGCCACCGCTTTACCGGTTCGAGCCTGCCGACGTTCGGCAACGTTCACAGCGGGGTGAAACAGGTCGAGTTGAATGACTTCCTGTCCCAGCGGCTCGACCGTACCAATACTGGCTGTGAAGACTGCCAGATCCGCAATCTCTGCTCCGGCGGCTGCTACCACGAGAGCTACGCCCGATACGGCGACCCGACTCATCCGACCTACCACTACTGCGAACTGATGCGTGACTGGGTCGACTTCGGCATCGAGGTCTACACCCGGATCATGGCTCACAACCCTGCGTTTATCAGCAGTTACATCACTCCGCGCAAGGCTCACTGATATGAAACATCTCAAGGCAATCAACAACAAAGCCCAGAAACTCGATCAGGCCGCGGCCGAGAACCGAATCGAAGAAGTGGTGGCGATGAGCTCCGTCGCCGGCTGCGCCTCGACCACCGATCCTGGTTGGGAAATCGACGCGTTCGGCGGCGTGTCGTCGCTGTGCCAGCCGATGGAAGCCGACCTGTATGGTTGCTCCGACCCCTGCTGGTGGCCGGCCCAGGTGCCGGACATGATGAGCACCTATCCGGACTGGAACAAGGATGCCCAGGCGTCCAACGAAAACTGGCGCAACCTCGGCACCGTTTTTCCTAAAGACAAGTGATCGGTCATGAAGAAGGATTCCAGCATGCAATGCATCAAAGCCTGCGGCTTGGCCGCGTTCGGTGTCCTGGGCGTTATCTCACTCGATGTCCTGGCCGATGAAAACACCGCACTGCAAAGCGGTCACGAGTACATGGTGACCACCAATTATCCGAACAACCTGCACGTGATCGACCTGGCCACCGACAGCCTGTTCAAGACCTGCAAGATGCCGGACGCCTTCGGTCCCGGCACCGTGCAACTGTCGCCGGATCGCAAGACCGCCTACGTGTTGAACAACCATTACGCGGATATTTACGGTGTTGAGCTGGACAGCTGCAAACAGGTCTTTCACGCCAGCATCACCCAGAAACCGGGGGAGAAAGCGAAATCCATGTTCGCTTTTACTGTTGGCCACGACGGCAAGGAACTCTTTGCCATCGCCAACCCGACGTTGATCCTCAACGACCGTTACGAAGTACAGCAACCCCGGCTCGATGTGTACGCCACCGATGCCGGCATGAACGCCAAACCTGTTCGCAGTTTTCCGGCACCGCGGCAGCTGACCATCATGCAAAGCGGTGACGATGGCACGCTGTATGTGGCGGGAGCGGATGTCTACAAGGTCAACGTGAACACCGGCAAATTCGACGTGCTGATCCCCAGTCGTCATTGGAAGCGTGAAAACTACAGCGCGCCGGACGTGCTTTATGTGTGGAACCAGCAAACGTACCGCCATGATTTTTCGCTGCTCTATACCGCCGCGAAATTCAAGGACAAGCAGCAGGACCCGGCCACCGCCGAATACCTCTATGGGTTGTTCAGCATCGACCTGAAAACCGGCAAGACCGAAACCACCGACTTCGGCCCTCTGACGGAGATCTATTTCAGTGGCATGCGTTCGCCCAAGGACCCGAACCTGATGTTCGGTGTACTCAACCGTCTGGCCAAGTACGACATCAAGCAGAAAAAACTGCTTCAGGCCGCCACGCTGGACCATTCCTTTTACTGCATTTCGTTCAACAAGGCCGGCAGCAAGATTTACCTGGCGGGTACCTTCAACGACGTAGCGGTGTTCGACGCCGACAGTTTGAAGCAGATCGGCAATATCAAATTGCCCGGCGGTGATATGGCGATTACCACGGCTCAGATATTCACGCGTTAAAAACAAAGAGGGCAAGCCATTCAACAAAGCGCCGTGGTTGAAACCCCGAACCACATTTGGATCGTACAGAGAAAACAGATATGAGTGTCCCCAGTTACACCCGTGGACCGCAAACCACACCCTTGCTGGCGATGACCATTGGCGCGGCGTTCGACCGAGCGGTGGAACGATTCTGCGATCGCGAAGCGTTGGTCGTACGGCATCAAGGGCTGCGCTACACCTGGGCACAGTTGGCCGAGGAGGTGGACTGTTGCGCACGAGGATTGCTCGCGCTGGGCCTCAAGGCCGGTGAACGGGTCGGCATCTGGTCGCCGAACTGCGCGCAATGGTGCATTGCCCAATTCGCAACCGCCAAGGTGGGAGCGGTGTTGGTGAACATCAATCCGGCCTACCGCCTGACCGAGCTTGAATACACCCTCAAGCAGTCGGGGTGCCGCTGGCTGATTTGTGCCGATTCGTTCAAGACCTCCAACTACCACGCGATGCTTCATGATCTGCTGCCCGAACTCCAACGCTGCGCCGTAGGCGCACTGCAAAGTGGCCGGTTGCCTGAGTTGCGGGGCGTGATCAGCCTTGGCGTTGCGCCAGCCGCCGGTATGTTGTCATGGGAGGGGTTGCGAGACCTGACGGAACGAGTGGCTCCGGAGCAATTGCGCGAACGCGGCGAACAATTGCAGTTCGACGATCCGGTCAACATCCAGTACACCTCGGGGACCACCGGATTCCCTAAAGGCGCCACCCTCAGCCATTACAACATCCTGAATAACGGCTTTATGGTCGGTGAAAGCCTGAAGCTCAGCGAGCAAGACCGGCTGGTAATACCGGTGCCGTTGTATCACTGCTTCGGCATGGTCATGGGTAACCTGGGTTGTGTCACCCACGGAACGACAATGATCTACCCCAGTGCGGCGTTCGATCCTCTGGAGACCTTGCGGGCCGCCGCACAGGAGAAAGCGACCGGCGTGTATGGCGTGCCGACCATGTTCATCGCGATGCTCGACCACCCGCAGCGCCAGTCATTGGATTTGAGTCATCTGCGAACGGGCATCATGGCCGGCTCCACCTGCCCGATCGAAGTCATGAAGCGGGTGATCGAAGACCTGCACCTCAAGGAGATGCAGATCGCCTACGGCATGACCGAAACCAGCCCGGTCTCCACCCAGACCGGGCCGGACGACGATATCGAACACCGAGTCACCCGTGTCGGCCGCACCCAGCCGCACTTGGAAAGCAAGGTCATCGACGAACAGAACCGGGTCGTTCCTCGCGGTCAGATTGGCGAACTGTGTACTCGCGGCTACAGCGTGATGCTGGGCTACTGGAACAACCCGCAGGCGACCGCGCAGGCCATCGACGATGCGGGCTGGATGCACACCGGCGACCTGGCAATCATGGACGACGAGGGTTATCTGAAGATCATCGGGCGCAATAAGGACATGATCATTCGAGGGGGCGAGAACGTCTACCCGCGCGAAATAGAGGAGTTCTTCTTCAGCCACCCTTCGGTGGCAGACGTTCAGGTCATCGGTGTTCCGGACAAGGTTTATGGGGAAGAGATCGTTGCTTGGATCAGGCTGCACGAGGGACACCAGGCAAGCGCTGAAGAGCTGCGCGATTACTGCAAGGGCCGGATCGCTCATTTCAAGACGCCACGCCACTTCAAGTTCGTTGACAATTTTCCGATGACCGTCAGCGGTAAGGTGCAGAAGTTCCGCATGCGTGAAATCAGCGTAGAGGAACTGGGAGCGCCCGGTTCGCCGATGCCCTTGATAGGCGGTTGAGGGATGAAAAGTGGCAACCTGACTGACCCATGTCTATAGTTTTTGGCGCCTAATAGCTACAGGAGACATGGACATGAGTCAGGACATTTCGCCCGCCGCTGCAGCGGCGCGGAACACAGGCATGGTTGCCACCACCTTATGGGGCTCGGACACTGTCGCAGGTATCACGGTCGATCCGGACGGTGCTATCTGGCTGGGCGCTTATAGTCGCCTGGGATTGGGAGGCGAAGAGGACTCGGGCTTCACCGGTAGCCTGGTCCGGTTCAATGCCGACGGTAGCCTGGACCGCAGCTTCAGTGGAGACGGTAAATCGCTTCTTCCTGTGTCGCTCGATATCGAGGACGGCGGTAATGCCGCGGTGCAGCCGGGAGGCGCTTACCTGGTGGCGCAGTACGTGCAAGTCGGCGACGCCTGGGTATCGGGGGTAAGTCGCACCTTGGCGGACGGCAGCCTGGATACGAGTTTCGGGAATGGCGGCACCGCGATCGTGCCTTTTTACTGGAATGACAATCTAGGCCAGCAAGCGTCGTTCTCCGTGCAACGCGACGGAAGCTTTTTCGCAAGCGCGGGGTATCCCTCCGGGGAGATCTATATCGCCCGCTTCGACGCGACGGGGGCCTTGATCCCGTCTTTCGCAGAGGCAGGGGTCTTGCACCTGCCAGCCTCCGTCGGCATTCACCCCGGCGGCACGATCGACGTTTCGCTGCAGGAAGACGGGAAAGTATTGGTCACAGGGCAAGATACCCTGACCCGCCTCAACCCGGACGGTACCCTGGATAGCGGCTTCGCGAACGGGGGCAGCCTGGCCCTGGATGTTCATGCGGATGCCCTCGTCATCCAGGATGACGGCAAAATCCTGCTGGCGGGCGCCTCGGGGGGCGTGGCGACCGTCACCCGACTCAACGCCGACGGCTCGCTCGACAGCAGCTTCGGTGACCTGGGTAAGGTGAGTTGGGGCTCGCAAAACGCTCCTTTTGCGATCGCCGACATGATTGTGCTGGCCAACGGCAAGGTATTGATTGGCGCAAGCCAAGGTACAAGCGCGGACGGCTACCTGGCCTCCCTGGTTCAGTTGAACCCCGACGGTAGCCTGGACCACAGCTTTGGCAATCCCGACGACGGCTATCACCACGTCGACGGTGGCCGCGATGATGATTTCTTGCCCGGTACCGCGTCATTCGACGATGCGATCTCTGGCGGAGCCGGTAACGATCTGCTCGATGGCCAGGAAGGTCGTGACCTGCTGACGGGCGGGGCCGGTGCCGATACGTTCCGTTACGAGTCAGTCGCAGACAGTTACCGAACCGCAACCACCGCCCATAGCGACCGAATCACCGACTTCGACCCCAGCACCGATACCCTCGATCTCTCATCCCTGGGCTTTTTCGGACTGGGCAATGGCTATGACGGAACGCTGGCGATACGCGTCAATGAAAGCGGGACGCGGACCTACCTCAAGAGTTTCGAGGCCAACGCGGATGGGGAACGCTTCGAAGTGGTCTTCGAGGGTAATCTGGGCCAAACGCTGGATGAAACCAGCGTCCTGTTCCAGCAAGCCAGGTTGGTGGGCACCGAAGGGGACGATCGTTTACAAGGCAACGCCCGAGGCGAAATCATCGAAGGGCACGCGGGCGATGATCGCCTCTATGGAGCGTTAGGCAATGACGTATTGATTGGCGCAGAAGGCCGGGACCAATTGGTCGGTGGCGGCAACAACGACGTGTTCCGCTTCGACCTGCTGAGCGACAGCTACCGTACCGCCACCGAAAACCACACTGACCGCCTGATGGACTACACCACGGGTGAAGACACGATCGATGTGTCCGCCTTGGGCTTTACCCGACTCGGCAATGGGTACAACGGCACCTTGGATGTGGTTGTCAATGAAGCCAAGAACCTGACTTACTTGAAGAGCTACGAAGCCGACGCATCAGGGGCTCGATTCGAGTTGAGCCTGGTCGGGGATCACTCCGGTTACCGTGACTTGAACATCATCTTCGCCGAGCCCTCGCAAGAGGAGGTCTTTCAACTGATCGGAGTGGCTGACTCGCTGGCGTGAAACGCAAACCTGGCTGTTCCGGGCCTAAGGCGTTGGCATGAAAGGCCCGCTTGGATGTCAATCCAGCTGCGCTGGGCATAACCTTGGCATTTGGTGGTGCCCAGCGTATGGTTCGGCTGGTTGACGGCCCGACCTTAATATTCCCAGTTCATGGATTAAAACCGATGGCAACGATTGAACGTTTTCAGAGCAACGCGCGGATGTCCGGTGTGGTTAGTCACGGCGATCTGCTTTATCTCTCCGGCCAGGTACCTACTGATCTACAGGCTGGCATCGAAGAGCAGACGCAGCAGGTGCTGGCCAAAATCGAAGCCTTGTTGGCGTTGGCGGGCAGCGACAAGGACCAGCTTTTGAGCGCACAGATCTGGCTTAAAGACATTGATCGTGATTTCGCGGCGATGAACTCAGTGTGGGATGCTTGGCTTCCAACCGACTGCGCTCCTGCACGGGCCACTGTTCAGGCAAATCTGGCGCGACCCGAGGTGCTGGTTGAGATCATGGTAATAGCAGCGAAACCTGCCCTTGATGCTTGATCCCTTTATGACAAGCTCGGCCATCAATCTGCAGGATTAATGGCTATGTCTCTACGCGCACTTCGAACACTGCTTGCCATTGCCCAATACGGTTCTTTTGTTAGGGCCGCGGACGCCGTGCATTTGACCCAGTCAGCGATCAGCCTTCACGTCCGGTCTTTGGAGGAAGATTTCAATACACTTCTGTTTGATCGCTCACGGCGGTTGCCGGTGCTGACGGATGCTGGGCATATTGCCGTTGAGCGCGCGCGAGAAATTCTAGCCTTATACGACGGCATCTCGTCCGAGATTGGAGGCGACACTGAGTTGCGCGGCAGGCTTAGAATCGGTGCCATTCATACAGCGCTGGCGAGCGTGTTGCCTCTCGCGCTGTCGGCATTGCGTGCCGAACATCCTCACCTGCGCATCACTGTTGCGTCGGGAATGTCCGCCGAATTGGCCACGCGCGTAGAGGCGGGCGAGCTTGACGTTGCGATCACCACCGAACCGGTAAAACCACACCCTTACGGCCTGGCAAGCACAGTCCTTTACGAGGAAGGGTTCTGGATCATCGCGCCGGTATCACGTGCCCACGAGGACTTGAAGCTTCTACTCAAAAGCCAGCCGTTCATTCGATTCGATCGTCGCGCCTGGGCAGGTCGAACCATTGAGCGAGAGCTTCGCGCTATGCGGCTGCGTGTGGAGACCAGCATGGAGCTGGATAGCCAGGATGCGATTATCAAGATGGTCTCAAGCGGGTTGGGCGTATCGATCGTTCCGCTCTCCCGGCATCAAGTCATAAGCTTGAAAACACTGGCCGTTCAACCGTTCGGCATCCCTCAAAAAACCAGGCGTGTGGTATTGCTGGAGCGCGAAGATCGTCCGCTTGCGCGACTGGCGGCAGCGCTGGCGAACGCGGTGAAAGCCCATGTCTTGCCCGATTAACCATGAGTAATACTTGTTGATCGCTGAAGTTTAAAACGTTTTTATTTTGGAGTTCGACCTCTTATCGTGGACCTCAGTCATTGAGTTTTTGGGGGCACCATGATCAGTAGACCTACCGTAGACATGCCGCTGATGAGCCGACGAATTGCGGAATGCGAACCGTTGGCACAGAAAATCAAGGCACGCGCATGACCCTCTCCTTGATGACTGCCTTGTTGCCCATCGCGCTATTGATCGTGCTGGGCGCGTGGCTCAAGCATTGTCAGTTTCTGGCGGATACTTTTTGGGCGCAGGCAGAGCGCTTGGCGTATTACGTGTTGTTGCCTTCTCTTTTCTTTCACGGACTGGCGACCGCCAACCTTGATGGCGTGCCGTTTCAAAGCATGGTTTCGGTGCTCGTATTCTCGACTGTTGTGGTATCGCTAATGTTGTTGAGCGCCAGATCGCTGATCACCGCGGACGATGCTGCGTTCACTTCGGTTTTTCAGGGGGGGATACGTTTCAATAATTACGTGGGCGTGTCGGCAGCTGCGGGCTTGTTCGGTGTGCAGGGTATAGCCCTGGCCGCGGTCGCGAACGCGGCCATCGTGCCCAGTGTGAACATTTTGTGTGTATTGGTCTTCGCAAAGTACGGCTCAGGCGGCAGGATGCCATTGGGCAAAGTCCTCAAACAGTTGGCACTGAACCCGCTGATACTTGCGTGCTTCGCCGGCGGATTGATCCAATTCTCGGGCTGGGGATTACCTGTGGGCATTGAGCCGATGCTCAAAGCCTTGGGACAAATGTCACTACCGCTTGGATTGCTCTGCGTGGGTGCTGCGCTTGAGTTCGCAAGCATCAGGCAATGGTGGCGTCCGGTTGGTTATTCGTCGCTGACCAAGTTTTTAATCATGCCGCTGGTGACACTTTGGGCGTGCCACCTATTCGGGCTTGAAGGAAAGGCCGCGGTTGCAGCACTTCTATTCCAAGCACTGCCCACAGCCTCGTCCTCCTACATCATGGCAAGGCAGTTAGGAGGGGATGCCCCTCTTATGGCTGGGATCATCGCTTGCCAGACCATGCTGGCAGGACTGGCACTTCCAGCTGTAATCCTCGTGATGACCCAGTGGATTTGAGCGCGCGCTCAGCCATGCTACCAGGCTAGCCAACGCGGGACGGCCTGCGCTCCGACTCATAATCAGACACGTCAGGCCGTCAGACGACTTGTTGCAGTGCGTTCAGGCTTGTCAGTACTTCCACTGCATGGCGACTTCCAGACTGCGCGGTTCCCCCACGTAATATTGAGTGTTGCTCTGGTGGATGAAACGGGCATAGACCTCGTCGGTCAGGTTGCGCAGGCGCGCGCTGACTTGCAGGTGTTTGTCCAGGTCGTGGGTCATGGACAGGCCGTACAGGGTGTAGGAAGGCACCCACATCGTATTGGCGGTGTTGGCGTAAACCGACGACACGTAGCGCGCGTCGGCCCCGAGTTGCCAGCCAGGAGCCACGTCATAGGTCAGCCAGAGATTGGCGACCCGATCTGGAATGTTCACCGGATTATTGCCTTTGCGTGAGTGCACGACGCCTGCGATGGTTTCATTGAACTCGTCGTACTCGGCCCTGACCCAAGTGACGTTGCCGGCCGCCAACAGCTTGGGCGTGACCTTGAACGACGCTGCCAGCTCAATGCCGGTGGAGGTTTGCTGACCCGCTTGTTCGGTGGTGTTGGGCACCGTCGAGGAGGGGACGGAGATGTTCTTGCGCACGATGCGGTAGGCCGCGGCGGTGGCCGAGCCGCGACCGTCAAGAAAATCGAACTTGCTGCCCACCTCGACTTGGCGACCGGTGCTCAAGTCAAAATCGCCCACCTGGGCAATGGAGGCGCTGGTCAGCGTGCCTCCCGGCGGCTCGGCCGACGTACTGTATTGGGTATAAAGGCTGACATTGGACGTCAGGTCGTACACCAGGCCCACGCGACCCGTGACTGCATCCCAACGCTTGTCGAGCCTGGCCTGGGCCACATGATCGACGACCTCGAAGTCGATGTGGTCATAGCGCAGCGCGGTGATCAGCGCCAGTTGTTCGGTCAGGCGCGTACGGTTCTCGACGAAAGCCGAGGAGGTATCGGTCCAGCTGCTGCGACCTTTAGCGCGCGGTGCGTCCATCCCCGGAATGTCCAAAAACTGGCCCGGCTCAAAGCCATTTGGGTCGATGGTATCGAAGGCACCTTTGGACAGTGGGTAGTTGGTTTGCTGGTTGGTGTTGTAATCCATGCCCAGGGCCCAATCGCTGGCCAGGCCGAACAGCTGAGCCTGGTGAGTCAGCTCGATACGGTCACCGTTGACCTCCTGGTCGTGCCGCTGGCGGTAACCGCCGGAGCGGGCGATGGCGCTGTTGTCGCTGTTGTAGCGGTAGACCTCAAGGTTGCGGTAATCGCGCTGGCCGTCGTAGTGATAGAAGGTGTTGCGCAATTGGGTGTTGTCGTCCAGATGGTAGTCGGTGATTGAACGTATCCAGCGGGTGCGCTGCTCGTAACGACCGTCCTCGACGTTGTAGTTGTTGAAGCGGTTGTGCTTGTCGATGTGCAGCTTGCCGGTCAGCGGTTGCAATACCGGCGTGCCCCAGTAGGGACTGTCTTCCTTCTCCTCCAGGTATTCGATCGCCAGCGTATGGGAGAGTCGGTCGTTGATGTCGCTGAGCAGGGAGAAGGCCAGGTTGCCCGCACCATTCTCCTGGCGATCGATGTAGCCGTTGCTGCTGGTGCGGCTGTAGTCGAGCCGCGCATAGTGACGTGGACCGTCACCGCTGTTGAGCGCCTTATTGAAGCCGACTGCGGTTTCCCAAGTGTCGTAGCGACCGTAGCTCATCCGGCCCTCGAAGGTATCTTCCTCGCGGTTGGCGAGCTTGGTGATCACGTTCAGGCTGCCACCCACGGCACCGCTGCCGTTGAGGAACGAGGAGGGGCCGCCGAGCAATTCCACCCGGTCATAAATCCATGCGCCGACCGGACGCGCTGCGCCGCCGTATTGCAGGTTGATGCCGTTGAACAACTGGCTGATCTGGGCACCGTTGAAACCACGATACGACACATAGCCGCCCCAGCCGGGCGGTGCAGAAGCGTTTACGCCTGGCAGAGCGTTCGCCGCATCCTGAAAGTTGCGCGCGCCGATGCGTTCCATTGTCTTGCGATCGGCCACGCTCACAGAGGCCGGGTTTTCCCGGGCACTGAGGTTCAGACGCGAGCCGCTTTCGATGGGGGTGTCCAGGTCCAGGCTGGTCGCCGGTTTCGGCTGGTCGGCCGAGGCGTTGATATAGCTGGTGGGTAAATTCAGGGTTGTGTCTTGCGCCCACGCGCAGGTGCTGCCCGCGAGCAGCGCCAAAGTAGTCAAGCGAAACATGAATAGCTTCCTGGCTTAATTCGATGAGCACACACCGTCCGCGCGTCAGGCAGCGGCTAGTGGTGATGATGTCAAGGCGAGGGAAGCAGGGCGGGGGAGGCGCGAGGATTGATCAGGGGCCAGCGCTGCCTGGGTAAGCAACGGGTAGGTTGTGCGGGCAAGGGCCAGGCTGGTTCGCCGGCAAGCAAGGCGAGCAGCCCGAAGAACGCCGCGAGCAGGATCGCACCGAACAGGCTGGCAATGACGCAATCAGCCTCGACGGGCAGTGACGGGGCGGGCGCATCATGCAGGCTTTCGAAGACTGCACCGCCGCCTGTGGAGCAAAGCAGTCCGCCGTCCAAACCGCTCAATCGCAAGCCGGCCATTTGCCCGTGGCCCATCGCGCACAGCAACGATGCGAACAGGACGCTGAAATACAGCACCCAGGCAATCATCGATTTTTTGCGGCTGGCCAGCTTCATCAGCAAAGCTCGTTGAGAAGGAACGGTTTTTTGGCGAGCGGATTCTACATTTTTTGACCCGTCAGTGGGCTTTTCAACAGTCCGACCTACAGGGACTGCCTTGCTCAACCTTCAGTCCGGGCAGGAGGGTGTCGCAGAAAAACGTCGCGATGGATTCCGGCGAGCGCGGGCCGCCGGGCTTGATCCACAAGTAGCTGTAATGGTGTATGCCAAGGATAGCCTTGACGGCCAACGCGTCAGCTGTACGGAAGGTCCCCTCGTTCACGCCGGCCTTGAGGATTTGCGACCAGAGCTTTTCATACTGCCGGTGCAGGTCGAGCAACTCGGTCTGGCGCTCGCCAATGACGGAATACACCTCCCGGAAACATACCGTCATTTCGGCCAGGTGAGTGACGATCGTGCGCATCACAATGGCCGAGAACTGGCGAAATTTATCCTCCGCGGGCAGGTCACTCTCGCACAGAGGCGTGCCCTCAGCGATGAGCACCCGCAAGTACCGGCTGGTGATCTCGAACAGGAGCTCTTCCTTGCTGCCGATGTGGTAATACAGCGCGCCTCGAGCCAGGCCGGTGGCTTTTTCCAACTCAGCCATGCCGGTCGCGTGAAACCCGCGCGTCGAAAACAATTGCGCAGCGACTTTCAGTATCCGCTCCTTGGTGCTGGTTTCAGCAGGTTCGGCAGCGACGACGGCGTTCTTTTTTCCCATGGGCCATTTCCAACCGGTTGAGCGGCAATCATACCCATGCGTGCGCGTTGAAGGATACAAACGGGAGAAGCTCATCCGAGGGTCGTAGGAAGATAGTTGTATTGACCGATCGGTACAGAGACGACTATAAGCCCAGCGTAGTTGAACGTGTTTCAACGGGCGCGGTGGCGTCGAACGTTCTAAGAGCCTGCCTGGGCATTGGGATCGACCATGACAATAAGCAAACACCCCACACTGGCGTCCAACTCGTCAGCATCGGCCAGATTGGTAGCGATGACCTGTTTCGCCCTGTTCGCCTTCGCCGCTAACTCATTGCTGTGCCGCCTGGCGCTTAAGCACACTGATATCGATGCCGCGAGCTTCAGCGTTGTCCGGCTGGTCAGCGGGGCCTTGGTGTTAGGGCTGATGTGCCTCATGAGGCGGTCCTCAACCCTAACCAAAGGCAGTTGGAAGGGCGCCGCAGCCTTGTTCGTTTACGTCTTTGCTTTTTCCTTCGCGTACCGTCATTTGGAGACCGGGACGGGGGCGCTGTTGTTGTTTGGCGCGGTTCAACTGAGCATGGTTCTGTTCGGCTTGTTCAAAGGCGAACGGATGCATACGCGGGCAATCGTTGGGTTTTTGTTGGCGATGGCTGGCCTGGTCAGTCTGCTGCTGCCAGGCGCAGCCGCTCCCGACCCCGTTAGCGCGCTTACGATGCTGTTATCGGGGCTGGCATGGGGAATCTACTCGCTGCTTGGCAAAACTGTCGCCGATCCGCTGGCGACCACAACCGGCAATTTCCTGCGGTCGATTCCCCTGGTCCTGGTGGCAAGCTTGCCGTTTCTCTCAACGCTGCGTTGGGATGCGCTGGGTATGTTTTATGCGGTTCTTTCCGGCGCGCTGGCGTCAGGAGTCGGCTACGCGGTCTGGTATGTCGCGGTGCGTCATCTTGCGGCGTTTCAAGCCGCGACGGTGCAGTTGAGCGTGCCCATCCTGGCTTCGCTGGCGGGTATCGTATTTCTGGGTGAAAGCCTGAGCGTAAGGATGGTCTTGGCATCCGTCGCCGTGCTGGGGGGTGTTGCTTTGGTGCTGGGTAGCAAACGGCACGGCTAGTTGGCATTGGATGGATAACCGTTCGTTTGGCTATGGGCTAAGTTGGTCACGGGTGATTTAGTGAACTTTTACCCTACGAACCCATTCCACTGGTGCAGACGTTGTGCGCAGGCATGACGCTTGAATACCTTCGCGCATTCACATCTGTGACAGAGCCTTCAATGAAAGTAAACACGTCCCAATCCAAGACCTCTTTGCGTCGCGCTGTCACGGGGCCGATGCTGTTTCTGTTCATACTTGGCGATGTGCTGGGCGCTGGCGTTTATGCGCTGGCGGGTACCATCGCAGGGGAAGTCGGCGGCGCGATCTGGGTGCCGTTGTTGATCGCGTTATTGTTCGCAATGCTGACGGCGGGTTCGTATGCCGAACTGGTCTCGAAATACCCTCACGCGGGCGCAGCGTCGGTGTTTGCCGAAAAGGCTTTCAAATCACCGTTGATATCGTTCCTGGTCGGTTTTTGCATGCTCGCCGCGGCGGTGACAAGCGCTGCCGGTCTCTCGCTGGCTTTCGCGGGGGACTACCTTGCAGCGTTCATTGAAGTACCCGCCCACGTCGCAGCCCTGATTTTCTTGTTGGTCATCGCGCTGTTGAATGCCAGAGGGATCAAGGAATCCCTGGGGGCGAATATGGTGATGACCGTGATCGAGCTGTCGGGGCTGATCCTGGTCATCGTCGCGGCGGGGAGTTTCTTCAGTTCTGGCGAAGCGCAACTCGCAAGGTCGCTGGAATTCAAGCCTGGAGTCAGCCCGATGCTCGCCGTCCTGGGCGCTGCGTTGCTCGCGTTCTATTCGTTCGTGGGTTTTGAGACTTCCGCCAACCTCGCGGAAGAGATCAAGGACGTCCGCAAGGTATACCCCCGCGCCTTGTTTGCGGCGCTGATAACCGCGGGCGTCGTTTACATGGCCGTTGGGGTCGCAGCCTCGTCAGTACTGTCCACGGAGAAACTGCTCGCGACCTCGGCGCCGTTACTTGAGGTGGTCCGTGCGTCCGGGCTAGATATTCCGCCTCGCCTGTTCGCGTTCATCGCGCTCATCGCAGTGGCCAACGGGGCGCTGCTGACCATGATCATGGCCAGTCGTCTCACGTATGGGATGGCAAATCTAGGCCTCTTGCCAGACTCCCTGGAAAAGGTACTGCCCCACCGGCGCACGCCGTGGGCGGCCATTGTCGCAACGACCCTCGTAGCAATCGCACTGACGCTCACGGGGACCTTGGCTACCCTGGCGCAAACCGTGGTTCTGCTCTTACTGTTCGTTTTCCTCAGCACCAACATAGCGGTGCTGGTGTTACGCAAGGACAAGGTCGCACAAGAGCATTATCAGACGCCTACGTGGGTACCCGTGCTAGCCATCCTGTCTTGTCTCGTATTGCTGAGTCAGCAAGACATGGGCACTTGGCTGCGCGGCGGGGCACTCATCCTGGTGGGCATGCTGCTGTATGTCTTTGCTCGGATGACCGTGCCTACCGTTGCGAAGCCAAACTAGCCGGGGCAGTCCAGGCAGGAACGCGAGGCTACAGCCAAGCAGCTTGATTGCGGCAGGGTACGGCCGTACGACGGCCCGTCACCCGACAGCATGATCTATCATTGCGATGATCACTCACTGGGCTTGCACGATGACTTCATCAAACTGGCAACTACACGACAGCCATGTTCGCTACGGAACAGTCAGTCGTTTCCTGCACTGGTCAATGGCCGCCTTGCTTGCGTGGCAATTTGCTACGGCGTTTTCCCATCTTCTACTGGAGGACACGGCCGTCGAGAAATTTTTGTGGGGCACCCACAAGACACTCGGGTTCGTATTGATACTTCTGGTGATACTGCGGGCGTGCTGGTCCTTGCACAATCGCGGCCATAGGCCCGCGTCCCTGAGCATCGCAGCGACACTGGGACACCTGGCGATGTATGCCCTGGTCATCATCATTCCGCTGATCGCACTGGTCCGGCAATACGGCTCCGGGCGGGCTTTTTCGCCGTTGGGCATTCCGTTGATGCCGGGTTTCGATGAAAAAGTCGAATGGATGATGTTGCCCGCGAACCTCCTGCATAGCTGGTTGGGTTGGTTGCTGCTGCTACTGATCATCGGCCACGTCGCCATGGTGCTGATCCATCGGCGGCGTGGCGGGGAAGGCGACGTTCTGGTGCGAATGTTCGGACGCTAGGCCGCCTGGTCCGCCGGGCTACGCTCACAGTCGATGATGCTCCAGCAGAAAATCGACGAATACCCGCACCCGCGCTGGCATTGCCGTCCCGCCAACAAAAACTGCGTGGATCGGTTCCCGGTCCCCGGGGTTCCAGGCACCTAGTAGCGGTACCAGATCGCCGCGTCGCAAATCCTCGGCCACGGTGAACTCGCCGATACGGGCGATGCCGGCGCCCACACGCGCGAGTTGTGCCAGCGCCTCGCCGCTGCTGCATTCGATGTTGCCGGTGACTTTCAGGGAAAATTCTTCGCCGTCGCGGATGAACGGCCAGTTGGGTTCGGCGCGACGGAAATTGAAGCGCAGGCAGTTGTGTTGCAGCAGGTCTTCCGGTTCCTGGGGTGTGCCATGGCGCTCAAGATAGGCGGGCGAAGCCACCACCACCTGGCCGGTGTCGCCGATCCGGCGCGCGGTCAGTGGGCTGTCGGGCAAGTGGCCAAACCGCACCGCGACGTCGGCCTGGCCGCCGAGGATGTCGACCACTTCGTCGCCGAGGGTGAGGTCGACGACGATGTTCGGGTAGCGGGCGCTGAAGGCCGCCACCAAGGGAACGATGGCTTGCCGCCCATGGCCGAGGGCGGCACTGACGCGCAAGCGGCCCCGGGGCACGCCCTGGTCGGCGACGGCTTCTTCGACCTCGGCCATGTCGGCCAGGATCCGCCGAGCGCCGCGCAGGTAAGCCTCGCCTTCGGCCGTGAAGGTGATCGCCCGCGTGGTGCGCAACAGCAGGCGGGTACCCAGACGCTGTTCGGTCCGCGCAATGGTCCGGCTGACCGCCGAGGGCGTCAGCCCCAATACGCGCGCGGCGGCCGACAGGCTGCCTTCCTGCGCCACCGTGGCGAACACAGCCATTTCCCCTGATCTGCCGTTGAAGTCCATTTGTGCTCCGCACGCAAAGGTGTATGCCAGAAAGGCTATCTACCGCCTTGAAAGTCCGCATCGTAGCATTTGCGACATAGATGAGGAGACTTCCATGCGTATCAATCCACCGCTTGTTGCACTCGCCATTGGTGCCTTTGGCATCGGCGTTACCGAGTTCGCGCCGATGGGCATGTTGCCGGGCATCGCTGCGGATCTGGGCGTTTCCATTCCCTCCGCCGGCCTGCTGGTCAGTGCTTACGCCCTCGGCGTACTGCTCGGCGCGCCGTTGATGACCCTGACCACCGGCAGGATTCCCCGACGTTATCTGCTGATCGGGCTCATGGCGATTTTCACCCTCGGAAACCTGATGTCAGCGCTGGCGACCGACTACTACAGCCTCATGATCGCCCGGGTGGTGACCTCACTGAATCACGGAGCGTTCTTTGGCGTTGGCTCTATTGTCGCTGCCAGCGTGGTCGCGCCGCAGAAACGTGCCGGAGCGGTCGCGGCCATGTTCATGGGCCTGACCCTGGCGACCATCGGCGGTGTGCCGCTGGCCGCCTGGTTTGGCGAACTGTTCGGCTGGCGCACGGCATTCTGGGGCATTACTGGCCTGGGCGTGGCGGCGATGGCCGCGCTGTGGTTCGCCCTGCCCAACGTGCCGACGCCGCAAAGCATCGGTGTGTTGGCGGAAATCCGGGTGCTGGGCCGTGGCCCGGTGTTGGGGGCATTGGCCCTGACCGTTGTCGGTTCAGGTGCGATGTTCACCGTCTTCACCTATATCGCCCCGATCCTGAGCAGCGAGACCCATGCTCGCACCTCTTTCATCACCGCGATGTTGGTGTTGTTCGGTGTCGGGCTGACGTTGGGCAATATGTGGGGCGGCAAGGCCGCCGATCGCTCGATAGACCGCACGCTGATCGTATCGCTGAGCATACTGATTGTTGTCCTGCTGGCGTTTACCGTGCTGATGCGCTGGCCGCTGCCGGCCGCGGTAGCCATCCTGATCTGGGGCATCGCCAGCTTTGCCTTGGTGCCGCCTTTGCAGATGCGCGTGATGGAAGCCGCCAAGGACGCGCCTAACCTGGCGTCTGCGGTAAACATCGGTGCCTTCAACCTAGGCAACGCGATTGGCGCGGCGCTGGGAGGCGCGGTGATCAATGCGGGGTTGGGTTATCCGGCGATCTCCCTGGCCGGAGCAGCGATGGCGGCCCTGGGGTTGCTGATGGTGCTGGCTTTTGCCTGGCGTTCCAGGGTGGTTGCGGCTGCTGCAGTGTGACCGGGGGTTGAATACAAGCGGGCCGCGACGCCTGTTGAATCCCAGTGCTCGGTCAAGGCATCGCGGCTTCGACCAATTCTATCCAGTGCCGGACCGAGGTTCGGCCAGCACCGTCGAGGTGGGACTGGCAGCCGATATTGGCGGTGGCGATGATCTCGGGGTGTCCGCTTTCCAGCGCATTGAGCTTGTTGTCCCGCAGTTGCCGGGACAGTGCAGGTTGGGTCAGCGAATAGGTGCCCGCCGAGCCGCAGCACAAGTGACTGTCGGGCACCGGCGTGAGGTTGAATCCGAGCTTCTCAAGGATGGCTTCAACCGCTCCCCCAAGCTTTTGCGCGTGCTGCAAGGTGCAGGGGCAGTGGAAGGCCAGGCGCTGATCGCTGTGCACGCCGAGCTTGTCCAGTGGCTCGTCACGCAGTACTTCGACCAGGTCCTTGGACAACGCACTGACCCTTGCGGCCTTGTCGGCATACGCTGGGTCGGTGCTGAGCAGATGCCCGTAATCCTTGACGAAGGCGCCGCAGCCGCTGGCGGTTTGCACAATGGCCTCGGCACCGCTTTCGACGGCGGGCCACCACGCGTCGATGTTACGTCGGGCTCGATCGAGGCCGGCGGCCTGGGCATCCAGGTGGTAATCCAGCGCACCGCAGCAGCCGGCCTCGCGAATCGGGGTGACACTGATTCCCAGCCGGTCCAGTACCCGGGCGGCGGCGGCATTGGTATTGGGCGACAGGCTCGGTTGCACGCAGCCTTCGAGCATGAGCACTTGCCGATCATGGCGCAGGGTCGGTCGTGGCTTTGCCCGATGAGTGTTGCGAGGCAGTTTGGCTTGCAGCGCATTGGGCAGCACGGCACGGAAAACCTGGCCACTGCTCACCAGCCCTTTGAACAATCCTGGATTGGGCAGCACGCCGCGCAATCCCTCGCGCAACAGCCGTTGGCCGGGTGAGCGTGGGACTGCCGCATCCACCACCGCCCGACCGATGTCCAGCAAATTGTGATAGTCGACGCCAGAGGGGCAGGTGGTTTCGCAGTTGCGGCATGACAGGCAACGGTCAAGGTGTTCCTGGGTCTTGCGGGTCACTTCGTTGCCTTCGAGCACCTGCTTGATCAGGTAGATGCGCCCCCTCGGGCCGTCCAGTTCATCGCCCAGCAATTGGTAGGTCGGGCAGGTGGCATTGCAAAAGCCGCAGTGCACGCAACTTCGCAGAATCCGTTCGGCTTCTTCGGCGCGAGGCAGTTGGCGGGCGTTGTCGCTCAAGTTGGTCTGCATGGTTCAGAGCTCCGCGTACAGGCGACCGGGGTTGAAGATGCCACGCGGGTCGAGTTGTTGCTTCAAGTTCCGGTGGTAGCGCATCAGCGCGTCGGGCAGCGGCTGGAAGGGGGTGTCGGTCACGCCAGGGGTGTAGCAGGTGGCATGCCCTCCGGCTTGTTCGACGAGCGAGCGGATAAAGGGCGCTTCGGCAGCGGATTTGAGCCAGCGCTGGGCGCCGCCCCAATCGATCAACTGTACGCCCGGCAAGGGCAGTCGAGGCGTGCCATTGGGCACGGCGAGGCGCCAAAGGGGGCGGTCCTCATCGAAGAAGCTCAACCGGTGTTCATTCAGATCCTGCCAGTATGAAGAGTCCAGCCACTCGCCGCCCAGACGGTCGCGGGCCGCGGCGACCGAGCCTTCGCCACCTTCGAGCCGCAGGTGCAGGCGCTCGCCATCGTGGCACGCCGCGCTGATGGGCAGCGGTTGCTGGCCCCATTCCGCGAGGCGCAACAAAGCCCGGGCGGCGTCCATTTCCAGGCTGATGCTCAACGTTTGCCGCGGTTTTGGCAGGACCTTGAGGGACACTTCGGTCACCACGCCCAGCGCGCCGTAGCTGCCGGCCATCAAGCGCGACAGATCGTAGCCGGCGACATTTTTCATGACTTCGCCACCGAAGCGCAGGTGTTTACCGTGACCGGTGATGACCCGTGTGCCGAGAATGAAATCGCGCACCGACCCAGACCAGGGGCGCCGGGGCCCTGAGAGCCCGCAGGCAATCATGCCGCCCACGGTGGCGTTCTCGCCGAAGGAGGGCGGTTCGCAAGGCAGCATTTGCTGCGCCGCGTCCAGCACCTCGCAAAGATGAGCCAGTGGCGTACCGCAGCGAACGGTGATCACCAGTTCCGTCGGATCGTAGCTGACGATGCCTCGGTGCGAGCGCGTGTCGAGGACCTCACCGGCGACGCTGCGTCCAAGTGACGCTTTGCTGTTGGAGCCTTGGATGCGCAGCGCGGTGGCGCTTTCCAGCGCCTGGTTGACCTGCTGCAGCAGCGCTGCGCTGTCGTCGAAATCATGTTCGCTGCCCATCAGAAACGCTCCAGTTCAGGGAAGGGCACCTGACCCATGTGGACGTGCATGGCGCCAAACTCGGCGCAGCGATGCAGCGTTGGAATGTTCTTGCCAGGGTTGAGCAGTCCGCTCGGATCGAATGCGGCTTTGACGGCGTGGAACACGGTCAACTCGTCGCTATTGAACTGCGCGCACATCTGGTTGATCTTTTCCCGGCCCACGCCGTGTTCCCCGGTGATGCTGCCACCGACTTTCACGCACAGTTCGAGGATCTTGCCGCCCAGGGCTTCGGCGCGATCGAGCTCACCCGGTTGATTGGCATCGAAGAGGATCAGCGGATGCATGTTGCCGTCGCCCGCGTGAAAAACGTTGGCCACCCGCAGGCCATGTTCGGCCGATAACGCCGCGATGGCGCGAAGCACTCCGGGCAGTTCCCGGCGCGGTATGGTCCCATCCATGCAGTAGTAATCCGGCGAGAGGCGTCCCACCGCAGGAAACGCATTCTTGCGTCCAGCCCAGAAACGCACGCGCTCGGCCTCGTCGCGAGCCTGGCGCACTTCGGTGGCGCCGGCCTGCTGCAATACCTGGCGCACGCGATCGCAGTCGTCGTGGACGTCGGCCTCCACGCCGTCGAGCTCACACAACAGGATGGCTTGGGCGTCTACCGGGTAACCTGCGTGAATGAAGTCTTCGGCGGCGCGGATGGCCAGGTTGTCCATCATTTCCAGGCCGCCCGGGATGATGCCGGCGGCAATGATGTCACCCACGGCGCGGCCGGCCTTTTCAACCGAGTCGAAGGCCGCCAGCAGGACTTTGGCCGTTTGCGGTTTGGGCAGCAGTTTGACTGTAACCTCGGTGATCACCCCGAGCATGCCTTCGGAACCGGTGAACAACGCCAGCAGATCGAACCCGGGTGAGTCGAGGGTCTGCGACCCCAACGTCAGGTGTTCGCCGTCGACGGTGAGAATGTCCACCTTCAACAGGTTGTGGACGGTCAGCCCGTACTTGAGGCAATGCACGCCACCGGCGTTCTCCGCGACATTGCCACCGATCGAGCAGGCGATCTGGGAGGAGGGGTCCGGCGCGTAGTACAAGCCGAACGGCGCGGCCGCCTGGGAAATCGCCAGATTACGCACCCCCGGCTGGACCCGTGCGGTGCGGGCGGCAGGGTCGATGTGCAGGATGTTGTTGAAGCGCGCCATCACCAGCAACACGCCTTTTTCCAGCGGCAGCGCACCGCCGGACAAACCAGTGCCGGCGCCACGGGCAACGACGGGGACCTTGCGCTCATGACAGAGCCGCAGCACGCCCTGGACCTCTTCGATGTGGCGCGGCAGCACCACCAGCATGGGCGTGGTGCGGTAAGCGGAGAGCCCGTCGCATTCGTACGGCTTGAGCTCCTCGCGCTGATGCAGGATTTCCAAATCGGGCAATTGGGTTTGCAAGGCTTGCAGCAGCGCGTTTTTGTCGACGTCAGGCAGGGCGCCGTCGACGCGTTCGTCGTAGAGAATATTCATCGTTCGTAGGCGACACTCGGTTGTTTTTATTAGAGGTCTGTTCCGATACGGCTGACTTGCATCATTAGGCCGACGCGTTCTACTGTCTATGGGGTGTTCAGCTGGTCGAACCAGTTCTTTGAGCCGGTTCTCATGGGCTATAGGGTAAAAGCCTTATAGGGCAATGGCTTATCAGCATGTCCGAACGGACGATTACATTGGTCTGAATCTGGTCATACCAGTGGGAGATTCGATGGAAAGCGTGGAAACGAGCCGCAACCCGCAGGTCGCCGACGTCGTCTGTGAGCGCATCGAACGCCTGATTGTCGATGGCGTACTCAAGACCGGGCAATTGTTGCCTTCGGAGCGCCGGTTGACAGAAAAACTCGGCGTCTCCCGGACTGCGCTTCGCGAGGGCCTGAAGCTGTTGCGCGCCCGCGGAATCATCAAGACCGAGCAGGGCAAGGGGTCCTTCGTGGCCGACCTGGCTGGGCATGGCTTGGCGTCGCCGCTGATGCACCTGTTCAGCTCGCAGCCACGCACACTCTACGACTTGTTTGAAGTGCGCAGCCTGCTTGAGGGCGAATCGGCGCGCTTGGCGGCCCTGCGCGGGACCGAGGCTGACTTCGTACTGATTACCCGCAGCTACGAGGCCATGCTCGACGCCCATAGCCGCCCCCTGGAAGCCAGCGTCCACGCCCGGCTCGACCATGCGTTTCACCTGGCGATCTGCGAGGCCTCACATAACCCGGTGCTGGTGCAGACTTTGCGTTCGCTGACGGACTTGCTGCTCAGCTCGGTGTTCGCGTCGGTCAACAACCTCTACCACCGTGAACCGCAGAAGCGCCAGATCGACCGCCAACACGCCCGGCTCTACAACGCCGTGACCGGACGCCTGCCGGAGCAGGCACGCAAGGCGGCCATCGCCCACATCCAGAGCATTTGCGAAAACCTCAAGGAAATCGAAAACGAAGAACAACGCCTGGTGCGCGCCACGTTGCGGCTTGAGGGGTGGGTGTAGAGGCAGTGGCTGGCGGGAGCGCTAATGGATGGCTTTTCATCTTCCCGCCCCACGAAAGTGGTCGTGGTAGTAAGCCGCGATGACGTTGCAACTGATGCCCGCATTTCCCAACGCCGTTGCGAAGGCTGCGGTCAAGCCGACGGCGTCCAGGCCGGAATGCACGGCCAAGGTGATGATGGATTGGGGCCCAGTGTCCAGGAATTGCCGCAGGTGTCGTAGGAACGGTTGCCGCCTGTAAATTACCGGCCTCGGGGGATCGAAGGGAGCAAAAATCCAAGCACCTCGTCCAGCAAAAGCTTCGGCGCTTCTTCCGCTATGTAATGCCCCGAAGGTAACGCTTTCCCTCGCACATCGGTCGCGACTTTTTGCCATTCCTTCAGCGGATCGAAGCAACGGCCCACGACGCCGTCCGCTCCCCACAAGGCCAACAATGGCACTGAGAGTTTTCGGCCGGCTTGTCGGTCGCTCTTGTCGTGCTCCAGATCGATGCTGGCGCTTGCCCGGTAGTCTTCACAAACACCATGAGCTGCGCCGGGGAGTGACAGGCAGCGCAGGTATTCGGCCAATGCTGAATCAGTGAAAGGCGCCATGCCAGCGCTGCGAGTGCCCATGACGCTGCGCAGATAGAGCTCCGGATCGGCCTCGATGAGCGTTTCGGGAAACGGAGCCGGGCGAATCAGGAAAAACCAGTGCCAATAGGCGCGGGCAAACGCTTCGTTGGTTTGCTCGTACATCGCCAGTGTCGGAGCGATGTCCAGCGTGATCAAGCGCTTCACTGCATCCGGGTGATCCATCGCCATGCGATGGGCCACGCGTGCGCCTCGGTCATGCGCCAATACGTCAAACTTCACGAACCCCAGCGCGCGCATGAGCTCGAGCCCGTCCAGGGCCATTTGCCGCTTGGAGTAGGCGACGTGTTCTGCGTCGCCTGCCGGTTTGTCGCTGTCACCGTAGCCGCGAAGATCCGCCGCGATCACGGTGAAATGCTCCGCCAGGGGTTCGGCGACTTTGTGCCACATGACGTGGGTCTGGGGATGCCCGTGGAGCAAGAGCAGACCTTGGCCGCTCCCACCTTTGCGGTAGTTGACGGTAATGCCGTTGACTTGGCATCGGCCCGATTCAAATGAGGCGAACATCGCTTGGCTCTCCTGCTGATGGTGGCTTTTATTCTAGGCCCCTCGCGCCAAGGTGCTAAGGCACAGCGTGTGACCGCTTTCTTCACGAATCGTGTGCAACCTGGCGCACGTCTGGCACAGCTGTCACGGTGAATGCGACAACTGTCGCACGTCTTCGCAATCCGCCACACCAAGCGCAGCCCCCGTAGAACGGGGCTTGCAGAGCATTTCCCGACGGTGGCATGGGGGTTGCTCCTGCCTGAGTGCGCAGCGCAATGGCTTCGCTACTAATAAGAATCAGGAGTCCTCCCATGACACAGATTGGCCTCGCCGTGCCTACTGCTTCTCGGAACGCGCCCCTTCGCGCTCCCCTCAAGGCGCTATATGTCGTGCTGGCGCTTACCCTCAATACTGCTCCGAGCTGGGCCCAGGATATGCCGGCGAATGTCGACGGCAAGCGCATCATCGCCGCCGACCAGGAGCCCGATAACTGGATGAGCACCGGTCGCACCTACGACGAACAACGCTACAGCCCGTTGAAGAAGATCAGCGACCAGAACGTCGACCAGTTGGGGCTCGCCTGGAGCTACAAGCTGGACCTGGATCGCGGTGTCGAGGCCACGCCTATCGTGGTCGACGGCGTGATGTACACCACCGGCCCGTTCTCGGTGGTCTATGCCCTGGACGCCCGCGACGGCAGGTTGATCTGGAAGTACGACCCCAAGTCCGACCGCAACCGCGCCGGCGAGGCCTGTTGCGATGCGGTCAACCGGGGCGTCGCGGTGTGGAAGGGCAAGGTTTACGTGGGCGTGCTCGATGGTCGCCTGGAGGCCATCGACGCCAAGACCGGCCAGCGGGCGTGGTCGGTGGACACCCGTGCCGATCACTCGCGCAGCTACACCATCACCGGTGCGCCGCGCGTGGTCAACGGCAAAGTGGTGATCGGCAATGGCGGCGCCGAGTTCGGCGTACGCGGTTATGTCACCGCCTATGACGCCGAGACCGGCAAGCAGGCCTGGCGCTTCTTCACGGTGCCGGGCGACCCCAAGCTGCCGCCCGAAGACAAGGCCATGGAAATCGCCGCCAAGACCTGGCACGGCGACGCCTATGTGGCCCAAGGCGGTGGCGGCACGGCCTGGGACTCGTTTGCGTTCGACCCGGATCTGAACCTGCTGTACATCGGCGTGGGCAATGGTTCGTTGTGGGACCCGAAATGGCGGAGCCAGGCCAAGGGCGACAATCTGTTCCTGTCGTCCATCGTCGCGGTCAATGCCGATACGGGGGAATACGCCTGGCACTACCAGACCACGCCGGGTGACGCCTGGGACTACACCGCTACCCAGCACATGATCCTTGCGGAGCTGCCGATCGACGGAAAGCCGCGCAAGGTGCTGATGCAAGCGCCGAAGAACGGTTTTTTCTACGTGATCGACCGCGCCACGGGTGAGCTGCTGTCCGCCAAGGGCATCGTGCCCCAGAGCTGGACCAAGGGCATGGACATGAAGACGGGCCGGCCCATCGTCGATGACGAGAATGCCGCGTACTGGAAGGACGGCAAACGTAAACTGGTCACGCCGGCGTTCTGGGGCGCCCATGACTGGCAGCCGATGTCCTACAACCCGAACACCGGGCTTGTGTATATCCCCGCGCACATCATGTCCGCCTATTACGAGCACATCCCCGAGGCGCCGAAGCGCAACCCGTTCAAGAGTATGTACCAACTGGGCCTGCGCACCGGGATGATGCCGGAGGACGCCGATGGGCTGTTGGAAATGGCCAAGGGCTGGTCAGGCAAACTGATTGCCTGGGACCCGGTCAAGCAGCAACCGGCCTGGGAAGTGCCCTATGTGACGATCTTCAACGGCGGCACTTTGAGTACCGCCGGCAACCTGGTGTTCGAGGGCAGCGCCGACGGCCGTGTGATCGCCTACGCTGCCGACAGCGGCAAGAAACTCTGGGAGCAGCCGGCGGCCAGCGGTGTGATGGCGGCGCCGATTACCTACAGCGTGGACGGTGAACAGTACGTGACGTTCATGGCCGGTTGGGGCGGTGCCTTCTCGACATTCGCCGGAGCCTTGTCCCTACGCGCCGGGGTTCGGCCGTTCTCCCAGGTGTTGACCTATAAATTGGGCGGCACCGCGAAACTCAACGAGCCGGCGCCGCTCGCCGACGCCCCGAAACCGCCACCCCTGACCGGCGACCTGGCGGCAGTGGAGGCCGGCGGCAAGCTGTACGACGGCTACTGTTCTCAGTGCCACGGCATCCACGCGGTCAGCGGCGGTGTGCTGCCGGACCTGCGCAAGCTGACGGCGGAAAAGCACCAGATGTTCCTCGGCATTCTCTACGGCGGCCGAGTGCCGGACGGCATGCCGTCCTTTGCCGACGCCTTCACGCCGGAACAGGTGGAGCAGATCCACCAATACCTGATCAAGCGCGCCCACGACCTGCAGCAAGAAGGCGGGGTCTGGAAGACCTTCACCGCCAAATGAGCGCCCCCGCATTATTTCGACCCTGACGCGAGAGCAAGCACATGACCGAGATCACCGATTACCAGAACTTCATCGCCAACGCTTTTGTTCCCAGCGACCCAAGCATCGAAGTGCGCAACCCGGCCAACGGCCGTTTGCTCGCACGGGTCCCCGAAGCCAGTGGCGAGCAAGTCGAAGCGGCCATTGCCGCAGCGCGCAAGGCGCAAAAAAGCTGGGCAGCCCGTCCGGCCATCGAGCGCGCCGGTTACTTGCGAAAAATCGCCACGAAAGTGCGCGACAACGCCGAACGCCTCGCCCATATCATCACCGCCGAGCAGGGCAAAGTGCTGGGATTGGCGCGGGTGGAAGTCAACTTCACCGCCGATTACCTGGACTACATGGCCGAGTGGGCGCGGCGCCTTGAGGGAGAGGTGCTGACCAGCGACCGTGCCGGCGAAAGCATCTTCCTGCTGCGCAAGCCCCTGGGCGTAGTGGCCGGGATTCTGCCGTGGAATTTCCCGTTCTTCCTGATTGCTCGCAAAATGGCGCCGGCGCTGGTGACCGGCAATACCATCGTGATCAAGCCCAGCGAAGAAACCCCTATCAATTGCTTCGAGTTTGCTCGCCTGGTGGCTGAGACCGACCTGCCGGCCGGTGTGTTCAACGTTGTCAGCGGCACGGGGGCGACCGTGGGGCATGACCTGACCCGTCATGCCGGCATCGACTTGATCAGCTTCACCGGCAGCGTCGGCACCGGCTCGCGAATCATGGCGGCGGCAGCGCCAAACATCACCAAACTCAACCTGGAGCTCGGTGGCAAGGCGCCGGCTATCGTGCTGGCGGACGCCGACCTGGACCTCGCGGTCAAGGCCATCACGGCTTCGCGGGTGATCAACACAGGGCAAGTCTGCAATTGCGCCGAACGGGTGTACGTCGAGCGCAAGGTCGCCGATCGGTTCATCGAGCAGATTGCCGCCTCGATGGCCGCGACCCGCTACGGCGACCCGCTGGTCGAGGACAATCTGGACATGGGGCCGCTGATCAACCAGGCGGCCCTGGACAAGGTTGCGCGAATGGTCACGGTCGCGAAGGGAGAGGGGGCCGAAGTGGTCACGGGCGGCGCGGTGGCCGACAAGGGCCAGGGTTTTCACTATCAGCCGACGGTGCTGGCCGGGTGCGGCGGCGAGATGGCGATCATGCGCCAGGAGATCTTCGGCCCGGTACTGCCGATCCAGATTGTCGACGACCTGGACGAAGCCATTGCCCTGGCCAATGACAGCGAATACGGCCTGACTTCATCGATCTACACCCGCAGCCTGAGCGCGGCCATGCGCGCCAGCCATGAGCTCGATTTCGGTGAGACCTACATCAATCGAGAAAACTTCGAAGCGATGCAGGGCTTCCATGCGGGGGCGCGCAAGTCTGGTATTGGCGGCGCGGACGGCAAGCACGGCTTGTATGAATACACCCATACCCATGTGGTTTACATCCAGGTCTGATCGGACGACAAAAAATGCCGGCACCCGCAAGGGCGCCGGCATTTTCATGGGCGTATCAGAACTGGTCGTTGGGCGCGACGACGCCGTGCTTTTTCATCTTGCGGTACAGCGTGGAGCGAGAGATGCCCAGTTCGGTAGCGACGGCGCTGATGTTCCAACGATGCTGACGCAAGGTCGCCAGCAAGCGGCGGGCCTCTTCGTCGCCCAACTGTTCGCCCAGCTTGCCGGACAACGGTGTGGTGTTGTCGAGCAATGACAGCCGCCGTGGCGCCAGCACTTCGCTGGGCAAGCAGTCCAAGTCGATGACCCCGTCTTCGGCCAGGGCTACCGCGTAACGCAGGGCGTTGAGTAATTGGCGGATATTGCCAGGCCACTGATAGTCGAGCAGGCATTGGCGGGCGTCCGCGTTCAGCCGTAGCCCGCGAGTTTGGTCCTGAGCCGCGAGTAATTGATCGATCAGCGCGGCGCGATCACTGCGTTCGCGCAAGGCGGGCAGCGCCAGGTTCATGCCGGCGAGGCGATAGAACAGATCTTCGCGAAAGCGCTTCTCGCCGATCATCGTAGGCAGGTCCTGGTGAGTCGCCGAGATGACCTGGACGTCCAACGTCACCGGCACTTCAGCCCCCAGCGGCGCGATTTCCCGCTCCGCCAGTACCCTCAGCAAGCGGGTTTGCAAATGGGCGGGCATGTCGCCAATCTCATCGAGAAACAGCGTGCCGCCGTTCGCCAGTTCCAGCTTGCCCTTCATGCCTTTTCGGTTGGCGCCGGTAAAACTGCCGGCGCGATAGCCGAACAGCTCGCTCTCGATGAGCGTCTCTGGGATGGCCGCGCAATTGAGCGCAACGAACGGGCCTGAGCGACGACGGCTGGCCTGGTGGATGGCTCGGGCAAAGGCTTCCTTGCCGGTGCCGGTTTCGCCGGTAATCAAAATAGGGATGCCTTTGTCGATCACCTTGCGCACCCGCCGCACGCTCTGTTGCAGTTGAGGGTCGAGGCCGGCAAGTTGTTGCAGCTCCGGGTGAGCGTCAAGGGCAGGGCGGGCGATGGGGCGCGAGCGGTGTTGTTGGGATGGAATCCGCAGGCCGACCTCCAGCAGCGCTTCATCGCGAAGACCACGCAAACGCACGCCCTGGGCGCCGCCATTGGTGAGCTTCAGCAATTCGTCCATTGTGGTGGGAAGCAGGCGATCGATGGGCGTGCCCAGCAACCGCGGCCCCTGAGCCAGCTCCAGGGCGACAAATGCCGCACGGTTGGCCCCGATGACGCGGCCGTTTTCATCGAGTGCCAGCAATTGCTCGTTGGCCAGGTCGGCGATTTCATCCAGGGGCTTGAGGGACAAGGTCAAGCGGTCGCGGTAGCTCTGGCGAAAATGTGCGTTCTCGATCAGACGCGCATACATGATCACCAGTTGCAGCGTCAGGTATTGGCTCTCCCGGGGGCCTGCGCTGTTCATGCAGGTCGCATTGAGGCAACCGCGCAACAGGCCTTGGGCATCGAAAATGGGCGCCACCGAACAGCTCAGGCTGAAATTGGACGCCAGGAAATGCTCCTCCCGATGAATGATCAACGGCTGCGCGGCTGCCAGCGTGGTGCCGATGCCATTGGTCCCCACCACCGATTCCTCCCACTGCGCACCCACCACCAGCCCGGACTGCGTATAGATGTCGTGCTGGTCGGGCAGTCGGGAATCCAGGGTAATGCCGCGCTCGTCGCTCAGCAGCACGGCAAAACCGGCGGGCACCACGCGCCGGGCCAGACCGCTGACGCCTTGGCTGGCGATGGAAAGATATTGCTGGTGCTGTTCCTGATGACGCCGGATGTCCTCGGCGCTGAGGATGTTCTTGCGGCTCGCCGCGCCAGGGTCGAGCCGGTGCTCCACGACGCTGCGGTACCAGGACTGGGCGATGACGCCATCGGGCTTCAGGCCGCGTCCGGAAAAATGATCGTTGACGAAGGCTGCCAGTTCGCTCGGGATAGGCTGCGCGCTATGCAGGGTCATGAAATGCTCCATCAGGCGTGAATCCCGCGAAGGGGCTTCACGGCGATCTTGTTATTGGACGATGGCCGCCGTTGCAAGTATCTACCATAGACGCTGGCGCGTAAGTTTTCATCGTTGGGTTGAAGGTCCGGATCCGATTCACCTCATCCTCAGAAAAACGCTCAGCGCCCGGACGATGTCGCGGGACGCTTGATCCGCGATGCGCCCTGGCACCTGGTCGAACATATGGGGCGCGCCGGGATAGACATAAAGTTCGGTGGCAACGCCTGCGCGAATCAGCCTCATTGCAAAATCGACGTCCTCCTCGAGGAACAAATCTTGAGAACCGACCGAAATGAACGTCGGTGGCAGGTTACGCAGGTCTGGTTGCAGCGCCGGTGAGAACAGACCCACACGATCGTCGTCCAGGGGGGCGCCCCCGCGAAGGCACTGCCAGCAGAACTGATTGGGCTCCGGCAGCCAACTGAATGTGTCTGTGTCGCGGCTCGGGTAGGGTGATTGCGTCGAGCCTGTGCGGTGATCGAGCATGGGATAGACGAGCACCTGGCCGACGATCGGATACCGCGCTTTGTCGCGAGCCATGATGGCCAATGCGGCGGCCAGCCCGCCACCGGCGCTATGACCCATGACCGCAATGCGCCGGGGATCCAGGCCCAGGTCCTGGCTGTTTTCGAACAGCCAGGCGAGGGCGGTGTAACAGTCGTCAAGGGGCGCTGGAAAGGGATATTCGGGCGCCAGTCGATAATCCACTGCAACGATGTACGCACCTGACTCGTCGGCCAGGTCGGCCAGAAAGTCATCGGCCATTTCGGGGCTTCCGAGTACGAAGCCACCGCCATGGATAGACAGGATCGCCGGCGAGTTCGCATCAGGCTCGAGGCCTTCCGGCCGGTAGATGCACAGGCGCAGGCGTTCGTCATCGGTGCCTGGAATCCACCGCACTTCGCATCGCGCGCGGTGCTCGGGTTTGAAGGTCGAATGCACTCGGGCGCGGATGGCGGGTAGCGTGCCCACCGACCATTGTTCCGCACCCGAGGCCACAAGACCGCGGAATATGGGATCGAGCCATTCATCAGACATCAGGTTTCGCTCCCCTTTGCTTGGAGCCGCCGGGTACCCGTCGCCGATACCCGGCGTTTTGCTGTTAAAGCCAGGCTTTGATTTGCGCGCAAACGGCCTGGGTGGAAATGCCGTAGCGATCATGCAGTGTCGGCAGCGCGCCTGCGTCGAGGAAGGCGTCTGGCAATGCAATTTGTCTGAACGTCGGCGTCACCCCGTTGCGCAGCAGGACCCCGGCAACCGCTTCGCCCAGCCCGCCGATGATGGAGCTGTTTTCTGCGGTCACCACCAATCGTCCCGGCTTTCTGGCCTCGGCAAGCAGGGTATGTTCATCCAGCGGCTTGATGGTCGGCATGTGCAATACCGCGACATCGACGCCGTCTGCCTGCAGTTGCTTGGCTGCTTCCAACGCACGCATTGTCATCAACCCAGTGGAAATGATCAGCACGTCGTTGCCGGTACGCAGAGTCTTGGCCTTGCCGATCTCGAACGTGTAGCCGTATTCGTCCAGCACCAAGGGTACGTTACCGCGCAACAAACGCATGTAGACCGGGCCTTGGTGGGCGGCGATGGCGGGCACGGCCTGTTCGATTTCCAGCGCGTCACAGGGATCGACAATCATCAGGTTGGGCATGGCGCGAAATATCGCCAGGTCGTCGGTGGCCTGGTGGCTCGGACCATAACCGGTGGTAAGACCCGGCAAGCCACAGACGATCTTGACGTTGAGGTTTTCCTCGGCAATTGCCATGCAGATGAAATCGTAGGCCCGACGGGAAGCGAACACCGCATAGGTCGTGGCAAACGGCACGAAACCTTCCCGGGCCATACCCGCCGCAGCGCTCATCAGCAATTGCTCAGCCATGCCCATCTGGTAGAAACGGTCCGGATGGGCCTTGGCGAAGATGTGCAGGTCGGTGTATTTGGACAGGTCGGCGGACAGCCCGACGATGTCCTGGCGCTGGTCCGCCAATGCGGCCAGTGCATGGCCGAATGGCGCAGGTTTCGTCGCTTGGCCCTCGGCCGCGATCGAGGCAATCATCGCCGAAGTGGTCAGGCGTTTTTTGCCCGGCTCGATTTTCGCGTTCGATGTATTGGCGGCGTTGCTCATGAGTGTCTTCCTTCTTCGAGGTTGTTCAGCGCCAGGTCCCACTCGTGTTCTTCGACGCGGATGAAATGGGTCTTTTCGCGGTTCTCCAGGAACGGCACACCCTTGCCCATGCGTGTATCGCAGATGATCACCCGAGGCACGCTGGAGGAGTGGTTGCGCGCGGCATCGAAGGCCGTCACCAAGGCGTCCAGGTCGTTGCCGTCGACGCGCTGGGTGAACCAGCCAAACGCTTGCCAGCGGTCAACGATCGGCTCGAACGAGAGGATCTCGCTGGAGTATCCATCGGCCTGCTGGTTGTTGACGTCGACGATTGCGATCAGGTTGTCGAGCTTCCAGTGCGAAGCGGACATAACCGCTTCCCAGGTTGAACCTTCGTTCAATTCACCGTCCGATAGCAGGTTGTAGACGAAAGCCGACGAGCCTTTGCGCTTGAGGCCCAGGCAGGCGCCTACCGCGATGCCCAGCCCTTGGCCGAGGGAGCCTCCGGTTATTTCCATGCCCGGCGTGTACGCCGCCATGCCCGACATGGGCAGCCGGCTGTCGTCCGCGCCGTAGGTTTCCAACTCATCGAGCGGAACGATCTGGGCCTCGATCAATGCCGCGTACAACGCAATCGCGTAGTGGCCGATGGAGAGATAGAAGCGGTCACGTTGCTCCCATTCAGGGTCATGGGGTCGAAAGCTCATGGCGTGGAAGTACGCGACCGCCAGCAGGTCGGCGGCGCCCAGGGCCTGGCCGACATAGCCTTGGCCTTGCACCTGCCCCATTCGCAGCGCGTGATGACGGATGTTGTGGGCGCGGTCGGCCAGGGACAGGGGTGAAGCAGGTGAAAGCGAGCGAGTCATGGTGGAACTCCGGTGACTTAACGATTGACCAGGGCGGCAGGAATGCGCAGCACCAACGAGGCGCCGCCCAGCAGTACGCCGGTGATCAGGTACATGCCGATGGCGCTGGAGCCGGTTTGCGTGGTGATCCAGCCAATCAGGTAGGGCGAGCAGAAGCCGGCGAGGTTGGCGAAGCTGTTGACCGCCGCGATGCCTGCGGCGGCGGACACCCCGCCGAGCAGGGTCGTGGGCAGCATCCAGAACATCGAGGAGGCGGACAGGATGCCGGACGCCGCCAGGCACAGGCTCAGGATGGACAATAAGATGTTGCCTCCCAGCAGCGCGGCGAGCGTCAGGCCGATGGCACCGGCAATCATTGGCGCAATCAGGTGCCAGCGCCGCTCGCGGTGTTTGTCGCCGCTGCGGCCGATCAACAACATGGCCGCAATCGCGCAAAGGTAGGGCAGGCTGGTCAGGAAACCAATGTGCAGCGGATTGGAAACCCCGGCGTTGCGCACCAGCGTCGGCAGCCAGAAAGTAATGGCGTATTGGCCCATGACCACGCAGAAGTAAATACCGGCCAACAGCCACAGGCGGCGGTCCCGGACGAACTCGCCCACCGAGGCATGGGTGACCTTCTGCTGGTTGTCCTCGGCCAGCTCACGGCTGACCAGCGCTTTCTCTTCGTCGTCCAGCCAATGGGCCTGATGCACGCCATCCTTGAGGTAACTCAGCACCAGCAACCCGACAACGACGGTGGGAATGGCCTCGAGCACGAACATCCACTGCCAACCGGCCCAGCCGTGCACGCCGGCGAAATGGTTCATGATCCAGCCCGACAGCGGGCCGCCCACCATGCCCGACAACGGGATGGCGATAAACCAGAGCACGGTCATGCGCGCACGCCGGTAGGACGGGAACCAGTAGGTGAGGTACAGCAGCAAACCCGGTGCCAGCCCTGCTTCGGCGACCCCGAGCAGAAAGCGCAAGGCATAGAACTGCCAAGCGGTCTCAACGAAGGCGAACAGCGCGGAAATGATGCCCCAGGTGATCATGATTCGCGCGATCCAGACGCGAGCGCCGACCTTGTGCAGGATGACGTTGCTGGGTACTTCGCAGAGGAAGTAGCCGATGAAAAACATCCCCGCGCCCAGTCCGTAGACGGTTTCGCTGAGCGCCAGGTCGTTCATCATCTGCAGCTTGGCAAAGCCGACGTTGACCCGATCCAGATAGGCGCACAAATAGCACAGCATCAGGAAGGGCATCAGCCGCCAGGCCGTTTTCCGGTAGGCATTGGAGCGCACGGTCGAAACCGCTTCGAGCGACAAAGTAGTCATGATGGCCTGATCTCTTGTTTTTATTGACCGCCAGGCAAACAGCCCGGCAGGGGTCTTCGATCCAGAACCGCACGGGCCGCACTGGCCCGCCCAGATACATCAGTGAATCAGCATTCCGCCGTTCACATCCAACGTGATGCCAGTCAGGTACGAGGATAAATCGCTGGCCAGGAACAGGGCCGCGTTCGCGACGTCCTGGGCCTCGCCCAGGCGACCCAACGGAATGCCGTCGATGATGGCGTGGCGACGCTCATCCTGCATGAGGCCGCCGGTGATGTCGGTGTGGATCAGGCCCGGGGCGATGGAATTGACCCGCACCTTGTCCGGACCCAATTCCCGGGCCATTGCCTTGGCCAGGCCCAGCACACCGGCCTTGGCGGCGCTGTAGTGCGGCCCACCAAAGATGCCGCCACCACGTTGGGCAGACACCGAAGACATGCAGACGATGCTGCCGCCTTGCTGCTCGCGCATCAGCGGGATCACCGCCTGCGACATGAGCAGGGTGCCGCGCAGGCTGACGTCCAATACCTTGTCGTAGTCCGACCCGCGAATGTCGAGGGTTTTGAGGGGTTGGGTGATGCCAGCGTTGTTGACGAGAATGTCGATGCGGCCGAAATGTTCGATGGCCCGTGAGACGGCCCGTTGGACCTGCGCTTCATCGGCGACGTTGGCCGCAAGGCCGAGATGGCCTTCGCCCAGGGCATTGGCGGCATCGCGTGCGGCGGATTCGTCCAGGTCCAGAATCACGACGCGGGCGCCGTGCTGCGCGAACGTCGTAGCGGTGGCGCGGCCAATGCCACGGGCGGATGCGGCGCCAGTAATGATCGCGACTTTGCCTTGGAGAAGCATGGGGAGATACCTCGTATTTGTTTTTATTGGGTCGATTCGGAAAAACCGATGACTTAGCTTCGTCTTGGTCCCCTGGCTGAGCAATGGCCTAAAAGTCATTCAGTGCTGAAAAAAATTCAGCGCTCGTTTGCTTGCGGTTGGAAGGTTTCACGGCGAAGCTCAACAATCATTAGAGCTATTGTCGAGTGATCTGCCATGCGTACCGACGCCGATGCACCCTTGATTCTCCCACCGCTGAAAGCCATTCAGGCTTTTGAGCAGGCGGCCCGGTTCAGCAACGTCGCCAGGGCCGCGGAAGTGCTGGACCTGACGCCCTCCGCGGTCAGCCATCAATTGGCGAAACTTGAAGCGATGATTGGCCGGCAGTTGTTTGTGCGTGCCGCGCGAGGCGTAACGCTCACGCCCGTGGGAGAGCAATACCTGAAAGAGGTTTCAGGGATCCTCCACAGCCTGGCCGTCGCCACCGAGCGCGCGGCCAGCGACGTGAGCCTGGACTGTTTGCGTCTGCACTCGGCGCCCAGCTTCGGGTTGTTGTGGTTGATGCCGAGGCTGGAAGCGTTCCGCGCCTGCAACCCTGACATCCAAATCAACCTTTCGTGCTCCTACGAATCGCTGCATTTCAGTCGGGACAAGATTGACGTGGACATCCGCCACGGCACTGCAAACTGGCCCAGTTATGAAGTGCGCACCGTCCAGAACGAAACCTTCGCGGTATTGGCTTCGCCGAAACTGCTCGCACAATGTCCGATCCGCAGCGCGTCCGATTTATTGAATTGCGACCTGGTGCTGTCCGAAGCCACTTTGCTCAAATGGCCGCAATGGTTTGCGCAACATGGCCTGGCGCGCCCGGAGAAGCCTTACGCCTTGAGTTTCGATCGGTCGTACATGTCGCTGGAGGCCGCCAGTCATGGATTGGGGTTCGCCTTGGAAAGCACATTGCTGGCGCAAAAATATCTGGCGACCGGCAGCCTGGTCGAGGTGGCGCCCGAGGCGCTCAGCGCGCCTGTGGCTGCCCACCACCTGGTATTCCCGAAAGCCCATTCGAGCTTCCCCCGCGTCCGGCGTTTCCTGGAGTGGATGGAAAGTGAGCTGGGGCAGGGCTTCGCGTATTAACGGGTCAGGGAGACTGCCCCTGGGCGGTGGCGGTCGACGGCTTTAGGGCAGTAACAGTCGGATCATTTAGGGTGCTTGCGGCGTTTCCAATGCGCAACCGGTGAGGTTTATCGAAGAAAAACGAACCGCCCAACGATGCGCCTCACGAAACTGTTGAATGGCTGATCGGTCGCTTCGACTGGCAAGCGCTTCAGTGGCGGCTTTTTGCAGGTCCGTGTCTTCATCCAAGATCCAGACCCCCGGTTCCTTGTCTCGCAAGGCCATTTCACCGAAGCGGGTGGTGAGGACGGGCAGGCCGAGGGCGCGGTACTCGTAGTATTTGATCGGGTCGACCGAAGCGGTCAGGCGGTTGAGCTTGAACGGGATCAAACCCACCGAAAACGTGGCCATGGCGGCGATCGCACCGGCATGGGAACACTCGGGGAGTAGTTCGATGTTGGCGGGCAAGACGCGACGCGGTGGAGTGAACAGGGGGCCGATCAGTTTGATCCGGTTTCCAGGGTTGGCCTGGGCCAGCGCGATCACCAGATCCCAATCGAACCAACGACCCAGCGTGCCGACGTAGCCGATCACTTGTTGTTTGGGGCCCAGGTCGAGGCTTTCGACCGGTGCCAGGCGCTGCATATCGCAGGCGTTGAGGGCCAGTTCTATCTGGTCGGTCATGCCCAGGAGCTTGTCGCGAAGGGGGCTGGACGATGCCAGCACTTTATCCACCCGTTGGATGAGCTGCGTCTGGCGACGTGCCATCGACCTGCGTGACAGGCCCTGGTAGAAGGCCGGAAAATCGTCCATGGCATCGTAGACGGCACGGCTTGCGGGGATGAGCGCCAACAGTTGCAAGGCCAGTTCCGAAGGCTTTGCAATACACACCACGCAGGGCTTTTCTGCGGAAAATGCCATGACCTCCCTGAACAGGTTGCGCCACAGCCGCTTGAGCACCAGCGCCGAGCCGGGAAGGGGTTCGATGGGAAGACTGTGGGGTTTGCAGACCCGCAACCAGGCAGGGGCGTTGGTGTTTTGCGGGTTGGCAACAGGTGGCTTGCGCCTGAAATCATCGAGTGTTGGCAAGCGCGTCGGATAGGGATCGATCCAAAGCACCGTTGCCCCGGTCCGGTGGTGATACCAGTCGACGAAGTGATGGGGGCGCTGGCTGAAGCTGGCCCATGGCACCGGCGACAGGTAGATCATCCGCATGACTGCAAGTGCTGCCTCAAGACTTCGACGATGCGGGCTGCGGCCTTGCCGTCGCCATAGGGAGAAACCCCGCGTGCCATGCTCTGATAGGCCTGGGGATCATCGAGCAGGCGCTGTGCCTGTTCGACGATGGTGGTCCGGTTGGCGCCCACCAGCTTGACCACGCCGAGGTCGACCGCCTCCGGCCGCTCGGTTTCCTCTCGCAGCACCAGCACCGGTTTGCCCAGGGCCGGGGCTTCTTCCTGCACGCCCCCCGAATCACTGATGATCAAGTACGAGCGCTTCATGGCCGCGATGAACGGCGCGTAGTCCAAAGGTGCGCAGAGGAGGATGTTCGGGGTCTGGCCGAGCAGGCGGTGCGCGACATCCTTGACGTTTGGATTGGGGTGGACGGGATAGAGTATTTGAATGCCTGGATTGCGTTCGGCCAGGCGCTTGAGGGCCTGGCAGATATCCTGGAACGGCTCGCCGAAGTTCTCCCGGCGATGGGAGGTGACCAGTACCAGGCGTTTGCCGGGGTCCACTGGGACGTCCAAGTCGCAGTCCTGTGCCGCGGTCATCAGCAAGGCATCGATCACGGTGTTGCCCGTCAGGGTGACGGCGCTGGCGTCGACGCCTTCGCATAGCAGGTTGTCGACGGCGCGCTGGGTTGGCGCGAAATGCCAGCGGGTAAGTTTGCCGGCGATCACCCGGTTGGCTTCTTCGGGGAACGGATTGAAGATGTCCCCGGTCCGCAGGCCCGCTTCGACATGGCCAAAGGGAATGCGCAAGTAGAAACACGCCAGTGCGGCGGACATGACCGTGGTCGTATCACCTTGCGCCAACACGACATCCGGCTTTTCCGATTGCAGCACGCCGTCGAGTTCAAGCAGCAAGCGTGAGGTCAATGTTGCCAATGACTGATCGGGCCGCATGATGTCCAGGTCCAGGTCGGCTGTGATTGCGAAGCCCTCCAGTACCTGGTCCAACAGGGCTCGGTGCTGGGCGGTGGCGAGCACCCGGCAAACGATATTCCTTTCGGCTTGCAGCGCCTTGATCACGGGAGCCATCTTGATCGCTTCCGGGCGCGTACCGACGATGCAAAGTACCTTACGAGTCATGCCTTCTGATTTCCTATCGTTGTGGCAAGTGAGCGGGCTATCCGGTCCGCGTTGGCCATGAGCGTCAGCGTGTGGGATTTTTCCGTCAGGCTGGGCAGGCAGGCCCCGTCGACAATATGCACGCCGCCAAGGCCCGCGACTTCGCCCAGGTTATCGGTCTGTCCGATCTTGGGCACCGAGTGCATGGGCAGGGTTCCCGCGTAATGAATATCGGCCCCGGGCCCGCCGGGGGTGAAGCTCATGGGCATCATCAGCGCGCCCATTTTCCAGTAGATCCGCCGCAGCTTTGCTTCGGCAGCCTTCATGAGCCGGGGCAGCTCAGGGTGGATTTGGCCGGTGACGCTCAACGAACCATCGGGGCGCAAGCGCGCTGTGTTGTGGGACAAGTGCCCCGGCAGGAAAAGGTTCCCCACCAGGCAGGCGCTGAGCAGGTTCTTCAGCAGTTCGATGCTGTGGCGTTTGTCCAGGGGTATCCGGCTGACGAACTCGCTCATCGGCAAGCCTGTGGTGCTGAACGTCGAGCCAAAGGCCGTGGCATTGGCCGATAGCTCAAGGGCGAACGAAAGCTGCCCCAGGCCAAAGGTCGGCCCCCTTGGAGTGCCGAGCATTCTGGGCAGCCATAGCACAAAGGCCGCCGTTGGCGATGAGAGCAATGGTATCGGGGCCAAATGGTTCAGGCGCTTGAGGGCGAGCCGGGTCGAGGCCAGGGTGCCGGCCGCCAGCAGCAGGCGTGTTGCGCAGAAACGCCGGGCGGAACGACGATCACTGATCACCCATGAACCGTCCTGCCCCAGCAGGTCGTCCACCAGAAAGCCCTGGACATGCTGGAAGCCGGGGTACTGCTTGAGCTTTCCCAACTCTTGCGAGGCGCTGTACAGGGCCTGGTTGTGACAGCCCCACAAACAGTTTCCAGACAAGTCGCAGGCCCTGCGCTCGTCCAGGGGCTGGCTCAGCACGGCGACCCTGGAGCGGCCAAGGCGAAACCCCAGTTCAGGAAACGCCGGTCGGCGCCGCGCGTATCGATCGAGCAGGCGTTGGTGCAAAGCGTCCAGCGGCAGGGGCGGTTGCGACCACTCATCGAGGCCGAAGTAGCTCGACAGGTCATCGTCGATTCGGCCACTGATACCGATCCGGCGCGCGACCGTTTCGTAGGACGCCTGCATCTCGGAATAATCGATGGGCAGCCCGGCAAAGTCGCTGGCGCCAAGCGTCGCCACGCCGCAGCCCCAGGCATTGGACAGGCCACCCGTTGCCAGTGAGCCGACGCCGTTGAAGTGGTCGGTCTCGATGCGGTTGCCGGCGCTGAATCCATCGAAGACATGGGCGTGGGTCGGTGTCTTCAGCTTGGGCGACACAGCCTCCTGTTGGTTCAGGGCGTGGAAGTTTTCGCCGATCATCCATTTCCATTGATGCTCGTCGTTTTCCCGTGCGTCGAGGAATGGGCGACTCGGTAGTACCGGTGAGCCGATGTCGGCCTGGGCATCGACCATGAGGACCTTCAGGCCCGCCTTGACCAACGGGTAGGCAGCCGAAGTCCCGGCCGGGCCACTGCCGACGATGATCACATCGAATTCAGGCGTCACGGTGGGCTTCACTTTCACGCAGCAGTTGGCGGGCAAGGGGACGGCACGCCAGCGCCGCCAGTTTCCACGCCAGGGCCTTGAGCACGGCCACGCCCAGCGCAACCAGCGTCCCGACCAGTCGGCCCGGTGGCTGGGCGCCGAGAAACACCTGCGCGCCCCGGGGGCTGGCTTCGGCGATACCCAGTGCCACCTGCAGGCGCCAGGCCAGCTCCTGGCCATCGGATGACTGCTGGGGGCCATGGTCGTCCAGCAGGGCCAGTAGAATCGGCCAGCGCATCAACAAGCAGGAGTGGACGACGGGTCGGGTTTTGGCAGCGTGCTCCAGTGCCCTGGCGTAGCGAATGACCAAGCTTGTTGGCGGGGGCCGTTTGAGCAGATAACTCAAGAGCACCCCGGCTTCCCGGAGAAGGCCCCGACGTTGTCCATGGCCGGAGCGGTGCATGCCATGGGCAAGGGGACGCAACCGGATGCCTATTTCTTGCAGGGAGCGCTCGCTGTCCATGGGTGGCAGTTGGACCAGGGAGAAAATTCGCGTCAGGCCCAGTTTCGTACTCAAGGATTGCCCCAGTGACCGGCGCAACAGCCTGAGCAATGCCACCGGTACGGGGATGGGCAGGCGCGGGGCGCGGACCCGGTGCGTCGCGATCGACATCAGGAAGTGGCCAAAGGTAATCGGTCGCGCGGCGCCCAGGTTAAGGATTTCGGCACGAATGTCGTCCCGCTCGACAACGGCCAGAATGGAGGCCGCGAGGTCGTCGACATGAATGGGTTGCACCCGAGGCGCCGGCAGGAGGACCGGTATGAACGGGCTTCGGCGAACCAGCCCGCACAACAGGCCGAAGAGCCCACGTTCGGGCCCGCCATAGACTTGGCCGGGGCGGACCACGGTGCCGCCGGCGGCGAGCACGTCTCGTTCAATGCGCCATTTCGTCCGGCCATAAACGCTGGGAGCCGCGGCCTCGGCGGTTTGACTGGAAATGAAAACAAACTTGGCCGAGCCTTTTCGGGCACAACGAATCAGCGCCTGGGCCGCTCTGAGTTCTTCGTCCGGGTCGGTGTGGGCAGTGTCCGCAGCCAGGTGGATCAGCGCCTGGGTGCCGGCGGGGCATTCGGGGGCTGGGCCCCGCAGGTCATAGGGAAGCCAGGCATGAGCGGCGGCGCACGGCCGGCGGGTGGCGCAAATGACCTCGTGCCCGCTTGCCGCCGCAAGGGCTGACAAACGTTGTCCGATGTAGCCGGTCGCGCCGGTGATCACCAGTTTCATGCCTCAAATGCCCTCGGCTCGGTCAGCGGGCGTGCGCGTATTGGAATGAAAAACGAACAGTTTGCTGATCCAATAGGTCAAGGCCACGCAGACCACGTCGCAGACAAATTTCACCGGGGCCGGGCTGTCGACGAAATACAGCCCCACGCTGAACAGCACCGAAGCGACCGGGATATTGATGGCCAGCAAAGAGAAATAACGCACCGCTTGGGCCTTGGCGCTGCCATGGGACGACTGGAACGTGAAGTGCCGATGCAAGAAAAACGCGAACACGCCGGCGATGCCTTTGCCAGCGATGTTGGCCAGGATGGGGTGATCTTCGAATAGCGCGACCAACAGCACGAAAGCGCCCATGTCCAAGGCATAGGCGATGAGTTGGATGGCGCCGTACTTGATAAAGGTCAAGACGATCTCCTGAGCACCACAATGTGATGCAGCGCCAGTAGCCGTCGCAACGGATGCAGTAGTTTCTCCATGACTTTGAGCGCGGGGATCAGTGCGTCAGGCAATAACTGGCGGAAGTTCAGGCCTCCGGAAATCAAATAGCGCAGGTAATTGCCGCATATCTCCTGATGGACGATTTCCAGGCCAGGGTACTTGCGTTCGAATGCTTGCCTGTCGCGTACGAAGATGATGTAGCTCAGGGCCTGGTTGGCGCCGTTCATGGGGCCGGTCGACGGCGTTTCCCAGGACGGGAAGTGCCGGTCGAACCCTTCCGACCTGAACAGGCGCTTGTAGAGAAACGCGGCAAAGGGACCGTGGAAGGGCTCGATCAAAATGACGCCGCCGCCAATCTTGAGGGTCCTTTGCAACTCGGTGAAAAACCGATCGGGATGAGGAAAATGGTGAAAACAGTTTTGGCCGTAAAAGGCCCTGACCGAATGATCGTCCAGGCTCATGGCCTCGGCATTGAGTGCCATGTCCAGTTGTTCGGTGCAGACAACGTCGGTGGCCAGTACCTCGGGGTATGAGTCACGCATGGGCGCGATGCCGGCGCCCAATTCCACTTCAAGGCCCTCGACTTTGAAGTAGCGCGCTGCCAGGCGATGAAACGTGTGGTGGAACTCCACGAACACTTCGCGCAGCATCCGCTTGCGCGCCAGTACTTTGCCGTGAAGATCAAGGCGCTCGATGCCATCGACATCCAGTGCCTTGAGCGACGGGTCCGATAGAAAATCCCTTAGCGCTTTAATGAGTTTTCTTCCCGCAGTGATGTGGCTTTACTACGCCTGGAATGTCGTGGCCTGCTAGGCACCGAGGCGATGTCGTAACCGAGGAACGCCATGATCAATTGCAACCCCATGAGCATGGGCAATGCGCTGAGCATCACGGTTCCGGCGGGTGTCGCAACGCCGTTCTGCGCCGAATCGAACCAGTGGTAACCGCCGAAGAGGATGCCGAACAAGAACATCAGGATCCCGATCGGCAACTCGATCGAAGCCAGGGACATGTCGCGCAAGTAGTAGTTATAGAGCACGCGCTTGGTGAAGTTGCGCAGATTTTTGAACAGGAACTCGCCAATGATTTTCGAGATCTTGAGGTGGCTGACTTCGTCGCCATATCGGGCCTCCATTGGAATATCCACCACCACGGCGCGCACGGTGTTCAGGCGGAACAGGATGTCCGTCTCGAAGAAATAGCGCTCGCTGACCTTGTCCAGGGGCAGCAGCCTGGCGACGTCGCGGTGAATCGCCGTGTAGCCGTTGGTGGGGTCGAACAGGTCCCAGTAACCCGTCGACAGTTTGGCCATCAGCGACAATATGGCGTTGCCAAACAGGCGAAGCCGCGGCATCGACTGGACTTCCTCCAGATTGAAAAACCGGTTGCCCTTGGTGTAGTCGGCTTCACCGGCGAGGATCGGTTCGATGAACAGTGGGATCAGGGCCGGGTCCATCTGGCCGTCGCCGTCGACTTTGACGATGATGCTCGCACCGTCGGCGAGGGCGGCCCGGTAGCCGGTCATGACCGCGCCGCCCACGCCTTTGTTGACGTGGTGGGGCAGCACCTTGACCCGAGGGTCGTTACAGGACGCCAGTACGTGCGCGCCTGAATCGTCCGGGCAGGCATCGTCGATGACATAGATGCGCCACACCTCCGGCCCTATGGCGTCTATGACGCCGAGGATGTGCGCGGTGACCCGATAGCTGGGGATGACGACGGCGACGCGTTGTTCGTCCGTGAAAAGCGCTGTTTTTGAATTCATCGATATCGCCCGTTATTGCCTGAATGATAGTGACTTGAACTCCAGGGGAGTGTCTGTATGGCCGGACGCATAAATGATCACGGACGTGGCATTCGCGGGGGCAACGACATTCATCTCATGGGTCTCCCATTGCTCGGTGCATTCAAACGTCTCGATGCTGGCGGCAATGAAGTCACCTTTGGCATCCATCCAATTGGCCTGGATTCTTCCCGTGGTGGCTGTCGTTGCGCAGCGCGCAGACACGCCGTTGATGTACGTCAGCCCTGGTGTCACTTCGACCCGCTGTGTTGCAGGCGTCTTCACGTCGACCGTGAGGATCTTGCGCGACGGGTCATAGCTCGAAGGCGACGTCAGGTTCCATCCCTCGAGGCTGGACAGCGCCGGGTTGAGCAGGTGCTCGACGTGCGAGACGTTGAGTTTGCGCAGGTCCAGGTCACCCAGTCGGGCGTATGACGTGGACACATTGCGCAGAAGATCGAGTCGCGCCTGGGGAACTGACTTGAGGTCGATGATCAACCAGTTGACCTGGCGCTGGCGCAAGCGCCGTGCAAGTTCCGATGGAGACGTCGCTGTCTCGAACTCACCTTTCCACTTCAGGTTGTACCAAGACGCGTAAAGGGCATCGCTGCGCAGGCCCGCCATCAACGGAGCCGCAAAGACCGCCACGGGCTGATAGCTGGTGTTCAAGGCGTTGACGGTGTCGACCATTTTCCGGATGGGCAAGCGTTCCTGCAGATACCTCTCTCGACCTGCCTGGCTCAACAATGCAGAGGGTTTGATTTCGCCGTAGTAAGTCGCGGCCTGGATGAAACGGGTATTGGTCAGGATCAACAAGACACCGGCCCCGATGGCGAGGCTGCGTGGGAAGGTCTTGTCGTGGGAAAACGGCAGCGCGAGGATCACCGAGAACAGCGCGAAAGAGGGGAACACGTAACGCAGATAAGCCGTCGATTGAAACGTCATGAACATCGCGCCAGCACCCACCAGGAGAATGCACAGGGCTTTGCGGCTGCCGCTCAACAGCACGGCGAGGGCGGCCGTGGGCAGCAACAGCCACTGGAAGCCTGCCGCTCCGACTCGCCCCTCAATGAACTCGGGCGAGTCAAAGACCATTCGATAGAGGGTGTCCCAGGTCATCCCAGTGCCGAAAGTGGCTGGCGGCTCGAAGTTGATGTTCGGCCAGAGCGGCGAATGGAAAATGGCATTGAAAAACGGAAACACCGGATTGCCAGTCAAATACCCGGCCGAGACGTAAGGGGTCGCACCGGCCAGTATCAGGCCAGCGCTGCCCAGCAGCAGCGTTTTGACGATGCCTTGGATCGCCCAGGCCTTGTACTGCCACAAGAGAACCACCAGCAGGACCGGCAGGACGCTCAGGGTCACGGCCTTGGCCGCCATGGCGAAGCCCAGCAGGAGGCCGGCCAGGAGCAATTGCGACAAGCGCTCCCCAGGCTTGGGTGTGAAGCTTGAGACCTTCAGGATCGCCAGGGTCCCGGCCAGCAGGAAGGCGGTCCATGCCGACTCGATGTGCAGGCTGCTGCTCTCGGCAAAGGCGAGAGGCGTCGAGAGAAAAATCAGGCTTGCCCAGCGAGCACTGGAGGCAGAGCCTCCGGCCCAGAGCGTCATGTTGTGGATCTGCCAGGTCACCAATAGGGTGAATGCACAGTTGCTCAAGCGTGACGCCGTTTCGCCGGCGAGCAGATAGACAATGCTGTAGATCCAGTCGGCCAGCATCGGCATGACCGCCCAGACATAGGTGCTCGCGTCGAACGACCATTGATGCCGCTGCGCCAGTTGTGATGGAACGAAGAGGTGCATGGCCAATGCGTCGTGACCGACCTCCGGCATGAAGGCCACCAAGACGTAGAGGCAGGCGAAGCCGCAGATCAGTACGTCGAGCGCCGTTTGGATAGAGGTTTGTGCCGTGCGGAAGGCCTGGATGTGCCCCAGCAGTTCGCGACCTATCGACATGGCATGTTTGTGCCCCAGTAAAAGCGGCAATGACAGCAGCGCGCCATACAGTCCGGGGTAATTGATCGGCCAATAGGCCGCCAAGCCCGTGAACGTCCCGAGCGTACCCGCTCCCACCAGCAGGTGGACGCTCCAATCGGTCGCAAGGTGCCGGCTGAGCATCCACCTGCCGAGCACAGCAGCAGACAAACCGAAGACCGCGACGACGATCACCGGCCCTGCCTGCCCACAAATGACGGACAAGCACGCCAGCAAACCCAGGCAGAGGATAAACGGTGACTTGCGAGTGAAGACGGTGAGGGCGGCCAGGCTTGCCACCGACAGCAATATCGTCCGGGTGGCGCTGTTCATGGGCGCCAGCTCAAGCGTCGAAAAACCGTACGCGCCTACCGCCGCACTGGCCAACAGAACCACCAACACCATTGCGTATTTCAGGCTGTATCTCGGCAAAATATCGTCTCGGCTGAAGGGACAACATTACTCATTCAGGGCTGCCCAAAATCCGTGGCGAGGGAGCTTGCTCTCGCTTGAGTGCGAAGCACTCATGAAAAGGGACTGCCGCACAGCCCAGCGGGAGCAAGCTCCCTCGCCATAGATTCCTCTGACTTCTTGAGCCAGCAATTACGAGCCAACGTCTGCTATGCATCTCGGTACCTGTGGGGGACCCAGGTGCCCCACTTGCTCTCGTAGATCGCCCGGTTCTTCTCGAAAAGTGCCTGTTTTTTACTGGCACCCAAGGCGTTGAACGAGGCGGACAGGTGATGGTGGACAAAGACGTCTTCGGCACAGGCCGCGCGCATGCCACGGCGCTGCACGCGGCGGCAGTAATCGTCATCCTCGAAGAACCCCAGGCCATATTCTTCGCAGAGACCGCCTATCTGCTCGTAGGTCGAGCGTGGAAGCATCACGCAGAAAAACGCCAGGGTGTTGATTTCGAACCACTCGCCCATGCGGGCGCGGGTCAGTCGCGCGGCTTCGGCGGGCATGTCCTCTATTCGCTCATAGTGGGTGCCGACCTTGGCTTCATTGCCGATGTTGTTGGTGATCGGGCCGATGATGCCGATTTCCTTGTTGTCCCGCAGATGGCGGATCAAGCCCCTGACCCAGCCGGCGGTGACGACTGTGTCGTTGTTCAGGATGACCAGATAATCGCCAGTGGCCGCCGCGAGGCCCAGGTTGTTGCCCGCGGCGAACCCCTTGTTCTCGGAGTTCAGGATGACGATCCGGTCAGGATGGCCGTCGGCCCAGGCCGTGAGGTAGGTCGGGGTCTGGTCGCTGGAGTGATTGTCGACGACGATGATCTCAAGGTTCGGGTATTGGCTTTGGGTCAGCAGGCTGTCGAGGCAGGCCTTGGTCAGTTCAAGGTTGTTGTAGGTCAACACCACGACGCTGACCTTGGGCAATGGCAACGTCGCGATGGCCTGGCGCAGGCTGGCGGCTCGATGCTGCCAGGTCTGGCCCTGGGCGAAGGATTGGCGCGCCTGTCGCGTGGCGCCGGCCTCCGGCAGCGCATCCAGGACGTTGCGGACGGCCGAGATGAACTGCGTTGGCTGTTCAACCGTCCAGACCAGTTCGCCGAACTGACTCAACTCCGGCAGTTTTACCGACACCACCGGTTTGCCCGCACTCAGGTACTCATAGACCTTGACCGGGTTGGTGGCGAGGGTCAGCGGCATGACCTTGAACGGAAGCAGGCACACGTCCATGGCGTGCAGGTAGTAGGGCAGGGAGGCATAGGGTACTTCGCCTTCAAAGACCACGTTCGGGCAGGATTTGAAGTATTTCCTTGCCTGGACGGTGTCGCTGCCGATCAACAGTATCAAGTGTTGCGCAAACGTCCGGGCGACTTGCTTGACCAGGTCCAGATCGAACCATTCGGCAATGACGCCGTAATAGCCAATGATCTTCCTGTTCGCGGTGTCCTGATAGACCTTGTCGGGACGCTGCCTGAAGAAGCTGAACTCGCAGGCGTTGCGGATCACCTTGACGTTGCCGTTTTCCCGTTTGCCGTGTTGTTCTATCCAGTCGGAGGTCGCCACCAACAGGTCCGCCCTGCGCATCAAGGCAATCTCAAGGTCGAGCAATTCCTGGGCGACATTGCCGAAGCCTTCGTGGTGGTCCATGCAGTCATAGACCAGCGTGGCGTTGGGGACACGCCTCGCCATGGGGAACCAGTAGGCGTGCTGGACGATGCAATCCACGGCGCCGAGATTCGCCGATTCCAGCAGCATCGCCAGGCCTTGGCACAACTGGTGGATCGCGGCGGCGGACGGTGGGGCGTGATAGATGGCCGGCGCGCCGCGCACCTTGAAACGGATCTGGAACAGCCGGTCGGAGCCTGCCAAGGGTTCTGCTTCGAAGCCCGGGGCATCATCGTCGATGAAGTTGTTGGAAATATAAAAAGTGGTCTGTCCGGCCCTGGCCAGCTCCTTGGCAAGGTTTTGCGGACGCTGGATGCGAAAGTGCCAGTCGATCACCCCGAACATCAGGATCGTGGGCTGGCCGTGGCTCGACGGTATGGCAAGGTCTACGGGCGGTGGCAGCGATTGCAGCGGGATCAGGCTGGTGGCTGTCGCGGGCTCGCCCGGCGTCGCCTTGGGGCGTTTCAACCAGCTTCGAAGCCGATGCGCCAGCTTGCTTTTCTGGTGCGCGGTGAGGGGCAACCAGGCATAGACCCGGCGGGATATCCGATAAAGCTGCTTGCGTATGGAGTAACGCAGGGGGGCGCGTTCGATGGCGTTGCCCCAGTCCGAAAGCTTGAACAGCTCAGCCTGTTTCGCAGCCAACTGGGCGCGCAGGTCCACCGCCCAATCGGAAAGCGCGACCGCCTCGCTGTGTTTTGTCCGCAGCAGTGCCTCGGTCTCTTTGAGGCGCTGCTCGGCCACTCGCAGTTGCTCACGCAAGCGCCCGGTCTTGCCTTCCTGGAGCGCCAGGCGTGTGCGAAGCGCTTGTGAACCAAGACGCAGTTGTCTGATAAGCCGATCTCGGTTCTCGATTTCCTTGACCAACTGCTGGGCTTCAATGGATCTGGATTGTGTTGAGCGAGACAGTTGGTCAATGCAATCAACAAGACGGTTGATCTGGTCCATGCGTTTTTCGAGTCCTTTGGTCATTACGGCAACGCACCCCAAGTGTTTCAGGATCGTCGTCGACTTCAATTACCAGCCGCGCCCAGCCTCCAGTCGCGCCACGAATCATCATAGCGGTTGCTGGGCAGCGCGCCACGCCAACCCGCTCAAATGACATCGGCGAAGCCTTTGCGTGTCCTCTGGAACCACGCAAACCCGACGCAGGCAATCAGCACGGCGACTGCCGAGTAAGTGGCCCATTGTTCCCATTGCGGCGGCCTGCCCCAGAACAACACGTCGCGAACCATCTCCACCGGCAGCGTCAGCGGGTTTGCCTGCAAGGCGACCTGGTAGTTTTGCGGAAGCGTCGAGCGAGGGTAGAAGATCGGCGACAGGAACAGCATCGCGGTGACGACGATGCCGATGAACTGACCGATATCGCGCAGGTAAACGCTTATCGAGGCGAGAAACCAGGAGATACCCAGCGTCAGCAATATCAGCGGCAACAGCACCAATGGCAGCAGCAGCGCGGTTATCGGGGGAAGGCCGAACAGAAGCACATAAAAAAGCAGCCATGCCAGCACGCTGATAGCCATGTGGAACAGCGCTGCGCCGAGCGATACGAGGGGCAGGGTTTCCAATGGGAACACGATCTTCTTGACGTAATTGGTATTGGCCAGCACCAGGCCCGGCGCGCGGGTCAGGCATTCGGAGAACAGGTTGAAAACCAGCAGGCCGGCGAACAGCACCAGGGCAAATTCACTTTTGGATTCGCCGCCGCCGGACCACCGAGCCTTGAAGACGACACTGAACACGAAGGTATAGACCACGAGCATGAAAACCGGCGTGAAGAACGACCAAAGGATACCGAGCATCGAACCTTTGTAACGACCGGTCACTTCCCGGCGGATCAACACGTAGATGAGGATCCGATTGATCAAGACGCTCTTGATCATGGCGGCAGGAGAAATACTGAACGACTGCATGGGTGCTTGGTCCTCAAGACAATATCAATTGCTCCTTGGGTTGGGTCTCATGAAGGTTAGACCAAATCGGCTTCATTCGAAGTTTTTTATTCCATCTGTGCTTAACTCATTCGTAGCACCCAGCGAAGGACGGATTCAGTAGCGCCGCAATAGGGTCGTGATTCATGGAAGGGTTTTGCCGATGTCGTTTGAAGTGGCCATCAGTGCCGAGAACCTGAGCAAGTGTTATCAGATTTACGAGGCGCCCAAGGACCGTCTGTTGCAGATGCTGGTGCGCGGCAGGAAGCGTTTCTACCGCGAGTTCTGGGCCCTGGACGATGTTTCCCTGACCATCGCCAAGGGGGAGACCGTCGGCATCATCGGCCGTAACGGCAGTGGCAAATCCACCCTGTTGCAACTGATCTGCGGAACGTTGACGCCGACCCGGGGAAGCGTCCGCGGGCATGGCCGGATTGCGGCGTTGCTTGAGCTGGGGTCCGGTTTCAACCCGGAGTTCACCGGCCGCGAAAACGTCTATGTGAATGCGGCGGTGCTGGGCTTGAGTCGCGCGGAGATCGACGCTCGGTTCGAAGACATCATCGCCTTCGCCAACATCGGCGACTTTATCGACCAGCCCACCAAGATCTACTCCAGCGGGATGCTGGTGAGGCTCGCTTTCGCCGTTTCGGTTTGTGTGGAGCCGGAGATCCTGATCGTCGATGAGGCTCTTTCCGTCGGCGATGCATCCTTTCAATTCAAATGCCTGAATCGGCTCGAAGAGCTGGCGGCCAAAGGCACGACGCTGCTGTTCGTCTCCCATGACATGAGCATGGTCAAGCGCTTCTGCCACCGGGTGATCTATCTGCGCGGCGGGCGGGTCGTCGCCAGCGGATCGCCCGATGAAATGGCCGAGTTGCACTTGCTCGACATGCGTGATGAGCAGCGGCGCTGGGCCAGTGGCGGTGCCACACAGGTGACGCGCAAGCCGTTCATGGGTGGCCAGGAGGGGATCGCCTTCGGGACCGAAGAGGGGCACATCAGCGCTGCCTGCTTCACCAATACCCAACAGCCTTGCTCCAGTTACCTGTATGGCGATGACATCGAGATCCGCGTCGAGGTGGTGCTGCATGAATCGATCACGCAACCCAACATCAGTTTCACTGTGCAGGAGGCAAGGCTGCTGGTGATTGGCGGCGGCAACTTCGCGCTGTCACCGGGCCCGGCCGAAAACGGCTGGCGGCGGTCGGCGATCACGGTGCGCTTCCCGGCCAACCTCGCCGAGGGACGCTATCATGTCACCCTCAAGCTGTTGCACGGCGCCACGGAAGAGACCTCGCAGTTGATCGAGAAACAGGTCGCGCCATTAGCGTTCGATATGTTGCCAAACCACAGGAATTTTCTGGGCATGGTCGACCTGGGATTGCAGCGGGTCGGCTCGCGAGCGGCTGAGACGCTTGCCGAGGCTTGTCGGACTCAAGGAGAGGAAACGATGACGGAACACCCGGACGAGCACACATGGCAGGTTGCTATATGTGGCACTTTTGATGTCGAGAATTACGGCGACCTGCTGTTTCCGATCATTGCCGAGGCGGAGTTGGCCCAGCGCTTGGGTCGAGTCGAGCTGCATCGGTTTTCCTACCATGAAAAGAAACCACCTGAGTGGCCCTACGCGGTAACGTCGCTGACGGAGCTTCCCCATGTCGCGGCCCGCCTGGATGGCGTCTTGATCGGCGGCGGTTTCCTGATTCGATTCGATAAAGTCGTTGCCCACGGCTATGGTCCGACAACGCCCGATATTCATCACCCGACCGGCTATTGGCTGACGCCTGCGCTGATCGCGCTGCAGCACGCGATTCCGGTGATCTGGAACGCCCCCGGGATGCACTGCAACGGTGTCCCCGATTGGGCCAGGCCATTGTTGACGATGGCCCTGGAGCAAAGCCAGTACGTGAGGGTTCGTGATTCACTGACGCGCGACACCCTTGGCGCGCTCACCCAGCGCGCCGAGATCGAGGTGCTGCCCGATACCGCGTTCGGCTTGCCCCGCTTGATCGACGAGCAGCAGCCCTGCGCTGAGTTCATTCGCCTGCGCGAGAGCGCTGGGCTGACGGGGCCCTACATCGTGATCCACGCCATCCACGTGGTGGAGTCCTTCGTAAAACTGTTCGAAGACCACCCCGAGGCGTTCCAGGATTATCAGTTCCTGGTGGTGCCGATAGGTCCGGTGTTGGGTGACGATCCGTCCGTCATTGCCGCGCGCCTGCCCGGGGCCATTACCTTGGCGGTCTGGCCAGAACCGTTGCTGATGGCAGAGATTATCAGCCAGGCGCAAGCGGTGATCGGCCATAGCTACCACTTGGCGATCACCGCCCTGGCGTTTGGCGTCCCGGTGTTTTGCTCGGCGGACCTGACCACGGGCAAGTACACGGCACTGGCGGGGTTCGACTCGCTTCATGCCTTGCCGGAGGCTGGGACGATCGACCCGCAATGGTTCGTTTCGCGCGTCGGCAAGACCCGTCCATCGCCGGCGGCGCTCGAGGCGGCGGATCGGTTGGTCGAGCACTGGGATCGGGTCGCGACGATCATTCGCCAGGGTAAAACCTCATCCCAACCTGCATTGGGCGCGTTTATGCAGCACCTGCCCAATCTGCTCGAAGCCGCCGTCCAGGGACATGAACCGTTGGCGGTTGAGTCGACGGCAAGCCACATCGTACCGGAGCCGGGCATCATCGAGCCGGCGCCAGACCTCGCTGCGCAGGACCTGGCCCAGCAACATCGGATAGTCCAGCTCAGCCAGCAGTTGGCCCTCAGTGACGCCAGGATGCTTGAGCTGCAGAATTCCAATTCGTTCCGAATGACCGCGCCACTGCGTTCCATCGCCCGTGGTATCAGAAACCTGACAGCGAACAGGAACAGACAATGCTAGATATCTCTCGTCTCACGCGTGCGGCGCTCAAAGCTCACCCGTACTCATGGGCGCAAATTGACGGCCTGTATTCGGCCGAGGATGCAACGGCGTTGGCGGCATCCTTTCCCCACGATCATTTCAAGACCGTGAGCGGATATGGTGGCGAAAAAAACTATGACTACGAGGCCCGCGCCCTGGTGGGCATGGGCACCAACGCGATTGCCTTCCCGCAGGAGCTGAGCGAAGCGTGGTTGCGGCTGGCGCGGGATCTCGGCTCGGCCGGCTATCGAGAAGCCATGTCGGAAATGACCGGGATCGATCTGCGTACCGTGCCCATGGAGGTCAACGTTTTTCATTACGGTCCCGGTGCGAGCCTCGGGGCCCATCCGGACCTGCCGGATAAACTGGTCACCCATATCCTGTATTTCAACGAGTCCTGGGACCGCAACGACGGCGGTTGCCTGAACATCCTGCATCGCAACGATCCCACCGCCGTGGCGGCCGAGATTGAACCGCTGGTGGGCAATTCGGCGGTTCTGGTGCGCTCGGATAATTCCTGGCATGCGGTCACTCCCGTGGTGAGCGGTTGCCATGCTTCCCGCCGTAGCCTGACGGCTACGTTCTATCGACCAGGGTCAGTCAGTTCCATGTGGCCGCCCGGCGACAACACACCGCTGCATGGGTACCCACGTGCTTGAGCTCGACCGAACCTTGATCGACCGCGACGCCGCGTTGGCCCAAAGAGACGCGGCCATCAATGAGCGCGACACTGCCTTGGCAAAAGTCGAGTTCCTGCAAAACACCCGTTCGTGGCGTTTCACCCGGCCACTGCGCTCGCTTTTCCGTGTGATGCGTTATGGTTTTGGCGCAGCAACGCAGGAACTTCCCGAACCCGCCGCCGCACTCGTCTACCCGGCGGCACCGGAGCCGTTGCCGAACGTTGAGGCGCAACCGGATTTCGCCACTCAAGGGCGCCTGGATATTCTCTGCTTCGCCAACATCGATTGGGCCGCACGCTTCCAGCGACCCCAGCAGTTGATGAGTCAGTTTGCGAGCCATGGTCATCGGGTTTTCTACATCGTCCCCTCCAGTGTGCCGGAGCAGGGAGAGCCCTATCGGTTGACGTCAGTGGCGCCCAATGTCTTTGAAGTTGCACTGCAACGAGGGGCGCAAGAGGCGTATTACGAAAAAACAGTGACACCTGAAAATCATCAGGCGTTATCAGGTGCCTTGGCTGCGCTGATTGCCGATATGCGCATCAGGACCGCGCTCACAGTGGTGCATATAGCCTACTGGAGTCCCGTGGTGCTCAGCCTGCGTGCCGAACGTGGCTGGCGCGTCCTCTACGATTGCATGGATGACTGGGATGGTTTCCCGAACATCGGCGAACAGCTGCTGGACGAGGAAAAGACCTTGATCGCCCAGGCGGACGTCGTCACTGTTTCCGCCGCGCTGCTACACCAGAAATGGTCCGCCCATAACCCTCGTTGCGTGCTGGTGCGAAATGCCGTGGATTTCGCTTTTTTTCGCCAGCACTGTTTTAGCAACGATGTGCTGAGCGGGCTTTGCGGCCCGGTTATCGGGTACTACGGCGCCCTGGCGCAATGGCTCGATTACCCATTGCTGGCGGCGTTGGCGGACAGGCGCCCAGGGTGGAATTTCATTCTGGTGGGAGACGTTTTCGTCGAGGACATGGCGGGCCTGGAGCACAAGCCCAATGTGCAATTGCTGGGCCGCAAGCCTTACTCGCAAATGCCGCTTTACCTGGATCATTTCGATGCCTGCCTGATTCCCTTCAGGCTCTATAACGTGACGCATGCGGTTGATCCGGTGAAATTCTATGAGTACATCAGCGCAGGCAAACCGGTGATCTCCACGCCACTGGCGGAGATGAGCCTTTATGAAGACCTGCTGTACTTCGCAACCGGTGTCGATGAGTTCATCGAGCAGATCGAACGGGCCTTGGCCGAGCGCGACCTGGCCCTGTTCAAGCGACGTGTGGAACTCGCCCGGGCCAACGATTGGAAGGACCGCTACAACAGCATGCAACAGGCTATTGTCGGGCTGTACGAAAAAGTCTCCATCGTCGTGGTGACGTACAACAACCTCAACCTGACGGTTCAATGCGTAAACAGTATTTTGCGCAATACCGCCTGGCCCAACTACCAGCTCATCGTCGTCGACAACGGCTCGGAGGACGGCACGAGGGAGTATCTGGAGCGCCTGAGTCGAGAGGTGCCGACGACAAAAGTCATCCTCAATCCTGACAATCGGGGCTTTGCCGCGGCCAACAATCAGGGCTTGCGCGAAGCCGATGGTGACGTGTTGCTGCTGCTCAATAACGACACGGTAGTGCCTGACGGCTGGCTGGATCCGTTGGTCATGCATTTGAGGGATTCGAGCATCGGCTTGGTCGGGCCGGTCACGAACACGGTCGGAAACGAAGCGAAAATTGAAATTTCCTACACCGATATTCAACACATGCAGGCGTTTGCAGACCGTCACACCCAAGCTCACACAGGACAGTCGTTCGATATCCCGATGCTCGCAATGTTCTGTGTGGCATTTCGCCGAGGCATCCTCGACGAGGTGGGGTATCTGGATGAAGCATTCGGTATCGGAATGTTCGAAGACGACGACTACAGCCGTCGCGTGCAGGCGGCGGGCTATCGCACCGTCTGTGCCGAAGATGCGTTCGTTCATCACTACGGGCAGGCGTCCTTCAGGAAGCTGATCGCCAGTGGTGAGTACCAAGCCCTTTGGGATAAGAACCAGGCGTACTACGAAAGCAAATGGGGCGCTTGGCAGGCCCATGTTCATCGCCCAGGCAAGTCCTCATCCATCAAATGAAATGCCCTGGGAGCAAAGCCAAGCCGATCACGGGCATTCGAGTGGTCAAACACCAGGTCCTGATTCATCCGCGCCACCAATGCGCTTGAAAGGTGTCGGTAGCGGGGCAGGCAGCGCAGGATCGAAACGCCCAGGCTCACTGCTCCGGCGGGAAGAGGCAATGTTCGCGCCGGGCGTCCCATGGCCTGGAATATCCGGCCCACCATCGTGTGGTAAGGCAGCGTTTCTCCTCCCGAAAGGTTGTAGGCGCCACTGGGCAGCCCCGGCACGCTCAAGGCGCCCAGGCACGCCTGGATTACGTCCGCACCATGCACCGGTTGGCGCAACCCAGTCGCGCCGCCAATGAGCGGGAAAAATCCAAAGCGTTGAATGAAGCGCGCTATCTCTGAAATATTCTTGTCGGCGCCAAAGCCATAGATCAGGGTCGGTCGCAGAACCACCCATTCGATCCGCCGTTCGGTCGCCCACTGTTCCAACTGTTCTTCTGCGTTTATCAAGCGTTGCGCGACGTCCTTCTCCCGAACGTCAGGCGATGCTTGCTTGGCAAAGCGGCTCGTGGAGGACAGGGCGACAACACGTTTGACGCCGGTGCTGGCAAGACGCTCTAGATAATCGGGCAACACCCAAAGAGGAGCAAAGGATAGGAAAGTGTCCAGCGTCAGTCCGTGCCAGTCGCCGGTTTTTCGCCACGTCACACCGGGGCAGGGCGGCTTTGGCGGGCTTCGGGTGAATGATGTCGTCGAGTGGCCGGCCTGTGTCAGCAATGGCAATGCGCGCTCGCCCAGGAAGCTGGAGCCGCCCAATAGTCCTATCCGCACTTGAGCTCTCTTACCGTGGATTCCAGGTTTGTCCAAGCCGGTTAGTCGCGTGGCGAAGCACCACCAGGCCGAATCGAAGCCAGACCCCGATGATCACGCTGACCCATAGGACGGTTGGGTACTTGCGACGGAAAAACTTGCGATAGAAACGCAGGAACCCCAGGTGTTTGTGCCACTCGACGAAATAGGGACGGTGACGGCTGCAGCCGCCGAAGACGTGCATCACCCGGGCATCCGGCACGAACAGAACGCGCCAGCCGGCCTGATGGAACCGCATGCACCAATCCAAGTCCTCGCAATGAAGAAAATAATCCTCATCCCAAAGCCCGACGCTTTCGATCGCTTCGCGCTTGACCAGCATGCAAGCCCCGGAAATGGCCTCGACGGCAACGGGAACGCGGGGCAGCGGCTCCTTGTGCAGTAAAAAATCGGACAGCACCGATGGGAAAAGGGCCGAGAGTCGCGAAAGGCCGAAGGCCCGCATGAAAGCTCGCCTGGGCGTTGGAAACACCCTGCGCCCACCCGCTTGCTCGCTGCCGTCCGGATTGCACAGGAAGCCGCCGACCATGCCGATCCCCGGTGAGCTGCGCAGTGCCTGCAGCATGCGGTCTATGGCATCGGCGGCGAGCTCGGTGTCCGGGTTCAGGAAAAGCAGATTGGACGCCTCCGACAGGCGGGCACCTTGGTTGCACGCCGCAGCGAAGCCGAGGTTGGTGGCATTACGGACAATCTGAAGCGAGCCGGTCGCAGCGTCGATTCGCGCAAGCAGCATCAAGCTGTCATCGTGGGAGTCGTTGTCCACCACGATCACCTTGGAGGCACCGGCCGCAAACGCCGACCTGACACTCGCCCGCAAAAGGTTGCCGGCATTGTAGTTGACGATAATCACGTCACACTCGCTGTGTGGCGATGGCTTGGCCCATTCATCTATAGCGAGCAGTTCCACTGCTTCTGACATCATCACTCCATGAAGACCTGGATACGAAATAGATCGCAACTACTCAGGTCTTTATTGACGATAGCAGTTCCATTAACTTCGACCAGTTTCGTCTTGGGCCGTCAGGTAAACAGGCTTATCGCCCCGGTAAGCAACGACAAGCCCGTCATCAGAAGCGAAAGCAGCACCGCCCACTTGATCGTGCTTTTCTGGAAGTCGCCGAGGTCTCGATTGACCGAACGTGAATCGCTGACGTGGGACGACCTGACCGAGGTGGACTACATCAGCCTGGCGCAAGGCAGCGGCAACCGCTTTCTGATCGACCAGGCCCTGGCCAATCGCGATGTCCGGCCCCGGTCGTTCTGTGAAGTCAAGCACGCGCCCGCTGATGGATCCGGCGATCAGCCGGACCTTGGGGCTGATATCACGTCGCGGGCGAACATTGTCGCCCGTCGCGCAGTTGCTTTTCGACCTGCTGATAGCGATCAAGAAGTGACGATCTGCTGCGATACACCGCACATATGGCAATTCCGGGCCCAGGCCCGGGGCCTTGCCAGGTTCGAGCGTCGCGCTTGGCGAAGATGCTCCAGCGGTCTGCATAAGCCATCTGAAAAATAATCGAGCGACCTTGTCGATTTCGCCTGCCCCCATTCGATTAGTCATGGAGCCCTCTCACGGACGGCTCAACAGTCCTCTACTCTAAGGAGATTCGAGCATGCGATTTATGGTTATCGTCAAGGCCAGCCCGGAATCGGAAGCCGGGGAAATGCCCAGCGCGCAACTGCTGGCCGCCATGGGCGCTTACAACGAAGAGTTGGTCAAGGCCGGGGTGATGCTCGCCGGTGAAGGCCTGCATCCCAGTGCCCAGGGCGTGCGCGTGCGCTTTTCCGGTAAGGACCGGAGCGTCGTCAAGGGCCCCTTCGCTGGAACCAGGGAGCTGATCGCCGGTTTCTGGATCTTCCAGGTCAATTCATTGCAGGAGGCCATCGACTGGGTCAAGCGTTGCCCGAACCCGATGGTCAGCGACAGTGAAATCGAGATTCGCCAGATCTTCGAAGCCGAGGAATTTGGCGAGTCCTTTACCCCCGAGTTGCGCGAGCAGGAAGATCGCTTGCGGGCTCAGATGTCTGGTCAACAATGAAACGGTGACAGGAGAAAAGCACCATGAAAATCATTCCGTACCTGACCTTCGACGGCCGCTGCAAGGAAGCCTTTGCGTTGTACAAGGAGGTGCTTGGCGGCGAACTGTTTTCCATGTCCTTCGCCGACGCGCCAGAGGACGTGGGCATGCCCAAGGACCCAAACCTGATCATGCACGCCTGCCTGACGGTCGGCGATTTCAGCCTGATGGCTTCCGACTGCCCGCCTTGCCAGCCGTTCAGCAAGCCGCAGGGCGTGTCGGTTTCCCTCAACGTCGACAGCGCGCAGGAGGCTGAGCGACTCTTCAAAGGCTTGAGCGAGGGCGGCCAGGTACAAATGCCATTGGCGCAGACATTCTGGGCGGAACGTTTTGCGATGTTCGAAGACCGTTTCGGAGTGGCCTGGATGGTCAATTTCGAAGGGCGGAAATAATCCGGGTCGCGTACAGCCAAAAAAACCACTCGAATGAGTGGTTTTTGCTGTGCGGACTTTATGTTTTCAAGTTGAAGCCGTCGTGGTGTAAGCCCCCCGCGTCAAAGCTTCCCAGCCCAAACCTCGGGTTTGCGTCCAGCCCAAGGCAACACACCCTCCAGTTGTCCCGCCAGACGCAGCAACCTGTCTTCCCGACCAAAACCCGCCGAGAACTGCATGCCGATTGGCAGGCCGGTATGCGGATCGAACGCCAGTGGCATGGACATGGCAGGGGACCCCGTCACGTTTGCCAATGCGGTGAACGGCGAATGGCTGAAGACCCGATCCATCCAGCCCCTGCCATCTAGGAACTCCTGGCCTTCGTTATAGTGGCCAATGGCAGGAGGCAGCGCTGGCAGTGTCGGGCTCATCAAGATGTCGAAGTTGCAGAAAAAGCTGCCCATGCTGCGAGTGACGAGGTTCCTTGAATGCATGGCCCCAAGCAGATCGATGGCAGTGAGTTCACTGCCCATTCGATGCAGCGAAAGCGTGGCGGGCTCCAGTGTGCTGTCATCGACGGGCCGGCCGGTTGCCGCTGCGATGGCATTGATCCAGGCTGCGGTGTTGGCTGACCAGAAGCGGGCATTCATTTCAACGAAGGCGTCCCAGCTCAGGCCGATGTCCAGGCGGATCTCTTCCACACGGTGCCCCAGGCCTTCGAGCTGGGCGGCAACCTGGCGAGTTGCTGTCGCGACCGGCTCGGCGCAGCGAGTGCCGTTCAGCGGATGCGGGAGCAGGCCGATGCGCAGTGACCCGGGGGCGCGATTCAATTCGGATAGATAGGGCTGCTGCGGTCTGGGGATCTCAAAGGGATCACCCAGGGCGGCGCCCTCGATGGCATCCAGTAAAGCAGCGCTGTCACGCACGGTTCGACTGACGACACCGTGCACCGCAAGCCCGGCCCATACTTCGTCCACCGCCGGGCCCATCGCAATCCTGCCCCGGCTGGGCTTGAGCCCGAACAGTCCGGTGGCGGCGGCGGGTACGCGGATAGAGCCGCCGCCATCGGTGGCGTGCGCCGCCGGTACGAGGCCGGCGGCTACAGCGGCGGCCGAACCACCGCTTGACCCGCCTGCGCTGCGACTCAGATCCCACGGGTTGCGTGTCGGCCCTGAAAATACGGCTTCGGTGGTGGTGCTGACCGCCAGTTCCGGCGTGTTGGTCCTGCCGAGGGTCACCAGTCCCGCTTGGCGCAAGCGCGTCATCAGGGTGGAGTCTTCGTCGGCGATGCATCCGGCGGCCAAGCGACTGCCCAGCTCATTCAGACGCCCTTTGGCGGTCAGTCCGAGGTCCTTGACCAGGAACGGCACGCCCTGGAACGGCCCGGACGGAGCCTCGGGTTCAGTTTCCCAAACCTCTACCAGCCCATTGATTTTCGGGTTGAGCTGTTCGATAGCGGACAAGGCCGCGGCCCGGACTTCATCTTGGGTGACGTGACCGTTGGCGATCAGCTCAGCCAGGCCCAGTGCATCGTATTCGGCGTATTCAGCGCTTTTCATCACATTTCTCCGAGCCAATTGCCTGGCAAAAGCGTTATGATTTACTCGTCGGTATCGAGTGATACTGATTGGTATAGTAAGATACCGTCGAGTATCGATGTCAAGCGGAGAGCATCATGCGGCCCGAACGTATTCCCCAGTTAGCCCCCAAAGAAAGGATTCTCGATGCTGCCGAGGCGCTGTTTTTCAGCGAGGGCATCAGTCGGGTGACGGTGGATGCCATCGCGGCGAAGGCCAAGTCGACCAAGATGACGGTGTACCGGCATTTCGATTCGAAAGACGCGCTGGTGCTTGAATGGCTACGTTTGCTCGTCGAGAAATATGCCGAGGTCTTCGAGGCGCTGTCGGCGCAACACATCGACGATCCCAAGGCGCAGATTCTCGGGTTTGCCGAGTTCATCGCCCACGACCTTTCGGCGTCGTCATACAGGGGCTGTCCATTCACCAATTCGCTGGCGGAAATACCCGAGCCGGCCAATCCCGCCCGCGTTCTGATCGAGGAACATAAAAAGCGTCAGTTCTTGCGATTGGTCGCGCTCTGTGAAGAGGCTGGCCTGCCCGAGCCGGACGAAGTGGCAATGGAGCTCACGTACCTGATGGAAGGGGCCCAGGTCGTTGCGCAGAACAAAAGCATCGAGGACGTCGGCGCAAACCTCATGACGATGGTTCGGAAAAAAATTGCTGGATAAACCGAGAGACATGACAGCGTGAAAAGAATCATTCGAGTCGATGATCTCCAGGTATTCGTGACCACGACGGATGCCGGAAGCTTTTCAGCGGCAGCACGGTTGCTGGACATCTCTCCGGCATTGGCCAGCGTCGCGGTGCAACGACTCGAGGCCAGCCTGGGGGTGAGGTTGTTCGTACGGTCCACCAGGCGGCTGCGTTTGTCGGATGACGGCGAGCGGTACCTGAGCCACGCGCGGCAGGCGCTGGAGGCCTTGGAAAATGGGGAGCTTGCCCTGGCCCAGGGGCGCGATGAAATTTCCGGGACGCTGCGCTTGTCCATGCCCTCGGACATCGGCCGCAACCTGCTTCTGCCATGGCTGGATGAGTTCCAGCAGTTGCATCCCAAGGTCCTGTTGCAGTTGCGCGTCAGCGACCAGGTGGCTGATCTGTTTACCGAACACCTGGACGCGAGCATTCGTTATGGCCAGTTGGCTGATTCAAGTCTCGTGTCCCTGGCGCTCGCGCCGTCCAACAGACGGACGGTGTGTGCCTCGCCCGACTACATTGCACGCCATGGCCGCCCAGAAACGCCCGGCGAGCTGAGCAGGCATAATTGCCTTCGTTATGTGATGGGCGAGCAGACCTTCGAACGCTGGAGTTTCCAGACGCCGCAGGGGGTGGAAACCGTCCAGGTGCTGGGCAACCGCATCAGCGATGACGCTGACATCGTCAGGCGTTGGGGGGTGTCGGGACTTGGCGTCGTCTACAAATCCAAGCTCGATGTGATGGACGATATCCGCAGCGGGCGCCTGGTGGAAATCTTCCCGCCGGACTATGGCCAGCCCGCGCCGCTGCAACTGGTGTGCGCCCACCGGACCTCGCTGACGCCGGCGGTCCAGGTGTTGAGGGCATTCCTGGTGGCGCGTTTAGAGCGTTACATCAGCGAGTGAGCGACAGCGCTGCAGCGCGTACCCTGGCTACCGAACGGCCATGGTATGCGCTTCGCGGCCGCCGGCCCCGGCTGCTGGTCCCGGACAATCAGGTCAGCCCTGGTCCTCGACGCGTAACAACACCCGGGTCACCCGCCGCTCTTCCACCTCGACGACCGTCATGCTCCATTGCTCCCAACGCAGGCTATCGCCGATGATGGGCAGACGGTCCAGCAAGCTCATCACCAAGCCGGCGAGCGTTTGGTAGTCCTCCGTCGCTTTCGCCTGGAAGCCGATATGTTCGCGGACCTGGCTGAGATTCAGGGCGCCGCTGACCAAAAAACCTCCCTCCTGGGCAACGATGTTCGGACCCTCGATTTCACTGGCATCGGGCAGTTCCCCGGCGATGGACTCGAGAATGTCAGTCATCGTCAACAGACCGACGAAATCACCGAACTCGTTCACCACGAAGGCGATGTGGGTTGACTCCTTGCGCATTTGTTCCAGTGCGTTGAGGATCGTGAAACTGTCCAGCAGGTTGATGGCCTTGCGCGCCATGGTTTCCAGATTCGGCGGGTTGCCCGCCAGCATTTCCTTAAGCAGCTCTTTCTTGTGGACGAAGCCCAGGGGTTCGTCCACGCGACCTTCGCGGATCAACGGCAAGCGTGAATACGACGAATGCATCAGTGTCGTACGGATTTCTTGCGCAGTGTTCGCCAGGTCAAGGTGATCGATCTGCGCGCGATGAGTCATCACGCTGCGTATCGGGCGCTCCGCCAATTGCAGCACGCCACTGATCATCACCCGTTCCCGTCGATGGAAAACCTGTTCGGGTTCTTCGCCGGCCAACATGTCGGCTATTTCCTCGCCGACTTCGTCGGGGCCGAGCTTCTGGCCTCCCAGCAAGCGCATCACCGCGTGGGCGGTACGCTCGCGCATCGGCCGCAGACCCTGCAGGCTTTTCTTGCGCCGCGAGCGTGCCAACTGGTTGAACAATTCGATCAGGATCGAGAAGCCAATCGCGGCGTACAGATAGCCCTTCGGAATGTGGAAGCCCAATCCTTCGGCGGTGAGGCTGAAGCCAATCATCATCAGGAAGCCCAGGCAGAGCATGATGACGGTCGGATGACTGTTGACGAAGTGGGTCAGCGGCTTGCTCGCGATCATCATCAAGCCGATGGAGAAAATCACCGCGATCATCATGACCGACAGGTGCTCCACCATGCCCACGGCGGTAATCACCGCATCCAGGGAAAAAACCGCGTCCAGCACCACGATCTGCGCGACGATGGGCCAGAACAACGCATAGGCAGCATTGCCGGAGCGTTGCGCCACGTGGCCTTCGAGGCGCTCATGCAGTTCCATGGTTGCCTTGAACAACAGGAACACACCGCCGAACAGCATGATCAAGTCTCGGCCCGAGAACGTCTTGCCGAAGATTTCGAACAGCGGGTTGGTCAGGGTCACCATCCACGAAATGCTCGCCAGCAGGCCCAGGCGCATCAGCAATGCCAGGGACAAGCCGATGACACGGGCACGGTCGCGTTGTTCGGGGGGAAGTTTATCGGCCAGGATGGCGATGAAGACAAGGTTATCGATGCCGAGCACCAGCTCCAGCACGATCAACGTCAGTAGGCCCAGCCAGGCCGTGGGGTCAGCGATCCATTCCATGGTTTATTTGCTCCCTCGACCGGTCAGTGCGAGGGCAAGAGGCTGCGACGAGCCTGCCCAGGGCGCGGCGACGGGGGAGAGGCGGTTGTTCGTTGAACGGCGACTGGGAGGTTCCTGAAGGGTTTTCATACAGACCTGAGGTTAAATGGGGAAGAAATCCTACAATGGTTTCCAGCGTTTCCCACGAGACGATTTATTACAGGATCTGACGAAGCAACGGCGAAGCGCAGCAAACCGTGGGATTTTCATGGCGGGTCGGGCCAACATCAATCTAGCGAAATAAGTGCACGGCCAAGCCAACAAGCCCACAGCCGAGCAATACCTGGATCACGCCCCGCTTGAAGCGAAACAACGCAATCGCCGCCCCGATCGCTATCAACGCCGAAGGCCAGTCGAGGCTGCCGCTGAACCCGGTTGGCCAGAGCACGTGGTAACCAAAGAAACACGCCAGGTTGAGGATGACCCCGACCACCGCCGCGGTGATGGCGGTCAGCGGCGCGGTGAACTTGAGCGCGTTGTGAGTCGATTCCACCAACGGCCCGCCCGCGAGAATGAACAGGAAGGAGGGCAGGAAAGTGAACCACGTCACCAACGCTGCCGCAACGGCACCGGCCAGGAACACTTGATCGGCGCCAAACACTTGCGAGACATACGCCCCGATGAAACCTACGAAAGCCACGACCATGATCAGCGGCCCGGGGGTGGTTTCGCCGAGCGCAAGGCCGTCGATCATTTGGGTCGGAGTCAACCAGCCGTAATGGCTGACCGCGCCTTGGTAAACATAGGGAAGCACCGCATACGCACCACCGAAGGTCAGCAGCGCGGCCTTGGTAAAGAACCAACTCATCTGGGTCAGCGTGCCTTCCCAACCAAACAGCGCGGTCAGGGCGGCCATTGGCAAGGCCCACAGCAAGGCGCCAATCAATCCCAGCAATGCCAGCCTTGGCCAACTGAACCGGGCATGCTCGGGCGTGGGTGTCTCGTCATCGATCAGGGCCGGGCCGAATGACTTGTTGGCGGCGCTGTGCCCACCAACCTGGAATTTTCCTGGTGCCAGGCGGCCACCGATGTAACCGATCAGCGCCGCACCCAGCACAATCAGCGGGAACGGAACATTGAAAGCGAAGATCGCCGTGAACGAGGCGGCGGCGATGGCCCAAAGCCAATTATTCTTCAACGCCCTGGAGCCGATTCGATGCGCCGCCTGCACGACGATCGCGGTCACTGCTGGCTTGATCCCGTAGAACAGGCCAGCCACTACCGGAACTTCACCAAAGGCGATGTACACCCAGGACAAGGCGATCAGGATGAAAAGAGAGGGCAATACAAACAGGGCGCCGGCGATTACGCCGCCCCAGGTCCGATGCAATAGCCAGCCGATGTAGGTTGCCAACTGCTGGGCCTCCGGCCCGGGAAGCAACATGCAATAGTTGAGGGCATGAAGAAAGCGTCGCTCGGAGATCCAGCGCCGTCGCTCGACCAACTCCTGATGCATGATCGAAATCTGTCCCGCTGGGCCGCCGAAGCTGATGAAGCCCAGCTTCAGCCAGAACCAGAAGGCGACGCGCAAGCTGATCGGTTCAGGTCTCGCAGGATCATTTTCAAGGGCAGATTCGGCAAGCTTGGGGTTCATGGGCGATAGCTTGGAAAAATGAGGGTGCCGCTACAGTATCGGCTGCATATGAAATTGAAAGCTATTTGTCGCAAGCCGGTGAAAGGTCATCGCCTCCCACCGGCAGCGGTCATTCAAGCGCCGCCGACGGCCTCGCGAACGAAGTCTTCATAGCTGCGCAACGGACGGCCCAGAATGGCTTGGAGTCGCTCCACCGTTCCTGCCTCGGCTTGCATGCCGAACGCCTGGATACCGGCCATCATCAGGCGCATGTCGTAGGCCAGCCAGCCAGGGCCGAACGACGCCATCTGGGTTTCGAAGGCGGCCACGTCGTCACCGCCATAAACCACCTCCCGGCCCAACGCCGAACCCCAGGTTTGCGCCACGGCTGCGCCAGTCAGGGCCCGGGGGCCGACCAGTTCCAGCGTGAGCCGTTCGAGGGCAGCGGGAGCCCGGTCGCGTCGCAGCAATTCGGCGACGGCGATGTCGGCGATGTCTCGCGCATCGATCATCGAGACCCCGGCCGAGCCGATCGGCATCGGGTATACGCCATAGTCCTGGATGGTCTGCCGGACCATGAGCTCGTTCTGCATGAAATACGCCGGACGCAGGATGGTCGCCGGCATGTCGAGGCTTTCGAGCATGCGCTCCACCGTATGCTTGCCGGTGAAATGCGGGACATTGGTGAACCTGTCGGCATGTATCACCGACAGGTAGACGATGCGCTCGATACCGGCTTCACGCGCCAGGTTGAGTGTGATCAAGGCCTGTGTCACTTCGTCCGGCGTGACGGCGTTGAGTAGGAACAACGTGCGTACTGACGCGAGCGCGGCGCGCATCGAGGCTACGTCGGTCAGGTCGCCAACGACTTCCGTCACGCCAACCGGGAAGTCGCGCTTGCCGGGCTGACGCACCAGGGCCTTCGCTTCGGCGCCTTTCTCGGCAAGTCGTGTGGTGATGAGAGAACCGATGGTGCCCGTGGCGCCGGTGATCAAGATGCTCATGTGAATCTCCTGTCGCTGATATCAAGGAATGGCATTGCAGTGACCAGACGATAGGGCGTTGCAGGGATAAAACGAAGGCGCCATAATGCAAACACCTCGTTTCAAAAATGGAACAACATGAACCTGAATGCGCTCATTGATTTCGCGCTGGTCGCCACCAACGAAGGATTGGGCAAGGCAAGCCGCGCGAGCGGCCGGTCGAAAGCCACCTTGTCGCGGCGCATCGCCGAATTGGAGGAACAGCTGGGCGTCAGGCTGATCGAGCGTAGCGCCCGTGGCCTCAAGCTTACCGAAGCCGGCGAAATGCTGATTGCCCGGACCGAAGGGCCGCTGGGGGAGGTGATCGAAGCCATGACGGCGACCCAGGAAGGCGTGTCGACGCCTAACGGACGCTTGCGGGTGGCGGCGCCGGTCCTGTTTTCCCAATTGACGATGGGGCGCATTGGCGCGGATTTCTGCGCGGCCTATCCGCAGGTGACGATCGATGTGCGGGCGGAGGACCGCCTGGTGGATCTCGTCGAGGAACAATTCGACGTCGCCATCCGAGTCAACCCAAGCCCGGACAGCAATCTCGTCGGACGTTGCTTCGCCAAGGACCGGTTGGTGGTCGTGGCCGCGCCTGGCGTGGCCAAGCCTGAACCCGGAGCGGTCAGGCCTGTCCCCAGTATCGTGCCTTCCAATTTCCAGCCGACCCACTGGAATCTCGATGATGGGCGCTTGATCCTGGAGCCCATCCCCAAGCTGTGGTTCTCTTCCTACCTGATGATTCGCGACGCCGCGGTCGCCGGTGGGGGCGCCGCGCTGCTTCCGAAATCGATTGCCTGGAATCAATTGGCCCGCGGCGAGTTGGTCCAGTGGGGGATGGTCGCAAGCGCCGAGCGACAGTTGTGGGTCCTGCACACCTCCAGGCGCCTGGCCGCGCCGAAGGTTCGCGCGTTTGTGGACTTCCTGTGCGCCCGTTACCCGGATATGTCATTGACACTGGAAGGATAACGGAGCGGTTTGCGCCCACTCAAGGTAAGGGCTGTTCCTTGACCTTGGTTGAAACGACCGCGTCGTAACCGCCCGGGCTCTGCACTTCGTCGGAGACCCATAACCGCTCGCTGCGGCATTTGTATTTCACGCCTTTGCGCGGTGCCATGACTTGCGCGCTTTCAATACACATCTGTCTGGATGCATAGGTCGGCCCGGGGTTTCGCTCTTCCACACAGCCTTCCATGCCACTACAGATCCTCATGACAAGAAAATAGACAGTCATCATCCTAATGTTGCTCCAGCGAGCGATGCGGTTGGTTACGTCCTGTGTCAGCGCGGTTTTAGCGCCTGAACGCACAGCGATCATGCGGCGGATGATGAGCCCGCTCACAAATCTTCAGCAATGGGACATCAGTGCCATCTGTCGGAAAAATGGCGCTTCATATAAAAGTTTTTATAGGAAGGTTTTTGGTGACGGATTGTTGACGTCACGGAGGGCGTCATGTCGCGCTTTTTCCCGTCCCTTGAAGCGATGGCTGGGAAGAGCCACGGGCGGGACAAACGGCCGTTTTGAACGTGTTGCCATGTGCGCTTCGAGCGCCTTCGAACAGATATTTGTACTTGATTTTTTTCTTCGTTAGTTATGCAGGATAAACACGATTAATCATCAAAAGTTATCTTGCGGTAGCCTTCCGAGAGCATTAATTCGCAGGGCTATATGGACAAAATCTGTCCACTTGTCAACGTAATTGCAGCCCCTATTATTGGCGCACTGAGTCGCCAAGAAGAGGGTGTCATGAAGCAGTTATTTGAAGGTTGTGTAAAAGTGATTGTCCCCTGTGGTTCATTGGGAGCGGGTGTACGAGAAGAAGAAATTGCTTATGGGCTGGCGGCGGGGGCCCAAGTAATTGCCACGGACGCGGGTTCAACCGACAGCGGCGCGGCTTATCTTGCCCTTGGCAAATCGAAGAATAACCGAGGCGCGGTCAAGCGCGACCTGACTATTCTGATGAAGGCCCAGGCCCAATCCGGCGTGCCGATTATTGTCGGGACTTCGGGGCAGGCGGGCGGCGATCTGAATCTTGATTGGACGCGTGATATTGCCTTGGAAATTGCCGGGGAGTTGGGTGTGTCACCAAAGATTGCGCTCATTTATTGTGAGCAAGACAAGCAAACCATTAAAAAGCTGAACGCTGAAGGTCGTATCAAACCATTGCCGCCCCACGCCGAGTTGGACGACGCGACAGTGGACGCCTGTGAGCACATTGTCGCTGCCCTAGGGGTTGAACCCTTCCTCGCCGCGCTGGATGCGGGCGCCGATATCATATTGGCCGGCCGTTCGACCGACACAGCCGTCATAGGCTGCTATCCCATTTGGAAAGGCGCGCCATGGGGGCCGTCCTGGCATGCCGGCAAGACAGGTGAATGCGGCGTGCAATGCGCCGTCAACCCGACGCTAGGGTCGGGGATCCTGCTCAGTGTTGACGCGAACGGCTTCGAAGTCGAGCCGTTGAGCCTGGACAACCAGTGCACGCCCCATAGCGTATCGGCCCATATGCTCTACGAAAACAGTGACCCGTTCCGGTTGTTGGAGCCCGGCGGAATCTTGAACGTGGCCCAGGCGCGCTACACCGATTTGAATGGGCGCGCTGTTCGGGTAGAAGGCTCGCAATGGGAGCCGATGCCTTACACCATGAAGTTGGAAGGCGCTGCCGCCGGTTTGTACCAAACCATCATGCTGGTGGGCATTCAGGACCCCGATGTGCTCAAGGACATCGATGGTTTTCATGACCGTTTGCTGGACGCGCTATATAAGAGAACACGTCAGTCGATTCCTGCTGAAGAGTTGGGCGAGTTTCATATTTCCCTGCGCATGTACGGGTGGAATGGCGTGACCGGTGTCAAACCCGCAGCCGGAACGTTACCGCCACCGGAAATAGGGATGTTGTTTGTCGCCACGGCTGCAACGCAGGAAATGGCCAATACCATCGCCCAGGCGTGTAATCCGTACTTCTTCCATTATCCAAGCGTGATGGGTAAGGAGTTGCCTTCCTATGGGTTTGCCTTTACACCGGCCGATATACCTCGCGGGCAAATATTCGAGTTCAAGTTGAATCACGTGGTGCAACTTGAGAATCCCCTTGAATTGGTTCGTTTGAAGTGGATTGATCTGTCGGACACCCCAATAGCTGTGAAGGAACTTGCACAATGACTAAGTTGCGTGATGTATGCCGGCACGTCCGATCCAAACAAGCGGGGCCGTTCTGGGTTACGTTCGATATCTTTTTCAACGGACGCGAGAATTTCGAACGTTATTCCAATTGCGCGGCACTCTCGCCGGCTCAATTCGCAACGCTCTACGGCACCGACCCGGAACGGGTCAAGCGGATCCCGGTGCCGGATCTGGAAATGGTCAAGATCTCCTATCCCCGTGCGACGCCCCAGGGCGGAATGGTCGAGCGCGACATGCACGCCGGCCAGCAATACGTCCGTCTGCTTGACGTGATCGTCGACTGAGGCCGGGCGCCCGCTCGAGCCTTGATTTGTGTGCCTCATGGACGAGGACCGACCCCCTGTTTACCCGAGGTAACTATGACGGACCCGACCGTTGCGATGCGCCTTGCGCGATATGCCCATGAATTTCGTAGCCAACGCCTGCCCGAAGACATCATCAAACTGGTACGCCAGCGTTTCATCGACAGCCTGGCGTGCATACTGGGCGCCTACGGGAGTGACCCGGTCAAGGCTGCCCTCTGTTACGCCGCTGCAAACACGGCGCAATCATCCAGCGTATTCGGCACCAACCTCAGAACAACGACGGAAATCGCAGCTTTCGCCAACGGCTTGATGGTTCGTTTCCTGGACTACAACGATGGCTACATGGGCCTGGAGCCCGGCCATCCGAGCGATAACATCCCGGCCTGCCTGGCGGTGGCGCAAGCCGAAAACGCATCCGGGGCTGAGTTGGTCTCGGCCATCGTCCTGGCATATGAGATCCAAATGCGCTTGCAGGATGTGGCGAGCCTGAACAAGCGTGGCTGGGACCACGTGAACTACATCAACGTCGCGATGGCGGCGGCGGCTTCCAACTTGATGAAGCTGGACGTGGCGCAGACCGAGCAAGCGATCAACATCGCCCTGAGCGGGCATTTGGCGATGCGGCAAGTGCGCAGCGGGTCGTTGTCCGACTGGAAGGGCTGTTCCGCGGCCAATGCCGCTCGCAACGCGATTTTCGCAGCGCAACTGGCGCGCCATGGCATGACCGGGCCGTCGCCGATCTTCGAAGGCGAGATGGGCTTCTTCAAACAGATTAGCGGACCGTTCGACCTGGATATCAGTCGTTTCGGCACGCCCGGCAACGGCGACTACGCGATACGGCGCTCGCTGACCAAGACGTTTCCCACCAATGGCGAATTGCACACGGCCGTCTGGGCCGCGCTGGATATCCGCAAGCGGATTGACGGTGTGCAGGACATTGCCGCCATTTCAATCGAAACGTCTGAATTCAACCGTCGGGTACTCGCCGATACCCCAGAGAAATGGCTGCCGAAAACCCGCGAAACGGCTGACCACAGCCTGCCTTACAACGTCGCCCGGGCCTTGCTCGATGGCGATATCACGGTCGGCTCGTACGCCGCAGAAAAGATCGCCGATCCCGCAGTGATTGCCTTGATGGAGAAAGTCAGCGTCGTCGAAGATCCGGCGCTCACCGCGCTGTTTCCGCGGCACCTTGCCAACCGTGTTTGCGTAACCCTGAAATGCGGCGAGCTGGTCGTGAGCGAGATGATCACCGGTCCCGGTTCGGTCGAAACGCCAATGACCGATAGCGACTTCGAGCGCAAGTTCCGGCGCATGGCGATGCCTCATCTCGATGCATCGGCACAGGCTGCGGTGCTTGGGTTCGTGGCGGGGCTCGAGCATCAAACCGAGTTCGAGACATTGTTTGCGGCGATGGTTGCCTCCTAGGGTCGCCAGCGCCCCAATGGCATCGCCAACGAATGCCCCAATCAGCGGCGTCCGGTATCGGTCGCCGTTGGCAGCGTCCCGGTGTAGCGAGCGCGAGGGCGGCCCTCGTGGTGTTGGTTGTATTGCTCGCTGGCGTGGGCGATCCAGCCGATGGATCGACCTACGCCTCCCAATGAAATTTCCTGCCCTCGCAATCCCAGTTTCCTGCCGATGAAGCTCACCATGAGAATGAATTCCGGTGGGTACGCCACGAGCTCCGAGGCCACCGAGAAGGCTTTTTGCAGCTTGATGAACTCACTGTCGCCATCAAAGGCAGCCGTGAGCGCCGCCAAAAGATTGCTGGCACGCGGGTCGTTGATCGAGTGGACATTGGGACCGAACCCGACAATGTGTCCGTCCTGGTTGTAGCGCTGCAAGATCGGTCGCGTAGGGTCCACGGCGGTACAAATCTCTTCGATCATCCGACTGGCGGCTTCATTCCTGCCATAGGCGATTTTATGGCCCCGTGCGGCGGCGAGTGCAGCGATGACCGCGTAGTACGGAGTGGCGCCGGTGGTGGCGGCGACGCGGACGCTGTGGGTGGTGTGATCCAGCTCATGGTCGATACTGAGGATCAACAGGCGCCGGATCAGATCGGCGTGGGCCGGCGGGGCGCCGCACGACTGGGTGATGAACTCATGCAGGGGTTGCGTACTCGGTTCGGTCGCCCCCACGACCAACGCGGCAAACCACCTCACGACATCGGCGCCTGTACGGGCGTAGCTGTCCGGGGAAAGGTCGAACGCTTTGGGATTCTCTCGCTGGACCAAGGGGAAAAGCGCGATGGCTTTTTCCTGGGCAGACATGTGCTCGTAAATCTGCAACAGCTTGGCGCTGTCCTTCGGGGTTCGAGGCAGCGAATCGCCGAACGCCGAAGGCACCTGCCAGATCAGCTCGGCCACCTCTTCGACGGTGGCCCGGTCCGCGAGCTCGACGACGTCATGGCCACGATAAAACAGCCCATCGTCGGTGATCAGCGTAATCGCACTGTCCGAGGGCGATGAGCGCTTCGCCACGGGTTTCTCCGCCGCCGGGACCTTCACCAGCCGCTGAATATCCTCGGCCCAATAGCGACGCTTGGGCGTCCCGGCGATTTTGATGGAGCGGATATTCTTGCGACTGACGTAGGCGTACAACGTCGGCAGGCTGATCCGGAGCAGGGCGGCTGCCTCGTCTGCCGAGAGGTAAAGGCCTTCTTGTTCTGGCATGACGGGCCCACTCGGGTGATTGGAAGTCGTACATGTTTATTAGATATGCAGTCAGGTCGTCAATGTGTATTGGTGGATAAATTTCAACACATGTTTTTTAGACGACCGATGGCGGGATAGGCCCGATTAAGCCGGGATGTTGACGAAAAAAATCAAGATTTACAGCGTTTCAGCCCCTATGTAGATTTCGGCTGCGCAAGAGTTGTTCACATTGATTTTTCGATGCATCGATAACAATAAAAACGAAAAGGTGAAACGCATGGCTTGGTTAGGTTTCGCAATGGTCGTCACGTTTATGGCCTTGATCATAAGCAAACGACTTTCTGCTGTGACGGCACTCATCCTTATTCCGGTTGCCTTCGGGCTGGCCAGTGGGGCAGGACCGGAACTGGGCGCGATGGTGATGAACGGCGTCAAGCAAGTTGCGCCCACCGCGTTGATGCTGATGTTTGCAATCCTGTATTTCGCGATCATGTTCGACGCCGGGCTCTTCGAACCCGCCGTGAGGAAAATCCTGCGCCATGTAGGAAATGATCCTCTTAAAGTCGTACTGGGCACTGCATTACTGGCCACCGTCATCTCCTTCGACGGCGATGGCGCAACGACTGTGCTGATCGTCACGACGGCGTTCCTGCCGCTTTACCTGCGGCTGGGGATGAACCCGCTGATCCTGGCATTGATGCTTTTGCTGACGAACACCGTGGTCAATCTGATTCCTTGGGGAGGACCGATCGCCCGCGCCGCCAGCGCCCTTCACCTTGATGTGGCAGAAATGTTCCTGGGGCTGGTGCCGGCGATGCTGGTGGGGGTTGCCTATGCGTTTGCCGTGGCGTTCTGGATAGGCCGAAAGGAGCGGCGCCGCTTGGGATGGACGCCCGGCACCCAGGACGCCGCACCGCAGGAGGTCGCTTTGCCGACCGTACACGCCGAAACCCATCGGCCGAAACTCTTCTGGGTCAACCTGGTGCTTACCGCGGGGCTCATGTACTCCATGGCCACAGGGCTGGCACCCTTGCCGTTGCTGATGATGGTGGGTTTTTCCCTGGCGCTGCTGATCAACTATCCACGCTTGGCGGAGCAGAAGGCTAGAGTCGCGGCTCACTCGGAAAGTGTGCTGATGGTCATCGCGCTGATATTTGCCTCAGGTGCGTTCACCGGCATCTTGTCCGGCACCGGGATGGTTGATGCCATGTCAGGAAAGATCGTCCAGCTGATTCCCGACGGCGGTGGCCAATACTTCAGCATCATTACTGCACTGGTGGCCTTGCCGCTCAATTTCCTGCTGTCCAATGACGCGTTTTTCTTCGGTATCTTGCCGGTGCTGGGGGCGGCGGCTGCCGAATATGGCATCGACCCGATGCATATCGCTCGCGCGTCGGTGCTGGGGCAGCCGGTGCATGCATTGAGCCCATTGGTTGCAGCGGTCTATCTCATCAGTGGAATCATCAAGCGCGACATGGGCGACATGCAACGCTATTGCCTGCTCTGGGCGATCGGCAGCAGCGTTGTCCTGATTGTAACGGCAGTTATTACCCGGGCGATTTATTAATTAATTAGTTCGCTGCGCCGAAGTTCAAAGGACGCCAGTTCGCGTCTGCTCACGTCAAAATAAAAATAATAGAGAGGTGGTCGATGAAATCGATTAACGCCGTCGCTATGACGTTCCTGTCGACATTGTTAATGTCTGAAGTTTGCCTTTCGGCAACCATCAGTGATCCTGACAGGTTCCAGCATGAAGGGAAGTTGAATGCTTATCTTCGTTCGGTCTATATCAATACGCGTATCGCCAACGATTTGATCGAAGATCGCTTTGGCGGTTTTCCGGACGGTGCCGAGCTGGGTGGCACAGGCGTCGGTGCGATCCTGGATTACAACTCCAGTTATTGGGCCGGGGTTGTAGGGATTGATGCCTCTTTGTATGGCGTGGCAATGATCGATTCAAAAGACAATGGCCGAGACCTGTTCGACGATACTGACGGCACCAACGGGGGCTTTGCCAAAGTTGGACAGAGTTATTTCAAGTTGCGTTACGAGGGCAACGGCTGGAATGCCGATTCCCAAGTAGGTCGGGGGCGGTTCGACGCCGGAACGTTGGTCACGCTGGACACTCGGATCGTGCCCGGCTCCTACCAGGGAGGCCGCGCCCATTTGAACTTCACCGAGATGGGGATCGGTCCGCTTCCTGGCACGTTGGGGTTCGAAACCGCCTACATCAACCGCACCTCGCCTCGGGACAGGGAAGACTTCGAGCACCTGCTGAGCCAGACGGGCGAGGAAATCAAGGATCTGTATACCTACGGCATCAATTACGACTTGAAAGCTGTCGAGCTGGGTTACGCCCACGGGGTGGCGCGGGACTTCAATGAAAACACCCGTTATGGGCTGACATTAAAAGCGCCGCTGGGCGACAAAGCCGGTGTGGTATTGGACACCCAATATTATGAGTTCCAGAAAGCCGGGCGAATCTGGGAGCGTGACTGGGAGGCGGGTGAGGCGGCTTACGATGATGACGCGACATGGTTGAATATCAACCTGGGTTTATTGCTCGATAAACTTCGCCTGGGTCTTTCTTTTTCCGAGACCCAGGCAAAGTTGAGCAACGGGCAACTGGGTTATGCCTACTTCGACCACGGCGATAATGTTGACGGCCGGATGGATGCCTGGACACGCTCCGGCAATGATTTCAATAACGACGGTGAGCGAACCTGGCAGATTGGCGCCGAATATGACTTGAGCGGGCATTCTTTATTGGGCGCTTCGCTGGATGGTTTCAAGGTCATGACTATTTATAAACAAGGTGAGTTTGACGCGACCGACCCGTTCAGCGGTCGACGCACCGACGTGACCGAGCGACAAAATGAATATCGCCTCTACTATCGCTTTGACGAAAAAGAATACGCAGGACTTTCCGTGGGCCTGATTTATATCAACTACCGGATTAACCAGGACTTCGTCGCACTGGTTTCCGCTCAACCCGATAACGTGGTGAGCGGTTCGGAAGCGCGGGTCTATCTGGACTACGCATTTTAGAAGTTCAACCGCTCTATCGAGAGGCTCGAGATGTCTACACCTCGTCATAAAATAGTGGTCACACAGCGATTCTTCGATGCCATGGCGACCGACTTCCTGGAGAGCCGCGGCTGTGATGTAGTCGTCGCCGACCTGGCGCCCGGGCAAGCGGACGGCGACCTGAGTGAACAGCAACTGACCGACATCTTGAAGGACGCTGATGGCTGGATCGTCGGGCACGCGACTATCACGTCCAGCCTGTTGGGCTCGCTCCCGCGCTTGCAGGTCATCGCCCGTCGCGGTGTGGGTTACGAACGGGTTGATACGGCGGCGGTGGTAGCGGCGGGGAAGGTCGCGACCATCGCGATCGGCGGCAACGACGCAAGCGTCGCCGACCACACCGTGGCATTGATGCTCGCTGTGTGCCGCCAACTCAAACGCTGCCAATCGGGATTGTCCGCAGGGGATTGGTCGATCCCCCTGGGGGGCGATTTGTACCGCAAGACGGTGGGCGTCGTCGGGATGGGGCGGATCGGCCGGGGCGTTCTGCAGCGCTTGTCCGGGTTTGAAGTAATACCGTTGATTTTTACCCCTGATCCTCACAAAACACAGCTCGGCGGTATCGCCTACGGTAAATTCGTTGGTCTGGAAACGCTGCTCGAGGAAAGCGATTTCGTCACCCTTCATGCGCCTCTCAATCCTCAAACCCAAGGGTTGATCGACGAGCACGCATTGAGACTGATGAAGGGGTCCTCGGTGTTGATCAACACCGCGAGGGGCGGGTTGGTGCGCGATGCGGATCTGCTCTGCGCGCTGCGGGAGAACCGGTTGGCAGGGGCGGGGCTCGATGTCTTCGAAAGCGAGTCTGACCCCACGCTTTTACCTGTGACCGAACGATTGATCCAACTGCCGAACGTGGTCGTGACGCCCCACGTCGGGGCCTCCACGGTCGAGGGGCTCAATCGCACCAACCTGATTGCCGCCCAGTGCGCGGTGGCCGTCCTGCAAGGGCGCAGCCCGCCCGCCCATTGCGTCATCGCGGACGGACGACGACCCGCCGGCGCGCAGGTGTGGCCATGAGTCGTAGCGAAAACCCGTCGCCGGACTCACGCCCGCCGGTTCATCCCGACTTGCTCGCGGTGGCGACGTCGCTGCGCCAACAGGGCCTGCTTCCGATCGTCCAGGGCGATGTGCAGAGCGTCCGGGGCCAGTTGGAGCGGATCAATGCGTGGGCGGCGCACCGCAGCGTGCCCCTGAGCTACGAGCGCACGCTGGGCTTTTGCGTCAACGGCCGAACGGTTCCCTGCAAGCTTTATTGGCCGGAGGGCGATGAGACGCCTTGCTTGATGTTCTACTGCCATGGCGGCGGATTTCGCCATGGTTCGCTGGCCGGCTGGGACGCGCCGCTGCGTCAGTTGGTTCGCGACAGTGGCCTGGCGGTGCTCTCCATCGACTACGCGTTGTCGCCGGAGCATCGCTTTCCCGTGGCGTTCAACGAGGTGGTAGCGATCGTCAGCCGTGTCATCAAGCTCGGGGCAATCACCGACTGCCCGGTGCGCGGCTATGCCCTGGGCGGCGATTCGGCGGGCGCGAACCTGGCCCTGGGCGCGGCCATTGCGCTGCGTGACGCGGGGATCGATGCGCTGCGCCAGCTGTTGCTGTTCTACGGCAGCTACTCGCGGGACATGACCTCCAACTCGTGGCAACGGTTGGGCGGATACGCAGGGCAGAATCTGTCGGTCGAAACCATGAGCGCCTATTGGGCCAGCTATCTGGCCGATGATGAGGACGATTGGCGGGTGCAGCCAATCACGGCTGACCTGACGGACCTGCCGCCGACGCGATTGGTCGTTGGCGAGCTGGACCCGCTGCTGGATGAGAACCGAGCGTTGGCACAGCGGCTGAAGAACGCAGGCGTGACGGCGAGCCTGCAAGTCCTGGCGAACATGACCCACGGTTTTATCCGTTTCAACGAAGTGGCGCCCATCGCGCGCAACGTACTCGCTGCTCAGGGCAACGCGTTGCGCAAGGCGCTTTCCAACCAGGCGAACCTCCCATGAATGTTTTCCGAATCGCGGCCTTTGCATGGGCCTGCGTCGCGGCATCCGTTGGCATGGCCGCCGGTACGCTGCCTGTCGGGCCCGTTGCCGGGGATGTGCAGTTGTCGGCGTTTTATCGCTGGCCTGAGGCAATGCCCGAATCGCCGGGTACGCTGCTGCGAAACGAGCGCATGCCAGTGCAGGCACTAATGCCTGCCGCCGCGCAGGCGATACGCCTGCTCTACAGTTCGGTTGACGAACGCTGGCATTCCGGCCTCGTTCCGGTCAGCGGCGCGTTATACCTGCCGGCGGGCAATCCCCCCGCCGAAGGCTGGCCGCTGCTGGCCTGGGCCCACGGTACGCTGGGGATCGCCGATGCGTGCGCGCCCTCCTGGAACGGGCTGCGCGACCGTGACGCGGCGTACATCAATCGTTGGCTGGCGCGAGGGTTCGCGGTGGTCGTGACTGACTACCAAGGACTGGGCGGGCCGGGGCCGCATCCCTATACATTCTGGCAAGCCGAGGGACGTTCCGTTCTCGACTCGATTCGCGCTGCCCGCGCCATCAGACCAGGGCTGATCGCCCCTCGCACGTTCCTCGCCGGGCAATCCCAGGGCGGCGGGGCGGCGTTGGGCGCGGCGATACTTGCAACAACCTACGCACCCGAACTGCCTATCCTGGGGGCGATACTCACGGCGCCGAACAGCACGTTTCCCCAAGGCCCCATTGCGCTGCCGCCACGCCAAACCAACACCGTGTTCCTGGTCCTGGCGTCCGGTGGCCTGCGCGAAGACGGACCGCCAATCGAAACCATCCTGACCGCCAAGGGCCTCCAATTGCTGGACGTCGCCCGGCAGGGCTGTACCCGTGACATTGCGCTCAAATCCAAGGCGTTGCGGATCGGTTCGTTTGCAGAGCTGTTGACAATCACCCCCGAGGCATTGAACGCAGCGCGCATCCCGTCCACCGACATGCCGCAGGCTTCGATTGCGTTTGCGTTGTTCATCGCCACCGGCCAGGCAGATCAGACGATCACGCCAGAGCGGCAGTACGCGGTCGCGGCGGCGTTGTGCGCCGCCGGCAACCCCGTCACTTGGCGCACCTATGAAGGCCTGGGGCATGACGGGGTGTTGCACGGTTCGCTGGAAGATGCCTTCGCATTCGTCAGGGCCCGACTCGATGGGCAGGGCGATGGTTCGAATTGCGCCACCTTGCAAAGACCTGGTCCGCCGGGGGAGAGAGACGAAGGAGCGCTGTTCAACGACGACTGAGTGCTGAATAGACCTATGTGGCGAGGGAAGTTGCTCCCTCTCCACGGTTTTGGCGGGTTTGCCATCTCGCGAACCGTCCCAATGCAACGATTGCCAGGCCACGGCCTCATATGAGTCATAAGCGGCGCCCTGGATACCAGGCGCCGGGCCAATTTTTCCTTATGACGGGTGATTGTTTTCATGACGATGGCTGAGAAAAACCATGTCGACTGGCTGGTGGAGCAATCGATGCTCAAGGCGGCGAGGCAGCGGGCCAAGCTTTACTCGGGACAAGGGCGCCTGTGGCAACAGCCCTTCGCACACACCCGGCCCCGTGACGCCTGCGCGCTATCCTCCGTTTGGTTCACCGCGTACCCGGCCTCCATCGTCACCCGGGAAGATGGCACGGTGCTCGAAGCGCTGGGGGATGAAACCTTGTGGCATGCGCTGTCGAAGATCGGCATCCAGGGCATCCACAACGGCCCCTTGAAAAGGTCCGGAGGCCTGCACGGCACTGAATTTACGCCGACGATCGACGGCAACTTCGACCGCATCAGCTTCGACATCGACCCGGAACTGGGCACCGAGGCCCAGTTGCAGGCATTGACACGCATGGCCGCTGCCCACAATGCCGTGGTCATCGACGACGTCATCCCGTCCCACACCGGCAAGGGCGCGGATTTCCGCCTGGCGGAGATGGCCTACGACGACTATCCAGGCCTCTACCACATGGTGGAGATCCGCGAGGAAGACTGGCCGCTGTTGCCTGAAGTCGAGGAGGGGCGCGACGCGCAGAATCTCACCGCGCAGCAGGTGGACGCCCTGCGCGACAAGCACTACATCGTCGGCCAGTTGCAGCGGGTGATCTTCTTCGAACCCGGCGTCAAGGAAACCGACTGGAGCGCAACCCCCGTCGTCATGGGTGTGGATGGCAAGCCGCGGCGTTGGGTCTACCTGCATTACTTCAAGGAAGGGCAGCCGTCGCTGAACTGGCTTGATCCAAGCTTTGCCGCGCAACAGATGATCATTGGCGATGCGCTGCACGCCATCGATTGCATGGGGGCGAAGATCCTGCGCCTGGACGCCAACGGTTTCCTGGGCGTCGAGCGCAAGCTCGATGGCACTGCATGGTCCGAGAGCCACCCGCTGTCGATCACCGGTAACCAGCTGCTCGGCGGTGCGATTCGCAAGGCAGGGGGTTTCAGTTTCCAGGAATTGAACCTGACGTTGGATGACATCGCCGCCATGTCCCACGGCGGGGCGGACCTGTCCTATGACTTCATCACGCGACCGGCCTACCAGCATGCCTTGCTGATGGGCGATACCGAATTCCTGCGCTTGATGCTGCGCCAGATGCACGCCTTTGGCATCGATCCGGGGTCGCTGATCCACGCGCTGCAAAACCACGACGAATTGACCCTTGAGTTGGTGCACTTCTGGACGCTGCACGCCCATGACACCTACCTCTACCAAGGCCAGACGTTTCCCGGCAACATCTTGCGCGAGCACATTCGCGAGCAGATGTATGAGCGCCTGTCCGGTGAACATGCGCCTTACAACTTGAGGTTCGTGACCAACGGCGTGTCCTGCACCACGGCCAGCATCATCACCGCCGCGCTGGGCATCCGCGACCTCGATGCCATCACCGCCGCCGATATCCAGCAGATTCGCCAGGTGCATCTACTGCTGGTGATGTTCAACGCCATGCAGCCGGGCGTGTTCGCCTTGTCAGGCTGGGATCTGGTGGGGGCATTGCCGTTGCCGGCGGAGCAGGTCGAGCATTTGATGCGCGACGGCGACACGCGCTGGATCCATCGCGGCGCCTACGACCTTGTAGACCTCAACCCGCAAGCGCCGATGTCTGCCGGGCAAATGCCCCGCGCCAGGACGTTGTATGGCAGCCTGCCGAGCCAATTGAAGGATCCGGATTCGTTCGCCTCGCAACTGCGCAGAATCCTGGCCGCGCGCCGGGCCTACGACATCGCCGCGAGTCGCCAGATATTGATTCCGGACGTTGAGCATCCAGGGTTGCTGATCATGGTCCATGAACTGCCGGCCGGCAAAGGCACGCAGATCACCGCGCTGAATTTCGGCTCGACGCCCATCACTGAAACCCTCCATCTGCCAGATATCGCGCCGGGACCGGTGGTGGACATCATCAATGAGCGAGTCGAAGGGGATCTCACGTCGGAAGGCGAGTTCACCATTACCTTGGACGCGTTCGAGGGGCTGGCGTTGCGGGTGGTGAGCAGTTCGCCGATGATCTGAGGCAGTCGAAGTCTTTGATCTGTGAGGAAGATTGAAAAGATAAATATCAATATGCCACTATTGTTAATGCCGCAGCTGCCGATATGAGCAGCATCGATTTTAATCATAGGGACTTGATACATGTCTTTTCGTACGCTTCGCACCCTCGCGACACTGACCGTTCTTGCCTGCCTGACCCTCACCGGTTGCGCCCACGTTCAACCGCCGGTACCGCTGGACCATCAATTCTGGGACGCCAAGGAGCCGACCATTGGCGTGGCGATCAACGTGGTGCCGGAGCCGGTGCTGGCGCTGACCGGCAATCAGGGGTTGCTGGACCTGGCCATCAATAAAGGCGTCAACAGCAAGCTCAGCGATAACGTTGAAAAATGGCAAGTACGCGACCTCAACACCTTGCCGGACGCCATCGTGGCCAAATTGCAGGCCAAGGGTTACAAGGCCAAGCGCATCAACGAGCCGGTGGACCTGACTAAATACAAGGAAGTCAGTTTCCGCGAAGGCTACACCACCCGTGACCTGACGCCGATCAAGGCCACCTACGGTGTCGATCGCCTGCTGCTGGTGAACGTGATGGGAACGGGCGCTACCCGCAGCTATTACAGCATCGTGCCGACCAGCGTCCCGATGGCGCAGGTGGGCGGGCAGGGCATGGTGGTCGATCTGGCCGACAACCGGCTCCTGTGGTTCAAGCCTTTCTCCGTTGTGCAGGCAGCCCAGGGCGAGTGGGACGAACCGAACTACGCCAATCTGACCAACGCCTTTTACCAGGCGATGGACACGAGTCGCCAGCAAATGATCACACCGTTCGAACAATGATGCGCGGGTTGATAGCGCTCGGCTCGATGGCCTTGCTGATGGTGGCGGGTTGCGCGCAGAAGCCAGCCCCGCCGGCCGGTTTCAAAACGCCGGACGCGGTGTCCTATGTCCAGACCCACGGGGTGAAGGTTGACCTGCAACTGCCCCAGGCGTTTGTCGGCGCCAGTACCGTGGTGGACGCCGAGGCCGCACAGAAGGCTGCTTCGTCGAGTCATAACCTGGTCGCCAGTTCCGGCAACGCTGCTGGGCTTGCCGGTTTGCTGGTTGCCAGCCTGATCAATACCCAGATGGGCAGCGGTAGCTTGCAACGCGATGCCGAACAAACCGCCGCGAAGGAGTCCAGGCCGTTGGCGGACCTGCTTGCCGGCGTGCCGTTGCAGGAGCGCCTGCAACAGCGTTTCCAGCAGGCTTCGCTGGCAGCGGGTCTCAAGCAGGGCGCGGGAGACATCAGTGCCCGCCTGGTGATCGAGCCCAAGCTGATGCTGACGCCTGATCGTGGCAGCTTCGTATTGATCAATCAGGTGCAAGTCCAGGACATCGCCGGTTCGGCGTTGTATCGCATGCGCATTGAAGTCTCCAGCCAGCCGATCCGGCGTTGCGGCAAGCGTTGTGTCGACGACGGCTCGCTGGACCTGGCGCAAGTGACGACGGCGCTCGACGAATGTATCGATGAGTCGATGCGTGTGCTGGCTGCCGACCTGATGTTGCCGGCGCCGCCGGAAGCGGCCCAGGAAACCCTGCGCTATGTGCTTGATGGGCAGCGTGTAGTCGAGCGCGGTTATCAGTTGGCCAACAATGGGAATTACTGGCGCTACCGCAACCTCTACGGCGCGGTGAAATCAGTGCCGGTACCGTTCGAAGACGCGTTGACTCAGGAGCAGTTGCGCCAGGTATACGGCCGCTGACCGCTCACATGTTCGGCCAGATGTCAGCGTTGGTCCGTCCAAAACCGGCTGACGCCGCCGTTGGCACCCTGCACCGGATCCCGATCCGGAAACGGCAACCCTTCGATGTTTGCCAGTTGCGCCTCGCTCGGCGCTTCGCGGCAGATGTCGGCCTGCTGGCCGGGTGGATACGCGCCGACCACCAGGAAGTCCTCGCTGGAGCCCAGGTTGCAATGCCCGGTGCCGGCGGGGAGAAGCAGCGCATCACCGGCCTTGACGTCGATGACTTGGCCGTTGGGGCCACCGATCATCAAGCGAGCCTTGCCGCTGGCAACACCGAGCACTTCGTGGCCTTCAGTGTGATAGTGGTGAAAGTCGTAGATCCCGTAACGCCATTGCGGTGGCCAGCCGTTGGCGTGGAAAGTCTGCTCCAGGCGGGCGGCCAGATCGTCGGTATGGGTCGCGACCGCATCACGGTAAATGATCACCGGCAGGCGTGGGTTGTTGGGTACCCAATCGTTGCGTTCCAGCAACAAGGTCTGGATTGAATCCGGGAGTGCGTTGAACGTGCTCATCGAAGAACCTTCAAATCTTTGCCTTTATGGGCTAGACGGTGCCTTCGATGGGAGAGTTCAACGTCGCTGACCGGTGCCGCCCGTCAGCGCTTTTCCTTCATGATCCGCTCCACTTCACCCGAAGCCTTGAGCTGTTCGAAAGCGCGTTGTGCCTTGGCGACCGTCTCGTCGGGTGTGCTCAGGCTGAACGCCAGGTAAACCCGATGGGGCTGCTCATCCAGCGCGTAGACCTCCTCCAGCAGATTGAAGTCAATCCGGGCATCCTGGCTCATCAGGCGCGCGGTGTTCTCCGGCATCGGCACGAGCTGGACCTGACGGTTCAACAGTTTCTGGAAGTTATCGTGGTTATTCGCTGAAACGACCAGTCGGCTGAAGCCACGACCTTGCAGATAAACCTGCTTGGCGTCATTTCGTACCACGCCGATGCTGTACTGCTTGGCCTCTTCCAGGGTGCCAATGGCGATGGAGGCCGTGTCGCGCAGCTTGTAGAGCCGGCTGGTGGAGCGATGGATTTCACCGACCCACTTGAACAGCTGTTCACGGGCCGGGGTGCGATCCAGCGGGAAGATCAGCACGTTGGGCTCGCGCAGCGCCATTTCATAGGCCCGCGCCCAGGGGTAGAGGGCCATGTGGAAATCGTCGAGGTCGGCCTGCTTCAAGGTATCGGCGGCGATATGGATACCGGGGCCGACCAATTTCTCGTCGCGCAGATAGGCATACAACGAGTCCTCGGTCACGACCTCGATGGTTTCGGCCTGGCTTTGAAGGCTGTTCAAGGCCAGGAATACCCATGAACAGAGCATCAATGAGTGGCGCATACAGACCTCGGTTTTGGCGATGATTAGAGGGACGCGCAGTTGCGGCCCTGGTGCTTGGCCCGGTACAGCGCCTGGTCGGCGCGTTGCATCAATTGGTCGAAATGATCCATGGCCTCGGGGTCCAGCTCGGCGACGCCGATGCTCAGGGTGACGAATCGGGAGATCGATGAGCCGCTGTGGGGCAGTTGGCGTTCGGCCAGGGCGCCACGCAAGCGTTGGGCCGCCTCCCAGGCCTGCCCTGCGTCGATATTGGGCAGCAGGACGACAAATTCCTCGCCACCGACCCGTGCGGTCAGCTCGCCAGAGCGGCCGAAGACCTCGCGCAGGGTTTCAGCGATCTGTTGCAGGCATTGGTCGCCGTTCATATGGCCATAGGTATCGTTGTAGATCTTGAAGAAATCGACGTCGCACATCAGCACCGCAAGCGGCGTCTTGTGGCGCATGGCGCGGCGAAACTCGACTTCCTTCAGCTCGTCGAAATGGCGACGGTTGGCCAGGCCCGTCAAGGCGTCGTGACGGGACAAGGCTTCGAGGGCCTGGTTGGCGGCCTTGAGCTCAGCGGTGCGCGCCTCGACCAGCTCGACCAGTTGGTCGCGGCTGGCGGCGATCGCCAGCTCGTCCGAACGCTGGCGCTCCAGGTGGGCGTGGAGATTGTCCTGGAGTTCATTGACCTGGGATTCGAGCAGGCTCAACTCGTCCTGGCGATCCACCGAACGCTGCAGCTTGAGGTGGTGCTTGAGTGTTTGTGGCTCGAGCTCGCCCAGATGCCGGGCGATATGCACCACGTGGATCGTCACCAGCCGATTGAACATGGTCATGACCAGGCCCGCCAGCAGCATGGATTGGATGATCTGGGTGATGACGATGCTGCGTGCTTCGCCCCACAGGCGCTGCCACAGCAGTTGGTTATCGCCTTCGATGATGAGCTCGCCGACTTTTTCGTGGGCGCCGAGATAAGGCTGCGCGATGAGCTCGCGGTGCAATACCGGTGCTACCCCTTCGTTACCGGTGGTGTAGCGATTGAGCTCGATGATTTCCGGCGACCGGCCGGGCCGCAGGACATTCAGCGCCACGCGTCCGACCGGCGCGGCCTTGGCGACGCTGGCAAGCTGTTTGTCCAGGGAGTCGCGGTCCATCTCCCAGATCGCATGAGCCAAGGTGTCGCGGAAAACCTGGTCGATCAGCCCCAGCTCGGCATTCATGTCCGTCAGGTTGCTTTCCCAGGCCAGCCAGGTGCGCCAGGTGACCATCGCCACTGTGAAAAACAGGCAGAACAGCAGGGTCGCCAGGACCAGGCGCCGGCCCAGGGAGCTGAGGGTCTTGGCCTGTGCCCGTTGAGAGGGTGGGGGTGTGAGATGGCTGTCCATCTCATAACCACTTGCGCGCGATGGCATCGTAGACGCCGTTGCGACGTATGGCTTGCAGGCCTGCGCGGAATTTTTCGACGGTCTGCGGCGGCGTGTTGCGGCTGAACGCCATACTCAGGCCGTCGGCACTGCTCAGTTCGGGCAGCGCCAGCGACTTGATCAATACTTTGTCCGGGTCTTCGCCGTTCTGACGGGTCAGGTACAGCGCGTTGAGCTCGTTGGAAATCCACAGCTCCACGTGGTCGACCTTGAGCTTGCGGTAATTGTGTTCATATTTGGTGCTGGACTGAAGTTCTTCGCCGATGCGGAAGCCCTTCGAGACGAGAAACTGCTCGCCCACATCCTGATTGACGGTAGCGATCTGGTGCCCATGGGCATCGGCCAGGGAGTCGAGTTTCACCGGCCGCTCGGCCAGTGAATAGATATACCACTGGGTCGGGGCGATGGCGCCGATCCACTGGAACAGCGATTCGCGCGCCGGGGTGCGCACGATGGAATAGATCAACACATTGCTTTCATTGAGCGCCAGTTCATAGGCCCGCGCCCAAGGCATGGGCTGGATCGACGCTTCGACGCCGATCTCCTTGAGCACAGCCTCGACCACTTCGGTGCTCATGCCGGTCACCCGGCCGTCCTGCGTCATGTTGTAGGGCGGCAACTCCTCGGTGACGATGCGCAGTGGCGGCTCAGCCGCGATGGCCAACGCCGATCCACCTGCAACCAGGAGCATCAGGGCGCCACACATCAGTAAGCGGTTAAGCAGCGAAGCCATTGATCATCACCCTATGCAGCCAGCAGAGCCTGGCGAGGCCTGAGGGCCTTCGTCATCCAGGTTATCGGCTGGGTGAGGGTGTTGCTTGAGCGCAGCTACGCATCTTCCGGGCGACCGCTCTATCACGCGGACGCCAGGACGCGCCGGTGAACCTTCCGTCAATACAACGCTCACTTGTTAGGTCATCGCCCGGGTGAACGCGCTGTTTTCTGCCGATAAGGAATTCGCATGGATCCAACCTCGACCTCCCACGTGCGCCCCGTAGAGCGCGAGTTCAGCCCACGCGCGGTAATCACCGGGATCGTGCTGGGTATTTTGCTGACGCCCTCCAATGTCTATGCGGGATTGAAGATCGGCTGGTCGTTCAACATGTCGATCATCGCCTTGCTGGTGGGCTACGGCATCTGGCAGGGCCTGGCCAAGCGATCCTCCGGCCGGCTGCCCTGGACGCTCCACGAGAGCAACATCAACCAGACCGTGGCGTCGGCCGCGGCATCGATCATTTCCGGCGGGCTGGTGGCGCCGATCCCGGCGTACACCTTGCTGACCGGCCAGCAACTCGACGCGTTGCCCATGGTCGCGTGGGTATTTTCGGTGAGTTTCCTGGGTATCTGGATTGCCTGGTACCTGCGGCCCTCGTTGCTCAACGACAAGGCGCTGAGGTTTCCCGAGGGCATGGCGACCCTGGAGACCTTGTTGCATATCTACAATCACGGCCACGAAGCCGCGACGCGCCTCAAGGTGCTGCTCGGCGCAGCCGTGCTGTCCGGGTTCGCCAAGTGGGTCGATACCTTTGTCTGGGCCATCCCGCGCTGGTCGCCGAGCGCCCAACTGGAGCGGCTGACATTTACCGCGGATCCGTCGCTATTGCTGGTGGGATTTGGCGGCATCATCGGCATCCGTGTCGGCCTGACCCTGTTGCTCGGCGCGCTGTTGGCGTGGGGTGGGTTGGCGCCGTGGCTGTTGGAAAATGGCCTCGTGCACTTGCCGCCCGGCAGCAGCGGCCCGCAATTCGCCGTGCTAGTGGAATGGCTGCTGTGGCCGGGCGTGAGCCTGATGGTTTGCGCGACCCTGGCTTCCCTGGCGATCCGCTTGTGGTCGCTGCACCGCTCAACCAAGGCCAGCGGCGCGGCGTCCTGGGCGGTGCCCAAGGCTGGGCCCGCCGTTGGATTTCTGCTGGCAATCGTCTTGGTGGTCAGCTTGCAAGCCATGTTGTTCGGCATCAATCCCTGGATGGCGTTGCTGACCATTCCCTTGGCCATTTGCCTGGCGGCGGTGGCAGCCCGGGTGGTCGGCGCCACCGGAATTCCTCCCATTGGCGCCATTGGGCAACTGTCCCAGCTGAGCTTCGGCATCGTTGCACCGGGGCAGGTGCCGATCAACTTGATGAGCGCCAACACCGCCGGCGGTTCGGCGGGGCAATGCACGGACCTGATGAATGATTTCAAGGTCGGCCGGGCGATCGGCGCGACGCCGCGCAAGCAACTGCTGGCCCAGACGCTGGGGATTTTCATCGGCAGCATCGTCGGCGTGCTCGCTTACCTGGCGTTGATCCCCGACCCGCAAACCATGCTGCTCACCGAAGAATGGCCGGCCCCGGCCGTCGCCACCTGGAAGGCCGTGGCGCAAACCCTGACCCATGGCCTGGACTCGTTGTCGGTGAGCATCCGCTGGGCGATCTTCATCGGCGGCGCCGTCGGTTTGCTGCTGGGCATCCTCGACAGCCTGCTGCCGGCCCATCGCGCCCGCTACCTGCCCAGCACGGCTGCCCTGGGCCTGGCGTTTGTCCTGCCGGCCTCGGTGTCGCTGATGATGGCCCTTGGCGCCGTGCTGACCTGGCTGGTGAGCTGCCGCTGGCCGAGCCTCACCGAACGCTTCGCCATCACGGCGGCGGCGGGGTTGATTGCCGGGGAGAGCATTACCGGGGTGGGGGCTTCGTTGTGGGAGATGCTCGGTAATCTGTGAGCCCCCGTGGCGAGGAAGCAAGCTCGCTCGCCACTGGAAGCGGTGGGTGGCGCCGAGTCAGTGTGAATGTCGCGGCTCACCACTGCGGGCGATCACCCTCAGGTGCAACGTGGCCGGCTCCAGGCAACCGCCCGTGGAAAGCTGGCCGACCAGTTGCCGGTACAGTTCCTGCCAAGGCGTTTGCGACGGCGGGAAGTTTGGCGTCCAGGCGCGGCGGCGCCGCTCCATCTCGGCGTCGTCCACCAGCAGGTTCACGGTGCGGGTGTTCAGGTCGACTTTCAGCCGGTCATTGGTCTGTAGCAGCGCCAGGCCGCCGCCAACGGCCGCTTCCGGGGACATGTTGAGGATCGACGGGCTCGCCGAGGTGCCGCTCTGGCGACCATCGCCCAGGCACGGCAGGGAGTCAATGCCGCGCTTGATCAGCGCGGCGGGCGGAGCCATGTTCACCACCTCGGCGCTGCCGGGATAGCCCACGGTGCCAGCGCCGCGGATGACCAGGATGCAGCGCTCGTCGATGTCCAGCGCCGGGTCGTCGATGCGTGCGTGGTAGTCCTCCGGCCCCTCAAATACGATGGCCCGCGCTTCGAAGCTGTTCTCGGCGCCGGGTTCGGACAGGTAAGTCTTGCGGAACGCTTCGCCCACCACCGACATCTTCATGATCGCGCTGTCGAAAAAGTTGCCGCTGAGCACGATGAAACCGGCGCGGTGCTTGAGTGGGGTGTCGAAGGGGTGGATGACGTCGGCGTCGCAGGTCAGGCTGCCGCTGACGATCTCGCCGATGGTCTTGCCGCTGACCGTGGCGCAGTTCTCATGCAGGCGGCCGGCCTTTTGCAATTCGTGCATGACTGCCGGCACGCCGCCCGCGCGGTGGAAGCCTTCGCCCAGGTATTTGCCAGCGGGCATGCAGTTGACCAACAGCGGCACGTCCTCGCCGATTTTTTGCCAGTCGTCCAGGCTCAACTCGACGCCCATGTGCCGGGCGATGGCGATCAGGTGCGGCGGGCAGTTGCTCGATGCGCCGAGTGCCGAGGCGACGGCGATGGCGTTTTCGAAGGCTTCACGCGTCATGATCTGGGAAGGGCGCACGTCCTGGCGCACCAGTTCGCAGATGCGCTTGCCAGTGGCGTAGGCCATCTGCCCGCGCTCGCGGTACGGCGCCGGAATGCTTGCGCAACCGGGTAACGACATGCCCAGGGCTTCGGCCAGGGCATTCATCGACAGGGCGGTGCCCATGGTGTTGCAGTGGCCCACGGAGGGCGAGGCCGCCGTGGTCATTTCCATGAAACCTTCGTAGTTGATCTCGCCAGCGGCCATCAGGTTGCGAGCGTGCCACAGCACTGTGCCGGAGCCGATCAGCTCGCCCTTGTGACGACCGTCGAGCATCGGCCCGCCGGACAGCACGATGGACGGCAGGTCGGTGGTGGCTGCCGCCATCAGGCAGGCGGGGGTGGTCTTGTCGCAACCCGTGGTGAGCACAACGCCGTCCAGGGGATAACCGTGGAGGATTTCCACCAGGCCCAGATACGCCAGGTTTCGGTCCAGGGCCGCCGTGGGGCGACGCGACTGTTCGGCGATGGGGTGCACCGGGAATTCCATCGGAATGCCACCGGCGTCGCGGATCCCGGCCTTGACCCGTTGCGCCAGTTCCAGGTGATGGCGGTTGCAGGGCGTCAGGTCGCTGCCGGTCTGGGCGATGCCGATGATGGGGCGGCCCGATTGCAGCTCTTCGCGGGTCATGCCGTAGTTCATGTAGCGTTCGACATACAGCGCGGTCATGTCCGCGTGGGCCGGGTCGTTGAACCATTGCTCGCTGCGCAGGCGGCGTTTTGGCGTGTCACTCATGATTCATTTCTCTCTTGTAATTGGGTGAATCGACGATCAGTCGGGCTCAGCGATCGAGCAGCCCCCGTGCGGCGAGATTACGCAACAGGGCGCCGACGCCGAAGGTCCACGGTGCCGCGTCGCAGCTATGGGTCACCTGATTATGCAGGCTGCCCAGTAGCGGGCTGCTGATACTGACGCGGTCGCCGAGTTTGTGGGTGAAACCGCTGCCGGCATGATCACGGTCCTCGGTGGGGGCGAACAGCGTACCGAGAAACAGCAGGAAGCCATCGGGGTATTGATGGTTGGCGTTGAGTGTCTGGCCTGCCAGGTCCTGCGGATCGCGGCTGATCTGGCTCATGGAGCTGCAACCGTGCAGCCGGTAACCGTCTTCGCCTTGTACGTGCAGATCGACTTCGCAGGCGCGCACATCGTCCAGGCTGAACTGCTCGTCGAACAGGCGAATGAACGGCCCGATGGCGCACGAGGCGTTGTTGTCCTTGGCCTTGCTCAACAACAGCGCACTGCGGCCTTCGATGTCCCGCAGGTTGACGTCGTTGCCCAGGGTCGCGCCGTGGATCCGGCCTCGGCTGTCCACCGCCAGCACTACTTCCGGCTCCGGGTTGTTCCATTGTGAGGCGGGATGAATGCCGATCTGGCTGCCACTGCCCACGGCGGCCAGCACCGGCGCCTTGGTGAAAATTTCCGCGTCCGGGCCGATGCCCACTTCCAAATACTGCGACCACATACCTTGTTCGATGAGGTACGCCTTGAGGCGCATCGCTTGCTCGGAACCCGGCACGATCGAGCGCAGGTTGTCGCCGATCACGCCGTGGACCGTGGCGCGCACGGCTTCGGCGCGGGCCGCGTCGCCGCCGGCCTGTTCCTCGATGACCCGCTCGATCATGCTCGCCGCGAACGTCACGCCGGCCGCCTTGATCACTTGTAAGTCCAGCGGCGGCAACAGGAACGGCTTGGCCGGGTCGGCGTGGGGGCCGGTGTTGGCCAAGAGTGCTTCGAGGGTGGCGATGAAGGTGCCAGGCGTCTCTCTTACCGTCGCCAGGGGCGAGGGTGTTTCCAGTAGGTCGCTAAGGGTCGCGAATCGATCCGAGAGGTCGAACACCCCGTCGCTGCGCAGCACGATGGGCGAAGGCCCGGCGATCCGCCCCGGGACCCAGGCGCGACCAATCAACGTGCCGGCCACGCCATCGACCGGCAGGGTGTTCTCGGGAGTAAGCAATAGCGACATGGACAGGCTTCCTGGTTCGTAAAGCCTTCACGCTAGGGCCCGTTGTCGATGAACTCCAATGAGATATATTCAGTATCCGATAACGCCTGGTTATTGCGCCGCCGAGGAATGCCCATGTCCGATCTGTCCTTTTCCAGCTTTTGCGGCTGGCTCAAATTTCGTCATCTGCTGTTGATCGACACGCTGGGACGCACCTGCAACATGCATTTGGCGGCCGAGCAGATGAACCTCAGCCAGCCGGCCGTGAGCAAAATGCTCAAGGAAATCGAGAGCCTGCTCGGCTTCGCCCTGTTCGAGCGTCGACCGCGCAGCATGCCGCCCACCGCCCTGGGCGAGCACGTGCTGCGCTACGCGCAAATAGCCCTGAATGACGCCCGTTCGTTCGTCGAACAGATCAGCAGCCTGCGAGAAGGTGGCCACGGTTACTTGAAGGTCGGCGGTATTTTTGCCGCGACGGCGGTGGCGTTGCCCGAGGCGATCCTGCAGATCAAGCAGCGCTGGCCCTTGCTGTCCATCGAAGTGGTGGAGCAAACCAGTAATCATCTGATGAAGATGCTCGAAGAAAAGAAGCTCGACCTGGCCGTGGCGCGTTTCACCGATCAAAGCCAGCAGCAGCGCTACGACTTCCAGCCCCTTGCCCCCGAACCGTTCTGCATCGTGGTCAACGATCGCCATCCGCTGGCCAACGCCGGGCCGACATCCTTGCAGCAACTGGTGGACCTGCCGTGGATTCTCTATCCGGTCGGCACGCCGATTCGCGCCCGCATGGAGCTGGCCTTCGCCGAAGCTGGTGTGGGGATGCCGCGCAACACCATCGACACGATTTCGATGCAGACTTTCCTCCAGGTCCTGCAACGTGGGCCCATGATCGGCATGTTGCCCAACGCCATGGTCGACCCGTTGCTCGAAAGCGGCCAGCTCAAGACCCTCGACACACCGCTGCACCTGGTGCCCCAAGACTACGGCATTCTCACCCGCAAGGACGAGCCGCTGGTGGGCGCGGCCCTGGAGTTCGCCGAGATCCTCAAGGACAACGCCCGCTTGAGTGGTTGAACGTGCCGCCGCCATCGCGAGCAAGCTCGCTCCCACACAGCCTGCTTGCGCTGAACCCGTGGCGAGGGAGCTTGCTCCCGCTGGGCTACGCAGTAGCCCCCTACGATTTCTGATAACACTGGGTTATCAACTAATCCAAAAATGCCATTGGGAAAGAATCGTTTCCCGACAGTAGAGTCCTCGTTCAATCGCCGGATGACTCGCTCATTCGACGTGACCCAATAAAAACAATCAGGGGTTACCTCATGCAAACCATCTCCGAGCATTCGCCCGCCCAGGCTTCCGCCGGCGGACTCGATTTCGAGGACCGGACCTACCGCAAGGTCATCTGGCGAATCCTGCCTGTCCTGCTGTTGTGCTACATGGCGGCCTACCTCGACCGGGTGAACATCGGTTTCGCCAAGCTCGACATGCTCAACGAGCTGCAATTCAGCAACACGGTCTATGCCTTGGGCGCCAGTATGTTTTTCTGGGGCTATTTCCTGTTCGAAGTCCCCAGCAACCTGTTGCTGCATCGCTTTGGCGCGCGGTTCTGGATCGCCCGGATCATGCTCAGCTGGGCGGTGATCTCCATGGCGGTGGCCTACACTGTGCCGCTGGCGGCGTTCTTCCATATCGAATCGAGCACTATGTTCTATGTGCTGCGTTTCCTGCTGGGTATCTGTGAAGCGGGCTTTTTCCCGGGCGTGATCCTTTACCTCAATTACTGGTTTCCGACCCACCGGCAGAGCCGGGTGATGTCCGGGTTCCTGTTGGCCTTGCCGGTCAGCCTGACCCTCGGCGGGATCTTGTCCGGCTGGCTGATGAATAGCATGCAGGGCGTGCAGGGCCTGTCGGGCTGGCAATGGATGCTGATCATCGAGGGCATTCCTTCGATCATCATGGCTTTCGTGGTAATCGTCTGCCTGGCCGACAACATCGACAAGGCCAAGTGGCTGTCGGCAGCAGAAAAAGCCATGCTCAAGGCCAACCTGCAAACCGACAACCAGGGCAAGGCGTCGCGCTTGAGCGAGGTGTTTTTCAACCCTCGGGTGTGGTTGCTGGTGTTGATTTTGCTGACCTTCAACACCGGCTTCTATGGCCTGGCATTCTGGATGCCTTCGATCATCAAGAGCACCGGCATCACCAACAGCCTGCACATCGGTTTGCTCACCGCCATCCCTTATTCGGTGGCCGTCGTGGCGATGCTGCTCAACGCCCGGCACTCCAACCGCACCGGTGAGCGGCGCCTTCACGCGGCGATTCCAGCCTTCATCGGTGGCGCCGGGCTGATCCTCAGTGCGTTCTTCGCCGATAACCTGGTGCTGTCGGTGCTGTTCCTCAGCGTCTCCGCTTCGGGGATCCTCAGCCTTATGCCGATCTTCTGGACCCTGCCGGGCACCGTGTTGTCGGGCGTCGCTGCCGCTGCCGGGATCGGCATGATCAACGCCATCGGCAACCTGTCGGGCTTCACCGGATCGATGATCACCGCCGTGGCCGAGACGCTTACCGGTAATATCAACAATGGTACCTATGTCCTGGCCCTGTGCCTGTTGGTCAGTGGCGGGCTGATCCTGGCCATTCCGGCCTCGATGCTCGCCAGGGCACCAAAAAGCGCGGTCCCGGCAACGCAACTGGAGACCGCATGAGCCTGCAGAACAAACGGGTGCTGGTGTCGGCGGCCGGGCAGGGTATCGGCCTCGCCAGCGCGGTGGCCTTCGCCCAGGCCGGGGCCGAGGTGTTTGCCAGTGACATCGATACGCGCGCATTGGCGGGCATCGAAGGGGTGACGGCGGTCACCCTGGATGTCACCTCGGCCAGCGCCATCGAGGCTGTCCGCGACTGGATCGGCGGCCTGGACGTGCTCTTCAACTGCGCCGGCTACGTGCACAGCGGCAACATCCTGGACTGCGACGAAGCGGCCTGGGTGCGTTCGATGGACCTCAACGTCACGGCCATGTACCGGATGATCCGTGCGTTCCTGCCAGGCATGCTGGCGCGGGGTGGCGGGTCGATCATCAACATGTCGTCGGTGGCGTCCAGTGTCAAAGGCGTGCCCAATCGTTTCGCCTACGCTGCCAGCAAGGCAGCGGTGGTGGGGCTGACCAAATCTGTCGCCATCGACTTCGTCAGCCAGGGGATCCGCTGCAACGCGATCTGCCCCGGCACCGTGGATTCACCATCGCTGCGCCAGCGCATTGCCGACCAGGCCGCGCAGCAGGGTGTCGATGTGCAACAGGTCTACCGGCAGTTTCTCGACCGTCAGCCCATGGGGCGCATTGGCAACACTCAGGAAATCGCGCAACTGGCGCTGTACCTGGGCAGTGACGCGTCCGCCTACACCACGGGAGCGGTGCACGTGATCGATGGCGGCATGAGCCTTTGAGTTTTCACTTGAACAGGAGCACTTCATGAAACTGTTGCGATACGGCGAAAAAGGTTCGGAAAAGCCCGGGCTGCTGGATGACGACCATCAGGTCCGCGACCTGTCGGGCCATGTGCCGGACATCGCCGGCAACGCCCTGGAGCCGGAAGGCCTGGCCAGACTCGCGGCCATCGACCCGCGCAGCTTGCCGGTGGTGACCGGCCAGCCTCGGATCGGCCCGTGCGTCGGGCAGGTCGGCAAGTTCATCTGCATCGGTTTGAACTACGCCGACCATGCCGCCGAATCGAACATGGAGGTGCCGAAAGAGCCGATCATCTTCAACAAATGGACCAGTGCCATTTGCGGGCCGAATGACGATATCCAGATCCCCCGCGGCTCGCTCAAGACCGACTGGGAAGTCGAGCTGGGCGTGGTCATCGGCAAAGGCGGGCGCTACATCGACGAAGCGAATGCCCTGGAGCACGTCGCCGGATATTGCGTCATCAACGACGTGTCGGAGCGCGAATGGCAGCTCGAACGTGGCGGCACCTGGGACAAAGGCAAAGGCTTCGACACCTTCGGCCCTCTCGGGCCGTGGCTGGTGACCAAGGATGAGATCCCAGACCCGCATACGCTGGAGCTGTGGTTGGAAGTCGACGGGCATCGCTATCAGAACGGCAACACCCGGACGCTGATCTTCAGCGTGCCGCAACTGATCGCCTACCTCAGCCGGTGCATGAGCCTGCAACCGGGCGACGTCATTTCGACCGGCACGCCGCCGGGTGTCGGGCTGGGCATCAAGCCCAACCCGGTGTTCCTGCGGCCGGGCCAGACCATGCGCCTCGGGATTGCAGGATTGGGTGAGCAGCGTCAGGTGACCGTGCAGGCGGATTGATCCGGGAAGCGTTCAAGGGTAAGTAGTGCCGCCAATCCTATTCGGGTCTGCGACACCTGACGCGCTTGCGGGCGTGCCTGCCTGCTCGATGACCAGCTCCGCAAGAATCGCAACGGGGTCGGCCAGGCTCTGTCGCGACCGATGGATCAGGCCGATGTCCCGATGAAACGTGTGTGGCCCCAGGTCTAGGGCCCGCACGCCTTTGGGCCACGGCTGATGGGCTGACGTCTGCGGCACCAGGGCGACACCGACGCCTTTTTCCACCAGCTTGATGATCGCGTCCAGTTCATCCAGTTCGCACACTTCCCGCAGGGTGAAATGCATCTGCCGCAGGAAACGATCGACCTGCCTGCCGCCGAACGAGGACCGGTCATAACGGATGAAGGGTTGGCTGGACAGCAGCGCCGCCCAATCCTCGCCGGGCATTGCACGGGGAATGATCAGCCGATAAGGCTCCAATGCCAGGGTGGTCCAGCGCAGATCGCTTTGCAGCGAGAACGGCGGGCGGATCATCACGGCCATGTCGATTTCACCGGCGTCCACCAGATTGATCAATTCCACCGACAGGCCCGGCACGATGCGTGTGCGGCACTGCGGGCATTGCTGGTGAAACCTGGCGAGAGCGTCCGGCAGGTACGAGCGCTGGACCGAGGCGATCGCGCCGATGTTCACCAGCACGCTGGCGGGAAGCCCGGGGGTGGCGGAGCCGAGACTCTCGTAAAGGCGAAGCAGTTCCTGGGCTTGCAGGAGAACCTGGTGGCCCCGCTTGTTGAGGTGGGCCGTGCGCCCCTTGCGGTCGAATAGCTCGAAGCCCAACTCGGCTTCCAGGCGCTGGATCTGCGCACTGACCGCCGCCTGGGTGAGGCCGATCTTGTGCCCGGCTGCGGCGAAGGTGCCTTCGCGCGCGACGGCAATGAGGGTCTTGAGTTCTTTGATCATTGATAAAGATTAATGGTCTTTCTAAGAAATTTATATTGATTTTATTGTTCGGTTCCTGCGCCTACGATGGGCAAATGCGCGGTTGCGTATCCCATGATTGAATCTTTGGAGTCCCGATGAGCGTCTCGCCTTTCCATTTAGCAATTCCGGTCTATGACCTTGCGGCAGCCCGTACTTTTTACGGCCAAGTGTTTGGGTTGGAGGAGGGCCGCTCCAGTGAACAGTGGGTCGATTTCAATTTCTACGGTCACCAATTGGTGATCCACGAGCACCCCAAGACCGCGTCCCAGGAAAGCGTGCACAGCAACGCCGTGGATGGGCACGATGTGCCGGTGCCTCATTTTGGCGTGGTATTGGGGTGGGCTGAATGGGAAGCGCTGGCCGAGCGACTGAAATCCTTCGGCACTCAATTCGTGATCGAGCCCTACGTGCGTTTCAAGGGGCAGGTGGGCGAACAGGCGACGATGTTCCTGTTCGACCCTTGCGGCAATGCGCTGGAGTTCAAGGCGTTCAAGGACATGAGTCAGTTGTTCGCCAAATAACGGCATGCGCATGACCCTGTGGGAGCGAGCTTGCTCGCGAAAGCGTTGGATCAGTTTGCAGCGATGTTGGATGTGCCGACGCCTTCGCGAGCAGGCTCGCTCCCACAGGGTTCGGTGCCGTCCTTAGCCGTGCACCGTCACGCGATTGCGCCCTGTCTTCTTCGATGTATACAACGCCTGGTCGGCCCGGGCGATCAGCTCGGCGTGGTCGTTCGCCGGCGTGCTCAGGTCGGCCACGCCCAGGCTGATGGTGAACCGAATCTCCTGGCCGTTGTACTGCACCAACAATTGTTCGACAGCCTTGCGCAGGCGCTCTGCGAAAATCCGTGCGCCGGCCTGGTCGGTGTCCGACAGCACCACGCCGAACTCTTCGCCCCCGTAGCGCCCGGCCACGTCGGACTCGCGTACGTGCTCGTGCAATAGCGCGGCAACCTGTTCGATCACCTTGTCGCCGGCCTGGTGGCCGTAGGTGTCGTTGACCTGCTTGAAATGATCGATGTCCAGCATCACCAGGCTCAGGGCGTTGCCATAGCGCTGATGGCGGGCGTAGGCGGCTTTCAGGGTGCCTTCCCAATGACCGCGATTATAGAGGCCGGTCAGGCGATCGGTGCTGGAGAGCAACTGCAGTTGTGCATTGGCGGCCTGGATCTGATGGCGATTGGTCGCGACGTCGGTGACGTCATAGATCACCAGGCAGATATGGTTGATTCGGTTGTCAGGCGAGCGCAGCGGCAGCAAGGTGGTGTTCTGGTACATGAACTCTTCCTGGCCGGTGATCGGTTGGTAGCTCTTGAAGCGCATCAGGTACGGGCGCTGCTCCCAGACCGTGAAGGCGGGGGTGCCCAGGGTCGCGACGCTTTCCACCTTGCGGCTGAACCATTGGCGGTCGATTTCCGGGAACAGGCTGAAGAAATTCCGGTTCTGGGCGTCCTTGGGTTGGACGCCGGAGCGGTTCTCCATGAAGGTGTTCCAGACCTGAACGCGGTACTCACGGTCGAGCACCACCACGCCGACGTCGATGCTCTGAACGATGGCCAGCAACCAGTGGAATTCGTTCAGATCGATGGAGTCGGTCATGGCTCAGCTCATCAGGTAGGCGAGTTTGTGGGTCAGCCGCTCGATGGAATCCTCCGTGAACAGCAGTAACAGGTCGAAGCGGATATCCTGGCCTTCGAGGCCGTAGCTGATCTCCACCGCGAGGGTTTTTTTCCAATGGACGCGGTTTGCCCGGATCAATTCCTCGATGGCCGCATGCTGGCCGAGGACCTGCGGATGACCTTGGGAGAACACCACATCGATCTGCTCGGCGATGCTGCTCAGGCACGCACCGATCAGGATGCTCGAAAGGTCCACCAGCATCTCCAGGTCTGAATAGTCGGCGCTTTCGCGCTGCATCAATTGGGCGATATCGGCGATTTCCGAATCATGGAAAATCAGCAGGGCTTCGCCGGCAATGCCGCTGCCGATAAACCCCTGACAGATGGCCGTGAGTTGCTGGGAACCGCCGACGTCGTTCAAGGCCATGTGCAATTCGCCGACTTCGAGCACGTTGACGTTCGGCACCGGCAGTTGCACGAAAACCCCCAGCACCTTGGCAATCAGGGCGGCTGCCTGGCCGATGGCAACGTTGACCGTTTCGCGGAACGCGTCCTGGAAGCTGATGGCCGTGTTCGGTGTCGCTCGGTTCTGCGGCGGCGCCTGACCGGGCTGGCTCAACAGCCCCACGCGATTGAGGGTCTGGCGCAGTTCGTTTTCATCGAACGGTTTTTTCAGGAAGGCCAACGCGCCCAGCTCAAGGACGCGGCGCACGGCCTCATCCTGGATGTCACCGGAAATCACGATGACCTGCGCCTGGAGGCCTTCGGCGCGCAACGCGCTCAGGACCTGGTATCCATCCATTTCCGGCATGGTCAGGTCGAGCAGCACCACATGGCCGAGGCCCTGACGTATGGCATCCATGGCCTGGCGGCCATTGACCGCCTCGGTGACTGAAACCGGCCAGTCTTGCGGCAGCGCACGCAACACTTGCTTGCGCGCCATGGTGGAGTCATCGCACACAACCAGAGGGATCAACGGCACTGGGGTGTCCAACGACGAATAGCGGGGGAGTTCCTTCGTGCCTCATTCATAGGCGGCAGTGGCCCTCTGATCAATGAACGGGATGCTGTCTTGGCTTCTTTTAAAAACTGGACCATTAAGTCAAGGGCGTCAAACGCCACTCGTCATCTGGCGCAACTGCGCCGGGCTCACCCCTAGGCGCTGCTTGAACGTTGTTGTCATGTGCGCCTGGGAGCTGAAACCGCAGGCGTGGGCGATTTGTGCCAACGTCGCCGATGAGTCGCGTATCAACGCCCGGGCTTTGGCGAGGCGGCGGTCGATCAGGTAAGCGTGGGGGCTTTTGCCCGTCGCGAACTTGAAGGCGCGCATGAAATAACCTTCGGACAATCCCAGCAACTGCGCCATTGCCGAGACGCCCAGCGGTTGATCGAGGCCGGCATCGATGAACTCGTCGAGCAGGCGCATCCGGCTGTCGGTCATGGAGCCCTGGAGCGTTGCGCAAGAATGTTCGCCCGGCGTCACGCGCTCGGCCAGCGCCACGGCCCAGGCTTGCCAATCATCTTCGACCGAAGCGTGCAGCAACGCCTTGCGCATGCGTTGCGCGAGGGCGCTGGCGCGTGGGTCGACGCGATTGTTGAACGCATGATCTCCAGGCAGCACGACGCCGTCAGTGCGCACCAGACGCAGGTATTCGCCGCCAACGGGTGACTCCGAATACACGTCGCACTGGGCTGGCACGAACGCCAGGCCGTTGGGCTTGGCGTAGAACGGCTGCACCCGGTCGCTGCCAATGGCATGCAGGCCTCGCTGGCTGTCGAAGGCAAAGCCGATGACCGGCTGGGTTGCAACGTATCGAGCCGAATAGGCGCTACCGGGGAGCAGTTCGATGAGCCACGGGCCGGCCTCGACGCGACGGGTCGATTCAATCGGGCGCGGTGGCTGTGGGCGGTTTCGATGGCTCATCTACCCATAGTAGTGAAGCGAGGGGACAAAAGTCAGGTCAGTTTTTTGAAAGCCCGGCTTCGGCGTCCCTGGCTAGACTGGCCGAAACCCAAGGAGACCCATCATGTACGCACTGACTCTCGACGATATCGAACAAGCGGCTCGCCAGGTCTACCAGGTCATGCCCGCCACGGCCCAGTACGCCTGGCCCTTGCTGTCGCAACGTCTCGGTTGCACGGTGTGGGTCAAGCACGAAAATCATACCCCCACGGGCGCGTTCAAGGTCCGCGGCGGCATCACATTCATGGATTGGCTCAAGCGTGAGCATCCGCGAACGAAAGGCATTGTCACCGCGACCCGTGGCAACCATGGCCAGAGCCAGGCGCTGGCGGCCAGCGCGGCGGGGCTGCGGTCATTGATCGTGGTGCCGGAGGGAAACTCGGTCGAGAAGAACGACGCCATGCGCGGCTTCGGTGGCGAAGTGATCGAATACGGTCGCGATTTCGATGAGGCCCGTGAAGAAGCGGCACGCCTGGCGCAGACCCAGGGACTCTATCTCGTACCGCCGTTTCATACCGAGCTGGTCAGAGGCGTCGCTACCTACGCGCTCGAGCTGTTCAAGGCCGTGCCTGACCTGGACACCGTCTACGTGCCCATTGGCTGCGGCTCCGGGATCTGCGCGGTCATCGCTGCCCGTGATGCCCTGGGCTTGCAAAGCCAGGTCGTGGGCGTGGTGTCCACCGAGGCGACGGCGGCGAAACTGTCATTTGAAGCGGGTGAAATCCGCGAAACCGCCTCGGCCGATACCTTTGCCGACGGCCTCGCCGTGCGCAAGCCGATTGCGCAGGCCTTCGCCATCTACGGCGCTGGCGCGGCGCGCATCGTAGCGGTCAGCGACCAGGAAATTGCCGAGGCCATGCGCGTCTATTACACCGACACCCACAACCTGGCCGAAGGTGCCGGCGCGGCGGCGTTGGCGGCGCTTATCCAGGAGCGCGGGAAGATGGAAGGGAAGAAGGTCGGGGTGATTTTGTCCGGCGGTAATATCGATCGATCGGTGTATGCCCGCGTAATCGGGTAGTCAAGAGACGACAGGGCGATGGGATTGTGACTAAATCCAGGTTTGGTCATAAGTTGTCAACGGTCGTCGGGATGCGTAAGCTGCCCCGATGAACCAGCCATCCATTGCACCACCCAGCGCCCGTGGACCCGCCGATCACGACATTCGTGACCAGATCATCGCGGCCGCCCATGAACATTTCAGCCAGTACGGCTTTGGCAAGACCACGGTTTCCGACCTGGCCAAGGCTATCGGCTTCTCCAAGGCGTACATCTACAAGTTCTTCGATTCCAAGCAGGCGATCGGCGAAGCCATCTGCGCCAACTGCCTGTCGACGATCGTCGCGGCGGTGGAAGAGGCGATCAACATAGACGGGCTGACGGCAACGGAGCGCTTGCGCAGGCTGGTCAAAACATTAGTGGTCACGGGCGTGAACCTGTTTTTCAACGACCGCAAGCTCTACGATATCGCGGCTTTCTCGGCTTCGGAGCGCTGGCCCAGTTCCCAGGCGTATAACGAACGGATCAAGAGCTTCGTGCTGGAGATTATCCGCCAAGGGCGTGAGCTCGGCGAGTTTGAACGACGCACGCCTCTGGACGAAACGGTGGAGGCCATCCACCTGGCCTTGCGGCCGTTCGTCAACCCCTTGCTGCTGCAATACAACCTCGACTTCGTCGAGGAAGCCCCCACGCTCACGACCAATCTCATCCTGCGTAGCCTGATGCCCTGAGCTTTGGCTGATGGCCGCTCTTGCCGCTATTTAGTGACCATTTCTAAAAATGTTCACCTTGCCGCCACAGCTCCTTCCTCGGGAGCTTGCCAACCACCGCCAAGCGAACGGAATGCCGCGACCGCTGCCCGTGCTGATTCCGTTCGAGCCTGCGCTCGGGCATCGGATGCCTGCAGCAACGTCTCGTCGGCGTTGAGCACGTCGATCAGGCTGGCGGTGCCTTTCTGGTAGGCGACGAAGGCCGATTGACGGGCCTGGTTCAAAGACGTTTCGCCTTGGGTGAGGGTGGTCGCCTGGGTTTCGCGATTGACCAGCGCGCTAAAGGCGTTTTCGACGTCTTCAGTGGCGCGCAGCACGGACTGGCGATAAGCAGCCAACGCTTCGGCTTCCTCGCCCTTGGCCTCGTCGATCCGGGCGTTGATGCGGCCAAAATCGAAGAGCCTCCAGCGCAGCCCCAGCACGCCCGCCGATTGGCTGGCGCCGCCACTGAACAAGTTACCGCCGGACACCGCCGTGGCGCTGCCGAGCAAGGCGCTGAGGGAGAACTTTGGATAGTACTCGGCGACGGCCTCGCCGATGCGCGCATTGGAGGCCGCAAGGTGACGCTCGGCGACGATCAGGTCTGGCCGGCGACGCAGCAGGTCCGCCGGCGTTCCGGTTGTGGTTATTTGTGGGGCGAGGGGAATGTCGCGGCGCTCGGCCAATAGCGGCCGATGGGTGCCGGGCGGAGTGCCGAGCATGACATCCAAGGCGTTCATCGCGGCATCCAGGCCGGTCTGCAGGACCGGTAACGTTGCCTGGACTTGTGCCAGTTGCCCCTCGGTCTGGCGAACCTGATAGCTGGCGGCGAGGCCTTTGTTGTACAGCAATTGGACTTTTTCCAGCAGGTCTTGCTGCGTCCTGACCTGTCGGTTTGCAATGTCCAGCCGGGCCTGCAGTCCACGAACGGTGATGTAGGTGTCGGCGACCTGCGCGGTGACCGCCAAGCGCGTGGCGACCGCACCGGCCTCGGACGCCTGGTAGTCCGCCAGCGCTGCTTCGCGTCCACGCCGCAGGCCGCCGAAGGCATCTATCTCCCAACTGGCGCCGAGGTTGAGTTCGTAGGAACTTCCGTATCGATCATAGCCAGGCGTTGAATCGAGCACCTGGCCGAGCGGGGTCTCCACCGACTGGTAGGCGCGCGCGGCCTGGCCACTGATATTTCCCGAGGGCAGCAAAGCGGCGTTCGCTGCGCCCAGTCCGGCCCGTGCCTGCATCACGCGCGCCGATGCCTGCGCCAAGTCCAGGTTTTGTTCAAGGGCCTTGGTGACAAACACCGTGAGGTTTGGATCACCAAACGCTTCCCACCAGACAATCGAGTCGGCCCGAACGCTCGAGGACCGCTGTTCGACCAGAGGCTGGCCTATGTAACGACTCGAAAGTGGGACTGCGGGACGATGGTAGTCCGGGCCGACCGCGCAACCTGTCAACAAGCCGGTGCTCAGAAAAAAAGCCAGGGGGCGCAAGGGTGGCATGGAAAATTCCTCGAGTCGATGCGGATTGTGACCATATCATAAAATGGTCACACGCTGTCAATTGGCTTCCAGGCAGGGCTAACGGACAATTGTTAAGCGCAACACGGCTTGAAGGCTGACGGTCATAGTGCATGGGTCGTGACGATTGACAGATATGGTCACTCGAATGAGAATGCGCCTTCCATCCTGTCCGCTCATGAAAAGGGACCTTATGCTCCGGCGCCGACCTGTCACCCTTGCCGCTTGCTTGCTGCCTCTCGTCCTGACGGCGTGTGGCGAGTCATCCACCGAGAAAGATCCACGCACGCTTGCGCCCATAGTGAGGGTCGCGCAAGTTTTGGGTTCGCCCGACCGGTCGCGTTCGTTTACCGGCGTGGTCACGGCCAGGGTCCAGAGCGACCTGGGCTTTCGCGTGTCGGGCAAGGTCCTCGAGCGGCTGGTCGACACCGGCCAGACGGTCAAGCGCGGCCAGCCACTGATGCGCCTGGACCCTGTCGACCTGGGGCTGCAAGCGCGAGCACAACAGGAGGCCGTCGCCGCCGCTCGGGCGAGGGCGAAGCAGACCGCCGATGACGAGGCTCGTTACCGAGACCTTGTCGCTGCCGGCGCTATTTCCGCCTCGGGCTACGACCAGATCAAGGCCGCCGCCGATACCGCAAGGGCGCAACTCAGCGCGGCCCAGGCCCAGGCTGACGTTGCCCGCAACGCTTCTGGTTATGCCGTGCTGCTCGCCGACGCCGATGGCGTTGTGATGGAAACGCTCGCCGAGCCCGGGCAAGTTGTCGCTCTTGGACAAATCGTGGTTCGACTGGCCCGGGCAGGCCAGCGCGAAGCCGTAGTGCAACTGCCTGAAACCCTGCGGCCGACGTCGGGGTCAGTCGCCCAGGCGACGCTGTACGGCAATGCCAGCGAGGCGGTCAATGCGAAGCTGAGGTTGCTGTCGGATTCCGCCGACCCTGTAACGCGCACCTTCGAGGCGCGTTACGTGTTGGAGGGCGCGCTGGCCAGCGCACCGCTGGGTTCCACGGTCACGCTCCGGGTCGCCGCGGGGCCTCGGACGGAACAGGCACTGCAAGTTCCGATCGCTGCCATTTTCGACTCGGGCAAAGGCAGTGGTGTCTGGGTCATCACGGGCGAACCGGCGACAGTCGCCTGGCGTCCGGTGAAGGTCGTCGGCTTGAGCGACGACGCCGCGCAGGTCTTGGGCGAGCTGAAAATGGGCGAGCAGATCGTTGCGCTCGGCGCCCATCTGCTGCACGAGGGCGAGGCAGTGCGTCTTGCGCAACCGCAAGACGTGAAGGTTGCGGGGAGTCGCCCATGAGCTTCAACCTCTCCGCGCTCGCCGTCCGCGAGCGTTCCATCACGGTATTCCTGCTGTTGCTGATCGCCGTTGCGGGTGTCCTCGCTTTTTTCCAGCTCGGCCGCGCGGAAGACCCACCCTTCACGGTAAAGCAACTGACGGTCATCACCGCCTGGCCAGGCGCGACAGCCCAGGAAATGCAAGACCAGGTCGCCGAACCGCTGGAAAAACGCCTGCAAGAATTGAAGTGGTACGACCGCACGGAAACCTATACCCGTCCCGGCCTTGCGTTCACGATGGTGTCGCTGGTCGATCGGACGCCGCCGTCGCAAGTGCAGGAAGAGTTCTACCAGGCGCGCAAGAAGCTGGCTGACGAGGCGATCAAACTGCCGCCCGGGGTTATAGGGCCGATGGTCAATGATGAATTTTCCGACGTGACCTTCGCCTTGTTCGCCCTGAAAGCCAAAGGCGAGCCGCAACGACGGCTGGTGCGTGATGCCGAAGCGCTGCGCCAACAACTGCTGCATGTGCCAGGCGTGAAGAAGATCAATATCATCGGCGAGCAGGCCGAACGGATCTTCGTGTCCTTTTCCCACGATCGCTTGGCGACCTTGGGTGTGTCGCCCCAGGATATCTTTACCGCCCTCAACAGCCAGAACATGCTCACGCCCGCCGGCTCCATCGAAACCGTCGGGCCGCAGGTGTTCCTGCGCCTGGATGGCGCTTTCGACAAGCTGCAGAAGATTCGCGACACGCCGGTCGTGGTACAGGGGCGCTCGCTGAAGCTGTCGGACGTGGCGACTGTCGAGCGCGGCTATGAAGACCCCGCCACGTTCCTGGTGCGCAACGGTGGCGAAGAGGCGCTGTTATTGGGCGTGATCATGCGCGAGGGCTGGAATGGCCTGGACCTGGGCAAGGCCTTGGATACGCAGATCAGCAAGATCAACCAAGACATGCCGCTGGGCATGGCGCTGACCAAGGTTACCGATCAATCGGTCAATATCGACTCGGCGGTCGGCGAGTTCATGGTCAAGTTCTTCGTCGCGCTGCTGGTAGTGATGATTGTCTGTTTCCTCAGCATGGGCTGGCGCGTGGGTGTCGTGGTCGCGGCGGCCGTGCCGTTGACGTTGGCCGTGGTGTTCGTGGTCATGGCCGCCACCGGCAAGAATTTCGACCGAATCACCCTCGGCTCCCTGATCCTCGCGCTCGGTTTGCTGGTGGACGATGCGATCATCGCCATTGAAATGATGGTGGTGAAAATGGAGGAGGGCTACGACCGGATCAAGGCCAGCGCGTATGCCTGGAGCCACACGGCCGCACCGATGTTGTCCGGCACGCTGGTGACCGCCATCGGCTTCATGCCCAACGGCTTCGCGCAATCGACCGCTGGCGAATACACCAGCAACATGTTCTGGATCGTCGGCATCGCGCTGATTGCTTCCTGGGTGGTCGCGGTGGCATTCACACCGTACCTGGGCGTGAAATTGTTGCCCGACATCAAGCAGGTCGAAGGCGGGCACGCGGCCATCTACAACACGCGGCACTACAACCGTTTCCGCCGAGTGCTGACGCGAGTCATCGCTCGTAAATGGTGGGTGGCCGGTACGGTGATCGCGACATTCGTGCTGGCGATCCTCGGCATGGGCCTGGTGAAAAAACAGTTCTTTCCGACCTCGGATCGGCCCGAGGTGCTGGTGGAAGTGCAGATGCCGTACGGCACCTCCATCGAGCAAACCAGCGCCACCACCGCCAGGGTCGAGGCCTGGCTGCAACAACAGGAAGAGGCCCGGATCGTCACCGCCTACATCGGCCAAGGCGCGCCGCGTTTCTACCTGGCGATGGCGCCGGAACTTCCCGATCCGTCATTTGCCAAGATTGTCGTGCTGACGGACAGCCAGCAAGCACGCGAAGCCCTCAAGTTCCGTCTCCGCGAAGCGATCGCCGAGGGGCTGGCTCCCGAGGCGCGGGTGCGGGTCACTCAATTGGTGTTCGGCCCGTATTCACCGTTCCCCGTGGCGTATCGTGTGATGGGCCCTGATTCGACGAAGCTGCGCGAGATCGCCAGTCAGGTCCAGGGCATCATGCAGGCGAGCCCGATGATGAGGACCGTCAACACCGACTGGGGACCCTTGGTGCCGACGCTGCATTTCAATCTCGACCAGGACCGCTTGCAAGCGGTGGGGCTGACGTCCAATGCGGTTGCCCAGCAATTGCAATTCCTGCTCAGCGGCGTGCCGATCACGGCAGTGCGCGAGGACATCCGTTCGGTGCAGGTGATCGGCCGCGCCGCCGGTGACATCCGCCTCGACCCCGCGCGGATCGAAGGTTTCACCCTAGTGGGCGCGACAGGCCAGCGCATTCCGCTGTCCCAGGTCGGCGAGGTGGATGTGCGCATGGAAGATCCGATCCTGCGCCGTCGTGATCGCACGCCGACCATGACGGTGCGCGGCGATATTGCCGAAGGCCTGCAGCCACCGGACGTCTCCAGCGCGATCATCAAGCAACTGCAACCGGTCATCGACACGTTGCCCGCCGGCTACCGGATCGAGCAGGCGGGCGCCATCGAGGAGTCGGGCAAGGCCGGCAAGGCCATCGTGCCGCTGGTGCCGATCATGGTCGCCTTGACGTTGCTGATCATCATCCTGCAAGTGCGCTCGATCTCGGCGATGATCATGGTGTTCTTGACGGCGCCACTGGGGCTGATCGGCGTCGTGCCGACATTGCTGATCTTCAATCAGCCATTTGGTATCAATGCATTGGTCGGCCTGATCGCCCTGTCGGGCATTCTCATGCGCAATACGCTGATCCTGATCGGGCAAATCCATCACAACGCCAACGAAGGGCTGGATCCGTTCCATGCGGTGATCGAGGCCACGGTGCAGCGTGCACGGCCGGTGTTGCTCACGGCACTGGCGGCAATCCTGGCATTCATCCCCCTGACACATTCGGTGTTCTGGGGCACGCTGGCCTACACCCTGATCGGCGGCACGTTCGTCGGCACCATCATGACGCTGGTGTTCCTGCCGGCGATGTATTCCATCTGGTTCAAGATCCGTCCTGATACGAAGAGGGCTTCATGAAAAATCTCGAAGGTCAAAAACGCATCGTCATCACTGGCGTAGGCATCGTCGGCCCGCTGGGCTGCGGGGTGGAAGAGGTCTGGCAGCGCTTGCTGGCCGGGCAATCCGGCATTCGCAACCTGTCCGCCGACGTCACCGACGGGACCGGCGTCGCCGTGGGGGGGCAAGTGCCGACCTTGGAAGAGGACGGTATCGCCGGTTACGACCCGGAGCGCCTCATCGCGCCCAAGGATCGCAAGAAGATGGACCGCTTCATCGAGTTCGCCCTGGTGGCGGCTCACGAAGCCCTGGAGCAGGCGGGCTGGCATCCCGTTGATCCCGTCCATCAGGAGCGGACTGCCACGATCATTTCTTCGGGCGTGGGTGGTTTCGCCACGATTGCCGATGCGGTGCGCACCACCGATGCTCGCGGTCCACGTCGACTGTCGCCGTTCACCGCGCCGGCTTTCCTGGCCAACATGGCGGCCGGGCAGGTGTCCATCCGGCATGGTTTCAAAGGGCCGCTAGGTGCGCCGGTTACCGCTTGTGCTGCCGGCGTACAAGCCATTGGCGATGCCGCCCGGCTGATCAAGAGTGGCGAGGCGGACATTGCCATCTGCGGCGGTACCGAGGCGGCGATCGACCGCGTGACGTTGGGCTGCTTCGCGGCGGCGCGGGCACTGTCCACGGGATTTGCCGAGCGTCCACAAGAGGCCTCGCGGCCGTTCGATCGGGAGCGCGACGGCTTCGTCATGGCCGAAGGCGCCGGGTTGCTGGTGATCGAGTCGCTGGAACACGCCCTGGCCCGGGGTGCCAAGCCCCTGGCGGAATTGGTGGGGTATGGCACCAGCGCCGATGCCTACCACCTGACCGCGGGCCCGGAGGATGGCAACGGAGCCCGCCGCGCCATGGAGCAAGCGTTGCGCCAGGCGGGTCTCAACCCCAGCGAGGTGCAGCACATCAATGCCCACGCGACGTCCACCCAGGTGGGTGATGCCGGTGAGCTGGCGGCGATCCGCGCGGTTTTTGGCACGAACGGCGGCGCGGGCGCAGGCGTGGCGATCACTTCTACCAAATCAGCCACTGGCCACTTGTTGGGCGCGGCCGGCGGCATCGAGGCGATCTTCACGGTATTGGCGCTGCGTGATCAGATCGTGCCGCCGACGCTGAACCTGATGCATCCCGACGAGGCAGCCAACGGCCTCGATCTGGTTGGCCTGAAGGCCCGGAAAATGCCGATCACCCATGCACTGTCGAATGGGTTCGGTTTTGGTGGCGTCAATGCCAGCGTGTTATTCCGTCGTTGGGACGATTGACGCCGCGTCAGCGGCGCAAGCGGAACAGCACCAGCGCGACCAGGCAGGTCAACGCCTGTATCGCGCCCAGTGTGGCGATGGGTGAAAAGCTCAGCACGGCGGCGAGCCAGGTGGTCAACGCTGCCGCACCCATGGAGAGAAAACCCAGCAGCGCCGAGGCCATCCCGGCCTCTTTGCCGAAAGGTCCCATGGTGATCGCCGTGCCCAAGGGGTTCGCCAGGCCCATGCCCCACAGGAACGTCACCATCGACACCGCATACCAGCCAAGCCCCGGGCTGGCCGGCCCCACGATGAGCAAACCACCGCCGATCATGGCGCAGGCAATGCCCAGCAGGGCGGTGTTACCTGGGCCAAAACGTCGGGCCAGGCGAGGAGCGGCCAGGCCGGCGGCGAACACCACAAACACCGTTGATGCGAAATACAGGCCGGCCTGCAGGGACGTCAGGCCGATGCCTTTCATGAGAATGGCCGGGGCAGCGGCGAATGACGCGAACAGACCGCTGAGCAACAGGCTCATCGACAGGGCAGGGAGGATGAAACGCTTGTCCACCATCAGCCTGGCGTAAGCGCGCACCACACTGCCGGTAGAGTGCGGCGCCCGGCGGTCGGCGGGATGGGTTTCGCCAAGATCGCGTACATAGAAGAACGCCAGCACCACGGCGGCCAATCCCACCAGGATGAAGATGGCGCGCCATCCGAGCGTGACGGACAGCACGCTGCCCGCCAAGGGTGAAAAACCTGGCGCAGCGGCCGTGGCGACCATCGTCAATGACAGGGCGCGGGCCAGTGTCTCGCCTTCGAACAGATCCCGTGCGATGGCCCGCGACAGCACCGAGGCCGCGCACACGCCCAGTGCTTGAACGACGCGGCCGGCAATCAGTACCTCAAGGGTGGTGGCGAGGCCGCCGATGACGGTGCCGACTATGAACACCGACAGTCCGCCCAGCACCAGTTTCTGCCGTCCATAACGGTCAGCCAACGGCCCGACCACCAACTGACCCAGGGCAAAGGTGACGAAGTAACTGGAGAGCGTCAGGCCCAGTTCGCGAGCGGTCACCCCGAGGTCATCACCGATGACCGGGAACGCAGGGAGGATGATATTGGTGGAGAGCATGCCGATGGCCGCGAGGCCGGCGAGCAGTGCGACGATTCGGCCGGTCAGGGCTGGGCTCGATGCGAGTGGCTGCGTCTGCACAATCGCTGATGCATCTGCGGTTTTCATGGATCAACCCCCTCTTGGCCGGTTTTGTCTGGCTTATGATGATCGTAATATGACGATCATCATCTAGGGCGTCAAGGTCAATGGAAAATTTAGGGGGATGGGTGCGATGAGGGGATTCGAGAGGGCTTACAAAAGTTTATACAGCTGAAATGACTCGGTCGACACCTGTCGGCGCCGACCGAGTCAGGGGTATTTACCAGCGGAAGTTGACGGAGGTCACCAACTCGCGCTCGTCGCCGTAGCGGCAGATGGCAAATTCGCAATAAGTGTATTTTTTGTTCGTCACGTTGTTGGCGTTGAGGGCGATGTCCCAGTTCTTGTCGATCTGGTAGCTGGCCATTGCATCGAACAGCGTGTAGGCAGGCATTTGCGAATCGATGCCCGAAGCTTGGGTGGTTCCCTTGTAGCGCGCGCCGCCGCCGATTTTCAGCTGCGGTACGCCGAAACGGGCGAAGTTGTAGTCGGCCCACAGCGCGGCTTGGTGGTAAGGCGTATCTTCGCTGCGCTGACCCACTTCGCTCTGGATTACGCTTTTGGTGATGCGCGCATCGGTGTAGGCGTACGTCGCGATGACCGTCAGTTGAGGCGTGATGTCGGACTTGGCTTCGAGTTCCAGCCCACGGGAGCGCTGCTCGCCAATCTGCTGGGGATTGAGGCCAGCCAGGTCGCGCTTCAAGACGTTTTCCTGCGTCAGTTCATAAACCGCTGCGCTCAACAGTGTATTGCTGCCCGGAGGTTGGTAGCGGATGCCGATTTCGTACTGCTTGCCTTCTGTAGGCTTGAATGTCTGGCCAGGCGCGTCGGCCACCGCAACTGGGAAGAATGATTCGCTGTAGCTGATGTAAGGTGCCAGGCCGTTGTCCGCCTGGTACACCAGGCCGGCGCGCCAAGTGGTGGATTCGTCGTTCTGGCTCAGCTTCTCGCCGGTGGCGAAGCCTTCCTGATCCTGATCTGCCCAATCGTGGCGACCGCCGAGCAGCAATAGCCAATGATCGTCGAACTTGATCTGGTCTTGCAGGTAGATACCTGTCTGGAAGGTATCGATCTGTGAACCGCGGTCGCGGTTCCGGCTCTTGTCCACCACCACTGGCTGACCGTAGTTGTAGTCACCAATATTGATAGAGGTCGAGTTGGCTCGGAAGTTATGCGAGTCGTATGACGCGTCGTAGGTATCGGCACCCACCAGGAAGGTGTTTTCAATCCCGCCAATGTTCCAACGCGTCTCGATGTTGGTGTCGCTGGCCAACGCCCGGGAGCGCTCCCGCCGATCACTGTACTGACGACCCAAAACGCCCGTGGCGGCTGCTGTATTGACTGGATTCCCTGTCCGAATCTGCATGTATTTCCACTTCACATCCGCTTCGTAGTAACGCAACTTGTTGCTGATACGGGTGTGTTCATCAAACCGGTGTTCGAACTCATAACCGATGGCGGACATCTCGCCGTTCATGTCGTCGTAGTCGGGTTCGCCGATGAAATCGTGGCGGCCGATGGTGAAGGGGCCGTTGCCTACGCCTTTGACCAATTGATAGGGCAGCGGGGCGGAGAAACGCGTGTCGCTCTTCTGATAGAACGAGAGCAGGGTCAGGGACGTGTCTTCATCAGGGCGCCAGGTCAGGGCCGGGGCGATGTAGAGCTTGTCGTCGTTGACGTAATCCTGCTGGGTGTCGCTGTCGCGCTTGAGCATGGTCAGGCGGTAGGTGAGGACCTCGCTGTCACCGAGCGGGCCGCTGAAGTCGGCGGTCAGTTGCTTGCGATCATGGTTGCCATATTGCAGCCCCAACTCATGCAGCGGGGTTTCGGTCGGGCGCTTGCTGACACCGTTGACGAAGCCGCCTGGCGACAGTTGGCCGTACAGCACCGACGCCGCGCCGCGGATAACTTCCACGCGCTCCAACCCATACGGGTCCTGGACGCCATCGTAGGAGTTGTTTTGCAGGCGCATGCCGTCGCGCAGGGAGCCGCCAGTGGCGGATTCGACGTCGAAGCCGCGAATGCGGAACCGGTCCGAGGTGCGGTTGAAGCTGCTCGGTTGGCTGGTGAAGCCCGGGGTGTAGCTGAGGGCGTCCGCCATGGTGTCGGACTTGCGATCGCGCATTTCATCGGCGGTGACCACGGACACCGATTGCGGCGTTTCAGTGATGGCCGCGTTGGACTTGGTGGCACTGCCGTTGCGCAGGGCGACTTTGCCGGCCAGCGGCGCCGTGGGGTTTTCCACGGCGGCGGCATTGATGTTGATTTCGCCGAGTTGAAGAGGAGCGTTGGCTGCAGCCTCTTCTTGTGCGGCGAACGCCTGTGCTGAAAAGATGCTCCCCAAAGCCAGGGCCAGAGTGCTCAAGTGAAACGCTGGATGACGCGAGACGTAACGTTTTTCGGTGCCAACTGTTGTTTTTCTTACGAGCATCGAGGAAGTCCTTGAGGATTGTTATTGATCTTCGCAAGCCTATCGTCCCGGTCCGGCGGCAGGGCAGGCGAGCGAAGTTAGTGTCTACTGGCCATAATCTGACTGTGAATGATAAGGGTTTGCATTAATATTGTCAGGCTTGTAGGGAATTTATTTTAGTTTCGACATATTCTGTGCCGCACTTTTCAGCCTGCGGTGGGTTTTCCGGCGTTGTTACCGGGAAACGAATGCGCGGGATCTGTACGATGGACGATTCGATCAGGCCCTCTTGGGCGGTGGAGGGACGGTCATGCTGAAAGCCAGCAATGTGCGGCTGAGCTATGGCGAGCAACAGATTCTCAACGGTGTCAGCCTGGACATTCCCGAAGGCTGCTTCACGGCGTTGATCGGGGCCAACGGCTGTGGCAAGACCACACTCTTGAATGTGCTGGCACATATGCTGCGCCCAAGCGCGGGTGAGGTGCACCTGTCCGGCAAGGCTCTGGGGCAGTATTCGCGCCGGGCGCTGGCGCAGCGCATGGCGTTGTTGCCCCAGCGCACTACGTCACCGGCCGGCATGAGCGTGCGAGAGCTTGTGATGCAGGGACGTTTCCCCTGGCAGAGCTGGTGGCGGCAATGGTCCGAACAGGATCAGCAGGCAATCGACCGTGCCATCGAACTGGCGGGCATCGCACCGTTGCTCGATCGCTCGTTGGCCACCCTGTCGGGTGGACAACTGCAGCGCTGCTGGATTGCCATGACCTTGGCCCAGGACACCCCAGTGATCCTGTTGGACGAGCCCACGACGTTTCTCGATATCGCTCATCAGATCACCTTGCTCGAACTGCTGGTGGACCTGCGCGAGCAAGGCAAGACCGTCGTCGCCGTGCTTCACGATCTCAACCAGGCCGCGCGTTATGCCGATCACCTGGTGATGATGCGTGAAGGCCGCTTGCTGGCCCAGGGCGCGCCCGCTGAAGTCTTTACCCGTGAGAATCTCAAGGCGGTCTTCGACCTGGACGCGCACATCATCACCGACCCTTATTCGGGCGACCCGCTGTGTGTTCCGCAAACCACCCGTAGCCAGCCATCGGCTGTACGGGAGGCGATGTGAGTCACGGTTTGCGAATACCGGTGTGGCTGGGCCTGCTGGTTGCCATCGCCTTGGCCGCGCTGCTGCACCTGGCGGTTGGCGCCAAGAGCATCCCTTGGAACGAGGCCTGGCAGGCACTGGTGGCGTATGCACCGGACAACGCCGATCAGAGCGTCATCCGTGGCAGCCGCCTGCCACGCTTGCTGGTTGCCATGCTGGTGGGCGCCAGCCTTGGCCTGGCGGGAGTGATCATGCAGGCGGTAGGTGACAACCCCCTGGCCGACCCCGGCATTCTCGGCATCAACAGCGGCGCGGCATTATTCGTGGTGTTCGGCTTGCTGGTGCTGCCCGGTCACGACCTGTCGATGATCCCATTGTTTGCTTTCAGCGGTGCCCTGGTGGCAGCCATTGGTGTCCTGCTGCTGGCGGGCAGGGGCCATAACCCGATTCGACTGACCTTGTCCGGCGCGATGATCGCGGCGTTGTTCAGCGCCATCACGTCAATCCTGCTGTTGCTCGACCAGCAGGGGCTCGACAGCCTTCGCCGCTGGCTCACCGGGTCGATCGGCGTGACCGGAGGCTCGATGCAGGCATGGGTCTGGCCTTATGTGGTGTTGGGCATGGTCTTGTGCCTGGTCAATGTCCGGGCCTTGAACACCCATCGGCTCGGTCCGCAGGCCGCGGCCGGCATGGGCGTCAACTTGTTGAAAATGCGCCTGTTCGGGCTGGCTTCCGTGGTGCTGCTGTCAGGATGCGCCGTGGCGCTGGCGGGACCGATCGGTTTTGTCGGGTTGGTGGTGCCCCATGCGGCGCGGCTGTTGTTTGGCGATGATTATCGACGGCTATTGCTGGCCGCGCCGCTGCTCGGCGCGTTGCTGCTGATCCTGGCGGACATTGCCGCACGAACCGTTGTGCGGCCCTTTGAGCTGAACACCGGGATTGTCACGGCACTGATCGGCGGGCCGATTTTCGTCGCGTTGGTGTTGAGGAAAGTCAAATGACGCGCGTTGGGCTGATCTTGCCCAGGGCACTTCCATTACTGCCTTGGGTGGCCCGGCCCATCGACGTGATTTCGGTGCTGGCCCTGATGTTCGCATTGGTTGCCTTATCGTTGTACGCGTTGACTGTCGGCAGTTATTCGTTGGGGGTTGTCCAGGCCTGGCAAGCGCTGTGGGCGCCTGAACAGGTCGACTCGACGACGCGCAATCTGCTTTGGGAATTGCGACTGCCACGTGTGGCCCTGGCGATCCTCGCCGGCATGGCCATGTCGCTGGCCGGCCTGTTGATGCAGTCGTTGACGCGCAATCCGCTGGCGGCGCCGGGGCTGGTGGGCGTGGAGTCGGGCGCCAGTGTGACGATGCTGCTGATCATTGTGCTCTGGCCCACGCTGTTGCCCCTTGAGCTCTATCCATTGGCGGCACTGGCGGGCGGGTTGGCCGTGGCATTCTTCGTCGCGCTGCTGTCGTGGCGCCAGGGGATTTCGCCGCTGCGGTTGATCCTTGTCGGCGTTGGGCTCACCGCGATGCTCAGTGCAGTAGCCGATTTACTGATCACCTACGGCAACATCGACCAGGTCGAGTCGGCCCTGATGTGGCTGGGCGGCAGCTTGCACCGGGCCGGTTGGCCGCAGGTTCACAGCCTCGGCACCTGGCTGTTGCTCGCGGGGGTTCCCTTGCTGTTTTTTCACCGTCAATTAAACCTGTTGCAGTTGGGCGAAAAAGTCGCGCTCAGCCGGGGCCTGAACGTCACGGGTGTCATGGCTTTCCTATTGCTGTGCAGTGTCATGCTGACAGCGGCCGCCGTGGCGAACGTCGGCACCATGACTTTCGTCGGGCTGGTGGCGCCGCACCTGGCGCGCCAACTGGCAGGCGATCGCCACGGTGCGCTGATGCCTTTGTCGGCGTTGATGGGGGCATTGCTGGTACTGGCGGGGGATACACTGGGCAGGGGGCTGTTCCCACCGCTGCAATTACCGGCGGGGCTGGTGGTTGCAATTATCGGCGCACCTTATCTGATCATATTGTTGGCGCGTCAACGCAGTCGCTGAAAACACAGCGGCGCTTATCTTGAAATTATCGGAGGCAAACGCGTGCGGGTAGGGATGAGAGAAGTGTTCAAGAGGTTGTTTGGCATGCTTTGCGTGCCGTTTGCATTGATGTCGATGCACGCTGGCGCGGCCGAAACCAAAGTGTTCGAGAACAGTTTCGGTCGTATCGAGGTGCCTGTTTCACCCCACTGCATTGTCTCCCTGCACGATTTCAGCCTGACCGATCAGTTGCTCGAATTGGGTATCAAGCCCTGCGGATCGACAGGCAGGAAGAAGCTGTTTTCGGACGTGCTGTTTCGCGGTGCCCAAGAGCGCTTCGACGTGACGGGCATTCAATACATCGGCTCGCACCAATCTCCTGACCTGGAAGCCATCGCCGCCCTGAAGCCTGACCTGATTGTCGGCCTGTCTTATCACGCGGACCTAAAGGAAAAGCTCAGCAAAATCGCACCGGTCGTGCTGCTGCCCTCCCGGGAAAGCGACATCAAGACCTACGCCAGGCAGCTCGCCGAGCTGGTCGGCAAGCAGCAGCGTTACGAAGAAATGCTCCATGAATACGAATGGGTCGTCAGCGAGTTCAAGAAGCGGGTCAAGGACCCTTCGCGGATCACGGTCACGACGCTCGAGGTCTATACCGATGGTTTCCAGTTGATCGGCCGTGGCGGGATGGATGACGTCATCAAGGATTTCGGCCTGGGCCGTGTCGCCGCCTATCGCGAAGCGCGCCAGAACGTGCCCTACAGCCTGGAGCGAATCGGCGACTTCGACAGTGATTTCATTATCGACACATACGAAGAACTGCTCGATTCGGAAGCGAGCACGGCTGCGTTTCGCCAGTCGCCGCAATGGCAGAACCTGTTTGCGGTGAAGAACCGCCAGTTTCTGTACCTGAACCGCAGCCGCTATGCCGATACGATGCAGGGCTTGCTGGGTTCCGCCTACCTGTTGATGTCCCATATCGCTGAGCGGGAGAGCATGCTTCAGGCCAAATGATTTGTGTCGATTGTCATACAAACGTCATTAATGACAATGATTCTCTATTGCAGTTGTTACTCGTTTGTAATAGTTTGTGCTCTCGAAAAAACACGCTCATCGGAATGGCGAGGGATCACAAATGGAAACTGGTTTGGCGCGTGCACAGGTTCAACCCATGGAAGGCGTACCGGGCGACGAACAGACCTTGCCATTTATCTTCCACGCGCCAGGCGCGGGGGCTGCGTGGCAGGACAGCCGGGCGCAGATCCTGCAAGCAGTCGAGGCGCAGTTACCGCGAGCGGGCGGCATCCTGTTTCGTGGCTTTGTGTTCAATGGCGAAGCGGACTTTGAAGCATTTGCCCGCGGTTTCGGTCATGAACTGCTGACCTACGACTACGCCTCAACGCCGCGCACCAAGCTCAACAACCGGGTCTACACGTCGACCGAGTACCCGGCCCACCAAGTGATCCCTCTACACAACGAGCAGTCCTACTCGCTTAACTGGCCAATGAAAATCTGGTTCCACTGCATGCAGGCCTCTGCGGTGGGCGGTGAAACCCCCATTGCCGACAGCCGCAAGGTCTACCAGCAACTCGACCCCGCCATACGTCAGCGTTTCGCCGAGAAGCGCCTGATGTACGTGCGCAACTATGGCAACGGCCTCGACTTGCCCTGGCAACAGGCGTTCAGCACGGAAGACCGTTCACAAGTCGAACATTTCTGCCGCGCCAACCAGATCCAGTTCCAGTGGAAAGAGGACGGCGAGCTGTCCACCCGCCAGATCTGCCAGGCCGTGGCCCAGCACCCGGTGACTGGGGAGTGGGTGTGGTTCAACCAGGCGCATCTGTTCCATATCTCCAATCTCGCCGCACCCGTGCGCGAGACGCTGATTTCCATCGTCGGCGAAGAGGGCGTGCCACGTAACGTTTTCTACGGTGATGGCTCGCCTATCGAGCTTGATGCCCTGGAGCATGTCCGTGCCGTATTGCAGCGCTGCCAGGTGAGCTTTCCCTGGCAAGCCGGTGACGTGCTGATGCTCGACAACATGCTGGTGGCCCATGGCCGTTCGACATTCCAGGGCGCGCGAAAGGTCGTGGTCGCCATGGCCGAGCCTGCTTCCGCGAACTGAGCTAGACGCTCTTGCAGACAGCCGTCACATGGGGCGGCTCATTCAGAACAAGCAAAATGAAGGACATCAAATGCTCGATCGCTTGATGCATCGCTGCTGGCTGCGTGGGATTCGCCTATCGAAAGTCGAAGGCCAATTGGTCATCACCCCCGGATCACCTAGGGCGTTGGACGATGAACTGGCAAGCGAACTGACGGCGCACGGCGCCGACGTGCTGCAATGGCTGGCCCGGCACCCCGATTATTTTGAAGCGCGCCCGCTGACGGATAACGAGCAGGCGCTCTGGTTCTTGCAACGACTGGAGCCGGACAGCTGCGCCTATAACATCGCTTACGCAGGGCGCATCAAGGCGCAGTTCGTCACCGACGACTTGCCCCGACGCCTGCAAGGCGCCTGGGAAACGGTGCAGCGACGCTATCCCATGCTGTGCACCGCCTATGCCGAGCGCAATGGCGACCTGTTGCAGTGGAGCGACCGCGAGCGAGTCCGGCCGCTGGAGCGCATCGCGCTGCAGGCGGCCGACAGGCAGGCGTTGCAGCAGCGCGTCACCGAGTGGGCCGATAAGCCTTTCGACTTGGAAGCCGGCGACGTCAGTCGGGTCGTCCTGTTGAGCAACGTTCACGCCGATGATGTCGAGCACACCGTGCTGCTGGTAATTCATCACATCGCCGCTGACCTGGCCACGTTCTACATCGTGCTCAATGAACTGTTCGCGCTGATCAACGAGCAAGCATTGCCCGCTGTGAATCCAGATGCCTATCGCGACTATTGCAGCGAATTGCACATACGCAGCGAAGCTGCCGAACCGATGGAGCTGGCCTGGTGGCAGGCGCAATTGGAAGGCGCCCCGGCACTGGAGCTACCGACCGATTTTCACTACGGCAGCAATCAGGCATTCCAAGGCGGGGAGCTGTCGTTTCGTTTCGACCGGGCCACCACGGCCAGAATTCGTGCCGTGGCCCGTCAATGGGGCGTGACGCCTTATATCTGTTGGTTCTCTTTGTTCCAGCAGTTTCTCGGCGTGCTGTCCGGCCAGGATGACTTTGTGCTGGGCACTCCCAGCGGTTGGCGCCTGCGCCGCGAGCACGTCAATCTGCCGGGCTACCTGGTCAACCCGTTGCCGGTCCGCTGTCGTTTGCAGCGCGAGCTGTCCGGCGGCGATTGGGCCAGGCAGGTGGACGCCAACGTCAAACAAACCTTGCAGCACCGTCATTATCCGTTCTCGCGCCTCGTCAAACAGTTGGATCTGCCCCGGCAGATGGGCAGGGCGCCGCTGTTTCAGCACATGTTCACCCTCAACAAGGAGCGCATCGCGCCGTTCGAGCAGTACGTCGACCGTCTGCTGTCGGAGCAGCGTGGCGCGGCCCATGAGCTGAACATGGTCATGATCGACGAGGAAGACGGCTTCCTGTGCCGGTGGCGTTACAGCAAGGCCTTGTACCGCCACGAAACAGTCCAACGTTTTTGCGAACAGTTCGTTGCGTTGGTCCACGCGGTCATCGAACAGCCGGACGTACCGTTTGCCCAGCTCGACTGGCTGGCACCGGCGCAGCAATCCTTGCTCTCTGGCGAGGACCTGCCGGTCCCGGTCAGCAACGCCTGGCAGGCGTTCGTCCAGCAGTGCGTTCGAAAGCCCGAGTCAATTGCCCTGCAAGACGAACAGGGCACGCTCAGCTATGCCGAATTGGGCCGTGCAGTGGTCGCCCGTGGCGAGCGCTTGCAAGCAGGCGCGAATCTGGAGGGCGCACGCATCGCCTTATGCTTGCCCCGCAGCCGCGAGCTGGTGATGCACATGCTCGCCGCCTGGCAGTGCGGCGCCACCTACCTGGCCCTCGATCCGCAGTGGCCGCAGTCGCGTTTGCAGGACATCTGCCAGGATGGCACGCCCAAGGTCTGGGTCGGCGAGGGCCAGCGTCCCGAGTGGCTGCCTGAAACGGTGCGGTGGCTGTCGTTGCCAACTGAGGCGTTGTCGGGTGAATCGCCGTTGCGCGCGTCCTTGCCCGCTGAAAGGTCGGCCTACGTCGTCTACACCTCCGGCTCCACGGGACGGCCGAAGGGGGTGATGGTCAGCCAGGGCAACCTGATCCATTACGTGGTCGGGTGCCTGGAACGCCTGGATCTGTCCGCCGATGCCAGTCTGGCAAGTCTCGCCAGCTGCGCCACCGACTTGGGGCACACGGCCTTGTTCGGTGCGTTGCTCAGCGGCCGTCGCCTGCGGCTATTGGCTGAGGAACTGTCATTCGACGCCGAGGAGCTGGCGGCCGTGCTTGAGCGAGATCCCGTGGACCTGCTTAAAATTGTGCCTTCACACCTCAACGCCTTGCTGGTCGCCAACGATCCCCAGCGCCTATTGCCGCGCCGATGCCTGGTCACCGGTGGCGAAGCCCTGGGCCATGAGCTGGTTTCGCGCTTGCGGGCATTGATGCCGGACCTGCGTATCGTCAACCACTACGGCCCCAGTGAAACCACCGTCGGGGTGTTGACTCATGAGGTCGATATCGATGGCGCGGCACCGCTGGGACGACCGCTGCCCAATGTCCAGGTCAGCGTGCGTTCGCCCGAGGGCCGTCTGTTGCCGATCGGTGTCAGCGGCGAACTTTGCGTGCAGGGCAAAACGGTTGCGCTGGGTTACCTCAGCGCCAACGATTCAGACCACGCCCGCTTCGGTGCCCATGGCTATCGCACCGGTGACCGGGTGCGGCTCAATCATCGGGGGCAGATGGAGTTTCTCGGTCGGCTCGATGAGCAGGTCAAGATCCGCGGGTATCGGGTCGAGCCGGCAGAGGTTGCGGCACGGCTGCGGGCGATGCCGCAGGTCGGCGACGTACAGGTGCTGAACAACCCATCGCCCCTGACGGGCAACCGCTTGGTGGCGTTCCTGGTCGCACCATTGGCCGCGTTGCCTGATATTCAGGCCGCCCTGCAAGCGCAACTGCCGGACTATATGCAACCGTCCCAGTGGCATTGCCTCGATGGGTTTGCCTTGTTGCCCAACGGAAAAGTCGATCGCAAGGCATTGCAGCATTTGGCCGGGCAAGCGCCGGCCACCGCGCAGACGACGTCTCCCATCGAGGAACCTCTGAATGCGGTTGAAAGCGCGTTGCTGGATATCTGGCGCGGGCTGCTCGGCAACCCCGACCTCGGCCCCGATGACAACTTCTTCGCCTTGGGCGGCGATTCGATCCTCGGCCTGCAGATCATTGCCTTGGCCCGCCAGCAACATATCCTGATGACGCCAAAGCAGCTGTTTGCCGAACAGAGCGTACGCGCCTTGGCCCGAGTGGTGCAGACGCCACAGCGCAACCTCGAACAGCGTCTGCTCGATATCGCTCGTGAGATTCTCAATAACCCCGACCTGAGGGTCGATGACAATTTCTTCAGTGTCGGGGGAGACTCGATCCTGAGCTTGCAGATCATCGCCCGGGCCAAGCAGCACGGGCTGCAGCTCAAGCCCAAGCAGATTTTCGAGTTCCCAACCGTGCGCGGTTGGGCCGAGCAGGTGGTTGATCTTGGCGCGGTGGAGACGGGCGCTACGCCGGCCGTGCTCGAACCTGTCACAGCGTTCGCCCTGACGCCGATCCAGCAATGGTTTTTCGCCCAGGAGCAAACCGAGCCCGAGCATTGGAACCAATCCTTGCTTCTGGCATTGAACGCACCATTGGAACAGGCGCGGTTCATCCAGGCTGTTGGCGCACTGTTACAACGTCATGCCAGCTTGCGCCTGATATTTGAAACGTCGGAGCAGGGTTGGCAACAACGCTACCAGGCGTTTTCCTCGGGCCAGCTCGACGGGTTGTTCCACATCGAAGACCAACCCTTGGACGAAGCGCTGTTGCAGCGCTGGCAACAAGGCTTTGATTTGGGCAAGGCGCCTTTGATCCGCTGGGTGTATTTCTCCCAGAGCCGTGAGCTGCTATGCACGGCGCATCACTTGCTGGTCGATGCCGTGTCCTGGCAAGTGCTGCTGGAGGAATTGGAAAGCCTCTACTTGCAACCGAACGCCGCGTTGCCTGCCGTGTCGGCGGGTTTCCACGCATGGAGCGAGGCCTTGCAGCAGCATCGCCGCGAGCCCGCCGTCCTGGCCCAGGTTGGCTACTGGCATGAGCAGGTAGCCGCCGAACATAGCGCTCCTCAACAGCCCAATACATACGGCGAAAGCCGGACACTGGACATGCAACTGTCGGTCGAGCAAACACAATTGCTGTTGGGCGATTGTCACTCGGCCTACAGCACGCAGGTCCAGGATCTGCTGGTGGCCGCGTTGGCCGGTGTCATCGGCCAATGGCAGGGGCGCGAGCGCGTCACCCTGGAGCTGGAAAGCCACGGTCGTAGTGGCTGGGAGCAAGGCCCCGAGCTGTCGCGCTCCATCGGTTGGCACACCAGCCGATATCCATTGGCCATCGATACTTCCTGGGATTTGGAATCCTCGATCATCGCGGCCAAGGAAGCCCTGCGCCGCGTCCCCGAACAAGGCATCGGCTACGGCCTGCTGCGCCAGGATCCGGCCCACGGCCTGGGTGCCGTCACGCTGCTGACGTTCAACTACCTGGGGCGTGTCGATCAGTGGATCGGCGCATCGAGCCTCTGGCGCCTGGCGCGGCCGATGTGCCCCGGCATGCGCGCCGCCAGCACCTGCCGCACCCATTGGCTGGACGTGACGGCGCTCGTCAATGAAGGCCAGCTACACGTCGAATGGCGTTATGCGCCGCAGGTCCACGATCAGGTGTTGGTGAACGAACTGGCGCGGCAATTCCAGCAGCGACTCAGCACCTTGCTGGATCACTGTCAGGCCCCTACGGCGGGCCGCGCCACGGCTTCGGATTTCGCCGACTCGGGCCTGTCCGACGATGAATTTTTGGGGTTGCTCGAACAACTTGAGCAGTGAACCCCCTGCGCCCCCTAATTACAGGTTCGGATACCGTCAGCATGAACGACAAGGTCAAAGCTGTTTCGCGCAATATCGAAGCTATTTACCCGCTGGCTCCCATGCAGCAAGGACTGCTGTTTCACAGCCTGATGCACCCTGGCAAGGGCATGTATCTGCTCCAATATCGCCATGTCATGGTCATGCCGGACCTGGACCTCGCGGCCTTCCGCCAGGCCTGGGCGCAGGTGGTGGAGCGCCATGAACTGCTGCGCACATCGTTCGTCTGGAAGCAGCAGAAACGCCCGATGCAGGTGGTGCACAAGCAGGTCGAATTACCGATCACCTATGAAGATTGGTCGCATCTGAGCGAAGGCGAGCAGCAGGACCGCCTCGAGCAATTGCTCAGCGCGGAGCGTGCCGAAGGCCTGGACTTCACCAAGGCGCCACTGATGCGGGTCAGGCTGTACAAACTGGCGCCCGACACCTACCAGTTCGTGCGCAGCTACCACCACATCCTCATGGATGCCTGGTGCTTCTCGATCATCATGATGGACTTCCTCAACGGCTACCGCGCCGCCCGGGAAGGGCGCCGACTGAGCCTGCCGACACCGCGCCCGTATCGCGACTTCATCCGGTGGCTGGAAACCCAGAAACCGGAAGATCACCAAGCCTTCTGGCAACAGCGACTGGCGGGCTTCGATACGCCCAACGAGTTTGGCTTTGGTCATGTCGGTCGCATCCAAGGTGCTGCCGAACCGGTCGAAGACTGTGTCGAACTCCTGGAGCCCGGGCAGACCCAGGCGTTGCAGAACGTCGCGGCGCAGCACGGCCTGACCCTCAACACCCTGGTGCAAGGCGCCTGGGCGCTATTGCTCGGGCGCTACAGTGGTGATCGCGACTTGGTAATGGGCATCACCGTCGCTGGCCGCCCGGTGCACCTGCAAGGCATGGAAAGCATCGTCGGCCTGTTCATCAATAGCTTGCCGCTGCGCTGGAGCTGTGGTCCGGAGGATAAGCTCGGCCCGTGGCTGAAAGCCTTGCAGACCGAAAACCTGAGCCTGCGCGAACACGAAAGTGTTTCCCTGGCCGACATCCAGCGCTGGAGCGACGTTCAGCGACAGGACTTGTTCCAGAGCCTGTTCGTGTTCGAGAACGCGCCCATTGCCGCCGACTTGCGCCAGGGCCAGTTGGATTACCTGATCAGCGACATGGCCAACCGCACCCACACCAACTACCCGGTCACTGTGGTAATCGTGCCGGGCGAGCGCCTGCACCTGCAGTTGACCTATCAAACCGACTGGTTCCTGCGCGAAGAAATCGAGCAGATGCTGCGGCATTTCCGCACCTTGCTGTTGAACATGGGCGATGCCCTCGGCGCAGACGCCGGCACGCCCTTGCATCATTTGGCGATGCTGGATGAAAGCGAAGTCACTCACCAGCACGAGGTTTGGGCCGGCGGTGGCCTGGCGGCGGACGAGCAACTGCTGCAACCCTTATACATTGAGCGATTCCAGCAACAGGTGCGCCAGACGCCAGAGCGTGTCGCCGTTGTCCATGGCGAGCAAAGCCTGACGTTCGATCAGCTGAACCGCGCCGCTAACCGACTGGCTCGGCACTTGCGCGCCCAGGGTGTGGGCAGCGACGACCTGATCGCGGTGTTCGACGAGCGGGGCCTGGATCTGGTGGTGATGATTGTCGCCACGCTGAAGGCCGGTGCCGGTTGGCTGCCGCTCGATCCGCGCAACCCGGCGCAGCGCCTGGCCCAAGTGCTGCGCCAGAGCCGCACGCCGTTGCTGATCCATAGCGCAGGGCAGGGCGAGCTGGCGATGCAGGCCCTCGACCTGCTCATGCACCGACCCAAGGCCGTTCGCTACGACCCTTCGGTGCTGGGCAGCTATAGCGACGATAACCTCGACATCACGGTGCACGGCACATCATTGGCATACTGCATCTTCACTTCTGGCTCCACTGGCACGCCGAAGGGCGCGATGGTGGCGCAGGCGGGCATGCTCAATAACATTCTCGGTAAATTGCCGGGGCTGGGGCTCGATGCGAACGATGTGATTGCCCAGACCGCGCCGCAGTGCTTTGACATCTCAGTCTGGCAGACCCTCGCCGGCCTGGTGCTCGGAGCCCGCACCGTGATCCTCGGCGACTGCGTGGTGCAGGACCCCGAGGCATTGGCCTCGGCCATCGGGCGGCACGGCATCAGCATCCTCGAAGCGGTGCCGTCCTTGATGCAAAGCCTGCTGGACGCTGGATTGGAAACGTCCCCCCTGCGCTGGGTGCTTGCCACGGGCGAGGCCTTGCCGCCGGCCTTGGCGCGTCGCTGGTTCGAGCGCTACCCGGCGATCCCGCTGATGAATGCCTACGGGCCGGCTGAGTGCTCCGATGACGTGGCCTTTCATCCGCTGCTCGAGCGCCTGCCGGAACAGCGCATCAACGTACCGATCGGCCGCGCCACGCTGAACAATCGCTTGTACCTGCTCAACGCCGATCTGCAGCCGATACCGGTCGGCGCGGTCGGGGAGATCTTCGTTGCCGGTGTCGGCGTCGGGCGCGGTTACATGGCCGACCCTGCGCGTACGGCGGCGGTGTTCCTGCCGGACCCGATCGCCAACGACGGTTCACGCCTGTACCGCACCGGTGACCTGGCGCGCTTCCTGCCCAACGGCGACCTGGAATACGTCGGACGCACCGACCATCAAGTCAAGATTCGCGGCCACCGCATCGAGCTGGACGAGATCGAGGCATGCCTGACCCATTACCCCGGCGTGCGCGAAGCCGTGGTCGTGGCCCGTGACGACCAGCAACGCGCCAAGGTACTGGTGGCTTACGTCGTGGCCAATGACGCCTGCAGCATCGAGATGTTGCGCGAGCATGTACTGGGCAATCTCCCGGCCTACATGATCCCGAGCGCATTCGTATTCCTGGAGCGTTTCCCGCTCAACGGCAACGGCAAGATCGACCGCAAGTCGTTGCCCTCCCCGGATTTTGCCGCGCAAAGCCAGGCCCGCTATGTGGCGCCGAGCAGCGAGTTGCAAGGCCAGTTGGTGCAAGCCTGGCAAAGCGTGCTCGGCCTGGACCAGGTGGGTGTCGAGGACAACTTCTTCGAGCTGGGCGGCCATTCGCTGCTGGCGACCCAGTTGATCGGCCTGATCGGTAAGCTCAGCGGCAAGGATTTGCCGTTGCGCGTGGTCTTCGAGCGTCCGACCATTACCGCCATGGCGGATTGGCTGGAGAACCAGGCTGGCGCGGTAAAGCCGTCGCCGACCTTGCTGCCGCGCCCGGAAACGCTGCCGCTCTCGTTTGCCCAGCAACGGTTGTGGTTCCTGCAACAACTCGACCCCGACAGCCCGGCGTACAACCTGGCCGGCGCCGTGCGCCTGACTGGCGAGCTGTACGTCGCTGACCTGCACGCGGCGTTGCAAGCGGTCCTCGACCAGCACGAGGTGCTGCGCACCGGGTTCATCGGCGCGGCCCAAGGGCCGAGCCAGGTTGTCCTGGCGCACAGCGAAATTGAGTTGCCGGTCATCGATGTGGCGAGCGAAGACGCGCTGCACGAACGGCTACGCCTGGACGCCATGACACCGTTCGCCCTCGACGCGGCGCCGCTGTTGCGCGCCAGGCTGTATCGCCTGGCGCCGGAGGCGTTTGTCCTGTCGTTGAATTGCCACCACATCGTTGCCGATGGCTGGTCCTTGCAATTGATCATCGACGGCCTCTGCGAGCAGTACCGCAATCGTCGCAAGGGCGTCGCGACCCCACGGCCCGCCCCGGCAATGCAATACGCCGACTACGCCGTGTGGCAACGCCAGTGGATGGGCAGCAAGGCGTGCGAGCAAGAGCTGGCCTACTGGCGCGAGCAACTGGCCGGCGAGCTGCCGGTGCTCGACCTGGCGGCCGATTTCCCTCGTCCCGCCCAGGCGAGCCAGGCCGGTGGACGTGTCGAGCGTCGCTTGCCCGACGACCTGGCGGCGCGGCTCAGGACCTTCAGCGCTCGCCATGGCTGGAGCAACTTCATCCCGATGCTGACCGCTTTCCAACTGCTGTTGCGCAGTCGCAGCGGAGAAAACGACATCCTGGTCGGTGTACCGGCGGCCAACCGGCACCATGCGGCGTTGCAGCCGCTGGTGGGTTGCTTCGTCAACACATTGGTGTACCGCAAGAAAATCTCCGGCGAGCGCAGCCCGCTGCAACTGATGAGCGAATTGCAGGCATTGTCGGTTTCGGTCCAGTCCCACCAGGACTTGCCGTTCGATTACTTGATCGAACAGTTGGGAGTGGTCCGGCAGGTGAGCTACAACCCGCTATTCCAGGTCATGTTCAATTACTTCCCGGGCAACGCTCTGGAGCGTTTCGAACTCACTGACGTCATCGCCGAGCCGCTGGACAACCGCCCGGAGAGCGCCTTGTGCGATCTGCACCTGGACGTGCGCGACAGCGAACACGGGATTAACCTGAGTTTGCAATACAGCAGCGACCTGTTCCGCGAGCAGACGGTGCGAGGCATGGCCGAGCAGTACCTGGCCTTGCTCGATGCGGTGATCCAACAGGCCGGGCGGCCGCTGGGTGAGTTGACATGGCAGCCCGCTGAACGGGCCCTGGCGCGGATCGATGGGCGCGCCCTGGCCGGTCAGCAAGACATCCTTGACGCCTTCGCGCTTCAGGTTGCGCGCCAGCCCGAGGCGATTGCCGTCGTGGCAGGCAATCAACAAATGACGTACGCCGAATTGGACCAAGCCGCCGAGGCACTCGCAACGAGGTTGCAGGTCCAGGGTGTCGGTGTCGAAGACCGCGTAGCGTTGAGCCTGCCGCGCGACGCTCGCCTGCCCATGGCCATGCTGGCGGTCCTCAAGGCCGGGGCAGCGTATGTGCCGTTGGCCGAGGACACGCCGCCGGAACGCGGCCGCTACATTCTCCAGGCGGCGCAGCCCACGTTGTGCCTGGGCACCGCCGCGAGCCTCGGCGTGTTGGCGCAGTGGAACCCCGGCCTGCCGCTGCTGGACATCGACGCCAGTGGGGCGACCGGTACGCGCAAGCCTGTGGACTGCAACCCCGGTCAACTCGCCTACGTGCTGTACACCTCGGGTTCCACCGGCCAGCCCAAAGGGGTGGCGATCAGCCGTGGCAACCTGATGAACCTGATGCTGGCCGTCGAGCAGGTCCTGCCAATGACGGCCCGGGACCGGGTCCTGGCCTTGACCACCGCGACCTTTGACATTGCCATTGTCGAGTTGCTCCTGCCCTTGGCCCATGGCGCCAGCATCCTGCTGGCCGATCGAGAGCAGGCGCGGGACCCGCAAGCGATCGATCAGTTGCTGATAGGCGGACAACCCACCGTCATGCAGGCCACGCCGGCCACCTGGCGAATGCTCGTGGCGCATACCTCCCGCAGCTGGCGGGGCGTGCGTGCCATCTCCGGTGGCGAAGCCTTGCCGTGCGCGTTGGCCGAAGCCATCGAGGGCAGGGGTGCCAAGGTCATCAACGGCTACGGGCCGACTGAAGCGACCGTCTACAGCACCTTCGAAGTGCGCGGTGGCGAAGAAAGCGCGGTCGAGGTGCCGATCGGGCAACCGGTGGCGAACACCGCCGCATACGTGCTCGACGCTGACTTGCAACCGGTGGCTGCCGGCGTGCCAGGTGAGCTGTACCTCGCGGGGGCCAACTTGGGTCGCGGCTATTTCGCTGCCGCGCGCCTGACCGCCGCCGCGTTCCTGCCGGACCCTTTCGTGGCTGGCGCGCGCATGTACCGCACCGGCGACCGGGTTCGACGCAATGGCAACGGCAGCCTGGATTACCTCGGGCGCCTGGATTTCCAGGTCAAGCTGCGGGGTTTCCGTATCGAACTGGGGGAAATCGAAGCGCTGTTGTCCCGCGTCCCCGGGGTCCGCGAGGCGGCCGTGGTGCTGCTGGGCAGCGGTGACTCGGCGCGGCTGGTGGGCTACTACGCTGGCGATACGCTGGACGAAACGACGCTGCGCGCCAGCCTCGGCGCCCAATTGCCGGACTACATGTTGCCCGGCCAGTTCGTTCGCCTCGACACCTTGCCGTTGAGCCCCAGCGGCAAAGTCGACCGCAAGGCCTTGCCGGCGCCGCAACAGCGTGACGGCCAGCAGGGCGCGCTGTCGAGCGAGTGGGAACAAACCCTGGCCGGCCTCTGGGAAGAGCTGCTGGAATGCACCGACATTGGCGCCGACGACAACTTCTTTGCCCTCGGCGGACACTCGCTGTTGGCGGCGCGGCTGGTGGCGCGAATCGCCGAACAGCATGGCCGCCGCCTGCCATTGCGCAGCGTGTTCGAACAACCGGTGCTACGGGACTTGGCCGCCATTTTGGCCCAGGCGAGCACCGAGGCTGATCGCATCTTGCGCCCGTTCGCAGAACCCTTGGCGCCGTTGCATTTCACTCAGCAACGCTTGTGGTTCCTTGACCGTTTACAGGGCGATACCCAGGCCTACCACCTGTCCTTGGCGCTGCGCCTGGATGGCATCCTACAACCCGATTTGCTGGAGCAGGCGCTGGCGCAACTGGAGGCTCGCCAACACAGTCTGCGGACGGTGTTCAGCGACACCGCCGACGGCGCACGCCAGCATATCGAAGACCTTGTGGCGGTGCCGCTGAGCTTCGAACCGCTGGAAGTCGATGAGCATTCGAGCGGCTTCGCCCAGAAGCTCAGCCAGGAGGCGCAGCATTCATTCGATCTCACAGCGCCGCCGCTGTGGCGGGTGCGTGTGTACCAGGGCCAGGATCGCAGCGTGCTGCAGGTGACCTTGCATCACATCATCGCTGACGCGCGTTCGCTGGAGATTCTCTTCAATGAACTGCAAGTGATCTACCAGGCTTTGCTGGAAAGGCGTGACGCTTGTCTGCCAGCGTTGCCGTTGCAGTTTTCCGACATCGCGGCCAGTTGGCAGAGCCCGGCGGGGCAGGCGCAGATCGAGTCGCAACTTGACTATTGGCGCCGTACCCTGGCGGGCGAGCCGCCGGTGCTGAACCTGCCGACCGACATGCCTCGGCCCGCCGAGCAGGGCTACAAGGGCCAGCGTCTGCGCTTCAACCTGTCGGCTAGGCTGGTCAAGCGCCTGCGCGAGACGGCGCAGCGCCGTGGCCTGACCGCTTTTGCACCGTTGCTGGCCGCCTGGAAAACCTTGCTGGCCAGGCACTCGGGCCAACGTGAAATCTGGATTGGCTTGCCGGTCGCCCATCGCCATCAGGCTCATACCGACAACCTGATCGGCTATTTCGCCACCACTCAGGTCCTGCGCAGCCATCTCGATCCGCAACAATCGGTCGAACAGTTCTGGCAGCAGTTGCAAACCACGCACCTGGCGGCGCAACAGCACGCCGACGTGCCTTTCGAGCGCCTGGTGGAAGCCCTGCAAGTACGCCGCGATCTCAGCCACACGCCGCTGTTCCAGGCGTTGTTCAACCTGATCCAACGCGATGCCAACGCAACGACCGAGCAATACTTCGCCGGCTTGCCCGTACAGCGACTCAACGTTGAAAGCGACAGTGCCCTGGTGGACATCGGCCTGCACATCGAGCAGCAGGGCGAGGAGTGGCAATGCGTGCTGGAATACAACACCGACCTGTTCCTGGCGCACACCGCGCATCGTTATGCCGATGAGTTCCGCTACCTGCTTGAAGGCATGTTGGAACAACCCGAAGCGCGCCTCTGGGACATCGACCTGGCCAATGCCGACCACGCCTTGGCCCAGCGTCCTTGGAACCGTCCGGCGCAATCCTCGACGCCAGTGGTGGACGTCATCGCCCGTTTCGAACAGCAGGTCGTCCTGACACCTGAAGCGCTGGCGGTGGATTGCCAGGACCAGCAACTGACCTATGCGCAACTCAACGCCATCAGCAATCGCCTGGCCCAGTGGCTGCGCGCGCAAGGTGTCGGCACGGATGACCTGGTTGCGGTCTGTCTGACTCGCGGTCCATGGCTGCTGCCAACCCTGTTGGCGGTCCACAAGGCCGGTGCGGCGTACCTGCCACTGGATCCGCAGCAGCCGGGCGAGCGCCTGGGCTTAATCATCCGGCATGCGCGTGCGGCCATGGTGCTTACTGAAAGCCTTTGCGCCGGGGCCTTGGGCGGCGTCAACCACTTCCTGCTCGACGGGTTGGCGCTGGACAATTGCAGCGACGCCAACCTTGCATTGCCGATCGATCCACAGCAGCGCGCCTACGTGATCTATACCTCGGGCTCCACCGGCACACCGAAAGGCGTGCAGGTCAGCCGCGGTAACCTGAGCAATCTGCTGGCAGGCCTCGATCGCTTGCTGCCGCTTGGCGCCGAGGATGTTTGGCTCGCCAGCACCACGTACGCCTTCGATATGTGCAAGCCGGAGCTGTTCCTGCCGCTGGTCAACGGCGCGGCCATCCTGCTGGCGCGCCGCGAGCAGGTGATCGACGGGCATCAACTGTTCGCGCTGCTGCGCCGGGCGACGGTATTCCAGGCTACCCCCGCTGGATGGCAGATCCTGCTGGAAACCGGCCAGGCCGATTGGCCGCCGCTGCGTGGCCTGATCGGTGGCGAGGCGGTGCCCGGTGAGCTGGTGAACGAACTGCGCGGTCGTGGCGTGGCGCTGATCAACGCCTACGGCCCGACGGAAACCACCGTCTGGTCGACCACCCAGGCGTTGCAGGAGGTGCCGTCCGGCGTCGCCGACATCGGCGCGCCGTTGCTCAACACGCTCTGCTACGTGCTCGACGACATGCTCCGCCCGGTGCCGCTCGGCGCGACGGGTGAGCTGTATATCGCCGGCTCCGGCGTCACGCGAGGGTATCAGCATGCGCCGGCCACCACGGCGGCGGCGTATTTGCCGGATCCCTATGCAGGCGAACCCGGTAGCCGCATGTACCGCACCGGCGACTTGGTACGCCGCCGCAACGACGGGCGGCTGGCCTATGTAGGTCGCGGCGATTTTCAGGTCAAGGTGCGCGGTTTCCGTATCGAGCCCGGTGAAATCGAATCGCTGCTGCGCCGTTACCCAGGCGTGGAAGAAGCGGTGGTGATGATCGATCCGTGCAGCCAGAGCCTGTTTGCCTGGCTGCAGACACCGAGCCCGGTCGATCAGGCGGCGTTGCGTCGGTATCTGGAAGGCGTGCTCCCGGCCTACATGATCCCGGCTGGCTTCATCGAGCAGCCACGTCTGGCCCTCAACGCCAATGGAAAGATCGACCGCAAGGCCTTGCCGGCACCACAGCCTGTGGCGATCCAGGGAGTGGCGCCGCGCAGCGAGCTGGAGCGGCAGTTGGCGGGCATCTGGCAGGACCTGCTGGCGTTGCCGCAGGTTGGCGTGTTCAGCAGCTTCTTCGAGCTGGGCGGACATTCGTTGTTGGCCATGCGTTTGATGACTCAGGTCGAGAGCCGTTTTGGCGTCAAGCTCGAACTGCGCAGCCTGTTCCAGAACCCCACAATCGCCGCGCTCGCCGAGCAGATTGAAAAACCCCAGGGGCCTTCGACCGACGAAGCCCTGGACGAAATGCAGCGCCTGTTGGCCGAGATGGAAATGTAAGGATGAGTACGATGACGCAACAAGCTTTCCTGGAGATTGCGCAGCGGCTGGCATCCTTGCCCGCGGAGAAGAAAAAGGTCTTTCGCCAACGCCTGTCCGAGAAGGGCATCGACAGCTGGCGCCTGCCGATCGTCCCCGCTCTGCTCGGCGAAGGCGAACACAGGCCGCTGGCGCAGGCGCAACGGCGCTTCCTGTCGGCTGAAGCCCTGAGCAGCCGGGCCCTTTATAACCTGTGCTCGGTGCTGCGCTTCGATGGGCGCCTGGATGGCGCGCGTTTGCAACAGGCGATGCAGCAGGTGGTCGACCGCCACCAGATCCTGCGCACGCGCTACAGCCCTGACACCAGCGGACAGTTGCAGCCCCATTGCGAGCCACAACAGGTGCACTTGCCGGGCGTCGAACGGTTGACCATCGCCGCATCCGAGCACGAGCAATGGTGTGCCGATGAATATGCCCGCCAACTCGCCGAGCCCTTCGACCTGGCGCAGTCGATGCCTTGGCGCTGGAAGGCATTCAGCGATGCCCAGGAGCATTGCACCTGGCTTTTTTTCACCATTCACCACGTCGCCTATGACGCCTGGTCGGCCCAACAACTGACCCTGGAACTGGCCGAGGCTTACCGGGCACTCGCTTCGAACGAGCCTGCCGCGTTAGCTGAACTGAGTATCCAGTACGCCGATTACGCCGCATGGGAACGTGAGTGGCTGGACAGCGATAGCTGCCGGCAGCATATCGATTTCTGGCGCGACCAACTGGCCGATGCACCGGCGCCGATGGCGTTGCCACTGGACCGTCCGCGCCCCACGCCCACACAACGTCGCCACAGTGGCGCGGTCCTGACCCGGGAGCTCCCGCCGCAACTGACCACGGCAGTCGAAACCGCGATCCGCAATCATGGCGTGACGTTGTATATTTATGGCCTGACGGCATTCACCTGCCTGCTGTCGCGCTATAGCGGCGAGACTGATCTGTGCCTGGGCACCTCGATTGCCCAACGTGACCGTCCGGAACTGGCATCGTTGATCGGGCCGTTACTCAATACCCTGGTGATTCGCCAGCGCCTTCAAGGCAATCCGGACTTCAGCAGCGCGTTGCAGCGCACCCGCGACACCGTTGCGGCGGCGTTCGACCATCAGCAGTTGCCCTTCGAAAACGTCCTCGAAAACCTTGAACGTCCCCGTTCGAGCCCGTTGTTCCAGGTCATGTTCGTCCAGGTCGATCTGCCCGAAAGCCGCACCCTGGCCTTGCCCGGCGTGGCGGTGGAGGTACTCGACCCGCCGCAACGCCACGCGCGTTTCGACTTGACGTTGCGCATGGTCCGTACCGCCGACGCGCGGCTGCGTTGCGAACTGGAATACAGCGACGAATTGTTCGACACGGCCACGGTCGAGCAAATGCTCGACGACTTGCTGGCGATCTTCCACGAGGGCTCGGCTCATCCGCAGCGGCGGTTGTCGGACCTGCAACTGGTTTCCACGCCGAGTGAAGTGCGCGGCCCGGTCCTGGGCGCGATCACGTTGCCGTTGGACCAGCAGGTGCTGCATTGGGCCACGCACACGCCGAATGCCGTGGCGTTGTGCAGTGTGGAGCAGAGCATCGATTACGCCACGCTCGGCGCGGCCAGTCGCTCGATGGCCGCACGGCTGGCCGCGCAGGGCGTTGGGCCGGGTCAGGTGGTCGCGCTGTGCATGCCGCGCTGTGCCGAACAAGTGCTGGCGACCCTGGCGTGCTGGCAGCGTGGCGCCACCTGTCTGTTTCTCGACCCGGCGCAACCAGCCCGGCGACTCGCACAACTGTTGCACGACAGCGGCGCGAGCCTGTGGCTGACATTGACGCAAGCACCCGAGACCGGCGTGGGCATCCCATGCCTGGTGCTGAGCGCCGACGATTGGTCGCTCAACGCGAACGTCCACCAGTACGAAAGCCTCAGCCAGCCTCAGTTGCCTGCCTACCTGATCTACACGTCGGGCTCGACCGGCCAGCCGAAAGGCGTTCAGGTCACGCATGCCAACCTCGCCCATTACGCCAATGCCGTCGGTCAATGCTTGCAAGCCAAATCGGGTAGCCGCTGGGCGACCTTGGCAACGGTCGCCGCCGACCTCGGCTTGACCTCTGTTTTCGCCGCGCTCAACGCAGGCGACACGCTGGTATTGCCACCGGCGTCGTTGGCCTTCGACCCGCCCGGCTGGGCCGATTTTCTCGACCAACATCCGGCGGATTGCCTGAAGATCGCCCCTTCGCACCTGCGCGGTTTGCTGGCGTTGGACGACGCCCGTCGCGTGTTGCCCAAGGAGCTGTTGATTCTTGGTGGCGAGGGGTTCGACCAGGCGTTATTCGCCAAGGTGCGTGAACTGGCGCCGCAACTCCGTATCTTCAATCACTATGGCCCGTCGGAAACGACTGTCGGCGTGGTCTGCGGTGAAATTCTGGACTCCGAGGCGTTCGTAGCGGGTCAGTATCTGCCGCTGGGCCAGCCGCTGTCCGGCTGTGAGTTGCGCATCGTCGATGGTCAAAATCGGTGCGTACCGCTGGGTGTCGCCGGTGAGCTGCTGATTGGTGGTCCCCAGGTTGCCCAAGGCTATCTCGGCCAGCCTGAGTTGACAGCACGTGCGTTCGGCGTCACGGCCCAGGGCCAACGCTTTTATCGCAGCGGCGACCGGGTTCGCCTGGATCGCGACGGGCGCCTGGTGTTTCTCGGACGTCAGGACGATCAAGCTAAGATCCGCGGGTTCCGCGTCGAACCGGGCGAAGTCAGCGCCTGGCTCAACGCCCAGCCTCAGGTTCGCGAAGGCGCCGTGCTGGCTTGTGAAGTAAAAGGGCGGACGCAACTGGTGGCGTATGTCAGCCCCTCGATGACAACCCAAGCGCTGGCGGCGCTGCAAGCCGAGGCCAAGCGGCAACTTCCGGAACACATGGTGCCGGCCCATTGGTTGGCGCTGGACGCTTTGCCGCTGACTGCCAATGGCAAGCTGGACCGACGTGCATTGCCTGAGCCGACGATCGATGAGCCGGCCGCCGAAGCCACCGAGCAGCCCAGCGGAGCGACCGAACAACGATTGGCGCAACTGTGGTGCCAGATCCTCGGCTGCGCGCCAGTTGGCCGCGCGGACGATTTTTTCGCTCTGGGCGGGGATTCGATTCTCAGCCTGCAATTGATCGGCCTGGCATCCCGGGAAGGGCTCAAGCTGGAACCGCGGGACGTGCTGCAGCATCCGACCCTGGCGGCCATGGCCCTGTGCATCGACTGCCGCGCCGAGCCGGCATTGCTTGCGGTTCTGACGGCTTTTCGCGAGTTGCTCGGACAACCTGGCCTGGGGCCGGACGCCGATTTCTTTGCCATGGGCGGCGACTCGATCCTCAGCTTGCAGTTGATCGCGCGCTTGCGTCAGGCCGACTTGCGCCTGATGCCCCGGCAATTGCTGGAAAACCCGACCCCTCGGCAACTGGCCAAGGTGCTCGCACCGATCGTCGCACCGGTCGCTGATGCCGTGGCGCCGTGCGAGGACGCGGCGCAACCGCAGGCTCTGTCCCATGCCCAGCAACGGGTGTGGTTCATGCAGCAATTCGACCCGGCTGAAACCGCCTACAACGTTACCCAACTGTTGGCCTTGCGCGGCGACCTGGATGTGCCCCGCCTGCAACGCGCCTGTCAGGCGCTGGTGACCCGGCATGACGCATTGCGCTGCCGTTTTTTCGAAGAGCACGGGCAAGTCTGGCAGCGGCTGGACGATACGGCTGCACCGATCTTCAACGTCCATGACATCGGCGCCCTGAGTGACTCGGAACAGGACGCGGCCATTGCCAGTGCCGCCAAGCGGGTGTTCGATCTCACGCGAGGTCCGCTGCTGGCCATCGATGTGTTTTGTGTGGCGCCTGGCGACTATCGCCTGCTGTTCAACGTGCACCACATTGCCGTGGACGGTTGGTCGATGGGCTTGCTCGTCCAGGATCTGGCAGCGCTTTATCAAGATCAGACCCTACCGGCGGCAAGCGCTTTGCTGCCGTTGATCAAGGCGCATCGAGAGCGCTTGGATGGCGCGTATGGCAAGGATTCGTTGGCCTATTGGCAACAACGCCTGGAAGGCCTGGGCAACGAGCCGCTGGAGCTGCCTGAGCAATCCACGCGGCCGGCGGTGCAGGCGTTCGGTGGAGCGCGAGATGAATATGTGCTGCCCGGTTCGCTGAGCACTGCGGTCGAGGCGCGGGCGAGGGTGCTAGGCGTCACGCCGTTCGTGCTGTATTTCGCGGCCTATCAGTTGCTGCTCTGGCGCCACGGCGGGCGCAGTGATTTCGCCATCGGCTTGCCGGTGGCGGGGCGTGAGTCAGTCCAGAGCCAGGCGTTAGTCGGGTTGTTCGTCAACACCCTGGCCCACCGTGTCCGGATCGACGGCCGCCAGAGCCTGCAAGCATTCGTCCAGGCACTGGACAGCACGCTGAATGAGGACCTGGCCCATCAATCGCTGCCGTTCGAGCAGTTATTGGAAGTGCTGGATGTAGAGCGCAGCCTGGATCGCACGCCGCTGTTCCAGACGATGTTCAACTATCAGGTCGACCATCAGGATTCCCGCAGCCTGAACCTGCCCGGCATCAGTGCCCAGGCTTTGGCGCTGCCGGGTGGCGTGGTGAGCGCCAAATTCGACCTGACGTTCAACCTGTTCACCCAGGGTCGCGGTGCCGAGGCCAGCACCGGTTTGATCGTCGAATACGCGACCGCATTGTTGCGGCCCGACATCACTCGCCGGTTGGTAGAGGATTACCAGGCATTGCTCGCCAGCCTGTCGGGCCAGGATCTTGATGCGCGCCTGCTGGAAATCCCGCTGCGTTCGGTTGCGACGTTGGCGACTGCCGGGAAGTCGTTGCCCTTGCACGGCGAAGCGGATTGGGTGACGCGTTTCGAAGTGCAAGCCGCTGTGCATCCCGAGTGCATCGCCGTCTATTGCGCCGACCGCCAATTGAGCTATGCCGCGCTGGAGGCCCAGGCTAACCGCTTGGCTCATTGGTTGCTGGCCCAGGGCGTCGGGCCTGAATCGTTGGTTGCCTTCTGCCTGCCTCGGGATGAACGCCTGTTGGTGTGCATGTTGGGCATCCAGAAGGCCGGTGCCGCCTATTTGCCACTCGACCGCGCCCATCCACCGGCCCGCCAGGCGCAAGTGCTCAACCGGGCGCAGCCACATATGCTGCTTTGCGATTCGACGACAGGGGATTGGCCTGCCGACCTACGTGTTTGCCTGTGGGCAGATCTGCCATTGGCGCAATTTCCCGCCCAGGCGCCTGGATTGGCGACGCACCTCGGGCAACTGGCCTACACCCTCTACACCTCGGGGTCGACCGGGCAACCCAAGGGCGTGCAGATCAGCCGCGGTAACTTTTCCAATTTCCTGCTCGCCATGGAGCAGGCGCTGCCCTTGGATAACGTGCAGCGTTACCTGGCCTTGACCACTGTCACTTTCGACATTTGTGGCCTGGAGCTCTGCCTGCCGCTGGTGCGTGGCGGCTCGGTGGTCCTGGCGGACGAGGACGAGCGCCAGGATCCGCTGCTGCTTGCACGCTTGATTGACGAACGGTCCGTTGACCTGATCCAGGCCACGCCCGCCACCTGGGCGATGTTGTTGCAAGGCGATCGCCGGGTGTTGGAAGGGCGAGTGGCCCTGGCCGGCGGCGAGGCGGTGCCGAAGGAGCTGGCCAGCGAGCTGAAGCAGCACGTGGCGCGCTTGATCAATGTCTACGGCCCGACCGAGACCACGGTGTGGTCGACCCAGACGCCGATCGACACACTTCAATTGCCCGTCGCCCCGATAGGCCGGCCGTTGCTCAACACCCGCTGCCATGTTCTCGATGAATACCTGTGTGAAGTGCCGCCAGGCTGCGTCGGTGAACTCTATATCGCCGGTGACGGACTGGCCCGGGGTTATGCCGGGCAGCCGGGGCTGACCGCTGAGCGCTTCATTGCCGACCCGTTCGGTAACGGTGGTCGCTTGTACCGCACCGGCGATCTGGCGCGCTGGCAGCCCGACGGCCAGCTGTACTACCTCGGACGCACCGACGACCAGATCAAGTTGCGTGGCTATCGCATCGAACTGGGGGAAATCGAAGCCGTCCTGCTCAGCCATCCTCAAGTGCTGCAAACGGTGGTGGCCGTGCAAGGCGAGCAGTTGGCCGGATTCTGGGTGGCGAATCCTGACGATGCACCTGGTGAGGCAGCTGTTCGAGACTATTTGCAGGCGCGCTTGCCGGTCTACATGGTGCCGACGCACCTGCAGGCGCTTGAGCAACTGCCGCTCAACAGCAATGGCAAGGTCGATCGCAGACAACTGCCGCGCTTGCAATCGGTTGTCGGCAGCGCGCCAGCAACCGGGCGCCCGCTGTCGGCCGGCGAGGGGATGCTGGCGCAGATCTGGGCCTCGGTGCTGAACGTGCGGGACGTCCCACCCGACGGACATTTCTTCCAATTGGGTGGGCACTCCCTGATGGCGGCCCAGGTACGCGGGCGCCTGCGGGAACAGGGCTTCGAGGTGCCATTGCGCTGGCTGTTCGAAACACCGGTGCTGGCGCGACTGGCCGAGCGAATCGAGGGCCTCGCCGCTGAGCAGGATCTGGCGTCGGTGACGATTCCGGTGGTTGACCAAGGCATCGATCAACCCTTGTCCTCGGCGCAGCAACGGGTCTGGTTGATGCAACAACTGGATGAGGTCGACAGCAGCTTCAACATGAGTAGCAACGTGCGCTTGCGTGGGGAACTGGATAACCAAGCCCTGGAGCGTTCGTTGCAACGGTTGGTGAATCGACATGCCATCCTGCGCACCACCTATCACCAGTGCGGCGGCGAGTTGCGCCAGCGAATCCACCCGCAATTGGCGGTGGCTTTGCAACGCCTGGCGTCGAGCGAATCGAAGTGGTCACTCGATGCCCGGGACATGGCGCTGCGACCGTTCGACCTCGGCAGCGAAGCGCCCCTTCGGGTGGTCCTGTATCGCCTCGGCGAACAGGAGCATGTACTGCAAATGGTCATGCACCACATTGCCTCCGACGGTTGGTCCGGCGCGGTGTTGGTCGATGAGCTGATCGAAGGTTACGAGGCCTACAGCACCGGCGTGCTGCCAACCCAGGAAGCGCTGCCGATCCAATACGTCGACTACGCCGTTTGGCAAGGTTCGGCGGCGGTCCAGTTGCGTCAACGGGAAGGCTTGGAGTTCTGGCGAAGGACCCTGGCGGGGATTCCCGCGCAGGTGCCATTGCCATTCGATTTCCCGCGTCCGGAGCGTGATAGCGGTGCCGGGGCGGCGGTGGATTTCCAATTGTCGCCCGCCACGGTGGGCCGGTTGAAAACCTTTGCCCAGGACAGCGGCACGTCGCCGTTCATGGTGCTGCTGACGTGTTATGCAGCCGTGCTGCAACGTGAGACACAAGGCCGCGACCTGGTGATTGGAACGGACGTGGCGAACCGCGACCATCCGGCCACCGAATCGCTGATCGGCTTCTTCGTCAACCTGCTGGCCTTGCGCATCCGCGTGCAACCGGAACTGAGCTTCCATGAGCAGGCCATGCAAGTCCGCGAGTTATGCCTGCAAGCATTCGCCTGGCAGGACACGCCGTTCGAACGCGTGGTCGAGTGCCTGGAATTGCCGCGGGTGGCCAATGTGCATCCACTGTTGCAGACACTCTTCGTGCTCGACAACACGCCGCGTCAGCAGCGCCAACTGGGCGATCTGCAGGTCGAGCCGTTGACGGGCGAGCAGCACCACTCCAAGTTCGACATGGCGCTGTTCGCCAGCGAAGACCGCGACGCGCTCAGCCTGCGCTGGGTGTACCGCACCAGCCTGTTCCGTCCGGCCACCATCGAACGCTTGCGCGATGCTTTCGAGTTACTGCTGGAGCGCGCGCTCGCCGCGCCGCAAACCCCTATCGATACCTTGATGCCGACTGTGAAGGGAGCTGCTGCAATGTCCACGGACAACCCGCTGCAACGCAAAATGAGCAAATTGGGCAAGATGCGCCAGGGCGGATCGGCGGCTACCCGTGAGCCCATCGAGGCCCGGCCGCTACGAGCGGACTCGGCATTCCCGTTGCTGGTTTCGTTGCGTGACCGCGAACTGGCCCCGGCCATCTGGGCGCAAGCCAACCGCGACAAGGTCGAGCACTGGTTACGCGAGCATGGCGGCATCCTGTTCCGTGGCTTCGACCTGCCGACGCCGGCGGATTTCGAGGCGTTCTGCCAGGCGCTGTGCCCGCAGCTGTACGGGCAATACGGTGACCTGCCGAAAGAGGAAGGCGGCAAGAACATCTACAAGTCCACGCCATACCCCAAGGACCGGATGATCCTGTTCCATAACGAAAGCGCGCATCAGCACCGCTGGCCACGTCGGCAGTGGTTCTACTGCGAGACGCCCGCGACGTCCGGGGGCGCGACGCCAATCGTTGACAGTCGCCAGGTCTACCGCGAATTGCCGACGTGGTTGCAGGCGAACCTACGAAGCAAACAACTAATGTACGTGCGCAATTTCAGCACCAGCCTGGACGTTAGTTGGCAGCACTTCTTCCAGACCGAGGACCGAGCCGACGTCGAGCGGATCTGTCGTGAGAGCAACATCGAGTTCCAGTGGCGCGGCGCCAATGACCTGCACACCCGGCAGGTGTGCCCGGCGGTGATCCTGCACCCGTTGACGGGCGAAGAAAGCTTCTTCAACCAGATCCAGCTGTACCACCCGGCATTGCTCGATGAGGATGTTCGCGAGCAATTCCTGCGCGACGGCGAATCGGCAATGCCCAGGCAAGTGTTTTATGGGGACGGCTCGGAGCTCGAACCAGCGGCTATCGATGCCATCAATGCCGCCTACGACCGTTGTGCCGTGCGCTTCGACTGGCAACAGGGCGACGTGGTGATGCTCGATAACATGCTAGCGGCCCATGCTCGGGATCCGTTCGAGGGCGAGCGCAAAATCGTCGTCGCCATGGGGGAAATCTATGCCCGCCACCAAGTCATGGCCGCGCCGGCGCAGACCGAAGAGACACTTGAAGAGTTGACCCCATGATGGACCTTGGACTCACGCTTTCACCCCAGCAGAAACAACTGGCCCAGGCCAACCCACACGCCTGGCGCTGGGTGCGCATGGTGCTGACAGGCGTTCCCGAAGGCATCGTCGAGCAACGCTTGCGCGACAGCCTGGCGCAGCATCAAGCGCTGCGCTTGCGCTATGAGCGGCCACTGGGCGCCACCGGGCTGCGCCAAAGGGTGATCGAACCTCAGGCATTGCGCCTTGACTGGCGCCAGGGGCGCGCAACCGACGGTCACGATGAGCAGGATTGGCTGGAAGAGGCGCGGCGTCGCTGCCAGGCCGAACAGCCCGACGTGCTGGCTTGGCTGCTCGATGATCAATTGTTGCTGGCGGTCCCGGCCTACTCGCTGGACGCGCGCAGCCTGGTCCAGTTGCGCGAGCATTTGCTGGGCCGCGCCGCGCCGCTGGATGACGAGCCCATGCAGTACGTGGACTACGTCGAGTGGATCAACGGCCTGCAACTGGATGAAGACGCTGAGCAGGGCGCACAGTTCTGGCGCAACCTGGCCTTGCAGGACATCCCGGGCATGCGCCTGGTCGAACGTTATGGCATCGCCAGTGGCCGTCATGCCGTCGTCCGTCAGGAGTTGGCGCAAAGCGAGGTGACGGGGCTGACCGCCCTGGCCGAGCAGGAAGGTATCGCTGAGGAGCAGTTGGTCTTGGCGGCCTGGGGCTCATTGCTCGGCAGGCTCAATGGCCAACGGCAGGGCCAACTGGGTTTGCAGCATGACCCTCGAGATAACTACGAGGAACTGACCGGCGCGTTTGGTGTGTTCGAACAGACGTTGCCGATGGTGATGCAAATGTCCGAGCACAGCACCCTGGTCAACCTGGCCCGGCAAATGGCCCGGCAACTGGAGAGTGCCGTCGACTGGCAGGAATACGTCGGCCAGGCGCAGTTGTTGCCAGAGTGGCGAGCCAGTTTCCAGGCAGGATTGCAGGTTCTGCAAGTGCCGCAACCGGACGCGTTGCAGTGGCTCTCGTTTGACACGCCGATCGAGCTGCAACTTCAGATGACCCTCCACACCCAGGGCAATGGCGAGCTGGCGTTGGCGTATGATTGCGGGGTGTATCGCGAGGAGCAGATGCAGGCGCTGCTCAAGCGTGTCAAGCATTGGCTCGGCCAACTGATGCAGTCGCCCAATGAGCTTATCGATAGCATGGATGCGTGTCTGCCCGAGGAGTCGCTGGTGTCCTCGCCGCGTCCTGACCTCGGAGCGGACCTTGACATCATCGTTGCCCTGCGCCGGCACGCCCAGGCACACCCGGATCGCCCGGCGCTGCGGTATGCCGACCAATTTCTCTCATACGCTGAACTCGATGCCTTGAGTGACCGCGTCGCCGGCAGCCTGGATCAGGCGGGCGTGGGCCGCGGCGACGTGGTGGGGCTGTATCTGCCACGCGGCGCGCAGATGCTGGTTGCGATGCTCGCTTGTTTCAAGGTCGGTGCCGCGTATCTGCCTTTGGATCCCCAACAGCCGCCGCTGCGGCTGGCTGCGGTACTCGATGACGCCCAACCTGCGTTGCTCCTGCACTTGGAGGGCCTCTTGCCTGACACGTCGGCCCGGACGCTGTGCTGGTCCCAGGCAAGCAACGGGCTTGTGTCAGCTACATCGCACTCCGGCACCGCGCAAGACCTGGCCTACGTGCTCTACACCTCGGGCACCAGCGGCAAGCCAAAAGGGGTGCAGATCGAACAAGGGCAATTGCGCCATTACGTCACCCAAGTAACCCGTGCACTGCAACTGCCCGAGGGCGGGCATTATGGGTTGGTGTCGTCGCTGCTCGCGGACCTGGGCAATACCGTGTTGTTCCCGGCGTGGCTGCAGGGCGGTTGTGTGCATGTGCTGGCGCAGTCGACGGTGACCGACGCCCAGGCCTTTGCCGAGGAGCTAAGGCGTTATCCCCTCGACGTGCTGAAAATCGTCCCATCGCACCTCGAAGCCTTGATGGGCGAGCAAGCCGTCGGCGTACTGCCTCGCCAGGTGCTGGTATTGGGCGGGGAACCGATTGGCGAGGCGTTGCTGACACGCTTGGCCCAGGCCGAGCCGGCCTGCCGACTGTATAACCACTATGGCCCGACCGAAACCACCGTCGGGGTGTTGTGGCGAGCCATTGATCTTGCGCAGGGCGTGACTGGTTGTGCGTTGAATCAAGTGTTGGGTGCCAACCGTATTCATCTGCTTGACGAGCAGCAACGGCCAGTGCCGCCCGGCCAGGCTGGCGAGTTGTACATCAGTGGCGCCAGTGTCGGCAGGGGATACGTCGGCAATGTCGGTGGCGAGGCCTTCGGTGTAGATCCTGCCAGCGGCAATCGCCTGTACCGCACCGGTGACTTGGTCTTACGCCAGGCCGATGGGGCCCTGCGCATTCTGGGGCGCAATGACCAGCAGGTGAAAATTCGTGGGTTTCGCCTTGAGCTGGCGGAGGTCGAGCAGGCGATGCTCGCCCAGCCGGGCGTCTTGCAAGCCGCTGTGCTGCTGGATGGCGAAGGCGATCTCGGGCGGTTGCTGGCATTTGTAGTCACGGACGATGTTCAGTTCCAGGGGACGGATCCGTTGCGCGCCAGCTTGGCTCGTCAATTGCCGGATTACATGCTGCCCAGCGGAATCTTTGCGTTGAAGGCCATGCCTCTGAACAGCAACGGCAAGCTCGATCGTAAGCACCTGCTCGAACGGGCCCGGCAGCGATTGCAGAATACGCGGGTGAAGCCGGAGGGGGAGCTGGAGACGGTGGTCCTTGCGATCTGGTGTGACGTGCTGGGGGTCGATGACCTCGGCGTAACGGACAATTTCTTCAACGTTGGCGGGCATTCGCTGGCGGCGATCAAAGTGGTGTCGCTGATCCGTGAACGGTTGGGCCTCAACCTGCCGACCAATCTGTTGTTCGAGCGGCATACGGTGCGTGATCTGGTGCAGGACCTGGACGATATCGGCAGCGGCCCCTTTAAGATCTTGAGCGACGCCGATCCGCACGCACCGGCCTTGCTGGCGGTGCATGGTGCGCAAGGGCACCTGCAGGCTTACCAGCCGCTAGTGGAAAACCTGCGCGGCGAAGTGGCCGTCTTTGGCCTGGCCGCCCTTGAAAATGACTGGGCCCACGGCGATATGGATGCGCTGTTGCAGCAATACGTGGCGAGTATCCCGGTCCAGCTCAAACAGCGACCGATGGTGTTGTTGGGCTGGAGCCTGGCCGCGCGCCTGGCCTTGTTGCTGGTGCCGCATCTGCAAGCCAGCGGCTTCAGCGTCGAAGGCCTGGTGTTGCTCGATCACGATGCTCAGCGCAGCCTGGCCGGCGAGGGCGACGAAGCGGGCCAGTTGATTGCCGATTTCGCGTTTTATTGCCGCAGCCACGGCCAGCCGATCGGCGAGTCGCTACGGGAACGGTTGACGGGCCTGTTGGCCGGCCTCGACTATGCCGAGGGTGTCGCCCGGCTGCTCGACGATGAACAGGTGCGCGGGCACCTGCAATGGAAAGCGGCGGATGGTGAACTGCTGGCGCTGATGGCGCGATATCGCGCGATCAAGACCCGTTTGTACGAGCAGGCCTTGCCAACCGTTGACGTGCCAGTCTGGTTGTGGCGCGGCAATGCCCACGGCGACTTGCGCGCACAATGGCAAGTCCACGCGCGCCAACCGGTTAGCCAGTGGACGCTGGACGTGGGGCATCATGAGATGCTCGGCGAGCCGCGACTGGTCGAAAACCTGCTGCCTTTACTGTTGCAAACCTCTGCCAAGGTGGTGTCGGTCCCATGATGTTATTGAGAGAACTGCTGCACAACGCGCGATGGCGCATTTTCCTAGCGGTGCTGAGCAGTGCCCTGAGCGCGGCCACCAGTATCGGCCTGATCGGCTACATCAACCGCTGCCTGGAACAAGGTCTCAATGACCTCGGCCAGGGCTTGCTGCTGTTCGGTGGCCTGCTGGTGCTGTTGTTCATCAGCGGGGTCACCGCGCAATGGCTGCTGGTGCAGATCGGCCATCGGCTGGTGTACCAGCTGCGCTTGCGGCTGGTGGGCAAGGTGCTGGGCACCGCGCTGGAACGCATCGAACGGTTGGGCAGCCCACGCATCTACAACGCCCTGACCAAGGACGTGACCACCGTCGCCACGGCCTTCAAGCAATTGCCGATTTCCTTGTACAACGGCTTGCTGCTGTTGGCGGGGCTGGCCTATATGGCGTGGTTGAGCCTGCCGTTCTTCGGCCTGACGCTGGCAGTAATCGCCGCTGGCGTCGGCCTCGACGTGCTGCTCGGGCGCAAGGTCAAGACCTTGATGCAGGCGGTCCGGCAGCAGGACGACCAACTCACCGAGCAGTTCGAAGCCGCCATCCAGGGGCGTTGCGAACTGGGCCTGAGCCGGGAGCGTCGGCATTTGCTCTATCAACGCAAGCTCGAACCCATCGCCCGGGCGTCGCTGGACGCATCGGTACGCGCTGACACCTTATGGGCCGTCAACCTGAACTGGACGACGTTGCTGGTGTTCGTGCTGATCGGCACGCTGTTTTTCCTCGGCCAGGGGCTGGGATTGCTGAGCCAGCAGGTGGTGGTGGGCTACGTCTTGGCGATCATGTTCCTGCGCACGCCGATCTCGATGATCCTCGACGCTATTCCCGCTGTCATTCGTGGTCATGTCGCTTTACAGGCCATTGATGCCCTGGCACTGGGCGAGACGGTAGAGTTCAAGGCGTCCGCGCAAGCAGCGCAGCCGTTTCGTGATCTGCGTCTGTCGAACGTGCATTACCGGTATGCCGGCAAGAACGAGGAATTTGCCTTTGAATTGGGACCGATCGACCTGACGATCCGGCGCGGCGAGTTGATCTTCATTGTGGGGGGCAACGGCAGTGGCAAGTCGACCCTGGCCAAGCTGCTGACCGGGCTCTATGTGCCCGCTTGCGGGGAAGTTTCACTCAACGGCGTGGTGCTCGATGCCAGCACCAGCGAATGGCATCGCGAGCACTTCGCCGCGATCTTTGCCGACTTCTATCTGTTCGCCGATGTGTTGGGCGAGGCGGGCGACCATGAAGGGCTGGAGGCTCGGGTGGACCATTATCTGGAGCGCCTGGGGCTGGCCCACAAGGTTGAATTCGCCGCTGGACGCCTGTCCACCACCGCGTTGTCCCAGGGCCAGCGCAAGCGCCTGGCCTTACTGTTGCTGATGATGGAAGGCCGTGAAGTGTTCCTGCTGGACGAGTGGGCGGCCGACCAGGACCCGGTGTTCCGCCATGTGTTCTACAACGAATTGCTGCCCGAGCTCAAAGCGGCCGGCAAGACGGTCATCGCGATCACTCATGACGACCGTTATTTCGACGTGGCGGACCGGGTCTATCGTCTCGACTACGGCCACCTCGTCGATTACGACCGGGCGACGGAGAATCCCTTTCAATTGGCAAAATGATCGGCGCGATCAGACGCTTCAATGCTGCCGCTTGCATTCATCGAGGGGGCAACTGCTGCAATAGCCGACGCTGGGAAGGCGATACCGAATGCAGCAGATTCGCCGCAGGCGCTGCGGCTCTTCCTCGCCGATATCGTGGTAACGCACGGGGGCGAACAGCGGGTTGCGCCGACCATCGGGGCGCAGGCGGGCAGTGAGGATTTGCCGGGCGGGCAGGGTGCTCTCGGGATTGGCCAGCGGATGCAGGTCGATCCGCGTGGTGACGAATTCGAAGGTGTTGCCGGCATTGCTCCAGAACAAGCGGGGCGATGCGCGGCTGACACTGGCCAGCGTGTCGATGACCGGTTCCAGGTGTTGTTCGACCAGCGTATGGAACCGTTCAAAGGCTGTGCATTCGGGCAGTGGTTGCCCGGCGTCGCGAACATGTAAGGCCTGTGGCCTGGCGTCGTCGCCGAGTTTCAACCCAACATCGTTCAGAGCGACTGGCAGGTCCCGTTGCAGCAACAGGTTGGCGCCCATCACCGGCGCGAGGAAGGTACTGAAATACCACTTGGACCACAGCGACACCAGGGCCAGGCGTTCATCGGTCTTGTAGCGCGCCAGCAGCTCGTCGACGAACTGACTGAACGTCTCGCGCTGGAAGAACAGTTCCACCGACAGAACGGTGGGCGAGTGGCTGCGCAGTTGCAGTTTTTCTTCGAAGGCCGCGAGCGGCCCGGTGAACAGCGGAGCAAGGCTGGGAATCATTGACTCATCCGTGACCGCGAATTGAGAGACGTTATCGTCCAGAAGGGGCGAAGTATAAACAGCGCACCACCGTCTTGCGACTGCTCGTGGGTGTTGAAGCAGGCAAGCCATGTAAGATTTATAAAATATTAATGAGAATCGATACTATTAGTATTGTATCGTAGCGATCTTTCCCGTCATGCCAGTCAAGGAGCAAGCAATGAGTTTGGATAGCCCGGATACGCGGTTTCTGGTTGTCGTCAACGAAGAGGAGCAGTACTCGATCTGGCCGGACTACCGCAGTGTGCCCGATGGCTGGCGCACCGTAGACATGCAGGGCAGCAAGGAAGAGTGCCTGGCCTACATCGAGAAAGTCTGGACCGACATGCGCCCACTGAGCCTGCGCCAGGCAATGCAGGCATAAGGACAGGGCTGATCGCCCACGACAGCGTTCTCATCTCAGGGAGTCAAAATGGAAAGTGTCCAGCCCCGCTCATCATCCAGCGCCACCTTCACGCTGGAGCAGTTCCGCCAACAGGCGCCTCGCGAACTGAATACCAATCCGTACCTGCAACGCCAGGCGGCCCGGGAATCGAATGCGCGTTCATACCCGCGACGCATCCCGCTGGCCCTGCAAGAGGCTCACGGCCTTTATGTTCGCGACACGCAGGGGCAATTGTTCATGGACTGTCTCGCCGGCGCGGGAACCTTGGCGCTGGGCCATAACCACCCGGTGGCCATTGCGGCGATGCGCCAGACGCTCGATTCCGGCTTGCCCTTGCACACCCTGGACCTGACGACGCCGGTCAAGGATCGCTTTGTCGAGGACCTTTTCAATGCCATGCCGGAAAACTTCGCGCGTCACGCGCGCATACAGTTTTGCGGGCCGACGGGTGCAGATGGCATCGAGGCGGCCCTGAAACTGGCGAGAATCGCCACCGGGCGTAAGCCGATCCTGACGTTCTCCGGCGGCTATCATGGCATGACCCTGGGGACATTGAGCCTGATGGGCAACCTGGGGCCGAAACAGGCGCTGGGCTCGCTGATGGCCGACGTGCAATTCCTGCCGTACCCTTACGACTACCGTTGTCCGTTCGGCATCGGTGGTGAAGCTGGCATCGATGCCGGGCTGCACTTCATCGAACAACTGCTGAGCGACCCGGAATCGGGCGTGTTGCCGCCGGCGGCAGTGGTCGTGGAGGTGGTGCAGGGCGAGGGCGGGGTGATCCCGGCACCGGTACGCTGGCTCCAGGGCTTGCGCCAATTGACTCGCAAGTACGGCGTGGCCCTGATCATCGACGAAGTGCAGACCGGCCTGGGTCGTACCGGCAAGCTGTTCGCTTTCCAGCATGCCGATATCGAGCCAGACATTCTGGTGCTGTCCAAAGCCATCGGTGGCGGCCTGCCACTGGCGGTGATGGTCTATCGCGAAGAGCTGGACACCTGGAAGCCCGGTTCCCATGCCGGCACGTTCCGTGGCAACCAGATGGCGATGGCTGCAGGTGCCGCGACATTGCGCCATATCATCAGCGAAAACCTGCCAGAACATGCCGATGCCATGGGGCAGCGCCTGATGGAGCAACTGCGCCAGTTGCAGGGCGACTACCCTTGCCTGGGCCAGGTGCGCGGTCGGGGGTTGATGGTGGGCGTGGAAGTCGTCAGCGACACCCCGAGCGACAGCCGTGTTCCTCCGGCGGACACCGCATTGGCCCAGGCCATCCAGCGCCAATGCCTGCGCCTGGGTGTCATCCTGGAACTGGGCGGGCGTCACGGCGCCGTGGTGCGATTCCTGCCGCCGCTGATCATCCAGGCCGACGAGATTGATGTGCTGGTCGAACTGTTCCGTGTTGCATTGAACAACGCCCTCGCCGAGACCAAGGGCCGAGCGTTGCACATCGCTTGATCCAGCGCTGTTCACTCGTGGCGAGGGAGCTTGCTCCCGCTGGGTCGGTCCGACGCTTCGGGCGCAGCGGCCCCAAAATCTTGCGGCTGCTACGCAACCGAGCGGGAGCAAGCTCCCTCGCCACGGAGCCATCATTTTTCTCAGGTGATTACTGCTACTTGTAACGCTGCTCGAACACCGCCAGTTGTTCAGGCTTGATCAACTGGAAGGGCACCCAGACTTCTGTCTCGACCGGCTCGCCCTTGATCATCTTGATGGCTGCCTGCACCGCGCTGGTCGCCTGGGCCTTAGGGTCCTGGAATACCGAGGCGACTAGCATCCCGCGCTTGATCGCCGCCAGGCCGTCCGGCAAGCCGTCAATTCCGACAATCGCAACCTCGCCCTTGGCCTTGCCGGATTGTTGCAAGGCCATGGCCGCACCGATGGCCATCTCGTCATTGTTGGCGACGATGGCATCGAACCGGCTGCCGGCGAGCAACCAGTTGCTGGTCAGGTCCATGCTCTTGTTGCGTTGCCACTCGGCACTCTGCTGCTCGACGATCTTGATGCCGGGAAAGTCCTTGAGCACTTGCTTGACCCCTTCGGTGCGGTCGTGGGTAGCGTTTTGCGCGAGGTCACCCATGATGATCGCCAGGTTGCCTTTGCCGCCGAGCTTTTCGGCGAGGTAACGCATCTGCAATTGGCCAGCCTCGATGTCATTGGACGCCACCGTGACCACCCCTTTGGGCAGCGTACGCTCGTCCGGGTGCCGATTGACGTAGACCAGTGGCGTCTTCGCCTCGACTGCGGCACGGGTGATATTGGCGGTGGCGGAGGTGTCGACCGGCAGGACGATGACCGCGTCCACTTTCTGGTTGATGAAGCCCTGGACCTGGTTGAGCTGGCGAACCACATCGCCCTGGGCGTCCTCGAACTGGATCTGGACGTTGTCCTTCTTGGCGGCCTCGTCCAGGCCGTTACGCACATAGGTCATGAAGTTATCGTCGACCCTGGCGATGCTGACGCCGATGCGATAGTCGGCGGCGGCCCATTGGCTGAAGAGCAGGAGCAGCGTGGCGAACAGCAGTGTGCAACGACGCATGATGGTTTTCCTTTTGTTGTTATGGAGTGAACGTCATCAATAAATGTTCTGCACGGGCCTTACCCATCCAGCGTGAAGGCCCGCCTGAATCGCTCAAGCGCCCGCTCGCTGTCTCCGCTGGCCCAACCTTCGAGGCCGACTACACCGCTGTATCCCATGCCGGACAACGCCCTGGCAATCGCCGGATAATTGATTTCGCCAGTGCCGGGCTCCATGCGGCCAGGCACATCGGCGACTTGGATTTCACCGATGGCGCCGCCGGCGCGCTGGATCAGTTCGGTCAGGTTTCCTTCGCCGATCTGCGCGTGATAGAGGTCCAGGTTCATTTTCAGATGCGGGCTGCCTACGGCTTCGATCAGCGCCAGGGTGTCGTCGGCGCGAGCGAAAGGCGTGCCCGGATGGTCGACTTCGGTGTTCAGGTTTTCCAGCAGGAACACACGGCCGGCGTCTTCCCCCAGGCGGGCGATTTTTTCCAGGGTCTTGCAGGCGCTCAACCACATGCGGCCGGTGGCCTGGGTCACGGGTTTGACCGGCAGACCCTGGTCCCCCAGGCCGGTGCCGTGCAGGTTCAGGCTCGGGCAATTCAATTGCGCGGCGACACCCAAGGACTCCTGGGCACTGTCCAGCAGTTGCCGGATGTCCTCGGGGTCGGTGAGGTTGCCCGTGATGTAGCCGGTCATCGAGGTAAAGTCAGCGCCCGTCGCGGCGAGGGCGGGGATGTCCTTGGTCGTCCAGTTCCATATCTCGACGCTGAAGCCCAGCGCATGGATGCGTTTGACGCGTTCGATAAAGGGCAGGTCGAGGAACACCATCTCCGCGCTGACCGCCAGCTTGAACGGTACGAGACTCATGACAGCGGCCCTTGGACACGCACCGCTTTGCCTTGCTGGAAAGACTCGATACAGGCACGGGCAATCGCCAGCGCGGCCCGGGCGTCCTCACCGCTGGCTAGGGGCTTTTCACCGCTGCGTACGCAATTGACGAAGTGATTGAGCTCGGTCACGTAGGCGTCACGCAGCAAGTCGGTGTCCATGCGCTGGGTATCGGCCTGGACGCCACTTGCCAGGTAGCGCAGCAAGTCGCTGTCGTTGACGCTGCCCATGGTCAGCATGCCGGCGCTGCCGAACACTTCGCCGCGGACGTCATAGCCGTAGACCGCCTGGAAGTTGGCCTCGGCCGTGGCGATGGCGCCGTTGTCGAATCGGATCGTGACCACCGCCGTGTCGAGGAACCCTTTGTGTTTGAAGTCCGGCGCGATCAACGCGTCGGCCATGACGAACACCTCGACCGCTTCTGCACCCGGATTGAGGTAGCGCAGGGTGTCGAAGTCGTGGATCAGCGTCTCCAGGAAAATGACCCATTGCGGCGAGGCGGCGGGATTGTTCAGCGCCGGGTCGCGGGTCAGCGAACGCAGAAGCTGTGGCGTGCCGATTCGGCCGGCGACCACGTCCAGGTGCGCGGTGCGGAAGCTCTTGGCGAAGCGCCGGTTGAAGCCGACTTGCAGCGTGACCCTCGCATCGGCAGCGGCGGCAATGGCCCGATCGGCTTCCTCCAGCGTGACGGCCATGGGTTTTTCGCAGAAAACGCTTTTGCCCGCCTGCGCCGCGCTGATCACCAGTTCGGCGTGGCTGCGAGCTGGCGCGGCGATCAGCACCGCGTCGATATCCGGGTCATTCAGCAACTGTTGTGGATCGGTATGAACCTTCCCTGCGCCCAGTTCTGCCGCTAGGCGCTCGGCCTGGCCGGGGGTTGGATCGGCAATGGCGGCAAGGTATGCGCCGGGGATGTGGCGAGCGGCGGTCAGGCCGTGAAAGCTGCCCATGCGACCCGCACCGATAAGACCCAGGCGGACGGTTTTTGACGTACCCATAAGAGACTCCCTTTTATTGTTGTTCGCGACTCGTTGTCGGTGCATTGCCGGGAGCAAGGGCTGTGCCAATTGTTAACAGCCTGAAAATAAAGGGTTTTATTGGTGCTTTGTGATTGCATGTGTCCATTTAGAAGACATGCCTATACTGACATGTCAAAAGTATGTACATAGAGCCCGCCATGAACACACAGCCGATGACGTTGAGCGTTGAAGACCGTGATTACCTGACTGCCCTGGGGCCTGCGTCATTGAATGGCGGATCAAGCCCGGCGCTGGATGAAGCCTGGCGAGCCTGCTTGAGCGGTGTCACCGAGCGTTCTGAAGGTGTCCGGCAGGTTATCTGGAGTTCCTGGCAGCGTAGCGTCGATGCCGGCCTCGACTCGGCAGACGGCGAGTACCGTTTTGTCTCGCCTGCCGAGCTGACCGCCACACTGGCGGCGAATCGACTGTTGATCGCCGCGGCGGCGCAGGTCATGCGCGGCCTGCTTGCCTACAATCCCAACGGGCATATCAACCTCACGGATGCCCAGGGCACCACCTTGTACTTCTGTGGCTTGGACCTCACACCCATCGGCAGTCGCTTGCTTGAATCGGTACAGGGCACCAATTGCACCGGCCTGGCGCTGGTTGAAGACCGCTTGGTATACGTGCTGTCTGGCGAGAATTTCGGCGCCGGCCTGCGCCAGCGGCAGATGCATTGTGCCGCCGCGCCCATCCGCGATGCCCATGGCCGGACCCTGGCCATGTTGACCCTAACGGCCGAGCCCGGCTGGTTTCACTTCCACACCTTGGGCACCGTCCAGGCTGCAGCCGAAGCTGTTTCCAGGCAAATGGCGCTGCAAGCGTTGCTGGAAGAACAACAAACGGTTTTGGAAGTGCTCAACGAGGGCTTGGTCGTATTGGATGAAAAAAACGATATCAAGGCCCTCAACCATTACGCCCGGCAATTGTTTCGTGTCGACCCTGCCTGGCTGGGCAAGCCGTTCCAGAGCCTGGGCCAGACCGAACTGAGCGATGAAATCCTGCGCAGGGCCGGGGAAGGAGTACGGGACCTGGACTGTACGTTTGAGCTGCACGATCGCAGCCACCTGGCCTGCCTGGTGTCGGTCTGTCCCCTGGCGCAGGGCGGTCGCATTGTTTCATTGCGCGAGAACCGGCGCATCCGCGAGATTACCCGGCGCATCATGGGTACCCAGGCCAGCTATACCTTCGAAACCATCCAGGGCCATTCACGCGCCATCCAGGACGCATTGCACCTGGCTCGAATCGCCAGCCGCAGCGATTCGACCACGCTGATTCTCGGGGAGAGCGGCACCGGCAAGGAACTGTTTGCCCAGGCCATCCACAATGGCAGCGAGCGTTGCGGCGGACCTTTCGTTGCGGTCAATTGCGGGGCCATTCCTCGCGACCTGGTCCAGTGTGAACTGTTCGGCCATGTCGAAGGCGCGTTCACCGGATCGGTGCGTGGCGGTTCGGCGGGCAAGTTCGAATTGGCTGACGGCGGGACGATCTTTCTCGACGAAATCGGCGACATGTCATTCGATGCTCAAGTCAGCTTGCTGCGTGTCCTGCAGGAAGGCGAAGTCACTCGGGTGGGGGCGAAAAAATCGTTGCGGGTGAACGTGCGCATCATCGCTGCGACCCATCGCAACCTGAGCCAGGCCGTGGCCGAAGGGGCTTTTCGCGAAGATCTTTATTACCGCCTCAACGTGCTGGGCCTGACGGTGCCGCCCCTGCGCATGCGCCGCGAAGACGTGCCGATGCTGGCACGGCATTTTCTTGCGCGTTGCGCCCGGTCGCTGCGAAAACCCATGCGCGACCTGTCCCCGGAGGCGCTGGAGCTCTTGGGCGCCTACCACTGGCCGGGCAACGTCCGTGAGCTGGAAAACGTCATTGAGCGCGCGACCAACCTGGCTGCCACCGAGCTGATCCAAGCGAGTGATCTTGCGTTGGAGATCAGGCAGGGAGGACAGCCATCGGCCCGGCATTTTGCCCCCGAGCCCCGGGCAGCCGTGGATCTAGGTACCCATGAAATGAACGCGATCATCGCGGCCCTCAGGGACACGCGGGGCAATATCCGCCTGGCCGCCCGGCAGTTGAACGTTTCCCGTGGCGGTTTGTACAACAAGATGAACCGATTCGGGCTCAAGGTGGAAGCGTTCCGTTCGGGATTGGCCTGAGCCAATACCCAGACGCCGCTTCAGCGACGACTTCGTTCCCGACCCAGCGCCACCAGGCACCCACCAATCAACAATGCGGCGCCCGCCACCAGCAGGGGCGCGGATCGCCGCGTCGGCTTGCGCCAACCGCCTTCGACACGTCGCTGGCCGCTGGGCGGGGAGAACAGGTTTCCGGAGGATGAAGCCATTGCCGGGCTGCGATCCAAGCCCCGGCGTGTCAGCCAGCCGGAGAGTTGCGCAAACCCGGGCACAAGAAAATGCGCCATCCTTGCCAGTGTCGCGGCGCTGCCCACGGTGGTGGTGGGCTTGGGGTTGAGTGCGCAACTGACCATCGCCTCGGCGACGCGATGGGGGTCGTAGACCGGTGGTGGTGGCTTCAGCGCGTGGCCGGTGAAGTTGGCGCCATCGCGAAAGCCCGGCGTATCGATGACCGCGGGGTAGATGTCGCAGACGTGGATGTCCCGGTATTCCCCCAACTCACCGCGCAAGGCTTCGGACAACCCGCGCAGTCCGTACTTGCTGGCGGAATAGGCGGCGGCGTAAGGCTGGGCGACCCAACTGCCTAACGACAGGGTATTGATCAGGATGCCGCGTTGTTGCTTCTTGAAATACGGCCAGGCCACGTAGGCGCCGCGCAGGTAGCCAAGCAAATCGGTTTGCAGGACCTGCTCATGCACATCGAGCGGCGTCTGCTCGAAGCTGCCTACCGCACCCACGCCGGCATTGTTGATCCAGATGTCAATGCGACCGTCACCGAACGTTGCGGCTTCGGCGGCAAGCGCCTGCATCTGCTCACTGCTGGTGACGTCTGTGCACACCGCCAACGCGTCGGCTCCCTGGGCCTGGCATTGTGCAACGACCTCATCGAGCGCCGCACGGTCGCGTGCCGCCAGGACCAGGCGTGCGCGCTGCCTGGCAAACGCCTGGGCGGTGGCGCGGCCGATCCCGCTCGAAGCGCCGGTGATGACCACCAGTTTCTCCGACAAGGGATACGACGTCGTCTTACGGCTCGGGGCGGTTTCGCCTGTCGACTGATGGATCTCGGGCTGCATGGGCGAAAGCTTCAGGCGCACCCCGTCCGCCATGATCAGCGTCAGGTCCTGGACGGTGCCGGCGACCCTGTCCGGGTACACCGGCTCGCCCTCGGGGTCGAGTTGGTCATAGACAAACTTTTCGCCCTCCAGCCAGCCCACCGCGGTGTTCAGTTCTGGGCCCAGGTAATACTTTCCATCAAGGAAAAAGCCGGGGAAATGTGGCGCTCGCTCGACGCTTTCGACGGCATAGCGTTCGCCCGTCCTCATTCCGGTTGCCGGGGAAATCATGATCAACACCTCCGCTCTGTTGGTTCTGCGATAGAGAGCGAGGGTGAAACGGGGGTTCCATTGAAATGAGGAAAGGAAGTTCGAGTGAACCGAGGCTCATTTTCTTCAGTCATTGCTGTAGGAAGTGATCACATCAAGGAGCCTCAGATGCGTTCTGTTTATCTCGCCAGCCTGTCCTTCACCGCGTTGTTGTGCGCAGCATGCTCAAGCCAATCGCCTGCGACATGGAGCTACGAGGACGCGCGAAGGCGCACCCCCGTGCCGCCCGACCAGGCCTATCCCGAATTGTTTGAGGCGGTGCAAGGCAAACAGTTGTTCACTGACCAAAAACACTTCGTCGATGCGCTGCCCAAGCGCGACCCCTCGCAGATTCGCGCCGATTACCTGGCCCGCCGCGACAGTGCCGATTTCGATCTCAACGGGTTCGTGAAGGACAACTTCGTCGAGTCAGGCCAGGCTGAGAGCCCTACCCCAAAACCCGGCGCGCCGATCAAGGAACACATCGACAATCTCTGGCCGGTGCTCAGCCGAACCTACACCGAGGTTCCGCAATACAGCAGTCTATTGCCGTTGCCGCAGCCCTATGTCGTGCCAGGCGGGCGTTTTCGAGAAATGTATTACTGGGATTCGTATTTCACCATGCTGGGGTTGGAGCAAAGCGGTGACCAGACGCAGGTTCGCCAGATGGCCGATAACTTTGCCTACATGATCGACACCTACGGCCACATTCCCAACGGCAATCGCACCTACTACCTGAGCCGATCGCAGCCGCCATTCTTTGCCTATATGGTGGAATTGCAGGCGCATATCGAGGGCGAGCAGGCCTACGGGCGTTACCTTGGGCAACTGCAAAAAGAATATGCCTACTGGATGGAAGGGGCGCAGACCCTCAAGCCGCGTGAGGCTGGGCGACACGTCGTCAAGCTTGCCGATGGCAGCGTGCTCAACCGCTATTGGGACGCCAGCCCCACGCCTCGTCAGGAGTCGTGGCTGCAGGACGTCAAGACCGCTGAACAGGCAGCCGACAGGCCCAAGCAAGAAGTCTGGCGCGACTTGCGCGCAGGCGCTGAAAGCGGCTGGGATTTCAGTTCCCGCTGGCTGGGAGACGATAAAAACCTGGCGACCATTCGCACGACCTCCATCGCACCCGTGGACCTGAACAGCCTGATGTATCACTTGGAGCGCACCATCGCCAAGGCCTGTGAAACGGTGCGGAACACGCCGTGTACCCAAGCCTATGGGCAACGGGCCGAGCAACGCCAGCGCGCCATCGAGACGTACCTGTGGAACGCCGAAGGCGGCTATTACGTGGACTACGATTGGCAGCAGAACCGGCAGCGCCCGGCACTCACTGCCGCGACGCTGTTCCCGCTCTATACCGGCCTGGCTTCCAGCGAACGCGCCAACCGCACTGCCGACGCCGTGCGCAAGGGCTTGCTGCGTCCCGGCGGCATCGCCACCACCCAGGTCAATAACGGCCAGCAGTGGGATGAACCCAATGGCTGGGCGCCCCTGCAATGGGTGGCGGTCGAGGGGTTGGAGCGCTACGGCCAAACCGACCTGGCCAGGGAGGTTGGCAGCCGTTTTCTGCAACAGGTCCAGGATCTCTACCACAAGGAAGACAAACTGGTCGAGAAGTACGACTTGTCCGGTCAAGGCGACGGTGGGGGCGGGGGCGAGTATGAATTGCAGGATGGCTTTGGCTGGACGAACGGCGTGACGCTTAAATTGCTGGGCAAATACGGCGGTTGAGCCGGGCCGCTTCAGTGCTATTCTTCGCGAAATTGCGAAGAATAGCGCTGCGGTAGAGCCGATGAACACAACCCGTGATCAATTCCCCTTGCCGGAGGACCTGAAGGTCTTTCTGACTGTCGTCCGAAAGAATCGCTTTGCCAGCGCGGCCGAGGCATTGGGCTATTCACCGGCCTATATCAGCAAGCGCATCTCGGTATTGGAGTCGACGCTCGCTACCCGACTGCTGCATCGCACGACCCGGCGCATCGCATTGACCGACGACGGCGAGCGCGTGCGGGTGTGGGCCGAAAAGCTGCTGGGGGATTTCGATGAGTTCGTCGGTGAGATCGCCCGGGCTCGCCATCAGCCCACCGGCTCGTTGCATATCTGCAGCAGCTTTGGTTTTGGCCGCAACCATGTCGCGCCGGCAATCGGCAAGCTGTCGCAGACGTATCCTGGCCTCGACATCCGGCTGGATGTGTTCGACCGCGTCGTCGATATCGTTGGCGAGGGGTTCGACCTTGAGATCCGCGTCGGTGATGACCTGCCAGGGCAGCACCTGGGCCGCAAGCTGGTGAGCAATCGGCGCGTGCTCTGCGCAGCCCCCGGGTACCTGGAACGACGGGGCACACCGCGTTCGCTCGATGACCTCAAGGACCATGATTGCCTGGTGCTCAAGGAGCGCGACAACGCCTTCGGCATCTGGACCTTGAGCAAGGATGGGGTGCAGGAGACAGTGCGTGTCGGCGGCCCGTTGTCCTCCAACAGCGGCGAGATTGTCCTGGAGTGGGCGTTGAGTGGCGGCGGGATCCTGCTGCGCTCGATGTGGGACGCCGGGCCCCTGCTTGAACAGGGGCGGTTGGTTCAGGTGCTGCCGGCGTATTCGCAAAGCGCCAACGTCTGGGCGGTGTATCCGACCCGGCTCAGTCAGTCGGCGAAGCTGCGGGTTTGCGTTGAATTTCTTGAGACGTGTTTTCGGGACTTGTCGGCTGGGTAGAAGAGCAGCACCGCTTTCGCGAGCCGGCTCGCTCCCAGAGTCTTCCTCAGTGGTTGGACGTTACGCTACAGCCAGGGATTTTCCGCCAGGTGCCGGCTTTCGAAGCGGCGTATCTGGTCCGCACGTTGAAGGGTCGTGCCAATGGCATCCAGGCCGAGCAGCAAGGATTGCTTGCGCAGCTCGTCGATCTGGAAAGTAATTACCTCACCGTCCGCCAATCTGATCTGTTGCGCCGGCAGGTTAACGCTGATGTTGGCGGTTTCGGCGCGGCTGATCGTCTGCGCGAGTCTCTTGAGTTGCGCTTCGGGCAATTGAATGACCAACACCCCGTTACGCTGGCAATTGTCATAGAAGATCCCGGCGAAGCTGCTGCCGATCAACGCCCGGATGCCCACTTGCTTCAAACCCCACACCGCATGTTCGCGGCTTGAGCCACATCCGAAGTTTTTCCCCACCACCAGGAACGTTGCGCCGCGCCAGCCCGGTTTGTTGAGCACGAATTCAGGATTGGGATCGCCGTTGCCCAGCCACTTCAAGTCGAAGAACAGGCCACGGTCCAGCCCGTTGCGGTCGATGCCCTTGAGGAACTGCTTGGGCATGATCACGTCGGTGTCGATGTTGGCGGCCAGCAGCGGGGCGGCGGTGCCAGTTACAGTATTGAAGGGTTGCATGCTTCAGGCCTCCGGCAGCAGTGAACGAACATCGGTCAAATGACCAGCAATCGCGGCGGCGGCCACCATGGCCGGGCTCATCAAGTGGGTGCGCGCGCCGGCGCCCTGGCGTCCTTCGAAGTTGCGATTGGTACTGGAGGCGCAGCGATCCCCAGGGGCGAGCACGTCATCGTTCATCGCCAGGCACATCGAACAGCCGGATTGGCGCCATTCGAAACCGGCTTCGCGAAATATTGCCGCCAGGCCTTCTTCTTCGGCCTGTTCGCGCACCATGGTCGAGCCGGGCACGATCATCGCGCGCACATGGGCGGCAACGTGCTTGCCCTGTACGACACGCGCCGCATCGCGCAAGTCTTCAATCCGCGCGTTGGTGCACGAGCCGATGAAAGCATGGTTGATGACCACGTCGGCGAGCGGCATGCCTGGCGTCAGACCCATGTAGTTGAGGGCACGCTGCAGGCCTTGGCGCAGGATCAGGTCGGGTTCTGTCGCAGGGTCGGGTACCTGGCTTCCGATCGGTGCAGCCTGGTCAGGGCTGGTGCCCCAGGTGACCATGGGTTCCAACGCGTCGACATCGAGCGTCACTTCCCGGTCGAACACCGCGCCTTCATCGCTGTGCAGGGCTCGCCATTTGGTCACGGCCCGTTTCCACAGCTCGCCCCTGGGAGCGCGGGGCTTGCTTTGCAGATAGGCAAAAACCTTGTCATCCGGCGCCATGAACGCGCCCCGGGCGCCGGCTTCCACGGCCATGTTGCAGATGGTCATGCGGGCTTCGACGCTAAGGGCGGTGATTGCCGGGCCGGTGAATTCGATCGCATAACCGGTGGCGCCCGAGGCGCCGATCCTTTCGATCAGCGCCATGATGATGTCCTTGGCGGTGACACCTGCCCCAAGCGTGCCGTTGACCGTGACGCGCAAGGTTTTCAGGCGCTTGTAGACCAGCGTTTGCGTAGCCAGCAGGTGTTCGATTTCAGACGTGCCGATGCCAAAACCAAAGGCCCCCAACGCACCGTATGTCGTGGTGTGGCTGTCGCCCGCGGCCACCACCATGCCCGGCAGGATGAAGCCTTGCTCGGGGGCAACGACGTGCTCGATGCCCTGGCGTTTGTCCAGCACGTCGAACAGTTCGATGCCGAAGTCCCGGCAGTTTTCTGCGAAGTACGAGACCTGCCGGGCGCCGCCGGCATCCGGCATGGCTGCGATGCGCTGGGGCGCCGTCGGGTTGACGTGATCGACCACCGCCAGCGTCGCGCTCGGCCGCCAGACGCTGCGGCCGTTTTCACGAAGGCCGCTGAAGGCTTGCGGGCTGGTGTATTCGTTGGCGACCTGGCGGTCGATGTACAACAGCACGTGGCCCTGATCGTCCAACGGGCAAACGGTATGGCTGTCGATGTGCTTTTGATAGAGCGTTCGGGGGCTGTTCATGCAGGCGCTTCTTCATTTTTGGCGGGTCTGCCCACAGCATATTGGCTGCCGGCGTCGCATCAAGAGCCCAGCGGTGAAGGCGTTGCACACGGATTGTGATCAATCACGACGGGGAGTGGGGCGGCCATCCATGGTTGCCCCGAATCGGTATGGGTCAGCGTCGGGCGGTGCGGGTGCTGACATCCACCCACACGGCTAGGACCAAAATGCTGCCCTTGACGATCATCTGCCAATAGCTGTCGACGTCGAGCATGGACATGCCGTTGTCCAGGCTGGTGATGACCAGCGCGCCCAGCAGCGCGCCGTAGACCGTGCCCGAGCCACCGCGCATGGATGTGCCGCCGATAAAGCAGGCGGCGATAGCGTCCAGTTCGCCCATGTTGCCCGCCGAGGGCGAGCCGGCGGCAAGGCGCGCGGTGTTGACCATGCCGGCGAGGGCGCACATCACGCCCATGATGCCGAAGATCCAGAGCTTCACTGCCTGTACATTGATGCCAGACAGGCGCGTGGCCTCCATGTTACTTCCCACGGAATAGACGCGCCTGCCGAATACGGTTTGGCTGGTCACGTAGCTGAACACCCCCAGCAGAACCAACAGCAGCAGCACCGGAACCGGGATCCCGTCGTAGCTGTTGAGCGTATAGACGAACCCGGCCAGCACGGCGCCGATCAACACCACCCGCGCCACGTCCCGCGTCAGGGAATGGGCCGCGAGGCCATGCAGCGCGCGGTTGCGGCGCTGTTTCCAGGTCAGGAAAAGCGTCAGCGCGAACAACAACACGCCCAGGCCCGTGCCGACTGCGTGGGGCAGGTAACCCTGGCCGACGTAAACCAGCTCCGGCGATACCGGCGCGATGGTGGTGCCGCCAGTGATGCCCAGCAGGATTCCGCGAAACGCCAGCATGCCACCCAGGCCGACGATGAAGGAGGGGATGCGCAGGTAGGCGGTCATGTAGCCGTTGGCCAGGCCGATCATCAGCCCACACAGGGCGACCAGGCTCAGGTTCGCCAGCAGCGGGATGTGATAGACCACATCGAGTATCGCCGCCAGACCTCCCAATAAACCGAGCAACGAGCCCACCGACAAATCGATCTCGCCACTGATGATCACCAGCACCATGCCGCAAGCCAGGATGCCGGTGATGGACATCTGCCGCAGCAGGTTGGAGAGGTTGCGCGGAGTCAGGAACCCGCCCTCGGTCTGCCAGCTGAAGAACAACCAGATGACCGCCACGGCAATCACCAGGGCGAGCATTTTGTAGCGGGTGAACACTTGTTTGACTTGGTTCATCTACGCGGACTTCCGATCATTGTTGTTATTGCTTTCGGGATGGCTGAGCGCGGCGGCAAGCACCTGTTCCTGGGTCAATTGCTGGTTGATGAAATCGCCGCGCAGTTGCCCCTCGCCGATCACCAGCACGCGGTCCGACACACCCAGCACTTCGGCAAGTTCCGAGGACACCATGATGATCGACACGCCTTCGGCCGCCAGCGCGCCCATCAGCTTGTAGATCTCGTACTTGGCGCCGACGTCCACGCCCCGGGTGGGTTCGTCGAGAATCAATACCCGAGGCTTGGTCAGGAGCATCTTCGCCAGCACAGCTTTCTGCTGGTTGCCACCGGAAAGGCTGGTGATCGGCAGGAACGGGCTCGCGGTCTTGAGGTGCATGCGCGAGATTTCCCGGTCGATGCTGCCCAGCTCGGCCTCGGCGTCGATGCGGGTCATCTTCGAGAAGTTTTCCAGGACCGCCAGGGTGATGTTCTGGCCGACGCCCAGGTCCGGGATGATGCCCTGGCGCTTGCGATCTTCAGGGACCATGCACAGGCCCGCCCGGATCGACTTGAGGGGCGTGCTGCTGTCAATGCGCTGGCCGTCCAGCCAGACTTCGCCTTCGTGACGACCGGGGTAAGCGCCGAACAACGCCGACACCAGCTCCGTGCGACCCGCACCCACCAACCCGGCGATGCCAAGGATTTCGCCGCGCTTGAGCACGAACGAAATGTCGTCGACGCGTTTGCGCCTGGGGTTGTCGACGTCGTAGCAGGTCACATGGCGTGCCTCGAAAATCACCTCGCCGATAGCGTGGGGTTCGGTGGGGTAGAGGTTACTCATCTCCCGCCCGACCATTTGCGTGATGATCTTGGGAATATCCATGTCGGCCATGGCAGTGGTGGCGATGTGTTTGCCATCGCGTATCACCGCGATGGTGTCGCACACGGCGGCCACTTCATCGAGCTTGTGGGAGATGTAGACGCACGCCACGCCCTTGGCCTTGAGGTCGCGGATGATGTCCAGCAGCACTTCGATTTCCGAGCGGGTCAGGGCCGAGGAAGGCTCGTCGAGGATCAGCAGGCGCGCCTGTTTGTTCAGGGCCTTGGCGATCTCGACCAATTGCTGGTAGCCACCGCCGTACTGCGAAACCGGCAGCGAGACGTTCATGTCCGGCACCTTGAGTTCACGCATCAGGGCTTCGGCGCGGTGGATCATCGCGGGGTAATTCATGCGTCCGCCGGGCAAGGTCAGCTCGTGGCCCATGAAGATGTTTTCGGCCACCGACAGGTCGGGCACCAGGGTCAGTTCCTGGTGAATGATGACGATGCCGGCAGCTTCGGTTTCGCTGATCGATTGCGCCTTCAGCGGCTGGCCGTCCCAGAGAATCTCACCCTCCCAGGTGCCGTAGGGATAGACCGCCGATAGGACTTTCATCAAGGTGGATTTGCCGGCGCCGTTCTCGCCGCACAGGCCGACGCATTCACCCGGCCTGACCTTGATGTCGATGCCGTTCAGGGCCTTGACACCGCCGAAGGTCTTGACGATGCCGTTCATTTGCAGCAGGTATTCAGACATGGCGAGGGCTCGTAAGAAAGGGGCTCACACAACATAAAACCTGTGGGAGCGAGCCTGCTCGCGAAGCGGTAGGTCAGCTTGCATCTGCATTCACTGTGCCGCCGCCATCGCGAGCAGGCTCGCTCCCACAAGGATTTTTGCTATCCAAAGAGCTGCTCCCGGGTCACTGCCCCGCGATCTGCGCCTTGGTGTAGAACCCGTCCTTTTCCAGCAGGTCGATGTTGTCCTTGGTCAGCGCGGTAGGCGTGAGCAGGATGGTGTCGACTTTCTTGTTGCCATTGTCGTACTGCGAGCTGTAGGTGGGTTTTTCGTTGCGCGCCAGTTGTACCGAAAGCTTGGCGGCTTCGGAGGCGATCAGCTTTAAGGGCTTGTAGACCGTCATGGCCTGGGTGCCGTCGATCACTCGCTTGACCGCCGCCAGGTCGGCGTCCTGGCCGGAGATCGGCACCTTGCCGGCCAGCTTTTGCGCGGCCAGGGCCTGGATGGCGCCGCCAGCGGTGGCGTCGTTGGAGGCGACGATGCCGTCGATTTTGTTGTTGTTCCGGGTCAGGGCGTTTTCGACGATGCTCAGGGCTTCTGTGGGGTTCCATTCCTTCACCCATTGCTGGCCGACAATCTTGATGTCGCCCTTGTCGATGGCCGGTTGCAGCACCTTCATCTGGCCTTCACGCAGGATTTTGGCGTTGTTGTCGGTAGGCGCGCCGCCGAGTAGGAAGTAGTTGCCCTTGGGCGCTGCCTTCAACACGCCGCCGGCCTGCATCTCGCCGACCTTTTCGTTATCGAAGGAAATGTAAGCGTCGATATCGGCGTTGAGGATCAGCCGGTCATAGGACACTACCTTGATCCCGGCCTTCTTGGCTTCGGCGACGGCGTTGGTCAGCACAGTGGCGTTGAACGGCACGATCACGATGACATCGACGCCACGGGAAATCAGGTTTTCGATCTGGGAAATCTGCTTCTGCTCGTTGGCATCGGCGGACTGGACATAAACCTTGGCGTCGAGTTTTTCTGCCGCCGCGACGAAGTAGTCTCTATCGCGGGACCAGCGTTCCAGACGCAGGTCATCGATGGAGAAACCGATCTTGGGGTGGGTGGCGTCGGCCATGGCCGGGAGCGATAGCAGGGCGAGGGCGCCGGCGAGCAGGGTACGTTTGAATGTTTTCATGGTGGTGCGTCCTTTTATTGTTTTTTGAAAGACACTGCCTGACGAGAACGTGATGCCGGTAGAACTGTAGAGCGTTGCGCGGCGTTGCGGGCACAGATTTGTCGCGCGAATGTAACAGCCTCCCCGCGCCCGCAAAGTCGCCCGCCGTCAGGAGTAGATGAACCGGTTGACGACGTTTTCGAGCATTTCCTGCCGACCGCTGACCGCCTGCGGATTCAGCTCGTTGGTGAATGCATGCTCGGCCAGGGATTCGAGGCTGTAGTCCCCCGCGAGCAGCGCCTTGCCGAACGGCTGCTGCCAGCCGGCGTAGCGCTGGTCCTTGAATTTCTGCAACTGATCGTCCTGCACCATGGCGGCTGCGCGTTCCAACGAAAGGGCGAGCACGTCCATGGCCGCGACATGGCCGTGGAACAAGTCGACGTCGTCCAAGCTCTGGCGGCGTACCTTGGAATCGAAGTTGAAACCGCCGTTGCCGAAGCCTCCGGCCTTCAGGATCTCGTAGGTAGCCAGGGTCATTTCTTCGACACTGTTGGGGAACTGATCGGTGTCCCAGCCGTTCTGCGGATCGCCCCGGTTGGCGTCGATGCTGCCGAAGATCCCCAGGGAGACCGCCGTGGCGATTTCATGATGGAAACTGTGCCCGGCCAGGGTCGCATGGTTGGCCTCGATGTTGACCTTGATCTCTTTTTCCAGGCCGAACTGCTGCAGAAAGCCGAACACCGTGGCGCTGTCGTAATCGTACTGGTGCTTGGTCGGCTCCTGGGGCTTGGGCTCGATCAGCAGGTCGCCCTTGAAGCCGATCTTGTATTTATGCTCGACCACCATGCGCATGAACCGGCCCAGTTGCTCGCGTTCGCGGGCCAGATCGGTATTGAGCAGGGTTTCGTAACCTTCGCGGCCGCCCCACAACACGTAGTTGGAGCCCTTGAGGCGCTGGGTGGCATTCATGGCGCTGAACACCTGGGCGGCGGCGCAGGCGAAGACTTGCGGGTCAGGGTTGCTGGCTGCGCCGGCGGCAAAACGCGGGTTGCTGAAGCAGTTGGCGGTGCCCCAGAGCAGCTTGATGCCGGTCTGTTCCTGGTGACGCTCGAGGTGATCGACCATTTGCGCGAAGTGGTTGCGGTATTCCTTCAACGATTGGCCTTCCGGCGCGACATCGGTGTCGTGGAAGCAGTAGTAGTCGATGCCCAGCTTGGAGAAAAACTCGAACGCCGCCTCGGCCTTGCCGATGGCCACTTCCATCGGGTCCCCTGCGTGCTGCCATGGGCGTTTGAAGGTTCCCGCACCGAACACATCGGACCCCGGCCAGACAAAGGTGTGCCAATAGCAGACCGCCATGCGCAGGTGCTCGCGCATGGGTTTGCCGAGGATCAGTTTGTCGGCATCGTAGTGCCGGAAAGCGAGCGGCGAGTCGCTGCCCGGGCCCTCATAGCGGATCGGCTGAACATCGGGGAAGTACGACATGGACGGTTTCCTTTTTATTCTTGGCGGTGACCTGATACTAACGCCGCCCCTGGCGCCGCTGATTATGAAAATCATCAAAGGACAGTTCGATTTTGAGTATTGAGATTCGCCGTCCGCGCGCCTAGTCTCTGTCCACCGGCCTAGGGTTCTTACAATGAAAATCGTCCCGCCCGTCCACCGCATCGCCCTTTTGTTCAACGGCAGCAAGATCTACGACCGAGGCATCATCAGCGGCATCGGTAACTACCTGAGCAGTACCCGCGCGTCCTGGGATCTGTTTCTCGAGGAAGATTTCCTATGCAGGTTGAAAGGGATCGAGCGTTGGCAGGGCGACGGGATCATCGCCGACTTCGACGACCCGCTGATCGGCGAGGCGCTGGCCGGGATCAAGATGCCCGTGGTGGCGGTGGGCGGCTCGTACCAGGACGAGCGCGCCTATCCCAAGGGCATTCCCTATGTCGCCACGGACAACCATGGGCTGATCAAATTGGCTTACGAACATCTGATCGAAGCCGGACTGACGCGATTCGCCTGTTTCAGCCTGCCGGAGTCCCAAGCCAATCGCTGGGCCCAGGAACGGGAGAAAGCCTTTCGCCGGTTGATGCTGCGCGATGGTCTGCACGCCGAGGTCTATCGCGGCATGGGCACCAGCGCGCCGCTCTGGGACAGCGCCGTCGAACAGCAGATCGCCTGGCTGCAAAGCCTGCCCAAACCCATCGGCATCATCGCCGTCAGCGATGCGCGAGCCCGCCAGCTGTTGCAGGCTTGCCTGACCGCCGGCATCGCTGTTCCGGAGCAGGTGGCGTTGATCGGCATCGACAACGATCCACTGACCCGCAGCCTGACTCGGGTGCCGCTGAGCTCCGTGGTGCAGGGCACCGAAACGATGGGTCGGACCGCCGCGCGGCTGCTCCACCAGATGCTGCATGGCATGCCGTCCACAGGCACGCAGGTGCTGATCCCGCCGGATGCGATCAATGTGCAGACATCCAGTTTGCACCAGCCGCTGGGCAATCCTTATGTGATGCAAGCGCTGTTGTTCATCCGCCAGTACGCATGCCAGGGCATCAAGACCGCGCAAGTGGCGGCGTATGTCGGTGTCTCGCGCTCATCCCTGGAAGCGCATTTTCGCAAGGAGCGAGGTTGCAGCGTTCATGACGAAATCCTGCGCTTCAAATTGGCCGCGGCGGCCAACGGCTTGGAAAACACCGACTCGGCGATCGCCGACATCGCCCGCAATTGCGGCTTCAAGTCGGCGCAATACCTGCACACGGTGTTTCGTCGCGAGTTCGGTTGTACGCCTCGGGAGTATCAGCAGGGCGCGAGCGTGGTGAGCGAGTAGTCCGGGCTCCTTGGTGAGGCGTTAATCGACGGTCAGCTGCGTCGGGGGAGGTCCGTCGGTTTCATCTTGGCCGAGCGCTTTTGCGAGGTCCCTTCTGGGGCTTTCAACTATTGCCATCAGTAATAGTGACCATTACGAAATGCAAGTTCTGCTTTGTCGGCAATCATTGGAAAATCAGCGCCATCGAACACGCAGCCCACCACTGCAGGACTTCAATCATGCGCCCTTTATCTCTCCTTGCCCTGGCGTTTTCCCCTTTGTTGCTAGCAGGTTGCGCTTCGGCTCCGAACGATCCGACCCTGACCTTGCAGACCAGCAAGACACCGGCCGAATACGCCGAATGCGTCGTACCGAAGCTGCAGGGCAGCGCCCTGAACCCGACGGTCTCGCAGACCCAGCGCAGCTACCGCATCGTCGTGCCGAGCAAAATTGCGGCGGACAACGTGCTCGAAGCCTACAAGGCTGGCAACGGTGGGAAGGTGTTCATTTACGACCGGCATCTGCTGGCCTCCAATCTCTTGCCTTCGAATTTTGAACGCGCCGCCCAGGAATGCATCTGACCGGCCCGTAGACGTTTTACCCGTGCTCCTTTGGTTGGCCGCAACCAACCAATTCCCTTTGCCCCGCACCGTATTCGGTCGCGGGGCTTTTTTTGTTTGGAGAGCCTTGCGTACGTGGGTGTGAGAGGATGCCGTACGCGACGTCGCCGCCTACAAAGGATCGAAATGAACCTGCCCCCTGCCCATGCCGTGCCATTCATCCTGATGCTCTCAGCCTTGTGCGTCCCGGTGCACGCCGCGACGTGGCAGATCTGCGATATGCAATTACGGGTCACTGAGGTGGTGAAGCGGCCATCACCTGGTCTCCGGGCCCAGGTTCTGAAAACCAGCCCGGCCTCTCCCAAGGTGGAATGCCCAGAAGTCGGCGCAGTGATCAGCTTCATCCCGGAAACCGCTGACTATCAGTCAACGCTTGCGCGGCGAAAATGGCCCGCAAAAGGCCAGGCGATTCGGATCAGATACCGCTACCTGGACGGCATCTGCAAGGGCGACGGCAACGAGCATCCTTGTCGGATCGAGCATTATCCGTTCGTGGCCCAATGATCAGCCTCGGCCGGCGTTCGCCTCGGCTTCGATCGCGGCCATGACGCTGGGTCGCGTCTCGATCCGAGCCATATACGACGCCAGCGCCGGCCAATCATTGATACCGATGGCGAAAAACGGCAGCCATTTGAGCACCGAGAACAGATACGCAGGGTATTGGGGGTGCGCTTGTTCTTGCGGCTCAAGGATGGCCTGGCGTTGACCGATGACGGTCGCGCCTATTTTCCAGGCGTTCGTTCGGCATTCCATGAGTTGCGTCATTGCACGAAACCTTGTTGGATTCGGTCCACAACAGTGCGCGGACGGTGAGTACCCTGGTGTCCTTCGCATCAAAATGGCTGCTGCCTAGATTGGCCTCATTCCAGTTCTATCTGGTGACACCCGTCGAGACAGCCCACTCGAAAAAGGTCGAGGCGTTCAGGGCCTGGTTGATCGATTCGACCAGGGAGGCAAACACACCGGGTATGCGGTCGTTGGATTAAGCATCCAGGTCACTGCGGTGGGCGTTGCGGCAACGCCGAGTGGCCGAAGGTATTGCCCATGCGAATCCGCGTGGCCGACTGGTTGTACAGACCCAGCCTGTTCGGCGCTCGCTGCTCTATCGGCACGTTCAACGCTTCCTGGTTCTTGCGCGCTGCCGGCGTACCCTTCGGGTTGGCCATCTGTTCGCTCAGGCATTCGTAGGACAGCGCCTTGTACCCGTTCACCTCGACATTGATGCATCCCTCATTCGCCGGCTCGGCGGCTTGGGCCCACAAGGGAAGGGCAGCAAGCAGCAGCGCGAATACACGACAGTCCATGGCGGAGCTCCTTTCTAACGGTAGAAGCCTGAATCTACCTCGTATTGGAGCGAGGTATGGCGATGTTTTTTTTGCAGCGCTCGTCACACAAACGACATGTACACGTCTCATGATGCGCCAACGCAGGGCGTCGACACGCCGTTCGGGCCGGAAGATGTCTATGTCAAGAGAAGCGCTGAGCAGGTGCTGCCTCGCGCCCACGGTACTGTTCTTGTTGCTCCATGCATTGATGCCGCAACGCGACGCGTGGTCTGCCACGCCTGCGCCTGTCGAGGTGGACGATCGGCTGGCGCGTTTTGTCGAGTTTGCGATACCCGCCCAGGAAATGACCGTTGCCCTGGAGCTGTACAGCAGGGCCAGCGGGATGGCGATCCTGGTGGACCGTCAACTGGCACATGGGCGACGGTCGACCGCGGTGCACGGACGCTTGAATGCCCGCCAGGCGTTGGAGCAACTGCTGGCCGGTAGCGGCTTGGCGGCGCTCTACACCGGCGCAGACGCTTTCACCGTGAAAGAGGCAAAGCTGACCCTCCGCGCCGATGCGTCTTCGCGCAACGGTGGTCCTACAGTGCGCGAGGGCAATTTTGCCCGTGCATTGCAGGTCGCGTTGGAGCAGGCGCTTTGCCGGTCAATGGTGACTCGCCCGGGCCATTATCGAGCAGCGTTACAGCTGTGGGTGGGGGCATCGGGCGAGGTGCGGCGCAGTCGCTTGCTGGCCTCCACCGGTGACGCCCGGCGCGATGCGGCGATTATCGAGGGGCTGGGCACATTGGACATCGGCCGGGTTCCGCCGTCCTCGTTGCCGCAGCCGGTGACGGTGCTGGTGGTGCCAGGCGCCGCTTCGGCAGGCACGGAATGCAACCCATGGGAAGGAGCGGTAGAGCCATGAAGGAAAAGGAGCAGAGCACCATGCTCAAGGTGTTCCTGGCTTCCTATGATGTGTTTCGCGCACGCTTGCGTCGGCGTCTGGGCTCCGATGACCTGGCCAACGACGTACTGCACGAAACCTATCTTCGGGTAGACCGCATGGAACAGCCGGTGGACGTGCAGAAGCCTGGCGCCTACCTGTTCCGCATGGCCCTGAACATCGCGGCTGACCGTCGTGCGCAGGATGCACGCTTGCTCACCGGCACTGAAATCGAGGAACTGATGCAAACCGCCGACGAACATCAGGACCCGGCGGTGATCGTCGGTGGCCAGATTGAAATTCGCGCGCTGATGCAGGCGCTGACCGAGCTTGCGCCCCGGCGCCGGCAAATATTGATGGCGTCGCGCATGGAGCAAACACCGCATCAGGAGATCGCCCAGCGATTCGGCATCTCCACCCGGATGGTTGAGAAGGAACTCAAGGCTGCGCTGCAATACTGTGCCGATCGCCTGGAAAGAAAAGTGATTCAGCGGTTCGGTCCCGGCGCGGGAAAACAGTCTTAGGTGATAAGGCGCTTGTCGCGCATACCTTCTTGAGTCATTTCACGTTTGAAAAACATGTCTATAAGCGCATCTGAATCGGCCACTGCCACGGCTAACCAGCTCCGGGAAGAAGCGTTCCATTGGCTGGTGCGCTTGACTTCAGGGCACGCCACCCACGCCGACGCCGAGGCTTTTCGGCGCTGGAGTGCGCAAAGTTCCGAGCACGCCCGGGCCTTTTTCCTGGCCCGCCAGTTGTGGCAGGCCATGGCGCCCGCCGAGCAAAAGCTCCAGCAGGAGCAGGCGGCAAAGGTCGTCAACCACCCGCGGCGTTTCGGGCGCCGAGCGTTTCTCGGCGGCGCGATTGCCGCGTCGGTTGCGGTGCTGGTCGCGCGCCCGTCGCTGCTGGACGGCTGGCCCGTGGGCGCGGATTTTCATACAGGTGTCGGCGAGCAACGCCGCGTCGACCTGACCCAGGGCGTGGTGCTTGAGCTCAATACCCAGACGCGCATCAGCCAGCGCAGCGAGGCCCCTGGTGACGCCGCCATCGAAGTACTGAGCGGTGAACTGGAAATCCAGGCCAGCACGGCGTTGCGTGTGCTTGCCGGCAATGGCGAGTTGTTCGCCGATGGGGCGCGGTTCAATGTGCGGGCCACCGAGGGTAGCGTGTGCGTAACGTGCCTGGAGGGCCGCTTGCAACTGAAGCATCAGGGGCGGCGCGTGAGCTTGGAGCAGGGCCGACAATTGACCTATACCGCGCAGCGACAAGGCCAACCCACCCCCTTCGATACCCAGCAAGTCATGGCTTGGCGTCAACAGTTGCTGGTGTTCAACGATGCCCCCTTGGCGAGCGTGATCGATGAGATCAACCGCTACCGTCCCGGCATGATCGTACTGATGAACGCTGAGCTCGGGCGGCGCAAGGTTCAGGCGCGCTTCAGCCTGGCGCAACTGGCGAATGTCGCCGTACTGATTCGCGATGCCTACGGCGCGACCATTACCGAGCTACCGGGCGGTGTCGTGCTGGTCAGCTAGGCGTTTTCATTCCAGTGGGCTGCTATTGAAGCGGTGCCAGCACCTGGCGGTAGCGCTCGGTGCCGTATGCCGTGCGGCGGCTGAAGCTGATTTCCACACCCGCCGGATTTTCCTCCTTGCTGCCAGTCAGATGGCTCCAGCCCCGGTCGGTGCGCCATACCCGCACATCAACGCGCTCAAGCTCACTCAACACCGCGACACGCTCCTTGGGCGCCGGTAGGGGATAGCGTGACCGCGCGACGCCCGAGGCACGGAAAAGCGTGCCGCTTTCAATCCACCACCTCACCCGTTGCATCTTGCCGTCCTGGTCCGCCGCGGCACGTATCAATTCCAACTGCAAAGGGTCGCTGTCGCTGCTGCGAATACTGATCGCAGCGGGCACCGGGGGGCGGCTGGCCGAGGGTTCGTCGGGTGGAGGCGGTTCGGCCAGTTCAGTGGTGGCGCGCAGGGCGAAGTCACGCTGCAGTTGGTTGAGTGCGCGCATCAGTTGCGCGTGCTGTTCGGCGCTGTCCTGCAAGTGGGCGTCGGCGCGGGTCACACCGTCGAGCCCGCGCCAGGCGATCAGGCTGACAATTGTCATCAGCAGGATGGCGACCATCACTTCAATCAGCGTGAAGCCGTTTTGCCGGACCATCAATGCACCTCGATGCGGCCAGCCGCGGTGCGCCTCACCGATACGCTGGTCTGGTCGCTGGACAGAATGACGTGCAGGGGCGCGGCAATCCATTCGGCATCGAGCACCAGTGTTTTGCCTGGGTGGATGCGCACCTGCACCGGTCCCGCGCTCCAGTGCCTGGGGCGCAGTTGCGGGTCGTTGATGAACTCCCGGTCCTGCACGCCGACAGCGTCCAGCCGCACGAAACGGTAGCCCTGGCTGTCCGCGACCCAGGCGATGCGACGACCGTCGCTGCGCGCTTCGGCCTGGGCGGTTTCCAGCAGCAAGGCCAGGCGCTTGGCATCTTCGCGCAGGCCACTGGCAGCGTCGGCGTGGATATTCAAGCTGATGGCGGCGCTGGCGATGCCGATGATCACCAGCACGACCATCAATTCGATCAGCGTGAAGCCGCGTTGTCGGTGTCGCCATTCATTCATGGTCTCTACGCCTTTCGCTGGGGTGAATTTGCAATAAAACCGTGAGAAAGCGCTGGTAGCCTGAAGCACTGGACGTCACGGAGGATTCGCTCATGCGCCATTTCCATCGCCTTGATCCGGCCACGCTGGTCCAGGCTGTCGCCGTGTTGGCCAGCGTGGCGGGGCTTGTCACCTGGGGCTTCTTGCTCAACGATTCGGCGCCCGTGCAAGCCCAGGCCAATAGCGAACCCTTGCCGCCCTTGGCAGCCACTGGCCAAGCCGCGGCGCAATGGTTCGCCAGTTCCCCGCACAACCTGGAGATCAAGCTCAGCGGCCTACTGGCCGGACCCCATGGCGCGGTGGCGATTCTCAGCATCGAGGACTCGCCGCCGCGGGCTTTTCGTGCGGGTGAGCCATTGGGCGAAGGCGTGCGCCTGAGAGGAATCGAGGCTGATGCCGTGGTCATCGAGCGGGCCGGCGTTGAGTCTCGCCTGTCGATGGCTCGTTTGCCGGTGCCGGTGGCGCTGCCGTCGTTGCGCTGATTCATGGCGGGGTGACAGGGCGGCTGAGCAGCGTTTCCAGGCGCGCCAGCGGCGGTCCGTCATGTTCACGTTCATGCACCAGCACTTTCACTCTCAGCAGGTCGCCACTGCGGGTTACCTGCTGCTCGCAGCTGAGTTTCAAGCGTCCTTGATCACAGCGTTGCATGGCGCTGCCCTTATCTGTGGTCCCGCGCAGACGCACTTCTGCCAGGCTGTTCTGGGCCGCCAACAGCGCCATCGAGCGATCCCGCAACAGCGCGTTGCTCTGGCTCATCTGTGCACTGGCGCGAACGGCCGCTGACATCGCCACCGCCACGATCAGCAGCGCCACCAATACTTCGATCAGGGTAAAGCCGCGTTGCCGGGGTACCTGTCGGGTCATGGCAATGAGCATCGTCGGGGAAATGTGCTTCAGCCTAATGGCCGCGTTTGACGGATTGCTGACCAAAGCTCCTGAGGATTTTTTATACCAGTGACATATGCCGCTGGAACAATCCGCAGCGAATGGAAACCTCAACCAGCGCCAGAATGCGGCGCCAGCCAAGGAGTGTCGAGATGGGTGTCGCATCGTCTGGCCGTCCCACACATGGCCCTCGCCGGCAGCGAGGTTTTACCCTGATCGAGATCATGGTCGTGGTGGTCATTCTCGGCATTCTTGCCGCCATGGTCGTGCCGAAGGTGCTTGACCGCCCGGACCAGGCCAGGGCCACGGCGGCCCGCCAGGATGTTGCGGGCCTGATGCAGGCACTCAAGCTGTTCCGTCTCGACCAGGGTCGCTACCCGACCATGAATGAAGGGCTCAAGGCCCTGGCGGAAAAACCCGCCAACGCCACCAGCGGCAATTGGCGCGCGTATCTGGAACGGCTGCCCAAGGACCCTTGGGGCCGCGCCTACAACTACCTCAACCCGGGCACCAACGGTGAGGTCGATGTGTTTTCCCTCGGCGCCGATGGGCAGCCCGACGGCGAAGGTGTCAACGCTGATATCGGCTCCTGGCAGCTCTAGTCGTGAATCGCTCAGCCCAGCGTGGCATGGCGGTGATCAGCGCCTTGCTGGTGGCGACCGTGGTCGCGGTGATCGCCGCCGGCATGATCGCCCGACAGGTCCAGGTGACTCGCGGCGTGGAAAGCGAAAGCCAGCGGGTGCGGGGCGCCTGGCTGTCCAATGGCGTATTGGAATGGACCCGCCAGGCGCTCTGGCAGCAACGCCTGCGCGAGCCCATGACGCGTTTGGACCAGGCGTGGGCGCAGCCCTTGCGTGGGGTGCGCCTGGGCACTGAAAGCGGGGTGTTCGACGGCCATATCAGCGATGAGCAAAGCAAGTTCAACCTGCGCAACCTGATCCTCGACGGCCAACTCGACACACTGGAAGTCGCCGTATTCGAACGCCTGTGCGCCGAGCTGGGCGTGCCCGTGGCCCAGGGCAACCGTATCGTCCAACGCGTGGTAGAGGCCTACCCCAAGCGCCTGCGTCCACCGCCGCCAGTCTCCAGCGCGGCACCCGGGTTCGATAGCGGTCGCCTGACATCGCCGGACGCCGAAAGCCAGCCGCTGCCCGCCACCCGGCCGATGTTGCGCGGTCTCGATGACCTGGCCGGCCTGCCCGGGATCGACCTCGCTGCCCTTGAGCGCCTGCGCCCCTATGTCACGGTGCTGCCGGCGCTCACTTGGGTGAACGGCAATACCACCACGGCCCAGGTCTTGGCCGCACGAGTGCCCGGTATGAGCGTGGCCCAGGCACAGGCGGTGATTGCCGAGCGTGACCGTGGCCAGTGGTTCATCAACAGCGGGGATTTCCTCAACCGCTTGCGCGTGCCGCAGATGAGCACCGAGCAGCTGCGCCTGGGCATTACCAGCGAGTGGTTTCTATTGCGGGGACGGGCCACGGTCGAACAACGCCGCTTCGGTGTCGAAGCGTTGTTTTATCGCAGCGAGCAGCGCAGGCCCCAGGTGGTCTGGTCGCGGGTGGGCGCATGAGCACCTTGCTGCGCATAGCGCTGGCGCCGTTGGCACAGTTGACCGCCGACAGCCCGTTGGACTTCGCCTGGCTCGATCGCAAGGGTGCGCTGGTCGAGCAGGGGCGGCGACCCCTGCGGGAGCTGAGCGGCGCGGCCCAAGGCAAAGCCCTGGAACTCTGCTTGCATCCTCAAGACACGTTGCTCGCCTGCGTCGAGTTGCCGCCACTGCCACCGGCGCGCCTTGGCGATGCCGTGCGCTGTGCGGCAGACAACCTCCTGCTGGGCAGCGACGATACCTTGCACCTGGTGCACGGGCCTCGTGATGCGGGCGGCCAGGTTCAACTGGCCTGGTTCGAGCGCGCGGCGCTGTCGGGTCTTTCGCAACTGTTGCAGGGGCTCAGGTTGCAACCGCGTGGCGTGTACGCGGCGCCTTGTTTTCTGCCGCTGGCTGAGCCGGGCACGTGCACGGCGGCAAGCGTGGAAGGTCATTTGCTGGTCCGTGAGGATCGCCAACGCGCATGGGTGCATCCGATGATGCAAGAAGGCGCCGAACAGTTGCGCGAAAGGACGGTGCGTTGGATCGGCGAAGGTGCGCAATCCGTCGATCCATGGCCGGACGAGCAACGCTGGATCGGTCCCGTCCCGGCGTGGAACTTACTGAGCGGGATCGAACAAAGCGTCCGGGGCAATCAGCGCTGGGGCCGCGCGGTCGGCTGTTGCGCGATGGCGGCGTTGATCTGGACCCTGGGCCTCCACCTGTACGCGATGCGGTTGGCCGGCGAGGGCCAGGCAATCAAGGGGCAGATGAGCAGCCGGGTCCAGCAGGCTTTTCCTGAACTGCCGGTAATTCTCAATCCCTTGCAGCAGGCTCGCCAGCAACGCGATGCCCGGCGCAATGGCGCGTTGGCCGAGGGTCCGGTCAGCTTCGCTGCCCTGGTGCAGCAGGCGGCTGGGCAGTTGCCGTTCATGGCGGGCGCGGTCGACAAACTCGACTTCGATGGCAGCGAATTGCACCTGACCCCCCGCACGCCTGCCCGCAAGCCACCCGCCGATAGCAACTGGCAAACCAGCCTGGCGCAAGCGGGCATCGTGGCCGATCTCGCCAATGGGCGATGGACGCTGAAGCGTTTGCCAGCGCACGCCGCGGCAGCGCCCGTTGCGGGAGGCGCGGATGAATAGCCTTGCCCGTTACCGCGCCCGCTGGCAGGCGCAGCGAGCCAGCGCTCAGCAGTTCTGGCAACGTAGCAGCGCCCGGGATAAACGCACCCTGCGGATCGCCGCGCTGGTGTTGCCCGTGGTGGTGCTGTGGTACGGCCTGATCCAGCCGCCACTGCAACGCATCGACCATTGGCAAGCCGAACTGCCGCGCCTGCGTTCCCAGGCGGCAGCCCTGGAGGGGGTGATGGCCGAGGTTCAGGACGCTGGCGTGGTGCCCGGCGCGATCACGCCACAGCTTGTGAAAGCGCGTTTGGATGGCGTCGGCCTGGCCGGCGCCTACGACCTGGAGCACCGCGTCGAGGCCGGCGCCGTGACCTGGCGGCTGACCGTCGACGACGCGCCCGCCGATGCCTTGTTGAACTGGTTACTGGACGACGCACCCAGGCTCGGCCTGCAGGTGCGCGACGCTCATTTGCAACGGGCAACCTCGCAAGGCACTGAGACGGCCGCGCGGATTTCCGGGGTCGTTGGCATGGAACAGGCGCCCGGCGCTAAGGAATCCTCATGAAGCGGTTTGGTACGTATGCGTCAACAATTCCCTTGGCGCTGTTGCTCAGTGCCTGTAGTCAATTGGGCAGCGAGCAGGCGCAGCCCATTCCCGCTCAAAGTGAGCTGGGCCAGCCGCTGGCACAGACCGGCAGTGGTGACGCGTTGGTGGAGCGCCAGCGCGTGCAGACACAGGCAGAGCAGCGACGCCAGGTCACGCGCAAGGCCTCGTCGCGCTCAAGTCTTCGCTCGCCCGCCGACATTGCCGGCCCGACCGGCAACGGACTGGGCAACCAACCGGTGCAGCTGAATTTCGTCGAGGCGGATATACCCGCGGTGGTGCGTGCGCTGTCACGCGCCACCGGTCGCCAGTTCCTGGTGGACCCACGTGTCAAAGGCCAACTGACGCTGGTGTCCGAAGGCGAAGTGCCGGCCCGCACGGCCTATGACATGCTGCTCGCGGCCCTGCGCATGCAGGGCTTTGCTGTGGTCGAAGTGGAAGGCGTCAGCCAGGTGGTCCCGGAAGCCGACGCCAAGTTGTTGGGCGGGCCGGTGGGGGACGCCGATCGCGCGGCGGGCAACGGCATGATCACCCGGACCTTTCGCTTGCAATACGAAAACGCAGTCAACCTGATTCCGGCACTGCGGCCCATCGTATCGGCCAACAACCCCATCAATGCTTATCCCGGCAATAACACGGTGGTGGTCACCGACTATGCGGAAAACCTCAATCGGGTGGCGCAGATCATCGCCAACATCGATATACCCGGCGCCATCGACACCGACGTAGTCCCCGTGCAGAACGGCATTGCCGTCGACATTGCGACGATGGTGTCCGAGTTGCTCGACGTGCAGGGCGCCGACGCGACGCAAAAGGTGTCGGTGATCGGCGACCCTCGATCCAACAGCATCATCCTGCGCACCGGCAGCCCCGAACGCACCGAGCTGGCCAGGCAACTGATCTACAAGCTCGACAATGCCCAGAACAACCCGAGCAATCTCCACGTGGTGTACCTGCGCAACGCCCAGGCCAACAAGCTGGCGCAAGCCCTGCGCGGCTTGCTCACGGGTGAAGGGGAAATGGCCGGTGCGTCCACCGACAGCGCACGGAACCTGTTGAACGGCGGCGGCCTGGGTGGCCCGGCGGGCAGTAGTACGACCAGCAACGGCAGCCATTCGTCGAGTACTACCGGCAGCAGTTCGCAAACCAACAATGGGCAGAATGCAGGCTTGCAAATGTCGAGCGGCCAGGGCAGCCATCAGGCAGGCGAAGGCGCAGTGGCGTTTTCCGCCAACGGCGTCACCGTGCAGGCAGATACCACCACCAACACGTTGCTGATTTCCGCGCCCGACCCGCTGTATCGAAACCTGCGTGAAGTCATCGATCTGCTCGACCAGCGCCGCGCCCAGGTGGTGATCGAAAGCCTGATCGTCGAGGTCAGCGAAGACGATGCGAGTGCGTTCGGCATTCAGTGGCAAGCCGGCAACCTGGCGGGCAACGGCTGGATCGGTGGCGCCAACCTGGGCGGTGCCGGCATCAATACCTCGGCCAAGAACAGCATTGATGCGTTGCCCGGTGGCTTGAGCATTGGCAAGGTCTCGGGCACGGTGAATATTCCCGGCATCGGCCAGGTGCTGGATCTGAAAGTGTTGGCCCGCGCCCTGAAAAGCAAGGGCGGAACCAATGTGTTGTCCACGCCCAACCTGCTGACGCTGGACAACGAAGCGGCGAGCATTTTCGTGGGCCAGACCATCCCCTTCGTCACCGGCAACTACGTGACCAACGGCGGCGGCAACAGCAACAACCCGTTCCAGACAATCGAGCGGGAGGAAGTGGGGCTGCGCCTGAATGTACGCCCGCAGATTTCCGAGGGTGGCACGGTCAAACTGGACATCTACCAGGAAGTCAGCAGCGTGGACCCGCGCGCCTCCAGCGACGCCGGCACGGTGACCAACAAGCGCGCCATCGACACCAGCATCCTGCTCGACGACGGACAGATCATGGTGTTGGGCGGCCTGCTGCAAGACGGTTTTACCGAAAGCAGCGACGCGATTCCGGGGCTGGGCAGCATCCCGGGCATTGGCGCGCTGTTTCGCAGCGACAGTCGTTCGCGGACCAAGACCAACCTGATGGTCTTCCTGCGTCCCTACATCATTCGCGACAGTAACGTCGGCCGCAGCATTACCCTCAATCGCTACGATTTTATTCGTCGTGCCCAAGGCAATCTGCAGCCAGCGCACAAATGGCCGCTCACGGATATGCAGGCGCCGCAGTTGCCGCCGGCCGCCCAGGCGATGCCGCTCAATCCGCCGCCACGCCAGCCGATACCGCTCAATCAGCCACCCCGAGCGATGCGCGCCGTGCCGCTGGAACCGGACAAGCAGCCATGAGCCCCTCTCTGCAAACCGGTGCGGGCGCGTTGCCCTATGCATGGGCCAAGGCCCAGCGGCTCCTCCTCAAGGCAGGTGAGGAGGGCAACGTGTTGCTGGTCAGTGCCGCGACGCCGGGCTGGGCCATCAACGAGGTACGCCGGCGTTATGGCCCCACTGCGTTGCAACGGATACGCGACGAAGAGCTCGAAGCGCTGTTGACCAGCGCTTATGCCGACACCGGCAGCGCCGCGGCGATCGTCGGCGCGGCGGAAAACGAAGTCGACCTTGATCGCCTGATGCAGGACATCCCGGAAGTCACCGACTTGCTGGACAGTGAGGGTGGCGCGCCGGTCATCCGCATGATCAACGCATTGCTGACCCAGGCCGCGCGGGATGAGGCCAGCGATATTCATATCGAACCGTTTGAAAGCCATTCCGTGGTGCGTTATCGCGTCGACGGAGCCCTGCGCGATGTGGTCGCGCCGCGCAAGGCCCTGCACGCGGCGCTGGTGTCGCGGATCAAGATCATGGCGCAGTTGGACATCGCCGAAAAGCGCTTGCCCCAGGACGGCCGCATCGCCCTGCGTGTTGCCGGACGGCCCATTGATGTGCGGGTGTCCACCGTGCCCACCGGCCACGGCGAGCGGGTGGTGATGCGCCTGCTGGACAAACAGGCCGGGCGCCTGCAATTGGAAACCCTGGGCATGGCGCCCGCGGTGCTGAGCCAACTGGATCAATTGATCCGCCAACCCCACGGCATCGTGCTGGTCACCGGCCCCACCGGCAGCGGCAAGACCACCACGCTTTATGCCGCCTTGGCCCGTCTGGATGCCAGCACCAGCAATATCCTCACCGTTGAGGACCCTGTGGAATATGACCTGCCGGGCATCAGCCAGATCCAGGTCAATACCCGGATCGACATGAGCTTCGGCCTGGCCTTGCGCGCGATCCTGCGCCAGGATCCGGACGTCATCATGATCGGTGAAATCCGCGACCAGGAGACTGCGCAGATCGCGGTCCAGGCTTCGCTGACCGGACACCTGGTGCTGGCGACCCTGCATACCAACGACGCGGTGTCGGCGGTGACGCGGCTGACCGACATCGGGGTCGAGCCGTTCCTGTTGGCGTCGTCATTGCTCGGCGTCCTGGCGCAACGCCTGGTGCGTCGCCTGTGTCCGGAGTGCAAGCAACCTGACGAAGCCGCGCCGGGCCAATGGCGTCCCCATGGCTGCCCGCGCTGCAACCACACCGGTTACAGCGGCCGTACTGGCATCCACGAACTCTTCGTGGTGGACGACGAGGTGCGGCGGTTGATCCATCAGGGTGAAGGCGAGCAGGCGTTGCGCACCTGTGCGCGACAGGCCGGCATGTTAAGCATGCGCGAGGACGGCGAACGGTGGGTGAGCAGTGGCTCCACCGCCCGCGAGGAAATCCTGCGCGTGACCCGAGACGCTTGATGAACCGCTACCGTTTCGAGGCCGCCGATGCCTCGGGGAAAATCGAGCAAGGCGTGCTGGAGGCCGACAACCAGCGCGGTGCGATGGCTGAACTGCGTGGCCGTGGGCTGACGCCGTTGCGCATCGACGAGCAGTTGCAAGTCGGCAGCTCGGGTGCCTCGGGCCTGTTCAGCCCGAAATTGTCGGACAGCGACCTGGCCTGGGCTACCCGTCAATTGGCGAGCCTGTTGGGCGCCAGTCTGCCCCTGGAAGCGGCCCTGTCGGCCACCGTCGACCAGGCCGAGAAACGCCACATCGCCGACACCCTCGGCGCGGTGCGCGGCGATGTGCGCAACGGCATGCGCCTGGCCGATGCGCTGGCCGCGCGACCACGGGATTTTCCCGAGATCTACCGGGCGATGATCGCAGCGGGGGAGGAGTCTGGCGATCTCGCCCAGGTGATGGAGCGCCTGGCCGACTACATCGAAGAGCGCAACAACCTGCGGGGCAAGATCCTCACGGCCTTCATCTACCCAGCGGTGGTGGGCGTGGTGTCCATCGTCATCGTCATTTTCCTGCTGGGTTTCGTGGTGCCGCAGGTGGTCAGCGCGTTTTCCCAGGCGCGCCAGGACCTGCCAACCCTGACCCGAGTGATGCTGCAGGCCAGCGATTTCCTGCGCGCCTGGGGCTGGGCCTGTTTCGCCGGGCTGGCCGGTTGCTGGTGGGGATGGCGCCGCTATTTGCGTAACGCCGAGGCACGCCTGGCCTGGCATAGCCGGGTGTTGCGGCTTCCGCTGATCGGCCGCTTCGTGCTCGGGGTGAACACGGCGCGTTTCGCCTCGACCTTGGCGATTCTCGGCAGCGCCGGCGTGCCGCTGTTGCGCGCCCTGGACGCCGCTGGGCAGACGCTGGCCAACGATCGCCTGGCTCATTGCGTTGCTGATGCGACGCTGCGGGTACGCGAAGGCGTGGGCCTGGCCAATGCGCTGCGAGTCGGCAAGGTGTTCCCGCCGATCCTGATCCACCTGATCGCCAGTGGCGAAAAAACCGGTAATTTGCCGCCCATGCTCGAACGCGCCGCGCAAACCCTGTCCCGCGACATCGAACGGCGGGCCATGGGCATGACGGCGCTCCTGGAGCCGCTGATGATTGTGATCATGGGAGGCGTCGTGCTGACCATCGTCATGGCTGTGTTGCTGCCGATCATCGAGATCAATCAGCTGGTGCAATGATCCCAACCATCCCACACCAGAGCGCCACTCGGGTTCATCGGTCCGACATGTACGGCGCGCCAAGCTACGGCGCACGGGGCAGGGCATACAATGGGAATTTCGCTCATGCTGCGAAAGCTGGGCGAAATGTCAGTAAGGTGTCGGTAACTCCCGAGAATATTCAGGAAAAACAACACCGAACACCCGAGATTTTTTCCTTTCTCTGTCACCGGAAGTTGAGAGCTTCTACGCCGTGGCCACCCCTTTAAAAGAGCGCTGGAAACCTGCTCGGGGCAGCGGTCGCGATGAGAAGCACAAGCGAACTACCAACGTCCAGACACGATGAAAGGAGATTCTTCATGTTCAAGCGCAACGTTCTTGCTGTTTCCATGGCCGTCGCCGGCCTTTGCTCCGCCCAGGCCATGGCCGCTGTCGTCGGTGGCGGTGCCACTCTGCCGCAGAACCTGTACGGCGTGCCTCCAACCGGTGGCGTCGCTGCTCCCGTCGGCATCCTCAACGGCCCTGCGCCACAACCGGCCTTCGCCAACTACGTGGGTGTGGGCAGCGGCGGCGGCAAGACTGCTTTCCTGACCAACAACTCGGACGTGCTGGTCTGGAACCTCGACGGCAACTCGGCAACTGCCCTGGAAAAGGTCTACGTTCCGGCCGTGACCGTTGACTACGCCGGCAGCGATTCGATCCTGTCCAGCGCTGAACTGACCACCTATCGCGCCGCTCACCAGTCGCCAGCCGTGCCGACCGGCAACGCCGCCAACTGGGGTCCGATCATTCAGATCCCTGCCGAAGCCACTTCGGTCACCGTTCCATACAAACTCACGTTGGCCAACGGCACCGCCGTCAACAACCTGAACCTGACCAGCGCCCAGCTGTGCGACATTTTCTCTGGCACTGTCACCACCTGGAACCAGGTCAACAGCACCTACCCCAGCACCCCAATCAAGGTCTACTACCGTGCTGGCAGCAGCGGCACCAGTGAGATCTTCACCCGTCACCTGAACAGCCAGTGCCCGACCAAGTTCACCACCAACGGCACCTTCACCACGGCTGTCGGCACCGTTCCGGCGAACTCCACTGCCGTGACCGGCAGCACCGCGATGGCCAGCACCGTGCTTTCCACCGAAGGCGCCATCGGCTACGTCGGTCCGGAAGACGTCAACGCCAGCAGCAACGCCGTGGTCGCTCGCGTCAACGGCAACCTGCCCACCGTCGGCAACGTGACGACCGCCCTGAGCACCATCGCTCCGCCAGCCGCTGCTGATCGTGGCCTGCCGGAAAACTGGGCCAAGGTCCTGCCTAACCCGGCGACGGGCTACAGCATCGTTGGCTACACCTTCCTGGTGTTCAACCAGTGCTACAAAGACAGCACCGATACCGCGGCTGTACGTGACTTCATCGGTCGCCACTACACCCTGTCCGATGCCAACAACAACGACGATGAAATCATCGCCGCCAAGCTGATCCCGATCACCGACACCTGGAAAACTGCCATTCGCAGCACCTTCTGGACCGCCAGCAACTCGCTGTCGGTGGGTAACGCCACCGCCTGCAACGGCATTGGTCGTCCGCAATAAGCCCTGATCAGGGTTCGCTCCATGAACCGGCAACAGCTTCGCGCTGTTGCCGGTTTTTCGTTTCAGGCAACCGCCCGGCAGATGAACATTGCGTGACAAAAGTTCGGTCGCGACGGCTTCAACCTGCCTTGGAATTAGTCATTTGTGCGCCTCGTCCCAGAGGTCGCTATCGAATTCGCCCTGCGTAAAAAGGATCCGTAGTGATGCGTTGCCGCCCCCAGAAAGCCACTCGCCGTAATGCTGATTCCGCCGCTGTGCCGTGCCTCAAGCCCTTGGCCCAAGCCATCGCCTTGCTGTTGCTAGCCAACCCCGCCTACGCAGCGACCAGTTTCAGTTCGGCCTGGTTCGCGGCCAAGGGCGCGGCTCCGGCGGCGGGCCCGGCCAGCCCCAGCGCGCCTCGCCCTGGAACGCCTCCACCGCTGGCGCAGCAGCAACGGGTGCAGCAGCAGTTGGGCCGTTCGCTGGCGAACATGAACAGCACGGTGGCGGCCATTGCGGCCAGCCAAGCTGCCCAGGCGGCAGGACGTGCGGCTACCTTTGGCGCACCGCAAACCATCCATAACGGTTTGGGTGGCAATGGCCTGAACGCGGTGATTGGTCCGGACGGCAAGCCGCTGTTCGTCAACGCCAATGGCCCGGTACAGACCGATGCCAATGGCAAGGTCGTGGTGACCGTCAAGCAGACCGCCGACAAGGCCATCCTCAACTGGGACACGTTCAATATCGGCCGTGACACCACCCTGGCGTTTCAACAGGACGCCAGTTGGGCGGCGTTGAACAAGGTCAACAACAGCACCGCGCCGAGCCAGATCCACGGCCAGATCAAGGCCGACGGCACGGTGATGATTCTCAACAGCAACGGCGTGGTGTTCAGCGGCAGCAGCCAGGTCAACGTGCGTAACCTGGTGGCGGCCGCCACGGATTTCAGCGACGAACAGTTCAAGACCGGTGGCCTCTACAACGCCAACGCGGCGAGCTTTACCAACGCCCAGGGCGGGATCCGAGTGGAGAAGGGCGCGCAGATTTCCACGGCCGCCCCGAGCAAATCGACCGCCGGTGGCGGCTATGTGTTGTTGCTGGGCAAAAACGTCGACAACGCAGGCACCATCAGTACCCCGCGTGGACAGACCGTGCTGGCGGCGGGCGGCAGCTTCACCATCAAGAAGGGCTTCGCCAGCGATGGTAACTCGACGTCGACCACGCGCGGCAATGAAGTCATCGCCCACCAGGATGGCGGCACGGGCGCCGGCCGGGTGAGCAACACAGGATTATTGATGGCGGCCAGCGGTGATGTGACGCTGACCGGCAATCAAGTGCGGCAGAACGGCGTAGCCGTGGCCAGCACTTCGGCGGACACCCGTGGCACGCTGCACCTCACGGCGCGAGGCAGCGATGCCAGCGTGGCCCTGGGCGAGGGCAGCACCACGGCGATTCTAGTGGATGCCAGCGCGAAGGCCCTGGACAGCCAACGCGACAGTGCCTTGAAACCGATCGTCAGCCAGGACGGCAAAGTCATTCCAGCGGACACCTATCGCCGCGACCTGTCCCTGGTGCAGATCGACAGCGCCGGCAGCGTCGATTTCCAGAAGGGATCGATCACCCTCGCCACGGGCGGTCAGGTGGCGGTGAACGCCGGCACCCGCAGCCTGGTGCGCGACGGTGCGGTGATCGACGTCTCCGGCGCCACCGGCGTCAAGGTGGCGATGGAAGCCAACAGCATCAAGGTCAACATCCAGGGAAACGAGCAGCGCGATGCCGCCGGCAACCGGGATGAAGGTGCGTTGAACAACAATGATGTTTGGGTGGATGCCCGAGAGTTGGTATTCGTACCCGCCGGCACCAACGGCTACGCCACTGATCGCTGGTACACCGCCGGTGGTCTGCTGGAAGTCAGCGGCTACCTCGGTACTCAGGGCCACAGCGCCGCCGAATGGATGGCCCAGGGCGGCACCGTGAGTTTTACCGGTAATGATGTGGTGACCCAGGCCGGCTCGCAGGTCAATCTGTCCGGCGGCACGCTGGATGTGCAGAGCGGCACCGTCAAGCAGACCTGGCTCAAGGGCGCCGATGGCCGCTTGTATGAACTCAACAGTGCGCCTGGGGACATGCTCTACACCGGGATCTACAAGGGATACGAAGACCACACCCAGCGCTGGGGACAAACGAAGTATTACTACAATCCCTTGATTGCTCCACGTTCGCGCCAGGAGACCGGCTACACGGTCGGCCGCGACGCCGGCACCCTGGTGATCGGGACTAAAAACGCGGTGCTCGAAGGCACGCTCGCCAGCGATACCTTCCAGGGTGACCGTCAGACCCGCGCCGCCCAGGCCGGCCTGGATGGCTACCAGCAATCGCAGAAAGCGGTGGCCCGTGGCGGGCAGTTGGTGGTCGGCTCGTACGTGCCGTTCTACGTGAAGGAAAGCGGCACTGTGGAATATGCCCTTGGCGCCACGGCCAATACCTTGAAGAACGTGATCTTCGGCCAAGACGCGGCGGGCGTTGCCGGTAGCGTCGGTCTGGACGGTGCCTTGCCGACGGATCGCCAGGGCACGTTGTACCTGGACAGCAACCAGCTCAACGGCTTCAAGCTCGGTGCCGTCAAGGTCGCTGCGAGCGAAGGCATCACAGTCAACGGTGCGTTGCAGGTGGCTCCGGCCGGTTCCATCAGCCTGTTTGGCCCGAAGGTGGCCGTGAATGCCAATCTTACTGCCCACGCTGGTGCCATTCAGGTAGGCAGGGATTTCGTCCAGGTCGACGGCACGATGCCAGTTGCCGGCGCGTCCTCGGTCAGGGTGGCTGACCGGGTGCGTCTGGATGCCAGCGGGCTGTGGAGCAATCTACAACTGGACCCTGGCGATATCAGCGCCTTGCCTTACCAGAACGGCGGCAGCATCGCCCTGAAAGCCGGCGGCGCCATCGTGCTGGGTGCCGGCAGCGTGCTGGACGTTTCTTCCGGAGCGGCACTGCTCAACTCAGGCAAGTTCCAGGGCGGCAAGGGCGGCGATGTCACCTTGAGCACTCTCACGGGCGAATTGAGCCTGGGCGGCGAATTGCGGGGCCAGGGTGTAAAGGGCGGCGGCACCCTTCAAATGCAGGCCGGTAAAGTGCTGATCAGTGACACCGCGACGTCGGCGGCGGAAGGTACCTTGCTGCTCCATGGCGACTTCTTCAAAAAAGGCTTTTCCGCCTACGACATCATCGGCAACGACGGCCTTGAGGTTGCCGAGGGCACCCGGGTCGATGTCACCATGCCGGTTTATCGCCAAGGTGCTGGCGCGCCTGGGGTCGCCACCGGTGGTGCATCGGGCAGCGCGCTGGAAACCTGGACGCCGCCGCTGTACCTCGAAGACGCCAGCAAGGGCGTGCTGACCCAGCGCCAGGGTGCCAGCCTGTCCTTGCAAGCCGGCAGCCAGCAAACCGGCGCGGCGAATGTCGCCACGGCTGACCTGCTGGTGGGCAAGTCGGCGGTGTTGAATGTCGACCCCGGACAAGCGATCCGCTTGACGGGCATTGGCCAAATCACCGTGGACGGCACCTTGAATGCCTGGGGCGGCTCGATCACTGTCGGCTCCGCGCCTGGGCCGCAAGCGGCGGTCATACCGCCCGGTGACAACTTCAAGTCGATCTGGATCGGCGAGAACGCGGTCCTGGACGTAGCCGCTCGCGCCGCCACCGCCACGGGTACCAGGGGGACCCAATACGGGTTCGTGCGTAACGGCGGAAGTATCGTCATCGGTGGTGAAATCGACCATGCGACGGGCGACGGCGGCGGTATCGGAAAATTCATCGTGGTGCGCGAAGGCGCGTTGCTCGATGCTTCGGGTGCCCAGGCGGTGCTGGATGACGCGGGGCAACGCCGAGTGGTTGCCAGCCACGGCGGCGACATCAGTTTTGGCTCGACCAGTGGGCTTTACCTGGACGGTCAGTTCAAGGCTGCCGCCGGCGGTGCCGGAGCGGCGGGCGGGAGCTTGTCGGTCGGGCTCGGGGCGACGGTTTATTTGAACAGCTCGGATTTGCCGGACAACCAGCGCAAGACTCGCGAACTGATTATCGAGCAGCACCATTCCGCGACGGGTATCACGGCCGGGAGCGCGCCAGAGCAGGGCGCCTCCCTGCTGGAGCACGGCTATGCACGGCTTGCGGTGGATCAGGTCGAGGCCGGCGGCTTTGATACGTTGTCCCTTTTCAGTACCGGTCTGCTGACCTTCGATGGCAATGTCAACCTGACGATGGCCAATGCGCTTCAGCTCTACGCGGGTGCGTACGGCATGGCGGAGACAGCGGCGGCGGACTCGGTGGTCAAACTGCGCGGTAACTATGTGCGCTTGGCCGGCGCGCAAGATAATACGACCGCCGGGGCTGACAACAGCAGCACCGGCATAGGGCTGGCGCCTTCGGCACGACCTGCCGCAGGGCAGTTGTTGGTGTCAGCGACCGGGTTGCTTGAGGTTCGCGACGCGGTGAGGATCGGTGGCAGCGGAACGCTGACGATGGCCCAGGGCGAAGTTCGAAACGTCGATCGTCGTGGTTTTGCGGATTTGCAATTGAACAGCCAGGGTGACATTCGGATGGCGAGCAGCCAGGCCGATCATAAAATGTTACTTCGAACGCCCGGCGTCCTGGGCCTCACCGCCGCGCAGATCTATCCCGGCACCGGCGTGCAAGGGACGCTGACCGCCAAGCGCATGGACATAGGCCGCAACGGCTCGGCGATTCCCTCGGTGCCTTATTCCGCGTTCGGCGAGTTGCGGCTTGAAGCGGATGTCATCAACCAGGGCGGCATTCTGCGAGCGCCATTGGGCAACCTGATCATCGGCCAGACGGCGCTGGAAACGGAGGGGCGACCTGGCAGTGACGTGAACCTGCTGTCAGGCAGCCTGACCTCCGTCAGCGGCGCGGGGCTCGTCATGCCCTATGGCGGAACAGCGGATGGCAAGTCCTACGTGTTCGATGGCGTGACGCTCGACAAGAGCCTGCTGCGGCCCGCCCTCAATGGCGTGCCGGGAAAGATAGATCTGGTGGGCGAGACCATCGACGTCGCGGCGGGAGCCGTGGTGGACGTGTCCGGTGGGGGTGAATTGACCGGCGCCGGGTTCATCTCGGGGCGTGGCGGCTCCACTGACGCGCGCTTCAACCCCTTGGTGCAGTTCGGTTCGGACGGTTTCCTGTTACCGGCACTGAGCAGCAACCCGGTCTACGCCATCGTTCCTGGCGTACAGACCGGCTATGCGCCCGTGGGCGGTGAAGCCGGCGCCGTCGCCCCCTTGGCCGGCCAACAGATTACCCTCGGTGCCGGCGTCCCCGGCTTGCCGGCCGGCACCTATACCTTGCTGCCCTCGACCTACGCGCTGCTGCCGGGTGCGTTTCGCATCGAGGTCAACGGCCTGGCCGGGCAGGGCGGGGTGGTGCCGACCCAGGCCATGCGTAACGGCTCCTGGGCAACGGCCGGTACCCTCGGCATTGCCGGCACCGGCGTACGCGACAGTCTGGCGAGCCAGGTGATCGTCACCGCGGCCGATACGCTGCGCCGCTATTCGCAGTACAACGAGACCAGCTTCAGTCAGTTCGCCCTGGCGGACGCGGCGCGCCTGGGCGTGCCCGCCGTCCTGCTGCCCCGGGATGCCAAGGCGTTCAACGTCACGTTCGAGCGCAACCAGAGTGACCAACCGAGCTTCAGTTTTGCCGGCAAACTGCTGAGCAAAGCAGCCAAAGAGGGTCGCGGCAGCACCACCTCACTCACGTTGGTCAGGGCCGGGGACCTGGAAATCATCAAGGCTGGACAGGTAGCCAACGCCGGATTGAACGGTGTAACCCTGACCGACGATGCGGTGAATGCCATCGGCGCCAGCAGCCTGTTCATCGGCGGTTATGCCTTGGCCCGCTATGGCCAGGGCGGTAACTTCCTTGAGTTCGGAGATGGTAATGGCTCCGTCGCCAGGACCCAAAATATCACCTTGCGCAGCGGCGCGACCTTGCGGGCACCTGAAGTGTTCCTGGTGACGTCCAGCCCGAATGGCGGCATCACCGTGGAGCAGGGCGCGTCGATCAATACGCTGGGCATGGGCGCCGTGGCCCGTGACTCGCGTGATGGCTATCTCTACAACCCCGGCCGCAACAGCGTGCTCGCCGTCTCCAATGGCTACGTGAACATGCTGGCGCCTGCGGCGCCCAACCCGATGACGCCGGACAGCGCACCTGGCATTATCCGCATCGGTGTATGCGATGGTGTTTGCAGCGGTACAACCCGTTTGTACTCCGAAGGCACCATCGCTTCGGCCACGGACAATCGCTTCGAGCTGACGGATGCCGTACGCTTCGGTACCCGTAACCTGACCCTGGCGGTTGGCGGCATCAACGTTGGCAGCGCCGAGACCCTGGCCGACCTGGCGTCACGCAATCTGTTGCCCAGCGGGCTGACACTCAACCAGCAGGTGCTCGACCGCCTGTTGCAGGGCGATACCAGCGCTGGCGCGCCGGCGCTCGAAACCCTGGTGCTGGGCGCGCGCGATTCACTGAATTTCTATGGCAACGCCAGCCTCGATACCTTTGACGCGGTGACCGGCAAGTCGCGGCTCAAGGAATTGGTGCTTGGCACTCCAGCGATCTATGGCAAAGGCAATGCCAATGAAACGGCGCTGATTCGCACCGGTAACCTGATCTGGAATGGGGTGCAAAACGAGGCTGGCAGCATCGTGGCCGGCGGCGCGGGCACCGGCACGGGCAACCTGCAGATCGATGCCCAACGCATCGAGTTTGGTTATGCCCCAGCCACCGAGTCCAAGGCGGCCAAGGCCTATGACCGGCTTGCACTGGGATTTGCCAACGTCAATCTCAACGCCAGCGAACGCATCACCGCCAACCATAAGGGTGGCCTGCTGGTTTACCAGCGTCAGGGTGAATACATCACAGGCAAGGGCTTCCAGTACAGCGGCGGCAACCTGAACATCCTCACGCCGTTGATGACCGGCGAGGCCGGGTCGGTCAACCGGATCACCGCAGGCGGCAATATCCGTGTCAGCGCTCCGTCGGGCAGTCGCTTGCCGGTGGCCAGCGCCGATAGCTTGGGCGCCGAGCTGGCGTTGAACGGCAAGAACGTGCGGGTCGAAGGCAACGTGGTACTGCCCAGCGGCAAGCTGACCCTCAGCGCCGAGGATGAATTGACCCTCACCGATGCCGCGCGCCTCGACCTGGCCGGACGCAAAATCACCTTCAACGATGTCAGCAAGTACAGCTGGGGTGGTGACCTGATCCTCGAAAGCCGCAACGGCAATATCCGCCAGGCCGCCGGCTCGGTGATCGATCTCTCCGCCGTGAACAACCAGGCCGGGACCCTCAAGGCCACCGCATTGGCGGCGGCCGCTGGCAAGGTCGACCTGGCGGGCAGCGTGCTGGGCAGCAGCAGCGGCTACTACGATGCGGGCGGCACCGCCGTGCCCTACAAGGCCGGGAGCTTGGACATCCGTGCCCAGCGCCTGGGCGATGGTAGCCTGAGCGATGACTTCGCCGCCCTCAACCAACGCCTGAACCAGGGCCAGGTCTTCGGCGGCCGCAGCTTCCAGCTCAAGCAGGGTGACCTGGTGATCGGCGATGGGCTCAAGGCCGGCGTGATCAGCGTGTCGGTGGACGGCGGCAAGCTGACGGTCAACGGCACCGTGGACGCCAGTGGCGAGCGCGTGGGGTCCATTCGCCTGGCCGGCAAGCAAGGCTTGACCGTGGGCGGCAACGCGGTGCTCGACGCCCACGGCCGCGTGCTGCGGGTGGACAGTTACGGCCAGATCATCGATTCGCCGAACCGCGCCATGGTTGAGCTCAGTTCCGGAGATGGCCTGCTGACGCTGGCCGGTGGCGCGCGCATCGATTTGCGCCATGGCACCGCCACCACGGTCGGCCACGACGGCAAGGCCCGTGGCACCCTGGAGCTGAATGCGCCACGCCTGGGCGGGGCCACGGCCGGCGACATCGCCATCGATGCCAGCGGCAACCTGAACATCCAGGGCGCCAAGCTGATCGCGCTCAATGGCGTGCAACGCTACGACGATGCCGCCGACGGCACCGACCCGGCGGCCAGTGGCCGGCCGTACCAAGTCATCAATCAGGACTACCTCAACGGTATCCATGACGACAACCGCGACTTTATCGACAATGCCTTGAACAACAATGCCTTACGCGATGGCAAGCTGGCGGGCCTCAACAATGCCGCCTATCGCAACGCTTTCCACCTGCGCCCCGGCGTCGAAATCGTCAGTGCCACCGCCGACGGTGACCTGGTGGTGCAGGGCGACCTGGACCTCTCCGGTTACCGCTACGCCAGCCTCAACCCGCTTACACCAAAGACGGGCGTATACGGCTCCGGCGAAGTCGGCAGCCTGGTGCTGCGTGCCGGGGGCGACCTGACCGTGCTTGGCAGCATCAACGATGGTTTCGCGCCGCCGCCGGAAACCCCGGATGACGATGGCTGGGTGCTGACGCCCGGCAAGGTGATGTTCAACGGTGATTTGATCGTGCCGCGAGCGGGCATTGAATTGCAGGACGGCACGACGTTCCTGTCCGGCGTCATCCTCAACTACGACCTGCCACTGCAAGCCATTACCCTGGCCGCGGGAACCCGCCTGCCCGTGGACGGCGAGTTGGCCGAGGCGATTTCACTGCCTGCCGGCACGGTATTGGCGGCCAATATCCGTTACAGCGACGGCCGTATGGCGTATGCCGCCGGTACGCGCCTGACCGCCGACCTGACCGTGGCGCAAGGGATGATCCTCGGGAGTGGTTCAGTGTTGATCGGCGATACCGCCTTGACCGGTTTGGTCTGGCCAAAAGGCGTGGCTTTGCCCAGCCGTCCGGCAAGTTCGGTGACAGTTCATAGCCCAAGCACCGTGGTTCAGGCGGGCGCGTTGCTGTTGCCCTTGGGCGCGCTGATACCCGCAGGCACCGACGTGAAGCTGGCCGCGGGCGTGGACAAGATCAATCTGCGCGGCGGCGATGGCAAGGGCCGTAACTGGGCGATAGCCCCGATGTTGGCCGAGGGCTCGCAGTCCTGGTCGTTGCGTGCCGTGGCGGGCGCCGATTTGCAGGCCGCTGATACCCGCCTGGCCAATCCTTATGCCGAGCATGGACGCTTCACGGTGGCCGACACTCACTATGGAATGCTGGCTAAGGCGGGTGGCTTGGTGTTGACCGATCAAGCCTCGCTCGACTATTACGGTGACTTGAGCTACTCCGGGCGGCCTGTCGCCGAGTTGGCTGACCTCTACGGCATAAGCGTCGACGAGTTCTGCGGGCAGGGGGCAGGGCTCTGTGTCGCTGCGGGGCGGACGTTGACCGAGCAAGCCTCGCTCGACTATTTCGGTGACCTGACCTATGCCGGTCGGCCCGTGGCGGAGTTGGCGGACCTGTACGGTATGTCGGAGGACGAATTCTGTGCCCAGGCGCCGGGGTTATGCGTCGGTGGGAGCGTTTACACCTACGTGGTGGGCACCAGCAGCTTCAGTGTGCTTCGTACCGGTACCGGCGATCTGGACCTGGTCAGCGCAGGTGATTTCGGCATGCAATCGCTGTTTGGCATTTATACCGCGGGCACGTCGTCCTTGAGCCTGGCCGACTCGGCGGCGTACAACCTTGCGCGAGGCGTCTCGCTGAATAACGCCGGCCTGCCGACTGACTCGATCCTGGGGAACGGTGACAGCCCTTATGAACGCTTGGTGGATGGCGGCGCAGACAGCCGATATCGCGCATGGTATCCAGACCATGGCGGTAACCTGCTGCTGTCGGTGGGCGGCGATTTGGCCGGTGACATAGTCGGCAGAAAACAAAGTACTCTCGTGACCGAAGATGCACCGCAGATGGAGAGCTCGGGGGTTGGGAATTGGTTGTGGCGCCAAGGCGATGGTGACGGTACGCCTACGGCCTGGTGGATCAATTTCGGCACCTATGTGCCCCATGGCACCGATCCGGTACTGAACGGTTTCACCGGTATCGGTACCTTGGGCGGCGGCAACGTGGATGTGCGAGTCGCGGGAGATGCGGGCATGTTGGCGCCCCGTGGGGAGCGAGGCGAGCAGGGCGCCAGTCGCAGTCAGGGGATAGTCCTGGCGGTCGGCTCGACCGGGCGCATGGTGGACGGTCAATTGAAGTTCACGGGTGGCGGTGACCTGTCGCTGGCAATCGGCGGCGCGCTCAACCCTTCACTGGAGGCTAGGGCGTTTCTCGACTTAGCCGGCCAGCCGGTTGATTCGCGCCATGACATGAATGGCAGCCTGACGAACTTGCGGGGTTCGCTGAGGGCCAGTGCCGGTTCGTTCGGCGGCATGGAATTGATCAACGGTCCGGACAAGGTTTCGCAGGACCCCCGAGAGATCCGTGCCTACAACCCATACGATGCAACGATGGCCAGCGCGACCGGTGGACTGTTGCTGGTACCCGGCGATGCCACCGCCAGTCTGGATGCCCGTGGCGATCTCGTGCTTGGCGCCGCAGTGGACCCGGGCCGTGCGCCGACACGAGCCGCCCAGTCGGTGGACCTGGGCGGCGGGACCAGAGGCCCCGGATATTCCTGGTTCAGCCTGTGGACTGACCATACGTCTATCGATCTGTTTGCCGCTGGAGGGAACCTTACGCCTTCGACCCAAGGCGCAGAGCTTTCAACTGGCGTCAATATCGCCACGCCTCGTGGCGGTATGGACTATTCACCGACCGACGGGCGTTTCGTCTATCCGTCGATTTTGCGGGTAGCCGCGCCCTCAGGCAGCCTGTATTACGGGCCCTCATCACGTGGGGTAGGGGGCTTTGTGACCCCCTATTCCTTGATCCTGGCGCCTGGAAACCAGGCGCAGCTGGAGTTTCTCGCTGGGGATTCGATTTATGCGGGAGGCTACGCAATATCACCCACCCGTGCTCCGGAAAGCAGCCTGACGACCCCAGACAATCCTGCGTTCTATTACAGGGACGAGTCGGGCCGGCTGTATGGCGATCTGGAAGGGGCGAGTGTGAACCTCTCGCTACCCAGCAGTATCGGAATGGGCTTGTTCGCGTTTGGCGGTACCGGTGCAGACGGAGATTACCGAGGGGGCGATCAGCCAGTGCGCTTTTATGCGGTCAAGGGCGATATCGTGGGTTTGCGCACGGGCGAAATGATTGCCTTCAGTTCCGGCCCAAGAGCTGGCGAGACGTGGTACGAGGCCGCCAGCCCCGCATGGATCATGGCGGGGCGGGATATCGTCAACAGTGGTGACATCGCGGGCACTTTACTGACGCAGTTCGAAACCCGGCCCACCAGCACCGGCAACCTGTTCGTCCACGATGACCCCACGGACATCTCCATTGTCTCCGCCGGCCGCGACATCCTCTACAGCACCTTCAACGTTGCCGGCCCCGGTACGCTGGAAATCAGCGCCGGGCGCAATATCCTGATGGAAGACCAGGCCGCCGTGACCAGCCTCGGTCCGGTGAAAGCCGGTGACAATCGCCCCGGCGCAAGCATCGTGATGCAAGCCGGTGTAGGCGCCGCCGGGCCGGATTACCTGGGCTTCGTGCGGCAATACCTGGACCCGGCCAACCTGGCGGACGCCGGTGCCGGCCTGGCCCAACAGCCGGGCAAGGTGGCGAAGACTTATGAGGTCGAGCTGGCGGCGTGGCTGGCATTGCGGTACGGCTTCGACGGCGATACCGAGCAGGCACAGGCCTACTTCGCGGCATTGCCGTCCGAACAACAGCGGGTGTTTGCCCGCCAGGTGTATTTCGCCGAACTACGTGCCGGTGGCCGCGAGTACAACGATGCCAGCAGCCCGCGTTCCGGCAGCTACCTGCGCGGTCGCAACGCCATCGCCGCGTTGTTCCCCACCCACGACGTGGCCGGCAATGCCTTGGCTTACCAGGGCGACATCACGATGTTCGGCGGCGCCGGGGTGCACACCAACTTCGGCGGCGATATCCAGCTGCTGACGCCCGGCGGGCAGCAGGTGTTTGGTATCGAAGGCGAGGCCCCGCCGTCCAGTGCCGGGGTCATCACCCAAGGCACCGGTGACATCCAGTTGTTCAGCAACGGCAGCGTGTTGCTGGGACAAAGCCGGATCATGACCACCTTCGGCGGCGACATTCTCGCCTGGTCGGCGACCGGGGATATCAACGCCGGTCGCGGCTCGAAAACCACCCTGGTGTACACGCCGCCCAAGCGCGTCTACGACGACTGGGGCAACGTCACCCTGTCGCCGTCGGTGCCGAGCACTGGCGCCGGCATTGCCACCCTCAACCCCATCGCCGAGGTCGCGCCGGGCGACATCGACCTGCTCGCGCCGCTCGGCACCATCGACGCGGGAGAGGCGGGCATCCGGGTCTCGGGTAACATCAACATTGCCGCGTTGCATGTAGTGAACGCCGCCAACATCCAGGTGCAAGGCAAGTCCAACGGCGTGCCGGTCAGCGCGGTGGTCAACACTGGCGCACTGACCAACGCCAGCTCCGCCGCAGCGTCCGCGAGCGATGCCGCGGAAGGCGTCGCGCGCGAGCAACAAGCCGCGTCGCGCAACCGTATGCCATCGGTGTTCAGCGTGCAGGTCCTGGGCTTCGGCAACGAACGTCTGGCGCCGTCCCAGGAAGGCGCCAGCCGGGCACCGGACCCTGAACCGAACAACAGCGTGCGGGTATTGGGCGCCGGACGGTTGGACGACCAGGCGCGTAATCAGTTGACCCCGGAGGAACAGCGCAACCTGACGCTCTAAGAAACATCAAAAAAACCCCGGGCGACAGGCAACTGTCGCCCTTTTTTGTGGGCGCTCGGTCGCTGTCGGTAACCGTTCATGAAGATTCGATGACAAAAGTTCGGTAGTGGCAGGTGGCCGGGGTCAAGGTTGTGTGAAACGGCAACGGCGCAGGAACGCCGTGGACGAAAAGGCCTTATGCAGGGAAGCCGGACAACTTTTTTCTGGCGCTATTTCGCGCTGGATGCCAGGTGTGACAGGGGCATTGGGGTCTATGGAAAGTTACTCGAAAGTGGGCATGCAGGAGCTGGACCAGCGCCTGTCGAAAATTGTTGAAGCCGCGCGCAAAAAACCGGTCTCGGTGTACCGCTACGGCGCGCCTTGGGTGTGGATTGTGTCCCAGGACGATTGGCAGAGTGCCTTGAAGGAACTGTCCAGCTACGTGCCGCCAGGTCATTCCCTGGTGATGTTGCGCCCGCAAATCGAGGAGCTGCTGGAGGCCGCGTCCGAGCCCTTGCAGCAATGGGCCCGGGAACACCACATCCAGGTGCCGGTACCGGCCTTGATGCTCGCGTTGCTTTTGCAACTGCTGTACTCGCTGCCCAGTGAAAAACAGTTGTACGAGCAGCTCAATTACAACCTGTTGTTCCGCTGGTTTGTGGGCCTTGAGCTGAACCAGCGGGTCTGGGCGTTCTCGGTCTTTGTGCGCGATATCGGCGAGCTGCTGGACAGCCCGCACGCGGCGAAATTGCTCGAGCGCATCGTCAGTGAAGTGTTCTGCGGCGACCTGATGCACATGCCGGAGTTTTCGCTGAACTTCGCCTTGTTGCACACCTGGCTTTCCAGGCACGCAGGCCATTCCAAACGCAAATAAACCGTCAGGCAACAACACGATGCAAAGCGGCGCGTCATGCGGCGCGCGGCTTTGTAGCAGGCGCTGCGCGCGTGGCGCAATTGAATCGAGGGGGATGTGTGGATCATTGGGACTTCAACATCGGCCGGTGCAGGCCATACCTGCCCATGGCGCTCGCGCTGATGCTCGTCGCGGAGGCGCCAACGCTGTGGGCCGAGGAAGCCGATACAGCGGCCGAGGCCGGAACGCCTGCGCGCCTGGTGGACGTGAATGAGTACGTGGTGCGCGGCAACACCGTGCTCGATGCCCGGGAAATCGAAGAGGCGGTGTATGCGTTCCTGGGGCCGCAACGCAAGCTCACCGATATCGAAGGCGCACGCGATGCCCTGCAACAGCGCTACCAGGCCAAGGGTTACCAGTCGGTGTTCGTCGAACTGCCGGAGCAGCAGGTCGAAGGCGGCGTGGTGTACCTGCAGGTCAGCGAAACCAGGATCGGCCGGGTACGCGTGGTCGGCACCGAGCACTACTCTCCCGTCAATGTGCGCGAAGAAGTACCGGCGCTGACAGAAGGCAAGGTGGCCGATTTCGCGGCGGTGCAAACCCAGCTGGCGGTTGCCAACCGTAACCCCGGACGCCAAGTGGTGCCGGTCGTGCGCGAAGGGCAGCGCCCGGGAACGATGGATGTCGACCTGCAAGTCGAGGATAAAAATCCCTGGCAGGCGAGCGTCGGCTTGAACAACGACTACAGCGCCGACACCGAAAAGCTGCGTTCGGTGGTCACGCTCGGCCACAACAACCTCTGGCAACGCGGCCATACGGCTTCGCTGACCTATTTCACCGCCCCCGAGGACCGGGACAACGCGCAGGTCTGGTCGGGTTCCTATAACGCTCCCTTGAGTGAGCGCTGGAACCTGCAGTTCGCTGGCTATCAATCCGACAGCAACGTCGCAACCATCGGCGGCAGCAATGTGCTGGGCAAGGGCCATTCCTACGGCGTGTCGTTGATCTACAACGTGCCTGCGCAAGGCGTCTGGGCGAACTCGCTGTCGGTGGGCGTGGATTTCAAGGATTTCGATGAAGCCCTGCAGTTCGGCGGTTCGAGCGATGAAGTGCCGATCAAGTACGCGCCCATCACCCTTGCCTACAACGGCTTTCGCTACACCGAAACCTCACAGTTCGGCCTGGGCCTGAGCATCGTTGCCGGCACCCGCAGCTTCTTCGGTTATGGCAGCGACGCCGATGAATTTCGGGCCAAGCGCTACGAGGCCAATCCCAGCTTCGCCGTGTTCAAGGGCGACAGCACCTTCACCCGGAATTTTTCCGGGGACTGGCAAGCGGCAAGCAAGCTGAGCTTCCAATTGGCCTCCGGGCCGCTGGTCTCCAACGAACAGTTTTCCGCCGGTGGCGCCACCAGTGTGCGCGGTTATCTCGCTGCGGAACGCACTGGCGATGATGGCGTGCTGTTTTCCCAGGAACTGCGCACACCGTCGTTGAGCAAGCACCTGGGCAAAGGCATCGGCAGCTACGTCGACAACTGGCGTTTATACATCTTTGCCGAAGGCGCGCAGTTGGCCCTGCAAGACGCGCTGCCCGACCAGGAGGCCGACTACAGCCTGGCGAGTATCGGCTTCGGCACCCGCGCCACGTTGCGCGAATGGCTGTCGGGCAGCCTCGACTGGGGCCTGCCGCTCAAGGACGGCCCGAACACCCGCAAACACGATTCACGCGTGCACTTCAATGTGCAGGCGACCTTTTGACCGGTAGGCACAGACCTTGGAGCACTCCGTTATGCATCGCTTGATTTTCATTCTTCTCGCTTGCCTGGGCCTCGTGCTGCCGGCAACGGCCAGCGCTTGGTGGCAGGACGATTGGCACTACCGCAAACAGATCAGCATCGACACCACGCCCCAGGGCGCGGCGATCAGCCAGGCGGTGGGGCGCACCTCGCTGCTGGTGCGTTTGCACACCGGCAATTTCACCTTTGACGGTGTCAACGAAAACGGCTCGGACATTCGCTTTGTCGCCGCCGACGACCACACCGTGCTCAACCACCAGATTGAGAGCTTCGATCCGCTGATGGGCATGGCCTTGATCTGGGTGGACGTGCCCATGGTGGAGGGGGGCAAGCGCTCGGACATCTGGATGTACTACGGTAACCCGAAAGCACCGGCCACCAGCAATCCCCAGTTGGCGTTCGATGCCGATTACAGCCTGGTCTATCACTTCGATGGTGCCGTTGGCGCACCACCGCGTGATGCCAGCGCCTTTGCCAACCACGCGCAGAACGCCCCGGCAAACATCATTGACGGTGTCATCGGGCGCTCGGCACAGCTCAACGGTCAGCCGCTGTTGCTGCCGGCCAGTCCATCCCTGGGCGTGAGCGCGGGTGGTGCGTTGACCTTCAGCACCTGGTTGCGAATGGAGCAGGGCGCAGGCGAGCAACTGCTGCTGGCCCGTCGTGATGCCGGCAATGCGCTGCTGGTGGGCGTGAACCAAGGCGTGCCCTTTGTGGAAGTGAACGGCCAGCGCGCCGTGGCCAACCAGGCCGTGGCACTGGGACAATGGCAACACTTGGCGTTGACGGCTGACGCCAGCGGGTTGCGTTTGTATGTGAATGGAAAGCCGGCGGCGAGCCTGGCGCAACCGTTGCCGGCCTTGCAGGGTGCGATTGCCATCGGCGCCGACTCACCGGCCGCCGTCGATGCCGGCGTGGTGGCTCCGGCCGCTACGTATCAAGCCTTCACCGGCGCCCTCGATGAACTGCGCTTGTCCCGCGTCGCCCGTTCGCCTGAGCAGATCCTGGCCGATGCCACCGCCCAGGGCGCCGAGTCGCGCCTGGTGGCCTATGGGGTGGACGAAGAACAGTCTGGATTTGGTTTCGGCAGCCTGGGTTTCCTGCTCAATGCGGTGCCGCTGGACGCCTGGGTGATCATCGCCGTCCTGGTGCTGATGATGCTGCAGTCGTGGGTGATCATGGTGCGCAAGAGCCGCAATGTCAGCCGAGTCAGCCATGCCAACGAAGTCTTCCGAAGTCATTTCGCCAAGGTCGGGACACGGCTGGAACTGCTTGCAGATGACCGCGACCTGGCGCAGCGCCTGGGCGATTCGTCGCTGTGGCGCCTGTATGGGGTGGCGGTCGCCGAGATCCGCACGCGCCGCGACCAGGGCGCCGACACCTCGTCGATCTCCGCCGCCACCATCGAAGCCATCCGCTGTTCCATGGACGGTGTACGGACCCGGGAAAACCAACAGCTCAGTTCCAAGTTGTCGACGTTGTCCAACGCCATCGCCGGCGGCCCTTACATCGGCCTGCTGGGGACGGTGCTGGGGATCATGGTGGTGTTCCTCGGCACCGCCATGGCCGGTGATGTGAACATCAACGCAATCGCCCCCGGCATGGCGGCTGCGTTGCTGGCCACCGCCATGGGGTTGTTCGTCGCGATTCCGGCGCTATTTGGCTACAACCGCCTGACCACGCGCAACAAGGAAGTCAGTGCCGACATGCGGGTATTCGTCGACGAGTTCATCACCCGCCTGGCCGAAGTCCACGGCGAAAGCCAGTCCAGTGAAGCGGCGCATCGACGGGGCAACCACGTCGCCAGCCCGTCGTTGACGGTGTAAGGGAGCGACCATGGCCAACCTCAATAGCGCCTCGGACGACGACGAAGATGCCGCCGTCGATACCATCAACATCACGCCACTAGTGGATGTGCTCATGGTGGTGCTGGTGATGTTTATTCTCACCGCCACCGCCCAGGTCTCCGGGATCCAGATCAACCTGCCGAAGGCCAGCTCGACCATTTCGCTTTCGCAGCCCAAGACCAAGGCGATTTCCATCAATGATGGCGGCCAGGTGTTCCTCGATGCTTACCCGGTCACCCTTAACGAACTGGAAGATCGCTTGCGCATCGAGAAAGCCCAGAGCCCGGATTTTCCGATCATCGTGCGCGGTGACTCGGCCGTGCAGTACCAGAAAGTCGTTGAAGTGCTGGACCTGTTGCGCCGCCTGGAGTTGTCCCAGGTGGGCCTGGTCACCGGCAAACCGAGCCAGGGCTGAGTCATGACGTCTTTTCCTGAACAGCCGCAAAACGAACACCTGGAACGACAGCGGGACGGCACCGGCAGGGTGCGCCGCGTATTGCAGTGGACTGTAGGTTTGCTGGTGGGGGCGGGCCTGGCCTGGCTGCTGTGGTCATGGGCCAACGACATGAGCGGCATCCGTCGCGAGGCGCCGAAAATTCCCGCGATCATTCCGTTGCCGCCACCTCCGCCTCCGCCCCCGGAAAAACCGCCGGAGCCGGAAAAGCCGGTGGAAGAAAAAATCGTCGAGCCCGAACCCACGCCCGAACCAGAGGAAGTCAAGCCGGAGGAAGAAGCACCGCCTTCACCCGCCGAGGACCTGGCTGACCCGATGCAAATGGACAGCGACGCCCAGGCTGGCTCCGACGCTTTCAATATCGGCGCGGGCAAGGGCGGCGGGATGGCTGGCGCCGGTGGCGGACGCCTCGGCAACGGCACCTACAGCCAGTTCCTCGCCTACAGCTTCCAACGCTTGCTGCGCGAGTCGCCCGAGCTGCGCAACCTGGCGTTCCGCCTGGAGGCCGACGTCTGGCTGGACCAGGCCGGTCGCGTGACGCGCGTGGAGCTGGGACGCAGCAGTGGCGATGCCGAACTCGACGCCAAGGTTCTGGCGACCTTGCGCGCTTCACCCCATCTGGAACGTCCACCCGCCTCGTTGCAGGTGCCGGTGCGTATCCGCCTACAAGGACGCCGACCGGGCTGAGCCGGGTCGACAAGAGACCATTAGGAGTTGTGTTCATGATCTGCAAAATCAATCGATTGGCGCTGGGCGTCGGCCTGGTGATCGCCAGCCTGGCGGGCAGCGCGTTGGCGCAGACACCCTCGCAGAACGCGACGGTCAATCTGATTCGCCTGTTGGTGCAACAAGGCGTGCTCAAGCAGGACCAGGCGCAAGCGCTGATCGATCAGGCCGAAGCCGAGGCCGTGCAAGCCCGGCAGGCCGCCGCGACTGCCGCGCCGGTGCCAGCGCCCGGCGCGCCGGGGGAGGTGCGGGTGCAATACGTGCCGGCCATCGTTCGGGAACAGATTCGCGACCAGGTGAAAGCCGAAGTGATCGCCCAGGCCAAACAGGAAAACTGGGCCCAGCCCAACACCTTCCCCGACTGGGTCTCACGCATCACCTTTGAAGGCGACGTGCGCTTGCGCAACGAGTCGCGCTTCTACTCGGGCAGCAACAGCAACGAGATCGTCGACTTCGCCGAGCTCAACAACAGCGGGCCTTATGACGTCAACCCCAACAGCGGCTCGCAACTTCCGCCGTTGCTCAATACCCGCGAAGACCGCGAGAACATGCTGCGCCTGCGGGCTCGCATGGGTATGCGGGCGGCGCTTTCCCCGCAATGGACAGCGGCTATCCGCCTGGGCACGGGATCGGACAGCAGTCCTGTCTCCACCACCCAGACCCTTGGCGGCGGCTTTGACAAAAAGGACCTGTGGCTCGATCAGGGCTACCTCAACTATCGCCCCACCAAGGAACTGAGCTTCACCGGCGGGCGCATGCCCAACCCGTTCATGTCCACCGATCTGCTGTATTCCAACGACCTCAATTTCGACGGCTTGGCCGGCTCGTTCAATCACCCGTTGAGCCGCGACCTGGCAATGTTCGGCACCCTCGGTGCGTTCCCGGTGGAGTACAGCTCCGACAGCGCGTCGAGCGATGGTTTCAACAAGGAAGACAGCGAGAACAAGTGGCTCTACGGCGCCCAGCTTGGCGCGACCTGGGCGTTTGCGCCGGACAACAGCATCAAAGGGGCACTGGCTTACTACCAGTTTGACGACATCGAAGGGCGGCGCTCCAACCCTTGCGCTATCTACGACGGCGCGCCGGCCTGTGACAGTGACGAAACGCGTCCGGCGTTCATGCAAAAGGGCAACACCCTGATGGAACTGCGCAACCTGGTGCCTGACCCTTCCGCGCCGACCACCTCGCCGCAACCACAATTCGTGGGCCTGGCCTCGGAGTTCAACGTGCTTGACTTGAATCTGGTGTGGGACACCTTGCTGTTCGACGATCTCAAGCTGCGCAGCCAGGGCAACTACCTGGTCAACCTTGGTTACGACGAAGGCAAGATGCGCAAGCGCTCGGCCGGTGCGCTGGTCAACAACGTGGACGAAAACGGTGACATCGAAAGCGGCGATACCGCCTGGATGCTGCAGTTCACCCTGGGCAGTTCCCTGGACCTGAAGAAGCGCGGCGATTGGAACCTGTTCGCCGGCTACAAATACATCGAGCCGGACGCCTTGCCGGACGGCTTCAACGACTCCTCGTTCCACCTCGGCGGCACCAACGCCAAGGGTTATTTCCTCGGCGGCAACTACGGCATCGAAGACAACGTCTTCGCGACCGCGCGCTGGTTGAGCAGCGAAGAAGTCTACGGCGCGCCGTTCGATATCGACGTTCTGCAACTTGAGCTCAACACGCGCTTCTAGCGCCGGGAGAGACAGCATGAAAAAGTCATTTCATCCCGCGATCCACGCCGTGGTGCTGCTGTTGGGGCTCGGTGCAGCCCTGGGCGCATCGGCGCAAACCTTGGAAGAACGCCTGCGTGCCCAGTTGCGCAGTACCACTCAACAGCTGCAAACCTTGCAGAGCGAACAGGCGCAAGGCGCCGCCGCGCGCCAGGCAGCACAGACCGAGCTGAGCGCGGCACAAGCGCAAATCAAGCAACTGACCGCCGAACTCGCCAAGGCCCGCAGCCAGAGCGAACAACTGGGCGCGCAACAGGACGCCGTACGCAGCAGCGCCCAGGCGCAGATCGCGGCCAGTACCGAGCAGGTCGGCAAGTTCAAACAAGCTTATGAAGAGCTGCTGGGCCGCGCACGGGGTATAGAGGCGGCGCGCGCCACGCTGCAAGCCAGCCTGACCAGTCGGGACAGTGAAGTGCAGCAGTGCGTGGCGAAAAACCAAGAGATGTACGGCATCGCCAAGGAGATCCTCACTGCCTACGAAAACATCGAGGTCAGCGACGTATTGAAGATCCGCCAACCCTTCGCCAGTGGGGCGCGGGTGAAGTTCGAAGAATTGGCGCAGCGCTACGGCGATGCGCTGTACCAGACCCAGTTCGATGCCGCCAAGTCCACTGCCGGCAACTAACCATTGATCAAATGACCATAAGGAACATCCTGTCATGACCGCACAGACACTGATCCATAGCATCACTCCCGAGCAACTGGGCGAATTACTGCAAGCCTCCGGTTATCGTGTCAATCGTACCGAGCAAGGCGCCGTGGTTCAGTTGTTGAGCGCCAGCCAGGGCATTGGTTTTGCCGTGCGTTTCGGCAACCCGGCCGCCACCGAGGGCAGCTTTGTCGATTTCACGTTCAGTTGCGCGTTGCGCATCGAGGGCCAATTGCCTGACGGTCTGGTCCAGGTATGGAATGCCAGTCGCCGCTTTGCCCGCCTGAGTCGCCAGGGCGATTTCCTGGTGATGGAAATGGATGCCATCGTTGCCGCCGGTGTCAGTGAAGACCACGTGCGTGGCGTGCTGGAACTCTGGGACCGCCTGTTGCAAGAGTTCGTGGTGTACCTGCGCGACTACAGCCAGCACGCACGCGAGCAGCACAAAGACGGTGCGGATGTAACGCAGGAAGCTGCGGTCGAAGAGGCCTGATTACTATGAACAGGTTTAGCAGACTGGCTGGCATCAGTGCGGCTGTCCTGGTGCTCGGCGGCATTGTGCTGACGGTAATCTCCAACCCTGACGGCGTATCCCAAGCCTCGGTGCCTGCGGCACAACCGAAACCCGCCAGAGCCCCGGCCGAGGCTGCACCGGCCGTGGCCAGCCTGGGCGAACTGCAACTGAGCAGCGCCGAGCTCAACGCTGTGTTGAGCGCGCTCACACCGCAGGTGCGCGAGCAGCTGCGCGGCAATCGTGGTGCGCTGGAGGGGTGGGTCCGAGCGCGCCTGGCAGAGAAAGCCCTGTTGCAGCAGGCCGACGCCCAAGGTTGGCAGGAGCGTCCGGACATCCAACAGATGACCCGCGCGGCCACCGAACAGATTTTGCTGCGCACTTACTTGCAATCCGTCAGCCAGGTCCCCGCCGACTATCCGGATGACCAAGCCCTGCAACAGGCTTACGAGAGCGCCAAGGACAAGCTGCGAAGCCCGGCGCTGTACCGAGTCAGCCAGATTTTCATCGCGGTTGAGCCGGGAGCCAACGAAGAACCGCTGCGCAAGAAAGCCACCGAGCTGGCTCGTCGTGCCCAGGCCCCCAACGCGGATTTTGCCGACCTCGCCCGGCAGTTTTCCGAGGACCAGGCGACGGCCCAACGCGGCGGTGACAGCGGCTTGCAACCGTTGCAACAATACGTGCCGGAGATGCGCCAGGTCTTGAGCCGGCAACGGGTCGGCAGCGTTTCCGACGCGTTGCGGAGCCAGGCGGGTTTTCACATTCTCAAACTGACCGACATGCAGCCGGCACGCGCCGCCAGCCTGGATGAAGTTCGCGAACAACTGCGCGAGGCGCTGCGCAATCAGCGCCAGGAACAAGTGGCCAGGGCCTATATGGAAGGGTTGGTGAGCAAGGCAACGCTGAGCATCGATGGCGCGCAACTGAATCAGGCATTGGAGTCTGTTCGTTAAGCGGTCCGGCAATTCGAGGGTCACCTTAGGGAGGAGGGCGTATGGCGTTGGAGGAGGTTGATCTCATTCACGAGTGTGCGCGGCAGGCCACCTCGGTAGGTACCGATGTCTTGAACGGCTTCAAGGATCTCCAGGCATTGGAGTTCTTCCTGGTGGCGGCCCGTTGCAGCTGTTTTATGCAGGCGGCGCGGAGCCTCAACGTCAAAGCTTCGTTGTTGCGCAAAAAACTTTCGCGGCTATCGAGCCATTACGGGCGTCCTTTGTTCGAGCACCGAGGCAATGCGCTGGTGCTCAGCCAGGACGGTCACCATCTGCGCAGCCAGTTGCTGGCCCACCGTGCGTTGCTGGCATTGCCCGGTACGTCCGAGGAGGACCAGGCGCTGGTTCGTGTGGCCATGGCGGAGCCCTTGTTGCATGACATCCTTAATCGCGACCTGCTCGGCTTCCTGCGCCGGCACGCCAACGTACGCCTGAACCTGCTGCGCCTCGACAGCGAACCGGTCGAGGCGGATGTCATCGTCTGGCTCGCCGACTCGCAAGTCGTGGCTCCGAGGCTGTCGTTTCCGGTGGCCGAGCTCAGTTGTCTCGCCGAACTGGAATACATTCCGCACATCGCCAAGCGTTATTCACGGGAAGCGAGCCGCCCGCGCAGCCTGGTCGAACTGCAGGACTACATGTTGGTGAGCCTGCACAGCCACGCGGACATTGCTTCCCTGCAGCCTTGGAATAGAGCAGTCGAGGCGCGTCGTTCTGGCGTCACCCACGTGAATTCCTATGAATTGATGCGCCAGATGATCCAGTGGAGCGCTTGCGTGGGCCTGCTGCCGCATTACGTAGGCGCGCTCGAAAAAAACCTGCAGCCGCTACCCGAGTTGTTCGGCCGGGACATGACGATGCAGGTCTGGATGGCCGTGCACGGCGACGAAGCACACCGGGAAGAAGTCGCCCGGCTGGCGGCGCTGGTCCGCGCGGCGTTTGAGGAACACCGGGAATGGTTCTAGCCCGTGCCGGCCAGCCCTCCTTCACAACGCCAGGTCCGGGTCGGAGTCGCTGTGCTTCTGGCCCACCGGATCGCTGTTGGTCGGAGCCTTCGGCTCACTGTTGCCACGAATATCCGGTGGCGGTGTCAGTTGTAACACGTCGCTGGTGTATTTCCATTCCTCGTAGACACGGTCAGGATCGTCGTTGAGGCGTGTCCCATAGCTGGGCACGATCTGGTGCAGCTTTTGCTGCCAGGCCGGGGAGGCGACCTTGTCCTTGAAGACCCGTTGCATCACTTCAAGCATGATCGGGGCCGCCGTCGATGCGCCAGGGGACGCGCCAAGCAGGCCGGCGATGCTGCCGTCCTGGGAGGCCACCACTTCGGTGCCCAACTTCAGCACGCCGCCTTTTTCCTCATCGCGCTTGATGACCTGCACCCGTTGGCCGGCTTGCCAGAGGCGCCAGTCTTCCTGCTTGGCCTGGGGGGAATACTCCTGCAAGGCCTTGAAACGATCATCATCCGACAGCATGAGCTGGCCGGCCAGGTATTCAACCAAGGGGTATTGCTCGATGCCGACCTTGGTCATGGGCCAGACATTGTGCGTGGTCATGCTGGTGAACAGGTCGAAGTAGGACCCTTCCTTGAGAAACTTGGTGGAGAAGGTCGCAAATGGCCCGAACAGGACGACGCGCTTGCCGTCCAGTACCCGCGTATCCAAATGAGGCACCGACATCGGCGGCGCGCCGGTGGACGCAATCCCGTAGGCCTTTGCCATGTGTCGTTCGGCAACGCTGGGGTTCTCGGCGACCAGGAACGAGCCGCCGACCGGGAAGCCCGCGTATTCGTCAGCCTCTGGAATGCCTGACTTCTGCAACAGATGCAGGGCGCCGCCGCCTGCGCCGATAAACAGGAACTTGGCGTCGGTGGCGCTCGTTTCGCCGTCCTTGAGGTTCTTGTATTCAACGTGCCAGGTACCGTCGTCATTGCGGGTGATGTCGCGCACTTCGCTGGACAGCTTCAGGCTGAAGTTGGGTTTGCTTTGCAGATAGCTGACGTACTGGCGGGTGATTTCACCAAAGTTCACATCGGTGCCGATCGGCGCCCAAGTGGCCGCGAGCTTTTGATTCGGATCGCGGCCTTCCATCATCAAGGGCACCCACTTCTTGATCTGCTCCGGGTCTTCCGAATATTGCATTGGGCGGAACAAGGGGCTCGCCTGCAGCGCTTCGTAGCGTTTGCGCAGGAACTTGATGTTGTCGTCACCCCATACAAAGCTCATGTGCGGGGTGGAGTTGATAAACGAACGGGGGTTTTTCAAGACGCCGCTCTTGACCTGCCACGCCAGGAACTGCCGGGTGATCTGGAAGGCCTCGTTGATCTCGATGGCCTTGGTAATGTTGACGTTGCCTTGGTCGTCCATCGGCGTGTAGTTCAGCTCGGCCAGCGCCGAATGGCCGGTGCCGGCGTTATTCCAGCCGTTGGAGCTTTCTTCGGCCACGGCATCCAGGCGTTCGACCATTTCCATCGACCAGCCCGGTTCTAGCTCGTTGAGCCATATGCCCAAGGTTGAACTCATGATGCCGCCGCCCACCAGCAGCACATCGACTTTTTTCGTTTCCGCGGCCTGGGCACCGTTGACGCTCAATGAGAGGGCGACGGTCAGCAGGGTCGCAATGATTGCAGTGTTCATAGTTCCATCCTCGGCGACCGAGGAAGTCGCTCGTTAACGAAATGACGCAACCGACCTTGTGTTGACTGGCGTCACGGGGCGCTGTTCAGCGACCCGGCGGGAGAGGGTGACGAAAGGTGATTCAGCCTGGGCTGCGGCGGGGGTTTGACGACCCGAACAAGACCCGGCATATTGTGCTCGTTTATGTTTATTCATGCTCGTTTATGCAGGTTGTGATGTCATGAGCGCCACTCACGAAGTATTTCCCGGCGAGCGCCAACGCTTGATCAGTGAGCGACTCGCCGTTTATGGCCGGGTCATCGCGGCGGACCTGGCCAGCGAATTCAATGTATCCGAACACTCGATCCGCAGGGACCTCGGGGCATTGGCGGCGGCAGGCTTGTGCAAGCGCGTCTATGGCGGCGCGATTCGCCTGCCGGCGGCCGAAGCGCCCATAGACGTTCGGATCCATCAGGATCCGGCGCGCAAGGACGACCTTGCCCGGACGGCGGCGTCGTTGCTCAGCGCCGGTCAGCACGTCTTTCTCGATGCCGGGTCGACCAACCTGGCGATTGCCCGTGCCATCGATCCAGCGCTGCGCTTGACCATCAGCACCAACTCGCCCTTGATCGCGGTGGAGTTGATGAAGCTGCCCAACGCCGAGGTCATCCTGCTCGGTGGCCGTCTGAACCCTGTCGCCGGCGGTGCGATCGGGCTGGCGGCCGTCCAGCAATTGCGCCAGTTCAATTTCGACCTGTGTTTTGTCGGTGCCTGCGCCATCGACCCGGACAATGGCGTGACGGCGTTTGGCCTGGATGACGCCGAATTCAAGCGTGCGGTGGTCGCGGCGAGCGGTCAGGTGGTGGTGGCGGTTACCAACCAGAAGCTGTCCAGCGTTGCTCATTACCAAGTGGCGACGTGTGAAGAAGTCACCGCGCTGGTGGTGGAACACGATGCACCCCATGAGCGGCTCGACCCCTTCCTGGAGCGCATCGCCAAGGTCATCAAAGCCCCCGCCAAGACATAAGATGCTGCAACGGGCCACGAGCCCATTGTCCGACAAGCGTTTTACGTCTAGTTTGCTGCCCCATCATAAGTACAAAAGTCAGGAGTCATCGATGCAACCGATCCGTCTCGGTCTGGTGGGCTACGGTAAAATTGCCCAGGACCAACACGTGCCCGCTATCCGCGCCAACCCTGCTTTCGAGTTGGTGGCGGTCGCGACCCAAGGGCAGCCTTGCGCCGGAGTGGAGAACTTCCAGTCCCTGGGGGAGCTGCTGGACAAAGGTCCGCGCGTCGATGCGGTCGCGTTTTGCACGCCGCCCCAGGGCCGGTTCGAGCTGGTGCGGCAGGCGCTGGAGGCGGGTAAACACGTCCTGGTGGAAAAGCCCCCGTGCGCCACATTGGGCGAGGCCATGGCGTTGGTGGACCAGGCGCATGCGGCAGGCGTCAGCGGGCTGTTCGCCTGGCATTCGCGTTATGCGCCCGGCATCGAGGCGGCCCGCGACTGGCTTGCCAGCCGCACGCTGCAAAGCGTCCAGATCGATTGGAAGGAAGACGTGCGCAAATGGCACCCCGGCCAGGCATGGATCTGGCAACCCGGCGGCCTGGGCGTGTTTGATCCGGGCATCAACGCCTTGTCCATCGCCACCCACCTGTTGCCGCTGTCATTGTTCGTCGAGTCGGCCGAACTGCGGGTTCCCGACAACTGCCAGTCGCCCATCGCCGCGAGCATCAAGATGTCGGACGCGCGCGGTCTCGATATCCGCGCGGAGTTCGATTTCGACCATGGTCATGATGAGCTCTGGAGCATCGAGATTCGTTGCGCCGAAGGCACTTTGCGCTTGGACAACGGCGGTGCGCTGCTGAGCATCGACGGCGTGCGCCAGGTCGTGTCGCAGGAGGGTGAGTACGCGGCGGTGTACCGGCACTTCCAGCAACTGATCAATGACAAGGCGTGCGACATGGACCTGCAACCGCTGCGCCTGGTGGCGGACAGCTTTTTCGTCGGCAGCCGTACCTTGGTCGAGCCGTTCTACGACTGAAATACCCCATGCCGGGGGTATAGCAGAGCTTCCATGGCGAGCGAGCTTGCTCCCTCGCCATGGTGCCTTGCCTAGCCCAAATCCTGCGCCCGATGCCGCTCCGGCACCTGGCTCGCCTCATCGCCCCAGGTCCGGTTGACACGCTGTCCGCGCATGACTGCGGGCCGCTGGGCGATTTCCTCCGCCCAGCGCTGCACATGGGTGTACTCATGGGCGCTAAGAAATTCGGCCGCCGAGTACACGTCGTTCCGCACCAGTTGGCCATACCAAGGCCAGACCGCGATGTCGGCGATGGTGTACGCCTCGCCGGCCAGGTAGCGGTTTTCAGCCAGGCGACGGTCCAGGACATCCAGTTGGCGCTTGGCTTCCATGGTGAAGCGATTGATGGGGTATTCCAGTTTGTCCGGCGCGTAGGCGTAGAAATGGCCGAAACCACCGCCCAGGTAAGGGGCCGAGCCCATCTGCCAGAACAACCAGTTCAGGGTTTCAGTGCGGCCGGCCAGATCGCTGGGCAGCAAAGCGCTGAATTTCTCCGCCAGGTACAGCAGGATCGAACCGGACTCGAACACACGGGTCGGCGGCTCGACGCTGCGGTCCAGCAGGGCCGGGATCTTGGAGTTCGGATTGACTTCGACAAAGCCGCTGGAGAACTGGTCGCCTTCGCCGATGCGAATCAGCCAGGCGTCGTATTCCGCGCCGGTGTGCCCGAGGGCCAACAGCTCTTCGAGCATGATCGTGACTTTCACGCCATTGGGCGTTGCCAGCGAATAGAGCTGCAAAGGATGCTCGCCGATCGGCAAGTCTTTTTCGTGGGTCGGCCCGGCGACAGGCCGGTTGATGCTCGCGAAGTGGCCACCCGAGGGGGCCTCGTGTTTCCAGACTTTGGGTGGAACGTAAGACGCTTGGCTCATGAACGTACCTTATCGTTGAGTGCACTTGTTCCGGGACGAAGCCACGACACGTTTGCGCTATGGCTGGCGTCGAGACGTGGACTCTAATCTATGGGCGCTCTGTCAGGCAGACAAGGGCCACCGACAAGATAAGTCGAGTCGACGGCGCAGCGCTTTGAAGGGTCATTCCATTTAATGAAACAGTGGATTTCAATCCATGCGTATTCCTGCGCCACCGCTTTGGGCAGAAGATGGCTCCACCCTCATGCACCGTTCGCCATCGGTGTAATGGACCCTCCCTGACCAATGCGCATTCAACCCCGTTGCAAAACGGGGGGCGCGAGGAGTAGCTGATGAACGAAGCCACCAAAGCACAATCTTCGCCCTGGCATGAAGGGGAGTTGACCTTGCAGCGCTCCGTCGGGGCGGTTGAGATGATGGCCGGCGTCGGTCAGCGACAACTGGCGCGTACCTGGATGCCGGACCAGCACCGGGAGTTCTACGGGCAATTGCCGTTTGTGGTGCTTGGGGCAGTGGATCGTCAGGGCGATGTCTGGGCGACTCTGCGCACCGGGCAGCCCGGCTTCATGAATTCACCAGATCCTGAAACGCTGCATATCCATTTCGATGCGCAGCCCGAAGACCCGGCACAAGAAGGGCTGGGCGAGGGCGACGCCATCGGCATGCTGGGTATCGAATTGCACACCCGTCGGCGTAATCGCATGAACGGCGTGGTGCGCCGCGAGCTTGACCAGGGCCTGGAGATTTCGGTGACCCAGGCCTATGGCAACTGCCCGCGTTACATCAATCTGCGCCAATACCGCTTCGTCGATGAGCAGCCGGCTGCCTCACGTGAGCTGGAAGTAGCCGATCCTTTGGTTCGTCGTCTGGTCACCGCGTCAGACTCGTTCTACATCGCCACTTACGTGGTACGCGACGGTGAACGGCAGGTCGACGCCTCCCATCGCGGCGGCAAGCCCGGTTTCGTACGCATGGACGAGGACGGGACGCTGACCATCCCGGATTTTTCTGGAAACCTGTTCTTCAACACGCTCGGCAACATCCTGCTGAACCCCCGCGCAGGCTTGGTGTTCGTCGATTTCCAGACCGGCGACCTGCTGCAGATGAGTGGTTCGGCGCAGGTGGTGTTGGAAGACCCGCAGATCGCCGCGTTCCAGGGCGCCGAACGGTTATTGCGGTTCACCCCGCAGCGCGTGGTCTACCGTTCGACGGCGATACCGTTGCGCTGGAAGGATCAGGCTGAAGGCGACTCGCCCAATTCACTGATGACCGGCAACTGGGAACAGACTGCCGAACGCTTGCAGGCCGAGGCCCTGCGTACCCATTGGCGTGCGCTGCAAGTCACGCGAGTGGTGGACGAAAGCCACAACATCCGCTCGTTCTATCTGCAAACCACCGACGGTGCCGGCTTGCCCCGGTTCGAGGCCGGGCAGCATCTGCCCGTGCGGGTGTTGTTGGAGGGGCAGGGCGTGCCTTCGATCCGGACGTACAGCGTGTCCAGCGCGCCCTCGGATGATTTCCTGCGCATCAGCGTCAAGCGTGACGGCGCGGTCTCTTCGCATCTGCATGAGCAGATCCAGGCGAGCCACGATATCGAAGCCCGGGCGCCACAAGGTCATTTCACGGTGGACGCCACCGAGCGCCGGCCGTTGGTGCTGCTGGCGGCGGGCGTTGGCATCACGCCGCTGTTGTCGATGCTGCGCGAGGTGGTCTATCAAGGAAAACGCATCAGCCGCATGCGTCCGGTCTGGCTGGTGCAAAGTGCCCGGCACGTGGCCAACCTGGCCTTTGGCGAGGAAATCGATGAGCTGGTGGCGCGTGCCGGTGACAAAGTGAAAGTGCTGCGGCTGGTCAGCCAACCGCCCGCCGACGGCAAACCCGGGCAGGGTTATGACGTGGCCGGACGAATCGATGTGGCGCTGCTCAAGCAACTGCTGCCGCTGGACGACTACGATTACTACCTGTGCGGTCCGGGCACGTTTACCCAGGCGCTCTACGACGGCCTGCGCAAGCTGCGTATCCCGGATGATCGCATTCACGCTGAAACCTTTGGTCCGTCTACGCTGGTGCGCGATATCGAGGTCCGCGTACCGGCCGCCGAACAGGTGCCAGTGGCGACTGATGCGGTGAAAGTGCTGTTCTCCGGTTCGGCCAAGGAAGCCCGCTGGGAACCCGGCAGCGGGACGCTGCTCGAGCTGGCCGAGGCCCGCGGCCTGAATCCGGAATTCAGTTGCCGTGGCGGTTCCTGCGGTACCTGCAAAACCCGCATGACCCAAGGTCAGGTGCACTACCTGACCCAACCCGCCGAGCCCGTGGCCGACGGCGAAGTGCTGATCTGTTGCGCGGTACCGGCCCAGGGCAGCGAGCCTTTGGTATTGGAGGTTTGAAGCCGGCGATGCAAGCTGACTAGATCGTCCGCCTTACACGTCCCGGCGCCTCGCCATAGACCTCTTTGAATTTCTTGCTGAACGCCGCCTGGGATTGATGAATGCTGGCGCAGCTTATATCTACTCGCTGCGGTCGCTGGAGGCGTACGACACGCTCAAGCAACCGGCTTGATTGCGCGCTCTGCAAAGCCCCGGGCATGTTGTCGTGCCCGGGCTTTTGTGACGGGCGTGTTGGGAAACTAACGTGCGGCGCAGTTGTTCCTATAAAAACGCTCAGCTGAATCTGGATCCGTCATGGAAGAACCCAGCCTCTACACGATCGGTCATTCGACCCGAACCCTCGAGCAATTCGTGGACATCGTAAAAAGCTTCGATGTCGAGATGATCGTAGACGTCAGGACTGTTCCGAGATCCCGGACGAATCCTCAATACAACCTCGATACGCTTGCGGGGCTGTTGGAGCCGCACGGGTTGAAGCATGAGCAGATACGGGAGCTGGGCGGCCTGCGAAAAAAATCCAGGACGGTAGCCGATGAGGTCAACGGATTCTGGGAAAACCGCAGTTTCCACAATTATGCGGATTACGCGCTGTCGGACGAATTCGAGACGGGCCTGGACCGCCTCCTTGCGCTCAACCAGGCACGCCGATGCGCCATCATGTGTGCGGAAGCGGTCTGGTGGCGTTGTCATCGCCGCATCATCACCGATTACCTGCTGATTCGCGGTGTCGACGTCTTCCATATCATGGACAAGGACAAGGCCACCCGGGCGGCGTTGAACCCGGCGGCACGACGCTCCGAACTGAAGCTGACCTACCCGGCGGTTTCCGATTCGGCAGCCGTTCCGTGAGGTTGTTTGCGTCGCGCCTCACGCGCTTCCCCTCGCACAACCAATCCGATCCCGACAGCAGACACCGCCATCCCCAGCGCCATTTGCCATGACAGCGGTTCGTCGAACATCGCCCATGCCCACACCATCGTGATGGGCGGGCTCAGGTAAAGAACGCTGGCGACCCGGGTCGCCGAGGCCCGGCGCAGGCATAGCCAGTAGAGTCCATAGCCGCCCATCGTCGACAATCCGGCCGTCCATATGACGCTCAGGGCGAACCCCGTACTGGGTATCGGCGCCAGACTGCCTTGCACGCCTTCGATCAGGGCAAAGGCCAGGCCCGAGACACAACATTGCAACCAGAGGTTCGGTAGCAGGCCCATGGATTGCGAGGCTGGCAGGTGTTTTTGCCAGAGCGTCGCCGCAGCGAGCGACAACATGCCCAGCAGTGGCAGCCCGTAGACCCACAACGGCGCGCTGCCCCACCCGAGCGCGCCATGGGTGCCCAGGGCAACGCCCATCAGGCCTATGAACAAACCTGCCCAGACCCGCGGCGCCATGCGCTGCCCCAGGATACCCGCGGCCATCAGCGCCAGGCCCATCGGCAACAAGTCGGCGAACAAGGCGGCCAGGCCAGCGGGCACACCCCAGGCGATGCCCTGGGTAATACCAGCCAGGTAACCCGCCATCGCCAGCAGTCCGATACCGGCGTTTTTCAGGAGGGTGACGAGGGCGGTACGCCTCAGTTGCCGGACGACGAAAGGAAACAGCAGGAGCGTGACCAGCACGCAACGCCAGAACACCACAAGCAGCGGCGGGGCGTAATCGATGGAGAATCGCGCGCCGACGAAGCCGGAGCTCCAGGCCACGAGTAATGCCGCTTCGAGCAAGGGCAACGGAATCAGCCAATACGCACTGGGCGGCAACGAGCGGGTGATCGATTTGGTCGGGTTCATGGTCACAGGCTACGAAAGCCGACTAATCTAATAAATCAAAATATCGTGCAGCACTGGTTTAAAAAGGTTGAATCATGACAGCCATACTGGATATCGAACTGATCCGGACGTTTCATGCGGTCGCGCGCCTGGGCAAGTTCAGCGGCGCGGCGCAGCAGCTCCACAAGAGCCCGGCGGCGGTGAGCGTGCACATCCAGCGATTGGAAGCAGTCGCCGGGGGACGTTTGCTGGACCGTGACAATCAGTCGGTTTCCCTGACTGCCTTGGGCAAGCGCCTGCTCGTGTCCACCACGGAGCTGCTCGCGACCCATGACCGCGTGCTCGCCGACCTACACGGGACACGGCTGGCGGGGCGCGTCACCCTGGGCGTGCCGGACGAATACGCCGATCATGTCATTCGCGACATTCTGCCGACATTCACCGCAGCCTGGCCAAACGTGGTCCTCGAACTCAAGACCGCACCCAGCTATGCACTGCGCGAGTATGTCCAACGTGCAAAACTGCAGGCCGCCGTACTCACCCAGCCAATGGACCAGCCTGAGGCGGCGGGCCAGATCCTGGTCACCACTACGCCGGTTTGGGTAGGCGCGACCCATGGGGCGCCGAGCGCGACGGACCCGCTCCCGCTGGCCGTGCATGCGGCGCAATGCCCTTACCGCCAAGTCATGCTGCAGGCGCTGCGGCAAAGCGGGCGCAAGGTGCGAATCGTCCTGGAGAGCCCCTCGAACCAGGCCATCAAGGCATGCGTGGAAGCCGGACTGGGAATCAGCCTGATCGACCGCGCCCGGGTGACGGAGAACATGCGCATCCTCGAGGGTTTGCCGGTGGTGCCCGATCATGAAGTGGTGTTCGTGCGCTCCCAGGCCTCACACGCCGATGAAGCGGTAGACCTGTTGGGCAAAGCGATCCAGCAGCGCTTTCGACTGTAAGAACAGGAGGAGGCGACGGCTATTCTTCCGCCGGCCTTATGTGAAAGAGGGTGTAGGGCAGGATAAGCGTATCGGCGACAAAACTGAGGGGCAGATCGATGGCCGCGAGCGGCGCAAACGCACTGGCGTACGTCGCGTTATCCTCCGTCGCCGCTTCCTTGAGCACCTGATAATCGAAATACGTACCGCAATAAGGCTGCACACCGCAGAGCGACCCGGGGCCAAAGGTTTCGTTGGCCGTTGCGCAGCCGGTCAGCATTGCGATGGTTAGAGCCGCTCCGATGATGCGCATGGCGTTCCCTCGAATATTGGAGCGCGACTGTAGCATTTGTGACGGGTGAGTCGGTGCCTTGATCGAAAGCGCCTCGCAGCTCGCCGCGCACAAGTTATCGATCACGCCGATTTCTGTTCAGCGCACCCGCCCCGATGAATCGAAACGCCCCACAAACCCAACGCTACAACACTGATCGACCCACCCAGCCAACTGACCGCGGCCCAGCCCCATAGCGCATAGACCTGGGTCGCGGCGGCGGCACCCAGTGCGCTGCCGATCGAGTAGAAACACATGTAGGCGCCGACCATGCGGCTTTGCGCGTCGGGGCGTGCGGCGAGGATGAGGCTCTGGTTGGTGACATGCACGGCTTGTACGGCGAAGTCGAGCAAGACCACGCCGAAGACCAGGGCGATCAGGGAGCTTTCGGCGAAGGAGATGGGCAACCATGAGAGCACCAGCAGACCCAGCGAAAGACCCGTCACGCGTTGCCCCAGTCCTCGATCGGCCCAGCGACCGGCTCTCCGAGCCGCCAGCGCGCCGGCAACCCCGGCCAGGCCAAACAGGCCGATGGCGGTGTGGGAAAGCGACAATGGCGGGGCACTCAACGGCAGGACCATGGCGGTCCAGAGGACGGAAAACGCGGCGAAGATCAGCAGCGCGAACAGCCCCCTGATTCGTAACAGCGGTTCGGTCATGAACAGTTGGAACAGCGAACGGATCAGGGCCGGATAGGGCTGCCGATTTCCCGGTGACGCCGTGGTGGGTGCCACTTTCCAGAACACCGTCGCGATGATCAGCATCAGTCCCGACGACACAAAATAAACCGCACGCCAGCCGGCGAGGTCGGCGATGAACCCCGAGATGAATCGCGCCAGAAGTATGCCCATCACGACTGCGCTGGTGAGGGTGCCGACGGTCTGGCCTCGTCGGGACGGTGCCGATAGCACGGCTGCATAGGCCACCAGCACTTGGACGACGACCGCGAGCAGGCCCGTGGTGATCATGGCGCCCAGGAGGATGAGCCAATGCTGGGATGCGCCGACGGCCGCCAATGCAATCACGGACAACGTCACCAGGGTCAGGATCAGCCGTTTGCCGTCGATCCTGTCGCCCAGCGGGACGATAAAGAGCAAGCCCAATGCGTATCCAAGCTGGGTGGCCGTGACCACGATGCCGATCGAGGCGGGAGCGACGCCCAGGCTCTCGGCCATCGAGGCTAGGAGGGGTTGGGCGAAGTAGACGTTGGCGACGGCCAGTGCGCAGGTGATGGATAACAGGGATGTGAGGGCTGGGGACAGGCCTTGGCTTGGGATGATGTGTGCGGTCATGTGCGCCTTCCAATCTGGTTGCAATTAAAAACCGGATTGGATTTTTGCTTGAATGGGTTTTAATTTGCAACTAGTTTGGTGGAGCTACCCCCAGCGTCAGCAAACAGGAAACCCAATGTCAGAAAACACCCCATCGCCCAACAGCGAATGCCCGGTAGCCCGAACACTGGAAATCATCGGTGATCGCTGGTCGCTCATGATCATCCGCGATGCCTTCGACGGCATTCGCCGCTTCAGCGAATTCCAGAAGAGCCTGGGCGTTGCCAAGAACATCCTCGCATCGCGCCTCAAAGGCCTGGTTCAAGTCGGTGTATTGCGCGTGCAGCCCGCATCGGACGCAAGCGCCTACAAGGAATATGTCCTGACGGAAAAAGGCCAGGAAATCTTTCCAATCGTGATCAGCCTGCGGCAGTGGGGCGAACGGTTTTTGTTCGCCGAGCACGAGACGCGGTCGGTGCTGTTGGACAACGCCTCTGGCGAGCCGTTGATGCCCATCGAGGTCCGCGCATTGAGCGGCCAGAAATTGCAACCGGGGGATTGCCACAGGGTGAGACGCATCGCCGGCGAGCCGTGACTCAGGCGCGTTGCTTCAGGGCTGGGGAGGCTGCTCATAGCGTTGCTGGATACGCGCCAATTCGCCGGACCGGCGCAGTTGCTCCAGCGCGTTGCTCCAAGCGGTGATCAGTTCGTCGTCACTGTCGGTGCTGAAGGCGATGTACAGCGACGAGCGGTAAAGCTCGATGGGAATCTTGCGCAGGGTGCCCGGCGCGATGTCCAATTGGCGGCTGTAATACGCCACTCCGGCCGCGGTGTCGCCGACGATGATGCTGGTTCGTCCGGCAAGCAGCATGCGGTACAGCAGCCTGCTTTCGGTCGCACTTTTGTCCAGGTTATTGAAACCCAGCGATTGCAACGTCTGCGGCACCAGGCCCGCGTGCCGCGTGGTGATCTGCGGAGCGCGCAGCAGTTGTTCGAGAGAGTTGATCGGCGGCGAGCCGGCCAGTTGGTAGGCGTGGATGGATTCCTCAACGATCGGGCCGACCCATTTGTACAATGGCTCACGCTCCGGTGTGCGGAACAGCGAATACATGATGGTCTTGGGCCGGTTCTTCAGGATCTGCGTGGCGCGCATGCTGGGTTGCACCGACATCTCGAAATGATCGCCAGTCAGCGCCATGATGGCCCGGACGATTTCCGTGGTCATGCCGGTGAGCCGATGGTTCTCCACATAGTTGTAGGGTGCCCATTCCTCGGTGACGACTTGCCCGTGTGCGGTCGCCGGGCCGAGCAACAGGCTGAGCAGCACTGCGGCAGGCATCGAATACTTCACGTGTTCTCCTGATCAACGGTTCGCTGTTGCTGGCGAACCCAAGACAAGCATAGACCCAAACACGTGCCGGGCATCGGCGGCTGCTTCGTTATGCGAGCAATGCCTCAGTTCATTGTCGCAAGCGTGGCCGGTAGCAACTTTTACATTCCATCGCTGATAAAGTGGGCGCCCCGCCAAGACAGCGGCAGCATAAGCAACGCAAAACAGGATTGAACGCTTGAACGAACAGACATTGTCCATGCGCCTTGAACGCGTGGCGGGGCTCGTGCCGACAGGGGCGCGCCTGGCCGATATCGGCTCGGACCATGGCTATCTCCCGGTGGCGTTGATCAAGCGTGGGGTGATCGCGGCGGCGGTGGCGGTAGAGGTGGCGTTGACGCCGTTCCGCGCGGCTGAGCGCACCGTGCGTGAAAGCGGCCTGGACGAATGGATCAGCGTGCGCCTGGCCGACGGCCTGGCGGCGATCGAACCGGCGGACGGCATCACGGCGATCAGTCTGTGCGGCATGGGCGGCGAGACGATTCGCGACATTCTTGACAGCGGCAAGTGTCGCCTGAGCGGTCGGGAACGCCTGATCCTCCAGCCCAATGGCGGCGAACAGCCCTTGCGCCAATGGCTGATGGACAACGACTACCGCATCCTGTGCGAAGACGTATTGCGGGAAAACCGCTTCTACTACGAAATCATCGTCGCCGAGCGTGACGGGCCGGTGATGTACAGCGCCGAGGAGCTGTACTTCGGCCCGCTGCAAATGCAGGCCCGCAGCCCGGTATTCCTGGCCAAGTGGCAACGCATGCTGCGCCTCAAGCACAAGACCCTGGCCAATTTCGCCCAGGCGCAGCAGGCCGTGGCTGAAGAAAAAGTACAAGAGCTCGCGCGGCAGGTGCGGTGGATCAACGAGTTGCTGGCGTGAGCCCAGCGAATCTCGATGACGTCCCCGATCCAATCGGCTAACGGTCCGCCGCGTCCTGTTTCAACACCAGCAACCGATAGACGCCGCCGTCATTTTCGATCCCATGGGTGTCATGGGTGAAGCCAGGGAATGACCGGTCAAAACTCTCCAGAGCCTTCAGGTAAGCCAGCAAGGGTCCGTCTGATGGGCCAGCATTTTCCCCTGGCATCAACAGGGGGATGCCCGGTGGATACGGCACGATCCCCGTTGCCGCGATCCGACCGGCGGCCTCGTCCAGCGTCACCTGCTCGATTTCGTTTCTGACCAGTTTTTCGTAGGCCTCCACGGGGCTGAACTGCGCTTGCGGCAGCGTGCCGAAAGCCTTGGCCATGGCTGCGGTGGTCTTGGTTTTTTTCATGGCGGCGAAGATCTCTTCGGCCAGGTCCTTGAGCCCCATGCCGGCATAGCGCTGTTGGTTGGCGCTCAACAGGTCGGGCAGGCACAGCTCCAGTTCGAGGTTGGCGTCGTAGTCACGCTTGAAGTCGAGCAGGGCGTTCACCAGGGTGCCCCATTTGCCTTTGGTGATGCCGATGGAAAACAGGAACAGGATAGTGAAGTCGGTGGTTTTTTCCACCACGATGCCTTGCGTGCCCAGGTAGGCGCTGAGTACACAGGCCGGGATGCCAAAGTCCAGCAGATTGCCGTCGTCGCCCATGCCAGGGCTCAGGATCGAGACCTTGATCGGATCGAGCATGCAGTAGCCGTCTTCAATGTCGCCGAAGCCGTGCCAGACCTCATTGGGGTGCAGCACCCAGCAACCAGGATCGGCCTTGAGCCGCGCTGGATCGACCTCATGGAAGGCGATCGACTGCCCGTCCACTTGCACCATCGGCGGCTGCCAGCACGAGAAGAACCAATCGTCGTGACTGAACATCTCGCTCTGCATATGGGAAATGACCTGCCGGAAGGCGACAGCTTCTTCGATCGCCTCGCTGGTGAGGATCTGCCCGCTGGGCGCCTCCATCATCGCCGAGCTGACATCGCACGAGGCCATGATCGCGTAGTTGGGCGAGGTCGAGGCGTGCATCATGTACGACTCGTTGAAGCGCCCGTGGGGAATCGGATTACGGCCATTGCGCACGTGGATCATCGACGCCTGGGACAGCGCAGCCAGCAGCTTGTGAGTGGACTGGGTGGCGAACACGGTCGGTTTCGACGGGTCGTGGTCGTCCGGGCTGCCGTGCATCGCAAAGCGGTCCTTGTACAGCGGGTTGAAGCGCGCGTAGCCATACCAGGCTTCGTCGAAGTGCAAGCGATCGACGCTTTGCCCCAACAGTTCCTCGACGCGGGTGACGTTGTAGGTCAGGCCGTCGTAGGTGGAATTGGTGATAATCGCGTGCACGGGTGTCGGGTCGATGTCGCTCTTGACCAACGGATTGCTGGCTATGGCGGCCTTCACGCCCTCGGCGCTGAGGGTCTGCGGCAGGATCGGGCCGATGATGCCGAAGCGGTTGCGAGTCGGCACCAGGTAGGTCGGAATTGCCCCGGACAGCGTCATCGCATGCTCGGCGGATTTGTGACAGTTGCGGTCGCACAAGGCGATCTGGTCCCGCGTCACGCTGGCCATCAGGATCACGCGGTTGGACATCGATGACCCGTTGGTGACGTAGTAGGTGCGATGGGCGCCGAAGACCTTGGCGGCATAACGCTCGCCTTGCCCGATGGGGCCGCTGTGGTCGAGCAGCGAACCCAGCTCGCCGACGGAGATGGACAGGTCCGAGCGCAGCAGGTTTTCCCCGAAGAATTCATAGAATGCCCGGCCCGCCGTGCTTTTCAGAAAGGCCGTGCCGCCGGCGTGGCCCGGCGTGTGCCATGAATATTCGTAGCTGCGGGCAAATTTCAGCAGGGCGCCGAACATCGGTGGCAACACTGCCTGGCGATAACGTTCGATCGCCGCCAGGATCCGCCCGCTCAGGAACCGGCTGGTGTCCTCGGGCAGCCAGATGAAGTCGTCGGCGTGTTGCATGACGATCAACGGCACGTTGGACGCGGTGCTGCGATCGCTGATCAGGAACACCGGCACGCGGGTGTTGCGCTCGCGCAGGGCGGTCAGCAGGTCGATGCATTCGCGATGGTCTTCGCTGGTGTCTATTTCCCAGCTGAGCAGCACGCACTGGATGGCCGGGTCGGAGCTTAGGATCGACTTGGCATCGCTCAGGGTCTCGGAAGTCAGCACACTGACGGCGCGATCCTCTACGTCACTGATCAGCTGGATCAGGGCCCGGCCGAATACGCTGCGCTTGTCCGGTGCGTTGGAGACGAGCAGGGCCAGCATCCCCAATAGATTTCGATGTTCCGTCATGGCAATGCCTCCAGGTTAGCCGGCTTCAAGTGGTTGACGGGAATGGGCTCGCCAACGATGTGCTGCGCCGCGACGGTCTGGGTCGGTACGCTGTTGTTCATGGCCTCCAGGCGGATCAGGCGGGTATTGACGTAACCGAACAGCGTGTAGCCGACGATGACCGCCACGCCGCCGAGCATCAGCGCTTGTTCGCCCGAGCTGTAGAGCGCCAGGTAACTGTAGGCCGCGGCGATGCCTGCGACGATATTGGTGACCAGAGCCTTGTTCGCCGGGACATTGGAAACCTTCTGCAGGGTCACCAGCGTCGCCATGGAGAGAATGTACGGCACCAGGTTGGTCACCACGGCGAGGTTCACCAACGTATCGAACTGCTTGGCGAGGTCGGGACTGATAGTCAGCAGCGCCATCGCCGTCTGCATCGCCAGCAGGATCAACATGCTGATGATCGGCACGCCATGCTTGTTGGCCTTGGCGAAGATCGGCAGGAAGTAACCCGTGTCCGCCGAACTCTTGAACACCTGGACGACGGTGAACTGCCAACCGAGCAGGGAGCCGACGCACGCCAGCACCATCAGCCCCATGACGATATTGCCCACCAGGGGCGTGAACATCTTGGCGAACACCAGGCCGAACGGCGCGGTGGAGGACACCAGCTCGGCGTTGTCGACGATACCGGCGATGACGTTGGTCGAGACGATGTAGATCACAGCGGCCCCGAGCGTCCCGCCGAGAACGGCGATCGGCACGTTCTTCTCGGGGTTCTCCACCGCGTCACCGTTGGCGCACGCCGACTCCAGGCCCAGGAAGGCCCAGAGCGTGATTGCCACCGATGCGCCAGCCGCTTCGTACCAGGGTTTGTCGTGAGGGTTCCAACCGGCCGCATAGACACTGCTGTCGAACCAGAACCAACCAATAGTCGACACCAGCACCACCGGGGCAATGACGCCCCAAACGGTCACGGCACCGATCTTGCCGGTAACGCTTGCGCCGCCGAAATTGGCGAAGGTGGTCAGCCACAACAAGGCGATGGTTGCCAGGCCGACTTGCAGCGAGTCGAGCTCGATGCTGAAAAGCGTCTGGATATAGCCGACGGCCGTGATGCTGATCGCCACGTTGGCAATCAGCAGCGATAGGCCATAGGTGTAGTTGGTGATGTAGTTGCCGGATTTGCCAAAGGTGTATTCGGCGTATCCGCCCATGCCGCCGGTCTTTCGACTGAGCATGCCGCAGCGGGCGAACGCGTAGGCCAGCGCCAGGGAGCCCGTGGCGGTGATCAACCAGGAGAGGATGGAGATGCCGCCGACTTCGGCGAGCTTGGTGGGTAACAGGACAATGCCGGATCCCAGCATGTTGACGGCGGTCAGCATGGTGAGCTGCCCCACGCTCATTTTCTTGGCGGCTGACATTCCCTTGCCTCACATACTGAAAGTGACGGGGTTAAGTCATAGCAGAGGATCTCCAGTAAGCAAGAATCGCTCGCATCGCGATGACCCCATCTATCGAATAACCCGTGGCGAGGGAGCTTGCTCCCGCTGGCCGGCGAAGCCGTCCCCGGCGGTCTTCGGGCAGACCGCGTCGGCTGTTTGCGACTGCTATGCAGCCGAGCGGGAGCAAGCTCCCTCGCCACGGTGGGTGTGAGGATCAGCCGTCGAGCAAGGTCATCACCTCGGCACTGTAGCGCTCGCCGGCCACGGCGCCTTCGGGGGCGAAAATGGCGTCCAGATGATTCAAGTCATCGCTGCTCAGGAAAACGCTGGCGGCGGCGATGTTGCTTTCCAGGTACCGACGCTGCTTGGTGCCCGGGATCGCGGTGACATTGCTTCCCTGGGCCAGTACCCAGCCCAAGGCCAGTTGCGCGGCACTGATGTGCTTGTCCTCGGCCATGGCCCGGACTCGTTCGACCAGGGCGAGGTTGCGATAGAAGTTGTCGGCCTCGAAACGCGGATTGAAGCGCCGATAGTCGTCGGCGGCAAAGTCCTCCGGCGTCTTCAACTCGCCCGTCAGGAAACCACGCCCCAACGGGCTGTAGGCGACAAAAGCGATTCCCAGGCGTCGGCAGGTTTCGAGCACGCCGTTGTGTTCCGGCTCCCTGGACCACAACGAATATTCGCTTTGCACCGCCGCCAGGGGATGCACGGCATGGGCCCGCTCGATTGTCTCGGCGCTGGCTTCCGAAATGCCGATGTGGCGAACCTTGCCGGCCTTGACCAATTCGGCCATGGCGCCAATCGTTTCTTCCACCGGCACCTGAGGGTCGATTCGGTGTTGATAGTAAAGATCCAGGTAATCGGTTCCGAGGCGCTTGAGGCTGCCGTCGATCGATTGCCGGACGTACCCCGGGCGACCATCGACGCCCCGGGCATGTGGATCGTCGCTGCGAACCAGGCCGAACTTGCTCGCCAGAAAAATCCCATCGCGCTTGCCGCGCAAAGCCTGTCCCACCAGTTGCTCGTTGGTGTGCGGCCCGTACATGTCCGCGGTGTCGAAGTGTGTTACGCCCAGTTCGACGGCGCGGTGGAGCGTGGCGATTGCCTCTCGCTCATCCGCGCCGGTGGTGTAGAAATCCGACATGCCCATGCAGCCCAGGCCGATGGCGCTGACGTGTGGGCCTTGATGGCCAAGTTGGCGGGTGATCATAAGAGTGTTCCTTTGGGTTGAGATGACGGGATCAGTCTCCTTAAATTGGTTTTATGGTTAAAGCTGGTGATTTTGGTTTAACTATTCGTGATTTCTAAACAGTGAGCCGAATAATGGACCGATTACAGGCAATGCAAGTGTTCCGACGCATCGTCGAGCTGGGCGGTTTTGGCAGGGCGGCCGATGACCTGGGGCTGCCCAGGGCCACCGTCAGCTTGTTGATCCAGCAGTTGAAAGCCACTTGGGCGTGCAGTTGTTGCAGCGCACCACCCGGCAAGTGCGTGCCACCCTCGACGGCGAAGCTTATTACCAGCGCTGCGGCCACTTGTTGGAAGAACTGGACGACCTGGAAAACTCGCTCTCCACGCAACGGAGCCAACCCCGGGGCACCTTGCGCGTGGACATGCCGATCGCCTTCGGCTGCACTTGGATCGTGCCGAACCTGGCGGACTTCTATCGACGCTATCCGCAGTTGCAACTGGACCTTGGTTTCCATGATCGGCAAGTACATCTGCAACGCGAGGGGGTCGATTGCGCCATCCGGGCCGGCAATATCGTCGACCAGGCGCTGGTGGCGCGGCCGATCGTGCGGCTGCATCAAGTGACATGCGCCAGCCCGCAGTACCTGGCTCGCGTGGGCACGCCACGGCGACCTGAAGAATTGTCCGGGCACCGCGCCGTTGGCTTCGCGTCCGGCAATGGACGTTTTTTTCCGTTCGAGTTCGAGGCAGCGGGGCAGGTGCGAGAGCTGAACATGTCGTCGGAACTGACCGTCAACAATGCCGACGCCTACGTGACGGCCTGCGAAGCGGGACTCGGCTTGATTCAGGCGCCGCGTTATCACGTGCAGCGGCAGTTGGCCGAAGGGCGCTTGGTGCAAGTGTTGACGGAACATCCAGTGCCGTCATGGCCGATTTCGGTGGTCTATCCGCCCCATCGGCAACTGTCGCCCCGGGTGCGGGTGTTTATCGACTGGGTGATCGAGTTGCTCCATGGCGAAGCGGATGCCCAAGGCGAGTTGATGATGAAGGTGTAAGGCTTGGAAAAGCACGGCGCTGCGTTGCGCTGATGGGATCCAAGACTGGCGAAGCCGCCATCAATGGCTATTTTGTAAGGTGCGAAAATTTTCTGGAGTGTCTCATCGACACATGAGGTTCAGCATGGACAACGCACACAGCAATGCAGGATTGGCCCCACGAGCAGGCACCGGGAAGACCTTCGTCGACCTTGACGGCTACAACGACACCAAGAAAATCGCGGTGGCCCCGGACGGCACGATATGGCTGGCGGGCATGACAAAGGTAGAAAAGGACTGGGAGTACGAAGGCTACCGGACCTCCCTGATGCGCTTCAATGCCGACGGCACCCTCGATACGACCTTCAGCGACGACGGCAAGACGCAGCTCCCTCACGATATTTTCCCAGGGGAAGGCTACAGTGCGGCCGTGCAGCCAGACGGGAAGTATCTGCTCGTCTACCCACAATTCACATCCGGCATCGCCATGATCCGGCTCAATACCGACGGCACGGTGGACCAGGGGTTTGGTGTCAACGGTAAGGCCATCGTGCCGGGGTCCTGGGGCGATTATGCCAGTGCCACGGTACAGCCTGACGGCAAGATCCTGGTGTCGAATCAGGACAGCTACGAGAGTCTGTTTTCGGTCAGTCGCCTCAATGCCGACGGAACGCTTGACTCGACCTTCAATGGCGGCAACGCCATCCAATTCAATATCCCGAACATGGGCGCGCTGGAAGGGTACGGATTCACCCTGCAAGCGGATGGCAAATTGCTGGTGCCGGGCTACAACGGCGAGATGGTGGTCGCGCGCTTGAATGCAGACGGCAGCCTGGACAGCAGTTTCGGCACGGACGGCCTGGTCGATACCCAGGTGGCGGGCCTGGCAGCCTCGGTCACCGTCCAGGCCGATGGCAAGATCCTGTTGGCCGGTGGCGGCGAACAAAATGGCAGCGGTTTTGATTTCAAGATCATCAGGCTGAACCAGGACGGCTCTCTGGACACAAGTTTCGGCAACGCTGGCGTCGCGGTGATCGACCTGACCGGTGATCGGGACATGGCTAGGGACATTACCGTTCTGGCGGACGGGAAAATCCTGGTGGCGGGGCAGAGCACCTATTTCGGCAACGCTGATTTCAGCCTTATTCGGCTCAACCCCGATGGCACGCTCGATACCTCCTTCGGCGCACTTGACGGTGTGTTGCCGGGCATCGACGGAGGGCGGGGCGATGACGTCCTGTCAGGCACCTATGTCCCGGAACGACTCAGCGGCCATGACGGTGCCGACTTGCTTGATGGCGCTGGGCAACGGGACGTGCTGGAGGGCGGAGCCGGTGCCGATGTCTTCCGGGTCAGTACGATCGGCGACAGCTACCGCACCGACAACCAGGCCGTCAGCGATCGAATCGTCGACTTCGACGCCGATCTGGATCGGATCGATTTGACGTCGCTAGGGTTCAGCGGGTTCGGCAACGGATTGGATGGAACCTTGGCGGTGCACGTCAACGAGGCCGGAACGCGAACCTATCTGAAAAGCTTCGACGCGGACGGGCGGGGGCATCGTTTCGAATTGGTCCTGGATGGCGACGTGGCTCAGGCCCTCGATGAAACCAACGTGGTATTCGCGCCGCACCTGATCCAGGGGACCGAGTCAGCCGACCGACTGATGGGTTCGGTGGTCGGTGACCAGATTGTCGCCGGCGCCGGTAACGATGTCGTTTCGGGCGGCAATGGGCACGATGTCATCGACGGCGGGCTGGGACGCGACGTGCTCAGCGGCGGCGAGGGTTGGGATGTTTTCCGCTTCGATGCTCTCGATGACAGCTTTCGCACGGCCGACGGCAATTTCCAGGATCGGATCATCGACTTCGATCCGCTCACGGACAAGATCGACGTGTCGGCGTTGGGCTTCACCGAGTTCTGGAGCGGCTATAACAAAACGCTGCAAGCGGTCGTCAGTGAAGACGGCCAGCGGACCTACCTGAAAAGCTATGAGGCGGATGACGAGGGGCGCCGATTCGAGGTCACCCTGGAGGGGAATGTGGCAGCGCAACTGAGCGACAAGAACTTTATCTTCGCTTCAGGTGACGAGCCCTTTGCGCAACTGCAACTCTTGGGCGTCGCGGCCCCGGAACAGTTCGGGTAGACGGTCTGCCTGCGAGTAAAAATGTCGGAACTAACGCGCTCCCGACACGATCCTTTTCCAAGGCGTATCACCGCGACCGAAAAGGAGTTGTCATGACCGTTACCGCCCATCCTATCTACCGAAGCACGCCGGGACCGCTCCATGCGGTCCTGCTTGCCGGCACGGTTCCACTGTTTCTCGGGGGCCTGCTCAGCGACATCGCTTACTACAAGACCTACCAGATCCAATGGAGCAATTTCGCCTCCTGGTTGATTGCCGGTGGGTTGCTGTTTTGTGGGCTGGCGTTGGTGTTCGCGCTGGTCAATCTGATTCGCGCGGACCACAAGGCCGGTCGTCCGGTAGGCTATTTCCTGTTGTTGCTCGTCACCTGGGTGCTGGGGCTGATCAACGCCTTCGAGCACGCCAAGGACGCCTGGGCCGCGATGCCCCAGGGCCTGGCATTGTCCGTCGTCGTGACCTTGCTGGCCTGCGTGGCGGCATGGGTCGGGCTGACCAACCTGCGTTCGGGAGGTGAGCAATGAACTCTCGCATCCCATTGACGGCCTTGAGCATGGCCCTGCTGTTGAGCGGTTGCGGAGGCGAAGGGGACGCCACGCAAGCGCGCGGTCCGGACCCGAAGTTGCCGGAGCCCCAGCGTAGCCTCCTGCCCAGCATGAAAATCGCCGAGCCGGTGGCTTGGGGTGACCAGAAGCCTACGGTGCCGCAAGGCTACGACATCACCGCCATCGCCACCGACCTGAAAATACCGCGCCAGACCCTCGTCTTGCCCAACGGCGATATCCTGGTGGCCGAAGGCAGAGGCGGAAATGCACCGAAGTTGAAGCCCAAGGATGTGATCGCCAGCGTCATCAAGGCGAAGGGCAACACGCAGGTCAAGGGCGGTAACCGCCTGACCCTGTTGCGCGACGCCGATGGCGATGGCACTTACGAGCTCAAGACTGTCTTCGCCGAAAACCTCAACGCGCCCTATGGGCTGGCGTTTGCCGACGGCAAGCTGTACGTGGCGAACCAGGATGCGCTGGTCCGCTTCGACTACCAGGAGGGCCAGACCAAGGCCAGCGGGGCGCCCGTCAAGGTCACTGATCTACCGTCGGCGATCAACCATCACTGGACCAAGGCGTTGGCCATCAGCCCCGACGGGCGCTCGCTGTATGTCGGTATCGGTTCCAACAGCAACGTCACCGAGCGCGGCATGGAAGTCGAGATCGACCGAGCGATGGTCTGGCAGATCGACGCCGAGACGGGCGCCCACAAGCCTTATGCGACCGGCCTGCGCAACCCGACGGCGTTGAAGGTCGAACCTGGTTCCGGGCAGTTGTGGGCGGTGGTCAACGAGCGGGACGAGTTAGGGCCCGACCTGGTGCCGGATTACTTGACTTCGGTGCGCGAAGGCGCGTTCTACGGGTGGCCCTATAGCTATTGGGGGCAGAACGTCGATCCACGGGCGCAGCCGCAGGATCCGCAAAAAGTCGCCGCTGCGGTCAAGCCCGACTACAGCCTGGGGTCCCACGTCGCCGCCCTGGGTGTCGATTTTTCGATTCCGGCCATGGGCGAACAGTTCGCCGAAGGGGCGTTCGTGGGTGAGCACGGCAGTTGGAACCGTGACCAGCCTGTAGGCTACAAGGTGATCTTCGTGCCGTTCAGCAACGGGCGGCCCGCCGGTGAGCCGGTGGATTTCGCGACTGGCTTTCGCGGGTCCGATGGCAAGACCCGGGGGCGGCCAGTGGGCGTGACGGTCGATCCTCGGGGTGCCTTGATCATCGCCGACGACCTGGCGAACACGGTCTGGCGTGTAACCCGCAAGCCATGATCCCCAAGCCCGGGGCGGATCGTCGTCCCGGGCAATCTCCATGACTGACTAAGCGGAAACACTGTTCGACCGGTTTTTTGCGCCTTCAGAACGGGCCCAGTTTGAGTGGGTACTGGATGACGATGTACAGCCTGTCGATGTCATCGCCGGCCTGGGCGCTGTTGGCGCGATGGGTGACGTGGGACAGCTGCAACGACAAGTCCTTGGCCGGGCCTGACGGCACGAGATAGCGCAGGTCGATGTCGCGTTCCCAATGTCGGCCGCCGTCTCCCTGCTGCGGGACGTAGTTGCCGATGATGCCGTCGTACGGGTTGTAGGCGCCGCCCCGGGGAGCATGGCTGCCATCTATCCTGTGCCCTGTCACGTAGCGGGCCATGAAGCTAAGGCCGGGAACGCCCATGGCGCCCAGGTCAAGGTCGTAGCGTGCCTGCCAGGAGCGTTCGCCCGGGCCATTGAAGTCGGCATATTTGATCGAATTGGCCAAGTAGATGGAGTCGCCGCCGACGAAGTCGAAAGGCGTGTCGCCGCGCACTTTCTGATAGGCCAGGGTGAATGCCTGGGCCTCGCGTCGGTATTTGCCCGCGAGGCTGAATGCCGTGTTGTCGATGGCCCCGGCACTGGCTTGGCCGTGGTCGCGGGTGTAATACAGGTTGCCGTCCAGGAACAGGTCGCCAGCGGTTGCGTGCAGATTGCCGTAGTACTGGCGCCAGGTGTCGCTCAGTTCGGAGGCGTAGAGCGCGCCGCCCACTCGCTGGCCGCTGAAAAGATCGGCACCGATGAAATCGATGCTGGCGTGTCGGGTGGTTGCCCCGTAGCCGGAAAAATCTCCCTTGGCGGTGGACGCATCCTGATTCTTGAACGCGCTGAAATGACCGGCCTGGAGATCGACCCCGTCGATCTCCCGACTGGTGAGGAGTGCGCCGCTGGCGTATTCCGGTTGCAGGCGTTTGTCCGCAGTGTCGAATACCGGCGTCGCCACGGTCATTTCGCCCAGTGCCAGGGTGGTTCGCGACAGGTTGAATTTCAGCGCGCCGCCGGCGCTGGAATATTGATCCTCGCTACGGCCGTCGCTGTCCAGCGGCAGCAATCCCGTTCCGGCGTGGCCCTTGCCGCCGTCCAGTTTCAAGCCCAGGAACCCGTGGGCGTCGATGCCTACGCCGAGGATGCCGGGGGTGAAGCCAGACTCGAACGTGGCGATGAATCCTTGCGCCCATTCCTTCTTGTAGCTTTGGCCCGCCGGGGTAGGGGACCGGTAGTCACTGTTGAGGTAAAAGTTGCGGCCCAGTACCTCCAGCGACGCCCCTTCCAAGAGGCCGGGCGCCGCCAGTGCTGGGGCGTTTGCTGTCAGCAGGGCGAGGAACCAGAGCGGCTTCAGCGTAAACGTCGCTTGCCCGGGGGCGATCAGGTTTTTCATGACAGGCGACATGGATGATTTCCAGATAACAGAGGCTCGCGCGATCACCCAGGCTCCCCCGCGTGCAGTAACGTGCGCAGCATGCGGTATCGCCAGGCGAACGGGCTGATGCCTTCGCTATGGGTGAAGATGTGGCAGAAGTGCGCCTGGTCGCAAAAGCCGCATTCCTGGCTGATTTGCGTGAGGGTCAGGTCGGTGGTCTGCATCAGGCGCTTGGCGCGCATGATGCGCTGGCCCCTGATCCAGGCTTGAGGGGACTGACCGGTGCTGGCCTTGAACGCTCGGGAAAAGTGACTACGGGAAAGGGCGCACGCCTCGGCCAGCCGGGCTATTGCCAATGTTTCACCGAGGCCGTCGAAGATCATTTTCTTGACCAGGCTTTCACGCCAGGGCGAAAGGCCGCCGTGGTTGGATTTTTGCAACGGCGTAAGGGGCGTCCTGACGGCGCTGAGCGATGGATGAGCCATGACATGAATTCCGTGCCAGCGGGAAGCACGTCGATGTGCAGCGCTCTGGGGCGCGCGTCCCGCTTTAGAAGGTCTGCAGAGAGCCTCCATTTTTGGTGACGCCGCGCGCGGGTGCGAGTTAATCGTTGTTAATTACGTTCAGACAATCGAATGAACGCCTGATTTGACCCACCGGTCATACGATAACGGACCCGATAGCACTCCAGAAAGCCGCGCCCGTGCCGACTCAAGGGTATTGCCTATAGTTTCTGCTTCACAGGGACGCCCGCTGACGCGACGGAACACAGATCATGACCCAATCTTCTTCCCATCCCAACTTCAAGTCCCTTGGCTGCGCCGAGTGTCGCGACCACGAGGCGCTGGGGTTCGAATTCACCATGGCGTTCCAACCCATCTTCAATGTCCGCACGCGCCAGGCGTTTGCGTACGAGGCGTTGGTCCGAGGCCTGAAGGGTGAGTCGGCCGGCCATATCCTGGGGCTGGTGAACGACAGCAACCGCTACCGATTCGACCAGGCCTGTCGCGTGAAGGCCATCGAAGAAGCCGCTCGGCTGGGTATCCTGGAGATTCCCGGTTGCCTGCTCAGCATCAACTTCCTGCCCAACGCCGTCTACCGGGCCGAGACCTGCATTCGCGCAACCCTGGAGGCTGCGCGTCAGACCGGCTTTCCGCCGGACAGGCTGATGTTCGAAGTGACGGAAGGCGAGCGTGTCGACGACCCCGATCACTTGAAATCGATTTTCATGGAATATGAGCGCCAGGGTTTCACCACGGCCATCGATGATTTCGGGTCTGGCTACTCAGGGCTCAACCTGTTGGCGCTGTTCCAACCCCAGGTGCTGAAAATCGACATGGCGCTGACCCGAGGCATCGATCACGATCCGGTCAAGCGTGCCATCGTCGAGGGGATCATCCTGGTCGCCAACCGGCTGGGGATTACCATCATTGCCGAGGGCGTCGAGACGCGCGAAGAGAGCGCTACGCTGCTGGCGATGGGCATCGAGTTGATGCAAGGATTTTTTTATGCGCGGCCCGAAATCGGCCGGCTGGCGGTCGGAAGCTTTGATTAACCGATAGCTTGAAGCAATGGTGACGCAGGCCTCACCGGGGTGGGCCTGCTTTTACCAGGGCGGTGCTGTTGTGGTTACACCGGCGGAGTCCGCGGCGGGATCATCCGTTTCGATCCCAGCGACTCGAACGCCGAAGCCAGCTGCAACAGCTTCGAATCGTCATAGGCTCGGCCGGCGAACGTCAGGCCGACAGGCATGCCGATGTCTGCCATGACGCCCATCGGCACGGTGACGGTGGGCACGCCCAGGTGGCGGATGGCGAGGTTGCCGTTGGCGACCCAGACCCCATTGCTCCAGGCGATGTCGGCCGAGGCTGGATTGACGTCCGCGTCCGCTGGGCCGACGTCGGCCACCGTGGGGAAGATCACCGCATCGAGGCCCAGGCGCGCCATCCAATCTTCCAAGTCGATCCGGCGCGTCTCTTCGAGACCTCGCAAGCCATCAGGCAAGGTAGGAATCTGGTCCCACGGCGTGATTCCGCGCTGGGCCATCTTCACGTACTCGTCCATGCCGGCGGCAAGGTCATCCTCGCGGTTGGGCAGGGTGCCAGGGTCGTGGGGGAAAATCAGCGGTCCGTCGACGTCGGCCAGGCGATTGAGTTTCGGATCACCGTTGGCCCGCAGGAAATCATCGAATGCCCAGGCCGATAGATCCCACAATTCGTGATGCAAGAACTCCTTGGACACCAGGCCGCGGGTGAACACGGTCGGCGCGCCAGGGCGATCACCCTCGCAGTTGGATACCAACGGGAAATCCACCTCGATCACCTCGGCGCCTTGGGCTTGCAGAGCCTTGCGCGCTTCTTCCCAAAGAGCGATCACCGACGGGCGCGTGATGATGCGCTGGCCGGTCGGGCCACCGATCCCTGGCTTTTCGGCCGTGCCCGCCTCGGGGTCGGCGTTGATGTACATGCGCGGGACCCCAAAGCGCACGCCGGCCAGCACCTGCGGTTTGGCGGCAAGGCTTTGGTAGGACGCGGGACGAACGGAATCAACGGAGGGAATCGGCACCCAGGGTTGCAGGCGCCACAGGTCTCCGCGGGTGTCGGGGTCATTGGCCACCACCACGTCCAGCACTTCGAGCAGGTCGGCCATGGTCCTGGCGAAGGGCACGACAACGTCCATGGTTGGGGTCAACGGCCAATTGCCGCGCACCGAGATCACTCCCCGCGAAGGCGTGTAGGCGCACAGCCCGTTGTTGGACGCGGGCCCGCGTCCGCTGGACCAGGTTTCTTCGGCGAGGCCAAAGGCGGCAAAGCTGGCGGCGGTGGCGGTGCCCGCACCGTTGGACGAGCCGGAGGCAAAGGGCGCGGTGAGGTAGTCACCGTTGTACGGGCTTTCGGCGCGGCCATAAACGCCGCGTTGCATGCCGCCGTTCGCCATCGGCGGCATGTTGGTCTTGCCCAGGCAAATGGCCCCGGCGGCGCGCAGCCGCTCGACGGTGAAGGCGTCGCGATAGGCAACCAGGTCTTTGAAGGCCGGGCTGCCAGAGGCAGCGGTCAGGCCCTTCACCAGGTAACTGTCCTTGGCCGTGTAAGGAATGCCGTCGAGCGGGCCCAGTGTCTGGCCCTTGGCCCGACGGGTATCCGACGCCTTCGCCTCTTCCAGCGCCTCGGGGTTGCGAACCACCACAGCGTTGAGGGCCGTGGGCGTTTCGGGGCCGTCGTAGGCGTCGATTCGGGCAAGGTAGGCCTGGACCAGTTCGACCGCCGTGGTCTGGCCGGATTCGAGCGCAGCCCGGAGTTGGGCGATGGAGACTTCGGTGATTTCAATCATGCGATGACCGCTGCGGCTGGCGAATGACGTGATGCGAGGCTTGGTTCGAACGAAGTTCGGGTGGCTTCACGTCTTTCAAAATGGGTTCTGATATCGGTTGCAGACTTTACTACGAGAGCGCCGGCCATTCACGAGGAATGTCCCGTGGCGTGGCAGCCGTTGTCACTGACCGTCCGAGGGGACGTGCGGTAATCGGGCGTTCTTGACAACAGATTCGTGGGCGCGAATACTTCCGCCTAAATTCATATAGATGACTAGATAACAAGGTAGATAACGTCTGATGAAACCACTGCCCAGCGATGCCCGCTTGCCGCTCTATCAACGTTTGCGCGACCAATTGGCCGAGCAGATTGCCAACAATCGCTGGCGTCCGGGGGAGGCGATTCCCACCGAGGCGGCGCTTTCAGCCGAATACCAACTGTCCACCGGGACGGTGCGCAAGGCGATCGATGCGTTGGTCAGCGAAGGCGTCCTGGAGCGTCAGCAGGGCCGAGGCACCTTCATTCGTCGCCCTCAGTTCCAGTCGTCGTTGTTTCGTTTCTTCCGTTTTCAGTCCGCGTCCGGGGAGCGCCGGGTTCCAGAGAGCCGCATCTTGTCGGTAGAGCCGGTGGCGGCGCCGTCAGCCGTGGCCCAGGCGTTGGGGCTGCCAGTGGAGGCGGCGGTGATTCGTATCGTGCGGGTGCGTCTGCTGGACGTCGAGCCCGTGCTCGCCGAAGAGATCTGGCTGCCTCGCAGCCGATTCCAGCCGTTGCTGGAAATCGACCTGAACCACAAAGGCCCGTTGCTTTATCCCATCTATGAAGAGACCTGCGGGCAGGTTGTCGCTTATGCGCAGGAAACCCTCACCGCCGAGTCAGTCAACGACGTGCATGCCCGCTTGTTGCAAGTGCCGGTCAATAGCCCGGTGGTGGTAATCGAGCGCCTGGCCCGTGATTACGCGGGCAACCCGCTGGAGTGGCGACGTTCGCGCGGGCATGCCGAGCATTTCCGCTACAGCGTAGAGATTCGTTGACCTCACCGGATTAGCGGATCGTCCGGCAGCAAATACCGCTGCCCTTGCCGTTTTTGTTTTTCCTGACTGGCCTTGCAGCGGCACGGTTCGCGCTCGGCTGCCTTTCGTTCCACCTACAAGGATAAAAATCATGTTCAGTTGGTATCGGCAAATCACCTCCCGGGAGCGTAAGACGTTCTGGGCCTGTTTCGGCGGATGGTCCCTCGACGCGCTGGAAGTTCAGATGTTCGGCCTTGCGATCCCGGCGCTGATCGCCGCGTTCGCCTTGTCCAAAGGCGATGCGGGGCTGATCAGCGGGGTCACGCTGGTGACCTCGGCCCTGGGTGGCTGGGTGGGCGGGACGCTGTCCGATCGCTACGGGCGGGTGCGCACGCTGCAGTGGATGATCCTGTGGTTTTCGTTCTTCACCTTCCTGTCGGCGTTCGTCACAGGCTTCCATCAATTGTTGATCGTCAAGGCCCTGCAAGGCTTCGGGATCGGTGGCGAATGGGCCGCCGGCGCGGTGCTGATGGCCGAGACGATCAATCCGAAATACCGCGGCAAGGTCATGGGCACGGTGCAGAGTGCCTGGGCGGTGGGCTGGGGGTTGGCGGTGGGCGTCTTTACGCTGATCTATTCCCTGGTGCCGCAGGACATGGCCTGGCGGGTGATGTTCATCGTCGGCTTGCTGCCGTCGTTCCTGATCATCTGGGTGCGTCGCAACGTCGAGGAGCCGGACAGCTTCCAACGGCTGCAAAAGGAACAGGCCATTCCCCAGAGTTTTTTCAAGTCCCTGGGCGGTATCTTTCGCCCTGAGTTGATTCGCGTGACATTGTTCGGTGGCTTGCTGGGGCTGGGGGCACACGGCGGTTACCACGCGGTGATGACGTGGCTGCCGACGTTCCTCAAGACCGAACGCAACCTGTCGGTGCTCAACTCCGGCGGCTACCTGGCGGTGATCATCTTCGCCTTCTGGTGTGGCTGTGTGGTCAGCGGGCTGCTGATCGATCGCATCGGCCGACGCAAGAACATCCTGCTGTTTGCGCTGTGCTGCGTCGTGACGGTGCAGTGCTACGTGTTCCTGCCGCTGACCAATACCCAGATGTTGTTCCTGGGTTTCCCCCTCGGCTTTTTCGCGGCCGGCATTCCGGCCAGTCTCGGGGCGTTTTTCAACGAGTTGTACCCGGCGGATGTGCGCGGCGCCGGTGTCGGCTTTTGCTACAACTTCGGCCGGGTCCTCTCGGCGCTGTTTCCGTTCCTGGTTGGTCATATGAGCGACTCCATGTCCCTGGGGTCGGCCATCGGTATCGACGCCGGCATTGCCTACGGCGTAGCGGTGCTTGCGGCGCTTTGCCTGCCGGAAACCCGAGGCCGCAGCCTTGAGGCCACGGCGCCGCCTGCACCGGACGGAGCGCCTGGCACCGAGAGCGCCCGGGCCTGATCACTGCTTATTTTTGAAAGATGAAGACCAATGGTTGATACCTGCACTACGCCGATCACCGGCATCGACAGCCATGCCCATGTGTTCAGCCGTGAACTGGAGCTGGCTGCGGTGCGGCGCTACACACCGGATTATGACGCCACGCTTGCGCAATACCTGGATCACCTGCGTTCCCACGGCCTGAGCCATGGGGTATTGGTCCAGCCGAGCTTTCTCGGCACCGATAACCGTTACCTGCTGGCCGCCCTCCGGCAGGCACCGGGGCAACTGCGCGGCGTTGTGGTGGTGGAACCCGAGATCAGCCGGACCGTGCTGAATGAAATGGCACGGCTGGGGGTGGTCGGCGTTCGCTTGAACCTGATGGGCAAGGCCGTGCCTGATTTTTGCGAGACAAGGTGGAAAGGCTTCCTTGCGCATCTTGCCGAGTTGGACTGGCATGTGGAACTGCATGCGCCGGTCGACCAACTGGCCGGGTTGATCAGCCAACTGATCCCTTTTGGCATCCGCCTGGTGGTCGACCATTTCGGTCGTCCGGATGCCCGTCTGGGCCTCGACCAACCGGGTTTCGCCGAGCTGCTTGAGTTGGGGGTCGGCGGGCAAGTCTGGATGAAGGTCTCGGGCATCTACCGATTGGCGGGGACGGATCGAGAAAATCTCGACTTCGCCCGCTCCGCGTTGGCGATGCTGGAGCAGAGCCTGGGCCCTCATCGGATGGTGTGGGGCAGCGATTGGCCACATACACAACATGAAGGCGTCGTGGGCTTCGACACCGTGGTTCGGCAGTTGCGGGCTTTGCAATGCCCGGCGCCGCTCTTGCGCGCGCTCATGGTGGAAACGCCCCGCAGATTATTCAAGTTTTAAGAGCCGCTTCGTCGGCGTGGACAACTTTCCTGAACTCGTAGGCTGAATAAACATCTAGAATCTATTGCAGTTGCATGAAAAAATCCGCGCCGGCATATGTATACGGAGTTATCCCGGGCCGGGATCACGACTCAGGTTGAACTTGGGAGTCGTTGTGTAGCAGGTAGTCAGCCAGGCGGATTGAGGATCAACCATGTCGAACATAGAAGCGTTTCCCTCGCAGACGCGCCCCCCGAGCGAGTACGAAAGCCTTGTGGCAACGGGCGCCAGCGCACTTGATGCGATTCCTGGCGCGGTGTACCTGTGCGATCACAACGGCTGGCTGGTGCGGCACAACAGCGAGGCGGCCGCCATGTGGGGGCGGACGCCGATTCTGGGGGAGGGCGGTGATCGTTTCTGCGGTTCCTACCGTTTGTTCCTGCCCGACGGCACTCCGCTTGCCTTCGAAGACTGCCCGATGGCCACAGCCCTCGTCACGGGTGAGGCAACGCGCAACCAGGAAGTGTTCATCGAGCGTCCGGACGGATCGCGATTCATTGCCCTGGTGAATATCAGGCCATTGAAAGACTCCCAAGGCATCATCCAAGGGGCGATCAACTGCTTCCAGGACATTTCGGCGCAGCATGCCTTGGCCGAAGAGTTGCGACGCAAGAATGAGGACCTTGAAGATTTCTTCGAGAACAGCGCCGTGGGCCTCCACATCGTCAGTGGTGAAGGCATCATCCTGCGCGCCAACAAGGCCGAACTGGCCTTGCTGGGTTATTCGCCGGAGGAATACATCGGCCGTAGCATCACCGATTTCCATGCCGACGAGCCGGTCATCAACGACATCCTGAACAAGCTCGGCAGCGGTCAATGCCTGCAGGATTACCCGGCGCGCCTGAAGGCCAAGGACGGCTCGATCAAGCATGTCACCATCACGTCCAACGGCCGGTTCGAAGAGGGAAAACTGTTCAATACGCGGTGCTTTACGGTGGACATGACCAGTGTCCACGTGGCCGAGACGGCGCGCCAGGAGAGCGACGACAGACTCCTGGCGACTTACCAAGCGGCGACGATCGGCATTGCCGAGTCCGGCGCGGATGGCCGGCTGCTGCGCGTCAACGACGCCCTCTGCAACATGCTGGGCCGCACGCGCGAAGAGCTATTGGAAATGACATTCCTGGACTACACGCACAGGGACAGTACCGACGAGGATGCAGCCCTCTATGCACGCCAGGTGGCGGGTGAACTGGACAATTACGTGCTGCGCAAGCGCGCCTTCAAGCCCGATGGCGAGACCGTCTACCTGGACATCCACAGCTCGTCCGTGCGCGACGCCAACGGCGCGTTTCGGTATGGGGTCCGGATACTGCAGGACGTCACGCTGGCGCGTCGCATGGAAAATCAGATCCGCGACAGCGAGCGGCATATGCGCAATCTGCTCGAGGCCCTGCCGGCGGCGGTCTACACCACCGATGCTCAAGGCCGTATCACCTTTTTCAACCGGGCAGCAGTGGAGTTGTCGGGACAAACACCACAGTTGGGCGACCTTTGGTGCGTGACCTGGAAATTGTTCACCACCGACGGGACCTTCCTGCCCCACGACCAGTGCCCGATGGCAGTCGCCCTGAAGGAAAACCGGCCGATACGCGGGGTCGAAGCCGTCGCGGAGCGGCCCGACGGCACACGGGTGCCGTTCGCCCCGTACCCTACGCCGCTGCACGATGCCGAGGGCAACCTGGTGGGCGCCATCAACATGCTGGTGGATATCTCCGAGCGAAAACAGGCGGAAGACCGGCAAAAAACCCTGATCGACGAGCTCAACCATCGGGTCAAGAACACCTTGGCCACGGTGCAATCCCTGGCGGCCCAGACGGCACGCAACGCAGAAAGCGCCAAGGACGGTTACAACCGGTTCGAAGCGCGGCTGCTCGCGTTGTCCCGCGCCCATGACCTGCTGACGAGGCGGCATTGGGGCCATACGGCCCTGGGGTCCCTGGCCCAGGAGGTGCTCATGCCCATTTTCGGCACTGATTCTGACCGTATCACGATCGAGGGTGATCCCATTGACGTCGATACCCGGGTCGCGCTCGGCCTCACGATGACGCTCAACGAATTGGCGATCAACGCCCTCAAATACGGTTCGATGTCCGTCGAGACGGGCCGCCTTTCAGTGAGCTGGAATGTCCAGCCGCAATCGAACGGCGTGTTGCTGACCGTGGACTGGCGCGAGCAAGACGGACCGCCAGTGTCGCAACCGGAACGCGAGGGTTTGGGTTCGCGATTGATGAAGCGCTGCATCGAACGCGACCTGGGTGGAATATTTGTGCTGACCTTCGCGCCTGAAGGCGTGCTCTGCCGGTTCTCCTTCATGGTTCCCGAGCACCACGCATGACGATATTTGCCGGGATCAAGGTGTTGCTCGTCGAGGATGAAGGCGCAGTCGCCATGCTGATCGAGGAAATGCTCGAAGAGCAGGGGTGCGAGGTGGTGGCCTCCATCCCGCGGCTTGCCATGGCCCGGGAAGCGGCGGGGACCGTTGAGGTCGATCTGGCGATCCTGGACGTCAACCTGGCCGGAGAACGGGTTTTTCCGGTGGCTGAAATCCTTCGTGATCGTAAAATTCCTTTTTTATTCAGCACCGGATACGGCGCCAGCGGCCTGCCCGCCGAGTTTGCCCAGTGCCCGGTGTTGCACAAGCCGTTTTCGGAAAACGAGTTGCAGCGAAAAATCGCGCTGACCCTGCAAGAACGCAACGCCATCCCAGGGCCGATATCGGCGGCTCTGAAACCCAAGGAGCAACCATGAGTCTGCACGGCCAATACGATTCCCAGAACATTTTCGCGATGATCCTTCGGGGTGAAGCACCTGCCTACAAGATCTACGAAGATGACGATGTGCTGGCCTTCCTCGACATCTTTCCCCAGTCCCGGGGCCATGTGCTAGTCATTCCAAAGGGGGCCCAGGCGCGCAATATCCTCGACGTCGACCCGGCAATCCTTGGCAAGATGATGGCAGCGGTACAACGCCTGACCCGCATCATCGTCGACGAGTTGCAACCCGACGGCGTGCAAATCGCTCAATTCAACGGCGCGCCGGCGGGGCAGACGGTCTTTCACATCCATGTGCACATCGTTCCGCGCTGGGAAGGACAGGCGCCTGGCGTACATGGGCAAGGGAAAGCCGATCCGCAGGAGCTTGAGGCGTTGCAGGCGCGGTTGGTGGAGCGGATTCGCTCGGGGGCCTGATGGGGCGTAGCGCTTGTCCTCACCGCAGCGGAACGTACACATCGGTTTGCCATTGATCTCGTGGTGTCTCGGGATAGGCGCTCAGGTAGTGGAAAAACAGCGGCTGGTCACGAAGTTCCTCGCCGCTTGCGGGTAGCCATTCACGATAGATCGGATAGATCGTTTCGCCGATATGATCAGGCGATCCGGCGTGGCGGACCACTGCGTAGCGACCGCCGGGGATGACCATTGGCTGAACACCGAACGCGTTCGGCGCCACTTCCTCATCAATCTCGCCGCAGATCGCGAAGCGGAAGTCGTGTGGCGGTGTGGTGTCGGGGTTGCCGTAGGGAATGCCAAACGTACGGCTTGATGCCACGGGCGACTGCCCGCTACGCATACGCCATTCGATGAACCGGTCCACGCTTTCGCTGACGAGCCCGGCAGGGCCGCGATGTTCAAGCGCCGCAATCCTGACTTCAGGTAACTCGATGATTCGAACTTGCATAAAGATACTCCGTGAGAGATGGGGGATGGCAAACACCGTACTCCAGACCTGCCAGTTGGGTTTCTTCCTGAACGCGCTTGGCGCCATGCCGAACGCTCGGCCAAACGCTCGACAGAACGCCTCGGGGCTTTTAAAGCCCGCATCCAATGCGGCATCCAGTACCGAGTACCCAGCAAAGGCAACCAATTGATGTGCCGCGCGTCGTAGGCGCATCAGTTGCACATAACGTGAAACGGGCACGCCCATGAACGCCGTGAATTGTCGATGGAAGTGAAATACCGAGAAGTTCGCCACATCACTCAACGTTTTCACCGAGAGATCACCTTCGAGATTGGCGTCGATGTAGGCGAGGACGGCGTCGAAGCGTCTTTTATAGGTGGAGGTCTTTGGCAAGTCGGGCACGGATCAGGGCTCTTGGAAACGGGTCGGGCCTAGAGTCGACTATACGCCGCGAGCCCGCCTAGCCGCTTTTGCTAAAAGAACAGGCGGGGACTACGAACGCGGACGGCTGAAATTACCCCGCCCGCCATTATCACCGCGTGTTACGCGGGTCCGATATGCACGCGGTACCGGATATGTCGATCGAATCGGTCTTCCGGATTTTCATAGGCTTCCAGCTTTTCCAGGAAGCCTATGCGCTCAAGACCGGCCAAGTCCTCTAGCGTCCAGTCAAACGGGAAGTCGCCGGAGAACGTCTTGCCTTGATGTTCAACCCAGTGATTGACCGGGAAGGGCATGTAGCCGAGCCACTCTGATTGATAGGTGATTTCATCAGATTGGCTCGTGGTCACAACGGCTCGGATCAGCTTCTTGATAATTGCTAGGCGTTCGTCCATGGGTTTTTCGAACCTGGTTGCCGATATATCACTTCAGGCTGTTCTGAAAGAAACTCATCAACTTGTCAAACGGAATCAGATCGACCCGATCATAAAGATCCACATGCCCGGCCCCAGGGATGATCACCAGTTCCTTGGGCTGGCCGGCAAGTTTATAGGCCTCTTCGCTGAACTCCCTGGAGTGGGCATCGGCGCCGGCAATGAAGAGCATCGGATGAGGTGAAATGGTCTCGATGTCATTGAGCGGGTAGAAGTTCATGAACTTGATGTTGCTGGTGAGCGTGGGGTGCGTAGTCAAGTCCCTGGACGAGCCGGATGGCGTGAACTCGCCGCGTGGGGTGCGGTAGAAGTCGAAGAATTCGCGTTGGATAGGGTGGGTGTTTTCATCCAGCTTGTGCACCGTACCGCTGGTGTACAGCGTTTCACCGCCGGCGAACTCGACGTTACGCTGCTGCGTTGCCTGAGCGATGATGGCTCGGCGTTGATCGAGCGTCTGGGAATGCTTCAACCCGTTGCGATTGACGCCGCCCATGTCATACATGCTCACGGTGGCGATGGCCTTCATGCGCGGGTCGATCTTGGCGGCACTGATCACGAAGCTGCCGCTGCCACAGATACCGAGGGCGCCAATCCGTTCCTTGTCGACGAAAGGTTGGGCACTGAGATAGTCCACCGCCGCGCTGAAGTCCTCGGCGTAGATATCCGGCGAGACCGCGTTGCGTGGCCGACCCTCGCTTTCGCCCCAGAACGACAGGTCGAGAGAGAGGGTCACGAAGCCTTTTTCCGCCATCTTCGTGGCATATAGATTCGCGCTCTGTTCCTTCACCGCGCCCATTGGATGGCCCACGACAATTGCCGGATTGCTTGTCTTGCCGTTGAGTTTTTTCGGGATGAACAGGTTGCCTGCCACCTTCATCTGGTACTGGTTCCTGAAGCTGACCTTTTTCACGGTCACTTCGTCGCTGGTGTAGAAATTGTCTGCGCCGTTGGACATATCGGCTCCTATCGCTGAAAGAGACATGACGAAAAGCGTTAATAGGACGAGGATCTTTTTCATGGGTGGACCTGTCGATGCGGGTTATCAATCGTGGGAGAACGTCACTCGCACGGTGCCTGGGCCCAATGCCTGAGCGAGTCCCGAGGTGTCGTTCACGTGACCGAGGCGCGTATAGGCGTAGGTCGAGTCGAAATCCTTGTAGAACATGACCAGGGTGTCCTTGCCGTACAGCATCAGGTCGCCGTTGCGGATGGTTCCCGGCCTGCTCGCCGTGGCGGGCAGCGTTTGGGGGAGGGTGGCGTATTTCTCGTTGCGATTGAGATCGCTCATCTCCAGTGCCAGTGGCGATAGCGCGACAAATCTCTGGGCAGCGGCGTTGTCAGCCACGGTAATGGCGAAACGCTGTTCACCCACGGTCATCCACATTGCCGTTTTCTCCGTGAGGGAAGATGCCAACGCAGCACCGTTGAGCGTTGCGTGGTTGCCAAGTACGAGCATGACCAGCGGTAACACAAGCCGGCCCGACCTTATCGCCGTTGTGCAGGGGTTCTTTTTCATAGGGGCCATGGTGACCTGCGCACAGTAAAGCGACTAGCTAATGAATGCTTAACAAGGCTATAAGCAAAGCTAATCAAACTGCTTGAAGTGCTTTCGCCATGGTCAAAAGAAATCTCAACGATCTGCTGTCTTTCGTCACCGTGGCGAGGGAGGGCAGCTTCACCCGGGCTGCCGGCGCATTGGGCGTCACCCAATCGGCGCTGAGCCAGGCGATCAGTGGGCTGGAGGCACGCCTGCAGATCCGCCTGCTCACGCGCACCACCCGCAGCGTGTCGCCGACCATTGCGGGGGAGCGCCTGCTGCAGGCCATCGGCAATCGTTTCGATGAGATCGAAGCCGAGCTGGCTATGCTCACGGAAATGCGCGACAAGCCCGCAGGCATTGTTCGCATCACCTGCGGCGACCACGTCTTGCGCACCACTTTGCTGCCGAAACTGACTGGGTTGCTGCATGACTATCCGGACATCAACGTTGAATTTGACGTCAGTTACGGCTTCCGTGACATCGTCGCGGACCGTTTCGATGCCGGGGTACGCTTGGGCGACACCATCGACAAGGACATGGTGGCAGTGCCGATAGGTCCTGAATTGCGAATGGCTGCGGTGGCTGCGCCTGGTTACTTCGACACCCGCGCCATTCCCAAGAGCCCCCGCGACCTGCTCGGCCATCGCTGTATCAACCAGCGCATGCCGACTTCTGGCGGGCTTTATGTCTGGGATTTCGAGCGGCGCGGCAAGCAGGTCAACGTCCGAGTAGACGGCCAGCTCATCTTCAATACCTCGACCCACATCGTTGACGCCGCGTTGGCCGGACTGGGCATTGCGTACCTGCCCGAAGAGGAATTCGAACCGCACCTGGAGGCGGGCCGGCTGGTGCGCGTACTGGAGGATTGGTGCCCACCATTTCCAGGCTACTATCTGTACTATCCCAGCCGACGGCAGCCTTCGCCTGCCTTTACCCTGGTTGCCAATGCATTGCGCAACGTCTGAGAGTAAAACGCTACGCCAGTCAGCCGGAACCTATGCATCGTCTCAAGCGAGGTAGATCGATAGGTCATTTCGGCGCGAGTGTTTTGGTCAGGATGTGTTGCTTTTGTGGCGAGACGGGAGTCCTTTTTTCGCGGAGATCTGTGGGCTGATAAGAACTGTTGTTGCACTGAAACCGGGCGCTCCAATACCTCTAAAGAAACGTTACGGCTTGGAGAAAGCCGTAACGTTAGTGACTCATATACTAGTTCTTATGAGAATCTCGATATCCACCAAGTGATATAGGCTTCAAGGTGATTGTTTGACCATGATATGTATTTCAACCCTTGGTGGTTGGTCAGGTGTTTTACAGTCAGCGCCTCGGATTTACTTGCTGGATACCTTTCAAATACCGTATCTGAAGCTTTTGGGAAGTAGGAAATGGCAAATAATCGTCCATTTATAAAGCTGAATTGCGCGGATCCAGTATCGTTGTCTATTTTATAGTTGGATACTTCAAGTATTTTTAAAGAAAATTTTTTTCGTAGAAGGCCGCTGTTCTTTTCTGAGCTTTCTAGGATTACTGGCTTGTAGCCTTCCGCCTCAAGAAAGCTCAATGTCTGATCAACAAAGCTGCAGCTATTTAAGTTGTTTGTTAGCAGAGGTGGAGTGCCCTCGCAAGCAAGTTCAATGTTTACGGGTTCTTTGTATCTGAGTTGAAAGGCAGCAAAAAATACAACCGCTAGAGCAACCAATACTGCTGTTCTTTTCGATATTTTAAGAATGATGTTAATAGTATGCACCTTCAGAGCTTGCCTCTGTCCTTAAAATTCCATTGTTAAGAAATGTCATGCAGCTTTGGGGGCAGTTTTCCGGGGGGTTGTTGCCCTTGGCTGCGCATATACCTGCTTGGTTGTTAAAATCATCCATGGCTCTTTCGCTGGGATTTTGTCCAAAATTGGATATTTCATTTGCCCAGCCTGCGAACTGGCTTACTGTTTCTCCCCAGTTCGATGAGGCGATCATGCAGGATGCAACACAATGTCTATACGCATCTTGAGGCCCATTGTGCATGCCAGGTAATTTACTATTTTGCGCTTCGGTTTCAGCTTTTGTGGACCACTCAAAAATAGATTCCAAGCCTAATGGGTCAACCTGTTTTAGCGGATTGCCATTTACATAGCTGTAGGTGTTCAGTCCGCCCGCCAACCCAATCGGATCACTCTGCACATAGCGTCCAGTTTTAGGGTCGTAATCACGAAAATAGTTATAGTGGAGTCCAGTCTCGACATCGTAGTACTGACCGGGAAAGCGCAGATTGATCTCCAGTTGTCCGCTGGCTTCCTTTGTACCAAATGCATCGGAAACCCATTCCCATACCTTGGTCCGCGCTGCGTTCGTTGCGATTCGAGGTGTGTTGAGGTGATCGCTATGGAGGTAGAACGGGGTGCTGTTTGCTGGCGCGCCTGTTGCGCCGTAGCTCATACTGATCCCGCCCAAGGGCACCCCTTCGAGCCAGATATAAAACTGACTTTTCAGCTTCTTGCCATGCTTATCGAATAAATGCTCGCCAAGGAGTTCGCCATTTAATCCGTAGATGAACGTTGTCGTGCCTTGAGGGGTGATTTTCTGGCTGCGTTGGCCGAGAGCGTTGTAGCGGAACCGAGCCTTGATAACCCCCTTGATTTTCACTTTGCTCAGGCGATTCTGCTCGTCGTAGGAAAACTGACGATTAGCGCGGTCTGCGGTCAGGTTGCCTGCCGCGTCGAAGTCTACCGAGTGGGTGCCTGCCTGCGTCAACCGATTGTTGCTCGCCCCATACCGATAAGACGTGCCAGCGGTGATACGTAACTCGCCGTCAATCAAAGTGCTGAGCTCTTTTCGGGTGCGGTTCCCCGCCGGATCATAAACGTAAGTCATCCGGTTGAAAGCAGTAGATTCCCCTATCAGGCGATCCAGTGAGTCATAGCTGTAGCCATGGTTGTCGACTGAGTCGCGTTGCAATTGAGTCATGTTTCCCTGGCCGTCGTAAGTATAGGTCTTGCTCTGGCCCGCAACGGTTTGAGCGGTCAGCCGGTAGTCCAGATCGTAGGTACGTTGAAGCGTAGCCCCGTTGGCCCAGGTCAGGTTTTTAAGCGGACCGAAAGGTTGATACGTGATGTGACTGGCAAATGCGGTTGGCTGCCCTGTGCCGCGCCGGATCTGCACTTGGCTGATTTGTCCTGCGGTGTTGCGTGAGTAGACGATGCCAAAATCCGCCGGATAGTCGATGCTGCTCAATCGATTGGCGACATCGTATCCATAGCCGATTTGTTCTGGCTGAGTGGCTGTGTTTGCAGGCGCTGTTTGCCGCTGGGCTGTAACGTTGCCTTGGGCGTCGTAGGTGTAATTCAGCACCCCGTTGACATCCTCCACGGCTGTCAGTCGGCCGATGCCTTTGTTACCGGCGGCAATCGAATCGTAGTGGAACTGAACGTCCAATGCCGGGTTCGTCGAATAGCGGCGGGCGGTCAGGCGATTGAGCGCATCGTAGGTAAAAGTCGTGACCACACCACGCGCGTCCACCTGTTGCGTCACGTTGCCTGCGGCATCGTGCTGGTAGTGAGTGGCGCCGCTGTCAGGGCTGTTCACCCGCGTCAGGTTGCCCAGGCCGTCGTATTGATATTGAGTGGCCACACCACGTGGGTCGCGGACTTGCGTGAGGTTATGTTGAACGTCGTACTCAAGTTGAGTGATGCCATTAAGTGGGTCAGTATTCGTCACCAATCGGTTCAGTGAGTCAAAGGCCCGTTGGTGACTGTGATTGCGGGGGTTGGTCCGCGCGATGGGATTATCGTTGAGGTCGTACTGTGCCAGGCTTGTCTGGCCGGCCGCACCCACTGAGCGCAGCAAGCGCCCCAGTTCGTCATACACCCATTGATGTTGTTTGGTCAGATTACCCGTCTTGTCCTTGATCCGTACCGCAGTCCGGTTCCCCATCGGATCGAGATCAAATTCGATCTGTTCCCCTGCGTTATTGGTCACTCGAATAAGCCGTCGTGCATCGTCCCAGGTGTAAGTCGACCAGCTCTTGTCTGCGCGAATTATCTTGATGACGTCCCCCACGGCGTTGTGTTCGAGGCGAACAGTGCCGGTAGCGGTACTCAACGACTTCATCCAGCCTTGTGGGGCATAAGTCAGGTTTGTAATAACACCATTGGAATCGACAACTGTCTTAGGGTAGCCAGCGACGTCGAAGTTGGAAAATGCGGTGGTATGCCCAAGCGCGTTGATAACGCGTGCCAGACGTCCTTTGGCATCGTATTCATAGCGGGTAATGTCACTTACATCTGTTCGGGGGCCATCTGACGACTCCAGCTGCCCCTGGGTATTATAGGTGAACGACCAGCCACGTTCGGCAGCTTGGCAATGAGGAAGGGTGGTAATGGTTCCGCCCAAAGCGAGAGCGAACAGAGCCACCCTGCATGTCCATGTGTTCATATTCAGATCCTTCTGAATTAACGTGAAATGATTGTTTTACTGAGCTGCCGCCCTTGAGAGTCGTAGGTGTATTGAATGGAGCGATCCGGTTCGTTGATGCGCACTGGGGAATACAGCGTCGGGTGCCATTCGGTGGTGGTCGTTTTCGCTTGAGAAGTGCCGCTCGCCTCCGTTCGAGAGGTTTCCAGGCCACGGTCGTTGTAGATATAAGTGGTTATATTGCCATTGTTGTCTGTATTTTTTGTCAGCAGACCGTGGGTGTCGTAGGTGAAAGTTGAGTTGCTGTTGGGACAGTTTGCTGAAGGAAGACCCGCAATCGATTTGATACGTTTGACGCCTTGAATCAATTCAAATTGATATCGGGTTTTTTTACCCAGTGCGTTGATTACCGTTGATGATCCATCAGGGTTGTAGTGGACTGAGATGTTTTCTATGCCGGCTGCGTGTTCACTCGTAACGGCCCGCCCTTGATCATCATAACTCCATGTTGCATAACGTACCCCGCGCGCATCAATAACGCCGGTCAGCAGCCTGCTATCTTTCGGGTCTTCGTAGATGTATTGTTTATTCTCTGTGTGGGTCGGATAGGCGCTGGTCATGGAAGTCAGTTGTTTGTATTTGTTATAGGTATAGACAATTTTTACGCTGTTCGTAGTCAAGGTAAGAGGTTGTTTTAATGTGTCCTCGGTGAATTGTAAGGTGTTGCCAGAACTATCGGTGACGGTCGCAACGTTGCTTAAATAGCCAATGTTCAGCGCGCGACCTGATTTGATAAGCGCAATTAATCTTCCGCTGCTATCAAATTCAAGAGAACGATCATCGTGGGCCTGGTAGTTCCACCGGTCCGACTGATATACGAGCCTTCCTGTTTCGGGTGGCCTAGCCTCATAAGACGCTCCCTTTTTATCAAAAAAGGATCGACTTCCATCATGATGAACTAGCGTGATCAAGTTTTTTTCGAGGCTGAGCCTGGATGAATAGCTATGCCGCCATACTCCGTCAATGCTTCTGTAGAATCTTGAAAAGTGGAGTGGGTTTGCGCTTGGGTGTGAATGCACACTTGAGTAATCGTTTTCTTTTTGTATTTTGTAACCTGTCGCGAAATTTATTGGATTTCCCGCCAGGCTCAGGGGGCAGCCACTGTCGACGCCTTGAGTCTCGCATTGGCCTGAAGTCTTATTGAATTGTTGGCTTTCGACGCAAGTGTTGCCGCTGCGGAAAATGGATCCCGCGCCATAAGAATCGTTTAAGGGATCCTTGCCATATATCATGTGGCAATGCCAGATGTGATCGTCCTCCGTTGCCGCCGCTGGTGTGTAATTCCAGATTTCGCCATATTCTTTATGTAACCATCTACAAGCCAATTCCGGCGAGGGCTGTCGCTCTTGCAGGTGTTCCGGGAATTGCTCAATCGTCCAGTAATACTCTTCTGCCAACGTATTGAAGCTTGCCGTAAGTGACGTAAGCAAAAAGAAGTGCGTAAAAAGTTGTTTGCATGGCATTCCAGGGTCCTTCTGGTATCAGATTGTTGTTCTCCTAAAGGATGGCGGGATTGATCGCTGTGAAACGATACATATATAGGGTGTTTGTTACTTCATGTTGTGATCCAGCAAAGCAGCCGCCACGCTGACAGTCAGGAAAACGGCCAATAGCCACCGATCGCTGTGCGTCGCCTACAATCATTTGTGCATTTGACCTCCTGTGGACGCAGGACAACTTTTCACCCCTGGTCGCTTTCAGAACACGTTTAGTCGTCCATGTGCAATCGCCACCCCCCGGGAGTGGCAAGCTGTGAAGATGCCCCGGACCCAGTGCGCCAAAGACATTTGGCCGGCGAGCAAGAATGGCGATCGGATTTGCCACGTAACCGTGACGTGGGCCGCACGCCGCAGCCAAGACTCCGAACGGCCACCGCCACGCGGCGCTGTCGTTCGAGATGCCGAGGTACGTTTATGCCTGATGAGACGCTTCACCTGCCTCTGATTCACGACGTGCTGGCGCGCAAGAAGGACACCCCCGGTGCCTTGTTGCCCATCCTCCATGCCATCCAGGAAGGGTGCGGGTACGTTCCCGACACCGCCGTCCCTGAAATCGCCCATGCCCTCAACCTCAGCCAGGCTGAAGTGCGCGGGGTGATCAGCTTCTACCATGACTTTCGCACCACGCCACCGGCGCGCCACACCCTGCGCCTGTGCCGGGCCGAGTCGTGCCAGAGCATGGGGGCCGAGGGGCTGGCTGCGCAGTTGCGCGAACAGCTTTCGCTGGATGACCACGGCACCAGCGCCGATGGAGCGATCAGCCTGCGACCCGTCTATTGCCTGGGCGCCTGCGTCTGTTCGCCGGCCCTGGAGCTGGACGGGGAACTGCATGCGCGGCTGACCCCGGAGCGCCTGCGCCAATTGGTGAATGGCTGCCTGGAGGATGGCCCATGCTGACCCTCTGCATTCCCCGTGATTCAGTGGCCCGCGCCGTCGGTGCGGACAAGGTGGCCGATGCGTTGGTCCGCGAGGCCGAGCGGCGTCAATGGCCCTTGCAGGTGTTGCGCACCAGTTCCCGTGGGCTTTATTGGCTGGAACCGTTGGTGGAGCTGGACACACCTGAAGGACGCTTGGGTTTTGGCCCGGTCACGGCCCAGGACGTACCGGGCCTGCTCGACGCGCTGGCGGGTGATCCTGGTAGCCATCCATCGGCATTGGGATTGGTTGAGCACATTCCCTACCTCAAGAGCCAGCAACGCCTGTTATTTGCCCGTGCCGGCATCACTCAACCTTTGTCCCTGGATGACTACCGCGCCCGGGGCGGGTTCCTTGGCCTGGCCCGGGCGATCCAGACGGATGGCGCCGAGGTGGTCGCCCAGGTGCTCGACTCCGGCCTGCGTGGCCGGGGTGGGGCGGCTTTCCCGGCGGGCATCAAGTGGCGCACCGTGCGCGACGCTCCGGGGCCGCAGAAGTACGTGGTATGCAATGCCGACGAAGGCGACTCCGGCACCTTTGCCGACCGCATGCTGATGGAAGGCGACCCGTTCCTGCTGATCGAAGGCATGATTATCGCCGGCATCGCCGTCGGCGCGACGATGGCTTACATCTACGTGCGCTCGGAGTATCCGGACGCCGTCAGCACCTTGAACGAAGCACTGCGCATCGCCCGCGAGGCCGGTTACCTGGGAACCGATGTGGCCGGCAGCGGCCGCGCCTTCGAGCTTGAAGTCCGGGTTGGCGCCGGCGCCTATATCTGTGGTGAGGAAACGGCGATGCTCGAATCCCTCGAAGGCAAGCGCGGCACGGTGCGCGCCAAGCCGCCGCTGCCGGCGTTGCAGGGCCTGTTTGGCTTGCCGACGCTGGTGCACAACGTGGTGACGCTGGCCTCGGTACCGGTGATCCTGGAGAAGGGCGCGCAGTTCTATCGCGATTTCGGCATGGGTCGTTCCCTGGGAACCATGCCGTTTCAATTGGCCGGCAACGTGCGTCGCGGCGGCCTGGTTGAACGGGCGTTCGGCCTGAGCCTGCGCGAATTGGTGGAAGAATATGGCGGCGGCACCGCTAGCGGTCGTCCGCTGAAGGCCGCGCAAGTCGGCGGGCCGTTGGGCGCCTGGGTGCCGCCAGCGCAGTTCGACACGCCATTGGACTACGAGGCGTTCGCCGCCATGGGCGCAATGCTCGGCCACGGTGGCGTGGTGGTCGCCGATGACAGCCTGGACATGGCCAGGATGGCCCGGTTTGCCTTGCAGTTCTGCGCGGAGGAATCCTGCGGCAAATGCACGCCGTGCCGCATCGGCTCGACCCGTGGCGTCGAGGTGGTGGATCGTCTGCTCGCCAGCACCGATGCCCATGCCCGTCAGGACCAGGCGCTGTTGCTGCAAGACCTGTGCGACACGCTGCAATACGGCTCGCTTTGTGCCCTCGGTGGGATGACGTCCTACCCCGTCGCCAGCGCCCTCAAGCATTTCCCCGCCGACTTCGGTCTGGCGACCTCGGAGGCCGACCAATGATCACCATTTTCGATCCAGCCAGCGACATCGACCTGGGCACCCCGGCCCGCGAAAGCGACGTGCAGGTCAGCCTGACCATCGACGGGCGCGAAATCAGGGTTCCGTCCGGTACCTCGGTGATGCGCGCGGCGGCCCTGGTCGGCACCACCATCCCCAAACTGTGCGCCACCGACAGCATGGAAGCCTTCGGCTCCTGCCGCATGTGCCTGGTGGAAATCGACGGCATGCGCGGCTATCCGGCCTCGTGCACGACGCCGGTGACCGACGGCATGGTGGTCCGCACGCAGACGTCCAAGCTCGCCACGCTGCGCCGCAACGTGATGGAACTGTACATTTCCGATCACCCGCTGGACTGCCTGACATGCCCGGCCAACGGCAACTGCGAGCTGCAGACCGTGGCGGGACAGGTGGGTTTGCGTGAGGTGCGCTACGGCTACGAAGGGGCCAATCACCTGGCCGAAGCCAAGGATGTGTCCAACCCGTATTTCGATTACGACCCGAGCAAGTGCATCGTCTGCAGTCGCTGCGTGCGCGCCTGCGAGGAAATCCAGGGCACCTTCGCCCTGACCATCAGCGGGCGCGGCTTCGACTCCCGAGTAGAAGCGGCTGGCGGCGAGAACTTCCTCGATTCCGAATGCGTGTCCTGCGGCGCCTGCGTCCAGGCCTGCCCGACGGCCACACTGATCGACAAAAGCGTCGTGGAGATCGGCCAGCCGGAACGCAGCGTTGTCACCACCTGCGCCTATTGCGGCGTGGGTTGTTCGTTCCGCGCCGAGATGAAAGGCGAACAACTGGTGCGCATGGTCCCGGACAAGAACGGCCAGGCCAACCACGGCCACTCCTGCGTCAAGGGCCGCTTCGCCTGGGGCTATGCCACGCACCCGGACCGCATCACCAAGCCGATGATCCGCAAGCACATCAGCGACCCGTGGCAGGAAGTCAGCTGGGATGAGGCGGTCACCTACGCCGCCAGCGAACTGCGGCGCATCCAGCTCAAGTACGGGCGCGATTCCATCGGCGGCATCACCTCCAGCCGTTGCACCAACGAAGAAACCTACCTGGTGCAGAAACTGGTGCGCACCGCGTTCGGCAACAACAACGTCGACACCTGCGCCCGGGTCTGCCATTCGCCGACCGGCTATGGCCTCAAGCAAACCTTGGGCGAGTCCGCCGGCACGCAGAATTTCGACTCGGTGATGAAGGCCGACGTCATCCTGGTGATGGGCGCCAACCCTACCGATGCACACCCGGTGTTCGGCTCCCAGCTCAAGCGTCGCTTGCGCCAGGGCGCACGTCTGATTGTCATCGACCCACGGCGCATCGACCTGGTGGATTCACCCCACGCCCGCGCCGAGCTGCATTTGCAACTGCGTCCAGGCACCAATGTGGCGATGCTCAACGCGTTTGCCCATGTGATCGCCACCGAGGGCTTGATTGACCAACCCTTTGTCGAGGCCCGTTGCGAGGCGACGGATTTCGCTCGCTGGCGCGATTTCGTCAGCCTGCCGGAAAATGCCCCCGAAGTCCTCGGCCCTGTCTGCGGCGTGCCTGCCGAGCAGATCCGCGCCGCCGCAAGGGTCTACGCCACGGGCGGCAACGCAGCCATCTATTATGGCCTCGGCGTCACCGAACACAGCCAGGGCAGCACCTCGGTGATGGGCATCGCCAACCTGGCCATGGCCACCGGCAATATCGGTCGCGAAGGCGTCGGGGTGAACCCGTTGCGTGGGCAGAACAACGTCCAGGGCTCTTGCGACATGGGCTCCTTTCCCCACGAACTGCCCGGCTACCGGCACATCTCCAACGAAACGGTGCGCGCCCAGTTCGAACAGGCTTGGAACGTGACCCTGCAACCCGATCCGGGCCTGCGCATCCCGAACATGTTCGAGGCGGCGCTGGACGGCACCTTCAAGGCGCTTTACTGCCAAGGCGAGGACATCGCCCAGAGCGACCCCAATACCCAGCACGTCACCGCTGCCCTGACCGCCCTTGAATGCGTGATCGTCCAAGACATCTTCCTCAACGAAACGGCCAAGTTCGCCCACGTGTTCCTGCCGGGCAGCTCGTTTCTGGAAAAGGATGGCACCTTCACCAATGCCGAGCGCCGCATCTCCCGCGTGCGCAAAGTGATGGAGCCGTTGGCCGGCAAGGCCGATTGGGAAGCCACCGTCGCCCTGGCCGATGCCCTGGGCTACAAAATGGACTACCGCCATCCCTCGGAAATCATGGATGAAATCGCCCGTTTGACGCCGACCTTCAGCCGCGTCAGCTACGCCGAACTGGAGCGTCATGGCAGCCTGCAATGGCCGTGCAACGACGCCGCGCCGGACGGCACGCCGACCATGCACATGGAGGCATTCGTGCGGGGCAAAGGGCGTTTCATGCTCACCGGCTACGTGCCCACCGACGAGAAGGTCAACGGCCGTTATCCGCTATTGCTGACCACCGGGCGCATCCTCAGCCAGTACAACGTCGGCGCCCAGACCCGGCGCACCGATAACGTCGCCTGGCACGAGGAAGATCGCCTGGAAATCCACCCGACCGACGCCGAGAACCGCGGTATCGCCGAAGACGATTGGGTCGGCATCAGCAGCCGCGCCGGGCAGACCGTGCTGCGGGCCAAGGTCACCGAGCGGGTGGCGCCGGGCGTGGTCTACACCACGTTCCACTTCCCCGAATCCGGCGCCAACGTGATCACCACCGACAACTCTGACTGGGCCACCAACTGCCCGGAATACAAGGTCACGGCGGTGGAAATCGTGCGGGTCAGCCAGCCTTCGGAATGGCAGAAGCGTTACCAGGCCTTCAGCGACGAACAACGCCGCTTGCTCAAGGAACGCCGTCAAGGGGAAAAGGCCGAGGTGCGTCGATGAGCGCTCAGAACCTGATCAAAATGGCCAACGAGATCGCCCGGTATTTCGCCACCGAGCCTGACCACGCCCTGGCGGTGAACGGCGTTCGGCAACACATCAAGAACTTCTGGACACCAGGCATGCGCCGGGACCTGGGGGCTTGGCAGGAGAAATATCCGGATGCGGTGCTGCATCCGTTGGTGTTGGCGGCGTTGAAAGAGCCGGAGGGAGCCACTTAAGCAAAACTATCTGTGCCCCTGTGCCCCTGTGCCCCTGTGGCGAGGGGATTTATCCCCGCTCGGCTGCGCAGCAGTCGTAACCAGTCAGCACGGTTCATTAGATGCAACGCGGTGCCTGGTATGGGGTTGCTGCGCAACCCAGCGGGGATAAATCCCCTCGCCACAGTATTATGAGATGGCTCAGGTTTGGGGGTGTTGTGCGGCCCAGTGTTTCATCTCTTCAGCAATAAAATGATTCACCAGATCGCTGTACATCTTCTCGATGGCATCCGGGCTCAGTCCCTCGGCCTCGGCCCATTCCCGTCGAGTCGCCAGCATCGCCTTGAAGCGCTCCGGGGCGCGTACCGACGTGGCCGATGTCTTGAACTTCGACGCCGCGAGCACGTACTGGAAGCGTTTGCCCAGCAGCTTGATGACGGCTTGGTCGAGGGTATCTATTTCCTGGCGGATTTCTTCCATGCCGGTGCATTGCGCAGGGGATAGCTGGTTTTTTGCTTCCATTCAGGTTTATTCCATTTTTGGTAGATGGCCTATTTGCTGTGGCAGCTTACTCGGAGTATTGGCTTTACAGCCGGCCTGGATGTTTTTGGGTTTGGAGTCACCGACCTGACTCTTACGGTCATACGCCGATCCATTGTGGGAGCGAGCCTGCTCGCGAAAGCGGTGGGTCAGCTTGCATCTGCATTCGCTGTGCGCCGCCTTCGTCGGAACGCCGCCCGGAGCAAGCCCGCTCCCACAGTGGGGTCAGCCTTCGAGACCGCGTTGTTCGATGACGCCGAATACGTCTGTCGCGTCTTGCACGAGGATCCGGGCAACGTTGGTCAGGGTGTTGATGTCGCTGGTGGAGGAGTCGCGCAGGCTGGAGCAGGCCACCAGGGTCAGGAAATCGAGCGTGGCGTGCAGGCGTTCGCTGACGCAGGCGTGAAGATCGGGCAGTGGGGCGCGGCTGTCGATCAGTAGGACGGGGTGGGTGGTGGCGGTTTGGGTTAGGGGGGTGTAGCGGGGTAACGGTTGATCAGCTGTCATGAGATTACTTCCTTCAATAAAAGAAATGCCCCCTTTTCGCTGCGAAACAAATGGGTGGCAGTTGCGCGCAGGTTCGCAGACCGAGGAAGGAAGACCCGGCAGACCCGAAAGTCTCCCGCACGCAACCGCCATAAAATGAAAGCGGGCAAGTTTGCCTGAATTTCACTCAACGGTGCATTTCCTTTGCTATCGGGCTGCGAAACCCAGTCACTGACGAAAGCCAGCGACGCCCCAACTATAGAAGCCGATCCCACCCCCCACAACCGACCTGTAGGACGCCCCCATCCCCGTGGCGAGGGAGCTTGCTCCCGCTCGGTGGCGCAGCCGCCGCAAAACCGGGCGCTGCGGTGTGTCTGGAGAAATGGAGTCGCTGATGTGGGGCCGCTTCGCAGCCCAGCGGGAGCAAGCTCCCTCGCCACGGGTCGTCATTTCCTACGAGATTTTCGGACCGCAAAATCGCGCCACATATCCTGTCATCCAAGGCGCTTCACATCTCGGTGATGCTGACCGACAATGCCCGCTCTGCTCCGGGGTAGTTCAGCGGTAGAACACCTGGCTCTTAACCGGGTGGGCGCTGGTTCGAATCCAGCCCCCGGACCCATTATTCGCAGGGTCATCAACACGCATGCTCAAGGACGACACTGAATCTGACGGAATACACGACATTGGCGTGGGCTATGCGGCCTTCCAATTGTCCAAGGCACTCGGCGCCCAAAGCGCCGATCCCGAGCCAGAAGCCCAGGCCAAAGTGGCTCAGCGGATCGCCCGTTGGCAGCAGGTGTTAGCGCACGCCGCGCAGGGGACTCTGCGGTACGGCGCCCGGATGCCGATAGCCGATATTCCTGTCTGGGTGACGTTGGAAGTTGCCACGGGCGGATTTGCCACGGGGCAGCTGCTGGCCGGTGGTGAGCTGAATGAGCACGAGCAAGCGCTGGCTGCATCGATCCCGGGCATCCGTTCCGGCTTCGAACGTCTGGACCTCAATGCGCGGTATCTGACGGATGAAGGGCTCGACGTATTGCGGAGCTATCTGGCGACGGGTAATTACCGTGTCGACGTTCCGGAGGAGTCGGCCCTGCTGGGCGTTGCGTGGCTGCTGGACCAACGTCAAGTGGATGAAGCCTGGGCACTTATCGAGACCATCACCCCGTTCTTCGATCGGCTGCGCTTCTTTCCATCGCCTTGTGCAAAACCGCAATCTTCTTCGGCGCAAGTCCATGTCTTCAATGTCGGTGATATTCGCCAGCGGCTCTTGAAGTTGCGGGCTCAGCCACGACTGGCGGTCCAGAAGCAGGTCATTGAAATCTGCCTGCCGCTGTACGACGCCGCTGTCTCCCATTTCCTTTTGACTTACCAGGACGAGTGGCCGTGCCGGGTTTATCCCGAGGGCTGGCCCGAAAAGGCCGCTTCGCTTTGCACGCGTTTCTATGCGTTCCGCGATGCCGAAGGGCACACCATTGGCGCTTCTAAACCACGCCTCTCGGAACTGTTCGCACTGCTCGAACAGTGCTCTGGCGATCCAAGCTCGCTGACAGGCCGGCAAGTCGGCCGGGTTCGTCAGATCGTTGGAGATTTCGTGCGCAAGCATGGTCTGCCCGACTCCAGCGTTCAACGTGAGTACCGGTCAAGACAGTGCGAGGATGTAGCCGCGCCGGGGCATCACGTGCTCGCCAAGGCGGTTGCCAAGCGAATGGAGCGTTATCCGGCCGATGACGGCGTCTCGGACCTGACGCCCTTGCTTGAGCCGATCACCGCAGAGGAGGCAGCCGTATTCGCCCTTGCCGACGGGGCTGACCTTCCGAAGTCGATTCGCCAGCGCGTGGAGCGCTGCGGTAGCGGTACGATTGCCGAACTGATCGAACGCGGCTTGATTACGTCGGGCGACACCGTCGCGCGGGTATTGCCGGCGATGACCGCTGACATACGTAGCGCCGGGTTTCCCGACCCGATACTGGGCAATCTCTATGCGGCGACTTATCGTGCTTTTCGCCGACGCCGCTCGTTGTTATTGGTCGATCTTCAAAGCCAGGTCAGGCTGGACGAGTTGCCCTGGGTGGCGCTCATGGAAGGCCAGCGTCAACGTCATTCGCTCGACGCGGACATCGCTCGCCAGGCGCTTATCGAGGCATCAGCGCTGACGCTGACTGCCTTTCCCCAGGCGATCCTGCCCAACAAGCTGCTCAAGGAACTGCGTACCCTCGCCGAAACAGCGGGGCTGGATCTGCCATTCGTGGACGAAGTCGCTTCGGACATCTTCATGGGCGAGTTTTCCAACAAGTTCATCGACGCCGCCAGGCGGGCGGGCAGGGCGCTGACCGGTACCCTGTACGCCCGTTACTACGATATCGATACCCCTATGCTGGCGACGCTTCCCGACAAACCCAAGTCGAGATCGAGCCAACCCTTCTGGCGACGTTCGTCAACAAGCACCGACGCCTTGACGACCTTGTGCGCGCGGCGGGCAAACGCAGAGCTGGGTACCTGGCGTCCCGCAACCAACGGCACCATCATCGAACAGCAGCAGATTTTGACTACGCAGAATCTCTCGATGCTGTTCTGCGAACTTGATCTGAAAACGTTGTTGTATCCGCGCTTGAACGCACTCGTCCAGGCCTGTTTCGAATGGATCTGCAGACGCCAGCAGATGCGTATCGAGCACTATCACGGGCGCTTGATCATGCTCAAGAACACGGCGTATGCCTGGCGCCAGATGATTTTTTACCTGTCGATGCTCGACGAATCCGAAAGGGGGTCGGCTATCGAAGGCATCGAAGCGCATTTCGTTAGCCAGCCGGCTGCTTTTCAGGAGAAGTTTCGACCTGTGATGGTTGGGCTGCGCCTTGCAGCAGCGGGACGTCGCTTGCCGCAACAGAATCGAACCATTGAAGGTGCACGCGTTTTCCTGGGGTGGACGACGGAGTCGCATTGGTTGCGATAAGACGTGCACTGACGAAGGGCAACCCGGCTGGAAGATTGCCCTGCTCATCGCAAGGCACTAGTTGCTTAACGGTAGTCCCGGAAAAACCCCCGAATATCCTCCGCCAACAACTCAGGCTGCTCCAACGCCGCAAAATGACCGCCCCGAGGCATCTGCGTCCAGCGCTGAACGTTGTAGCCTCGCTCCACCCAGCTTCGTGGTGGCAGCGGCAACTCCCTGGGAAACAGCGCGACCCCCAGCGGTGGTTTTACCCGCTCACCGCTGTTGATCAGCAGGGGCCGGCGACTGCCTTCCACATACGGGCGAAACGACGAACCGATGCAGTTCGTCAGCCAGTAAAGCGTCACATTCGTCAGCAGCCATTGGCGATCGATTGGAGCGCTCGGATCGCACCACGACAGAATTTTTTCGCCCATCCAGGCCAGCAATCCAGCAGGTGAGTCGTTCAAGCCCACGGCCAGGCTTTGCGGCTTGGTTCGCTGGATATGCGCATAGGCACCTTCGGCTTCGCTGAACGCCGTGGCGCGTTGCAGGAATGCGGTTTCCTCTTCGCTCAGAGGCGGGTCGGTTTCGCCGAGGGGCGGGCGGTACGCGCCGGGAATGTAGTTGAGGTGGATACCGGTCAGACGCTCGGCAAAGCGCAAGCCCAACCAACTGGTGACAGCCGCGCCGACATCGCCGCCCTGGGCACCGAACCGCTCGTAACCCAGCCCGGTCATCAGCTCGCTCCATAACCCGGCCACTTCATAAGGCCCGCACCCGGTTTGCATGAACGGCGCCGAAAAGGTGTAGCCCGGCAAGGACGGTACCACCACATCAAAAGCATCGGCCGGGTCGCCGCCATGGCTGGCGGGGTCCGTCAGCAGCTCGATGATGCGCTGCATCTCGATGAACGAGCCGGGCCAGCCGTGGGTAAGCACCAGCGGCATCGGATTGGGCCCGATGCCGCGCTGGTGGACGAAGTGAATCTCTTGCTCGCCCAAGGTGGCGACGAAGTGCGGCAGGCGATTGAGCGCCGCTTCCTGGGCCCGCCAGTCGAAGTTTGTCGACCATTGGGCGAGCAGATCGCGCAGCACGTCCGCGTCCATGCCTTCGCTCCAGCCCACGCCGGCCAAGGGCTCTGGCAACCGGGTGCGACGCAGGCGATCGTGCAAGTCGTCAAGCGCGCTGTCAGGGACGGCGATGGAGAAAGGTCGGACGAACATGTTTTGCTCCAGACGGGTGGTTTATTGAATTTATCAGACCGCCGTCGAGTCTTTGAAAAATGGACACCGCAACGGATCGGCGACCAGTCGCTGCCTGCCGACGTATTCCATTACCTCAGACAGCTGACACCAGCTAAGGACGGACAATGACCTTCTTTATTTTTCTCATCGCCTGCTGTGCTGCTGCGAGTACTGGCGTCATTTTCAAACCGGGCCAATGGTACGAATCCCTCGTCAAACCCAGCTTCACACCGCCCAACTGGATGTTCCCGGTGGCCTGGTCGATTATTTACCTGCTGCTTGCCTGGGCAGGGTACCGCTTGAGCCTGATACCGGGAAGCCAGTTGGTCTTGGCGCTGTGGGCGGCGCAAATTGCGCTCAACACGTTATGGACGCCGGTGTTTTTCGGGGCGCATCAGATTCTCGCCGGCATGGTGATCATCGCGTTGCTCTGGCTCGTGGTGGCGGCGATGGTGGTGTTGGCACTGCGTTTGGATGTGATCACCGGGCTGATCCTGTTTCCCTACCTGGCGTGGCTATGCGTGGCTGCTGCGCTGAACTTCTCCATCTTGCGCAACAACCGTTGACGAGCTTGTTGAAACGCTAATCCCCCACACGAATATGCGGCGTAACGGACATCCCCACCCGCAGCTTCCTGGCAGCGGGCTGGTCGGGGGCAATGTGGATTCGTACCGGCAGGCGCTGGACGATCTTGGTGAAGTTCCCGGTCGCGTTGTGTGGCGCAACGGCCGAATAACTCACGCCACTGGCCGGTCCCAGGCTTTGCACCGTGCCTTGCAACGCCTCGCCCGGCAATGCGTCCACTTCGATGTCCACCACCTGTCCGGTCTCAACCCGCGCCAGTTGCGTCTCGCGAAAGTTCGCGGTGATGTAGACGGCGTCGAGCGGGACGATGGCCAGCAACGGTTTGCCCGCATTGACGAACGCACCGACCCGTACCGATTTCTGCCCGATCATGCCGCTGATCGGTGCCGTGATCCGGGTGTAGGACAGCTGCAGTTGCGCGATGGATTGCGTGGCCTCGGCATGGGCGAGGGTCGCCACGGCTTTTTCCAGGTCGGCCTTGAGGATTTCGACTTGTTGCCGGGCAGCTTGCAGACCCGCCTCGCTCTTGTCCCGGCGTGCCTGCTGGATGCTCAGTTGCGCTTCGGCCTGTTGCCGTGCCTGCACGGTGCCCGAGCCGTCATTGGCCAGGTTGCGATACCGCGTCTGGTTGGCAGTCGCCAACTTGACCGCGGCCTCGTCTGCCGCCAGCGCAGCCTGGGCCTGGCGAATGGCGGTGGCCTGCCGGGCCAGGTGTGCCTGCAAGCTGGCGATACCGGCCCGGGCACTGGCGACCTGGGCTGTCGCCGCGCTCAGCGCCGCCGCGAAATCACGGTCGTCGATGGTCGCCAGCAAGTCGCCCTTGGCCACCGGTTGGTCGTGTTCGACCCATACCGAAGCCACCGTGCCCGACACTTGCGGCGCTACCGTGGTGAAGTCGGCGTGGACATAAGCATCGTCGGTCGACTGGATGGCGGCAGCCGACTCGGGTCGGTTGAGGTAGGCGGCCCCGCTGATCGCCACGGTGAGCAGCAATGCAATGATGAGCTTGGCTTTCTTGGGTAATGCCATGATGGGTCACCGATGGGAGGAAGAAGGGGGCGAGGCGGCCCGTATGACCGGGGCAGGGATGAAGCTCAGGCGCAGCACCAGCGGAATCAGCAGCACGGCCAGTGCGCCCAGGACGCGGTAGGCGTCGGCGATAGACAGCACCAGCGCCTGCCCGCCGATGAGCATCATCAGTTGCTGTGGATCGGGCATGGACGGCAAGGCGCCGCCCACCATGGCCGTGTGGTCCAGCAGCATTTCCGAGTGGAAACGTGCGCGCAATACCATCAACTGCCCGACCAGCGCAGCGCCGGCCAGGGACCCGAAGGCGCGCACTGTATTGATGGTGCCGGAGAAAAAAGGCCCCTCGGCAGGCTGCACCACGCTGGTAATCAGAAACAGCATCGACACCACGGCCATGGGTTGCCCCAGCGATTGCAGCGTTTGCGCCAAGACGAATTGTTCGCGGTTCCAGTCGCTGGTCAATTGCGCGCCACACAGGCACGCCAGGGCAATCAGGCACAACCCCGCGGCGAAGACCAGGCGCGCATCGACCCACTTCTGGTAGAGCAGCAGCGCCACCAGGGGGCCCAGGATCAACTGCGGCAGCGCCACGATCAGGCCAATGGAGGCCATCTGGAAGGGCCGATAATCCTGGAGCGTGGCCAGATAGCTGGCGGGCAACAGCGAGCTGGACATCAGCACCACCAGCAAGCAGAGAAACAAGGTGCAGCCCAGCCCCAGGTTGCGGCGCCCCAGGACTTGCAATTTGATGAAGGGCGAGGGGTGATACCACTCGGTCAACAAGTAGATCACCAGCAATGCCAGGCCGGCCAGCAGCGAGGAGGTGACCAGCGGCGAATTGAACCAGTCCAGGCGCGTGCCTTGGTCCAGTGCCACCGTGATCAGGCCGAAGGCCGGCACCGCGAATGCCATGCCCAGCCAGTTGGCATGCCCGAAACGCTGGGGTTGGATGGGTTCTTTGGGCAATCCCCAGCCAATCAATGCCGCAGCGATACAGGCCAGCGGAATAATCTGCCAGTACACCCAGCGCCAGTCCTGCAGGCCATCTGTCCAATGGCCGGCCAGCCAGATGGACAGGTTGGGCGCGAAGGTGGCGGTCATGGCATACAACGCCAACCCATACAGCCGTATCGATGGCGGCAAGAATTTCAGCGCAGCCATCATCAGCAAGGGGATCGTCATGCCACTGGCGAGGCCTTGAACAAAGCGCAACGCCAGCAGCAGGTCCAGGTCCCGGATGAAGGGCAATATCGCCGCCAGCGCGGTACAAGTGCCCAACACCCACAGTTCGAGGCGGCGGACCGAAAGCGTCATGGCAAACCAGGCCGCAAAGGGCATCGCGATCAGCTCCCCGGCGCTGTGCGCCGTGGTGAGCCAGGAGGCGTCGTCCAGGCCGAAGCCCAACGCGCCCCTCACGTCCGCCAGGGCCAAAGCACCGACGCGGATGTTCAGTCCCGCCATCATTGCCGCCAGGAAGATGCCCAGCAGGCCGACCAACGGCCGCTTCGAGGCCCCGGCGTGGGGCGCTTCGCTGACAGCGACGGCGGCCGTCGGCAAGGCCATGCTGTTCATCGAACCTGCTCCGGATCCCAGCCGCCGCCCAGGGATTTGTACAGATTGACCACGGTGAGGGTGGCGTTGGTCGCGCTGGTGTTGAGGTGGGTCTGGCTGGCCAACAAGTTGAGTTGCGCCGTGAGGACGCTCAGATAGTCGGCGGCGCCTTGTTGATAGCCACGCTCCGCCGCGTCCAGTGCCTCCCTGTTCTGTTCGTACGAAACCTGCAGCTCGTCGTGCTGGCGCCGTTGAGCAGCCCAGGCGTCCAAGGCATTGTCTACCTCGTGCCAGGCTTGCAGCACGGTCTGGCGATAGGCGAGGGCGGCGGTTTTTTGCCGCGATTCGTTCAGGGCCAAGCGCTGCATCAGGCGGCCACCCTCGAAGATGGGCAGGTAGACGGTCGGCCCGACCGAAAACATCCGCGAGTCCCAACTGGTGAGGTCGCCGCTGTCGAAAGCCTCCACGCCGATGCGGCCTTTCAAGCCGATACGCGGATAGAAATCAGCCTTGGCCACGCCGATAGCCGCCGTGGCAGCGTGGAGTTGCGCCTCGGCGCGCAGGATATCCGCGCGCCGGTGGGCCAGTTCCGACGGCACGCCCAGCGGAATGCGTGCAGGCAGCGACGGCAGGGGCATGGCCTGGCGCAGTTGCGCATCGAGGGCTCGCGGTTGTTCACCCATGAGCAGGGCAAGGGCGTTCATCTGGGCGTTACGACGCTGGGCCAGCTCGGGAAGCAGGGCTTTGACCGTCGCCAACTGCGCGCGGGCCGATGAGGTTTCGAAGCGTGTCGCCACGCCGTTGCGTTCGCGGCTTTCGGCCAGGGCCAGGGTGCGTTCGGCAACCGCTTGGTTCTGCCGGGCAATGTCCAGTTGTGCCTGGGTCCCGCGTAACTGCAGATACGTGCGCGCCACTTCGGCGGCCAGCGCCACCCTTACGGCTTCGCGATCGTACAGCGAGGCCTGGACTGTCGCCTCGGCACCTTCGCGCGAACGTCGGGCCCGGCCCCAGAGGTCGATTTCCCAGTTCGCATCGAAACCCAGCTGCCAGAAATTGCTGGGATCGGTGGGAGCCCCCAGGGCGGCGAATTTGCCATGCTCGCTTAGCCCCTCGCGGGCGTAGCTGGCGTTGGCGCCGACAATGGGCAACAGCTGCGACGCGACGATGCCCAGCCGTGCGCGGCTTTGCTCGATGCGTTCGGCGGCCATTTGCAAGTCAAGGTTTCCCTCCAGCGTGCGCGCCAGCAACTGGGTGAGCAGGGCGTCATTGAACAGCCGCCACCATTGCATGGGCACGGCCGCAGTGGAGGAGCGAGGCTCGCCGTGGTGTTCCTGGCGGGGCGTCAGTTGCGCGGCGTCCAATCCGTTTTCAGGCCTGATGAAATCCGGGCCCACCATGCAGCCCGCCAGGCAAGCAGCGCCAAGCGCCGCGGTGATGGCGGGGAAGCGAGAGCGTAGGTACTGGGGTAATTCGTCGAAGCCTGACATAGCCAGATCCCCGCAATGTGCGGCGTCAGCCGAAGAGCCTCCGCCATGGGGTCGATAGATTCGTGACCCCATGTTATCGACGGGTTGCCCCAGGCACACTTCTACCTCGGTTCAGCGAAACCATACGTGGGATAGGCGGGGATATACGCAAATATGAGCAGGAACCGATCCCGTTGATCAGTGCGGCTGACCGAGGGCTTTTGCGATGCAGTCCAGCAACCTTCTGGCATCGCAGGGCTTGGGCAGGCAATCCACCAGCCCCGACGTGTTGGCGGCCAGTTCCGGGTACGCCGTAATGAACAGGGTAGGGATACGCACCTTGTTTTTCAGCAGGTGCCGATGCAACTCGATGCCGCTCATGCCCGGCATCTGTATGTCGCAAACCAGGCAGCCGGTTTGCGCGGGCGCTTCTGAATCGAGGAATTCCCTGGCGCTGCGATACGTACGGACCTGATGGCCGCTGGACCGCAACAGGCTATTGAGCGCCGTGCGTACGGATTCATCGTCATCGATGACTGCGATCGTCTTGTTGCACACGGGGGTGTCTTCCATGGGATCGCTCGTAACAGCGCCGGTTTTCAATTCACCATACGCGGTCCGTCCAGGCGCAAAAGTATACCTATGTATATCCGGCTAAGACCTAAGGTGCGCGCGCCCCTGGCGGCATGCAACCAACGGATGCCCAAGTCATACGCGGGCAGGAATGACTGGCGGGGAATTTCACATAGACTGGCGCCGCATCGTCGGCCTGCGTGGTCATTCAACTGCCGTATCCGCTGTGTCCGAGGCCCGTCATCGCCGTTGAAAAAAATATGGGAAGGGCACAGGCGAGGCGCTAATCTAAACGACGGCAATACGATCCGTCCCGGAACCCGACATGAACGCTTTTCGTCGAGTCGCCGGCGCAGCCATGGAAGCCGAACCCTGGCCTTGGCAATTGCGGCACGACACTGGATGGCAGCTCGACGGTAAATGCAACTGAACCCCTCTTGCTCCAGTGCCGATGGAAACCCGCATGCAAACACAATGGGACGATGGCGAGCGTATCTTCTGCCGGGAACGACACCCAGGTGCCGACGGCGATAAACCTGTCCTGGTGGTGCGGCCCGCCACCCGCCAGCCGCGGCCCGATTGCCTTGAGCGTCTTGCTCATGAATTCGGCCTGAGGGACCAGTTGGATGCTTCGTGGTGCGTACAGCCCCTGGAATGGATCAGTGAAGGTCCTCAAGTGCAACTGGTCGCCAGCGACCCGGGTGGTTTGCCGCTGTTGCAATTGCTCACCTCGCCTTTGGAGACGACCCGCTTCTTGCAGCTCGCGGTGAGCATTGCCGTCGCATTGGGCAAGCTTCACGAGCGTGGCCTGATCCATAAGGACATCAAGCCCAGCCATATCCTGGTGGATTGCGACGACGGCCAGGCCCGGCTCACCGGGTTCGGCATGACGTCACGCTTGCCCCGCGAGCGGCAGGCTCCCGAGACGCTTGCCGGGACGCTGGCCTACATGGCGCCCGAACAGACCGGCAGGATGAATCGCTCGATCGACTCGCGCAGTGATCTCTATTCTTTCGGCGTCACGCTCTACCAGATGTTGACCGGCTCGCTGCCGTTCACGGCATCAGACCCGATCGAATGGGTGCATTGCCATATCGCCAAGAGGCCGCTGGCGCCCAACGAGCGGATCCAAACCATTCCCGACATGCTGTCGCGGATCGTCATGAAGCTGCTCGCCAAGACCGCCGAGGAACGCTACCAGACGGCCGCGAGCGTAGAGCACGACCTGCGTCAGTGCCTGGCGCATTGGCGGCAGTGGCGTCGCATCGAAGATTTTGCATTGGGCGAGCAAGGCGGCTCGGACCGCCTTTTGATTCCCGAGAAACTCTATGGACGCGAGCCCGAGGTCCAAGCGTTGGTAAGCGCGTTCAACCGGGTGGTTGAACGTGGCGCGCCGGAACTCGTGCTGGTCACGGGGTATTCCGGGATTGGTAAATCTTCCGTGGTCAACGAGCTGCACAAGGTACTCGTGCCGCCAAGGGGGTTGTTCGCCCGTGGCAAGTTCGATCAGTACCGGCGCGATATTCCCTATTCGACGCTGATCCAGGCGTTTCAGAGCCTGGTGCGTACGCTGTTGGGCAAGAGCGATGCCGAGTTGGCCGGTTGGCGCGATGCATTGCGCCAGGCCCTGGACCCCAACGCACGGCTTATGACGGACCTGATCCCTGAACTGAGGCTGATCGTCGGGGAGCCGCCTGCGGTGCTGGCACTCGATCCCCAGCAGGAGCAACGGCGCTTCCTGCTGGTGTTGCGCCGTTTTATCGGTGTGTTCGCCCGCCGCGAGCATCCCCTGGCGCTGTTTCTCGACGACTTGCAATGGCTTGACGCGGCGACGCTCGACCTGCTGGAAGACCTGCTGACCAGCGACGACGTGCAATATCTGCTGCTGGTCGGTGCGTACCGCAGCAACGAAGTGGATGCGACGCACCCGCTGTCAGGCAAACTCAAGACGCTGCGCAGCGTCGGCGGCAAGGTCAGCGAAATCATGCTCTCACCGCTCGCCAAGGGGCATATCGAGCAATTGATCGCCGAGGCGCTGCATGACGAGCCTGCTCGCATCGAGCCGCTGGCGCAGTTGGTGCTGGACAAGACCGCGGGCAATCCGTTCTTCGTGATCCAGTTCTTGCAGGCGCTCGCCGATGAGCACTTGCTGGCGTTCGATCATGGCAGCCGACAGTGGTGGTGGGACCCGGATCGGATTCACGCCAAGGGGTACACCGACAACATCGTCGACTTGATGAGCGGCAAGCTGGCGCGCCTGCCGGCCCAGACGCAGCAGGCCTTGCAGCAGCTTGCTTGCATGGGGAACGTCTGCGGGCTGAACGCACTGGCGGTTATCCTTGAGGTCCCCAGAGCGCAAATCCGCACGGTCCTCTGGGAGGCGGTCCGCCAGGAACTGGTAGAGCGCCGCGACGGTGCTTACGGTTTTGTCCACGACCGTATCCATGAAGCGGCCTACTCGATGATCCCCCCGGAGTCACGCGCCTCGGCCCATTTGAAAATCGGCCGGCTGCTGGCCCGGCAGACCGCTCCCGAGGGCCGGGACGAGGCGATATTCGACATCGTGGGCCAGCTCAACCTCGGCGCCGGGTTGCTCGTCGATCAGGCCGAGCGAGAGGAGCTGGCCGCGCTCAACTTGCTCGCCGGCCAACGGGCCAAGGCGTCGACGGCCTATGCGTCGGCACTCAATTACCTGGCCCATGGTGCCCAGCTGCTGGGCGATGACAGTTGGACGCATCGGCACGGCTTGAATTTCGCCCTTGAGCTGAACAGGGCCGAATGCGAGTTCCTCACCGGCCAGCTCGCCATTGCCGACGAGCGGCTGACGGCGCTGGCCAATCGCGCCGTGACGGTGAGCGAACGGGCCAGCGTCGCCTGCCTGTTGATGGATGTGTACTTGCTGATGGATCGCAGCGACGGCGCGGTGGCGGTGTGTCTCGCGTATTTGCGGCATGTCGGCATTCACTGGGCCGCGCAGCCAAGTGACGAGGCCGTGCGCCAGGAATACGACCGCATCGCCACATTGCTCGGCGATCGGGCCATCGAGGATTTGATCGATCTGCCCTTGATGGAAGACGCGACCGCGTTGGAGACCGTCAATGCGCTGAGCAAGCTCTTCGCCCCGGCACTGCAAAGTGACGCGAACCTGGCGGACCTGTTGATCTGCAAGGCCATCACCTTGAGCCTGGAACGCGGCAATTGCGACGCGTCCTGTGTGCTCTATGCCAATCTGTTCAGGGTCGCGGGCCGGCGGTTCGGCGACCACGAGGTGGGGTTCCGTTTCGGGCAGTTGGGCTGCGGCCTTGTCGAGCACCGTGGCATGACTCGATTCGAAGCCAGCACCTATCTGTGCTTCTCTTGCTTTGCCGTGCGATGGATGAGACCGGTCGGACAATGCCGCGACCTCTTGCGTCGTTCGTTTGCGGCTGCGAACCGGATCGGGGACCTGCCGTACGGTGCCTACGCGGGCAACAACCTCACTGCGGATCTGCTCTTCGCCGGGGAACCGCTGCCCAAGGTACAAGATGAAGCCGAGCGTGGCCTGGACTATGCGAGGAAGGTGCGTTTCGGGCTGGTGACGGATTTCATCGTCACGCAATTGCTGCTGATCCGGATGCTTCGCGGCCAGACGTCGATCTTCGGGCGCCTGGATGACGACGAACTGGACGAGGTGACCACCGAATCCCATTTGTCCAGCAATCCGGACCTGGTCCTGGCTGAATGCTTGTACTGGGTTCGCAAGCTACAGGCCCGCTGTATGGCCGACGAGCCTGAAGCGGCCTTGGCCGCTGCCGAAAAAGCGCGCCGGTTGCTCTGGGTTTGCCAGTCCTTTTTCGAGGAAGCCGAATATCACTTTTTCGGTGCCCTGGCCCATGCTGCCGTTTATGACAAAGCCCCTGCGGATCAGCGAGGGGCGCATCTGGACGCAATGAAGGAGGGCCATGGACAGCTTCAGGCCTGGGCGCAGCAGTGCCCGGACAACTTTGCGAGCCGCGCCGCACTGGTGGGCGCGGAGATTGCCCGTGTCGAAGGGCGGCCAATCGATGCCGAGCTGCTTTACGAACACGCCATGAACCTCGCCCGGCAAAGCGGCTTCGTCCATGTCGAGGCGCTTGCCAACGAACTAGCCTCACGTTTCTACGCCGCCCGTGGCCTTGGGAAAATCGCTCGCATGTATATGCAGGACGCCTGCTACGGCTATCTGCGTTGGGGAGCCGACGGCAAGGTTCGACAGCTCGAAGCCCGGTATCCGTGGCTGCGCGAAACAGAACCCGCGCCCGGCCCGGCGACTACGATGGCGACTCCGGTGGAACACCTGGACATCGCCACCGTGCTCAAAGTCTCTCAGGCAGTGTCGGGAGAAATCGTCCTGGAGAAGCTGATCGATCGGGTGATGGCCACGGCCATCGAGCAAGCCGGCGCTGAGCGCGGCCTGCTGATCCTGTCCACTGGCGAGGGGCACCGGATCGCGGCGCAAGCGACGACCGGCGGGACCACGACGCAACTGCGTGACGAGCCGGTCAGTTCGGCGCTGTTGCCGGAGTCGATTTTTTACCATGTGCTGCGGACCCAGGAGAGCGTGTTTCTCGACGACGCCATGGGCCCGGCTGCCGCGACGTTTGCCGCCGATCCCTACTTTCGCCAACGTCCGGTGCGGTCGATCCTGTGCCTGCCGTTGATCAACCAGGCCGCGCTGGTGGGCGTGCTGTATCTGGAAAACAGCCTTGCCGCCCATGTATTCAGTCCGAACCGGCTCACCATCCTGAATCTGGTGGCGTCTCGCGCGGCCATCTCCCTGGAAAACGCTCGTCTGTACCGAGAGGTGGCCGAACGGGAGGCAAAGATCCGTCGTCTCGTCGATGCCAACATCATCGGGATTCTGGTCTGGAATGCCGAGGGCGACATCATCGAAGCCAACGACGCATTCCTGCGCATGGTGGGCTATGAGCGCGAAGACCTTGCCTCCGGCCGGCTGCGTTGGAGGGACCTGACGGTGCCGGAGTATCGCGAGCTGAGTGAGCGTTCGTTGGCCAAGGCCCTGCGCACCGGGCAAGCCTGCCCGTACGAGAAGGAATACTTCAGGAAAGACGGCAGCCGTCTGCCGGTGATCGTTGGCCTGGCCATGTTCGAAGCCAGCAGCCGGGAAGGCGTGGCCTTTGTGCTGGATCTGACCGAGCGCCGACAGGCCGAGGAGAAGATTCGCGAAAGCGAGCGTCGCTATCGCGAAGTGCAGGCCGAACTGGCCCATGCAAACCGAGTCGCGACGATGGGCCAGTTGGTCGCCTCGATCGCCCATGAGGTCAACCAGCCGATCGCCGCGACGATCCTCAATGCCGACGCTGCCCTGCGTTGGCTCAACGCGCAGCCGCCGGAAATCGAGGAAGTCCGGCAGATTCTCGGGCATCTGGTCTTCGATGCCAATCGAGCCGCCGATGTGCTGGGGCGAATCCGCGAGCACATCCGCAAGGCTCCACCGCAGAAAGGGCCGCTGGACATCAACGCAGCCATCGAGGAAATGGTCGAGTTCAGCCGCAGCCAGATCATCAAGAGTGGCGCCTCGATCCAAACACACCTGGCCGACGCGCTGCCTGCTATCGACGGGGATCGCGTGGAGCTGCAACAGGTGCTGCTCAACCTGATCATGAACGCATTGGAGGCCATGAGCGCCGTCGATGAAAGCGAGCGGCACTTGTCGATCAGTTCCGGGCTGGACGATGCCGGTTGCGTGTGGGTGAAAGTCTGCGATTCGGGACCGGGCTTTGCCTTGGGATGCGCGGAACGGGTGTTCGCATCGTTCTACACCACCAAGGCTTCGGGCCTTGGGCTGGGATTATCCATCTGTCGATCGATCATCGAAGCCCACGGCGGCTGTTTGCAGGCGCACGCCAACCAGCCCCGTGGGGCTGTCCTCGAGTTCTCGCTGCCCGTTGCTCGCTAATACCAAGGTTTACACGCTGCATATCAATCGATCAGTGAACCAATCCCACGTACAAATGATCCCCGCCAACCCGAGCGATACAGTGATTGCCATGGGTTGCGGAGGATCTGGCAATGAAACTGACAGGCATCGCGGCGGATGAATTTTCGTCACTTCGTTCAATAGTGCTTATCTGCCTGGCGTTGGTAGCGGCCAACGTCTCCTACCGTTTGGTTGTGCCGGTGCCGGCAGGCGTGACTCTGGAACCCCGCCACGGCACCAAAAGGCCCGGAGGGCTGGCGATCGATTCGCTGAGGTTGGTCGATATCAGCGCCTTGGGCGAGGTGCCCATCGGGGCGCATCTGATCAGTCCGCGCCGTTTCTATATCCATCACGGGATTTACCTGGGCGCCGGAAGCGTTGCCCATTATTCGGGGTTCAGTGGCGCGCTGGAAGCGGGGCCCATCGAAGTGACCGATCTGGAGCATTTCGCCAGTGGCAGGCCGGTGTGGATCATCCAACAACCCGCCCGCTATCCGGCCAACGAAGTGGCCCGTCGGGCCCGCTCCAGGTTGGGCGAAAACCGCTACAGTCTCCTGGCCAACAACTGCGAACATTTCTGCACCTGGTGCCTTACCGGGAAGGGCTACAGTGCCCAGGTCGGCGCGTATTGGCACCGGCCGCGCGAGTTCCTGGCAACGATTACCGCACTGAAGGCTCTTTTCGTTGCGTGACGCTACCGATTGCGCCTCGTCAGGCCCACTTCGGCGTCGAAGGCGCTGTGCTAGGCTTTTTCAATCCACCCTGCGAGAGAATCGTGCATGAACGGCAATATCAAAAACAATGAGCCGGGCAGCGAAGGTCCTGTTGTGTTCGTGCTGGACGACGATGCGTCCATACGTTGTGCATTGAGCAATCTCCTGCGCTCTGTCGGCATGCGCGTCGAGACATTCGCGTCCACCGCCGAGTTTCTCCAGCGGCCCAAACCCGATTGCGCCAGTTGCCTGGTACTCGATGTCCGGTTGCAGGGCAGTAGCGGGCTGGATTTCCAGCGCCAGTTGGCGGCGTCGAATATCAGGATTCCCATCATCTTCATTACCGGTCACGGCGACATTGAAATGTCCGTCAAGGCGATGAAGGCCGGCGCCATGGACTTTTTGGCTAAACCGTTTCGCGAACAGGATTTGCTGGACGCCGTGTCAGCTGCGCTTGAGGCGGACGTCAAACGGCGGGAAATCGAGCAGCAGCTTTGCGGCTTGCATACGCGTTACCAGACGTTGACGGCGCGCGAGAAGGAGGTCATGGCCCTGGCCGCCAAGGGACTGATGAACAAACAGATCGCCGGGCAGATGAACCTGAGCGAGATTACCGTGAAAATCCATCGCGCCCATGCCATGAAGAAAATGCACGCCAAGTCGTTCGCCGACCTGGTGCGGATGGCTGAAACCCTCGGCGCAGAACCTGCCTAACGCGCCAAACCTGTGGGAGCGAGCTTGCTCGCGATGGCCGTAAGGCGGTCAAATCGATGCGACTGACCCGCCAACAACGCGAGCAAGCTCGCTGCCACAGCAAAGCCCAATCCCGAACCGCCGCCGTTTTGCTCTTTCCCTCGCAAAAATCCCGCTTCCCCTCTGGCACTAACTTGCGACTACGTTGTCAGTACTTGGCCGCCGTAGGGCCGACGTTCGGCTCATATAGCGACAATGTCAGCTACATGACGCCCTTTTTTTGACGCCTTCGGGGCAAAGACTCGCATGGATTTCGCGGGGACCGTTATTTCCTTTTGCGGGTTGACACTCTATGGGTTTTTTTCTCGATCCACGGCATGACATTGATGCCGCTTTGTTAAGTTATCGCCGTGTATTCTGGTCCCTGGCCTTGTTCAGCGGCGTGATCAATCTGCTGGTGCTGGTGCCGTCGCTCTACATGATGCAGGTCTACGACCGGGTCCTGACCAGTCGCAACGAAACCACCCTGGTCATGCTCACCTTGATCGCCCTTGGGTTGTTCATGTTCAGTGCGTTGATCGAGTGGGTGCGCGGCGAGGTGATGATCCGCATGAGCGCCGGGCTGGACGACGCCTTGGGCGAGCGGATTTTCGATGCGGCGTTTGCCCGCAGCCTGCGCGAGCACAACGCCAACCCGGCACAGGTGCTTACCGATCTTGCCACCTTGCGACAGCTGATTACCGGCCAGGGCCTGATCGCCTTGCTCGATGCGCCGTGGCTGCCGATCTTCCTGCTGGTGGCGTTCATCTTTCACCCTTGGTTCGGCGTATTGACGCTGGTGCTCGCCGTATTGCTGATAGGCCTGGCGCTGTGGGGCGAGTTGGCGACCCGTTCGCGCCTGGGAGAGGCCAATCGACTGGGCGTGCAGTCCTCGGTCTACGTCAACAGCACATTGCACAACGCCGAGGTCATCCAGGCCCTGGGCATGCTCGGGCCGCTGCGCCAGCGCTGGAGCCTGCTGCAACAACGGATCATCGCCGCGCAGGCCCACGCCAGCGACCGCGGGGCGCGCATCACCTCGGCGACGCGATTCGTGCGGATTTCCGGTCAGTCCCTCGCTTTGGGATTGGGCGCGCTGCTGGTGCTGGAGGGGCAGCTCTCGGCGGGGATGATGATCGCCATGTCGCTGCTGCTGGGACGTGCCCTGGCTCCGGTGGAAATCGCCATCGGCTCGTGGAAGCAATTCAACAGCGGCCGCCAGAGTTACCAGCGCCTGAGCCAACTGCTCGCGCAACATCCACGCGATCGCTTGCGCATGCCGCTGCCACCGCCCACCGGCGCGCTGCGCCTGGAGCAGTTGTACGTCGGACCGCCCGGGGCATCACAGCCGATTCTGCGGGGCATCAATTTCAGCCTCGGCAAGGGCGAAGTGCTTGCGGTGGTTGGTCCCAGTGCCAGCGGCAAATCGACTCTGGCTCGCGCGTTGGTTGGCGTGTGGCCGGCCATGGGCGGATCGGTGCGCCTGGACGATGCCGAGATCAGCCAGTGGTCCCATGACGCGCTGGGGCCATACCTGGGCTATCTGCCCCAGGACATCGAACTGTTCGATGGCAGCGTTGCCGACAACATCGCCCGTTTCGGCGAGCAGGACGCCGACAAAATCATCGCCGCCAGCCGTCAAGCGGGCATTCACGAAATGATTCTAAGGTTTCCCAAGGGCTACGACACACCGTTGGGCCCTGGCGGGCTTGGCCTGTCTGGCGGCCAGAAGCAACGCCTGGGCCTGGCGCGCGCGCTGTATGGCAGCCCGTCCGTGATCGTGCTCGACGAGCCTAACTCCAACCTCGATGAAGCCGGGGAATTGGCGCTGGTGCAGGCCATCGGCGTGCTCAAGGCCGCCGGCAGCACCGTGGTGTTGATCACCCATCGGCCCAACGTGCTGGCGGTGGTCGATCACATCCTCGTGTTGAAGGACGGCACTCAACAAGCGTTCGGCCCTCGGGACCGAGTGCTCAAGGCGCTGATGCCGGGGCCGCGGCCGGCCGCTGTGCGGGAGGCAGGCAAGGATGCGTGATTTGAAATCGGCCACACCGGCCCACGGCGAGCATGGCCTGAGCGTGCTCAGCAGCGACACATTGCCCACCGCGAGCACCGATGCGGGCGGCGCGGCGCGCTACGGCGTGGTTTTCCTGGCCCTGACCCTTGGCGGCTTTCTGCTTTGGGCCTGCCTGGCGCCACTCGACCAGGGCGTGGTGGGCAGCGGCACCGTGGTAGTGGCGGGGGAGCGCAAAGCGGTGCAGTCACTGGTGGGGGGCGTGGTGGAAAAACTGTTGGTCAGTGATGGCGATCGTGTCAGCCAGGGGCAGTTGCTGGTGCAGCTCAACACGGTGCAGGCGCAATCGCAGTTGGACGTGACCCTGGGCAAGCTGCTCAACGACCGCAGCATCGAGGCGCGGTTGATGGCCGAGCGCCTGGGCGCCGATGAAATCCAATGGCCGCAACAATTGCTGGAGCGCGCCGATGAGCCACGTGTCAAGGCGGCCATGGCCCTGCAGAGTCAGCTGTTCATGACCCGGCGTGCCGAACTGGGCAGCCGCCTGAAGATCATCGAGCATGAAATCGGCGCCTTGCAGCAACAACTGCAGGGCTACGAAGGGGTCAAGCGCAACTACGATGCGCAAATGCGCTTCCAGCAACAGGAACTCGAGGGCTTGCGCGAGTTGGCCCGGGAAGGCTACGTGCCGCGCAACAAACTTTTCGAGGCTGAGCGAAACGCGGCGCAACTGGCCGGACAGATCGCTTCGGGCATCGGCGACGTCGGGCGCACGCGCCAGGCGATCAACGAAAGTCGCCTCAAGGCCTTGCAGGCGCAGCAGGAGTTTCGCCGCGATGCCGAAACCCAACTCAGCGAGGTTTCGGCCGAAGCCGCGGCCTATGCCGATCAGATCCGCGCCTTGCAGTTCGAAGTCGATAACGGTGCCATCCGCGCGCCGGTGGCGGGCCAGGTCATGGACATGTCGATCCACACCGTGGGCGGCGTCGCCCAGGGCGGGCAGACGCTGATGCAGGTGGTGCCGTTGGACGCGCCGATGGCGATCACCGCGCGGTTCGATCCGTTGATGGCCAACAAGCTCACCCCCGGATTGCCGGTGCATGTGCATTTCACCGCCCTGCAGCGGGTGGATACGCCGACTGTGACCGGCACGGTCACCACCGTGTCGGCGGACCAACTGATCGACCAGCAGACCCACCAGCCGTACTTCTCCGCCAAGGTAGAAATTCCCGCCGAGACAGTCGTCGCGCTGCAAGGCGCCGGTTTGCTGGTGCGTCCCGGCATGCTCGCCGACGTCACCGTCGTGACCGGTGAGCGCACCTTGATGAACTACCTGATGAAACCATTGCGCGAACGCTTGCTGGCTGCCTTCAAAGAGGAATGAGCATGACCGACCGTTGCCGTTACGGCGTCCGTGTGCTGTTGAGCCTGTACACCAGTTGGGCGGTGATCGGCCCCGCCTGGGCGGCGGAGGGCGGGCTGAGCCTGACTGCCGCCTACGATGCCTCGCGGCTCAATGACCCGACCTTGCAGACCGCGACCCACGCCTACGACGCGTCCCGGCAGGAAGAAGCGATTGGGCGTGGCGGGCTTTATCCGCAGGTCTCGCTGTCCTCGCGGTATGGGTATGGCGGGCGTACCGATGGCGGCGACGACAGCAGTTATGTGAACAGCAACGACTACCAGGCGAACAGCGTGACGCTGGCGGCGCAACAGCCGCTGTATGACAAGGGGCGCTGGGCGGCTTATCAGGAAGGCAAAGCCCGCGGCGTGCTCGGTAGCCAACAATTCGACGTGGCCGGCCAAGCCTTGTTCGACCGGGTCGCCAAGGGCTATTTCGATGTGGCCCGGGCCGAGAATGAATTGAAGTTGATCGCCCAGCAGAAGACCGCCATTCGTGGCTTGGTCATCCAAAGCAAAAAGCTCTATGAAGGCGGCCAGGGGGCAATCACCGACATCGACGAGGCCCAGGCCCGGCTCGATCTGGTGGAGGCCCAGGAAACCGAAGCCCAGGCCCGTCGCGTGGCCGCGCTGCGGGCACTGTCGGGACGGGCAAGCGTGCCCATCGAGGACATCCAGCCGATGCGCGAAGAATTGCCTGCCGGCAGCCCCATCCCGCCGGAGCAGGATTTGCCGTACTGGACGGCAATCGCCCGCGAGGCCAGCCCCGAACTGGCCGCGCGGCTGGCGGCGGTGAAAGTCGCCGAGGCCCAGGCCGACAGCCAGCGCGCCGGGCATTACCCGACGTTGTCGTTGACCACGCAGTTGACGCGCCGGGAAACCCGCCAGTACCAAGAGCTCGACCCGCGCCAGGACACCTATTACGTCGGTGTGCAGCTGGACATCCCCTTGTATCGCGGCGGCGCGGTGCGCGCTTCGGTGGCCAAGGCCGAGGCACAACTGGCCGGAGCCCAGTCCGACTATGACGTGCAGCGTCAGGAGCTGGCCGAGTCCATCGAGACCGATTACCTGGGCGTGGTGGCGGGGTTCGCCAAGAGCAGGGCCATGCTACGGGCGGTGGAGTCCAATCAGCGCGCGCTGACGTCGACGGAAAAAGGCTTCCAGGGCGGCGTGCGCTCGACGGTCGACATCCTCGACGCCCAGCAACGGCTGTTCCAGGCGCGCCGGGACCTGCTCGACACCAAGCTCGACATGCTCCAAAGCTACGTAAGCCTGCACACCCACACCGGCCAGATGAACCGTGCGGTGCTGGAGCAGGTGCAAAGTCTGTTCTGAAGTCGTGGCGCTGTGGTGGCGAGGGAGCTTGCTCCCGCTGGGCCGCGAAGCGGTCCTAAAGAAGGCAAGACGGAATTTGCCTGACACACCGCAGTAATTGCTTTGGGGCCGCTACGCGGCCCAGCGGGAGCAAGCTCCCTCGCCACAAAGCAGGTGAGTACAAGGGCTGCAAGCAGCCCCTATAAGCTCAATCAGGCAGTGAAGTCGCTGGCATGCAGCTCCTTGACGCCCACCAGGGAGAGTTCGAACTCGGCGGTGGCGTCGGAGTCGACGCTGCCGTAGAGGATGCCGTCGACAAAGCGCAATTGGCCGGTGGCGTTGGTGGTGTCAAAGGCGTTACTGCCAATGAAGGTGAACGCATCGAGGTTGGCGGTCAGCGGGTTGGCGTCCAGGCCGGTGAAGTCCAGCTTGTCCATCTCCGTGCTCTTGAAGCCGTTGATCACGTCCCGTGCCGCCCCGACGCCCATGTCCGACAACGCGCCAAACGCATAGGTGTCCGCGCCGGTGCCGCCGGTGAGGTTATCGGTGCCCGCACCGCCGATCAGCCGATCATCGCCCGAGCCGCCCACCAGGGTGTCGTTGCCGGCACCGCCGTCGAGGATGTTTCCAGCGCTGTTGCCCGACAATGTGTCGGCGTAGGCGCTACCGGTCAGGTTTTCGATGAACTTCAAGGTGTCCAGCCCGGAGCCCACGGTGTTTTGCTGGGCAGAGGTCGAGAGGTTCACGGTGACCCCGGCCAGGGCTCGGTCGTAGGACACGGTGTCGTTACCATCACGCCCGTCGAGGATGTTGTCGCCGGCACCGGCGAACAAGGTGTTGGCCAGCGCGTTACCCGTCCCGTTAGCGACGCCGGGGCTGTCGACGTAGAGGTTCTCCACGTTGGTGCCCAAGGTGTAGGCGGCGAGGCTACTGTGGACGCTGTCGATACCGCCGGTCACCGGATTGCTGCTTTTCTCGATGACGGTATCGCTGGCATTGTCGACGTAGTAGGTATCGTCGCCGTCGCCACCGCTCATGCTGTCGGCTCCCGCAGCGCCATTGAGCACGTTGTTGGCGACGTTACCGGTGATGAAATTCCGCCGATCGTTACCGGTGCCGTCGATGTCCGAAACGCCGGTCAGCACCAGGTTTTCCAGATTGGCGCCCAGTGTCCAACTGACCGAAGCCTGTACCGTATCGATCTGCGCGGTCGAGGTGTTGGTTTCCACGACGCTGTCGAACGCGTTGTCGACGACGTAGATATCGTTGCCATCGCCACCGGTCAACGTGTCGGCGCCCAGGTCGCCGTTCAGAGTATCGTTGCCCGAGCTGCCCACCAGCGTATCGTCCTGGTCGGTGCCGGAAATCATCCCGCCCTCATTCTGCGCGCCGTCGAAAATGTCCTGCACGCTGTTGTTGTCGTTGGGGTTGCCCTGGAAACCGAGGTCATCGGCGATGTAGTCGGCCAGGCGCTGGCCGACGATTTCCGCTGATTCCTCGTGCAGGTGCCAGACGTCGTCGGGATAGACCAGCGGGTCCACTTCATAACGCAAGGGCAGGTCGTTGGGGTCCACCGCCAGTTTCACATCGGCACGCTCGGCGGCGATGGCTTCCTGGACGGCGCGAACGTAGCCCACACCCTCGACGATGTCGGCGATCTTATCCTCCGGGTAACCACGGGCGCGCGCGGCGTCCTGCTCGTAGTGCCCGGTCTCCATGATGTACACGTTGAAGTTGCCGAATTGGCTGTGCAGGTAATCGAATACCTTCAATGTCGCCGCTTTGTAGGCTGCCGCTGCTGCCGCCTTGTCCGTGGAGCGGGCGATTTCCTGGGCGGCTTCTTCGCCTTGGCCCCAGATGATGCCCATGGTCACGTTATCGATGGACTTCAGTTCGGTGAGCTGGTCACGCAGCAACGTCACGGCGCGCAACAGCGCCGGCCCCGGTTGATTGGTATCGGTCAGCCACCAGCACAACTTCAGCTCCTCGGCGCCCAGCGTCGACAAGCCGTTGACCGTGCTGCCGCCGACGGCGATGTCGATGCCGTTGCCATCGGCATCGTCGAACTGGCTGCGTACGTCGTAGGTGGTGTACTTGCTCAGATCGTTGACCAGCATCGAGGTGCCGGATTGATCGTCGTCTTCGCTCATGCGCAGCAGGCGCGCGTTGGATTGGCCAAGAGTCGGCAGGTAGAGGATGTCTTGCTGGGCGCGTTCGCCAAAGACGAAATCGTCGGCGGTGAGGGTGTTGAGGTAGTTGCCGTTCAGGGCGATTTCGAAGCGATTGCCATCGGCGTCGGCCTGGCTGGATTTGACGTAGGTCTTGTCGCCCGCCGCGTTCAGGGTCATGTAGAGCGTGCCGTTGTTGCCGTCGCCCAGGCCAAGGAAGCCCAGCCCGGAGACGTCGATCTTGTCCACGCCAACGGTGAAGTCGTAGATCGTGTCCGTGGCGGTCACGCCGCCGGTGTCGTAATCCCGGTAGCTGTCGGCCAGGTTGTTGTAGCGGAACGTGTCGGCGCCGTCGCCGCCATACAACGAGTCGCGTCCGGCGCCGCCGTCGATGATGTCCGCGCCGGTGCCGGCCTTTATGGTGTCGTTGCCGCCGAGGCCGAGGATCAGGTCGGCGCCTGCCGTGCCGTTGAGGCTTTCGGCGTTGGCGGTACCGGTGATGGTGTTGGCCGGCGCATCGGCGACCACCAGGGCGAAGTTGTCGCTGACCGAGGCGCCCGAGGGGTCGGTGGCCTTGACCAGCACGTCGTAGTTACCAGCGGCGGTGGTGGTGGGCGTGCCGCTGAACGTCAGGTTGGCGGCGTTGAACGTCAGCCACGAAGGCAGGGCGTTGCCGTTGGCGAGGGTCGCGGTGTAGGTCAGCACATCCTGGTTGGCGTCGCTGAAGCTGTTGCTGGCCACGGTGTATTTGAACGGCGTGCTTTCGCTGGCGTTCTGGTCCAGAAGGGGGATGACCACCACCGGCGCGACGTTCGTCGGAGTGTTCTGGTCGGCAAAGACAAAATGATTGGCGGTCAGGCTGCTGACCAGGTTGCCGGCCATCGAGATTTCGAAGCGGTTGCCGTTGGCATCGACCGTGAGGTCCTTGAGGTAGGTGCGGTTGGTCGATGCACTGTAAGTGACTTGCAGCGTGCCATTGAGCCCGTTGCCCAGGCCCGTATAACCGAGAGCCGCGACGTCGATCTTGTCGGCGGCCACGTCGAAATCGAGGATCTGGTCACTGGCGCTGGTGGAACTGGTGCGGTAGCTGTCGAGCTTGGACGTATAGCGGAATACGTCGGCGCCCGTACCACCGGTCAGTTTGTCCACGCCGGTGCCGCCCACCAGGACATCGTTGCCGGCGGCGCCATTGAGGGTGTCGTTGCCCGCACCGCCGAAAATCTGCTCGTTGGCGACGGTGCCGGTCAAGGTGTCGTTGTTCGGCGTGCCGTTGATCACCACGGACGAGGGCACGTCTTGCACGGCCAGGGTAAAGCTGTCGCTGACGGTGGCGTTGCTGCCATCGGTTGCGGTGACCTGGATCGAGTAAGTGCCCGACGCCGTGTCGGGAGGCGTGCCGCTGAAGGTGCGCGTGGCGGCATCGAACGTCAGCCAGCTGGGCAGGGCGCTGCCGTCGGCCAGCTTGGCGGTGTAGCTGAGGCTGTCATTGTCCGGATCGTTGAAGCTGGTGGCCGGGACCACATAATTGAAAGGTGTCTTTTCGGTTGCGTTCTGATCCAGCAATGGCGTGGCTACCACCGGCGCCTGGTTGGTGGGCGAGGACGTGGCGAAGACGAAATTGGCATTGGTCAGCTTATTGAGGTAATTGCCGTCCAGCGCTACCTCGAACCGATTGCCGTTAGCGTCTGCCTCCAAGGACTTGATGTAGGTCTTGGTGCCGGCGCTGTTGAGCACCAGGTAGACGGTGTTGTTCTTGCCGTCGCCAAGGCCGGTGAAGCCCATGGCGGAAAGGTCGATCTTGTCGGCGGCGATGTCGAAGTCGGTGATCAGGTCACCCAGATTCGCGCCGCCGGTGTTGTAGTTGCGGTAGCTGTCGAGTCGGTTGGCAAACACAAAGGTGTCTGCCCCGGCGCCGCCGGTGAGGGTGTCCATGCCTGCGCCGCCGTCGAGCTTGTCGGCGCCCGCGCCACCACTGAGGCTGTCGTTGCCCGCCAGGCCGAGCAGGGTGTCCGCCGCATCGCTGCCCTGCAACGAGTCGCTGCCGGTGGTGCCGGTGATCACCCGGTTGAAGATGAAGTTATCTGCCGTCAAGGTACTCGCCAGGTTGCCTGAGAGAATCAGCTCGAAGCGATTGCCGCTGGCATCGGCGTCGTAGTCCTTGATGTAGGTGCGGTTGCTGCTGGCGTTGTAGCTGACCTGCAGGGTGCCGCCACGGCCATTGCCCAGGCCGGTGAAGCCGAGATCGGCGAGGTCGATCTTGTCCTGGGTCACGTCGAAGTCGGTGATGGTGTCGTCGAAGCTCGCCGTTGCGTTGCGGTAGCTGTCGGACTGGCTGGTGAAACGGAACGTATCGGCGCCCGTGCCGCCGGTGAGTTTGTCGACGCCCGCGCCGCCCACCAGAATGTCGCTTCCGGCCGCGCCGTTGATGGTGTCGTTGCCCGCCGCCCCAAAGAAGATCTCGCTGGCGCTGGTGCCGGTGAGTGTGTCGTTGCCGGCCGTACCCTGTACGGTGGTCATCGGCACCGTGGCGCTGACGTAGCTGCCATCGCCATAGACCAGCGTGGCGCCCTTGCTGGTGTGGCTGATGGTGTTGGCGATGATGGCGTTGCGATCGGTGCCGTCTTCGTTGCGCTCGGCGACACCGTAGGTGGACAGGTTGCTGCCGCTGATGATGTTGCCCTGGATCAGGTTGTCGCTGCCGTTGAAGTACTTGCCGGACACCCCGAGCGTATCGTCGTAGGACTGGATGATCACTTCCGGCACCGCGCTGCCTAGCGCGTTGTTGTTCAGCGTGTTGTCCAGTACCTCGACATGGTTGCTGCCATAGATGCGGACACCGGCGCCGTTGTTGTCATGGATGTCGACCCCGGTCACGGTTACGTCGCTGGACAGCTTGATCAGCACGCCTTCAGCGCCGTTGCCGTACATCTCGCCACCGGTGATGGTGATGTTGCTGGGGGAGGGGATGTCTTCACTGCCGCGCTGCACCACGATGCCGTTGCCGCCGTTGTTGTAAGCGACGTTATTGGTCATGGTGAAATCGTGGGTACTGGTGACAACGTTGAAACCGTGGCGGTCGTTGTCGTAGGCAACGTTGTTTTCGAAGGTGCTGTCGCTGAGGAAGTCGGCGACGAATCCGTCCAGGCCGTTGCCGTGGGACACGCTGTTCTTGATAACCATGTTGACGGTTTGCTCGTGGGGGTCGAAGCCATACCCGGAGCAATCCTTGATCTCGACGCTGTCGAGGGTGACGTTGGAGTCGTAGCCTTCTTCGCCGGGGATATACCCGTTGAACCAGCCGTCCACCTTGCCGGTGGTGGCGTCGCGGTTGCCGTCGATGGTGAGGTTGCTGACCCCGAAATCATGGGTTTCTTCGCCATAGGCTGAGCGGATGATGCCGGTGATCTTGGCATCGGAGCCATCGACCAATTTCACCGTGGTGTCGCCCATGCCGTCGCCGTACAGGTAAACGTTGCTCTTGAGCATCAGGCAGCCGTCGGAGGGTTCCTCGCCCCCTGACACGATGTAAGTGCCCGTCGGCATGTACACCTGGCCCCCGCCCGCGGCAGCTGCCGCATCAATTGCACTTTGAATGGCCGCCGTGTCGTCAGTGACGCCATCTCCTTTGGCGCCAAAATTTTGTACGTTGAAAATCATGGACTTATCTCCGTATCAGGTTAAGAACCTCGGTATCTGCCAATATTCCATCAGCGACCACGGAGTTATGACCGGAGTAAGTGAAAAAGTTGCGTCCGCATATCGGCGGAGTGTCAAAAAACTGATAAACGGTTGTGGGTTGGTTTGATGTGTAACATTTAATTGACGATTTTGAGCGCCGTATCAGAGCTATGGGAGTTCGATCGCGATAGCGGTGTACCCGTTACCTTTGATGCAACTGATCCGACGCCATCGCGAGCAAGCTCGCTCCCACAATGAAAGGGTGGTGCGGCTTGCAGTGCCTTGGCCAAGGTGAACATTCACTCCAAGACCTTCTTGAGAAACGGCGCCGTGCGGCTCTCCCCGCAATTCGCCACCACCTGCGGCGCGCCGCACACCACGACTTTGCCTCCCTGGGTCCCGGCCCCTGGCCCGATGTCGATGACCCAGTCGCTTTGCGCTACCACGCGCATGTCATGTTCCACCACGACCACCGTATGCCCTTCATCCACCAGTCGATTGAGCTGCACCAGCAAGCGGTCCACGTCCTGGGGGTGCAGGCCGTTGGTCGGTTCATCCAGCACGTAAAGCGTCGCGCCTCGGGCCTTGCGTTGCAGTTCCGTCGCCAGCTTGATCCGCTGGGCCTCGCCGCCGGACAGTTCGGTGGCCGGTTGGCCCAGGCGCAGATAGCCCAGGCCGATGTCTTTGAGTACCTGGAGCGAACGCCTGGCTGGCGGTTGCTCGGCGAAGACCTCCAGGGCCTGGTTCACCGTCAATTGCAGCACTTGGGAGATGTCCAGGCCTTGCCAGGTCACTTCCAGGGTCTGTGGGTTGTAGCGGGCGCCATGGCAGGTCGGACAGGGGGCGTACACGCTGGGCATGAATAATAATTCCACGCTGACGAAACCTTCCCCCTCACAGGTTTCGCAACGGCCCTTGGCGACGTTGAAGGAGAACCGTCCGGCATCGAAACCGAGCGCTTGTGCCTGCTCTGTCGCGGCGAAGAGCTTGCGCACATGGTCGAACAGCCCGGTATAGGTGGCGAGGTTGGAGCGTGGCGTGCGGCCGATGGGTTTCTGGTCGACCTGAACCAGTCGCTTGACCCCCTCGAGCCCGGCGGTGACCTGGCCGCCGCTGGCCAGCACCGGTTCGTCTTCCAGGCTTTGCTCTTCGCCATCGGCGTTGGCGCCGGGCTGGCCCAGGTGGGCGCCGACCAGATCCAGCAGGGCCTGGCTGACCAGGCTGGATTTGCCCGAACCGGAAATGCCGGTGACAGCCGTGAAGCAGCCCAGGGGAAAACCCACGCTCAGGTTGTCGAGATTGTTGCGGGTGATGCCGTCCAGCCGCAGCCAGTCCTTGGGTGGGCGCGGATGGCGCGCAATGGCCCGTTCTTCGGCGAACAAGTAGGCGCGGGTGCGGGATTCGGGCACTTGCCCAAGGCCTTCGGGCGGGCCACTGTAAAGGACCCTGCCGCCTTGCTCGCCCGCGTCGGGGCCCACGTCGATCAGCCAGTCGGCGCGGCGCATGGTGTCCAGGTCGTGCTCGACCACAAACACCGAGTTTCCTGCTGCTTTCAACCGTTGCAAGGCGCCAAAAAGCGCTTCACTGTCGGCCGGGTGCAGGCCGGCGGAAGGTTCGTCCAGCACATAGATCACCCCGAACAATTGGGAGTTGAGCTGGGTCGCCAGGCGCAGGCGTTGCAGTTCGCCGGAGGAAAGCGTCGGCGTGCTGCGCTCCAGGGCCAGATAGCCGAGGCCCAGGTCGATCAGCGTGACGATGCGCTCCAGCAGTTCGGCGGCAATGCGCTGGGCGGCCAAGCGCTTTTCCAGGGACAGATTGGGCGTGTGGCGCGCGTCCGGCCCGCCAGCGTGCGGGTTGTCGCCCCTGGCGGCGCGCTGCTCACGAGCCTCGCGCGTCTGGCGATGGGTGAGAACATCGCCCGATTCTTCGGGCTGCTCCAGATAATCCGGCGCCGCTACGGCCTTGAGCACCTCGGCCAATTCCAGCAATGACAGGTTGGACAGCTCGGCGATGTCCAGCCCGGCAAAGGTAACGGTCAGCGCCTCGCGCTTGAGGCGCTTGCCTTCGCAGACCGGGCAGGGGCTGGCGCGCATATATTGCGCCACCCGCTTGCGCATCTGCGCGCTTTGCGAATGCATGAAGGTGTGCAACAGGTAGCGCCGGGCCCCGCTGAACGTGCCCTGGTAGCTAGGTTCGAGTTTGCGCTTGAGGGCGTCGCGGGTCTGGGCCGGGGTGAGCCCGGCGTACACCGGGACGGTGGGGGTCTCTTCCGTGAAGAGGATCCAGTCGCGTTGCTTCTTCGGCAGGTCGCGCCAGGGAATGTCGACGTCATAGCCGAGTGTCACGAGGATGTCCCGCAGGTTCTGCCCTTGCCATGCCATGGGCCAGGCGGCTACCGCGCGTTCGCGGATGGTCAGCGAAGGGTCGGGGACCATGGTGGCTTCGGTCACTTCGTAAACCCGGCCCAGGCCGTGGCATTGCGGACACGCGCCCTGGGGCGTGTTGGGCGAAAAGTCCTCGGCATAGAGCATCGGTTGGTCGGCCGGGTAGCTGCCGGCGCGGGAGTAAAGCATGCGGATCAGGCTCGACAAGGTGGTGACGCTGCCCACCGAGGAGCGCGCGCTGGGCGTGCCGCGCTGTTGTTGCAAGGCGACAGCCGGCGGCAGGCCTTCGATGCTGCCTACGTCCGGCACGCCGACCTGGTCGATCAGGCGCCTGGCATAAGGTGCGACGGACTCGAAATAACGACGCTGGGCTTCGGCGTAAAGCGTGGAGAAGGCCAGCGAGGATTTGCCGGAACCCGACACGCCGGTGAACACCACCAGGGCATCGCGAGGAATGTCCACGTCAACGTTCTTGAGATTGTGTTCGCGGGCGCCACGCACCCGGACGAAACCGGTGCCAGCGGTTAAAGCAGGGGCTGAGCGTGGGGGCATCGGGATTCCTTGTGGACGTCGGTGGTTGCGGCGATGGGGAGCACGCCGTTACTTAGAGCTTCGGCAACTGCCCGATCCGCCCCATCATTTCGGTCACGACCTGTAGGTCCAGCAGGAACTGCTCCACGGTCTTGAACTCGTTGTCGTTGTGGCCGGTGTACTTGACGTCGGGCATGGCCAGGCCGAACTGCACGCCGTTGGGCAAGTCATGGACCGACGTGGCCCCGGCGGACGTGCCGAACTTGTGCTCCATGCCCAGGTTCTCGGTGGCGACGGCCAGCAGTGCCTTGACCCATTCGCCTTCGGGGTTACGGTACATGGGTTCGTCGATAGTGTTGTCGAATGTCACGGCAACCTCGGACTTCTTGGCCCACGCGGAGAGCTTGTCGTTGATCTCAGCCTTCAGCGTGTCCGTTGGCTTGCCCACGGGCACCCGCAGGTTCACGGCGAGCTTGAAGCTCTTGTCGTCCGTCCCGACGTAGGTGAGCGAGGCTGTCAGCGGGCCCATGAACGCGTCGGAAAAGCCGATGCCCAGTTTGTTGCCCAGGTAATCCAGGCCCCAGTTGTCGGTGGCGTAACGCGCGGCGTCGGTGATGTGGTTGTGCTTGAGCGCGACCTTGCCATCCAGGCCATTGATGAAGGCCAGCATCCTGGCGACCGGGTTGACGCCTGACTCGGGCTCGGAGGAATGGGCGGATACGCCAGTAAAGGTCAGCTTGACGGTTTTATCGGCCACCTCGCTCCTTACTTCAAAGTCGCCGCCATTGGCTTTGGCGTAGTCGGTGCCGGCCTTGAGCAGGCTGGCGGCCAGTTCGGCGGGTTTGTCGGTGCTGAATGTCGCGACTGAAGTCGACGGGATCTGGTTGGTCGCCATGCCGCCGGTCATTGCAACGACTTCAGCGCCTTTGCCTTCGCCCGCCCGGCGAGGGAAGTTCGCCATGACCGTGCCGTAGCCTTTCTCGGCGATCACCACTGGGTAGCTGCCATCGAGCGCCAGGTTGTAATTGGGCGTCGGGTTGCGCTCGAAATAGTAGGGGATGGCGTCGCCGGTGGTTTCTTCGGTCGTGTCCACCAGCAGCTTGAAGTGGCGCGCCAGCGGCAGTTTTTCGTCCTTGATGATCTTCATGGCGTAGAGCGCCACGACGATGGCGTTCTTGTCATCCTCGGTGCCTCGACCGTACATGCGATCGCCCACCAGCGTGACCTTGAACGGATCGAGCCTGGTGCCGTCCTTGAGCACCCAGTTTTCCGGCGTCACCGGCACCACGTCGGCATGGGCGTGAATGCCCACGACTTCGTCACCGCTGCCTTCGAGTGAAATCTCATAGACGCGGTTGTCGATGTTGCGGAAGTTCAGGTTGAAGTCGGTGGCCAGGCTTTTGATCTTGTCGGCGATCTTGAGAAACTCGGGGTTTTCATGCTGGGCCACGCCGTCCTTGCGAAAGGTCTGGATTTCCACTAACTGGCGCAAGGTCTCGGTGGCGGCCTTGCCATACTTCACCCGGGCGTAGATACCGAGCAGCCGATGGATTTCGTTCTGTTGTTCCGCCGACAGGGTTTTGTTGCCTTGGAAGGCATCGATGGCCGGGCCGAGATTCGCGGATTTGGCCAGCTCACTCTTGGCGACGCTCGCCAGGAACTGGCGGAAATCGCTGACCGAGGTATCGGCGTAGGTCTTGACGAAGTCCGCGCTCTGTTGGGCGGTGATGTTGGCGTTGGCGGATATCGAGTAGGACGAGAGGGTGGACAGTACGAGGGTGGCAATAGCCAGGCGCTTGAACGGGAAGTTCATGGTGAGGGGCATTCCTTTGCAAGGGAAAAGTGTCGTTTGGTGAAACAATCACTTACAACCTAGCACCATGAGCGCCGGTTGGGGGAGCCCTAAGAACGGAATATGTCGCCGGAAAAAGCGCAAACGGCGCAGAAATGAAAAATCCCCTGTGGGAGCGAGCAAGCCCGCTCCCACAGGGTTCGGTGGTGACTGGAGTCAATGCGTCCCGCGCGGAATCGTCTTGAGCAGATCTTCCGGGCTGATATGCCCCACCACTGGCTGAGCCGTGCTGCCCGGCAATGGCAGGTCGAGGATATGCCCCTTGATCTTGCCGACCACATGCATCTCGCAGGGTTTGCAATCGAACTTCAAGGTCAGCACTTCATCGCCGTGAATCAGCTGCATCGGCGCGACCTTGGTGCGCACGCCGGTGACGCCCTTGGCTTGCTTGGGGCAGAGGTTGAACGAAAAACGCAGGCAATGCTTGGTGATCATCACCGGTACTTCGCCGGTTTCCTCGTGGGCCTCGAACGCCGCGTCGATCAGCTTGACGCCGTGGCGGTGGTAGAAGTCCCGGGCCTTCTGGTTGTAGACGTTGGCCAGAAACGACAGGTGCGACTCCGGGTACACCGGTGGCGGCGTGGTTTCGGCCTTGCGCCCGCCCCGTGGATGCGCTGCGACGCGCGCCGTGGTCAGGGCTTCGATCACCTCGCGGCGCAGTGCCTTGAGCTGGGAGTTGGGAATGAAAAACGCCTGGGGCGCGTCCAGCTTGATCGACGTGGCGTGGTACTCGGTGGTGCCCAGTTGGCCGAGCAGGTCCTGCAACTGCTCCAGGGCTTGTTCTGGCTTGTTCGCCAGGCCGAAAGGACCGTCGAGGGCAACGCTGGCGCTGATGCCTTCTTCGCTGGTGGCGGTCAGCTCCAGGCGCTCTTCGCGCAACTGCGCGACCCAGGCCAGGCCCACGCGACGCTCGGCGGAGGTCTTGAGCAAGGCTTGCTGCCAGTTGTGGTCCAGGTTGCGGCTCAGCGGATGGTTGGGCCGCAACTGGTACATGCCGGCGGGCATCTCGTTGGGCTCGACGCGGTAGCGGTAGCGCTTCTGGCCTTCGTCATCGAGGAACTCGCCCTTGGGCTCGGCGATGTTGGCCCGGAAACCCACCACTTCGCGCTTGACCAGCACGTTGAGGCCGTCGCCGTTGGACAACGGATCAGACGTCACCACGTGCAGGTCGCGCTTGCCGACTTTCTCCACCACGCCCACCGGTACGCCGGTGAACGTGGGGGAGTCGAAGGCGCCGATGTCGATCTTGCGCTCGCTGACGAAGTAGTCGGTGCTGCCACGGTGGAAGGTCTTGTCCGGGTCCGGCACGAAGAAGTGCGCGATGCGGCCACTGGAAGCGCGGGCCAGGTCCGGGCGGTCTTCGAGGACATCGTCCAGGCGCTGGCGATAGTAGGCGGTGATGTTCTTCACATAGGCCGCATCCTTGTAGCGGCCTTCGATCTTGAACGAGCGCACGCCAGCTTCAACCAGGGCGCGGATGTTGGCGCTCTGGTTGTTGTCTTTCATCGACAAAAGGTGCTTTTCGTAGGCGACCACCCGGCCTTGATCATCCTTGAGGGTGTAGGGCAGGCGGCAGGCCTGGGAGCAATCGCCACGGTTGGCGCTGCGGCCGTTTTGCGCGTGGGAGATGTTGCACTGGCCGGAAAACGCCACGCACAACGCGCCGTGAATGAAGAACTCGATGGCTGCGTCGGTTTCGTCGGCGATGGCGCGGATTTCCTGCAGGTTCAGCTCGCGGGCCAACACCAGCTGCGAGAAACCGGCCTGGTCGAGGAATTTCGCCCGGGCGAGTGTGCGAATGTCGGTCTGGGTGCTGGCGTGCAGCTCGATCGGCGGAATGTCCAGTTCCATCACGCCCAGGTCTTGGACGATCAGGGCATCGACGCCGGCATCGTAGAGCTGATGGATCAACTGGCGGGCCGGCTCCAGCTCGTTGTCATGCAAGATCGTGTTGATCGTGGTGAACACCCGGGCATGGTAGCGATGGGCGAACTCCACCAGCCCGGCGATATCGCTCACCTCGTTGCAGGCGTTGTGACGCGCACCGAAACTCGGGCCACCGATGTACACGGCGTCGGCGCCATGCAGGATCGCCTCGCGGGCGATGGTCACGTCGCGGGCGGGGCTGAGCAATTCCAGATGATGTTTAGGCAAGGACATGTTTTTTTAGTCAGGCTGGTCACGGTCGAAGCGCGCATTGTAGCCGCCAGGCGCCGGATCGGCACCTGTGCAAGCCTGTGTCGGGGGAAATGAGCCGATACGCGGTCAGCCCTGGGCGGCGCCGATGCTGCACCAGCGGTTGCGCCCGGTGTTCTTCGCCAGGTACAGAAACGCGTCGGCGGCCTTGATCAACATGGCGGGGCTCACGTCCTCGCTGCTCGGCTGGCAGGTGTTGATGCCCGCGCTGATGGTGACGATGCCCAGGGGATGATCGCCATGCTCGATGTTCAGGGCCCTGACGGCTTCGAGGATTTGTTGCGCGACCTGGGCGGCGCCAGTGCTGTCGGTATTGGGCAGCAACACCGTGAATTCCTCGCCGCCGTAGCGGACCGCCAGGTCCCCGGGCCGCTTGATCGTCTGCCCGATCGCGCTGGCAATCGCCCGCAGGCAGTCGTCGCCGGCGGCATGGCCGTACTTGTCGTTGAAGCGTTTGAAGTAGTCGACGTCGAGCATGATCAGGGCCAGGGACGAACCCTGGCGCTTGGCCAGGCGCAGCTCATCGGCCAGGGCGCTGTCTAGCCGCCGACGGTTGCCCAGGCCGGTCAGGCTGTCGGTCAGGGCCATGTCCCGCATGGCTTGGTGGGCGCTGCGGATCTGCTTTTCCATGGTCATGCGGTAGCGCAGCTGGCTCAACACGATGAGCCCGAAACCCACCAGGATGGCGATCAGGAATATCAGCACCAGGCTGGTCTTGAACAAGTCCCGGCGCCACGGGGCGACGATCGATTCGCGGGACAAACCGGCTTCCACCACCAGCGGGTAGGTGGTCAGGGCCCGGTAGCCGTACAAGCGTTCGGTGTCGTCGACGACCGCCCGGGCTTCGGCCACGCCCTGGTTGGAGGTTGGCAGGTGCTCACGGAAGATCACGCTGTTGACCAGGCTCTTGCCGATCACCGAGGCGACGAAGGGCCGTCGTACCAGGATCGTGCCACTGCGCAATGCGAGCACCAGCGCGCCTTTGTCGTCGATCTTGAAGTCACCGTAATAGTCGACGAAATAGCTGACCTTGACGGTCCCGAGCATCACGCCGGCGAAAGAGCCGTCGGGGTTGTTCAAACGGCGCGAGACAGGAATGATCAAGTCGTCGGTGGAACGACTCTTGATCACTTCGCCGATACGCACGCCACGGTCCTGGTGGGTGCGGTGGTACTGGAAGTAGTCTCGATCGGCGTTGTTCGCCATTTCCGGTATCACGTCCTTGTCTGTCGCCAGCCATTGACCGTCCGGGCCGTAGATAAACAAGCCGTGCAGTTGCGGCATGATCGCGGCTTGCTGGATGAGCAGCTTGTGGATACGGGCAATGTCCATGTTTTGCAGCCCGTCGCCTTCCACTCGTTCGGCAAGGGCGGCGGTGAGCACGTCCACTTGGCGGATGGCGTCTTCGGCGTGTTGGGCGGTTGCCCTCGCCAGGTTGGTGACCGAGTCGCGGGCGGAAGCGAAGGCCGCGCGATAATCGCGCCATGTGCGCCAGCCCTCGACGGCCAGGAAGGCCATGACGACCACGAGCATGAAACTGACCGTCAGCCGAAACGCCGCCCCGGCTCGCACAGCCTGCGGGAACGCTTGATCGGGGCTTTCAATCCTGGGCTCTGGCTGTTTGCGTCCGAGCATTGGCTTATCCTTCTACACGACGGGTCCGTGCGCTTGCAGCGCACAGCCTATCCTATTCCATTTCAGCACGTTAGCTAACTGCGACGAGGCCTATACAGCCGACGACACACGGCACAAGGGGAAGGTTCATGAAAGTTGGCGTCATATCCGACACCCACGGCTTGCTGCGCCCCGAGGCGTTGGACGCGCTGCAAGGCTGCGAGAGGATCATTCATGCCGGTGATATCGGCAGCCACCAGATCCTGGAAGCCCTGGCATCCATCGGCGAGCTGTACGTGGTACGTGGGAACAACGACCTGGAGGCCGACTGGGCGGGACAGATCGCCGATCAGTTGCAATTCGACCTGGGCGGGTGGCAGGTGCTGTTGGTCCATGACATCGCCGATGTGCCGGCGACGCTCGATCCAGCTGTAAGGGTGGTGATCACCGGCCATTCCCACAAGCCGCTGATCGACTGGCGTGGCGAGCGGCTCTACCTCAACCCCGGCAGCGCCGGCCGGCGGCGGTTCAAGTTGCCGGTGACGCTGGCGTTGCTGGAGGTCAGCGAGCAGGGGATCGAGCCGCGGATCGTGCCGTTGCTACCGTGACAGGCCTGAGTTACCTGAAGTATTTGTCGACGTAGGACTGGATCTCCTGGCGCATGAAACGCCCGGATTCATCGGCCCGTTCCTCCCAGCCGAACACACACGCCGTGACGATGCCGTCGAAGCCGGTCTTCGCCAGTTCGCCAAAGAACAGGTCCCAGTCGATCTCGCCCTGGTGCATGTCCATGTGCTGATGCACCGTCACCTTGGCTCCGGGTGGGTTGACGATATAGCGCAGGCCGGACGAGGCCTTGTGGTTGTAGGTGTCGGCAATGTGGACATGGGAGATCATCGACCCGGCTTCAGCGATCATGGCTTGCATGTCATCGCCGAAGTAGAACGTGTGGGGGGCACAGTACAAAAACTTCACGTTGTCTGAACCGACGGTCTTGAGCATGTCCAGGGCCGGCTGAAGGGTTTCGCACCAGTCCTCCGGATGCGGCTCGACGTTGAGGGTAACGCCTTCGGATTCGAGGATCGGCACCAGCTCTTCCATCGAGCGCCACCAGGCCGCTTCGCTCGACTCATGACTGTGCATGCCGCCACAGCAGCTGATCTTGTGCCCGCGATCGGGCGACGGCCCGCGACCGAACTCCGAGTTCATCGTCGTACACCCCATCTCCACGGCAACGTGGATCGCTTCCTTCCAGTAGTTCACCGCCGCCCGGCGTTCATCCTCGTGGGGGCTGGCCCAGCGGTACATCGGCAGCAGCGACGCCAGTTGCAGGTCATGGTCGCGCAGGGCTTTCTTGAATTCGGTGATGCGTTCCTTGTGGACGCGAGGGCGAACCCACCACGGCAGGAAATCTTCACGCGGCGACAGTTCCAGGTATTGGTAGCCGAGCTCGGCGGTCTTGCGGCACAGGTCCGGCAGGCTCAGGTGGCGGTGCATGTAGGGATCGAGGGCGATTTTCATTGTTGTTCTCCGTTGATCAACATTGGTTACCTGTGGCAGCAGGTTAATAGGCGATCCAGGTTGAATCGTTGTTGGCCGATTCCACGCAGCGCTCCACCCAGCGCACGCCGTCCACGCCGGCGTCGATGTCGGGATAGCGCAGCGCGGCCAGCATTTGGGCGTCGCCACGGTTGGCGGCGTCCATGGCGAGGGCGAAGCGGCGATAGAGATTGGACCAGGCCTCGAACAGCCCTTCGGGATGACCGCCACCGATGCGGTCGTCCAGCAAGGCGTCGTCGTGCAGATAGCCCATGCCGCGCTCCAGGGTTTGCGCGGGCTGGCCCTGGATCTCGAAACTGAGCTGGTTGGGGCGCTCATCCCACCATTCCAGGCTCGCCCGGGACCCGATCACGCGGATTTTCTGGCCGTGCATGGAACCGGCATTCACCGCGCTGGACCAGACCATGCCCATCGCGCCGCTTTCGTACTCCATCAAGGTGTAGGCGTTGTCCTCCAGCGGCGCGCGGCTGGCGACGAAGCTCTGCCGGCTGCACACCAAGCGCTTGATCTTGAGCTCGGGCAGCATCACCTTGGACAGATACAACGGATGCGTACCGACATCCCCCAGCACATAACTGGGGCCGGCCTGGCGCGGGTCGACGCGCCATTGCGTCGCCTGGCTCTGAGCCTCTACCGGCGCGCTGTGAAAACCGTGGGCGAACTGCATGTGCACCATGCGAATCTCCCCCAGCTCCTCGGCTGCAATCATTGCCCGCGCCTGTTCGATCAACTGGTGCCCGGCGTAGCCGTAGGTCAGGCCGACGATACGGCCCCGGGACCTGGCCAGGGTCCGCAACGCCTCGGCTTCGTCGAGGGTGAAGCACAGCGGTTTCTCGCAAACCACATGCAAGCCGGCTTCCAGGGCGGCGCGGGTGATGGCGTAGTGCGTGCCGTTGGGGGTGGCGATCGACACCGCCTCGATGCCGTCGGGCCGCTGTGCTTCCAGCTCGAACAAGCTCAGGTAGTCCGGATAACAGCGCGCCGGGTCGATCCCCAACGCTTCGCCGAAGGCCTGGCCACGGCCCGGATCGATGTCCAGCGCGCCGGCGACCAGTTCGAAGTTGCGATCCCGCAGGGCGGCCGAGCGGTGGATGTAACCGATCTGGCTGTGCTCGCCGCCGCCGACCATGGCCCAGCGCAGGGGCCGTCCAAGGGTTTTGCTGCCATTGATCATAAGTATTGTCCTCCTTTGGTCAGAAGCCGATGCCGGCCAGATAGGCGCGGCTGGCCGCCACGTCGTCCAGGCTGGTGGCGGCGTTGCGCGGGTCGCGTTCCTGTTCGACGGTAATCGCGCCTTGGTAGCCGAGCTCACGCAGCAGGCCATGCAGGGCCGGGTAGTCGATGGCACCGCGTCCTATCGGGCACATCACGCCCCGGGCACAGGCGGCGAAGAAGCGGATGCGCTCGTTCAGCACTTGGTCGAAGACCGCCGGGTCTATGTCTTTGAAGTGCAGGTAATCCAAGCGATGGGCGTAGGTGCGCAGCGATGCGAGCGGGTCCATGCCGGCGTAGTAGAGGTGCCCGGTGTCCAGGCACAACCCGGCAATGTCGTGGGGGATGTCATCCACCAGCCGCGCCAGCTCATCGGCGAATTCGATGTAGCCGCCCGCGTGAGGATGGATGACGGCGCGGATGCCATAGGTGTCCCAGGCGAGGGCGGCGATGGCGCGGATGTGCGCCATCATCGCGTTCCAGTGCGCGTCGTCCAGGCGTGGCGCGCGGTCCGAATGGCCGGCCGCGTAATCGCGTTCGTCGTGGCCCCAGTCGATGATCACCAGGTAGGGCCCGCCGAAGCGCTGGCCGGGCTGGGGTTTCAAGGGCGGCAGTTGTTTGAGCGAGCCGCAGATGGCGTGGGTCTGGCGCAGCAGTTCGGGCAGATTGGCGGGGTTTACCAAGTCATCGAAAATCGTTCCCGCGACGATGTGCAGGCCGTGCTCCGACAGTGCTGGATTGAGGATTTCCGCCTCCAGCGGCAGATAACCATAGGGCCCCAGCTCGATGCCGCGATAGCCCGCATCGGCGGCTTCGCGCAGCACCCGTCGCCACGGTGGCAGAAACGCGTTCTTGATGTCATCGACGCCCCAGCAGCAAGGCGCCGTGCAGATGTGGATCGCCATTTGAAGCACTCCGGCTGTGTTGTTGTTTTTGTCTTGGGCTGATGCTATTGCCTCGTTGCGGAGCGGGCCATGGGGAGATGGCTTAATGTGTCAGAACCCCTCATGATGGCGAAAAGAGGTGTCAAGACATGTCAAAGCAACCACGCCGAAAATTGCGCCCCACCATGGCCGATGTCGCCCGGGAAGCCGGTGTGAGCCTGTCGACGGTGGACCGGGTGCTGAACCTGCGCGCCGACGTGCGTGCCGACACCGCCCAGCGCATCGCGGCAGCGGCGGGGCGCTTGGGCTTCCATGCCAAGGGGGTGATCGAGCAGCGTGTGCTCAACGACCGTCCCACCCTGCGTCTGGGGTTCCTGTTGCAGAAAAGCGGGGTGCCGTTCTATCAGGGGCTGGCCCACGCCCTGTCAAACGCCGCCGCCACCTGCACGCGAGCGCGGATTCGCGTGGTCATTGGGTACCTGGACGACCTTGATCCGGTCAACGTGGCCCAACGCATCCTCGCCTTGCGTGACCAGGTGGACGGCCTTGGCGTGGTGGCGGTCGATCACCCCAAGGTGCGTGAGACGGTGGCACAATTGCGCGCGACAGGCATATCGGTCGTGGCGCTGCTCTCGGAACTGTCCAGCGGCGCCGGCACTGGTTACGCCGGCCTCGACAATCGCCTCACGGGACGCACCGCCGGTTGGTTCATCAGCCGCCTCGCCAGGCAGCCCGGGCCAGCGGCGGTCATGCTCAGCAGCCAGCGTTTCCAATGCCAGGAATTGTGCGAATTGAGCTTTCGCAGCTACTTGGCGGAGCAAACCGGCGAATGGGAGCTGCTCGCCTCGCGCCTGACCCTGGAGGACGACGAGTTTGCCTATGGCAACACCGTCGACCTGCTCACGGCAGAACCCGACCTGGCGGGGCTTTACGTGGCCGGCGGCGGCATCGCTGGGGTATTGCGGGCCCTGCGCAGCCTCCAGCAGCAACAGCTGCGCCTGCCCGTCGTGGTGTGCCATGACCTGACGCCGCTGACCCGGGAGGCGTTGAAAACCGGATTGGTCCAGGCGGTGCTCTCCCACCCGGTGACCACCCTGGCCGAAGAAGCCGTGGATGCTCTGGTCGAAGCCGCGACGGCCACGTCGGTGGGGCCGGTGGCGAGGCGGGTGGTGGCGTTGCAAGTGGATGTTCCGGAAAGCGTCTAGGCTCGGTACGAAATGTATCCGCACTCACCCATACAGCGTTGAAACGGGGCTGGCCTTCGCGCGAACACATTTCAAACAGACCCTGGGACACCCGCGCGCGCTGATCCAGCCATTCGTTCCCCAACCAGTTTTTTCCTTCCCAGCCACAACAAAAACCCTCGTTTCGTAAATTCCCGCCTGCCAACACAATCGCCTCGACAGCTTGTTTCGATAGCTGCAATCGCAGAACAACAAGAAACCGGAACCCGAGGCGGCGACACGCCGACTTGAGCCAAACCCTCTGCCGGAAGTGCCAAGACATGCCCGTTGAAACCCTACGCATCGATACGCTTGTAATAGGCGCCGGCCAGGCCGGCGTCGCCATGAGTGAACATTTGAGCCGCCAAGGCGTGCCGCATCTGGTGGTGGAGCGCGACCGCATCGCCGAAGCCTGGCGGACGGCGCGCTGGGACTCGCTGGTCGCCAACGGCCCGGCCTGGCATGACCGCTTTCCTGGGCTGGAATTCGACGGCCTGGATCCCGATGCGTTCGCCTCCAAGGACCAGGTGGCCGAGTACTTCGAAGCCTACGCCCGCAAGTTCAACGCGCCGATCCGCACGGGTGTGGAAGTGCGCAAGGTCGAGCGCACTGTCGGTCGCCCAGGTTTTACTATTGATACCTCCGACGGTGTGATCGAAGCCACTAACGTGGTGGTCGCCACCGGGCCCTTCCAACGTCCCGTCATCCCGCCCATCGCGCCGCAGATGCCTGCGCTCACCCAGATTCACTCGGCGCAATACCGCAACCCCGGGCAGTTGGCCGAAGGCGCCGTGCTCGTGGTGGGGGCGGGGTCGTCGGGGGTGCAGATCGCCGATGAATTGCAGCGGGCCGGCAAGCAGGTATACCTCTCTGTCGGTGCCCATGATCGTCCGCCACGCGCCTATCGCAATCGGGATTTCTGCTGGTGGCTCGGGGTGCTGGGCGAGTGGGATGCCGAGGCGGTCAAGCCGGGCAAGGAGCACGTGACCATCGCTGTGAGTGGCGCCCGGGGCGGCCACACCGTGGATTTCCGCCGGCTGGCCCACGAGGGCATCACGCTGGTGGGCCTGACCCGAGCGTTCAACGGCCACGTAGTGAGTTTCGAATCCAACCTTGCCGAAAACGTCGCCCGTGGCGATGAAAACTACCTGGCGTTGCTCGACGCCGCCGATGCCTATATCGAGCGCAATGGCCTGGACCTGCCGCCCGAGCCCGAGGCGCGCCGGCTATTGCCCGATCCTGAATGCATGACCCATCCGATCCTTGAGCTGGACCTGGTCGAGGCGGGTGTCAGCACCATCATCTGGGCCACCGGGTACTCGGTGGATTACAGCTGGCTGAACGTCGATGCGTTCAAAGCCGATGGCAAGCCTCGGCATCAGCGTGGGGTCTGCAGCGAACCTGGCCTCTATTTTGTCGGCCTGCCTTGGCTGTCGCGCCGGGGGTCGGCGTTCATCTGGGGCGTGTGGCACGACGCCCGGCATATCACCGACCACATCGTCAAACAGCGCACGTATCTCGACTACCGCGATGCATCCCAGCGCATTTCGCAACCTTTGAAAACCAGCCTGACGGGAGTTCGTTGATGCCTACTCACACTCGCATCCGCATGTTCAACACCAAGGACACCTACCCCAACCAGACCCTGGACAACGACCTGTGCCAGGCCGTGCGCGCGGGCAATACCGTTTACGTCCGTGGGCAGGTCGGCACCGATTTCAACGGCCAGCTGGTGGGCCTCGGCGATCCGCGGGCCCAGGCCGAACAGGCCATGCGCAACGTCAAGCAACTGCTGGAAGAAGCCGGCAGTGACCTGAGCCACATCGTCAAGACCACCACCTACCTGATCGACCCGCGCTACCGCGAGCCGGTGTACCAGGAGGTCGGCAAATGGCTCAAGGGCGTGTTCCCGATTTCCACCGGGCTGGTGGTCAGTGCCCTCGGCCAGCCGCAGTGGCTGATGGAAATCGATGTGATCGCGGTCATCCCCGAATAAGGAGCACGACATGACGTTTTCCATTGTCGGACGCTGCGCCGAAACCGGCCAGTTGGGCATCGCCATCAGCTCGTCGAGCATTGCCGTCGGCGCCCGTTGCCCCTGGCTGCAGGCAGGGGTTGGCGCGGTGTCGAGCCAGAACATCACATTGCCTGCGCTGGGCCCGCAGATCCTCGACGAATTGGCCGCCGGTTCGGTGGCCCAAGAGGCGCTGGACCGTGCCCTGGCACGCAACGGCTACAGCGAGTATCGCCAGGTGGCCGTGGTGGATGCCCAGGGGCGCACGGCGGTTTTCAGCGGTCGCCACGCGTTGGGCGTCCATGGCGCCGGGGTCGGTGAACAATGTGTGGCGGCCGGCAACCTGCTGGCGGGCGACGGGGTCATTGCCGCAATGGTCACGGCATTCGAACAGGGTGAGGGCAGCCTCGCGTCCCGCCTGTTGGGCGCGTTACAGGCGGGACAGGCCGCAGGCGGAGAAGCCGGGGCGGTGCATTCGGCGGCGTTGTCGGTGGTGGATGACCTGACCTGGCCAATCGTCGATCTACGGGTCGATTGGGCGGATGAAAATCCCATCGGCGAACTGGAAAAACTCTGGCTCGCCTATCAGCCGCAGTTGCAGGACTACCTCACTCGCGCCCTCGATCCAACCCAGGCGCCCAGCTACGGGGTGCCGGGCGATGAGTGAGTTGCGCAGCCGTGCATTACTCGCCGAGCTGGTGGGCTTTGCCACGGTCAGCCGCGATTCGAACCTGGCGTTGATCGAGTTCGTTCGCGATTACCTGCACGGCCTGGGCGTGAACAGCGAGCTGATCTACAACACGGAACGGACCAAGGCCAACCTGCTGGCGAGCATCGGCCCGTCGGTGCCGGGCGGCGTGGTGTTGTCCGGGCACACTGATGTAGTGCCAGTGGACGGGCAAGCCTGGACCGCGGAGCCGTTCCGCCTTAGCGAGCGGGACGGCAAGTTGTTCGGACGCGGTACGGCGGACATGAAAGGCTACCTGGCCTCGGTGCTGGCTGCGGTGCCGACATTCCTGTCCAGCCCGTTGAAGCGTCCTGTACACCTGGCGTTCTCTTATGACGAAGAAATCGGTTGCCTGGGCGTGCGCGGCCTGCTGGAAGTCCTGCCGCAACGCGTCCCGCAACCGGCCTTGTGCCTGATCGGCGAGCCCACCGAGCTGCGACCGGTGTTGGGCCACAAGGGCAAGTTGGCGATGCGTTGCCACGTCAAGGGCGCGCCTTGCCATTCCGCCTATGCGCCTTACGGGGTCAACGCCATCGAACAGGCGGCGCGCTTGATCGGCCATCTGGGTGAGATCGGTGCGGAGCTGGCCGAGCCCTCACGACACGATCCGCGTTTCGACCCGGCGTATTCGACCGTACAGGTCGGCGTGATCGAGGGCGGCACGGCATTGAACATCGTCCCGGCCGATTGCCGCTTCGATTTCGAGGTGCGCGCCTTGCCGGACTTCGCCCCGCAGGCGGTGGTCGAGCAATTGCGCGATTACGCCGAACAGACGCTGCTGCCCAGGATGCAGGCAGTAAACACCGACACCGCCATTCGTTTCGAACCCTTGTCCGCTTACCCGGGCCTGGCGACCTCGCCGCACAGCGCGGCCGCGCGCCTGGTGGCCCGGCTGTGCGGCAACGACGGTTTCGGCACCGTGGCGTTCGGCACCGAGGGCGGGCTGTTCCACCAGGCCGGCATCCCAACGGTGGTGTGCGGCCCCGGCAGCATGGACCAAGGCCACAAACCCGACGAATACGTGAGCGTCGAGCAAATGGCTGCCTGCGATCGCTTGATGGACCGCCTGGCGGTTTACCTCAGCGAACCCAATGACGTTTGATCCAAGGAAATACCCGTGAACGAATTCAATGATTGGAAGGCGCGTGCCGCTCAAGTGCGCCTGCGCGACAGCGCCCTCATCGACGGCGAGCCCCACGAAGCTCTCGATGGCGCCCGATTCGAAGTGATCAACCCCGCCAACGGCGTGTTGCTCGCCAATGTCGTGGCCTGCGCTGAACCGGAAGTGGACCTTGCCGTGAAAAGCGCACGCAAGGCATTCGAGCAGGGCCCTTGGGCGCGCATGGCGCCCAGCGAGCGCAAGGCCGTGTTGTTGCGTTTGTCTCAGTTGATGCTGGCTCATCGCGAGGAACTGGCGCTGCTGGATTGCTTGAGCATGGGCAAACCGGTCATGGATGCCTGGAACATCGACGTGCCGGGTGCCGCCCATGTGTTTGCCTGGTATGGCGAAAGCCTCGACAAACTCTACGACCAGGTCGCGCCCTCGGCGGCGAACGTCCTCGCCACGATTACCCGCGTTCCGCTCGGCGTGATTGCGGCGGTGGTGCCGTGGAATTTTCCGTTGGACATGGCGGCCTGGAAAGTCGCGCCAGCGTTGGCGGCGGGCAACAGTGTCGTGCTCAAGCCGGCGGAGCAATCGCCGTTTTCGGCCCTGCGCCTGGCTGAACTGGCCCTCGAGGCAGGCGTGCCACCGGGTGTGCTCAACGTCGTGCCGGGCCTGGGCGAGCAGGCCGGGCGGGCGCTCGGCTTGCACCCGGACGTCGATTCGCTGGTGTTCACCGGATCGACCGAGGTCGGTAAATATTTCATGCAGTACTCGGCCCAGTCGAACCTCAAGCAGGTCTGGCTGGAGTGCGGTGGCAAGAGCCCGAACCTGGTGTTTGCCGATTGTCAGGACCTTGACCTGGCGGCGCGCAAAGCCGCGTTCGGAATCTTCTTCAACCAAGGCGAAGTGTGCTCGGCCAACTCGCGGTTGTTGGTCCAACGGTCGATTCACGACGCGTTCGTAGAACGCCTGGTGGAACAGGCTCGCCTGTGGCAACCCGGCGATCCGTTGGACCCTGCGAGCCCTGCCGGCGCTATCGTCGATGCGCGTCAGACCGCGAGGGTCATGCAATACATCCAGCAGGCCAAGGCTGAAGGCGCACGCCTGGTGTGTGGGGGGACGCCAACTGAACATCGATGGGTCGAGCAATTTCATCGAACCGACGATCTTCACCGAGGTGCGCCCAACCATGCAATTGGCCCGTGAAGAGGTGTTCGGGCCGGTGCTGGCAATCAGCGTGTTCGATGACGAAGAGCAGGCCATCGCCATGGCCAACGAACACATCTACGGCCTGGCGGCCTCCGTGTGGACCGACGACCTGAACCGGGCCCACCGTGTGGCGCGGCGTTTGAACGCGGGCACGGTGTCGGTCAATACCGTGGACGCCCTCGACGTCACCGTGCCCTTTGGCGGCGGCAAGCAATCGGGCTTCGGACGCGATCTGTCGCTGCACGCCTTCGACAAATACACACAACTGAAGACCACCTGGATCCAGCTGCGCAGCTGACCGCGGTCCAGGTCGTCGTTCGCAATCGATTTGTTCTCCCTAAAAAAAGAAAACGGAGCAACCGATGGACAGTTTCTCAAGCGTGCCGCTACAAACCATTACGCCATCGCAGGTCGGCCCACGCAAACGGCTGGGCCTGAGCGCCCTGTTGGCCGTCGCCGTGGGCCTGGTGGTTTCCCAGGGCGTCATGGTGCTGATGCTGCAAGGGGCCGGGATCGCCGGGCTGGGCTTCGTGATTCCGTTGGCCTTGGCCTGGCTGTTGGCCCTGAGCTACGCCTGTTCGTTTTCCGAACTGGCCTTGATGATTCCGCGCGCAGGCAGCCTGAGCAGTTACACCGAAGTCGCCATCGGCCAGTTCCCGGCGATCCTGGCGACGTTTTCCGGTTACGTGGTGGTGGCGATGTTTGCCCTGTCGGCGGAACTGCTGCTGATGGAGTTCATCATCGACAAGGTCTACCCGCACTCGATGCCGCCGTTGAGTGTCGCGGTTGGCGTGCTGTGCCTGTTCACTGTGCTCAACCTGTTCAACATCGACATTTTCTCTCGGCTTCAAACGGTGTTGGCCCTGGTCATGACGGTGATGCTGTTGGTCATGGGCCTCGGCGCCTTGGCGAGCGATGGGGCAGGCAGCGTATCGACGTTGGTGGCGGCTACGGGCTGGAACCCCATGGGGCTCGGTGTCATTGCCCTGACCGCGATGGCGGTGTGGGGATTTGTCGGGGCCGAATTCGTCTGCCCACTGGTCGAGGAAACCCGCCGTCCGGAACGCAACATCCCGGCCTCGATGATGATTGGCCTGACGGTGATCTTCGTCATTATCTGCCTGTATTGCCTGGGCGCTTTGCTCACCGTTCCCCAGGCTGAGCTCGCCAGCAATGGCTTGCCGCACTATCTGTTCGCGACTTCGGTGTTCGGCGAGGCCGGGCAGGTATTCCTGGTGACCGCCGCCATCACCGCAACGTGCAGTACGCTGAACAGTTCCCTCGCTGCCATACCGCGCATGTTGTTGGGCATGGCCCGTAGCGGCCAGGCGTTCGGCATCTTCAAGCGCCAGGGCAAGCGCAGCGGTGCTCCTTGGGTGGCGGTGCTGTTCGTGGCGCTGGTTACCGGCTTACCGCTGCTGCTGATGCACGACACGCCCGACGCCATCAACCTTTTGCTTCTGGCGGCGGCCCTGGCCTGGCTGCTGGCCTACGTCATCACTCACATCAACGTGATTGCCCTGCGGCGCCGCTATCCCCATGTCCACCGGCCGTTTCGCACGCCGTTCTACCCGGTGCCGCAGCTGTTCGGCATCGCCGGCATGCTCTTTGCCATCTGGCACGTGTCCCCCAGCCCTGAAATGACTGTTCCGATCTTCGCCAGCGCTGGCGCGGTGCTGGGCATCGTTTCGCTGATCGCGCTGGTGTGGGTCAAGTGCGTGATGGGCAAACCGCTGTTCAAGCCCGAGCCGCTGGCGTCTGTCCAGGGCACCGAAACCGACAAGATCAACAAAGGAGACCTTTAATGAACGCGCCATTGAACCCGAACCGCAGCACCCGCGAGTATCAGGCGCTGGATGCGGCGCACCACATCCATGCGTTTCTCGACCAGAAAGCCCTCAATGCCGAAGGGCCACGGGTCATCGTCCGTGGCGAAGGGCTGGCGCTCTGGGACAACGATGGCAAGCGTTATCTGGACGGCATGTCGGGCCTTTGGTGCACCAACCTGGGCTACGGGCGCCAGGACCTGGCGGCAGCGGCCAGCCGTCAGCTGGAGCAATTGCCGTACTACAACATGTTCTTCCACACCACCCATCCGGCCGTGGTGGAGCTGTCCGAGCTGCTGTTCAGCCTGCTGCCGGATCATTACAGCCACGCCATCTACACCAACTCCGGCTCCGAGGCCAACGAGGTGCTGATTCGTACCGTGCGCCGCTATTGGCAGATCCTCGGCAAGGCGCAGAAGAAAATCATGATCGGTCGCTGGAACGGCTATCACGGCTCGACCCTGGGCGCGTCGGCGCTGGGCGGCATGAAGTTCATGCACGAAATGGGCGGGGTGATCCCGGATGTCGCGCACATCGACGAGCCGTACTGGTTCGCCCACGAAGGTGACCTGACCCCAGCCGAGTTTGGCCTGCGGGCGGCCCGGCAGTTGGAAGAGAAAATCCTCGAACTGGGCGCCGAGAATGTCGCGGCGTTCGTGGCCGAACCCTTCCAGGGGGCCGGCGGCATGATTTTTCCGCCAGAGAGCTACTGGCCGGAAATCCAACGCATCTGCCGGCAGTACGATGTATTGCTGTGCGCCGACGAAGTCATCGGTGGCTTCGGTCGTACCGGCGAATGGTTCGCCCATGAGTATTTCGGCTTCGAGCCCGACACATTGTCCATCGCCAAGGGCCTGACCAGCGGCTACATCCCCATGGGTGGGCTGGTCCTGTCCAAACGCATGGCCGAAGTGTTGGTGGAGCAGGGCGGCGTGTTCGCCCACGGCCTGACTTATTCCGGGCACCCGGTGGCGGCCGCGGTGGCGATAGCCAACCTCAAGGCCCTGCGCAACGAGGGCATCGTGACACGGGTCAAGGACGACACCGGGCCGTATCTGCAACGGTGCCTGCGGGAAACGTTCGACGGGCACCCGCTGATCGGCGAGATCCAGGGCGCCGGCATGGTCGCGGCCCTGCAACTGGCCGAAGACAGGAACAGCCGCAAGCGCTTTGCCAACGAAAACGAAATGGCCTGGCAATGCCGCACCTTCGGCTTCGAGGAGGGCCTGATCATTCGCTCCACCTTGGGCCGGATGATCATGGCCCCGGCGCTCGTGGCCAGCCATGCCGATATCGATGAACTGGTCGACAAGACCCGTATTGCTGTAGACCGCACCGCCCGCGCTTACGGTCGCCTCTGAGTCCGTCGCCGGCTCGTGCGGGCGAGCCGGCATTTTCGAGGAACCGATTCATGTCCAGATCCTTGCGTTACAACATGGCGTGTGCCCTGGCGTTGCTGAGTACCAGCGTCCTGGCCGCGCCACAAAGCCTGACCGTGATTTCATTCGGCGGCGCCACCAAGTTGGCCCAGGACAAGGCCTACTTCCAACCCTTCAACGCCAGCGGTGCGGGAAACATCGTGGCCGGCGAGTACAACGGCGAGCTGTCGAAGATCAAGGCGATGGTCGCGGCCGGGCATACCAGTTGGGATGTGGTCGAAGTGGAGAGCCCAGAACTGCTGCGTGGTTGCGAGGAAGGCTTGTTCGAAAGACTCGACCCGGCGGCCATAGGGAAGCCTGCGGATTTCGTTCCGGGAGCGCTCACTGAGTGCGGCGTGGCCACGTACGTCTGGTCGATGGTCCTGGCCTATGACCAGAGCAAGCTCGCCAAGGCACCCACCTCCTGGGCGGATTTCTGGAACGTGACCGAATACCCGGGCAAGCGTGGGTTGCGCAAGGGGGCCAAGTACACCCTGGAAATCGCCTTGCTGGCGGACGGCGTCAAGACAGAAGATGTGTACAAGGTCTTGAATACGCCGGAAGGCGTGGCGCGGGCATTTGCCAAGCTGGACCAGATCAAGCCGAATATCCAGTGGTGGGAGGCGGGCGCCCAGCCGGCGCAATGGCTGGTGGCCGGGGATGTGGCGATGAGCGCAGCCTACAACGGTCGCATCGCCTCGGCGCAGAAAGAGGGCATGAAACTGAGCATCGTCTGGCCGCAAAGCCTGTATGACCCGGAATATTGGGCGGTGGTGAAAGGCACGCCAAACAAGGCCTTGGCGGAGAAATTCATTGCCTTCGCCAGCCAGCCGCAGACCCAGAAAGTCTTCTCGGAGAACATCCCCTACGGACCGGTGCATCGCCAGACACTGGGCCTGCTGCCCGCTGAAGTCCGCGAGCAACTGCCCACCGCCGAGGCCAACCTGGCACAGGCGCAAGCGGTGGACGCGGAGTTCTGGGTCGACCATGGCGAAGAGCTGGAACAGCGCTTCAACGCCTGGGCGGCTCGCTAGTATCCAACCTAATATCGAACCGCTCTTGTGGCGAGGGAGCTTGCTCCCGCTGGGGTGCGAAGCACCCCCTTTACCCTGTGATCGCGGTGTAGCAGGTGGACCGCGTCAGGTTTTTGGGGCTGCTGCGCCCGAGGCGTCGGACCGGCCCAGCGGGAGCAAGCTCCCTCGCCACGGAGGTATGAGGCTCGCCGGTCTACGCCAGCCATTCCCCGAACTGCTCCTTGCAGTAATCCACGAACAACTGCGCCGGCTTGGTCAGGTGCGCGCGCTTGAGCCATCCGGCCACCAGTGCCGAACCGGTTACGTCCTCGGCGATGCTGACACACACCACGTCCTGTCCGTCGTAGGTGCAGCTCGATTGCGGGCGGGTCACCAACACGGCGAAACCAAATCCCTGGCCGACCATGCCGCGCACCATTTCGATGGAGGGCGAGCTGAAGACGATGTTTGGCGTCAGGCCCAGCTCCTCGAAAATACTGACGAAATAGGTGCGGCTGGGCTGCACATCCAAGAGGATCATCGGTTCAAGCGCCAGGTCGCGAAGCGATACCTGGGATTGATTGGCAAAGCGGTGTCCGGCCGGCAGCAGTGCGTACGGCCGTTGCGGTGCCGTGAGCGCTTCGGTTTCGATCGTGCTGTCGAGATCGTGCTCATAAAAAATCGCCAGGTCGAAACGTCCACCGGTCAGGCCTTGAACCAACTCCTGCTGTTCGCCGTCCTGCACGCGGATCTCCACGCCAGGAAAACGCTCGCGAAAACCGGCGATCAGCCGTGGCAGGTAGAGCGGGGCGACGGTCTCGAAGCAGCCGATGTCGATCTGCCCGCTGACGACGTCATTGTCGGCCAACGCGTTCTGTTCGAATTCCCGGGCCATGCGCAGCAGCTCCTGGGCCTTTCGATAGAAACGCGCACCGGCCGGCGTCAGCGAGACGCCCTGGGCGTGATGACGGATCAACAACTGCACGCCGAAACTGTCTTCCAGGCCCTTGACCGCCGTGGCAATCGACGGTTGGGCGATATACAGCTTGCGGGAGGCTTCGGCGACGCTGCCACACTCCACGGTGGTGACGAAGTACTTCAACTGACGCAGGGAGTAGGACGCCACGGCACACCTCGGTCCGGATGATTTTGCCTACCTTACCGTGAGCCGCTTGCGCAGCGCGACGGGCGTTGCAACGGATTTTGCTAGGCAGTGGCGATATCCAGGCTGGCTTGTCGGACGGGAATAAAAAACGCCCGCCGAAAAAACCTTGGCAGGCGTTTGGGAAAGTCCGGCACAGAAGGAGGGACTGGCCGGTTGGCGCGTGAGTTTCAGGGCATTGGGATCAGGCGACAGGGATCAATGGATCCGCGGCAGCCAGTGCGGTGGCGCGGTCGGCGGCGGGTGGGTAGATCCACACAGAGTTGATCTGGGTCTTGAGGTCCTTCGCTTCTTGTCCGACCAACTTGACCTGGCGATCCCAACCTTCGGTGTACACCGCGCCCCAGGCGCCCAGGTCCAGGCACGTCACGTACTTGGGTTGGCTGTAGGTCATCGGCGCGACGCCCAGCAGATCGGCTGCCACGTTGTTGCCCGCGTAGCGGCCCAGGGCGATGGCGTGCTGGCAGGACATCGCCGCGTAATTGCCCAGGTCGTCGGTGGCGGCGTAGGCCACGTCGCCGGTGGCGAAGATATCGCTCTGCCCGAGCACCTTCAGGTTCCCGTCGACATGCAGCCGGCCCTGGCGATCGTGGGTGCCGGGCACTTGTTCGGTCAGCGGGCTGGCGCGGAAACCGACGGTCCAGATGACGGTCCTGGATTCGATGCGCTGGCCGTCCGACAGCGTGACGCCGCCGGCATCCACCGATTCGACCGAGGCATTGAGCATCCACTCGATGCCAAGGTGGTCGGACGCTTCGATGATCGAAGGGCTGATTCCTTCGCCCAGCGCCGCACCGATTGTCGGCCCCCGGTCGACCACGATCACGCGGATATTGGCGTCGCTGCCCAGGACGGCGCGCAGGCGGGCGGGCATCTCAGTGGCGGTTTCGATCCCGGTAAACCCGCCGCCGGCCACCACCACGGTGTTGCGAGCGGGGCTGTCGGGCAGGGTTGCGAGGGATTTCAGGTGGGCTTCGAGGCGCGTCGCCTGTTCGATCTCATCGACGTCGAACGCATGCTCCAGCATGCCCTCAAGGTCGGGGCGAACCAGCTTGCTGCCCGCTGCCAGTACCAGCCGGTCATAGCCCAGCGTGCCTTGGCCGCCAAACACGTCGCGATAGCCGACCTGCTTGCGGTTGACGTCGATGCTCTCGGCAAAGCCTTGGACGAAATTTACCCCGACCGCGTCGAACAACCCGGCCAATGGCGCCATCATGGTGTGGACGTCGGGTTCGTAGAAACGCGGGCGGATGCGCAACTCCGCCTGGGGCGCCAGGACGCTGATCTGTACGTCATTGCGATCATGCTGGTCGAGCAGGCGAGCCGCGCTGAGTGCGCTCCATACACCGCCAAAACCGGCGCCGACGATCAAGATTTGCTGTTTCATGAGGTGCTCCCGAAGACTGAGTCGATACGTTGAATTTGTTTGATGTTTCAGCGTGACCGTGTTGCGAAACGCCCGGAAGTGCTTGGCCTGATGGGGTGAATCATTAGGCGCATTCAGCTTCGGTTCGCTATTGGAAATGGTATTCGTCGGCGGGAGCCGCGGCACTTCTACATAGGGTCAGTGGCGGCATGCGTGGGTGTTAGGGGGGCTATACGAAGGTATTAAAATCGTTGGGTTGTGGATTTTCAGCAGCCGCAGAACGATGCGCACCCCATTACGCTTGTGGGAGCGAGCCTGCTCGCGAAGAGGCCATTGCAACCGCCTTCACCCCTCGCCACCCATCACCGATTCAATGCAGGCAATCAACTCACCACAATCAAACGGCTTGGGAAAAACCGCCACCGGGCTCATCCCGCCCGAGCGGGTTCGCGGCGGTACGGCAGGCAGGCCCGTTATGAAAATAAGCGGAATCTCGATGCCGCGGGCACGAAGCTCATCGCACAGTTGAATCCCGGTCATCCCCGGCATTTGAATGTCCGACAGCAAGCAAGCTGTATTCACATAGCCAGCTGAAGACAAGAAATCGAGAGCACTGGGGTAAGTCTTGACGCGATAACCGTGGGAGCGCAGTAAACCATCCAATGCAACTCGAACCGATTCATCGTCATCGATAATTGAAATAATTGCGGTGTCGGACATTTCGAAACCTGGCAGTAATGTCAGGACGCCATAAAGGCGTCCCTATCACTGCAAGATACGCGGTACAAAAGCCGCGCCTAGTATACGTGGGTATGAACTTTCACTGACCGCGCCCCGGGTCCAATGCCTGGGCCATGCGCACCAGCTCGGCAAACGAGCGCGCGCCCATCTTGCGCATGGCCTGGCCGCGATGAATCTTGACGGTGATTTCGCTCAAGCCGATCTGCCCGGCAATCTGTTTGTTCATCAACCCCGACGCAGCCAGGAGCATCACTTGGCGTTCCCGGGCGGTGAGGCTGGCGTGGCGGTCCTGGAGCGCCTTTTGGCTGTGCTCGGCCTCGCGACGCAGGCGGTCGCGCTGGTGGGCGGTGGACACCGCATCGATCAGGTCTTGCTCACGAAACGGCTTGGTCAGGAAGTCCACTGCGCCGGCTTTCATGGCCCGTACCGTCATGGCGATATCGCCATGGCCGGTCATGAACACGATGGGCAGGTGAACGTCGGCGCTCGCCAGCTGTTGCTGGAAGTCGAGGCCGCTGGTGCCGCGAAGGCGCACATCCAGTAGCAGACAACTGGGCCCGTCGGCGCGTGAATGGCGCATGAAGTCTGCCACCGAGTCGAACAGCTCGACCCGCAGGCCGATGGACCGTAGCAGACTGCGGAGCGCTTGGCGTAACGACGCATCGTCATCGACCACGTAAACGATGGGCTCAGCGGTGAAGGCAGGGTTCGGGGTGTGGCTTGGGTTCATGGGCGGCGTCCTTGGCGGGGCGGGCAGAGGTAAGCAATGGCAACGAAAACGTGAACGAGGTGCCTTGTCCAGCCGCGCTGGCGGCCCAGATCCTGCCGTCATGGAAGTCGATGATGGAGCGGCAAATGGAAAGCCCGATGCCCAGGCCGTTTTCCTTGGTGGTGAAGAAGGGGGTGAACAAAGAAGGCAGGATCTCGTCGGAGATTCCGATCCCGCGGTCCGCCACCTCCAATAGCACCTCGTGCTCCTGCGTCCAGGTGCGTATGCGCAGGATCCGATCGGGCGAGTCAATCGTTTCCATCGCCTGGCACGCATTGATGATCAGGTTGATGATCACTTGCTGCAGTTGCACCCGGTCGGCGTTGACCTGGCACGCCTTTGCCGCGAGGTTCGCCTTCAGGCTGATCTTGTGATGAGCCAACTGCTGGCGCACCAGGTTCAGCGACTCGTTGACGATGTCGTCCAGTAGCTCAGGCTGACGCAGAGGGTCGCATTTGCGCGCCATTGCTCGTGTACGATTGATGACTTCGCTGGCGCGACAGGCATTGGTGACGATCCGCTCCAGCGCGTCGAGGGCTTCCTTGAGGTCCGGAACCGGGCGATCGAGCCAGCGACGACAGGCCTCGCCGCTGCTGGTGATGGCGGTCAGCGGCTGGTTGACTTCATGGGCAATCGAGGCGGCCATCTCTCCCAGGGACGTCAGGCGCGTGACGTGGGCCAACTGGGCGTGGGCGCGGGACAACGCTTGCTCGGCGTGTTTGCTGGCGATCAGGGCGTTGATCAGGTAGGCCTGGTTGTGGCGCAGGCGGTCCGCGGCCTGCTTGCTGCGCAACGCGAGAAACGCAATGGCGGACAGGGCCGTCAGGCAACGAAAGAACCCAGTGATGGACTCCCAGCGGTGATAGCCACCGTTGTACGCAAACATCGCCGTCAGCAAAAACATGCACATCAGCGCTACGGTGATCACCAGGTTGATGGAAAACAGGTTCGCCGCCATCAGCAGCAAAGTGATGTACAGCAGCGTCGGCGCCAGGTCGGAATGGGTTTCGGAATTGATGATGACGATTCCGCAGGCCACCACCAGGCCCACGGCCCAGCCCAAGGCGTTGACCAGTGGGTGGGCGCTGATGCCCATCGATGGCTCCCCGCCCATCGGGCATGGGATGTACCGGAAGCTGTCATAGACACTCTTGAACATCGTGGCGGGTGTGGGCACGGCGCAGACCTTCTGTTTTGCGGTGCAGCCCGAGGAGACGGGGCATTGATTTCGGATCTTAGAAGTTGCCCCTGGCATCGGGTAGGACATAAATCCCTGAATTACTGCCAACCCCGGCCGGTTGTCGATGCATACCCACGTATCAATGAATCTACCCAAAGCGTGAGTCCGGTGTCCCCCAGTACAACAGACACCGGAGGGGCTCAGGCATAACCTTCCTGGTACGTCGTCGTTGTCCAACCGTGCAAACGGCCCGAGGCACGACGTTTCTTTGCTGACTCATTGGCCCTGTGCCTGGAATGGCTACCATGATGAACAGAAATGACCTGCGTCGTGCTGACATCAATCTGCTGGTTGTCTTCGAAACCATGATGCATGAGCGAAATGTCACACGTGTGAGCGAGAAGCTGTTTCTCGGGCAACCGACCATCAGTGCGGCCCTGGCGCGTTTGCGCTTGATGTTCGACGACCCGCTGTTCGTCAGGACCGGGCGGTTGATGGAGCCGACGTCTCGGGCCCGGGAGATTTTTTCCAACCTTTCACCCGCTTTGGACGGCATCGCCGCCGCCTTGAGTCGCTGCCAGGCGTTCGACCCTGGCACCAGCGAGGCAACGTTTCATATAGGCCTTTGCGACGATGTCGAGTACGCGCTGCTGCCGGATTTGCTGCGCCGCCTGCGGGTCGAGGCGCCGGGCACGACGTTGGTGGTGCGTCGCACCGATCAATGGCAGATGTGCCAGTTATTGGTCAGTGGGGAAATTTCCCTCGGTATCAGCCATACCCTGGAACTGCCGGCCAACGCCCGGCGCAAGGCGCTGCGCCCGATCCGGCCGATGCTGCTGCGGGCCGATTCGCGTCCCGGCGAGTTGACCCTGGACGACTTTTGCCGCCGACCCCACGCCGTGGTTTCATCCATGGGCCACGTCATCGATGATTCGGACCGCGCGTTGAGCCTGGTAGGCCGGCAGCGGCGGGTGGTGCTGACGGTGCCGCAATTCAGCGCATTGCCCGTGTTGTTGGATCGCAGCGACATGATCGCCATCGTGCCCGACTATGTGGCCCGGGCCATGGCGGCAGTCGCAGGCTTGCGGGCGGAGCCGGCGCCGGTCCAATTGCCTGAGCATGAGCTGTCGATGGTCTGGCGAGGTGCCTCCCATGATGATCCAGGCGAGCGCTGGCTGCGTTCTCGTTGCTGCGCGTTCATCGCCGAGCAGGCCCAGTCGGCGCCGCAAGCCCGGCGCGTGGCCTGACGCGATCGCGCAAGCCTTCTCAAAGGGAAAACCGGCTGCGATATTCGCGCGGTGAGATCGACAGATGCCGCTGGAACGTATGGCGCATCCGTTCCTCGTCGCCGAAGCCGCACGAGCGGGCGATCTGGTCGATGTTGCGCTCGGAGTCCTCCAACAACCTTCGCGCGGCTTCGAGGCGGAACATTTCGACGGCCTTGGCCGGCGTTCGTCCGGTCTGGCGCTTGTAGACCCGGGCGAAATTGCGCGGGCTCATCCGCGCCTGCCGGGCCAGTCGCTCGATGGTCAGGTCGGCCTCGTCCAGGTGCTCGGCGAGCCAGGCGTGCAATTCATCGAACCCGGCGCTGTCCTGGGTCTGGGACAGCAACAATTGGCTGAACTGTGCCTGTCCACCGGGCCGCTTGAGAAACACCACCAGTTCCCGGGCCACTTGCAGGGCCACGTCGCGACCGCAGTCGGCCTCCACCAGCGCCAGGGCCATGTCGATGCCGGCGCTTACCCCCGCGGAGGTCCAGACCTTGTCCTGTTGGATGAAGATGGCGTCCAGGTCCACTTCGATCAATGGGAAACCGCTCTTGAGCATCTCGCACATGGCCCAATGCGTGGCGGCACGGCGGCCATCGAGCAAGCCGGCCTGGGCCATGAGGAAGGTCCCGCTGCACACCGACGCCGTGCGCCGGGCCCTGGTGGAGGCCGCGCGCAGCCAGTCCACGAGCTCGACACAGTCAATCATCGCCTGACGAATGTTCGGGGCACCGGGCACGATCAGCGTGTCGATGATGACGTCGTCGAACTGATGCAGGGACGCCGTCTCGACGACCAGGCCTTCAGCGGTCTGCATCAGCCCGCCGGCCAGGCTTGCGGTGTGCATCCGATAGCCCGGCCGGCCGCGTTCGGCCATGGCTTTGGTGGCGGCCCAGAACACGGTCTGGGCGCCGGTCAGGTCCAGAAGGCCCATTTGCGGATAGGCGAGGAACACCAACGCACGCGGTTGGGACATCGACTCGGCGGCGATGTGAATGTCATGGGTCATCTCGTTCATGGTCGCGTCGGCTCGGTAGGGCGCATTTTGAGGATAAAGGTTTCGGCCTGCCCCCCCGCTTTCGCGAGCAGGCTCGCTACCACCGGAAAGCGACGGTGGGAGCGAGGCCATGGGTCATTGCTTGAGCGGAATCAGCACCGCTTCGTTCTCACCCATCACCATGAACACCAAAAGCTTTGCCGGTTGGGTGGCGCTGGCGTTCCTGGATACCAGATGCTCGGAACCGGCGGCTTCGTACCAGTACTCGCCAGCCTTGTAGGTGATGGCCGGCTCGCCCTTGACCTGGGACGTGACTGCGCCTTCGAGCACATAGGCCATGGCGGTGCCGTCATGCTTGTGGGCGATGGACGACTGGCCCGGTGCATAGTCGACGGTCAACATCATGGCTTTCTTGCCGGGCAGGTTTTTGAGCAGTTTTTCCTGAAGCACCTGAACGTTCTCCGACGGCGCGGTTTCGTGGGCGTACAGCGCGGCAACGGGAAGCAGGCTCAGGGCGGCGATCAAATAAAGCGTTTTCATGGGGCGGGTCCTTTGTGGTATCGAGTGAGTTCGCGTTCACCCTAAGCCCCAAGGTGTCGGGGACAAACGTCCAATTTATTGAAAGACGAGTAGACCACGGTGGCGAGGGAGCAAGCTCCCTCGCCACGCCAGAGATGAGCCCATTCACACCACCGGGAAACTGTTGAAATCCACGCTGCGAGCCAGGCGGCTTTCGATCAGGCTGATGAAGCCCTGGACTTCGGGGCAGTTGAAATGCGCCTGCATCGCTGCTTCCGATTGCCAGCGGGCGCTGACGTTCCAGCGGTCATTGTCTTGCGGGCAACGGTCGACCATATAGGCGTCGCAGCCTGGCGAGGCCCGCAGGGTTTCGACGATTTGCTGCAACTGCCGGCCCAGTTCTTCCGAGCGCCCGGCGGCGGCCTGCACCTGAACGGTATTGATCACTTGGCGAGACATTGTCCTGGCTCCTGAATCAAGTCGAACGGAATCTGATGACACCCAGGCAGGATAGGCCCCGCAAGACAAGGCTAAAACAGCCAATGGGCGGATAAATGCCCAGTCCAATCGGTCAGGCGACCTGCTGCAGGATGTCCCGCAGGCGGTCGAAGGCGATATCAATGTCGAGCAGTTCGATGGCGCCAAAGCCCAGTATCAAGCCTGGACGCACCGGTGTCGCGGTAAAGAATCCGTCGAGGCTATAGAGCCCAACCTCGGCTTTCTTCGCCAATTCGATCACCAACGGCAGGTCGATCGGCACCTTGCACAGCACCGCCATGTGAAAGCCCGCTGTGGTGGGCACGGCCTCGAACCACGGTGACAGGTCATCGGCCAAGCGCGCCAGGATCCGCTCGCGCCGGCCGGCATACAGCGCGTGGCAGCGGCGGATGTGCTTGAGCAGGCAGCCCTCGGCGATGAACTTGGCCAGTGCCCATTGGGGCAGGGTGGAGGTGTGCTGGTCGGTAAGGCGCTTGGCGAGGATCACCGCCTCGAGAATCGCCGGCGGCAGGACGGCGTAGCCGAGCCGCAGCTCCGGCAGCAAGGTCTTGGAGAAGGTCCCGACGTACGCCACGATCCCGCGCTCGTCCATGCTTTGCAGGGAGTCGGTGGGCCGGCCTTCATAGCGGAATTCACTGTCGTAGTCGTCTTCGATGATGATCGCGCCCAGCTCATACGCCCGTGCCAGCAGCGCCTCGCGCCGGGGCTGGCTCATGGGCATGCCCAGGGGAAACTGGTGGGACGGCGTCACGTAGATCAACCGCGTGCCGTCGGGAATCATATCCACGCGCATGCCTTGCTCATCCACCGGCACCCCGGCCACCGTCGCGCCGTGGGATCCGAACAGCAGGCGTGCCGGCGGGTAGCCGGGATCTTCCATCGCCACCAGGCTGCCGGGGCGGGTCAGTACCCGGGAAATCAGATCGAGGGCCTGTTGCGCGCCGTTGCACACCACCACGTCGTCGTCCTGGCAGTTGACCCCTCGGGAAAACGCGATGTGCCGGGCGATGGCATTGCGCAGCGCCGGCAATCCCTCGGGTTGGCTGTAGAAACCCTTGGCGGTGGCGATCTGGCGAAGGGCGTGGGCGGTGCAGCGACGCCAGTCATCCAGGGGAAACTGGCCCTTGCCGGTGGCGCCGCCGATGAAGTCATAGCGCAGCGCGCTTTCGGGCAGCGGATGGCGCAGCAGGTCCGGCATGTTGCGCCAGGTCTCGACCACGTCCGCCCCGGCCAGCTCACGGTGACTCTGCTTGCGCACGACGCTGGCCGGGCGCGCGTTGACATAGGTGCCCTTGCCGATGACGCCGGTGAGGAGATTTTCGTAGGTCAGTTGCGCGTAGGTGTCGGAGACGGTCTTGCGCGAGATGCCCAACTGCTCGGCCAGCAGCCGGCTGGGTGGCAGTTGCGTGCCGGCCGCCAGCCGACCGCTCTCGATGGCGCTGCGCAATTGTCGGTACAACTGGCCCGCCAGGTCCTTGCGGCCGTTGATGACGACGTGAAGTTCCATACCTGCGGGCTCCCGGATAATCGATGGCGGCAAGGGCCGCGGACGCAAGGTTACCCGCAATGCGCCGGCGCGGAGAAGTTGCGTGGGCGTTTATCGTCAGATTGGACCTGTCACGGGCGGCGTCGACGTCCTACCGTGGAATCATCAACCACCACGGAGGCCGCCATGAGCCCGCGTCTTGACTACTACAGCGCATCCCCCGGGGCGATGAGAGCAATGATTGGCCTGGAAGCGCTGACCAGCCGCCTGAGCATCGAGCCGGCGCTGCAGCATCTGATCAAGATCCGCGCCTCGCAACTCAATGGCTGCGCCTTCTGCACCGACATGCATTCGGTGGATGCGCGCCGCCAGGGCGAGACGGAGCGGCGTCTGTATGCCGTGGCGGTATGGCGCGACAGCGGATTCTTCAGCGAACGCGAAAGGGCGGCCCTGGCCTGGACCGAAGCGGTCACCCTGTTGGCTGAAAGCCAGGTGCCCGATGACGTCTATGCCGTGGCCCGCGCCAGCTTCAGCGAAGAGGAACTGGTGGACCTGACGCTGGCGATCAGCACCATCAACAGCTGGAACCGATTGGCGGTGAGTTTTCGCCAGAGTCCGGGAGGCTAGGCAGTGCCTAAGCGGCGTGCTGAAAACAGACCGTCCAACATTCTGGGGTCAGTCCAACAAAAGCCATGAAGCCTAGAGCCACCGCGGCGTTGTAAAGAACGAGGCCATTTCCGAGCGAGCCAATGCCGCGCCGAAGTAAGGCCCTTGTACCTGGTCACACGCCACGCTGCGCAATTGGCTGAACTGCCGGGCATTCTCGATGCCCTCGGCGGTGACCATCAGCCCGACGCTGCGGCTCAGCCTGATCATCGCCAACACGCCTTCCTGATCATGCTCCAGGCCCAATTGCGTGAGGATATTGCGATCGAAGCGGATGCCGTCGAATGGCTGGTCGAGGACTTCCCTGAGGGAAGCGATGTTGGTGCCGAACTTGTCGATGTTGATCCGTACGCCCAGCGCCTTCAAGGCATGCAAGGTATTGGCGAGGGTCTTGTGGTCGGTGAGCAGTACGCCTTCGGCCACTTCCAGGGTCAGGCGTTGGGCGGGAAGACCGCTGGTCTCCAGGGCTTTGTGTACCTGGTTGAACAGGAAACTGCTGCTGAACCACCGAGGCGAAACGGCCAGGGAAACGTTGAGTGCGTTGGGCCAGCTCGTCGCTTCTTCGCAGGCGTTGATCAGCATCCAGGTGCCCAGCTCTTCCAACTGCCCGGACGCTTCGGCGACCGGGATGAAGTCAATGCCGCCCAGTTCGCCGCGTTCGGGATGGTGCCAGAAAGCCTGGGCTTCAAAGCCGTGCAACTGCTCGGCATTCACGTCGAAGCGTGGCAGGTAACGCAGTTCGAGCTGGCCTTCCTGCATCGCGTCGCGCAATTGCTGTTCATAGCGGCGCCGGTCACGGGCGACGTTGCCCATGGCCTCTTCATAGATGCGCCAGGTGTTGCGGCCGGCGGCCTTGGCCGCATACAGGGCAATGTCAGCCTGGCGCAGCAGCTCCTCGGCACGTGGGTCACGGGGGGGCGACCACGCCACGCCGATACTCACGCCCAGGTACAGCGTATTGCCGTCCAGGTGCATGGGGCGCTGCATGCAGTCGATCAAGCGCTCGCAGAGCTGATCGAGGTCTCTTGCGCTGCCTGGGTTGGGCATGACGATGACGAATTCGTCGCCCCCCAGTCGCGCCACAAGATCGCTGTTGCGAACGTTTTGCTGGAGGATATGAGCCACTTCCTTGAGCACTTTGTCGCCCACGGCATGGCCCAGGGTGTCGTTGACCGGCTTGAATCGATCCATGTCCAGGTTCAGTAGCGCCAATGGTGTGCTCTGCGCTTGGTCCAGGTGTTCGCTGAGGCAATCGAACAGACGGTTGCGATTGGCCAGCCCGGTCAGCGGGTCGTGCTGGGAAAGGTGCTTGATTTGTGCCAGGGCGCGCAATTCATCGGTGATGTCGGTGGCGGTGCCACGAAAGCCCTGGCTACCGGCGTCGATGGCCCGTACCGAAAGCTTGCAGGTGCGTATGCGTTGGTTACGCGCAATGTACTCGCACAGCAGCGGGGCAGACGAGGCACTGTTGGCGCCGCCGAGCAGCCAATGGGCAATGGAGATCGACCCGCTGTGGGGTTCCAGCAACCGGTGCAACGGTTTGCCGATCCATTGCGTGGGGCTGAAGCCCGTCACCTGTTCAAAGCGCTCCGACAGATAGGTCAGGTTTGCGGCCGAGTCGACTTCCCACAGCCAGTCTGACGACACTTCGGCAATGTCGCGAAAGCGTTCCTCGCTGCGCTCCAACGCCTTGCGATGGGCCAGGAGGCTGACGTACTGCTGTTCCTGGGCGCGAAGCATGACCAAGGCGTGGCGCAATACCAAGAGGGCCATGACGCCCAGGAACAGCAACGCCAGCGCCAACAACGGCAACAGGGCTTTACGCAGATCCTTGCCAGGGGTAGCGGGGCGCCAGGCCAGGGCTTCGCGGGTCAGGTCATTGAGCAGCACCTGGGCGGTGTCTTTCGGGCCTGGGGTATGGGCGATATGCGCGTCTGGCAGGGCAAAGTCCCGCTCCAGCGCTTGCAACGCGCCCTTGTCGAGGACTTTGACGAATAAAAGCAGGCTCGGCGGGCCAGGAATCTCAGCCACGCTGTTGTCGGTGCCGGTGGTGATGGCAGAGACGGCGACGAAGGCAGGCGCGTCCTGGTGATGGAGCAATTCGACGATCACTTCATCGCGATTCTCGGCGGCGCTGGCCTTTCTGGCGAGTGCCCGCAGGTTGCCAGTCAGCCATGTGTCGGCGTGCACTTCGCTCATTTCACCATCGATGACCGAATAAACCGTCTTGCCGGTCGGGGAAATCACGAACACAGCCTGGTAGCCATACAGCGAGAACACGCTGCTGCCGACATTTTCCTGGTCGTAGGCCCAGTCTTTGTCGACTTCGACGTGCAGGTGGCGGTAGGCGTCGCTCCACTTGGAATAATCGCTCAGGTCGCGGCCGATGCCGGTACGAATCCCGTCGACGGCCCGTTGGGCAAAGAACAGGCTCTGGGAACGGGCCTGTTCGTCCTGGGTCTGGGTGATGTTGAGCAATACCGCGATGGCCAGCGCGGACATAATGAACAGCAACAGCATGATGGCCGGAAAGGTGCGGCGAGTGAAACTTCGGGTAGGCCGCTCGCCGGAAATCACCGTGGAGCCATTGCCAGCATCTTCATTCATAAAAACAAGCCATCAGCTGAACGCGAGACATCCCGCACTAGTTTTGTATCGGCTGACCGCCTGATTAACTTAATGAAAGTGGAAAATAGCTGACCAGTTGCACCATTTTTAACGGCAGCTGCCCTCAGGTGCTACGCCTTGGCGGTATCGCCGCCCATATAGGCGCCGCCGATCGATCCGATCAGCTCATAACGGCGCGCTCGAGTCTGCATGCTTATTCTTTGTCCTTGCGATGACCGGGCAGCAACGCGCCGAGCACCTGCTTGGCGGTCTCGACCACGATGCCGCGCTCGTTCGGATCGCCCTGGAGCAGGGTCGAGGCGAACTTCTTCGCCTGTTCCAGCTTGATGTGCGGCGGCAGCGGTGGCACGTCGGGGTCGGTGCGGAACTCGATCACCACCGGGCGTTCGGCGGCGAACGCCTGGTCCCAGGCGCTCGCCACGTCGCTTTCCTGGTCGACGAGGATGCCCTTGAGGCCGATCGACTCGGCGAACAGATGATAGGGAACGTCGGGAATATCCTGGGACGCCTCGAATTTCGGGTCGCCTTCCATCACTCGTTGTTCCCAGGTCACCTGATTCAGGTCCTGGTTGTTGAATACCGCGCAGATCCAGGTGGTGTTGGTCCAGGTGCGCCAGTATTTGGCGACGGTGATCAATTCGGCCATGTTGTTCATCTGCATCGCGCCATCACCCACCAACGCGATCACCGGACGGTCCGGGTGGCAGAACTTGGCGGCGATGGCGTAGGGCACGGCGGCGCCCATGGAGGCGAGGCCGCCGGAGAGTGAACACATCATGCCGCGACGGATCTGGACATCCCGCGCATACCAGTTGGCGCAGGAGCCGGAGTCGCAGGTGATGACGGCGCGATCCGGCAGCCGTGGCGAGAGTTCGAACGTGACGCGCTGCGGGTTGATCGGTTTGGCCGAGACCAGGGCGCGTTTTTCCAGGGTCTTGTCCCAGTCCGCTCGCCATTTCTCGATTTTTTCGCGCCAGGTGCGGTCGGTCTTTTCTTCGATCAGCGGCAACAGGGCCCGCAGGGTGTCGGCGCTGTCACCTTGCAAGTTGACTTCCATGGGGTAGCGCAGGCTGAGCATGTCTGGCTTAAGGTCGATCTGCACGCCACGCGCCTGGCCCTCGCCAGGCAGGAATTCGGCATAGGGAAAGCCGGACCCGATCATCAGCAGGGTGTCGCAACCGGCCATGAGGTTGTCGCTGGGCTCGGTGCCCAGCAGCCCGATGGAGCCGGTGACCCATGGCAGTTCATCGGGCACCACGGCTTTGCCGAGCAGGGCCTTGGCGACGCCGGCGCCGAGTTTGTTGGCGATGGCGATCACTTCGTCCGTTGCATGCAGGGCGCCGGCGCCCACCAGGATGGCAACTTTCTTGCCGGCATTGAGCACCTCTGCCGCTCGGCGCAGGTCTTCCTCGTAGGGCACGACCTTAGGTTTGCGGTAGCCGACGCCGGAATGCAGCGTGCCGTGCTTGTGGGGCGGCGGTGTGTATTCCAGGTCTTGGAGGTCGTTGGGCAGGATCAGCGCGGTGACCCGACGCTCACCCACCGCCGTGCGTACCGCGCGGTCGAGCAGGTGGCGGACCTGGGCCGGGGCGCTGGCTTGCTGGACGAACGCGCCTGCAACGTCCTTGAACAGGCTGGGCAGGTCCAGTTCTTGCTGATAATGGCCGCCGAGGGCGTTTCGGGCCTGCTGGCCGCAGATCGCCAGGACCGGCATATGGTCCATGCGCGCGTCATACAGGCCGGTAATGAGATGCGACGCCCCAGGGCCGGAGGTTGCGATGCAAACGCCCAGCTCGCCAGTGAACTTGGCATGGGCGCAGGCCATGAAGGCCGCCATTTCCTCGTGCCGCGCCTGGATGAATCGGATCTTGCCCTTGGCCCGGTTCAGAGCCCCGAACACACCGTTGATGCCATCGCCCGGATAGCCATAGATGCGACGAACGCCCCATTCATAAAGGCGTTCAACCAGAAAATCGCCGACGGTCATGCTCATGTCTGTTCCTCGTCCTGATGGGCTGTCTTGAGCGTTGCGCCCGCTGGGCAGCGGTACGCAGCGCCATGGCTCTTACAGGACTGGACCGACTCAAGCCCTTCAAGGTTTCGATTTTTTTGACCGGAGCAACGACTTCAATAGCGCATCGACGCTCAACCGCCCGGCGCCCTGCAACAGCAGCGGCAGCAATGCGACCAGGTAAATCAATGGCAGCTTGAAGTTACCGTAGCCCTTGTTGGTGATCGCGTACCCTCGGGCCAGCTCGCCCAGGCTCGACCAATCCGCCGGCCAGTGCACGGCGGCGGTAGCGACCACGGTGACGATCATCAGCACCAGCGCCGAGGCGCGTGTGCCCAGGCCGATCAACAGGGCGAGGGCGCAGATCAGCTCCGCCCACATCGACAATTCCCAGTTCCAGCTGGCCGGCACATGGTTGAACGGGAACGGAAAGGCGGTCTGGATCTCGGCGAACCAGTTCTGGCCGTTCCATTTTTCCAGGCCGGATTCAAAGAACTCCCAGGCCAGGAACAGGCGCAGCCCCAGCGGTGCGAGCCACGAACCGGCGTGATCGAGGTTCAGGTGCAGGCCGTTCAGGGCTTTCGAGAAAGAGGCGTACATGGTTGATCTCCTCGGCTCAGGCCGCACGTTGCAGGGATTGACGCTTGTTGGCCTGGGCCAGCTTGCCCACCAGGCGGACCGCCGTGGCGGCGCATATCAGGCCGAAGGGCAGCACGTACCAGGCGCTCATCGGAATGCGCTTGAAATTGGAATAGGCAAAGATCGCCGCCAGTACCCACATGCCGGTGGTATGCAGGCGCTTCCAGGCGGTGGCGCCGATCAGCCGCGTGGTGCTTTTGAACGAAGTCAGGGCCAGCAGCAGGATAAACACGTAACCCACGGTGCCGGGCACGTTGCCAAGGGTGGTCCGGCCGGGCCAGAACTCGGTGTTGAGCTGGCCGTACCAGTAGATCAATGCGGCGTGGACCAAATGGGAAAAGGCAAAGGCCAGCCCGATGAAGCGCCGTTCGCGCACCAGGGATTTGCTCAGGGGCGAGGGCACCAGCACGGCGAACGCCGACGCTGTAAAGGCCAGCAGGAACAGGACGAAGGACGAACGGGCGGTCGCGCGAATGGCACTGCGCACGCCTTCTGTGAGGTCTGGATTGATGATCAGGACCAGCACGGTCATCAGCAATACCATGGCGGCAAGCAGGCTGAACAGCGACCAGCCCTGGTAACGGAAAGCAGACGGCGTTGCGGTGGCGGTAGGCATGGGGAAGCTCCTTGGATGGCCCGGCATCGTGGTGGCCGGGAATAAAAGGAGTTTTTCAAGTGGGTGTAAGCGGGGTGTGTCGGGAAGGGGGCCGGTGTGCAAGTTTGTGTATGCGCTGTGGCGGTTGACACACTGCAATACAAACCCAATACCGAACCTTGCACCAGACCCTGTGGGAGCGAGCTTGCTCGCGATGGCGTTGGGCCATCGCGAGCAAGCTCGCTCCCACAAGGGATTCAGTAGTCTTCAGACCTGGGTATCGCAACCCAACCGCAGCTCAGCGCACAGCCCACCGCCCTCACGGTTGCTCAAGGTCAGCGAACCGCCCATGGCATTCGCCAGTTGCTGTGCGATGGCCAAACCCAGGCCGGTGCCGCCGGTTTCCCGGTTGCGCGAGCTTTCCACCCGGTAGAACGGCTTGAGCACTTCGGCCAGTTCCTGCTCGCTGATGCCGGGGCCACGGTCCAAAACCCGGATCGCCAGCTGCCCGTTGGCGGCGGGCTGGACCTGGATCTGCGCCGCGCCGCCGAACTTCAACGCATTATCCACGAGGTTGACCAGCACCCGGCGCAATGCGTGGGGACGGGTATCGATGATCGCGGCGTTCTTGCCGGACAGCTGCACGTCCTGCCCGGTGTCCTGGTAGTCGAACACCAGGCTGTCGAGAAACGCGTCCAGGCTGATCCGGCAACTGGCCTCGGTGGCGCCATGGATGCTGCGGGCGTAGGCCACGCCTTCACGCACCAGGTGCTCCATTTCCCCCAGGTCGCTGTAAAGTTTGTCTTTTTCGATGCCGTCATCCATGAATTCGGCCCGCAGCTTCATGCGGGTGATGGGGGTCTGCAGATCATGGGAGATCGCAGCCAACAGATGCATGCGCTCCTTCAGATAGGCGGCGATGCGGTCCTGCATGGCATTGAAGGCCTTGGCCGCATGTACCACCTCGGTCGGGCCTTTTTCGTCCAGGCGCACGCCGTGGGCGTTGGGGTCCAGGGTTTCGACGGCCTGGGCCAGCCGGGTGAGGGGGCTGATGGCGATGCGCACGGCAAGCCACGTGCAGCCGATCAGCAGCGCCAGTTGCCCCAGCAAGACCACCGGCAGCCAGGGCGAAAGCGGTGCCATCGCCGGACGTACGTCGATGGTCAGCGGATTGCCGTCCTTGAGGCGCAGGTGCGCCTGATAGTGCATCTTCGGTCCCGGGATCTGGTTGTAGGTCAGGGCATAGGCTTCGCCCAAGGCTTCCTGGATCGAGCTGACCGATATCGGCGCGTTGTCCGGGAGCATTGGCATGCCAGGCTGGCCCTCATCAAGCACATAGCCGTAGTTGCGTCGCGCAAGCTTTGGCAGCCACGCGGGGCGTTCGGCGGCAGGCAGGCGATCGAGGATCGCCACGGACGTCGAGACGTCAGTCTCCAGGTTGCCGAGCATGGTGTTCTTGGCGCTCTCGTAGCGTTCGTAGTATTGGACGCCGAACGACAAACCCTGGGCCAGGACCAGACCGATCAGGAAAATCAACGACAAGCGCGAGGCGAGGGTACGCGGCCACCGCAGAGACAGGGTCATACCGAGGCCTCGAGGATCTCCACCGGCAGCGAGAACACGTAACCTTCACTGCGTACCGTCTTGATGTACGCCGGCTCGCGGGCGTCGTCCAACAGGCGTTGGCGCAGGCGACTGACCAACAAATCGATGGAGCGGTCGAACAGGTCCGCGTCACGGCCCTGGGTCAGGTTCAACAACTGGTCGCGGTTGAGTACCCGCTGTGGATGGTCGAGGAATACCCGGAGCAAGCGGTATTCGGCGCCGCTCAGGGCCACCATGGTGCCGTCGCTGTCCAGCAGGTGGCGAGCGGTGGTATCCAGCCGCCAACGGCCAAACGCCAGCAGGCGCCCGCTCTCGGTGACCACAAGGTTAGGCGGCAACATGCGCGTGCGGCGCAGCACGGCGTTGATCCGCGCCAACAGCTCCCGGGCGGCGAAAGGCTTGACCAGGTAATCGTCCGCGCCCATTTCCAGGCCGATGATGCGGTCGGTCTCGTCGTTGCGAGCGGTGAGCATCAGGACAGGCGTGGCCTTGTGCTTGCCGGCCCGCAGCTCCCGGCACAACACCAGGCCATCGTCGCCGGGCATCATGATATCCAGCACGATCAGGTCCACCGGAGTGGTCTCCAGAAAGGCGCGCATTTGCCGGCCATCCGCGACCACGGTGGTGCGCAAACCGTTCTTTTGCAGGTAGTTGCCTACCAGCTCCCTGATCTCGCGATCGTCGTCCACGATCAGCACATGATCGACATGATCCATGGTGTTCTGCCCCTTGGCGTTTTGGTGTGGGTCAGTCTACAGCCAGCAGCCGGCCTGGCTCGCGACGGTTTGTATTGCAGTGTATCTGGCGCGTGGCGGATACACAGCGATGCAAAAAGCCACCTGCTCGATACAGGCGCGATACGTGGGGGGCATTCAATGGCATCCATCGAGGCGACACAACCGGCCTCTGCGACAAACACCCATTGAATCGAGGACCGCACCATGAACACCAAAGCCATCTACGCCGCCTGCCTGTTCGCCGCGCTGAGCATCTGCACCCTGTCGGCCCGGGCCGAAAGCACCGCGCCGGCGCACACCTACACCTACGGCACACACCTGGATGTTCGCAAAGTGCTGTCCCTGAGCGAAGACCCGCAGCCAGCCTGTGGCGTGGTCAACGCCCACATGACCTACCTGGACTCGGCGGGCCATGAGCAGGCGCTGGATTACCGCAAGCTCTCCGATAACTGCACCAACCAGAACTGACCTTCGCCAGCCTTTATATTGAGGTGTTGCCATGCTTCTGATCGCATTTCTCGGCGGGATCCTGACGATCCTCAGCCCTTGTATCCTCCCGGTGGTGCCGTTCCTGTTCGCCCGTGCCAATCAATCGCGCCGTTCGGTGTTGCTGACGCTCGCCGGCATGGTGCTGACCTTTGCCTTGGTGTCCAGCCTGGCGGTGGCCAGCAGCGAATGGGTGATACGCGCCAGTAGCGTCGGCCGGCAGGTCGCCTTGGTGGTGATGGTGCTGTTTGCGCTGTCGCTGATGTTCAGCCGGGTGGGCACTTGGTTGGCGCGGCCGCTGGTCAGCCTGGGCAACCGTCTTGACACCGGTGCCGGGCGGATGGGCGGGCCTCTGGTGTCAGTGTCGGTCGGTGTCGCCACCGGGTTGCTCTGGGCGCCGTGTGCCGGGCCGATCCTCGGCGTGATCCTGACCGGGGCCATGCTGCAAGGCGCCAGCGCCCAGACCAGCCTGTTGCTGCTCGCCTACGGCCTGGGCAGCGCCCTGTCGCTGGGTACCCTGATCCTCGCCGGTCGAGGCCTGATCGGTCGGTTGAAACTCTCGCTGCCGATCACCGCCTGGCTGCGCCGCGCCACCGGGGCACTGGTGTTGCTGGCCGCCGTGGCGATCGGCACTGGGGCGGATGACCGGTTATTGGCTGCGACGTCGTCGCAACAGTCGGCCAGCCTGGAAAAAAGCCTGTTGGAGAGCGTGCCCAAAGCCATCGACTATGTGGTGAGCAAGGCCAGCGCGAGCGCCATGCCGGACCTCGAAGCCCAAGGCGCCATGCCTTCGCTGGACGGCGCGGTGCAATGGCTCAACTCGCCGCCGCTGAGCAGCGAGTCGTTGCGGGGCAAAGTGGTGCTGGTGGATTTCTGGACCTACGACTGCATCAACTGCCAGCACACGCTGCCGTATGTGAACGAGTGGGCGAAGAAATACGAAAAGGACGGGCTGGTGGTTATCGGCGTTCATACCCCGGAATACGGCTACGAAAAGATCATCGACAACGTACGCGCACAGGTGCGCAAGCTGGACATCCAGTACCCGGTGGCCATCGATAACCGCTATGCGATCTGGCGTGCCTTCAACAACCAGTACTGGCCGGCCCATTACTTCATCGATGCCAAGGGGCAGGTGCGCTATAGCCACTTCGGCGAAGGGCGGTATGGCGAACAGGAACAGGTGATCCAGCGATTGCTACAAGAGGCGAAGTCTGGATAAAAATACTATTTATCAAGAGGTTATAGTTTCTATATAAAGTTGTTTGTACGGATAGACATAGGCTTGAGAACGGCGCGCCAATGCTGGCCCCTTGCTCCATAAGTTGAGGTCAAACTCCTTTCATTTCAGAAAGTTGGACGACAAACCTATGCGTGTTTCTATCTGGATCGCGGCGGCCATGCTCATGGCCGCCGTTTCGCATGAAGCCCAAGCCAGGGCGCTGACGGCAAACCAGCAATCGGTGTGTCGCTGGGGTTCGGACATTGCCGCTGGAGCGCAGGCGTCCAAGCTGTCCGGAGTGAGCCTGTATGGGGCGCGCAAGAAACTGCAGGTGCGCAAGTTTCCCCGGCCCTGGATGCGCATGACCGCCCTGGGCATCACCGAACAGACCTACAACAGCACCTCGCGGCTCAAACCTGCCGCGGTCAAGCAGACCTACTACGAACAATGCGTGCGCCATGAGCTGGCGCGACGATAAGCCATCAGCCCGGGTTCCTGCCGTAATATCGTTCACTTGAGAAAAAGACGATCCCGTGGCGAGGGAGCTTGCTCCCGCTGGGCCGCTAAGCGGCCCCATACCTGCCGAATGCAGAGCTTCAGATACATCGCATTCTCCGGTTTTACGACTGCTTCGCAGCCGAGCGGGAGCAAGCTCCCTCGCCACAGCTGTTTGGCGGCCTTTAGTGAACAGCGTCAGGACGCCTGCCGGGCATCTCGATACCGTGCTGATGCACCCGTCGATACAGGGTCGCCCGGGAAATGCCCAGCGCCCTGGCCGTCGGGGTGGGTTTCCAGCGATGACGCACCAGGGCGTCCAGCAACGCCTGGCGTTCAGGGCTGGCGCTGGGCTCCGGCCCATGATCGGCGGCGTCCGTGATGTGCAATGACTCAGGCAGGTGGCTAAGCTGGATCACGCTCGCCTCGCAGACCGCGCAGGCATAGCGCAGCACATGCCGCAACTGGCGGACATTGCCCGGCCAGTGATAACCCAGCAGGCATTCCAGCGCGGCGCCGCTCAGTTGCACCGCACCGCCGCACAGCGCCGACTCTTCTTCAAGGATTCGATTGATCAACGCCAGCCGGTCGGTGCGTTCGCGCAGCGGCGGCAGCTGGAAGCGGGCGCCGCCGAGACGGAAATACAGATCCTCGCGAAACTCGCCAGCCGCCACCAGCGCCTCCAGGTCGCGGTGGGTGGCGCAGATCACCTGGATGTCCACGGCCTTGCGCCTTGAAGCCCCCAGTGGCGCCACTTCGCCTTCGGCCAGCACCCGCAACAGGCGGGTTTGCAAGGCGAGCGGCATGTCCCCGATCTCATCGAGGAACAGCGTGCCGCCATCGGCCTGCTGCAACAGACCCTGCATGCCCTTGGCCGAGGCCCCGGTGAAGGCACCGGCGACGTAGCCGAACAGCTCACTCTCGATCAGGCTTTCCGGTATGGCCGCGCAGTTCAAGGCCACGAAGGGCCGATCGCGACGCTGGCTGGCCTGGTGCAACTGGCGGGCGAAGACCTCCTTGCCGGAACCGGTTTCGCCCTGGATCAGCACCGGCAGGTTGCGATCCTTGACCCGCACCGCCAGGTTCAGGCTGTCGGCCAGGCGTGGATCGAGTTCGGTGGGAGTCATCGCGACGCGCTGGCGAGGCTTGGCCCGGCGCCGTGGCGCGCTCAGGCGGCCATGCAAATCGACATCGAGTGGGTAGAGGCTTTCATCCCGGGCCCGGTGCAGCAATTGCGGGTCGAATACCTGGCTGAGGTGGCGAGGCAACTGGCCGTAGCGTTGCATCAAGTATTGGCGCGCCGCCGGGTTCAGGGCTTGCAGGCAGCCATCGTCGTCCCAGGCAAGCAGCAAATCCGGCTGGCTGTCGACGTACCCCGCGTTGCGATGGGCCCGCAACACCCAGTAACCCTGGACGCTGCTCATGAAAAACGCCTGTTCGATCTCCCGGGCGCTCTGCACCACCATTTGCCGGATCAGGTGCTGGGAACGTCGATCATCCGGCGAGCGCACCGCCGAGACGTCCAGCACGCCGAGCAGCTCGCCCTGCGGATCGAAGACCGGCGCGGCGGAGCAGGTCAGGCCAATGAATGCCGCGCGAAAGTGATCACGCTTGTGCACCGTCACCGCAGTCTTGGCCGTGAGCACCGCCGCCACGCCACATGTGCCTTCTTCGCCTTCCGACCAGCACGTACCCAGGTAGAGCCCGGCCTTGCGGCAGTCGTTGCGAAGGGTGGTTTCCACCCGGTAATCGATGGTCTGGCCCTGGGCATCGGTCAGCAAGACGCAATAGTCGGCATCGCGCACCCGGCCGTGCAGGCGCGCCACTTCGTCGCTGGCGATATTGAGGAACAGCTCCGAGCGCTCGCGGCATTGCTTGAGCACGTCGTGGGACAGGATCCGTGGGCCCTGCAGCGAGCCGGGGTCCAGATGATGTTGCTCCATGGAGCGGCGCCAGGAGTCGAGGATCAGGTCCGGCACGGGCAGTTGCGGCAGTTGGGCGGCGTTCTTCAGCACGCGGCTGATGCAATCCACGTGCGCCCTGGAGTGAGCGGAAAGCATAGGGGCCTCCGGTTCAGCTTCTTGTCATTGTCGGCACATTAAGCGCTGATCGCCGGGCGCAGACAAGCCCTACGGAGCGCAGGCAACCCGGTGAGACGCCACGTCTCAACGTCTCGCGGTTAGGTCGTGCAGGCTGGCATGTGGCGTCTCACCGGGCCTATGGCCAATGCTTGCAGCGGAGCGTCGCAAGCGCTCTGGCTCGGGCGTTTGCGTCCAGTTTCCGGCTATTGGCACCGCCCTTGCTCTAGGCCTTGGACCCACCCGTTGGGCTTCCAATAATAAAAAGAGGTGCCTATGACTTGCACGCCAAGCCCGTTGACTGTTCCCGCCACGGTGGCGCCATGAGCCGCCGCCCGCTCACCGTAGGCATCATCGCCAACCCCGCGTCGGGCCGTGACGTGCGGCGGTTGACCGCCAATGCGGGATTGTTCTCCAGCACCGACAAGGTCTCGGTGATCCAGCGCTTGCTGGCGGCGTTTGGCGCCACCGGCATCGAGCAGGTGTTGATGCCCACCGACATGATCGGCATCGCCGCCGCCGTGCTGAAGAACAGCCACAGCCGCCAGGCCCGCAGTAGCCATTGGCCGGCACTGGAGTTTCTCGACCTGACCCTGCGCCAGACCGTCGAAGACACCCGCCGCGCCGCGCGCCTGATGGCCGAGCGCGAGGTGGCGCTGATCGCCGTGCTCGGCGGCGACGGCACCCACAAGGCTGTCGCCGCCGAAGTGGGCGACATTCCTCTGTTGACCCTGTCCACCGGCACCAACAATGCCTTCCCCGAATTGCGCGAGGCCACCAGCGCCGGGCTGGCCGGCGGGTTGTACGCCAGCGGGCGAATTCCAGACGAGGTCGGTCTGCGTCGCAACAAGCGCTTGCTGGTTTGCGACGCCGGGCGTGGTTTGCGGGAAGTCGCTCTGGTGGACGTCGCCGTGTCGCCGCTGCGCTTTGTCGGCGCGAGGGCGATCAGCCGCGCGCAAGACCTGGCCGAAGTGTTCGTGACCTTCGCCGAACCGCAATCCATCGGCCTGTCGGCGCTGTGCGGGTTGTGGTTTCCGGTGTCTCGCCAGGCCCCGGGCGGTGCCTGGATGCGCCTGGACCCGCAATCCCCCGAGGCGCTGCTGGTGCCGCTCGCGCCGGGCTTGCTGCAAGGTTGCGGGGTGCTGGCCGCCGGGCCTCTGGAGCCCGGCGTCGCCCATGGCTTGTCGCTGTCCGCCGGCACCTTGGCCCTGGATGGCGAGCGGGAAATCGAATTCAACGTCCATGACCGGCCCACGGTCACCCTCGATGCCGGCGGCCCGCTGAGCATCGACGTCAACGCGGTGCTCACCTACGCCGCGCAACAGCGCTTGTTGGCCATTGGTCGCGAGCACCCGCAACACCCCTCGAACCTTCAAGAAGACACGCCTGGAGAATAAAAATGTCGACATCGCTCAACCATGATCAATTGCTGCACGCCTATCAGGTCATGCGCACCATCCGCGCCTTCGAAGAGCGCCTGCACGTGGAATTCGCCACGGGGGAGATCCCCGGGTTCGTCCACTTGTATGCCGGCGAAGAAGCCTCGGCCGCGGGCGTCATGGCCCATCTCGGGGACGACGATTGCATTGCCTCGAACCACCGTGGCCACGGCCATTGCATCGCCAAGGGCGTGGATGTGTACGGGATGATGGCCGAGATCTACGGCAAGAAAACCGGCGTCTGCCAAGGCAAGGGCGGCTCGATGCACATCGCCGATTTCGAAAAAGGCATGCTCGGCGCCAACGGCATCGTCGGCGCCGGTGCGCCACTGGTCGTCGGCGCTGCCCTGGCGGCTCGGCTCAAGGGCACCGACAGCGTCGCCGTGGTGTTTTTCGGCGACGGCGGTTCCAACGAAGGCGCAGTGTTCGAAGCCATGAACATGGCCTCGGTGTGGAACCTGCCATGCCTGTTCATCGCGGAAAACAATGGCTACGCCGAAGCCACCGCCTCCAATTGGTCGGTGGCCTGCGACCACATCGCCGACCGCGCCGCCGGCTTCGGCATGCCCGGCGTGACCGTCGATGGCTTCGACTTCTTCGCCGTCCATGAAGCCGCCGGGGCCGCCGTCGAGCGCGCCCGTGCCGGGGAAGGACCGTCGCTGATCGAGGTCAAGCTGACCCGCTACTACGGCCACTTCGAAGGCGACGCCCAGACCTATCGCGCACCCGACGAGGTCAAGCATTTCCGCGAAAACCAGGACTGCCTGATGCAGTTCCGCGAGCGCACCACACGGGCCGGGCTGCTCACCGTCGAGCAGTTGGACCAGATCGACAAAGAGGTGCAAATGCTGATCGAAAATGCCGTGTACAAGGCCAAGTCCGATCCCAAGCCGGCGGCGTCCGACCTGCTGACCGACGTCTACGTCAGCTACCCCTGAACGCCCCTGAAAACAACAAGAGAGAATCCCATCATGGCGAGAAAAATCAGCTATCAGCAGGCAATCAACGAAGCCCTGGCCCAGGAAATGCGTCGCGACTCCAGCGTGTTCATCATGGGTGAAGACGTGGCCGGCGGCGCTGGCGCACCCGGTGAAAACGATGCCTGGGGCGGCGTGCTCGGCGTCACCAAGGGGCTTTACGACCAGTTCCCCGGGCGGGTGCTGGACACGCCGCTGTCGGAAATCGGCTATGTCGGCGCGGCGGTCGGCGCCGCCACCTGCGGCGTGCGCCCGGTGTGCGAACTGATGTTCGTCGATTTCGCAGGGTGCTGCCTGGACCAGATCCTCAACCAGGCGGCGAAATTCCGCTACATGTTCGGCGGCAAGGCGTCCACGCCCCTGGTCATTCGCACCATGGTCGGCGCCGGCCTGCGCGCCGCGGCCCAGCATTCGCAGATGCTCACTTCGTTGTGGACACACATTCCGGGACTGAAAGTGGTGTGTCCGTCATCGCCCTATGACGCCAAGGGTCTGCTGATCCAGGCCATTCGCGATAACGACCCGGTGATCTTCTGCGAGCACAAGTTGCTTTACAGCATGCAGGGCGAGGTGCCGGAAGAGCTCTACACCGTGCCGTTCGGCGAGGCCAACTTCCTGCGCGACGGCAAGGACGTGACTCTGGTGTCCTACGGGCGGTTGGTCAACACCGCGATGGATGCGGCACGCAACCTGGCCGGACGTGGCATCGACTGCGAAGTCATCGACCTGCGCACCACCAGCCCGCTGGACGAGGACAGCATCCTTGAAAGCGTCGAGAAAACCGGACGCCTGGTGGTGATCGACGAGGCCAACCCGCGCTGCTCCATGGCCACCGACATCTCGGCGCTGGTGGCGCAAAAGGCCTTTGGCGCGCTCAAGGCACCGATCGAGATGGTCACCGCGCCGCATACGCCGGTGCCGTTTTCCGACTCCCTGGAAGACCTGTACATCCCCGACGCGGCAAAAATCGAGCAAGCCGTGCTCAACGTGATCGAGTGGAGCAAGCACTGATGAGCCAGATTTTTACCCTGACCATGCCCAAGTGGGGCCTGTCGATGACCGAGGGCCGGGTCGATGCCTGGCTCAAGGAAGAAGGCCAGGCCATCACCAAAGGCGATGAAGTGATGGACGTCGAGACCGACAAGATCTCCAGCAGCGTCGAGGCGCCATTTTCCGGCGTATTGCGCCGCCAGGTGGCGCGCCAGGATGAAACCCTGCCGGTCGGCGCCTTGCTCGGCATCGTCGTCGAAGGCGAAGCCAGCGACGCCGACATCGACGCGGTCATCGAGCAGTTCCAATCCAATTTCGTGCCTGGCGACGCGGCTGACGAGGACAGCGGCCCGAAACCGCAGAAAGTCGAGGTGGACGGTCGGCTGATCCGCTATTTCGAGCGCGGCGAGGGCGGTACGCCGCTGGTGCTGGTGCACGGTTTTGGTGGTGACCTCAACAACTGGCTGTTCAACCATGAAGCCTTGGCCGCTGGGCGCCGGGTGATTGCCCTGGACCTGCCAGGGCATGGCGAATCGGCGAAAACCCTGGAGCGCGGTGACCTCGACGAGCTGAGCGGTGTGGTGCTGGCCTTGCTCGATCATCTGGACATCAACGCGGCCCATCTGGTCGGGCATTCCATGGGCGGGGCCGTTTCGCTGAATGCCGCGCGCTTGATGCCGCAGCGCTTGCGCTCACTGACCCTGATCGGCAGCGCCGGCCTGGGCGCCCAGATCAACGGCAGTTACTTGCAAGGCTTCGTCGACGCCGCCAACCGCAACGCCCTCAAGCCACAGCTGGTGCAACTGTTCTCCAATGCCGAGCTGGTCAACCGGCAGATGCTCGATGACATGCTCAAGTACAAGCGCCTGGAAGGTGTGGACGTGGCCCTGCGCCAATTGGCAGAGAACTTGTTCAAGGACGGCCGCCAGCAAGTGGAGCTACGCGAGGTGGTGCAGGCCGGCCATGTCCCGACCCTGGTGATCTGGGGCAGTGATGACGCCATCATCCCGGCGGTCCACGCCGAAGGGTTGAGTGCCCAGGTCGAAGTGCTGCCGGGCCAGGGCCACATGGTGCAGATGGAGGCGGCCGAGCAGGTCAATCGATTGATTATCGAGTTCATCGGACAGCACTGAACCAGCGGGCGGCGGTTGAGTCGTCGCCCTATGAAAAATCCTGGAGGTAACGCTATGAACGTTTCAATCAAGCCGACCCGCAGCATGCGCGCCGCCGTTTGGCATGGCCGTAATGACATCCGCGTCGAAGACGTGCCGCTGCCGGTTTCACCGCCCGCCGGTTGGGTGCAGATCCGCGTGCAGTGGTGCGGCATCTGCGGTTCGGACCTGCACGAGTACGTGGCGGGGCCGGTGTTCATCCCGGTGGACGCGCCACACCCCCTGACCGGGATCAAGGGCCAGTGCATCCTCGGCCATGAGTTCTGCGGCGAGATCGCCGAGCTGGGCGAGGGCGTCGAAGGTTTCAACGTCGGCGAACCAGTGGCCGCCGATGCCTGCCAGCATTGCGGCACCTGCTATTACTGCACCCATGGGCTCTACAACATCTGCGAGAACCTGGCTTTTACCGGGCTGATGAATAACGGTGCGTTTGCGGAGTTGGTCAATGTCCCGGCCAACCTGCTGTACAAACTCCCGGCCAACTTTCCTGCCGAGGCTGGCGCGTTGATCGAACCGCTGGCGGTGGGCATGCACGCAGTGAAGAAGGCTGGCAGTTTGCTTGGCCAGAACGTCGTGGTGGTCGGCGCCGGGACCATCGGCCTGTGCACGATCATGTGCGCCAAGGCGGCCGGCGCGGCCCAGGTCATCGCACTGGAAATGTCCGGCGCGCGCAAGGCCAAGGCCCTGGAAGTCGGGGCCAGCCATGTGATCGATCCCAATGAGTGCGACGCCCTGGCCGAAGTTCGGCGCCTGACCGGCGGCCTGGGCGCCGATGTCAGCTTCGAGTGCATCGGCAACAAGCACACCGCCAAGTTCGCCATCGACCTGATCCGCAAGGCGGGCAAATGCGTGTTGGTGGGGATTTTCGAAGAACCGAGCGAGTTCAACTTCTTCGAACTGGTTTCAACCGAGAAGCAGGTGCTGGGCGCATTGGCCTACAACGGTGAGTTCGCCGACGTGATTGCCTTCATCGCCGACGGACGCCTGGACATCTCGCCGCTGGTGACCGGGCGCATCCAGTTGGAAGAAATCGTCGGCCAGGGCTTCGAGGAGTTGGTAAACAACAAGGAACACAACGTGAAAATCATCGTGTCACCCGCACGGATCTGACGGCGCCTGAAGTGGGCGATTTGGCGATGGCCGGAAGCGGCCATCGCCTTTTTTTCAATGCTCGTTCAGGTGTAGGCCAGCAAGCGCCCGCAGCCGATCACCGCGATCCACAACGCCACGGACAGCAACGCCTGGAGCTTGGCCAGGCTCGGCGCCGTGACGTGGGTATTCCATTGCTGGACGGAGCGGTAGGGCACCAGATGGAACAGCAGGGCATTGACGCCTGCCGCCGCGATCAGGCACAGCTTGAGAATGAACACGTTGTTGCTGGCGAAATCATGAGGGTGCGCACTGAACATCATCAAGCCGGCAGGCACGATCAACAGCAGGGCCCCGACGGCCCATCGCAGCAGATGGCGAGCCAGTGCGGTCACGGCGATGTCCCTGGACAGCCCGAGGACGCGCAGGTCGAACATCACCACCGCGCCCACCAGTATCGAGAACCCGATGATGTGTAGCACTTCCACCAGCGGATAGAGCCATAGCTCGCTGCGCATGGCCGAGGCCAGGGGCGAGTCGCCCAATCGGTCCATCCAGCCTTGCGCGACCGGGCCAGTGACCTGCATCAGCGCAGCTCGGTGGTTCTGTCGTCGATGGTGATGCGTTCGGCGCGAAGCTCGTCAGGCTTGTTTTTATTGGCGTAGCCGACCACGGTGGCCCGGTTACCGGCTTTGAGCATGTCTTTGGTCAGCCCCCGATTTTCCATGCGAGAAGGCGGCGCGAGCACGACGAACCACGTCTTTTCCGTGGTTTGCAGGCGCATGGTCCCGTGGGGGTGGGAGTAACCGGACTCCTTGATCGTACCTTCGAGCGTCAGTGGCTTGCTGGCGTCGTATTCGCTCCAGCCATGGTGGGCAAGGGCGGCGGTGGCGACCAGCATCGTGGACAAGCCGATGCAACGAAAGATCAGGTTCATGGCAAGGTCTCCTGGGTTATCGATTCAATCGGGCTGGTACTCTCGCCAGACCCGCTGCTCGTCGAGTTGCAGCAACTGTTCCTCCTCTTCGCGGAAGCGGCGGTCGCAATCGAGGAAAAACTCGTCGAGCTGCGGCGGTTCGACGTGGGTGGCGCTGAGCATGGTGTGGACCTGGCCGCGGTGATGGATCTGGTGCTCGAACAGGTGCAGCAGTAAGCGGTCGATCCGTTCGAAAGCGTTGCCGTCGGCACGCACCAGGTCGACGGTGCGAGACAGGTCTGTGCGTTTAAGGTTGCTGCACAATGCCGCCAGTTGCCGGTCGGTCCGGTCCTGGCTTTCCCTGAGCTGGTTGAACGCCAGCATCTCGGAAAAATCCCGCTCCTGGCCCAGGACATCGCCTTTGAGGGCGGTGAGGTAATAGCGATCTACTTCCAGTATGTGGCACAGCGTGGCTTGGATGGAGGGGAAGAAACTGGTGCGGTAGGCCTCGTATTCCACGGTGTTCAGCTGTGCGCAGGCGTCCAGCAGCCTGTGATTGGCCCATTGGTTGTTCAGGGCCTGGGCCAGGAAATAATTCATGGGACGCCTCCCGTGCGTCATTGCGCCGGGGAAAAAGCGTAGCAAAGACTGGCGATAACGCCGTGTTGCTGGTCGGTTGGTCCCGTGTTTGCACCACAACCCCCTGTGGGAGCGAGCTTGCTCGCGATAGCGTCGGCACATCCAATAGAGATGCAAGCTGGACAACCGCTATCGCGAGCAAGCTCGCTCCCACAGGTTTCTCACATGCCTGAGCCTGCGCCCCGGCTTAAAGCCCCACCTCCGGCAACACTGGCCGATTGGCCAGGGCCGTGGCCATGATCTGCTCCACGTACACCCGGTCTGCTTCCGGCAGGGCCAGGCGCGGTGGGCGGGTGAGAGCGCTGCCTCGGCCGGCAATGGCTTCGCAGAGCTTGATGCACTGCACCAGGTCGGCGCGGGCGTCGAGGTGCAGGATCGGCATCAGCCATTCGTAGATCGGCATGGCTTCGGCGAACCGTCCGGCGCGGGCCAGCCGGAAGATCGTTTCACCTTCCTTGGGGAACACGTTGGACATGCCCGAGACCCAACCTTCTGCGCCTACGGCGAGGCTTTCGAGCACCACATCATCGAGACCGGCGAACAGCACGAAGCGATCGCCCACTTCATTGCGCACGTCGATGAAACGCCGGGTGTCGCCGGACGAGTCCTTGAAACACACCACGTTGTCGCAATCGGCCAGGGAAATCAGGATGTCCGGGGTGACGTCGTTCTTGTAGATAGGCGGGTTGTTGTAGACCATCAGCGGCACGTCGGCATGCCGGGCGACGTAGCGGAAATGTTCGGCGGTTTCGAACGGCTTGGAGCCGTAGACCAACGCGGGCATCAGCATCACCCCGTCGACACCGACCTTGCGCACCGCATTGGCGACTTTGGCGGCCTGCACGCTGGTGAACTCGGCCACGCCGCAGATCACCGGCACTCGGCCCCCGGAAGCGTCCACCGCCACTTCGGTCACGGCAATCTTTTCCTCCGCGCTCAGGGAAGTGTTTTCCCCCACCGACCCGCAGACCACGAGGCCGGATACGCCATCGCGAATGACGTTGGAAATGACCTGATGGGTTTTTTCCAGGTTGATGGAAAAGTCATCGTTGAATTGGGTAGTAACGGCGGGGAATACGCCGCTCCAGTTGATGCGTTGGCTCATGGGTGTCTCCTTTTGGTGTGTCTCTGTGGCGAGGGAGCAAGCTCCCTCGCCACAAGGGTTATGGGTGGGTATGAAAGTCATGCGCCGGGCCAGGTGTCCGAGAGCCGGTAGCCCTGCGGCCACGGATCGGCCGGGTCCAGCAGCAATTGGTGGGTTCCGGTGATCCACGCCCGCCCGGCGATGCACGGGTAGATCGCCGGGCGACCGGCAACGTCGGTCAGTGAGTCGATGCGGCAATGGAATTCGGAGCCGATGATCGAGCGGCCGATAAACCGTTCACCCACCTGCATCAGGCCTTTGGCGTGCAGCACCGCCATGCGGGCCGAGCAACCGGTGCCGGTGGGCGAGCGGTCGATCTTGCCGGGCTGGATGACGACGGCGTTGGCGCCGGTGGCGATGCCGTTTTCCATGACGACGGGCGCGGCGACCTGGCAGAACGAAATGTGCGACCAATCGGGATTCAAGGGGTGTACGAAGCCCAACTGCTCGTTGGCGGCCCGGGTGATCTTCAGCCCCACGGTCACCAGATCGGCGGCCTCGTCGGGGCGAATGTCGAAGCCCAGGCGCTGGGCGTCGACGATGACGAAGCTGTCGCCGCCATAGGCGGTGTCCACCTGCAATGTTCCCAGGCCCTCGACTTCGATCCAGGCATCGAGGCGGTCAGCGAAGGAGGGCACGTTCTTGATCTCGACCCGTTGCACCTTGCCGTCGCGGCAGTCGGCCACGGCCTCGATCAAGCCGCCCGGTGCCTCCAGGACCAAGCGCGTCTGGGGTTCGGTCATCGGCAGGATGCCGCTGTCCAGCAGCACGGTGGCGACGCACAACGAATTGGAGCCGGACATGGGTGGGGTGTCGGCCGGTTCCATGATGATCCAGGCCATCTGCGCCCGCGGGTCCTTGGCCGGCACCAGCAGGTTGACGTGGCGGAACACCCCGCCACGGGGCTCGTTGAGGACGAAGTTGCGCAGGGTCTGGTCCTGGGCGATCCAGCGTGATTGTTCCCAGACCGTGGCGCCGGGTGGCGGCGCGACACCGCCGACGATCACATCGCCGACTTCGCCTTCGGCGTGGCAGCTGACTATGTGGATGATTCTGGATGAGCGCATGGGTCAGATCCTTGTGTTGTCTGGTGGGGCCTCATCGTCGGATCGCCGCCCGGAGCAAGCTCGCTCCCACAGGGTTCTGTGGTGGTTAGCAGCTCATTGCGGCCTACACAAAACCCGTGTGGGAGCGAGCCTGCTCGCGATAGGCCATCCGCTATTTCACCGATTTGAGGAACGCCGCCGTCTCCGGCTGCACCGGATTGCCGATCACCTGCTCCGGCGGGCCGATCTCATGGACTCGCCCATTGCAGAAGAACGCCACGCGGTCGGATACGTCCCGGGCGAAGCGGATCTCGTGGGTCACCAGCACCATGGTCATGCCGTCTTCGGCCAGCATGCGCATGGTGTCCAGCACCTCACCGACCAGTTGCGGGTCGAGGGCCGAGGTGGCTTCGTCGAACAGCATGTAGTCCGGCGACATCGCCAAGGCACGGGCGATTGCCATGCGCTGCTGCTGGCCGCCGGAGAGCTTTCCGGGAAAGGCCTTGAGCTTGTCCCCCAGGCCCACGTGCTCAAGCTGTTTGACCGCCAGCGCCTCGGCGTCCTGCTTGCTCTTGCCCAGCACCTTGCGCGGCGCGAGCATCACGTTTTCCAGCACGGTCAGGTGGGGAAAGGCGTTCCACTGCTGGAAAACGATGCCGATCTTCTGCCGGAGGCGGTTGAGGTCGGTGGCGCTGTCGTGTACCGAGACGCCGTCCACGCGGATGCTGCCTTTCTGGATCGGCTCCAGGCCGTTGATGCACATCAGCAGGGTCGATTTACCGGAACCGGACCCACCGATGATCGACACGACTTCGCCCTTGTCCACCGTCAGGCTGACACCCTTGACGACTTCCAGGTTGCCGAAGGATTTATGCACGTTTTCGATCTCAATCATTTTCTTGCCACCTTCTTTCCAGGCGAGCGCCGAGGCGGGCGACCACCAGGCTCATGAGGTAATAAATGAGGCCCGCGATGCACAGCACCAGCAGGGGTTCCTGAATACGCGTGACGATGGTTTGCGAAGCCCGCAGCAGTTCGACGATGCCGATCCACATCACCAGCGCGGTGTCTTTCATCACCCCCAGCACCAGGTTCAACCAGCCGGGAAATGCCACCCGCGTGGCAATCGGCAGGACGATGAAGCGCAGGTCCTGCCAGTACGTGAGTCCCAGGGATCGGCTGGCCCGCCGGGTGCTCGTCGGCACCGCCAGCACGCCACCGCGGACAATCTCGGTGAAGTACGCGGCGGCGTAGACCCCCAGCACGATGCAACCGACGGCGAAGGCGCTGAGGTCCAGGCCGACGATGCTCTTGAGGGAATTGAACAGCACGAACTGGATCAGCAGTGGCACGCTGCGAAACGCATCGAGTACCCAGGCCAATGGCAGGCTGACCCTGGGCACCAGCGCCCGCAACAGGCCGAACAACAACCCGGCCACGGTGCCCAGCAGGATCGACCAGACGGTCAATTGCACCGTGACCCAGGCACCTTCGAGCAGATACAACACGTCGTTGACGGTAAGGCTTGTAGAGAACATGTCCCGCCCTCAATAACGAAACAGGCGCCAGGACAACAGCCGGGCCAACCCGACGATCAACTTGGCGATCAGGTAATAGAGCACCGCCGCGAGGGCGAAATATTCGAAGGTGCGGAACGTCTTGACGTTGTATTCCTGGGTCACCCCCGTGAGGTCGTTATTCAAACCGACCACCACACCCAGGGACGTCATCAACACCGCCCAGACCATCTGATTGGTCAGCGGGTAGAAAACGATGCGCAACAGTTGCGGGACGATGATCATCCGGTAGGCCTGGAACGCGCTCATGCCCAGGGAACGGGCGGCGCGCATCTGCGTGCCCGGTACGGCCTTGAGGCCGCCGCGAAAATTTTCCGCCAGGTAGCCGGCGTTGTTGAAGGTGATACCCGCCAGCAACGCAAACCACGAACTGACGTGCAGCCCGAGGGAGCCGAGGCCAAAGTAGAGGATGTAGATCTGGAACAAGGAGGGTGTGTTGCGGGCGATCGACACCCAACCATTGCCGACACCGCGCAACAGCGGATGGCGTGCCTGGCGCATCACCGTCAGGACGAGGGCGATCAGCACGCCGAAAATCATCGACAACGCGGCGGTCTCGAAGGTCACCCAGGCGCCGGCAAGCATATCGGGCAGGGCGCGTAAGGCGGGGCGCCACTGGAAGCTGTAGTCAAACATGGCTCGGAGTCCCCTTGGGTGCGGAAGGTTGCAACCACTGTGGCGGCTGATCGCTGGCGGTGGCGGTGCAGGCCGCCTCGATGCAATCGGCCAGTCCGGCAAAATGCACGCCGCGCCCCACCAGGCCCGGCGCGTAGTGCGCGTATTTTCCGGAGTTGGTCATCAGGGTGGTGGCGCCCGGCGGGATGACCGGTTCGCCCAACATGCACCAACAGGTGTCAGTGACCAGCGTCGCCCCGAAAGCCTGGATCGCGTCCAGGTAACCTGCCTGGCGGGCCTGTTCCAGCACGGCACGGCCACAGGTGATCACCAGCACCACGCCGGGGTGTTTGTTCCGGCCCGAACACAGGTGTGCCAGGGCGGCGAATTCGCTGAGGGAGAAATGTGGATTGCCCAGGGAAATCACATCCACGTGGCGATGCCGGGCACTGTTGAGCTCGCGCCAACTGACAAGCAGCCCGGCAGCGTTGACGGTTTCCACCGGTAACACAGCGTCGCAGTCCAGCACATTGGCCGGGTCCAAGGCCTCGGGCGTTACCCCGGCGATGTGGAACAGTGGCCCGGCGCTGGTGGTCGCGAACGCGGCGCCAAACGCCTTCAAATCATCCCGGGTGGGCGCGGCGTCTTCCAGGCCCCGTATCAGCGGGACACGTCGTCCCGTCAGGCCGCCGATGTGATAGCCCAGCAGCGGATAAAAACTGTCGTCCATCGGGTCGGGCCTTGTCACTTCGACGATCAGCCCGGCCTTTCGCGGCCCATCGAGATGACATCCGGCCAGCGGCGCGCGACCGCACAGGGCGATGCAGATGTCGAGAAAGTCCGGGTACTTCTGCGTGCGGGCGCCGAGCACGCTGTTGGCGTAGACCACCGCGTTGGACTCGGCCCAGACAATCTGTTCGCCGGCCACGGGCGCGGTATCCAGCAAGTAGGGCGCACAGGTGAAGCTCAATTGCGCGCCCATGGCCATGTAAGCTTCACCCAAGGCGCTGGCCGGTTCGCCCAGCGCAGGGTCGACGCCCAGTTCCCGCCAGCGGCGCTGGTCCACGGATATCGAATTGAGGGTCGTGGGCACACTCACTTTCGCCCCCCACCGCACCAGTTGTTCGGCAAAGCGCAGGCTGGCCGGGCCGGTATAGATACAGCCGTCGATGTGCGCCTGGGTGATGTCCAGCAGTTGGTCGGCGCCCTGGATCTCGGCCATCCGCAGGACGATTTGCATCGCTACTTGGGCTGCCTTGCCGTGCGCGCCGTCGAGCATTGCCCGATCCCGCTCGTTCAACCGGACGGTGAACGGCATGGACGGCTGCGGGGCCATATCCGTCCCATGCCATTGATCGTTGGGCCGTCGGCCGGACAACGTCAGGCGGTTGCCCTCGACGCGCACGAATCCTTGGCCGCGCAAGCCAGCGAACGCCTCGTGGCCGATGCACAACACCGGCAGCGAGCGCTGGAAAATCACCTCGGCCACGAGTACTCCAAGGGCCAGGATCTCGTCGACTTCGGCCAGTACCAGTGCGGCCGGTGCATGGCCGTTGCTGATGAGCTCCATCAACACGCTGCTGCCGGTGCAGGAACCCCGCCCGCTGGGAATCGCCAGCACGCGGCCGCCCAGGCGTTCGCCACTCAGAGGATGATGCCGGTCGATGATTTCGCCCGTAATGGGATCGACCCCGCCCCAGAAGCTCAGGCCAACGTCGGCGAACAACAGGGTGCCCTGGGCGGCACCCTCCACCAGGCTGCGGCCGTGCAAGCGGATAGGCGTGCTTGGCATGCCGCGATCCTCAGTAGTACACCTGGGGCACGGTCAGGTTGGCCGGCGGGATCTCGGTACCGACCCATTTGACGAACAGCTCCTTGTAGCGGCCCGTGCGCACTTGCTGGTTGACGAACAGGTTGAGGTAGTTGAGCAAGCCGTACTCGCTGCGCTTGGCGCCGAGGGACACGTAGTCGATGACATAGGGAGCATCGCCAGCGATCTTCAGGCCCTTGTACTTGCCCGACTTGATGGTCGCGGCGGCCACGGTGTTGGTCACGACGGTGGCGTCGATGTGCCCCTGGGCGACCGCCAGCAATGTGTCGTTCTGCGACTGGTAGGCGCGGAAACTGCCGCTGCCCCAACTCTTCTGGTCTTTTTCCAGGGCGATGGCTTCGTAAGTGCTGCTGGTGTTTCCGAGTTTCTTGCCCTTGAGGTCGGCGTAGCTGTTGATACTGGTGTCGTCGCGGGTCAGCACCACCATCTGGAAGGCAAAGTAGGGCACGGTCAGGCCAACGGTCTTGGCCCGCTCCAGGGTGTCGGAAGTGGAAGCGACAATGACATCGGCGCGGCCCGAAAGCAGCGCGGGGATGCGGTCGGAGAACGGCGTTTCCACCACTTCGGCGTCGACGCCGAGGACCTTCGCCAGGTCGTGGCAGTAATCCACGTCGAAGCCCGCCGGTTTGTTACTTTCATCGCGAAAACCCATGGGTGGGAAGTCCAGTGTCACCGCGCAACGCAGCTTGCCCGAGCCGATGATGTCGTCGAGCTTGTCGGCATGGGCGGGTAGGGCAAGCAGGGGAAAGAGGACAACGCCAAGGGCTACGGCCAATGCAGGGTTTTTCATAAATGCCTCGCTGTCGAATAAATGCGGTGAAATATCGTACTGAGGATTTCGTATACGATATTAGATAAGCAATCGACGTGCCTGATCGGGTCTTATTTCTGTGTTTCTAGTAATGCTTTGATAACCAACGGATTATGGTGGTCCGGCTGGCCAGGCACCGGCGCGCAGGTGAAAGTGAAGTGTTACAGATGGGAGCAGTGGGGTGGGTTTACGCCCCCTAAAGGAACAGGCTCAACGCTGGTTGTCCCGGTACTGGCTGGGTGAAAGGCTCGTCAGCGCGCGGAACTGGCGGCTGAAGGCACTGTGATCGGTGTAACCACAGCGCAGGGCGATCTCGGTAATGGGCAGATCGTGTTCCATTAACAATCGCGAGGCCTCTCCCAGGCGCGCCTTGTGGATCATCTGCCGAGGCGTGAGCTGGAAGATGCGCTTGCAGTGTCGTTCCAGCTGCGCCACCGACAACCCGGCGATGGCAGTGAGTTCCGCCAGGCTGATGGGGCGGGCGAAGTGCTGCTTGATATGCGCGTCCACGGCCGCCAGTTGTTGGTACGCCGGATGGCTCGATTGCGGCGACTGCAAGTCACGGGAAATCCCGGCCAGGCCGACGATCCCGCCCTCAGGTTCGCGCAAGGCAAGCTTGTGGGTCAGGCACCACACCGGTTGGTTGCCGTAATAGAGGTGCAATTCGAGCTGGTCGGCCAGCTCCCGTCCGCTGGCCAGCACCCGTCGATCCTGTTCGGTGTACAGCGGGCCGAAGCGCTCCGGGAACACTTGCTCGGCGGTCAGACCGAGCAGGTCGTTGCATTGCTTGAAGCCGCAACGCCGGACCAGGGTCTGGTTGACGAATGCGTAGCGGGCTTGGGTGTCCTTGATGAAAAACACCGTGTCCGAGAGGGTATCGAGCAACGGCGCGATGGGCAGCAGACTGCGCAGCAGGGTGTCGAAGTCGCAGGGAGTGAAGGTCGTCAGCGAGGGGTACATGGGCGGCTTCGTCGTTTTGTCAGACGTGGAGTTTTGATCGAAATGAGGTGCTTGTCACGCCGTACGCGTGGCTCACTCATCTGCCAGATTAAGCAACGTCTCAACCCGTGCCGGACTGAACGGTGGACGAGGAGCCGGCGGCGCCCAGCCAAACAGATGCTCCAGCGCCGCGCCGCAAACCCTACCCTGGCAGGCGCCCATCCCGCAGCGGCTGGCAAGTTTTGCTTCGCGCCAGTCGGCATGGCTGCTCAGTTCTGCATAGGCCACGTCTTCGCAGCGACACACCAAGGTGTCGCCCCGGGCCAGGCCTTTCAAACGAGCATCTAGGGCGAAAGCCTTGTTCAACGCCAGGGCAAAGCCCTGCCATCGCGCCCGGCGAGGCCAGAGGCGTTCGGCTGCCGAGGTGTCGTCGGCGGCGACGTGACCGGCGATGGCGCCTTCCACCAGGGCCAGTTCGCTGCCACCGAAACCGGTGCACTCACCAGCGGCGTAATGATCACGGCGCGTGGTGGCCTGCCAGGCGTCGACCGCCAGGGCTTGTCCAGCCAGCTCGCAGCCCAACGCCTGACCCAGCTGGGTATTGGGAATCAGGCCGAATCCGCAGGCCAACCGGTCGCACGCCAGTTCCACAGTCTTGCCCCGCTGTTGCAGGCGCACGCCTTCGAGCTTGTCCCGTCCCAGGGCTTCCAGCACATGCGTGCCGACGCGGTAGTGGGAATCGAACAGGCTGAACGCCTGCGTCAACTTGCCCGGCCAGCGCGGCAACTGCATGGCAAAACCTGTAACGGCGGCACCGCTGGCTTGTTCGGCGATGCGCAATATTTGCGCCCCGTGATGCCTGGCCGTCGCCGCGCTGGCCAACAACAACGGGCCGCTGCCGGTAATCACCAGGCGTTCGCCGCGCACCGGCAGGCCGCCCTTGATCAGTGCCTGCAAGCCGCCAGCGCCGGTGACGCCGGGCAGTGTCCAGCCGGGGAAGGGCAGCAGCAGTTCCCGCGCGCCCGTGCAAAGAATCAGCCGCTCGTAGCGGATCAGCCATCCCTGCTCGGCGTTTTCCACCAATAGCGTCTTCTCGCCCGCGCAGGCAATGACCCGGGTGCCGGCGTGGCAGTACACATTAGTGCAGGCGTTCAGACGATCACGCATCCGACCCGCCTGGGCAGGCAGGCTGGCCTGGGGACCGTCGCGCCAGATCTGTCCGCCAGGGCTCGGGTTGTCGTCCAGCAGCACGATGCGCGCCCCGCTGCGTGCCGCGGCCAGCGCAGCGGCCATGCCGGCGGGGCCGGCGCCGATGATGAGGATGTCGGCGAGTTCGGTCATGGTCGGGTGTCCACGCGCATGCCGTCGCGGCACAGCGTCTGGCACGCCAGGCGCCGGCGGCCGTCGATCATCACCCGGCATTCCTGGCAGATGCCCATGCCACACAAGGGGGCCCGGCGTTGGCCGCTGACCGAGGTGCGACTGCAACCGTCAGCACCCAACGCCAATGCCGCCGCGACGCTGGTGCCATCGGCCACCGAGAGCGGGCGGCCATCGAGGAATAACTCAGGCATGGACCGCTTCTCCCAGGAAACGTTGCGGCAGGTAAGGTTGCGCGGCCAGCGGCGCGGTTTCGTTGAATAGCTGGGCGACCAGCAAATCAGCCGTCGCCGGCGCGGTCGTAACGCCGAGCCCTTCATGACCCACCGCCAGCCATAGGTCCTTGCGCTGCGGATGTTGGCCCACCAGTGGCAAGCCGTCGGGGGTCGCCGCGCGAAAGCCCGTCCAGGCGCGGATACCGTTGAGGTGCGCCAGGCCAGGCATGTAGTCCACGGCACGCTTGAGCATTTTCGCCAGCATCCAGCCTTCCACCGCTGGGTCGACATTGCCGAACTGCCGCGAAGCGCCGATGAACAGTTGTCCCGTCGGGCGCGGTTGGATGTTGCACGCCACCGACGGTCCGCTGGCGTTGTGAGCGCTGGTGACGTAACCCAGCTCAACCAAGGTGTGGCTGACAGTGGCGGGGTAGCGGTCGGTGATCAGCAGGTGTCCCTTCTTGGGTTCGATCGGCAGCTCCGGGCACAGCTCAGTGGCCTGGATGCCGTTGGCGAGGACGACTGCGTCGGCGCGGAGCCAACCGCCCCCTGCGAGGCGCACGCGGTGACCGTCCACTTCGCTGACTTGCGCCCGTTGATGGCGAATGTTGGCGTGATCGAGCATCCAGCGGGCGGCCGCGGGTGCGTAGAGAATGCCGTCGCCCTTGATCAGCAGCCCACCTTCCAGGCCGGGCCGCAGTTCCGGTTCGCGCTGGAGCAGTGCGGCTCGGCCGATCAGTTCACAGGCTTCGTCATGGGCCATCAGGTTCATGTATTTGCTGTGGGCCACGGCCATCTCTTCGGCGTTGGCCGCCAGCCACAACGTGCCGTTGTTGCGCCAGGCGCAGCGTTCTGGAAGATCGGGGGCCATCTGGCGCCAGCGTCGCAGGGAGTATTGGCTCAGGGCCAGCTCCGCCGGGTTGTCATCGAGTACCAGCAAGTGGCCCATGCCGGCCGCCGTGGCGCCGTGCCAACCGGCGTCCAGCACCAGCACCTTCAAACCACGCTGGGCCAAGGCTTGCGCGCAGGCGGCGCCGATGATGCCGGCGCCGATGATGATCACGTCTGCGACATGGCCTTGGCTCACGGACGAATGCCCCAAGCGAACGGATCGTCCGGCTCGAGGAGCAAGGTGCTTTCAGCACTGATATAGGCCCGGCCGCGAATGGTCGGCACGATGCGCTCGCCTGAACGTTCATACGACCCTTCGAATTCACTGCCGATGACGCTGGCCTGGCGCCAGATCTGCCCGGGTTGCAGTTTGCCGTCGGCCGCCAGGCACGCCAGTTTGGCGCTGGTACCGGTGCCGCAGGGAGAGCGGTCATAGGCTTTGCCGGGGCACAGCACGAAATTGCGGCTGTCGGCCTGGGGATCGTCGGCGAACAGCTCGATATGATCGATCAGCCCGCCGTCCTCGCCGCGAAACCCCTGTTGCTCCAGGGCTTGTTGCACGGCGAAGGTGTAGGCGGTCAGTGCTTCCAGGTTGTCGCCCGCCACGCGTTGCCCGTGGTCGGCGATCAGGAAAAACCAATTCCCGCCCCACGCCACATCGCCAGACACCGGCCCGATGCCCGGCACCTCCAGGCGCAGCCCTTGGCGGTAACGGTAGGCCGGCACGTTGCGCACGCTGACCGAGCGATCCTCGTGCAACGTCGCCTGCACTGTGCCCACCGGTGTCTCGATGCTGTGCACGCCCGGGCCGATCCGGCCCAGATGAGCCAATGACGCCACCAGGCCGATGGTGCCGTGGCCGCACATGCCCAGGTAGCCGCTGTTATTGAAAAAGATCACCCCGGCACAGGCGGTCGGGTCCACCGGTTCGCACAGCAACGCGCCCACCAGCACATCGCTGCCGCGCGGTTCCAGGACGCACGCGGTGCGCCAGGCGTCGTGCTGCTCGGCCAGGCGCTGCCTGCGTTCGGCCATGCTGCCCTGGCCCAGGTCGGGGAAGCCATCGGTCACCAGTCGGGTCGGTTCGCCGCCGGTGTGGGAGTCGATCACGGTGATGCGTTTCATGGCGCCACGTCCGTTCAGATGAGTGGACACAAGCGTGGCGCGCGCCGGGGGGTGGCGGCTTGATGGTTTTAGTTGTCGGTGATGACGAAATCGGCATAGTGTGCGAGACGAGGCCGAACCGTCATCAACTGCGTGCGTTTGTCCATCGCCATTCGGTATGGCTTGTATCGATATTGATAGACTCGAGCTTCTCCGCCACATAGCGCAAGCAGGCTCCTCCGTCGGGTTTGTAGTGTCCGGAGGCATCGTTGACCATCGCTAGGACATTTTGCATACGGTGTTCCTTGACCCTGAACTCTCCCGCGCAAATGACCGGTCTGCCGCTTCCAAGTTGACTGTGTCTTAAATACTCCGATGGTTTGGCATGTTCCCAGCGCTTATAAATTATCGATCCCTCAGGCGTATATACCCATGTATAGCTGTTGGATTCGCTGTTTGGGGCAAGGAGTTCGCTTGTTTGACCTTTCAGTTGATTACCGATCAACTTGCCGTTCCAGACGCCGAGCAGTTGACCCACCCCTTCTAGTTGTGCCGGGTTGTAACAGCGCCAGCGGGTCAAGTCACTGATATACGGCATCCAGCGTATTGGATACGTCTGAGCGCTCAGATCTAAGGGGCGACGATCGGAGTTCGTCCAGTTGGAGAAATCCACGATGCCTGACCATACCGGGCGAAGATGCGGTGATTTGTTAAAAATCCACGTATCTATTTTATTCATTGCGTTGGTGTAGATATCGTTGGCGGTAATCAGTAGTGACTCGAGTTCCCAGGCATCCGAGATGATCGGGTGCGGCACAGGCGCTTGATAGAACGTCAGGCCGCGAATGTCCGATAGCGAAATGCTCGACCTGCCAAACATCCTTTGGATATCAATCGAAATGTGAATCGTCTGACCGACTCTCGGGGCTTCGATGTAAGTCTGTAACTCGTTGTACGGTCCCATTGATATCAATAGTGTGTCGTCGGTTCCCGCGTAGTAAGTATTCTTTATCTGCGCCGTGACAGTCAGCGTGTCGATGATGGGCTGATTGAACGCTGAGACGATTGTATCTGGGGTGATGTTTGACGCTGCGACGGACGAAGCTGCGTCGCTTTGATTGAATGAGCTCATGCTCAACCGGTGCTGATTAGACATATGCCGTCCCTGGCAAAAGTAGGTGCGCGAGAGCCTAACAAATCAGGCGCAAGTTGCAACGGGCGCTTTGTTTCTATGTTTTTGGAATAGGCCAATGCGGGAAATAAGGCAATCGTGATCAGTGACCGGAAGGCAAGAACTCGAACAGCGTCCTGCAGACCCCGGCGATATGTTCGTCCAGCAGTTTCACCGCGCGCTCCACGTCACCGGCGCGGCAGGCGTCGAGGATTTCGCGGTGCTCATGGTCGGCGCGATCCTTACCGGCCGACAGGCTCATCTGCATGCGCAGGTAACGTTCGAGTTTGTCGTGGACCGAGCGGATCAGGCTCACCATGAAGGGCCGTTGCGCCGGTTCATAGAGGCAGGCGTGCAACTGCCAGTTCAGCTCGGCCCAGCGGCCGACGTCGTCCTCGCCGATGAACTCCCGGCAGATGCTTTCGGCACGGGCGAAGGTCGCGTCGGTCATGTTGGGGATCGCCAGGCGCAGCACCTTGTCCTCCAGCAACATCCGCACCTCGAACATCTGCGCCAGTTCCGCCTCGGAGATCCGCGTAACCATCGCCCCGCGATTGCGCTGGAACATCACCAGGCCCTCGGCTTCCAGGCGCTTGAGCGCTTCGCGCACGGGGATCTTGCTGACGTTGAATTGCCGGGCGATGTCGTCCTGGCGAATCGGCTCGTCCTCGGCGAAAAGCCCGGCCACGATAGCGTCGCGCAAGTGGCGGGTAATGATTTCCGAGGTGGACGGGGTGTTGCCCAGGTCGGGCAGGTTGAATTTGGATAAAGTCACGGCGACGGTCGTTTGGCTGAGGTGGGGATATGGTATACGACCTGCCTGCCGTGATGTCGAGCGACGTTGGCCATTGTGGCGAAGGGTTTATTCAGCCGTGGGAGGGTTGGGTGATGAAAGCCTGCGTCCGGACGATGCGCAACCCGGTGATCGTTGCGCCTGCCAGCAACGCCAGGCCAAACACCGTCAACGCGACATCAGCGCCGAAATGGTCAGCCATCCAACCCGTCACCACGACCGGAATGCTGAACCCGACATAGGCGAAGAGGAAGAAACCGGCGCTGACTCGGGCTTTTTGCGTACCGGCCATGGCCGTGATCGCCGACAGTCCGCCGAGGTAAAGAAAGCCATAGCACGCACTGCTGGCCCCCAGTGCGCCGAGCAGCACGGCGGCCAGCGAACCCTGGCTCGCGCCCCAGGCGAGCAGCGCATAGCTCAAAGGCAAGACGAGCAGCCCCAATCCGGTGGCCCTGGCCGGCTGCATGCGTTTCACCCAAGGCTGGAAGATCAGCCCGCAACTGATCACGGTGAAGGTCGACAGGCCGGACCAGCGCTGCAAGTCATGGGCCGCGAGCACCGAAGGCAGGATGGCGATCACCAGCCCGGAAGTCGCCCAGGCCAGCAGCATGGAGAAGCTGTAGGGCAGGCTGCCAGCAGGGAACAACGGCAGGCGCAACAGCGGCGCGTGCCTGATTTTCGGGGCTGGGTCCGGCAGTCGCGCGACCACGACGATCGCCAGGGCGGCCAACGCCAACTGCACCCAGAAACTGCCTGGCGTAACGCTGTGATGGACGAACAGGAAAAGGCTGGTCAACGCCGCGCCCAATCCAAAACCCAGAGAGGTGCTGGCGGTGACCCGGTTGGCCGGCGACCGGGCATCGCCGGTCGGCATCAATTCCACCATGTAGGCCGTGGAAGTCGCCGAGGCCAACCCGGTGCCGACGCCCATCATCAGGCGCGCCACGCCCAGCGCTATCAGGTTGGGCCAGATCGAGGTGATGACCGTTGCCAGCATCGACAGGCCAAGCGCCACCAGGATCAACGGTTTGCGGCCCATCCGGTCGGCCAGTCCGCCGAACGCCAGCAGCACGGGCAACACGCCGAGCACATAACCGGAAAACGCCACCGCCGTGGCGCCTGCGCCGTAACCGGAAAGCTGCGCATAGGTGGTGTACAGCGGCGCCTGCAGGTTGACCGCCAGGGTGATCAGGCACAGACCAAAGGCCAGGCCCCATGAATGTCGTTGCTGTGCGTCCAAGAGAGATCCTGCAAAAGTGTGAGCCTGGGCGGACTATCACCGCCGGACAGCAGGCAAACAAGGAACAGACGGGGGGCTTTTATGTTTAACTGTTTGCTCGAAATTCAAGAACACTTAGCCGAGACGCCGCGCCATGGACCTGAACATCGATCGCAACGCCAGGGGAAGCGTGGTCCGGCAACTGGTTGCCAGCCTAGCCGCGTGGATCGATACCCATGGCATCCGCCCCGGTGCGCGAATGCCTTCGATCCGCCAGTTGGCGACGGAAAACGGCTTGAGCCTGTCGAGCGTGATCAAGGCATATGACCAACTGGTCGCCAGCGGCGTATTGGAATCGCGGCATGGTTCGGGTTTTTTCGTGGCCCAGCAGTTACCCCAGGCGCTGGCGGCGCAGATCGAGGATGAGGCGATATCCTGGCCGCTGTTCGACAACGAATCGACCCAGCTCAAGCTGGGTTGCGGCTGGCTGCCGGACGCGTGGCGCGATGACACCGACCTGGGCCAGGCGATCCGGCAGGTGGTGCGCAGTGACAATAAAGCGCTGTTCAATTACAGCACGCCGTTGGGCTCGGCTGATCTGCGCCTGCAAATCCAGAAGCGCCTGGGCCTGATCGACATTCACGTCGATCCTCGCCAGATCATCACCACCCAAGGCGCTAGCCATGGCTTGGACCTGTTGGTGCGCACGCTGCTCAAGCCCGGTGACCTGGTGTTGGTGGAGAGCCCTGGCTATTACAACCTGTTCAACCTGCTGAAGCTGCATGGAGTCAGGACCCTGGCGGTGCCGAGAACCGCCCATGGTCCGGATATCGCCCGGCTGGAGCAGTTGCTCAAAGCGCACAAGCCCACGTATTTCTTCATCAACAGCATGTACCAGAACCCCACCGGCACCAGCCTGGCGCCGAGCGTGGCCTATCGCCTGTTGCAACTGGCGACGCTGCACGACTTTCGCCTCATCGAGGATGATATCTACGCCGATTTCCAGAACGGCCCGACGTCGCGCCTGGCCTCCCTCGATGCCCTGGACCGGGTGATCTACCTGGCGAGTTTTTCCAAGACCTTGTCCAGCTCGTTGCGCATCGGCTACGTCGTCGCCCAGCCTGAAATCATCCAGCGCCTGGCGCAGGTCAAGATGGTGACCGGTATTGGTTGTTCATTGCTGACGGAAAACGTCGTGGCGACGCTGTTGGCGAACGGGGCGTATCGCAAGCTGATCCAGCGCCTTCGCGGGCGCCTGAACAAGCAGATGGCGAGCACGTTGCGTCAGCTTGACGCGACGCACTGGGAAGTGTTTGCCGAGCCAAGTGGCGGGCTGTTCGTGTGGGCGCGGCCTCGTCTTGTGCCGGCCGAGCGGGTGCGACAGATCGCCAAGCAGCTGCAGGTCCAGTTGTCCCAAGGGTCGTCGTTCCTGCCAGAGGGGGGTGCCTGCGACTGGTTGCGGCTGAACGTTGCGTTCACCCAGGATGCCCGGGCCCAGGCGTTTCTCAGGCAAATTCGACAAGTTTCCACAGCTGGAACGGGGGTACTAATGGGAATAGATGTCAAATAGGAATGAGTTGCTGTATCTTTCGCGACACATTCTTGTCGCCCTTGAGGCGGCGTCTTTCATTAGGATTGTGTGTCGATGCGTCGGATACTCGTTTCACTGTGTGTGCTCCAAGCTTATTCCATCTCCTCCTGGGCAGAAGAGCCCGTTTCCACGGACAAGGCGCCGCTGGAGTTGCAAGCCACCGACATTGTCGGCACCTCGGACTTCGAGACTGCACAAGGCCCGGTAAAGGGCTACCACGCCACCCGTTCCGCCAGCGCCACGCGTACCGACACCGCTATCCACGAAACCCCGCAGTCGATTTCTGTCGTGTCCCGCGATGTGGTCGAAGACCTCAGCGCCACGCGCCTGCAAGATGCCCTCGATTACGCTGGGGGCGTCGGCAGGGGGAACAATTTCGGCGGCCAGGGCCTGACCACGTTTACCGTGCGTGGCTTTACCACGGGCGAGTTCTACCGCAACGGCTTCCCGATCAATCGGGGTTACCCGAACATGCCCGATGCCAACACCATCGAGCGTCTGGAAGTGCTGCGTGGGCCGGCGTCCATGCTGTATGGGCGTGGCGATCCCGGCGGCACCTTCAACGTAGTGTCCAAGCAACCATTGGCCGAGCGCACGGTGACCCTGGGCAGTCAGATCAGCGATCAGGGAATGCGTCGCGGCACTTTGGATGCGTCCGGCCCGTTGGATGACGAAGGCCGCCTGGCTTATCGCTTGAATGTGGTGGGCGAGGGCGGCGATACGTTCCGCGATCATGTCGAGACCGAACGTTATGGCATCGCCCCTGTGGTCACTTGGCAGGTCAACGACACCACGCGCCTGACCTTCGAAGGCGACTTCATGCGCAACAATGCGCCGCTGGACCGTGGCCTGACGCATTACGCAGGCCAGCGTGGCACCGCGTCCCGCGATACCTTCTTCGGCGAAAAAGACGTCGGCAAGTTGCACAACGACAACAACATGCTGCAGGTGCGTTTCGAGCACATGCTCAACGACGACTGGACCCTGGCCGGTGGCACCCAGTGGCTCGACGGCACGTTGCAGGGCAACGCTGTCGAAGGCAACGGCATCGCCGCCGATGGGCGCACCCTGGGGCGCAACTTCAACTACCGCAAGCTGGAATGGACCGACCGCGATACCCAGCTCAACCTCACCGGGCACTTCTCCACGGGAGGGTTCGAACATACGCTGCTGACGGGTGTTGAATACGAAGACTACAGCTACGAATCCATCATCCAGCGTTCCGCCAATGGCCTTGGCGCCTACCCGATCGACATCTTCGATCCGGTCTATGGCCAGCCGCGCCCGGCCTTGACCCGCACCCCAACCGACGACCAGGAAAATCTCAAGACCTTCGGCGTGTTTGTCCAGGACCAGGTGGCGCTGACCGAGCGGCTGAAGGTGCTGGCGGGGGCGCGTTTCGAGCGGTTTGAGCATGAGTATGAAAGCTTTGTGCCCCAAGCACGCCCCGGCAGCCGCAACTGGGAGGTTACCGACAATGCGGTCACCCCACGCCTAGGCGTGATCTATGACCTGACCGACACGGTGGCGGTCTATGCCAACACCGCGCGCTCGTTCAAACCCAACAACGGCGCGAGCCGCGAGGGTGGCGGGTTCAAGCCGGAAGAGGGTAAGTCCTATGAAATGGGCGTTAAGTGGGAAGCGCTGGATCGCCAGTTGAGCGTCGATGCGGCGGTCTATCAGATCGAAAAACGCAACGTGCAGACGCCCGATCCGTTGGATTCGACCTTCAACGTCGCCGCTGGCGAAGTGCGCAGCCGTGGTTTCGACTTGAACGTGGCGGGCAACCTGACACCGGAGTGGCGCGTCATCGGCGGCTACGCCTATGTGGACGCCGAAGTGACCAAGGACGAGAACATCCCCACCGGTACTCGGCTGCTCAACGTACCGAAAAACACCGTCAGCCTGTTGAACGTCTATGAATTCCAGGACGGTGGCTTGAAGGGGCTAGGCCTGGGCCTGGGCGCCAGGTATGTGGATGAGCGGGCCGGCAACACCGCCGCCACCACCTTCACCATGGACGACTACACGGTGGTCGACCTGCTCGGCTACTACAAGGTCAACGAGCGCATTCGCCTCAACCTGGACCTGAAGAACCTGTTCGACGCCGATTACGAAGAGGGCGCGTTTGGTGGCGTCTACGCCTATCCGGGCGCACCGCGGACGGTGCAGGCGGGCATCTCTTACACGCTGTAGGTTCGAGCTAAAGAAAAACCCCGAAGGTTTCTGCCTTCGGGGTTTTTGTTTTTCACCATTTGCCGGTGCTCATGCCGCCGTCCACCGGCAGGACCGCGCCAGTCGTGAAGTCGGCACCCGCCAGGTACAACACGGCTTCGGCGATCTCTTCGATGGTGCCCACCCGACCGGCCGGCGCCAGGTTGTTGAGGAAGTCGCGGTGCGCCGGGTCATGCATCGGCGTGTCGATGATACCGGGCGCCACGGCGTTGACCTTGATGTTGAAAGGCGACAACTCCAGGGCCAGGGCGCGGGTCATCTGGTTGACGCCGCCCTTGATCAACACTGGCAGTGCTGCCGGCACCTGGATGTTCGGTTGCAAGGCCACCGAGGCGGAAATGTTGATGATGAAACCCTGCTGGCGACCGATCATGTGCGCGGCTGCGGCCTGGCTGGCGTAGACGAGCCCTTTGAGATTGGTGTCCAGCAGCGATTCCAGGTCCTGCGGGCTGTATTCGACAAAGGGTTTGGGCAGGAAAAAACCGGCGTTGTTGACCAGCCCATCAACCGCGCCAAACGCCGCGATGGCTTTGCCGACCAGGGCGGTAGAGGTCGCCGGATCGGCAATGTCTCCGGCCACGCCGATGAAGCTCGCTGGATGGCCCAACTGGCCGGCCGCATCGTCCAGGCCCGACTGGGAACGGGCATTGCCCACTACGTTATAGCCGCGAGCCAGGAACGCCTTGACCAAGCCAAGGCCAATGCCGCTGGACGCGCCGGTGATGATGACGGTTTTCTGATTGCTCATGATGTTGACTCCTGATCACGTTGAGTAGGAACCGCTGCGCCTGTCTGGGCGTTGGTTGTGATCAGGGTATTGATGCGCTTGGGTTTGATAAATGGGGGTTCTGGTACTTGAGTTGATACTTGGTGTAATCAATCAATCGAACCTACGCTACACCCTGTGGGAGCGAGCTTGCTCGCGATGGCATTAGATCAATCACATGTGGGCTGGCTGACCCGCCGCTATCGCGAGCAAGCTCGCTCCCACAGGGATAGCGACTCGGCAGGCAGAAAAAAGCCCGGTCATTCGGACCGGGCTCGGTAGGGCGAAGCCTTACTCCTTGGGTTTGCTTCGATACTCCGTCGTCGTCATGCCGGCATAACCCCAGTTATCGGTGTCGACTTCCTCGATCACGATATGGGTCAGGTGCGGGTCCTTGCCCAACACACGCTGCAGGGTTTCGGTGATTTCGCTAATCACCTGGGCTTTCTGTTCGCGGGTAACGCCGTCGCGGGTGATACGTACATTGACGAAAGGCATGCTGCACTCCAGTTGACGAGAATAGGCGCGGGAAGATCCAGCGCAATCGAGGGACCACTGTATTTATACGCCACGGCCTGATAAACAGGCATCGGGAATCTTCAGTTGATACGCGGTGTAATGAATCATGAAGCGGCACTTCGAAGACTTGCAGTTGGGCAGCATCGAGCTTTTCTGTCTGGCGGCGGAGGCGGGCAGTTTCACGGCGGCGGCGCAGGTGGCGGGCGTGACCCCAGCGGCGGTGAGCCGCTCGATTTTTCGGTTGGAAGAGCGTCTGGGTTCCCGCCTGTTTGTGCGCACCACCCGCAGCATCCGCCTGACCGACGCCGGCAGGACTTTTTTCGAGCAATGCCGTCAGGCATTGACGCAATTGGTCGAGGCGCAACAGGAAGTCATGGGGGCGCAATCCGTGCCATCCGGGCAACTGCGCATCAGTGTGCCGACGACTTACGGCCATCACCGCATCCTGCCACTGCTGCCGGCGTTTCGCGCGCAATACCCGCAAGTCACCGTTGATGTCCACTTGAGCAACCGCAACATCGATTTTGTCGCCGAAGGTTATGACCTCGCCATCCGTGTTCGGGCCCAGCCGGACTCCTCGATGATCGCCCGGTTGCTGGAAGACGCGAAACTGGCGGTGGTCGCGTCCCCGGATTACTTGCGCAGGGTAGGCACGCCGCAAACGCTGGAAGACCTGGAGTTGCACGAGTGCATCCAATTCGAGCTGCCCAGCAGTGGTCGTCGTATCTCTTGGTTGTTCAACGTCGAGGGCAAGGAGAAGGAAGTGTTCGGGCAGGGTGGGTATTGCTGTTCCGACGACGTGTTGGGCGGGGTAACGCTGGCCAAGCATGGCGCCGGGCTGTTCCAGACCTATCGATTCATCGTTGAAACAGAGTTGGCGGACGGGCAATTGGTGGAAGTGCTGACACCGTTCGCGGGGCGTTCGCGCCCGTTCACGTTGCTGTATCCCCATGGCCGATATGTGCCGCAGCGGGTGCGGGCGTTTGTGGATTTTCTGTTGCAGTACCGGGAGCAGTGGGCCGCGACTTGAGGTGATTGTGATCTGTGGCGAGGGGATTTATCCCCGCTGGGCTGCGAAGCAGTCATCGCTCAGACTGCTCGGTGTGCCAGATTGAACACCCGCCGCTGTTGGGGCTGCTGCGCAGCCCAGCGGGGATAAATCCCCTCGCCACAATGGATCACCATACGCTCAAATGATGCGTTTGCCGCAGAGATTCCCGGCCCAGCCTTTTATCAGAACCGGAATGCCTGACGACCAATCAGCAGCCATTTGCCGTTCTGTTTTTGCCAAATCTGGAAGTTTTCGATTTCGGTCGGGACCACTTCGGTGCCCTTGAGCGCCTGGGCAGAGAAGTGGTTGCGTACCAGGGCCACGTCGCCAGAAAGGGTGATTTTCTGATTTTTCATTTCCAGGGTCTTGAATGCGCTCTTGCCGGTTTCGATGTCGGCGATGAAGGCTTTTTTGTCCTGGATATTGCCGCTGGAGTGGCCGTAGGTCAGGTTCTCGGCGGCAAGGGCCTGGAGTTGGGGGATGTCTTTGTGAAGCATGGCCTGGGTCAGGTGGTCTACAGCTTCGGCCACCTCTTTTTCGGCCGGTGCGGCGGCTGCGACGTAGCCGCTGAAGAGGCAAACGAAACCGATCAGCAATGATGCTTTTTTCATGGGTTTTTTCCTTGTTTTTGTAAGTATCGGGAATTCGAGCGTCTAGTGCTCGTCGGTCATCGTACAACGTGTCACGGTAGACTGGAATAGGGCACGGCCAACGTGGGGAGGGAGCAAGCGTCCTCGCCACAAGGGCACACGGTATTGATCCGCGATTTGCCTACAGTCCCTCCCGAACCGCCCCTCGAATCCCCTCCAGCAACATCGTAAACGCCGGGTTGTCGTTATCCTCCCGCCAAACCAGATGCAGCTCACTTTGCACCCCTTCACCCAGATCGATCTCGCGAAACACCACCTGCCTGAACGCCACGCTGGTCGCGCAACGCGGCACCAGTGCCAGGCCCATGCCGGCGTTGACCAGCGCCAGGATGGTCAGCGAAGACCCCAGCCATTGCACGAACTGCGGGGCGACACGGGCCGAGCGCAGCATGCCGGTGAGCAGTTCGTTGAAGGGCGGGTAGGCGGAGTGGGCGTACATCAGGAACGGCTGTCCATCCAGGTCCTGCACGCTGACAGACTCGGCGTTGGCCAGCGGGTGGCCCGCAGGCACGGCCAGGACAAACGGCTCGCGCACCAGGCACTCAGTGGCGTAGCCGGTTTCCAGCAGCGGCGAGCGGACGATGCCCAGGTCGATGCGCCGGGCGCGCAGGGCTTCGTGTTGTTGGTAGGTGTTCATTTCCGACAGGACGATCTTCACCTGCGGTTGCTTGAGCCGCGCTTCGGCGATCACCTTTGGCAGGAATTCATACACCGCGCTGCCGACGAAGCTGATGGTGACCGAACCGATATGGCCCTGGGCAAAGCGCTTGGCGGCCACTGCGGCCTGCTGCGCCTGTTGCAACAGGTTCTGCGCCTCGATGAAGAACGCCCGGCCGGCGGCGGTGAGGGCGACGCTGCGGGTGCTGCGGGTGAACAGTTCGACGCCCAGGTGATGCTCCAGCAATTGGATCTGCCGGCTCAAGGGTGGTTGGGTCATGTTCAGGCGTTCGGCGGCGCGACGGAAGTTGAGTTCGGTCGCCACGGTGGTGAAGCAGCGCAGTTGGGCCAGCTCAAACATTGATTCAATCCTGGTATCAATCAAGTGCCAGGTTAGATTAGACGGGAACAATCAGCGGCGTCCATCATCGACGCGCACACCTTCCGGAGCCGCTGCATGAAAATCAAACGCGTCACCGTCACCCCCATCGCTTTCCGCGACCCACCGCTGCTTAACGCCAGCGGCATCCATGAGCCCTTTGCGCTGCGCTCGATCATCGAGATCGAAAGCGACAACGGCTACATCGGCCTCGGCGAGAGCTACGGCGATGCGCCGGCCCTGGCGATCCAGCAACAGGTCCAGGACCAACTGGTCGGCATGGACCCGTTCAACCTCAACCAGTTGCGGGCCATCGTTCAGGCCACCGTGGCGGCCCACAAGCCGGCCAGCGTTGCCGGGGCGGAACTGGCGCCGGGCTCCCATGCGAGCAAAGCGGTGAGCAATGCCTATTCGGCCTTCGAGGTGGCTTGCCTGGACTTGCAGGCGCATTACCTGAACGTGCCGCTGGTGGACCTGTTGGGCGGTGCGATTCGCGATGAAGTGCCGTTCAGCGCATACCTGTTTTTCAAATATGCCGAGCACATCGACTCGCCATATCCTGCGGACAACTGGGGCGAAGCGCTGAACGAGCAGCAGATCGTCGCCCAGGCACGGCGGATGATCGAGGAATACGGGTTCAAAAGCATCAAGCTCAAGGCCGGCGCCCTGGAGCCGGAGCATGAAGTGGCCTGCATCAAGGCGTTGAAAAAAGCGTTTCCTGGCTTTCCGCTGCGCATCGATCCCAACGGCAACTGGTCGCTGGAAACCTCGATCCGCATGGCTGAGCTGCTAGGGGACGACCTTCAGTATTACGAAGACCCGACGCCTGGCCTGGAGGGCATGGCCGAGCTGCACAAGCGCACTGGCCTGCCGCTGGCGACCAACATGGTGGTCACCGATTTTGACGAGTTCCGCCGAAGCGTGGCCCAGGACAGCGTGCAGATCGTCCTGGCCGACCACCATTATTGGGGCGGGCTGCGGGACACCCAGGTACTGGCGAAAATGTGCGACACCTTTGGCCTGGGGGTTTCCATGCATTCCAATTCGCACTTGGGCATCAGCCTCATGGCCATGGCCCACGTGGCGGCTTCGGTGCCGAACCTGGATTACGCCTGCGACACGCATTACCCATGGCAGGAACCGGATGAAGAAGTGATCAAGGGTGGCAAGCTTCCGTTTGTCGACGGCTGCGTGAAGATCACCCGGGCGCCGGGCCTGGGGTTGGAGCTTGACCGCGATCAACTGGGCAAGCTGCACGAGCAGTTCCTCAGCTGCGGCATTCGTCAGCGCGATGACGTGCGGCAGATGCGCCGTTATCGGCCGGATTGGAAGACCGTCAAGCCGAGGTTCTGAGCTGAAGGCGAGGGGGCCTGCTGCGCAAGCCAGCGGGAGCAAGCTCCCTCGCCACGGGATCACCTTGTATTCGGGAACGAAGTCGTACTCGGCTTTGTGGCGAGGGAGCTTGCTCCCGCTGGGCTGCGCAGCAGCCCCAAACCAGACGACTCGGTACCACTGCACAACGAGTTGATCCTACCCACCCACCGGCCCACACCCAAAGTACCGCGCCCGGCGGCATCCGGGTCTTACACACAAACTGCCGCGCCGGGCCTGCGCTGCCAAAGCAGCCGCCAATCACTTCCAAGGCAGCGTATGACGCGCCCGGGTGCCTTTCGATAATCGCCTCCGACATCCCGTCCCCTGTTGCGGAGCGCGCCATGCACAACAATAAAAATACCTGCCTGCGTTTTTTGCCTGCGGTCATCGCAGGCCTCTCGACCCTCGCCCCGATGCCTTGGGCCCACGCCGAAATCATGCTGTACGACAAGGACCAGACGACCTTTTCCACCGACGGCTACATCAACGCTTTCTACGTCAACAGCGACGTGGACCGTGCCGGCGAACAGTTCGACCGCCGCCAGTCGCGGGTCAAGATGGGCTTCTTGCCCAACTACCTGGGCTTCAACATGGGCAAGCAGGTCGATGACCTCAAGCTCGGCGCCCGGGCGTCGTTCTGGGTGACCATCAACGACAGCGAAACCAACGGCACCGACACTGCCATCGACGTGCGCCAGTTCTACGGCACCGTCGCCAACCCGGAGTGGGGCGAAGTGCTGATCGGCAAGGACTTCGGCCTGTTCGCCCGTTCCAACATCCTGCTCGATGAGCTGCTGGCCGGTTATGGCCAGGTCAGCGACACCTTGGGGCTGGTGGACGGCGGCGGCGTCTCGTTCGGCAATATCGGCAGCGGTTATCCGTACCCGTTCCCGACGTCGCAAATCACCTATCGCACCCCCGTGATGGACGGGTTGCGCGTGGCGGTGGGCATCATGGACCCGGTGGACACCAACGACAGCAGCGCCACCGGCAAGGCCTACCAGGAGAACCCTCGCACAGAGAGCGAGGTTACTTATCAGTTCGACCTGGGCGCAGCGAAGATCTACAGCTGGCTGAACGGCAGCTACCAGACTTCCGACAACACCGACTCCAGCGTCGAGTCGGTCACGTCCAAAGGTTTGGGTTATGGGGTGCAGGCGAAGATGGGTGGGCTGTCGCTCACCGGCTCGGGGTTTCAGGCCAAGGGTATCAACCCGTTCTTCACAAACAATGCCGGCGAGGCCACGTTGCGCAATGTCGACAGCAAGGGCTACCTCTTGCAGGGCTCCTACAAGCTGGGCAAGAACCGCCTGGCGCTGTCCTATGGCAAGACCGAGGACGACGGAAACGGCGTGGTCGGCAGCGGCGCCGACTATGAGACTCGCGGTGTCGCGCTGTTCCACGACATCAACGATAACCTCAAGCTCGTCGCCGAATACAACCAGTTCGAAATCAACGGCCATGACACCAGCGCGCAGAACGAAGACACCGATACCTTCGCGGTGGGGGCGGTGTTGACCTGGTAAGGACTACTCAACCCCGGGCGAGGGAGCAAGCTCCCTCGCCACAGAAGCGATCCACGTCAACAAGGTTTTCTTGGCGGCCCCAACCGTGCGCATCGCGGCTGGGGCCGCCACGGTTCTCATCCCATGGAAGCGTCCATCCGCTACCCAAGTAGCATTCGTGGGCCGGGCGTCGATTCGTACACTCAAGGCTCTATCACGCACCGTCGGAGGCGCAGATGCAGCAGGCCCAGAGCGAGGGCGTGGTCAGCGCCATGTCCCAGGCAACGGACGTCGAGCAAGTGGCCCAGGAGCTGGCGCGACAGTTGTTGCACCCGTACCTGGGGTTCGTGCTGTTTTTCTGTTCCGCCGAATACAATCTGCCGGCCCTGGGCCACGCGCTTTCGCGCAGCTTTGGCGGGATCCGGCTGGCGGGATGCACCAGCGCGGGGGAAATCACGCCACAAGGTTACGGCCGCAACTGCGTGACGGCGGTGGGTTTCGACCACCGGCATTTTTCCATCGCTGCCGAACTGATCGGCGAAATGGAGCACTTCAGCCTGATCGATGCCCAGCAGATGGTCGAGCGCCTGGCCAGTGGTTGCCGCAGCAACGCCTTGGCGCCGATCAAGGGCCACAGCTTCGCCTTGACCTTGCTCGACGGTTTGTCTAGCCGCGAGGAGATGGTGCTGGCAGCCTTGAGCGCCGCCCTGGGGGACATCCCGCATTTCGGCGGTTCGGCCGGGGATGACAATTACCTGACCCACACCCACGTCTACTTTGAAGGTCAATTCCACAGCGGCGCGGCCGTGGTGGTGTTGATCAATACTTGGCTGGAGTTCGAAGTGTTTACCACCCACCACATCCTGCCCCGGCAGGAAAAACTGGTGGTGACCGGCGCCGACAGCGCCACGCGCAGGGTCTACGAGCTAAACGCCGAGCCTGCGGCCGAAGAATACGCACGGCACATTGGCGTGCCGGTAAACGCGCTGGATTACCGGGTCTTCGCTGCCCATCCATTGGCCGTGCGCATCAATGACCAGTACTACGTGCGAGCGATCCAGCAGGTCCATTCGGACCTGAGCCTGAGTTTCTATTGCGCGGTGGAGAACGGCATCGTCCTCACCGCCATGAGCCCGGGGCCGTTGCTGCACAACCTGCAAGATCTGTTCGATGGTTTGCAGGCGCGCCTCGGGGACTTGCTGCTGACCCTGGGCTGCGACTGTTTCCTTCGACGCCTGGAGCTGGAAGATCGCGACGGCCTGGAACAGATCGGCCAGTTCCTGCGTGAACATCGGGTGATGGGGTTCAACACCTATGGAGAGCAATTCAATGGCATGCACATCAACCAGACGTTCACCGGAGTTGCCATTGCCCGCCATCGCGTCCCCGACCATCGCTGAACTGCAGGCGCAGCTCGCCGCTCTGGAGCATGAGAACCGCAAGCTGCGGCGCATCAATGAAGCGCTGATCGAGCGGGTGGAATCCGGCGTGACGCGCGGCAGCGACCCATACGCAGCCTTCCAGCATTCGGTGGTGCTGGCCGAACAGGTGCGTGAGCGTACCGACGCCTTGAACCAAGCCATGGCCGAGTTGAAGGCCGGCAACCATTTGCTCGGCGAAGCGCGGTTGCGGGCGGAAACGGCCCATCGGCATTTGATCGACGCGATCGAAAGTATTTCCGATGCCTTCGTGCTGTTCGACGCGCAACAGCGCATCGTCCTGTTCAACAGCCGTTTCAAGGCGTTCTGGGCCCACAGCCGGGTGCGGATCATCGCGGGGATGCGCCTTGCCGAGGTCAAGCGTTTGATGACCGCCAACGGCTTGTTCAGCGAAGAAACCCGCGGCCAGCCCGACGAACCGGTGCTGTACCGATTGCAGAACGGGCGCTGGCTGCAAGTCAGTGAACGGCCGACCCAGGAAGGCGGCCGGGTGATTCTCTTCACCGATATCACCGACGTCAAACTCAGTGAAACCGTGCGCCGGGAACAGGCCATCGCGCAGAAATCCCATCTGTTGCAGCGCGCCGTGGACAACCTGTCCCAGGGCGTGGCGATGGTCAACGCTCAAGGCGTGCTGGAACTGTGGAACCGGCGCTTCCTGGAGCTCAGTGGCCTGGCACCGGTAGCGGCCCATCGGCCGTTCAACGAGGTCATCGCCGACAGCGAGCTGCAACTGCTTACACCGACCAGTCGCGATGGCAATGGCCGGCTGATCCAGGAGTGTGAGCAACGGCTGTCCGATGGCCGAGTCCTGGAGATCCGCACCCATCCACTGCCCACCGGTGGCTACGTCAACACCTTCACCGACATCACCGAGCGCTACCAGCACGCCGAGGCGTTGAGCGAGAGCGAGCGCTGGATCCGCCTGATCACCGACCACGTTCCGGCGCTGATCGCCTATCTCAACGCCGATTTGGTTTATGAGTTCACCAACAAGGTCTACGAGCAATGGTATTGCTGGCCCCGTGGCGTGATGCTCGGCCAGAGCCTGCGAGAAGCCCACAGCGAGCAGCACTATCAGCGCTTGGAAGCCTACGTGGCCCGGGCGCTGGCGGGCGAGAGCGTGACGTTCGAATTCGCCGAGACCAACATCAACAACCAGGAGCGCTACATGCTGCGCTCCTATGTGCCCAACGTGCTGGCCAACGGCGAGGTGGTGGGGATCTTCGTGCTGATCCGCGACATCACCGAGCGCCGTCGCACCGCCGAGGCGTTGCACCAGGCCTATCAAAACCTGGAGCAGCGCGTGCAGGAGCGCACCGCTGAACTGACCAGCCTCAACGACCAGTTGCTGCGCGAGATCGATGAGCGCAGCCGGGTGGAACTGCGCTTGCGTGAAGCCAAGCGCGAGGCCGAGCGGGCCAACCTGTCAAAAACCAAATTCCTCGCGGCGGTCAGCCATGACCTGCTGCAACCGTTGAACGCCGCGCGGCTGTTCACCAGCGCCTTGCTGGAGCGCCGCGAGCCGGTGGCGAACGCGCACCTCGTGCGCAACGTGAGCAATTCGCTGCAGGACGTGGAAAACCTGTTGGGCACCCTGGTGGATATCTCCAAGCTCGACGCCGGCGTGATCAAGGCCGACGTGGCGCCGTTCGCCTTGAGTGAATTGCTCGACAACCTGGCGGCCGAATATCGCCAAGTGGCGCGCAGCGAGGGTCTTGAATTGTGTTTCGTACCTTGTTCGGTGCTGGTGCGCAGTGACATCCAACTGTTGGCGCGGATCCTGCGGAACCTGCTGAGCAATGCGCTGCGCTACACCCCGAACGGGCGGGTTCTGCTGGGATGCCGGCGTCTTGGCAATCGTGTTTCGATCGAGGTCTGGGATTCTGGCATAGGCATCGCCCAGGATCGCCTGGGGGAGATTTTCCAGGAGTTCAAGCGCGGTGATGTCCAGCGACCGAACCAGGATCGAGGCTTGGGCCTGGGGCTGGCGATTGTCGAGAAGATCGCCAGGATACTTGGGCACCGGATCCGGGTGCGCTCATGGCCGGGCAAAGGCTCGGTATTCGCCATTGAGGTGCCCCTCAGCGCCACCGCGCCCAAGCCGCTGCCGTGCCTGGACATGAGCGAGCCCATGCTTGAACGCCTGCGCGGGGCGCGGGTCTGGGTGCTGGATAATGATGGAGCGATCTGCGCCGGCATGCGTACCTTGCTCGAAGGTTGGGGCTGCCTCGTGGTGACTGCGCTGTCGGAACAGGACCTAGCGCGGAAAGTGGACGGCTACCGTGCCGAAGCCGACCTGCTGATCGCCGATTACCACCTGGATCACGACCAGAACGGCGTGGACGCCGTGGCCCGGATCAACGCCTGCCGTGCCTCACCGATCCCGGCCATGATGATCACCGCCAATTACAGCAATGAACTCAAACAGCAGATCCGCGAGCTTGGGCACACACTGATGCACAAGCCGGTGCGGCCGATGAAACTGAAGATTGCGATGAGTCACTTGCTGGGCCAAACAACCAGCCGATGAGTCGAACCGCTTTTGTGGCGAGGGAGCTTGCTCCCGCTGGGCTGCGAAGCAGCCCCATCCTGAACAAGCCTGACACACCGAGGTGCCTGGGTTTGGGGCCGCTTCGCGCCCCAGCGGGAGCAAGCTCCCTCGCCACAGTGTCCCGTTAGTGTTCAGCCGTTCAACGCCGCAAATAAGCCCCGAAATCAATATCCCCCGCGCTGAGAATCGCCTGCACCCGGTTATGCACGTTGAGCTTGCGCAGGATCGCCGAGACGTGGGCCTTGACCGTGGTTTCGGCGATGTCCAGCGTGTAGGCGATCTGCTTGTTCGACTCGCCCTTGGTCATGCGTTCGAGTACCAGCAGTTGCTTGCGCGTCAGGGCCTGGAGCAGTTCGGGCGGGAACGCCGGGGTTTCGTTCAAGCGGCGGCCCGTGGGGCTCTTCTGGGTGCGGATGATGTCCGGCGGCAAGTACACGTTGCCGTTGAGGATCTGCTCGATGGCGTCGGTCATTTGCGAGCGAGGTGAAGACTTGGTGATGAAACCCACCGCGCCATAGGTGATGGCCTGCAGAACGATTTGCTTGTCCTGTTCGGCGGACACGATCACCACGGGGATGGTCGGCGCTTCGTTGCGCAGGTTGATCAGGCCGTTGAGGCCGTGCATGCCGGGCATGTTCAAGTCCAGCAGGATCAAATCCAGGTCGTCGTGTTCGCGGGTCAGCGCCAGGGCGCTGTCCAGGTCGGCGGTTTCCATCACCTCGCTACCGGCGAACCCGTCGCTGATGACGTTGTGGATGGCTTCGCGAAACAGTGGGTGATCGTCGGCTATCAGGATTTTATACATGGCCATTCACCTCGTTATTGTCGTGTTGGGGCAATTGCACGCAGGGCGCTGCATCAGGGAAAAGGTTCGGGGCGGGCCGCTTGCAAGGGCAGGTTGGCCGCCTCCCAGGCGTCGAGGCCGTCGCGGTACCAATACAAATGTTTATAGCCCATGGACGCGGCGCGTTTTACCGCGTTCCAGCTCAACCAGCAATCGGAGCGGCAGTAAAAGACCAAGGGTTGGTCCAGGCGCCCGTCGGTGGCCTTGCGTAGGTGGGAGGTGAAGTAATCTTGCCAGTTCCCCTCCAGCTCACCATCGCCCGTATTGGCCAGCCATAGGCTGCCGGGGAGGTTGGCGTGGGGCTCGGTGTCGATGAAGCGCCCCTGGACCCATGGACGACGGTACACGTCGATCAACACCGGGGCGGGCGTTTGCCCAAGCAGGCGCTGCAAGCCTTCGGTGTCGACGGTTTGCGCGCCCTGGGCGGAGGCGGGCGTGGGGCTGCGGTATTGGGTAATGCGATAGCCCTGCGCCGAAAACAACGCAGTGTCGGCCTGGGCGACATTCAGCGCCAGGCCCAGCAAGACGATGGCCAGCAAACGGGGCATGGGATTTATCCTTTTTGTTATGCGCCCATTACATGCCAGGGTCGAGGTCTTGTGAATGCGACCATAGACAGGAAAAACGGTACTAAAGTAGTAATTTTCATCACGGATCACACAAATCCCCTGTGGGAGCGAGCCTGCTCGCGAAAGCGGTGGGTCAGGCAGCATAGATGTGTCTGGTCTACCGCATTCGCGAGCAGGCTCGCTCCCACAAGGGGCTGTGTGTATCAGGTAGGTCAATTGGCCTTGCGCAACGCCGCATGCTGCGGATTGAACGTCCACACCGCCAGCAGCGCGAACAGCAGCGTCAGCCCCACGCACACAACCATCGCCAGCACATTGAATTGCCCATACAACGCGAACCGCACCAGCTCCACGCCATGGGTGAAGGGGTTCACCGCGCACAGCCAGTACAACCAGGGGCTGGCTTCGAGCATTTTCCACAACGGGTACAGCGCCGAAGACAGGAAAAACATCGGGAAGATGACGAAGTTCATCACCCCGGCGAAGTTCTCCAGCTGGCGGATCGCGTTGGACAACAACAGGCCCAGGGCACTGAGCATCAGCGCCACCAAAAGCAAGGCCGGCAATGCCAGCAGAACGCCCATGGCTGGCGGTTGGACACCGTAGAGCCAGGCGATGGCGAGGAAGGCGTAGACCTGCAAGAGCGAGATCAGCGAGGTTGCGAGCAATTTGCTCGCCAGCAAAAAGGCCCGGGGCAGGGGGCTGGTCAGCAGCACGCGCATGCTGCCCATTTCGCGGTCATAGACCATCGACAGCGAGCCTTGCATGCCATTGAACAACAGGATCATGCAGGCCAGCCCCGGCACGATGTACACCTCATAGGGGATGTAAGTGTCATAAGGCGCGATGATGGCGATGCCCAGCGCCGCCCGGAAGCCGGCGGCGAACACCAGCAGCCACAACAACGGTCGCACCAGTGCGCTGAGCAATCGCGTGCGTTGCAAGACGAAGCGCAGCCATTCGCGCATCACGACGCCAAGGAAACATTGCCAATACGCGTTCATGCGGCAACTCCCGAGGCGGTCAATCGATGAAAGGCCGAGCCGAGACTGCCGCCGTGTTCCTCGCTCACGTCCTCGGCCCGTCCGCTGGCGACCAGCCGGCCCTGATGCACGATCAACAGGTCATCACTGGGCTGCACTTCGTCCAGCAGGTGCGTGGCCCAGAGCACACTGATGTCCTGTTCGCGACACAGTTGGCGAATGTGTTGCCCCAAAGCCTGGCGGCTGGCCGGATCGAGCCCGACGCTCGGCTCGTCCAGCAGCAGCAAGCGCGGTTCGTGGAGCAGGGCCCGGGCGATTTCCACCCGGCGCCGGTGTCCGCCATTGAGGTGGCGCACCCGCTCGTGACGTCGTTCGGTCAACTGCTGGCGGGCCAGTTCGGTTTCAATCCGGGCATCGGCCTGGCGCCGGCAAAAGCCATGCAGCGCGAGGTGATAACGCAGGTTCTGCTCGACGCTCAGGTCCAGGTCGAGCGTGCTTTGCTGGAACACCACGCCCAACTGGCGCAACGCTTGGTGCGGTGACGTGCGCAATGAATGACCGCCGACGCGGATCTCGCCGCGCTGAACATCGTACAGACGCGTCAGCAACGCAATCAGCGTCGACTTCCCAGCGCCGTTCGGTCCGAGGAGGGCGGCGAAGCGTCCGGCCGGTACGCTGAAGCTGATCTGGCGCAGGGCTTGCCGCGCACCATAGGCGAAACTCAGGTCGCTGACCTCCAAGGCGTTCATGGCGTCACCACCACGCCCCAGGGATAGCGGCCGACTTTCACCGACTTGAGCACCTTGCGGCTCTGCACGTCGATCACCGAGACGTCGCCGCTGACTCCATTGGTTGCCAGCAGTTGCTTCTGGTCCGGGGTGAACGCCAACTGCCAGACGCGTCGGCCCACCAGCAGGTAATCCAGCACTTCGAAAGTCTTGGCATCGATCACTGCCACATGGTTAGCCGGGCCCAGGGCGACGAATGCCAGCTTGCCGTCGGCGCTGAGCTTGATGCCCACTGGCTGCACCTTGTCCGGGTGCACGCCCTTGATCTGGAAGGTCAGAGTCTTGAGCACCTGGCGCGAGGCAACGTCGAGGATGGTCAGCGTCCCGCCGATCTCCGCCGAGGCCCAGAGTTGCGTGCCGTCGCGATTGAACTCGACGAAACGCGGCCGTTGGTCCACCAAGGTGTTGTCGGCCAGGGTCTGGGTGCTGGTGTCGATCCAGTGCAGCATGTTGGTGGTTTCGCTGGTGTTGACCGCCCACTTGCCGTCGGGGCTGACGGCCATGCCTTCGGGCTCGACGCCGACGCCGATCTGGCCCAGCACTTCGGAGGTCTGGGTGTCGATCACTGTGACCAGCGCATCGTCCTCGTTGGAAACGTAGAGCCAGCGGTCGTTGGGGTGCAGGGCGAATTGCTCCGGATCCTTGCCGGAGGGCAGCTCCTTGATGATCTTGCGAGTGGCGACGTCCATCACCTGGACGCGGTCCGAATCGCTGGCGCAGATGTACAGCAGGCGGTTGTCATGGGACAACAACAAGCCTCGCGGGCGCTGGCCTACCGGCAAGGTATCGACGACTTCCAGGCTCTGCAGGTCGATCAGGCTGAGGCTGTTGTCTTTTTCGTTGGAGACCCAGGCGATACTGGCGGCAGCGGGACCGGCAAGGAGCAGCGAGGCGCCCAGGGCGAGGGCTTGGCAAAGCAGAGCCGGGTTGAGCAGGGGGCGGCGCATGGCGTCTTCCTTATTGTTGTGATCGATCAGGGGTAGCGACAGCTCACTTCGGGCCGGTCGAAGCCCAGGCTGTCCATTTCGTTGGACGGGTGGAGAAAACCGTCCTGGGGCGACGTGCTGACCAAGGCCCGAGGCTGAACCAGGGGAATCGGTTGGCGCAGTTGACCATTCCAGGGCCGGTAGCTGAGCTTGCGGCCTTTGAATCCATCCAGCGGCAGCTCGTCGCCGAGGGCCAGTTGGCGAATGGCGAATGGCTCGTCCTGGCGCAGCTTGCTCACGGCGGCGGCGATACTGCGCACGGCGATCCAGGCGGCGAAGTCGCGGTCGTTCATCCAGCGGCCGGCCAAGGCTTCGAAGCGCTTTTGCAACTGCGCCGCGCCGTATGTCTCGACGGTCTTGTGCCAACCGGTGGGCGTCAGTCCCTGGGTCCCTGCGACCGGGCGCGGGAGCCAGGTCTGATAGGGCACGTATTCGCCGAAGTCGCCGCGCTCATCGGCTACCAGCACCACGTCGTACTCGGCGGCCTGGGTGAACAGCGGCATATCGGCCTGGGCGCTGCGGCGCTGGTCGTTATCGAACTGCCAAGGTTTCTCGGCGACGATCTTCATGCCGAAGCGTTTCATGGCCCGGCGCAATGCAGCGGCGTAGGCCTGGTCTTCGGGTGTCTGGCCGACGATCAGCAAGGCCCGCTGCCATTTGCGCACGACGCTGAACTGGATCAAGGCGTCGGCCAGTGTTGCGCGGTCGGGCAGGGTGTGCAGCACGTTGCTCAGGCAGCCGCTGGTGCGCAGGCTGTCGTCGGGGCTGCCGGCGTTGAAGAGCAGGCTGTCGGGCAGGGCGGCGCTGAGTTGGCGCAGGCTTTCACCCGGCGCATTCACCACGAACAAACGCAGGCCCTGTTCATGCTGGGCACGGGCGGCCTCCAGCAGTGCTTGGGAATTGTCGACGTTAGCGCTTTCGAGACGGTAGTCGTGCTTGAGAAATCGCCCGGTGCTGTTGCTGTCGATGATCGCCAGTTCGGCGCCGCGCAATCCGGCATCGGTGGGTTCAGGGATGATGTTGGACAGCAGCGGGCCGGGGTCGGGACGGTAACCCAGGTAGCCGATGCGCACCTGCAACGGCGCGGCATCGCTGGCCTGAGCGGTCGATGCGGCCAACAGGTAGATCAGGGCGTAACTGACAAGCCAGCGCATGACGTCCTCCATTGCAGGTAGCGCCAGCATAGGAAGGCCGTGATGCCGGGGAAATATGCAGAAAGTACCGCTGGGGCAGTACCAAGGTAGTAGCTCGGTCCAGGCGCCGGGGTTTTAGGATGCTTTCAATTGTCATTCATCAGGGAGCGGACAGACCGTGCGAATGTTCAAGACGCTGCTGTTGCCGTTGTTGCTGATCCTGAGTTTGATAGGCGTGGATCGACCTAAAGTGTCCTTTGTGGGAGCGAGCCTGCTCGCGAAAGCGTTGGTCCAGCCGACGTTGATGTTGGATGTGCCTTCGCTTTCGCGAGCAGGCTCGCTCCCACAGGGGGCCGGTGTGATTCGCAGATTGGAGCACTGACCATGTCTGCCCTCTGGCGCATCAACCTCTGGGTCACGGCGTTCTTCGCCCTGGTCACCCTGGCCTGCGCAACGCTGCTGTTGCACCAGGCCACGGTGGATGTGCGACGCGAACTGCAATCGGCCGAGTCGGTGGTGCATTACCTGCGCGAGACTGCCCAGCGCGACCCGGCCAGCCTCCAGTCGCGGCTCACCGGCAGCCTGCGTCACGTTCGGGTGCGCTGGTTGGCGCCCGGCGAAAACGCGCCGGCACAGGAGCCTGGCTTGAACGCCTGGTTGGGGCGTCGACTCCTGGCCCAAGGGCCTGCCGCCCAGATCGTCGAGTTGCAGGACGGTCGTCGGGCCTGGATTGCCGTTGACCCCGGTGATGAAGTCGATGAAATCTTCGATTCCCTGGTGCAGTTGCTTGGCGTTTGCGCGATGGCGTTGCTGCTCAGCCTGCTGGCGATCCGCTGGGCGGTGCGCCGGGGCATGCGCCTGCTGGACGAGTTGCTACAGGCGTTGCACCAGGTGTCCAGCGGCGACCTGCAAGTGCATCTGCGGCCCGAGGGCCTATCGGAAGCCCAGCAATTGGCGGCGCATTTCAACCGCATGACCGCCGCCCTGGGCCAGACTCGGGCCGACAATGCGCGGCTGACCCAGGCGTTGCTGGCCGTCCAGGAGCAGGAGCGCAGGTCCCTCGCGCAAACCTTGCACGACGATTTGGGCCAGTACGTGGCAGGTATTCGCGCGAGGGCCTGTTTGTTGCGCCTGGTGATTCATCAGCCGCCCGTGCTGGAGCAGACCGCCAACGAATTGGAAGAACACTGCGATCATTTGCAGCAAGGCTTTCGCGCCTTGGTCAACGACTTGTATCCGGTCGTGCTCCAGCATCTGCCGTTGGGTGAGGCCATTGAATTGTTGGCCCGGCAATGGCAGGACAGCCACGGCATCGCCTGTCAGTTACGGGTCGATGGAGCACCGCCGCCATTGGCCGCATCGCACAAGGCTCAGTTGTACCGCCTGTTGCAGGAAGCGCTGACCAACATCGCACGGCATGCCGACGCCAGCCAGGTGCGGATCCGCATGCAGCACCGCGCCGGTCGCCTACGGCTATGGGTGCGCGATAACGGACGCGGTGCCCAGCAGCGCTCCCGGGCCGGCGTGGGCCTGCATTCGATGGCGGAACGGGCGCGCAGCCTTGGTGGTGAGCTGCGCATCATCAGCCGGCCCGGGGCGGGTTGGGCGCTGGCCTTGAATATTCCCTTGGAGGCCTCATGAACATTTTGTTGGTGGACGACCACGCCGTGGTTCGGCAGGGCTACGCCAGCTTGTTGCGGGCTTTGATGCCACAGCTGCAGGTGCGCGAAGCGGCCTGCGGCGAAGAGGCGTTGAGCCAGGTGCAGGAACAAGTGCCGAACCTGGTGATCATGGACTTCGGCCTGCCGGGGATCAGCGGGCTGGAAACCACCCGGCGCCTGCGTCAACGCTTGCCGCAACTGCGGGTGCTGTTCTTCAGCATGCACGACGAGTTGCCGTTGGTTCGCCAGGCGTTGGACGCGGGCGCTGCGGGCTACCTGACCAAGAACTCGGCGCCGCAGGTATTGATCGAGGCGGTACGGCGAGTGCTGGCCGGCCATGCCTACATCGAGCAGGCCCTGGCCACTCAGTTGGCCTGCGCCACCACCCGCCACAACAGCGATCCACGCCTGCAATCGATGACCCAGCGCGAGCTGGAGATCTTCGTCATGCTCGCCAATGGCACTCCCGCGCGCACCATTGCCGAACAGCTATGCATCAGCTCCAAGACTGTGTCCAACCACCTGACGTTGCTCAAGAGTAAGTTGCAGGTCAGTTCCCATGCCGAGTTGGTGCATTTGGGGATCGATATGGGAGTGGTGCGGGTGTCGGGGTGAGTCCCTGACTTGAAATGCCGGCCAATTGTGGCGAGGGAGCTTGCTCCCGCTGGGGTGCGAAGCGCCCCCAAGGCCGGCGCCTCGGTGTGTCAGGTTAATTGACTCGTACAAATTGGGGCTGCTTCGCACCCCAGCGGGAGCAAGCTCCCTCGCCACGGGAGCTTCATTGTTCCCAAGACGTTGGGCATCCGACACACCCCTGCATATTCGCATCCTGGAAATTCCCGTAATGCTGCCGCGAGCCCGTCAGGTTGGCCCGTTCCAGGTTGCTTTCGCCCAGTTTGACCTCTTGCAGGTTGGCATCGCGCAAGTCGGCGCCCTTGAGGTCGGCTTTGCTCAGCCAGGCCATTTCCAGGTCGGCGGCTTGCAGGTTGGCGTCGTGCAGGCGGGCGCCGGACAAGCGGGCGAACTGGAGATAGGCGGCGGTCAGGTCGGCTCGCTGAAACTGCGCGCCCTGGGCAAACAGGCCCCAGCCCTGGATCGCCTTGAGCGTGGCATCGCTGAAGTCCGCCAGGCGAAGGTTGCTTTGTTGCAGGCTCGCGCGACTCAGGTTGGCGCCCTGTAGCTGGGCCTTTTCTAGATTCGCCAGGTCCAGCCGGGCATGGCGCAGGTCGGCGTCGCGCAGATCCGCGCCGGCGAGGTTCATCTTGCGCAGGTCCTGGTTGGCCAGGTGGGCGCCCCGCAGGTTAGCGCCGGGGCATTGGCTGGATTCGGCAATGAGGCAGCCGTTTAGGGTCAGTGGGGTGTCGTCGGCGTTGGCAAACGCGCTGATGAACAGAAGCAACAAGGGCAATGATTTCATGGCATGAACTCGATGTTAACTGTGGGAGCGAGCTTGCTCGCGATGGCGGTGGTTCAGCCGGCATTGATGTTGACTGACACTGCGCCATCGCGAGCAAGCTCGCTCCCACAAGGGATTGTGGTGGAGGTCAGGGTTATTTCTGCGCCGTCGCCTTATCCCAACTCGGAATCTTGAACACCCAGAACGAACCGCCCTGGGCCACCGGCTTGGTCAGTTCGGCCATGTCTCCGCCCCACAACGGTACGGCGCCGCCGTAGCCAACGGTCACGCCGATGTATTGCTCGCCGTCCTGCTCCCAAGTGACGGGCGGGGAGACAATGCCGCTGCCGGTCTGGAACTTCCACAGCTCTTTGCCGGTTTTCGCGTCGAAGGCCTTGAAGAAGCCATCGCCAGTACCGGTGAACACCAGGTTGCCCTTCGTCGCCAGCACACCGGCCCACAGTGGCAGCGGCTCCTTGTGCTCCCACACCACCTTGCCGGTGGTGGGGTTCATGGCTCGCAGGCTGCCGACGTGGTCGTCATACATGCGCTTGATTCGAAAGCCCATGCCCAGGTAAGCCGAGCCTTTCTTGTAGCTGACTTCCTCGGTCCAGTACTCCTCTTTCCACTGGTTGCCCGGTACGTAGAACAGCCCGGTGTCCTGGCTGTAGGCCATGGGGTTCCAGTTCTTGCCACCGAGGAATGGCGGTGAGACTTCCACCGGCTTGCCCTTGGTTTCACCGGGCAATGGCTTGGCCGGACGCTGGCCAGGGTTTTCCACCGGGCGGCCAGTCTTCAGGTCGATGTGGCTGGCCCAGGTAATGTTGTCGACAAAGGGAAAGGCGTTCTGCAGTTTGCCGTTGTTGCGGTCCACCACGTAGAAGAAGCCGTTGCGGTCGGCGTGGGCGGTGGCCTTGACCATTTTGCCGTCCTTGTCCTTGTAGTCGAACAGCACCAGTTCGTTGTTGCCGGAAAAGTCCCAGGCATCGTTGGGCGTGTGCTGGTAGAACCATTTCACTTCACCGGTGCTGGGGTCGACGCCCACCTGCCCGGAGGTGTAGAGACTGTCGTAATCGTGGGGGTTGCCGTCCTTCGCCGTGCGCGCCCAGGTGTTCCACGGGCCGGGGTTGCCCGCGCCGACGATGATGGTGTCCGTCTCGGGATCGAAACTGGCGCTTTGCCAGGGCGCGCCGCCGCCGTGGCTCCAGGCCTCGACCTTGCCGGTCTCGGTGGTCTTGTCGTCGGGCCAGGACGGCGCCTTGACGTCGCCGGTCGGGGTGCTGTCCTTGCCGTTTAGCCGCCCCATGTGGCCTTCGACGAAGGGGCGCATCCAGACTTCTTCACCGGTGTCCGGATCGCGGGCGAACAATTGCCCGACCACGCCGAACTCGTCGCCGGAGCTGCCATGGATCAGCAAGACCTTGCCGCTGGTCTTGTCCTTGATCAGCACCGGGGCGCCGGTCATGGTGTAGCCGCCGGCGTGATCGCCGAACTTCTTGTTCCACACCACCTTGCCAGTGTTTTTGTCCAAGGCGACGACCCGGGCGTCCAGCGTGCCGAAGTAGATCTTGTCGCCATAGATGGCCGCGCCCCGGTTAACCACGTCGCAGCATGGGCGGATGTTGTCCGGCAGGCGGTGGTTGTAGGTCCACAGGCGCTTGCCGGTCCTGGCGTCGAGGGCGAACACCCGTGAGTACGAGCCGGTGACGTAGACCACGCCGTCGCTGACGATGGCCTGGGATTCCTGGCCGCGTTGCTTCTCGTCGCCGAAGGAATAGGACCAGGCCGGGGTCAGCTTGAAGACGTTCTTGTCGTTGACCTGGGCCAGCGGGCTCCAGCGCTGGGCGTTGGTGCCCATGCCGTATTGCAACACGTCCTTGGTGGTCAGGTGATCGTTGGCGATGTCTTCCCAGGTAACGGCGGCGTTGGCCTGTGGGCCCAGGGACAGGCTGCCGGCCAGCAGCAAGGCAACGGTCAGGGACGAGAGGGCAGGGAGCGTTTTTATTGTCATGGTGGGATTCCCAGTGAGGTTTTGGCCTGACTAGGGTCGGGTCTCGCCCCCCTGGTCCGATACGGAAAAAATCCCGCCCTCGCCGGGAAAACTTCCCAGGGCGCCTGTCTTTGCGACTAGCGTCGGATGGCCTGCTACCAAGGAACTAGACCGCGACCACCAAAGCAGCATTCGGTTGGGGGCAGACGGTTCCTAAGATGACGGCACGGCCTCTGCGAAGAGGTCTTGCGTGCAATTTCGAGGGCATAACAATGACAACAAAACGCAACGCCATCATCGCTACCGCATTGCTGATGGGGCTGACCGGCGCAGGCTCCGCATGGGCCCATGGCAACGTGGTGCCCCAGGCAGTGGAAACCCAGGGACTGACCCCGATCAAAGACACCAACCTGCCGTTGGATGCCGATGGCTGGGCCTCGCAAAACCCCTATCGCAATGCTCCCGAACGGGACAAAGCAGTCGAAATCGGCGCATCGGCGTACAACCAGAACTGCGCGGCCTGCCATGGCCTGGAAGCCAAGTCCGGCGGGATCGCCCCGGACTTGCGCATGCTCGATGCCGCCGAAGCCGGTGACGAATGGTTCGTCGAACGGGTGCGCCATGGCGCGGTGCGCGACGGCCGGGTCTATATGCCGAAGATGGCCGACTACCTGAGCCAGGAAGCGCTGTGGGCGGTGCGGACCTATCTGGACAGCGTACACGTCGAGGAGTGACCGCCATGCGCCTGTTCGCCTGGGTGATGTGCAGCCTGTTGCTGTGGGGCTCGGCGGTGCAGGCGCAGGTCCGCGGCTATGACCAGATGATCGCCGACGGCGAATTGAAGGTCGCGGTCTACAAGGACTTTGCCCCCTACAGTTTCGAAGACCAGGGCCAGCCCAGGGGCGTCGACATTGAATTGGCCCAGGCCTTGGCCAAGGCCATGGGCGTGCGGCTGAAACTGATGTGGGCGCCGCCTGGCGAGAAGCTCGACGATGACCTGCGCGACTACATCTGGCGCAGCAGTCCGCTGCACGACCGGCAACTGGCCGACCTGATGATGCGAGTGCCGTACGATCACGACTATGTGCAGCGGCGCAACGACATTGGCGAACGGGAAAACGCCCAGGTCGTGATGTTCGGGCCATATCAGCAGGAGTGCTGGCAGGTGGCGTATGACCGCCGTCGATTGGCTTCGGTGGGCAGTGTCGCGGTGTTCCAGCGGCACCCCATCGGCGTCGAAGTCGATAGCGTGCCATCGTTCTACCTGACCTCGGTGTTCAACGGCATGCTCAGTGCCAAGACTCGCCATTACCCCAGCGTTGCCAAAGCCTTCGGGGCCATGCGGGCCGGCGAAGTCGATGCGGTCATGGCGATGCGCGGCGAGATCGACTGGCAAGTGCATCAGGCTGCCGACTCGCAGTTGGCCCTCGCTGAAAACGCTTATCCGAACATGGGTAAGCAGCGCTGGGAGATCGGCATGGCGGTGCATGAAAGCAACCGTCAGCTGGCCTATGCGGTGGAGGAGGCGCTGGAAGGCTTGATTCGCGACGGCAGCCTCAAGGCGGTGTATGCCCGCTATGGCCTGCGCTACGAAGTAGCGCAAATGTACCAATAGGAGCGCAGGATGAACTGGCGTGTGTTGGGGCTGCTGTTGGGCTGGCTGCCATTGATGGTTAGCGCAATCGAGCCGGGAAAGGATCCGGTGCCATCGGTGATGTGGGCCTTCTATCACAAGCAATTGCTGGCTGACGCACCGTTCGTTTTCGACGACCGGGTGCGGCTGCTGGCGCCACCTTTTGCCGAAGATGCGCGGCAGGTGCCGCTGGAAATCGATGCCAGGGCGTTCACCGGCGATGTCGTACGAGTGCTGGCGTGGGCCGAGCTCAACCCACTGCCGAAAATCGTCGACTTCCAACCTTCGGAGCGGGTGCTGCCGTGGCTGTCGATCCGCATTCGTATCGAGCAGGCCACGCCGTTACGTGCCGCCGTACAGACCCGCGACGGCCTGTGGCACGTTGGCTCGGCCTTGATCGACGCGGCCGGTGGTGGTTGCACGGCGCCCAGCGTGGTGCGCACCCAACCGGGTTGGGAAGAACACCTGGGCGAAGTGCTGGGCGGGCGCTACCCGCGTGGGGACTCGAATCGCCTGCGCTTGCAGATAGCCCATCCCATGGACAACGGCCTGGTGAGCGGCATCCCTGAGTTTTTCCTCAACCAGGCGCAACTGTTGGACGCTGACGGCAAGCTGCTGGCGCGCCTGGAGCTGTTCCCGGCGGTCAGTGAAAACCCCAACCTGGGCTTCGACATCCAAGGCCCGGGACAGACCCGCCTGGTGCTGCGAGACAACAGCGGCAACGAATTCGAGGCGGCCATTCCCTGACCACAAGGAGCGCGCCATGCGCTGGTTGTTGCTGATCTGTCTTGGACTGTGCCTGCCGGCGTGGTCCTCCAGCGATTATTCCCTCAAGCCCCGGCAGATCGCCGAGGGCACCTGGCTGCTGGAAGGCAGCACGGATAATTTCGCCAAGGCCAACGGTGGCAACATCGTCAACACGGCGTTCATCGTCACCGACGTCGGGGTGGTGGTCATCGACACCGGTCCGTCCAAGCGTTACGGCGAGGCGCTGCGCCAGGCCATCGCGGCGACGACGGACAAACCGGTGATCCAGGTGCTGCTGACCCACCATCACCCCGATCATGTGCTGGGCAACCAGGCCTTCAACGGCGTGCCTGTTGGTGCGCTGGCGGGCACCGCGGACCTGCTGCGACAGCAGGGCGATGCGATGGCGGAAAACATGTACCGGCTGGTGGGCGACTGGATGCGCGGCACCGAAGTGGTTTTGCCGACCCAGGCGCTGAGCCCCGGTACGCTGAAGGTCGGCGATCACTCGCTGCGCCTGCTTGCGTTGGCCGGGCACACCGGGGCGGACCTGGCGATCCTCGATGAAACCACCGGCGTGCTGTTTGCCGGTGATTTGGTGTTTTATGAACGGGCCCTGACCACCCCGAACAGCCCCGGCCTGGATATCTGGCTCAACGATCTGAACACGCTGCAGGCGCTGCCCTGGAAGCAGATCGTCCCCGGCCACGGCCCGGTGGCCATCGACGCCCGGCCTTTCGCACAGATGCACGATTACCTCGGCTGGCTCGACCAACTGATGCGCGAGGGCGCCGCCCGGGGCGACGACATGGCCGAAATGATCCGCAGCCCCATCCCCGAGCGCTTCGCCGGGATCAGCTTGAGCCGGTATGAGTTGATCCGCAGCGTCAGTCATCTTTACCCGCGTTATGAGCGGGCGGGGATGACGCGGGTGGATACCCAAAACCCTGACTGATCACACATCCCCGTGGCGAGGGAGCTTGCTCCCGCTGGGGCGCGCAGCGGCCCTAAGATAGCCAGTCAACATTGATAACCAGGGGGACAACAGAAGGTCTGCTGCGCAGCCCAGCGGGAGCAAGCTCCCTCGCCACGGGGTATTTGCTTACCTCTATGTGTACCAAGGAACTAGAAAACTCAACACAGCGGGCAATTGTTGGCGGCGGCCCCCGGCCCAAGAATCTGCGACAGACCGGGAAATTTTCCCGGGTATAACAATAACCGCAGAGGTAGCCGCCATGATTCATCCCGCACGTCGCCAGCCCTTCGCCGTAAGCCTGCTGCTCAGTGCCATGCTGCTGTCCGGCTCGGCCTTGGCCGCCGTGACCGACCAGGAAATTCTCCAGGACCCGAAGAATCCGCAGCAGGTCGTGACCAACGGCCTGGGCGTGCAGGGCCAGCGCTACAGCCCGCTCGATGCCCTCAATGTCGATAACATCAAGGACCTGCGTCCGGTCTGGGCGTTCTCTTTCGGCGGTGAAAAGCAGCGCGGTCAACAGGCCCAGCCCATGATCAAGGACGGGGTGATGTACCTCACCGGCTCCTACTCTCGGGTGTTTGCGGTGGATGCGCGCACCGGCAGGAAGCTCTGGCAATACGACGCGCGCTTGCCCGATGACATCCGCCCTTGCTGCGACGTGATCAACCGGGGCGTGGCGTTGTATGGCGACCTGGTGTTCTTCGGCACGCTGGACGCCAAGCTGGTGGCCCTGAACAAGGACACCGGCAAAGTGGTGTGGAGCAAGAAGGTCGCCGACCACAAGGAAGGCTATTCCATCAGCGCCGCGCCCATGGTTGTGAATGGCAAGCTCATCACCGGCGTGGCGGGGGGCGAATTCGGCGTGGTCGGCCAGATCACCGCATTCGATCCGAAAAATGGTGCGTTGCTGTGGACCCGGCCGACCGTTGAGGGCCACATGGGCTACGTCTACAAGGACGGCAAGGCCGTGGAGAACGGTATTTCCGGCGGCGAGGCGGGCAAGACCTGGCCGGGCGATCTCTGGAAAACCGGCGGCGCCGCGCCTTGGCTGGGCGGCTACTACGACCCGGAGACCAACCTGCTGCTGTTCGGCACCGGCAACCCGGCACCGTGGAACTCCCACCTGCGCCCTGGCGATAACCTTTATTCGTCGTCGCGCCTGGCCCTGAACCCGGACGATGGCACCATCAAATGGCACTTCCAGAGCACGCCCCATGACGGTTGGGACTATGACGGCGTCAACGAGCTGATCTCGTTCAACTACAAGGACGGCGGCAAAGACATCAAGGCGGCGGCGACCGCCGACCGTAACGGCTTCTTCTACGTGCTCGACCGCACCAACGGCAAGTTCATCCGCGGCTTCCCATTCGTCGACAAGATCACCTGGGCCACTGGCCTGGACAAGGATGGCCGTCCGATTTACAACGAGGCCAGCCGTCCGGGTGCGCCGGGCAGCGAGGCCAAGGGCAGCTCAGTCTTCGTCGCTCCGGCATTCCTCGGCGCGAAGAACTGGATGCCGATGGCCTACAACCAGGACACCGGTCTGTTCTACGTGCCATCCAACGAGTGGGGCATGGACATCTGGAACGAAGGCATCGCCTACAAGAAAGGCGCGGCGTTTCTCGGCGCTGGGTTCACCATCAAGCCGCTGAACGAGGATTACATCGGCGTGCTGCGGGCCATAGACCCGAAAACCGGCAAGGAAGTGTGGCGCCACAAGAACTTCGCGCCGCTGTGGGGCGGAGTGCTGACCACCAGGGGCAATCTGGTGTTCACCGGTACGCCTGAAGGGTTCTTGCAGGCGTTCAACGCCAAGACTGGGGAAAAGGTCTGGGAATTCCAGACCGGCTCCGGCGTGCTGGGCTCGCCGATCACCTGGGAAATGGACGGCGAACAGTACGTCTCCGTGGTCTCGGGTTGGGGCGGTGCGGTGCCGCTGTGGGGCGGTGAAGTGGCCAAGCGCGTGAAGGACTTCAACCAGGGCGGCATGCTCTGGACCTTCAAGTTGCCGAAGGAACTTGTCGCCAAGCGCTAAAACGTTGCCGAGAACCGTGGCGAGGGAGCTTGCTCCCGCTCGGCTGCGCAGCAGCCGCCAAAAGCGGGGAGTGCTGCGCACTCCAGCGGGAGCAAGCTCCCTCGCCACAAGGGCCTGCGCCGGCCTTGAACTTGCGCTTATTGCTTGAAACCTACGACCAAATAACGAGAGAGCCCCCTGCCAATGACGCATTCGTCCACCGCGCGGGGCTCTCTACCATCGGCCTATCGCCTGTCCCGCGACAGGCATCGACCAGGCAGAGGCCCATCATGATCTACGCACAACCCGGAACCCCAGGCGCCGTCGTTTCCTTCAAACCGCGCTATGGCAATTTCATCGGCGGCGAGTTCGTCGCGCCGGTCCACGGCGAGTATTTCACCAACACTTCGCCGGTCAATGGCGAAGTCATCGGCGAGTTTCCGCGCTCCAGCGCCGCCGACATTGACAAGGCCCTGGACGCGGCCCATGCCGCCGCCGATGCCTGGGGCAAGACGTCGGTCCAGGACCGCTCCCTGATCCTGCTGAAAATCGCTGACCGCATCGAACAGCACCTGGAAATCCTGGCGGTCAGCGAGACCTGGGACAACGGCAAGGCCGTGCGCGAAACCCTCAACGCCGACGTACCGTTGTCAGCCGACCATTTTCGCTACTTTGCCGGCTGCATTCGCGCGCAAGAGGGCGGGGCCGCCGAGATCAACGAGTTGACCACCGCCTACCATTTCCACGAGCCGCTGGGCGTGGTCGGGCAGATTATCCCGTGGAATTTCCCGCTGCTGATGGCCGCCTGGAAACTCGCCCCGGCCCTGGCCGCCGGTAACTGCATCGTGCTCAAGCCGGCGGAGCAGACGCCGCTGTCGATCACGGTGTTCGTCGAGCTGATCGCCGATCTGCTGCCGGCCGGCGTGTTGAACATCGTCCATGGTTTTGGCCGCGAGGCCGGTGAGGCCCTGGCCACCAGCAAGCGCATCGCCAAGATTGCCTTCACCGGCTCCACACCGGTGGGTTCGCACATCATGAAGTGCGCGGCCGAGAACATCATCCCGTCCACCGTGGAACTGGGCGGCAAGTCGCCGAATATCTTCTTCGAAGACATCATGCAAGCCGAGCCGGCGTTCATTGAGAAAGCGGCGGAAGGCCTGGTGCTGGCGTTCTTCAACCAGGGCGAAGTCTGCACCTGCCCATCCCGTGCCTTGGTGCAGGAATCGATCTATGCGCCGTTCATGGCCGAGGTCATGAAGAAAATCGCCAGGATCAAGCGCGGCAACCCGCTGGACACCGAGACCATGGTCGGTGCCCAAGCGTCCCAGCAGCAATACGACAAAATCCTTTCGTACCTGGACATCGCCCGGCAAGAGGGCGCCGAACTGCTTACCGGCGGCGCGGCCGAATGCCTTGAAGGAGACTTGTCGAGCGGCTATTACATCCAGCCGACCCTGCTCAAGGGCCACAACAAGATGCGCGTGTTCCAGGAAGAGATCTTCGGGCCGGTGGTGGGCGTGACCACTTTCAAGGACGAAGCCGAAGCCCTGGCGATCGCCAACGACACTGAGTTCGGCCTCGGTGCCGGCCTCTGGACCCGCGACATCAACCGTGCCTACCGCATGGGCCGGGCGATCAAGGCCGGTCGCGTCTGGACCAACTGCTACCACCTGTACCCGGCTCATGCGGCGTTCGGTGGCTACAAGAAATCCGGCGTCGGGCGTGAAACCCACAAGATGATGCTCGACCATTACCAGCAGACCAAGAATCTGTTGGTGAGCTACGACATCAATCCGCTGGGGTTCTTCTGACCCTGGGAGATAACAAGGCAGTTGCAGTGACCCTGTGGCGAGGGAGCTTGCTCCCGCTGGGCCGCGAAGCGGCCCTTTCCTTGATGCACATATTGATTGTGTGGCTGCTTATTTGGGGCTGCTGCGCAGCCCAGCGGGAGCAAGCTCCCTCGCCACAAGTGCTCGCTGCTCCAGTAGTACCAACGCACCCCACCCACCGCTTCGAAAGTAGCATTCGAGCCTTGGGCGCGGCGTGCATTAATGACCTTGCCGGAATCGCCCGGTACAAGAAGAGTAAGACCCATGTGGACTAAACCCGCGTACACCGACCTGCGTATCGGCTTTGAAGTGACGATGTACTTCGCTAACCGATGAGGCGCCGGCCCGGCCTGATGCGTTCGGGCCGGGCTCCCCATTGGTCGGATTGCATTCATGGCGGGATGCTTTAGGCTCAACGTATCCCATGACAATAACAACAGGCTTACCGATGAGCCCCCCTGAAAAAATGAGCCTCAGCCCGCTGCGCAAGTTCGTTTCCCCTGAAATCATGTTCGGCGCAGGATGTCGGCACAACGTCGGCAACTACGCCAAGACCTTCGGCGCGCGCAAGGTGTTGGTGGTGACTGATCCCGGGGTCATCGCCGCCGGTTGGGTCGGCGATGTCGAAGCCAGCCTGCAAGCCCAGGGCATCGATTACTGCCTCTACAGCGACGTCTCGCCCAACCCACGGGTCGAGGAAGTGATGCTCGGTGCCGAGACGTACCGCGAGAACCATTGCGACGTCATCGTCGCGGTCGGTGGCGGCAGCCCCATGGACTGTGGCAAGGCGATCGGGATCGTGGTTGCCCATGGCCGCAGCATCCTTGAATTCGAAGGCGTGGATACGCTGCACGTGCCCAGCCCGCCGCTGATCCTCATTCCCACCACCGCCGGCACCTCGGCCGACGTCTCGCAGTTCGTCATCATTTCCAACCAGCAGGAACGCATGAAATTTTCCATCGTCAGCAAGGCGGCGGTGCCGGACGTGTCGCTGATCGACCCGGAAACCACCCTGAGCATGGACCCGTTCCTGTCCGCCTGTACCGGTATCGACGCCCTGGTGCACGCCATCGAGGCGTTCGTCTCCACGGGCCACGGGCCGCTGACCGATCCCCATGCCCTGGAGGCAATGCGGCTGATCAACAACAACCTGGTGCAGATGATCGCCAACCCGGCGGACGTCGCCCTGCGGGAGAAGATCATGCTCGGCAGCATGCAGGCCGGGTTGGCATTCTCCAATGCGATCCTCGGCGCCGTGCATGCGATGTCCCACAGCCTGGGGGGCTTCCTCGATCTGCCCCATGGGTTGTGCAACGCAGTGTTGGTGGAACATGTGGTGGCGTTCAACTACACCTCGGCACCGGAGCGTTTCAAAGTGATTGCCGAGACCCTGGGCCTCGATTGCCGGGGCCTCAACCATCGGCAGATCCGCACCCGGTTGGTGGAGCACCTGATCGCTCTCAAGCACACCATCGGCTTCCATGAAACCCTCGGACTGCATGGCGTCAGCACGTCGGACATTCCATTCTTGTCGCAACATGCGATGGACGATCCGTGCATCCTCACCAACCCTCGAGAGTCGAGCCAGCGGGATGTCGAGGTCGTCTATGGCGAAGCCCTCTGAGGAGCAGCAAAAAGCCCTGGCAGGCTTGCTGGGGCTGGGCAACCACTCGACACGCAAAAGCCACTACCCTGAACTGGCGGCGCGCCTCGATGAGCTGGAGCAGGCCCGACGGCACCTTCAACAGCTCAATGATCAACTGGAACAACGGGTGGCCGAACGCACCGATGCGTTGCTGGAGGCCAATCACAACCTGCAGCAGCAAATTGCCCAGCGCGAGCTGGTCGAGCAACAGCTGCGAGATGCCCGGGACGCCGCCCAGGCGGCCAACCGCAGCAAGGACAAATACCTGGCCGCCGCCAGCCATGACCTGCTGCAACCACTCAACGCCGCGCGCTTGCTGATTGCGACGTTGCGCGAGCGGCAACTGCCCGCCCCGGAACACGTACTGGTGGAGCGGACCCACCAGGCGCTCGAAGGCGCCGAGGATTTGCTCACTGACCTGCTGGACATCTCCCGCCTGGATCAAGCTGCTGTCAGGCCGGACCTGGCGCCTTATCGAGTGGATGAGCTACTCGCGCCGCTGGTGTCCGAGTTCCAATCGGTGGCCGGTGCCGCGGGCCTGGAATTGCGCGTGCGGTTTGCCGATGACGCGGTACTGACGGATCTGCGATTGATCACTCGCATCCTGCGCAACCTGCTCAGCAACGCCTGCCGATACACCGACCGGGGCGGCATCCTGCTGGCGGCTCGGCGTCGGGGAGGGCGGTTGCGTCTGGAAGTCTGGGACACGGGGCGAGGCATTGCCGCCGATTGCCTGGAGTCGATCTTCCTGGAGTTCAACCAACTGGACGTCGGTCGTGCGGCGGATCGCAAGGGCGTGGGCCTGGGACTGGCGATCGTCGAACGCATTGCCCATATCCTCGGTTATCGGGTGCAGGTGCGTTCGCGGCCGGGACGCGGCTCGGTGTTCAGCATCGACGTGCCGCTGTCGGCCGAGCGGCCGCTGCCCATGTCCCAGGTCCCGGTCCAGCCAGTGGCGGGCAATCCGCTGCCGGGTCGAAGGCTGTTGGTCATCGATAACGAAGTGAGCATTCTGCAAAGCATGGCGGCGCTGCTGGAACAGTGGGGTTGTGAAGTACTGACCGCCACCGATCAAGCCGCTGCCCTCGACGTCCTGCGGGGCCGTGCCCCGGAACTGATCCTGGCGGATTTCCACCTTGATCATGGTGTGGTCGGCTGCGAGGTGGTCAGGCATCTGCGTGAGCATTTCCAGCGGGCGATTCCCGCCGTGATCATCACTGCCGACCGCAGCGACCAATGCCGCCGCGCCTTGCGCAAACTGAACGCGCCGCTGCTGAACAAACCGGTCAAGCCTGGAAAGTTGCGGGCGGTGTTGAGCCAGTTGCTCGCATAGGCCGCCGTACACAGATCCCCGTGGCCGCTGGGTCAACGGAAATGATGGGGCTGACAAGCCGCTTTGGCGAGCAGGCTCGCTCCCACAAGAACGAGGCATTTGCAGGTATTCGTGTTATGTTATCCGCTTTCATTTGGCAGGTGTTCTCATCTGCCTTGTCCGGACCACGACCGCCCGAGTACCGCTATGAGTCTATCCCCAAGCGCGACAAGCCCAGCCGCTGTCATCGCGCCGACCCTTGCATCCACCACCGCAACAGCCGCCACACGCTTGCTCGCCATCGACGCCCTGAGGGGATTCGTCATGTTGTTGATGCTGGTGGACCATGTGCGCGAAACGTTTCTTCTGCATCGTCAGGTCACTGATCCGATCGATGCCCTGAGCGTGACCCCGGACCTGTTTTTCACCCGTTTGCTCAGCACGCTGTGCGCGCCGGTGTTCATCTTCCTTACCGGTTTGTCGGCATGGCTCTACAGCCAGAAACACACCGCCGGCCAGACCTCGGTGTTCCTGCTCAAGCGCGGTCTGTTTCTGGTGTTTCTGGAACTGACGTTCGTGTGTTTCGCGTGGAACGCCGAGTTTCCGCCGAAGACGCTGTGGTTGCAGGTGATCTGGTGCATCGGGATCTGCATGATCGTCCTGGCGGCGCTGCTGCATTTCAAGCGCAGCTGGCTGATTGTGCTTGGGGTCGCCATCGTCGCTGGGCACAACCTGCTGGACGGTATCGTGCTCGGGCCGGATTCACCGTTTTTCGTGCCGTGGTCGATTCTTCACCAGCGGGCGTTCATCGACATCACCGAGTTCACCCGGGCCCGCACCACCTATCCGGTGCTGCCATGGATCGGCGTGATCCTGCTGGGTTGGGGTATCGGGCCATGGTTCGCCAAGGACGTGGAGCCCGCCGTGCGCCTGCGGCGGTTGTTCATGGTCGGCCTTGGCTTATTGATCGCCTTCGCGTTGATCCGCTATGTCAATGTCTACGGTGATAAACCCTGGGTCCAGACCGGTGATGGGTTGCGCACATTCATGAGTTTCATGAGTGCGACGAAATATCCGCCGTCGTTGATGTTTCTCATGCCGACGCTGGGGCTGGGCTTGATCCTGCTGGCCCTGTTCGAAAAAGCCCAGGAGCGGGGGAGCATCGCGAAACTGGCGATCTACGGCGGCGCGCCGATGTTTTTCTACTTGCTGCACCTCTACGTGCTGAAGGCCATGTACCTGGTTGCGGTCGCCTTGTGGGGAGCCAACCAGGGCGCGTATTTCGGCTTCGATCACTTGCCAATGGTCTGGTTGTGGAGCGTTATGCTGGCCGTCGTGCTGTTTTTTCCAACACGTTGGTTCGCCGCCTTGAAACAACGCCGTCGCGATATCTCGCTCCTCAAGTACCTCTGATTTGGCGAAACCGCGATATTTGCGGGACGCAACCGAGCCATTAAAACGCCGCCATTTGGTCGGCGTTTTTGCCTGGAATGTAAAAATACGCTTCGGTCTGTTTGGTTCATTCTGTAAACTCCCCCCCGCTGCGACAATCGGGCACGGCCACGCCGGGCCCGATCCAGACCGTTTTGCAGTGTCCCTCACCCAGCTGAAGCCAAGACCTACAAGAAGTCAGCGCCGGAGAGACATAAATGTGAGGCCGATATGCTCGGCCCCTGTAGGTCCATCCTCCAGTCCACTCGATACCCGCCCGCCGGCCTTGCCGCAATGGGGTGTGGTTGATGCTTGAACGAAATCGGAGGACGGAATGGCGTTCCATCCTAGGGATACACACATGTTGAAGAAAACACACACGGCGCTATTGGGCCTGGCGATGGCGATGGGTCTTGCGACCACGCACGCCGCCGAGCCGAAAAAAGTGGATGTCTTGCTCATTGGTGGCGGCATCATGAGTTCGACCCTCGGCGTCTGGCTCAATGAGCTGGAGCCGGGCTGGACCATGGAAATGATCGAGCGCCTGGACGGTGTTGCCGAAGAAAGCTCCAACGGCTGGAACAACGCCGGTACCGGTCACTCCGCGCTGGCCGAGCTGAACTACACGCCGGAAGACAAGAACGGTAAGGTCGAGATCGTCAAGGCCATCGAGATCAACGAAGCGTTCCAGATCTCCCGTCAGTTCTGGTCCTGGCAGGTCAAGAACGGTGTGCTGAAGAACCCGCGCTCGTTCATCAACTCCACGCCGCACATGAGCTTCGTCTGGGGTGATGACAACATCGCGTTCCTGAAGAAGCGCTACGACGCGCTCCAGGCCAGCCCGCTGTTCGCCGGCATGCAGTACTCCGAGGATCCGGCGCAGATCAGTAAATGGGTTCCGCTGATGATGCAAGGGCGTGACCCGAGCCAGAAAGTCGCGGCCACCTGGAGTCCGCTGGGTACCGACGTGAACTTCGGCGAAATCACCCGTCAGTTCGCAGCTCACCTGCAATCCAAGCCGAACTTCTCCCTCAAGCTTTCCAGCGAAGTGGAAGACATCACCCGCAACGAAGACGGCACCTGGCGCGTTTCGTACAAGAACCTCAAAGACGGGACCGAAACCGAGACCGACGCCAAGTTCGTGTTCATCGGTGCCGGTGGCGGCGCGCTGCACCTGCTGCAGAAGGCTGACATTCCAGAAGCCCGTGAATACGCCGGTTTCCCGGTGGGTGGTTCGTTCCTTGTGACCGAAAACCCGACCATCGCTCAGCTGCACCTGGCCAAAGCCTACGGCAAGGCTTCGGTTGGCGCGCCGCCGATGTCGGTGCCGCACCTGGACACCCGCGTGCTTGATGGCAAGCGCGTGATCCTGTTTGGCCCGTTCGCGACGTTCTCCACCAAGTTCCTGAAGAACGGTTCGTACTTTGACCTGCTGACCAGCACCACGACCCACAACGTGTGGCCGATGACCAAGGTCGGTATCGAACAGTACCCGCTGGTGGAATACCTCGCCGGTCAGCTGATGCTGTCGGACGAAGACCGCTTCAATGCTCTGAAAGAGTATTTCCCGGACGCCAAGCAGGAAGACTGGCGCCTGTGGCAAGCCGGCCAGCGCGTGCAGATCATCAAGCGTGACGAAGAGAAGGGCGGCGTGCTGAAACTCGGCACTGAAGTCGTCGCTTCCCAGGACAGCAGCATCGCCGGCCTGCTGGGCGCCTCGCCAGGTGCCTCGACCGCTGCGCCGATCATGCTGACCGTGCTTGAAAAAGTCTTCAAGGACAAAGTCGCCACCCCGGCCTGGCAGGAAAAACTGCGCCAGATCGTACCGAGCTACGGCACCAAGCTGAACGAAAGCCCTGAGCGTGTTGCGCAGGAATGGGCCTACACCAGCGAAGTGCTGCAACTGGACCCGCCACCGGCTATCGGCAAGGCTGGCACCGTTGTAGCTCCGGCCCAGCCGGCTGCTGCCCGGGAATCCAATCCAGCGGCTGACATGGCGCTGTAAACCGGACGCTGTCTGGTCAGGTAAAAAAACGCCGCTCATTGAGCGGCGCTTTTTTATGTGCGTGCGCCAGGAATCAGAGGTGACGCTCGACCTTGGGCTCGTCCCGAAACCGCGTATCAAAATCCTCCGCCAACTGGGCCAACGTGATACTGCCCAGACGCTCAAGCAACAACGCCTGGGCCTCATCGAACGCATCCGTCAGCGCCGCATTCACCGCTTGTTCAACCAGGCATTGCGGATGATCAGTGGACAGGCCGATGGCGAAAATCGACGTGCTGCCCAACGCCTGATGAATGTCCAGCAGCGTCATCTCCGCCAACGGTTTGGCCAGGCTCCATCCACCGCGATGGCCTTTCTCCGAAGTGACGTAACCCCGTTCCTTGAGCAACGCCATGGTTCGGCGTACCACGACCGGGTTGGTACCCAGCATCTGGGCGAGGGTGTCGGAGGTCGCCGATTGCTGGTGGCGATCCATATGAATCAAGACGTGCAGCATGCGCGATAGGCGGGTGTCGTTTCTCATGGGCGGGTCCGAAGGTAAATCTGCGCGGAGTATCGCCTGTAATCGCAAAAGTTACGAGACCATTGACAGGCGCTTTTCAAGAAACATACGATGTTTCGAGAAAATCCCACTCCTTCGAAAAATGGAGATCGCCCCATGGAACACGACATCATCATCGCTGGCGGCAGCTACGCCGGCCTGTCCGCTGGCCTCCAATTGGCCCGCGCCCGTCAAAGGGTGCTGGTAATCGACGCCGACCAGCGTCGCAACCGGTTTGCAGCGACTTCCCATGGTTTCCTCGGACAGGACGGCCGCGCGCCGGGTGACATTGCCAGTGACGCCCGTGCCCAACTCATGGCTTACCCGACCGTGGAATGGCTGTCGGATAGCGCGATCCACGCCACCCGCGACGCGGACGGCTTCGTCGTCGAAACGGCCCGGGGACAACGCTACAGTGCCAAACGCCTGTTGCTCGCCACCGGCGTGATCGATGAGTTGCCCGATGTGCCAGGATTGAGGGAGCGTTGGGGAAAAAACGTTTTCCATTGCCCGTACTGTCATGGCTATGAATTGGAGCAAGGGCCGATTGGTGTGCTGGCGACGTCGCCGATGTCGCTGCACCATGCCTTGATGCTGCCCGACTGGGGCCCGACGACGTTTTTCACCAATGGTGTGTTCGAGCCTGACCGTGAGCAACAGGACAGCCTGGCGCAACGCGGTGTGACCTTGGTGCCGGAACGTGTCGAACGTATTGAAGGCGATCGGGCCAATGTGGTGTTGGCGGACGGGCGAGTGATCGCCATTGAAGGCCTGTTTGTCTTGCCGCATACCCGCGTTGCCAGTTCCCTTGCCAGATCCCTGGGTTGCAACTTTGAAGAAGGCCCGCTCGGGGCGTTCATCCAGGCCGACCCGATGACCCGGGAAACCAGCATTCCCGGGGTGTTTGCTTGTGGCGACGCGGCGATGCCGTTCGGCTCGGTCGCGCTGGCCGTTGGTGATGGGGTGAGGGCGGGCTCCGGGGTGCATCGGTCGTTGATCTTCCAGACCCACCCTTGAAACTCAGACCTGTACCGCGCCGGTTGCCACGGCGAAAGCGAGCATCACCAGGCTGACGCCCCAGGCCCAGAAAAACGTATAGGCCATGTGCTTGCGCAGTTCGACGCCGGACAGCGCAAGCGCCAGGTAGACGCTGGGCACCACCGGGCTGATGGAGAACCCGGTGTTCTCGCCGATCAACATGGCCCGGGCGACCGCTTCGAGGGGAACGCCGGCCGCGGCGGCCACGTCCCTGATCACCGGTAGCAGGGCGAAATAATAGGCGTCCGGCGAAAAAATCATGCCCAGGGGCACGCCGAAGAAACCGACGATCACGTGCAGGTATTGGGCAGAACCCGCGGGCAGGATATCGATCAGCGCCAAGGCCATGCCGTCGGACATCTTCGCGCCGGAGAGCACGCCCAGCAGGACGGCGGCAGCCATCATCACCAGGACCATCTGCAGTGCATCGGATGCATGAGCCTTGAGGCGTTCGGCCTGGGCGTCCAGGGATGGGAAATTCAGCGGCAGGGCGATGCCCAGTCCCACCATGAAACACGCATACAAAGGGAAAATACCGGTGAACAGGCACACCAGAATGCCACCGGTCAGGGCCACGTTCAGCCAGTAGCGCGGCTCCCGGGGAGAAAGACTGAATTCGCGATCCTGGGTTTGCAGACCATCTACATCACACGTTGCGGCCGCCCCCAGCGACATCGGTTGGCGACGCTGCGCGCGCATACCCAATATCGTCGCCACCCCAAGCATGCACACCAGGCCCACCATCTGCACCGGCAGCAAGCCCAGCCACAGCTCGGTGGCGTCCAGGCCCGACACCGCGGCGGCGCGGGCGGTCGTGCCGCCCCAAGGCACCATATTGATGACGCCCGCCGTGGTGCCCACCAGACACAGCAACATCGCCGGGCTCATGTTCAAGCGTTTGTACAAGGGCAGCAGCGCCGGGATAGTCAGCAGGAACGTGGCGGCGCCCACGCCATCCAGGTGCACCACCGACGTCACCAATACGGTCACCAACGCCACAGCCAGGGGTTTGCCGCCCGTGCTGCGGATCAGCAGGTTGACCAGAGGATCGAACAACCCCCGGTCACGCATGATGCCAAAGAACAGGATGGCAAACAGGAAGAGCGCGGCAGTCGGCGCAACCGTGATCAGGCCGGCCTTGATGAATTCGCCAATCTGCCCGAGATTGAACCCCGCGAGCAGACAAACGATCACGGGAAGGGTGGTGAACGCCACCACCGGGCTGATCCTGCGCAGCAATATCAGTCCGATGATGGCAAGCATCATCAAAAAACCCAGGGTTGTAATCATGTTGCAGCCTCTCTTTTTATTCTTGTCGGATGGTTCGGGCGGGCGAAGGATCGGTCAGTCTCGCGGGCCTGGCAGGTGCAGGGCCAACAGCAGATAGCTCAAGCTCTTGCCGTGGCGGTCCAGGCCGCAACTGCGGTTCACGCCGCCCTCCAGGGCGTCTTCAAGGACAAAATTCAGTGCATTGAGGTTCGGCAGTTCATAGCGATGCACCATGGAAGGCCGCCGCGTGGCGAATTGCTCGGCCACCCGTTCGCAGGTCAGCTCCCGCAGCAACCAGGCGTAGTGGGCCGCGTCATGGGGAAACACCGCGATGCTGAGAATGTTGCCTTTGTCGCCGGCACGGGCGTGGGCAAAATCGGCGAGCGTGACGAGGTTCATCAGTACCACTCCAGGGTTGTATGGATTTCACCGCGCGGCAGCAGGAAACTGCGAGTGGTGACGGCCTCGACGAGGTGTCGCCGAACGCCACCGCCGCCGGCTGGCCCGTTGGTGTAGAGCGATTCCACCTCGGCCAACAGCACTTCGAGCAACGACCGGTCGGTGTGGGTCAGGCCGATGCGCACGCGCACATCTTCGAGGGCTGGTGCCTGGGCGAGTTGCTTTTGCAGATAGCGACCGCCCTGGTCGTTGAACAGGCTGGCGACGCCGGAAAGATCGATCCAGGGCTGTACGCCTGGCGCCAACCGGTCGAAACGCTCCAGCAGGATTTCTCGCGCCAATGCCGCACGCGCCACGGCGCCGGGGCCGGCATAGGATATTTCCGCCTCGCCGAACCAGAGGCCACGCACGCCCGCCAATCCTTTGAGCGTGTCAGGACGCGGATGGCCGAGCAGGCCGCTGATCTCCACACGGTCGTCGCCCAAGTCCTGCACGCGTGCTTCGCCCAGATCCAGTACAACATCCGGCGTCAGGTAGCGGCGAGGGTCGTGGACTTCGTAAAGAAGCTGCTCCTTCACGGTCTGCTCGCTGACCCGGCCGCCGCTGTGGCGGGTCTTGCCCAGGATCAAGCGGCCGTCCTCGTGGATTTCGGCAATCGGACAACCGAGATTGACCGGGTCTGGAATGTCTTTCATCCCGGGATGAGCAAAATAACCGCCGGTGACCTGGGTACAGCACTCCAACAGATGGCCGGCCGCCGTGGCGACGGCGATTTTCTGCCAATCGTCGGCGCTCCAACCCAACCCATGACGAATCGCGCCTACCGCCAGCGAAGGGTCGGCTACACGGCCACAAAGAACGATGCCGGCACCGCCGGTCAACGCCTGGACGATACCGTCGGCGCCGGTGTAGACGTTCACGGAGACAGGCTGTTGAGTATCGGACGACAGCCATCGCTTATAGCGCGGCGGTGTTTCTTCAAGCAGGTCGTCGCCGAGCACGCAGGCAATTTTCAGCCCAGGGAAACGACCGGCCAATGCACCGCGCAGTCGCTGGGCGGCCGCCCTCGGGTTGGCGGCGCCGCCGTTGGTGATGATCGGGATCCCGGCTTCGATGCAAAGGTCCAGCATGGGCTCGAGAAAATCGAACAACCGGGCGGAATAACCGGCCTGTGAATTGAGGCGCTTGCGCAGTTGCGCTTCGGCCAGGGTCCGCTCCGCCAGCAGCTCAAGCATGATGTACCGCTGGCCGCTGCGTTGTGCCAGGTCCTGGGCCAGTCGCAGGGCCGCGTCTGGCCGGTCATTGGCGAAACCGGCGCCACACCCGACGAGAATTGTTTTTGTCATGTCCGTTTTCCACTGAAGGGTGGCCCTATAGTGGAGAGGCTGGATTGTTCTGTGAATTTTAAAGGTAGAATCAATTGATCCATTAATTTTATGAGCGGGCCATGAACGTATCCTTCCGCCAGCTGCGTGCGTTTATCCTGATCGCTGAAACGTCCAGCTTTACCCGCACCGCCGAACAGCTGCACCTGTCCCAGCCGGCGCTGAGCTACAGCATCCGCAAACTCGAAGAAAGCATGGGCCTGCAATTGCTCGCGCGAAACACCCGCAGCGTCGAGCTGACCCCGGCCGGCGAGCATTTCCTGCCCCAGGCCCGGCGCATGCTTCGGGACATGGACGATGCCGTGCGCGACGCCCGCGACACCCTCAGCTTGAGCCGGGGCACGCTCAGGCTCGCAGCGTTGCCGACCGCTGCCGCGTCGTTCCTGCCGGTGGTCATCGCTTCTTTCCAGCGTGAGCATCCGGGCGTGAACGTGCATCTGCTGGATGGCCGAGCGGGGGAAATCATGGGCTGGGTGCAGCGCGGCGAGGTGGATGCCGGCATCAGTTCACTGCCGGACGACCTGTCTGGCTTGAGCTTCGAGCGCCTTTTGGATGACAACCTTGTGCTGCTGAGCCACAAGGATCATCAACGCGATTGGACGCAGCAGCCTTATATCGCCCTGACGCCGGACACCAGCATCCGGCCGTTGGCTGACGCTGCGTTGCGTTACCTGAACGTCGATCCGTTGCCTGCCTGGGAAGTGGCGCATATGAGCACCGCCACGGCTTTGGTGCGGGAAGGGCTGGGATTCTCGCTGTTGCCGGCCAGTTGCACGGCGGTGTTCAACATCGGCGAGCAATGCGCCGTCACCGCCATCGATCAACCGGCAAAACGTTCGATTGGTCTGCTGCAGCGCAAGCCAGTAGCCCCGTCACCGTCGTTGAGCCAGTTCATGGGGCATGTGCGGCAGGTATTGCGGCTGGAATGAGGGCCGATGCGCGGCCTTCGCGAGCAGGCTCGCTTCCACAGGGGAAAACCGCAATCCATGTGGGAGCGAGCCTGCTCGCGAAGGCGCAAGGTCGATCAATACAATTACTGAGTGCCAAACATCGCCGTCCAATAGATCCCCGCATCGCTCTTCGGGTCCACCGCATACCCGGCGCCCAGTTCGCGATATTGCGGATTCATCAGGTTGGCGCAGTGCCCCGGACTTGCCAGCCAGCCGTCCACTACCTTCAGCGCGGTGTCCTGGCCGGCGGCGATGTTTTCGCCGATGGCCTGGCCCAGGTAACCCGCCAATTCAGCGCGATCGCCCGGCATGCGTCCGTCACGGTCCTTGTGATCGAAGAAATTGTTGTTGGCCATGGCCCGGGTGTGATTGACAGCGGCCAGGGCCAGCGTGGCGTTCCAGGCCAGCGGCGTCGTGGCGCTGAACGCATCGGTGCCGCAGCGGCGCGGCTGTGCGCGGGCGCTGTTGATCAGTTTGAGCAATTTCTGCCCTTCGGCCTGCCAATCACCCAGGCGCGCCGATAACAGCGGGCGGGCGAGCACGATGCGCCACTCACGGTCCAGGCGACTGACGCCGATATCGACAAATTGTGGGTCCAGCACAACTTGGCAGAAGCTTTCCTGTACAGCCTTCATTGCCGCTTGGGCGTCGCGCGGCCCGGACAGGCTGATGGCTTGCACGTTGACCATCGGGTAGGCCGCCCGCGCCAACGCCTGTTGCAGATCGCCGATGCCATTGGCCGACAGGATCAACCGCGAATCCATCGCCAGCGGTGGCAATTCCAGGGACGCCTGGCCCGCGCAGCTTTGGGACTGGCTGCGGTAGAGGTTGATGGACTCGACCAGTTGCGTCTCCTCGGTGGCTGCGGCGCTGGTGGCAAACGCCAGTCCCAGCGACAGCGCGGCAAGACGCATGACGGAAAAAATGGCACGCATGTAAATCTCCCTTGAGCGGACGGCGCCTATGATGCGCAATTTTTGCCCCGCTGGGGCAACGGTATTCACGCTCTCTTGAAATCCCTTGCAACGGCACCGTTTGGTACCGTTTGGGACGATCCTCAAGTAGTCGGATCAATTTTCAGGCGATTAGGTCCATTTTCGTCGTCTCAAGGCCATAAAACTTCCAGCGCGTCAGCTCATCCAGTTGCCTCCGTCGACGTTGTAGGTCTGTGCCACCACGTATTCGCTTTCCGCCGACGCCAGGAAAATCGCCATGCCGACCAGGTCCTGGGCCGTGCCCATCCGGCCATACGGGACCTGTTGCCCGACCAGCCGCTTCTTTTCTCCCAACGGCAGGTTCTCATGGCGCGCGAACAGCGCGTCGACGCCGTCCCAATGTTCGCCGTCCACCACGCCAGGGGCGATGGCGTTGACGTTGATCCGGTGTTTGATCAAGTCCAGCCCGGCGGACTGGGTCAGGCTGATCACGGCAGCCTTGGAGGCACAATAGACCGCCACCAGGGCCTCGCCGCGCCGGCCGGCCTGGCTTGCCATGTTGATGATCTTGCCGCCGTGGCCCTGGCTGATCATCTGCCGAGCGGCGGCCTGCAAGGTGAACAACGTGCCGGCGACATTGATGGAAAACAGCCGTTCGTAGCTCTGGCGCGTGATTTCGACGACGGGCGCGAGGTCGAACAGGGCCGCGTTGTTGATTAGGATATCCAGCTTGCCCGCACGGGCCACGACTGCGTCGATGGCGCCATCGATTGACGCCTGGTCAGTCACGTCCATCTTGACCGCAAAGGCGCTGTCGCCCAGTTCAGTGGCGGTGGCTTTGGCACGCTCGAGGTCGATATCGGCAATCGCCACCGTCGCGCCTTCGTTGATATAGGCCTGGGCAAACGTGCGTCCGATGCCGCGGGCGGCGCCGGTCACCAGGGCGCTTTTTCCTTCCAGTCGTTTCATGGGGAAGTCCTGTCATTGTTAGGGGCAGACCGATTACAGCAGCGCGGGCGGAAGCCGACAAACGCCAGTGGGGCTGAAAGCTGATACTTTTTTAACGCGATCGACTACCCCAGCGTCCGTGTTAAAAAAGTATCGGTGCGCGGTCGCGACGACGCTGGCGAGGCCCTAGGCACTCGGCGTAAGGTGCCCGCAATAACGAGAAAGAGGCGCGACATGCCTGACCACCGAACGCTGCTGTACGATCACCGGCCTGCCGAGCTGGAAGTCATCCTGACCGAGCCCGAGCACAGTTTTCGCTGGTACGAACACGATTATCCCTATCCGCTGGCACGCTGGAACCATCATCCGGAGTTTGAAATCCACCTGATCCGCCAGGGCAGCGGCAGGTTGCTGGTCGGTGACTACATGGGCCCTTTCGGGCCAGGCCATGTGGCGATGATCGGGCCGGATTTGCCTCACGACTGGATCGGCGATGTCGCACCCGGGGAGCAGTTGGTCGGGCGCGACGTGGTGTTGCAGTTCGACGGTGCCACGCTGTTGTCGTTGCGCCGGACCTTACCTGAACTGGGGGATCTGCAGCGATTGTTCGAGCGGGCCAGACGTGGCCTGGCCTTTAGCGGCGGCACTGCGCGCCGTGCCGCGCAACTGCTCGAAGCGATCGGCCCGGCCAGGGGGCTGGCGCGACTGGCGCTGTTTCTCGAACTGCTCGACACCCTTGGCCATGCCGGCGACGGCGAGGCCTCATGCCTGGCCAGTCCTTGCTATGCGCCGGTCCTTGACGCGCGCAGCTCGGAGCGCATCCAAAAAGCGTTCGAATACCTGCAAGCCGAACTCACGGGCGACCTGCGCGTGTCAGAGATCGCCCAGCAACTGGGCATGAGCGAGCCCGGGTTCTCTCGGTTCTTCAAACGCATCACCGGGCACGGGTTCATCGACCTGACGCGCAAGCTCCGGGTCCAGCGCGCCTGCCGGTTGCTGTCGCAGAGCGAAATGGCGGTGACCGACATCTGTTTTGAAGTCGGTTACAACAACCTGTCCAACTTCAATCGGCACTTTCGCGTCGAGATGAACCAGACGCCCAGCGAGTATCGCCACAGCCTCGAGGCAGGCTCGCCACATCCCGTCACGCAATCGCATTCGACAGACCGCACCTGAATCTGCGTTCATGGCCGGTGTCGAAAATCATGAACCGGCAATCAAGCCGGTTCGCCTACAGACAGTGCTCCGGTCATGCAAGAAAATACCTACGATCTGCTGGAAGTCGCCAACGGCAAGCCCATCAAGCTCTGGACCCAGGGCGTCCCGGTGGAGCCCGAGGCCCGACAGCAATTGATGAACACCGCGAAGATGCCGTTTATCTTCAAGCACTTGGCGGTGATGCCCGATGTCCACCTCGGCAAGGGCTCGACCATAGGCAGCGTGATCCCGACCGTGGGGGCAATCATTCCCGCTGCGGTGGGGGTGGACATCGGTTGCGGCATGATTGCGGCCCGTACTTCACTGGATGCCGCCGATCTGCCCGACAACCTCCAGGCCCTGCGTAGCGCCATTGAAAAATCCGTGCCCCATGGCCGCAGCCTCAGCCATGGCGGGCGCGACAAAGGCGCCTGGAGCAACGTCCCACGGCACGCGGACCAGGCGTGGTCCGCGCTGGCCGCGCGGTTCAAGGCGATTACCGACAAATACCCGAAGCTGGCCCGCACCAACAATCGCCAGCACCTCGGGACCCTGGGCAGCGGTAATCATTTCATCGAGGTGTGCCTGGATGAGGCAAATCGGGTCTGGTTCATGTTGCACAGTGGCTCCCGGGGCGTGGGCAACGCCATCGGCAACCTGTTCATCCAGCTGGCCCAGGCCGACATGCGCCAACACCTCGCCAATCTGCCGGATCGAGACCTGGCCTATTTTGAAGAAGGCAGCCGACATTTCGATGACTACGTCGAAGCGGTGGGCTGGGCCCAGGATTTCGCCCGGCAGAACCGGGCGTTGATGATGGATGCCGTGATACAGGCCACGCGACAGGTGATCAGCAAACCGTTCGATGTGGCTCTGGAAGCGGTGAACTGCCATCACAACTATGTGCAGAGGGAGCGACACTTCGGACGCGAGGTGCTGGTGACCCGCAAAGGCGCGGTATCGGCGCAAAAAGGCGAACTGGGCATCATTCCCGGCTCGATGGGCGCCAAAAGTTTCATCGTCCGGGGCCTGGGCAACGAGCAATCGTTCTGTTCGTGCAGCCACGGGGCCGGTCGGGTCATGAGCCGCACCGAAGCGAAAAAGCGTTTCACCGTCGACGACCAAGTGCGCGCCACCGCCCATGTCGAGTGCCGCAAGGACGTCGCCGTGATAGATGAAATCCCCATGGCTTACAAAGACATAGAAAAGGTAATGCATGCACAACGTGAACTTGTCGAAGTGCTGCATACACTGCGTCAAGTGGTGTGCGTGAAGGGTTAGCGGAGCTCGTCATGTTGAGGATCGTTGAACAGTCGGCCAGTGATGCGTTGCGCCAGCGGATGGAGAAAGCCGGTTGCGCGTTTGACTTCCTGGTCTTCGCGCCCGAGGCGGTTGATACCGTCGACCAAGCGCTGCATGGCCAGGCGGTAGACCGGCTGTTCCAGCACATCAAGGCTCAATGGCTCGAACAGCACCGTCAGTTGGTCGTGGATCCGTCCGTTGCCGACGTCCCGCCTCCAAACATGAACTGGGACTTGGCCAAAGCCCGGCCCAGAGCGCTAGGGCGCGATGAGATCCTTCAACTGGTGAGTGTTGAAAAGACCGGGCGAAACCCGGAATCCTTCGCTTTGTACGACGCGTTCTGCGAGCCACCCTATGGCACTCGCTTCGTTGACGACACGCCCCAGGCGCTATTCAAGGAATGGCTTGACCTGTTGGGGCTTGCACCGGATGCCCGCGTGGTGGTGGTGGACTGGGTCGATAATTTCAACTTCAACGGGTTGGCCAGCGACGAGCCCGACCCGGCCCGGGACCCCTGGAGTGATTATTTCGACGATGGCATGGAATGGTGGGGCGTTTGGTGCCTGAGTATCTGGAACCCCGAGCGTCGCACGCTGGGGGTGCTGGCGGCGAGCACGACGGATTGAGGCCCAGGAGAGACACGTCCCGATAGTCGAGCCTATACAAAACCCGTGGCGAGGGAGCTTGCTCCCGCTCGGCTGCACAGCAGCCGCAAAACGGCGAGTGAGCTTTACCTTGATTCCATTAAGGGGCTTGCTTCGCAGGCCATCGGCAGCAAGCTCCCTCGCCACGGGTTTTGCGGCAGTTCAGTTTTGGTGTCAAGTGATCCATCAAGTCTTCACTGATTTGCCCAATGGATCCATTGAGCCAGCTAAAACCGATACGCCGCCGGCACCTGCGCCTCGATGAATCGCTGCATGTGTTCCAGAAAGCACGCCTGCAATCTCGACAAGGGTCCCTGAATCGGCAGCAACATGCTGAAGTCCATTTCAATCGCCGGCTCGAAGGCGCGGAAGACGATGCCGTTGCCCCGGTATTCGACCGCGCTGATGGCGTCCACCAACGCAACGCCCAGGCCTTGCTCGACGAACGTGCACATGGGCTGGGAAAGCTGCGTCTCCAGGCGCAATTCACGTTCCACGCCGTGTGCGGCGAAAATCGCGTCGATATGCTGGCGAGAACCAATGGACTGCGGATAGGAGATGAACCGCTCGCCGTGCAGGTCTTGCGGCACGATCATCCGGCGATCCGTCAGACGATGGCCGGCGGGAAGGGCACAGAGCATCCGTGTCGCCAGCAGTTTTTCAGCGCGGGGACTCGGGTAGGTGTTGGGCAGGACGATCAAGCCCAGGTCGCAACGCTGGCCCACCACCAGGTCCACGACTTCCCGCGAGGATTGCACCACCAGGGAAACCTGCACCTGGTCATGCTCGGCCATGAACGCGGCGATGGCCCGTGGCAGGAACGACAAGCCCATGGCCGGCGCGCAGGCGATGTGCAGCGATCCGCGCTTGAGGTTGCGGATGTCCTGTGCGGTCCGCGCGATGCGTTCCACGCCCAGCAGCGACCGCTGCACCTCCTGATAAAGCGTCATGGCTTCGGCGGTGGGTTGCAGCCGCCCCTTGATCCGGTCGAACAGGCTGAAGCCGATGTCTTCTTCCAGGCTGGCGATCAGCCGGGTCGCGGCGGGCTGGGAAATGTGCAGCATCTCGGCGGCGCGGGTCACCGTCTGCCCCAGGATCACTGCGCGAAAGGCTTCGAGCTGACGAAGGTTCATGGGCTTACCTATCCATAACAAAAAGACATGAGCTGGACAAAATAAAGCATTTTTCACGAGCGCGGCAGCGCCCTAGCATCTTGTCCATTAAAGCATGTGGCCGGAATAAAGGCCTGTGACCCCTGCAAGAAGCACCTCCACGGTAAAGAGCTGCCATGCAAAAAACTGATGTCATCATCGTCGGCGGTGGGTTGGTAGGTATGTCCATCGCTTATGGCCTGGCCCTGCTCGGACGCCAGGTGAGTGTGCTCGACGAGGGCGACGACGCCATACGCGCCGCCCGGGGCAACTTCGGTTTGCTCTGGGTCCAGGGCAAGGGTTTTGGGATGAGTCCTTATGCGCAATGGACCCGTGAGTCCGTGGCGCTGTGGCCACGCTTCGCCGCTGCGTTGCAGGCCGATACCGGCATCGATATCCACCTGCGCCAGCAGGGCGGTTTCCAACTGTGCCTGAGCGACGCGGAAATGGCCGAGGAGGCCGCGCGCCTTGGCTGGCTGCGCGAAGCCCTTGACGGCGATTACCCCTACGAACTGCTGGCACCGGCACAACTGCGCAGCCGTCTGCCCGGCATCGGGCCAGACGTGGTGGGCGGTTGCTTCTCGCCCATGGACGGTCATGTGAATCCGTTGAAACTGTTGCGTTCGCTCTACGCCGCATGCCAGGCCCGGGGCGTAACGTTGATTAATGGTCATCACGTCGATGCAATCGAACCCGATGCCAGTGGTTTTCGGCTACGTGCCGGCGACCAGCACTGGTCGGCCCGGCAGGTTGTCCTGGCCGCCGGCCTGGGCAATCGGAGCTTGGGTGAAATGGTTGGTCTGGATGTGCCCGTGCAACCGAACCGAGGGCAGATCCTGGTGACCGAGCGCCTCAAGCCCTTTCTCGATTACCCCACCACTTACGTGCGTCAGACCGACGAGGGCACCGTGCAATTGGGCGATTCCCATGAATCGGCAGGTTTCGACGATGGCACCGGTAGCCAAGTCATGGCTGCTATCGCGAGGCGCGCGGTGCAGTGTTTCCCGCTGTTGGGTGACGTGCGGCTGGTGCGTGCCTGGGGCGCGTTGCGGGTGATGAGCGCGGACGGGTTCCCCATCTACGAAATGTACCAGGGCTGCCCCGGGCTGTCGGTCGTCAGTTGCCACAGTGGTGTGACGTTGGCCGCCGCTCATGCCCTGCGCCTGGCCCCGTGGATTGCCGGTGAATTCGATGACCCGGCCGTGAAGCCATTCGGCTTGCACCGCTTTAGCTCATCCGTGGAGGTACGCCATGCTGGCTGACAGCCTTTTCAGACCTTTGGCCGCTGCGCAGCACAATGTGTTGATCGAATTCGAAGGCCAACCGTTGAGCGTGCCGGGGAATGTCTCGCTGGCGGCCGCCTTGCTCGCCAGCGGCGTCCGCCATACCCGCGAAAGCGCCATCAACGGCAGGCCCGGGGCGCCGTATTGCATGATGGGCGTGTGCTTCGAATGCCTGGTGCAGGTGGATGACCAGGCCAACGTCCAATCCTGCCTGGTTGCCGTGCGCGCCGGCATGCGCGTGCGCCGTCAATGTGGCGCCGCCAGCCTGGTAACGGGCCGGGAGCAAAGCGATGAGTAACGTCGCGATCGACATGGTCATCATCGGCGCCGGACCTGCCGGCATGAGCGCGGCGCTCGAAGCCCGGTCCCGTGGATTGTCAGTGGTGGTACTGGACGAACAGGCCAGCCCCGGCGGGCAGATCTATCGCCAGGTCCTTCACGCCGATGCCCGCAGCCGCGCGGTCCTGGGTGAGGATTACCGCGTGGGCGCTGGATTGGCGGCGGAATTCATGCAGTGTGGAGCCCGCTATTTGCCCAACGCGGCAATCTGGCAAGTCACACCGCAGCGCGCGGTTCATTACCTGATCGACGGCCGTGCGCGAGTCTTGCAGGGGCGCCATCTGCTGATTGCCACCGGCGCCCTCGAACGGCCGATGCCAATTCCCGGCTGGACCTTGCCCGGGGTGATGACCGCCGGCGCGGGGCAGATCTTGCTCAAGAGCGCGGCGATGGTTCCGGCCGGGCCCGTGGTCCTGGCAGGTTGTGGTCCGCTGTTGTACCTGCTGGCAGTGCAGTACCTGCGGGCCGGGATCGTCATCGACGCGCTGGTCGATACCAGCCATCGGCGCGATCTCATCAAGGCCTGGCGTGAGATACCCGGGGCGCTCCGAGGTTGGCGTGACTTGCTCAAGGGGGCGGGGTTACTGGCTGAATTGAAGCGTGCCGGTATCCGCCATTTTCGCGGTGCCGCTCATTTGCGCATCGAGGGCGAGGATCGTGCCAGGGCGTTGAGTTTCGACAGTGGCGGGCGGCATCACCAGGTAGGTGCCGAGCTGATTTTGTTGCACCAGGGCGTGGTCCCTCATACGCAGGTCAGCCGGTCGCTGCGCCTGGAACATGACTGGAGCGAGTCGCAGCTGTGCTGGGTCCCGCGCCGCAATGGCTTTGGCGAAACCAGTGCTCCTGGCATCTTCATTGCCGGTGACGGCGGTGGCATCGGCGGCGCCCAGGTGGCGCGACTCGAAGGGCGGTTGGCGGCGCTGGCCGTGGCCGGATGTCAGGAGCCCGCGCGTCGCGTCCAGAAGGCATTACGCCGCGCCCGTGCGGCGCGGCCATTTATCGATGCCCTTTATCGCCCATCGACGCAGAGCTGCGTTCCCGCCGATGACGTCACGGTGTGCCGCTGCGAAGAAGTCAGCGCCGGTGATATCCGCCGTCATGTCGACCTCGGCTGCCTGGGGCCCAACCAGACCAAGGCCTTCGGCCGCTGCGGCATGGGCCCGTGCCAGGGCCGCCAGTGTGGCTTGACTGTCACGCAGATCATCGCCGCCCATCGCCGGGTTTCACCCGCCGAGGTCGGCGACTACCGCATCCGTGCGCCCCTCAAACCCATCACGCTGGCCCAACTGGCCGGCGAAAGCCACTCATTGGAGCAACTGTCATGACCATCCAACGTATCGAAAGCAACCCGCGCCTGAGCCGTAGCGTCGTGCACAACGGCGTGGCCTGGCTCAGCGGCATCGTCGCCGCCGATTGTAGCCAGGACATCGAGGGCCAGACCCGCCAGGTGCTGCAACGGGTCGATGAACTGCTCGCCGCGTCGGGTAGCGATAAACGTCGGCTGCTCAGCGTGCAAATCTGGATGAAAGACATGGGGCGCGATTTCGCCGCGATGAATGCGCTGTGGAGTGATTGGGTCGAGGCCGCGCATACCCCGGCGCGGGCCACCGCACAGGTGGTGTTCGATGACCCGCAGATCCTGCTGGAACTGATCGTCACCGCGGCGGTGTAGCACCGCCGGACCGCTGTGCTGCCGTCCCCGGGCAAGACGACCACCAGAGCCGTCGCCCGCGCTTGTTCACGTTGCTGCTGCCATAACGGACGGCTTCCCCCGGAGCGTCCGAAATCAATAACATCGCATCCGGAGCTAATGAATGAACATCAAACGCATTGCACTTAACCTGGGCATCGTCTCGTTGCTGGCGTTCGGCGCCAACCTGCAGGCCGCGCAGACTTCGTTGCGCATCGGCATCGAAGCGGCCTATCCACCGTTCGCCTCTAAAACCCCGGACAACGCCATCGTGGGTTTCGACTACGATATCGGCCAGGCCTTGTGCGCCGAGATGAAGGTCCGTTGTGAATGGAAAGAGCAGGAGTTCGATGGCTTGATCCCGGCGCTCAAAGTGAAGAAAGTCGACGCGGTGATTTCCTCCATGTCGATCACGCCGGAGCGGATGAAATCGGTCGACTTTACCGACCGTTACTACCGAATCCCGGCTCGCCTGGTGTTTCGCAAGGGCAGCGGCATCAACGCGATTCCCGCGCAGCTCAAGGGCAAACGAATCGGCGTGCAACGGGCGACCAACTTCGATCGCTACGTCACCGACAAGCTTGCCCCGGCCGGCGCCGAAGTCATCCGCTACGGTTCGCAGAACGAGATCTTCCTCGACCTGCTGGGCGGCCGTCTGGACGCGACGATGGCCAGTTCGGTCGTCATCGACGAAAGCTTGCTCAAGCGGCCGGAAGGCAAGGATTTTGAATTTGTCGGACCCAATTTCGTCGAAGAACAATACTTCGGCACGGGCATCGGTATCGCGGTGCGCAAAAACGATCCGCTGGCGAGCCGCTTCAACCGGGCCCTGGCAACCATTCGCGCCAATGGCACGTACGATCGGATTCGCCAAAAATATTTCGATTTCGATATCTACGGTGAATAATCAGCGCATTGTCTACGGCCTGTAGGCGCTGGCCGGCAGGCCTCATGTTCCATAACTCGGGGTGATTCATGAAAACCAAAGCGATACTCACGGAACAGGACGTTGCACAACTACTGGTGGCGGCCAAGGAGCTTGCTCACCAGCGCCAATGGGCGGTGTCGGTGTGTGTGGTGGACGATGGCGGGCATCCCCTCGGGCTGCTGCGTCTGGACGGCGCGTCGCCCTTGTCGACCTACATCGCCACCGAAAAAGCCCGCACCGCCGCCATGGGACGGCGTGACAGCAAAGCCTTCGAGGACATGATCAACGGCGGCCGCCTGGCCTTCCTGAGCGCGCCGCACTTGCAGGGCATGCTCGAGGGCGGCGTGACGATCCGCCATGACGGCCAATGCATCGGCGCCATCGGGGTTTCCGGTGTGAAGGCTGAGGAAGATGCGGAGCTGGCGCGGTTGGCGGTGGAGACGGTGCTGCCGGTAATCACGCCCGATGCGTGATGCTATTTCCCCTCGGTCTGCACAAATCTTCCAGACAGAGGCCCGAGCAGCCGTTAATCTGCCGGAACACATCGACTAGACGGAAAGAAACATGACAGCGCGCAACTGGATCGATCTCAAGCAGGACGCCACGTCCGGCATCGAGACCGTGCGCGCGCATTTCGAGGGGCATGCCTACGATCCGCATTGGCACGACGCCTACCTGGTGGGCGTGACGGAGCAGGGCGTGCAGCAGTTCCATTGTCGCCGACAACAACACACCAGCACACCGGGCAAAGTGTTCCTGCTCGAGCCCGGCGAACTGCATGACGGTAACGCCCCTCACGAACACGGTTTCACCTACCGCACGTTGTATCTCGAACCGCAATGGCTGGAGCGCGAACTGCGCTCGCTGTTCGAAGAAGCGCCGGACAACGCCCGCCTGGGCTTCGCCGCAACCCTCAACGACGACGCACAACTGGCGCGCGCCACCGCCACGGCTTTCCAGAGCTTGCATGAACAGGACATCCTGATCGTGCGCCAAACCGCCCTCGACATGCTGCTGTCCAACCTCACCCAACACCTGCACTGGCGCGCGCGGATCAATCCCGACCCGCGCTTGCCGCTGGTGGCCCAGCAGGCCCGCGACTACCTGCACAGCCATTTGAGCGAGGACATCGGCCTCGACGACCTCGCGCGGGCCACCGGTGTGGATCGCTTTCGCCTGAGCCGCGCGTTCAAAACCGCTTTCGGCCTGGCGCCCCATGCTTACCTGATCCAGCTGCGCCTGGCTCGGGCGCGACGTCTGCTGGCTCGTGGCGAAAGCGCCGTGGCGGTGGCTGCGATGCTCGGTTTTGCCGACCAGAGCCACCTCGGCCGTTGGTTCCAGCGTGCCTATCGCATGAGCCCGGCGGACTATCGCAAGCGAGCACTCCGGAACCAATGAACCGGTTCATTCGCTTTGTTGCGGTACAAGGGCGCTCCAACGGGCGAGCGCCATGGCGCTTTCATTGTGGTTGCGATCAAGTGCTGTCACGGCATACATCATCCCCTCGGAACTCGACGGTGACGTATCCACCCAACACTGTTGTGTTCCCGCCCTACGCACCGTAGCGATCAGATTTTCAGGATTGTCGATCATGACTGACTGATTGCACGCGAATCTGTAAATCGCGTAGTACACGGTCCCCTCGTCATTTCCATCCACCCATCGAAGTTCAACCCCTTGCGACGCCGTGCGGCATTCCGGCTCTATGGGTGGGGCGGGGGGCTTTGTGCCTTTCCACGGCATGGAAGGAACGAGCGCCAGGGTTGGCCATATACTTTGCTTGATCACACCTGTCGCGGGCAGCACCGCCGGGGCATGGAAGAATGACGCTCGAAAAAGAACACTTCCGTGAACGCCCTCCGATGTGAGGTTCCACAGGAGTTGGTTACCGATTTCAGTCGTGCCATTTTCCACGAGCCACTGTGGTTCCGCACTGCTGGCGACTCCTACTTTATAGAGTGCCATGCCGATATATAGATGCACACTTTTGCCGCGAACGACACTTGCCCACCAGTTCGAAATAATGTCGTACTGCACTATTCTGCGCGTCAGCGGCCAATACACTTGAGGCGCGATATAGTCGAGCAGTTCATCCAATACCCACTGTCTCGTATCGGCGAACTGCTTATCGTAGGTGGGACTGCCGGCCGTGGTATCCGACCCCTCTATATCGTCTCTTTGGTTGCGCCATACTCCTGCGGGACTGACACCGAACTTGACATGTGATTTCGAGGCTCGTATTCGCCTGGAAAGCAGGGCTATCATCTCGGTGATATTATTTCTGCGCCAATCGCCCTTGTCTTGAAAGGCATTACCATACTTCGCAAAAGTGTCCGCATCATCAAGTGGCGAGTCTGGCGTTTCGTAATAGAAATAATCATCGAGGTGAACGCCATCGAGGTCGTAGTTGTCGACCACTTCCATGATGCCTTGAATAACCCAATCCCTTGCCTGTGGAACCCCTGGGTCCAGCACGAATCGCTGCGCGGCGATGCGGACCCAGTCAGGATTCGACGAGTAAACACTGACGGGCGTGGCGGGGGGCACGTTACTCAACGCCTCGACAGTGCTTTGTCTTGTATTCATGGAGACTCTGTATGGGTTGAACCATGCGTGCAGCTCCAAGTTGCGCAGGTGTGCCTGCTCGATGGCGAACTGCAATGGATCGTAACCGGGATCCTGGCCCAAAGTGCCAGTAAGATAGGCCGACCAAGGCAGTACTTGCGAACGGTAGAAGGCATCGCAAGCCGGTTTGACCTGAAAGAACACCGCATTGAGCCGCAGCTTGACTGCCTCGTCCAGCAGGTTTTTGAGTTCGTTCTTTTGTTGGTTGATGCGTGCCTGAGGATCAACAAGCGAGAGGGAGTTTTTTGATGGCCAGTCGAGATTGATTACTGTCGAGATCCATGTGCCTCGAAGATGGCGCTTGATGTTAGTCAAAGTATTACTCCCCGCAGAAAATATGATGTGTCCGGATAGGAATATAAATGAAGTAGTCAGGATTGGTTGTTCAGCGTGCTGTCAATTTTGCGGCGAGATATTGCACGATCGAAGTGTGTAACTTGGCATTGCCATATGCGTCCGGTAACAGGGTTCCTCGACTAGCTTCGCGGGTCGGTTTTTACAGTAATGCACTGAGCCCGGTGGACTAGCGCAAGCGCTGCTCAATTGTTCCAGACTCAATACGGCGGCATCGGGATGATCAGCTCTACGATCACCAATGAGAAGTCGCTCCATGGACCAATTACTGCCGTTTGCCTTGTTTGCCTTCGTCGCCTCCATCACGCCGGGCCCGACCAATATCCTCGTACTGAGCCACAGCTCACGCTACGGCCTGGCGACCACTTGGCCGATAATCCTCGGCGCTTGCGCAGCCGCCGTCATGTTGGTGCTATTGGTGGGCACCGGGCTGGGGGACGTGCTGGCCCGGCATGGCATGGTTCAAACGGCGCTGTCATGGGCCGGCATCGCCTGGCTCAGCTGGATGGCTTGGCAGATCTACAGCGCACCGGCTGAAGCCATCGACCCGGACCGACCTGTGGACGGGCCCCGACTCGGCCTGGCGGGCGCCGCCGGGTTGCAGCTGGTGAATCCCAAGACCTGGATGATGGCGTTGGCGGTGGTCAGCGTGTTCGCCGGGTCCGAGGCCGACCGTACGGCGCGGGTGCTGTGGCTGTCCCTCGCATTCTTCGCGATTTCGATCCCCTGCATGACTGCCTGGGCCTGCTTGGGGCGTGGCGCGGCGAGGTTTTGCCGTTCCGCCGTTGCGATGGGCCGCTTCAATCGGGCCATGGCGGTGTTGCTGCTGGTCTCGGCGTGGTTGACGTTGGTTGTCTAGTCGAGAGCCGCTTAGATGGCGGCCTGACGCGAAGGGGCAACGGGTTCGCTGCACGCACCCAGGCGCCGGGTGCGATTAGCCGCGAGCCCGTGCCCCAGTCTCGCAACCCCTTGCAACGCTTCGCCGGTTTCAAAAAGCGTCCGATTTCGACAGCATCGCCCAACCCTGAGCTGAGCGTGCTCACCACTTCGAACGCTCGAACGACCCCAAGGAAGGAGGTCCATCATGTCCATTCAAACTCATGTCGCCATCATCGAGGCCAAGCTGCCCGGCTGGTTGAAGCGAGCCGCGCGCCCTCATCAGACGCGCTTGAAAGCCCTCATGAAGCAGTTACAGAGCGACAGCGACGCACTCAACGCGTTGGTTGCCGACCTGCCGAAACCAGCGGTTTTCGCAACCAACCTGCTGCAAGCCGAGCCACAGATACAACGCTGGATTGCGGTAAACGGCTTTGGCACGGCTGTCGATGCGGTGCGCAGGGCAAGGGTGAGTCGCACCCACTACATCCGTGACCCCGCCCTGACGGTGGTGAAAGCCGCGATGCAAAATTTCCCGCCCGCCGATGCTGTGACAGGCAGCGACTTCGATAAGGACGGCGTGCTCAACATTCAAGGTCGCAGCCTGGAGTTCCTGGACGCCGATGAACGATCGGATACCGCGGCATTGCCCATATCACCCGCCGAATTTGCGCGTCTTTGCCGCCGGATTAACGCAGGCGGGGCTTACCGACAGGTGCTCGAAAGCAGGTTGCCGCACCTCGGCGCCGAAGTCCCCGCCATTGCGCATGTCTACATGAGCTATGCACGCAGCCGTCTCGCCTACGATGCCTATGAAGCGAAGCTGGACGGGCGCCTGGATGAAACCGGCGAGCGGATGCTGGCCCACGTTGGTGTGCACCTGGAAGAGCGACCTGCCGTGCCGCTGGCTTGCGAGGTCAAGTCCCTTGAGCTGCTGTCGGTGCCGTTGTTCGGTGCACGGGTTTACTGGGGCGTGCAAGGCAACGCCGAAGGCGTTCGGCCAGTCGTCCTGCACATGCCCCATGATGCGGTGGCGCCCCTCAAGCAATTCAAAAGCCTGCAAGCCATGTCTGCCGAGCTGATCGAACGGGTACGTAAACGCAGTTATCGCCAGAGCCTGATGCATTACTTCCCGTTGCGCTTGCAGGCCTCGTTGGGGACCGCGTTGCACGATCAGGTGGAATGGCGGGTGGATGCCCACCCTAACGTGATGCAGGAGATCTACGGCCGCATCACCGGCTGGCGCGAGGGTGAGCGGGGCGAGGACGGGACGCGGGAACGCATCCGGGTGCCGATACCAAAGGTTGCCTGGGGCCTGGGTGATCTGCGCGAGCAGCCCTGGCCCGCTTGCTATCGCGAGTGGCGCGGCCATGTATTGGCCAACGCGGCTACGCTGATGGTTCCCACCGAGGAGAAGGACTGGCAGGCGCGGATGGCGCGGTTTGCCTACTGGGAAAGCCTTGCCGAGCGTGCGTTGATGGTCACGGCCATGCTGTTCCCCTTCTACGCACCGGTTGGCATGACCGCGGCGGCGGTCGGGGGCGCGCAGATGGTGTATGAGATTTTTGAAGGCATCCAGGCGTTCAACGAAGGCCAGGCCCAGGAGGGCATCGACCATATCTTCAATGTCTTGTTCGGGATCGCCCAAGGTGCCTATCTGGGATTCGTGGGCGGGACCCTCGAGCCGATGTCCGCCCATGACGGTAGCACGCGCTTGTGGAACGGCGATGTGCGTAGTTTCCGGGCGCAAGGCGTGCCGCCGGCAGAAGCCGAACAGGACGCGTGGGGCGTCTGGCGCACACCGGAGCAGGCCTGGGTTCGAATCGACGATGACTACTTCGAAGTCCAGGGAGCCGGCGACGTGCTCGACCTGCGCTTGCCTGCCGACCATCGTGGTATCCGACCGCCCCTGAAGTGGAACCGTGCCCGTGGTTGGCAGTGGGCCCATCGCGATCCGATGCAGCAGGGCAACCTGGAGCTGCTGCGATCCTTCGCCGAAACACCCTCCGAGCTGGATGACCAGACAATCCTCTCATTGCAGCGCCAGACAGGTATCAACGAGGAACATCTACGCTATTTGCAGGTCGAGGGCCAGCCATTGCCGGCAATACTCGCCGACAGTCTGGATGACGCGAGGAACTGGCAGGACCTGAAACAGGCCGTCGCGCGACTGCGCCGCAATGAGTCGATGGGGGGCGCGCACTTTCGGATCGTCCAGACCCTTGTCGATCTTCCAGGCTGGCCGAGAGGCGCCACGCTGCGCTACGACGATGGCGTCAGGGTCTACCCCATTGGGCGTGCGGGCGACGTGCGGTTTATCCGATTGACCAGCACAGATTTGCAGAGCGATGCCTGGGCCAACTATGTGCTCTCGAATTTGGGCAGGGAAGAACAGACCGAGATACTCGGGCAACGCAGCGTCGGCCTGCGCCCAGCAGAGCGTAGTCGGCTGTTGGCGGACCGCTGGGCCGACCTGTTGGAGCGCAACGCGGCACGGGTGACCGATGGCATGCGTCGCGGTGTCGAGCTGGATCCGTTGGCCGCGCCGATCAAGCGTGCTTTTCCCGGTATGCCGGAGTCCGTCGCCAACGAGCTTGCCCGTCAAACGACGGGGGATGAACGGTTGCGCTTGGTCCAAGGGCGTGTGGCCGGGGACTTGGGTGACCAATGCGCCGAAGCGTTGCGTGAGTTGCGCCTGACCCGCGCGCTGGGCGCATTGGAACGCGGTGAAAGCACCGGCGACCGGGATCGCCTGGTCATGGGCCTGCTCGACCAGTCGCCGCTGGCAAAGGGGCGTTTGCATCTTCGCCTGTGGTCGCGGGAACTCCGGACTCCGCTTGAGCTGGAAGGAGAAGGGCCGATGAAGACCATCCGCCAGGAAGGTGAGCGATACCAGCCTTTCGATGAACAAGGTGAAGAACTGGCGGGCCCTCTGCCGTTGGAGGAAGCGCTGCTCAGGGCCATGCCCGATGACGCGCGCAAGGCGCTCGGCCTGGATATATGGGAAGCGACGAAGCTGCGCACCCGTTTGCTTGACCAGGCCTTGGATGATCGGCAGGCACTCCGTGGTTTCCTACAGATGAAGCGCATCGGTGATGACGGGCCCGGCCTGCAATCGCTCAACGGCCGCATGGGTTACCCGCTCAGCGGGCGTGGACGCCTTCCTCTATCGGCGTGGCGCAACGGCCTGGACCATCGGATCGAACAGCTTTATCCCGGTCATGCCGGTGATGCCATGGTCCAGCTTCGGCTGGATCTGAGCCAGCAGGCGAGGCGGGCGGGCACGACGCTGGAGGTGTTGGTCGACCGGCTGCAAGCCCAGTGGACGGCACTTGACCAAGAGCTGCATCACTGGGAATCCCATGGAGACGTGCATCACCCCGCCGAGAACCTGCTCGACCCGCAGGCGCGTGCCGAGCAGCGCAGGATCGTCGGCGGGGAAATCCGCCGTGCCTGGCGACGCACCCCGGTTCCGGGCCAGGAGGGGAGCGAGGTGCGGTTGAAGCTGTCGGGGCACTACCTCGGCCGATTACCGACCATCAGCGCAAATTTCGAGCAAATCGAAGAGTTGATGTTGACGAATCTGAGCCTGGATGAGGACCCATCTGATTTCCTCCGGTTGTTTCCCAACATCGATACCTTGCACCTGCGGGGCAACCAGCTGAATACGATACCCGTGGCTTCCGGCGAGTTGCGCGGGCTGCTGGAGTTGTCGATGAAAGACAATCCCTTGTTGATGACCGCCGATGTCTTCGTACCTCTGCTTGGCGGCGATTCGGCGAGCAACCTGCATATCCTGAACCTGTCGGGAGTCAGCAGTGGGGTAGGGCCGTCGATGAGTGCCGCCACGGTCGAGGCCATCGGTCGCCTCGCCGAGCTGCCTTCGCTGCAGGACCTGGTATGGGCTGATAATCTGCATTTCACTCCCGAGCAGCTGCGAGCCATCGCCGCCTTGCCGGAGCTGCGCATCTTGAACCTGTCGCGCTGTGGCCTGAGGCTCGATGAGGAAGGCAGCGCATTCCTGCGCACGGCGACCGGGCTGGAGGAGCTCGCCTTGAACGGCAACAATTGCACCCGTCTGCCAAGCCTGCCCGAGCTCAGACTGTTGCGGGACCTGGGACTGGCCAATACCGGGCTCGATACGGTGCCCCCGGCGGCCCTGGCGATGCTGTCCAATCCATCCGCCTCGCATATCACCCTCGACCTCATGAATAATCGGATCAGCAATATCCAGGATGACCTGCTGCCTCTATTGGGCGGTGAGCCAACACCTGATGTGCTGGCAATACTCCTTCAGAACAATCCGTTGCCGAGCGCCCAGATCCAAGCGCTTCGCGTCTTGCGACCGGAGGCCTTTCGCTACACAGCCGATGATTGGTTGGAGGGCTTTGACTCTTTTCGAGGCTCCCTGGAGGCGGCGCGCGATGAGCCCGGGAACAGGCGGTTCATTGACTGGTTTTCAGTCCGGATGACCAGCGATATCAACAGTGCCGACCCGGGGCTGCCGTCCAATGCTCGTTCCAGGGGAGCCGCCGTGCTCCAGCATTACACGAATTTCGAGGACATTTATGCCGAGCTTCCGAGCCGACTGACAGACTTTGATCCACAACTGGCAGCGCTGCGCAGCCGCTTGCAGCAGCGCATCCTGGACAGGGTATCGCCTGATTTGTCAGAGCTTGAAGTACACATATCCATGTTCATTACGGTACAGCGCGCCCGCCTTTTGAATGAACCCGTGCCTTTTGCCAGTTTCATGAGAATTCAATACGACTTCTGGAATTACTCGCTATCGCTCAGGCCGCTCACTGTTGCCGAGCGTGCCGCACTGATGAGCCGGGAGGCGTTCATCGACTGGCTTTGCACGGCCCAGGACATTTTCAACGATGCTGATCAAGTCGCTCGCGTAGGGGAAACCACTTGGCGGCCGTACCTTGGCCTGATGTCCCGGGATTGGACTGAAGGAGCGGCCATTTGGGAAAGCGTGGACGAGAAGCTGTCGGATGCCTTCAGCGAACCGGTGGACCCGGCCGGCTGGCCGCAAGCGCTGCTGGACAACCTCAGGCATCCGGCCGCCGATCTACCGAGTGCCTGGGAGCACGCTCCGGTGGATGGCCAGATGGTTTGGCGCCGAGCGACCCTGGAGGCCGTGAACGATGTGGAGTGGACTGCTGGCCAGCCGGTGGCACTCAATGATGATCAGTTCCGGCGCACCATGGCGATCTACCGCTCAGTGAGGACTCGGGAGATCGACACCCTGGTTCGTCGCGTGACTACCGATCTGGTCGATCCATGGTGGCCGTTGCGGCCTCAATAGCGTCCATACCCTTGCCTGAGGCCTGTCGCCTGAACACCAGGGCCTTGAGGCCACAGGCCGGATCAGCGTCTGGAAACTCCGGGGGATTGGCCAGCCGCTCTGCAAATAACAGCCCCGGCGCTTCGCGCATGACACCGTCGATGAGGAAGTCCGGGCCGGTGGCCGGATCGTTGCTGCAAGCCAGGACGGTTCCGGCAGGCGTCAACAGTTCCGGCAGGCGGCGCAGTACACGCTGATAGTCCTTGGTCAGCAGAAAGCTGCCTTTCTGGAAAGTGGGTGGATCGATGATGACAAGGTCGTACGGCCCGTTGTTGATGACCTTGCCCCAGGACTTGAACAAGTCGTGGCCGAGGAAACTGACCTGGCCCAGGTCATGGCCATTCAACCGGTGATTGTCGCGTCCACGGCTCAAGGCCGCGCGGGACATATCCAGGTTGACCACGTGGTGCGCACCGCCGGCAATGGCCGCTACCGAAAAACCGCAGGTGTAGGCGAAGAGGTTCAGCACCCGCATGCCAGAGGCATTGGCCCGCACCCAGTCGCGCCCGTAGCGCATGTCGAGGAACAGGCCGTTGTTCTGCTTCCTTCCCAGATCGATTCGGTAGCGCAGGCCGCCTTCGGTCAGGGTCCATTCATCGATCGGTTCGCCTATCAGCCACTGGGTGAGACTGTCGGGCAGGTATCGATACTGCACGGCGAGGGTATGGGCGCCGCTGTGTTGCCAGGCGGGCGAGGCGGCGAGGGCGCGCAGCATGGTGAACAAGTCATCCAGTTGCGTTGGATCGGGCTCCTTGAACAGCGAAACCAGCACCACGCCTTGCAGCCAGTCGACAGTGATTTGCTCCAGCCCTGGCCAGCAGCGCCCGCGACCGTGGAATAGGCGACGGGTTTCGTCGGGCACCGATCCCAGCGCCGTCGACAAGTGGCTCTGCAATGTTTGAAGGGCTTGAGGATTCATCAGGAAAAACGCCAGCGACTCGAAAGGCCGGCATTTTAACCACCGGCGAACCGGGTGCAATCCCTGTGGCGAGCAAGCTTGCTCGCGCTTGAGTGCGAAACGCTCACACGATTGGGGTTGCTACTAACCGCCGCTGGTCGCCAGGATGCTCGCCACCTGCTGCGGCTGGCAATTGAGATAGGCCGAACGCTTGAGCCACGCCGGGTCGGGGTACCAGGAAAACATGAATTGCCCACCCTTGAGCTTGTCGATCACCTGGCGCGCCACTTGCGGGCGTACGGCGGGGCAGCCGAGGCTGCGGCCGATGCGACCCTGGCGCGCGCTCCACAGCGGATTCACATAATCGGCGGCGTGGATCACGATCGCCCGGTCCCGGGCCAAGTCGTTGAAACCGGGTTCGAGGCCGTCCATGCGCAGGGAGTAGCCATGGGCGCCCTGGTAGCTTTCCTGGGTACGGAACAACCCGAGGCTGGACTGATAACTGCCCAGGCGATTAGAGAACTGCGTGGCGAAGTTTTCCCCGGATTTCTGCCCGTGGGCCACCAGGTCGCGCAGCACCAGCTTTTTCTGGCGCAGGTCGAAAATCCATAGCCGGCGGGCCGTGGACGGTTGCGAATAGTCGATCACCGCCAGGTGGCGGGCCTGTCCAGCGCCGTTGGCAACTGCGCACTGCATCGCACTCAGGGCACTTTTCAGCGCCTGGGGATTGAGTTCCGGCGCGGCGTGGGCGAGGCTGTTGTAAAGAGGCTGGGTCTTGGGCTTTTCGGCCAGCGCGGGGCTGCACACGACGCCCAGGCTGGTCATGACCAGGCAAAGTCGGCGCAAGTAGGCCGATACAGGCGAAAACAGCTTATGGTGGCGTTCGTTTGCGGCATCCCGTCCGGTTTCGTTTGTCTGCATGATGGCGGGTCGTACCTGTCGCAAAATTCACCGTCAACGAGACGGCCATGGATTGGAGTAAAGCAGTTGTTTAAAAAGCCCGCATGTTACCTGAGCCTTTTATTGCTCGTTGCGCCATTGGTCGCTACGGCCGATGACGGCGATCCGGGGCAGGCACAAACCACGCTGGCGCAGCTGTCGGTCAACTGCCCTGAGTTGGCTGCAAGCGTTGATTTTCCGACAGTCATGAGCTTGCAGTCCCTGTACCAGCAAAACGCAGGCCAGGCGATCTGGATGGACGATGAGCGGTTACAGGCGCTACAAATCCAATTGCAACAACTGGCGGATGATGGAATGGATCCGGCCCGCTACAGCCTACCGGGCCAGGGCGCCTATTCGAATGCGGCCTGTACCGACATCGCCATCAGCCAACGCTACCTGCAAGCCCTGCATGATTTGCGCTTCGGTTATCTGCCACAGAACCGCCTGGAGCCGATCTGGAAAGCCAATCCGCAAGCGCCGGATCGTCGATCCATGGTGCTGCACTTCGCCATCGCGGGCCTGCACAATCCGGTAGAGGCTTTCGAACTGGCTCGGCCGAGCCTGACGCTCTATCGCAACCTGCGCGAGCTTTACGTCCGGCAGCGGCAGCAACCCCTGGCGGACTGGCAATCGGTGCCCGGTGGTCCGCTTTTGCAGCCAGACAAGCGCGACGCCCGCGTCCCGGCACTCGCGCGGCGCTTGTTCAACGAAGGCTACCTGAGCGTGCCGCCACTCGATGCCGATGAGCATTACAGCCCGAGCCTCGTGGACGCGATGAAGAATTTCCAACTTGACCATTCGCTGCAAGCAGATGGGGTAGTAGGCCCCTGGACCGTCTCCGAGCTCAACATCAGCCCGGCCATGCGTCGCGAGCAGTTGCGCATCAACCTGGAGCGCATGCGTTGGTTGGCCCAGGACCTGGAGCCGGACAGCGTGCTGGTCAACGTGGCGGCGGCGCAACTGACGGTTTACCAGGGCGGCGCTCCAGTGTGGCAAACCCGCACCCAGGTGGGGCGTGCCGAACGCCAGACGCCGCTGATCAAATCGCGTATCACCCGCCTGACGCTGAACCCCACCTGGACGATCCCGCCGACCATCATGCGCGAGGACAAACTGCCCGAAATCCGTCGCGACCCGGAATTTCTCACTCGGCACAATCTCCGTGTGCTCGATCGGGACGGCTTGCCGGTGGCAGCGGAGAGTATCGACTGGGAGCACCCCGGCGATCTCATGCTGCGCCAGGATGCCGGCTCGAAGAATCCCTTGGGCAAACTGGTCGTGCGCTTTCCCAACCCGTTTTCCGTGTACCTGCACGACACGCCCAGCCAGGCTTTGTTCAGCAAAGGCCCGCGGGCCTTCAGCTCTGGCTGTGTGCGCATCGAGCAGGTCATGCACATGCGGGACTTGCTCGTAACCCCGGCCGAACGCAAGCGGACCGACACGCTGCTGGCAAGCGAGCTGACCCATGAATTCAGGCTGGCCAAGCCCGTGCCGATCCTGCTGGGCTATTGGACAGTGCAAGCGGACAGCCAGGGCCGGGCGGTGTATATCCCGGATATCTACCAACGCGATATCGCCCTGTCTGCCGCTGACCGCCGTGCGCTCTGAGCACAGGGGGCTCAGGCGCAGGCCGCTTCGCCCGTTACATGGGCCGTCTCGTCAGTTGTCGAAAAGAGCCGTTGGCCAAGGGCCTCTGCCGTTTGCAGATGTAGCTTCGGATCGAGGCTTTCCGATTCGAGCAATCTGTCGGAGCTCACGACGTGGGCGCCGCAGTAGTCGAAGATGCCGTGTTCGATTTGCGTGACCATCGCCTTGTCGTAGCCGTGGCGTTCGAAACTGCCGGCATCTGCGCCGCCGACGCCCACCAAATGAACCCGCAGCCGCTGGAGTTTCTGGACAAATGGTTGACCGGGGATGTAATCGAACGCCCAGCCGTTGGAAAATACCCGGTCGATCCATCCCTTGAGCAATGCCGGCATCGACCACCAGTAGATCGGGTACACCACGACCAATGCGTCGGCACGGTCGATCCGGGCCTGCTCGGCCAGAACATCGGCGGGCGGTGCTGCAACGCGGCGATGAACCGCACCGTCGGCGTAATCAAAGCGTGGGTCGAATCCTTCGGCCGCCAAATCGGCTATCTCGAACGTATCCGTCGGATTGGCTTGATTGATCCCGTTGCCAATGGCTTGGGCGAGGGCATGGGTCAAAGAACCCGGGTTATGGTGTGCAACAACGATAACGGCATGCATATGGATTTCCTCTGGTATCGCGCATTAACAAGCGCGTATGATCAGCTAAGTTACTGAACGTAAGTTACCGTTGGTATAGTTAACATGTCAACCCACGAAGAAAATGGGCGCCCCGGCGCTGCACCCCGGCGGCGGCTATCGCGCGCCGACAGGCAGCGGCAGCTGTTGGAAGTTGCCTGGCGCATGGTGCGCGAAGAAGGCAGCGAGGCGCTGACCCTTGGCCGCCTGGCGGAACAGGCTGGCGTGACCAAACCCATCGTCTACAACCACTTCATCACGCGATCAGGGCTACTGGCCGCGCTTTATCAGGATTTCGATGTCCGTCAGACCGCGTTGATAGGTGCCGCGATCGACGCCAGCGAGCCGGATCTGGAAAGCCGCGCGCAGGTGATTGCTGGCTCCTTTGTGGATTGCGTGCTGCTTCAGGGAAGGGACATACCGGGCGTCAGCGCGGCGCTGAGCGGCACGCCTGAACTTGAGTCCATAAAAAGGGAATGTGAACGAAGCTTCCTGGAAAAATGCCGATCGGTCCTCGAACCCTTCGCCGGAACCGGACGCCTTTCCCAAGCGAGCCTGCGGGCGATGCTGGGGGCGGCGGAGGCGTTGTCCGATGCGGCGGCCAATGCAGAGGTCAGCGCGGAGGAGGCCAAGCGGGAGTTGTTCCTGACCATCGTTGCGATGGTCGAGCGGGCTGCCGGAAATGCCTCAAACTGAACCGCTATCGCGAGCAGGCTCGCTTTCAAAGTCTTGTGAACGGAACAACCCCATGTGGGAGCGAGCCCGCTCGCGATGGCGGCAACACATTCAACCTCTCTCCAAGGATTGTCCACCAAGAAAAAACGAACCCCAGGCTCGTTTTTCGGTTCTTAACTGATGTCCCTTGATAACAGGGACATCAGGCGGGGCCGCGGTCTTGCCCACCAAACACTGCGATCAAAGGAGGCGACATGCCCAACTCCTTCCATTCGCCCTGGTGGAAGAACGCTGTGATCTACCAGGTTTATCCTCGCTCTTTTGCCGATGCCAACGGCGATGGCATTGGCGATCTTCCCGGTTTGACGGCACGTCTGGACCATCTGCAACGTCTGGGCGTCGATGCATTGTGGCTGTCGCCGGTGTACCGCTCGCCGATGTGTGACGCAGGCTACGACATCTGCGACTACACCGATGTCGATCCGCTCTTCGGCAACCTGGCCGACCTCGACGCATTGATTGCCCAGGCCCACGAACGAGGCTTGAAGGTCCTACTCGACTTCGTGCCCAACCATACGTCCGACCAGCATCCCTGGTTCCTCGAATCACGTTCCAGCCGCGACAACCCCAAGCGCGACTGGTACATCTGGCGCGACCAGCCCAACAACTGGCGGGCCTCGATCGATGGCGGCAGCGCATGGACCTGGGACGAGACCAGCCAGCAGTACTACTTGCACTTCTTTTTGCCGCAACAACCGGATCTCAATTGGCACAATCCCGAAGTCGTGGCCGCCATGCACCAAGTCCTGCACTTCTGGCTCGAGCGCGGCGTGGACGGGTTTCGCGTCGACGTGGTGCATTGCGTCGGCAAGGACCCGAGTTTCGCCGACGACCCGCGCTGCATGGCCGGTGAAACGATGGTCAAGATCAACGACCAGCCCTATAGCCATGAAGTGTTGCGAGGGTTGCGACGCCTCGTTGACAGCTATCCCGGCGAGCGGGTGCTGATCGGTGAGGTGAACATTCGCTCCACGGCGCAGGTGGCGGCCTACTACGGCGCCAGTGACGAATTGCACATGTCATTCAATTTTCCACCCCTGGACGCCCCCTGGGACCCGGTGGTGTTTCGCATGTGCATCCGCGAGGTGGAAAACGACCTCGGCCCCTTGCAGGCCTGGCCCACGTGGGTGCTGTCCAACCACGACAACAGCCGTCACCGCAGTCGCTATGGTGGCTCGTTGCGCCGGGCGAGGGCCGCGGCAGTGATGCTGCTGACGCTGCGGGGCACACCCTTCATCTACCAGGGCGAGGAATTGGGGCTGGAAGACACCCAAGTAACCGCCCAGACCCGCGTCGATCCTGGCGGACGGGACGGCAGCCGGGCACCGTTGCCGTGGACGTCCCAGGCGCCGCACGGTTGGTCGGGGCAGGCGCCGTGGCTGCCATTTGCAGCAGACGCCGGCGTGTTGTCGGTGGAGTCGCAGGAACGTGCCGCCGATTCGGTGTTGGCCCTTTATCGCCGTTTGCTCGCCTGCCGTCGCAGTAGCCTGGCGCTGCGCCTGGGCGGCTGGGAAGAACTGCCGTCCCATCCACAAGTGCTGGCCTATCGTCGCCATTGCGAAGGCGACGAGCGCCTGGTCTGCATCAACTTTGCCGACAACGAACACACCTTTCCTTTGGCCGATCCCTGGCGGGTGGAAGTCGCCAGTGATGGGGCGGACGAAGGCCAGCCGTTCAGCGGTCTTCTGGCTGCCGAGCAGGCCGTGATCCTGTGTCGATAAGGAGTGATCAATGAAAGCCAATTGGCACCGAAACACTTTGATCTATCAGATCGATCCATCCTTGTTCTACGACAGCAACGGCGATGGCCGGGGCGACCTTAAGGGCATCATTCGCCAGCTCGACTACCTTCAGGCGTTGGGCGTCGGTGCGCTCTGGCTGATGCCGCTGTATCGGTCACCGTTCAAGGACGCCGGTTATGACGTCAGCGATTTCATGGCACTGGACCCGCGCTTTGGCAGCGAAGACGACTTGCGCCAGTTGATCGTCCAGGCCGGTGAGCGCGGCATTCGAGTGATCCTTGAATTGGTGGTGCAGCACACCAGCGATCAGCACCCCTGGTTCCTTCGCGCGCGGCGGGACAAGGACAGCGTCTATCGAGATTATTATCTGTGGTCCGACACGCCGGTGGACGATGGCAACCAGCCAATCTTCCCATCGGTGGAGGACAGTATCTGGCGCTGGGACGAACAGGCCGGACAGTACTATCGACACCTGTTCTACCGCCATGAGCCGGACCTCAACCTGGCGAACCCTCGCGTGGTCGAGGAGATCGAGCGCATCATGGTCCATTGGCTCGAGCTGGGCATCGCCGGCTTTCGTCTCGATGCCGCTTCACACCTGGTGGAGCAGGCTGGCGGCGGCGATGAAGAGCAGGGCGTCTGGGTGCTCGACCGATTCTACAAATGCATGACCCGCATCAACCCCGAAGGCGTGCTGATGGGCGAAGTGGATGTCGAGCCGGAGCGCTTCAGCCACTATTTCGGTACCGGGGAACGCTTGGGCCTGGTCTTGGATTTCTGGGTCAACAATCATCTGTTCCTGGCACTGGCCCGTGGCAAGGCCGAGCCTTTGCAGCGGGCCATCATCCGGCGTCCGGCGCCACCGGATGGTGCGAATTACGCGGTCTGGCTGCGCAACCATGACGAACTCGATCTGGAGCGCTTGAGTGAGCAGGAACGCGAGGAAGTGATGCAGGCGTTCGCCCCGGAACCGGACATGCGCCTGTACGGCCGAGGCATCCGCCGGCGCCTGGCGCCGATGCTCGGCGGCGATGTCCGGCGCCAGGCCTTGGCCCAGGCATTGTTGTTGTCACTGCCCGGGACGCCGATCGTGCGCTACGGCGAAGAAATCGGCATGGGCGAGGACTTGTCCCGTCCCGAGCGCCTTTCGGTGCGCACGCCCATGCAATGGAGCGACGAGGCCAATGCCGGGTTCTCATCGGCCCAGCGCCTGGCCGCGCCGCTGATCGACGAAGGGCCGTTCGCCTATACGCGACTGAACGTGGAAGCGCAGCTGGATGACCCCGATTCGCTGCTGGCTCGCGCCCGTCGATTGCTGTTGGCGCGCAGGCGGTTGGGTGAAGTGGGCGACGGCAAGGCGCGCCTGTTGACGGTCGATCATCCAGCGGTGTTCGCCATCGCGCATGAATGCAGAGCCACCTCGGTGATGCTGGCGAATCTCGGCACCGACGCGGTCACCGTGCAGTTGCGCGAGCTGGACCTGGAGGGTTTCGAGGAAGTGCTCTCGGACAGCCCGTACCCGGCCCCGGCGCAATCGAAGCTGGCGCTGAACGGATACGGGTATCGCTGGTTCCGGCGCGGTGGCTCAGAACAGTAGCAGCACGAGCGCCAACAACCCGCCACAGGCCAACAGCAGGGCCGACACCTGTGTCGAGCTCAGGGCCAGCGCAGAGTCCCGGGAGCGGCCGTTGAAGCGCCCGCGGGTACGATGCATGGACTCCTGCGGCTCGAACAGATTGTCCGGGCGCTGATTGTCGTCATCCTCGTTGGTCATTTGCCCCGACCAGGCGTTGCGGGCCAACAGGCGATCGAGCAGCCCAGGCATCAGACACGTGCCGACAATGGCTTTGAGCGACGCCGCACCCAGCCACAATTCCCTGGGCGTGCGCTTGACCACGCTCAATATCGCCCGGGCGGCCACGTCCGGATCATGAATCGGTGGCACCGGTTGCGGGCGCTTGCCCAGCTTGTTCCGGGCCCAATCGAACTGCGGCGTGTTGACCGCCGGCAGTTGCACCATGCAGACCTTGATTTTGCTGTGCTCATGAAGCAGTTCGCAGCGCAATGAATCGGTAAAGCCACGCACCGCGAACTTGGCTCCGCAATAAGCGGCTTGCAGGGGAATCGCGCGGTAGGACAGTGCCGAGCCGACCTGGATGATCACCCCGCGATTACGTCGTCTCATCAGGTCCAGCGCTGCGAGGGTGCCGTGGACGGTGCCCAGGTAAGTCACCTTCGTGACTCGGTGGATTTCTTCGGCGCTCAACTGACGGATCGGCGAAAACACCGTGACCATTGCGCAGTTGATCCACACATCGACAGGTCCCAGTTCGCGCTCCATCCGCTGGGCCGCTTCGAAGACTGCATCGGCGTCGGCGACATCGACGCTGATCGCCAGGCACGTCGTACCCAATTGGTTCAGTTCTTCTGCGGTAGCCGCCAAGGCTTGTTCGCCCCGGGCCAGCAACCCGACGCGGTAGCCCGCCGCGGCAAACCGGTGGGCGGTCGCACGACCGACGCCGGCGGTGGATCCACTGATGACAACGACAGGTGGGTTTCGCTCATCCATTGCGTTCACATCCGATCAATAGCCTGCGCCCTCTGGCGCTGTTGGGTTCCAGTTATTGTGAAAATCCCGGCCAGCGTAGGTTCAGGATTTTTTGCGCGCGGGCTCTCAGGGTTGCACTTATATGAAGCCGTCGGTGCCCGATCGCACCATCGCAAGGCAAAGGAACAGGCGGATGTCGCCCACGGGTTTCGGGTAGCCGAGCTGACCCCTTCGCGAGCAAGCCCGCTCCCACAGGGGGCTGGCGGCGAATATGCGATTGCTGATGAGGTTTGGCACGCTCGCTGCAAGACCTTGTCCAGGCCCACCGTGAACACAATCGAGTGGGTAGCCCCGTCGGTCAACGAAGATCGAGCGCCAGCAGGCCGGGGGATAACGGTAGATCAGGGCGCAGCCGCCGGGTCGATACCGCACAGAACAGGCAAAGACGCCTGGAACCGCAAGGTTTCAGGCGTCTTTTTTTTGCTTTCAAAAAACCGTGATGGGCTTTTGTCGGGTGCTTTTATGAATTCCAACGTTGCTTCCCTGAACAAACTGCAAACGCTGATCGTGATCGGCAATGGCATGGTCGGCCATCACTGCGTCGAGCAACTGATCGAGCGCGGTGCCCTCAACCATTACCGCGTGCATGTCTTCAGCGAAGAGCCGATGCGGGCCTACGACCGCGTGCATCTGTCCGAATATTTTTCTGGGCGAGACGCCGAATCCCTGGCCCTTGGCGAAGCGACGTTGTACCAGACGCCGGGTGTGACGTTGCACCTGGGCATGCCGGTGTTGGAAATCGACCGCCAGGCGCGTGAGGTGGTCACCGCCACTGAACGCCTCGGCTATGACAAGCTGGTGCTCGCCACCGGTTCCTATCCGTTCGTGCCGCCGATCCAGGGCGCCGAGGGTGATTCTTGCCTGGTCTACCGCACCCTCGAAGACCTCGATGCGATCCGCGCCGCCGCCAGCAACGCCCGTCGTGGCGTGGTGGTCGGTGGCGGATTGTTGGGCCTGGAAGCGGCCAATGCCTTGAAGAGCCTCGGCCTGGAAGCTCACGTCGTGGAATTCGCCCCCCGGTTGATGCCCGTGCAATTGGACGAGCAAGGCGGCCTGGCACTCAAGGCGCGCATCGAGAAACTGGGCGTTGGCGTGCATTTGTCCAAGGGCACCCAATCGATCAGCGCGGGCGAGCAGTACCGTTATCGGATGAACTTCGGCAACGACGATTTCCTCGAAACCGACTTGATCGTGTTTTCCGCCGGTATTCGCGCCCAGGATGCGTTGGCCCGTCAATGCCAATTGCCGATCGGCCCCCGCGGTGGCGTGGTAATCGACGACCATTGCCAGAGCAGCGACCCGGACATTTACGCCATCGGCGAATGTGCGGCGTGGAACGGCAGCATTTTTGGCCTGGTCGCGCCGGGCTACCAGATGGCCCGCAACGTCGCGTCGCGCCTGTGCGGCGAAGCCGGCGAGGCGTTTACCGGCGCGGACATGTCCACCAAGCTCAAACTGCTGGGCGTGGACGTCGGCTCCATCGGCGACGCACACGGCAACACGCCGGGTTCGCGCAGCTTCCAGTTCATCGACGAAACCAGCGCCAGCTACCGTCGCCTGGTAATCGACGCTGACGGCAAGCGCGTGATCGGCGCGGTGCTGGTAGGCGACAACAGCTACTACGACACCTTGCTGCAGTACATGCAGAACGGCATCGCGTTGCCCAAGGACGCCGCCAGCCTGATCCTGCCATCGTCCGAAGGCGCCCCGACACTGGGCCCGGCGGCTTTACCCGAGACCGCCACCCTCTGCTCGTGCCACAACGTCACCAAGGGGGCGGTCTGCTCGGCCATCGACGGCGGCTGCACCGATCTCGGCCAGCTCAAGTGCGACACCAAGGCCGGCACCGGTTGTGGCGGCTGCGCGGCGCTGGTCAAGCAAGTCTTCGAGCACGAACTGATCGCCCGCGGCGTCAGCGTCGACAAGAGCCTGTGCGAGCACTTCGCCTATACCCGCCAGGAACTGTATGCCCTGGTGCGCGTGGAAGGCATCATCAGTTTCGAAGAATTGCTCGCCAAACACGGTCGTGGCCACACCGGTTGCGACCTGTGCAAACCGGCCGTGGGCTCGATCCTGGCGTCGTGCTGGAACCAGCCGATCATGGACCCGCACCTGGTGCCGTTGCAGGACACCAACGACACCTTCATGGCGAACATGCAGAAGAACGGCACCTATTCGGTGGTGCCGCGCATCGCCGGTGGAGAAATCACCGCCGACAAACTGATCGCCATCGGCGTGGTTGCCAAGAAATACGACCTTTACACCAAGATCACTGGCGGACAGCGCATCGACCTGTTCGGCGCGCAGCTGCACCAGTTGCCGGACATCTGGGCCGAATTGATCGAAGCCGGGTTCGAAACCGGCCACGCCTACGGCAAATCCACGCGCACGGTAAAATCCTGCGTGGGCAGCACCTGGTGCCGCTACGGCGTGCAGGACAGCGTGCAAATGGCCCTGACCATCGAGGATCGCTACAAAGGCCTGCGCTCGCCCCACAAGCTCAAGTTCGCGGTGTCTGGCTGCACCCGTGAGTGCGCCGAAGCCCAGAGCAAGGACGTCGGCGTGATCGCCACTGAAAAGGGCTGGAACCTCTATGTGGCCGGCAATGGCGGTATGCGTCCGCGTCACGCCGAACTGTTCGCCACCGACCTGGACGATGCGACGCTGATCCGTTACATCGACCGCTTCCTGATGTTCTACATCCGCACCGCCGACAAGCTGCAACGCACCTCGGTGTGGCGCGAGAGCCTGGAAGGTGGCCTGGACTATCTCAAGGACGTGATCATTCACGACAGCCTGGGCCTGGGCGCCGAGCTCGAAGCGCAGATGCAACTGGTGGTCGATCGCTACGAATGCGAATGGGCCAACGCCCTGAAGGACCCGGAAAAGCTCAAGCGCTTCCGCACCTTCGTCAACGACAAGCGCGGCGATCCAGACGTTCATTTCGTCCGCGAACGCGGCCAGCGCCGGCCGGTGCATGCCGGCGAACTTCACTTGATTCCCGTCACCGAGGAGGTGCTCTGATGAGCCAGCCAAACGTCGTTCGTATCGCCCAAGAATCCGTGCAATGGCGTGCCCTGTGCAGCCGCGAGGACCTGGTGCCCAACTCCGGCGTGGTCGCCTGGCACGACGGCAGCCAAGTGGCGCTGCTCTATCTCCCAGAGCATGCGGACAAGCCACTGTACGCCGTCGATAATCGCGATCCGAAGTCCGGCGCCAACGTCATCGGCCGCGGCCTGTTGGGCAATATCAAGGGCGAACTGGTCATTGCCTCGCCGATGTACAAACAGCATTTCCGCCTGGAAGACGGCCTTTGCCTGGAGTACCCGGAGCAGCGCTTGCGCGTCTGGCCGGTGCGCTTGAATGGCGATGTGGTGGAAATAGGCGAGGGCTGATTAGCTTGCCTGATTGTGGCGAGGGGATTTATCCCCGCTCGGTTGCGTAGCGACCGTAAGATTTTTTGGGCCGCTGCGCAGCCCAGCGGGAGCAAGCTCCCTCGCCACGACAGCGGCCACTTTTGTTTGAGATTGGGGATTAGCAATGAAGACCGCCGCGCAACTGGTAAGGCTCAAGAGCGTACAGAACCAGCAGGTCCACAGCATCGCACCGGATCAGACCGTGCTCGAAGCGTTGCAGATCATGGCCGAGAAAAATGTCGGTGCGCTGCCGGTGATCGAAGGCGGGCAGGTGGTGGGGGTGTTCAGCGAGCGGGACTACGCGCGCAAGATGGTCCTCAAGGGCCGTTCATCCGTGGGCACTGCGGTGCGCACCATCATGAGCACGCCGGTGATCACCGCCGACAGCCAGCAGAGCATCGACCGCTGCATGGCGGTCATGACCGACAGCCACCTGCGGCATTTGCCGGTGCTGGAAAACGGCGAGCTGATCGGGCTGTTGTCCATTGGCGACCTGGTCAAGGAAGCGATCGTCGAACAAGCGGACCTGATCCGGCAGTTGGAGCATTACATTCGCGGGCATTGAGCACCTGCTGTGCCCTTGTGGCAAGAGAGCCATTCAATCGCTTCCGTGCTGGGCCGCATCAGCGCTTGGCCGGTGCTGGCGCAACAATTCGATTTGTTGGGCGGGAATCAAGGTGCGCAAGGATTTATAGAGGGCGCGGGTTTCCAACAGGTTCCACACGCGCAACATGGTTTCCAGCGCATCGAGGGGTTTGCTGATGAAGTCGCGCGCGCCTAGCGCCAGGGCACGCAGGCGGGTGTCGCGGGTCGCGTCGGCCGTCAGGACCAGGATCGGCAGGTAATCATTGGCCGGGATCCGCCGGTTGAGCTGCTCCAGCACTGCGAAGCCATCGAACGCAGGCATGTGCAGGTCCAGGATGACCAGGTCCGGCTCGAAACTGTTGAACAGGTCAAGGGTGCGCAGCGGTTCGGTGCTGCTCAGTACATTGTGCAGCCCTTCGCGGGCGAGCAATTGCTCCATCAGATCCAGGTTGGGGCGCTGATCGTCGATGATCAGGATGCGCAGGTCGCGATTCATGCGGACTCCGGTAGATAACGCTCAAGGTGGCCAAGGAAGGCCTGGATATGAATGGGTTTGGTGAGGATCGCCGTGGCGCCGGCGTCAAGCAGGGCCCGGTGGGACAGGTCGCTGGCATCGGCGGTGATCATCAACACCGGCGTGTAGGCCGTGGTCGGGGATTGGCGCAGGCGGCGAAGAACTTCCAGGCCATCCAGATCGGGCAACGTCACGTCCAGCAGGATCAATTGCGGCGCGTGCTGGCGAGCCAGGTCGAGGCCCATCTGGCCTTGCATGCTGGACAGCAACTGAATGCCTGGACGGCGTTGCATCAGGGTCTCGATCAGGGCGAGGCTAGACAGGTTGTCCTCGATGCACAGCACCTTGCCGTCGAATTCGGTGCGTGGGCGTGCCACTTCCAGCGCAACCATGGGCGGCAGGTGAGCGCCGGATACCCGGGCGCCGGGCAGTCGCAACGTGAAGCAACAGCCTTGTCCCGGATCGCTGCGCACTTGCAGGCTGCCTTGCATCATCTCCAGCAGGCTCTTGCTCAGCGAAAGGCCGAGCCCGGTGCCTTCGACCTGGGGATCCGCGCCGAGGCGCTCGAATGGCTTGAACAGCTGATCCAACAGCTCGGGGGCGATGCCACGCCCGGTGTCGCTGATGGCGATACTGACATGGGGAGCTTCAGCCGTGACCTCAATGCGTACTTCGCCACCCGGCTGGTTGTATTTGATGGCATTGGACAGCAGGTTCAGCAATACCTGCACCAGGCGCTGGCGATCGGCAAGCACGCCGCTGCCCTCGGGCAGCGATGCAAGCTCGGCCAGATGGATCCCGGCGTCGGCCGCCATCGGCGACACCAGCGTCAACGCCTCGTGCAGCACCGCCGGCAATCCGATCGGTTCGATGTTCAGAGGCAGGCGGCCGGCTTCGATCCGGGCGATGTCGAGTACCTCGTTGATCAACGCCAGCAAGTGCTGACCGGCGCGCAGGATGTGGCTGACTTGCGGGCGCTGGCCGGCAATGGAATCCATGTCCAGCAGTTGCGCGAAGCCCAGGATGGAATTCAACGGCGTGCGCAGTTCATGACTCATGCGCGACAAGAACTCACTCTTGGCGCGACTGGCGCTTTCGGCTTCTTCACGGGCCGTGCGCAGGGCTATCTCGGCGGCACGTCGGTCGGTGATGTCCCGGGTGATCTTGGAGAAGCCTCGCAGGGCGCCGGTGCTGTCATATTGGGCGGTAATCACCACGCTGGCCCAGAAACGACTGCCGTCCTTGCGGCATCGCCAGCCTTCTTCCATGTAATGACCTTCGCGGGTGGCCGCGAGCAAGGCCATGTCCGGATGCGCCGGGCATTCTTCGGCCAGGTAGAACAACGAGAAATGCCGGCCGAGCACTTCCTGTTCGGTATAGCCCTTGATCCGTTCGGCGCCGACGTTCCAAGTGATCACGTGGCCTTGGGCGTCCAGGGCGAAGATCCCGTAGTCCTTCACCCCATCGATGATCAGCCGCAGGCGTTCTTCGTTGTCGCGCAAGGCTCGTTCCCGCTCGGCCAATAATTGCCCAGCCTCCACCAGGCGCGTGCCCAACTGGCCGATCTCATCGCGCTCCGGTGGTTGTGGCAACAGCGGTTGGCCCAGCGCCAGACGCTGGGCGTTGCCTTGCACCTTCTGGACCCGGGCGACGATGCCCTTGGACAGGAACAGCACTGCAACGATGGCGCCGAACAGTCCGCACAGCGCCGCCAGCAGAGTCGCGAACAACAGGCGCATGCGCGTAGCGGAAGCGGCGGCGCTGCGGTCGGTGAGCAGGGCGTCCTCACGGATACGCATGGCGCTGATCTGCTCGCGCAGCACGTCCAGCACTTGTTTGTTTTCGATCAGGATGGCGGTGATGGTCGCGGTGTCGTCGCCTTTGCCGGTGCGCAGGGAGACCAGTCCGTTGAGCTTTTCAGTGATCAGCGGTGTGATGGTCTTTAGGTGCTCGCGCATTCTGGCGTCGCGGATATTATGATCCAGGCGTTGCAGTGCGGCCTGGATCTTTGGGGTGGCCTGTTCGTAGCCGGGCAGGAAATCTTCGCGGCGGGTCAGCAGGTAACCGCGCACGCTGGCGGCTGCTTCGGCCAGTAGGGTGTGCACCGCCTGGATGTCGCCCTGTACCAGCAGCACCCGGCGCACATCCTCTTCGGCGCGTGCGGTCTGGCGCTCGGTGATGTAGATCAGCACCAGTGACAGCAACAGGACAACCAGCGGCAGGGAAATCACCACCAATGCCTTGCCCCGCAAGGGCAGGTCGGCCCAGCGACGGGCCGCGAGGATCTTCATGGCCATTGCCCCGACGGTTGCGCGACCAACCCCAGGGCGACACCGCGCACCGCGGCCTGGGTGCGGTCGGCGGCGCCAAGCTTGCCGATGACCCGCTCGACATGGGCCTTTGCGGTGCCGGGGGCGATGCCGAGTTTTTCGCCGATTTCACGATTGCTGAAACCACTGGCGACCAGGCCGAGCACCTGCCGCTCACGGGCGGTCAGGGCCTGGACCTGAGCCGTACCTCCGGCGCCGCGCTCGGCCATGCGCCGCAAGAGGCGGGCGCTGACCGAGCTGTTCAAGGCTTCCTCTCCCTCGGCGACCCTTCTGAGCGCGTCGATCAACTCGGCGCGACTGGCATCCTTGAGCAGATAACCGACGGCGCCCGCGCCGATGGCCGCTTCCAGGTGGTCGGGGCTGTCGTCCATGGTGAAAATCATGACCTTGAGCTGCGGCTGGCGTTGTTTCAGGATGCGCGCCGCGCCGAGGCCATTGAGCACCGGCATGCGAATATCCAGGATCGCGATGTCCGGTTGCAGCTGCTGGCACAAATCGAGTGCCTCCTGGCCGTCTCTGGCCTGGCCGACCACCTCGAAGCCCTCGATACCGCAAAGCATTGAAATGAAACCGGTACGGGTCACTTCGTGATCATCGGCCAACAGCACGCGCAGAGGACGGTTCATGATTGGCCTCCATGGGTTGGCAGGGGCACGCTGGCCAACAGGCGAGTACCACCGTTGCGTTCGCTGCGACAGTCCAGATGGCCTCCCAGGAGGCTGGCACGTTCCTGCATGGCCGCCAGGCCCAGGTGGCTGGAGCCATGGCTTTCGATGGGCGGTTCGAGGGCAAACCCGCGGCCATCGTCCTCGACCCGCAACGTTGCCCGTCCGTCACGCACCACCAAGCCAAGGCAAACATGCCTGGCCTGGGCATGCTTGAGGATATTGTTGATGCCTTCCTGGGCGATGCGGAACAGGGCAATCTCGGCGTTTCCCGACAGCCGCGCAGCGCTGTGCTCGACCCAGTCCACCGCCAGCCCGGCGTCACGCAGGCGATCGGCTTCCTTGTCGATGGCGGTGTACAAGCCAAAATCGTCCAGTACATGGGGGCGAAGGCCGCCGATCAACTGCCGGCTCTCGCCGACGCAACGCTGGGCCAGGTCGAGGATGGCCTGGTGTTCGCTGTCCAGCGTCGACGACAGCGGCGGGCAGCGGCCGGCGAAACCTTGCAGGCGCTGATGCAGCCCCGCGAGGTTCTGCGCAAGGCCATCGTGAAGGTCATAGGCCACGCGCTTGCGTTCGTCTTCCTGGGCGCTGAATAGCCGATGGACCAGCTCGGACATGGTCCGCTCACGGGCTTGCAGCGCCTGGAGCAGCCGGCTGTTTTCCAGGTGCGCCGCCAGCAGCGTCGCGAGCAATTGCAGCGACTCGATGTCCTCTTTGTCGGGGGCCCCGAGGGGCACGCTGTTACCCAGCAGCAGGGCACCGAACACGATGCCGTCCGCGCCTCGCAGCGGCACGCGCAGAACCTGCGCCAGGGTTTTCCCCGGACAGTCCAACCACTGCGGTTCGGGCGCCGACGGCTGCGCGAGCTGGGCAAGCAAATCGAGCCCATCGCCGCTGCCGTGACTGGCAACGGTTTGCAACGTGGCTTGCGGCGTCCACTCCAGCAACAAGCCATGGTCCATGGCGACGAATGCGCACGCTCGCTGCACCGCGCGCTCGCGCATTTGCGCCAAGGGCAGGCGGGTCAATTCGTGCCCGGTGCCCAACAGAAGGCCCAAACGTGCCGCGCGGCTTTGCGACTGGCGGTATTGGCTGCGGATCGCCAGGGCGCTGCCAGGGTCGTGGGGTGGGCTTTGCATGGGGGAACTCCAGCGTGGACGTGAACCGGCCTGGTTCGCGATGGCGACATTAGACCTTGGGATCGGCACCTGGCCTATCTGCCGAATGGCATAGGCGATCAGCACCGGTTGGCCGATGGCGAGCGCTGCGGGGATTGGCAAAGTGGGGCCATTGAAACCCAAAGGACCACAACGATGAAAATGAAAACCTGTGCCATCGCCGCTTTTTTCGTGCTGGCTGCTCCCTTTGTCCAGGCTGCGGAGACCGCGCCGTTCGTCTATCGCACCGTCGTCGAGCAACCGCAAAAGCAAACCGACCGGGAAATAGCGGGGCTTTTCGACCGCTGGAACGCAGCACTGCAAACCGGCAGCGCCAGCGCGGTGACCGCCCTCTACGCGCCGGATGCGGTATTGCAACCGACTGTTTCCAACAAGGTGCGCAGCACACCGGACCAGATCCAGGATTACTTCGTGCACTTCCTGGCGGCCAAGCCGGTCGGGGTAATCAACTACCGGGAGATCCGTCACCTGGGCGCCGACGCTGCGATGGACAGCGGGGTCTACACGTTCACGCTGACCCAGGCCGACGGTTCCAAGCGAGAGGTCCAGGCGCGGTACACCTTCCTCTATGAACGACTCGACGGGCAGTGGAAAATCATCAACCATCACTCATCGGCCATGCCTGAAGTGCCCAAGACCCTCCACGCCAGCCATTGAGACCGCCGGTGCCTTTGTCATATGTCAGCCCCGGCACCGTCGGCACATCCCACTCTGCGCCAAGGTTTGCGCGCCAATGTCGAGAACGTCGGGGATAAGCGGTATTGAAGTTCGGCGGGGGCTTCGGATGACAGTGAGCCGGGGTTGACGCTGCGACGCCTCGGACTTATCTGGTTTCGGCGACCGTGGATTTTTGAATGTGGTTCTCTGAAGTGGAGGTATATCCGTTACCAGGATGACGGATATACAAACCGGCCAAGAGCAGCCTCAACCACCCCGAAACAGATCCCGCGAGTCCAGCAACCGCCAGGCAATCTCAGGCCGCTTCTCCAGCCCCCGGCGAATCGCAGCCGGGATCGACTGGCGAATCTTGCGGCACAGCCCCGGCTGCTCCTGGAATTCGATGGCAATACCGCGCATCGTCCGAACCTCGTTATAGCCGGGCTCGATGGTTACCCGCACACCCAGGTTCTCGAACAGCCGCTGCTGCAACCGTTCAAGCTCGTCCAGGCTCTGGATATTTTCCAATCGCTCAAGCAGGCGTTTCTCTTCCTGGCGATTCAGGCAAAGGATGCGCAGATCGCTGCCCGGCGTTTGCAGCAACGCATCACGCCCGCAATCACAGACACCAGGCGGGCAGGGGGGGCGGATGGGCATCGACGCGGTCATGGGCTCCACAAGCTCTGCAACACGACAAACCGCCTTCGGCGTAGGGACGATCCAGGCAATGTGATGCCTGACGGCGTGTCGGTCAACCCTTCGGGAAGGCCGCCTGTCCGCACTTCATGGGGGGCCGCTCGTCAGTTTCGCCAGGATCCGATCAAATTTTCCAAGGCCAGGCGTGTTCAAGAAGACAGACACGTCGCGGCCCGCTTCGTCAGTGGGCCGCGCCTGGAAAAAGGAGAACCCATTTGATGCAACCCAATCCGTCTACCTTGCCGCTGCTGGAAGAGCTGCTGATGGCCCGTGGGCCCGGCGGGCAGGAGCATGAAGTGCGCGACATCTGCCTTCGGGAGCTGAAACCGCATTGCGACGAAACCTGGGTCGACCCGGCGGGCAATGTCATCGGGCTGATCAAGGGCGCCCGGCCGGACACGAAGCCGCATCAGTCGATCCGGATCATGGCGCACCTGGACGAGATCGCCATGCTGGTCAAACGCATCGAGTCTGACGGCACGTTGCGAGTGGTGGCCCTGGGCGGTGCCAATCCGATCAACTTCGGGGTCTGCCCAGTGGACATTCTTGGCGACCGGGATTTCATTCCTGGCGTGTTGTCGTTCGGGTCGATGCACAGCACCGGTGAAACCCACCAGGGCGCGGACGTGTTGTCGGGAAACGTCAATTGGGGTGACGTCCATGTGATTACCCGTCGCACGAGCGAGCAATTGCAGGCCCATGGGGTACGCCCCGGCACGCGGGTGGTGTTGAGCCAGCACTGGCGACGACCGTTCCGGGTCGGCGACGCCATCGCCGCGCATTTCCTGGACGACCGCGCGCCCATGGTGGCTGCGCTCCAGGCCGCCAAGCTCTTGGCCGAGCGCCGTAAAGAGCTGCCACACGACGTTTATTTTGTTTTTACCACCCAGGAAGAAGAGTCCAATGCCGGCGCCCTTTATGCCGCCAGCCATTTGCCCGGGGACGCCACGGTGGCGGTCGAGGTCGGCCCCGTGGTCGCGGAATATGCCACCCGATTGGGCGTCGATCCGATCATCAACACGGGTGACAAGAATGGCTGTTACCACCGTGGGCTCGTCGACCAGCTGTACCAGGCCGGTAAACGCAGCGGGCTGACACCACAATTTGCCTTGTTGGCGGATTTCGCCAGTGACGCCAGTGCGATCATGAGCAGCGGGGCGTCCGCCCAAGGCGGTTGTATCGCAATCCCGACCGAAAATACCCACGGCTATGAGCTGATCGTGGAAGGCAGTATCGAGGCTTGCGCGGTGACATTGCTGGAATTCTTGTCGAATCGACGTAGTGCCTGACGCCACGGGGATCAATGTGGGAACGAACCTGCTCGCGAAGGCGGCGGCCCATCCAATATTGCATTGGCTGATACACCGCATTCACGAGCAGGCTCGCTCCCACTAGGGTTTGGTTACAGCCCCAGCTCAGAAAGGCCTGGGTGATCGTCCGGCCGACGGCCCAGCGGCCAATGGAATTTACGTTCGCTTTCCTTGATCGGCATGTCGTTGATGCAGGCGTAGCGGTTGGCCATCAGGCCGTTCTCATCGAATTCCCAGTTTTCATTGCCGTAGGAGCGGAACCAGTTGCCCGAGTCGTCGTGCCATTCATAGACGTAGCGCACGGCAATACGGTTGCCAGTAAAGGCCCAGAGCTCCTTGATAAGCCGGTAGTTAAGTTCCTTGGCCCACTTGCGGGTCAAAAAGGCCTTCGCTTCTTCCCGGTTATGGGCGAATTCAGCGCGGTTACGCCATTGAGTATCGAGAGTGTAGGCCAGCGATACTTTCTGCGGGTCACGACCGTTCCAGCCGTCTTCGGCCAGGCGAACTTTTTCGATAGCAGTTTCACGGGTGAAAGGTGGCAGCGGTGGGCGAACTTCGGCAGAGGACGACATGGCCAATCTCCAGATAATGAACGTGGGTTGCACGATTGCTTTACAGCGAGGGTCTTTACGAGCGGTCCTGCGGTTTACACGTGTTGCTTATTCAATCGCCAACAACATCTTCAGGACGTCTTGGGCCTGATCGGCAGCATCGTGATCGCCCATGACGAGCGCGAGGGTAATGGCGCCGTCAATCAGGATGAGCAGCTGTCGGGCAAGCACGTGCGGCTGCTCAATACCCTGTTCGGTACACAAGCGGGTCACATAGTCGAGCAATGCCTGTTTGTGCATTTTCGCAACCTGGCGGACCGGATCCTGAGGGTCGCCGGTTTCGCCGCTGGTGTTGATGAATGCACAACCACGAAAGCCTTCGCTCTGGAACCAGCCCTTGAGCACGGGAAACAGGCTGAGCAAACGTGCGAGGGGCGTCGGCGCCTTGCCCACTTCGCTGCTGAACCACTGCATCCAGCGTTCATCACGGCGCTTGAGCGCCGCGACGACGAGCTCCTCCTTGTTGGCGAAGTAGCGGTAGATACTCTTCCTGGAGACGCCGGCGGTTTTTACCAGAAGATCCATGCCGGTGGCCGCGATGCCACTTCTGTAGATCAACTTTTCGGCGACATCAAGGATGATGTCTCGTGTTTCAGTGCCAGTGATTTCGTTCATGCGACTTAAAGTAGAACGGTCATTCTCCTTGGTCAAATATTTTTCATCTCGACGGGGAGACCCCAAGCCACGCGTCATGGTGTAAGCTCATCGGTTCTTCGGAATCGACTTTTTGCGAGCCCTATGCCGTCGCTTTTCAAACGTTCCTTGCTGCCCAAGCTGCGCAGCTTTCCACTCACCGCCGACGCCGTGACGATCCTCGACGGTGCCGCCGAGTTTCGCCGTTGCCTGCTTGAGAAAATCGCCCAGGCCACCCAGCGCATCTACATCGTCGCCCTCTACCTGCAAGAGGACGAGGCCGGCCAGGAAATCCTCGATGCCTTGCATGCCGCCAAAACCGCACGTCCCGAACTGGACATTGCGGTGGTGGTGGACTGGTTGCGGGCGCAACGTGGGCTGATCGGGGCCAAAAAACAGCCGGGCAACTCGGCGTGGTATCAAAAACAGACCCGCGCCCATGCCAGCGAAGTGCCGATCTACGGCGTGCCGGTGCAGACCCGCGAGCTGTTCGGGGTACTGCACCTCAAAGGCTTCGTGATCGACGACTGTGTGCTCTACAGCGGTGCGAGCCTCAACAACGTCTACCTGCACAAGTTCGACAAGTACCGCTACGACCGTTATCACCTGCTGCAGAACGCCCCGCTGGCCGATTCGATGCATCATCTGGTGCAACATGGCCTGATCGCCTCCAGGGCCGTGCATCGCCTTGACCTGCCGGACCTGCCCAGCACCCGCAGTTTGCGCAAGGACATCGGCGACCTGCGCAGCCGCCTCAAGTACGCGGCCTACGACACCACGGCGGGCAGCCTCGACAAGAATGGCCTGTCGGTGAGCCCGTTGCTGGGCGTCGGCAAGAACAACCCGCTGAGCAGGGTGATCGGTGAACTGATCGCCGGCAGCCGCAAGCAACTGACCATCTGCACGCCGTATTTCAACCTGCCATTGGCTGTAACGCGGGAAATCAACCGTGCCCTGGCTCGCGGCGTGCGAATCGACATCATCGTTGGCGACAAGACCGCCAACGATTTTTATATTCCTGCGAGCGAGCCGTTCAAGATCATCGCTGCGTTGCCCTACCTGTACGAAATCAGCCTGCGTCGCTTTGCCAAGCGGCACCAGCGCTACATCGACAGCGGCCAGTTGAACCTGCACCTGTGGCGAGACGGCGACAATACCTACCACCTCAAGGGCATGTGGGTGGACGAGCGCTATACCTTGCTCACCGGCAACAACCTCAACCCACGGGCGTTTCGCCTGGACCTGGAAAATGCCCTGTTGCTGGACGATCCCAAGGGCGAGTTGTCGGGACCGCGCCAGGCCGAGCTCGAGCGGATCTATCGGCACACCCAGCGAATCGAACGCTACCTGGACCTGGAAACCCTGCCGGATTACCCCGCAGCGGTGGGCAAGTTCCTCAAGCGCGTCAGCCGGGTGCGAATAGAGCGTCTGCTTTACCGGATCCTGTGAAAACCCAGGCCATGTCGGAAAAAGACACCATCTCGGTCCAGTTGGTGCGCGAAGCACTGCTGCAAAGCTGTGCCCCTGGCGCTGCGACCGACGAGGTGCTGCGCAAAGTGGGCATCGACCCGGCGTTGCTCGGCGATGCCCAGGCGCGGGTCCCGGCCCATGCCTATGCGCAGCTTTGGCGCCTGCTGGCGAGGCGCCTGGATGATGAATTTTTCGGCATGGACCCGCGCAAGCTAAAGTCCGGCAGCCTGGCCTTTCTGTGCCGCTGCGCCATGGCCCAGCCGACATTGGCCTCCGGGCTGACGGCGGGGCTGGGGTTCCTTTCGCTGATGCTCGAACACCTGCCGGCGCAATGGGCTCGCCAACAAAGCCTGGCGGAAATTGTCCTGCTCGAAGAAGACCAGACACCGCGCCGGGCCTTCACGTATTTCACCTATTGGATGATCGTCCATGGCGTGGCCTGCTGGCTGGCCGGGCGACGCATTCCGATCCTGTCCATCGAGTTGCGGTGCCCGCAGCCCGACTTCTGTGATGATTACCGCGTCATGTTCTCCCAGAACCTGCGCTTCGACCGGCCCCGTACGCGGATGATCTTTTCCGCCGACTGCCTGGACCTGCCCATCCGCCGCAGTCCCGAGGAGCTCAAGCGCTTCCTGGCCCAGGCACCGGCGAATATCCTGGTCAAGTACCGCGACCCGCAAAGCCTCTCCAGCCGCATCCGCCATGACCTGCGCCAGCTGCCCGCCGAGCAGTGGCCGGAAACCGAGGCCCTGGCCCAGCGGTTATGCGTTTCCGCCTCGACCCTGCGCCGACGCCTGGCAGAGGAGGGGCAAACCTACCAGGGCCTCAAGGACGGCGTCCGCAAGGAACTGGCCATTGCCTGGCTGGCCGAACCTTCCATCAGTTTCGTGGAAATCGCCTCGCGCCTGGGGTTCGCCGACGCCAGTTCGTTCTACAAGGCGTTTCGCAAGTGGTCCGGGTCCAATCCTGGGCACTATCGCAGCTTGATTCTCAACGAGGCGGGCTGACGGCCCGCACAGCCAACGCCTACTTTGGTCCATGGCCAAACCAGTCAAGCAACTTGAAGGCTTTGACCATTGCCGCGCCGCCTCTTCGGCGCGAGTATTTCCCTGCTATTCACGGTTCCCCCCACCAATAAAAAGTACAGAGGGATTCTGGTCATGCGCGATTATTCGTCCGCCACGTCGCAGTTCGATTACCTGAACACCGTCAATGCCTCGTTGCACGGCTCGCTCGAAGCGCTCAATGCCTGCGTCGAATGCTGCGACAGGCACACCTTGCCGGGGCGCATCGCCTTGTTTTGGGAGGGCCGTGACGGCAGTGACGCGACCTGGACTTACCGTGACCTGCAGGACAACGCGGCGCGCTTCGCCAATTTCCTGCGCGCCCAGGGCGTCGGCAAGGGTGACAGGGTGGCCGGCCTGTTGCCGCGCACTGCCGAATTACTGATCGTGGTGCTCGCCACCTGGCGCATCGGCGCGGTGTACCAGCCGCTGTTCACCGCGTTCGGCCCGAAAGCCATCGAACACCGCCTCGGCAGCTCCGGGGCACGGGTTGTGGTCACTGACGCCGTCAACCGTCCAAAACTCACTGAGGTTGCCGATTGCCCCATCGTCGTCACGGTCGGCGGGAAAAAGGGCGAGGGCATCGTTCGTGGCGATTTCAGCTTCTGGGCCGAAGTCGCCAATCAGCCCAACCAGTGCGAACCCCTGATGCTGACTGGCGAAGACCCGTTCCTGCTGATGTTCACCTCCGGCACCACCGGCCCGGCCAAGGCGTTGTCGGTGCCGCTCAAGGCGATCGTGGCGTTCCAGAGCTACATGCGCGACGCCGTTGACCTGCGCCCCGAAGACGCGTTCTGGAACGTTGCCGATCCCGGCTGGGCCTACGGCATCTATTTTGGCGTGACCGGGCCTTTGGCGATGGGGCATCCGATCACGTTCTACGACGGCCCGTTCACCCTGGACAGCACCTGCCGGGTCATCAATAAATACGGCATCACCAACCTCGCGGGCTCGCCAACGGCCTATCGCCTGCTGATCGCTGGCGGCGAGCAGTTCGCCCGCTCAATCAAAGGCAAGCTGCGCATCGTCAGCAGCGCCGGCGAGCCGCTGAATCCGGAAGTGATCCGCTGGTTCGCCGACAACCTGGACGTGGTGATCCACGACCATTACGGCCAGACTGAACTGGGCATGGTGCTGTGCAATCACCACGGCCTCAAGCATCCGGTGCACCAGGGCGCCGCGGGTTTTGCCTCGCCGGGCCATCGCATCGTGGTGCTGGATGAAAGCCATCAGGAGTTGGGCGTCGGCCAACCGGGCATTCTTGCGGTCGACCGTAGCCAGTCACCCATGTGTTGGTTCGCCGGCTACCAGGGCGGGCCGACCAAGGCCTTCGTCGGCGATTATTACCTGAGTGGCGACACCGTCGAGTTCAATCCGGACGGCAGCATCAGCTTCGTCGGGCGCAGCGATGACGTGATCACCACGTCCGGCTATCGCGTTGGCCCGTTCGATGTGGAAAGCGCGTTGATCGAGCATCCGGCGGTGGTCGAAGCTGCCGTGGTCGGCAAGCCCGATCCGGAACGTACCGAGCTGGTCAAAGCCTTTGTGGTGCTCAGCGCCCAGTACCGCGCCGCGCCAGAGCTGGCCGAAGAACTGCGGCTGCACGTGCGCAAGCGCCTCGCTGCCCATGCGTATCCGCGAGAGATCGAATTTGTCAGCGACTTGCCGAAAACCCCAAGCGGCAAATTGCAGCGCTTTATCTTGCGCAACCAGGAAATCGCCAAAGCTCAAGAGACTGCGGCGAAGAACGTTTCAGCTTGAATCCAAGGAAACCATGATGCAGATCGACAACAAGATATTCCTCGTCAGCGGTGGCGCTTCCGGCCTCGGCGCGGCCACCGGTGAAATGCTGGTCAAGGCCGGCGCCAAGGTGATGCTGCTGGACCTCAACGCCGACGCCGTAGCCGCCCAGGCGCAAAAGCTTGGCTGCCAGAGCGTGGTCGCGGACATCAGCAACGAAGCAGCCGCCGAAGCGGCGGTCAAGGCCACGGTCGATGCGTTTGGTGGCCTCAACGGCTTGGTCAACTGTGCAGGGATCGTGCGCGGCGAGAAGATCCTCGGCAAGAACGGTCCTCACGCCCTCGCCAGTTTCAGCCAGGTGATCAACGTCAACCTGATCGGCAGTTTCAACCTGTTGCGCCTGGCCGCTGCGGCCATTGCCGAAACCGAAGCCAACGCCGACGGCGAGCGCGGTGTGATCATCAATACCGCGTCGGTGGCGGCCTTCGACGGCCAGATCGGCCAGGCAGCCTATGCCGCATCCAAGGGCGCAATCGCCAGCCTGACCCTGCCGGCCGCCCGTGAGCTGGCACGCTTCGGCATCCGTGTGATGACCATCGCGCCGGGCATTTTCGAAACCCCGATGATGGCCGGCATGACCCCGGAAGTGCGCGACTCCCTGGCCGCCGGCGTGCCGTTCCCGCCGCGCCTGGGCAAACCCGCCGAGTACGCGGCGCTGGTCCGGCATATCATTGAAAACAGCATGCTCAACGGCGAGGTGATCCGTCTCGACGGCGCCTTGCGCATGGCCGCCAAATAGGAGGATTTGTCATGTCCCATGATCCAATTGTCATCGTCAGCGCTGTCCGCACCCCGATGGGCGGCTTCCAGGGCGAACTCAAAAGTCTGACCGCGCCGCAGCTGGGTTCCGCCGCCATCAAGGCTGCCGTGGAGCGTGCCGGCATCGCACCGGACGCGGTCGAAGAAGTGTTGTTCGGGTGTGTGCTCGCCGCAGGCCAAGGCCAGGCGCCGGCACGGCAGGCAGCCCTCGGCGCCGGGCTCGACAAATCGACCCGTTGCACCACACTCAACAAGATGTGCGGTTCGGGCATGGAAGCAGCGATCCTCGCCCATGACATGCTCGTCGCCGGCAGCGCCGACGTCGTGGTGGCGGGCGGCATGGAAAGCATGTCCAACGCCCCGTACCTGCTGGACCGTGCTCGCGCCGGCTTGCGCATGGGCCACGGCAAGGTGCTGGACCACATGTTCCTCGACGGCCTCGAAGACGCCTACGACAAGGGGCGCCTGATGGGCACCTTTGCCGAAGACTGCGCCGAGGCCAACGGCTACAGCCGTGAGGCCCAGGATGCCTTCGCCATCGCGTCCACCACCCGCGCGCAACAGGCAATCGAGGATGGCAGTTTCGATGCCGAAATCGTGCCGTTGCAGGTCATGGTCGGCAAGGAACAGGTCACCGTTCGCCACGACGAGCAACCGCCCAAGGCACGCATCGACAAGATCCCCACGCTCAAACCGGCGTTCCGCGAAGGCGGTAGCGTGACGGCGGCCAACTCCAGCTCGATTTCCGATGGCGCCGCAGCCCTGGTGATGATGCGCCAGAGCCAGGCGCAACAGCGCGGCTTGAAACCTTTGGCGGTCATCCATGGCCATGCGGCCTTTGCCGACGCCCCGGGCCTGTTTCCCACGGCGCCGATTGGCGCGGTCAAGAAGCTGATGGGCAAGACTGGCTGGTCGCTGGACGAGGTTGATCTGTTGGAAGTCAACGAAGCTTTTGCCGTGGTGGGCGTGGTAACGATGGACAAGCTGGAAATCCCCCATGACAAGGTCAACGTCCATGGGGGCGCCTGCGCCTTGGGCCATCCGATCGGTGCATCCGGCGCACGGATCCTGGTGACCTTGTTGTCGGCCCTGCGCCAGAAGGGCCTCAAGCGCGGCGTCGCGGCCATCTGCATCGGCGGCGGCGAAGCCACGGCCATGGCCGTTGAATGCCTGTACTAAGGAACTGCCATGCTCCCGACTGAAGAACAGACACAAATCCGCGACATGGCTCGGCAATTCGCCCAAGAGCGTCTGAAACCGTTCTCGGCTGAATGGGACCGCGAGCATCGTTTTCCCAAGGAGGCCATTGGTGAAATGGCCGAGCTGGGCTTTTTCGGCATGTTGGTGCCGGAACAGTGGGGCGGCTGCGACACCGGTTACCTGGCCTACGCGATGACGCTGGAAGAAATCGCCGCCGGCGACGGCGCGTGCTCGACCATCATGAGTGTGCACAACTCGGTGGGTTGCGTGCCGATCCTGAAATTCGGCACTGACGAGCAGAAAGCCAGGTTCCTCACACCCCTGGCCAGCGGCACGATGCTCGGCGCCTTTGCCCTGACCGAGCCTCAGGCCGGCTCCGACGCCAGCAGCTTGAAGACCAGGGCGCGGTTGGAGGGCGACCATTACGTGCTCAACGGCAGCAAGCAGTTCATCACGTCCGGGCAGAACGCTGGGGTGGTCATCGTGTTTGCGGTCACCGATCCGAGCGCCGGCAAGCGCGGTATCAGTGCTTTCATCGTGCCCACCGACTCGCCGGGCTACAGCGTGGCGCGGGTCGAAGACAAACTCGGCCAGCACGCCTCCGACACTTGCCAGATCCTCTTCGAGGACCTGAAGGTGCCCGTCGCCAATCGCCTGGGAGAAGAGGGCGAGGGCTACAAGATCGCCCTGGCGAACCTGGAAGGCGGGCGGGTTGGCATTGCCGCGCAGTCGGTGGGCATGGCCCGCGCGGCATTCGAAGCGGCGCGCGACTATGCCCGTGAGCGCCAGAGTTTCGGCAAACCGATTATCGAACATCAGGCCGTGGCGTTCCGCCTGGCCGACATGGCGACTCAGATCGCCGTGGCACGGCAGATGGTTCATCATGCCGCAGCCCTGCGCGATGGCGGCCAGCCGGCGCTGGTGGAAGCATCCATGGCCAAACTGTTCGCCTCGGAAATGGCCGAGAAGGTCTGCTCCATGGCGCTGCAAACCCTGGGCGGCTACGGTTACCTCAACGATTTCCCGCTGGAGCGCATCTACCGCGACGTGCGGGTCTGCCAGATTTACGAAGGCACCAGCGATATCCAGCGCATGGTCATTTCGCGCAATCTTTGAACAAGGAATCCTGCATGAATTACGAAACGATTTTGTTGGAGATCAAGGACCGCGTCGGCCTGATCACGCTAAACCGTCCTCAGGCGCTGAATGCGCTCAATGCGCAGATTGTCAGCGAGCTGAACCAGGCGCTGGACAGCCTGGAGGCGGACCCGCAGATCGGTTGCATCGTGCTGACCGGCTCGAAAAAAGCCTTCGCCGCCGGCGCCGACATCAAAGAGATGGCCGAGCTGACGTACCCGCAAATCTATTTGGACGATCTGTTCAGCGACAGCGACCGCGTTGCCAATCGCCGAAAGCCGATCATTGCGGCGGTGAACGGTTTTGCCTTGGGCGGCGGGTGTGAGTTGGCGTTGATGTGCGACTTCATCCTGGCGGGTGACAACGCCAAGTTCGGCCAGCCGGAAATCAACCTCGGCGTGCTGCCGGGCATGGGCGGCACCCAGCGTCTGACCCGCGCCGTGGGCAAGGCCAAGGCTATGGAAATGTGCCTCACAGGGCGTTTTATCGATGCGGTCGAGGCCGAGCGTTGCGGCATCGTTGCGCGGATCGTGCCGGCTGATGAGCTGCTGGACGATGCAATGAAGACGGCGGCACTGATCGCCTCCAAGTCCGTGCCTATCAGCATGATGATCAAGGAAAGCGTCAACCGCGCTTTTGAAGTCAGCCTGTCCGAAGGCGTGCGTTTCGAGCGGCGGGTATTCCACGCCGCGTTTGCGACACAGGACCAGAAGGAAGGCATGGCGGCGTTCGTGGCCAAGCGTGCGGCGGCGTTCCAGGACAAGTAAGGCGGCGTTCCGACTGACCCCATCGCGAGCTAGCTCGGCCCCACAGTGGATCTGAGGTGTACGCGCCATTGCGTACGCCTCCAAACCCTGTGGGAGCGAGCTAGCTCGCGATGTTTTTCCCGCCGTTACGCCAGGTAGTGCTTGAGTTCGCGGGCAATGACCATGCGTTGTATTTCGCTAGATCCTTCGTAGATCTGGGTAATCCGCGCATCCCGGTAGTAGCGCTCCACCGGATAATCCTCCAGATACCCGTACCCCCCATGGATCTGTATCGCCGACGAGCAGACTTTCTCGGCCATTTCCGAAGCAAACAGCTTGGCTTGCGACGCTTCCGACAAGCACGGTTTGCCAGCGCTGCGCAGGCGCGCGGCGTGGAGGATCAGCAGGCGGGCGGCGTTCAGGCGGGTGTGCATGTCGGCCAGCAGGTTGGCGATGCTCTGGTGCTCTATGATCGGCTTGTCGAACTGCACACGATCGCGGGAATAGGCCAGGGCCGCTTCGAACGCTGCGCGGGCGATGCCTAGTGCCTGGGCGGCAATGCCGATGCGACCGCCTTCGAGGTTGGAGAGCGCAATGGCCAGGCCTTTGCCTCGGGCACCCAGCAGATTGGCCTCGGGCACGGTGCAGTTGCTCAATGTCACCGCGCAGGTGTCGGAAGCGCGAATGCCCATTTTGTTTTCGGAGCGATCGACGTTGAAGCCCGGGGTATCGGTCGGCACCAGGAACGCCGAGATGCCTTTCTTGCCCAGGTCCGGGTCGGTCACAGCGAAGACGATCGCCAGCTTCGCCCGTTTGCCATTGCTGACGAACTGCTTCGCGCCGTTGATCACCCATTGGCCGTCCCGCAGCTCGGCGCGGGTGCGCAGGTTGTGGGCTTCGGAGCCGGCCTGGGGTTCGGTCAGGCAAAAGCAGCCAATCGCCTGGCCGCTGGCAAGATCCGCCAGCCACGTCTGCTTCTGCTCTTCGGTGCCGAAATTGAGGACCGGCCCGCAACCCACCGAGTTATGAATGCTCATCAATGCGCCCGTGGCACCGTCGCCAGCGGAGATTTCTTCCACGGCGAGGGCGTAGGCCACGTAATCGACATAGGTGCCGCCCCATTCCTCCGGCACGACCATGCCCAGCAGGCCCAACTCGCCCATCTTCGCCACCAGGCCGTCGTCGATCCACCCGGCTTTCTCCCAGGCCTGAGCGTGGGGCGCGATTTCACCGCGGGCGAAGTCACGGGCCATGTCGCGGATCATCACTTGTTCTTCGGTCAGCTCAAGGTCTTGCATGGTCAATTCCCGTGGTAGTCGAGGCCGTCGAAGAAACTCGCCACGACCGAGGCGTCCAGCGCCTCCAGGGTCGGCGGGTTCCAGCGCGGGCGCTTGTCTTTATCGATCAGCAAGGCGCGTACGCCTTCGATCAGGTCACCGCGCTCGAACCACTGGCGGTCCAGGTGCAGCTCGAGGGCGAAACAGTCTTCCAGGCTCAAGTGACGGCCGCGACGCAACATTTCCAGGGTCACCGCCATGGCCAACGGCGAGCGGGTTTCCAGCAGATTGGCGGTTTCCATCGCCCAATCATGGCTGTTGGCAACCGTGACCTGACGCAACTGCTCGACCATGCTCGGCACATCGGGCAGAGCGAAGAAATGGTCGATGACGGACCGCAAATCGGCGAGGGGCGGTGCAGGTAGCTGTTGAACCGCCATTTTTGCCAGCAGGCTTTGCAAGTCCTTGAGTGGGGTATCGCGCCACTCCAGTCGATCGAGACGCTCATCGAGCTGGGCAAGCTTGCGGCTATCGAGGTACCAGTCGGCGAGCCCACAGTACAACGCGTCGGCGGCGCGGATGTGCACACCACTGACGCCCAGGTAGATCCCCAGCTCACCGGGAATGCGCGGCAGGAAATAACTGCCGCCCACGTCCGGGAAATAACCGATGGACACTTCAGGCATGCCCAGGCGAGTGCGCTCGGTCACTACCCGCAGGTCGGCGCCTTGCGCCAGGCCCATGCCGCCGCCCAGCACGAAACCGTCCAACAGGGCCAGAATGGGCTTGCGATAGTGGTGGATGGTCAAGTCGAGGGCGTATTCCTCGACGAAGAAGTCTTCATGCAGGGTATCGCCCTGCTTGTGGCTGTCATACAGCGAGCGGATATCACCGCCGGCACAGAACGCCTTGTCGCCGGCACCGCGAAGGACCACCGCGCGAATCTGCGCATCCTGCGCCCAGGCATCGAGTTGCTGTTGCATGCTGCGCACCATGCCCAAGGTAAGGGCATTGAGGCCGGCGGGGCGGTTCAGGGTCAAGTGGCCAATGTGGTTGCGGACTTCGAACAGCACCTCGTATGGCGCGGTCTCGACGCCGTCCGCAGTTTGGGATGAAACCTGAGCTGTCATCGCTAACTCCCTGCTTTTATTGTCTTTATAAATAATGTCGCGCGTACCCGGTCGGGATCGTAACAGTGCAAATTTGCATTGCACAACCGGGATACGTGCAGGTCCTGTCTGCATATTTATAGCAGCCACAGGCTCAACCGCGACCCGACAGCACCTCCGTGATGCTGCGGCGCTTGGCATGGCGCTCGCTGGCGTGGATCAATTGTTCGAGATCCTCGGGAGTTACGTCGAAGAACGCTTCCATTTCCTCGAGCGCAAGCTTCAAGTCTTCGGCGGTGATGGCCTGGCGATCCACGGGCGGGTGGTCGGCCGGAATGGCGGCGACCGGCTCGCTGGCGCGCTTGGGGTAGCGTACGCGCGTCAGGTTGTTGTAGGCCAATGCGAAGGCGAGCAGACCGGAGCCGGCCAGCATCGAAGCGCCAAGCGCCTGCCAATCCAGGGCAATGATCGAATGATCCGCCAGCACCAGCGTGGCCGCCAAGGCCCCCGCCGGCGGGTGCAGGCAACGCAGCCAGCACATCAGAACCAGCGCCATGCCCGCCGCCAGGCAAGCGCTGCCCAGTGTTCGGCCGAGCACATGGGCGACCAGCAACGCCACGACTGAAGCACAGAGGTAACCGCCAAAAATCGACCAAGGCTGGGCCAGGGCGCCCGACGACACGGCGAACAGCAATACCGCCGAGGCCCCGAGAGGGCCGATCAGGTGTTGCGCCACTTCGAGGCCAAACACCTGGCCGCAGAGCCAGACACTGAACATTGTTCCTAAAGCCATGCCGATCGCGGCACGGCTCCATTCGGTGGGACGGGTATTGATAGCAGCGGGGAACCAGCGAGAAAACATTAAGCGGAGATCCAAAAAGCCAACAAAAAAAGGGGCTTACGGGAGAATCCCAGAAAGCCCTTTAACTGTTCCAACATTTGGGGGAGGAACGGAGCACAGTGTGCCGCTCGGCTCTCTTGCTTACAAATTCATATTAATGCTGGTTGAGTTCATTTATTTTGCAGTTTGATCAAGCGCTTCTGGCTTGTAACCAAGGCTGGTGGGCAATGGGCAAGCTGCATGACTGTCCGCGGCCCATCGGGAAATAGACGAAACCTCTGTCCGCCATGCGTTCCGGTTCATAGAGGTTTCGCCCATCAAAAATCACCGGTGCGTTCAGGCGCTGCCGGATCAGCTGGAAATCGGGGGCCTTGAACGACTGCCATTCGGTGCAGATGATCAACGCATCGGCGCCGGCCAGGACTGACTCTGGCGTTCCCATCAGCATCAGTTTCGGCTCGTTGGGGTAGAGCAGCTGGGTCTGTTGCATTGCTTCGGGGTCAAACGCGCGGACGTTGGCCCCAGCCGCCCACAACGCTTCCAGGAGCATGCGACTGGGGGCGTCGCGCATGTCGTCGGTGTTGGGCTTGAAGGCCAGGCCCCACAGGGCAAAGGTCTTGCCATGCAAGTCGCCCTGGTAGTAAGCATTGATGCGTTCGAACAGTTTGTGTTTCTGCCGCAGATTGATGGACTCCACCGCCTGCAGCAGGTCACTGGCGCAATGGGCTTGCTGCGCTGTATGGATCAAGGCCCGCATGTCTTTGGGGAAGCACGAACCGCCGTAGCCGCAACCGGGATAAATGAAGTGATAGCCGATGCGCGAGTCAGCCCCTATGCCCTGGCGCACCGACTCGATGTCGGCACCAAGGTGTTCGGCCAGTTCGGCGATCTGGTTGATGAAGCTGATTTTGGTCGCCAGCATGCCGTTGGCCGCGTATTTGGTCAGCTCGGCGCTGCGCACGTCCATGAACAGGATCCGGTCGTGGTTGCGGTTGAATGGCGCATACAGCTCGCGCATGGTTTCCCGAACTTCCTCACGCTCACAGCCGATCACGATGCGATCGGGACGCCGGCAATCGGAGACCGCGGAGCCCTCCTTGAGGAATTCGGGATTGGACACGACATCGAATTGCAGCAGGCGCCCGGCCTTGAGCAGGCACTTATCGATGTGGGCGCGCAGGATATCGCCAGTGCCCACCGGCACGGTGGACTTTTCCACCACCACCAGCGGCTGTTCGCCGTAGCGGGCAACGGCTTCAGCGACGGCGAGGACTTGGCGTAAGTCCGCCGAGCCGTCTTCCCTGGACGGCGTGCCGACGGCGATGAACACGACCTGCCCATGCCGGACGGCCATTTGTTCGTCGCTGGTAAAACGCAAGCGCCCGGCATCGAGCCCCTCGCGCACCAGCGTCGCCAGGCCGGGTTCGAAAATACTCACCTGGCCCTGGCGCAGGTTCTCGATCTTTTGCTCGTCGATGTCCATGCACACCACGTCATGACCGACCTCGGCCAACACGACGGCTTGCACCAATCCAACGTAACCACTGCCGAACACGCTGATCTTCATGGCGAACTCCCTGGACCATCCCGAGCGGCCGCACCCAGCGGTACACCGCGGTGCGCTCGTTTCAGGATAGGGCGGGGATGTTGCAGTTCACTGACAGCCTGCCGGGGCAGGGTCCGCCGCCAGCCGGTATTGGGCAGGCAGTTGCGCGCTGAATTCTTCAACCACCTCCCGGGTCTGGGTGACGATGTCTTCGACCCGTTCCATGCCCGCGCCGGTGCGCCAGCTGGCGACCACGTCCATCACCGAGGGCAGCGGCACGCCATCCACCAGCCTCAACGTGCCCTGGGCCAGTTCGCCTTGAACCAGCGCCGCGGGCATGGCGCCTATGCCAAAGCCGTCGCGCACCAGCCGCGTGATGGCCGACGCCGAATTCACGCAATTGATGCGCGGCGAGACGATATTGGCCGAGTGCAGCAAATTTAGGATGTCCTGGTGCGGACGCGAGTTGCGCGAAAAGGTCACGATGCGCTCCTGGGATAATTCTTCCAGCGAAGCATAATCGCGGTCATAGGCGGAGCCGGTGCGCACCACCCAATGCATCGGATAACGGGTCAAAAGCGTATTGCGCACGCTGTCCAGGCGCAGGATGTCGGTTTGGAAGATGATGTCCTGATAGCCTTTTTCCAGCTGCGAGCACAGGTTGCTCGCGGTATCGGCCGACAACTCGATTTCCAGGGCCGGGTAGCATTCCATCAGCCGTGTCACCAACGGGCTGAGCCAGGTATGGATCACCGTGTCCATCGCGCCGATGCGGATCCGACCGCGCACCTGACGGGGATCCTTGATCACCGCCTTCATGCTTTGCATGGTTTCCATGATGCGCTCGGCATATTCGAGTACCCGCAGGCCTTCGGATGTCAGCGACACGCCCTTGGGATCGCGGACGAACAAGCGCACGCCCATTTCATCTTCAAGGGCCGCAATACGGCTGGAAATCGACGCCTGGGTGGTGAAGAGCTTTTCCGCCGTCAGCCGGAAGCTTTTCAAGCGGGCGACCCAGACGAAGGTTTCCAGGAACTTGATATTCATGTCGGGCAGCTCCTTGAAACGAAGAGGCAGGGAAATCCAAGGGAGATCAAACCGTTCGATCATGCCTGACTGACAGGTATTGGATCACGTCTTCAAGCGCGCTTGAATCCGGCACCGCATCCATGGCGTCATCAACGCTGCACCACGGGTACGCCAAACGCGACACCCAGGCCATGACTACCGATAGATCGTCTGCTGGCAAGGTTTTCATGTGTGCAATGGTAATGGTGAGTCCCTCAGCCAACCACGACTGGCGCCTGAATCGCCAGTCATACCGGCCACACCCGACCCGGACTTCACCGCTGTGCTTGTCCGCCATGGCGACCATCCAACGGCACTGTAGCGTCTCGGCGTTGGACGCAGGAGGAGCGTCCAGGCAAAACGTGTAGACGTTCTCGAAGGTCTGGTTGAAACGGCTCACCAGCACATCACCGATGGCGCCACGGCCTTGGACATGATCGGGGAATGAAATGGATCCGGTGCAAACAACCATGTCCAGGGTCGCGTCATTGGTAAACGCCTGGTCCAGCAGGTGGGGGCGGTTGCCGTCCTTGGCGCGGATGTACTGCTCGATCGATCGTCGCGGGCTGTTCATCAAATCTCCGTCTCCGGGTCGATACATCACAATGCGCTGTTCCATAGATCGGTGACCAGCATGCAACCCGGCGCGTGAGTGATACACAGCGGCGGACGCGACGCCTGGACCACCGATTGCGGCGTCACGCCACAGGCCCAGAATACCGGTATTTCATCGCTTTCGACCGGTACCGCATCGCCGTAGTCCGGCGTCTCCAGGGACTCAATGCCGATCAGCGATGGATCGCCAATGTGTACCGGGGCGCCATGGACGCCGGGCATGCGCCCGGTGATCTGGATCGCCTGGATCGCCGCCGCCGCTTTCATCGGGCGCATGCTCACGACCATTTTGCCCGACAGTCGCGCGGTGGGGCGTGTGTCGATGTTGGTGCGGAACATGGCGACGTTGCGACTCAGGTCGATGTGCCTCATCCGAATGCCGGCCTCAAGCAACGGTTGCTCGAAAGAAAACGAACAGCCGAGGGCGAAAGTCACCAGGTCATCGCGCCAAAGGTGTTCGATGTCCGAAGGTTGCTCACTTATCTCTCCGTGGTGAAAGACCCGGTAGCTTGGGACCTCGTGGCGGATGTCGATGGGAGCGCCCAGGTTGCGCAGGAAGGGGTCACCCGGTTCCGTCACGTCCAGCACCGGACAAGCCTGACGGTTGAGCGTGCAGTAGCGCAGGAACTCGTCGGCCCAGTCTCCCGGCAGGATCACGATATTGGCTTGGACCCGACCCTGGCCCAGGCCGCTGGTATGGCCGTGGTATTGCCCGGCGGCGATTTTCTGGCGCAAGGCTTGCGGTGAACACTGCTGCAGTTGCTCGAGGGACAGGGCTGATGGACTCATCGCAGGGGCTCCGTTGGGTTCTTTTTCTGAGTGAGTCCTTTTTAGAAAATCCCGGCGATGGCGTCCAACAAGGAAAATTGCTACCCCCTGACAAGTAAAAGTTATTCGACCGTCGACAGCCCCGGTGCCGCGACCATGCGTTGCGGTCCGACGTCCGTGGCGTACTGGCAGACCACTTGGCGGCTCATGTGCACGATGCTTTCGATCAGTTCGAGCCCCACGCCGGCCCGCCACGATGCGACGACATCGAGCTGGGGAAGGGGCGCGCCCGGTTCCAGCTGGATCAACTCGCCACGGGCCAGCGGCTTGGTCACCAGCGCCGCGGGCAGCGCACCAATGCCGAAACCGTCGCGTATCAGTCGCGTCATCGCCGATACCGAATTGACGCAACTGACCCTCGGCGTACCGACGCCATGGGCATACAGCAGGTTGAGCACATCCTGGTGAGGCCGTGAATGCTTGACGAAAGTGATGATGCGCTCGCTCGCCATTTCCGCCAGCGAGGCGTAGGGCCGGGCGTAAATCGATTGGCTGGCGGCGATCCAGTGCATCGGGTAATGCCCCAGCTCGAGATTGCGCACGCTTTCGTGGCGGACCAGGTCGGTCTGGAAGGCGATGTCCAGGTAACCTTTTTGCAGCTGCTCACAAAGATTTCGCGCCGCGTCGGCGGTAATTTCGATCTCCACGGCGGGAAACGCCTGCATCAGCATCGACATCAACGGGCTCAGCCAGGTGTGAATCACCGTGTCCATCACACCGATGCGCACCAGGCCTTGCTGTGGGGTTCTGTTGTCCAGGGACTGCTTCAACTCGCGCTGAACGTCGAGCATTCGCTCGGCATATTCAAGGACCTTGGTGCCTTCCGGGGTCAATGACACGCCCCGTGAATCACGCACGAACAGGCGCAGGCCCAGCTCGTCTTCCAACGAGGCGATCCGGCTGGAAATCGCGGCCTGGGTGCTGAACATCTTTTCGGCGGTCAGGCTGAAGCTTTGCAGGCGAGCGACCCAGACGAAGGTTTCGAGGAACTTGAGGTTCATGGTGGCTCTCTTGGCGTTTATCGTTCTTATCGTTGCAATTGTTACTCCAGATAGGGCTTCGGCGCGCATCAAATTTTCTTATGTACGCGCCTGGGTTTTTCCCGTTTGACGCTGTATCGCGCCACTGCGAAGAATCCGCCCCGTGGCGAGGGAGCTTGCTCGCTTAAGCGCGCAGCGCTCACCGTGAATGGCGCCGCTGCGCCCGAGGCGTCGGACCGGCGCAGCGGGAGCAAGCTCACTCGCCACAGTATCCGCACTGCCCCAAATAATAAGCGAGGCGCGTACGCCGTCCCCGAAGGGATCGTTCGCGCCCACAAAAAGGAGCACGCCATGCCCTGTTTCATCGATACCCACTGGAGCCGTTCGCCCATTGGTCCCTTGCTCGGCCTGGGCCTGATCGGCGCGCCGGTGGCCCATGCCGATTTCATTGGCGACAGCAAGGCCAGCCTGGAAGCTCGCAATTTTTATTTCAACCGCGATTTCAGGCAGGAGGGCGCTCGGGACAAGGCCGAGGAATGGGCGCAAGGGTTCTTGTTGCGCCTGGAGTCGGGGTACACGGCCGGCACCGTGGGTTTTGGTCTCGACGCCTTGGCCATGGCCGGCATCAAGCTGGACTCGGGCGGCGGCACGGCGGGTACCAATCTTTTGCCCGCGGACCTGTCCGGTGGCTCCCAGGATCGCTACGGCGAAGTCGGCCTCACCGCGAAAATGCGCTTGTCCAACAGCACGCTGAAAGCCGGGACGCTGCAGATCAAGGACCCGGTGGTGAATTCCAACGACACGCGCCTATTGCCGAGCACCTTCAAGGGCGGGCTGTTGAACGTGCAGGAAATCGACCGCCTCAAGCTCACCGCCGGGCAGCTCTCCCAGATCAATTTCGTCGATTCCACCGACTATCAAGACATGACCGCCAATCGCATCGGCGGCACCAGCGACAGGTTCCAGTTCGCCGGGGCGGACTACCAGCTTCTGCCCAATCTCACGGCGCAGTACCGCTACGGCAAGCTCGAGGATATCTACCAGCAGAACTACCTCGGCTTCGTCCACACCCTGGACCTGGGCGATGGCCAGTCACTGAAAAGCGACGTGCGTTACTCGCGCAGCACCGAGGACGGCAGTTTCCGCAGGATCGATAACCAAGCGTTCGGCGCACTGTTCACCTACAGCCTCACTGGCCACGGGTTCGGGCTGGGCTATCAGCGCATGAGCGGCGACGATCCATTCCCCTACATCTCCCGCAGCGATCCCTATCTGGTCAACTTCGTGCAGATCGGCGACTTCGCCAACACCGACGAACGCTCCTGGCAAGCCCGCTACGACTACAACTTCGCCGCCCTCGGTGTGCCGGGCCTGACATTCATGACCCGCTACATCAGTGGCGACAACGTGCAACGCAGCGCGCCAGGGGAGGGCCAGGAATGGGAGCGCAACACCGACATTGCCTATGTGATCCAGGACGGCACATTGAAAGGGCTGGGTTTCAAATGGCGCAATGCAACGGTGCGTTCGAACTTCGGCAATGACCTGGATGAGAACCGTTTGATCGTCAGCTATACGATGGCGTTGTGGTGAGTCCCCAGGCCGTCAAGCCTTGACCCAACGCTGACGGCTCCAACTGCTCAACGTATCGACGGTGAAGACCAGCAGCAACATCGCCAGGATCACCGTGCTGCCTTGCGCCTCCTGGAACAGGCTGAGGCTGACGTAGAGCATCTGGCCAAGGCCGCCGGCGCCGACGAACCCTAGCACGCTGGCCATGCGGATGTTGTTTTCCCAGCGGTACAAGGTGTAGGCCAACAGTTGCGGCATCAGGTTGGGCAGCGTGCCGTAGCAGAACGCCCAGAGGGCGCTGGCACCTTGCAGGCGGAGGGCATCGGCGGGTCGCGACGGAGTGTTTTCCAAGGCTTCGGCAAACAATCGACCGAGCACGCCGACGGTGTGCAGGGCGAGCGCCAGCGTACCGGCGTTGGGGCCAAGCCCGGCGGCAAGCACCATCAGCGCGGCCCATACCAGCTCCGGCACCGCGCGCAAGGCGTTCAACAACAGGCGCGACACGCTCTGCAACGGCCAGCCAAGGCGCCCGGCGGCGGGCAGCGCCAAGGCCAAACCCAGCACTGCCGCGAGCAGTGTGCCAAGGGCGGACATGGCGATGGTTTCCAGCGCGCCATGGCCGATCGCCTTGAGGTAGGTCGGGCTCAGGTCAGGGGTCAGGAAACGCTGGGCATAAGCGGCCATTTGCTTGAGATTCGAGTGATCGCCAAGGGCGTCCAGGTCGATACCCAGATAGACGAACGAGGCAACCACGGCCGCGCCGATGCACAGCAGCAACAGCGCGTTGAGCAGGCGACTCATGCCAACCTCCAGCGCAGCACGCGACTGAGCTGGTCGGCGAGCAGCACCAATATCAGGAAAGTCAGCAGCAGGCTGGCGACTTCACCGCCGGCGAACATGCGCAACGACAGGTCCATCTGTTGGCCCAGTCCACCAGCGCCGACGAAGCCCATCACCACCGAGGCGCGGATGGCGCATTCCCAGCGGTACACGGTGTACGACAGCAGCTCGGCGGCGACGTTGGGCAAGATGCCGTAGCAGAAGGCGGCGAGCCGACCGCTTCCGGCTTGCATCAGCGCGTGCGCGGGGCGTTGGTCAACCGACTCGAAGATTTCCGCGTAGACCTTGCCCAGCATGCCGCTGTAGGTGATGGCGATGGCCAATACCCCGGCGGTGGGGCCAAGACCGACGGCCCGGACGAAGAGCAACGCCCAGACGATCTCCGGCACGCTGCGCAGGAAGATGAGCAGGCCACGGACCGGCCAACGCAGCCACTGACCCCAAAGGCCAGGCCTGCCTGCGCGGTACGCGGCGGACAACGACAGCGCCCGGCTGGCGACCAGGCTCGCGGGCACCGCCAACAGCAGTGCCAAGGTCATGCCGGCGGTAGCGATGGCGAGCGTCTGCAGTGTGGCTTGCAGCAGCAATTCGACAAACGTTTCGTCATGGGCCGGCGGCCAGAACGCGGCGGCGAACCGGCCCATCTCGCTTTGGCTATCGCTGGCCAGCAGCACACCCAGGTCCAATTCGCTGAAATGGATACCCGGCCACAGCAGGGCAATGGCCAGCAGGCCAAGGAACAGGCGAGGGAGGGCGGCGGGGTCCCGAGCGTCACGCGTCAGCATCGGGGAATCTGCACGCTCGACGGCGGCGTTGGGCTCGACAGCGACTCCAGTTGCTCATTGGCATAAAGTGCATCGAGCTGCTTGCGATCAACCGCTTCGGTCGGCAAGTCGAAGAGAATCTGGCCGTCACGCAAACCAATGATTCGCGAAAAATGCGCAAGCGCCAGGTCCACCGCATGCAGACTGGTCACCAGGGTGACGTGCTGCTCCCGGGCATGCTGGCAGAGCACCGAGAGCGTGTGCTCGGCGAGCACCGGGTCCATCGCCGATACCGGTTCATCCGCCAGCAACACCTCCGGCGCCTGGTAAAGCACGCGGGCGATGCCGACGCGTTGCAGCTGCCCGCCGGACAATTGCTGGCATTGCACGAACAGTTTTTCCCCCAGGTCCAGACGGGCCAAGGCTGCCCGAGCCCCGGGGATATCCAGCGGATGGAACAGGTTCAGCAGGCTTTTGCCGATACCCCATTGCCCCAGCTTGCCAGCCAGTACTGCGGTGACCACACGTTGGCGCGGGGGCAGGGGAGGCGCTTGATGAATCAAGCCAATGCGCGCACGCAGGCGTTGGCGCTGGCGCGCCGACAGCTGCCAGGCCCGCTCGCCCAGCACTTCTACTTCACCGTTGGCTGGCCGCAGCGCGGTAGCAAGGACGTTGAGCAGGCTGGACTTGCCAGCGCCGGACGGGCCGATGATCGCGACCTGTTCCCCTGCGCGCAGGTGCAGGTCCACGCCGCGCAACGCCTGGGCGCCGTTGGCGTGGATGACGCTGGCCTGGGTCAAACGCAATGTCATTTGAGCAGGTCAGCGGCGCGTGCGGCTTCTTCGATGCCCTTGTAGTTCTCGGGCTTTGTTTCGATGAAGCGGCTGGCGGCTTGCAAATCAAGGATCTCCTTGTCCTTTGGGTTCGCCGGATCAAGCGCCAGGAACGCGGCCTTGATCTTGGCGGCCACCGCCGGGTCGAGGGTCCCGCGCACCGTCCAGTTGTAGTCGAAATACGCTGGGGTGGTGGCGAAGACCTTGACCTTGCTGGTGTCGACCTTGCCGGCGGCCACCAGTTTTTCCCAGACGCTGGCGTTGAGCACGCCGGCGTCGACCTTGCCGGCCTGGACCCACGCGGCCGTCGCGTCATGGGCACCGGAGTAGCCCACGCGGCTGAAGTAGGTTTCCGGCTTGATGCCATCCTGGAGCATGAAGTAACGCGGCATCAGGCTGCCGGAGGTAGACGAAACAGAGCCAAAGGCAAAGCTCTTGCCCTTCAGGTCGGCCAGGGATTTGACGGCCGGGTCGGCACTGATGAATTTACTGGTGAACTGCGCGTCCTGCTCACGTTGCACCAATGGAATGGCGTTGCCGGTCTTCAGGCGAGCCTGGACGAAAGTAAAACCGCCCAGCCAGGCCATGTCGATGCGGTCGGTGGCCAATGCCTCGACCACCGCGGGGTAGTCGCTCACCGGTACGAACTCGACCTTCATGCCGATCTGCTGCTCCAGATAAGCACCCAGCGGCTTGAACTTGCGCAGCAATTCGGTCGGCGCTTCGTCGGGAATCGCGCTGACTTTCAGGGTGTCGGCGGCCTGCGCCAGGACAGAACTCAGGGTCAGGGTGAAACCGACGGCCAAAGCCAGGGAACGCTTGAGCATGGAAATCTCCGGTGCGTGAAAGCAAAAGGGTTCAATCACCAAGCATTCTTGCCGGGCGCGTTGTGAGGGTAGACGAATGGGGGCGATTTTGATCGTTTCCGGTGATCAGGTAAATGGCTATAGTCGCTTGCTACATCCTGTTGCGTCAGAGCGAATAACGCAGGCCGAGCATGACCGATGGGGCTTCGTACTGTGGACCGAGCAGATCCGCAGTCCTTGCAATGCTGCTCATTACAGTTGCTGTCCGGTTGCATGACGCTGTGACCGTTCATGCTCAGTGTGAACGTGCTGAGGTGGCAATCGTGGCTTCAAATCTGTCTGCCCACGCCCCAGGTAACTCCATACGAAGGTTCACATAATGTATATTATGTTAAACACGATGTTTACGTATCCGCTCCCTTCCTGTTGTCCACTTCCAGTAACCCCGCTTCTCGAAAATCAGAAGATTGACCCACATACATAATCCACATCTCGACATCGACGCTCACTAACGGCTTGGACTGTTTCCGGCTCACACGCTCGCTACCAGAATTTTCCTAACGTCCAAGTGATGGCGACATCGGGACCAAAGATGCTCATGAACGCGTTGCGCGCGCCGAAGATCAGGTGAGCGCGATCGGCGTTGTAGTCGACGACTTCGTCGGTGCGCACGGTTTCTGCCTCATCGAGGAGCGATTTGGCGCTGAGCACGTCGCCGAACACGATGATGTAGGCCGCCAGCATGGTCGGCAACGCTGAGATGAACATGGAGACCGGCGGCATGCCCAGACCGAAGACGGTGTAGTCATTCCACAATCCGGCAAAGTCCGGTTGGCTGATTCCCCACTGAATCGTCGGCCATGGCGCCTCACCAAACAACGGTGCAATCACCACCGCCAGCAGGATGATCGGCAGGATGCCGAGCTTGGCGAAGTTCCACCAGAAGCGGTTGCGTTGCTTGAGCTCGTTGAAGTGCTGGGAAAAGATCAGGTAGAAGGCTATGCCCACCGCAATGGAGATGGTCCAGGGCAGTACATTGAATTTCCCGCCTACCTGGAACACCGCGATCACGGCACTCAAGCCAGCCCCGACGATGATGCCGGACTTGATTGCCGAGGGCACGAATTCCACAACCTTTTTCGCCATTCCAGTCGCCCCCAGGGCAATTAAAAATACGCCAAGCATCAGCTGGAAGGCTATCAAGGCATGGACACGCTCCGGGCCCATTGGGAACTGCGCGCAGTAAGCCATCAACAGAGGAACCGCCGGCGTGATCCAGCCAGGAACGGTCGGGTCACCGAGCAAATGGTGCGCCAGGTAAAGCAAGCCGTTGAGCATCACCACGGCAAGCGCGACTTCGAAAGGCATGCCCAGCAGTTCGGTCATCAGCGGGATCGCGGCCAGGTCCACGGCACACATCAACAAGCCTTGGAGGTAGTCTGGAAGTTCGATCTTGTAATGGAGAAACGGCAACCGGACCTTGAAAGGACCGAGCGGGATGTATGGACTTTCGCCCCGCTGCGCAGGAGTGTCAGTCATTGGGTTCACCTGTGTTATTGGTCTTGTAGTGGCGGGCGCAGGCTCCGGGAAACCGGAGCCATGGCTTTATGGATCAGTAGGCGGCGCGATAGATCTTCTCGATATCGGCGGCCGTCAGCTTGCGCGGGTTGTTGCGCATCAAACGGTCGATCTTGCTGGCCTCCTCCGCCATCGCTGGGATGGCCTCCTCGGGCACGTTGAAACTGCGCAGCCCGGAGGGAATATCAACGCCAGCACACAGATCCGCCATGGCTTTCACAGCCTGGTCCGCAGCGTCCCTGTCGCTCAGGTTCGCGACGCGCACGTCCATGGCTTCGGCGATGTCACGGAAACGCTCGACGCAAGCCGTCTTGTTCCACTCCATTACGTACGGCAGCAGCAAGGCGTTGCTGACGCCATGGGCGATGTTGAACCGTCCGCCGAGCGGGTACGCCAGCGCATGCACCGCCCCTACCCCCGCGTTGCCAAACGCCATGCCGGCCATCAGGCTCGCGGTGGCCATGTCTTCCCGGGCTTGCAGGTTGGTTGGGTTGGCATAAGCCTTCGGCAGCGCCTTGCTGATCAACTTGATCGCACCGAGCGCGATGGCATCGGTGATTGGCGAAGCGTTGACTGAAAGATAGGACTCGACCGCATGCACCAGCGCATCGACGCCACTGGCCGCCGTCACACTGCGTGGGCAGGTCAACGTCATGGTCGGACTGACCAGCGCCACGTCCGGTAGCAGGTAGTCACTGACGATGCCTTTTTTCAGCTGTGCTTGCTTGTCGGAGAAAATCGCGACGTTGGTCACTTCCGAACCTGTGCCGGCAGTTGTCGGGATAGCAATCAAGGGCGGGCCCTTGCGTTTCACCAGATCGACTCCGAACAGTTCCGTCAGCGGACCTGCATGACCGGCATACGCCGCGACGCCCTTGGCAATATCGATGGCACTGCCGCCACCCACCGCAATCAATCCGTCGTGCCCACCCTCGCGATAGGCGCGAGTGCACTCCTCCACGATGGCCACCTCAGGCTCCGGTTTGACCTGGTCGAAAACGCCGTAGTGGCGATCACCGAGTTGCGCTAGCGCCAGGTCCACAGTGCCGGAGTTCACCAGGACGGTGTCCGTGACGATCAGAGGGTTCTTGATCTCAAGGCGCGTCAGCTCAGCGCAAAGCTGCTCGATTGCGCCGGGTCCGGTGATTAATTTATTGGCGATTTTGATAAAAGAAATGTTCATCGGGCTCGTCCAGTTGATGTTGTTTTATGGAAGACGTGCCAAATGGGATAGCGAAAGACGTGCCAATGCCCTGGAAGCCCCGCCCTACGGGACTTTTGCGTGAATTATGGGCTTTTTTACCGGTGAGCTCCGATTAGTTTTCTGATCGTTTTACCCTACATTGATCAGAATCCTAATCAGACTGTTCCCAGCGTTTCATTTTCTGCACCACAGTCGCCTGGCTCACCCCTAATGCCTTGGCCGCAGGGCGCGTGGTCTTGTGCGCAAGCAGCGCGGCGCGAATCGCGCTGCGCTCGGCATTTTCCAATACCTTGCGCAGTGGCAGCCCCGCGTCATTGGTTTTCGACGGATTAAGGTTGAGGATCTCTTCCGGCATATCAAGCGCCTCGACAGTCCCGGTCTGATTGGTCACCACCAGCCGTTCGACGACATTGATCAACTCGCGAATATTGCCGGGCCAGGCGTATTCGCACATCAAGTCGAGGGCATCCAGACTCCACTGGACCTGGCGTTCATAACGAACGTTGAATCGGTCGAGGTAGTAACGCAGGAGTGGCGCAATCTCCTCCCGACGTTCGCGCAGTGCCGGTATGTGAATCGGCACCACGTTGAGCCGGTAATACAAATCAGCCCGAAAATGCCCCTCCGCCACCCGCTGCTTGAGGTCATGGTGGGTGGCGCTGATGATGCGTACATCCACCTCCTTCAATTCCAGGCCGCCGACAGGAATGAAGCGGTTTTCTTCGATGACCTTGAGCAGCTTGACCTGCACCGGCAGCGGAAGATCACCAATCTCATCAAGAAACAACGTACCGTGATGCGCCAGTTCGAGCAGGCCACGCTTGCCTTTGGGACCTGCGCCAGTGAACGCCCCAGGTGCATAGCCAAACAGCTCGGCTTCGATCAGATTCTCGGGCAGCGCGCCGCAGTTGAGCGCGAGGAAGGGTTCGCTGGCACGTGGGCTGGCGTTATGGATGAATTGCGCGACGAGGGTCTTCCCGACGCCGGTTTCGCCTTGAAGCAATACCTTCACCGAGCTGCTCGCAACCTGCCGGGCCAGCGAAAGGACGCGGCCGGAAACCTCCTGATCGGCCATGAGCGGAGAACGCAGCAGATTGTCCCGTTGCCCGGCATGAAGCTTGGCGGTGCTGTTGCGCAGTTGTTTGAGCTGTTGCAACTCATCGCGCTCGTGTTTCATGCGCAGCAGTTCAGTCATGTCGCGCACGGTGCTGACCACGTATGAAATTCGCTTTCCAGCGTCGAGAATTGGCGTGGCACTGACGAGCAACTTCTTGCCATGGCTCAGGCTCTGCATCACCGATACCGGCCGACCACCCTGTAACACCCGCAATGTGGCCGATTGCGAGATGACGCCCTCCTTCACCAGCTCCTGCATGGATCGACCGACGAGATCCGCACCACTGAGCCCGGTCAGGCGCTCATAGGCTTGATTTACTTTTAGCGTATTGCCGTCGCCATCCGTGATGTAGACGCCGTCATGGAGAGCGTTGAGCAGTTCTTCGAAGCTGGCGTCATTGACGTTCACCGGGGAGGTTCCTTCAGGGGGAGCTGTCATATGCAGAGGGTACATTCTTGCAAAACCCCGCCTGCGAGAAAATCGCTTCCCTGGAACAAGCCCTGAAATGCGCGGGTCTTTCGGTTTGCGCGATTACACGGAACCGAAATCGTGTGTTGTTCCGATACTGAGCCAGCCTACTCCACCGCCTCAACCATCCCCTGATCCTCCCCCAGGAAACCGCCACTCTGGTGATGCCACAATCGCGCATAGGTCCCGTTCTTCCTGAGCAGCTCGGCGTGGGTGCCCTGCTCGATGATGCGGCCTTCATCCATGACGATGAGCCGGTCCATGGCAGCGATCGTCGACAGTCGATGGGCAATGGCGATCACGGTCTTGCCCTTCATCATTTCATCGAGGCTTTCCTGGATGGCGACCTCGACTTCTGAGTCCAGTGCGCTGGTGGCTTCGTCAAGCAGCAGGATCGGGGCGTTCTTGAGCATCACCCGGGCAATGGCGATGCGTTGTCGCTGGCCTCCCGAAAGCTTGATCCCACGCTCCCCAACCAGGGTGTCGTAGCCGCAATGACCTTGCTTGTCACTCAGTTGGCTGATGAATCCATCGGCTTGAGCGCTGATCGCGGCGCTGCGGATCTGCGCGTCGGTTGCATCGGGGCGGCCATAGGCGATGTTGTCGCGGATGGAGCGGTGCAACAGCGACGTGTCCTGGGTGACCATGCCGATGGCACTGCGCAAGCTGTCCTGGGTGACGTGGGCGATATTCTGCCCATCGATCCGAATCTCGCCGCTGTCCACGTCATAGAAACGCAGCAGCAGGTTGATCAGCGTGGATTTCCCGGCGCCGGAACGGCCTACCAGGCCGATCTTTTCGCCCGGGCGGATGCTCAGGCTCAGACCATCGAGCACCTGTCGTTCGCCGTTATAGTTGAAGCGCACCTTATCGAAGGTCACCGCGCCGCCCGTGGTGACCAGCACGCCGGCGTCTGGCGCATCCTGCACCTTGGGGCCGCGGGTCAGGGTCGCCATGCCATCCTGCACCGTGCCGATGTTCTCGAACAGCGAGGTCATTTGCCACATGATCCAGTGCGACATGCCATTGATGCGCAACGCCATGGCGGTAATCGCCGCGACGGCACCGGTGCCGACTTCGCCTTGGTGCCATAGCCAAAGGGCATAACCGCCCGAGCCCATGATCAACCCGACCACCAAGGCCTGGTTGACGATCTCGAACTGGCTGACCAAGCGCATCTGGCGAAAGCCGGTTTGCTTGAAATCCTCCATGGCGGCGCGCGCAAAATGCGCTTCGCGCTTGGAGTGGGAGAACAGCTTTACCGTGGTGATGTTGGTGTAGGCGTCTGAAACTCGCCCGGTCATCGACGACCGCGCATTGGCCTGTTCCTGCCCTACTTTCTCCAGGCGCGGCACGAAGTAGCGCATGGCGACACCGAACAAGACCATCCAGGCAATGAAAGGCAGCATCAGTTTCAGGTCGAAACCGCCTGCCAGGGCAATGATCGCGATGAAGTACACGCCGATTCCGGGAACGATCTCGATGATGGTGAACAGCACCTCACGCACCGACAGCGCCGTCTGCATCACTTTGGTGGTGACCCGGCCGGAAAACTCATCCGAAAAGAACGACAGGCTTTGCCTCAGCATCAGCCGGTGAAAATCCCAGCGCAGGCGCAACGGCAAGTTGATCGCTAGAATCTGGTGCTGCACCATCGTGCGCAACGCGACCAGCCCAACGCTGGCCACCAGGATGATGCCGATGCCCCACAGCACCCGACTCTCTTGCGCTGCCGCATCGCCGCCTGCCTGCCAGGTCGAGAGCAAGTCCACGACCTGACCGAGGAAAGAAAACAGCCAGGCTTCGTAGATCGACACACCGGCACTGAGCAGCGCGAATGCGAGAATGTAACCGCGTGCGCCTCGCGTGCAAGCCCACAGGAACCGCGCCAGACCGTCGGGTGGCGGGGGGACTTCATCGGGTGGGAAAGGGTCTAGCCGTTGTTCAAATAGGCGAAGCATGGTGATTTCCAAAACGATCTGACGAATAGATAGTCGCATTTAAAGGATGCGTTGAGGGTTTTGGACGCGCAGGCAGTGCCGTTTGCTCAGAATTTTTACCCGCAGAGGGCCGGAATTTCTCCGGCTCCCGCTGAAATACGAAAAATGAAGAAAAACGCCATGCCCTTGGACGAGTTCCTGCATGACGTTCTTGAATTGCTCGAAATCGACTCCACAGGAACTTGTCGTCGAGCGCGCCAAGCCATTACGGTTTGCCGAATCCAACGGCTCACATGACGAGATTCTAAGTTTGCTGGCCGGATACAGGCCGGCGCAGGAATGATGAAACTTGCAGACTGTCCACAAGCGAGGTGACTGAAATGAAAATCGGAATTATCGGCGCAGGCAACATTGGGGCGACCCTTGCCCGCAAACTCGCGGCGTGCGGCCATGACGTCAAACTGGCGAACTCGAAAGACCCTCAAAGCATCCAGAAACTTGCCAGCGAAATCGGCGTGCATGCCGTGACCAAGGATGATGCGGTGTCTGGCGTGGACGCTGTAATCCTGTCGATTCCATTTGCTAGATACCCTGACCTCAAGCAGACGTTGAGCAATGCTTCCCCGAAGACCGTCGTCATCGATACTTCCAATTACTATCCGGGTCGTGACGGGGCAATCAAGGAAGTTGAGGACGGCAAGCCCGAGAGCGTCTGGGTGAGCGAACAGCTTGGTCGCCCGGTGGTCAAGGCATGGAATGCCCTGCTCGCCGCCACGCTTGCCGACAAAGGCCAGCCGGCGGAAGCTTCAACGCGCATCGCGATACCCGTGGCTGGGAACGATGCCGCCGCTGTGGCGCTAGCGCAGGATCTTGTCGAGCAGACAGGCTTTACCGCTTTTGCCGCCGGTAGCCTCGAAGCCTCATGGCGTCAGCAGCCAGGCACACCGGCTTACTGCACTGAATTGACGCTGCCGGAGCTGGAAACGGCGCTGGACGCGGCAGAAAAGGCACGGGCACCGCAAAACCGCGACGCACTGATCGCCAGGTTCATGGATCCCGGCAGTCAGCTTACCCATGAGCAGATTGTGGCCCTGAATCGCACGATGACAGCCTGACTTGCTAGCCGGTCGTAACCCGGCGCAACGGAGCCCGCTGGACCGGCCTCTGCTGCCAATCAAGCTGCGCCTGGACCATGGCCACCGCATCCAGCACCTTCTGCGCCCAGCCTTCATCCTCCGGATGCACCACGACAACGCGAAACCCGTGGTCATCCCCTTCAATCTGCACACCCTCGGAATCATCGACGTGCAAGTCGATATCGAACGCCGGCGGGTACTTGGAGGGTGAGTTGGACAGCCCATGCACCGTCAAGGCGCGGTTGTGCAGCACGCTGTTGACGACGCCGTCGACGCGGATGCCGTACAGCAGCAGCCAACGCCTGATGTAGGACGGCGTGCGGCCAGACGATGTGTAGACCCAGATACTGCAACCCTGGCGACGCAGCTCCCGGATCAGCGAGCGCGTACCCATGCGCAGCGGCTCTCCCAGCCAGCGGTGAACACAGGCCGGCAACCGGCTTCGCTCGACATCGCAGTGGTGCAGTTGACAGGCGAGCGTGTCGTCGATGTCGAACGAAATGCGTATGCGCTGGCGTTGGAGCAGCCGCGTCGGATTGACGCTGCGGATAGCCTGCCCTACCCGGCCACCTAAGGTTTTGCATCCGGCGAGCACCAGAGCCCTGCTCATCAGTGGCGGCCCTGTGAGACGGGCAAGGATTTGCCCTCGAGGAAGAATTTCATTGGGTCCGGTGCCTGTTCTTCGAGGAACGCTGCGTATTTCTTCTTGATCTTGGGCAATTCATACAAAGCCTTGACGCCATGCTTGGCGGAGTTGCGTATGACCGAGGACGGATTGAAGTAGCCCTCGGCATTTTCCAGTGACAGCACAAAAGGAGGAAGCCCCGCGCGCATGAGCAGATAGCTGACGATGAGCGACCCACTGCGGTTGTTGCCCTCGATGAACAACTGCGGCTTGCTGAGAATGCGTACATAGACGCCGGCCGCACGCTTCCACACCGACTCACTGCGATACGCGCAATACCAGTTGTACAAGTCCTTGATGCCGCCCTCAACGTTGTTGAAGAAATGCGCCTCGGTCGCCGCCAGGTGCTGGGCGTATTCCAGCCGGCGCACGGGGTCTCGGCCACACAGCACCGTGGCGTTGATCTCAAGCATCAGGTTCAGTTGCTGGAGATCGAACAGGTCGACGCCGCGGGCCACATAGTCGTCAATCAGCCCATAGCCTTCAAGCACATTTTGCAGCACTTCATCCGTCAGGGGGTCCCGCGGCTCCGTGAAGTGCCGGCTCAGCGCGGCGAAGCTCTTTTGCACTTCGCGCAGTGCGCGCTCAATCGCAGGCAAATCAAGGCGATGCGTAGCAGGCATTGGTGCTCCTTGGAAACGCTTGGTAAATGTCTACCGGATGCCCGCCAAATCCATTTGGCTTCTGCAGGGATGCGGCCTCGACCGGGGATGTGGCTTAGCTGAACTTGCCGCTGATGTAATCGCCGGTCATCTGTTCACGGGGGTTATCGAAAATCTGCGTCGTCGGGCCCATCTCCACCAGATAGCCGGTGCGTGTGCCCTGGGAGATGTCCACGGAGAAAAACGCTGTGGTGTCAGCAACGCGGATGGCTTGCTGCATGTTGTGAGTCACCAGCGCGATGGTGTAGTCCTTTTTCAACTCGACCATCAGTTCCTCGACCCGCCGGGTAGCGATCGGGTCGAGCGCCGAACAGGGTTCATCCAGCAGCAATACTTCCGGCTCGGTGGCGATGGCGCGGGCAATGCACAGCCGTTGTTGCTGGCCACCGGAGAGCGACAGGCCGCTGACCTTGAGCTTGTCCTTGACCTCGTCCCACAGCGCCGCGCCTTGCAGCGCATGCTTGACCCGGTCGCCAATGTCACCTTTATAGCGATTGAGGCGCAGGCCGAACGCGACGTTGTCGAAGATGCTCATCGAGAACGGGTTCGGCTGTTGGAACACCATGCCGATATAACGGCGCACCACCACCGGGTCGACACCCTTGCCGTAGACGTCCTGGCCAAGAAAATGCACGTGGCCCTCGAAGCGGAACCCCTTCACCAGATCGTTCATCCGGTTGAGGCTGCGCAGCACGGTGCTCTTGCCGCAGCCGGATGGGCCGATGAAGCCGGTGATCTTGTTTTTCTCGATCGGTACGTGGCTGTCACGCACCGCCATGAAGTTGCCATAGAAAATCTTGTCCAGTTTGCAGTCCATGACTACAGGCGCCTGGGTGACAAACGGAGCGGCTATTTGCGCAGTGGATACGTTCAAGATCAGATGCTCCCGTTCTCAATACTTGGGCTTGCCGAAAATACGGCTGATGATGTTCACGACCAGCACGATCATCACCAGCACCAACGAGGCCGCCCAGGCGAGCTCCAATTGGTTGTCGAAAGGCATGCCGGAAAAGTTGTAGATCAGCACGGCAAGCGATGCCGTCGGATTCATGACCTCCAGGTTGCCTTGGTGGTAGATCCAGTAGTTGCTGAACAGCGCGGTAAACAGCAACGGCGCGGTTTCGCCGGCGGCGCGCGCCACCGCCAGCATCACGCCGGTGAGGATCGCGGGCATGCCGGTGGGCAAGATGATTTTCCAGATCACCTGCGAGCGGGTGCAGCCCATGCCATAGGCGGCGTCTTTCATGATCTTGGGCACCATCCGCATCGACTCTTCCGCCGTCAGCACGACGATAGGCAGCATCAGCACCGCCAGCGCCACGCCACCGGCCGGTGCCGAATACGTGCCGGTGGTCATCACCACCAGGGCATAAGCGAAGACACCGGCAAGAATCGATGGCAGACCCGTGAGCATCTTGGCCGCAAAACGCGCGGCGTTTGCCAGTTTGCTGTCCGGCCCCAGCTCTGCGAGGAAGATCGCTGCCATGATGCCGACGGGCACCGCAATGGCCGCCGCGATACCCACCATTACGAAGGTGCCTGCCATGGCGTTGCCGAAGCCGCCACCCATCTCGAAGCCAGTCGGTGGCAGCTCGGTGAACACTTCCAGGTTCAAGCGCGCACCGCCGCGGGTGATCAGCATGTACAGCACCGAAATCAGCGGTACGCTTGCCAGCAGTGCCCCCGCCCAGACCAGGGTGGTCAAGATCAGGCTGCGCAGGGCCCGGCCCTCGAACCTGCGTTGCAGGCTGGGCATCGCGCCCGCTGGAGCCGTCAAATCTGTTGCAGCAGTGAGATCAGTCATCACTTGTTACCCCGTTGGGCGTACATCATGATCATCGAACCGATGATGTTCACCAGTAGCGTGATGAACATCAGCACCAGCGCGGCATACATCAACACCTCGATCTCGTTCGGCCCGGCCTCGGGGAAGTTCAGCGCCAACAGCGCCGCGAGGGTATTGGCCGGTGCGAACAGCGAGAGCGAAAGCGTGTTGGCGTTACCGACCAGCATGGCCAGCGCCATCGTTTCACCCAGCGCCCGGCCCAAGCCAAGGACCAGCGAGCCGAAGATGCCGGTGGCGGCAGACGGCACCATCACCTTGAGAATCGCTTCCCAGTGGGTGGTGCCCATGCCGTAGGCGGCCTGCTTGGTTTTCATCGGTACGGCCGTGAGCGCATCCTGGGAAACGGCGGCAATGGTTGGCAGGATCATGATGGCCAGCACCAGCGCCGCAGGGAGCAGCCCCGGCCCGCTCAAGGAAGTGCCGAAGAACGGAATCCAGCCCAGTTCGCTGTTCAACCAAGTCGTCAGCGGACGGATCGCAGGGATGACCACGTAGATGCCCCATAGGCCGTAGACGACGCTGGGGATAGCCGCGAGCAGTTCGACGATGGTGCGAAAAATGGCGGCGAGCTTGGGGGGCAGAAAATCCTGGGTCAGGAAAATCGCCATGCTGACGCCGAAGAAACCTGCAATGAGCAATGCGATCAACGCGCTGTAGAGCGTGCCCCAGATCGCCGGCAGGATGCCGTATTTACCTTGGTTAACGTCCCAGACAGTGCCGAAAAGCACATCCGTGCCATGCTTCTCCATGCCCGGAAGCGCCTTGCGCCCCACCTCGAACACCAGCGCGAATACCAGCGCCAGGATCAGAACCACCCCGATGCGTGCAAGCGCACGGAAGGTGCGATCAACCAGGAAGTCCTTCGCCGATGGTGGTTGGCAGGCAGAGTCCGGATTAACCGGTACGACAAAAGGTTTGTTCATTGGCTAAGTCCGAACAAGGGAAAAGCTCTCCCGGCGCGGCTGATCGCGCACGCACCGGGAGAGGCCTCATGCATCACTGAATGTTGGCGGACGCTTTGCGAACCTGCTCGACGACGGAGGCCGGCAGTGGGATGTAACCCATCGAGTCGGCAATCTTCTGGCCTTCGGTCAGGCTGTATTCGACCATTTCACGCATGGCCTTGGCCTTGGCCGGATTGCCGTTGTCCTTGCGGAAGATCATCCAGGTGTAGGACGTGATCGGGTAGGACTTGGCACCGTCCGGATCAGGCAGCCACGACACCAGGCTTTGCGGCATCTTCACCGCAGCCAAGGCCTCGGCACCGCTTTCGGCGTTCGGCACGACGTACTGGCCGGCCTTGTTCTGCAACTGGGCAAAGTCGACCTTGGCGAGTTTGGCGAAGCCGTATTCGATGTAGCCAATCGCACCCGGGGTCTGGCGCACGGTGGCCGTCACACCATCGTTCTTCGGCGACTTGATGAACTTGTCGCTGGCCGGCCAGTTGACCGTATTGCCCTCGCCCAGCGCCTGCTTGAACTCAGGGTTGATGGTCGCCAAATGCTTGGTGAACACCGCAGTCGTACCGCTGGAGTCCGCACGCACAACGACGGTGATCGGCGTATCGGACAGTTTCAGGTCCGGGTTGGCGGCGACGATCTGAGGATCGTTCCAACGGGTGATCTTGCCCAGGAAAATGTTGGAGTAAACGTCCCGTGGCAGCTTCAGGCCCTTGGGATTGCCCGGCAGGTTATAGGCCAGGACGATTTCACCGGCCGTCATCGGCAGCAACTGCACGCCTTCGGCGACCTTGGCGATGTCTTCGTCTTTCATGGCCGAGTCGCTGGCGGCGAAATCGACGGTCTTGTTCAGGAAATCCTGAACCCCGGCGCCGCTGCCCTTGGATTGGTAATCCACGGTGACACCGTCGGACTTCTTGCTGAAATCCTTGAACCAGGTGAGGTAGATCGGCGCGGGGAAACTGGCGCCAGAGCCCGTCAGGCGGACGCTCTCTGCGGCGAAGGATGCCGAGCTGGCACAAAGAGAAACCGTAACGGCAAGCGCAGCAGACTTCATCAAACTTTTCATTAAAGGAAACTCCTTGTGATGACGGGCTGAGGAACTCTGCAACAGAGTTGTTACGTTTTTATGAAGATCGAATGGCAACGTCGCTTTTTTCGACCTGACATGTTCCTGTCAGCGGCCCGTCACCCTGACGTCAGTTCCCTGCGCCTAAGGTAGGCCTTGATCTCTCTGAGGTGGTTGCGCGAGCAACAGGCCCGGTGGGACGTCGTTTTTTGCTGGCCTCATGCATCAGCGGAAGGAGAAACGCTAATGAGCCATCCCGATGGGCACGACAGCACGCTCGATCAATTGACCTGGCGGGCGACCCTTGACCGCAATCTGGACAAGAAAGACCTGTTGCTTCACATGCTCGCCGAACAGCAGTTCGTGGCCGCGCAGCTGCGAGCCCGCAATATGGATCATCGGGACTATCTGCTCGCGGTGATTGATTCGGCATCGGCCGTGAGCGAAGGCGCAGGCCAACCCTCCCCCTTCGATGCCCATCGAATGCGTCGCGTCATTACCGAGGCGGCCGCGAGGGGCCATTGGGGCAAGGCAGGCGAACGTGGCCGGACTCAGGGGATCGCCGCTCATTACGATGCCCAGGGCTGCGCCGCGATCGTCGTCGATATCGAGATGAGCGATGAGCGCCGCTTGATTGTTCATCGCGCGGTCGTAGTGGCGGACCTGGGTCATGTAGAGAGCCCAGGCCGTGTGCGTTCGCAGCTTGAAGGCGCCTGGCTGATGGGCGTGGCACTGGTGACGTCTTGTGATATCGGGCCCGCGATGGGCAATCGTTGCGCGATACTGGCCAACCGTGCGAGTTGGCCACTGGTTCCATGGTTGCCAGGCGAAATCGCCGTGCACCTGATCAACCCAACGGGTGCTGCCAATGTCGGGCAGCCCAGTCAGGTGAGCTACGTACCGGTCGTCCGGGCCCTTTGCAGCGCAATTTGCCAGGGCCCGGACAACCGAGCCAGCGACGCGCGGCTCAGCAGCCAGGTGCTCGAAAAGGCCAGCGAACGTTGAGCCGTTGCCTGGGGCAAGAGTCTGCCCTGCGTCGAGGTTCTGCCAGGCGCCAGCTTAGGAAGCGCTGATTCGCAGCATCATTGCACCTGCAACCGGCGCAACTCGCCGCCCTCTTGTTTCAAGCGTTCCAGGTACGCCGCAGCGTCCAACAACTGATAGGGAAAATAAAGCCCTGCCGACGTCACCGGCTGACCATCCAACCCAAGCAGGCGTTCAAGAAGCATGGCGACGCTAAGGCCGGTCAGCGGCGCCGTGCCCGCCGGGTGAACGACGGCGTGACGGGTGCGCAGCGGTTCGCCTTTCAGGTCCGCGCCGGCAAGCTCGATGATGATTTCGGTGGACATCGGTTGTCCTTGTCGCCGACTGGAGCTCACCCCGATGCCAATGTTGAACTGGACATTGGCCGCGCCCGTCGCAGCCGCCAGGCCGGCGACATCAATGGATGAGAAGCCGCCGGCGTCGATTGACGTACCGTCCACGGCTTGGAACTGCGTATTGGAATGTTCGCCTTCACGCCATACGAACACCCCGTCGCGCCTTGTCAGCGCTGCGGGGAGCATCTTGTTGAGGTGTTCGAAATCGCTGGCGACGGTCGGCCCGCCAGTGTCCTGCTCATCGACCAGCGCATCGATGCGGATATCATCGATCCGGCCAAATTCCCGGGCCACGCTCAACGTCGCCGCCGTCGTTGCGCCGGCCATCCATTCGTAACCCAGAACAATGGGCGAGGCGCCTGGCGCATGCATGTACATTGCGATTTCGGGGGCGATCTCGAAGACCCCGGAAGATATGCTCAGGTGCGGCACCCCGCGCTTTTGCGCATAGCGCAATCCGGCGAGGGCGTGGTCCATGTAGAAAACCACCACGGCGCTGACCGGACGATCGCCGAGGCCCAGGTCGTCTGCGCTGGAATCGATCACCACGGCCTGCGCCCCGCCCATCTGCGCTGCGACCCGTTGGGCCTTCGCAAGGTCCCGCCCACCAATCAGCAGCGGCACGTCTGGATAAGCGGCGCGTAGCGCTCGGGCTGTGTGGTGGCCGATTGCGCCGGAACCGCCCATGAACAAGATAGGATTGAGTGACATTGTTTGTTCTCCTTGTTTCCGGGTTGACCTACTATTAGTAGGTAACCTAGCACACCATCACCGACAGTTACCTACCATTGGTAGGTTTTTTTGAATTGGAAGCGACAACGTGCAAAAAGAAATCGAGCCGACCCCTGTCAGCGCTCCGCCCCGCAGGCTTTCTAAAGCCGAACGGCGACGCCAGCTACTGGACACTGCCTTGTTGATCGTGCGCGAGGAAAACGCCGACCGACTGACCCTGGGCCACCTGGCCGTCCGCGCCGGTGTGTCCAAGCCCGTCGTCTATGATCATTTCGGGACACGCTCGGGGCTGTTGATCGAGCTCTACAAGTGGATCGATACCGAGCGGGTCAACGCGTTCCGGGACGCGATGTCCAGCACCACCCTGAGCCTTGAGCAAACCGCCCAGGCCCTGGCCAGCGCCTACATCCAGTGCGCGGCGGACCATACCGACGAGTTTCACGCGGTGGGCGCGGCCTTGGCCGGCAGTGACGAAAAGGCGGCGTTCCAGGAATTGCTCGACAATTGCGTAAAGATGTTCATGGCCGTTCTCAAGCCCCACGCCCGTCTGGCAGAAGCCGAACTTGAGCGGTGCTGCATCGGCCTGGTCGGCGCGGGAGAAGCGCTCTCCGGCGCCTTGGTTAGGGGGCGACATGGCGAGGACGAAGTGATCGAAGCGTTCACGGCATTGATACAGGGCGTTCTGAAGCCGATGTCCTCGCAGCCTCAGGAACCTGCTGATTAGGTCGGTGTGACGCGTCCGCCGTTCATACCTGTTGCTCAAGCAGGGCGAGGGTTTTGCGATCCGGCTCGCCGGAATAGAACTGGTCGAGCGCCTGTTGATACAAAGAAGAGCCCGACTGGGCGCTGACGAACAGCGTAAGACAGGAACGAAACTTCATATCATCGGGCGAGCCGAATATGCGCTCGGCGCTGACGTCGCTGTGTTGCAACACCGCTTCAACAGAGCTCTCCAGTCGCGGACCGAGCACATCGTGTTGCAGATACGCGCGGGCCTCGGCAAGGCCGGAAATGGCGAAGCGACTGGCCATTTCGGAACGGCCAAGCCCGCGCAATTGCGGGAATATGAACCACATCCAGTGGCTCGTCTTACGGCCCGCACGCAACTCATCCATGACGCGACTGAATACCGGGTGTTGCGCGTCAACGAAACGGGCCAGATTGTATGGGTCGTGCATGTTTGATGCTCCTCCAACGGGAGCGACTTGATCGGTCGCCCCCACAAAGCCGGATTCAAGCGCTCTGCTCTTGCTTCAGCCGCTTGAGCAACGCATGGGCGGCCGCTTGCGATGAGGCCGGATTCTGGCCGGTGATCAGGTGCCCATCCTCCACCACATGACTCGCCCAGTCCGCTCCCTTGGAGTATTGGGCGCCTTTGGCCTTGAGCATGTCCTCCACCAAAAACGGCACCACTTGCGTCAGGCCCACCGCCTCTTCTTCGGAGTTGGTGAATCCGGTGACTTTTTTACCTTTCACCACAGGCTCGCCATCCGGTGCGTTGACATCCTTGAACACCCCAGGCGCATGGCAGACCGCGGCGATGGGTTTGTTCGATGCATAAAAGGCTTCGATGAGGGTCTTGGAGTCGGTGTCTTCGGCGAGATCCCACAGGGGGCTGTGGCCGCCAGGATAGAACACCGCATCGAAATCATAGGGATCGATCTCGCCCAGCGGCACGGTATCGGCCAGTGCCGCTTGGGCGCTGGTATCCGTGGCGAAGCGCCGCGTGGCGTCGGTCTGGGCTTGTTCCTCATCGCTCTTGGGGTCCAGAGGGGGCTGCCCGCCCTTCGGGGACGCCAGCGTCACCGCGGCGTTGGCGTCGATGAACTCGTAATAAGGGGCCGCGAATTCTTCCAGCCAGAAACCGGTCTTCTTGCCGGTGTCGCCCAACTGATCATGAGATGTAAGTACCATCAAAATTTTCATGTACACCTTTCCTCCGATCGGTAATGGGCGAAATGCATCCGCCCTGCATTATTGTCAGAGGCTGCATCGCGGTAGACGTTCAAGTCGTTAGCGCCACGCCGCGATGCAAATGCACAGGCGTCATGCCCTGGCCGAAATGGCCGCCAGGCGCAGTTCCCTTGATGCGGCGTAATCCGCCTGTCGCCCCAGTTGCCAGCCCAGGTAACCCCACAGTAACGCGCAACACGCACCCACCATCGCCGCCACCCCTGCCCCTTGGCCCAGCTGGTCGAGCAGGCTCTTGGCCCAGCCGCTCATGGCGTCGCCGGCGCGATAGACCACGGTGTCGATGAAGTTCTTGGCCGTGTATTTACTTTCAGCATCCAGCGGTGCGAAGAGCATCTCCCGGCCCGGCCGCACGAATGCGTATTCGCCGATGCGTCGCACAATCATCAGGGTCGCCAGCAGCGCAAACCCAGGCGCCAGGGCCAGGCCCAGGAAGCCGATGCACATCAGCAACGGGACGATAGCCAGCAACGCGCGCACGCCAAGCTTCGGTGCGATTCTGCCGGTGATGAATAGCTGGGACAGCAACGCACCGGCCTGCACGATGATGTCGATGGTGCTGAAGATGCGAACTTGCGAGGCGCGGTCCGGATAGTGTTCGGCCACCAGACGCGCTTGCTCGAAATAGAGAAACGTACTGACCGTCGCCAACAACACCACGAAACCGGCGATGCCCAACAAGTAAGGCGAGCGAAGCACGGCAACCATCCCACTCAACGGATTGCCGGCCAACGGCTGTCGGGGGCTTTGCGTGGGCGCAGCACCGGGCCGCCCCGCCCCACCTTCTTCACGCCAGTTCATCAAGGTCCGTTTCAACACCAGCGTCGCACCGAGCAACACCGCCGCCAACAGCATCAAGCCTGACGCACCCACGATGTCGATAAGCAAAGCGCTCAGGGCCGGCCCCAACAGGCCGCCGACACTGGCGCCGGCGGCGATGAACGCGAACAAGCGCTTGGCCTGCTCGCTGTCGAATACATCCGCCATCAAGCTCCAGGCCACCGACACGACGAACAGGTTGTAAACCGATATCCAGACATAAAACACCCGGGCCAGCCAGACGCTGTCCGGTTGGAATTGAAAGAACTCGACGAACATCAACAGGTTAATGCCGAAAAAGCCGTAGACCCAGTCGATCAGACGCAATCGCGGCACCCGGGAACTGAGCCAGGCGAACAGCGGAACGGCCGCGAGCATGACCAGGAAGGTCGCGGTAAACAGCCATTGCAAGTTCTCGACGCCTGCTGCAATGCCCATCGATTCGCGGATCGGACGCAGCATGAAGTAACCGGTAAACAGGCAAAGAAACAGCAGGAACCCGCACAGCGCCGGACGCAGCTCGCCGTCGCGGGCGTTGAGGGCGAGACTCAGCCGATGCAAGTAAGAAGTCGTACTCATGAAAACTCCAGAGGGAGGCGGCAGCAGGCTAGAGAGCAGGCGCGAGACGGACACTCGCGCCATGACCGGTTCAGCGATAGGTAACGCCGGTCAGACGTTCGGAGGCGGCCCAGAGCCGTTCGGCGTCCGCTTCGTTGGTCGCGGCTGGCGGTGTCTTGGCGAACCCCAGCGGGCCGCGTTTTTCCTCATCGCCCGTCGGGCCGTAGTAGGCACCGCCAACGGCCTGCTCGGCGGTGGCCCCGTAGAGCGTGGGCAGCGCACCTTGCGCCGCGGAATGGTACGCATCGCGGTCCTTCGCCCAGCGCTGGCCGAACACGCTATTGACGCCCGGGCCGCGGGCGATCAGTTCGGTGACGGCCACGCCGGGATGGGCGGCAATGCTGCGGATACCCCATTTTTGCGCGTCACTACGCCGTTGTAATTCGAACGACCACTGGAGCACAGCCAGTTTCGACTGGGCATAGGCTGCATAAGGGTCGTATTTCTCCTCGGACTGCAAGTCATCGAGATTCACCGCGCCGCGCGTGGCCGCGATGCTGGAAAGGCTTACCACTCGCGCGTCGTCGCTTTGGCGCAGAAGCGGAACCAGCAGGCCAGTCAGCGCGAAGTGCCCCAGGTAATTGGTCGCCAGCTGAAGCTCAAAGCCATCGGCGGAGGTGCCCCGCTCGGGCGGGGCCATGATGGCGGCGTTGTTGATCAGCACGTCGAGGCGCGGCAATCGCTGGTTGAGCCGCTCGGCCAGGCCGCGCACCGATGACAGGTTGGCCAGGTCGACGGGCTCGAACTGCAACTTGGCGTCGGGTACGGCCTGGCGGATACGCTTGATGGCCTCCGCGCCCCGCTCCGGGTTACGCGCCGCGATAATCACTTCGGCGCCGGCGCGCGCCAACGCCAGCGCATCTTCGTAGCCCATGCCGCTGGTGCCGCCGGTCACCAGCACGATCCGGCCCTTCTGGGAGGGCATGTCACGGGTCGACCAGTCGGGTTTCGGCGCGGCACGATCCGATGCTTCAAGACTCATCGCACTGAGGAGCGCGACGCCGGCCGTCAACGTACGGGCCAGCCTCATGAGCTTGCTGATGTTGTATGAAAAGGCAACGGCGGGGGTGATCGTTCTATTCCACATGATTGAGTTCCTTGATTGGGTGGCAACCGGCGCGACCGGGCTTACTGAATGGCGCAGGCGTCAGTCTGCTGAAGGAAACTGACGTGCCGGATCTGTCCTTGGGTGTCTACGTAGGTCATCTTTGCCTGCGCGACCTCGCATACGGCTGATTTCGGCTCCTCGATACGCAGGGCCTGGGCAACGTCCAGCGGCATGCCGTATTCATAAGCCGGAATAGGGGTTTGCTCTTTGGCAAACAGAGGCGAACCGCTCAACGTGATCACTGCCAGCAGACTTGCGACCGACAAGGTTTGAATGTTCATGGTGGACTCCACTGTCCTGACCGGGATGGTGGTTGAACTTTAAGAGCGGGACGCTGACGTCAAGGTGACCGGTGCCTGTCAGGAACATGTCAAACGCCAATGCGATGGAGGTGCTTCAGTTGATGAAGATGCTGAATGTGCCGGCGTCTTCGCGAGCAAGCTCGCTCCCACAGGGGGGGTTGTGTTGCCCTTGGGATTCAAGTCAGCCGCAAATCCAGCGTGGGAGCGAGCCTGCTCGCGATGGCGGTGCTTCAGTTGAGGAAGATGCTGAATGTGCCGGCGTCTTCGCGAGCAAGCTCGCTCCCACAGGGGGGGTTGTGTTGCCCTTGGGATTCAAGTCAGCCGCAAATCCAGCGTGGGAGCGAGCCTGCTCGCGATGGCGGTGCTTCAGTTGAGGAAGATGCTGAATGTGCCGGCGTCTTCGCGAGCAGGCTCGCTCCCACAGGGGGTTGGGTTGCCCTTGGGATTCAAGTCAGCCGCAGATTCAATGTGGGAGCGAGCCTGCTCGCGATGGCGGTGCTTCAGTTGATGAAGATGCTGAATGTGCCGGCGTCTTCGCGAGCAGGCTCGCTCCCACAGGGGGGGTGTGTTGCCCTCGGGATTCAAGTCAGCCGCAGATCCAATGTGGGAGCGAGCCTGCTCGCGATGGCGGTGCTTCAGTTGATGAAGATGCTGAATGTGCCGGCGTCTTCGCGAGCAAGCTCGCTCCCACGGGGTTTGTGTTGCCCTCAAGATTCAAGTCACCCGCAGATCCAATGTGGGAGCGAGCCTGCTCGCGATGGCGGTGCTTCAGTTGAGGAAGATGCTGAATGTGCCGGCATCTTCGCGAGCAGGCTCGCTCCCACAGGGGGGTTGTGTTGCCCTCGGGATTCAAGTCAGCCGCAGATTCAATGTGGGAGCGAGCCTGCTCGCGATGGCGTTGCTTCAGTTGATGAAGATGCTGAATGTGCCGGCATCTTCGCGAGCAGGCTCGCTCCCACAGGGGTTGGGTTGCCCTTGGGATTCAAGTCAGCCGCGAATCCGGTGTGGGAGCGAGCCTGCTCGCGATGGCGGTGCTTCAGTTGATGAAGATGCCGAATGTGCCGGCATCTTCGCGAGCAAGCTCGCTCCCACGGGGTTTGTGTTGCCCTCAAGATTCAAGTCACCCGCAGATCCAATGTGGGAGCGAGCCTGCTCGCGATGGCGGTGCTTCAGTTGAGGAAGATGCTGAATGTGCCGGCATCTTCGCGAGCAGGCTCGCTCCCACAGGGGGGTTGTGTTGCCCTCGGGATTCAAGTCAGCCGCAGATTCAATGTGGGAGCGAGCCTGCTCGCGATGGCGGTGCTTCAGTTGATGAAGATGCTGAATGTGCCGGCATCTTCGCGAGCAGGCTCGCTCCCACAGGGGTTGGGTTGCCCTTGGGATTCAAGTCAGCCGCGAATCCGGTGTGGGAGCGAGCCTGCTCGCGATGGCGGTGCTTCAGTTGATGAAGATGCCGAATGTGCCGGCATCTTCGCGAGCAGGCTCGCTCCCACGGGGTTTGTGTTGCCCTTGGGATTCAAGTCAGCCGCAAATCCAGTGTGGGAGCGAGCTTGCTCGCGATGGCTGTATCACGGGCAACGGGGACTGAAGGCGGACTAACGCGCTGCCTGGCTTGTCAACGAGAACCCGAAGGTATTGAGCCCGTCCTTGCTGTGGGCGAACACGCGACCGCCGTGCATGGAGGCCACCGCCCGTACGATGGAAAGCCCCAAGCCATGATGCGCGTCACTGCGGGCCCGGGCGGCGTCGGCCCGGTAGAAGCGCTCGAACAGATGCTGCAGGTGGACGTTATCAATCGGCTCCCCAGCATTGGACACGCTCACCTCGGCCTGCATGCCATGGCTGACCAGGCTTACCGTGATCGTGCTGGTCGGTACCGCGTATCGCGCAGCATTCTGGATCAGGTTGGCCAGGGAACGGTGGAACAGACGTCGGTCGATGCACACCCGCATGTCGCCTTGAATCACCACGCTCAACTGCTTGTCGTGCAAGACCGGCTCCAGGTAGTCCACTGTCTTGGACGCCTCTTCATAGAGCGAGACATCGCTTAGCTCCGTGGCTCGCTGCCCGCTTTCGGCACCCGCCAGGAACAGCATGTCATTGACGATGGTGCCCATCCGCTCCAGCTCTTCGAGGTTCGATTGCAGCAAGTCTTGAAGCTCATTCACGTCCCGGCCGTGGGCCAGGGCGACCTGGGTCTGGCCGATCAGGTTGGTCAAGGGCGTGCGCAATTCATGGGCGACATTGGCATTGAACCCTTCGAGCTGGCACCAGGCGGCCTCCTGGCGAGCCAGGGCGCCGTTGAACGACACCGCCAGCTCCTGCAACTCACCAGGCAACGCCTCGGTGTCCAGCCGTTGCTTGGAATCCCCCGGCGGCAGGCTGTTGGCCTGGCGGCTCAGGCGCCGGACCGGTCCCAGGCCAAAACGCGCGATCCAATACCCCAGCAGCGCGACCAGCACGACACCCAACGCGGACGTTACGATCAACGTCTTGGTGAAATTATTCAGGGTCTTCATGAACGGCGTCGAATCGAGCCCCACGATAAAACGCACCTCCGGCCGGCTGCCCATGGCCGCGATGGTTTCGATCATCAGCACCATGGGGCGATCCCGGTCAGGGATGGCGACCGTGGAAAACCCATCCGGACGCTTTGACCAATCCTGGCCGTCCGGCATCGCCCCGCCATAGCTGTAGGCCGGGTTATCGACCAGGACCCAGTAACGCACGCGCTCATCGGTGGGTGTCAGGCCGTCGAGCTTCTGCCGCAGCCCCACCCAGAATTCCGGTGAGTCATATTTGGCGAGCACCGGATCGAGAACCGAATGCCGCAGGATCAGCTCGTTCTGCATCTGGTCTTCGAGCGATTGCTTCAAGGAACAGCGCAGCAGCGTTGCGCTGACCGCGGTGATAAGCATGACCGCGAGGGCAAACATCAGGGCGAGCCGCTTGGAGATCGATCCTTTCATCACACCATCCCAACGTGCCTGTCGTCCGCTTCACGACTTTCCAATACATAGCCCATTCCGCGCACGGTATGCAGCAATTTGCGTGGATATGGCGCATCCACCTTGGCGCGCACACGCTTGATCGCGACCTCCACCACGTTGGCATCGCTGTCGAAATTCATGTCCCAGACCTGCTCGGCAATCATCAATTTGGAAAGAATCTCCCCCTGGTGTCGCGCCAGCAGGCTCAACAGGCAGAACTCCTTCGCCGTGAGGTCCAGCCGCAAACCGGCCCGGGTGACCTTGCGAGCTTGCAGGTCGACTTCCAGGTCGTCGATGCGCAGATGCGTGGGATCGGCCGCGTCATCGGCGCGACGGCGGATCAACGCCTGGACGCGCGCCACCAGCTCGGCAAACGAAAAGGGCTTGCCCAGGTAGTCGTCAGCACCCTCGCGCAACCCCCGGACGCGATCATCCACCGTGCCCCTGGCCGACAACATGATCACCGGGGTTTTTTTGTGCAGGCGCAGGCCCTGCAACACGGCATAGCCGTCCTTGCCCGGCAACATGACATCGAGGATGACCACGTCGTACTCAAGCTCCAGGGCGTAGTGCAAGCCATCGATGCCGTTCGTCGCGACATCGACAATGTAGCCGAGCTCGCTCAAGCCGCGGTGGACATAGGAGGAGGTTTTTTCTTCGTCCTCGACGATCAGCAAACGCATCTGGTGACTCCTCTACGAAAGCGGGGCAACCAGAAGAGTCTAGACGCAGAAGGTGTCCGGAGGCTGACGGCTTGCTGACATTCTTGTCAGAAAGCCCCCCCGCGAACCCAGACCCTACCAAAGCGCGACGTCATAAGTGACGTAGACACGGTTGCTATCGCGTCCCCGTGAAAAGTCGGAGCGATAGACATAGTTACGCAATTTGACACCCAACCCCTTCAACTTACCTTGCTGCACAATGTAAGCGACTTCGGCGTCGCGCTCCCACTCGTTCACGACGCTGTTGGATTTGCCATCGGCGCCACTGAGGTAGCGGCTGGAAAACGTCAGGCCGGGCACGCCTAGGCGAGCGAAATCGTAGCCGTAGCCGAGCATCCAGGTCTTTTCATCTTCCTCGATGAACTTGCCGATCCCAACGTTGCTGAAGGAATAGACCGTGGCGCCGCTGATGTATGGCAAGCCCCCTTCCCCGCTGAGCTTCTGGTAACCGGCACTGAACGTGTGGCCGAGGGCAACGTACGACAGCGAGCCGCTGAACATGTCATTGTCGACTTTACCGCTATGGGCCAAGCCCGAATCGGCACTGTTGAAGTAGCGCAGGTCGCTGGTGAGCACGCCGGGACCGAGCTGTAGGTCATGTTGGACACCGGCGAAGTTCTGCCGGTAGAAGTTTTCCAGTTCGCCATAGAAATAGCTCAAGCGAATGTTCTTTCCCAGCTTGTAGTCGGCGCCGGCATAAATGAAGTCGCCTGACTCGTTGCCACTGTAGCCGTCGGGCACGATCGGCATGCTGTCGCTTGAATCGCGCAGTTTGAATCGTTCCAGCCGCCCACCCGTCAGGGTGAGGTTGTCGATGTCGTTGCTGCTGACCTGCCCCCCCCTGATAGGTCTGGGGCAGCAGCCTCGCGTCGTTGTAGATCAGTACTGGGTTCTTGGGCAGCAGCGTGCCGTATTTGAACGTGGTTTTTGCCAGTCGGGCCTTGGCGGTCATCCCCGCGCTGGCGAACTCTTCTGCGGCACGACCGTCGTCATGGACCGGTAGCAAGCCAGTGCCGCTACGACCGCGCCCCGAATCAAGCCTGAATCCGAGCAGGCCCAGGGCATCGACGCCGAAACCAACCGTGCCTGACGTGTAGCCTGACTGATAATCCCACAGCAAGCCCTGAGCCCATTCGGTGCGCTCGCTTTTGGCGGTCCGCGCCGCTCGCGCACTCATGCCATGTTCATCGCGAAAGTTCTCGTTGAAGTAAACATTGCGCAACTGCAATTTGAGCTTGCTGTCGTCGACGAATCCCTCTGCACTGGCGTTGGCCAACGGCAGCAGACCAAGGATCGGAAACAGAACCCCGCGAATCAGGTAAATACTCATGTCGAGTGTCTCGTTGTTGTTATTTGGCGCGCAGGCCGGCGCACTCCCCATGCGGGGAGCGTCAGGCAAGGACTAAAGGGTGTCGGGTGAATCAGGAGAACAGCGTCAGCGCCCCGGTCAGAAGCGCCAGCGCCGTTATTACGATTGAGGTGAGCACCGCCCATTTGATGGTGGCTTTCTGGAAATCGCCCAGGTCGCGATCGACCATGCCCACCAGCAACAAGGTCGAGGCCACCAATGGGCTCATCAGGTGCACCGGCTGACCGAGGATGGACGCCCGAGCTATTTCGACCGGGTGAATCCCGTAGGCGGCAGCGGCGTTAGCCAGGATAGGCACGACCCCAAAGTAATAGGCATCGTTGGACAATACGAACGTCAGCGGCATGCTGGTAATTGCCACCACCAGGGGGAACAAATGGCCCCAGGAAGGCGGAATCCAGTCGACCAGCGTTTGCGCCAGGGCATCGACCATTTTCGTTCCGGAGAAAATTCCGGCGAAAATACCCGCCGCGAACACCAGCAGGACCACGGTCATGGCGTTACCCGAGTGGGCGAGAATGCGCTCTTTCTGGATGTCCAGCTGCGGATAGTTGATCACCAGCGCCAGGACGAAACCGATCAGGAACAGGATCGCCGAGTGCATGAGGCCCATCACCAGCGCGACCATGACTGCGACGACCAACAGCAAATTGACATAGGCCAGTTTCGGACGCTTGTGCGGCGTGTCCTCCAGGATGGCCTTGATATAGCAATCGCCGCCTCCGCTCTGTAGTTGAATGTTGCCGATACGCTTGCGCTCGGCACGACCCAGCAGGAACGCGGTGAACACCACCCACATCGCGCCACCGATCATAGTCGGCAACAAAGGCACGAAGTACTCGCCGGCATCCAGGCCGAGTGCCGCGATGGCCCGGGTCGCCGGCCCGCCCCAAGGCGTCATGCCGCTCATGATGCTCAGCGAAAGCATCGCGACGGTCGCCAGGATCATCGGATTCATGCCGATGCGCTTGTACAGTGGCAGCATCGCGGCGCAGGTAATCATGTAGGTCGTCGTGCCGTCACCGTCCAGTGCAACGAGAAGCGACAGCAGTGCGGTGCCCACGGCGATTTTCATCGGGTCGCCATTGACCCGCTTGAGGATCTTGCGGATCAGCGGGTCGAACAGGCCCGCGTCGATCATCAGACCGAAAAAAAGAATCGCGAACAACAGCAGTGCCGCCGACGGTGCAACCATCTTCAGCCCATCCAGCATCATCTTGCCAGTGGTCCCACCGAAGCCGCCGATCACCGCGAAGACTATCGGCACGATCGTCAGGGCGACGATCGGCGACAGCCGTTTGGTCATTATCAGAAAGGTGAAGACCACCACCATGGCCAAGCCAAGTAAAGCGAGCATAAGTCAGTTCTCTTGTTGTTATGAGTCGCAGATGCAATGACAAAGTCTGCCCGGGTCATCCGGCCAGGCGTTGGGGAACCGTGGCGTAGACAAAACCTGAAAAAAGCCTGCGGGCGGTACGGACCACCGAGGCGCGGATGGTCTCACCCTTTTCGCCGGTGTAGGACAACACGACATCGATACCGCCACTGGGGTGCTCGATGCGCACCCGCTGAAGGCGTGGTTCGCTGACGCCGCCAAGCAGGTTGGCCGCGACACTGCCGTCGGTCACGCAGGCCGTCGCCAGCCCGATAGAACCGGTAATCGCCAAGGCGCGATGACAGCTATGCGGCATGAAGTAGCGCACCTGGATCGTCCCGCCGCACGTGGCCGTCGAGACCAGCACTGGCTTGGGAATCACTTTGTCGCTGACGTCGCCCAGGCCCATCGCCAGGCCGGCCTTCAAGCGCAAGGACTCCAAACGCTGCAAGAACGCCGTATCGCCATCAAGCTCGGCGGGGCTTTCGTCGCCACGCTTGCCGAGCTGGCCGGCCTCGACAATCAGCATCGGCATGGCCATGTCGATGCAAGTCACCGGGATGCCATCGATCAAGTCGACGGATTGCCCCGTGGGGAAGAGTTTTCCGGTCTTGCTGCCGGCTGCGTCGAGAAAGGTCAGTTGCACCGGAGCGGCCGTGCCCGGCACACCGTCGATGGCAGTGTCGCCTTCGTAGCTGACCTTGCCCTGCGGTGTCTGGACCTCGGCATTGACGAAGGTTCCGGTATTGAGGTTGCGGATCCGCACGCGGGTCAGGTCGCCTGTGGCCTTGACCAGCCCTTGCTCAATTGCGAACGGGCCGACGGCACAGAGCATGTTGCCGCAGTTGGGTGCAGTGTCGACCCGGCGCTGGGAAACCATGACCTGGACAAACAGGTAATCCACGTCGGCTTCAGGGTGCAGCGATGGGCTGACGATCGCCACCTTGCTGGTTTGTGGACTACCACCCCCGATGCCGTCGATCTCCAGCTCATGGCCAGAACCCATCAGGTTGAGCAGCAACTCGTCACGTTCGGGAATCGTTGCCGGCAAATCCCAGGCGAGAAAAACCGGACCTTTGGAAGTGCCGCCGCGCATGAGTACACAAGGAATTCGTTGCATGACCACTAACTCTTGTTGATCAATCTGGATAATTGATGCTCTGTGCACAAGAGTGGCAGGGTTTAAAAAGTGTTTCCAATGCAAAGATCGGAGTTATTATTGCGTTTCACAAAAGAATCATTTTGGAGTTCCTTGGAACCTGGTAGCGAGAAAAATTGATGGAATATGAACTTCAGGACATCCGATCTTTCGTTAAGATCGCCGAACTTGGCAGTTTCCATGAAGCCGCCGATGCACTGCACCTATCCCAGCCCGCCCTCAGCCGACGGATGAAAAAGCTTGAGGAAGGATTAGGCACCGCCTTGCTCGACCGCACGACGCGAAAGGTCAGCCTGACCAGCGTTGGACGTGATTTCCTGCCTAAGGCGCGGCGCTTGTTGGATGATTTTGACGATTCCATTCTCAATATCCGCGAATTGGCCGAGCGGCAGATCGGCCGAGTGACCTTGGCCTGCATCCCGACGGCGGCGTTCTATTTTCTGCCCTCGGTGATCCGGCTTTATAACGAACGCTACCCGAAGATCCGCATACGCCTGCTCGATCTCAGTGCCAACGAAGGATTGGAGGCTGTACTGCGTGGCGAAGCTGACTTCGGCATCAACATGATGAGTGGCCAGCACCCGGACATCGAGTTCGTGCCCCTGGTCAACGAACCCTTTGTGCTGGCCTGCCGACGAGACCATGAGCTCGCTGGCCGCAGTGCGGTCACCTGGTCGGAGCTCAGCGACTATCGGCTGATCGGTGTCGGTCGCTTGAGTGGCAACCGCATGCTGCTTGACCACGCCTTGTCAGGCCTGAGCTGGCGTCCGCAGTGGTTCTACGAAGTGCAGCACCTGTCCACATCCTTGGGCTTGGTCGAGGCTGGCCTCGGCGTGTCGGCGATGCCCAGCCTGGCGATGCCGGCGGTCGATCATCCGACGCTGGTCAGCGTACCGCTGATCGAGCCGGTGGTGAATCGGTCGCTGGGCCTGGTTTATCGACGCGGTGCCTCCCTTTCCCCCGCTGCGGAAAAGTTCGTCTCGATCCTGCTGGAGCAGTGGCCACAGTAGAGGCCAACGCTATGCACCGGCCAATCGATGCCATACTCGCTCACCACAACGCTTGGTCGAGAACAAGGCGCCAGGACGCTGACGCATTGTTTCTCAGAGCGCCTTGTCCCTGTCGCGCAACAGGGGCTTGGGTCGGCTTCATGAGTGCTCTGAGTGCCCCCCCACCGTTTCATTACCCGTGATGACACGCATACGCACATATATTCCCTGCGCGCCGTCGTCTACCAAGGAAAACACCACGGGAATGACCAGCAGGCTCAGCACTGTCGAAGTGATAAGCCCGCCAATCAACACGATGGCCATCGGCGCGCGGAAGCTCGGGTCAGCCCCCCAACCGAGTGCGATGGGCATCATGCCGGCGCCCATGGCGATTGTCGTCATGACAATGGGCCGCGCACGCTTGCCGCAGGCATCGATGATCGCTTCAGAGCGCGTCAGTCCGTGGTCTCGGCGCGCGAGGAGGATGTAGTCGATCAGCAGGATCGAATTCTTCGTGGCAATCCCCATTAGCATAATGAGCCCAATCATCGACGGCATCGACAATGTCGAGCCGGTGACGAACAGCGCAAGGAAGGCGCCTGGCACCGAGAGCACCAGGGCGGCGAGAATGGTCAGCGGTTGCAGGAAGTCCTTCAGTAACAGGACCAGGACCATATAGATGCACAACACCCCGGTCAGCATCGCCACGCCGAATCCCGAAGCAAGCTCCCCCATGGCTTCGGCATCTCCCACCGAAGTGCGCACCAGGCCGGGCGGCAGTGCTTGCAGGCTCGGCAAGGCAAGCACTGCCTGTTCAATGTCGCCCAATGGCTGGCCGTTTGTCTCGATTTCGATGTTGACGTTGCGCATGCGGTCGAAACGTTCGATCTGCGCCGGGCCGCTGGCGATCTCCAGCGACGCGACATTTTCCAGCGGCACCGGACCACGGGCGCCGGGCACCGGCAGGCGCTTGAGCGTCTCGAAATCCTGACGAGCGGCGTCGGTCAAGCGCACGACAACAGGCACTTGCCGTTCACTGAAATTGAGTTTGGCGAGGGCCTGGTCGTAGTCACCCAAGGTGGCGACGCGCAGGGTGTCGGCGATAGCTGCGGAAGTCACGCCAAGGTCGGCCGCCCTGGCGAAATCGGGTCGCACCAGCAGTTCGGGGCGTTTCAGGCTCGCGGTCGAAATCACCGCGCCCACGCCAGGCACGCCGCGCAGTTCGCGCTCCACCAGCTGCGCATGCCGGGTGAGCAAGGCGCCGTCTTCGCCAGCGAGCACCAGCACGTAGTTCTCCGACTCGCCCATGCCCACCTTCACCCGCGTTGCGGGCAGTATCGCGAGGGCTTCGCGCAATTGTTTCTCGATCTGTTGCTTACTCAGTCCGGGTCGATCGTTGCGGTGCGTCAGGTTAAGTGTCAGCACCGCCGTGCGGACATTTTTGACGTTGCCGCCCGCTCCTATAGGGTCGGTGCCGGCATTGCCGTCCCCGACGGCGGTGTAGACCTTATTCACCTGGGGGTTGTGCCGGACTATCCCCCGCGCCTGCTCGGCCAGCACCAGGGTGTCGCCCAGTCTGCTACCCGGCGCAAGCGTGAGGGTGACCTGGGTTTGCCAGTCGTCATCGGGCGGCATGAAGGTGCCCGGCAACGCTGCCGCGAGCATCAACCCGCCGACAAAAAAAATCGCTGCGCCAACAGCGGTCACGGCTCGATGACGCAGGCACCAGCGGGCCCAGGACAAGTAGTGCGTCACCCATCCGGCCACCCTGGGCTCGGGTTTTTTCGGGGCGCGCATCAGGTAGGCCGCCATCATGGGCGTCAGCAGGCGCGCTACAACGAGAGAGAAAAATACCGCCGTGGCCGCCGTCCAGCCGAACTGGACGAAAAACTTGCCGACCGTGCCGCTCATGAACGCGGTGGGCAGAAACACCGCAATCAACGTAAACGCCGTGGCGACCACCGCGAGGCCGATCTCCTCAGAGGCATCCATGGCCGCCTGGTAGGGTTTCTTGCCCATCTGCAAGTGACGCCCGATGTTTTCCACTTCGACAATGGCGTCGTCCACCAGCACACCGACCACCAGCGACAGCGACAGCAGCGTAACGGTGTTGATCGTGAACCCCATCCAGTGCATCACCGCGAATGTCGGTATCGCCGACAGCGGCAGCGCGACAGCCGAGACGAAGGTCGCTCGCCAATCCGGCAAGAACAGGAACACCACCAGCACCGCCAGTGCCGCGCCCTCGTAGAGCAGGTGCAGGGAACCCTGGTAATTTTCGATCACCGGCTCGACGAAACTGAACGCCTGGTTGAACGTGATTCCAGGATGTCGGTTCTTGAGCCGCTCAAGGGCGGCGCGTACACCTTCATCGACCTCGATTTCCCCGGCCCCTTTTGCCCGTACGATTTCGAACGCGACCACCGGCTCGCCGTCCAGCAGCGCCGCCGAACGTCGCTCGCCAACGGTATCGGATACCGTCGCGACCTGGTCGAGCCGCACTCGTCTGCCGTCACTCAAGGTCACGTCCAGCATCGCGACTTCATCGGCCGACCGTACCGTGGCAAGCGTACGCACCGTTTGCTCGATGCCACCCAGATCCACGCGCCCGCCGGAGGCCTCTTGCTGGATCTGGCGAAGTTGACGAGAAATATCCAGCGCCGTGGTATTCAAGGCCAACAGACGTGCCGGGTCCAGATCGATGCGGATTTCCCTCGTCACCCCACCGACACGCTCGACTGCGCCCACGCCAGGGACAGCCAGCAAGGCCTTGCTGAGGGTGTTGTCGACGAACCATGACAGCGCCTCTTCGTCCAGGCCCGCGGCCGACACCGTATAGGTCAGGATCGGCGTGCCAGCAACCTCGATCTTGCTGATCACCGGGTCGCGCAGGTCGGCGGGCAGGTCTGCCCGGACCCTGGAAACCGCATCACGAACGTCATCGAGCGCTTCCTGGGTGGGTTTGCCGAGGCGGAACTCAACCGTGATATCGGCGTTGCCGTCGGTCAAGGTGCTCTGGATATGCTTGACGCCCTGCACGGTGGCGAGAGAATCCTCGATCTTGCGGGCCACATCGTTTTCCAGCTGGACCGGCGAAGCACCCGGCAGCTCGGCTGAGATAGCGACCATGGGCAGGTCGATGTCGGGAAAGTTCTGCACCTTCATCTTCCAGAAGGCCATCGCGCCGGCAAATGTCAGCAGGATGAACAACAGCACCGAAGGCGTCGGGTTGCGGATCGACCAGGACGACACGTTAAGGCTCATTGCGCGCTCCCGCTGGTGAGATTGTGTATCGGTTGGGTGCGCCCCTGGACGACGCGGACAAGGTCACCTTCAGCGAGAAAACCGCCTCCGGCTTCGATCACGGCGGCGGTGCTGTCGATGCCAGCGGTGATCTCGATTCGATCGCCGACGCGGCGCCCTACTGTCACCTTGGCCTGGGCCACTTGGAACGCCGCGCCGACCTGCAAGACGTAACTGAAGCCGTCGTGCTGCAGCACGGCAGTTTGCGGCAGCGTCGCCATCCGCTCGGCCCCGACGTCGAACTCGCCACGGGCAAACATCCCGGCACGCGCCGCCGTGTCGGCGGGCAGGTCGACATACACCAGGCCATTGCGGGTCTGCATGTCCACCGTGGGCGCAACCCTGCGCACCCTGCCCTCGATCGCCGCGCCGTTGACCGGCACCACACGCGCAAGCTGGCCGGGATGGAATTTCGCGAGATCCGCTGCCGCGACCTCGGCGCGCCATTCGAGCCGGCTCTCGCGGATCAGGCGAAACAGCTCCTGGCCGGCGGGTAATACGGCGCCCACCGTGGCACTGCGCGCCGATATCACTCCGTTGTCGGGCGCCAGGACGCGGGTCTGGGCCAGGCGCAGGTGCTGCAATCGTTCGGCGGCCTCGCCCGCCTCAAGCCTTGCCTGCGCCGTGCGTTCGGCTGTCACATGTTGATGGACCTGCTGCTGCGAAAGCGCCCCGCTCGACTGCAACTGCCGGGCACGCCGCGCGATGGCCCGGGCTTCGGCCAGGGCCGAGTGTGCTTCGGCGGTGGCCGCGCGACGTTGCGCGAGTTCGGCGGCCACCGTATCGGAGCTGAACGTTGCAAGCACCTGGCCACGTCGCACCACATCGCCAACGTTCACCATGACCTCGGCCAACCGCAAGCCATCGGCCTCGGTGCCGACGCTCGCTTCCTGCCACGCCATGATGTTGCCATTGGCCTGGATGCGCACCGGCAGCATGGCCGATTCAAGCCGGGTGACGGCCACGGTCAGTGCCGGTCTGGGGTGATGTTCAGAACCGGGCGGTCGCGGGTCCGGCGACAGGCCCATCATCACCAATGCAACGGTGCAGGCGATGGTCGCGACAAACAGAACGACGTGGCGGGTTTTTCTTTTCATGGGGATCGGATTCCTGCGCAGGGTTCGCATCGCTCGCGGGTGCCGATACATCCACATGGCGCGATTGCTCGAGACGGCCACTATCCAACAGGCAGTCTTTCGCAACACTTACCGGCAAAAGGCGGTTAGCCATGCCGAACCGTAAGTGTTCAGTAAGAAGAAGTTCTCAACGATAGGCATGCATTCATCCCACCGATCCGGAGACTTCCATGCGCGCCTTGACCTTATCGAAACCTTACCTTGCGATCCGGCTGACCATCGCCAGCTCCGCGCTTGTGCTGGGCGTGTGCTCACCGATCGCGGCCAGTGCCGACGAGTCTGAAGGCTCCGCTTGGGGCCTCGGCGTGGGTGCAGCCAGCAGCCAACAGCCCTACAAAGGCATCGACCGTGACAGCGAGGTCTTGCCGCTGATCTATTTTGAAAACGAATATGTGCGCGTCTTTGGCCCAACCGCCGAGATCAAATTGCCGAGCCTGGACATCAGCGACACCCAGCAACTCGAATTCAGCCTCGTCGGTGAGTACGATTTCAGTGGCTATGATGACGATGACGCCCGCATCCTGGACGGGATGAGCGACCGCAAGGGCGGCTTTTGGGCGGGGGCCAAGGTGAAGTGGCGCAACGACCTGGCCGATGTCAGCGCCGAGTGGTTGGGCGACGTTTCGAGCAACAGCAAGGGCCAGCGCTTCACCCTGGGCCTGGAACGGTCCTGGAATTTCGGCGAGCACATCAGGCTCACGCCACGGCTGGCCGCCATCTGGCAGGACGACAACTACGTCGATTACTACTTCGGCGTCCGGGAAAATGAAGCTCGCGCCGATCGGGCAGCCTATGATGGCAAGTCCGGCATGAACACCGAAATCGGCTTACGTGGAAACTATATGTTCGATGATCATCACTCCGTGTTTCTGGACCTCAAGGCCACGAGCCTGTCCGATGAAATCAAGGACAGCCCGCTGGTAGATCGATCTACCGAAAACAGCGCGCTGTTCGGCTACCTGTACCGTTTCTGATGAGCCGCATACTGCTGGTCGAAGACCATGAGCGTCTGGCGCAACTGGTGTGCAAGGGTTTGTCGAGCGCAGGCATCGCCGTCGACGTCATCAGCCGCATCGATGCGGCATGGGCGGCCATCCAACAGGTGCCCTACCAGGCGTTGATTCTCGACCGGGGTTTGCCGGATGGCGATGGGCTGCTACTGCTCGAACGCTTGCGCAACGCCGGGTTGGGCGTGCCCTGCCTGGTGCTGACGGCCCGCGACGCGCTGCATGACCGGATCGAAGGCCTGGACGCCGGGGCCGATGACTACCTGCCCAAGCCATTCGCCATGGACGAAATGGTCGCACGCGTGCGGGCCTTGTTGCGCCGTCCCGTGGAGCGCCGCGCCTTGGCGCCGTCACACGGCGACCTCAGCGTGCAACCCGACGCAGGGGTCATGTGCAGCGTCAAAGGCAGCGTTCCACTGGCGCCGGCGGAAATGCAGATCATGTTGTTGTTACTGCGCAAGCCCGGTGAAATCGTCCGTCGCAGCGCCATCGAGGCGGCTGCGTGGGGCTTGAGCGAAGCCGTGACGCCAAACGCCCTCGACGTGGCCTTGCATCGTATTCGCCGCAAGCTCCTGGCGATCGGCTCCCACCAACGGATAGTCAACTTGAGAGGCCTGGGCTATGCCCTTCGTCAAGACGACCTGGCGCAATAGCATCAGTTTCAAGGTCCTGCTCGCCTACGTCGCCGGCGTGGGCTTGAGTATCTTGCTGATTGCGCTGGGCGCTGTCGCGCTCATTACGTCCAGGAGCGATATCCTCCTGACCACCGACGTCGCCGAACGCACCCATGAACTCGCCGGCAAGCTGATGTTCGACGCTGCGGGCCATCCTACCGGCTTCGATGACAGCGAAGGTGATCGCGTCTGGACCTTCAAGAGCCTGGGGGCGGAAATCGGCTATCGCGTGCTGGACTCGCAGGCAAACGTCGTCCTGGCCTCCACCGACGAGGCATTCTGGTCGCCGGTCGCCAAATCACCGCCTTCGGACCAAGGGCGCTTCAAGTTCGAGCGTGAGGGCATGCTGATGTACGCCGCCACCGCCCCGGTGGAGCGCGACGGCACGATCTGGTATCTGCAATTCGCCGTCAGCGAACGACTGATGGAACTGCTTCATCAGGGTTTCGCCTGGCCTTTCATGGGGGCCGGTATCGTCCTGTTCAGCCTGGTGCTGCTTTTTGTCTTCGGCGCTTGCGCCTATTTCACGCTGGGGTATGCGCTCAAGCCACTGCGCGAAGTCTCGGAATCGGCGGCGGCCATTTCCCCTCGATCCTTGCATTCACGCCTGGACAGCAAAACCGTGCCGTCGGAAGTCGCGCCACTGGTCAGCAGCTTCAACAGCGCCCTTGAACGCCTGGAACAGGGATACCGTGTGCAGCAGGAGTTCCTCGCGACCGCGGCCCATGAACTGAAGACGCCACTGGCGCTGATCCGCGCGCAAATCGAATTGATGGCTCCAGACAAGACCCGCGACTCGCTGCTCAATGACGTCGAGCACATGACACGCCAGGTTCAACAATTACTGCTGCTGGCCGAGACCAGCGAGGCCCATAACTACAGCTTTGCCGCCGTGAACGTCGGGGAAGTGGTGCAGCAAGCCGCAGACTACCTGCAACGCATGGCCGACGCCGCGCGGGTCGGCATCGTCCTTACAGGGCATACGGCCACGCAAACGCCTTGGCAGGCCGACCGCAGCGCCCTGTTCACGCTGCTGAAAAACCTGCTGGAAAACGCCATCCAGCACGCGCCTGAAGGCACGCAGGTGCGGGTGCAATGTACCGCCGACAAGTTAACCGTGCGCGACTGGGGCCCCGGCGTGGAGCAAGCGCAACTGCCCCACATATTCACTCGTTTCTGGCGCGGCGCCCATCGGCGCGATCACGGCGCGGGACTGGGGCTGACCATCTGCCAGGAGATCGCTCGCGCACACGGGTGGACACTGGTTGCGCACAGGGCGGAACCGGGTTTGGCGTTTTGTTTGTCCCCGCCTGTCACCGATTCACCGAGTATAAATAGCAGTCAGGAGAGTTCATGAAAATCCATCGTCTGTTTTTCGCATGCGCGTTAGTACCGGGTCTCTTTGCTGGTGGCTGGGCATCGGCGCAAAGCTTCCCTTCCACGGCCGTGGTCCGTATCGCGCAACTTGAGATCGACATTTCAAGCTTTACGTCGAGCAAACCAAGTCGATGATCCGCTCGCGACGGCTGATCGAGACGACGCCGGTGCAACTGAGTTCGAAGTGACAACGTCGCGACTTGGTTCGTTACGCTGGGCCCGAACTGACATCCAAGCCCAGCCAGCACTCAATAATCCCAGGACCCCGCCACCCAACGAAACGCGTCGCCATCCACCGCCACACGGCCCACGGAAGGAAACGAAAGGTGGGTCGCCACGAACAGCTCCCCGCTTGCCGCGGCCTCTTGCATCAACCGTACGCGAACGCGCACCGCTTCTTCAGGGTCATGCTCGAAGCCGTTTTGCCAATCGGGATGGTCGAAAGCCACCGGAAACAAGGCGTCGCCGGCAAACGTGAGCTTTTCGCGGCCAGACGTCACATGCACCACACTGTGCCCCGGGGTATGCCCGCCGGTGCGTTTGACCACGACACCCGGCGCCACTTCATGCTCCTGCTCGAAGGTGTGCAGTTTGTCGTGGTATGCCTCCATGAACTGCCGCGCGGTCGTGTGCAGCACGTCCGGTATCGGCGCGGGCATGACGGTGCGGGAGAAGTCAGGCTCCGCCCAGAAATCGACCTCGGTTTGGCAAACATGGATCCGCACGTCCGGGCTCAGGCGGTTCCGTACCTCGTCGACGAGCAGGCCGCCTATGTGATCCATATGCATATGGGTGATGACCACGTCGGTAATGAAGGAAAGCTCGATGCCGGCCGCCTCCAGCCGCTTTGGAAACAGCCCTGCACGTGGGAAGCCGGGGAACTGCCCGCCCAGCCCCGCGTCGACCAGCAGGGTTTGCTCGCCGCTGCGCACCACCAGCACGTTCAACGCCCAATCGAACGCGTCCGGGCCAAGGAACATGTCCTTGAACCAGGCAGCACGTGCGGCGGGGTCGGCATTGGTGGACATGGTCGAGGTCGGCAGCGGCAGCACGCCGTCGCTCACCACCAGTACATCGATGTCGCCGACCTTGAGTGCGTAGCGCGACGGAACCAGTTCCTCGGTCGCGGATACTCCCTGGATGGTTTTTTGCGGCGTGTCTTGCAGATGCATCGTCATGATCGCTCTCCTGTGCTGGATGAGGCGAATCCGTATCCATTGGCAGAACAACGGATCACCTGGAGGACGAGTGTGCATCGCGGTATGGCGCGCCCGATATCATACGCGGGTATGCCGTGCCCACATCTTGGCGTGGTCGTTTCAAACGAACGGCTGGGTGATTTGCAAGATTGGGCAATCATCGGACCGGATCGTGCAAGCTATCGCGCCCAATGCTTTCTATAGTAATCGGTGCCCAACCATCTGGAGCTGGTCCGACTATGAGCGCCCTCAATATCAATGGCCGTGAGCACACGGTTGACGTAGACCCTGGCACCCCTATTCTCTGGGCCCTGCGCGACACCCTGGGCATGACCGGCACCAAGTTCGGCTGCGGTGCGGCCTTGTGCGGCGCCTGCACCGTTCATCTGGATGGCCAGGCCATTCGCTCCTGCGTGACGCCGATAGCCGCGGCGGTTGGCAGGAAGATCACGACCATCGAGGCGGCCACCGACGGCAGCGACCCGGTAGGCACCGCGGTGCACGAAGCCTGGGTCAAGCATGACGTGGCGCAGTGCGGCTACTGCCAGAGCGGGCAGATCATGAGCGCGACCGCGTTTCTCAAGGCCCAGCCCAAGGGCAAGCAGCCGACACCGGCCGAGATCGACTCGGCCATGGCCGGCAATATCTGCCGCTGCGGCACCTACGCACGAATCCGCGCCGCGGTGGCCGACGCCGCCAAAGCCCTCGCCTGACAGGGAGTTGCGCCATGCTGAACGAGATTTTTCCAACCGAACTTCCGCGAGCCTTGCAGCACCTGCTCGAACGCGATGACGCGGACGGTCCCGCGACCCTGCCCCGCCGCAGCTTCCTCAAGATCGTCGGCATCGGCGGCCTGGCCTTGGGGGCTTTTCCTCACCTGGCCCTGGCCGAACAGGCCAACGGCGCGGGCGAAGGCCCACTCAAGCCGACCCAGCAACCCTCTGCCTTCGTCCAGATCGCGCCTAACGGCGAGGTGACGGTGACCATCAATCGCCTTGAGTTCGGCCAGGGCGTGCAGACCGGCCTGCCGATGATCCTCGCCGAAGAGCTCGACGCCGACTGGAGCCTGGTGCGCACGCGCAACGGCAGCAACGACGCGGCGTACATGGATCCGGCCTTTGGCATTCACCTTACCGGCGGCTCCAATTCGATCAAGAACAGCTACACCCAATACCGCGAACTGGGCGCCCGGGCCCGTTCAATGCTGCTGGCCGCCGCAGCGGCGCGCTGGAATGTCGACGCCTCCAGCCTGACCACGCAAAACGGCGCGGTGCTTGGCCCTGGCGGTCGCAAGGCCACCTACGGTGAGTTGGCCGAAGCCGCCATGGCGATGCCCGTGCCGGAGAAGGTCACGCTCAAGGACCCCAAGGACTTCCGCCTCATCGGCCAGGCCACCACCCGCCTCGACGCCAAGGCCAAGAGCAGCGGGCAACAGGATTTCGGCATCGACGTGCATCTGCCGGGGCAACTGACCGCCGTGGTCGCCCATCCACCGGTATTCGGCGCCCGCATCGCCTCCCTGGACGACAGCGCCGCACGCGCGACCAAAGGTGTAAAAGCCGTGCTGCGCGTGCCGTTGGACGGCGGTGCCGAAGGCGTCGCGGTGATCGCCGACGGCTACTGGCAGGCCAAGCTGGCGCGTGATGCGCTGAAGGTCGAATGGGACGTTGCCAAGGTCGAAAAAGTCGACACGGAAAAACAACTGGCCCAGTACCGCGAACTGGCCGGCCAATCCGGACCGCTCCACTTCGATGCCGACATGAAGCCCCTGGCGTCGGCGCCCCATCAACTGGAAGCCGAGTTCGTATTTCCTTATCTGGCCCATGCGCCCATGGAGCCGCTGAACTGCACCGTCCAGCTGTCCGAGGGCCGTGCGCAGTTGTGGGTGGGTACGCAGTTTCCCGGCGGCGACGGCGCGGCAGCGGCCAAGGTGCTCAATCTCAAGCCTGAGCAGGTCCAGGTGAATGTGCAGACGGCGGGCGGTGGCTTCGGCCGGCGCGGCGTGCCCACCAATGATTTCGTCGTACAGGCTTGCGAAGTGGCCAAGGCGGCCCGCGCCGCCGGGCTCGATGCCCCCATCCGCACCCTTTGGAGCCGTGAAGACGACATCAAGGGCGGCTACTACCGCCCCATGCACCTTCACCGCGCACGCATCGGGTTCGACGACAGCGGCAAGGTGTTGGCCTGGGACCACGCGCTGGTGGGGCAATCCATCTTGACCGGCACCTTGTTCGCCGGGCAGATGAAAAACGGCATCGACCCCACCGCCACCGAAGGCTTGCGCGATCCGTATCCGCTGCCGATGCGATTGACGGTGCATCATCCCAAGCTCAACGTGCCCGTACTGTGGTGGCGCAGCGTCGGCTCGACCCACACCGCCTTCGTGATGGAGACGCTGCTCGACGACATCGCCCGCACGACCAAGCAGGACCCGGTGGCGTACCGCATGAAGCTGTTTGGCGACCAGAACCCGCGTCATCGCGACGCGCTACAGTTGGCGGTGGACAAGAGCGGCTACGGCAAGCGCCAGTTACCCGCCGGTCAAGCTTGGGGCGTGGCGGTGCACGAGTCGTTCAGCTCGGTGGTGGCCTACGTGGTCGAAGCCTCGGTGCAGGATGGCCGTCCCGTGCTCCATAACGTCACGGCGGGCGTGCACTGCAATCTGGCGGTCAACCCACGCAGCATCGAAGCCCAGGTCCAAGGCGCTGCGCTGATGGGCCTGTCGATGTGCCTGCCTGGTGGCGCCGTGACGTTGAAGGACGGTGTCGTGCAACAAAGCAACTTTGCCGACTTCAGCGTGCCGCGTATCACCGACATGCCGCAAATTGCCGTCCACATCGTCCCGAGCGCTGAGCCACCGACCGGCATGGGCGAACCCGGCCTGCCCGCCTTGGCCCCGGCGTTTGCCAATGCCATTGCCAGCCTGACGGGCAAACCCCTGCGGCAGTTGCCGTTCAGCCTGGCTTGATTGGGAGCGAACGCCAAACCTTGGCGAGGGGTTTTATCCCCTCGCCACAGCCACATGGGACACCCGTTTCTTCAATTGCCCTGACCGCAATCCTGCTCGATCGCGCTGTAGTCCAGCGCCTGGATCGCCCCGGTGGAATCCAGGTAGGTCATTCGCGACTCGACGACGCCGCAGCCTGAGCCCATCCCTTGCTTGACCGACAGCACCTTGGCGATGTCCAGGTGATCACCGTACATGTAGGTATGCGGCTTGACGGCGTCCTGGGCGTTGGCTGCCAGAGCGCCGAGGCTGAGGACGGCGAACAGTGAAGCAATGCTGAGATTCTTGACGTTCATGGCGATGTCTCCGACGTTTGAGTGAGTAGCTGAGACGGCTTGTGCTGTCTCGATGGGCTCATTTGACGCCGGCGAGGTATCTGGGGTGTGTCATCGACTGGCACAAAGGAATCAGTGCGTATCGGCAAAGGGTCTGGATACACAGCGATACAATCATGCCGTTCACGCTTTATCATGGCGCCATCCCCATTCCCTGACCTGATGGAACGACCATGACTTTCGATTTCGACCTGGTGTTCGAGCGCCACGGCACCGGTAGTACCAAGTGGAGCCGCTACCCGGCGGATGTATTGCCAATGTGGGTGGCCGATATGGATTTCGCCGCGCCACCGGTCGTCGTCGATGCGCTGCGCAAACGCCTGGAGCACCCGATGCTCGGCTACAGCGTTGCCCAGGACAATCTGCGCGCGGCCATCGTCGCCGATCTCTGGAGCAAATACGCCTGGCGCGTCGAGCCCCAGCAAATCCTATTCCTGCCTGGGGTCGAGCCGGGTTTCAACATGGCACTGCATGCGCTGGTGGAACCGCAGCAGAACGTCGTGGTGCAGGTGCCCAACTATCCACCGCTACGCAACGCGCCTGGTAACTGGAACCTGAACAAGGTGGAATTGGCATTCGACACGGTCGATGGCGAGTTCCGCACACCGCTGGCCGAACTACGGGATGCTCTGCAGGGCGGCGGCGCGCTGTTGCTGAGCAATCCGCATAACCCGCTGGGCAAGGTATTCGGTCGCGACGAACTCAAGGCGGTGGCGGATATTTGTGTCGAGCAGGACGCCTGGATCATCTCCGACGAAATCCATGCCGAGCTATGCTTCGATGGCCGCGTGCACATCCCCACCGCCAGCCTGGGCGCGGACATTGCCGAACGTACCATCACCCTGATGTCCGCCAGCAAGGCCTATAACATCGCGGGGCTGAAAACCTCCTTCGCCATCATCCAGAACGCCAAGCTGCGCGAGCGGGTCAACGGCGCCAGGGCCGGCATGGTCGACAGTGTGAACGCCCTTGGCCTGGAGGCCACCCGCGCCGCGTACAGCGAAGCGGGACCGTGGCTGGAGGCCTTGAAGCGGTATTTGCAGGCCAATCGTGATTACCTGGTCGAGGCAGTGAAGACCCGCTTGCCGGGCATCACCATGACCGTGCCGCAGGGAACGTACCTGGCGTGGCTGGATTGCTCCGGATTGGGGCTGGACGACCCACAGGGCTTTTTCCTGAAGCAAGCCAAGGTCGGCCTGAGCGCCGGGCTGGATTTCGGCGACGACGCGGGGCAGTTCGTGCGGCTGAACTTCGGCTGCCCACGGGCGTTGCTGGAGGAAGGGATTGCGCGGATGGAGCGTAGCCTGAAATCCCGAACCTGACCGGATCCCCTGGGGCGAGGGAGCTTGCTCCCGCTGGGCTGCGAAGCGGCCCCAAAATCTTGCGGTCGCTGCGCCCGAAGCGTCGGGCCGACCGAGCGGGAGCAAGCTCCCTCGCCACAGAAGCCTCCACCACCGCCCATGCCGAAGTCAGTCATGCATATCCGGCGTATGCACAAAACACAGCTTGTTCCCCTCCGGATCCCGGCAATAGGCGCCGAAGTAATCCTTCGAATATTGGGGCCTCGGGCCCGGCTCGCCTTCGTCGAAACCTCCCATGTCCATCGCCATCTTCCAGGCCTCGCGCACGGCTTGCTGTGATTCAGCGGCAAAGCTGACCTGCATCCCATTGCCCCAGGTCGCCGGCAGCCCGTTGATGGGCACCTGGACGAACACCTGCGGCCAATGCCTGCCGGGCTGATGCCAGCCCTCGCCGGGTGGGCCAGAGTCGTCCTCGCTGTCCATGCGCACCAGGCCAAGGCAGCCCAGGACCGCATCATAAAACGCGACCATCTTCGGTAGGTCGCGCGCGCCGATCTGTATATGACTGAACATGCCCTTCTCCTTCTGAGACCTTATTCGATTGGAAAAGGCGGCTTCGCCCACGTTCACCTTAATCGGTGATCGGTCGATGAAACGCTCGTGGTCACGCTTATCGACCGGCAGGAAAATCCGACCGAACTCCGGCCAAAACCCCAGGGTCCACCGTCCATCGCAACCACTGGAGATGGAGAACTAAAATGGCCGATTACCCAACCCCACCCTTCCCTAAGCAAAACCAACCCGTACCTGGCAGCCAGCAGAAAATGGACCCTTATCCAGACTGCGGCGAACAGAGTTACAAAGGTTCAGGACGCCTGGCGAACAAGATCGCCCTGATCACCGGCGCCGACAGCGGCATCGGGCGCGCCGTGGCGATTGCCTTCGCCCGTGAAGGCGCGGACGTGGCCATTTCCTACCTGAACGAACACGAAGATGCCAAGGAAACCGCGCGCTGGGTTGAACAGGCCGGTCGCCAGTGCCTGTTGCTGCCGGGCGATCTTGCCGACAAGGCCCAGTGTCGCAAGGTTGTCGATGAAACCGTGGCGCGCTTCGGGCGTATCGATGTCCTGGTCAACAACGCCGCGTTCCAGATGACCCATGAAACCCTCGAAGAAATTCCCGATGAAGAATGGGTGCGCACGTTCGATATCAACATCACGGCGATGTTCAGGATCTGCCAGGCCGCGGTGCCGCACATGAAGGCCGGAGGCTCGATCATCAACACCACATCGGTCAACTCCGACATGCCCAAGCCGACGCTGCTGGCCTATGCTACGACCAAGGGCGCCATTGCCAACTTTACCGGCGGTCTGGCCCAGATGCTCGGGCCCAAGGGTATTCGCGTGAACAGTGTTGCGCCGGGGCCGATCTGGACGCCGCTGATCGTCGCCACCATGCCCGAGGAAGAAGTGCAGAATTTCGGTTCCCAGACGCCGCTGGGCCGCCCCGGCGAACCGGTGGAAGTGGCGCCGATCTACGTGCTGCTGGCGTCGGATGAGTCCAGCTACATCTCCGGCTCGCGGTATGCGGTGACGGGGGGCAAGCCGATCCTGTAAGCGCAGGCACATATTCCGTGGCGAGGGAGCTTGCTCCCTCGCCACGGAAAGCGCCCTTCTGATCACTCCTTGGCAATCACCGAAATCTTCCCATTGCGCTCGATGATCGCGAATTTGATCTGGTCCAGGGTCTCGATGCCCTGGCTCGAGCGTGCCGCTTCCATGATGTCCGCCTCAACCAGCCGTGCGTGGCGCATACGGCCCTGGAGGATGCGCCCGTCCTCGACGATGATGGTCGGGCCGCCGTCGATGAGCCGGGACACCCAGTCGGAGCGCAGCTTGAGCAACGAAAATCCGACATCAATGGCGATCAGCGTGACGATGACCATGAACGAGTTGGTCATCGAAAAGTCATCCCCCAGCAGCGCTTGCTGGGTCGCCTCGCCAATGATCATCAAGAGCACGAAATCGAACGTGGTGATTTCCGCCAACGAACGACGCCCGGCGATCTTGAACAACACCATCAGCACCGCATACATCGCGGCGGCTCGCAGTACCGAATCCATATGTCACCTAAGGAAAGATGAATTGACTGAACGTGACCACGGCGCCGTTGGGCGTTGCGATGCGGCTCTGGTACGTGCCGAGGCCTTCGCTGAGCAATGACAGGTGCAGGTTCGCCTGCCCCTGACCATCCGCCTGGAGCCAGAGCTTCATGCCCGGACCCGCGGCGGCCGAGCGCATGGGCGTAGGTTGCACGCTTTGCACGTCGAATCCCTCCAGCCAGTCGCCCCCGAGCTCGATTTCCAGCACTGCATTGGGTGCTCCCTTCAAGCGCACGATCACGGGGTTGGTCGAGCCGTTGCGATGGAACCTCTCGTATTCGACCCCGATGCTGCCGTCAGCACTGTGAATCTCGCTATTGCTCAGTGGCCCATGGGAAAACAGTCCGAGCAACGTCAACAAGACCAGCAGCACCAACGCATACCAACCCACCCGTTCGAAACGCCAGACCTTGTGCTGGAACGCCATGTCCTCGCACACCGGGTACTGGCGACTGCGATGATCGTCCTGTTCGCATTGGTCGGTCATGGGGTCCTCCTATCGACGTTCACCCGCCATGGCGCGCCGGTGATAGCTGGGCAATTGCTGCAAGGCGTATTCACTGGATAACCGTTGCACCTGGCGCCGATCGCCGAAAAAACGCTCTCTGCGGCTGAACAGCGCGCGCTGCCCGTTCAATTCGAACGCCCAGGCAAAACACACCGTGCCGGCGGGAATGCCGTCCTTATCGTCGGGCCCGAGCAGGCCGGTGGTGGCCACCGCCACGTTGGCGTTGGCGTCGCGCAATGCGCCAAAAGCCATTTCCTCGGCGACTTCGCGGCTGGTCAGGTTGAAGGTATCGATGGTCCGCGGCTTGACACCCAGCAGCCGCTGCTTGGCTTCGGGGGAATACACCACGTAACCGCTTTCGATCAGCGAACCGCTGCCCGGCACTTCGGCCAACAGCGTGACGATAAGCCCTGCGGTGCAGGACTCGGCAGTGGTCAGGCGCAACTCATGTTCACGCATGTACTCGATCAGGGAATGGGCAACAGTCATGGCATACAGTCCTTCATGGATGCTGATGGGTTGACCCCCGCCGCCTCGAATCATTCCCTTTATCGCGCCGTCGCGCCAAGCGGTCAAATAAATGAAACCCCTGGTCATTCCTGTACCTCATAACGGTATGAGCCTCATGCAGAGGCTGTCTTGATCAGGAGGTCGTTATGTCCGTGCTTTTCGTCAAACTGTTCACCCATCCGGAATTCGCCTGGGGGGACATTCGCGAGCAGGAACAGGCCCATCCCCACCATTACCTGGCGCATCTTCTGTTGCTCGCACTGATTCCGGCGGTATGCCTGTTCGTCGGTACCACTTGGACCGGTTGGAGTCTGGCCGAAAACGAAACCGTGCGACTCAGCCACGCCAGTGCGCTGCAGCTGTGCGTCTTGCTGTATGTGACCATCGTTGTCGGCGTGACGTTGATGGGGCTGTTCATCCGCTGGATGTCGCGCACCTTCGAGGCCCGGCCAACCGTCAACCAATGCATCGGTTTCGCTGCCTACACCGCGACCCCCTACTTCCTGGCCGGAATATTCGGCGTGTACCCCAGCCGATGGCTGGCAGTGGCGGTCCTGCTGGCGGCTTCGGTGTACTCGACTTTCCTGCTGTTCGTCGGCCTGCCTAAGTTCATGGGTTTGAAGAAGGAACAGGGCCTACTGTATTCGGCCAGTGTCTGGGGCGTCGGCCTGCTGGTGCTGGTCACGATTCTGGTGGAGATGATCCTGCTGTGGTTCAACTATTTGCAGCCGGAGTATTTGCGGGTTCCGGTAGGCTGAACGGGGTTTTGAGGTACACAATGACGGTGGCGGCGGTGTTGCGAAGCGTCAATTTCGCAATGTTCGTGTAACACGACTATCCTGCGGCTTTGCATCCTGAAATCGAGTCGGCAGCGCTGGACCGCCCCGCCGCCCTTTAAGGCCTAACCTAATATGTCATCTCCAAGCAAACGCTCTCCCAACGTTCCACAACGAAAGGAGCTGAGCCCCAGTCACCTGGATTTCGCCGTCGTGGGCATCGGCGCCTCGGCGGGTGGGTTGCAGGCCATCAAGCAGTTTTTCGAGCACATGCCCAAGGACAACGGCATGGCGTTCGTGATCGTACTTCACTTGGCGCCGGATTATCAGAGCATCGCCGACAAGATCATCCAGGAATCCACCAAGATGCCTGTATTGCAGGTGACCGAGGCGGTGCCGATCGAGAAGAACCATGTCTATGTGATTTCCCCGGCCCATCATTTATCGATGAACGACGGGTATCTGAAGGTTACCCCGGCCGAACCGCGCCAGGGTGGGCATGTGGCGATCGACCTGTTTTTCCGTGACCTGGCCGATGTGCACAAGGACCGCGCGTTTTGCCTGGTGCTGTCGGGCACCGGTTCCGACGGTGCCGTGGGTCTGTCAAGAATCAAGGAGCAAGGGGGGGTGACCCTCGCTCAGTCGCCCCAGGACGCCGAATTCGATGGCATGCCACAGGCGGCCATCGACACCCAGATGGTCGATCTGGTGCTACCGGTGGCGGAAATGCCGCAAAAACTCCTGGAGCTGTGGCAAAACTCCCAGGCCATCCGCCTGCCGACCGCCAACGACCCTGAGATACATACCCAGCCGCCGACATCCGAGCGAGAAGCCGTTGCCGCCGAGCAATCGCTGCACGACATCCTGGTGCAGCTGCGGGCAGGCACCGGCCATGACTTCAAGCATTACAAACGGGCCACCGTGCTGCGGCGTATCGAACGACGCATGCAAGTCACCGCCCAACCGGACCTCAACGCCTACTACAGCTATCTGCAGAGTCATCCGGAGGAAACCAAGGCCCTGCTCGGTGACCTGCTGATCGGTGTGACCAACTTCTTCCGGGACCGTGAGGCCTTCGAAGCCCTGGAGCGCGACGTACTGCCCAACCTGCTCAAGCCGGTGGAACCGGGCAGCGTCCCGCCGGAGGAAATCAGGGTCTGGTCGGCCGGCTGCTCGACCGGCGAGGAAGCCTACACCCTGGCCATGTTGATCAGCGATCAACTGCAACACGATGCCAGCAACGCCAAGCTGCAGATATTCGCCACCGACATCGATGAGCGGGCAATTACGGTGGGCCGCGGCGGGGCCTACCCCGAAGCGATCATCACCGACGTACCGCCCACCCGCCTGCGCCAGTACTTCGTCAAGGAAAGCTCGACTTTCCGTGTGCGCAAGGAAGTCCGCGAACGGGTGCTGTTCGCCAAGCACAGCCTACTCTCGGACCCGCCGTTCTCGCAGATCGACCTGATCGTGTGCCGCAACCTGCTGATCTACCTCGACCGCGAGGTGCAGCGTGAAATCCTGCAAATGTTCCACTTTGCCCTGCGGCCGGGCGGCTATCTGTTTCTCGGCTCTTCGGAATCGGCCGACGCCTGCAGCGAGTTGTTCAGCCCGGTGGACAAGCGCAACCGGATCTTCCGCGCCAAGTACGGCACCGCCAGCAGCCGCCGCACACCGACCATGCCCCGTGGCGGTTATGTGCGCAGTACCTCGGCGTTGGTCCCGCCCCAGGTCGCGGTGCCACGCAAAGTCTCGTTCGCCGATATCCACCTGCGCGCCATCGAGCGTGCCGCGCCGCCCAGCATGATTGTCGACAACAATGGCGACATCCTGCACATGATCGAAAGTGCCGGCCGCTACCTGCGCCATGTCGGCGGCGAAATGTCGCGCAACCTGCTGACGCTGATCAATCCGCAATTGCGCCTGGAAATCCGCACGGCGTTGTTTCAGGTCAACCAGAACGGCCAACCGGTCAAGTCACGCCAAGTCAACATGGAACGCGACGGACGGCGTTTCCTGGTGGACCTGCTGGTCCAGCCCTATCGCGACGAACAATCCGATGGCGACTTTGTGCTCGTCGTCTTCGAAGAGGAAGAAGTCGACCCCGGCCAGCAGGTTGCCGCCATTACCAGCCAGACCGAAAACCAAGTGCTTGCCAACCTGGAACGCGAACTCCAGCGCACCAAGTCGCACCTGCAGGACACCATCGAGCAGGCAGAAGTCTCCAGCGAAGAGCTCAAGGCTTCCAATGAAGAAATGCAGGCCATCAACGAGGAGTTGCGATCGGCCACCGAGGAGCTGGAGACCAGCAAGGAAGAGCTGCAATCGATCAATGAGGAACTGCTGACGGTCAACTACGAACTCAAGACCAAGGTGGAGGAAACCGACAAGATCAACGACTACCTCACCAACCTGATCGCCTCCACCGATATTGCCACGGTATTCGTCGACCGCAGCATGCGCATCAAGTGGTTCACGCCTCGGGCCACGGAGATTTTCAGCATGCTGCCGGTGGACACCGGCCGTTCGTTGCTGGACATCACCCATCGGCTGGACTACCCGGACATGGCGGCGGACGCCACCCAGGTATTCGAATCCCTGAACATGATCGAGCGCGAAGTCAGCAGCAGCGACGCTCGCTGGTACATTGCCCGGCTGCTGCCATACCGCTCCAGCGAAGATCATATCGACGGCACGGTGCTGACCTTCATCGATATCACCAAGCGTCGCGCGGCCGAAGAAGAGCTGCGCTTGGGCGAGGAACGCATGCGCCTTGTGGCTGAAAGCACCCGCGACTACGCGATTATCCTGTTGGACGAGCACGGCGTGATCACCAGCTGGAACACCGGGGCGGAGCTGATCTTCGGGCATACCAAGAGCGAAGCCGAAGGCAGTTACTACGACTTCGTGTTCACGCCCGAGGACCGCGCCACTGGCGTACCCGAAACAGAATTGAGCACCGCTCGAACCAAAGGCCGTTGCGAAGACGAGCGCTGGCACCAGCGCAAGGATGGCAGCCGCTTCTTCTGCAGCGGCGAAGTCACACTGCTCAGCGGCGAATATCTGCAGGGTTACGTGAAGATTGCCCGTGACCTCACCGGCCACAAGCGCCTGCACGAGGAACAGACCCAGCGGCTCATGGAAACCCAGAACTCCAGCCATTTGAAGGATGAGTTCTTCGCCGTCATGTCCCACGAGCTCAAGCACCCGCTGAACCTGATCCAGCTAAACGCCGAATTGCTTCGCCGCCTGCCGGTGACCAAGGCCGCCACCACCGCGGCCCGGGCCGTCAATACCATTTGCGATGCGGTCAACAGCCAGGCACGCATTATTGACGATCTGCTGGACGTGGCCCGTGTCCGCACCGGCAAGCTCAAGCTCAAGCGCCAAGCCGTTGATCTGGCGCGGGTGCTGCAAGACATCTACACCGTGGTGATCAACGACAATCATCCCAACAAGGTCACTCTGGACCTGCCCGAGGGTTCCAATGGAGAACTGATCGTCAATGCCGACCCGACCCGGCTGGAACAGATCATCTGGAACCTGGTGAACAACGCGCTGAAATTCACCCCTAGCGGCGGCCGCGTGCAACTGGTCGCCAGCCACGACGACCATATGGCGCGCCTGGACGTAAAGGATTCCGGCGTGGGTATCGCGGCGGAGCACCTGAGCGAAGTGTTCGACCTGTTCGGCCAGGCCGAGACCCAACACGCGACACACCAGCGCGAAGGCCTGGGGATCGGCCTGTCACTGGTCCGGCAATTGACCGAAGCCCACGGCGGCAGCGTCGAGGTCAAGTCCGAGGGGCTGGGCAAAGGTTGCACCTTCACGATTCGCCTGCCCCTGAGCAATGCCGCGATCGTGCCCAAACCGCAGGCTTGCGAGGAACAGTCGGGACGCCTGAGCGGCCTGACGGTGTTGCTGGTGGACGACTCCCCGGACGTGCTCGATACCCTCAAGTTGCTGCTGGAAATGGAAGACGCCAACGTGGTCGCCTTCGACCAGCCGCTGCAAGCCTTGCAGGCCGCCAAGGACGCCCGTTTCGACGTGGTGATCTCCGATCTGGGCATGCCGGAGATGAATGGCCATGAATTGATGCAGGCGCTGCGCGAGCTGCCTCACATCAAATACATCCCGGCCATCGCCCTGACGGGCTACGGTGCGTCCATCGACCTGCATAAATCACAACAATCGGGCTTCGACCAGCACATCGGCAAGCCGGTGTCCTATGACGAGTTGATTGAAACGATCGAGCAGTTGCGGCGTTCGCGGGTTTACTAGCTGGGGCTGGCTAGAACAGCCTCTGTAGCGGGGGTGCTTGCTCCCTCACCACAGAGGCGGGTTATTTTTAGCTACTCACTGCCTCGCCAAAAAAGCGAGGCCGATCAAGCTACTTCGCAGTCTTCTTCATCCCAATCCGCCGCCGCATGTCGGCGGTGATGCTCTGGCGGGTCTTGGGCAAGTCAGCCCAAGGCTCATGCCCCACCTCCGCCAGCCGCTCGTGGACGTTGTTCACGTTCCAAAGGTTGGCGCCCTTGAGCTCGGCCACTTCTTCCCGGTAGATGGGCACCGACACCGGCAGCCCTTCCCTGGTACGCACTGCGTAGGCACAAATGGTGGTTGCGCCCAAACCGTTGCGCAGGTAATCGATGAAGATCCGCCCTACCCGGTTCTTGGGACCCGACACTGCCGAGAAGCGATCGGGCAACAGCTTGGCCATGTGGCTGACGATGGCATGGCTGAAGCCCTTCACCTCGTCCCAGCCCAACTTGCGAGTAATCGGCACGACAATGTGGATGCCCTTGCCGCCGCTGGTCTTTAGAAACGCCTTCAGGCCCAGCTCATCCAGCACTGACAAAGTCAATTGCGTGGCTTCCACCATGCTTTTCCACGGCAGCGCCGGGTCCGGGTCAAGGTCGAGGACGAAGCGGTCAGGCTTGTCCAGATCGGCAGAAGTCCCGTTCCAGGTGTGCAGCTCCACGGTACTCATCTGTACCGCGCCGATCAGCGCTTCGGCGTTGTTGATGATCATCACTGGTTGCCCGGTCAGGTCCTTGTCCAGGCTGGTGATGCCGGGAATTGCCAGGCGCTCGGGGTTCTTCTGGAAGAACAACTCGCCGGCGATGCCATCCGGCGCCCGTACCAGCGCCACCGGGCGATCGGCCAGCTCCGGCAGGATAAAATCAGCAACGCTGGCGTAATACTCGGCGAGTTGCATCTTCGTGGTGCCGCTGCTCGCGTCGATAATCCGATCCGGATGGGTAATGCGGACCTTGCCTTCCAAGGTTGGCGACTGCGTGGTCTTGGCCGTGGCCGTGGCCGTGGCCGTGGCCTTGGATTTGGATTTGGCTTTCGGCTCGGCCGGCGCCGGTTCAGCATTGTCCTTGGCCGCCGCTTTTTTCACGGTTTTGGGCAATTCCTGGGTAATCGCCTTTGCCGGTTTGTCATTGCGCAGGCCATGGAACACGGCATGGCGTACCGAGCCTTCCTTGGTCATTTCGGCAAACGCCACTTCCGCCAGCAACTCCGGTTTTAGCCAGTGCACACCCTTGGCGTCATACCCTGTGGGCGGATTGACCACGGCGGCCTTTTTGGTTTCCAGGGGCAACAGCTGCTGATGGATGCTTTTGAGCGTGGTTTCGTTGAAACCGGTGCCAACCTTGCCGGCATAGCGCAGCTCGCCGCTGTCGACGTCATGCAGGCCCAGTAACAAGGCGCCAAACGCGCTGCGGGCGCCCTTCGGCTCGCTGAAGCCGACCACGACGAATTCCTGGCGGTTCTTGCACTTGAGCTTGATCCAGTCGCTGCTGCGCCGGGACACATAGGCGCTGCCCTGGCGCTTGCCGATCAGCCCTTCCATGCGCATCTGGCAGGCACTGTTGAGCAGTGCTTGCGGGGTTTCCTCGAAGGAATCGGAGTAACGCAGCAAGGGGTCTTCGTTGGGTTCCAGCACCGCAGCCAACGCCGCCCGGCGCTCCTCCACCGGCACTTTGCGCAAGTCCATGCCGTTGAGGTACGGCAGGTCGAACAGGTAATAAGCGATCTTGCCACTGCTGCCAGCGTCGAAGGCGTTTTGCAGGGCTTGGAAGTCCGGCACGCCTTGCTCGTCGGCGACGACCATTTCACCGTCCAGCCAGGCTGATTCCAACCCCAGCCCCGCCAGAGCCTCGGCCTGTTTCGGCAGTTTGTGGGTCCAGTCATGGCCGTTGCGGGTAATCAAGCGCACGTCGCCATTATCGATGCGCGCCATGACGCGGTAGCCGTCGAACTTGATTTCGTAGAGCCATTCGCCATCGGGTGCGCTTTCCACCAGGGTCGCCAGTTCCGGCTTGAGGGTCTCGGGGATGGGCCCGGCCACGGCGCCGCTGAGGGTGGTCTTGCCGCTCTTTTTGGATGGCTTCGCCTTGGCGGGTTTTTCCGGCTGCTTTACAGCCCTGGCGGCGGCCGCCTTGCCCCGCCGCTTGGGCACGATGGTGCGGTCACTGAGCACGCTGTCGGGCTCGGCCTGCACCACGTCGTACTCGCTTTCCGGCCGGGCGGCGTCATCTTGATGCTTGATCAGAAACCATTGTTCCTGCTTGCCCGGCATATGGGTGCGCACCAGGTTCCACAGCCCCGCGAGCTTTTCCCCCCGCAGCTCGAACTTGAGCCGGCCTTTTTCGTAGGCTTCGTGCACGTCACCCTGTGGAATCCACACGCCCCGGTCCCAGACGATGACGTCGCCCGCGCCGTAGTGCCCCTCCGGGATACTGCCCTCGAACGTCGCGTAATCGATGGGATGGTCTTCAACGTGAACCGCCAGGCGCTTGACCTTCGGGTCCAGGGACGGCCCCTTGGGCACCGCCCAGCTCTTGAGCGCGCCATCCAGCTCCAGGCGAAAGTCGTAATGCAGACGAGTTGCATCGTGCTTCTGTATGCAGTACTGCAACGCGTGGGTGGTTTTTGCCGATTTGCGAGAGCGCTTCGCCGACGGCTCCGAGGTGGCGCCGAAATCGCGCATGCGGTTGTAGTCGTCGAGGGTTTTGCTGGTCATTGGCCACCTGCAACTTGCGCGAGGGTGGGATCGGCCACCGGCAAACCGGCGGTTTCCGACAACAGCTGATCGACCACCCGGCCCAGGGCCTCTTCGGTCGTATCGCCCAGCAGCAGGCCTTGCTCGTAGAGGACCACTTGTCGATCAGCGCTGGTGCCCTCCTGGATGATCCGGCGCGCTTGCTTGAACACGTCCTGCACGCCCAGCGCCGTCGCGGTGTCGCCGAAGGTCTGCTCGGCCAGGTTCAGCCACTCGCCAATCAGCATCGGTTGCTCCTGGCCTTCGACAATAAATTCCGCGAGGATGCCGTGGCGCTTGGCCCGATAGCGGTTTTCCTTGAGGATCCAGTGGGACATCAAGCTGTAGTGGGCGCCTGGCTTGGGCTGGGCGACGGCGTGGGCAATCATCAGCCGAAACAGCGAGACGAGGCACAGCACATCTTCGGTCCGTGGGCAGGCATCGCAGATACGCAGCTCCAGGGTCGGATAGTGCGAGGAAGGCCTGATCACCCACCAGCAATCGCTGGGCTGGCGGATGGAGCTGGTGCGGGTGAGCATGTCCACGTAGCCATTGAAGGCTGATTCGTCCTCGAAGAATTCCGGCACGCCCATGCGCGGCCATTCATCGCAGGCCACTTGCCTATAACTGCTGAAGCCACTGTAGGCGCCGTTCCAGAACGGCGATGACGCGCTGAGCGCCAACAGCATCGGCAGCCAGGGCAGCACCTCATTCATCACCTTGACCCGGTCATGATCGCCCGGCACTTCCACATGTATGTGCAGGCCCGACAGGACGCTGCGGCGCGCCACGCGCTGGTAGTCGTCGAACAACTGCTGGAAGTGCAGCTCGTCGGTGGGTTGCAAGCCAACGGTCGCCATTGGATGGGATCCGGCGCTGAGCAATCCCAGGCCATGGGGCGCCAAGCGCTGGGTCAGGCCGTTACGCACCTGGGCCAGGTAATCGGCCGCTTCGGCCAGGCTGCGGAAGATGGGCGAAGCCATTTCCACCTGGCTCTGGAACATTTCATGGGCGAAGTGCTTGCCCAGCTCTTCCCGGCACGCCGTCACCGCCGCCGCCGACGGTTGATCGGGCATGCGGCGGGTTTGCAGATCGGTGATGAAATATTCCTCTTCAATGCCGAACTTCAGACGCCTGTTCATCGATATTCCCTCCGATACCCGCACCCGTGCGGGTGACAACCAACGCCACCACGGCGATCCGTTCCACGTCCTGATAACCGGGTGTCAGCAGTTCCTCGCCAAACACATCCGGGTCCAATTCCCTGTAGGTCCAGGCGAACTGCGGTGAATCGCGCCAAGGGCCCAGAGCCTCCAGAAACGGATCACGACCGTCGACCATCGCCACGCCGGTGTAGAGCACCAGCGAACCGCCGGGTGTCAGCCGTGGCAATGCCTGTTCGACGATACGCAGCGACAATCCCGCGCCCAGCGTTCCGCCGCCATGGCGATAAGCACGCTCGGCGGGGTCGGCCATATACGGGGGGTTGGCGACGATCAGGTCGAAGTCGCCCTCGACGTCCTTGAGCACGTCGCTGCGGGCGATCTCGACATTTGCCACCTCGGCCAGCGCCGCATTGACGGCGCACAGCCGCAAGGCCATCGGGTTGATGTCGATGGCCAGTACCTGGGCTTCGCGACGGGCGCGGGCAATCACCATCGCCCCGACACCGGCGCCGCAGCCAATGTCCACCGCGCGATGCACGGCCGTGAAGTTCTGTTGCAGATGGGTATGGATCAGGTGCGCGAAACGGTAGCTGTCGGGGCCGAAGAACACTGCGTCGTTGGCCTGGGTCGGAAATTGCGAATGGGCGAACAGCATGCCGTCCAGGCTTGACCAGCGCACGCGGCTGCGCAGCAGGCCGTCGTGTTCTTCCAACACTTCTGCTTCTTGCAATTGACGCTGCTCGTCGGCGGAAATAAGCCCCGGCGCGAAGGGCCGGGACCAGCCGAAAACGTCCCGCAAGGTCTTGGAGCGCTCGTTGCCTGGCCGCTGGTTGACGCGCTCGTGAGTAAGCGGCGTTGGGGTGATGAAACGGTAGCCGTCAGCGTGCAGGCGACGACCTAGCTGCAGCAGCGCCAGGTCGGGTTCGGACAGGCGGTCTTCCTGATTCATGCAGGGCTCCTAGCGAAGGGCGGATTTGAGTTCGATGAACCGGCGGGTCGCCAACAACCCGGCCGGGTGGCTGTGGCAGCGGGCCGAGAGCCAGGGCATGAGAATTTGCATCTGCTCATCGGGGGCCTTGCCCCGCAGCGTTTGCTGCAGGTTCTGCACATCCGGGTCTTGGGCCGGTGCCGGCGATTCATGGGCCGCGCCATGATTGCGGCGGGCGCCGGGACGACCGCGCTGGTCCAGCCAGTCGCCGGCAATCCAGTCGTGCAGCAGCTGTTTTTCGTAAGGGCTGAAAACCCCGAACATGGCCGCGCCCGGGCCTTCGATCAGGGTCCAGAAACGGCTGTTCTGGGGATCTTCATGGCGACGGATCCAGCCTTTGCCTTGCATGGCCTTGAGGAAACCCTCCAACTGCCCCGGTTCCGCCAGCCATTGGTTGACGGTCTTGCCTTCGAACTTGCAGTAATCGGAATGCATGTGCTGGCCGAACGGGCGCTTGCGCTCAAGCATGTCCAGGACTTCGCGCTCAAGGTCGAACGACTCGATGACCGCCCGGCTGCCCTGCCCCAGGTCGTTGAGGCGATAGCCCAGTGTGACCCGGCGCCAGAACGACTCGCGGTCAGCTTCCATCGGCATCAGTTGTTGCAACGCTTGCACGGCTTTGTGGGCGTGCCCGGTGCTGGCGTTGTCGATGGTCACGTGAAGCGTGAAGTAATACGGGTCGATGTCCAGCTCGCTCAGCTCATAGGCGCTGATCAGCAAATGCAGGGGCAGTTGCTCATAACCCAGGTTGTAACCGATGACCTCGGGCAGGTATTCGTCGCCGGCATAGCCCAGGGCCAATTGAACAGCACCTTGCAGGTAGCGTTCGTCATCGATGTCGGGCATGTCCTGTAAGCCGTGTTCGGCCAACAGCTTGCGGTAGAGCACGACATGGTTCTGGGCCGGAACGCCATCCCCAAGCTCTTCCAGATAGGTGCACAGCAGCCCTTCGAAGCGATGGTCATGCCAGTGTTTGAGCACACCGTACAGCCATGCGCCGTCCACGAGCTTAGTCGGCGCCACGGCCTGGATAAAATACAGGGCATGGGCCTTGCTCTGGAAAAACTCCCGACCGCCGCCGCTTTTGCGCCGTTCCAGGTAGTCGGCATATTGCCGGGCCACGCCGGCGCTGTGCTGTTCTACCCAGGCAAGCAACGCGCCAGGGTCGTCAGGCATTTCTTGAGGCAATGCGCTCGCTTGTTCGAGACACGGTTGCAGGAAGGCCTGGGCAACCGCTTGTTTGTCAGCATCGTCGGCGCCTTGCAACAGCCGCTCGTAACACTGGCGAACGTTACCAGCACTTGTGAATGGCTGCGCGGTGGCAGGCCTGGATTGGAGGGGTGTCAGCGCAGTCATATAGGCCTCTTGGGTTCTTGGCTGGACGCTCGAATCGGCACGTCTCTTCCTTTGCAGAGCCTCGCGCAGGGCAAAAAATTCCCCTGGATCGAAAAGCGCCCGGATAAACGGAATCGCCCTGATATGCGGCGGAACCCTCGCTTCGCTATCGCCCTCGAACGTTGGACAGGCGCCTTTTCATCACCCAAGGAGCAATCATGATCTTTACCGTGTGGGTAGCCGTACTCGGCGCTGTCTTGCTGACCTTGGCCCTGACCTCCTCCTACCTGCGCTGGATGCCCGTCACCACCTCCGCCGTGTGCCTGGCGCTGGGCGTCGCCATCGGGCCGGCTGGGCTGGGGCTGCTAAGGCTCGATGTCAATGACTCGTCCGGGTGGATGGAGCACCTGACCGAAGTCGCCGTCGTGTTTTCGCTGTTCGTCAGCGGCCTCAAGCTGCGCCTGCCCCTCAAGAACCGCAGCTGGCGCGTGGCTTACGGGCTCGCCGGGCCGGTGATGATCTTGACGATCGTCGGGCTTTGCCTGGCGCTGCATTACCTGTTTGGCCTCGGTTGGGGCATGTCGATGCTGATCGGCGCGATACTGGCGCCGACCGACCCGGTGCTCGCGGCCCTGGTGCAGGTCAACGATGCCCGCGACGACGACCGGGTGCGGTTCGGGCTGTCCGGTGAAGCCGGGCTGAACGATGGCACGGCGTTTCCCTTCGTCATCCTTGGCTTGCTCATGCTGAGCGAGGAAGGCAGCGGATTCCTCGGCGAATGGGCGTTGCGGGACGTCCTGTGGGCGGTGCCGGCGGGTTTGCTGGTGGGCTACTGGCTGGGGCGCGGCATCGGCGGGCTGACGTTGTCGATGCGTATCAAGAATGCCGACAGCACCTTGTCACCCAATGACTATCTGGCCCTGGCCCTGATCGCCCTCGCCTACGTGGCGGCAGAAGCGATCCACGGCTACGGTTTCCTGTCGGTGTTCGCCGCTGGCCTGGGGCTGCGCCAGGCCGAGGTCGAGTCCACTGACGAACACTCGCCACCGGCAGAACACCTGGTACAGCCGGTGGTGGGCCACGAAACGGTCGAGCCTCAGCAGGCGGTGGTCGGCGACACCCAGGCCTTGGACGACGGCCAAGTGGCGGCTGGCGTGATGATGAGCGACATGCTGGCGTTCGGCAGCCTGGTGGAGCGTTCCATGGAGGTTTTCCTGGTGACACTGCTGGGCGTCGTCCTTGCCACTCATTGGGATTGGCGGGCCCTCGCCGTCGGCGCCCTGTTATTCGCGGTCATTCGTCCGTTGAGTGTGTGGGTGATGCCCTGGGGGCGGTTGCTGGACCATCCGCAACGGCTGTTGATCGGCTGGTTCGGTATCCGCGGGATCGGCAGCCTGTTTTATCTGTTCTACGCCTTGAATCACGACGTGCAATCGGAAGTGGCGCAGCAGTGCATCAACCTCACGCTGTCGGTGGTGGCGCTGAGCATCCTTGTCCACGGTGTCACCACCCAACCCGCCCTGGCGTGGTATGAGCGCCGCAAAGACGGTCGCACGGGCTAGCCGCCCGGATCGGTCACTTGGATAAACACCGAGTAAATGCCCAACAGCACCCAGAACGCTGCGAATATCCACGGCGTGCGCACCGAAAACAGCAGCGACTTACGGTAGCCCTTATGGGTCGACTCTCGCTCGCTGAACAGCGGCGATTCGTCGTAGGCCAGCCCCATCAGCGGCTCGCTGCGCAGCAATTCGCTTTGTTTGAAATGCCAGTGGTCGATGATGTCGTAGGCGGCCCGAATGCCCGGCCATGCATTGAGGGAACTCAAGACGCCGAGCAACGCCAAAAATGGCGGCACGATCAGTGTGAAGAGCTTGCCCCACTCCGGGTTCAGATTGGCCATGCAGGATGCAAACGCGATCACCAGGAATGACTGGGCGGTCAGGTAGGCGTCGGTGCGATTGGCCAGAATGCTGGTTTCGTACTGGATTTCCCGACGATAAAAGTCCAGCCGCTCCTTGGGCGAGCCGAACATTTTGGCGTTGTGTTCGGTCAGTTCTTCTTCAGGGGTCAGGCGGGTGAGGATTCTGGGCATTGCTCAGGTTTTCCCTCGGTTTGATTGGGGTACATCTAGAAGGATGAGGACCGGGCAAGTTCAAGCCGATGGACCAAAGGTCAACGAAACGCTGCTGCACCGCCGGGGTCTTTAAAGGATTGAAGGCAAGAGGAAAAAAGCGTGGATTATCTTGGATGGGTGCAATGGCCAGCAATGGCGATCACGGTATTGGCGGCATGGTTGATCGGATCGCGCCAGCCCCGTCGGCGAGTGGCGGGCTTTAGTTGTTTTATTCTCAGCAATATCCTGTGGGTCATTTGGGGCTTGCACACGGATGCCTACGCGCTGATCGTCTTGCAGTTCTGCCTGTGCGCGATGAACCTGCGGGGCTTCAAGAAAAATACCCAATGACACACCATCTGATCGTGGCGAGGGGTTTGATCCCCTCGCCACAGCGGTCGCACATCACGACTTGGCGGTTTAACCCATCGTCTGCCCGATGATCTGCACCAGGTCGATCTGCTTGAATGGCTTGGTCAAACGCGGCAATTGCGTTGCAAACCCTTCCAGGCGCTCGGCGTAACCAGTGGCGAGGATAACCGGCAGGGTCGGTTGGCGCTCGCGCAGCAATCTGGCCAGCTGCGCGCCATCCATCTGGGGCATGGCCATGTCAGTGATCACCAGGTCGATACCTTCATTGCGCTCGAACAGCTCCAGCGCTTGGGCGCCAGACAACGCGCAGAGGACCCGATGCCCCAAGTCTTCGATCAGCAAACGGGTGCTGGTCAGCACCAGGCTGTCATCGTCCACCACCAGCACCGTCAGTTTCTGGACGTGTTGCGTTGGTATCTCGGTGGCGGGTGGCTTGTCCCTGACCGAATCGTCGGCCACTGGCAACCACAGCTCGGCACTGGTGCCGACGCCTTTCTCGCTCTTGAGAATCAGCCGGCCGCCCAGCTGCTCGGCCAGGCCATGCACCATGGACAGACCCAGGCCAGTGCCTTTGCCGACGCCCTTGGTGGTGAAAAAAGGATCCACCGCCGAAGCCAGCGTCTCCTCGTCCATGCCCTCGCCTTCATCGCTGATGGTCAGGCAGATGTAGCGTCCGGTCGCCAGCGGCTTGCTTGCCGTCGGAGCATCGCTCCCCTGTCGCTCCTGTGCCTGGATCAAGATCCGGCCGCCCTGGGGCATCGCGTCCCGGGCATTCGTCGCCAGGTTGAGGATCGCCAGTTCCAGTTGGTTGACGTCGGCCAGCACCGGCGACAACGCCTCGTCAAACTGGGTCTGGATGTGTATCGAAGGGCCCATGGAGCTTTGCAGCAAACCGCTGATGCCGTCCACCAGCGCCGACAATTCGACCGGTTCGGCGCTGAGTTTCTGCCGCCGGGCAAACGCGAGCATGCGCTGGGTCAGCGATACGCCGCGCAGCGCGCCCTGGGTGGCGTTGTCCAGCAGTTGGGTCAGCTTCGGCTCGCTGGGCATACGCTTGCGCACGATCTCCAGGTTGCCAAGGATCACCGTCAGCAGATTGTTGAAATCATGGGCGATGCCGCCGGTGAGCTGGCCGATGGCTTGCAATTTCTGGGATTGGAACAACGCCTCGCGAGCCTGTTCAAGGGCCTGCTGCGCTTGGGTGGCATCGGTGATGTCCCGGGTGATCTTGGCAAACCCCAGCAACGTACCGGTATCGCTGCGAATCGCATCGATAACCACGTGGGCCATGAATCGCGTGCCATCCCTGCGCACGCGCCAGCCCTTCTTTTCGAAACGCCCCTCCGTGGCGGCGATGCTCAGAGCGCGCTGCGGCTCCCCGGCTTCGCGGTCTTCAGGGGTGTAGAACATGGAAAAATGCTGGCCGATGGCTTGAGCCGGCAGATAGCCCTTGATGCGCTGGGCACCCTGGTTCCAGTTGGTGACTTGTCCATCCGGATCGAGCATGTAGATGGCATAGTCGGTGACGCTTTGCACCAGCAGGCGAAATTGCTGTTCGCTTTGCTTGAGGGTTTCCTCGGCCATCTTGCGATCGGTCAGGTCACGGGTGATCTTGGCGAAACCGAGCAGCTCGCCGCTCTGGGCGTCGATGATCGGGTCGATCACCACGTGAGACCAGAACAGCGTGCCATCCTTTCGCACTCGCCAGCCTTCGCCTTCGAAGCGTCCTTCGCGCACGGCGGTGTCCAGCGCCCGCTGCGGCAGGCCGGCGGCGCGGTCCTGGTCGGTGTAGAAACGGGAAAAATGCTGGCCTAGGATTTCCGATTCTTCATAACCTTTGAAGCGCCGGGCACCGGAGTTCCAACTGATGATAATGCCCGACGGATCGGTCATGTAGATGGCATAGTCCACCACCGCATCGATCAACAGTCGAAAACGCTGATCTTCATCGATACGGGCGGTCTTTGGGTTCTTCTCAAGCATGTGGCCGAGGCATCCATGGGAATTTGGGTGGAGTATGGAACAACTGACGCGCCGGGAAAAACCTCGATTTTCGTGGGGCTATAGGCTGTTGGGCTTGTGACAGCGGTGCATCCGCCTAAGAAGAGGCAGGATATGCAGGCGCCATCGCGATCAAACTCGCTCCCGTAGGTGCCTTGGGATGCTCAGGATTGATTGACCACCACCGTGGCAGCAACTGCTGCACCTTAGCCTCGCCGAAGCGATCGTCGATCAGCATCACCACCCCGCGATCCTGCTGGGTACGGATGACGCGCCCAGCCGCTTGCACGACCTTCTGCAGGCCGGGGTACAAATAGGTGTAGTCATATCCATCGCCAAAGATCGCCGCCATTCGCTGCTTGATCTGTTCATTGACCGGGTTGAACTGCGCCAGTCCCAGGGTGGCGACGAAGGCGCCGATCAGGCGCGAGCCCGGCAGGTCGATGCCTTCCCCGAACGCCCCGCCCAGCACGGCGAAGCCGATGCCCTGGCCCTGCTCCGTGAACCGCTCGATAAACGCCTGTCGTGGGGCCTCGCCCATTCCGCGCGATTGCGCCCAGGTCTCGACGTGCGGATATCGCTCGGCGAACAGCCCGGCCACCTGCTGTAAATAATCGAAACTGCTGAAGAACGCCAGGTAGTTGCCAGGGCGCTCATCGAACTGGCGGCCCATCAACTCGACGATCGGCTCAAGGGAAGCCTGGCGACGGGCGAACCGGGTGGAAATGCGACTGACCACCTGTACGTCCAATTGTTGGGCCTGGAACGGTGACTCAACGTCGATCGATACCGTGTCCGCCGGCGTACCCAGCAAGTCAGCGTAGTAGCGCCGTGGACTCAGGGTCGCGGAGAACAGCACGCTGCTGCGTGACGCCGTGAACCGGGGCCGCAGGAAACCGGCCGGGACCACGTTGCGCAGGCACAGCGTGGACAGGCTGCGCTGGCGACCGGTTTCGCGCTTATGGATATCGAACAGGAAGTGCTCATCGAACGACTCCGCCACGCGCCCGAACTGCAAGATGTCGAAATAGAAGGCCTGCAGACCGCTGTCCAGGCCTTGGGGGTGGTCGTTGAGGTAATCGCCCATGGCCGTGGCGCAGGAGCCCAGCGCAAGGAGCAGCTTTTCCGGGGGGCGGCCATAAGCCTGGTAAGCCGCTACCTGTGGTGCGTGCAAGGCATTCCACTGGCGATTGAGCTTTTGCAGGGGTTTCTTCAGGGGCTCGGGCGCGGTTTTGAGCACCGCCGACAAAGTGGCCTGATCCAGGGTCGCGCTGTACATCTGCCGCCCTCGCTCCACCAGGTTGTGGGCTTCGTCCACCAGGGTCGCGACCGCCCAGCCATTGGCCTGGGCAAGGCCGAAAAGCAAGGCGCTGAAATCGAAATAATAGTTGTAGTCTGCCACCACCACGTCGGCCCAGCGGGCCATTTCCTGGCTCAGGTAATACGGGCAGACCTCGTGTTGCAGGGCGATGTCACGCAACGCGGCTTGATCGAGGAGCGTTACCTGGCTCGCCGCTGCCCGGGCCTGGGGCAGGCGGTCATAGAATCCACGGGCCAGCGGGCAGGATTCGCCATGGCAGGCTTTATCCGGATGTTCACAAGCCTTGTCCCGGGCGATCATTTCCAGCACCCGCAGCGGCATCGCGGTCGTGCTGTTGGTGAGCAGCCGGGCGGCGTCCAATGCCAGTTTGCGTCCTGGGGTTTTCGCCGTGAGAAAAAACACCTTGTCCAGGCGCTGCGGCGCCAAGGCCTTGAGCATGGGGAACAAGGTGCCAACCGTCTTGCCGATGCCAGTGGGCGCCTGGGCCATCAGGCAACGACCGGTGCTGACGGCCTTGAAAACCGACTCGGCCAGGTGGCGCTGCCCCGGCCTGAAGGTCGCGTGGGGAAAAAGCAGGGCCTGTGCGCCCTGGTTGCGTGCCTGGCGATGGCGCATTTCCTGCTCTGCCCAGGCCAGGAACCGTGCGCATTGCTGCTCGAAAAACGTCTGGAGTTGCGACGCTTCGAAACGCTGGTCCAGGCAGGTTTCCTTCTCGCTGACGATGTCGAAATACACCAAGGCAACGTCAATGCGCGGCAGCTCCAATTTCTGGCACATCAGCCAGGCGTAGATCTTCGCCTGGGCCCAGTGCAGCTGCCGATGGTTGTCCGGTTGCTTGCTGAGGTCGCCGCGGTAGGTCTTCACTTCTTCGAGGCGGTTGGTCGCAGGATCGTAGCCATCGGCCCGCCCCTTGACCTTCAGGCTCTGGTAGGTGCCTTCCAGGCTGACCTCGGCCTGGTAGCCCTCGCTGCGCCGTGATGCCACGGTCCGGTGGCCGACAATCCCTTCCAGCGCGGTGGGTGACGGAGTAAAGCGCAAATCGAGGTCGCCGACCTTGGCGGTGAATTCACACAATGCCCGCACGGCGATGCTGTAGCCCGGCGCCTCGGTCATGCGCCCTGCTCCGCCCATTGCACGTAACAGACAGCCACCGGCATACGGTGCTCATGGCAGAAGTCCAGCCATCGCAGCTGGTTGTCCTGCAGGCGATCGCCAGGGCCTTTGACTTCGATCATGCGGTAGGTCTTGTGCTGCGGCCAGAACTGGATCAGGTCCGGCATGCCCGCGCGGTTGGCCTTGATATCCAACAGCAAACGACTGAACCAGTGCTTGAGGTGCTCTGCCGGCAGACAGTCGAGCGCCTGGTCCAACAGCGCTTCGGACAGCGCCCCCCAGAACACGAAAGGTGATTGCATGCCACATTTTTCTGAATAACGACGGCGGATGGTTTCACGGTAGCGCCCGTCATCCAGCTCGGCGAAGCACGCCGCGAACAGCTCGGCGCGACGGTCGTGAAAGTCCTCGTTGAGCAGGTCCACCGGGCCGCGCTGGAACGGGTGGAAGAACGACCCTGGCAACGGCGCGAAAATCGCCGGCCAGCACAGCAGGCCGAACAGGGAATTGACCAAGCTGTTCTCGACGTAGTGCACCGGCGCGGCGTCGTCATGCAAATGGGCCTGGACGCAATATTCCACCGACAATGCCGGATCGACCCGGGGCAAGTGCAAATCCAGCCGCTCGACGCTCCGGGCCGTCGGGCGCGGCACGGGTGGCCCGCCCAGTTTGCGCCTCAGCCGCGGCACGATCCGCAACAGGGCTTGTTGTTCGGCGGCGCTTTGCGGCGACTGCGCCGCGGCTTCGCCCAGGTCAAGGGCCAAGGCATATTCGCCGACGCGTTCAAGTACCCGGATCATGCGCAACCGCGCGCCGGGATAGGTGCAATTGCGATAGATGCACAGGGCCGTGGCAAAGTCGCCGATACGTTCCGCGTGCTGGCCGATCTGGAACAGCAGCTTGCCCCGACGCCGCTCCAGCCAAGGATTATCCAATTCCAGGGTATTGATCCGGGCGACGATCGCCTCAAGCGCTTCGCCGGCTTCGAAGCACTGCTGGCATTCATGCAGGAAAAGACAAGCATCGATGTCCTGCCGGCTGCGCAGCCCCCGGGACTCGACACTGAACTCAACGGCCTCGTAGGTAAAAATACCCAGATCCGCCAGCACGAACTCCGACCAATCCTGGTAGAGATTGCCGAAGAACATCAAACGCAAGCGGTCGCACAGCGCCATGACGGTCAGACTGAACAATCGATCCTCGAGCTGAGGGCACCAGGCGCGAAATGGCTGGGGTTGGCTGAACCCCTCGCTCAACGCCAATAGCCAGTCAGCCTTCTTTGCCTTGGGCTGCTCGATCCCATGGCCGAGGCAGAGCAGGATTTCAGGCTTGAGCAACACTTCGAACAATTCTTCCAGGCTCAGTTCAGCCTCTTCCTCCACCCAGCCCAAGGCGATCAGGGGTTGCACCGCCGTGCCGATGTCGCCGATCTCGGGGTAATGCAATTTGCCGTGGCGAAAGTGCCGCCCCTTGCGCATCACCATCCGCACCAGCAGGCCTTGGGCGGCACGCGGCAGTGCGGCGAAATCCTCGATGAAACGTTGTTCCTCGACGCTGAGTACATCGGCGTAGCGTTGCGCCAGCCAGGCGAGCACCCGCTGGAAATTGTTCAGGTAGTAAAAGGGATCGTCGAGGGGGTTGGCTGTCACGGAAAATAGCGCCACGGTGCTTGAAGTACTGGTTATGCGTACAGATAGCAGCTAGTCGCAGCCCAGGCAACTGCAAAAGATGAGCGGTCTCCTATATTTAAAGGGGAAAACCTTCAAGCGGCGATGAACTTTCCTACAACAAGCGGGACCAATGGCGGTTAACTCAGTGATGGCCCGGTCGAATCAGCTGGGCTTCACCCCTATGCATAGAGGTTATGGATATGAACATCAGGTTTCTGGGCCTGCCCTGGGTCGCCGTGGCATTCCTGGCGCTGGCCGGCTGTGCATCACCAACCGTGGTGACGTTGCAGAACGGTACCCAATACTTGACCGAGGACACCCCCAATACCCGCACGGCGGATGGCTTCTACGAATTCGAAGACATTTCAGGCAAGAAAGTCCGCGTTCGTGCCGATGAAGTCGCCACGATTCGCAAGGAAGACTGAACGGATCCCGGGCCCTCCCCTTGGAGGGCCGGCAGGTCTGTCCACCTGTACCGGACCGCCCCCCGCCAGTCCATGGCCCTAGCCTCGCTGGCTTCGCTATATCGGTTTTTTCCCCGAACATATTTCCCGCAGACAGCCCCTCAACCAACGGTGCACGGGGTCAGCATCCATTCGCGGATGCCAGAGCATTGCGACAGAGAATTCAGGAATCGGGACTGGCAGCGCGAAGCTGTGCATGCCGTGGCGCAGGCGCGTGGTGTAGCGCTCCGGCACGCTGGCAATCAAATCGCTGGACCGCGCGAGCCCCAGGGCAGTGGAAAAACCCGGGACGCAAGTCACGATGTCGCGGGATAGATTCAACGCCCCCAAGGCCTCATCGATCGGGCCATGCTCGATTCCGCGCAGGGAAACGCCGACATGCCTGCCGGCCGCGTAACCAGCTACATCCACCTCGGCCCGACTCAGCGGATGCCCCGCACGCACCACGCCTATGATGCGGTCGACGAACAACGCCTGGGTGCGCAGTTCCGGGCGCGTGTCCTCATCGACGACGGCGGTCTCCAGGTCCACGCTGCCCTCGCGCAGCGCCGTGCCGTCCCGGTCGGTCTTCTCGACAAAACGCAACCGTATTCCTGGGGCGTGCTCGCTTAGGTATGCGATCAGGTCGATCGCGAAGTTCTCCACGAATCCTTGGCGGGTGCGCAACGTAAATGTCCGGTTGATACGGCGCAAGTCCGGGGCCTGCACCGGACGCAAGGCGGCCTGGGCGCCCTGCACCAACTGGCTGACTTGCCCGCGTAGTTCCATGGCCCGGGGCGTTGGAACCAGGCCGCGCCCCGCCCGGACCAGCAACGGGTCCCCCGTCGCCTGCCGCAACCGCGCCAACGCTCGGCTCATGGCCGAGGCACTTAGCCCCAGCCGCCGGGCCGCACCGGCCACGCTGCCTTCGGACAACAACGCATCCAGGGTGACGAGTAGATTCAGGTCGATTGCAGACATTGGCGGGCCTTTGGCTGGGTTGGATGGCGTCACATGCAGCTATAACCTGCAACTCATGCGTCTTCCGCCATGTTAAGCCTCGACGTACCGTTGTAACAGCAGGTTGCAAACAACGGAGACATGATGAAGCCAGCCAATGCAGAACAAAGCTTGCCAACGACAGCGGCTCACTCGCCGAGTACCCCGGTGCGCTGGGCCCTGACCAGCCTCGCACTCTCGACACTGCTGGCGTCACTGGGTGCCAGCGTAGCCACCGTCGCCTTGCCGGTGCTCGCCGAGGCGTTCCAGGCCTCGTTCGCGCAAGTCCAATGGGTCGTGCTGGCCTACCTGCTCGCGATTACCACGCTGATCGTGAGCGTGGGCAGGCTCGGCGACTTGCTGGGCCGGCGCAAGCTGCTGCTGGCAGGCATTGCGCTGTTTACCCTTGCGTCGGCGCTGTGCGCCCTGGCGCCGTCGCTCTGGTGGTTGGTCGCGGCCCGGGCCCTGCAAGGCCTGGGGGCGGCGATCATGATGACCCTGACGCTGGCCCTGGTCGGCGAAACGGTGGAAAAGAGCAGGACTGGCAGCGCCATGGGGCTGCTTGCCACGCTGTCGGCGGTGGGCACCGCCTTGGGCCCGTCCCTGGGCGGCCTGCTGATCACAGGGTTTGGCTGGCACGCACTGTTCTTGATCAACCTGCCCCTGGGCCTGCTGACGCTGCTGTTGGCTTGGCGATTCCTGCCTGTCGTGCCCAGGCCGATTGCCATCGGGCGCTTGCGCTTCGACGGCCTGGGCACACTGTTGCTCGCCACCGGGCTGGGCGCCTATACCTTGGCGATGACCGTCGGACGCACAAGCTTCGGCTGGCTGAACAGCGGGCTGTTACTGGTAGCGGTTATCAGCGGCGGGCTGTTCGTCCAGGTGCAACGTAGGCTCGACTCGCCACTGATTCCCCTGGCGATGTTCCGCGACCGCCCCCTAGTGTCAGGCCTGGCGGCCAGTGCATTGGTCGCGGCGGTCATGATGGCGACTTTGCTGGTCGGCCCGTTCTACTTGTCCATCACCCTCGGTCTGCCTCCGGCAATCGTCGGCCTGGTGCTGGCGGCGGGCCCCTGCGTGGCCGCGCTCGCCGGTGTGCCCGCCGGACGCCTGGCTGATCGGTTCGGGGTACGTCCAATGCGGCTAGCCGGGCTGGCGACGATGGTCCTCGGCACCCTGCTCTTGTCGCGGATTCCCCCCGCGCAGGGCATTGCGGGCTATGTTCTTGCCATTGCGGTGACTACCCTTGGCTACGCGCTGTTTCAACCCGCGAACAACGCGGCGGTGATGGCGCCGGTCCCCGATGACAAGCGTGGCGTGGTTGCCGGCCTGCTCAATTTATCGCGCAATCTTGGCTTCCTTTCTGGCGCGTCAGTGCTCGGTGCGGTTTTTGCCGCGGTTTTGCCGACCAACGGTATCTCTGTCGCAAGTCCGGAAGACGTAACGAACGGCATGCATCTCACGTTTGCCGCCGGCCTGGCCCTGACCGCCCTGGCGTGGTTGATAAGCGCCGCAACCCGCGTGCCAGAGCGGTTGAAGCAAGGCGCGGAGCGCACCAGCAAACGGTGATGGCGTTCTGAACATTTAGCGTTAGGTCATGACGCAGATCAAAAAAACTGAACCAATCGCCAAACGGACTGAAAAAATCCACGTGCCGTTCATTTTCAAATGCTATTTTTAGTACTCACTGGTAGAGCCAAGATGGCTCTTCCTTCCTGACATGAGCAAAAGGAAGCGCTTGATGAAGAAGGCGGGCTACAGATGAATAAAGGATCTTTCAGCAAGGTAACGTTCCCCAACGCCTGCCAGTTGATGCGCTGGCACTTCCATCCCATGGGCTTCGAAGCCAGCATGGACGCCCCGGGCAGTATGGTTGCCCGGTTATTTGACCGCGCGAGCGGCGAAACCATGATCGCGATTGCAGGCATTCCCTGCGCGACCGTGATGAACGCCCCCGACGTCGAGCGAATCATCGAAGCGGTGGAAGCCGAGCTAGAAGCCTTCGTCCCCCCGGTTGGTTTGCGACGATTCGCCTCGTGACGAAAAAAGCCCACATTTTCATGTGGGCTTTTTTGTCGTTAAGAGTTTTGCCAAGGCAGCTCAGCCGCGCGCACGGCGGTGATCAGCGAAAAAAGGTTTGCCTACCCCGACCCGGTCCGAGGCCTTCGGTGCGTTAGCCGCCTGGCTGTCCTGACCATCGACATACCAGTAGCAATGCTGCACCGCCCGTGTAATGCCCACATACGCCAAGCGCAGGATCTCATCGCGCTGCGCCGAGTCGTAAGGTTCGGCGTCGCCTTCCTGGCCCAACCCAGCCATTCGATACACCTGGTTTTTGTACGGCGAACGGGTCAAATGTTGGCAGTCGCCTATCAAGAACACCGCATCCGCCTGGAGACCCTTGGCGCTATGGTAGGTCATCTGCCTGAGGCGCCTTTGAGAATACGGCAAGCTAGAATCCACATTAACTGTTGGCTCAATATACTTTTGTATCAATAGCTTATCGCTGCTTTTTCGATACAACATCAAGATCGAATCGCCGTTGCGGTAGTGCTCGCCGAGCCGCCTCGCCAAGCCTTCGTCGTCCCGCTCCAGCACATTGACCGGGCTCGGCGAACGAGGCTCTCCACTGGCCTTGGCTTTTTTGCCGGGAATGGAAGGCGTCGTACCGACGATATGTTCGGCCGCGTCGATGATGTATTGGTGGCTGCGGTAATTCTCAGTGAGCATGACCCGCGTATTCGCCGGTGACGGAAATTGCTTGTTGAATCCCACGAAAAAACTCGGCGAACTGCCACGCCACCCGTAGATCGACTGCCAGTCGTCACCCACGCACAGCAACGATGACCGTTGGGCGCCCCGCCCCACATGCATGGCGGGCCCGCGCTTGCGCACCTCACTTAGGGTCGCTCGCAGCCAGGAGACGATCTGTGGCGAAACGTCCTGGAACTCATCGATCATCAAATGTGACATCGACCTCAGCAGCGCGTCATCGAGCAGCTTGAAGTTCTCCGGCGAATGCTCGCTGAACAGCGAGAACATCCGGTTGTAGGTCATGACCGGAGGGGACTGGTCGAGCAAATGGTCCTCGAAAGCCCGCCAGAAACGGCTCAGCGCCTCGAAAAAATACCGATCCGGGTCGTCCTTGGAGAAACACAGCCTGCCCACGGCGTCTGGGACATCCAGGCCGAGGTTTTCGATGAAGCCCGCCGCCGAAACGAAACAATCCAGCAACGGTGCCGAAGCCAACTCGCCCTTTATCTTGTAATCAAAGCCGGGGCCCGCCGTGGCGTTTCCCGCCAGCGAGGCGAGGACCCGCCTGGCCTCTTCATAGCTTTCGAGCCAAATCAACGGCTTACGGCAGAAAGCTTGAAACAGAGTTCGCTTAACTGCCCATTCGGCGCGCAGGCTGAGCTTGGCGCCGGGCCGACTCAGTTGAGTATTTTCTCGCGGATCGAACCCTAGCATCACCCAGGCATCGAGGGTCGGTATATAGCCGTGGCAATGAAACCTCGACCCATTGATCTCAAACGTTTCGCGCTTGGGCTCAACCCCTTTGATCGGCCAGGCGCCCGCGCGAAACCAGAGGTCTTCGATCGCATCGCACAACGCTTCGTCGCGCTGGGCCGCCAGCTCGGTCACAGCGATGCGCTTTTGCACATCCGGGTGGTCGCGCTCCAGTTCCTTGAGCCGCAAGGCGTGACGGGAAAGTGCCATCATCAGCTCACGGAACCGCTCGTCACGCTGATAAAGCCCGTGATAGCAGGCGTTGAGCTGCTGGCGCTGGGCATCGTTGATGCGCAGATCGAACGGATTGCCTTGGCCGTCCTCATCATCAGGCCCGGTTCGATGGCTCAGGGTCTCGAACGCCTGGAGCCGCTCGAATCCCGGCAAACTGCGGACCATGGGCAGGATACGAGAATGGAAGGTGCGCACCAGTTCGCGCGCCTCCTTCAACCCGATCGCCCGCCCCCAAAGCGCAAAGACCGAGATGAGCTTCTCGATGAAATCCTTGCGCGACTCCCGGGTAAATGTCACCACGGTCATCGAGCCCAGCTCGAAGCCCAGGTACTGTGAGAGCAGCACGATGCGCAGCACCAAGGTGGTGGACTTGCCCGCGCCCGCGCCCGCAACGACCGACGTCGCCGGCGTATCGCTGAAGATCATTTTCCATTGGGCGCTGCTGGGTTGCGCCTGCGCCGGCAACAGCCGGGCAACGTCAGCCTTCATGCGTTTTTTCAGCTCGGCCGTCAGGGGGAAGCGCCAGTCATCGAACAGCAGGTCATCGACTTGGGGAGCGGGATGTTCAGTGCTTCGCGAATCCCGGATCAACAGGACCTGGCGACCCTCTTCCAACCCCTCGGCCTTGCCTTCGCTGAAACCATAGTCAAACCCGGCGGTGTGGCCGCTCCGAAAGCCATCGGCCTGACCGTGCAGCCAGGACGCCCGGTGTTGGGCGCGCAAACGTGTCAGGCCGTGGCCGAATAAACGCGCGGCCAGGCGCTTGAACCAGGGCATCTGGGCCAGGGGCAAGAGGTCGGAGGGAAGATCGGGACGGTGTTGCGGCACGCTTGGGGACTCCGGTGTTCAGAACCATGGCGACTATGGTGTCTGGATTTACCGGCGGATTCCAGCCAAAAGCTTTTAAGTCATGGATTTAGGCGATGAAATGAAAGTGCTATGGCAGGTTGGTATCGCAAGGTTTGCTGGCATGGCAATGCTTCGCGAGCAGGGTCACCCACCCCTGTATTGGCATCGCTGCAAATACAGGGGGGAGCGTAACGTTCGGTTACTGCCCGGAAATGGCCCCGTCCACCAGCGCCTGGGCTTCGACCACCAGTTGTTTAAGGTGCTCGTCGCTCACGAAGCTCTCCGCATAGATCTTGTAGATGTCTTCAGTGCCCGACGGACGCGCTGCGAACCAGCCGTTCTCGGTCATCACTTTCAGGCCGCCGATGGCCTGGTCGTTGCCTGGCGCATGGCTGAGGATGTTCTTGATCGCCTCCCCGGCCAGTTCGGTGGACTGGACCTGGTCCGGCGACAACTTGCTCAGCAGTGCTTTTTGCTGCGGGCTGGCCTTGGCGTCGACCCGCACCGAGAACGGTTCACCCAACTCGTCCGTCAGGGCGCGATAGGCCTGGCTTGGATCGCGACCCGTGCGAGCGGTCATTTCCGCAGCCAGTAACGCCGGAATCAGACCGTCCTTGTCGGTACTCCAGACGCCACCGTCCTTGCGCAGGAACGAGGCGCCGGCGCTTTCTTCGCCGCCGAAACCGAGGGAACCGTCGAACAGCCCATCGGCAAACCACTTGAAGCCCACCGGGACTTCATAGAGGCGTCGTCCCAGACGGTTGGCCACGCGATCGATCAGGCCACTGCTGACGACAGTCTTGCCGACAGCGGCATCGGCACGCCATTGCGGGCGGTTCTGGAACAGGTAGTCGATCGACACTGCCAGGTAGTTGTTCGGCGCCAGCAGGCCGCCGCTCGGAGTCACGATACCGTGGCGGTCATGATCCGGGTCACAGGCGAACGCCACGTCAAACCGTTCTTTCAGGCCGATCAGGCCTTGCATGGCGTGACTGGAGGATGGGTCCATGCGGATTTGTCCATCCCAGTCGACCGTCATGAAGCGGAAGGTCGAATCGACGTGAGTATTGACCACGTCCAGATCCAGTCGATAGTGCTCGGCGATGGCCGGCCAGTAGCGCACGCCCGCGCCACCCAGCGGGTCGACGCCCAAGCGCAACCCGGCATTGCGAATGGCATCAAAATCGATGACGTTGACCAGGTCTGCCACGTAGGTATTGAGAAAATCATGGCGGTGGGTGGTGTCGGCCTTGAGCGCCTGTTCGTAGCTGATGCGCTTGACGCCGGCCAGCTGGTTGGCGAGCAGCTCATTGGCCTTGGCTTCGATCCATTTGGTGATATGGGTATCCGCCGGGCCACCGTTGGTGGGGTTGTATTTGTAGCCACCGCTTTGCGGCGGATTATGGGACGGCGTGATGACGATGCCATCGGCCAGGCCAGTGGTGCGGCCTCGGTTGTAGCAGAGGATGGCGTGGGAAACGGCCGGCGTAGGGGTGTATTCATCGCCTTCGGCAATCATCACGGTGACACCGTTGGCGGCCAGCACTTCCAGGGCGCTGGCAGCCGCGGGGGTCGACAACGCATGGGTGTCGATGCCGACGAACAGCGGCCCATCGATACCTTGGGCTTCGCGGTAAAGGCAAATCGCCTGGCTGATGGCCAGCACATGCCATTCATTGAAGCCCAGGTCGAAAGAACTGCCGCGGTGCCCCGAGGTGCCGAAAGCGACGCGCTGGGTCGCAACCGAGGCATCGGGTCGGCCCGTGTAATAGGCCGTAACCAGTCGCGGGATATCGATCAACAACTCTGCCGGTGCCGGCTTGCCCGCAAATGGACTGACTGTCATGCAAAACCTCGGAATGGAGTGGCTCGAAAATGGATGCAGTTTACTGACAGTTCGACCATCACGCGATGGGTTCGATCCCTGGCCCAGCGATCAAGATTGCTCGAGCTTCAAAGCGTCGGCCAATGCAGATAGGGCGGCCTGCCGATCGTCCACTGAGCTGAATGAGTGGGTCAGGCGCAGATGCTGGCCGTACATCCCCTGGATGCTGAACAATTCTCCCGGCGCGATGACGATTCGACGGGCCAGCAGGCGCTGAAAGACCCGGCGCATGTCAGCTGGGCGCGAAGTTCGCGCCCAGACCGTCGCCCCTCCTTCGGGCTCCACCCATTGCAGGCAATCACTCACCCGCTCGCGCAACAATTGCGAGGTCGACGCGGCGCTTTCCCGTAGCAAGCGGCGCAAGACCAGGAGGTGCTGGTCGATCCTTCCATTGCTGTACAGGCGTGCAATCGCCTTCTGGCGAATCGGCGACAGGCGAAATGCGCGCAGCAGGAAGTGCCGTTGCAAGGTCAACGTCAGTTGCCTGGACAGCACGTAACCGTAGGGCGCCTCGGCACCGATGGTTTTCTCGAACGTGGAGTAGACAATCAGACGATCCGGGTCCAGCAGATCCCGAAATGGCGTGCTCCCTGGCTCGAATACCAAGTCGGTGTAGCTATCGTTCTCCAGCACCCAGGTACCGTATCGTTCGAGCAACCGCGCCACGGCGCGGCGATTACCCTCGCTCGCGCGCGTCCCCCTGGGCATGCTCAAGACCGAGGACAGCACCACCAGGCTCACCGTTTCGCTCGCAAGCAATCGCTCCAGTTGCTCGACGTCCATGTCCCCGCCCGCCGGTGATGGCAGCTCGATCACTTGCACATCGGCCGCTTGCAGCAGGCGCAGGACAGTCCAGTCGCCGGGTGACTCCATCAGCACCGTCGCCCCCTTGAGGGCCAATACCGCGATGAGGATCTCCAGGACACCTCGCAGGTCGGCACCGATATAAACGTCGTCGGCATTCCAGCATCGGGCCGGCGAAGACGTATAGCGAGCCGCAAGGGCCGTTCGCAGCTCCTGTTCGCCCCAGGGTTGTGAGGGCAATTGTGAAGCGCGCGGGTATTGGCGGAGCAACTCGCGCTCAAGCAAAAGCAGCGGGCTGTCCAGTGGCTGCAGGGAAGCCGGCTCATCATCGCTGAGCACCAGCATGCCAGGCCTGCGGGCGTTGACATACAAGGTTTCGAGCAAATCCTCACCGTCGCCCAGGTCGGCAACGCAGGGCACCGGCGACGCGTAGTAACCGGACTTGGCGATTGAATACACGCGCCCTTCCTTCTCCAGTAGGGAGTAGGCGTACTGGATCGTCGAGATGGATACGCTCAGGCGCTCGGACAACTGCCGCAACGATGGCAATCGCACCTTGGCGTCTGCGCCAAGCTCATTGATGAGGTTCGTCAGGTATCGGTAGACCGCCTGGTAGGCGAAATCTGTTTCCCGGCCTACCTTCATGAGCCCGCGCCAACGATACGAGCCATGGCCAGCCGTGCCGGGACGAGAAAAGCCAACCCCTTCAAACCCCGTTCCTCAGCGTCGCGCCGAGCGTTCGCGCAATCCATCGGTACCCTGCTCATCTTCATCCGTATCGAAGCCTTGCTCGACTGATTGCGGGCCGACCACCGAAACCGCCCCCCGTTCCGCAGGGACGAGTCGGACGCGGTACAACTTGCCAAGCATCGGGATAGACAGGCCGCTGACATCCACCATCCATTGCGCAACCTGATCGGCGACGGTCCCTCCCTGCAAGGCTTTGTGCAGGTCCGGCATTGCCACCAGCATGCCCGGATGGCTACAGCGCAGGAAATGCTCCAGCCCCGCGCCATTGTCCACGAAGGGCGCAAACAGCATGCACACCAGTTGGGTTTCATTGAGCCTCAGGGTGTTTTGCACCTCGTTGGCTGCCTGGGCGCGACGCTCGGGGATGGCCGCCGGCGAGCCGAACAGTTCCTGGACCTGTTGGCAGACATGGAGGGGTAATTGCTTGCGATGCATGAGCATGACAGTGCGCTGCACATAGTCGCCATAGCCGGTTTCATAGCTGCGGCCTTGCAGATAGCAGGCCTGCAAGCCGTACAGGTGAGCGGACAGGAACGGACTGAGGAACTCATGCTCGATCGTTGGCGCAACCAGCCCATCGGGACGTACCCGCAGAAATTCACTGAACAGAGGCCAGTTGTTTTCCTCCAGGCGATCGACGATCAGGTCGTCGATGCTGATATGCCCTATCCGCCGACAGGCCTCGAACTGACCTTCGGGCCGCCACGGCCCCAGGCGGGCCCGGCCATAGAACTGTTGGAAGAAATCGCCGCCTATCGTGTCGAGCTGCATGAACAGGCCGTCGAAGCCACAACTCGGATCGACCGGCTGGCCAACCTTGCGGGTCGCACGATGAAGGCCCGCCATGAATTGCTTCTGCTGGCGTGGCGTGTCGCTGCTGACCCATGAATCGACGCCCGACTCCCAGCGCGCCACATGCCTGTAGAATTCCGCCATTGCCAGGTAGCCCTCATCCCCCAGGCCCAAGAGGCTGTCGGACGGACGCAGGTGGCCCAGCATCAGCATGTGGGTCCGATTGGACTCATACCACGCCTCCGAAGGTGCCTTGCGATGGTCGAATGGCACCACCTCACGGTTGTCGGCCATAAGCAGCTCCACCCTGGGGTCGTCGTAGAGGAACAGCGCGCTGTAGCAGCGATGAATATTCTCCAGGCTGGCCTGGGTCGTCTCCCCCAGGCGAGGCGTGGCGACGCGAAGATCAAACGTCGCCGGGTGCCGACCGGCGATGCTCAATTGCGCCGCTCGCAAGGCCGTCAGGACGTAGAACCCCTCCCGGCTCCCGTTCTGCACCGACAGCACCCGGTAATCGCCGATTCGCTCGATGCCCCCAGCGGCGACGATCAAGCGTTGGATCAGGAGCTGCAGCGCAGTCCGTTCCGCTCGGGAATAAAAATCCAGCAAGCGTTGCAATACTTGCTGATAAACGTAAGTCATTGCCTGTTCATGAATTGCACTCATAACCATTTACCTGGAAATTCGATTATCGGCGTCGCGCCCGCACCAATCCGATTGCGCGACGCAGTGTTCTGAATATTGCTTTGTTATTGCCAACAGTATTGGCAATACGCTCCATGTTTGCCTTGGGTAATCATTTGACACATACGAGGCACCTTGACCCCGCCGCCTCATCAGAACCCAGGAAAACCCCGCAATCATTGCCCCTCGCTGAACAATCGTTACGTCCTAGGAGATTTCTTACAACTTCCCACAGACTAGAGAGACAACAGATAAAGAACATGCCGAAAAGCAACTCTCCTGTTGACCAACTCGATTTTCCCCATGATCGACGGGCAGGTCCAAAGCAACTACCATTCGGGCCATTTTGAATATTCGCTGAAGGGTCGAAACCTGAGTAAAGTCTGTATTGCGCCACGACTTCTTCCTTGAGTTGGAAACAAGCGTTCAATTATCAGCACTTAAATAATGATTAGAAGATACAGATTGGCACCAAAAACCAGTTCAGTTGCGCGACTTCGGTTTTTAACGCGGGGAAAAGCGGCATAGGTAACGCGCACAAGCAGGCGCAGGGCCGCCTTGGATAAGGCAAGACGCAATGAAAAGGCGCGTGGCCAGGCAGGCCAGGGCCGCGCAAGAGCCGAAACCGCTGGCTCTTGCGCAAGGAGGGGAATCAGGCGGGGTCGACCACCTGAAGGGCAACACGTTCGCGGCAAGGGCATTCGCCCATGTAGCGGTGGGCCTCGACGAACTCGGAGAAGGGAAAGACCCGAGTCTTGAGTGGCAACACGACACGATCGGCGGTGAGCTGGTTGATATCACGCAATGCGCGCTGCAAGGCCACCTGGTCCTGGACAATCCCCAGTTCCGGCTTGCCGGTGAAATTGCCGATGCAGTGCACGAAGAACTGGATGTTCTTCTGAAAGGCCGCGCAAGCCGGAAATGGCGTCTGGTTGCCACCCTGCAAGCCATACAGCACCAGGCTGCCACGAGGTGCCAGCACGTCACCCAGGAGCGACATCTGCGGACCGCCAAGGCCGTCGAACACGACGTCGACGCCACGATTGTCCGTCAGCTTGTTGATTTGCATCAGCAAGTCCTGCTCTTCGGTTACGATCACCTTTTCGGCGCCCAGCGACAGCAGATATTCGCGCTCGTCGGCAGTCTTGGTCGCTGCGATCACCCGCACACCCAAGGCCTTGCCCAGCTGCACGAACGACGGACCGGCGCAATGGCTGGCATCGGTGACCAGGGCAAACTGCCCAGGCTTGACCCGTGCCAGGTCCATGTAGGCGAAGTAGGCGATCAACAGCGGCGTGTAATGCACCGCGGCCTCGATTGGGCTGAGCACGTCGGGATAGCGAGTCAGCGCGGTGCGTGGCAGCACGATGACCTCGCCATACACCGGATAATCGTTCGGACTCTCTGCGGGGAAGCTGGCGACCTTGTCGCCGACGGCCAGATCGTCGACACCGTCGCCGATGGCGGTGACCACGCCAGCCATTTCATGGCCAAGCCCCGAAGGCAGGCGCGCCTGGGACGACGCCAGGTTCTGGCGCCACAGGGTGTCATACCAGCTGATGCCGATCGCTTCGACGCGGACCTGCACTTCTCCCGGCGCAGGAAGAGCCGCCGCATGCTCTTCGCATTTGAGCACCTCGGCACCACCAAACTTGTGAAAACGGATCGTGCGGGACATCGCAAACCTCGTCAAAGTAACCTCTAATGCCATGAACTCTATCCGGGCTTTGTAGCCAAGACCATCAGTGGCTATTAATAGTCGACATGCCTGTCATTGATTCCGCAGCAAGAAAACCTAACCAGTCCTGTAGGACTTATCCCTAAGAAAATGCATTTACCCGATGCAGAGTACCAGCCTTTCCCCGTAAGATTCATGCCGGTCATTGTTCCCATATGGCCGCCCACGTCAAGCTTGCCGAATCTGCCAGGACCCCAGATGAATCGTAATGACCTGCGTCGTGTCGACCTGAACCTGTTGATCGTGTTCGAAACATTGATGCATGAACGCAGTGTGACCCGCGCCGCCGAGAAGCTGTTTCTCGGCCAGCCGGCCATCAGCGCCGCGCTGTCGCGCCTGCGCAGCCTGTTCGATGACCCCTTGTTCGTGCGCACCGGGCGCAGCATGGAACCCACCGCCCGAGCGGTGGAAATCTTCGCCCTGCTCTCTCCGGCCCTGGATTCAATCTCCACCGCGGTCAGCCGGGCGGCGGAATTCGACCCGGCCACCAGCACTTCGGTGTTTCGCATCGGCCTGTCGGACGATGCCGAATTCGCCCTCCTGCCCATGCTGCTCAAGCGCCTGCGAGCCGAAGCACCGGGCATTGTGCTGGTGGTGCGCCGGGTCAATTACATCCTGATGCCGGGCTTGCTGGCCTCGGGGGAAATCTCCATCGGCGTCAGCTATACCGACGACTTGCCGGCCAATGCTAAACGCAAGGTATTGCGTCGCAGTTCGCCGAAAGTGCTACGGGCCGACACCGCGCCGGGACGGCTGACCCTGGACGAATTCTGCGCCCGGCCCCACGCACTGGTGTCATTCGCCGGGGATTTGAGCGGCTTTATCGATGAAGAACTGGAAAAACTCGACCGCAAGCGCCATGTGGTACTGGCGGTTCCGCAGTTCAACGGCCTGAGCACACTGTTATCGGGCACCGACATCATCGCCACCGTACCCGATTACACCGCCGACGCATTGACCGCCGCTGGCGGCGTGCGCGCCGAAGACCCACCCATCCCGGTGCGAAGCTTCGAATTGCACATGGCTTGGCGGGGATCACAGGATAATGACCCGGGAGAACGCTGGTTGCGGTCGCGGATCCAGATGTTTTTTGGCGACCCTGATAGCCTTTAGGTTTCGTCCTGCAGGCTGTTTAGCTGATCATTTCTGACTTTTCATAGGTCGTAGCGACCCATTCACACCGGGCAGCGCTCGTCGTTCGCGCCACTCACTACTCACTGGACGTCATGCAAGCACGTCATTTCTGTGAAGGCATGTTCAGGCGCTGATGTTGATCCGCTGTGTACTTTTCATCGCCCGCTACAGGTACCCAATCCTTTAAAGGTGTCAGAAAGTGCAGTTCAAAACGACGTGACAGGAACGCCCATTTTCCGTCGCGACGTTCAAACCTGTCGTGGTACAGCCCACTGGCTTGAACCGGACCTTTTTCAATGTCATGGAACAGGCAATCCGCGGCCACCGTACCCGCCGCGCTGTCACCCTTGATTTCGATCAGTGGGTTGGCCATCCAGTGGTGCATATAAGGCATCTGGTGCCAGCTGTTTTGCGCCATCGCCAGGATTTCGTCACGGTTTCCGGCCTTGCCGAAACCCGGTAGGTCCAGTGTCGATTCTTCGTGCCAGATTGCGCTCAGGAGCAACACGTCAACGCGATCGAAGGCATTGGCGTAGGCGCTGATCAGCGACTCGATTGCGGCGCGACTTTCCAGGGCGTCCAGTCGGGTGCTCAGTTCTTCAATGTTCATGATGAGGTTTCCTGCTGAGACTTCGCAAAAGCGAAAAGGCAACCCTCTGCGAGGGCTGCGCTGCGGTTAAGCAAGTGTTCAGATCTGCGACAGGCCGCCGTCGACCATCAGCTCCACACCGTTGACGTATTTCGCATCGGCGGATGCAAGGAACAGCGCCGACGAGGCGATTTCTTCAGGTTGGGCCATATACCCCAGCGGAGTGATCTGCTCGACATGTTGTCGCAGCGCGGCGATGTCGCGTTCGCTCATCTTCAAGCCGTTATCCATCAGAGGCGTGCGGGTGAAGCCAGGGCTCAGGACATTCGCCCGAATCCCGCGACCTTTGAGTTCGTTGGCCCAAGTCCTTGCGAAGGACCGCACCGCGGCCTTGGATGCGTTGTAAAGGCTCAGCCCTTCCATCCCGTTGCTGGAACAGATAGAGGCCGTCAACACGATCGAAGCGCCATCTTTCAACAATGGCATTAACGTCTGAACGGAAAAAAAAACGCCCTTTACGTTAATGTCGAACATATTGAAATAAGCCGCCTCCGTGGTCTCGCCCACCGGGTTTTTTTCACAAATGCCCGCGTTGGCAAACACTGCGTCCAATTGATCGTCACGGGCCACAATGGTCGCCTTGAGCTTATCGAGATCAGCCTGGCGCGCGACATCCGAAATGACCGCGACGGCTCTTTCGCCCAGCTTTGCCACCGCAGCTTCCAGCGTGGCTGCAGAACGACCCGTGATGTAAACACGCTTGGCTCCCTCTGCAATCAAACCCTGCGCAATCGCAAATCCGATCCCGGTGGATGCGCCGGTGACAACTGCAACCTGATTGGCGAATTTACCTGACATATCTGACTCCTCAGCCTCGGTTGTGTGGCTCGATTGAAACCACAGTACGGCCATTTTGAGAGGAGTCAGGGGCTGAGCGGCACTGCCAAAAATGAACATTGGCCGTTCAGTTATGTGAGGCGTCAGCGAAGGTTTGATCGTTTAGATTCGAGTCAGCTGATTCAGAGCATGACCCGCAATCGAGAATATCTGGAACCGAAGTGTTCCAGGAAGGAGACCTTATGCCTCAGACTAAAATCGCCCCCCCGGAACCGCGGCGCTGGTTGATGTTCGCCATTTTGTTGGTCGGTGCGTTTTTACCGCCGCTGGATTTTTTCATCGTCAACGTAGCACTGCCCTCGATTCAACAATCGCTGGGCACGGCCTCCTCCGCCGAACAGTTGATCATCTCGTCATATGCGGCTCTTTATGCCGTGACATTGATCACCGGGGGTCGGCTCGGCGATATCTACGGCCGCATGAGAATGTTCTTCGTTGGCCTGGTTGGCTTTGCAATCGCCTCATTGATCTGCGGTGTCGCCGAGTCACCTTGGATGTTGATCGCCGGACGTTCGCTGCAAGGCGTGACGGCAGCGGTCATGGCGCCCCAGGCACTCGCTTCAGTGCAGGCCATATTCCCCGAGTCCGAAAAACCTTTGGCGTTGAGCCTCTATGGCGCAGTCTTTGGTCTGGCGTCGGTGGTCGGCCAGGCCCTTGGCGGAATATTGATATCGCTCAACTTGATGGGCTTGGGGTGGCGGGCGATATTTCTTGTGAATTTACCGATTGCGTTGCTGGTGATTCTGATCGCCATTGCGGTGGTCAAGGAAACCCGCGCACCACATACAAGCAAGCTTGATCTGGGCGGAACGGTACTGTCCATGGTGACGCTGGGAGCGCTGATCGTGCCGCTGATCGAGGGGCGTGAAGCGGGCTGGCCTTTGTGGGCCTGGCTATCGCTTGCGGCGGTGCCGCTGCTGGCCTGGCTGTTCTGGCGCTACGAAGCCCGTTTGCACCAAGCGCAAGGCGCGCCGTTGCTGAATCCTGCCGTACTGCGCGCGCCTGGGTTGGGCCGGGCACTGTTCGTCGCTCTGACCTTTTACGCGATCGGCGTGTTTTTTCTGCTGTTTTCTATTTATTTACAGGGAGCGCTGCATACGAGCCCACTCAATGCAGGCCTCGTCTTCCTTCCTTTCGGCGCGGGCTTTTTGCTGGGACCGCTCTCCACTCCTCACTTCAGGCATTTGCTGGGGGCGTACGTCAATCCGGTCGGGATGGGACTTGAAGTGTTGGGGCTCATGCTCCTGGCCTGGCTCGTGGCGCACACGCCGATGTCCGTAAGCCCCGCTGCGCTGCCCCTTGCCGTCATTCTGTTTCTGATCGGCTTCGGACAAGGACTGGCCCTTCCGACATTGATGCGCATGATCACAGGGCGCGTGGCGCCAGCGTACTCCGGCATGATTGCAGGCATTACCAGCTCTACTCTGCAAATCAGCACATCACTGAGTGTCGCGATAATAGGCGGAGTTTTTTACACCCTTCTAGGCACGGACACAGACGCGGCTGCCATCACCCACGCCTTCACCGTCTCAATACTCTGTATCGCGGCATGCCTGGTCGTAGGCACGGGACTCAGCCTTACCCTGGCGCGCCAACCTGCTGCGCAACTGCAAACGACAGCCATGCACCCAGCGGAGTGAGTCAACCGCCTGCCTGGTTGCCGATCATGATGGAAGCAAGGTCGGCAAGAGCACGCAGGCTGTCCATCTGCCGCATGTCCTGGTGGTAGCCCATCCATATGTCGCGGCCCGGTGGCGCCTCATGCGGATCAATCAGGCGCAGCGCCGTTAACCGGTCGCCCAGGGCGCGGGGCAGCACAGCGATGCCCTGCCCTTGCGCGCACATCTGCGCCTGGACGGTGCGACTACTACTCGTAAACACCGTACGGGCCAGAGGGTACCGCTGCCGCAGCCACTGCACATCGGGATAATGTGATTGGGCGACACTCATGGTAATCAAGCCAACCCCCTCGCCCTGCGGCTCGAGGTCAGGAGATCCGACGGCGGTGTACAGCCCATAGCTCAGGGAAGTGAGTTTGCGGTGAACAATATCGGGTTCGGTGAAAGGAACGATCCGAAACGCGATGTCGGCGTCGCGACGGGCCAGGTCGAACAATCGATGCCCGGCGATGACCTCGGGCACGATCAGCGGATAACGTCGCCCCAGTTCGCTCAGAACCGGGGCCAGCACGTAACAGGCAAACCAGTCAGCGCAGGAGATGCGCAACACACCTTCTGGCTGCGCGCTGTCGCCCGCAAGGCGCCGCTCGATGGCCAACGCACTTTGCTCCATTTGCTGCGCCAGGCTGAGTAGCTTCTCTCCGCTCTCGGTCAGTATCAGACCTTGGGTGGTACGCAGGAAAATGGGCTGGCCGCTGGACTGTTCAAGGACCTGCAAGCGCCGCCCCACGGTCGGATGACTAACACCCAACAGCTTGGCAGCAGCGCCCAATGACCCACTGCGGGCAATCGCGAGAAAGACCCGAACATCACTCCAATCCATGCTCCGCCCCGATGCAAAAATGAAGAGTGAGAGTGCAGCAATGGCGATGCCGTAGCAATCCCGCGCTCGACAGACACGTCTACAAATTAGTCGACACACCATTCGGGGACGGGAAATGAAGACAGGTTTTATCGGTCTGGGAAGTACTGCGCTTTGACCTTACCGCGAAACACCCAGAACCCCCACGTGTTGTAGGCCAGCGTGACCGGCACCAGCACCGCGAATCCCACGAGCATGAACCCTTGGCTCGAAGCTGGAGCAGACGCTTGGCTGATCGCCAGCGACGGCGGCAGGATTAACGGATAGAGGGTAATGATCGCGGCAGCGAACGCCGTGCCAAACCATCCCAATACCGCAAACAACGGAAGGAAATGGTATCGGCTGGAAAAAGCCCGGTAAAACCCGACCAGCAACGCGCACTGAACAAGCAGAAGCGCCGGGCTCAGGTTCGATTCAAGAAGATGGTCTCGATAGGACGGCGCCAACTCGCTGGTCCACACCACAATGATTGCAATGCCTGCCAGTGTCAGCCATCCCAGCCATCGCGCCTGCCTTCTGGCCGCCGCTTGCAGCGCGCCTTCGGTTCGCCAGAACAGCCAGCAACTGCCAAGCAGTGCGTAGCCAATCACCAGCACCAGGCCACACGCCAGCGCAAATGCACTCAACCACTCCCAACCGTTTCCGGCGAACCGGCCCTCGTGGTGATCGATTCCCTGTACCACGCTGCCCATGATGACACCCTGGCAAAGCGTTGCGATCAACGAGCCGGTCACGAGGCTGACGTCGAGCCAGCGCTTCATTCGTGCAGGCGCGTCGGCCCGGAACTCCAACGCGACGGCCCTGACAATCAATGCCAGCAGCATCGCAATCACCGGGATATACAGGGCGGAAAACAAGACGCTGTAAGCCACGGGAAAAAGCGCGAGCAAACCGCCGCCACCGAGCACCAGCCAGGTTTCGTTCCCGTCCCAGATCGGCAGGATGGAGTTGACCATGATCTGCTTATCGTCGGGGTGTTGGCGGGTCGCGAAGAGGATGCCGACGCCCAGGTCGGTGCCGTCCAGAATCACGTAGGTGATGATGGTAAAGGCAATTGCGGCGGCCGACAGATTGGGTAACAGCGCTTCAGAGATGAACATCACGATTTCCCCCGCGTTGCGCTGGCTTGATCGTCGGCATCCGTTGAAGTTGCCGGCAGTCGGTTGATGGCGCGTACCAGGTAAAACAGCCCCAGGCCGAAAACCAGCAGGTACAGGATAACCAGGGCGAGTGTGCTGCCCAGGACGAATGAGAGCGGTTGCTGCGAGCTGCTGTGAACGGTGCGCATCAAGCCATAGACCGTGAATGGCTGGCGCCCGACCTCGGTAACCACCCATCCGCAAACCATCGCTACGAACCCGGCCGGGGCCATGAGCACCGCACAGCGCATCAGCCATCGACACTCGAACAGACCGCCGCGCCAACGCAAGAAGAGACTGGCGATACCCATGGCCACGATCAGCAAGCCGATGCCCACCATGATACGAAACGCGAAAAAGACCACGGCCACGGGCGGGATGTCTTCGGGCGCGAACTCATCAAGGCTCTGTATGGTGCCGGTCCAGTCGTGGCGCAGATAAAGCGAGCCGAGATGGGGTATCGCCAGTTCGAAATCATTCCTGCGGTTGGCCTGGTCCGGTATCGCAAACAACCTGAGCGGCTCGCCCTGGCCGGCTTCCGGGCGTCGCCAGGAACCTTCCATCGCGGCCAGCTTCTGCGGCTGGTGATCTCGGGTATTTTCGCCGTGCAGGTCCCCCGCGACGAGCTGGATAGGCCCGACCACGGCCGCCATCCACAGTGCCATTGAGAACATCACTCGCGCAGGCGCGTGGGTATTGTCGCGCAACAAGTGCCACGCGCCCGCGGCGCCCACGAGGGTGGCCGTGCCGAGAAAGGCGGCGATGCTCATGTGCACCATACGGTAGGGAAACGAGGGGTTGAATATGATCTGCAGCCAGTCTTCGGGCACGAACCGGCCATCGCCGGCAATGCTGAAGCCTGCCGGGGTGTGCATCCAGGAATTGGCTGACAGTATCCAGAATGCACTGAACAACGAGCCGACGGCGACCGCGCATGTAGACAGGAAGTGCAGGCGCGGCCCGACTTTATTCATGCCAAACAGCATGACCCCGATGAAGCCTGCTTCCAGGAAAAACGCGACCATGACTTCATAGAACATCAGAGGCCCGAGGATGCCCCCCGCCCGGCTGGCCAGCGCGCTCCAGTTGGTCCCGAACTCGAACTCCATGACCAGCCCTGATGCCGTGCCCACGGCGACCGTCAAGGCGAATATCTTCAGCCAGAATCGGTAGACGTCCATATAGACCTGACGCTTTCGCCACAGCCAGAGGGCTTCCAGCACCATCAGGTAATTGGCCAGGCCGATGGAAAATGCGGCAACCACGATGTGGAAGCTAATGGTGAACGCAAACTGGTAGCGCGCCAGCATCAACGCCGAATCCATCGATTCCATGGGCAGGCCCCGCTCAAGCGCCGCTGGGTTTGCCGCAGAATTGACTGATCGGTTTATCGATCGGCCTCTTCATGCCCTCACCCATCGCTTTCAAGCCCTCCAGGAGCGGCAAGATCGCGCGCCAAAGCGATTCGTCATGCAGCAAACGGTATGCGCCCCGCACGCCTGGCGCGACGTCGTCGTTGTTGGGCGCGGTCCATTGACTGACCGCAGCGCCGGCATCCTTCAGCGCGAAGACCAGCCGGTAGAATTCATCGGGCGGCACGCGGGACAGTGCCATCGCCAGGATCGACAGGTTCTGAATGACGTTGAGCGTGCCTTCCTTGTTCAGGCCATCAACCAGCACTTTGGCAATCGCCGTGTTGGCACAGACCAGGTCATTGGCCATGCGCAGCACGCCGTGTTCATGGAGGCTCTGGACCAGACGATCGAGTTCATCCTGCGCGTCAGGCTCGGTCTTGCTTGGTTTTACGTCGTAATCAATAGGTTCGGCCATCAAAACCTCTCCGGATGGGGCGCCGGTGCGTCGATCGGCGCGTAGTCGTCTCTGGCCCACTTCACCTCAACAGCCACGCCATTGTTCGGTGTCCTGTGGCCGTTTCGGAAATTGCCGCGCGGCAATGCCGATTCCGGAGGGGGATCCCTCAGGATCGTCATCTTCACAGCGGTTTCCTTGTAGGCCGGCGTGTTGACGTCTGGATCATGATGTTCCCCGGTGAGTTCATTAATGCCGGGCTTGCCCTGGTGAATCGGCATGAACAGCACCTTGCCGCGCACTCGATCGGTGATCAGAACCGGCACCGTGACCGAACCACGGCGAGAAGTGATCCGCACCTGGGTCCCATCCTGGATACCCCGCTCGTCTGCAAGCTCGGGACTGATTTCGACGTACCAATGCGGTGACAACGAATCGACACGGTCGCCACGTCCCGTCTGGTTGTTGCCCTGGAAATGCTCCAGCATGCGTCCGTTGTCCAGCATCAGGTCGAATTCGCTGTCGGGCGCTTCCGCCGGAGGTTTCCACTCCAGCGGGTACAACACGGCTTTGCCGTCGTCGGTGTGGAACCGGTCGGTATAGAGCAACGGGGTATCGGTGCCATCCGGCTTTACTGGCCAGAGGAGAGATTTCCAACCGTCCAGGCGCTCATAGTTGGCGCCGGCGAACAGGGTGGCGATACCGGCCACCTCCGCGAAGATCTGCGAGGGATGCTCGTATCCCCAGTCATGGCCCATTCGCTTGGCCAGATCGGTCAGGATGCGCCAGTCTGGAAGGCTGTTGCCCAGCGGCGGAAAAACCTCATGAAAACGTTGGATCCGCCGCTCGGTGTTGACGAAGGTGCCCTCCTTCTCAACGCTTGGGCAACCTGGCAGCACGACGTCGGCGAACTGCGCGGTGCGGCTGAAGAAAATGTCCTGCACGACCATGAAATCGAGTTTTCTGAAAGCCTCATGCACGTTTTCAGTGTCGGCGTCGGAAAACGCCGTCTCTTCACCGATCACATACATGGCTTTTATCTTCTGCTCGGCGGCATGCTGAACCATCAGGAAGTTGTCTTCACCGACCTTGTTGGACAGTCGTTCCGGCGCCACACCCCAGGCCTTCGCCCACTTGGCTCGAACCGCTTCGTCAGTGACTTTTTCATAACCGGGATAGACGTTCTTCAAACACCCGAAGTCGCTGGCCCCCTGGACGTTGTTGTGGCCGCGCATCGGATAACCGCCGGTTCCGGGGCGGCCGTAGTTGCCGGTAACCAACAAGAGATTGGACAGTGCGGTGCTCGTGTCGGCCCCATGGCTATGCTGGGTAATGCCCATTGCCCAGAGCAGGCAGACCCGTTTGGCGTTGCCGATCATGTTCGCGGCGCTGACCAGATCCGCCTCCGACAACCCGGTGACCTGCGACGCGAATGGCAGGGTAAAGGGTTCCAGGGAGCGTCGGTACTCGTCCACCTGATTCACCCGCGCTTCCAGGAATGCCGCGTCCGCCATGCCATGATCGAACAGGTAACGCGACATGGCGCTGGCCCAGACTATGTCGGTGCTCGACCTGATCTGCAGGAACAGGTCGGCGCGCTCCGCCATTTCATGCTTGCGTGGATCGACCACCAGCAGTTTTTGCCCTCGATGCTTGCGTGCGGCCTTGATTTTCGAAGCGATAACCGGATGGTTCTCCGCCAGGTTGCTGCCCACCAGGACGATGAGGTCCGCCTGCTCAAGATCGGTGATCGTGCCGGCGTCACCGCCGTAACCGACCGTGCGGAACAACCCCTGTGTCGCGGGGTTCTGGCAGTAGCGTGAAGAGTTGTCGACGCTATTGGTGCCGATGATCAGGCGAGCGATTTTCTGCGTCAGGTAAGCTTCTTCATTGCTGGCCTTGCTGGAGCCAATGAAGCCGATGGCATCGGCGCCGTGCTCACGTTTTATGGCCAGAAGACGGCCTGCGACCAAGGTCAGCGCCTCGTCCCAGCTCGCTTCACGAAACCGGCCGTTTTCCCGTATCAGCGGCGTCGTCAGGCGTTTTTCGCTGTTCACGAAATCCCAGGCGAACTTGCCCTTGATACACGTGGAAATGCCGTTCGCCGGTGCGTTCACCACTGGCTGCACCTTGAGCAGCGTGCGGTCGCGAGTCCACATTTCGAACGAGCAGCCCACGCCACAATAGGTGCACACGGTCTTGGTGCGTTTGATTTCAGGCTGGCGCCAGTGCATGTCCATGACGGAAATAGCGGTAATGGGCGGCGCACCGATCGTATTCTCGATCGTCTTCACCGCGTCGATGAGCGGCCGCTTGATGTCCTCGGGCATCGACGTCAACGGTCCGGCATCCGGCTGCATGGTTTTTTCGAGCAACGCGTTGCAGGGGCAAACCGTGACGCAATGACCGCAGCTCACACAACTGGAACCCTCTATCTTGGTTCCGCCATCCCACAACACCCTTGGATGCTCCTGGGTGAAATCGATGCTCAGCGTTTCATTGACCTCGACGTTCTGGCACGCTTCCACGCAACGCCCGCACAGGATGCATTGATCGGGATCGTAGGTATAAAACGGGTTCGAGTGGTCCTTGCTGTAGGGCTTGCGCTGGTATTTGTAGCGCTGGATCACGGGGTTCATGTCGGCGACGGTATTGTGCAGCGTGCAGTCACCGGTGTTGTGCTCGCAGACCGTGCAATAAAGCTCGTGCTTGGCAAGGATCCGGTCCATGCCTTCTTCCTGCGCCGCCTTCACGCGAGGCGTTTCGCTCACCAGCTTCATGCCGTCGGCGGAACGCAGCGCGCACCCGCGGACCAACTCGCCATCATGCTCGATCCAACAGACATCGCAGGTCTGGATCGGCCCGAGGGCGCGGTGATAGCAGACGTGAGGCAGGTCGATGCCCTGCTCTGCCAAGAAATCGATCAGCGGCTGGTCAGCGTCACCCCTGAGGGTGCGACCGTTGTACTCGACGCTGCACTGGTATCTGCCATTCATGGAAACTCGCCCCGTTGGCCGACTGACCGCCCGGACAGCGGCCCAACGAAGCTAGAGACCGAATGCCCACACGGAAATGTTCAGTTACAGAATCGATATCCCAGTGCTGCAAATGTTCATTAATTTTTGCGCGAAGCCGCTACAGCGTGTGGCATCCGAATGCTTGTAACGCTCCGCTAATAAATGCTGGCTTGTCCTTTCGCTCAAGCATTCACATCCACGACCGTGCGCCCGCGAACCTGCCCTTGCAGCACCCGAGCCGCGACTTCCGGCACTTGCGCCAGGCCGACAAGCTGCGTGGTGCGAGCAAGCTTGTCCACATCCAGATCCCGGGCCAGACGCGACCATGCCTGCAAACGGACAGCCTGGGGCGCATTCACGGAGTCGATACCGGCCAGGGTCACGTTGCGCAGGATGAAAGGCAGCACCGACCCCGGCAGATCCGCGCCCTGGGCGAGGCCGAAGGCGGCGACGACCCCGCGGTATCGGGTCTGGGCCAGGGCATTGGCCAAGGTATGGCTACCGACCGAGTCGATGACGCCCGCCCAACGCTCCTTGGCAATCGGTGCGCCCGGCTCCGACAGGGTGCGCCGATCAATCACCTCTGCAGCGCCCAGGTCACGCAGATAGTCGGCTTCTTCCAGGCGTCCAGTCGACGCGATCACCCGATAGCCCAGCCCCGACAACAGCGCAATCGCCACCGAGCCCGCGCCGCCGTTGGCGCCGGTCACCAGGATATCGCCCCCATCGGGCGCCAGGCCGCCGTGTTCCAGCGCCAGCACGCTGAGCATCGCGGTGTAGCCCGCCGTGCCAATGGCCATGGCTTGGCGGGTCGAGAATACGTCCGGAACCTTGACGAGCCAGTCACCACTCACCCGGGCCTTCTGGGCGAAACCGCCGTGGTGCGTCTGGCTCAGCCCCCAACCGTTCAGCAGTACCCGGTCGCCAGCCTGGAAACCTGCGTGGCTGGAGCTTTCAACGATTCCGGCGAAGTCGATGCCGGGAATCAACGGGAACTGGCGGATCACCGGCGAGCGGCCACTGAGGGCCATGGCATCTTTGTAGTTCACCGTGGAATATTCGATAGCGACGGTGACATCACCGGGCATCAGGTCTTCTTCGGTGAAGTCGACCAGGCCGGTCGACATGGCTTCATCGGTTTTGGTGGCAAGCAGCGCTTTGAAGGTCATGGTTGTTTTCCTGTGCATTTGAGCGGCGAATGTCGTGGGCCCGGTTGAGCAGATTCACGCCAGTTGCATTGCCTTGCGGATACCGGTATCCAGCATGCCCGCCGGCGCGAAGCGGCGCATGAACTGCAATTGGGCTGCCGCCTTGCCGGCGGTGTAACGCAACTTCGGCCGCTCGGCGCGAGCGGCCTTGAGCACCACGTCAGCGACCACATCGGGCCCCTCGGCCGTGGCCATTGCGTGATTGACGACCTTGGTTACCTTACCCCGGATATCCTCGTACAGGTCCAGCTTAGCGTCAGCCTGCAGGCTGTTGCTCTCGAATGATGTCTTGGTATAACCGGGCTCGATGACAACGACCCGGATGCCATGGGTCCGTAATTCATGATCAAGGGCTTGGGAATAGCCATCCACCGCGTGCTTGCTCGCCACGTACAGCGCCACATAGGGCACGGATACCACGCCGAGTATGGAACCGATGTTGATGATGCGACCGACACCCTGGCGACGCATATGCGGCACAACGGCGCGCGTCATTCGCACAACACCGAGGAAATTGGTATCGAAGATCGCCTTGGCCTGGTCGATCGAGCTTTCTTCGGCCGCGGCCGGGGCGAGCCCGAAACCGGCGTTGTTGACCAGCAGGTCGATACGCCCTTCCAACCGCATCAACTGCGCAACCGCGGCCTCGACGCAGGCATCGTCGGTCACGTCGAGTGCCAGCATCTCATACGCCTGATGATCGGCCCGGGCTCCGCGCCGGCTGGTGCCGTATACCTGATAGCCGGCCGCTACGAGGGAGTTGGCAATGGCTTCGCCGATACCGGAAGAAGCGCCGGTCACCAAGGCTACGGGTTTGTGGATCGTCATGGAGTGTTCCTCGGCAACTGGGTCGGGCCCGACATCGATACATGTCAGGGTAGCTCTATGATGATGAGCATAATCATAGCCGTCAACAGTTTTGATTTTGATTGACATCTAATTTAGATCCAGCCTGATGCTGTCCGTCGCTTCGAGGTTACCTTGGCATTCATGCACTGGAACCTAATGCTCGCCAAAGTGGATTTGCCACGCTGCGTCTGTAGGCCGAAGCAGGTTTCAAGGAGGACGTTCAAAGCGGCGTCTCTTGTCCAACCTTCCCCGAAAGCTCACAAGCCACCACTTGCGGCACCACGCGGATACCGACACGCCGATTGGCCCTTCGCCCAGCTTCGGTGTCGTCTCCAGCTATGGGCTGACCGGCGGCGACGCCCTGGACGGCTAGGCAACCGGCGGGGATTTTGCCCACGTGCTGCATCCAGTCCCGCACTGCAACAGCACGGGCGTTTGAGAGTTGCAGGTTCTGTTCCGATGAACCTGTCCCGTCGGTATGGCCTGAAATGACGATCAACCCGTCTGGCTGGGCCTTGATATCCACCAAGGCCTTAACCAAGGTATCGGTCGAACCAGGCTTGAGCTGCGAACTGCCGACATCGAACAGCGACAGGCTGTCCAACTGCACCGGAGCGGGCAAGACCAACGCTGACCTCGCGCTCATCCGCCACCCGACAACCCCTGCGACGAGAGCGAAGACGAGCGCCGCGCCGCACAGCCATGGCGAAAAATGCCCCTTACGATGGGTCATGTCCGGCGGGGGCAGGACCACAATGGGTATCGCCAATGCCGGCTCTGTCATTCCCATGGGAAGCAGTGCCGCTTCGATACGTTGATCGCATCGTTCCAAACGTTGGATCAGCTGGTTGACCTGCTGGCGCAGAGACTGGAGAGCCGGCAGCGGCGTGGATGCGTAGCTTGCCAGCCGCTCAGTCAGGCAGCCCAACGCACCATCGAGCTCAAGCAACGCGCGCTGATCGTTGGTCGTCAGCGCCAGGCCACGCAGCAGCGTTTGCAGCTGTGCGAACAACCACCCCAACGTATCCAGGCGCACCCGCACCGACGGCGGCCACAGGCTGGGCCATTGACCGCAGAGCGTCTTCAACAATCGAACGCCTTGGACCATGCCGTCCAAACCGTGACGCTGGCTTCGAGCCAGCGCATAGAAGCTGACGGTTTGCAGCTCCGCACCGTTGAGTTGCAGCAGCACAAGGCATAACTGCTCGACTTTTTGCCAATCCACGTCTGGGCAGGCGCCATGGCCCAATCTGGCCAACTCGTCGCGCAAAGCGACGAACTCAGCATAGCCGCGCGGATCGCCACCGATTCGAACATGCACTTCAAACAACGCGCTCATCGCGCTTGCCTTGCGTTATCCGTTCCCGTTGCCGCCACATGGTTCTGTCGCTTCAGGTGACGCATCAGGACTTTGCCCTCCGGTCCCAACGTGGTACCGAAAGTTACCCGGCGCCCTCCTTTCAACTGCACGTCCAGGGCGCACTCCAAATGCCCCGGCAGTAATTGCGGCAGTAGCTCGATGGCGAGCGCCGTCAATCGCGGTTCGTATTTGAGCAGGGTATGGGTCATGGCCTTCATCAACGTATGGGCGGTAGCCGGTAGCCCCTGCAAAATGGTTCCCATGTCGGGAAGTCCATAATCCGGTAAATGGCTGAGGCTGCCGGCCCGGCTGTTGAGGATGCGTTGCAGGTTGTCCAGGACCGACAGCGTGTGCTGGTCCTGCCCGCTGACGCGATGCAAATCCAGTTCACCATTGAAGTTTTGCAGTAGCATTTCATAGAGCGAAGGGTTGGGCTCGGTCATGGATCAGTCCTTCGCCAACGGGCGCAACGTCAGTTGGTTGGCGCCTATCTCGATGAGCCGTGCCCGATCCGGGTCCAGGTCTTCGCGCCTCAGCACCAGGCGCCAGGAGCCTAACGCGGCGTCTGGACTTCGAAACAAGCCCACCAGCGCCACTACCCGCGTGCGGGGGTCCATGGGCACGCTCAACAGGGCCCCTGCCCCGGGTTTCACCACCACGGCGCGTTTGTCCAGCAATGCACCTTCGAACAGGTTGTCGTCTGTGTTCACCAGCCCGTCGTAGGTGGCCTGCTCCAACGCGGTACTGTCGCGTAACTGGTAAACCCGCACCAAGGTGGGCAGCGATAAGGCGTTCATGTCCGCGGTTTCGGTGTTGAGCGCGGTTCGTGCGTTGAAATCCAGGTGCAAGGTCTTGACCTGTTTACGGAACATCGTCCCGGTGGTGAACCCCGTGCTCGGCTCGACGGTCTGCGCCGCTCCACACCCGCCAAGCGCAGCGACCAGCACCGTGAGTGCCAACCGGTTAATAAAGGTATGTGACATGTTGTGTTTCCCTGATCCGTGGGTTGGTCGAAAGGCCCTGGTAGCGGCCCATATTGATCGTGAGGGTGTCCTGTTCTCGCGGCTGCCAGGTGTCTGAACCCAAGCCCAGCACACCGGTCATTCCCAGTCGTATCTGCCGATGCCCCAGTATCGGAGTTGGCAGGCTGCTTACCGCGATGGTCAATTGCAGCGTCGCGGTGCAGCGCCATCCCAGGTACACCCGCAGGAGTACAAGCAGGTCGCGGTGAAGCGCTCCGCCGGGCAACCAGTCATTGGCCTCCTGCGCGTCGTCGGTGGACAGCACCAAGTGCAGCTGGCTGTTGACGTCTTGCCCGACATTGCCCAGCGGCGTGCCCTTGGACAAGCGTACCGGGCAAGACGGACACAGGCTGGCCGGTTGCGGCAAGGGAATCTTCTGCGGCCGGTACGGGGTTATCCGTGCCTGGGTATGGACGGCAAGCAGCTTGACGAGCGCCTCGATGCCTTCGGCGTTGCGGGTAGGCAGGCGCATGACGCTGAGCAACGCGAGGAAACGGGAGACTGGGGTAGCGACGCGTTCCGCTGTTCCGGGAATGCCCAGCCCGATCAAACCGAACAGGCACTGCGATGTCGCATCGCTGCCGCCCGCTGCAAACGTCGCTGGATAAGAGTACTTGCGCCAGATTCGATAGAACTGAGTGAAAATCCGGTGATTGAAAATGTCGAGGAAAGCTTCCAGTGCCTCATGCCCCTCCCGGCGTTGAGCGATGTCATCCACAAACCCCGTCGGCATTGGCGAATCTAGGCCGTACAAACCCATCAGACGGGTGCGCACCGTAGCCGGACGTTGCGGGTTGTTCGTGTCGATTTCGATCGCCTTCAGCTCACCGGCGGGAAACCCCATGCCGGGATCGGGTCGAAAGCGCACGGGATCGTCTGCCGGATGCGCGGTGCTGCCAAGCAGAGGACGGCCGGGCAGCGCTTGTTCCAACAGTTGGCAGAAACGATACAGGCTGGCCTCGGCCACCCGCCCTCGCAACGCGTCCAGCAAACCGTCGGCGTTCAACCGGGAATGCGCTGGCTGTGGTTCTCGTTCCATCGCAGGCACGCTCCGGTAGGTTGAAGAATCAGCGTGAGCTGGGTGAACAAATGAATGTCGGCGTAGAGCGCAAAAAAGCGGTTGAGCATTTCACCGAACAGACTGATATCGCCGTCCCCCGAAAAGCCGTGGGCATCCAACGTGATTTCAATATCCACCCCGCGCAGCAAAAAGCCATTTTCAAAACGTTGGACCAGGTGATGGTTCACCTCGACAATCGCCGCCAGGCGACGCCGGTTCTGCTCGCTGCCGGTCCAGTCATACAACGCCAACGTCCCGCGCAACACCTCTGCGCTGTCGAGCATCGGCAAGAAATTGGAGCCCAGGTGGCTCAGGATGCGCCAGTGGAAACGGTCGCGGTTTGGCGGATAGCACGGCAACGTCGGCGCACACAGGTTGCGCACCCGCAGGCCGAACTGGGTGGTTTGCACCGCTGTATCGAGCACCGTGCTCTGCAGCGCTTTGCGTGGCAGCTGGCCGTGGGTGCCGATCAGGTGTAACGACAGGCTGGCGTGGGTATGCAGCCGATCCTCGTCGAAGCCTTCTCCGCCCAGGATCAACCAGGTGTCATACAGCCCATTGGCGGCCCGCTTCAGGCGGCTATGGAAATAACGTTCCGGCGCCTCATCACGCAGCATGCCGCCTTTATGGCGAAAACTGGTGAACGGCACGTAGTCCATGCGCTCGGCGCCTTTGGATGCGGTCACCTGGTCCACCGAATAGATTTCCAGATGGCCATCCTGCAAGCGCATCGGACGCAGCAAGTAATCGGTTTGCAAGGGGTCCAGCGCCAACGGGTCGGCCTCCAGTACGAACAAGTTGATCACCGGCACCGAGTGCAGACGAATATGTTCACGGTTCAGGTCGAAGTTCTGCGGCCAGGGCTTGGACAGCACCACTTCGAGCTCGAACCAGGGCGCGCCGGACTCAAGCGGCAGTTGCTCAAGGCCACAGAGGGTGACGAACATGAATTTCTCACGAAACGTGAAATACTCAAGCAGCAGTTGATAGCCGCTGAAAGCGCTGTCGCCCTTGGGCCACAGGCGATCCTCGTCGCCAAAGCCCTTGGGGGTGAAATACCCGTCCACCGGCTTGCGATCCGACTGTCCTGGCAAGCGCACATACATCGCCTGCCTGTTCAAGGTCAGGGCTTGGTGCAGTGCGCTGGCCAGTGGCGCATCGGCATTCAAGTACAGCGGCAAGCGGCTCAGGTCGATTTGTGACCAAGGGACGGACACGCTTCGGACAAAACGCAAACGCAGCAGCGAGCGGCCATCCGGTTCGTGGTCGCGCGCCACGACTGTCAACGCCAGCGGCTGTAACGTCACGTCTTGCGTGGTGGTGTAGCGACAGCAGGTGTGCTGCGGCCCGATGGGGCGCGACAGGATCTCGAACCCTCTGGGGATTCGTTCGCTGCGCTTTATCAAGGCAAGATCCGGCGCCAGCTCGATAATCGACAGGGACGGTATGGTCCGCAAGTAATGCGGCCACAGCAGGCTGACCAAGCCTTCGGTGAGCTCCGGCAGATCATCGTCGAGCTTCTCCCGCAAGCGCCCCATCAAGAATGCAAAGCCCTCGAACAAACGTTCTACGTAAGGGTCTTGCGCCCCCGGCTTGTCGAGATTGAGATATGCCGCCCGGTCCGGGAACGCCTCGGCGAATTCCTTGCCGGCCTCGCGCAAATAACGCATCTCGGCGTCGAAATAGCGCAGTGTCAGATTTTCCATGTCCATAAAAGTCCTGAAATGAGTGTCAGCCGCAAAGCACAGCGGCACGTACCGGATCGATGGCCACCAGCGCCGCCAACAAAGGTTCCATGCGTCGGGCCAGGGCAGGTTTGTCCGTGTCGTTGCGTTGGGCCTTGACCCGCAGCAACCTGAGCAGGCGAGCCTTGACCTCGAAATACAACTCGGGCTCCCACGCGCATAGGTCATGGTGCTGTGAAGCGGTGTCCAGTTCCCCCAGCAGGTGGATGGCCAGCTCACTTTTGCCGAACTGTTCTGCCACCCTCGCCATCAGCAGGCGCAGCAGCCATCGTTGGCGTGCGCAAACAATGTCCGGGCGCGCCGCCAGCCAAGCCAGCGCTTGCTCGACCCCTTCTTTGTCGGCCTGCGCCAGGGCTTCGGTTTCCCACGACAAGATGTCGGCATCCCCGATGACCGGTGCCGACGATGGCGCGGCCAACCCTTGCTCCGGGCGGTCTGCGCTGGCGTGCTGGGCAATCCACTCACGTGTGGTCTCATCGGCGAAAGGCGTGCCGTCGCGCCAGCGCAGCAGCTCCAACCCCGGCAACCGATCCAAAAACATGCCCAGGTCACGTCGGACGACATCAGCCCAGCACACCTGCGGCGCCGGTTGCTGACTCAGTGCCTGATACACATACCACTGCAAATCCAACCAGAAATGGTTCACGCCTTCGGCATAGATTCGTTCCGCGTGATCGAGCAACTGGGTCCAGCCCTGCTGCAAGTACAAACGCTTGAGCTGCGCCCGATAGTCAGCCCTGGGCGGCGTCAGCCGGGTGTTGCCATCGGCGTCCTCGGGCGGCGCCTCTTGCACCGTGTCCCAACGCAGGCTCTTCATCACGCGGTGGGCCGCCAGCCAACCCTGAGGTTGATCACGCAGATAACCAGCCAAGGCCCGGCCGTGGTCCAACAGATCCCGACCGGACTTGATCGCGATAGCAGCCGAAGCCCCGGCCTGGGCTTGCGATTCCTGGCTGGCGGTACTCTGCGGGACCAGCGCCTCCATGCCTTCGGACCGAGCCAATCGGGCGGATAGCGCGGCATACAGGGCCCCCAGGCAAGGACGTTGATCGTCAGGCCATGCCGTCAGGCCCTGCTCCAGCCAGGCCAATGCCGCGGCGGTGCGCTCGGCCTCGGTTTTCACCACCTCCGGATACCGCCACAGCGTATCGAGCAGCTTTTCGCCGGCCAGCCACTGCAACGCCATCTTGCGGCTGTTCGGTCGCACGGGCAGTACCGTATCGGTGAACCGCTCCACCAGCGCCGCCAACAGGCTCAAACCGTCGGCCAGCCCGGCTTCGCCGTCCCTGCACAAGCGAGCCCACACGTAATAGGTGGCGACGCGTAAATCCTTACATTTGCGGGTCAGTAGCTTTTCACCCAGTTGGGCCACTCGTTCAGCATCGGCGCCGGACAGCTTGCCAACCTCTTCGCGCATGCATTGAAAATCATCGTCATAGCCAGGGTCGTGCCCAACGGGTGCCGCTTCGCTGATGGGCTGCAGCCAGGGTTGCCAGCGTGCGGCCTGTTCACGGGCGATGGCCAAGGCGTCGCGCTTGCCCAGGCAATGGGTGATCAGGTTTTGCAGGCTCATCGGAGCACCTCATTGCGCGCCAGGGGCACCGCTGGCCCGCCCTCAGCCAAAAATATCCGCCCCGGCAACGTAAACCCTCGCAACTTCAAAAGCGCCATCGGTCCGGCATCCAGTTCGGTGCGCAGGTGCCACGTCAGGCCCAGGCCATCGGGCGCCTTGAGCACCATGCGGTAGCGGCTGTCGCCATCGTCCAGCGCGGTGAACGTGGCCTGTTCCAGCAAGCGAATCAGCCCCCAGGCGCCGGCGTAGTCGGCGAACAACCGTTCGCCGGTGTGGACGCTGGTCCACGTCAGGCTGACGCCGGGGTAGTCGCTGCGTCCCGGCCAGCCGAAGCGCTGCCAGCGCTCCTTCTGGTTGAAGTAGTGGTGTTTCTCTCCGTTGAGGATGAAGGTGGTTTGCACCACATCGCGCACGCCTTTGCCGCTCAGTTCAAAACTCAAGCCCAGGCCGCCGTCGGTGTAGAGCACGTCGGCCAGATCGCTCAGTTGATTGACCGCCTCCAGGAATTGGGGATTGACGCGTAAACCGCGACCGTGGCGGGGATCGGCCACCCAGCGGTTGCCCTCCTTGCGCAACACGCCGCTCAACTGGCTGTGGAGAAAACGTTCGATGCGCCCCGTGTCGGCGCGGATCATTTGCCCCAGCATCGGCAACGAAGCATCGCTGGCCGTCGCGGCGAAGGGATAACGCCCGGTAAAGGCCGCGTTCCAATGCTCGACGATCGAACGCCGCCATTGGCTGTTGAGGCCCGCCGCCGACGGTTGCAGCACTCGCTGCCAGGCCTGTTCCAGCGGTTGCACGAACAGCGTTTCGCCCACGCCGGCCCATTGCGCACCGAGGCTGGCGGCCATCAGACGGCCATAGGACTGGGTATCGGTGAGGTCGATGCCCCGGCCCTGGAACACCGTCTGCGCCAGGGCCTGGGTCATTTCCATGGGGTCGCTGGCCGTGTTGATCTGTTGCAGTTTCAGGCGCACGCGGGTCACTTGGGTGAGGTAGGCCTGGAGGCTCAAATGGTCAGCGCCACCCTTGCCCAGCAAGGCCAACAACGGGCCGAACGTCGGAACCAGCGGGCCGCTCGGCAGGTCGGCCAGCGGGTCTATGGGCGGGGCCTTGTCCGGGCCGATGAGCTTGTGCGCGGACCTCATCAGCGAGTCCCCCAGGGCCGGGACGCGGTTGCCCGCTTGCCCTTGATAGGCCAGGGTATTGATCAACGCGAGCAACGGCGATTGGCGCACGTCGCTCATCAGCGTCAACTGGTCGATGACCTGTTCCAGGCTTTTGGGTTGATTGCCCCGCAGGCTGTTGAGAAACACCAGCCAGGCGCCCGCGTAGTCCTTGAAATAGCGTTCGGTCAGGCGCGCCTTGAGCTCGCCGGGCGTCAAGCGCACATCGATGTCACCGGGGCGATCACTGAGCACCCAATCGATTTCTTCGCGGCGCGCCTGGGTGATGTCATCGATGGCCTGGCGCACCTGGCCCTCCCAGGCCTGGCGCGTGAACACTCCCGGCACGCTGGCCTTGCTGGAAAACAACCCGGCGGCTTCGGTGTCGCCCACCATCTGTTGCAGGCCCAGGGCTGGATAGTGCTGGGTGGCCTCGTCCAGCACCCGTTGATACAGGCTGGCCTCGGCGTTGCGTTGGCCCAATTGGTCGAGCAGCACCTGCCGCACCTGCGCCACCAACCGCGGGTCGGCCTCGATGCGCCAATCCGGGTGCGCGGCCAGTTGCTCGGCGTAGAACTGCCACAGGTTCGGTGCGAGGGTCTGCCAGAGCCCTGGCGAAATTCCGTCACGCGTGGGTTCGGCGTGGCCCAGGGTCTTGACCAACAGGGACGCCTCGGCTTTGTCCGGGCGCGCCATCATCAGGTAAGTCTTGAGCTGATCGTAGGCCATACGCGTGCGCTCAACGCGCTCGGGGCTGCCCGGCGCCAGCTTGACCAGCGCCTCCAGTTGCCCGCGCAACCTCGTCGCCGCCGGGTCGCGCACCAGGCGGTTATTGGCCTCGACATACCGGGGCCACAACAGCTCGAGCAAGGTTTCATTGCGGTTCAAGCCAAAGCGCTGGTACCACGGCGCACCGGACACGACACGGTGATCCAGGCGAGCCAGCACGTGGACGAGCGCTTCGAGCGCCAACAGTTGCTCCTCTTGGGTGGATGACTGTTGCAACGCCGTCGACAAGGCCTGCGCCTCGACGATCTGCGCCCGATTGCTCACAAAGGACAGCGCCATCCCCGCGCCCCACACCAGCGCCAGGCCCATGAACAGCCCATAGACAACTCGCGGCGCGCCCCACCCCAACCGCGCGCCGACGGCCTTGTCGCGCTGCACGCCGTGCCACGCCGGGTCCGGCCACCAGAAGTGCTCGCCGTCAGCGCTTTGCGTCACGCGCAGTGGCAGGCTGAACCACAACCCTCGCAGCATCACCCCCGGGTTGAACCCACTCAACGACGGCGCCAGCGCCTGCCGCCAACGGGCAATGCCCTCGGCCTGCAAATCCCGGGACAGGCGCAGCAGGAAATCGTGGTGCATCCGCTTCTTGATCTTCATCTGGGCAAAGCCCTGGCAACGCAACGGCTCGACCAGATCCTCCAGGCACGCCTCCAGCAGCGACGGCGTCACCTTGGCCGGCAACAGACAACCCACCGGCTGGCTCTCGCGCCCGTCCTGGGACCAGCCGCTCTCGCACACCTGCCACAAGTGCAACGGCAACCGTCGGCGTAGCCGCCGAGCCAGCCCCTGCAACTGCCGCATGCCCTTGGCCAGCGCCACCGCATCGGTGCTTTGCGGTTTGTCCAGCGCCCAGACCACCCCGTCCAGCGCCCGCCAACGGCGTAGGGTGAGCCATGGGTTCAACAGCGGGGTTTGCAATTCTTCCTGGACGCTGCCGCCCCATAGCAGCACGGTGCGTTCGCCTTCGAGCCATTTCTTTTTCGCCAGCTCCGGGGCGATGGCGGCGATCTGGGTGGGCTCGCCGACGATGAGCAGCAGGCGGACCTTGTGGCGCCAGAGGGGGCCGTATTGGAAGTGGAGGTTTTCGCGTAGCTCTGCGCCCAGTATCGATTCAGGCGTCCTGGCCTGAGGTCGTGATGAGGTCACCTGGGTGCTACGCACCAGAACTCTGATCCCGTTCTGCATGATTTGCCACATCAATATCGCCATCGCGAACAACAATGCCCAGCAAAAAAATGCCTTGAGCAGCAGGTCCGACAGCACAACGCGGTCGACGGGTTGCCCAGTCCATAACCACCACCCCCCGCCTGCCAAGGCAACAAACACGGCCAAGATCAACGCCAACAGAAGCGCCGTAAGCCAGGAAGAGATTTTTTGAGGTTCATCTGTTTGAGTCATGGGGTTTCACAATTCCGAGGGCCAAGGTGTAATGGGAATCGCAAGCCAGCCAGGCACAGGGCTCACCGTGTTGCTCGGCGTGCCAGGCGGCAAGGGTCTGCGCAACCATGGCCTCCAGATTCGCCAGCGTGCCGAAATTGTGGTCTTGCACGTTTTGCTTGGTGTTCCAGCCAATGGCAGACAGGTCGACTATGTCGGGCTGGGAGAACGACACACACACTTTGGCGGGCGCCTGCAGTTCGCTTTGTTGGACGGCTCGTTCGGCCACCTTTACCACCGACTCTTGATCGGTGAACCATTCTCCCCGCAACAAACCCATGTCTTGCTCAAGGCCCAGCAGCCAAAGCAGCGCCGCCTCGCCGGCCGGTAAGCGGCTGTCTTTTTGTGGTGACGAGGATTGGCAACCGCCGCAGAGAACGCGCGCATCCGAAGGGGCGCTCTGCAGCTGGTTGATGATTGAGTCCAGGCTGCGAATGCCCTGCCAGGGCTCAGGTCGCTCCGGCAGTTCAACCTGGGGACAGGATTCGGCCATTTGCTCGACGAACGCCGCCCAGGACTCGACGGAACCCTGCCAATAGCAACGCACCGGCTGCAAGACGATGGGCTCGGTTTGTTGCTCACACCATTGCAGGGCGAGCAAAACGGCCAATTGCCGCTCGCGCTCGGTAAGGTCGTCACCGAATACCTGAAGCAGACGAAGCGCCAGGCCTTCGGGCGTTTCTTGCGGTATGGGCGCAGGTTGATCCGGGTTGAGCAGATTCTGCCTGTGTTCCTGGGTCAGGCAGGCGGGCCCGAGCAAGACAGTGTCCACCAACGCGGCTTTCTGCCGATGATGCGCCCACCAGGTTCGCTGGATCCGTTGCGCCGCCTCGGCATAACAACGAGCGTTGTGTCGGTTGAATCGGTAGCGCAACACACGCAACAGCAACACGAGCAACCATGCCAGCAACGTCGTGATCGCGCCGACAACCATCAAGCGCGGCTCTACGACCCCATCCAGGAGCGCGCTGGCGCCGCCCAACAAAATCAGCAGCCCCGCGACTCCGGCTATCCAGCGCCTGTATCCGGGCGCCCGTGACGCAGGGTAAGGCGCGAACTCCGGCGCCGGGATCATGAGGCCACCAGCGTATCAGGCCCGGAGCTGACCAACGTGCAATTGCAGCCGCAGCGGTGACCATCCAGCGCCACGGGGCACCCGTCGACTTCCATCAGGTCACTGCCCTCGGCAATCTCGGTACGGCCGTGCAGGTTGCAGCGCACCGCATCCCCCTGACAGGCAATGGACAGGCCGTCGCATAGGTAGTGGCCCCCCAATACCTCGCCTCCGTATTCCTTGAGGGTGTCGCCTTGGCGAATGATGGCTTTCATAATTTCAACTCCTTGTAATGAATGGGGTCAGGACTGCGGGCACGACGTAGGCACCGGCAGGTTGAGCGGGATCTTGATCGGGTATTCGGGACTGCCATAGGCGTAGCAGGACGTGGTGACCTGGATGTCGTCGCAGGGCAGGAAGTGCACGGTCAGGCCGCAGACTGTTTGGTTGGTGTAGTCGGGGATGGGGACTTGCTTGGTGTGCCGCCTCTTTTGCGCGACGATCTTGTCGAGCCAGGCGTCGTATTTGGCTTCATCAGCAAGACCTGGATTGTCATAGGAGTAAGCGACACCCGTCTCCCAATCGATCCGCACCGTAATACCCTGCTGCCAACGCGACGGCGCGACGTAACAACATCCGCCCCCGCCACCCTGGTAAGGCCCGATAACGTCAATCCCCGAACGCCCATCCACACTGAATCGGTTGATCGCCCAGTGAGTGTGATTGATGGCTTCGAGCGTACTGGCAGAGACGTTGGGCGCGAGCACCGCGCCCAACAAACCACACCAGGCTAGCAATAGCGCATGCCACGGGCTGGGCCTGAGCATCGGAGCGTTGCCTCTTGAAGGGTGGCGAAGCAAAGGTTCAGCTCGGCGCATCGTTCGTCTCCCTGGCCTTTGCATAAAAATCCTTCCAAAGCTCATCGATGTCCTTCTGCACCTGGGCCAGGCGTTCAACATCCATGTGTAGCGGCACCGGGTCGCTGGTTGACTTTGGCTGTCTTTGGGCCCACTGGCCTTGGGCGTTTTCGCTGTAGAGCGCCAGCGCCCGGCTGTCGCTCTCGCCGAAGAACACCATGCGGTCTCGCAAGAAGCTGCCCCAAGGTTCGCGCCCAAGCTTGTAGAGAAACCAGGCGCGGGAGTCGTGCACGTGGTCGTCGAATAACGCACGCAACAACCCTTCGGGTTGTTCGGCATTGCGGCTTTCGTCGACGTTGCCGCGAAAGGTTTCGTTCTGATGGTTTATCTGGGACCGAGGGGGTGGAAACAATTGGCTGACCAACTTCTGGCCGGCCGCTTTCATTCGTTCACGCTCGGCACGGATCTGGGTGGCAACCCAGAACGGCTCTGGGCCGGCAACCAGACCAAGCGCCAGCAGGGCCAACGGATCCTGGCGACCCTCGCTCCGGTAAACCTCAGCGAACTCTTCGGCCGCTTCGCGCAGCTGGGTTTTCGCCATGTCCGCGTCGAAATCCTTTACGCCGGGTTTCAGTGTTTTTTTCGGGACACGGCCTATACGTTCGGCGACCATCTGCAGTTTGCGATGCCTTTCGATCGCTTGTTGTTCTGCATCACGCTTGTGTTCGGCAGCTTCACGGACAGTCTTGTCGGCTTCGGTATCGCTTGCCTGTTGGTAGAAGCCTGTCTGTTTAAGGCTGGCAAAGGCGTAGCGGTCGATGCGCCAGGCGGTGATCCAGTCCAGTTGCGTGCGTAGGGCTTCTTCCAGGCTGAGGGTGGTCGGTAAGGGTTGGTAGCTTTCGATCTGTTCGATGGGCAACGGTTGCGTTACCGCTGGCAGGTCCAAGGTGACTTGGCGCCAGGCGTTGAATCGACTTGCGGTTATTGGAGCGACTTCAAACGCTTCGGCCACGTCATCCGCCATTGCCCTCCAAAGCTCATGGCCCAACTCTGACGGCAAGGAAAGAGGCGAGACCTTCAATGGGGCACCATAGGCAAAGGCATCTGCATACAAATCGTTTAAGGCTATTTGCGACAGCAGCAAACCATCGCTCTCGCCCATCGCCTTCCCCTGATCACCTGGCGGATACCCCCCACCCTGATCCGAATGTACCCCCGGATAGATCACCTCCTGGCTATTAGCCGGGTACTCCCCGTTTTCACGGCGAATCGATTCCAATGGAAAACACAACCGCTGCTCATGGCTTGCCACCAAATGCAGGCAACGCTTCACCAATCCGCTCTCCGGCAGGTGCTGGTTGCCATCGGCCCAGCTCATGTGCCCCTGGGCGCCTGGAATAATGTCGGCGATACCCACAGAGGCCACGGTGTCCAGCAGACCCAGATATTCCACGCTCAGGGGCACCCGTATATCCGCCATCGGCAGCGTCAGCGCCAAGTCGGACAACAATCGATCCAGCCAACTTACAAAACCCCGGGCCGCCGTCGCTCCGCGGGAAAAACCGTAGACATACAGCTTCAATCCCAGCAACTTGACCTGGCCGGGCTGCGGCTGCGTCAGGGCCAGTTGCAGGGGCTTGGCCAACGCCTGCAACTGTTTGCGAAACTCGCGGCTGCGATTGGCGTGGCCGGTCCCCCAACCCAGGCCGAGCGCCGTGCCCATGGCCTTGACCGCCACCTGCAGCGCGGCATTGTCCAGGCGTGGTTGGTTCAAGGTGCGGCGCAGGGCATCGATGAGCATCATCAACCCCCAGTTGATCCGCTCTTCACCGTACCAGGCGGTGGCCAAGCCCGATTCGCTGTAATCAAGGTCTCCGACTTCCGGGAAAGGTGTGCCCACGCCGGGCATGTAGTACTTGAAATACTGGCCATTGCCATTACCCGGCGCATCGACCAGGCGCTCGGCCTTGTCGCTGTGGGCGGTACCGCCGGCATGGCCGGCGCCAATGCTGGCGCGAAACAGCCGGGCGATATTGGTCGGGTGCGGTGTCGAGGACTCGTACAGGTCGTTGTTCAGGTTATTGCCGGTGCCGTCGAAAAACAGGCTGATGTGCACGGTCTTGCAGCATGGAGGCATCACTCTGCGCCCAGCGGCGACGCACAGGGAGTCGTGATAGTCATGCTCCAGAGCGCATTGGCGATTGAGGTTCTGGTAAACCAGCCCGACATCTCTGGGTAAGCGGCCCTGGACCGGGAATGCCGGCGGATACCAGACCGGGGTGTGCTTCAGCTCGGACATGAGGTGGGCTCCGGTAAGTTGAGGGGGGTCTTGATCGGGTATTCGGGACTGCCATAGGCGTAGCAGGACGTGGTGACCTGGATGTCGTCGCAGGGCAGGAAGTGCACGGTCAGGCCGCAGACTCTTTGGTTCGTATAATCTGGGACCTCTACCATCTTGCTATGCTGCTGCTTTTGCGCTTTTAGCTTTTGTTTCCAGGCTAGGTACTTAGGCCAGTCCGCATAGCCAGGATTGTCATAGGAGTAAGCGACACCCGTCTCCCAATCGATCCGCACCGTAATACCCTGCTGCCAACGCGACGGCGCGACGTAACAACATCCGCCCCCGCCGCCCTGGTAAGGCCCGATAACGTCAATCCCCGAACGCCCATCCACACTGAATCGGTTGATCGCCCAATGAGTGTGATTGATCGCTTCCAAGGTGCTCGCCACCCCACTTGAAGTGATTGAAATGGCGGTCAAACCTGCGGCAATCCCAAAGACGCGTCTGGCTATCAAACACGTGGGCATAAAGTCACTTCCCTCTGTTAAATGCTGGCGATTCGGGCGCGAGCAATCGTTTGAGAACGAACGCTTCCCGCTCGGGCCCCAGAAGCAATCCCGCTTCGGTGGCGTCGAGCATCGCCGCGTAACACTGGTGAAAAAATTGTTCATTCCCATATGTCGCTGGGCGTGCAGCAAGCAGCTTGCTCATTGCCAACGTCGCATCACTTGCGCAACCAAGAACTTCCAACTGGCTGTCGCTAAGGTCCAAGGGGCGAAAATCTTCCGAGCCCAAGGGTTCGCCAGGAGCGCCAGGCAAGTGGCCGGGAACGCCGTCACGATCAAGCCAGCTCCAGAACACTGCGGGACGAAGTAGCAGTTGCTGTTGTGCAGGCTCCAATACGTGGCTGAACAGCAGCGGAAACAGACGCGGGTCGTAATAGCGCAGCAGCCCCGTACAGCCGCCGTTGGTCACTTCCAAGCAGCGACCGAGGTGTTCGGCCAATGCTGGGAACAGCCAAGGCGAGGCCAACACCATCAATTGCGAACGATCGCGTACCTCGTGCATCAGGCAGCCAAGCCACTGCCGTTGCAGTGGCTGCGTCAGGTCGATACGCAGCAACAACGGCGCCAGTTCGCTAGCGCCTTCCTCGGGCAGACCGGTGAACAGCGAACGCCATTGCAACGGCGGCTCGACGCTCAATACGCTGGGCAATAACGGGGCGTTGCTGCCAGCCTGATCCACAACTACATCGAGATGGTACAAGCCGCTCCTGGCACCAGAGGCCTCTAGCAAGTCAAGCCAGACATGGCGTTGCATTGAAGTCATATCGATGCCCCCCTGGGCATGAAGCCCTGGGCGACTGCCCTAGCCCTTTTCAAACATTCTTTGCACACCGAACCGGGTAACTCAGGCAGCGGAAACGTCTCGCCACCGGGGCGGTCGAGTCTGTGCTTCCCTTTGATACTGACTAGGCCAGGACTATGAATCTGGATTTCGCCTTCGGCTGTAATCCGAATGAACCCACCCCCACACGCCAGGGTGAGGCCATTCTTCGCCGTCACCTGCACATGCCCCTGCACCGACTGCACGGTGATGTCCTGCTGGGCTTTCATGCCCAGCCCATCGCCGTGGGATTCGATGTCCAGGGGTCCTTTGCCGGAGACCAGGCGCAGGCCTTCCTGTTGGGCCAGCAGCGAGATGCCCTGGTTGGCGTGGGCCGACAGCCGCTTGGCGGCGGCGAGGTTGATTTCGTTGTGGCTTTGCAGGTACAGCGCGTCGCCGCTCTTGAGCAGCAGGCTGGCCGGGGTGACGGCGCCGATGCCCTGGGGGGCGCTGAGCAGGATCGCGGCGGCCGAAAGGTCTTTTGCGTCGGCCCGGAGTTGTTCCAAGCCGCGCAGGTCGGGTTTGCGGCTGTGGTGGGCCTGGGCGATGTCCTGCCATTCGGCCATCTGCTGTCTGGCACCTTCGACCTGGGCGGTGGCCGGGTCCATGGTGAGGACGTCGCCCTTGGCCTGGGTTTGCTCATCAGCACTGATAAACACCCCCTTGCCCGCACGAAGGGCGCCATGTCCATCGGTGCGCAACTCAAACCCTTCCCCCCGCTTCGTCTGCTCGGCATCCACCAGATGCCCCAGGTTCAACTGGCTCTTGCCGCTGTGCTCGGTGCTGAGCTTGATGTGCTCCTGCCCGCGGGTGTCGTCCATGCGTAGTTTGTTGTTGGTCGGAGTGCGCAGCACGTTGCGGCGCTCGTTGCGGGCGGTGACGGGGTCCGGGTGCCGGTCGTCGTGCAGGGCGTGGGCGATGTAGGGGCGGTCGGGGTCGCCGTGCTCGAAGGCCACCGCCACTTCGGTGCCGGCCTGCAGCGGGAAATGCAGGCCGTGGGTGTCGCCGCCGTAGGGTCGGGCCAGGCGCAGCCAGGCGCTTTCGCGGCCGGCTTGCCAGGTGTCGCGGTCGAACAGGAAGCGCACCTTGTAGCGGCCCTCGAAGTCGAGGTCAGCGTACGGCGGGTTGACTTCCGGGTGACTGACGCGGGCGGGAATGGTGCCGCTGATGCGCGGCTTGGGCGGCAGCGGTGGGCGAAAGCACACGGTTTCCGAGTAAGGAATCGCTTGGAAAGTGGCGATGAAGCTGCGGTCCCGAGCCGCTTCGGTGCGCAGGCTGACGATCACCGCGCCGAACTCGAAGGCCTGGGGCGCGCCGCCAGTGATTTCGAGCATCTGGGCCGGGGCCAGGGTGGCGCTGCTGGTGGTGCCGCTGAGGCGGGTCTGGTCGTTGAGGTAGAGTTCATGGCGCAGGCGCGCGTAGAAAAAACCGCTTTCGCTTTGCAGGTCCTCGTCCAGGGCGTAGCGCTCGCCCAGCACCGTGTAGGGTTCGCCGTAGTGATAGGCCTCGCCGTAGGTGCCCTTGGCGCGGCGGGTATGGTCGACCTCGCCGTCGAGGAATGCGTAGGCCTCGCGATGGTGGTAGGCGCGAAAGTTGATGTTTTTTTCCACCACCTGGTGGGCGGTTTGCAGGTGCCAGACCGCGTCCTGCTCGTTGGCGCACAAGCCGGACGGCGGGCGACACGGCAACTTGACGCCGCGCTGGTAGTGCCGCTGGTCGTCGTGAAACTCCACCACGTCGATGCTCAGGCGGTCATCGCTGACGACCCGGTACCAGATGCCGACATCAGCCAGCAGGCGCTCGATGAAGGCCAGATCGCTTTCGTCGTATTGCATGACCTGTTCACGCCGGGGGTAGTCGCGCACCACATTGAAATAGAAATGCTGGCCCCGGAAATCGTGGCGCGTGCGCAGGATGTGTTCGACGATCTGCGGCACCGACTGGTGCTGGTAGATCCGAAACTGCTTGCCCCGCGCCAGCAGCGCGAAACGCGGTTGCAACGTGATCTCGTAGCGGGCTTCGTCGTTGGAGCCGGACAGGCGCTTGAACGCCGTGATCGCGCCATTGAACGTGCGCAGCGGCTTGATCTCCGGCGGCGCGAAGCCCTTGGGCGTCGGCGGTGGCGGCAGCGGGTAAAGACTGAAGTAGGCATCCCGGTTGAGCAGGTCGGTGACCACCAGGTCGCGCTCGGTGCAGGTGAATTCGATGCGGTAGTGGTAGGGCCGGCTCAGGTGCTCCTCGCCGGTGAAGGCCAGGACGTCGAGATGGGCTGTGAGGTCGCAGACGCTCAGGGTGTGGCGGCTGTGGTCGAAGAAGGTGGCCATGTTCATCGGGCAGGCTCCATGGCGACGGTGCCGGTCCCGGCCGTGTCCGCGACATCGATGAAACACAGGGTGATGCCCTCCTCCTGGCAATAACCCAGGCGCACCCCGTTTGTCCGTATCTGCGCGGCCCGGCGTTGCAACAACTGTTGGCTCAGCACCGGCAAAATCTGTTCGTTGAGCAGGCTATCGATGTTGCGCGCCCCGGTATCGGGCAGCAGGCAAGCGGCAACCATCGCTTCGCCGAGGGCATCGTCGAACTCGCAGTCCAGGCCATAGTGGCGCCGCAAACGGTGGGCAACCTGGCCCAGCTTGATCGCAACGATGCATTGCAGCGCACCGACTTGCAGCGGGCGATAGATGAGGGTCTGGAAACGCGCCAGCAAGGCCGGCTGAAAGTGTTCGCGCAGGATCGGTCGCAGGCATTCATGCAACGTGCCGTCCGGCGCGTCGGGTTGAACGTGAAGGCAGGCCTGCAACGCGTCGCTGCCCAGGTTGGAGGTCATCAGAATGACGGTGTTGCGAAAATCGACCTCTCGCCCTTCTCCATCACGCATGAAGCCACGATCGAACACTTGGTAGAACAGGTTCAGGACGTCGCGATGGGCTTTTTCCACCTCGTCGAGCAGCACGACGCTGTAGGGCCGTTGACGCACGGCTTCGGTCAGCACACCACCTTGTCCGTAACCGACGTAACCGGGCGGCGAACCTTTGAGCTGGCTGACAGTGTGGGCTTCCTGATACTCGGAAAGGTTGAGGGTAACGAGCGCCTTTTCGCCGCCGAACAGGGCGTCGGCCAAGGCCCGGGCGGTTTCGGTCTTGCCTACCCCGCTGGTGCCCACCAGCAGGAAAACGCCCAGGGGGCCTTTGTCATCGGCGAGCCCGGTCTTGGCGGCACGCAGGCGCTGGGCCAACGCTTCGAGGGCTGGGGCCTGGCCGACGACGCGCTCCGCCAATTGTTGTTCAAGCTCCAGCAGGTGCGCTTGTTCATCTTTGAGCAAACTGCCCAGGGGCACCCCAGTCCAATCGGCGATCACCTCAGCTACGCTGCGGGCGTCGACATCCAGGAATAACATCGGCTGATTGCCTTGGATCGCATCCAGTTCCTGTTGCAACTGGACACAGTCCACCCAGCGCGGCGGCTCTGCCTCGCGAGCATCGAGTAATTGTTGAGAGAGATCGAGCACCTGCCTGTATCGGCTCAGCAGCTCGATTCGGCCGCGTTCCAATTCGGCATGTTGCGCAGCGATCTTCCCGAGGCGTTCGGTGTCGACGCGACTGCCCAGGCCGTGGTCGGCTTCCAGTGCCTGTCGCTCCAATTCCAGGGCAGCCTGCCGCGCCTTGACGTGGACCAACGCCTGGGGTTCGCAATCGACACTCATGCGCACCCTTGCACAGGCCGTGTCCAACAGGTCGACGGCCTTGTCCGGCAATTGACGGCCCGTGAGGTAGCGCCGCGACAGGCTGACGGCCGCCTGCACCGCCGCATCCTGGATGTGGACGCCGTGGTGGCTCGCGTAGCGGGCCTTGAGGCCGCGCAACATGAGGCAGGCATTGGCATCGTCCGGTTCGTCGACCTTGACCTGCTGGAAGCGACGCTCCAATGCCGCATCCCGCTCGAAGTATTGCTTGTATTCGCCCCAGGTGGTCGCGGCGATGGTGCGCAATTCGCCACGGGCCAGGGCGGGTTTGAGCAGGTTTGCCGCGTCGGCGCCCCCCGCCTGGTTGCCGGCGCCGATCAGCGTATGGGCTTCGTCGATGAACAGCAGGATCGGCGTTTCGGACTGCTGCACCGCGTCGATGACGCTTTTGAGGCGGTGTTCGAACTCGCCCTTGACCCCGGCACCGGCTTGCAGCAACCCTAAATCCAGCGCGCGCACGCAGACGGACTTCAGGCTGTCGGGCACGTCGCCTTGGGCGATGCGCAGGGCGAGGCCTTCGACCAGCGCGGTTTTGCCCACGCCCGGCTCACCGACCAGGATCGGGTTGTTCTTGCGTCGGCGACTGAGTATGTCAATGACCTGACGTATCTCATCGTCGCGACCGAACACCGGATCAATTTGCCCTTCCCCAGCCCGAGCGGTCAGGTCCTGGGTGAATCTGTCCAGCAGTAGCGTGCGTGCATCAGGCTTGGCGTCTCCGTTCAAGGCGGCGATGGGATCGCTTATCGCAACAGGCTCCTGCCCTTGGGGACGCTCTTCGGAGACTTGATCCAGCAAAGCAAACAGGCGTTGCAGTTGGAGCTCGCCGAGGCTGAGCAACGGCCAGGCCGCTTCGCAAACCAGCAGCCCGGGGTCGTCCATCAGCGCACCCAGCAGATGGGCGGAGCGCAGCCGGTCGTTGTCGTCATCCAGCGAGGCCCGCAGCCAGGCATGCTTGATCAGTATTTGCAACGGTTCAGACAGCTGTGGCTTGGCCTGTACGCTGCGCGGCAGGTTATCGAGGTGGTTGAGCAGGCCGCACCAAAGCACCTCCAGGTCCAGTCCGTGACGACGGGCGATGACGGTCAAGTCGCCCTCGCCCTGCCCCAGCAACTTGAGCAACCAGTGCTCGATGGTGATGTGGGCATGGGCGCGGCTCTGACACATTGAGGCCGCGTCGCTCAGGGCCTGGGCGCAGTAGGGATTCAAACGACGAAGCAGACGCGAGGGGCTTTGTGCCATGGGGAGCATCCTTGTTCGGGTTCCGGTACAGGTCGGGTAAACGGGGGAAACAGATGTTCTTGGCTGAGCGCCCGCGAACGGACGCTCAACCCAGCACACCGGCAATCGGCGGCGCCGCGGTGGCCTTTGGGCTTATTCGCCTCAGGCGCTTTGGCGTTCGCTCCAGGAATCGGAATGAATGATGTTGCCGTCCTTGTAGGTCCAGGTGACCTTCTCGTAGCGCAACTCAATCTGTTCCAGGTGGTTATGCTTCTCTTTGGTCGGGTCTTTGATGTCGTGCATTTTTGGCGCGACCTTCACCACCTTGACGTTCTCCAGTTTGGTGATGAAGTACTCGACCTCCTGCCCGGCATCATCGATGCGGTACCACTTGAATTCGGCGCTCTTGAGCGTCTGCCCGGTGGTAACGGCCTTGTAGAGGTAGGGACTGGAGGCGTCGATTTCCTTTGAAAACAGGAACGGCGTATGAACCCGCGCGCCGGTCAGCTTGCCGGTGTTGTTATCGGTCGGGATGTACAGGCTGTGATCCTGAGCAACCACTTCGATGCTGCCCTCGCGCTTTTGTACATCCACGGAACCTTTGATTTGCGCGCCGCCGTCATCTTGCAGCCAGAGGTAAACGGGAATTGCCATGTGAAGCTCCTTTTCAAGATTGAATGTCGCTGAATGCGACTGGGGGTTGACTGTCCGACCCTGTCGTGGGGAACGCACAAGCGCCCACTTCAGGTACCAGACGGATATCGACTCGGCGGTTGGCCGCACGCCCCGCCTCGGTGTCATTGCTGGCGATCGGCTGGCTTGCGCCAAACCCTTGCACGGCGAAACACGTGTCGGGCATGCCGCCCACGTGCAGCATCCATTCATGCACGGCGGCGGCACGGGCTCGGGACAGCTTGAGGTTGTGCGCGGCTTCGCCGGTGGCATCGGTGTGCCCGGCAATCACGATCAGCCAGCCGGATCGTGCCTTGATGCCGACCAACGCTTTGACCAGTACCTTGGTTGAACCCGGCTTGAGCCGCGCGCTGCCCGGGCTGAACAGCGACAGGCTGTCTAGCCTCACGGGTTCGGACGCTTGCGCAGGCATTGGCCCGGGCGACGTCAGACGACTGGAAAGCGCCGCCCTCAATGGCTCGCGCAAAAGGTCACCGCGATATAGCCCCATGCCCAGCGCCAGGGGTTCACCCTGTCGGTGGTAGGTCTGCAGCCGATGCGCGGTCTCACGGAGGTTGACCTCGGCTTGCTGGCGCCAGCGAGATGTTGGTTGTTCCTGAGGTTCCATCTCAAGGAGCGGCGCATAGCGGCGCAGGTCATCAGTGACCTGGCGGACCAACAAGTTGTTCTGCCATGCGGAACTGACCAGGGCGATCCCGCCGGCCAGGGCATACATCCACACCGCGATGATGGCGGCACGCTGCATCGAGGTACGTTGGGCCCGCAGTGGAATCAGGTTCAGCAGAGGATCCGGAAACGGCAGCACCGCTTGCATCTCCCCGGGCCTGGTGTCGACCAGCGCCACTTTGCTACGTAGCCGCTGCTCCCAGAGATTCCCCTCCACGGTTTGCGGTATTGCCGGCACCAACTTTATCGACCAGCACACCGCCGAGCCTCGCCCGTCACCGCGTGAATTGAAATGCGGCAGCACCTCCTCGTGCAGCCACGCCACCGCATTGTTCAGTTGCACGCCCGCATGCAACCGTGTCGCCCGCAGCGCCGAACGGGTGGGCTGTTGCAGCCAGTCAGCCAGATCGACACAGGCTCCGGCATCATGAACACGAGGATTATTGGGAGGACCATCCACCCAGCAGAACCATGGGTCCACGCGCTGAGGTGCGCGGACATAACTCACCAGCATCATTGGCAAGGACGCACCCTGCCTGCCTGCCAGCGCGGCTTGGTGACGAAACGCTCGTATCCGCCCCGCCAGTTCAGCTTCATTCCCGTGTGCCGCAGGGTTGATGACGAACATCACGCTGAGCTGAGCACCCCACCCCGGACGCAAGGCCAGCAGGCTCTCGGTCACGTTCGGCAACTGCTCGACACTCGGCACCCGTACATAGCAACCTTGATGGGTGACGCGTAGCGCCCATCGCTCGGCGGGGACGGTGCCGAACAGGCCATCCAGGGCGTCGCCGCAGACCAGGACCACCGGTTGACGAAACGACGAGGGTGGCATGGCCACATCGGCGGCGAACTCTACCGACTGGCGCAATCGAGCCGCACGATGATTGGCCATCGCCCAAACCACCGTCGCAACGCCGATCATGACCAACACCCCGATCACGCGTATCCGGGTGTCGAGCGGGAGGATGAACAGCAATATCACGCCAAGCATCCCGGCCCATGCCCAAAGGACTCGTTTCAATGGAATCGTCATAGGGCCCCTCATGCCTGGCCGGGCATGAGGGAAACAACCACGCCGGCCAGCCAGTGATCCATTGCCCACCAGACACCGGCATGCAGCAGCGCCACCGCTATTCCATGGAACCATGGGGATTGATGCCGACCCAGGCGACCGCCCTTTCGCGTAGCAAGGTTCTGGCTGATGTTCAAAGGCGGGACCTGAGCGTCGAGGGCGGCAAGCACTTGCTCGCGCTCAGGGTCGTCAGGGTCCGTGTAGCGGCCTCCGAAACCCAGCATCAGTACCCGATGGAACACAACAAGCACCCGTGGATCCGGTGATGGTTCGCGCAATACCAGGCGCATTTCCTCGTAGAGAAACTCACCGGCCTGATGCCGGTTGAACAGCTTGGCCTGTAGCGGTTCGCGGCTCCATTCTGCTCGTATCGGGCCCTTCGTGCAGACGAGGATGGCTTCGTCGAGCAGCGCACATTGGGCATGACTGATGTGTTCGATGCTGCGCGGTTCCACCGCGAGCTGTTCGAGCTGCCGTCGAACCTGCTCGACCTGTTCCAGGCAAAGCTGCTGCAGCGCCTGGGTGTCGTGTACCGAAGTACCATGGCGTAACTCGACCACCAGCAAATAACTGTCCTGCAGCAAGGCGTCGATATGCTTCGCCATTGCGTGGGTTTGTTTCGTGAAGTTCAGCGTCATGTGCGTAACACCGCAAACAGTTCAAGTTGGACTTGCGACAAAGTGCTGGGCACGTAGCAAGCAAAAGCCCCGGCGGCCAGCATGGCCTGGCCCTTGGCGTGACCGAGATCGAGGGCGAAGTACTGGTTTTCCAGGCGCAGCGCGATGGCCGCGGGCACATGGCTGAGGGGCTTCAGGGGGACGCCGTCGAGCGCCCCATTGATCAGGTTGTCGACATCGGCCGGCGCGCCGACCTTGCACAAGCGAGGAAATTGCTCCTGCAACTGTGCCGCCGGTAACTGGCAGCGCACCGAGAGGTAGAAATCAGCACCGTCAGGTTCACGTAGCCGGGCATCGTTGAGCGTTACCTGCCAGCGATTGGCGCTCGTGTTCTCCAGAACCAGTGCTATGACGCGCGAAGGCAGGCTGGCTTCAAGCAACGTTGCGATACAACGCATTAGCGGTGCAAACACCGTCTCCAGTTGCTCATGCCGATAGGCTGGAATCCTGTCGATATCGTGTTCCAGCGAAAACGTCAGCAGCCCCCCGGCCAGCTTGGCGAGCTCCAGATAGACCTGCTCGGGATGTCGCTGGGGATAGGACTTGATATCAGCCAGCACCGGCTCGTAGGTGTTCAAGGCGTTGAGCAACCAGAACAACGACACATCGGCTACAGCGAAGTCAGCCATGCGTTGATTGCTCTCCCGGCGCATGCCCATCAGGCGCTGCCGCTTGGCCGACAGCTGCGTCAATAGGTTGTCCAGCTGGAGCAACAGACCCGGGTGCGCGGCGAAACTGAGCAATGGCGGTACGTAGGCCGGATCGAGACGCCACTTGCCCTGCCCTTCACGGATCAGGCGCGCGATGGGACAGACCAGGTAATCACCGTTGTCGTCCTTGTCCAGGCGCAGCGACAGGTTGTGCTCCAGCACGGCGATCGACTGCACTTCCTGCGCATAGAGATCCTGCACGCTACGCCAGTCTTGACGGTAACGGGTGGGCCGATCGGCGCGGCCCTCCTCCATCAGGCAATTGTTTCCGTTGGCCTGTTCCAGGGGCAGGGCCAGCAGCACGAGCGCCTCCCGGGTGTCGTCGGTCAATAACCGCGACAACTCCAGCCCAGGCGGAAGACGATCCACCCGTTCGCTGTCGAGCAGGGTACCGTCGGGCATGCACACGCTTAGCCGGGTTGCCTTGAGCTTACCAAGGCCCAATGCGTCGGTATCGAACTCGACGGCCGTCACGCCCCAGGGATGCGCCAAGGCCAAGCCGGCGCGTTGCTCGTTGGCCCACGCTTCCCAGCGCGCCTGTTGTTGAAACTGTTGCGCAGACAACAGGGTGCCGGACGTCCATAAGGGACGATCGATTTTCATGGCGTCATTTCCTTGAAAGCGAGTCAGGCTTTCGCCTTGGGCATTTGCGAGACCAGGGATAAGTTGACGTCCATGCCCTCGACCTGAAAGTGCGGCACTGCGTACAACTTGACCCGGAAGAAACCGGGGTTGTCCTCGATGTCCTCCACCGTCACCTTTGCGTCACGAAGAGGGTGCGAAGCCTGCAGGTCATCGCCCGGATCGGTCATTTCGGTGACAAGTCCGCCGATCCACTTGTTGAGTTCCAGCTCCAGCAAACGACGATCCTTGGTGGTGCCGATGTTTTCGCGTTGGATCAACTTCAAGTAATGGGCAATGCGCGAGAGCAGGAAGATATAGGGCAGCCGTGCGTTGATCCGGCTGTTGGCGGTAGCATCCGCGGTGTCGTACAACGCAGGTTTCTGAGCCGAGCTGGCGGAGAAGAAACAGGCGTAGTCGCGGTTCTTGTAATACGACAAGGGAATGAAACCGAGATTGGCGAATTCAAATTCGCGGGTTTCCGGGATCATCACCTCTGAAGGAATCTTCACCTGGTTGCCAGTGCCCAGGTCATACAAGTGGATCGGCAGGTCGGTGACTGCGCCGCCCGATTGAGGCCCACGGATCTGCACGCACCATCCATTGGCGATGAAGCTCTTGACCATGTTGGCGGCAAAGGCAAAGGATGCGTTGGTCCACAAATACCTGTCGTGATCGGGGCCCTTGACGCTCTCGATGTAATTGAAGCTGCGCACTGGCACGGTATCCGGGCCATAGGGCAGGCGACCCAGGACCCTCGGCATGGTCAGGCCGATGTATCGCGCATCGTCACTGTCGCGAAACGCCTTCCACTTGATGTATTCGGCGCGATCGAAATAGTTGCCGATGTCCTTGATGGCAGCCACTTCCTCCATGGATCGCTTGCCGAAAAATGCCGGTCCCACCGAACCGATGAAGGGCATATGGGCTGCCGCGGCGACTTTCGAGATATTACGCAGCAAGGCGATGTCCTGCGGGCTACGATCGAACTCGTAGTTGGAGATCGCTGCCGCGATCGGCTCTCCGCCCGGCGTGTCGTATTCACGGGTATAGGTATGCAGGTACAGCCCGCTCTGGGCGATTTCGGGGGCGTCTTCGAAGTCTCGTACCAGATCATCCTTGCTGATATCCAGCAGTTCTATTCGCACGTTCTGTCGAAAATCGGTCTGGTCGACCAGGGACTTTACGCCGCGCCAGGTTGATTCGATCCTTTGGAATTCGGCGTGATGCATGACCGCATCAAGTTGACGACTGATTTGCATGTCGAGCAACGCTATATGCTCATCCAGCAGCACTTTGTCCAATCGTTCCACTCTGTGCGGCGATTCCTTGAGCAACTTCAAGAACACACTGACAGCGGCAGTGACGCGCTCGTCAACCGAGGCCTCGGACAGCGCCTCGGCATGCTGGAAAGTTTCGATGCTTCCCAACTCTGCGATGGGATTCAAATTGATCTTACTGAACAGGGCTGCATAAACTCCCTTATCTTCAGCCAATACTGTAGCGCCGCGCGATTGCACGTTATTACTTTCAGTAGACATATGAATTTACTCTTTGGGCTGCCGCCCGTATTTGATTAGCGAATGTCTTTTGGCGCCAAGGCCGCCAATTCGTCCCGCAGTTCATTGCTGAGCACATCATCCCGGAGGATGCGCTCCAATTCTAGACGGAAGGCCATGTTATCAAGCAGGTTCGACTTCAAGTCGCGTAGAAGATTGCGCATGGCCAGCAGCGCCCGTAATTGAGGGATCTGCCTGGCTACCTGTTCCGGCTCAAAGTCTTTCATGCGATGAAACTGCAGTTCGATTGAAATATCCTCCCCGTTGTCCGCCAATGTATTATGCGCAGCGATCGTCAAAGTTGGCGAAAACTCGGCCAGGACATGATCGACGTTGTGCTTGTTGATATTGATCTTGTCTCTGACGGATAAAGGGCGCTGTTCGCTGCCGTTGCTGTAATCTCCCATCACCATCAATTTGAGTGGCAACTCAACTTTCTTTTGCGCGCCGCCAGTGTGCAGATCAAGTTTGATATTGATCCTGCTCTTGGGTACTTCATTCTGGAAACTGTATGAAGCCATGCCTATTCCTCTCAAACCGGATGTTAAGTGTTCGCTGTACAAACATAGCGAAGCGGCGCAGAGCCGGACAGGTCTAAACCCAGGCCATTTCTACGAAAGAGAATGGACTCACAAGCTGTCGGAAAATGGCCTACAGATACGGTTTACAACGAAGCGTTGCCGACGTCGGTGCGCGGTTGACACCCGAGACGCGAGGGAGAGGCTTACAAACGAGGAATGACGCAAACCCATTTTCAAGCCGGGTTTCGCGGCGTCTATCTTGGGAGCGGTTGCCGCCATGCGAAGTTCAAGGCTTTTGTCTTCCGGATGATCTATACCTTCAGGTACACGTCGTCAGGCCAAGGGACAGGCCGACGTGTAGCCAATAATAATGTCGTGCCCTCGGTCGGGTGCTGCTTGCTTTGGACAGCAGGAGGCTATTTGCGCGCCGCCTCCCTCAATAGAATGGCGCGCCTTTCAATGCCTGAAGTAACGATCATGAGCCGGATCACCCGCGTATTGAATGACCGTACCAGCGTATTGTCGCTGCTCTGCCTGCTCCTGGCTGTCGATAGCGCGTGCGGCGAGCCCCGGGTCATTGAACTGCACATCCTCGACGCGCCCCCGTTGACACTGCTCAACGACCCCAGGGGCCACGGCATTGTCGGCGATGTCGCCGTGAAGGCGATCACCCGCGCCGGGTATGCGGTAAAGATCCATGTGCTTCCCTGGGCCAGGGCGCAAAAGCACGTCAGTGAGGAGCATGACTTCTTGATAGCGCCGCTGTCGCGCATTCCGGGGCGAGAAACCCGCTTCACCTGGATCTCGTCGATCATGCCCATGGAGCGCGCGTTCTTCAGCCTCGATCATAAGGTCGGCAGCTTTGCCCAAGCGAAAGAAACCTTTCGCAAGGTGGGCGTCGGCCTGGGTAGCGCGCAAGAGGAAATCCTGCGCACCGAGGGCTTCCGGGACGACCAGATCTACCCGTTGGCCATCGGCGACAACCCTGCCCAAATGCTCCTGATGGGGCGCATCGATGCCTGGTTCAACGGCGTGCCCGAAAGCCGATATATCTGGCCAAAAGTTTCCAAGCGCAAGCTGCTCATGAGTTCAGTGGGCAGCAGTGCCGACCTCTATCTCGCGTGCTCCAGGCAATGCTCGGCGAAACTCGTCGAGGATTTGCGCGGCGCGGTGGAAGCGTTGCGCAATGAAGGGGCGATCAAGCGTATCCATGATCTTTATGTCCCGTGACATCGCCGAGCAGGCGATGGCATCAGTCTTGCGAACCACCTGAAGGGATATCAACTGGATTGATAGCCAACTAACGAAAGCCCCGCGATAGAGGCCTCGTCGATGACTTATATCATTCCGGATGATAGTTACCTTTGTTTCATTCGATTCGTTCCTCTGCGCCTCGACACGCATCATCCGCCCATCTCAATACACTTGGCGGATGCTATCCATGGAACATTCACTTTCTAAATTGCGCTTTCCCCTCGCACTGTTGGCGGTGCTGGTGATCAGCGCTTGCGGTAAGACTCCCGATACGGCAGCTTCGATGCCGGCGGCCAAAGTCAGCGTGGCCAAGGTGCTGGAGCAGCCCGTCAACGAATGGGATGAATTCACCGGGCGCCTCGAAGCGCCGGAAACCGTCGAGATTCGCCCGCGGGTTTCGGGGCAGATCGATCAAGTTGCTTTCACCGAAGGCGCCCTGGTCAAGAAAGGCGACCTGTTGTTCCAGATCGACCCCCGCCCCTTCCAGGCGGAAGTGCGTCGTCTCGAAGCGCAACTGGCCCAGGCCCGCGCCACCGCGACCCGCAGCGAGAACGAGGCCCAACGTGGCGAACGCCTGCGTCTGAGCAATGCGATTTCCGCTGAACTGGCGGATTCGCGTACGACCGCTGCACAGGAAGCCCGCGCCGCCGTGGCAGGTATTCAAGCGCAGCTGGACCTGGCCAAGCTGAACCTCAGCTTCACCCGGGTTACCTCGCCCATCAACGGTCGTGTCAGCCGGGCGGAAATCACCGCCGGCAACCTGGTGACCGCCGACGTCACGCCGTTGACCAGTGTGGTGTCCACCGACAAGGTCTACGCCTACTTCGACGCCGACGAGCGTGTGTTCCTCAAGTACACCCAACTTGCCCGCCAAGGCCAGCGCGGCCAAGCCACGCCTGTCTACATGGGCCTGTCCAACGAAGACGGCAATCCGCACCTGGGCCAGATGAACTTCGTCGACAACCAGGTCAACCCACAGACCGGCACGATCCGTGGTCGCGCGGTGTTCGACAATAAAGACGGCGCCTTCACGCCAGGCCTTTATGCCCGACTGAAGCTGGTGGGCAGCGGCACCTATTCCGCCGTGCTGATCAACGACGAAGCCGTAGGCACCGACCTGGGCAAGAAATTCGTCCTGGTGATGGATGGCGAGAACAAGCCGGCCTACCGCGCTGTCGAGCTGGGGCCAAAGATCGAAGGCCTGCGCATCGTGCGCAACGGCCTGAGCAAGGACGACACCATTATCGTCAAGGGGCTGCAACGGGCCCGTCCGGGTTCGCCGGTTACGCCTGAAACCGTGCCGATGGCCAGCGAGCAAACCCTCGCCGCCCTGGCACAACAACGCAAAGCGCTCGAAGCCAGCAACCTGCCCCAGGTCGCGCCCTCCAAGGCAGCGTCCGGAGCGGCAGGCAAACTGGCCTCTGCGTCCCCACGCGGTTAAGGGACTGAACTCAAGATGAAATTTTCCCAGTTCTTCATTTCGCGGCCGATCTTCGCAGCGGTGCTCTCGCTGTTGATTCTGATCGCCGGCGCTATCTCGCTGTTCCAACTGCCGATCAGCGAATATCCGGAAGTCGTGCCGCCTACCGTAGTGGTCCGCGCCAACTTCCCGGGCGCCAACCCCAAGGTCATCGGCGAAACCGTGGCCGCGCCCCTGGAACAAGCCATTACCGGCGTCGAGAACATGCTGTACATGTCCTCGCAATCCACCGCCGACGGCAAGATCACCCTGACCATCACCTTCGCTCTGGGCACCGACCTGGATAACGCGCAGGTGCAGGTGCAGAACCGTGTCACCCGCACCGAGCCCAAGCTGCCGGAGGAAGTGACCCGCATCGGCATCACGGTGGACAAGGCGTCGCCCGACCTGACGATGGTCGTGCACTTGACCTCGCCGGACAAACGCTACGACATGCTCTACCTGTCCAACTACGCCTTGCTCAACATCAAGGACGAGTTGGCGCGCCTGGGTGGCGTGGGTGATGTGCAGCTGTTCGGCATGGGTGACTATTCCCTGCGGGTCTGGCTGGACCCGAACAAGACCGCTTCGCGCAACCTGACCGCCACCGACGTGGTGACCGCGATTCGTGAGCAGAACCGCCAGGTCGCTGCCGGTGCCCTGGGTGCGCCGCCGGCACCGAATGCCCAGGCCTTCCAGCTCTCGATCAATACCCAAGGCCGCCTGGTCAATGAGGAAGAATTCGAGAACATCATCATTCGTTCCGGTGCCAACGGTGAAATCACTCGCCTGAAGGACATCGCTCGGGTGGAGCTGGGCTCCAGCCAATACGCCCTGCGCTCGCTGCTGGACAATCAGCCGGCGGTGGCAATCCCGATCTTCCAGCGTCCTGGCTCCAATGCCATCCAGATCTCCAACGATGTGCGGGAGAAAATGGACGAGCTGAAGAAAGGCTTCCCGGCCGGCATGGACTACAGCATTGTCTATGACCCGACGATCTTCGTCCGTGGCTCCATCGAAGCGGTGGTGCATACCCTGTTCGAAGCGCTGATCCTCGTGGTGCTGGTGGTCATCCTGTTCCTACAGACCTGGCGCGCCTCGATCATCCCATTGGTGGCCGTACCGGTTTCGCTGATCGGTACCTTCGCGGTCATGCACCTGTTCGGATTCTCCCTCAACGCCCTTTCGCTGTTCGGCCTGGTGTTGGCCATCGGTATCGTGGTGGACGACGCCATCGTGGTGGTGGAGAACGTCGAGCGGAACATCGAACTGGGCCTCACCCCCGTGGAGGCGACAAAGCGCGCCATGGGCGAAGTGACCGGCCCGATCATCGCCACCGCCCTGGTGCTCTGCGCGGTCTTCGTTCCTGCGGCGTTCATCAGCGGCCTGACCGGTCAGTTCTATAAGCAGTTCGCCCTGACCATTGCGATCTCCACGGTGATCTCGGCGATCAACTCGTTGACCCTGTCGCCGGCCCTGGCCGCAGTTTTGCTCAAGGGGCATGACGCACCCAAGGACCGTTTCTCCAGATTCCTGGACCGGGTCTTTGGTGGCTGGCTGTTCCGTCCGTTCAACCGCTTCTTCGAACGTGCCAGCCATGGCTACGTGGGTACTGTCGCTCGGGTGATCCGCAGCAGCGGGATTGCCCTGATCGTCTACGCAGGCTTGATGGTATTGACCTTCTTCGGCTTCTCCAACACGCCGACCGGTTTCGTGCCTGGCCAGGACAAGCAATACCTGGTGGCCTTCGCCCAACTGCCGGACGCCGCGAGCCTGGACCGCACCGAAGATGTGATCAAGCGCATGTCCGACCTGGCCCTCAAGCAGCCTGGCGTGGAAAGCGCCGTGGCCTTCCCTGGTCTGTCGATCAACGGCTTCACCAACAGCCCGAACGCCGGCATCGTGTTCGTGACCCTCAAGCCTTTCGACGAGCGCAAGGACCCGAGCATGTCGGCCGGCGCCATCGCCGGTGCCTTGAACGGCCAGTACTCGGAAATCCAGGAAGCCTACATGGCGATCTTCCCGCCGCCGCCGGTGCAAGGCCTGGGCACGATCGGTGGTTTCCGCCTGCAAATCGAAGACCGGGGCAACCTGGGCTACGACGAGCTGTACAAAGAAACCATGAACATCATCGCCAAGAGCCACAACGTGCCGGAACTGGCCGGATTGTTCACCAGCTACACCGTGAACGTACCCCAGGTCGATGCCGCCATCGACCGTGAAAAGGCCAAGACCCACGGCGTGGCCGTCAGCGACATCTTCGACACCCTCCAGATCTACCTGGGTTCGCTGTATGCCAACGACTTCAACCGTTTCGGCCGCACCTACCAGGTCAATGTCCAGGCCGAGCAGCAGTTCCGTCTCGAATCGGACCAGATCGGCCAACTGAAGGTGCGCAACAACCGTGGCGAGATGATCCCGCTGGCGACCTTCATCAAGGTCAGCGACACCTCGGGGCCTGACCGCGTGATGCACTACAACGGCTTCATCACCGCTGAAATCAACGGCGCCGCCGCCCCTGGCTACAGCTCCGGCCAGGCCGAGAAAGCCATCGAGAAACTGCTCAATGACGAACTGCCCAATGGCATGACCTACGAGTGGACCGACCTGACGTACCAGCAGATCCTCTCGGGCAACACTGCGCTGTTCGTGTTCCCGCTCTGCGTATTGCTGGCGTTCCTGGTGCTCGCCGCGCAATACGAAAGTTGGAGCCTGCCATTGGCGGTAATCCTGATCGTACCGATGACGCTGCTGTCGGCAATTACCGGGGTAATTCTGTCCGGTGGCGACAACAACATCTTCACCCAGATTGGCTTGATCGTATTGGTAGGACTTGCCTGTAAGAACGCGATTCTGATCGTCGAGTTCGCCAAGGATAAACAGCTCGAAGGCATGAGCCCGCTGGCGGCGGTCCTGGAAGCGTGCCGCCTGCGTCTGCGGCCGATCCTGATGACCTCCTTCGCCTTCATCATGGGCGTGGTTCCCCTGGTGTTCTCCAGCGGCGCCGGTGCGGAAATGCGTCACGCCATGGGTGTGGCGGTGTTCTCGGGCATGCTCGGCGTGACCTTCTTCGGCCTGCTGCTCACCCCGGTGTTCTACGTACTGATCCGTAATTTCGTCGAGCGCAGCGAGGCCCGCAAAGCGGCCCGGGCCCTGAAACTGGAGGCGCAACAATGAGTTTGAAAGCGTTCCTGCCGAGCCTGCTGATGCTTGCACTGAGTGCCTGCGCCGTAGGCCCGGACTACAAGGCACCGCAAACGGAGGCGGCGAATATCACCACCGCCACCGACGGCGCCGCCGGCCAGAAGAACTTCGACCGCGCCCGCTTCGAAGGCGTCTGGTGGCAGCAGTTCGACGATCCGACCCTCAACTCGCTGGTGACGCGTTCTCTGGAAGGCAACCGGGAATTGCGCGTGGCCTTCGCCCGCCTGCGGGCTGCCCGGGCGATTCGCGACGACGCCAGCAATGACGCCATGCCGACCATCACCAGCCGCGCCAGCAGCGAACTGGGCAAAGGCCAGAACCCGATGGGGCAGACGGACGATCGGGTCAACTCCGAGCGTTATGACCTGGGCCTGGACATGGCCTGGGAGTTGGACCTGTTCGGACGCATCCAGCGCAACCTGGAAGCGACCGATGCCGACCAGCAGGCCGTCGAAGCCGATCTCTACCAACTGCAGGTGACCATAATCGCCGAGCTGGTGGACGCCTACGGCCAACTGCGTGGCGCGCAGCTTCGGGAGAAAATCGCCCTGGCCAACCTGGAGAACCAGCAGGCGTCCCGCAAGATCACCGAAAGCCTGCGTGATGCCGGCGTCGGCGATCAGCTCGACGTGGTGCGTGCCGACGCTCGCTTGGCAGCGGTGGAAGCCAGCGTGCCGCAACTGCAGGCCGAACAGGCGCGTCAGCGCAACCGCATTGCGACATTGCTGGGCGAGCGCCCGGACAAGCTGAGCGTGGACTTGAGTCCTAAACAGCTGCCAGCCATTGCCAAGGCTCTGCCGATTGGCGATCCGGGCCAATTGTTGCAACGCCGTCCCGATATCCTCAGCGCCGAGCGTCAACTGGCAGCTGCCACGGCGCGCATCGGCGTGGCCAAGGCCGACCTGTTCCCTAGGGTCAGCCTGAGCGGTTTCCTCGGGTTTACCGCCGGACGTGGTTCGCAGATCGGCTCCTCGGCCGCCAACGCCTGGGCGCTGGGCCCGAGCATTACCTGGGCCGCTTTTGACCTGGGCAGCGTGCGGGCTCGCTTGCGCGGCGCCAGCGCCGACGCCGACGGAGCACTGGCGAACTATGAACAACAAGTGCTGCTGGCCCTGGAAGAATCGGAAAACGCCTTCAGTGATTACGGCAAACGCCAACAGCGCCTCATCTCGCTGATCCGCCAGAGCGAATCGAGCCGCGCGGCCGCCGACCTGGCCGAAATCCGCTACCGCGAAGGCACTGAGGATTTCCTCGTGTTGCTCGACGCCCAGCGTGAACGCCTGGCGGCCGAAGACAGCCAGGCCCAGGCCGAAGTGGACCTGTATCGCGGCATCGTCGCGATCTACAAGGCCCTGGGCGGCGGCTGGCAACCGGAAACCGTCGCCAGCAACTGACACCCTTCCCAACCGAGCTCCTTTGGTTGGCCGCAACCAACCAATTGTTTGCCCCGCGCCTCATTCGGACGCGGGGCTTTTTTATGGATGTCAGAATCCATTGTGGGAGCAGGCTCGCACCCGCGGGTCCCTCACCGCGATTACAGGTTTGACTCAAACGCGGACCTGACCGAAGCTTGCGGCATTTCACGCTCCTGGTTATGGATTACCTGCATGTCTTCGTCTCGCCGCTACCTGCTGTTCACGCTTGCGGTTGTCTTGGCAATCGGTCTCGTCGCGATATGGCTGCGCAATGCCACACCGCAGATTCCCGAGGCCATCAAGCGTGGTTACAGCGAAGCATTGGAAAGCGCCCGCAACGGACAGCCAGGGGCGGCGCGGATGCTTTACCAGCAACTGGGACGCCCGGACCTCTCCCCCAAGCGCCGGGTATGGCTGCACGGCGAACTGCCCAACTATCCAAGCCCCCAAGCGTTGAAACTGGCGCAGGCGGATTTACACAGCGAATCGCCGCAGGTCCGCCGCGCGGCGATCGGCAGCATCGTCGGGCTGGTGCCGAACGCCCAGCGCAGCCTGCTGCTCGGCCCGCTCCTGGATGAAAACGACCCGGATGTCCGGTTCGCCGCCGTAAATGCATTGCTGGGGCTGTCACCCGATGAACTCGGGCTTTATTTCGGTGCGATGCAGATCTCCGTCGATACCTGGAAGCAGTCGTTGAACGACAGCCCACCCTCCCCCGAATCCCTCTTTCAGCTTGCCCGGCTGTACAGGCATGACGCCGAACTGGAAAAAGCCCAACAGGCATTGGAGCATCTTCTGCGCCTGCAACCCGACAACCTGCCGGCGCTGGTCATGCAGGTCGATGTGCTGGATAAACAAGGCCAGGGAGAAGCCGCCCGCCAGTTGCTCGCTCGGCAGTTGCAAGCACAGCCGGCATCGGCTTATCTGCAACATGCGCTGGGCATGTGGCTGTTGCAGCACGGCCAGAGTGAATACGCGGTGCTAGGCTTGGCGAAAGCGGTGGAATTGGAGCCTGATAACCGGCAATACCGTTTTGATCTGGCGACTACGCTGCATGAAGAGCAGGAAGTGGAAGCGGCGCAGAAACAGTTGCAGGAAATCGTCCAGCGCTACCCCGCCGACCGCAACGCCCGGGTGTTGCTGATCAACTATTGGAAGGAGACCGGTCAGTTGCAGCATGTCCAGGTGCTGTTGGCCCAGTTGGAACAACTGAACCCCGACGACCCGGCGATACAACAAGGTTTATAGGGCAATAGGCGTATACCGAAAGTTGTGCAACAGTACGCGTTTTGTCAAAGGAAGCGGAACCGCCATGACTGCCGAAGGTCAAGTGTTCAGGCAGTTCATTTCAGGCGCTAACCCGCCAGCTGCCTACTTCCCTAGTCATGAGAGGGTTATTTTTGATTACATCTAACGAGTTGATCAGCGCAAAAGCCGCCACCGGTATCGAAGGGCTGGACGACGTCCTTTCCGGTGGTTTGTCCCGAGGCCATGTGTTCCTACTGGAGGGAGAACCGGGCACTGGCAAAACCACGGTCGCGTTGCACTTCCTGCTAGCCGGCGCAAAGGCCGGCGAGCGCTCGTTGTACATCACGCTATCGGAAACCGAGCGTGAACTGCGCCAGGGCGCAGCCTCCCATGGCTGGACCCTGGATGAAAACATCCATATCTTCGAATTGACCCCGCCCGAGAGCCTGCTCAATGCCGAGCACCAGCAAAGCCTGCTGTATTCCTCGGACCTGGAGCTGGGCGAAGCGACCCGGCAGATCTTCGAAGTGGTCGAGCGCGTCAAGCCGACCCGCGTCGTGCTGGACAGTCTCTCGGAGATCCGCCTCCTTGCGCAGAGTTCCCTGCGCTATCGCCGGCAGATCCTGGCGATCAAGCACTATTTCGTGCGCTACGACGCTACGGTAGTGCTCTTGGATGACCTGACCACCGAGTCCCTGGACAAGACCGTACACAGTGTCGCCCACGGCGTTATCCGCCTTGAAGAACTGACCCCCAGCTACGGTGCCGAGCGGCGTCGGCTGCGGGTGGTCAAGTACCGTGGGCAGAAATACCGTGGCGGCTACCACGACTTCACCATCATGGGCGATGGCGTGCATGTATTCCCTCGCCTGGTGGCCGCCGAACACCGTGGCCAGTACGTGCGCCAGCAACTGTCCAGTGGCATCAAGGAAATGGACGCCCTGCTGGGGGGCGGCATCGAGACCGGCTCCAGCACGCTGATTCTTGGCCCGGCGGGTACCGGCAAATCCTTGATTTCCTTGATTTTCGCGGCGGCAGCGGTGCATCGCGGCGAAAAAGCCGCACTATTCATTTTCGATGAAGAGCTGGGGCTGCTGTTCGAGCGCATGAAGCACATCGGCATCGACCTGCTGGAACTGCAAAATACCGGCAATCTGCTGATCGAACAGGTCGATGCGGCCGAGCTTTCGCCCGGCGAGTTTTCCCACCGGGTACGCCGTTGCGTCAACGAAGGCGACATCAAGACCGTGGTCATCGACAGCATCAATGGCTATCAGGCCGCCATGCCCGAAGAAAACGCCTTGGTTCTGCACATGCACGAGCTGTTGCTCTACCTCAACCGCAAAGGCGCGGCGACGTTCATGACCGTCGCCCAACACGGCCTGGTGGGGGACATGCAAGCGCCGGTGGACATCACCTACCTGGCCGACACCGTCATCCTATTGCGTTATTTCGAGGCGCTGGGCAAGGTTCGCCGGGCCATTTCCATCATCAAGAAACGCACCGGCAGCCATGAATCCACCATCCGCGAATACCGCATCAACAAGCAGGGCATGACCATCGGTGAACCGCTGGAAGCGTTCCAAGGCGTATTGCGCGGAGTGCCAACCTATATGGGAGCGGGACACCCGTTGCTTGAGGATGATCCCCAGTGACGTCGGGCGAGCCACTGTCCGAGCGGGCGCTGATTCTCGCGCCCCTGGGACGGGACAGCCAGATTGCCCTGATGATTCTCAACGAGGCCGGCTTTAATGGCCTTGTATGCAGTCATCTGGGTCATTTGTGTGAAGAGTTGGAACACGGGGCGGGCCTGCTGGTGATTTCCTCGGAAGCGCTGGTAGGGCCCGACCTGGAGAACCTGCTCCAATACATCGAGCAGCAACCGGCATGGTCCGACCTGCCCATCGTCCTGCTGACGCACCACGGGGGGCCGGAGCACAACCCAGTCGCACGTATCGGCACACAACTGGGCAATGTGACCTTCCTGGAGCGGCCGTTCCACCCGGTGACGCTCGTCAGCCTGGTGACCACCGCCCTGCGCGGCCGCCGAAGGCAATACGAAGCCCGGGACCGCCTGATCGACCTGAGCACCAGCGAACAACGCCTACAGAACACTTTGGAAACGCTGGAACAGCAAGTCGAGGAGCGTACCGCCCAACTGCGTCACAACGAGGAAGCCCTGCGCCAATCGCAGAAAATGGAAGCGGTCGGCCAGCTCACCGGCGGCATCGCCCACGACTTCAACAACATGCTCACCGGCATCATCGGCAGCCTCGAGCTGCTGCGTCGACGCCTGGCGCGAGGCCGCACCGAAGATCTCGACAGCCTGATCGACCTGGGCGTGACCTCGGCTAATCGCGCCGCGGGCCTGACCCACCGGCTGCTGGCCTTCTCCCGCCGCCAGTCGCTGGATTCCAAGGCCGTGCAGATGAATACCCTGGTGCTGTCAATGGGCGAACTGCTTCAGCGCAGCCTCAACGAAAGCATCGCCCTGGAAATGCGCCTCGACGAACACCTATGGATCGCCGAAGCCGACCCCAACCAACTGGAGAGCGCCCTGCTCAACCTGGTCCTCAACGCCCGCGATGCCATGCCCGGCGGCGGCAAGCTGGTGGTACAGACCTTCAATAAATACCTGGACACCGGCTTTACCGATGCCTACAGCAACCTCGAGCCCGGCGACTATGTGGTGTTGAGCGTTCAGGACACCGGTTGCGGCATGCCCGAAGCGGTGATGCATCGCGCGTTCGACCCCTTCTTCACCACCAAGCCCATCGGCCAGGGCACGGGCCTTGGGCTTTCGATGATCTATGGGTTCAGCAAGCAGTCACGCGGACACGTGACCATCAACAGCGAGGTCGGCAACGGCACCACCGTGAATCTCTACCTGCCGCGCTTCATCGGCGAAGAAATGCACGAACCGCAAGTCGTCGTCCCACAGGCGCCTTATGCGCAAGATGGCGAAACCGTATTGATCGTTGAAGACGACCCAGCGGTGCGGGTCCTGGTCAGCGCGGTGCTCAGCGAATTGGGCTACGCCTTCGTCGAGGCCGGCGACGCCAACGGCGCGGTGCCGATCCTGCAATCGAACCAGCGCATCGACCTGCTGATCAGCGACGTGGGGCTCCCCGGCATGAACGGAAGACAACTGGCCGAAATAGGCCGCCAGATCCGCCCTGACCTCAAGGTATTGTTCATCACTGGCTACGCTGAACACGCGGCGGTGCGCGGTGGTTTTCTTGACCCGGGCATGCAAATGATCACCAAGCCGTTTACCTTTGATTTGTTGACGGCGAAGGTGCGGGAGATGATCAAGGTTTGAGGCGTGGCACCGCTTTTGATTTTGATCTTGATCTTTATCTTAACGCCCCGTTAACCACGCTGGCCTGCGTGAGGGCACACCGAGCCTCGGCGAGGTGCCGAGTGGTGGGGCGAAGCCTTTTTTGCTTGCTTTTTTTGGCGTCTGAAAAAAAGTAAGCCGCCGTAAGGGCGGAACCTCCAGCAGCAATTACCACAGAAACGGATATGTACCCAATCAGCCGTATACCCCAGTCAACCGCAGAAACAAAACTAAGACAACATCCCCTGCATAATCCCCTGCAACACATCCAAATCAAACGGTTTATCCAAAATCGGCGCCTTGCGGGTAATGGGGCTATCCGTCTCGCGCACTTCCTGGGCGTAGCCACTGATGAAAATAACCTTCAGGTCCGGACGCAACCTCACCGCCGGCTCAGCGATCTGCACCCCGGAAATACCCCCGGGCAGACGGAAGTCGGTAATCATCATGTCCAGATGAGGCTTGCTCGCCAGGATCTCGAACGCCTGCTCGCCGTTTTCAGCCTGCAGCACCCGATACCCCTCCCCGGAAAGATAGGCCGACAGCACCATCAGGATCGAAGGGTCATCCTCGACGATCAATACAACGTCTTGCGCATCTTCACTCATGAGAAGCCTTTGTTGAATCAATAGCTGCTGATACGACCCTGGGGTCGCTCAGAGGTTGCGTCCGTTCGCCAGTTTTCTGAAAAGGCAGACAAACGCGAAACAACGCCCCTTCGTTGAGGCGGCTGTTGACCGTGATGATGCCGCCGTGGGCGGTGACGATCTGCTCGGAAATGAACAGCCCAAGGCCCAGGCCGGCGGCGGCGGCCTTGGACGACACCCGTTCGAATTGCTGAAAAATACGCTTCTGGTTCTCTTCGCTGATCCCGATCCCGTGGTCCTGGACCTCGATACAGGCATGCTCCGACGTCTGGTAAACGCGCACCTCAATCGGGCTCTTGCAGCCATAGCGCAACGCGTTCGTCAGCAGGTTCGAAACCACCTGCTCGATACGAAACTCATCCCAATGCCCTTCCACCGAAGGTTCGGCGGTACAAGTCACGGTGCATTCGGCGGCACTGATCTGTGGTTGAAAGTTGTGCAGCAGGTTTTGAACCAGCGCCGTCAGATTGAAACGGGTCGGACGGATGGACAACTTGCCGGTGCGGATCCGCGATACGTCCAGCATGTCCTCGATCAAACGGATCAAGCTCTTTATCTGGCGTTCGTCGCGCTCGACCATCGCCTTCACTTTATCCAGGGTGAAGGCGGCGGCGTTGTCCCGCGCCAAGTGCATTTTACGCAACTGCGTTTCCAGGATCAGGCCGTTGAGTGGCGTGCGGACTTCGTGGGCGACGATCGACATGAAGTCATCGCGCATGCGCACGGCCTGCTCCAGCTCGCCGCGAGTGGCTTGCAATTGCTCAAGCAACAGCTCTTGCTCCCGGCGGCTCTGCTCCAGGGCAAGCACTTGCTCCTTCATCGCCTTTCGCTGGCGATAAAGTTCGACGAACACATTGACCTTGCTTTTGACCGCATGGGTATCCAGCGGCTTGTGCAGGAAGTCCACCGCGCCGTTTTCGTAGCCGGTGAACGCGTAGTTGCGCTCCCGGCCGGCCGCGCTGACAAAGATGATCGGGATACTGCGGGTCTTTTCCGTGCCGCGCATCAACTCGGCCAGTTCGAAACCGTTCATGCCCGGCATCTGCACATCGATGATCGCCAAGGCAAAATCATGTTGCAAAAGCAGCGACAGCGCTTCGTCCGCCGACAAGGCCTTGAACACCTCGCGGTCATCGCGCTGGATCAGCGCTTCCAGGGCCAACAGATTCTCAGGCAGATCGTCGACGATCAGCAGTTTGGCTTGAATATCTCTTGGCATTTAGTTCATTCCAGCCCGGCCAGCAATTGGCCGATGCCCTGCAAAGTTAGGATATGGTCAGGCTCGTGCAAGCTAAGGGCCGCTTCAGGCATGGTGCAAACCTGCGCCTCCTTCGGGTCCTGGACGACCGTGATGCCGCCCAGCGCCTTGACCCTGGCCAAGCCTAGGGCGCCATCGCTGTTGGCGCCGGTCAATACCACCGCCAGCAGACGAGGGCCATAGACATCGGCGGCTGACTCGAACAGCACGTCGATCGACGGCCGCGAATGGTGAACCGGCTCTTCGAGGCTCAGCGACAGGCTACGGTCGGCCTCGATCGAGAGGTGATAACCAGGGGTTGCAACGTACAAGGTGCCCGGAAGGATGTCTTGCTTGTCGCGGGCTTCTTCAACGGGTATCGCCAGGCGATGACGCAATACCTGGGCTAACTGACTGTCCCGCTCATCGGGCAAATGCAACACCACCAGCACAGGCAGGCTGAAGCCTTTGCGCAAGTGGCTGAAAATCTTGAGCAACGCTTCGACGCCGCCGGCGGATGCGCCGACGACGACTGCTTCGATCAAGTGGCTGGATCTGTCCGTCAGTGGATTCATAACTTGCGATAGATCCGTTCCTGTTTGACCAGCGGTTCGAACTGCGCACTGAACGCCGAAAAATCCAGCGTCTCCTTGCTCCCCAACACCAGGAACCCACGGTGGCAAAGGGACTCATGAAACAACCCGAAAGCGCGATCTTGCAGCTTTTTATTGAAATAAATCAATACGTTACGACATGAAACTAATTGGGTTTCTGAAAATACGCTATCGGTTGCCAGGCTGTGGTCGGCAAAGGTCACATGCTTGCACAAGGTCTTGTCGAACATCGCGTAATCGTAGGCGGCCGTATAGTAGTCGGCAAACGAACGCTTACCGCCGGCGAGCTGGTAATTCTGGGTGTAGGCCCGGACATTTTCCAGGGAAAAGATGCCCTGCTTGGCTTTTTCCAGGGAGCGCGGGTTGATGTCCGTGGCGTAAATGAACGTACGATCCAGCAACCCCTCTTCTCTTAGCAGGATGGCCATGGAATAGACCTCCTCCCCTGTGCTGCAACCGGCGATCCAGATCTTGATCGACGGGTAGGTCTTGAGCAGCGGCACCACTTCCTCGCGGATGGCAAGGAAATGCGCAGGATCGCGAAACATCTCACTGACAGGGATCGTCAGCAACTGCAGCAGTTGCATGAATGCGCCAGGGTCGTGCAACACACGTTCCTGCAAGGCCGATATGGTCTTGCATTCGAATTGGTTCAACGCATGCAGCACCCGGCGCTTGATGGAAGCGCCGGAGTAGTCGCGAAAGTCGTAGCTGTACTTCAAGTAGATCGCTTCGATCAACAAACGAAGCTCAATGTCTGTGTTTCGTTCCACTAGATTCTTTCCATATTCGGCAACCACACGCGAATCAGTGAGAACAGGCGATCCAGGTCAATCGGCTTGGCCAGGTAATCGTTGGAGCCCGCCGCCAGGCAACGCTCCTGATCATCCTTCATGGCCTTGGCGGTCACGGCGATAATCGGCAATTTGCGCCAGCGGGGGTCCTTGCGGATCAGCGTGGTCGCTTCGAAGCCATCCATCTCGGGCATCATCACATCCATCAGCACCAGGTCGATGTCTTCCACTTCATTCAAGCGATCAATCGCCTCATACCCATTGCGCCCGATCACCACGATCGCCCCCTTGGCCTCCAGGGCGCTGGTCAGAGCGAAGATATTGCGCACATCGTCGTCCACCAACAGCACCTTGCGGCCTTCGAAGACCTTGTCGCGGCTGCGGGCGGTCTGGAGCATGCGCTGTCGTTCATGGGACAACCGGGATTCGACTTTGTGCAGAAAGAGAGTGACTTCGTCCAACAGGCGTTCCGGCGAGCGGGCGCCCTTGATGATGATCGAGCGTGAATATTTGCGCAGCTCCGCTTCCTCATCCCGCGTCAGGTTACGCCCGGTGTAGACGATCACGGGCGGAAATGAACAGATCTCTTCGCTGGACATGCGCTTGAGCAAGTCATTGCCCAGCATGTCCGGCAGCTTGAGGTCGATGATCATGCAGTCGTAGACGTTATTGCGCAGCAGGTCCAGGGCTTGCTGCGCCAGGCCTACGGCGGTGATCTCGATGTCGTCGTCGCCGATCAGACGGGTAATGCTGTCGCGCTGCAAGTCATCGTCTTCAACCAAGAGCACCCGTTTGACCTTCTGGGTCAGCTTGGCCTCCAGTCGCGCGAAGACGTCCTTGAGCTCCTCCCGGGTGGTCGGTTTGACGGCGTAACCAATGGCGCCCATGTGCATCGCCGCTTCGACGCGGTCCTCGACGGAAATGACGTGCACCGGGATGTGGCGGGTCTGGGCCTGTTCCTTCAGGCGTTGCAAAACGGTAAGCCCGGAGTGATCCGGCAGGCGCATGTCCAGCAGAATGGCATCGGGGCTCAATTGCAGGGCCAGATCAAAGCCTTCGTCGGCGCCATGGGCCACTAGGCAGTGGTAGCCCAGCTCATGGGCGAGGTCGAACAGGATGCGGGCAAACTTGGGTTCGTCCTCGATGACCAGGATGCAACGGGAATCGAACGGCGCCTTGTCCCGGTCGTCGGCGAATTGCGGGAGGGGTGCGTCCACCTCGGCAATCAGCGGCACGGGTGCCGGGGCACGGGTCGTTGCAGGCACGGTTGCGGTCGGGGTAAAGGTCACTGGATTCACCGGATTTTCCCCGGGCTCGACGTAACGCTCCGGCAAGACCAGCGTAAAGACACTGCCCTGCCCTGGCTCGCTGGTCACCGAGATCGAACCGCCCAGCAAGGTCGCCAGGTCTCGGGAGATCGACAGCCCCAGCCCGGTGCCGCCATAGCGGCGGTTGGTGGTGCCATCGGCCTGGCGGAACGCCTCGAAGATACTCTGTTGCTGATCGGCGGCGATGCCGATGCCCGAATCACGCACCATGAAGGCAATGCCCGAGCCCGGCTGGCCGGTTACGGACACCTGGACCGAACCCCGTTCGGTGAACTTCACCGCGTTGGACAGCAGGTTCTTGAGTATCTGTTCGAGGCGCTGGCGGTCGGTGTACAGCATCGACGGCGCGTCCGGCAGCAACTGCACCTCGAAGTCCAGTCCCTTTTCAGCCGTCAACGGCTTGAACGTATCCTGGAGCCCTTCCACCAAACGCGCCACGCTGGTGTTTTCCGGCCGCACTTCCAGCTTGCCGGCCTCGACCTTGGAAATGTCGAGGATGTCATTGATCAGGTTCAGCAAATCATTGCCGGCGGAGTAGATCGACTCGGCAAACTTCACCTGTTCATCGCTGAGGTTATTGTGAGGGTTCTCCGCCAGCAATTTGGACAGGATCAGCGAACTGTTGAGCGGTGTGCGCAGCTCATGGGACATGTTGGCCAGGAACTCGGACTTGTACTTGCTCGAACGCTGCAATTCTTCGGCGCGTTCCTGCAATTGGATCTGGGCCAGGTTCAGCTCGCTGTTCTTCTGGTCCATGGCGTCGCGCTGCTCGGCCAGTTGTTCGTTGGTCTGCTCCAGTTCCTGTTGCTGGGCTTCCAGGTGCGCCTGGGATTCCTTCAGGATGCGCGACTGTTCCTCCAGCTCTTCGTTGGCGGTCTTGAGCTCTTCCTGCTGCACTTGCAACTCTTCGTTCAACTGCTGGGTTTCGGCCAGCACTTCTTGCAAGCGTTGACGATAGCGGGCCGCTTCGATGGACGTGCCGATGTTCCCGGCCACCAGCTCCAGCAGCTCGATGTCGCGCGCGGTCAACGGCCGCAGGAAGCCCAGTTCAACGACACCATTGATGCGGTCATCGTCACGGGTCGGCACCACCAGCACGCAGTTGGGCAGTCCCTCGCCGAGCCCGGAGCTGACCTTGAGATAATCCTGGGGCACATCGTCCAGCCGGATAAGACGCCCCTGCCGCACGGCCTGCCCGGCGATGCCCTCGCCATCGATGATGACCTGCTGGAGTTCGTCATCCTCCTTGGACATGCCATAGGTGGCGATACGCCGTAGCGTGCCGTTTTCTTCCCGTGCATAAAGGGCGGCGACCACGGTGCCCAGGTACTGGGCACAAAACTGCAAGATGTTGCGCCCCAGCAGATTCAAGCTCAACTGACCGAGGACCTGTTCCGCCAACTGGGTCTGGCCATTGCGCAACCAGGCCTGTTTCTCCAGGTGCAAGGCACTCTCCTGCTGGACTTTCAGGCTGGCGCTGTAGTTGCCAGACAGTGTCAGGAGATCCCGACGGCCAACATAGGCCAGCAGCCCACTGACTGCGGCGACGAACAGCAGATACAGAGCGATGCTCCAGACCGTGGTGGTGCGCACCTGTTCGTTACGTTCGGCGCGCAGTTGTTGCTCGGTCTCGACGACATCCTCGAAGGTCTTGCGTATTTCGTCGGTCAACCGCTTGCCCCGCCCGGCCTTGAGCGCACCGCGATAGTCGCCGCCGCTGCGATGAAGATCGATCATGCCTTGGGCGTAATTGGCCCATTCCACCTGGAGTGCCTCGATCCGGCGCAAGCGGTCGGTCTGTACCGGATTATCGGCTGTCAGTTCCAACAATGTGTCCAGTGCCACCGCAATCCGGGGCTTGGCCACTTCATAGGGGTCGAGGAAGTGCTCGTCGCCACTCAGCAGGAACCCGCGCATGCCTGTTTCCAGGTCAACGCTCAGCTTCAGCGCTTCGTTGGCGTTATTGATCACCCGGTCGGTGTGCCCGACCCATTGGATCACCGAGAGAAGGTAGGTGATCAGCACGATGAAAAACACCGCGCTGAGCGCACCGATACCCAAGGGGAGGCTGATGTTACGGCTCAGAAGCTTGCGAAAACTTTGTTCGTCAACCGAAGACGAAGGAGTCATGGAAAAGGCCTTGGTGAGCAGTTGAAAATCATGGAGTTTGCCCAAAAATACGGACTGGATCCACATTTCTGACGATTCAAGGTCGCAAATCCAAGGCGCTGTACCCCGGTTGTAAGGATGCGACTATCCTTGTCAGCTCTTGTACTATAGATCCTTTCTTGTACAGCTTCGGGAACTTGTGCCGCCTCTCGACTTACTCATGCATTACGGCCGGTTATTACCAAGCCCTTACGATTCCACCTTCCGAGAAGTCCATTATGTCCGTCCCTGCCCCTGTCACCCCTCCCACCATCCTGGTCGTCGAAGACGACAACATCGTGCGCATGTTGATTGTCGACGTGCTGGAGGAACTGGAATACGAGGTATTGGAGGCAGAAGGTGGCGAAGAGGCGCTTAAGCTCCTGGAGGAGAAGGACCGTTCCATCGACCTGATGATGACGGATGTCAGCATGCTGCCCATGGACGGTCGCGAGTTGGCAACAAAAGCACGCGAAGTGCGCCCCGGACTCCCCATCCTGTTCGCCAGCGGCTACGCCGAAAGCATCGACGTGCCAGAAGGCATGAGCGTCATCGGCAAACCCTTCTCCATCGATCAATTGCGCGACAAGGTCCAAAAGATTCTTTCTTGAGCGCGGACGCATTGTTGGTCACTATCGGCGCCCCGCGCGCCGACTGCGCCTGAAAATGCTCCAAGGATTGCCCGTCATGCCTCACCCCACCACCAAAGTCCTGGTTATCGGCTACGTCTGGCCCGAGCCACGCTCATCGGCGGCCGGCGGGCATGTCATGCAACTGCTCGAAGCCTTTCTCGAACAAGGCTGGGACATCACCTTCAGCAGCCCCGCCAGACCCGGTGAGAACCGCGCCGACCTGATTGGCCTGGGCATCCGGGAAGTACCGATCGAGCTCAATAGCAGCAGTTTTGATGTGTTTATCAGTGAGCTGGCGCCGGATATCGTCCTGTTCGACCAATTCATGATGGAAGAACAGTTTGGATGGCGGGTCGAAAAGCACTGCCCCGACGCCCTGCGCGTGCTCGAAACCTCGGATCTGCAAAGCCTGCGTCATGCACGGCATCAGCGCCTGAAAGACCGCTTGAAGTCCGATGAGTCCTCCCAGGACTTCACCGACCTGTTCGCCCCGGCCTTGCGCGAGGAATTCGAGCTGATGGCGGACACTGACATGGCAAGGCGGGAAATTGCAGCCCTCTTGCGTTGCGACCTGAACCTGATGGTATCTGAGTTCGAGATCGAGCTGCTGGTGGAACACTTCAAGGTGCCCCGCGAGCTGTTGCTCTGGTGCCCGTTGATGCTGGACTTGCCGACCGAGCCGTTCGTGCCCTTCGAAGACCGAGCGCATTTTCTCAGCATCGGCAATTTCCGCCACGCACCGAACTGGGACGCCTTGCTCTGGATGAAAAACGCCATATGGCCACTGATTCGCCAACGATTGCCGGGTGCGCAGCTGCATCTCTACGGGGCCTACACCCCGCCCAAGGCAGCGGCACTGCATAATCCTACCCAAGGGTTTCATATCATGAACTGGGCCGAGGACGCCTTGCAGGTCATGTCCGGGGCACGTATCTGCCTGGCGCCGCTGCGTTTCGGCGCCGGCATCAAGGGCAAGCTGATCGAAGCCATGCTATGCGGCACGCCCAGTATCACCACGCCCATAGGTGCCGAAGCCATGCACGGCGGCATGCCCTGGCCCGGGGTGATCGCGCAAAGCGCCGAGGCCATCGCCGAAGCCGCCGTACAGCTGTATACCGACCAGGCGCGCTGGACCCATGCCCAGGGGGCCGGGTTGGCCTTGCTCGCGGAACGTTTTCGCAGGCAGGTCCACGGCCCTGCCTTGATTGACAGTATCAATGCCTGCCGCGTCGACCTTGCGCGGCGCCGTCGGGACAATTTCACCGGCAGCATGCTGCGCCACCACCAGCACAAGAGCACCCAGTACATGTCCCAATGGATCGAGGAAAAGAACCGCAACAGCTGACTCAATCGTCGCTCCGAGGGCTGGAACCCGGGCGGCGAAGGGGGCATTATCCAGCGGCGATAACAACAAAAGCGCCAAACCCATGACCCGCACAGCCAGAGTCACCGACCCTTCCTATGAGTTGATGGACGACCACAACGGGCTGTCCATCATCTACCGCCAGCACGGTTTTCCCTGTCCGCTGGTGCGCTGGCATTTCCACAAGGAATACGAGCTGCACCTGATCGTCGCCAGCTCGGGCAAGGTTTTCATTGGCGATTACATCGGCAATTTCTCCCCGCAATCGCTGTTCCTCACCGGCCCCAACCTGCCCCATAACTGGATCAGCCAGGTCGCCGAGGACGAAGTGGTGGCCAAGCGCGACATGCTGGTGAATTTCACCGATGAGCTGTTTGAAAGTGGGCACCAGGTATTTACCGAGCTCAAGACGCTCGCGCCGCTGCTCGAACGCGCTCAACACGGCATCGAGTTTCGCTGCAAGCGCACCGTCCGCCAGGCCATGACCTTGATGCAGCGCATCGCCGACGCGCAGGGCATGAGCCGGCTCGGCTACTTTTTCATCCTGATGGAGCTGTTGGCCAGCTGCGATGACTATCAATTGCTCTCTGGCGCCACCGCCCCACAAGCGGCTGATGAGCACAGCATCGACCGCACCAACCGCGCGGTGGACTATATTTTTGCCCACTACGCCCGGGAATTGCCTCTGGAAGAAGTGGCCGAGCACCTGGGGATGAAACCCACCTATTTCAGCCGGGTGTTCAAGCAAGCCACCGGGCGTTGCTTCATCGAATTCGTCAATCGGCTGCGCATCAGCAAATCCTGCGAGCTGCTCGCCGACGGCGACAAGCCGGTGACGGATGTGTGCTTTGAGTCGGGCTTCAACAATATTTCCAACTTCAACCGACGCTTCCAGCAACTCAAGGGCATGACGCCTTCCCATTATCGGCGGCTGGCGGTGCAGCGGTTGACCGAGCAGAACCAGGGCTGAATTTCACCGCCCCTCCCCCGTGGCGAGGGAGCTTGCTCCCGCTGGGCCGGGCTGGCGCTCCAGCGCGAAGCGGCCCCAAAATGGGGCTGCTGCGCAGCCCAGCGGAAGCAAGCTCCCTCGCCACAAGTTTTTTGCGAATTTCACTCAGTGCAAAAAAGTATCAGTAAAAGTGCGACGGATGATTTGTCATGCCGTCCATTGAGGGCTGTAATCAGCGCACATTCTTCCTCTCATCCGGAAGACACAAAAACAATAACTGTCCTTCTGCAGCCCGTGGGCGCGGAAAAGGAGTGCGCGATGAAACCTTCGGTAAAAGCTCTGCTTGTCTCCACCTGCATGACCCTCAGCAGCGTCAGTTTCGGCGCACAAACCCTGACCATTGCCACCGTCAACAACAGCGACATGATCCGCATGCAAAAGCTTTCGAAGACCTTCGAGGCCGAGCACCCGGACATCAAGCTGAACTGGGTGGTGCTTGAAGAAAACGTCCTGCGCCAGCGCCTGACCACCGACATCGCCACCCAGGGCGGTCAGTTCGACGTGCTGACCATTGGCATGTACGAAGCCGCACTCTGGGGCGCCAAAGGCTGGTTGGAACCGATGAAAGACCTGCCGGCCGCCTATGACCTGGACGACATTTTCCCGTCCGTGCGCGATGGCTTGTCGGTAAAGGGTTCGCTATACGCCCTGCCGTTCTATGCCGAAAGCTCGATCACTTACTACCGCACGGACCTGTTCAAGGACGCCGGGCTGACCATGCCCGAGCACCCGACCTGGACCCAGATCGGAGAGTTCGCGCAAAAACTCACCGACAAATCCAAGGAACAATATGGCCTGTGCCTGCGGGGCAAGGCCGGTTGGGGCGAGAACATGGCGCTGATCACGACCCTGGCCAACGGCTTTGGCGCGCGCTGGTTCGATGAGAAGTGGCAGCCGCAATTCAATGGACCCGAGTGGAAGGATGCCCTGAACTTCTACGTCGACAACATGAAGAAATCCGGCCCGCCGGGCGCTTCCAGCAACGGTTTCAACGAAAACCTGGCCCTGTTCAACAGCGGCAAGTGCGCGGTCTGGGTCGATGCCAGCGTCGCGGGCTCGTTCGTGACCGACAAGACCCAGAGCAAGGTGGCCGATCACGTAGGCTTCACCTTCGCGCCCCACGAGAAAACCGAAAAAGGCACCTCGTGGATGTACTCCTGGTCGCTGGCGATCCCGGCCAGTTCCAAAGCCAAGGAAGCCGCCAAAGTGTTTACGACTTGGGCAACGTCCAAGGAGTACGGCCAGTTGGTCGCCAAGACTGATGGCATTGCCAACGTACCACCGGGCACCCGCGCCTCCACTTACAGCGACGAGTACATGAAGGCCGCGCCGTTTGCCAAGGTAACGCTGGAATCGTTGAAAGTCGCCGACCCGAAAGCCCCCACCCTCAAGCCTGTGCCCTACATCGGCATCCAGTTGGTCACCATTCCCGAGTTCCAGGCCATCGGCACCCAGGTAGGCAAGTTCTTCTCGGGCGCACTGACCGGCCAGCAGACCGTGGACCAGGCGTTGACCGCCGCGCAATCCACCACCGAACGCGAGATGAAGCGCGCCGGGTATCCCAAGTAAAGGCCTGTAGGTATCCATTTGTGGCGAGGGAGCTTGCTCCCGCTGGCGGGCGAAGCCCGCCCTGGCGATCTGAAAGATTGCCTATCGATATGGGTCCGCTACGCGGTCCAGCGGGAGCAAGCTCCCTCGCCACAGGGAAACGCGTCGCATAAGAGTAAGCACTCATGAATACTTCAACAACGACAGTCAAAGCCCCCATCGAAATAGCCCCGCCGGCCCGCAAGATCCGCCTGGCCAACCCCGGCTGGTTCCTGGTCAGCCCTTCGGTCGCCTTGTTGCTGCTGTGGATGATTGTGCCCCTGGGCATGACCGTCTACTTTTCGATGATCCGCTACAACCTGCTGTACCCCGGCGAAAACGAATTCGTCGGGCTGGAAAACTTCACCTATTTCCTGACCGACTCGGGCTTCATGCCCGGCGCCACCAATACCCTGTTGCTGGTGGGCAGCGTGCTGTTGATCAGTATCGTCCTCGGGGTGTTGATCAGCGCGTTGCTGGAGGCCAGCGAGTTTTTTGGGCGCGGCATCGTCCGCGTGCTGCTGATCTCGCCGTTCTTCATCATGCCCACGGTCGGTGCGCTGATTTGGAAAAATCTGATTTTCCATCCAGTCTCCGGGATCCTCGCTTCGGTGTGGAAGCTCTTCGGCGCCCAACCGGTGGATTGGCTGGCGCACTACCCGCTGCTGTCGATCATCATCATCGTCAGCTGGCAATGGCTGCCCTTCGCGATCCTGATCCTGATGACCGCCATGCAGTCCCTGGACCAGGAACAGAAAGAAGCTGCCCGCCTGGACGGCGCCGGCCCCATCGCGATTTTCTGGCACTTGACCCTACCACACCTAGCCCGCCCGATTGCCGTGGTGGTGATGATCGAAACCATTTTCCTGCTGTCGGTGTTCGCCGAGATCTTCACCACCACCAACGGTGGCCCTGGTTATGCCTCGACCAACCTTGCGTACCTGATCTACAACCAGGCACTGGTGCAGTTCGACGTCGGCATGGCGTCGGCCGGCGGGCTGATTGCCGTGGTCATCGCCAACATCGCAGCCATCATCCTGGTCCGGATGATCGGCAAAAACCTCACCGACAAGCACTGAGGCCGTCGCCATGACTCTTCAACAATCCCGTCGACTGCAAAGCCTGCTGTTGGGCACGCTGGCCTGGGCCATCGCGATCCTGATCTTTTTCCCGATTTTCTGGATGGTGCTGACCAGCTTCAAGACCGAAATCGACGCCTTCGCCACGCCGCCGCAGTTCATCTTCGCGCCGACGCTGGAGAACTACCTGCACATCAACGAGCGCAGCAACTACTTCAGCTTCGCCTGGAACTCGGTGGTGATCTCCTTCAGCGCCACTGCTCTTTGCCTGCTGATCGCGGTGCCGGCGGCCTACTCCATGGCGTTCTACGAAACCCAGCGCACCAAAGGCACGCTGCTGTGGATGCTTTCCACCAAGATGCTGCCGCCGGTGGGCGTACTGATGCCGATCTACCTGCTGGCCAAGCAATTTGGCCTGCTGGACACGCGCCTTGCGCTGATCATCATCTACACGCTGATCAACCTGCCGATCGTGGTCTGGATGATTTACACCTATTTCAAGGACATCCCTCGCGACATCCTCGAAGCCGCGCGGCTGGACGGCGCCACCTTGTGGCAGGAAATGGTTCGTGTGCTGCTGCCCATCGCCAAGGGCGGGTTGGCGTCTACCGTGCTGCTGTCGCTGATCCTGTGCTGGAACGAGGCGTTCTGGTCGCTGAACCTCACCTCGTCCAAAGCGGCGCCGCTGACTGCCTTGATCGCCTCTTACTCCAGCCCGGAAGGCCTGTTCTGGGCCAAATTGTCCGCCGTCTCGACCCTGGCCTGCGCGCCGATCCTGATCTTCGGCTGGATCAGCCAGAAACAATTGGTGCGCGGCTTGTCCTTCGGCGCGGTGAAATAACGCGCCTTACACAGTTATCAGAAGTGGAGGCCCATCATCATGGCCAACCTGAAAATCAAGAATCTGCAAAAAGGCTTCGAAGGTTTCTCCATCATCAAGGGCATCGACCTTGAAGTGAACGACCGCGAGTTCGTGGTGTTCGTCGGCCCGTCGGGCTGCGGCAAGTCCACGCTGCTGCGGTTGATCGCCGGCCTTGAAGAAGTCAGCGACGGCACCATCGAACTGGACGGCCGCGACATCACTGAAGTCAGCCCGGCCAAGCGCGACCTGGCGATGGTGTTCCAGACCTACGCCCTTTACCCGCACATGAGCGTGCGCAAGAACATGTCCTTCGCCCTGGACTTGGCCGGCGTGCCCAAGGCCGACGTCGAGAAGAAAGTCAACGAAGCGGCGCGCATCCTCGAACTGGGGCCGATGTTGGAGCGCAAGCCCAAGCAACTGTCCGGTGGACAGCGCCAGCGCGTGGCGATCGGCCGGGCCATCGTGCGCAATCCGAAGATTTTTCTGTTCGACGAACCTCTGTCCAACCTCGACGCCGCCCTGCGGGTGCAGATGCGTTTGGAATTGGCGCGTCTGCACAAGGAACTGCAAGCGACGATGATCTACGTGACCCACGACCAGGTCGAAGCCATGACTCTGGCCGACAAGGTCGTCGTGCTCAACAGCGGGCGCGTCGAGCAGGTGGGCTCGCCTCTGGAGCTGTACCATCAGCCGGCGAACCTGTTCGTCGCCGGCTTCCTCGGAACGCCGAAGATGGGCTTCCTCAAGGGCAAGGTCACCGGCCTGGACGACCAGGGTTGTGAAGTGCTGCTGGACGCCGGCACTCGCATCAGCCTGCCGCGAATTGGCTCGAACTTGAGCATCGGCGGCGCGGTAACCCTGGGGATTCGCCCGGAGCACCTTAACCTGGCCCAGCCGGGCGATTGCACGCTGCGGGTGACCGCCGATGTCAGCGAGCGCCTGGGCAGCGACACCTTCTGTCACGTCATCACCGCTTCCGGCGAAGCCCTGACCATGCGCGTGCGCGGTGACCTGGCGAGCCGATTCGGCGAGCAACTGGACCTGCACCTGGACGCCGAACACTGCCACTTATTCGATGCCGAGGGCGTAGCGGTTTCCCGCGCGCTACGCGTTGCCGCCTGATTGCCGAGATTTTGAGATGAAACTCAACCGACAGAACCTGCACAACCTCAACGCAGAGGTCGTCCTGCCCGCTTATAACCTGGACGACCGGCGCCAAGGCATCGCCCACATCGGTGTCGGTGGCTTCCACCGTGCGCACCAGGCGTATTACACCGATGCATTGATGAACACCGGCGAAGGCCTCGACTGGGCCATTTGCGGCGTAGGCCTGCGCCCCGAAGATCGCCGCGCCCGGGACGACCTGGCCGGCCAGGATTTCCTGTTCACCCTCTATGAACTGGGCGACACCGACGACACCGAAGTCCGGGTGATCGGTGCCATCACCGACATGCTGCTGGCCGAAGACAGCGCCCAGGCATTGATCGACAAGCTGGCCGACCCGCAGATCCGCATCGTCTCGCTGACCATCACCGAAGGTGGCTACTGCATCGACGACAGCAACGGCGAGTTCATGGCCCACCTGCCGCAGATCCAGCACGACCTGGCCCACCCCGACGCGCCGAAGACCGTGTTTGGATTTCTGTGCGCCGCGCTGGCCAAGCGCCGCGCCGAGGGGACGCCGGCGTTTACCTTGATGTCTTGCGATAACCTGCCCCACAACGGCGCGGTGACGCGCAAGGCGCTGCTGGCCTTCGCCGCGCTGCGTGACCCGGCGCTGGGGCAATGGATTGACCGCAACGTGAGTTTCCCCAACGCCATGGTGGACCGCATCACCCCGATGACCAGTGGCGCCCACCGCTTGCAGTTGCATGACGAGCATGGCATCGATGACGCTTGGCCGGTGGTATGCGAGCCGTTCGTGCAGTGGGTATTGGAAGACAAGTTCGTCAACGGTCGCCCGGCCTGGGAGAATGTCGGCGTGCAATTTACCGACGACGTTTCGCCTTACGAAGAAATGAAGATCAAGCTGCTCAACGGCAGCCATCTCGCCCTGACCTACCTGGGTTTCCTCAAGGGTTATCGCTTCGTCCACGAAACCATGAACGACCCGTTGTTCGTGCGCTACATCCGCGCCTACATGGACTTTGACGTCACGCCCCAACTGGCGCCCGTACCCGGCATCGATCTGACGCTGTACAAGGACACCCTGGTGGAGCGCTTCTCCAACCAGGCCATCGCCGACCAACTGGAACGGGTGTGTTCGGATGGCTCGTCGAAATTTCCGAAGTTCACCGTACCGACCCTCAATCGCCTGATTGCCGACGGCGGCGAGACCCGCCGCGCGGCGTTGGTGGTGGCGGCCTGGGCGGTGTATCTAAAGGGTGTGGACGAAAATGGCGCGGTCTATTCAATTCCCGACCCTCGCGCGGCTTTCTGCCAGGCGCTGGTGGCTGACGATGCCCTGGTGACCCAGCGAATGTTGGAAGTAGAAGAAATCTTCGGCACGGCTATACCTCGCTCACCTGAATTCGTGGCAGCCTTCGAATGGTGTTGCAACAGCTTGCGCGAGCATGGGGTAACGCGGACGCTTGAGCGAGTGCTGGCGGATCAAGACTAGGTACGGCCCGCCTTTCGTGGCGAGGGAGCTTGCTCCCTCGCCACAGGTTTTGTATGTCCCTGACGATAATCTGATGCTGATCCGAGGATTTCCATGGCAAATCAACAACTGTTCCTGGGCATCGACTGCGGCACCCAAGGCACCAAGGCGCTGATCCTCGACGCGGCCAGCGGCCAGGTACTCGGCCTGGGCGCCGCGGCTCACAGCATGATCAGCGGTGCCAACGGCCGCCGTGAACAAGAGCCCCAGCAGTGGCTCGACGCATTCACCCAGGCGACGCACCAGGCATTGGCCGCCGCCGGGGTCGATGGCCAGGCGATTCTCGGCATCGGCGTGTCCGGGCAGCAGCATGGCTTGGTGCTGCTGGATGACCAAGGCCAGGTCCTGCGCCCGGCCAAGCTTTGGTGCGACACCGAGACCACCCCGGAAAACGATCGGCTGCTGGCGCACCTGGGCGGTGAAAGCGGCAGCCTCGAACGCCTCGGCGTGGTGATCGCGCCGGGCTATACGGTATCCAAATTGCTCTGGACCCAAGAGCAGCACCCCCAGGTCTTCGAGCGCATCGCCAGCGTCCTGCTGCCCCACGACTTCCTCAACCACTGGCTCACCGGTCGCCATTGCAGCGAATATGGCGACGCCTCGGGTACGGGTTATTTCAACGTACGCACCCGTCAATGGGACGTGGCGCTGTTGCGGCATATCGACCCCAGCGGCCGGCTGCAATCGGCTTTGCCCGAATTGATCGAGGCTCACCACCCTGTCGGCAGGATCCTACCGGAGATCGCCGCGCACCTGGGGCTGAACCCCGAGGCGGTGGTGTCCAGCGGTGGCGGAGACAACATGATGGGCGCCATCGGCACCGGCAACATCCAGCCCGGCGTGATTACCATGAGCCTCGGGTCCTCCGGCACCGTGTACGCCTATGGAGCGGAGCCTACCGTCAGTCCGCAGCCATCGGTAGCGACCTTTTGTTCGTCCAGCGGCGGCTGGCTGCCGCTGATCTGCACCATGAACCTGACCAACGCCACCGGGGCCGTGCGCGAGCTGCTGGACCTGGACATCGACACCTTCAACACCCTGGTATCCCAGGCACCGATCGGCGCCGAGGGCGTCTGCATGCTGCCATTCCTCAACGGTGAACGTGTCCCCGCCCTACCCCACGCCACTGGCGCCCTGCTGGGCCTGACGACCACCAACCTGAGCCGGGCCAACCTGTGCCGCGCAGTGGTCGAAGGCACGACATTCGGCCTGCGCTACGGCCTGGACCTGTTGCGTGCCAATGGCCTCAAGGCCCAGAGCATCCGCCTGATCGGCGGCGGCTCGAAGAGCGCGGTCTGGCGGCAGATCGTCGCGGATATCATGGACACCACCGTCATCTGCACCGAGCAGAGCGAGGCGGCGGCCCTGGGCGGGGCAATCCAGGCTGCGTGGTGCCATGGCGGCGCGCAAGAATCCCTGGCCGATCTGTGCGAACGCTGCGTCACGCTCGACCCGGCCAGCGAAACCCGCCCCGTCACCGAGCATGTCGCGGCGTCGCAACACGCCTACGAACGTTACCGGCAACACGTCGCAACCCTTTGAGAGCAGGCAATTATGTATTTGGTGTGTGGTGAAGCGCTGTTTGATTTCTTCAGCGCAAATGAAGCAGGAACCCCGGCTTCCCAAGTGAATTACAAAGCGATTGCCGGCGGCTCGCCCTTCAACGTGGCGGTGGGGCTGCGGCGGTTGGGGGTCGAATCAGCGCTGTTTACCGGGCTTTCCGCCGACTATCTGGGTCGTCGTCTGCACCAAGTGCTGGTCGACGAAGGCGTCAGCACCCGGTTCGCCCACGACTTCGATGTGCCAACGACCTTGGCGATGGTAGCTGTCGGGGCCAACGGCTCGCCGCATTACAGCTTCCGTGGCGAAGGCTGCGCGGACCGCCAACTGAGCCTCGACCATCTGCCGACCCTGGGCCCGGAGGTGCGCGGTTTGCACGTCGGCTCGTTTTCCCTCGTGGTGCAACCCGTTGGCGATACATTGCTTGCGCTCGTGCAACGCGAGAGCGGCAAACGCCTGATCAGCCTGGACCCGAACGTGCGGCTCAACCCGCAACCGGATATCGAGCTCTGGCGTTCGCGAATAGCGACACTGGTACCGTACGCCGACCTGATCAAAGTCAGTGACGAGGACTTGAGCCTTCTTTATCCCGACCGCGATCCACAGGATGTCATCGCAGGTTGGCTGGAACACCGCTGCCAACTGGCGTTCCTGACCCGTGGGGGCCAGGGCGCGACGGTGTTCAGCCGTCAGCATGGGGTGTGGTCGCTCCCCGCTTGCCCGGTGCAAATTGCCGATACCGTGGGCGCAGGCGACACGTTCCAGGCGGCGTTGATCGCTTGGCTGACCGAACAGCGATTGGATGATGTGGAGGGTTTGCATTCGCTGGACGCTGGGCAAATCGGCAAGATGCTCGACTTCGCGATGCGCGCTGCTGCGTTGACCTGCGCCAAAACCGGACCGGATTTGCCGTACCGCCAGCAGCTTGATTAGAAAGGAATGACTCGACGCCGGGTTCGAACACATCGGACCCGGGCGTCAGGCTTGCTTAGGTTGGGCTGGGGCTAGCGCCCGTTCATTCGGTGCTGCTGATGAAAATAATTGCCTGAACCGTGACCGTGATCCAGTTCAGTACGCAGCTCGGCAATCAGATCATTGATCGCCCGGCAGCCCGTGAGCTTGGTGGCATCGATGTCGCTCTTGACCAGTGCTACGCGATCGGTTTGATGATCGTCGTAGATCTTGACGGTCATGGACAAGTCCGGTGACAAGGTGCATTGCGACCGCTTGGGCAGCAGGCTGCTTTCGATGATGTTTCGCATTTCGAGGGCAGATAAAAACATGGCAACTCTCTCCTGTTGAGCCAGCCAATTCATGTTCACGACGGCGGTATTTTCGTCCGTTTCTTCCCTGCGGACTGGACTGTGAATGCCGTGCCGTTCGTTCATTTTGGCGTTTTCTGGTGTTGGGGCCCGTAGATCGGGCTCCTGTATTTACCCGCAATTAATATGCCCATATTTGAATACTTCCAGACTGTTACAAATCAATGACTTAGCCAGTAACGCCCCTAGAAGGACCGTGCAAAATGCATGGCGAGGGCCTTTCTTCCATGCAAACTGCAATCAGTCAGTACGACTTGCCACGCTCAGAGTAGCCACTGTTTCGACTTCATGGCCGGGCGTCCGTCGGCTGATTTAAAAAAAGTTCGCCTGACGGTTCAACATCAAGCGATTTCCACGGCAGCACGTTCCGCCACGTGGCGCAAGCTGTCGAAGTTGATGTTGGCGCCAGAATCGATAGCAACGAACGTTTGCCCTTGCGCTCCGCTTTGCGCCACGTGTTGCTTGATTCCCGCTACCGCCAGTGCACCGGAGGGCTCGGTGATTGAACGTGTATCGTCATAAATATCTCTGATCGCCGAGCAGAGCTGGTCATTGGTCACGGTGATCACATCATCGACACAGAAGCGACAGATATCGAAACCGTGGGCGCCGATCTGCGCCACCGCCACACCATCGGCAAAAGTGCCCACGCTGGGGAGCGTCACCCGCGCACCCGCTGCCAGCGCGGCTTGAAGACAGGCGGAGTGTTCTGATTCAACGCCGATGATGCGGACTTCGGGGCGTAGATATTTGACGTACGCCGCCACCCCGGCGATCAGCCCTGCGCCGCCCACTGGAACGAAAATCGCGTCCAATCGGCCTGGGTGCTGGCGCAGGATCTCCATCGCAACGGTTCCCTGCCCGGCGATAACATCCGGATCGTCGAACGGCGAAACGAACTCCCGTCCGCTACGGCGAGCCAGTTCCAACGCGAACGCCAGGGCAAACGGGAAACTTTCACCGTGCAACAACGCCTCGGCGCCTCGGCTGCGTACACCCGCGACTTTCAACTGCGGCGTGGTCTGCGGCATCACAATGCAGGCCGAAATGCCCAGCTCCCGCGCCGCCAGCGCCACGCCCTGGGCATGATTGCCCGCCGAGGCGGTGATGACCCCACGGCTGCGCTGCTCCGGGGTCAGTTGCACCAACTTGTTGTAAGCACCGCGGATCTTGAAAGAAAAGGTCGGCTGCAGATCTTCACGCTTGAGCAGGATCTGATTGCCGAGGGCCTGGGATAGCGCGGGTGCCGCCTGCAACGGTGTGGCCACCGCCAGCTCGTAGACCGGGGCGGCAAGGATCCTTTTTACATACTGTTCCAGCAAATCCAGCTCGGCACTGGTCGGGGTCATGGCGGTCTCCTGGTTCTGAAGAAGCCCTGGAGACAGAAAGAAGAAACCCGCCTCTAGGGCGGGTTCGGTGCAGCCGTCAGCTAGCCCGCCAATCAGGAATGGCGGTAATAATGCTTGGCTGGCTGCGCAACACGGTGGAAGTCATGGCTGGAAATTAGCCGCGACGAAGCGGTAAGTCAACGGAAATCAAGTCGCTGCAATCTTGTGGCGAAGAGGTGAATCCCCTCGCCACAACTTTAGTTTCATCGCATCGCGATTACTTCAGTCCGACCTTGTACAACGCGCCGTCATCTTCGTCCGTCAATACGTAGAGGAAACCATCCGGGCCCTGGCGAACATCGCGGATGCGCTCCTTGAGCTCACCCAGCAAGCGCTCTTCATGAACGACCTTGTCACCTTCGAACTCCAGGCGAATCAGGTCCTTGGACACCAGCGCGCCGATAAACGCGTTGCGCTGCCAAGGCTTGAAACGATCGTTGTCGTAGAACGCCATGCCGCTGAGCCCCGGCGATACCTGCCAGACGTGGTGCGGCCCTACGGTGCCTTCGACAGTCTTGCCCTGGGCCTCGGGAATCGGCGCGCCGGAATAGTTGTCGCCATGGGTCGCCAACGGCCAGCCATAGTTCTTGCCTCGCTCGATGATGTTGATCTCGTCACCACCCTTGGGACCGTGCTCGTTTTCCCACAACGTGCCGTTCCAGGTGTTCAGCGCAGCGCCTTGGGGGTTACGAATGCCGTATGACCAGATCTCCGGGCGTACGTTTTTCTGGCCGACGAAGGGGTTGTCGTCAGGCACCTTGCCGTCGGGGTAGACCCGCACGATCTTGCCCTGCAGCTTGTCCAGGTCCTGGGCGGTGGCACGGTCGTTGTTCTCCCCAAGCGTAATGAAGAGATAGCCATCCCGGTCGAACACCAGGCGGGAACCGAAGTGGTTGCCAGTGGAGAGCTTGGGCTGCTGTCGGAAAATCACGTCGAAGCCGTCAAGGCTTTTCAAGTCCTTGGACAATTGCCCCCGGCCCACGGCAGTGCCGGCCTTGCCGTCCTCCCCGGCCTCGGCGTAGGACAGGTAGATCGTGCGGTCCTGCTTGAAGTCCGGAGACAGCACCACATCCAGCAAACCGCCCTGTCCCTTGGCCCAGACCTGCGGAACACCGTTCAGCGGTGCAGACAATCTTCCATCGGTGCTAACCCACCGCAGGTTGCCGGCGCGCTCCGTCACCAGCATGCCTTGCTGGTCAGGCAGGAACGCCACGGACCAAGGGTGCTCGAGCCCCCTGGCTACCGTCGTGACTTCGAGGGTGCCCTCCTCGCTCTTGAATGCCTGGACTTGCGCGGCGAAGACCGGCGTGGCGAAGACCACCATGGCGCTGGCAAACAGGGTGGCCCGGAATGTTTTACGCAACATGCACACTTCCTTCTGTGGTGACGTGGATCAGGATGGCGCCTCAGCGATTGCCGTTGTTCGTGTTCCTGGGGGGTGTCGGAGATTCGATCGTCGGCCGTGGCGAGCCGGCTGGCGAGCCAGCCCGAGGATAACCGTTGCCGATACCGCCATTTTCCAGGGTCGGGGGCCGCGGCACCGGCACCGTCGGGTTGCTGCGAATGGTTGGCACGTTGGGCTGGGTGCCCTGCATGCTGTTGGGGTTGGCCCGGCGGATCGGGCTGTTGTACGGATTGTTGTTGCCCGGCACGTTCTGCGCTAGCAACACGGGCCCGGTGACCGGGGTAACGGCCTGGGCCGTGGCGCTCATGAAAAGCGCTATCAAGGCGAGCACCCGCCTGTTCATGGAAACCTCCCTGCAACACGAGACGATACCGGCATATCGAAAGCACGCTACGCCGCAGGTTCGTTGTTGTTAAGCGAAATATCCCACTGAAGATGTAACGAGGCATCTCCGCCTGCGGCCTTCCATGGACGTCAACCGCAGCCAGCCGGCGCCCGGCGGAAACTTTTCCCAAGCCAGTGGGGTCACCAGAGAGACCACTCACCGGTAAGGAAAAATGCACCATGGCACGGGCAATCTGGAAAGGCGCAATCAGTTTCGGACTGGTCCACATTCCCGTGGCGCTGGTGTCGGCCACAGCGTCCCAAGGCGTGGATTTCGACTGGCTGGACAAACGCAGCATGGATCCGGTGGGGTACAAGCGTGTCAACAAGGTCACCGGCAAGGAAGTGACCAAGGATGACATCGTCAAAGGCGTGCAGTACCAGAAGGGTCAATACGTGCTGATCAGCGAAGAGGAAATTCGCGCAGCCCACCCCAAGTCCACCCAGACCATCGACATTTTCTCTTTTGTCGACAGCGAGAAGATCCCGCTACAGAACATCGACAAGCCGTATTTTCTGGCGCCGGACAAGCGCGGCGGCAAGGTCTATGCGCTGCTGCGCGAGACCCTGCTCAAGACCAACAAAGTCGCCCTGGCGAATGTGGTGCTGCATACCCGCCAGCACCTGGCGGCGCTCATGCCGCTGGAATCGGCCCTGGTGCTGGTGATGCTGCGCTGGCCTGCCGAAGTCCGCGAGCTCGATGTACTGGAACTGGGCGACGAAGTGACCAACCCCACGTTGGCGAAAGGCGAACTGGAGATGGCCAAACGCCTGGTGCAAGACATGAGTGGTGACTGGGAGCCCCAGGAGTACCGCGACAGTTTCCAGGAAAAAATCATGGAGCTGGTGGAGAAAAAGGCCACCGAAGGCCGGCTCGAAGCGGTGGAAACCGACCCTGGCGAAGAACAGCGCAAGACCGCCGACGTCATCGACCTTACCGAACTGCTCAAGCGCAGCCTTGGCGGCAAGGGCAAGGCCCCGGAAAAACCAGCCGAAAAGACTGCGGCAAAATCGACCAAGACGCGTAAATCCGCTCCAGCTAAAAAAGCCACCAAGGCCTCCCAGGGCTAAACCCCGGGCGCCTGCAATACAAGGGAATCTGTCATGGCCAAGGCCGAGAGTGAATCTGCCCGTCTGTCCGATGTGGAAGCGGACCCAATAACGACTCGTACCCGCGCCCGACGGGGCGAACAGGTAGACAACGGCCGGCTCCCGGAACGTCTGTCACCACCGTTGGCCACGCCGGTGGAGCACCCACCGGCGGGTGAATGGCGCTATGAAGTCCAGTTCCACGGGTATCGACTCCTGGCGCGAATCGAGAACGGCGAAGTACGCCTGTTGAATCGCAGCCACACGGACTGGACCGAACGGCTCAGGCTGCACGCCGACGCCCTGGCGAGGCTGGACCTGGGTGACTGTTGGCTCGATGGGGAACTGGTGCTGCTCGACGACACCGGCCATTCCGACTTCCCTGCCCTGCGCCAGGCCTTCGAGATCGGTCGTAGCGTCGACATGGTCTACTTTCTTTTCGACGCGCCGTTTCTCAATGGCATCGACCTGCGCCAACAGCCGTTGGAAGAACGCCGCGCCGCACTCAAGAACGCGCTGAAGAACAACACCAGCAAGCGCCTGCGGTTTTCCGAGGCATTCTCCGCCAGCCAACACGACATCTTCGAAAGTGCCACCGCCCTTTCCTTGGACAGTGTGGTCGGCAAGCGCCTGGGCAGCCCCTATGTCTCCGGCCGCAACCCCGATTGGGTCAAGCTCAGATGCCGGCTGCGCCAGTGCTTCGTCATCGTGGGGTTCACGCGCCCGCAAGGCAAACGCAGCGGTTTTGGCGCACTGTTGCTGGCGGTCAACGGGCCGTCGGGGCTGGTGTACGCCGGTCGGGTCGGCACGGGCTTCAGCCAGTCCCAACTCAAGCAACTGCATGAACAACTCTGCGCCCAGGAGCGCGAAACCTCACCGCTGGACAAACCGCTCAGCGGCGCACAGGCACGCGGCGTGCATTGGGTCGAGCCGACACAAGTCTGCGAAGTCGAATTCGCTGAATGGACCGGCGACGGCCTGGTCCGCCAGGCGGTATTCCTTGAGCTACCGGGCGACGGGCAAGCCAGTCGCGTTGTGCGCGAACAACCCATGCCGATAAAAGCGGCGGCCCCCAAGCCCAAGCGTCGGACCAAGGCCAACGCCGCCAAGGTCGACGGCGTGGTGATCACCCACCCCGACCGCGTCGTCGACAGCGTCAGCGGCGTGCAAAAAGCAGAGCTGGCGCGATACTACCTGGACATTGGCCCGTGGATCCTGCCCCACCTCAAGTTGCGCCCGGTCGCGCTTGTGCGGGCACCGGAGGGGATCGGCGAAGAACTGTTCTTCCAGAAACATGCCGACCGCCTGGAGATCCCTCATATCAAACAGCTGGACCCGGACCTGGACCCAGGCCATGCGGCGCTGATGGAGATCGACAGCGTCCATGCGCTGGTCGGCGCCGCGCAGATGGGCGCGGTGGAGTTGCACACCTGGACGGCGACCCATGATCGGATCGAGACGCCCGACCTGTTCGTCCTGGACCTGGACCCCGACCCGTCGCTGCCCTGGAGCGCCATGCTGGAAGCGACACGCATGACCTTGTCGGTGCTTGACGAACTGGGCTTGCAAGGATTTCTCAAGACCAGCGGTGGCAAAGGCATGCACGTCATCGTGCCGATGGCGCGCAGCGAGGGGTGGGATGTCACCAAAGCCTTCGCCAAGGCCATCTCACAATTCCTGACCCGGCAGATGCCGCAACGAATCACCGCGACCATGGGGCCGAAGAACCGAGTGGGCAAGGTGTTTGTCGACTATCTGCGCAACGCCCGTGGCGCCAGCACCGTGGCCGCCTACTCGGTTCGCGCAAGACCGGGCCTGCCGGTTTCGGTCCCGATAGCACGGGACGAACTGGACGGCCTGCGCAACGCCCAGCAATGGGACATCCAGACGGCGCTGGAACGGGCCAAGAGGCTGGGCGCCGATCCGTGGGAAGGTTATAGCCATCGCCAGCGGATCACCACCAGGATGTGGACACAGCTGGAGGCTGAAAAGCCCGGTTCCTGAACCTTTCAGATCCAGACGAAAATAGCCAGGAGAGCGCCGAAGAACGCCCATTTCTGCAAGTAGTACAACTCGCGGTTGCGTTTCTTCAGCGCTTTGCCTTGCAGACGAATCTTGTATAACCGTGAAAACGCCCGGTTCAGGCCGCCAGTCTTGTCACCGGCATCGTTCGGCGCTCCAGCGGCGGACATCACGGTACGGCTGAACCAACGGTTGAACGCCGTGGCCCAACGGTACTTCATGGGCCGTTCCACGTCGCAGAACAAGATGATGCGATTATCTGGCGTCGTGTTTTCGGCGTAATGGATGAACGTCTCGTCGAATATGACCGCCTCGCCGTCCCGCCAGTGATACGACTGGCCGTCGACATCGATGTAGCAACCGGCATCATTGGGCGTCTGCAGGCCCAGGTGGTAGCGATAGGAGCCGGCGTACGGATCACGATGTCGGACCAGTTTCGAGCCCGGCGGCAGTTCAGCGAACATGGCCGCCTTGATCGAGCCGATGCCCTGCACCAGCTCGGTGGTGCGTGGGCACAGCTTCATGGCCGACGGATGGCTGTCGCCATACCACTTGAGATAGAAACGCTTCCAGCCGGTCTTGAAAAAGGAGTTGAAGCCCACGTCGTCATATTGGTTCGAGCGCTTGATCTCGCCTGCTTGCAACAGGTTCTGTCCCTCGGCGCGAATTTCTTCCCAATGGGCCTGCAACGGGCTCAGGTCCGGGAACTCGCCTGGGCTGAGGAACGGCTTGTTGGGGAATTTCGAGCACAGGTAGAGCAGGCAATTGACCGGCGCGAGGAAGGACGAGTGATCGCTCAGCTGGCGTCCGAGCTTATGCCGCACGCGCCCACGCAGATGCACATAGCCGATGGAGAGGATATAGATCGCAACGATGATGAGCTTCACGGAGTCCGTCACAATGCAAGAGTTGACAGGCGGCGTCTCCTGGCCAGCCAAGCGGCGAGGTAGAGGGCGTCGAGTGAGATGGCATTTTAGCCAGACTTTGTAACTGAAAGTTATCCTCAGTTGTGAAAAACTGTCTCGCCCGGGCAATACCCTATCGTTAACGCGTCCAGATCAGTACAATCGCCGCCCAATATCACGCGCCCCCTTTTGGCCGATGCCGGAAAACCGACCTCGGCGCCTATCCATTCGGGCGAGGCGCTCCGTATGCAGCTGTCCTCTTATGCCGGATGGACCCTTGCGCTTGCGACCGCGAAGCTTCCAGCGCGGTGCGGATCGGCGCAAACAGGTACTTAACAGGTACTGCCGCACCCTTAGCTACTCTGAATGTTCCGCAGGATAAACCTTTGATTTCTACAGCTAACATCACGATGCAGTTCGGCGCCAAGCCGCTGTTCGAAAACGTCTCTGTCAAATTTGGCGCGGGTAACCGCTACGGCCTGATCGGTGCCAACGGTTGCGGCAAGTCGACCTTCATGAAAATCCTCGGCGGCGACCTCGAGCCATCCGGCGGCCAGGTGATGCTGGAGCCGAACGTGCGCCTGGGTAAACTGCGCCAGGACCAGTTCGCCTACGAGCAATTCACCGTGATCGATACCGTGATCATGGGCCACGAAGAGCTGTGGAAGGTCAAGGCCGAGCGCGACCGCATTTATTCGCTGCCGGAGATGACCGAAGAAGACGGCATGGCCGTGGCCGAGCTCGAAACCGAATTCGCCGAGATGGACGGCTACACCGCCGAATCCCGCGCCGGTGAACTGCTGCTGGGCCTGGGCATTCCCCTGGAACAGCATTTCGGCCCGATGACCGAAGTCGCCCCAGGCTGGAAGCTGCGTGTGTTGCTCGCCCAGGCATTGTTCTCCGATCCGGAAGTGCTGTTGCTCGACGAACCGACCAACCACCTGGACATCAACACCATCCGTTGGCTGGAAAACATCCTCACGGCGCGTAACAGCACCATGATCATCATTTCCCACGACCGGCACTTCCTCAACAGCGTCTGCACCCACATGGCCGACCTGGACTACGGTGAGCTGCGCCTGTTCCCGGGCAACTACGACGAATACATGATCGCGGCCACCCAGTCCCGCGAGCAGTTGCTGTCGGACAACGCCAAGAAGAAAGCCCAGATCGCCGAATTGCAGACGTTCGTCAGCCGATTCTCGGCCAACGCCTCGAAAGCCAAGCAGGCCACTTCCCGCGCCAAGCAGATCGACAAGATCCAGCTGGCCGAGGTCAAGCCATCGAGTCGCGTCAGCCCGTTCATTCGCTTCGAACAGACCAAGAAGCTGCACCGCCAGGCCGTGACCATCGAGCGCATGTCCAAGGGCTTCGACGGCAAGACGCTGTTCAAGAACTTCAGCTTCACTGTCGAAGCCGGCGAGCGCGTGGCGATCATCGGCCCCAACGGCATCGGCAAGACCACCTTGCTCCGTACCTTGATGGGCGAGCTGACACCGGACGCCGGCTCGGTCAAATGGACCGAAAGCGCGGAACTGGGCTACTACGCCCAGGACCACGCCCACGACTTCGAGGACGACGTCAGTTTGTTCGACTGGATGGGCCAGTGGACCCAGGGCGAACAGATGATCCGGGGCACCCTGGGTCGCATGCTGTTTTCCAACGATGAGATCCTCAAGTCGGTCAAAGTCATCTCCGGTGGTGAACAGGGCCGCATGCTGTTTGGCAAGCTGATCCTGCAAAAGCCGAACGTACTGGTGATGGACGAACCGACCAACCACTTGGACATGGAATCCATCGAAGCGCTGAACCTGGCGCTGGAGAACTACCCGGGCACGTTGATCTTCGTCAGCCACGACCGCGAATTCGTATCGTCCCTGGCGACCCGCATCATCGAGCTGAGCGCCGATGGCGTGGTCGACTTCAGCGGCACCTACGATGACTACCTGCGCAGCCAGGGCGTGATGTTCTAAGAACAGCCACGAGCCGTAAGCCTCAAGCTGCAAGCGAAAGCCCTGTCCATGTGACGGGGCTTTTTCGTTCCAAACCCAAAAACCGGCGGGAGCGAGCCTGCTCGCGAAATGGCCACTCTTGCCAGCATCCCATTGCCTGACCCACCGCCATCGCGAGCAAGCTCGCTCCGACGGGGCACTTGTGGCCTGCCCCAAGGCTCAAGTACACCCAAACACTGTGGCGAGCCTGCTCGCGATGGCGTTGGCACAGTCATCCCGCTCAACAACCGTTAGCCAGCTTCCTTTTCTCCCCGCCACGCGCCATGATGAAGCACTCCTGCCGCTGCCCGCGAACGAGCCACCATGCCAACAGCCCAGCCCGCTCCCAGCTCCTTGTCGATCACCCTGCAGATCGTCTCCATCGTTTTCTACACCTTTATCGCCTTTCTTTGCATCGGACTGCCCATCGCCGTGCTGCCAGGCTATGTCCACGATCAATTGGGCTTCAGCGCCGTCATCGCGGGGCTGACCATCGGCTCGCAATACCTGGCGACCCTGCTCAGCCGCCCCATGGCCGGAAGGCTGTCGGACAGCGTCGGGACCAAGCGGGCCATCGTGTATGGTTTGCTGGGGATTCTGCTCAGCGGCGTGCTGACGCTGATCTCGACATTGCTGCAGGATTTCCCGCTACCAAGCCTGGTGATCCTGATAGCCGGCCGTTTGCTCCTAGGAGTGGCCCAAGGGCTGATCGGTGTCGGGACGATCAGTTGGTGCATGGGCCAGGTCGGCGTGGAGCACACCGCCCGCTCGATTTCATGGAATGGCATTGCTTCCTACGGCGCCATCGCCATCGGAGCGCCATTGGGGGTGGTGATGGTCGGCAGCCTCGGCTTCGACAGCCTGGGCATCGCCCTATCCTTGTTGGCCGGCATGGCGCTGCTGCTGATACGCAACAAGCCGTCGGTACCGGTCGTGCGCGGTGAGCGTCTGCCCTTCTGGGCCGTGTTCGGGCGCATTTCGCCCTTTGGCGCGAGCCTGTGCCTGGCCTCGATCGGCTACGGCACGCTCACCACCTTCATTACGCTGTTCTATGTCAGCCGCGGGTGGACCGGCGCGGCGTGGTGCCTGACCGTCTTCGGCATTTGCTTCATCCTGTCGCGGCTATTGTTCATTTCCAGCATCGCCCGTTTCGGTGGCTTCAGCTCGGCCATTGTCTGCATGAGCATCGAGACCGTGGGGCTGGTGATGCTCTGGCTCGCCCCCTCCACCGCGTTTGCCCTGGTGGGCGCGGGCTTGGCCGGTTTTGGCTTGTCGCTGGTCTACCCGGCGTTGGGCGTGGAAGCCATCAAGCAGGTGCCCAACAGCAGCCGAGGTGCCGGGTTGAGCGCCTATGCGGTGTTCTTCGACCTGGCATTGGCGATTGCCGGCCCGCTGATGGGCGCGGTGGCGTTGAACCTCGGCTACTCGTCGATCTTCTTTTTCGCGGCCTTGCTGTCGCTTATCGGCCTGGGCCTGGCGCTACTGCTGCGCCGGCGGGCCGAGCGTAGCGATCACTGATCGGCCGTCCTCATGCCCGCGCGGGTCGGCTTGCCCAGTGCCTGGCTGAAGAAGCGACTGGCCTCGGAGATCATGGTGCGGTGGATGTCCTGGCGATCGACCCCATCGGCATCGGTACACAGCGCCGGCATTGCCGCGATCTGCTCGTCGGTGCATGGGGCCATGAAGACGAAGTGGCCGGCCCCGGCCAATGTCTTGAAGTCCGGCGCGGTGGGCAGCTTGCGCGCCAGGGCCGCGGCGTTCTTGTCGAACGCCACCAGTTTGTCGCCGTCGCCACTGTAGAGCAGCACCGGCACATGGACGTCGGCCAACGTGTGACGGCCGAATTTCAGGCTCAACGGCGCCATCAGCAGCAATGCGCGAACCCTGGGATCAGCCACCGGCGACAGGTCATCGCGATCGGCAATCAGCTCACCCTGGGTATTGCAGGCGTCACGGTCATCGGGCCGTTCCTGGCAATAGCGCCGCAGGCGATTGAGGTCTGGCGTGGCGCCAGAGAGAATCAGGGCGGTTTCACCGCCGGCCGAATAACCGATCACGCCCACCTGTCCGGCATTGACGAATGGCGAGAGCATGGGGTCGTTCAACGTTGCGGTGATGGCTTCGGAGATCTGGATCGGCCGCCCGTACAAATTGCTTAAAGTACCGAGTCGGCTGTGATCCTGGGCGTTGTCCCCCGGATGTATCACCGCCACCACCACGAACCCCTTGCGTGCCAGCGAGGTGGCCAGGTCATGCAGGTCCAAGGGCGTGCCGGTGTTGCCATGGGAGAGCATGAGCAATGGAAACCGGCCGATGGCGATCTGGGCATCCGGCGCCGCGTCGATCTGATAGCCGCCCAGGGAGCTGGACTGATCCTTGGCGGTGGACGGATAGAACGCGATGGCATGCATCGGCCGCTGGTCCAGCGGATCGAGAAAATCCAACTCATGGAAACCGGCGCTCCAATGCGGATGCGGCGCCGGCGCGGCCTGCACCGGACTGAGGCTGGCAAACAGACAAAGCAGTAATGCTGCACCAACACGTGTCATCGAATCTTCCACCTTCGCACGCACGGGGAAGGCCCCGTCGCTACCGTTCTGGCCGTGCATAACCTGCGCCATCAAGCCCAGCGCCGACATACGAAAAAACCCCGTATTCCAGCCGCTTCATGACGACGAGAATACAGGGTTTTACAAAGGTTGCCCGAAGCGCCTGGCGCCTTTACGCAAGCCTTACGCGGCGGCGAATTGCTGACTGATTTGCGCGTGAGCTTCGCTCATGCCCTTGCTGCGCATGGCGTCGCCCTTGGCAAGCCCTTCTGCACGGACAAACTCGATATCGGTGATGCCAAGGAAACCGAACATTTGCTTGAGATAATCTTCATGGCCTACACCACTCGGTTGCCCAGCGTGCAAACCGCCTGCGGTGGAAACGATTACCAGCTTCTTGCCACCGCACAAGCCCTCGAAGCCCGCCTCGCCGTAGCGGAACGTCTGGCCGGCCACGGCAATGCGGTCAATCCAGGCCTTGAGCTGGGTTGGAATGGTGAAGTTGTACATGGGCGCGGCGATGACCAGCGCATCTGCCGCTTGAAATTCGGCCATGGTTTCAGCGCTAAGGTCAGCTTCGTATTTCAGGGCAGCATCGCGCAATTCAACGCTGGTGCCGGCGGCGACCAGCGTCTGGGCGGAAAAATGGCTGATCGCATCGGCTGCCAAGTCGCGGTAGATAACCGTGATGCCCGGCTCCGAGGCGACCCACGCGTCAACCACTTCACGGCTCAATTGGCGCGAAGCGGAGTTGTCGCCGAGGATGCTCGAATCGATGTGCAACAGTTTCATGTGAGTGCTCTCCAAGTGAGGATCGCGACCAGGCGATCAATTGAGAACAATCCTACCGATGAAACCAATAGCCGATAAGACACCAACAATGCGATAGTTCGTTCCACTGACAGGACAATCGAGCTGGCCATGCAGGACCTCAACGATCTTTATTACTTCGCCAAGGTGGTCGAGGCCGGCGGCTTCGCGGCGGCCGGGCGCTTGCTCGGCATACCGAAATCGCGGCTCTCACGGCGTATAGCCGAGCTGGAAGAGCGTCTCAATGCTCGCCTGTTGCAACGTACGACTCGCCAACTGAAGCTGACCGCCGTGGGTGAACGCTACCTTCGCCACTGCCAGGCGATGTTGCTGGAAGCGGAGATGGCCGACGAGGCCGTGGCGAGCATGTCCAGCGAACCCCGTGGACGGCTGCGGGTGTCGAGCCCGGTGGGATTGGCGCACCAGTTTTTGCCATCGATCATCGAAACCTTCCTGGCGAAATACCCGCAGGTCCAACTGGAGATGATTCTGCTCAATCGGCGGGTGGACCTGGTCAGCGAAGGCATCGACGTGGCGCTGCGGGTAAGAGACTTGGGTGACGAGGACCCGCTATTGATGACCCGCCGCTTGCGCCAGGCCCGGTTGATCATGGTCGCCAGCCCCGCCTTTACCGAGGGGCGCCGAATCGAAACCCCGGAGGATCTACGGCAACTGCCGGTGCTGGGGGCGTTGGAAGCAGATCGACAGGTTCACCTGCGCCTGCTTGACCGCCGTGGCCAAAGCACCGAACTGGCCTTGGAAGCGCGCCTGGGCATCGATGATTTCATCGTGCGCCGCGCCTGCGCCCTCGCCGGCCTGGGCTTCACCCTTTTGCCAAGCATGTATTGCGAAGAGGAATTGCGCGACGGCAGGTTGGTGGAGTTGTTGCCTGGCTGGTCATCCCCCGATGGCTGGCTCTTGGCGGTTTATCCTCACCGGCGCGGTATGCTGCCGGCGGTGCGCGCCTGGATCGATCATTTGGTGGCGGCGTTTGAACAATGTGGAGAGAAAACGCTATGAGCTTGAGCGAAGAGGATGTCGCACGGTTTTGCCTGGGCCTGCCTGGGGTCAGGGAAGACTACAAGTGGGGCGGCGTGCGGGTTTTTTCCATCGCTGGAAACAAGATGTTCGCCTTGCAGGGCCTGCGCAGTGATTCGTTGGCGTTCAAGGTCGACAAGGACCTGTTTCTAGGCCACTGCGACCGGCCCGGCATTCACCCCGCGCCTTATCTGGCCCGGGCGCAGTGGATCATCATGAACGTGCGCTACCCGCTGGGCGATGACGAATTGCGGGGGTTGCTGCAACGCTCCCATCAACTGGTGGTCAGCAAATTGCCGAAGCGGACGCAGGTTGGGTTGTTGCTGTAGCGTCCTAGAACAACGCCAGCAGATGCCCACCCAGGAACAACTGATCCACCCAGAACCCCTGGTGCAATAACACGACGAACCAGAACACCACCTGAAACGAAACCTTGCGGGTCTTGTGGCGAAACACCTGTTGAGCCAGCAACGCACCGAGCCAGCCACCGGCCAGCTCGACGGCGTGCAACACATTTTCCGGCGTGCGCCAGGCGTCCGAACGCGCCTTGCGCTTATCGCTCCAGTAGAGCAAAAACGCCACGACACTGACGAGGCCGTAAGCTGTCATCGGCACCCAGGACTCGCCTTGCAGCCCCAGCAGAAGCGACCCAGCGAGCGGCAAGGCGCACAGCAGCGCGAACACGCCCAGCTTGAGCCGCAGGTTCTGCACGGCCCCGCTGGTGTGACGCGCGCCGCGCCGGCCTGAATCGTTCATGGCTTGGCCGCTGTCCAGTCCACCCAGCCAAACTGCCAGGTCGCCAGGATCAACAGGCCGAACGCAATCCGATACCAGGCGAAGACTGCATAGCTGTGGCTGGCGATGAAGCGCAGCAGGCCCTTGACCGCGATCATGGCGAAGATGAACGCGGTGATGAAGCCGATGGCAAACACGGGGAAATCCGCCGGAACGAACAATTCGCGGTATTTATAGCCGGAGTAAACCGCCGCGCCGACCATGGTCGGCATCGCCAGGAAAAAAGAGAATTCCGTGGCGGTCTTGCGCGACAGGCCGAACAGCAGCCCGCCGATGATGGTTGCCCCGGAGCGGGAGGTGCCGGGAATCATCGCGATGCACTGGGCCAGGCCGACTTTCAGGGCGTCCTTCCATGTCATGTCATCGACGGTTTCGGCGTGCACCGTGTGCTGGCGCTTCTCGGCCCACAGCATCACCAACCCACCCACTACCAGCGCCGTCGCAACGGTAATGGCGTTGAACAGGTAATGATGGATCCAGTCGGCGAGCAGCACGCCCAATATCACCGCGGGAAAGAAGGCAATCAGTAGGTTGGCGGTGAATCGACGGGCGCCGGGCTGGGTCGGCAGGCCCAACACCACATCAAAAATCTTGCGCCGAAACTCCCAGACCACCGCCAGGATCGCGCCGAGCTGGATGATGATGTTGAACGCCATCGAACGTTCGCCGCCAAACCCGAGCAAATCCGCAACAACGATCTGGTGCCCCGTGCTGGAAATCGGCAGAAACTCCGTCAGGCCCTCTACCACGCCAAGAATCAATGCCGAAAAGGCAGTCCACAAATCCATTCATCCCCCAAAAAAAAGCCTGTCTATCCAGGCCTTATCTATATTCAAACATTACGCGGCGAGCGCAGCGGGCTGCACGATAACCGCGACCTTGCAAAAAAAACCAATGAAAAAAGCAGAACCGGCTCAGGTTTTGCGCTGCGGGGCCGAAATCCTATCAGACAAGCCCTGATAACGCTGCCGCGTCATGACCCAGGTCCATCACGCGTACCTGCCGAGCGTTAAAGTGCCGGCCGTCGTTAAAAATGACAAGAATAAGAACCGGAGTGACAGCGTATGAATAGCTTGCGCAGTGTATCGATCAGCCGACGCTTGTGGCTCATCCTGGTCGTGGCCATCGTGATGTTGTTCACGCTGGGCGCGTTTATGCTCAAACAGATCCACACGGACCTGTATCAGGCCAAGGTGCAGAAGACCCAACACGTGGTCCAGACCGCCAGCGGTGTGTTGAGCTACTACCATGGCCTGGAAACCGCCGGCACGCTGACGCGCGATGCGGCGCAGAAGCAGGCCCTCAGCGCGGTCCGCGGGCTGCGCTATGACCAGAACGACTACTTCTGGATCAACGACCTGACGCCGGTCATGGTCATGCACCCCACCAATCCCAAACTCGAAGGCCAGAACCTCTCGGCGATCCGCGACCCCAACGGGTTTGCGCTGTTCAACGAGATGGTCACCATCGCCAAGGCCAAGGGCGCCGGGATGGTCGACTACCTCTGGCCCAAGCCGGGCGCCGACGCGCCGGTCGGCAAGACGTCCTACGTCAAACTGTTCGAACCGTGGGGCTGGATCATTGGCTCCGGTGTGTATGTGGATGACGTCCAGGCTGAATTCCAGTCCCAGCTGATCAAGGCCGCGTTGATCGGTTTGGCGATTACCTTGGTCATGGGCCTGCTGCTGACGCTGATCGTGCGCAGCATCGTCCGTCCGCTTCAGGACACCGTCAACGCCATGGCCAACATCGCCAGCGGTGAAAGCGACCTGACCCGCACCCTCGACACCCACGGTCAGGACGAAGTCACCCAGTTGGCGCGACACTTCAACGCCTTTACCGCAAAACTGCGGCAAGTCGTGGGTCAGTTGCAGATCTCCGCCAGTGCGCTTGGACAATCATCCAGCGAGCTGGGCAACGACGCCGCGCAGGCCCAGCAGCGCAGCCAGCAGCAATCCCAACAGATGGAACTGGTGGCGACCGCCATCAACGAAGTGACCTATGGCGTGCAGGACGTCGCCAAGAACGCTGAACATGCCGCCAGCGAAATGCGCGACGCCGAATCCCAGGCCCAGCAAGGCCAGGTCAACATCGACGGCAGCCTGCAACAGATCGACCGGCTTTCGCAGACCATCGACCAGGCCGTGGAAGTGATCCGCACCCTGGCGAGTGAAAGCACCCAGATCGGCAGCGTGCTGGAGGTGATTCGCTCCATCGCCGAACAAACCAACCTGCTGGCGCTCAACGCCGCGATCGAAGCCGCCCGCGCCGGCGAACAAGGCCGCGGCTTTGCCGTGGTGGCCGACGAAGTGCGTCTGCTGGCCCAGCGCACGCAGAAATCCACGGCGGAAATCCAGGCCATGATCGAACGCCTGCAAAACCACTCCGAAGCCGCGGTGAAAGTCATCAGCGACAGCAGCCGGGCCTCGCAGTTGACCATCGAACAAGCGGGCCTGGCCGGTGCCAGCCTCAACGCCATCGGCCAAGCCTTGCGCAACCTCAACAGCCTGAACGCTTCCATCGCCAGCGCCACTCTTCAACAGGCCCATGTGGTGGAAGACATCAACCAGAACGTCACCCAGGCCGCCGGCCTCTCCCACAGCACCGCCGTGGCCGCCGAGCAGTCGAGCCTGGCGAGCGCGCGCCTGAAAGACTTGAGCGAACAGCTGAACGGGTTGCTCAAGCAGTTCCGGGTCTGAGATGCATCCTGCTCGCGATGCGCTAGCACATCCAACATGGATGCCAGCTGACCCGGCGCCATCGCGAGCAAGCTCGCTCCCACAGGGTTGCGAGATGATCTGGAGTGCGGATTTACACCGTAATCCCTTGTGAGCTTGCTCGCGATAGCGCCAAGGCTTTCAGCGCTGAAGTTGGAGCTCTGCGCCCCATAGCGTTTACAATCCCCGCCCTCTCCGACTTCCCCAAGGAATCGCCATGTCCGGGCTTGAACTGTTTGCCGCAGCCCTCGGCGTGATCGCTGTCTGGTTGACCGTCAAGCAGAACCCCTGGTGCTGGCCGATCGGCCTGGTCATGGTGCTGCTGTACAGCTGGATTTTCTTCGAAGTGAAGCTTTATTCCGACATGTTGTTGCAGGTGGTCTACGCGGTTTTGCAGCTGTATGGCTGGTGGCAGTGGACCCGCGCCGGGCGCGATCACGAGGGACGCCAAGTCACTCGCCTGGGCGCGCCGTCGGTGTGGCTCGGCCTTGCCATCGGTGCGGCGGGTAGCTTGATGTTGGGCGGTGCGATGGCCCATTGGACCGACGCCGCGCAACCCTGGCTCGACGCGGCGCTCACCGGGTTCAGCTTGGTTGCCCAGTGGTGGATGGCACAGAAACGCGTGCAGTGCTGGCCGTTGTGGATTGTCCTCGACGTGACTTTCGTGGGTTTGTTCATCTACAAGGATCTGTACCTGACCGCCGCCCTCTACGCCCTGTTTACCCTGCTGGCGGTGCAAGGCTGGCGGGAATGGCGTGCCGACCCGGCGCTGCGCACATGAAGGTGGTGGTGCTGACCGGTCCGGAATCCAGCGGCAAGAGCTGGTTGGCGGCCCAGTTGCAGACCCGCTTCGGCGGCGTGCGGGTGGATGAATACGTGCGCCACTTCATGGAACAGACCCAACGCGAGACGTCCCTGGACGACATTACCGCTATCGCCACGGGGCAACTGGCCTGGGAAGATGCGGCCCGGGCGCGACAACCGGCCTTGTTGATCCTCGACACGCACCTGTTGAGCAATATCCTCTGGAGCCAGACGCTGTTCGGCGACTGCCCGGCCTGGCTCGAACCGGCCCTGCTGGCACGCCATTACGACTTACACCTGCTCCTCAGCCCCGAACAGGTCGAATGGATCGGCGACGGTTTGCGCTGTCAGCCTGCCCTCGCCGAACGGGTGATTTTTTTTGATGCCATTGAAGACTGGCTGGTTCGCCACCGGCAACCCTTCCTGAAAATCGAAGGTGACTGGGCGCAGCGCCGCGAGCAAGTTCTGGCTGCCGTCTCCCGGTTGCTCCAAGCGTGATGTTTCATCCCTGATACATCCCGCTCTCGCCAAACGCGGATCCACCGCCGCCTCAAGGGTTTGGCAGCCTGACTGTCAAGTCACTGATACACCTTCTCCCAACCCCGGTTCTGGGGCCAAACAGTGGCCTGTGGCCGGTAGCCCGTCGGCAGGCATGTTTCATCGATGAAACAGATTGCCTGACGCTCGCCTGGTCATTCCCGCAACTTACTGAAAACCCGCGCTTTTCCAAATCCGGCACAACACCTGCTCCGCTCCTTCGCAACGCTGACTAAGGCCAGCGCCAAGTGCAGAAGGAACGAAGTCATGGGGACTATCAACACTAGCTTGACCTGTCTGTTGCTGTTCGGCTGCGCCACCGCGGCAACGCTCAGCCTGCCGGCACAAGCCGAGGGCAACGGCGTCATCGTACTCGACCGTGACGTGCAGCCTGTCCATATCGGTCGCAACGGCGGCAAAGACCCCTACCCGACCACCGTCAACGCCAACCCTTCCGATCGGATCAACCAGGCAACCGCGAGCACTGAGCTCAGCGACGGCGAATTCGCCGGCATTGCCAGCGGCTCGACGATCCGCAACACGGTCAATCCGAATACCGGCGTGCAAGGCCTCAACGTCGTGACCAATCCCAACGGCTTGCCGGGCATGAGCGCTGGACACGGTGGCGGTAGCGGCGGCGCCATTTCCGGCACCATCAACCGCTCGCTGAGTTCCGGCCTGGCCCCATTGGGCCGCTTGGCGGGAGGTCAGTGAGATGAATTCGACTTGGCTCCTGATCGCGCTGCTCGGCTCATCCGCCGTGCTTGCCGATCCAGGCGTGGCGGTGAGCCATGCCGATCTGCAGAACTCCGGCAGTCGCTATACCGGCAACCTCAATGTCAACCAGGCGGCCGGGGACCGGACCCAACAGACCAACACCCGGGCCATTGCCATTGGCACCGACGCCCAGGCGACCACCGTCGTGCGGCAACGCCTCGACACCCCGGCCAGTGCATCGATGAACGCAAGCGCGCGCATTGGTGGCAGCTCATTCACCAACGGCAACGGCGCGCTGGGCGTCAACCAGTCCGCCGGCGCCAACAACCAGATGGCCAATGTCATGCGGGTGAGCATCAGTGCCCGCCCGCAAAGCATGGACGACAGCGCCCTGTCTCAACAGAACGTGGCGCTGGTACCGAACTCCGGAGCAACTGACACCCCAACCGGCAGCCGCCAGGTCGCAACGAGCGACCAGGCCTTCACCGGCAGCCGAGGGGTTATCCAGGTGCATCAGAGTGCCGGGGTGGGGAACCGCATGGCTAACACCCTGAGCATCCGGGTCGCTGACTGACCCGGCGCAGCGCATAAGAAAGTACCGACACTTAACCAACGACACGCAAGGAGAAACACCATGAAACCCACAATGGCGCTCAAACCATTGGTTTTCGCTCTCGCCGCTGTCATGGCAATGGCTGCACAGGCTGACGGAAACGGTCACGGCAATGGTCATGGCAACCACGGCCCTAAAGGGCCAACGCTGGAACAACTGCTCTCCATCAGCGCCGGCGCTGGGGCCACGGTGCTGGATGTGCAGAACAGTGACGGCAACGAAGTGACCAACCAGGCGACCCGAAACACCGCCGAGGCCACTGATTCCCTCAATGGCAGCAACGGCAACATGGGCGCCAACATCGCCGCCGGGGATGGCAACCAGCAGGACAATGCCGCCGCACTGGCCACCGCCGATGAAAGCTTCATCTTCGGCTCGGCTGTCGCCATGTCCAGCGCCACGCAAGTCAATAACAACAACTACGTCAAGAACTACTCCACGCTGAACAACGCGTCGCTCACCAACGCGGGCAACAACGGCTCCGGCAACATCGGCATCAACGTGACCGCCGGCAACTTCAACCAGCAGAAAAACAACCTGGCCATCGCTGTGTCGGGCGGCCGGGTGGCTCAAGCCGCTGCGTCGGCTGACCAGTCTTCCACCGGCCTGGTGGTCGACAACAAAGGCGTGAAGAAAAACGAGGTTGTCACCCTTACCAACAGCTACGAGGCTTCTGGCACCTTCAAGGCCAAAGGCAACGGTACCGTCGAAGATGACGGCGGCTGGGGCAACAGAGGCGGTTACGGTGGCGGCCACGACGACGACAAGTTCAAGTTCTCCGCCGTCGGCACCTTCGAACTGGCCGGCAGCAACACCCAACAAGTGTTGACCCGCGACGGCTGGAAAAACCCTGTGATCAACAACGCAACCATGACCAACTCCATGAACGGCTTCTCCGGCAACGGCGGCGCCAACGTGTCGGCGGGCGTGGGCAATCAGCAGAGCAACTCGCTGTCGATTGCTGCGGGTTGCAAGGCCTGCATGTAAAAAAAGCTTCCCTGTGGCAGCGGGCCCTGCTCGCTCCCACAGGGGCTTTTCCCGATATCCACTAGGCGTATCGATCATGCATGCGAGAGCGCTTTGCCTGTGTCTATGCTTTGCCTGCGCGAGCGAAGCCGCGCAGATGCCCATTGCCGCCCTGCCTGGCGGCATGCTCGTCTACAAACCGGTGCAGAGCGTGCGCGAACGCAAGTTCAGCGACATCGTCGAGCAGAAAACCGACTTCAGCTGCGGTGCCGCCGCACTGGCCACCGTGTTGCGCCAGGCCTACTGGCTCGACGTGGATGAAGAACAGGTTATCAAGGGCATGCTGGTCAATGCCGACCACGACCTGGTTCGTACCCAGGGCTTCTCCATGCTGGACATGAAACGCTACGTCGAAACCATCGGCATGCGCGCGCGGGGCTATCGGATACCGCCGGAGAAACTTTCCGCGGTGACGATTCCAGTCGTGGTCCTGATGGATATACGCGGCTACAAGCACTTCGTGGTACTGCAGCGATCCGACAAGCAATGGGTCTACATCGCTGACCCGGTGCTGGGGCACAAACGCTACGCCCATGACGAATTCGTCAAAGGCTGGAACGGCATCGTCTTCGCCATCGTCGGCCCCGGCTACGACAAGACCAACGCGTTGCGCAGCCCACCGCAACCCCTGACGGCACGCAACAAACTGGACGGCTTCAACCCGGTCAAGGACGCGGAACTAATGGATTTCGGCTTCATTCAGAGCGATTTTTTCTAATCGCCGGACAACTGCCAATAAAAATACAAAAAGGAGCAGGAAGCTCCGGGAGCAACACATGAAAACCTCATACTGGCTCACGCTGGCCTGCCTGGCCGCAACGACGTCGGGTCTTGCCCACGCCGGTTTCAAACCTATCGAAGTCAAGGATCAGGAACTCGCCGAGCTTCGGGGTCGTTATGTCATGCCTGGGCGAGTCATCAGCTTTGGCATCGTCATGAGCAGCACCTGGCGAAACGCCAGTGGCGACGTGATTGGCGCGTCAAGCTCCATGCAGATCCAGGCCTCGACGGTCAAACCGCAGTTCTATGTGTCCACCATCAAGCAGACCGGCAACGGCAGCGTCCCGGAACAGGGCAACGGCACGGTCACCGGCGGCGCCGGCCTGGGCTCGGGCCAGGGCGTGACCCAAAGCGTGCGAGCCGCGGGTGACGGCAACACGGCCTATAACAACGTCAGCATCAACGTGAAGGAAAGCAGCCACGCCCCTGCCCTGGCCCCCTCGCAAGGCCAACTGCTGACCAAGGGCCAGACCATCAGCGGCAGCAACGCCGCCGGCAGCGTCGCTGTCACCGCGACCGGCAGCGGCGTGCAGATGGCGATCCAGGCCAACCATAACCAGGGCAATACCCTGCAGCAGGTGGCCCAGGGTGGCTTGCTGCAGAACACCCGCTTGCTGGGTAACAGCAACCTGGTCAACAACATGACCCAGCTCAATGTCGTACTGAACAACAATGGCCCCAGCACCGGAGCCCTGGACTGCAACCTTACGCAGCTGCGCGGCCTTCGAAACCTCGGATATTGATCTACGCTGATCTCCAATCATTGGGCAAATAGGGACGGCATATTTCATGTATCGATCCGTATCGTTGCGCGCTGTGATGTGTTTAAGCACGATGTTCCCGGCAACTCTGGTGCAAGCTGCACCGGACTCGGACATCGAGGCCCTGAAACAAGAACTTCTAGAGCTCAAGCAACGGTACGAGGTCCAGCAAAAAGCCCTGGCGGTCCTCGAACAACGCGTCCGCCAGGTGGAAGACCAACCCACCGCCCCGCCGCCCAAGCGCCTGGCTAAATCCCCGGCCGACATGAAAGGCAACCAGGGCGTGGCGGGCAGCGGCGCGGCCAGTTCAGGAGGCAGCGGTTACGGACAGTCCCTGGCCGACGATTCGCAGCCGGCCCAGAGCGTCTCCAACCTCTACGATGAAGCCAGCGGCTTCTTCGGCGGCGGAAAATTCAGCTTCGAAACCGGCGTGACTTATTCGCGCTACGACACGCGACAGCTGATCCTCAACGGTTTCCTGGCCCTGGATTCGATTTTCCTGGGCAATATCAACCTCGATCGGATCAAGGCCGACACCTGGACGCTGGACCTCACCGGTCGCTACAACTTCGACAACCGCTGGCAGTTCGACCTCAATGTGCCGGTGATCTATCGCGAATCAACCTACCAGTCCGGTGGCGCCAATCAAGGGGCCGCCGGGGTGACCAGCGAAGAAACCGTCACCCGCGACCCGACCATCGGCGACGTGAATTTCGGCATCGCCTACAAATTCATGGATGAATCGGTCAGCAGCCCGGATGCCGTGGTGACTCTTCGCGTCAAGGCACCCACCGGCAAGGATCCGTTTGGCATCAAGCTGCGCCAGTCCCAGGCCAACACCAACCTGTTCGTTCCCGAAGACTTGCCCACGGGCAACGGCGTCTGGTCGATCACCCCGGGCATCTCCCTGGTCAAGACGTTCGATCCGGCCGTGCTGTTCGGCAGCCTTTCCTACACCCACAATTTCGAAGAATCCTTCGACGACATCAGCTCGACCGTCAACCAGGAGGTGCCTGGCAAGGTGCGGATCGGCGACAGCTTCCAGATCGGCGCGGGTATCGCCTTTGCCCTGAACGAGAAAATGAGCATGTCGTTTTCGGTCTCCGACTTGATCCAGAAGAAAAGCAAGCTCAAGCAGGACGGCGGGGATTGGGAATCGGTGGTGTCCAGCGACGCCAACGCGGGCTACTTCAACATCGGCATGACCCTGGCCGCCAGCGACAACCTGACCATCGTGCCCAACCTGTCCATCGGGCTGACCGACGACGCACCGGATTTCACCTTCAGCCTGAAATTCCCGTATTACTTCTGATGCAAAGGCTGATCATGCAATCGACAACTGAGGGAGATCACAGCCTTGCGCATTAGCCAGGTCGGCGAATCCTGGTGATGGAGATTGCTGGCTTCGATGGCGACATTTACTGGCGCGGGCAATCCCAGTACAAATCTCGAATGTCATCGCGAGCAAGCTCGCTCCCACAAGTATCGTGGGGGCGTCCTACCGGTCGGTTGTGGGGGCTGGAAGCGACGGACGTATTTGGCCTGATCGAACGACGCGGTCTGGAAAGCTGACTCCCCACTGTGGGAGCGAGGCCGTTCAGCGAATCTGGTGCTTGTGCAGCAGCCGATAGAACGTCGGACGCGACACGCCCAGCACACGGGCCGCCACGCTGAGGTTGTCGCTGTGGCGATTGAGCACGTCGCTCAAGGCCTGGCGTTCGGCGCGGGTCTTGTAGTCTTCCAGAGTACCCATCGGGGCGACGACGCCCTGATGGCTGGCCAGGCCCAGGTCCCGGGCTTCGATCTGTCGCCCTTCCGCCAGTACCAGGCCGCGACGGACGCGGTTGGCCAGCTCGCGCACGTTGCCGGGCCAGTCGTGCATCCCCATCGCCACTAATGCGTCCTCGCTGAAACTGCGAGGTCGGCGACCGGTTTCGTGACTGTAGAAATGGGAAAAATGGCTCGCCAGCATCGCCAAGTCGCCATGACGCTCCCGCAACGGCGCCATCACGACTTGCAGAACGTTCAAGCGATAGTACAGATCCTCTCGGAAACGCCGGAGCTCGATGGCCGCTTCCAAGTCCACATGTGTCGCCGCCAACACCCTGACATCAACGGCAATCGGCTGGCTGCCACCGACCCGCTCGATGTGTTTTTCCTGAAGGAATCGCAGCAGATTGGCCTGCAATTCCAGCGGCAAGTCACCAATTTCGTCGAGGAACAACGTGCCACCGTGGGCGGCTTCGATCCGTCCGATCTTGCGTTGATGGGCGCCGGTGAAGGCGCCCTTCTCGTGGCCAAACAGCTCGGACTGGATCAGATGCTCCGGGATCGCGCCACAATTGATCGCAATGAACGGTTTGTTACGCCGATGGGACTGGCAATGCAGGGTGCGCGCCACCAACTCCTTGCCGGTGCCGCTCTCGCCGCGAATCAGTACGGGCGATTCAGCCGGCGCCAGTTTGCTCAGTAACTTGCGCAGCTCGCGAATTGGCTTGCTGTCGCCCAGCAGCTCGTGTTCAGGCTGATCGATGTGGACAGAGCCCTGCCCCCGCAACCGCGCCATGCCGAACGCCCGCCCCAGCGTCACCTGGACCCGGGACACATCGAACGGCAGGGTGTGGAAGTCAAAGAACCATTCGCAGACAAAATCCCCGACGTTCTGCAGGCGCAGCACTTCCTGGCTGAGCACGGCGATCCATTCAGTCCCGCTGCGGCTGATCAGTTCCTTGACCGCTTCCGGCCGCTCCAGATGGAAGGGCTGCAAGCGCAAGAGGCCGACGTCACAGCTCCGGTCGCTGGCATGCTCAAGGGAACAGCTGTCGACATCCCAGCCGATGGCGCGCAAGCCTGGCATCAGGCGATGGCAATCATCACAAGGGTCAACCACGAGAAGGCGACGCAACGCACTGGCTTCGATCATGACTGATCCTTGGCGCCAAAATTAAGGAAATATGATTAGAAACAGGCGTTTGGCGAACCTGCATGTAACAGTAGCAAGAAGTTGACACTTGCTTGTATCGATTAGTTATCAAGTCGACCACAAACCGGTTATAAGAAATGCGCTTCGTTAGTTTCCGCGCGTCGAATCTTTCACCACGCTTTCAAACAAAAGCCGAAAAGCCTGGTCTGAAAGAAAATCGAAATTTATTCAAAGATTGTGTGACCTGGTCCCGGGTTCGGGACATCAGTACAAGTAACCCGCCGCACGGTATGCCCAACCGACGGCACATCATTTGATTGGGCACCCTTGAGAGATAAACGCCATGAACGCCCCGCTCCGTATCAACGAAGCTCTTTTGATTGCCGACCGCGCATTCCGTCCTTTCCAATGCGTGGCCTGGGCCCCACAAGACGGTAACGGCGAACTGAGCCTGACCGTCATTGACCGCACCAATACCCATATCGGTCGTACCCAGATTCCAAGCAGCGCCTACACCGACCCGGCGCAACTTGCCGACCTGTTGAAACAGGCCCGTGCCGAACTGAGCCAGGAAGGCTACAAACTTCAATCCTGGTCGATGCCGGAATAACTTCCCCAAGAAATACCGGTTCTTTTTCAGAACCAAAAAAACGGCGCTTTCCATTTCTGGATAAGCGCCGTTTTTTTATAGGTGAGATCAAGCCGTTCGGCGGTCTTCTTCTTTCAAGCCTTGGAAGTGGCGCAAAACCGCAACACCAGAATGCCCGCAAGTGCAGCCAATGTAGAACCAGCCAATACGCCAACCTTCACTTCATCGATCAACAACTGCGCACCGGGAAACGCCAGGTTGCCGATAAACAAGCTCATCGTGAACCCGATCCCGCACAACAACGCCACGCCATATACTTGCCGCCACGAACTGTGGGTCGGCATTTGCGCCAGCCCGGTCTTGATCGCCACCAGCGCGAAGGTGAAGACGCCGAGCTGTTTGCCCAGCAACAGTCCCGCGGCGACCCCCAACGGCACGGGATCCAGCAGATTGCTCAATGACACACCCGCCAGGGAGACGCCGGCATTGGCAAAACCGAAGATCGGCATGATGAGAAAAGCGACCCACGGCGATAACCGTCGTTCAAGCCTGAGGGATGGGGAATCCTCCGCAGGGGCGTCTTTGTTCAGCGGGATGCAAAAGGCAAGTGCGACCCCCGCCAGCGTTGCGTGTACACCGGATTTTAGAACCAGCACCCACAACACCAAACCCAGCGCCAGATAGGGCAACAGTCTGGTTACCCCGGCCTTGTTCATGATCAGCAACACTGCAATCACCCCAGCGGAAGCCGCAAGCATGGTCACGTCCAGGCCGCTGGTATAGAACATGGCAATGATAGCGACCGCGCCCAGGTCATCCAGAATGGCAAGGGCTGAGAGGAAGACCTTGAGAGACATCGGCACTCGGTTGCCCAGCAACGAGAGCACACCCAGCGCAAATGCAATGTCGGTTGCTGCGGGGATGGCCCAACCCGCCAACGTTTCAGAAGAATGCCTATTGACCCAGGCGTAGATAAGCGCGGGGACAATCATGCCCCCCAGGGCGGCAAAACCCGGCAGTGCCCTCTGGCTCCATTTGGCGAGTTCGCCAATCTGCATCTCACGCTTGATCTCGAGGCCTACCAATAGAAAAAATATCGCCATCAGCGCATCGTTGACCCAGTGTTCAACAGACATACCCAGAAAAGAGGCATGCAGTACGCTGGTATAAGTGGTGAACAGTGGGCTGTTAGCCACGATCAGCGCGGCGAGCGCCGAAAACATGAGCACGATGCCGCCCGAGGACTCCGATTGCATGAAGCGTTCCAGTGGCGTGGCCATGCGCGTATCACCGCCCTGAGTTGAGCTATTCCCCATTGTTTCCTCCCATAATCCGATCAGCGTCGGATTCTACCCAATACTCAAGCCAGCGGGGCAGTTGTCTTACAACTTGATGGAAACAAATTTCAGGCTCGGGAAAAAACGGCGGCTGGCAAGCATGACCACCATAAGAAAGAGCCCGCCCAATCATCCGGGATGGAAGGGAAGTCACCGCGGCAGGATGTACCGCTCGATCGCCAACGCCGCACCGTCCTCGGTGTTGGCTGCGGTGACAACGTCAGCCTGGCGCTTGATCGCCTCTTCGGCCTGCCCCATCGCAATCGAAAGCCCCGCGCGATGGAACATCGCCGGGTCGTTGCCACCATCCCCCATTGCGGCGGTCTGCTCCAGCGGCACGCCGAGGAACTCGGCCAGGGTCGACAGCGCCTCCCCCTTGTTCGCCTTCATCGCGGTCACGTCCAGATAGATCGGTTGCGAACGCGATACCTGGGCCTGGCCTTTGAGCAGTGGGTGCAAGCGCGCCTCCAGCTCCACCAGCAAGTCTGTGTTGGCGCTTGTCGCAACGATCTTGTCGATGCGCTCCAGATAGGGTTCGAAACTGTCCACTTCGACAGGCGGATAACCCAGGCCACGGGTTTCCACCGGCACCATGGGCCCATTGGCGTCGCGCACCAGCCAATCGCCGTCGGCAAACACCCAGACCTCGATGCCGGGCTGATCGGCGTACAAGGCCAGGGTGGCCAGCGCCGCCTCGGGCGGCAGGTAATGCACGGCCAGGAAGGTGCCGTCCGGATGCACCAGCGTACCGCCGTTGAACGCTGCTGTCGGCAGGTCGACGCCCAGCGCCTCGATCTGCTGCAACATTGCCCGTGGCGGCCGTCCGGTGGCGAGGCTGAACAACACGCCGGCCTCGCGCAACGAGCGGACGGCGGCGATGGTGCGCTGGCTGAGGCTGTGATCAGGCAGCAGTAAGGTGCCGTCCATATCACTTAGCAGGAAGCGGATCGGGCGTTTCAGCTGATTACTCATCCGAGGCCATGCCAGACGCGACCGTCGCGAGTCAGCAGATCATCAGCAGCCGCCGGGCCATCCTCTCCGGCCTTGTACGGCTGCACCGTTGCGTCTTCTCGCCACGCGTCGAGGAACGGCTGCACCGCGCGCCAGCCGTTTTCGATGTTGTCGGCGCGCTGGAACAACGTCTGGTCGCCTGTCAGGCAATCGTAGATCAGGGTTTCGTAACCCGTGGACGGCTGCATTTCGAAGAAATCCTTGTAGGCAAAACCCAGCTCGATATTCGCCATGTCGAGGGCCGGCCCAGGCCGCTTGGCCAACAGGTCGAACCACATGCCTTCGTTAGGCTGGATCTGGATTCTCAAGTAGGTAGGTTGCAATTCGTCGACTTCAGTGTCACGGAACTGAGCGTAAGGCGCCGGTTTGAAGCAGATAACGATTTCCGTGTCGCGCACGCTCATGCGCTTGCCGGTGCGCAGGTAGAACGGCACGCCGACCCACCGCCAGTTATCGATCATGACTTTCAGGGCGACGTAGGTTTCGGTGCTGCTGTCGGGCGCGACATTGGTTTCCTCGCGGTAACCCTTCACTGCGTTGCCGCCTACTTCCCCGGCCGTGTATTGGCCACGTACCGAATTGGCGCGCGCCTGTTCCACCGACCAGGGGCGGATCGCCCCCACCACCTTGGCCTTCTCGCCGCGCACCGCGTCGGCACCGAAAGCGGCCGGCGGTTCCATGGCGACCATCGCCAGCAATTGGAACAAGTGGTTGGGCACCATGTCCCGCAGGGCGCCGGTGTGCTCATAAAAACTGCCACGGGTTTCGACGCCAACGGTTTCGGCGGCCGTGATCTGCACGTGGTCGATGTAGTGGTTGTTCCAGAACGCCTCGAACAAGCTGTTGGAGAAACGGCTGACCAGAATGTTCTGCACCGTCTCCTTGCCCAGGTAATGGTCGATCCGATAGATCTGCTTTTCGCCCATGACCTTTAGCAGGCAGGCATTGAGCGCCTCGGCGGTGTGCAGGTCGGAGCCGAACGGCTTCTCGATCACCACGCGCCGGAAGGCGTCATCCTGCTCTTGAAGCAGCCCGGCCGCGCCAAGGCGGCGGACCACTTCACTGAAAAAACGTGGCGCGGTCGCCAGATAGAAAACCGCATTGCCAGTGCCGCTGGCGGCGATTTTCGCCGCCAGCGCTTCGTAGGTGCTGTCATCGAGGAAGTCACCCTGGACGTAACTGATGCCTTGGGCCAGCCTGGCCCACAGCGTCGGATCGAGCGCGCGGTCGGGATCGCCGCCCTTGCTCGCCGCTTCGCTACGAATGAAATCCTCGAGCTTTTTTGCAAAATCCACATCGCTGATGGCGTTGTGGTCAACACCAACGATCTGCAGGCCATCCCCCAACAGCCCGTCACGGCTGAGGTGGTAAAGCGCCGGCATGAGCAAGCGCTTGACCAGGTCTCCATGGGCACCGAACAGGAACAGCGTGGTCGGTGGCGCAGGTTGAGCCTTGGACTTCCTGCCGATCGAGGTCATTTTTTCGTAGTCTCCACATGGCCGCCGAAGCCAAAGCGCATGGCCGAGAGCATCTTGTCGCCATAGGTGGCCTGCTGACGGGAGCGGAAACGGGCAAACAGCGAACTGGACAGTACCGGCACCGGCACCGCTTGCTCGATGGCGGCCTCGATGGTCCAGCGCCCTTCCCCACTGTCGGCCACTTCGCCGGAAAAGCCATCCAGCTTCGGATCGCTGGCCAATGCATCGGCGGTCAGGTCCAACAGCCAGGACGACACCACGCTGCCACGACGCCAGACTTCGGCGATGTCGGCCAGGTTCAAGTCGAAGCGCTGTTCAGGCGGCAGGCTTTCGCTGGATTTTGTCTTGAGGATGTCGAAGCCCTCGGCGAACGCTTGCATCATTCCGTATTCGATGCCGTTGTGGATCATCTTGACGAAGTGCCCAGAGCCGGCCGGGCCCGCATGGATATAGCCTCGTTCGGCGCGATCGTCGTCGGACTTGCGGTCACGGGTGCGTAGAATATCGCCCATGCCTGGCGCGAGGCTTTCAAACAGCGGGTCCAGGCGACGAACGACGTCGGCGTCGCCACCGATCATCATGCAGTAACCGCGCTCGAGCCCCCAGACGCCACCGGAGGTGCCGACATCAATGTAGTTCAAGCCTTTTTCCGACAGCGTCTGGGCGCGGCGGATGTCGTCCTTGTAATACGTGTTACCGCCATCGATGACCACGTCGCCCGGCTCCAGCAGTTCGCTGAGCACGTTGATGGTGTCCTCGGTGGGTGCGCCGGCCGGCAGCATGACCCAGACCGCCCGAGGCTTTTGCAGCCCGGCGACCAGCGCCGGCAGGTCCGCGACCCCCGTCGCGCCTTCCTGGCTCAGGTTTTCGACGAAAGCGGCATTGCGGTCATAAACAACGGTGGTGTGCCCATTGAGCATCAGGCGCCGTGCAATATTGCCGCCCATGCGGCCCAGTCCGATGATCCCGAGTTGCATGTGCTGATGCTCCCTACTACAAATTAAGGTGTGTCAAAGGTTTAGCTCAAGGTGACTTGTGGAGGTTAGTCCAGAGCATTGCCGCATAGTTTCCGGGTAAATCGCCCGATCACAAAGGATAACGTTCAATAACCCGCCGAAGACACGTCGACCATGAAAAATAAAAAAGTTCCATCAACGGGCAAAAGTATTCAGAATTGGTGCCGATAAAGAATTGTCGCCAAGAAACTGACGACATCTCTCTAGTTGATGTAGCCATTTGCGAGGTGAGCAATGGGCCCTGTCGTTACCGCACGTCCTCCTCAGACCCTTTACGTGACCATTCGTCGCGACGAACTACGCCTGCTGAAAGAAGAGCGTGATTTGCTGCTTGATGAAGTGACGCAGTTGCGCTTGCAGTTGCAACACGCACAGCTTCCTTACCAGAGCCAGGCTTTGGCTCGCTGATTCTGGCCCAGGCGGCACGTGGCACCGGGCGAGCCGGTGTCACACTGACAAACACTCCTAATTACCCTTGTGGCGATCGAGCTTGCTCCATCGCCACAAAGCCGTTCCCGCCACACCAGCGGAACCGGACGCCATGATTCGCCTGCAAAAAACTCACGAAGTTTTCACACCACCCTCGCAATACTCCTGCGCTGACAAATAGTTACGACGCATACTGCCGGCGCCAGATCGGGGCCAGTGGACCCCGTCGGCAAAAGCTGGAGCGCTTGATGAGTGTGTTCAAACGCAGCAAAACGACTGCGAAAAGTTTCGATTGGGCCGGGTTCGGCTGGCTTTTTCTGTTCTTCTGGTATTTTTCCGGCATTACCCAATTGCTTATCCTGGCAAGCGATACCTCAGGTTTCACCGGGTTTCGCCAAGCCTTCGTCATGAGTGCGTTCTGGCTGGCGCCGCTGCTGCTGTTTCCGGCTCGCACGCGCCTGCTCGCCGCGGCGATCGGCGTGGTGCTGTGGGCATGCTCGATGGCCAGCCTGGGCTATTTCTTTATTTACCAGCAGGAATTTTCCCAAAGCGTCATCTTCATCATGTTCGAGTCGAACGTGAACGAAGCCGGCGAATACATGACCCAGTATTTCGCTTGGTGGATGGTGCCGGCGTTCCTTGCACACACCCTGGTTGGCTATTTCCTCTGGACACGCCTGCGCCCGGTCTATTTGCCCCGGGGCCAGGCGATGATCGCCGCCGGCCTGATCGTCGTTGCCGTCGTCGGTTACCCATTGGTCAAGCAGACCCTGCGCACTGGCACGCTTGCCGGCGGTCTGGAGAAATTCGAGGATCGCATCGAGCCGGCCGTGCCCTGGCAGATGCTGGTGGCTTATCGTCGCTACGGTGAACAGCTGGAAAACATGCAAGGCATGCTTCAAAGCACCAGCAAGATCGCGCCCCTGCGCAACCTCAAAGACAGCGCGGCCAACCAGCCCGCGACCCTGGTGCTGGTGATCGGCGAATCCACCAATCGCCAGCGCATGAGCCTGTATGGCTATCCGAGGGAAACGACGCCGGAGCTGGACAAGCTCAAGGATCAACTCGCGGTATTTGACAATGTCATCACCCCGCGGCCCTACACCATCGAAGCCTTGCAGCAGGTGCTGACCTTCGCCGACGAGGAAAGTCCCGACCTCTACCTCAGCACACCGTCACTGGTGAGCATGATGAAACAGGCCGGCTACAAGACGTTCTGGATCACCAACCAGCAGACGATGACCAAGCGCAACACCATGCTCACAACCTTCTCCCAACAGGCCGATGAGCAGGTCTACCTGAACAACAACCGCAACCAGAATGCCGCGCAATACGATGGCGACGTGATCGAACCGTTCAACAAAGCCCTGGCGGACACCGCGCCACGCAAGCTGATCGTGGTTCACCTGCTCGGCACACACATGAGTTATCAATACCGCTATCCGCCGACCTTCAATAAATTCACCGATCGCCAGGGCGTGCCCGCCGGCGTACGTGACGACCAGGTGCCGACCTACAACAGCTACGACAACGCGGTGCTGTACAACGACTTCGTCGTCTCCAGCCTGATCAAGGACTACGCCCGCACCGACCCCAACGGTTTCCTGTTGTACCTGTCGGACCATGGCGAGGACGTCTTCGATTCGCCAGGGCATGACACCCTGGGCCGCAACGAAGGCAAGCCGACCGCGCCGATGTACACCATTCCGTTCATGGCCTGGGCCTCGCCCAAATGGCGCGAAACCCATGACTGGAACTTCACCGGCGACCTGTCACGTCCTTACAGCAGCTCACACCTGATCCACACCTGGGCGGACTTGGCGGGCTTGAACTTCGATGAGCTGGACCGGAGCAAAAGCCTGGTCAGCGATTCGTTCACGGCGCGCCCATTGCTGATCGGCAACCCCTATCAAAGCCAGCATAAGGCGCTGATCGATTTCAGCCTCATGAAACCCAAGGGGCCGGCGGGCCAGGTCGTTTTGAAGTAGCCGAAAAGTCCCCGTTGCTACAGGGGTTTGATCCAGAACAACATACGGCCATGGGCCGGGTCGAACATGCCGGCGGCAAAACCGAACTTGGCATAACTGGCCTGGGCCACGGCGTTGCCCTCCAGCACTTCCAGGGTGATCTTGCAGCACCCACGCTGGCGGGCAATATCTTCGACTTTCTGCAACATCTTCTGGCTCAAGCCCAGCCCGCGAAACGCTGGCATCACCGCAACGTCGTGGACGTTCACCAACGGTCGGCAGGCAAACGTCGAGAAACCCTCGAAGCAATTGATCAACCCTGCCGGTTCACCATTGACGAACGCCAGCACACTGAAGGCATGCGCGCGCTTGGCCAGCTCCTGGGGCAAATGCGCAAGCACTTCGGCCGGTAGCGAATGGCCGCCACCCATCGGATCCTCGGCATAGCCGTTGAGCACGTGGCAAATCGCTTCGGCATGGATCGGATTGCTGTAGCTGGCTTGCAATACAAGGATTTCCTTGGCTTCTTCCATGATCTTCCATCTCGTTTTCGGTATGGCCGGCGGCTTGGCCGCGGCGGGATCCGGTCAGGCGAGGTGACCGAAACGTTGCAATTGCATTTCCTGGAGGCGACTGAGAGTACGGCGAAACGGGAATTGCAGATAGCCCTCCGTGTACAACTGGTCCATTGGAACCTGGGCCGACAGATACAACGGCACCTTTCGGTCATAACACTCATCGACCAGGGCGATGAACCGACGGACGCCATCGTCGTGTATCGACAGCTGCGGCAACTCGCGGTCGCCGGCCTCGACCCGCTCCACCCCGTCCTCGGTGCCACGGGCGATACGCCCTTCACGCTGTTCGGCGCTCAGGCACGGGACATCGCTGAGAAGGATGGCGCTGAAACGGTCGCACAGCGCCATGAAGTCGACGGCCGAGAACGGTTGTTCGCAGATATCCGGATAGCGGCTCCAGAGCACCTTGTCACAAGCCTTGAGCGCCACGACCTGGCGATGGCCGACTTCGATCGGCTGACTGACAGGTGCCTGCCCCTTGCTCAACCGGTCGAAGACCTCCGCCAAAGGGTCCGCCTGGGCCGGGTCACGCACCCAGTAGCGCTGCTGCAGCGCCCCCGGGTGCTGGCGGTGGTCTTGCCAGCCGTTGACCGGAACTACTTGCATGTAGCGTTTGATGGACGCGATGGTCGGCAGGAATCGCTCCCGGTTATGGCCGCTGGCATAAAGTTCATCCGGCGGCAGGTTGGAGGTGCTGACCACAACCATGCCCAATTCGAACATGACCTGGAACAGGCGGCCAAGAATGATCGCATCGCCGATGTCCGTGACGAACAGCTCGTCGAAGCACAGCACGCGCACTTCTCGGCTCAACTCCCGCGCAAGCGCCTGCAACGGGTCCGGTGTGCCGGTGAGCTGGAACGAGCGCTGATGCACCCAGGCCATGAAATGGTGGAAGTGTTGCCGACGGGCCGGAACCTTGAGGCTTTCATAGAAGCGGTCCATGAGCCACGTCTTGCCGCGCCCGACCGGCCCCCACAGATAGACGCCCTTGATCGACTTGCGGCCCTCATGCAATGCCTTGTGGCATTGCTCAAGGGCCATGATGGCCAACTCCTGGGCTTCATCCTGGACAAAACCATGGTGTTCGATAGCGTGTTGCCAAGCGCTCAAGGGTGAGTCGAAAGTCATACGGCCCGGGTCCGGAAGGCAAAGGTGGGGAGTATGCCATGCGGGGCGATCCCGTGCGTTTCTCCTCAATTGGGTTTACCCAAACCCCACCCCCTAGACAGAAATATCCAACCGGCTGATCTTCCCCTGCTCATCGAGTCGGAAGGTATAGCGCAACTCGAGCGGGCTGCCAGGGAAGGTCCCGGAGATCAGGTTGTGGACCAGCACCTTTCCAGTACGCTGCTGCACGTTGAGCACTTCCACCCGTGGCTGGTAGCGCCGCGCGGTGTCTTCCATCCATTGAGCGATGGCCCGGGTGCCGACCCGATGGTTGCCTTCATCGAACACATTGGCGTCTTCGGCAAAGAAACGCGTCACCGCCGAGCTGTCACGGGCGTTGGCGGCGGCAATGTAGCCGGCGATGGCCGGCGCCAGGGAAGAGACGGGATTGGACATGTCAGGGCTCCTTGTTTTTTCGTTTCAAGGCCATGCTAAAACAGCGCTGTGTCAGTTTTTGTCAGGAGTGAAACGCCCCGTCTCGTCGAGATTCATCAGCGCAAACCAGGCGCGCAGCCAGTCACTGCGCCTGCCTGGATAACGCTCGCCCTGGACGACGGCCGAGGCAATCCGGTCCGTGCGAAAAGTACGATAGGCGCCACGCAATTCGCACCAGGCCACCACCACCCGAGCCTCATTGAAAAAACCCAGGGCCAGCGGCCAGATCAAGCGCTGGCTCGGGGCCTTGTTCACATCGGCGTAGTCGATATGCAGCTTGGCCTGCGTGCGAATGGCCTGGCGATAGACATTCAGCTCGACAGTGTTTTGCGGATAGCCGTAGCCCGCCGGGCCCGGTAATACGGTGGGGTTGTGCAGCGCATCGCGCAAACCGGGCGCCAGCACCGCCTCGACCTTGGCCAGGGCATCGGCGGCTGCCTTGCCCAGCACCTCGTCGCCGCGCTGGTCGACATAACGCAAACCCAGCACGATGGCCTCGATTTCATCGGCGGTGAACATCAAGGGCGGCAAGAACAGGCCGCTGCGCAGCACATAGCCGATGCCTGCCTCGCCCTGGATCGGTGCGCCGAGGGCCGTGAGTTCGGCGATATCGCGATAAAGCGTGCGCTCGGAGACCTTCAACTCGCCCGCCAATGTCGCAGCCGTGACTGGGCATCGCTTGCCCCGCAAGACTTGCAACAAAGTAAGCAGCCGAGTGGTTCGCGACACGATGATAGGCCCACGAGGAAAGTTGCAGCAGATTAGCAGAGGCTGGTGTCAGAAACTGTCAGTAGGCGACACCGCTTTGACTTGAGCCTCATGGCGAGTGGAATGTTATTGTCCTGTCCCACCCGCCCCAACGCGAGAGCCCCTTTCATGCGCACAATCCGCGGCTTGTCCTTCATTTTGATAGTGCTCAGCCTGAGCGCCTGCGCCCTCTTCCAGCAACGGGATCCGCTGAACATCAACGTGGTCGGTATCGAGCCGTTACCCAGCCAGGGCATGGAACTGCGCTTTGCGGTGAAACTGCGCTTACAGAACCCCAACGAAACCACTATCGAGTACAACGGCGTCGCGCTGGACCTGGAAGTCAACGGCCACACCCTGGCGACGGGGGTCAGTGACCAGAGCGGCTCGATCCCACGTTTCTCCGAAGGCGTATTAAGCGTGCCGGTGAGCATCTCGGCCTTTTCGGTGCTGCGCCAGACGCTGGGCCTGAGCCAGACCCAGCGCCTGGACAACCTGCCCTATGTACTCAAGGGCAAGCTCGCCGGCGGTGTATTCGGCACGATGCGCTTCGTCGACCGCGGGACCCTTGACTTGCCAGGCGCCTCGGCCACCTGGTGACTCATGCAGTGAAGCGCACGCCCGGCTTGGCCCGCTCGTCCACCACCAGTTCGAACACGTCGGGCCGGGCGTAGTGGCCGACCACATCATAGTCATAGCGCGCACGCACCAATTCGTCGGTGTCGATTTCAGCGGTCAGCAACCCGGCGGTACCCTTCAACGGGCCAGCCAGCACGTCTCCCATGGGGCCAACGATCACGCTGCCGCCGGCGATCAATGGCCGTTGTGCCGGCCAGTTAGCCACTTCGACTCCCAGCGCCTCGGGGGATGCCTGGACCTGGCAGGCACTGACCACGAAGCAACGACCTTCGTGAGCGATATGCCGCATGCTCACTTGCCACATCTCCCGCTCATCCACCGTTGGGGCACACCAGACGTCGACGCCTTTGGCATACATCGCCGTGCGCAGCAGCGGCATCATGTTTTCCCAGCACACCGCCGCGCCCACGCGACCCACCTGGCTGTCGATCACCGGCAGAGTCGACCCGTCGCCCTTGCCCCAGATCAACCGTTCTGTGCCGGTGGGCATCAGCTTACGGTGCTTGGCCACCAAGCCGGCGTCGGGCTCGAAGTACAGGGCCGTGCAATACAAGGTATTGCCGGCCCGCTCGATAACACCCAGCACCAGGCTTGCCCCGGTGCGCGCCGACAGGCCGGCCAATGCCTCCGTCTCGACGCCAGGTACGTCGATGGCGTTGGCGAAGTAGCGAGCGAACGCCTCGCGTCCTTCCGGTAGCCGATAGCCCAATTGCGTTCCAAAACCCTCGCCCTTGGGATAACCACCCAGCAGCGCCTCCGGCATTACGACCAAACGAGCGCCCGCGTCGCGAATTGCCTCTTCATAGGAAAGGATCTGCGTCAGTGTTTCGGCTTTGCCACCCGGTAGCGAGCCGATTTGCAGGGCAGCGACGATGGATTTGGGCATGGTCTTGAACTCCGTGGTTTCAGGTGTTGCTGATTTTCACGCCACGGCCGATCATCAATAAAGCCCGAAATGCTGCTAAAAGATATGAGCCAAATGAATATCGTCGACGTCGATCTTAACCTGCTGAAAACCTTCGAAGCCTTGCACGACGAATCCAGCGCAAGCCGCGCCGCGTTGCGCCTAGGGGTTACCCAGTCCGCCATCAGTGCGGCGCTGCGCAGGCTTCGCGGCATTTATGACGACCAACTGTTCGTGCGCACGGGTCGGGGCCTGGCCCCTACCTTGCGCGCCAACCAGTTGAAACCCGTCATCAGTGAAGCCTTGGACAAGTGCCGCCAGAGCCTGGCAATGGTCGATCCTGGCGCCAGCCACTACGAAGGTCGATCCGTCATCCTCGGCTTGTCCGACGATTTCGAGATCGCCTATGGAAGCCGCCTGATAGAGGAAGTGGCACGACGGGCGCCGGGCCTGCGCTTGATCTTTCGCCAGACCCATAGCCAGATCGTCGGCAGGGCCTTGATGGAGCGCAGTCTGGACCTGGCGATTACGGCGGGGGGATTTACCGAACGGCTGCTGAGTCGCAGGGTCCTCGGCGAAGGTGGCTACGCTTGCCTCATGGATCCGGCCAGTCTGGCAGCGGGCCAGCAGGACCTTACCCTCGAAGCCTTCGTGGCGCGGGAGCATCTGTTGGTGTCGTCCGGCGGCTTCATCGGCATCACCGATGAGGGGCTGGCCGCGCTGGGCCTGCGACGAAGAGTATGTGCCTCGACCACGCATTTTGCGGCGCTGCCGTTCCTGCTCAAGGACAGCCAGGCCGTGGCGACCATCCCAGACCATGCCGCCCGCGCCATCGCCCAGCTCAGCGGCCTGGCATTGGTGCCCTGCCCGCTGGCCTTGCCGCGCTATCCCATCGAGCTGGGGTCGCGGACCCACGGGCAGAAGGACCTGGCGGTGGACAAGGTGCGCGAGGCTATCATCGCGACCTTTGCGTAAGTTTTTATTTATTGGCGGCCATCAGTCGATTGACCTCGCTGCGCACCATGTTGGCGTATTCCGGAGGCGACATGCCGTCCAGTTCTGCGCGTACCCATTCGGCCCACTTGCCCTTGCGCTTGGAACGCTCGCCGAACAACCGGGCGGCGTCGCCCTTGGCCTTGCCCAGGTTGTTCTGCCAAAGCTCGAAGAGCCGGGATTTTTCGTCTTCCAGCGCGGCGCGCTCGGCCAGGGGCCTGTCAGCCAGATTGAAACTCATGGGGAATTTCCTGTTGCGTAAATAGGCGGCATCTTACACCTTGCGGGGAAACGGCTTAACACCGAATTGGCCCTGCGCTGTACGGACGCACCCCTGGCGCTGCAACTTTTACCGAAGCGTGGCACTCCACTGTTCACTGCCATCCATCCTCAAGGAGCACCTCAATGGCCCGTAAAAGCGCCGCGCAACCGAACGGAGAGCAAATCAAGGATCAAGCCTTCAGCGAACTGAAGGCATTGATCGAAGAGTCGGAAAAGTTACTCAAGAGCAGTGCGTCGTTGGTCGGCGAGGATGCTGAAAACCTGCGCGGCCAGATCGCCCTGAAACTGCAACAGGCTTTGGATGCGGTTGCCAGCGCCCGGGAGCGCACGCGGCCGATGGTCGATGCAACGCAAGTCTATATTGGCGGGCACCCTTGGCAGACTGTGGCTATTTCTGCGGGGTTTGGCCTCGTGGTGGGGTTATTGCTCGGGCGACGTTGAGCACCGACCCAAGGCAAGGGAGACCGCTCCCTTGCCATGAAAAAACCACTGGCCTTCGGTCTACGCTCCCGCCAGTTCCCGCAACTGAGCGTACGCCTGTTCATCCAGCGTGATGCCCTGTTCTGTGGACTTGCCGCGCTCCCGGTGCCGACGATCACCGGGCAAACGGCGCAGCCCCACTCCGTGCATCTGCCTGACGAGTTCCTGGCTGCGCTCGGCAAATCCTTGCCCAGCGGCCTTGCTGGGGTCGATCACGATCAACAATTGCCCAGTCCAAGGCGTTTTGGCGCCGGGGTGATTGCGCCAGTCGAACTCGAAGGAAAAATTGCCCCCGGTTAACGCCGCCGCCAGCAATTCGACCATCATCGACAACGCCGACCCCTTGTGCCCACCAAATGGCAAGAGCGCCCCGCCTTCGAGAATTGCCTTCGGGTCGCGGGTCGGCTGGCCCAGGCTATCCACCCCCATTCCCGGCGGCAGCAGCTCGCCTTTGCGCGCGGCAATCTGCACATCGCCGTGGGCGATGGCGCTGGTGGCAAGGTCGAAGACGATCGGCTCGCCACCGGCGCGTGGCGCGGCGAAAGCGATGGGGTTGGTGCCGAACAAGGGGCGGTCCGCGCCATGAGGCACTACGCAGGTCATGCTGTTGACAACGCTCAGTGCCACCAACCCTTCATAGGCAAACGGCTCGACGTCCGGCCAAAGCGCCGCGAAATGATGAGAGTTGCGGATCGCCAGCACCGCGATACCGGCGCTGCGGGCCTTTTCCACCAGCAAGGGCCGCGCGGCCGCCAGAGCGGGCTGGGCAAAGCCATTGCCGGCGTCCACCCGTACGAAACCTGAGGCGACATCCTCGACCACCGGCACGGCTCGGCCGTCGACCCAACCGCTTTTAAGCGTGGAGACATAACCCGGCATGCGGAACACTCCATGGCTATGGGCCCCGTCGCGCTCGGCTGCGGCGCAGTTTTCGGCGAGGGTGCGGGCGACCTCTGCCGATGTGCCGTGGCGCAGGAAGATCTGCTCCAACAGCCCAACCAAGGCGTCAAGGGATAACGTGCAAGGACCGGTGTGATCGGGAAGCGCGGACATCTGAAGCTCCTGAGTGATTTTAGGAGGTAGCAACAGCGTTGAAACGACAAGACTGGGCTGATTAACACTGCCCCATGAGCGCGCTGTCAACCTTTGCGCAAGCAACCCTTTGGGCCGGGGCGTTCGCCAGCGAGCCTGGCAGACACGCCCATCGTCCATGCGGTAACTATGTACCACCTGTGCCCTTTCAGCGTGGCCTAGTCTGGCCGCTTCATCCACCGGGACGCCGCATTGGCCTGCCCTGACGAGAAGCGACGATGAGCACAGCAGCACTGCCGTTATTATTTCCCCAGCTGTTGGCCGCCAAGGGCTTGGATGAGCTGGAGGCACACCATGGCCTGACGCAGGCCGACCTCGACTGGCTGCAAAACGTTTCGCTGCCCACCCATGCGCAACGCGCCGCACAGACGCCTCCGATGATCGCCGAGACCATCCAGTTCAGCGCCGAAGGCAAGCCGGCCATTGCGTTGGCTGGCTGCTTTTGCCTGCGAACCACGCCCAGACGCGGCGATACCGCCGTCGATCCAGCATTCCTGTACACGCCATGGGACGGCGTTCGCAAGTTCGACAGTCCCGCAGCGCTCCGGGCCTGGATTGACCAGACATTGCTGGACAACCGCGATCGCAACAATCTGTTTCGGCTCCTGTCGATTGCCCAGCGCAGCGAACTGAAGGGCACGACGGATATCGAACAATCCTGGCAGGCCATCGACGGGGACGTTTTCGAGACTCAAATCAACACCATCGAACATGCCCAGCACCACAACGTGCTGTCCATGGTGGAGGAATTGGTCAAGTTGCCCCCGCTCGCGACGCTGCTGGACCAGATACTGGGCGACGCGCTACCCGGCCTCGATCCCAGGCAGGTACGCATTGCGCTGTCCAGGATCGACTACACCCAGGCGCCCGAGGCGATTCATGTCACCCAAAGCATTCCCCTGAGCGAGGCGGTGCTGGTCTATTTCCACCATCAAGGCTGGCCAGCCGGGCATCTTGCCGACCTGACCCACCCTGACACGCCTGCGTCGTCCTATTCCGGACAGGAGTGGGAAGCGATCATCAAGGGTGCGGCGATAAGGCTGATCCCGAAGCTGATCGATCGTGTCAACGCGTTCTGGGACACCAGCGGCCCCTTCCACACGTCTCGGCGCCAATTCCTGGCCCAATTCATTCAGGACGCCCTGTGGGCGGCCATTCTGATCAAACGAGAAAAAAACCAGCTGACGGAGGCCCAGGGCCGCGAGTTGCTTCGGCTGTTCAGGCCGTCGCGCCGGGACGAGGCAGTGCTATTCATCGAGACGGTGCGCCTCTGGGAATATGCACCTAACTTCGTGGAGCTCGCTGGATCGCTGATGGTCAGCGGGCAAGGTCATTACCTCTACACGCCCACCGACGGCCTTCAAGTCGTTGGCAATTACCTTGGATTCAAAGAAGCGCTGGTCAGCACGCCCGAGCAAAAGGAGGCGATCTACAGCCTGCTGGACCTGGACGAGCGCAACCGGCTCCTGGGTTTCGAGCATCCGCAAATTTGCGGCGAACCGATAGACATGCCTATCGCTGATTCACTGGCTGGCGCGATCATCGACAAACAGACGCACAACCTGCGGTATGCGCTGCAAATGTCCCGCCAGGGCCGGGTGAATGTCCATGCACTGGTCGACAAGGCCCTCGACATACGAGCCTTCATCAGCAACAAGCTACTCAATCAAAAGACCGCCGGACATTGGGGGACCCAGCCCGCTTTCCATGGAAAATTGCGACTTTCCAACTTCCTGGCCGATCAGATGGAAAGAAAGGCCAAGAGCTACATTGATGTGGAAGGCGCCTTCGCTAGCGAATTTTCCAGGCTGCCATCGTTTCTCCGGTCTTCGCTTCAAAACGGACTCAGGCAATTGCTTGCACAGTTGACCAATGTGTTTTCAGTGGGTATTCGCGCAGAGGCTGATCTACGCTCGATCGACGCCACGCTGCCGACAATCGCCCATGAACTGATCACGACGGTGTTCGCCTTCGACCCCGACTACCCGGATCGCCGGCGGCGCATCGGCGTCAGGGGATTCCGGCCAGACGTTTATTCATTGAAACTGACGTGCGCATCGTCCGGCGTCGCCATCTCGCTGCCACTGGCCAACTGTTTTCTATTGACCGAGCGTGGTGGCCTCGATACGCCGTACTCGGGCATGGCGATCGTCTGGACACCTGCCGACGGGCTACAGGCATTCCCCTCGGTCGACCTGGCCACTCGACAATTGAATCGGCAATTGCTCGATTCCCGCAGGCGATTTGGCTTGCTGTCCAACCTTCCCCCGGCCCAGCGCCAGCCCCACCGACGCTATCAACTGGACACCTACGAACTGATCGAAGACAACGTTCTGATGAATCGAATGACCTCGTTCATCCACCTTTTCGAGACTGAGTACGCCTACCTGAGTGCCCTGAAAAGCGGGGATTGGCAACTGACCCGCTCGGCACTGGCAAACGGTCTTGAAGCCCTGCTGGAAAAAGGAGCGCCCACCAACCTGAAACGCGCCACGGCCATCGCCCAGGCCAGCAAATACCGGCAAAAACTGCCCGCCTGGCTCGGCGCTGCCCCCCTCGAGGATCAACGTTTGCACGTCGAGATCCTGGAGCAATACAAAAGCAGCGTAGCCGATGGCAAGGATTACCTGGACGGCATCGAACCCCTGCGTACCTACGTGCATAATCGTCTGCAAGCACTGCTGGACGCACGTTTCCCCGAGGACAGACTCAACCCCGAAACCATCCAGATCACGCCAAACCTGGCGGTGGTCGGCCCTGCCAGTTCATTGACCGACTTTGCCTTGCACCCCATCGATGTCACCAGCAAGGGCTTCAAGGTTTCCTCGACCTCCACGCAATCATTGCCAGACAGCCTGAACGAACTGGCGGTGCGGCAGATGTTGTCGTCGCTCGATATCCAGAGCACTTACAAACATCAGGTGAAACAAGCGCTTTGCGGCGCAATTTCCGATGTCCAGCCCAGGAAGCGACGCTTTCGCCAGCAGCTGCCATGGCAATTGTTGCAATACGCTCACTCACGTCTTCTGCAACAGCACATTTCCCCGAAGGCGTTCGACTTGATCCTCCAGGTCCTGGACATGCCGGACGCCATCGCCCGTCGAGCGGTCAGGGGTGCCGGTGCGTTCATACGTCCACTGGAGCTGATCAAGACCGGCGGCGCCGCCGCGGTAAGGGCGCTCGGGCTCTATGTGATCAGCTCGAGCGCCGATCCGGCGGACCCTCATGTTTTATATGCTCCCTACCACGAGGGGCATTCCCTGGCCGAGTTCAAGGATGAACCAAGCATCGTCGCCGCCCTCAATGCCCCCGGCGCGCTTCAGGACCTGCTGGTCCGCCGGCTGCCCGAAGACCAGCGAGCCACCTTCCGGAATCTGTTTACCGCCACCCTCGGGCAACTGTCGGAGATTACCCTCGCTTCGAATCCGATCGACACCGATGTATTCGAAACCCTGTACAACGACAACGCGACGTTGCTACTGGATATGCTGGGGACGAAGAACCAGGACCATCGCCCATTCGACTGGGCAACGGTGCTGCACCTGTTCAGTTCTGGGATCGGATTGGTGGGTAGGCAGCTACCGGCCAGGTTGACGTTCCTGGAAACGCTTTGGGAGAGCTATCAGGACTTCAAGGGTTCGGCCGAAGCCCTGCAGCAGCACGACTGGAAAACCGGCCTGCATGATTTCATCGCCGGCGCCGCGGAAATGGTGTCGCTGGGTTTGCTCAATCGCGACGATACATTCGGTCTCCTCGATCCCGCCGAACCGGCCTCGCCAAGCGGCTCCTCGACGCCCGGGTGGCAGGAAATCGCCTGCACCGCGCCACTGCGCACCGACTTACAGGCCTTCGAAGCCATAGGCATCAGCCTCTGGGCGCTCCAGCAGAACCGGGCCGACGGCACCTATGAATCAAACGACGGCGGCAAGTTCTACGTGCCCCTGGCCGGCAAGGTCTATCAAGTGGCAAGGGCCGGCCGGGGCTGGCGCATTATCCACGGTGATGACCAAGGACCGTTGCTAAGGTATAGCGCCGACGAAACGACATGGGCAATCGACCCACAGCGACAGACCATTCGTTTCGGCAAGGCGGGGTCGAAAATGGCGGTGACCTATAGCGATTTCAAGGCAAAGGGATCCTTGAACATCGAAGCGCGCGGGATGGCTGAGATACGCAAGAAGTCTCCTTATCGCGCCAACGTCATCGTACAGGCAGTGGAAACCGCCAGATTCTATTCGCTGAACGCCTTGCTCAATCTAGAGCAGTTCAAAAAGCAGCCTTTGCCAGGTTCTCGGCTAGATAGCTTCCTGATGTCGTTCTTTGGGGTCCGACAGGTCGACAGCGCCCTGATCGGCAAAGTGGAGACCGCCATTTCCCCGATATGCAGGGCGTTGGCCGACCCCACCTGGGAACAGCAGAACGCCAGCCGTATCGTCATTGGCAATTTGAAATACCTGGAAGACCGGGCAACCGCATTTGTGCTCGAACCTGCGGCCCGCGGGCGAATCTACCTGACGCAGTTTTTCTTCGAACCGGGGCTGGACTGGTACAAGACCGTGGTGCCGGCGTTCTTCAACGTCGACGCGCATGCCCAAGGCGCGACGCTTATCCACGAGATATCCCATCAGCTCATCGACACGATCGACATCATCTACCTGGACGCTGCGCTGCCGTTTCCCGACTTGATTTCAACCTCGACCCACCTGGGGCAAACACGCTATGACACGCAGAAGGAGCTGCAACTCAATGGGCTCTCCCTGGGCACGGCAAAATCCAAGCTGTTCAGACAGTGGGACAGTACCGACAACAGCTACAAGGGGCTGGAGTTGTTGCCAATGTATAAAGACATTGCCAAGACCATTTTGAAAGTCACCGACACACGGAGCATGGACGAAGCACGAAACGCGTTCTTGAACCCGGTTTTGCCGGACAAGCGCATCGACGTCATACTCCGTAACGCCGATTCGGTCACGCTGCTGATTTGTGAATTGGGGCGCCAGCTCGATCCGAGTCCATCGCGTTCCACTTGAGTGCGTTGAGCCGTGGGCATGCCAAGGCCGTTGATCTTTTTTTCACGGCATGTGTGCGACAGTACGACCCGGACCTGGACGCTCCTACGTCTGACCAACGGAAAACTCCATGCATGCCGTGCAAATGCCATCATCCCTGTTCTCGGCAATGGGCCCCGAGGGTTAGAATGCGGCAAACCAGGAAGAGCCCATGACCGAACGTACACTCCCGGAAGCCGAATACGATGCCATCACCGATGCGGCCGCGCATTGGTGCATGCGTCTGCATGCGGACGACTGCACGGATGCCGAACGGCTGGCGTTCAAGCAATGGCACGACGCCGATCCGCTGCACGCCTTTGAATACGCAGCCATGCTGGAAATCTGGGGCGTTGCCGAGCATCTGCCGCGCGTCGAGCCAATGGCCATCCCTGCGACCCAGCGCCCGCGGTCTCGCGCAGGCTCCATGGCGATCGCGGCGACGGTGCTTGCCCTCGGCCTGCCCCTGGCTGCTTTTACCGGTTGGAACATGGGGTGGTTGCCCAACGCCTACCAGCGATTCGAGGCAGGTTCGAGCGTGCGTCACATCACTCTGGAGGACGGCAGTCAGGTAGAGCTCAACCTCGCAAGCGAGCTGGTGTTTGCCAACTACAAGGACGAACGCCGGGTCACGATGAAAAAAGGCGAAGCGTTTTTCGATGTCCGCCACGATAGCCGCCACCCCTTCGTCGTTCGAGCAGGCCAGGGCCAGGTGCGCGTGACCGGGACCCGTTTCAACGTGTGGATGTACCAGGATCAAGTGCGGGTTACGCTGGTGGAAGGTTCCGTGTGGGTAACCAGCCATCGGGCATCCAAAGCGGGCGGCCAGCAACTGTCACCTGGGATGCAGGCGAGCTACAGGGCTGGCGATTTCCAGCCGAAGGTTCGTGACGTCGCCCTCGATGACAGCTCGCTGGCATGGCGAAGTGGCAAGCTGGTGCTGGATAACCTGGCCCTGTCCGACGCGCTGCCGCTGATCAACCGCTACCTCGACCGTCCCGTGATGCTGGCGGACAACGCAACGGGCACTCTGCGCATCGGTGGAAACTACAACCTGAACGAAGTGAAGAACCTGGTGCCTTCGCTGCCCAAGGTCTTGCCGGTGTACCTGACACAGAACAGCGACGGCAACCTGGTATTGAACGCCATCGCTCGTCCTACCCGAAACTGACATAGGCCGCCTCCCTTGGGGACGCGGCCTGATTGCTCCCACGGCTATTGCGTCGCCACCCTGCCCGCCTGCGCGCCCTCATGGATGGTCTGCGCCTGGTAATGCGGGTCGGCCTTGATCTGCTGTTCAGAGAAAGGCAGCACACTTAATTGCCCCTTCGAGAATGCCTGGGTCTGGTCCGCCGAATAGGGCGATGAAGGATCGCTGGACAGTGAGAACGCCAAGAGTCCCTGTGCGTTGGGTCCGTTGCCGTCAAACGTCACCACTTGCAGATAACTGGTGCCGCTGACCACTTCCCGCTGGCCGTTCGCGCCCGGCATGCTCTGGATGGCGTTATAGATGCCCAGCTCGCCCGGTCCACCGTGAATGGGTATCCGGCGGTCGCCGCTGCGGGTCACCTGCACGTCCCGCCATTGGCTATCCGCTTGCAGTCCCGCAGCGTCCACCGCTTGGACCGATGCGACCATGGCCTGGCTCAGCGCATCAGCCACTGGCGATGCTTCGATCGCCAGGCCGCGCGGGGTATGTTGCGGATCGTTCGGGTCGAACGCGACCCGCCAGATGCCCGGCGCCGCCTGCAATGCCTGCATGATGTGCTGGAAATGGACGAACCCCACGCCGCTGTCCAGGCTGGCGGTACGGTCCCAGGCCTTGAGCTGACTGCATGCCTGCGTCAGGGCCGGTGCATCGGCCCCCAGCTTCTCGGCACAGAAAGCCAGCAGGTCCGGCATGACCTGATCGGCCAGGTATACCCGGTCGTCCATGACCATGCCCTGCAAATCGCTCACCGTTACCGGCCCCGCCTTTTCCAGTTGTCCCAGTCGGTCCAGGGCAAAACGCGCCCGCAGGCCCAGTGGCAGGTCCTGCTGGCTGATCACCGGGGAATAACCGGCCAACGGCTGCGACGGATTGACCATCCACGCCGAATCGTTGGAGTTCTGCACATAATCGCGGCGCAACAGTTGCGGGAGCTTGTCCGCCGCATAGGTACCCTTCTGCACCGCCTTGGGGTCCACATCCCAGGCGCATTCGCCGCGTGAACCGTCCAGCACGATCAGCCGCAGCCCGGCCTTGGGGTCGCTGCATCGGGCAAGCTTGCCGGCATCGACGTTGGGCACCACCGAGACGTTCATATAGAGGCTTTGTCCCTGGTCATCAACGGCCAGGGTATTGACCCAGGGAATCCCCTGAATGCCATGAACGGCCTCTTGCAGATCCTTGAGCGTGACGGCTCGATTCATCGCGTACCACTGCGCCAGCACCCGGTCGTTTTCCAGGTTGGCGTCCCGCAGGCTATAGGCGAACCGGTTATCCCAATCCAGTTTCCCGGGCCATTGCACGATCGGTCCGAACTGCGAACCGTAGACCACACGGGAGACCGGCTTGACCTGCCCATCGGCCTGCTTGATGTCCACCGTGACCGTTTGCTGGCTCATGGCAACGGACTTGCCATCCACCAGGTAGCGAGTCGGGTCCTTGGGGTCCAGTTGTAGCCGATACAGGGTGAAATGCTTGGACGTATCGACGGTATGGGTCCAGGCCAAGTGCCGGCTGAAGCCGATATTGATCATCGGTAGGCCCGGCAACGCCGCGCCCATCACGTCCAGCTTTCCGGGGATGGTCAAATGCATCTGGTAAAAACGCATGCCTCCCACCCACGGGAAATGCGGATTAGCCAGCAGCATGCCGCGCCCATTGAACGAGCGTTCGCTGCCGATAGCCAGGGCGTTACTGCCGCGCTCCAGGGCGAAGCGCTGTTGCCGTTGCGCCGCGATGGCGAAACCGGACGCCGAGCCCCCCGCGTCTGCCGTAGCCTTGGGCGGCTGCGCCCCGGCCAACGCCTCGGTGAACTGGCCGACGCCACCCTCCACCAACAGGCGCCGGGTGAGCTTGACAATATCCAGCGCGGTGATTGGCCGCACCCACTCGCTTGCGCATTGTTCCGGCAGGCCTTTGACCTTGCGCTCAGCCAGCGCGCGGTTGTAGCCGGCGGCATAACCTTCCACCAACTGCTGGACCTGGGGCGTCTGCGCCTGCCAGAAACCGGAAACCGCCCGGGGCGTGTTGAGCCACGCAAAAAACACGTCGCTTGCACGATTCTCGCGCTGCTCGACGGTGACCTGTTCCGGACCAAAATAGCGCGAGCGTTGGCCGTTGACGGTCACGATCTCATTGGCCAACAGGCATAGGTTGTCCTGGGCGTACGCATAGCCGATGCCGTATCCCAACCCCCGCTCATCCTGGGCGCGAATATGCGGCACGCCAAAACTGGTGCGACGAATTTCGGCAGTGGCCTGCCCGGCCTCGCCTCGTGCGCTGACAACGGTACTCAAGCCCAGGGACATCCCCAGCAAGACACCGGCAAGGCAAAACCTCGATAACTGCCCGGACATTCCCACACTCACTCCTGATCGATAGCGTACAAAAACCAGGACGGCCGCCGATACGCCCTTGTACGTCCGCCCCGGCCTGGAAGTTCACATGCGCCGCGCTTCAACGCGGATGTGCCTACCTTGAGAACGAACCGGATGAAAAAAAATTAATCGGCTGGCAAGCCGCTTCTACCGGGGTTTGACGGTATCCAGGCATTTTTTTCACACCCACGTCCTCATGATTGGCCGCTCTCGTTCGTCCTATACAGGAGAGCGTTGATGATCTTTTCTGTCAGGCTGGTAAGGAGTCTTTACATGCATAACGCGCAAATGCCCATGGAGGGCAAGCCAGGATCGGCCCGTGTCACGATGACAGCCACAAACCGTACGTTCCCTGGGCCAGCGGAACGAGGCGGCAACGAGCAGATCAAGCGTCTGCTCAAGAGCTATGGGCTCAGGACGAGCCTGATTCGCTTGAAGGTCATCGACGCCTTGCTCAAGGCCGCCGATGAAAACCGCCGGCTGGGTGTACGCGGCGTCCATAGCCAATTGTTGGGGCTGGACATTCCCTTGTCCTTTCTGAGCGTGCGTGAGGTGCTAAAGCGCCTGTGCGGCGAAGGCGTGGTCACGCTCAATTCGGATAAAAGCTACAGCTTGCACCACCAGGCCGTGGCCCTGCTCAACACCGAAGAATGAGCGGCGCTCAAGGCTTGACCTTGCGTCGCATCACGCCGTTGATCACCACGACGATGACCGCCACGGCAATGGCGATGTATTGAAACAGCTGCTCGCTGATCATGCCCTTGCCTTGCATCCAGGACAGTCCGAGCATGATCGCCAGTACGACGAGAACCACCAGAATCGAGTATTTCAAACGTTGCGAATGAGTCATTTGCCAGTTTCCTGAAGTTTTCCGTTCTGCCCCCTAGCCTTGCGTTTCTTCCACCATAGGCAAGGTGGCTAGGCAGCCAGGATCGCATGGTACAACCGCCTGGGCATATTCGCGCAACGAAAGAGACCTTTCCCACACCTACCCGTCTACTTTCCTTGGCTCATTATGGGAAAAGTCGTCTTTCGATCCTGGATCTCGCCAACGTACGCTCGGAAAAGAAGAAATTTCCTTCTTTCCGAGAACCGACGTTGGGAATCCATGCCAAATCAGCCCACCCTTCTTTCACCCTTTCGCCTGACAGGTTTCTGCCTGGCCATCGCTCTTTTCGAGTTCCTCACTTACATGGCCAGCGACTTGATCATGCCCGCCATGCTCACCGTGACCCAGGACCTCGATGCATCCCCCGATCAGATTCCCCACGCGTTCAATCTGTACCTGCTGGGCGGCGTCCTGCTGCCGTGGCTGATCGGCCCGTTGTCGGATCGTCATGGGCGGCGCCCCTTCATGCTCGTGGGGTGTGCCGGGTTCGTGCTGGCTTGCGTGGCGATCACCCAGGTCACCGGCATGCAGGGTTTCAATGGGCTTCGTCTGGTCCAGGGGATGGGGCTGGGCTTCGTGATTGCAGTCAGCTACCCCGCCATACAGGAAATATTCTGCGAATCCGCCGCCGTGAAGGTCATGGCCATGCTGGGCAATCTCGCCCTTCTTTCACCGCTTTTAGGCCCTTTGGCGGGCGGGCTGCTGCTGCAATGGCTGTCGTGGCGCGAGCTGTTCATGTTGCTGGCCGGTCTCGGGCTGGTCAGCTGGTTGGCTTTGTGGGGGTTCATGCCGCGAACGCCCCCTGGCACACATGCCGGCGCTGAAACACCGGTCGTCGAAGCATTCGACCTGCGTTCGCTCGTAAGGCGATACGCAGCGCTGCTGGGCCACGGTCGCTTCATGTCGGCCAGTGTCGCGCTGGGGTTGATGAGCCTGCCGCTGATTGCCTGGATCGGCCTGTCGCCCCTGCTGTTGATCCAAGGACAAGGCCTGTCCCCCTTGGCGTATGGGGTTTGGCAGATTCCGGTTTTCGCGGCGGTCATCCTCGGCAATCTCGTCCTCAACGCCCTGGTGGAACGGGCTGGGGTGCATCGGGTGGTCCGCTACAGCTTGTGGCCGTTGTGTACAGGCCTGACCGCGCTGGTGGCCGGCAGTCAGTTCGCCCTGTCCGTTCCCGTCCTGGTCAGTGGGCTGTCGCTGTATGCCATCGGGCTCGGCATGGGCAATGCCGCGCTGTATCGACTGGCCCTGTTCGCCACCGACGATAGCAAGGGCTTGGTTTCGGCCATGGTCGGGATGATCTCCATCGCCGTGATGAGCGCGACAGGGTCGCTGTTGGCGCTGCTGGGTGCCGGGGCGAACCTTGAGTCCTTCGCGCTGATGGTCGGCATCGCCGGGCTCAGCTGTCCTGTCGTGCTGCGCCTGTTCACCTCGCGCCCCGCTGCTCTTCCTTGATTTGCCTTCCCATAGGATGACCCGATGATTCACTTTCCCCATGCCGATGCGCTGTGCGCATGGCCCCAGCCGTATGACGGCGATTCGCTGCCACCGGGGCTGTTCGACAGAGCCATGGCTGAAATAAGCCTGTTCCATAGCCACCACACGCCAGGCTACGAACATTGGCTCAACACCAACGGGCTTCGGGCCGACGACCTGGACCGTTTGACTGACTGGTCGCGCCTGCCGCCCATTTACGCCAGCTATTTCAAGCAGCGACTACTGCTCAGCCCCACCGCCGAAGGTGCATTGGAACTCACGTCCTCGGGCACCAGCGGGCAGAAAAGTCGCATGCGTTACGACGAGCGCAGCATGGCGGCGGCCCAAGGCATGGTGGCAAACATCTTTGAGTATTACGGCTGGTCGACACCCGACTCGCCGTGCAACTACTTGCTCTTCAGCCATGAGCCCGAAGCGGCCAATCGCCTGGGCACGGCCTACACCGACCAGTTCCTGTGCCGCTTCGCACCGGCCAATCGGATCGCCTACGCCTTGCGATGCACGGGAAAAGGCCACGAATTCGACGTCTTCGGCGCCATCGGCACCCTGCAATCTTTCGCCGAAGAGGGCCTGCCGGTGCGCATCTTCGGCTTCCCGGTGCTGCTCTGGCATGTGCTTGAGCGCATGCGTGAAACCGGCATGCAAGACCTGAAGCTCGCCGCCGGTTCGCTGGTCTTCCTGGGCGGCGGCTGGAAGAAACAGGCGGCCGAGGAAATCCCCCGACGTCACGTTTACGAGCGCATCACACAGCAACTCGGCATCGAGGTCCAACGCTGCCGCGACGGCTACGGTGCGGTCGAGCACGCGGTGCCTTACATCGAGTGCGCCCATCATCGGTTCCACGTGCCGGTCTATTCCAAAGTCTTCATACGCCACCCCTCGGACTTCAGTGTCCAGCCGTTCGGCGAACCAGGGTTGTTGTCGTTCGTTTCGCCCTACATCTCGTCAAGCCCCGCGCACGCCGTGGTGATGAGTGATCTGGCGACCCTGCACCCGGCCAACTGCAAGTGCGGCCTTCAAACCCAGTGGTTCGAGCTGCATGGCCGGGCCGGCACCAGTGCCAGCCGAAGCTGCGCCATGGCCGCTGCCGAATTGATCAAGGAAAACTGATATGTACCTCATCAACGGCCAACTGAACGCCGGGCTGGCGCTCGATGCAGCGCTTGAACGCCTCCAAGCGCAACTGCCCGTCTTGCTGGAAACGCCACCTCGCAGCGAGGAGGTTATCGACTGTGCCGAGGCGTTCGCGCAATGGCTGCGTGCGGCAGACCGAAGCCCGCTGCTGGACGAGGACCAGCGCCAGGCCCTGATTGCTTTCTGCGCTCGCAAGTCGTTGAGCTTCAAGCTGGAACGGGAGCTGGGCGTCGATGCACGTTCGCTACGGCGAATCGATTATTGCGACGGGCCCTTCGAGAGTTGGCAGCCCTTGGGCCTGGTGGTTCATGTCACGCCGGGCAACTCGCCGTTGCTGGGGTTTTGCGCGGTGCTGGAAGGCCTACTTGCGGGCAACGTCAATTGGCTGCGCCCCAGCACCCGCGAGGGCGACCTGACGGCGCAACTCCTAGCGGCGTTCCTGGCGTGCGATCCAGGCGGCCGGTTACGTGGTTATCTGGCGGTATTGCCGGTGCCCTCTGAACAAACCGGGCGTCTTTTTGCCGTTGCCAATGGCGTCAGTGCCTGGGGCGGCGAAGCTGCCTTGAAGGCATTGCGCGAGCGCATTCCAACGGGTTGTCGCTGGATCGATTGGGGCCACCGGATCAGCTTCGCCTATATCACGCCTCTGGCCGCCAGCGAGCAGGCCTTGGATGCGCTGGTGGACGAAGTCTGCCGCCTCGACCAGCAGGCCTGCTCCAGCCCGCAATGGCTGCTGGTGGACAGCGATGATCCTGGGCAATTGCAAGCAGTGGGAAGCGCCCTGGCCGCCGCGTTCGAACGCCGGACCGGGCGCTGGCCCACCCTGGAGACCACCGCCGCCGAAGCCAGTGAGATCACCACCCGTACGGCACTGGCCCGCCTGGACTTCAGCTTTGCCAACGAAACCGGCCAGGTCTGGACGGGCAATGGCTGGCGCATTCTCTGGGAGCACCACCGCGAACTGCAACCTTCGCCATTGTTTCGCACGCTCCTGCTACGGCCGATGCCGCAAGTGCTGCTCGCCGAAACCTTGCTGCCATGGCGCAATGTGCTGCAGAGCTGCGCCCTCATCTGCGAGCCGGAACGCGCTCCTGGGCTGGTTCGGCGCCTGATGACCGCTGGGGTTGGCCGGGTGACCTCCACGGGGGAAATCCAGCAAGGTTACGACGGCGAGCCCCACGATGGGGTCTACGGGCTGCAACGATTGAGTCGCCGGGTATCGGTCAGCCTTGATGCAGGCATTGCCAGCCATCGCGTCACGCTGGATGCCGCCGCGAGCCCATTGGCGCTGACCCCTTCGACGCCCATCATGGACAAAGCAGCGTTCGTGGCGCTGCCCCCGGCCCCTCAGGCACAGCTGTTCTTCCGTTCCGGCGGCAGCAGCGGTGCGCCGGTTTTGTCCCCCTATAGCCATCGTGATTTCGACCGCCACATGCGGGCCGCCGCCGATGGGGTGCGCGCCGCGGGGCTCGACCCGACGTACGATCGAGTGGTGAACCTGTTCTATGGCGGCAGCCTGTACGGTGGGTTCCTCAGTTTCACCAAAATCCTCGAACAGATGGATGTCGTGCATTACCCGATGAGTGCGCCGCCGGATGACAACTTTGCAGAGATCGCGCAGTTGATCGTCGAGCATCGAATCAACACGCTCATGGGCATGCCCAGCACGTTGCATCGTCTGTTCTCAAGCCAGCAATCAGTCCTTCAAGGCTACGGCGGTGTGCGCAAGATCATGCTTGGTGGCGAACACCTGGGGCAGGACTGTCGTCTCCTGTTCGAGCAATGCGGCGTCACCTGCGTTCGCTCGGCAATCTACGGCAGCGTCGATGCGGGCCCCCTCGGGCATGCCTGCATAGCCAGCGGCGACGGTGTGTTTCATCTGATGGAGGATATCCAATCCTTGGAAATCGTTGACCTGGAACGGGATATGCCGGTCGGCCCTGATGGTATCGGGCGCTTGCTGTTCACCTCCCGCGTACGCCAGGCGCGCCCGCTCCAGCGATACGAAGTCGGCGACCTAGGGCGCTGGCTACCCGGCCCATGCGCGTGTGGCCTGGAGTCGCCCAGATTCGAGCTGCGCGAGCGCCACGGCCAACTGGTGCGCATCGCCACGGAGTTCATCAATACCCGGGACCTGTCCGAGCACGCGCAGACGGCCATCCAGATCGTTCTGAGCCATGCGGGCTGTGGCGGTGAGCGTTTGCTGATTCGTACCGATGGCGACGCCGAAACGGTACGGCGCCAGGTGCTGGGCCTCGCAGCGCTGCGCACGTCGGTCAACGCCGGGTTGGTGGTTCTGGACGTCGAGCACCGCCCGGTTGAGCGGTTCGAACATAACAAGCACAGCGGCAAAGTCCCGCTGGTGATCGATTGCAGGTTAGCCGGCCGTTGATTTCGCCCGGTACCCGATAAGCCGACCCATAGCCTTGAGAATATTCCGATGAGCGCCCCATTAACCTACGACCAATGGCTCAACCATATCCGCACGCATTCGATGTTCTATCGCACGCAGCTGAGCCATCTACCCGTCCATGGCTGCGAGTTCCACCAGTTGCCGATCGTCAATCTCAGCGAGTATTGGAAAGGCAGCCACGACCTGGACCATTGGCCGGTGTTGACCAGCCGCGTTAAGGACGCACTGGTCTTCAAGACCGGCGGTACGACCAGCGAAGGCAAGTTATCGGTGTATACCCACGCAGAATGGCAACTGATGCTCGATTGCTTCGGGCGCAGCTTGACAGCCCAATTGGCTGCGGGAGATCGCATTGCCAATCTGTTTTTCTCGGGGGATCTCTACGCCAGTTTCCTGTTCATCCACGGCGCCCTGTGCAGCGTCGATGTTGCGATTACCGAGTTTCCCTTCTCCGGCTCGGTGGAACTCGATGTGTTGGCCGACGCCATTGCTGGACACCGCATCAACGTACTCGTGGGCGTGCCTGCGCACTTGCTGGCCTTCGCCAGCCATGTCATTGGCAAAGGGCGCAGACTGCCACAGATCACCACCGTGCTCTTTGGTGGGGAAAACCTGTTCGAAAGCCAGATGCCGACATTGAAGCGCGCCTTCCCGGGCGCGCGTTTCGCGTCCATCGGATACGCCAGCGTGGATGCCGGACTGGTAGGTGCGAGCACGCCTGATTGCGGCTTGGGCGAGCACCGGGTATTCGATCAGCACACGCGGGTGGAAATCGTCGACGACCTGAGCGGGGAAGCGATCGAGGCCATTGGCCAAGCCGGAAACCTGGTGGTGACGAATTTCAACCGGACCCTCATGCCCATTGTCCGATACCCGGTGGGAGACCGCGCCAGTTGGTGCGAGCCGGCAGGCACGCCGGGGCGCAAATTCGCCCTTCGAGGACGCAGCGCAGAGAGCCGGCGCGTGCGTGTTGGCGTGTTGTCGCTGTTTCCCGAAGAAATAAGCGACATCGCGCGGCGCGTGGCCGGCAGTGTGCAGTGGCAACTGATCATCGAGCACAGCCAGGGCAATGACTGCGTGTTGCTCAAGTGGCTGCCGGAAAAAGCCGAGGATGCAGGCCCAACGCGATCCCATGCGCTTAAAGCGGCCTTGATCGAGCAATATCCAGGCCTCGATCGACTTCATGTGGATACCCAGGCCTGTACCGCACAGGACCTGGAGCGCCACCCCCGTTCCGGCAAGCACCTGTCGATCATCGATCGTCGGGTATACGGTTCGCGGGCAGCGGAGGATGCCGGATGAGCCTTCTGGTATTCAGGCCGTTCCAAGCCACCGACAGCGCCGGTACGTGCGAGCTGTTTCGTCGGGTGTACGGCGATCACTACGTCTCCCCTGACGTCTACATGCCGCAAATGATCTGCCAGCACAATCTCAAGGGGCGCTGGCATTCGCAGGTGGCGGTGGTCGACGGGCGCGTGGTCGGTCATGCCGCGTTGTGCCGCCAGGGACACGCCACTCAAGATGCCGAGCTGGCGCTGGTTGCGGTGGACCCCGAGTTGCAGGGCAGGCAGATCGCCTCGCGGCTGGGGCAACAATTACTGGACGGTTGCCGGCAGCTCGGGCTCGCCAGGCTATCGATCAAGCAGGTCACCAGCCATCCCTACAGCCAACGGCTGTCCCAACGACTGGGTTTTCATGACGTCGGCCTGCTACCCGACTTCGTGCCCTCTCCGTTCGCCACGGACCAGGCCGAAACCATCGTGATCGGCTGCCAAGTGATCGGCGACCACCCTCGACCGCTGCCACGTCTTCAATGGCCCGCGCCCCACCAATGGCTGATGGGCGCTTTGGAAACGCGTTTCGGGACCACCCTTGTGGATAGGCCGCAGCGCATTCATCCGTTGCGGCTTAGCCATTTACCCGGCCGGATCGAGATCGTGGCGGATCGGGTGGATACATGCCTCGTCGGGCAGCTTCGGCGCTTGCCCGCCCATTGGCCGCTTTCGGTCCGAATCGGCCTCGGTCGACACTTTTGCGCCGACCACCAGCTGCTGCTGGCTGCGGGTTTTTTCTTCACTGGGATGATGCCCACGGACGCCGGGCAAGGTTGGCAGGCGCTGTTCCACCGAGTTGCACATCCGCGCAGGCTCAGCCTGCACTCGGCCCCCATGCAACGCCTTCACGATGAATTGCAGGCTCACGCTCAAACCTGGAAAAACGCCCAGGCCCATTCCGCCGCCTGACGGCTGGTCAGGCCCCACACTCAAGCTCCTGGCAGAGAAGCCGACATATATTGGAACGTTCATCCCATTTGTTTCCGAAAGTCGCCCCGTGCAAGGAACACCCACATGCCCTCATTGCGCACCATTCAGGCCCGCTACACGTTGTTTTTGGTTCTGTTCATTCTGGTGTTATCCATCCTGACGGTCGTCGGCATCAGTTACCTCGTCGCACCCAAGCTGCGCCACACCGAGGAACAAGTGGCGCTGAACCGCATTGCCGAGGTCGCCGAGCAGATCCAGGGCGAACTGAACAAGGTCCAGGCCCAGCAACGCAGCATTACCCAGACCATCCCCTTGCTCGACAGCGATGCCATCGACAAGGTACTGCCAGGCCTGGTGGACCAGTACGGTGAGCTGAAAGTGTTCGGCGGCGGGATCTGGCCTTTGCCCAACCAGCGCGCCGAAGGTCGCAGCAAATTCAGCACGTTCTGGCACCGCGACGCTTCCGGCAAGCTGATCGTCAACACCTTCTGGAACAGCGATGCTGCGCCGAACTACTACGAGCAACCCTGGCACAAGGGCGGCATGGCCACTCCCCCTGGCAAATGCGCCTGGGCGGCAGCCTACAAGGACGACGCGAGCGCCGAACCCCGGACCAACTGCGCCATGGCCATCCAGAAGAATGGCGCGCCGTATGGCGTCTCCACCATCGACGTGACCCTCGGCTTTTTCAACGAGCTGATCGCACGCAAGGAAGCAGAACTGAACGCCGAGATGCTGATCGTGGAAAGCGACGGCAAGATCATCAGCAACAGCTCGCGGATCAGCGGCCCGATCGTGCTCAAGAACATCAGCGAACTGGCGGCTGGCTCGCCATTTGCCGCCCAGGTCAAGGCTGGCCTGGCCAACCGTGACCAACCGCAGCGCGTCGAATTCGACAACAACGGTGAAGCCAGCACGTTCTTCATGCGGCCTATCGAAGGCTCGCCCTGGTTCCTCGCCACTGCCCTGCCGACCCGCCTGATCACAGCCCAACGTGATGACGTATTGAACACGCTGAGTCTGTTGCAGATACCCATGGTGATCCTGTTGGTGCTGATGCAGCTGTATGCGATCCGCCAATTGACCAACCGCATGAAAGTGCTCAAGGGCAACATCGATGCGCTGTCCACGGGCGACGCCGACCTGACCCGCCGCATCACCATCCGCGCCGAAGACGAACTGGGCGCCATCGGTCATTCGGTCAACCGCTTTATCGCGTACCTGCAAGACATGATCGGCGAAGTCACCCAGGCCACCGGCGCCATGGCATCTAGCCTGGACAAGCTGCAGCAGACTTCGGCCCACACCAGTGAAATCCTGATGCGCCATGCCTCGGAGACCGACCAGACGGTAACGGCCATCACCGAAATGAGTTCCACGGCCGAAAGCGTGGCGCAGAATGCCGCCGAGACGGCCGCCTTCACCCAGCGGGCCAATGAACATGCCGATCGCTCCCGCGTCGTTGTCGGCGAGGCATCGAACAGTGTCGTCGCGTTGATCGAGGAAGTGGCCAGCGCCACTCACAAGGTCGAGAGCATGCAGCAGGATGCGCAGCGCATCACCGAGATCCTCGGGGTGATCGGGGCCATCGCCGGGCAGACCAACCTGCTGGCGCTCAACGCCGCCATCGAAGCCGCCCGGGCTGGCGAGCAAGGCCGTGGCTTCGCGGTGGTCGCCGACGAAGTCCGCGCCCTCGCCGCCCGCACCCAGGCCAGCACTTCGGAGATCAACGAAATGCTGACGCGCCTGACCCAAGGCGTGAGCTCGTCGGTCGCGGCCATGGAAAACACCCAGACCAGTTGCCAATCGGCTGCCGACGCCACCTCCCGAGTGAACTCGGGCCTGGACGAAATGGCCGGCTCCGTCAGCCAGATCAACAGCCTCAGCACCCAGATCGCCACCGCCGCAGAGCAGCAAAGTGCAGTGACCGAAGAGATCAACCGGAGCATGGTGCAGATCCGGCACATGGTCGAAGAGCTGGTGGAAAGCGGCCTGGCCAGCGAGAACAACACCCGTCAGTTGCTGGAAGCCAACAGCCGGGTGAATGCGATCATGGGGCGGTTCAAGGTTCGCTGAAACATCGCCTGAGTAAAAGGGGGCCTCCTGTCAGGGTTGATAGCAGGCCCCCTTTCAGTTCAACGTTAAAGGGCATTGCGCCTGCCGCTGTGGCGATTGAAAGCGGCCTCTCCAAGCCCATCTACGAAGGCGAAGGTGGCGCTTGGACACAGCCCAGCGAGCCCCGACCGGGTTAACTTCCAGATGGCTCAGGTGGCTCGGGGGGCTCACCCAACTCAGTTCGCTCTGAAAGCAACAATGTGCCTTGGTTATAAGGCACCCGACAATAAGCACCTAAGTAACTTTCAATGGTCGATGTAGATTTGGTGCCTTGATAGATGTTTGCAAAACATGGCCATAATGGATTACCGCTATCATAGCGGCCGGTCCAGTTGTTGTAGTTCCAGCCTAGGTCCCGCTCATAATAAGTGCGGATTGCCTGCATAGTGCCGCCATCGGGATAGGGATTTTGGTTAAAAGAACTTTGCGCGCCCTGACCGTTTGCCCAGCCCTGCGCCTGGCCGCCTCGAATGGAGCGTGTCGATCTTAGTGTCCAAGCATTTGAGCGGCTCACTGTATATGACGCAGTTTGCCCGTAGGCGTCGGTTATTGTAATGGTCGCCTCGCCGTTTCCTCCACCGACCACGACCCCCTGATCATTCACAGTGGCAACACCGGTATTTGACGTGCTGTATGCATACGGAGGATTTCCACGCGAGGGGGTGCGAGTAACCGTTGTGCCCGCCGGCATCGGTGTGCTGTTTCGTGCTCCGTTGTAGTACAGGAAGAAGCCATCAAGATTGGCGATGCGGTTATCTATCACCAAGGGTTCTATCACCCTAAGACGACGAACAGCCGACGTCGGACGATCACCGTAAAGGCCTGTGGCCTTGAAGTTATGTTCACCGACCGCCACCGTAATTGCCGTGCTGGTCCAGTTACCAGCGACAGCCATAAATTCTCCTATGGACGTGTTTCCGTCGAACAGTTCAATCTTTTGCCCTACCGAGGCGGCACCGTTCAATATCACGCTGGTCTCCACCGTGTTGCTGTTGTCCGGAATCTCAGCGTTGCTCGGCTGGCCCCTCACAGAGGTGATCGTGGGCGTCACCATCACAATTGATTTGACGGTGTAAGTACGCTGCGGAAACGTTATTGCATTGGCCTCGTCGATGGTCTTGCTGAAATCCGCCTTGAACTCCACGGTCAGCGTGCTGCCGTCTTTCAGGTCCTTCAGGTAGTTGTAAGAGTTGCCCAAGGGGCCTGGCTAATAGAAACCGTTGTTGACCCAACCTTGATTGACCCTAGGCCCTTTAGTTGGCGGCTTTGGCACCCAGATATCGAGGTTGTAAGGCGTGGTGTTATCGGCCTTCGTGCCCTTGAAACGCAGCCACACGTCCTGGTCAACGGCAATCAGGGGCCAGGTACCGAACCAGCAGGTGACATTCGCACTGATGGAAGCCAGGTTCAGTTCGCTGCCCTCGCCATTATTGGCGGCTTCCAGGATCCTTGGCTTGCCGAGTTCAAGATCACCTGGAGCCAGGGGTTGTATCGCCAAGGCAAAGGGCGGTGACGCCACAGGGGCTTCGCTGCCTCGAATCACCGCATAGGACACCGTCACCGACCTGCCCAGGTTAAACGCGACCACACTGTTGGGAATCGGGATTTCCAACCCCGCACTGACCAACGATTCGCCTGAGGTGTGTGAGCCGCCGGCTGGGGTTCCCGGTGCGCCCGTCCAGGTCACCGTCAGTTTGTCCGTGGGCAGCAACTCGGCGTTGACCGGCACGACGATGGTCAGGGTGTCCTTGGCGTTGACCGGGTTCAAGGACGCGCCGCTGGCCTCTTTCACCGAAGGCGGTGCCAAGGTCAACTGCCGGTCCAGGTGGACATCAATATATTTGTCAGACGACAGGTTGGAGTTACCCAGTTGATCGGTCACCTTGAACTGGACCGCAGTAAAGGCGCCGTCTCCCACGTCTCTGAAGGTGTCGGTGAACAGCGTATATTCCGCCGGAGCCGGAGCACTCGGCACATCGTAAGGTTTAGCCACCGCGCCTATCCGAAACTCGATGCGATCGAAATCTCGCCGGTTGCCATAAGTAAAACCAAACTTCACCCCTTGCGCCGCCCTGTCAGCGCTGACCCCATCGCTGATCACGTCGGGCGGGATCACCAGATCCATGTTCTGGGGGGCGGGTTCACCGGGCGCCCTAAGGTGATAGAGCACGTCCAAAGAGATCGAGTCGTCGAAATTCCCGCTCAGGCGCGTCACTCTGTAGTGCAGGGCGTTGACCCCGTCTCTTAACTCCCCATGGGGAAGGTACAGGACGATGAACTTAGCTTCATCTCCCGGCTGAACGGTGTGCCCTGCCCCGGTGCTCCGTATTCCATTGACGTACAAGTCGACGTGATCAAACGCCGCCATTATCCAAGGGCCGCTTTTGAGATCGGTCAATGGATTGATCACGCATTGCAGTCCCTGAAGCCGGTCGTCATAGATGCTTTTAGGAATGCCGCCGTGCGCGATATTTGGCGGCTGTAAAAATGTCACCCACCCAGGAATATGCACTGGATACAGTTCGAAGGGATGGCTCAAGGCTGAAGCTGGGATATCCATGATTTTTACCTGGCAGATGGTTGGCCTTTCGGCATGAGCCATCACACATCAGGCAAGCAACATTGGCTACTGTCAGAACCTACAGGTATGCGCCAAATCTGGACGAGCGGCAGGGCTTACAGAACCGCGAACGAATGTGATCGCCATGTTCCCCGGGGCCGCTGCCAACTGATAGTTCCGTCATCCGCCCTTCAGCCTGCTGTCAGGCCACCGCCGCTACTCTGTTATCCTTCCATCCAAAGCCGTTCGCCAAGAGACCTGACCCATGGCCAATCCCCTGCACCTGCTCGCACTGAGCGCCGTTTTCACCTCTGCCCTGGCCCAGGCTGCCGAGCCGGTCACCATCGATGTACACCGCGACGCCAATTGCGGCTGTTGCAAGAAATGGATCTCCCATCTGCAAGCCAACGGTCTTAAGGTCAATGACCATGTCGAAGCCGACATGAGTTCGGTCAAGCAGCGCCTGGGCGTCGCGCCCAACCTGCGTTCCTGTCACACCGCCGAGATCAACGGCAAATTCGTCGAGGGTCATGTCCCTGCCGAGCAGGTGCTGGCGTTAAGCAAACGCGACGATTTGCTCGGCATTGCCGCGCCAGGCATGCCGATGGGCTCGCCGGGCATGGAAATGGACGGCATGAGTGATGCCTACCAAGTGATCGGGCAGAAAAAGGACGGCTCCCAAACCGTCGTGGCGGACTATCCAGCCCACTGATGCCCGAGGCATATGTCGGGCTGTTCCTGGCGGCATTTGGCGCGGCGACCCTGTTGCCGCTGCAATCGGAAGCGCTGCTGATCGGCCTGGTACTCAGCGAGCGCCATGCGGTCTGGCTGTTGCTGGGGGTCGCCACCTTGGGCAATGTGTTGGGCTCACTGGTGAACTGGTGGCTAGGGACCCGCGTTGAGCAGTTCAAGGACCGCCGTTGGTTCCCTGTCAGCCCGTCTCACCTGGACAAGGCCCGCCAGCATTACAAGCGCTATGGCTATTGGTCGCTGCTGCTGAGCTGGGTGCCCATCATTGGCGATCCCCTGACGCTGGTGGCGGGCGTGATGGGTGAACCGTGGCGACGCTTTCTGTTGATGGTCACCCTCGCCAAAGGCCTGCGTTATGGCGTACTCGTGCTCGCAACCCTAGGCTGGATGGGTTGAACGTTCCCACGGTTCGGTTGCCTGTGATTAATGTCGCCATAATCCAACCGTTCCAGGATCGGTCGGTTGCCTAAAGGAGTTTGACAATGCCGCGTTTGACTACCCGCTGGAAGTCCAGCCTGTTCTTGCTCGCTGCCCTACCGCTGTTCGCCCAGGCCGAGAACCCGCCCGAAGGTCCGGCCTATGGCCCTCAGCTCGAAGGCTTCAAATACCCCTACACCCTCAAGCACTTTTCCTTGCAGTCCCAGGGCAAAGCATTGCAGATGGGCTACATGGACGTGCCCGCCCAAGGCAAGGCCAACGGTCGCAGTGTCGTGCTGATGCACGGCAAGAATTTCTGCGCCGCGACCTGGGGCGACTCGATCAAGACCCTCAGCGAGGCTGGCTACCGGGTCATCGCGCCGGACCAGATCGGCTTCTGCACCTCGAGCAAGCCAGACCACTACCAGTACAGCTTTCACCAACTGGCGAACAACACCAACGCGCTGCTCAAGACCCTGGGTGTGCAGAAAGCCATCGTGCTGGGCCACTCCACCGGTGGCATGCTTGCCACCCGCTATGCGCTGCAATTTCCCGATCAGGTCGAACGCCTGGCGATGGTCAATCCCATCGGGCTCGAAGACTGGAAGGCCCTCGGCGTTCCCTACCGCAGCGTGGACCAATGGTATGAACGCGAGCTGAAACTCAGCGCCGACGGCATCCGTACCTACGAGCGCAATACATACTATGGCGGTCGCTGGAAGCCGGAGTACGAGCGTTGGGTGGACATGCTGGCCGGATTGAACAAAGGCCCGGGACATAAGCAGGTGGCATGGAATTCAGCACTGATCTACGACATGATCTTCACCCAGCCGGTCTACTACGAGTTCAAGGACCTGAAGGCGCCGACTCTGCTGCTGATCGGCACGTCCGACACCACCGCCATTGGCAGCGACATCGCTGCGCCGGCAGTGAAGGCCAGGTTGGGCAAATATGACGTGCTGGGCAAGCAGGTCGCCCAGCTGATTCCTCGATCGACACTGGTGGAATTCCCCAATCTGGGTCACGCGCCGCAGATGGAGGAACCAGACCGGTTCCACAAAGCCCTGCTGGGCTGGCTGGACAAACCCATTCTCTGACGAGGTATTCCATGGCGGTGCAGATTGCAGTCATCGATGATTGGCAGGACGTGGCAAGGGATGTGGTGGATTGGTCCGCACTGGAGAGCGTCGGCCAGGTGACGTTCCTGCATGACTATCCCTCCGACCACGACACCCTGGCCGCGCGCCTGCAAGGCTTCGATGTCATCTGCGTGATGCGCGAACGGACGCGTTTCGATGAAGCGCTGCTGCGCCGCTTGCCCAAGCTCAAGCTATTGCTGACCGGCGGCATGCGCAATGCCGCCCTCGACCTCAAGGCTGCCGCCGCGCTGGGTATCCAGGTGTGTGGCACCGACAGCTACAAGCACGCCGCGCCCGAACTGACCTGGGCACTGATCATGGCGCTGACGCGCAACCTCGTCGCAGAAGCCAATGCGTTGCGTGCCGGGCTTTGGCAACAGGGCCTGGGCGGCGACTTGCACGGCAAGACCCTGGCAATCCTCGGCCTGGGCAGCATCGGCACGCGCGTGGCGCAGTTCGGCCAAGTGTTCGGCATGCGAGTGATCGCCTGGAGCGAGAACTTGACGGCCGAACGGGCAACCGATGCCGGCGTCACCTATGTAAGCAAGCAAGCGCTGTTCGAGCAGGCCGATATTCTCTCGATCCACCTGGTGCTCGGCGACCGCACCCGGGGCCTGGTCGATGCCCGGGCGCTGGGCTGGATGAAGCCTGGTGCGCTGCTGATCAATACTGCCCGCGGGCCGATCGTGGACGAGGCTGCCTTGATCGATGCGCTGCAGCACAAACGCCTGGCTGGGGCGGGCCTGGATGTATTCGCCCAGGAACCGTTGCCGCCCGACCACCCGTTCCGGACGCTGGACAACGTACTGGCAACACCTCACGTGGGTTACGTGAGCCGCCAGAATTACCAGCAATTCTACGGCCAGATGATTGAAGACTTGCAGGCCTGGGCGGCAGGCAAGCCGATTCGGGTGTTGAAGCCGATAGCCTGAGTTTGCCCGTCCCTGTGGGAGCGAGCCGTTTCCGGGCGGCGTGCCGACGAAGACGGTGTGTCAGTTAGAGGAGATGTCGTCTGACCTGGGGCTTTCGCGAGCAGGCTCGCTCCCACCCAGCTCCCACCATGAAGCATCTGCACCCTGCTTGAAAGCCATCAAAACGCCTCCATCCTGCCCGCCCCTTTATGGTGCGATGCGCTGTTGAACCGCGCACGCGATTGAACCAGCGCCTTTCCCTACAACACGAATGTTTCAAAGAGGCTGCATTTCGTCGGCTCGTATTCCACTTCGTCGTGTAAGACATTGCCGACAATAAATGTGATTGTCCGACAATTCGACGAAGCGAACCGCACCGCTCTAGCTTCTGACCTAGACTGCCGGTCCGGGCGCAAAACCGACCGGTCATCAGGACGAAAAAAAGTCGAAACTTTTCACAACGGCGAAAGGTCAGGTTAGAGGAAGGGCAACAACGGCTGGAGCATTCCTTGCAACGGCCCCCTCACCTGATTCGCTTCGCCGCATTGGGCAGCGCTTTGCTCTCCTTGCGTAGCGCTCGTGCGCCTGGCCGCAGGATTCGGCCAATGTAACAACAGCTCTGGCGCTTGCCGGAAACAGATCGAGAACATAGGAGTTATTTATGATCAGTGCTGCCTTGGAACCACAGCAAGTCCGCTCTCAACTACCGCCGGCGGCAGAATCGCCGACGGCACCGGTGCTGGCCACCGGAGGCAAGGCACTGCTCCCTGTCGTTCGACAGAATCCAAATCGCAAGAAAATTCTGTTCGTGACGTCCGAAATCGCCGACCTGGTAAAGACCGGCGGGCTGGGTGACGTTTCTTCCGCCCTGCCCCGGGCGATGGCCGGGCTGCACGATGTGCGGATACTGATCCCTGGGTACCCGCAAGTCATGAACAGCGGCAATCCTATCCATATCATCGGCGAACTGGGCGGCCATGCCGCACTTCCGCCCTGCAAGATCGGCCGCATGGACATGGCCGACGGTCTGGTGATCTACGTACTGATCTGTCCCGAACTCTATGCCCGTGAAGGTTCTCCCTACGGCGCCAACAATGGCCGCGACTGGCCCGACAACCACATCCGCTTTGCCCGCCTGGGCCTCGCCGCGGCAGACATCGCCGCCAACCTGGCGCAAATCCACTGGTGCCCCGACCTGGTCCACGCACACGACTGGCCAGCCGGGCTGGCGCCTGCCTATATGCACTGGCGCGGTCAACGCACCCCCACCCTGTTCACCATCCACAACCTGGCGTATCAGGGCGTGGTCAGCCTCGCGTCCTGCCCTGAGTTGGGTATTCCCGAGCACGCGCTGCAACAGGAAGGCATGGAGTTCTACGGCAAGCTGTCGTTCCTGAAGGCCGGCATGGCCTATTCCAGCCACATCACCACCGTGAGCGCCACCTACGCCCAGGAGATCACCACACCGGCGTTCGGCTGTGGACTCGATGGGTTCCTCGCCTCCAAGACTCAACAAGGCTTGCTCAGTGGCATCCCCAACGGCATCGATGAAAGCTGGGACTCGGCCACCGATACCCACCTGCAGCGCCAGTTTTCCATAGGCGACTGGGATGGCAAGGCAGCCAACGCCGCGCATGTACGCGACCTGTTCGGCCTGGATGATTCCACCGGCCCACTGTTCGCCGTGGTATCGCGTCTGGTGTATCAGAAAGGCCTGGACCTGACCGAAGCCGTTTCCGAATTCATCGTCGAGTCCGGCGGGCAGATCGCGATCATCGGCCGCGGCGAGCCGGAAGAAGAACAAGCCATGCGTGAACTGGCCCTGCGCTTCCCAGGCCGGATCGGCGTGCGCATCGGCTTCAACGAAACCGACGCTCGGCGGATGTTCGCCGGCAGCGACTTCCTGTTGATGCCGTCCCGCTACGAGCCCTGCGGCTTGAGCCAGATGTATGCGCAACGCTTTGGATCGCTGCCCGTAGCCCGGAATACCGGCGGGCTTGCCGACACGATCGAGGACGGAGTCACCGGGTTCTTGTTCAACGAATCCACCGTCGACAGTTACAAAGAGGCGCTGACCCGTGCGTTCAAGGTGTACGAGTTCCCCGAACTGCTTAATGCGATGCGCTGCCGGGCGATGTCCGCGCCGTTCAACTGGAGCAAGGCTGTGGAACCCTACGCCGAACTTTACGAACAACTGGTCGCTAAATCATTAGGAAAATCTGCCAGACAATGAGGTAACCGATGCCGTCAAGGACGCCTGAAACCTGGACCCACGGCGCGGTCCTGCTTGATCCAGAGCACACCCGTTTCGCCCTGTGGGCCCCTGATGCCCTTTATGTCAGTGTCGAACTCGACACTGGAGAATCCATACCGATGCTGCCCCAGGCCAACGGCTGGCACATGATCCAGGCCCGTTGCCCCGCCGGCACTCGCTACCGCTACAACATCGATGGTGAACTGCAAGTGCCTGACCCGGCTTCCAGGTCCCAGGATGGCGATATTGACCGCCACAGCGTGGTGGTCGACCCCCACGCTTATCAATGGCGGCACACCGGTTGGCGCGGACGCCCCTGGTACGATGCCGTCATCTATGAACTACATGTCGGCGCCCTGGGCGGTTTCGAAGGTGTCGAGCAACAGCTGGCGCGCCTGGCCGGGCTTGGCGTCACGGCCATTGAATTGATGCCGCTCTCGCAGTTCCCCGGAGACCGCAACTGGGGCTACGACGGCGTGCTGCCGTACGCGCCCCAGGCTTCTTACGGTACGCCGGACCAGCTCAAGCACTTGATCGACAGCGCCCATGGCCATGGAATCGCAGTCATCCTGGACGTGGTCTACAATCACTTCGGCCCCGACGGCAACTACCTGCACCGCTACGCCAAGGGCTTCTTTCGCGAAGACAAGCACACGCCATGGGGCGCGGCGATTGATTTCCGGCGCCGCGAGGTCCGTGACTTCTTCATCGACAACGCGCTGATGTGGCTGTCGGAGTACCGTTTCGACGGCCTGCGCCTGGACGCGGTTCACGCCATCGAAGACCCCGACTTCCTTCAGGAACTGGCCGCCAGGGTGCGTCAGCAGGTGGACCCGACACGGTATGTCTGGCTGACCGTCGAGAACGAACACAACCAGGCCAGCCTTCTGGAACAAGGCTACGACGCCCAGTGGAACGATGACGGACACAACGCGCTGCACGTGCTGCTGACGGGCGAGACCGACGCTTACTACGCCGACTATGCCGAGCAACCGACGGAAAAACTCGCCCGCTGCCTGAGCCAGGGCTTCGTGTTCCAGGGCCATACCAACCGCCATGGCGAATCCCGCGGGGAGCCCAGCGGTCACTTGCCGCCCAGCGCGTTCGTGCTGTTCCTGCAGAATCACGACCAGATCGGCAACCGCGCCCTCGGTGAACGTCTGCATCAACTGGCGCCGCCGCAAGCCCTGCAAGCCGCGACTGCCCTATTGCTTTTATCGCCGATGATTCCGCTGATGTTCATGGGCGATGAGGTCGTCGCTGAACAACCGTTCCTGTTTTTTACCAGCCACCACGGCGAACTGGCCGAGCTGGTGCGTGAAGGCCGCCGCAACGAGTTCAAGGCCTTCAGCGCCTTTGCCGATCCGCAGAAGCGTGAACGGATTCCCGATCCGAACGCGGCCAGTACGTTCGACGCTTCAAGGCCCAACCTGGAGGCGCACCAGCCGGAGCAACTGGCCAGTGAAGCTCTTTATCGCCTACTGCTGAAAATCCGTCGGGAGGAAATCGTTCCGCGCCTGCCCGCCGCCCATGCCTTGGGCGCCGACGTATTGGGTCACGGCGCCGTCAGCGCACGCTGGCAAATGGGCGATGGCAGCGTGTTGCGCATCGACCTGAACCTCAGCGACAAGCCTGTCAACCACAGCGCCCCGCAAGATGCACAGATTCTTTTCGAACATCCACCGCAGGCCATGGGTCTGTTGCAACAGGGGGTACTCACGCCCTACAGCGCGCTGGTCAGTCTGACGCAAGCGGCAACCTTGCCCACCCTTACTGGAGAGCGCCTATGAGTGATGCGCAACTGGAAATCCTCGCTGGCCGGGCAGGCCTGGCGGTGGACTGGATCGACGCCAACGGCCGGGCCCAGAAAGTATCGCCGGCGGTCCTGCGTTCGGTCCTCACCGGCCTGGGCCATCCCGCCGGTAGCGCGCAGGAAATCGACGCCAGCCTGTTGCAATTGCAAGAGGACCAACAGAACCACCGCCTGCCACCGCTGATTACGGCGGACGTGGGCGTCAATGTCGACCTGAGCCGTTATTTCGAGCCCGGCACGCCTTGCGAAATCCAACTCGAGGACGGCGCGACGATGAGCTCAAAGCTCGATGCCGACGCCGCTCTCCCCGGGATCGTCCCGGTGGGGTATCAGCACGTGAGCATCCAGGGCCAACATTTCACCCTGGCGGTGGCGCCGGCCCGTTGCTACAGCGTGGCCGATGCCGTGGATGATCCAACGCCTCGGGCCTGGGGTTTGAGCGCACAGCTTTATTCGCTACGACGCCCGGGTGATGGCGGCTTCGGCGACACCCAGGCCCTCGAAGAGCTGGCGCGGGTCGCGGGCGAACGCGGCGCCGATGCCCTGGCTATCAGCCCGATGCATGCGATGTTCAGCAGCGATACCGGCCGCTACAGCCCTTACTCGCCTTCCAGCCGGTTGTTTCTCAACAGCCTGTATGCCGCGCCGGGCACCATCCTGGGCGAGCGTGCGCTGCGCACGGCGATCGACGCCAGCGGCCTGACCAACCAATTGCGCAGCCTTGAAGAGCAGCCGCTTATCGACTGGCCGGTTGCTGCCCAAGCCAAGCAACGGGTGCTTCGCGCCCTGTATGACGGCTTCAGCCAGGGCGAGCACCCTTTGCACGAAGACTTCAGCAGCTTCCGCCATAGCAGTGGAGAAGCCTTGGAGAATCACTGCCGCTTCGAAGCCCTCCAGGCCGAACGCGCGGCTCGCGGCGAAAGCCTCGACTGGCGCCAGTGGCCCGAAGAATGGCGGGACCCGCGCAGCCCGGCAATCGCCCGTTTCGCCGAAGAAAACGCTGACGAAATCGGCTTCTACGCTTTTTGCCAATGGTTGATCGCCCGCTGCCTGGAGCGTGCCCAGAGCGCCGCCAAATCCAGCGGCATGAGCATCGGCCTGATCGCCGACCTCGCGGTGGGTGCCGACGGCGCCGGCAGCCAGGCCTGGAGCCGGCAGGACGAATTGCTCGCGTCCCTTACGGTGGGCGCGCCCCCCGACATCCTCAATCGCTCGGGCCAGGGTTGGGGCATCTCCGCGTTCTCCCCCGAGGGCCTGGTTCGCAATGGTTTTCGCGCCTTCATCGAGATGCTGCGGGCCAATTTCGCCCACGCGGGAGGCTTGCGCATCGACCATATCATGGGATTGCAACGGCTATGGGTGATCCCCAACGATGCCCCGCCCACCGACGGTGCCTATCTCTACTACCCCATCGACGACCTGTTGCGACTATTGGCCCTGGAGTCCCATCGTCACCAGGCCATCGTCCTGGGCGAGGACCTGGGTACGGTGCCCGACGGCCTGCGTGAAAAACTGGCGGCGCGCTCGATCCTCGGCATGCGCGTGTTGTTGTTCGAACAGGACAACACGCACTTCAAGCCCATTCTCGATTGGCCCGACGACGCCCTGGCGACCACCAGCACCCATGACCTGCCCACTCTCAACGGCTGGTGGCACGGCCACGACATCGACTGGAATGCCCGGCTGGAGCTGATCGATTCCCACACCGAAATGGATTGGCGCAAACATCGCCAGCGTGAACGCAAAGGGTTGCGCAACGCGCTGAACCAGGACCCGCAGAACTTCCGCGAGGAACACCGCGAAACCGACCAGGTGCTGGACGCCAGCGTGCGCTTTCTCGGGCATACCCGAGCGCCGTTGGTACTGCTGCCGTTGGAAGATGCCCTGGGCATCGACGAGCAGGCCAACCTCCCCGGCACCACCGACACCCACCCTAACTGGCGGCGGCGCCTGGCTCTGGAGAGCGGAGCGCTGCTGGACGACCCGGACGCCGCACGGCGTCTGGAAATACTCGCCTGCGCGAGGCTTCAGGCGAACGAGCGTGACCGATGAACGATAAAATGACTCCATCCCTGCGGGCCACCTTACGCCTGCAATTTCACAAGGGCTTCACCCTCGACGACGCCATACCGCAAGTGCCTTACTTCGCGTCGCTGGGTATAAGCCATATCTATGCCTCACCGCTGCTCAAGGCGCGGGCCGGATCCATGCATGGCTACGATGTGGTCGACCCGACCCAGGTCAACCCCGAGCTGGGGGGTGAAGCCGCGCTCAAGCGCCTGGTCGCCACCCTGCGCGAACATCGGATGGGGCTGATCCTCGACATCGTGTCCAACCACATGGCCGTCGGCGGCAATGACAATCCGTGGTGGCTGGACCTGCTGGAATGGGGACGGCTGAGCCCCTATGGCGAATTTTTCGACATCCAATGGCATTCCCCCGACCCGTTGATGGAAGGCCAACTGCTCCTGCCCTTCCTGGGCAGCGACTACGGCGTGGCCCTGCAAGAAGGCACGCTGAAACTGCGCTTTGATGCCACGCAGGGCAGCTTTTATGTCGAGCATTATGAGCATCGCTTCCCTGTCTGCCCCATGCAGTACGGTGAGTTGCTAAAGCCTTCGGACGACCTGGCAGCCGAGCAGATCGAGTCGCTCAAGGGCCTGGCCGAGCGCTTTACCACGCTGAACTACCAGACCGATGCCCACTCCCTCGCCCGTCCCTTGCAACAGGAACTGCGAGACCTGGCAGCGGAGCCCGCGATACTCGACGCCATCGAGGTCACCCTGCGCGGCTACGACTCCACGCAGCCGGAAGGTTTCGAACGCCTGCATCGGCTGCTGGAACGTCAGAGCTACCGTCTCGCCAGTTGGCGTACGGCGGCGGACGATATCAATTGGCGGCGTTTTTTCGATGTCAATGAACTGGGCGGCCTACGGGTCGAGCGGCCGGCGGTATTCGAAGCGACCCATGCGAAAATCTTCGAGCTGATTGCCGAAGGATTGGTGGACGGGCTGCGGATCGATCACATTGACGGCCTGGCCGATCCTCGGGGCTACTGCCGCAAGCTGCGCCGGCGCGTCGACTCGCTGTCCCCGTCACGGCATCTGCCGATTTTCGTGGAGAAAATCCTTGGCGATGGCGAAACCCTGCGCCGGGATTGGAACGTCGACGGCAGCACTGGTTACGAATTCATGAACCAGATTTCGTTGCTGCAACACAACCCGGCCGGCGCCGAACCCCTCGCTGAATTCTGGAGCCGCCACAGTGAACGGCCAGCGCATTTTATCGAAGAGGCGCGCCTGGCCCGCCAGCAGATTCTCAATGGATCCCTGGCCGGGGACTTCGAAAGCGTGGCCCAAGCCCTGTTGCAGGTGGCGCGGGATGACGTGATGACCCGCGACCTGACCCTGGGTGCCATTCGACGGGCATTGCAGGAACTGATCGTGCATTTCCCGGTGTACCGCACCTATATCACCCCGCTGGGTCGCTCCGCCGAAGATGAGGTGTTTTTCCAGAAGGCCCTGGAAGGCGCCCGGCAAACCCTCAGCGAAGCCGACTGGCCGGTGCTTGACTGCCTGGCCGACTGGCTCGGTGGCATGCCTTGGCGCGGGCGACCTCGGGGCAGCGAGCGCAAACGGCTGCGCCACGCTTGCGTGCGCTTCCAGCAACTGACTTCGCCGGCCGCCGCCAAGGCTGTCGAAGACACTGCGCTGTATCGTTCGGCGGTGCTGCTGTCGCGCAATGACGTGGGCTACAACACCGAACGGTTCAGCGCGCCGGCTCAGGAGTTCCACGGGGCCTGCTTCGAGCGGTTGGAGCATTTCCCAGACAACCTGGTGACCACCGCCACCCACGACCACAAACGCGGGGAAGACACTCGAGCACGGCTGGCGGTGATCAGCGAACGCCCGGATTGGTACACCGCGTGCGTGGAGCAATGGCGCATCCTCGCCCCGTCGCTGCACAGTGACCCGGCCGCCCCTTCGGCCGGTGACGAGTTGATTCTTTACCAGGCCCTGCTCGGAAGTTGGCCGCTGGACCTTGACTTGCAGGACCCCAAGGCCTTGGCCAGCTATGCCGAACGCTTGTGGCAATGGCAGCGCAAGGCGTTGCGCGAAGCCAAGTTGCAAAGCAGTTGGGCCGCCGTCAACGACTCTTATGAGCAGGCAACGCAGATGTTCCTGGAGCGGTTGCTGCTGTGCGATGAGGGCTTGCCTCTGCGCTGCGCCATCGCCGAAGCCGTGCAGGCCATCGCTCCAGCGGGCGCCCTCAACAGCCTGGCGCAAACCTTGCTGCGCATGACCGTCCCCGGCGTACCGGATCTGTACCAGGGCAACGAGTTCTGGGACTTCAGCCTGGTGGATCCGGACAACCGTCGCCCAGTGGATTTCGAGGCCCGCCGTGAGGCGATGCAGGCCGACAGCGCCCCCGTGGCGCTTGTGCGTGATTGGCGCGACGGGCGTGTCAAGCAGGCACTGATCGCGCGGACGCTGGCCTTGCGTTCCGAGTATCCGCAACTGTTCCGCCAGGGCAGCTACGAGCCGTTGCCGGTACAGGGTGAGCATGCCGAGCACGTATTGGCCTTCGTGCGCCAACACCAGCAGCAACGGGCGATCGTCGTGGTGCCGATTCACACGGCGCGCCTGCTGGAAAACAGTGCCCTGCCCCAGGTCGCTGCATCGGACTGGGGCGACACGCGCATCTCGTTACCGTTTGCCACCGAGGGAGCAAAACTGAGGGGACTTTTTGCAAGCGCAGCAGTCACACCCCAAAGGGAGCTGATGGTCAGCGCCGCACTGGGGGATTTCCCGGTCAATGTCTTTATTGAATCTTGAGTCAAGTCAGGAGCACTGCGATGAGTACCGACGATAAACGCATTCGTGAATTCGCCTATCAGATCTGGGAGTCGGAAGGTAAGCCTGCCGGGCAAGAAGAGCGCCATTGGGAAATGGCACGCAAGCTGGCGGAGGCCGAAGCCCTGGCGCCAAGCAAACCACCGAAAGCACCGAGCAAATCCGCGGCCAGCAAGACTGACGGCACCAAGCCGGCTGCTGCCGCCAAGGCCACCGTCGCCAAGGCCGCCGCCAAGAGCACCGCGCCCAAGGCCAAGCCCGCGACCAAGCCTTCGGCAGCTACCGCGGCAATGGTCCCGCCCGCCGACAAGGCTAGCGCTAAAAAGCCACGCGCCACGCGCAAGCCCCCGGCGGTCTGAACCCGCGGACTCATCGTTCCCAAGCCAGTGCTTCTTTCAACGAAGAGGCCTGCTTGTGGCGTGCAGACTTGTCTTCTCGCCACAAGCGCAAAGCACGCAGCCCTGCGTGCAGCGCACCACCGTATCTGTCTTTTGCAGGAGCAACTATGACCCGTCAGAAAAATACCACGCCGCCGCCCGTTATCGAGGCTTCGCGGATACGTGAAGGGCTGCCGTTTCCACTCGGCGCGACCTGGGATGGCCTGGGGGTCAATTTCGCGTTGTTCTCGGCCAACGCCACCAAGGTCGAACTGTGCATCTTCGACGACACAGGCGAGGTGGAACTCGAGCGTATCGAACTGCCGGAATACACCGATGAGATCTACCACGGCTATCTACCGGACGCACATCCGGGGCTGATCTATGGCTACCGCGTCTACGGCCCGTACGACCCCGAGAACGGCCACCGCTTCAACCCCAACAAGCTGCTCATCGACCCCTACGCCAAGCAACTGGTGGGCGAGCTGAAATGGTCGGAAGCCCTGTTCGGCTACACCATTGGCCATCCCGATGGCGATCTCAGTTTCGATGAGCGTGACAGCGCGCCATTCGTGCCCAAGTCCAAGGTCATCGACCCGGCCCATACCTGGGGCCGCGATCATCGGGTCAGCGTGCCGTGGGACAAGACCATCTTGTATGAAACCCACGTGCGCGGCATCTCCATGCGCCATCCCTCGGTGCCGGAGAACCTGCGTGGTACGTTCGCTGGCCTGATGGTCGACGATGTCCTGGAACACATTCGCAAGCTGGGCGTGTCGTCTGTGGAATTGCTGCCCATCCACGCGTTCGTCAACGACCAGCACCTGCTGCAAAAGGGCATGACCAACTACTGGGGCTACAACAGCATCGCCTTCTTTGCCCCGGATCCGCGCTACCTGGCCAGCGGCAAGATTGCCGAGTTCAAGGAAATGGTCGCACACATGCACGAGGCCAATCTGGAGGTCATCCTCGATGTGGTCTACAACCACACCGCCGAGGGCAATGAACAGGGCCCGACGTTGTCCATGCGAGGCATCGACAACGCGTCGTACTACCGGCTGATGCCCGACGACAAGCGCTACTACATCAACGATTCGGGCACCGGCAATACACTGGACCTGAGTCATCCCTGCGTGCTGCAAATGGTCACCGACTCGTTGCGCTACTGGGCCACGGAAATGCACGTGGACGGCTTCCGCTTCGACCTGGCGACCATTCTGGGCCGGTATCACGACGGCTTCGACGAACGCCACAGTTTCCTCGTCGCCTGTCGCCAGGACCCGGTGCTGCGCCAGGTAAAAATGATCGCCGAGCCCTGGGACTGCGGCCCCGGCGGCTATCAGGTCGGACGCTTCCCGCCAGGTTGGGTCGAATGGAATGACAAATTCCGCGACACCGTGCGCGCCTTCTGGAAAGGCGACGACGGCCAACTGGCCGACTTCGCCAGCCGCATGACCGCCTCGGGCGAGATGTTCAACCAGCGTGGCCGACGGCCATACGCCTCGGTCAACTTCGTCACGGCCCACGACGGCTTCACGTTGCACGACCTGGTCTCCTACAACGACAAGCACAACGAAGCCAACGACGAGAACAACCAGGACGGCAGCAACAACAACCTGTCCTGGAACCATGGCGTCGAAGGCCCGACGGATGATCCCGAGATCAATGAGCTGCGTCATCGGCAGATGCGCAACTTCTTCGCCACCCTGCTCCTGGCCCAAGGCACACCAATGATTGTCGCTGGCGACGAGTTCGCCCGAACCCAGCACGGCAACAACAATGCCTACTGCCAGGACAGCGAAATCGGCTGGGTCAACTGGGACCTGAGCGCTGATGGCCAGGCGTTGCTGAAGTTCGTCAAGCGCTTGATCAAACTGCGCATGTCCTACCCGATCCTGCGACGCGGTCGATTCCTGGTCGGCAATTACAACGAGGACATCGGCGTAAAGGATGTGACCTGGCTGGCCCCCGACGCAAGCGAGATGACCGTCGAACAATGGCAGGATGGCCAAGGCCGTTGCCTCGGCATGTTGATGGACGGCCGCGCACAGGAGACCGGCATCCGCCGCAAGGGCGGCGACGCGACATTGTTGCTGGTGGTCAACGCGCACCACGACATCGTCAACTTCCGCCTGCCAGAGGTGCCCGAAGGGAGTTTCTGGACCTGCATGGTGGACACCAACCAACCCGCGGTGCGTGGCCAGGAGCGTTTCGATTTCGATTTCGAATATTCCGTGACCGGGCGCTCACTGCTGCTGTTCGAGCTTCAACGCGAAGAAGAGGAATAAGGGACCTTCCCCGAGTCGGCTGGCGCAAGGACGCGCCCTGCTGCACGCGCAACACAGTTCGAACAAAAAAAACCGGTTCAGATACACATTCTGACGCGACGAATCCGCTGGCATGGTCAATACTTCGCCTGCGGTCGATTCCAGGACTCGGAACATCGCGAATCACAGTCATCGCTCCCAAGGGGCGACATTGGGCGGCTGGCCCGATGCGTGACTGAACGATTGGACACGACAAGGACGTATCTCATGAAACCTGCCTCTCGGTTGCAAGGCCGGCATCACCCGCAAATCTGGAACAGCGCGCCGCAACTGGCCGATATTCCGATCATCAGCACCCAGACACTCATACCCGCGGGCGCCCGCGCGGTCATCCTTGCCCCGCACCCTGGCGACGAAGTCGGCGCCTGCGGTGGGTTGCTCCAGTTGTTGAGCAACCTGGGCCAACCGATGTTGCTGATATCGGTCACCGACGGCAGCCTGAGCCATCCGGGCTCGCCACTGTGGTCCGATGAGCGGCTGCGCACGTTTCGCCCGCATCCCCAGGAGAGCGTGGACGCCCTGCATCGCCTGGGCGTGCCTTCCAATGGCCTGCAGTGGGTCCGCGGAGGGTTCCCGGAAAAGGGCCTCGCCGAACATGAAGCCCAACTGACCGCGTTCATCGGCCATTACCTCAAACCTGGCGACGTGGTGTTCAGCACTTGGCGCCTGGACGGCGACAGCGACCACGACACGGTCGGCCGCGCTGGAGCCTTGGCCGCTGAAACCGTCGGAGCGGTGTTCAATGAACTGCCCGTATGGGCCTGGCACTGGCCGGTTCGTGAGCAGAACAGGATCCCCTGGCATCGGGCGCGCAAATTACGGCTGGACGTGTGGACCACCGCCCGCAAGCGTCACGCCATGCACGCCTATGCCAGCCAGCTCGGCAGCGAGCCCACCAACGGCATCGCACCGCTGGTGCCGAGGATCATTCTCGATCGCATGGGCATGCCGTACGAAATTGTATTTATCTGACCCCCAGCCCTGTGGGAGCTAGCTTGCTCGCGATAGCGGCCCAGCCAATATTTCGTCAAGCTGACCTACTGCTATCGCGAGCAGGCTCGCCCCCACATTTTTCGCCTTGGAGTTTTGTCCGGCAAGAATTCCGGAACTGCCGCAGTCGCCATGAGTCGCATGAACAGAGACGTCTGACTCAGGAGTGAACGTGACTCGCGATCCCCACTGGCGGGTCGAAGAATCAGTGCCGCTGGACGCACCCGCGGCGATTCATCGACTGCGTGTTCTCACGGTGAATACCCATAAAGGCTTTACAGCCCTCAATCGTCGTTTCATTTTGCCGGAGCTGCGCGAAGCGGTGCGCGCCACAGGTGCCGACCTGGTTTTCCTCCAGGAGGTACTTGGCGAACATGATCGACATGCCCTGCGCTACGACAACTGGCCCCAGACCTCGCAATATGAATTTCTCGCCGACAGCATGTGGAGCGACTTCGCCTACGGCCGGAACGCGGTGTACCCCGACGGACATCACGGCAACGCGCTGCTTTCCAAATACCCGATCCGCCAGTTCCGCAACCTCGACGTGTCAATCACCGGTCCCGAACGGCGCGGGTTGCTGCATTGTGTGCTGGACGTGCCGGGCCATGCCGAAGTCCACGGGATCTGCGTGCATCTGAGCCTGCTGGAAAGCCATCGCCAATTGCAGCTCAAGCTGCTCTGCAAATTGCTTGACTCTCTTCCCGAGGACGCTCCGGTGATCATCGCCGGGGATTTCAACGATTGGCAATTGCGCGGCAACACCACGCTTGCCCGTCGCCAGTACCTGCACGAGGCCTTTGAACACCATCACGGGCGCCCTGCCCGGACCTACCCCGCCCGCTTCCCCCTGCTACGCCTGGACCGCATTTACCTGCGCAACGCCACCAGCCACGCCCCGCAGATCCTCGGCAACAAGCCCTGGACGCACTTGAGCGATCACCTGCCGTTGGCGGTGGAAGTGCATCTGTAGCCCCTGATCCGGGTAAACCGACCTGTAAGATCTGACAGTAGCGACGCCTTTGATTCGTTGCTAGCGTGCCTTTCCATACAGCGAGCGTTGCCGGGTCCTGTGTGCCATCTGTCGTGCAACCCATGCTGAAACAGGCATGCCATGGATGCCCATGCAGAGGGATAGCACATGATTCGGCGCGATCGGCATCTCAATCGTCTGTTCAACGCCTTATGGGTAGCGGCTCCGTTCCTGCTTCCTGCCTCATCAGCGATGGCGGCTTGCACATTGTCACCCACGGCAGGCGACGACACTTACGTGTGCGACAGTGGCACGAGTGCAACCGGGCTTACGGATCTGTCGGGCAACAACAACCTGACGGTCTCAGGCAGTGGCCTCGTTCAGGGTGACGTCGTGTTCGATGCCGGAACCGACCGCATCGAAATCAACGCCAACGGTGTCATCGATGGCGACGTCGAGCAAGGCTCGCAAGCCGACGCGTTTGAAATGAATGGCGGCCGGATTCTATCGATCTCCCAAGGCGATGGCCTCGATACGTTCCTGATGACTGGCGGCACCATCGTCGACGCGTTCGAAGATGGCGACATCGCCCAGATGACCGGCGGCACCATCGGCAGGGTCGACATGAAGCTCGATGACAACGTCTTCGACATGTCAGGTGGGGAAATCATCGGCAACCTCGTCACTGGCTTCGGCAGGGACACCATCATCCTGTCCGAAGGACGCATCGGCGGTAATGTCAGCGTCAGCGGTGGCAACGACAGCGTGACCGTCAGTGGCGGGGAAGTCGGCGGCGAGGTCCGGACCAGTGCCGGCGACGATCGATTCCAATGGAGCGGCGGCACCATCCGCTCAGCCATCCTGATGGGCGACGGCACCGACACCGCTCTGTTGCAGAACCTCACCGAGGCGGGACTCGCCCCCACGCCCAGCCTGGACGGAGGCTTGGGCCAGGACAGCCTGACCTTCGAGGGCAGCACGTCCAGTACCGGAGCCCGCTATGACAACTGGGAAACCGTCAGCCTGACTCAAGGCTCGCGCCTGGACTTGGGCGACACGCTGCTGCTGGGCGACAACGTCACCGGCACGGGTGTGTTCAACATCGACAGCAGCAGCGTATTGACCTCGACCCAAGGCGTCATCGCGCCGTTTACTTCAGGCCAGATGACCACGCTCAACAATGCCGGAGCAATTGATCTCGCCGACGGCAACACCCGCACCAACGACACCCTCACCGTGCAAGGCAATTACGCCGGCAATGGCGGCCAGCTACGCCTGCAAACGGTGCTTGGGGCCGACGATTCGCCCAGTGACAAATTGGTGGTCAACGGTGGCACCCTGACAGGCGGCACCGCCATCACCGTCACGAATCTGGGTGGAGCCGGCGGCCTGACTACCCAGGACGGCATCGAACTGGTCCAGGCCCAGAGCGGAGCCGTCAGTGATAGCAGCGCCTTTTCACTGGGGCAATCCGTCTCGGCCGGTGCATTCGACTATCGCCTGTTCAAGGGCGGCGTGGCCGGCAACGCCAACAACTGGTACCTGCGCTCCACGGTAGTGGCGGGCCCGGTCGCAGCGCCCAGCCCGACGCTGCCGCCGCTGCCGGCCGCCGTGCCGGGCGCTGCGCCGATTCCCTTGTACCGCCCCGAAGTCCCTACCTGGTCAGTACTGCCCCCAGCCGCCGCGCAATTGACACTGATGGCCCTGGGTACGTTTCACGATCGGCAAGGCGACCAGCGCCTGCTGTCGGAAACCGGCGCGTTCGGCGCGGGTTGGGGCCGGGCCTACGGCAAGGACCTCGATCAAACCTGGGCCGGCACGGTAACGCCCCGGTTCGACGGTTCCATCAAGGGTTTCCAGGTCGGCCACGACTTGTACGCCGCCCCGACGTCCGACGATCGGACCCAGCGTATCGGTTTTTTTGTCGGCCACACCGAACTGAACGGCAACGTTGACGGCTTCAACCTCGGGTTCCAAGGCCGGCGCGCTGGCAAGATCGAGCTCGATGGCGACAGCTATGGCCTTTACTGGACCCTCATCGACCGCTCGGGTGGCTACGTCGATGCGGTGGTCATGGGCACCCGCCTGAATGGCGATAACCGCTCCGAACGTGGCGTCAAAATCGACAATCGCGGGCACGCCTTGACCCTATCGGCGGAGGCCGGCTATCCGTTTGCGGTAGCTCGCGACTGGGTCTTCGAACCCCAGGCCCAGATCATCCATCAGAAGATCAGCCTGGACAGCCAGGACGATGGGATTTCAAAGGTCGAATTCGACTCCGACAGCGCCTGGACTGGCCGCCTAGGCGCCCGGCTCAAGGGCAGCTATCAAGTCAGCGGCTTGCCGGTGGAGCCCTATCTGCGAGCTAATATCTGGCACACCTTTTCCGGCACCGACACGGTGACATTCGACGACACCCAACGGATCGAGACCGAACAACGCGCCTCCACGGCGGACCTGGGCGTTGGCTTGGTCGTGAGCCTGGCGTCTAGCGTCAGCGCCTATGCCGGCGTGGACTACAGCAATAACCTGGACAGCAACCAGCAACGCGGCGTGGCGGGCAATGTGGGCGTGAGAATCAGTTGGTGAGGCGCAGACGACGATGAATTGACGCCTAAATAGGATCGTTTTTATCCGCGTTAAATCATTGGGTTAGCGCTCTCTGATTTCACTATGCCATTTGTCGGCCAATTTCTTGACGCAACCGCTTTGGTCTTCTTGAATACAACGTACTACCCCCGGAAACACAGTCAGGGGCAGGCCTCTGGAACCCCGCCATCGCGGGTCGCCAGAGGTTTGCCTCATCCATTCGGTCGCCCCTCATTCGGGGTAGGAGAGACGCCCTAAGCGAGAAATGCATGCGATTGCAAGGCAGACCCCCATGAAAACTTCCCCCCGCCCGCAGGAACTCAAAACCACCCTCTGCACCGTCTCGACCTCCCTGTTGCTGTGTTCGTCGATGCAAGTGCTGGCCGAACTGGAAGACCCTCTCACTGCCCCCTGGTACGACCGAACACCCGCCGACCACCCAACGGGCAACGACCCCGCGTCGGGCAAAAGTCCCGCGCTCTTCACGCTTCGCAACAACAATGGCCATACCCAGCGCGTCGGTTTGATCAGCGGCCAGAGCCGGATCACAGCCAATGGCAGCGCAATGCTGGTCGCGCCGGCTCTCGCCAAGCCGGGCCAGGAAACCCTGAGCCTGGAGGGGCAGAATCTTGGAGCCTACTGGAGCCTGACCGGCCCCGCGGGCTGGCACGTGGACCTGAGTGCCAGCGGGGGGCGGGTCAACGGTTTCAGCCTGAACGAACAGGGTCAACGTCAAGCCACCGAGGGCAGCGCCGTCACGCTGTCGGTCGAAGGCGGCTTCCCCATCGGCATCAGCGAAAACTGGGTGGTCGAACCCCAGGCGCAGTTGATCAACCAGCGCATCAGCCTTGATACGCCGAACGGCGAAAATGGCGACAGCAGCGAACTGAGCACTTGGAGCGGTCGCGTCGGCGCCCGGCTCAAAGGGGCCTACCAAGTCAACGGCCTGGGCGTCGAGCCGTACGTGCGCACCAACCTGTGGCACACGGTCCAGAGCGCCGACACCGTTACCCTGGACAAAGTCGACAAAATCAGCAGCAGCCGCAAATCTTCGACCGTTGAAGTCGGCCTGGGCCTGGTTGCCCGGGTCACCCCAGTGGTGAGCCTGTATGTCAGCGCCGACTACAGCAGTGACGTCGACGACAACGACCTCAACGGCGTCATCGCCAGCCTGGGCGTGCGGATGCGTTGGTAAACACCGGCTTCATGCATTCAACGCAATGGTGGCAGGGGCGTAGGCAGGACAGCCGCACGCCCTTGCCACTTCGAAATCACCTTCATTAAGGCGTATAACGCTAGAAGCGCCGCAGACTGTCAGCCCATGGCTCATTTCATTGATGGAGTAACGATATGACCACCGCCACCCTGCTCTCCCATTTATTTCCCAGCGCCGCGGATATCCCAGAGGCCTACCGTCTCGGTGATCCCGTCGAACAACGGGAATACCTGGTCGATGGCGTCTTGAGAACCTGGCAAGGACCACTGGCCACCGTGCGCAGCCCGGTTTACCTAGCCGGCCCGAACGGCGATGAACAAGTGATCCTCGGCAGTACGCCGCTGCTGGACGCCGAGACGGCGCTCACCGCGCTTGACGCCGCCGTCCGGGCCTACGATCGCGGCCAAGGCACATGGCCGACGATGCGCGTCGCCGAACGCATCCGCCATGTCGAAAGCTTCCTGGCGCGCATGCGTGAACGACGTGAAGCAGTGGTCAAGCTGCTGATGTGGGAAATCGGCAAAAACCTCAAGGACTCCCAAAAGGAATTCGACCGGACCTGCGACTATATCGTCGATACTATCAACGCCCTCAAGGAGCTGGACCGTCGTTCCAGCCGCTTCGAGCTGGAACAGGACACGCTGGGGCAGATCCGCCGCGTGCCCCTCGGCGTCGCCCTCTGCATGGGCCCGTACAACTATCCGCTGAACGAAACCTTCACCACGCTGATTCCCGCGCTGATCATGGGCAACACCGTGGTCTTCAAGCCGGCCAAGCTCGGCGTGCTGCTGATACGTCCGCTGCTGGAAGCCTTTCGCGACAGCTTTCCTGCGGGCGTCATCAATGTGATCTACGGCAGCGGCCGAGAGACCGTCAGCGCACTGATGGCCAGCGGCAAGATCGACATATTTGCCTTCATCGGCACCAACAAGGCTGCCAGCGACCTCAAGAAACTCCACCCGCGCCCGCATCGCCTGCGCGCCGCCCTGGGGCTGGATGCAAAAAACCCCGGCCTGGTGTTACGCGATGTCGACCTGGACAATGCCGTCAGCGAAGCGCTCACCGGTTCGCTTTCTTTCAATGGGCAGCGGTGCACGGCTCTGAAGATCCTGTTCGTTCATGAAGACGTCGCCCCGGCGTTCATCGAGAAATTCAATGCCAAACTCGCCGCGCTGAAACCCGGCATGCCTTGGGAAGATGGCGTGGCGCTGACGCCACTGCCCGAAGCCGGCAAGGTCGATTATTTGCACGCCCTGGTGGCCGATGCCATCGCCAAGGGTGCGGGGGTGATGAACCAGCACGGTGGCGAATCCCGGGCTTCGTTCTTCTATCCGGCGGTTCTATACCCGGTGAACACAGCGATGCGTGTGTATCACGAAGAACAGTTCGGCCCCGTCGTGCCCATCGTGCCGTACCGTGACCTGAACACCGTGGTCGATTACGTGCTCGAATCCGACTTCGGCCAGCAACTGAGTATCTTCGGCACCCACCCAGCTGAAGTCGGCAAGCTGGTGGACACCTTCGCCAACCAGGTCGGGCGCATCAACATCAACGCCCAGTGCCAGCGCGGCCCAGACACCTTCCCTTTCAACGGCCGGAAAAATTCCGCCGAAGGCACATTGTCGGTCCATGATGCGCTACGCACTTTTTCGATCCGTACGCTGGTGGCAACCAAATTCCAGGAGAGCAACAAGGCGCTTATCAGCGACATCATCCGTGAGCGGGATTCGAATTTCCTGACCACCGACTACATTTTCTGAGACCGCTCGCTGGTTACGACAGGGCCGGGCGCCGCCATTTGACGCCCCAGCCCTGTTGCATGCCGGCAGCAGCCAGCAGGATCGCCGCCACCCCCAGCCACTGAAGCGGTTCGAGGCGATGACCGAAGGCGAACCAGTCGACGAAGATCGCCGCGATCGGATAGATAAAGGACAACGCGCCGGTCACGGCTGTCGGCAACCGCTGGATCGCGCTGTATAGCAGCACGTACATGATACCGGTGTGAATCATGCCGAGGGTCAGCAGGCTGGCCCAGGCCTCGGGTTGCTGCGGCAACGTCGAGAGATTCGCCCATGGCGCCAACAGCAGTATCCCGGTGCTGACCTGGATCAGCGCGATCAAATGGGGTGGCGTGCCGCTGAGCCGCTTGATGATCAACGCCGCAATGGCGTACAGCAAAGCCGCACCCAACGCCAGGGCGATGCCCGCCAGATAGTCCTCGCCACCCTGCCCTTGTTCGCCATGGGCGCTGACGATCGCCAGCATCCCAAGGAACGAAACCGCGAGCCAGAAGAGCTTTTGCGCGGTGATCTTTTCGCCCAGGAACAACGCCGCCAGCCCGACCAGCATGAACGGTTGGACGTTGTACACCGCCGTACCGATCGCAATCGAAGCGCGGGAATAGGAAGCGAACAGCAATACCCAATTGCCCACGATTGCCACGCCGCTGAGTACCGCCAGCAGGAACGTTGTGCGCGTCAGCACATCCCGACGCAGGAAACCAAATCCCGCGCAAATCAGCAGCAGCGTGACGGCGCCAAATACGCAACGCCAGAACACCACATCCAGTACGGGCAGGCCCGCCACCAGTACAAACCAACCTATGGTTCCGGAAATCAGCATGGCGGCGGTCATTTCGAGCGAACCGCGGCGTAGGGTCTTGTCCATCTTCAGGCTCCTTCGGTAAGTGGCTACAGTATGCCGAGCCGCCGGGCCGCTTCTCCATGGCCTGAAAAAGGCTAAACTGGTTTTTGACCTTTTTTATAAAGGCCATTTTGACCATTTACCTAACGGAGCCGTTATGACCGACGACATCGACCAGATCCTCATCAAGGCGCTGATGGAAGATTCCCGACGCTCGCTCAAGGCTTTGGCGAACCTGAGCGGCCTGTCGTCCCCCAGCGTTGCCGAACGCCTGCGTAGACTCGAGGAGCGTGGCGTGCTCAGGGGCTATACCGTTGAAGTCGATCCGAAGTGTTTTGGTTATCAACTCCAGGCCATCGTGCGCATTCGCCCATTGCCAGGGCAGTTGCAAGAGGTGGAGCGGCAGATCCAGGCCATTGGCGAGTTCACTGAATGCGACAAGGTGACTGGCGAGGATTGTTTCATCGCGCGGCTGCATGTGCGGTCGATGGAACAGTTGGATGTTTTGTTGGATAAGTTGAATGTTCTTGCGGAAACCAATACGGCTATTGTCAAGAAGACGCCGGTGAAGCGGCGGTTGCCTCCGATGGGTTGAGGGCTATTGATGGACGCCGACCTGGTGCAAGCCCCAGACAAAAAAAGGCGCCTTTCCTTCAGGAAAAGCGCCTTTTCTCAAATCAACAGCTCAAGCCGGACACTCCGGCAATATCAGTCATCACGTCCCATCAACCCAAACAGCTGCAGCAAGCTGACAAACAGGTTGTAGATCGATACATACAGGCTGATGGTCGCCATGATGTAGTTACGCTCGCCGCCATGGATGATGGCGCTGGTCTGGTACAGGATGCAGACCGACGAGAACAGCACGAAGCCGGCGCTGATCGCCAGTTGCAGGCCGCTGATCTGGAAGAAGAAGCTAGCCACCACCGCACCCAGCAACACGAAGAAACCGGCGGTGATGAAACCACTCAGGAAGCTCATGTCCTTGCGGGAGATCAGTACGTACGCCGACAGGCCACCGAACACCAACGCGGTCATTGCGAAGGCCGAGCTGACCACTTCTGCGCCGCCCTGCATGCCCAGGTAACGGTTGAGGATCGGGCCGAGCAGGAACCCCATGAACCCGGTCAGGGCGAAGGCCGAAACCAGGCCCCAGGCCGAATCGCGGAGCTTGTTGGTAAGGAAAAACAGGCCGTAGAAACCGATCAGCACGACAAAGATGTTCGGGTAACCGACGCGCATCTGTTGTGCGACGAAGGCCATCACACCGCTGAAAGCGAGCGTGAGTGCCAGCAGGCCATAAGTGTTGCGCAGGACGCGGCTAACTTCTAGCTGCTCAGCCTGCACGCTGTTGTTCACTGCGTAATCCTGTTCGCGCATGGCGACACTCCTCCGGTTTTGAAACATTCAGTGGCAAGGATCATAACAGACGCTCTGTAACAAGCTACGTGGAGAGTTTGACAGTGTGTTTCATTCGGGTATTATGGCGCCCGCAACGCAATACGGAGGTGTGGCCGAGTGGTTTAAGGCAACGGTCTTGAAAACCGTCGACTGTAACAGGTCCATGAGTTCGAATCCCATCGCCTCCGCCATCTTCTAACGTTAAAGCCCTGACTTGTCAGGGCTTTTTCGTGTCTGGCGTTTGAAAAAACAGTGACGGTCTTCACAAAGGAAACAGTGCATGCCATCCCCTAGCCTACTCAAGGAAAGTAAAGTGCCCCGTAAAACAATCGGTTCGATCGCTGCTGCAATTGTCGGCGTGGTCCTGTTATGCGTGTTCTTCGGAAGTTGGTACACGGTTGATGAAACCGAGCGCGGCGTGCTTCTGCGCAATGGCGCGCTGGTCGGGGTGGTTGAGCCGGGGCTGTCGTTCAAGACGCCATTTATCGAATCGGTACGCCTGATCAGCACGCAGAGCCAGGTAACCTCCTACGACGACTTGCAGGCCTACAGCAAAGACCAGCAATCGGCCGAGCTCAAAGTGTCGGTGTCGTGGCACATCGCGCCTTCCGACGTGGCGAAGGTCTATACCCAGTTCAAGGATCTGGAAGGCATCCGCGACCGGATGATCAGCCGGCAGGTGCCGACGCAGGTGGAGAATGTGTTCGGCAAGTTCAACGCCGTGGCCGCCGTGCAGAACCGCGTCCAACTGGTCAACGATATCTCCGCTGCGATCAAATCGACGATTACCGGGCCGGTGATCATCGACAGCGTCCAGGTTGAAAACATCGATTTCAGCGATGCCTACGAAAAGGCCATCGAAGCGCGCATGGCCGCCGAGGTCCAGGTCAAGACCCGTGAGCAGCAGCTCGCCACCGAACAGGTCCAGGCGCAGATTCGGGTGACCCAGGCCCAGGCGGAAGCCGATTCGCAAGTGGCCCAGGCCAAGGCCGATGCCCTGGCAACGGAACTGCGTGGCAAGGCTGAAGCCGAGGCGATCAAGGCCCGCGCCCAGGCGCTGGCCAGCAACCAGAACCTGGTGGAGCTGACCAAGGCCGAGCGCTGGAACGGTGAGTTGCCCACCACCATGCTGCCGAACAGCGCGCTGCCTTTTATCGATTTGAAGTAACCTCCCTCGGCGCGGTCGATTCCGGCCGCGCCATTTTCCCGTGCAGCGTCTGGACAGATACGTCGACGCCGGTGGTTGACGCTACACTTGCTTCACTGATGACCAGACGTTCACCGTTAGCAGGGAGCTCACCGTGTACCCAGGCAAACAAACAACGCAACTCCCCTCCTGTATCCCATTCTCTGCCCGTCCCGATAATTGCTCACACTCGCCAGGTCCGGTTTCGGCATCCGTTCCGCGCAGGAGAAACCTGTGACCATTCTGATCAATAAATACAAGTGGCCCGTCCTGTTGGCCGCGGCGCTTGTTGTCTTTTCCGCATTGATCTTCTTTTTAATAAAATCCTATACATACGACTCAGCGACCTATTTCGAATCACGGGACTTCATTCGCCAACTCAAGCAAGCCGACGCCAACTGGAACGTAAAAATCCTCAGGAAGAAAATCGGCGTCAACAATAACCTGTCACTCACCCCACCGCCCGAAGCGCAGACTCGCTGGGAGCAATTGGAGCGTTTGAACAGTTCCGGCCCGCTGGCGGCGCTCTGGGCGTCAAGGCGCCAGGGATACGTGGATGCGGTCAAGAACAAGAATCTGCTGGTCGAGCAGTTCGAGCAGCACAACGCCACCCTGCGGGCGTCCCTGGATGAGTTGCCGACGGTTGAAGACGAAATACAAAACCTGTTGCAGGAGATGAAGGCGAACGGCGAGATCGCGCGCCTGACCGCAGCCTCGAATGTCCTGGACCTGGCGTTGACCACCCTGGAGTTCGCTCTTTACGTCACGGCGGATAAAGAACGGGAAGTGCAGGACCAGTTAAGCGAACTCGAACATCAGATTGACCAACTGCCTGCCCTCTATCGGCCCGCGTTTGTGTCACTGATACACCACGTCAAGACCATCATCCACGAACAGCCCCAGGTCAACGACCTGCTGGACCGCATCAGCGTCATCCCAGTGGCCCAGGAGCTGGACAGCATCAACGAGCTGTTGAACGAAACGCAGCGCAGGACCGCCGCCACGGACCGTAAGTACCATATATACCTGGCGGTGTGCGCCGGCCTGATGGCGCTTTTGATGATCTATCTGGCCGTACGGCTGGTGCGCAGTTATTCAGTCATCAACCAGATCAACCATGAGCTGCAAACTTCCAATGACAAACTGGAAGAACGCGTCCAGGAACGCACTCGCGAGTTGAAGGAGGCCGAACGGGAGTTGGTGGATGCCGCTCGCATGGCAGGCATGGCCGAGATTGCAACGAACGTGTTACACAACGTCGGCAATGTCCTCAACAGCGTGAATATTTCCGCGGACCTGGTCACTCGCAAGTTGAAAAACAGCAAGACGCAAGGGTTGGGCAAAGCCGTGAAAATGATGAACGAACATGCCGACGACCTGGGTCATTTCATCACCGAGGACGAAAAAGGCAAGTTGTTGCCCCGCTACTTCAATGAACTGGTGGACTCTGTTGCAGGCGAACAAGCACTGCTCATCGAAGAACTGGCGCAGTTGACCAAAAGCATCGATCACATCAAGGACATCGTCACTACCCAACAAACCTACGCCGGGGCTGCGAGGCTGATCGAGCCGCTGAACGTCGCCGATCTGTTCGAGGATGCCCTGCGCATGAATTCAGGGGCGCTGAGCCGGCATCATGTCACCGTGATCAAGGATTACCAGGACGCTCCCGTGATTCTCGGCGACAAGCACCGGCTGCTGCTGATCCTGATCAACCTGATCAGCAATGCCAAGTTCGCCATGTCCAGCGTTGAGCACCCACGGGAGATGACCCTGGGAATCCGCATCGTCGACCAGACGACGTTATGCGTCAGCGTCAAGGACCGTGGCGAAGGGATTTCCAAGGAAAACCAGGCGAGGATCTTCAATCATGGCTTCACGACCCGCAAGGACGGCCATGGCTTTGGCCTGCACAGTTGCGCCCTGGCGGCGGTCGAAATGAACGGCCGTCTCTTGGCCTACAGTGACGGACCGGGGCACGGCGCCCTGTTTACGCTGGAACTGCCCCTGGAGCTGGCAGCCTCATGACCCGCTTTGACTGCGCGACTGGCATCCGTGCCTGCGCGCAGTCAACAGAACGCGGCCCTACTTGACGTTCCCGGACGGGGCGTTATGGCGTCTCCTGGCGGGTAATGCGGCGGCGTAGGCCAGCGCTTCCTCCCGTGAGGCGAAGGAACCCAGCCGATCAGCCTGGGTACAGACTCGCCAAGGGCCGCTGTTGACGCTCAGTACGTCATAGCCATTGATGTGCATTTTCGTCAGCATCGCAGTACTCATGGTGATCACCTCCTGCAAAGTACCGAGTTACGCTGCCTACCATACTCCCGGTTCACCCGTCGGTGCCTACCGGGCGTCGCGACAGTTCATCGTCCATGCAATTCAATGGGAGTCCGAATCCCACAGCCAATCCCATAAACCTGGCAGATGCACGGGCTGGGACGTGTCGCGAACCGTGCGAGCCAGCGCCGCTCGTTCCAAGGCGCGGCTGTCGTCGTAGAACGGCTTCGCATCGGTCCTGAGCCCGGTCTCCCTGGCACTGTCCATAAGGATCTGTAGGTATTCACGGGCGTGGCGGGCGGTATATCGGTTGAGGTCGTGGAAGGTCACGACGACCGGTATCACACCGTCCACAGTGGGCAATTGACCATCCGCGATGCGCTCGCGGACCTCGGAGAGCTGGCGCGTGAGGTTCATCCGCCGTCGTGGGCTCACGGTAATGCCCCAAACCTTGCCATCATTGGCGCTCAAGTCAGTCAGCAATACGTGCATACCGTGTCGTTGATAAGCGGCAAACGTGCGCTTGTCGAAACTCCAGAATGGCGGCCGTACCAGGTTTGGCGATGCGCCTGTGATCACAGCGATATCGTTGGCGCCATTGGCCAGGGACTGCTCCAACTCATCCGGATCCAGGAATCGATGATTGGTATGCCAATAGGTAGCCGTGTGGAATCCCAATAAGTGTCCGTTCGCATGCTCACGACGCATGAGCGAGCGGCCGATTTCGCTGCCACCGGCCCGTGGCGCTCGGGTCTGGACGAAAAAAACCGCCTTGATCCCAGGCTGCACCGGATTACGGTCCAATGCGTCCAGCACGTCGGCGCTCGGATTCCAGAAAGACGATGCGCTAGGCCCATCATCGAATGTCAGCAGGAAACGGATCGGGGCCTGGACGCGCAGGCGTTCCTCGGTTTGCGGGGTCAATTCGATGGGCGGGCCGATGCAGCCCGACAAGTGCAGGGCAAACAGCGCCACGACCAGCGCCCTGGCGAAATTGCTCATGTCTTGCCTTTATTCAGTGCCACGTTACGTCGCCTTTGATCCTTGGCACCGGTGCTTTCAAGCTCACCTTGGAGAAGGTTACCCGGGTTTGGTTCCGCACCGTGAGCACGGTGTTCAGCAACCCTCGACACTCTCCCTGTAGACCCCATTCTTGACCGTCCGGAAATCCAATGGAATTTTCCGAACGCCTCCGTATCCATCCGTATAGGATCAATTAGGGAGGATTTATGGGCGGTCCATCGCTTTACATCATCGACTACATGCTCCATGGCGAGCCCAAGTCTTTCATCATTCGCGCCGAAGTGATGAATAACTCCGAAGCTTGGCATTGGGCCAGTTGCGACGCGGGTGTTGGGCGCATCCCCAAATTCGGCAGGGAGAAGGTCAAGCGGGTTTCAAAACCCATGGCAGAAAAATATGGCATTACCGATGTGCGCTGGCGAGCCTCCGTCGCGCCATCCTGGGTCAAGGAGTCTGGCTGAACAAGACATGAAAGGGTCCGGCGCACCGACTGTCCAGTCGTGCGCCGGATATCCAACGCCGCAGAAATATCTCAACTACCCTTATTGCAGCCTTACCCGTCCATAGCGATGGGTTTCGTGCTGCCTCATCCAACGTTGAATGGAGGTGTGACATGTCCGAAAAAGAGTCCATCACCACCCTGCTCACTTTATTGGAATCGCGCCAGGCGGGGCTGACCGCGGCCTGTAAGGAAATTGCCGACTGGGTCGACCATCAGGGCGGCCATCCCGCTGCAGTGCGCATCCGCGATCGGCTCAACGACATCGAAAAGGATGCCCCGTCGATCCAGAGCGCCCTCTCTTCACTCAAACCTGTGGAACGTCCGTTGCCAAGATTTCGCTAATAGGTTTCGCTATATGTTTCGTTGATGGAAAGCTTCGTCAACGACGCTTGCCGCACCGGTTTCCCTGAGCTCCACCGGTTGTAAACCCGATGGAACGACGGCGTACGTTTGCACCTCGATATTGATAGGTATCGATGCAAGAGCCGTCATAAGGGAGAACCAACATGAATGCCAGAGTCCTGCTGCTGATTGCCTGTGCCTGCCCCGCCACCGTCATGGCGCAGGGTTGCGAGGTCCTTACCCGATCCCAAAGCCAGGCGGTACAGGAAATCGAAACCCGCAGTTGCTATGAGTACAAGGGCGTCCCCTCGGAGGCCATCGGCTGGTCCTGCAGCAACGAAAGCAAAGGGACCCTGAGCACTCAAAAGAAACCCGTCGAGCGTTGCGCCGAGGGCTACGTGGCAACGTGTCAGGCAAGACTGACTCAGGAAGCCCTGGCCAATCCCCATTCCACCAGCAAGGATCGCAGCGGCGGCTCGGCGAATATCCCGGACAACGCCCAAGTCACCTGGTACTACTACGACGCGCAACAAGTGCAGCAAGCACAAAAGGATTGCGAAACCACCGGCGGCCAATGGAAGAACCGCTGACCGGGTGGTTCGCATCACATGGCGTCAGCCCTTGCTGTGTTCTGGGGAAGAAGGCGGGTTCTTGACGCCTCGTGGCCCGGCCACGCCCCAGATGATCAAGCCCAAGACAGGCAAGATAATCAGCAACAGCGCCCAGCCCGCCTTGGTACCGGCCGACTTGTCGCTGCGAAAGACGCTGACGATCGCCCACAAGTCCACGAGCAACAGCAACACCGCTACGGCGATCCAGAAATAACTGGCTAGTTCAGACATGGCCTCAATCCTCTTGTCGGTCTATGGATTAGGCATGGCCGCGCCAGCTCCGTTCAAAGAATCTGACTTGCTGTTACGGTTGACGATCGTGCAGCTACAAGCGCTCGTTGAGGTAGGCGACCCATTGCTCATAGGCCTCGTGCTGACGCCGGACCGCCTCGTCCCAGGCGGTTCCCGACATTTGATGGACACAGATAAGCGCCATCATCTCCGACGTTGCTGCGTCGAGCTCAACCAGAAGCTCGTGGGATCTGACTTTGAAGTCTTCAACGGTGGTCATCATTCCTCGCTCCCCCCATCGGGGCCGGCTCGTCCACCCAACATTGATGCGTTTTTTCGGCGCTGATTCATTTTTGGCGATGATCGGTCGTCGACAACGGCCCTGCCTCGACGTTTTCCAACCGTCCGCGAAATAAACGAAGCCTTTTCCATGGGGCGCGATCCCATGGACAGAAACGAAACATTTCGTTTTTTGAACGCCGAAACGGCGCGAGGCTCAAATATTGCAGTTATATTGCACTTTAATGACAGTCGGGATTGGGCCAGGTTATGAAGATTCGAGCGACCGTCATCTGCGAAGAAGACCGCCACATCCTGCTGGTACGTAAGCCCAAAAGCCGCTGGGCGTTGCCTGGCGGAACTGTCGAGCGCGGCGAAACCCACGCCGACGCCGCCCTAAGGGAACTGGCGGAAGAAACGGGGCTGAGCGCCGAAAGCCTGCTTTACCTGATGCGGATCAATGACGGCGGTACCGAGCATCACGTGTTCGAGGCGGCGGTCAACGATTCGACGGCCGCCAGGCCACAAAATGAGATCAGCGACTGTGTATGGCACCCGTTGGACGCCATTGCGCAGTTGCAGATGAAAAAGGGGATGCGGGAAATATTGGAAGCGTTTCGGCGCAGGCTGTAGACCGCTTAACACCTGACGAACAATTTTGCGGACCCGAAACAAACAAGGGTTTGCATTAGCTTTCGCTCGCAAACCCTTGAATTAGATGGTGCCCGAAGCCGGAATCGAACCGGCACGCCCTTACGAGCGGGGGATTTTAAGTCCCATGCGTCTACCAGTTTCGCCATTCGGGCGGTAGCGCGGCCAAGCCATGTGACACTGTCGGATAGGCATCCCACAGGATCGAGGCTGGTGCAACAGAGGGGGAAATATATACATCCCTCCTGGGTGAAGCAAGGCGGCCATTGCCCTTTTCAAGACAAAACCTTTCACCGCCCCCTAAATAAAAAAGCTCCGTAGATCATGAATCTACAGAGCTTTTTAGAAGTGGAGGCCGAAGTCGGAATCGAACCGGCGTAGGTGGATTTGCAATCCACTGCATAACCATTTTGCTATTCGGCCTCAATACGCCTGATGCAATGAAACCACATCAAACGGATAAAAACTTATCCGGACAAAGCCGCTAATAGCGAGCTATCTCCTTGAAAACATTGAAGTTTTTTACGCCTCGATGCATTCGATGGGCGCAATTATGTACTCATTTGCCTAAGCTGACAACCCCTTGATTTCAAAAAAAATTTGCCTGGCGGTGAGACCTTCGGATGTCCTTTCTGGGCAACACGACGGGCCGAAACCTCTGCCAACCGGCTCATCGGGAAACCACTCACACCAACGGAACAACCGCCGTTGCCCTCGGTTCATTCGTTATGTCGTCCCCTGGATCAGCAAGGAGAACCATCATGACTGAACGCCCAAAACTGGTGGCGAGCCGGGCTCCGGTGCCCACCTCATCACGCCCCAATCTTGGCACGCCGGAGCGCCTGGTGTCGCTGGTGGCCGGCTCGTTATTGCTTGCCAATGGTTTGCGCCAGGGCGGTCTAAAGGGCTGGCCGCAGGTGCTGCTCGGCGCGTGCGCTGCCTGGCGAGCCTATTCAGGCACATGCCGGATCAAGCAAGCCCTGACCCACAGCCCTTTCGAACAAACATTCGAACAGGATCGCGATTGGGACGGCAGCAAGGTCATTTCCCGCAGCATCACGGTGGGCAAGCCGAGGGACGAGGTCTACGCGTTCTGCAGCGAACCGGCCAATCTGGGAGCGCTCATGCCATGGGTGGACGCCATCGAACAGACGGGCGAACGAACTTATCGCTGGGTCGCCCATGGCCCGATGGACAAGACGTTGCAGTGTGACCTCGAACACTGCGAACCCAAGGAAGGCCGCAAGCTGCACTGGATTGCCGGTCCGGACCGACGCTTCAAGCATGACATCCAGATGCATTTCAGCGATGCGCCCGCCGGTCGCGGTACGCAGATCAAAGTCATCGTGGCTTGCGAGACGCCTCTCGGCGCGGCCGGCTATGCGCTCGCCGCCGCTATTTCCCGGTTCTCCGACAAGGCCCTGCTCAATGTGCTGCGCAGCATCAAGCAGCAACTGGAAACGGGCGAAGTCAGCACCAACAAGATGCGCGATCCGCATACCAAGGATTTTCTGTTTGTCCACTTGGCTACCCACGCGACGCAAGCTCCAGCCAATGACTCATCCTCTGACAAACCCGAACTCAATGGAGGTACCGTCTGATGCGCGCATTGACTTGGCAAGGCCCCAACAAACTGCAGGTCGAGACGGTGGACGATCCCTCCATCCTGAATCCCCGCGACGCCATCGTGCGGGTGATCCTGTCCTCGGTGTGCGGCTCGGACCTGCATCTGCTGGGCGGCTACGTGCCGACCATGCAGGCCGGCGATATCATCGGGCATGAGTTCATGGGCGAAGTGGTGGAAACCGGCTCGGCTGTCACGCAGATCAAGAAAGGCGACCGGGTCGTCACAGTGTCGATTGTCGGCTGCGGAGAATGCGAGCATTGCCAGCGTTCGGACTTTTCCTGCTGCGACAACTCCAATCCGAACCCCACCGCCACCGACATCGCCTACGGTCAACCCGCCTGCGGCATCATTGGCTACAGCCATGCGTTCGGTGGTTATGCCGGCAGCCACGCCACCTATATCCGCGTGCCGTTTGCCGACGTCAACCTGTTCACGATCCCCGATGGCGTCAGGGACGAGCAGGCCGTGTTCGTCTCCGATGCGGTGCCCACCGGTTATTTCGCCGCCGACAACGCCGATATCCAACCCGGCGATACGGTGGCGGTCTGGGGTTGCGGCGGGGTTGGGCTGATGGCGATGTCCAGCGCCTACTTGCTAGGCGCAGAACGGGTGATTGCCATCGACCGCTTTGCCGATCGTTTGCGCCTGGCCGAGGAAAAGGCCGGCGCCATCGCCCTCAACTATGAGACCAGCGACGTGCATGCCGCCCTGCTGGAACTGACCGGCGGCCGTGGACCGGATCGCTGCATCGATTGCGTCGGCATGGAGGCCCATGGCACGGAAGTCGATTATTTCTACGACAAGACCAAACAGATGCTGCGCCTGCACACCGAACGCGGGACCGTGCTGCGCCAGTCGATTCGCGCGTGTCGTAAAGGCGGGACGGTGTCGGTGGTCGGGGTGTACGGCGGCTTGCTGGACAAATTCCCGATGGGCGCGATCGTGAACAAGTCACTGACTCTGCGTTCCGGCCAGCAACCGGGACAGCGTTATGTGAAGCGTCTGTTCGAACACATCCAGAACGGTGACCTGGACCCCTCCTATCTGCTGACGCATCCTATGGGCCTGGAGCAATCGGTTGAGGGCTACGCAATGTTCAAGGACAAACGCCAGGATTGCCTACGGGCGGTGTTCCGGCCGGAATAGATCAAACTCCATGGCGAGGGAGCAACTCCCTCGCCACCGGGATTGCAGGGCCTCACCGGACAGTCGCGGCGCGCGGTCATAATCGGTAACATACCGGCCTTTCCCGCAGCCCTCCTGCGCCCTGCCGACTAAGTCCATTCCATGCCTTTCGAACTCAGCGTTGAACTTTCCACCCTCGCGATACTGGCCGTTGTGGCGTTCATCGCCGGCTTCATCGATGCCATTGCCGGCGGTGGCGGGCTGCTCACCACCCCGGCCCTGTTGACCGCCGGCCTGCCGCCACACTTGGTGCTGGGCACCAACAAGCTCAGCTCGACCTTTGGCTCGGCCACGGCCAGCTTTACCTTTTACAAGCGCAAGCTGTTTCACCCACGGCAGTGGACCCACGCCCTCGTCGGCACGCTGATCGGTGCCCTGGCCGGTGCCGTCGTTGCCCATTACCTGCCCGCCGAGTGGCTGAACAAGATGCTGCCGGTCATTGTCTTTGCCTGCGGCCTCTACTTGCTGTTCGGCGGCACGCCCAAGGCACCGCTGGACAGCAATGCGCCGATCAAGAAGACCTGGCAGTCGCCGCAAGGCTTCGCCCTCGGTTTCTATGACGGCGTGGCCGGCCCGGGCACGGGTGCGTTCTGGACCGTCAGCAGCCTGCTGCTCTACCCCATCGACCTGGTCAAGGCCAGCGGCGTGGCCCGCAGCATGAACTTCGTCAGTAACATCGCGGCGCTGACGGTGTTCATCGTCTCGGGCCAGGTGGACTGGATCATCGGCCTGAGCATGGGCCTGTCGGTGATGGTCGGTGCTTTCTTTGGCGCGCGCACCGCCATCAGCGGCGGCGCGAAGTTCATCCGGCCAGTGTTCATCACCGTGGTGCTGGCCCTGACCGTGCGCCTAGCCTGGCAACACTGGTTCAGCATGGCCTAAGCGCCGCGCCACGTAGAGGTCGATCAGATACCGGGCAATCGAGCGCGAGGCGGGAAGCGGTGGCAGATCGTGGATGCTGAACCACTGCGCGTCTTCGATCTCGTCCTCTTCGGGCACGATGTCGCCGCTGGCGTATTCGGCGTGGAAGCCCAGCATCATCGAATGGGGAAACGGCCAGCACTGGCTGCCCACGTACTGGATGTTCTTCACTTCGATACTGACTTCTTCGCGGACTTCCCGGACGAGGCAGTCCTCGGCCGACTCACCCGGCTCGGCAAATCCTGCCAAGGTGCTGTAGACACCCGAGACAAAACGGGGCGAACGTGCGAGCAGGACTTCATCGCCACGGGTGATCAGTACGATCATGCTTGGTGAGATCCGCGGGTAATGCCGCAGATCGCACGCCTGGCAATGCATCGCCCGCTCGCGCGGCACCTGGCTCATGGGCTGGCCGCAACTGCCGCAAAAGCGGTGTTCCCGGGCCCAGGTCCCGACCTGAGCGGCATAACCCAACACCTTGAACAGCGTGTGATCTTCCTCGAGCATGAACGCGCGCAAGCCTTTCCAGCTGCAACCGGGAATATCCAGGGGGCTGTGCAGTTCCAGCAGGTAGACCGGCTCGCCATCGAAATGGCCGATGCCGTGCTCGGCGAGGATCGACAGGTCTTGGCGCTTGAGCCAGTCGCGAGGAAACAGCGCGCCGTTATCGTCGTACAAAAAACCTTCCGGGCTGCGGGCCACGGCCCAGCCGCCGGGAAGGTCGGTGTCGAGTACTGCGGTGGTCCAGCGTGAAATCATGATCGATCAATCCAGAAATTCGGGTTTCTGTTTGCTCATATGGGCGGCCATGGCCACGCGCAGGTCATTGGATTGCAGCATGGCGGCATTCCACGTGGCGACATATTCCAGGCCGTCGTCGATGCGGTGGTCGCGCATGTAGCTGATCATTTCCTTGGTGCCGGTGATGGCAATCGGCGACTTGGCGGCGATTTCCCGGGCAATGCCCATCACGCCGTCGAGCAGGCTGGCGGTGTCATTGTAGACACGATTGACCAAGCCAATGCTGCGCGCTTCGTCGGCACCAAAGGTGCGCCCCGTATAAGCGAGTTCACGCAGCATGCCGTCCCCGATGATCCGGGGCAAGCGTTGCAATGTCCCAACATCGGCCGCCATGCCGATGTCGATTTCCTTGATGGAGAACTGCGCGTCTTCGGCGGCGTAGCGCATGTCGCAAGCGGAAATCAGGTCGATGGCACCACCGAGACAATAGCCCTGGACCGCCGCGAGTACCGGTTTGCGGCAGTTGTCCACGGCATTGAACGAGGCTTGCAGCTGCAGGATCTTGCGTCGCAGCACGCGGGCGTTACGGCCCACATCCTTGCCCAGTTCGTTCGCCACGCCAGCCAGCATCATTAGGTCGATGCCTGAGGAAAAGTGCTTGCCGGCACCGCTCAGGACCACCACCCGCACTTCGTCGGTGTCGTCGATCCATTGGAAAATCTCGACGATTTCGCTCCAGAACGCCGCGTTCATGGCGTTGATCTTGTCCGGTCGGTTGATCTGCACATGGGCGATGTTGTCTGCAAGTTCGACGTTGAACGCTTGGTATTGCGACATGGCAGTATCCTTTGACCGGCTGGAAGAGGCCTGAACTATAACAAGCGATCACGACAGGACGTAGGCAGCGCATCGGCCAAAAGCGGGACTGCATCACGCTGCGCAATCTAATGTGGGAGCGAGCCTGCTCGCGAAGGCGGCAGGTCAGTCAACATTTTCATAAGCTGAACCACTGCTTTCGCGAGCAGGCTCGCTCCCACAAGGTCTGGGGCGGGTATCAGTCCGTTGCCGGCTGCTCGGACGCCTCCAACCGCCCATCCCAACCACCGCCCAACGCGGCAATCAACTGCACACTCGCAATCAACCGGCTCTGTTGCAGGCTCAACACGCTGCGCTCGTTGCTCAGAGCTGTAGCCTGGACAGACACCACGTCGAGATAGCCGATCAGCCCTGCCCTGTACTGATTCTGCGTCAGGCGCAGGGACTCGCGGGCGGCGTCGAGGGCTTCCTGGCGCACGCGGGCTTCGTCTTCGAGCACCTCGAGCTGGATCATGTAGTTCTCGACTTCGCGGAAACCGTCGAGCACGGTCTGGCGATAGGTGGCGACCGTCTGATCATACGCCGCCACGCTGCGGTCGACCTCCGCCGAGCGCTGGCCGCCATCGAACAGGGTCATCGCCAGTTGCGGGCCGACCGACCAGAAGCGGTTCGGCACGCTCACCCAGTTATCGTAGGTACTGCTGCTGTAGCCACCGCTCAGGCTCAGGGTCAGGTCCGGGTAATAGGCGGCCTTCGCCACGCCGATGTTGGCGTTCGCCGCCATGACCGAGCGCTCCGCCGATGCGATGTCTGGACGGCGTTCGAGCAGTTGCGACGGCACGGCCACCGGGACTTGCGGCAGCGCTGGGACATCCTGGGTTTCGGCCAGGCTGAATTCGGCCGGCGGCAGACCGATCAGCACGGCAATGGCGTTTTCGAACTGCGCACGCTGCCAGATCAGGTCGATCAGGTCGCCCTGGGTGGTCTTGAGCTGGTTCTGCGCCTGGGCCACCGCATCCTTGCCGGACACCCCGGCGCGGTACTGGTTTTCGGTCATTTTCAGAGAGCGCTGGTAGTTGTCGACGGTAGTCTGCAACAAGCGCTTCTGCTGATCGATCACCCGCAACTGCAGGTAGTTCTGCACCAGCTCCGATTGCTGGCTCAGACGCATCGCCGCCAGGTCGGCAAAGCTGGCCTGGGCGCTGGCTTCATCGGCCTCCAAGGTACGGCGCAACCTGCCCCACACGTCCGCTTCCCAGCTCACGCCGGCCTGGGCGCTGTAAGTGTCGCGGATGCCGCTGGAGGAACTGCTCAGGCTCGAACTGCTGCTGCCCGTGCCTTGGCTGGAGCGGGTCTTGCCGACCGAAAGGTCGACCGTCGGAAAGAACGCCCCGCGAGCACTGCGCGCCAAAGCCTGGGCCTGACGGTACTGGGCTTCGGCCTGGGCCACGGTCTGGTTGGAGGCGTTGAGCTGTTCCACCAGGTCGTTGAGCCGGGTGTCAGCGTACAGTTCCCACCAGGCGCCACGGGCCAGGGCGTCGCTGGGGTTGGCCTGGCGCCAGCCCTGGGCCTCCTTGTACTGCGACGGCGCGGCGGCTGACGGGCGCTGGTAATCGGGACCGATTGCGCAGGCACTCAGCAGTGCCACGCAGAGCGCCAGGCTCAAGACACGCGAACCACGGGCAGTCGCCAGCGCAGCGACAAGGTTGAACAACGAACGATCGGTCATAGCGGAGTTTCCAGGGCAGCATCAGTGCGCACCCCACGCCAGCGGTTGAAACGATGGCGCAGGTTATCAAGATATAGGTAGACCACCGGGGTGGTGTAGAGCGTCAGGACCTGGCTGAATACCAACCCGCCGATAATGGTCAGGCCCAGCGGTTGGCGCATTTCCGAGCCTTCGGCGCCACCGAGCAACAGCGGCAGGGCTCCGAGGATCGCGGCCAGCGTGGTCATGAGGATAGGCCGCAGTCGCAACAGGCAAGCGCTGCGGATCGACTCCAACGGCGTTTGGCCGGCGCGCTCCAATTGCAATGCGAGGTCGATCATGAGGATGGCGTTTTTCTTCACGACGCCAATCAGCAGGAACAACCCCAGCAGCGAGATCAGGCTGAACTCGCTGCCCAGGACATAGATCGACAACAACGCGCCCACCCCGGCCGAGGGCAAGGTGGACAGGATGGTCAGCGGGTGGATATAGCTTTCGTACAGCACGCCGAGCACTAGGTACACCGCCAGCAACGCGCCGAGGATCATGAACGGCTGGCTTTTCTGGGTCGCGGCGAACGCGTCGGCGGTGCCGGCCATTTTCGCGATGACATCTTCGGGCATCCCGAGCTTGGCTATCGCCCGCTCGATCGCCGCGGTGCCCTGCTCCACCGTGACGCCTTCGGCCATGTCGAACGAAATACCTTCTGAAGCGAACTGGCCTTCATGGCTGACCCGGTCGTCCTCCAGGCTGTTTTCATAATGGGCAATCGCCGACAGCGGGACCCGCGCGCCATCGGCGGTAATCACCTGGACCTGCTCGAGCGTATTCGGGTCCTGGGCATATTTGGGATTGACCTCCATGACCACCTGATACTGGTTCAGGCTGTCGTAGATGGTCGAGATCTGCCGCTGGCTGTAGGCGTTGTTCAGTACCGAGGTGACCATGTCCATGTCGATGCCCAGGCGCTTGGCCTGGTCGCGGTCCACGATCAGCGTCACCTGCTGCGCCCCGCCACCGTCGCGGGCGTCGATGGCGGTCAGTTCCGGCAAGGCGCGGAAGGCGGCGACGACCTTGGGATACCAGATGCGCAGCGACGCCAGGTCGGCGCTCTGGAGGATGTAGGAATACTGCGACGTGGTCTGCTCGCGACCGCCACCGAATTGCAGGTCCTGGTCGGCCATCAGCATCAATTGGGCACCGGGTACCTTGGGCATTTCCTTGCGCAAGCGCTCGATGACCTTTTGCGCGGAAATCCCGCGTTCCTTGATCGGCTTGAGGCGTACCAGCATGAAAGCATTGTTGGTGCCGTTGTTGCCGCCGATGAAACCCGCCACGCTCTGCACCGCTTCGTCCTTGAGCACCGCGCGACGGAAGATTTCCATTTTCGGCTGCATCACGTTGAACGACAGCCCATCGTCACCGCGCACGAAGCCGATCAATTGGCCGGTGTCCTGCTGGGGCATGAACGTCTTTGGCACCACCACGTACAGTGCGATATTCACGCCGATGGTCACCAGCAGGCTGAGCAAGGTCAGGCGCCGATGGCGCAGCACCCAATCCAGGCTGCGGGCGTACCCCCGGACCATGCGCTCGTTGAGGCCGTGGCTCCAACGCTGCAAGCGGTTTTCCTGCCCCGGCACGTGGGGCTTTAGCCACCGGGCGCAGAGCATCGGGGTAAGCGTCAGGGACACCACCAGCGAGACCACGATGGCGGCCGCCAGGGTGATGGAAAATTCGCGAAACAGACTCTCGACGATCCCGCCCATGAACAGGATCGACAGGAACACCGCCACCAGCGAGGCGTTCATCGACAGCAAGGTGAAGCCCACTTCCTCGGCGCCCAGGTAGGCCGCTTTCATCGGCGGCACGCCCTCGTCGATGTGCCGGGAAATGTTCTCCAACACCACGATGGCATCGTCCACCACCAGCCCGGTGGCGAGGATCAGCGCCATCAGCGACAGGTTGTTCAGGGAAAAACCGTAGAGGTACATCACCGCGAACGTGCCCACCAACGACACCGGCACCGCCAGGGTCGGGATCAGCGACGCACGGAAATTACCGAGGAACAGGAACACCACCAGCACCACCAGCGCCACGGCGATCAACAGGGTCATTTCCGCTTCGTGCAGGGTGGCCTTGATCACCGGCGAGCGGTCCATGGCCAGGTTGAGCTTGACGCTGGCCGGGAGCACCGCTTGCAGGGCCGGCAGCTGGTTCTTGATCTCGTTGACGGTTTCGATGATGTTGGCGCCGGCCTGGCGGTTGATGACCAGCAGCACGGCGGCATCGTCGTTGAAGAACCCACTGTTGTAGCGGTCCTCCACGCTGTCGCTGACCTTCGCCACGTCTTTGAGCCGCAACACCGAGCCGTCCTGGTAGCGGATGACCAGCGTTTCGTAGTCCTTGGCCTTTTCCAACTGGTCATTGGCCTGGACTTGCCACATGCGCTTGTCGTCTTCGACCGACCCTTTTGGCCGGCGGACATTGCTGTCGGCGATCGCCGTGCGGACGTCGTCGAGCGCCACGCCGTACTGGTTGAGTAATTGTGGCTCCAGCTCGATACGCACCGCCGGCAGCGAACTGCCGCCGATCTGCACTTCCCCTACCCCCGCCACTTGGGACAGGCTCTGGGACAGGATGGTGGAAGCCAGGTCATAGAGCTGGCCTTTCTCCAGCACGTCGGAGGTCAGCGAAAGCACCATGATCGGCGCCTGGGACGGGTTGACCTTCTTGTAGGTCGGCATGCTGCGCATGCCACTGGGCAGCAGATTGCGCGAGGCGTTGATTGCCGCCTGTACTTCCCGCGCCGCGCCATTGATGTCGCGGTCCAAGTCGAATTGCAGGATCACCCGGGTCGAGCCCTGGCTCGAACGGCTGCTCATGGTATTGACCCCGGCGATGGCGCCGAACGAGCGCTCCAGCGGCGTCGCCACGGTGGAAGCCATCACCTCCGGGCTCGCCCCCGGCAGGTTGGCCTGGACCACGATCACCGGGAAATCCATTTGCGGCAACGGCGAAACCGGCAGCAAGCCAAAGCACACGCCGCCGAGCAGCATGATCGCGAAGCTCAGAAGCATGGTCGCCACTGGACGGCGGATGAAGGGGCCGGAGAGGTTCATCGACCGCAGCCCCATGCTTCAATGGACAGGCTTTCGTGGCGAGGGAGCTTGCTCCCGCTTGAGTGCGCAGCGCTCACAAAAGGGGCCGCTGCGCAGCCCAGCGGGAGCAAGCTCCCTCGCCACGAAAAGCCCTGGCACGGCACGAAAGCCGTCATACCCGCACCTCATCGGCCTCAGGCCTGACGAACCGCCGCCCCAGGCGATCGAAGTACAGGTAGATCACCGGCGTGGTGAACAGCGTGAGCACCTGGCTCACCAGCAAGCCGCCCACCATCACCAGGCCCAGGGGCTGGCGCAACTCGGCGCCGGAGCCGGTGGCGAGCATCAGCGGCACGGCGCCGAACAGCGCAGCGAGGGTGGTCATCAGGATCGGCCGGAAGCGCAGCAACGCAGCCTGGTAGATGGCGGTCTGCGGGTCCATGCCCTGGTTGCGCTCGGCGTCGAGGGCAAAGTCGATCATCATGATCGCGTTCTTCTTGACGATACCGATCAGCAAGATGATACCGATGATCGCGATCATGCCCAGGTCATTGCCGGTCAGCATCAATGCCAGCAACGCGCCGATGGCCGCCGAGGGCAAGGTGGAAAGAATCGTGATCGGGTGAATGTAGCTCTCGTAGAGCACGCCCAGCACGATGTACATGGTCACCACCGCCGCCAGGATCAACAACAAGGTGCTCGACAGCGACGCCTGGAACGCCTGCGCCGCGCCCTGGAATTCGGTCTGCACGCCGACCGGCATGCCGATGTCCTTCTGCACTTTCTCGATGATATCGACAGCGTGCCCAAGGGCCACGCCCGGTGCCAGGTTGAACGACATCATCACCGCCGGGAACTGGCCAATGTGAGCAATCGCCAACTGCGCCTGACGTTCTTCGACCCGGGCCAGGCTCGACAGGCGGACTTGCCCGCCGTCGGTGGTCTTGACATGGATCTGCTCAAGGGCCTGCGGGCCGATCTTTTCCCCCGCCTGAGCCTGCAGCACCACGCGGTATTGGCTGGCCTGGGTATAGATGGTCGAAATCTGCCGCTGGCCGAAGGCGTCGTAAAGCGCATCGGTGATGTTCGACACCGACACGCCCAGTCTCGATGCGGCGTCGCGGTCGATCACCAGGTAGACCTGCAAGCCCTTGTCCTGCAAGTCACTGGCGACGTCGGTGAGTTCCGGCTGTTGCACCAGGGCTTCGACGAGCCGCCCGCTCCAGAGGCTGAGCAATTCGGCATCCGGCGACGACAGGCTGAACTGGTATTGGGTACGGCTGACCCGGTCTTCGATGGTCAGGTCCTGCACCGGTTGCATGAACAGCCGGATGCCCACCAGTCGGTCCAGTTGCGGTTGCAGGCGGGCGATGATCGCGCTGGCGCTGTCGTCCCGTTCACTGTGGGGCTTGAGGTTGATCAGCAGGCGGCCGCTGTTGAGCGTGGCGTTGTCACCGTCCACGCCTATGTAGGAAGACAGGCTTTGCACGGCGGGATCGGCGAGGATGACCTTGGCCAATTGCTGCTGGCGCTCGCTCATGGCAGCGAAGGAGATCGATTGCGGTGCCTCGGAAATGCCCTGGATCACGCCCGTATCCTGCACCGGGAAAAAGCCCTTGGGCACGGCCAGGTACAACACCACGGTCAACACCAGGCTACCCACCGCCACCAACAGCGTCAGCGGTTGGTGCTTGAGTACCCATTGCAACTTGCGCCCGTAGGCGGCGATCAACCAATCGATCCAGGCGCCGCTGGCGCGGTAGAAGCGGCCCTGCTCCTCTTCCTTGGGTTCACGCTTGAGCAGCCGCGCGCACATCATCGGCGTCAGGGTCAGGGACACCACCAGCGAGATAAGGATCGCCACCGCCAGGGTGATGGCGAATTCGCGGAACAGGCGACCGACCACGTCCGCCATGAACAGCAGCGGAATCAGCACCGCGATCAGCGACAGTGTCAGGGAAATCAAGGTGAAGCCGATCTGCCTCGCACCCTTGAGCGCCGCCTGCATCGGGCTGTCGCCCTCCTCGATGTAGCGGGCGATGTTCTCCAGCATGACGATGGCATCGTCCACCACAAAACCGGTGGCGATGGTGAGGGCCATCAGGGTCAGGTTGTTGATGGAGAAACCGGCCAGGTACATGACGCCGAACGTACCGATCAATGACAGCGGCACGGCCACCGACGGGATGATCGTGGCACTGACCCGGCGCAGGAACAGGAACGTCACCATGACCACCAGGGCAATGGCGATGAGCAATTCATGCTGAACGTCGGTGACCGAGGCGCGGATGGTCTGGGTGCGGTCCGTTAGCACGGCAACGTCCAGGCCGGCCGGCAGGTTGTCGGTGATGCTCGGCAACATCGCCTTGATCCGGTCCACCACCTCGATGACGTTGGCCCCTGGCTGGCGCTGGATATTGAGCAGCACGGCCTGGTTTTCGTTGGCCCAGGCGGCGAGGCGTTCGTTCTCAGCGCCATCGACGATCTCTGCGACGTCCTTGAGCCGCAGCGGCGCGCCGTTGGCGTAGGCCAGGATCAGTTCGGCGTAGTCCTCGGGCGAGGTCAACTGATCGTTGGCATCGAGCATCGAGACTCGGGTCGGACCGTCGAAGTTGCCCTTGGGCTGGTTGACGTTGGAAGCGCCGATCAAGGTGCGCACATCCGCCAGGTTCAAGCCCGCGGACGCCAGGGCTTGCGGATTGACTTTGATCCGCACGGCCTGGCGCTGGCCACCGGCGATGGTCACCATGCCAACGCCGCTGATCTGCGCAATCTTCTGCGCCATGCGCGTGTCCACCAGATCATTGAGCTTGGGCAGCAGCATGGTCTTGGAGGTAATCGCCAGGGTCAGCACCGGGGTGTCGGCCGGGTTGACCTTGTTGTACACCGGCGGCGCCGGCAGGTCGGTGGGCAAAAGGTTGGTAGCGGCGTTGATCGCGGCCTGCACCTGCTGCTCGGCGACATCCATGTTGATGTCCAGGTTGAAACGCAGGGTGATCACCGATGCGCCGCCGGAACTGGTGGACGCCATCTGCGTCAGGCCCGGCATCTGCCCGAACTGACGCTCCAGCGGCGCGGTCACGGCGCTGGTCATCACGTCAGGGCTGGCGCCCGGGTACAGCGTCATCACGCGGATGGTCGGGTAATCGACCTGGGGCAGTGCCGACACCGGCAGCAACCGATAGGCAATCAGACCGGCCAGGACAATGGCCAGCATGCTCAGCGTGGTGGCGACCGGGCGAAGGATGAACAGCCGCGAGAGATTCATGCGCCGCCCTTTTTCGCCTTGTCGGCCATGGCCGGCTCAGTCGGGGCCGCGGCGGTCTTGCCCTGCAAATGCTCGGTCGGCGTGGTCGGCACCTCCTGGCTGTCGTTGACCACTTCCACTTCGCTGCCCTCTTTCAGGCGGTCGGTGCCTTCGAGCACCACCCTGTCGCCAGCGGCAAGCCCCTCGGTGACGACCGTCCTGTCGCCATCGCTGGCGCCGATCTTGAGCTTCTTGATGGTGACTTTCTTGTCGCCATCCAAGGCATAGACGAATGTGCCGTTGGTGCCGAACTGGATGGCGGCGGTCGGCGCAAGGACCACGCCTTTGAGCGTGTCGGCCAGCAGGCGCACGTTGACGAACTGGTTGGGAAACAGCGACTGGTCGCGGTTCTCGTAGCGAGCCTTGAATTTCAAGGTGCCGGTGGTGATGTCGATCTGGTTGTCCAGGCTTTGCAAGACGCCGCTGGCCTGCAGCTTCACATCACCACGATCCCAAGCCTCGACCGGCAGTTTCGCCCCGCCGCGGTAGCGGGCGAGCACGGTTTCGAGGTTGTTCTCAGGCAGCGTGAAGACAACGCTGATGGGTTGGGTCTGGGTGATGACGGCCAGGGCCGTGGTGTCATTGGCCGCTACCAGGTTGCCGATGTCCAGTTGACGCAACCCTACGCGCCCGCTGATCGGCGCGCGGATCTTGGTGAATTCCAGGTTGAGCTTGGCGTCGTTGACCGCCGCCTGGTTGGTCTTGACCGTGCCCTGGTATTGGCCCACCAGCGCAGCGGCGGTGTCGAGGGTCTGCTTGGCGATGCTGTCCTCGGCATACAAGCCGCGATAACGCTCGAGGTCGACCTGGGCGTTCTTCAATTGGGCCTGGTTCTGCAGCAACGTGCCTTCGGCCTGGAGCAAGGCGTTCTGGTACGGACGCGGGTCGATCTCGGCCAGCAGGTCCCCGGCCTTGACCATCTGCCCTTCCTCGAAGGCGATCTTTACCAATTCGCCGCCCACGCGGCTGCGAACATTGATGGTATTGAGCGCGGTAACCGTGCCCAGGGCCTTGTAATACAGCGGAAAATCCCCGGTCACCGCCGGCGCCACCCGAACCGGGATCGGCCCCGTCGCACCGCCAAAGCCTGGCCGCATGCCGCCCGAACGCCCCATATGCCCGGCCGCGCCTTTCTGCCCTGCTTCGTTGTTCGAGCCGGTGCCGGCAGGCCAGAATTTCCAAGCCAGCAACGCAACGGCCAAGAGGATGAGCAGGCCGAACAGCCAGCGACGAGATTTACGGGAAACAGAGGATTGCATTGAATGGTCAACCATTGGGCGCGTGGGCTTCTTCTACAGGAGGCTGAACGATAAGCACTGGCGGGTATTTAGCAAAGCGCCTTTACCGGCAATTTACCTTGGGCTTACCTTTCTCATGCTCGGCTAAGGCCTTGAAACACAAATGAAAACGGCCTGGTCAGGCCAGGCCGTTAACAATTGTAATAAATACTTTGTTTCGGAACAGTTATTTCAGGGCTGCGAGCGCCGCCTCGTAGTTCGGCTCTTCAGCGATTTCCTTGACCAGCTCGCTGTGCAGCACGGTGTCGTTTTCGTCCAGCACCACCACGGCGCGGGCAGTCAGGCCTTTGAGCGGGCCGTCCGCGATGGCGACGCCGTAGTTCTCGATGAACTCGGCACCGCGCAGCGTGGAAAGGTTCTGTACGTTTTCCAGGCCTTCGGCGCCACAGAAGCGGGCCTGGGCGAACGGCAGGTCGGCGGAAATGCACAGCACCACGGTGTTATCCAGGTCGTTGGCCTGGGCGTTGAACTTGCGCACGGAAGTGGCGCAGGTCGGGGTGTCGACGCTTGGGAAAATGTTCAGCACTTTGCGCTTGCCCGCGAAGTCTTGCAGGGACACGTCCGACAGATTGCCGGCAACCAGGGAAAAGGCTGGCGCCTTGGAACCGGCTTGTGGCAATTGGCCGTTGACTTGGACTGGGTTGCCTTTGAGGGTGACTTGAGCCATGAACGGATTCCTTCTGACAGGTTTGAAAACAGTGAGGCCGGAGTTAACCATGAAATGGAGCTCCGACCTATGCCTGCACACAAAAAGTCACGAGTGGCGGGGCCCGCTATTTAGCCTTGAGCTGCAAATACGACTGATGCAGATCTGAGGCCCAGCCGTCGATCACCCCTTTGACATCATCGGGCTTCATGACCTGAGACTCGTTCGACAACGGCTTACCCGTGCCCTTGCGCACCACCTGTGCGACCACCGCATTATTGCCACCGTCCAGAAACACCGCTTCGGTGCCCAGCGTGGTTTCCTGATCGCGAATGCCGCTGGCCGTACTGACCGCGGCGGCCACCAAGGCAATCGGAATCACTTCATAAGGTTTGAGCCCCTCGGTCTTGCTGCTGACCGCGGTGATGGCCGCCCGTACTACCAACACACCCGGCCCGGGACTGGTCGCCAGAGGCAACGACCTGCCCGCCTCCCGCTTGAGCGCCTGGTCGTAGTAGCTGGTAATGCCGGCCAACGTGCCGGCGGGAATCTTCACGGTCGGTTGCGGCTTGGGATAGAGCTGCGTCGGCTCGATATACACACTGGAGTATTTAGCCAGATCGATCTGCGGATCGACCCAACGCATCACTTCGGCCCCCGAAGGCGACTTTTCTTCCTTGAGGCGGCTGTAGTCTCCCAGGAAGCCGGAGTATTCGTCCGGCTGGGTGACTTTGCTCGAGCAGCCCATCAGCGCGAGCGAAGCGATGCAGACAGTGCCGATCATGGACGCGAGTTTCATGCTGTTACTCCTGTAGGCCACACCTGAGGAGGGGCGGAACTACAGGTATAGCCAATGCGCAGGGTTTTGCCTGTTCAGTAGCCGTATAGAGGTTGGATATGCCTGCCTCATCGCGAGCAAGCTCGCTCCCCCAGGGTTAACTCGAACCTTTGGGGAAACGAGCCTGCTCGCGAAGAGGCCTTAGGCTTCAATGGTCAAATTACTGATGCTGCACCTGAACCATCGAGCTTACCTGCACCCGCGCGTGCATCTGCTCCGCCCCGCCACCACGGCGCATGCCGCGAACCGGACAGGCGTCAAGGTAATCCAGGCCAATCGCCAACTTCAAATGGCGGTCGGGACGAAGCAAGCGATTGGTCACGTCAAAGCTGTACCAGCCGTCATCCAGCCAAGCCTCGGCCCAGGCGTGGCTTGCCAGATGGCTCTCGTCCTCGGTACACAGATAGCCGGACACATAACGCGCCGGCACGCCGAGGCTGCGGGCGCAGGCCACGAACGCATGGGCATGGTCCTGACAGACCCCGGCGCCACCGGCGAACGCCTCTGCCGCCGTACTGCTGACGGCAGTAGTGCCGGGGCTGTAGGGCATGCGATCGGCAAGGCCATTCATCAAGTCGGCCAACGCAGCACGGTCACGGCGTGCGCCGCATTGCGCCACGGCGAAAGCGCTGAGGGTGTCGTCGGCCAGGGTGAGGCGGCTGGTGCGCAGGAACGGCAGCGGTGATTGGGTATCGGGCTCCATTTCCACTGTCTGGTCGATCTGCACTTCACCATAAGCGGTCAGGATCAGGGCGCCGTGAGGCTCGTCCATGGTCATGACGTGCAGGATATTGCCGTACGGGTCGAGCTGGCTGCGCACCAGGCGCGGCAATTCAAGATGCCATTGCAGAATGGTCTGGCGTCGGGTGTCCTTGGGCGTCAGGCGCAGGAACTGGATGCTCGTGCAGACCTCGTCGGCATAGCTATAGGTCGTGTCGTGGCGGATGGACAGTTTCATACGACCTCCAGATAGGCGTCATGGATGGTCTGGCCCAAGTGGCGGATCTGGCCAATCAGCTCGGTCAACCATTGGTGCAGGCCCGACGCGAGGATCTCGTCGATCCCCGAATAACGCAGCCGCGCATTCAGCTCGGCGGCCAGCCGCTGCGCCGGCCGACCGTTATTGCCCGGCAGGCTGGCGAGAATATGGTCCAGTTCTTCAATGCAGGCGTGCAGCGAGCGTGGCACGTCGGCCCGCAGCAGCAACATCTCAGACACCTGCTCGGCATTCGGCGCGTTACGGTAGATCTCGTTGAACGCCTCGAATGAAGACAACGCCCGCAGCAACGCACTCCACTGGTAGTAACCGCGCGCCGAGTTGTCGCTGACCTCTTCCGATTCTTCGCCGAACATCTCGTAGCGCGCATCCAGCAGCCGCAAGGTGTTGTCGGCGCGTTCGATGAATGTCCCCAGGCGAATGAAACAGTAGGCATCGTTGCGCATGATCGTGCCCGACGTCGCGCCACGGAACAGGTGCGAACGCTCCTTCACCCATTCGCAGAAATGGCTGATGCCATAACGGCCCAGGCCGTTGCTGGCGATGCTGCGCATCTCCAGCCAGGTGGCGTTGATGTTCTCCCACATGTCCGCGGTGATGCGTCCGCGCACGGCATGGGCGTTGGTCCGCGCCGCCCGCAGGCAACTGTAGATGCTGCCGGGGTTGGTTTCGTCCAACGCAAAGAAATGCAGCATGCGCTCGGTGTTGAGGGTGTCATAACGGGCGTTGTAGTCATCCAGCGTACCGGCCGCCAGCAACGACATCGCCAGCTCGGCCTGACCATCGCCGCGTCCGGCCTGGGGCATCAGCGACAGCGAATAACTGACTTCGAGCATGCGTGCCAGATTCTCGGCGCGCTCCAGGTAGCGGGACATCCAGTAGAGGTCCGATGCGGTTCTTGAAAGCATGTCTTAGTCCTCCACGACCCAAGTGTCTTTGGTACCGCCGCCCTGGGACGAGTTCACCACCAGCGAGCCCTCGCGCAGCGCCACGCGGGTCAAGCCGCCGGGCACCAGACGGGTTTCCTTGCCGGACAGCACGAAGGGACGCAAGTCGATGTGGCGTGGCGCGATGCCGCTTTCGACGAACGTCGGACAGGTGGAAAGGCTCAAGGTCGGCTGGGCGATATAGGCCTCGGGCCGGGCCTTGAGGCGGGCCCGAAAATCTTCGATCTCCGCTGCGGTGGCAGCTGGCCCGACCAACATGCCGTAGCCGCCGGAACCCTGGGTTTCCTTGACGACCAAGTCGGGCAAGTTCGCCAGTACGTGGGACAGGTCCTGGGGCTTGCGACACTGCCAGGTCGGCACGTTCTTCAGGATCGGTTCTTCGGTCAGGTAGAAACGGATCATGTCGTCGACGTAGGGATAGATCGACTTGTCATCCGCCACGCCCGTGCCGACGGCGTTTGCCAGCACCACATTGCCTGCACGGTAGACCGCGATCAGCCCCGGCACGCCGAGCATGGAATCAGGGTTGAAGGACAGCGGATCGAGGTAGGCATCGTCCAGGCGACGGTAGATCACGTCCACCTGCTGGGGCCCGGCGGTGGTGCGCATATAGACATGGTCGTCACGCACGAACAGGTCCGCACCTTCCACCAGCTCCACTCCCATTTCCCGGGCCAGGAACGCGTGCTCGAAATAGGCGCTGTTGAAACGCCCCGGCGTCAGGACCACGGTGGTCGGGTTGTCCAACGGGCTTGAGCTTTTGAGCGTGTCGAGCAACAGGTTCGGGTAATGATCGATGGGCGCCACGCGCTGGGCGGCGAAGAGTTCGGGGAACAGGCGCATCATCATCTTGCGATCTTCGAGCATGTAGCTCACGCCACTTGGCGTGCGCAGGTTGTCCTCCAGCACGTAATAGCTGCCATCGCCATCGCGGACCAGGTCGACGCCTGCGATGTGGGCATAGATGCCTCGGTGCAGGTCCAGGCCCTGCATCGCAATTTGATAACCCTCGTTGGCGAGCACCTGCTCGGCGGGGATGATGCCTTCCTTGAGAATGCGCTGGCCATGGTAGATGTCGGCCAGGAACATGTTCAGGGCCTGGACCCGCTGGATGCAGCCGCGTTCGACGATTTGCCATTCGCTGGCCTTGATGCTGCGCGGAATGATATCGAACGGGATCAAGCGCTCGGTGCCCTGCTCGTCCCCATAAAGCGTGAAGGTGATGCCCGCCCGATGAAACAGCAGGTCGGCTTCACGGCGGCGTTGTTCCAGCAGTTCCAGCGGCGTGTCCGCCAGCCAGCGCGAGAATGCTTGGTAGTGCGGGCGGCAGTCACCCTTCGCGTCGTACATTTCATTGAAAAAAGCGTGGGGCATAGCCAACTCCCAGCCGTGTCGTACACGGCATTTCTTATTACGTCGTCATTCCACCAAGTACGGCCTTGCCTCGTTTATGAGCCCTGGTTCTTTGAATACCTCGTCAGGCATGGGTCTCTGATCAGGCCTTTGCGTCTGGATGACGTGCGCCCCTTTTTTATATTTGCGTATCGAAACTCCTTTCTGCTGGGTCTCGTGGAGCCGTAGCAAGGGCTGTGCCTAAGTGCGGCGGATTGAAGCAATGCTGGAAAAACCGGCGCAAAGCGGTGAAAAAGCGAAATTTATTTTTGATTTCGCGACGAAAAGAGATTCGAGCCCTGAAACGCTGACTCCAGTTTCAAGCGCCGGCACAGCAAACGGGTCGAATCGGTGCAAACAGACGGGAAGTCGAGGCCGAACGCCCCGAAAAGGGGAAATTATTACTCACCGCTAAAGCGCTGCGCTTGGCTCAACCATAGCTCACGAGCGAAGACTTCGCTGAAAGAGCGCTTCGTTGGAAGCGAGCTTGCGCGAAGATGGCCTGAAGCCAGAAACAAAAATGCCCGGACATGGTTGTCCGGGCATTTTTGTTGGCGCGCTGCGATCAGAACGTCACGCTGGCACTCAACCTGGCGGTACGCGGCTCGCCGACGGCGACCTGAAGTTCGCTGCCGGTGGATGACGGGTAGTATTGCTTGTCGAACAGGTTATCGACGTTCAACTGCAACGACGTCTTGTGCCCGAACACCGGCGACTCCCAGCGCAGGAAAGCGTCGGCGACGGTGTAGCTGCTGAGCCAGAAATCGTTGGCGTTGTTGGCGGCGCGCTCGCCGACATAACGGGCGCCGGCACCGGCGTGCCAGGCACCGAATTCGGCCGGGACGTTCAGGTGGTGGCTCAGGTACAGGCTGGCGGTGTGCTTGGGGGCGTCGGCCAGACGATGGCCTTCATCGTCCGGATCATCAAGGATCTCCGTGTGGGTATAGGCGTAGGTGCCGATCAAGTCCCAACGTTCGGCGAGGCGACCGGTGATATCGAGTTCGAGGCCTTGGGAGCCAACTTTGCCAGCGGCTTCTGCCAACGTTACGCCGTTGACCGTAGAGGACGTCACGACGTTTTTCTTCACGATATCGAACAGGGCGAGGTTGATATTCAGGCCCGGCAGCGGATCGTATTTCGCGCCGACTTCGTAGCTGCGGCCCTCCTCCGGATCGAAAGTATTACCGGCGTCGTCCACGTCATCATTGGGTTTAAAGGACTTGCTGTAATTGCCGTACAGCGACAATTGCTCGGTGGCTTTGTAGACCAGCCCGAGAAACGGCACGAAGGCGTCGCCGTTGTCGTCACGATTGACATCGTATTTGCTACCTAGACCTTGGTCACTGTACTGATCGTAATGTTGATAACGCCCACCAAATACGAGAATCCAACGGTCATCCAGATGCCAGTTATCTTTCAGGTAGACGGAGCTGGAATTCAACTGGTTTCGCAGGTCGCTATCGGTTGCGCTGATCACACTTGGCTTTGGCAAATTGCCGTAAACCGGAGCAGTGATGTCAAAACCAGGCTGCGGGCTACCACGATAAGTCTTGCCCCGGAACTGATCGGAGACTTGGTTATCGGCGCCTACCAGCAAATCGTGGCGCTGGCCGAACAGTTCCTGCTTGCCCATGAAGTCCCAACTGGCGTAACGGGTTTCATCATCGTAGTGGGCGCCATTGGCCCTTCGGCTCAACAAATTTCCATTCAAAGTGCCGGGCTGCGCAATCGAAAGGCTGTAACGGTCATTGTTCCAGCCGTAGGTCACCCGCGTCTTCCACGCCTCACTCAATTCATACTCGAACCGCGCAGTGGCCGTCTCACGGATGCCGATGCTCTTGGCCCAAGGTTCATCCAGGCGCTTGTCATAGTCGATGTCAGCCGGATGCCCATTGGTGAAAATCGTGCCCCGGTCAAACGGATTGGGAATATTCGTTGTACTCATAACTCAAATTCAACGAAGCCCGCTCGCCGGTCCAGGCCAACGACGGCGCCACCAGCGTGCTCTCGTTAACCCCGTAATTGCGCCAGTAATCCTCATGGCCGCGCTCGGCGATCAGGCGATAGGCCAATCCGGTATCGCCCAGCGGTCCGGTGGTGTCCAGGGCCATGGTGCCGCCGCCTTCGCTGTAGGCGGAACCGCTGAGCGTGGTGCTCTGGGTGTATTGCGGCTTCTTGCTGATGACGTTGATCAGGCCGCCAGGTTCCAGCGCGCCGTACAACATCGAGGCCGGCCCCTTGAGTACTTCGACCCGCTCGGTGGTGGCGCTGAAGTTATGGCCCAGGTTGGAACGCACGCCGTCGCGCAGGATCGAGCCGTCGTCGTTGGTGCCGAAGCCGCGCTTGACCAATGAGTCCCGCGAGCCGCCCAGGGTGTTGCCCTGGCTGACGCCGCTGACGAACTTCATCGCGTCCTCCAGCGAGCGCACCTGATAGTCCGCCAGCGTCTGCTGAGTGACTACGTTGATCGATTGCGCCTCTTCCTTGATCGGTACATCGCTCTTGCTCGCCGTGCTGGCTTGCGTCGCCGTGTAGCCCTCGTCCTGAATGATCCGACTGCCTTGCACATCCGTAGTGGGCAGTTCGAGGGTGTCCTGTGCCCTCAAGGGACTGGCCATGAAACAACAGGACAGCGCAGGTAAAACACATTTGACGAGGGCGTTGCGGTAGGCGAAAGGGGTGAAACGATTCAAGACGCGCACTCACAGAGGGTTGGAAATGAGAGCGAATATACTTTGAGAATGATTCCCAGTAAATCTTTCCAACATTTCCACGCTTTGACTCTGAATGCATTAAAGGGCGCCGGAGGATGACTCCGGCGCCCTTTATCGGTCCCCTCTCCTTTTTGGGGCTCGTTGAAGGTCAGTGATCGATGGCGGCGCCAGCACCCCTCGGTACGCGGATGTCCTCGACCAGATGCTGGATGTGCTCCGGTGGCGGCGCGGTGAAGCGTGACACAACCAGGGCCGCCAGGAAGTTGAATACCATGCCCAATGTGCCGATGCCTTCAGGGGACACACCAAGCCACCAATGTTCAGCCGTGTTCATCGTCGGGTTGATGAATTTGAAATAGACGATGTAGGTGAACGTGAAGGTCAGCCCGACGATCATCCCGGCAATCGCGCCTTCGCGGTTCATGCGCTTGGAGAAGATCCCCATGACGATGACCGGGAAGAACGAAGACGCTGCCAACCCGAAGGCGAACGCCACCACCTGGGCGACGAATGCGGGTGGGTAGATGCCGAACAATCCGGCGATCAATACCGCCACACCGGCCGCGATACGCGCCGCGAGCAACTCCTGCTTCTCGTTGATCCTGGGCATGATGTTGCTTTTGAGCAGGTCATGGGAGATCGAGGTGGAGATCACCAGCAACAGCCCCGCCGCCGTGGATAGCGCCGCCGCCAGCCCACCGGCAGCGATCAAGGCAATTACCCAACCGGGCAGCCCGGCGATTTCAGGGTTGGCCAACACCATGATGTCGTTGTCGACATACAGCTCGTTGGGCACCGGCGAAAGCTGGTTCTTGAGCAACCGCTGCTCATGCGCCCCACGTTCGCCGGTAAAGCTCGGCGCCCCGACCAGCGCCGCCCCAGGGCTGTACTGGATGATGCCGTCGTTGTTCTTGTCCGCCCAGGCAATCAGTCCGGAATTTTCCCAGGCCTTGAACCAGTCCGGCGCGGTGGCATAACTGACGTTAGGGATGGAGGTCAGCAGGTTGGTACGAGCGAACGCTGCCACCGCCGGTGCGGTGGTGTAGAGAATCGCGATGAACAGCAATGCGTAGCCGGCAGACTTGCGTGCGTCCCGGACGGTGGGGGTGGTAAAGAACCGCACGATCACATGGGGCAGGCCCGCGGTCCCCACCATCAGCGCCATGGTGATGAAAAACACGTCCATGGTCGACTTGGTGCCATTGGTATAGGCAGAGAAGCCCAACTCGGCGCCCAGGCCATTGAGCCGTTCGATCACACTCTGCCCCGAGCCGGCGGCTTCGCTGATGAAGCCCAGCTGCGGGATCGGATTGCCGGTGATCATCATCGAGATGAAGATGGCCGGCACCATGTAGGCGAAGATCATCACGCAGTACTGCGCCACCTGGGTGTAGGTGATGCCTTTCATGCCGCCCAGCACCGAATAGAAGAACACGATGGCCATGCCGATCATGACGCCGGTGTTGATGTCCACTTCCAGGTAGCGGGAAAACACGATGCCTACGCCGCGCATCTGCCCCGCCACGTAGGTAAAGGAAATGAAGATCACGCAGATTACCGCCACCACCCGCGCCGTCTGCGAGTAATAACGCGCCCCAACGAACTCGGGCACGGTGAACTTGCCGAATTTGCGCAGGTACGGCGCCAGGCACATCGCCAGGAGGACGTAGCCGCCGGTCCAGCCCATCAGGTAGACGGAACCGTCGTACCCCGCGAAGGCGATGATCCCCGCCATGGAAATGAACGACGCCGCCGACATCCAGTCCGCACCGGTCGCCATGCCGTTGAGCACGGGGTGCACGCCCTTGCTCGCGACGTAGTATTCACTGGTGGAGCCGGCCCGCGTCCAGATCGCGATCGCGATGTACAACGCAAAGGTGGCGCCTACGACTAGGTAGATCAGGGTTTTTGTGTCCATGTGCGCCGCCCTCAGTCTTCGTGAACGTCATATTTGCGATCAAGCTGATTCATCTTCCAGACATAGAAGAAGATCTCGAGCACAAAGACGTAGATGGACCCCTGCTGGGCAAACCAGAACCCCAGGGGCGTGCCGAAGAAACTGATGGTGTTGAGTGAGTCGACCAGCAAGATGCCGAAACCGAACGACACCACGAACCAGATGACCAGCAACACCAGCATCCAGCGTAGATTTTCCGTCCAGTAGGCACGCGCAGCCTGTTGTTTTTCAGTGGACATCGAAGCGCCCTCTTGTTTTGTTGTTATTGTTTTGCACTTCAAACCGTAGCAGTCGCCGGGCAAGGCGCTAGTACGACTTTCGTCTAATTCGTAACAACAGTTATTGACATCCCTTTCGCACCGAAAAGACAGGGCCAGGCCGCGTCAGAATCCCAGGGTGATATCAAATCGCCCCAACCCCCTAAAGCTTTGCCGTTCTCGGTCGAATGTATGCCATCGAATCTATTTTTCCCTGGAGCTGTGATGCAGACGTTAAAGGCCTTGTATGAGTCTATCGAAATGCAATTTTTCGATACCCTCACCAAAAAGCTTTCAAGCCTTTTCCTCTTGGTCGCGGTCAGTGCCTTGCTTTATTGGGTGGCCCTCAGCGCCCGCGCCGATATCGTCCTGCAGTTGCGCACTGCCCAGCTTGACGCCGCGCTGCTGGGACAGATTCAAGACCGCCTCGACAGCCTCACCCATGCGCTGCTCTTCGGCGCGCTTTTGACGCTGGCCATGGTCAGTTTCATGGTCTGGTACTTCCGCCACCTCATCGTGCGCCCCGTTACCGCCATGACCAAAGCCCTGGAAGAGATCGCCAACGGCGAAGGCGACTTGTCCAAGGACCTGCCGCTGGTGACCCACGACGAGATCCGCACGCTGGCCGCCACCTGCAACCGTTTCCTGGCCAAGCAGCGCGAGATCATTAGCAACGTCCAGGCATTGACCGTCCATATCGCCGTCGAATCGGCCCGCTCGCTGAAGAACATCAGTGATTCCAGCGACAGCGCGACGCACCAGGCGCGCTTCGCCAAGGAAGTGATGGAGCAGAGCAATACCGCCGTGGGCCGTATTGAAGAGGTGTCGCGCCAGACCCAGGGCATATCCGGCACCACCGCGCAGAACCTGAGCATGGCCCGGGACTCCTACGCCGAATTGCTGGAAGTGACCGGCAACATCAGCGAGATTTCCAGCAGCCTCGGCGAGTTCGCCGGGCTGGTGGACGCCCTCAACCAGCGCTCTTCGAGCATCAAGTCGATTGTCGGCCTGATCCAGCAGATTTCCGCCCAGACCAACCTGTTGGCCCTCAACGCCGCCATCGAAGCCGCGCGTGCCGGGGAAAGTGGCCGTGGCTTTGCGGTGGTCGCCGATGAAGTGCGCACCTTGGCGCAGAACGTCAGCCGCGCCACCGACGATATCTCCCGTAACATCGACGCCATGTTGCAGGAAGTCAGCTCGACCCACGAACAGACCACCCAGATCAGCCACAGCGCCCGGGAAACCCAGAAAGTTGTTGAACGCGCGTCCGGTCATTTCGAAAGCATGATCGTCGACTTCGAATCCACCAACGGCAAGTTGGCCGACATCGCTGACCATATCCAGCAATTCGCCGATACCAACACTGGCATCAACGAACGCGTTACCCAGATCCACGCCGACAGCCAGTCGATCGACCAACGCATGCAGCAATCGGCGACCGCTACCCGCGACCTGTCTGGCGTGGCGGAGAAAGTCCAGACGCTACTGGGCCGCTTCGTGCTTGGCCACGGCAAGCTGGACGCCGCCATCACCCGTGCCAGCGAATGCCGCGACACGCTGCAGGTTCATTTGCAGGCGTTGCAGGATGAAGGTGTCAACCTGTTCGACCAGAATTACCAATTGATTCCCGGCACCGATCCCAAGCAATACATGACCAGTTATACCGAACGCTTTGCCCGGGTCTGCCAGGAAGAATGCGACAAGCTCACCCGCAGCACGCCGGGCGGCAAGGTCTCGTTCATTGTCGATACGAAGGGGTATTGCCCGGTCAATAACAGCTGGGTGTCCAAACAACCGACCGGAGACCGCGCGGTGGACCTACCGGTTTGCCGCAACAAGCGGATCTTCAACGACCCGATCGGCCTGCGCGCTGCGGGCAACGTCCAGCGCTTCCTGCTCCAGACCTACCTGCGCGACACCGGGGAAATCATGACCGAGATCGACGTGCCGTTCTTCTTCGGCGGCCGTCACTGGGGCAACTTGCGGGTGGGGTTTGATGCGGCGGTGTTGTTGGCGGACTAAGCGTTTCGACCAGCCGTGTGGGAGCGGGATGTACGCAAATCTCGAGACCAGCCCAAAACAACTGTGGGAGCGAGCCTGCTCGCGATGGCGTCGGGTCAGTCAATTCATCACCAACTGACACTCCGCTATCGCGAGCAAGCTCGCTCCCACAAGGGAACCGGTGGTGTACAAAAATCCCGAGACCAGCCCAAAACAATTGTGGGAGCGAGCCTGCTCGCGATGGCGTCAGGTCAGTCAATTCATCACCAACTGACACTCCGCTATCGCGAGCAGGCTGAACTGGTCAAGTAATCTTGGACACCGATTAAGGTTCACGCCGCCAACCTTTCCTTCGCGACCGGCGACCGGTAGTCGTTGTAGCTGTGAGGCCTGCTGATGTTGTAGCGCGAGACATAGCGCTGCACGTCTGCCCGGGCCTCATGTTCCAGTTTGTAGCCCGTTTCAGGAACCCACTCTGATTTCAAACTACCAAAGAAACGCTCCATGGGGGCGTTGTCCCAGCACTCGCCTTTACGGCTCATACTTTGCCTAAACCCGTGTTTCACAAGCTCGTTTCGGAATTTATGACTGGTGTACTGACAACCTTGGTCTGAATGAAACAACACATCCTGGGGGTGGCCGCGTAGCTCAACCGCCATGCGTAGCGCTTCGCAGGTCAGGTTGGCATCAGAAATCATCGAGAACGACCAACCCACGATCCTCCGAGCGTACAGATCCAGAACGGCGGCGAAGTACATCCACCGCTTGCCGACCTTGATGTAAGTCACGTCGCCACACCACACCTGGTTAACCGCCGTTACATCAAATTTTCGCTTGAGCACGTGCGGCGCCACCAATGCCTCAACGCCCGGCGACTTGTACTTATGGCGCCTGCGCTGACGACTAGCGATGCCAGCTTCGCGCATCAAACTGCGAGCCATATAACGTCCGATACGATGCCCTTTGGCTTTTAGCTCCTTGGACAAAGTACGTGCGCCGGCCGACTCTCTGGACGCCCTGTGGTGCCTGACCAGCGCGGCTTTGAGCTTGTCCCGTTCAGGATTTGCTCTGCCTTGGCGCTGGCGCCAGGCGTAGAAACTACTGCGGTTGATCCCAAACGCCCGGCAACACCTTTTAACGCCGTATTGCTCGTCCAGCTCATCGATCAGCGTGAATGATCTTTGGCGTCCAAAAGCAGGAGAGCACTGGCCTTTTTTAGGATTTCAATGTCCAGGTCTTTCTCCCTGAGTAGGGCTTTGAGCCTCTGGATTTCTCGCTGATCAGCGGTAATCGCCTTGGCCCCTACCGGGGTCGAACCCAGGCGTTCTTTTTGCACTTGATCGACCCAGCGGCGCAGAGCAGTGGGGCCGATATCTAGGCTGGCACAGACCTCGGTAACCGGCTGGCCTTCATCCAGCACCATGCTGGCAGCCTTGAGCTTGAACTCACTCGAATAAGATTTACGCATATCCAAACACCTCAGATTTGGGCGCTATCATAGCGCCCGATTGAAGTGTCCAAAATCATTAGGCCAGTTCAGGCTCGCTCCCACAAGGGAACCGGTGGTGTACAAAAATCCTGAGACCAGCCCAAAACAACTGTGGGAGCGAGCTTGCTCGCGATGGCGTCAGGTCAATCAAATCCTCGTCAACTGACACTCCGCTATCGCGAGCAGGCTCGCTCCCACAAGCGAACCGGTGGTGTATAAAAATCCTGAGACCACCCCAAAACAACTGTGGGAGCGAGCCTGCTCGCGATGGCGTCGGGTCAGTCAATTCATCACCAACTGACCCACCGCTATCGCGAGCAGGCTCGCTCCCACAAGGGAACCGGTGGTGTACAAAAATCCCGAGACCAGCCCAAAACAACTGTGGGAGCGAGCCTGCTCGCGATGGCGTCAGGTCAGTCATTTCATCACCAACTGACACTCCGCTATCGCGAGCAGGCTCGCTCCCACAAGCGAACCGGTGGTGTACAAAAATCCTGAGACCAGCCCAAAACAACTGTGGGAGCGAGCTTGCTCGCGATGGCGTCAAGTCAGTCAATTCATCACCAACTGACATTCCGCCATCGCGAGCAAGCTCGCTCCCACAAGGGAACCGGTGGTGTACAAAAATCCTGAGACCAGCCCGAAACAACTGTGGGAGCGAGCCTGCTCGCGATGGCGTCGGGTCAGTCAATTCATCACCAACTGACCCACCGCTATCGCAAGCAGGCTCGCTCCCACAAGCGAACCGGTGGTGTACAAAAATCCTGAGGCCAACCCAAAACAACTGTGGAAGCGAGCCTGCTCGCGATGGCGTCAGGTCAGTCAATTCATCACCAACTGACACTCCGCTATCGCGAGCAAGCTCGCTCCCACAAGGGAACCGGTGGTGTACAAAAATCCTGAGACCAGCCCAAAACAACTGTGGGAGCGAGCCTGCTCGCGATGGCGTCAGGTCAGTCAATTCATCATTAACTGACCCACCGCTATCGCGAGCAGGCTCGCTCCCACAAGGGATGGGCCTCAGTTCAACAGCACTTGGGCCCGGCCTTGCCGCCGTAACGGGCCTCTTGGCGCTCTCGGAAGAACGCCTCGTAGTCCATCAGCGGCTTGTCCGGGTGCTTGGTTTGCATGTGCTCGACGTAGTTGTCGTAGTCGGGCATGCCGACCATCAGGCGGGCGGCCTGACCGAGGTATTTACCGAGGCGACTCAAGTCATTGAACATCGTTGCAATCCTCTATCAAGCGTCCGGCAGGGCCTGGAATGGCGCTTCTTTGTCCGTGCGCTCTTTCGTGCCCCAGGCGGCGATGCCGACCTTGAGCGCGTAGAACAGGATGCTGAAGACCACGAACAGGAACAATACCGTCAGCGTTGCGTTGGTGTAGGCATTGAACACCACGTGCTGCATCTGCTCGATGCTCTTGGCCGGGGCCAGGATCTGGCCGGCGGCCAGGGCATCGTTGTATTTGCGCGCCAGGGCCAGGAAGCCGATCGCCGGGTTGGCGTCGAACAGCTTGATCAGGCCCGCGGTGGTGGTGCAGATCAGCAGCCAGCTCGCCGGCAGCAGCGTGACCCAGACGTAGCGCTGGCGCTTCATCTTGATCAGTACCACGGTGGCGAGCATCAGGGCGATACCGGCCAGCATCTGGTTGGAGATGCCGAACAGCGGCCACAAGGTGTTGATGCCGCCCAGCGGATCGATCACGCCCTGGTACAGCAAGTAACCCCACAGCGCGACGCAGCCGGCAGTGGCGATCAGGTTGGCGGTCCAGGATTCGGTACGCTTGAGGGCCGGCACGAACGAGCCGAGCAGATCCTGCAGCATGAACCGCCCGGCACGGGTGCCGGCGTCCACCGCGGTGAGGATGAACAGCGCTTCGAAGAGGATCGCGAAGTGGTACCAGAAGGCCATGGTGTTCTCACCCGGCAGCACCGAGTGCAGGATCTGCGCGATACCGACCGCCAGGGTCGGCGCACCGCCGGCACGGGCCAGAATGGTGGTCTCACCGATGTCCTTGGCCACCGCTTGCAGCGCGTCGGGGGTGATTGCAAAGCCCCAACTGCTGACGGTCTGGGCCACGGCCACCACGTCAGTGCCGACGATCGCCGCCGGGCTGTTCATGGCGAAGTACACGCCCGGCTCGATCACCGAGGCGGCAACCATCGCCATGATGGCCACGAAGGATTCCATCAGCATGCCGCCGTAACCGATGTAGCGGGCATTGGTTTCGTTATCCAGCAGCTTGGGCGTGGTGCCCGAGGAGATCAGCGCATGGAAGCCCGAGACCGCGCCGCAGGCGATGGTGATGAACAGGAACGGGAACAAGCCGCCCTTCCACACCGGCCCGGTGCCGTCGGTGAACTGAGTCAGCGCAGGCATTTTCAGCTCGGGCATGGTGACCAGGATGCCGATCGCCAGGGCGACGATGGTGCCGATCTTGAGGAAGGTCGACAGGTAGTCCCGTGGCGCCAGGATCAGCCACACCGGCAGGACCGCCGCGACAAAACCGTAGCCGATCAGCATCCAGGTGATCTGGATCCCGGTGAAGGTGAAGGCCTTGGCCCAGACCGGATCGGCGGCGATCTGCCCGCCCAGCCAGATCGAACCCAACAGCAACAGCACGCCGATGATCGAGATCTCGCCGATGCGGCCCGGGCGGATGTAGCGCATGTAGATGCCCATGAACATCGCGATCGGGATGGTCGCCATCACCGTGAAGATGCCCCACGGGCTCTCGGCCAGGGCCTTGACCACGATCAGCGCCAGCACCGCGAGGATGATGATCATGATCAGGAAGCAGCCGAACAGCGCGATGGTGCCGGGAATGCGGCCCATTTCCTCGCGCACCATGTCGCCCAGGGAGCGACCGTTGCGGCGGGTGGACAGGAACAGGACCATGAAGTCCTGCACCGCACCGGCCAGCACCACGCCGGCGATCAGCCAGAGCGTGCCGGGCAGGTAGCCCATCTGCGCGGCCAGCACCGGCCCGACCAGCGGCCCCGCGCCGGCAATGGCCGCGAAGTGGTGGCCGAACAGGATGTGCTTGTTGGTCGGGACGTAGTCCAGGCCATCGTTGTTGAGCACGGCAGGCGTGGCCCGGCGCGCATCGAGTTGCATCACGTTGTTGGCGATGAAGAGGCTGTAGTAGCGATAGGCGACCAGGTAAATGGCCACGGCTGCGACGACGATCCAGAGGGCGTTGATCGGCTCTCCGCGGCGCAAGGCCACGACACTCAGCGCACAAGCTCCCAGAACAGCCACGGCAAACCAGGCGAGGTGTTTAACCAAACGGGTTGTCATTGCGTGTCTCCTGCCGATATCCAATGGATTGCGGCGATTGTTTTTATAGTGTGCCCCGGCTATTCGGAGCCGGCCCAATATCCCTGCATGCCGTCAATAAATAAATCCGTAGTACTACGTAGAACCCCGATTCCCTTGTGGGAGCGAGCCTGCTCGCGAAAGCGGCGTGTCCGTTAATGATGATTTGACTGCCCCATCGCCTTCGCGAGCAGGCTCGCTCCCACAGGTCTTATGCCGCGCGCACAGGTTTGGCATATGATGCCGCCATTCGCCTCCCCGCCGCGCCCGGACTGGAGTAAAGATGCTGCTCAAACACAAAATCGTTGCTCTCGGGATCCTGCCGCTGGTCCTGGCGATTGCTGTCATCGGTGCCTTGGTCATCTCGCTCAACCGCCAGTTGGGTGATCAACAGGCGCAACTGATCGAAGACAGCATCCTGGCGAGCAAGCGCGCCGAATTGAAGAACTATGTCGAGATGGCGCAGAGCCTGATCGCGCCGCTGTATGACAACGGCCAGGGCGACGCGCGGGCACAGCAGCAGGTACTGGAAGAGCTGCGCAAGCTCAGCTTCGGTATCAACGGATATTTCTTCGTGTACGACCGCCAGGGTCGCAGCCTGATGCACGCCCGGCAGTCGGAACTGGTCGGGCAATACCTTTGGGACATGAAAGATCCCCAGGGCCTGCCCGTCATCCAGGCGTTGCTCAAGAGCGCCGAATCGGGTGAAGGCTTCCAGCGTTATGCCTGGAACAAGCCTTCCTCCGGCCAGGTGACCGACAAACTGGCCTATGTCGTGATGCTCGATCGCTGGGGCTGGATGCTCGGCACCGGGATTTACCTGGAGGACGTGGAGCGTGCCACCCAACAAGCCCGCGCCGAAGTGGCCCAAGGCATCCACACCACCATGCAGGCAATCGCCGCCATTGCACTGATCGCAGTGCTACTGGTGTTCGCCGGCGGCATTACCCTCAACGTCAGCGAGCATCGCCTGGCCGACAAGAAACTGCAGCGCTTGAACCAGCGCATTGTCAGCTTGCAAGAGGAAGAGCGCTCCCGGGTATCCCGTGAATTGCATGACGGCATCAGCCAACTGTTGGTGTCGATCAAGTTCCAGTTCGAGCTGGCCAGCCACGTCATCGAGAACGGCCAGGAAAATGGAGTGGGCATCTTGAAAAACGCCACGGACCGACTGGGTGAAGCCATCGGTGAAATCCGTAGCATCTCCCACGACCTGCGCTCGTCTTTGCTCGACACCCTGGGCCTGCCTGCCGCCATCGGCCAGCTTGCGGCCGAATTCGAGCAACGCAGCGGCCTGGAAGTGTCCTACCGAAGCAACGAATTCGACTGTCGCCTGGAAAACGGCGCACCGGTCTCGCTGTTTCGCATCGCCCAGGAAGCGCTGACCAACATCGAGCGTCACGCCGGGGCGAAGCGTGTGGCCATCACCCTGTTCGGCTCCGGCCAGTCCTTGCGCCTGACCGTTGTGGATGACGGGATGGGCTTCAACGTTCCACAGGTCGAGCGCGGCCATACGGGCATCGGCTTGCGTAATATCCGCGAACGGGTCGAGCATTTTGGCGGGCGGCTGGACATGACATCGGTGCCAGGACGAAGCGAACTGGATATCCTCTTGCCCATGACCATGCCCACCACGGAAAGCTGATGCGCCTTGAATTCAACAAGAGCCCTTGCCGATGACCCTGTCTCCAGCCATACGCGTCGCCCTGGTCGACGATCATTCCCTGGTCCGGGACGGCATCCGCGCCCTGCTGTCCGTCATGCCCCGGCTGGATGTGGTTGGCGAAGCGGAGAATGGTGTACAGGCCATCGAAATGGTCGAACGCTGCCAGCCGGATCTCCTGTTGATGGACATCGGCCTCAAGGACATGAACGGCCTTGAGCTGACCCGACTGCTGGGCAGGCAGCACCCAGGCTTGAAGATCCTGATTCTGAGCATGTATGACAATCATGAGTACGTCAGCGAATCGGTGCGCGCCGGCGCCAGCGGCTATGTCCTGAAGAACTCGCCGTCGAAGGAAATCATCGCCGCCATCGAGGCCATCATCAGCGGCGGCACCTTCTACAGCGCCGAGATCGCCCAGCGCCTCGCCACCGACCCGCACACCGACAGCGAGCTGACGCCGCGCGAGACCCAGGTGCTGAAGAAAATGGTCCAGGGCTTCAACAACAAGGAAATGGCCCGCGAGCTGGACATCAGCGTCCGCACCGTCGAAACCCACCGCCTGAGCATTCGCCGAAAGCTCAACATCGACAAGCCCGCGGCCCTGGTGAAATACGCGATCGACCACGGGATCATTCCGCGCTGATGTAGTAACCAGGATGTTCAAGATCATCCAACAACCCCGGCCCGCTCGGCACCCAGCCCAACAAACCGCGGGTGTACTCACTGGACACCGCCATGTTCGCGCCCGCCATGTGAGCGAACCAGCCAAAATGCTCGCGCTCTCGGGACTCGACCGGCACTCCCAGGCCACGTCCTATCGCCTGGGCAATGTCCTTGAAGGGTACAGCTTCGTCGGTGACGGCGTGGTAGACGGACTGGGTTACGCCCTGCTCAAGCGCCAATCGATAGACCCGTGCCGCATCCAGTCGATGCACGCCCGACCAGCAATGGTTACCGTCGCCGAGATAAGCCGATACGCCCTGCTCACGGGCCAGACGAATCAGGATCGGTACGAATCCATAGTCGCCGACGCCATGGACCGATGGCGCCAACCGAACCGTCGCCACGCGCACACCACGCTCGGTCAGATCCCTTGCCGTGGCTTCGGACTTGCGAGGCGAGGCCGGGCTGACCACTTCCAGCTCACTGGCGCCCCGGGTCAATCCGAACAAGCCCGAGGTCACCAATAGCGGTCGCTCGGAGCCTTGCAACGCGCCGCCCAGTGCCATAATCGCACGACGGTCTTGCTCGGCATTTTCGGCAAATCGTGAAAAATCATGATTAAAAGCGGTGTGAATAACCGCATCCGCCGCCGACGCTGCATGATGCAGGACATCCAGATCATCCAACGTCCCTTGAATTACTCTCGCGCCGGTGGCGGCGAGCGCGGCAACCTTTTCTTCGCAACGGGCCAGGCCGGTGACTTGATGCCCGGAGCCGAGCAAATCCTGCACCACGGCCGACCCAACCCAGCCCGTGGCACCGGTAACGAATACGTGCATGAGCAACGCTCCTGTCTGGAAAAGCGAGATAGAAAGTCTTCTATAACCTGAACAAGGCTCAGGATTTGTATTGAACTTGTATTTCCCGACTTTGGAGCAACATCAAGGCCACCCCGAACGACAACGCAACCGCAACAGCACCACCCAGGTAAACCGCCTCGATGCCCCAACCACAGGCCAGCACACCAGCCAGCGGGCTGGTCATGCCCAGGGAAATATCGAGGAAGGCAACATAGGCGCCCATGGCGAGGCCACGTGACTGCGGCGGAGCACGCCGCACTGCTTCCACGCCAAAACCGGGAAACGCCAGGGAATAACCGAAGCCGGTAAACGCGGCGCCGAGATAGGCGGTGAATGCCGTATCGGCGCCCCAGATGAGCAGCAGCCCAACGGCCTCGATCACGACGCAGACCAATGCGACACGCGCGCCACCTATTTTGTCTGGAAGATGCCCGAACAACAGCCGCGCGCCGATGAAGGCCAGACCGAACGCCGTGAACGCGAGCGAAGCGTTGCCCCAATCCCTGGCCGCGAATAACAAGGCAATGAACGCTGTCACGACACCAAAGCCGACGCTGCAAAACGCCAGGCCCATGCCGGGAACCCATACCGCGCCGAACATCTTGTAGAACGGTGTGCGCCGGGTCGCCGTAGGGGCTACGCCGCGGACGCCGGCGACAACCGCCAAGGCCAACAGCGCAATAAACGCCGACGCCACAACGATGCCCATGAATCCCCAACCCGAATCGAGCGCCACGCCAAGCGGGGCGCCCAGGGCGAACGCGCCATACATGGCAATGCCATTCCAGGCCATGACCTTGCCGGCATGCTGCCCCCCTACAAGACCGATGCCCCACCCCAACGCCCCGGTGACGATCAGGCTTTCACCGATCGCCAGCAGCACGCGACCGCCTACTAACAGCCAGACCGACAACACCGGCGTAGCGACGAACGCCAGGGACAGCAGATAGACCAAAGCGGAAACCGCCGCCGTCACCAGCCCGACCATGACCGCGCGCTTGCCGCCGCGCAGGTCGGCGAAATTGCCGGCCCAGGATCGCGACAGCAGCGCCGCGGCGAACTGTGCACCCACTACCAGGCCAATCACCAACGTGCCCATCCCCAGCGTGTCGTGCAAATGAAGCGGCAAAACTGGCAGTTGCATGCCGATGGTGAGAAAGCCAATGAACACGGTCAACGTGAGCGGCAACAACTTGAATACCGGATTGGTATCGACGGCTGCCGGGGGCGCCACAGAGGCACCCGGATGAATATTTTCTTGAGTCATAACCCTACCCATGGAAAGGGACGCGAAGTGAAGTTGAATGCCGCTTGCGCAGCCGCCTAGAATGCGATCAATTAGTCGCATTCAAGATACGAATAATCCGTCGTATTTCCTATTCGCATTCCTTTTCCGAGGCCGATGCCGCCATGTCCGATCGCCCAAGCCCGCAGATTTCCTCACGCAAGCAGCCAAAACAGGCACGGTCCACCGAGCTTGTGGCGGCAGTCCTGGAAGCGGCTGTTCAGGTTTTGGCGAGTCAGGGCGCCCAACGCTTCACCGTTGCCCGCGTTGCCGAGCGAGCGGGTGTGAGCGTCGGATCGGTGTATCAGTACTTTCCGAACAAGGCAGCGATCCTGTTTCGGCTGCAAAGTGATGAATGGCGGCAGACCAGCGATATGTTGCGAGACATTCTGGAAGATCCCTCCACACCGCCCCTCTCGCGGTTACGAACCCTTGTGCAGGCGTTCATCCAGTCCGAGTGCGACGAAGCGCAGATTCGCGTCGCGCTCAACGACGCTGCGCCACTTTATCGGGATGCGCCTGAGCACCAGGCGGCACGTACTTCAGTGCAGGCATCGGTGGATGCGTTCATGCAGCAAGCGCTGCCGGACGCGAGTATGCAAACCCGCGCCCTGGCCGGTGAGCTGATCATCGCCACCCTCAGCTCCGTGGGGAAACGGTTTTCGGCAACGCCTCGCGTTCGGCAAGAAGTCCAGAGCTATGCCGATGCCATGGCAGATATGTTCTGCGCCTACCTGAAAAACCTCCAGGCGTGCGAGAGCACGGCAGGCTGAGCATTCGCGTCGACGTTCCAGTGACAGCCCGCCGGCAGTTTTACTACACTCCCCCGTCTTGTCCCCTTCCCTTGCGAGACGTCCCATCCCATGAAAACCATAACAAGCACGATGACGCTCTTTGGCCTGTTGGCATTCTGCGGCAGCGCCCTGGCCGAACCAACGGCTTCGCATCTGGACAAAGTGATCCAGCAAGGTGAACTGCGCGTGTGCACCACCGGCGACTACAAGCCCTACACCTACAAGGCCGAATCGGGGGAATACGAAGGCATCGACATCGACATGGCCCGCTCGCTGGCCGCCAGCCTGGGCGTCAAGGCGCAATGGGTCCAGACCACTTGGAAAACGTTGATGCCCGACATGCTGGCGGGCAAGTGCGACATCGGGATGGGCGGGATTTCGGTGACCCTGGAACGACAGAAGAAAGCCTATTTCAGCAACACCCTGGACGTGGATGGCAAGATCCCGCTGGTGCGTTGCGAAGACCAGTCGCGCTACCAGACCATCGAGCAGATGAACCAGCCTTCGGTGCGCCTCGTCGAGCCGGCCGGTGGCACCAACGAAGCCTTCGTGCGGGCATTCCTGCCCAAGGGCCAGCTCGCCTTCCATGACAACGTGACGATCTTCCAGGAGCTGTTGGACAAACGCGCCGACGTCATGATCACCGATGCCTCGGAAGCGCTCTACCAGCAGAAACTCAAGCCGGGCCTGTGCGCCGTCAACCCTACCCGCTACCTGCAATATGGCGAGAAAGCCTATCTGCTGCCCCGTGACGACAACACCTGGAAGATGTACGTCGACCAGTGGTTGCACCTGAGCAAGGCCAACGGCAGCTATCAGAAAGTCATCGGGCAGTGGCTGGCCGTGCCTCAAGCTCAATAACGAACCGGTGGCCGTACACGCTCCCAGGTTTGTGTGCGGCGCCATGGTCTGGCATGTTGGGCCTTCAAACAGAACTGTCACGAGGCCCCATGCAGATCGAATTACTGGAAATCAGTGAGCACCTTCATCGTTTTCCGCCATTCGATGCCCTTCCTCAGGAGACCCTGGAGGAAATTGCCCGGCGCGTCGAAGTCGCGTATTTCAAGGCCTCAAGCCCGATCCTGGAAGCAGGTGCGGCCATTCATGACCTGCACTACGTACGCAGCGGCGCGGTCGAGATCTATCGGCGAAGCGGCGAACTGTACAACCGGCTGGTCGAGGGCGATATCTTTGGCCAGGCGGGCTTGCTGCGCAGCAACCGGGTGCGTTTCCCGGCCAAGGCCCTGGAAGACAGCCTGATCTATTTCATTCCGGCGGATGTATTCGCCCAGTTATGCGAGCGGCACGACAGTTTCGCCGACTTTGTCGAGGCCGAGGGGCATTCCAGGCTCAAGTCAGCCGTCGAGGCCCAAGGCCGTGCGAGCGAGCTGATCCAGCTCAAGTCCCGAGCATTGATTTCCCGGGATCTGGTCTGGGTTACGCCGCAAACCAGCGTCCGGGAAGCCGCACAGTTGATGACCGAACGAAGCGTTTCCTGTGTCGTGGTCCTTGAGCCAGCCGGGAAACACCCCGAGCAGATGCTCGGCATCGTGACCGACCGGGACTTGCGCACCCGCGTTGTGGCCGCCAACCGCAGCGGCGAAACCACCATCGGCGAAGTGATGTCGATCGACCCGGTGGCCATCCAGGCCGATGACTCGTTGTTCGAGGCGATGCTGTGCATGCTCAGGAGCAACATCCATCACCTTCCGGTGATGCACAAGGGCCGCACGCTGGGCTTGATCAATCTGTCGGACATCATCCGACACGAGTCTCAGAGCAGCCTGTACCTGGTAAACAGTATTTCCAACCAGACCAGTGTCGAGGGTCTTCGCTCATTGCTGCGCGACCTACGCGGGACCTACATACGCATGGTCCGCGACGGCGCGACCGCCCACATGATCGGCAGCGCCATCTCGGGCATTGGTCGTGCCTTCACCCAGCGCCTGCTTGAACTGGCCGAACGCGAACTGGGACCACCACCGGTTCCGTATTGCTTCATGGTGCTGGGCTCGATGGCCCGTGACGAACAATTGCTTGTCACCGACCAGGACAACGCCCTGGTGCTGGACGATCGTTTCGACCCAGCGCTGCATGACGATTACTTTCGCAAGCTGGCTGCGTTCGTCAGCGACGGGCTCGCCCAATGCGGCTACAGCTACTGCAAGGGCGGGATCATGGCGACCAACGTCCAGTGGCGCCAGCCATTGCGAGTGTGGCGTGGCTATTTCAGCCAGTGGATCGAGAAACCGAACGCCGCCACCCTGCTCAACAGCTGCATCTTTTTTGACTTGGACGGGGTCTATGGCGCGCTGGACATGGTCGAATCGCTCAAGACGCTTTGCGCGCAGAAGTCCAGGGATACTCCGGCTTTCCTGGCGGCGATGGCGCGCAACGCATTGAATCGCACGCCGCCCCTGGGTTTCTTTCGTACATTTGTCATGGAAACGGATGGGGAACAAAAACAGATCATCAACCTCAAGGGCCGTGGCACGGCACCCCTCACCGACCTGATCCGCATCCACGCGCTGGCGTGTGGCACCACGGCGCAAAATTCATTCGATCGGCTCGATGCCATCGGCCAAACGCAATGGGTACCACCCGAGGCCATCGAGCATCTGCGCTACGCATTGGAGTTCCTGTCGATGGTGCGCATACGGCACCAGGTCGATGCCATCGAACAGGGTCGCAAACCGGATAATTACATCGAGCCCGAGCGCTTCTCAACCGCTGAGCGGCACAACCTCAAGGAAGCCTTCCAGGTGTTGAGCAATGCCCAGAAATTCCTGCGTTTCCGCTATCCCGGTCACGCCCGGCCATCCCGATGAACGCCCCACGAGTAGCGACCGAACGGACGATGCCGGACTGGGCGGCGCGCTTCGAACAACTGGCGCGACAAGCACGCCATCCCCTGCTGCAGCGTTTCTACCAGACCGGGGTGATCGACGGCCAGACCGCGTTGGAACAAGTGGAACTGCTGGCCATGGACTTGGAAACCACTGGTTTGAACGCCCGCAGCGACAGCATCGTCAGCATTGGCCTGATGCCTTTTACCCTGAAGCGAATACGTTGCGGCGAAGCCCTGTACTGGGTCATCAAACCTTCCACGCTGACCCATGAGTCGGTGACATTCCATCGCATTACCCATGCCGACATCCGTCATGCCCCTCGATTCCCCGACATCATGGACAACCTGCTGGAAGCATTGGCGGGGCGAATCATGGTGGTGCATTACCGGGCCATCGAGCGCGACTTTCTGGACGAGGCGTTTCGGCGTCACCTTGGAGAGGGCCTGCAGTTTCCGGTCATTGACACGATGCAGCTGGAGGCATGGCGGGTCAGGGGTCGGCGCCGTTGGCTGGACCGGCTGTTGCGGCGGCCACCGGCCTCCATCCGGCTGGCCGATACGCGTCTGCGTTATCGACTGCCCACCTATCACGCCCACCATGCATTGACCGATGCACTGGCCACGGCCGAGCTGTTGCAAGCGCAGGTAGCCACCCATTACAGCCCGTCCGTGGCGGTCGGGCAGCTCTGGGATTGAACGCTGGGGCGCGCCTCGCCCCAGCCAATCTTCAGGCGATCAGGATCGCGGTTCTGACATCAATCCCTTCACCAGGGAAATACAGCCCAGCAGCAGAACGATGGCAAAGGGAAGCCCGGTCGAAACCGCCATGGCCTGCAAGGCGACCAGCCCCCCACCCAACAGCAGCGCAATCGCGATCACGCCCTCGATGACAGCCCAGAAAACCCGTTGGGGCACAGGCGCATCGACCTTGCCGCCGGCCGTGATGGTGTCGATTACCAGCGAGCCGGAGTCCGACGAAGTGATGAAGAACACGATCACCAGCACGATGCCCAGCAACGAGGAAATTTCCTTGAGGGGCAGCGCCTCCAGCATCGCGAACAGCTTGAGTTCCAACACTGCATCCTTTACCCCACTCAATCCCTGCAAGGTGGCCTGGTCGATGGCCGTCCCGCCAAAAGTGGTCATCCATAGCACCGACACCAGCGAAGGCACCAGCAAGACAGAAATCAGAAATTCCCGGACGGTCCGGCCCCGGCTGACCCGCGCAATGAACATGCCTACAAAGGGCGACCAGCTGATCCACCAGGCCCAGTAGAACGCTGTCCAGCCCTGGGTGAACTCGGCGTCCGTACGGCCGAAAGGATTGGACAATGCGGGCAGGTATTCAGCGTAGGTCACCACGTTCTTGAAGAAGCCGGTAAGAATGGCCAAGGTGGGACCGACCACGATGATGAAGAGCAGCAACAGGAGCGCCAGGCCCATATTGATTTCCGAGAGCAGCTTGACGCCCTTCTCCAGCCCGGCCAGAACCGACCACAGGGCAATCAGCGTGATACCGATGATCAGTACCACTTTGCTGACGTTGGACGATGGAATGCCGAACAGATGTTCAATCCCCGCCGCGGCCTGCTCGGCACCGATGCCCAGCGAGGTCGCCAGCCCGAACAGCGTCGCGAACACCGCCAGGATATCGATGATATGCCCTGGCCAGCCCCAGACGCGCTCCCCCAGCAACGGATAGAAAATCGAGCGAATCGACAGCGGCAAGCCTTTGTTGAACGAGAACAGGGCCAAGGACAACGCCACGATGGCGTAGATGGCCCAGGGATGCAGACCCCAGTGAAAAATCGTCGCAGCCATCGCCAGGTCCGCAGCGCCTTTCATATCGCCCGCTGCGCCATCGAGGGGGGCCCAGTCCGTGCGTACCCCGCTGGGATCGAGCGTCACGCCCCCCATCGCGGCGGCATAATGCGACATGGGCTCCGCTACGCCGTAGAACATGAGCCCGATGCCCATCCCGGCGGCGAACAACATGGAGAACCAACCCACATAGGTATGATCGGGCGTGGCATCGCGACCGCCCAATCGCACCTTGCCCAGTGGCGAAACGATCAACGCCAGGCACAACAGAACGAAAATATTGCCTGCGCTCATGAAGAACCAGGCCAGGTGCCGGGTCAGCCATCCGCGCATGGCGCTGAAAAGCGGCTCGACTTCATTTTGCAGCGCCAGCGTCACGATGACGAACAACAAAACGGTGGCGGCAGAGATGAGGAAAACCTTGCCATGGATGTCCAGGGAGAAAGAAAACTCACCGCGGAAATTGTCCTGTCCGATGACGTAGTCTGTTTCGATGAGATTTGCCTCGCCGCTAGGGGCAGGTATCCCCTCCGTACCGGGCGTCTGGGATTTTCCTGATAGATCGTCTACAGGATCTTTACCCACGTGAACCTCCTTTGATTATGCAACACGCACGCGCGCGTGATGGTCTGAAAAGCCCCGCTGTTCCAAGTGAAAACGAGAGTAAGTGCCATAGCCTAACAAGTCTGGAGGCATGCCTGTGACATCGACCGGCCATGACTGTTCCACAAACGACATCAGGTTGGGCCTACGAGACGCCGCGACCGTACTGGTTGCGCATCGAAGTCATCCGCCCCCAGGCAAAACGAAGGGCGCCGGGACAGTGTCCGGGCGCCCTTCGTATGGACCGTCCGTGGGGGTGCTTCAACTCACTGCGCGGCACGCACCTTGTTGATTTCGTCGTACATCATTTTCACCAGATCCCCGTCCAACGACTTGGCGAACTTGTCGACGACTGGCTTCACGCGCTCGCGAAAGCGGTCTTTCTCGGCCGGGGTGATTTCATTGACGGTCATCGCACCGGCCAGCGTCGCCTTGGCCTTTTCCATGCTCGTCTCGGTGACTTCACGCTGGAAGGTCTGCGCCTCGGCTGCGGCTGCGCGAATCATTGCCTTTTCGTCGTCGTTGAGGCGGTTCCAGGTTTTCTGGCTGATGATCAACGACTGCGGGTTGAAGATGTGGCCGGTGACGGAAAGATATTTCTGCACCTCGTAGAACTTGTTGCCCTCGATCACCGTGAACGGGTTTTCCTGGCCGTCGATGGTGTGCTGCTCAAGGCCCGTGTACACCTCGGGGAACGCCATCGGCACCGGGTTGGCGCCCAGGGCTGAGAAGGTTTCCAGGTAGATCGGTGACTGGATGACGCGCAGCTTCAAGCCCTGCAGGTCTTCGAGCTTGGTCACCGGGTGCTTGCTGTTGGTCAGGTTACGGAACCCCAGGTCCCAATAACCCAGCCCTACCAGCCCCTTGCTGTCCAGCTGTGCCGCCAGTTTCTGCCCGACCGGCCCATCGATGACGGCATGGGCCTCCTTGACGTCGTTGAACAGGAAGGGGAAATCGAGCATGGCGTAATCCGGTGCCTGGGCGGCCAGGATGCCGGAGTTGAGCACGGTGATGTCCAAGGTGCCGCCCTGCAATGCCGACACCGTTTGCACGTCGCCGCCCAGGGTTCCGCCAGGGAACAGGCGGACCTTTATCTTGCCGCCGCTCTTTTCACTGAGCAGGTCGGCGAACTTCTGCGCGCCCTGGCCCTGGGGATGTTCCTTGACGTTCTGGAACGCGAATCGCAAGGTCCGCTCACGGATCTCGTCCGCGTGGCTGGCCACGCCGGTCAGCAGCAAGCCCGTCGCGCACGCCCCGGCCAGCAAGGTTTTCATCAGTTTTCCCATGTCACTCTCCGATCGTTATTGTTTTTAAAGGTCGAGCCAGCGAGCACCGGTGTCAGCCGGTGAAGAATTTCAACGGTCCCAGTACCAGTTGCGGAAACAGCACCAACAGCAACAGCACCACAAATTGCGCAATCATGAACGGCCAGACACCCCGGACTATTTCCTCGAACTCCAGCTTCGCCACGCTGCAGACCACGTTCAGCACCGTGCCCACGGGCGGCGTGATCAAGCCAATCGCAGTGTTGATCAGAAACAGCACGCCGAAATACACCGGGTCGATCCCCGCCTGGATCACCGCTGGCATCAATACCGGCGTCAGGATGAGGATGGTCGGGGTCATGTCCATCACCGTACCGACCAGGATGATCAACGCCATCATCACCAGCAGCAGGAGCGTCTGGTTGTCCATGAACGGCGCGAGCAGTTCCGCCAGCTGGCCCGGCAGGTCGGCGATGGTCACCAGCCACGATGAAACCATGGCCGCCGCCACCAGCAGCATCACCACCGAGGTGGTCCTGGCCGAAGACAGGATCACTTCGTACAGCTGGCTGATCTTCATCTCCCGGTAGATCACCAGGGACACGAACAGCGAATAGACTGCCGCGACCACTGCTGCCTCCGTTGGCGTGAAGATGCCGAACTTGAGGCCCAGGATGATGATCAGCGGCAAGCCCATCGCCCAACTGCCATCGAGCAACGTGCGTAGCACCTCGGCACGGGAACGCTTGGGCGCCGTCTCGACGTTCTCGCGCCGGGAGATCAACCACCAGGCGATGGCCAGCCCGACGCCGAGCATCAGCCCCGGCACGATACCGGCCAGGAACAGCTTGGAAATCGACACGCCGGACGCCACGCCAAAAACGATGAAGCCGATGCTGGGCGGAATCACTGGCGCAATGGTGCTGCCAGCGGCGATCAGCCCGGCCGAACGTCCCCGGTTGTGCCCCGCCAACACCATCATCGGCACCAGCAACGCCGCCAACGCCGCCGCATCGGCCACCGCCGAACCGGAAAGCGAGGCCAGCAGGCAGGAGGCAATGATCGCGACGTAACCCAGGCCGCCGCGCTTATGCCCGACCAGCGCCATGGCAATGTTGACGATGCGCTTGGATAACCCGCCGACATTCATGACTTCGCCGGCCAGCATGAAGAACGGCACGGCCATCAGCGGAAAGCTGTCGGCGCCATTGAGCAAATTCTGCGCAATGATCTGCGCATCGAACAAGTCCAGGTAAAACATCAACGCGACGCTGACCACCAGCAAGGCAAAGGCAATCGGGATACCCAACGCCATGCTGCCCAGCAGCGACCCGAGGAAAATAGCCAACGTCATGGGCGGGTACTCTTGAGGGTGTCAGGGTTGAGGCCGGCGGCTTCGCTTTCCTCGACTGACAAAGGATCGTCATCCCGCAGTTTGCCGAACAATGCCAGGTACAGTTCGTACAGCAGGATCGCCGTGGCGCTGACCCCGAACACCAGCCCGGCGGCGTAGAACAACGCCATCGAAAGGCCCGAAGCCGGCGCGACCACGTTGAGGTTGATCACCGCCTGCTGCCAACTGCCGCTCACGATCAGTCCGCAAATGTAGAGCATCAGCAGATGCCCGATGACCAGGCAGGCACGCTTGCCTGCTGGCGGCAAGCGCTTGACCAGGCTGTTCATGCCCAGGTGCGCGCGGTCCTTGAGCGCCACGAGGGCACCTAGAAAAATCATCCAGACGAAGAACCAGCGCGACAGTTCCTCCGACACACTGATGCCGGAGTTGAAGGCATAGCGCAGCACTACATTGCCGAACACCAGCACGATCATCGCGACCATGCACAGCACGATCAGCAACTTGAGCAGCTTGAAATACAGATCGACGACTTTTGTCATCTTGAACACCTCCAGGTTGATCCGGACACCGGCCGTGTAGCCGGCGACAGGGCGAGCGCTATCGGATCGACGCTGGAATATTCCGGAAAGCACCGCAAAGGGAGGTACGCAATGAGGACAAGTTCGGTTGACGGGCACGCATGAGGGGATCCTCTGTTTTTATTATGGCCTCGCCTGGACATGGTAAGGCTGGGTGACCGCTAAAATGTACTACCCAGTTAATCCGGTCAATAACCTTGCTTGACCGGATGACCGATCCAGGCGGAACTACCGTGCGATTATCGGTCACCGTTGCGAGGCGCCCCGCAGCCTCCCGGTTGGGTGAGGGATTTTTCGAAGGCGATTTGTATCGCTCTGTATAGGAGCAGCCGATTGATACGAATCCGCCGATTTCGGGCCTTTGCGGCACACATCCTCGATACACCCGGGCGCTTAACTGCACACACCGGACAGCAGCACACACCCGCTGCACTGGCCCACTCAATCAAGCGCAAGGAGAATTACCATGATCAACTTCTCGAAACTCTCGTCCCTGGCAATCGCCCTGACCCTGGTTGGCGGCGTCGGCCTGTCAAACATCGCCTCGGCCGAAAGCGCACCGTCATCTTACGAACAGGCTGCACATCAGTTGGCCGAAGGTGGATCGGATCGCCTGATCGAGAATCGCGTAGCCGAAGGCGGCTCCGATCGCCTGATCGAGAATCGCGTAGCCGAAGGCGGGGCTGATCGGTTGCAGGAGCTGCGTGAACGCAGCCCTGTCTGAGAGCGCTTTTCTGTGGCGAGGGGATTTATCCCCGCTGGGCTGCGCAGCAGCCCTAAAGCCTTCGCCTCTGTCTTACAGGCCCACCGAGCTGCCTGATTTGGGTCTGCTGCGCAGCCCAGCGGGGATAAATCCCCTCGCCACAAGAGCTTTCTGGCCTTCATGGGCTGGAACATCACCCATAAAAAAGCCCCGCATCTCTCGATGCGGGGCTTTTTATTCAACGGTGAATCAGTTGGCCGTCACGACCGCCTGACCACTCAGCGCCAGGTCCAGCAGCTCGCGGTTGGCCACCGCATACATGGCGTAGTCGGTGCCGCTGGCGGCACGGATGTCCACCAGCATGGCGCGCCAGCGCTCGACCATTTCACGATGCTGCTCGAGCCACAGCGCCAGGCGGGTTTCCACGTCCTGGCTACCGTCACCTTCCTGCAGGACCGAGATGGTGATCGCCCGTTGCTGCCAGTCGATGTCATCGCGGAACGCTTCACGGGCCAGGGCCTGCCAGTTGTTTTCAACCGGCAAGGCACTGATTTGCTGCAGGTACCAGGTGATGTCAAGCGCGCTGCCCACGGCGAAGTAAGCCTTGGCCACGTCGGCGGCGTTCTGGCCGGTGACGTCGGACGCCTCGATGATCGGCAACAAGGTGTACAGGTGCGTAGTACCGGCAACCATGCGCGCCAGCAGTTCCGGCACGCCGGCCGCCACGTAGGCCTGGTAGCGAGTCTGCCAACCTTCGCGGGTCGGGCCTTCCAACAGTTCGTCGAGCTTGAGGCCCAACGCCGCCAGGTGCGGACCGAAGTGAGCGACGTCACGGGCAGCGTTCTGCTCGTTGCGGCGGCTGCGCAGGAACCAACGCGTGGCGCGACGACCCAGGCGCATCAGCTCATCCATCAGCTCCAGCTGCACGTCGGCGGAAACCTGGTGGTCCAGGGCTTCGATCTGGCGGAACCAGTGTGGGAGATGGAAGATATCCCGCACGATTACATAAGCACCCGCCACGTTCGCCGGGCTCATGCCCGTCGACTCTTTCAACCGCTGGACGAAGGTGATGCCCATGTGGTTGACCAGGTCGTTGGCGATCTGGGTGCTGACAATCTCGCGCTTCAGGCGATGGCGACGCATGGCCTCGGAGAACTTGCTCACCAGCGTTGGCGGGAAAGCCGTCTCCATGTCACGGGTCAGGTAATCATCGTCCGGCACCAAGGAGTTGAGCAGCGCTTCCTTGAGGTCGATCTTGCTGTAGGAGATCAGCACCGACAGTTCGGCACGGGTCAGGCCGTGGCCCGCCGCGACACGTTCGGCCAGTTGTTCTTCGGTCGGCAGGAACTCGATGGCGCGGTCCAGCTTGCCACGGGCTTCCAGGTCGTTCATCAAGCGCTTGTACTCGGCGATCCGCACGAAGGCGCGGCGTGCCGCCAGGGACAAGGCCTGGGTCTGCTTGTAGTTGTTGCCCAACACCAGGCCACCGACTTCGTCGGTCATGCTCGCCAGCAACTGGTTGCGCTGCTTGTCGGTCATGTCGCCGGCCTGCACCACTTCGTTGAGCAGGATCTTGATGTTCACTTCGTGGTCGGAGCAGTCCACGCCACCGGCGTTGTCGATGAAGTCGGTGTTGGTGGCGCCGCCATTGAGGCCGAACTCGACGCGACCCAGTTGGGTCATGCCCAGGTTACCGCCCTCGCCCACCACCTTGCAGCGCAATTCGTTGCCGTTCACGCGCAGTGCATCGTTGGCCTTGTCGCCGACATCGGCGTGGCTTTCGGTGCTGGCCTTGACGTAAGTGCCGATACCGCCGTTCCACAACAGGTCCACCGGCGCCTTGAGCAAGGCGTTCAGCAGTTCTGTCGGGGTCAGTTTGTCGGCCTTGATGTCGAAGCGCTCTTTCATCTGCGGCGAGATCGCGATGCTCTTCGCGCTGCGCGAGAAGATGCCGCCGCCCTCGGACATGATGCTGGTGTCGTAGTCGGTCCAGGCCGAACGCGGCAGCTCGAACAGACGCTTGCGTTCGGCAAAGCTGCTGGCAGGCTCTGGGTTCGGGTCGATGAAGATGTGCAGGTGGTTGAAAGCCGCGACCAGTTGCAGCTTGTCGGACATCAACAAGCCGTTGCCGAACACGTCGCCGGCCATGTCGCCGACGCCCACCACGGTGATGCTGTCTTGCTGGACGTTGATGCCGCGCTCGCGGAAGTGGCGCTGCACGCCGACCCACGCGCCCTTGGCGGTGATGCCCATTTTCTTGTGGTCGTAGCCGGCCGAACCGCCGGAGGCGAACGCATCGCCCAACCAGAAGCCGTAGTCGATGGCGATGCCGTTGGCGATGTCGGAGAAGGTTGCGGTGCCCTTGTCCGCCGCGACCACCAGGTACGGGTCATCGTCGTCATGCCGCACAACGTTGGCCGGCGGTACCAGCGCGCCGTCCTTCAGGTTGTCGGTGATGTCCAACAGGCCCGAAATGAAGATGCGGTAGCAGGCGATGCCCTCGGCCGCGATCTCGTCCCGGCTGCCGCCCAATGGCAGGCGACGCGGCAGGAAACCGCCCTTGGCGCCCACCGGCACGATCACCGAGTTCTTCACTTGCTGGGCTTTTACCAGGCCCAGCACTTCGGTGCGGTAGTCTTCTTCACGATCCGACCAGCGCAGACCGCCACGGGCAACGTTGCCGAAGCGCAGGTGCACGCCTTCGACCCGTGGCGAGTAGACGAAGATTTCGAACTTCGGCACCGGCTTCGGCAGTTCCGGAATCAGGTGCGGGTTGAACTTGAAGCTGAAGTACGACTTGTTCTGGCCGTTGGCGTCGGTCTGGTAGAAGTTGGTCCGCAAGGTGGCCTTGATCAGGTCCAGATAGCGACGCAGGATGCGGTCTTCGTTGAGTACCTGCACCTCGTCCAGGGCCGAGAGGATCGCTTGCTCCAGACGCAGTTGCTTGTCTTCCAGGTCGTCGCCGCTGAGCTTGCGCGCCAGGTAGAAACGGGTCTTGAACAACCGGGTCAATTCGCGAGCGATGTCGGTGTGGTTGTTCAGGGTACTGGCGATGTAGCCGAGGTCGAAGCCCAGGCGGATCTGTTTCAGGTAGCGGGCGTAGGCACGCAGCAACGCCACGTCGCGCCATGGCAGGCCGGCGGTCAGCACCAGGCGGTTGAACGCATCGTTCTCGGCATCACCACGCACGATGTGGACGAACGCGTCCTGCAAGGTGTCGTTGAGTTGCTGGATGTCGAGGTCCAGGCCTTCGGCGGCGGTGAAGGCGAAATCATGGATCCAGAACTCGCGGCCATTGGTGTGGCGCAGGCGGTACGGGAACTCGCCCAGCACGCGCAGGCCGAGGTTTTCCAGGATCGGCAGCACGTCGGACAACGCCAACGGCGTGTCGGCGTGATACAGCTTGCAATGCAGCTCACGCTGGCCGGAGACCTGGCCCAACGGTTGGTAGAAGCTCATCACCAGCGGGTTGGTTTCACTCAGGCTCAGCAGGTGTTGCATGTCCACCACGGCGGAGTGCGCGGCAAAGCGCTCGCGGTAGCCGGCCGGGAAGCCTTTCGGGAAATCCGACAGCACGTTGGTGCCCTGGGCTTCGCCGAAGCTCTCGATGACCAGGCTGGCGTAGTCGTCCTTCCAACTGCGGCAGGCCTGCACGACTTCTTTTTCCAGCAGCAGCGGGTCGATGTCGATGCGGTTCTTCGGATCGACGCGCAGGATCAACTGCACACGGGCCAACACGGATTCGGAGAAGAAAGTCCAGAACTCGCAGTCCGAGGCTTTCAGGCGATCCATCAGCACTTGCTGGATCTTCTGGCGAACTTCGGTGGAGTAGATGTCACGCGGCACGTAGGCCAGGCAGTAGCAGAAACGGCCGTACGGGTCCTTGCGCAGGAAAACGCGAATCTTGTTGCGTTCCTGGATCTGCACGATCGACATGACGGTGCTGAACAGCTCGTCCACCGGGGTCTGGAACAGGTCGTCGCGGGGCAGCACTTCAACCACCTGGGCCAGTTCCTTGCCCAGGTGCGCCTTGGCCTGGAAGCCCGAGCGACGTTCGATTTCTTCGACCTTGCGGCGGATGTACGGAATGACCCGCACGCTCTCGCCATACACCGAGGAGGTGTAAAGGCCCATGAAGCGGCATTCCTTGACGACCTTGCCGTTGGCGTCGATCTCGCGGATCGATACGTAGTCCGGGTAGGCCGGACGGTGTACGCGGCTCGGGTGCGCGGCCTTGGCGAACGACAGCAGGGTCGGTTCGCGCAGGTAGTTGACGGCGTAGTCTTCGATGCGCAGGTCTTCGGCGGTCAGGCCGGCGCGCAGCAATTTGGTCAGGCCGAGGAAGGACTCGGGGTCGTACTCGATGTGACCGCCATCGGCTTCGTCGCGAACCACGAACTCTTCATAGCCCAGGAACGTGAAGTGGTTACCCACCAACCATTCCAGGAAGCTCTTGATCTCGGCCTTTTCGTCGGCGTCGGTGGCGTAGGCGCTGTTGTCCAGGCTCGCGAGGATTTCCTGCACCTTGGCTTTCATCGGCTCGAAATCAGCCACGGCGACGCGCACTTCGCCCAGCACCTGCTCAAGCTCCTTGCTCAGGACGTTGAGTTCGGCGGCGTTGGCGCAGCGGTCGATTTCCAGGTACATCAGCGACTCTTGCAGCACGTCGTCGCCCTGGGTGCCCTTCGGCAGGATCTCCAGCAACTCGCCCTTGCTGCCGCGACGCACGCTCAGGACGGTGGTTTGCAGGGTATGGATGCTGTAGCCGCGACGGTTCAGCTCGGTGCGGACCGAATCCACCAGGAACGGCAGGTCATGGTGCAGCACTTCGACGGCGGTGTGGGTCGATTGCCAGCCGTGGCGTTCGTAATCGGGGTTATAGACGCGCACCTGCGGTTGCGCGTGGTCGAAGCGCTCAAGCAGGCGCCAAGCGGACAGGGTGCAGCCGGCGAGGTCGGACAACCGGCGCTGGGTGAGTTCATCGAGGGAAATGATGCCGAAAAATTGTTCAGCGAACAGCGCCACTTGTGGCAGTGCCTGTTCACTGATGTGCTGCGCCAGTGCCGCTTGCAGTTGATGCTGGAAGTCGGCTTTGCTGGCTGCGGTGAAGAACGCCATCTGTGGTACTCCGCTTGGGCTTGTTATTGATGAAAGCGTCGCGTGCAGCCCCTTTAGGGGCCGTCGGCCATCCCGTTCCTGATTCTCGGGCAGAGGAAACAGGATGACAGGTGGGTGAAGCTGGACGCGACCCGCAGGTCACATCCTTTTCTCACCTAATTGCAACGTAATGACCACCTGCAAAAAACACTCCGCGATGCTCTTTGCAGGTACACATCCGTTGCGCAGCTTAACGAGTGCGACAACGTGCCTGCTTGCAGCGCTGCGACATATTCGGTCATCGGCTAGCTCCCCCGCTCGCCAGGCATCGAACAACCCTAGGCTGTGTACGAAATGTGCGCGAGCACATTTCATACAGACCCTAGCAGTCCCAGGGCCAAACGGCACCCTGCGGTGGTAATCCAGCAGAAATTCGCCCGGACTGGCAAAATCCCGTTTTTGCCCCCGCAAGGCTCATCGGAGCCAGGAGCCTTCCATGCAAATGACCACCGCCCTGCTGATCGCCAACCCATGCGATGACGAAGAAGACAACATGGCCATGCTCTGCTGCCACAGCGCCCAGGGCGAAATGTTCCTGATGACGCGCTATCCGGACGAAGACGAACTGGAGATAACCCTGGACGGCGAGCCCTCGACGCTGGACGGCGTCAAGGTCACCCTCAGCTCGACCCTGCTGAAAATCGAAATCGCCGCGACGGACGCCGATGCGCTCAATGGCGATGATGTGCTGGAAATAACCTTCGATCCCAAGGTGACGGACGTGGCGGAAGTGGAGCTGACCTTGCAGAACATCCTCAGGGGCACGGGGACCTATATAAGCCAGCTCTGACGCCCAAGGCGACCGCACCTCTGTGGCGAGGGGATTTATCCCCGCTGGGCTGCGAAGCGGCCCCCAAACCAGGCAACTCGGTGCGCCAGGAGGATTGAGTTCACTGCTTTAGGGCTGCTTCGCAGCCCAACGGGGATAAATCCCCTCGCCACAAGATCCGTGCGTCAGCTGTTATTCGTCGTTCTGCAATAGATTGCCATCGGCGTCATAGACCAGGTACTCGTCACTGTTATTCCGATCCCTCACGTAATAACGGGCCTCGTTGCCGTTCTCCGGCACTTTCATGCTGGTGTACGAACCGAGTTCCTTGAACAGTTTGTTTTCCTGGCTGATCAAGACCAACGAGGTACCCCCACCGGCCCGGATCGCCGCTGCATAACGGGTCTGAAACGCGTTGATCTGGTCGTAATCCAGCGGCACTCTCAACCGCCCCGCCAGGTCGATGGCACCGTAGCTGCCATCACGTCCCACCACCGCCATACCGTTGGAGAACGGCGTCACTTCGTCATAGGGCAACTTGATCGGTAGCCGCGCGCCCTGGCGATCGATAAAAGCGAACTTCCTGCTTTTGGTGTCCTGCACCAGCAGCGGCTGCTGCCCCGCGAACCGACCTATCACGCTGTAGCCCTGAAGGTTGATCCGTCTACCTTCCAGGTCGAAAACATCCTCACGACTCCTATCGGCGGAGCTGGCGTAGAGCAGACCCGCGCTGTGCTCGATGCCCGAGAATTGCGTCGGCAGGATCTCCTTGCCGTCCAGAGTATAAGCGCCGTACAGGCCTTCCATTAGATCAGTTCGCTTGCCAATACGGGCAATGAACAGGCTGTCCGTTACGGTGGGGTTGACGAATTTCATCGGCAACACGAACCGATGATGCCTGGCATCGTAGAGCCCATAAGGACCGTTGGTTTCACGCTCCACCAGCAGCAGGCCATCGCTCAGCGCCTCGGTGATGTGTTCGAACGGCAGGTCGACAAGCTTGTTGCTACCGGCGGGGAAATAGGCCAGCTGGCTGCGCAACGCCTGCCACTGCGACTCTGGGTCGCTGGGCTTCTCCGGAAAAAACAACGTGTAGGTATCGGCTACCTGGGTATCTTGTACCTGCACCCAACGGGGCTTGATCAGCCACTGGCCGGTCTGGTCGATGAAGCCATAGCGCTCGGCCTTGCGGTCCAAGGCGATGTACCGCGCCTGAGCTGCCAGGACGTTGTCGACCTGGGTGAACTCAACGGTGTAGTCCTCCATCGGGTCGAGCACATGGATGACGATACGTTGCGGGGTGGCTTCAAATCGATAGTCGACCTCGGTGTTTTTCAATGGCCCCGCCTGAGCGGCCAGCGCCTCGCTCAGGCGTTCCAACTGCTGTTGCACCGCCTGGCCGGTCTTGAGCTGCTTGAAGTCGTCCTTGGTCTGTAGCAGCGCGTTGTAATAGTCGTGCAACGCCGCGATGTCGCCATCGGAGGGGAACGCCCGGGAGCTGTTCCCGTTGCTGTAGAGCGCCCTGCCCTTATCGTCCAGCCCCTGCACCACGAAAGTCGATAGTTTCGGCGTACTCAAGCGCACGGAGGCGCTGCCATCACCCAGGGCCATGAGCTGGAAGGACTGGCCGTCCAGGGTCACTTTCGGCTGATCCTTATCCAGCACCACTTTCCGGAACGCGGGATAACTGCGGTAAGCGACCGTCAGACCCAGACTCGCCAGCGGTTTGTTCACCGCAAGTGCGAAGGCATCATGAGACGCGATCATGTCCTCGGACTCGACCTTGGGCGGCGCCTTGAACTCGGCGAAGGTTTTTTCGCTGCCATCGCGAAAAACCAAGCGCTGCGGCAGATACTGCTCGGCCGTCGGCTCATCCGGCATGGCGGCGCGCTTCCAGAGCGGATCAAGCGTGCTGGTATCGAGCCGCACCTCAGAACCATCGGCAAACAGCCTCTGGGCAAAACGCAGGCCTTGGATCGACGCCAATTCAGCTTTCAACTGCGCGCTGGTGTACGGAACAAACAGCGACTCGTATTGCAACGGCTGCTCGCCGGCAGGCTCGCTCGTCGAGTGGGTCAGGCTCAATTGCACGTCACTGAGCCGCTCCAGGGACCTGAGGGTTTCACCGGTATCCTGGATCAAGTAATTAATGCGCTTCTGCACCTCGGACGGCGCCAGCGCGCTGATGTCCTCGATGCCCCCTTCATTCAGTTCTTCGGCGCCGAAACCTTCATCGACCGGCGCACCGCCGTGGCGAAGCCAATAGAAGGACGCACAACCCACCACCAACAGGGCCACACTCAGTATCGACAGCAATCTCAAACGAGTATCGACAGCAATCTCAAACGAGGCTGGGTAAAGTTCATAGTGGCTTTGGTAGTCTAAGGGCTGGGAAAGGCAGGCAGCTAACCACACGGCCTGGCGCGCTGCAAATCGCCTGGCTGGCCCGGTTCTGTTGAAGGCCTGCTTGGATCGTCGCGTCTGTCCGAGTGATGCGAAGCACCGTCGGTCGTACCTGTGACGCGCCGCCCTTGACGACCGAATGAGTTCTGGTGTTTCCTGAAACCGGTTTCAGAACCTCGATAAATCTAAAAAGCAGGTTTCAATCCGTGAATTCTTTCTCCGCCGCCCAGCGCAGCCGCGTGACCATGCTCGACGTCGCCGAACGCGCTGGGGTCTCCAAGGCCAGCGTCTCGCGTTTCATTGGCGAGGACCGCGCCCTGCTCTCGGAAGCCATCGCCCGGCGCATCGAGCAGGCGATCAGCGAGCTGGGCTACCGGCCGAATCAGATGGCCCGCGGCCTCAAGCGCGGGCGCACGCGCCTGATCGGCATGCTCGTGGCCGATATCCGCAACCCCTATTCGATTGCCGTGATGCATGGCGTGGAAACCGCCTGCCGGCGCCACGGCTACAGCCTGGTGGTGTGCAACACCGACCGCGACGATGAGCAGGAGCGCCAACACCTGGCGCTGCTGCGCGCCTATAACGTCGAAGGGCTGATTGTGAACACGCTGGGTCATCACCGCGATGAGCTGGTCGAACTGCGCAGCGAGATGCCCATGGTGCTGGTGGATCGCAAGGTCGATCGACTCGAAGCCGACCTCGTCGGGCTGGACAACCCGGCCGCCGTCGAGCTGGCCCTCGATCACCTCGAACAGCGCGGCTACCGCGACCTGCTGTTGGTCACCGAGCCGTACGATGGCACCAGTTCGCGGATCGAGCGGGTCGACAGTTTCAAGGCCAGCATCGAACGACGCCCAGCCCTGGCCGGCACCGTGGTGGAAACCTGCGATCAACTGCTCCCGCGCATCAAGACCTTTCTCGCCCAGCCGGACCGTGGCCCCAAGGCGTTGTTTTGCGCTAACGGTATCGCCGCGCTGGCTGCGACCCAGGCATTACGCGATTTGGGTTGCCACTTGTTCGACGATATCGGTTTGATCGCCCTCGATGACCTGGACTGGTATCCCTTGGTGGGCAGCGGCATTACCGCCCTCGCCCAACCCACCGCTGAAATCGGCGCCCGCGCGTTCGAATGCCTGCTCAAGCGTCTGCGCGGCGATAACGGGCCGGTGCAGACCCTGGATTTCTCGGCGCGGTTGATTGAGCGTGGGTCGACGCTTGGAGTTTTTCGGTGATCGGGCTGGCCCCATAGCGAGCAGGCTCGCTCCCACACTGGACTTGCGTCGCACTGAAGATCCCTTGTGGGAGCGAGCCTGCTCGCGATGAGGCCCTCAAACACATTCCATAATTTTTTTGACCAAAACTGAAACCGGTTTCAGAGGTACAACAACAATGAACAAACCAGCCGTTTCCATCAGCCTCTCCAGTTACGGCGCCGACCTCGTGCGCCAGCATGGTCAAGGCAGCTTCATCGCCCTGCTGGCCGCCGCCGGCGCGTCGCGCATCGAATGGCGCGAAGAGCTGCTCACCACCGAACAACCCGCCGAACTAGCCGCTGGGGCGCGGGCCCAGGGGTTGGAAAGTATCTTTTCATCGCCGATCGAACTCTGGCTCCCCGGCCAGCCCAGGCCCAATCCCGCCCTGGCGTCCACCCTGCAACGTTGCGAAGCGTTCGGCTCGGCTTGGCTGAAGGTTTCCCTCGGCCACTTCACTGACTCCCACGACGTATCAGCCCTGGCGGATGCCCTATCGGCAAGCCCGGTGCAACTGCTGGTGGAAAACGACCAGACCTTGCAAGGCGGGCGGATCGAGCCCTTGCAACGCTTCTTCGCGGCGGTGGAAGAACGCGGGGTACCCATCGGCATGACCTTCGACATCGGCAACTGGCAATGGCAGGACCAATCAGCCACCGTGGCCGCCCTGCAACTCGGACGGCACGTGGCATATGTGCATTGCAAGGCCGTGGCCCGACGCGCCGATGGCAAGCTGGTCGCGGTGCCGCCAGCCGCGACCGACCTGCACCTGTGGGAGCAATTGCTCAAGCACATGCCGGTCGGCGTGATGCGCGCCGCCGAGTACCCGCTAGAAGGCGATGACCTGCTGCAACTGACCGCTGAACATGTCGCCACCCTGTCCCGCCTGGGGCAATCGCGCCGGGAGGCCGCTCATGTCTGAGATCGATGTGCTGTCGTTCGGTGAAACCATGGCCATGCTGGTGGCCGACGAGACCGGCGACCTGGCGGCCGTCAAACAGTTTCACAAACGCATCGCCGGGGCCGACAGCAATGTGGCCATCGGCTTGGCGCGGCTGGGTTTTCAAGTCGCGTGGCTCAGTCGGGTCGGCGCCGACTCCCTGGGCCGTTTCGTGGTGCAGACGCTGGAAAAGGAAGGCCTGGATTGCCGTCACGTGGCGGTTGATCCGGCGCACCCCACCGGGTTCCAGCTCAAGTCCCGTACCGACGATGGCAGCGACCCGCAAGTCGAATATTTCCGGCGTGGTTCGGCGGCCAGTCACTTGTCCGTGGACTCCATCGCACCGCCATTGCTCGCCGCCCGTCATTTGCATGCCACCGGTATCGTGCCAGCGCTGTCTGTGACTGCACGGGCGATGTCCTTCGAATTGATGACCCGCATGCGCGAGGCCGGCCGCAGCCTGTCGTTCGACCCCAACCTGCGCCCGAGCCTGTGGTCCAGCGAAGCGACGATGATCAGCGAGATCAATCGCCACGCCGCCCTCGCCCACTGGGTCTTGCCCGGCCTCGGTGAAGGTCGGTTGCTGACCGGTTTTGACGACCCGGCCGACATCGCCGCGTTCTACCTGGACCAGGGCGCCGAAGCCGTGGTGATCAAGCTCGGCCCGGACGGCGCTTATTACCGCACCTCGCGTGACCAGGGATTCATCGCCGGCGTGCCGGTGGCCCGGGTGGTGGACACCGTGGGCGCCGGGGATGGCTTCGCCGTCGGCCTGATCAGCGCATTGCTCGAAGGCCGCGACATCACCGAGGCGGTACGGCGGGCGAACTGGATTGGCAGCCGCGCGGTGCAGAACCGTGGAGACATGGAAGGGCTGCCGACGCGCCTGGAATTGTCGGCTGAATTTGAAACCGCCCATCGCGAGCAAGCTCGCTCCCACAAAGATTCGAGTTACCCCTGTGGAAGCGAGCTCGCTCGCGATTGAATCCACCGCTAAACGCACCTGCTGCATAAAAACAACAAGCTCAGGAGTCAACGACATGCAAACGCTCAACCTCGCCACCCGCCGCTGGTGGTACATCATGCCCATCGTCTTCATCACCTACAGTCTGGCCTACCTGGACCGGGCCAACTATGGTTTCGCCGCGGCTTCGGGCATGGCCGAAGACTTGATGATCACGCCAGGGCTGTCCTCGTTGCTCGGCGCGCTGTTTTTCCTCGGCTATTTTTTCTTCCAGGTCCCTGGGGCGATCTACGCGCAGAAGCACAGCGTGAAGAAGTTGATCTTCGTCAGCCTGATCCTCTGGGGCTCGCTGGCGACCCTCACGGGCGTGGTCTCCAATGCGTATTGGCTGATCGTGATCCGCTTCATGCTCGGCGTGGTGGAAGCCGCCGTGATGCCGGCGATGCTGGTCTATCTCTGCCATTGGTTCACCCGGGCCGAACGCTCGCGGGCCAACACCTTCCTGATCCTTGGCAACCCGGTCACCATGCTGTGGATGTCGGTGGTCTCGGGGTACCTCGTCGAGCAATTCGACTGGCGCTGGATGTTCATCATCGAGGGCCTGCCGGCGGTGCTCTGGGCTTTTGTCTGGTGGCGCCTGGCCGATGATCGTCCAGCCCAGGCCAAGTGGCTCAGCGAGCAGGAGAAGAAGGACCTGGAAAGCGTGCTGGCCGCCGAGCAGGTCGGTATCAAGGCCGTGAAGAACTATGCCGAGGCCTTCCGCTCGCCGAAAGTGATCATCCTGGCGTTGCAGTTTTTTTTCTGGAGCATTGGCGTCTACGGGTTCGTGCTGTGGTTGCCGTCGATCCTCAAGGCAGGCCTGAAGATGAACATGGTCGAGGCGGGATGGCTGTCATCGCTGCCTTATCTGGCGGCAGTGATCGCCATGCTGATCGTGTCCTGGGCGTCGGACAAGGTCCAGAAACGCAAGCGTTTCGTCTGGCCGCCGCTGCTGATCGCCTCCATCGCGTTTTACGCCTCCTATCTGCTCGGAGCTGAACACTTCTGGTGGTCCTATGCCTTGCTGGTGATTGCCGGCGCCTGCATGTACGCGCCCTACGGGCCGTTTTTCGCCATCGTTCCGGAGATTCTCCCGGCCAATGTCGCGGGTGGCGCCATGGCGCTGATCAACAGCATGGGCGCGCTGGGTTCGTTCGGCGGCTCCTATCTGGTGGGCTACCTCAACGGTTCCACCGGCTCCACCGGCATGTCCTTTCTGTTGATGAGCGGCGCGCTGCTGCTGTCGGTGTTGCTGACCCTTGCCCTCAAACCCGGCGCCAGCGACCGGGTCGTGACCAAAACCGCGACGCCCCATCCGACGCCTGTCCGTTAACGAATCGGGAACCCCCATGAAAAAGCACGTGGTGTTGTACAAAAAGCTGTCAGCGCAACTGATGGATCGCTTGCAGGCGCATGCCCAGGTCACCCTCATCGAAAACCTGGACGCCCAGGGCCTGGCGCAACTGCGCACCGCCCTGCCCAGCGCCCATGCCCTGCTGGGCGCGAGCCTCAGGCTCGATCCGTCGCTGCTGGACCTGGCGCCGCATCTCGAGGCGATCGCCAGCGTTTCGGTGGGCGTCGACAATTACGATATCGATTACCTGACCGAACGCCGGATCCTGCTCACCAATACGCCGGACGTGTTGACCGAAACCACCGCCGACACCGGCTTCGCCTTGATTCTGGCAACCGCCCGACGCGTGGTGGAGCTGGCCAACCTCGTCCGCGCAGGCGGTTGGCAACAGAGCATCGGGCCCCGACATTTCGGCAGCGACGTCCACGGCAAGACCCTGGGCATCGTCGGCATGGGCCGCATCGGCGAAGCCCTGGCCCAGCGCGGGCACTTTGGCTTCGGCATGCCGGTGCTCTATCACAGTCACTCGCCCAAGCCTGCGGTGGAGCAGCGTTTCAATGCGCGCTATTGCGATCTGGATACGCTGCTGCAACAGGCCGACTTCATATGCCTGACCTTGCCGTTGACCGCTGAAACCGAAGACCTGATCGATGCACGGGCGTTTGCGCAGATGCGCCCTGACAGCATCTTCATCAACATCTCCCGAGGCAAAGTCGTCGACGAAGCGGCAATGATCGACGCCTTGCGCAACGGGCAGATCCGTGGCGCCGGGCTGGACGTTTTCGAGCGCGAGCCCCTGGACCCGGAATCGCCGCTGTTGCAGATGGACAACGTAGTGGCGACGCCGCACATGGGCTCCGCCACCCACGAGACCCGGGAAGCGATGGCGCGTTGTGCCGTGGAGAACCTGCTGGCGGCGCTGGCGGGTGAAAGGCCAGCGAACCTGGTCAATCCGGGGGCGTGGAAGCGCTGACATTGCGGCCTTCAAAATGTGCCATCGCAAGCAAGATCGCGATGGCACCTGTATTCATTTAGATGTGCACGCAACACAACCTTTCCGGGCACACCCGCCTTAGAGCGCCGCTGCCGAATTATCCTTTTGATCCTTCCTTAAATAATATAAACATACCAAACGGCGAAAACAGTAGAGAGAAACCACACTTCCAGCAAAGCAGCTACATTCCTACATCTCCCTCCTACTCAACGGCAAGAACAAACCTACGTCAGCCTCCGAAGTCACGCAATAGCCTTCACATCACCCCAATGCTATTAATCAATCACTTGCGAACAAACGCAAGTTGGGCGCTCGCATCGCGACGCCCATTAATTACATTGGAGTAATCGATATGGGCAGGAAACGCTCTGAAATAAATCATACCTTTTTCGGCCTGCCGCAGGCATTAGGCCTTTCTAAAGATCTGCTCGCAACGGAAGCCGATTTTTTCGCGTCACTGACTGCAAAAAAACTATCCATTAAACGAATGAAATACTCGACCGAACGGTAGCCCGCTTCTCAGGCAACAGCATCGTCACCCAGATCTATATCCCAGGACTTGAGCGCTTCAACATCATTAGAAACGGTCGCTTGGTGGTGCCTCAGTACGTGTTACGCGGTTGAATTATCGAACGCAAAGCAACCAGGAGCGAGTACATGCACAGCATCCGAGCAATGATAAAAACCGCCTATAAAAAACACGCCAAGCTTCTAGCAATAACCGTAATCACAATTATCGCACTCAAGCTCATCACACTTGCCCCCCCGCTGTTACTCGGAACCATTATCGATACCCTGCAAGACAATAGCAATCCAGCATCGAGCACTCTACTTGCAATGACGACAGGCCTGATTGTCGCGGGATGTATTCATGCCGTCATCACGCCTCTGCAGCTCCATGCGCTGTCCAAGCTGGTACAGGGCATTATCATGAGCGCCTCCATTGAGTGGATCACCGAACTCATAGGTAAAGAATTTTCGTTATTTAACTCTTGGAGAATCGGTCATTTCATCAAATCGGTCGAGCGCGGAATTACTGCCCACGAACAACTACTCACTTTCATTGTAACCATTGCGCTCCCCGTACTCCTGGAGTTTATAGTTGTTGGGGGAGCTTTTGTTTACATAGGGGGTGGTGATATTTTTTTGAGCATGACGGCATCCGGAGTTATCTATCTGGCTACCACCCACCAAATTATCAAATGGCGAAGAAAGCACATCGATGCAGTCAATGAACAGGAAGATGAGTTAAGTGCACACCTCTACAACACCCTCAACGCGGGGAAAAACATAAAGCTGGAAGGTGCCATACCTACTGCCCTGCACCCGTTGAACGCGGCGTTCAGACGTTATGCCAGCGCTGCTGTCACTACCGCATCCTCTGGCGGCCTGCTGAGCACCGCCAAGATATTGTTCGTAAGCCTCTCCACTGGGGGATTGCTCTACTGGGGCGTCTTGGACCAGCTTTCGGGTCAGCCCAGTATCAGTGTCGGGCAGTTGGTTGCCATTTTTTCAATCGCGGGGAGTTATCTGCTCAGTATTTCAACCTTGACTGACGGGTATCGTGTTCTTGATCAGTTCCTTGCAGACCAGGGTCAATTTCAGGGTCTGCTATCACTCCCGGACTTCGATCGCAGCAATCGGCTGGCCTTGGTTGATTCCCAGCGCTCCTCAGTTCTGGAACTCGGCCCCTGCGAAGTGACGGGAACGGGACCGCTTCGCCTGTCGATCAAGCGCTCCCTGGCATTTGCTCAAGGGCAATCAGTGGCCGTTACGGGCCCTAGCGGCGCAGGCAAAACCACTTTTCTGGAAGTCCTCGCCGGGCTTGATGCATCAAAGCGAGACCTACTGAGCATCGACTTGGTACCGGTCTCACTTTTGACCGGCCAAGCCCACTTGGACGCCTTGAGATACTGCCCCCAACAACCGCGATTTCTGGAGGGTTCTTTTGAACAATCGGTTCTGTTCGGAGGCAGCGCATCGCCGAAGTTGTCTAGAGCCATACGGCAATTGGAACTGGATGAGATTGTGACAACACGGCAGGTCAGCGAAAATGCATCGAATATCTCCGGAGGCGAAGCTAAACGCCTATCACTGCTGCGCCTTATCAACAAACCCGGAAAATTCAATATGTTCGACGAGCCAAGCGCATCCATCGAACCCAGGCTGACCACGCCTCTATGGGACCTGTTATTCGACGTTTTTGCCGGGCAAGGGTTGATATGTGTCACCCATGACATTGACCACCTGCATCGATTTGACCGGGTCATTGTGATGCATGACGGGGCAATCGTGGAGGATGGTCGCTGGCTGGATCTTATCGACAGGCCAGCAATCAAGCTGCTGGTGGATGAGATTCGGATGCAGAACTAGCGAAATATGGTGCTGGATCTGCTGCCGTCATCGTCGGATCGCCGCCGGAGCAGGCTCGCTCCCAAGGTTTTGCCGTTTGCCCAAATTTAAGGAATGACACAAGTCCCTTGTGGCGAAGGAGCTTGCTCCCGTTCGGCTGCGCAGCAGTCGCAGGCCCGGCGGGCGCGGTGTGTATGGGGAACCGCGCCGGCTCGGTTTGGGGCTGCTGCGCAGCCCAGCGGGAGCAAGCTCCCTCGCCACGGGGTTATGTCGGCTGACGGGTTTCGATGTTGTCCAGTGCACGGTTCGCCAGCAGGCTGCCCAGTTCGATCAGTTGCTGAATGCCCAGGAGGAAATGCCGGCGTGAACCGTCCAGGTCGAAAGCCAAGTCATTGGCCATGGCATTGGCCGAAGCCAGGGTTTCGCTGAGGTAGGCAAGCAAGCTTTCGGTGTCGATGTCCTTGTTGACGGTAAAGAGTTGGCCGGGGGCAGGTTCTGCTCCGGGTTTGGCCGGTTTGCGTTTTAGGTAATGGTCGAGGACTCGGTCGGTGACTTCGTCGTGTTTTTGGGACTTGGTTTTTGGGCGCGGTGAGGACGAATCGGTGTTCGGTGGGTTGGGCGTTACTTTGAACATAGATGAAACTCCAGATTAGAAAATTGGAGCCATCTCTCTCGCTACCAAACGAAGGGAGGTGGCCATACGAAGGTTGGTAGACCGGTTATCTGGCAACCCGGCGCGTCCAAGGACGCCCTGCGCATGACCACCATAAAACAGAGGACGAAAAGCCCCCTATATCAGGCTGCACCTGCGCCAGAAAACCGGGCTACCAAACCCGATCGCTGATTCCTCAACGACCCGGAAACGATAGAACCTGCCTTCCAAGCGCACAAGCCGGCGGATTCTGGCGCAGTCGTAGGCAATGGCGCAAGACAACGTAGCCTGTTCCAGAGCACTCCTACGTCCGGATAAACACCCCTTCATTTTGAGAGTGCGTTGCACTCAAGCGGGAGCAAGCTTCCTCGCCACGGGGTAAGTGCGCCTGTCCGGGTGGGATTCTTGGCAAGCAAACCCACCCCCCAATGTTTCCAAGCCGATCACAATTCACACGGCCGATCAAAATCCCGTTAGTCGCCACCCCCCGCCATGCATTAAAGTAACGCCCCCAGCCCCGGCGTTATCCGAACGCCTGGGCCACCCTTTCCAGGAACAGTCATCGATGGAACATCGTGAAGCGCTGCTGGCGCTGCGAACCTTTCTTTCTACGCAGATTCTCGGCCAGGAAAAACTCATCGAGCGCCTGCTCATCGCCTTGCTCGCCGATGGGCATATGCTGGTGGAAGGCGCGCCAGGGCTGGCGAAGACCAAGGCGATCAAGGAGCTGGCCGAGGGGATCGAAGCGCAGTTCCATCGCATACAGTTCACCCCCGACCTGTTGCCGGCCGACATCACGGGCACTGAGATCTATCGTCCGGAAACCGGCAGTTTCGTGTTCCAGCAAGGGCCGATCTTTCACAACCTGGTGCTGGCGGATGAAATTAACCGGGCCCCGGCCAAGGTCCAGTCCGCCTTGCTCGAAGCGATGGCCGAGCGGCAAGTCAGCGTCGGGCGCAGCACCTATGAACTGTCGCCGCTGTTCCTGGTAATGGCGACACAGAACCCGATCGAGCAGGAAGGCACCTACCCCCTGCCCGAAGCCCAACTCGACCGATTCCTGATGCACGTCAAGATGGGTTTCCCCGACGCTGCGGTGGAACGCCGCATCCTGCAACAGGCCCGAGGCGAGGCACTGAACGGCGAGACCAAGCCGGAGCGGCGCGTCAGCCAGCAGGCGATCTTTTCGGCGCGCAAGGAAATCCTCGGGTTGTACATGGCCGATGCTGTGGAGGAATACCTGGTGCAACTGATCATGGCCACCCGCAACCCGGCCAAGTTCGATCCGGAAATGGCCGAGTGGATCGCCTACGGCGCCAGCCCACGGGGCTCGATTGCCCTGGATCGCTGCGCCCGCGCCCACGCCTGGCTGGCCGGGCGCGACTTCGTCAGCCCGGAGGACATCCAGGCCGTGCTGTTCGACGTGCTGCGCCATCGCATCATCCTGTCGTTCGAGGCCGAAGCCGCCGGCATCGATCAGGACCGGGTCGTGCAGCGGATTCTCGACGTCGTCGCCGTCGCTTGAGTATCGACAATGAATAACCCACTGGCGCCCGTCCCGGGCATCCGCGTCAGCCTTTCGGAGCTGATCGAGATGCGCCATCGCGTGCGCGAAGTGCAGTTGTTCTCCACGCCTGGCCAGCGCAGCCCACTGATTGGCCTGCACCATTCCAAGCTGCGCGGGCGCGGGGTGGATTTCGATCAGGTGCGGGTCTACCAGGCCGGCGATGACGTGCGCACCATCGACTGGCGGGTCACCGCGCGGACCCAGGAACCCCACACCAAACTGTTCCACGAAGAACGCGAGCGGCCGATATTCATCATGATCGAGCAGAGCCACCGCCTGTTCTTTGGCTCCGGGCTGATTTTCAAGTCGGTGCTGGCCGCTCGGGCCGCAAGCCTGATCGGCTGGGCCGCGCTGGGGCACAACGACCGGGTTGGCGGACTGGTGTTCGGCAACAACGCCCATTACGAAGTCAAACCACGGCGCAGCAAGCAGAGCCTGTTGCAATTGCTCAACCGTCTGGTCCGGGTCAATCAGTCCCTCCAGCCCGACGGCGAGTCGGACCGCGACTCCTTCGGCGTTGCCTTGCGCCGGGCCCGGGAGGTGCTGCGCCCCGGCAGCCTGGCGATCATTATTTGCGACGAGCGCGCCTTGTCCGACAGCGCCGAGCAGCAGCTGACCCTTCTCTCGCGCCATTGCGACCTGCTGCTGTTGCCATTGTCCGACCCGCTGGATCACGCCCTCCCCGCTGCCGGATTGCTGCGTTTTGCCCAGGGCGGCGAGCAACTGGAACTCGACACGCTGAACCTGGAGTTACGCCAGACCTATCGCGCCAAGGCCGAAGCACGGCTGGAGCGCTGGGAGATGTTGGCCCAGAAGCTGCGGATCCTGATGCTCCCCTTGAGCACTCAAGGCGACATGGTCGAACAACTGCGTGAATACCTGAATCCCAAGCGCCCGGGGAAAGCCCGATGAGCAGCCTGGATCAGTTGCAGCCACTGATGGCCCCGCCTCCCATCGGATTCTGGCCGCCCGCGCCGGGCTGGTGGCTGTTGCTGTTGTTACTGCCGATGCTGGGCCTGGGCTTGTGGCAGTTACGCCGATTCATCCCCATCAAACGCAGCAGCGCCCGGGCCGAACAACCGCTGGACCCGGTGCGCCTGGCCGCACTGGCCGAGCTCGCGCTGCTGCCCAAGCCCTACGACGGCGCACCGGCCGGCGCCTGGTTGCAACAACTCAACGGGCTGCTCAAGCGCTTGTGCCGCAATCACTATCCGTACAGCCAGAGCCACACACTCAATGGGCGCAAATGGCTGGCCTTCCTCGATAACCGCTGCCCGGCCGCCGGCCTGACCCGATGGATGATTCTCGTGGAGGGCGCCTACAAACCCGAATGCAAGCTCGATGACAAAGCCATCGCCGGCCTGACCCAAGCCGTCGAAATCTGGATTCGCAAACATGTTTGAATTCGCCTGGCCGTGGATCTTCGTCCTCTTGCCGCTGCCCTGGCTGATGCGCCTGGTGCTGCCGGCTGCAGACAGTGGCGAGCCGGCGCTCAAGGTCAGCTTCCTCGATGAACTCGAAGGGTTGGTGGGCCGCCGGGCCCGGGCCAATCTACCGACGTGGCGCCAGCAGGCCCCCTTCATCCTGCTTTGGCTCCTGTTGTTGATCGCCGCCGCCCGCCCGCAGTGGCTGGGCGAGCCGTTGCCGATCGCCGCGAGCGGTCGCGACCTGCTGGTGGCGGTGGATGTGTCGGGGTCGATGGACTTTCCCGACATGCAATGGAAGGACGAAGACGTCAGCCGTCTGGCGTTGGTCCAGCGCACGCTCGGCGATTTCCTCGAAAGCCGCGAAGGTGACCGGGTCGGCCTGATTCTGTTTGGCACTCAGGCGTATCTGCAAGCGCCCCTGACGTTCGATCGCCACACCGTGCGGCGCTGGCTCGACGAAGCGCGCGTAGGCATCGCCGGCAAAAACACCGCCATTGGCGACGCCATCGGGCTGGCCCTCAAGCGCCTGCGTCAACGCCCGGCGCAGAGCCGAGTATTGATTCTGGTGACCGATGGCGCCAACAACGGCGGCGAGATCGACCCGCTGACCGCCGCGCGGTTGGCTGCCGATGAAAACGTGAAAATCTATCCGATCGGCGTGGGCGCCGATCCGGAACAAAGTGGCACCGCCGGGTTCCTGGGCGTCAACCCGAGCCTGGACCTCGACGAAGCGACACTCCGAGAAATCGCCCAGGTGACCGGCGGCCAGTATTTCCGGGCCGAGGACGGCGAGCAACTGCAGGCGATCAAGACAACGCTTGACCAGCTCGAACCGGTGTCCCAGCAACCGACCCAGGCCCGCCCGGCCCACGCGCTGTATCAGTGGCCGCTAGCCGTCGCACTGGTGTTGAGTATGTTGCTGGTGGCACGGGAGCGCTGGCCGGACAATCCATTGCAGCGCCTGTTCACCCAGCCGCTGTTTCAACCCGCGCACCCTTCCGAATGGCGCCAGCGGCTCAAGCGCCTGCGACTGCGGAGGCGCCGATGATCGCGCTCTGGCCGCACTGGCTGCGCCCCGGTTTCATCCTGCTGCTGCCCTTGCTGGGCTGGCTGCTCTGGCAACTGTGGCATCGGCAAAAACGCGTGGGCCGTTGGCAGATGATCCTGCCCCCGGCATTCCACGGGGTGCTGCTCAGCGGCGGCAGCGGAAGTGAAAGCAAACTGCCCTGGATTGCCCTGGGCCTGGGCTGGCTGCTGATGGTGCTGGCCTTGCTTGGCCCCAGCTGGACACGGGTCGAGCAGACAAGCCAGAAACCCGCCGATCCGCTGGTGATCATCCTCGAACTGACACCGGAAATGCTTGCCACCGACGTCCCGCCCACGCGTTTGGAACAAGCCCGTCGCAAAATACTGGACGTGCTGCACAACCGCAGCGACGCCCAGACCGCGATCATCGTCTACGCCGGCAGTGCCCACACCCTGGTGCCGCTGTCCGATGACCTGGCCACCAGCGCCAACCTGCTCGAAGCCCTGGCGCCACCAATCATGCCCCAAGGCGGCCACCGCGCCGACCTTGCCGTCAACAAGGCCATGGCCCTGCTGGACCAGGCCGGGCTCGGCCACGGGCGTATCCTGCTGATCGCTTCGTCGCTGAGCGAGCAGGAACGCATGGGCATTCGCCAGGTCCTGGACGGTTCCGCCACCCGCTTGCTGATGCTGGGCATTGGCACCCGCGAAGGCGCGCCGGTGGCCCAGGACGACGGCAGTTACCTCAAGGACGCCCAGGGCGCTATCCTCGTGCCGCGCCTGGACAGTCCGAGCCTCAAGTCCTTCGTCAATGAGCTGGACGGCCGTTACCGCGCCACGCATGTGGACGACAGCGACCTGCGCGGCCTGGGCCTGATGGACGCACCGCGCCAACTGCGCAGCGATGGCCAGACATTGCGCCTGGACACTTGGGCTGACCAGGGTTATTGGCTGCTTCTGCCGCTGTTGCTACTGGCGGCGTGCGCTGGGCGGCGCGGCTGGCTTTTCTGCCTGCCGCTGCTGTTCGTCTTGCCGCAAACGGGCCATGCCTTCGAATTCCAGGATTTGTGGTTGCGTCCCGACCAGCAAGGCCAGCACCTGCTCAAGCAAAAACGCCCGGCCGAGGCCGCCGCCCGTTTCGAGGACAGGCAATGGCAAGGCGTCGCCCTCTACGAAGCCGGCGAGTACAGCGAAGCGGCTCGGCGATTCGCCGAAGGCAACGACGCCCGCTCCCACTACAATCGCGGCAATGCACTGGCCCGCAGCGGTGAGCTGGAGGCGGCGATCGATGCCTATGAGCAGGCTTTGGAGTTGCAACCGGACCTGCGTCCGGCGCAGACCAACAAAGCCCTGGTGGAAAGCCTGCTCAAAGAACAGACTGCGCCACCGGACGAGCCCGAATCTGCCGAAAACCAGGAACCGCCTCCCTCGGAGCAACCGCAGGAGACCGACAGGCCGAGCCAGTCGTCCGAGCAGGGCCACCCCTCCTCCGAAGCGACAGCCACGCCGGACGACTCCGAGGCGTCCGAGGCCCCACCGCCCGGCGCCCAGGATGTGCCGGGCAGCGAGTTGCCCGACGAGCAGACCACCACCCCGCCGCTTCGCCCGGCCGCGGGTCAACGCAACGAAGAAGAACAACGCCAGGCGCTGGAACAATGGCTGCGCCAGATCCCGGACAACCCGGGAGAGCTGCTCAGGCGTAAATTCTGGTATGAACAGCAAAGCCACCAGGCCCAGGAAAAAGATCAATGACCCGCTTCACCGTCTACCTCCTCGCCTTGCTGCTCTGGACTGCCGGGATCCAGGCTGCGCAGTTGACTGCCAGCGTGGATCGCAGCCGCCTGAATTCGGGGGAGACCGTGGAACTGACGCTGGAATCCAACGACGCCACGCTGTTCGGCAAACCCGATCTGAGCCCGCTCCAGGAATTGTTCGACGTACGAGGCACCCGCCAGGTCAACCAACTGACCACCCTCGACGGCGAGAATCGCGCCACGACCCGTTGGATCGTCACACTGCTTCCCCGCCAGAGCGGCACCGTGGTGATCCCGGCCCTGAAATTGGGGGAAGTGACCAGCCAGCCGATCACGTTGCAGGTGATCGAAAGCGAAACCCGCAACGCTTCCGGCACCCTCGCACCGGTGTTCATCGAAGCCAGCCTCGACCAGGCCGAAGTGTACGTGCAGGCCCAGGCGATCCTGACCTTGCGCATCTACCATTCGGTGTCGCTCTACGATGACAGCAGCCTGACACCCTTGCACATCACCGATGCGCGCACCGAGCAACTGGGCGAATCGCGCACCTACGAGAAAGTCATCAATGACGTGCGCCACGGCGTTATCGAACTGCGTTATGGCATTTATCCGCAGCGCAGCGGCGAGCTGGCGGTCCCGGCCCAGACCTTCAGCGCCACGCTGGTCGAACCCACCGCTCAGGGCGGCGCATCGCCCGTCGCCAAGCCCGGCCAACTGATGCGCGTAAGCTCCACGCAGTTGCTGCTGACCGTCAAGCCAAAACCCGCCAGCTACCCGGCCGACCTTCCCTGGCTGCCGGCCCGCAGTTTGTCCTTGAGCGAAAGCTGGAGCCCGGAACCGACCCACAGCCAGGTCGGCGACTCATTGACCCGCAGCTTGACCCTGGAAGCGGAGGGTCTGACCAGCGCCCAATTGCCGCCACTGCCTGCTACCGAAATCAACGGCCTGCGCCGTTACCCCGACCAGCCGGTGCTGAGCAGCCGCAGCAGCGAACGTGGCCTGGTGGGCAGCCGCGAAGACCGCGAGGCACTGGTGCCCAACCGCAGCGGCACTATCGAGCTGCCGCCGGTTGAAGTGGTCTGGTGGAACACGCTGGAAGATCACCTGGACCGCACCAGCCTGCCCGCGCGCACGCTGCAAGTGGCGAATAATCCAAGCTTGATGGTCGACACGCCGGCGGGCACTGCGCAGATCGTCACGACCGTCGACAGCGAGACACTTTGGTATTGGCAGTTGAGCACGCTCATTCTGGCGTGTACGACGCTGCTCGGTTTCGGCCTGTGGTGGCGCGCCCGCTGGCAACCCGCCGTCCTGCGCTCGACCCAGGCCGGGCCAAGCCCGCGCACCCTGCTCGATGACCTCAAGCGTGCCTGCCTGGCCAACGACTCCCACGCTACTCGCCAGGCATTGGACGCCTGGGCTCGGCAGCAACCGGAAACCCTGGCCGACATGGCGGCGCGCTTCGTGCCGCTGTCCGATGCCCTCGACGGCTTGAACGGCGCCCTCTACAGCGAAACCGGCCAATATTGGCAAGGCGAAGACCTGTGGCGCGCCATCCGCGCCATTCCGCCGCTCGAGGGAACGCCGGACGCGGCGGGTGATTCCAGCTTGCCACCGCTTTATCCCAAATAGCCGGGATAGCACCGCTTTCTGTGGCGAGGGGATTTATCCCCTCGCCACAATTGGCTCAGCTGTAGTGCTCGCCAAGTTGAGCCGCCCCCTCCCCCGCGTTTCCCAGTAAACTCTGCATTTTTGCGCCGCCTCTCTTCCCGCGGCCATCGTCTGTTTTCTGGAGTCTGCCTTGCGTCTGTTTCACACCTCCGACTGGCATCTGGGGCAAAACCTCCACGGCCAGGATCGCGACTTCGAACACGCCTGTTTCCTTGATTGGCTGCTGCGTCAGCTGGCCAGCGAAAAACCCGACGTTCTATTGATCGCCGGCGACATTTTCGACACGGTCAACCCGCCCGTCAAAGCCCAGGAGCGTCTGTACGACTTCATCGTCAGCGCTCATGAACAAAACGCCAACCTGACCATCGTCATGATCGCGGGCAACCACGATTCCGGTTCGCGCATTGAATTGCCGGCGCCGCTGATGCGCCGCCTGCGCACCCATGCCCTGGGCCGCGTCCTGTGGCTGGACGATGGGCAGCTGGACGTCGAGCGCCTGCTGCTGCCGCTGCCCGACGCCAAGGGCAAGGTCCGGGCCTGGTGCCTGGCCCTGCCGTTCCTGCGGCCGGCCGAGGTCACGGGCGCGCAACTGGGGGATGATTATTTGCGCGGCATCGGCCAGGTCCACGAATGGCTGATTGCCGCCGCCAACGCCAAGCGCAAGAAGGGCCAGGCGCTGATTGCCGTCAGCCATGCACACATGGCCGGCGGCTCGGTATCGGAGGATTCCGAGCGCAGCCTGATTATCGGCAACGCCGAAGCCCTGCCAGCCAGCCTGTTCGGCCCAAGCATCACTTATGTCGCCCTCGGCCACTTGCACAAGCCACAAAAGGTCAACGGTGAAGAACGCATCCGCTACAGCGGATCGCCGATTCCGTTGTCGTTTTCCGAAATCGGCTACCGGCACCAGATTCTCGACATCGCCCTAAACGGCGAAACCCTGGTCAGCGTCGAACCACGGCTGATTCCCCGCGCCGTCAACTTGCAACGCCTGGGCCCGGCGCCCCTGGCCGACATCCTGGTGCAACTTAAGGACTTGCCGGACATCGACTTGCTGGCCGACATCCATCGCCAGCCCTGGCTGGAAGTCCGGGTGCGCCTCGATGAACCGCAGCCGGACCTGCGCAATCAGGTCGAAACCGCCCTGCAAGGCAAAGCCGTGCGACTGGTGCGGATCGCAGCCGAGTATGCCGGCAGCGGTGGCTCCGGCGATGCCGATGGAGGCGCGGCGCTGATTGAACTCGACCAGCTCAGCCCACAGGAACTGTTCAGCCGCGCCTGGCAGGACACCTACGGCAACCCAGTCGATGACCAGACCCTCAAGGACTTTGCCGTGCTGTTGCAGGATGTACAGATGGAGAGCGAACAGCCATGAAAATCCTCGCGATCCGTCTCAAGAACCTCGCCTCCCTGGCGGGGCCGTTCGAAATCGATTTCACCGCCGAACCCTTGGCCAGCGCCGGTCTGTTCGCCATCACCGGCCCCACGGGCGCCGGCAAGAGCACCTTGCTCGATGCCCTGTGCCTGGCGCTGTTCGGCGCGGTGCCACGGCTGAACAACACCGGTCGTGACGCCAAGGTGCCCGACGCCGACGGCGAAATCGGCACGGGCGATCCACGCACGCTGCTGCGTCGTGGGACCGGCGAGGGTTATGCCGAAGTGGATTTTCGCGGCATCGATGGTCGCCGCTACCGGGCTCGCTGGGAGGCCAATCGTGCCCGGGAAAAAGCCTCCGGCAAGCTGCAAGCCAGCCGCCAGAGCCTGCGTGACCTGGACAATGACCAACTGCTGGCCAGCCAGAAAGGCGAATACAAAGCGCAACTGGAAGCCGTCCTCGGTTTGAATTTCGAGCAGTTCACCCGTGCCGTGCTACTGGCCCAGAGCGAGTTCAGCGCCTTCCTCAAGGCTGACGACAACGACCGCAGCGAATTGCTGGAAAAGCTTACCGACACCGCGCTGTATACACGCCTCGGTCGTCGTGCCTTCGACAAAGCCAAGCAGGCCAAGGAAACCCACAAGCAATTGCAGGACCAGGCCACGGGCGTCACACCGCTATCGCCCGAAGCCCGCGCCGAGCTGGATCAGCACTTCAACGAAGCCCAGCAGCAACTCAAAACCCAACAGGCGCAGCTCAAGCAACTGGAGCAGCAACAAGCCTGGCTCAAGGACCTGCGCCATCTGCAGGACGAACAGGCCAGCGCCGCCGAGCAGTTGCAACGGGCCCAGGCCGATTGGGAGGCGCTGGCAGACGAACGCCTGAAACTGACGCGCCTGGAACAGCTGGCACCCCAGCGGCATCAGTTCATCCGTCAGGCGGAACTGGCCCGGCAGCTGGACCCGCTCGCGGCCAGGATCCAACAGCTGACGCAGCAACACGTCGAGTTGCATGAACGGCAGGCCGAACTGGAAAAAGGCCTCGGCATCGCGCAGCTGGCCGTGGCCGCCGCCCGCCAGCAGAGCACCGACAGCACGCCACTGCTGCGTCAGGCCTTCGACGAACAAAGCAGCCTTGCCCGCCTGGCCAGGGAGGCCGAGCAAGGCGCTGAACAGTTGCAGCAGGCCCAGCAGGCAAGCACCGACGGCCAGCGCACGATCGACACCTTGCTGGAACAACAGCAGCAGGTTGGCGAACGGCTTGAACGGATTGCCGGCGAACTGGAACAAAGCACAGACCTCGCAACACTGAGTGATGCATGGGGCGCCTACCGCGATCGCCTCCAGCAACTGATGCTGATCGGCAATCGACTGAACCAGGGCCAGGAAGAACTTGCGCTGCTGGAACAAACCGCCGCTCGTGCCGCCGAAGACCTCGCAACCCGCCGACAAAGTCTTGAGGTGCTCTACAAGGAGGCCGGTGCCGAACCGCAAGCCGTGGCCGAACAGATCCAACTGCTTGGCAACCTGCTGCAAGACAACCGCAAGCAGTTACGTGCATTCGAAGACCTGGCTCGGTTGTGGGCCAGCCAGCAGGATTTGGACAAGCGTGTCGCCGAACTGGAACAGCGCCAGCAGCAAGCCTTGCAGCAACGCGACCGACTGGTGCGTGAAGGCAGCGAAGCCAAGGCCGAGCTGGCGGTCGCCGAACAGACGCTGACCGTGACCCGCGAGCTGCTGGAACGCCAGCGCCTGGCCCGTAGCGAAAGCGTCGAGCAACTGCGCGAACAATTGCAGGACAACCAGCCCTGCCCGGTGTGTGGCAGTGTCGAACATCCCTACCACCAACCCGAAGCGCTGCTGCAAAGCCTCGGGCGCTTCGATGAAAGCGAACAGGCCAACGCTCGCAAGGCCGTCGACCTGCTCAATGAAAAAGTCATCGAACTGCGGGCCCAGTACAGCGGGGTCATTGCTCAGCTCAAGGAATTCAAGCAGCAGCAAGAACAACTCACCGACCAACACCGGAGCGTGGCGCCAAGCCTTGAAGCTCACCCGCTGTCGGCGCAGCTGCTGGCCCAGGATTCATCCAAGCGCGACAGCTGGCTGGCCCAGCAAACCGCACAGCTGAATCAACTCATCAGCCAGGACGAACATCGCCAGGCCGCCCTGCTTACGCTGCAACAGGACGCCGCCAAGCTGGCGCAGCAACTGCGCGATGCAGAAACAGCCAGCCAACAAGCCTCGCAGCACCTGAACAACCAGCTACAGGCACTGGCCCGGGATCGCCAGCGCCTGGACGAGGAGCTTGAGCACTTCAGCGCACTGTTGCCGGCCGACACGTTGCAGGCCCTGCGCAGCGAACCTGCCGCCACGTTCATGCAACTCGACCAGCGGATCAGCCAGCGCCTCGCGCAACAGGAACAGCAACGCGAAGAGCTCGCCGACCAAGTCCAGCGCCAGCAAGCCCTGGAGAAAGAACAGGATCGCCAGCAGATACGCACACAGCAACTGGAATCGGCGCAGCGCCAGTTCAGCGCGTTGAACGCGCAACGACAGGCGTGCGAGGAAAAGCTTCACCAACTGCTCGGTGTACACGCCAGCGCCGAACAATGGCAGCACCAAATCGACCTGGCCCTGGAACAGGCTCGCCATGCCGAGACGACGGCCAATCAACAATTGCAGGATCTGCGCAACAGCCTCGTGCAACTGGCTGCCGAACTCCAGGCACGCCATGAGCAGGCCCAATCCCTGGAGGCCGAACAGCAGGCGTTGGCCGCGGGTATCGCCCAGTGGCGCGCAGCTCATCCGGAACTGGACGACGCCGCGCTGGGCGGGTTGCTTGGTCTCGACGACCAACAGGTCGCTCACCTGCGGCAACGCTTGCTCAACAGCGAAAAAGCCATCGAGCAGGCCCGCGTATTGCTCACCGAACGGGAGCAGCGGCTGCAAAACCACCAGTCGCAACACAACGGCAACCTGCCGGCGGAACAATTGGCCGAAGCCCTCGCCACGCTTCACGGGCAGTTCGCGGCCAGCGAACAACGCTGCGCAGAGCTGCGTGCCGAACAGGCCGAGGACCAGCGCAGGCAGACTGCCAACCAGGCCCTGGCCCAACAAATCGAACGAGCCTACGCCGAGTACCAACGCTGGGCACGCCTGGACGCATTGATCGGGTCGGCCACTGGCGATCGCTTCCGCAAACTGGCCCAGGCGTACAACCTCGACTTGCTGGTCCACCACGCCAACGCCCAGTTGCGACAATTGGTTCGCCGCTACCGCCTCAAGCGCGGCGGCAGCATGCTCGGCCTGCTGGTGATGGATACCGAGATGGGCGATGAATTGCGCTCGGTGCATTCGTTGTCCGGCGGCGAAACCTTCCTTGTTTCCCTCGCCCTGGCACTGGGCCTGGCCTCGATGGCGTCCAACACGCTGAGAATCGAGTCGCTGTTCATCGACGAAGGCTTCGGCAGCCTCGACCCCGAGTCGCTGCAACTGGCGATGGACGCCTTGGATGGGTTGCAGGCCCAGGGGCGCAAGGTCGCGGTCATTTCCCACGTGCAGGAAATGCACGAGCGCATCCCGGTGCAAATCCAGGTCCGGCGCCAAGGCAACGGATTGAGCACGGTGGAGGTGAAATGAGCCGCGCCACGCTGTATTCGTTCCGCCGTTGCCCCTACGCCATGCGCGCCCGCATGGCGTTGCGCTACAGCGGTATCGCGCTGGACATCGTCGAAGTGAGCCTCAAGGCCAAACCACCGGAAATGCTCGCGCTGTCGAGCAAAGGCACGGTGCCGGTCTTGCATGCCGATGGACGGGTCATCGATGAAAGCCTCGACATCATGCACTGGGCCTTGGGCCTGCATGATCCGCAGGATTGGACATTGCTGAATGATCCCGACGGTCGTGCCCTGACGGCGACCTTGATCGAAGAAAACGACCAGGTTTTCAAGCTTCACCTCAACCGTTACAAATATCCGGAGCGCCATCCGGACCACTCGGCGCTGCATTACCGGAGCGAGGGTGAAGCGTTCCTGCGCAAGCTGGACGGATTGCTTGAAAACCGCCAGTTCCTGGCCGCGGATCACCTGAGCCTGGCGGACGTGGCGCTGATGCCGTTCGTGCGCCAGTTCGCCCATGTAGATCGCGAGTGGTTTGCCCAGTCGCCCTACCCTCGGCTTCGGAAATGGTTGCAGGGTTTACTGGATTCAGAGCTGTTTGTGACGATCATGGCCAAATAGGTATTTATCCAGCGCTGCACATGCGCGCTTGGGCGCAATCAATTTGAAACGGCCCGAACACCGCCGCCCTCGGCTTGACCGGCGGGTTCCCCACCAACACACCCAGCGCCCTGGCGGTGAGGATGTTGTGGGCGATGTTGTGGTTGCATTCGATGGTCCGCGCCAACGACCCCGCCGACGCCTGACCCAATCCCAGCAATGAAAAGCCATTGGTGATGAATGCCAGGAAGGCGATCACCCAGAATTTGCACCTGCTCATGCTCCGGCCGCTCCTTTCGCGACGGCATGCGTGACGCTCACGGCTGAAGCCTGGAGGGAGGGTTCCGCAACGTTTTGGTATTGGGTGCCGAGACTGACTATCAGCACCAGCGTTACGTAGAGGCCGATGGCCAAGTAGGCGCCGCGCTTGGCGCAGATGAGGATTGCACTGGCCATGGGAGGCTCCGTGGGCATGTTTGAATGCCCACAGAATCAATCAAATAAACCGTTATGAGTAGCGACTAATATGCATAGTCACCATCAGTTTAATTGATCGATAAAAGTTATCCGCTCAGTCGCTCAACAAGCTCAACAATCGCTCGCGAGCCACTTCCAATTCACCGGGAATCGGCTGGGCCGCCGAAACAATCGGGGTGGAATAAAGGAACAGCAACATCACTGCCAGACGCATCGCCATGGTGTCGATCCTTATTAGCAAGGAGTCAATTAACTAGCGTCAAATTTAAACACATGGCTATGTGACATCACAACAAACTTTCCTCCTGAACGCACGAAGCCTGCGATCTTTTCTCTCCCCTGGGCATCCAGCAGGAAACGAAAAGATCGCAGGCTTCAGTGTGAGCGTGCTCAGTGTTGAGTCTTGTGATCCAGCGCCGCGTAGAAGTTGGCGCTCTGTTGCAGGTATTTTTCGGTGTAGCTCTGGGTGCGGTTTTTCTTGTCGCTGATCTCGATGCTGGCACTGGCGGGCAATGCCACGGTGGCGGAGATGGCGGAAGCGGCGATCACGGAAAAAAGATTCATGTTCATGGCGGTAATCCTCGGATTCAGTTGGCTGACTTGCCCGGTGGGGCCGTGAAGCAAACTTACGCGCCGAGGCGTCTCGTCTTGAAATGCTTTGTAATACTAGCGACTATCAGTCTCGTTGATACAACTCCGAAAGCCCCGAAAATCGGGGCCTCGGGTTATTGACGAACGAGGAATTTCACATCGCTTGGTGCGTCCATGGGCAGCTTCTGGACGGTCTTGCCCAGCAGGCCGGTCTTCGGATCGCGCTCGATGACCACGATCTGATTGCTTTTCTGATTGGCGACCAGAACGAATTTTTCGCTCGGGTCCAGGCTGAACTCTCGAGGATGATCACCCTCGACGGAGCGTCGCTGCAGCTCTTTCAAGGTGCCGGAAGCCGGGTCGACGGCGAACACCAGCATCTCGTTTGTGGTGCCACGATTGCTGACGTACAGGAACTTGCCGTCTTTGGAAGCATGGAGCGCTGCCGCGGCTTTACCTGGCTGCGGCTTTCCATCGGCCAGCGCGACAAGCTGGCGCTGGGTCAGGCGACCGTCCTGGTAATCGAACACGGCCACCTGGGCCGTCATTTCCATCGTCAGCCAGGCGTGCTTGCCATCCCCACTGAACAATAGATGGCGCGGTCCGCTGCCCGGTGGCAACTGCACGAACGGCGGATCGGCAGGCGTCAGCGGCATTTCGGGGTTGGCCTTGGGGTCGTAACGGTAGACAAACACCTTGTCTGCCCCCAGGTCGTTGGCGAACACATATTTGCCATCGGCTGACGACACCGAGGAATGCACATGACCCGACTTCTGCCGCTCGGAATTGACCCGACTCGGCTGATGGCTGCCCATCTGCACCACCGGCGCCAACCTGCCATCCGCGCCCACCGGCAACACCACCAAGGTGCCGCCCGGGTTTTCCAGGACGGAATAATTACTCACCAGCAAATGCTGGCCATCATGGCTCAGGCTGGAGTGGGTCGGCTCGTTGCCCAAAGATTGCACCTGGTTGATCAGGCTCAGTTCAAAGGTCTTCGGGTCGATGGCGTAGCTGCTGACCTTGCCCACCGGGTCTTTCTGGCCCGGCCCGTTTTCGTTGACCACGAACAACCGGGTCATGTCCTTGGAAAGGGTCAGCCAGGAAGGGTTGTGCGTCTTGATCACTTGCAATGGGTTGGCATCGATCTGGCCGGTGCGGCTGTCGAATCGCAGCCGGTAGATGCCCTGGCTCTGGTCCGCCGTGTAGGAACCCACCAATAACTGATGGCGCTCGCCAGTGTCCGCCTGGACGCCCATGGCGCCGACGCTGCCGGCCATCAACAAGGGCCAGAAACTACGCATCTTCATGATCGGAGTCCTCATCGTCGTGGCCGCTGGTCGCTTCCACGCATTCCAAGTGGTGATCGCCTGAATCGCTGGTGATGATCCAATGCTTCAGGGCTTCGTCGAAGGTCGCGGCCTGCATCTGCGCCTCAGTGAAACGCCAATGCTCGCGGGTGCGACCGTTCATGCACTCGACGTGCAATTGGTCTTGCTCGTCGAGGGAGAAATCGAACGCGTGCAGCCCGTCGATGATCAGCATGTCGCAGTGTTCGAGGGCATGCAGCAGGGTGTCGGTCAAGGCAATCATGGCGGTCAACGTTCATTGGGAAAGGCGGCATGATAACCCAATGTAGGAGTGAGCCTTGGGCCATAAGGTTCGAAAGCAGTGTTGCCTGACATATCGCTTTCGCGAGCAGGCTCGCTCCCACAGGGGATCTCCAGTGAATGCAAAATTTGTGTTTGCTGAAAAACCAACTGTGGGAGCGAGCCTGCTCGCGAAGAGGCCGGCACATTCAACTCGAATGTAACGACCTCACCGCAACCCTCAGAGCGCCTCGCGCCCCGGCACCCCATCCACCAACCGCAGGATGCCCAGCGGATTGGCGTTTTTCAGCGGTTCCGGCAGCAGGCTGTCCGGGTAGTTCTGGAAGCATACCGGACGCAGGAACCGGTCGATCGCCAGCGTACCCACCGACGTGCCACGGGCATCGGATGTCGCCGGATAAGGCCCGCCATGGACCATCGAATCACACACCTCCACGCCGGTTGGATAGCCATTGAGCAAGATGCGCCCGACTTTCTGCTCCAGCAACGGCGTCAGTTCGCCAAACTGTTCGAAGTCCTCCGGCTCGCCAATCATCGTGGCGGTGAGCTGGCCATGAAGGCCGTTCAGGGCTGCGGTCAGTTGCGCCTGGTCCGCGACTTCGACGAACACCGTGGTCGGGCCGAAGACTTCTTCCTGCAACGCTTCGTCGCTGTTGATCAGCAGGCTGGCATCGGCCTTGAACAATTGCGGCTGGGCCTGGTTGCCCTGCTGATCGCGACCGGCCAGGTGTTCGATGCCCGGGTGAGACAGGAGCTTCTGCAAGCCCTTGCCGTAGCTTTGCAGCGTGCCGGCGTTGAGCATGGTCTGCGGCGCCTGGTCGCCGATCAGCGAAGCTACCTGCTGGGTGAACGCGGTGAATTCCGGCGAGCGGATGCCGATCACCAGGCCAGGGTTGGTGCAGAACTGACCACAGCCCTGCACCACCGAGGCGGTCAAGTCGCGGGCAACGCTGTCGGCGCGGTTTTTCAAGGCCTGCGGCAATACGATTACCGGGTTGATGCTCGACATCTCGGCAAACACCGGAATCGGCTGGGGCCGAGCGGCCGCCATGTCGCACAGGGCGCGCCCGCCCTTGAGGGAGCCGGTGAAACCGACGGCCTGGATCGCCGGATGCTTGACCAGCCATTCGCCAACACCACCGCCGTAGATCATGTTGAACACCCCGGCCGGGATCGCGGTTTTTTCCGCTGCGCGAATGATCGCATCGGCCACGTGCTCGGCGGTCGCCATGTGGCCGCTGTGGGCCTTGAACACGACAGGGCAACCGGCGGCCAGGGCGGCGGCGGTATCACCACCGGCGGTGGAAAATGCCAACGGGAAGTTGCTGGCGCCGAACACGGCCACCGGACCCAGGCCGATGCGGTACTGACGCAGGTCCGGACGCGGCAGCGGCGTGCGCTCCGGCAAGGCGCGATCGATACGCGCACCGTAGAAATCGCCACGGCGCAGGACCTTGGCGAACAGGCGCATCTGGCCGCTGGTGCGACCGCGCTCGCCCTGGATGCGGGCCGCTGGCAAGGCGGTTTCGCGGCAGACCACGGCGACGAAATCATCGCCCAGGGCGTCCAGCTCATCGGCGATGGCGTCGAGGAACTCGGCCCGGCGCGCCGCGCTCAAGCTGCGGTAGATCGGATGCGCCGCCGCAGCGGCCTTGGCGGCCGCGTCGACTTCTTGCTCCGTGGCCTGGACGAATTCATGGGGCAAGGCCTCGCCGGTGCTGGCGTCGACGCTCTGCAGGCGAGTCTGGCCGGCCGCGCTGCGCGCACCGCCGATGTAGTTGTGACCAAGGATCTGGTTCATCGCAAGTCTCCTCTTAAAGTGTGCCGATAGTACCCGGATTGAATACCGCGTCTACCGGGGCAATGCCGTTGACCAGCGGCGCGCCGAACTCGGCCTGGCTGATTTCGAACACGTCCCCCGGCTGGGTGCGGATGCCGTCGGCGAACGACAGCGTCGCGGTGCCGAAGAAGTGAACGTGAACGTCCCCCGGGCGCAGGAACTGACTGTACTTGAAGTGGTGGAATTCCAGGTTTTCGAGGCTATGGCACATGTTCGCCTCGCCGCTGAGGAATTCGTTCTGCCACAACACTTCGCCGTTGCGCAGGATACGACTGGTCCCGGACAGATGTTGAGGCAATTCGCCCACGCGAAGTTCCGGGCCAAAGCTGCAACTGCGCAGTTTCGAATGGGCCAGGTAGAGATAATTCTTGCGCTCCATGACGTGATCGGAAAATTCGTTGCCCACCGCGAAGCCCAGTCGATACGGCTTGCCATCGTGTCCAATGACGTACAGGCCGCTGATCTCCGGCTCTTCGCCGGCGTCTTCGGCAAACGGTGGCAACGGGAACGGATGGCCCGGGCGGACCACGATGCTGCCGTCGCCCTTGTAGAACCATTCCGGCTGCACGCCGGCCTGCCCGGCCTGTGGTTTGCCGCCCTCGACGCCCCATTTGAAGATGCGCATGGTGTCGGTCATCGCGGCTTCGTCGCCGGCCTGTTGGTGCATCTTGTCCCGGACCGAAGCGCTGCCCAGGTGGGTCAGACCGGTACCGCTGACCAGCAAGTGCGCCGGGTCCGGGTGGTCCAGCGGCGGCAGAATACGCAGTTCGCCCAGCAGTTGCGCGTAGTCATGGCTCGCCCCCAGGCCCAAGCCGTTGACCTGCTGCTCAAGCTTCACGCCCGCCTCGATCGCGGCCAGCGCCAGCTCCCGCACAGTGGCGGCGCCCTGCACTTCACGTACCTGATCGCCCTCGACCACACCGACGCGGCGCTCGCCGTTACTCAATTCGAACTGAACTAAACGCATGGGTTTTCTCCCTGTAAACAAAACATGAATAGGCGAAGCAGGCTTTGTGGCGAGGGAGCTTGCTCCCGCTGGGGGGCAAAGCACCCCCAACTTCTGGCGCCGAGTTCATTTAGGCAAACACAGCGTATGTTTTTGCGACTGCTGCGCAGTCGAGCGGGAGCAAGCTCCCTCGCCACAAAAGCTCTCGTTCACAATTGCAATAAGTTCAGCTACGCGTCGCCCCCCGGGCGCTCGCCGCGAACTGATCCGCCGGCAGCACATGCTTGCGCTCCAGCAGGCGATAGACCACGCCGGTCAGCACCAGGCCGAACACCATCACGCACGACAGGAAATAAAGCCCCGAAGCCAGGTTGCCGGTGTACTCCTTCAGCGCACCGATCACGAACGGCCCGATGTAGCCACCCAGGTTGCCCACCGAGTTGATCAACGCAATGCCCGCCGCCGCGCTGGCGCCAGCGAAGAAACGTCCTGGCAAGGTCCAGAACACCGCTGTGCAAGAGAACAGCGCGAATGCCACCAGGCACAGCGCGGCCAGTTGCAACACCGGTACCGACAGCCAGGCACTGAGGAACAGGCCGATGGCGCCCAGTACATACAGCACGGCCAGGTGACCGTAGCGATCATTCAAGCGATCGGAACTGCGGGGAATGATCAACAGGCCGATGATGCCGAAGATATACGGTACGGAGGACACAAAACCGGTCACCAGGTCACTGCCGCCGAACTGCTTGATCAGTGTCGGCAACCACAAGCCCAGGCCGTAGATGCTCAAGGTCACTGGCAGGTAGAACAGCGCCAGCAGCAAGACTCGCTTGTCTTTCAGCGCATGCAGTGGATTGCCGTGGCGCGTCTGGCCGTATTGCTCGAGGTCTTTTTGCAGCTCGCCGGTCAGCCAGTCCTTCTCAGCCTGGTCCATCCACTTCACTTGTTGCGGGCCATCTGGCAGATAGCGCAGCACGGGCCAGGTCAACAGCACCGCCGGCAGGCCGATGACGATGAACAGCCACTGCCAGCCATGCAGGCCAAGGATGCCATCCATGCCCAGCAAGCCACCGGACACAGGGCCGGTGATCATCATCGCGATGGGTTGGGAAAGAATGAACAGCCCGAGGATCTTGCCACGATGGCGCACCGGGAACCATTGGGTGATGTAGTACAGCACGCCCGGGAAGAACCCGGCTTCGGCCGCACCCAGTAAAAAGCGCATCACGTAGAAACTGTGAGGCCCTTGTACAAACGCCATGCCAATGGTGATGGCGCCCCAGGTGATCATGATCCGGGCGAACCAGCGCCGAGCACCGAAGCGTTCGAGCATCAGGTTGCTGGGGATTTCCAGCAGGAAATAACCGATGAAGAAAAGTCCTGCGCCCAGGCCATAGGCGGCGTCGCCGATGCCGATGTCGGCACCCATGTGCAACTTGGCGAAGCCCACCGCAGAGCGGTCCACGTAGGCGATCAAGTACAGCAGGATCAGGAAGGGAATCAGTTTGAGAGTGATGCGACGAATAAGCCGCAATTCCTGGCTCATGGGGCCGGTCTCCGATTGTTGTTGTTATAGAACCTTGGGGGATTTCTCTCGCGAACGAACGCCAGGACAACCCCTCCGTTGAATCGAACTATATAGTAATACTATTTACTCAACAACACTTCCAAACCGCGCAAATTGCGCTTATGTTACGCTTCAGCTCGAACAATATAGTCATACAATAAGAGAATCGATCATGTCTGATAAGAAACCCTCCCTGCGCTCGGCCCAATGGTTTGGCACTGCCGACAAGAACGGCTTCATGTACCGCAGCTGGATGAAAAATCAGGGCATCGCCGACCATCAGTTCCACGGCAAGCCGATCATCGGCATCTGCAACACCTGGTCGGAGCTGACGCCGTGCAATGCGCACTTCCGCCAGATCGCCGAGCACGTCAAACGCGGCGTGATCGAGGCTGGGGGTTTCCCGGTGGAATTCCCGGTGTTCTCCAACGGCGAATCGAACCTGCGCCCGACCGCCATGCTGACCCGCAACCTGGCGAGCATGGACGTGGAAGAGGCGATTCGCGGCAACCCGATCGATGGCGTGGTGCTGCTCACCGGTTGCGACAAGACCACCCCGGCCTTGCTGATGGGCGCCGCCAGTTGCGACGTGCCGGCCATCGTCGTCACCGGTGGCCCAATGCTCAACGGCAAGCACAAGGGCCAGGACATCGGATCAGGCACGGTGGTTTGGCAGTTGAGCGAGCAGGTCAAGGCCGGCACCATCACCATTGACGACTTCCTCGCCGCCGAGGGCGGCATGTCCCGCTCGGCCGGCACCTGCAACACCATGGGCACGGCCTCGACCATGGCGTGCATGGCTGAAGCCCTCGGCACTTCCCTGCCCCACAACGCGGCGATTCCGGCCGTGGACGCCCGTCGTTATGTGCTGGCCCACATGTCCGGCATGCGCGCGGTGGAAATGGTCCGTGAAGACCTGAGATTGTCGAAGATCCTGACCAAGGAAGCCTTCGAAAACGCCATCCGCGTCAACGCCGCCATCGGCGGGTCGACCAACGCGGTGATTCACCTCAAGGCCATCGCCGGACGCATCGGCGTGCAACTGGACCTGGACGACTGGACCCGCATCGGTCGTGGCATGCCGACGATCGTCGACCTGCAGCCATCCGGGCGCTTCCTGATGGAAGAGTTCTACTATGCCGGCGGCCTGCCCGCCGTGCTGCGTCGCCTGGGTGAAGCCAACCTGATCCCTCACCCGAACGCGCTGACAGTCAACGGCAAGAGCCTCGGTGAAAACACCAAGGACGCGCCGATCTACGGCCAGGACGAAGTCATCCGCACCCTCGACAACCCGATCCGCGCCGACGGCGGTATCTGCGTGCTGCGCGGCAACCTGGCGCCATTGGGCGCAGTGCTCAAGCCATCCGCCGCCACGGCGCAACTGATGCAACATCGTGGTCGCGCGGTGGTGTTCGAGAACTTCGACGAGTACAAGGCCAGGATCAACGACCCGGAACTGGACGTCGATGCCGACTCGATCCTGGTCATGAAAAACTGCGGGCCGAAGGGTTATCCGGGCATGGCTGAAGTGGGCAACATGGGCTTGCCGGCCAAGCTGCTGGCCCAGGGCGTGACAGACATGGTGCGCATTTCCGATGCGCGCATGAGCGGCACCGCCTACGGCACCGTGGTGTTGCACGTGGCGCCGGAGGCCGCGGCTGGCGGACCTTTGGCCGCCGTGAAAGAAGGCGACTGGATCGAACTCGATTGCGCCAGTGGCCGCTTGCACCTGGACATCCCGGACGCCGAACTCGCCGCGCGCCTGGCCGACCTCGCACCACCGCAACAATTGCTGGTGGGCGGCTATCGCCAGTTGTACATCGACCATGTGCTGCAAGCGGACCAGGGCTGCGACTTCGACTTCCTGGTGGGCTGCCGCGGCGCCGAGGTGCCGCGTCACTCCCACTGACCCCGCCCCTCCCTGTGGAAGCAAGCCTGCTCGCGATAACGGTGGGCCAGTCAGCAATGATCCGGCTGATCCGACGCCATCGCGAGCAAGCTCGCTCCCACAAGGGGCCTGTATCTGCCCCAACGAAATCGCACTAGCGACCCGTCATCGCCGCGCCTGCTATCATGCGCAGCACCCCACGCACACAGGATCGCGCCGCGTCCCATGGATTACCGTAAACCCTCCGACCGCAAAAGCATGCATGCGCGCATCGTCCAGGAACTGGGCAGACAGATCGTTTCCGGCCGCTTCAAGCCCGACGACAAACTGCCCGCCGAAGCGTTGCTGTGCGAAGAGTACGCCGTCAGCCGCCCCGTGCTGCGCGAAGCCACGCGGGTGTTGGTCGCCAAGGGGTTGGTGTATTCACGGCCGCGAGTGGGCACGGTGGTCAAGGCCCGTCGGGAATGGCACATGCTCGACCCGGACGTACTGCACTGGCTGATGCAAAGCAGCCCGCAGAATGAATTCTTCGGCCTGCTTACCAGCGTGCGCAGCATCATCGAACCGGCCGCCGCCGCGCTCGCCGCGCAGTTCGCCACCGACGAAGACATTGCCGCCATCAGCGAAGCCTACCAACGCATGGAAGCGGCACCGACTCCCGAAGCGCTGCTGCAACCGGACCTGGATTTCCACAGCCGCATCGCCGACGCCACCCACAACGACCTGCTCGCCAACCTCTGCAACATGTTGTCCGTGGCCATTGCCGAAGCGCTCAAGCACTCCAACCAGCGGCCCAACCTGCATGAACTGGCGATGCCGCGACACAAGGCGATCCTCACCGCCATCGAGAACCGCGACGCCCTCGGCGCACGCCACGCCACCCTGGTGCAATTGGATGATGCCCGCAGCGCCTTGAACGTGGTGTTGGGCAGCGATCCCGCCCCGGCCTGACACAAGCCATCCCCAGCGGGTGGTACCTATATACCGCACGCAGGGAAAGAGAATCCCGACACTTGACTCTCGCCGTCATCCCGACGGCCATGCGTCCAGAAAAGGAATTCTCATGAACACGCTCTCCTCGGCCGGCAGCCCGCCGGCCGCCGCGCACACCGTCAACCCGATGTCCGCCCGCCCGACCTTCAAGCAGGTTGTCCAGCAGGTGCTCGGGCAAGCCCTCAGGGAAAAATACCCCGCGCTGGCCATCGACCTCGACAAGACCCGACTGGCGACACCGGACGAGGCCGCCCAAGGCTGGAACTACCAACCCTTCATGCCCTTGGTGCTCGATTACCTGGCCCTCGGCACGCCAGTGGATTTCAGTTCACGGGGTAATTTGGACTGTTATCTGTCCGACTCGGTCCCCAGCCGTCTCTGGTCAGGCAACGACAGGCTCGACATAAAGGTTGTCGAGAAACTGCTGCATGAGCTGCCCTGGACCGTGCCGATCGGGCTCTAAGAAGCATTGACCCGCTATTGGAACGGCGATGCCGAAACCATCTCCCATACCCAGGTGGCTGCCCGCACCAGCCGCTGGCATTGGCTGGGCGATACGCTGAGGATCTCGTTGCATATCCGCAGGCTTCAGCAACCGGGCCTGACGGTGCCCGCCTGCGAGGCGCTGGACCAGATCGTCCGGTGGCCGGACCGCGAGCAACGTTTCCAGCGCAATGCCTCCGCGGTATACGTGTATGGCCTGAACAGCGTGCTGACCAAAGGCGCCGTGTCCTCGGTGCTGCCGAGCAGCGATCTTCTGCTCATGCATTACACCGAGTACGGGCTTACGCTCTTGCTATGCAGCCCGGGCGCCGCCATCCGACCTTTCGAATCGCTAGACGCCTTCAATCGCCATTGGCGCGAACAGATCGCCAATCGCTATGTGGTCGACACGATCACTTGCCAACGCTACGAGCTCGACGGCGACGTTTTCGACACCCAGGCCGCGCTGATCCTGGAGCAACAACTCACCGAGCTGAAGGCCGTGCAACTGCCGTCAAAAATCGGCCTGGCGAACCTCAGTGCGCTGTACAGCGACTTGAGCGACCCGACGCGATGCCTGCGCGATGCACCAAGGCTGACGCCTGAGACATCGGCTCGACTCGCGCCGCTACTCCCCGATTGGTTGAAAAATGCATCCCTGGCCGATTGCGGCCGATTCCAGCGGTACAGCCTGGCGCTGGCGAGTATCAGGAGTCGGATTCAAGGCCGAAGCCACCCCAGCGACATCAAGGCCTTTGCCGCCGAGGCGCTGCTCACGCAAATGAACAAAACCAACGACATCAGCCCGGACAAGGCCGACCCCAGCCAGTACCAACCCGATGACATCGAGCTGATCTTCACAGTGTCCGCGGGATATCCCGGAACCGCCGGTATCAGCGAACGCAGGACGATGAGCCTTACCCGCCTGGCCATCGACAATCTTGTCGCCCGTCCCAGCGGCCATTTGCAACTCGCCCACCGGCAGGGCCTGTCATTGCCGGCCTGGCTGACAACAGATTTCCTCACCCGCAAGAACGGGCTGATCGAGCAAGTCGACATCGGCACGACCTATCCTCGCTACCTGCAACAAGAGCTGTTGGGCGACTCGTCCCAAGCCCGTGAGCTGCAAAAGATATTTGCCGAACAGGTCCCGGCGCAGTTACCGCTCGAAGCGCTGCGGCAGGTGCTCACCGAAAAAAACGGCATGACCCGCCACGGGCTGCGCCTCATCGAAGCGGTTTTCCAACCCGACACCGAGGGTCGACAAGTCGACGGGCAGCCCGTTGTCATGCGTCACCTGGCCTTTCTGCGCAAACCCCAGGCCCAGCCCGACATCGCGAGCAACATGTTTATCGTCGAAGCACAGGACGCCAGCACCGGCCCGCATCTGTTGTACCGTCCGCTGTACGTGCCCTCGCTGATGGAGTTTCCCACCCGCCTGGCGCTGCAACAGGCCATCGCCACTACGGGCGACCTGCAAACCAGCGTCCTGACCTGGATGTCCGACGCGGCGCGCTCGGTGTATGCCAACGGTGGCTTTACGGAGCCGCACATCGTGCGTTTTTTCCAGGGCGACGAATTCAGCGCCCCCGAAAAACCCGTCCCGGCCACGCTTGCCACCGATGGCATTAATGACGAGTTGCTGCAGTACCTGCACCGAGGCGAACTGCTCCAGTACCTGTATGGCTGCAACGCACAGGCTTTGATCACACAGGCCGACCGAAACTCCGTCTCGAACAGCGAAAGCCGCTGGGCGGCATTGCTGGAAGGCGGCAGCCTGTTGTTCAACACGTTGCTGTTCCCGTTGTTGCGCGGCCCGGCCATGTCCGCGGTCTGGTTATGGAGCTTGATGGCCAGCGCCAGTCGCGACATACCCGCCCTGATCAGCGAAGACCCTGTGACACGGGAGCTGGCTGCCGTCGATTTTCTGGTCAACCTCGCCATGCTGACCAGCCAGTTGCACGCCAGCCCGGTGCCACCACGCGTGCCCATCGCCGAAACGGTCAAGGAACAGGCCATGCAGCCCCCTGCTCCACGTGCCATGGCCGAACAATGGCCGGCGCCGCCGGTGCCGGCCATCCTGGAAGGATCCGTTTCCCTGCCCGACGCGCATTCCGGCGCCCTCGACCGCATTCTCGATTTCAGTTTCACCGGCGCCCGTCATCGCCTGACGTCGCAGCAACGCACCCAACTGGCACGCATGCAAGTACCCCGCCCCGAGTCTCTCCCCGAACCGATCCACTACGGTCCCTTCAAAGGTCTCTATGTGATCGGTAACAAATGGCACGCGTTGGTGAACGAAAACTTGTATCGAATCAGCCCGGAAGCGGACGGCAGCACCAGGATCGTCGACCCGCTCGACCGGCTCAGAATGGGCCCGGCGCTGCAAACGGTTGACCAAGGCAACTGGTCCATTGACCTGGGCCTGCGCCTCAGGGGGGGCATGCCGCCTAAACGCATTGCCGAGCAACGGCAACTGAACGTTAAAAGAACCATCACCTTGATCGAAGAGACAAATGCGATGATGAAGCGCATTGATAAGTTGCAAACGGAGCTGGACGTCGCTCAACAGATACTCAACAGAGTAGAAAATGACAGCACCAAAACCGAAAACCAGCGGGGCCCCAGGCGCAAAGTGTTCTATGACCTGAACAAAGAACAGGTCGACATTTACCTGACGATGCTCGACAGGGCGCCGGAACATGCCAGGTTGGGTATCGATATTCCCGCCAAGGAAATCCGTGCGCTGATGGAAAATGTGGTCATCAATGCCCGCAGGGCGGTATTGGTCACTGATATGGAGCAACGCGCCCTCAATGCAGCCAACCCGAACTATGGGGAAGAATTGGTGTTTACGGCCGTCACTTCCAACATGAGGGACTATCTGAAATTCCTCGATCAGACCGTCGAGATCAATGAGCGGGCCATCTACTGGCTGGAACTCAAGGATGAGTACCTGGACAGACTGTTGAACCTGGACAGCGCAGGCGCCCAGGTCTACGAGCGTCTGGTCAAAGACCGTCCATTGGACGAGCGAAATGCCTTGGGCTCCAAGGCCCTGCAACTGGCGACATTGCCGTTGCTGTCGATCAAGCACCCGGAGAGCGACCTGCCCGACAGCTTGTTTCGTATCCTCCAGCCTTTGGGAGAACAGGTGCGCTCGCACTCGGAACTGGGCATGTACGACCTGCCTGAGCTTGAGCATCTGGAAGTGTTGGAAAGCCTGACCGAGCGATACGCCAAGACGCTGGATGCCTTGCTCGGCATGAAGACGCTCTATATCGACGACATCAACGAAGCGTCCTTCGACAAGCTGATCTCACTGGTCGACAGCCTGTACCAAGACGCCTCCAGCAAGCTCGCCGCCGAAGTCAAACCCGAGCCAACACCTCGCAAGCGCCCGTCCAAACGGCCTAAGTCGCCCTCCGGCCGTCCTCAGAAGAAGGTGATCAAGACGCGAAAGAACGGCGTGCTGATTGGCGACCTGAAGCCTGCGGGTACCACCTTGCCGATCGAAGTCGTGGAGCTGCGCTCGCAAGCCAATGACGAGGTGCTTTCCATGTATTCGCAACACGACGATGTTTGGGATGTCGTCGAAGTGCGTCGACCACGGCCCGCCCCCCGAACGCGCTCCATCAAAGCAATCAAGGCCGATGCACAGGCCCTGCTGGGACAGTTGGCGGAACGCCTGCGCCGCGCCGATGACTACAAAAAGCGCTGCCGACATCCCCAGGAGATCGAAGAAATCATGAGCAACGAAGCCAGTCGCTTCCGTGTGCTCGCCGATGAACTGGACCGCGCCTTCACAGCCTCGAAAACACCTCGCACAGCGGCGGACCAGGCGCTGGGCAAGCAATTGTCGGATGCGATTTCAAGCCTGGGCAGCAAAGGCAGTGCCTTGCGCACCGAACTGAGCCTGCACCTGCCGCCCACCGACGGCAACCTTCGCTACTTGTTCGATAAAAACCTGATTCAAGTCGCGCTGCTCGGCAAGCGCCAGCCCTTGAAGGGCACCCGCAAGGACTTCCTCCAGGAATACGCGGTCAACGACCGCAAGGGTTTCCCGCTCTGGTATGGGCATTTTCACTATGAAACGGTGGATTCGCCGAAAGCTGACTACACCGTCGCCCACCTCAAGACCAAGGAACAACGCCACGAACACTATCATTCGCTGCTTGCCAAGGCCGACAGCCCATATGCGGTTGTAAACGTGCATCGTGGCCAGATAGGCCGGTCACTGGCGCAAAGCAGGTTTCTACCGTTGGCGCCGTGATCGAGGTACATGAAAGCCTGGGAGCGGGCTTGCTCGCGCTGGCGGATGGACATTCAACACCTTCATTGACTGTCACACCGCTATCGCTTGCAAGCTCGCTCCTATATCAGTTCGCCACCTGGGCTGTGCTGAAGGTACTGCCATCGGTCAATGGGCAAACAGCGAATTGCCCTTCTGCCCCGCCAGTTTTTCCGGCTTGATCAGAAAGCGCGCCAAGGCCGGCAGCAGCCACAACGCGCCGAACATGTTCCACAGCAGCATGAACGTGAGCATCAAGCCCATGTCAGCCTGGAACTTGATGGCCGAGAAGATCCACGTGCACACCCCGATCGCCAGGCACAGCCCGGTGAACAGCACCGCTTTGCCGGTGGACTTCAGCGTCTGGTAATACGCTTCCTGCAACGGCAGGCCGGCCCGCAGGAAACTCTCCAGGCGACTGTAGATGTAAATGCCGTAGTCCACGCCGATCCCTACACCCAAGGCCACCACCGGCAGGGTCGCGACCTTCACGCCAATCCCCATGAAGGCCATCAACGCGTTGCCCAACACCGACGTCAGCACCAGCGGCAGGACGATGCACAGCGTCGCCGCCCAGGAGCGGAAGGTGATCATGCACATCGTCGCGACGCAGATATAAACCAGGATGAGGATGATCAGTTCCGATTCCTTGATCACTTCGTTGGTGGCGGCCTCGATGCCGGCGTTACCGGCGGCCAGGATGAATTCCAGGCCATCGCGGTTGTTCTCCTTGGCGAAGTCCTGCACCGCCTTCACCGCGCGGTCCAGGGTCTCGGCCTTGTGGTCGTTGAGGAACACCAGCACCGGCGCCAGGGAACAGCTGTTGTTGTACAGGCCATCGGCCCGGGCAATGGAGCTGTTGAGCACATCGGGGTTACGGGACAGGGTTTCCCATTTCAGGTTGCCCTCGTTCATGCCCTTGATCATTTGCTTGGACACGGTCACCAGGGAAATTGCCGATTGCACGCCCTCGGTGTTCTGCATCTTCCACATCAGCTCGTCGATCGGCGCCATGGCTTCATAGCGCGAGCAGCCTTCGGCCTTGGTCTTGACCATCACCACCAGCACATCGGAACTGGTGGAATAGTTACTGATGATGAAATTGTTGTCTTGGTTGTAGCGCGAATCCGGTCGCAGCTCGGGTGCGCCCTGGTCCAGATCGCCGATCTTCAGGTTCTGGCTGTACCAGAGGCCGCCGCCGAAAGCGAGTACCGCCAAGGCAATCGACACCGGCGCGACCTTGGCACTGGCGAACTTCGACAGCAGGCGCCAGAACGGATGCTCGCGGGTCGCGTCTTTCTTGCTGCGCTCGACGGCCCGCTTGCTGATGCCTACATAGGAAATCGCCACCGGTAACAGGATCAGGTTGGTGAACACGATCACCGCCACACCGATGGAGGCGCCGATGGCCAGTTCGCGAATCACGCCGATGTCGATGATCAACAAGGTAATGAAGCCGACGGCATCGGCCAGGATCGCGATCATCCCCGGCAGGAACAACTGGCGGAAGGTACGCCGGGCAGCCGTCAGCGCGTTGTCCGCTTCGCTGGACTGCAAGGCGATGCCGTTGATTTTCTGTACGCCATGGGAAATGCCGATGGCAAAGATCAGGAACGGCACCAGCATCGAATAGGGGTCAAGGCCAAAGCCCGCCGCGTGCATCAGCCCCAACTGCCAGACCACCGCCACCAATGTGGTGCTCAACACCGCCACGGTGCTGCGCATGCAGTTCGTGAACCAGTACAGGAGGATCAACGTAATCACGAAGGCCACGCCAAAGAACATCACCACCATGACCAGGCCGTCGATCAGGTCGCCGACCTTCTTGGCGAAACCGACGATATGGATCTGCACATTGGGGTTCTGGGCTTCGAACTTGTTGCGGATCTTGTCTTCAAGCTCATGGGAAAACTTGCGGTAATCCAGGGCGAGCAACTTGCCTTGGTCTTGCGGGTCCGGGTAGGACTCCAGCAGCGGGATATCGATGATGCTCGATTTGAAGTCGTTCGCCACCAGGCGCCCGACCTGGCCGGACTTGAGCACGTTGTTGCGCAACAAGTCGAGGCTGTCCGCCGAGCCATCGTAGCTCTGGGGAATCACCTCACCGCCGGCGAAGCCCTCCTCCGTCACCTCGGTCCAGCGCACGCTCGGGCTCCACAGCGACTTGAGCCCGGAGCGGTCAACGCCGGAGATATAGAACACTTCATCGTGGATCTGGCGCAGGGTCTCCATGTATTCCTTGGAGAAAATGTCGCCGTCAGTGGCTTCAACGGAGATCCGCACCGTGTTGCCGAGGTTCGCCAGATCGTTGCGGTGTTCGAGCATCTTTTCGATGAAAGGATGCTCGAGGGGGATCATTTTTTCGAAACTGGTGGAGGGCCGGATCAGCGTCGCTTGCCAGAAAAGGAAGATGCTGACCAGCAGGCAAATGACGATCACTGCCGGGCGGTTGTTGAAAATCAGGCGTTCGAGAAACGTCGCCTTGTCTTGGTGATGACTGCTCATGGGGTCCGCCTTGTTGTTATTGTGCCCGTCTGACAGGTCCGGCTCATTTGCTCAATTCGGCGCCAGTGGACGTGGTGGCCCGAACACCGCCCTGTCCCGCCAGGATCAGGTTACCGTTGCCCGCCGACGTGACGGCCGCCACGGAAATTCGATCCGGACGGTTGAACACGCTGAACGTCACGCCATCGTCGGTGCTGCGGATCACGCTGCCACCGTTGCCGACGATGACGATCGAGCCGTCCGGCAACAGCGTTGCGCCCGACAAGCCGAACTCCAGCGCGCCACGGGCGGCCTTGAGCTCGACCTGCTCCCAGGTCGTGCCAAAATCGGTGGAACGATAAAGATTGCCGCGAAGGCCGTAGGCCAACAGGGTCGAAGGCTGGGCTGTGCCAACGACGCCAAACAGCGAGCCTTCATAAGGGCCTTGGATTTTTTCCCAGGTCTGCCCCCAATCGGAGGAACGGAACATGCTGCCGGCCTCGCCGACGATGAACAGCCCTGTATCTTTCACGGCGGTAACAGCATTGAGGTGGTATTGATCTTCATTGTCGAGGCGGTCGCTGGCGTCTTCCCAGTGCTTGCCGCCATCGTTGGTCTCGTACAGCGCACCGTAGGCACCCACGGCGAACCCATGGCTGGGGTCCTGGAACCAGACGTCCAGCAAGGGCGCCTCGCGAGGCAGGTCTTCGAATTGCTTGGTCCAGGTGGTGCCGCCGTCGACGCTGGCGAGGATCTGCGCGTCGTGTCCTACGGCCCAGCCATGCTTGTCATCCACGAAGAACACCGCAGTGAGCAGCTGGCGGGTCGGAACCTTGGCCTGGGTCCAGGATTTACCCTGGTCATCGGAATAGACGATGTGGCCACGGTCACCGACCGCCACCAGTCGCTGGCCGGCCTGGACCACATCAAGCATCAGGGTCTTGCTGGCCTTGGCCGACTCGACGGAATAGATGACATCGGATGTCGATGCGGCCACCGCCAGCACGGGTGCCGACAAGACGGCGGAGCCCAGCAGTGAGAGCGCCGAGGCCAGCAACGCCACACGGCGCAGCATCGGCGGCCGGCAGCGGCCCACAGCCATGACAGGCTCATTCATAGACCTTTCCCCCATTATTATTGTTATGGCTTGGTACGTTGCCAGGCTTGGAGCATAGCCCTGAAACCTGCAATCTAGAGCCACTCGCAAGCGGAACCTATCCTATCGGGCTTTCGAAAGGTCTGACAATCGACGCCACGTTATCTTTTGTTAACCATGGGGATAACGGGAAGGGGTGAATCAGAAGATATTCGTGAGAATGATGACTGTGGCGAGGGAGCTTGCTCCCGCTGGAGGCCGGCGGACTCCCTTTTCCTGGTTCACGCGCCTTCAGTGGCGAAACGAATCAAGGGCAGGCCTGCTTTGCAGGCCAGCGGGAGCAAGCTCCCTCGCCACAAAAGGCAGCGCGAAGCCTGGTCAAGCCAGGCTCTTGCTCACCACTTCAAACACATCGGCCGACAACCCGCCAGACGCCAGGATGCGCTCCAGCTCGGCCTTCATCAGTGCCTGGCGGGCACTGTCGTATTTGCGCCACCGGGTCAGCGGCGCCAGTTGCCGCGAGGCGATCTGCGGGTTGAAACCGTTGAGCTGGATGACCAGATCCGCCAGGAAGCGGTAGCCCGAACCGTCGGCGGCGTGGAAGTTGATCAGGTTCTGCCCGGCGAACGCGCCGATCAACGCCCGCACCTTGTTCGGATTCTTGATGTTGAACGCAGGGTGCTCCATCAGCGCCTTGACCCGCGCCAGGCCACCCGGCAACGGGCTGCCCGCCTGTACGCTGAACCATTGGTCCATGACCAGTGGGTTGCCCTTGAAGTTTTCCGCGAACACTTCCAGGGCGCGAGCCTTCTCGGTTTCGAACGGAGAGTTGACCAGCACCGCCAGCGCCGTGAGGCGCTCGGTCATGTTGTCGGCAGTGTCGAACTGATCGAGCGTCGCGCTCAACACTTGCGGTTTGTCGGTCAGCATCAGGTACGACAGCGCAATGTTCTGCAACGCGCGACGGGCGAAGTGTTCAGCCTCGGCCACGTAAGGCGTGCGCCGGGACAGGTCGCGATTGGCCTCATAGCGCAGCCATAAGGCTTCGAACAGGTCCTGCGCCAACTGCCGGCGGGCAAACTCGCGGGCGACGTGGATCGCCTCGACGTCGGCGATTTCGCTGATTTCGGTCAGGTAGGCTTCGCTTGGCAGCGAGAGCATTTCCGCGACCATCGCCTGATCCAGCGATTCATCCGACAGCACGGTGCGCAATGCGCTGACCAGCCGTGGATCCAGCACCAGGCTCTCGCCCCGCTGGTGCTGGCCGATCAGTTCCTGCAACACCTGCACCGACAACTGCTGGCCGGCATCCCAGCGGTTGAAGCCATCGCTGTCGTGCTGCATCAGGAACATCAGTTGGTCGCGGTCGTATGGGAAGCTCAGTTTCACCGGTGCGGAGAAACCGCGCAGCAACGAAGGCAGAGGCTTCTCGGCGATATCGACGAAGGTGAAGGTCTGCTCGGCTTCGGTCACCGAGATCACTCGGGTCGTGCCGCTGGCCGCCGCTTCGCCGTTCAGGCGTAGGGGCATTTCACCGCCCTGGCTGTCCAACAGGCCCAACTCGACGGGAATCACGAACGGCAGCTTTTCCGCTTTGTCCGGGGTTGGCGGGCAGCTCTGGCGGAAGGTCAGGCTGTAGGTCTTGGCCGCTGCGTCGTAGGACTCGCTCACCACCAGCCGTGGGGTACCGGCCTGGCTATACCAGCGCTTGAACTGGCTCAGGTCGACACCGTTGGCATCTTCCATGGCCTTGATGAAATCGTCGCAGGTTACGGCCTGGCCGTCGTGACGCTCGAAATACAGGTCGCTGCCCTTGCGGAAGCCTTCGGCCCCCAGCAGGGTGTGGATCATGCCGACCACTTCCGAGCCCTTTTCGTACACGGTCAGGGTATAGAAGTTGGAGATCTCGATGAAGCTGTCCGGGCGCACCGGGTGGGCCATTGGCCCCGCGTCCTCGGCAAACTGGTGGGTACGCAGGTACGCCACGTCCTGGATACGCTTGACGGTGGCCGAGTTCATGTCCGCCGAGAAGCCGGCGTCGCGGAACACCGTGAAGCCTTCCTTGAGCGACAACTGGAACCAGTCGCGGCAGGTCACGCGGTTGCCCGACCAGTTATGGAAATATTCGTGGGCAACGATCGCCTCGACCCGCTGGTGCGCGGCGTCGGTGGCGGTTTCGGCACGGGCCAGCACGGCGCTGGAGTTGAAGATATTGAGGCCCTTGTTTTCCATGGCGCCCATGTTGAAGTCGTTGACCGCGACAATCATGAAAATGTCGAGGTCGTATTCGCGACCGTACACCTCTTCGTCCCAGCGCATCGACTTCTTCAAGCTGGTCATGGCGTGCTGGCATTTGTCGATGTTTTCTGGCTCGACGTAGATGCGCAGCGCCACGGTGCGGTCGGTCATGGTGGTGAACGTGTCTTCGACGCACCACAGGTCACCGGCCACCAGTGCAAACAGGTAGGCGGGTTTTTTGAACGGATCTTCCCAGGTCGCCCAGTGCCGACCGTCTTCGCCGGGGCCGCTGGCAATCGGGTTGCCGTTGGACAGCAGCACCGGATAGCTGTGCTGCTCGGCCACCACCGTGGTGGTGAACTTGCTCATCACATCAGGGCGGTCGAGGTAGTAAGTGATCTTGCGGAACCCCTCGGCCTCGCACTGGGTGCAAAACATACTGCCGGATTTATAGAGGCCTTCCAGCGCTGTATTGGTTTGCGGATGGATCCGCACAGTGGTATCGACCGTGAACGCCTGGGCCTTGGGCTGCAAGGTCAGGTGGCTGTCATCGAGCTGGTAGTCGCCCTGCCCCAGGTCGGCGTCGTCGAGCTTGATCGATAGCAATTCCAACTGCTGGCCATCGAGCACCAGCGGCGGCAGTCCGGCACCGCGCTCGGGGTTGCGGCGCATCACCAGTTGCGCATGGACCAGGCTGTGGTCCTCGAACAACTCGAAGGTCAGGTGTGTTTCGTCGATCAGGTACTCGGGGGCCTGATAGTCCTTGAGGTAGATCATCTTCGGTTGTTCGGTGCGCATGGGTCGAATCCTTCTACTGATGCACGGCGAGCTGGTAAGCCGTGTATTTACGAATATTGATCACGCCGGTGTCGAAAATCAGGTATTGGCCCTTGATTCCCAACAGCGTGCCCTCGGCGATCGGGTCCTTGTCCAGGTTGAAGCTGACGATCTTGGCCGGGTATTGCTCCACCGGGTAACGGATCTCGATGGGTTCGACGTCCGCTATGGTCTGGATCGCCTGCAAGCCGAATCGTTCCTGAAGGCCCTGCAAGCCCGGGGCGCAGCTTTCGAAGAGGGAATCGCGGATGGCGGGCAAGTCCACCGCCGCCGCGTCGCCCTTGAGCAAGGCGCGCCAGTTGGTCTTGTCCGCCACCTGGCTGCGGAACAGGTCCTCGACGAACCCCGACTGCTGGCGGGTGGCGACCCGCAGGATCGGCAGCGCCTGGCTCGCACCCTGGTCGAGCCAGCGGGTCGGCAACTGCGTGGCGCGGGTGATGCCGACTTTCACGCCCGACGAATTGGCGAGGTAGACCACGTGATCGGTCATGCAGAACTGCTCGCCCCACGCTGGGTCGCGGCAGGTGCCCGCGTCGAAATGGCAGCGCTCGGGGCTCATGATGCACAGGTCGCACTGGGCCAGCTTGGTCATGCAAGGGTAGCAATAACCCTGGCTGAAACTGGTCTTGGTCCGGCGTCCGCAATGGGTGCAGTGGATCGCACCAAGGTATTGCAGGCGAATCGTGCTGCCGATCAACGGATTGACCGGCACCTCGACGTCACCCAGGCGAAAGGCATATTGAACAGTCGGCCCGTCAAGGCGCGCCGACATCTTGCTGATTGCACCGCGGCCAATCTCGATCAATGGATGGCATCCGACTTGAACAGGATATTGGGCACTTCGATGGCTTTGGACTGGCATTCCTGCGGGCCCATGTAGCCGGTGCGCTCTTCCTCGGGCAGGTTCTGGATTTCCCAGGCGATCATCGCCTGCAGCGACAGCTCGCGCTGCTCGGCGGTGAGCTTGTTGCCATCGGCCCATTTACCGATCTCCACGGCCAACTTCAGGCTGCGGTAGATGTCGGGGGTTATGTTCTGGATCATTTCGTTGAAGGAAGACATGGATTCTCCGCGCAATCGCGCATTTTCAAAAGACACAGGCGCCTGTCAAAGAGACATTTTACGGCGAGCGAACAGCCCGCCCAACAGCCCGGTGAAGCAGCCGACGAGTAGCCCACCGACATGGGCCGCGTTGGCGATCTCGCCGAAACCGATCAGCGAAACCAGCCCGGACAGGCACAGCAGCAACCACACCAGCATCATCACCAGCACCCCTCGGGGCAAATGATAGGCCGGGTTCGGTGCGAGCAGTTGGTAGATCCAGCAATGCCCCAGCAGGCCGTACAACACTCCCGACAACCCGCCGAACAGCGTCGGGCCACTGAAAAAGTACTGGGCGAAATTGGAGACAAGGCTGAACAGCAGCGTCAGCCCCAACAGGTTGATGCCGCCCTGGCGCGCTTCGATCCGCCGCCCCAGCTCCCAATACCACATGCCATTCATGGCGATGTGCAGGAAGCCGAAGTGAATCAGCATCGGCGTCACCAGGCGCCACCACTGCCCCGCCGCCAGGCTATCGGCCAGCGGTGTGAACTGGATGTACTCGCCGACGATGCGAAACTGGAGGAAGGTCAGCCAGCGCAAGGTTTCAAGATTGTCCCCCAGCAGCGTCACGGCGCTGACGATCAGGCTCAGCAGCAATACCAGGGCCGTCACCGGACTGCGGGTCAGCTGTTGCACGAACCCGGTTCGCCGGGAAGTGCTGCCCTTGTCCGGCAGTTCCAGCTGCTGCTCGGGATCGCCAGCAGGGAATCGCGCATACAACGAGCGCACGTCTTCACTGATCTCGTTCGGCACCCAGAGCACCTGCTCACCCGCCTCTTCACTGACGCGATGGGGGACCTGCATGCGTTGCAGCAGTTTGACGAAACCGCTGAGGTCTACCGCCAGGGGCAGGCGCAGGACCGCGACGACGCTCATTGCACCACCTCCGGTCGCTCGACATCGACCCAGACGAACTTGTGCGGATCCAGGCGGGTTTCCTGGTCGAGGCGATACGCAACGAGCTTGCCATAGAGCACCGCGCTGTAGTCCAGGCACGCCAGGTTCGAGCGGATCGGCGCAGGCTTGCCGCTGCGCCAATAATGGCCGACGAACAACATCGGCTGATCGACGCCATAACGCAGCAGGTTGTTTTTTTCATCCGGGGACAATGGCGTGCGGGCCACAGGTTCTGGCAATGCATCAGGCTGGAACACGATGTCGCCGTAGGTCTGCGGGTTGTCTTCCCAGAACTTGGTGCGGAAGAATGCCCGCGTCAGGCCATCGCCACCCGTCAGGGTCATGCCATGGGGCAGGCGCATGTCGGTGCCCCGCAGCAGGCGGTCGAAGACCGTACAGGCGAAACTGCCGGATTCGGCCGACGCCTGGAGAAAATGCTCGTCGACGCAGCCATTCGGAAACAGACCACGCAAGGGTTCGATGAGGCCGGCATCCCAGCAAGCGTGCACGACCCGGAAACGGCCGGCATCGACAAACAACGGCAGCTCATAGAACCATTTGAGGAAATCGCGCCACTCGCCAGGGTGCTGCTCGAACTGGCTCAGCGTCTCGTTGAGCAGGCGGGCATGGCGCGGCGTGTGCTCACGCACGTAGCGCTGGCCGCTGCCCGGCAGTGCCGGGGTGCTCCAACCCAGCGCATTGAATTCGTGGTTGCCCATGATGCACAGCGCCTGGCCGGCCTGCACCATGTCGTGGACGATGTGCAGCGCCTCGCGAATACGCGGGCCACGGTCGATGATATCTCCGAGGAACACAGCCATGCGCGACGGATGCCGCCAGACCCCGCCCTGCTTGTGGTAACCGAGCCGGTCAAGCAGGTGTTCCAGGGTCAAGGCGCATCCGTGCACGTCGCCGATCAGGTCGTAACTGCGCGCGGGATCGAGCATCAGTCGCCTCCACCCCCCAGACGACTGCCCCAGCCGAGCTTGGTCCGGCAGACTTCGTAGTAGTTGTGATCCAACGGGTGGATCAGGCGCAGCTTCTGGGCCTTTTTGCTGACGGTGATGGTGTCACCTGGCGCGCAGGTGAAATGGTTCTGGCCGTCGCATGATACTTGCGGGTAGATCTGCATATCCTTGGACACGACGATTTTCAGTTCACTGTTGCCATCGACCACGATGGGTCGCCCAGACAAGGTATGGGGGTACATGGGCACAATCACAATAGCGTCGAGCTTGGGATGCATGATCGGCCCGCCCGCCGACAGCGCATAGGCGGTGGAACCGGTGGGCGTCGCGACGATCAGGCCGTCGGCCTTCTGGCTGCAGACGAACTGGCCATCGATGTACAGCTCGAATTCGATCATGCGGGTGGACTTGCCGGGGTGCAGCACCACGTCGTTGAGGGCATCGCCTTGGCCGATGGCCTCGGCGTGACGACGGACCTCGGCTTGCAGCAGGAAGCGGTTCTCCACCAGATAATGGCCGTCCAGTACCTCGGCAACCTTGATTTCCAGCTCGTCCGGGCGGATATCGGTAAGGAAGCCAAGGCTGCCACGGTTGATGCCCAGTACCGGAATGTTGTGCCGTGCCAAGGCCCGGGCGGCGCCCAGCAGGCTGCCGTCGCCGCCGACGACGATGACCATGTCGCAGACTTCGCCGAGCATCTTGCGCGACGATGTCTGCAGACCGTGGCCCGGCAGCACTTCGGCGATGGTGTCTTCGAGGATCACATGCAGGTGCCGCTCCAGGAGGAAGCGTTTGAGACGGCGAACGGTGTCCAGCACCTGTGAACTGCCCAGGCGACCGATGATGCCGATATTGCGAAATTGCTCCATGAGGCTCCTGCGAGGGTCTGCGACGGGCGAAAAATACGATTATGGGCGAAAGCGCTCCGTAGACAAAATTCTTTAAGCCTCCAGCGCAACGGCTATGCTCGCAAGATGATCCTGTTCCCTGAGTTGCTGGACCTGCCCCGCCGCCTGCGCCATCCCGAAGTGCGGGATCTGGCGTGGGTGATCGTCGCCCCACCGATGCTCATCGACACCCCTTGGCCCCAGCGTCACCCGCTGGCGGGCAGCGACTGGGTGCAGCAACCCCATCGATTGGAGCATTGGCTTCGCCAACTGGACCGCGACAGCTACCCGCTGCTGCAATGCCTGTCCCAAGGTCGGACGCGGCGCCTGGGCCTGTATTACGAAAGGCTGTGGCAGTTTGCCGTGCAACACGCGCCGGGCATCGAACTGATCGCGGCGAACCTGCCGATCCGTCGCGAAGGCCATACGCTGGGGGAACTGGACCTGCTGCTGCGCGATGGCGAAGGTGTGCACCACTTGGAACTGGCGATCAAGCTGTACCTGGGCCCGCAACAGGGCAACGGCCACGATACTGCGCAATGGCTCGGCCCCGGCTGCCATGACCGTCTCGACCGCAAGCTGGCGCACCTGCGCGAGCACCAACTGCCGATTTCAGCCCGCCCGGAAAGTCGTCAAGCCCTGGCTGCGCTGGGCATCGAATCGTTTCGCCCACACCTATGGCTCGGCGGTTATCTGCTCTACCCCTGGCCCGGCGAGGCCGAACCACCGAGCGGCGCGCACCCCAGGCATTTGCGCGGCCGTTGGCTGCATCAACGCGATTGGCCTGGGTTCATCGGCCAACGGCCTCCGGGCCGCTGGCAGCCCCTGCCCCGCGCCGCCTGGCTGGCCCCGGCCCATTATCCGCCGGACCAGGTCTGGACTGCCGCGCAACTGGACGCCTGGCGAACCGCACTCGACCCCATGGCGCCGGCACAACTGATGGTGCGCCTGACGGAAAATGCCGAGGGCGAATGGGAAGAAGCCGAGCGGGCGTTCCTGGTGGCGGATCTTTGGCCGGATGTGCCGGGCAACGGCTAAGCTTTGAGATGCCCTTCTGGGCACCATCGCGAGCAGGCTCGCTCCCACATCTGGAATGCAATTTCCTGTGGGAGCGAGCTTGCTCGCGATTGAGGCCGACGCCATCTAAGGGACAACCGCACAACCAACGCCGGCACCGTCAACACAGATCAAAGCTTCTTGTGCTGCTCGACCCACTTGCTATAGCTATCGATAAACTTCTGCAAAAACGGCCTGACCGAATCCGAGAGGTTGCCCGCTTCGTCGAACGCGGTCCCCGCGCCACTCAGGTAGGCTTCCGGTTGTTGCATGCAGGGCACATCGAGAAACACCAGGGATTGGCGCAGATGATGGTTGGCGCCGAAACCACCCATCGCACCGGGTGAAGCGCTGATCACCGCGCCTGGCTTGCCACTCAGGCAACTCTGGCCGTAAGGGCGCGAGCCAACGTCGATGGCGTTTTTCAGAGGGGCCGGCACCGAGCGGTTGTATTCCGGGGTTACGAACAGCAACGCGTCGGCGGCGCCTACTTGCTCGCGAAACCTGGCGTAGGCTTGGGGCGGTGTCACGTCAATGTCTTCGTTGTACAGCGGCAGTTCGCCTATCTCGACGATATTCAGCTTGAGGTTGGTTGGCGCCAGCTCCGCCAACGCCAGCGCAATCTTGCGGTTGATCGACGCCTTGCGCAGGCTGCCCACCAAAACGGCAACGTTGTAGACATTACTCATCAGAGGTTCTCGATTGTCGGCTCATAGGAAGCCTGTAGTTATAGATGATCGGCACGACAATTGGACCAATGGAGCGTCGAAAACCTGCCGCACGGACTATTTTTTTCTTGTAGGAAAACTTACCGCGCTCGGCAAAGGTCTACAGAACCGCAAATCGAGTGATCTATTTCCAGAGGTTCTAAGCAATGGCAACAGTACTTGTCGGACAGTTTCATGCGCGGGACGCTGAAGGACGCGTCTATTCTGTGCATGAATTCCAAGAATCAGACCCGTCCCAGGACGGCATTGGCAAGGATGTCATCACCTATAAGCTGGCCATTGGCGATCGAGTCAGCAAGTTGGATGAGGAGAAATTTCTCCTGGTGCAGTCCGGCATCGAACTGATCCGCGAACCCGAACCGCAAATAGCGCTGTAACCCGGTTTCTTGAGCAGAAGTCGCACCCGTAATTGGGTTAGGATTCAGCCTCCCAATGGCTTACCTGCCTAAAACGGACTTCTTGCATGCGTTTACGCCACATCGAAGTGATCCAGGCGCTGCTGCAGACCGGCCACCTCGCAACCGCGGCCGAATGGCTGCAATTGCCGGTGGCCGAAGTCGAGTCGATCCTGCGCGATGCAGAAGCCCAGCTCGGTTTCATGCTGTTTGCCAGCGTTCGCGGACGATTGCAGGCCACCCGCGAAACCCTGGAGTTGCGCGAAGGCATTACGCAGCTTTACGACACCCTCGAGCCAATACAGCGGCTGGCCAGCAGCTTGAAACATCATCAGGCCCCGCCCCTGCGCATCATCTGCACCCCGCCGCTGGCGCAACAGTTGCTGCCCCTGGGCATCGCCGCCCTGCGTCGGCGCCATCCGGATGCGCCTTGCACCCTGCTCAGCGAACCAACCCGCGAAATCGTCAAGAGCCTGTTGCTGCGTGAAAGCGACTTGGGCCTGAGCCTGCACGATCCGGAACACCCGGACATCCACTGCCAGACAATCGCCCAAGGCAAACTGCAATTGCTGGCGCCCCACGGCTGGCTGCAACCTCGGCAGAAATACATTTCAATACAGGACTTGGCGGGCCAGTCGCTGGTGGGGCTTGATGGTCATGACCCGCTGAGCCCGGCATTCGACCACAAGCTCGCGGCGCTGCGCCCCGCACCGGTGGTCCAGATTCGTGTGCAGACGCACCAGATGATGCGCGCGATGGTCGAAGCCGGCGAAGGCCTCGCCATCGTCGATCCATTCACCGCCTCGGGCGCCAAGGGCAGCGGGCTGGATATCTGCCCGGTGTCACCAGCCGTTCCGATCTGCCTTTACGCACTGAGCCTGAACGGTGTGCAGCCCTCGCCGACGGTCCAAGCGCTGCTGGAACGAATTACGGAACAAGCCGAGGCGTTGCTGAACCACTGATCGTCATGCCCAGCGGATCGTCGAACAACCGGTACCAGAACAGCGCCACCTCGGCGGTATGCCGATCGATGCCGCGATATCGCAAATGATCGATCCCGCCGAGCACGTAGCCGCAACGTTCGTAGAGACGGCAGGCACCCAGGTTATTGTTCTGGGTTTCCAACATGATGCCCGGCAGTTTTTTCTTGCGGCTCCAGAACTGGGCCACGTCCAACAGTGCCTTGGCCACCCCATGCCGGCGAGCCGGGGCATGCACCGCCAACTCATCGATATGGGCATAGCCATTCCAGTTGGTGCTGATCACCAGGTGACCCACTGGCTGGTCGTCCAGGTAGGCCATGAAGATTTCGCTGTCGGGGGCATCCCGGAAACTGGCGAATTCTTCAGGATCGATACCGTAGCACTTGCGGTAGGGAACGATCGGCGTCACCGGCCATTGGCTCACCGGCCGGCCGATCTGCGGCGTACCGTAGGCGCTGACGTCAAAACTGAAATCACTGCCCCAGACATACACGGCAAAGCCGTCGTCGACGACGCGTACCGAGAGGCCGGGATGCTTGGGATTCTTGACCGGTTGCATACAGGGAAAGGTCCTCATTCCTTGAGGCAATCAACGGCACAGTGCCATCCATTGCCCTTGCCTCTCGAATCTTCACACATCAAGCGGGTATCCATGGCCTGCCTTGCTTCAGGTTAGAAGGTACTGGCGATTATCGCGAGAAATGATCGGTATGAACCGTGGATCCGGATCAATTCGCGGCGGCCTGCGCCTCAGCCAGTTGCGTCCACAATGCCGGGGCGCCCGCGGACTTGGCGATCGCTTCCAGACGCGCGGCATGTTCGGCCAGGTCGCTTTCGCTGGCGCGGATGATCCGGGCCGGCTTGCGGTCCGCAGGCAAGCGACGGATTTCGGTCGCCTGGTTGCCCGAACCTTCGCCGGTGCCGTTGCCGTCCGAGGCGTTACCGGCCAGGGACAGGCTGGTCTGCCCGCCGGTCATGGTCAGGTAGACGTCGGCAAGGATTTCGGAGTCGAGCAAGGCGCCGTGCAGCTCACGGCCGGAGTTGTCGACGCCGTAGCGCTTGCACAAGGCGTCGAGACTGTTGCGCTGCCCCGGATGCCGTTCCCGGGCCATCATCAACGTGTCGAGAATGGTGCAGTGCTGGGTGATATCGGCGCGGTCGTGCTGGCCCAACAGGGCGAATTCATTGTTGATGAACCCGACGTCGAACGCCGCGTTATGAATGATCAGCTGGGCGCCCTGGATGAACTCGAAGAATTCATCGGCCACCTCGGCGAAACGCGGCTTGCCCACCAAAAATTCATTGGTGATGCCGTGCACGCCAATGGCACCCTCGTCACTTTCGCGGTCCGGTTGCAGGTAAACGTGGAAATGACGGCCGGTCAGGCGCCGACCCATCAGCTCGACACAGCCGATTTCAATAATCCGGTGACCGTCGGTCACCGGCATGCCGGTGGTTTCGGTATCCAGTACTACAGATCTGTTGGCCATCAGTGTTCAATTCTCAACGGGCAGTCTTGCAAAAGCGCGGATCTTACCATGCTATGAGGTGGGATTAGCCTGGGACCGCTTTTGTGGCGAGGGAGCTTGCTCCCACTAGGTTGCGCAGCGACCGCCGAAAGGGGCCTGTTTCGCCCGAGGCGCCGGACCGGTCCAGCGGGAGCAAGCTCCCTCGCCACGATTATTTCCATTTGCCAAAAATCAGATCCGGCCGGATCAGGACTGCTTGTAGCCGCGCACCTCATCCACTCCTCGATTGGCCAACTGGTCGGCCCGTTCGTTTCCGTGGTGACCAATGTGGCCACGTACCCATTTCCAGGTGACGTTGTGGCGGTTGACCTGCTCGTCCAGCAATTTCCAGAGGTCGGCGTTCTTGACCGGTTCTTTCGCCGCCGTCTTCCAGCCGCGCTTCTTCCAGTTCGCCATCCACTCGTTGATGCCTTTCATTACATACTGCGAGTCGGTCACCAGCAGCACGTCGCAAGGACGCTTGAGCTCTTCCAACCCCCGAATGGCGCCCATCAGCTCCATGCGGTTGTTGGTGGTATTGGCTTCGCCGCCCCAGAGCTCCTTTTCCACGCCCTTGCACACCAGCAATGCACCCCAGCCACCCGGGCCAGGGTTGCCCTTGCAGGCGCCATCAGTGAAGAGTTCCACGCTATCGCTCATGCCAATCAATCCAAAAAACAAAAGGCCGCCGCCCAGGGCCGATCAGCGCCCGGAGCCGGATACGGCCAGAACCATCGATAAAGGGATTACGGCTCGATGTGGCGACGGTTGACCTTGGCCATCGGCAAGGGAATCAGCTTGCCCATCGGCTCGCGTCGCGCCTGACGCACCGGGCGCAGCCCGACCGCGATCTTGCGCGCCACCAATAAATAGAAGCCGCCACCGGACAATTGCCAGTCACCCGCCTTGCGCTCCCAGCCAGCCAATCGGGCCTGCCACTTGGGCGACGCAAGCGGCGGACGATAGCACCCGAAGCGGCGTTTCTCCAGCGCGAAACCCAGCAGGTTGAGCCAGTCGCCGACCCGCGAGGCCGAAATGCAACGGGCCTGGCGCAGCGCATCGCTGGCAAATACATGGCGCAATCCCCAACTGCTCCAGGGGTTGATGCCGATGATCAACAGATGCCCACCGGGCCGCACGCTGCTGGCGGCTTCGCGCAACAGCCCATGGGGCGACAGGCAGAAATCCAGGCCGTGCTGCATCACCACCACATCGGCGGCATGCTCGCTCAAGGGCCAGGCCTGCTCCTCGCAAACGATCTCGACGCCCGGCAACGGCGCCCCCAAGCGCACGTTGCGCTGGACCTGAGGCGCCGACGGTGGCGTTTGCGCCGAAGGACCGTAATGCACCAGATAGCCGCCAAAGAACCGGCCCAACTCGTCTTCGAGCATGCGCCGTTCTTCTTCCAGCAGAAATTGCCCGACAGGGCCGGACAGCCACTCACGGGCAGAGCTGATCAATGCCAGCCAGTCAGGATCGGCCTGAGCGAACGCTTCATCGGTCATTGCATTCTCCAACGCGTCAGGAAGTTCTAAGATGCGCCTTTGTTTTGAGCTTGGCGAATTCGACGATGATACAGATCACTGCCCTGCCCGCGTTTAACGATAACTACATTTGGTTGTTACAAGACCACTCGACGCAGACTTGCGCCGTGGTCGATCCAGGCGACGCCGCGCCAGTGCAGGGGTGGCTCGAGGCTCATCCCGACTGGGTCTTGAGCGACATCCTGGTCACCCACCATCACCACGATCATGTCGGCGGTGTCGCCGCGCTGAAAAGCGCGACCGGCGCCACCGTCTACGGCCCGGCCAGCGAAAACATCCCGGCGCGAGACATCGCCCTTAACGACCACGCGAAAGTCAATGTGCTGGGCCTGGACTTCGATGTTTATGCGGTTCCCGGGCACACATTGGGGCATATCGCCTACTACCACCGTGGCCTGCTGTTCTGTGGCGACACGCTGTTCGCCGCCGGTTGCGGACGGCTTTTCGAGGGCACGCCCGAACAGATGCACCACTCCCTGGGCCGCCTCGCCGCGCTCCCTGAAGATACGCTTGTCTACTGCACCCATGAATACACCTTGAGCAATCTGAAATTCGCCGCCGCGGTCGAGCCGTCCAACCCAGACGTTGCCGCCCGCCTGGAGAAAGTCACCCAGCAGCGCAACCAGGGCATCATCACCCTGCCCTCGACCCTGGCTCTGGAAAAACTCACCAATCCGTTTTTGCGCACCGCTGAAACATCCGTTAAACAAAAAGCAGACGAACGGAACGGTCAACCCAACCAGACGGCGAGTGAGGTTTTTGCGGCCTTGAGGGCCTGGAAAGATAAGTTCTAAGGCAGCTACCGATTGATACAAAAATTCTGAATGGTTGACCTGCTGGGGTGCGCTTCCTAGAATCGGCCGACATTTTTGCCCGGAACTTACTTCCAGCCAATGTCGTCATCTATTCGCAGGTCCGTCCAGTCAGACACACTGACCCGCTTGGCCCAGGCCATCGCGGTGGCAGTGTCCGCCACGCTGGCGGGCTGTCAGAGCACCGGCCAGGTGCCACAGAGCGATGCTGCGCATAAGCCGAATGTCGCCGCGCGGGCCAAGCAAAAACCTGTGTGGCTCACGGAAAAGCCTACCCCCCAGGTGCCCCAGGATGTGTGGGAACGCATGCGCCAGGGCTTCCAGCTCCAGGAAACCGCCGGCGTCAACCCGCGCATCGAGCAGCAGCGTTTGTGGTTCGCCAGCAACCCTTCATTCCTGGAAAATGCCGGCGAGCGCGGCAGCTTATATATCCACTACATCGTCGAGCGTCTTGAAGAACGCAACATGCCGCTGGAGCTGGCGCTGTTGCCGGTGATCGAAAGCGCTTACAACCCCATGGCCTATTCCCGGGCCAATGCAGTGGGACTGTGGCAATTCATCCCTTCCACCGGGCGTTATTTCAACCTGCGCCAGACCCGCTTCTACGACGGCCGTCGTGACATTACCGCGTCCACCACCGCCGCGATGGACTACCTGACGCGCCTGCACGACATGTTCAACGGTGACTGGTTGCTGGCACTGGCGGCCTATAACGCTGGTGAAGGCACGGTCAGCCGCGCCATCGAGCGCAACGAGAAGCTTGGCCTGCCCACCGACTACTGGAACCTGCCGCTGCCCAGCGAAACACAGGCCTACGTGCCCAAGCTGCTCGCGCTGTCCCAGGTCGTGTTGGCTCCGGACGCCTATGGCGTGAACCTCAACCCGATCGCCAACGAGCCGTACTTCCAGGTCGTCGAGATCAACCAGCGCATGGACCTGTCGAAGGTCGCGGCGGTGGCGAACATCGACGAGGACGAGCTGTTCCAGCTCAACCCGGCCTTCAAGCAGCGCACCACCATCGACGGCCCGCAGCACCTGCTGGTGCCGACCTCCAAGGCGCAACTGCTGACCGCCAGCCTGTCGACCATGCGCCCGGAAGAACTGATCAGCCCTCGCTCGCTCAAGCCAGTCTTCGAGACCGCCGATGACAGCGAAGTGGAAGGCGCAAGGCGCACCTACCGCGTCAAGCGCGGCGACAACCTGGCCCAGATCGCCAAGGCCAACAAGGTCCAGACCAAGGACTTGCAGCGCTGGAACAAGCTCAGCGGCAACAAGCTCAAGGTCGGTCAAACGTTGGTGATGCAGGACGTCAAGGCCACCAAGGCCCGCGGCAAGCGCATCAACACCGTCGTGGCCGCCAAGGGCAAGGAACAAAAGAAGCAGACCCAATACAAGGTCAAGCAGGGTGACTCGCTGTACGTCGTCGCCAAGCGCTTCAATGTCGAAATGCAGCACCTCAAGCGCTGGAACCCGCGCATGGGCAAGGCGCTCAAGCCTGGGCAGATGTTGACGGTCTATTCCCCGCACTAAGCTTATCGATGGCTGAAGGGCTGTGCCCGAGCAGCATTCGTGGCGAGGAAGCTTGCTCCCTCGCCACGAATGCATGCTCGCCCCGGCTTCGCCTAATCTGAGAGGCTTTGGCCCACCGCCTTTTTCCCGCCCATACAAGCTGTTACTGTACAGGCCATAAATGCCCAAGCCGCCTGGATCGGATCCCAGACTTGATACGCCCCCTCCTCCTGCTCCTGATCAGCCTGGCATCGAGCCCTGCCGCCGACGCTACCATCAGCGAAAGCCATGGCTATGCGCAGTTCGGCACGCTGAAATACCCGGCCCGGTTCACCCACTTCGACTGGGTCAACCCGCAAGCGCCCAAGGGCGGCACCTTGCGGATCATGGCGTTTGGCACCTTCGATACCCTCAATCCCTATACATTCAAGGGCAGCAGCCCGGTTTCCACGCCGAACTTCCTGCAATACGGCATCAATGAGCTGAACGAACCGCTCATGGTAGGCACTGGCCAATATGCGCCCTCAGGGGATGAGCCAACGTCGAGTTACGGCTTGATCGCCCAGTCGGTGGAGTACAGCGAGGACCGCAGCTGGGTGGTGTTCAACCTGCGGCCCGAAGCGCGCTTTCATGATGGCGTGCCGATCACTGCCTATGACGTAGCGTTTTCCTACCGAACGCTGCTCAAAGATGGCCATCCGCAATACCGGACCAATTTGCAGGAAGTGCTGCGGGTGGATGTCCTCAACCCGCTGAGAATCCGCTTCGTGTTCAAGCGCTCGGGCAATCCGCTGCTGATCCTGCGCCTGGGTGAGCTGCCGGTGTTGCCGCAGCATTATTGGAAAGACCGCGATTTCAAGGCGACCACCTTCGAGCCGCCGTTGGGCAGCGGGCCTTATCGCATCACCAAAGTGCAGCCAGGTCGCCAATTGGTGTTCGAGCGAGTCAAGGACTACTGGGGCAAGGATCTGCCGGTCAATCGTGGCAAGTACAACGTCGATCGAATGGAAGTGGATTTCTACCGAGACAGCGGCGTCGCCTTCGAAGCCTTCAAGGCCGGTGAGTTTGACATCTACATCGAGCACCAGGCCAAGAACTGGGCCAACGGGTACAACTTTCCGGCGGTGAACCGTGGCGATGTGATCAAGGCGCAGATTCCCCACCAGATTCCGACCCAGACCCAGGGCCTGTTCATGAACACCCGGCGCGCCACCTTCGGCGAGGTCAAGGTCCGAGAAGCCCTGGGGTTGATGTTCGATTTCGAATGGACCAACCGCACCCTGTTCAGCGGCGCGTACAAACGAACCCTCAGCTATTACCCCAACAGCGAATTCTCCGCCACTGGCCTGCCCGTCGGCCACGAGTGGCTGTTGCTCAAACCTTACCGTGAACAACTGCCCCCTCGATTACTGACCGAGCCCTTCAGCCTGCCCCAAACCGACGGGCGCGGCATTCCCCGGGAAACCCTGCGCAGGGCCCTTGGCCTGCTGAAGGAAGCCGGCTGGACCCTCAACGGCCAGCACCTGCTCAACGCCGCCGGCCAACCCCTGCGCTTCGAGATCCTGCTGGTCAACCCGAACCTGGAGCGCATCCTGCAGCCCTACGTCGAAAACCTGGCCAGCATTGGCATCCAGGCCCGAGTGCGCACAGTGGATCGTGCCCAGTACAAGCAGCGATTGGACCAGTTCGACTTCGACATGATTTTGCTGACCCTGGGCCAGACCCTCAGCCCGGGCCTTGAACAATGGCAGTATTTCCACTCCAGCCAGGTCGGGATCAAGGGCAGCAAGAACTACGCAGGGATCGCCAATCCGGTGGTTGACCATCTGCTGGAAAAACTGCTCTCCGCCCAGACCCGCGACGAACAAGTCGCCGCCGGCAAGGCCCTGGACCGGGTCCTGCTGTGGCAGCATTACTGCATTCCCAACTGGTATATCAATTACCATCGCCTGGCGTATCGCAACCGGTTCGCCTTTGTCACCACGCCGCCCTACACCCTGGGCCTGAGCGCGTGGTGGCTGAAATCTTCGGAGAAAGATCAATGAAGCCTCTACGCGCCCTGCTTCTGCAGGCCGGCAGTTTGTTATTCGCCGGGCTGGCCTGCGCCGCGCCGCAGCACGCCGTGACCTTGTACAACGAGCCACCAAAGTACCCGGCCAATTTCAAGCATTTCGACTACGTGAACCCCGATGCCCCCAAGGGCGGAATATTCCGTCAGGGTGGCTTTGGCAGCTTCGACAGCCTCAACCCATTCATCAGCAAAGGCGTACCTGCCGATGACATCGGCCTGATCTACGACACCTTGGCCAAGCAAGGCCTGGATGAGCCCTTCACCGAATACGGCCTGGTCGCGGAAAAAATCGAGAAAGCGCCGGACAACGGCTGGGTGCGCTTTTACCTGCGCCCCGAAGCGCGCTTCAACGACGGCCACCCCATGCGCGCCGAAGATGTCGTGTTCAGCTTCGAGACCCTGACCAAGGATGGCGCGCCGATGTTCCGCGGCTATTACAACGATGTGGCCGAGGTCATCGCCGAAGACCCACTCAAGGTTCTGTTCAAGTTCAAGCACACCCATAACCGTGAACTGCCGCTGATCCTCGGCCAACTGCCGGTATTGCCCAAGCATTGGTGGGCCAGCCGCGATTTCAGCAAGGGCAACCTGGAAATTCCCCTGGGCAGCGGGCCCTACAAGGTCACCGAAGTAAAGGCCGGACGTTCGATCCGCTATGAGCGGGTGAAGGATTATTGGGGCAAGGACTTGCCGGTGAACCGCGGTTTCTATAACTTCGACGTATTGACCACCGACTATTACCGCGACAACACCGTGGCGGTGGAAGCCCTCAAGGCCGGACAGTTCGATTACTGGCTGGAAATGACCGCGAAGAACTGGGCCAACGCCTACAACATCCCCGCCGTGACCGAAGGCCGCCTGATCAAGGAACAGATTCCCAACGGCAACCCTACGGGCATGCAAGGCTTCATCTTCAACCTGCGCCGCCCGGTGTTCCAGGATGTACGGGTGCGCCAGGCCCTGAGCCTGCTGTTGGACTTCGAATGGACCAACAAGCAGTTGTTCAACGGTGCCTACGCCCGCACCCGCAGCTATTTCGAGAATTCGGAAATGGCCGCCACCGGGTTGCCCGGCGAAGACGAGCTGAAGATTCTCGAACCCTTGCGCGGCAAGATTCCCGAGCAAGTCTTCACCGAAGCCTTCCAACCTTCGGTCTGCGACGGCAGCGGCATGATCCGCGACCAGCAACGCAAGGCCTATCAGCTGTTGCAGGAAGCCGGCTGGCGCATCGTCGATGACAAGATGGTCGATGCCCAAGGTAAGCCGGTGGTGCTGGAGTTCCTGCTGGCCCAGACCGAATTCGAACGGATCCTGCTGCCGTTCAAACGCAACCTGAGTGACCTGGGCATTGAACTTGTGATCCGCCGCGTCGACGTGTCGCAATACATCACCCGCGTGCGTTCGCGGGACTTCGATATGGTGGTGGGCAGCTTTCCGCAATCCAGCTCGCCAGGAAACGAGCAGCGCGAATTCTGGATGTCGGCCGCTGCGGACAAACCCGGCAGCCGCAACACCATGGGCCTCAAGGACCCTGCCGTGGACCAACTGGTGGAACAGTTGATCAACGCTGACTCGCGCAAGAGCCTGGTGGCCCATGCCCGGGCGTTGGACCGGGTCCTGCAATGGGGCTATTACGTAATTCCCAACTGGCACATCAAGACCTGGCGCGTGGCCTACTGGAACCACATCGGCCACCCGAAAGTCACGCCGACCTATGACATCGGCACCACTACATGGTGGGTCAAGCCGGAGGTCAAGCCAGCCGATGAGGTAGAAAAGCAGGTCATCGAGCAGCAAATCGCCGCTCCCGAGAGTGTGGAGTAACCCGATGCTGGCTTATATTTTTCGGCGGCTGTTGCTCATCATCCCGACGCTGTTCGGCATCCTGCTGATCAACTTCGTCATCATCCAGGCCGCGCCCGGCGGCCCGGTGGAGCAAATGATCGCCAAGCTCGAAGGGTTCGAAGGCGCCACCAGCCGCATCGCTGGCGGCGGTGCCGAGGTATCGGTGGCAGGTTCCTCCTCTTACCGCGGCGCCCAGGGCCTGGACCCGGCGCTGGTCAAGGAAATCGAGCGCATGTACGGCTTCGACAAGTCCGCCCCGGAGCGCCTGTGGATCATGATCAAGAACTACGCCCGCCTGGACTTCGGTGACAGTTTCTTCCGCGACGCCAAGGTCATTGACCTGATCAAGGAAAAGATGCCCGTGTCCATCTCCCTCGGGCTATGGAGCACACTGATCATGTACCTGGTGTCCATCCCCTTGGGGATCGCCAAGGCGACGCGGCACGGCAGTCATTTCGATGTGTGGACCAGTTCGGCGATCATCGTCGGCTATGCGATCCCGTCGTTCCTATTTGCCATCTTGTTGATCGTGGTGTTTGCCGGCGGCAGCTATTTCGACTGGTTCCCGCTGCGTGGGCTGACATCCAACAACTTTGATGAACTGACCCTGGGCGGCAAGATCCTCGACTATTTCTGGCACCTGGCCTTGCCAGTGACCGCGCTGGTGATCGGCAACTTCGCCACCATGACGCTGCTGACGAAGAACAGCTTCCTCGATGAAATCAACAAGCAGTATGTGGTCACCGCCAAGGCCAAGGGCCTGACCCGCAACCGCGTGCTGTATGGCCATGTGTTTCGCAACGCAATGTTGTTGGTGATCGCCGGCTTTCCTTCGGCCTTCATTGGCATTTTCTTCACCGGCTCGCTGCTGGTGGAAGTGATCTTCTCCCTCGACGGCCTGGGCCTGATGAGTTTCGAAGCCGCGATCAACCGCGACTACCCCGTGGTATTCGGCACACTGTTCATCTTCACCTTGCTGGGGCTGGTGGTGAAATTGATTGGCGACCTGACCTACACCTTCGTCGATCCGCGCATCGATTTCGAAAGCCGGGAGCATTGAGATGAACCTGTCCCCTCTCAATCGCCGCCGTTTCGAACTGTTCAAGGCCAACAAGCGCGGCTGGTGGTCGCTGTGGCTGTTCCTGGTGCTGTTCGTGCTGAGCCTGGGCGCCGAGCTGATCGCCAACGATAAACCGCTGGTGGTGCATTACGACGGCGGCTGGTATTTCCCGGCCCTAAAGCGCTACCCCGAGACCACCTTTGGCGGCGAATTCCCGCTGGAGGCCAACTACAAGAGCCCGTACATCCGTGAGTTGCTGGCCGCCAAGGACGCCTGGGTGGTGTGGGCACCGATTCCGTTCAGCTACCAGAGCATCAACTACGACCTGAAAGTCCCGGCACCGGCGCCGCCCTCCTCGGTGAACTGGCTCGGTACCGATGACCAGGGGCGCGATGTGCTGGCGCGGGTGATCTACGGTTTTCGTATCTCGGTGCTGTTTGCCCTGACGCTGACGGTGCTCAGCTCGATCATCGGGGTAATCGCCGGTGCCCTGCAGGGTTTCTACGGGGGCTGGGTGGACCTGGCCGGCCAGCGCTTCCTGGAGATCTGGTCCGGGTTGCCGGTGCTGTACCTGCTGATCATCCTCGCCAGTTTCGTCCAGCCCAACTTCTGGTGGCTACTGGGCATCATGCTGCTGTTTTCCTGGATGAGCCTGGTGGACGTCGTGCGCGCCGAGTTCCTGCGCGGCCGCAATCTGGAATACGTGCGCGCCGCTCGCGCATTGGGCATGCAGAACGGCGCGATCATGTTCCGCCACATCCTGCCCAACGCCATGGTCTCGACCATGACGTTCATGCCGTTCATCCTCACCGGCGCCATCGGCACCCTCACCGCCCTGGATTTCCTCGGCTTCGGCCTGCCGGCGGGCGCGCCTTCCCTGGGCGAGCTGGTAGCCCAGGGCAAGTCCAACCTCCAGGCGCCGTGGCTGGGCATCAGCGCGTTCGCCGTACTGGCGATCATGCTGAGCCTGCTGGTGTTCATCGGCGAGTCCGCTCGCGATGCCTTCGATCCGAGGAAGTGAAATGAACCAGGACAATCTGATCGAAGTACGCGACCTGGCGGTGGAGTTCGTCGTCGGCGAACGCCGCCAGCGGGTGGTCGAAGGCGTCAGCTTCGACATCAAGCGAGGCGAAACCCTGGCCCTGGTGGGCGAAAGCGGTTCGGGCAAGTCCGTGACGGCCCACTCCATCCTGCGCTTGCTGCCCTATCCGCTGGCCCATCATCCCACCGGAACCATCCAGTACGCGGGCCAGGACCTGCTGGGCCTGAAGGAAAAAACCATCCGCCATATTCGCGGCAACCGGATCGCGATGATTTTCCAAGAGCCGATGACGTCGCTGAATCCCTTGCACTGCATCGAAAAACAGCTCAACGAAGTGCTCCGCATCCACAAGGGCCTGACTGGCAAGGTCGCTACCCGCCGCTCCCTTGAACTGTTGGAGCTGGTCGGCATTCCTGATCCGCACAAGCGCCTCAAGGCCCTGCCCCATGAACTGTCCGGTGGCCAGCGGCAACGGGTGATGATCGCCATGGCCTTGGCCAATGAGCCGGAACTGCTGATCGCCGACGAACCGACCACCGCGCTGGACGTCACCGTGCAGCTGAAAATCCTCGAACTGCTCAAGGATTTGCAGGCACGCCTGGGCATGTCGCTGCTGCTTATCAGCCACGATTTGAACCTGGTGCGAAGAATTGCGCACCGCGTATGTGTCATGCAGCGCGGTTGCATCGTCGAACAGGCATCGTGCGCAGAGTTGTTCCGCGCGCCGCAACATCCGTACACTCGGGAATTACTGGCCGCCGAGCCCAGCGGCAACCCGGCAAACAACGTCGTCGGCCCGCCGCTGTTGCAGGTCGAGGACCTGAAAGTCTGGTTCCCGATAAAGAAAGGCGTGTTCAAGCGTACGGTGGATTACATCAAGGCGGTGGACGGAATCCGCTTCAGCCTGCCCCAGGGCCAGACCCTGGGCATCGTCGGCGAAAGTGGTTCCGGAAAGTCGACCCTGGGGCTGGCGATCTTGCGGTTGATCGGCAGCCAGGGCGCGATCCGCTTCGAGGGCCAGCAGCTCGACTGCCTGTCACAGCAGCAGGTCCGGCCGCTGCGCCGGGAGATGCAAGTGGTGTTTCAGGACCCGTTCGGCAGCCTGAGCCCACGGATGTGTGTGAGCCAGATCGTCGGCGAAGGGTTGCGGATCCACAAGATCGGCACCCCGGCAGAACAGGAACAAGCGATAATCGCGGCATTGAAGGAGGTAGGCCTGGACCCGGAAACCCGGAACCGCTACCCCCATGAATTTTCCGGAGGGCAACGGCAGCGCATCGCCATTGCCCGGGCCCTGGTGCTCAAGCCGGCGTTGATTCTGCTGGATGAGCCGACGTCGGCCCTGGACCGTACCGTGCAACGCCAGGTGGTGGAGCTGTTGCGGTCGCTGCAAACCAAGTACAACCTGACGTACCTGTTTATCAGCCATGACCTGGCTGTCGTCAAAGCGCTGAGCCACCAGCTGATGGTGGTCAAGCATGGCCAAGTGGTCGAACAAGGTGATGCCCGCAGCATATTCGCCGCGCCGCAACACCCCTATACACAGCAGTTGCTGGAGGCCGCCTTCCTGGCCCCAACAACTGCCGAATAACCTGAAAGAGGAGCAACACATGGGTTTTCTCGCCGGTAAGCGCGTACTGATCGTCGGTGTCGCCAGCAAGCTGTCCATCGCATCCGGCATTGCTGCCGCCATGCATCGCGAGGGCGCTGAGCTTGCCTTCACTTATCAGAACGACAAACTCAAGGGTCGTGTCGAAGAGTTCGCGCAAGGCTGGGGTTCGAGCCCGGAGCTGTGCTTCCCATGCGACGTGGCCAGCGATGAAGAAATCGCCAAGGTCTTCGAAGAATTGAGCAAGAAGTGGGATGGCCTGGACTGCATCGTGCACTCCGTGGGCTTCGCCCCGGGCGACCAGTTGGACGGCGACTTCACCGAAGCCACCACCCGCGAAGGCTTCCGCATCGCCCACGACATCAGCGCCTACAGCTTCGTGGCCCTGGCCAAAGCCGGCCGTGAAATGATGAAAGGCCGCAACGGCAGCCTGCTGACCCTGTCGTACCTGGGCGCCGAGCGCACCATGCCGAACTACAACGTCATGGGGATGGCCAAGGCCTCCCTGGAAGCGGGCGTTCGCTACCTGGCCGGCTCCCTGGGCCCGGACGGCACCCGCGTGAACTGCGTATCGGCCGGCCCGATCCGCACCCTCGCCGCTTCCGGCATCAAGAATTTCCGCAAGATGCTGGCCGCCAACGAAGCGCAAACCCCGCTGCGTCGCAACGTCACCATCGAAGAAGTCGGCAACGCCGGCGCCTTCTTGTGCTCTGACCTGGCGTCGGGCATCAGCGGTGAAATCATGTACGTGGACGGCGGCTTCAACACCACCGCCATGGGCAACATCGAAGAATAATCTTCGCGTTGCAACAAAAACGCCGCTTGGCCTGGAAAGGTCAAGCGGCGTTTTTTTGCTCTGCACGTTATCTGTGGAAGCGAACTTGCAACCCCGTCCAGACCCGCACCGATCTCGAACGGGCATTTTTGGGCGCAGGCGAATACACTCAGGCACAGCCAATAAAACAGGACATCGACCGATGAAGCCCGCCAACCATGACGCTGCCCCACGTTTCTGGCACGACGCGGCGCTGCCTTTCATCGAAGCCCGGGCCATCGCCGATGGGCGCAAGGTCTGTTATTCGCGTCACTCCCACGACCATTTCTCGATCGGTGCGATCACCGCCGGGCGCAGCACGTATCTGCATGAGCAGTCGAGCTTCCAGGTCGAGGGCGGCACGGTGGTGCTGATGAATCCTGGCGACGTCCACGCCTGCAATCCCATCGACAATCAACCCTGGTCCTACGTGATGCTGTATGTCGATACCCAATGGCTAAGGGACCTGCAACGGCGGATCGGCTTTGATCCGTCCATGGAGTTCCAGGCGTTCGACACCACCCACAGCCGCGATGCCGCGCTTTTCTCCGGCCTGTGTGCGCTCTACGAAATACTGGTGGATGAACAGGTCGATACCCGCGCCAAAAAAGATGCCGTCGAGGCGTTTTTCACCGACCTCCAGCATCGGCTCAATCCGGCCGGGCGCCCGGACCGGGGCAGTCACCCTGCTTTGATGCGGGCCGCGCAGTTCATCCATGACCATTGCACCGAAGCCCTCAAGCTCGAGGATATCTGCGCGTTTGCACAGCTCTCGCCGTCCTACTTGAGCCGGGCCTTCAAGCGTCACTACGGTATGACGCCCCACGCTTTCCTGATCAATCGCCGGATCCAATTCGCCCGTCGCCAATTGCGCGAGGGCAAGTTGATTGCCGATGTCGCGCTGCAAAGCGGTTTTGCCGACCAGGCGCATTTCCAACGGGCATTCAAGCAACACCTGGCCGCCACGCCCGGGCAATACCGAGGCTGACACTGCCCCGTCCCGTGGCGAGGGAGCTTGCTCCCGCTGGGCTACGGAGTAGCCCTCGATTCCAAGCGACCGCTGCGCAGTCGAGCGGGAGCGAGCTCCCTCGCCCCGACAGCGTTCCAACCCCAAGGACGGGTTGCTCACGGCAACAACAGATACACCGCGCTCGCCACCAGCAACGCCGCCATGGCCCGATTGAACAGGCGCATGGTCACCGGATTCCCCAGCCAGGTACGCAGGAAGCTGCCGGCGTATGCCCAGCAGCCCACGGACAGGTAGCAGATCACCAAATAGATCGCCGCGAACTGCCACACCAGCGATGCCTCGCCATCGGCGACGAAAGCGCCCATCCCCGCCACGCAGGCCAGCCAGGCCTTGGGGTTGAGCCACTGCATCAGTGCGCCGTAGATCATCGACGGCGCGCGCCCTTCGTCCCGCTCACCCAGCTCGCCGTTGTCCATCGCCAGCTTCCAGGCCATGAACAACAGGAACGCCACCCCCGCCAGTTGCACCACGCGGGTGAGCCCCGGCCAGCGCTGCAAGACTTCGTGCAACCCCAACCCCATCAAGACCAGCAGCAGGACAAACCCCAGGGTGGCGCCGGCGACGTGGCGCAAGGTGGCGCGCAAACCGTACCGAGCGCCGGAACTGAGGGCCACGATATTGACCGGGCCCGGCGTAATGGACGCGACCAGCGCAAAGGTCGCCATGGATAATATCAAGCTCATCACATATCTTCTTCGTTTGAGGAAAGAGGCCCCAAGTTAAACGGGTTGCCCGCACGGGTATTGAAGAAAACTGCCTTCGTCATCAAGCACGCCCGCTTCTTTTTTACGCAAACTTTACGCGCTGACCGACTCGCCAAATCGATACTGTGCAGCTTTTGAATCAGGCGTTATCCATGTCCATAGCGGTTCTGCGTCTCATCGGTTTCATCCTTGGGATTTTCCTGATCACCCTCGCGGTCAGCATGGCGATTCCGCTGTTCACGCTGATGTTCTACGAGCGCAACGATGACTTGTCGGCGTTTCTCTGGTCGAGCCTGATCACTTTTGTCTGCGGTGTGGCACTGGTCGCCCGTGGAAGACCGGAACAGGCCCAGATGCGGCCCCGGGAAATGTACCTGCTGACCACCGCCAGTTGGGTATTCGTCTGTGCGTTCGCCGCCCTGCCAATGGTGCTCATTCAGCACATCAGCTACACCGATGCGTTTTTCGAGACCATGTCCGGCATCACCACCACCGGCTCGACCATCCTGACCGGTTTGGACACGGCATCGCCCGGCCTGTTGATATGGCGCTCGATGCTGCACTGGCTTGGTGGAATCGGCTTTATCGGCATGGCCGTGGCGGTCCTGCCGTTATTGCGGGTCGGTGGCATGCGGCTGTTCCAGACCGAATCTTCGGATTGGTCGGAGAAAGTCACGCCGCGCTCGCATGTCGCGGCCAACTACATCCTGTGGATCTACGTAGGCTTGACCGCGCTCTCGACGTTGGCGCTGTGGCTTGCCGGCATGACGCCTTTCGAGGCGATCAACCATGCGATGTCGCTGATTTCCACCGGAGGATTCTCCACCTCCGATGCGTCCCTCGCCCATTGGCCGCAACCGGCGGTGCATTGGGTGTCGGTGGTGGTCATGATGGCGGGGGCGCTGCCCTTCACGCTGTATGTGGCGACATTGCGAGGCCACCGGCGCGCCTTGCTCAAGGACCAGCAAGTCAGGGGATTCATAGGCTTTCTGGTGGTCACCTGGCTCGCGGTCGGCACCTGGCTGAGCCTGAACAGCGACCATGCATGGTGGGACGCGGTCCGTATCGTCGCGGTCAACGTCACCTCCGTGGTCACAACCACTGGCGTGGCCCTGGGGGACTACACGTTGTGGGGCAGCTTCGCCCTGCTGCTGTTCTTTTACCTGACGTTCGTCGGCGGCTGTTCGGGGTCCACGGCCGGGGGCCTGAAGATCTTTCGGTTTCAGGTCGCCAAGGTCCTGTTGATGGGCAGCTTGAAGCAATTGATCCACCCCCGGGCGGTGATCCAGAAGAAGTACAACAATCACCCCATCGACGAGGAAATCGTTCGCTCGCTGCTGACGTTTTCGTTCTTCTTCGCGATCACCATCGGCGCCATCGCCCTGGGCCTCGCGCTGATCGGCCTGGATTGGACGACCGCCTTGACCGGCGCCGCCACCGCCGTGTGCAACGTCGGCCCGGGCCTGGGCAATATCATTGGCCCGGCCGGCAACTTCTCGACCCTGCCGGACGCGGCGAAATGGCTGCTGACCCTCGGCATGCTGCTGGGACGTCTGGAGATCCTGACGGTGCTGGTGTTGTTCACGCCAGTGTTCTGGAAATATTGATATCGGCAAATTCACTGTCGATTTTTCGGTGGAGGGCTTTGGGCCACGGTTCTATGCTCCTCCCATGAACCTACAAGACTCGCTGCTCCCGCCCCACGCCGAAATGGTCCGCGCCATGCTCGAACGAGACACCGCCTACGAGGGGGTGTTTTTCACCGCGGTCAAGACCACCGGCATTTTCTGTCGTCCCAGCTGCACGGCACGCAAGCCGAAGCCGGAGAACGTGGAGTTCTTCGCCCACGCCGACGAGGCCATGTCGGCCGGCTATCGAGCCTGCCTGCGCTGCAAGCCATTGGATGCCGCGGCCATCGCACCGGCCTGGATCCAGGCGCTGCTCAAAGCCGTGGATGCCGGGCCCGACGTGCGCTGGACCGATGCGCTGCTGCACGAACAGGGCATCGAACCGCTGAAGCTGCGCCGCTGGTTCAAACAGCATTTCGGCATGACTTTTCACGCCTACCTGCGCACCCGGCGCCTGGGCATCGCCTTGGGCGGAATCAAGGAAGGCGCCTCGATCGACAACGCCGCGTTCGATTCCGGCTATGAATCCCTGAGCGGTTTTCGTGATGCGTTCGTGAAGTCTTTTCATATCACCCCCGGCCGCGCCGGCCTCAGCGAACCGTTGCTGTTCACCCGACTGACAACCCCTCTGGGGCCGATGCTGGCCATGGCCGAACGTCGCGGACTGGTGCTGCTGGAATTTCTCGACCGCCCGGCCTTGACCAAAGAATTGGAAGAACTGCAGCAACGCTACGGCTACACGGTCGCCCCGGGGCATAACGCTCATTTGCAACAGATCGAAACCGAACTGGCGGATTATTTCGCCGGCAAACAAACGACTTTCCACGTGCCGCTGCACATGCCTGGCAGCGCCTTTGCGGTCCGGGTCTGGGCCGAACTGCAAAAGATCCCCTATGGCGAAACCCGCAGCTACGGCGCCGTCGCCTGCGCCCTGGGCAGCCCTGGCGCCAGCCGCGCCGTGGGCTTGGCCAACGGGCAGAATCGCCTGGCGATCGTCATTCCCTGCCATCGGGTGATCGGCGCGGACGGCGCGCTGACCGGTTACGGTGGCGGCCAGCCGCGCAAGGCGTTTCTGTTGCGGCTGGAAAAAGCCGCGGTGCAGGTTTCGTTGCCCTTGGCGTTTTGATCAGCCCCGAACAGAGATCCGGATGAGCACGCCTTACGACGAAGCGAGTACTTTCCTGGCCAATCTTGACGAAGACTGGCGGCGTCACATCGCGTCCGTCGGCCCGTGCCTGCTACAACCCAAGCCGGCCCGCGATCCCTATGAGGCACTGGTGCGGGCGATTGCCTACCAACAACTGCACGCCAAGGCCGGGGACGCCATTCTCGGGCGGCTTGTCGCACTGTTTGCCCCCGCCGCGTTTCCCGCCCCCGAACAACTGTTGGCAACAGACAGCACGCTACTGCGCAGTTGCGGATTCTCCGCGAGCAAGCTCGCGACCCTCCAGGGCATCGCCCAGGCGACACTGGATGGGATCGTGCCGGATTACGCCACGGCCCGGGCCATGGACGATGAAGCACTGATCGAGCGCCTGGTCAGCCTGCGCGGCGTCGGGCGCTGGACCGTGGAGATGCTGTTGATCTACAGCCTGGAACGAGTGGATGTCTTGCCGGCGGATGACTTTGGGGTTCGCGAAGGATATCGACGGCTAAAAGGTCTGGAGACTCAGCCGAATCGCCGGCAGATCATCGCTATCGGCCAGGCCTGGAGTCCTTATCGGACGGTGGCGGCTTGGTATTTGTGGCGGGTGCCCAAAATCAAGTCCGCATGACCATTCATCACGGGCAAGCTCTTCCACTGGCGTCGGCGCATCAACTCAAAAGTTGAGAACATCACCCCATCGAGGTTGTCCAGATTATTCAGTCCCTAACCGGAGGTCCCCCCATGCACCTCGAAGGATCCTGCCACTGCGGCGCCGTTTCGTTCAGCCTGGACAGCACCCATCCCTACCCTTACCAGCGCTGCTATTGTTCGATCTGTCGCAAGACCCAGGGCGGCGGCGGTTTTGCGGTCAACCTGGGGGGCGATGCGAAGAGTCTCAAGGTGCAAGGCCGCAAGCACATCACGGTCTACCATGCGCGACTCAAGGATGAAGGCGATAAACGCGCCCATCGCAGCAGCGCCGAACGGCATTTCTGTTCGCTTTGCGGTTCGGGGTTGTGGTTGTTCAGCCCCGAGTGGCCGGAGCTGATCCATCCGTTTGCCTCAGCCATCGACACGCCGTTGCCGGTACCGCCGGAGCACACCCACCTGATGCTGGGTTCCAAGGCGCCGTGGGTGGAAGTCGAGGCGCATCCGGGCGACCAGCAGTTCGATGTATATCCCGAGGAATCGATTGCCCAGTGGCATGAACGGTTGGGTTTGACCCGTTAGGCCGGCACGCCGCTGTGAAACCGGAACTCCCCATCCGGCGACTCGATCAGCTCGCGCTCGGCCTCGCGAACCTTGTCGATCACCTGGGCGATGTCCTTGGCGTCTCCATACTGATATGCCAGCTTCAGATAACCCTGGAAGTGCCGGGCCTCACTTTTCAGCAAGCCGAAATAGAATTTGCCGAGTTCCTCGTCCAGATGCGGCACCAGCGCCTCGAATCGCTCGCAGCTGCGGGCTTCGATGAAGGCGCCGACCACCAGGGTGTCCACCAGTTTCACCGGCTCGTGGCTGCGCACCACTTTGCGCAAGCCCGAGGCGTAGCGCCCGGCGGAAAGCTGGCGCAGGCCGACCTTGCGCTTTTTCATCAGGCGCATGACCTGCTCATGATGCACCAGCTCTTCCCGGGCCAGGCGCGACATCATGTTGATCAAATCTACATGGGAATGGTACTTGGCGATCAGGCTCAGGGCGGTGCTGGCGGCCTTGAACTCGCAGTTCTTGTGGTCGATCAGCAGCGTTTCCTGATCGGCCAGCGCAGCCTGGACCCAGGCATCGGGGGTGCGGCAGCCGAGGAACTCGTGAATTTCGGGAAGGATCATGGGGCTCACGGAAAAGGTAGTCGAGCAAAGGGCGCCGATTATACCGGCCTGCCTCCAGACCACCAGTCACACCGATTGATATGCATCAAGTCGACGCGCCATCCATAGCAACTATAGTTGAGCAACGCCATGCCTCTTTATTGCTGGAGACGCCGATCATGCAAGCCATTCGCAGCATCCTGGTGGTCATCGAACCCGAACATTCGGAAAGCCTTGCGCTCAAGCGCGCCAAATTGATCGCCGGAGTAACCCAGGCTCATCTGCATCTGCTGGCATGCGACAAACACCACGATCATGCCGGCCTGCTCAGCGTGCTGAAAAGCGCATTGCTGGCCGACGGCTATAGCGTCACCACCGAACAGGCCTGGAACGAAAGCCTTTACGAAACCATCATCGACGTGCAGCAGGCCGAAGGCTGTGGCCTGGTCATCAAGCAACACTTCCCGGACAGCCCATTGAAAAAAGCCCTGCTGACCCCGGCGGACTGGAAGTTGCTGCGCCATTGCCCGACCCCGGTGCTGCTGGTCAAGACGTGCGGTTCCTGGAAAGACCGGGTCATCCTGGCGGCAGTCGATGTCGGCAATGCCGATGGCGAGCATCGTCACCTGCACTCGACCATCATCGATCACGGCTATGACATTGCCCTCCTGGCCAAGGCGCACCTGCATGTAATCAGCGCCCACCCGTCACCGATGCTCTCGTCGGCCGACCCGACCTTCCAGCTCAAGGAAACCATCGAAGCGCGTTATCGCGAACAATGCCGGGCGTTCCAGGCCGAGTTCGACATCGATGACCAGCATCTGCACATCCAGGAAGGCCCGGCGGACGTATTGATTCCCTACATGGCCCACAAGCTTCAGGCCGCGGTCACCGTGATTGGCACCGTGGCGCGCTCCGGCTTGTCAGGCGTGTTGATCGGCAATACCGCCGAAGCCGTGCTCGATGCGCTGGAAAGCGATGTGCTGGTGCTCAAGCCACAGGAAGTCGAAGACCACCTGGTGGAGTTGGCGTACAAGGGTTGAGGCTTTGTGGATTCAGCCGAGTTTCCGTGGCGAGGGAGCTTGCTCCCTCGCCACAAAAGCTATCTGGTCCGAATGACAGGCTGTCAGCCGTCCATCGCATCCTTGAGGAACCCCGGCGCGATATAACGTTGGTAATGCGCTTCGGACAGGAGGAAGAATTCCCGATCAATGGCATCTCGCAGGTCCGGCAGGTCCCAATCGCGAAACTCCGGCAACAGGACCATGCCGTACGCTTCCAGGTTATTGATCACCCGCGCGCCCCGGGCGATCAGTTGATAGGCCCAGCAATATTCCGATTGGTGCGGCACGAAGCGGATCTTGCGCGCCTCCAGTTGCTGACGCAGCAACGCCGGGTCGAAAACCTCCAGCTTCGCCACCATTACCTGCACCAGCAGTTGCTCGAGCCGCATCCACACCGCGCGTTTTTCTTCCTCGTTGTAGCCGTTCCAGTGGATCACTTCATGGTGGAACCGCTTGCAGCCACGGCAGACCAGGTCACCGTAGACAGTGGAACAGAGGCCGACGCAGGGGGTCTTGATGAGCTGGTTGGGCATAAGGCAACGCACACGCAAAAACAGGACAGACGGGCATGTTAGCCCTTTGTCTAAGATTGATCACCCCTCAAACCTGGAAGCCCAACTTACCTTTAATTTTTTTTTCCCGTAGAATCAGCCAGCCTTTTAAGGCGCCAATGTCCGTTAGAAGCTGTTTTCAAAGCGTCACGAGCACAGTCGTTCCTTCAGAGCGGTGTTGGCGAAGGGTCTTTCCAGCGGGGAAAGCCCAACGCCAACCCTCATCAGCTCCCCGTTCTGCAGGCGTAAAACTTTGAAAGCAGCTTCTGTGAGGAACTCCGTCAACTCTGGCGTGGAGGCCCAAAAAGCCCCTGTCGCGCATGAGTGCCGTGAGTTTCTGGATGAGCGTCCCGGACACCCATTTGGGACCACTGATGAGGGTAATAACTGTGCTTGAAGCCTACCGCAAACATATCGAAGAGCGTGCAGCCCTGGGTATCGTTCCCCAGCCGCTTAACGCCGAACAAACCGCAGGCCTGATCGAGCTGCTGAAGAATCCTCCGGCTGGCGAAGAAGCCTTCCTCGTTGACCTGATCACCAATCGTGTTCCGCCAGGCGTCGACGAAGCCGCCTACGTCAAGGCCGGCTTCCTGTCCGCCCTGGCCAAGGGCCAGGCCCAATCCCCTCTGTTGGACAAGAAGCGCGCTGTAGAACTGCTCGGCACCATGCAGGGTGGCTATAACATCGTGACCCTGGTCGAGCTGCTGGACGACGCCGAGCTGGCGCCAGTCGCCGCCGAAGAACTCAAGCACACCCTGCTGATGTTCGACGCCTTCCACGACGTGGCTGAAAAAGCCAAGAACGGCAACGTTCACGCCAAGGCCGTGCTGCAATCCTGGGCTGACGGCGAGTGGTTCAAGAAGCGCCCGGTGCTGGCCGACAAGATCAGCCTGCGCGTGTTCAAGGTCACCGGCGAAACCAACACCGACGACCTGTCCCCTGCCCCGGACGCCTGGTCGCGTCCTGACATCCCGCTGCACGCCCTCGCCATGCTGAAAATGGCCCGTGACGGCATCGTTCCGGACGAGCAAGGCAAGACCGGCCCGATGAAGCAGATCGAAGAAATGCGCGGCCAGGGCTTCCCGATCGCCTACGTCGGCGACGTGGTGGGTACCGGCTCCTCGCGTAAATCGGCCACCAACTCGGTGCTGTGGTTCTTCGGCGACGACATTCCCTACGTGCCGAACAAGCGCGCAGGCGGTTTCTGCTTCGGCAGCAAGATCGCACCGATCTTCTACAACACCATGGAAGATGCCGGCGCACTGCCGATCGAGTTCGACGTGTCGAACATGAACATGGGCGACGTGATCGACCTGTACCCCCATGCCGGCAAGGTCTGCAAGCACGGTACCGACGAAGTCATCACCACCTTCGAAATGAAGACCCCGGTGCTGTTGGACGAAGTCCGCGCTGGTGGCCGCATTCCGCTGATCATTGGCCGTGGCCTGACCGAGAAGGCTCGCGCCGAACTGGGCCTGCCACCGTTCGACCTGTTCAAGAAGCCTGAAGCGCCTGCTGAAAGCACCAAGGGTTTCACCCTGGCGCAGAAGATGGTCGGCAAGGCTTGCGGCCTGGCAGAAGGCCAAGGCGTTCGTCCTGGCACCTACTGCGAACCGAAAATGACCACCGTGGGTTCCCAGGACACCACAGGTCCCATGACCCGTGACGAACTGAAAGATCTGGCGTGCCTGGGCTTCTCGGCTGACCTGGTGATGCAGTCCTTCTGCCACACCGCGGCCTATCCGAAGCCGATCGACGTCACCACCCACCACACCCTGCCTGACTTCATCATGACCCGCGGCGGCGTTTCCCTGCGTCCGGGCGACGGCATCATCCACTCGTGGCTCAACCGCATGCTGCTGCCAGACACCGTGGGCACCGGTGGCGACTCGCACACCCGTTTCCCAATGGGCATCTCGTTCCCGGCCGGTTCCGGCCTGGTCGCGTTCGCCGCTGCCACCGGCGTCATGCCGCTGGACATGCCGGAATCGATCCTGGTGCGCTTCAAAGGCAAGATGAAACCTGGCATCACCCTGCGTGACCTGGTTCATGCCATTCCTTACTTCGCTATCCAGAACGGTCTGCTGACCGTCGAGAAGAAAGGCAAGAAAAACGCCTTCTCCGGCCGCATCCTGGAAATCGAAGGCCTGGAAGGCTTGACCCTGGAGCAGGCGTTCGAGTTGTCCGACGCCTCGGCCGAACGTTCGGCTGCCGGTTGCACCATCAAGCTGTCGAAAGAGTCGATCACCGAGTACCTGCAGTCCAACATCACCTTGCTGCGCTGGATGATCGGCGAAGGCTACGGCGATGCGCGTACCCTGGAACGTCGCGCCCAAGCGATGGAAGCCTGGATCGCCAACCCGCAACTGATGGAAGCCGATGCCGACGCCGAATACGCCGAAGTCATCGAAATCGATCTGGCCGACATCAGCGAGCCTGTGCTCTGCGCGCCGAACGACCCGGACGATGCTCGTCTGTTGTCCAGCGTTGCTGGCGAGAAGATCGACGAAGTGTTCATCGGTTCGTGCATGACCAACATCGGTCACTTCCGCGCTGCCGGTAAACTGCTGGATCAGGTCAAGGGTCAGCTGCCAACCCGTCTGTGGCTGTCGCCACCGACCAAGATGGACGCTCACCAACTGACCGAAGAAGGCTACTACGGCATCTACGGCAAGGCCGGTGCTCGGATGGAAATGCCAGGCTGCTCGCTGTGCATGGGTAACCAGGCACGCGTCGAGCCGAACTCCACCGTGGTGTCGACTTCGACCCGTAACTTCCCGAACCGTCTGGGTGACGGCGCGAATGTCTATCTGGCCTCGGCCGAACTGGCATCCGTAGCGTCCATCCTGGGTCGCCTGCCGACCGTCGAGGAGTACATGGAATACGCCGGCAAGATCGACAGCATGGCAGCGGACGTGTACCGCTACCTGAGCTTCGACCAGATCGCCGAGTTCCGTGAAGCGGCTGCAAACGCCAACATCCCGGTCGTCCAAGCGTAACGCTTAAGACGCCCGCCTAAAAACGCCGCCCCTCTCACGGGGGCGGCGTTTTTTTATGCCTGGGATTTGATGAAAGCTGACTCGCCGCTTTCGCCGGAACGCCGCCCGGAGCAAGCTTGCTCCCACAAAAAAAGGTCAGGCCAAGAGGGAATAGACCAACGCAGTAATCGCCACCAAACCCACCGCCACCACAAAGACATTCGACGCTTGTCCGCGATAACGAGCCATGGCCGGGACCTTGCGGATGGCGTACATCGGCATCAGGAACAGAATCGCCGCGATCACCGGGCCGCCCAGGGTTTCGATCATGCCCAGGATGCTTGGGTTGAGAGTGGCGACAACCCAACACACCACCAGCATGAACGCTGCCGTGAGGCGGTCCAGGGTCTTGGGGGCTGGGCGGCGGCCGCTCTTGACGATCAAGCCCTTGAGGCCTTCGCTGGCGCCGATGTAATGCCCGAGGAAGGATTTGGCGATCGCCACGAAAGCAATCAACGGCGCCGCGAAGGCGATGGTCGGGTTGCTGAAGTGGTTGGCCAGGTACGACAGGATCGACAGGTTCTGCGCCTTGGCCTCGGCCAGTTGTGCCGGGGACAGGGTCAGCACGCAGCTGAACACGAAGAACAGCACCATTACGACCATCAGCACATGGGCGCGCGACAGGATCTGCGCACTGCGCTTTTCAGCCTCATTGCCGTAGCGGCGTTTCTGGTCCACTGCGAATGCCGAGATGATCGGCGAATGGTTGAATGAGAACACCATCACCGGAATCGCCAGCCACAAGGTATGCAGCAACGCCGAAGGCTGCGGCACCGTCGACGCCGTGCTCAGGATCCCGCCGTTCCAATGGGGCACCAGGAACACCGCCAGAAACAACAGCGCCACGATAAAGGGATAGACCATCAGGCTCATGGCCTTGACGATGACCTGCTCGCCGCAGCGGACCACGGCCAGCAGGCCGAGGATGAGCATCAGCGACAACAAGGCCCGGGGCGGCGGCTGCACGTGCAGCTGGTGTTCCAGGAAACTGCCGACCGTGTTGGTCAGCGCCACGCTGTAGATCAGCAAGATCGGGAAGATGGCGAGGAAGTACAACAGCGTGATCAGCGCACCGGCCTTGATACCGAAATGCTCCTCCACCACCTCGGTGATGTCCGCGCCGTCGCGGCCGGACAATACAAAACGGGTCAAGCCCCGATGCGCATAGAACGTCATGGGGAACGCCAGCACCGCCAGCACCAGCAGCGGCCAGAAACCGCCAAGGCCGGCATTGATCGGTAAGAACAGCGTGCCGGCACCAATGGCGGTGCCAAACAGGCCCAGCATCCAGGTCGTGTCTTGGCGACTCCATTGGCTGAGGGTGGCTGGGGCTGTCGTTTCAAAGCGCTCTTCGACGCTGTTGGCCTGATCATTCATCCGGTCGGATCTCCGCTTTCCGGTCACATGCACCCGGCCGGGACGAGTCGGAAAAACCCGACAGGCAGCGCCCCTGGCCGAAACAGGGGCGCGATTGTCCGGGATTAACGAGCAGAAGCAAAGACTTAGCTGAGGAGCGGTTCTGCGGAGCAGCGTTTTCCAGCTCGCCCCCACAAGAACAGCGCAGCAGGACAAATGATCATAAAAAAGCCCAGGCCATCCCTCCCGCCGGCTCCTACAATCAGGTTGAATATCGATGATCGAAAAGCGCCTACAGGAGCCCAGCATGACCGCAACCGTTCTGGTACTGGTTGAAACCGTCAACGAATACCTGCCAATCCTGGAGCGCCAGGGTTATCACTTGGAATTGGCGCCCACGCCCGCCGAACGCAAGACAGCGATTTTCGAACACGGCGACCGGTTCAGCGCGGTGTTGACCCGTGGCCCCCTCGGTTTGACGGCTGAAGAAATGACGGCTTTGCCCAACCTCAGGATCATCTGTGTAATCGGCGCCGGTTATGAGCAAGTGGACCTGCAAGCCGCCAGCGAGCGAGGCATCGTCGTCACCAACGGTGCCGGGGTCAATGCCTCCTCGGTGGCCGACCATGCCATGGCGTTGTTGCTGGCGTTGGTGCGCGATGTGCCTCGATCCGACGCGGCCCTGCGCCGTGGCGAGTGGCCGCGAACCATGCGCCCTTCCCTCGCGGGCAAGCACCTGGGCATCCTGGGGCTCGGCGCCGTGGGCATGGCCATTGCCAAGCGGGCCGCCCTCGGTTTCGACATGAAGGTCAGCTACCACAACCGTCGCGTGCGCAGCGATGTGCCCTACGCCTTCTGCGCCACCCCCACCGAGCTCGCCAGGGTGTCGGATTTCCTGATTGTCGCCACGCCCGGAGGCCTGGACACCCGCCAATTGATCAACAAGCAAGCCCTCGATGCCCTCGGGCCCCACGGCTTCTTGGTGAATATCGCCCGGGCCAGCGTGGTCGCCACGACCGAACTCATCAGCGCCCTTGAACACCGGCGAATTGCCGGGGCTGCGCTGGATGTGTTCGATCACGAGCCCGAAGTGCCTGACGCCCTGAAACACTTGCCCAATGTCGTGCTCACGCCCCACGTGGCCGGCCTGTCGCCGGAAGCGACACGCGCCACGGTGGAGTTGGTGGGTGAGAACCTGAACGCGTTCTTTTCCGGCAAGCCGGTGCTGACGCCAGTGCAGCTACCCGATGCGCAGGCTTGCGTTGACCGGTAGGCCAGACGCAACCACGGCTCATCAAATCCGCTGATCACCCAGCAACACGCTAACCTATAAGACCCCGGCGTGCTTGTGACGGCTGCCGCACGCCATTAGATTAGCCAATGATCGATGGCCTCCAAAATAAGCAGAAGGGATAAGCATGGCAGTTACTGATCAGTCCACCCGCGTGCGCGACGGTGAAGAACTCGATGCCAACCTGATCGACCCGTACCTCAAGGCCCACATTCCTGGCTTGACCGGCACGCCGGTGATCAGCCAGTTTCCCGGTGGCGCGTCAAACCTGACGTACCTGCTCGAATACCCCGAACAGGAGTTCGTCCTGCGCCGGCCCCCGTTCGGTCACAAGGCCAAATCGGCCCACGACATGGGCCGTGAGTTCCGCATCCTCAATCAATTGCGTGAAGGTTTTCCGTACTGCCCGAAAGCCTACGTCCATTGCACCGACGAGTCGGTGATGGGCGCCGAGTTTTACGTGATGGAGCGGGTCAAGGGCATCATTTTGCGCTCCGAGCTGCCACCGGAACTGGGCTTCGACGCCGCCCGCACTGAAGCATTGTGCAAGAGCTTCATCGACCGGCTTGTCGAGCTGCACCGCGTCGACTACACCGCTTGCGGCCTGGCCGACCTGGGCAAGCCCGAGGGCTACGTGGCCCGGCAGATCCGTGGTTGGAGCGACCGCTACGACAAGGCCTTGACGCCCGATGCGCCTAAATGGGAGACGGTCAAGGCCTGGCTCAACGACAAGATGCCCGCCGACCATCCAACATCGAGCATCGTCCACAACGACTACCGCTTCGACAATGTCATCCTGGACCCGGACAACCCGATGCAGATCATCGGCGTGCTGGATTGGGAACTGACCACCCTCGGCGATCCGTTGATGGACCTGGGCAACAGCCTCGCCTACTGGATCGAAGCCGGTGATCCGGCGCCCGTGCAACTGATGCGGCGCCAGCCAAGCCACGCGCCGGGCATGCTGACCCGCCGTGAGTTCGTCGATTACTACGCCGAACGCGCCGGGATTCGCATCGACAACTTCGACTTCTACTACACCTATGGACTGTTCCGCCTGGCCGGTATCGTCCAGCAGATCTACTACCGCTTTTTCCATGGCCAGACCCAGGACAAACGCTTCGCGCAGTTCGTTCAGATGAACAAGCTGCTGGAGCAGATGAGCCTGCAAGTCATCAGCAAATCCACGCTCTGAGCGCACCTATAACAAGGAAACAGCATGTCCAAGACCCAGTTGTTCGACCTCGACGGTAAGATCGCTTTCGTTTCCGGCGCCAGCCGCGGCATCGGCGAAGCCATCGCCAAACTGCTGGCCCAGCAAGGCGCCCACGTGATCGTCTCCAGCCGCAAGCTCGATGGTTGCCAGCATGTCGCTGACGCCATCATCGCCGCCGGCGGCAAGGCCACCGCCATTGCCTGTCACATTGGTGAAATGGAGCAGATCAGCCAGGTGTTCGCCGGCATCCGCGAACAGTTCGGGCGTCTGGATATCCTGGTGAATAACGCCGCCACCAACCCGCAATTCTGCAACGTGCTGGACACCGACCTGGGCGCGTTCCAGAAAACCGTGGACGTGAACATTCGCGGCTATTTCTTCATGTCGGTGGAGGCCGGCAAGCTGATGCGCGAAAACGGTGGCGGCAGCATCATCAACGTGGCGTCGATCAACGGCATTTCCCCGGGAATCTTTCAGGGCATCTACTCGGTCACCAAGGCCGCGGTGATCAACATGACCAAGGTCTTCGCCAAGGAATGCGCGCAGTTCGGCATCCGCTGCAACGCCCTCCTGCCGGGCCTGACCGATACCAAGTTTGCCTCAGCGCTGGTCAAGAACGACGCCATCCTCAAAACCGCCCTGGCGCAGATTCCCCTCAAGCGCGTGGCCGACCCGAGCGAAATGGCCGGCGCGGTGTTGTACCTGGCGAGCGATGCGTCGAGCTATACCACGGGCGTGGCGTTGAATGTGGATGGCGGGTTCCTTTCCTGACAACGAGCCGCGAGGCAGACCTTTGGAATTCCTGTGGGAGCGAGCTTGCTCGCGATAGCGTTGCATCAGGCACAACAGTACCGGCTGATCCACTGCAATCGCGAGCAAGCTCGCTCCCACAAGGGACGCTGAGCGGCAACAGAATGAATATTTATTCCAGTATTTGCAATTAGCGAATATTTATTCCATAAAGAGCTCTCCTGAAAATAAAAATTCAAAGGGCTCTTCTCATGTGTGAACTCGGCATCGGTCTGATTGGCACTGGTTTCATGGGCCGTGCCCATGCCTTGGCGTTCCACAATGCCAAGGCGGTGTTCGACCTCCCCTTGAACCTGAAACTGGCGGCCCTGGCCGACGCCGATCCGCAGCGTGCCCGGCAATGCGCCCAGAGCTGGGGGTTCGAGACGGCTCACAGTGACTGGCAACGGCTGATCGACGACCCGAAGGTTCATTTGGTCGCCATCACCACGCCCAATCATTTGCACTTTCCGATGGCCATGGCCGCGTTGGCGGCGGGCAAGCCGGTCTATTGTGAAAAGCCGTTGGCGGTATCCCTGGAACAGGCCGAGCAGATGCGCCGGGCAGCCAAGGCGGCTGGCGTGGTGACGCGGGTCGGCTACAACTACCAGCACAACCCGATCATCCAACTGGCGCGGGGGATGATCCAGCGCGGAGAGCTTGGACAGATCATCAGTTTCCAGGGCGAATTCAGCGAAGATTTCATGGCCGACCCGGCCTCACCCTGGTCGTGGCGCTGCGAGGCCGCGCACGCCGGTGGCGCGCTGGCGGACCTGGGCAGCCATCTCCTGGCGATGGCGCGGCATTTGTTGGGCGAGGTAGAGGCTGTGTGTGCCGACAGCCAAACCGTGCACAAACAGCGTCCTGCCAACGTTGGCAGCACCGAACAACGCGCGATCGCGGTGGATGATCAGGTCAATGCACTGCTGCGCTTTGCCAGCGGCGCCCGGGGCACGGTGAGCAGCAGTTGGCTCAAGCACGGCTGCAAGAATCACCTGAGCTTCGAAATCAGCGGCACACTCGGCACGCTGGCGTTCGACCAGGAAAGGCTGAACGAGCTGCGGGTGTGCCGCGCCGGCCAGGCGGGTTTCCAGCGACTGCTGGCCGGCCCGGATCTACCCGGCTATGCCGCGTTCAGCCCTGCCGCCGGGCACCAATTGGGCTACAACGAACTGAAGACGTTGGAGGTGCAGGAGTTGATCATGGCGCTGGCAGGTGAAGGTGGCAGCGGGACGGATTTCGAAGAGGCCTGGGAAGTGGAGCGGCTGGCGGCGGCGATTCGCGTGGCGGCACTGGAACAGCGTTGGGTTAAGGTTAGCGAATAGTCACGGCCCGCCGCTGACCTGCTTTTGTGGCGAGGGGATTTATCCCCGCTGGGCCGCGAAGCGGCCCTGAGATATACCTGACACACCGAGGCGTCAGGTCTTGGGGGCGCTTCGCACCCCAACGGGGATAAATCCCCTCGCCACAGAATGTGTCCAGCTTCAATTTTAGGCGTGCAGTTCAGCCAACCGCCTCGCCAACGCCTTCGCCTGGCTCGCCACATCAGTCACCGCCGTGCTTTCCCACCACATCCCGCGTAACGGCGGACCCATGGCGAACAGGCGGCTGGCCGGCTCGCCTTGGGCGTCCAGCACTGCGCCGTCGGCACGCGCTGCAATACCCAGCGCCAACGGACCGGGCTGGACCAACTCTCGGGCCAACAACTGCTGCGGCAACGGCCGGGCAACACGGCGCCAGTCATATTCAATGCCGCTGGAGTTGATCAACGCGGCGCCCTCCACCACTTCCAGTCCAGCCTCGCCCCTTCGGCGAATATTGATCGCCACCGATCCTTCGCCAGACGACACAAGCCCCTTGTACGACGCCGCCTGGATCCGCAACCGTCCCTCCCCGTGCAGACGCGCCACCAGTTCCGCGCTCAACGGAGGCGAGCGATGGTGATGGCTTTCCCACCAAGGTCGCACATGCCGCACGAACTGTCGGCGCTGCACATCGCTGGCCTGACTCCACAAACGCCCGATATGGGCACGCACCGTGTCCAGCGGGGCCTGCCAATCGATGCCCTGGGCTTGGGCCAAGCGGCATTGCCCACGCAGCGCGCGCATCAACTGGCGTGGCGAACGCAGGCTGTGATCATCGGCGAGAAAGTCCACCCAGGCCGGTGGCTGCCGACGTACATGGGGCAACAAACCGTGACGGGAAAATACTTCGATAGGCCCGCGATGCCCGGCCTGTTCCAGCGATACCACGGCATCGACCATGGTCAGCCCCGAACCGATGATCATGACCGTCGCTAGCGGATCAAGCTGGCGCATCGCAGCCACGTCCCACGGATCAAGCGCCGCGGCGTTCAAGCCGCTCGACTCGGTCTGCGGGGTTCGTGCCGCGGGGAACATGCCGGTGGCGAGCACGGCAAAGCGTCCTTGCAATACTTGGCCATCGCCGAGCGTCACTTGCACGGCATCATCGATGACCCGCAAATCGACGGCCTCCCCGCGCACATGCTCCGCCACCGATCCATGGCGCGCGCCCAACGCACGAGCCTCGGCCAGACGCTGTTGCACATACAGGCCGAACATCCCCCGCGGAGGAAACAACTCGCTGACCGGCACATGTTGCTGATCGGACTCAGGCCAACCACCGGCCACGATGAACGCAGCGAGCCATTGCGTGAGATCATCGGCATTGTCCGGGTCGACGCTCATGCGTGCCGCATTGCCATTGAGGGTGTGGCCCAGCTCCACGGCGCTGTAGGCCTCGCCCCGGCCCAACTCGCTGCGCGGCTCGACAATCAATACCTCGCGCCGGCCCGGCAGCCGCAGCAGTTGCGCCGCCAACAGGGTTCCGCTCAGGCCGCCGCCGATAATCAGGATATCGGCCTGGCGGGCGGTGCCGATCACAGATTGCTCCAGCGCTGTGTCCATACCGCTCTCCAGGAGTCAAATCACCACGTTGCGGACGAATCTCACCGCCACCGGACCATCGTTGCGATAAGCATGGGGCTGGTTGCTGGCAAACATGAAAAACTCGCCGGCCCCGACTCGACGTTCTTCGCTGCCCAACAACAATGTCAGGCAGCCTTCGAATACGTAGAGCTGTTCGCTCCAACCGTCCGCGTCGGGTTCTGAATGGTAATGCTCGCCGGGTTCCAGGCGCCATTCCCAAAGCTCCACCTCTCGGTTGGCGGTGGCCTTGGCCAATAAGATGGCTTTGCTGCCGGGAATCACACCGGCCCAGGCCAGCTCATTGATCCGGCTCGGATCGCGGGCGTCAGGCGCCTGGATGAGGTCGCTGAAAGCCACGTCCAAGGCTTCGGCAACGCGGTCCAGGGTGGTCAGGCTGACATTCTTTTCGCCCGCTTCGATGGCAACCAGCATCCGCCGGCTAACACCGGACAATTCGGCCAGCGCCGTCTGGCTGAGCTGCGCGGCATGGCGCAGGCGGCGGACGTTCTGGCTGACGTGTTGCAGGACGGACGCCCGCTGGCCATTTTCTTTGTGCACTATATTGCTCATCTGCCGGGGTTGCGCATTATACTGCCCAACTTCGGGCGCATTGTGCGTCCGCCTCAAGTAGTGCGCAAGGTCATGGCATCGGTGAACTCCCCGCAAACTTCCTCCCATCTGCCCAGGTTCAGCAAGGCCGAATGCGTGCTCGTACTGATCACCATGATCTGGGGCGGCACGTTCCTGCTGGTGCAACACGCCATGACGGTCAGCGGACCGATGTTCTTCGTGGGCCTGCGCTTTGCCGCCGCGGCGGCTTTTGTCGCGCTGTTCTCGTGGCGCCACTTGCGTGACCTGACCCTGTTCGAGCTCAAGGCCGGGGCCTTCATCGGCGTGGCGATCATGCTCGGCTACGGCCTGCAAACCGTAGGCCTGCAAACCATTCCCAGCAGCCAATCGGCCTTTATCACCGCCCTGTATGTGCCTTTCGTGCCGCTGTTGCAATGGCTCGTGCTGGGCCGGCGGCCGGGGTTGATGCCAAGCATAGGCATCATGTTGGCGTTCACTGGGCTCATGCTGGTGTCCGGGCCAGCTGGGGCCTCGCTGAACTTCAGCCCCGGTGAAATCGCCACGCTGATCAGCGCCATCGCGATTGCGGCGGAGATCATTCTGATCAGTGCCTATGCGGGCCAGGTCGATGTACGGCGGGTAACCGTGGTGCAACTGGCAAGCACGGCGGTGCTGGCATTCCTCATGGTGGTGCCGACGCAAGAGGTCATCCCAGGCTTTTCCTGGCTGTTGCTGATCAGCGCGGTGGGCCTGGGCGCCGCCAGCGCAGCGATCCAGGTGGCGATGAACTGGGCCCAGAAAAGCGTCTCGCCGACCCGCGCCACGCTTATCTATGCCGGCGAACCGGTATGGGCCGGCATCGCCGGGCGCCTGGCGGGTGAGCGGTTGCCGGCGATTGCGTTGCTCGGGGCGGGCTTGATCGTGGCGGCGGTGATCGTCAGCGAGTTGAAAACGCGGAACAAAGGTGTCGTAGGGGCGGATGAAGCGCTTGAGCGCGAGGGCTGACCGTCCATGCGTCAGCCCTCGGGTTTCAGTAGCGAATAATCAGATTATCGAGATCGTAGACCCCACCGCCCTGCGTGATGTCGACGCGGTGCAGGATGCGCAGCGAACGATGATCGTCGGGCTGCTCGCTGCGGGGCGCTGAACCGTTGAGCAGTAACACCCTATTTTCGAGATTGAATTGTGCATTCAAGGTCGGTACGGCCGCAACGGCCCTCCAGAATGCACGTTTGAACAGATCGAAACGCTCGAAAACTTGCCCGCGCAATGAATCGGCGACTGACGCAGGGACCGACGCTCCCTGGCTGCTCAAGGCTTGCGTTCGCCAATCGTCAGCCTCCGCGTGCCCTTCTCCACTGACGACACCTGGACAATCCCGACGGTCATTGAATAGCACATAGACCGGCTCAAGCCCTGACTCCCGCGGAAACACCACCACATAATCATCGAATCGCACCTCTTCGATAGATTCGAACGTGGCCAATTCGGGCACTGGCGATGACCGGACGAAACCAACGGAATCGAGCCGATCCGGTTTTGGCGCCACCGGCGCTTCCAGGCCATGGGGTACTGCCCACTTAATAACGGAGGGCTGCGGGCCATCGCTCGTGAACCGATAGGCCCTCTCGCCTTCCTGCCAGACGGCGAGCCTGACACGAACCTTCGCAGGCAAAACCCCGGCGCAGGGAGTGATAAAGACTTCGAAGAGTTCGCGTATTTCCTGTAATCCATACGACAGGCTGCCGGCCTTCACGGGAACTGTCGAGGTGCTCATTCGCAGCGGCAGTTCTACTTCGCCTTGCTGGGCGGCCAATAGTTGCCAATCAGGATCGATCAGAGAAAGCTCATTCAGCGCAACGCAGAGGCCAAAACGCACGGCCTTGGCCCGGCTGGCGAACCTGAAGTGCAGCACGCCGGCGTACTGTCCAAGATGCTCCTGCGCACCGTCGGTCAATGACCAATTGAATTCGGCGACTGCGGAACGCAGGGTCTTATGCAAGTCCACTCGTTGTACCGACATCAACGCTGTACGTCGCTGATCAAAAGTTCCGGTCGTTCCAGGTTAGCGACGACAGACAGGCGAAACTCGCTTGGGTATCGGTCGGGAGTCCGTAGGCGCACCAGTTGCTGCCAGGCATGATCAACTAAGGCTTCGGCGTTGGTGTGGAGTTCGGCATGACGCTGGGTGTTGGAGGGCAGACGCGCCAGATAACCAGCCTGATTGGCAGTGGCCTGCTGCAAAACGGCTTGCCAGAGGGGCCTCTCCGCCTGGCTGTAGGTAAGATTTCGCTGTGCCGCGGCTTTGTCGAACTCGACACGCATTTTCTTACCTTCGAATGCACGAACCGCCATCAGCACCTCGTGCTGTGCATGTTCAACCCGACGGATTCCTTTTTCCAGTGCCTCCAGCGTCGCGTTCGAATGCTGTTGGATTGGCAGATGCTGGATAGCGCTTTCAAGCAGAGAGAATGCTGAATCGACCGTTTGCTCCGCAGAGGCGATGTCCCCAGCCACTCGCTGAGCGTTCGCAAGTTCGTGCCTGGCTCTCGCCGTGTTGTGTCCAATAAGGCTCGACCCGTCGACCGGCGTGAACGGTGCTGGAAGCACACCGTCCCTGAAAGGAATGAGTCTCCTCTGGTGATACCAATGCTTGAGCTGGAAGGTGACTGCGCCTGGGGAATGAAAGTTGGAGGTATCCTCCGGGTAAAACAACAGATCCGCACCATCAGGATGACCAACTATCAGATCGAAGTGTTTGATCAGTCTGTCATGCTCTTTCTTGTCCCTGCAGCCCTCCACATTCCAGATCTTGTCGACAAGAGTTTGAAACTCGGACTCGGTGTAATCCTGGAGTTTGGGTTTAAGTTCCATCTTTGGTTTTTCCTTGCTCAAGCGTGCGACGTGGATGACGCACCTGCTCGCGACGGGTCGAGCTGATGCGTACGAAACGATGATTTATTCGGGTTTGAAACCTGGTCTGTTATTGCGGGCTCGCCATTCCTTGACTTCTTTCAGGATTCCAGCGGGGCTGTCTTCCTGGCCTTCCTTTGGGTAGAAGAGAACATCTGAGCCATCAGGGTGCTCAGTAATCAGTTCAAAATGGTCCACCAACCTATCGGTATATTGGCTCAACGCATCCCCCTCCAAAGCAACGGAGTAATGAAAAAAATTTTCGAAGAAATGTCAGAAATTCAGCCTCCGTATAATCTTCCAGCCGTTCTTTGAGCACGCTCATGGCTTCTCTCCTTTGTGAAAATCAATATGCCGCCTTGCAGTCATAACTAGCAGATTTTCCAAGTCATAAACTGCGCCGCCTTTCGCAACTTCGTGCTTATGATGGATTTCATACTTCCTTCTCCCGCCAACCTGATCCAATCGACTAGCGAACGGCGGCGCTCCCTTGGTCATCTCTCGCAGATTTGAGCCATTAAACTGCTTACTTAAATCACGATCCGCCGCCACCGCCCTCCAAAACGCCTCCCTGAACCGATGAAAGTTCGCAAACTCTCTGCCCCTCAACTGATCCGCAATCCGATCAGGAATCGCCGCCCCAGTCGTTCTCGCCGCCTCCCCCAACCAAATGCCTGAAACTGACTGCCCAAAGCCGAGGGCCATCCCGGGATCATCTCGCCGGTCATAAAACAGCGCATCCGGCGAGGGCAACTCCATATCACCCGGGTACCCGGGAATACTCGCACCGGCCAGCACCGGATCAACAGCCGGAAGCGTCTCGTTTTCCGGTAGGACGGGGATGACAGGCTTGCCCGGATAAATCTGCGAAAACGGTGGCGTGACGGGCAGCGTGGTCGGGCCAAGTTGTTCGATGCCCGGCGGAACCAAAGGCGTTCGGGTACCGTGGCCGATGGGAGGCGCCGGCCAGGGGATGACCGCCGGGACGATGCCCGGCCTGCCGAGCAGGCTGTTTGGTGTGGTGATGCTGATCCGGTCGAGGTTGAATGGATTCTCACCCAGCTCCGCACGCTCCCGATAACGCAGCTCGAATTCTCGACGCTCTCCCACCCATATGCTTTTTGGCGCATAGGGCGCAAAGCCGCGTTCGATGCGTTTGCGGTTGAGTTCGTCTGTGTTTGCCCACAGAGCCGGATGTTCAGAGAGGGTCCGCCATAGCGCCTGGTCGAAGGCGCCGAACGACATCTCCTTTTCTGTATGGCGCAGGATGGCGATGAAGCCCTGCTCGGGTGCAGTACATACTTACCGCACCCGAGCAAGGTTCGTGTGGTACGAGTGCCTTGATACCCATGGTCGATCCCGACGACCCGGCGCTCGCAAAACGACTCCAAACAGGAAAACTTCCCCCTCCTTGTAGGATTCTGCGACACCCTTGCGGTTGGTGATCGGGAATACGCCACGTATGATCCCGAACAACCTTTGCCGAAAAGAAGCCTATGTCGCTGATAGTTCTATTGCTTTTGCCCTTCGTCGGCAGCTGTGTCGCGGCGTTGCTGCCGCATAACGCGCGCAATGCCGAATCATTGCTGGCAGGTCTTGTGGCCTTGGTGGGCACCGTTCAGGTGGCTTTGTGGTACCCGCAGATCGCCGACGGCGGGGTTATCCAAGAGCAATATGCCTGGCTGCCCAGCCTGGGCCTGAATTTCGTCCTGCGCCTGGACGGCTTCGCCTGGCTGTTTTCGTTGCTGGTGCTGGGCATCGGCACGCTGGTGTCGTTGTATGCCCGCTACTACATGTCGCCGGACGATCCGGTGCCGCGGTTCTTTGCGTTTTTCCTGGCTTTCATGGGCGCGATGCTCGGGCTGGTGATTTCCGGCAACCTGATCCAGATGGTGTTCTTCTGGGAATTGACCAGCCTGTTCTCATTCCTGCTGATCGGTTACTGGCATCACCGCGCCGACGCGCGGCGCGGCGCCTATATGGCGTTGATGGTGACCGGCGCCGGCGGGCTGTGCCTGTTGGCCGGGGTCATGCTGCTTGGCCATGTGGTGGGCAGTTATGACTTGGACAAGGTCCTGGCCGCCGGCGACATGATTCGCCAGCACGCCCTCTATCCAGTCCTGTTGCCGCTGATCCTGATCGGCGCCTTGAGCAAAAGCGCCCAGTTTCCTTTCCATTTCTGGCTGCCCCACGCCATGGCCGCGCCCACGCCGGTGTCGGCGTACCTGCACTCGGCGACCATGGTCAAAGCCGGTGTTTTCCTGCTGGCACGGTTGTGGCCCTCGCTGTCGGGCAGTGAACAGTGGTTCTATATCGTCGGCGGCGCCGGGGCGTTCACATTGATGCTGGGCGCTTATTGCGCGATGTTCCAGAACGACCTCAAGGGTCTCCTTGCCTATTCGACCATCAGCCATCTGGGGCTGATTACGCTTCTGCTTGGCCTCAACAGCCCGCTGGCGGCGGTCGCGGCCGTGTTTCATATCCTCAACCACGCCACGTTCAAGGCCTCGCTGTTCATGGCCGCCGGCATCATCGACCACGAAAGTGGCACCCGGGACATCCGCAAGCTCAGCGGCCTGGTGCGGCTGATTCCGTACACCGCCACCCTGGCGATGGTTGCCAGCGCGGCGATGGCCGGGGTGCCGTTGCTCAACGGCTTCCTGTCCAAGGAAATGTTCTTCGCCGAGACCGTGTTCATTTCCGCCACGGCCTGGGTCGAGCTGGCGCTGCCGATCGTCGCCACCATCGCCGGCACCTTCAGCGTCGCCTATTCCCTGCGTTTTACCGTCGACGTGTTCTTCGGCCCCACTGCCACCGACCTGCCCCACACGCCCCATGAACCGCCGCGCTGGATGCGCGCGCCGGTTGAGCTTCTGGTGTTTACCTGCTTGTTGGTGGGCATCTTTCCGGCACAGGTGGTTGGTTCGTTGCTGGCGGCGGCGGCGCTGCCGGTGGTGGGCGGTCCGCTGCCCCAGTACAGCCTGGCGATCTGGCATGGCCTGAACGCGCCCATGATCATGAGCCTGGTGGCGATGTCGGGTGGGATCGTCCTGTACCTGCTGCTGCGCAAGCAATTCAAGCAAGGCCATATCAAGCAGCCACCGCTGATGGGGCGTCTCAGCGGCAAGCGTTTGTTCGAGCGCAGCCTGGTGCTGATGATGCGCCAGGGCCGACGGTTGGAGCGCAAGATCAGTACCCGGCGCTTGCAGGCTCAGTTGTTCCTGCTGGTGCTGGCGGCCGTATTGGCCGGGCTGATTCCGATGCTCAGCAGCACGCTGGCCTGGGGCGACCGCCCCAGGATTCCCGGCTCCGTGGTATTCGTCACGCTGTGGGTGCTGGCCATCGCTTGCGCGTTGGGCGCTGCCTGGCAGGCCAAATATCACCGCCTCGCGGCGCTGACGATGGTCAGTGTCTGCGGCCTGATGACGTGCGTGACTTTTGTCTGGTTCTCGGCCCCGGACCTGGCCTTGACTCAACTGGTCGTGGAGGTGGTCACCACGGTGCTGATCCTGCTGGGCCTGCGCTGGTTGCCACGGCGGATCGAAGATGTGTCGCCGCTGCCCAACAGCGAACGCCGCGCGCGCATCCGTCGTCTGCGGGACTTGCTGCTATCCATCGCAGTGGGCGGCGGCATGGCGTTGCTGTCCTATGCGATGCTCACGCGCCAGACACCCAACGACATTTCGTCGTTCTACCTGAGCCGGGCCTTGCCCGAAGGTGGCGGCAGCAATGTGGTAAACGTGATGCTGGTGGACTTCCGCGGCTTCGACACCCTGGGCGAAATCACCGTGCTGGTGGCGGTTGCGCTGGCGGTATTCGCCCTGCTGCGGCGCTTCCGGCCACCCAAGGAAAGCATGCAGCTCCCGGCGCAACAGCGCCTGCTGGCGCCAGACGTGGTGACCGACCTGGTCAACCCGCGTCACGCCAGCGACACCGCGCTGGGCTTCATGATGGTGCCGTCGGTGCTGGTGCGCCTGCTGTTGCCGATTGCCCTGGTGGTGTCGTTCTACCTGTTCATGCGCGGCCACAACCAACCGGGTGGCGGTTTCGTCGCCGGCCTGGTGATGTCGGTGGCGTTCATCCTCCAGTACATGGTCGCCGGCACCCAGTGGGTCGAAGCACAAATGAGCCTGCGACCGCTGCGCTGGATGGGCACGGGGCTGTTGTTCGCCACCGCGACGGGGTTGGGGGCGATGGCGGTGGGTTATCCGTTCCTGACCACTCACACCTGGCATTTCGAGTTGCCGCTGCTGGGTGACCTCCATCTGGCGAGTGCGCTGTTCTTCGACATCGGCGTCTACGCCGTGGTGGTCGGCTCCACGCTATTGATCCTTACCGCCCTGGCTCACCAGTCGGTGCGGGCCCATAAACCGGGGCTGCACGCCAAACCCGTCGCCCCCCTCAAAGGAGCCAACGCCTGATGGAAGAAGTCATCGCAATCGCAATCGGCGTATTGGCCGCCTCCGGCGTCTGGCTGGTGCTGCGGCCCCGGACCTTTCAGGTGGTCATGGGGCTTTGCCTGCTGTCCTATGGCGTCAACCTGTTCATCTTCAGCATGGGCAGCCTGTTCATCGGCAAGGAACCGATCATCAAGGACGGCGTGCCCCAGGACCTGCTGAACTACACCGATCCGCTGCCCCAGGCCCTGGTGTTGACCGCCATTGTGATCAGCTTCGCCATGACCGCGCTGTTTCTCGTCGTCTTGCTCGCGTCCCGCGGGCTGACCGGCACCGACCATGTGGACGGCCGGGAGCCCAAGGAATGATGCTGACGCCTCACTTGATCGCCGCGCCCATCCTGCTACCGCTGCTGACCGCCGCGTTGATGCTGATGCTGGGCGAGAAACATCGCCCGCTCAAAGCGCGGATCAATCTGTTTTCCAGCCTGCTGGGCCTGGGCATCGCCGTGCTGCTGTTGGACTGGACCCAGGACCAGGCATTGCCCGCGTCCTTTGGCGTGTACCTGCCGGGCAACTGGCAAGCGCCGTTCGGCATCGTGTTGGTGGTCGATCGCCTGTCGGCGCTGATGCTCGTGCTGACGGGCATCATCGGCGTCTGCGCCCTGCTGTTCGCGATGGCGCGGTGGGATCGGGCCGGCGCCAGTTTCCATGCGCTGTTCCAGATTCAGCTGATGGGCCTTTACGGCGCTTTCCTGACGGCGGACCTGTTCAATCTGTTTGTGTTTTTCGAAGTATTGCTGGCCGCGTCCTACGGCTTGATGCTCCACGGATCGGGGCGGGCCCGCGTCTCGTCGGGGCTGCATTACATCGCCATCAACTTGCTGGCGTCGTCGTTGTTCCTGATTGGCGCGGCGTTGATCTATGGCGTCACCGGCACCTTGAACATGGCCGACCTGGCCTTGAAAGTGCCCTTGGTGCCAGAAGCGGACCGCGGCCTGCTGCACGCCGGTGCCGCGATCCTGGCAGTGGCGTTCCTGGCGAAGGCTGGCATGTGGCCGCTGAATTTCTGGCTGGTGCCGGCCTACAGCGCGGCCAGCGCCCCGGTGGCGGCCTTGTTCGCGATCATGACCAAGGTGGGCGTCTACACCGTGTTGCGGTTGTGGACTCTGCTGTTCTCGGGGCAAGCCGGCGCGTCGGCGTATTTTGGCGGCGACTGGCTGGTCTACGGCGGCATGGCGACCATCGCCTGCGCGGCCATCGCCATCCTCGCGGCCCAGCGCCTGGAACGCATGGCCAGCCTGAGTATCCTGGTCTCGGCCGGCATCCTGTTGTCAGCCATCGGCTTCGCACAGCCCAACCTGATAGGCGCCGCGTTGTTTTACCTGGTGAGCTCGACCCTGGCGCTGTGCGCGCTGTTCTTGCTGGCCGAACTGATCGAGCGCTCACGCTCCGCCAATGACCTGCCGCTGGAAGATGACCTCGACACCCTGCCGCGCCCCCTGGAATCGCTGCAGCCGCCCAAGGGCATCAACCTCGATGACGAACAGAAAGCCGTGGTCGGGCAAGTGATCCCCTGGACCATGGCCTTTCTCGGTCTGAGTTTCATCGCCTGTGCACTGTTGATTGTCGGCATGCCTCCCTTGTCGGGGTTTATCGGCAAGCTGGGGCTGCTCAGCGCGCTGCTCAACCCCGAGGGCCTGGGGGCGAGTGCCGACGTGCCCGTATCGGCCGCCGCCTGGGGCCTGCTGGCGCTGTTGATCCTGTCCGGGCTCGCCTCGTTGATCGCCTTTTCGCGCTTGGGCATCCAGCGCTTCTGGACACCGCAGGAACGGCCCTCCCCGCTGTTGCGTCCGTTCGAATGCCTGCCGATCCTCGCGTTACTGGGGCTGGGGATCGTCTTGACGTTCAAGGCCGAGCCATTGCTGCGCTACACCCAATCCGCCGCCGATGGGTTGAATACGCCTGAACATTATGTGATGGCGGTTTTTTCCACCCGCGCCGTCCCCAACCCTGAAGGCAACACTCGATTGCAGGCGGTGCAGCCATGATCAAGCATTTGTTTCCCGCACCGTGGCTGTCCCTGGCATTGGGGTTGCTCTGGCTGTTGTTGAACCTGTCCCTGAGTGCCGGCCACCTGCTGCTGGGCGCCGCGCTGGGTTTCCTCGCGCCACTGATGATGCGTCCGCTGCGGCCACGACCCATCCGTATCCGGCGTCCCGGGGTCATGCTGCGACTGCTCTTGCTGGTGGGATGGGACGTGCTGGTGTCCAACCTGGCCGTCGCCTGGCGCGTACTCAACGCCGGGCGCCGCCCGCCTCGCTCGCGGTTTATCAAGGTGCCGCTGGACCTGCACGACGCCAATGGGCTGGCGGTGCTTTCGATGATCACCACGGTGATTCCAGGGACGGTCTGGTCGGAGTTGGCGCTGGATCGCAGCATCCTGTTGATACACATTTTCGATCTGGAGGACGAAGGGGCGTTTATCGACCATTTCAAGGCCACCTACGAGCGTCCGCTGATGGAGATTTTCGAATGAGCGCGCTGCTGTCCAATGCGATCCTGCTGAGTCTGTTCCTGTTCTCGCTGACCATGGTGCTGACCCTGGTGCGCCTGTTCAAGGGCCCCTCGGCACAGGACCGGGTCCTGGCCCTCGATTACTTGTACATCGTCGCGATGCTGATGATGCTGGTGCTGGGCATTCGGTATGCCAGCGACACGTATTTCGAGGCGGCGCTGTTGATCGCCCTGTTCGGCTTTGTCGGCTCGTTTGCCCTGGCCAAGTTCCTGTTGCGTGGCGAGGTGATCGAATGACGGGAGAACTGTCGATGTGGGTCGAGATCCCAGTGGCGATCCTGCTGGTGCTCGGCAGTCTTTTCGCCCTGACCGGGGCGATCGGCCTGGTGCGGCTCAAGGATTATTTTCAGCGCATGCACCCGCCTGCCCTGGCTTCGACGCTGGGGGCCTGGTGCGTTGCGCTGGCCTCGATCATTTATTTCTCGGCGCTCAAGTCGGGCCCGGTGCTGCATGCCTGGCTGATACCGATCCTGCTGTCCATCACGGTGCCGGTGACGACCCTGCTGTTGGCCCGGGCGGCTTTGTTCCGCAAGCGCATGGCGGGGGATGATGTACCGGCGGAAATAAGCAGCCCCAGGACCGGGAGCGATGGTTAAGGAAGCTTGAGACAGGCTTTGTTGTGGCGAGGGGATCTATCCCCTCGCCACAACGGCGTTCGCCTCTGGTTCGCTCAAGCCCACGCCACCGTCAGCAACCCTGCCCCCAGCACGACACACAACGGCGAGTAGACCCAGGTATCGAGCCGGGCGAACGTCGACCCCTTGACCTCCTTGAAGAAACCCACCAGGTTCGACTCGCCAATGGCCCGGGCAAACATCAACAGGGCAATCGCACTGATCAGCCATTGCAAGGCACGATGGGTCACGGGAGGCGCGATCAGGCCGACCCGCAGACACACCAGCACCGCAATCATCAGCAGCGCCAGCGCCACCAACAGCGTCAGCCATCCCGACGGGTTGAACGCCGGTTGCAGTGTGCCGCCCTGCTTCACCGGCACCTGCGGCACTACCGCCAGCGCCGCCCACTGCCCGCCCAGGGCCCAATACAAATGAATCAAGCTGATGGTCGCAAACACCGCGACCAGCGACCGAGCCAATACAAGCGTCATTCGCCAGCCTCCTGAAAAAGGTTGAACAATCATCCTAGCTGGAATCTGGCATTTCGCTGGACGGGCGCAGGTTGCCGGATTCCAGTGAATGACGACTTGCCCAGGATCAACTGTTCAATTGACTGGCCTTAACGCGCTACAGCCCCGCGGTCACCTTGTCGGCGACCTCCTTGGGTAACCAGGCCTGCCAAACCTCGGGGTGAGCCTTGAGGAAGGCTTCGGCGGCCTCGCGGGAGGGCGTGCGTTTCTCACTCATATCGGCCAGGGCCTTGTTCAGCGGGTCGATCGGCAGGTCGACCTTGCTGAAGAACTCGGCAATGTCCGGGTGTTGTTTCTGGAACGGTACGGACACGCCAATGGACAACTTCGAAGCCAGGGACCGCGTCGGCCTGGGGTTGGGGTTGTCGGCATCGGTCAGGGTTTTCCAGGCCTCGGCATCGAATGGCGGCTCTTGCAACTGCACCAGTTTGAAACGCCCGAGCAGCGGCGTGGGCGACCAGTAGTAGAACAGGATCGGCTTGCCACGGCGAATCGACGAAGTGATCTCGGCATCGAGCGCGGCCCCTGAGCCGCTGCGAAAGTTCACATAGCTGTCGGAAAGACCGTAGGCCTTGAGCTTTTGCTTGTTGACCACCTCGGAAGTCCAACCGATGGGACTGTTGAGGAAGCGTCCCTTGCTGGGGCTTTCCGGGTCCTTGAACACGTGCTTGTAGCGCGCAAGGTCCTCGACGCTGCGCAAGTCCGGCGCCAGGGGCTTGATGCCCTTGGCAGGGTCGCCCTTGATGACGTATTCCGGCACCCACCAGCCTTCGGTCGCGCCCTTGACCGTATCGCCCAGGGCAACCACCTTGCCTTCGGCCTCGGCCTTGACCCACACCGGACTGCGACCTGCCCACTCCTCGCCGATCACTTGGATATCGTTATTGGCCAGGGCGGTTTCCAGGGTAATGGTGGTGCCCGGCAACGTGTCCGTCGGCAACCCGTAGCCCTTTTCGACAATGACCCTCAGGATGTCGGTGATCAGGCTGCCGCTTTCCCAGTTCAGGTCGGCAAAGTGGATCGGCGTCGATGCAGCGGATGCCGGAAGGGGTGAAACCAACACAGCGAGGGTGGCCCAGGCAGCCAGCCACTGTCGAACTCGTTTCATGTTTGATACCTCATGCCGGATGCAGCAATAGCCGAACGGCGTGCGAAGCGAACGCAAGCCTGTGACTAGTTCAGTCAATTGACTGTAGCCAAGGTTCCAGCAGGAGCGTTTTAAAACTGTTACGAGTATAAAAAGAACAAAGGACATCAACCCGATTCGTCATCCAAGGATGAAAGCCGCTTCCTACTCGCTGGCCTTGAATGTCACAAGTTCACCCTTGCGCCATTTGGCAGCCTTGGCGGTGACTGCTTTCAACGTCTTGGTCAAACCTTCCTGCAACTGTTCGTTGGCGGCCAATACGGTCACTACGCTGTGCCCTTCCTTGAACAGGATGGCGTGGCCCTCGGCGGTCGTGACGAACGCGTAGTCACCCAGGCCATAGACCGTCAACTTGATTTCACGAAACCGAATTTCAAACTTGCCTCCCTCGCGACTGGGAAGTACCGCCGCGCGAAAATGGTCGCCAACCTTGAGTTCCAGCCGGGGTTTGTCATCGACGACCAATGCCGACTCGGTGTCGATTTCGGCAATATAGATACCTTCGGCGGTCTGCTCGGTGATATAGACAAACCGTGACTGGAATTGCTTGACCAGTTTTGCCCGCAGGTCGCCCAGTACAAATAACGCATGCATGTCGAGATTACTTACTGCCAAGGAAACATCCCCATCTTTAAACGGCCCACTCTTTGAGAATGGACCACGAGAACCCGCACGGCCCCATGGACCTGTCATTGAATTCGAAAGTGAACGGTGCGCCCTGACCCAGGGCGGGAGAAGACTAAAGGATCGCTACTCTCGCCGTCTTTCCCGGCGGTCGTCAGAGGCTGAAGGAAAACACCACTCTGAGCATCGGAAAAGGTGGGACTACTAACTTTAGGGAAATTTCTCACTCAGAAAAGCATTTTTCTGACATCGAGGCCAAAAAAAATTGCTTTAGATAGGCGCAACCGTACACACGGTGCTGCCGATTCTAGAGCAGCCGCTGACGCGCAGACTACTTAAAACAGCCGGCAATTCGTCGGTAACCATAGAAAAGGAATTCACATGGCTACGTTTCCAACCCTGATCCGCCCCGCCATCTCATGTGTCGCCCTGGCGCAGGACGCCACTCATGACGACGGTTACGCACCGATTGCATTGATCCAGCCCAGATACCGGGTCGTTCTTGCCGGCAAGTGTTTTTTTCATATCGAAGAAACCTCTACCGGGCGCGTAAGAGGTTTCCGCGCCGACCATAACGAAGCCTGCTATCTCGCCCGCACCCTCGAACAGAACCCTTCAACGGCAGGCGCCATGACTTAACTCAGCCGCCGACCGGCAACTGCTGCCATACTGCCTGCCCAGCGAGCGCCTCCATCGGCGGTGCTCGTACAACAATATGACTTGAAGGGAAGGCGCGACGTGACGGAACTAGACATCGGCGATTTTTTCATCCGCGGCGAAGCCAGAGAGGTAGAAGGCGAATTCCAAGCGGTCATCGTCATGCGCGCCAAAACCGCCGCCACTGCGGTCACCTATCACCAGGTAGAAAGGGATCGCTGGTTCAAGACGCCGGAACTTGCGGCCGAGGCCGCCAAGGAGTCAGCCCGGGCCCTGAAGCTCGCGGTGGACGAAGGTGCGCTGAAAGCCTGAAGCCAATCGAACTCCTGACGACTGCTCGCCTCAGATAGAGGGAAGCAACCGAGGCGCCATGACGGCGGTAGTCCAGAGGAGTCCTACAAAATGGAACAACCATCCCACGAACTCAGCACCCTGTTTGACCAACTTGGCCTGCCTTCGGACGGCAACGCCATCGATGATTTCATCATGGCGCACCCGCTGGATCCGAACACCAAGTTGGTCGATGCGCCTTTCTGGTCGAATCAGCAACAAGATCTGCTTCGCGAATGGCTGCTTGCCGACGGCGAAGAGGCGGTATTGGTGGATCAACTGAACGTACGCCTGCACGACGGTAAATAACCCCTACATGAGCCAATGACAGTTGAGTTTTTGTGGCGAGGGGATTTATCCCCGCTGGGCTGCAGAGCAGCCCCTCGAAAGACTGGAATGCAGCCCCCTGACGTACCGCAGCGATAGCTATTAGGGGCGCTGCGCACCCCAGCGGGGATAAATCCCCTCGCCACAGGTTAGTCATATCGCCGGTGATCAGACTCAGCGCGGCTTCTCGGGCTTATAGCCCAGCCGCAACCCACCCCAATGACGTCCCTTGAGCATGATTGGCACCGACAGGTCATGCATCAGCTCGCCCGTGTCCCGCGTATAGGTTTGCAGCAACACCGGCTGTTGATGACTGCCGCAGCGGATCCCGGTGCGATCGGAGAACTTGCGCTTTGTGCGATTGTTCAGCGTGTCCACTTGCGGATCGCCGGTCAACGGCTGACAGAACGCATTGTTGTGAGTCGGCACGTAGCCCTGCTGAGTGCAGGCAATCGCGAAGACCAGCCCCTCATGCCGCGCCAGCAACGGTTCCTGGATCGCTGGCAGCACCTGGTCGGTGTAGCGGTCGAAACGGGTCTGGAACTTCGCCGGATGGGTATTGGGGATCGGTTGGTAGCTGCGATCGAACAGATCCTCCAGGCTGACGCGCCCCTGGTCGATATCCGCCTCGAACTGTGCGGCAATCCGGCTTGCCCCTTCCCGCGCCAAGTCATAGACCCGCTGGTGATAATCGTCCAGGCCCACCTCGGCCAGGCGCTCGCTGATGGTCTCGGCCTGGCCTTCCATCTGCACAGCGGCCTCGGCCAGGCGCTGGGTCTGCTGGTCGCTGATCGCCAGGTCACCGCGCATTTGCTCGATCGCATGAAACAGGCTATCGAGTTGTCCACGGTTAGTGTCGGTACCCTGGGCGATGGCGCTGACCTGGGTTTCGACACCGGCCGCAAGCCGCGCGATGTTTTCGAGGTGCTGGCCGGTGTGCTCGACTTGCTGCACACCGCTGTCCAGGTCACCGGCCAATTGGCGGATCTGCTCGACGACCTGCGCGGTGCGCTGCTGGATATCCGCGACCATCACGCCGACCTCGCCGGTCGCCGCGGCAGTGCGCCCGGCCAACCCACGCACCTCGTCGGCCACCACCGCAAAACCGCGACCATGTTCCCCGGCACGGGCCGCCTCGATCGCAGCGTTAAGGGCCAACAGGTTGGTCTGGCTGGCGATCGATTGAATCACCAGGGTCACCCGCTGGATTTCGTCGCTGCGCACGCTCAGCGCCTCGATGAGTTCGCGGCTTTCATTGGCGCGCTGACTGAGCTGATGCATTCGGCTGATGGATTCGACCAACTCGCTGCGCCCGGCGACACTGCTGCGATGGGCCTCGCTGGCCGCGCCCAGGGCCTGTTGACTGAGCTGCGAGGTGGCCTGCTCGGTCGCGATCATCGCTTCGGCGTTGCCAACGATCTGCGCCGCGGCCCCGAGCTGTGACTGGACCTTGCCCGCCAGCTGCTTGACCGAATAGGCAACGCCAGCGGCGGACAGTGCATTATGGCTGGTGGTGTAGGAAAGATCGCGGGTGAGCTCGGCCAGGCTGTCGCTTGCCGTCGGCACCGGTGTGCTGTTCAGCCGCGAGCGCAGGCGTGGCAACCAGACGATGAGCAGCGCCAGCGGCAACGCCAGGTACAACGACCAACCGCCCAAGGTCATGCCACACAGCAGCGAAACCAGCGCCAGGCTTTGCAGAGTCGGCGCAAGCCAGCGCGCTGTAACGCGCGCTACTGGCACCGAGGCCGACGCTGTCGCCGCCAGAGATCCTTCTGTCGCCATTTTCGTCACCCACTTTTCTCATTGTTATGGCCGCATTAAACGCCACTATCGAGCCATTATCCATGGTCCATTAGTCGTGTTTTCGGCAAAAAAACGAGAAGCGTGATGACCAAAAAGCAAAAAGACCGCAGCTTCGGATGAAGGGCTGCGATCTTTTTCGAAAACGGTATCAGGCCTGGCGCTGGTGCTTGTCGATCTGCTCGTGACGTTCCTGGGCTTCGATGCAGTATTTGGTGGTCGGACTGATCAACAGGCGCTTGAGGCCGATCGGCTCGCCGCTGTCGTCGCACCAGCCGAAGCTTTCGTCGTTGATACGGTCCAGGGCCTGCTCCAGTTGCGGCAGCATGCGCTGGTCGCGATCGATGGCGTTGACCAGCCAGGTGCGCTCTTCTTCTACGGAAGCTGCGTCCGCCGGGTCGGCCGGGCTGTCCAGGCTCTCAATGGCGATTCGGTTCTGTTCGATGCGCTCGTGGGTTTCGACTTTCATGTTCTGCAACAGCTTGGTGAAGTAAGCCAGTTGCTCGGCATTCATGTAGTCATCCGCCGGCATGGCCAGCAACTTTTCCTTTGTCATTGATTTCTCTATAAAAAAACGTGCATTAAGGCGAATTATGGAGCGTCCCGCATCAAGCAGCCACGCTCATCGGGAAGGCGCCGTTTATTCCAAGCGCCACCCGGCACTCAATTTACGAGGGGCGGCAGTCTAAGGCCGAGTCGGGGCGTCAGCAACCGAAAACATGGGGAAAATGTCCGACAACCGCTTCAAATGCTGTCTGACAGGCTTCTGCCGGCCGTCGGAGTGCGTTTATAACAAGAAATTCGCTGCGATGGCTGTATCAAGAAGACAAATGGCAACGCCACGCGGGTCAGGCGTGGCGCTTTGTCGCAACCTCAGGCATGTCAGCGTTTGAGTTTGCGCTTGTTGCGGTACTGATCGATCACCACCGCGACGACAATGATCAGACCCTTGATGATGTCCTGGATATAGGCATCGACACCGACAAAGGTAAAACCACTGGCCATTACCCCGAGGATCAGCGCACCGATCACCGTCCCGGTGATGCGCCCCACTCCACCGGCCAGGCTGGTGCCGCCAATGACCGCCGCGGCGATCGCGTCGAGCTCGTAAGACATGCCCATGCCGGCCTGCCCGGTCGCCGCCCGCGCCGAGGCCACGACGCCGGCCAAGCCCGCCAGCAGCCCCGCGATGCTGTAGACGATCACTAGATGGCGCTTGACGTTGATGCCCGAGGTCCGCGCCGCCTGCATGTTGCCGCCGATGGCGTAGGTGTATTTACCGTACTTGGTGTAGCGCAAGGCGACGTGGAAGATCACCGCCACCACCAGGAAGATGATCACCGGCATAGCGCCATGACCGATGGCGGTGTACGAATCGGACAACATGCTCACCGGCTGGCCTTCGGTGTAATAACGCGCCAAGCCACGGGCCGAGACCATCATGCCGAGGGTGGCGATAAAAGGCGGGATGCCGGTAACGGCGATGATGCTGCCGTTGATCGCCCCCGCCAGCAGCCCCACGCCGAGGCCCGCCACCACCGGTATCCACACGGGCAGGTCCGTCAGGGAAGGAAACACCGCCCGGGAAAAATCCGAAGTCTGGGCCAGGCTCGCGGCAATCATCGCCGACAACGCCAGCACCGAACCTGACGACAAGTCGATGCCGGTGGTGATGATCACCTGGGTCACGCCGATGGCGAGCAGGCCGATGATCGACACTTGCAGGATCATCAGCACCAGGCGCTGGGAGTTCATCAGGAAACTCTGGTCGCGCATGATCCAGCCGAACAGCTCGAACACCAGGCCGATGCCGATCAGCACCAGGAAAATGCTCAGTTCCGTGGGCAGCCGCCGACGCGTCCTGGCCGGTGCGGCGGCGGGTTTGTTTTCCAATATCGCGTTCATAGCCAATCACCTTTTTTATCTGTGGCGAGGAAGCTTGCTCCCTCGCCACGGGATTATTGCTCGACGTTATTGATTCGCCCGGCAGGCATCAGGACAGGCCCGACGCCAGTTGCATGACTCGTTCCTGGGTGGCTTCGCTGCGGTCGAGGGTGCCCATCAGGTCGCCTTCGTGCATCACCATGACGCGGTCGCTCATGCCCAGCACCTCAGGCAGCTCCGAAGAAATCATGATGACCGCCATGCCTTCGCTGGCGAGGTAGGCAATGAGTCGGTAGATCTCGGCCTTGGCGCCGACATCGATGCCGCGGGTCGGTTCGTCGAGGATCAGGATGCGCGGATTGGTCATCAGCCAGCGGGCCAGCAAGGCCTTCTGCTGGTTACCGCCGGATAGAGTGTCGATGCACTGCTCCAGGGACGGTGTCTTGACCCGCAGCTTCTTGCACATGTCCTCGCACAAGGCGCGCAGGGCTTTTTGCTGGATGAAACCGTTGCCGACGTAATGGGGCAGCACGGCCATTTCCATGTTTTCCAGCACCGACAGGCAGGGGAACAAGCCGCTGAGCTTGCGATCCTCGGTCAACAGCGCGAAGCCCTTCTCGATCGCCATGTGCGGATCGCTGATGTGGACCGGCTGGCCGTCCAGCAAGATTTCGCCGCCAGTGGCAGGGGTGACGCCGAAAATCGCCTCGGCGACGTTGGTCCGGCCCGAGCCCATCAACCCCGCGATGCCGAGGATTTCCCCGGCGTGCAGGTCGAACGACACCCCTTTGAAAATACCCGCCAGGCTCAAGTCCCGTACCGACAGGACCCGATCGCCGATTGGCTTGTCCCGCTCGGGGAACAATTGGCTCAATTCACGCCCGACCATCATCGAAATCAGGCTGTCGCCATCCATGCTGTCGGCCCGTTGCAGGCCGATGTAGGCGCCGTCGCGAAACACCGCCACTTCATCGGCGATGGCGAAGACTTCGTTCATTTTATGGGTGATGTAGATGATGCCCTTACCCTGGGCCTTGAGGTCGGCGATGATCGAGAACAAATGGGCGACTTCGGTCTCGGTGATGGCCGAAGTCGGTTCGTCCATGATCAGGATGTCGGAGTCATACGAGACGGCCTTGGCGATCTCCACCATCTGCCGTTCGGCAATGCTCAGGTTGCCCACCTGCTCCTCCGGGTCAAGCTTGATGCGCAAGCGCTCCAGCAACCGGGCGGTGCAGCGGTGCATTTCACCATGATCGATCATGTGCAGGCCGTTGAGCTGTTCGCGGCCGATCCAGATGTTTTCGGCGATGCTCATGTGGGGCATCAGGTTCAGTTCCTGGTGGATCATGGCGATCCCGGCCTGCAAGGCCGCCAGGGGGGTGTCGAAGGTCACCGGCTTGCCCCGCAGGCGCAGCTCGCCGGCGTCGGGCTGGTAGATGCCGGCGATGATCTTCATCAGCGTGGATTTGCCCGCACCGTTTTCCCCCATCAAGGCCAGCACCGAGCCGGGGCGTACCCGCAATTGCACGTCTGACAGGGCCACGACGCCAGGGAAGCCTTTGCTGACGTTGACGACCTCCAACAGGTACGGTTCGTCAGGTAATGCGTCCGGCCGGAACGTTGCCGCCGGGGCGCTCGAAGCAGTCGCTGATGCGAACATGGTGGGTACTCCCTGGGCAAGGTCGGCGCGGCGACCTTGCCTGTTTATTGTTGTGATGAAACAGGTGAAGCGTTACTTGAACTGATCGACGTTCTCCGGCGTGATCAAGCGATATGGCACCCAGACGGATTGCTCGACCGGCTGCTTCTTGACCATTTTCACCGCGGTATCGATCGAGCCGTCGGCTTGACCCTTGGCGTCCTGGAACACCGAGACCGCCATGTCGCCTTTCTTGATGGCGTTCAAGCCGTCCGGCGTGCCGTCGACCCCTGCGATCAACACGCTGCCCTTCTTGGCGCCCGTTTGCCTGAGGGCCATGGCGGCGCCAATGGCCATTTCATCGTTGTTGGACACCACGGCGTTGAACTCGCGGCCTTGGGTCAGCCAGTCATTGACCAGGGTCATGCCCTTGTCCCGGGACCACGTGCCCGTCTGCTCCTGCTCGATCTTGATGTCCGGGTACTTGGCGAGGACTTCCTTGACGCCCTTGGTGCGGTTGGTGGTGGAGTTGTTCGCCAAATCGCCCAGCAGGATCACGATCTCACCCTTGCCGCCCATCTTGTCGGCCAGGTACTGCATCTGCATGCGCCCGGCCTCAAGGTCATCCGAGGCCACGGTGACCACGCCTTCCGGCAGTTTCGGGTCGTCCGGACGGCGGTTGACGTACACCAGCGGAATGCCGGCGGCCACGGCGGCCTTGGTGATGCGTTGGGTCGCGGCGGTGTCCACCGGGTTGACGATGAGCGCGTCGACCTTCTGGCTGATGAAGCTTTCTACCTGACTCAATTGCTTGACCACGTCGCTGCGCGCATCTTCGAACTGCAACGTGACGCCGTCCGGCAGGGCCTTGGCTTTCTTGTCCATGGACTCGCGCAGGTAGGTCAACCAGGTGTCATCGAACTGGGACATGCTGACGCCGATCTTCAGGTCCGCCAGGGCAGCGCCGCTGGCAAACATCAATGACAGGGCCAGCGAGGCAATACGGGTCTTGGTGTTCATGAACGTTCTTTCTCCACTTTTTTGTTGGTCTTATGGATAAGGCGTGACGGACTTCAGGAACGTGGTAAACGCACGATCGGTGCGCCGGGCATGCAGCACACCACGGCGCCCCTGCGCTGGATGCACAGGGCTTCGAACAAGGGAAGGATTGCGGACAGGCGCAAGGACAATGGCAGGTGAAACGCAGAGCGGTTGAAGGTTTTCATCGACGGTACCTGGCTGTGTTTCTTGTTTTTGTTTCGTCCTTCGTCCATTCAGGGTGAGCCTGGATAAACGCGGACAGGGTTGTCGGTAACCTGGAATCGACTTTATTGGAAAATATTTTCCATATCAACCCATTTTAGAATTTTATTCGTTTTTTGTTCCATGTCCTACAGGCTCAGATAAACACACCACCTGACCCTGCTCCGCGCTCTGTCTTGCCGCGTCCAGGAGGCGTGTCGTGGCCAAGGCGTCGCGGGCCGCAACGGGCAGCGGGCCGTCGCCCTGCAACGCTGTCTGTAGACGCTGATAGAACGCGAGCCAGCAGCCCCGTTCCGAGGCTACCCGCTCGCGCTCGGCACCGTGTTCGAACCAGCCCCAGCGCCGATGTTCTTCCGTGCCCCAACGTTCGCCCTCGGTGGCGGGGCTCAGTCCCGCCAACGCCAGGGCCTCCTGACCATCGAGGCCTTCGACGGTATAGCAGCCTTCGCTGCCACTGACCCGAAACCTTGGGCGCGGAGCGCTTTGCAGGCAATTGCCGCTCAAGTGCGAGACCACACCGCTTGCGTGGACCAGCGACATGAAAAAACCGTTGTCGTAGGCCTGGCCTGGCTGTCGATAATCCAGCTCGGCATACACTCGGGTCACCGGCCCGAACAATTGCAGCGCCTGGTCCACCAGATGGCTGCCCAAATCCCGCAGGAAGCCCCCGCCACTGGCTTTGCCCACCGAGGTCGGCGAGTAACGTTCGACGCTGGACTCAAAACGAATGACCTGCCCCAGGGCACCGGATGAAAGCAATTTGCGCACCGTCAGGAAATCCGAATCCCAGCGGCGGTTCTGGTACACGCTCAACGGTACGTTGCGTCGTTCGGCAGCCAACACCATCGCTTCGGCCTGCCCGGCATCAAGGGCGAATGGCTTGTCGCTGACCACCGCCACGCCGTGCTCGATGGCCTCCATCACGATGGCGGGGCGCGCTTGCAGCGGCGTGGACACCACCACCGCATCGACGCCGGCCGCCACCAGTTGCTCAAGGCTATCGAAGGCCTGGACCCGCGGATGCTCGGTTGCCAATTGCTGGCGTCGCTCGGCGGAACGGGTCACCACCCCGACAAACGTAGCGCCCGGCAGGCTGCTGATGAGCGGCGCATGAAAAAACCGCCCGCCCTTGCCATAGCCCACTAGTCCGATTCGCATGAAAGCTCCTTGTTAGTCATTGAATACACACCCCCCCTGTGGGAGCGAGCTTGCTCCCACAATTTGACTGCATACCTACAGGGAAATGTGGTCAGCCGTAGAAACGCGGCCGCTCCGGCAGCTCGACCTTGATGATCTGCCCACTCTGCTGCGCTTGGACACAGGCATCCGCCGCCACCGCCGCGGCGAAACCATCCCAGGCCGACGGCCCGCCTACTTGCCCGGCACGCACGCCGTCGATGAACGCCTGCAACTCGACGTCATAAGCGGCGATGAAGCGATCCTTCCAATCCATCAGGATGGCATTGGACAGCTTGGCGCCGCTGCGCAGTTGCACCTGGGACGGTTCCGGCAGCTTGGCGATGCCGGTCTCCCCCACCACTTCGCATTGGATGTCGTAACCGTACTGGCAGTTGACGAACACCTCGACGTCGATCCGCGTGCCCTTGGCGGTTTCCAGCAGAACGATCTGCGGATCCCGCAGGTGGGCCAAAGCCTTGCTGCTCTTGCGCGGGAACACCACCTGTACCGACACATAGTCGTCGGCCAGCAGCCAACGCAGCACGTCCAGCTCGTGGATCAGGGTATCGGTGATCGCCATGTCGGTCTTGTAGTTCTCCCCCACGCTCGGGTTGCGGTGGGCGCAATGCAGCATCAACGGCTCGCCGATCTGGCCGCTGTCGATCACCGATTTGAGCGCGCGATATCCTTCATCGTAAGGGCGCATGAAGCCCACCTGCACCAGGCGCTTGCCGTGGGCCACTTCGGCGTCGACGATTTTGCGGCAGCCTTCGGCCGTGACCGCCAGGGGCTTTTCGCAGAACACCGGTTTGCCTGCCGCGATGGCCGCCAGCACGAACTCTTCATGGCTCGGCCCCCAGGAGGTGACGAGGATCGCCTCGACGTCCGGCGCCGCGATCAACGCGTGGCCGTCCGGATAGACCTCGGCGGTCAGTTTGAGGTCGGCCACCACTTTCGCCGCCTGGGCAAGGTTGATGTCAGTCACTGCCACCACCTGGCTGTTGAGCAAGGTCTGGCTGCAACGACGGATGTGGTCCTGGCCGATGGCCCCGGTGCCGATGACGCCCAGCTTCAAAGACATGTTGAACTCCTTATGTAGGTGTTGGCGCAATCAGTATTGACGGGCCTTGGCCAGTCGTTCGTTGAGGGTCTTGGCGACGGCATCGGTGCGGGCGCTGGTGGAGACCTGCGCCACGCCGACCCGCCACCAGGATAGGTATTTGTGGATCATGGTCTTGGGCAGGACCTTGATGTCGATCAGGGTCGAGACCGTCTGGCGCCGGGCGTCGGCCAATGCCGCGTACAACTCGTCCAACGTCTTGACCGTGTAGGTCTTGCAGCCATAGGCCGCCGCGCTCATGGCGAAATCCACCGGCACAAAGCTGCCATCGAGCTTGCCCGTCTCGGGGTTGCGGAAGCGGAACTCGGTGCCGAAGCTGTCCATGCCGTGTTCCATTTGCAGGTTGTTGATGCAACCGAAGGTCATGTTGTCCAGCAGCACGATGTTGATCTTGCGCCGCTCCTGGATGGAGGTTGCGAGTTCCGAGTGCAGCATCATGTAGGAGCCGTCGCCCACCAGCGCGTAGACCTCTTTATCGGGCTCGGCGAGTTTCACCCCCAGGGCGGCATTCACCTCATAGCCCATGCATGAATAAGCGTATTCGACGTGGTAAGTATTCACGCCCTTGCTGCGCCAACTGCGCTGCAGGTCGCCGGGCAGGCTGCCGGCGGCGGCGACGATGATGGCGTCGTCCGCCAGGGTTTCGTTGAGGGTGCCAAGCACGCGACTTTGGGTCAGGCAGGACCCCGTGAGCTCGATGAATTCACGAAACACTGCGGGGTCCATGTGATCGTTGATTTCCGGGACGAAGTCCTGGGTCTGGAAATCTGCCTGGTAGATCCGGTCCACTTCGGCGTCGAGCTGGGCCTTGGCGTCGGCGATCTGCGCGCCCCATTCGGCACGGTAGTCCCCCAGCTTGTCGGCCAGCGCCTCCAGGCCCGAACGGGCGTCGGCCAGCAGTTGCACGCCATCGAGTTTCAGCGCATCGCACGGGCTGATGTTGAGGTTGAGAAATTGCACGTCGCAATGCTGAAACAGCCATTTCGACGCTGTGGTGAAATCGCTGTAGCGGGTGCCGATGCCGATGATCAGGTCCGCTTCCTTGGCCAGCAGGTTCGCCGCCAGGCAGCCGGTCTCGCCAACGCCACCGACATTCAGCGGGTGGCTGGAGACGATGGCGCTTTTTCCCGCCTGAGTCTCGGCAAAGGGAATCTCGAAGCGCTCGGCAAAGGCTTGCAATGCAGCATTGGCCCCGGAGTACTTCACCCCGCCACCGCAGATGATCAATGGCTTGCGCTTGCCCTTGAACAACGCCAGGGCATCGCCGAGCATCGCTTCGGTGGCTGGCCGGCGGTCGATGCGGTGCACGCGTTTCTGCAAAAAATAATCCGGGTAATCGTAGGCTTCGGCCTGCACGTCTTGGGGCAGCGCTAGGGTCACCGCGCCGGTCTCGGCCGGGTCGGTGAGCACGCGCATGGCCTGGATCGCGGCAGTCATCAATTGCTCGGGGCGGTTGATGCGATCCCAGTATTTGCTCACGGCCTTGAAGGCATCGTTGGTGCTGATGCTCAGGTCATGGAATTGCTCGATCTGTTGCAGCACCGGGTCCGGCTGACGACTGGCATAGACATCGCCAGGTAACAGCAGCAGCGGGATGCGATTGGCCGTCGCGGTGGCGGCGGCGGTCAGCATGTTCGCCGCGCCGGGACCAACCGACGAGGTACAGGCGTAGATCCTGCGCCGCAGATGCTGCTTGGCAAACCCGATGGCGGCATGAGCCATGCCTTGTTCGTTGCGGCCCTGATGAACCACTAGGTCGCCGCTGTCCTGCTCCAGCGCCTGGCCCAGGCCCAGCACATTGCCATGGCCGAAAATGGTAAACACCCCGGCGACGAACTTGCTCTGGACGCCATCGACCTCGACGTACTGGTTATCGAGAAATTTCACCAGGGCCTGGGCCATGGTCAGTCTTGTTGTGGTCATGCTTGCACCTTTTTCAAACGCAACTCGGTCAACTGTGGGAGCGAGCTTGCTCGCGATAGCGGTGTGTCAGGCAACTCATGCATTGATTGGAGCGCCGTCATCGCGAGCAAGCTCGCTCCCACAGGGGTCCTCCATTGTTCGGGGAGCCGGCCCAGGAGCTTTGCAAGTGATTCATACTCGCCCCCAACGCTTGGCGAATATCGGCCAACTCATGAACACTTTCGGCAAACGGCTCGAAGGACAGGTAACCGTCATAGCCGCCGCGGAGCAGCGCCTCGATCTGCCCGGCATTGCCGAGAATATCCCCCTCGCCCACCAGCACTCGGTGGCCGTCGCGAATGGTCGCCAGTGGCGCTTGGGCATCCTCGACCCCTGAGATGTGAACCAGCCCGGTCAATTCAGGGAAGAACTCCTGCTCGCCGGCCAGATGGTGATGGAAGGTGTCATGCACCAGGCGAAACACATCCAGCCCGTCGGTGGCCTTGATCGCTTCCACCGCCGTGCGCTTGCGGCGTAGCGAGCATTCTGCAAAACCCAAGGGTTCGATGAAACCGTAGATGCCGAAGGCGCGCAGGATCGGCGCAAGTTCACTTAAGGCAGTACGCAAACCCGCCGCTCGCTCGACCTCGCTGCGCGGATCGGCGCGATCGTTGAGCGGGCACATCACCAATCCCTCGGCGCCACACTCGCGGGCGTAATCGGCCAGGCGCACGGCCTGGGCACGGCGCTCTTCGTTCCACACATCGAACGGGTACAGGGCGTTGATCGACAGCACTTTGATGCCGCGCGCCTCGCACAACTCGCGGACATGGGCCGGCGGCATGCCGTCTTCGATCTCGACACCTTTGAGGTCATTGCGAATCTCGATGGCATCGGTCTTCAACGCCAGCGCCAGGTCGATGAAAGCAGGCAGCGACAGGCGCGGGGCAACCATTCGATTCAAGGCAAAACGCAGGGGCTTGTTCATTGTTGTTCTCCCTCCGGCATTCATGAAATGAGTTATTGGGCAGTGGGCATGCTGAACTCGGGGCCCTTGGCGATGCTGTCGGGCCAGCGCTGCATCACGCTCTTGTAGCGGCTGTAGAAACGCAGGCCTTCCTCGCCATAGGCATGGTGATCCCCGAACAGCGAACGCTTCCAGCCGCCAAAGGAGTGCCAGGCCATGGGCACCGGGATCGGCACATTGATGCCCACCATGCCGACCTTGATGCTGCGGGCGAACGCCCGGGCGATGCCGCCATCACGGGTGAAGCACGACACGCCGTTGCCAAACTCATGGGCATTGATCAGCGCCACCGCCGTGGCGAAATCCGGCACACGAACGATGCCCAGCACCGGGCCGAAAATCTCCTGTTGGTAGATGCTCATCTCGGCGGTGACCTGGTCGAACAGCGTCGCGCCGACAAAAAATCCCTGCTCGGCCCCCGGCACCTTGAAGCCCCGGCCGTCGACGATCAGTCGCGCACCCTCGGCCACGCCAGCATCGATGAAGCCTTCTACCTTGGCCTTGTGTTCGGCGGTGACCAACGGCCCCATGTCGGTGCCGGGTTGCTGGCCATTGCCGACTTTCAGTTGGTCGATACGTGGCAACAGTCGGGCGATCAGCTCATCGCCCACGTCGCCCACCGCCACCGCGATGGAAATCGCCATGCAGCGCTCGCCGGCAGAACCGTAGGCCGCGCCGATCAGCGCGTCCGCCGCCTGGTCGAGGTCGGCATCGGGCATGACGATCATGTGGTTCTTCGCCCCACCCAGGGCCTGCACGCGCTTACCGTGCGCCGTACCTTGCTGGTGGATGTATTCGGCGATGGGCGTGGAGCCGACAAAGGAGATCGCCTCGATGTCCGGGTGCTGCAATAGCGCATCCACGGCCGCCTTGTCGCCCTGGACGACATTGAATACGCCGTCCGGCAGGCCGGCTTCGGTCAGCAAGCGGGCCATCAGCAAACTGGCGGACGGGTCGCGTTCCGAAGGCTTGAGGATGAAGCAGTTGCCGGCAACCAGCGCCAGGGGAATCATCCACAACGGCACCATGACCGGGAAGTTGAACGGCGTGACGCCAGCGCAAACGCCCAGCGGTTGGCGCAAATTCCAGTTATCGATACCGCCGCCGATGTTGTCGCTGAAATCGGTCTTGAGCAGGCTCGGCGCACCGCAGGCGTACTCGACGATTTCGATACCGCGGGTGACTTCGCCGTGGGCGTCGGACAGCACCTTGCCGTGTTCACGGCTGATGATCTGCGCCAACTCATCATGGTGGCGGTCGAGCAATTCCTTGAACTTGAACATCACCCGCGACCGTCGCAACGACGATTGCTCGGACCAGGCCGGGAACGCCGCCAGCGCCGAGGCCACCGCTGCCTCGACGGTACTCGGCACGGCCAGGGCCACCCGGGCCTGCACCGCGCCGGTGGCCGGGTTGAAGACATTGCTGGAGCGAGCGGTGTCGCCATCCTGCACTTGGCCGTTGATGTAATGGCCTATTACCGGGGTGTCGCTCATTGTCCTGGTTCTCCGTTGGAATGTTCGAATTCAGAGGTCGAGCAGCCAGCTGTGCTGCGGGTCGTTATGGAACTGCCAGACCCGCTTCGGACCGGCCATGACATTCAGGTAATACGACTCGTACCCGTAGGGCACGCTGACCGGGTGGTAACCCTTGGGCACCACCACCAGGTCACTGTTTTCCACGGCCATGGCCTGGTCGATGCTGCGGTCGTCGGTGTAGACCCGCTGGAACACGAAGCCCTGGGACGGGTTGACCTGGTGGTAGTAGGTCTCTTCGAGAAAGCTCTGGTGCGGCAGGTCGTCGGTGTCGTGCTTGTGGGGCGGATAGCTGGACGAATGACCGGACGGCGTGCGCACTTCCACTACCAGCAGCGAGTGGGCCGGTTCGCTGTCGGGCAGGATGTCGCAGACATAACGAGTATTGGCGCCCTTGCCGCGAACGCTGCGTTTCATGCTTTGCGGGCGGATCAGCCGTGGTCCGTATTCATTGCTGGCCGCGCCCGGCGCGGCGCACACCGCTACTTGCACGTCGCTCAAGGCCGTCACCTGGGCCTGGCTGCCGGGTGGCAGGTATGCGGCGTAGGGGGATTTATCCTCGAACACCGAGTGGCGGTCACCGAGGTTGTCCCAGCTGAACGTTCCCTGCCCCGGCGCTTCGCCCTTGAGGTCGATACGCCCGCTGAGCAAGACCACACACAACTCCTTGTCACCGGCCATCACCGGAAGGGTTTCTCCGAGGCTCAGGCGGTAGGCCGCGAAGCCCACGTAATCCAACGCACCATGGGGCAGTTCGACCAGTTTCTGGCCGCCGGGATTGCTCTTGATCAACAGGCTCATGCCGGCATCCTCTCTTGCAGCAGGGCACGCAAGGTGTCGTAGCCCTTCTTGGCGTAGACATAACTCGGCGCGACGGCGGGGTCCTGCTCGGCTTCCACCACCAGCCACCCTTGGTAGTCGGCAGCCAGTAGGACGTCGAGCAACGCAGCGAAATCGATGTCGCCATCCCCCGGCACGGTGAAGGTGCCATTGATGATGCAGTCGGGGAAACTCCAGAGGTTGTTGCGCGCCAGCTGCACCACGGGTTTGCGCACGTCCTTGAAATGCACGTGACAGATGCGCTCGATGTGCTTGCGCAAGACTTGCAGCGGTTCGCCACCGCCCATGTAGCAATGGCCAGAGTCGAACAGCAGGCCCACTTCGCTGCCGGTCAAGGCCATCAGCTTGTCGATGTCCGAAGGCGATTCGACGTAGGCGCCCATGTGGTGGTGATAGGCCAGTCGCACGCCCTGGGACAGGGTGAAGCGCGCCAGTTCGGTGAGCTTGTCGGCGTAGGCTTGCCAGGCTTCGTCGGTGTGAAAGCGCGGGCGTTCGATCAATGGGATGCGCTGGCCCTGGATGGAGTCAGCCACTTCGCCATAGACCAATACCGTCGCGCCGTTCTGCGCCAGCAGCTCGACATGGCTGGCGATGGCGTCGATTTCCTCGGCCGCCGAACGCCGCGCCAATCGACTGGAAAACCAGCCGGAAACCAGCGCCAGGTCGTACGGGCGCAACACATCGCCGACGCCCTTGGCGTCCTTGGGGAACTTGCCGTTGAGCTCAAACCCTTCGTAACCGATTTCCTTGCCTTCGCTCAGCGCCGTGCTCAAGGGCGTCTCGCCGCCAAGGGACGGCAGGTCGTCGTTGCTCCAGGAAATCGGGTTGATGCCAATTCGAATAGCGGGCATGGCTGCACCTTTTATTGTTGTCCCTAATGTTCAGCCGATCACCTGTGGCGAGGGAGCTTGCTCCCGCTCGGCTGCGAAGCAGTCGCAAAACTATGGATGCGGTTTTACCTGTCAAATCGAGGGTGGCTGGATTTGGGACTGCTTCGCAGTCCAGCGGGAGCAAGCTCCCTCGCCACAAGGGCCCTGTCATCAAGCCCGGGCACTGCGCCACGCCTCGATCAATTCCACAAACCGCCCCTGCACGTCCCGGATCAACGTTTCGTCATCGATCTCCCCGGCCATCCAGGCCCGGCTCGGCTCCTGGAAAATCGTCCGGCCCACGGCAAAGCCCCGGCAGGTGGTGCTCTGGCTGGCCTGGCGGAAGCCCTCGGCCAATGCGGCGGCCGGGGCGTTGAGGCCCAGCAGCACCACGCCACGGCAGTACGGGTCGCGCTGCTGGATCAACTCGTCGAGTTGCTTCCACTCTTGGGCAGTCTGCGCTTCGATCTTCCACCACGCCGGGAAAATACCCAGGTTGTAGAGGCGCTTGAGGGCGCGATAGAGCACGTCCGGATGGGCTGATGGATGATCCTTCGGCGGGATGACTTCCAGCAGCAACTCATGACCGCTGACCTGGGACGCCTTGTACAAGCCCATCAACTGGGCCTCTTGTTCCAGGCGCAGCAGCGGTTCGTCGTCGGGGTGAAATTGAACCAGGCATTTGATGATCTGTTCCTGCGGCCAGGCAATCAGGTTGCTGCCGATGGAGCGCCCGTGCTCGAACGCCAGCGGCCGCGAGCCCTGCACTTCCACCGGCCGCGCCACCCACCAGCCACGCCCGGTGGCCGCGTTGAGGGAGTCCTGGCCAAAGCGCTGGTCGGCCAGCAAACCGACATCGGCGGCGATACCCTGGCGTTGCAGGTCGACCTCGACCCGCTGCACAGCCTGGATGAACAGTTGCTTGAGCTCGCTGATACTGTCGAGGCCACGCCCGCCGCGCTGAGCCAGTTCCACCAGTTGCCAGCGATGGTCGAAGGCGAAGATGAACAACTGCTTCCAGGCCCTGCGCGGCACGCTCACCTGATGCAGCCGTTGCAGCGCGGCATCCTGGTCCGGTCGGGTGATGGGCACCGGGCTGTTGAACAAATAGTCGAGTTCGGCCCGGGTCGGCATCGCCGGAGCGCAGGCATGGCGCGAAACCACCAGGCCACCGCAGGCATTGGCCAACTGGCAGCAGCGCTCATCGTCGGCGTCCTCCAGCCAACCGGCGAGGAACCCGGACATGAACGCATCACCGGCACCCAGCACATTCAAGACTTCGACCCTAACGCCCGGGTAAATGGCGCCGTCTTCCAATCGGTTCGGGATGTCACCGTGGATCACCGTACATCCTTGTGGGCCGAGCTTGACCACCAGGGTTGCCGCCGTCAGCGCGCGCACCGTACGCAGCGCGGCCAGCAGGTCCTCGCTGCCGCCAGCGATGAGGAATTCTTCCTCGGTGCCGACGATCAGGTCGAAACGCGCCAGGATGCCTTGCACGTGCTGGCTGACCTTGCGGTCGGCAACGAAACGGGTTTCACCGTCGGCCTTGCTCGCCAGGCCCCAGAGGACCGGGCGGTAATCGATGTCGAGAACGCATTTGACGTTGTGTTTTCGGGCATGGTCCAGCGCCTGGATGCTCGCGTTGTAGACGCCTTCGGTAGAGAAATGAGTGCCGGTGATCAGCAGCGCCTTGCTGGAAGCGATAAAGGTTTCGTCGATGTCTTCGGCCCGCAGCGCCATGTCCGCGCAGTTTTCCCGGTAGAACACCAGGGGAAAGGTCTCGCGATCCTTGATACCCAGCAAGACCATGGCGGTCAGGCGCTCGGCATCGACCTTGATGCCGCTGACGTCACAGCCTTCCCGGGCGAGGGACTGCACCAGGAAACGCCCCATGTGATCGTCGCCTACACGGCTCAACATCGCCGATTTCAGCCCCAGGCGGGCCGTACCGAAGGCGATGTTGGCCGACGATCCACCCAGGTACTTGGCAAAACTGCTGACATCTTCCAGCCGCGCGCCGACCTGCTGCGCATAGAGATCGACGCCCAGGCGTCCCAGGCAGATGACATCCAATTTACGCCCACTGGCAAAACGAGTCTGGCCCATGCTGGCTCCTGTTATTTTTATCAGCCTGCGCTTGACGTCGGAACCGACGCCAATGCTTTGGTGGATGCAGACTAAAACGAGCAAGCGCCAAGAATCAATATTTTTTCCATATATTTTTATCGTGGAATATTTTTTCCAATATGCTATTGCTCAACCGGGCCAGACGCGGTGCATCGTTTCAGCAGGCGCTACAACTTCGTTCACCCATGATTTTCCTCCCGCCTACGCTGTAGACTGCGACCAGCCAACCTATTGTCGAGGATCGGCCCGTTTTTCAAGGGGCGTCCTATAAGAACAAGCCAGAAGGATTTCCTATGACCCGCCCCGATCTGCAGGCGCCGTCCGAGAGCGCGTCCGAAGCCGCCCTCCCCAGCCCACCGATCAACGCCGAGCGGCTGTTGCAACTGATCACCGAGGAATACGAAGGCCTGCCGCGCCAGCTCAAGCGCATCGCCAGCTATATGAGCCAGCAAAGCGACCGGATCATGGTTGATCGCATCAGCGACATCGCCCGGGAATGTGAAGTGCATCCCTCGGCCATCGTGCGCTTCTCCCAGCGCTTCGGCTTCAGCGGGTTCAGCGAAATGCAGGCTTTGTTCCGCGAGGCGTACACCCACAAAACCACGCCGGTACAGAACTACCAGCAACGCATTCGCAGCATGATCGCCAACAAATCCCAGAAGGCCAGTGCCGGCGACCTGGCCCGGGAATGCGTCAACGCGACCCTGTCGGGTATCGAACGCCTGGGGCTGGAGCTCGAAGACGAGGCGTTCGAAAAAGCCGTGGACCTGGTGGTGAATGCCGACAACATCTATGTGGTCGGTGTGCGGCGTTCATTCGCGGTGGCCGATTACCTGGTCTACAACCTGCAGCACACCAACAAGCGCATTCACCTGGTCTCCGGCCTGGGCGGCAGTTATCGCGAGCAGATGCGCAGCGTGCGGGCCAACGACCTGGTGATTGCCATCAGCTTTACGCCTTACGGCAAGGAAACCCAGCACTGCCTACGCATTGCCCAGCATCACCAGGCGAAGACACTGATCATCACCGACAGCAACTTATCGCCGCTGGCCAAGCGGGCCAACGCGGTGTTGCTGGTCAACGAAGGCAGCTCGTTCGCGTTCCGCTCGTTGAGCGCCACGTTGTGCCTGTGCCAAGCGCTGTTCATCGCCGTGGCCTACCGACTCGAACTCAAAGTCGATGAAATCCATGAACAGGTCGGCTTCGAGGATTGATACCCGACCTGCCAAACCGATGAAGGAGAAGCCATGAAACTGATCGGCATGTTGGACTCGCCCTACGTGCGACGCGTCGCCATTTCCGCCAAATGCCTAGGGATTGCCCTGGAACACGAATCGGTGTCGGTGTTCCGGCAATTCGAGCATTTCCAGAGCATCAACCCGGTGGTCAAGGCCCCCACGCTGGTGATGGATGATGCCTCGGTGTTGATGGATTCCACCTTGATCATCGATTACCTGGAGGCACTGGCCGGCCCGGCGAACAGCCTGATGCCGTCCGATCCAGCCCAACGGTTGCGCTCCTTGCAATTGGTCGGGCTGGCGCTGGCGGCGTGCGAAAAGTCGGTGCAGATCTATTACGAACGCACCCTGCGACCGGCGGATATCCAACATGCTCCGTGGCTGTCACGAATTTCGGGCCAGTTGCTGGCCGCCTACGGTGAGCTGGAGCAAGCCCTGGCAAAACAACCGCTGCCCACCGATGGTTCCATCGATCAGGCCGGCATCACCGTCGCCGTGGCGTGGACCTTCACCAACCTGTTGGTGGCGGATCAAGTACAAGGCAAGTCGTTCCCGCAGATCAGCGCATTCACCGCCTATGCCGAAGGGTTGGAAACGTTTGTCAGCACGCCGGTGGAATGACGGCTGGATACATGCCTTTGTGGGAGCGAGCAAGCTCGCTCCCACAGGGTTCAGGCCGGTTCCATTTTTCTAGGCTCTGAAGTCGGCGCTACCTCGAAGCGGTCGGCCAGAAATGGCGTGATGTCCAGTGGCAGCGGCTCCTGGTTCACCAGTTTGTCCAGCAGCACGCCGGTGATGGCCGAGGTCAGGATACCGGTGCGAAAGTGCCCGCAGGCGTTGAGGTAGCCCTCGACACCGCGCATCGGCCCCAGGATCGGTAGCTCATCGGGTGAGCCTGGACGCAGGCCGGCCCAGGTGCGCTTCAGGTTGATGTCGGCCAGTCGCGGGATACAGCGCACGGCACCCTGTACCAGCCCTTCGATCTCCGGGTAGGTGGTGGTCACGTCGAACCCTTTGTCCTCCGTGGTGCTGCCGATGAGGATTTCGCCGTTGTCTTTCTGCGCCACGTAGCAGTCGCTGGTGGTCAGGCAGCCATTGAGGATTTTGGGCATGCGCTCGGTCAAGAGGATCTGGCCCTTGACTGGCTTGACCGGGATCCGCACGCCCGTTGACTGCTCGCTCAGGTCCGCCGCCCAGGCGCCGGCGGCGTTGATCAAGGTCTGGCAAGTGAATGTCCCGGCCTCGGCGGTCTTCACGCCGGTGACCCGCGTCCCGCTTCGCAACACGTCAGTCACGTTGGTGTTGAAGAACAGGTCGACACCGTTCTGCCGCGCGCCCTCGGTGTAGGCGTCTGCCAGGCGGAATGGGCTGACCTGATGGTCGCACAGGAATTCCAGGGCACCCCGGGCCTCGTGGCTGACGTTCGGCTCGGCCTCGCGCAATGCCGCCTGGTCGAGCCAGCGCACCTGATCGGCCAGATGAGGAATGCAGGCGACGATATGCTCGGCATACAACCGATCTTCATCGTCGTAGATCACGAACTTGAGCCCGGTCCGTTCGAACCTGAAATCCATGCCATGACGATCGAACAGTTCCCGGTGCAATTGCGGGTACATCGCGTTGGACTGCAAGGCGAATTCGAAAAACGAGTCGGGCAGGATGTGCGGCGTGCTGGCATCCACCGCCACGGCGGCGCCCTGGGCCTGGCGCTTGCGATTGGCTGACATCATCCTGAAGAAAATCACCCCGCAACCCAGGCCCACCGATTCGCCAATGGCCCAGAGGCCACCCGCAGAGGCGCGGGTGGCGTTGCCTGGACGCTTGGCGTCGATCAGGGCGATCTTCAGATGGTTGCGCTTGGACAGCTGGTAAGCGCAGGAGGCGCCGATCACGCCGCCACCGGCAATCACAACATCGTAATGCCTAATCATGGGAAACGGCCTCCGTGCCGAGGTACTGGAACGCTGAAAAAGGAACAGGATCTATGGGGAAACGTGGCCGCAGCCACCCTACATCAGCCCGCCCGGTGGCCTCGCGCAACCGGTCGCTGCAATAACCGACGCACATTCGCCCCTGGCAGTCGCCCATGCTCACGCGGGTGCGCATCTTCAGGCTGGCCATGTCTTGCACGCCCTGCGCCAGGGCCCGGTCGATGTCGGCGCGGGTGGCATGTTCGCAGCGGCAGATCACCGTGTCGGCGGCAGGCAGCGCCGTTTGCCCCGCCCCGCGCTGGGTGTAGCGATCGACCGCGGCGCGAAAACGAATGATGCGGTCCAGTTGTGCCTGGTACCGCTCGCGACGACCGAGGGCTGCCGCCTCATCCAGGACATTGCGTTGCACCAGCACCGACAGCGCCGCGATGCGCCCGCTCAGCATGGCTGCCTCTCCCCCGCGAATCCCGCCCATGTCGCCCGCCAGATGGACATGCGCCTCGCTGCCCCGTTGCCAGGCATCGGACACGGCACGCAGATAGCCGTCGTCGCTGAAACCATGTTCCAGGCCCATCTGCTGGCTCAGCTGGGTGCGCGGGATAAACCCGTAGCCGACGGCCAACGTCTGGGCCGGCACCTGTTCGGCGCGCGCAAGGTCCGGTTCCCAATTTACGGAGTACGGCGCTACGGTCACGGCGCTCAACTCGCCCTCGCCTTCGGCACGCACCACGCCCCAGCCATAGCGCACGGGAATGCGATGGCGCTTGAGGTACGCGAGCATGCCCAGGCCGTCGAGGAACAGTTGCGGCTTGTTCAGCAGCGCTAGGCTTTCCTTGGCGATCCTGCCGAACGCACACGCCTCATAGACACCCGCCACGGTGACGCCCGAGGCGTGAAGCTGACAGGCCACCAATGGCAATAACGGGCCCGTCCCGGCGATCACCACCGGGCTCGGCGGCTTGACCACGCCGCTCTTGATCTGCAGCTGCAAGCCGCCAAGCATCATCACGCCCGGGAGGGTCCAGCCAGGGAACGGTACGCTGCGTTCATGGCACCCCGCTGCCAGGATCAACTGCGAATAGGCAACCGACCGCAAGCGCTCGTGCGCATCGAGCAGGGTCAGCGCCCGGAATCCCTCCGCCCCGATGACACGGCTGCCCAATTGCACGTCGATCAGGTCGGCGTGGCGCTGGAAGTCCTCATGGAGCTTCTCCAACGCTTCGCTGTAGCGGGCCCCCAGGTAATCCAGGCATACGCCATCGCGCAAGGGGCCGCGATACACCACGCCACCGAGGCGCGGCGCCTCTTCGAGCAAGGTGCAGCGCACCCCGTGGGAGGCCAGCTCGGTAGCCGCCGCCATGCCCGCCGGCCCGCCGCCGACGATGACTGGATCGAGGTTCATGGCGCCTCCGTTTCAGCAATGCGGTTGGCCCGGGTCTCGATCTGCATGCCGGGGCGCACGAGTGTCTGGCAGGCGCGGCGCTTATGGCGACCATCGATCTTGACCAGGCAGCAGTGGCAAACCCCCATGCCGCAATAGGCGCCACTGATCTGGTCGTGGTCGTTGCGGGCCACCTGCCGGCGACCCAGGGCCTGGATCACGGTAAGCACGGTTTCGCCCTGGGCGGCATTGACAGCCTGTCCGTCCAGGAGCACGGTCATGTCAGCCTCGAGCGGCTGGATATCGTATTGTCGGTGTATGAGGTCTTGAGGTTGCATCATGCAGCTCTTCCTTGAAGGTTCAGTCGGTCTTGGCTCCTTGCGGCACGCCACCACCCGCCTTGCGGCGATGCCCATCGGCGACTGCGCGCCAAAACAGGGCAACAGGCGCAGCATGCTGGTGCGCGGCGCAATGATGTTAGGGATTATTTGTGACGAAGTGTTGATCCAGGCCAATCAATGCGCACGTCCGCGCCCATGAACTTTTTTTCAGAAAGCCGACAGGTATTCTTTGGCAGAATGCTGCGCAGTCGCTCCAATTACTCACCCGGTACTGACCATGAACCGCATCCTGACCATCGAAGACGACGCCGTGACCGCTCGGGAAATTGTCGCCGAACTGACCCGCAACGGCCTGGACGTCGACTGGGTCGACAATGGCCGCGAAGGCTTGGAGCGCGCGGTCAGCGGTGACTACGACCTGATCACCCTCGACCGCATGCTCCCCGAACTGGACGGCCTGGTGATTGTCACCACGCTACGGACCATGGGCGTGGCCACGCCGATTCTGATGATCAGCGCCCTGTCCGATGTCGACGAACGCGTCCGCGGCCTGCGCGCCGGTGGCGACGATTACCTGACCAAGCCGTTCGCCACCGATGAAATGGCCGCCCGGGTCGAGGTGTTGCTGCGCCGCAACAACGGTGCCCGTGAACCCGAGACCGCGCTGCGGGTGGCGGACCTGGAGCTGAACCTGATCAGCCGCGAAGCCAGCCGCAACGGGCAACTGCTCAGCCTCTTGCCCACCGAATACAAACTGCTGGAATTCCTGATGCGCAACAGCGGCCAGATCCTGTCGCGCATGATGATTTTCGAAGAGGTCTGGGGGTATCACTTCGACCCCGGCACCAACCTGATCGACGTCCACATCGGTCGCCTGCGCAAGAAAATCGACCCGCCGGGCCTGGAACCGCTGATTCGCACGGTACGAGGGTCCGGCTATGTCATTGCTGAACCCCGCTAAGGGCTGGCGGTCCTCCAGCAGCCGCCTGCTGGCGCTCTACAGCGCGCTGTTCGTGATCTGGAGCGCCATCCTGATGGGGGTGATGTATTACGAAGTGTTTGGCTACCTCGACAGCCTCGCCAAACATTCCCTGATGCAACGCCAGCACCTGTTCGCGCGCATCCACGGCGACCAGCTGGAGGACGCGCTGATGGCCAGCCTGACGTTGGACGAACGCGGCGTCGACGCCTACGGCCTGTTCGATCCGCAGTTGCGCCATCTGAGCGGACCGATCCAACGCATCCCCGCCGATCTGCCGCTCGATGGCAAGATCCATATGCTCGGCGGTTGCGTCGATTCCGACGACCCGGGCGTGCCGTCCGACAGTTGCGACGCGATAGCGACCCGGACCCAGGATGGTCGCTGGCTGGTGCTGGCACGGGACAATGGCTCGTTGTTCGCCGTGACACGCATCATTTCCCACGCGCTGTTCTGGGGCGTATCGCTGACGATCCTGCCGGGCATCTTCGGCTGGCACCTGCTGCGGCGCCGGCCGTTGCGGCGGATTCGCAAGCTGCAAGCCAGCGCCGAGGCCATCGTCGCCGGTGACCTGACCCATCGCCTGCCGCTGTCGAGCCGCCGCGATGAACTGGACATGCTGGCGGCCATCGTCAATGCCATGCTCGACCGCATCGAACGGCTGATGAACGAGGTCAAGGGCGTTTGCGACAACATCGCCCATGACTTGCGCACGCCACTGACCCGCCTGCGGGCCCAGCTCTATCGCATCCAGCAGGAAGCGGCGGACGGCTCGCCCGAAGCCTTGCAGATGGATCAGGTGATCGCCGAGACGGATACGCTGATGGCGCGGTTTCGCGGGCTGTTGCGGATATCGGAGTTGGAGGACCAGCAGCGTCGCTCCGGCTTCATGCGCCTCGATCCCTTGCAGTTATTGCAAGAACTGCACGATTTCTACCTGCCCCTCGCCGAAGAGCGCGAGCTGGTTTTCAAGCTGGAGGTGCCCGCCAGCCTGCCCCTGCTCAACGGCGACCGGGCGTTGCTGTTCGAGGCCGTGTCGAACCTTCTGAGCAATTCCATCAAATTCACCCCACCGGGCGGTGAGGTGATCCTGCGCGGCGTCGACCAGGGCGACAGCACCCGCATCGAAGTGCTCGACTCCGGCCCTGGCATCCCGGAGGCAGAGCGCAAGGCGGTGTTTCGCCGTTTCTACCGCGCCGAGGGCAGCAGCCAGCACGGCGGATTCGGCCTTGGCCTGTCCATTGTCGCGGCGATTGTCAATTTGCACGGATTTACCCTGGAAGTGGATCGCAGCGAGTCGGGCGGCGCCCGGCTGGTGCTCGATTGCCGGGCGACATTGCTCTGATTCGTTGGCCCGTGGCGAGGGAGCGCGTCTTACCGGACCAGGAAATCAGGCAGGATCACTGCGGTGCAACGGCGTGTTGTGCAGTTCGTAGCGCAGCTCGTCAATCAGCTTCTCCAGGCCCTCTTCAGAGCGGATGCTCTCGACGCTCATGCCGCTCACCACCAGGTCGACCTCGCCGCTTTCCTGGTGATACAGACGAATAGTCAGCGTGCCATCGCCATTGAGGTTGCATGCGCAGGACAGCGGAGCAAAACTTTTTTCGAGGCGGGCGCGAAGCGGAGCAAGATGGGTCATCGTTTGCACCTCAGCTTCGAAGTCGCAAATGACCGGTGGACACACCCGGCCTCCTGGCTCCCGCAGACTTCCTGTCGATCTCGCACTTGAAGGGCTTGTTGCGCATTGTGGCGTATTCCTTGACTGTTTCGTGGGGGACGCGACATCAACAGCTATGCCGCACCCTCTCAGCCTAAGGAAGGAGGCGCCCGCGAAGAACCCGAATTTGCACTAGCACGGCAGGTGCATATGCACTGGCTACTATGGTGCCTTCATCCGCCATTCATTTGCGTACAACCCCCGCTCCCGCGCCCAGACAATCGCTTCGCTGCGGCTATGCACGTCCAGTTTGGAATATAGCGTAGCCACGTGATTGCGCACGGTGTTTGGCGCGAGCTTGAGCCGCGCGGCGATTTCCTTGTCAGCCAGGCCCTCGCAGATCAGGCCAAGCACGTCGCGTTCCCGGGCCGTCAGCTCGGTGAACGATGTCGTGGGGCTTTGCGCGTTGATGCTTTTCACATTGGCGAGTTTTTCGATCAAGGTCCGACTGAACCACGAGGCGTCCTTCATCACTTCCTCGATGGCCGCCACCAGTTCAAGCTCCGAGCGCTTGCGTTCGGTGATGTTCATGAGCACCAGCAAATAGCAGGGTTTGTCCTGGATGACCACAGTGTCGGCCGCCACTTCGCAGTCGATCTGTTCGCCTCCCTTTCTGTGAACCTTGATGTCGACGCCGGACACAGTGGCGGTCTTTTCCAACCGCGCAAAAAGCGTCGCGCCTGCGTCCTTTTCGAGAAAACCGATTTCCTCGACGGTCTTGCCCAACAACTCTTCGCTGGCGTAACCGGTCGCCTGGAGGAAGGCCTCGTTGATTTCCAGCAATTGCTGCTCAGCGCTACAGATCAGCGTTGGCACCGGCGACAGGCGGAATGACTTGGCAAAGCGCTCCTCGCTTTGGCGCAGCGCCGTCTCGGCCTTGCGCCGGGGCTCCATGTCCATGAAGGAGAACAGCATGCAGTCTTCATCGTGCAGGTCCAGGGGCTGGCCGGCGACGATCACTTGCTTGCTGCTACCGTCCGGCAAACGCATTTCGGCCTGCATCTGCGGAATGGTCGCACCCTGGCCCAGGCGCTCGATGGCCAGGTCACGCTTCTCGGCCGCTTCGAGCACATCCAACTCATACACCGAACGGCCGATCACCTGCTCGCGGCTGTAGCCGGTCATCTCCAGGAAGCCCGCGTTGACCTTGATATAGCGCAGGTCGCTGAGGCGGCAGATCACCGCAGGCGCCGGATTAGCGCCAAAGGTTCTCTCGAACCGTTGCTCAGCGCTGGCCCATTCAGTGGCATCGCTGAGAATCAGCACCAGATATTCCGGCTCGCCGGCACGGTCACTCAGGACCATGCTGCGGATGCGGTGAACCCAGGTCCGATCCGGGTCGGCGTCTGGCGTGACTTCCACCAGCACATCGCTGAATTCATCGCCACGAGCGACGCGGGCGATGGGGTAATTGTCTTCGGGCAACGAATGGTTATTGCGATAGCGCAGGTGGAAACGCTTGGCGTATTGCTTGGCATTGGCGCCCAACTCGCCGAGCTCCGTGACGCCGTGCATGGTCAGGGCGGCTTCATTGGCCCAGGCAATGGTCTGGTCGACCTCGACCAGTATCACGCCGTCAGACAATCCGGCGATGATTTGCAGCAATTGGCGGCGATTGGTATCGGTGTTCGGGACGTCCTGATTCATTGGGTCTCCATGGGTCGTGACGTTCAGGCATGGATGCGTTGAAGGTTACGACCACATGGGCTTGCGATAGTGCGCCAGGCCCTCAAAGCCCCGCGGCGATAGCCTTGCCGACGTCCTGGGTCGAGGCTTGTCCGCCCAGGTCCGGGGTTATCGGCCCGTGTGCGATCACCTGCTCGATGGCCCGCAGGATCCCGTCATGGGCCGCGCGATAACGCTCATCGCCGTTGCCAAGGAAATCCAGCATCAACGCTGCCGACCAGATCATCGCGATCGGGTTGGCAATGTTTTGCCCATAGATATCCGGCGCCGAGCCGTGCACCGGTTCGAACAGCGAGGGAAAGCGCCGCTGCGGATCCAGGTTCGCCGACGGCGCGATGCCGATAGTGCCGGCGCAGGCGGGGCCGAGGTCGGAAAGGATGTCGCCGAACAGGTTCGAGGCGACCACCACATCGAAGCGGTCTGGTTGCAGGACGAAACGGGCGCACAGGATGTCGATGTGCTGTTTGTCCCATGTCACCTCGGGGTATTGCTCGGCCATCAAGGCCGTGCGTTCGTCCCAGTACGGCATGCTGATGGAAATCCCGTTGGACTTGGTCGCGGCCGTCAGGCGCTTGCGCGGTCGGGATTGGGCCAGGTCGAAGGCGAACTTGAGAATCCGGTCGACGCCTCGGCGAGTGAACACCGATTCCTGCAGGACGAATTCATGCTCGGTGCCTTCGAACATCTTGCCGCCGACCGAGGAATATTCACCCTCGGTGTTTTCGCGGATTACCACGAAATCGATATCCCCCGCCTCCCGTCCGGCCAGCGGACAGGGCACGCCCGGAAACAGCCGCACCGGGCGGATGTTCACATACTGGTCGAAATCGCGGCGGAACTTGAGCAACGAGCCCCACAGGGAGATGTGGTCCGGGACCTTGTCCGGCCATCCCACGGCGCCGAAGTAGATCGCGTCGAAGCCCTTGAGTTGCTCGAACCAGTCGACGGGCATCATCTGCCCGTGCTCCAGGTAATAATCGCAGTGAGCCCAATCGAACACTTGGATGTCCAGGTCCAACTGCCATTGCCTGGCCGCCTGCTCCAATACTCGCAGGCCTTCGGGCAATACTTCCTTGCCAATGCCATCGCCGGCAATCGCGGCGATTCTAAAGGGTTTACTCATCAGTCCTGACTCCCGGTTGTCTGTTCAAACGAAGGCCGCATCACAGCCCACCGATATGGAAAGCTTTCACTTCAAGGTACTCATCCAGGCCGTACTTGCTGCCTTCGCGCCCCAGGCCGGACTGCTTGATGCCACCGAAAGGCGCCACCTCCATGGAGATGATCCCGGTGTTGAGCCCGATCATCCCGAACTCCAACGCCTCGCCGAAATGCCACGAGCGCCGCAGGTCCTGGGTAAAGAAATAGGCACCCAGGCCATAAGGCGTGGCATTGGCCAAGGCCAGTGCCTCGTCCTCCGTCGAAAAGCGCATCAGCGGTGCAACCGGGCCGAAGGTTTCTTCATTGGCAAGCAACATCCCGGCGTGGGCGTCGCCCAGCACCGTCGGCTCGACGAACTGGCTGTCGCCTTGAGGAATGCCGCCACACAGGAGGCGCGCGCCCTGGCTCAGCGCATCGTCGATATGCCGGGCGACCTTGCTCACCGCAGCAGGATTGATCAATGGGCCGATCATCACGTCGGCTTCGAGCCCATCGCCGATCTTCAGCTTGCGCACTTCCTGCACCAGCCGCTCGGCAAAACGTTCGTAGATGCCTTCCTGCACCAGGATGCGGTTGGCGCAGACGCAGGTCTGGCCGGCGTTGCGAAACTTGCTTTGCATGATGCCGGCCACGGCCTGTTCCAGATCAGCATCGTCGAACACGATGAACGGCGCATTGCCACCGAGCTCCAGGCTCAGGCGCTTGATGTGCTCGGCGCTCTGGCGCATCAACAGGCGGCCGACCGCCGTCGAGCCGGTGAAGGAAATCTTGCGCACCGTCGGGTTGCCGGTCAGCTCTTGGCCGATGCCAGCGGGCATGCCCGTGACCACATTGAAGACCCCGGCCGGAATCCCGACCCGCTCGGCCAGCACGGCGAGCGCCAGGGCGGACAACGGTGTCAGGTCCGACGGCTTGACGATCACCGGGCACCCCGCCGCCAGCGCCGGAGCGCACTTGCGGGTGATCATCGCGTTGGGGAAGTTCCACGGTGTGATGGCGGCGCAGACGCCGACCGGTTGCTTCAGGGTGAGCAGGCGACGGTCGCCGCTGGGGGCCGGAATGGTCTCGCCATAGACCCGACGGGCCTCTTCGGCGAACCATTTGACGAAGCCGGCGCCGTAGCGAATCTCGCCCCTGGCTTCATTCAGTGGCTTGCCCTGTTCATGGGTCATGATCAGCGCGAGGTCTTCGAGGTTGTCCATCATGGCTTGATACCAGCGCTCCAACATCGCCGCCCGCTCCGCCGCCGGACGCGCGCGCCATGCCGCCCAGGCCCCGTCCGCTGCCTCGATGGCGCGTCGGGTTTCGCTGCCTTGCATCGCGGGGACGCGGGCGAGCGTTTGGCCGGTGGCCGGGTTGATGACGTCGAGGGTGGCGCCATCGTCGGCCCCCACCCACTGCCCGTCGATATAAGCCAGTTCCGCCAGCAGGCTGGGGTCTTTCAGAAGTTGAGTGAGCATGGTCGCGTCCTGTTCCGAGGTAGTTCCAGTCTAAGGAGGTGCCGCGGCGCAGGATGCTGAAAGCGGAGGTTGGGCGGTGTTGGATGCTGAAGTTTTGGGGTGAAGCGGCAGGCTATACCGATAGGACTGCGACTGCTTTGTTCTTGCTTGGTGCGTGGGAACGGGCTTGCTCGCGAAGGCGGCGTATGAGCCCATGAGTGAGTCGGATGTGCTGGGCCCATCGCGAGCAAGCTCGCTCCCACAGGTTTCTTTGGCGCGGCTAAATCTGGGGGCCTTGCGGTGGACGCGGTTTAAACCTTCAAAGCCCCAAGCAACCCAGCCAGGAACCGCTCCCCCGCCTCCATCTGAGCCACTTCGATAAACTCATCCGGCTTATGCGCCTGTTCGATGGAGCCCGGCCCACACACCACCACCGGCACGTCCAGCCGCTGCTTGAACAACCCACCCTCGGTGCCAAAAGAGACCTTCGCAGTCCCGGTACCCGGCTCAGCGAAATGCTTGAGAAACCGCACCGCTTCGACGCTCGGATGCGTATCAAGCCCCGGATAGACATTCAGCGTCTCGATCTGGATGTCCGCTACGTTCGAGAGCTTTTTCGCCTCGCGGACGATCACTTCGGCGTGCTCGTGCAGTTGCTCCAGAAACCGATCCAGATCGTCGGCCGGCAGGTTGCGCACTTCGAAGTCCAGCGTACACAGGTTCGGCACGATATTGAGTGCCTTGCCGCCGACGATCTGCCCGACATGCACCGTGCTGTAGGGCACGTCATAGTCGCTGTCCTGGGCGCCCTGCTCCTGCAACTGCCGTTGACTCTGGCGCAACGCCGCGATGAAGTCGCACGCCACGTGGATGGCGTTGACCGAGCGCGGGGCCAGGGATGAGTGCGCTTCCAGGCCTCGGCAGTAGGTGCGGTAGGAGCCCTTGCCCTTGTGGCCCAACACGAATTGCATGTTGGTCGGCTCACCGATCACGCACAGGAACGGCCGCACCGGGGCCAGGTGCAGCACGTCGAGCAGGCGGCGAACGCCCACGCAGCCGATTTCTTCATCATGGGAAAGCGCCAATTGCAGCGGCCGGCTCAACGGCTGGTCGGCCGCGCCAAGCATGGCGTCGATCGCCAGGGCGATGAAGCCTTTCATGTCACAGCTACCGCGCCCGTAGACCCGGCCATCGCGCACCGTCGCCTGGAATGCCGGAACGGTCCAGGCCTGCCCCGCCGCCGGCACGACGTCGGTATGGCCGGATAGCAGGACCCCTGGCACCTCACGGGGGCCGGTGCTGGCGAACAGGTTGGCTTTCTTGCCGCTCTCGTCCTTGACGATCAGCGATTCGATGCCTTTGCCCGCCAACACATCGCGGACGTACTCTATCAGCGCCATGTTCGATTCCGAGGAAACCGTTTCGAACGCCAACAGGCGCTCGAAAATAGCCAGGACGCGAGGTTTCATGAGGCTTTGCTCCGTTGTTCGGACGGGGTGAACCGGCGGATGGAGAACGGTTCGATCGACGTGCTGGTGGTGCCGGTGCTGATCAGTTCGGCCATGACGTCGCCGACGCCCGGACCGAGTTGGAAACCATGGCCGCTGAAGCCGAAGGCGTAGTACAGGCCGTCGACGTTGCCGCTGGCGCCCATCACCGGCAGGTTATCGGGCAGGTAGCCTTCGATACCGCTCCACACGCGGATGATGTTGAGGTTGCCAATGCCCGGCACCAGGCGCCGCATCTGGTCCAGTTGGTTAAGCAGGCTGCGCGGTTCGACATGAGCCCGGCGGTTGAGCATGTCCGGCTCGCAACGGTAGCCACCGCCGATGATGATGTTGCCCCGTGGAATCTGCCGGAAGTAGATCACTTCTTCGGGAATCTTCGTGTACACCCCGATCACCGTCGGCAAGGCATAGGGCACCGGCTCGGTGACGGCCATTTGCGGACCGTTGGGTGCCAGCGGCACCGGCTCACCGAACTGCCCGGAAAGTTTTTGCCCCCAGGCACCGGCTGTGATCAGCAACTGGGAGGCGCGGAACTGGCGGCCATCGGTCGTGGTGACGCTGAATTCGCCATTGGCCTTGTACACCTCGGCAACTTCCGTGCGTTCTTCGATGCGGGCACCGAGGCGCCGCGCCGCCCGGGCAAATGCCGGTGCTGCGAGACGCGGGTTGGCGTGACCGTCATGGGGGGCGTACGAGCCGCCCTTGACGTCCTTGCCCAGGAACGGAAAGCGCCCGTGCAGTTCACTGCCCCGATAAATCTGCAGTTCCAGTTGCCGGGCTTCGGGGGCATCGGCGTAGGCTTGCAGCTCCTCGATTTCCTCTTCCCGGTAACACACGCGCATGTGTCCGCTGGGAATGAATTCCAGGTCCTCGCCGATCAGTTCCGGCAGGCGTTTCCACAGGGCCCAGGAACGGTTCGCCAATTCCAGCTGCCCGAGAAAACGGCCCTGGCGTCGGACGTTGCCAAAATTGACGCCGCTGGCATATTGGCCGATCTGGTCGCGCTCCAGCAGGATCACCGACCGGCCCCGCTGGCGCAGGAAAAACGCCGACGCCGCGCCCATGAAACCACCACCGACGATCAGTACATCGGCCTTTTCAACGGTCATGGCGTGACCTCCTGAGTCAGCATGGAAAGCGGTTTGACCGGTGCCTGTCCGCGCTGGCGTCCGACTTCTTGCACCGGCACGCCCGCCGCCGCGGCAATCACCTCCGCCCCGGCCTGGGAGCAATAGCGACCCTGGCAGCGACCCATGCCGACCCGGCTGAAAGCCTTGGCCCGATTGACTTCACAGGCCCCCTTCTCGCTGACGGTACGCCGCAGCTCACCGGCGCTGATCATTTCGCAGCGGCAGACGATGGCTTCGTCCGGCAAGGCCTTGGCTTGCGCGGCCGGCCAGGGAAACGCCTGGGCGAGGCCGAGGCGGAACTCGTCCATCACCTTCAACGCCCCGCGCTGTTCGGCCAATCGGGCCGCATCCACCGGTTGCTGCAAGTCATTCAGTAGCGCCATGGCCACCAGCCGCCCGGCATGCTCGGCGCCGTCGGCACCCCGAACTCGCGAGCCGTCGCCCGCCGCATAGATGCCACTGACCGACGTCCGGCCTTCTTCGTCGGTGTCCAGCAGCCATTGCCCGGAAGCCTCGTCGAAGCGCAGGCGGCAGCCCGCCAGGTCGGCCAGCTGGGTTTCGGGACGCAGGTGATACCCCAACGCCACCGCGTCGCAATCCACCGTCAGTTCCTGGCCGTCTGCGCGACGTACCCGAACGCCGCTCACTCCGGCGGTCGCTTCGCCGAGCACTTGCAGCGGCGAAATACCCAGGTGTACCGCAACCTTCGCCCGGTACAGCTGCGCCAGCAATTTCATGCCCGTGAACAGCAGGCCAGGACGCGCCATGAGCTTGGGCAAAGCCAGGATGCGCTTGACCAATGGCGAGGTGTCCAGCACCGCCGCGACCTGGGCGCCAGCCTTCACGTATTGGCTGGCCACCAGGTACAGCAACGGCCCGCTGCCCATGAACACCACCCGGTGCCCAATGGACACCGCCTGAGCCTTCAAGGCAATCTGCGCCCCACCGAGGCTATAGGTGCCGCCCAACTGCCAGCCCTCGACCGGCATCAAGCGGTCGGTGGCACCGGTACAGAGGATCAGTGCGTCAAAATCCACTGTCGTATGGCGACCCTGGCTGACGCAGCTCAATTGACCCGGCGTCAGGTTCCACGCCAGCGTATCCGGACGATAGTCGAGGTTGGGGCGCAGGCGATCGAAGCTTTCGTGCAAATCACGGGCCTTGGCCGCTTCGGTGCCGTACAGCGTCCCGTAGTCTCGGGTGAACCCTTCGGGCTGGCGCCGGTAGATCTGCCCGCCGTCGCGACGGTTCTCGTCGATCAGGATCGGCCTGAACCCTGCCGCGACCAACGTCTGGGCACAGCGTACGCCGGCTGGTCCGGCGCCGACGATGACTATCCGCGCAGTGGCCATATCGCCTCCGGTTGCGTGGTGATGATATCCAGCCCTTCGCGGACTTCGTTGGAGCAGGCGCGCAAGCGTTCGCCGCTGCGGGTCCAGACCCAGCAATCCTGGCAGGCGCCCATCAGGCAAAAGCCGGCGCGGCTGCCGGGATCGAATTCCGACTGGCGCAACGCCGGGCCGTGGGTCAGCAAGGCGACCATCAACGTATCGCCCTGCAACGCCGTGATGGGCACGCCATCGACCTTCAGGTTGACGACGGGGCGGCCCTGTTCGGCCAACCTCACGAAACGCGCGTTCATGCGTAGGCTCCCACGATCATGCTGTTTGAATCCCGCTGGCTTTTCAGCAGTTCGCCGCTGTCGTGGTGACAGAGCACCTCGCTGCCGCCATCGATGATGCGCCGGGGTGGCGCGATATGGTTGCACACCCCATCGACCCGTACCGGGCAGCGACCGAGGAATGTGCACAGATCCGGTTCATTGGCCGTTGGCCCCAACGCCGGCAACGTACCGCAAGTCGTCGCGCCGCAGGTTTCCAGCCAGCCCTGGCGCAGCTCTGGCACCGAATGGATCAGCAGGTCCGTGTAGGGATGAAACGGTGCCTGGGCGAACGATTGCCGAGACCCCGACTGGACCTTGTGGCCGCTGTACATCACCACGATGTCGTCGCACAGCGCTCGCACGGTGGAGATGTCGTGGCTGATGAACAGGTACGACACGCCCAGTTGTTGGCGCAGGTCGCGCAGCAGTTCAAGGATCGCCGCGCCGACCACGGTATCGAGGGCCGACGTCACTTCATCGCAGAGGATCAGGTCCGGCTTGGCCGCCAGCGCCCGGGCCAGGTTGACCCGCTGTTTCTGACCGCCGGACAGCTCGCTCGGACGTCGCTCGGCCAAGTCCCGGGGCAAACGGACGAGGTCGAGCAACTCGCCGATGCGCTCGCGCAGGGCCACGCCCTTGAGGCCGAAATACATCTTCAACGGCCGGCTCAGGATGGCGCTGATGCTGTGCATGGGGTTAAGGGCGGTGTCGGCGTTCTGGAAAACCATCTGGATGCGGCGGAACTGGTCAGCAGTGCGTTCCTGCAAGCTACCGCCCAATGGCTGGCCGTCGAAGGTCAACCCGCCAAGGGCCGGAGGCAGCAACCCCGCCACCACCCGGGCCAAGGTCGATTTACCTGAACCGGACTCACCGATCACCCCGATGGCCTGGCCCCGGCGCACGGTGAGGTCGATGTCCTCCAGCACGCGAATCGCCGGCATGCCTTGCGGGTTCTTGTTGCCGTAGCCGGCGGTCAGCCCCCGGATGGTCAACAGCGGAGCGTCCTCCGCGAGGCCGCAGGGCGGACGGATCGTTGTGTCCGGACGCGCCGCCGCCAGCAGGCTTCGGGTATAGGCATGGGCGGGCCCCTTGAGCAACGGCGCGGTCGCGCTCTGCTCGAATATCTCGCCGCCGTTGAGTACTACGATCTGGTCGGCCATCTGCGCGACGACAGCCAAGTCATGGGACACGTACACCGCCGTCGCGCCCCGCTCGCGCACCACGCGTTTGAAAGCGCGCAGCACATCGATCTGGGTCGTCACATCCAGGGCGGTGGTGGGCTCATCGAGCACCACCAGCAGCGGATCGCTGATCAGCGCCATTGCCGCCATGACCCGTTGCAATTGCCCGCCGGAGACTTGATGGGGATACCGCTGACCGATGCGCTCGGGGTTCGGCAACGCCAGGTCACGGAAAAGTTCGATGGCCTTGGCTTCGAGCACCGCCCGGCTGCCCAGGCCATGGATCAGCGCGCCCTCGACCACCTGGTCGATGAGCTTTTTCGCTGGGTTGAATGCCGCCGCGGCGCTTTGGGCAATGTACGAGACGCGATTGCCGCGCAAGCCTTGCAGCTCGCCTTCGCTCAAGGCCAGCATGTCGTGCTCGCCGATGCGCACCACGCCACCGGCCAGGCGACAGCCGCGTCGGGCATAACCCAGAAGCGCCAGGGCAATGGTGGTCTTGCCGGAGCCGGACTCGCCGATCAATGCGAGCACTTCGCCTTTTGCCAGAGAAAAACTGACGCCCTTGACGATCTCCACCTCGCCGCGTTCGCCACAGGCGACTACCCGCAGGTTTTCGACTCGAATCAATTCGCTCATTTCAATGACCTCCCGTGCGTCGATTGCGCCGCGAAGACAGGCGATCGATAAACAGATTCACGCCGATCGTCAGGGTGCCAATGGCCAGGGCCGGAATCACGATGGCTGGCGCGCCCTGGTTGAGACCGCCGATGTTCTCGCGCACCAGGGAGCCCAGGTCTGCGTCCGGCGGCTGCACGCCCAGGCCGAGAAAGCTCATGCCACTGAGCAGCAGCACGATAAAGCCAAAGCGCAACCCCAAGTCGGCCAGCACCGGGTTGAGCATGTTCGGCAGGATCTCCACACAAGCGATGTACAACCTGCGCTCGCCACGGGTACGGGCCACCTGCACGTACTCCAAAGCCTCGATATTCACGGCCATGCTGCGGGCGATCCGGAATGCGCCCGGCGTGAAGCTCAGCACCGCCGTGCAGATCAACAAGGTCACCGAGGAGCCGAAGGCCGAAACCATGATCAACGCAAGCATCTTGCTCGGGATAGAAATGAAGGCGTCCATCAGGCGGCTGATCAGCTCGTCCAGCCACTTTGGCGAGACCACTGACAACAACGCACAAGTGGTTCCCAAGCCGCTCGCCAGGACCGCCGCGACCAAGGCCAGGCCGACGGTGAACCTTGCGCCCACCATGATCCGGCTGAGCATGTCGCGGCCCAGGTAGTCGGTGCCCAGCGGGTACGCCGCGCTGAAGCTGTCGAAGACGTTGTCGGACACCACTTCGCCCACCGGGTGCGGCGCCAGCCAAGGTCCGAAAATGGCCACCAGCAACCAGATGACGCACATGGCGGCGCCGAGCAGGCCGAGCCAGGAGGCGCCGTTGGAAACCTTGCCATAGGCCAGTTCGGGCGCAGCAGGCGGGGACTTCGCAATGAGATTGTTCATTGGTTTCTCAGCCTCGGGTTGGACAGGATTGCGCACAGGTCGGCAATCAACACCAGCATCAGGTACGCCGTGCAAAACAGCATCGTGCAGGCCTGGACCAATGCCATGTCGCGGTTCGTCACGGCATCGACCATGAGGCTGGCGATGCCGGGATAGTTGAAGATCGTCTCGACGATCACCACGCCACCCAGCAGGTAGGACAAGCTCAAGGCGATGGCATTGGCGATCGGCCCGATGGCATTGGGCAAGGCGTGGCGCAAGACCACCCGCACCGGACTCACGCCTTTGAGGCGAGCCATCTCAACGTAGGGGCTGTCGAGCTGATCGATCACCGCCGCCCGGGTCATGCGCGCCATCTGCGCAACGATCACGCAGCACAGCGTCATGACCGGCAAGGCATAGGTGCGCATGAATTGCAGCGGCGAGGTGATTTCGCTGGAGTAGGACAGCGCCGACAGCCAGCCCAGGTTGACCGCGAAGATCAACACCGCCAGCGTCGCCACCAGGAACTCCGGCACCGCCACCATCGTCAGCGTGAAGAAACTCAGGACGCTGTCGATGCGCCCCCCTCGCCCCATCGCCGAGCCGATTCCGAGGATCAGTGCCACCGGCACCGACACCAGCGCCGTGGCGGCCGCGAGCATCAAGGTGTTGGGCACTCGTCCGGCCATCAGCTCGCTGACCGGCACGGCATTGGAAATCGATACGCCGAGGTCGCCGCTGAGCAGGCTGGTCAGCCAGTGCAGGTAGCGCAATGCGCCTGGCTGGTCGAGGCCCATCTTCACCCGCAGGGCCGCCACTTGTTCAGGCGTCGCGAACTGTCCAAGGGACTGTTGCGCCGCGTCTCCCGGCAATACCGCCGTGATGGCGAACACCACCATCGAGACGATCAGCAGGGTCACGATCGCGGCGCCGAGGCGCCGGCCGATCAACCACAATGTGTTGCTATTCATCACCCGATCCTCTTGCCATGTCACGGAGCCAGACCACGCTCATCAAGCGTCCAGCCAGACTTGCTCGGAGAACATGTAGCCCATGAAGCCACCCAGCGGATTGGTGCCGTAGCCCTTGACGCGTTGGTCGACGCCATCGATGTTGCTGATGAACACCGGGATGCCGATGCCACTGTGCTCATGCACCAGCGTCTGCATGTCGGCGTACATCTTGCCGCGCTTGGCCTCGTCGGTTTCGCCACGGGCCTGCACCAGCAGTTGGTCGAATTGCGGGTTTTTCCAGCCGGACTCGTTCCACGGCGCCGAGGACTGGAAAAACTGCGAGAACAGCATGTCGGCGTTCGGCCGTGGGTTGATGTTGCCGAAGCTCAGCGGGTGCTTGGCCCAGTGGTTGGACCAGTAGCCGTCGCTCGGCAGCCGATTGACGTTGAGTTTGAGCCCGGCCTCCTTCGCCGACTGCTGCAAGAGCACGGCGACGTCCACCGAACCGGTGGCGGCCGGCGAGCACATCACCGGCATGCTGATGTTTTCCATGCCGGCTTTCTTCAGCAGGAAACGCGCCTTTTCCGGGTCATAGGTGCGTTGCGGCAGGTCGGCGTTGAAGAAGCGCGCGCCCGGCGCAATCGGATGATCGTTGCCGACCCTGGCAAAGCCACGGAAAATCGCCGACTTGACCTGCTCGCGGTCCAGCAACAGTTTCATCGCCTGGGTGAATTCGGGGCTCTGGCCTGGCATCTGGTCCTGACGAATGATCAGGTCCGTGTAGTTGCCCGAGGGCGAATCGACGACACGGTGGCCTGCGCTGTCCTTGATGCGGGTCGTCGAGCGCGGGTTGACCTCGTTGATGATCTGCACATCGCCCGACAGCAGCGCGTTGACCCGCGACGGCTCGTCGCCGATGCCAATGAACTCGATCTCGTCCAGGTAGGGCAAGCCGGGCTTCCAATAATTGGTGTTGCGGGCGCCGATCGAGCGTACTCCCGGCTTGAACTCCTTGACCTTGAACGGACCGGTGCCGACCCCTTGGCTGAAATCCGTGGTGCCCTCGGGCACGATCAGCATGTGGGACACGGCCAGAATCGACGGCAGTTCGGCATTCGGGCCGCTCAAGCGGATCTGCACCTCGTGGGTACCATTGGCCTTGACCTCCTCGAATTGCGAGGCCAGCGGCAGGACCTTCGAACCGGTGACCGGATCCTTGTGCCGCAGCAGGGAAAACACCACGTCCGCCGCTATCAGCCCTTTACCGTTGTGGAAGGTGACTTCCTTGCGCAGGGTGATCACCCACAGCGTCGCATCGGTGGTGTCGATGCGTTCGGCCAGCTCCAGTTGCGGCACCATGTGGCTGTCGAAACGGGTCAGGCCGTTGTAGAACATGTAGTGGCGCACGTAGTCGGTGGACGATGAGCCCTTGGCCGGATCCAGGGTATCGGCGGTGGAACTGGTGATGCCCGCCACTCGGATACGTCCGCCGGGCTTGCCCTTGCCTGGGCTCGTGGTGTCATCGGCCCACAACTTGCCGGCGGCGCCGAACAGGCTGCCGGCCCCGGCCGCGGCGACCCCGGCCAGCCCGAGCATTTGCAAGGCGTGGCGGCGCGACATGCCGCGATTGAGCCCTTCGAAAACCCGCAGACTTTCTTCGCCCGTAATCAACTGGCCGTCGATGCTGTTCTTATTGTCAGTCATGTCAGTTCTACCTTCCGCAAGTGATAGGGGCTCGGTTGCGCACGGTCGTCGCAACGGTTGAAACGCCAAACAACGCCTTATGAATCAGTGTAGGTAGTCCTGCAGGCGGTAATACGCGCCTACAAACGGCAGGAACCAGGGCTTGCCGAAGTGCCCGGGAATCGCCGGCCAGTCGAGCTCGCGCCAAGGGTTGGCCTCGACCTTGCCGGCCATGACGTCGGCCATGACCTGGCCCATGTGCACCGACATCTGCACGCCGTGGCCGCTGTAGCCCATGGAGTGGTAGATGCCGCCATGCTGGCCGGCGCGGGGCAAGCGGTCAGAGGTCATGTCCACCAGTCCGCCCCAGCAATAGTCGATTTTCACGTCGGCCAACTGCGGGAACATCTGCACCATCGCCGCTTGCAGCACCTTGCCGCTCTTGGCATCGGACACACTGTCGGACATGGCAAACCGCGCACGGCCGCCAAACAGCAAGCGGTTGTCCGGGGTCAGGCGAAAGTAATTGCCGATCATGCGACTGGTGACGTAGGAGCGACGGGCCGGCAGCAAACTGTCGATCAGCGCCTGTGGCAGTACCTCGGTGGCGACCACGAAACTGCCCACCGGGACGATGCGTCGCCGATACCAACCCAGCCCGCCTTGCTGGCACGCACCGGTGGCCAGCAGAATTTGCGAGGCATGCAGCACGCCTTTGTTCGTGTTGACCTGATAGCCGCTGCCGCGGGTCTTCCAGTCCTTCACCTCGACGCCCTGGAAAATCAACGCGCCATGACGGGCGGCCGCCTCGGCCAGGCCGACACCAAAGCGCCCGACATGCATCTGTACGCCATTGCGCTGCAGCAGGCCGCCGTGGAACTGGTCCGAATTGACCTCGGCGCGAACTTCCTTCGCCGACAACAATTGAACCTCGGCATCGACCTCATTGCGGATCAGTTCACAGGTGCGCGCCAACCCTTCGTAGTGCATCGGCTTGGCGGCCAGCTTGAGCTTGCCGTGACGCGTCAAGTCGCAGGCAATCCCTTCCTGCTCGACCAACGAAACGACGCTCTGCACGGCGCTTTCGTAGGCCAGGTAATAAGCGCGGGCCTTATCGGCACCCAGGCTTGCTGACAATGCCGCATAGTCCTGGGCGACGCCGGTGTTGCACTGCCCGCCATTGCGCCCGGACGCCTGCCCGTTCACCCTTCCCGCCTCCAGCACCGCCACCCGGGCGCCCTTCAAGGCCAGGGCCCGGGCCGCCGCCAGACCGGTGAAACCGCCACCGACGATGGCGACGTCGACCTGGTCGGGCAACCCGCCGACCTGGGCACCGGTGAAGGCCGGTGCGGTATCGAGCCAATAAGACTCACTGCCCATGTCTAAACCCCTTTCGCCTTGAAGCGTTCGCTCGGTTTCAGAGCCCGACCAGTCCAGGCAGCCCGCCGATATCGGGGATCTGGTGGTAGTTGTAGATCGAGTTGCCCGGTTGCTCATGACCACGAGCAACGAAGGCCTTGTGCTTGATCTTCATGTCATTGGCCGGCATCAGGTCGTAACGGAAGCTCGACGACACATGCAGCACATCCTCAGGCCCGCAGCCGAGGTTATCGAGCATGTATTCGAACGCGGCCAGCCGCGGCTTGTAGGCCTGGGCCTGCTGGGCAGTGAACACTTTATGGAAAGGCGCGCCGAGCTTGTCGACGTTGGACATGATTTGCTCGTCCATCGCGTTGGAAAAAATCACCAGGGGGATCTTGTCGGCGATCTTCGACAGGCCCGCCGGCACATCGGCGTGGGGTCCCCAGGTTGGCACGGCGTCGTAATAGAGCTGGCCTTCGCCGCGGTATTCGACGTTCCAACGCTTGCAGACCCGCATCAGGGAGGTCTTGATGATCTCATCATAAGGCCGCCAGTCACCCATCACCTGGTCCAGGCGATAAGCGGCGAAGTCCTTGACGAATTGGTCCATCTGCCCGGCATCGACACGGTCGGCGAACAGCTCGCGCGTCATGTTGCCCATCTGGAAGTTGGTCAACGTGCCGTAGCAGTCGAAGGTGATGTACTTGGGTCGAAGAAAGCTCATGAGTGCGGTCCTGGATTTGTTGTTGAAGGCATGACGAAGCAAACATTGACGCCATTCGTGAGGCTCGCGGCAACGCTGCATCACGTTTTCATTACAACACCATGAGACCGTGGAAAAACCGTTAAAAATAGTCGCCGCTTGGTACAAACCACCGTTTTGCGGGGCCCGCTCAGCAGACTTTGCGGGATGCTCCAGACACGTGCGCTGCGCCCGTGTTTCTGAGGGTTTGGGGGCAGTTATGGTGCGCCAGGCGACGTTTTGCCGAGCGGTTTACGGCAGGATCTGCGCCGTGGCGCAGCGATTGGCAGCACAACGTGGAAACGTTTTCGACGGCCGCTTCAACGGCCGCAAAACCTGATCCTGGACAACATCCGCAGATCGCCCTCGCGGTAATAGTCATCGCTCCAGCTGTCGTCCGGCGCCAGGGGCTGGACCTGCTTGAGGGCGAGCTTTTTTGCGAAATAGCGAAACCGGTAGTGCTCATAGAAGCGCAGCAGTTCCAGCCCGTAGCGGTCGGCCAGGTCGGTGTCGCCCTGGATGATCAGATAGTTCTCGTCGTTGCTGGCGCTGGCGGCGGCGCTCAGGTTGTGGCTGCCGCTGATGATGGTCGGCGAGTCACTGGTGAAGTCGGTGACCACGGCCTTGGTGTGGACCAGCAGGTTGCCCTTCTGGCCTTTCATGTTTTCCCGCAGCCAACCCTCCAGGCCGGTATTGAGCAGCGCGGTGGCGGCGAATTCGGCGGTGCGGTCGGCATGGAAACCGGTGATGCGGCTGGTGGTGTTTTGCAGGCCGTAGCGCAACACGTCGTCGTTCGGCTGGCCGAGCAAGGCATCGAGAATCCGCTCGGGTAGGACGAATGCGGTGACGAACAGCAGGTCCTTGCGCGCGGCCGCGATGATCTCGACAAAGCGATCGAGATCGCCCTTGCCGTTGCGGGGCGAAAAACCGGCGAAGAGTTTTTCGTCGCCGTCCATGGGATTGCTGAGCGTCAGCCAATCGCGGGTGGCGTCGACGTCCCCGGGGTTGGCCCAGATCTGCTCGAACACCTGGCGATAACTGTCACTGATGCGTGGATCGTCCAGCACATGGATGACGTTGGCCTGGCGATAGACGCCGTTGGCGGTGAAGTTGGTGCTGCCACACAATACGGCCTCGGGGGTCGGCACTCCATGCCGGTCGATTCTGCTCAGGACGATGAACTTGTCGTGGAAAATGCTATGGGTGACTCGACCACGCTTGTTCGCCGCCGGCAGTTTTTGCAGGCTGGCTTCATTGCTGATCGTCGCGTCGTCCTCCGGCTGGGCATGGTAAAGCACCCTCACCCGAGCGCCGCGCGCATGGGCCGCGTTGACCGCCTCGACAATCACCGGCAGTTCGTATTCATAAATGGCCACGTCCAACGCCCAGCTTGCATCCAGGGCCCGGTCGATGAAGCCGACCAGGCGCCCCAGCAAACCGTTTTCCAGCCAGCGACGCGGCGCATCCGGCCAGTCTTCAATGGACAGGCTCCGATTGGCGCTGATCAGGCTGTCCAGTTCCGGAAACTTGCGCTGGAACGCCTGGCTGGCGGCCACCGCGCGATTGAAGATGACGCTCTGGTTGGCAGGCTGGCCGTCATCGCTGGTGACGGTCAACTCAAGGGCCTCACCCAACTGCGGCGCATCGGGACTGCCGTAGGCCAGGTGCACGCGGTAATGGATCGTCGTGCCCGGGTTGACCGCATAATCGGCCCAGCGAAATTTCTGCAACGGAGCCTTGTCGCTGGGCGTGGCATGGAACTGCGGGAAGGTGTGGGCCTTGTCGGGGAAGGTCAGACTGTTGAACAGGAACAGCCACGGCTTGTCACCGTGCTGCTTCTCGATGGCGAAGCCCAACAGCCCCTTGCGTCGTGGCTCGGCGAGGTCCATGGCGAGCAGCACACCGTTGGTGCCTGCGTAGGCCTTGACCCTGAAATCGTCCTGGGGGTTGGTGACGAGTACGCGCATGGGTTCATTCCTTTGAAGGTTGCCTGAGCATAGAGCAGTGATGCGGGTTGGGTGGGCAGAGCATTGGAACCGGGGTGATGCCATCGCGAGCAAGCTCGCTCCCACAGGGAGCTGGGGTGTTCAGCAGTTATGTGTTCACAGCGAAACCCATGTGGGAGCGAGCTTGCTCGCGATAGGGCCCAGACAGCCACAGCTCATTTCAAGTGCCTTCATCAATATGCCGATACTCAGCCCCCAACTGCCCCGCCAATTGCCGCGCCCGACCCAGGCGGATCGGCCCGCGCTCGATGTCGATGAGCAGGCTGGGGCAATCGAGGGGCGGCATGGGTTGCCCGTCTCTCACCCGGCCGTCGGTCATCAGCAACACCCGCTGTCGCTCCGCCGGGAAGCGCTTGCGACGGGAGGCCAGCCAGCGCTGCGCCTCGCCGATCGCCGCCAGCAACGGCGTACCACCACCGGCCCCCAGCGCGTCGAGCCACTGCACCAGGCCGTGGGAGGCCTTGAGCCCTTGCACTTGCCAGGTCGGCGTGGCGCCGCTGGCCGTCAACAGCGCCAACCGTGCGCGTTGTCGGTAGGCCTCGTCGAACAGTTGCGCCAGCAGGCCCTTGCCGTCGCTCAAGGCCCGATGGCGACGGGTCGAGGCCGATGCGTCGACAATCACCAACCACAGTTCATGGGCTGAACGCTGCCGCGATTTGAAACGCAGGTCCGCAGCCAGGCGCGGACGCCCCTTTAGCAGCGTGCCCGGCCAGTCCACCACACCGTTGGACGCTGCTCTGCCGTGGCCTTGGCGCCCATGGTCCAGACGTCCCGGACGGGGTCTGGCATTCGCCCCCGACGGCGAACGGGGGCGAATGCCTAGGGCTTTTTTGGCCAGCTCGGCACGTCTCGTCGGGCGCCGGTCGGCAACGCCCGGGGAGGCAGGTCGCCCCATTGGCCTTGGCCTTCGCTGGGTTGGCTGGTTTCATTCGGGTTCGAAGGTGGGGCCTGGTTTGGCGCGGGGGCCGGAGCGGCATGCTCGCGGCGGCGATGACGCAGGGCAAATTCGGCAACGGCATCGATGTCTTCAGCAGCGATGGCGTGCGCGCCACGCCAGCCGGCATGCGCGCGGGCAGCCCGCAGCCAGACCAGGTCGGCGCGCAACCCATCGACTCCGCAGGCAAAGCAACGCTCGGTGATCTGCCCCAGCGCCGCGTCATCCAGGGGGATTTGGGCCAAGCCTGCGCGGGCCTGTTCGCAGCGTTCACGCAACCGCTGCTGGGCCGGCTCCCACTCGGCGCAAAACGCCGCCGGGTCGTTGTCGAAATCCAGGCGGCGACGGATGATCTGCCCGCGCTCGGCCGGTGCGGTGTGGCCATCGAGGGCCACGTTGAGGCCGAAGCGGTCGAGCAGTTGCGGCCGCAGTTCGCCTTCTTCCGGGTTCATCGTACCGATCAACACGAAACGCGCCGGATGCCGGTGGGAAATACCGTCGCGCTCGATCAGGTTGGTGCCGCTGGCGGCGACATCCAATAGCAGGTCCACCAGGTGATCAGGCAACAGGTTCACCTCATCGACGTACAACACGCCGCCGTCGGCCTTGGCCAGCACCCCCGGGGAAAACTGCGCGCGCCCTTGCCCCAATGCCGCGTCCAGGTCGAGGGTGCCCACCAGCCGCTCCTCGGTGGCGCCAAGGGGCAAGGTCACGAACTGACCGCTGGCCAACATATCCGCAAGGCCCCGGGCCAGGGTGGACTTGGCCATCCCGCGCGGGCCTTCGATCAGCACGCCGCCGATCTTCGGATCGATGGCCGCCAGGCACAGGGCCAGTTTCAGCGCATCGGCGCCGACCACGGCGGCGAGGGGGAAATGTGGGGTGTCGGTCATATGAGATATCTCATCAATGTAAGGAGGTCCCTCGCCACCAGCGGCCGTCATCCATCGGTAAGTCAGCCATCTTCTTCGATGTCCAGCAGCAGGTTTTCCAGCGCCTCGCGATAATCCCCCGGCGCCTGCCACATCCCCCGCTGCTGCGCTTCGAGCATGCGCTCGGTCATGTCCCGCAGAGCGTCGGGGTTGTGCTGCCGGACGAAATCACGGGTATGCGGATCGAGCAGATAGGCATCGGCCAGCAAGGCGTACTGGTGGTCTTCGATCAACTGGGTGGTGGCGTCGAAGGCGAACAGGTTGTCCACCGTCGCCGCCAGTTCGAACGCGCCTTTGTAGCCATGACGCTTGACCCCGTCGATCCACTTCGGATTGGCCGCGCGGGAACGGATGACTCGGTTGAGTTCTTCTTTCAAGGTACGGATCTTCGGCAGATCCGGTTGGCTGTGATCGCCGTGATAACTGGCGGCGGTTTCGCCGCTAAGGGTTTCCACGGCTGCGAGCATGCCGCCCTGGAATTGGTAGTAATCGTTGGAATCGAGCAGGTCGTGCTCACGGTTGTCCTGGTTCTGCAACACCGCTTGCACCTGGCTCAGTCGCCGGGAAAATTGCGCCCGCGCGGCGGTGCCTTCGTCGCCCGCGCCATACGCATAACCGCCCCAGTTGAGGTACACCTCGGCGAGGTCTTCGCGACTCTGCCAGAGCCGACCGTCAATGGCCCCCTGCACGCCCGCCCCATAGGCGCCGGGCTTGGCGCCGAAAATCCGCCAGCCGGCCTGGCGCGCCGCGTCTTCCATGGGCAAGCCCGATTGCAGCAAGGCTTCGCGCTCGGCACGCACTTTGGCCGCCAGCGGGTTCATGTCATCGGGTTCATCCAGGGCCGCTACGGCTTGCACCGCCGCATCGAACAAGCGGATCAGATTGGCGAAGGCGTCCCGGAAGAACCCGGACACCCGCAACGTCACATCCACCCGAGGCCGGTCCAGCAGGCTCAACGGCAGGATCTCGAAATCGTCGACCCGCTGGCTGCCCGTGGCCCACACCGGACGCACGCCCATCAGCGCCATGGCCTGGGCAATGTCGTCGCCGCCGGTGCGCATGGTGGCGGTGCCCCACACCGACAGGCCGAGCTGGCGCAGGTGATCGCCGTGGTCTTGCAGGTGCCGCTCCAGAATCAGGCTCGCCGACTGAAAACCGATGCGCCACGCCGTGGTGGTGGGCAAGTTGCGCACGTCGACGGAGAAGAAGTTGCGCCCGGTGGGCAGCACATCCAAGCGTCCGCGACTCGGCGCGCCACTGGGGCCGGCCGGTACGAAACGCCCGCCCAATGCGTCGAGCAAGCCGCGCATCTCCGCCGAGCCACAGGCATCCAGGCGCGGCGCGACGACGGCACGCAGGTGGTCGATGATGCCGTGCACCGTCTCCCAACCCGGCGCGTCGAGCTGCACGATATCGCCGGCCAAGGCTTGCTCGATCAGTCGCGCCGCGAACAGCTCCAGACGCTCACGGCTGTCGCCGACGGTGCGCCAGGGCTCATCGCTGACGTCGCGCAACGCCTCGGGACGCTCGCCGGCCCAAGGCTCGGCCAAGGCGCAATCGAGCGGATCGAAGCCCAACCCGAACGCCTCGGCCAGGGCCCGCAGCAGGCTCGACTGGGCGCCCTTGCCGTCGCCACGGGGAATGCGCAGCAATGCCAGCAAGGTGTCGATGCGCAGCCGTCCGCTCGGCGACTCGCCAAAAATATGCAGGCCATCGCGAATCTGCGATTCCTTCAGGTCGCACAGGTAGGTGTCCAGGCGCGGCAGCCAGATCGCCGCATCGGCGTCGCTGTCGAGGCCGGCGTCGAGTTGCAGCTCGCGGTCGATATGCGTCTCGCGCACCAGGGCCAGGATGTCCCGTTGCAATTCCCTGGCGCGGCGCGGATCGAGCAATTGCGCCTCGTAGTATTCGTCAGCCAGCAGCTCCAGGTTGCGCAGCGGCCCGTAGGTTTCGGCGCGGGTCAGCGGTGGCATCAGGTGGTCGATGATCACCGCCTGGGTACGCCGCTTGGCCTGAGCGCCCTCGCCCGGGTCGTTGACGATGAACGGATAGATGTTTGGCAGCGGCCCCAGCAGCACGTCCGGCCAGCAGTTTTCCGACAGCCCGACGCCCTTGCCCGGCAGCCATTCGAGGTTACCGTGCTTGCCGACGTGAATCACGGCGTGAGCGCCGTAGGTGTGGCGCAACCAGAAATAGAACGCCAGGTAGCCATGGGGCGGCACCAGGTCCGGGTCGTGGTACACCGCGCTCGGATCGACCTGATACCCCCGCGCCGGCTGAATGCCGACGAACGTCAGGCCCAGGCGCAGGCCGGCGATCATCAAGCGGCCGTCACGGAACATCGGGTCCTGCTCGGGTGCGCCCCAACGTTCCAGCACCGCTTGGCGATTGGCCTCGGGCAGCGCGTCGAACAGGGCCCGGTACGCGTCGACGGCCAGGCTCTGATGACAAGGCCGCAGGTCGAGGCTGTCCAGGTCGTTGGTGACGCCGCCGAGCAATTGCCGGATCAGCGCGGTGCCGCTGGCCGGCAGCTCGGTGGTCAGCGGATAACCCTCGGCCTGCATCGCCCGCAGAATATTCAGCGCCGCCGCTGGCGTGTCGAGGCCGACGCCGTTGCCGATGCGTCCGTCCCGGGTCGGGTAGTTGGCGAGGATCAGCGCCACGCGCTTTTCGCCGTTGGGCAGGCGCGCCAGGGTGGTCCAGCGGCGGGCCATTCCAGCGACAAAATCCATGCGTTCGGGTACCGCCCGGTAGCAGACTACATCGCTCTGGCTGCGCTCGCTGCGCCAGGCCAGGTCCTTGAAACTGATGGGCCGGCTGATGATTCGCCCGTCCAGTTCCGGCAAGGCGATGTGCATCGCCAGGTCCCGTGGGCCCAGGCCTTGTTCGCTGGCGCGCCAGCCGGGTTCGTTGTCCTGGGCGCAGATCGCCTGGATCATCGGGATATCGCGGCGAAACGGCCGCAAGTGCGGCGCTTCCGGACTCGATTGTGCAAAGCCGGTGGTGTTGAGAATAACCCCCGTTGCCACTTCGTCCAGCCAGTCTTCCACCTGTGCCAGACAACCGGGTTCCTTGAGGCTCGCCACGGCGATTGGCAAAGGGTTGAGTCCCGCCGCTTGCAGCCGCTGGCAGAACACGTCGATGAACGCGGTGTTCGCGGCTTGCAGGTGGGAGCGATAAAACAACAGCGCCGCTACGGGATCGCCTGCCCGCCAGTCCGCTTGCCAATCATTCAGGGTCGCGTTGGTTTTTTCCGGGTGATAGATCGCCGTGCGCGCCAGGGGCTGGGGCTCGCCCCACGGATAATCGCGGGCAAACCATTGGCTGCCCAGGTGACGGAACAGGTTAAGGGCGTTTTCCAATCCGCCTTGACGAAGAAACTGCCAGAGCCGATCGCGGTGCTCGGCGGACACGTTGCTCAGGTCGCTGAGCTCCGGGTCCGGACGGTCGTCCCCCGGCACCAGGATCAGTTTCACCCCGCGCCCGGCCAGTTCCACCAGGCGCTCGACGCCGTAGCGCCAATAGCCGATGCCTCCGTGCAACGACAGCAGGATGACCTTGGCGTGGCGCAATACATCTTCAACGTACAGATCCACCGAGGCGTGGTTCTGCACTTGCATCGGGTTGGCGAGGCGAAACTGCGGAAAATCGTCCGGCAACTGCCGCGCCGCTTCTGCCAGCAGCGCCAGGCTGGAATCGCCGCTGCACAGGATCACCAGCTCGGCGGGGGTTTGCCCGAGGTCGGCGATGTTGTCATCCGACACGAAACCACCGGGCTGGGTCCTGAGCAGGTGCATGGTTTAGACGCTGAGGGCGGCGCGCAACTGCGCTTCGAGCAGCCCGGCGTCCAGGGCCTGGCCGATCAGTACCAGACGTGTGACGCGCGCTTCATCGGCGCCCCACTGGCGGTCGAAGTGCTTGTCGAAGCGCGTGCCCACACCTTGGATCAACAGGCGCATCGGCTTGTTCGGGATGGCCGCGAAGCCCTTGACCCGCAATACGTCATGCTGAATTACCAGTTGCGTCAGCGCGTCCAGCAGCAGGCTTTCGTCAGCTTGGGGCAGTTCGATGGAAATCGAATCGAAGGCATCGTGATCATGGTCGTCGTCATCGCCGTCATGGTGGTGGTCGTGATGGCTGTGGCGGCTGTCGATGTGTTCCTCAGAGCCCGCGCCCAGGCCGATCAACACGTCCAGCGGCAGGCGACCGTTGCTGGCTTCGATGACCTTGACCGCTGGCGGCAGCTCTTCGGCGACCTCCAGGCGGACTTTGGCCAGGTCCTCGGGGTTGATCAGGTCGGCTTTGTTGAGGATCACCAGGTCGGCGCTCGCCAGTTGATCGGCGAACAGCTCGTGCAGCGGTGATTCATGGTCCAGGTTCGGGTCCAGCTTGCGCTGGGCATCGACCTTGTCCGGGAACGCGGCGAAGGTGCCCGCGGCCACGGCCGGGCTATCGACCACGGTGATGACCGCATCGACGGTGCAGGCGCTGCGGATTTCCGGCCATTGGAAGGCCTGGACCAGCGGCTTGGGCAAGGCCAGGCCGGAGGTTTCGATGAGGATGTGGTCGAGGTCGCCGCGACGCGCCACCAACTCACGCATCACCGGGAAGAACTCTTCCTGCACGGTGCAGCACAGGCAGCCGTTGGCCAGTTCATAGACGCGGCCGTTGGCTTCTTCTTCGGTGCAACCGATGGAGCACTGCTTGAGGATCTCCCCGTCAATGCCCAGTTCGCCGAACTCATTGACGATGACCGCGATACGTCGGCCTTGGGCGTTGTCGAGCATGTGCCGCAGCAAGGTGGTCTTACCCGACCCGAGGAAACCGGTGACGATGGTGACGGGGAGTTTGGCCAGTGTTTTCATCGGATGCCCTTTGGCAAGGTGGCGGGCAAACGGGACGACAACCACTGGCACAGGCGCGCGCGGAAGATTTCGCCACCGGATCACCCCGCCCGGTTGTAGTGAGAATCTGTTGTCGAGGCAGGTCTCCTGGCTGACGGCGGGCCAAATCGGCTTTTTTCAAAGCCGGGACTGACATTTTGCTGCGCCTTCCCGTGCGCCCGTTGTATAGGGCAAGCACAGTGGCCTTGCAGAAACAGCACCGTTCACAGTTGCGGGGGCAGCCGCGGCTTGGACCGCGTTCCCTTCTCAGGCTCTGTACGCGAACATTTCATACAGACCCTAGCTTCGGCGCGTGCCGAAGAACCTCGAAGGCGCAAGGCTACGCAGGGTGTGCGGGCGGGTCAATGTCCCAAGGCAATCTCCGACGACTGATGCGTCCTGGCGACTGCCCCAAGGGCAAGTCAGCGCGCCGCCACTCGCCAGAGCCGGGCGATGTCCCGGGCCCGCTCGGCCAGCAGGCGTGGCGCATCGGTGCAAGCTTCTTGTAGCGTCATCGGCCCATTCGCCAGGGCAAACGCGGCATCGATGCCGCGCTCATAAAGCGCTTCGTAGCCCTCCCCCAGCGTGCCGGCGATGACCACCACCGGTACGCCGCGCCGCTGGGCGATGCGGGCCACGCCAAACGGCGTCTTGCCACGCAGGGTCTGGGCGTCGAAACGGCCTTCGCCGGTGATCACCAGGTCGGCGCCGTCGATCGCATCGGCCAGGCCGGTCAATTGCGCGACGACTTCCACGCCGGTACGAAACTGCGCCTGGAGGAATGCCTTGGCGGCAAACCCCAGGCCGCCAGCGGCACCGCTGCCGGGTTCGTCGCGAACGTCGCGGTTCAACACCTGGGCACAATGTTCAGCAAAGTGCCCCAGCGCCCGGTCCAGTTGTTGCACCTGCTCGGCGGAGGCGCCTTTCTGCGGGCCGAACACGGCTGAAGCGCCATGGGCACCGCAAAGGGGGTTGTCGACATCGGCGGCAATCTCGAAGCACACGCCGGCCAGGCGCGGGTCCAGGTCGCCCAGGTCGATACGCGCCAGTTTGCCCAAGGCCAGGCCGCCGGGGGGCAGGGCTTGGCCGTGGTCGTCCAGCAATGCCGCGCCCAGTGCCTGCATCGCCCCGGCGCCGCCGTCGTTGGTGGCGCTGCCACCGATCGCCAGGATGACTCGGCTCGCCCCTTCATCCAAAGCGGCGCGGATCAGTTCGCCAGTGCCATAGGTGCTGCTGGAACAAGCGTCGCGCTGTCCCGGCGGCACCAGTTGCAGGCCGCTGGCCTCGGCCATCTCGATGATCGCCGTGCGGCTGTCGGGCAACCAGCCCCAGCGGGCTTGGACAGCGGCGCCCAGCGGGCCACGGACCCGCGCCTCGCGCCATTGGCCATCGCAGGCCGCGAGCACCGCCTCCACCGTTCCCTCGCCGCCATCGGCCATTGGGCACTTGATCAGCTGCGCGTCCGGCCAGACCTCGGCCAGCCCTCCTGCGATGGCGTCCGCCACGGCCTGGGCGCTGAGGCTGTCCTTGAACGAGTCGGGGGCGATGACTATTTTCATTTTTGTTCTCCGGTTCCGATGTACAGCATGCTGCCAGCTGACCGCGATTCTGACGCCGGTCCGCCGCACAAAAGACCTTGGGCATTATTGGTCAAATTCACAAAGGATGGGTTGGCATTGCGGGCCTCTTCGCGAGCAGGCTCGCTTGTATGGTAGGACTTGAAGGGAGGAGGAGGGACAAGGCTCGATTCTGACTGTTCGCGCAGTACAGACCGTGGGAGATTTCACCCCTCCTCCTTTCACCCAAGCGCCGATAAAGAATGCATCTGGCCTAGACCGACGATAGGAACAAGCCTGCGCCTCTGGGTGAACCCTTCAAGTGTTCAAACCTTAGCGCGGAGGATTTTCAATGGCAATGCCGGTTTCTGTCGCAAAGCCGATCGTGGGGGTTGATGTCGCCAAAGATGAGTTGGTGATTTATCACGCAGAAACAGATCGACTGGAAGCGATCCCCAACACCAAAGCTGCGATCCAGAAGTGGCTCAAGGAATTGCCTGCGCCAGTGGATGTCGCCATCGAGGCCACCAATATCTATCACCAGGACTTCGCCGACCTGGCTTATGCGCAGGGCTGTGTGATCTACATGATCGGCGGCTACGAACTCAGCCATTACCGCAAAGGTGTGAAAGTTCGCGCCAAAACCGATGCGCTGGATGCTCGGTTGTTGGCTCGCTACTTGAACAACGAAGGCCACCAGTTGCACCCGTGGACCCCGCCATCGCCCCTGTATTGCCGGCTTATAAGCCTTTTCCGGCGCCGGGCAGCCTTGGTTCAGGCGCGTGTCAGCCTCAAGCAAAGTTGGTCGAACGAACCGTTGCTCAAAACGGCCTTTGAGAACCAGATAAAGGCCATGCAGCGACTGGAAATCTTGCTTGAGAAAACAATCCAGACGCAATTGGATGCAGCCGGTCTGGGCAGTCAGCTCAAGCGCTGCATGAAAGTCGAAGGAATCGGGCTGTTGAGCGGTGCGCGTTTACTTACGTCGTTTCAGCGTGGAGATTTCAGAAATGCCGATGCCTTCATCGCTTTTCTAGGGCTGGACCTGCGCATATCGGACTCGGGAAAAAAGAAGGGACGCCGCTGCCTGTCTAAGCGAGGTGACCCGGAGGCGCGCCGATTGATGCACAACGCCGCGATGTCGGCGAGCCGCACAGCGGCGTGGAAGGGTTTTTATGGGGCTCTGCGGGCTCGAGGGCTAAGCACAACCGAAGCATTAGTGGCACTGGCCCGCAAGCTTGCCCGAGTGGTATTCGCTCTGTTGAAGAACCAGAGCGAATACCTACCAAAAGGCATCTAAGGCTAGCCATGCACCATAGAATCTCCCACAAGTATTTTCTACTGGATATGGGATCACAGCAGATCCAATGTGGGAGCGAGCCTGCTCGCGAAGGGATCACGCCGGATAATTTTGATCATGGGGCAACAGTTGGACGCCTAGATACAACGCCAGCATCCCATCCAGCCTGAGCAGGTCGACGCCGCTGAGTTCGGCGATGCGTTCCATGCGATAACGCAGGCTGTTGCGGTGGATGCCCAGGGCGTCGGCGCAGGCCTGGCTCTGGCCGTCGTGTTCGCACCAGCTTCGCAAGGTAGCGAGCAATTGGCCGTTGCTGTCCTTGGCGATCACTTTGCGCAACGGGCTGAGCAGTTCGTCGAGGGCATCATCGCTGCGATGCCGCCAGAGCATCACCGGCAGTCGATGGCGATTGAGGAGCAGCAAGCGCGACTGCGGCAGGACATCGCGCCCATACGCCAGCAGATCCGCTACCCGCCGGTAGCAACGGCGCAGCCCCGCCAGCCCCTCGGCCTGGCCGCCCACAGCAACTCGCAGGATGCTCCAGCCCAGGCCATCGAGCTTGCCCAGCAGCCGCTCGTTCTCCACCGAGGCCGTGACCGGCCGGCACCAGAGCAAGGAGGATTTGGACGACGTCAGGCACCAGCTGTCCGGGTAGCGCGACATCAGCCAGGCGCTCAGCGATTCGACGGTTTGACCAGGGCCATGCTCCAAGCCCAATTCGAACAGATACGGTACGCGCGACAGCTGCGGCTTGAGGCCCATCTGCTGCGCTTCATCGAGCAACCTTGGCGAATCCCCGGCATCGCCCAGCAGCAATGCCAGCAAGTCATCGCAACGCTGGCGGCGCCATTGCTGCTCGGCCTGCTGGTTGCGCTGGCCGAGCAACATTTCGGCGGTCATGCGCACCAGTTCGGCGTAAGTGCGCAATTGCGCGGGTTCGCCGGTAATGCCCAGCACGCCGATCAAGCGCTGATCGAGCATCAATGGCAGGTTGATTCCCGGCTGTACGCCCTTGAGGTGGACGGCGGTGTGCTCGTCGATTTCCACCACCCGTCCGTTGGCGAGGACCAGTTGCGCGCCCTCGTGGCGGGTATTGATGCGCTCGCGCTCGCCGCTGCCGAGGATCAAGCCCTGGTTGTCCATGACGTTGACGTTATAGGGCAGAATCGCCATCGCCCGGTCGACGATGTCCTGCGCCAGGTCGTGATCGAGTTCGAACATGGGCGGTGTTCCTTGCAAGCGGCGTGATTGTTGTTTTGAGGTGCGCCGCCCACGGGATTGGTCAGGCGCACAGGGTCGGATTGCAAACGTTGTGCTGCGGCACAAAGACACGGGACCTTGGGCTGGCCGAGACTCAAGGGGCGGTCAACGTTACCCCTTGGCACGCCAAAATCATAATAAAGAGAGCCCCGTCATGTCCCAGAGCGCAGCAGCCCTCCTGGCTACCCCCGACGAAAAGAATACCGTCTACAAGCGCATCACCCTGCGTTTGATCCCGTTCATCTTCATCTGCTACCTGTTCAACTACCTCGACCGGGTAAACGTTGGCTTCGCCAAGTTGCAGATGCTCGACGCGTTGAAGTTCAGCGAAACCGTGTACGGCCTCGGCGCCGGGATCTTCTTCATCGGCTACGTGCTGTGCGGCGTGCCGAGCAATCTGGCCTTGACCAAATTCGGCCCTCGGCGCTGGATCGCCCTGATGATGATCACCTGGGGCACGCTGTCGACCTGCCTGCTGTTCGTCACCACCCCAACCCAGTTCTACACCTTGCGGCTGTTCACCGGGGCGGCTGAAGCCGGGTTCTTCCCTGGCGTCGTGCTGTACCTTTCGCAATGGTTCCCGACGTTCCGCCGTGGCCGGATCATGGCGCTGTTCATGTCGGCCATCCCAGTGTCGGGGCTGCTGGGCAGCCCGTTTTCCGGCTGGATTCTCAACCACTTCGCCGCCGGCCAGGGCGGCCTGGCGGGTTGGCAGTGGATGTTCCTGCTGCAAGGCATCCCGACAGTGATTCTCGGCGCCCTGGCGTTCTTCCTGCTCAGCGACACCTTCGCCAAGGCCACCTGGCTGACCGACCATGAACGCGCCGTGCTCACCGCCGACCACGCCGAAGACCTGGCCAACAAACCGAAAACCACCACAGACTCCCTGGCCGCCGTGTTCAAGAACCCGGCGATCTGGGCCTTCGGCCTGGTGTACTTCTGCATCCAGAGCGGCGTGTATGCGATCAATTTCTGGCTGCCGTCGATCATCAAGAACCTCGGTTTCAGCGATAACCTGGTGATCGGCTGGCTGAGTGCGATTCCCTATCTGCTGGCGGCGGTGTTCATGTTGCTGGTGGGGCGCTCGGCGGATCTGCACAAGGAGCGTCGCTGGCACTTGGTCGTGCCGATGCTGATGGGCGCGGTGGGGCTGCTGATCGCGGTGAACTTCGCCACCACGCCGGCCATCGCCATCCTCGGCCTGTCCATCGCCACCATGGGCGCCCTCACCGGCCTGCCGATGTTCTGGCCGGTGCCCACCGCCCTGCTCAGCGCGGGCGCGGCGGCCGGCGGGCTGGCGTTGATCAACTCCATGGGCCAGATGGCCGGTTTCCTCAGCCCATACCTGGTGGGCTGGGTCAAGGACACCACTGGCTCGACCGATGCGGCGCTGTACCTGCTGGCCGGCGTGATCGTCTGCGGCAGCCTGTTGGCGCTGCGCATGACCCGCACCTTGCGGGCCTGACACCCTTTTACCCTGTGGGAGCGAGCTTGCTCGCTCCCACAATTGATTTGTGGTGGTTTGAGAATTCTGTTTGATCCTTGCGGCGGTTCTGGTATTTGATTGAACCTTTCCCCATGAATAAAAGGATCTTGTCATGAGCTACCGCACGCTAGGCCATTCAGGGTTGCAAGTCTCGACGTTGACCCTGGGCACCATGATGTTCGGCGAACAGACCAGCACCGAAGATTCGCTGCGGATCATCGACAAGGCCTGGGACCAGGGCATCAACTTCATCGACACCGCGGACGTCTACACCGGAGGTCGCTCCGAAGAAATCGTCGGCGAGGCGATTGCCCATCGTCGCCATGAATGGGTGCTCGCCACCAAGGTCGGCTTCGGCCCGCCGGACGGTATGCCTAACCGCAGCGGCCTGAGCCGCAAGCATCTGTTCAATGGGATCGAGGCCAGCCTGACGCGCCTGGGCACCGATTACCTGGATATCTATTACCTGCACCGCGAAGACCACAACACCCCGCTGCACGTCACCGTGTCGGCCATCGGCGACCTGATTCGCCAGGGCAAGATCCGCTACTGGGGCCTGTCGAACTACCGCGGCTGGCGCATCGCCGAGGTGATCCGCATTGCCGACAGCCTGGGCATCGACCGCCCGGTCATCAGCCAACCGCTATACAACATCGTCAACCGCCAGGCGGAAACCGAGCAGATCACAGCGGCGCAGAATTATGGCCTTGGCGTGGTGCCATTCAGCCCCCTGGCTCGCGGCGTGCTCAGCGGCAAGTACGCGCCAGACGTCGCACCGGACGCCAACAGCCGTGCCGGACGCCAGGACAAGCGCATCCTGGAAACCGAATGGCGGGTCGAGTCCCTGCGCATCGCCCAGCAGATCCTGGAATACACCCAGGGCCGGGGCGTGGGCATCGTCGAGTTCGCCATCGCCTGGGTGCTGAACAACAATGCCGTCACCTCGGCCATCGTCGGGCCGCGCACCGAGGAGCAGTGGGATTCGTACACCAAGGCGCAGGCGGTGAAAATCACGGCAGAGGATGAAGCATTCATCGATTCGCTGGTGACACCGGGCCATGCCTCGACGCCGGGGTTCAATGATGTCGGCCATTTCGTGCCGGGGCGCGTGCCGCGTACGTCGTAACTTACACTGAGATCACCGTGGCGAGGGAGCGTGCTCCCGCTCGGCTGCGCAGCAGTCGCTCTTTGGGGCCGCTACGCGGCCCAGCGGGAGCAAGCTCCCTCGCCACGGGTAAACGGCTTTCCGTATCGTGCTGCAATTCCAATAACAAGAGGCATCCGTGTCCAAAGGCATCGCTCTATCGGTCTCGGCATCCGCCCTGTTCGCCGTCATGTACTACTACACCTCGCTGCTCGCGCCGCTGACGGGCCTGGAGATTTTCGGTTGGCGCATGTTGCTGACGATGCCGTGCATGACTGCGTTCATGCTGATCTCCCGTGAATGGAAACTCGTCTCGGATCTTGTCGCACGCCTGATCGCCACGCCGCGCTTGCTGCTGGGTGCAATGGCGTCATCGGCACTGATGGGGGCGCAGTTATGGCTGTTCATGTGGGCGCCGCTCAACGACTACAGCCTGGACGTGTCGCTGGGCTATTTCCTGCTGCCGCTATCGATGGTCCTGACGGGGCGCATCGCCTATGGCGAGCGCCTTTCGCGTCTGCAGAAAGCCGCGGTGTTTTTCGCCTCTCTCGGCGTGCTCAACGAGCTGTACCGGGTGGGTGGGTTTTCCTGGGCGACGTTACTGGTGGTGCTGGGCTATCCAATCTATTTCATCCTGCGCAAACGCCTTCGCACCGACAACCTGGGTGGGCTCTGGCTGGACATGACGTTGATGCTGCCGTTGGCGCTCTGGTTCGTGCAGAGCGGCGAACAAGGTTTCAAGGTTTTCAATCAACACCCGTGGCTGTCGCTGCTCATCCCGCTGCTCGGCGTCATCAGTGCCTCGGCCCTGGTGGCCTATATCGTTGCCAGCCGGTTGCTGCCCTTCAGCCTGTTCGGGCTGTTGAGCTACGTCGAGCCGGTGTTGTTGCTGGGGGTCGCGCTGCTGCTGGGTGAAAGCATCCAGGCTGAAGAATGGCTGACCTATATCCCCATCTGGATGGCCGTGGCGGTTCTGGTATTCGAAGGGTCCAAGCATATGGTGCGGCAACGGCGCCGGGCCTGACTGCCCCAGCTTGCATCACGAAACACTCTGCGCCCACGCGCCAGGTCCAGCTCCTTTATCATGCCCGCACGAACGCCAGGAGGGCGCTCGGCAGACCTTACGATAAAGGAATTATCGATGTCAGAACCTTCCCAAGGGCGATCCGCCCAACCAGGAGTGGAACGGATTCCACCTGTGGTGATCACCGATATCACGTCCCATCCGCTGCAACGTCTGCCCGAACATAACGACACGCAACCGGATAAAAAACCAACGCCCCGGGAACGGCTCACGCGTTTGGATGAACGCCTGGGGCCGGTGAAGATTGGCGAGTTGAGCATAAGCCGCGTCGACCTTTATCGCATGGGCGCACGCCTGGGCGACGACGGGACCGCAACAGACTCGGCACTTCTTTCGCAACCGGACGGAGCGCTGATCGATGCCGTCCGGTTCGATCCACTGATGATCGAGACTTACATCAAGGCGCACCCTTCGGGCAACGCCCCCGATGCGACCTCTCTGTTGTTCGAGCTCGCGTCCGTCCGGTCCTCCAGCTCCCCCGCGATTCTTGAGCCAACACCAGGCCACGTCCCCAGCGGGTCGATGGACACGTTCGGCAAATTGCTCGATGCGTTGCAGGCGATGCAAGCGTTGCAGGGCCAACCCTTCGCACCGGGCATGCCAACCTGGGTCAACAACCTGAAGAGCCACGGTATGCTCACCGCTGCGCTGGGCATGCAGATCTACGGAATCTACGGTGGTCTGGTGGGGATCCGTGATGGCCTGAGAAACAGCGATCTGGCCGAGATAGCGGTCAGCTCCGGGGAAATCGGCGGTGAGCTCACTTCGGTCATGGTGGAGCACGGGCTGTTGAAGACCGGAAAACAAATGCTGCGCCAGGCTGACCGGGTGCTCATGGGCTTCAAGGCCACCGCCGTGGGCAAATGGCTGATCCGCAGCGCGGGCCTGATGGCCGGCATCCTCACGCTCCCTTTCGATATCTACCACGCCATCAATGCCTTCGACGCCGCCGCCAGATCCACGGGCAAGGAAGCCATGGACCATTACGTCTCGGCCGGCATGAGCGTGGCGAGCGCAGGCCTCTCGGTCGCGCTCGGGGCGGCGGCAATGGCGGGGTTCGGTCTGACCGGCGCGGTTGGGTTGGTGGCGTGCGCCGTCCTGATGGTGGGCGCAAGGGTCTACGGCGCAGCACGCCAGGTCGATGACATTGACGATTACATTGAGCTGAGCATCAACGAACGCTGGCGCTCGGGTTGGTTCGCGTTCACTGGGCAAGCGCTCGATACTCAAGTGATGGGACGCTACGAGGTTGCGCGCACCCGTGTCGGGTACACCCAGGCGCTGGTGGACCAGGCGCGCAAGCTGCTGGACGGCGAGCTGAAACCCAGCGTGGAAGCCCTCGTCAGCGGCCGCTTCGAAGTCAACATGCAACCGCTCAAGCACTGGAGACTGCACTGGGATGACGGCGAGCAGCCTTACCGTGAAGTGAGCACACCAGAGGTAGTGGAAAGCGACGATGTAATCGACGCATCTCGGGGGCTGGACAAGGCTCCCAGGGTGACCGTCGGTGAACCGGGCAAGGGCAAGGGCATCTATTGGCAGTTGGGTGGCGGCAACGACCAGGTCTTCGGCGTATACGACAAACCCAACTACTTCAGCTTCTCAACGGGTAAAAAGAGCCTGACGGGAGGTTCGGAGGATGATGCGTTCATGTTCCATGTGAACGAGACACTCAAGACGCCGGTCGTGGATGCCAGGAACGCGCTGCATGGCGGCGCGGGCAACGACACGCTGTCGTTGCAGGGTCGACTCCCGGACGTCAACGGCTCTTACGCCTATCTCGGCCTTGAAATCGATCTGCCCGGCGGACTCTCCCTGTTGAAGTCCCACGACGACACCCACCCTGCCCACTACGCAACGATCACCTCGATTGAAAACGTCGAGACACTGCCCCGTGGCTACAGCCGAGTCATCGGTGACCGGCACCCCAACCACATCACGCTCAATGGTATGGATGACCGAGCCACCGGTGGACGCGGCGATGATGTGTTCCAGCTGATGGGCAACTCCAGTCGGGTCGACGGTGGCCCCGGCACGGACCGTTACTACGTCGCCATCAACACTGGCGACATCCATATCACCGAGGATGGGACGGAGCCGAGCATCATTGAACTCGGCTATCCAGCGGAAGGGATCAAGGGTTGGGAAATCCAGGGCACGTCATTGAAGGTGACGTTATCCCATGATGCGCAGACAACGGATTTATTTCGCGAGCTGTGCATTGTCGATACGTATTGCCAGGTTGGGACTCAACGGGTCCTGCGTAATGACGCTCTGCTGTTCGTGACGCAAGATGGCTTCACTTTCAAGCCGGATCTGCCAGACGCTTTGCTCGCCCCGGAAGATCACCCCGTCAGCGCGATCATGGTGCATCAAGGCAAATCGCCGCCCGCGCCGGTCATTTTCAATGGTGAAAAAGTCGCCTCACGGGATCTCGTCTCCGAAAACTATTTCGTTGCCAGGGAATGCCCCGACCCTATCTTCGATATCCCGCAGCAACCGGCCAACGCAACCACCACGCTGTTCCTGGACCATGACGACAGCGAATTGGAAGCCGTCCACGCTCATTATCGCGTGGAGGTTTGCACCATCGGTTATTGGAACTGGCTGACCTACAGCGACATGAAGCTGGTGCTGCAATTCACCAACGGCACGCGGCTGACGCTCGATCATTGGATGAAGCATAACCAGGGTGTTGCGTCGAATGTCACGGGCATGTTGATGTCCACTGGCGTATCGCTCACGCGCGCCATCACTCTGGTCTTTCGTGACGGCACCTCCTACCGGGTGGGTACGGTACGGCCGTCATTCCACGATGATTATCAGAACCCGGGAACACGCGTGGTCGAGGGGCGCCATGTACTGCGCCGACGCCCTGGTCGTGCTGTCTTCCGGTCCCCGTCCCGTGAAGTCATACGCCTGCCTTCCAGACCGCAAAAAATCAGGTTGCCTGAACGCCAGCACACCAGCATTTACGAGCTGGAGGGCAACGCCTCCACTTACGAAGTACACCCCAGCCCTGGCGCCACCCTGCGCCTGTATACGACCAGCGCAACCGATTCGTCGGTGTGGAATATTCACGCCGACAGCTTTGACATGGATCTGGCCCGCAGCGATATCCGTGTCGGTAGGACCTGGGTCCTGCTCGGTGACGTGCGGTTGTTGCTCACGCCAGCGTCCGATGACCGGAAACCACCGGAAATTGTGCATGTGGAACTCGTGTCCGGCACCCGTTACCAGATCGACACCGATCTGGGGAAAGCGCGACTGTTGAGCATCAATGCCAGGTTCCATGCCGACATTGCCACGCTCCTGCGAGAAATCCAGGCCCATGAAGCTGATGGCAGCCTGGCGACGACATTTCTCAGCGTCGCTGGCGTTCGCCTCGCTGACGGCACGCCAGGCGCGATCTTCTATGACGTACTGGACCAGCGCTGGATTCTCGATAGCGACGACACGCAAGAAGTGAACAGCTCGGACCTGATGATCGGGACCGTTGCCCAGCACTGAACGGCACTCCCTCAACACGTCCAAGCAGCCAAGACCAACCCGTCCGCACGCGTCGGCACCGGCTGGCCGCTGCAACACGACACCTATCAAGGAAGAGAACATGTCTCCAAAAAAACCTGTGCGCCCGAAGGGCACAGACACGCCAGGCACCGATCCGGGCACGATTACCCTACCCGACGTCAGGCTGCCGCCTCATCTTGCATTGCCTGGGACCGGCATCCCGCCACGCCCCCACACGTCGACGTCCGAGCCCAGTGGCTCTGCCGGGGCTTCATCCCAGAAGAGCCCGCCGCCACCCGTCGAGCTGACGGACCCGACCAGTGGCGCCCCAACGGCTGCGCAGCCTTCGCCAAGGTCCTTGGATCGCTACGCGCTCAATCCACCCGAAGGGTTGCCACCGGCCCGCGCCGATGGTCTTCGGGTCAACGGCAACGGCAGCTACGTCGATCTGGACGACGGGAAAGTCGCCCGGGTCGTCCATGACCCTGCCTTGAACGCTTATTACGCGTGGGGCCTGAATGAACTGTCACCTTCGGGCCCGGCACTCTATCGGCCAACAGGCGCGGTGTCCTGGCGCGAAAACGCCTTCGCCACGAAGCTGCGGGCCTACCAACTGGGCAAGGACCAGCGAGCAGTATTCGATCGCAGGAACGAGGGGCTATCGAGCCAGTCCATCAAAGAGCGCGACGCTGCTTTAAGCCCTATTTACCGGACCCAACAGAACCAACTGAAAGAGGACGCCCGGTTATTCCTTCAAAACGCCCAACGGATCCCTCGTTCCGCCGCTCCTTCGTTGCTTGGCGTGGAGACATTTTCCAAGCTCATCGAGAAAATCTTCGAACACTCCCAAGGCCTGGTCATGACGGAGCGGTTTTCGGGCACCGGCAGCAAGATGCAACTGATCGACGCGATGCCGGCACTGGTCGCAAGCGGTGTAACGACGCTGTACCTGGATCGCTTGCGAATCGACATCGACCAGGTCGTCCTGGACGGGTTCGCCAGGACCGGTGTCCTCGACGCGAGACTGAAGCGTCGCCTGCACGCTCTCGACGTGAATGATGACGCGGTCCCGCCAACGCCCTACACCTATCAGAACCTGATCATCGCGGCGCGGGAAAATGGCATAAGGGTCCAGGCCCTGGACTGCGCCGCCAGGGCCCAGGCGGAACTGTCCGGAGACGACGGTTTCCGAGGCCTGTTCACGTATCACGCCAGCCAAGTGATCAACGCCGACCGCCTTAATCGTCCGCAAGGCAAGTGGGTCGCCCTGGTGGGAGCGTCCCAGTATCGTAAAAGGAACATCGCTCTTGAACAGGAGCAGCACGCCACGGTGACTTTCAGCTACCCCAACACGCCTGGCCTGGCCCAAGTGCAAGGTGTGATGAGCTTGCATGTCGAGGACCTTGCCCATGGCCCGAACCTGCAGATCATCCAGGACCCGTCGCTCGGGGCCGCTGATTTGAACCTGAACGTAGGGGGCCAGGGCATGAAGCCATTCGAGCTGCCCGTTCGTTACCGACGCGTTCTGGAACAAGACATTCGAAGTGCCAACCTTACGCAGGACCCCCATAGCCTTTTTGCGACAATACCGGTGCAGCGTGGTCTCGATGTCGAAACCGCCCAGCGGGAACGTTTCCAGCGCGCCAGGGATACCATCAGCGCCAGCCAGTACTTCTTCGAAGGCCAACCGGTCACCCGCCCCAGGCCGCCCACGCCGGCACTGCAACCTTACAGCCCACCCCCCGCTGTGCTTGAAAGCATTTACCGTGTATCCAACGGCCTGGTCTTGGGAGCGGCCTACAACGCCATCGGCGCCAGGAAGTTCTTGATCGACAACATGCCCGCCCTGAAGGAGCAGCAGGTCAAGACGCTCTACATGGAAAACCTGATCAGTGAATACGATCAACCCCGGCTGGATGCATTTGCCTCCAGCGGTGCGATGTCCGATCCTCTGAGGGCGAATCTCCGGCGCCAGGACGAACTCCAGCAGATACATCCCTCCAGCGCCCATTCGTTGGTCAACCTCATCACTGTTGCTCACCAGCACGGCATCAAGGTGCAGGCGCTCGACACGTCGATCACCTTCAGGGACGAAATGAGGCGGCACGCCCCCGAGCGCTCCAGGAACTTCAAGTACGTGGCCCATACTCTCATCGAGACCGACCAGGCCCACCGGGGCCCGCACAAATGGGTGGCGCTGGTAGAGAGCGGCCACGCCAATACCGCTCGAAACACCCCCGGATTGGCTGAACTGCAAGGTGCCGTCGGGGTACGCGTGGTCGATGCCGGCAGTCAACCCACGCGAGTGCTGCCCGATGAAGGAGAGATCGTTTCCAGTCTCTTGCCCATCGCACGACCAGCCGCTCACCGTACGCCCTCCGGCGCCGGGTACCTTTTTGTGAAGTCAGATCTGCTGCTGGAGATAAGTACCGGCACCCAGCTGATACGGCGGGCGCCCGTCAGCCCTGGCAAGTTGTTGAACAAGCCGAACGAATTCCTCATCGAACGCTCGGAAGATGGGTTTCAGCTGTACCTGGCGAAACATCAGCTGGGGGACTTCAGCGTGTACCCCCTGCTTATGGCCGCTGACCAGCTATCGGTCGACATTCCCGACCTGTCCCAGCATTACCACCGGGTGTGGCAAGTCAACAGAGTGAAGTTCAAGGACATCGATGGGCTGGTGTGGGCGCTCAAGACTGCCGGTCTTAAACAGGTCAGCGGCACGACGGTGATTCCCGTCTCGCCGCTGCGCCTGATGGATAGGCACCCACGGCTGACCGATCCTGGCATGTACCTTGTCGAAACCAGACCGGAAGGCACCATGATCTTCCACCGTTCCAAGGACAGCTCGATCAAAAGAACGCTGGTCAGCAAGGATCAGTTGTCGGGCAAGCTTTATATCAATCGACCGGAATGGGGGCTTACCGAGCTTCGTCTGTTTGACAACCTGGACGCCCTCACGGCCCATCTGGATGAAGCGATTGGGTTGAAACGCGTGCAAAGCGCCTGACAAACAGCACCGGTCAAGCATTGATGCCGGACCTGCTCTGGCCAATATCCAGGGCGCGGGCGAGCTTGCTGGCGATAGCGCCACCACGGGCGGATGGATCGCCAGCGTAGCTTGCGCCGGGCAAAAAAAACCGCCCGGCATCAGGCCGGGCGGTGTTTGTGACACTCAGGCATTAGTCAGTAGTCAGCACACCACGGCGCACCTGGTCACGCTCGATCGACTCGAACAGCGCCTTGAAATTGCCCTCGCCGAAGCCATCGTCGCCCTTGCGCTGGATGAATTCGAAGAACACCGGGCCCATCAGGGTTTCCGAGAAAATCTGCAGCAGCAAACGCTTGTCGCCCTGCTCGGAAGCGCCATCGAGCAGGATGCCACGCGATTGCAGCTCCGCCACTGGCTCGCCATGATTCGGCAGACGGCCCTCGAGCATTTCGTAGTAGGTGTCCGGCGGCGCGGTCATGAAGCGCATGCCGATTTTCTTCAGCCCATCCCAGGTCTTGATCAGGTCGTCGGTGAGGAACGCCACATGCTGGATGCCCTCGCCGTTGAACTGCATCAGGAACTCTTCGATCTGGCCAGCGCCCTTCGAGGACTCTTCGTTCAGCGGAATGCGGATCATGCCGTCCGGCGCGGTCATGGCCTTGGAGGTCAAACCGGTGTATTCGCCCTTGATGTCGAAGTAGCGGATCTCGCGGAAGTTGAACAACTTCTCATAGAAGTTCGCCCAGTACGCCATGCGCCCGCGATACACGTTGTGGGTCAGGTGATCGATGATCTTGAGCCCCGCACCCACCGGATTGCGGTCGACACCTTCGAGAAACACGAAGTCGATGTCATAGATCGAGCTGCCTTCGCCAAAACGGTCGATCAGGTACAGCGGCGCGCCGCCGATGCCTTTGATCGCAGGCAGGTTCAGCTCCATTGGGCCGGTCTCGATATGGATCGGCTGGGCACCGAGTTCCAGGGCGCGCTTGTAGGCTTTTTGCGAGTCCTTGACGCGGAACGCCATGCCGCAAACCGACGGACCGTGTTCGGCGGCGAAGTAGGACGCCACGCTATTGGGCTCGTTGTTGAGGATCAGGTTGATCGCGCCCTGGCGATACAAGTGCACGTCCTTGGAGCGGTGGGTCGCTACCTTGGTAAAGCCCATGATCTCGAAGATCGGCTCCAGGGTGTTGGGCGTAGGGGATGCAAATTCGATGAATTCAAAGCCCATCAGGCCCATCGGGTTTTCGTATAGATCTGCCATGTCGGCGCCTCATCATGCTTATCAATTAACAAGAAACGTTAGTTGCCAGTGATGCTGAGGGCGCGCGGCGGCGCGCAGGAAATACCGCGGACGCTGCGGGCGAGGAAATCGCCATAGATCAGTTGAAACCCAAGTATCTTCATTGTCGACCCAAGGCTCTTGCGGGCGAGGCTTCTGCTGCCAGAAGACGTTATTCTTATATGCGTAAATCGATTCTACACAGCGTAACCACATTTGTCCGCCTTGGGTATCAAATCGCCTTTTTGGCCGAGCGTGCAAGGGGTTTGTTGCACAGGAAAATACCCATCAGGATCAGCCCCCCGCCCCCGCACATCAAGACCGTAAGCCGTTCGTCCAATAGCAAGGCGCCCAGCAGGACCGCCGTCAGTGGATTGAGCGCGATGAACACGCCGGACCGGGTCGCGCCAATCCGGCGGATGCCGTCATACCAGGCGATATAGGCTAGCGCCGAGCCCAGTACGCCAAGGTACAACAGGCTCAGCCATTGCCCGGCATCCAGTGCGGTCAGCGCCGCGAAGCGAATCTCTCCCCCGGCCGCGCACGCTCCCCAGAGCATCAGCGTGCCCAGCAGGATCGACCAGGTCACCGTTTGCAACGGGCCAAGGCCTTCATTCAGGCCTGTGGAAAATAGCGAGTAGATACCCCAGCCGAGCACGCAGCCGAAAATCAGCACGTCGCCTATCCACCCTTGCTCCGTTGTTTGTAGCAAGGCCGGGTCACGACCCACGATCACCAGACCCGCCCCGCCGAGACACAAGACGATGCCGGCGACTTTCAAGCGGCTCAGCCGCTCCTTGAATAACCACCAGGAGGCCAGCCCGATCACCGCCGGGTTCAACGCCACGATCAACGAGGCCCGCGACGCGCTGATGTATTGCAAACCATAAAAGAAACACAGGTTGTAGAAGAAAATACCGAAGAACCCCAGCATCGCCAGTTGCAAGCCCTGCTTCAGGCTGGGCCTGGTCAGAGGAATGCCGGCCACCCCGAGAAACACCAGCAGCGCGAGACTCGCCAGCAGAAAGCGCAGGCTGGCGGCCAGCATGGGCGCCAATGCATTGGAGAGGATCCGCCCGGCCACGAACGTCCCTCCCCAGATCATTGTGACCATGGCGAGCTTCAGGTAGACCGGCAGGTCGGAAGCGATCGGCATGGAATGTTCCATGGGTTTCATTGCTTTCATCTCATTCAAGGTCGTTCGGATGCCAGTGACGAGGGAGCTCTCTCGCCACGGTTTTCTCTGTCGCTCAAGTGCCGTATTGTTCGCCTCATATCTTGTCATCGTAAAATGAGCTTTTACTCATGACCCTGACCCAACTCGAAATCTTTTCGCTGGTCGCCGAGCTGCGCGGCTTCACGGCAGCCGCGACACGGTTGGGCATCGGACAATCAGCGGTGTCGCACGCAATCAGGTCCTTGGAAAACGAACTGGGCGTCGAGCTGTTCAGGCGTCATCAGACCCTGGTGGAGCCCAGCGACATCGGCCAGCAATTGCTGCTGCGGGCCCGAGCCATGCTCGGCTTGGCCAACACGCTGCGCCAGGAAGCCGCGGATGCCCGAGGCATGCGCCGCGGAACCTTGCGCATCGGCTCGTTCGGCCCGACAGCCTCGATGAAGCTGTTGCCCGCTATCCTGGAACGCTTCAGGACCTTGCACCCGGGGATCGAAGTGCATGTCGACGAGGGGCCGGACCGGCAGGTTCTGCAATGGTTGGACGAACGCCGGATCGACGTCGGTTTCGTAGTCTTGCCGGAGGAACGCTTCGATACGTTCGCGTTGGTGACCGACCAGATGGTCGCCTTGCTCCCTGCTGCTCACGCCCTCGGGGATCGAACCCACGTGCAACTCAAGGATTTGTGCGACGACCCTTTCATTCTCACCGAGGCCGGCTCGTCGGAACTGGTCTGGCGACTGTTCAATGCCGCGCGCTTGACACCCAATGTCCGTTATCGCTGCTCGCAACTGCTCAGTACGCTCGACCTCGTCACTCGTGGCGACGCGGTGAGCGTAGTGTCCGAAGGCTCGTTGCCCCTGTTCGATAATCCTGGCTTCGTTGTTCGTCCTCTGTCGCCTCCCGTCCCACGACAGATCGGCCTGGCCGTACTCGATAGCCGCCAGGCCTCGCCGGCAACCCTGGCATTTATCGAGCTGGCACAGGCCGTTCAGCCGACTTGATTGCGCTTAACTTTCGATAGGGTTATCTATTAGCCCAACGGACTAGAGCACGCGATTGCATTACACCGCCTAGTACTGCTAACAGCTAATCTCGTCGCCAGTCGCTTGACGTCATCGGCCCGACTGATGGTAAAACGCCAACAGCTGTTACATAACGAAAAAGTTACGATTTACACTTTTCGGTTTAACTACTACAATTTTTTCTGCCTCTACCAGATAGCAGGAGAGTCATTAGTCACCGAGTCGCTACAAGGCGCCTGGCTTATAGCTTTGTTTGCGGTTGGTATCAGCCTTATATTTTGATTGGAGTAATTATATTGTCCAGACTCGCTGAATTTCGCAAAGCCGAAAAGGCCCTTCAAGAGCAGCTCGCGCAGCTGGAAGCTTTGAAGAATGACGCCGGGCTCAAGAAAGAAATCGAATTCGAAGAAAAGCTCCAAGGGCTGATGAAAACCTACGGCAAGGGCCTGCGCGACATCGTTGCGATCCTCGACCCGAGCCCGTCCAAATCAGGCCTGTCGTCGGGCAAGACGCCAAAGACCCGCCGTGCCCGCGTCGTCAAGGTCTATCAGAACCCGCACACGGGCGAACTGATCGAAACCAAGGGCGGCAACCATCGCGGTTTGAAAGCCTGGAAGGAAAAATACGGTGCGAGCACCGTCGATTCCTGGCTGCGCGGTTGAAAGCACTACAACGAAAAAAGCCCTGGCCTGCACCCGGGGCTTTTTTATGGGCCGAACTTTCGTGTTGGCCCAAGAGTATTACGCTGAAAGCCTTATAATTTCAGGCTATTTCGTACCGACTGTATTTCATCCTGGCTTTCTACAAATACCTGCGCCTGCCCCGCATAGGACAACACGTAGGCATTACCCTCATTAAGTGCCGCGACGAGGGTCTGCGACAATACATGACGCCCGTTTTGCGTGATCGTGCAAGTGGTTTCCAAAGCGCTTACGCCGCCCAATACGGACGCGTGAATCTTATTGCAGACACTTTGATAGCCACCTTGGAAAAAATCCTTCTGAATGGACTTTCTCATTTCCAACAGCACGCCTTGCAAGTTTACTTGATGGTCGGGCTCGACAGCCGACGCGGTCAACTCCATCACCATCACGGCATTGCCCGAACGGTCGCTTTTGGTGGCGCGCTGCCGACTGGTACCTTTGGCCGGGGCCGGTGCGTCGGCGGGCAGCGATTCGATGATCCATCCCGAGGGCCAGGTTACCTGTGGTTCGGCCGCCCCCACATCGACGCTCGACGCGACGGCAAACAACAGGACGAACAGCGAAGAAAGCGGTCGAAACATTGCGTTGCACTCAAGGACTGATCGTGAAGTCTGAAGCGCGACGCACCACCAGGCAATAGGCATGTTTGGCGATGCCACGCCCCTTGCGTATCATGGACGCACCTGCAAGGAAGCTAGCACAAGCCCCACTTATTTTTCGGAGGGCCCATGAGCCTGCAAGAACTCAATACTTTCCCTGGCGTCACCGCTCAACCCGATGCCGCAACGGCCAAATTCGTCTTCAACCACACCATGCTGCGGGTCAAGGACATTACCAAGTCCCTTGATTTCTACACCCGTGTGCTGGGTTTTTCCCTGGTGGAAAAGCGCGACTTTCCAGAGGCCGAATTCAGCCTGTATTTCCTTGCCCTGGTCGACAAGAACCAGATCCCGGCGGACGCGGCGGCGCGTACCGAGTGGATGAAATCGATCCCCGGCATCCTCGAACTGACGCATAACCACGGCACCGAAAACGATCCGGCGTTCACCTACCACAACGGCAACACCGACCCGCGCGGTTTCGGCCACATCTGCGTCTCCGTGCCAGACGTGGTCGCCGCCTGCGAGCGCTTCGAAGCGTTGGGCTGTGACTTCCAGAAACGCTTGAGTGATGGCCGCATGAAAAGCCTGGCCTTCATCAAAGACCCGGACGGTTATTGGGTCGAGATCATCCAGCCTGCACCGTTGTAAGTTCTGCGGTCACAAAAAAACCCCATGAGCCAAGGCCCATGGGGTTTTATTTTTCCAGCGACCGGCTATCAGGCCGGTGCGGAGGTGCGGATCAGGTGATCGAAGGCGCTCAGCGAAGCCTTGGCGCCCTCGCCCACGGCGATCACGATCTGCTTGTACGGCACGGTGGTCACGTCACCGGCAGCGAACACACCCGGGATCGACGTTTCGCCACGAGCATCGACAATGATCTCGCCACGCGGCGACAGCTCGACGGTGCCCTTGAGCCAATCGGTGTTGGGCAACAGGCCGATCTGCACGAAGATCCCCTCCAGCGCCACGTCGCGCACTTCACCGCTCGGACGGTCCTTGTAGCGCAGGCCGTTGACCTTCTGCCCGTCACCCGTCACTTCGGTGGTCTGGGCGTTGGTGATCACCGTCACGTTCGGCAGGCTGTGCAGTTTGCGCTGCAACACCGCGTCGGCACGCAATTGCACATCGAACTCCAGCAACGTGACGTGGGACACGATACCCGCCAGGTCGATGGCCGCTTCGACGCCGGAGTTACCGCCGCCGATTACCGCGACCCGCTTGCCCTTGAACAGCGGACCGTCACAATGCGGGCAGTACGCCACGCCTTTGTTGCGGTATTGCTGCTCGCCCGGCACGTTCATTTCGCGCCAGCGGGCACCGGTCGCCAGGATCACGGTCTTGGCCTTGAGGCTCGCGCCGCTGGCGAACTTGACTTCATGCAGCCCACCGGCCGTGCCTGGCACCAGTGCGTCGGCGCGTTGCAGGTTCATGATGTCGACGTCGTATTGCTTGACGTGTTCTTCCAGGGCGACAGCCAGTTTCGGCCCTTCGGTTTCCTGGACCGAGATGAAGTTCTCGATGGCCATGGTGTCGAGCACCTGGCCGCCGAAACGCTCGGCCGCCACACCGGTACGGATGCCTTTTCGTGCCGCATAGATGGCCGCCGAGGCACCGGCCGGGCCACCGCCCACCACCAACACGTCAAAGGCATCCTTGGCGCTGATCTTCTCAGCCTGGCGCTCGATGCCACTGGTGTCGATCTTGGCGAGGATTTCTTCCAGGCCCATGCGACCCTGGCCGAAGTTCACACCATTCAAGTACACGCTTGGCACGGCCATGATCTGGCGTTCATCGACTTCAGCCTGGAACAGCGCGCCGTCGATGGCGACGTGCTTGATGTTCGGGTTCAGCACCGCCATCAGGTTCAGCGCCTGGACCACGTCCGGGCAGTTCTGGCACGACAGCGAAAAATACGTCTCGAAGTTGAAATCGCCCTTGAGCGAGCGGATCTGTTCGATCACTTCGACACTGGCCTTCGAAGGGTGGCCACCGACTTGCAGCAGGGCCAGCACCAGCGAAGTGAATTCATGCCCCATGGGAATGCCGGCGAAACGCAGGCTGATATCGGCTCCCGGGCGGTTCAACGAAAACGATGGCTTACGCGCATCGGTGCCGTTGTCGAGCAAGGTAATCTGGTTGGAAAGACTGGCAACGTCTTTGAGTAACGCAAGCATTTCCTGGGATTTCGCACCGTCGTCGAGGGATGCAACGATCTCGATCGGCTGGGTGACCCGTTCCAGGTATGACTTCAACTGAGCTTTAAGATTGGCGTCCAACATACGGGCGATTTCCATTTTTGAATTTCAGAAAAAACAACGCCCAGGCGAATCTCGCCCGGGCGTTTTTTGGGGCGAAGCGGCTTACTTGGCTAAGAGCGGATCGCCCTCGGGTAACGCATTGGTTTAGATCTTGCCGACCAGGTCCAGGGACGGAGCCAGGGTGGCCTCGCCTTCTTTCCACTTGGCTGGGCAGACTTCACCTGGGTGAGCGGCAACGTACTGGGCTGCCTTGATCTTGCGCAGCAGCTCGGAAGCGTCACGGCCTACACCACCGTCGTTGATTTCAACGATCTTGATCTGACCTTCAGGGTTGATCACGAAAGTACCGCGGTCAGCCAGGCCAGCTTCTTCGATCAGCACGTCGAAGTTGCGGGAGATGGCCAGGGTCGGGTCGCCGATCATGGTGTACTGGATCTTGCCGATGGCTGGCGAAGTGTTGTGCCAGGCAGCGTGGGCAAAATGAGTGTCGGTGGACACGCTGTAGATTTCGACGCCCAGCTTCTGGAACTCGGCGTAGTTGTCGGCCAGGTCTTCCAGCTCGGTTGGGCAAACGAAGGTGAAGTCAGCTGGGTAGAAGAACACGACAGACCACTTGCCTTTCAGGTCGGCGTCCGATACTTCGACGAAAGCGCCGTTTTTGAAAGCGGTGGCTTTGAACGGTTTAACTTGGCTGTTGATGATAGGCATCGTTGACTCTCCGTCAGTGGTTGAAAAGTTGATGGGGTGAATCTTAGCCATTCATTGCGCTGTTGGCTCATTGCCAAAGCTCATGCAAATGATTGGTTTTGACTATCAGGAATCTATATAGATAGAAGAAATCTGTGGAAGCTGCCGAAGGCGGCGATCAATCGATCGTGGCAGCTGCCTGACAGTTCACGGGGCTGGATCAACGGATCACAGCCCCATGGACGAAAAGCCTGATCAGGCGGTAGGCGTACGCATGGTGACGAATTCTTCGGCTGCGGTTGGATGCACGCCGATGGTTTCATCGAAATCGCGCTTGGTAGCACCGGCCTTGAGGGCAATCGCCAGCCCTTGGATAATTTCACCGGCGTCCGGCCCGACCATGTGGCAGCCTAGGACCTTATCGGTCTTGGCATCGACCACCAATTTCATCAGGGTGCGTTCCTGGCAGTCAGTGAGGGTCAGCTTCATCGGCCGGAAACGGCTTTCGAAAATCTGCACCTCATGGCCGGCTTCCCGAGCCTGTTCTTCCGTCAAACCTACCGTGCCGATGTTCGGCAGGCTGAACACCGCCGTGGGGATCATTCGATAATCAACCAGGCGGTATTGTTCAGGCTTGAACAGGCGCCGCGCCACCGCCATGCCTTCGGCCAGGGCGACAGGCGTGAGCTGCACACGGCCGATCACATCGCCAATGGCCAGGATCGACGGTTCAGCCGTCTCGTATTTTTCGTTGACCTGCACGAAGCCTTTCTCGTCCAGCTTGACGCCCGTGTTCTCCAGCCCAAGACTGTCCAGCATCGGCCGGCGGCCGGTGGCGTAGAACACACAATCGGTCGACAACGTGCGACCGTCCTTGAGCGTCACTTTCAAGCTGCCGTCGGCTTCTTTGTCGATGCGTTGGATGTCTGCGTTGAATTGCAGGTCCAAGCCACGACGCTGCAGCTCTTCGGCCAGATGCTTGCGCACCGCGCCATCAAAACCGCGCAAGAACAGGTCGCCGCGATAGAGCAAGGATGTCTGCGCGCCCATGCCGTGGAAGATCCCGGCGAATTCCACGGCGATGTAGCCGCCCCCCACCACCAGCATGCGCTTGGGCAGCGTCTTGAGAAAAAACGCTTCGTTGGAACCGATGGCGTGCTCGCTCCCGGGAATATCCGGAATCACCGGCCAGCCGCCGGTGGCGATCATGATGTGCCTGGCGGTGTAGCGCTCGCCGTTGATCTCGACTTCATGAGGGCTGGTAATCCTGGCGTGGCCTTCATGCAAGGTCACACCGCTGTTGACCAGCAGGTTGCGGTAGATGCCGTTGAGGCGATTGATCTCACGATCCTTGTTGGCGATCAGCGTGGCCCAGTCGAAACTCGCCTCGCCCGCCGTCCAGCCGTAGGCCGACGCTTGTTCGAAATCCTCGGCGTAATGCGCGCCGTAGACCAGCAGTTTTTTCGGCACACAGCCGACGTTGACGCAGGTCCCCCCCAGGTAGCGGCTTTCCGCCACGCCCACTTTCGCGCCGAAACCCGCGGCAAACCTCGCCGCCCGCACACCGCCGGAACCGGCGCCAATCACATACAGATCAAAATCGTAGGCCATCATCTATCTCCTTCGGCAGGTTGTCAGCATACCTGCTGTTTTCACCTGAGGCAGCGTTGCAGCGCAAACAGCGACTTTGTTTGTGTGATTGATGATTGGCGGAAGGTTTTTTTGCAGAAAAAAAAACGCCCCGAACCAGTCGGGGCGTTTTTTCAAGGCGCGACGCAGGCTGAATCAGTAAGCCTTGCCGGTCTTGTAGAAGTTCTCGAAGCAGAAGTTGGTTGCGTCGATGTAACCTTCGGCGCCACCGCAGTCGAAGCGCTTGCCCTTGAACTTGTAGGCCATGACGCAGCCGTTCTGGGCCTGTTTCATCAGGGCGTCGGTGATCTGGATCTCACCGCCCTTGCCTGGCTCGGTCTGTTCGATCAGGTCGAAGATGTCCGGAGTCAGGATGTAGCGGCCGATGATCGCCAGGTTCGACGGCGCATCTTCAGGTTTTGGTTTTTCAACCATGCTGTGAACGCGGTAGATGTCTTCGCGGATCATTTCACCGGCGATGACACCGTACTTGTTGGTTTCCTGCGGATCCACTTCCTGGATCGCCACGATGGAGCAACGGAATTGCTTGTACAGCTTGACCATCTGGGTCAAAACGCCGTCGCCTTCCAGGTTCACGCACAAGTCGTCCGCCAGGACCACGGCGAACGGTTCGTCACCGATCAGCGGGCGGCCGGTCAGGATCGCATGGCCCAAACCTTTCATTTCGGTCTGGCGGGTGTAGGAGAACGAGCACTCGTCCAGCAACTTGCGAATGCCGACCAGGTATTTTTCCTTGTCGGTGCCCTTGATCTGGTTTTCCAACTCGTAACTGATGTCGAAATGGTCTTCCAGGGCGCGCTTGCCACGGCCGGTGACGATGGAGATTTCCGTCAGGCCCGCATCCAGGGCTTCTTCGACGCCGTACTGGATCAGTGGCTTGTTCACCACCGGCAGCATTTCTTTGGGCATGGCTTTAGTCGCTGGCAGGAAGCGAGTACCGTAACCGGCTGCTGGGAACAAGCATTTCTTGATCATATAAGTCCTTGAAAAGGCGGTGTGTACAAGTTTCGGCGCAGTCTAATCAGCCGGCAGGCACCTTACAATGCCTGCGCTGGCCAACCGATGCCATCATAGAGAAATAAACCGGCGGATAGTTCAATCGCCTTTCGCTTCGATGGTTCCAGCGGTCCCCACTGTACGCCCATCAGCACGGTTTGCGAGCATTTGGCGTATCATGGCCGCCTTGATTCCGCCAACGAGGCAGCTAGATGTCGGCAACACAGAACGCAAACGGTTATTCGGTCAGCCAGGACAAGGACGGCCAGTGGTGGATTATCAACTACCACGGCGAGCAGGTCGCCGGTCCCTTGCCCACCAAGACAATGGCGGTGGAAGTCGCCGCGGTCTTTCAGGACGAACGTTCCGCCCCGGCGCCCCGGGAACGTGAACAGGCGCCAGCGCGCAATACTCGCCGCAAGAAATAAACAGACGGCCCCGCCGAAGCCCTGGTGCTCGGAAGGGGCCGCGGGTTTAGCTGTACCGGAATGGCCATTCGCTATAATCTCGCGCCATTCCTCCCCATCCTGATGACAACCCCCATGAAGACAATCCTGGCGCTGTTTGCAGTTCTGGCCCTGGCAGGCTGTGCCTCAGCAGAAAAAACCTATCTGGATACCGGTGAACAAGGCTTGGCCATCGACTGTTCAGGCGAAGCCAATTCCTGGGCGACGTGTTACGAGAAAGCGGAAGCTTCCTGCGCCGGTACGGGCTACCGCATCGTCGGCACGGATGGCACGCCACAGGCCAACGACAGCGAAAAGACCCTCGGTGTGGACGTGGGCAACTTCACCAGCCGCAGCGTGGTGGTCGTCTGTAAATAAAGGACGGGCCCTGCTTAACCGGAAATACAAGCGTTGGCCGCGTCCTGAACGTCGCCCGGGCGCACCGGTACGTTGGAGAGGCTTTCGTGCAGCTTGATGCTGGAGCCGCTGGAGCGTTCGTCGATGTCGAACACCGCGGCCGGTAGCGCCGACAGCTTGCCGGGGACGATCACCCGCACGCCATTCTTATGTGGCTCCATTTGCAGCGGGCCACGGCTCTCCAGAAGCTTGTCGGCAACGCACTTGGCGTATTCATGAGGTTTCTTGCCGGAGATGACGCTCATGGTGGGCGGCGTCTGGTTGATGTCCGATACCGATGCACATCCACCCAAGGCCAAGGCCAATACCCACACGCTGCGCTTCATATGAATCCTCCAATAAAGACCCTCCGACAATGCAAACGTCGATTTTCTCCAACGTCCTCTCATTTTTTATTCGCCACCGCCTGATAAATGAATGACACCCAGGACAGGGGCCGGATATTAACCCGCGGTGCTGATAAACTGCGCTCCATTATCATTGCTTCATCTTACTGTCCTGATTTGCAAGAAATGCCCTTCTGGAGGCGCCCATGAAATTCATCCACCAGCGCGAGCACCTCAACGAAGACGATATCGTCGTGATCGAATGCTCCCAAATGTGCAACATCCGTTTGATGAACGACGCCAATTTCCGTAGCTTCAAGAATGGTGGCCGCCACACCTACCACGGCGGCGCGTTCGACACGTTCCCGGCCAGGATCACGGCCCCCAGCACCGGCTTCTGGAATATCACCATCGACACCGTCAACCGTCGCGCCATCAGCGTTACCCGCAAGCCGACCCTGACCCACAAGATCAAGATCATCCGGCGCTCCAGTTCGAAGCTGAGTTGAGCCCCCCGTCCAAGATAGGTAAAACCGTGGCCCAGACAACCAAATACGTTATCAAGTACAAACTCAACGGCGAGCGCCGCTTCGAGTTCGCGCAACTGCAGACCGGCACCGAGGAAGAAGCGCTGGTCGCGCTGCAAAAGTTGCATGGCGAGACCGATGATCAGATCACCGACCTCAAGGTCAGCAAGGCACTCTGAAGCCTGCCAGCTGGCTTTTTGTGGTGAGGGAGCTTGCTCCCTTTCTACAAAAAGCGCTTCACATCGCAAGAATCGGAGTGCCCGGCAGCGCTGTACTCTTCAGGCTGAACAGTCCTTTTATCTAGGATTGCAATCATGTCCTCAACGCCTCTATTGACCCAACCCCTCCCCCACCTCGATTGGCCCACCATGGTGGATAGCCTCAATGAGGACGGCTGCGCGATCATTCGCAACCTGCTGCCGACCGTACAATGCCGGCAGTTGAGCGGTTTGTATGAGGACGCCGGGGTTTTTCGTTCGCGGGTAATAATGGGGCGCCACGGATTCGGACGCGGTGAGTACCAGTATTTCGCTTATCCGCTGCCTGAGATCGTCCAGCATTTGCGCCAGTCGCTCTATCCGATGCTGGTCCCAGTGGCTAATCGCTGGAACGATTGCATGGGCCTGGAAACGCGATACCCCGACAAGCACACGGATTTCATCCGCCGTTGCCATGCCGCCGGGCAGCAGCGTCCCACACCGTTGCTCCTCCAATACGGCCCGCAGGATTACAACTGCCTGCACCAGGACCTTTATGGCGAACAGGTGTTCCCGCTACAGGTAGCCATCCTGCTGTCGGAACCGGGAGACGACTTTACCGGGGGCGAGTTCGTCCTCACCGAGCAACGCCCGCGCATGCAGTCACGCCCCCAAGTCATCGACTTGAAACGAGGCGACGCCGTGGTGTTCGCCGTACACCAGCGGCCGGTCAAAGGCGTTCGCGGGTATTATCGGGTTAACTTGCGCCATGGCGTCAGCCGTGTACACAGCGGTCGCCGGCATACACTCGGGATCATTTTTCATGATGCGCAATGACGACACCCCCGTCACTCTCGACCTGTTCGCCGACCAGGCGCTCACCACGCCTGGCCAGGTCGAACAGATCGGCCAGCAATCCTTCGTGCTACGCGGGTTTGCCCTGCCCTGGCTCGACCGTTTGTTGCCAGCGCTGGAAACAGTCTTGCAGGCCGCACCGTTCCGGCAGATGGTCACGCCCGGTGGCTTTACCATGTCGGTCGCCCTGACCAGTTGCGGCGCACTCGGCTGGACCACCGACCGCAGCGGCTATCGCTACACCGCCCATGATCCACAGACAGGCGATCCCTGGCCCGCCATGCCGCCAGTGTTTCGCGAGCTGGCCCAGGCCGCCGCCCGGCAAGCGGGCTTCGAGCACTTCGAGCCCGATGCCTGCCTGATCAACCGCTACGTGCCCGGCGCGCGGATGTCGCTGCACCAGGACAAGAACGAGCGCTCCCTGACGGCCCCCGTCGTCTCGCTTTCCCTTGGCCTGCCGGCGACATTCCAGTTTGGTGGATTCGAGCGCAGCGACAAAAGCCAGCGCATTCCGTTGTTTCATGGCGACATCGCAATCTGGGGCGGCGTGGATCGGTTGCGCTACCACGGCGTGCTGCCGCTCAAGCCGGGACAACATACACGTCTGGGCGCCCAACGCATCAACATGACGTTCCGCATGGCCGGATAACAATGCAGAATTCAACCGCAAGACCCGGAGTGTCGTCACCTGGATGGCTCAGTAATCTAGCCAAAACGGGCCAAAGGAATCACGACCATGAACAGCACTTCAAGTACGCTCGCCCCTGATCAGGACCCTCGCTGGGCCGCCGTACTCGCCCGGGATCCGCGCGCCGATGGCACCTTTGTCTACGGCGTGAAGACCACCGGCATCTATTGCCACCCCAGCAGCCTGTCGCGCCTGCCCAACCCGCGCAATGTCGAATTCTTCGACACGCCGGAACAGGCCCAGGCAGCCGGTTATCGTCCCAGCAAACGGATGGCCAGGGACCAGACCCAGATCGCCGCGCAACAAGCGGCGCGGGTGGCGGCGGCCTGCCGGCAGATCGAGGCGGCCGAGCAACTGCCAGGCTTGACTGAACTGGCACAAAGCGCCGGCCTGAGTCCCTTCCATTTTCATCGCGTCTTCAAGTCGATCACCGGCCTGACCCCCAAGGCCTACGGCGCCGCCCATCGCTCGCGCAAAGTGCGCGAACGCCTGGCCGACGCCGGAACGGTGACCGAAGCGCTTTACGACGCAGGCTTCGGTTCCAACAGCCGCTTCTATGAAGCCGCCGACAAAGTCCTGGGTATGAAACCTGGCGAGTATCGCGCCGCCGGGCTGAACACCGATATTCGCTTCGCCCTCGGCCAGTGTTCCCTGGGAGCGATCCTGGTGGCGCAAAGCGAGCGTGGCGTGTGCGCGATCCTGCTGGGGGACGACCCGGATGCGCTGCTGCGTGACCTGCAAGACAAGTTCCGCCGCGCCAACCTCATCGGTGCCGACCGGGAATTCGAGCAACTGATTGCCCAAGTGGTGGGCTTCATCGAGGCACCGGCGCTGGGCCTGGACCTGCCACTGGACTTGCGTGGCACGGCGTTCCAGGAACGGGTCTGGCAAGCCCTGCGAGAGATCGCGCCCGGCAGCACCGCCAGCTATGCCGAAATCGCCCAGCGCATCGGCATGCCCAAAGCGGTGCGCGCGGTGGCCCAGGCCTGCGGCGCCAATAGCCTCGCCGTGGCGATCCCCTGCCATCGAGTGGTGCGCAGCGACGGCAACCTGTCGGGCTACCGCTGGGGCGTTGAGCGCAAGCGTCAGCTGTTGGCGCTGGAACGCTCGCCCGAGGATTGAACACCGATATAGATCGCCACCGAGTCGGGTGCGTTATAGACCTCGAAATCGGTGCTGAACCGGCGCACGGCCTGCGGATTGTCGGCGAAGTACGCCCAGATCAGCCCCCAGGTCTGGATCACGCAATCGGGCATTTCGCCCTTGGCCGAGAACACCAGGTAATCCCCGCCCTCGACTTCCACGGCGGGGTAGCCTGCACTCGTGGCGTCGACCTGTACGCCCGCCGTCACATTGAAGTAGCTGGTGGCATCGGACTCGTAGCCGGAGTACACCCCGTAGACGAACGACTCCGACTGCCGCGCCGGAACTCGCTCGAACAACCCTTCGGTGAAGAATTGCTGCCACATCGGGCCGATTCTCGCCGTATCGCCCTGTTGCTCCTCGGCGTTGCGGGTGCGTACCTGCAAACCGGCGACCGTGAAAGGTTCGACGGTCTTGAGTTTCACGTCCATGGGTTCGGCTCCTTGATAAGTGGTGTCCCATGGTACCCATCCCGCCGTTGGTATCAAACCCGGGCAGCGATTGAAAAACTCGACTGGCCCTGGCCGGGTCACACCTGCTAAAAACACCGTTTCCTTCTGCCGTCGGAGACACCCGAACATGAGTCAGTGGCCAGACACCCGCATTCTTGACCTGCTCGGCATCGAGCATCCCATCATCCAGGGGCCGCTGGCCGGGGTGACCGGTCCGGCGATGGTGGTCGCCACTTGCAATGCCGGCGGACTGGGCTCGATGCCCGCGGCGATGCTCGACGTGGAGCAACTGCGCCAGGCACTGACGACCATCGCCGAGCAGACCGACAAGCCGTTCAACGTCAATTTTTTCAGTCATCAGCCGCCCGCTTTCGACGAACAACGGGCCGAGGCCTGGAAACAGCGCCTCAAGCCTTATTACGAAGAGCTGGGGGTGGATTTCGACGCGCCGACGCCCGTATCCAATCGCACGCCGTTCGACGATACGGCCTGCCGGGTGTTGGAAGAGATGCGACCCAAGGTGGTCAGCTTCCACTTCGGCCTGCCGGAAAAATCGTTGCTCGATCGGGTCAAGGCCACCGGGGCGAAAGTCCTCTCTTCGGCCACCACCGTGGAAGAAGCGATCTGGCTCGAGCGACACGGCTGCGACGCGATCATTGCCATGGGTTATGAAGCCGGCGGTCATCGAGGGATGTTCCTCAGCGACGACCTCGATACTCAGGTGGGCCTGTTCGCCTTGCTGCCGCAAGTCGTGGACGCGGTGACCGTGCCGGTGATCGCCGCCGGCGGTATCGGCGATGCGCGGGGCATCGTCGCCGCATTTGCCCTGGGTGCGTCGGCGGTGCAGCTGGGCAGCGCCTACCTGTTTACCCCGGAAGCGAAGATCACGCCTTCCCATCACCGGGCGTTACGCACGGCCAAGGAAAGCCAGACTGCAATCACCAACCTGTTCACCGGTCGGCCGGCCCGAGGGATCGTCAACCGGGTGATGCGCGAGGTCGGCCCGATGAGCCCACTGGCGCCAGCATTTCCGCTGGCGGGCGGCGCGTTGATGCCCCTTCGCGCGAAGGATGAAGCCGACTTCGCCAACCTTTGGGCCGGCCAGGCGTTTCCCCTGGGGCGGGAGCTGCCCAGTGGCGAGCTGACGCGGCGCCTGGCTGAGGAGGCTCTGGCTCGGTTCAAGGGCTGAGCGCTAGCCTGACAGTCTCCGGCGCTTGACCGGACGCTATCGCGAGCAAGCTCGCTCCCACAGGGGTTCAGTGTGAATATCAATCATGCATTCATCCCGAAATCCTGTGGGAGCGAGCTTGCTCGCGATGACGGCAGCCCTGCCACCGCTGACTTCTGACAAAAAGCCACGTTCCGTTTGTCAGCCTTTCGCTATATATTCCGCTATATAGCGAAACCATTTCCACGGAACCCTGCCCATGCGCCTGACCCCGCTCGTCCTGCTGCTTGCTACTTGCTTTTGTATCAACGCCGCCCAAGCCGATGAAGTGCAAGTCGCCGTCGCGTCCAACTTCACCGCCCCGATCCAGGCCATCGCCGCCAGCTTCGAGAAGGACACCGGGCATAAACTGATTGCCGCCTACGGCGCGACCGGGCAGTTCTATACCCAGATCAAGAACGGCGCGCCATTCGAGGTGTTCCTGGCTGCCGACGACACCACGCCGGCGAGGCTGGACAGCGAAGGCGACACCGTGCAGGGCTCGCGCTTTACCTACGCCATCGGTACGTTGGCGTTGTGGTCGGCCAAGACCGATTACGTCGACGCCAAGGGGCAAGTCCTGCGGGACAATGCCTTCCAACACCTGTCCATTGCCAATCCGAAAACCGCGCCGTATGGCCTGGCCGCCACACAGGTGCTGGAAAAGCTGGGGCTCACCCATCAGGCCAAGGGCAAGATCGTCGAGGGCCAGAACATCACCCAGGCCTATCAGTTCGTTTCCACTGGCAATGCCGAACTGGGTTTCGTGGCCCTGTCCCAGGTGTTCAAGGACGGCAAGCTGACAAGCGGTTCCGCGTGGGTTGTCCCGGGCGAACTGCATGATCCGATCAAGCAGGACGCGGTGATCCTGGCAAAGGGACGGGGCAACCCCGCCGCCCAGGCATTGATGAGCTATCTGAAGGGCCCGAAAGCCGCCGCCATCATCCAGGCCTACGGTTACCAACGCTGATGCCACTGACCGACGCCGATTACGCCGCCATCTGGCTGACCCTGAAACTGGCGTCGCTGACCACGGTGATCCTGCTTTTCATCGGCACGCCCATCGCCCTGTGGCTGTCGCGCACCCAATCGCGGCTTCGCGGTCCGGTGGGTGCGGTGGTCGCCCTGCCGCTGGTACTGCCGCCTACCGTGATTGGCTTCTATCTGCTGCTGGCGCTGGGACCCAACGGCTGGATCGGCCAATTCACCCAAGCCCTCGGGCTGGGCACCCTCACCTTCAGCTTTACCGGACTGGTGATTGGCTCGGTGATCTACTCAATGCCCTTCGTGGTGCAGCCGCTGCAAAACGCCTTTTCCGCTATCGGCAGTCGTCCTTTGGAAGTCGCCGCCACCCTGCGGGCCGGGCCGTGGGATACCTTTTTCAGCGTCATCCTGCCTTTGGCCCGACCGGGTTTCATCACCGCCGCAATCCTCGGCTTCGCCCACACGGTGGGTGAGTTTGGCGTGGTGTTGATGATCGGCGGCAACATCCCCGAGAAGACCCGGGTGGTGTCGGTGCAAATCTACGACCACGTCGAAGCCCTTGAGTACAGCCAGGCCCATTGGCTGGCGGCGGCGATGCTGGTGTTTTCTTTCCTGGTGCTGCTGGCGCTGTACTCTAGCCGCCGAACTCGCGCCGGTTGGAGCTGATCGATGATCGAGGCAAGGTTTCAACTCGACCGTGGCGATTTTTCCCTGGACCTGGACCTGCAATTGCCCGGCCGTGGGGTGACGGCGCTGTACGGCGAGTCCGGATCCGGCAAGACCACCTGCCTGCGCTGCATGGCCGGGCTGGACCGACCGACGCGGGGTTTCGTCGAGGTCAATGGCGAGGTCTGGCAAGACAGTGAGCATGAGGTGTTCGTCCCGCCTCACAAGCGAGCGCTGGGGTATGTTTTCCAGGAGGCGAGCCTGTTCGATCACTTGTCGGTGCGCGACAATCTTCTGTTCGGCCTCAAGCGCGTTGCCGCGGCGCAACGGCGCGTGGACATCAACCACGCGACGGAACTGCTCGGCATCGGCCATCTCCTCGACAGGCAACCCCACAACCTTTCCGGTGGCGAACGCCAGCGCGTCGGCATCGCCCGCGCCTTGCTGACCAGCCCGCGCCTGCTGCTGATGGACGAGCCTCTGGCCGCCCTCGATACACGCCGCAAAAACGAGATCCTGCCTTACCTGCAACGGCTCCACGATGAGCTGGATATCCCGGTGCTGTACGTCAGCCATTCCCAGGACGAAGTGGCGCGGCTGGCCGATCATATCGTGGTGCTGGACGCTGGGCGGGCCTTGGCCAGCGGGCCAATCGGCGAGACCCTCGCCCGGCTCGACCTGCCATTGGCGTTGGGGGATGACGCAGGCGTGGTAATCAACGGAAAAGTCGCCGGCTACGACCCGGACTATCAGTTGCTCACCCTGACCCTGCCCGACAGCCAGTTGAACGTGCGGGTTGCCCACACGGCGCTGGCGGTCGGGCAGCCGCTGCGCTTCAAGGTCCAGGCCCGGGACGTCAGCCTGAGCCTGGCGAACGACGGGCAGACCAGCATCCTCAATCGCCTGCCAGTGGCGGTCGTCAGCGAACTGGCCGGCGACAATGCCGCCCATGTGCTGATCCGCGTGGAGGCCGCCGGCACACCGCTGCTGGCGCGGATCACTCGGTATTCGCGCGATCAGTTGAAGCTGCATCCCGGACAGATCGTGTGGGCACAGATCAAGGCGGTGGCGGTGTTGGCGTAGCCTTCGCGCCTGTAGGGCCAGCACACAAGCGTCCCAAGTGACATGAGAATCTCGGCACGACCGCAACGGGCAGAGGTCAATGAGTTCACAGGCCATTTGAATTCATCGCCAAGGATCAACCATGCCCGACACCCCGCTGCCCGATGCACTCCCGGCCGACTTGCACTATGTCGATGACACTGCGCCGGGCATCACCCGCAGGAAACTGCGAGGCAAATTCTGCTATTTCGACCCTTCGGGCCAGCGCATCACTGACGCGGCCGAAATCCAACGCATCAATTCCCTGGCCGTTCCGCCGGCCTACACCGACGTCTGGATCTGCTGCGACCCGCGCGGCCACCTCCAAGCCACCGGGCGCGATGCCCGTGGGCGCAAGCAGTACCGTTATCACACGCGCTGGCGCGAAGTGCGCGATGCCGACAAGTATTCACGCATGCTGGAGTTCGGCCGCACACTGCCCCGGCTGCGCAAACGCCTGGAAGAGATCCTCGCCACCCCCGGCTTCAGCCGCGACAAAGTCATGGCGACGGTCATCACCTTGCTCGACGTCACCCTTATTCGCGTCGGCAATACGCAATACGCCCGGGACAACCGCTCCTACGGCCTGACCACCCTGCGCAACAAGCATGTCGCGGTCAATGGCAGCGCCATCGCTTTCCAGTTCCGGGGCAAGAGCGGCATCGAACACCAGATCACCGTGAAGGACCGGCGCCTGGCGCGGATCGTCAAGCGCTGCCAGGAAATGCCCGGGCAGAACCTGTTCCAGTACCTGGATGAAAACGGCGAGCGCCACGCCATCACTTCTTCGGATATCAACGCCTACCTCAAGACCCTCACCGGCGCCGATTTCACCGCCAAGGACTACCGCACCTGGGCAGGCAGCGCGGCGGCGCTGGACGGCCTGCGCACACTGCAGTGGGAAACCGAAACCGAGGCCAAGCGGCACGTGGCCGAGATGGTCAGGCAGGTCGCCCGACAGTTGGGCAACACGCCCGCCGTCTGTCGTAAATGCTATATCCACCCCGCCGTTGTGGAGGGTTTCATGCGCGGCGTCCTGCACGAACTGCCCAAGCCCCGGGTTCGCAAAGGCCTGAGTGCCCAAGAAGCTGCGCTGACGATGTTCCTGCAGCGCATGGCCCAAGCCGTCGAAGCCTGTTGACCGAAGCAATCGAGCGCTGCGGGCCTCGATAAGCGAGTGACGGAAGTGGAACATCCGACAGCCGGCGGACTCCCAACTGTACAGAGCCGCTGATCCGCAGACTCGTCAACGCGTAAGTCGAGAGGAGTTTCAGATGTCCGAACACATCGTCCATTTCCATTGCCAGATCGATCAAGGAACCACCGAGCGCTTTCGGGACAATTGCCTGGAAGCCATTGAAAAAGGCGCCGACTCGCTGATGCTCAACCTCTCTACGGTCGGCGGTAGCACGAACTTCGGTTTCACCCTTTACACCTTCATCAAGTCTCTTCCCGTGCCGGTGCGCGCCGTGAACGCCGGCAACATCGAGTCGATGGGCATCGTCATGTACCTGGCCGCCAGCGACCGCACCACCACACCCCACTCGCGCTTCCTGATCCACCCGATGAATTGGTATTTCGGCCAGAAGTCGGTGGATCACTCGCGCTTGCGCGAATACCTGTCCAGCCTGGACAACGACGTGGCGCGGTATGTGGAAATCTACGTCAAGGAAACCGCCGGTGCCGCCACGCAACTGGATATCTTCAAGTGCCTGTGCGCCGAGGAGCGTGTGATCCCGGCGGAAAACTCACTGGCCTTTGGCATTGCCCACAGGGTTGAACAAGTGGTGTTTCCACCCGAAGCCAAGCATTGGAAAGTGAGCGGCGGTGAGGACTGAGTTATTCGATGAATAAATATCATTTGCCGCCGCTTTGTTAATTAATCTTTTCGATGTTGTATAAGCTCAAGCGAAACGGCTGTATAAGTTTTTTCAGCAACACTTTTCAACTCACTACCGTTCGTCGCCAGCGAAACGTTTTTTCTAAACTTCCATCCGCCGTTTTCTTTCACAATACTGCGAGGCACGTTTTACTCGCTTAACCAAAATGAGGATTCTCGAAATGGCTAATAGCGGAAACAAAAATCCAGGTAACTTCGCAAACGACCGTGAGAAAGCATCCGAAGCCGGCAAGAAAGGCGGACACGCTTCCGGCGGCAATTTTGCAAATGATCGGGAAAAAGCCTCTGAAGCAGGCCGCAAAGGTGGCGAACGCAGCCACGGCGGCGGCAGGAAGTCGTAACCCGAGAACCGTTGGGGCGCAGCTCTGCTGCGTCCTGGCGCTTGACTTGTCGAGGTAACGAATGAGCCAGGATCGATTCATCGTCAGTTTCATCGCTGACGGCCAACCCGATAGCCGGGTATTGGCGGGCGACACCGAGACGCTTACCACCGAAGAAGCCGAGGCACTCTTGCGAGTGTCCTTTACTGAATTAAAGAGCGTCAAGATCAGCGATGTTCAAGTTCAGAAAAGAACCAAGCCAAACGAAACGGAACATGATGTTCCCGGGCATTTCAAACAGCCGTAGTGTATATAACCTTTGTTTTCAACTCCCTGCCCCCGTGGCGAGGGAGTTTGCTCCCGATGGGCTGCACAGCAGCCCAACTCGTATTAACAAAACATATATATCCAGGTGGATTGCCCTGGGCCGCTTCGCAACCCAGCGGGAGCTAGCCTCCTCGCCACAAAGCATTTGTTCAAATGACTTTAATGGGTATGCCCCGTCGGATCCTTTATCTGCCACACCTGCCCTTTGCGCCATGCATCTGCGCCAGGATCGATGTCCGGTGCGCTGATCGATTCGCGGGCGTGTTTCTTCGCTTCGCTGTCGATGCCCATCCGGCGGTCGCGTTCGCGCACCAATTGCGGATCGATCTGCCCATCGGCGGTGAACCCCATCATCAACTGCGGAACGCCGTAAGGCAGAGCGTTGCCCTGCTCGGTGTGCCAGGTGTGCCAGGTCTTGCCGTAAGTGCTGACCAGGTTCTTCATCAAGCGGGTTTCCGCCACCTCCGGAATGCCCGGCGCGACCAGTTGTCCAGACTTCACCTCATGCACATGGCTGTGCCACAGCTGCTTTTCGGCGGCGGGCAAGCTTTCGAACAGGCGCTTACTGATGATGTATTCCACGCCCATCAATTTGGCCTTGGCGCTGTTGGCATCGAAGATGGCGCACTGGAACACTTCTTCGTTCAGTGCCGTGCAGTAATGGTGCGCTTCCATTTGCCCGGACATCCGGCCGTTATAAAAATGAAAGCCGTCCAGGTAGGTATCCAACGCTTGCAAAGGGGGTTTGTTCTGCATGATCCCGGCCCCCGCTTCCAGCGTCGCGGTGGTTGGGCTTTTCGCGGCGCCTGGCGCGTCTACCGGTGAGTGGCTGTTACCGCCCGCGCAGCCCGCCAATCCCACTGTAGCCACACACAACAGGGCCCAGGTTCCATGAACCATCTTTCCAGTCATCTCGACTCTCCTTTCCATGACTGCTCATGAGAAAGGCATTGGAAGACCGGGGTTTATTTTTTTCCCGAGGCAACCGATGAGCGGCCGTTAGCGGCGCTCGCCGTAGGCCTGTTTGACCGAGTCTATCCAGGCCGGGTCCAGGCGTGATTGCTCTGAATCCAGGCCCAGCGCCTGCATGTTTTCCAGATGCTCGTCGGCCTCACGGACCAACGAGGCGTGGTCGCTGGAATTGGCATCCAGCCGGTGCATCTGGGCCAGGCCCAGGTGATAGAAACGCAGTAGCTTCATCGCTGCCGGATCCCGGGCCTGCACACCGGCCTTTACCTGGTGCATCACGTTGGTGACGCTCATCAGGCTGCGCTTGAGCTGCCAGCCATACACCGCAGCGGCCATCCACGGCTGCGACCAGAAATAGCCGCGCATCAGCCCGACCATCACCAGCACGGCAGCGAAAACGCCGCCGACATTGAAGCGAAAATTATCGCCCCCGGGTGTACCGAACAGCATCACCGCCAGGCTGGACAACAGCATTGCCAGCGCCAGAAACACCACGGCCACGATGAGGGTGCTGCGACGGGTCTGTTGCCGGTAGTCGGCGGCGTCCCACGGTTTGATCTCGAACATCGCGTCGCAATTTCCTTGTATGGCGTGAAAAGACTCGCGCATTATCGCCTGCCCGGTCGATTTAGCTATGCTGGGGCTCATTTTGTGTTGCAACCGACCCGATGGATCCGGATCAAAGTCCATGGCGATACCGCAAGGATCGTGCGATCTTCCTGCGTGGACGTTTTTTTCAAGATGCCGCCGTCGTGCGAGCGGCATCGTTTTCAAGGAAAGCTGAATGACTCAAAGACATGTAATCAACGCTTCGGTAAGCCCCAAGGGCAGCCTGGAGACTTTGTCCCAGCGCGAAGTGCAGCAACTGAGCGAAGCCGGTTCCGGCAGCATCTACGATCTTTTCCGCCAGTGCGCCCTGGCGATTCTCAACACCGGCGCCCATGTCGATAACGCCAAGACCATCCTGGAAGCCTACAAGGACTTCGAGATTCGCATCCACCAACAGGACCGTGGTGTACGCCTGGAGCTGCTGAACGCGCCGGCCGATGCGTTCGTCGACGGCGAGATGATCGCCAGCACCCGGGAAATGCTCTTCAGCGCCCTGCGCGACATCGTCTACACCGAGAACGAGCTGGACAGCCAGCGCATCGACCTGAGCTCGTCACAGGGTATCAGCGACTACGTGTTCCACCTGCTGCGCAACGCCCGGACCTTGCGCCCTGGCGTGGAACCGAAAATCGTCGTGTGCTGGGGCGGCCACTCGATCAACACCGAAGAATACAAGTACACCAAGAAAGTCGGCCACGAACTGGGCCTGCGCAGCCTGGACATCTGCACCGGCTGCGGTCCCGGCGTGATGAAAGGCCCGATGAAAGGCGCCACCATCGCCCACGCCAAGCAGCGCATCCAGGGTGGCCGCTACCTGGGCCTGACGGAGCCGGGCATCATTGCCGCGGAGGCACCGAACCCGATCGTCAATGAACTGGTGATCCTGCCGGATATTGAAAAGCGTCTGGAAGCCTTCGTGCGCGTCGGCCACGGCATCATCATCTTCCCGGGCGGCGCCGGTACGGCGGAAGAATTTCTCTACCTGCTGGGCATTCTCATGCACCCGGCCAACCAGGACCTGCCGTTCCCGGTGATCCTCACCGGGCCTAAAAGCGCCACGCCGTATTTCGAGCAGTTGCACGCGTTCGTCGGCGCGACCTTGGGCGAAGCCGCGCAGAAGCACTACCAGATCATCATCGACGACCCGGCCGAAGTGGCGCGGCAGATGACCCAGGGGCTCAAAGAAGTGAAGCAGTTCCGCCGCGAGCGCAACGACGCCTTTCATTTCAACTGGCTGCTGAAAATCGACGAAGGTTTCCAACGCCCGTTCGACCCTACCCACGCCAACATGGCCAGCCTGGGCTTGAGCCGCGACCTGCCCTCCCACGAACTGGCCGCCAACCTGCGCCGGGCATTTTCGGGGATCGTGGCCGGGAACGTGAAGGACAAGGGCATCCGCCTGATCGAAGAACACGGCCCGTACGAGATCCATGGTGATCCCGCGATCATGGAACCGCTGGATCGCCTGCTCCAGGCCTTTGTCGCGCAACACCGGATGAAACTGCCGGGCGGCGCGGCGTATGTGCCGTGCTATCGGGTAGTGACCTGATCCCGAAATCGCTGAGGTTAAAAATGTGGGAGCGAGCTCGCTCCCACAGGGGCTAGCGTTGGTTTGAGACGCGTATCAATCCATCGTCCACCACAATGCTCAGCCCACGGTAATCCGCGATCTGCGAATGCACCGTCACCACCGGGTGCGTATGCGTGGCCGTCACTACCATTACGTCCATGTCCGCCGCCTCGCCAGCCTTGATTCCGGCTTCTGCGTCCTCGAACACCAGGCATTCCTGCGGAGCAACTTGCAAGCGTTGTGCGGCCAATAGGTAGCACGCTGGATTCGGCTTGCCGGCGCTCACGTCCTCGGCGGTCACCATCACGTCGGGGCGCGGAATCCCGGCCGCTTCCATGCGACGCAAAGCCAAGGCCATCGGCGCCGAGGTGACAATCGCCCATTGCGTCGGCGGCAGGCTCTTGAGAAAGGCCAGCGCACCGGGCACCTCGACCACCCCTTCCACGTCCTCGATTTCTTCGATGGTGAGCTGCGCGGCCTCGGCCTGGGCATCCACTCCTGGCAGGTTCTGGCGGGCAACGGTGTCGACGGCGCGCACGCCATGGATAGTCGGCAGGAATTTAGCCACGTCCAGGCCATGGCGCATGGCCCAGCGGGTCCAGATCCGCTCGGTGGCGGCGACGGAATTGAGCAGCGTGCCGTCCATGTCGAAGAGGAAGGCGCGGTAGGCGACGGTGGGGAGTTCTGCGGACATCGGGATCCTCGTAAATCGGAAAAGGTGACTAACCCTGTGGGAGCGAGCTTGCCCCCCAAGGGTTCCATGTCGGGCCGGTTACACCAACCGCTCGATCCGCTGGTGCTGCCAGACCCGTTTGTAATACAGCGTCTGCAGCAACAGCATGCTCAGGTAAGCCACCGGAAACGCCATCCACACCCCTTGCAGGCCGAAGTGTGCGTCCAGCAGGTAGGCGACCGGAACTTGCACGCCGATGATGCAGAAAATCGAGATCGCCACCGGCATCAGCACCGTGCCGCTGGCGCGCATGATGCCACCGATGATGGCCTGGAAGCCGAACACCAAAAGGCTCCATAGCATGATGTGCAACAGGTGCTCGGCCTGGACCCGCGCCGCCGGGTCGGTGATGAACAGGCCCAGCAACCAGTGGGACAACAGGTACCCCAGCAGCACCAGCCCACCGGTCAACCAGACGTTGATCAGCATCCCGGTGCGCAGGATCGGCCCCAGGCGTTCCAGGCGTCCGGCGCCGATGGCCTGGGCGCCGAGGATCGACGCGGTGATGGCAATCGACAGCGCCGGGAACTGCACGTAATTGACAATCTGCGTCACCGCGCCATAGGCGGCCGTGGCTTGGGACCCGTGGCGATTGACCAGGGCCAGGATGACCAACTCCGACAGCGAGATCACCACCATCTGCAATCCGGTGGGTAGGCCGATGCGCAGCACTTTGCCGAGGATGTCCCTGTCCAGGCGCATCGCCGCGAACAGCGCCCGATCCGGCGCCAAGGCATGGGCCCGTCGATTCAGGCGCCACGCCAGCATCGCCATCGCCGACGCGGTGCCCACCAGCCCCGCCAGCGCCGCGCTCTGGATGCCCATCTGCGGCAACCCCAGCCAGCCACGGATCAACGCCGGCGTCAGCGCCATCCCGACGCTGGTGGACACCAGCAACGCCAGCAACGGCGAAACGGTATCGCTGACACCACGCAATAGCTGGGTGAAAAGCACAAACACCAGCAGCATCGGGAGGATCCACATCATCACCCGCGCATACGACACCGCATCCTCCAGCACGTCGGCGGGCGTTCCGAGGCCTTGCAGCCCCTCGCGGGCAAAAACACTGCCGAGGATCGCCGCCGTCAGTCCGATGATTGCCCCCAGCAGCAGCGTCGAGCCGGCAATCGCCTTCACGGTTCCCGTCTCGCCGGCGCCGTAGGCCTGCCCGATCAAGACCCCTGCCCCCGCGCCCAGGCCAATCACCAACGCGATGAAGAAAAACACGATGGGAAACATCCCCGATACCGCCGCCAGGGCCTGGGTGCCGAGCATTTGGCCGATGTAGATGCTATTGAGCGTACCGGACATCGATTGCAGGAAATTGGACAAGACCATGGGGGCCAAGAACAGCAGGTAGGTTTTCCAGAGAGGCTGGGTGGGCATGAGGGCTCGATGGCAGGTTCGAAAACTGGTGCGGGTAATTTAGCTCAATCCTTTCATTGTGTTTCAGAGAATGATCTGACGAACACTGTTGAGGTTCACCGTGATTTCTTCCACAGGTCAGGCCACCTCGACATTTCCAGGATCTCGTCTATTCTGCGATAGCAATGTGCCACTTTTTTTCCAAAACCGGACGACTGGTCCTCAAGACCGGGTCGACTTTGCAGATAACCAGTTATTCGCAAATATCCTGTCAGCAATACTGTTCAAGGACCGAACCATGATGTCGTATTCCCACGACCATTCCCTTGCCACATCCCAGACGCACACCTCCTGGCACGCCTTGATCGTTGCCATCATCGCCGGCGCAGGGCTGCTGGTACTCAATGGCACGAGCGCTCAAAACATCGGTTTCAGTGCTGTGCTTCTGGTCCTTGGCGTGGGTGCCGGTATCTGGGGCGCGCGCTCGCAGCGCCTGCAATTGGACAAGGTGGCCGCAGCGGCCATCGCCCATCATGAACTGCAAGCAGCCGACCATGGCGCTCACAAAAGCAGCGCGCAACTCAACGAAGTGATCCTCGGCGCGATGCCGATCTGGGCCAAGCAAGTCGAAAGCTCACGGCAGCAGACAGAAACCGCGATCGTCTCGTTGACCAGCCGCTTCACCGGCATTTCCTCGCGTCTCGAAGAAACCGTACAAGCCTCGCAACTGGCCGCTGGCGAGTTGGCGGGCAGTGGTGGTGGCGGTGCCGTCCAGGTGCTGGCGCAGAGCGAAGGCGAACTGGTGAAGGTGATCGATTCGCTGAAGAGCACCCAGGCCAGCCGTGATGAAACCTTGGCCCAAGTGCGCAACCTGACGGCCTACACTGGCGAGTTGCGGACCATGGCCGCGGATGTCGCTGCGATTGCCGCCCAGACCAACCTGCTGGCCCTCAACGCCGCCATCGAAGCCGCCCGCGCAGGCGAAGCCGGACGCGGTTTTGCGGTAGTGGCAGATGCCGTGCGGGCCCTGTCGAGCAAGTCCAGCGAGACCGGCCAACAGATGTCGGCCAAGGTCGATGTCATCAACACCGCCATCACCCAATTGGTGCAGGCGGCTTCCAGCGGCGCCGACCAGGACAGCCAGTCCGTGGCCGTGTCCGAAGGCAGCATCCAACGCGTGCTCGAACGCTTCCAGAGCGTCACCGGCCGCCTCGCCGATTCGGCCGACATGTTGCAACGGGAGAGTTTCGGTATTCGAGACGAACTCACCCAAGTGCTGGTCAGCCTGCAATTCCAGGATCGGGTCAGCCAGATCCTCAGCCACGTGCGCGACAACATCGAGGACCTGCATGTGCACATGCAGCAAGCCAGCCAGTCGCCCGAACAGGCCATCTCCATCGACGCCCGCCAATGGCTGGCGCGCATGGAAACCACCTACGCCACCGACGAGCAACGCCGCAACCATCACGGCGACTCGGCCGCGCAACAGACTTCACAGGAAATAACCTTCTTTTAGGAGCCCCTCATGGCGAAAAATGTATTGGTTGTCGACGACTCCGCGAGCGTTCGGCAGGTCGTCGGCATCGCGTTGAAAAGTGCCGGCTACGACGTGATCGAGGCCAGCGATGGCAAGGATGCACTGGGCAAGCTCAACGGCCAGAAAGTGCACCTGATCATCAGCGACGTGAACATGCCGAACATGGACGGCATCACCTTCGTCAAGGAGGTCAAGAAACTGGCCAGCTACAAATTCACGCCGATCATCATGCTCACCACCGAATCCCAGGAATCGAAGAAGCAAGAGGGCCAGGCCGCAGGCGCCAAGGCCTGGGTGGTCAAGCCGTTCCAGCCAGCGCAGATGCTGGCGGCGGTGTCCAAGCTGATTCTTCCCTGATGGCTGGAGGCTTCAATGCCGCTGCTGTACGAAGTAGAAAATGACACCGCGCAGGTGCAGATCGACGGCGAGCTGACGATCTACACCGCCGCCGACCTGGCCGCGCAATTGCTGCCACGGTTGGGGGCCACGCCCGCCATGGTGCTGGACCTGTCGCAGATCACCGAGATGGATGGCGCCGGCCTGCAATTGCTGCTGATGGTTCAGCGCGAGGCGCCCAAGGCCGGGACCCAACTGACGGTGGCCGACCCAAGCAAAGCCGTCACCGAAACACTGGCGCTGTGCAACCTGGTTGCATAGTCCCTTTGCAACACGTCGGACACGACAAAGGATATGAGCGTGAGCATCAATCTCGATCAGGCACAACAAACCTTCATCGTCGAGGCCCGTGAACAACTGCAGGCGATGGAAGAATCGTTGCTGCAGTTGGAAAACGACCCCGGCGACGATGACGCCATCGGCGCGATTTTCCGAGCGGCCCATACGATCAAAGGGTCGGCTGGACTGTTCGGCCTGGAGCCGATCGTCAGCTTTACCCACATCGTCGAGGACGTGCTCGATCGCCTGCGCGAGGGCAGCGTCGCGGTGGACCCTGGCTTGATCGCGGTGCTGCTCAAGTCCGGCGACCACATGCTCGAATTGATCGACGTGGTCGCCAACCAGGGCTCGACGTTGCAGGCCCCTGCCCTGGCGCGGGAAATGGAACTGTGCCAGCTCCTGCAGGAGTACCAGGCGCCCCCGACCGCGACCGAACCGGATCGGGAAACCCAAGCCGAGCCAACCGGCTCAGCCGAAGCGTGCCTCTGGCACATCTCCCTGCGCTTCGGCCAGGACGTGTTCCGCAACGGCATGGACCCCTTGTCGTTCCTGCGCTACTTGCAGACCCTGGGTGAAATCGTCGACATCACCACGCTCACCGAGGCGATGCCGGCCATCGATACCTGGGATGCCGAATCCTGCTACCTGGGCTTCGACATCGCGTTCCGCTCCGCCGCCGGTTATACCGCGATCAATGAAGTGTTCGATTTCGTCCGAGAAGACTGTGCGATCGAAATCGTCGCCCAAGACGTCGAGGCCCAGGCAAGCATCGGCGAGGTCGCGACATCCCAGGCACAGAGCGACGAAAGCACCGCCATGGTCACCACGGGCGAGCTGATGCCGGACCAACGCAAGAGCCCGCGCATGCCTGCCCAGGTCGCGCCTGACAAGCAGGCCGTGGTCAGTGACAGTAAAACCAAGGACGGCGCGTACGTCCGGGTCAATGCCGACAAACTCGACGAACTTATCAACCTGGTCGGTGAATTGGTGATCGCCAGCGCCGGCGCCAGCCTGTTGGCCCGTAACTGCCAGAACGACCCATTGCAGGAAGCCACCTCGTCGGTATCCGGGCTGGTGGAGGAGATTCTAGACGGCGCCTTGCGCCTGCGCATGATCCCCATCGGCGAGACCTTCAACCGCTTTCGTCGGGTGGTGCGCGATGTCAGCCAGGAGCTCGACAAAGACATCGACCTGATCATCAGCGGCGCGGAAACCGAGCTGGACAAGACCGTGGTGGAAAAGATCGGCGACCCGCTGATGCACCTGTTGCGCAACGCCATGGACCATGGCATCGAAACCGCTGAGGCGCGGCTGGCGGCAGGCAAACCGGCCAAGGGGCATTTGCGCCTCAACGCTTACCACGACTCGGGCAGCATCGTGCTGGAAATCGCCGACGACGGCGCCGGCCTGAACCGCGACCGCATCCTGGAAAAAGCCCACGAACGTGGGCTGATCGCAGCGGGCGCGAACCTGACCGACCAGGAAATCTACAACCTTATTTTCGAACCGGGCTTTTCCACCGCCCAGGCCGTCACCAACCTGTCCGGGCGCGGCGTGGGCATGGACGTGGTCAAGCGCAACATCACGCTGCTGCGCGGCACGGTCGACCTGGACAGCCAGCCGGGCAAGGGCACCGTGGTGCGCATCCGACTGCCGCTGACCCTGGCGATCATCAACGGATTCCTGGTCGGCATCGGCCAGTCCACCTATGTCATTCCGCTGGACATGGTCCAGGAATGCATCGAGCTGAGCGAAGACGATGGCATCGCCAGCCGCGAACAAGGCTACCTCGACCTGCGGGGCGAGGTGCTGCCATTGGTGTACTTGCGCGATCACTTTCATCACGAAGGTCCGGCCTCGCGCCGGCAGAACGTGGTGGTGGTGCGCTACGCCGAACTCAAGGCCGGGCTGGTGGTGGATGACCTGTTGGGTGAATTCCAGACCGTGATCAAGCCCCTGGGCAAGCTGTTCGGCGCACTGCGCGGCATCAGCGGCTCGACCATTCTGGGCAGCGGTGCCGTGGCGTTGATCCTCGACGTACCGGCCCTGCTCACCCAGATCGCACAAATAGAAAACCGCTACAACTCGACCCCATTACAACAAGCCAACGCTCGCTGACGCTTCAACACTCCATGGAGAGGTATTCCCCAATGAAATGGTTCTACGACCTTAGAATCGCCACCAAACTGATCGCTTCATTTCTCGTGGTGTTGGCGCTGACCGCCGTCATGGGCGTGTTCTCGATCATCCAACTGGGCCAGGTGAACGGCACCGCCCTTGATATCCGTGAGAACTGGATGCCGTCCATGCGCGCCGCTTCAGGCATGCGCTTTTTTGCGGCGAGCTTTCGCCTCAAGGAGAATCGCCATATCGCCGCCGACTCCGAACAGGAGCGCGTCACCCTCGAGCAAGAAGCCGAGGAGGCCAAAAAGGCCTTCGAAACGCGCCTGGGCACTTACGAGAAACTGCTCTCCAGCGCTGAGGATCGTCAGGCATTCGAAACCACCCGCGATGACTGGGCTTCTTACCTTGCAATCAGCAAAGACCTGCTCGCATTGTCCCGGCAGAACCTGACCGAGCAAGCCCAGGCGATGCTCAAGGGCGAATCCAAGAATCGCTTCGACCTGGTGACCAACGACTTGCAAAAACTTGTCGAGCTCAACGCGGCCGGCGCTGACGTCGCCAGTGCGCACGGCACCCGCTTGTATGAAAACGCACGCCTGTCGATCATCGCCGTGCTGGTCGCGGCCCTGCTGGTGGGCCTGGGATTGGCGCTGTTCGTCTCACGCATCATTTCCCGTCCGTTGAAACAGGCGGCGGTGGTGGCCGAGCAACTGGCCGAGGGCAACCTGAACGCGAAAATCGATGGCGGTTCCAAGGACGAAACCGGCATGGTGCTCAACGCCATGCAGAACATGGTCGGCAAGCTGTCGCACATCATCGGTGAAGTGCGCAACGCGGCGGACAACCTCGCCAGCGCTTCCGAAGAAGTCAGCGCCACCGCCCAATCGATGAGCCAGGCGACCAGCGAACAGGCGGCCAGCGTCGAGGAAACCAGCGCATCCATCGAGCAGATGAGCGCCAGCATCAACCAGAACACCGAAAACGCCAAGGTGACCGATGGCATGGCCAGCAAGGCTGCCAAGGAGGCCACCGACGGCGGCGAATCGGTGCAGCAGACCGTGGTGGCGATGAAGAAAATCGCCCAGCGAATCAGCATCATCGACGACATCGCCTACCAGACCAACCTGCTGGCGCTCAACGCCGCCATCGAAGCGGCCCGCGCTGGGGAACATGGCAAAGGCTTCGCAGTGGTCGCTGCCGAAGTTCGCAAACTGGCCGAACGTAGCCAGGTCGCGGCACAGGAGATCGGCGAGCTGTCGTCCAGCAGCGTCGAGATGGCCGAGAAGGCCGGCAACCTGCTGAACGAGATGGTCCCGTCCATCAACAAGACCTCGGATCTGGTGCAGGAAATCAGCGCCGCGTCCGAAGAACAGGCCGCCGGTGTGGCGCAGATCAACACCGCCATGACCCAACTCAACCAGGTGACCCAGCAGAACGCCTCCAGCAGCGAAGAGCTGGCCGCCACCGCCGAAGAGATGAGCAGCCAGGCCGAACAACTGCAACAGGCCATGAGCTTCTTCACCTTGGACACGCCGCCCAAGGCCGCCCTCCAGGTCGCCCGGGTCGATAACACGCCCGGCCCGTCCAGCCGTAAACCGGCCCGGGCACCGGCACCGGTGATGCCCAAGGCGTTTGCCTACAACATGGCCAGCGCGCCGGACGAATCGGAATTCACCCGGTTCTGATGGCTCGGTTCCATAGGCTTGCTTAAAGGAGAAAAGGCAATGGGCGCCATCGCGACCACACGTCAGACCGCCAGCGCGGTCGAGGAAGAAGCGCAGTACCTGACGTTCATGCTCGGCACAGAGATGTTCGCCATCGGCATCTTGTGCATCAAGGAAATCATCGAGTACGGCAACCTGACCGTCGTACCGATGATGCCGGCCTTCGTTCGCGGAGTGATCAATCTGCGCGGCGCGGTCGTGCCGGTGGTGGATCTGTCGGCCCGTTTTGGCCGGCCGAACTCCACCATCAGCCGCCGTAGTTGCGTAGTGATCATCGAGGCCGCCAGCGCTGACGGCCTGGCCCAGGACATCGGGCTGCTGGTGGACACTGTATCGGCGGTGCTGGAAATCCCGGCCTCGCAGATCGAACCGCCACCGAGTTTCGGCGCGAAAATTCGCGCCGACTTCATCAGCGGCATGGCGAAGGTCGAGGGCAAGTTCGTCATCGTCCTGGAGGTGGATCGGGTGCTGTCCATCGACGAAATGTCCGAACTCGCCCAGGCCAGCCCCGCCGCACTGGAAGCGCCAGACTCATGAGCACGGACACTTGCAAGGAACGCACAGTGAATTCAATGGCGCTCACTGACCGGGAGTTCGGCCAGTTTCAATCCTGGTTGTACCAGGCCGCCGGCATCAACCTGTCGCCGGCCAAGAAAGCCCTGGTGGCCGGGCGCCTGTTCAAGCGCCTCAAGCACTATGAGCTGAACAGCTACGGCGAGTATTTCAAGCTGATCATGAGCGGCCAGCGCAGCGACGAATTACAAGTGGCGCTGGACCTGCTCACGACCAACGAAACCTACTTTTTTCGTGAGCCCAAGCACTTCGATTTTCTACGCGATCACGTGCTGCCCCATGCGACACCCGGCAAGACCTTTCGCCTGTGGAGCGCGGCCAGCTCGTCCGGCGAGGAGCCCTACAGCCTCGCCATGACCCTGGCCGAAAGCCTGGGCACCACGCCCTGGGAAGTCATCGGCTCGGACATCAGCATGCAAGTGTTGGCGAAGGCCCGTTCCGGGCACTATCCGATGGAGCGCGCCCGCAACCTGCCCCATTCGTTACTCGTGAAATATTGCCTCAAGGGCACCGGCAATCAGCAAGGCACCTTCCTCATCGATCGGGCGTTGCGCAACCGGGTCAACTTCATCCAGGTCAATCTCAACGACACGCTTCCGGAGTTGGGGGAGTTCGATGTGATTTTCCTGCGCAACGTGATGATCTATTTCGACCAGCCCACCAAAAGCAAAGTGGTTGCCCGACTGATCCCCCGGCTCAAGCCCGGTGGGTATTTCATCGTCAGCCATTCGGAGAGCCTCAACGGCGTTTGCGATGCGTTAAAGCTGGTCGCCCCTTCGATTTATCGCAAGCCATGAACGCCGCGATAAAGCCAGTCGCCGAAGTCTATCTGGGGCCTGGGGAGTTTCGCTTTGCGACCTGCCCGACCCGGCTGCGCACGATCCTTGGCTCATGCGTTGCCATCACCCTCTGGCATCCACGGCGCAAGATCGGCGGCATGTGCCACTTCATGTTGCCCAACCGGGTACGCTGCTCCACGGCGCTAAATGGGATGTACGCCGATGAAGCCTTTGAGTTGTTCGTCCGCCAGGCGCGGGCCCATCGCACCGAACCCGAGGAATACCAGCTCAAGCTGTTCGGCGGCGGCGAAATGTTTCCCGAGCTGCAACGCCACGTGGCGTTCGGCGACGTGGCGCGGTTGAACGTCAACGCCGCGCTGGAAATGGCCGCCCTCTATCGCCTGGACCTGATTGCCCAGGACATGGGTAGCACTGGCTACCGAAGTATTGTTTTCGACCTGTGCAATGGCGATGTCTGGGTCAGGCACCAACCGATAAGGACCTTGAATTAACCATGCCAGGCAGAAAAATCAATGTATTGCTGGTGGACGATTCCGCCGTGGTCCGTCAGGTATTACTGGCGATCCTGAGTGACACGCCGGACATCAACGTTATCGGCGCGGCGTCCGATCCGATCTTCGCCATGGATAAACTGGCGAAGGAATGGCCCGACGTGATCGTGCTGGACGTGGAAATGCCGCGCATGGACGGCATTACCTTTTTGAAAAAGATCATGAGCGAACGGCCCACGCCCGTGGTGATCTGTTCTTCCCTGACGCCCAAGGGCGCGGAAACCACGCTGCAAGCCATGGCCGCCGGCGCGGTGGAAATCATCACCAAGCCCACTAGCGGCCTGAAGAACTTCTTGCTGGACTCGGCGTCGGAACTGGTCTCGGCCATCCGCGCCGCCGCCCAGGTCAACGTCCGCAACCTGGGTAAACGCCCGGCCCCGGCCGCCCCGCTGACCCCGGCGGCCAAACTCAGCGCTGACGCGATGCTGCCCGCCGCCAACGGCCACGCCATGGCCCAGACCACCGAACGCATCGTCGCCATGGGCACCTCCACCGGCGGCACCCAGGCCCTGGAGGCGGTGCTGACGGCCCTGCCGCGCGTGTGCCCGGGCATCGTCATCGTCCAGCACATGCCGGAAAAATTCACCGCCTCATTCGCCGCCCGGCTCAACAGCCTGTGCCAGATCGAAGTGCGCGAAGCGAAGAACAACGACCGCATCCACCCGGGCCTGGCGCTCATCGCCCCCGGCGGCAAGCACATGATGGTGACCCGCAGCGGCGCGTTCTATCACGTGCAAGTGGTGGACGGCCCGTTGGTCAATCGCCATCGCCCTTCGGTGGATGTGCTGTTTCGCTCGGTGGCCAAGTTCGCCGGCCGTAACGCCACGGGCATCATCATGACCGGCATGGGCGACGACGGCGCCCGCGGCCTCAAGGAAATGCTCGATGCCGGCAGCGCCACCGTTGCCCAGGACGAGGCCAGTTGCGTGGTTTTTGGCATGCCCAAGGAAGCGATCAAACTCAACGCCGCCCAACGGGTGATGCCGTTGCTGGACATTGCGCAGGTGATCTTGCACCGCTGATCCGCGCATCTTTTCTCAAGTGAAAGCTGTGTGGCGAGGGAGCTTGCTCCCTCGCCACAAAAAGCTGTCTTAAACAGGCGAGATCGTCGCCAGCACACCAATCAGCAGCGTCAGCGCCAGGAAACCACCCAAAAAAATCGCCATCTTCGCCATGAGCTTTCTCCCAATAGAGCCATTGCGGCACGATCGAATTGTGGGACGAGAACTGAGACCGTTACAGACGCACCTGTAAGCGAAAAATACGGATCAGCGGAAAAAGGTTCGCAGCGCTCTGTATCCACGACACACAGCAATACAAACACACCGCCGCATGACACATCCCAGATACACGACAAGCGCCAAATGGCCCCGTCCGAACAGGCCAGTCCCGCCTTGCTTCGACCCGACGTGCCGAGCACCGGGCAAGCAACGTGACACCGCCACGGCACACGCCCCGCGCAACGCTTGCCAGGGGCCACACAGCTCTTATCTGGAGAAATCTCATGACGCGTACAAAAAATTCGAACTCCGCTCGCCTCGCCCTCGCCGCCCTGGCTTTGTCCGGCGGTTTGGGCCTGGCCCAGTCCGCTTTCGCCGTTGACGCCCTGGCCCAGGGTTATCAATTGGCTTCGGCTGAAAAGACCTCCGAAGGCAAATGCGGTGAAGGCAAATGTGGCGCTGCCGAATCGGCCAAAAAGGCCACACAGGCTGAAGGCAAGTGTGGTGAAGGCAAATGCGGTGCCGCCGAATCGGGCAAAAAAGTCACCGCGGCAGAAGGCAAGTGCGGTGAAGGCAAATGTGGCGACGCGTCCTTCGCTCGTACCGACACTGACGACGATGCTCGTGTGTCGCTGAAGGAATTCCTCACCGTCGCGCCGACCCAGCAAGCCGAGTTCGAAAAGATTGACAGTAACCACGACGGCTACCTCTCCGAGGCGGAAACCTACAAGTACCGCACCGGCCAATACACAGCCAATGGCAAGAAAGTACCGACCGAACTGTTCATCCATATGAGCCAGGCCAAGGAGTAAATCCCCCTTCGCTCCTCCCTCCCGGCCGCCCAGGCCGGGAGGGTTTGGCCATCCCCTGGAGAAGCGCGATGAGCACGTTCACTTCACCCTCCGGCGCCGGACTCGGCCTTCGCCGTGCCCTGCTAAGCGACCTACTGGAAATGGCCCCCAGCGCCGTGGATTTCCTTGAGTGCGCCCCGGACAACTGGATCGGTGTCGGCGGCGTCTACGCCGAACAACTCGACCAACTCGCCGCACGGCACCCCATCACCTGCCACGGCCTGTCCCTGTCCCTCGGCGGTCCGCAGCCCCTCGACATTGAACTGCTGCGTGGTACTCGCCGCTTCCTCGATCGCTACGCCGTGGCGCTCTACAGCGAACACCTGAGTTACTGCTCCGACAGCGGTCACCTCTACGACCTCTTGCCGATCCCCTTTACCGAAGAAGCCGTCCATCACGTCGCCGCCCGCATTCGTCAGGCTCAGGACGTATTGGGCCAGCGCATCGCGGTGGAAAACATCTCCTACTACGCCGCGCCCTTCCAGGCCATGAGCGAGATCGACTTCATCACCGCCGTGCTACAGGAAGCCGACTGCGACCTGCTGCTGGACGTCAACAACCTCTACGTCAACGCGATCAATCACCGTTACGACGCCGAGAAGTTCCTCGCCGCCATCCCGGCCCAACGCGTCACCTACCTGCACGTCGCAGGCCATTTTGACGAAGCCGAGGATTTGAAAATCGACACCCACGGCGCGGCCGTCAAGCAAGACGTCTGGACGCTGCTACACCAGGCGTATCAACGATTCGGCTCGGTACCAACCCTGCTGGAACGCGACTACAACTTCCCACCCTTGTCGGAACTGCTCGCTGAAGTCGGGCAGATCAAACACCTTCAAAAACTCGCTTGCCCGGCAACACCGGAGGCCCGCCATGCCTGAACAACTGCTCGACCAACTCAACTGCATGGCCAATTACGTCCGCAATCCTCAAAACCCACCACCGCCGGGAATTGAAACCCGACGCCTGGCCGTCTACCGGCAACTGTTCATCGGCAGCATCGAATCGCTGCTGGCCGCCAGCTTCCCGGTCATCCACCAAACCCTGCCAGACGCTGACTGGCGATGGCTGGTCCACGATTTTTACGCGAACTACCGTTGCCAGACGCCACTGTTCACGCAGCTGGGCGGGGAGTTTGTCAGCTATCTGGAACAACGTGCCAGCTCGCAGAACCACCCCGCCTGGCTGCCCGAGCTGGCGCAACACGAATGGAGCGAAAGCGCCCTGTTGCTGAATGATGCGGTGGAGCCCGCACACAATCCCCACGGCAATCTGGTTGAAGGCACGCCCGTGATGTCGGAACTCGCGTGGGCACACGCCTATGAATGGCCGGTGTGCGACATCGGGCCGGATCATCGGCCCATCGACAAACCAACAGCCCCGACGTTGGTCCTGCTTCAGCGCCGTGGTGGGCACGTGACGTTTTCACGCCTTGCGCCAATGGCTTATGCGCTGCTGGTTTCGCTGACGGAGCATAGGCGCAGCGGGCGGGAGCATCTGGTTGCGTTGGCCGAGGCGGCAGGAGTGACGGTGCGTGAGTTGATGCCGGTGGGGGTCGCGGCCCTTGAGGGGTTCAAGGCGCAGGGGATTGTGTTGGGAACGCGTTGGGGGTGAGCAAGACCATCGAAAGATACATCTCCATCAACGCTTGCGCCCCACCCCAAGACAAAACATCTTCCGATAATCAGAAGGCGACGTCCCCAGATGCGCGCCAAAGTGCTGCCTCAACGACAATGACGTCCCAAACCCCACCTCCCCTGCGATGCATTCGATGGGCAACTCAGTCGTTTCCAGCAATGCCTGCGCTCTGGCCACTCGTTCAGCAGTTAACCATTTGGACACGGTTGTGCCCGTCGCCTCCTTGAACCGACGGGTAAACGTTCGCCTGCTCATCTTCGCCGTGTCTGCCAGAGCGTCGAGAGACAGGTCACTGGACAGATTCATTCGGGCCCATGTCAGGACGTCGGATAAATGAGTCTCGCCAGCGAATGCTGGCACTGGGTGTTCAACATACTGCGCCTGGCCTCCCGGCCTGTGAGGTGGCGTCACCAGCATTTTCGCGGTGCGATTCGCCACGTCCGCACCGAGGCGCTCGCGCACCAGGTGCAAGCAACAATCGATTGCCGCTACGGTGCCCGCGGACGTCACGATGTTATCGGCACGGACGTAAAGCACCTCGGGTTTGAATCGAACCTTGGGAAAACGTTGCGCAAACTGGTCACGGGCAGCCCAGTGGGTAGTGGCTTCCTTTCCATCGAGCAGCCCGGCATCGCCGAGGACGAATGCCCCCAAACACAATCCCACAATGAGCTTGCCTTGCGTGTTGGCCAGCTGCAGCGCTTCCACGAGCTGGGGCGATGCAATCAGGGATTGATCGCCCCACGCCGGGATGATGATGACGTCGCAGGTTTCCATCAGCCCCAGGCCGAGGCTTACCGACAACCCAATGTCTTGGTCGGTACCGACCATTCCGGGCACTTCTGCGCAGTAATTGATTTCATACCGAGGCCCATCGGGCGCAGGCTGGGCGGTTCCCAATACCATTCCCGGCACCGAAAGGTGGAAAAGGCTGACGCCTTCGAAAGCTAAAACAGCAACGCGTACGGAGAGCATGGGGGCAGCCTCGGTTCGCCCCGTAGGGCTCAAGGTGAACAACGTTGATCAGTTGGCCCGATTATATCGAAATGTGTCGTTCGGGCCACTGTTGACCCCCGAGACATTCGGCAAGAATGGACCCCTCGTGGTAAACAACAGGAATGATTTTTATGAAACTCAGAACGTTACAGCTTGCCCTCAGCATTGCTTGCGCCGTGGCCGCTACCCCTTCGTACGCCGGTTCAACTACTCCCAAGGCGCCTGGCGCCCCTCATAAACTGGATTTGCAGCAGGTCCGCAACGCGACGGTAAAAATCACCTTCGGTGACACCACCTTCCTGATCGATCCGATGCTGGCAAAAAAAGGCGCCTATCCGGGTTTTGAAAACACCTATCGAAGCAACCTTCGCAACCCCTTGGTTGATCTCACCCAATCGCCGGAGAAGGTTATCGCCGGGGTCGACGCCGTCATCGTCACCCATACACACCTGGACCACTGGGACGATGCCGCACAAAAAGCGCTGCCTAAAGACATTCCGTTGTTCGCTCAACATGAAGCAGATGCGCAACTGATTCGTTCCCAAGGTTTCAAGGACGTACGCGTACTAACTGACGAAGCGGAATTCGGCGGCGTCAAAATCACCAAGACCGGCGGCCAGCATGGCACTGACGAAATGTATGCCGTGCCAGCGCTCGCAAAACCTCTGGGCGAAGCCATGGGCGTGGTTTTCCAGGCGCCAGGCTATAAGACTCTCTACCTTGCCGGTGACACGATTTGGCGTAACGAGGTAGACCAGGCCATCAACCAGTACCGTCCGGAAGTAATCGTGCTCAACGCCGGCAAAGCAAAAATGGCGGGATTCGAAGGTTCGATCATCATGGGTGAAGATGATGTGCTTCGCGCCTCAAAAGCCGCGAAAAACGCACACATTGTCGCGGTGCACATGGACGCGATCAACCATATGTCCCTCACTCGTGAAGAACTGCGCGCCTATGTTAAGAAGCAAGGGATTGAGGGGCGTGTAGACATTCCGGAGGACGGTGCTTCGCTGGAGTTCTAAACGAAAAGGGGCAGGTTTATTTAATCAATAAACCTGCCCCTTTCTCGATGCCGGCGCGGTGGCGGCGCTTGAAACGTTCAAGGCGCAGGGATTGTGTTGGGGGTGACCCAAAGCGCGGAGTTCTCTACCGCCCAAAGGATTCATTGAAAATCGTATTGACATATCGGTAAATCTCGATATTATCCACTTCATGGAATTGATCGAAGTATTTAAAGCCCTATCGAACCCTACACGCCTTCAAATCTTGAAAGGCCTGAAGGACCCGACAAAGAACTTCCCTGCGCAGGATGAAGGTGACGTTCTCACGGTGGGCGTTTGCGTCAGCAGTATCCAGGAAGGCATCGGATTGTCCCAGTCCACGGTGTCTGGTTATCTTGCGACGCTGCAACGAGTGGGCCTGGTGGAAGTCAGGCGCATCGGTCAGTGGACTTACTACAAGCGTAATGAAGCGGCCATCAGCACCCTTGCTGAAATCATAGGGAAAGAGCTCTAATTTTTTGCCGTAAAATATCGAAATATCTCGATATCCCTTTTTATAGATATGAGGTGTCATTATGAAAGCGATGGTATTGAAATCATTTGGCGGGGCGGAATCGTTTGAACTTCGCGATGTGCCCAAACCCGTGCCGCATGCAGGGCAAGTCCTGGTCCGGGTGCATGCCACCTCCATCAATCCCTTGGATTACCAGGTCCGACGCGGCGACTATCCGGATCTGGTGCCACTGCCGGCCATCACCGGACACGACATTTCGGGCGTTGTCGAAGCAGTTGGGCCGGGCGTGACAGCCTTCGCTCCCGGAGACGAAGTCTGGTACACCCCGCAAATATTCGATGGCCCAGGAAGTTACGCCGAGTACCACGTAGCTGCTGAGAGCATCATCGGCAAAAAGCCTCCGTTGCTAAGCCACCTTGAGGCGGCGAGCCTGACATTGGTTGGCGGGACGGCGTGGGAAGCACTGGTCGTGCGTGCGTCGCTCAGAGTGGGAGAAAGCATTCTGATACACGGCGGCGCGGGAGGAGTCGGTCACGTGGCGATCCAGTTGGCGAAAGCCATCGGAGCACGGGTATACACGACCGTGCGCGAGGCGAACTTCGAGTTCGCGCGCAGTATGGGGGCCGATGTCGTCATTGATTACGAGAAGGAGGACTACGTCGAGGCCATCATGCGAGAAACAGAAGGCCGTGGGGTTGACGTCGTGTTTGACACCATCGGCGGCAATGCACTTTCACGCAGCCCGGACACACTTGCACAGCTTGGTCGCGTAGTCAGCATCGTGGACATTGCACAACCGCAAAACCTGGTTCAGGCCTGGGGCAAGAACGCGAGTTATCACTTCGTTTTCACAAGGCAGAACCGAGGCAAACTCGATGAGTTGAGTGCATTGATAGCACGAGGTCAGTTGCGGCCACACGTTGGCGCGGTCTATTCCCTTGCCGACATCCCGCTCGCCCATGCACGGCTGGAAAGTCCCAACAACGGCGTTCTAGGAAAAATCGCGATCGCCGTTGAGCCATCGCTCATCTCATAAGCCCGTACTTTTTAACCGTTCATGTCATTTCGAGGTACGCCATGATTTACGAGATCGCCCTGCTCCCCGTTCACAAGGACCGCATTGAAATGTTCCGACGTGCGTTTGCCGAGGTCGCTCCTCTGCTCACCCGTGCAAAGGGATACGGCGGTCACTTGCTGGCGCCCGGGATTGAAACCCCTGAACAATTCAACCTGATCGTGAGATGGCAGTCACTTGAAGATCACACGCCGGGTTTCGAAGAGAGTGAAGACCATCGGATATTCATGATGGGATTGGAGGAATATTTTTCGGATGAACCGAAGGTCTACCACATCGAGGGAGGCAGTTTTTAGGACAGATGGACATCTCCACCCCAACGCCCGATACACCGTATCGGGCGTTTTGGCGTTTGACTTAGGCCCCAATTCATTCCGAATGCCTGCCTGGCGGTGTTCCGGATCGACCGAAAACTGGCAGGTCGGCGGTGGTTATGCCTACGCGCACAGACCATCAAGCATGCCGAGAACCCGCCGAAAGAGGTATTCTGCGCGGCTAGAAAACAGCCATGGCCAACCGGCTGTTCGCAACTTGAAGCGGTCTTGAAAGTGGTGCGCCAGGAGGTCTGCATGTTGATTGGATATCGATTCGAGCGTACCGCGCGGGATGACCTGCATATCCACTCGATCAATTGGGTGCAGGGCGGATTCGTGCTGCTGACAAGCGCGATGACTTTCATTTTTCCAGTGGCGGCCGTGCTCGCAATCACAGATGCCGACTTGTCGCCGACAGGCATGGATCCATTGGCCTCACTCCTGCTCGTGCTCGGGCTGCTGCTGATTCCTGCCCTAGGCTTGGCGCTGATGCTTTACACCGGCACCCGCGAAACCTTGCTGTTGTCGCGTATCGACGGTGAAGGCAAGCGCCGTACCCGGAACTTCTTTGCACGCCGCGAACGGGTGCATTCGGTGTTTAGGTTCGACGCCGTCAAGCACCTCGAGCTCCGCCGCCATCAACAGGCCAAACCAGCCAACACCCAACTGTGGCTGGTGATGCGCGATGGCGCCACCCACCGCCTGACAAGTGACAACGTTGCGGTGGTGCCGGGCAGTGAACGCACCGAGCGGTGGCTGCGTGAGCTGAGCGACTACCTGCAAGTACCGATGCCCACGGAGGTTGCTGTCGGTTCGACGGCCGTTTCGAAAGTGCCCTACAGGCCTACTCCGACGCCGGCGAAGATCGCCAGGCAACACAAAGCGAAGGCACTCACACCTTCGGCTGAGTCGACCGAACAACTAGGCATCCCCGCACGCGCCCTGCTCGCCTTGATTGGCGCTTTCCTGATTGTGCTGGAGCTGACCCGTCTGATCGCATGGACGCCGTCGCTGTTTACCGGACGGATACGCATCGGCAGCACTCGCCCGACGATTTTCTACTGGACCGAACAGCCCGTGGCCTTTTCATTCCACTTGATTATCGGCCTGGCAGAGTTGCTGATCATCGGCGTCATCGCCTGGGGCTGCGTGCGAGTGGCGATCGAGGGGCGGTTGAAGTCAAAATAGATCTGTCCCGTTTTCTCCTCTCGATTACCAGCTATCTAGATAATCAAAAGCTATTTGATAGTCGTAGTTCGCCCAATCGATTGAATGCTGAAAGTACGGCTGGATAATTCCTACCCAGTCCAACAGGAGATCAAACCCCCCGTTATTTATGTTGTTATCGAACGGGATGCCTAAAGCCTCCACGACCGAGCCATCATCACCCAGATCCTCTGTATATTCTTCTCCTTCGAAGGATTCCGTTTGCTTGCTATACCACTCAAGTCGCAATTTGAGTCCCATCTTTTGATCCTCACAAATACTTTCTTATGCTGCGATTTTTCTTAGGGCCATCTGTCTGCTCGCCAGTAATTGGATCGAATGCACCTAAATGACTTCCGTCGCTTGCTCGGTAAGCTTCCAGTTCACCGTGCGAGGCATCCCACTCGTAAATGGTCCGGCCTTTGGCGTCGAGCCAGCGATCTCTTAAGCCTCCGCCTCCTTGCACCGGAGTTTTCTTCTTGCCTTTCTTCAGACCAGAGAAGCCCGTAATTTCATGTGTCTTCGGAGCAGGATGATAGTCGTGGCCCGCCTCGGCCAGACCCTTTCGGCGGATGCTCAAAACCACATAAACCGGCCGAACCCCCGAGTCCACCGGGAACACCAGAATGAAATCCTTGTACTCCGGCGGATAGATCGGATTGACGATGATGCTGTCCGCCATCGGCGTCGACGGGTAGATCCAGATATGCGGGGTTTGGGGGGCGGCTTCCAGGGCGGGGATGCCGAGGGTTTCGGAGGGGTCGGTGGCTGGGGTCCAGATCAGTTCGATGCCATCGCCCAGGTCGGCGATGTATTGGTCGGCGCGCGGCGTCAGGTGGACGACGTCGACCATTTCCCAGCCGCGGTTCTGACCGGTGTAGAAACCGTAACCCTTGATACTGCCGTCGGCCTGTTGCTCGATGCTCAAGCGCATGCGGCTGCGGGCCTTTTTTAGCTGGCGTAGCTGGTCTTCGCTGTAGAGCGCGCTGTCGCCCAGGCTGGAAGGCCAAAGCAAGGCGACGATCCCCGTTAACAGCGCCGCGCCAACCGTGCCTGCAGCGGCTCCCGCAGTTGTCGCGGCGCAGCCGCCCAGGGCGAGTCTGCCCAATGTAGCGGGAATTGCAGTTGAGCCGATCTGCTTGAGGGGGACAGTCCCGGAATCGTCGGCCTCGCGGCCGCCAAGCCACTTCAAGTCGCCGTACTGCTTGACCAGCTCCGGCGGAATGAAACCATGGGGGTTGTTGTAGTCGATGATGCCGTTGGGGAGCTCGCAGCATTTAGCGAAAACGGACCCGGTGATGGGCAGGGATTTTTTTTCGACCTTGCCCCATCTTTCCTTTTCGTAGGCGGCCTGTCGCGCAAGCATGGCGTCATGACTGCGCTGGAGTGCCTCGTACTCGGCCAGCTCGCTGGACGTCATGTCCCGGTAGGAAATGTTGTGCCCTTCGCCGGAACGTGGATTTTTGACTTTTGGCAGATTGTTTGGGCGCGTCACGAATCGCGATTCTCATCCTGAAAATTCAGGACGGACGCTATCGCAAGGGACTCATGCGGCGCTGTCAGACGCTTCTCGAATTGCCCGTTCCGTTTTCCTCAGACGGTGTGGGCCGGCAAGGCAACAAGATCTGCGTCTGTGTCACGAACCGGATTAGCTCGCCCGCTGCCTGCACGCCTCTCCGAACGCGCGAAAGATCGCCCGATAATCCGGATGCTCCGTCACTTCCCATTCCGGGTGCCATTGCACCCCCAACGCAAACGCCCGGCTGCCCTCCACCGAAAGCCCCTCCACCAGGCCATCCTCCGCCACGGCTTCGATGCGCAAACCCTGCCCCACCCGTGCGATGCCCTGGCCGTGGACGGAGTTGACTTCGATCTGTTCCTTGAGCCCCAACCGCGCCAACACCCCGCCCGGTCGCACGGTCAGTGCATGGTTGCGGGCGTATTGGTCCTGGACCGGCTCGTTGCTCGGCGGCTCGTGCTCGGCGCCGGGGCCGTTGAGTTGTTGATGGAGCGTGCCGCCAAAAGCGACATTCATTTCCTGGAAGCCGCGGCAGATGCCAAGCACCGGAAGACCGGCCTCGACAGCGGCGCGCCAGAGCGGCAGCGCCAGGTTATCCCGGGCCGGGTCGTGCTCGGTGCCAGGCGGGCTGGGTGGGCCGCCGTAGTGATGGGGTTCGATATTGGAAGGCGAGCCGGTGAAAAGCAGCCCGTCCAGGCCAGCGATGACGTCAGCCGGATCGATCAGTGACGCAACCACCGGAAGGATCACCGGCAGTGCCTCGGCGGCGGTCGCGACGGCTTGTGCGTATTTGTCGTTGCTGAGCTGGACGGTGTGTGGGCCGACCTTGCCTGAACAGGCGATGATTCCGATCATGGGTGGACGAGACATAGGGTTCCCCGTTTTTCAGTTGCCTATGGATCGGATTTCGGCGCGGGTTCGGTTGTTCAATTTTGATGACGGCTGGCGCCATTGCCTGAACGAAGCCATCGACACAGCGGTCGGAACAGCAAACCCCGGCAAAGAAACCTCACCCATGCCCTTACGATCCGCTGTCCTCGTCACCTTGATCGCGTTGTCTGCCGGCACGTCTGCAATGGCGCAAGAGCCGTTGCGCCTGGAAAGCCTGAAGCGCTGCGGCGACTTGCTCGAAATCGAGCGCCAGGAGTGGTGCTTGACCGCGCGAGGGCTGGGTGAAGCAACGCCGCAACTGAAACTCGGTGAAAAAGCGATTCCCGCTGACAGGGTCCAGCGTGACGGCCAACGCCTGCGTCTGCATTTGGACAAGGCCGACTACCAAAGCGGGCCGCTCTGGCTGGAAGACGGTCCGCGCGCCAGCAATGCCGTCTGGTTGACCCTGCGCAGCAGTCATGTCGTCGCGGCCGGGCCGGATGAGGTGACCAAGAACATGGACGGCCTGACCACCTATGTGGATCTGGTCAGCGTGTTGATCGAGGAAAGCCACGATGGCCGCCAGGAGGCGGAACGTCTCGCCAACAAGTACGGGGCCAGGGTGGTCGGCAGCATCGCGCCGCTCAACGTGTATCAATTGCGCCTGCCGGCCAGGGACCTGATGCAGCGCGACGCGTTGGTGCTGCGCCTGGGCGGCGAAACCAGCGTCGATGCCGTAGTGATCGAAGAGTCCGGGGCCGAAGAAACCGAGCAAGCGCCCACCCAGCCCGAAGAGCCCAAGAAACCGGCCCAGGGCTCCGATGAATGGGCCGCGAATCGCTTTCTCGACGCGGTGCATTACTACCAGCGGCGTATCCCCGGGCAGCAGGCGCCGATCCAACCGCAGCCGGTGCGCATCGGCTTGATCGAGCGTGACGTGGATTTCGACACGGCGGATTTTGCCGACTATCTTGGCCCCTGCTCCATGCCGCGCACCTGCGTGTACGCCCGTGATGCGAACAAACCCGACAACCATGGCACGACCGTCGCCGGCATTCTCGCCGCGCGCTGGAACGATGGTGGCAACACCGGTTTGCTGCGGGGCCTGGACAAGGCGAGCGGCGGCTTCGAAGTGATCGTCGAGCGAAATTCGGACGCGGGGATCACAGCCAACATCGCCGCCTCGGTGAACCTCGTCGAGGATGGCGTGCGTGTGCTGAACTGGAGCTGGGGCATCCACCGCGTGGGAGCGAAAGACGTCAAGGGCGATGACGTCGATTCGCTGCTGCGTTCGGGTATTGCCATGAGCGGCTACGAAGAACTGCTGGAAGAGTTTTTCCTGTGGCTGCGCAAGGAACATCCCGACGTGGTGGTGGTGAACTCCGCTGGCAATGGGTCGTCATTCTCCGGCACCGATGAATACCGCCTGCCCTCCTCGTTCATTACCGAACAGTTATTGGTGGTCGGCGGACACCAGCGCAGCGAACGGGCCGGCGTCGCCGTCGATGACCCAGGCTACGAGGTCAAGCGCAACTCCTCGAATATCGACATGCGCGTCGACATCACCGCCGCCGCGTGCACCCACGCCTCGACGCCCAATGCCGGCGAGGATGGCGCGGTGCATTGCGGCACATCGTACGCCACACCCATGGTCACCGGCCTGCTGGCAGCGATGCTGTCGATCAACCCGCAACTTCACCCCGAACAGCTGCGCATGCTCCTGCGCCGCAGCGCCATGACCATTGGCGACAATCACGACTTCGAACAAATGGACGGCGAAGACCTCACCGCACCCATCCTGCCGTCGGAGCGCAATTACCAGCTCAACGACAAGGACGTAGGGCGTTCGGCACGGCTGGACATGCAAAAGGCGCTGGATCTTTCGGTGCAGAGTCGCAGCCGGGTGCGTTGATGCAGGGCTCAAAATCAGCGCTACACTTTCGGCGATAACTTATTCGACTGGCGGTATGATCGACCCCCAGCCTCTTACGCGCCCAAGTGGAACAACATGAATCGTCGCAAGAAAATAAACCAGTTGCTCAAGGCCAACGCCAAAAAAGCCAGTGCCAAGCTGGCACCGAAAAGCAAAGACCGATACATCAGCAAAGCCGACCGACTGAAAATGGCGGCTGAAGCCGGACCGGACTCGACCGTTTCCCCTGAGAGCTGATTCTTTGAACCCCATTGACCCCCTGTCGCTTCAACGCGTCATCACCGCCCACGGCACACTCGAAGGCGCGGCCTATTTCGACGCAGAGGAAAGCCTCGTCCACGACATATTCGTGGATCGCATCGTTCTCCAGACCAACTACCTGGACCACAGCAGCTATAAGGTCGACCTGGCCGAGGGCGCGGTACGTGTGCGCAAGACGCGGCTGGATAACTACCACCGAGGCCACAAGGCCCAGATGATCGACGATGCCATGGACGAGGACGATTGGCTGGAATTGGGCAGCCTGTGGCAGCGTCTGAGTCGTGACCTGGACACTCAGGGGCAAACGCCACCACCGGATCCGGCCGATACGCTGGCGGACCTGTTCGACTGCCTGTTCGACGAGACACACGCGCAAGCGCTGATCGAAAACATGCCGGCGGCTACCGGCCGATGGGACTGGGCGTGGACTCAGCTGCAATCGGCCCTTGTCAGCACGCATCGGATGGCTGAGTTCGAGTGGAAGGAATGGTCGTTGTCTGGCGTCTACGCCATCAACGCCCTCGCCCCCCTGCGCGAACGGGGCATTGAAATCCCCACGCCCGACGGCACAGTCGTCGATGCAGTCAATCACGCCGACGATTGGGAGCGGGCGCTGCTCCAGTATTTCAATGCACGACTGGAAATCCACGATCTGAAGCTGTTGGCCATCGGCACGCATTTCGACGAGTACCAAGCGTTTGCATGCCTGCCGATGAACGGTCTGGGCCTGGCCAATGCGTTGGAAATCATGGGCAGGCTGGGCATCGTCTACAAATGCTGATCCTGCTGTTTTGCGGCAAGGGAGCTCCCTTGCCACAAAACCCTGCACACCCAGGAAGCAGAACACGGGTATCTGAAATCCCCATAGTTGCTATCGACGCCAGCGCCGTTCTCGTTCCGCTGCGCCCTCTCTAATCTGCCCACCAACGGGATCGACGACGATCTCGGCAGATCAAACCGTCCCTTATGGAGAGAGAAACGATGAACACAATCAACCGCACCCTGGCTGTCGCAACCCTGGCCCTGGCCACCCTCGGCGCCGAAGCGGCGACACCTGTCCAGGCCGGCGCCAGCGCCTCGGCAATCGGCAGCGTGGTGCAGTCCGCCAGCTACATCACCACCAAAGATGGCGTCCAGCTGTATTACAAGGATTGGGGCCCGCGCAATGGCCAGGTCGTCACCTTCAGCCACGGCTGGCCGCTGGATTCCGACAGCTGGGAAGGACAGATGATGTTCCTCGCGTCCAAGGGCTACCGCGTGATCGCCCATGACCGCCGCGGTCATGGGCGGTCCAGCCAACCTTGGGAAGGCAACGACATGGATCACTACGCCGACGACCTCGCGGCGGTCATCGAAGCGCTGGACCTGAAGAATGTCACCCTGGTCGGCTTCTCGACGGGGGGCGGTGAAGTGGCTCGGTACATCGGTCGCCATGGCACAGCCCGGGTGAAAAAAGCCGTGCTGGTGTCCTCGGTTCCACCGCTGATGCTCAAGACGGATACCAACCCCGGCGGCTTGCCGCTCGAAGTCTTCGACGGCCTGCGCAAGGCCTCCCTGGAGAACCGCTCGCAACTGTACCTGGACATCGCGTCCGGTCCGTTCTACGGCTACAACCGCAAAGGCGCCAAGCCATCCCAAGGCCTGATCCAATCGTTCTGGGTTCAAGGCATGCAGGGCGGCAGCAAGAACACCTATGACTCGATCGCGGCATTCTCGGCGACCGACTTCCGTGGCGACTTGAAGAAATTCGACGTGCCGACGCTGGTGATCCACGGCGACGATGACCAGATCGTGCCCATCGACGCTGCAGGCCGCGCCTCGGCAGCGCTGATCAAGGGTGCCCGGTTGCTCGTCTATCCCGGTGCGCCGCACGGGCTGACCGAGACACACAAGGACCGTCTCAATCAGGACCTGCTGACTTTCCTCAAGGAATGAGGCTCGGGTCGCCCTGGACGGTAACCCCTGTGGAGCGAGCCTGCTCGTTCCACATGATTTTGCTCAAGGCCCTTCTTCGAAAGGGCTTTGGCGTTGCAGCGCCGCCTCCACCGCCGCCTTATCGATCACCGACCACACCCGAACGATCTTGCCCTGGTCGAAGGTATAAAACACGTTCTCGGAAAATCGAATCCGCCGACCGTGGGTGTCCAATCCGAGGAAACGTCCGCGCGGCGAGCAATCAAAAAGCAAACGACTCGCGACATTCGGCGGTTCGACCACCAGCAGGTCGATATTGAAACGCAAGTCCGCGATCGTGCCCACATCGTTTTCCAGCATCGCCCGATAACCCGCCAGGCCCACCGGGGCTCCGTTGTAGTGCACGCTGTCGTCGACGAAGCTGCCCAGGTCTTGCCACCGACGGGCATTGAGGCAGGCGATATAGTTGCGGTATTGCTCGGCCAGGTCCATGTCCAGGTCCTCCATCAGCGAGGGTTACCTGGCAGTGACCGCAGACAAAGGCCAGTGGTTCTGGACGAACGCCTTCAATGCCGCAACAGTTTGCGCAACGGAATCTCATCCTTGCGAACCGGCGACTTGATGACGATGTAGCTGAAGTACTTGGAGATGCCGATGTTCTTGTCCAGCAGGCTTTCCATCACGTCCTGGTAATCCTGGATGCTGCGGGTCATGAAACGGACCAGGTAATCGTAGCCGCCACTGATCAAGTGGCATTCGAGCACTTCGTCGACGAGGCGAATATTGGACTCGAACTTGGCGAAGTCCTCACGCTTGTGGTCGCTCAGGGTGACTTCGGTGAACACCGTCACCGAATCGGTGATCTTGGCAAGATTGAGATGGGCCTTGTAGCTGGAGATATACCCCGCCGACTCCAGGCGCTTGACCCGTTGCAGACATGGGCTGGCTGACAGCCCCACAGCGTCGGCCAGGCTGACGTTGGTCATGCGACCGTCTTTTTGAAGCTCGACCAAAATGCTGATGTCGATCCGGTCCAGTTTCGCTAAACCTTCCATCGCATACCCCTCGCCTGCCGTTTGTAAGACAATCTTCTAACAAAATCAGCGCCGTAAAGACAGCTGATGCTGAGCCACCAGGTCCGCCATGCTGTTGATGCAGTAGTCCGCCGCGCAGGGTGCCGGGGAGGTGTCGAGGTCGCGACAGATCAGGCACACCGCCCCAACCGCCCGCGACCCTGTGCCAGGGCGGGTCACGTGAAGGATCGCCGCCGCGTCCAGCCCATTGGCGTCCAGCCAGTCACGATCCTGCAGCGGCGCGCTCGCCAGCGAAATGAAATCCTCCGGCTCGATGCCCAGGCGCCCGCACAACACGCCACGGTCCTCGGCGTCGCGGTCGCCCAATACCAACAACCGATAGAACTTGCGCAAGTAAAGCATCGCTCCCGGTGCGTCCTCGAACAGCGTCCAGCCCGCGGCCGAGCGGGCGAAGCTCATGCCCTCCTCCCAACTGGCCTTGAGCTTCCAGCGCTCGGCCAGTTGACGGTGGGCGAAACACAGCAGGCCACTGAAGCCCAACTCGCCGAAGCGCGGATACAGGGATTGCAGCACCTCGTTGAAATCGGCGAGCAGCGCGGCTTTGTCCAATGGTCCGGCATGGTTTTCCAACAACGGCTGCAAGGCCGCCCAGACACCTGAATCACGATCCACCAGGACCTCATCGCAGTCGATCAGCAACGCCTGGTATTCAGTCAGCTTCATCTGTAAGCCTCCGATGATGTCCCATCGATCAACGCTCCCTAAACGGCACAGACCCGTGCCAAGGCGCCTTCGAGAATCTGCAACGCTTCGTCGATCTGCGCTTCGGTGGTCACCAGCGGCGCGAGGAAACGCAGGACGTTGCGGTACACCCCACACTTGATCACCAGCAGCCCACCGGCACGGGCTTCGTCGATCAGCCGCTGGTTGAGCTCCGCATCCGGCGTACGCGCATCGTCCTGCTTGATCAGCTCGATCGCCAGCATGAAACCCTTGCCCCGCACATCGCCAATGCGCGGATAGCGCGTTTGCAACGCCAACAGGCCCTGGCGCAACCGTTCACCCAACGCCTCGCCGCGGGCCAAAAGCTGTTCCTGCTCGTAGGCGTCGATCACCGCCAGCGCCGCCGCGCACGACAACGCGTTGCCGCCATAGGTGCCGCCCAGGCCGCCGGGCAGCGGCGCATCCATGATCGCGGCCTTGCCGACCACGCCCGACAGCGGCAAGCCACCGGCCAGGCTCTTGGCGACGGTGACCAGGTCTGGCTGGATGCCGGCATGCTGGAAACCGAACCATTTGCCGGTACGTCCGAAGCCGGTCTGGATTTCATCGAGGATCAGTACAATCCCGTGTTTGTCCGTCAGCGCGCGCAGGCCCTGGAGAAACTCGGTGGGCGCCGAGAGGAAACCGCCGTCACCTTGCACCGGCTCGATGATGATCGCCGCCACTCGCTCGGGCGCCACTTGGGTTGCCAGCAGCTCGTCCAGCGCTTGGAGCGCCATTTCGCCGGTGACGCCTCGATACGCGTTTGGATAAGGCGTGTGGAAGACTTCCGGCGCGAACGGCCCGAAGTTCTGTTTATAGGGCTGGCTCATGCCGGTCAGGGTGGTGCCAAGCAACGTCCGCCCATGGAAGCCGCCACGAAAGGCAATGACTGCCGAGCGGTTAGTGTGGGCCCGGGCGATTTTCACGGCGTTTTCCACGGCTTCGGCGCCGGAGGTAAAAAACGCTGCCTTATAGTCGTGCTGGCCGCCGATCATTTCACACAGGCGCTGAGCCAGATCCAGATACGGCTTATAGGCCACGACCTGGAAACAGGCATGGGAGACTTTCTGCAATTGAGCCTGCACCGCCGCGACGACTTTCGGGTGGTTGTGGCCGATGTTGAGCACACCGATGCCACCGACGAAGTCCAGGTAGCGCTTACCGTCCACGTCCCATAACTCCGAACCCTGGGCCCGATCGATCACCAACGGGTGCGCGGTCACCAGCCCACGGGGCACGAATTGATCACGCTGACGGAGCAGACTCGGGGTTTCTTCGACTTTACTGTTCATTGGCATTTCCCATCGTGAGCCGCGCAACCAGGAAGCGGCTGCGGTGTGTTCACAGGTTAAGCGTTCGACGCAACGGTCTACGCCGAACTTGCTCGTTGAGAAATCCGGATCGACTGTTTACACCCCGGCAAACAGCAGAATCCGCCAACGGCCTCGCGCCCCAACGATTCTGCCGCCATGGGCGCGCTACAGCACCGCCCCGTGCCCCCCTGCGCATGCCTTTCGACAGATCCTGCTTCGCCATTCAGGCATGCTGAACACTCTGGAATCTGACGCGAGAACTGTCCATGGCCCTGCTCTATAAAGCTGACCCGATACGCGGCGAACAGTGGCGACGCCTGTTCGCCGAACAGGCACCCGACATCCAATGGCGGGCCTGGCCAGACATCGGCGATCCTCGGGATATCCGCTACCTCGCCGCCTGGCAGGCACCGGATGACCTCGAGACGCTGCTGCCCAACCTTGAGGTGCTGTTCGCCCTCTCGGCCGGCGTCGACCAACTCGACCTCGCACGTTTGCCACCCACGCTGCCCGTGGTGCGGCTGCTGGATCCGGGCATCAGCCAGGGCATGTGCGAATACGCCAGTTTCGCCGTGCTCAGCCTTCATCGAGACATGATGCGCTACCGCCAGCAACAGGCCGAACGTCGCTGGCAGGCGCATCGCCTGGTGCCGGCCCGGCAACGTCGGGTGGGTGTCATGGGTCTTGGTCTGCAGGCGCGACAGATACTCGCCACCTTGAAGCCATTCGGCTTTGCCTTGTCGGGGTGGGCCCGTAGCGAACATCACATCGATGGCGTGACCTGTCACGCCGGCGCCGAGCAATTGCCCGCTTTCCTCGGCCAGTGCGACATCCTCCTGTGCGTGCTGCCGCTCACCGAACAGACCCAAGGCATCCTCAACCGCCAGCTATTGGAGCATCTGCCCAAGGGGGCAGCCTTGATCAACATGGGCCGGGGGGGGCACCTCGTCGAGGCGGACTTGCTCGACGCACTCGCCAGCGGGCAACTGAGCGCGGCAGTGCTCGACGTGCTGACGCAGGAACCGGCCGATCCCGGGCATCCTTTCTGGAACCACCCGCAGATCCTGCTGACGCCTCATATCGCGGCGATGACCCAGCCGGAGACAGCCTTTGACGGACTGCTGGAGAACATTCGACGGCACCAGCGGGGCGAATCGATGCTGGGCCTGGTGGATCGCGAGCGCAATTATTGACATGGCTATCGCGCAAATCGGCTCGGTATTTCCTGCTGGGCTGACGCCCCGTTGGGGCAAGAAATTCGGCCGGCGCCGCTGCGGCTTATCGAAGCTGCCGAATTCACTGGCGGCTATTGTCAGCCCAGGCGACAGGTGAGATACAACCATTCTGCACGGACAATTGCGTCCGGCTCCACGTCAATTTCCAGGGGACCCGCCATGTCCATTTCGCAACGCCCTGCTTACGTTTATCGCGCCATGACCGACGCTGATGTTCCCTCGGCGCATGCCTTGTCCGTGCAGCTGAAATGGCCCCATCGCCTGGAGGATTGGGCCATGTTGCAGCGGCTCGCCCAAGGTTTCGTCGCACTGGATGGGGATCGCTTGATCGGCACTGCGTTCTCCTGCGCCCAGGGCAACTACGCCACCATCGGCCTGGTTATTGTCGACGATGAATACCAGGGCCGGGGCATTGGTCGCAAATTGATGGAATTGGCGATCGAGGCTTGCGGTTCGCGTACCGCCGTTCTCAATGCCACGTTGGCCGGCACGCCTCTCTACGCCAGCCAGGGCTTCGTTGAGTTCGGGCAGATCCAGCAACATCAAGGGCACACATCGTCACCTGTCCCGCCGGCCCTGGGCAACGGCCAACGCTGCCGTGCGCTGGCACCGGCCGATCGGGCCGAGTTGATCAGGCTGGCCAACCTTGGCAGCGGCCTGGATCGCGAGGCCGTGCTGAACGATCTGTTCGATGTCGTTGAACAGGGCGTGGGCATCGAGCAGGACGGCCAGTTGCGCGCCTTCGCCCTGCTTCGCCCTTACGGACGCGGACGCTGCATTGGCCCGGTCATCGCCCAGGACGCCACGCAGGCCCGGCACCTGGTCGCGGCATTGCTGGCCCACGTGCCGGAGGCGTTCGTGCGCATCGATATTCCCGCCGACTGCGGCTTGGGGCCCTGGCTCGAAGAGATTGGCCTCAAGCACGTCGACACCGTCGCCCAGATGGCACAAGGCACTGCGCCCCAGGCCAGTGGCGGCGTGCGCCAATTCGCACCGGTGACCCAGGCCATCGGCTGACAGACTCTTCATTCCATGCCGTTAATTCCGGAGCAATGTTTCATGCTTGAACCCACTGCAATGCTGTTGGCGCGCGCCGATGGCAGCCCCGCCTCCACCTCATTCAAGCCAGGTTCATTGGGTGCCAACGACCCCTTCGACCGGCTCATTGCCTACGCTGGGGTTGATGGCATGGCCGCCGGCGTGGTCCGGGCCGGCGGACGAATCAGCGTCGAGGAGTATCCGTTCAGCGAAACGATCGTCGTCCATGCCGGGGCGGTCACGCTGCGCAGCCAGGCGCAAACGCTGCGGCTCAATCCGGGCGAAAGCGCTGTGATAGCCCGTGGCACCGCCCTCGAAATTGATGCGCAACCGGCTTCGCTGTGGGCCTTTTGTGCCGATACCCAATCCGTCGAGGCCAATCAACCGGGACTCACCGCCCTGCCCGCGCCGACCTTGCTTGCACCCTCCGCGGCGCCCGACGAAGAGATCCTGCTCAGCCCGGCGCCGCAATGCCGCTCGCACAACCTGTTCGTCGAGCAAGCGACGAACCTGCGCATCGGCATTTGGGATTCAACCCCCTACACACGCAAGTCACGGCCGCACAAGCTGCATGAACTGATGCACCTGCTCGAAGGCAGCGTCACCTTGCAACTGGCCGACGGCACCGAGCTGATCGTCGGCACCGGCGATACAGTGTTCGTTCCCTTGGATGCCCCTTGCGCCTGGAAAAGCAGCGTCTACGTGCGCAAGGTCTACGTCGTGAGATGAGCGCCAGGCACTGAATTCGGGATTGCACCGGGTTCTTGTGGGAGCGAGCCTGCTCGCGAAGAGGCCGGCACATCCAGCATCTTCATAGCCTGGGGTGCCGCCATCGCGAGCAGGCTCGCTCCCACATTGGATTTTTGGTAGCCACAGAACTCACATAATCCACATTGGATTTTTGTTAGCCACAGAACTCACATAATCCACATACCCTTGTGGGAGCGAGCCTGCTCGCGAAGGGGCCGGCACATCCAGTATCTTCATCGCCTGGGGTACCGCCATCGGCGAGCAGGCTCGCTCCCACAATTATTCTGTTTTTTCTGCATTACCCGCCGTATCGATACTCACCACCACCGACATTCCCGGCCGCAGGCGTTCGCTTTCCGGCTGGCCTGGATCGACTGTGATGCGAACCGGCACGCGCTGGGCGATCTTGACGAAGTTGCCCGTGGCGTTGTCGGCCTGCAACAGGCTGAACTCAGAACCGGTGGCCGGGGAGATCCGTTCGACATGCCCATGGAATCGGCGATGGCCGAGGGCATCCACGGTGAAACTTGCCGGCTGGCCAACACGCACCTTATCCATCTGGGTTTCCTTGAGGTTGGCGATCACCCATTTCTGGTTCGGGACCAGGGCCATCAGCTGTGCACCGGAGTTGACGTAGGCCCCGAGGCGTACGCCGATCTGCCCCAACTGACCGTCCCGGGGCGCCACGACTCGGGTGTTGGACAGATCGATGCGCGCCAGTTGCACCGTCGCCTCGGCACTGGCGACGGCGGCTTCGAGGGAGCCACGGTTGACGACCACCGTTTGCAAATCCTGGCGGGCGATTTCCAGGCTGGCCTGGGCTTGCGCCACGGCGGCTTGGGTTTGTGCGCTGGCCGCGCGGCTCAGGTCCAGCTCACGCTGGGACACCGAACCGTCTTTGATCAGTTCCTCGTTGCGGCGCAGGTCGGCGGCGTTTTTTCGTGCCTGGGCCTGGCTGTCCGCCAGCGCGGCCTGACGCAGCTTGATGGTGGCTTCGGCGCTGTTGCGTTGTTGCACGACGTTGGCGAGGGCCGCTTGCTGCACGGCCAGTTCCGCCAGTGCCTGGTCGAGACGTTGTCGATAGATGCGGTCGTCGAGCCGCACCAACAAATCGCCAGCCTTCACGAACTGAAAATCCTGCACCGGCACTTCATGCACGTAGCCGCTCAACTGCGGCCCGATGATCGTCACTTGCCCGCGCACCAAGGCATTTTCTGTGGTTTCCACCGCGCTACCGAACGGCGGCAATTGCCAGGCATAAAGCACCACCAGCACACCGACGATCGCCACTGCCGCGAACCCCAGGGATGAAAGAACTCTTATCCGCAGGGAACGCGGTTTTGTCGCTGGAACGGCGGGTGGCGCCTGGTCCTCAGGCGTATCGGCGATGGCGTTGGTGGTCGTGGAGGTCGGCTCGGTCATGAAGAAGTGGCACCGCTTGGTTGTGTCGAGGGGGCAGGCGCTGTGGCGACGTGCTGGGTGGTAGTCATCAGCCACAGGGCGCGGAGGGAGATCCAGATCATGGTCAGCACGGCGATCACCGTGATCAGCATGAACACATCGTTGTAGGCCAGCACGTTGGCTTCGCGGGTGGCGGCCGCGGCAAGGCTGCGAATGCCTTGCAGGTGCCGCAGGCCCGGATCGGCGATCAGCGAACCCACCGCCGAGCCACCGCTGTCCACCCGCGCGGCCACGCGAGGGTCGAACAGGTTGATGTTTTCCACGAGGTGGCTGGAATGAAATTTCTCGCGCACCACTTGGAAGGTACCGAGCACCGCGGCCCCCACCAGGCCACCGAGGTTCTGGCAAATCCCGAACAACACGGAAAAACTCACCAGATTGCGCGGGTTGGTCAGTACATTGCGCACGCCGAGAATCATCGTCGGCCCCAGGAAAAACGTACTGCCAAACGCCAGCAGAAACTGACTGAAATACATGTTTTGCGGGCGGCTCAGGTTGTTCGAGTAGCTGTCCATGACCGAGCCTGTCGCCATCAACGCGAGGGAAATGATCAGGGGCATGAACAGGTGCGCCGGGTTGATCGTCAAGGCACTGGTCACCAGCCCGGCGATGCTGCCGACCAGCATCACCACATAAAGGCTGTGCATCTGTTGGCTGCTCATGTTCAGCGCTTGCAGAAACCCCACCGCTCCAGTGGATTGTTCCGAAGTCACCATGCGAATCAGGATCACCGCCAGGGCCAGGCGGATCATCACCCCACTGCCCAGCCAGCGCGTCATCAGCATCGGGTTGCTGCGGTTATGCTCGATCGCCAGGCCCGCCAGGATCAACACGATGGACAGCGCCGAGGCCACGCCGATCCATGGCGCCTCCAGCCACCAATCGATGCGCCCCAACGACAGCACCGCGCACAACAAGGCGACGCCGCTGGCAAGCACCGTGAAGGTCAGGAAATCGAGTTTTTCAAACGTCTTGAAGCGGTCGCCCGGTGGCAACTTGAGCAGCAGCACGCAACCCAACGAGAGCAGTGCCATCCCCAGTTCGAACAGGTAGAGGCCCCGCCACTCGGCAATTTGCAACAGGTCTTCGGAGAACAACCGGGCCATCGGCAAGGCCAGCTGCGAAGTCCCCAGGCCCAGCACTAGCGCCTTGAGCCGCCACTTCGCCGGGAAAGCCTGGACCATGTAATACAGGCCCAAGGAGCTGAGGGCAGCGCCGACCATGCCATGGGCCGCCCGCACGGCAATCGCCGAGTTCAGGTCGTTGACGAACAGATGACCGAACGTCACTAGGGCGTACAGCGCCAGGAACACCTCGGTGAACGCGCGCAAGCCGAACTGCTGGCGAAACTTCACCAGCAGCAGGTTCATGGAGACGTTGGTCATGACGTAGGCGGCGGGCAACCAGGCCATCTCGGCGGTGGTGGCGCCGAGGGCCCCTTGCAAGTAAGGCAAGTTGGCGATCACCAGCGAATTGCCCAACCCCCCGGTCAACGCCACCAGCACGCCCACCAGCGCAAAGGCGAGCCGTTTGGGCGTGGGATGCAGTGGCGTCGACGGGGAGCCTGGCAGCGTCGGCCTTTCGTGGGGCTCCCAGGCGCGTGGGGTGTATTGATCCATTCAGAGACCTTGCAGGGACATGTCGGCTCGTTTGCCACGGGTCAATTCCCGTTCGACGATGGGAAGGTGCAAGAAGTGCCCGGGGCTTTTGCGTGGCGAGGGAGCTTGCTCCCGCTGGCTGCGCAGCAGCCTCCCCTGTAAACGGAATACGCCGTAGAGAGTCGCCTGGGATGGGGCTGCTGTGCAGCCCGGCGGGAGCAATCTCCCTCGCCACCCACTGCTTTTTTCGAGGCCATTCGACTAATGTCTTACGCCGGTCATCGCATGACCTGCGCCGCTCGTCGCTATCCTGGGGGCACCGTTTTTCCTTGCCGCAACGGCCCGCTTGCCTGCGTTTTGTTAGGCGAAAGCGTTGAAATAGCCCATGGCCGGATCATTCTCGATGAAAATTTGCGGTAATGGCCAGTTGACAACGAGGAACGCTCCACAAATAATCCGCTCCATGTTGTACGACGACGTATGACAAATAAAAACAACAAAAAGTAGGAGCGTCAGAGTGAGCACTCGTGCCCGTTTTTCGTCCAGTAACCGCCCCAGCCGCCGTACCCTTCTCAAATCCACGCCCGCGCTGTCACTGCTCGGCTGCACCGGTCTGGCGCTGTTCATGCCCATGACCGCTGGTGCCGAAGGCTTTGTCGATGATGCCAAAGCCACGCTGAACCTGCGTAACGCCTTTTTCAACCGCAACTTCGTCAACGACAACGCCACCCAGGGCAAAGCCGAGGAATGGACCCAGAGCTTCATCCTCGACGCCAAGTCCGGCTTCACCCAGGGCACCGTCGGTTTCGGCGTAGACGTGCTGGGCCTGTACTCGGTCAAGCTCGACGGCGGTCGTGGCACGGCCGGCACCCAGCTGCTGCCGGTGCACGACGACGGCCGCCCGGCCGATGACTTCGGTCGCCTGGGCGTGGCCCTGAAGGCCAAGGTCTCGAAGACCGAATTGAAAGTCGGCGAGTGGATGCCAGTGTTGCCGATCCTGCGTTCCGACGATGGCCGTTCCCTGCCGCAAACCTTCCGTGGCGGCCAGGTGACCTCCACCGAGATCAACGGCCTGAGCCTCTACGGCGGCCAGTTCCGCGCCAACAGCCCGCGTAACGACGCGAGCATGGAAGACATGTCGATGAACGGCCGCGGTGCATTCACCTCCGACCGTTTCAACTTCGGTGGCGGCGAATACGCCTTCAACGAAAAACGCACCCAGGTCGGCGTCTGGTACGCGGAACTGTCCGACATCTACCAACAGCAATATTTCAACCTGACCCACAGCCAGCCGATCGGCGACTGGACCCTGGGCGCCAACCTCGGTTACTTCACCGGCAAGGAAGACGGCAGCGCACTGGCCGGCGACCTCGACAACAAAACCGCCTTCGCCATGCTTTCCGCCAAATACGGCGGCAACACCTTCTACGTCGGCCTGCAGAAAGTCGGCGGCGACGATGCCTGGATGCGCGTCAACGGCACCAGCGGCGGCACCCTGGCGAACGACAGCTACAACTCCAGCTACGACAACGCCAAGGAAAAATCCTGGCAACTGCGCCACGACTTCAACTTCGCCGCCGTCGGCGTGCCGGGCCTGACCCTGATGAACCGCTACATCAGCGGTGACAACGTTCACACCGCCACGGTCGACGACGGCAAGGAATGGGGCCGTGAAACCGAACTGGCCTACACCGTGCAGAGCGGCGCACTCAAGAGTCTCAACGTGAAATGGCGTAACGCATCGATTCGTCGCGACTTCAGCACCAACGAATTCGACGAGAACCGTATCTTCATCAGCTATCCGATTTCGCTCCTGTAAGACCCATGGAACACTTGCCATGAACGCCTGCCAGCGCCATGGCGAGCCCCGGCAAGGATGCCGACCCAGAGCGGTTCGTCGATCAAACGTTGACAAGGTAGCGGAAGGATAAGGATATTCCCTCTCGGTCGTACGACAACTTATAACAACTGTACCTCTCACTGTTTGCTCAGGTAATGCCATGACCACCACACAGATTCGCCATCCCTTCAATCGCCTGCTGTTGACCGGCGCCGCCGGCGGCCTTGGTAAAGTCTTGCGCGAACGCCTTAAGCCTTATGCCCGCCACATTCGCCTGTCTGACATTGCCAACATGGCCCCGGCCATCGATGAAAGCGAGGAAGTGGTGCCGTGCGACCTGTCGGATAAGCAGGCCGTGCATCAACTGGTTGAAGGTGTCGATGCCATCCTGCATTTCGGTGGTGTATCGGTTGAGCGTCCATTCGAGGAGATCCTCGGCGCCAACATCAGCGGCGTGTTCCACATCTACGAAGCCGCGCGTAAGCACGGTGTCAAACGCGTGATTTTCGCCAGTTCCAACCACGTCATCGGTTTCTACAAACAAGACGAAACCCTCGACGCCCACTGCGCTCGCCGTCCGGATGGCTACTACGGCCTGTCCAAGTCCTACGGCGAAGACGTCGCCAATTTCTACTTCGATCGCTACGGCATCGAAACCGTCAGCATCCGCATCGGCTCGTCGTTCCCGGAACCGCAGAACCGCCGGATGATGAGCACCTGGCTGAGCTTCGACGACCTCACCCAACTGATCGAATGCTCGCTCTACACACCCAAAGTCGACCACACCATCGTCTATGGCGTCTCCGCCAACCGTGACGTCTGGTGGGACAACAGCCACGCCGCGCACCTGGGCTACAAGCCCAAGGACACCTCGGAAATCTTCCGCGCCAAGGTCGAAGCGCAACCGATGCCGGCCGCCGATGATCCGGCCATGGTCTACCAAGGTGGCGCCTTTGTGGCCGCCGGCCCGTTCGACTGATCCGCCTGTTGTCCGTGGGATACAAACGAACCAAGGAATCACCATGCAAGCCGAATTGATTGTCGACGCACGCAACGCCGTCGGGGAAAGCCCTGTGTGGGTGCCCGAGGAAAACGCCTTGTATTGGGTGAACATCCCCAGCGGCGGCCTGCAGCGCTGGAGCGCCAGCAGCGCAAAGATCCAAAGCTGGGAAGCCCCCGAAATGCTCGCCTGCATTGCCCGTCACCAGGACGGTGGCTGGATCGCGGGGATGGAAAGCGGTTTCTTCCGCCTGCATCCACATGACGACGGCAGCCTGGACAGCGAGCTCTGTGCAAACGTCGAGCACAGCCGCACCGACATGCGCCTCAACGATGGCCGTTGCGACCGCCAGGGCCGTTTCTGGGCCGGCAGCATGGTGCTGAACATGGGCGCCAATGCGGATGAAGGCAAGATGTACCGTTATGAAGCCGGACAACGCAGCCCGGTCGAGGCGCAACTGAGTGGTTTCATCGTGCCCAATGGTCTGGGCTTCAGCCCCGACGGCCGGACGATGTACCTGTCCGATTCACACCCGCTGATCCAGCAGATCTGGGCCTTCGACTACGACATCGACAGCGGCACCCCATCCAACCGCCGCCTGTTCGTCGACATGATGCCCCTGGCCGGTCGCCCGGACGGCGCGGCAGTCGACGCCGATGGTTGCTATTGGATCTGCGCCAACGACGCCGGCTTGATCCATCGCTTTACGCCGGATGGACGTCTCGACCGCTCCCTGGAAGTGCCGGTGAAAAAACCGACCATGTGCGCCTTTGGCGGCAGCCAGCTGGACACCCTTTTCGTGACCTCGATCCGTCCTGGAGACGACAACGATCCGCAATCCCTGGCCGGTGGCGTGTTCGCGCTGAACCCCGGCGTCAAGGGTCTCGCTGAACCTGCTTTCGGAGGATGGAAACACTCCGCGAACTGATCTGCTTTGCCGCTTCACATCGATAGACATAAAAACAACAACACTGGAGATTGACCATGAATTTCAAACGTACACTTCTGATCGCGGCCTTGCCCCTGGCCTTCCTGGCACAGGCGGCGCAGGCTCTGGACATCAAGATCGCCGACATCCACCCCAAGGGCTACCCAACCGTGGTCGCCGAGGAATCCATGGGTAAAACCCTGGAAAAGGAGAGCAAAGGCGAACTGAAGTTCAAGTACTTCCCGGGGGGCGTACTGGGCTCTGAAAAAGAAGTGATCGAGCAGATGCAAGCCGGCGCAATCCAGATGTCCCGCGTCAGCCTGGGCATCGTCGGCCCCGTGGTGCCGGACGTGAACGTCTTCAACATGCCATTCATCTTCCGCGACCAGGCGCACATGCGCGCCGTGATCGACGGTGAGGTCGGCGATGCGATCCTAGACCGGATCACCAACTCCGAATTCGGCCTGGTGGCCCTGGCCTGGATGGACGGCGGCACGCGCAACCTCTACACCAAGAAGCCCGTGCGCACGCCGGAAGACCTCAAGGGCATGAAAATCCGCGTCCAAGGCAACCCTATGTTCATTGAAATGATGAACGCCATGGGCGGCAACGGTATCGCGATGGACACTGGCGAGATCTTCAGCGCGTTGCAGACTGGCGTGATCGACGGCGCGGAAAACAACCCGCCGACCATGCTCGAGCACAACCACTACCAGAACGCCAAGTTCTACAGCTTGACCGGGCACCTGATCCTGCCTGAGCCGATCGTGATGTCGAAAATCACCTGGAACAAGCTCACCCCAGAGCAGCAGGACATGGTGAAAAAAGCGGCCAAGGCTGCCCAGGCTGAAGAGCGCAAGTTGTGGGACGAGAAATCGGCCGCCAGTGAAGAAAAACTCAAGAAAGCCGGCGTCGAGTTCATCACCGTCGACAAGAAACCCTTCTACGACGCCACCGCGCCGGTCCGAGCCAAATACGGTGCACCGTACGCCGACCTGATCAAGCGCATCGAAGCTGTCCAGTAAGACCTCTTAATCTGTACTCATGAAACGGCTGGGCGCGCCTGCGGTTAGAAGGCGCGCCCGGTAACGGTGGAACCCGATGAAGAATTTGCTGCTGCGTATCAACGACAAGATTTACATGACTTGCATCTGGGTGGCCGGCCTCTCTGTCCTTGCCGTTGCGCTGATGATCCCTTGGGGCGTGTTCGCCCGCTACGTCCTTGGCACCGGCTCAAGCTGGCCGGAGCCCACCGCGATCTTGCTGATGATCGTCTTCACCTTCATCGGCGCCGCCGCCAGCTACCGCTCCGGGTCGCACATGGCTGTGGACATGGTCACCAGCCGCCTGCCCCAGCACTGGCAAAACGTGGCTTCGGTGTTCACCCAGTTGATGATGGCAGCGGTGTGCATTTTCATGACCATCTGGGGTGCCAAGCTGTGCATGACCACTTGGAACCAGTTCATGAGCGCCATCCCTACCCTGCGAGTCGGCATCACTTACATGCCGATCCCGATCGGTGGGTTCCTGACCCTGATTTTTGTCTTGGAAAAACTCTTGCTGGGTGATCAAAGCCAGCGTCGGGTCGTGCAGTTCGACCTGGTAGAAGAAAACGAAGGTGCCGCTTAATGGACGCTCTGATTCTGCTGGGCAGTTTTTTGGTATTGATCCTGATCGGCATGCCGGTCGCCTACGCGCTGGGCGCCGCCGCCCTGATCGGGGCATGGTGGATCGACATTCCGTTCCAGGCCATGATGATTCAGATCACGGGCGGCGTGAACAAATTCTCGCTGCTGGCCATTCCGTTCTTCGTCCTGGCCGGCGCGATCATGGCCGAGGGCGGCATGTCTCGCCGGCTGGTGGCCTTCGCCAGCGTGCTCGTAGGTTTCGTCCGTGGTGGCCTGTCCCTGGTCAACCTCGTGGCCTCGAGTTTCTTTGGCGCGATCTCCGGTTCCTCGGTGGCTGACACCGCCTCGGTCGGTTCGGTACTGATCCCGGAAATGACACGCAGGGGCTATCCGCGTGATTACGCCACCGCCGTCACCGTCAGTGGTTCGGTACAAGCGCTGCTGACACCGCCAAGCCACAACGCAGTGCTGTACTCTCTCGCCGCTGGCGGCACCGTCTCCATTGGTTCGCTGTTCATGGCCGGCATCGTCCCCGGCATCATGATGAACCTCTGCCTGATGGCGCTGTGCCTGGTCTTCGCGAAAAAGCGCAATTACCCCAAGGGCGAGGTTATTCCGCTCAAAGAAGCGCTGAAGATTTGCAAGGAAGCCATGTGGGGCATGATGACGTTGTTCATCATCCTGGGCGGCATTCTCTCGGGTGTGTTCACTGCCACTGAATCGGCCGCCATCGCCGTGGTGTGGGCGTTCTTCGTGACCATGTGCATCTATCGCGACTACAAGTGGAGCGAGTTGCCGAAACTGATGCACCGTACGGTGCGCACCATTTCCATTGTGATGATCCTGATCGGCTTCGCCGCCAGCTTCGGCTACATCATGACGCTGATGGAAATCCCGGCGAAGATCACCACCGCGTTCCTGACGCTGTCGGATAACCGCTACGTGATCCTGATGTGCATCAACGTGATGTTGCTGCTGTTGGGCACCGTGATGGACATGGCACCGCTGATCCTGATCCTCACGCCAATCCTGATGCCAGTCATCGTCGGCATCGGCGTGGACCCGGTGCAGTTCGGCATGATCATGCTGGTGAACCTGGGTATCGGCCTGATCACGCCGCCGGTGGGCGCGGTGCTGTTCGTCGGCTCCGCCATCGGCAAGGTCAGCATCGAAAGCACCGTCAAGGCCCTGCTGCCGTTCTACGGCATGCTGTTCCTGGTTCTGCTGCTGGTGACGTACGTGCCCGCCATTTCGCTGTGGTTGCCACATTTGGTGTTGTAACAGAAAACAATAGGTCCCCTTGTGGCGAGGGGATTTATCCCCGCTGGGCTGCGCAGCGGCCCCAAAACCAGCCATCTCGATTTGTCTGATACACCGAGATTGAAGCCTTTAGGGCTGCTTCGCAGCCCAGCGGGGATAAATCCCCTCGCCACACTTGGGCGTATTCCCCTCCAGCTTTGCCAACCCATCAGACGCCGCCATGACACCACCACTCCTCCACCTCGAAGACGAACTGACCCGCCTCACCCTGGCCCCACACCTGGGCGCCAGCCTCGTTGAATGGACCTTGCGCAGCACCGGCGCTCCCCTCCTACGCCCACCCGCGCCACAAGCGCTGGAAAATGGCCTGCCAGGCAAGCTCGGCTGCTTCCCGTTGATCCCGTGGTCGAACCGAATCGCCCATGGCGGTTTCGATTGCCCCGGCGGCTGGCTCGCCCTGGAAGCCAACAGCCCCAACGATCCATTTCCGATCCATGGCAGTGCCTGGCAGCAACCTTGGCAAGTCGCCGAACAGAGTGCCGGGGAAGTTTTGTTGCAACTCGACTGCCAAACCCCGTTTGCCTATTGCGCCAGCTTGCGGATCCGCCTCAGTGGCGGCCAATTGCAGATGGCGCTGCACGTCACACACATGGCCGAACAGGCCGCCTGGCACGGGTTGGGTTTGCATCCGTATTTCCCGCGCACAGCCGATACCCGCCTGCAAACCCGCGCCAGCGAAGTCTGGATGTGCGACACCACGAAACTGCCAACGGAACTGAAGGATGTTCCCTCGGAGTGGGATTTCCAACACGCACGGTTACTGCCGGATACCCTCGTCGACAACGGCTTCGGTGGTTGGGATGGCCAGTGCCTGATCCAGCAACCAGACCTGGGTTATGAACTGGAATGCCGCGCCAGCGGCAGCGATTACTTCCTGCTGTACTGCCCCGTGGGGCTGGATTTTTTCTGCATCGAACCGGTAAGTCACCCGGTCAATGCCCATCACCTGCCAGGACGGCCGGGGCTGCGTTTGCTGGAGCAAGGGCAATCGGTGGCGTTGGGGTTTTCGATGCAGTGCCGAGAGTTGTAAGGCGCGCCGATCCCCGTGGCGAGGGAGCTTGCTCCCGCTCGGCTGCGAAGCAGACGCCCTGGCTCAAGACCGTATGGGCCTGCTGCGCCCGAGACGTCGGACCGGTCCAGCGGGAGCAAGCTCCCTCGCCACAAAAGCCCCCTGACCAGATCGCTACGCCCGCACCAGCATGAACACCGCCACCCCCAGGCAAACCCCGGCAAACCCCACCTGCAACGCCCGCGCCGGCACCTTCGCGCAGAACCGTCGCCCCAGGATCATCCCGACGATACTCGCCCCAATGAACGCCGCCCCAACCCGGTCGATGCTCACACCGGCATGAAACGCGCCGACCACGCCAATCAACGAAACCAGGCTGATGACCATCAAGGATGTGGCGACGATACCGCGCATCTGCACGTCGGTAAGTTGCTTGAATGCCGGCACGATCAAGAAACCGCCGCCCACGCCCAGCAAACCTGAGACCATTCCCGTGACCGCGCCCAATGCCGACAGCGTGGCGGTGCAGCGCGGTGTCCAGGCCAGCCGCCCGGTCTGGCGATCGAGCATGCAATTCTTTTGGCCCCAGCTGGCCGCGCCGTGATCGCTGGGGCCCGGCTGCGAGGTTTCCCGGCGCAGCATGCGCGCCGCCACCAGCACCATCAGTAGGCTGAACAGGACCATCAGGATTTTTTCCGAAAGCTGGTGGGCGAAGTAAATGCCCACTGGCGAGAACACAGCGCCCAGCAAGGCGATTAACAGCGCCGCGCGGTAACGCACCAGGCCATGGCGCAAGCCATCGATGGCGCCCACCGCCGCCGCGCTGCCCACCGCGAACAGTGCCACCGGCGCGGCCTGGGTCATGCTCCAGCCAAGGCCCAACACCAGGGCCGGGACGGCCAGGATACCTCCGCCCGCCCCCGTCAGGCCAAGAACCAGGCCCATCACCACACCGAAAAAACTTGCCAGTAACATAGGGGTCTCTCAAGCCGCGCACGTCTGTTGTCAGGCGTGATCGCATTTGCAGGACGCGGTGGCCCTCACTTAAGCTGCGGACCATATGTCGTAAATCTTGCGCATTGCAACCGCTTCTTCTTGCACAGGTCCGCTGCCATGCCCGCGCAGATCCAAAGCTTCCTCGATCCCGCTTCAAAGACCTACACCTACGTGGTTTACGAACACGACGGCGGGCAATGCGCGGTGGTCGACCCGGTGCTCGACTACGATCCGGCATCGGGCCGCAGCGGTACCGCACAGGCTGATCGAGTGATCGCTTATGTGCGCGAACATCAATTGACGGTGCAATGGCTGTTGGAAACCCATGCCCATGCTGATCACCTGTCCGCCGCGCCTTATCTGCGCCGGGAACTGGGCGGCAAGATTGCCATCGGCGAATCCATCGGCCAGGTGCAGGACGTGTTCAAGGCCCTGTTCAACTTGGAACCACACTTCGCCGTCGACGGTTCGCAGTTCGACCACCTGTTCGCGGCCGACGAGTCCTTCCTGATCGGCAATCTCAAGGCCACCGCCCTGCACGTGCCTGGCCACACCCCGGCGGACATGGCCTACCTGATCGATGGCGACGTGATCCTGGTGGGCGACACGCTGTTCATGCCCGACGTGGGCACCGCCCGTTGCGACTTCCCGGGCGGCAATGCCCGTCAGCTTTACGCCTCGATCCGCAAGCTGTTGGCCTTCCCGGCGGGCGTGCGGCTGTATGTGTGTCATGACTATCCACCGGAGGAACGCGAGCCCCAGTGCGTAAGTACCGTGGGTGAACAACGCCAGCACAATATTCATGTCCGCGATGGGATTGATGAAGCCGCGTTCGTGGCCATGCGTACCCAGCGCGACAAGACATTAGGCATGCCGACGTTGCTGTTGCCGGCGATCCAGGTGAATGTGCGAGCCGGCCACCTGCCGCCGGCCGAGGGCAATGGCGTGACCTACCTGAAGATTCCGATCAACCAGCTCTAAGGTCGCCACCTATCCAATGTGGGAGCGAGCCTGCTCGCGATAGCGGTGGGTCTGCTTACATCAGAGCTGAATATGCCGACGCCATCGCGAGCAGGCTCGCTCCCACAGGGTTCAGCGGTGATCGCAGAACTCGACCAACAGTACAATCCGATGTGGGAGCGAGCTTGCTCGCGATGGCGGTGGGTCAGGCAACAATGAGCCGTCAGAAACCCACAACTCCCCTGTAGGAGCTGCCGAAGACTGCGATCCTTTGATTTTCAGGTACCCAAGGTCAACCCATTGGCCGGCAACGGCAACGCAGTCTTGTAGCGCACCTGCTTGAGCGCAAAGCTCGAGCGGATGTTCGCCACGCCCGGGACCTTGGTCAAAAAGTCCATCATGAACCGCTCCAGCGACTGAATGGTCGGCACCAACACACGGATCAGGTAATCAGGATCGCCGGCCATCAGGTAGCACTCCATGACCTCCGGCCGGTCGGAGATCGCTTCCTCGAAGTGCTGCAACGCCTCTTCCACCTGCTTCTCCAGGCTGACATGGATAAACACGTTGACGTGCAACCCCAGCAAGTCGGCGTCCAGCAGCGTGACCTGCTCGCGGATCACCCCCAGCTCTTCCATGGCCCGGACGCGGTTGAAGCATGGCGTCGGTGACAGATTGACCGAGCGAGCGAGATCGGCGTTGGTGATCCGGGCGTTGTCCTGAAGGCTGTTCAGAATGCCGATATCGGTGCGATCCAATTTGCGCATGAGGCAAAATTTCCTGTTTTTTATCGTTGTGCAGATTTTTTATCTGCAAATGATCTGAACAGCAAGGCAACAGAGAAAAATATTCTTCTTCGTCGAGCCTATGATTGTTGTAGGACAATTTCCCACCTACCCAGGGAAATTCGTCAGCTAGCGCGCCCACTACAAGAAATTCACAAGATCGAGCGTAGAAAGCCATGAACCCAGCGTACGAACCGCTACGCCTGCACGTCCCAGAACCCTCGGGCCGTCCCGGCTGCAAGACCGACTTTTCCTATCTGCATCTGTCCGATGCCGGCACGGTGCGCAAACCTCCCATCGACGTCGAACCCGCCGACACCGCTGACCTGGCCCGCAGCCTGATCCGCGTGCTCGATGACCAGGGCAATGCCTTGGGCGAGTGGGCCGCGGACATCCCCGTCGAGATCCTGCGCAAGGGCATGCGGGCCATGCTCAAGACGCGCATCTACGACAACCGCATGGTCGTCGCCCAGCGCCAGAAAAAAATGTCGTTCTACATGCAAAGCCTTGGCGAAGAAGCCATCGGCAGCGCCCAGGCCCTGGCGTTGAACATCGACGATATGTGCTTCCCCACCTACCGCCAGCAAAGCATCCTGATGGCCCGGGAAGTGCCACTGGTGGACCTGATCTGCCAACTGCTGTCCAACGAGCGCGACCCGCTCAAAGGCCGGCAATTGCCGATCATGTATTCGGTCAAGGACGCCGGCTTCTTCACCATTTCCGGTAACCTCGCCACGCAATTCATCCAGGGCGTGGGCTGGGGCATGGCTTCGGCGATCAAGGGCGATACCAAGATCGCCTCGGCCTGGATCGGTGACGGCGCCACCGCCGAATCGGACTTCCACACCGCCCTGACCTTCGCCCACGTCTACCGCGCCCCAGTGATTCTCAACGTGGTCAACAACCAGTGGGCGATTTCCACCTTCCAGGCCATTGCCGGCGGTGAAGCCACCACCTTCGCCGGGCGCGGCGTCGGCTGCGGCATCGCCTCCCTTCGCGTCGATGGCAACGATTTCATGGCGGTCTACGCCGCTTCGCGCTGGGCCGCCGAACGCGCCCGCCGCAACCTCGGCCCGGCGCTGATCGAATGGGTCACCTACCGCGCCGGCCCGCACTCCACTTCCGACGATCCTTCCAAATACCGCCCCGCCGATGACTGGAGCCATTTCCCGCTGGGCGATCCAATCGCCCGCCTCAAGCAGCACATGGTGAAGATCGGCCAGTGGTCCGAAGAAGAGCACGCGGCGGTCACCGCCGAACTCGAAGCCGAGGTGATCGCCGCGCAGAAAGAAGCCGAGCAGTACGGCACCCTCGCCGGCGGGCAGATTCCAAGCGCCGCGACCATGTTCGAAGACGTCTACAAAGAGATGCCGGAGCACTTGAAGCGCCAGCGTCAGCAGTTGGGGATCTGACATGAACGATCACAACAACAATATTGCGTTGGACACCGCCATGACCACTACCACCATGACCATGATCCAGGCCCTGCGCTCGGCCATGGACGTGATGCTCGAACGCGACGACAACGTCGTGGTGTTCGGCCAGGACGTGGGCTACTTCGGCGGCGTGTTCCGCTGCACCGAAGGCCTGCAGAACAAGTACGGCACTTCACGGGTGTTCGACGCACCGATTTCCGAAAGCGGCATCGTCGGCGTGGCGGTGGGCATGGGCGCCTACGGGCTGCGGCCGGTGGCCGAGATCCAGTTCGCCGACTACGTCTACCCGGCGTCGGACCAGATCATTTCCGAAGCGGCGCGCCTGCGCTATCGCTCGGCCGGCGAGTTCACCGCGCCGATGACCCTGCGCATGCCCTGCGGCGGCGGGATCTATGGCGGCCAGACCCACAGCCAGAGCATCGAGGCGATGTTCACCCAGGTCTGTGGCCTGCGCACCGTCATGCCGTCCAACCCCTACGACGCCAAGGGTCTGCTGATCGCCTCCATCGAGAACGATGACCCGGTGATCTTCCTCGAACCCAAGCGCCTGTATAACGGCCCGTTCGACGGCCACCATGACCGCCCTGTAACGCCATGGTCCAAGCATCCGCAGGCGCAAGTGCCGGACGGTTACTACACCGTGCCACTGGACGTCGCCGCCATCACCCGTCCGGGCAAGGAGGTGACGGTGCTCACCTACGGCACCACGGTCTATGTCTCCCAAGTGGCGGCCGAAGAGACCGGCATCGACGCGGAAGTCATCGACCTGCGCAGCCTCTGGCCGCTGGACCTGGACACCATTGTCAAATCGGTGAAGAAAACCGGCCGTTGCGTGGTTGTCCACGAAGCCACCCGCACCTGCGGTTTCGGCGCCGAGCTGGTCTCGCTGGTGCAGGAACACTGCTTCCACCACCTGGAAGCGCCCATCGAGCGTGTCACCGGTTGGGACACCCCCTACCCGCATGCGCAGGAGTGGGCGTATTTCCCTGGGCCGTCCCGTGTGGGCGCGGCGTTGAAACGGGTCATGGAGGTCTGAATGGGCACGCACGTTATCAAGATGCCGGACATCGGCGAAGGCATCGCGGAAGTTGAGTTGTCGGTGTGGCACGTCAAGGTGGGCGACATGGTCGTCGAGGACCAGGTACTGGCCGACGTCATGACCGACAAAGCGATGGTGGATATCCCCTCGCCAGTGCATGGCCGGGTCATCGCCCTGGGTGGCGAGCCGGGTGAAGTCATGGCGGTGGGCAGCGAGCTGATCCGCATTGAAGTGGAAGGTGCGGGCAACCTGAAGGAGTCCTCGCAACCGGCTCCGGCTCCGGTTGCGGCTGCTGCTGCGCAAGCACCGAAGCCAGCGCCAGTGGCAACGCCTGAACCGGTGATGGCAAAAACCGCCGCACCCCGCTGCATCCCGCAAGCCCCCGTGGCACGTGACCCCGACGAGCGTCCACTGGCCTCGCCGGCCGTGCGCAAGCACGCATTGGACCTCGGTATCCAGCTGCGCCTGGTCCAGGGCAGCGGCCCTGCCGGGCGTATTTTGCATGAAGACCTGGAAGCCTATCTGGCCCAGGGGCCGTCGACCCAGGCCAAGGGCGGTTCGGGTTACGCCGAACGCCATGACGAGCAGCAGATCCCGGTGATCGGCATGCGCCGCAAGATTGCCCAGCGCATGCAGGAAGCAACTCAACGCGCCGCCCATTTCAGCTACGTCGAGGAAATCGACGTCACCGCGCTGGAAGAGCTGCGGGTTCACCTGAACGAAAAACACGGCGCCAGTCGCGGCAAGCTGACCTTGCTCCCCTTCCTCGTTCGCGCGTTGGTCGTGGCCCTGCGCGACTTCCCGCAGATGAACGCCCGTTATGACGACGAAGCCCAGGTCATCCATCGCTGCGGCGCAGTGCATGTCGGCGTTGCGACCCAGAGCGATGTCGGCCTGATGGTGCCCGTGGTGCGTCACGCCGAAGCCCGCAGCCTGTGGGACAGCGCGGCGGAGATCTCGCGCCTGGCCACGGCCGCCCGCAATGGCAAGGCCGGTCGCGATGAGCTGTCCGGCTCGACCATCACCCTGACCAGCCTCGGCGCGCTCGGCGGCATCGTCAGCACACCGGTGCTGAACCTGCCGGAAGTGGCGATCGTCGGCGTGAACAAGATCGTCGAGCGGCCTGTGGTGATCAAGGGGCAGATCGTGGTCCGCAAGATGATGAACCTCTCCAGTTCCTTCGATCACCGGGTGGTCGACGGCATGGACGCGGCGCAATTCATCCAGGCCCTGCGCGGCTTGCTCGAACAACCTGCCACCCTGTTTGTGGAGTAGGCGATGCAGACTTTGAACACCAAGCTATTGATCATCGGCGGCGGTCCCGGCGGCTACGTGGCGGCGATTCGCGCCGGCCAGCTGGGCATTGAAACGATCCTGGTGGAAGGCCAGGCGTTGGGCGGTACCTGCCTGAACATCGGCTGTATCCCGTCCAAGGCATTGATCCATGTGGCCGAGCAGTTTCACCAGACTCACCACCACAGCCTGGGCTCGGCCTTGGGTATCACCGTGTCGGCGCCAACCCTTGACATCGGCAAGAGCGTGGAATGGAAGGACGGCATTGTCGACCGCCTGACCACTGGTGTCGCCGCGTTGCTGAAGAAGAACAAGGTCCAGGTCATCCACGGCTGGGCCAGGGTCATCGACGGCAAGACCGTTGAGGTCGGCGACACGCGCATCCAGTGCGAGCACCTGCTGCTGGCTACCGGCTCGAAAAGCGTAGAACTGCCCATGCTGCCGATTGGAGGGCCGATCATCTCGTCCACTGAAGCCCTCGCCCCCACCTCGGTGCCCAAGCACCTGGTAGTGGTCGGCGGTGGTTATATCGGCCTGGAGCTGGGCATCGCCTATCGCAAGCTCGGCGCGCAAGTCAGCGTGGTCGAGGCCCAGGAGCGGATCCTGCCGGCCTACGACGGCGAACTGACCCAACCGGTACACGAGGCGCTCAAGCAGTTGGGCGTGAAGCTGTACCTCAAGCACAGCGTCGAAGGTTTCGATGCCCAGGGCAGCACTTTGCAGGTGCGTGATCCCAACGGCGACACGTTAAACCTGGACACTGACCGGGTGCTGGTGGCGGTTGGACGCAAACCCAACACCCAAGGCTGGAACCTTGAAGCCCTGGACCTGGCGATGAACGGCTCGGCGGTGAAGATCGACAACCATTGCCAGACCAGCATGCGCAACGTCTGGGCCATCGGCGACCTGAGCGGCGAACCGATGCTCGCCCACCGGGCCATGGCTCAGGGCGAGATGGTCGCCGAGCTGATCGCCGGTGAGCATCGCGAGTTCAACCCGACCGCCATCGCGGCGGTGTGCTTCACCGATCCGGAAGTGGTCGTAGTAGGCAAGACGCCGGACGAGGCCAAGGCTGCCGGGCTCGATTGCATCGTGTCGAGCTTCCCCTTTGCCGCCAACGGCCGGGCGATGACCTTGGAATCGAAAAGCGGTTTCGTGCGCGTCGTGGCGCGCCGGGACAATCACTTGATCGTCGGCTGGCAAGCGGTTGGCGTGGGGGTGTCGGAGCTGTCCACCGCGTTCGGCCAGTCCCTGGAAATGGGCGCGCGCCTGGAAGATATCGCCGGCACTATCCACGCCCATCCGACGCTGGGCGAAGCGGTGCAGGAAGCGGCGTTGCGGGCGTTGGGGCATGCGTTGCATTGTTAACGGCAGTTATCCCGTGGCGAGGGAGCTTGCTCCCGCTGGGCCGCGAAGCGGCCCTGAATCTGGCGACGGGTTTATTCAGTCACACCGCGTCTAACGGGTTACGACTGCTTCGCAGCCGAGCGGGAGCAAGCTCCCTCGCCACGGGGGAGTCGGCTGGAAATATCTCCTGCTCCTCATCGAGCAAGCTGCGAAACACCCCCGGAATGAAGTATTGTTGTCCCCATTCAAAACGTCAGAAGCCTTGAACCGTTTCGACGGTTGTCAGGAAATAGAGGGTGTCATGGGTAACGAGAGCATCAATTGGGACAAACTGGGCTTTGACTACATCAAGACCGACAAGCGCTACCTGTCGCATTGGCGCGATGGCGCCTGGGACGCGGGCACCCTGACCGACGACAACGTGCTGCACATCAGCGAGGGCTCCACCGCCCTGCACTACGGTCAGCAATGCTTCGAAGGCTTGAAGGCCTATCGCTGCAAGGACGGTTCGATCAACCTGTTCCGTCCGGACCAGAACGCCGCCCGCATGCAGCGCAGCTGCGCCCGCCTGCTGATGCCGCATGTCGACACCGAGCAGTTCGTAGAAGCCTGCAAGCAAGTGGTCCGCGCCAACGAGCGCTTCATCCCGCCGTACGGCACTGGCGGCGCGCTGTACCTGCGCCCGTTCGTGATCGGCGTGGGTGACAACATCGGCGTGCGCACCGCGCCCGAGTTCATCTTCTCGATCTTCTGCATCCCGGTCGGCGCCTACTTCAAGGGCGGCCTGACCCCGCACAACTTCCTGATCTCCAGCTTCGACCGCGCTGCCCCACAGGGCACCGGCGCGGCCAAGGTCGGTGGCAACTACGCCGCGAGCCTGATGCCCGGTTCCCAGGCCAAGAAGGCCAGCTTCGCCGACTGCATCTATCTGGATCCGCTGACCCATTCGAAAATCGAAGAAGTCGGCTCGGCCAACTTTTTTGGCATTACCCACGACAACAAATTCATCACCCCCAACTCCCCTTCGGTCCTGCCGGGCATCACCCGCCTGTCGCTGATCGAACTGGCGAAATCGCGCCTGGGCCTGGAAGTGATCGAAGGCGACGTGTTCATCGACAAGCTGTCGGATTTCAAGGAAGCCGGCGCCTGCGGTACCGCTGCGGTGATCACGCCGATTGGCGGCATCAGCTACAAGGACAAGCTGCACGTGTTCCACAGCGAAACCGAAGTCGGCCCGATCACTCAGAAGCTCTACAAAGAGCTGACCGGCGTGCAGACCGGCGACGTGGAAGCGCCCGCGGGTTGGATCGTCAAGGTTTGATCCAAGCCCCTCTGGGCAGCTGAATTTTTTCAGTAAAAAAGCCCACCTCTGTCATAGCAAGGGTGGGCTTTTATGCATCTGCGTTCAGTTACTCTTGCCGCAATACCGGCGATCGCCCCCAACGCTGGCGAAACCAACCGTAACCGCTTACCAGCAAGATCCCACTCAAAACCAGCGCAGCGCCAACGATAAAATTCGGCTCCAGCGGCTCATCCAGCAACCAGACGCCAAACCCGATGCCGAACAGAGGCGTCATGAACGACAGCACCCCCAATTGCGACGCCAGATACCGGCGTAGCAGGGAAAACCAGATCAGGAAGCTGGCGAAGGACACCAGCAACACCTGGAACGCCATGCTCGCAATAAGAGATGGCGTGGGGTTGATTGTCGTTTGCCCCAGCGCTGCCGACATGCCGATCAGCAGCACCCCGGCGCCCACCAACTGGTACAGCAGCGTCTGGCTGGCCGGCAGGTCCGTCAGCCGCGAACAGCGTACCGTCACGGTGGTCGCGCCCCACAGCGCGCCGGCCAGCAAGCCCATGCCATCGCCGAGCAACGAACTGCCGTTCGCCGCGCCCGAACCGCCGCTGAAGGCGACCACAATGCCGCCGAAGGCAACGGTGATGCCTAGCCATTGCGCCGGTTTGAGACGCTCGCTTGGCAACTTCCAGTGCAAACCGAGGGCGGCGAACATCGGTGCGGTGTAGAGGAAAATCACCATGTGCGAAGCCGTCGTGTGGCGCAGGCCCTCACCCACCATCACGAACTCCAGGGCGAACAACAACCCCACCAACAGGCCCGGGCGCCAACTGCCGTCGGTCAGGGACAGGCGTTTACCGCGCGCCAGCACCAACAGCCAGACCAGTACCGCGGCGATGGCCGAGCGCACCCCCAGTTGCAACATCGGCGCCATATCGGCGGCGCCGGCCTTGATCGCGACTTGCTGGAAACCCCAGATGGCACAGAGGCCGGTCATCAGGGCGATGACCTGACCATCCAGGGCACGGCGGGTGGTCATGGAAAGGTCCTCGGGCAAAAAAGAGATGAAAGGATTGTCGGCCTGACAGCTTTGCTGGATATAGTGATTACCCGACAAGCCATCCCGGTAATCCGCCATTGCGGTCGATATGCAGCCTCCAGCCCAACACTTGAAGATTCCTCCGTTCGACGCGGCGCTACCCTCGGCGATTTTCTTCCGCAGCGCCTGCATGCCGGCCCACGCCACGTATCCCCGGCACCGGCATGCCTGGGGAGAGTTCGTCTATTCCTACAGCGGTGTGATGGAAATCGAGATCGCCCAGCACCATTACCTGGCGCCCCCGCAATACGGCATCTGGCTGCCGCCGGACATGGAACACGTGGGCTTCAATCGGCATGAAGCCTGCCATTGCTCGTTGTACCTGGCGGCCGAGCTGTGCGGTGCGCTGCCAGCCGTCCCCTGCGCGCTGACCCTGAGCCCGCTGATCCGCGCGTTGCTGGAAGAACTGCGCAGCGACCCGCCGAGCCAGCCACAGACGCCCGAACAGCAGCGCTTGTTGCAAGTGCTGGTGGACAAGCTGACGCAGGCGCCCCACGTCGGCAGTTACCTGCCCTCTTCGGATGATCCGCTGCTGGGTCCGGTGTTGCGGGCCTTGGAGGCCAATCCCAGCGACCCGCGCTCCTTGCCGCAACTGGCTCGCGCCGCCAACACCACCGAGCGCACACTGATGCGCCGGGCCCAGCGGGACCTGGGCATGTCCTTGGTGGAATGGCGCCAGCGCCTGAAAGTCATCGAGGCCCTGGCCCTGCTCGAACGTGGTCAGAGCGTGGAAACCATTGGCCTGGACCTGGGCTACAGCAGCGCCTCGGCGTTCATCAGCATGTTCCGCAAAATGATGGGCACCACGCCGGATGAATATCGGCGCCGCCATATGACTGCATGAATGAGCGGCCGCCTTCGCGAGCAGGCTCGCTCCCACAGGAAATCTCGGATGGTCTTGAGTGTTGTGTTCAACGCAAGTCCATCGTGGGAGCGAGCCTGCTCGCGATGGCGGTGGGTCAGCTTGCACAAGGATTGAATGTGACGCCGTCATCGCGGGCGAGCCCGCTCCCACAGTTGATCTCGGGTGGTCTTGAGTGTTGTGTTCAGCGCAAATCCACTGTGGGAGCGAGCTTGCTCGCGATGGCGGTGGGTCAGCTTGCACAAGGATTGAATGTGACGCCGTCATCGCGGGCGAGCCCGCTCCCACAGTTGATCTCGGGTGGTCTTGAGTGTTGTGCTCAGCGCAAATCCATTGTGGGAGCGAGCCTGCTCGCGATGGCGCCAGTCGATATGGCATCGAATTCCGCATCGATCCCAAACCGCCCTGCCATTTCCTTGCGACCGCTGGCCGTCAACCCCAGCGCCCGGCTGTCCAGGTCCTGGACCAGCCATTTGCGCTTGATCGCCAGTTGCAGCAACGCCGCCCCCAAGGCACCGCCCAGGTGCGGCCGGCGCATGCTCCAGTCCAGGCATGGGCAGGCGAAACGGCGTCGTTGGGCCGTCAATGCCTGCACATCGATACCCAAGCCTTCGAACAGCGCCTCACCCGTTTCACTCAGCCGATACCCTTGGCCGTCCACCTCGACCAGCCATCCGGCTTCGAGCAAGCGGTCGTGCAGCCGCACCGCTAGGGTGCCCGCCATATGGTCGTAACAGGTGCGAGCAAACTGCAGGCGATCCGGCGTACGTGGGGTGAAGGTCGGCGCGGCGTCCTGGCCGATCACCATCAACGCCTCGAGGGCAGCGGCCACGCGTTTGTCGGCGAGGCTGTAATAACGATGACGGCCCTGCACATGCAAGCGCACCAGCGCCGACTCCTTGAGCTTCGCCAGGTGGGCGCTGGCGGTGGAGGCACTGACATCGGCGATGCTTGCCAACTCCGTGCTGGTGCGGGCGTGGCCGTCCATCAGCGCGCAGAGCATTCGAGTGCGGGCCGGTTCGGCAATGGCCGCGGCCACCTGGGACACGCCCACATCGTGTTGCTCTGCGTTCATATTTCGCTCCCGGACGAATCAAGCCATGCGTCGACTGGAGATAGTAGCAGCACTCTCCCCGCACGAACGAGGCAACCATCATGGACCCGATCACCGCCGCGACACACGCCGATCCCTACCCATATTATTCGACCCTTCGCGCCAACGGCGGGCTGGACTTCGACCCACACTTGAATATCTGGGTCGCTAGCAGCGCCGAAGCGGTGTGCGCGGTCTTGCATCATCCCGACTGCCACGTGCGCCCCGCCCACGAGCCGGTGCCGAAGGCGATTGCCGAGGGGCCTGCCGGCCGAGTGTTCGGGCGCCTGATGCGGATGAACGAAGGTGAACGACAACGCTGCCCGAGGGCGGCCATCGCGCCGAGGTTGCAGGACATCGATCCCCGCCAGCTCGAGGCGCTGGTGAAGGCTCGCTTGCTCAGGCATGGCGCCGAAGGCGTGCGCCAGGCGCAGTTCAGCGGCCCGGTCAGCGTGGTGGCGCAATTGCTGGGTTTCAATCCGACGGACAGTCACCTGATCAGCGAGCTGACGGGTGATTTCGTCGCCTGCCTGTCGCCCCTGAGCCAAGCTCCACAACGGGAGGCCGCCCACCGGGCCAGCGAGCAACTGGCAAGGCTTTTCCAGGAGCGGATCGTCGCGCGAGACAGTCAGTTATTGAACGGCATCTGCCAGGGCTTCGAAGACGCCGACCCAGACAGCCGGACCGCCAACCTGATCGGCTTGCTTTCGCAAACCCATGAGGCCACCGCAGGCCTGATCGGTAACGCATTGTTGGCGTTGATCCGTGATCCCGCGCTACATCAAGTGCTCCGGGACGACTCTACGCTGATCAACTCATTGTTGGCCGAAGTCCAACGTTTCGACCCAGCCGTGCAGAACACTCGACGTTTCATCGCCGCGCCCTGCGAGATCCTTGGCGCTGCGCTGTCCCAGGGAGACGCAGTCCTGGTGCTGCTAGCCGCGGCCAACCGCGACCCGCAGCTCAACCCAGCGCCCGACACCCTGCTGTTGGATCGCCCGAATCGGCGCAGTTTCAGCTTCGGCAGCGGCCGCCACGAATGTCCAGGCCAGGCCCTGGCGATGGACATCGCCCGCGCATCCCTGGAGGCAATCCTGGAACGCACGCCGTGCCTGGATCAACTAGCCTGGCACTACCGCCCCTCGACCAACGGACGGATCCCGCTGTTCAGCGACCGGTCATGAACGAAGGCGTCTCAATCGTCCCGCGTCAGGACTTCCAGCAACTCGATTTCAAAGCTGAGATTGGCGTTGGGCTTGATGTGGGCGCCCACGGACCGTTCACCGTAGGCCAGGTGCGCCGGCACCCAGAGTTTGCGCTTGCCGCCGACCTTCATGCCCATCAATCCGATATCCCAGCCCTTGATGACCCGGCCAGTGCCGATCACGCATTGGAACGGTTTGCCGCGACTGTGGGATGAATCGAACTCTGTACCGTCTTCGAGGGTGCCGCGATATTGGGTGGTAATCAGCGCGCCTTTGACTACGCTTTTGCCGTCGCCCTCTTTTAAGTCGATGATTTGCAACTCGTCATTCATGGGCGTTATTCCCGTGTGATCCAGGCGCGGGGTTTTCGCAGATATCTGCGCGACAGGCAACCTTTTGCGGCAAAGGGAACCGCAACAACCACTGTGGTTCACATGGGTATCGACCCTGCATTTCAGATAAGGATTTTCTGATGATCGACTCACGCCCGCTCCACGGCTTCATTCCGCCTTACATCCTCAACCGCATTATCGCCCATGGCTCCGAGCAGCAGCGTTCCAGCGCCCTCGGCACCCTGACTCATGTCAAGAACCTTCGCCATAACCCAGGCCCACCCAGCAACCCACCCGCGTCCGCCAAGCTGCCCAAGCCCGGCAAGGCCGGCCAACCAACGCGCAGCATCCACGATGCCCAGAACGGTATGGAGCTGCCGGGCCAACCGATGCGCCTGGAGGGGCAATCGCCCAGTGGCGACCCTGCGGTTGACGAAGCGTACGACGCCCTCGGCGCGACCTATGACTTTTTCTGGAGGGTGCTGGAGCGTGACTCCATCGATAACAAGGGGTTTGCCCTGGTCGGCAGCGTGCATTACGGCCAGGACTACGAAAACGCCTTTTGGAACGGCGCGCAGATGGTGTTCGGCGACGGCGATGGCGAGATCTTCCAGCGCTTCACCCGCTCCCTCGACGTCGTGGCGCACGAGTTGGCCCACGGCGTCACCGAAAGCGAAGCGGGCTTGATCTATGCCAACCAGTCCGGCGCATTGAACGAATCGATTTCCGATGTGTTCGGGGTACTGGTCAAGCAATTCGTATTGGGCCAGACCGCCGAGCAGGCCGACTGGTTGATCGGCGCGGACCTGCTCACCGACAAGATCAACGGTGATGGTTTGCGCAGCATGTCCAACCCCGGCACCGCTTACGATGACCCGCTGCTGGGCAAGGATCCCCAGCCGGCGCACATGCGCGAGTTCGTCATCACCCGCGAGGACAACGGCGGCGTGCACATCAACTCCGGCATTCCCAACCGGGCCTTTTATCTGGTGGCGACCGCGCTGGGCGGATTCGCCTGGGAAAAGGCCGGGAAAATCTGGTATGACACCTTGTGCGACAGGCAACTGGCCAACGACGCGTCCTTCAGCGCGTTTGCTCGCCTGACCATTGAGCACGCCCGCCAGCGTTTCGGCGAACGGGAAGTCAAAGCCGTCCAGGACGGCTGGGCACAGGTGGGTGTCGACCTGAACGAGGAGAACGGATGAAAACCCTGCCAGACCTTGATGACAAAGCGGTCGTAAAGCTGTCGCGCCAGGGCGGCGTGGCAGCCATCCATGCCCTGACCCGGCCCCGGGAAATCGAGTTCGCCCAATGCGACATCGACCAACGCACGCGCATCTGCTCGGTGCTGGAGGGGTGCCTGCCGCTCACCTCTTCCACCCCTGGCCGCGGCGACCAGCGTTATTTCCAGATCGAGGTGCGTTACCGGGCCAACGACCAGGACGACGAAATGGTGCTGCAAGTGCCCGAGGACCGGGCACCTGGCGAGTTGGTTCATCTGTGGGATAAAGGCGAAGTGCTTTAGCGTGTCGCCGGGACGATCTTGACGATTGCGCCGGACACGGTTTCGATCAGCAGGTACTTGTCGTCGATATGCACCCATTGCTGCTCTTCTGTCGGCTGCTCGAGCTTTTTCTGCTTCCAGTCTTTCATGGCCCTGTCCGAGCGCTGGTAGTCCGCCGGGACCCGGTCGTTTTCCACCAGCCGGCGGCCATTGCTTGGCGAATGCTCCAGGGCGTCTCCGGTTTTCTCGACGGCTTGCGCGACAGGCCCAAAGGCTCCGAGGCCGGCGATCAAGACGAGGCTGGCGATGAGGGTGGGTTTGCGCATAGAAGAACTCCAATTAATTCAAGGTACTGAATCTGGGACTTCGGCGACGGCGAATCATTCCTTTTACTGTTGCTTCTGAAGGCCCCGTTCCCATGTGGCGGCTATGGCATAGTGGCGAGCCTTGGCCCAACACCCGCCGGACGGACCCAACATGAGCACCACCACCTCTTCCCCAGCCCTCAAGGAAATCTTCAACAACGCCCGCCTGGAACACATCGCCACCGAAATGCGCGCGGTGTACCCGGCGTTCGATGCCAAGGCGTTCCTGGACATGACCAACGATGGGCTGGCGCAGTTGTCGGTGATGCAGCGCATGGCGCGGGTCAGCGAGTGTCTGCATACGGTCTTGCCGCTGGATTACGAATCATCGCTGGAAGTACTGCGTGCCCTGGCGCCGCGTTTGAACAGCATGTTCGTGAGCATGTTCCTGCCGCACTACGTGGCGTCGTACGGTCGGCATGCCTTCGAGGCGTCCATGGACGCGCTCAAGTATTTCACCCGGTTCGGCTCCGCGGAATTCGCCGTGCGGCATTTCCTGCGCGATGACCTGGCAGGTACTTTAGAAGTGATGCATGAATGGGCACTGGACGCCAACGAGCACGTGCGCCGCCTCGCCAGCGAAGGCAGCCGCCCGCGCCTGCCCTGGTCATTCCATCTGGAGCCGATCCAGGCCAACCCGGAACTCGCCGCCGCCATCCTCGATGCGCTCAAGGCCGACGACAGCCTGTACGTGCGCAAATCCGTCGCCAACCACCTGAACGATGTGACCAAGCAGCATCCCGACTGGGTCCTTGACCGCATCGAAGGCTGGCCGCTCCAGGAGCGCCACACCGCCTGGATCGCCCGGCATGCCCTGCGCAGCTTGATCAAGCAAGGTAACCCCCGGGCGCTGGCGGTCATCGGAGCGGGAGGTAAGGCGCAGGTCGAGGTCTCGGATCTGCAAGTGCTGCCGGCGGTGATTCGCCTGGGCGAGCAGGTCACGTTGTCGTTCAAGGTGCAATCGACTTGTCCCGAGAACCAACGCTTGGTGATCGATTATGCGATCGATTACGTAAAAGCCTCGGGCGGTACGTCGGCCAAGGTGTTTAAACTCAGGACCTTCGACCTGCCCGCCCTGGCGTGCGCCAACCTCAGCCGCTCCCAGCACATCCGCGAGCTGACCACGCGCCGACACTATGAGGGCCGGCATGCGGTACATGTGCTGATCAATGGCGAGCGGCTGGGCAGCACCGCGTTCGACATCGTCCCCTGAGCAATCGCCTCAGGCGATCGCCACGCGCGGGAATTGGCGGATGTTCTTGAGGAAATGCTCGGCCGGTTGCGGATGCCCCAGCAGATATCCTTGCAGTGAATCGCAGCCCAACTGCGTCAGGAAGTCCTGTTGTACATCGGTCTCCACCCCTTCGGCGACGATCCGCAGCCCCAGGGCCTGGCCGAGGGCGACGATGGCCGAGACGATGGCCGCGTCATCGCTGTCGTGCTCCAGGTCGCGCACGAAACCGCGATCGATCTTCAACTCGTTGGCCGGCAGGCGCTTGAGGTACATCAGGCTCGAATAGCCGGTGCCGAAGTCGTCGATGGACAGGTCCACGCCCATGTCCGACAGCTGTTGCAGCACCGTCATGCTCGCGTCCGCGTCGCTCATGGCAGTGGTCTCGGTGATTTCCAGCGTCAGGCTGTTGGCCGGCAAATGATGAGTTTCCAGCGCCTTGGCCACGCTCTGCACCAGGCCCGCATGGCAGAACTGCAAGGCCGAGAGATTCACCGCGATGCGCCAGTCGGTGTAGCCCAGCACGTACCATTCGCGCATCTGCCGGCAGGCTTCGTTGAGCACCCATTCGCCGATCGGAATGATCAACCCGGTCTTCTCCGCCAGGTCGATGAAGGTGTCGGGCATCAGCAGGCCCTGGGTTGGATGAGTCCAGCGCAGCAGCGCTTCGGCACCTACCGGACGGCCCTTCGCGGCGTCGAACTTGGGCTGGTAATGCAGGCTGAACTGCCGCTGCTCGACGGCGATGCGCAAGTCTTGCAGCAGTTGCAATTGCTTGCGGGCGTTGCTGTTCATCGAGGCGTCGAAGAAGCTGTAGCCGTTCTTGCCGGCGCCCTTGGCGTGATACATCGCCGCGTCCGCGTTCATCAACAGTTCATCGGCGCTCTGGCCGTTGCCCGGATAAAGCGAGATGCCGACACTGGCGGAGATCTGCAGGTCATGGTCGGCGACCCGGAACGTGCCGCCGATCAATGCAACCTGCCGAGCGGCCAGGCGCAGGGCGTCGTCCGGCTCGGCCAGTTGCACCAGCAGGACGAACTCGTCGCCACCGATCCGTGCGAGGGTGTCCTGGTTGCGCAGATCCTCGCGCAGGCGCAGGGCCACGTCCCGCAGCAACAGGTCGCCCATGTGATGGCCAAACGCGTCGTTCACCGGTTTGAAGCCATCCAGGTCAATGAACATCAAGGCGAAACACCCGCCCTGTTCCTGCACGCGGTGCATGGCTTGGCCAATGCGATCGGCCAGCAAAACACGGTTGGGCAGTCCGGTCAGGGGGTCGTGCAATGCCAGTTGAGTCAGCTCCCGGTTGGCCTGGGTCAGCGACCTGGCCAACTCCGCCGTACGCGCTTCAAGGCGTGCGTCGAGGATGGAAGTCAGCAAGGTAATCGCCAGGATTGCCAGGGTGGTAATCAGCACCACATTGTCCAGCCCCTTGCCGCTCAAGCCATCCAGGGCCCCGCAGAAACTGCCTTCGCGGAACTGCGCCGCGGCCATGCCGGTGTAGTGCATGCCGACGATGGCGACGCCCATCACCACGGCGGCGCCGGCACGAGCCAGGCGTACGTGAGGCGTATTCTGGCGAAGATGAAAGGCGATCCATAACGCCGCCGCGCACGCTACGACGGCAATCAACAACGAAGCCCCGAACAGCGTCGGGTCGTAATCGATGCCCGGTTGCATCCGCAACGCGGCCATGCCGGTGTAATGCATGGCACTGATGCCGGTACCCATCACCAACGCGCCGAACGCCAAATGCCAGGCGCGCAGTTGTGGCTGGCTGACCAACCACAGCGCAAAGCCGCTGGAAAGGACGGCAATCAGCAAAGACAGCGCAGTGATCGCCAAATCGTAGCCAAGCTCTACCGGCAATGTGAAAGCGAGCATGCCGATGAAATGCATGGACCAGATGCCCACCCCCATCGCCAACGCACCACCGGCCATCCAGAAGTGAACGGCGCGCCCCTGAGCGGTGGCGATACGCCCGGCCAGATCCAGCGCGGTGTAGGACGCCAGGATTGCAACAAACAGGGAAAACGAAACGAGAGCGGGTGAATAGCTGCCGATGAGCATGGGTTTTTTCTCGTGACCTTAAGGCCGTACTGCTTCCATGCCTGGTTGAAAGTTGGCGATTCTACACAGTCGCTACAGAAGTGCATCAAAAAGCCATCATACAAAAAAATATTTGCGACGAAAGACACTGGGCTCCCCTGTAGCGGCCCTTATCCGCAGGGCGTCGTCCACCGGCCCATATGGGATCGAGCTAGCTCGCGATGCGGTGCCCGGCACAAACAACCACCTGAGCCGGAACCGATTCGGCTAAGCTCTTCAGTTCCCCCCAGGAGCAGCCGGCATGACCCTAGCGGATACCAAAGCCACAACCACCGCTTTACTCGTGATTGACATCCAGAACGACTTCATCCCTGGCGGCCAACTGGCCGTGCCGGATGGCGACGAAATCGTGCCGCTGGTCAACCGACTCGGCCGTTCGTTCCTGAACGTCGTCTGCGCCCAGGACTGGCACCCCGCCGGGCACGCCTCGTTCGCCTCCAGCCATGAAGACAAGCAACCCTTCGACCTCATCCAGCTCCCCTACGGCGAACAAAAGCTCTGGCCCGATCACTGTGTCCAGGATACCCCGGGCGCCGCGCTGCACCCTGACCTCGACTTGCCTCATGCCCAATTGGTCATTCGCAAGGGGTGCAACCCGGCCATCGACAGTTACTCGGCCTTCATGGAAGCCGACCGCCAGACCCCGACCGGCCTGACCGGCTACTTCAAGGAACGCGGCATCGACACGGTGTACATGGTCGGATTGGCCCTGGACTTCTGCGTGATGTACTCGGCGCTGGACGCGCGAATGGCTGGCTTCAACGCGATCGTCGTTCTGGACGCTTGCCGGGGCATCGATATCGACGGTTCGATGGACGCGGCCATGCGGCGCATGCAGGAGGCCGGCGTGCGGCTGATTCAATCCAGCGACATCGCCAGCCCGGCGTTTGCCGGATGACTGTTACTACCCGTATTCCCTTGTCACAGTGAGTTCCCATGCCCCGCCTCACCCGCACTCACCCGCGCCTTTCCTGGGCCACGATCATTGGCCTGGCCGCGGGTTTGTCGATTCCCGCTGACTCGGTCATCGGCAAGATCCTGATCGGCTGGAACGTCGGGGTCTGGACTTATCTGCTGTTGATGTTCTGGCTCACGGTGCGGGCCAAGGCACCGGACGTGAAGCGCATCGCCGAAATGGAAGACGAAAACGCCGGGCTCGTGTTGTTGATGGTTTGCATCGCAGCCTTGGCCAGCCTGGCGACCATCACCTTTGAACTGGCCGGCAGCCGCGACCTGCAAACGGCCGGCAAGTGGCTGCACTATGGCGCGACCGCGTTGACCGTGATCGGCTCATGGTTGCTGATCGGAGTGATCTTCAGCGTTCACTACGCCCGGCTGTATTACACCTGGAACGGCAAGGAACCGGCGCTGCGTTTTGCCGAAGGCCTGGCCACACCCAATTACTGGGATTTCCTGTACTTCTCGTTCACCATCGGCGTGGCGGTGCAGACCTCGGACGTGGGGGTTGCCACGCGGCAGTTGCGCAAGATCGTGTTGGCGCAGTCGTTGATCGGTTTTGTGTTCAATACGGCGATATTGGGGTTTTCGATCAATATTGCGGCGGGGTTGTTTGGATGATTTGAGCAGCTCCGCAGCCCAGCGGGGATAGATCCCATAAGTGCATCAACTGAATTGACCTGACAATCACGTCCATAAATCCGGTAATTGTCAGATCAGATCTGAACTTCTAATCCACCCATTGCCTTAGGGAGAATTCGCCTTTTACACTCACCCCTTCATTAAGCTCAACGTCGAAGTTTCCCTTGGCCAGCTTCCCCTCGTCATATTCATCAAACCGAATCGTTCCGCTCACCGCGGGACGTGTGTATTCATCCATACTGAAATCCATATAAACCTGTTCCGATGATGGGCCAACGTCATACGTGCCTGCACCGTTCACCACCCCCGGGGAGGGATTAATCCACATACTCTGGGGATTATTGAATCCCGACAATCCAGGTGGGTTGGTAAACGAAACTGATTCCGCTTTAAAATTAAACGTCGCAGCCATAGCGGTCATAAAACCTTGTGCTTCGGTTTTTTTTCTGGGCTTCTTTTGTTCATGTCTGACTCCGCGAGATAGCTAATAAGTAAACACACGTCAGCAAACTAAAGCGATCTGCATGCCCGTACACCTGTCAACAATTACAGTACCGACAAACGGTTCGTCGGAATCTCTAACAGCAACATCACCCAGATGAGCGGTGGAACGAAGAATTGGGTTGGCGCCAATGGCATAAATCCCCTAGCCACAGGGACTGCATCAGGCTTCAAGGCGGCGTTGGCAGCCACAGCCTGAAGCGTGCCCCGTCCAGCGGCGAAGCCCCGACCGTCAGGGTGCCGCCTTGGGCTTGCAGGGCACGGCGGCTGATCGCCAGGCCGAGGCCGAAGCCGCCCGTGGCGCGGTCGCGGCTGCGGTCCAGGCGGTAGAACGGCTCGAAGACGCGCTCGCGCTCGCTGTCGGGAATGCCAATGCCATCGTCGTCGACCCAGATCTCACAGCCTTGATCACCCACCAGCACACCGACCTGGATGCGCTTTTCGCAGTAGCGCATCGCATTGCGCAGCAAGTTCTGCAAAGCCCGGGCGGTGAGGCGCGGGTCCAGTACAAAACGCTCCAGCGCCCCGTGCAGCAGCACGTCGATCACCACCTCCGGCGCGGCCAGGTCTTCGTCGAGGCTGCCCAGGATACTGTCGATGAACTCGTCCAGCGGCACTTCGACCCGCTCCGACACCCGCTCCGGATTTTGCAAGCGGCTGTAGGACAGCAGTTCCAGCACCAACTCGTCCAGTTCGCGAATGTGCGCCACCAACCCTTGCAGACGCTCGCGACTGGCCGTCGGCATCTCCTCCGACAACGCCAGAGCGAGGCCAAAATCGAGCCGGGTCAAGGGCGTGCGCAGTTCATGGGACACGGCGTTTAGCAGGTCCCTCTGCTGGTTGAGCAGATTCTCGATGTCCCCGGCCATGGTGTCGAATACGTGGGCCAGGCTGCCAATGTTCGAGCGCGGCGCAATGTGCGTGCGCTCGCTCAAATGCCCCTTGCCGAAACGCTCGGCGGTGCGCTTCAGACGCTCCAGATCGCGCCAGTGCGGCCGCAACCAGAGCAGCAGGCAGCCCAGCATCGTCGCGCCGATCAACACGTTGATGCTCCAATACAACCAACTGACATCCGCCGGGTCGGGCGGCACGATCATTTTCACCGCCGTGTGCTCGTCCAGCGGCGCGGCCGCCAGGGTTCGCCAACCCCAGTCACCGACGCGCACCACGTTTTCACCGCGCTTGAGACGCGCCTGTTCGGTTGCGGTGAAACCGGCGTCCCCGGTGGTCGCCAGCTCGATGCGCAATGGCTCGAACTCCTTGTCCATCTGCGCCGCCAGCGCCGGCCATTGCTCGCTGGGCGCGGCGCGGAACTGCTTGACCATCAGGGTTTGCAGGCCACGGGAATAGTCGAGGTTGTAGGTTTGGAAACGCTCGTGGAACAGGCGGATCACCAGTTCCGGCATCAAATAGATCGCCGCGCTGTAGGAAACGATGGTGACCAGATACAGGCGAATCAGCAGCTTCCACATCGATCAGCATTCCCACTCGGAGCGGCTGAACAGGTAACCCTTGCCCCATACGGTCTTGATCTTGCGCGCCTCGCCGGCGTTGTCGTCGAACTTGCGCCGCAGCTTGGAAATGGCCACGTCCACCGAACGATCGGTGCCGTTGAACTCAATGCCGCGCAGCCGTTGCAGGATCTGGTCGCGGCTCAGTACTTCGCCGGAATGCCGGGCCAGCACCACCAGCAGGTTGTATTCGCCGCTGGACAGCTCGACCGCTTGGCCGCGCCAGGTCACGGTGCGTTCGGACAGGTCGATGCACAGGTTGCCCATGACGATGCGATCATTGACCGTCTGCGGCTCGGTCAGGCTACTGCGCCGCAACAACGTCCGCACTCGGGCGAGCAACACCCGTGGCTCGCAGGGTTTGGTGACATAGTCGTCGGCGCCCATCTCCAGGCCCGACACCTGGTCGTGGCTGTCGTCCCGGGCGGTGAGCATCAGGATTGGTAGAGTCGCCGAATCGGCCCGCAGCAAGCGGCAGACTTGCAAGCCGTCCAGCCCCGGCAGCATCAGATCGAGGATCACCAGGTCCGGCGGATTGACCCGCGCCCGCTCACGCACATGGTCGCCACGGTTGAGCACGCTGACGTGATAGCCGTTGCGTTCCAGGTAGCTGGCGATGAGTTCGCAGAGGGCGGCGTCGTCTTCGACGAGGAGGATGTTGGGCATGGTGTATCCAAAGGTACGAGGCGCTCAGAATCTCAAGCTGCGAAGGATATACGCCCTCATCCGCCGCTGAGCAAAACCCTTACATAATTTCACAACCATGTTCCCCACCACAAAACCCCAGCCTGGACACCTGTAATACTTGACAGTATACAAAAGTGCAGTACGGGCTCTATATAAGGAAACCAGACGCATGGCACAGCGTGCCGACTGGAGTATTCTCATTAACCTATGGAGTTCACCTATGAACAGCGCAGCCAGTAAATCTGCCTTACGTGCAACGGACGTTGACTTCACCGCCACTCTTGAGGACGGCTCCCCCTTTCGTGCCTCCGTAACCGAACTTAAAAGCTCCGTTACGCCAGGCCGCGGCGATATATGGATGGTGGTTGCCACCGAATGGGCAAACGGTCGTCCCAGAACGTTCACCATTACGTTCTCCAAAGATAGGAAAGACGCAACCAATGAACCGGTGACGGACCACGACCAACATGCAACTGTGCATTTCAATAATTATGAGGATCCGCAAAACCCGACGCTACAAAAAGCCAGGTCAGGAACGATCACTTACCATTTAAATCGCACAAGTTTAAATTTCTCAGGGTCTTTTCAAGTGAACATGGACAAAGCTGACGGCACGGGCCGCTTTCTATGCTCGGGGACATATGACACAGAGCTTAGTTAATAGAAATAGCCCCGGCGTCAAGCCGGGGCTACACATTCTACAAACTATAAAAATCTAGGTCCTGACCAACACAGGCTTACCATTTAAATTGCAGGCCTACCGTTCCCCCCACTGGCATTTCAATACCTTTACCATTCATGTACTCCACCTCCGCGTGAACTTGCCAGCGTTGCGACAAATTGATGGCCACGCCGGCCCCTAACTCGGCACGGGATCCAGAAAGATCGTTATTGAATACGTTGTTGTTGACCTTGACTTCGTTATTCTTGGCAAATTCGTGCACCAACGCCGCACGAACGTAGGGTTGCACCATCGCTCCGTTGCGTAGCTGGATATCGCGCCCAGCTGTCATACCTGCCTTGCCGAGCAATGAGTAAGTAGTGTCGCCCTCAGCACGCAGGCCGTTGTTCAGTCGATAATCCTTGCCACCTATCGCCACCGCAGACCAGTGGGTAAAGGGCTCGATAAAATAGCCATCGTCAAGCTTGATATTGCGTCCAATCTCTACCGAACCGCCCAAGCCGGTGTTGTCGTAATCACCCTTGACCCGCTTGCCATCGCTCATACCAACCTTGGCATCGTTCTGGAAGCGGTTGAGCTTGAGAACGCTGTCCACGTAATAACCACTGGCCTCATCCATCCACGTCAGGTAAGTACCTAAGTAGTAGCTTTTGATCGTACCGGAAGTTCCACGATGCAAATCAAGGTCTGAAGTACTGTGACCCGCCATTACCCCCACCAGCCACTGCCCATCTCCCATTGGCAAAGGCGCATCGGCGCCGAGCGAGAAACCTTGCTGGGCCTGCCGGTATCCAGCCCCATAGCTATCCGACACGTTGTATTTATTGCCATACGCCCGCATCCAGGCACCGGACTTCTGTGGATTGAAGCGCAATTCCCCCATGCGACTGCGCAACGAGGTCAGCTCGCCATACCACACCGTCGGTGCGGTATTGAACAGTGCCATGACTGCCCGAGTGGAAGGGCTGACCCCACGAGCCGTAGGATCCAGGAACCAATCGTTACCGGAGGCACTTTGCTTCAATCCATAAGTAAATGCGCCCAGATCGACTTCACCACCGGCATTCGCCAGGGTAAAGGTCGCGTCCCCACTGGCAGTATGTACGACCTGGACCGGTTGGCCACTGGCGGGGTCGATGCCGCTACTGGCGATCATAAGCTGATGGTTGCCGGTGGCGGACCCGGTGACATTGAGTACATCGGTCTGGTTTGTCGCAAAATCGGTGCCGATCATGAACAGACCGTTACCGGACAGGTTTTCTACATTCAGTTGATAAAAAGCATTATCGGCACCGAATCTCACCGTACCGCCGTTTAAAGACAAATCGCCGACCTGACTGTTGCCCGTCATGGTCCAACTCGATTGAGCATCAATACCGACCGTCGCAACATTAGTCATGACGCCGGTCAATTGCGAGCCTTGCTGCAACGCTACTGTCGCCGTGCTGCCCGTGTCGGCTGTTATATCACCGATCAACGAGCCTTGAATAAAAGTCAGCGCCGCGACACTGTTGTCGGCAACTTGAACATTACCCGTCAGGTCGCTCAGGCCTACAGTCATGGCTGCGTCAGCGGCGCCCTTTACTTCCAGGATCGTTCCGTTGCTCCCGGTCAGCGTCGAACCGTTGAGCACGTCAATCCGTGTGACCGGTGCCGAGCTACCCGCGTAATCCACAACAATGGCAGAACCGTTCTTCCCCTCGATGCTCGAACGATCAAGCTCTAGGCGATTGCCAACCGATACACCGCTTTCGAGCCCCAACGTGACGCCATTCTGACCGCCGATAATGCGTGTTCCGTTGCTTGCAAACGCCGAGGCGCCCAGCAGCGAAAGACCAAAACTCGTTGCTCCTGTGCCCTCAATGGTCGATTTCGAAAAAGTCAGGGTGCTATAGGCCGACGCACGAGCGCCACCTGTGGTGCCGGTAATGGTACTGTCGGTTGCCGTTACCGTTGAACCGGTTGTCGAAGTGACGGCACGCGCGGCTGATAATCCCAATCTATCCCCGGTGATGGTACTGCCATTGATCGTCGCGGTACTGTTGTCAAGTCGCAACGCAGAGGGCGCATTCCCACCAGCGACGGTAGTGTCAGATAAGTTGATGGTAGAACCATTACTTCCTGTAATCCTTCCAGTGGTAGCTCCGCTGGCATTCAACGTAGATTCAGAGGCCGAAATATCGAGCGTGTCTGCGCCATTGACGTTCAACGTTGACGTCTGCGCAAGCGTCCAGGCTTCCACCGGAGAACCGTTTGTGAGTGTCTGCTCCTGGCCGACTAACGTCCCGGCAAGCGACGGCTCAGCCAGGAACAATAAACATAATAATAACGAACTACCCACCTGGCCTGACATTCCAAGTGATCCTCTGTCGAATTTAACCAATTGCATATCGCTACCCGCGTTTCGTCATTTCGAATAAAAATGACAAGGCTAATTTTTATGAGCATCCCCTCTCACAGACGGCCGATAATCTACACCTCAGTTTCGCAATTTTATGTAGGATAAATCCCAATAAACAGCAGGATTTTTCTTCGCACTCTGTTATAGCGACGACGTCGGGGGACAACGTAGCATCCCCCGATTCCCGCCCCCACCTATTGAGTCGGTGTTCCTTCACAATAATTAAAGCTGTTATTCAGCAGTGAAACCTCGTTTAGAAACTCAAGCGACGATGTAAGCACCCCACCGATATCCACCTCATACCAAATTTTTATATAACCATTAGGCAAGCCGGAAGCGTGTGTCGGCTGGATAGGTTTGAGCTTTGTCAAGTAGGGCTCGATATTCTTGACAAACTGCCCACCCGTCTCCGCTCCGGTAATTTGGTAAGTTCCGAGATAGTCCGTGCCAGGGATTTCATCAAGTCCCAACGCATCGGTGGTTCCAACGGATTTAAGCGTAACAACCGTGCCGGGAGGCATATGCGTTGCATCTATGTCGACCGTAACGGGCAACGCGTATGTGCTCCTGTCCAAATATCGGCATGAAACAAGACCGTTAAACAACCGAACCGTTGGAGCTGGCAGTACAACCCGAACCGCATCGACCTGAACCTCGGTGGGGTACGATCGCATTACATTCCGACCGCCATCTTCCTCAATCGTCCAATAGGCAATTTTCTTTCCAACCCCGGCGCCATCGATGTCAGCGGCTGACATGTTAAAGGTCAATGGTGTCAAGGTCCCGGCCGTTAGGTTTTCGCTATACACTTCCACGCCGTTGAACCACAACCGGGCGACCTCATCGCCAATCGGCACCCACGCGCTTGCTGCATCGACGAGGGGCGTGCTGATAGTCGCCTCCTTTCCACGATCCTCTGGCGTTATATGGTTTGGAGTGCCAGAGCCACCAACGGCCACCACCGTGACCTTCACCATATTCGGATTTTCCAACGAGGGAAAAATCGGATTCACGGGGCCACGATAGCTAAAATCAAGAGCGGACTCTGCTGGAACGGATGGAACTGGGTTTTCTGTTGTTCGGGAAAATTGATATTCAGTAAATACAGCCGCTTGCGCGGTAGAGCTTCCCCAAAGCGCAATCAGCCTGTTCGTGGCCACCGGAAATTGGAGTACTTTATTAGGTGCCTCCTGGCCTAACTGCTGACTGCCTAAAGCAAACTCTGTACTACCGTTACCGTTAATAATCTTCGGAATGATCCGGTCCGTGTCTTGGCCATTAGTGGTATAGGGTACTTCTACATACACTGGGCTGGTCAGGTCCTCCAAGTCGACAACGTCCGGCAAGATGCCTTTCGGAATATAAGAGTCATGCAGTTGAGGCCGTGGCCGGCGACGGACATAGTAGCCACTCGCCAACGCGTCCTCGCTGATATTTCCAACCACATCTTCTAATACGTACCAGACGTAATATTGCCCGTCCAATTGCGGAATAGCTGCCGTTGGTACCGACACCTCCCCAGATGACGTTAGATCTTGGGTATGTACAGGCGTCCCGACACCGTAACTGTCCCCCGCATAGACGTGAATGACATCGTCATCACGATGAAAGTCATAGCTAACATTGATGGCCAGCTCCAGCGTGCTGTTATTGGCGAGCCAATCATCATCAATTTCTTGACCCGGAGCCAAATTTACAAATATGGCGGCCTCCGGCTTCAGCCTCATATTCGACTGTTTGTCATGCTCAGGTGCATACCGGTCAATTTCTGCTGGGAACCATGGCGACATGTCCGCGTTGCCGTCCGCGCCTTTGTAGTGGACAAATTGATATTCGTAAGTCGTTGACGCTTTCGATGCGTCATCATCCGCGAGCGCAATAGTGGATACCGGAATATTGAGTTCCGTCGGGCGACCTGTTACAGGGCCAAACTGGCCGTCAGCGACCATGGTACCGTCCCCCGTATCTGGCGCCTTCCGCTCATACAACTCCCATTCGTCACTGTCATGCGGGCTTGCAATATCACCGGTATGGAATCGAACCGTCATCGTCCCGGTGTCCAGCACCGATTTGGGGATCAGGTCGTCTATGATCTGTCCGACAATTTCGGGGGGATTCAGCAGAACGCCGGAGTCAGAATTTTTCGTGCGTAAGGCTGTCCGCGAGCGCTCAGCAATCTGCTTCAGCGTTAATACTTCACCGTTGGGACTTGTACTTGTACTGGTCATTTTTATTTCTCCATAAACTATAAACTGAACTGAACTGAACTGAACGAGACATCTTCAAATCTCAAAGAGATTCAATCGTCACCACGCCACCGAATCGAATGCAGCGCAAATCCTTAACGTCTGCCGAGACTATAAAAGAAAGCACCGCTCTCGAAGTTCCGTCTACCTCATACCTCATGCACCTTTGCTATCTTAGACAAATCCGCCACAAGGCTCCGTCTCGCCCGGAATGACTCGATCGATCTTGACCAAACCTTTCTTCGACCGACCTTTAGGAATTCCATTTCGATAAATCGTGTACTGAGCAATGCCGGAATCGCTATCCACCATAGGCTTTACATAGGGTACGAAAGGGATTTCCATGACAAATCCATAGGCCGCTTCGCTGTCACTTATCGTTTTGCGAAACTCGTAGATGGGCGTCAGTGCCGGAGGGCTGCCATTCAAAGTGCTAAATCCCTGCCACTCAAGAACACATTCGTCCTGCCCATTGAAAATCGATTCAGGCGCTATCGCCACCCTGACCTTTTCCCAGATTGGCACGGGCGAAGTGCAATTGAGATAACCCCATAAGTTGCTGTCCGGAAAGGTCGGCTCCGCCAAGGTTGGTACAAGCACCGGTGTATGATCGATCGTCAGTTTGCGAATCGGTGAAGGATCGAAATTTCCGTTAACACTATGCTCTAACAGATAGCGAATTTCGGCAGTACCGTCGACGCTCATCATTTGAGGCGTTATTGGAAATGTAAACTCCGGTCGATCATCTACCTGATAGTATCTGTTGTTAAAAATTACCGTTTCTGTTGGTGGATTTATTGGCTGCTTCCAATAAACCGTAAGCTCCGTATATATTCCGGGCTGCCCCGGAAAATCGGTCCAGCGCGTTATTCTTCCGGTCGTTCCGTTAGTCAGTTGTTCTAACGGAATACGGCCTTCCGGGTCCAGTTCACTCACGCCATCTATGCGCAAAGGTACAGCTGTGATTTGACCGTTCGGCTGTGCCATTTGTATCGTGCTCCGGATAAGTGCGCTGCGGGCGCACATTGCCTAACGAAGTCCACGATTCAATTAAGCGCCGGGTATATATGTTTGCCTACTGTCATATCTGACAGGTCAACCTACCGTTCATCGGGCCGGCGTCTCGGCGGGTACGCCTTGGGCTTCTCTAAGTTGTTCCACAGCACAGTGGGCAATTCGCTGGCACGCCTTCGCCAGTTCCATCCGACCTATCACTAACCCAATCCGAATATGCCCCGCCGCACTCGGCCCAAACGCCTCCCCCGCCAACACCGACACGCCATACCCGTCCAGCAGCCGCTCGGCAAACGTTTGGGCATCCAGCCCCGTCTCACGCACATCGACCATTACGAACATGCCGCCATCGGGTCGTACAGGTTTGAGCCCTGGACAGCCCTCAAGCGCCGCGCATACCAAGTCCCGACGTTGGCGATACTCCGCGCGCATCTGCGCCACTTCCGGCAGATCCCGTTCAAGGGCAACCAGGGCACCGCACTGGACGAAATCCGGCAAACCAAACAGCATGCACAGCGACAGATTGGAAAGGTGTTCAGCGAGAGGTTCGGGGCCAATGGCCCAGCCGATGCGCCAACCGATCATGGCATGGGATTTGGACAGGCTGTTGATGGTGACGGTGCGCTCGGCCATGCCCGGCAGGCCGGCCGGGCTGATGTGCTCGCCTTCGTAGAGCAGGTCGCTGTAGACCTCATCGCTGATCAGCCACAGATCGTGTTCGATGCACAGTTGCGCCAGGGCTTGCCAGGTGCACAGCGGCAGGCTGGCGCCGGAGGGGTTGTTGGGGCTGTTAATCAGCATCGCACGGGTGCGCGGGGTGATCAGCCGGGCGACGTCGGCCGGCTGGACTCGGAAGCCGTTCTCCGGCGTCACCGCCACCGGCACCACTTTCGCTGCGCAGGCACCGAATACCGCTTCGTAGGTGACGTACATCGGTTCGGCGACGATCACTTCATCGCCAGGGTCGAGCAGGCATTGCGCGACGGCATAGACGCCGCATTGCGCGCCGGGCAGCACCGTAACGTGGCCCGCGCCCACTGGTTGGCCGCAGCGTTGTTGGTGCCGCCGGGCGATGCTGGCGCGCAGGCTGTACAAGCCGCTGGTGTCCGAATAGTGGGTATCGCCGGCACGCAGGCTGGCGACGGCGGCCTCGACAATGGCGGGCGGTGTGTCGAAATCCGGATCGCCCACCGAGAGCAACAGCACGTCCCTGCCCTCCTCGCGCATGGCCAGTGCCCGGTCATGAATGGCCCAGGCGGCAGCGCCGTCGCCAGTGATGCGTTGGGTCAGGGCTGAAAAGCGCATGTCATTTCCTTGTGAGTTGCGGTATTGAGCTCAACCCTATCTCAAATCCCGAAGCGCGCCACCGTTTGGATGGCCTTGCGCATTGACGCCCGGCCCTCGCCCATGGTCTGCTGTACGCCAGTTTGGGTGCCCTTCACAGGGTGAAACGGGAAACCGGTGAATCGTGTGCTTTACTTCAAGGCCACGTCAGTCCGGTGCTGCCCCCGCAACGGTAAGCGAGTGAAGCGTCGAAACCACTGTGCATGCGCATGGGAAGGGGACGCTTTCAGGCAAGGCTCAGGCCCTGCCCCTCGTGAGCCCGGAGACCGGCCCATGACTTCTTTTCAACAAACCCGCGGTGGGCGGGCGCTGTTCGAATCCCGGCGAGTCTTCGCCTGGGTTTTCATTGCGCTTGGTCCGCCCGCTGACACCAGAGGGAAGCGCCATGTCGACCATCAGCAGCACCGCCCGCACGAACAGTAGCACCGTCACCCTGAGCCAGCGCTTGAGCGCCGCGGTCCTTGCCTCGATTCTCGGCGCGGGCCTGGTGTATTTCGCCGGTTTCTCCCACATCGAAGCGGTGCACAACGCAGCCCACGACACACGGCACAGCGCCGCGTTCCCGTGCCATTGAGCGCCGACACCATGATCAAGCGTATCGCGCAAACCGCCGGTTTCAGTGGATTGTTGGCCGCCCTGCTGCTGACTCTTCTACAAAGTTTTTGGGTATCGCCGCTGATCCAGCAAGCCGAGACCTACGAAAAGGCCCCGGCCGCCGAGGTCCATGAACACGCCGCTGGGGTTGCACACAGCCATGACGCGCAAGCCTGGGAGCCGGAGGACGGCTGGCAACGCGTGCTCTCCACCACCGGCGGCAACCTGGTGGTCGCGGTGGGTTTTGCGCTGATGCTCGCGGGCCTGTACACCTTGCGTGAACCGACGCGCACATCCCAGGGTTTGCTCTGGGGCCTGGCCGGCCATGCCACCTTCGTCCTGGCGCCGACGCTGGGCTTGCCCCCGGAACTGCCGGGCACTGCTGCGGCGGATCTGGCCCAACGGCAGATGTGGTGGATCGGCACCGCTGCGTGCACGGCGGTGGGCATCGCCCTGATTGCGTTCGGTCGGCATTGGCTGTTGAAAGTGTTGGGCCTTGCGACCTTGCTGATTCCTCACGTCATTGGCGCCCCGCAGCCGGACGTGCATTCCATGCTCGCGCCCGAGGCGCTGGAAAGTGAGTTCAAGCTCGCTTCGCAATTGACCAATGTTGCGTTTTGGCTGGCCTTGGGCCTGATCAGCGCCTGGCTGTTCCGCCGTGGTGCACAGGCTCACGACCAAGCATGAGTGGCGGGCCGATCCTGGTGGTCGGCCTCGGCTGCCAGCGCGGTTGCCCGGCCAGCACGTTGCGGGCATTGCTTGAGCAGGCGCTGCTGGCCCACGGTATCGCGCTCGACGAAATAAGGGCATTGGCGAGCATTGACCGCAAGCGTGACGAGCCGGGGCTGCTGGAGTTGGCAGCGCAATTATCGCTGCCGCTGACGTGTTTCAGCGCTGAACAACTGGCGGGTTATCAAGCACAGCTCAGCCATCGCTCAGCCATCGCTTTCGAGCATATGGGTTGCCATGGCGTCGCCGAAAGCGCCGCCCTCGCCCTGGCCGATCAACTGGGTGTTTCGCCCGCGAGATTGCGAGTTACCCGCCAGAAAGGCCCGCAGGCGACATTGGCATTGGCGATGGCTTTGTAACACTCGATAATCGCTCGCCGAATCATGAGCATTGCTCATGCACGCCCTCATCTTTGCATAGGAACCGGTCATGACCGTTTACTTCATCGGCGCCGGCCCTGGCGATCCGGAGCTGATCACCGTCAAGGGCCAGCGGCTGATTCGCAACTGCGCCGTGATCATCTACGCCGGCTCCCTGGTGCCAACGGCCGTGCTGGAAGGCCACCGCGCCGAACAAGTGGTCAACAGCGCCGAGCTGCACCTGGAACAGATCATCGATCTGATAAAGTCGGCACACCTCAACGGTCAGGATGTAGCGCGAGTGCACTCCGGCGACCCAAGCCTTTACGGCGCGATCGGCGAGCAGATCCGCTACCTGCGGGAGCTGGACATTCCTTTCGAAATCATCCCGGGCGTGACCGCCACTTCAGCCTGCGCCGCTCTGCTCGGTGCCGAGCTGACGCTGCCAGACATATCCCAAAGCGTGATCCTGACCCGCTACGCGGACAAAACCGCCATGCCCACTGGAGAAGAGTTGGTCAGCCTGGCGCAACACGGCGCCACCATGGCGATTCACTTGGGCGTCAACCATCTGGAAAAAATCGTCGATGAGCTGCTACCCCACTACGGCGGCGATTGTCCGATTGCGGTAATTCACCGGGCGACGTGGCCCGATCAGGATTGGGTGGTGGGGACGCTGGAGGATATTGCCGAAAAGGTACGGGCCAAGGGCTATCGGCGTACGGCGTTGATTCTGGTGGGACGGGTGTTAGGCAATGACGTGTTCAGCGAGTCATCGCTGTACCGCGCCGGGCATGCGCATCTCTATCGGCCCTGACTCATCACTGTCCCTTGTGGGAGCGAGCTTGCTCGCGATGACAAAGGCACATTCAACATCATCGCAAGCTGACCCACCGCTATCGCGAGCAAGCTCGCTCCCACAGGGTTCGGCAGGTGCCCACAGGTTACGCGCCGATCACCGAAGCTGTTGTGGCGAGGGAGCTTGCTCCCGCTGGACCGCGAAGCGGTCCCTGGGTAACCCACGCACCCATCACGGAGAACGCGCCGGTTGCCTTGCGATTGCTTCGCAATCGAGCGGGAGCAAGCTCCCTCGCCACAGTGTTCTGCGCGCAGCGAACACCTATCAGTAGTAGGCGTTTTCTTTCTGCGTGTGGTCGGTCACGTCGCGTACGCCCTTGAGTTCCGGGATGCGCTCGAGCAAGGTGCGCTCGATGCCTTCCTTCAAGGTGACGTCGGCCTGGCCGCAGCCCTGGCAGCCGCCGCCGAACTGGAGCACGGCGATGCCGTCTTCCACCACGTCGATCAACGATACCTGGCCGCCGTGGCTGGCCAGCCCCGGGTTGATTTCGGTTTGCAGGTAGTAATTGATGCGCTCGTTGACCGGGCTGTCGGCGTTGACCATCGGCACTTTCGCGTTCGGTGCCTTGATGGTCAGCTGGCCGCCCATTCGGTCAGTGGCGTAGTCGACCACCGCATCGTCCAGGAAAGCTTCGCTGAACGAATCGATGTACGCGGTGAAGCTCTTGAGCCCCAGCGCGGTGTCTTCAGGTTTTTCTTCTCCCGGCTTGCAGTAGGCAATGCACGTCTCTGCGTACTGGGTGCCGGGCTGGGTGATGAAGATGCGGATCCCGATACCCGGGGTGTTCTGCTTGGACAGCAGGTCGGCCAGGTAATCGTGGGCGGCATCGGTAATGGTAATGGCGGTCATGGAAACTCCTCGCAGGCTTGCCGGCAGTTTACGCCAATCATCGCGCCGGACAAAGTCCTAGTATTTTTGTCAGGAAAGAACCCGACGATGTGAAGGCGCATCGCCAAGCGCCTCGATCAGAGTTTCTGGTAGCGATTCATGTCCAGCACCCCTGCTTCCGTGGGGTCGGTTTCCTGAATGTATCGGCTCAGGTCGTGGAAGTACTGCCAGAACCGCGGATGGCTGCGACGAATCCCCCAGCGCTCGACAACCCGCTCGAACGCCGCCGCATCCGGCGCGCGTTCCATGGCGTCGACAAATGCTGGCACCTGCCCGGCGGGGATGTTGAAGATGAAATTCGGATAGCTGCTGAGCACGCCCGGATCACTGCCCAAATTCAACTGGCAGGCAGAGTCATAGCAGGCGTGGCAGGCCACGCATTTTTCGGTGAAGATCGGCTGGATGTCGCGGGTATAGGAAATCGCGGGAGCGGGACCTCCGGCGGCTGCGGTAAAGGACAACAGCAGCAACAGACTGCCGGATAAGAAGCGGTACGGCATGTCTCGGTCCCTAAGAATTCTCCGACGATTCTACCGGGCAGGCATCACCTTGCAAACATGAGCGATATTCATGCAAAAGCCCAGCATGATCAAATACCGCACAGGTTTGCTATGATCCCGGCTTTCGTAATGGTCTTTTTTTCCAGGTAGTCCTATGTCCGATCGCAGCGCTCGCCTCCATCTTCTCCAGCAAGCCCTCAAGGAACGTATCCTGATCCTCGATGGCGGCATGGGCACGATGATCCAGAGCTACAAACTGGAAGAACAGGACTACCGGGGCAAGCGTTTCGCCGACTGGCCAAGCGACGTCAAGGGCAACAACGACTTGCTCGTACTGACCCGCCCCGACGTGATCGGCTCGATTGAAAAAGCCTACCTGGATGCCGGCGCCGACATCCTCGAGACCAACACCTTCAACGCCACCCAGGTGTCCCAGGCGGACTATGGCATGCAGGGCCTGGCCTATGAATTGAACCTGGAAGGCGCGCGCCTGGCCCGCCAGGTCGCCGACGCCAAGACCCTGGAAACCCCGGACAAGCCGCGCTTCGTCGCCGGCGTGCTCGGCCCGACCAGCCGTACCTGCTCGCTGTCGCCGGACGTGAACAACCCTGGCTACCGCAACGTGACCTTCGACGAACTGGTGGAGAACTACACCGAAGCCACCAAGGGCCTGATCGAAGGCGGCGCCGACCTGATCCTGATCGAAACCATTTTTGACACGCTGAACGCCAAGGCCGCGATTTTTGCCGTGCAAGGTGTCTACGAAGAACTGGGCGTCGAACTGCCGATCATGATCTCCGGCACCATCACCGACGCCTCCGGCCGCACCCTCTCCGGCCAGACCACCGAAGCCTTCTGGAACTCCGTGGCCCACGCCAAGCCGATCTCGGTCGGCCTGAACTGCGCCCTCGGCGCCAGCGAATTGCGTCCCTACCTGGAAGAGCTGTCGAACAAGGCCAGCACCCACGTATCGGCCCACCCGAACGCCGGCCTGCCCAACGAATTCGGCGAATACGATGAACTGCCGGTGGACACCGCCAAAGTCATCGAAGAGTTTGCCCAGAGTGGCTTCCTTAACATCGTCGGCGGCTGCTGCGGCACTACTCCGGCGCACATCGAAGCGATCGCCAAGGCCGTGGCCGGTTATGCGCCGCGGCAGATTCCGGAGATTCCCCGGGCGTGCCGCCTGTCGGGGCTGGAACCGTTCACCATCGATCGCAGCTCCTTGTTCGTCAACGTCGGCGAGCGGACCAACATCACCGGTTCCGCCAAGTTCGCCCGGCTGATCCGCGAGGACAACTACACCGAAGCGTTGGAAGTGGCCTTGCAACAAGTCGAGGCCGGCGCCCAGGTGATCGACATCAACATGGACGAGGGCATGCTCGATTCGAAGAAGGCCATGGTGACCTTCCTCAATCTGATCGCTGGCGAACCGGACATTTCCCGGGTGCCGATCATGATCGACTCCTCCAAGTGGGAAGTGATCGAAGCGGGCCTCAAGTGCATCCAGGGCAAGGGTATCGTCAACTCCATCAGCATGAAGGAAGGCGTCGAGCAGTTCATTCACCACGCCAAGCTGTGCAAGCGCTACGGCGCCGCCGTGGTGGTGATGGCCTTCGACGAAGCCGGCCAGGCCGACACCGAGGCGCGCAAGAAGGAAATCTGCAAGCGCTCCTACGACATCCTGGTCAATGAAGTCGGCTTTCCCCCAGAAGACATCATCTTCGACCCGAACATCTTCGCCGTCGCCACCGGCATCGAAGAGCACAACAACTATGCCGTGGACTTCATCAACGCCTGCGCCTACATCCGCGACGAACTGCCTTACGCGCTGACCTCCGGCGGCGTGTCCAACGTGTCGTTCTCGTTCCGCGGCAACAACCCGGTGCGCGAGGCGATCCACTCGGTGTTCCTGTTGCATGCGATCCGTGCGGGCCTGACCATGGGCATCGTCAACGCCGGCCAATTGGAGATCTACGACCAGATCCCGGTGGAACTGCGCGACGCCGTGGAAGACGTGATCCTCAACCGCACCCCCGAGGGCACCGATGCCCTGCTCGCCATCGCCGACAAGTACAAGGGCGACGGCAGCGTCAAGGAAGCGGAAACCGAGGAATGGCGCGGCTGGGAAGTGAACAAGCGCCTGGAGCATGCGCTGGTCAAAGGCATCACCACCCATATCGTTGAAGACACCGAGGAGTCGCGGCTGTCGTTCGCCCGACCGATCGAAGTGATCGAAGGCCCGCTGATGGCCGGCATGAACATCGTTGGCGACCTGTTTGGCGCCGGCAAGATGTTCTTGCCCCAGGTGGTCAAGTCCGCCCGCGTGATGAAGCAGGCGGTGGCGCACCTGATCCCGTTCATCGAGGCGGAAAAAGGCGACAAGCCGGAAGCCAAGGGCAAGATCCTCATGGCGACGGTCAAGGGCGACGTGCATGACATCGGCAAGAACATCGTCGGCGTCGTGCTCGGGTGCAACGGCTACGACATCGTCGACTTGGGGGTGATGGTGCCGGCGGAGAAGATCCTTCAGGTGGCCAAGGACGAGAAGTGCGACATCATCGGCCTGTCCGGCCTGATCACCCCGTCCCTGGACGAGATGGTGCACGTGGCTCGCGAGATGCAGCGCCAGGATTTCCACCTGCCGCTGATGATCGGCGGCGCCACCACCTCCAAGGCCCACACGGCGGTGAAGATCGAGCCCAAGTACAGCAACGACGCGGTGATCTACGTCACCGACGCCTCCCGCGCCGTGGGCGTGGCGACCCAGTTACTGTCCAAGGAGCTGAAGCCGGCGTTCGTCGAGAAAACCCGCCAGGACTACATCAACGTGCGCGAGCGTACCTCCAATCGCAGCGCCCGTACTGAGCGCCTGAGCTACCCGGCGGCCGTGGCGAAGAAGCCGCAGTTCGACTGGAGCAGTTACCAGCCGGTCAAGCCCACCTTCACTGGCGCACGGGTGCTGGACGACATCGACTTGAACGTCCTGGCCGAATATATCGACTGGACGCCGTTCTTCATTTCCTGGGACCTGGCCGGCAAATACCCACGCATCCTCACCGACGAAGTGGTCGGCGAAGCGGCCACGGCGCTGTACGCCGACGCCCGGGCGATGCTGCGCAAGCTGATCGACGAAAAACTCATCAGCGCCCGCGCCGTGTTCGGCTTCTGGCCGGCCAACCAGGTGCATGACGATGACCTGGAAGTCTATGGCGACGACGGCAAGCCACTGGCGCGCCTGCATCACCTGCGCCAGCAGATCATCAAGACCGACGGCAAGCCGAACTTTTCCCTGGCCGACTTCGTCGCGCCGAAGGACAGCGGCGTCACCGATTACGTCGGCGGTTTCATCACCACCGCCGGCATCGGCGCCGAAGAAGTCGCCAAGGCGTATCAGGAAGCCGGCGACGACTACAATTCAATCATGGTCAAGGCCCTGGCCGACCGTTTGGCCGAAGCCTGCGCCGAATGGCTGCACCAGCAGGTTCGCAAGGAACACTGGGGCTACGCCAAGGACGAAAGCCTGGACAACGAGGCGCTGATCAAGGAGCAATACACCGGCATCCGCCCTGCCCCGGGCTACCCGGCCTGCCCTGATCACACCGAGAAGGCCACTCTGTTCCGCCTGCTCGACCCAGAAGCCAGCGAACTGAAAGCCGGACGCAGCGGCGTGTTCCTCACCGAACACTACGCCATGTTCCCGGCGGCGGCGGTCAGCGGCTGGTACTTCGCCCACCCTCAGGCGCAATACTTCGCCGTAGGCAAGATCGACAAGGATCAGGTCCAGAGCTACACCGCGCGCAAGGGGCAGGACTTGAGCGTGACTGAACGCTGGCTGGCGCCTAACTTGGGTTACGACAACTAAGCGGAAAATACCGACCGGTCGACGCGCTGATGTCGACCGGCCGGCTTCATCGCCACGGCTGCGTATCAGTTACGGCGTGAGGGTCCGGGCTGAGGCGAGCCGCTGCGCGGTGGCTCCGACTCTTCGGCGACGCCCTCCAATACGCCCATCTCTTTTCGGGTCAGCTCGACCAACGTTTGCCTTTCAAGATCGTCGATTTCCTTGCTCTTGGCATTCAATTGCCGGCCATACTCGTGCGCATCGATATCACCTTCGTCGCGACGGTCCTCCAGTTCGTTCAGAAGATCCTCGCGCCGCTGGTAGGTCGCATCATCTATTTCGCGCATTTGTTCTGGGTAACGCTCCCGGAGGTAGCTCGTCCAGTATTCACGCGACAACATGTCCTTGAGCAGTTCATCGCCCTGCTCCGCCTCAAGTACCGAGTCGCGCACCTGCTCCAGTTGCGCTTCGGTGACCGGCACACCATAGGCCATGTGTTCAGGCTGTCCTGGCAAATCGATTCCATCGCCCCAATCTCTCGTCAGGCCAATGCGATAACGCAGGCGGACCTCTGCCCGGTCCATGCCTTGCCCGTTCGCTTCGGCCAACGTATCGACCCGGTCCAGCCGAAACAGCTGACGGGACAAGCGCAGCAGCGCCCGCCCCCTGCGCTCCAGGCTGCCGAGAGGAATGTCGCGCAACGCTTGATAGACAAACACACGAACCTCCAGCTCGCTGAACGTCAAGATGCGTCCGTCGATGCAGGTGCCGTGGGTTTCGGCGCTCTGAAACAGCAACCGGCGCAGTTCGCCGTTTTCGCTGGCCGCTTCCAGGACGTTCCACACCCGTTGCGTCAATGCCGCGCGGCTACGCCTGAAATCGATGGTGTTACGCAAGTGGGCGAGCAACTGGAAAAGTCGTTCGTGATCGTTTTCCTCGGCCAGTTGCGTCCAGATTTTCTTCCGAGCCGTCATCTGATCACCGCTGGAGCCGACCAGCCATTGCTTCAGCGCCTGCGCCGACGTATCGCCTGCCGGATTGAGAACAGGCTCGGCCTCAGGGAAGACGGCATGAGGATCCTGATGGAAGTTGCCGCCTCCACCGCCATCCGAGTCGTCATCAAAATCAGAAACATTCCCTTGCGGCGCTTCCAATCCGGCGATCCATTCATCGAGTTCTTCTCGGGAAAGGCCCATGACTTCTTCGTGGTTATTTTCTTCCAGGTAATCCCTCAGTGCTTGAAGGGTGGGAAGCGACAGGTCTTCGTTATCACTCAGGTCCATTCCGGCCACGAGTGTTTCATGACTGCCATCGAGCAAGTCCGGCGCAAGGTCCGTGAACTCGTTGCCGCTCACGTTCAGCTCCCTCAGGTCTTGCGCATCCAGCAGATGGCTGGGCCAGTCTGATAACTCGTTATAACTGAGATCCAGCGATTCGATCCGACCAAAGTCCGGTGGATCGAATGCTCTCAATCCGTTGGTGCTGAGGTTCAGCGAACGCAGGCGACCATGGGTCAATAACGGGTAAGCCGCCCCCGACGGCAAATTGTTGTACCCAAACCCCAAGTGCTCCAATTGCGGCATTTGCAGGACGGCATCCGGTACGGCGCTCAGTTCATTGCTGCCCAGGTCCAGGTGTCTCAGCTGAGGAAAAGCCCCGAGGAAACCGTTTGAACCTTGTTCGGTTATCAGGACGCCTGAAAGATCCAGCATCGTCACCCCAGGAATCGAATCGACCAGCTCAGGCAAGTCGCCTAGCTGCAGGCCATGCAGGCTGAGTGTCTGCCCTGGGCCACCGTAACGCATCAATTCTCTTTGCCACGCCTCGCGAATGCTCCCCGCCGCAAGGGCGCGGCTTTGCGCGGACACGGAGCCCCTGGCTACGCGTATTTCCCGGATAAAAAGCCAGCCATTCAATCGACGCGTCAGCGAAATATACGCCTGGTGCCACTGGTTGATCTGACTGTCGATTTGCCCGTCGGTCATGCCCTGTTCACGCCATCGCTCCAGCACCAGGACCGACTGTCGCTGTGTCAGGAGCGGATCCAGCCGCCTCAGGCGAAGCTGCCGCCCGGCATCGCCCTCGACCACTGCCGACGCCTCGGGGAGCGCCAATAGATGTCGAGCCGTGGACCAACTCGTTTCTGTCGGCGGGAACTCGGACGGTACAGTCCCCCCGGAGAATCGAGCCAAAGCGCCATGGGGAAGCCCTCTCGCATCCTCGACCCGTCGTTGTGCCGCGCCCAGCGCCGCCTCGCCTTCGGGATTGAAGGGGTTACCGGTCACATCGACCTTCAGCAGGACGTCGTCACTGGCCAGCGCCGCGGGTGGGAGCGATTGGATCTGGTTGTCCCGCAAGTCGAGCCAGGACAGGTTCGGCAAGCTCTCGGCACCGGTTGGCCAAGCTTGCAGCCGGGTTGACCGGAGGTTCAAGGCCCTGAGTTGGGTCAAGGCACTGACATCAAAGACATTGAGGGGATTGTTCTCCAGGTTCAGTTGTTCAAGTGTCTGCAAGCCGTTGAACTGCGCCTGGACCGCAGGCGTGGCGAGCAGGTTGTTATCGCGCAGGTCGAGTTGTTTCAAGACTGGCAAGTCTTCGGCGGCAAAAAGGCAATTCGCTGAAGCCGTTGCCGCTGATATCCAATGTCCGCGTACCGGTGAACGCTCTAAAGAAGCTGCGTGCCTGCGCGGCAGGAACATCCAACGATCCCAGGCGCAAAGTTTCCACATGGGAAAAGCTACCGGCCGGCAGCACCGGGAGCGTTGTCAGCTTTTTAGCGGGAAGACTCGATTCGGATGGCGGCAATTCGAACGTTGCGATTTCAGTCGTCGGTAAATCGAGACGTTGGCGAACCGCACGACGCCAGCTGTCTCGCAAGGCTCGGAACAGGGGTCCACCGCCCCGCCACCACAGTGTCGAAGGCATCGAAGGCGTCGATGTTTGCGGCCCTGTCACCTCATACTGCGCAAAAATTTCATCGTGTTCCGCCCTGATGGCCTCTACCGCGTCAAAGCGTGCCTGGTGAGTATGCAGAGTGCTGTCGAACCGCTCCGGCAGGCGTCCATAGAATTCCGCCTCACCAATGAGCAATCGCAATTGCCCGCGACAGTACCCGTCGACCATCTGGTCCACATCGGTCAGATGGCCGAGCTCACCGGCATAGTCGCGGACGTACCGGTAGGCACGCGCGAACGACGCCGGGGTCAGCGCCGACCAATTGAGCGACATGCCTGGCCACAGCGCTTCACGACCTTCGTATATCCAATCAGGCAACGTATGGATCGATGTGCGCACCAGGTCCAACCGTTCGAGCAGAGGAAGACGCTGCACATATTCGGGCCATTGCGTCAGGGCCTGGGGCGCCTCGATGGTCAAACTCCGCAAACGATTCAACGGTGTCAGGTCCAGATCACCGATGACCGCTGCATCGAAACCTGAATAATCGAGATGTAACGTCTCCAGTGAGGTCAGCCTGGTGAGCGTCGCCGGGAAATCCTCTGCCAGTGAGGAAGCAGCCGTAGAGAATCGCAGGCTGGTGAGCCCTGGCATCTGGTTCACCGCCTGCGGCAAGGTAGTCAAGTGCTGCGCTTGGGCGAAAAGAGAACCGATGTATTGGCGTTCCCGCCCGCCAATCGACAATCTCGTGACGCCAGGGAAGCGCGCCAGGAACGCATCCGCGTTAGCGTCTGTCAGGCTATTGCCGACCAACGACAATTCACGCACGTGGGGAAAATCGAGGGGCATTTCAGGCGGCGGCACCTCGGTGGAAAGCGACAGTCGCGCCGCTTCGGCCGAGTCTTGCGCCAGCGGTCCATTGCGCCAGCTCTCCCTGAGCGCCTGCACAAATTGACGCCTATGGAAATCGGCAGGGCTGCCTGTAGAAGGCCCCCGCCAAAGGTCGAGCGTGTCATTGAGCGACAGCCACTCACGCTGGCGAATTTGCAATAGCGAATAGATCTGTCGATCTGTTTTGCCCTGCTGTTGCCTGAAAAAGGCATCGGCTTGCTCCGCGCCTGGATAAAGCTCTTCCACCCGTGCCCTAAGGGACGGATCCAGCCCCTGCCCTCGTCCACTCGCGTAGTAACCCTTGAGCGTCGCGCTTACGCGGATCGGCGGCTTGAAACGTTTGGCATGAGGTTCAAGGAACGATGTCATTGCCTTGTGGTGCACGTCTGCGTATTCGATGACCTTGCGTTGCAGTACGGCGCCTTGCTCGACATCCGACAGCCCCAGTGCAGAAGACGCCTCCTCAGGCAGCGCCCGGAGAATCGAACGGTAGAAGTTGCCGCCCGTGTCAGGGAGCTGCCCCAATTCGTTGAGCGCCTGATAACGAGGTCCGTTTTTGATCAGGTATTTTTTCTGCGGTGCATCTTCAGCGCCGATGCTGTCAAGCAAAGCCCCTTCGACGCCTCCCTCACGCACTTCCAGACGCAGCGTATCCGGCCATCCCGGCAGTTTTTCCAGGGCTCGCAATGCCAGTCGCCGACTGTCGGCCGAAGGGATATTTTCGCTGCGCAACCCTGCGTACGCCCGCACCTGGCGTCCTTGTCGCGCATACCAACGCGCCTCTTCCAACAGGTTCAGCGGCGCGCGTCGCGTCGCGTCCAGACGGGCGAGATCCGCAGCCCGGCCATGGGCGATCACCTCTTGGGCGGCGGCCTCGCTAAGGCCCGGGCACTCAAGCTGCAACGTGCGAATTCGAGCGTCCGCAGCTTCCGTGCCCTTGTACAGCCTGTCGAATACCTGCGAACGGGTGACAGATTCCGTTGCGTCTTGCGGCTGGCCGATCACGCGGCCTGCCTCGGCATCCGTCTTGAACAGGCGCATCGCATCCTTCAGTTCGGGAGGCGGCGGCGCTAGGTCCATGTGCATTTTGCGTAGTGTGTTGTCGCTGACACCGCTGATGTCCGCGAGCCTGAGCAGCACGTCATCGGAAAATACCGCAGTCTCATGACCGATGCGCCTGAGCAGCGTCAGGCGATCCCAGGTCATCGGGCGCTCCAGGGAATGGTGCCAGGCGCCAGCGCCGTTATGCAAGAGGATGGGTTGATAGGCCGCATCGTCGGTCGGATGTCTGATGCGCCATTTGTGCACCGATGCATCAAAAAACTGCTCGTAGACCTTGTCACCCTGACGGATATAGGTCTTCCCATCGATTTGGTATTGGCCCAACGCGTTCGGAACATTCGTGCTGTCGAGTGTGACCTCACGCTCATAGCGACTCAGGTCGGGTTTCCACAGGCGTGTTTCGCCATTGGGCAATGTCACGGGCTCAAGACGCTCGATCACCGGCTCCGCCTTGATCGCGGCCAGCTTGCCGATTCCTGCGCCCGCACCGGCCATCACGGCCATCATTGCCAGGTTCTCGGCGATATCGACCAAGTGGGCCTTGGCTGCCCGTTTGTCACCCTCGCCCCACTCCACCGCACCTTCAAGGGTTTCGTACAGCAGCTGTTCGGCCATGAAAACCATCATCACCTCGCCCAGCACCGGAACGAACATGGACGCGATGTTCACGGCAAACAGCCCTAGCTGCAGGAGGCTGGCCAGTTTCGCTGCCCTCGCCTTGGCGTCGACATCATTCGTGGGGACCGCATGGCTGCGCGCATCGGCCAGTACCTGATCACGGTACCGGTCATAGAGGTATTGCCATGGGTCGAGGTTGTCGGCCCACGCTACGCGGCCTTTCTGGCCCACCGACGAGGGCGCGATGTAGGGGTTGGGTTCGCGCTCCATTTTGGGATGCTTAGGAGGGAACTCATTCACGCTCACCAAATGCCTGACAGGCCCCAGGATAACCGCCCAGTCATTCATGGGCTCAGCGATCCAGCGCAATTTATCTCGTGGGGATCCGGCAGCCTCCCGGACAAACTGGCTGAAGAAATAAGGTCGCTTGTCGTAGGGAACGAACTGACTGAAAAAACGCTGGTAAGGCGTGGGACCGGTGTCTGGTCGCGCCGTATCCGGGGTGGTGAGCAATTGCTTGAAGCGGGTTTTCAGTTGATCGCCGTTGTATCGCTTTAGCGGATGCTTGGGGTCATGGGGAACGTAGAGAATGACTTCGTCGCTGTAGCGATCTATTTCGCAAGGAGTAAACGCGACGCAGCCCACCATCCTCTGCTTCATCAACGTCATGTCCTCGAACCAGACCGGCGTATTGCCTATCCGAGGATTGTTCTCGCCATTGATGACCGAGAGGATCATCGCGTGATCCTTGGGCTCGATATCCTTCGCCAACAACGCTTGCTCGGCGGCGGCCCTCATCGCGGCTTTCTGGTTGGCAATGAAATGCTCGCGAAGCGTCGTTTCGGTCGCGGCGTCAGCCGGATAGAAAAAAGACTTGAGATAGGTCTGGTACTTCGTACCGATATCCAGGCTGCGGCACAGCTTGAGGAACTGACCGACCGACACGTTCAGTACCACGGAAGAGCCTGTGCCGTGTGTGCCTGCTTTCATGACGAATCCAGAACTGTGATGGTAGGCATGGGGGTCACACTCCCAGCTTTCGAAGTTGTGCAGCGCGGCCTGTAGCATGGGCAACGCCAACACTTCGAACGTGCTCAGTTCCGTCTTGAACAACCCCATTTCCATTGCTCTTCTGAGGCATAGCCAGGTCTTGTCGACATCCGCCTCGACTCCGAACTGATCTTTTAATGCCTGGACCAACAACGGCTTGGCGAACGTGTCGATGTCCTGGAACGACGACATCGTCTTATCCAGATGAATCCGTGCGGCAGCACTTTCCTTGAAGCAGGCGTCCACGACCTTACGCTGGTCTGGCGAAGCATTCGTATACCAGGCGGGCTTTTGCGTTCCGGCTTGTTTCAGCGCCTTCCGGCGTTGTGTCGATGCTTCGATAAGCCATGCAGGCATGGCAGTCTCCAGAAAGTCTGCGTGCACACTCTCCGTGGCCCGTGACCCTGGCTGTGGTTTTTTCTTCGGGTTGCGTGTGGAATTCGGTGGCATACATCGCTCCTTTGAATGAAGCGACAGCAGACCCGTTCGGCGAGCCGCATCGGCGGTAGATAGTTATAGGCCGTCGGAAAACATCGTAACGAATCCCCAAGCATGGCCGAACCCTCCACGAAGGCGCAGATTGACTATGCTGGGTGGGAACCGATTTTCAGCGAGGGATTTATGGACGATCCAGTCGACAACAAGCCGCCCACCCTGTTGCAGATGATGCACAGCGTGCTCGCCGCGGCTTTTGGTGTGCAGAGCGGCAAGAATCGCGCCCGGGATTTCACCCACGGCAAACCAAGCCACTTCGTGATACTGGGGATCGCTTTCACGGTGATCTTCGCCTTGACGTTGTTTGGCATCGTCAAGCTGGTGGTGCATCTGGCGGGGTTGTAGCTCCCTTCAACACCATAGATGACCCTGTGGGAGCGAGCCTGCTCGCGATAGCGATTGTTCAGTCAAGCATGAAGCGACTGACACACCGCTATCGCGAGCAGGCTCGCTCCCACATTGCGTTGCGCGTTGAGTTGAAAATTATTGATGACTGACCCAGAACACCGCCGTGCCCACCACCAGGATAATCAGGAACAGAATGGCCCAGGCATCAACGGTACTGTCGCTTTTCCTTGCTTTGGTCGAATTGCTCATTGCATCGCCTCTTGTCGGTTTTGTAGGTGATTGCATAGGGACTCGACCACAGTTAAGACGATGATTGCCCGCACGACAAATGTGGATTAGCCGATAACTTATCTCATTAGTCGATTTCGTTCTTTACATATACTCAAACATCACTTTTGCGCATAACTCAAAACAGGTATCTTGCACCGGCTCCTCTAGGAGTGCGCGGCCGTGCGCGCAGAATTGCCGAGGCAGAACCCGATTCCAGCGAGCCAAGACGCAGCTGTTTCTGATCGGCCCAAGCCTGAGACCGAGACTTATATGTACGTATATGACGAGTACGATCAGCGGATCATCGAGGACCGCGTCAAGCAGTTCCGTGATCAGACCCGACGCTATCTGGCAGGCGAGCTGAGCGAAGAAGAATTCCGCCCTCTGCGCTTGCAGAATGGCCTGTATATCCAGCGCTTCGCCCCGATGCTGCGCGTGGCCGTGCCTTATGGCCAACTGACCTCGCGCCAGGTGCGCAAGCTGGCGCAGATTGCCCGCGACTACGACAAGGGCTACGCCCACATCAGTACCCGGCAGAACGTCCAGTACAACTGGCCGGCGCTGGAAGACGTGCCTGAGATCCTCGCCGAACTGGCCACCGTGCAGATGCACGCGATCCAGACGAGCGGCAACTGCCTGCGCAACGTCACCACCGACCAGTTTGCCGGCGTCGCGGCCGATGAGCTGATCGACCCACGTCCATGGTGCGAAATCGTCCGTCAATGGACCACGTTCCACCCGGAATTCGCCTACCTGCCGCGCAAGTTCAAGATCGCCATCAACGGCTCGAGCTCGGACCGCGCGGCCATCGAAGTCCATGACATCGGCCTGGAAACGGTCTACAACGCCGCCGGCGAGCTGGGCTTCCGTGTACTGGTGGGTGGTGGCCTGGGCCGTACGCCGGTGGTCGGTGCGTTCATCAACGAGTTCCTGCCATGGCAGGACCTGCTGAGCTACCTCGACGCCATCCTGCGGGTGTACAACCGCTACGGCCGTCGCGACAACAAGTACAAGGCGCGGATCAAGATCCTGGTCAAGGCCCTGACGCCTGAAGTGTTCGCCGAAAAGGTCGAGGCCGAAATGGTCTACCTGCGCGGCGGCCAGACCACCCTGACCGAAGCCGAAGTCCACCGTGTGGCCAAGCACTTCGTCGACCCGGACTACAAGGCCCTGGGCAACCAGGATGCGGAACTCGCCGCCCTCGACAAGGAGCATCCAGGTTTCGCCCGCTGGCGTACCCGTAACACGCTGGCTCACAAGAAGCCCGGCTATGTCGCGGTGACCCTGTCGCTGAAACCGACCGGCGTGGCGCCAGGCGATATCACCGACAAGCAACTGGACGCCGTCGCCGACCTGGCCGATCGCTACAGTTTCGGCCAACTGCGCACCTCCCACGAGCAGAACATCATCCTGGCCGATGTTGAACAGAGCCAGTTGTTCACCCTATGGGGCGAGCTGCGCGAACAAGGTTTCGCCACCCCGAACATCGGCCTGCTGACCGACATGATCTGCTGCCCGGGCGGTGATTTCTGCTCCCTGGCAAACGCCAAGTCGATCCCGATCGCCGAATCGATCCAGCGCCGCTTCGACGACCTGGACTACCTGTTCGATATCGGTGAGCTGGACCTGAACATTTCCGGTTGCATGAACGCCTGTGGTCACCACCACGTTGGCCACATCGGCATCCTGGGCGTGGACAAGAAAGGCGAAGAGTTCTACCAGGTCTCCCTCGGTGGCAGCGGCAGCCGCGATGCCAGCCTGGGCAAGATCCTCGGGCCATCGTTTGCCCAGGACGACATGCCGGATGTGATCGAGAAACTGATCGACGTGTACATTGAACAACGTACCGAAGACGAGCGTTTCATCGACACTTATCAACGTATCGGCATCGACCTCTTCAAGGAACGCGTCTATGCAGCGAATCATTAAGAACAACGAAGTCATCGACGAGACCTGGCACCTGCTGCCCAAGGACGCGACCCTCGATGGCATTTCCAATTGCGACGACCTGATCGTGCCCCTGGCCCTGTGGCGCGATCACGCCCACGCCCTCAAGGCCCGCGATGGCGGCCTGGGTGTGTGGCTGGACGCCGACGAGGAAGCCGAGGAAATCGGAGATGACGCCAATCAGCTCCAGGTCATCGCCCTGAACTTCCCGGCCTTCACCGACGGGCGCAGCTACTCCAACGCCCGTCTGTTGCGTGAACGCTACGGCTTCAAGGGTGAACTGCGGGCCATTGGCGACGTGTTGCGCGACCAGTTGTTCTACATGCGCCGCTGCGGTTTCGACGCCTTTGCCCTTCGCGCCGATAAAGATCCGTACGAAGCCCTCGAAAGCCTCAAGGACTTCTCGGTGACTTATCAGGCGGCCAGTGACGAACCGCTGCCGCTGTTTCGTCGTCGCTGATACCTGATACACAAAAAAGCCCTGGACCGGGTGACCGGTTCAGGGCTTTTTTTGTTGATGGATATTGAGAGCAGAACCTAATCTTCAGCCCGCCTTGGCCCCATGTGGGAGCGAGCTTGCTAGCGGTTTGCCTGGGCAGGTGATGTTGAATGTACCGCCGCCATCGCGAGCAAGCTCGCTCCCACAGGGTTTAGTGGTGGCCACCCGCCTCGAATTACCAAAACCGCTGCTGGGTCAGGCGGCTCCACCAACTGAGCAGCACACGATCCACCGAACCGCTTGCCGCCATGCCGATGCGTTCCTGCAGGCTTTTGCGTTCGGCATAGTGCAGGTGGTACAGCTCGGCACCCTTGGCCCTTTCGGCCAGGTACTCGTCGCTGGTTTTCAGCTCGTCCACCAAGCGCTTTTCCAGCGCCGCGACACCCAACCACACTTCACCTGTGGCAACGTCATCGATCGCCAGCTGCGGGCGGTACGTGGCGACAAAGTTCTTGAACAGCGCATGGGTAATGTCCAGGTCTTCCTGGAATTTTTCCCGGCCCTTTTCCGTGTTCTCGCCAAACACCGTCAACGTTCGCTTGTATTCGCCGGCGGTCAGCACCTCGAAATCGATGTCGTGTTTCTTCAGCAGGCGATTGACGTTGGGCAACTGCGCCACGACGCCGATGGAACCGAGAATCGCAAACGGGGCGCTGATGATCTTCTCGCCGATGCACGCCATCATGTAACCGCCGCTGGCCGCCACCTTGTCGATGCACACCGTCAACGGTACGCCCGCCTGGCGGATCCGCGCCAGCTGCGACGAGGCCAGGCCGTAGCTGTGGACCATGCCGCCGCCGCTTTCCAGGCGCAGCACGACCTCGTCCTTGGGCGTCGCCAGGGTCAGGAGGGCGGTGATTTCATGGCGCAGGCTTTCGGTGGCGGAGGCCTTGATGTCACCGTCGAAATCCAGCACGAAGACCCGAGGCTTGGCAGCCGGTTTGTCCTTCTGCTTTTTTTCGGCCTTTTCAGCCTTGCCTTCGCTCTTGCGCAGGGCCTTGAGCTGCTCCTTGTCCAGCAGCGTCTGCTCCAGGCGCTCGCGCAACGCTTTGTAGAAATCGTTGAGCTTGCTGACCTGCAGCTGCCCCACCGACTTGCGCCGCCCCTTGCTGCGCAGCGCAGCGAAACTGGCCATGACCACCAGGATGGCGATGACCAGTGTGACCGTCTTGGCCAGGAAACCGGCGTATTCGACGAAAAACTCCACAGCGACTCCTTAAATGCAATGCGCCATTTGAACGCAGGCGCGTAACGCTGCCAGCATACCCATGCGCTTGTCCTGCTACCAGCCATGAAATCTGTGGTTACGTTAGCTCGGACGAGCCTGGATAAAGCTGTAACGGCCATTTCAAACAAGCGTATGTTTTTTCATTGACACGCCATCGCCATCCTCATAACCTCGCCAAACCTTCAACGTACCGGGATGACGCGGACGTGGGCAGCATTTATCTGATTCGACATGGCCAGGCCTCCTTTGGTGCGGACGACTACGATGTCCTCTCGCCCAACGGCATACGCCAGGCACAAGTGCTGGGCAGCCACCTGGCGCAGCTCGGTGTCGTGTTCGATCGCTGCCTCTCGGGCGACCTGCGTCGCCAACAGGACACCGCCACTGGCGCGCTGGGCCAGATGAGCGCAGCCGGCCTGCCGGTTCCGGAACTGGAAATCGACGCCGCCTTCAACGAATTCGATGCCGACGCGGTCATTCGCGCCCTGCTCCCGGACATGCTCCTCCAGGAGCCCGAGGCCCTCGACATTTTGCGCAACGCCGCGCAGAACCGCGCCGAGTTCCAGCGCATCTTCGCCTTGATCGTCGAGCGCTGGCTCAGCGGCCGCTACGACCCGCCGGGACTGGAGAGCTGGCTGGGTTTCGTCGAACGGGTCCAGGCTGGCCTGCACCGCATCCTCGACAACGCCGACAAGACGCACAAGATCGCCGTGTTCACCTCCGGCGGGACCATCACCGCCCTGCTCCACCTGATTACCCAGATGCCCGCCAGGCAGGCCTTCGAGTTGAACTGGCAGATCGTCAACACCTCGCTCAACCAACTGAAATTCAGGGGCCGCGAGGTGGCCCTGGCTTCCTTCAACAGTCATGCGCACCTGCAACTGCTGAAGATCCCGGACCTCATCACCTTCCGCTGAGTCCGGTTTGCTGTAGACCCCTGCTGTATTACCCCGAATAAGGATCGAAACCATGACCTCCGTAGCCGACGCCGTAAAAGCCATGCAAGCCAAGTTCAACCCAGCCGCCGCTGCCGGCCTGGACCTGGTATTCGGTTTCAACATCACCGACGAAGACAAGCAGTACGCCCTGATCGTGAAGGACGGCACCTGCGACATCCAGGAAGGCGAGAATCCAGACGCCAACTGCACGCTGGTCCTGGACAGTCAGACCCTCAAGGACATCGTCAGCGGCGAAACCGACGGCATGCAAGCATTCATGGGCGGCAAGCTGCGCGTTGAAGGCGACATGATGCTGTCGATGAAACTGTCCGAGCTGTTCCCGTCCTGAGATCAGGTCGCCCTGGCTGTACCCAAATCCCGCCCTTGTGGCGGGATTTTTTGTTTCTCGCCGCAAACCTTACAATGCCCGTTCACCCCGCCTCGGCCTGAACATGGACATCGACCTCGCTCGCACTTTCCTGGAAATCGTCCGCCACGGCAGCCTCGCCGCCGCGGCAGAGAAACTGCACGTCACCCAGACGGCGATCACCGCCCGGGTCCAGAAGCTTGAAAGCCAACTTGGCTGCGGGTTGTTCGTGCGCAATCGGGCCGGCGCGCGACTGACCAGTGATGGCGAAGCCTTCGTGGTCTATGCCAACCAGCTCGTGCAGACGTGGGAGGCCGCCCGCCGTGACCTGCCGCTGCCAGAGGGCTATCGCAACGTCTTGCACCTGGGCGGCGAAGTCAGCCTGTGCAACCCCTTGATGCTTGCCTGGGCCGGGGAGCTGCGACAGAAGATTTCCGGCCATGCCCTGCGCATGGACATCCGCGACGGCGAAAACCTGCTGCAGCAACTGGAGCTGGGCCTGCTGGACGCGGCGGTGGTGTATCAGCCCGAGTACTGGCCGCGGCTCCAGGTTGAGCAGTTGCTGGAAGAAAAACTGATCCTGGTGCGCCTGGCCGCTCGTCCCGAACCTTACGTGTACATCGACTGGAGTGCCGATTTCCGTCGCCAGCACGACACGGCGCTGCCGGACAAGGCCAAGGCCGCGGTGACCTTCAATCTTGGGCCCCTGGCGTTGCAGTACATCCTGGAAAACGGCGGCAGCGGTTATTTCCGCACTCGGGTCGTGCAGAGCTACCTGGACAGCGGCATTCTGGAGCGAGTGCCCAAGGCGCCGGAATTCAATTACCCGACCTACCTGGTGTATTCAAGGGACCGGGATTCGGCCGCGTTGCAGCAGGCGTTCGACGTGCTGCGGGACATCGTCAAGACTGGCAGCGACTGGTCTCAGCGCTGGGATCCGCTGGGATAATGGATTGGGTGGGCCGCTTCGCGGCCCAGCGGGAGCAAGCTCCCTCGCCACAAAAAGCGCTCAGGGGATAACCGTCATCGCTACTTTTGCATCAGCGCGGCGATGTCGTCCTTGATCCGCAACCGTTCTTTCTTGAGCTTATCCAGGTCGTCGTCGGTCACTACGGCGGTGGGTTTTTCAGCCTTCACGACTTGTGTATCGATTTTCGAATATCGAGTGATCAGCGCGTCGAGATCCTTGTCCTTTTCGCGTTTTTTTTGAATGTCGTCTTCTGTGCACTTCAGATCCTGGCAGAGATCATGGGACACCGGCATGGAGCACCTCCTTCGTGAGTTCGGTGACAAGTGCTTTTCTGGGCACTGCCTGTCAGCAGCATGGCCTTGCCGATCGGGTTCTGTCGACCGCCAATCCGACCAGCGGTGACCGTTCGTCGTGCCACGACGCGTTCCGATAAAACCTTCCCCCGAGCTTTTCCCTCCATTGATCAGTACCCAGAGAATCACCTGTACAACCTGTGTGGAGACTGACCTATGGACAGATTTACCCTGCGTCAACTCGGCCTGGCTGTTGCCCTGAGTAGCAGCATGGGCATGGCATGGGCCGCGACTTCCAGCGACTTTGTCGACAACGCGGCGGCCGGCGGCATTGCGGAGATCGAAACCGGCAAACTGGCGCTGCAGAAAAGCCAATCGGCGGACATCAAGGAGTTCGCCAACAAAATGATTGCCGACCACACCAAAGCCAACGAAGAGCTGAAGGCGCTGGCGAAAAAACATGACATCGAAGTACCAGACGACACCACGTTGATGAAAAAGGCCAAGGCCAAGATTCTTGACGTGCGCGATGAGTCCTTCGATCCGGCCTATGCAAATAACCAAGTGATGGCTCACGAAGAGACCGTCGCCCTGTTCAAGAAAGAGGCTGAGACCGTCACTGACGATAAGAAGCCTGGCAGTACCGAACTGAAGGCATTTGCCCAGAAAATGCTGCCGGACCTGCAGCATCACCTGGAAATGGCGAAGAAGCTTCAAGCGGCCCACCCTAGTAAATAACGCCATCGTCAATAAAAAAGCCCGACTCTCGAGTCGGGCTTTTTTATTGATCAGCTGTCGGCTGTGTCGATATCAGCGTCAGTCTTGTCACCGGGTCCAGGCCGATCCGGTTCCGGCTTGAAACCGGGGCTGTAGGTGTTGTCGTTGTCCTGATGATTTTTCTTCTGATCGACCTCACGGGCAGCACTGTGAGCCTCGTGTGTTTCAGCCGGATTGGCAGGCTGGTTATCCGTCACTTGAGGATCGATTGCCGGATCGTTACGCGAGGCCGGGGTTTGCGTCTGGCCTTGTTGCTGAGTATTTGCAGAGTCGCTCATTAGACACCTCGTTCATGACCAGGCCGAATAGTGATCGGCCCTGCTTATTCGAAGGCAAAACGGCGGCTTGGGTTCCATTCTTTTACCGCGTCGGGCTCACTCGTCCAGTGCCGAACTGACCATCCGCGCCAATGCATCCGGGTTGTAGGGTTTGCTCAGCAGGTGGGTATCGGGGCTCAGTTGGTGATTGCGAGAGATGATGTCCCGGGTGTGTCCCGACGTGAACAGGACCGGCACCGGCGGGGTCTGTACCTTCGCCCAGGCCGCCAGGTCGGAGCTCTTGATCAGGCCGGGCATGACCACATCGGTGAAGATCAGGTCCACCGAGACGCCATCGAGCAACAATTTCATGGCCTCGTCGCCGTTGGCGGCGGTCAGGGTCCGATAGCCGAGCTGCTCCAACAACTCCACCGAGGCGCCGCGTACGTCGTCGTTGTCCTCGACCACCAGGATGGTTTCCTCCAGGCCGGATCGAAGCTCGCGGGGAGGTGCCTGTTCCGGGGACTCGGGCTTGTGGCTGCGGGGAAAATACATATGCACCTGAGTGCCTTCGCCCGGGTGGCTGGCAATTTCGATGTGCCCGCCGCTCTGCTTGACGAACCCGAACACCATGCTCAATCCAAGCCCCGTGCCTTGGCCGTCGGTCTTGGTGGTGAAAAACGGCTCGAAGACCTGGTTCAGGACTTCGGGCGCCATACCCGCGCCATGATCGATCACCGACAGTCGCACGTAATCCCCTGCCGCAACTCCTTTGCCGGCACAGGACGATTCGTCCAGGGCGATATTTTCCCCGAGCATTCTGATGACACCTTCGCCCCCCATGGCGTCGCGGGCATTGATCGCCAGGTTCAACAGGGCGTTTTCCAGCTGATTGCAATCGACGTGGATACACCAAGGCTCAGGAGGCAACGCCACCTCGATGCGGATGGTTTCGCCCAGGGCTCGCTGCAACAATTCACCCAGGCCCTCATAGATGCGCCGAGGGTTGTAGACCGCCGGTGACAACGGCTGGCGACGGGCGAAAGCCAGCAACTGCGACGACAGCTTGGCGCCCCGCTCCACGGCTTCGATGGATGCACCGACCCGCCGCTGGACGTTGGGATTGTCAGGCTCGTGGCGAGCCAGCAAGTGCAGGTTGCCGGCGATCACCTGGAGCAGGTTGTTGAAGTCATGGGCCACGCCTCCCGTGAGTCCGCCGATGGCCTCGAGTTTCTGCGATTGACGCAACTGCTCCTCGGCCGCCAACCGCGCCTGCACTTCACTGGCGACGCGTTGTTCCAGGTCGCGGGTGAACTTGAGCAGCGACGCTTCGGCGGTCTTGCGCTCGTTGATATCGATCAGTACGCCGGGAAACCGCAGGGGCTTGCCCAACGCATCGAACTCGCATCGCCCGCTGGCCAGCACCCAAAGGTAATCGCCCTCGCCACGGCGCAAGCGATATTCGGCGGTGTAGGGAGCGCCCGTGCGCACGGTCAGGTCGACCCGTTGTTCGACGTCGTCGATGTCGTCGGGATGGATGCGCTGGCGAGCGATCTGGATGGGCAGTGCATCCAGCGGGCACTCGGGCGGATAACCGAAAGTACGGGCGAAACGTTCATCGCCAGACAGCGTGTCGGTGGCGATATCCCAGACGAACGACCCCAGCAACGGCCCGGCCGAAAGCGCCAATTGGATACGCTCATTGACCGCACGGTAGCTGCGCTCGGCCTCTTGCCGGGCCCGCTCGCTCAGCACCAGCTCGGTGGTTTCCACGACAATCGCCAACACGCCGGCAGGCGAATGGTCATCGTCGGGGACCGGGCTGTAGTAGAGATCCAACCAGACGTCTTCGGGCTTGCCGTCGCGCAGCAGCACCAGCTCCTTGTTGCGGTAGGACAAGGTGCCGCCGCCCAGGCACACGTCCAATACGTGGCGGTTGAATTCGGCCACCTCCGGCCATCCCAGCTCCACCGCGCTCCCCAGCAGGTAGGGATGGCGGCCGCCGGCGAATTCGGCATAGGCGTCGTTATAGATCATGTAGCCCTGGCGGCCCCACAGCATGACCATCGGCAATGGTGAAGCGAGCATCAGTTGGACCGCGCTGCGCAGGCTGGCGGACCAGTGCTCGATCGCACCCAGCTCCGTGCGACGCCAATCGTAGGCCCGGATGCGCCGGGCCATTTCTCCGTCCCAACCGGGACACCCGTTACTTTGGGATAAGAACTTCATGGAACGTCTCTCACCTCAAGCTACCAGCAGGGAAGCGGCATACCACAAGTCCCTTGTGCTAGTGCTTCGAGCGCGAGGTTGGCAATTGGTTTCATGCAGACTGACGACGCCAACCCTTTGTGGCGAGGGGATTTATCCCCTCGCCACAGATTTCAACCAAACATTCAGCGAAAATCCCGACTGCGCACATTGATGCCCGCCAGCAAGCCGCTCAAATCGCTCAGGCGCCCGGCAATCAGATGACGGACCTCGCCGACACTTTCCCAGCGCCCGTCCACCCTGAGCAATTGCGACCCTACCAGGACCTTGCGCTGGCGTTCGGCCAAGTCGCGCCAGACCACTACGTTGAGATTGCCGAACTCATCTTCCAAAGTGACAAAGGTCACCCCGCTGGCCGTGCCAGGACGTTGGCGACCAGTGACCAGCCCCGCGACGCTGACGTGGCGGCCATGCTCGACAGCCTGCAATTCCCGGGAGCTGCGGCAGCGTCGGGCGCGCAATTCGGAACGCAGCAAGGCCAGCGGATGAGGCCCCAGCGTCGTGCCCAGGGTGGCGTAGTCGGCGAACAGGTTTTCCCCCACCGTGGGTGTCGGCAAGGCCACGGTGGGCTCTTCCGGGCTGGGCAGGCCCGCGAACAAGCCCAGTTGTTTTTCCACTCCGGCAATTTCCCAACGGGCGCGATGGCGGTCGCCGGCCAGGCCGCGCAAAGCGTTGGCGTCCGCCAGTTGCTCCAGGGCCCGGGCGTCGAGTCGAGCCCGTTCGCCCAGGTCGGCCACATCGCTGAAAGCCCGCTGCCCGCGTGCCACCTCGATACGCCGGGCATCGTCCTCTCTAAACCCCTTGATCAGACGCAAGCCCATGCGAATCGCCGGCTGGCGGCCTTCCATCGGTTCCAGGCTGCATTCCCAGTCGCTGGCCCGCACGTCCACCGGACGGATCTGCAACTGATGCCGGCGAGCATCCTGGAGGATCTGGTCCGGGCTGTAGAAACCCATGGGCCAGCTGTTGATCAGGGCACAGGCGAACGCCGCCGGCTCGTGGCATTTGAGCCAACTGCTGGCGTAGGTCAGCAAGGCGAAACTGGCGGCATGGGATTCAGGAAAGCCGTAATTGCCGAAGCCCTTGATCTGTTCAAAGAGCTGCGCGGCGTATTCAGGTTTGTACCCTTTGGCCGCCATCCCGTCGGCCAATCTTTTCTTGTGCGGTTCGAGCCCGCCGTGGCGCTTCCAGGCGGCCATGGAACGACGTAACTGGTCCGCTTCGCCCGGGCTGTAGCCAGCGGCGACAATGGCGATCTGCATGACCTGTTCCTGGAACAGCGGAATGCCCAAGGTGCGGCCCAGCACTTCTTTCAATTCCGACGATGGATAAGTGATCTTCTCTTCTCCATTGCGCCGCCGCAGGTAGGGATGCACCATCCCGCCCTGGATGGGTCCCGGTCGCACGATCGCCACCTCGATCACCAGATCGTAGTATTCCTTGGGCTTGAGCCTGGGCAACATCGCCATCTGCGCCCGGGATTCGATCTGGAACACGCCTATGGTGTCGGCGCGGCTGATCATCTCGAACGTGGCCCGATCATCCTTGGGCAACGACGCCAGGGTATGACGCACGCCCCGGTAATGCGCGATCAAGTCGAAACAGCGACGAATCGCGCTGAGCATGCCCAGGGCCAGGATGTCCACCTTGAGCAGCCCGACCGCATCGAGGTCGTCCTTGTCCCACTGGATGATGGTGCGCTCGGCCATCGCGGCGTTCTCGACCGGCACCAGGGTGTCCAAGGGTTGCTGGGAAATCACGAAGCCGCCGGGGTGTTGGGACAGGTGCCGGGGGAAGCCGATCAGTTGCTGGGTCAGGCTCAACACCCGACGCAGCACCGGGCTCTCCGGGTCGAAACCACCCTCGCGCAAACGCTCCAGCGGCGGTGCCTCATCGCTCCAGCGCCCGCAGCAATCGGCCAGTGCATTGACCTGGTCCGGCGGCAGGCCCAGGGCCTTGGCCACGTCGCGTACCGCCCCGGGGCCGTGATAGCTGCTGACCACGGCCGTCAACGCCGCGCGATGCCGGCCGTAGCGCTGGAACACGTACTGCAGGACCTCCTCGCGACGTTCGTGTTCGAAATCGACGTCGATGTCCGGTGGCTCATTGCGCTCGCGGGACAGGAAGCGTTCGAACAACATGTCCGTCTGTGCCGGGTCGATTTCGGTGATGCCCAGGGCGTAGCACACCGCCGAGTTGGCCGCCGAGCCCCGGCCCTGGCAGAGAATGTGACGGCTACGGGCGAAACTGACGATGTCCTGCACGGTGAGGAAGTAGCTGTCGTAGCCCAGTTCGGCAATCAATTCCAATTCCTTGTCGATCTGCACGCGCACCTTTTCTGTGACGCCGTTCTTCCAGCGCTCGCGCATGCCGCGCGCGGTCAGTTCCCGCAGCCAGGACGCCGGATCATGGCCCTCGGGCACGAGCTCGCGGGGGTATTCATAGCGCAACTGACCGAGGTCGAACGTGCAGCGCCGGGCGATGTCCAGGGTTTCATCGAGCAAGGCGCGGGGGTAGAGATCGGCCAGGGCCTGGAGGCTGCGCAAGTGGCGTTCGCCGTTGGGGTGCAGACGCTGACCGGCCTCGGCAACGGTGACGTGGTGGCGAATGGCGGTCATGGTGTCTTGCAAGGCGCGGCGACCCCGCACATGCATATGCACGTCGCCCGTGGCGACGGCAGGAAGACCCAGGCGTTCGGCCAATGCGAGCAAGTCCGCGAGCCGTCGCTGGTCGTCTTGACCGCAATGCAACTGCACGGACAGCCAGAGTCTTTCGTTGAACACCTGTCGGAGCCAGCGCCCTTGCGCCTCGGGCGTCTTGCCATCGGGGACCCACAGGGCGAGCAGCCCTGGCAGCGGCTCGTCGAAGTCTTCTCGGACGATGCGATAACGGCCCTTTTCGCTGCGCCGCCGTGCGCGGGTGATCAGCCGGCACAAGGTTTGGTAGCCCTCGAGGTTTTCCACCAACAGCACCAGCTTCGGACCGTTCTCGACCTGGATTTCGCTGCCGACGATCAATTGCAAGTCCAGTTCCTTGGCTGCCTGCCAGGCCCGGACGATGCCGGCCAAGGTACATTCATCCGTCACCGCCAGGGCCCGATAGCCCTGCTGTTTGGCGCGACGGCACAATTCCAGGGCGCTGGAGGCGCCGCGCTGGAAGCTGAAGTTCGACAGGCAATGCAGCTCGGCATATTCGACGCTCATGCGAACCAACCTTGCAGCCACAACGGTCCGCCCTCGCCCACCGGTCGATAGGCCCAGCCGCGTTGGCCGGCGCGGGTTTCGATCAGGTAGTAATCACGGCGCACATCGGCGCCGTCCCACCAACCGGACTCGATGCGCTCCGGGCCCATGAGGATTCGCGCCTGGCCTTCAGGCAAGACCTGGGGCTCGCCAAGCAGCCAGCCGGGACGCTGGACATCATCGCGCAGCGGACACATCTGTTGTTGCGGCTGGGGTTTCATCTGCCAGGCGCACTCGGGGCGGTGGTCGTCGCCAAATCCCAACCCTTGCACGGCTTCGTCACCGAGGCGCGCCCGCAGCCGTTCGCGCAGTTGTTCCCACGGCAAGGACTGCTGGGGACGCTCGTCGAACAATTCCAGGCGCTGGGGCACGAAGCTCGGCAGGTCTTCGGCACACAAGCGAAAACCGCGCACGGGCGCCTCGACCTGCACCTGCTCGAGACGGCCACGGGCCAGCTCGAACAACATCGAAGCATCCCGCTCGGCGCTGAGCAGGCCGACCTTGATCACCGTGTCCGGCAAACCGGCGTGTTCCAGGTGCAAATCAAAACGCTGCACGCCGCTGTCGCGGCCGCACAGGTAGGCCGACAGGTCACCGGTCAAACGTCGCAGAGGAAACAGCAATGCCTGGTGGGACTGCACGTCATAGTTGAGTTCGATGCGCACATCGAAACGGTCCGGGGGCAGGTAGAACGACAGCGCCAGGGTGCGGCTGCCCACCAGCGCATCGAGGTGCTTGAGCATGTCGGCTTCGAAGCGCCGCGCCAGGGTGTGCCGGGGCAAGGCCTGGACTTGGCTGAGCCGGCGCAGGCCCATGCGCGACAAGGCCGTGGCAGCTTCAGGCGCCAGGCCGACTCGGTCCACTGGCATCTGTCCCAGGTACGCTTGCAAGGTCTCGTTATCGGGCACGACCAGGGCGTCGTAAGCATTGGCCAGCATCCGCGCCGCCACGGGATTGGGGGCGGCGACGATGCGTTGCCGAAAACCCAGCTCAGTCAATTCGGCCCGCAACCGCGCCTCGAACACCGGCCACGGCCCGAACAGCCCCAGGCTCGACTCGATCTCGAACAGCACCGTGCGTGGATAATGCACGCTCACCTGGGAGCTGAAACGATAGGCCCAGGCCGCCAGGAATCGTTGCCAGTTTTCGATCTGCGCCGCGTCGTACTCGGCGGTGGCGAACCCTTTGCTCAAGGCCTGGGCCGCGGTCATGGTCTGGCCGGGGCGCAGGCCCAGGGCGCGCGCCGGTTCATTGACCGCTTGCAGCACCCGGCGCTGGGCCGGGCCGGTCAGCAGCGCCAGGGGCTCGCTGGGGTCGGGGCGCTGGCGCAGCACGGCATCCAGCGCCAATTGCGGGAAGAGAATACAGACCCAGCGCATCGCAACCTCAATGCCCTGTCTGTGGGGGGAACGCAATCGGCGCCGAACGCGCCAGCCCGCCCCGGGACTTGAGCACCCGCAATTGTGCGGGCCGGGCATCGATGGCGATGCGCAGGGCCGCCGGGGACGGGTTGATGGCTTCCTGGATCGAGCGCCAGGCGAACGCCAGCGTCTGGCCGGTTTCCGCCGCGACCTGCAAACGGCGCAAGGCCCGGTCATCCGCCTGGCGCGGCCAGCACAACACCGCGCCGCAACTGCCCGAGCGCAGGCATTGCTCGGTGGCCCATAAGGCCTCCCGTGGATCGGCCTGGATGATCGACAACTGGCGCAAGTCCACCCCGGCGTTTCGCCAGGCCTGGGGATAGGGCACGAACGGCGGCGCCACCAACACGATCCGCTCCCCCGCCGCCGACAGCCGCGCCAGGGTCGGCCACACCAGTTGCAATTCGCCCACGCCCGGCGCGCCGATGAGAATTTCCGTCAACGCCGCTTCCGGCCAGCCACCACTGGGCAGTGCCGCATCTAGTACGGCGTGGCCGGTGGGCTGTGGACTGGCGGCCGGCGGCGCAGGCCGGCCCTTCCAGACCTGGCCGCCATTGAACAGCGTGTCCAGCGCAACGACGGCGCCCATCAGCCTTGTCTCACCAGGCCACAGAACACGCCTTCTATCGCCAGGTCCTGGTCGGCTTCGACGATGATCGGCTGATAGGCTGGGTTGCGTGGCAACAGGCGTACGCGCTCGCCGACTCGCTCAAAACGCTTGATGGTCACTTCACCGTCCAGGCGCGCCACGACAATCTGCCCGTTGGAAGCCTGGGGCGTGCGTTGCACACCCACCAGATCGCCGTCGAGGATACCGTCCTCGATCATCGAATCGCCCTGGACCCGCAGCAGGTAGTCCGGCGCTTTGGTGAAGATCGCCGGGTCCAGCAACAGACGGCTGTGGACCTCGGCATCGGCACCGATCGGCAGGCCGGCGGCCACCCGTCCCAACACCGGCACATCCAACAGTTCGGGACGCGGCGGCTGATTCAACAGCCGGATGCCCCGGGCCTGGTGCGGATTGACTTCGATGAAACCGGCTTCGGTGAGCGCCAGCACATGCTTGCGCGCCACGCTGCGAGAGGCGAAACCAAACGCCTCGCTGATTTCAGCGAGGCTGGGAGGCTGGCCCTGTTCGGCGATGCGTTCGCGGATAAAGGTCAGGATGGCGGTACGGCGGGGAGTGAGAGTCGTCATGGAGTACATTTGTACTCCTGTCGGTTTTTTCTGACAAGCGCCGCCAGTCAGTTCACGGGTTGACTGCGCAAAATCAAATTGACCGTGTTGAATGATTTAGGGGCTGCCGACGCAGCCCAGTGGGAGCAAGCTCCCTCGCCACGGGTTCACCCTATTGCTCAAGTAACCAGCGTATCCCTGTGGGAGCGAGCTTGCTCGCGATGGCGGTGGGTCAGCTTGCAAACAGGTTGAATATACTGACGTCATCGCGAGCAAGCTCGCTCCCACAAGGGATAGGCATAAAGCTACAGACCCGCCAGATAAGCCCAGGGAAAAATCCCCCGCTCATGCCCATCGCTAAAGACCAACTGCACCCCGTAGCCCTGCCCATTGACCTCAACCACCCGAACCCGCGAATCCACCTGAACCGCCAATCCTTGCAGGCGAAACGCTCGACACCGCGAGCATGGGCATTGCCGGCGCAGCTCGGCATGGTCCAACTGTTGTTCGCGCCCATCAGGCCAACTCAGGCGCAACAGCCCCTTCTCCCGTGAATTGCCAATCGCCAGCGGGCTCATTGCAGTTGGCCCTAGGCAATGCGCACAGCCTTGCGTACCTCCGGATCGCCATCCTCCTGGGCGGCCTGCAACGCCGCAATGGCAGCAGGATCGTTCAACTCGCCCAAGGCCAGTGCTGCCTCCTTGCGCAGATTGCTGATGCGGTGGCCCAGGGTTTCGATCAATGCCGCCAGGGCCGGGGCGTAGCGCAAACGACCCAGGCTGCGGGTCGCCCGCAAGCGCACTTGCCAGTAGTCGTCCGCCAAGGCATCGATCAGGGCCGGGCCGGCATCGGCGTGACCGACCTTGCCCAGCGTTGTAGCGGCTTCTTCGCGAACCGCCCACGCCGGGTCCCGCAAGGCCTGGCGCAGGGCTGGCAACACTTGCTCATCCGAAGCCAGGCCAAGGGCACCGGTGGCCGCGCGGCGTACTTCGCTGTCCGGGTCATCACTGGCGAGCCGGGCCAAGGCTGGCAAGGCGCCGAGGTGCTTGAGCCAGCCCAGCACGCCAACCGCTTCGCGGCGCACGCTAGCATCGTCATCGGCCAGGGCGGCGATGGATGCTGGCGCGGCATCGCCCAGGCGCAACTCGCGCAAGGCCCGGAAGGCCGCGACGCGGACACCGGCGTCGGCATGTGTCGTCCAAGGCAGGATCACTCTTCCTGCCGCCTCGCTCTTGAGCAGGCTCAAGCTTTGGGCAGCAGCGGCCTGCACTGTCGGTGATCGATCGGTCAGGGCTTCGCACAAGCCTGCGACCACCGGCTCGTCCTCCCAGGCTTCGAGCAATCGCGCGGCTTCGGCGCGCACCTCGGCGCTGGGGTCACTGGCCAGGCGATCCACAAGCCACAACAGGCCTTCGGGCTCTTCAAGGTCGGCCAGTTCGATAAGGGCGATGCGGCGCACACCGGCGTCCTCGTCGGTAAGACGCGGTTGCAGGGCGAGAATGTCTTGGTTGTCGGTATTTTCAAATAGAGAGGTCATAGGGCAAATCGCGGCAAGGAGGTTTCAGGGGGCAACCCGAGGGGATTGAGGCGCGGCAATTGCTGGCCATCTTCATGACGCAGCAGCTCAAGGCAGTGGCGCTTCAATCGGGAGAATTCAGGGCTCGTCACCAGCTCAGTCGTGCGTGGCCGAGGAAAATCCAGGCGCAGATCCTCGATGATGCGACCCGGCCGTGGGCTCATCACCAGCAAGCGATCGGCCAGGAATAGCGCCTCGTCGATGTCGTGGGTGACGAACACAACGGTGGTGCGGATGCGCGTCCAGATGTCCAGCAACAACTCCTGCATGTTCAAGCGCGTCAGTGCATCCAGCGCGCCGAAGGGTTCATCCATCAGCAACAAGCGCGGGCGGTTCACCAGCACCCGTGCGATCTCCACTCGCTGCTGCATGCCACCGGAGAGCTGGTCCGGCCAGTGCCCGGCAAAACCTTCCAGGCCCACCGAGGCGAGCATCTCATCGGCGGCTCGTTGTCGTTCGACTTTGCCCAGGCCACGCATCTTCAGGCCAAAGGCAACGTTGTCGCGCACGCTGCGCCATGGAAACAAAGTGTGCTGCTGGAACACCATGCCGCGCTGAGGCGAGGGACCGGCCACCGGCACCGCGTCGACGTTCAGCGTGCCGGTGCTCGGTTGCAGATGCCCGGCAAGGGCACCGAGCAAGGTCGATTTGCCGCAACCGGACGGCCCCAGGATGCAGACGAACTGGCCCGCCTCGATCTGGCAATCAAGCCCCTGCACCGCTTCGAAGGCCTGGGCACCCTGGCCCAGGACAATGGACAACTGGCGGATGTCGATCCGCCCTTCAGGCGTTTGCATCGCACTCATCAGGCTTTTCCTCGGGGCCGGTGCCAAGGCGTGAACAACCCGCCCAGGCGCTTGATCAACAAACTACTGCCCATCCCCAGCACGCCGATCAGCAACATGCCGACCACGATGTCGGGGTAGTTCTGCACGGTGTAGGACGCCCAGGTGTAGTAGCCGATGCCGTACTGGCCGGCGATCATTTCCGCCGTCACCAGGCAGAACCAGGACGTGCCCATGCCGATGGCGAGGCCAGTGATGATGCTCGGCGCGGCGCCCGGCAGAATCACTTCCAGCAGGATGGCCCGGCGTCCCGCCCCGAGGCTTTTCGCTGACGCGACCAGCCGCCGGTCCACCCCTTCGACGCCGTGCACGGTGTTGAGCAGAATCGGGAACAGCGCGCCGGTGAAGGTGATGAACACCATCGACAATTCCGACGACGGGAACATCAGAATCGCCAACGGAATCCAGGCCACCGCCGGGATCGGCCGCAGGACTTCCAGTGGCGGCAACAGCAAGTCTTCGGCCCATTTCGAACGACCGATGGCCACGCCCAGCGCCACGCCAATCAACAGCGCCGCACCGTACCCGGCAAAGACCCGCCCCAGGCTGCTGCCCAGGTGCCGCGCAAGATTGCCCGATTCCCCCAGGCCAAGCGCGGCCTGGAGTACCGCCAATGGGGCCGGGACGTTGGCGAAGGTCACCAGGCCGAGGTCCCAATGACCGTCGGCGGCGAGCTGCCAGAACAGCAGGCAGAGCAGCAGTGAAGCGGCTCGCAGGAGCCAGCGTTTGGGTGATGGGTACACAAATCTTCCTCCGGAGTGGAATCCTTGTGGGAGCGAGCTTGCTCGCGATGGCGTCAGATCAGTTGAAATCGAATTGGCTGACACACCGCTATCGCGAGCAAGCTCGCTCCCACAGGGGACGGTGTCAGGTCAACGGGCGGCGACCGCCTGGGTCGTCGCCTCGGTGAAATCCAGGACCTTGCCCCCTGGGCCGTGGCAAACCGCTCGGCCTGCCCTTTCAACAGGAACGCGCTGAGCTGGCCCTTGGCATCGCTGGCGAACCACGCCTGCTCGGCCAGCAGCTTGATCCCGCTGTCGCTGGCCTGTGCGTAGACGGCTCGGATACCCTTGCCTTCCTGCTTGAGGCTCGCCAGCGCGGTGAAGGCTGACTGCGCGGAGGCGTAATGGCGCACTTTCGGCTCGCCGCGTACCCAGATTTCGGCCACGTGGCGGGCATCGGTGATGGCCTGGCCGGTCGCAGTATCGGCGCTGCCCAGCGGGGTCTGAGCGTAGTTGGCCAGTTGCGCGGTGTAATCCAGGTTCGAAGCCTTGAAGGCGGCGCGGATGTACTGGTCATCGATGAAGGTGTTGAGGTCCAGCCCGCGATCGGCTTTCTTCAGCAGCTTAAGGGTGTCGATGGCGGTGCCCACGGCCTGGCGGTATTCCGGTTTCCAGGTCAGGTCGCGGGTCTGCACGCCCAGCGGCCCGTGGAACAGATAATTGACCTCGGCATCCACGCCGGTGACCTTGGCGATCAGCTCGCTGTACTTCTCAGGCTCGGCGGCCAGCAACTGGTTGGCTTCGATGGATGCACGCAGGTAGGCGTCGACGATTTCCGGGTACTTCCTGGCATAGGCCTGGTCCACCAGGGCGCCATGGAATGTTGGCGTCTTGGCCTGGGCGCCATCGTAGATCTTGCGGGCAAAACCACGGCTGGGGAACAGTTCGGCGAACGGCACGAAATCAGCGTGGGCGTCGATCTTGCCGGCCTCCAACGCCGAGCCGGCGACCTCCGGTGGCTGGGCGATGATGTTCACATCCTTGAGTGGATCCCAGCCTTGGGCCGCGACGGCGCGCAGTAGCATGCCGTGGGCGGTGGAGGCAAAGGGCACGGAAATGGTCTTGCCCTTGAGCTCGGCCAGGGACTGAACGCCCGAGGCGCTCGGCACGACGATGCCATTGCCGCTGCCCTGGGTGCTGCCCGACAACACGCTGATGAACAGGCTGTGCTTGCCGGCGGTTTCGAACGCCACGCCATTGAAGGCGCCGGGGAAATCGGCCATGGCGCCGAAGTCGAGCTTGCCCGCCACCATCTCGTTGGTCAGTGGCGCGCCGCTGGTGAAGTTTTTCCACTGGATGTCGTATTGGGCATCCTTGTACGCGCCGTCGTGGGGCAGGTATTTGTCCAACAGGCCCAACTCCCGAATCAACAACCCACCGGCGGCGCAGTTGATGGTGGTGTCCTGGGTGCCGATGGCGATGCGGATGGTTTCTGCCTGGGCAGGCAGGGTCAATGAAGCCAGTACCAGACCGGCCAATGCTGCACGCAATAACATGGGTGTGTCCCCTCGAATCGTTTATGGGTATTTCGTCTCCGCCGCGATCAGGGCGCGGTGGGAAACGAGGGGTGTTGTGGGTTTAGCGTCCGGGGTGGCCGGATGGCGTTTTGTGGTGTCTGTGGTGGCCTCTTCGTCGGAACGCCGCCCGGAGCAGGCTCGCTCCCACAGGGTTTATCGGTGTACACAACTATCGCGAATGGCTTCAGTCCACTGTGGGAGCAAGCCTGCTCGCGATGGCGTCGTCGCAATCAGCGCAACAGATACGGAATCTCGACTTTCACCGCCCCCGTCGGGCAGTCTTTTTCACAGGGCATGCAATACCAGCACTCATCGAACGCCATGTAGGCCTTCTGCGTTGCCGGGTTGATCGCCAGCAAGTCCATGGGGCAGACATCGACGCAGACCGTGCAGCCTTTGTGGGCGATGCATTTGTCCTCGTCCACGGTGACGGGGGCGTTGGAGCGGAAGAAGATTTCCTGGGGTTGGTAGGCCATGGGCGTTCTCTTTGAGTGAAGGGTTCAAGCCGCGTCGGCACCGACCCGCAGCCGGTCATAGGCCTGCAGCTCGTCGGCATCGAGGGCGATGATGTAGGGCTCGACCGCTTTCTTGAAGGAAGTCATCTGGCCGTCCTCGCCTTTCTTCAGGTGGCAATGGCAGAACCAGTCGCTGTCGTTGCGCTGCGGGTGGTCGACCCGATAGTGGTACAGCCCCCAACGGCTTTCCGCGCGAAACAGCGATGCGCGGGCGGCCATTTCGGCGCAGTCGCGGATGACGCTGACCTCCATGGCACGCATCAGCTCATGGGCGTTGTGAGCCTTGATCTGATCCAGGTCGCGCTGGATATCGCTGAAGCGTTGCAAGCCGATCTGCATTTTTTTTGTGACCTTCGGCGGCTGCAGGTAATCGTTGACGAAACGTCGCAGCTTGTATTCCACCTGGGCCGGCGGCAGGCCGTGCTCGCGCTCCAGTGGCGCGTAAACGCGCGCCCTCTCCCGTTCGATCTGCCCAGCATCCAGCACCGAGAAATCCTTCCCCGCCACAAAATCCGCGGCGTTGTTGCCGGCAAACCAGCCGTAGGTGAACGCACCGAGCATGTAGTTGTGCGGCACCGCCGCCATGTCACCCGCCGAGTACAACCCCTTGACCGAGGTTTCCGCCCGCTCGTTGACCCACACGCCCGAGGCCGAGTGACCGCTGCAAAAGCCGATTTCGGAAATGTGCATCTCTACCATCTGCGTGCGGTAGTCGGTGCCACGGTTGGCGTGGAACTGGCCGCGACTGGGGCGTTCGTTGCTGTGCAGGATCTCTTCGATGTTCTGGATGGTCTCCTCGGCCAAGTGATCGAGCTTGAGGAACACCGGGCCATTGCCGCCTTCGAGTTCCTGGTGGAACTCCCACATCATCTGCCCGCTCCAGTAGTCGCATTCGATAAAGCGCTCGCCCTTGTTGTTGGCGGTGTAGCCGCCCAGGGGACCGGTGACGTAGGCGCACGCCGGGCCGTTGTAATCCTTGATCAACGGGTTGATCTGGAAGCATTCCAGGTTCGCCAGCTCGGCACCGGCGTGATAGGCCATGGCGTAGCCGTCGCCGGCATTGGTCGGGTTTTCATAGGTGCCCATCAGGTAGCCCGAGGCCGGCAACCCCAGGCGTCCCGCGGCGCCGCAGCAGAGGATGACCGCTTTGGCCTTGATCACATGGAAGTCGGCGGTGCGGCAATCGAAGCCCATCACACCGTTGACCGCCCCCGCTTGGTCAGTCAGCAAGCGCGTGCAGACCAGACGATTGGTGATGCTCACCCGCGCCCGCTTCAACTGCCGGTACAGGACTTTCTTGATGTCGTGCCCTTCCGGCATCGGCAGCACATAGGCGCCCATGTGGTGGACTTTTTTCACCGCGTAGTCGCCGGTTTCGTCCTTCTCGAACTTCACGCCCCATCGATCCAGTTGCTCGATCGTTTCGAAACTGTGCGTCGCGTAGGCGTACACCGCCGCCTGGTTGACGATGCCGTCGTTGGCGATGGTGATTTCCTTGGTGTACTGCTCAGGCGTCGAATGGCCCGGGATAATTGCGTTGTTCAAGCCGTCCATGCCCATGCTGATGGCGCCGCTGCGCTTGACGTTGGCCTTGTCCACCAGCAGGACGCGCAGGTCCCGGTTGCGTTCCTTGGCCTTGATCGCCGCCATGGGGCCGGCGGTACCACCACCGATGACGACGATGTCGTATTCCTGTTCGAGGGTATTCGTTGAGCGTTGGGTCATGCCTGCGTCCCTTTTTGCCGGTCGATCCGCAAGCGATACTGGAAAGCATCGCCGCGGTAGTAGAGGTATTCGAAATCCAGCGGTCGCCCATCGGCGCCATGGGTCAGGCGTTCGATGCGCATCACGGGCGACCCTGGCTCGACCTCCAGGGCTTGGCACAGCTCGCTGTCGGCCAGCACCGCATCGATGGCAAGGTCCGCGTGGCCGAGGGCCAGGCCGCAATCGTTTTCCAGAATCAGGAAAATGTCCCGTGTAACCAGATCGGCTTTTTCCAGGCGCTCGCCGAGGTCCTTGGGCAGGTAGGTAATCTCCAACGACACCGGTTCGCGGTTGATCAGCCGCACCCGTTTGATCTGCGCCACCACATCCCCCTCCGCAACCTTCAACCGCTCGGCCACCGGCTTGTCGGCGGGAATGAATTTGAAACTGCGAAGACGATTGATCACCTCGAAGCCGCGGCCGGTCATGGACTCGGCCAAGCCCTGGAGGGTGCTGACGTTCTGGAAGGTCTTGGGTTTTGCGACAAAGGTGCCTTTGCCATGGATCTTGAAAATCAGACCTTCCTTTTGCAGGTCCCCCAAGGCCTGGCGCACGGTGATTCGGCTGACGCGAAACAACGCACCCAGCTCGCTTTCCGAAGGCATCTGGCTGCCTTGGGGGTATTCACCGTCGAGAATGCGCGTGCGCAACAGGTCGCGCAGTTGCAGGTGCAGCGGCACGCTGCTGAGGGAAAGAACGTTGTCAGGCATGGCTTCAGTCACTTGTCATAACGAGTTATGACGTGATCTTAAGGAAACCTCCCGAGTCTTGAGAAATACCGTTTGGACATATCCTTAGAGTCGGCTCAGGGCAACAGCAGCCCCTGCTCCCGCTCGCACAGCTGCACCACGTAATCCCACAGCACCCGCAGCCGCACGGATTTATGCAGTTCGCGGCGGGTGCTGATCCAGTAGCTGCGGCAGAGGGTTTCGTCCGGGAGCAAGGGCACCAGCGTCGGGTCGCTGCCGGCCATGTAACACGGCAACACGGCGATGCCCAGGCCCGATCGCGCGGCTTGCTGCTGGGCGATGACGCTGGTGCTGTGGAACACCACCCGGGGCTTGCGGCAAAAACTGTTGAGGAACATGAGCTCCTGGCTGAACAACAGATCGTCGACGTAGCCGATCCAGGCGTGACGGCCTAGATCTTCGCGGCTGCGCAAGGGCGGCGAGCGATCCAGGTAGGCCTGGCTCGCATACAGCGCCAGGCTGTAGTCGGTGAGCTTGCGTGTCACCAGCAGGTCGGCCGCCGGTCGTTCGAGGTGGATACTGATTTCCGCCTCGCGGTTGAGAATGCTGACGAAGCGCGGCACCGCCACCAGTTCCACCTCAAGTCCCGGATAGCGCTGGAACAACCCCTCCATGCGACTGGCCAGGAACATGATGCCCAGCCCTTCCGTCACGCCCAACCGGATCTTGCCCAAGGGTGCGCTGGATTGGGTGATGTCCTCTTGGGCCAGCAACGCAACGTTTTCCATGGCCTCGGCATGCTTGAGCAGCGCCTCGCCCGCCGGGGTCAGTTCATAACCCTGGGCGTGCTGGACAAACAAAGCCGTGCCCAGGCTTTTTTCGATGGCCTCGATGTGCCGGGCCACGGTGGCATGGGTGGTGTTGAGCCGTCGCGCGGCCGTCAGCAAGCGGCCGCTGCGTTGCAGTTCCAGGAAGTAGCGCAAGTCATTCCAGTCGAACATGAGCCATCCTTGAAAACGCCTGAACCCGGGATTGTTTATAAACGCTCAGCAGGTGCGCAAAAACTAACATTCTTTTGACGAAAACTAACAACTACGATGAGCCAACAAGAACAATAAATGAGGTCGCGAATGCAACCTGTCGTCGATGAATACGATTACGTGATCGTGGGCGCCGGCCCTGCCGGGTGCTTGCTGGCCAATCGGCTGTCGGCCAACCCGCAACACCGGGTGCTGCTGCTCGAAGCCGGCGGGCGAGACAACTATCCGTGGATTCACATCCCGGTCGGCTACCTGTTCTGCATCGGTAATCCGCGCACCGACTGGTGCTTCAAGACCGAAGCGCAACCGGGCCTGCAGGGCCGCGCCCTGAGCTATCCGCGCGGCAAGGTGTTGGGCGGCTGCTCGTCCATCAACGGCATGATCTACATGCGTGGCCAGGCCGCGGACTACGATGGCTGGGCCGCCGAAGGCAACGCTGGCTGGTCCTGGAAGGACGTCCTGCCGTTGTTCAGGCAAAGCGAAAACCACTTCGCCGGAGACTCCGAACTTCACGGCGCGGCCGGCGAATGGCGCGTCGAGCGCCAGCGCCTGTCATGGCCGATCCTCGACGCCTTTCGCACCGCCGCCGAGCAGAGCGGCATCCCCAACGTCGAGGATTTCAATGGCGGCGACAACGAAGGCTGTGGCTATTTCCAGGTCAACCAGAAAGCCGGGATACGCTGGAACGCGGCCAAGGCTTTCCTCAAGCCGATACGCAATCGCCCCAACCTGACGGTCTTGACCGAAGTCGAAGTCGACCGCGTTTTGTTGCGCGATGACCGCGCACACGCTGTCAGCGCTCGCTGGCAAGGCAAGGCCATGAGCTTCAAGGCTCGCAAGGAAATCGTCCTGTGCGCCGGAGCCGTCGGTTCGCCGGGCATCCTGCAGCGCTCCGGGATCGGCCCGCGCAGCTTGCTGCAACGCTTGGGCATTGGCGTGGCGCACGAGTTGCCGGGCGTGGGCGGCAACTTGCAGGACCATCTGCAACTGCGGCTGATCTATCAACTGGAAAACGCCCGCACCCTGAACCAGATCGCCGGTACGTTGTGGGGCAAGATGGGCATGGGCCTGCGCTACCTGTATGACCGCAGCGGCCCACTGTCCATGGCGCCCAGCCAACTCGGCGCCTTCGCCCGCTCGGGGCCGGAACAGACTTCGGCCAACCTCGAATACCATGTGCAGCCATTGTCTCTGGAGCGCTTCGGCGAACCCTTGCACAGCTTCCCGGCATTCACCGCATCGGTGTGTGACTTGCGCCCGATGAGCCGCGGCCGCGTGGACATCCGCTCAGCCGATCCGAGTGAAGCGCCGTTGATCCAACCCAACTACCTGAGCCACCCCGAAGACCTGCGGGTCGCGGCCGACGCGATCCGCCTGACCCGAAGAATCGTCGCCTCCCCGGCCCTCGGCGCCTTCAAACCAGTGGAATACCTGCCGGGGCCCAGCCTGCAGACCGAAGAGGAACTGCATCAGGCCGCCGCCCGCATCGGCACGACGATCTTCCACCCGGTGGGCACCTGTCGCATGGGCCAGGACGGCGACGCCGTGGTGGATGCGCAACTGCGCGTGCACGGCATCAAGGGCCTGCGCATCGCCGACGCCTCGATCATGCCGCGCATCATTTCGGGAAACACCTGCTCGCCGACGTTGATGATCGCCGAGAAGGCAGCGCGGATGATCCTCGAACCCATCACCGTCAGCATCACAAGCCAAAAGGAGTCGGCCACAGTCTGAAAGACACTGGAGATCCCTGTGGGAGCGAGCCTGCTCGCGATGACGGTGTGTCAGCTAACGTTCATGTCGACCACCACACCGCTATCGCGAGCAGGCTCGCTCCAACAAGGAAAACATTTGGATCAAGAAAGTGTGTCACATCAGGAGACGCCCCCACCCGGCGTCGCAGTGGAACAACAAAAACAATCACTGTGAGGGATACCGCTATGTCTGAACATGTTCAGCCCCTGGAAGCCACGCGCAGCGCCGGCACCAGCCAGGAAACCCAGAAAGTCATCTTTGCCTCGTCCCTCGGGACGGTGTTCGAGTGGTACGACTTTTTCCTCTACGGCGCCCTTGCGGCGGTCATCAGCAAACAGTTCTTCGCCGGAGTGAATGACACCACGGCGTTCATTTTCGCGCTGATGGCCTTCGCCGCCGGCTTCATCGTGCGGCCGTTCGGTGCGCTGGTGTTCGGGCGGCTGGGGGACATGATCGGGCGCAAATACACCTTCCTCGCGACCATCGTCCTCATGGGCCTGGCCACGTTCTGCGTCGGCCTGCTCCCCAACTACGCCAGCATCGGCATCGCCGCGCCGGTCATCCTGGTGGTGCTGCGCATGCTCCAGGGCCTGGCCCTGGGTGGTGAATACGGCGGCGCGGCGACCTATGTCGCCGAGCATGCGCCGATGGGCAAGCGTGGGTTCCACACCAGCTGGATTCAGTCCACCGCAACATTGGGGCTGTTGCTGTCGCTGCTGGTGGTACTGGGTTGCCGCTACTTCACCGGCGATCAGTTCGAAGTCTGGGGCTGGCGCATTCCGTTCCTGCTGTCGATCCTACTGCTGGGCATTTCCACCTGGATCCGCCTGAGCCTGCACGAGTCGCCGGCCTTCCTGAAAATGAAAGAAGAAGGCAAGTGCTGCAAGGCGCCGATTCGCGAATCGTTCGGCAAATGGGAAAACCTGAAAGTGGTGCTGATCGCGCTGTTCAGTATCAACGCCGGGCAAGCGGTCACCTTCTATGCAGCGCAATTCTACGTGCTGTTTTTCCTTACCCAGTTCCTCAAGATGGACCCGGCCCTCGCCAACAGCCTGCTGATCGTCAGCGTGGTGATCGGCGCGCCGTTCTTTATCTTCTTTGGCTGGCTGTCGGACAAGGTCGGGCGCAAACCGGTGCTGATGATCGGCCTGCTGTTGGCGACGGCGCTGTACTTCCCGATCTTCAAGACGCTCGCCCATTACGCCAACCCCGCCATCGACCTGGCGAGCCGTCAGGCGCCGATCACGGTAGTCGCCGACCCGGCCACTTGTACCTTCCAGTTCGACCCGGTGGGCAAGGCCCGTTTCGACAGCCCTTGCGACAAGGTCAAGACCTTCCTGGTCAAGCAAGGCCTGCCCTACAGCAGCGTCGCGGCACCGGCCGGCAGCACCGTGCAGGTCAGCGTCGGAGACGTGAAGCTCGAAGGTTACGACGAAGCCGCCCTGCGTGGCGCGGTGACCCTGGCCGGTTACCCGCAACAAGCCGACGCCCAGCAGATCAATCGGCCGATGATCGTGGCCCTGATCGTCGCGCTGATCATCATTTCGGCGATGTGCTACGGCCCGTTGGCGGCCCTGATGGTCGAACTGTTCCCAACCCGGATCCGCTATACGTCCATGTCCTTGCCCTACCACATCGGCAATGGCTGGTTCGGCGGTTTCCTGCCCACGGTGTCGTTCGCCCTGGTGGTCTATACCGGGGACATTTTCTACGGGCTGTGGTACCCGGTCGTGATTACGGGGGTGAGCCTGGTGGTGGGGATGATCTGCCTGCGGGAAACGCGCAACGTGGACCTGGACACCAACTGAGCACTCATCGGACCCTTTGTGCCGAGGGGTTCCATCCCCTCGCCACGGGTGCTGTCGTCAGCTCAGTGTACCGAGTGGCTCTTGACCGTGCTCTCCACCAGATCCAGCATCTGCCCCAGCGCCCATGGCTTGGCGATGAACGAGGCCTGGTGCTTGATCCCGGCGCTTTCCGGGGTTTCGAAGCCCGACATGATCAGCAGCGGTATCTGCGGCCAACGATCCCCGGTCAGGTTGGCCAGGTCGGCCCCGTCCATTTCGCCGGGCATGGTGATGTCGGTGAGTAACAGGTCCACGTAATCGGCGCTTTCCTCCAGAAATGTCAGCGCCGAATCGGCGCTTTCCCTGGGCTCGACGACAAATCCTTCGTCCTCCAGGATCTCGCAGAGGAATTCCAGGATGGTCGGATCATCCTCGACGACGAGAATCAAACGTGTGCTCGCCTGTCCGTTGCCCTTCGGCATCGAATTCATGAAGTGACTCTCCTTGATTCCATTAACATGCTTTGCGGTTTGAGCCGCTCTGAAAGTTATGAGCGATGCCCTTGCGATAAATTCATTCTGCTTGCCCATCCAGTCGCCGGGCTGTCTTGCCAAGGGGGTCGTTGCAACGCAGCGCAATGTTTTATCTGTATATCCATACAGATAAAGCTTGCCCCGTCGCCAATCCCTGACCATGCTAGCGCCCCATGAAACCTGCTTAGGAAGAGGCGCGATGCGGCTGTACCTGTGTGAAAAACCGTCCCAGGCCAAGGACATCGCCGCGGTACTGGGCGCCACCCGGCGCGGCGATGGCTGCTGGCTGGGCGCGAACGTCACGGTGACCTGGTGCATCGGCCATCTATTGGAGACCGCGCCGCCCGACGCCTACGATGCCCGCTACAAGCGCTGGGTGCTGGCCGACCTGCCCATCGTGCCGGCGCAATGGAAGATGACCGTCAAGCCGAAAACCGCCAGCCAGTACAAAGCGGTCAAGCGCCTGTTGGGTGAAGCAAAGGAACTGGTCATCGCCACCGATGCCGACCGCGAGGGCGAAATGATCGCTCGGGAGCTGGTGGAGCATTGCCGCTATCGCGGACCTATCCAGCGCCTCTGGCTATCGGCCCTGGACGAAGCCTCGATCCGCAAGGCCCTCGCCGCCCTCAGGCCGGGAGCGGAAACCTTCAACCTGTATCACTCGGCACTGGGTCGCTCCCGGGCCGACTGGCTGATCGGCATGAACATGAGCCGCCTGTTCACGCTGCTGGGGCGCCAGTCCGGTTATCAAGGCGTCCTGCCGGTGGGCCGCGTGCAGACACCGACCCTGCGACTGGTGGTGGATCGCGACCGCAGCATCGCCAACTTCGTACCGGTCGCCTACTGGGCCATCGACGTGCAACTGAGCCATGCCGGTACGGCGTTTGCCGCCCAGTGGCGCGCCGACCCGGATGCCTGCGACGATCAGGAGCGCTGCCTGAACCAGGCCCTGGCGCGAAATGCTGCCCAGGCCATGGGCAACGCTGCGACCGCGCGGGTGACCAAGGTTCGCACCGAACGCCTGCGCGAGGCCCCGCCGCTGCCGTTCGACCTCGGCACCTTGCAGGAAGTCTGCTCGAAGAAACTTGGACTCGGCGCCCAGGAAACCCTGGACATCGCCCAATCGCTCTACGAGACCTACAAGCTCATCACCTATCCCCGCAGCGATTGCGGTTTCCTGCCCTTGAGCCAGCACAGCGAAGCACCCGCGATCCTGGCCGCCCTCGCCCAGGCCGACCCGGCCCTCGCCCCGCTGCGCGATCACCTGCAGCCGCAGCGCAAGTCCCGGGCCTGGAACGACGCTAAGGTCAGCGCACACCATGGAATCATTCCCACGGCGGCGGCGAAGAACCTCGACAAGCTTGCCGCAAAGCAACGGGCCGTCTATACGCTCATTCGCGCACGTTACCTGGCGCAATTCCTGCCCAATCATGAATACGACCGGACCCAGGCCGACTTCGATTGCGCTGGGCAAGACCTGCGCGCGGTGGGCAAGCAGATCGTCGAACTCGGCTGGAAACGCGCCCTGCCCGAAGCATTGGCGCCCGCACGAGGTCGCGAAGCCCCCACGCCGCAAACCTTGCCGCCACTGGCCGAGGGCCGCGATTGCAACGTCGACGCGGTGACACCAAAGGATTTGTGGACCCAACCGCCCAAGCCCTTCACCGAAGGCGACCTGATCAAGGCGATGAAAAACGTCGCCAAGCTGGTGGAGGATCCGCTGCTCAAACAGAAGCTCAAGGACACCACCGGCATCGGCACCGAGGCGACCCGTGCATCGATCATCCAGGGCCTGCTCGACCGTGGTTACCTGGTGAAAAACGGCAAGGCCTTGTCGGCTACCCCAGCCGCCTTCAGCCTGATCGACGCCGTGCCTCGGGCGATCGCCGACCCCGGCACCACCGCCATCTGGGAACAGGCGCTGGACATGGTGCAAAGCGGCGAGATGAGCCTAGAGGAATTCGTCACCCGGCAGGCCGCCTGGGTGAGCAAGCACGTCGCCCGCTGCCAGGGGATGAGCTTGACCATCAGCGGCCCGGCCAGCCCCGCCGGGCGAGGCGCCACGCCGTGGAAGAACAAGCGCAAGCCGGCCAAGCGCAAGGCTGGGGGCGCTCCGCGCAAAACCAAGGCCAAGGCCAAGGCCACCTGACCGTCAGATGAGATCCCTTGCCACAGGTAATGACTCGCGGCCTTTTTTCATACCCAAACCATTTTGTCCGACAATATGTAGTGACCAAAAATAATCACTACAAAACCGTTGACGCCTCCGATTTGCCCTTGCATGATGCAGACGTCTCCCCGATCGGGAGTACAGGCAAATGTTTGAGCAAGCTCGTCTGACCGCCGAGCTGTTTTTTTGGATAAGGGACTGCCCACAAGGCAGATTGAAGGTGCTGACCTGGCATGACCGTCCGGTGACAAGGACGAGAAACGCCGGCGAATCAATCCTCATGACGCATGGGCTCGACCCTCGAAAGTCGACACTGGCCTGAAGATTCTTCGCTGTTTCTCTTCGTTGTAGCGCATTTGCGTAGCAGCCCTTCGATTAACACTACACAACCGATGCACGACCCCGCAGAAGTCCGGCGGACGAATGCTGACGGCCTGATTTCGGTATCAGGCAGGCACTTACCGAACAGCGAAGTTTTGCGAACCACCAGACAGATCAACCAAATGGTCAAGGGGCTTACACATGAATCTGAATAATCAACCATCTATTGATGAACTGGCTCGCATGTTCGCAGCACACAAGGACAGCCTGGACAGCCATATCCTGTGGATCAGCAAGACCGGCCAGGTCCATATGGACTGCCTCTCGCCTTTCACCCAGGAAGACGAATTCGAGAAGAGCCAGGCAGACTTGTGTGCGCGGCTGAAGATGTACCGCCGTGGCCAAGGCTACGTGGGCAAGAAGGCCGCAGCCGACAAGGACTTCATGGGCCGCGTGCTGCAAACGCTGACCCAAACCTGGCAATCGGTGCAGGACACTGCCGAGGTCCGGGTCGTCGACCGCCTCTGCTGATATCACACATAAAAAAGGGCCCGCTCCTGACTCAGGAGCGGGCCCTTTTTTTGGCCCCGAGGGTCTGTATGAAATGTGTTCGCGCGAAGGCCAGACAAGGCGAAACGGGGCGAGGAAGCGCAGTGTACTGGAGTACATGAGCATTCCGAGCCCCGTTTCAACGCAGTATGAGTGAGTGCGGATACATTTCGTACAGAGCCTTAGAACACCGACCAGCCAATCCTTTGGCTGAGCAATTCCAGCGCCGCCATGCCGGCCAGCGAGTTGCCAGCCGCGTTGAGCTCCGGCGACCAGACGCACACGGTGAACTGCCCTGGCACCACCGCGACGATCCCGCCGCCGACGCCGCTCTTGCCCGGCAGGCCGACACGGTAGGCGAAATTGCCCGCCTCGTCGTACAGGCCGCTGGTGGCCATGATGGAATTGACTTGCTGGGTCTGGCGAGCGCTGAGAATCTGCTCGCCGCTGTGCTTGCAGAAACCGTCGTTGGCCAGGAAGCAGAACGCCCGGGCCAGGTCGATGCAGTTCATTCGCAGCGCGCAGTGGCTGAAATAACTGCGCAGCACCGCTTCCACGTCGTTATGGAAGTTGCCGAACGATTGCATCAGGTAGGCCATCGCCGCGTTGCGGGCACGGTGCTGGTACTCCGACTCGGCGACCTTGCCGTCGACCAGTATCTGGGGGTTACCCGACAGCCGCCGTACAAAATCACGCATCGACAGCGCCGGAGCGGCGAAGCGTGACTGGTTGATGTCACAGATTACCAATGCGCCGGCGTTGATGAAGGGGTTGCGCGGACGGCCGCGTTCGAACTCCAGTTGCACCAAGGAGTTGAAGGGCTGGCCGGAGGGCTCATGGCCCAAGCGTTCCCAGATGGCCTCCCCGGAATGCTCGATGGCCTGAACCAGGCTGAATACCTTGGAGATACTCTGCACCGAGAACGCTGTCTCGGCGTCGCCCGCGCAATATATCTCGCCATCATTGCTGTACACGGCAATGCCCAACTGATTGGCCGCCACGGTGCCGAGGGCGGGGATGTAGTCGGCCACCTTGCCCTGGCCGATCAGGGGACGAACCGTATCGAGGATCTCGTTCAACAGTGCTTGCATGTGCGCAGGGGTCCGATCATTCCCCATTCGAGTGCGGGGATACAGACGCTAGACGCCGACGGGGAGGTTCAGAGCACACTGGCTCGGTCCAAAAAACGTGGCGAGGGAGCTTACTCCCGCTGGTCTGTGCTACAGCCCCATTGCTGGTCGCCGCAACCGGACAGACCGAGCGATGGAATGAGGGGCCGCTGCGCGGCCCAGCGGGGGCAAGCTTCCTCGCCACAAAAACAGCGTCCGGCCATGACTTTCTAAAAGTTGCGGGGGCGCTAGTCGCAAGATCCAACTGTCTATAGTCAAGGATCAACCGGCAGGAGGTAAACGATGCGCCAGATCATGCAAAAAGAACCCTGGTGGGCCGCGCCGCCCCAGCCTGGGCAGGATGAAAACGAACTGGAATGGGGCTGGCTGGTGATCTACAGCGAAGGCGAGCCGCGCTTCGAATTTATCAAGGAGCGTCCCACGGACGAACAGATCCGCCATCGCAAGGGCTGTCGCGTCACTCTGGGGTCTGACTAGGGAACAGACACCGGTCATGGAGCAATGGCGCGCAGTTCCACCGGCCGATCGGCAAGGTCCGCTTCCACCAGGTTGCCATCGATTTCCCCGGCCAGGTAATACACCGCAGCCATCACCCCGCTGAGGGGATGCTTGAGAGATTTGAACCAGGCTTCGTCGAACGCGGCGCTCAGACTCTTGCGGATTTGCCCTTCCATTTCTTCCCGTTCGCCCTCGTGGATCATCGCTCGGATGCCCGCCACGCCCACTGAAATCAGCGCCCCGGCCGCCTTTCCGGCCACGGCCGCCGCCGCACCGGCCGCCCCTCGGGTGGCGAATTGGGCCTCGATCTTTTCGCTGGTGCGTTGCGCCACCGTGGCGATCACCGCGTCCGACGGACCTGAACCGGTGTCTGCCGCCTTGTCGACATGATCGATCAACGCCGCGTAGGCCGGCAGTGTATTGAGCGGTTCGGTGTGGACCATTTCGTACAACGACGCATTGCGTGCCGCTGGCGGGCCCAGGTTGATGGCCATGATGCTGTGCAGACGCCGGTTCATCACTTCGGGTGGGATGCGATGTCGCTGGGCGATCACCTGGATCTGCTGATTGAGCAGGCGCAAGTAATAACCCGTCGCGTTGGCCCTGATTGCCTCGGGATCGATTTCCACCGCCACGGGTTCCAACACCTGCTCGCGATATTGTTCCTGCAAGTACACCGACAGCCGCTTGGCCGCCGAATCCGCCTCGCCCTCGGCGCTGGCCGAATACCAGCTGACTTTCAGGGCCAGCCATTCCTGGGTCCAGTAACTGCTGAACCAGGGGATGAACTCGGCCTCCGTGCGCTCGTAGACCAGCACCCGCCAATGCTCCATTGAGCCACGCGCATACAGCTGAGCCTGTTCAAGGGCGCTTTTCGACGCGACGATGATTTGTCGGTCAACCTGTCGCCACGTGTCCTGGGCAATCGCGACCGTGGCCACCGGCTGGCCGCGCTGAGACGTGGCGCACCCCGCCAGAACGAGCATCACGACCAGCATCAGCGAACGCAGCACCATTGCGCCACCCGGGCACCAAGGGTTCCAGGGATTTGAGTATAGGCGTTGGAATCGGGTCGGTTTCCGTGGAGAGGGTCGCAGCAGTTAGAACCGAGTGAAATGCGCGAACTGCCAGTCCTGCGCTGGGTCGTCCGCTGATGGATTGGGGCTGGCGCCACTCGGTGTCCAATCAGTGCGCTGCCCGGCCAGTGTGCCTAGGTAAGGCTTGGCGATTTCCAGCACGCGCTCGTGATCCATCTGTTCGGGCTCGACGATGCCTCGGTCCGGATGCTCGACCGCCCAGACAACCCCCGACAGCACACCCGCCGCTACTTGCAGGCTGGTGGCGTTGTTGAACGGCACCAGCGCGCGGGCTTCGTCGATACTCAACAGCGAGCCGAACCAGTAGGCGTTAAGCTCATGTCCCATGAACAAAACGCCCAAGGCGTCTATGCCGCCGCTGTCGATTTCACCGTTGAGGATGCGCTGCCGGGTTTGTGCCTGCCAGCCTCGGCCGATCAGTTCGTGGACCGACAGCAAGGCATCGTTGCAGGGATGGTAGGCGTAATGAAGGGTGGGTCGATAAAGCAACTTGCGCTGATCCTTCAAGGTCAGCAGGTCGGCTGTCGAAGCGGTCTCATGGTGGGTGATCAGCATCCCCAGGCATGGGCCGCCCAGGGGCGTCCAGGTCTTTACCAGCACGCTGGCGCTCGGTCGCTCCAGATAGATCGCGTTCCGACTACCGAAACGGTGCCGCCGCGCGGATGGCGGCCAGACACGCTCATGGCTGCCCCAACCCAGCTCCGCTGGCTGGGTGCCCTCACTGATAAAGCCGTGGACCGACCAGGTGTTGACGAACTCATCGTCTTCCTTGAGACGCTGGGACCGTTGCGTATCGCGTTCGGCGAAATGAATGACCTTGATGCCCGTTTCCATGCATAACCGGGCCCAATCGACGCCCTGGCGATCCTCGGGCAGCGGATGGTTCAGCTGCATGGCCAATTCCACCAGGCCGGCCTTGAGCAGGTGGGTAATCAAGCCTGGGTTGGCCCCGTGGGCAATGATCGCCGTCGGGCCCCTGCCCAGTTTTTTGCGCAAATTCAGGGCTTGATAGCGCAACGCGTAATTGGTGCGCATCGCGTGGTCCAACTGCGGATCGGTGTAGCCCCCCGCCCATGGCTCGACGCAGGTGTCCAGGTAAAAAGCACCTTTGTCGAAGGCATACGCAATGACTGCCAGGGAGCTGACTTCCACCGACAGGTTGACGATGAAGTCACCCGGCTCGACGAAGCGATCCAGGATTTGCGCGAAATCCGGCTCGGTCAGTGCTTCGCGGACGAAATGGATGCCCCGCTCCTTGAACCAGATGTTCTGCTCGATGACCGGTGCGATAACAGTGATCTGCCGGACCTCGATGTGCTCCTGCCCCAGCAGCAAGGGCAAGGTGGCCCGGGCGATGGAGCCGAAGCCGATGAAGACCAGATGGCCGGTGAACGGGACCTGATGTTTCATGTGCTGCTTCCTTGAAGACGGTGTATTTCCCATGAAATAACCGAACGACGACCGAAGCTACTGTCAATGTTGACAGGTGCGGCGCGGCTCGACCCGCGCCGCGCCCTGTGTTCGCCTATGAAGTCCCCAGTCCACCGGACAGGTCCGCGCCTGAATGCACCCGTCCGTTGGCCGGCTCGACGCCGGGTTCATCACGATGCTCGGTGGTCTTGCTTACCGTGTCACGCACCGTTTCATACCCCTCGCGCGCCTTTTGCTTGGCTTTGTCGGCCAGGTCGGCACTGGTCTTGCCCATCACTCGCTGTTCGGTGGTGGTACTGGGCAAGGCCGCTCCCAACATCGCGCCCAAGGCTATACCCGCCGCCGCCATCATCAACGGCTGCTCCTTGAGCAAGCGGCTGAACTGATCGCCCAGGTCGTGGGAGCCCTGGGTCATGCGCTCACCCGTTTCATGGGCGCTGCGCCGGGCTTGACGGGCACCGGAGCCCAAACCTTCGGCCAGATGCGAGGCCTTGTCCTTGAGATGGTGGAAACCCTCACGCAAGGAGTCGGTGGTGTCGTGCAGATGGTTCCGGGCACTGCCCACGCCACTGGCGAGCCCCTCGGTCCAGCCGCCGGTGTCCTGGTCGGGTCCGACGCGATAGCCAACCCGAGGCGGGTGGTTCTGGCCGAGCATCAGCCAGCACAATCCAACCGTGGTCAGTACCGTCGGCACGGGGTTGTTGCGTACTGTGGTGCCCAGGTTGCCGAAGAACTCCGCGCCGTTGCCCTTCACCAGGCCCAAGGCTTGGTCGAGCATCTGGCCCGGGGTGAATTTGCTGCCCAGGGCATCGACGATATGGCTGATATGGGCACGCTGCTCGTCGATCTCGCGCTCGATGGCCTCCGGGCTCTTTTCCGATTCTGTTTTGAATTCATCCTTCATGAGGCTTTCCTCCGCAGGGCTTCCTGGTCTTTGTTCAAGGCGTCGAGCGTTCGGTCAGGCTTGAAATGGGACGGTTCGAATTGCTTCTTGCCGGACTGCACCATGACGAAACCGATGATCATCACCACGACGCCAACAATCAGCGCGGCCAACCAGGGCGCCATCATCGTGCTCAGGCCATACACCACGGCCATCAGCAAGATGATGAAGCCGGCCATCAGCACCATTGCGCCGCCCGCCACACCGGCGATACCGGCTTTCAAGGTGTTGAGGCTGGCCTGGAATTCCGCCTTGGCCAGGGCCAGTTCCTTGGTGAACAGTGAGGGCACCTCGTGGGTCAACTGCCGGAGCAGGTCCATGACCGAGGCATCGCTTTCGGGCGCCGGGGCCCCTGCGGGACGCTGGATATCCGGGTCTGGTCGATTCATCACAATTCTCCTCTGGTATTGGCCGAGCCCGGCAGCGAGCCGGTGGCTGAATCACTGGGATGGTCCTGCACGCTGGGTGAAGTCGGGGTAACGCCGGTGGCAAGGCCGCTGCTGCTTGTCGCGGCACCCGGACCGATAGGATCAGGTATCGGGTCGAAAGGCTGAGTGCCGGACCCTTCGGTCGGTGGCTCCGTCTGTTCGGCGGCAGGGTTGTCGACTTCGGTGGCGACCGGCGAGGTGCCGGCCTTGAGGAACCGCGACAGTCCGAAACCCACGGCAATACTGCCAGCGAGGAACAGGCCGGGGTTCTCTCGCGCCAGCCGCGAGCCATCGTGCAGCAGCTGCTCGGCGCTCTTGTTGCGCAGTTTGCTGGCCAGGCCGCTCATGTTATCGGCCATGTCCGCCAGGTAATGCGACAAGCCCAGCGTGTCGTTGGCTTCGAGTTCCGACATGGCCGACTTGGCGCTACGCGCCAATGCATCGATCTGGTCCGCCGCGGTATCGCGGTACTGGCCAAAATGCGCATCGGCCTGCTCTCGGGCGCTGCCGATGGCTTCGTTCACGTCATCCTTGATGTGGTTCAGGGGCTCTTCAGCTCGCCCCTGGCTTGCGGTGCCGCTTTGTCGCTCGGGGTTGTTGTCCGGGATAGTCATGTCTGTCCATCGCCTCCGTGATGAAAAACTCAACATCAGGCACTGCCTAGGCAGATGCCTGGATCAGTGCCTCTCAGAACAAGTGACGGGACGCATGGGAGCCGAGTTCCAACGAGTTTGAGGGTTGCACGCCGTGTGGTCGCCGACGCCGTTGGGTTGGGTTTCGTTAAAAAAAAGGGCATTGGTGCGTACACCAATGCCCGATCCAACCCTGGTCCAACAGACCAACCGACGCTCCTATCCAGCCTCAACCCAGCGCGGTATCCAGAAACATCATGACCGCGAACCCCATCATCAGCCCGAGGGTCGCTGGCGTTTCGTGGCCGTTGCGGTGGGTTTCGGGAATCACTTCATGGGACACCACAAAGATCATCGCACCCGCCGCCAGCCCCAGGCTTATGGGGTACGCCACGGCCACGCCAGAAGACATGCCCAGGCCGATCACCGCGCCCAGCGGCTCCATCAACCCTGAGCCGACCGCAATCAGTGCGGCGCGCAACGTGCTGATCCCGGTCACCCGCAGCGCCATGGCGATGGCGAGGCCTTCGGGAATGTCCTGGATCGCAATGGCGGTGGTCAAGGGCAAGCCGACCTTGAGGTCGCCGTTGGCGAAGCTCACGCCTATGGCCATGCCCTCAGGCAAGTTGTGCAAGGTGATCGCCAGGACAAACAACCAGACCCGGTTGATGCGCTTGGCCTCGGGGCCACGCCGGCCACTCAACTCATGCTCATGGGGGACGAAACGGTCAAGGCCGACCATCAGCAAAACCCCCAGCCCAAGGCCGATCACGACCACAAGGGCGGCAAGCAATTGGTTGCCACATATGATTTGCGCCGCTTCAATGCCGGGCAGGATCAACGAAAAGGAGCTCGCCGCGAGCATCATGCCGGCCGCGAAACCCAACATGATGTCCTGGGTGCGCGATGAAATATCGCGCAGCACCACCGCCATCAGCGCCCCCAGGGCGGTGGCGGCGAAGCCGGAGGTTCCGCCCAGCGCCGCATAGCCCAGGTTCTGGCGGTCGGCCCCCACCAGCGCGTTATAGCCGCTATACAGCAACAGCACCGCGACCAGCGCCAATCCAAGCCAGAAGGTCACCCCCAGCAGCAGATTGTTTTGCACAGGATCAAGCCAGGTACGCCAGGGCGATCGAATCCGGGAGGTGGGCTGGTCCATCTAATGTCCTTGTCGATTAGCCGCGCGAAGCCCGCCCGTCCCCCATGATGGCGGGACGGGCGGGCGATATGTTCAGGCGAGAGGGCCCAAGCCCCCTCGCCGGTTTATTACAGTTTGTCACCTTGCATCCCCGAACCCAAGTCGGCGCCTGTCGTAGGATCGCTTTCAGGGTTGGACATCGTCCGCGCCTTCATGTCCATCAGCAGCGCTTCGTCTTTCTCACTCAACTGCACAGTGGCCATGCCATCTCCGCCATCGACCGCTGGCGTTGGGTTCTCGACGAATTCCCAATCGTCGCCCTGATTCCAAGGACCGCGCACCGAGGGTTCGCCCTGGGACATATTGAAGTACACATTGGTGAACTCCGGCATGCCAGGCAATTTCCCTTGTGGGAAGTTGGGCTGGATGGAATGGAGGGCTTTTTCGAAGGACAGCTGGTGGGCGATTTCACGGGTCATCAAGAAGCCCAGGGCTTCTTTTACACCCGGGTCATCAGTGACATTCATCAGCCGCTCATAAACGATTTTCGCCCGGGCTTCGGCGGCGATGTTCGAACGCATGTCCGCCGTGGGCTCACCGATGGTGTCGATGTAGGCCGCGGTCCAAGGCACACCGGCCGAGTTGGTCAGCGGCGAGCCTGCGCCATACAGCACGCTGGTGATGTGGGAATCGTTGCCGGCGCCGTTGATCTCGCGATACAGCTGGCCCTCTTGTTCGACACCTTCGGCCATCTTGCCCTTGGCGCCCTTGTTCAACATCACGATGATCGAGCCGATCACCTCCAGGTGGCTGAGCTCCTCGGTGGCGATGTCCATCAGCAGGTCCTTGCGGCCAGGATCATCTTCGGACAGGGCCTGGGTGAAATAACGGGACGCTGCGGCCAATTCGCCTTGGGCGCCACCAAACTGTTCGAGCAACAGGTTAGCGAGTCCTGGATTGGGCTCGGCGACGCGCACGGTATATTGCAATCGTTTGTTATGAATGAACATGATTGAACTCCTCGGTCAGGACACAGTTCATGGGAAACCCTGCCGACGACAGGCCCATGAAAGTCAGAAGAAGTTAAACAGATAAAATTTATTTTTTATTCACGACATAAGACGAACGGTCACTGTGGTTATACAAAAACCAACCCGCCTTGAATAATGAATAATTAAGCGAAGCCGGGCATGACATGCCCGACTGTAAACACACTTTAATAAGCGGCTGGTACAGGCCTCATGCCAGTGACATGAGGCCCGTAGACCACGGGGCATTACGATTTACGACCGCCACCGTGGCTGTTTTCACCGCCTTTCTTGCCAGCTTCGGAGGCTTTTTCCCGATCATTTGCAAAGTTGCCACCAGACGCCTGGCCACCTTTCTTGCCGGCTTCCGATGCCCGTTCAGGGTCATTGGCAAAATTGCCACCCGAGGCTTGTCCACCTTTGCGGCCCGCCTCTGCGGCACGTTCCGGATCGTTGGCAAAATTGCCACCCGACATGTGGCCACCCTTACGACCGGCCTCGGCTGCGCGTTCCGGATCGTTGGCGAAGTTGCCACCCGATGCTTGGCCGCCTTTCTTACCGGCTTCCGATGCCTTTTCACGATCATTAGCGAAATTGCCAGGGTTGTTATTACCTGTATTTGCCATTTCATTCACCTCGTTAGTTGCTATTTGCGAACCCCGTTGGCTCGTACTTATTCGGAAAACATGCCGCATCCAAGGTTTGAAGAAAGTGCTTCAAACGGCGACGAACGGTCAATGCTTTATTTATATACCGCTGCGCTTGGAATGAATTGAAATTCGCTATCACCCAAGCGGCGACCAATTAACGCCATCAAGATGCTCAACTTTATGGGAGCCACCCTGCTCGCAGATGCAATGTCTCAGTCGATATGAATATCGAACTTTGAACTGCTTCGCGAACAGGTTCGCTCTCACAATGGCTTTACTCTGAACATCTAAATACAGTGCGTGTCTTTCCACGCTGTCCGCCAAGGGCCGAGTGGCGCCGGCACCCCATTGCACCGGTCTCGTCACCCTGGCCTCGCGCCGTTCCAGGAAGCCAAAACTCGCGGGCTGCCGGTGTTGTCTTGCACCACCGCACTGACCGGCTTGCGGTGTCCGGGTACCCTGTCGCCGATACCCGGATAAAGCGTTATTCAGGGCGAGATCGGGTCGCTGGCCGGGAACGTCTCTTCCAGCGCTTCATCCAGTTGATCGTTGGTAATGTCCCGTTCGCCAACTTTGCCACTGCGTTCGCAATGGCAATCCTGCGCCGGGCACGGCTCGCCGTTGGGGTGTTGTTCCGCGCAGGCCTGGCTGCAATAAGCCTCGCCGTCGTGATTGAACACCCGCTCGGGATCGACGTCGCAGTGACAGCCGGGGCAGCCACATTTCAATTCACTCATGCTCCTCCTCCTGCATTCGCGCTATCAGGATCCCACCAGCAACTGCACCTCAAGGTTCGCTGCCGCAACGCCATGCTTGGCGACATACACTTCATCAACCCAACCTTTGGTCAGGTTGCGATAAGTCTGGGTGCCCACGGCCGTGCCGCTGTCCCATTCAATGATGTCGCCGATGTCAACGTCGTTGGCGGGGCCCAGTTCGAGCACCGTGTGGCCATCCTCTTGCGCCACGTAGACGCCGACCCTGGCGCTTTGTCGATTGATGGCTCTTACCTCTCCGGTGGTCTGCTTCATACCTGTCCTCTATCGTTTTGACGGCAGGTTGGGACGTGGCCGGAGCAACCGGCCGCGCCTTTCATGCAAGCTCCAACCTCAGCGCTTGGCTTCGGTATGCGGGTTGGCCGAACGCTCCAGGAATGCCTGGGTGATTTCCGGCAAATGGTCGCGCAGCCAATCGGCCATCGCGATTTCCTGGGGCAGGATCTGCTCGCAAGCCCTTTGGGTTTCCACGTCGCCGGCCACTTTCGCCGCTTCGATCAGCACCGTGTAGGAAGCAATCTCGAGGTTTTCGAAAACGTAGCCACTCATGGCACCCTTGACCACTTCGTCACTCATCGCCATGCCGCCCATGGCCTGACCGAACGCCATCAGCTTGCCGGCCATGTCCTTGAGCATCGAGGGGCTGCCGCCCAGGCGCTGGATGCACCCTTCGACCAACTTCTGCTGCCCGAGCGTCTCTTCGATGTGCTGTTCGATTCGGGCCTTGAGCACCGGATAATGTTCCAGGCGCTCGGCCTGGGCCTTGAGCATTTTCTCCGCTTGCTGTTCCATGGCGTGAGCATCGTTGAGCCAATCCAGCAGGTTCTCTTTAGGGGTTGCCATTGCGTTCTCCTTATTGAGTGTCATTGGCGCACTGCAGTGCGAAAGCTCTGAAATACCGCACATAGGGTGGATGTCCGCCGCGCCGGGAAAGTTTGAAGAAACAGCATCGGAGGGCGACGAAAGGCGTACCGCGGACCCGATGCTAACCTCTACGATTCAAGGCCAGCGGAGCACAGCAATGCCCGACGATCTTCACCGTGAACCCATCGAACAACTACAGGAATACCTGTCCGGGCGCCGTTTCCTGGTGCTGACGGGCGCGGGAATCAGCACCCCTTCCGGCATCCCCGACTACCGTGACAGCGACGGCGTTCGTCGGGGCCGGCAACCGATGATGTACCAGGAGTTTCTCGCCAAACCCGAGGCGCGAAGACGCTACTGGGCGCGGGCCATGCTGGGCTGGCCACGCCTGCGCCAAGCGCGCCCGAACCTGGCCCACGAGGCCCTTGCAGCGTTGCAGGCGGCGGAGCGCATCAGCGCGCTGATCACACAGAATGTCGACGCCCTGCACGACCGGGCCGGAAGCCGCCAGGTCATCGAGCTGCACGGCAGCTTGCATCGAGTGCTGTGCCTCGATTGCGGCCAGCGCAGCGAGCGGCAGCACATCCAGGCCTTGATGGAAACCGAGAATCCCTACCTGACCGGTGTCGACGCAGTGCAGGCGCCCGATGGCGACACGCTGCTGGACCCGGCGTTCGAGGCACGCTTCCAGGTTCCGCGTTGCCCCCATTGCGCGGGTGAACGCCTGAAACCGGATGTGGTTTTTTTCGGTGAAAACGTCGCCGCGCCCACCGCCGCTCGCGCCATGGAAGCCGTTGAACAAGCGGATGGATTGTTGGTGGTGGGGTCGTCATTGATGGCCTATTCGGCGTTTCGCCTGTGCCGGGCAATCAAGGACCAGGGCAAGCCGCTGCTGGCGATCAACCGGGGCAAGACCCGGGCCGATGAGTTGCTGGATTTGAAGGTTGAAATGCCGTGTGAGCAGCTATTGCCGCTGCTGACCTGAAGCTCGCTCCCACAGGTCCTGATCCTTGAACGTATCGAACAATGCCTGGGCCGCCGCCGACAGCTCGTAGCCCGGCTTGGTCAGGACGCCGATTGCTCGTTCTATGACCGGCTCGCCAAGGGTGATGCAGCGGGCGCCCAGCTCGTGCATCTGGCCGACGCACAGGGCCGGCACGGCGCTCACGCCCAGGCCGCTGGCAACCATCCGCCCGACCGTCGCCAGTTGGTGGCTCTCGAATTCCACGGGCAGTTTCATGCCTCGGGATTGCAGATGCTCCTCCAGCATCACCCGCACGGTAGAGGGCCGTTGCAAGGTGATGAACGGCTGTTCCAGTAGAGTCTCCCACTGGAGTTCGTCGCGCTGGGCCAATGGCGAATCCAGCGGCACCACCGCGACGAAACGGTCCAGGTACAACGGCGTGAACACCAGCGACGAACCCTGCATCGGCTCGAACGCCACCCCCAGCTCCACGTGGCGATCGCGGACCATTTCCAGCACCTGTTCATTGATCACGTCGTTGACCGTGACGTTGACATTTGGGAACCGCGCGCGGAAGGTCTTGAGGATCGGCGGCAGCAGGTTGCCGGCGAAGGATGGCATCGCGGCCAAGGTCACACGGCCACGCTGCAAGGTGAAACGCTGGCGCATTTCGTCTTCGGCGTTATCCCAATCGGCCACCAGCCGGCGGGCCAGTGGCAGCAGTGATTCGCCTTCGGGGGTCAACGCGACGTTACGCGTATTGCGACTGAACAGACGGCCACCGAGGCCCTCTTCCAGCGCCTTGATCGTCAGGCTCAGGGCCGATTGAGAGAGGTGCAACCGCTCGCAAGCCACGGCGAAGCTCAGGCTTTGGGCGACGGCAAGGAAAGCGCGGATTTGCTTGAGGGTCATAGTCGCTAACGCTCCCAGCGGCGAGTGGTCAGTTTCGAGCTGCAAGCTTATGCCAGCTATTATTGAGTTTTATCAATCAATGCAACGTAAAAATCAACTTAACAAATATATGACTTGGCGCAACACTGCATTCCATTGCGACCCCATTCAAGAATAAAAGAGGTGTCTATGGCAGGTTTCGACAAACGCGTGAGCTCTTACGAAGAGGCGCTGGACGGCTTGAAGGACGGCATGACCGTCATCGCCGGCGGCTTCGGTCTATGCGGCATTCCAGAGAACCTGATCGCCGAGATCAAGCGCAAGGGCACCCGCGACCTTACCGTGGTTTCCAACAACTGCGGCGTTGACGGTTTCGGCCTCGGCGTCCTGCTGGTGGACCGGCAGATTCGCAAGGTGGTGGCTTCCTACGTGGGCGAAAACGCCCTGTTCGAACAGCAATTGCTGAGCGGCGAAATCGAAGTCGTGCTCACCCCCCAAGGCACCCTCGCCGAAAAAATGCGTGCGGGCGGCGCAGGCATCCCGGCGTTCTTCACCGCTACCGGCGTCGGCACCCCCGTGGCCGAAGGTAAGGAAGTACGCGAGTTCCACGGGCGCCAGTACCTGATGGAAGAATCCATCACTGGCGACTTCGCCATCGTCAAAGGTTGGAAAGCCGACCATTTCGGCAATGTGATCTATCGCCACACCGCTCAGAACTTCAATCCCCTGGCCGCCACGGCGGGCAAGATCACCGTGGTGGAAGTCGAAGAAATCGTCGAGCCCGGCGAGCTGGACCCGGCACAGATCCATACCCCCGGCATCTACGTCGACCGGGTCATCTGCGGCACGTTTGAAAAGCGCATCGAACAGCGCACCGTGCGTAAGTGATCCCCTGCCCCCGGCCCGAATGAAGGAATGACACCATGGCACTTTCCCGCGAACAAATGGCTCAGCGCGTCGCCCGCGAAATGCAAGACGGCTATTACGTAAACCTCGGTATCGGCATCCCGACCCTGGTCGCCAACTACATCCCCGAAGGCATGGAAGTCATGTTGCAATCGGAGAATGGCCTGCTCGGCATGGGCGCGTTTCCCACCGAAGCAGAAGTCGACGCTGACATGATCAACGCCGGCAAACAAACCGTCACCGCGCGCATCGGCGCGTCGATCTTTTCGTCCGCCGAATCGTTCGCGATGATTCGCGGCGGCCACATCGACCTGACCGTGCTCGGCGCGTTCGAGGTGGACGTCGAAGGCAATATCGCCTCATGGATGATCCCCGGCAAGCTGGTCAAGGGCATGGGCGGCGCAATGGACCTGGTGGCCGGTGCCGAGAACATCATCGTCACCATGACCCACGCGTCCAAGGACGGTGAGTCGAAATTGCTGCCTCGCTGCAGCCTGCCGCTGACCGGCGCCGGTTGCATCAAGCGCGTGCTCACCGACCTGGCCTACCTGGAAATCCAGGACGGCGCCTTTATTCTCAAGGAACGCGCCCCGGGCGTCAGCGTCGAGGAAATCGTCGCCAAGACCGCCGGCAAACTGATCGTGCCGGACCACGTCCTTGAAATGCAGTTCGCTGCCCAGTGAGGAGAGATTCGATGCAAGAAGTCGTGATTGTCGCCGCTACCCGTACCGCCATCGGTAGTTTCCAGGGTTCGCTCGCTTCCATTCCCGCGCCGGAACTCGGTGCCGCAGTGATTCGTCGGCTGCTGGAACAGACCGGTCTGGCTGGCGAACAGGTCGATGAAGTGATCCTCGGCCAAGTGCTGACCGCAGGCTCCGGGCAGAACCCGGCGCGCCAGGCGTCGATCCTCGCCGGCCTGCCCCACGCCGTGCCGGCGCTGACCTTGAACAAGGTTTGCGGCTCAGGCCTCAAAGCGCTGCACCTGGGCGCCCAGGCGATTCGCTGTGGCGATGCCGACGTGATCATCGCTGGCGGCATGGAAAACATGAGCCTGGCCCCCTATGTGTTGCCAGCCGCCCGCACCGGCTTGCGCATGGGCCACGCGAAAATGATCGACAGCATGATCACCGACGGTTTGTGGGACGCGTTCAACGATTACCACATGGGCATCACCGCCGAGAACCTGGTGGACAAGTACAGCATCAGCCGCGAGGCGCAAGATGCCTTCGCCGCCGCGTCCCAGCAGAAAGCCGTCGCCGCCATCGAAGGCGGCCGCTTCGCCGATGAGATCACGCCGATTATGATTCCCCAGCGCAAGGGCGATCCGGTGGCCTTTGCCGTCGACGAACAACCGCGCGCCGGCACCACCGCCGAATCCCTGGGCAAGCTCAAGCCGGCGTTCAAGAAAGACGGCAGCGTCACGGCGGGCAATGCGTCCTCGCTGAACGATGGCGCCGCCGCCGTGATCCTGATGAGCGCAGAAAAAGCCAAGGCGCTGGGTTTGCCGGTGCTGGCAAAGATCAGTGCCTACGCCAACGCCGGCGTCGACCCGGCGATCATGGGCATTGGCCCGGTCTCGGCCACTCGCCGTTGCCTGGACAAGGCCGGTTGGTCGCTTGACCAACTGGACCTGATCGAGGCCAACGAAGCCTTCGCCGCCCAGTCCTTGGCCGTCGCAAAGGAGCTGGAATGGGACATGGACAAGGTCAACGTCAACGGCGGCGCCATCGCATTGGGCCATCCAATCGGGGCTTCGGGCTGCCGAGTGCTGGTGACGCTGCTGCATGAAATGATCAAGCGCGACGCCAAGAAAGGCCTCGCGACACTCTGCATCGGCGGCGGCCAAGGCGTTGCCCTCGCGCTGGAACGGGCGTAACCGACAACAGGCACAACGGTGGCCGCGCGGACCCACGACATTCGCGCAGTCACCGGCACCACCACCGGCGCGACCTTGGTTGCGCCGGTTTTTTTTATGCCTTGAGTTTGGGTTGTCCAATCTGGCCCCATCGCGAGCAAGCTCGTTCCCACAAGGGTGCTTTGGTATCCGCAGACGCACTGTTCACCCCAAATCCCCTGTGGGAGCGAGCTTGCTCGCGATGGCGGTGGGTCAGGTGACGATGATCCGTCAGCCCCCCGCACCCAACCGGTCACGACTGTTGGTCAGGTGCAGCCACATGGCCGCGCGGGCGGCGTCGGGGTCCTGGCGCTTGATGGCGTTGTAAATCGCTTCGTGCTCCAGGTTGGCAAATTGCGCAAGCCTGCCCAGGTCCGCCTGACCACGTTCGGCCATGTTCACCCGCGTACGGGGAATCATCGCACTGCCCAAGTGCTGCATGATTTCGACAAAACAGGTGTTGTCCGTGGCTTCGGCGATCAACAGGTGGAAACGCCGGTCAGCCTCGACGCAGCTGTCATTGCTGCTGAGCAACCGCTGATAGTCATCCAAGGCCTCGCGCATCTGCTGCAATTGCCGTTCGCTGCGACGCTGGGCAGCCAAAGCCGCGGCCTGGGTCTCAAGCCCCAAGCGCAATTCCAGGATTCCCCGAACGCCCGCCGCGGTATCGACGTTGAGCCTCAGCCCTTGCTCCCCCGTTTGTTCCAGCACGAAAGTGCCTATGCCGTGGCGTGTCTCCACCAGCCCCGAGGCCTGCAACTTGGAAATCGCCTCGCGCACCACCGTGCGGCTGACGCCATGCTCTTGCACGATGGCGCCCTCGGACGGCAACTTCTGCCCCGGCTTCAACTGCCCAAGCAAAATGCTCTGGCTCAACTTCGCCACCAAGTCATGGGCCAGGTTGTGGGCGCGCTTGCGCAGGGGCGCTTCAATGTCTTGCTGCATGTGCCAGGGTTCCTTGAAGACAGGCGTGTCGATCCTATCACTGGCAGGGTTGGATTTGTGCATCGGCGAGGCTTTTACTTGTATGACAACAGGCAGGATAGCCCTTTAAAAACCGCATAAAGGGGGATGTATTCGACACCCGTTTCAAAACCGTTCAGATAGGGTAGAACCGCCTTTATCGGCTTACAACCCCCCACAAATACAGCATAAAAACCCTTCCCACCCAATCCAATCGTGCTCAAAAATCGCTTGTCAGACAAAAAAACCAACTTGTATGATGTCTATCAACATCGGCACCCGCACGATGCCCCGCATAAAAATAAAGAGTGGGAGAAAAATCAGTGAATACCTCCAGCCTCAGGGCGAATGCCGGCGCGGATCCGGTGCTGCAATCGGCTATATCCAAGGTCAAGCGCCACATCTTGCCGCTGTTCGTCATCATGTTCATCGTCAACTACATCGACCGGGTGAACATCGGCTTCGTCCGCTCCCATATGGAGCACGACCTGGGCATCGGTGCAGCCGCCTACGGTTTTGGCGCCGGCCTGTTTTTCATCGGCTACGCGCTGTTCGAAGTCCCTTCCAACATCTTGTTGCAACGCATCGGCGCCCGAATCTGGCTGACGCGCATCATGCTTACCTGGGGCCTGGTGGCGGCAGGCATGGCCTTCATTCAGAACGAAACCCACTTCTACATCCTTCGTTTCCTGCTGGGCGTGGCCGAGGCTGGCTTCTTCCCTGGCGTGATTTATTACTTCACCCGTTGGTTGCCCGGGGTCGAACGCGGCAAAGCCATCGCCATCTTCCTCAGCGGCTCGGCGATCGCTTCGCTGATTTCCGGCCCATTGTCAGGATTGCTCCTGCAGATCAACGGCCTGGGCATGCACGGTTGGCAGTGGATGTACTTTATCGAAGGGATGTTTTCCGTCGGCCTGTGCTTCTTCGTCTGGTTCTGGCTCGACTCCAAGCCCCACGACGCCAAGTGGCTGGACCGTGCTGAACAGGACGCGCTGGTCAAGGCCATCGATGATGAACAGGCAGCCCGTGAAGCCGCGACGCCGATCAAGCTGTCCATCGGGCAACTGCTCAAGGATCGCCAGATCATTCTGTTCTGCGTGATTTATTTCTTCATTCAATTGACGATCTATGCCGCCACCTTCTGGCTGCCGAGCATCATCAAGAAGATGGGCGAGCTCAGCGACGTTCAGGTCGGGCTGTTCAATTCGATTCCCTGGTTGCTGTCGATTGTCGGCATGTACGCCTTCGCCTCGCTGTCGGCCAAATGGAAGTTCCAACAGGCCTGGGTCGCTGCGGCCCTGCTGATCGCCGCGGCGGGGATGTTCATGTCCACCACCGGCGGGCCCATCTTCGCCTTCGTCGCGATCTGCTTCGCGGCCCTGGGTTTCAAATCGGCGTCTTCGCTGTTCTGGCCGATTCCCCAGGCCTACCTGGACGCACGCATTGCCGCCGGCGTGATCGCGTTGATCAACTCGGTGGGCAACCTCGGCGGCTTCGTCGCGCCGACCACCTTCGGCCTGCTGGAACAGCACACCGGCTCGATCCAGGGCGGTCTGTATGGCCTCGCCGCCACGTCGATCATTGCCGCGATCATCGTATTCGCCGCACGCAACACACCCAAGCAGAAATCCGCCACGACCTCTACCGACCCGGTTACCAGCCACGCCTGACCACAACAATAATTCAAGGATACGTACACGATGACTACGCCAGACACCAGCAAAGCCCCGATCATCACCAGCATGCAGGTCGTGCCCGTGGCCGGCCACGACGGCATGCTACTGAACCTCAGCGGCGCCCATGGCCCGTTCTTCACCCGCAACATCGTCATCCTCAAGGACAATGCCGGGCACACCGGCGTGGGCGAGGTGCCCGGTGGCGAACGCATTCGCCAGACGTTGGAAGATGCGCGCTCGCTGGTAGTCGGCAGCCCCATCGGCACCTACCAGAAAATCCTCAACAGCGTGCGCCAGGCCTTTGCCGACCGCGACGCCGGTGGCCGTGGCCTGCAAACGTTCGACTTGCGCATCACCATCCACGCCGTCACTGGCCTGGAAGCCGCATTGCTGGATCTGCTCGGCCAGCATCTGGATGTCCCGGTCGCGGCCCTCCTCGGCGAAGGCCAGCAGCGTGACGAAGTGAAGATGCTTGGCTATCTGTTCTATGTCGGTGATCGGCAACAGACCGACCTGCCCTACCGCAGCGAACCGGACGCCGATAACGACTGGTTCCGCGTGCGTCACGAGAAAGCCCTCGATGCCAAAGCGGTGGTGCGCCTGGCCGAAGCGGCCCGTGCGCACTACGGTTTCCAGGACTTCAAACTCAAGGGCGGCGTGCTCACGGGCGACGAGGAAATCGAAGCTGTGACCGCATTGGCCGAGCGTTTTCCCCAGGCGCGCATCACCTTGGACCCGAACGGCGCCTGGTCACTCAAGGAAGCGATCCGCTTGTGCCGTGATCAGCACAAGGTGCTGGCGTACGCCGAGGACCCTTGCGGAGCGGAGAATGGCTATTCGGGCCGCGAGGTGATGGCCGAGTTCCGTCGGGCCACCGGTCTCAAGACCGCCACCAACATGATTGCCACCGACTGGCGCGAGATGGGCCACGCCATTACCTTGCAATCGGTGGACATCCCCCTCGCCGACCCGCACTTCTGGACCATGCAGGGTTCCGTACGGGTCGCGCAGATGTGCAATGAGTGGGGCCTGACCTGGGGCTCCCATTCCAATAACCACTTCGATATTTCCCTGGCGATGTTCACCCACGTAGCAGCCGCCGCACCGGGCGACATCACTGCCATCGACACCCACTGGATCTGGCAGGACGGCCAACGCCTGACCAAGGCGCCTTTGCAGATCAAGGGGGGTTGCGTGCAGGTGCCGAAAAAACCTGGGCTGGGGATCGAACTGGACATGGACCAGCTGGCCAAGGCTCACGAGCTGTACAAAGGCATGGGGCTTGGGGCGCGGGACGATTCGGTGGCGATGCAGTACCTGATCCCGGGCTGGACGTTCAACAACAAGCAGCCGTGCCTGGTTCGCTGAGACGCTAAGAACTTTTAGCTCGGCACCGCAATGTGGGAGCGAGCTTGCTCGCTCCCACATTGGATCTGAATCCGGGGCTAACCCTCCGGCCGCAGGATCAGCACCGCCAGCGGCGGCAGGTTAAGTTCCAGCGAAAGCGCCTGGCCATGGCTGGGGATTGCCTCGGTCGAGGCACCGCCGCCGTTGCCATAGTTGGAACCGGCGTAGGTGTCGGCATCGCTATTGAGCAACTCCACCCAACGACCACCAAACGGCACGCCCACCCGATACGCCTCGCGCGGCACCGGTGTGAAGTTGGCGACCACCAGCACTGGCCGACCGTCCTTGCTCCAGCGCAACCACGCATAGACGCTGTTGAGCGCATCGTCGCCGATCAACCACTGGAAGCCCTGGGGTGCGTCGTCCTGATCGTGCAGCGCCGGCTCTTCGCGATAGAGTCGATTCAGATCGCTGACCAGCCTTTGCACGCCGCGGTGCTCCGGGTACTGCAACAGGTACCAATCCAGTTGCTGGTCATGATTCCATTCGCGCCATTGGCCGAACTCGCAACCCATGAACAGCAGCTTCTTGCCGGGATGGCCCCACATGAAACTCAGATAAGCCCGCAGGTTGGCGAATTTCTGCCAGCGGTCACCGGGCATCTTGTCGATCAGCGAACGCTTGCCATGGACCACTTCGTCGTGGGAAATCGGCAGAACGAAACGCTCGGACCAGGCGTACACCAGGCCAAAACTCAACTCGTTGTGATGATGGGCGCGGTACACCGGATCCTGCTGGATGTAATGCAGCGAATCGTGCATCCAACCCATGTTCCACTTGTAGGCGAAACCCAAACCGCCCTGCTGCGTGCTCTGGCTGACGCCAGGCCAGGCGGTGGACTCTTCGGCGATGACCAGCGCACCAGGCGTTTCCAGGGCGATCACGTCGTTGAGATGCCGCAGGAAATCGATGGCCTCCAGGTTCTCCCGTCCGCCATGGCGGTTAGGCACCCATTCGCCGGCCTTGCGCGAATAGTCGCGATACAACATCGAGGCCACGGCGTCCACCCGCAGGCCGTCGACGTGGAAATGCTTGAGCCAATGCAACGCCGACGCCAGCATGAAGCCGTGGACTTCGGTGCGGCCCAGGTTGTAGATGAGCGTGTCCCAATCCTGATGGAAGCCTTCCAGCGGGTTGCCGTACTCGTACAGCGCCGTGCCGTCGAACTGGGCCAGGCCATGGGTATCGGTGGGAAAGTGCGCCGGGACCCAGTCCAGGATTACGCCAATGTCAGCCTTGTGGCAGGCGTTGACGAACGCGGCGAAATCATCGGGCGAACCAAAACGCGCCGTGGGGGCAAACTGCGAAAGGGGTTGATAGCCCCACGAACCACCGAACGGGTGCTCCATGATGGGCATCAGCTCGATATGGGTGAAGCCCAGGTCCTTGACGTAAGGGATCAACCGCTCAGCCAGCTCATGCCAGTTGTACTGCCGGGACACCTCCCCCGCCTCGTCGATCTCGCACTGCCAGGAACCGGCGTGCAACTCATAGATCGAAAGCGGCGCGCCCGGTAGTTGGCGTTCACGACGGCTCTGCATCCACTCGTCGTCGTGCCATTCGATCTTCAGGGGCGGGGCGACCTTGGACGCCGTATCAGGCGGCATCTGCGTGGCCAGGGCCACCGGGTCGGCCTTGAGCGGCAGGATGCCGTGGGCACCGAGGATTTCATATTTGTAGCCTTCGCCGGGACCCAGCCTCGGGATGAAGATTTCCCACACGCCAGACGGGTAACGAATGCGCATCGGGTGCCGGCGCCCGTCCCAGACGTTGAAATCCCCCACCACCGAGACCCGGCGCGCATTCGGCGCCCAGACGGCGAAGCGCACGCCATCGACGCCATCCACCGTTTTCAGTTGAGCACCGAGGCAGGCACTGAGGTCGCGGTGATTGCCCTCGGCAAACAGGTAGAGATCCATTTCCCCTAGCAGCGGTCCGAAGCTGTACGGGTCCTCGGCAACCTGCTCTCCACCGGCCCAACGGGTGCGCAGCAGGTACGGTTGGGCGCGGTCGAAATGGCCGACGAACAGGCCCGGGGTTTCGGTGATCTGCAACTCGCCCAGCTCTTCGCCGCCGTCACGGGCGAGCACATGTACACTCAACGCGCCGGGCAGATAGGCCCGGATGAATTGCCCTCCGGCGCCATCGCCATGAGGACCCAGGATCGAAAACGGGTCGTGGTGTTCGGCGCGCACCAGCGCGTCGATGTCGTGGGGGGCCGGCAGCAAAGACTCTTTGGCCTGCCCCTGTGATTCCTTGTTCGAGACGCTCATGATTCTCTCCACTAAATCGGTCCGGCTAAATCGGAAAAGGGTTCAAGCCCACTCAATAACCCGTACAGGCCGTGCAGCGGCACGGGCAGCCAGGCAGGGCGATTCTCGGCTTCATAAGCCACTTCATAGGCCGCCTTCTCCAGGCCGAACAACGCCAATGCGGCGTCCTCGCCTTCAGCATCCTTCCACTCATGGGCAAGACTAGCTGCCGCCAGCCGATATGCCTGGACAAATGCCTGGCGAGCCTCGGTCAGATAACGGTCGGCGACTCGCTTGCGCGCCGCATCGGCATCGGCCGTGCTGTCGACGGTGTGCAACTGGACCGCCATCGCCGCCGCGTAATCGAACGAGCGCAACACACCGCTGACGTCCTTGTACGGGCTGTGCTTGCCACGTCGTTCATGCAACGGCCGCGCCGGCTCCCCTTCGAAGTCGATCAGGTAGGCATCGCCCTTGATCACCAGCACCTGCCCCAAGTGCAGGTCGCCATGCACGCGGATGCGCAAGCCGCCAGCGGCCTTGCCGGCCAGCTCCTGGACGTGGGCCAGCACGGTTTTGCTGTGTTCCAGCAAGCGTGCGACCATCGCCTGGTCCGCTGGGTTCAATTGGTCCTGGTTCTGTTTGAGCAGACGCAAGGCATTTTCCACCTGAGCGGCCACGTCCTTGCCGATGGCCTGGGCCTCCTTGGCGCTGGTAGGCTGGGGCGCGAAGTCCGGATTGTCGGTGGGCTGGGCGAGCACCTGGTGCATCTCCCCGAGGCGCTGGCCGAGCATGCCGGCGAAATCCTTCAGTTCGCCCAAGGCGTTGTAATGCTGTTCCTGCTCCGACACGGCGTCGGCCAATTCGTCGCGCAACGCGCGTTCGAGATTGTTCTGGGTCCATTCCCATGCATCGCCCTGGTTGCTCAGGTAACCCTGGGCGATCATCAGCAAGGCATCTTCACCCTGGGCATCGCGGCGAATCACCGAACCCAGCAGCGGCGAAATATTGCTGAAGCCTGCCGCGGTCAAGTAAGCGCTCATCTCCAGTTCCGGGTGAACGCCGGACGCGACCTTGCGAATCAATTTGAGCACCAGGCTGCCACCCACCACCACCGAACTGTTGGACTGCTCGGCGGACAGGTAGCGCACCTCCGGCTCGGCGCCCAGGTTCAGCGCCGCCAGACCTTCGGTGGGTTCGAAGCGCAATTCACCGTCAGCGCACGGCAGCACCGAACCGGCCTGAATGCCCTGGAGCACCGCGCGAATGAAGTTTTCCAGGGTGAACGCATCGGTGATCAAGCCGACCTGGCGACCCCGACGAACCCGCGACAAGGCCAGTTGCTGGGGCAGCGCCGGGCCGACGTGCTCTTCGGCGAGGAGGCCAAATGGAAGTTGATAACGCAAGGTCTGGCCGGCGCTGGTGACGTCGATTTCGCTCAACAGCACAGGGTGTTGCGGATCGCCGAAGCGCACGCCATAAACGATGTCGACGTTTTCGATGGCGCTGTCCTTGCCGGCGAACCAGCGGCGCTTTTGCAGCCAGCTTGGCAGGATGCTCTGCTCCAACGTGGCGCGCGATGGCGCCTCGAGCAATTCTTCCAGGCGTTTTTTCAGCACCAGCGTGGTGAAATCCGGCAGGCTCTGGACCGGCTCCACATGCCAGCTCGGCATCTGGTTTTCCGCCGCCAGGGCGAACCAATAGAAACCGTACGGCGCCAGGGTCAGCAGGAAATTCAACTGGCCAATTGGCGGGAATGCGTTGCCACCAAGCATTTCCACCGGGACCATGCCCGCATAGGCCGACAGATCCAGCTCGGCAGCCTGGGCACTGCGCGATACGTTGGCCACGCAAAGGATGATTTCGTGCTTGCCGTCCGGACCGGTGTACTCACGGGTATACGCCAGGATCCGCCGGTTGCTCGGCGACAGCATTTTCAACGTGCCCCGGCCAAAGGCCTTGGATTGCTTGCGCACTGCGAGCATGCGACGGGTCCAGTTGAGCAGCGAATGAGGGTCGCCGGACTGGGTCTCGACGTTCACCGACAGATAGCCGTATTGCGGGTCCATGATCGGCGGCAACACCAGGCTCGCCGGGTCGGCGCGGGAGAAGCCGCCATTGCGGTCGATGGACCACTGCATCGGCGTGCGCACGCCATCGCGGTCGCCCAGGTAGATGTTGTCGCCCATGCCGATCTCATCGCCGTAATACAAGGTCGGCGTGCCAGGCATCGACAGCAACAGGCTGTTGAGCAACTCCACGCGACGGCGGTCGCGCTCCATCAGGGGAGCCAGACGTCGACGAATGCCGAGGTTGATCCGCGCGCGACGGTCGGCGGCGTAGTAGTTCCATAGGTAGTCGCGCTCCTTGTCGGTGACCATCTCCAGGGTCAGCTCATCATGGTTGCGCAGGAAAATCGCCCACTGGCAGTTGGCCGGAATCTCCGGCGTCTGGCGCAGGATGTCGGTGATCGGAAAGCGATCTTCCTGGGCCAACGCCATGTACATGCGCGGCATCAAAGGGAAGTGGAACGCCATGTGGCACTCGTCGCCATTGAGGCCTTGGGCATCGACGTCGCCAAAATAGAGCTGGGTGTCTTCCGGCCATTGGTTGGCCTCGGCGAGCAACATGCGGTCGGGGTAATTGGCGTCGATCTCGGCACGAATCAGCTTGAGGACGTCGTGGGTCTCGGGCAGGTTCTCGTTGTTGGTGCCGTCGCGCTCGATCAGGTAGGGGATCGCGTCCAGACGCAGGCCATCGATGCCCATGTCGAGCCAGTAGCGCATCACCGAGAGCACGGCCTTGATGACTTGCGGGTTGTCGAAGTTGAGGTCCGGCTGGTGCGAGTAGAAACGGTGCCAGAAGTACTGGCCGGCGACCGGGTCCCAGGTCCAGTTGGACTTCTCGGTGTCGAGAAAGATGATCCGCGTGCCGTCATATTTGTGATCGTCATCGGACCAGACGTAGAAATCCCGCGCCTTGGAGCCTTTCTTGGCCTTGCGTGCGCGCTGGAACCAGGGGTGCTGATCGGAGGTGTGGTTGATGACCAGCTCGGTGATCACCCGCAAGTTGCGCTTGTGGGCTTCGGCAATGAAGCGCCGCGCGTCGGCCATGGTGCCATAGTCGGGGCTGACCCCCCGGTACTCGGCGATGTCGTAGCCGTCGTCACGCCGGGGCGAAGGATAGAACGGCAGCAGCCAGATGGTGTTGACGCCCAGGTCGGCGATGTAATCGAGCTTCTCGATCAGACCGGGAAAATCACCGATTCCGTCATTGTTGGAGTCGAAATAGGATTTGACGTGAACCTGATAAATGACCGCGTCCTTGTACCAGAGCGGGTCGTTGATGAAGGTGGCAGACCGGGGTTTCTTGGCCATTTGCAACTCCTGCTGATTCTATAAAGCCGTTGAGCTGGCTGGCGAGACGTACGTGGCGAGGGAGCTTGCTCCCGCTTGAGTGCGAAGCGCTCATCGCTTTTAGAGGGCCGCTGCGCGACCCAGCGGGAGCAAGCTCCCTCGCCACAAAAGCATCCGCTCACTTTTGTTTTATGCCACGCTGATCCGCCAGATCCCGAACGGCTGGTAAGCCGGGTCGATGCGCATGAACTGGTACTTGCCATACCAAGTCCAGCGGTGGCCGTTCATCAAGTCCTCGCCCTGGGTCTGGGCGTCGTCCGGCAGGCCCATCTCCCACAACGGCAATTCGAAATTCGCTTCCTGGACGTTATGCGGATCGAGGCTCACCGCCACCAGGATGAAATTGCTGCCGTCCGGTGTGCGCTTGCCGAAGTACAGGATGTTGTCATTCCAGGCGTTGTAGATTTTCAGGCCAAGGTGCGTATGCAACGCCGGGTTCTGGCGACGGATACGGTTGAGTTGGGCGATTTCGGCGATGATGTTGCCCGGCGCGGTGAAATCCCTCGGGCGGATTTCGTATTTCTCCGAATCGAGGTACTCCTCCTTGCCTGGCACCGGCGCCGATTCGCACAGTTCAAAGCCCGAATACATGCCCCACAGGCCCGACCCCATGGTCGCCAGCGCCGCACGAATCAGGAAACCCGCGCGTCCCGAGTGATGGAGGAACGCTGGGTTGATGTCCGGTGTGTTGACGAAGAAATTCGGCCGGTAGCATTCGCGCCAAGGCGACTCATTGAGCTCGGTGAAATACGCCGCCAGCTCGGCCTTGGTGTTACGCCAGGTGAAGTAGGTGTAGCTCTGGGAATAACCGACCTTGCCCAGTCGCGCCATCATCGCTGGGGTGGTGAACGCTTCCGCGAGGAAAATCACCTCTGGGTGCTGCGCACGAACGTCGGCGATCAGCCATTGCCAGAACGGCAATGGCTTGGTGTGAGGATTGTCGACACGGAATATCTTCACGCCTTCGTTGACCCAGCCGACGACGATATCCCGCAGTTCCAGCCACAGGCTGGGGATTGCATCGGCGGCGTAGAAATCGACGTTGACGATGTCCTGGTATTTCTTCGGCGGGTTCTCCGCGTATTTGATCGTGCCGTCCGGCCGCCAGCTGAACCAGCCCGGATGCTGCTGCAGCCAGGGGTGGTCCTGGGAACACTGGATGGCGAAATCGAGGGCGATCTCCAGGCCATGGTCGGCGGCCGCGGCCACCAGGCGCCGGAAATCTTCACGGGTGCCCAGCTGAGGATGGATCGCCTCATGGCCGCCCTCCTCGCTGCCGATGGCATATGGGCTGCCTGGATCGTCCGGACCGGCGGTCAGGGAATTGTTCGGCCCTTTGCGGAAACTGCGGCCGATCGGATGGATCGGCGGAAAGTACAGCACGTCGAAGCCCATGTCCTGGATCACCGCCAGGCGCGAATGCACATCGTTGAACGTGCCGTGACGCTTGGGATCATCGGTGATCGAACGGGGGAAGAGTTCGTACCAACTGGCGAATTCGGCCAGTTGGCGCTCCACGTCCAGTGGATATTCGGGACTGATGCTCAGGTAAGGCCGGTGATCGGCCAGGGACATCAAGTCGGCACTGCGTGGCGCGAGAAACAACGCCACTTGCTCTTCAGGCAGCAGGCCCGAAAGCTCGTGGTGCAACGCGGCCAGCTGTTCGCTCAATTCGCCGTCGCTACGCTCGGCGGCTTGTTGCACGTGGTTGCGCCCCTCTTGCAGCTCCAGGCTGATGGGCACACCGGCGGCGTATTTTTTTTCCAATTCATAGCGGAAGCTGGCGAACTGGTCGAACCAGGCTTCGATACAGAACACGTAGCGTCCGACGGCCGGTACTGTGAACTGGCCACGCCAGCCATTATTACCCAGCTCGGCCATGACCTCGCTGTTCCAGATGTCATCTTCCAAGGCACGCCAACGGATTCGCACGGCCAATTTATCGTGGCCATCGGCGAACACCTTGCTGGTCACCGTCACGTCCTGTCCGGCGAGGGCCTTGGCGGCAAATTGCCCGCCGTCAATCACTGGCGTGGTGTCTTCAATCGCAATACGCGGCAACAACAAGGCCTGGGACAACGGCAGATGCGGGTTGTATTCCAGGTCGGTCGGCTGTTCGGCAGTCATCGAGCATCGCTCCTTTTACGCCCCATGGACGCGTTTGTGGCGGTAAAGGCCCAACGGGTCCTGATTAACTCACTTAAGCTCCGAACCGGACCGGCAGCCAAAAGTTCAGCGGGATTTGCTGGCCGGCAGCGGGGAATCAAACCCGTCGAACGGTGGTCAACCAGACAAGCACGACTCAAGCCACTTGCGTCCTGGAGGCACCACCCGATGACCATTCCCATCCCGGCCGAAACACCCGATCCGAACATCGACGACCCCAACCTGCCGCCACCGGGTCCCGATCCCGAGCCGATTCCGGAAAAAGACCCGCCGCTGGACCCGCAGCCGCCCCAGGGCGATCCGCCAAGCGAGGCGCCGCCGGAGCGGTTTTAAAGCCTAGCCGCAGTTAACCTGCGGGAGCGAGCTTGCTCGCGATAGCGTCAGGTCAGCGAAGCCAGAGGTGACTGACACATCGCTATGGCGAGCTAGCTCTCCCACAAGGACCTTGCGCACAGCCCGGCGGATGCCTTACAGCTTCTCATCCCTCTCCAGTGCCCGAACAATCACTGGCATCACACTGAAGATTGCCAGCGCCAGAACGGTGCTGAGTACCGCCGTCGCTTCCCGGCCGAGCCCGGCGGCGACGCCGATGGCGGCGGTCATCCAAAGGCCCGCCGCGGTGGTCAGGCCTTTGACGTGGCTTTCATCTGCATCCGCGTTTTTCAAGATGGTACCGGCGCCGAGGAAACCGATCCCGGCGACAACGCCCTGTATCACCCGGCTCATCGCATCGGCCTCTGACCCCGACATTTGCGGCACCAGCACGAACAGCGCGGCGCCCAGCGCCACCAGCATGTGGGTGCGCACCCCGGCGGCCTTGCCCTTGTGCTCACGCTCGAACCCCAAAATGCCTCCCAACAGTGCAGCCATTACCAGGCGCACCGTCACCCGAGTCATTTGCTGGGCATCGGCGATGTCGGCGAACTCCGCTTGCAGGGTCATCCAGACTTCATCCCACCACGAATCCATGAACGTTCCTCTCTTCACTCGATAAACGATTGACCGCAAGCGATGCGAGACGTGCGACCGCTGATCAGCCACGAAGAACCCTGCCGATCGGGAGGCGCCTAACGTTCAGGCATACAGGAAGGAGCAGTACCATGACTGTACGTATCGATGACCACCAGACCTGCCATTTCGACACCGCCAACGGGCCGGAACTTCGCCCGGCCAGCGAGCTGACCATCATCACCGACCCGGACAAGGCCATGTCGGCGGTGGAGCTCAATGGCGGGCGGGTCTACCTGACCGAAGCGCAGGTCGATGCCCTGATCGTGGCTGGGGCGGCTGACGGGCGGCAGAATCTGAAGGCAACGGACGGGGATTCGGTCATCTGACGGCTCGTTTGGCTCTTATTTTTTGATCTTGCGTTGCTTTTGATCTTGCGTTGCTTTTGATTTTGCCTCGCTTTTGATCTTGCGTTGCTCTTGATCTCGCTTCGGCTTTTGATCTTGAACGCCCCGTTAACCACGCTGGCCGAACGCAGGTATTGCGTAGTGGGTATCCCGGCATGGATGCCGGGATAGCCGCGCAGGGCCATGGATGGCCCATCGCGGCGGGCCCACGGAGCAATGCCGGAGTGAGGGAACGCCGAGCCTAGGCGAGGTGCCGAGTGGTGGGGCGAAGCCTTTTTTGCTTACTTTTTTTGGCGTCTGAAAAAAAGTAAGCCGCCGTAAGGGGCGGAACCGTCAGTAACAAATTACCGCAGCAACGGATATAAACACCATCCCAAGAACGAAGCCCACAATCCGTGAGGTGCATCAAACTGGCGCAGCGCAAGGCTCTTCACCCCATCTGATCCGGTTTTTATCAACCCACCTGAGCCTGTTATGCAAACAGTTCAATGGTCATAGTGCCCCAGCCAGATAGCGGCTGATGAGCGACCGACCATGAGCGAAAGAATCCCCGCCCAACTGATACAGACCTTCGACCCCACGCCCACAAAAACAAAGTCCGGAACCACCGACAACCTGATCCACACCCGCAGCTTTACCGGCTTGTTCCGCACCTTGCGCATCAGCGGTGCCGGCATTCTGTTCCTGTTGTTCTTCGGCACGGTATGGCTGAACTGGGGCGGTCGCCAAGCGGTGCTCTGGGACCTTTCCGAGAGCAAGTTCCACATCTTCGGCGCGACCTTCTGGCCCCAGGATTTCATCCTGCTGTCCGCCCTGCTGATCATCGCCGCGTTCGGCCTGTTCGCCATCACCGTGTTCGCAGGGCGCGTGTGGTGTGGCTACACCTGCCCCCAAAGCTCATGGACCTGGATCTTCATGTGGGTCGAGAAAATCACCGAAGGTGAACGCAACCAGCGCATCAAACTCCAAGCCGCGCCGTGGGACTTGAACAAACTCCTGCGGCGCTCGGCCAAGCACACCTTGTGGCTCGTCATCAGCCTGCTCACCGCCCTGACATTCGTCGGTTATTTCACCCCGATCCGCCCCCTGGCCGAGGAACTGCTGACCTTGCAGATCGGCGGCGTCAGCCTGTTCTGGGTGCTGTTTTTCACTGCGGCCACTTACCTCAACGCCGGCTGGCTGCGCGAAGCGGTGTGCATGCACATGTGCCCTTACGCACGGTTCCAGAGCGTGATGTTCGACAAGGACACCTTGACCATTTCCTATGACGTGGCCCGTGGTGACATTCGCGGGCCACGCAAACGCGAGGTCAATCCCGCCGATGTCGGACTGGGTGACTGCATCGACTGCCAGATGTGCGTGCAGGTCTGCCCCACCGGCATCGATATCCGCGATGGCTTGCAAATGGAATGCATTGGTTGCGCGGCGTGCATCGACGCCTGCGACTCGATCATGGACAAGATGGGCTACGCCCGTGGCCTCATCAAGTACACCTCCGAGCATCAACTGCAAGGAGGCAAGACACATCTGCTGCGGCCACGGCTGGTGGGCTACACGGCGGTGCTGCTGTTCATGATCGGTGCCCTGGCGGTGGCGCTGGCGGAGCGCCCCATGGTGTCGCTGGATGTCAGCAAGGACCGTGGGCTGTTCCGTGAAAACAGCCAGGGCCAGATCGAAAACATCTATAGCCTGAAAATCATCAACAAGACCCAGCAACACCAGGCGTATGAATTGTCCCTGGTGGACGGCGACGGCTTTGTCCTGCAAGGCAAGACACGCCTGAGCCTGGCGCCGGGGGAAATCGTCGACGTGCCAGTCTCGGTGGCGATGCTCAGCGAACGGCCACGCAGCGGTTCCCAGGAAATGACCTTCAAGGTTGCCGACAGTGACGAGCAGCAAGTCTACAGCGTGGCCAAGAGCCGTTTTGTCGCGCCGATGAATCGGTGACCCTTTAAGATGCAATGTCCCTTATGACCGGGCCCGCCATGAAACGCTACGAAAAATTCGCCGACGACATCGCTGAACTGATCCGCTCCGGCATGCTGGGGCCCGGCCAGCGCGTGCCGTCGGTGCGCTACGCCAGCCAAACGTACGGCGTCAGCCCGTCCACTGTTTTCCAGGCCTATTACCTGCTGGAGCGACGCGGCCTGATCCGGGCCCGGCCGCGTTCCGGTTATTTCGTCAATAATCTTGCACCGCGCCCGTTCTGCGAGCCGGTCATCAGCAGCCAGGTGCAAGAGTCCACTGAAGTCGATGTCAGCGAACTGGTGTTTTCGGTGCTCGACTCGATCAAGGATCCCGCCACCGTACCGTTCGGCTCTGCATTCCCCAGCCCCATGCTGTTTCCGTTGCAGCGGCTGTCCCGCTCGTTGTCCAGCGCGACCCGGGACATGGACCCACGCGTGGTGGTGACCGACATGTCACCGGGCAATCCTCAACTGCGCCGCCAGATCGCCTTGCGCTATATGGTCGGTGGGCTGATGTTGCCCATGGAGCAATTGCTGGTCACCAATGGCGCCCTGGAAGCCTTGAACCTATGCCTGCAAGCGGTGACCGAGCCCGGCGACCTCGTGGCGATCGAAGCCCCTGCGTTCTATGCCAGCCTGCAAGTGCTGGAAAGGCTGAAGCTCAAGGCCGTGGAAATCCCCGTGCATCCGCGTGACGGGATCGACCTGGACGTGCTGGAACAGACGCTGGCGCGCCATCCGATCAAGGCGTGCTGGTGCATGACCAGCTTCCAGAACCCCATGGGCGCCACCATGCCCGAGGCGCGCAAGCAAGCGTTGGTGGAGCTGTTGCGCCAACACCAGGTGCCGTTGATCGAGGACGACGTCTATGCCGAACTCTATTACGGCCAGCAGGCTCCCAAACCAGCCAAGGCGTTCGACACCGAAGGGTTGGTGATGCATTGCGGTTCGTTCGCCAAGAGCCTGGCCCCGGGTTATCGCGTCGGCTGGGTCGCCGCCGGGCGCTATGCGCAGAAGATCGAACGGCTCAAGCTCATGACATCCCTGTGCGCCTCGATGCCGGCCCAGGCCGCGATCGCCGACTACCTGCAACACGGCGGCTACGACCGGCACCTGCGCAAGCTACGCTACGCCCTGGAAGAACAGCAAAGCGCCATGCTCGCCGCCATCGGCCGCTATTTCCCGCCCCAGACCCGCGTCAGCCAGCCGGCGGGCGGCTATTTCCTCTGGCTGGAACTGCCGGAGCAGATCGACTCGCTGAAGCTGTTCCAGATGGCATTGGCGCAAGGCATCAGCATCGCCCCCGGGCCGATCTTTTCACCGACCCAACGTTTCAGGAATTGCATCCGGCTGAACTATGGCGGGCCTTGGACTGAGGCGTCGGAAAAGGCGATGGAGACATTGGGGCGGATTATCCGGTCGTTCTAATATTTGGTTTGCCAGCACTACCGCCATCGCGAGCAAGCTCGCTCCCACATTTGGAACGCAATCCCCTGTGGGAGCGAGCTTGCTCGCGATGAGGCCAGGGCAGACCGCCCAGTTCTCAGCGCCCACCACCAAGGTCAACAAACGTCCCCGTCGCATACGAAGCCTTGTCCGACAGCAACCAGATAATCGCCTCCGCCACCTCATCCGGACGCCCGCCTCGCGCCATGGGAATCGCCGATTCCAGCTTGCTGACCCGCTCAGGATCACCACTGAGGGCGTGGAAATCGGTGTAGATATAACCCGGGCGAACGGCGTTGACGCGAATGCCTTCGCCGGCCACTTCCTTGGACAGGCCTACGGTGAAGGTATCCAGTGCGCCCTTGGAGGCCGCGTAGTCGACGTATTCGCCCGGCGCGCCCAAGCGGGCGGCAACCGACGAGACGTTGACGATGCTACCGCCCTGCCCGCCATGGCGGGGCGACATGCGCAGCACCGCATGCTTGGCACACAGGATCGGCCCCAGCACATTGGTCTTCAAGATTTTGAGAATGCGGAACTCGGACATTTCATCGAGCCGGGATTTGTGGGCGACCGTACCGGCGTTGTTCACCAGGGCGGTGACACGGCCCAATTCGGCGTCGACGCGGTTGAACAGGCCGACCACCTCATCTTCGATGCTCACGTCGGCCCGCACCGCAATGGCCTGCGCACCCTTGGCCCGGACCTGTTCGAGGATGTCCTGAGCGGCGTTTTCATCGGACTGGTAGTTGATGCAGATGTGATAGCCCTGATCCGCCGCCAGCAGCGCCGTGGCCGCTCCGATCCCGCGCCCGCCACCAGTGATGACGATGACTTTATCCACGCTTGCTCTCCCGTTCCACGCAAACACGTCGGGCCCAAGAATAGCGTTGACCCGACGATTTGCACAACGCGGCCGGTTTACCGGGGCGATGACACCGACTGGCGAGCCAGTGCGCGCAGGTCCAGGCGCCCGTCCAGCAGCGGCGGGCACCAGTAATACCCGCCAGTGATCGGCCGGCTCATGCGGTACAAACCATCGGTAATGCCGTCTTCGAGGCCGCTCATGCGGCGCAGTTGCGCTTCGAAGGCATCCAGGGAGAAACCGAACGCCAGGAACATCAGCCCAGCGCGATCGCCTTCGATCCACGGCATGGAACGGCGCACGACGAAAGCCTCCGGTGCAAAGCTTTCCTGGGCCGTGCGCTTGACGTGGGCCGACTCCGGCGCCTCTTCGATTTCCTCGTTGTCGCTCAAGCGACGGCCCATGATGTTGTCGCGTTCGTGGGGCTGCATCGCCGCGAACCCGTCCAGATCGTGCTGCCACTGCTGGATCGCGGCGAAGCTGCCACCGCGCAGTCCGTCGGCGCCCTGGGCCAGGGCAGCGGCGACGGCCGCGTCATCGTGGGGGTTCTCGGTGCCGTCTTCGTAGCCGGTCAGGTCGTGGCCGGTCATATGGCGGAAGGTTTCGTTCATTTGCACCAGGCGCAGGGCCGGCGCCAGGGCCGCTTCGATGGCGCGGCTGCGGTGCAGCAGCTCGCCGCGATCCTCGCCATGCAACCAGCACCACAGCGCGTGCTGGGTCGAGGGATTATCGACGCCGACACCGGCCAGGGCAGGAAATGCCCGCAGCCCCTTGACCTCGGCGCCCAACGCTTGCACCAACGACTCGCCAAACCCGACAACCGCGCGGCCATCCAATTGCAGCAACAATTTATCGATCGCAGCCGGCAGTGCCTCGACCGATTCCAGGGCAAAAAACAGATGACGGGCCTGAGGCGGAACAGGGGTGGCGAGAATGCCGGGCTGGTAGTAACTCATGGGAACTCCTTCGGAAAGAGTCGCGAGTTTACCCGGCGGCCGCCGCTTTGTGTCGTTTCGCTTGAGGACAGGACCCTTCGGCCGACGGGACCGTTTTGTGGGAACGCTCCCACGTCCCTGTCAGACAGCTCGGAACCCAGCCTGCATCCGTTGCTACGGATTGCCGGGCAGCAAAAAACGCCCTAGATTGACCGTCCCTCAAGGAAGGCCAACGAGAGCGGTCCATCATGCACATTGCCAAATCGATACTCGCCGGGAGCTTTTTCCTGATCCTTTCTTTTACCGGCGTCGCCCAGGAACGCCTTGAAGAAACTGTCGATGCCGTTATCCAGCCCCTGATGAAACAGCAGGACATCGCGGGGATGGCGGTGGCGATCACCCACAACGGCCAGCGCCAGTTCTTCAATTATGGCGTTGCCTCCAAGGACACGAGAAAGCCCGTCACCGACCAGACCCTGTTCGAAGTCGGCTCGATCAGCAAGACCTTCACCGCCACGCTCGGCGCCTATGCCCAGGCCCAAGGCAAGTTGCAATTGTCGGATCCCGCCGGTCGCTATGCCCCGCAGCTGAACGGAGCAGCGCTGGCAAACACCCGCCTGCTCGATCTCGCTACCTACACGGCGGGCGGGCTGCCTTTGCAGTTTCCCGACGATGCAGACCATGCCGACAGGATGTTCAGCTATTACAAGTCCTGGAAACCGCTCTACCCGACCGGCACCCAACGGCTCTACTCGAACCCGAGCATCGGCCTGTTTGGCCATCTGGCGGCCCGCGCCCTGGGTCGGTCATTCGATGACGTGATGGAACAAACGCTGATGCCGGGGCTGGGCCTCAAACACAGTTATGTACGGGTGCCGCAAGACCAATCGGGCCGATACGCCCAGGGCTATGCAAAGGATGGCAAGCCCGTGCGGGTCGGACCTGGCGCCTTGGATTCCGAGGCGTATGGGGTGAAGACCAGCTCAGCGGACCTCATTCGTTTCGTCGAGGCCAACCTGCGACCGCAAAAGCTGGACGAAGCCTTGAAGCAAGCCATCGCCACGACCCACATGGGTTTCTATCGGGTCGGCGGGATGACCCAGGGCTTGGGCTGGGAGTTCTACCCTGCCCCGTTCACCGTGGATGACCTGCTCGCCGGCAATACCCCGCAGATGGCCCTGACCCCACAGAAAGTCGAACCGCTCAACCCGCCCCGCCCGGCGCCGGACGGCAGCTGGATCAATAAGACAGGCTCTACCAACGGCTTTGGCGCATACGCGGCGCTCGTGTCTGGAAAGGATTTGGGGATTGTGATGTTGGCGAACAAGAACTACCCGATCGAAGAACGGATAAAGGCCGCGCACAAAATCCTGGCGGCATTGGAACGACAATGAAGTCTGCTTTTGTGGCGAGGGGGCTAGCTCCCTCGCCACGTAAATTCGGTGCTATAGAGGGTCAATCCTCCAGCGCCTTCGGCGCGGCCGCGGGCTTGGTGGGCTTGGCCGCCTTGCCCGGCTTGGCGCCTTTCGCGTCCTTGGCCGGCGCGGGTTCTGGCTCGGGTAGCGGGGTTGGCGCCACGGCTTCCTTTTCAGTCGCAGGCAATTTGTCGACAGCATCGAACAGCTCGCTCAATGTGATCGCGCCGGAATGCTCAAGCTTCTTTTCCCCATCCTTGCCCACCAGGATGATCTTGGGCAGCGCACCGGCTCCCAGCTTGAGAGAACGGATCAGTGCCATGGTGCTTTGCGGGTCCAGATCCTTGCCATCACGTTTCCCGATGGTGTTGAAAACGGTGTAGAGCATCATGTTTCGTTCGGAGAATCCCTGCTTGCCCTCTGGCTTTTCGAGCTCTGCTTTCAACGTGGACCATGCAGGGTCGACGGAGCTGGGCGCGATAATGATCAAGGGGCGGGTCTTGCCCACCTCCGCCACCAGGGGCGAGTCGCCATCAGCGGCGAACAAGGGGCCAGCAAAGGCCAGCAAGGTAGCGAAGGTCAACGACCGAATAAGCATGCGCCTCTCCTTTTGATATTTACGCTGTACTGATTGCACATGGCGGCGATTGTTCCGCGAGAGTCGCCCGTTACCGCAGCTGCCTGCCTTGAAGCTTAGGCCACCGGCCCCATAGCGCAACCGCGTCACGAGGCGCTCAAAGGCCGAATGGGAAGGTGTCTTCCTCGTGCTCAAGCGTGTGAGGTGTTGGCAATGGCGTGACCGCTTCGGTCTGCTCGAACCAGAGCCAGGCATCGAACTGCTCGGCCAATACGGCTTCGAAGTAATGGCTCTGGCGTTCGGTTTCAGGGCGGTAGATCACGCCGATAGCGCGTTCGAGCAGGGGCTCGGACAATGCGTCCAGCAGTGCCTCGTCAGGATTAGTCCGCCAGTCCGTGAGCGATGCGCGAACACCCGTATTCAGGAATTCCCGCTCCCAACTGCCGGCCAGCGCGGGCAGCACCTGCTTGATTTTCATCGGTGAGTCCCAATCGTCGGCCGCCGCCACGCTGCCACGATTGGTGCCCATGCCCAGCAGCACCGCGTCGCGGCCGTAAGCCATGCGGCATAACTGGCCGATATTGAATTCACCTTCCCAACCCATGCGAGTCGCGGCGGCATTGCCGATGTGGGAGTTGTGCGCCCAGACCACCGCTTTCGCATCGGGGCCACGATGTTCCATCAGGCTCTGCAGGGTGTCGAACATGTGCCGGTCCCGCAGGTTCCAGGACGATTTTCCGCCGCGATACATGGCCCGGTAGTACTGTTCGGCGGCGCGCACGACCCGGGCGTTCTGGATGGCGCTGAAGAAACTCTCGTCATCCTCGATCAGGGGATCGAGGCGCTCGGCGAGCAGCGTATTGAGCTGCTCGACCACCGCGTCCTCGCAGGTCGCCAGGTTGCCGCGTTCGGTGAAATGACCGTAAAGCGCCGGGTCGTCGTGCCAAGGCGTCAGGCAACCATAACGATGCCGGGCGCCGCGGGCCAGGTGGGGGTGTGCCTTATCGAGGTAGTTGAGCACTTCGTCGATCGAGTGCCGCAAGCTGTAGACGTCGAGGCCGCGAAACTCCACGCGCCGATCGCCCGGCTGCTCCAGGTTGTAATCGCGCAACCAGCGGACGAAGGACTGTACGTCGGTGTTGCGCCACATCCAGCTTGGAAACCGGGCGAAATCCTGCTGTTTCCAGGCCGAGGGTCCGAGGTCACGCACGCAGCGGTCGATTTGCCCGGCGTCGGGCCAGTCGGCTTCGACGGCGACGATCCCGAAGCCGTGATGCTCGATCATGTGCCGGGTGATGGCCGCGCGGGTGCGGTAGAAGTCATGGGTGCCGTGGCTGGCTTCGCCGATCAGCAAGACCTTCGCGTCGGCAAAGCGATCGAACATCTCGCCAAACGCCGGGCTGTCCTCGGCGGGCAGCGGTTCGGCGTGATGACGCAGAATGTCGGCGATGTCGGAGCGAGGTTCGACGCGACGACGGCGCAGGCGTTGCAGCAGATCTCTGGCTGGGCTGTTCATGGATCGTGGCCTCATCAGTACCTGGTTTACAGGTATGACTATGCCTATCGGCCCATGACTCCGAGCAAATCAGAACGCCAGTTTGAAGCCGATCATCGCCAACATCACCGCCAGGCAAGGGCGCAGGAGTTCATCGGAAATACGTCCCGACAAATGGCTGCCCAGGTAAATGCCCGGCAGTGAACCGATCAGCAAGAAGCCGAGGATGTGCCAGTCCATGTTGCCCATGCTTGCGTGGCCCAGGCCGGCCACCAGGGTCAGCGGCACGGCGTGGGCGATCTCGGTCCCCACCAGGCGCCTGGTGACCAGGAACGGATAGAGGATGAACAGCGCGACAGTGCCCAGGGCGCCGGCGCCGATGGAGGTCAACGCGACCATCGTGCCCAGCACCAAGCCGGTAATCACAGTGAGTACGTTGAGCCGTGAGCCGCTGGGGTTGTAGTGGCCGCCGGCGCGATCGTGGGCGAATTGGAGCAGGCGTTTCTTGAACAGGATCGCCAGGGCAGTGGCGAACAACACAAAACCCAGTGCTTGCTTGATGACTGCGTTCATCGCGTCTGGCGAGCTGTTCAGGCTGCTGAGGAACCACAGGGTCAGCCCGACCGCCGGCACGCTGCCCAAGGTCAGCCAACCGGTGATGGACCAGTCGATATTGCGGTTCTTGGCGTGAACCAGCACGCCGCCGGATTTGGTAATGGCCGCGTACAGCAGGTCCGTACCCACCGCCGTCGCGGGGTTGATGCCGAACCACAGCAGAATGGGGGTCATCAGCGATCCGCCACCCACGCCGGTCATCCCGACGATGAAACCGACCACCAGGCCCGCTACGACTAAACCGAAATTACCGAAATCCATCAAACCCGTCTCAGCGCGACCGCGTGAAAAATCTGGCCGCGAGCATAGCGATTTTTCTTATAACCCCCTATATCGATGTGATCTATCTTTATTCCATTTTTGATCACTGGACGGGCAGGAAATTGAGGAACAGCAGGCTCTGTGCATAGTTGAGCCCTATCCGCCGGTAGCGCTCGTCGAGCATCTGCGTCAGCAGGTCCAGGCGTGCAACGATTTTCCCGAACTCGACGGCAAAGCTCAGGTTGCTGCCCTCCTCCGAGATTTCGTTGGAAAACAGCATCGGCGAGCCGTCCTTGTTCTGCCGCTGGCCCAGCAACCAGGTTGCCTTTTCGATGTTGCGCGCAGCGTTGCTGACGAAGCGCGGATCGATGGTGTCGGTCATGTAGAACTCCAGGCGATTGCCGTGAGCCGTGACCAGCATGCTGCCAATGGCGTAGATGAACGCACCGACCCTATCACCAAGGAACTCGGGGCTCATGGCATAGCTCAGGGCCGCCAGGTCCTTTTTATTGCCCAAGGTCGGCAGGGGCTGCTGTTGCTCGATGGCTTGGCGCACTTGCTTGACGGCGACGCGGACGTCGAGAAAGCCCGACTTGCGCAATTCTTCCGGGTTGCGCAGGTAAAGTTTGTGCATCAGCAGGTAAAGGCTCTGCAAGTTGTCGTGCATCGAGAGCGTGGCCATCCGGTCCACGCTGGTCTGCAAGAATTCCTGGGGCTTGGCGTTGCTGAACTGCGTAACCATGTCCTGGCCTTGCAGGTGGGTGCAGCCGCCGCTGAGCAACAGCAACAGGCCCACCAACAGCAGGTTGCTGCGACGTGGCGACACCATCACGGAAAGTAAAACACCGGCCATCGAATCTCGTCTGGACATGGGGAAGCGGTGGGGCTCGCCGCTTCCTGGCCATGGATAGAGCGGAAAAAACCCTAAAAGTGCAGTGCCTTACCCGAGAGTTGACGTCTGGTCACGATTCGCCTCGATCAATTAGTCTTACTTTTTAATTGATAAATCTCAATTTATAGCTATAAATCCCTTCTCCACCCGCAAATAGAAAGACTACTGAACAGAAAAACCTTCATCGCTGTCCGACCAATTAACGGACTCGACCCGCGTTAAAACAACAAAAAAACAACAGGAAGGAAGGTCACACTCATGCTTGAATCCAGACACCTGCTCTCGGCCCTCGGAGTTTCTCTGATGATTGCCACCTCTTCACAGGCCGCCGGCCTGACCAACGAACGCGTTGCTTTCGGTAAGACCGACGACGGCACGGCGGTTGAAAAATATGTGTTGCGCAACAGCAACGGCATGGAGGCTACCGTCATCACCTATGGCGGGATTCTCCAGTCGCTGATCGTGCCGGACAAAAACGGCATGACCGACGACATCGTGCTCGGCTTCGACGATGTCCAGGGCTACCAGAAGAATGGCAATGTATATTTCGGCGCGACCATCGGCCGCTTCGGCAATCGCCTGGCTGGCGGCGCGTTCGAGTTGGATGGCAAGCGCTACCAGGTGCCGCAGAACGACAAGGACAATTCGCTGCACGGCGGGCCGCAAGGGTTCGACAAGCGTGTCTGGAAAGCCGAGCCGAGCAACGACAAGGACTCGGTCGGCGTGACCCTGACCTACCTGTCGAAGGACGGCGAGATGGGGTTTCCCGGCAATCTGAAGACTGACGTCACCTACAGCCTCAACGACAAGAACGAACTGCGCATCGACTACAAGGCCACCACTGACAAACCGACCGTACTGAACCTGACCAACCACAGTTATTTCAACCTGGCGGGTGCAGGCAATGGCGACATCCTCAAGCAAGTCGCGACCTTGCACGCGTCCCGCTACACACCGGTGACCGCCAAGCTGATTCCCACCGGCGATCTGGCACCAGTGGCCGGCACGCCGATGGACTTTACCAAGCCAACCGCCATCGGCACCCATATCAAAGCCGATCATCCGCAGTTGAAGTTCGCCGAGCCAAAACAGGGTGGGTTTGACTTCAACTGGGTGCTCGACGCCAAGGGTGACGTAAACAAACTCGCCGCCGACGTCCAGGATCCGAAGTCCGGGCGACGGCTGCAGCTCTTTACCACCGAACCCGGTGTGCAGTTCTACACCAGCAACTTCCTCGATGGCACGGTCAAGGGCAAGCAAGGCAAGGTCTATCCGCACTGGGGCGCGTTTACCCTGGAGACCCAGCACTTCCCCGACTCGCCGAACCAGCCGGACTTCCCGACCACGCGGCTGGATCCGGGCCAGACCTACACCCAGGCCATGGTGCTGAAGTTCTCGGCGGAATAACCCTCCTGCCAACCGAGCGTTCCCACGCTGCGCGTGGGGACGCCTCCCGTGGCGCTCTGCGTCATGCATTTCGGCCCTAGAGCATCCCACTGCATTGCGGCGCGAATCAAACCTGAACGCCTGGTCTATTCTGCTGCCACAGCTTAATCGACCCGCACGACAGGAGATGCGAATGAGAACTCTGGAGTTGGCCGGCGTGTCCGTGCCGGTAATCGGCCAGGGCACTTGGCGCCTGGGTGAAGAACCGTCCCATCACAAAAAAGAAGTGGCTGCCCTGCGCTTGGGCATTGAAATGGGCATGACCCTGATCGACACCGCCGAAATGTATGCCGAGGGCGGCGCCGAAAAAGTCGTTGGCGAAGCGATCACCGGGCTGCGTGACCAAGTATTCCTGGTGAGCAAGGTCTACCCCCACAACGCCAGCCGCAAAGGCATTCCGCTGGCCTGCGAGCGCAGCCTGCGGCGGCTCGACACCGATTACATCGACCTTTATCTGCTGCACTGGCGTGGCCAATACCCGCTGGAAGAAACCGTCGAAGCGTTTGAACGACTTCGCGAAGAAGGCAAGATCGGGCGCTGGGGCGTGTCGAATTTCGACGTCGACGACATGGAAGAACTGAACGCGCCCGACTGCGCCACCAACCAGGTGCTGTACAACCTGCAGGAGCGCGGCATCGAATACGACCTGCTGCCCTGGAGCCAGCAACGGCGCATGTCGATCATGGCCTACTGCCCGGTCGGCCAGGGTGGGCAGCTGCTCAGGGATCACACCATGCAACAAATCGCCGAGCGCCACCGCGCGACACCGGCGCAGATTGCCCTGGCCTGGCTGTTGCGCCAGGACAATGTGATCGCCATTCCCAAGGCCGTGCAGCCTGAACATGTGCACCTGAATGCCGAAGCGGCGAATCTGCAACTTGAGCCCCAGGATCTGGCGGCGCTGGACCTGGTGTTTCCCAAGCCCCAGGGCAAGCAGCGGTTGGCGATGGTTTAGCTTGGGGAATCGAAGGTTCTGTGGCGAGGGAGCTTGCTCCCGCTGGGGTGCGAAGCGGCCCTCGCTTTAGGCGGCTGCTGCGCAACCGAGCGGGAGCAAGCTCCCTCGCCACAAGAGCCTCCCCCTCCAACCCATCACTCAGCGGCATCAGAACAACCCCATCTGCCCCCCGACCAAAGTCGAAAAATCATCCCCCACAAACGGCAGAATCGCGTCCGCCACCGGCTGGAGCTGCTTGGTCACGTAATGGTCGTAATCTATCAGCGCGCTGCGGGTTTCCATAGGCTCGGGGCCGGCGACGGTGATCACGTAGCTGATCCAGCCGCCGTTCTGATACTGCCGAGGCCGACCCTGGCGCTCGTTGAACTCGTCGGCGAGCCGCGCGGCCCGTACGTGGGGCGGCACGTTGCGTTCGTACTCATCCAGGGGGCGGCGCAGGCGCTTGCGGTAGACCAGACGCTCATCGAATGTACCGGCCAGCGTCTGGCGCACGTAATCGCGTACATAATCCTGATAAGGCTGGCGATGGAAGATCCGTCCGTACAGCTCCTGCTGGAACTGCCGGGCCAGGGGCGACCAATCGGTGCGCACGGTTTCCAGGCCCTTGTAGATGATTTCATCGCTGCCGTCGGCGCGGGTCACCAAGCCGGCGTAGCGCTTCTTGCTGCCCTCCTCCGCGCCGCGGATGGTCGGCATGAGGAAACGCTTGAAATGGGTTTCGAATTGCAGCTCCAGCGCGCTCTCCAGGCCGAACTCGTCACGCACGTGCTCGCGCCACCACCCGTTGACGTAAGCCACCAGTTCCCGGCCAATCGCCGCGGCTTCTTCCTGGCCATGGGGCCGGCGCAGCCAGACGAAGGTTGAATCAGTGTCCCCATAGATCACCACATGCCCCCGGGCTTCGATCAACTGCCGGGTGCGTTGCATGATCTGATGACCGCGCAGGGTGATGGACGACGCCAGGCGCGGGTCGAAGAAGCGACAGCCACTGGAGCCGAGCACTCCATAAAACGCGTTCATGATGATTTTCAGCGCCTGGGACAAGGGCGCGTTATGTTCGCGCTTGGCGGTCTCCCTGCCTTCAGCGACCCGCGCCACGATGGACGGCAGGCAGTGTCGGGTACGGGAGAACCGCGCCCCGCGAAAGCCTGGGACAGACTCGTCCTCGCCCGGATGGCGCAGCCCCTCGATCAGGCCCACCGGGTCTATCAGAAAGGTGCGGATGATCGACGGGTACAGGCTCTTGTAGTCGAGCACCAGCACCGATTCGTAGAGCCCCGGCTGGGAATCCATGACGAACCCGCCAGGGCTGGCCTCGGGCGGACGCTGGCCGAGGTTCGGCGCAACGAAGCCCTGGCGGTGCATCAGCGGCATGTAAAGGTGCGTGAACGCCGCCACCGAACCACCGCTGCGATCGGCCGGCAGGCCGGTGACGCTGGCGCGCTCCAGCAGGAACTCGAGCAGATCGGTCTTGGCGAAAATCCGCGTCACCAGCTCGCAGTCCTTGAGGTTGTAGCGGGCCAGGGCCGGCTTGTCCTCGGCGAACATGCGGTTGATCTCGTCCATGCGCTGGTACGGGTTGTCGATGGACTTGCCTTCGCCCAGCAGGGTCTGCGCGACGTTCTCCAGGCTGAACGACGGGAAACTCCAGGTCGCCGAACGCAAGGACTCGATCCCGTCGATGATCAACCGGCCCGCCGCCGAGGCGAAGAAATGATTGTTGCGCGCGCCATGCTCGCGCCACTGCATTTCCTCGCCGCCACGCCCCAGGCGCAGCGGCACGGCCAACCGACGAGCATGCTCATGCAACACGCGCAAATCGAACTGCACCAGGTTCCAGCCGATGATCGCGTCGGGGTCGAAGCGGGCAAACCACTCATTGAGCTTCTTGAGCAGCAGCGTTCGGGATTCGCAATATTCGAGTTGGAAATCAACGTCGCGATCATCGCCGTTCGGTGGACCGAGCATATAGACCTGTCGCTCGCCGCAGCCTTCCAGGGCGATGGAGTACAAATCGCCCTGGGCGGTGGTTTCGATGTCCAGGGACACCAGCCGCAGCGGTGGGCGGTACTCGGGAGCCGGTTTCATCTGGGCGTCGAGCAGCACGCCGTCGGCCGATGGCGTGCCACCGAACCACACCGGGGCGGTGATGAAGCGCTCCATCAGGTAGCGCTCCGGTGGCCGGATATCAGCTTCGAACACGTCAACTCCGGCGCGCCGCAGCGTGGTGTCCAGGCGCATCAGTTGTCCATGCTGTCGACAATACAGGCCCAGCACCGGGCGATGCTCGAAATCCAGCAGGTCCAGGGGACGCAGCTCGATGTCCTTCTCCCCTTGCAACAGCGCTTCGGCCTGGCCGCGCTGCACTTGCGGCACGAACGCCACCGAAGGCTGCACCGGCAGGCGCACGCGCCGGGGGCCGGCATCGGTCGCCAGCCAGAACTCGACTTCGGTGCCCGCCGGGGTATCGCGCCAATGCCGGGTCAGGACGAAGCCCTGCTGTAGATCCACCGCTGAAACCTCAAAACTTGCATGTGCGCTGATTCTACCTGTGGCGAGGGGATTTATCCCCGCTGGGGTGCGCAGCAGCCCCTCAAGCAACTTGCATCAGATGAATGTCGTGTCGACATTTTTGGGACTGCTGCGCAGCCCAGCGGGGCGGCGCGACGCTTCGCTAAATCCCCTCGCCACAACGGCGGATGACTTTAGATAGGAGTGAATTCACCCGCCATGACGCTTTTGGACGACTGACTGCCGCTTTATCGCTTGCCCTTCGCCGTTGGGTCTACGATTCTTTTACCACCCGCAAAAAACGACACCCGAGGCCTCCCCATGAAAACCGTCGCGCAGTTGCTCCGGATAAAAGACGAGAAGAACCAGCAAGTGCACACCATTTCACCGGACGACATGGTTTTGCAGGCCCTGATGCGCATGGCCGAGAAAAACGTCGGTGCCTTGCTGGTGGTGAAGAACGACGAGGTGCTGGGCATCATCAGTGAGCGTGACTATGCGCGCAAAATGGTCTTGCACGGGCGCTCATCGGTGGGCACGAAAGTCAGCGACATCATGGTTTCGCCCGTGATCACCATCGATCCCCATCAGAACGTCGAGACGTGCCTGAGCATCATGACTGAAAAGCACTTGCGGCATTTGCCCGTCGTGGAGGACGGCAAGCTCGTCGGCCTGTTGTCCATTGGCGACCTGGTGAAAGAGGCCATTGCCGAACAAGCAGACCTGATCCGACAACTGGAGCAATACATTCGCGGCGAATGATCGGCTCGGGCGGGTTGCTCATTTGCGACTCACTTCTATATTGAAGGAGTTGCCCCGCCGAGCATCCCCATGGCCGTTACCGAACGACTGATCATCTGTGAACATTGCGATGCGGTGTACGAGCCGGTTGAGCTCGCCCCGCATCAAAAAGCTGCGTGCGTGCAATGTCACGCCGTGATCCAGCGCTACAACGGCTTGACCATCGAACAGCGCTTGGCCCTGACTATCACCGCGGCGGTGGTGTGGGTCTTCGCCAACGTTTATCCGGTGATGAGCATCCGCCTCCAGGGCTTGAGCAACAGCGCGACGCTGTGGGACTCCGTCGTTGCGCTGAGCCAGGGCCCCATTACCTTCATCGCCCTGGTCGCCGCCGTCGCGATCATCATCGCCCCGGCCTTCCAATTGGCGCTCCTGCTCTGGGTGCTGGGCTACGCCTATTCCAAGCGGCGGGCACCGGCTTTCAGCCTGTGCATGCGCAGCCTGGAAACCCTGCGGCCGTGGAGCATGCTGGAGGTGTGCCTGCTGGGTGCGTTGGTCGCGGTGATCAAGCTTGCCGGCCTGCTGGATGTACTGCCCGGCATCGGCCTGTTCGCCCTGGCGGCCTTGAGCCTCTTGATGATCCGTATTGCCGGCCGCGATGTCCGCGACCTTTGGGACACCCTGTGAACGGGCCATTGCCAGGCAACCCGCCCCGGGCCGGCGACTTGGACCTGTGCCTCTGCCACAGCTGCGGCCTGGCGTGCGACATGAGCAACGAGCCCGAGACGTGTCCGCGCTGCGATGCCGCCCTGCACCGGCGCAAACCCGATACCCTGACCCGCACCTGGGCCTACATGCTGGCGGCGCTGGTGTTCTATATCCCGGCGAACCTGCTGCCGGTCATGAACACCCAAATGCTCGGCGATGGCGCGGACAGCACGATCATCAGCGGCGTTCTCGAGTTCTGGAACAGTGGCGCCTGGGACATCGCCTTGATCATCTTCATCGCCAGCATCGCCGTACCGGGCATCAAGTTCGTCGTACTGACGCTGCTGCTGGTGACCGTGCAGCGGCGCAGCACTTGGGCCCAGGTCCAGCGAGCGAAGCTGTACCGGCTGGTGGAGGTCATCGGCTACTGGTCGATGCTTGATGTGCTGGTCGTAGCGTTGGTGGCGGCGCTGGTGAAATTCCAGGCCCTGAGCGACATCGAACCGCGACCGGGAATACTGTTCTTCGGTCTCGTGGTGCTGTTTACCATGCTGTCGGCCATGAGTTTCGATCCACGGCTGATCTGGGATACCCAACCATCCGAGGAGGTCATGGATGAAGTCGCAAGCCACTGATGGACAGCCCGCACCGGGCCGGGCCCATGTCACCAGCCGTCGCTGGACGGTGTCGCTGGTATGGATCGTGCCCATCATCGCCGTGCTGGTGGGGGTGTCCCTGGTGGTCCATAACTGGCTGCAGGAAGGCCCGACCATCACCATCACCTTCAAGACGGGCGAGGGCCTTACCGCGAACAAGACCCCGGTCAAATACCGCAACGTGGTCATCGGCCAGGTCACCGACGTGCAACTGAGCGCCGACCAGAAGAATGTGACCGCCACCGTCAAGCTCGCCAAGACCGCGGACACGTTCACCCATGAAGACTCGGTGTTCTGGGTGGTCCGGCCGCGTATCGGCGCCGGCGGTATCTCCGGGATCGATACCTTGCTGTCCGGGGATTTCATCGGTGCCGACGCCGGCCACTCCACCGTGCGCGCCAAGTCTTTCACCGGCCTGGAGGCCCCGCCCCCCATCACTTACGGAGAGCCGGGCAAGCGTTTTACCCTGCACTCCCAGGACCTCGGTTCGCTGGACATCGGCTCGCCGGTGTACTTGCGCAAGATCCCGGTGGGCCAAGTGGTGTCCTATGCCCTGGACGCCGAAGGCAAGGGGGTCAATATCGAAGTGTTCGTCAATGCGCCAAACGATGCCTACGTCACCGAGAACACCCGCTTCTGGAACGTCAGCGGTGTCGATGTGAACGTCGGCGCCAACGGTTTCGCGGTCAAGACCGAATCCCTCTCCGCCCTGCTGGTCGGCGGCATCGCCTTCAGGGCCCCGGAGTACAGCCCCAACGACACGCCCGCGCCCGAAGACAAGAATTTCGAGCTGTTCGCCGACCAACAGAGCGCCCTCGCCCCGCCCAGTGGTAAGGCGCAATTCCTCGCTTTACGCTTCGACCAGGCTTTGCGCGGCTTGCGCGTTGGGGCCCCGGTGGAGTTCCTGGGCATCGAGATCGGCCGTGTCGTCGCCATGAACCTGGATTTCGACGAAAAGCAGCGCACATTTCCCGTCAACGTCGGCATCGTGATCTACCCCCAACTGCTGGGCAAGGCGCATGAAAAACTGCTCAAATCCCTCAATCACAATCCGGAAGACGAAGCCGCCGCTGCCCGGCTGGTGGGCAGTTTCGTCGAACGGGGCCTGCGCGCCCAGGCTCGCAGCGGCAACCTGCTGACCGGGCAGTTGTATATCTCCCTGGATTTCTACCCCAAAGCGGAAAAGGTCGCCTTCGACCTCGCCGCCCGCCCCCTGCGGATCCCGACGATCCCGGGCAGCCTGCAGCAATTGCAGGAACAGCTGCAAACGGTGGTGGAGCGCATCAACAAGCTGCCGCTGGAGAGCATCGCCAGCAATCTGGACGGCAATCTGGTGGAGCTGCGCAAGGGACTCTCGCAATTCAACAACAAGACCCTGCCGGGCGTGCAAAGCACCTTGCAGGACGTGAGCAAGACCCTGCAATCGGCGAACTCTACATTGGCGGAAGACTCGCCACAGCGCGAACAGCTGACCCAGACCCTGGATGACCTGGGCCGCATGTCCCGTTCGCTGCGCGAGCTGTCGGACTACCTGAGCCGACATCCTGAATCGCTGCTTCGCGGCCGTCCGAAGGACGCCCCGGCGCAAAACCTGACTTTTCCGGTGAAAGAATGATGACAGGAGCACGCTCGATGCCGCTGACGCTGAGATGTTCGTTGATTGCCCTGGCGCTGCTCCTCGGCGCCTGCCGCAGCGACCCTATCCACTATCACACCCTGAGCCCGGTCCAACCGGCGGGCCAGGTGCATGCGGGCGTGGATATCCAGATCGAGCAACTCAGCGTTCCACCGCAAGTGGATCGCACCCAGATGGTGATTCGCCAGGGCGACAGCGGGTTGGCCATCCTCGAAACCGAATGGTGGGGCTCAAGCCTGGCGGACGAACTACGCAGCAGCCTTGACGAGCAATTGAGCAACCCCGGTGCGCCAAAGCGGTTGCTGCGGGTCGACGTGCAGCGCTTCGACTCGATTCCCGGTCGGTATGCGCGCATGGACGTGCAATGGCGACTGCGCACGCTGGGCAGCGACGCCCACGCCCTCACGTGTCGCAGCAGCCTGCAAACACCGGCCACGGGCAATATCGACGACTTGGTGAAGGGGCATCAAAACAACGTCCGGCAGTTGGTCGACCTCGTGGGGCAAGCGGCATCGCGCAACGCCTGCCCCTGATTCAATCGCGCCAATGCAGTGATAGCACTGGAGCGACTCGCGGGTGGTGGTCGATACGCGCCAGCAAGGCATGGAACTCAGGGCGGGCATTGAGCATCGCTTCCCGGGTTTCGACCCATTTCGTGATCACCGCCGCCAGGATATCCAGCGCGCCGGGCTCGGCGCCGCCGAGAAAGGGTGACGCTGCAAACTGGTCGGCAAACAGAGCCCAGTTGCGATACAGGCGCTGTTTCGTGCCCGACACCAGACGTTCCTGGGTGACTTCGTCCGCATCAGGCAGCCAGCGCTGGGGGAAATCGAGAATGCCAATGGGTGTGTAGCAGTTGGCGGCGATATAGACCAGGCCACGTATGACCTGCGCGCGCTGGGCCGGATCCTCCGGCAACAGTTTTGATTCTCGGAAAGACAACCCCAAGTGAATCAGGATCGCCGCCGCCTCGGTCAACACCGAGCCGTCCGGCAGTTGCAGGGTCGGGACCTGCTTCTGAGGATTCAACGCCTCGAGTTCTTTCGCGGCCTCGTTGTCCTCGGTCGAATAGGTATCGACGCGTCGATAAGGCACCCCGCATAGGTTCAAGGCGACCTCGACAGCTGCCGAGCCGGACTGGCTGTGACCGAATAACTGGTACATGCACCTGCCTCCTGCAAAAGGGATTATGCCGGTAGAGCTTCCTGGTCCGTGAGTGTTCCATCAATCTGACTGACACACCTGCAACGAGCTATCACCGCCGTCGATGTTCACCATCACGTCAATGAAGTTCTCATGCTCCCTACCCGGCGCAACAATGGCCCCACACAAACAACACACCCCGGAGCACACCATCATGAAACGCCAAATCATCCTCAGCTTCGCTTTCTCGGTACTGGCCGCCAACGCATTCGCCGCCACTTCCCAACCCGTCGTTGCCGAAGGTGGCTCCGACCGCCTGATCGAAAGCCGCGTCGCCGAAGGTGGTTCCGACCGCCTGCTGGAACGCCGCGTCGCCGAAGGTGGCTCCGACCGCTTGCTGGAACGCCGCGTCGCCGAAGGTGGCTCCGATCGTCTGCTGGAACGCCGCGTCGCCGAAGGTGGCTCCGATCGTCTGCTGGAACGCCGCGTCGCCGAAGGTGGCTCCGATCGTCTGCTGGAACGTCGCGTCGCCGAAGGTGGCTCCGATCGCCTGCTGGAACGCCGCGTCGCCGAAGGTGGCTCCGATCGTCTGCTGGAACGCCGCGTCGCCGAAGGTGGCTCCGATCGTCTGGCTCAGAACCGTGCATGAGTGGTTTTCACGCAATGCCTGACCCGGTTCCAAACGACGTTCAATACGAGTCATGGCGAGGACAGCCCCTTGCCATGACGGTCCAATCCGCTTGCAAGTCATCCCCCTGAAAGCCCGGCCTCAACCGCCGGGCTTTTTCATGGCCAGAAGTTTTAGCGCCCCGAAGCCCGAGCCATGCAGCGCTGATAACGTTCGTCCACGCGTTTGGCAAACCATGCGGTGGTCAGTTTGCGTGTGATTTTCGGACTCTTGAGCACAATGCCCGGCAACAGTGCCCGAGGCAGCGGCTTGCCCTCGGCCTTCTCAGCCAGTTCGAACACACGCTTGTAGAGTTTGCTGTCTTCGAAGGCGAGGCTGTCGCCCAGCTCCAACTGATCGCGGATGGTCGGGTTGCGCATCCCCAGGGACTTGCCCAAGGTGCGCACCGCCAATTCCGTGCTGCCCGGCATGATCGAGCCATGCAAGATCAAATCGCCGTCCAGGGCCAAAGAAATACCCGAAGCGCGACTCACCGCATGTTGAAACGCCGCGTTGCGACTGGCATACCACCCGGCATTGAAATCGGCGAACCGGTACAGCGGCTCTGTGTAGCTCACCGGATAGCCCAACAAATGGGCGATGCCGAAATACATGCCGCCACGACGACTGAACACTTCCCGCCGAATCGAGCCATCCACCGTGTACGGATAATTCCGGGCATTGGCCTGGGCAAATGCGATGCTGACCTGCATCGGGCCACCCGTGTGCACGGGATTGAAGCCGTCGAACAACGTCTTGCCCAACGGCACCATGCTGATGAAGTCATCGAAAATCGCGCTGAGTTCTTTCTCGCTTCGCGCCGCGTCCAGACGGTCGCTGTAGCTTTTACCGTTCGGCGAACGCACCTGGAGCGCGCCGCTGACCAGGAACCCCGGAATGTGCACCTTGGCCGCGCGACGGTCGATCTCCTGCCGGGCGATCTTGCCCAGCCCGGGCACGGCCGGATCGGCCTGGAACGTGGATTCCTGTTCGGTCACCGCCAGCACCGAACAGATGTTCTGCGTCGTGGGCGGGATCTGCTGCGCCGAAAAGGCTACGTAGATATCCGTTGCCCAGCCTGCCCGATCAGCGGTCTTGGCCGGCAACAAACGAACGATCTGCGCCTTGACTTCGGCAGGCTGGCGTTCAGGCTCCTGGGCCTGGCGAGTGCCGCAACCGGCCAGGGCCAGCGAAGCGGCGAGGCTGATCGTCAATCGAGTGAAATGCATGGTGCTCCATCAGATCCATTGTTCGGGAACAACCATACGACCAAAAGCCGGTAGAAATCCAATAGAGAGCAAGCTTGCTCCTACAAGGCAACGCCGTTCACTCAAGGCCACCTGCAAACCCGTGGCGAGGGAGCTTGCTCCCGCTGGGCCGTGAAGCGGCCCCAAAACCCGCCCAATGCGCAGCAACAGAAACACCGAGTCCGACGGTTTACGACTGCTTCGCAGCCGAGCGGGAGCAAAGTCCCTCGACACAGGTCCATCATCTTTCTAGTACGGTGCTGGGTTAGATTCCGCTCAAGGCCAGGTCCAGGGCGAAGTAGGTGAAGATCAGGTCTGCCCCGGCCCGCTTGATCGCGCCCAGGCTTTCACGTACCACGCGGGCCTCGTCGATGGCACCGGCCTGGGCGGCAAACTTGATCATCGCGTATTCACCGCTGACCTGGTAAGCCGACAAGGGCAAGTTCGACGCCTGGCGAATGTCGCGGATGATATCGAGGTAGGCCCCTGCCGGCTTGACCATCAACGCATCGGCGCCCTCCTGCTCGTCCAGCAACGACTCGCGCAAGGCTTCGCGACGGTTCATCGGGTTCATCTGATAGCTCTTGCGGTCGCCCTTCAAGGCACTGCCGCCAGCCTCGCGAAACGGCCCGTAGAGCGCCGAGGCGAACTTGGTGGAGTAGGCCATGATGGCGGTCTGGCTGAAGCCCGCGTTGTCCAAAGCCTTGCGAATAGCCTGGACTTGCCCGTCCATGGCCGCCGACGGCGCAATGACATCGGCACCGGCGCGCGCCGCCGCCACGGCTTGCTTGCCCAGGTTGACCAAGGTGCGGTCGTTATCCACTTCATCGCCATGCAGCACGCCGCAATGGCCATGATCGGTGTATTCACAGAAACAAGTGTCGGACATCACCACCATTTCCGGCACGGCGTCCTTGCAGATCCCGGCCATGCGCGATACCAGGCCACGCTCGCTCCACGTGTCGCTGCCATCGTTGTCCAAGTGATGAGACACGCCAAAGGTCATCACCGACTTGATACCCGCGCGGGCATAGCGCTCGATTTCGCCGGCCAGTTTCGATTCGGGGATACGCCTCACACCCGGCATGCTCTTGATCGGCACAAAATCGTCGATCTCTTCCTCGACGAAGATTGGCAGCACCAGATCGTTCAATGTGAACTCGGTTTCCTGGAACAGGCTGCGCAAGCTCGCGTTGCGGCGCAGACGGCGTGGACGTGCTTCGGGGAACTGGCTGGACATGGGACTCCGGGGTCAGGTTTGACTCACGAGGCAAAGCTTATGCCCTGGCCAGCCAGGGCACAAACGGCGCTCGGAAAACAGAGTGTTACCGACCGGGCAATAATCCCTCAGTCAACGAGCCCTGGTGCCAATCATTCCGGGATCTTCAACCCGCGAGTCACCGCCGGCCGCGCCAGGAAACGCTCCAACACCCGAGTCACGTTGGGGAAGTTCTGGATGCCCACCAGGTCACCCGCCTCGTAGAATCCCAGCAGATTGCGCACCCACGGAAACGTCGCGATGTCGGCAATGGTGTAGCGCTCGCCCATGATCCAGTCCCGCCCCTGCAAACGGCCATCGAGCACCTTGAGCAGGCGCCTGCTCTCCTCGACATAACGGTCGCGCGGTCGCTTGTCCTCGTAGTCCTTGCCGGCGAACTTGTTGAAGAATCCCAGTTGCCCGAACATCGGCCCGATCCCGCCCATCTGGAACATCAGCCACTGGATCGTCTCGTAGCGCGCCGCCGATTCCTGTGCGAGCAATTGGCCGCTCTTGTCCGCCAGGTAGATCAGGATCGCCCCCGATTCGAACAACGCCAGCGGTTGGTCCCCGGGCCCGTGGGGATCGAGAATGGCTGGAATCTTGTTGTTGGGGTTCAGCGACAGAAACTCGGGCGACAATTGGTCATTACTGCCGAAATCGACTTTATGGGGCTCGTACGGCAGGCCAATCTCTTCGAGCATGATCGAGACTTTTACGCCGTTGGGGGTCGGCAGGGAGTAGAGCTGGATCCAGTCCGGGTACTGGGCGGGCCATTTTTGGGTGATGGGAAAAGGGGTCAGGTTGGGCATGAAATGGGTTCCAGAGTCAGCCAGAAAGCTGAAGCATAAATCAGCTGATCCAGCTTTGGGCCGTCGCCCATTCTTAAATCCGCAACATGCTGTCGCTAACATTCGCTTCATCTCCTGACGGCATGCCGCTAAAAACAGCGCATCGGCCAGGATCGAACCAAAGGGCGAGAAGGGACTCAGAGAGAGGCCCCGAGAAATCGAAGCGGCTTTACGACAAGGAAAACACCCGGGCCCAGGGCCTCGCGGTGCCGGGGTTTGTCAGCCTGAATCGAGAGCATCGAAGACGTCTATCCCATGATGAACCCACAGAGATTCACCCGTTACCTCAAACGCCGTTCGTGGCTGGTGCTGCCGACGCTGCTTGTGGCCTGTGGACTGGTGCTGTCGCTGGAATCCAGCGTCAGCCGCGCGCAGCCAGCCGACGGTGTCCAGACCCTGGTGTTCTTGCGCCACGCCGAGAAACCCGCCGGAGGCCTCGGCCAGCTCAACTGCCAAGGCCTCAACCGCGCCATCGACCTGGCTACCCTGCTGCCGGAAAAATTCGGCAAAGCTGACTATGTATTCGCCGCCAACCCTACCCGAAACGTCGAAGAGGGTGAGTTGGACAATTCCTATAGTTACATCCGCCCATTGATGACCATCAGCCCCAGTGCCATCAAGCTGGGCTTGCCGGTCAATATCGAATACTCAGCCAACGACACCAGCGACCTGGCAAACGAACTGCTGGACGACAAATACCACAACTCCACCATCTACACCGCCTGGTCCCATGGTTACCTGCCGGAGCTGATCAATAAGGTCGCTGGTGAAGCGGTGGGCAAACGGCAAGAGATTACCGACGATTGGGCGTCGAGCGATTTCGATTCGCTGTATGTACTGACCCTGACCTGGCACAACGGCAAGGCCAGCCTCACCAGCCAGAATTACAAGCAAGGGCTGGATAACGGGCAGGAGACGTGCCCGACGTAAGCGGCAGGCTACTTCTATTGACTGGACATCCGATGTGGGAGCGAGCCTGTTCGCGAAAGCGGTTTCTCAGTCACTGATGTGGTGCATTAAACGGCCTCTTCGCGAGCAGGCTCGCTCCTACAGGGGCACGGTGTTGAATGCCAGATGGCGTCCTACCCGCCCCGAGCCGCGCGCTCACGCAGGTATTGCAATACCGCCGCCTGCTCCCCGGCGAACTCGATGCGCCCGCCCTTCTTTTCTCGCTGGAATACGTACATCGGGTCGTAATATTCGCGCAGCAAGCCTTCGATCCAGCCGCGATGCAAATCGACGGCTCCCGTACTGGCCTGCTCGGCCAGGGCCGCCTCCATGATGTCCATCAACCGGCGATGACGGTCGCCCCCCAGCCGCCTATGGATGTTATCGAGGCTCGACAGCAGCCGTTCGGAAAACAGTGAGAAACCTTCGTCGCCATGCACGTCGATGAATTCGGCACAAAGGTTGGTCACATAATCGCTCAGGATGCGCTCGACCCGTCGCTCCAGGCTGTCTTCTAGCCAGACCATCGGCACCTGCTGCATACGCTGGTACAACGGCAGCGGCACGGCGCAGCTGCCCACCATGCGACTTTCGTCTTCCAGCACGAATTGCTCGAGCCCGGCGGCGCGCTTCTTCAGCACATCCACCGCCAGCAGGTTTTCGAAATCGATGTTGGACGGCTGCCCGGTGGCGCGCTTGCCAAAGCTGGAACCGCGATGATTCGCATAGCCTTCCAGGTCCAGTGCGTTGGGCAGTTGCGTCAGCACTTCGGTCTTGCCCGTGCCGGTCATGCCGCCCAACAAGACCAGGTCGCACTGGGCAGCCGCTTGATCGACGGTTTCGAGCAGAAAGGTACGCATGGCCTTGTAGCCACCGCCGACACGGGGGTAGTCGATGCCGGCTTCTTCCTTGAGCCACTGCTGGACAATCTGCGAGCGCAAGCCACCACGAAAGCAATAAAGCACTCCTTCGGGATGGGAACGGGCGAAGTCGGACCAGGCCTGGATGCGCTGGGCCTTGGTGTCACCGCTAACCAATTGATGCCCGAGGACGATGGCAGCTTGCTGGCCCTGTTGTTTATAGCAAGTGCCAACGCGTTGCCGCTCGATGTCGGTCATCAGGGGCAGGTTGACCACGCCGGGAAACGCGCCCTTGAGGAATTCGACGGGCGCTCGGGTGTCCATCATCGGACGGTCGTTGAGGAAGATATCGCGGTAATCGGTGATGTCGCGGGGCATCAGAACACCTCGACCGCGTGGCTCTGTCGCTCGACCAATTCACCGATCGGCTCCAGCGAAAGGCCCAGCTCGACGGCAACCTGCAGGAATTCGCTTTCGCCTTCGGGCGTGACGGCAACCAGCAAGCCGCCGCTGGTCTGCGGGTCGCACAGCACGCGCTTGTGCAACTCCTGGACCCGACCGACCCTGCTGGCGTAGCTGTCATAGTTGCGCAGTGTGCCGCCTGGCACGCAGCCCAGGTCCAGGTAGTACTCGACGCCCGGCAAGCGCGGCACGGCGTCGTAGCGGATGCGTGCGGTGAGCTGGCTGCCATCGGCCATCTCCACCAAGTGTCCGAGCAAGCCGAAACCGGTGACATCGGTCATTGCGGCCACGCCGTCGAGCTTGCCGAAATGGCTGCCGGGCTTGTTGAGGGTGCACATCCAATCCCGGGCCAGGCCCACGTCGGCGGCGCGCAGCTTGCCTTTCTTTTCCGCGGTCGTGAGGATGCCGATGCCCAGGGGTTTGGTCAGGTACAAGCGGCAACCCGCGACGGCGGTGTCGTTGCGCTTCATGTGGCGCTTGTGCAGGAGCCCCGTCACCGCGAGGCCAAACATTGGCTCCGGCGCATCGATCGAATGGCCGCCCGCCAAGGGAATGCCCGCCTCGTCGCACACCGAGCGGCCACCACGAATGACCTCCCGGGCAATCTCCGGGGCCAGTACGTTGACGGGCCAGCCGAGGATTGCAATCGCCATCAGCGGATCGCCGCCCATGGCGTAGATATCACTGATGGCATTGGTCGCGGCGATGCGTCCGAAATCGAAAGGATCGTCGACGATAGGCATGAAGAAATCGGTGGTCGAGACCACCCCGCGCTCCTCGTCGATGGCATACACCGCTGCATCGTCCCGGGAGGCATTGCCGACCCAGAGCTTGGGGTCAAGGTTCTGCGCACCGCTGCCGGCCAGGATCACTTCCAGCACCTGGGGCGAAATCTTGCAGCCGCAACCGGCACCGTGGCTGTACTGGGTCAGGCGAATCGGCTCGCTCATGGGCATACCTCTCGTAAGTCAAGGTCGGCAATTCTACCAGCAACGTCCGCCGCCCACCGCCCGTCGCGATCAATCGCCGCGTATCCGACGGAATTTTTCCGGCGTCGCGGGACTCACTTGAACAATAGCCGAGCCTTCCAAGGAGATAGCCGATGGACCCAACCCCACCCGCGACGACTCATCTTGATTACGGTCTCGACACGCTGTTCGGCCGCGAGACCAAAAGCGTCGACTGCCAGTTCGACGTCAAGCGTCTGGACGACGGCGAGCCGCCGTGGTTTGCCTTGCATGTACGTCCGCCGCTGCCCGAAGACCTGGCAAAGGCCCAGATCGTGGTGTTCAGCGCCGAAGGCCGACGCATCAGCGGTATCGTCCGGCGTTCCGAGCGCCTGGCCGACGACAGCTTGCAGCTGGACGTCGAACCGGACTGAAGCGCTCAGGCGCGCGGTGTACTGCTGCGGTACATGAACACCAGCGCCAAAGCCAGGCAGGCCATGGCCAGCAAGCGGCTGCTGGACAATTCGATAGCCGGATTGCCCAGCCAGCCGAAGTTATCGATCAGCATGCCCATGCCCAGTTGCCCGACAATGACCGCCACGGTGGCAACGGCCGTGCCGACTCGTGGCACCGCGCCGACCATCACTATCATGTACACCACGCCAAACAACGCACCGCTGAGCTGCCACTTGGGCACCTCCAACAGGCTCATGGCGTGGGCCGGCTCGAAAAACACGATCAACAGCCCCGTGACCACCGTGCCCACCACAAAGGTCAGCAGGCTGCTGCGCAGCACGCCAACCGTCTCGCCCAGGCGTCCGTTGATCGCGGCCTGAACGCTCAGTACCGCGCCGGCGGCGACGACCACCAGCAATAACACAATGATGCTCATATCAACCTCGGGCTATCAGGACAAGGGCCACCACAATCAACGCCAACGCCAGCCAACGCTCGCGATTGACCCGCTTGCGACTCGCGCCGAACCAACCGAAATGGTCGATCAGCACGCTTTTGCCCACTTGGCCGGAGAGGATCGCGATCATGGTCATCGCAATACCGATGTGAGGGGTGGCGAGGGTCAGGACCACCACATAGATGGGTCCCAGAAAGCCGCCGATCAATTGCCAGCGCGGCAGCGTGTCCAGTGATGGGCCTCGCTGGGGGCCGCTGAGCAACAGCAGCAGGAACAACAGCGCGGCGCCCACGCCAAAGATGCTCAACGTCGCCCATAGATGGCCGACCTGGATGCCCAACGGTCCCAGCAGACCGGCCTCCACCGACAATCCCATGCCCGCCAGGATGACCAGGGGCAACAATAGCCAGCGCAAAAATGGCCGGGGTGGCGCCGCAGCCGCTATCGGCGCGGCCGCGTCTTGTGATGTCGGTTGCATCGAATGTACCTGTCTTGGAAAGAAACGACGGGCATTATCAACTGGCGCTCCTATGCGATAAATGTGAGCATTCCAACAACACTTTTGCGCAGTACGCACAGCGGATTTCCCATGCAAGGTCTCGATGAACTGGGTTTCAAGGCACTCCGACTGTTTGTCGCGGTGCTCGATCACGGCAGCTTTTCGGAAGTGGCGCGGCGCGAGGGGCTGGCGCCCTCTTCGATTTCCCGCCAGATCCAATTGATGGAGCAAGCGCTGAACCAGCAACTGCTCTATCGCCACACGCGCGCCGTTTCGCCCACCGAAGCCGGCCGCCTGCTCGGTCACCACGCACGGTTGTTGCTGGTGCAACTGGAGGAAGCCGAACAAGCCTTGCAGGAGCAGTACAGCGAGCCGGCCGGGCTGATACGGATCAACGCTCCCGTGGTGTTCGGCCAGCGACACCTGACGCCGTGGCTGGGCCAGTTGTGCGAGCGCTACCCCAAGCTGCAGTTGGACATCCAGCAGACCGACAATTATGTGGACCCGCTGCAGCAAGGCGCCGACCTGCTCTTTCGCATCGGGCCGCTGCACGATTCCAGCATGCAGGCGCGGATCGTCGCGCCGCACCGCTTCCAGATTGCCGCAAGCCCCGACTACCTCGCCCGTCATGGCACGCCACGCAAGCCCCAGGACCTGGCTGCCCATGAGTGCCTGGTCTATAAAGGCGTGGCGGGCCAGCAGCGCTGGTTCTTCCGACGTCCCGGTCAAACCTGGACGCCATACAGTGTCAGGGGCCCGATCACCGGCAACCACGCCGACACCCTGACCCAGGCCGCCGTGCAAGGGCTGGGCCTGGTGATGTTCCCGTCGTGGCTCATCGGCGAAGCCGTGCGCAGCGGAACGCTGGTGCCGGTGCTGAGCGACTACGAAGCGTCCAACAGCCTCGAACCCCAGCAAATCGCTATCCTCTGGCCCGGCAGCCGACGCCTGTCGGTGAAGGTGCGTACGGTGATCGACTTTTTCCTTGAATGTTTCGGCGAGGTGCCCTACTGGGATCGTCCTTGACGGTCGGGCGCTGGAGTCAAGGCCAGGCCCATGGGATGATCCAGCTTTAGATCGAGCCTGCGTGGAGCGTTTTAATGTCATTGCTGAGTAAACGAGCCGCCGCCGTGCTGCTGACGGCGGTCGCCAGCCTGGCCGCATGGCCTGCCATGGCGGCCCAGCCCAAGACCGTGGCCCAGGCACCGGTCCAGAAGATTTCGATGCTGGGCGGCAAGTTCAGCTTCACCCTGCCCAAGGGCTACACGGCAACGCCGTTATCCGCGGGCGAAGTGGCCCAGGGGACAGCCGGGGCGACCGGTATGATGTACAGCAATGCCACGAGCAAGACAGTGGTGATCACGGCTGAAAACACCTTGGTCGACGGGGCGAATGTGAAGGACAACGACGCGGCCTTCCTGGACAGCACCTTTGCCGATTTTGCCGTCCAGAAAACCAAGGCTCTGCCGGATGCCAAAATTCTTGGCGAACAAAGCCTGATCCAGAAAACCACCGGTCTGGGCCTGCGTCAGCTCGACACCAAGGCCACGCAGGGTGGCGGGCCGACGTTGGACACCACGCTGATCGGCGCCTCCGGCACGCGTATGGCCGTGGTGCAGATCATTTCCAGGGCCAGCGACCAGGCCGGCCATGAGGCGCTGGTCAAGCAGATCGCCAGCGGGAAGTGAGAACACTGGCGCAGCATGCCTGACCTGTGGGAGCGAGCCTGCTCGCGATGACGGCGGTACATTCGGCATCCCCATCAACTGAAACACCGCCATCGCGAGCAGGCTCGCTCCCACACTGGATTTGTGGATGACTCACAACCCAAGCGCAGCACACCCCCCCTGTGGGAGCGAGCCTGCTCGCGATGACGGCGGTACATTCAGCATCCTCAGCAACTGAAACACCGCCATCGCGAGCAGGCTCGCTCCCACACTGGATTTGTGGATGACTCAAAACCCAAGCGCAGCACAATCTCCTTTTGGGGGCTGGTGTGCCTATCAGGGGTTGAGTCGCTCAAGCCAGGCCCGCAGATCCTTCACTTCCTGCGCATTGATCTCATGGCCAAGGCCCGGATAGGCATGGAATTCCGGCTCCAGGGCCAGGGTCTTTAGGAAGGTGTCGGCGTCGGTGCCGTCATGGAAGGGAATGATCGGATCCGCGGTGCCGTGGCCGATGAACACGGCTAGCGCCCTTCGTGCCTCGTCGGGCGTCAGTTCGGCCCGCAGCACCGGCAGGATTCGCCCACCCATCGCAGCGATGCCCCCGACGGCTTCCGGGTGTCGCAAGGCGATTTCGTAGCTCATCATCGCGCCCTGGCTGAAGCCCACCAGGTAGACGTTGCCCGCATCGGTCGGGTACTTGGCCCGCGCCTTTTCGATGAATTCCATAAGCATCTGGCCACTGGCCTTCAAGTCTGAAGTGTCACCGTCATACGCGCCCTCGCCCTTTTTGGCGAACCATTGGTAGTGGCCCGGTTCCATGGACTTGGGCGCGCGCACCGAGAGGTAGTTGTAGTGCCTGGGCAGTTCATCGGCGAGCCTGAGCAGATCCGTTTCGTTGCTGCCCGAACCGTGCAGGAAAATCACGAGCGGCCGGTTTCGGGCCTGCTCGTCGGCGCGGGCCAGGTAATTGAGGGGCAAATCCGTTTGCAGCGACGGTTGGGCCTGCACGCCGGCCGATACCAGCAGCAGAAACAGGGCGAACGCTTTGAGCATCAGTCTTCCTCCATCATTGGATAGCCGCACGACAACGACCGTGCGGTGAGGTAGACAGCACTTATCAGTCGTTGATCAATTTCCCCGCCCGAATAGGCTCGCGCCCGGCGACTTTCGCCTGCCAGATACCTGGCTGGGTGTAGCGCCCACGATCCAGGGCGAACAGTACGCCGCTGGTGCCCGCTGGCACAACGCTGACCCGGTCATTCAACGGATCGACCACCTCGAACAGCGGATCGCCGCGCTCCACCCACTCCCCGGCCTCCCGCAGGAAACTCACCACGCCATGGTGCGGCGCGAACAGGTATTGCGTGCCTTCGAACGGCAAGCCCTCGCAGCATTCTTGCGGCGCGGCCGGCCAGTCACCGGCGATGAGGCCCTGTTCCGCGAGAAATCCCAGGATGGCTTCGCAATTGGCCTGGGCCTGCTCCACCCGGGTGTCGCCCATGCTGCCCAGTTCGAGCGTCGTCGCCAGGTTGGCCGGCGGAATCGCCGCTTGCGGAAAAATCCTAGCCAGGCGCAACCAGGGTGTCGAACAGGACTCATCGAACGAACTGCCGCCCGAATCTTCACACAGCAACGCCACCCCGGCCTTCAACCGCGCGGCCAATGAGCGCCACTGCGGCCATTGCTGGGGCAAGGCATACAAGTGGATCGCGGCCTCGAAATCACAGTGCAGATCCAGAGTGACATCGGCGTCGCAGGCGTGGCGAAGCAATAGCCGGTGCAGGGCTTCAAGCTGGGAAGGTGGCGGCGGCAGATCTTCCAGCACCTCGACCATTGTCTGGCGAATCAGGGTGATGTTGGCGGCCGGGTCATCCCCGAGACGGTCACCGATGCGTTGCGCCACCGGGGCGCTGAGTTCGACGAAGGAACGGTTGAAATTCTTGCCGCTGCCCAGCTCGAAACGCCCCATATGGGCGCTTTGCAGATGCTGATCCAGGCCGATGGGATTGGCCACCGGCACGAGCTCGATCACGCCTTTGAGCAGACCACGGGCTTCAAGATCGTTCAGTCGCTGTTTCAGCTCCCATGCCGTGCGCATGCCCGGCAACTCGTCGGCATGCAGGCTCGCCTGGATGTACGCCTTGCGCGGCCCGTGGCCGTAACGAAACACGCTGAGCGAACGCTCCGTGCCCAGGTGACTCCATGGCAGGATATGGTCGATGCGTTGCATAGGCACTCCAGATATCAGTTTCTCGACAGGCTCAGGGTAAAACAATCGCCCATGAAAAAGGTGGCCGGCCGGGTCAGCGGCGGGCCACCTGTGGGCTTCAGCTATTAATGCCCGTAGACGTCAAAGGCGAAGTATTTGTCCTGCACTTTCTTGTAGGTGCCATTGGCGCGGATTTCAGCGATGGCAGCGTTGAATTTCTCGGCAAGCTCTTTGTCACCCTTGCGCACCGCAATGCCGGCGCCGCCGCCGAAGTACTTGGCGTCTTCATAGGTAGGCCCGACGAAGGCAAAACCTTTGCCGGCGTCGGTTTTCAGGAAACCTTCGTCAAGGTTGACCGAGTCAGCCAGCATCGCGTCGAGGCGACCGGCAACCATGTCCAGGTTGGCCTCCTGCTGGGAGGTGTAGCGCACCAGGTTGATCCCCGCCGGCACCAGCACTTCGGTCGCGAAGCGGTCATGGGTACTGGCGCGCAGCACACCGACTTTCTTGCCCTTGAGCTCGGTCAGCGGGTCCTTGACGTCGGTGCCTTGCTTCATCACGAAACGCGCCGGGGTGTGGTAGTACTTGATGGTGAAGTCGACGTTTTTCTTGCGGTCGTCCGTGATCGTCATGGACGACAGGACCGCGTCGATTTTCTTGACCTTCAGCGCCGGGATCAGGCCGTCGAACTCCTGCTCGACCCAGACACACTTGACCTTCATCTGCTCGCACAGCGCGTCGCCGATATCCACATCGAAGCCGGCCAGCTTGCCGTCAGAGGTTTTCATCGAAAAAGGTGGATACCCGGCCTCGATCCCGAGACGGATCGGCTTGGCGTCTTCGGCCACGGCTGAGAAGGATAATACGGACAGTGCCAGGGCACCGAACATGACAAGCTTCTTCATTTTTGCTCCTGAGTGCGCAGGTTTTTTTGATCGTTATTGGCAGATTCGGAAACAGCGTTCGGTCTGGGAAACCGAAGTGGGCGGGAGTCTAGAGGGGCACTCGGGAGGGGAATTACGTAGAGGCGACAAATAGTTATAGAAATACCCAGGCTTGGCTGAGGATCATGAATTTACGAAAAGCCTGACAGAGGCAAACGCTGGTGGCGAGGTTCTGCACCGCTCAGGACTGCTACGCAGCCCAGCGGGAGCAAGCTGCCTCGCCACAACGTGAACAAGCCGCCGGAAAATTTCAGCAATCGCAGCTGACGATCTTCTCCGCCACGCGCTCTACGGAACCGGTCAGGCGAAAGCCCTCGTCGAGCCAGCCCATGACGCCGCCAATCATTTCCTTGACCGGATACCCGAGGGTCGCCAGGCGGACCGCAGCCTTGTTGGCGCCGTTGCAGTGTGGCCCGGCGCAATAGACCACGAACAGAGTCGTCTCGGGATAGGCAGCCAGTGCGTGCGCCGTGAGCGTGCGGGTTGGAAGATTGATCGCCCCCGGCACATGCCCGCGCTCGTAGGCCAGCGGACCGCGTACATCCACCAGTACAAAATCGACATCGCCCGTTTCCTGGCTGGCATGGACATCGGAACAGTCGGTTTCGAACATCAGGCGCCGGCTGAAGTGTTGCAAGGCCAGGTCGGATGAGGCGGCAGGCACTTCGCTAACGGGGCTGGTCATGATTTTTACTCCTGGAACAAAAGGGCTCGAAGAGACTTTATCGACCTGGCGCTTACCGCTACAGTGGCGGATACGACACTCTGTGGGAATTTTCCGCCAAATGCATCCTACACCCGGCCTCGTCGCGATCCTTGCCTACGACGGCCTGTGCACGTTCGAGTTCGGCGTCGCCGTCGAGATATTCGGACTGGCACGGCCCGAGTTCGATTTCCCGTGGTATGAGCACCGCATCGTCGCCGTCGACGAAGGCCCGATGCGCGCCATGGGCGGCTTCCAGGTGCTGGCCGATGGCGGCATGGAACTGCTCGACAGCGCTCGTACGATTGTCGTGCCGGGCTGGCGCATTCGCAGCGGTCCGCCCTCCGATGCCCTGCTCCAGGCCCTGCGGCGAGCCCATGAACGCGGCGCCCGTTTGTTGTCGATCTGTTCAGGAGCGTTCGTGCTTGCCGCCACGGGGTTGCTCGACGGCCTGGGCGCCACGACTCATTGGCGCTACACCGACGAGCTCGCCGAGCGCTACCCCGCCATCGATGTGGATCCCGACGTTCTTTATGTCGATTCAGGCCAAGTGATCACGTCGGCTGGCAGCGCGGCAGGCATCGATGCGTGCCTGCACCTGGTTGCGCGGGATTTCGGAGCCCAGGTCGCCAACACCGTGGCACGCCGGCTGGTCATGCCGACGCAACGCACCGGCGGCCAGGCGCAATTCATTCCGTCGCCGGTCAGTCGCACACCGCGCAGCGACTTGTCCGGCGTCATGCAATGGGCCCGGGAGCGTCTCCACCAGCCGCTGGGTGTGCGCGAGCTGGCAAGCCACGCCGCCATGAGCGAACGAACCTTCCTGCGCCGCTTCACCCAGGCCTCTGGCCTTTCACCCAAGGCCTGGCTGCAACATGAACGCCTGGCTCGGGCGCGGGAACTGCTGGAGAGCACGAGCGACAACACCGACATCATTGCCCAACTCTGCGGCTACCGCTCGGTGGAAAGTTTCCGCGTGGCATTTCGTAGCGTGGTGGGGGTTGCGCCGTCGGTCTACCGAGAGCGGTTTGGGCGGGGATGAACCCAGCATGAGCTTCGCCCAGGTTTGCTCGCGACGCTCAGCGTCTGCGCAACAAGTACGTGTCCATGATCCAGCCATTGGCCTGCCGCGCCGCCTGGCGAGTGCGTTCGATGTCATCGGCCACGTCCCCCAGCCGGCCGGCGACCAGGATTTCGTCCGCCGTCCCTACATAGGCGCCCCAATAGATGTGCAGGTCCGGATCGCGTACCTGACGATACGCGTCCTGCGCATCGAGCATCACCACCACGCTCTCCGCGTCGCCGACCTGCCCCGCCGCCAACCGCCGGCCAGTGGTGATCTCCAGCGAACCGCCAATGGTATTCAATGACACTTTATGTCGCGCCGCGAGGGCCTGGACGCTGGTGATGCCAGGGATCACTTCGAACTCGAAAGCGCAGCGTCCCGAATCAAGGATCGCCTGGAGGATACGCAAGGTGCTGTCGTACAACGACGGGTCGCCCCACACCAGGAAACCGCCGCATTGTCCGTCCGATAACTGCTCATCGATCAGCCCTTCGAAAATGGCCTGCTTCGCCCGATTCAGCTCCGTGACAGTGCCCGCGTAGTCCGAATCGCCGCGCTCGCGCTCAGGACTGCTGGCTTCGACGAAACGGTAGGAATGGTCGGCGATATAGCGTCGACAGATCTCGCGGCGCAAGTCCAGCAACCCGTCCTTGGCAGGCCCCTTGTCCATCAGGAAAAACACATCCACCTGGTTCAAGGCCTTCACCGCCTGCATCGTCAAATGGTCCGGATCACCTGCACCGATGCCGATCACCAAGAGTTTTTTCATGGTCGTGACTCCAAGGCTCGCAAGCGCCAAACCCCGTTGAATCGCAGGTCAACGACGCCAAGGGGTTCGATATCGATCCGGTTGAACATGGCCGGTTGGCAGCCCAGCACGTTCATCATGGCGGCGCGGATCACGAACGGATGGGTAACGGCCAACCAACGACCCGGGGTCTTTTCCAGGGACGCCAGCCAGTCACCGACGCGCCGACACAATTGACTGACGGATTCACCGCCGTGGGGCGCGGCGTCCGGATCATCGCGCCACGCCTGGAGGTGCTGCGGTTCGGTCGCGAGCAACTCGTCGATCGACGCCCCCCGCCACCGTCCGAAATCACAATCGGCCAATGCCGGGGTCACCACGGGTGAGTCACCCAACAAGGCCGCCGTCTGGCGCGTCCTCAGTTCCGGCCCGCAGAGCAGATGCCGGACATGGTGGTATTGGCGACCGATCTCGGGGCGCTTCGCCAGCCAACCGGCATCCAGCGGTTCGTCCAGGCCCAAGCGAGCGCTTTTCTGAGCGGCGGTGCGGGCGTGGCACATCAAGGTCAGGCGGGTCGCTTGCACGGGGAATTCTCGGGCGGTTGGAGGGGATCAGTGACAGGGCAATGGCGCACTTTGTTGTACAGCACCTTATATGAACTCCAATAACGTTGGACAAAAAGGCGTTATGTCCGACACCGGCAGAAGCATTACCTGACATACAAAGGCACCTCAACCAAAGCCTTGCCCTACAAGGCTTACACATAAGTTCAGACTTTTTAAACGGAACGTAAAAACCTCTGGACACGTAGCACCCGCTACCCAAATACTATTTTCGAAATGATGAAAAAAACCCAACACCCATCCAGGCAAGGAGCACGGATGCCTCTCTCCAGAGACCAGACCAGCGATCCATGCCTGGTTTTGCCGCCATCGGAAAGCCAGGCCATAGATGCCCTGCGCAGTCGGGCATTGTTCGAAGCGTTGTCCAGCCCGCTGGTTGAAGCCTGTCCAGCCTTGAAGGCCCGGGAGCCGGCCTTGACCCAGGCGTCGCCATCTGCCGAGCCTTGTGAGCACTATGCGCGAACCCATTGAATGCGCCGAATCAGGTCTGTACACCAAGCCTGCTTTCAGATTGCTGCGGGAAGAGTCGGACCATCCGCTGCTGCTGGTCTGTGAACATGCCAGCCGATTCATCCCAGGCGCGCTCAATGACCTGGGGCTGGATGAGACGGCGGCCCAGGAACATATCGCCTGGGACATCGGTGCCCTGGCCTTGGCCGAGCGACTGTCCGAAACCCTTGGCGCGACCCTGCTGTCGGCCAACTACTCGCGACTGTTGATCGACCTGAACCGCCCATTGCACGTCCCCGACAGCATCCCGGCGCAAAGCGAGATCTACCAGATCCCCGGCAACCACTCGCTGGACGACGCCACGCGCGAATACCGCCAGCAGTGCCTGTTCCACCCTTTTCATGACCAACTGCGAACCCTGATCGACCGCCGCCTGGCTGACAACCGGGTCGTGCGGGTAGTGGGCATCCATAGTTTCACCCCGGTGTTCTACGGCCAGCCGCGCGCACTCGAGGCCGGCGTCCTGTTTGGCGAAGCCAGGGAATATGCCCAGCACATCGTCGAAGGGCTGGCCCGGCACTCGCTGCGGGTCGCCGGCAACCAGCCCTACAAGGTCAGCCCCTTGAGCGACATGACGGTTCCGGTACATGGCGACGGCCGCGGCCTGGATTCGGTGCTGATCGAAGTGCGCAACGACCAACTGCGCAGCCTCGAGTCGTTAAGGACCTGGAGCGCATACCTCGCTCCCCTGCTATAAACACGACGGTGTAGAGTTTTCAGCTGCAAAGCAACAACGCGTGGACAACGACAGTGATCGTCAAGCCCGGTGCCTATCAGCGGGTTCTTTGGAACAGGAGTGCAATCCATGCTGGCTTTACGTCCAGTTCAATTGACCGATTTGCCGCAACTGCAACAGCTGGCCCGCGATAGCCTGGTAGGCGTCACTTCGCTTCCCGACGACGTCGATCACCTGCGGGAAAAAATTCTCGCCTCGTGCGCCTCATTCGAGGCCGAAGTGCACACCCCGGGCGGGGAGAATTATTTTTTTGTTTTGCAGGAGCTGGAATCAGGTCGCCTCGTGGGCTGTTCGGAAATTGTCGCCACCACGGGTTGCGGCGAACCATTCTACAGCCTGCGCAACCGGCCGTTTTCCAGCGAATCCCGCGAGCTGAACATCCAGCACGGCGTACCCGCGCTGTCGCTCTGCCAGGACCTCAACGGTCAGACGCTGCTGCGCGGTTTCCACATCGACGCTGCACGGGTACGCACGCCGGAATCGGAGTTGCTTTCCCGGGCGCGGCTGATGTTCATCGGCGCCCACCCGCGGCGCTTTGCCGACTCGGTGATCACTGAGATCGTCGGTTTCAGCAGCGAGGATGGCCAGTCGCCCTTCTGGGACGCCGTCGGACAGCATTTTTTCGACCTGCCCTACACCGAGGCCGAACGTCTGTGCGGCTTGCGCAGCCGAACCTTCCTCGCAGAGCTGATGCCTCAATACCCGATCTATGTCCCGATGTTGCCCCCGGCGGCCCAGGCCTGCATTGGCCGGGTCCACCCGGACGGCCAGGAAGCCTTCGACATCCTCGAGCGCGAGGGTTTCGAAACCAACAACTACGTGGATATCTTCGACGGTGGCCCCACGCTGCACGCCCGGGTCGCGAACATCCGCTCGATCACCCAGAGTCACTTGGCTATCGCGCGCCAGAGCCGACACATCGACGCCACGGGTCGCTACCTGGTCAGCAACGATCGCCTGGGCCATTACCGAGCCATTGTCGCCGACCTGGAAGTCAACGGCGAAAGCCCTGTCCCATTGCAGCCCGATATGTTGCATGCGTTGGGCATTGCAGAGGGTGACCGGATCCGGGTGGTCCGCCTATGAGACGCCTTCGAGCCCGTCTATGGCAGCATCGCGCCCGGCATGATCAAGGAGCGACACCATGATTGTCCGCCCGGTCGCCCTGACCGACCTGCCTGCGTTGATGGACCTGGCGCGCTGCGCCGGCCCGGGGTTTACCAGCCTGCCGGCCAATGAAGAACGCCTGGCGCACCGAGTGCGCTGGGCCCAACGGACCTTCGCCGGGCAGGTGGAACGTGCCGATGCCGACTACCTGTTCGTGCTGGAGGACGACGACCGGCACGTGGTGGGTATCAGCGCGCTGACCGGTGCGGTGGGGGTGCGCGAGCCCTGGTACAACTACCGCGTGGGTGTGACCGTCAGCTCGGCGCCTGAATTGGGCATCCAGCGACAGATCCCGACGCTGTTCCTCAACAACGAAATGACCGGTCAATCGGAAATCTGCTCGCTGTTCCTTCATCCCCATCAGCGCCGTGGCCATAACGGGCGCTTGCTGTCCCTGGCGCGCCTGCTGTTCGTGGCCGAGTTTTCCCAGCTGTTTGGCGAAAAGCTGATTGCAGAATTGCGCGGTCGCGCGGACGACCAGGGCTGCTCGCCTTTCTGGGATAGCCTGGGACGACACTTCTTCAACAAGGACTTCAGCTACGCCGACCAGTTGGCTGGCATGGGCAACAAGGCCTTCATCGCCGAGCTGATGCCACGCCAACCGTTGTACACCTGCCTACTCACCGAGCAGGCCCAGGCAGCGATAGGCAAAGCGCATCCGGACACCGAACCCGCCTTGAAGATCCTCGGTGCCGAAGGCTTCGCCCACAAGGGATACGTGGACATCTTTGACGGCGGGCCGGTCATCGAGGCACCTGTCTCGAAGATCCGCAGCGTACGCGACAGCCAGCCACTGACCTTGACGATCGGCACGCCGGACGGGCAGGCGCCGGTGTGGCTGATCCACAACCGGCGCCTGGAAAGCTGCCGCGTCACCAGCGCCCGGGCCCACCTGCATGGTCAAAGCCTGCTCGTTGACCGCGCCACAGCCCAACGTCTGCAAGTGCAACCGGGCGACACGGTACGCGCCGTGACGTTGCTCAGGCCGCGGGAACAGGCCGAGGCGGCATAAATCCGCCGCCCTGTCCCGGCACTTTCCATTTACTCCTCGCGCAACGTGAGGATGTAACACTAAACAATAACAACCCTCTTTAACCAGAAAGCAACTCGATATTTCCCCGGCAATACTTGTCGACAATTAACAAGTTGCCTCCCACCCTGTCCAACTCCATACTTTCCAACACCGACCCACTGCAACGAAAACGATCATGATCAAAAATCTAATTACCGAGATAGTTTCGCCAACGGACATTGCGGAAACAATTAAATCATTGGACATGACCTCAGAAACAAGACAACTGGTTTCTCAACTTACCGCCGCACCCGACTTTGCCAGGGAGCAATTCCGGCGGGCAACAATCATGAACGCCACCAACCCGCATACGGGAACCGTGATACTGCACCAGACGAATATAGGCAATATAAGTGTTAAATCACCTACATTCGACTCAACTTCATCGCCACTGTACTCAGTGCCCGGCCACAGCATTCTGTTCGCGCTTGACCGCCCCTTCCAGGTCCAGCGATACACTTTGATGGAACAGTGTATCGAAAAGGCCGACAGCGTTATTGTTGACGAAAGAAACCCGCTGATCATCGACGGCCGTCATACATTATTCGACTACATCCAAACCGACCCCAAGCCAGCCAGACTTACAGGGCGAATCAATCTGCCAAACAGAGCGGCCGATATCAGCGTATTCGATCGTGTCACATTGAAAAAGATAGCGTGGTTGCCCCACGATGAAAGTGCCTCTCGTTATCTGGTCAGCCTGGAGCTGCTCGACACAATCCAAGACCTCGATGGCGTCAAGGTCGCGGAGGAATTGGTCTACCACTATCATCCCGCTGTGGTGTGGAAAGCCTTCCAGATACTCTACCGAGCGGACCGGCCCAAGGCGCTGGCATACGCTCCATTGCTGAAAAAACACAAAAGTGCGCGCCTGGACAGCTTGCTTCGTCCACTGGAGAAGGCCGCATGAAACTCGACACTTTCCTGGAGCGCATAAACACTTACGATCTGCAGCGTGACAAAGCCGATGTCATTGAAGACATGCGCCAGCTGGCGACGAATCGTTCTTTATTGAGTCACCATCTGCATGACGTAATACAGAGAGATGGTTTCGCCATCCGCAACAATATCTACAATGCCTATGCCTTTGTACTGCACAGCAACGATGAGTTTACCCTGCGCCTGGGATTCTGGGCACCCGTGGAAACACATGACGAGAGCAAGACTTTCATCTACAACCTGAACCACAATCATGACTTCGACATGTATGCGGTGGGCTATAGCGGAGATGGTTATACAACGGTTGTCCGCGAAATACTTGATGAACTTCCCTTACAAATGGGCAAGGTGCCCAGATTAGGTAAGGAACGAAGCGTAAAACTGGCGCCAGGCGAAGTTTTATACATGCCTGCATTTCGAGAGATCCACAGACAGATCGCGCCTCGGTCAATGTCTGCATCGTTGAGTCTGCTCATTCATCCTGAACACTCGATCAGACCGGACGAAGCCTGGTGTTTCGATGAAAACTATAAGCCGTTTTACCCCGGCGTAGCTGCGCAAGAGACAGCTTTATTCAAAGACACGCTGTCGTTGCTCAACCCCGGGCAGTCATTGGCTGCCCTATAACCAAAAGAGGAAAAAACATGGATAACCTGATGAACAACTGGGACCAAGCGCCTTTGCTGCGAGCCGGTACGGATGCGGTGGATACCGCTGTCCAATTGACGAACGAGAACGAAGTCTTCTGCACTATTCCCTTCTCGACCCGCTTCAACGTTGGAAACATTCACGAGATCAAGAAGATGTGGGGGGAAACGACCCTGTCCTGACATCGTTTAAGCTGTAGGCACTCGCCAGGCTACAAGCCTTCCGGTCTGTGGCCTTTTTTGGTGCACTGCAAAGCATGGCCCATGCACATTCGTCATCATCTTTGTGCCTGCCGCATGATAGCCTTTGGTTTTTCGGCGTTGACACTTTTGCTCAAGCCCTTCCATTCCATTGGTGGAACTTATATGTCCAGGCTTTCCCATCAAGATTTGCGTCGCAACTTCCGCCAATTGCTGGCTTCCGACACGTGCTACCACACTGCGTCCGTGTTCGACCCGATGTCAGCGCGCATAGCCGCAGACCTGGGATTCGAAGTGGGGATCCTCGGCGGCTCGGTCGCTTCATTGCAAGTGTTGGCCGCGCCGGATTTTGCCTTGATCACCCTCAGTGAATTTGCCGAACAGGCTACCCGCATCGGTCGCGTGGCCCAGCTGCCGGTGATCGCCGACGCTGACCACGGCTACGGCAACGCGCTGAACGTGATGCGCACGATCATCGAGCTCGAACGCGCCGGCATTGCCGCGCTGACGATCGAAGACACCCTGCTGCCCGCCCAGTTCGGCCGCAAGTCCACGGACCTCATCAGCGTGGCCGAAGGCGTCGGCAAGATCCGCGCCGCCCTGGAGGCCCGCGTCGATTCGGAGATGGCCATCATCGCCCGGACCAACGCGGGAATACTGCCGGTTCAGGAAATCATCAGCCGCACCCAACAATACGAACGTGCCGGCGCCGATGGGATCTGCATGGTCGGGGTACAGGACTTCGAGCATCTGGAAAAGATCAGCGAGAACCTGAACGTGCCGCTGATGCTGGTCACTTACGGCAACCCGCTGCTGCGTGACGACAAACGCCTGGCCGAGCTGGGTGTACGGATCACCATCGATGGCCACGGCGCCTATTTCGCCGCGATCAAGGCCACTTATGACAGCCTGCGGGAACAGCGCCAGATTTTTACCCAGGCGTCGGACCTGAGCGCCACCGAACTGACCCACACCTACACCCAGCCCGAGGAGTACATCCGTTGGGCCGAGGAATACATGAGCGTCAAGGAATAAGCTCATTCACCGTCCAGGAGACGGCCATCGCGAGCAAGCTCGCTCCCAAGGTGCTTGCGGTGAACGCCAATGCTGCGTTCATCCAACAAACTCAGTGGGAGCGAGCCTGTTCGCGATTACGTGTCAGTGTGAAGAAGCTTCAATGCCCGCTGCGCAACATCTCCTTGGGCACATACTTGCCGATCTCGAACTTGCCGATGGCGGCGCGGTGGACTTCATCCGGGCCGTCGGCCAGGCGCAACGTTCGCTGCATGGCATACATGTAGGCCAGCGGAAAGTCGTTGGAAACCCCAGCCCCGCCATGAATCTGGATCGCCCGGTCGATGACCTTCAGCGCCACGTTCGGCGCAACGACCTTGATCTGGGCGATTTCGCTCTTGGCCACTTTGTTGCCGACCGTGTCCATCATATAGGCCGCCTTCAACGTCAGCAGGCGAGCCATGTCGATCTCCATCCGCGAATCGGCGATCTTGTCGATGTTGCCACCCAGGCGCGCCAGTGGCTTGCCGAAGGCGGTGCGACTGATGGCCCGCTGACACATCAATTCCAATGCGCGCTCCGCCATGCCGATGGAGCGCATGCAGTGATGAATCCGGCCCGGGCCGAGGCGGCCCTGGGCAATTTCGAAACCGCGGCCCTCGCCTAGCAGGACGTTTTCGTACGGCACCCGCACGTTGTCGAACAGCACTTCGGCGTGGCCATGGGGCGCGTCGTCGTAACCGAACACCGGTAGTGGCCGGACGATCTTGACCCCGGGCGTGTCCACCGGCACCAGGATCATCGAATGCTGGGCGTGACGAGGTGCATCGGGATTGCTCAGGCCCATGAAGATCAGGATCTTGCAGCGCGGGTCGCAGGCGCCTGAGGTCCACCACTTTTTACCGTTGATGACCCACTGGTCGCCATCGCGCTCGGCACGGGCGGCCATGTTGGTGGCATCCGACGAAGCGACGTCCGGTTCAGTCATGGCGAAGGCCGAGCGAATCTCTCCCCGCAGCAACGGTTCCAGCCAGCGCTGCTTTTGTTCTTCATTGGCGTAACGCACCAGCACTTCCATGTTGCCGGTGTCCGGCGCCGAGCAGTTGAACGGCTCCGGCCCCAGCAGCGAGCGCCCCATGATCTCCGCCAGCGGCGCATATTCAAGGTTGGTCAAGCCTGCGCCCAGTTCGGATTCCGGCAGGAACAGATTCCACAGCCCTTCGGCCCGGGCCTTGGCCTTCAGCTCCTCCATGATCGCGGTGGGTTGCCAACGGTCACCTTCGGCTACTTGTCGTTCGAATACCGCTTCGGCCGGGTAGACATGCGCATCCATGAACGCCGTAACGCGTTCACGCAGCTCCTGAACCTTGGGGGAATAGGCAAAATCCATGGGCAGCACCTTCTTGGCAGAGGTTGTTTTTAGGTCATGGAATCGATGCTAGTTGAGCTACGAAAATTTACCTAACCTATTCTCGGCGTGTATTAACATTCATCACCGATATATGGTTCACTGATTTGCATTGCCACCCGGCACCTCATACAAGCCCAAGAATAAGAGTGCAGCGCCATGAATCTGAGCAAGGTCGACCTCAACCTTTTCATTGTCTTCGATGCGATCTACACCGAAGCCAACCTGACCCGTGCCGGGCAGATCGTCGGCATCACTCAGCCGGCCGTGTCCAATGCCCTGGCGCGTTTGCGCGAGACCTTCAATGATCCGCTGTTCGTGCGCACCGCCCAGGGCATGGTGCCTACACCGATGGCCCAGAATATTATCGGGCCGGTGCGCAACGCCCTGTCGCTGCTGCGGGTATCGGTACAGGAAAGTCGGATCTTCAACCCACTGCAAGCCGTCAAGACCTACCGCATCAGCATGACCGACCTCACCGAGGGCGTGATCCTGCCGCCACTGTTCCAGCGCCTGCGTCGCCTGGCGCCGACCGTGGCTATCGAGAGTTTCCTGTCCAAGCGCCGGGAAACCACCAAGGAGCTGGCCGCCGGACGCCTGGACTTCGCGGTGGACGCCCCGCTCAACACCGACCCACAAGTACGCCACGTCAAGCTGATGGAGGACCGTTACGTCTGCGCCATGCGCAAGGGCCATCCGCTGGCGAACAAGGAAAAACTCAGCCTCGACGATTACCTGGCCCAGACCCACGTGCATATTTCCAGTCGCCGCAACGGCCTGGGTTACGTGGACCTGGCCCTCGGCAAAATGGGCATACAGCGCAAGATTGCCCTGCGTTCGCAGCATTATCTGATGGCGTCCCAGGTGCTCCAGCAGACCGATATGGTCATGACTGTTCCGGAGCGCTTCACACGCCGCCATGACCTGCATGCGGTCCACGTGCCCGTCAACGATGTGCCGCCAGTGGAAACCCATCTCTACTGGCACGAAAGCACCGACCAGGACCCGGCCAATCGTTGGATGCGCGAGCAGATCATCGAACTGTGCCAACAGGTGACGGCCCATGAGAAGAAGCTCGATAAGGTTTAGCCTGTCCAATGTGGGAGCGAGCCTGCTCGCGATAGCGTCGGATCAGTCACTATTCATATTGGCTGGACTACCGCTTTCGCGAGCAGGCTCGCTCCCACAGGTTTCGTCGACAGCTCATTGCTTGACGTGAACGTCAACCTGGAATTAGCTTAGCGCCAACTCCTATCATTTCGAGCGCTTCCATGAGCAGCCTGACCTACAGCATCTCCGATCTCGCCCGCGAGTTGGATATCACCACTCGAGCCATCCGCTTCTATGAAGAACAGGGTCTTTTGCGTCCGGAGCGCCGAGGCCAGGAACGTGTTTACTCGCCACGGGACAAAGTCAGCCTGAAACTGATCCTGCGGGGCAAACGCATTGGGTTTTCCCTCGCTGAATGCCGTGAGCTGATCGAGCTGTACGACCCCACCAGCGGCAATCAGAAACAGTTACACAGCATGCTGGCGAAAATTGCCGAGCGTCGTGAGCAACTCGAACAGCAGCTGTTGGACATCGAACAGATGAAACTGGAACTCGACACCGCCGAGGAACGTTGCATCCAGGCGCTGGAACAGACGCTCAAGGGCGAGGAAACCGTCCAGTAACACAGCAGTTATCCAGTGGGAGCGAGCAAGCTCGCTTCCACACCGAGCCCATTCACCACAGGTCAATCCCCATGTCCCTGCCCTCTTTTGTACGCCTGATCGAAGTCGGCCCCCGCGACGGGCTGCAGAATGAATCGCAACCCATCAGCGTCACCGACAAGGTGCGCCTGGTGGATGCCTTGAGCGCCGCGGGCCTCGGTTACATCGAGGTTGGCAGTTTTGTCTCGCCCAAATGGGTGCCGCAAATGGCCGGCTCGGCCGAGGTGTTCGCGCAGATTCAGCGCAAGCCCGGTGTGACCTACGGCGCGTTGGCGCCGAACCTGCGGGGGTTCGAGGACGCGCTGGCGGCAGGCGTCAAGGAGGTTGCGGTGTTCGCGGCGGCATCCGAAGCATTTTCCCAACGCAACATCAATTGCTCCATCAAGGAAAGCCTGGAACGTTTCGCCCCGATCATGGAGGCAGCACAGCGCAACGGTGTCAACGTACGCGGGTACGTGTCGTGTGTGCTGGGCTGTCCTTATGAAGGCGCGGTCGAACCCGAGCAAGTGGCCTGGGTCGCCCGGGAGCTGTACGACATGGGCTGCTACGAGGTTTCCCTCGGCGACACCATCGGGACGGGCACCGCCGGCGCCACACGCAGGATGTTTGAAGTGGTTTCGGGTGACGTTCCCCGGGAAAAACTCGCGGGACACTTCCATGACACCTATGGCCAGGCAATGGCCAACGTCTACGCCAGCCTTCTGGAAGGTATCGCCGTGTTCGACAGTTCCATTTCCGGCTTGGGCGGCTGTCCCTATGCCAAGGGCGCCAGCGGTAACGTCGCCACCGAGGACGTGCTTTACCTGCTCAAGGGGCTGGGTATCGAAACCGGTATCGACCTGGACGCACTGATTGCCGCGGGCCAGCAGATTTGTGACGTGCTGGGCCGCCCCACCGGTTCGCGTGTTGCAAAGGCGCGGCTGGCGCAGTGAGGTGTTACCGCCCTCGTCTGTAACGGGGGTGAAACGAGTAACACGGAAACAATTTGTCTGGGATTGGCCGTCCTGATTTTTTCGAGAAAATCACAAGTCATTGTTCTATATAGATTTTTAAAAGTTGGCACGCCACCTGCTATATCTCCTGCACAACAAGAATAAAAAAAAGCGACAAACCCAATAAAAACAAGACGAAACGACTCTGGCATAACAAAAACAACACGGCAGAGACGCAGCTAACAGATTTTTTTGGAGAAGATGTGCTTTTCAGGGTGCTTTCAGGAGCAACCCGCAACCGGGCAGAGAACAATAAAACTACCTTCAGGTAGCGCCCGAATCGGTTGGATCGCCAGGCGAAAAAGCAGATCAGCGCTCAAAAAAATACGTTTGCTCTTGATCCCGGATGGGGATCGCCAAAAACAGCGGTAAAGGGTCACGGCTGCCAAAAACAACAACAGGCCGCCCCTCAATAATAAAAAAAGAGCACGCGACGACAAAATTAAAGGGGAGCTTCGGCTCCCCTTTGTGCTGTCTGGCGTTTGGGTTTTCCTGCGGGAGCGAGCAAGCTCGCCCCACAGGGAAGTTACTCAGCCATTGCTGTCGCTCAGTTCTTCGATGCTGATTTCCCGCATGCGAAATTTCTGGATCTTGCCCGTGACCGTCATGGGGAATTCTTCGACGAACTTGAAATGCCGCGGCGTCTTGAAGTGAGCAATTCGCTCCTTGCACCACGCTTGCAGCTCTTGCTCGGAGGCGCTGTGCCCGGGGTGGAACTTGATCCAGGCTACGATCTCTTCGCCATAACGCGAGCAAGGTATGCCAATCACTTGTACGTCGGCCACTGCGGGATGAGTGAAAAAGAATTCTTCCAACTCCCGAGGATAAACATTCTCTCCACCACGGATGATCATGTCCTTGTTGCGCCCGACGATACGCACGTAACCCTGCCCGTCCATGATCGCCAGGTCGCCGGTGTGCATCCAGCCTTGCGAGTCGATGGCTTCGGCACTGCCCTTGGGATTATTCCAGTAGCCGAGCATCACGCTGTAGCCTCGCGTACACAACTCGCCGATGGTGCCGCGAGGGACGATTTCCCCCGCCTGGTCGATGATCTTGCTTTCCAGTTGCGGCTGAGTGCGGCCGACGGTAGTGACGCGTAATTCCAATTCATCTGTAGGACCAGTCTGCAACGACACCGGACTGGTTTCCGTCATGCCGTAGGCAATTTGCACCTCAGCCATGTGCATTTCGTTGATGACTCGCCGCATCACCTCGATGGGGCACGTAGCGCCGGCCATGATCCCGGTACGCAGGCTGGACAGGTCGAAATCCCCCCGTTGCGGCTGGTCCAGCATGGCAATGAACATGGTGGGCACACCATACAACGCGGTGGCTTTTTCCTCGGCCACGGTGCGCAGGGTCAGCAACGGATCGAACGCGTCGTTGGGGTAGATCATGGTGCTGGCGTGCGTCACGCAACCCAGGTTGCCCATGACCATGCCGAAACAGTGATACAACGGCACTGGGATCACCAAGCGATCGCCAGCGCTCAGGCCGAGGCTTTCACCCACCATGTAGCCGTTGTTGAGAATATTGTGATGACTAAGGGTCGCCCCCTTGGGAAACCCGGTGGTCCCGGAGGTGTACTGGATATTCACGGGCTGATCGAAACGCAGGCTGGCCTGGCGCTCGGCCAGTTGCCCTGGCGACACCGAGGCACCCAGGGCCGTCAACTGCGACCAAGGCAGGAAGCCTGAGGGTGGCTGCGGATCGAGGCTGATCACACCGCGCAGATCCGCAAGGCGCTCGCTGTGCAAATGCCCGATAGGTTGCTCTGCCAGTTCCGGCGCCAATGCTTGCAACATGGCATGGTAATCCGAGGTCTTGAATGACCCCGCGCACACCAGCCACTGGCAGCCGGACTGCTTGAGTACGTACTCCAGTTCGGAGGCACGATACGCCGGGTTGATATTGACGAGAATCACGCCGATCTTCGCACTGGCGAACTGACTCACGCACCACTGCGCACAGTTGGGCGCCCATATGCCCAGGCGATCGCCTGTCTTCAACCCCAACGCCAAAAAAGCCCGTGCGTGTAAGTCGACCACTTCGGCCAGTTCGTGCCACTTGTAGCGCAGCGACTGGTGACGAACCACCAGTGCTTCGCCATCAGGGCATCGAGCCACGGTCTGGTCGAATGCTTGGCCAATGGTCTGCTCCAACAAGGACTTGGCTTGGCTCCCTCGGGTGTAGCTCGATTGCGCTTGCGAACCGGGTTGATCCATGACGACCCCTCTTGTCTTTATTCGGTGGGTGTATCGGCAATTTCCGTAGGAAAGCGGCCTTACTCTCGCCCAAGTTGACGTTAACGTAAAGAGCGATTGACAGCCATCCGTCACAAGCTTACGTTAACGTAAAGGTGAGAGCAGTCCTGCTACTTTCCGCACCCGACAAAAAAACAAAAGGTGTCCCATGAGCTACCCATCCCTGAATTTTGCCCTTGGCGAAACCATCGATATGTTGCGCGACCAGGTCCAGTCCTTCGTCAAGGCCGAGCTGGCGCCTAGGGCAGCCCAGATCGACATCGACAATCTGTTCCCTGCCGACATGTGGCGCAAATTCGGCGACATGGGCCTGCTGGGCATCACTGTGCCGGAAGAATACGGCGGTGCCGGCCTGGGCTATCTGGCCCACGTGGTCGCCATGGAGGAAATCAGCCGCGGCTCGGCCTCGGTCGCCCTTTCCTACGGCGCCCACTCCAACCTGTGCGTCAATCAAATCAACCGCAACGGCACCCATGAGCAAAAGAGCAAGTACCTGCCCAAGCTCATCAGTGGCGAACATGTCGGCGCCCTCGCCATGAGCGAACCGAATGCCGGCTCCGACGTGGTTTCCATGAAACTGCGCGCCGAAAAACGTGGCGACCGCTTTGTGCTCAACGGCAGCAAGACCTGGATCACCAACGGGCCCGATGCCAACACCTACGTCATTTACGCCAAGACTGACCTGGAAAAAGGCCCTCATGGCATCACTGCGCTCATCGTCGAACGCGATTGGAAAGGCTTCAGCCGCAGCAACAAATTCGACAAACTCGGCATGCGCGGCTCCAACACATGCGAGTTGTTTTTCGATGACGTCGAAGTGCCCGAGGAAAATATCCTCGGCGTGCTCAATGGTGGCGTGAAAGTTTTGATGAGCGGCCTCGACTATGAGCGCGTGGTCTTGTCCGGTGGCCCGACCGGCATCATGCAGGCGTGCATGGACCTGATCGTTCCGTACATCCACGACCGCAAGCAGTTCGGCCAGAGCATCGGCGAATTTCAGTTGATCCAAGGCAAGGTCGCCGACATGTACACCCAGCTCAACGCCAGCCGCGCCTATCTGTACGCAGTGGCCCAGGCGTGCGAGCGCGGCGAAACCACCCGCAAGGACGCCGCCGGGGTGATCCTCTACAGCGCCGAGCGCGCCACGCAGATGGCCCTCGATGCCATCCAGATATTGGGCGGCAACGGCTACATCAATGAATTCCCGGCTGGTCGTCTTCTGCGTGACGCCAAGCTGTACGAAATCGGCGCGGGCACCAGTGAGATTCGTCGGATGTTGATTGGCCGCGAACTGTTCAACGAAACCCGCTAACGGAGCTGACCATGGCCACGCTGCACACCCAGCTCCACACCCGCTCGCCCGAGTTCATCGCCAACCGCGACGCGATGCTTGGACAGGTCGAGGCTTTGCGCACCTTGCTCACACACATCCAGCAAGGCGGCGGGCCCAAGGCCCAGGAGCGGCACACGTCCCGGGGCAAATTGCTCCCGCGCGAACGCATCAATCGCTTGCTGGATCCAGGCTCGCCCTTTTTGGAAATCAGCCCGCTGGCGGCTTACGAAGTCTACGGGGAAGACGTGCCGGCGGCCGGCGTGATCGCCGGCATCGGTCGCGTGGAAGGCGTCGAGTGCATGATTGTCGCTAACGACGCGACGGTCAAAGGCGGTTCGTATTATCCGCTGACGGTGAAAAAACACCTGCGGGCCCAGACCATCGCCCAACAGAACCGCCTGCCCTGCATTTACCTGGTGGATTCCGGCGGTGCGAACCTGCCACGCCAGGATGAAGTGTTCCCCGACCGCGAGCATTTCGGCCGCATTTTCTTCAACCAGGCCAACATGAGTGCCCAGGGCATCCCGCAGATTGCCGTGGTCATGGGCTCCTGCACCGCCGGCGGCGCCTATGTGCCGGCGATGGCGGACGAGGCGATCATGGTCCGCCAGCAGGCGACGATCTTCCTCGCCGGCCCGCCCCTGGTAAAAGCCGCTACCGGCGAAGTGGTCAGCGCCGAAGACCTGGGTGGTGCCGATGTGCACTGCAAGATTTCCGGGGTGGCCGACCATTACGCCGACAGCGACGAGCACGCCCTCGCATTGGCACGTCGCAGCGTGGCCAACCTCAATTGGCGCAAGCTTGGCGATGTGCAGCAACGCGCACCCATCGCCCCGCTGTATTCGAGTGACGAGCTTTATGGTGTGGTCTCGGCCGATGCCAAGCAGCCGTTCGATGTGCGGGAGGTCATTGCGCGGCTTGTCGATGGTTCGGTGTTCGACGAATTCAAGGCGCTGTTCGGAACGACCCTGGTGTGCGGCTTCGCGCATTTGCACGGTTATCCAATCGCCATCCTCGCCAATAACGGCATTCTGTTCGCCGAGGCCGCGCAGAAAGGCGCGCATTTCATCGAACTGGCCTGCCAGCGCGGGATTCCCCTGTTGTTCCTGCAAAACATCACGGGCTTTATGGTCGGCCAGAAATACGAAGCCGGCGGCATCGCCAAGCACGGCGCGAAACTGGTGACCGCCGTGGCCTGCGCCCGGGTACCGAAGTTCACCGTAATCATCGGTGGCAGTTTCGGCGCGGGGAACTATGGCATGTGCGGCCGCGCCTATGACCCGCGGTTCCTGTGGATGTGGCCCAATGCCCGGATCGGCGTGATGGGTGCCGAGCAAGCCGCCGGCGTGCTCGTGCAAGTCAAGCGCGAACAGGCCGAACGCAGCGGCCAGCCCTTCAGCGCCAGCCAGGAAGCCGAGATCAAGCAACCGATTCTCGATCAATACGAAGAACAGGGGCACCCCTATTATTCCAGCGCGCGGCTGTGGGACGACGGCGTCATCGACCCGGCGCAGACCCGCGATGTGCTGGGGCTGGCCCTGTCCGCGTCGCTGAACGCGCCCATCGAACCGAGCCGCTTCGGCGTGTTCAGGATGTAACCGGGAAAACGCCCATGACTCAGTACAGCACGCTCGAATTGCAAACCGACCCGCGCGGCTTCGCCATCCTGTGGCTCAGCCGCGAATCAAAAAACAACGCGTTCAACGCCGAGATGATCCGAGAGCTGATTCTCGCTCTGGACCAGGTCGGCAGCGACCCGAACCTGCGCTTCCTGTTGCTCCGTGGCCGGGGCAAACACTTCAGCGCCGGCGCCGACTTGGCCTGGATGCAACAGTCCGCCGAACTCGATTACCACACCAACCTGGACGACGCCCGGGAACTGGCGGAGCTGATGTACAACCTCGCCAAGTTGAAGATTCCAACGTTGGCGGTGGTTCAGGGAGCCGCGTTTGGCGGCGCGCTGGGGCTGATCAGCGCCTGCGACATGGCCATCGGCGCCGACGAAGCGCAATTTTGTCTGTCAGAGGTGCGCATCGGCCTGGCACCGGCAGTGATCAGTCCATTCGTGGTGCAAGCCATCGGCGAACGGGCGGCGCGGCGTTACGCCCTGACCGCCGAACGCTTCGGCGGACAACGTGCGAAAGAGATCGGCTTGCTGTCGGAAAGTTACCCCGCCGAGACGTTGGACGATCAGCTCGGGCAATGGATCAACAACCTGTTGCTCAACAGTCCAGCGGCCATGCGCGCCAGCAAGGAACTGCTGCGTGAAGTCGGCAACGGTGCGCTCACGCCGGCGCTGCGCCGCTACACCGAAAACGCCATCGCCCGGATACGTGTCAGCCCTGAAGGTCAGGAGGGCTTGCGAGCTTTCCTGCAAAAACGCCCGCCCAGTTGGCAAGCCGAGTCGAACAACAAGGAGCCGCGTCAATGAGCGCCCCTATCCTCAATACGCTACTGGTCGCCAATCGAGGTGAAATCGCCTGCCGGGTCATGCGCACAGCCAAGGCCATGGGCCTGGCTACCGTCGCGGTGCACAGCGCCACCGACCGTGACGCGCGCCATTGCCGTGAAGCCGATATCCGCGTCGACCTGGGCGGTAGCAAGGCCGCCGACAGCTACCTGCAAATCGACAAACTGATCGCCGCAGCCCTTGCCAGCGGCGCCCAGGCCATCCATCCCGGCTACGGTTTTCTTTCTGAGAATGCCGGCTTCGCCAGGGCCATTGAAAAAGCCGGGCTGATCTTCCTGGGCCCACCCGCCTCGGCCATCGACGCCATGGGCAGCAAGTCCGCCGCCAAGGCCTTGATGGAAACCGCCGGCGTGCCGCTGGTGCCTGGCTATCACGGTGAAGCCCAGGATCTGGAAACCTTCCGCGCCGCCGCCGAGCGAATCGGCTACCCGGTTCTGCTCAAAGCAACGGCGGGTGGCGGCGGTAAGGGCATGAAGGTCGTGGAAGACGTCAGCCAACTGGCCGAAGCACTGGCATCGGCGCAGCGCGAGGCGCAATCATCGTTCGGCGACGCGCGCATGCTGGTGGAAAAATACCTGCTCAAGCCGCGCCACGTGGAAATTCAGGTATTCGCCGACCAACACGGTCACTGCCTGTACCTCAACGAGCGCGATTGCTCGATCCAGCGCCGGCACCAAAAAGTTGTCGAAGAGGCTCCCGCTCCGGGTCTGAGCCCGGAGCTGCGCCGGGCAATGGGCGAGGCCGCGGTGCGCGCCGCCCAGGCCATCGGTTATGTCGGCGCGGGCACGGTGGAGTTCCTGCTGGATTCGCGGGGCGAGTTCTTCTTCATGGAGATGAACACCCGGCTGCAGGTCGAGCATCCGGTCACCGAAGCGATTACCGGCCTCGATCTGGTGGCCTGGCAGATCCGCGTGGCCCAAGGCGAACCGCTGCCGATTACCCAGGAACAAGTTCCGTTGCGGGGCCATGCCATCGAAGTACGGCTTTATGCCGAAGACCCGGCCAATGATTTCCTCCCCGCCACCGGACGCCTGGCGTTATACCGTGAATCCGCGGGGGGCGAAGGTCGACGGGTCGACAGCGGCGTAGAAGAAGGTGACGAGATTTCTTCGTTCTACGACCCGATGCTCGGCAAGCTGATCGCCTGGGGCGAAAACCGTGAGCAGGCCCGTCTACGGTTGCTCGCGATGCTGGATGAGTTCGCCATCGGTGGCCTGAGAACCAACATCGGTTTTCTGCGGCGCATCGTCGGCCACCCGGCCTTTGCAGCGGCGCAACTCGATACCGGATTTATCCCACGCTACCAAGCGCAACTACTGCCCGAACCTGGCGAATTGGACGACGAGTTCTGGTACGCGGCGGCCCTTGCCTTTGCCTTGGGCATGACGCCTCGCGTCCGCGTGGATGACCTCAATTCCCCCTGGGCCGAGAGCACTGGGTTGCGCCTGGGGCTGCCAGGGGAAACCACCCTGCATCTGGTCTGTGGTGGCCAGGATCGGGCGATAACGGTGGACGTTACCGCCCGCAGCGCCGAGCTCAAGGGGGAGCACCTGGTCATCGAGCGTAACGGCCTGCGTCGCAGCCATCGGGCTGTTCGCCAGGGCGACAGCCTTTATCTGCAATGGGCGGGCGATTTGCATCGCGTCGATGTCTACGACCCGTTAGCCGCCGCCGAGGCCAGCCACGGCCATCAGGGCGGCTTGGTCGCACCTATGAATGGCAGCATCGTGCGGGTGCTGGTGAGTGTCGGGCAACCAGTGGAAGCCGGCGCGCAGTTGGTGGTGCTGGAAGCCATGAAGATGGAGCACAGCATCCGTGCACCCAAGGCGGGCGTGATCAAGGCGTTGTATTGCCAGGAAGGTGAGATGGTCAGCGAGGGCAGCGCGCTGGTGGCATTGGAAGAATAGGTATCGGCCCGTTTGCCGGGCCGATCCAGTTCAGAACCTGATGGTTGCCTGTACGACCACGCCGATGATGCGGCAATGCTCTGTGTATAGATTTTTCGGGTAAGTGGGATTGAGCGGGACCAGGTAACGCTGGCCGCTCTCTTCGATCAGTTTGCGGAAGGTCGCATCGCTGCTGCCGGGCAGTTTCGCCACCACCAGTTTGCCGGGCACGGCCTCGATCGCCGGATCAACCAGGATCGACATGCCCTCAGGGATGCTCAGCCCGCTTGGCGCAGTCATCGCGTCGCCTACCACCACCAGCCAGAAAGCGTCTCCCTGGGCATGGTAGTCCGTCAGCTCGTAGCGCGGCTGCCCGTACCCGACCAGATCACCCTCGTGAACCGCGCCGATGTCGTGCCAGTCATTGACCGGGTAGCGGAAGTACGGGTTGTACTTCTGCGCCAGCGCCATGCCCTCGTCAGTGGAGGTGTCCGGTTCGCGGATCACCATTGCCACTTCCAGGAACTCGAGTCCGAGCTCCTGAAGCACCCGATTCATGTCTTCAAGACTGGGCTGCCGGCGCTTGGTCAGCCAATGGCCGACACCACCCTGGGACATCCCCAAACGCTCTGCGAGCACCACTTGCGTGATGTGCAGCTCCTTCATCTTGGCCTTGACCAACTCTATCCATTTATCCATGAACGGCACGATACGTGGATGACCACGCCCATCAAAACACAAATTGTAGTATTTAAATCGTCGTCACAATTACGAAGCGTACTAAGCTGGATCCAGGATTTCACACCAACACGGAGAAACTCGACACCATGGACAAGCCCAACAAAGACGAGCCCACAACCCCTTCAGAAAGCCCATTTCCCTCGCTTCAGGATTGCCCTGCGGCGAAGCGCGCCTTGGACTATTACTTGAAACCAGGTATTGCGCACGCCCAAGCAGAACATCGCTTCTTCGACGTGAACCGCAACATCAGCGGTGAGGAAGCCCTGGTTCACGCCTGCGAACTGCTGCGCTGCGCGGCCGCTACCGCCCAGGAGTCTGCCACTCGACTCAGCGGCCCGAGCCGCGACCTGGCATTTTCGGTGGTGCATATGATCGACTTGGTCAAGGTCATGATCGACCGGTCGCTGGACGGTTACCCTACTCGCTAGGCGTAACGCTGGAAAAGGCGGCTGCAGAACCACATGGGAAATAATTTCCAATGGGCCCAATAAAAACATTTGACTTGCAAATGATAATGATTATTATTGCATCAGCTGGTCGCGAGATCAGTCGATAGGCCAGAAGACCTTAGGTCGGACTTCTGGATTATCTCCTCATCAGGCTAATCACGGTTTTTGACCCGGCTTTTTGCCGGGTCTTTTTTTGCCGATTTTCGGCTTATGGCTTCAGGCTAATGAAGTCTTTGGGTGTCGCTAATTCGGTGCTGGGGATGATAGCAAATGCACATTCGTTTACAAAAGCCCCTGCGTTGCACCGGTTCGAATGATCGACAGGCAGCACTTGAGAATCGATCAGGGACTCTCTAATCTGCAAATGCGTCCAGGGAGGACGCCCCCTTCCCCAACAACAATTCGTCCCGGTTTTCTCCTTCTTTGCGTGTAAAGTAACGGCCATGAAAATCCTGGGCAGGAATCGTGACCGTGGCTAAATCGTCCTTTGATATCAACGCCAATTTCGACAGCGGCAACATCGAAGTGGTGGACATCGGCAACCCGTTGCAATCATTGCTGAAAATCAGACCTGATACCCGTAGCGGCCATTTCCAGTGGTTTCACTTCAAGGCCAGCGGGTTGCACGTCGGCCAGGAATATTCCTTCCGCCTGCTCAATGCCAGCCAATCCTCCTACAACAAAGCGTGGACCGGTTATCAAGCCGTTGCTTCCTATGACCACGTCAACTGGTTCCGTATTCCTACGCAATTTGAAGGCGATGCGCTGCGCTTCCACCTGGAGGCCGAGCAACCTCACGCCTGGTTCGCCTATTTCGAACCTTACAGCCGCGGCCGCCACGATTGGCTGATCGAACAAGCGCAGCACAAGGCTGGCACCGAACTGCTGGCGACCGGCAAGAGCGTCGAGGGTCGCGATATTCAATTGCTGCGCAAGGGCAGCGGTGCCGAAGGACGGCGCAAAATCTGGATCATTGCGCAGCAACATCCCGGTGAGCACATGGCCGAGTGGTTCATGGAAGGCATCATCGAACGCCTCCAGCACCATGACGATGCCCAACTGAACCGGCTGCTTGCCAAGGCCGACCTGTACCTGGTGCCCAACATGAACCCCGATGGCGCGTTTCATGGCCATCTGCGCACCAACGCGATGGGCCAGGACTTGAATCGGGCTTGGCAGAACGCCAGCCCGGAAATCAGCCCCGAGGTATTTTTCGTACAACAGCAAATGGAAAAGTATGGCGTTGATCTGTTTCTGGACGCCCATGGCGACGAAGAAATCCCTCACGTCTTCACCGCTGGCTGCGAAGGTAACCCCGGCTACACACCGCGCATCGCCGGGCTCGAAGAACGTTTCCGCAGCCATCTCAAACGCCAGACCAAGGATTTCCAAACCGCCCACGGTTACACCCGCGACGAACCCGGCCAGGCCAACATGACGCTGGCTTGCAACGCGGTCGGCCAGAAATACGACTGCCTGTCGCTGACCCTGGAGATGCCTTTCAAGGACCACGACGACCATCCGAACCCGCACACCGGCTGGTCCGGCAAACGCTCCATGCAACTGGGCAAGGACGTGCTAAGCACCCTCGAGTCCATGGTCGACGAGCTGCGCTGAGGTCCCTTTAGCGCCGTTCCCCTGTGGCGAGGGAGCAAGCCCCTCGCCACGAGCCTCCCGGTCAGTCCCGGCCGCGCAACATGCTGTGCAACACCTCGTCCCGGCGCACCCACCCGTGAAACAACGCCGCCGCCAGATGCACCAGCACCGTCAGGAATAACAAATAGGCCAGGTAACCATGAGCCTTGCGCAGCCATGCGAAGGTCTGGGCATCCGCGGGTAGGATGGAAGGCAACCGAAGCGACTCGCTGAGCATCACCGGGTCCCCCGCCGCCGATATCATCCCCCAGCCCAACAGTGGCAACGCCAGCATCAAAGCATACAACAAGACATGCGAAGCCTTGGCCGACAAGGCCTGCCAGCTCGGCAGGTCGGCCGGCAACGGCGGTATCTGCGTGGTGAAGCGCACCACCAGGCGGACAATCACCAACAATAAAATAGCGATGCCCAGGGGTTTGTGCAGTTGAAGCAGCCACTCATGGCGCTCGGACACGGAGGCGACCATGCCCGCGCCGATAAACAACATGGCGATGACCATCAAGGCCATCATCCAGTGCAGCAGCCGAGCCAGCGGCGCGAAATGTCGGGGGGCGTTCATGGACGAGACTCCTGGGTGGCGGGCAACTGGCTGACTTCGCTGGTACGGCGCAGGTACGAACTGGCATAAGCCGCCGAACGAGCGGCCAACAGCGGATCATCAGAACCTTCGATCCCACTGGGCAGGATCAGCGGGTCATAGTTGATATCGCGGCAATCTCCGTTGTCCTGCGCCTGGGCGCGCTCCAGCACCAGGGTGCCGGCGTTGAGCACCTTGCGATCGGCGGGCCAGGCCTTGCTGGCGTCGTTGACCGGATCGCCCGGGTTGGCCAAGGTGATGTTCAACTGCCAGCGCAGTGGTCCGCCAGCCAGGCGTTTGGTCAGGTCCTGTTCCAGGAAGTCGGCGCCTTGGGGTGGGCTCGCATCCACCGCGTCCTTGCTTATCGGCACCACCCCCCAACGCACGGCCTGGCGTTGTCCGGCAGGGCCCACCAGGTAGAACGCATTGATGCCGTTGTAGGTTTCAGTGGCATAGCTGGCCGATGGCTTGGCCGTCTTGATCCATTGCAAGAACGGCACTGCCTCGGGATGCGCTGCAAAAAACGCCGGCACGGCGCCAGGGTTTGGTTTGCCCGTGGCCGGGTCCGGCGACTGGGCCTGTTGCAGTTCAAAGAAAGCCTGCGGTGTACCCACCGGGAACACCGGCATACTGTTCATACCGGTGCGCCATTGCTGGCCGTCGGCCTGGGTAAAACGCAGCGCCAGGCTTCGGATCGGCACACTGCCATCCGGTGCGTAGGGGTTGCCGCTGGGCAGCGCAAAACGACCGACCACGGGCGTGCGTGGCTCATTGAATACCTGGGCGCTGGAGTAGGCGCGGGCTTCGCCACTGCTTTCAAAATAACCGGCAACGCAGACACCCTTGGAGTGATTGCGCCGGAAACCCGCATGGACCCCGTTGTTCGTTTCCAGCACATTGACCAAGGCCTTGGGCGTCAGGCGTTGTGGGTCGAGTGTGCCATTGACGTAGGCAAACGCCCCGGCCAGCGCAGCAACGACCACGGCAATGGCCGTCAGGCGCAATGTCAGGCTGGCGGCGCTCAACGGCGCCCGACGTTCAGAAGAAGGGTCAACCATTTGGAGACTCCAAGGCACAAGGCCGTTAGTGGAAAGGACCCGTCAGACGAAAGCCCAACGTGTTTATTCCCACGCTTCATATTTATTTTTCGTTCACTGGAATAATCTTGTGCCTGGATCGTCTTTCCTTCCAACGCAGTGATTGCCCACGAAGCCACGCATCCTCATGAACGAACTCGACGACCAGTTGCGCCTGCTCATTCCACGGCTGAGACGTTTTGCCGTGTCGCTGACACGCAACCCCAGCAACGCCGACGACCTGGTCCAGGCGTGCCTGGAAAGGGCCCTGTCGAAATGGAACGACAAGCGCCCGGACGGTGATTTGCGGGCCTGGCTGTTCTCCATCCTTTACCGGCAGTTCCTCGATGCCCATCGTCGTTCCCGACGGTACGCACGCATGCTGGAATTCTTCACCGGGCGCGACGATGCACACCCGTCCGCCGAGCGCAGCGTCATCGCCCAATCGTCGCTCCAGGCTTTTGACCAGTTGCCCACCGAACAGCGCGCGTTATTGTTGTGGGTGTCAGTAGAAGGCTTGAGCTACCAGCAAGTCGCCGACATCCTGGGCGTGCCGACCGGCACCGTGATGTCGCGCCTGTCACGGGCCCGCCAGGCCTTGCGCCAACTCAGCGACGGCGAAATCGCCCGCCCTGCCCTGCGAATACTCAAATGATCACCCTGCCCCCCAGCGACAAAGACCTGCACGCCTACGTCGATCATCAACTGAGCGAAGCCGACCGACGACAGGTTGAAACCTACCTGGCCAGCCACCCCGCCGTTGCCAAACGCGTACGGGCCTGGCAACAGGACGCGCAGCATCTGCGCGCAACCCTGAGCGCAACCTTGCAACTCCCACCCAATCCCAGCCTCGACCCGACTGTCATCCGTCAACGCATGAAACACCGTACGCGCCGCCTTCTCGCCAGCGCAGCGGTCTTGACGCTGGCCGTCGGTATCGGTGGGGTGGGCGGCTGGCAGGCCCGACAGATAACCCTGCTCAGCGCAGCAGCGCCCATGGCTGACGCATTGCAGGCGTACCGGTTGATTGCCCAGCAGGGCGTGCTCCCGGCCGATTACCAGACTGGCGACGAGCACAGCATGCAAGGCTGGCTCGACCGTTACTTCAGCCAAGCCGACCGCTTACCGGATCTCTCGGCGGCGGGCTTCACGCCGGTAAGCGGGCGATTGCTCAGCACTGACCAAGGCGCGGCGGCGATGGTGGTTTACCAGGATTCGAGCGGCCTGAAGATCAGCTTCTATATCCGCCCACCAGGTCCGAAAAATTTCCTGCTGCCCCGTGGCAGCCGGCGCGATGGGGAACTGCAGGCCGAGTATTGGTCCGGGCCTGGGTACAACTATGCGATGGTCATCCCGAGCGATACGCCGACGGCGCAGAAGCTCAAGCAGACCTTGAATTTCTGACCACCACCTTCCCCTGTGGGAGCGAGCCTGCTCGCGAAATCGGTCGCACAGTTAGAAATGATGTCGACTGAGATACCGCCTTCGCGAGCAGGCTCGCTCCCACAGAGGTCTTGTGACAGGCCAAAAATCGGTATTCACCCCGGCCTGAACACCTGCGAAGGCCTGCGCAGCAGCGGATCGAACGGGTTGATTCGCGGGCCGATCATCGCGGCTTCGCGCTTGAGCATTTCCACCACCGTTGGCAGCCTATCCGGCCCGAGCCGGTCGCTGATGGTTGCCACGCTCAAGGCCGCCACGGCCCGTCCCTCACGATCGAGAATCGGCACCGCCACGCCGGCCATGCCCTGCAAGACCCCGGTGTTGCGCCCGGCATAACCCAGCGTGCGGACGTTCTCCACTTCCGTGCGCAGGAAAACCTCATCGTACAAATGAAAATCCTTGAGCCGTGGCAGGTTGTAATGGATCACCGTGTCGCGCTCTTCCTCCGGGAGGAACGCCAGGATCGCCAGGCTGCCCTGTCCCACGCCCAAGGCCACGCGGCCACCGATGTCGCCGGTGAATGTGCGGATCGGAAACGGCCCTTCGCTGCGGTCCAGGCAGATCGCATCGAAGCCACAGCGTGCCAGCAGAAATAGCGAATCCCCCAACGACGCCGACAACCGCAACATCGCGGGCCTGGCCAGTTCCCGCAGGTTGCCGGTGTTACCTGCGCGGGCCGCCAGGGCAAAAAAGTCCAGGCTCAAGCGGTAGCGTTTGCTGCGCGCATCCTGCTCGACCATGCCTTCATCCATCAGGTTGCGCAGCAAGCGGTGCGTTGTGGGCTGGGACAGGCCAATGCGCTGGGCCAGTTGCGTGACTCGCTCGCCGCCCTCTGCGGTCTCGCCCAGGCTGCGCAAAACGGCAAACAACCGAGAAACCGAGCCAACCCCTACTTCAATCTTTTTGGTATTCCGCTCAATGGAATCAGACATCGGATTTTTTACTCAGTTATTTATTCACCGAAAGAAACGGAAAATAGTCATCGCTTCAGTGAAATAGTCCATTGAGCCCATCCTATTCTTCGTCCTACTCTGCGTCCATACAGGGGCGATTCGAACAACAGCGGCAGCCGACGTAAGTCGAGCGCCAACGCACCCCGCGACATCCTTTCGTATCTGCCCATACAAAAAAGCGCGCCTCGCGGCGACGCATAACAATCTCAGGTGGAGCGCAGTCATGGCTTTCGTGCAACTTCAAGACTTGAGCAAACGGTATGGCGACCTGGACGCCGTGGTCGCCACCAACCTCTGTGTGGAGAAAGGCGAATTCGTCTCTCTGCTAGGGCCGTCCGGTTGCGGCAAGACCACCACCCTGCAAATGATCGCCGGCTTCGTTGAGGCCAGCAGCGGCCGCATCCTGCTGGACGGGCGCGACATCACTCATGCCAAGCCCGCCAGCCGCGGCCTGGGCGTGGTGTTCCAGAGTTACGCGCTGTTTCCCCACATGACCGTCAAAGACAACGTCGCCTTCGGCTTGCGCATGCGCAAGGTGCCCAGCGCAGAATTGCAGTCCCGGGTCGATCGAGTGCTCAAGCTGGTGCGCCTGGACCGGCATGCCGAGCGTTACCCGCGAGAACTCTCGGGCGGCCAGCGTCAGCGCGTGGCATTGGCCCGGGCGCTGGTGATCGAACCGCCGGTGCTGCTGCTCGACGAACCCTTGTCCAACCTCGACGCCAACCTGCGTGAGGAAATGCAGTTCGAAATCCGCCGCATCCAGCGCGAAGTCGGCATCACCACATTGATGGTCACGCATGACCAATCCGAGGCGCTTTCGATAAGCGATCGAGTGGTGGTCATGCAGGCCGGCCGCATCACCCAGATCGACGCGCCCTACACCCTTTACGAGCACCCGCGCACCGAGTTCATTTCCGGCTTCGTCGGCAAGGCCAATCTGCTGCCCGGCGAACGTGATAGCGCCGGCGTCGTGCAAGCCAGCAGCACCGGTAAAGGTGAGCTGACCCTGAGCCTGCGTCCCGAAAAGATCGACCTGTGCGCCCCCGGCTCGGGACGACTGCAAGGCACCGTCACCCAGCGTTTTTTCCTCGGTAGCCAATGGCTGTATGGCGTCTGCACCCCTCTGGGCGAACTCAGCGTGGTACGGCGCAACGACGGCTCGGCGCCCCTGGCCGAAGGCACCGCGGTGGGTCTGGACTGGGATCCGGCGCTGCTGCGTGTGTTGAGCGTGGATGAGGTGTTGGCATGAAGCTGATCGATGCCATGAAGCGCGGCCGCCAAGGCTATTGGATGTCAGCCCCGGCCCTGGCCTTGTACCTGGGCCTGCTGGTGATTCCCCTTGGTCTGACGCTCGTGCTGTCGTTCAATGTTTTCGACTACGGCTCGGGTATCGACAGCGACGCCTACACCTTCGAGCACTACACCAGCCTTCTGGGCGACCCGTACTTCTACGAAATCTTCCTGCGCACGTTCTGGATCAGCGCCCTGACCACGTTGCTGTGCGTGGTGATCGGCGTACCCGAGGCGTACATCCTCAGCCGCATGGGCGCGCCGTGGCGTTCGATCTTTCTGATCCTGATCCTTACGCCGCTACTGATTTCGGTGGTGGTGCGAGCGTTCGGCTGGAGCCTGCTGCTCGGCGCCGATGGCCTGATCAACCAGACGCTGCAAGCCCTCGGCGGCTCACCCATGAAGCTGCTCTACACACCGTTCGCGGTGGTCATCGCCCTGGTGCACGTGATGCTGCCGTTCATGATCATTCCGGTGTGGACCTCGCTGCAAAAACTTGATCCCGCCGCCGAACAGGCCGCCCTATCCCTGGGCGCGAGCCAATTGACGGTGATCCGCAAGGTGGTGCTGCCGCAGATCATGCCGGGCGTGTTGTCCGGCACGCTGATCGTGTTCGGCCTCGCCGCCAGTTCGTTCGCCATCCCCGGCCTGCTCGGCGGGCGCCGCCTGAAAATGGTCGCCACGCTGATCTACGACCAATACCTGTCGGAACTGAACTGGCCGATGGGCGCGGCCATTGCCGTCGCGCTGTTGCTGCTCAATCTTCTGATCATGCTGTCGTGGAACCGCATGATCGAAGGCCGCTACAAGAAGTCACTGGGGTAATTCTTCATGTCCAGGAACGGTCCTTTCGCCCTGTTGTTTCATGCCTTGGTAGTGGTGTTCATGCTGGCGCCGCTGGTGGTGGTCTGCCTGGTCGCCTTCACGCCGGAAAACACCCTGAGCTTGCCCACCACGGAATTTTCCCTGCGCTGGTTTCGTGCCGTGTTCGAGCGCGCGGATTTTGTCGATGCGTTCTACAACAGCCTCATCCTGGCGTTCAGCGCGGCCTCGCTGGCGACACTGATCGCGGTGCCGGCGGCCTTGGCGATCACCCGGTTGGAGTTTCCTGGCAGGGATTTTTTCAACGGCCTGTTCCTGTCGCCGATCATCATTCCGCACTTGGTGCTGGGCGTCGCGTTGCTGCGGCTGTTTGCACTGATGGGCGTGAACGGCAATTTCAGCTGGCTGATCTTCGCCCATGTGCTGGTGATCACGCCATATGTGCTGCGCCTGGTATTGGCCTCGGCCATCGGCCTGGATCGCAGCGCCGAGCAAGCCGCGCAGTCATTGGGCGCCGGTCGTTTCACCCTGTTCCGCCAGATCACCTTGCCGATGATTTTGCCCGGCGTCGCCGGAGGCTGGTTGCTGGCGTTCATCAACAGTTTCGATGAAGTCACGCTGTCGATTTTCGTCACCTCGCCGGCCACGCAAACCTTGCCGGTGCGCATGTACGTCTACGCCACTGAATCCATCGATCCGATGATGGCGGCGGTGTCGGCACTGGTGATCGCGCTGACGGCGCTGACCATGATTCTGCTCGACCGGGTGTATGGCCTGGATCGAGTCCTGGTAGGCAAACAATGAGGGCACCATGGCTCTGCTGAAACGACTGGCCGAAAACGACCGCCCGGCCCTGGATTTCCTGCTCGACGGCGAACCCGCCAGCGGCTTGCTCGGCGATACCGTGCTCACCGCGGTACTGACCTGCGGCGAACACCTGCGCGGCAGCGATTTCAGCGCCGAGCCCCGTGCCGGCTTCTGTCTGATGGGCGCCTGCCAGGATTGCTGGGTCCGACTGGGCGACGGCCGCCGCGTGCGCGCCTGTTCGACGATGCTCGAAGCTGGGCAGCAGGTCAGCCGCGAGCCGGGGCGCCAGGTATGAATGGCGTTGACCGGGATGGCCTCATCGCGAGCAAGCTCGCTCCCACAGGTGACCTGCGGCGTACGCACAATCCGCATCCACGACAGATCCCATGTGGGAGCGAGCTTGCTCGCGAAGGCGGCCTCGACAGCACCGAAAATCCGCTGCCGGTGGGGTTGCCATGAAACCCATCGTCATCATCGGCGCCGGCCCCGCCGGTATCCGCGCCGCGCAAACCTTGGTCGCCCATGGCATCTACCCGATCCTGCTGGACGAAGCCGCCCGCGGTGGCGGGCAGATCTACCGACGCCAACCCGTCAATTTCAGTCGGTCTGCGGGCAAGCTTTATGGCTTCGAGGCAACAAAGGCCAACGCCATCCACCAGACCCTCGATGCGTTGCGCGAGCAGCTCGACTACCGCCCCGACACGCTGGTCTGGAACGCTGAAGCCGGTCAGTTGGATACCTTGCATGAGGGCCGCGCCGATCGCCTGGATTACGCCAACGTGATCGTCGCAACGGGGGCCACCGACAGGATTCTGCCGGTCCCCGGCTGGACCCTGCCGGGCGTCTACAGCCTGGGCGCGGCGCAGATCGCCCTTAAATTCCAAGGCTGCGCCATTGGTGAACGGGTGGTATTCGCGGGCAGCGGGCCATTGCTTTATCTGGTGGCGTACCAATACGCCAAGGCCGGCGCGAACGTCGCCGCGGTACTCGACAGTTCGCCCTTGAGCGCGCAGACCCGCGCTCTGCCCGGCCTGCTCGCACAACCGGCCACGCTCGCCAAGGGCCTCTATTACCGCGCCTGGCTGACGACACATGGTATCCCGGTGCATCAAGGCGCCACCCTTGCGCACATCGACGGGAAACGCCGGGTACAGTCGTTGAAGTGGCGAAACAAAAAGGGCGAGCACACGCTCGATTGTGATGCGGTCGCCTTCGCCCACGGCTTGCGCAGTGAAACCCAACTGGCCGATCTGCTGGGCTGCGAGTTTGCCTGGAACCCGCTCAATCGCGCCTGGCTACCGCAACGCGACAGCGCCGGTCGCAGCAGTTCGGCCGGGGTCTACCTGGCCGGTGACGGCGCTGGGATCATGGGCGCCGACGCCGCCGAAATGGCCGGCGAGCGCGCCGCCCTGGCACTGCTCGAAGACCTCGGCTACCGAGTCGACCCGCAACGTTGCGCCCAGTTGGAACAGTCTCTCGAACGCATCGGTAATTTCCGCCAAGGCCTGGAGCAGGCCTTTGCCTTCCCTGATGAGTGGGCGAGCCTCGCTCAAGACGACTTGATGATTTGCCGCTGCGAAGAAGTCAGCGTCGGTGAAATCCGCCAGGTCGTGGGCGAAGGTCACTGGGAAATCAACCGGGTCAAGGCCCACTGCCGGGTCGGCATGGGCCGTTGCCAGGGGCGGATGTGCGGTGCCGCCGCCGCGGAAATCATCGCTTGCGCAAGTGGCCGCGACATCCGGGACATCGGGCGCCTGCGGGCACAGGCACCAGTCAAGCCCGTGCCGTTTGGCCTGGAGGTCGAGCCATGATCGAGGTCGATGCAGTAATCATTGGTGGCGGCATCGTCGGCGCCTCGGCCGCACTGTTTTTGAGCAAGGCCGGACGCCGCGTGGCGCTGTTGGAACGAGACTTCTGCGGCTCGCATTCCAGCGGCGTGAACTACGGCGGCGTGCGGCGCCAGGGCCGGCCCTTGTCTCAGTTGCCGCTGTCGCAACGTGCCCATGAAATCTGGGGTCAATTGCCGCAGTTGATTGGCATCGACGGCGAGTATCAGCGCAGCGGCCATCTGAAGTTGGCACGCAGCCTCGATGACCTGCGTTCATTGCAGAACTACGCCGCCAGCAGTCAGGGCTTTGGCCTCGATTTGCAACTGCTGGATCGCGACGAATTACGCAGACGGTTTCCCTGGGTCGGCACCGTCGCGGTCGGCGCCTCGCTGTGCCCGGACGATGGTCACGCCAACCCGCGGTTGGTCTCGCCGGCATTTGCCCAGGCGGCCCGCAGGCATGGCGCACAGGTTCACGAGCAATGCCCGGTCAGCCACGTCACTCACGACGGCCAACGCTTTGCCGTGCACACCGAAACCGGCCTCGAATGTCGCGCGCCGTGGCTACTGAATTGCGCTGGCGCCTGGGCGAGCCGCTTCGCCGCGCAGTTCGGCGAAGCAGTGCCGATGCACGCCGGGCACCCAGCGATGCTGGTGACCGAGCCGCTGCCCGTGGTGATGGACGCCAGCACGGGCGTCGAAGGCGGCGGCATCTATGCGCGCCAGGTCGCCCGGGGCAATTGCGTGCTGGGAGGGGGCCAGGGCTTCGCACTGGACGACGCCCGCGCCAGGCCCGGCCAGCACGCGGTCATCGAGATCCTGCGCCAGGCCGTCGAACTCTACCCTTTTCTGGAGGGCGCCCAGGCGATCCGCACCTGGAGCGGCACCGAAGGCTACCTGCCCGATCGCCAACCGGTAATCGGCCCCAGCAGCACCCAACCCGGTCTCTTGCATGCGTTCGGCTTCGCCGGCGCGGGCTTCCAGATCGGCCCGGCGGTGGGCCAGGCGCTCACCGAAATCATCTGCAGCGGGGCTTCGTCCACGCCGCTGGATGCGTTTTCCATCACCCGGTTCCACTCCATCTCCGTTGCTTGATAGAGGAAGGTCGCGCTAATGAATAACGTCAAACGCAGTGCACTGTTCGGCTTCTGCTCGCTGGGTTCCGCTTGCCTGGGCGCCCTGCTCCCCGTCACCCAGGCGTTGGCCGAGCCGACGCTTTACCTGGGCATGAACGGCGGCACCATGGAGCGGCTTTATGCCGACAAGGTCTTGCCGGCCTTCGAGAAGGCCAACAATGTCAAGGTGGTGATCGTGCCGGGCACTTCGGCCGACATCCTGGCCAAGGTCCAGGCCAGCAAGGGCAACCCGCAGATGCACGTGATGTTCCTGGACGATGGCATCATGTACCGCGCCATCGCCATGGGGCTGTGCGACAAGCTGCAGGACAGCGCCCCCCTGGCACAGATTCCGGCCAAGGGCCGCATCAAGGACCAGGCCGTCGCCGTCAGCCTCGGCGTCACCGGACTGGCCTACAACACGCGGCTGTTCAAGGAAAAAGGCTGGAACACGCCGACGTCCTGGATGGATCTGGCGGACCCTCGATTCAAGGACAAGGTGGTGTTTCAATCGATGGCCTCCTCAACCTTCGGCCTGCACGGTTTTCTGATGTTCAACCGGATCCAGGGCGGCAGCGAAACTGACGTCGAGCCAGGCTTCAAGGCGTGGCCGAACACCGTCGGGCGCAACGTGCTGGAGTACATCCCCAGCTCGGCGAAAATCTCCGAAATGTTGCAGACAGACGAAGCGGCGCTGTTCCCGTTGACGCCGACCCAGGTCACCGCGTTGAAACTCAAGGGCATGCCGGTCGAGTATGCACAACCGAAGGAAGGCGCGGTGGTGCTGAACGTCGCCGAATGTGCCGTCGCCCAGAACAGCGAACCCGAACTCGCGCAAAAACTCGCTGCCTTCCTGCTGACGCCCGAAGCCCAGGCCATCGCCCTTGAAGAAGGCGACCAGATCCCGTCCAACCCCAACACGCCGACCACCGACAAGACGCGAGGCCAAGTGGACGCGATGAAGCAGTACCTGGAAACCGCGATCGCGGTGGATTGGGATCAGGTCAATGAACAACGTCCGGCGTGGAATGCGCGGTGGAACCGCAGCATCGAGCGCTAGAAGCACTGGCGCAACCTTTTTGTTTATCATGCGGGCCTGCGCGGGTTTCACCATTGCGCTCGGCCCCTTGATAGCAGCGACTTCCCCAATGCAGACCCTCACCCAACTCCAAACCGGCCAGCTATCGGGCATTGCCCGACTGAAGCTGTCGTGCGGCCTGACGGAGTTTCCTCAGGAAATTTACGACCTGGCGGACTCGCTCGAAATCCTCGACCTGAGCGGCAATCAACTCGAAACGCTGCCAGCGGATCTCCATCGGCTTACTCGCTTGCGGATACTGTTCTGTTCGGACAACCGCTTCACCGAACTGCCTGAATGCCTGGGCCGTTGCAGCGCATTGACCATGGTCGGCTTCAAGGCCAACCGCATCGAGCGCGTCACGGGCGCAGCCTTGCCGCCGCTGCTGCGCTGGTTGATCTTGACCGACAATTGCGTCAGCCAGCTGCCGGATGAGCTGGGCCGGCGTCCCCATCTGCAGAAATTGATGCTGGCCGGTAATCGCCTGCGGCAATTGCCGCCGAGCCTGGCCCGGTGTCATCGCCTCGAATTGCTGCGTGTTTGCGCCAATCAACTGACCGAACTGCCCTCCTGGCTGCTGGAAATGCCGAGCCTCAGTTGGCTGGCCTACGCCGGCAATCCATTGCAAGCGCAAGGCGATACCCAGGCGCTGCATGCCGCCACGCCGATCGCTTGGTCGCAGTTGAGCTTGCAGCGTTCATTGGGCGAAGGGGCTTCGGGCGTGATCCACCATGCACTTTGGCAACCGCCCGGCAAGGCCAGGCGCGACGTCGCGGTCAAGCTCTACAAAGGCCAGATGACCAGCGATGGCTCGCCATTGCATGAAATGCACGCGTGCGTCACCGCCGGCAAGCATCCGAACCTGATCGAGGTGCTGGGTCAGGTCAACGGCCACCCAGAGCAACAGGCCGGGCTGGTGATGGCCCTGGTCGGGCCCGATTACCGCAACCTGGCCGGGCTGCCGAGCCTGGAATCCTGTACCCGCGACGTGTATGCCGATGAACTGCGCCTGAGCGCCGATGTGGCCTTGCGCATCGCCCGGGGTATTGCCGGCGTGGCGTGCCACTTGCACCGACAAGGCCTTACCCATGGAGACCTGTACGGCCACAACATCCTCTTCAATGACCAAGGCGATTGCCTGCTGGGGGATTTTGGCGCGGCGTCTTTCCACGCCACGGTCGAAGAAGACAGGCAAACACGGGCGTTGCAGCGCATCGAGGTGCGGGCCTTCGGGATTCTGTTGGGGGAATTGCTGGCGCGGATCGAACCGGCGCTCGATAACGAGGATCTTTCACGACTGAAAGACCTCGAGGCGCGGTGCTGCCAGCCGGATGTACTGGCGCGGCCGGGGTTTGACGAGATTGAAGAATTGCTGCGAGTGGTGAAGGAGCTCGCTCCCTCACCACAGTGACTTTGGCTTAGCCCGCCAGACCGACAAACATATCCTGCACGTCGTCGTGGTTGTCGAGGCCTTCGAGGAACGCCTCGACTTCCGCCATCTGCTCATCGGTCAGGCCGCTGACCGGGTTTTTCGGCTGATAGCCCAATTTGGCGGACAACACCGTGAAGCCTTGCTCCGGCAACGCCTTTTGCACGGCGTCCAGGTCGCCAGGCTCGGTGATGAACAGCGTCGCACCGTCCTCGCCCGGTTCGAAATCCTGGGCCCCGGCCTCGATGGCGGCCATTTCCGGATCAGCGTCGGGGCTGTCCGGGGCGGCTTCGATCATGCCCACGTGGTTGAAATCCCAGGCCACCGAACCCGAGGCACCCAGTTGGCCCTTGCGGAACGCAACGCGAATCTCCGCGACGGTACGGTTGATGTTGTCGGTCACGCACTCAACGATCAGCGGCACCTGATGGGGTGCGAACCCTTCGTAGGTGACACGATGGTATTGCACGGTTTCGCCGAGCTGGCCGGAGCCCTTCTTGATCGCGCGCTCCAGGGTCTCGCGGGGCATCGAAGCTTTTTTTGCCTGCTCGACCACCAGCCGCAGGTGCGCGTTGGTGGCGACATCAGCACCGTTGCGCGCGGCAATGGTGATTTCCTTCACCAATTTGCCGAAGATCTTGCCCTTGGCGTTGGCAGCCGCTTCTTTGTGTTTAACCTTCCACTGTGCGCCCATTACTCACTCTCTTGTCTGACGCGCCGAGACACCTGGCCGGCGCTGTGGCGCAAGTTTATACGGCCTAAACCGGCTGATCGACCAAAAAATCGCTGCCTCCAATCGACATTTTCACAACGTGTTGTAGGGGGTTTCCGAAATAGCGATTCGGGCACAGCGCTGCGCGCCGGGGTTTCGTACCCTTGCACTCTTATCCTTCAGCCAGCATGGGCCGCAATGCGCAACGATTCGGAACACCCTTTCAGCCTGACGATCCTTCAAAGCGACCTGCGCCTGCAAGTGCTGCGGCTCAATGGCCGTGAGGCCCTGAACCAGCCTTACCGCTTCGACCTTGACCTGATCGGCCTGGCGCCGCCGGTCAGCCCCGACAGTCTGCTGGGGCAGGCAGCTTTCCTACGCCTTGATGGCGAGTCGGGCGTACATGGGGTTGTGCATTATGTCAGCCTGACCGCCGACACCATGCGCCGCGTGGGCTATCGCTTGACGCTGGTCCCTCATCTGCAGCAATTGGAACAAGGGCCACGACGGCGGGTTTTTCATCGGCTCAACGTTGTCCAGATCCTGCAGTGCCTGCTGGAAGGTAACGCCGTGCCTCCCGACAGCTATCGTTTCGAGCTGCCGCACGGGCAGTATCCGACTCGCCCGTTCTGCATTCAATATGAAGAAAGCGACCTGGATATGCTGCAGCGGTTATGCGAAGAGGAAGGCATTCACTATCACTTCGAACACGCGCCCCAGGGCCACGTCGCCGTATTCGCGGAAGACCCAAAGAGCTTCCCGGCACAGCCGGTCGAACTGGTCATGCGCCAGGATGCGGACAGGCACCCGACTATCAGGCGGCTATACCAGCGCCATCATTCGATCATCGCCAGACCGCCCGTCGGCCACAACGACCGAGGGGCGACACTCCCGCCTGGAGCGCGGCCCCAGAAAAAATGCGTGAAGATCCGGCACAGGCTTACCGCTACCAGGCGGGTCGCCGCAGCCTTGAACGGTTGCGCTATCGGCATCGGGAAATCCATGGCCACGCCACAGAACCAGCCCTGCGCAGCGGTCACATCGCGCAGATCTGCAATCACCCGGTGTCGTCCTTCAATGATCAATGGCTGATCACCGAGGTCCAGCACCGAGGAAGGCAATTTTCCATTCTAGAAGCGAACCCGCCGGCCACGCCGCAACCGCGGCATTATCGCAACCGGTTTTGCGCCATCCCTTGGTCCACGGTGTTCCGCCCGGCGCTCAAGCATCCCAAGCCATGTATCGCCGGTTACCACGTCGCCTACGTGTTCGGCCCGCCCGGCCAGCAAGCCAGGCCTAACGAGCAGGGTAAAGTCGAGGTCAGCCTCTGGAGCCCGGAGGAAGAACCGATCGCGTTGCCCCTGTCTTGGCCGATGCCCGATGACCGTCCCCCATTGATTGCCGGCAGCGAAGTGCTGGTCAGCTTCATCGAGGGCGACCCAGACCGTCCAGTATTGTGTGCAGGATTGGTGGGCCCGGCCGTGGACAGCGATGGCCCTCCGTCTGCCCCCCCGCCTGAGCCAGGCGACAAAGATGTCGGGCTGCTGTTCAACTGGCTCTTGAACCCGCCGGACATCTCACCATGATCCTTTCCTAACCCAATTGCGGCTCGTCGATGCGCACTTTTCATTCAAAGTTTTCTTTCCGATAAAAAATGCCGCAACCCCATGGAGATTGCGGCAATAGTTCACGGCATTTCCAATCGAACGTTTCATACATTAACAACTGAACAATACAAATCTTCAGTTCTTTTTGTTCCCGTCCATGTCAAACCATTCGCCATCGGGAAATAGCACACTCCCATCCGGAAATTGAATCTGTCCATCGGCAAATACTACACGCCCATCAAGGTATACCAACGTGCCGTCGCCATATTGAATAGTTCCATCGGGACGCGTGACCGATTCACCTTCGACATCCACCACACTGCCATCGGCCAGCGAGACTGTCCCATCGTTATTCGGGGTACTCCCGGGTGATTTTGCCAGGTTTACGAACGCCAGGGGATCGATACCCACGTTCAAGGTGGGCCACGGAATGGATGCCCACGCCGGGGCGGGTTTAGTGGACGGACCGGGCGTCGTCGCTGGTGCCGGATTGGGTTTTGGCGTTGGTTTAGGTGTTGGCTTGGGCGCTGGTTTGGGTGCCGGCATTGGGGTGGGCTTTGGTATTGGCTTGGGTGCGGGTTTGAGCGCCGGGCCAGGCTTGGCCGCCGGTTTTGAAACAAGGCCAGGCTTCGCCGTCGGCCTCGGGCGCGGCGGTTTCGCCATCTGCCGGTTAATGACAGCGTGTTGTGCGTTGTTGCCATTGAACGTATCCATGTTCTACCCCTCGTTTTATAAATACGGCCCGGCCGATCCAGGCTCGCTTATTTATAAATCCAAAAACATTGAGGCAACGATAGAGAACTTGAAAAGACCGTACAAACGAAAAAGATCATATAAATATGACGGGCAAGTATTTCAGAATCTCGACCGCACAACAGCAGACCTGCAAACTTCAACCAGAGCTGAACAACAATGTTGGAGATCGTAGGAAAGAGCGAGGATTGATTGCTATACATGATCTTATTGATGGCTCACTGAAACCCCCGACGCCCCTGCAAGCCACCCGTATGAACGAAGATCAACCGAGTACCCGGCTCAAAGGCGCCGGCCTCGACCTGAGCCTTTAGCAACATCAACGCCTTGCCGGTGTAGAGCGGTTCCAGCTCGATGGCCTGGGTGGTTTCTATGAACGTGGAGAGATCAGCATCAACCTGGCCGAAACCACCACGGCTGCCGTCGAGCAGCTCGTAGAGCGGGTCGGCAAGCCCTGCCGCCCTCACGATGTTTTCCACGTTCTGGCTGCCGCCATGGCCTTGGGGCACCGCCAGGACGCCATGCACCTTGCGCTGGCCGGCTTCAGCCAGCACCAGGCCCGCCAGCGACGTTCCGGTGCCGCAGGCCAGCCACCAGCCGTGATAGTCCGCCCAGCCCAACGCCGCCAGTTGATCACGGGCACAGGCGACCCAGCTCATGCAACCTTGCGCGCCGGGCAGGCCTGCCCCCCCTTCCGGCACCGCCCAGAGTTCAGGGTATTGCGACCGCCAGGGTGTCCAGAAACCCTCGTCATGACGCCTGCGGTATCCCTCGTAACCCAACCAGTGCAGCGTCATGCCGAACGCTTTCAAGTCGAGCACCGTGGGCGTATCCAGGGGATGACCGCGCAGCAGTCCGACCGTCGCGAACCCAAAGCGCCGGCCCGCTGCGGCCAGTGCGTGCAGATGGTTGGAATGAGCGCCGCCCAGGCTCATCACACCTGCAGCACCGGCCCGATGAGCTGCGCGCAGGTGGTGAAGCAACTTGAACCATTTGTTCCCGCTGATCAGCGGATCGATCCGGTCCAGGCGCAGCACTGCCACCTCGACGCCGGACCGGGCGAGCCAGTCCAGATGAAGGGGTTCGAGGCGAGGTTGAGGGTGCCAGTCGAGAGCGGGAAGTAGCATGGCGGCGAGTCGGGTGGAAAACAGGCCGGCATATTAACAGCTGGTTGCAAACGTCCTGACATCAGAAAAACGGTGGGGCGAGCTTGCTCGCGATAACGGTGGGTCAGCCAAACATTTCTGAAACTGACTGACCGCCATCGCGAGCAGGCTCGCTCCCACAGAGGACTTGCGCCTTACAACTGCGCCGCCAGTCGCGAGCCTTGGTTGATCGCGCGCTTGGCATCCAACTCCGCCGCCACGTCGGCGCCGCCGATAAGGTGGACGGTCTGGCCGGCCGCTTCCAAGCCCTCCTGCAACTCGCGCAGCGGATCCTGGCCGGCGCAGATAACCACGTTGTCCACCGCCAACACTTGCGGCTCGCCCGTTTCGCCGATGCGAATGTGCAGGCCCTGATCGTCAATCTTCAGGTACTCGACGCTGTTGAGCATCTGCACCTGCTTGTTTTTCAGACCTGTGCGATGAATCCAGCCGGTGGTCTTGCCCAGACCGTCGCCGACCTTGGACTTCTTACGCTGCAACAGGAACACCTGCCGCGCCGGCGCATGAGGTTGCGCCTTGACCCCGGCCACGCCGCCGCGCGCCTCGAGGTGGGTATCGATCCCCCACTCCTTCCAGAACGCTTCGCGGTCCTGGCTGGTGGCAACCCCCTGGTGTACGAGGAATTCCGACACGTCAAAGCCGATCCCACCTGCACCGATCACCGCGACGCTACGCCCTACCGGCTTACGCTCGAGGATCACGTCCAGGTAACTCAGCACCTTGGGATGATCCACGCCCGGGATGGCTGGCACTCGCGGTGCGATGCCGGTCGCCAGGATAATTTCATCGAAACCGCCGGCCACCAACTGCGCGACGTCCACCCGGGTATCGAGGCACAGCTCGACGTGGCTCGTCTGCAACTTGCGCTTGAAATAACGCAATGTTTCGAAAAACTCTTCCTTGCCGGGCACACGCTTGGCGATGTTGAACTGCCCGCCGATTTCACTGGCCGAATCGAACAGCGTCACCTGATGGCCGCGCTCGGCCGCCACGGTGGCGGCGGACAACCCGGCAGGACCGGCGCCCACCACGGCGATTTTTTTCACCTGGGTCACTGGCAGGTAGTTGAGCTCGGTCTCATGGCACGCTCGCGGATTCACCAGGCAACTGGTGAGCTTGCCACCGAACGTATGGTCCAGGCAGGCCTGGTTGCAGCCGATACAGGTATTGATTTCATCCGCCCGGCCAGCGGCTGCCTTGTTGACGAACTCCGGGTCAGCGAGGAAAGGCCGAGCCATGGACACCATGTCGGCGTCGCCCTCGGCCAGGATCTGCTCAGCGACCTCAGGCGTATTGATGCGGTTGGTGGTGATCAACGGAATGCTCACCGAACCGCGCAGCTTGGCGGTGACTTTACTGAACGCTGCCCTTGGAACCTTGGTGGCGATGGTGGGAATACGCGCTTCATGCCAACCGATACCCGTGTTGATGATCGTTGCACCGGCCTGCTCGATGGCCTTGGCCAGTTGGACGATCTCTTCCCAGGTGCTGCCCCCTTCCACCAGGTCGAGCATCGACAGACGGAAGATGATGATGAAATTCGGGCCGACCGCCTCGCGCACCCGACGCACGATGTCCACCGGGAGGCGCATGCGGTTTTCGTAACTGCCCCCCCAACGGTCGGTACGGTGGTTGGTGTGGGCCGCCAGGAACTGGTTAATGAAATAGCCTTCCGAGCCCATGATCTCGACACCGTCGTACTCGGCCTTCTGGGCCAGCAACGAACAAGTCACAAAATCGCTGATCTGTTTCTCGATGCCCTCTTCGTCCAGTTCCTTGGGCTTGAATGGGTTGATTGGCGCTTGGATCGCGCTCGGTGCCACCTGCTTGGGGCTATAGGCATAGCGTCCGGCATGGAGGATCTGCATGCAGATCTTGCCACCGGCTTCATGCACCGCCCGGGTGACGATCTGGTGCTTGAGGGCTTCCTCCTCGGTGGTCAGCTTGGCCGCACCGGAGTAAACGCCACCCTCATCGTTAGGACCGATTCCCCCGGTGACCATCAGGCCCACGCCGCCACGGGCGCGCTCGGCAAAATAGGCCGCCATGCGCTCGAAGCCACCGGGCTTTTCTTCAAGACCGGTGTGCATCGACCCCATCAGGGTACGGTTGCGCAGCGTGGTAAAGCCAAGGTCCAGCGGGGCCAGCAAATGCGGGTAATGAGGGGCGGTCATCGGTTACTCCACTACGGGCGATCACGGAAAATGCGGAAGCTCTATGGCCTCCGTCAGTCATGGATAACAGCCTAAGAGTCGGGATGGGGACGCTCAATGACCGAAACTGACAAGTTGATGATCCAAATGCACAGGACAATCGGTTCGCCTAGACTTCCCACATCCTCCTCACACCGCTGTGCGCCCTTTCGCTAATCCTTTGTTTTACCGTACCCTGCCAGGTGTCCTGGTGAAAATCACGAACCTGTAAGCGACCATTGACTGTCCCCATGCGCAAATTTCTGTACCTGCTGTTCTCACTGGCCTTGATGGCCGCCGTTATCACTTACGCACTGTGGACAGCGGACCGTCCAGTCGGCCATTACCTTTCAGACCTGCGCATCAACCTGGCGGTCGACCAGGGCACGCCCTCTGATCGCGGCAACTTGCTCGGCATCCAGCCCGAGCTTTTCCCCACCGACTACCAGAGCCCCCAGCGCCTGCGTCGCAAGCTGGCCGCCTATCTGCAAGCGGCGCGCGACCAAGGGTTTCTCAACGACAAAACCATCGTGGTCCTGCCCGAGCACATCGGCACTTGGCTGATGGTCAGCGGCGAAAAGGACGAGGTGTATCAAGCCAGTACATTGAAGCAAGCCATGCATTGGCTCGCCGCCAGCAATCCGCTGGCTTTTATTCGCGCCCTGGCAAGCGCCAAGGGCAGCAGCCGCCTGGACGATGCCTACCTGCGGATGAAAGCGGACACCATGGCCCGGGATTACCAGACGTTGTTTGGGGGCCTGGCCAAGGAATTCGGCGTGACCCTGGTGGCCGGCTCCATCGTGCTGCCCGAACCCAATGTCAGCGAAGGCGAGCTGAAGATCAGTGGCGGCGCGCTGTACAACACCAGCCTGGTTTTCGGCCCCGATGGTCGTCCGATCGGCCAACCCCTGCGTCAACGTCATCCGATATTCGACCAACAAGACGTGCTCGGGGCAGAAGAAAGCCAGGCTACCCCGGTCATCGACACGCCGGCCGGTCGCCTCGGCGTACTGATCGGCAGTGACAGTTGGTATCCGCTCCATTATCGGCAACTCGACGAGCAGGACGTGCAATTGATTGCCGTACCCGCCTTTGTGGTTGGCCGCGATTCGTGGAATAAACCCTGGGCAGGCTACAAAGGCCTGTCCACGCCAAGCGAAGTGAGCCTCAAGCCCGGCGAGATAACCGAAGGCCAGGCATGGCGTCGCCTGACATTGACCAGCCAGTTGCCGGTCAGCCAGGCCCGGGGGGGCGTCAGCGTGTTTCTGCGCGGCCAGTTCTGGGACAACGGCAGTGCCGGCCAGAGTTTCATCAGCCATGGCGGCCAGCAGTTCCCCGATGGCGAAGCCCGTGGCGCTCGCCTGTTGAACCTCTGGTTGTGAGCATGAAGCCACAGCCGATGCGCCTGGGCGACTTGTCCGTGGGTTTCGTCCATAGCCTTGCCGACGCGATTGCCAGCCACGGGAGGGATCCGCTGCCGTTGCTCGAACAATACGGCCTTGATCCTGCACGCCTGGCCGAACCCAGGGCGCGGCTGTCGATTCCGCGCTACATGCGCCTGGGCCACGCCGCGATCCAATTGACAGAGGATCCGGCACTGGGCTTGCGCATGGGTCAGCTCAGCCGCTTGAGCCAGGCCGGGCTCGCCGGCGTGACTGCCGCCCAGGCGCCCACCGTACGGGAAGCTGCCCGCTGCATGATCCGCTTCGAGCCGCTGTACGGTTCCAATTATCGCGGACAATCAAGCTTCCACGAGGACGCCCGAGGCGCCTGGCTGCGGTTCTATTCCATCAGCCCCTATAACGCCTATAACCGCTTCGTCGTGGATTCGATCATTGCCGGCTGGCTCAAGCAGTTGTCCAGTGTGAGCGAAATCGGGCTGCAAGCCGAACGCATCGACATCGAATTCGAGGAGCCGGAGTATGGGCAGGCCTATCAGATACTTGGCGACTGCCCGGTGCAGTTCGGCGCCGAGCAGAACCAGCTGCGATTGGGCCTGGATAGCCTCGCACAGCGCAATCCTCAACACTGTCCCAGTACCTGGCGGCACCTGGTCCAATTATGCGAACGGGAACTGGAGCAACTGACACGCACGCGAACCTTGCGTGAACGTATCATCCAACTGCTGGGTCCGCTGCTCAGTGGTGGGCGGGAGCCGGATCTTGAAGAAGTGGCGATGCGCCTGAAACTGCCGACCTGGACGTTGCGCCGCAAACTGGCGGAGGAAGGCACGCAGTTCAGGGCGATCCTCAACGAGACCCGTCGAGACCTGGCCATGACGTACATTCGCGACACGGAGTTGGCGTTCGGCGAGATCGCCTACTTGCTGGGGTTCGCCTCGGCGGAAGCCTTTCAACGTGCCTTCAAGCGCTGGAACAACCAAACGCCCGGAGACTTTCGTCGCAGCCGCAAGGGGACATGAACCCGATACCCAGCGCCCAGGCTCCGTCGTGTCTCGTCGCCTCTAACTGGCCTCTAGCTGCCAGCAGACATGCCCCTAAAGCTCAGTCGCATCCTCGGCTGGTTCCAGCGGGTCCAGCTCATAGGCCTGATATTCCAGCAGCTCTTCCTGATAATCATCCATTGCGCGTCCTTCCCAATCGTTGAACCGAAGCCTGATGGCTTGGAATCAGCATAAAGCTGCTTTGTGAATAAAACATGAAGCCACAGCCTCATGAATTAAACGTAGCACAGCATTGGGGATTTAAAGCCAAGACATGTAGCAAGGAATGACAGCCCTTGCTACAGCTGCTCAGGAGGCCGGCAGGGGTTGGATTGGCTCGGTCGGTGCAGGCAAGGAGCTGGCCGGCGGCGGTGTGATGGTGTCCGACGAAGAAGGCGCGTAGGACTCCGGCTCGCTGGGTGCGATCGGCGCGGGCTCGACTGGCGGCGCGACCGGCTCCGATGCGGCGGGGGCCGACTCGACCGGCATGATGGGTGCCGGGGCCGGCGCTGGTTCCGCTGCAGGCGCTTGCAAGGCCCCAGGGGCGGATGCGGGAGCCGACGCGGGAGCCAAGGCTGCCGGTTCGGCCTTGGGTTCCGGAACGCCAAGCTCCGCTTTTGGCTTATCAGCATTCTCCACGGCTTTCTTGGCTTCCGGTGGCAGGAACACCTCCACCAGCGCGAAGAAGCGCTCATAGAACTTGGCCGCCGATACGGTTTCACTGGCGACCTTGACCATCGAATCATCCGAAGAACCGATCGGCATCGAGACCGATCCCAACACGCCCACGCCCAGGCTGGCGGAGTTGTTGATTTTCTTCAGGGCGTAGCGGTCCTGCAAGGCGTTGGCGAACATGGTGGCGCGATGGCCGGGACCGCCATCCTCGGCGCAGACCAGGTTGAAGCTGATCTCCATGTGGGTATCGCCAGTCTGCTGGAAACTCTTGTGGCCGCTGATCAGCTTCGGATCGCTGCTGGTGATGATGTAGCCCTGGCTGAGCAACGCCCGGCGCCCTGCTTCGCAGGTCGCCACATCAGTCACCGGATAGGTACGCGAGAACGTACCCGAATCATCAAAGTTCTCGTGCTCGTAGATGGCGGCCTTCTTGGAGGAGCAGCCGGCCGCGACAGCCAGCAGCAATGCCAGCCCAACGGTGCGCATGTGAAATGATTTGAACATTGAGCATCCTGGGTAAAACAATCCGGCGCGTATTGTGCAACAGAACGCGACCAGGCAGCTTGGGTAATCGTGTCTCAAAGGGGGTACAAGTCTACGGGGGCTTGCGGACAGGAAAAAGACCAAGTTCGACGAATCGACGAACATCCCCGTCAACAGCAATACACAGATACAAAAAGACCCCGGCTTTTCGGCCGGGGTCCATGGCTAACGCATCAATGCACTCAGAAGCGCTTGATGTCCGCCTCGCTTTCCAACTGTTTGCGGTAAGCCGCAAAATCCTGCTGGCCGACACGGGACGCCAGGTAGCGACGGTACTCGGCCTTTTCTTCCTCGATCGGTGCCGCACCTTCGTTGACGCCGTTCAGGCGCAAGACCGTCACGCTGCCGTCAGGCAGGGTCACGCTGGCGAACGTCGGCTTGTCCTTCGTCTGCGGCTTGGACATGCGGAACAGCGCCTGCAGCACGGCAGGATCGATGCCTTCCTGGCTGCGAGTCGCCGCTTCTACAGCTTTCCACGCCTGGCCATTGACCGGCTTGTCCAGGGCAACCTTGCCATCGCGCAGGCTGGCGATCAGCTCATCGGCCTGGGTCTTGGCACCTGCGCTGGCATGTTCCTTGGACAATTGAGCGCGTATCGGACCGGCCACGCTTTCCAGCGGCATTTGCGCAGGCTTGCGGTGTTCCTTGGCACGCAGCACCACGACCGTTTCCGGGTCCAGCTCGATGGCCGTGCTGTTGGCACCCTCTTCCAGCACTTCCGGGCTGAACGCAGCAGTGATCACGGCGCGGTTGGCCGCAATTCCTTCACCGCCTTCGCGACCAAACGGTGCCGAGGTGTGCACGGTCAGCTTGAGGTCCTGGGCAGGCTGCGCCAAGTCCGAGGCTTCGAACGAAGCGTCTTCCAATTGCTTGGTCGCCTCGACGAAACGCTGCTCGACCTGCTGAGCCTTCAGTTCGCGAGTCAGCTTGTCCTTCAGGCTCGCAAAGGTCGGCACCTCAGGGGCTTCAACACCCAGCAGCTTGATCAGATGCAGGCCAAAGTCGGTTCGCACCGGTGCCGAAACCTGGTCCTTGTTCAGGGCGTACAGCACCTTTTCGAACTCCGGATCGTAGACCCCTGGCCCCGCAAAGCCCAGATCGCCGCCATTGTTCGCCGAGCCTGGATCCTGGGAATATTCCTTCGCCAAGGCTTCAAACGACTCGCCTTTGGCCAGGCGCGCCTGGACTTCCTCGATCTTCGCCTTGGCCTGGGCTTCGGTGACCTTATCGTTGATTTCAATAAGGATGTGCGCCGCGCGACGCTGTTCGGACAAGTTGGCGATTTCTTTCTGATACGCCGCTTGCAGGTCCTCATCCTTGACGCTGACCTGGTCGAAGAAAGAGGCTTTCTTCAGCTCAACGTAGTCAATGACCACCTGGTCGGGTGTCATGAATTCCTTGGCGTGCTGATCATAGTAGGCCTTGACCTCGTCATCGGTCAGCTTCACGGTCGATGGATCTGCCTTGATGGTAAGGGTAGCGAAGTCACGGGTCTGCTTTTCCAGACGGGCAAACGCCAGCACCTGGGCATCGGTGACAAATCCGCTGCCAGCCAGGCCTGCGCGCAGCTGGCCGATCAGCATTTCCTGCACCAGCATCTGGCGGAACTGCAGGCGACCGTAACCCAACTGGCGTATGACCTGGTCGAAGCGCTCAGGGCTGAACTTGCCATCGACCTGGAACTCAGGCGTTTGCAGGATCACTTGATCCAGCGCGGCTTCGGAAAAAGCGAAATCCGCATCATGGGCGCCTTGTAGCAACAACTTGCGATCGATCAGGCCCTTGAGAGCCGAGTCGCGCAACATCTTTTCGTCCAGCAAGGAAGCATCGAAATCCTTGCCCAACTGTTGCATCAGCTGACGGCGTTGCATGTCGACCGCTTGGCTCAGCTCGTTCTGGCTGATCTCCTCGCCGTTGACCTTGGCCGCTTCATTAGTGTTCGAGGTGGCCTGAAAAATGGCTTCGAAACCGGTCAACGCCATCAATGCGACGATGATCCCGATGATGGTCTTGGCAATCCAGCCTTGTGAATTGTCCCTGATATTCTGCAGCATGCGTCCCCCAGAAACGGTTGAACTTCAAATTTAGGCAACCGTGGAGCGTGGGTAGAATCCGGATAGAAGAAAGGCGCATCCGAGGATGCGCCTTCTCGTAACTGGCGGAGCGGACCGGGCTCGAACCCGCGAGCCTCGGCGTGACAGCCCGGATGTTACCGGACGCATTACCGCTCCGCTGCCAAGCCAGGCATGACCCCGACCCGGATAAACTCAGTGAAACCTTAGTTAACGGCTTCTTTCAGCGCTTTACCAGCCTTGAAGCCAGGCTTTTTGGCAGCCGGGATCTCCAGGGTCTTGCCGGTCTGCGGGTTGCGACCGGTGCGAGCTGGACGATCAGTCACGGAGAAGGTACCGAAACCAACCAGAACAACGGAGTCGCCGGCCTTGAGAGCGCCAGTGACGGATTCGATTACAGCGTCCAGCGCACGGCCAGCAGCAGCTTTCGGGATATCAGCGGATGCAGCGATAGCATCAATCAGTTCCGACTTGTTCACTCTAAGTCCCCTTATATCTATTTGAGATGATTCTAAGTTTTTTTGGTGAAAGCAAAAACGAGTGCTGAATGGCCTGCAGACACTTAAGAGCCGCTTTATAACAAGGGCTCTAAAAAACTGTCAAGGAAGCCCCCCAGGCAAATGCGTATTAATGCGTGCTAATTCTTTCCTTAGAGTCAGACTCTCGCTTTTCTTCCTTCGCGACAATCTCCGGAGCCACATCCGGCAAGGGCTCCGGCGCGTATTGCAGCGCAATTTGCAGGACTTCGTCAATCCATTTAACCGGTTTGATCTGAAGATCCTGCTTAATGTTGTCAGGAATTTCCTTCAGATCGCGCACGTTCTCTTCGGGAATGATCACAATCTTGATCCCACCCCGGTGAGCCGCCAGCAGTTTTTCCTTCAAGCCGCCAATTGCCAGGACCTGACCGCGCAGGGTGATTTCACCCGTCATCGCAACATCGGCACGCACCGGAATGCCGGTCAGCGCGGAAACCAAGGCGGTGCACATACCCACGCCGGCACTCGGTCCGTCCTTGGGCGTTGCCCCCTCCGGCATGTGGATGTGGGTGTCGCGTTTCTCATGGAAATCCAGCGGGATACCCAGGCTCCGCGCACGGCTGCGGACAACCGTCAGCGCAGCCGTGATCGATTCCACCATCACATCGCCCAGGGAACCGGTCTTGATCAACTGGCCTTTTCCGGGCACCACGGCGGCTTCGATCGTCAGCAATTCGCCACCCACCTGCGTCCACGCAAGGCCGGTCACCTGGCCAATCTGGTCCTGCTGTTCGGCAAGGCCGTAGCGGAATTTACGCACGCCCAGGAAGTGCTCCAGCAGGTCCGAAGTGACCTTGACCGCGAAGCGTTTTTCCAGGGCGTGTTCCTTCACGGCCTTGCGGCAAACCTTGGCAATCTGCCGCTCAAGGCCCCGCACACCCGCTTCGCGAGTGTAGTAGCGGATGATGTCGCGGATTGCTTCCTCGTCGAATTCCAGCTCGCCCTTCTTCAGGCCGTTGGCCTGGATCTGCTTGGGCGAAAGGTATTTGACGGCGATGTTGATCTTCTCGTCCTCGGTGTAGCCCGGCAGACGGATCACCTCCATCCGGTCCAGCAACGCTGGCGGGATGTTCATGGAGTTGGAGGTGCAGAGGAACATCACATCCGACAAGTCGTAGTCGACTTCAAGGTAGTGATCGTTGAAGTTGTGATTCTGCTCGGGATCGAGGACCTCCAGCAACGCAGAAGCTGGATCGCCGCGCATGTCGCTGCCCATCTTGTCGATTTCGTCCAAGAGGAACAGTGGGTTGCGCACGCCGACCTTTGTCATTTTTTGAATCAATCTTCCTGGCATCGAACCGATGTAGGTACGGCGATGACCACGGATTTCCGCCTCGTCGCGCACGCCGCCAAGGGCCATGCGTACGAACTTACGGTTAGTGGCGTGGGCAATCGACTCTGCCAGAGAGGTTTTACCCACCCCTGGAGGACCGACCAGGCACAACACCGGACCACGAATTTTCTTCACACGCTTTTGCACAGCGAGGTATTCGAGGATGCGTTCCTTGACCTCTTCCAGACCGTAGTGGTCGGCATCGAGGATATCCTCGGCACGCGCCAGGTCCAGACGTACCTTGCTCTGGGCTTTCCATGGCACCTGGACCAGCCAATCAATGTAGGAGCGCACCACGGTGGCTTCCGCCGACATCGGCGACATCTGCTTGAGCTTGTTCAGTTCGGCCTGGGCCTTGGCAAGGGCATCCTTCGGCAGGCCGGCGGCATCGATGCGCTTCTTCAGCTCTTCGATTTCGTTGTGACCTTCGTCACCATCGCCGAGCTCTTTCTGAATGGCCTTCATCTGCTCGTTCAGGTAGTACTCGCGCTGGCTGCGCTCCATCTGTTTCTTGACGCGACCACGAATGCGCTTCTCAACCTGCAGCAGGTCGATCTCGCCATCGAGCAATGCCAATACATGCTCGACACGGGCTGAGAGATCGATGATCTCGAGGATTTCCTGCTTCTGCTCGATCTTGAGGGCCATGTGAGCCGCCATCGTGTCGACCAGGCGTCCTGGCTCGTCGATGCTGTTAAGCGACGACAGCACCTCGGCAGGCACCTTCTTGCCCAGCTGAACGTACTGTTCGAACTGCGACAGCAGGCTGCGGACAAACACTTCGGACTCACGCTCTGGTGCATCGACTTCATCGATGAGCGAGACTTCGGCACGGCAGTGACCATCCACCTCGCTGAAACGCTCGACCGCCCCTCGCTGCTCGCCTTCAACCAGCACTTTTACCGTGCCATCGGGAAGCTTGAGCAACTGCAGGACCGTTGCAATCGTACCTACGCGATAAAGTGCGTCTTCGCCGGGATCATCGTCGGCAGGATTTCTCTGAGCGATCAGAAGAATCTGCTTATCACCCGTCATCGCGGCCTCGAGGGCTTCGATGGACTTCTCGCGCCCCACGAACAGCGGGATAACCATGTGCGGATATACCACGACATCGCGCAATGGCAGGAGAGGCAATTCGATGGTTGTCTTCATGATTTCGCCTCTACGGCGGCCATAAGGCCGTAAACAGATGGAAGTAAGCTTGAAACCAAGATGGGGGCAGCCTTCAAAAAAAACAAGCGCTAACACGTCTAAAGCGCGCTAATAGCAAAGGGGCCCGAAGGCCCCTTCTTTTATTTCAACTGCGGGACACTCACGCGTCCGGCGCAGCCTTGGCAGTCGGCTCACTGTTTTCGTAGATATACAGTGGCTTGGACTTGCCTTCGATGACACTTTCGTCGATCACGACTTTGCTCACCTCGGATTGCGAGGGGATTTCATACATCGTATCGAGCAGCACACCTTCAAGAATCGAGCGCAACCCACGGGCACCGGTCTTGCGTTCCAGGGCTCGTTTGGCAACCGACTTCAGCGCGTCCGAACGGAACTCAAGGTCTACGCCTTCCATTTCGAACAGCTTGGCGTATTGCTTGGTCAGGGCGTTTTTCGGCTCGGTCAGAATCTGCATCAATGCTGCTTCATCCAACTCGTCCAGGGTCGCCAGGACAGGCAGACGACCGACGAATTCAGGGATCAGGCCGAACTTGACCAGATCGTCAGGCTCGACTTCACGCAGGGATTCACCGACCTTCTTGCCCTCTTCCTTGCTGCGGACTTCGGCGTTGAAACCGATGCCACCACGGGTCGAACGGTTCTGGATGACCTTTTCGAGGCCAGAGAACGCACCACCGCAGATGAACAGGATGTTACGGGTGTCGACCTGCAGGAACTCCTGCTGCGGATGCTTGCGACCACCCTGGGGCGGTACGGAAGCGACCGTGCCTTCGATCAACTTGAGCAAGGCCTGTTGCACGCCCTCGCCGGAAACATCCCGGGTAATGGACGGGTTATCTGACTTGCGGGAAATCTTGTCGATTTCATCGATGTAGACAATGCCCATCTGGGCCTTTTCCACGTCGTAGTCGCACTTCTGCAACAACTTCTGAATGATGTTCTCGACGTCCTCACCCACATAACCCGCCTCGGTGAGGGTGGTTGCGTCGGCGATGGTGAACGGAACGTTCAGCAAGCGGGCCAGAGTTTCTGCAAGCAGGGTCTTACCCGAGCCCGTAGGGCCGATCAGCAGGATGTTGCTCTTGCCGAGTTCGACCTCGTCATTCTTTTTGTCACGCTGGTTCAGGCGCTTGTAGTGGTTGTACACCGCTACGGCCAGTACCTTTTTCGCGCGCTCCTGACCGATAACATACTGGTCAAGGATGCCGCTGATTTCTTTAGGCGAAGGCAACTTATGCGCGCTGCTTTCGGCCTGGGCTTCCTGCACCTCCTCGCGGATGATGTCATTGCACAGGTCGACGCACTCGTCGCAAATGAAGACCGAGGGACCGGCAATCAATTTGCGTACTTCATGCTGGCTTTTGCCACAGAAGGAGCAATAAAGCAGTTTGCCGTTGTCCTCGCCGTTGCGGGTGTCAGTCATTCGATCGATCCAAATCCGATAGGCTTGCAACACAAGATGAAGGCAATTGCGGGCTTTTTCAAGCCCGCAGGCGGCCGGTCATCCCAACCACCTGCATTTTGAGCGGCTTAGGCAGGCATTTGACGCTTGTTGATCACAGAGTCGATCAGACCGTATTCGGCCGCACGCTCAGCGCTCATGAAGTTGTCACGCTCGGTGTCACGCTCAATGGTTTCGAGGCTTTGGCCGGTGTGATGGGCCAGCAACGAATTCAGGCGCGAGCGAATATGCAGAATTTCCTTGGCATGGATATCGATGTCCGACGCCTGGCCCTGGAAGCCGCCCAATGGCTGGTGGATCATCATGCGCGAGTTAGGCAGGCAATGGCGCTTGCCCGCTGCGCCGCCGGCGAGCAGGAACGCACCCATGCTGCAGGCTTGGCCGATGCAGATGGTGGACACGTCAGGCTTGATGAACTGCATGGTGTCGTAGATCGACATGCCCGCAGTCACCGAACCGCCGGGAGAGTTGATGTACAGATGGATATCCTTGTCCGGGTTTTCCGCCTCAAGGAACAGCAACTGCGCCGCAACCAGGTTGGCCATGTAGTCTTCGACGGGGCCGATCAGGAAGATGACGCGCTCCTTGAGCAGGCGCGAATAGATGTCATAGGCACGTTCGCCACGGGCGGACTGCTCGATAACCATAGGGACCAGGCCGCCTGCGGCCTGGATGTCAGAGCTCTGCTGATAAAAAGAATTGCGGGACATGTCTCGCAGTCACTCCCAAATAGTTATGTCTTGAATACGCATAAGCCAGCGCGAAGGCTGGCTTATGGTGTGTATTTCTTACCGCAGAACCATCAATCGGCTTGTGGAGCTTCCACCGGCTTGACCGCTTCTTCGTAAGAGACCGCTTTGTCGGTCACGCTAGCTTTCTGCAGAACAGTATCCACAACTTGTTCTTCCAGCACAACCGAACGGACTTCGTTCAGCTGCTGCTCGTTCTTGTAGTACCAGGACACCACTTGCTCAGGCTCTTGGTAGGCCGAGGCCATTTCCTGGATCAGCTCGCGCACGCGGGCTTCGTCAGGCTTGAGTTCGAATTGCTTGACCACTTCGGCGACGATCAGGCCCAGTACCACGCGGCGCTTGGCCTGCTCTTCGAACAGCTCGGCCGGCAGTTGGTCTGGCTTGATGTTGCCGCCGAACTGTTGAACGGCCTGTACGCGCAGACGGTTCACTTCGTTGTCCAGCAGGGCCTTTGGCACTTCGATCGGGTTGGAAGCCAGCAGACCGTCCATGACCTGGTTCTTGACCTTGGACTTGATGGCCTGGCGCAGCTCACGCTCCATGTTCTTGCGAACTTCGGCGCGGAAACCTTCCAGGCCGGTTTCCTTGATGCCGAACTGAGCGAAGAATTCTTCGTTCAGCTCAGGCAGCTTCGGCTCGGAAACACTGTTGACGGTCACGGTGAACTCGGCGGCTTTGCCAGCCAGGTCCAGGTTCTGGTAGTCCTCGGGGAAGGTCACGTTCAGGACGCGCTCTTCACCGGCCTTGGCGCCAACCAGGCCGTCTTCGAAGCCTGGGATCATGCGACCCGAGCCCAGCACCAGCTGGGTAGCCTTGGCGGAACCGCCAGCGAATACTTCGCCGTCGACCTTGCCGACGAAATCGATGTTCAGCTGGTCTTCGTTCTGGGCGGCACGGTCGGTCGCTTCGAAGCGGGTGTTCTGCTTGCGCAGGATATCCAGCATCTTGTCCAGGTCGGCGTCCGAAACGTCGGCGCTCAGGCGCTCAACGGCAATGGATTCGAAACCGGCAACGGTGAACTCAGGGAACACTTCGAACGTGGCGACGAACTCGAGGTCCTTGCCTTTTTCCAGCACTTTAGGCTCGACGGAAGGAGCGCCAGCCGGGTTCAGCTTCTGCTCGACCACTGCTTCGTAGAAAGAAGACTGGATCACGTCGCCCACGGCTTCCTGGCGCGCATCAGCTTCGTAACGCTGACGGATCACGCTCATTGGCACTTTGCCTGGGCGGAAACCTGGGATTTTGGCCTTTTGGGCAGTCTGCTGCAGACGCTTGTTGACCTGAGTCTCGATACGCTCAGCTGGCACGGTGATGCTCATGCGGCGCTCAAGAGCAGAAGTATTTTCAACAGAAACTTGCATGGATATTCCTCGTTGCACAGACGTTGGCCGGGCGTTTCCGACCCCAGAATCAAGGGCATGCATTCTAGTAGGTCAAACTCAAGAAGTCACCCTACTGAAAACGCGCGGGAAACAGGCGCCGGGTTTAGAAGCGGAGCAATCAGTCATGCCCCGCCCGGTTTGCAAATAAAGTCGATCCTCGCCAGGGCTCTGCACGGCGCTTCTATATATAGAAGCGCCGCCCTCGAGCACTTGGCGTAAGGCCTCCACGAAAAGACCGACGGACATGCCAAGCATCATCACGAAACACAATCGCGACGAATCGCCCTGTGCCCGCATGAAAAAAACCGGACATGAGTCCGCGAATAAAACAAAAACGGCGCAGCCCTTTTCAGGTTCTGCGCCGTTCTCTGCTAATTAAATAGCGACTTGTATGGTGCGGACGGAGAGACTCGAACTCTCACACCTTGCGGCGCTGGAACCTAAATCCAGTGTGTCTACCAATTCCACCACATCCGCGTATCAAGCTTTTAAAGCAAAGGCGCCAGACTGTTAAATCTGGCGCCTTTCTAGAATATGGGGTGGACGATGGGGATCGAACCCACGACAACGGGAGTCACAATCCCGTGCTCTACCAACTGAGCTACGCCCACCATATTGCCTTGTTGCCTTACTTGTGCCAAAGCTGCCTAATGGCGCACCCGGCAGGACTCGAACCTGCGACCATCCGCTTAGAAGGCGGATGCTCTATCCAGCTGAGCTACGGGCGCCTTTTTAATCTGTATTCTTGGACGATTACAAACTAAGTGCTTTCAGTTTTACCGAGTTGAAACATCCAACTCCGCTCCACCTTCTTAACCAGTGCTAGGCTGTGCCCGACAAGTGCGACGAATGTTATAGACGGCCCGATAGGTCGTCAACTCTTTTTTAAAAAAAATTCATTTAATTAAAGGGGTTAGGGGAATTTACAGACCAAGCGCCTTTGCCCTCACGCCTCGGCATGCGAGAATGCGCTCTCTTTTTTTCCCCTCTCGATGGTTAACCACGCGCAATGACTGCACAACTTATCGACGGCAAATCGATCGCCGCCAGCCTGCGCCAGCAGATCGCCCAACGAGTCACCGAGCGCCGCCAGCAAGGCCTGCGCACGCCCGGCCTTGCGGTGATCCTGGTCGGCAGCGATCCTGCCTCTCAGGTTTATGTCTCGCACAAGCGTAAAGACTGTGAAGAGGTCGGCTTCCTTTCCCAGGCCTACGACCTGCCTTCCGAAACCACTCAGCAAGCGCTGGCCGATCTGATCGACCGCCTGAACGACGATCCGAACATCGACGGTGTTCTGCTCCAGTTGCCGCTGCCTGAACACCTGGACGCCTCCAAGCTTTTGGAACGTATCCGTCCGGACAAAGACGTCGACGGTTTCCACCCTTATAACGTCGGCCGCCTCGCCCAACGCATTCCATTGCTGCGCCCCTGCACGCCCAAGGGCATCATGACCTTGCTGGAAAGCACCGGGGTGGATCTTTACGGGCTCGATGCCGTGGTCGTGGGCGCCTCCAACATCGTCGGTCGCCCAATGGCGATGGAATTACTGTTGGCTGGCTGCACCGTCACCGTGACCCACCGCTTCACCAAGGACCTGGCCGGCCACGTCGGCCGTGCCGATCTGGTGGTGGTTGCCGCCGGCAAGCCTGGCCTGGTCAAAGGCGAATGGATCAAGGAAGGCGCCATCGTGATCGACGTGGGCATCAACCGCCAGGACGACGGCAAACTGGTAGGCGATGTGACCTACGAGACCGCCCTGCCCCGCGCCGGTTGGATCACACCGGTTCCCGGTGGCGTCGGCCCGATGACCCGTGCCTGCCTGTTGGAAAACACGCTGTACGCGGCCGAGACGCTTCATAGCTGATAAAGGCCTCGACGCAACCTGTGGGAGCGAGCTCGCTCGTGATAGCGGTGGACCAGCCAGCATATCCGTTGACTGAAACCTACCTATCGCGAGCAAGCTCGCTCCCACAATGTTTTCAGCTGCCAACATCCGATCCAACCCGTGACGCTCGAATTACATTTTTTTCAGATTCGATTCGCCAGAATCCCCGTCCATTAAACTTTATTTATTCAAGCGTCCCGGTGGCAGCGGCATATGGCGCTGTCATCGCCCATACTCATAAAATGCGGCGCTTTTTCAACACGCCCCGCTCAACGGCACCCTTAACTCAATCGAGTCTACTCGCGTGAAAATCCGTCTTTCGATCATCAGTCTGTTTTTCGTTTTTACAGGGACTTTCATCGCGCACAACGTCAGTGCCCAGGAAACCATCGCTGCTCCACGGGACACTTCCAAACTGCAAGTCGCATCCGGCAGCGCCATCCTGTTGGACTTGCAGACCGACAAAGTGGTGTATTCCAGCAGTCCGGATGTCGTGGTGCCGATTGCATCGGTAACCAAGTTGATGACCGGCCTGATCGTGCTGGACGCCAAGCAGAACCTGGATGAATACATTTCCATGACCATCGCGAACACACCGGAAATGAAAGGCGTGTTTTCCAGGGTCAAGCTCAACAGCGAACTGTCCCGCCGGGATACGTTGCTGATCGCATTGATGTCGTCGGAGAATCGAGCCGCCGCCAGCCTTGCCCATCATTACCCAGGCGGTTATGCGGCGTTCATCGCGGCGATGAACGCCAAAGCCAAGGCCCTGGGCATGACCAGCACCCATTACGTCGAACCCACCGGCCTGTCAATCCACAACGTGTCGACGGCCCGGGACCTGACGAAGCTGCTGATCGCCGCGCGCAAATACCCCTTGCTGAGTGAGCTGAGCACCACCAAGGAAAAGACTGTAACGTTCCGCAAACCGGTCTACAGCTTGGGCTTTCGCAACACCGATCACCTGGTGCACAAGGCCAATTGGGATATTCAACTGACCAAGACCGGCTTCACCAATCAGGCGGGTCACTGCCTCGTATTGGTGACCAAGATGGGCAATCGTCCGATGGCACTGGTCATCCTCGATGCGTTTGGCAAATACACCCACTTCGCCGACGCAAGCCGCATCCGTAGCTGGGTCGAGACCGGAAAAAGCGCCAGCGTCCCGGCTGTGGCCTTGCAATACAAAGCCGCTAAGAACCTCAAGAGTCGCCAGAGCGGTGTGGTGGAAGCGTCTAAATAAGGCGCGATACATCACACATGAATAGCCCCGACTCGTCGGGGCTATTTGCATTCAGGGCTTCAAGTCACCCAGCGGATCATAAGGCCGGGAAGAAGGCGGTTCCTCGTCGTCCTCATCCTGGGGTGCCTTGGCCGGCCCTATCGGATCGACTTGGGGATCGTCGAGGTCCGGAGAGTCGGGATCGAATCCCAAGTCATCGTCACCGGACGAATGTTCGGAAGAATGCGGTCCCGAAGGTGTTTTCGATTGTGCCATTGCTGCCTCCTTGGATCATGGCCTGGAAACTCCAGGCCTTGACGGTAAGAACCCGAGGCACGCCGGGTCGTGCCCGCCAGGTGACGAACGGGGCAGCGCTCAGCGGGCGGTGCCCAAAGCCTTGGTGGCGCGCGCGGCTGCCTGTTCCTGCCCTGCTCCGGCCAACTCATCGGCGGCCTTCAACCAGCGCTTCGAATCGACATTGGCCGGCAACTGCCCCGGTTGCTGGACCAAGACTGCCCAACCGCCAGCGCCTTTGAAAGCCGATTCGAACGCACCGAAACTCATCGAGGAGCGGCGATTCATCCCTGAACGCAGCAGTACGGTGCGCTTGTGCCGGTTATAACCCACGAGGATTGCGTAGCGCGGCTCAGCCCAGAACGCCGAGCCGTCGGTATAGCGCAGCAACACCGGATAACCGGCAGCCACCTGTTCGAGCAACGCGCCAAGCTCAGCCTCCAGGGGATACACCACCAGCCCATGTTCACGTGCCAGGGTTTGCAGGTTCTGCTGTAAACGGGCCTCGCCGCCGGGCAGGTGCAGCGGCTTCTCCAACAACCCTGGGGTAGTCACTGTGCCTTGCAACGTCAATAGGGCCGCCAGGGATTGCGGCGCGCCCTGGAACATTTCGCCACGAAAGAACGGCACGCTGTTGAGTTCTACCCGTTCAGGCAGTCGCTTTACTTGCGGCGACACACTTCCCGCGCATCCCGCCAGGGCGGCGAGACACGCCGTCGCGAATACCAGTGATCGAAAAGATGAAATTACTGGCAACATGATGACTCTCTTATTCAGACAGCCCCGGTATCAAGGCCGGGCTTGGGCCGACGATGATAAGACGCGTGCCGGCCCGGGTATAGCCATAAGCGACAGTTTCGACACCGTGATAGAACCAACCGATTCTTTGCGCATGCAAGATATCGACTGCCCGTAACACTTGAGCGACTAGACTGTCCATTGTAAGAGTGCATTGCCCGGTCTGGGCAGAAGGAGGCACAGATGAGCCTGATGACGACTATTCTGATGCTGGTTTTCGGCTGGTTGAGCGTAGCGGCAGCCATGTTGTGGGGGGTGTTGCGAATCGCCCGTCGCCACCATCCCGCACCAAGACGAGAAATGCAGCAGACCACTAAATCTTCCAGGCGCCACGCCACCGCGCACTAGGGCCTGCAGAAATGTGATCGCGAAGGCCAGACAACGCGAAACGGGGCGAGGAAGCGCAGTGTCCTGAAGTACATGAGCATTCCGAACCTCGTTCAACGCAGTCTGGGCGAGTGCGGATACGTTTCGTATAGGGCCTAGAGCGTCACCATGAAAAAAGCCGCCCGGGCGTTAACCCGGGCGGCTTTTGTCTGCCTTGGATCAGGCTTCGTCGACCAAGACCTTCTGCTTGGCGCGACGGGACATCATGTTCAACACCTCGATAGCCGCCGAGAAGGCCATGGCCGCGTAGATATAGCCCTTGGGCACGTGGGCACCGAAGCCTTCCGCGATCAGCGTCATGCCGATCATGATCAAGAAGCCCAGGGCCAACATGACCACGGTGGGGTTGTCGTTGATGAATTTCGCCAGCGGCTCGGCGGCCAGCAGCATCACCAATACCGAGACCACGACGGCAATAATCATGATCGGCAAGTGCTCGGTCATGCCCACCGCCGTGATGATGCTGTCAATGGAGAACACCAGGTCAAGCATCAGGATCTGACCGATCGCAGCGGCAAACCCCAGGGTCACGCCGGAAGTGGCCGACTTCGGATCATTGGGCGCCGGGTCCATGCTGTGATGGATCTCGGTGGTCGCCTTCCACAACAGGAACAGGCCGCCGGCGATCAGGATCATGTCCTTCCAGGAAAACGCCTGGCCGAGAATCTCGATGACAGGCTCCGTCAACTGCACGATGAAGGCGATGGTGCTCAGCAGACCCAGGCGCAGGATCAACGCCATGCCGATGCCAATCCGCCGCGCCTTGGCACGGTGTAGCTCGGGCAACTTGTTGGTCAGGATCGAAATGAAGATCAGGTTATCGATGCCGAGCACGATTTCCATGACGACGAGGGTTGCCAGAGCAATCCAGGCGGTGGGGCTGGCGGCGAGCTGTAACAGATAATCCATGGGTCAGTCCTGACTCGATTTGACGGGTTAGAGGGTATGGGTAGCGGGTTCGGATTCTTCAGCGTCCTTCTCCGGCGCTTTCTTGGGGCTGATCAGCCCGCCGGTGGCGTCACTGAGGGCTTGCTCGGCGGCCTTGTGCGTATCGTCGATGGCCTGCTTGGCCGTTTCGACAGCTTGCTCCTTCAACTGCTCGGCCAATTGTTGGGCGCTTTTTTCCGCTTGTTCGCAGCCCACCAGGGCCATCGAGGAAAATGCCAGCAAGGCTGCAAGCCCCAGGGTTCTATACATCATGCACATTGCCTCTCAGAGAATAGACGGAGCACGAAAGATGGCTCACCGATGGCCCGGAATTCTAGAGAGGGAAATACTTCAGGAAAATTCGTATTTTCAGCGGCTATACTTCGGTTTTTACGAAGCGGCGAGAATCATGCTCAATTATCGACAGCTGCATTATTTCTGGGTCGTGGCGAAAACCGGCAGCATCGTGCGGGCCTGCGAGCAACTGAACCTGACGCCGCAAACCATCAGCGGGCAAATCTCATTGTTTGAACAGACCTACAACATCAAGCTGTTCCGCCGAGTCGGACGCCAGTTGGAACTGACCGAGGCCGGCCGCCAGACGCTGCCTTACGCCGAGCACATGTTCCAACTGGGCGGCGAACTGGAGCTGATGCTGCGGGCTCAACCCAACGAGCAGCAAACGCTGTTCCGGGTCGGGGTGGCGGACGTCGTGCCCAAATCCATCGTTTATCGGCTGTTGGCACCTACCATGGAATTGAGCGAGCCGCTGCGCATTACCTGCCGGGAAGACAAGCTCGAACGGCTATTGGCTGACCTGGCGATCCAGCGCCTGGATCTGGTGATTTCCGACAGTCCGATGCCAAGTCATCTGGATATCAAGGGCTACAGCCAGAAACTGGGGGAATGCGGAATCAGCTTTTTCGCCACCCCGGCGTTGGCCGAACATCATGGGCAGGACTTCCCCCACGGCCTGCATGACGCCCCGCTGCTGATCCCCGGGCCGGAGACAGTCGTGCGCAGCCGGCTGCAACGCTGGTTCGCTGAACAGCAGATCCAACCGCGCATCGTCGGTGAATTCGATGACAGCGCATTGATGCAGGCGTTTGGGCAATCCGGCAGCGGGATCTTCATCGGTCCCAGCGTGATCGCTGAAGAAGTCCAACAGCAATACGGGGTACAGGTGATCGGCCAGACCGATGCGGTGAGCGAGTCTTTCTACGCCATCTCCGTGGAGCGCAAGGTCAGCCACCCGGGCATCGTCGCGATCGCCGAGGGGGCGCGGCGCGAGCTGTTCAGCGCTTAGTGCTGCACACAGGCGGCGCGGGGCTTGAACGTCATCAGCAATAACGCCAGCAGGATCGACACCAGAATGAACCCGGCCGCGGCGAAACCGACCTTACCCAGCCCAAGGGTATCGATGACCCGACCGCCAACCATCGCGCCCAGGCCTATACCCAGGTTCGCCCCCGCGATATTCAGCGACGCGGCAAAGGCCGGAGCTTCTGGTGCGGCCTTCATCAGCCGGACATGGCTGACCAAAAACAGCGCCGCCTGGGTCACGCCCCATATGCCAAGGGCGGCGGCTAGCCCAAGAGTCGAATGGATACTCGGCACCAGCGCGACCATGCCGCCGATCATGAACAGGCAGAACACCATCGAGGCGATCAAGGGATGCCGGTCCACCGCGCGACCGCCCAGGGAATTGCCGAGCAGGCCTACCGCGCCAAAACCCATCAGGCACCAGCCCACCAGCGTGCCATCGAAGCCGGCCAGGCGTTCAAGGATATCCGCGAGGTAGGTGTAGGCGGTGAACATGCCGCTGAACACCAGGATCGACAACAACACATGCCCTTGCATCAACGGGCTGTGCAGGATCTTGAATTGCGAGCGAAAGCTCACCTGGTGTTGATGCAGGTTTGTCCTAGGCAAGTAGATGAACAGCAGCAGCGCCTTGGCGAACGCAATGACGGCCAGGATCGCAAAGGCGCTTCGCCAGCCGAATGCATCGCTGATCAGCGTACCCACCGGGATACCAAACACCGTGGCGCAGACGATACCGAAGCCGATCCGGGCGATGGCCCTCCCGGCGAACTGCGGCCCGACTATGTCCACTGCCGTTTCGCTGGCCAATGCCCAGAACACAGGCAAGCCTAGGGCCGGGATCAATCGGGCAACTGCCATGACCCAGATGTTGGGCGCCAGCGCCGCCAGGGTGTTGGCCAACGCGAACATCACCAGCACGCTGATAAACAATTTGCGCCGTTCAACCCGGGCGAACCAGGCGGTGAGGAACGGCCCGAACGCCGCGACAGTAAACGCAAACAGCGTCACTAACAGCCCCGCCTGGGGAATGGTGACGTGCAGGTCGCGGGCAATGGAAGGCAGCAGGCCGACGATGATGAATTCCGTGGTCAACACCGTAAAACCGGCGGCGGACAACAGGAAAATGGGTAACAGCATGCGCGACTCCGGGGAAAACGACGACACCAGCGATAGCCATAGGCCCGCTGGCGGTATTGAAAAGTGAGAAGGACAAAGCCTACCAGAATGTGCCCGTCAGAAAAACGTGCTCAAACATGGGGGTGACGGATCGTCACGGGTCCGTCAGATTTTTCGTCGGGCTGTGATAAAGTCCGCGACCTGCAAACGCTCTACCTTCTTTCGGTCCCGTCCATGTGGCCTGCCGGCTTATAGCCCCGTTCGGCTGACCGTTACACATAAAAAAATCAGAGATACCGTTATGACAGCTGTCTCCCCTTCTCCATTGCACCGCCTCAAAAGCACTGGCCTGGTCACGCAGATCATTATTGGCCTGATCGCCGGTATTGTCCTGGCATGGCTGGCGCCGGACCTGGCGAAATCCACTGAATTCATCGGCAAGGTTTTTGTGTCCGCGCTCAAGGCGGTGGCACCGATCCTGGTGTTCGTGCTGGTCATGGCCTCTATCGCCAACCATAAGCACGGCCAGGAGACCCATATCCGGCCGATCCTGTTCCTTTATCTGTTGGGTACTTTCGCGGCCGCGGTGGTCGCGGTCATCGCCAGCACGCTGTTTCCCTCCAGCCTTGTGCTGAGCACCCAGGACGTTGCGGTCACCGCACCGGGTGGCATCAGCGAAGTGCTGCAAAGCCTGGCGTTGAGCGTCGTTGACAACCCGGTCCGTGCATTGATGACCGGCAACTTCATCGGCATCCTGGCCTGGGCCATCGGCATGGGCATCGCCATTCGCCATGCCGGCCAAACCACGCGCACTGTGCTCGAAGACCTGTCCAACGGCGTGACCGTGATCGTGCGCCTGGTCATCCGCTTCGCCCCGCTGGGGATTTTCGGGCTGGTGGCCTCGACGCTCGCCACTTCTGGCTTCAGCGCCCTGCTCGGCTACCTGCATCTGCTGATCGTACTGATCGGTTGCATGCTGTTCGTGGCGCTGGTGGTCAACCCACTCATCGTGTTCTGGAAACTGCGTCGCAACCCTTACCCGCTGGTGTTTACCTGCCTGCGTGAAAGCGGCATCACCGCGTTCTTCACCCGCAGCTCCGCGGCGAACATCCCCGTGAACCTGGAGCTCAGCAGACGCCTCGGCCTGCATGAGGATACGTACTCGGTTTCGATCCCGCTGGGTGCGACCATCAACATGGCGGGCGCCGCCATTACCATCACGGTCCTGACACTGGCCGCCGTGCATACCCTGGGTATCGTGGTGGATATCCCCACCGCCGTGCTGCTCAGTGTCGTTGCCGCCGTCTGCGCTTGCGGTGCTTCCGGGGTCGCGGGCGGGTCGCTGTTGTTGATTCCCCTGGCGTGCAGCCTGTTTGGCATTCCCAGCGAAATCGCCATGCAGGTGGTCGCCGTAGGGTTCATCATCGGCGTGCTGCAGGATTCGGCTGAAACGGCGTTGAATTCGTCCACCGATGTCTTGTTCACGGCGGCGGCTTGCCTGGGTGAAGAAGAGCGGGCGCGGGGCGCGGCGTAAACGCTTGGTGGCCTGACAGCCAGCCATAAAAAAGCCCGGGACGGCTCCACCGCCCCGGGCTTTTTCATGCCTGCGGGAGTTAGAACGCGCCCATGTAATCGCGCTTGCCTACTTCCACGCCATTGTGACGCAACAATGCATATGCGGTGGTCACGTGGAAGAAGAACTGCGGCAAGCCGTAGGTCAGCAGATAATTCTGGCCAGTGAAGCGTTTTTCCTTCGGCGTGCCCGGACGGGTCACGATTTCGATGCCTTCCTTGCCGTCAATCTGCTGGGCATTGATGCCATCGATGAAAGCCAGCACCTTGGCGATCAATGCCTGCAGCTCAGCGAAGGTGGTCTCGCTGTCGTCATACTTCGGCACTTCGATCTCCGCCAGGCGCGCGGACACGCCCTTGGCGAAGTCCACGGCAATTTGCACCTGGCGTACCAACGGGAACATGTCCGGGAACAGGCGCGCTTGCAAGAGCGCGTTCGGATCGATGTTCTTGGAGGTGGCGTGGGCCTCGGCCTTGTTCAAAACATCGCTCAGGGCATTGAGCATTTGCTTGAAAACCGGGACGGAGGCAGCGTACAGGGAAATAGTCATGGCGATCTCATGGAGTAATGGAAGGAAACGAATCAAACGTGGGCGATTATAGCCACGGCTTGTTGCGCACCTTGTCTTTTATTGCGCAAGGATTAGGCTAGGCGGCTTCCACAGCATAGGGAACGCGCGATGAGCATCGAAGAACAAAGCCCGGCCGAAGAACCGCGGCTCAACAGCACGGAAATCCGCATTCTTGGCGCCCTGATCGAAAAGCAGGCCACCAATCCCGAGACTTACCCCCTCACCCTCAACGCGCTGGTGTTGGCTTGCAACCAGAAAACCAGCCGCGAACCGGTGATGAACCTCAACCCGGGGCCAGTCGGCCAAAGCCTGCGAGCCCTGGAAGGACGTGGTTTTACCCGGTTGGTGATGGGCAGTCGCGCCGACCGCTGGGAGCACCGGGTCGACAAGGCGCTGGAACTGGTGCCGGCCCAGGTGATCCTGATGGGATTGCTGTTCCTGCGCGGCCCGCAGACCGTCAATGAGCTGCTGACCCGCAGCGGCCGCATGCATGATTTCGAGGACACCGAGCAGGTGGTGCATCAGCTGGAGCGCCTGATCGCTCGTGGCCTGGCGTTGCTGGTGCCGCGCCAGGCCGGCCAACGGGAAGACCGTTACATGCATGCCATGGGCGACCCGGCAGACATCGAGGCGATCCTCGCCGCGCGTCACCAGCCGACCGAACGCAGCGCGGCCGGCGGCGTATCGCTGGAGCGTATCGAAGAGCTAGAAGCGCGAATCGCAGCGCTGGAAGAACGGCTGGCACGATTGGAATGACAGGGCCTACACCGCTCGGGCAAACGCCACGGCCTTGTCGAATTGTTCCAGGTTGGGCCGAACGCCGGTGTACAGGACAAACTGCTCCAACGCCTGGATCGCAATGACCTCAAGGCCGGTGATCACCCGTTTGCCTTCCGCTCTGGCATGCACGATCAACGGCGTTTCCGAAGGAATCGCCACGACATCGAACACAGTGTCGGCGGCAGCGATGGCGGCGGGCTCGAATGCCAACAGGTCCGCTTCCGCCCCGCCGGTCATGCCGATCGGCGTGACGTTGATGAGCATCTGCGGCCGTCGGTCACCCAACTCGGCTTGCCATTCGTAACCCAGCGTGTCGGCCAGCGCTCGGCCGGTGGTTTCGTTGCGGGCAACGATCAAGCCGTTTGTATAGCCGCCGTCGCGCAAGGCGCTGGCGACTGCCTTGGCCATGCCACCGCTGCCGCGCAAGGCAAATGTTGACTCCTTGGGCACGGCATGGCTTTGCAACAGTTGCGCGATGGCGATGTAGTCCGTGTTGTAGGCCTTCAAATGACCATTGGTATTGACGATGGTGTTGATCGACTGGATGGCAGCGGCGGAAGGATCCAGCTCATCGACCAAGGCAATGCAGGCCTCCTTGAATGGCATCGACACACCGCACCCGCGGATACCCAGGGCACGGATACCGCCCACTGCCCCGGCCAGGTCCTGGCTGGTGAACGCCTTGTAGTAGAAGTTGAGCCCCAACTGCTCATACAGGTGATTGTGAAAACGCAGGCCGAAATTGCCCGGGCGCCCCGATAGCGACATGCATAGCTGGGTGTCTTTGTTGGGGTTCATCTGCATGTGCGTCTCCTTCAAGCCACTTTCGGATGGACGGGAGTGTCGTCCCGACCGGTTCATCGATGATCAGACACCGTGCGCAGCGAACCGACTCGGTGTTCGTAAAAAAAATCTGTCGCAGACCTTACACAACCTTTACCCAACAGCGCCGCAAATCCTGGGAAAATCGCTGTCATAGCAAGTATCCCCGCGCCCTTATTCGGGTCTGTAGCAGGCCACAGGCGCCGGGGTCGGAACGAGGAAACGCCATGAAACGCAAACTCCCTATCATCGCCCTGCTCGTGGGGGCACTCGCGGTCACCGGCCAGGCATCCGCCCATGGTCGCGGTGGTTGGGAGGGGCCCGCAGTGTTCGGCGCCATCGTCGGCTCTGCCATTGTCGGCTCCGCGCTCATCAACCGAGACCGGCCGGTTTACGTACAACAGCCCGTCTACGTTCAGCCACAGCCGGTCTACGTGCAGCAACCTCCACCGGTCTACTACCAGCCACAGCCGGTGTATATCGAGCAGCCGATCTATTATCGCCCGGCCCCGGTGTATTACGGGCCACCGAGGGGCTATTACTACGGTCCGCCACGTGGGCACTACGGGCGCTGGTAAACGGCCCCTCTAAAGCGAAACAAAAAAGCAGCCTGTGATTTATCATCACAGGCTGCTTTTTGTTGGGCTGGCGTTTTTCGCCAAGGCTAGACGTGCTCACCGCTTTTCAATCGCACCGGGCCATGATCCCCAGTGGGATGCTCAGGTGCGGCTACGACGGGGATTTCGTTACCGTCGCAGTCGTGCAACTTGCCGTCGCTGAAATAGTCACCTTCCCGTAGCGCCGCCAGGTCCTGATAACGCAGCACCCGCTCGGTGCCGGCGGCGAATACCGATTGTTGATCGGAGTTGCCGGTGGTGAAGTGGTTGAAGGCCAGGTTCAACATGATGGCCATGATGGCCGATGAGCTGATGCCGGAGTGAAAGATCGTCGCGAACCAGCTCGGGAAATGATCGTAGAAGTTCGGTGCGGCGATGGGAATCATGCCGAAGCCAATGGACGTGGCGACAATGATCAGGTTGACGTTGTTGCGGTAATCGACCTTCGACAGCGTCCGGATTCCGCTGGCGGCAACGGTACCGAACAACACGATACCAGCGCCTCCGAGCACGGAGGTCGGCACGGCGGCGATTACCCGGCCCATGAAGGGCAACAGCCCAAGCACCACCAGGAACACACCCCCTGTCGCCACCACGAAACGACTCTTGATTCCAGTCACTGCCACCAGGCCGACGTTCTGGGCAAAGGCGCTCTGGGTGAACGATCCGAAGATCGGCGCGATCATGCTCGACAACATATCTGCTCGAAGGCCGTTGCCCAGACGCCGGGAATCGACCTTGGTGTCGATAATCTCGCCCACTGCCAGGATATCGGCCGAGGTTTCCACCAGCGTCACCATGATCACGATGCACATCGACAGAATCGCGGCGATATGAAAGGTCGGCATGCCGAAGTGAAAAGGTGTCGGGAAGCCGAACATTGGCCCCTCACCCACTGACGAAAAATCGGCCATGCCGAGGAACACCGCGATGACCGTACCGATGACCATCGCCAGCAGGATCGATAACCGCGAAATCGTCGCGCTGCCCATCTTGCTCAGCACCAGTACCAACACCAGGGTCACCGCGGCCAGGCCAATGTTGGCCATGCTGCCAAAATCCGGCGCATGGCTGTTGCCGCCCATTGCCCAGCGTGCCGCCACCGGCATCAACGTCAGGCCAATGGTGGTGATGACGATGCCGGTCACCAGAGGTGGGAAAAAACGCGTGATGCGGGAAAACACCGGAGTGATAAGCAGGCCGATCAAGGAGGCGGCAATCACCGCGCCGAGGATGGCCTGGAAGCCGCCCTCCCCACCGGTGCCGACAATTGCAACCATGGTTGCGACGCCGGAGAACGAAACGCCTTGGACCAGCGGCAGTTGGCAACCAAAAAACGGCAGGCCCAGGGTCTGCAACAACGTCGCCAGCCCCCCTGCAAACAACGAAGCCGCGATCAGCAGACCGATGTCGGCCGGGGACAACCCGGCCGCCTGGCCGATGATCAACGGCACCGCGACGATGCCACCGTACATGGTCAGGACATGTTGCAGGCCGTAAGCCATATTCGCGCCGACCCCGAGGTTTTCGTCCTCGGGCCGTGGGAGTGAAACATGGGGCGTTTTCATGGTTCGGGGGTTCCCTGTTTTTTGTTATGCGCACACTGTATTCAAAAGCCAGGACAAATGTCCATAGAGTTGTATACAACTTGTTGCGCATCCGTCGCTGACAGGGAATGCAATTGCTAAACCAAAACGCTCAAGGCATCACACCCAACAGCCCTTCGATTGCGGGTCGCAGCAGTTCCCGGGGCGGCACCGTGAGGCTGAATTCATTTTCCAGCAACGTGATCAGCTCATCCGCGTCGTTGATGGTGCGTCGTTCACTTTCGTGCCCGATCCGGTGCACGGCATAGCTGTTGCCGTTGAGCGTCCTACGGAGTCCCTCACCGGTACGGGCGACCATCAGCCTTCCCATGAACGGTGATTCGGGATGGGAGCAGACGTACCAATTGCCCACGGTATAGTCGATTTCCTCCTGGCGTTGCAGGTCGAAAAGATACATCGGGCGCCATTCATCGCCGACCTGGGCGCGCAGCAGGTAGCCACCCGGGTTGACGTCGATGCGATACGGCTCATGGGGCGTGTGCTGGATATCGCGGCTATCCAGCAAAAGCGGCGCGGTGGGCACCATACCGCCGAAACCGACGTCGGTGATATAGCGCACGCCACTGAGCGTCACCACGCTCAAGCGATGGGTGCGGGCTGTCCAGGCGCCCTCGGCGGCGTTCATCACAACGCGTCCAGTGATGCCCTGGGCATCAAAGCCCAGGGTTTGCAACAGCGCCAGGAACAACTGGTTGAGTTCATAGCAATAACCGCCACGGCCCTGTTCGAAAACCTTCCGCTCGACGGATTCAAGGTCGATGGCGACCGGCTGGCGCAACAGTGTCGAGAGGGTTTCGAAGGGAAACTCGGCCGTATGGCGCTTTTGAAGCTGACGCAGCGTTTCCAGCGTTGGAGGCGGCGCCGTGTCAAAGCCCAGGCGTCGTAGATAGCGACCGGTGTCGCTCAGTCGAGGTTGGCTCATGGGGATGTCCTTTCCTGTCAAGGCAGGGCTTTGGGTTAGCGCGCTGCGATTGGGCAGGTATAAGGCATTTCCTTCCTACGGACAAATCCCACGAGTGCTTGGTCCGCTCGCCCCTTCAGCGTCGCTTGCGCGAAGACAAGCGAATCCAGGTAGGCGCATGGTCACTGGGATGCTCCTGGTTCCTGACCCAGGCATCCACGCCCGCGTCGCTCAGGTATGCACTGGCCACGGGGTTGAGCAGCAGGTGATCGATGCGCAGCCCGGAGTTCTTTTGCCAATGCTGGCGAAAATAGTCCCAGAACGTATAGATCCGCTCTTCTGGGTAGAGGTGACGCAGGGAGTCCGTCCACCCCTGGTCCAGCAGTCGTTGGTAGCACTCCCGGCTTTCGGGCTGCAACAACGCGTCCTTGAGCCAGGAGCGTGGGTTGTAGATATCCATGTCGGTTGGCACCACGTTGTAGTCCCCAGCCAACACCACCGGATGATCACTCGCCTGGAGTGCCTGCGCATAGTCGATCAGGCGCTCGAACCATGCCAGCTTGTAGTCGAACTTCGGACCGGGCTGGGGATTGCCATTGGGCAAATAGAGGCAGCCCACCAGCACGCCATGCACCGCCGCCTCCAGATAACGACTGTGACTGTCTTCCTCTCCTCCTGGCAGCCCGCGTCTACTCTCCAGGGGTTGCGCATCACGGGCCAGGATCGCCACACCGTTCCATGAAGCCTGGCCATGCCAGATCGATCCATATCCCACCGACTCCAACTCGGCGGCGGGAAAGTCTTTGTCCGCAGCCTTGAGCTCTTGCAGGCAGGCAATATCGGGTTTTTCCCGCTCCAGCCATTCCAGCAGGTTAGGCAACCGCGCCCGAATGCCGTTGATGTTGAACGTCGCGATCCGCAGGTTCTTCATGGGCGAATAATTCCTGAATGCCAAGACATAGCTGTGACCGGCGACAGGCCTCGGGGGTTGCAATCATTGCTCAGGAACCGGTTCTTGACATGGACTGGCTGCTTTCAAGCAAGGCAGCAAATGCCTGCTTGTCGATTGGCCGGCTAAGGAAATAGCCCTGCACTTCGTGGCATTCATCGGTGCCCAATGAACCCAATTGTGCCAGGGTCTCCACGCCCTCCGCCGTGACCGTCAAGCCCATCGCCTTGCCCAGGTTGATAATCGCCTGGACCACGGCGCGGTCGCTGCTGCTATTGCTCATCGAGGCAATGAAGCGCTTGTCGATCTTGATGCCGTCGAACGGGTATGTGCGCAGGTAGCCGAGGGATGAGTAACCGGTACCAAAATCGTCCATGTTCAAGCGCACCCCCAATTCCTTGAGCGCATTCATCACCTGGAGCGCGCCATCCACGTCGTTCAGCATGACGTTTTCGGTGATCTCCAGCTCCAGGCGACTCGCCGGGAAGTGGGTTTCGATCAATACCTGGCGGACATCCTCGACCACATCGCTGCGTTCGAATTGCGCCGGTGACAGGTTGACCGAAACCATCAGCGATCCCGGCCAGGTGAGCGCGGTTTCGCACGCCTCGCGCAGTACCCAGCGCGACAGCGGGACGATCAGGTCGGTTTGCTCGGCCAGCGGAATGAAGGCATCGGGGCTCAACAGACCCTGGGTTGGATGTTGCCAGCGCACCAGCGATTCCACCGCGACGATCTCCTGGCCGTCGACCGTGTAGCGAGGCTGGAAATGCAGGATGAATTCGTTGTTCTTCACCGCTTGGCGCAGGTCGTTTTCCAACTGACGACGATGCTGGATCTGATCGTTCATGTGCGAGGCGAAATAGCACCAGGTCTTTTTACCCTCGGACTTGGCCTGGTACAGGGCTATGTCGGCGCAGCGGATCAACTCGCCTGGTACGTAGCCTTGTCGTCGGCTCACGGCAACGCCGATGCTCGCACCAATGTGCAGGGAATGGGACTCGTAGTGGATCGGTTGCTGCAGGCTGTCGATGAGCCGCGTACAGAATCGGTCGATTTCAGTGGAGTGCTCCGCGCCACTGAGCACTATCACGAACTCATCCCCTCCCAGGCGCGCCACCAGGTCCTGTTCACGCGTGCTGTCGCGCAGGCGCTGGGCGACTTCCAGCAACACAGCATCGCCCGCCGCATGGCCCAGGGAATCGTTGATCGGCTTGAAGTTGTCCAGGTCCACCATCAGCAGGGCCAACGGCGCGGAATGCTCCTTGGCGATCAACGCGTCGTCCAGGTGTCGCGCCAACTTGTTGCGATTCGGCAGTCCGGTCAGCGCATCATGCAGCGACAGATGCTGGACTTGAGCGTGGGCGGCCACCTCATCGGTGATGTCGCTGGCCGTGCCGCGATAGCCCGTCACGGTTGCCTTGTCCTGGATCGGTCGCGCCGAGACCCGACAGAATCGCAATTGCCCGGAATGATCGCGGTAAGAGCAGCGCAGGTTGCTGGCGTTCTGTTCTTCGACCAGGTTGCCCAGCCAGGAAGCAATGGGCAGGGTGTCGCAGAACAGCAACTGCTCGATCTCCTGGCCCAGCCACTGCTGGTCGGAAAAACCCGTGACGGCATTAAAGCGAGCCGATAGATAGGTGATGTGTTGCTGGCTGTCGATCTCCCATATCCAGTCGGACGCAGCCTCGGCCACGGCGCGAAAACGTTCTTCGCTGGCCTCGAGCGCTTGTTTCGATTTTTCAAGGCTGTCGTAGCTGGCGTCCACCTGTCGAGCCGTGCGCATGGCATACCGGAAAAAATAGGCGGTGAGCAACGCCAGGATCAGCAATGCGCCTCCCAACGGCGGAGCCAGTGACCACAGCAAATGCTGGCCCGGCCGCTGCAGCTGCGATATCAAGCTGTAGCCGGTACTGTCCAACGGCACCGCGGGCTGGCCGGGCTCCAATGTGGTGTCTTTCACCAGGTTCAGGTCGGTCAGGCCGTAACCCATGCCCACCTTGCGCAGTTTCACCGGCGTCAGTTGGTCGACGAACAGCAGGATCGACGTCTCCCTGGCGTTGACCTGGGGACGTTCGTCGTTGGGCACAATCACCGAAGCCGTGACGACGGCCGGCCAGCCTTCGAACAAGGTGTAGCGGATCATCGGCCTGGTCAGGTCAGGTTGTGCCTGGAGCTCATCCACGAGGTCCTTCAGCGGCATATTCATGAACGCCGCCGCGTCTGCCTGGACCTGCTGGCCCCGCACCACGGCATATTTGGTGCGCTCACGGTCAATGACAAACACACCTTCTAGTTCATCGTTGGTGAACAGGGTCTTGCCCATGTTCTGGTCGGCATAGGCCCACTGCACATCGACCTCGCCGCTTAGGTGCTCGTAGGCAGTGGTCCAGTAGGCGTAGCTGGTGATGTAGTTTTTCGTGGCTGTGATGCGATTATCGAGGGCACGCTGGATATAGAAGCGGGTCTCATCCACATCCTGTGCATCCAGCTTTTGCGCGATGTTGAACAGCGCGGCGACGGCCACCAGAACCCCCAGGACAAACAACACGCCAAGGGCCGCCACCAGGCGACGGGTGATCGGCGTATGACGCGAGACATCAGAGGGGGTATCGGCAGTGGTATCCATTGACCTGTTCCTATCCTTTCGGCGCTGGCTTCGCCGTGCAAAGGTCACGGCGTGAACCGCATCGGACCGTTGCGCTTTCATAACCTTAGCAGCCATCGTCCAGCCAGATGATGAGCCACAAGATTTGACGAAAGGGCCCACGCCTAGCCTGCATGTTGACCAATGGACCGTTATCCGCCGCCGATGATTCCAACGGATCTCAACGGTCGGAACGCTCCAGCGCATCCAGCGCGCCTTCCCTGGATAGGACCGCGACACAGTTGCGACCGCTGTGCTTGGCCTGATAGAGCGCAGCGTCCGCCCGTTGGATAAACACTTCGGTACTGTCCAGGCTGCTCGGCACGAAGGCATAGCAGCCGAGGCTGACCGTCAGGTAGCCAGAGGGGGAAGCGGAGTGGCTGATGTGCTTGTCGATGACACAGCTGCGGATCTGCTCGGCCAATGCCATGGCACCGTGCAGGTTGGTGTCGGGCAGCAGGACGGCGAACTCCTCGCCGCCGTAGCGCACCGCCAGGTCGGCCTTGCGATGACAGCAACTCTTGAGCACCTTCGCCACCTCGGCCAGGCAGTGGTCCCCCGCAACATGCCCATAGGTGTCGTTGTAGCGTTTGAAAAAATCGATGTCGAGCATGATCAGGCTCAGGGGGCTGCGCTGGCGAGCGCCTCGCCCGAATTCGATGTCCAGGGCACGTTCGAATAAACGCCGATTCGCCAGGCCGGTCAGGCTGTCGTGGGTGGCTATCAGCTCCAGCGCTTCCTGGGCCTTGCGCAAGTCTGCCTCGATCCGCTCGCTGTTGCGCACCTGGCGCACGAAGACCCAACCAAACAGGCAAACGCCCAACACCACCAAGGCCACGATAAGGCTGGACTGGAACGCCCTGTCGTACCAGCCCGCCAGGATCGCTTGTTCGGACATCGCGGCGGTCACCATCAGCGGATAAGCCTGCAGATGCCGGTGCCCATATAACCGGACGATGCCGTCGGGCGCCGGGCGGAGCACCGTATCGCCGGCGCCCATGCTTGCGTGCTGGTGTTCGTAAACGTACTCATCGGCAAGCGGACGACCGATCTGTCCCTCATCGAAAGGACGACGCGCCAGCAACGTACCGTCGGACAGCGCCAAAGACATTTCGCCTTTGGCGTCGAGACTGAAGCTTTTAAAGAATTGATCGAAATAGGACATCTTGATGCCAGCCAGCAGCACGCCCTGGAAGTTGCCCTTCTGGTCATTCAATCGACGGGAAACCGGAATGATCCATTCACCGTTCTGTCGGCTTCGAACCGCTGGGCCGACGTGGGCGATCAGCGAGGCGTTCTGCTGGTGGAACTTGAAATAGTCCCGATCGGCCACCCCCGCCCCCCTGTGCAGGTGTTCGAAAGAAGTAATGATCCACTGGCCGTTCTTGTCGAACAGGAACAGACCATGCAACTGCTCCAGGGACTGCACCCGCCGGGCAAATGTCTGGTGCAGGCGTGGACGTGTCGACGGACCGAACCCGTCGTTTTGAATCCAGTCGGCCAGGCTGGCAAGCGCCAGGTCGGCTTGCAGGAATGTGTCCTGGGCCTGTTGGGCCATGGCCCGGGTGAGGTTGGCCGAAGCGAGGCGCGCCGACTCCAGGTCATGCCGACGGGACTGCTCCAGTTGCAAGAAGAGCAAACCGCAGAGGCACAGGCACACGGCTGCGATGAACATCACTGCGGCCTTGAGCAAAGGCAGGCGTTTCAAGGCACCGCCAGGCGCATGGTTCGGATCGTGGATGGGGATAGGCAAGCGAAATCCTGGGGAGGGCAAAACAGTGAGCGAGTCGCTCAAAAGCCCCCAATAATCGCGAGCTTAGCGTACCGCTTGGGGGGCGGCAATTTGCCTTTAGGAGTAAGTCGATGGATGGCGCAATGGATCCAAAACAAGCCAAGCGCAAGGCACGCGCCGCGCCCGGAGAATAAATTTGAACGGCCCCTGGCCCACATGAACTAACAAAGTTCATGGCCCGGCCCGTGCCTTGCGCGAATCGGCCAGGGCACAACCTGAACAGCAATGGCACAGATGATCCCGACCCATGGATTCAAGCTCTCTCGACATTTTTACCGACACCCAACTGCTCGGCATTTCCATCGCCAATTGGTTACTGGCACTCAGCGTGATGACGGTGAGTTTCATCGTTGCCAGAGCCGGCATCGGCTTCCTGTTGAAAAACGTACGGGCACGGGCGCAAAGGCCCGATGCCTACGTCAGCCATATTGCTGTCGAGGTCTTGTCCAGCACCAGCAACACCCTGCTATTGCTGGCCTCGATTCTGATCGGCATCGGTGTTCTGGACCTGCCGGAACGCTGGCTGGGTCGGGTCAGCAGCCTTTGGTTCGTCGTCGCCGCCTTGCAGGTGGGGTTATGGGCAAACCGGGCGATCGCCCTGGCCTTGCTGCACTATTTCGCGCGCCACAGCCACAGCGACATCCATCAGAAAAGCGCCTTGGCCACCTTGAGCCTCTGGGGCGCAAAAGTGTTCCTGTGGGCAGTGGTGCTGCTGGCGATGCTTTCCAACCTGGGCGTGAACATCACAGCATTCGTTGCCAGCCTCGGCGTTGGCGGCATTGCCGTAGCGCTCGCCGTGCAGAACATTCTCGGCGACCTGTTCGCCTCGCTGTCCATTGCCGTGGACAAACCCTTCGAAGTCGGCGACTTCATCGTGGTCGGTTCCCTGGCGGGCACCGTGGAACATGTCGGCCTGAAGACCACCCGGATCCGCAGCCTGGGCGGCGAGCAGATCGTCATGGCCAACGCGGGGATGATCAGCACCACCATCCAGAACTACAAACGCCTGCAGGAGCGCCGCATCGTCTTCGAATTCGCCCTGCCTCAGGAATGCTCGACCGAACAACTTCGGCAAGTGCCCGTCATCGTCGAAAACATCATCAAGGCCCAGGAGAAAACCCGCTTCGACCGCGCGCACTTTCGCGGTTTCGGCGAAAGCACGTTGGAATTCGAAACGGTCTACATCGTGCTGGACCCCAGCTACAACGTCTATATGGACATCCAGCAAGCCATCAACCTGGGGATGATGGACGAGTTCGCCAAGATCGGCGTGCGCTTCGCCATGCCGTCCCGCGCCGTGCACGTGGCTTCGTTGCCGGAGATGCCTGAGCAATTCGCCAGGGGGAACAGTGAAAGGATGCCGCTACGAACCGATGGGGCAGGCGCCAAGCATTAACCGTCAATTGCGCTTCCATGACCCAGCGCAAACGCCCAACCTGCCCCTTCGGCTAAGCTCAACCCATCACCACGACAGGGAATCGACATGAGCAAGGCAGACGAACTCGCAGCAAAGCTGAGGCAGGCCCAACGCGCGCCGGCCGACACTGACCATTGCGCCGATCTGGCGATTGAACACTGGCCTGGCCAGGTGTACGAGCTGTACCGCCAGATTGAAAGCTGGCTGGCGCCGGTCTGTGAGGCGGGCCTGGTTATCCGGCGTAACCCCACCCATGTGTTTGAAAGCCATTCCAGCGGGTCGACTTACAACTATGCCATCGACCAATTGGTGATCGAGGGCAATCACCGCCGCATCTTGCTCGACCCGATCGCTCGCTTTTCCCCCGATGCCGAGGGATGCATCGAAATCCATACGAAGGGATTGGAGCGCTGCATCCTGCGCACGGTGGGGATGCATGGCGAATCCCATTGGCATCTGCGGCCAACCGGCCAGCAGAAGCCCGAACCCGTGACCCTCGATGAAGACACTTTCCTGTCGTTCATCGAGGAAGGCTTGGGCCTTTAAGCACAAACGGGGATTCAACGGATTGCCCGTTCTCAGAGTCGATTCGATTCAAATGCCGCATCGGGCCCGCTTTTGATTGGCGTCCCTGTTTGCCGGTCAATGAGGATCGCCATGGCATTGTCGATCTCGTCGGCGGCACGCTCCGCATGTTGGGCATCCGCCCAGGTCCAGTGTTGTTCGGACACCAGGCCGCCCACCGCCTGGGCGCATAACTCATCGCAACTGATGCCCATTTTTCCCGCAGCAGCTATTACCGCCAGAAGGGCCTGCTCCAAGGGTTGAATTCTCTCAGTAGACACAACTAACCAACTCGGTAGATAACGAGTCCAAAGTCTACCAAGATATCAATGTGCCACCAACCGCAGCCGCCCAACGGCTCCCAAGTCAACGCCCCGTGCTGTATGTCACGGTGGGCGACGCTTGTGTCGATGGTCGAGCCGCCGCCCGAGCTGCCAGAATGGTGAGGATTGCGGCTACGACCAAGACTGCGGCACTGGTCTCGAAGGTCGCGCGATAACCGCTCAAGTCAAACAGCACGCCGCCCACCGTGGCCCCCGATGCAATGGCGAGTTGAACGATCGCGACCATCAACCCACCCCCTGCCTCGGCATCGTCCGGCAACGTCCTTGCCAGCCAGGTCCACCAGCCCACAGGCGCGGCCGTGGCCACCAGGCCCCAGAGGCCGAGCAGTAAGGCTGTGATGGACACGGAACTGCCGAACCCCACCAAGGCCAGGGCGATCGCGGCCATGAGCAGCGGGATGATGATCAGCGTGCGATACAGGCCTTTTTTGAGGAGCGCACCGATCAGGAAGGTGCCGAGCAATCCCGCCAGACCAATCGCCAGCAACATCAGCGAAAGCAACGAGACGTCCACCCGCGTCACGCTCTCCAGGAACGGCCGCAGGTAGGTAAACAACATGAACTGGCCCATGAAGAACGTGCTGACCGCCAGCATGCCCAACGCAACCGGCGCCCGGGCCATCAGCCTGAAAGGATTGGCGGCGCCCCGTTTCGCCTGGATGGGCATCGACGGCAGGCTCATCAGCAGCCATGCCAGGGCGAGCGCAGCGACGGGCACGATGCAGAAAAACGCACCTCGCCAGCCGATGATCGCTCCCAGGAAACTGCCCAACGGCGCGGCCACGACCGTGGCCAAGGCATTGCCCCCGTTGACGATGGCAAGGGCCCGGGGAACTTTATCCTGCGGCACCAGGCGCATGGCCGTTGCCGCCGACAACGACCAGAAGCCGCCAATAGCAACGCCGATCAGTGCCCGCCCGACCATGAAAACCAGATAACTGGGCGCCAGTGCCGCCACCGTTCCGGAGACGATCATCAACAGCGTCAGCGCCGAGAGCAGCCACTTGCGTTCGATGCGCGCCGCGATCGACGCGATGAACAGGCTGGTGACTAACGCAAAGGCACCGGAAACGGCGATGCCCTGACCAGCCTGCCCTTCGCTGATGTGCAGGTCTGCGGCCACCGGTGTGAGCAGGCTGACCGGCATGAATTCCGACGCAACGAGTGCAAAGGCCGCCAACGACATGGCGAGCACAGCGCCCCATGCAGGTTTGCCCTGTGGTTTTGGCAATGAGGTATCGGTCATGAAAATCCTGAAATTGCTTGATGGGCTCGGAGCCCCTCTCTTGGGTCTAGTGATTGCACCGAGCATGGACCCGGCGAGCGAGCGCCGTTCCGGATGAGCTTAATGTGACGTGCAGTTTTAACGACCGGCAAGGGCGACCGGTAGAACATTTCGCTGGAGTTCTTGCCCGATCCTGTGAACCCGCCTGTTTGCCATAGGCAACGCTTCGCTTGGCGGGGTAATGTTCTGCCTATAGCTCTCAATCCCGCAGATATCGACATGACCGCCCAAGACAGATCGCTCCAACAGAGGCTCGCCAACCTCATCGATAACCGGACGACAGGACCGGGCGACTTTGACACGTCAATTGCCGGTCTTTGTTTTTTCCGCCGCGACGCCCCTGCCCCACCCATGACCTGCATGATCGAACCGAGCATCGTCCTCGTCGCCCAAGGGATGAAACAGGTGTGGATTGGGGGGCAGGCGTATGGGTACGACACCGCACGTTTCCTTATGACTTCGCTGGATATGCCTGCGAACTCGGAAGTGTTGGCCGCCAGCCCGCAACAGCCCTGCCTGGGGCTGGTCATGCGACTCGATTTGCGCATGGTGGCGGATCTGATCGCCCAGGGCAGCGTGATACCACGGGTCGAGCGCGCCGTCGGGATAGGTGCGGGGATCGGCACCGCCACCCAGGATTTTCTCGAGCCGTTCGTGCGCCTGCTGGCCCTGCTCGATGAACCCGACGCCATCCCGGTGCTGGCGCCCTTGATCCAGCGAGAAATTCACTATCGGTTGTTGATGGGCGACCAGGCCGCGCGGCTAAGGCAGATTGCCTCCGTCGACAGCCAAGGCTACCGGATCGCCAAGGCCATCGACTGGTTGAAGCTCAACTACACCGGGTCTGTACGTGTGGAGGACCTCGCGTCGCGCGTGCAGATGAGCGCCCCGACGTTCCATCACCATTTCCGCCAGCTCACGGCTATGAGCCCACTGCAATACCAGAAATGGCTGCGGTTGAACGAAGCAAAGCGCCTGATGCTCAACGAGCACTTGGACGTGGCGAGCGCGGCCTACCAGGTGGGCTATGAAAGCCCCTCGCAGTTCAGCCGAGAATACAGCCGTCTCTTCGGCGCGTCCCCGAAGCGGGATATCGCGGCGTTGCGCAGGCCGGCAAATGCCATTAAAGCTGATTGACTCGTGGTGCCCGGCTCCACCTTGGTGACTCGGCCTCATCCTGCGGGTCCGCCAGCGCAATACATTTGCGCGCCAGGATCAGGGGGATTGCATTGCACCTACACCAACCGCAAGCCAACCATGCGCAAGCCATGGAATACCTTGGAGCGCGCTTCGTTGTGCTCATCCGCCTGACACCGCGCGGTAATACTGCGTCATGTACTCCACGAACACGCGCACCTTGGCCGGCAGATGCCGGGCATGAGGGTAAAGCGCGTAGTAGTGCCGCTCCCCAAGGGTGTGCTCAGGCAGGATTCGCACCAGCCTGCCGGCCAGCAGGTCATCTTGCACCGTCGCCAGGGTAAACGCGGCTATGCCGCCGCCTGCCAAGGCATAAGCGTGCAAGGCAGTGATGGTGTCTGTATGAAAAATGCCCTGGCAATCCAGAGTGACGGGGCCTTCCCTGGCGCTGGTGAGCGTCCACTGAGGAGTCGCCCCATACGTCAGCAACCGATGCTCGTTGAGTTCGGCAGCACTGCGAGGCAAACCGCACTTGAACACGTAGGCCGGCGCCGCTACCAGCACCAGCGGTGAAACGCTGAGCAAACGGGCGACCAGGCTGCTGTCGGCCAAGGGCCCGCAAATCCGCAACGCGACGTCGAAGCCATCGGCCACCAGATCGACCAACGGATCAGAGCAAGACAAATCGATCTGGATCTCCGGATACCGCGCCTGGAAGGCCGGCAACCAATGCGCCAACTCCAAGGTGCCTACCACCAGCGGCGCGCTGATCCGAAGCAGCCCGAAGGGACGCTCGTGTTCCAGCGCGACGGCTTGGGACGCGGCATCGACTCGGTCAAGGATATCCACGCAGGCTGCGTAGTACCTTTCCCCTGCTGCCGTAAGGCTCATGCGGCGGGTATTGCGATTGACCAGACGCACGCCCAACGTGGATTCCAACTGATGCAAATGCCGGGAAACCGACGAGTGCGTGGTGTTCAGCCGCTCAGCGGCGGCTGAGAATCCCTGGGCCTCAGCGATGCAGCGGAACACACGCATGGCGACCATCTGATTCATAGGGGGCTTAGCGCACCGGTAGCTTGATGATTTCGGTGGTGTTCATCACATCGCCGAACGTATCCTCAATCTCGGCGAGGGCAGCCTTGTGCAAGGCGTCCTTGTCGATCGATTCCCCATTGACCCGGGTAATCGCACGCGTAGCTGATGCATCGGCCGCCACCAACACGTTATAGCTCAGCGGTGCCGCATCCCGAGCAGCGCCCGCCACGCACGCATGGGTCATGAGGCCGGAGACGATCACGTTCTCGATACCCCCGGCTTTCAGACGCTTGTCCAGATCGGTACTGCCGAACACGCTGACGGTGGTTTTTTGCAAGACCGGGTCATTGGGCCTGGGCTGCATATCAGGATGGAATTTCACGGTTTCACCGTCGATGGCAAACACAGGGGAGCCGGCGGGTGCGATGTGCTGAACGTGGTAGACCGGCATTTTGTGTTCATCGGCGAATTCGATCAGCTTCCGGGCGTTGGCCAGCGCTGCCGGGCCGTCAGGGATCGGCATCTTACCGGTGAAGTATTCATTCTGAAAATCGATCACCAGTAACGCGGTTTTACCGGCAGGCAACTGGCTCACGGGCACTGCGCCAGACATTGCACGAATGGTTGGATGACTCTCGGCCGAGGCGCCGGCACTGGCGAGAACGCCTGAGAATACACAGGCGGTGAGCAATCGACGGGTAAAGCTTTGCATGGGCAGTTCCTTCTTTCATGGAGTGAATGAAGGGAAGCCTAGGTGGATGGCTGGCGCCGGAACACAGCGCGGACGGCACAGAACTTGTTTGGAATCTGCACAAGTGAACCGTGATCGAGCGCTCAGGACTGTCTACAGCCCCGTACCTCTGCCCCACTGCCCGCGATTATCCGCTTCCCCACTTTCTCCCCCACTTCCAATGCCTGCCCATCCCTCTGCTTGCCCTGCCGCGCCTGCCCCACCAGCTGAGGAATCAAACCCCCTTCCGGTAAGTGCTTCCAGAATCGCCCCGGCATGTGCTGGCGCAACGCGGTGGGGTTGAGCCTCGCCGGATTGAAGATGTGTCGATAATAGGTGCGCCACAGTTCCGCGCCGGGATCTTCGGCGTGGCGAGCCCATTGTTGCCATTGCTCAGGGCAACGGCGTTGATAGTCCAGCGAATGCCCATCGAAACGAATGCCATCGCGGGGCGTTGCGATCAGCCAGCGTTGCCGGCCCAATCGCTCGGCAAAATGCCCGCTCGCGCTTTCAAGGATGTCGTGGGCGGGCTGGTGGAAAGCCACAAGATCCAACTGCAGTTGTTCGGCGACCGCCGGCGGCAGCGGTACGAAACGCACGAACGCATGAAGGTGATGGGCTTCGCGGCTGACCTGTTTGATACGCCGTTGCAATTCGCTGCCCAATCGATCTCCAGCGAGCATTGCGGTGCGGTCGCCATGGGCGACGCGCCAGAGCACTTCGTACAGCAGATTCCAGCGTTGTTCGCCCTGGTAGCGGCTGGCCTGTTCCAATTGCCCCAACAACCCCGCCGGCACGCGCGTCTGGAACGGCCCCGGGCCCTGTGGCAGCGGCGTCGGCACAGCCAGCAGGTCGGCGATCGGGCCCTGGGCCCATGTCACGTCGCTGGGGTCGATTCCGTGGCCCAGCAGCGTTCGGGCCTGGTCACGCCAGGTGCTGAAAACGTCGTCACAATCGAGGGCGATCATGCCCACAGCCCCATTTGCACCGGCCGCTGTGGGTCGCGCAAGCGCGCTCGGAGCAGCCCGCTGCGCACTTGGCCGTCAGCGGGGCGGTAATCGCTGGTCACGATAAACGGACGCGCCTTTTCCAACACGCAACGCAACTGCACCAAGTCGTCGTAGCGAATCCGCCGCTCCCTGCGCAGTGTCACCAGCCGCTGGACACTGCGCAGGCCGATGCCGGGAATGCGCGCGAGCAAAGCCGGCTCGGCGCGGTTGAGGTCGAGTGGAAACACATCACGATTGGCCAATGCCCAGGCCAGCTTGGGGTCGATGTCCAGGTCCAGGTTGGTGGATGTGCTCAATAGTTCGCCTGCCTTATAGCCGTAGCCTCGCATGAGGAAGTCGGCCTGATACAACCGATGCTCCCGCAGCAAAGGTGGCGCGGCCAGTGGCACGCTGGCGGGGCTCTCGGGGATCGGGCTGAAGGCGGAGTAATAGACTCGCCGCAGGCCGTAGCCCTGGTAAAGCGACTCGGCGTTGCTGAGGATGGCGTGGTCGTCAGTGGCATCGGCCCCGACGATCACTTGCGTGCTCTGCCCGGCCGGGGCAAAACGAGGCGCCCGCGGCTCGCCCGCCACCGCCTGTTGGCCGTCGTGGATGGTGCCCATCGCCTGACGGATGGTAGCCAGTTGCTTCTCCGGCGCCAGGCGCTTGAGGCTGATCTCCGAGGACAATTCGATATTCACGCTCAGGCGATCCGCCAGCCGCCCGGCCTCTTCGATCAATAGCGGGTCGGCGTCGGGAATGGTCTTGAGATGGATATATCCACGGAACTGGTGCTCTTCGCGCAGCAACCGCGCGACTCGAACCAACTGCTCCATGGTGTAATCGGCCGAGCGAATGATGCCAGAGCTCAGGAAAAGGCCGCTGATGCAATTACGTCGATAGAAATCCAGGGTCAGCCGGACCACTTCTTCGGGTGAGAATCGCGCCCTCGGCACATTGCTGGAGCGGCGGTTCACGCAGTACTGGCAGTCGTACAGGCAGAAATTGGTCAATAACACCTTGAGCAGCGATACACAGCGACCATCTGGCGTGTAGCTATGGCAGATACCCATGCCATCCGTGGCCCCAAGCCCGTCCCGCCCCCGCGAACTGCGCTTGGGGGCGCCACTGCTGGCGCAGGATGCGTCATATTTGGCGGCATCGGCAAGAATGCCTAGCTTGGCAATGAGTTGCATGGAAAACACTCGAACACTGGATGCATGAACAGTATTCGCAGATGCGCCGTGTTGCAAGCTCCGTTGGTCAATCCAGCCGCCGAACCGACAGTGACAGATGGGCTCATTGGCTACGCGATGGGCTATAATCCGCTCACCCACGTGATTCGAGGTCCAACCCCATGGGCACTGTCAGCCTTGAAACAAAGAAGGCCTACGCGGCCAGGACTCGTAGGTCCAACTACGCAGCGAGCCTGCGCCTGGAGGGCTTCAAGGTGTCTTTCGAGGACGGCGAACGCAAGCTGCCATCCCGTGAAGACGTGTTGAAGACCTTCACCAAGACCCGAGCCTGATGCCCGACAAATATGGCGTCGGCGAGGACGCCTACTGCTATCCCGGCTCCACGGTCCTGCGCAACAAACTCGATATACACGACGAACCCACCCTGGGCGAAGCCGAACAACAGCTTTCGGCGATCGCGGCGAGCAGTGTTGAATTCAACCCGCCCCCTTACGGCCTGGCTTACCTTCAGAACATCCATCACGCATTGTTCGCAGACCTGTTCGAATGGGCCGGACAGCTGCGGACCGTTGGCATGGCCAAGCAGGACACTCGCTTCTGCCAACCGGAATACATGGAGAAGGAAGCCGAAAAGATTTTCGCCCGCATGGCGGCAGCGAATTGGTTCGAAGCAATGGGCCGGGATGAACTCATAGTCGCCGTGGCGGACGCCTATTCCGATATCAACGTCATCCATCCCTTTCGTGAAGGCAACGGCCGCGCCCAACGCATCCTGTTCGAGCACCTCATCATGAATGTCGGGTTCGAAATAAGTTGGTGGGGAATCGAAAAAGACGAATGGATCAATGCCAATATCGCGGCTTATAACTGCGTGCTCGATCCCATGGAAACCGTTTTCAAGAAGTGTATTGGACAGCCGATACAATCTCGACCATAAGTTACCTGCGCTCTTTGCTTAAGCGATACATTCCGTGCCAGCCAACCCTGCCGAAAGACGATGTATGAACCAGACCGCCTCGTTCCCCCCGAATGAACGAGGCCGAGACTTTGTCGTGGGCGACGTCCACGGGCATTTCAAGCTTCTGGAAAGGGCCTTGGCGAAACTCGAGTTCAATACCGAAGTAGACCGGGTTTTTTCCGTGGGGGACCTCATCGATCGCGGTCCCGACTCAGAGGACGTATTGAATTGGCTTGGGCAACCCTGGTTTCATGCGGTACGCGGCAACCATGAGCAAATGGTTATCGATGGTATCTGCGGCCACGGAGACAGACACAGGCACATCCGCAACGGCGGCGCCTGGCTCTATGAGTTGAGCCCGACCACCCAGGAGCAACTTCTAGCAGCGCTTCAGCAACTTCCGATCATTATCGAAGTTAAGTTATCCGACGATAAAACAGTTGGGATAGTACATGCCCAAGCGCCAGCTGTCGGGCTTGAAAATGAATGGCAGAATGCGAAGGAAGCCATTACCGGAACGCGAGGAAAGCAGTCCGAACAACAAGCCTTGGCGCAAGCCCTTTATGTCCGGGACAAAATCGAACAGCAGGACCCGACTCCAATCAAAGGCATCCACGAAGTTTATGTCGGACACTCATCAGTCCCGCGCGTCACCCGCCTCGGCAACGTTGTCTACATGGATACTGGCTGCTCCTTTTCCGACGGAGCACTGAGCCTCATGGAAATCGGCAGCCAATCGGTTTTCAGCATAGGCATGACGCAGTGAATGGGTGGGCTGCCTAGTCCGGGCTGAATGCATTCGCTGCCGCCCCATACCTGATAAACTGTGCGGCCTCCGCATTTGCCTCCAGATTCCCATGCCTCTTCAAGAAACTTTGCGACAGTCCGTTTCCCGCCGCTTCAGCGTGGCCCCGATGATGGATTGGACCGACGCCCACTGTCGCTTCTTCCTACGCATCCTCTCCAAGCACGCCCTGCTTTACACCGAAATGGTCACCACCGGTGCCTTGCTCAACGGCGACCACGAACGCTTCCTGCGCCACCATGAAACCGAGCATCCGCTGGCCCTGCAACTGGGCGGCAGCGTCCCCGGCGACTTGGCGGCCTGCGCCCGAATGGCCCAGGAACATGGCTACGACGAGGTGAATCTCAACGTCGGCTGCCCAAGCGACCGGGTGCAGAACAACATGATCGGCGCCTGCTTGATGGGGCATCCGGAATTGGTGGCCGATTGCGTGAAAGCGATGCGCGACGCCGTGTCGATTCCGGTGACGGTCAAGCATCGGATCGGGATCAATGGTCGCGACAGTTATGAGCAATTGTGCGAGTTCGTCGGGACCGTGCGTGACGCCGGTTGCAACAGTTTTACCGTGCATGCGCGGATTGCGATCCTGGAGGGGTTGTCGCCGAAGGAGAATCGCGACATTCCGCCATTGCGCTATGACGTGGTGGCCCGATTGAAAGCGGACTTCCCTGAGCTGGAGATCGTACTCAACGGTGGAATCAAGACACTGGAGGCCTGCCACGAACATCTGCAAACGTTCGATGGTGTCATGCTGGGCCGCGAGGCGTACCACAACCCGTATCTGCTGGCCGAAGTGGACCAACAGTTGTTCGGCAGCACTGCGCCGCTCATTACTCGTGCCGAGGCCTTGGCACAGCTGCGGCCTTATATTGCCGATCACTTGGCACAAGGCGGTGCCATGCACCACATCACCCGTCACGTGCTGGGGCTGGGCACTGGGTTCCCGGGCGCGCGGCGGTTCCGGCAGTTATTGTCGGTGGATATCCACAAGACCAAGGATCCGTTGGCCTTGCTCGATCAGGCGGGCCAGTTGCTGGAAGGGCGTTAACCATCACTTGCTTTGAACCTGCGCGCTGTTTTGGCATCGTATCTACCGGTAGTTGCCCCGGCCTTTCAAACACCCGTTTTCAGGTTGTTGCCGCTGGGGCCATCGATACCTCTTCACGCCCTTGAGTGGCTGCCGGCCCTCGGGTAATGTCAACGGACCCATAGGACAGAGCACGCTCATGACTTCCAAGCTGGAACAACTCAAGCAGTTCACCACCGTCGTGGCCGATACGGGCGACTTCGAAGCCATCGCCCGCATCAAACCCGTCGACGCCACCACCAACCCATCCCTGCTGCTCAAGGCTTCGGCCATCCACGGTTATGCCGAGCTGCTGAACGCTTGCGTGGCGGACTGCAAGGGCGACGTGGGCCTGGCCAGCGACCGCTTTGGTGTTGCGGTGGGCCAGGAAATCCTGAAAGTGATTCCGGGGCGCATTTCCACCGAAGTGGATGCACGCCTTTCGTTCGATACCGAAGCCATGCTCAAGCGCGCGCATCGGCTGGTCGATCTGTACGAAAAGGCCGGCGTTGGCCGTGACCGCGTGCTGATCAAGATCGCTTCGACCTGGGAAGGCATCCGCGCTGCCGAGAAACTGGAGCGCGAAGGCATCCAGTGCAACCTGACCCTGCTGTTCTCCTTCGCCCAGGCCGCTGCCTGTGCAGATGCCGGGGTTTTCCTGATCTCGCCGTTCGTGGGCCGTATCTACGATTGGTACAAGAAGGCCAACGGCAACGACTACACCGGCGCCGATGATCCGGGCGTGCAGTCCGTGACGCGCATCTATAACTATTACAAGGCCAATGACTACAAGACCGTGGTTATGGGCGCGAGCTTCCGCAACCTCAACCAGATCGAGCAATTGGCCGGTTGCGATCGCTTGACTGTCAGCCCTGAGCTGCTGGAGAAACTGGCCGCCGACGAAGGCAAGCTGGAGCGCAAACTGGCACCTGGGCAAGCTGGAGAAGCTCGCCTGAGCCTCAATGAGCCCCAGTTCCGCTGGTTGTCCAACGAAGACGCCATGGCGACCGAGAAACTGGCTGAAGGCATCCGTCAGTTCGCTCGTGACCAGGAGAAGCTGGAAGCGTTGCTGCAAGCCAAGCTTTGAGCTGATTCGCAAGGCATGCAAAAGGGCGAACCCTGATGGGTTCGCCCTTTTTTATGCGGCTCGGCCTGAGAAATCTGGCGTCTGACCAGGCCATTCGCAAGCAGGCTCGCGAAAGCGTCAGTCCGGCCTACGCAGGCTCAAGAATCAAGGCCGCTCCAGCGCATTCACCAAGTCATGGAACGCTTCGCGATTGGAGTCGTTCAGCCCCATGAGGATCTTGTGGGCTTCGAGTACCTTGATCCGCACTTCTTCCTCGGATTGGTCCTGGTCAGGCAGGTCGTCCAGGCAATCGGGGCATGGCACCGGATCGCCGACGATGTTGAACACCTGGTCGAAACCCATCGATTGCAGAAGACGGGTGATGTCGTTGTGGGTAGTGACGACAGTCGGCAGCAGGCCGACTTTCTGCCGCGACAGTATCGACAGCTTGGCCAGTAGGCCCAGCGTAGTGCTGTCGATGCTGCGGGTTTCGGTCAGGTCGATCACGATGGCGCTGAAATTCAGCGCGGTGAAGATCTTTTCTATTGTCGCATCCAGCGCCGAACACAAGGTCAGGCGCACCTCACCGACAAACTTCAGGACAAAAGTGCCGTCCTGCTCGGCGAACTGGATTCTACCGGTACTCATCAAAGGTTCCTGCTCAACACTAACAGGGCGATATCATCCGGCATCTCCCCTAGCGTGGCTAATCCAAACACTTGCCGCAGGCCTTCCAGGCTGCCGCCCGCTGCACTCACCCGCTCGGGCAAGGCCGCTTCTTTCTCTTTGAGTGTAGGCTCTGACAAAAGGTCCAGAATGCCATCAGACATCAGCGTCAGGCTGAATGTCGGTGGCAGCTCCAATACGTGGTCCTCATAGGTCGCCTCGTTGAACAGGCCTACCGGCAAACCACGCCCTTCCAGGTAACGAACACTGTCTGGTGTATACAACACAGGCAACGGCAGGTGACCGCCGATGCTATAGGTCAACAAACCAGTCTCCTCGTCGATGACTCCACCGACCATCGTGACGTGCTTGCCCAGCTTACAACTGATCAGGCCCCGGTTGATATGCCCAAGGACCTCCGAAGGCTTGAATTCCGGCAATGTGCCGTTGCGCTTGGATTCGAACAGCAGGCGCGTGGTCATGAACTTCAGCAACACCGTGACGAACGCCGACGAAGCACCGTGCCCGGAAACGTCCGCCAGGTAGAACGCCACGCGACGCTCATCTACACGAAAATAATCGACGAAGTCCCCCGACAGGTACAACGACGGGATGATCTGATGGGCAAAACGGAAACCATCGACCGTCCAGGGGCTCACCGGCAGCATGTTCATTTGCACCTGGCGCCCGGCGTTCTGGTCCTCTTGCAACAGGTTCAGGCTGGCTTCGAGCTCGCGATTGGCGGTCTCCAGCTTTTCCCTGTAGCGCTGGTTCTCCACCAGCAGTCGCGAGCGATCCAGGGCTCGGCGCACCGAGTGCTCAAGCACCGCGAGGTCTTCGAGGGGCTTGATCAGGTAGTCCGCCGCGCCCAGGCGCAACGCCTCGACCGCGTCGTTCATCACACCCGCGCCCGAAACGACGATGACCGGGGTCTGCGACGACAGCTCGGTGACCTGGCGAATGAGTTCGAGTCCGCCCATCTGCGGCATGCGCAGGTCGCAGATGACCAGGTCGGGCTTCTCCTGCTCGAATACCTGAAGACCCTGTTGGCCGTTACTGGCCTGCAAGACGCTGAAACCACTGTCTTCCAAGTAGGCCGCGAGACTGGCTCGCACCACTTCGTCATCATCGATTATCAGCAGCGTGGCACTGGTTTTTGGCATGTGGGCAAACGGCGCCAGAATTAGGTTGGCGTAGCGGGCTTGGCGTTGGGCCTGCGCGCACTACTGGATTCGCTTTCTAGCCTCTCTGCCGTACCGGCTTCAGGCCTTCGCCCTACACACGGTTACACCAGAGGTGCCCTTCTAAGGCGCAGACGGTACTCCCATCCGCGGGGCGTTTCAAGCTCATGCGAATCGTCGCTTGCCGTCTTTATTTGTCAAAGCACGGAGAGTTATAAGAACCGAGCGAAGCGTAACTCAATGGAAGGACAAATCTGCGCTTGAACCCTACCAAAGCAAAGAAGGCGGCCATCTGGGCCGCCTCCGCAACTTACAATTGGAAATTAAAAATCATCTTCGACTTGACCATCCTTGACCTTGAATTCGCGGTTTTGCAGGAAGGCATTGCGGATGAACACATACTTGTCGCCGCTGACGAGCTTTTCCGCCGAGAGCAGGCTGGCACGGGTGTCGACGATGTTCAGGCCCCAGATCGAATTGCGGACCGAGACATTATCGATATAAGGGTAAGGGGTGGCGTAGCTGTCGACCCACTTGGCCGGCGCGTCACGCAGGGTACTCGGCCCCAGCAGCGGCAGCATCAGGTACGGTCCGCTGCCCAGCCCCCAATACCCGAGGGTCTGGCCGAAATCTTCGTCGTTACGTTGCAGGCCCATCTTGGTGCCCACGTCGAAAAACCCCAGGAGACCGAACGTGGTATTGAAAATCAAACGGGCTGTGTCGACTCCCGCAGCGGCCGGTTTGGCTTGCAACAGGTCGTTGGCCAGGTTGCCCACGTCACCGATGTTGCGAAACATGTTGTGGATGCCGTCTTCGAGGAATCGCGGCGTCACGTACTGATAACCCTGGGCCAGCGGTTTGAGCGCATAGGTATCAATGGTGTCGTTGAAGGTGAAGATTGGACGGTTGATGCTTTCCCATGGATCTTCTTCCGTGGCGGCCTGGGCGGCAAACGGTACCAGCAGGATACTGGCAGATAGACACAGCTGAGCTAGACGATGGCTCCAGCGCATAGGGAAAACTCCTTGGATTATTCAGGCAAGGGCGCCGAGCCCAGGCGGTAAGGCCGCTAGTATAAGACGGAAAACGTGGATAGGCAGCACTGAAGCAAGAAGCTCGCTGTAGGAATATTCCACAACTAACTCGCATCATGGTGCTGTCACCGGACTGTCATCCGCGCTCGCTAGGCTGCTGGTTATTTCAAGGACGTTCCCATGCCGCGCGCCGAAGCACTGCCCCTCCCTGCCCCCAGCCTTACCGCCGTACTGTTTGGCCTGAGTGGATGCCTGGTGGATTTCGGGGCGCGCATACGCCAGCCAGGCACCCAGCCATCGGATCATGCCCATCCGACCCCAGGCGCGCTGGAAAGCCTGCAACGCTTGCAGCATCTGGATATCCCCTGCGCCTGGCTCGACGACCTGCCCCCCGCCGTCAGCCATGGCCTGGCGACTTCGTTGCCTGCGTCCATCAAGGCGCCGCAACTTCCCGCAACAAATCAACCTTGGCCGGCGCCGCATGCCTGCTGGCAAGCCCTCATGGCGCTGAACGTCCAACAGTTGGACGGCTGCGTGTTGGTCAGTGGCGAACCCAAGTTGTTGCAGTCCGGGCTCAACGCCGGGTTGTGGACCATTGGACTGGCGTCCTGCGGCTCATTGTGCGGGCTGTCCCCTTCCGAATGGCAAGCCCTGAGCCAGCAGGAACGGGAAATCAAACGGGCCAAGGCCACGGTGCAGCTCTTCAGCCTCGGCGTGCATTCGGTGATCGACCACCTGGGCGAACTGGACACTTGCCTGACCGACATCAGCCTGCGCAGACAAAAAGGCGAGAAGCCCTGAGCCGGATCATGCAGGGTGCGTGAGTGTGGATTACTCTTAAGGCAGGCCAAGGACCTTTGACGCAGCGTCGCGGTCCATGTCTGTGCCTATCAATAAAGGGAGTACGCCAATGCCTGCCAGCCGGGAATTGCAAGAACAACTCGATACCTTGCGCGAGCAATTGGAACAGGACCCGCCGCTGTCTGAGCCAGATCGCGAACATCTGCACAAGTTGATGGCAGAGATCGAATCTCAGATCGAATTGGAAAACCAGCTTCAGGACAACAACCTGGTCGACGGCGTAAACCTGGCCGTAGAGCGTTTTGAAGTGGAGCACCCAACGATCGCCGGAACACTGCGCAATATCGTCATTACCTTGGGCGGCATGGGGATCTAAACCCTTGAAACGCAGAAAGCCCTGCTATCGCCAGCAGGGCTTTTTAATGTTTACGAATTGAAATGCAATCCCACAATCAAGATGTCATTGGCGGACCAGCCGATGGTTCGGCAATTGCACCTCGTCGGTGCTGCGATACGGATTGATGTCCAGCCCACCACGCCGCACATACCGCGCATACACCGTCAGTTTCTCCGGCTTGAGCAAGCGCTGCAGGTCGAGGAAGATCCGCTCCACGCACTGCTCATGGAAATCCGAGTGCTGGCGAAAGCTAACGATATAGGCCAACAAGCTCGCATGATCCAACGCAGCGCCGCGATACTCCACCGCTACGCTGCCCCAATCCGGCTGGCTCGTCACCGGGCAGTTGGACTTGAGCAAATGGCTGTGCAGGCTTTCCTCGACGATGCGCGAGTCATCGCAACGCAACAGTTCCGGGCGCGGGTGTTCATAGGAATCGACGCTGATGTCCAATTCGTCGATGCACGCACCGGGCAGCGCCACGATGCCTTCGTTTTCCACATCCTTGAGACTGCGGATCCGCACACCCACTGGCTTGCCGGCAGCCGCCGAAAGGTCCTGGCGCAAGGTCGCTTCCAGGCTCGCGGTGTCGGTGAATGGGGTCTGGTTCAACGAGTTCAAGTAAAGCTTGAAGGATTTGGACTCGATAATGTTCGGCGAATCCGCCGCGATGGCGAACTCGCCGATGGCCACCACCGGCTTGCCGGAAGGCAACAGCCAGGACAATTCGAAACAGTTCCAGAAATCCACGCCTTTGTACGGCAGGGTCTCGGCCGTCAGGCCCAGCTCCGCCCACTTCGCGGCGCGCGGAATCGGGAACAGCAATGACGGCGTGTACGTGGCGATGTATTCGCTGGATTTGCCCAGCGGCGAATGTTCGGCTGCGGGATGCATGACGGAAACCTGACTGAAGAATCAGCGGATTCTACCAGTCTTTGCCGCAGCCTTTGAGTGCTTACTGACTGACTGTCAGCTCGCCCCTCATGCCAGCCTGGTAATGGCCGGGAACATTACAGGCGAATTCCAGGCGCGTGGCCTTGCTGAAGGTCCAGGTCAGCTCGGCGGTCTTGCCCGGCTCCACCAGCACGCTGTTGGGATCATCGTGGCGCATCTTCGCCTCGCCGTGGCCCATGGCGGCATGATCCAACCCCGACTTCATCGTGGTCGGCATCAACTGGCCGCTCTGCTGCATCTTGAGCATTTGCTTTTGGTGCTCCACGTGCGTTGCAGCGTTGCCGAGGTTGAACTCATGAAGCAGCTGGCCTTTGTTGATGAGTACGAATCGAACCGTCTCGCCGGCCTTGACGCCCAGCGCACCGGGATCGAACGTCATGTCGCCCATCACCACATCGATGCTGCGACCGGCCTTGGCCGCTGGCGCAGGCTGACCGAAATCAAAATGGCCCGGCGATGCCCACGACAGCGCACTGAGGGTCAATGCGCAAACAGCCAGGATCAAGCGTACTCCCATCAACATGTCCATACTCCAGTCAGATTCAGCGTGTGGGAAAATCCATCGTCGCAGGCCTGCCAGTCGGCTTACAACTCGATTACAACTTTGTCAGGTTGTGCCACGAACCCGCCTGCCGGACTCAATCCCGGTGGCGAGGGAGCTTGCTCCCGCTGGAGGGCGAAGCGCTCCCAAAATCCAAACGCTGCTTATCATTTCGATGAGTGAGATTTTTGGGCTGCGGCGAAGCCCAGCGGGAGCAAGCTCCCTCGCCACGTAAGCCGGTTCAGCCTCAAGAATACCGCAACGCCTGCGCCGGTTCGATCTTCGCCGCGCGCCACGCCGGGTACACGGTGGCGAGGAAGCTGAGGATGAACCCGGCAGAACAGATCAGCACCACGTCGCCACGCTGAAGCTCAGACGGCAGGTTGCTGACGAAATACACATCGGAACTGAAAATGTGCTGACCGCTGACCCGCTCCAGCCAACCCACCAACTCACTGACGTTCAACGCGGCGATCACGCCCAGCACGCCGCCAATGAGCGTGCCGACGATACCGATCACCGTTCCCTGGACCATGAAGATCGCCATGATCTGCCGCGGCGTGGCGCCGATGGTGCGCAGGATGGCGATGTCGGCGCCTTTATCGTTCACCACCATGATCAACGTGGCGATGATGTTGAACGCCGCCACCGCGACGATCATCAGCAACAGCAAGCCAATCATGGTCTTTTCCATTTTCATGGCGCTGAACAGGCTGCCCTGGGTGTGGGTCCAGTCGTCGGCCTTGTAGTTCGCGCCGAGACCGGTGGCGATGTCACCGGAAACCTTCGGCGCTGCGTACAAGTCCTTCACCGCCAGGCGCACGCTTTGCACCTGGTTCGGCTGCCAGTGCTGCATCTGCGCGGCGTCAGCCAGGTGGATCAGCGCCATGGAGCCGTCCAGCTCGGCGCCGACCTTGAACACGCCGACCACATTCAGCCGCTGCATCCGTGGTGTGATGCCACCAGGCGCGGTGCTGACTTCCGGCACGATCAGGGTCAGTTTATCGCCCACGTTCAGGCGGAAGCGCCGGGCAGTGATCTCGCCGATCACCACGCCAAACTCCCCCGGTTTCAGGGCGTCGAGACGGCCCTGGACGATGTGCTGGGCGACGATGGAAACCTTGCCTTCCTGGGCCGGGTCCACGCCGCTGATCTGGATCGGCTGCATCGATCCTTTATGGCTCAGCATGCCTTCCATCTCGGTGAACGGAACGGCCGCGAGGACTTCAGGATTTTTCAATGCGGCGGCGGCCACTGGCTGCCAGTCATCGATCGGGTTAACGCCAACGATGGTGGCGTGCGGAACCATGCCGAGGATGCGCGAACTCATTTCGCGCTGGAAGCCATTCATCACCGACAACACGACGATCATCGCCAGTACGCCAAGGGCGAGGCCGATCATCGATGTCATGGAAATGAACGAGACAAAACGATTGCGGCGCTTGGCGCGGGTATAGCGCGTGCCGATGAAAATCGATAACGGTCTGAACATTCGTTGGGCACCGTATGAAAATAAAAGACCCGGCGCTTGCGGCAAGCGCCGGGTTTCGGTCGATCAGATGGGCGTCAGGCAACCTTCCTGCAAATGCAGGACGCGGTCCATCTGGCGGGCCAGGTTCATATCATGGGTCACCACCAGGAACGCCGTGCGCATCGAGGTGCTGAGCTCCAGCATCAAGTCCTGGATGCCCTGGGCGGTGTGGGAATCGAGGTTGCCGGTCGGCTCGTCGAGCATCACCAGGCCGGGCTTGTTGACCAGGGCGCGGGCAATCGCCACGCGCTGGCGCTCGCCACCGGACAGTTCGGCCGGCTTGTGCTCCAGGCGATGCCCCAGCCCTACCCGCTCCAACAGTGCAGTGGCGCGCTGACGGGCCTCGGGAATCGCCGTGCGACCGATCAACAGCGGCATGCAGACGTTTTCCAGGGCCGTGAACTCGGGCAGCAGATGGTGGAACTGATAGACGAAACCCAGGGAACGGTTACGCAACAGGCCACGGGCTTTCTCATTCAATGCCGAGAGTTCTTCGCCCGCCAGCCAGACACTGCCGGCGGTGGGCGTATCGAGGCCACCGAGCAGGTTCAGCAAGGTGCTTTTGCCCGAGCCGGAAGTTCCGACGATCGCCACGCGCTCGCCGGGATGCAGCTCCAGCTGCAGGCCCGACAACACCACCACCGACTCCGGGCCTTCCTCGTAGGATTTGCCCAGGTCGCGGCAACTCAAGATTGCTTTTTCACTCATGCCCGACTCACTCATAACGTAACGCCTCCGCAGGCTGGGTGCGCGCGGCACGCCAGGCTGGATACAGGGTGGCGAGGAAACTCAGGATCAACGCGGCGCCGCAGACCATCAACACGTCATCGGCCTGCAATTGCGAAGGCAAGTAATCGATGAAGTACACGTCGGCGTTGAGAAACTTGTGCCCGATCAGGGTTTCGAGACCGGCAATCGCGGCGCTGACATTCAGCGCGGCGAACATTCCGACCAGGGCCCCGACGAACGTACCGATAACGCCGATGACGGTGCCCTGGACCATGAAGATGCGCATGATCTGCCCCGGCGTGGCGCCGAGGGTACGCAGGATGGCGATATCGCCCTTCTTGTCGTTCACCACCATCACCAGCGTCGAGATGATGTTGAACGCCGCCACGGCGACAATCAGCAACAGCAGCAGGCCGATCATGGCTTTTTCCATGCGGATCGCCTGGTACAGGTTGCCGTGTGTGCGGGTCCAGTCGCGGGCGTAGTAACGGTCTTCGCCGAGTTGCTGGGCAATGTTCCAGGCAACACGTGGCGCCTGGAACAGGTCATCGAACTTCAATCGCAGGCCTTGGACCTGGTCCGGTTTCCAGCGATGCAGGCGGGCGAGATCCTGAAGATTGGTCACGCCCAGGTAGCCGTCCAGCTCGCCGGCGCCGACGTGGAAGATGCCTACCACGGTAAAGCGTTTCATGCGCGGGAACATGCCGCCCGGGGTGACGGTGACTTCCGGCGCGACGAAGGTCAGCTTGTCGCCGATGGCCACGCCGAGCTTGGCCGCGGCTTTGTCACCGATCACGATGCCGAAGCTGCCTGGCGCCAGGTCGTCGAGTTTGCCCTGCTTCATGAAGTTGTCGATGATCGACACCTGCCGCTCCAGCCCGGGGTCGATGCCGTTGAGCAAGACCTTGGAAACCTTGCCGTCGTTGGTCAGCAGCCCCTGCATCTGCGTGAAAGGCGCCACGGCCAGCACCTGCGGGTTCCGCTTGACGTTGGCGGCCAGGCTCGGCCAATCGCTGATGGCTTCGCCGGTTTCGAGGGTCGCGTGGGGCACCATGCCCAGCACGCGGGTGCGCATTTCATGATCGAAGCCGTTCATCACCGACAACACGACGATCATCACGACCACGCCAAGGGCCAGCCCGATGATGGACGTCAGGGAGATGAACGATACGAAATGATTGCGACGCTTTGCACGGGTATAACGCGTGCCGATGAATACGAAGAGAGGTCTGAACATGTCGGGGCTTGTTCGGAGGGAAAAGGAACGTCCTTGTGGCGGGGGTCACAAACCAGCTTTACACTCAGACCACCGCCGCTACCATGGGTTCGCCATGTCGACATTAGATGAAGAAGATCGCCGCGAATACTACCGTATCGAGGACACGATCGCACTGGAAATTCGGCCCCTGTCCGTTCCTGAAGCCGCCAGCCAGGAAGTGTTGCAGGATGAGTCCCCATTGTTCAATCTGCTCAGCGAATTGCACCTGAGCGAATTCGAGTCACAGCACCTGTTGCGCCAGATCAGCGAGCGCGAACGCAGCATCGCCGCCTACCTGAAGGCCATGAACAAACGCATCGACTTGCTCAGCCAGGTCATCGCGGTGACCGTGCTTGGCGAAATCGGCGAACCACAGCCTGTGATCATCTCCGAAGGCGGCATTGATTTCCAATACCCCTCCCCCGTTGCGGTCGGCGCGCACCTGTCGATCAAGCTGGTGCTGATGCCCCAGGCCCTGGGCCTGTTGCTCCGAGCCCGCGTCACGCATTGCGATCCCAAGGGCGATGGCTACGACGTGGGAACAGAGTTTGAACACCCGACCGACGCCCAGCGCCAATTGCTGGCCCGCTACATCCTGCAAAAACAGGCGCAAGAACGGCGCCTGGCGCGGGAACTGAACGAATCTGGCATCAATAAGGAAGAACCGTGACCCTCATCTATGGCCACCGCGGCGCCAAGGGCGAAGCACCGGAAAATACCCTCACCGGGTTCCAGGAATGCCTCAAGCACGGCGTGCGCCGTTGCGAGCTGGACTTGCACCTGTCCATGGACGGCGAATTGATGGTGATCCACGACCCGACCCTCAAGCGCACCACAGATCGCCGGGGCAAGGTCGTCGAACACACCGCCGCCGAACTGGTGACCTACGATGCGCGCAAAGGTGGCCCAGGCTGGATCAAGCCGTGCCCGATTCCACGGCTGGAAGAGCTGTTCGAGCAATGCGATTTCGAGCACTGGCAACTTGAAGTGAAAAGCGCGTCACGCACCCGCGCCGCCGCAACCGTGCTGGGCATTCGCGAGATGGCCCAACGCTTCGGGCTGCTGGATAAGATCACCATCACCTCCAGTTCCCGGGAAGTGCTCAAGGCGGCCCTGGACCTGACCCCGGACATTTCCCGCGGACTGGTGGCCGAATACGCCTGGCTCGACCCGTTGAAGGTCGCCCAGAGTTATGGCTGCGAGATTCTGGCGCTGAACTGGACCCTGTGCACGCCGGAACGCCTTATCAAGGCGCAGCGCCAGGGGCTGCATGTGTCGGTGTGGACGGTCAACGAGCCCGCGCTCATGCGCAGGCTCGCCGACTTTGGCGCTGACAGCCTGATTACAGACTTTCCCGGTTTGGCCACTGCCACCCTCGAGAATTGCTGAAATCGGTCTCCCCGGCCGGCTCAGGCCACCGGCCGGAGCCGCTCAAAAAAGCCGGTTGAGCCCGTCATAGGCGGCTACCCGATAGGCTTCAGCCATGGTCGGGTAGTTGAACGTGGTGTTCACGAAGTATTTCAACGTGTTCAGTTCGCCCGGCTGGTTCATGATCGCCTGGCCGATGTGAACGATCTCCGACGCCTGATAGCCGAAGCAGTGCACGCCGAGCACTTCCAGCGTCTCGCGATGGAAGAGGATCTTCAGCATGCCTTGCGGCTCGCCGGCGATCTGTGCCCGCGCCATGCTCTTGAAAAAGGCCTTGCCCACTTCATAAGGCACCTTGGCCTGGGTCAGTTCCTGCTCGTTCTTGCCGATCGAGCTGATCTCCGGAATGGTGTAGATGCCAGTCGGTACATCGTTGACGAAGCGCCAGCTGCCGTTGTCGACAATACTGCCGGCGGCCGAACGGCCCTGGTCGTGGGCGGCACTGGCCAGGCTCGGCCATCCGATCACATCACCGGCACCGTAGATATTCGGTACGCAGGTGCGGTAGTTCTCGTCGACCTCGATCTGGCCACGGCTGTTGACCTTTACGCCAATGTTCTCCAGGCCCAGGGTGTCCGTGTTGCCGGTACGGCCGTTGCACCAGAGCAAGGCGTCGGCCTTGATCTTCTTGCCAGACTTGAGGTGCAGGATCACACCGTTGTCGACGCCTTCCACGCGGTCGTATTCCTCGTTGTGGCGCACGGTAATGTTGTTGTTGCTGAAGTGGTAGCTCAAGGCCTGGGAGATTTCCGAGTCAAGGAAGCTCAGCAACTGGCCGCGGTTGTCCACCAGCTCCACCAGCACGCCCAGGCCGCTGAAGATCGAGGCGTATTCGCAACCGATCACCCCGGCGCCGTAGACGATGAGCTTACGTGGGGTGTGACCCAGGCTCAGGATAGTGTCGCTATCGTAGATACGTGCGTGGTTGAAATCGATATCAGCCGGACGATATGGGCGCGAACCGGTGGCGATGATGATGTGCTTGGCCACCAGTTTCTCGACCACGCCATTGCCACAGACTACTTCGACAGTCTGCTCGTCGGCGAAGCTGCCAGTGCCGAAGAACACATCGACACGGTTGCGAGCGTAGTAGCCGGTACGCGAGGCCACTTGCTTGGAGATCACCTTCTCGGCGCTCTTGAGCACGTCCGGAAAGGAGAACCAGCGCGGCTCGCCGATGGCCCGGAACATCGGGTTGGTGTTGAACTGCATGATCTGCCGGACCGAGTGACGCAAGGCCTTGGACGGGATGGTGCCCAAGTGGGTGCAGTTGCCGCCGACCTGCCGACGGCTGTCGACCATCGCCACTTTGCGCCCTGCCTTGGCAGCGTTCATTGCCGCGCCTTCCCCGGCAGGGCCGGAACCCAGTACTACCACGTCGTAGTTGTAGACAGCCATGCGTACTCCTCAGAACAGGCCGCGATGCCACGCTTGGCACCGACGGCTAAATCATGCCGACCGGCGACATGAAGGAACAATTTGGGGCCGGTTCACGCGCCCGGCCACAGTCTATAGAAGCGTCAACGCCGCGCACATTACCCCTTGGTCGCGTCGTAGGCTAGGGGGCGTTCTCAATTAGTTTCCCCACCGCGTTGTGGGTAAATTAATTGAGAATGCCCCCTTTGCCTGCGCTATTTCGCCACGGGAGCCTTTCAGCACCCTGTCATTGCATGACACTGATCTCAAGTACGCTTGGATCATGTGGCGAGGGAGCTTGCTCCCGCTGGGGTGCGTAGCGCCCCCTCCATTTTTGTGAGCGCTTCGCACTCAAGCGGGAGCAAGCTCCCTCGCCACGGTAATTCCACTTCAATGATCATTGGTTTTTTCCACGGGTCATCCGTTCAAAGATGTCGTTGGTGCGGCTGACGAAACGCTCCCCATCCCGCAATACGAAAAATACCCCGACGCCTTGTTCCTGGGCATAGTCCCAACCTCGTTCAGGACCGAGAATCAGCAACAGCGTCGATAGTCCATCGGCCATCATCGCCGAAGGATGAATCACCGTGACGGACGCCAGGTTGTGTAGGACCGGCGCACCAGTACGCGCATCAAAGGTGTGGGAATAACGCTTGCCGCCCTGCTCGAAGTATTTTCGGTAATCACCTGACGTTGAAATCCCGTAGCCGTTGACCTCGATGACCCGCTCCGCCACTTGCCGGTCGTCCCGTGGTTCTTCCAGAGCGATGCGCCAGGGCGAACCATCCGGCTTGCGCCCGATAGCCTTGAGTTCACCGGTGGCTTCGGCCAGGTAGCTGTCGATGCCCAGGGCCTGAAGCCTGGCGGCGATGCGGTCGACGGCGTAACCGGCCGCGATGCTGTTGAAATCGACTTCCACCGCGGCGTCCTTGCACAGTTGGTCGCGCTCAATGCGCAGATGTCTATGACCTACGCGCTGACGAGTTTCAGCCAGGGCCTCGGCGCTCGGCATCTGTTCTTCCCGGGACTGCGGACCGAACCCCCACAGGTTCAATAAAGGCTCAACCGTCAAATCGAAGGCACCTGCGCTTTGCGAGGAGAGTTGCTCGCCCGCTCGGATCAGCTCGAGCACTGGCTCCGGCATCACTCGGCAACTATCAGCAGGCATCGTATTGAAACGCTCGATGTCCGAGTCACTGCGATAGGTGGACAACTGTCTATCTACTTCGGCCAGGATCTTTTCCACCTCGCCCTGCACCACTTTCGGACCGGGGGTAGCGACATGCCTGACGTACTGGATGGAATAGCGGCTGCCCATGGTCGGGCCGTCGAAGCGCTCCAAGGTGTCGCCGTTGCCGCAAGCGGATAACACGCCAGCAAGCATCACACCCCCTATCCATCGTCCAGTTAACAAATCTTCATCTCCCGACAAAACCGCGCCAGCCATTATGGGCTACAGACACGCGCAAAAAACCTGTGGGAGCGAGCTTGCTCGCGGCGGCGGGAGCTCATCGACAATGCGCTACCTGACACACCGCTATTACGAGCAAGCTCGCTCCCACAGGGGCTGCAGCGTTTTCATACAAGATTTGCCAAAGTGGGTACTTAACCATGTCTTCCAACACGAGCAACGGCAAGGCGATTTTCCGCGTCGTCAGCGGCAACTTCCTCGAGATGTTCGACTTCATGGTCTACGGCTTCTACGCCACGGCCATCGCCAAGACATTTTTCCCAACAGACAGCGCCTTTGCCTCGCTGATGCTGTCCCTGGCCACGTTCGGCGCGGGATTCCTGATGCGTCCGCTGGGCGCGATTTTCCTCGGCGCCTACATCGACCGCCACGGCCGCCGCAAAGGCCTGATCATCACCCTGGCGATGATGGCCGCCGGCACGGTGCTGATCGCCTGCGTTCCGGGCTACGCCACATTGGGCGTGGCGGCACCGTTACTGGTGTTGCTGGGTCGATTGCTGCAAGGCTTTTCCGCTGGCGTGGAGCTGGGTGGGGTGTCGGTGTACCTGGCGGAAATTTCCACGCCAGGGCGCAAGGGCTTTTTCGTCAGTTGGCAGTCCGCCAGCCAACAGGCCGCGGTGGTGTTCGCCGGTCTGCTGGGGGTCGGTCTCAATCATTGGTTGAGCCCCCAGGAGATGGGCGAATGGGGCTGGCGCGTGCCGTTCCTGGTCGGCTGTCTGATCGTACCGGTCATCTTCGTGATTCGCCGCTCCCTGGAGGAGACGGCTGAATTCCAGGCCAGAAAACACCGCCCTACCCTGTCAGAAATTGTCCGCTCCATCGGTCAGAACTTCGGCATCGTATTGGCAGGCATGGCGTTGGTAGTGATGACCACAGTGTCGTTCTACCTGATCACGGCTTACACACCGACCTTCGGCAAGGCCGAGTTGAACCTTTCGGACCTGGACGCGCTATTAGTCACCGTGTGCATCGGCTTGTCGAACTTCTTCTGGCTGCCCGTGATGGGCGCGTTTTCCGACAGGATCGGGCGTAAACCCCTACTGCTCGGTGCGACGATCCTGGCGATCCTGACCGCGTACCCAGCACTGTCCTGGCTGGTGGCGAACCCCAGTTTCAGCCATCTGCTGATCGTCGAGTTGTGGCTATCGTTCCTGTATGGATCCTACAACGGCGCAATGGTCGTGGCCTTGACGGAAATCATGCCAGTCGAGGTGCGTACCACTGGTTTTTCCCTGGCCTATAGCCTCGCCACCGCGACCTTCGGCGGATTTACCCCAGCGGCCTGCACCTACCTGATCCACGTGCTCGGCAACAAGGCTGCACCGGGAATCTGGCTCAGCGGCGCGGCGGTGTTGGGGTTGATTGCGACCTTGGTGCTGTTCAAGGGTAACCGGCATGAGCTGCGGACCGCCCAAGCTTCTGCCGTTAGTGGCGCCTGACAAATCCCAGGCAAAAAAACGCCCCGACAAGTCGGGGCGTTTTCACAAGCAGTTAACGCTTAGCGCGGGAATGCAGGCGGATTCACATCAGCCATGTCTTCCATCACGCGAACCACCTGGCAGCTGTAACCGAACTCGTTGTCGTACCAGACGTAAAGGACAACACGGTTATCCTGGACGATGGTCGCTTCTGCGTCGACGACACCGGCGTGGCGGGAGCCAACGAAGTCGGTGGACACCACTTCCTGCGAGTTGACGAAGTCGATTTGCTTATGCAGATCGGAGTGCAGCGCCATGTAGCGCAGGTAGTCGTTCATCTCTTCGCGAGTCGCGGCTTTCTCAAGGTTCAGGTTGAGAATGGCCATCGACACGTTCGGCGTCGGCACGCGGATCGCGTTACCGGTCAGCTTGCCGGCCAGCTCAGGCAGGGCCTTGGCTGCAGCAGTGGCGGCACCGGTCTCGGTGATGACCATGTTCAGCGCGGCGCTACGACCACGGCGATCGCCCTTGTGGAAGTTGTCGATCAGGTTCTGGTCGTTGGTGTACGAGTGAACGGTTTCGACGTGACCGTTGATGATGCCGAACTTGTCGTTCACGGCCTTGAGCACCGGCACGATGGCGTTGGTGGTGCAGGACGCGGCGGACACAATCTTGTCGTCAGCGGTGATTTCGTTGTGGTTGATACCGTGAACGATGTTCTTCAGCTTGCCCTTGCCAGGCGCGGTCAGGACAACGCGGTCGATACCCGGGCACGCCAGGTGCTGGCCCAGGCCATCGGCGTCACGCCATACGCCGGTGTTGTCCACCAGCAGCGCGTCCTTGATGCCGTACTGGGTGTAATCCACCTCGGTCGGGTTCTTCGCGTAGATCACCTGGATCAGGTTGCCGTTGGCGGTGATGGTGTTGTTTTCTTCGTCGATGGTAATGGTGCCATTGAACGAACCGTGGACCGAATCGCGACGCAGCAGGCTGGCGCGCTTGGTCAGGTCGTTCTCGGCGCCTTTGCGCACGACGATGGCACGCAGGCGCAGGCCGTCGCCACCACCGGTTTTCTCGATCAGGATGCGCGCCAGCAGACGGCCGATACGGCCAAAGCCGTAGAGCACGACGTCAGTGCCTTTGCGCGGCGAAGCGTTCTGTTGACCAACCACATCGGCCATCTCTTCGCGAACGAACTGCTCGGCGCTACGGCCATTGCCTTCGTTACGGAATTTGAACGCCAACTTGCCCAGGTCCACCGAAGCCGCGCCGAGCTTGAGCTCGCTCATGGCCTTGAGCAGGGGGAATGTTTCGTGGACGGAGAGTTCGCTGTCGTCGGAAGAACGGTGGCGAGCAAAGCGGTGGGCCTTGAGGATCGCGATGACAGACTGGTTGATCAGGCTGCGGCCATAGATCGAGCTCACCACATTGTTATTGCGGTAGAGCTGACCGATGAGAGGGATCATCGCTTCTGCGAGTGCTTCACGATCAATCCATTCACCAAGACACTGGTCGGGCTTCTGAGTCACGGTAACCTTCCACATGTAGGGGCTGAAAAAAGGGGCTACATTATGCCGCCGAGTCCTCTGCGGAGCAATGCGCGCCCGTCGCGCCGTGGTTTTGCGTTCTGACAGAGTAGTCCGCGACTGACAGCCGGGCACTTCCCCCGCTACAATTGTCGACTTTGTCGCAACGCTGGAGCTCAACCTTCCGTGCCCGTTCTGCGTCTTCCGCTTCTCCCTGCCGCGGCAGGTAAACAGCACTGGGGCAACCTGCCCGGTGCCGCCCTGAGCCTGGCTATCGCCGAGGCCGCCAGCGCTGCAAAGCGCTTCACCCTGTTGTTGACCGCCGACAGCCAGAGCGCCGAGCGGCTGGAACAGGAGCTGGGTTTCTTCGCCCCGGATTTGCCAGTGCTGCATTTCCCGGACTGGGAAACCCTGCCCTACGACCTTTTTTCGCCGCACCAGGACATCATTTCCCAGCGCATCGCTAGCCTCTACCGGCTGCCGGAGCTCAGTCATGGCGTTTTGGTAGTGCCGATCACTACAGCCCTACATCGCCTCGCACCGACTCAGTTCCTGCTGGGCAGCAGCCTGGTGCTGGACATCGGCCAGAAGCTTGACGTCGAGCAGATGCGCAGCCGGCTCGAGGCCAGTGGCTATCGCTACGTCGATACCGTTTACGAGCACGGTGAATTCGCGGTCCGTGGCGCCCTGATCGACCTCTTCCCGATGGGCAGCAAATTGCCCTATCGCATCGACCTGTTCGATGACGAAATCGAGACCCTGCGCACTTTCGATCCAGAAAACCAGCGTTCCATCGACAAGGTCCAATCGATCCGCCTGTTGCCCGCCAAGGAATTCCCGCTGCAAAAAGACGCGGTCACCCGGTTCAAAGCGCGTTTTCGCGAGCGTTTCGACGTGGACTTCCGCCGTTGCCCGATCTTCCAGGACCTGAGCAGCGGAATCACGCCGGCCGGCATCGAGTATTACTTGCCGCTGTTCTTCGAAGAAACGTCCACGCTGTTCGATTATCTGCCCCAGGACACCCAGGTGTTTTCCCTTCCGGGCATCGAGCAGGCGGCGGAAAACTTCTGGAACGATGTACGTAATCGCTACGAAGAACGTCGCGTCGATCCGTCTCGCCCTTTGTTGCCGCCTGCCGAGCTGTTCTTGCCGGTGGAAGACTGCTTCGCCCGCCTCAAGAGTTGGCCCCGTGTGGTGGCGAGCCAGCAGGACGTGGAAACCGGCGCCGGGCGTGAACGCTTCCCTGCCAAGCCTTTGCCGGACCTGGCAATCGAAGCCAAGGCCACGCAACCGCTGGCGGCCCTGGCCGGTTTCCTCGACGGTTTCCCTGGCCGTGTGCTGTTTACCGCCGAGTCCGCGGGCCGCCGCGAAGTGTTGCTGGAGCTGCTCGAACGCCTGAAGTTGCGTCCGAAGACCGTCGACAGCTGGCCTGACTTTGTCGCGGGCAAGGATCGCCTGGCGATCACCATCGCACCGCTTAACGACGGCTTGATCCTTGACGATCCGGCCTTGGGCCTGGTGGCTGAAAGCCCATTGTTCGGCCAGCGTGTCATGCAGCGTCGTCGTCGCGAAAAACGCGCCGACGCAGCCAACGACGCAGTTATCAAGAACCTCACGGAACTACGTGAAGGCGCGCCGGTGGTGCACATTGACCACGGCGTGGGCCGCTACCTGGGCTTGGCGACCCTGGAGATCGAAAACCAGGCCGCCGAGTTCCTGACCCTCGAATACGCCGAGGGCGCGAAACTGTACGTGCCGGTGGCCAACCTGCACCTCATCGCCCGCTACACCGGCAGCGACGACGCCTTGGCCCCGCTCCATCGCCTGGGCTCGGAAACCTGGCAGAAAGCCAAGCGCAAGGCCGCCGAACAGGTCCGCGACGTGGCAGCGGAATTGCTGGATATCTATGCTCGCCGGGCCGCACGCGAGGGTTATGCATTCGCAGACCCGAAAGCCGACTACGAAACCTTCAGCGCCGGCTTCCCCTTCGAAGAAACCGTCGACCAGCAGACCACCATCGAAGCCGTGCGCGCCGACATGCTCGCGCCCAAGCCCATGGACCGGCTGGTGTGTGGCGACGTGGGTTTCGGCAAGACCGAAGTGGCGATGCGTGCTGCGTTCATTGCCGTGCATGGCGGCAAGCAGGTGGCGATCCTGGTGCCGACTACCCTGCTCGCCCAACAGCATTACAACAGTTTCCGCGACCGCTTCGCCGATTGGCCGGTGACCGTGGAAGTGATGAGCCGCTTCAAATCCGCCAAGGAAGTAAACGCCGCCGTGGCCGACCTGGCCGAAGGCAAGATCGACATCGTCATCGGCACGCACAAGCTGCTGCAGGACGATGTGAAGATCAAGAACCTCGGGCTGGTGATCATCGATGAAGAGCACCGTTTTGGCGTACGCCAGAAAGAACAGCTCAAGGCCCTGCGCAGCGAAGTCGACATCCTGACCCTGACCGCCACGCCGATCCCGCGCACATTGAACATGGCCGTTTCAGGCATGCGCGACCTGTCGATCATCGCCACGCCGCCGGCCCGGCGCCTGTCGGTGCGCACATTCGTCATGGAGCAGAACAAGAGCACGGTCAAGGAGGCCTTGCTACGCGAGCTGCTGCGCGGCGGCCAGGTCTATTACCTGCACAACGACGTGAAGACCATCGAGAAATGCGCCGCCGACCTGGCCGAGTTGGTGCCGGAAGCACGCATCGGCATCGGCCACGGACAAATGCGTGAGCGCGAGCTCGAACAGGTGATGAGCGACTTCTACCACAAGCGCTTCAACGTGCTGATCGCCTCGACCATCATCGAGACCGGCATCGACGTGCCAAGCGCCAACACGATTATCATCGAGCGCGCCGACAAATTCGGCCTGGCCCAGTTGCACCAATTGCGTGGCCGGGTCGGACGCAGTCACCACCAGGCCTACGCCTACCTGCTGACACCGCCGCGCCAGCAGATCACCCCGGACGCGGAAAAACGCCTGGAAGCCATTGCCAACACCCAGGACCTGGGCGCCGGCTTCGTACTGGCCACCAATGACCTTGAAATCCGTGGCGCTGGCGAGTTGCTTGGCGATGGCCAGAGCGGGCAGATCCAGGCAGTGGGTTTCACTCTGTACATGGAAATGCTTGAACGGGCGGTCAAGTCGATCCGCAAGGGCGAGCAACCGAACCTCGACCAGCCCCTCGGCGGCGGCCCGGAAATCAACCTGCGGGTGCCAGCGCTGATCCCCGAGGATTACCTGCCGGATGTTCATGCACGCCTGATCCTCTACAAACGCATCGCCTCGGCCACCGACGAGGAAGGCCTGAAGGACCTGCAAGTGGAGATGATCGACCGCTTCGGCCTGCTTCCGGAGCCGACCAAGAACCTGATACGCACAACGCTGCTCAAGCTCAAGGCCGAGCAATTGGGCATCAAGAAAGTCGACGGCGGCCCCAACGGCGGCCGGATCGAGTTCGAGGCGCAGACCCCGGTTGATCCGCTGGTCCTGATCAAGCTGATCCAGGGCCAGCCCAAACGCTACAAATTCGAAGGCGCCACGATGTTCAAGTTCATGGTGCCCATGGAACGCCCGGAAGAGCGCTTCAACACCGTAGAGGCGCTGTTCGAGCGCCTCAATCCGACCACTGCTTGAAGGACGCCCAATGCGCCTGTTTCGCTCCTTGACGTTGTTGATGACGCTGATCGCTCCCCTGGCGGTTGCTGACGACTTGTACCAGGTTGAAATGATTCTGGTCCGCCAGAATGCCGAGCCGGCCATTATCAGCCGCGCCGCGCCGGAGGACTGGGACGCCGGCGCACAACGCCTGGGCGCGGACAGCCAGCGCACGCCGGCGATGGGCAACATCGTCGAGAAACTCAACGCCAGCGGTCAATACACCGTGCTGATGCACAAGGCCTGGCAACAGAACCTGGGCGAACAGGGCAGCAAGATTGCCGTCAGTGATGGCGCCGAGCAGTTCGGCCAGTTTCCCATCGAGGGCACCCTGGAACTGAAACTGGGCCGTTTCACTGACGTAGACGCCGACTTCTGGATCAACCAGATCGACGCCAATGGGCTGGTCACGGCCAGCGAGCGCTTGAAACAACAGAGCCATACCAAGAACGGCCAGCTGAACTTCCTCGATAACGGCCACCTTGGCTTGTTGATCAAGATCACCTCGTTGACTGCGCCTGCGCCTCGGCAGGCACCTGACGTCATTCCAGACTGATCGGCGCGCCCATGCCCTCGCCCCTGAGCAAACCGCTGGCACCTTCCTGGGTCAATCGATTCAAGGAACAAAGCCTGGAGCGTGGGCGCCGATACGCGCTGGAAAACCGCGTGAGGGTCGTCGAGGCCGGCGACAGCACCATCATCGCCAGCTGCGAAGGCTCGGGCGGCAGCGTCTACCGTCAGACCATTCGCCTCAAGGAGTCAGCCAAAGGCACATTGATCCTGCTAGACGCCGCGTGCTCCTGCCCGGTGCGCATCAATTGCAAGCATTGCGCAGCGGTGCTGCTGCAAGTTCAGGAAACCCTGGCCTACCCGGCCGCCGAAAAAGACGCGCAATTGCTGGAAAAGCTCCAGGCAGTGCTGGACAACCGCAGCCCCAAGGCCCCGCCGCAAGTCCTGGTGGAAAACGTGCAGCCGGTGCCACGGCTTTGGCTGGCAAGTGTCGAGTTCAGCGCCTTCGAGCCGCGCAACGGCAAGATGCAGCGTTATATCCAGCACCGCGCCGCCTTGTCCTTCAGTTATCTGGACGAGTACGTCAGCGGCCAGCGCAACACCGACGTACTGATTCGCCAGGAAACCCAGACGCTGCGGATAAAACGCCAGATCGAAGTGGAACAGTCCTACCGCGAGCAGTTGCGAATTCTTGGATTCAAGGTTGCGACCCGACAAAGCAAGGCTCTACCGGAGAGCGCTGGCGAACTGTACGAAATGGTCAACGACAGCGCCTGGCTGACCTTTACCCTCAATGACCTGCCAAAGCTGCGCACCCAGGGTTGGGAATTGCAGATTGATGAAGACTTCGGCTTCGACCTGACGGCGGTGGATGAGTGGTACGCCACGGTCGATGAGACTCCGGAGCGTGACTGGTTCGACCTGGAGCTGGGCATCATCGTCAACGGCGAGCGACTGAGCCTGCTGCCTATCCTGTTGAACCTGATGCGCTCGCATATCGAGCTATTCAACCCGGAACGACTGGCCAGGCGCCGCGATGACGAACTTATCCTGGTCAACTTGCCGCACCGGCCCAACTCGGAATTCGGCCCTCAGCAAGTTGCCCTGCCGTACGGGCGGTTGAAGCCCGTGCTGGCGACCCTCGGCGAGTTCTACCTGCAAGAGCCCGGCACCACCAAACTGCGCCTCAACAGCGCCGATGCCCTGCGCCTGAACCCATTGCAGGACATGCCGCTGCGCTGGGAAGGTGGCGAGCACATACGCAGCCTGGCCCAACGCCTGCGGGACATCAAGGACTACACCGCCACCGCCCCGCAGGGCTTGAACGCCACGCTGCGACCCTACCAGCTCGAAGGTTTGAGCTGGATGCAATCGCTACGACAGCTGGAAGTAGGCGGGATTCTCGCGGACGACATGGGACTGGGCAAAACCCTACAGACCCTGGCGCACATTCTCAGCGAAAAAAACGCTGGGCGCCTGGACCGACCGTGCATGGTGGTGATGCCGACGAGCCTGATTCCCAACTGGCTCGACGAAGCCTCGCATTTCACTCCGCAGCTTAAGGTACTGGCGCTGTACGGTGCCGGGCGCAAGAAACACTTCGAGCGCCTGGCCGATTACGACTTGATCCTGACCACCTATGCGCTGCTTCCCAAGGATGTCGAACGCCTCAAGGCGCAGCCGCTGCATGTACTGATCCTGGATGAAGCCCAGTACATCAAGAACCCCACCAGCAAAGCCGCCCAAGCCGCCCGGGAACTCGATGCCAGGCAACGGTTGTGCCTGTCCGGTACACCACTGGAAAACCACCTTGGTGAACTCTGGTCGCTGTTTCACTTCCTGCTGCCGGGCTGGCTTGGCGACGTCAAAAGCTTCAATCGCGACTACCGCGTACCGATCGAAAAGCGCGGCAGCGACGTACGATTGCAACACCTGAACGGTCGGATAAAACCCTTCTTGCTGCGCCGTACCAAAGAGCAAGTGGCGACGGAGCTGCCACCCAAGACCGAAATCATCCATTGGGTGGAACTCAGCGACGCCCAGCGGGATGTCTACGAGACGATGCGCCTGGCGATGGACAAGAAGGTGCGCGACGAGATCACCCGCAAAGGCGTGGCGCGCAGCCAGATCATCATCCTGGAAGCGCTGCTCAAGCTGCGCCAGGTGTGCTGCGATTTGCGCCTGATCAGTGATGCCACCCTGCCCACCCGCGGCAGCACCTCGGGCAAGCTCGACAGCCTGATGGAAATGCTTGAGGAATTGTTCGAAGAAGGTCGGCGGGTGCTGCTGTTTTCACAGTTCACCTCCATGTTGGCGCTGATTGAAGATGAACTGAAAAAACGCGGCGTGGATTACGCCATCCTCACCGGCCAGACCCGAGACCGACGCACGCCAGTGAAGGAATTCCAAAGCGGCAAGCGTCAAATCTTTCTGATCAGCCTGAAGGCCGGCGGCGTGGGCCTGAACCTGACAGAAGCGGACACGGTGATTCACTACGATCCTTGGTGGAACCCCGCCACCGAAAACCAGGCAACCGACCGCGCCTATCGCATTGGCCAGGAAAAACCGGTGTTCGTGTACAAACTGATTGCCCGCGGCACGGTGGAAGAAAAGATCCAGCTGCTGCAAAAAGAAAAGTCTGACTTGGCGGCCGGCGTGCTGGATGGGCGTGTGGCTGGGGATTGGAAACTGCAGAATGAAGACATCGAGGCGCTATTTGCGCCGCTGCCGGACAAGCTGGAGAAGCGCTGAAACTCCTTGATTGTGGGAGCGAGCAGGCTCGCTCCCACAAGATCATTCTCCAATAAACCGGACTTTCTAGCCCGCCATCAACACCCGCGCCAGGGTCGACTTCACTTTACCCATTCCGTCATGCAGGGCCTGCTCGATCTCCGCCATGGTAATCACCGCAGTGGATTTGCCCGCCGCCGGGTTCACCACCAGCGCCAGGCAGGCGTAGTCCAGTTCCAGCTCACGGGCCAGCGCCGCCTCCGGCATACCCGTCATACCGACGATATCGCAGCCATCGCGCTCCAGGCGGGCGATTTCGGCCACGGTTTCCAGGCGCGGCCCCTGCGTGCAGGCATAGACACCGTGACTGCTATAGCCGCAGCCTTCGGCAGCCAGGGCCGCAATCAATTGCTGGCGCAGCGATTCCGTGTAGGGGTAGCTGAAATCAATGTGGGTCACCGCCTCCAGGTCATCGGCGAAATACGTATGCTGGCGACCGCTGGTGTAATCGATCAGCTGGTGGGGCACGCAAAAATGACCGGTACCCATCGCGGCGTGGATCCCGCCGACGGCGTTGACCGCCAGGACCGCCTCGGCGCCCGCCTGCTTCAGCGCCCAGAGATTGGCGCGATAGTTGACCTGATGCGGCGGGAAACGGTGGGGATGGCCATGGCGTGCCAGAAACAACACCTCACGCCCGGCGTATTCGCCGATCTGCACCTCGGCTGATGGCGCGCCGTAGGGCGTCTCCACCGCCAGGGATTGGCGAATGGTCAGGCCTTCCAGCTGGGTCAGGCCGGTGCCGCCGATAATTGCGTAAACAGTCATCGAAACATCCTTAATCAATCAGTTGAGCGGCTTTCAACGCGCCGATCGCTGTCAACCAGCGCGGATCCTGACGGTACTCGGTACTGGCGAAGGCCTGGCCACGCATACGGGCAATCCGCGCCGACGGCGTGACCTTCAGGCGCTGGGCAGCGCTCAAGGCGAGCTCGGCGGCCGCGCGGTCGTTGCAGACCAGCCCCATGTCGCAGCCCGCGGTCAAGGCAGCCTCGATCCGACTGGCGGCATCGCCGACCACGTGGGCGCCGGCCATCGAAAGATCATCGCTGAAGATCACTCCATCAAACTGCAACTCGCCGCGCAGGACGTCTTGCAGCCAACGACGGGAGAACCCTGCCGGGCTGGCATCCACCTGGGGATAAATGACATGGGCGGGCATGACGGCCGCCAGCTTCTTGCTCAGCTTGGTAAACGGTACCAGGTCGCAGGCTCGGATCTGTTCGAGACTGCGTTCGTCAGTAGGAATGGCGACATGGGAGTCTGCCTCGGCCCAGCCATGCCCCGGAAAATGCTTGCCTGTGGCCGCCATTCCCGCGGCGTTCATGCCACGGATAAACGCACCTGCCAGCAGTGTGGCGCGCTCGGGGTCGCCTTCGAAGGCACGACTTCCTACCACCGCGCTGCGTTGGTAATCGAGGTCCAGCACGGGGGCGAAGCTCAAATCGAGGCCGACCGCCAGCACTTCGGTGGCCATGATCCAGCCGCACTGCTCGGCCAAGTACTCGGCGTTCGGGTTATCGGCTATGGCCCGCATCGCCGGCAGACGCACGAAGCCTTGGCGCAGGCGTTGCACCCGGCCGCCCTCCTGGTCGACAGCCAACAACAGATCGGGGCGAATGGCCCGGATCGAGGCGCTCAGCTCGCGCACCTGGCGGGGATGCTCGATATTGCGGGCAAAAATGATCAATCCACCCACTTCGGGCTGACGCAACAGATGGCGATCTTCAGCCGTCAGCCAGGTTCCGGCGACGTCCACCATCAACGAGCCTTGAAGGGCACCAGTCATAACAGTTCCTTTTAATAACGAGGGACGCGCGCGATGCTGCATCCGCCCCGGCACCGCCAGGCTGAAGGGCCGGCAGACCGCGCGGGCGAAGAATATTGAGACGAATTCAAAAGGAGAATCGGCATGGGCGGCTAGCTTAGCGGATGTAGCCATCCGCGCCCACCCGTGTGCCTATGCCTTGGCGAGCGCCGGCGTCGATTTGCTGCGCGGACGCAGCTGCGCGGCCGCCATTGCTTCATCGGTGACGCCGCTTTCGGCGCGCATGCCCGCTGCCAGGAACGGCACCATCAGGCGCATCACCTGCTCGATCGACGTATTCACGCCGAAGTCGGTCTCGGCGATAGCCCGCAGCGCCTTGATGCCCGACATGCTGAATGCCGCGGCACCAAGCATGAAATGCACGCGCCAGAACAATTCGATAGGTGGTATGCGCGGCGCGGCTTCGTTGACCAGCAGCATGTAGCGACGGAACACCTTGCCGTACATGTCTTCGAGATAGCGCCGCAAGTGCCCTTGGCTCTGGCTGAATGCCAGGCCCAGCAGACGCATGAATATGGAGAGGTCGTTACCGCTGCGTGGCTGGACCACGAGGGCTTGTTCGACCAGGATCTCGAGCAGCTCTTCCAGAGTGGGCTTGACGTCAGGCTTGGCCTGGCGACGCTCCAGCTCGCGATCGAGGCTGATACAGAACGGCCCGAGGAAGCGCGAAAATACCGCTTGGATCAGGGCTTTTTTCGAGCCGAAGTGGTAGTTCACCGCCGCCAGGTTCACCCCGGCCTTGCTGGTAATCAGACGCAAAGAGGTTTCGGCGAAACCTTTTTCCGCGAACAATTGCTCGGCAGCATCGAGAATGCGTTCAACGGTTTCCGACTGGGCCATGGCTACTCCGCCTGACAAACACTTGTTTGAAACATACGTTTCAGCCTGGGGCTTGTCAAGCCTGCCGGGGCATTTTGCGAACGTCCGGTCAGGTATTTAACCACACCTTTGGCGAGCTGTAGCACAGTCCCTGCCAGCGGTTCCATCTACCGTCTGGCAGCCTGGCGAAAAAGGAGGATTGCCAACTGACTCGTACTGTATATAATCCCAGTCACTGTATAAAAAGACAGAGCGATCGATATGCTAAAGCTGACGCCACGCCAAGCAGAGATTCTGGCCTTCATCAAACGCTGCCTAGAAGACAACGGCTATCCGCCGACCCGTGCGGAAATCGCTCAGGAACTGGGTTTCAAATCCCCCAACGCGGCTGAAGAGCACCTCAAGGCGCTGGCCCGCAAGGGTGCAATAGAAATGACGCCCGGAGCATCCCGGGGGATTCGCATCCCCGGCTTCGAAGCCAAGGCCGACGACACCACCCTGCCTATCATCGGGCGCGTGGCCGCCGGCGCGCCTATCCTCGCCCAGCAGCACGTCGAGGAGTCTTGCAACATCAATCCTTCATTCTTTCACCCGAGGGCCGATTATCTTCTGCGCGTGCACGGTATGAGTATGAAGGACATCGGTATCTTCGATGGCGATCTCCTGGCTGTCCACACCACCCGTGAAGCCCGTAACGGCCAGGTCGTGGTGGCGCGGATCGGCGATGAAGTCACCGTCAAGCGCTTCAAGCGCGAGGGCAGCAAGGTCTGGTTGATCGCCGAGAACCCGGAATTCGCCCCCATCGAAGTGGACCTGAAAGACCAGGACCTGGTTATCGAAGGCTTGAGCGTTGGCGTCATTCGCCGCTAAAGGAGGCTTTATGCAATTTCCTCTTACACCACAGCACACACAACTTCCGCTGTTCGAGGCATTCATGGCCCAACCGCTGGTTCCAGTCCTGAACGAGGTCATCGAGTCGCCCTGGAGCGTCGAACCCGAAGCCTTCAGCGAGCTGTCGTTGCGTGGTGCGGCGGGAAATTGCCTGAACCTGCTAGCGCCGATCCTGAGAGAACTGAGCCAGGACCAGGACGCTCGCTGGCTAACGCTGATCGCACCACCGGCCAGCGTAACGCAGGCCTGGTTGCGAGACGCTGGTCTCAATCGCGAGCGAATCCTGCTATTGCAGCCGCGCGGCAGCCAGAGCGCCCAGCAGTTGACCTGCGAAGCGTTGCGCCTGGGGCGCAGTCATACGGTGGTCAGCTGGCTCAATCCCTTGACCGCGACCGCGCGTCAGCAATTGATCAGCGCCGCGCGCACCGGCGATGCACAAAGCCTGAATATTCGATTGGGATAAACGCAGGGCTTCTCCAGGACAGAGAAGCCAGACCAGTCACATTACTTCAAAAGCCGACAAACGGGGATCAATGTAGAACCCGCGGCCCCTCTTCCTTGTTGAATTCGCCTTCAACCAGGCGACCTGCCATCTGGACACCCACGCTGAGCATCGCCTTGGCGACCTCGACATGTTGGCCCTGAAGAAACACCTTGGCATCCTCGGAGAAGTTCAGGGTAACCAGCGAACCCTCGTCTTCAGCCCGGCGCAGCTCAATGCGACCATCAGGAAGTTCGACAATTTCTAGAAAGGACGTAGGCATAAAAGTCTGTTCTCCACGAAAGGCGGGGATTATATAGTCATCGGCCAAGCTTCGCTCAGGATCTTGACCAAGCGTTACCGACGGCCATCACGTCAGCATTCGTTCAAGCCGTCACGGAACCGAATCGCCAGGCTTTTGAGATTCTGACGCCAGCTCTCCAACTCTTCCCGACTCAGCTCTGGCTCTGGTTCCTGCTCGTCAAGATTGACCGCGACAATCAACGGCTGGGTAACATCACCCTTCGGTTTACGGGGGGCCCGTGGCGGCTGGAATAACGCGGCATGAGCCGCCAGCAACTTGGCCAGCCAGGTCTCGCGGTTCTGCGCCAACTCGACCATTTCCGCCAACTCGGGAATCGCAAGGCTGTCCAGTACTTCTGGCATCAGCATCAGTTCGGCCCGTGACGCATTCGCCTGGGGCAAGCGATAGAACCCGGCAATTTCGTGGCAAAGACCCAGCAAGGCGCCGTACAAATGAAACAGCACGGATTCACGCCCAGCCTGGACCAGCGCGGGAGCATTCATGGCGCGCCCATCCTCTGCCCTGGCAAGCGCTTCGAGCGACAGGCCGGCAAAATAAATCTTCTGATTGGTACGGGTGTAGAGTTCGTGGGCCATGGCGGCATTCTCCCCAACGAAATAAAAGCGTCACGCAGGTGCGACAGTGTCGTGGATCAACCGAAGCTACTGCAACCCAAAAAATGAAAGGCCGCATGAAAACCCAAGGGTTGTCATGCGGCCTTTTACTTACGCGGCGTTTAGAACAACGACTGAATCGCCCAGCGGGAGCAAGCTCCCTCGCCACGAGGATCGCGCAGATTCAAATCCTTTCGCCATCAATCAGCGCTTGTCTTCAACGGTCCACTTACCACCGTCGTAGAACGCTTTCCAACCGGTAGGCTTGCCGTCAACCTCGGTCTGCACGTATTGCTCCTTGGTCTTGCGGCTGTAGCGGATCACCGCTGGGCGGCCATCCGGATCCTTCTGCGGCGCGTCGCAGAGGAAATGGTACTTCGGATCGATCTCATCCTTGTGCGGCAAGATCTCGATCACCAGCGGCGCCCGAGTCTCGCGATTTTTCGGAAACTGGCTGGCTGCCAGGAACAGGCCGGATGCACCATCACGAAGGATGTAGGTGTCGTTTACCTTCTCGCACTTGAGCTCGGGCATCTTCACCGGATCCATCTTCGGCGGCGCCGCGTCACCGCTCTTGAGCAGCTTGCGGGTGTTCTTGCAGGTCGGATTGGTGCAACCGAAGAACTTGCCGAAACGGCCGGTTTTGAGCTGCATTTCGCTGCCACACTTGTCGCATTCCAGGCTCGGACCTTCGTAGCCCTTGATGCGATAGGTGCCCTCTTCGATCTCGTAGCCGGCGCAATCAGGATTGTTACCGCAGATGTGCAGCTTGCGCTTTTCATCCAGCAGGTAAGCATCCATCGCTGTGCTGCAGATAGGGCAACGGTGTTTGCCGCGCAGCACCAGGGACTCCGACTCACCTTCGTCGTCCGCGGCGATTTCATCGCCTGGTACCAGGTTGACCGTCGCCTTGCAGCGCTCCTTGGGTGGCAGGCTGTAGCCCGAGCAACCCAGGAATACACCGGTCGACGCGGTACGGATCTGCATCGGACGCCCGCAGGTCTGGCATGGAATATCGGTCATGACCGGCTGGTTCGCCCGCATGCCGCTTTCCGGACTTTCGGCCACTTCCAGTTTTTTCTTGAAGTCGCCGTAGAACTCGTCGAGTACGTTCTTCCAGTCCCGCTCACCCTGGGCCACGTCGTCCAGGTTCTCTTCCATGCCGGCGGTGAAGCCGTAGTCCATCAGGTTCGAGAAACTCTCGGACAAGCGCTCGGTGACGATGTCCCCCATCTTTTCCGAATAGAAGCGACGGTTGTGCAGCGTCACGTAGCCGCGATCCTGGATGGTGGAAATGATCGCCGCATAGGTCGAAGGACGACCGATGCCACGTTTTTCCATTTCCTTGACCAGGCTGGCCTCGGAATACCGTGCCGGCGGCTTGGTGAAGTGCTGGGTCGGATCCAGCTTGATCAGCTTCATCACGTCGCCCTGGGCCATGTCCGGCAGGACGTCGTCGTCCCCCGGCTTGGTGATCTGCGGCATGACGCGGGTATAGCCGTCGAACTTCAGGATACGACCCTTGGCGCGCAGCTCGAAATCGCCAGCACCGACGCTGACCGTGGTCGACAGGTATTGCGCAGGTAGCATCTGGCATGCCAGGAACTGGCGCCAGATCAGCTCGTAGAGACGCTCGGCGTCGCGTTCCATGCCCGACAGCTTGCTTGGCTCGGTATTGGCGTCGGAAGGACGAATCGCTTCGTGAGCCTCCTGGGCGCCTTCCTTGCTGCTGTACACGTTCGGCGTATCCGGCAGGTACTTCTTGCCAAACTCGCTTTCTATATAAGTACGCGCCATCGCCACGGCATCGGCCGAGAGATTGGTCGAGTCGGTACGCATGTACGTGATGTAGCCCGCTTCGTACAGACGCTGGGCCATCATCATGGTCTTCTTCACACCGAAGCCCAGGCGGTTGCTCGCCGCCTGCTGCAAGGTGGACGTAATGAAGGGCGCCGACGGCTTGCTGCTGGTGGGCTTGTCTTCGCGCTTGACGATGCTGTAGCTGGAAGCCTTGAGCTTCTCCAGCGCTGCCATGGCCTGGGCTTCATTGAGCGGCTTGAAGGCTTCGCCTTTCTCGCGAGCCACTTCGAAACGCACGGTAGCGCCCTTGGCGGTACCGAGATCAGCATGGACTTCCCAATATTCTTCGGGATTGAACGCACGGATTTCCCGCTCGCGCTCCACCACCAGCTTTACCGCCACCGACTGCACACGACCGGCCGACAGGCCACGGGCGATCTTGGCCCACAACAATGGCGAGACCATGTAGCCCACGACGCGGTCAAGGAAGCGACGCGCCTGTTGGGCATTGACCCGGTCGATGTCCAGCTCGCCCGGCTGGGAGAAGGCTTCCTGGATAGCCTTCTTGGTGATCTCGTTGAACACCACGCGCTTGTAGCGGCTGTCATCCCCACCGATGGCTTCGCGCAGGTGCCAGGCGATGGCTTCCCCTTCGCGGTCCAAGTCCGTCGCGAGATAAATGGTGTCGGCGTCCTTGGCGAGCCGACGCAGTTCTTCGATGACCTTTTCCTTGCCCGGAAGGATCTCGTACTTGGCTTTCCAGCCGTGCTCCGGATCGACTCCCATGCGTGAGACCAGCTGCTTGCGCGCCTTGTCTTTCGGCGACAGCGCCGGCGCTTCACCAGCGGCCGCCTTGCCGCGCTTGGCGGCTGGCTCCTTGCTGGCGCTAGCCGAACCGCTGGTGGGCAGGTCTCGGATATGGCCGATACTCGACTTCACCACGTATTGGTTGCCCAGATACTTGTTGATGGTCTTGGCCTTAGCCGGGGATTCCACAATGACCAGCGATTTGCCCATGGATCAGAAAATTCCTGAATTCTAAAAAGTGAAAGGCGGTTGGCGCCTGACGCGGCACCGCTATATATAGTGGCTGCAAGGTGAGGTCAAGGGCGGGGTCGCCCTCACACTGGCCTCAAGACTTGGAAAAGATGCTCTCCTCGACCTGCACCAAAGCAAAGCGCGGCACCTGTTCGCCGTCAACTTCGACAGACTCCTGGAACATGCTCAACGGACGCACCCAAAAGCCGTAATCGCCATACAGGGCTTGATAGAAGACCACTTCTTCCTCGGTCTCGGAATGCCGCGCAACGCTGAATACGCGGTACTGCGGACCTTTGTAATGTTGGTAGAGCCCAGGTTGTATCGGCATGCGTTGGCCCTCACTCAAATTTTTTCAAAATAAAAACAAAATCTTTCTTTTACTAAACCCGAAAAACAAAAACCGGGGCACTTGGCCCCGGCTTCCATCAACGCAACGCTTAGACGCGTTCGAAGACAGTGGCGATGCCCTGGCCGAGGCCAATGCACATGGTGGACACCCCTAAAGTGCCGCCGTTCTGCTTCATGACGTTGAGCAGCGTGCCAGAGATACGCGCACCAGAGCAACCGAACGGGTGACCCAGGGCGATCGCGCCGCCGTGCAGGTTAACCTTCTCGTTCATCTTGTCGAGTACTTTCAAATCTTTCAGCACAGGCAGCGCCTGTGCGGCGAAAGCTTCGTTGAGCTCGAAGAAGTCGATATCGGAAATGCTCAGGCCCGCGCGCTTCAAGGCTTTCTGCGTAGCCGGTACTGGACCATAGCCCATGATCGCCGGGTCCACACCCGCGACAGCCATCGAACGAATCACGGCCATCGGCTGGATGCCCAGGTCCTGGGCACGCTGGGCCGACATCACGATCATGCACGAGGCACCGTCGGTGATCTGCGACGAAGTACCCGCCGTCACGGTGCCGCCCTTAGGATTGAAGGCCGGCTTCAAGGTCGCCAGGCTTTCCAGGGTGGTTTCCGGACGAATGGTTTCGTCGTAGTCGAACAGTTTCAAGAAGCCGTTCTCGTCGTAGCCCTGCATCGGGATGATTTCATCCTTGAACTTGCCTTCCACCGTCGCCTTGTGGGCGAGCTGGTGGGAGCGCACGCCAAAGGCGTCCTGCTGTTCGCGGGTGATGCCATGCATCTTGCCGAGCATTTCCGCGGTCAGGCCCATCATGCCCGAGGCTTTTGCCGCGTACAGCGACATGTGCGGGTTCGGATCGACACCGTGCATCATGCTCACGTGGCCCATGTGCTCGACACCGCCGACCACGAACACATCACCGTTACCGGTCATGATCGCCTGGGCGGCGGTGTGCAGCGCGCTCATGGACGAACCGCACAGGCGGCTGACCGTCTGGCCGGCAGCGGTGTGAGGGATCTGGGTCATCAGCGAAGCCATGCGGGCGATGTTCCAGCCCTGCTCCAGGGTCTGGTTCACGCAGCCCCAGATCACGTCCTCGACTTCGTTGGGGTCGACCTTGACGTTGCGTTCCAGCAGTTTGCTGATCAGGTGCGCCGACATGTCTTCGGCGCGAGTGTTGCGGTGCATGCCGCCCTTGGAGCGGCCCATCGGCGTACGACCGAAGTCGACAATCACGACGTCTCTAGGATTCAAGCTCATAAATGTTCTCTCGCTCTAGTCGTTGGGCGCTTAACCGAAGAAACGCTGGCCGTTCTTGGCCATTTCACGCAGCTTCGCGGTCGGGTGGTACAACGCGCCCAGATCAGCGTACTGGTCAGCCAGGGCAACGAACTCGGCCACACCGATCGAATCGATGTAGCGCAGCGCACCGCCACGGAATGGAGGGAAACCGATGCCGTAGACCAGACCCATGTCGGCTTCGGCGGCGGTTTCGACAATGCCGTCTTCCAGGCAACGCACGGTTTCCAGGCACAGCGGGATCATCATCCAGTTGATGATGTCCTCGTCGGTGACTTCGCGCTGCTCGTAGACGATCGGCTTGAGCACTTCCAGCACCGACGAATCGGCGACTTTCTTCTGCTTGCCGCGCTTGTCGGTCTCGTAGGCGTAGAAGCCCTTGCCGTTCTTCTGTCCCAGGCGCTTGGCTTCGTAGAGCACGTCGACGGCGGAACGACGGTCGTCTTTCATGCGGTCCGGGAAGCCTTCAGCCATGACGTCGCGACCGTGGTGGCCGGTGTCGATGCCGACCACGTCCATCAGGTACGCCGGGCCCATTGGCCAGCCGAATTTTTCCATGATCTTGTCGATGCGCACGAAGTCCACACCGGCACTGACCAGCTTGGCGAAACCGCCGAAGTACGGAAACAGCACGCGGTTGACCAAAAAGCCCGGGCAATCGTTGACGACGATCGGGTTCTTGCCCATTTTTTTGGCGTAAGCCACGGTGGTGGCAATCGCCTCCTCGCTGGATTTCTCGCCACGGATCACTTCCACCAGGGGCATCATGTGCACCGGGTTGAAGAAATGCATGCCGACGAAGTTTTCCGGACGCTTGAGGGCTTTGGCCAGCAGCGAAATGGAAATGGTCGAGGTGTTCGACGCGAGGATGGTGTCCTCTTTGACCTTGTCTTCGACTTCAGCCAGAACCGCCTGCTTGACCTTCGGGTTCTCGACAACCGCTTCGACCACCAGGTCGACGTGGCCGAAATCGCCGTAGGACAACGTCGGACGAATGCCATTGAGCACTTCGGCCATCTTCGCGGCGGTCATGCGACCTTTGTCGACGCGACCGACCAGCAGCTTGGCGGCTTCGGCCAACCCCTGCTCGATGCCGTGTTCATTGATGTCCTTCATCAGGATCGGCGTGCCCTTGGACGCCGACTGATAGGCGATGCCGCCACCCATGATGCCGGCGCCGAGCACGGCGGCCTGTTTCACGTCACGGGCAATTTCGTCGTAGGCCTTGGCCTTTTTTTTCAGCTCCTGATCATTGAGGAACAGACCGATCAGGCTCTGGGCGGCAGACGTCTTGGCCAGTTTCACGAAACCGGCGGCTTCGACTTCCAAGGCTTTGTCGCGACCGAAATTCGCGGCTTTCTGGATGGTCTTGATCGCCTCGACCGGCGCCGGGTAGTTCGGGCCCGCCTGGCCGGCGACGAAACCTTTGGCGGTCTCGAAGGCCATCATCTGTTCGATGGCGTTGAGCTTGAGTTTTTCCAGCTTCGGCTGGCGCTTGGCCTTGTAGTCAAACTCGCCGCTGATGGCGCGCTTGACGGTTTCAAGGGCCGCCTCCAGAAGCTTGCCGGGTTCGACCACCGCATCCACGGCGCCGACTTTCAGCGCCTCTTCGGCACGGTTTTCCTTGCCAGCGGCAATCCACTCGATAGCGTTGTCAGCACCGATCAGGCGCGGCAGGCGCACGGTGCCGCCGAAACCCGGGTAGATGCCCAGCTTGACTTCCGGCAGGCCGATCTTGGCCGCGGTGGACATGACGCGGTAGTCCGCCGCCAGGCACATTTCCAGGCCGCCACCCAGCGCGATGCCGTTGATGGCCGCGACGGTCGGTACGTTGAGGTCTTCAAAGTCGCTGAAGATACGGTTGGCTTCGAGGTTGCCAGCGATCAGTTCGGCATCGGGCAGCTTGAAGTTGTCGACGAATTCGGTGATGTCGGCGCCGACGATGAACACGTCCTTGCCACTGCTGACGATCACACCCTTGATCGACGCATCTGCCTTGATAGTGTCCACGGCCTGACGCAATTCATTCAGGGTTAGACGGTTGAACTTGTTGACGGACTCACCCTTGAGGTCGAATTTCAGTTCGACGATGCCACTTTCAAGAGCCTTAACCGTGATGGCTTTACCTTCGTAAATCATCAACTGATCTCCACGATATGGAAGCTGAACAGTACACGTTGGACGCTGGCCCCTGGCTCCACATGGACATAACCGCCGATGCTACGCCAATCCGCCAGACACACCCGTCAACGCGATAGTCGGGTTCTGTAGGAACGTTCTAAAAATACAAACGCTCAATTCATACGCCCGTTTGATTTGGGTACGTCACCTTCACGGAATTTCCGACAATTGTCAATCGCCCTAAACAGGCGTTTGAACGGGACTCCGCAGTCATTTCCGTACCGCCTGGATCCGTAACACGACCTTGCATGAGCGACCATTCATAGAATCAATCATTAGAAAAGTCGCCCTAATTCCAGGCGCACCGGATTCAACCGACTAAGCTGGTGACAATATGATTGAGTACGCGGGAAACAGGACGTTTCGAAGCACGCCCTGGAAAGAATGGTTTTACCGGCCTGCCTGGCCAACCCGCCCGATGATGCTGTCGGGCTTTTTTACGCTCAGGCCAACGCTTTTAATACGGCAGAAATGTCCTGCAAAACACTGGCTTCGCCTTTCTCTCCCCAATACAGGGCGATCATTTGCCGGTCGGCCTCGACCTTGTAGACATTGGCTGGCAATGCTCGGAAGTGGCCGAGCAACGCTTCATCCTGGCACACCTCCTGCCATTGGTTGACCCACACCCCTGGAGCCTTTTGCCAATAACTCCAGCTGGCCGGCTGGCTGCCCCGCCGGGCTCGGTGGTACTGCGCACAGGGGTTTGGTGGCTGCTGGCCAAGCCAATGGGGCCAGTCTTGCGGGGTCAATCGCATGGCCAGCCCGAGGCGTCGCGCCTCCATGCGAAGGGCTATACGCCCGCTCTGTGCGCGGGACGGTCGCAACCATGCCAGGGGGCTTAATACCACCAACAGGATTGACACCACTATCCAGACCGTCATATCTGTACTCCCGAATTCTGATGAGCCCATTGACCTGTATCGCCATCAATGCGCTTGAAACCAGCCATACTTACCGTATCGCCATTCTCTGGAGTGCTTTTCATGTACTACGAACACATCCTGGTCGCCGTCGACCTTACTGAAGAATGCGATCCCGTCGTCAAGCGAGCCCTCGCCCTTTGCGAAGGGCGGGACAACAAACTGTCGCTGGTGCATATCGTCGAGCCGATGGCGATGGCCTTCGGCGGTGACGTTCCGATGGATCTTTCCCAGTTGCAACAGCAGCAGTTCGACCAGGCCAAGGAACGCCTTGACCGATTGATCGTGAAATACCCTGCCTTGAAAAAGGAAAACAGCCACCTGACCTATGGCCAGCCGCGCCAGGAGATCCATCACCTGGCCAAGGAGCAAGGCTGCGACCTGATCGTGGTCGGCAGCCATGGCCGCCATGGCCTGGCGTTGCTGCTGGGCTCCACCGCCAACGACGTGCTGCATGGCGCGCCTTGCGATGTGCTGGCGGTGCACCTGGTCAAGCGCACCTGACCCTGGACCTTCGGGAGCGAGCAAGCTGGCTCCCACAAGGGATTGCGTTTCAAATAAAAAAATCCCGGCGTTCATTGCTGAACGCCGGGAATCTTCTCAACAGCGGATCAAGCGTCCAGCTCAGCCCAACGCTCGACCAGCGCATCCAGCTCAGCCTGCAACTGTTCCAGATGCGCGATTACCTTGGCGGTTTCGGCCGCGGGACGCTGGTAGAAGCCGGCATCAGCCATCTCGGCCTCCACCGCGGCGATCTGCTGCTCCTTCGCGTCGATATCACCTGGCAAGGCTTCCAGTTCACGCTGCAGCTTGTAGCTGAGCTTTTTCTTGGTCGGAGCCGGTGCGGCAGCGGCGGCAACCGGCGCCGGCTCGGCCTTGACGACCGCGGAGTTCAAGTCGGCCTTGCCTGATTTGCTCTCTGTCACACCCAGCAGGCGCGGCGAGCCGCCTTGGCGTAGCCAATCCTGATAACCACCGACATATTCGCGAACCAGCCCCTCGCCTTCGAACACCAACGTGCTAGTGACCACGTTATCGAGGAAGGCCCGATCGTGGCTGACCATCAGCACAGTGCCGTTGAACGTCAACAACACTTCTTCCAGCAGCTCGAGGGTTTCCACGTCCAAGTCGTTGGTTGGTTCGTCGAGCACCAGCAGGTTCGCCGGCTTGCTGAACAACTTGGCCAGCAGCAGCCGTGCCCGCTCACCGCCAGACAGCGCTTTCACCGGCGTACGGGCGCGCTGTGGGCTGAACAGGAAGTCGCCGAGGTAACTCAATACGTGGCGGCTCTGGCCATCGATTTCGATGAAGTCGCGGCCTTCGGCGACGTTGTCGATCACGGTTTTTTCCAAGTCCAACTGATGGCGCAACTGGTCGAAATAGGCGACGTCGATCTTTGTCCCCTCCTCCACTTTGCCGCTGGTCGGCACCAGGCCGCCAAGCATCAGCTTGAGCAGGGTCGTCTTGCCGGTACCGTTGGCGCCAAGCAGGCCGATCCGGTCACCGCGCTGCAGGACCATGGAGAAATCCTTGATCAGGAACGGGCCGCCCGGATGGGCGAAACTGACATCTTCCAGCACCATGACCTGCTTGCCCGACTTGTCGGCCGTCTCAAGCTGGATATTGGCCTTGCCGGTGCGCTCGCGACGTTCGCTACGCTCCACGCGCAATGCCTTGAGGGCGCGCACACGGCCTTCGTTACGAGTCCGTCGGGCCTTGATGCCCTGGCGGATCCACACTTCTTCCTGGGCCAGGCGCTTGTCGAACAAGGCGTTGGCGGTTTCTTCCGCCGCCAGCACCGCTTCCTTGTGCACCAGGAAACTGGCGTAGTCGCCGTTCCAATCGATCAGGCCGCCACGATCCAGTTCGAGGATGCGGGTCGCCAGGTTCTGCAGGAAGGAACGGTCGTGCGTGATGAACAGAACCGCCCCTTGGAAATCCTTCAGCGCTTCTTCAAGCCAGGCGATGGCACCGATGTCCAGGTGGTTGGTCGGTTCGTCGAGCAGCAAAAGGTCTGGCTCGGACACGAGGGCCTGGGCCAGCAGGACCCGACGACGCCAGCCGCCGGACAGCTCGGCCAAGGTCTTGTCAGCCGGGAGTTGCAGGCGGCTCAAGGTGCTGTCGACCAATTGCTGCAGGCGCCAGCCATCACGGGCCTCGAGGTCGTGCTGCACATGCATCAGCTTGTCCAGGTCGGCATCGGTGACGATGTTCTGGCTCAGGTGGTGATATTCGGCCAGCAGCGCGCCGACACCGTCCAGGCCTTCGGCAACCACGTCGAACACGGTCCGCTCGTCGGCTACCGGCAGCTCTTGGGGCAGCTCGCCGATTTTCAGCCCGGGCGCACGCCAGACGGAGCCGTCATCGGGCTTCTGATCCCCCTTGACCAGCTTCATCATGCTGGACTTGCCAGTGCCGTTGCGGCCGATGATGCACACCCGCTCTCCACGGGCGATCTGCCAGGACACCTTGTCCAACAACGGCATCGCGCCGAAAGCAAGGGACACATCGCTGAATTTGAGCAGGGTCATGAGCTTCTCCAAAAACCGGGCGCGCATTCTACCTGAGAAGAGACCTCAAAAGTCCGTCAATTTCGTCGTCGAAGCACTCTGTACTACAAATGTTGCGAAGTTGTGCCAACAGTCCCGCAAAGCTTTCGCCGGTTGCTGGCAAAAGGCTAAGCTACAGGCAAGTTACCCTGGGTTTCTCCCTGGGCTTGTCATGTTTATCTTTGCCCGGACGTATCATGCGCAGTCGCCTTTTCAGTGTTTTATCTTGTTTGTTTGTATGTGCCACTGCCGTTCAAACCGCCCATGCGGTGGATATTTCCACCCAGCGCCAGTACTACGACGAGGCCAAGCGCGCTCTGGCCAAAGGCGATTCCGCTCCCTACTTTCGCTACAGCCAGGCCCTGCGCGATTATCCGCTGGAACCGTACCTGGCCTATGACGAACTGACTGCGCGACTCAAGAGCGCGAGCAACGCCGAAATCGAAAAATTCCTTGCCGAACATGGCGACCTGCCCCAGGCCAACTGGATGAAGTTGCGCTGGTTGCGCTGGTTGGCCGAACGTGGCGACTGGGCAACCTTCGTCAAGTATTACGATCCCAAGCTCAACTTCACCGAGCTGAATTGCCTCAACGCTCAATATCAACTGAGCCATGGCCTTAAGGCCGAAGGTTATGCCAACGCCGAGAAACTATGGCTTACCGGTAAATCCCAGCCGACGGCTTGCGACGCGCTGTTCGGCATGTGGGCCGCGCAAGGCCAGTTGACCGAGCAGAAACGCTGGGAGCGCGCGAAACTGGCGGCCCAGGCACGCAACTATCCGCTGGCCAATAGCCTGGTCAGCGGCCTGACCACTCTTGCCCCCCGAGGCAAGCTGTTGGTTGACGTCGCGCAAAAGCCCGAACTGCTCAACCAGCCTTCGCGCTTCATGCCCGCCGATGAGCCCATGTCCGATGTCGTCAGTCTTGGCCTGCGCCGCCTGGCCCGCCAGGACCCGGAAAAAGCCATGTCATTGCTGGAGGGCTATGCCAGCACCATGCGTTTCTCTCGGGACGAGAAGGTCGCCATCGCCCGGGAAATCGGCCTGACCCTGGCCAAGCGCTTCGATAGCCGCGCCCTGGATGTCATGACCAAATATGACCCGGAGCTTCGGGACGACACCGTATCGGAGTGGCGCTTGCGCCTGCTCCTGCGCCTCGCCCGCTGGGACGACGCCTACCAACTGACCCGCCGGCTGCCCGAATCGCTGGCGAGCACCAATCGCTGGCGCTACTGGCAGGCCCGTAGCCTGGAATTGGCGCAGCCACAGAACCCCGAAGCGCTGACGCTCTACAAGCATCTGGCTCGCGAGCGTGATTTCTACGGTTTCCTGGCCGCCGACCGGTCCCAGTCACCGTATTCGCTGGTGAACAAGCCGCTGCCCATGAGCCAGGCGCTGATCAACAAAGTCCGCAATACACCGGGCATACGTCGGGCGCTGGAATTCCACGCGCGTGGTCAAATCGTCGACGGACGCCGCGAGTGGTATCACGTCAGCCGCCATTTCAGCCGGGACGAAATGGTCGCCCAGGCGAAACTGGCCTACGACCTCAAGTGGTATTTCCCAGCCATCCGCACCATCAGCCAGGCCAAATACTGGGATGACTTGGATATCCGTTTCCCGATGGCCTACCGCGACACGCTGGTGCGAGAAGCCAAGATCCGCGGCTTGCACCCTAGCTGGGCGTTCGCCATCACCCGGCAGGAAAGTGCGTTCATGGACGACGCCCGCTCCGGTGTCGGCGCCAGCGGCCTCATGCAATTGATGCCGGCCACGGCCAAGGAAACCGCGCGCAAATTCAATATTCCCCTGGCATCACCGCAGCAAGTCTTCAACCCGGACAAGAATATCCAGCTGGGCGCGGCGTACCTGAGCCAGGTCCACAGCCAGTTCAACGGCAACCGCGTCCTCGCCTCCGCCGCCTACAACGCCGGCCCCGGTCGCGTGCGCCAATGGTTGCGCGGTGCAGACCACCTGAGCTTCGACGTCTGGGTCGAAAGCATCCCCTTCGACGAAACCCGCCAATACGTGCAGAACGTGTTGTCGTACTCGGTCATCTACGGCCAGAAGCTCAACTTGCCGCAACCGCTGGTGGACTGGCATGAGCGGTATTTTGATGATCAGTGAGTATTAGCGAGACGCTGTTCCTGAGAAGAAAAAAATGCCCGCATCGAAAGATGCGGGCATTTTTGGTCGGCTACTTGGTCTGTTGCTGGACCTTGTGGGAGCGAGCTTGCTCGCGATGGCGTCGGCACCTTCAACATGGATGCAAGCTGACCCACCGCTATCGCGAGCAAGCTCGCTCCCACAGGGGATTCGTGTGGACGCTGCGCTCAGTCGGCTGCCGAGTCCAAGCCAACGTTGAACTGCAACGCTGCCAACCGCGCATACAGCGCATTGCTTGCAACCAGTTCCTGATGGCTACCCACCGCAACCACCTTGCCTTGGTCCATCACCGCAATCCGGTCGGCGTTTTTCACCGTGGCCAGGCGATGGGCGATGACCAGGGTGGTACGGTTCTTCATCAGGCTGGGCAAGGCTTGCTGGATCAGGTGTTCACTTTGCGCGTCGAGGGCGCTGGTGGCTTCGTCCAGTAGCAGAATTGGCGCGTCCACCAGCAGGGCCCGGGCGATCGCCAGGCGTTGGCGCTGGCCGCCGGACAGTCCAAGGCCGCCGTCGCCCAGGTGGGTCTGGTAGCCGTCAGGCATTTTTTCTATGAAATCATGGGCGTGGGCAATCTGCGCAGCCTCGCGTACCTGCTCGAATGTTGCTTGAGGATTGCCGTAGCGAAGATTTTCTTCGACCGTGCCGAAAAACAGTGCCGGGTTTTGAGAAACCAGGGCGAAATGACGACGCAGGTCCAAAGGGTCGACCGAGGTCAACGGCACGTCGTCGATCAGGATCCGCCCTTGCACCGGATCGTAGAAGCGCAGCAGCAGGTCATACACCGTTGACTTGCCCGCGCCGGATGGCCCGACGAGGGCCAGGGTTTCGCCGGCCTTGATGCTCAGGTCGAGGCCATCGACCGCATAGCTGTCCGGTCGGGAGGGGTAGGAAAAACGCACGCCTTCAAGGCGCAGGTCACCCCGCACCCGCTCCGGCAACGTCACCAGCCCTGTGACCGGTGGCTGGATAATGTTCTGCGAACGCAGCAACTCGGCAATGCGTTCCGCGGCGCCCGCTGCCCGTTGCAGCTCGCCGATCACTTCGCTGAGGGTGCCAAAGGCGCTGCCAACGATCAGGCTGTAGAACACGAACGCCGCGAGTTCGCCGCCGGAAATCCGCCCGGCGATCACATCCATGCCGCCGACCCAGAGCATCACCCCTACCGCACCCAGCACCAGCACGATCACCAGGGTGATCAACCAGGCCCGCTGGGCGATGCGCTTGCGGGCGGTGTCGAAGGCTTGCTCCACCGTCACGGAAAAACGTTGTTCATCCTGGACCTGGTGGTTGTAGGCCTGCACGGTCTTGATCTGGCCGAGGGTTTCGGAGACGTAGCTGCCGACGTCGGCGATGCGGTCCTGGCTCTGGCGCGACAAGCTGCGCACCCGTCGCCCGAACACCAGGATCGGCGCCAGGACCAATGGCAGGGCAATGACCACGATACTGGTCAACTTGGGGTTGGTGAAAAACAGCAGCACAATGCCGCCAATCACCATCAAGGCGTTGCGCAGGAACAACGACAGCGACGAACCAATCACCGATTGCAGCAGAGTCGTATCGGCGGTCAGGCGTGACTGGATTTCCGAACTGCGATTGTTCTCGTAGAAGCCCGGGTGCAGATACACCAGGTGATTGAAGACCTGCCGCCGGATATCGGCCACCACCCGCTCACCGATCCATGACACGAGATAAAAGCGTGCAAACGTACCGATAGCCAGGCCCACCACCAGCACCATGAACAGGCCAATGGACTGATTGAGCAGATGCGGCGAACGGGTCATGAAGCCTTGGTCCACCAGCAGGCGGATCCCTTGGCCCATGGACAACGTGATACCGGCCGTGACAATCAGGGCCAGCAAAGCACCGGCGACCTGTTTGCGGTAAGGGGCGATGAAGCCGCTGGCCAGGCGTATTGCGCGGCGATGTCGTGAAGAAAGCATCGAGAGTGTCCGATAATGGAACAGGAAAAGATTGGCCATCAGTACCGAAACGCAGCGGAACCAAGTGGAATCGAAATGAGTCAGGTTAAATATGACCGCCGAGACTAATGCCTAGATGTTATCGGTCTAACGTCTGGCTGGAAACGCGAGTGTGTTTCTGGTTGAGTGGAGCTGTCGTCATGGACCTTCAAGGAGTGTCATGGCTCGGTCACCTGACGACATTACGATAGGCACGCAACCTGATGAGGAGACAGGCCATGTCCTTGCAACACAGCAGCGACGACAAGATTCAAGTAATCCGCACGCAACCGGACCAGTCCCTGGGCTGCTCGTTCATCGATGCCCAAGGGCGCGAAGTACCGATCACCGAAGACATGATCCAGAAAGCCTGCAGCGAGCTGGAGAAACGACTGGTCAAACCTGCCGAACAAAAGTGATACAGCCCGTCTTCAATTGAACCCGACCTTGATGTCGGGTTTTTTATGCCTGTTCACCGGGCTTAAACGATAGTAGCTCCCAGGGCCGTCACGATCTGCTGCAAGGCCGTCGACTGCCCTTCGATACGCACCTTCAAGCTGTCGATCTCCCGGCGTGGCGGGTAATGCTTGCGCAACGCATCAAACGCACTGCGCTGCTCACTCACCGTACCGATCAAGCTGCGGCGAAAATCCGCATCGTCGCGGCGCGGGTCGTACACGCTCCGGCACAACACCGCCAGCGCCCAGGCCGGGTCGGTATCGGCATCCAGCGTGATGCCCCCGAGCCAAGGCCGGGGTAACAAGTCGGCCAGATCGACTTCGGCGGGCCGCCCAAGAAAATCGCACAGGGCCTGGTAGATCTGCGCCGTGCCGCGCTGGCGACCGTCAAGGCTGTAGCCGGCAATGTGCGGGGTGGCGATCACGCAGAGGTCGGCCAGGTCCACGTCCACCGTCGGCTCCTGCTCCCAGACATCAAGCACCGCCTGGAGGTCTTCGCGCTCCAACAGCACCTCGCGCAACGCCGAGTTATCGATGACCGGGCCGCGCGCGGCGTTGATCAGCCAGGTGCCAGGCTTCAGGCTGTTCAAGCGATGCTCATCAAAAAGGTGCCAAGTCACGTGCTCACCCGTGCGAGCCAATGGCGTGTGCAGGCTGATGACGTCGCATTCCTCGATGATCTGCTCCAGGCTCACGTAGTCGCCGCCTTCGGCAGCGTGGCGAGGCGGGTCGCAGACTTTCACAGCCCAGCCCAGGCCCTTGAGCACCTCGATCAACCGCCCACCTACCTGCCCCGCGCCGACCACGCCAAACGTGCGCTGCGCAAGATCCGCGCCTTCGATCTCAGCCAGGGCCATAAGGCTGCCCAGTACGTAATCCACCACGCCACGGGCATTGCAGCCAGGCGCGCTGGCCCAGCGGATGCCGGCCTCGGCAAAATAATCCAGGTCCAGGTGATCAGTGCCAATGGTGCAAGTGCCGACGAAGCGCACCTTGCTGCCTTCCAGCAGGGCTCGATTGACCTGGCTGACCGACCGCACCAACAGCACATCGGCCTGCTCTACCAATGCCCGGTCAATGCCCCGCCCCGGCACCCGGCGGATCTCACCGAAACCTTGGAAAAATGCATCGAGCAGGGGAATGTTTTCGTCGGCGACGATCAGCATGGCAGAGCTCCTTTGGCGGGACGGGCAGTGTAGGCGTTCCTCGCCTCGATGGGCCAGCCCATTACTTCAGTGAACCCGTTTGTGGCGAGGAAGCTTGCTCCCGCTGGCCTGCGAAGCGGGCCCAAAAGGCAGGCGACTGCTGCGCAGTCGAGCGGGAGCAGGTTCCCTCGCCACAAGCATTCGTACGACTTAGCGAGCGATTACAAATCCACAACACAGGTTTTTTCCTGACCACTGCGTCAAGGCGTAGAATCCGCCGCCTTGCGTTTATCTTTTTCGGATGCTTGCCTCGTGAATCCTGCAATCGACACTCCTTCCGTCCTCTCTCGCCCCGCCCGGGTTCGCCTGGAGCTCAAAACGCTGCTCGCCCTCGCCTTGCCGATCATGGTGGCGCAATTGGCGACAACTGCCATGGGTTTTGTCGATGCGGTGATGGCCGGGCGGGTCGGCCCGCGGGACCTCGCCGCGGTGGCGCTGGGTAATTCGATCTGGGTGCCGGTATTCCTGTTGATGACCGGCACGCTGCTGGCCACTACGCCAAAAGTTGCCCAGCGTTTCGGGGCCGGCACATTCGAACAGATTGGCCCCTTGGTGCGCCAGGCATTGTGGTTGGCCCTCGCGGTGGGGCTGGCCGCGACATTAGCGCTGTTCAGCGCCGAGCCGATCCTGCATGTGATGCACGTCGATCCCGAATTGATCGGCCCTTGCATGGAATACCTGCGGGGTATAGGCACCGGGCTCCCGGCAGTGGCGCTCTATTACGTGCTGCGCTGTTTCAGCGACGGCCTGGGGCGCACGCGACCGGCCATGGTGCTGGGGCTGTGCGGACTGGCGCTGAACATTCCGCTCAATTACATCTTCATCTACGGGCACCTGGGCGTCCCGGCCATGGGCGGGGTTGGCTGCGGCTGGGCCACCGCCATCGTGATGTGGTTCATGGCAGCGGGCATGGCGATCTGGACGTATCGGGCCCCAATCTATCAATCGAGCCGTCTGTTCGCCCGTTTCGACTGGCCGCAATGGTCGATGATCAAGCGCCTGCTGGGCATCGGCCTGCCGATTGGCATCGCGGTGTTTGCCGAGTCGAGCATCTTTGCGGTGATCGCCCTGCTGATCGGCAGCCTCGGCGCCACGGTGGTGGCCGGGCACCAGATCGCGCTGAACTTCAGCTCGCTGGTGTTCATGATCCCCTACTCCCTGGGCATGGCCGTGACGGTACGGGTAGGCCAGGCGCTGGGGCGTGGCCAGCCTCGAGAGGCGCGCTTCGCCGCGGGCGTCGGCATGGGCACGGCCCTGGCGTACGCGTGCCTGTCAGCGAGCGTGATGTTCGCGCTGCGCGGCCCCATCGCAGCGATCTACACAGCCGATCCGCGGGTGATCGAGGTCGCATCGATGCTGATCGTCTACGCGGCGCTGTTCCAGTTTTCCGATGCGATCCAGGTCACGGCGGCCGGCGCATTGCGCGGCTACCAGGACACCCGGGTGACGATGATCCTGACGCTCTTCGCTTACTGGGGCATCGGCTTGCCGGTGGGTTACGCCCTGGGCCTGACCGACAGGCTCGGCACCGCCAGTGGCCCAAGCGGATTATGGCAAGGCTTGATCGTGGGGTTGAGCTGCGCGGCGCTGATGCTGTCGATTCGCCTGGCACGCAGCGCGCGAGGGCAGATCCGCATCAGCCGTGCGACGGGTTAGGCGAGTTTCTTGCGGATCCAGTAGAGGTAGGTGCCGGCGTCCTCTTGCTGGGCCACCAGCTCGTGGTCCAGAAACACGCAGAACTTAGGGATGTCGCGGCGAGTCGAGGGGTCGGTGGCGATGACTTTGAGCAGGCCACCTGGGGCCAGGTCGCGGATATGCTGGTGCAACATCATTACCGGTTCCGGGCAATTCAGACCAGTGGCATCCAGCGTGCCGTCGATTGGCGCATCGTTCATTTCACTCATGATCTACTCCTGAAACTGGCGGGCATTGTCGCGCAATGTCGGCGTTCGGTCACCCCTGGTTCAACACTGCACCCTGTGGGAGCGAGCTTGCTCGCGATGGCGCCAGCACATCCAATATCGATGCAAACTGACCCACCGCTATCGCGACCAAGCTCGCTCCCACAAGGGCTTCATTGGCTTTCGAGGACTAACGGGCCTTCGTTTTTTTGGTGTCCAACCGCCGCAGATGACACGTCACCTCCTCTCGGTCGTGGTACAGCTGCTTGCAGCCGATCTCGACCTGGATGCCCCGGGCCTTGAAACCCTCGGCGATGCGTTCGAGCAGGCGTTTCACCTCGGCGTAACGCTGTTTCATCGGCAACTTGAGGTTGACCACGGCCTCGCGGCAATGGCCCTCGCCGATCCACTCTTCCAGCATCGCCGCGTTGCGCGCCGGTTTCTCGACGATGTCGCAGACCATCCAGTCCACCGGCTGCCTGGGCTTGAACGTGAATCCGTCTGCCATCAAGTGCTGCACCAGGCCGGTGTCCATCAGGCTTTCGGCCATTGGGCCATTGTCGATGGCCGTCACCAGCATGCCACGGTTGACCAATTGCCACGTCCAGCCACCCGGCGCCGCACCGAGGTCCACACCGGTCATGTCGCTGTGCAGGCGTTCGTCCCACTGGTCCCGAGGAATGAAATGGTGCCAGGCCTCCTCGAGCTTGAGTGTGGAGCGGCTCGGCGCGTCCCGGGGGAACTTCAGGCGCGGGATACCCATCGGCCACATCGCTGAGTTATCCGCCTCAGCCAGGCCAAGGAAGACTTCACGACCGCTCTTGAAGGTCAACAGCAGGCGCGGCTTGCGCGGGTCGTCCACCAGTTTCCCTGCCCCGCCCAAGGCCTTGCGCAGCGGGCCTTCGAACTTCTTGCAGAAGTTCGACAGTTCCTTGCCGTCGTTCGTGTCAACTACCTCCAGCCACAGGCTGCCACACGTTGGGAAGGCCGTCATGTGGGACAGAATGACGCTGATTCGGTCGGTCTCAGGCAATTCGATGAACGTGCCACGCGCCCACTGCCGAGGAAAAATCAGATCGGCGAAACGTTGCCCGCGCATCAACCGCTCGGCGCCGTCCTCTTCGGTACAGACAAATTCGGCGCAGGCGCTGGCCGGCTTGGCCTTGGCGTACCCGGCGACGTTGAGCCGGGCCGCGTGTTCGGCGATCTCGGAACAGACCTCGCCTTCGAAGCCCGGCCGGCAGTGCATGAAAAGCGTGTTCATTGAAACTCCGTAGCAAAGCCTGTCACGAAAACCGGCGCATGATAGCGGAGTTCGGAACCGCGAACCTTGCTATACAGTCCAGTGATTAGTCATACGTTCAAAACAGGGCTAGGTTAAAGGCTCTGTCCGTTCCGTCAGTCCGTAGCCGTGCGGACTCAAAGGAGTGATTTCAATGCCGTCCATCGATAGCCTGAAAACCCTTAAAACATTGCAAGTCGACGCCAGGACCTACCATTATTTCAGCCTGCCGGACGCAGCGCGAAGCCTGGGCGACCTGGACAAGTTGCCGATGTCCCTCAAGGTTCTGCTGGAAAACCTGTTGCGCTGGGAAGATGACAAAACCGTCACCGGCACCGACCTCAAGGCGCTGGCCGGCTGGCTCAAAGAGCGCCGTTCCGACCGCGAGATTCAATACCGCCCGGCCCGGGTGCTGATGCAGGACTTCACCGGCGTCCCCGCCGTGGTCGACCTGGCGGCCATGCGCGCAGCGGTGGAAAAGGCCGGCGGCGATCCGCAGAGGATCAATCCGCTGTCACCGGTCGACCTGGTCATCGACCACTCGGTGATGGTGGACAAGTTCGCCAGCCAACAGGCCTTCGAGCAGAACGTCGACATCGAGATGCAGCGCAACGGCGAACGCTACGCCTTCCTGCGTTGGGGCCAGAGCGCGTTCGACAACTTCAGCGTGGTGCCACCGGGCACCGGCATCTGCCACCAGGTCAACCTCGAATACCTCGGCCGTACCGTATGGACCAAAGAGGAAGACGGTCGTCTCTACGCCTTCCCCGACACCCTGGTCGGCACCGACTCCCACACCACCATGATCAATGGCCTGGGCGTGCTCGGCTGGGGCGTCGGCGGTATCGAAGCGGAAGCGGCGATGCTCGGCCAACCGGTATCGATGCTGATTCCGGAAGTCATCGGCTTCAAACTCGTCGGCAAACTGCGCGAAGGCATCACCGCCACCGACCTGGTGCTGACCGTCACGCAGATGCTGCGCAAGAAAGGCGTGGTGGGCAAATTCGTCGAGTTCTATGGCGACGGTCTAGCCGACCTGCCATTGGCCGATCGCGCCACCATCGCCAACATGGCCCCGGAGTACGGCGCCACCTGCGGCTTCTTCCCCGTGGACGATGTGACGTTGGACTACCTGCGCCTGTCCGGCCGTCCGACGGAAACCGTGAAACTGGTGGAAGCCTACTGCAAGGCCCAGGGACTGTGGCGGTTGCCAGGGCAGGAACCGGTTTTCACTGACACGCTGGAACTGGACATGGGCAGTGTCGAAGCCAGCCTCGCCGGCCCCAAGCGTCCCCAGGACCGGGTGTCGCTGCCGAATGTCGGCCAGGCCTTCAGCGACTTCCTGGGCCTTCAGATAAAGCCCACCAGCAAAGAAGAAGGTCGCCTCGAAAGCGAAGGCGGCGGCGGTGTCGCGGTGGGCAACGCCGACCAGGTGGGCGAAGCGGAATATGAATTCGAAGGCCAGACCCACCGCCTGAAGAACGGCGCCGTGGTCATCGCGGCGATTACGTCCTGTACCAACACCTCCAACCCCAGCGTGATGATGGCCGCCGGATTGCTTGCGAAAAAAGCCGTGGAAAAAGGCCTGGCCCGCAAGCCTTGGGTGAAGAGTTCACTGGCACCGGGCTCGAAGGTGGTGACCGACTACTACAAGGCCGCCGGCCTGACCGAATACCTCGACAAACTCGGTTTCGACCTGGTGGGCTATGGTTGCACGACGTGTATCGGCAATTCAGGCCCGCTGCCCGATCCGATTGAAAAAGCCATCCAGAAAGCCGACCTGTCCGTGGCGTCCGTGCTGTCGGGTAACCGCAACTTCGAGGGACGGGTGCATCCTTTGGTGAAAACCAACTGGCTGGCCTCACCGCCACTGGTGGTCGCCTATGCCCTGGCCGGCACCGTGCGCATCGACATCAGCAGCGAACCGCTGGGCAACGACCGCGAAGGCAATCCGGTGTACCTGCGGGACATCTGGCCGAGCAGCAAGGAAGTGGCCGACGCGGTGGCTCAAGTGGACACAAGCATGTTCCACAAGGAATATGCCGCCGTGTTTGCCGGCGACGAGCAATGGCAAGCGATCGAGGTTCCACAAGCCGCGACCTACGTCTGGCAATCGGACTCCACGTACATCCAGCATCCACCGTTCTTCGACGATATTGGCGGGCCTCCACCCGTGGTAAAAAACTTGGAGGGTGCGCGGGTCCTCGCTCTGCTGGGAGACTCGGTGACCACGGACCACATCTCCCCCGCCGGCAACATCAAGGCGGACAGCCCGGCCGGTCGCTACCTGCGCGAACAGGGCGTCGAGCCACGGGACTTCAACTCCTACGGTTCGCGACGGGGCAATCACCAGGTCATGATGCGAGGCACCTTCGCCAACATCCGCATCCGCAACGAAATGCTCGGCGGCGAGGAAGGCGGCAATACGATCTATATCCCCAACGGCGAACGCATGTCGATCTACGATGCCGCGATGTTGTACCAGGCCACCGGCACGCCATTGGTGGTGATCGCGGGTCAGGAATACGGCACGGGGTCAAGTCGAGACTGGGCGGCCAAGGGTACGAACCTGCTGGGAGTCAAGGCCGTTATCGCCGAAAGCTTCGAGCGTATCCACCGCTCCAACCTGGTGGGCATGGGCGTGCTGCCGTTGCAATTCAAGCTCGATCAGAATCGCAAGAGCCTGAACCTCACCGGCAGGGAAACTTTGGACATCCTCGGTTTGAGCGACACCGAGCTGACGCCACGCATGAACCTGCCCGTGGTCATTACCCGCGAAGACGGTAGCCAGGAACGGATTGAAGTGTTGTGCCGGATCGACACCTTGAATGAAGTGGAATATTTCAAGGCCGGTGGCATCCTGCACTTTGTCCTACGGCAATTGATTGCAGGATAAAAAGAAGCGTCCTACGAAAACACCGCCTCAGATAGGCGGTGTTTTTGTATGGGCCTGCCTATAATCCCCGCCGGCTCTGCGAGCTTCGCCCGTTTTCCAGCCCCAAGGATTCGACATGCCCGCCCTACCCTGGCCCTACCTGGCCCTTCTCTCGATCGGCTATGGCTTCGCCCTGGTCTATGGCCACCTGGCCTGGACAGCGGCTATTTCGGTCGCGCTGCTGCTGTTCGCCGGGTATGCCGTTCGCCAGCGGCAGACGCCGGTCGGGCAGTTCCTCGGGCATTGCCTGTTCGCGGTGCTCGCGGTCGCGCTGGCCCTGCACTGGATGCCAGGCTTCTTCAACGGCAGGGCCATCGCGGCACAACGTTTTACCGATGATGCCGTGCGATTCGCCATGTACCTGAACCAGGACAAGCCACTGATCGGCTTCTGGTTGCTGTTGTTCTGCCCATGGATCATCGGGCGGCGCCCGTTTCGCTTGTCTGTCTATGCCACGGCCCTGGGCATGTGCATCAGTACGATCCTGGCCCTGGGCGGGGCCATGCTGCTGGGCATGATCAATTGGGCGCCTAAATGGCCAGACTCGGCCTGGCTGTGGGTCCTGAATAATCTTCTTCTGGTGACGTTGGTGGAGGAAGCGCTGTTTCGTGGCTATATCCAGGGAGGCCTGAGCCGGCGCTTTCAACACTTGCGCCATGGCGACAACCTCGCGTTACTGCTGGCCTCGCTGGTGTTCGGCCTGGTGCATGCCGGCGCCGGTTGGGAATGGGTGCTGCTGTCGGGGCTGGCCGGGATCGGTTACGGCCTGGCCTATCGATTGGGTGGCCTGGGTGCAGCGATAGCCACGCATTTTGGCCTCAACCTGCTTCACTTCACCCTGTTTACCTACCCGATGCTGGCGTGACACCGCCGGGAAGAATTATTTCAACAAAAAGCTGACGGTGCCGACAACCTTTCAAAGCCTTGCGGACTACCACACCATGCGTAACAACCAGCCTATTACACAACGCGAAAGGACCTTCCCGGCCCAGCAACGACTTATTTCCACCACCAACGCCAAGGGTGTGATTACCTACTGCAACAATGCTTTCATCGACATCAGTGGTTTTACAAAGGAACAATTGATCCATTCGCCGCACAACCTGGTGCGCCATCCCGACGTTCCGTCGGCCGTGTTCACCCACATGTGGAACACGTTGAAACAAGGCTTGCCATGGATGGGCATCGTCAAGAATCGCTGCCAGAACGGCGATCACTACTGGGTCAACGCCTACGTCACGCCCGTGTTCGAAGGCAATCAGGTCGTAGGCTATGAATCGGTACGGGTCAAACCCACCGCTGAGCAGATTACCCGAGCCGAAGCCCTTTATAAGCGCCTCAACCAAGGCAAATCCGCAGTGCCGGGCAGCGATAAATGGCTGCCGATGCTGCAGGACTGGCTGCCGTTCATCCTGGTCAGCCAGTTGAGTTTCGTTGTCGGCGCTTTTTTCACCTCTTCTTGGGGGTTTGCCCTCGCCGGCCTGCTGTCGGTGCCGTTGGGACTGCTGGGCCTGCAGTGGCAGCAACGCGGTATCAAGCGCCTGCTGCGCCTGGCCGAACAAACCACCTCGGACCCGTTGATCGCACGGATGTTCACCGATAGCCGCGGCGTCCAGGCACGCTTGGAGATGTCGATCCTGAGCCAGGAAGCCCGCCTCAAAACCTGCCTGACCCGCCTGCAGGACACTGCCGAGCACCTGAACGGCCAGGCGCGCCAATCCAACGCGTTGGCCCACGACAGCTCCAGCGGCCTGGAGCGCCAGCGGGTGGAAACCGAACAAGTGGCCACCGCCATCAACCAGATGGCCGCGACCACCCAGGAAGTCGCCAGCCACGTGCAGCGCACCGCCGACGCCACCCAAGAGGCCAATCGCCTGACGGGACGCGGTCGCGACATTGCAGGCGAAACCCGCGAGGCCATCGAGCGACTGTCGGTCGTCGTGGGCGAGACCGGGCAGACCGTGACCCAGTTGGCCAAGGACAGCGATGAAATCGGTGGCGTGGTTGACGTGATCAAGGGCATCGCCGACCAGACCAACCTGCTGGCCCTCAACGCCGCCATCGAAGCGGCCCGCGCCGGCGAGATGGGACGCGGGTTTGCAGTCGTCGCCGATGAAGTGCGGCAATTGGCCCAACGCACCAGCGAGTCCACTGGGCAGATCCATGCCTTGATCGCCAAACTGCAACAGACCGCCACCAACGCCGTGCAGACCATGGACGCCGGTCATCGCCAGGCTGAAGAAGGCGTTGCGCGGGTCATGGAAGCCGACCAGGCACTGGCGGGGATCAGCGAAGCGGTGGCACACATCACCGACATGACCACTCAGATCGCCGCCGCGACCGAGGAACAAAGTTCGGTGGCCGAGGAAATCAGCCGCAACATCAGTAACATCTCGGAACTGGCTGACCAGACCTCCGGGCAGGCCCACAGCTCGGCGCTGCTGAGCGAAGAACTGACCCGCACGGCCAACACGCAGTATTCGTTGGTGGAGCGGTTCAACCGCTGAGTTCAATTGGCGAACCAAAGGCCCGGACAGCGAAAGCTTCCGGGTTTTTGTCGTCTGGCAGGCCGCTATCGCGAGCAAGCTCGCTCCCACAGGGGGTGTGGGGCGTTCATTCAAATGCATTCCAATGTGGGAGCGAGCTTGCTCGCGATGAGGCCATGACTGGCAGCATCAGTCTTGAGACACAAACCCGGCCACCGCCTGCGCCGCCGCCTCCAAATGCTGCTCATGACTAAACCCCGAAGCCTTCAACGGTTTCAAATCATGATCCGCCGCCACCAGCCACGTGACCTCGATGCCCGGTGACAACGTGTAGCCCTGCACCGCCTCCCGATTGCCCAACGCATCCCGCTCACCCTGGACGATCAAGGTTCGGGTCTTCAACGTTGCCAAGTGCTCGACCCGCGGTTTCTCCGGTTTGCCTACCGCGTAGAAGGGATAGCCCAGGCACACCAGCGCATCGGCGCCCAGCTCATCAGCCACCAAACTAGCCATCCGCCCGCCCATGGACTTGCCGCCAATGGCCAGCTGCCCAGCGACATAAGGCCGCACGGTGGCGTACACCTCTCGCCAGCATTCCAGCAGCTTTGGCGCAGGGTTCGGTGGACGCTTGCCGCCGTCCACGCGCCGCTGGGCCATGTAGGGAAACTCGAAGCGCAACACATTGACGCCCTGTGCGCCTAGGCGGGTGGCCATTTGCGCCATGAAACCGCTGTCCATCGGTGCGCCGGCGCCATGGGCCAGGATCAGGGTCGGCGACTCGGCGCCAGCACCTGGCTTGGCGGCCGTCCACAGCCAACCATGTTCCGCCACGCATCGCGCCCATTGATCCCCGTCAATACTGGCCTTGTGCTGTTTGTCCATGCTTGCCTCGCTTTTAGTCTGCCTATAACTCCAGGCGAAGAACGCCGCACTGCCTTGCGCAGGCACTCACTTCGACTGAACCGTGGATGGGGAACCATGAACACTTCTATCAGTACCGCCTACAACTACAAGGTGGTCCGCCAATTCGCCATTATGACGGTGGTGTGGGGCATCGTCGGCATGGGACTCGGGGTTTTTCTCGCGGCCCAGTTGGTCTGGCCGCAGCTCAACTTCGATTTGCCTTGGACCAGCTTCGGCCGCCTGCGCCCGTTGCACACCAATGCGGTGATCTTTGCCTTCGGCGGTTGCGCGTTGTTTGCGAGTTCGTTTTATTCAGTGCAGCGCACCTGCCAGACAACGTTGTTCGCGCCGAAAATCGCCGCATTCTGCTTTTGGGGCTGGCAGCTTGTGATCCTGCTGGCGGCCATCAGCCTGCCGCTGGGCTACACCAGTTCCAAGGAATACGCCGAATTGGAATGGCCGATCGACATTCTGATCACCATCGTCTGGGTCGCCTACGCCATCGTGTTCTTCGGCACCGTGGCCAAGCGTAGGACCAAGCACATCTACGTCGGTAACTGGTTCTTCGGCGGGTTCATCCTGACCGTGGCGATCCTGCACATCGTCAACAACCTGGAATTGCCGGTGAGCCTGACCAAATCCTACTCGGTGTATGCCGGGGCCACCGATGCGATGGTGCAATGGTGGTACGGCCACAACGCCGTAGGCTTTTTCCTCACCGCAGGCTTCCTGGGGATGATGTATTACTTCGTGCCGAAACAGGCCGAGCGCCCGGTGTATTCGTATCGTCTGTCCATTGTCCACTTCTGGGCGCTGATTACGCTGTATATCTGGGCCGGCCCGCACCACCTGCACTACACCGCGCTGCCGGATTGGGCGCAATCGCTGGGGATGGTGATGTCGCTGATCCTGCTGGCGCCAAGCTGGGGCGGCATGATCAACGGCATGATGACCCTCTCGGGCGCCTGGCATAAATTGCGCAGCGACCCGATCCTGCGCTTTCTGGTGGTGTCCCTGGCGTTCTACGGCATGTCGACCTTCGAAGGGCCGATGATGGCGATCAAGACCGTCAACGCCCTCTCCCACTACACCGACTGGACCATCGGCCACGTACACGCCGGCGCACTGGGCTGGGTGGCGATGATTTCCATCGGCGCGCTGTACCACATGATCCCCAAAGTCTTCGGCCGCGCGCAGATGCACAGTATCGGCCTGATCAACGCGCACTTCTGGCTCGCAACCATTGGCACCGTTTTGTACATCGCCTCGATGTGGGTCAACGGCATTGCCCAGGGCCTGATGTGGCGTGCGGTGAACGAAGACGGCACGCTCACCTACTCCTTCGTCGAAACCCTGGTGGCCAGCCACCCAGGCTTCATCGTGCGGCTGGTAGGCGGGGCGATCTTCCTCAGCGGCATGTTGCTGATGGCCTACAACACCTGGCGCACCGTGCGGGCCTCTCAGCCTGCCGAAGCCACCGTTGCCGCGCAGATGGCTTGAGGAGTCCGCGATGAAACACGAAACAATCGAAAAAAACGTCGGCCTGCTGATGCTGCTGATGGTCCTGGCCGTGAGTATCGGGGGCTTGACCCAGATCGTGCCGCTGTTCTTCCAGGACGTGACCAATAAACCGGTGGACGGCATGAAACCCTACACCGCCCTGCAGTTGGAAGGCCGCGACATTTACATCCGCGAAGGCTGCGTCGGCTGCCACTCGCAGATGATTCGTCCGTTTCGCGCCGAGACCGAGCGCTACGGCCACTACTCGGTGGCCGGCGAAAGCGTCTGGGATCACCCGTTCCTTTGGGGCTCCAAGCGCACTGGCCCGGACCTGGCCCGGGTCGGCGCGCGTTACTCCGATGATTGGCATCGCGCGCACTTGTACAACCCGCGCAACGTCGTGCCCGAATCGAAAATGCCGGCCTACCCGTGGCTCGTCACCCAAGCCGTCGACAGCAGCCACACCGAAGGCAAGCTGCGCGCCATGCGCACCCTCGGCGTGCCGTACACCGACGATGACATCGCAGGCGCGACGGCCACGCTCAAGGGCAAGACCGAAATGGATGCGCTGGTGGCCTACCTGCAAGTGCTTGGCACTGCCATCAAGAGCAAGAGGTGAGCCATGGTGCTTGAAATGAGTACCGGAATGATCCGCGGTCTGGGCACCGTCGTGGTGTTCATCGCTTTCATCGGCCTGGTCCTGTGGGTGTTCAGCAGCAAGCGCGGCCCGGAATTCGCCCAGGCACGCCTGCTGCCGTTTGCCGATGAGCCGCCCGCCGACCTCATCCCCCAAGACCCTGAACCAAGGAGTACCCGGTCATGACCACTTTCTGGAGTACGTGGATCTGCGTACTGACCCTCGGCAGCCTCATCGGCCTGACCTGGCTGCTGATCGGCACCCGCAAGGGCGAGACCAAGGGCAGCGTCGACCAGACCATGGGCCACAGCTTCGACGGCATCGAGGAATACGACAACCCGCTGCCGCAATGGTGGTTCCTGTTGTTCGCCGGCACCTTGGTGTTTTCCGTTGGCTACCTGATTCTCTATCCGGGCCTGGGCAACTGGAAAGGCATCCTGCCCGGCTACGACAACGGCTGGACCGGCGCCCATGAATGGGAAAAGGAAATGGCCAAGGCTGACGCCAGGTTCGGGCCAATCTTCGCCAGGTTCTCCGCGATGCCGGTGGAAGAAGTCGCCAAGGATCCGCAAGCCTTGAAAATGGGCAGCCGCTTGTTCGCTTCCAACTGCTCGGTCTGCCATGGCTCGGACGCCAAGGGCGCCTTCGGCTTCCCGAACCTTGCCGACAGTAACTGGCGCTGGGGCGGCAATGCCGAAACCATCAAGGCGACCATCATGGGCGGCCGCATGGCAGCGATGCCCGCCTGGGGCGACGTGTTGGGAGATGCCGGGGTCAGGAACGTCGCCGCGTATGTGCGACACGATCTGGCAGGCCTGCCGCTACCGGCGGACAGCGGTGCCGACCTGCAAGCCGGCCAGCAAGCGTTCAGCACCACCTGCGTCGCCTGCCACGGCGCCAACGGCCAGGGCACCGAAGCCATGGGCGCGCCGAACCTGACGCAACCGGCCGGCTTCATCTACGGCACCAGCCTGGCCCAATTGCAGCAGACCATTCGCCATGGTCGCCAAGGCCATATGCCTGCGCAGAATGAACTGCTTGGCAATGATAAGGTGCAACTGCTCGCGGCTTACGTCTACAGCCTGTCCCAGGGTGTCGGCACCGAGCGCCTGCAAGCGGAACACAAAAGCGAATAAATCCTGACCACACGAACAGCCGCGTTCATCTGGATGCGGCCGTTCCGTGCCCCTGCGCGACTCATTGTCGCACCCTGCCTTAGTCTTTCTTTCGGTTCCATGGAATCAGGTCTAAGCTTGCCTTTGCGTGTGCTGGCGACTGCCGGTTTCAGGTCGATCCGACCCGATGCGTTCGACAATCGTTCGACAAAAAGGCCGCAAAGGCAGGTGAATACCGGCTGTTGCGACAGTTGCCTGTCACCCCCCGAACGCCGTGTTTGAACACACCCCGTTACAACCGACCTGACCCCCTCGCCTCCTTCCTTTGTCGCGACATTTTGCCGAGGGCCAATTTTGTCCCTACACCGAACATGGAAAGGCCGCAGAATCAGCTTTGGAAAGCATTGACCCCGGTCATGGCGCGTTGCAATGACCCCCCGCTTTCTCCATACTTGCGACCGATTTTTATCCTAATAAAACACCCAAACCGTGGAACCTTAGAATGAGCACAGCAATCAGTCCGACTGCTTATAACTATAAGGTAGTCCGCCAGTTCGCCATCATGACGGTGGTCTGGGGGATCCTTGGCATGGGGCTCGGTGTCTTCATCGCCTCGCAACTGGTCTGGCCGGAGTTGAACTTCGATCTGCCATGGACGACATTTGGACGCCTGCGCCCGCTGCACACCAACCTGGTGATCTTCGCCTTCGGTGGTTGTGCGTTGTTTGCCACTTCTTATTACGTCGTGCAGCGAACCTGCCAAACGCGACTGATTTCCGACAGCCTCGCCGCCTTCACCTTCTGGGGTTGGCAAGCGGTGATCGTTGGCGCGATCGTGACCTTGCCAATGGGTTTCACCACCACCAAGGAATACGCGGAACTGGAATGGCCCCTGGCTATCCTGCTGGCCATCGTCTGGGTGACCTACGGTTTGGTGTTCTTCGGCACCATCGTCAAGCGCAAGACCAAGCACATCTATGTGGGCAACTGGTTCTACGGCGCGTTCATCGTCGTGACCGCCATGTTGCACATCGTCAACCACGCGTCCCTGCCGGTCAGCTTCTTCAAGTCTTACTCGGCCTATTCGGGCGCCACCGACGCGATGATCCAATGGTGGTACGGCCACAACGCCGTGGGCTTCTTCCTGACCACCGGCTTTCTGGGGATGATGTACTACTTCGTGCCGAAACAGGCCGAGCGTCCGATCTACTCCTATCGTCTGTCCATCGTGCACTTCTGGGCGCTGATCACCCTGTACATCTGGGCCGGCCCTCACCACCTGCACTACACCGCGCTGCCGGACTGGGCGCAGTCCCTGGGCATGGCGATGTCGATCATCCTGCTGGCGCCAAGCTGGGGCGGCATGATCAACGGCATGATGACCCTCTCGGGCGCCTGGCATAAGCTGCGCACCGACCCGATCCTGCGGTTCCTGGTGGTGTCTTTGGCGTTCTACGGCATGTCGACCTTCGAAGGCCCGATGATGGCCATCAAGACCGTCAACTCCTTGAGCCACTACACCGACTGGACCATCGGCCACGTACACGCCGGCGCCCTCGGCTGGGTAGCGATGATTTCCATCGGCGCCATCTACCACATGATCCCGAAACTGTTCGGTCGCGCGCAGATGCACAGCACTGGCCTGATCAACGCGCACTTCTGGCTCGCGACCATCGGCACCGTGCTGTACATCGCCTCGATGTGGGTCAACGGCATTACCCAAGGCCTGATGTGGCGTGCGATCAACGATGACGGCACCCTGACCTACTCGTTCGTCGAAGCGCTGCAAGCCAGCCACCCGGGCTTTATTGTCCGTGCCCTGGGCGGCGCGTTCTTCGCCAGCGGCATGCTGCTGATGGCTTACAACGTATTGCGCACCGTTCGTGCCTCTGACCCGGCTGAAGCTGAAGCCGCTGCCAAGATCGCCGTTGTTGGAGCTCACTGATGAAGCACGAAGCAGTAGAGAAGAATATCGGCCTGCTGGCCTTCTTCATGGTTATCGCCGTCAGCATCGGCGGCCTGACCCAGATCGTTCCGCTGTTCTTCCAGGACGTGACCAACAAGCCGGTCGAAGGCATGAAGCCGCGCACCGCCCTTGAACTCGAAGGCCGCGACGTCTACATCGCCAACGGTTGTGTCGGCTGCCATTCGCAGATGATCCGTCCGTTCCGCGCCGAGACCGAACGCTACGGCCACTACTCGGTCGCCGGTGAAAGCGTCTGGGACCACCCGTTCCTGTGGGGTTCCAAGCGTACCGGTCCGGACCTGGCCCGTGTCGGCGGCCGCTACTCCGACGACTGGCAGCGTGCACACTTGTACAACCCGCGCAACGTCGTGCCGGAGTCGAAAATGCCGGCCTACCCGTTCCTCGTAGAAAACAAGCTCGACGGCAAAGACACCGCCAAGAAAATGGAAGTCCTGCGCTCCCTGGGCGTTCCCTACACCGACGAAGACATCGCCGGCGCCAGGGATGCCGTGAAGGGCAAGACTGAAATGGACGCGCTGGTGGCCTATCTGCAAGGCCTGGGCACCATCATCAAAAGCAAACGGTGATCTGGATGGATATCGGGATGATTCGTGGCCTGGGCACCGTCGTCGTGATGGTGGCCTTCATCGGCCTGGCTCTGTGGGTGTTCAGCCCCAAGCGCAAGTCGGAGTTTGACGACGCGACCTTGCTGCCGTTCGCGGACGATCCCGAAGCCATCAAGCACGTCGAGCAAGCTTCTAGGAGTAACAAAGAATGACTACGTTCTGGAGTCTGTACGTCACAGTCCTCAGCCTGGGAACGATCTTCGCCCTGACCTGGCTGCTGCTGTCGACCCGTAAGGGCCAGCGCAGCGAAGCCACCGAGGAGACGGTCGGCCACTCCTTCGACGGGATCGAGGAGTACGACAACCCGCTGCCGAAGTGGTGGTTCATGCTGTTCGTGGGCACCATCTTCTTCGCCCTCGGCTACCTGGTGCTCTACCCCGGCCTGGGTAACTGGAAGGGCCTGCTGCCAGGCTATAACTACCTGGACACCGAAAAGCAGACCCCTTTTGCCAACGGCCAGACCGGCTGGACTGGCGTGCATGAGTGGGAAAAGGAAATGGCCCGCTCGGATGCCAAGTTCGGTCCGATCTTCGCCAAGTTCGCTTCCATGCCGATCGAAGAAGTCGCCAAGGACCCGCAAGCCTTGAAGATGGGTGGCCGCCTGTTCGCTTCCAACTGCTCGGTCTGCCACGGTTCCGACGCCAAGGGTGCCTATGGCTTCCCCAACCTGACCGACGCCGACTGGCGCTGGGGCGGCGAGCCGGAAACCATCAAGACCACCATCATGGGCGGCCGTCACGCCGTCATGCCGGGCTGGGCTGCTGTGGTTGGCGAACAAGGCGTCGCCGACGTGGCCTCCTACGTCGTGACCGGCCTGCACGGTCGCAAACTGCCGGAAGGCGCCAAGGCGGATCCGGCCAATGGCCAGAAACTGTTCGCAGCCAACTGCGTGGCTTGCCACGGTCCGGCCGGCAAAGGCACGCCCGCCATGGGCGCACCTGACCTGACGCACCCGGCCGGCTTCATCTACGGTTCCAGCTTCGCCCAGCTGCAGCAGACCATCCGCTACGGTCGTCAAGGCCAGATGCCGGCCCAGGCCGACATGCAAGGCAATGACAAGGTCCACCTGTTGGCCGCCTACGTCTATAGCCTGTCACATGGCGAAAAGGCTCCGGCCGCTGACGCTCAGTAAAGCAACTTCCTGATACACGAAAGGCCCCGCCAATCCATTTGGCGGGGCCTTTTTTATCGGCCTTCGAAACATGTCGAGCCTGTTTCCCCTTGCCTGCACTTGGCGCCAGTAGTAACGTGCCTACATTCAGTTTCCATGGGGTACGCCACCATGTCCGTCACTACCATTTCCAGCCGCGAATTCAACCACGACACAAGTGGTGCCAAAAAAGCCGCCCGTGAAGGGCCGGTGATCATCACCGATCGTGGCAAGCCGGCCCATGTGCTGCTAAGCATTGAGGAGTACCAGAAACTGACCGGCATTGGCGCCAGTATTGTCGAGTTGCTGGTCATGCCCGACGCGTCGGATATCCACTTCGATCCCGAACGTGCCGTCATCACTCCCCGATCGGTCGACCTGTCCTGAATGTTTCTACTCGATACCAATGTCATCTCGGAGCTGCGCAAACCCCAAGCCGACAAGAACGTGCAGGCTTGGGCACGCAGCGTCCCCGCCCCCAGCCTCTACGTCTCGGCCATTACCGTGTTGGAGCTGGAAACCGGCGTCTTGCGCATCGAACGCAAGGACCCGGTGCAAGGCAGTCGCCTGCGCGCATGGCTGGACAACCACGTCATGCCCACGTTTGCCGGCAGGATTCTCGCCGTCGACCGCGCCGTTGCGCTTCGCTGCGCACGTCTTCACGTTCTCGACCGCAGCAATGAATGCGATGCTTTGATTGCCGCCACCGCGTTGGTCCACGGGCTGACCGTGGTGACCCGCAACGTGACGGATTTCCAGAGCAGCGGCGTGGCGTTGCTCAACCCTTGGTCAAGCTGATAACACAACGGACTCACCACTTAACGCCAGGGAGACAGGCGCAATGAAAGGCATCGAACCACCCAAGCATACAAGCGCCAGTTTGAGCATCGTCCATGTCTGACGCGCTCTGGGCTGCCCGCCTGGGCGACGCGCTGAACCACACTTCAATGATGGCCGACATTCTCGGCGGCGTGCTGGAGGTGGCGGCGAACATCGCGATCACTGCCGTGGCGACCGCCGCGGTGGTCGCCGCCACGGGCATTACCGTGGTCACTGGCGGCCTGGGCTGCTTCGTGCTCGGCCTGGTGGTGGGAACGGTGGTCGGCCTGGCCATGAGCAAGACCGGGGCCGATAAAGGCTTGAGCAATATATGCGAAGGCATCGGCAACGCCCTCTTTCCGCCCACGGTGCAGGCCAACATCCTCACCGGGTCCACCGACACCCTCACCAACAACATACCCGCCGCCCGCGCCGCCGGGGCGATTCAATCCCATGTCGCCCCGGCCGGCACCGAGCTCGAAGCCTCCGAGCCAGAAGAAGAACCCAGCTACCTGGACATGGCCGGGTCATTCTTCTCGCAGATGTGGCGTCCTACCGTCGCCACGCCCGCGCCGGGCGCAGTACCCAAGCCCGAAGACTTGGTCATCTGCACGAAGCACCCGCCGATGCCCCCGCAATTCATGGCCGAGGGCTCGGACAAGGTCACCATCAACGGCCAGCCCGCCGTGCGCAGCGGCGACCGCAGCACGTGCGACGCGACGGTGGTGTCGTCCGGGCTGATCTCACCGGACGTGACCATCGGCGGCGGTTCGGTGGTAGTGCGCGAGATCCGCAGCGGCAAGACCCCGGGCGTGGGGTTGGCGGTCACGGCGCTTTTGATGCTCAAGGGCGGCAAAGGCAAGTTCTTCAGCAAATTGCCATGCATGTTGGTGGGCGGCGCGGTGTCCATGGCCGCCAGCAGTGCGGCGAACGCGGCTGCCAACGCCGCCCTGGGCTCGCCGAACCCGGTGCATGCCGCCACCGGCGCCAAGGTGCTGGGTGGTGATGAAGAGCTGGACTTCGTCTTGCCCGGCATCCTGCCGATAAACTGGCAGCGTTTCTACAACAGCCGCGACGAACGCCACGGCAGCCTGTTCGGTGCCGGGTGGAGCGTGAGCTATGAGGTACAGGTCGAAATCCTCCCTCACCCCGACGGCGGCGAAACCCTGGTCTACACCGATGAACAGGCGCGCCCCATCGACATGGGCTCGATCCCATTGGGCGGCGCGGTGTTCAGCGCCGGCGAGGGTCTGGCCGTGCGCCGACATGCGAACGGGCAATTGCTGATCGAAAGCGACGACGGCCTGTACCGTTTGTTCGAACCCACGCCGGTCAACCCGGCACACCTGCGCCTGAGCCAACTGGGTGACCGCAACGACAACCGTATCCACCTCGACTATGACGACGCCGGACGCCTGGTGCGGCTGCGCGACACCTTCGATCTGGTGCAGGTCGAGTTGATACGCGAAGGCGAACGCGTCAGCCGGATCGAACGTCTCTATCCTGATCAATCGCGGGAAGTGCTGGTCAGCTACGCCTACGACGCCGCATGCAACCTCGCCGAAGTACGCGACGCTGGCAACCAGATGCAACGGCGTTTCAGCTATGACGCCGGGCAGCGGATGGTCGAGCACCAATTGCCCACCGGCCTGCGCTGCTTCTATGAGTGGGCCTTGATCGAAAGCCAGGAATGGCGCGTGGTCCGGCACTGGACCGACGAGGGCGACGCCTACCAGTTCGACTATGACCTGCACGCCGGTATCACCCGCATCAGCGACAGCCTGCAACGCGTCAGCATTCGGCACTGGAACAGCCAGCACCAGATCATCCGGTTCAGCGACAACCTCGGCCAGACGTGGCTGTTCGAATGGAATGATGAACGTCAGTTGCTCAGCGCCACCGATCCACAAGGTGGCCAGTATCAGTTCAGCTATGACGATGCCGGCAATCTGATCAGCGAAACCGACCCGATGGGCCGCAGCGAATCCACCCTCTGGCTCGAACATTGGGCACTGCCGCTGGTGGACACCAACGCCGCCGGCCACAGCTGGAAATACCGCTACGATCAACGCGGCAATTGCACCGCGCAAACCGACCCGCGGGGCCACATCACCCACTATCGCTACGACGCCCACGGCCAGGTCGTGGAAATCATCGACGCCACCGGCAAAAACAAAAAGCTGCGCTGGAACCCGTTTGGGCAATTGGTTGAACACGTCGATTGCTCGGGTTATCCGACGCGTTTCAGTTATGACCAGCGAGGCTACCTGCAAACCATCACCGATGCCCTCGGCGAGCGCACCCAATTCAGCTACGACGCCCAAGGGCGCTTGCTCAGCAGCCAATTGCCGGACGGCCGCACCGAGCACTACCAGCGCGACACCGCAGGCCAACTCACCGGCTACACCGACCCGGCCGGGCACACCACGCGCTACCAACACAACCGCCGCGGTCAGGTCCGCCAACGCACCGACGCCCAGGGCCGGCAAGTGCAGTTCGCCTACGACAGCTTCGGCCGGCTGCAAGCGCTGACCAACGAGAATGGCGAGAGCTACCGGTTTGCCTGGGATATCGGCAATCGGTTGAGCGAACAACAAGACCTGGATGGCAGCGCCAAGCGCTACGACTATGACCGCCTCGACAACGTCGCGGCAGTAACGGCGATGCCCGCGCCACACGGCACGGGCCTGGCGATCATTCCCGAAGCACCGCCGGCGCCCATCGTCCATCGCCTGGAACGCGACGCCGTGGGTCGGCTGATCGCCAAAGTCACCGACGATGGCCGCACTGAATACAGCTACGATCCGCTGGACCAACTCACCGCCGTCACCTTCACCGACCTGCAAGGCAACGCGCAAACCCTGAGCTTCGCCTACGACGCCCTCGGCCAGTTGCTCGCCGAAAACAGCGCCGCCGGCAGCCTGCAACACCACTACGACGAACTCGGCAACCTGATCCAGACCCAACTGCCCGATGGCCGCTGGGTCAACCGCCTGTACTACGGCAGTGGTCATCTGCACCAGATCAACCTCGACGGCCAGGTCATCAGCGACTTCGAACGCGACCGCCTGCACCGCGAAGTGCTGCGTACCCAAGGGCAGATCAGCACCCGCAGCGAATACGACCGCAGCGGTCGCCTGCGCACGCGACAACGCCGCCACAGCGGCCAACCCTCGCTGTTGCCGGCGGCGGTGCAAAAACACTTCGAGTACGACCCCGCCGACAACCTCATCGGCAAACTCGACCAGCAACCCGCCGCGCAACAGCGCCAGCTCCTGCACTACGACGCCACCGGTCGCATCATCGCCAGCCAGGACAGCCTGCACGGCCAGCGCGAAACCTTCACCTACGACGCCGCCGCCAACCTGCTGGACGGCCCGGCCCCCGGCGCCGGATTGGTGGTGCACAACAAACTGCTGACCTACCAGGACAAGCGCTACCGCTACGACGCCTTCGGCCGGATGATCGAAAAACGCAGCGCCAAACGTGGCGTGCAGCACTTTGCCTACGACGCCGAAAGCCGCTTGATCGAGGTGCGCAATGACAACGGCAGCGTGGTCAAAATGGCCTACGACCCGCTGGGCCGGCGCATCGAAAAAACCGAACACGACAGCCACGGCTACCCGCTGGGGGAAACCCGCTTCACCTGGGATGGCATGCGCTTATTGCAGGAAAGTCGATACAACCAGACTAGCCTTTATCTTTATACGGATAATACCTACGAACCCCTTGCGCGGATAGATGGATACGGTGCGCATCAGAAAGTCCGTTATTACCACAACGACCTGAACGGCCTGCCCGAACAACTCACAGAAGTCGACGGACGAAGCGTCTGGCAAGCTCGCTTTGAGGTGTGGGGTAACCCTCTTCAGGAAATTCGTGAACCCTACTTCATTGAAGAGCAAAACCTGAGGTACCAAGGACAGTATCTCGATCGAGAAATTGGGCTGCACTACAACGTTCTCAGGTTTTACGATCCTGACGTGGGTCGCTTCACTACGCCCGATCCAATAGGCTTGGCTGGAGGCCTAAATTTCTATGCCTATGCGCCCAACCCTATCGGCTATGCAGACCCTCTAGGCCTTGCAGTCGACCCGCTGATAAAACTGAAAGACCGTGGGTACACCGGCGTCACGAAGACACCTGGTGGAGGTCTCGACTATTCTGAAAGTAACGCGCTTTACAACAAAAAATCCGGCGTGAACCCAATCGTTAGAATTGAATACACTGGCGACTACGGGAAGGACTTCGAGGCCGCAAACAAGGCGGCCAAGTTGAGTCAAAAAACTACGCCATCCGGCCACGTATGGCACCACTTGGATGATTACGACCCGAAGACCAACACAGGCACGATGCAGCTCATCAAGCAAAACGCCCACAGCGGCATAAGCCATAACGGCGGTGTAGCTCAATACAAAGCAGCTACGGGCAAGGCCTACACCCACCCAGCTCGTTTCAAGAGCAGAACAAAAGGAGCATCCAAATGCGGCTGACCCTCGAAGAATCCGAACACGCCCTCTCTGTGCAAGAGTTGAATGAGTTCCAAGAAAAATTCAATGTGGAATTACCGACAGCCTTTAGGCAATTTTATCTAAAGCACAACGGCGGCGATTTGGCTGAGAGCAATAGCGAGAATGATTTTTTGCTGGGTGGATTCACTCCGATCAAATACGGACAAGCCCCTATCGAAACGGTCTATCGAGACTTGACGGACGACGTTCCGTCGTTAAAGCAAATGATCCCCTTTGCGTACGATCACGGTGGCAATTCCTTCCTCTTATCCGTTAAGGAGGCTGACTTCGGAAATATTTACCTGTACTTGATGGATGAAGAAGATCTGGCGTTCGTATGCGAATCATTTGAAGAATTCCTCGCTGAACTCACGGGTCAATAGAGCCATGCGTCATCGCTGGACAGGCTTAGTCTACACACGAGCCCGTGAAGCGATAGCCTCACGAGGCTCGCTCAGGTCTGCGCCATGAGTATGGAAATTCGCAAGCATCTGGAAGTGAAACTACTGGCGGCGCTGGAGCAAACAACGTCAGCCCACTTGGACCTGAAGGCCAGCAAAAACAAACTTGGCCTGCTCGCTGCCAAGGAAAAATTTGGGGAAATCTACGTTCAACACCTAACCAAGGCCGACGGCTATTACGCGGGGTTGGAGCTCTATACCTGCGAGGCCTTCAGCTTCTGCAAAGAGCAATCCCCGCCCTACGAGAGCCGCCTGCTGAATGCATCGTTTTTATCGAAGAGCTCCTTGTCGGAGCAAGCAAAACAATTCGGTGACGAGCCGGGCGGCATCATCAGGACCCCGTCCCCTCAAGCCATCAGCGCAACCGTCAAGAAAATAAGCGAACGGCTCGAGAAATTTTACCTGCCCAAGGCAGAGCACAGCGTTCTTGGCTCCCCCACATTAATCGATGACGTGTTGGCCGAGCCGGATAACTATGCGTTCCCATTCCTGACGATTGTCTTTGCAGCGCACAAAAATAATCTGAGCCTGGATTCGGATTTGCTCAAGAACGCTCTGGCCACTAAATCAATATTCGGAAACAAGCAGTTCGACTTGCCGCTTGCGAAAAACTACTAGGCGCAGGTTAAGCGCAAATTCCCGTGGCGAGGGAGCTTGCCCTTGCTGGGCTGCACAGCAGCCCCAAAAAGGCAGGCGCATTCCTACAGAAAAAACGCTGCGCCACCGAGCGAAAGCAAGCTCCCTCGCACCGAATCCAGGGCATTACGAAGGCTTGTTTATTCTCCCTGCGCAATGCTTCCGACAAGCTACGAATCCTTGCGCCATTGCCTACAACTACGCCAGAATCCGCCCGCTTGTGCGCCTTGCCCATGGGTTCTATCGTTTCCCTGCCACTGCCCATCAGTGGTCGGGCTTGGCGGCCCGGTACACGAAAGGCGCAACAGCCCCCAATATGATTGCAATGTCTCTGGCATTTGGCACTCCTATGTTATGGCGGGTTGCGCAAGGATCCCTTCGGGGATGCCGGGTTCCTTTCGTGCCGGTCCGCCAACCTTGCGTAACCCGTCACCCCACCTGCTTGGCGGCAGACGGTGATGGTTCCTCTTACGAAAGGAGCTGCACCATGTTCAAAATTACACCGAATCCCCCCGAAACAGAGCGCATCTCTGCGTCCACTCAATCCAAAACGAAGAAACAAGACGAAGCAGAAAAGCGCGCCTTGGATTACTACCTGCTACCGAAACCGGAAAAGTCCGAAGATGCATCCAAACCGGACCTGCTCTTCATCGTGGCAAAAAACGCCGACAACGAATGCCTGCTCGCTAACCTCAGCGAAAACCTGGCATCCGCTGACGCGATGATCAGCAACCTAGCCTTCGACCTCGAAGGCCCCCGCCGCCACATCGCCCTCGGCATCCAGCAATTGATCGAACTGAGTTCAATGCTGGCCAGCCGTATACTGGATAACGTCGACCCACGCTAGCTGCTACACCACCTCCGTGGCGAGGGAGCTTGCTCCCGCTGGGTGGCGAAGCCGCCCCAAAACAGACCGGCGCATCCCTACAGACACACCGCATCAGCCGGTTTACGACGGCTGCGCCGCCGAGCGGGAGCAAGCTCCCTCGCCACGGATCGCCTACACCTCAAAAGCAAGCGTGTAACCCGCCCTCACCAACCTGCAAGGCGACGTGCAAACCCTGAGCTTCGCCTACGACGCCCTCGGCCAGATGCGATTCAGCACGTCCAGTATGTGCGCAGTACAAAATCCGGAGCCACCTACAAGCTTGACTACCATCCAGGCGGCAGCCCTACCCAGCCCAACGTCCATGGAAATGATTATTGGAAGGTCTATAAAGTCAATAAAGCCGGTGAAGATGTTGTATTCGGCAGGATTGGACATAGTGACTTTAAAAATTATGACCCTCATAAAAGACTGACCCGTATACGTAAACGGCACGCTAATGAACGGTGGAACTTAAATGATTGATTTTGCAGCCGACATTAAATCCAAGCATTCAATTGCGAACATTTTATTGCAAGACAATATCTCGACCTACATGAATGAGCTCTATGAGCATCATAAAGTCGAGATAAAGAGCTACACGCTACCTGACGGTGAAACTAGAACAGCGTACGTAATCGATAGTACGCTCACCCTCTCGACCCTTCCTGACGGAACAATTTTTTCAATCGGCTGCAACGCGCGATACAAAGGGCTTTACCAAAATACGCTTTCCACAGGAATGCCTTTTGACCAGATAAAGAAGCTGACCGAACGCCAGCGCATATTTAATGGCATCATAATCCTCAACGAGGATTTTGGCTTCTGCTACGTCTTGCCAACACCTTATGACGAGATAGCTGACAGCATCGAAAACATACCGCCGACGCTAACGCTGGATGAAATTTACATATCCGAATTTTCTTCCTGGCTTCATAAACCGCAATAACATAAACCATCAAATTATCCGTCTGAATGCCAGCTAGAAAGAGGCAGCGCGGAACGCTGGCTGAGCACAAGATTTGAGGCGAAACGCAGATCCCCTGACGAGGGAGCTTGCTCCCGCTGGGTGGAGAAGCCGCCCCAGCCATCCAATACTCCACCAACGCCATACGCTGTCTATAGTCAATTGATCCAGGTCATGACTTGTTACATCCGCTACACCATTCGGCCCAGACACCCAACGCGACCAAAGGTCGCACCCTTGAGCCAGAGCGACAGGCGTATCATTGCGCCACTGCAACACCCTTTCTGACCGTGGTCGGCACGTACTGGCCTCGGCATTTTTCCACTGCCGTGGGATGCAATTGATGAGCAACCAGATTCCGGTACATGACGTTACCCCGCCTGCCAAAGACGCCAACAAAAGCGTCGACCTGTACGCCTCTCGGGAGAAAATTTACACCCGCGCCTTCACGGGCCTGTTCCGCAACCTGCGAATGGTTGGCGGGGGGTTTCTGTTCCTGCTGTATTTCGGCACGGTCTGGCTGAATTGGGGCGGTCACCAAGCCGTCTGGTGGAACCTGCCTGAACGCAAATTCTTTATTTTTGGTGCAACCTTCTGGCCCCAGGACTTCATCCTCCTCTCCGGCATGCTGATCATCGCCGCCTTCGGCCTGTTTTTCATCACGGTATATGCCGGGCGCGTCTGGTGCGGCTACACCTGCCCGCAAAGCGTCTGGACCTGGATCTTCATGTGGTGCGAAAAGGTCACCGAAGGCGACCGCAACCAGCGCATCAAGCTCGACAAGACGTCCATGAGCACCAATAAATTCCTGCGCAAATTCGCCAAGCACAGCCTGTGGCTACTGATCGGTTTCGTCACCGGCATGACCTTCGTCGGTTACTTCACCCCGATCCGCGAACTGGTGTTCGAGTTCTTCACCGGCCAGGCCGATGGCTGGTCGTATTTCTGGGTCGGATTCTTCACCTTGGCCACTTACGGCAATGCCGGCTGGCTGCGTGAACAAGTGTGCATCTACATGTGCCCTTACGCCCGCTTCCAGAGTGTGATGTTCGACAAAGACACCTTGATCGTTTCCTATGACCCGCGTCGCGGTGAAAGCCGTGGCCCGCGCAAGAAAGGCATCGATTACAAGGCCCTGGGCCTCGGCGATTGCATCGACTGCACCATGTGCGTCCAGGTCTGCCCCACCGGCATCGACATCCGCGACGGCTTGCAGATCGAGTGTATCGGCTGCGCAGCCTGCATAGATGCCTGCGACAACATCATGGACAAGATGGATTATCCGCGCGGGCTGATCAGCTACACCACCGAACACAACCTCTCGGGGCAAAAAACCCATAAACTGCGCCCGCGCCTGATCGGCTACGCCTTGGTGCTGCTGGCCATGATCAGCTTGCTGGTAACGGCGTTTTTCATGCGTTCGCTGGTGGGTTTCGACGTCAGCAAGGACCGCGTGCTGTACCGCGAGAACGCCGAAGGTCGGATCGAGAACGTCTACAGCCTGAAGATCATGAACAAGGACCAACGCGACCATACGTACGTCCTGGAAGCCGCCGGCCTGCCTGATCTCAAGCTCGAAGGCCGACGGGAAATCAAGGTCGCCGCCGGCGAGATCTACAGCCAGCCGGTCGAGTTGTCCAGCGCACCTGAACAATTGCCATCGAGCACCAACGAGGTGACCTTCATCCTCAAGGATGCCGATGACGAAAGCGTCCATGTTGAAGCCAAGAGCCGGTTCATCGGCCCACAGACTCGTTGAGAGAAATGAACATGCCTGCAGCAACTGCCACCAGCCCTTGGTACAAGCACCTCTGGCCGTGGATCATCATCGGTATCCTTGCCTGCTCGGTAACGCTGAGCCTGACCATGGTGACCATCGCGGTGAACAACCCGGATAACCTGGTCAACGACAACTACTACGAAGCCGGTAAAGGCATCAACCGCTCCCTGGAGCGCGAACTGCTGGCCCAGACCCTGCAATTGCATGCCAATGTGCAGCTGGACGACCTCACCGGGGAAGTCAACCTGCGCCTGGACGGCAATAGCCGTCCCCAGACCCTCGAACTGAGCCTGATCTCACCCACCCAGCCGGAGAAGGACCGCAAGATCGTCCTGACCCGCAACGACAGCGAACCTGGGCGCTACGTTGGCCAATTGGCAGACAAGGTCGAAGGCCGGCGCTTTGTCGAACTGCTGGGGGCGCAGAACGAGAAGACCTGGCGCTTGTTCGAAGAAGAGCAGATCAACCACGAACAGGCCATCTTGCTCGGTGATGAACCGCTGCAAGGCGCTGAAGACCTGAAGAAATAAGCCGCTTTTATGCAGCAACCATGACCACCCCACGGCCCTGCTACCACTGCGCCCTGCCCGTCCCGCCCGGCAGTCGCTTCACCGCCGTTGTCCTCGGTGAAACCCGCGAGCTGTGCTGCCCGGGTTGCCAGGCGGTGGCCGAAGCGATTGTGGCCGGCGGTTTGGAAAGCTATTACCAGCATCGCAGTGAAGCATCGGCCAACCCCCAGTCCCTGCCGGTGCAACTGACCGAAGAACTGGCGCTGTACGATCGCCCTGACGTGCAGCAATCGTTCGTTCGCCATGAAGGCGAGCTTTGCGAAACCACCCTGCTGATGGAAGGCATCAGTTGCGCCGCCTGTGGCTGGCTGATCGAAAAGCACCTGCGCGCTTTGCCGGCGGTGGCCGAGGCGCGACTGAACCTGTCCAACCATCGCCTGCACGTCCGCTGGGCCGACGGCCAATTGCCGCTGAGCACCCTGCTCGCGCAATTGCGCCAGATCGGCTACGCCGCGCACCCGTACCAGGCCGACCAGGCTTGCGAACAGCTCGCCGCGCAAAACCGTCTGGCCCTGCGCCAGCTGGGCGTGGCCGGCTTGCTTTGGTTCCAGGCGATGATGGCGACCATGGCCACCTGGCCGGAATTCAACATCGACCTGAGCCCGGAGATGCACACCATCCTGCGCTGGGTCGCGCTATTCCTGACAACGCCCATTGTGTTCTACAGCTGCGCACCTTTTTTCAAGGGTGCCATGCGTGACCTGCGCACTCGCCACCTGACGATGGACGTTTCAGTCTCCCTGGCCATCGGTGGCGCGTACATTGCCGGCATCTGGACCTCCATTACCGGTGTCGGCGAGTTGTATTTCGATGCCGTCGGCATGTTCGCCCTGTTCCTGCTGGCCGGCCGCTACCTGGAACGCCGGGCTCGGGAACGCACCGCTGCGGCCACCGCCCAATTGGTGAACCTGTTGCCGGCCTCGTGCCTGCGCCTGGCGGATGACGGCCAGAGCGAGCGCATCCTGCTCAGCGAACTTCATACGGGCGACCGGGTGCTGGTGCAGCCCGGGGCTATCCTGCCCGCCGACGGCAGGATTCTCGAAGGGCAGTCCAGCGTCGACGAATCGCTGCTGACCGGTGAATACCTGCCGCAACCCCGCCAGGCCGGCGATGCAGTCACGGCGGGCACGCTGAACGTCGAGGGCGCGCTGACCGTTCAGGTATTGGCCTTGGGGCAGGACACTCGTTTGTCCGCCATCGTGCGCCTGCTGGAACGCGCCCAAGGCGAGAAGCCGCGCCTGGCGGAAATCGCCGACCGCGCCGCCCAATGGTTCCTGCTGTTCTCTCTGGTTGCCGCCTCCGCCATCGGCCTGTTGTGGTGGCATCTCGATGCTTCGCGCGCTTTCTGGATCGTCCTGGCGATGCTCGTCGCGACCTGCCCTTGCGCGCTGTCCCTGGCGACGCCAACCGCACTCACCGCAGCCACCGGCACCCTGCACAAACTCGGATTGTTGCTGACCCGCGGCCATGTGTTGGAAGGCCTGAACCAGATCGACACGGTGATTTTCGACAAGACCGGCACCCTTACCGAAGGCCGCTTGGCGTTGCGCGCCATCCGCCCCCTGGCGGCGCTCGACAGCGATCAGTGCCTGGCCTTGGCCGCCGCCTTGGAGAATCGCTCCGAACACCCGATTGCCCGCGCCTTCGGCCGGGCGCCACTGGCCGCTGAGAATGTGCAGAGTTTTCCGGGACTTGGGCTTGAGGGCTTGGTGGGGGAACAGCGATTGCGCATCGGCCATCCCGGCTTTGTCTGCGACCCGAGTGGCGCCACCGTACCGGTGATGCCGGACGAACCTGGGCAATGGCTGTTGCTGGGGGATGATGCCGGGCCGCTGGCCTGGTTTGTCCTCGACGACCGTCTGCGTACCGATGCCCCGGCCCTTGTCGCGGCCTGCAAGGCGCGGGGCTGGCGCACGCTCTTGCTGTCGGGCGACAGCTCGCCGATGGTCGCCAGCGTTGCCGCCGGACTGGGCATCGATGAGGCTCGCGGCGGTCTGCGCCCGGATGACAAGCTGGCCGTGCTGCAGCAGTTGCGTCAACAGGGCCGCAAGGTGCTGGTGCTCGGCGACGGCGTGAACGATGTGCCGGTACTGGCAGCGGCGGATATCAGCGTCGCCATGGGCTCGGCCACCGACCTGGCCAAGACCAGCGCCGACGCGGTACTGCTGTCCAACCGCCTCGAGGCCCTGGTTCACGCCTTCAGCCTCGCCCGGCGCACCCGTCGGGTCATCATCGAGAACCTGGTCTGGGCGGGGCTGTACAATGGCCTCATGTTGCCGTTCGCCGCCCTTGGCTGGATCACACCCGTGTGGGCTGCGGCCGGCATGTCCATCAGTTCGCTGACCGTGGTCTTGAACGCGCTGAGGCTGACCCGCCAACCCAAGGTGCAGGTTCTTGATGCCACGCCCGATACCCGTCCGCAGCCGGCCTGAGCCGCGCGGGCATGGAGGTCCGACATGCCAGCTCTTTACGTAATGATTCCGGCCGCGCTGCTGATCGTAGCGATCGCCGTCTACATATTCTTCTGGGCCGTGGACAGCGGCCAATACGACGACCTCGACGGCCCGGCCCACAGCATCCTGTTCGACGAACAAGACCCGAACCATAAGGCCGCGGTGGAAGAAGCAAGCGGCGAGGCCCAGAAACCGGACGACAAGGCGCCGCCCCATGCTTGATCTGGCGCCGCTGTTGATATCGGCCGTCATCCTCGGCCTGCTCGGCGGCGGCCACTGCCTGGGCATGTGCGGCGGTCTGATGGGCGCCCTCACCCTGGCGATTCCCAAGGAACAGCGCAGCCGGCGTTTTCGATTATTGCTGGCGTACAACCTGGGGCGGATCCTGAGTTACGCCACGGCGGGCTTGCTGATCGGACTGGCCGGCTGGGCCGTCGCCAACAGCCCGGCGGCGATGATCATGCGGGTGCTGGCCGGTCTGCTGCTGATCGCCATGGGCCTGTATCTCGCCGGATGGTGGAGCGGCCTGACCCGTATCGAGGGGATCGGCCGGGGCTTGTGGCGACACATCCAACCCGTCGCCAACCGCCTGCTGCCGGTATCAAGCCTGCCACGGGCCTTGCTGCTCGGCGCGCTGTGGGGGTGGCTGCCATGCGGGTTGGTCTACAGCACCCTTCTCTGGTCCGCCAGCCAGGGCAATGCGCTGGACAGCGCGCTATTGATGCTCGCCTTCGGCCTGGGTACCTGGCCGGTGCTCCTCGCCACTGGCCTGGCGGCCGAGCGTGTCACCGCCCTGTTGCGTAAACGCAGCGTGCGCATGGCCGGTGGGTTGTTGGTGATCGTCTTCGGCATCTGGACACTGCCGGGGCCGCATCAGCATTGGCTCATGGGTCATTGACCGAGTCGCGATGAGGCCATCATCGACCACACTCATTCGCTGTTGACGCAAATCAACACGCCCTTTTCCACGCCCCCCTAGACTCGCGACCATGCCAGCCTATCCGGGGAACGCCCGCATGCTCGACGCCATCCGTTGGGACTCAGACCTCATCCGCCGCTACGACCTGGCGGGACCACGCTACACCTCTTATCCTACTGCGGCACAGTTCGCCGGCCAGGTGGGCACCTTCGACCTGCTCCACGCCCTGCGCGACAGCCGCAAGGCACACAGGCCACTGTCGCTGTACGTGCACGTGCCGTTTTGCGCGAACATCTGCTACTACTGCGCCTGCAATAAAGTCATTACCAAGGATCGCGGTCGTGCCCACACCTACCTGCGACGCCTGGAGCAGGAAATCCAACTGATCGGCTGCCATCTGGCCCCTTCCCAACGCGTGGAACAACTGCACCTGGGCGGTGGCACGCCGACGTTCCTGAGCCACGACGAGCTGCGCCAACTCATGGCCAGCCTGCGCAAGCATATGAATCTGGTGGACGACGATTCCGGCGACTACGGCATCGAAATCGATCCACGGGAAGCCGACTGGTCAACCATGGGCCTGCTGCGGGAGCTGGGCTTCAACCGGGTCAGCATCGGCCTGCAAGACCTCGACCCTGCCGTGCAGCGAGCCGTCAATCGCCTGCAGAGCCTGGAAGAAACCCGGGCGGTGATCGAAGCCGCCCGGACCTTGCAGTTCCGCTCGATCAACATCGACCTGATCTATGGCTTGCCCAAACAAACGCCGGAAAACTTCGCTCGCACGGTCGAAGAAGTCATCAGCCTGCAACCGGACCGTCTCTCGGTTTTCAATTACGCCCACCTGCCGGAGCGCTTCATGCCGCAGCGGCGGATCGATGGCCAGGACCTGCCTACCCCGGTGCAGAAACTGGCCATGCTGCAAGGCACCATCGAACAGCTGACCGCCGCCGGTTATCGCTACATCGGCATGGACCACTTCGCCCTCCCCGACGACGAACTGGCGATCGCCCAAGAAGAAGCGACCCTGCAGCGCAACTTCCAAGGCTACACCACCCATGGGCATTGCGACCTGATCGGCCTCGGCGTGTCAGCCATCAGCCAGGTCGGCGATTTGTACTGCCAGAACAGCAGCGACCTGACCCACTACCAGAACACCCTTGCCGACGGGCAACTGGCAACCAGCCGCGGGCTGGTGTGCAACGCCGACGACCGTTTGCGACGCGCCGTGATCCAGCAGTTGATCTGCCATTTCTCGCTGGCGTTCGCCGAGATAGAGCGAGACTTCAATGTCGACTTGCGCGGTTATTTTGGCTCTTTATGGCCGCAACTACAGACGATGGCAGCCGATGGGCTGCTCGAATTGACGCAGACCCATATCAACGTACTGCCCGCGGGGCGCCTGCTGGTGCGTTCTGTCTGCATGGTGTTCGACGGTTATCTGCAGCAACAAAACCGCCAACGTTTTTCCCGGGTCATCTGAGCGCGACGATTTGACGGGAACACCGCACTGGCCGGAGTTTGTGCGCTGGGTTACCCTTACGTCTTATGTGTGTTTTCCCACAAGGATTTAAGAAATGTCCGAGCCAGTCAAATCCCGCGCTCACAGCCAGGCCCATTGCAAGGATTGCAGCCTGGCCCCTCTATGCCTGCCACTTTCGTTGAATCTGGAGGACATGGACGCGCTGGATGACATCGTCAAACGGGGACGGCCGCTGAAAAAAGGTGAGTTCCTGTTTCGCCAGGGCGATGGCTTCGACTCGGTTTACGCAGTGCGCTCGGGCGCCCTGAAGACGTTCAACCTGAGCGACGGTGGCGAAGAGCAGCTCACCGGTTTCCATCTGCCCAGCGAGCTTGTGGGCCTGTCGGGCATGGACACCGAGACCCACCCGGTCTCGGCCCAGGCACTGGAGACGACTTCGGTGTGCGAAATTCCTTTTGATCGTCTCGATGAGCTGGCGGTGCAGCTGCCGCAACTGCGTCGACAATTGATGCGGGTGATGAGCCGGGAAATTCGTGACGACCAGCAAATGATGCTGTTGCTTTCGAAGAAAACCGCGGACGAACGCATCGCCACGTTCCTGGTCAATCTCTCGGCGCGTTTTCGTGCCCGCGGGTTTTCGGCCAATCAGTTTCGCTTGAGCATGTCCCGCAATGAAATGGGCAACTACCTGGGCCTGGCCGTGGAAACCGTGTCCAGGGTGTTCACCCGCTTCCAACAGAACGCGTTGATCGCAGCCGAAGGCAAGGAAATTCATATTCTCGACCCGATCCAGCTCTGCGCCCTGGCCGGCGGCTCGGTCGAAGGCTGACGCGCTCGCGCGGCTGAGGCTTTCGCCCCGTCGCGCTATACTGCCGCGTTTGCAGCCAGCCAGGACACCTCGACGATGGTCTTCGACTCCTTCGACATCAAATCCCTGATCCGCCCCGTGATCGACTTCCCCAAACCAGGCGTGATCTTTCGCGATATCACTCCGCTGTTCCAGTCGCCCACTGCCCTGCGGCTGGTCATGGACAGCTTCGCCCATCGCTATGTCGAGGCCGAGTTCACGCACATCGGCGCGATGGATGCCCGGGGGTTCCTGATCGGCTCGATCCTGGCCTATCAGTTGAACAAGCCGCTGGTGTTGTTTCGCAAACAGGGCAAGCTGCCAGCCGACGTACTGGCCGAGGGTTACCAGACCGAGTACGGCGAAGCCTTTCTTGAAGTGCACGCCGACAGCCTGTGCGAAGGGGATTCGGTGGTGATGTTCGATGACCTGATCGCCACTGGCGGAACGTTGATCGCCGCCGCCAACCTGATCCGCCGCATGGGCGCCAGGGTCCATGAAGCCGCGGCGATCATCGACTTGCCGGAACTGCTCGGCTCCCAGCGCCTGGAAGACATGGGCATCCCGACGTTCTGCCTGACGCAGTTCTCCCTCAGCGAAAAATAACCTGGCCAAATCACATAACCCATTGTGGGAGCGAGCCTGCTCGCGATGGCGGTAGATCTGTCGATACCTATACTGGCTGACACACCGCTATCGCGAGCAGGCTCGCTCCCACAAGGGATTCGTGTTGCGGCTACAACGCGATTGGCTTGCGCCCGGCAAACGAATGCGCCAGCGTCCCGCCGTCCACCAACTCAAGCTCCCCACCCAACGGCACGCCATGGGCGATGCGGGAGGCGACCAGGCCTTTATTGCTGAGCAGTTGGGCGATGTAATGCGCAGTGGCTTCGCCTTCGACCGTCGGGTTGGTGGCGAGGATGACTTCGGTAAACGTGCCCGCCTCCTCGATCCGCGCCATCAACTGCGGGATGCCGATGGCTTCAGGCCCCAGGCCGTCGAGCGGTGACAAGTGCCCCTTGAGCACAAAGTAACGGCCGCGAAAGCCGGTCTGCTCCACCGCATAGACATCCATAGGCCCCTCGACCACGCAGAGCAGGCTGTCGTCCCGTCGCGGGTCGGCGCATTGCGGGCAAAGATCGTCCTCGGTCAGGGTGCGGCACTGGCGACAATGCCCGACACCTTCCATGGCTTGGCTCAACGCCTGGGCCAGGCGAGAGCCGCCGCTGCGATCACGCTCGAGCAGTTGCAACGCCATGCGCTGGGCGGTTTTCTGACCCACGCCCGGCAAGGTTCGCAGGGCATCGATCAGTTGGCGGATCAAAGGGCTGAAGCTCATGGGGGAAACGTCCGACATAACAACGAGACGCGGTTTATACCCGCGCCTCCGATTAGCGTCAAATACTCAATCGCGCGCTACTCGCACCACCAACTTGCCGAAATTTCGCCCCTCCAACATGCCGATGAAAGCCTGGGGCGCATTTTCAAGACCGTCGACCACGTCCTCGCGGAACTTGACCTTGCCATCGCGCACCCAAGGCGCCATGGCGCTGATGAATTCCGGCTGGCGATCACCGTAATCATCGAACACGATGAAACCCTGGATGCGCACGCGCTTGGTCAACAGCGTGCGTTGTAGTTGCGGCAGGCGATCCGGGCCACTTGGCGGCTGATGATCATTGTAGGATGCGATCAAGCCGCAAAGCGGGACGCGCGCCTTGGCGTTGAGCAGCGGCACGACCGCATCGAAGACCTTGCCGCCGACGTTTTCGTAATAGATATCGATACCTTGATCGCAAGCCCTGGCAAGGTCTTCGGCGAAATTTGCGCTTTTATGGTCAATACAGGCGTCGAAACCCAGCTCATCGACCACGTACTTGCATTTTTCGCCACCGCCGGCCACCCCCACCACCCGCAAGCCCTTGATCTTCGCCACCTGGCCAACCACGGAGCCCACGGCGCCCGACGCCGCCGCCACGACCAGGGTTTCCCCGGCCTTGGGCTGGCCAATGTCCATCAATCCCATGTAGGCCGTCATGCCCGGCATCCCCAACACCCCCAGCGCCATCGAGGGGCTGGACAAGCCGGAAGGGATCGGAATGACATTGCGGCCATCGCTGATGCAGTGGCTCTGCCAACCCGTGGCCCCCACCACCAGATCACCCTCTTGGAATTTCGGATGCATCGAGCGCTCTACGCGGCTGACGGCACCACCGGTCATCACCTCATCGATCTGCACCGGCGCAGCGTAGGAAGGCGCGTCACTCATGCGCCCGCGCATGTAAGGGTCCAGTGACAGGAAGAGCGTCTTGAGCAGGATTTGTCCTTCGGCCAGATCGGGCAACGTCACGTGTTCAAGTCGAAAGTTTTCAGGGGTTGGCGCACCTTGGGGGCGCGAGGCCAGCACGATGCGCTGATTGGAAATCGATGACATGGAGGCGTCTCCTAGTTCGTTGAGCGTACACGTATAGGGAGCAGACCATTGCCTTGGGGGCGCGTTCGATGTTTATGCCTGGATAGCACGGTGCAGCCTGCTCCGGACGGCGTTCCGACGAAAGCAGTCGAACAGAGACCCCATTGCTCCTGCCAGAAACAAAAATGCCAGGCGCGATGCCTGGCATTGTGTGTAGCCCATCCCGAGCGCGATGGCGAATCAGAACGGCAGTTTCATGCCCGGCGGCAGCTGCATGCCAGCGGTCATGCCGGACATCTTGTCCTGGCTGTTCGCTTCGATCTTGCGCACTGCGTCGTTGACGGCGGCGGCGAACAGGGCTTCGAGCATTTCCTTGTCGTCTTCGCTCAGGCCTTCGACCACGCTCGGGTCGATGCTGACGCGCTTGATATCGTGGCGACCGGTCATGACCACCGTCACCATGTCGCCACCGGATTTGCCGGTGACTTCAGCGTTGGCCAGCTCTTCCTGCATCTTGGCCATTTTTTCCTGCATCTGCTGCGCCTGCTTCATCAGGCCGGCCATGCCACCTTTCATCATGGTAATCACCTCGAAAGTACTTGGATAAACAACGCGCCCGGCCTGCCCGGCCCGGCGCCTTCAGTTATGAGCCCTGGGTGACCGGGGCCTCGACAGGTTCGATAGTATCGTGACGGACCACGGCGCCGAACTGTTGCATCATCTGTTGGATGAACGGATCGTTCTGGATCGATTCCTCGGCTTCGCGCTGACGGTCGGCGCGGCGCCGGGACGCGGCCTGAGCCGGGGTTTCCTGCTCGGGCTTGATCAGCTCGATGGTCAACGTGAGAGTGCGCTGGTGGTACTGGTTCAGCGCATCGTTGAGGCGACGCTGTTGGGTTGCGTTGAACAGCGCGCTGTGGGCCGGATCCAGGTGCAGCAGCCAATGGTCGCCCTCGACCGAGATCAAGGTGCAGTTGGCGGCGATGCTACCGGTCATGCCGCTGATTTGCAGCTTGGGGAACAGCTCCAGCCATTGCAGGGCCAGCCCAGTGGCGGGCATTGCCGCCGGTTCAGGTTCTGGCTCCGGTGCCGGTTCGGCGGCATGTTCGCTGGCCAGGTCGTCCAGGTAGCTGTAGGCCGAATCGATGTCCGGCTCGATGTAGTCCTCGTCCAGCGGCGGCTCATCGTCCAGATCGATGCCCGGCGTCGCGACCTCGACGTCGGCCACCGTCGGCTCCGGCATTGGCGCAGCCACCCACTCGGGTGCATCGGGCACCACGCTGTCGGGTGTCGGCAGGGGCATCGGCGGCAACTCGGGCTGCTCGGCGATGGTTTCCAAAACGGGCTCGACGGCGGGTTGCTGGACAACTTGCGGCTCGACCGGGTCGTTCCAAGGCAGGTCGATGACTTCTTCGGCGACGGGCTCGGGAAGCGCCTCGACGACCGGTTCGGGCTCTGGCTCAGGCGTGACGACAACAGGCGCCGGGGCCGGAATCGGCTGGGCTGCGGGCGCCACCGCCGTAGGAGCAGGAGCCGCTGCCGACGCAACAACGGGCGTGGCAGCCACTGGCTTGGCGGAATCAGCTGTGGCCTGGCTGATCCCCACTGGCTTTAGCGCTTGTCTCGGGGCGTCCGCGGTATCGGCCGGCCGGAACGCAAGCATTCGCAGCAGCACCATCTCGAAGCCGCCGCGCGGATCCGGTGCCAGTGGCAGGTCGCGACGGCCGATCAGGCCCATCTGGTAATAAAACTGTACGTCTTCGGCCGGCAGCGCCTGGGCCAAAGCCAACACGCGGTCCCGGTCGCCATGGCCGTTGTCGACCCCCTCGGGCAAGGCCTGGGCGATGGCGACACGGTGCAGCACGTTGAGAATCTCCGAGAGCACGCCATTCCAGTCCGGCCCCTGCTCGGCCAGGTGACGCACCGCTTCGAGCAATGCCTTTGCGTCCCCTTCGATCAGCGCAGTCAAAACGTCGTAGACCTGGCCGTGATCGAGGGTGCCCAGCATGGCGCGCACCTCGGCGGCCATGACCTTGCCTTCGCCGAAGGCAATGGCCTGGTCGGTCAGGCTCATGGCGTCACGCATCGAACCGTCGGCGGCTCGTCCCAGCAGCCACAGCGCATCGTCCTCGAACGGCACGTTCTCCACGCCCAGCACATGGGTCAGGTGCTCGACGACCCGTTCCGGCGTCATGTTCTTCAGAGAGAACTGCAAGCAGCGCGACAAAATCGTTGCGGGAAGTTTCTGCGGATCGGTGGTCGCCAGGATGAATTTGACGTAGGGCGGCGGTTCTTCGAGGGTCTTGAGCAGCGCATTGAAGGAATGGCTGGAGAGCATGTGCACTTCGTCGATCAGGTAGACCTTGAAGCGTCCACGGCTCGGGGCGTACTGCACGTTGTCGAGCAGCTCGCGGGTATCCTCGACCTTGGTGCGGCTGGCGGCGTCGATTTCGATCAGGTCGACGAAACGACCTTCGTCGATTTCCCGGCAGACCGAACATTCGCCGCAGGGCGTCGACGTAATACCGGTTTCACAGTTCACGCACTTGGCGATGATCCGCGCAATGGTGGTCTTGCCCACGCCGCGGGTACCGGTGAACAGATAGGCATGGTGCAGCCGCTGGCTGTCCAAGGCATTGATCAGAGCCTTGAGCACATGGGTCTGGCCGACCATTTCGCGGAACGAGCGCGGACGCCATTTACGTGCAAGAACCTGATAACTCATCGAAAACCGTCGCAACGAAGGAACATAAGCGGCTAATGCTAGCGGAGCAGGGACGAAATTGCATCCGGTGCGCTCGTCTAATCTGGCTAAGCTAGGTTCAGCAGCTCGGTTGTCGACAGTTTTTTGTACAGTCAGGAGAGTTTATGCGTTCGGCCATGGGGGCTTTGCTGTTGTTGGGGACGGGGTGTTTCGCTGATGAGGTTCCCTTGCGTTTTGCCGTCACCGATGGCTGGGCCATGCCCATGGTGCAGATCGACAGAGGCCGCCCGACCCAAGGCATTCTGACGGACGTCATGACCAGCCTGGCGACCCAGGTGGGCATGCCTGCGCAATTCCATGTCTTGGCCCGCGCGCGGCTGGACAGCGCCATGGAGCAGGGCGAAATAGACATGCGCTGTTATGTCTCGCCTGATTGGGTGAAGGATATTGAGGGCGACTATCTCTGGAGCGTCCCGCTGTTCTTCCAGCGCGATGTGCTTGTCGGTTCGCCCGGCGCTCCCGCTGCCATCACGCCGTCGGCACTCACACAACAGCCCATCGGCACCGTGCTGAGCTACAGCTACCCCACCCTGCAGCCATTGTTCGACAGTGGCCACCTGCGGCGCGACGACGCCCGCAGCCAGGATCAGGTCCTGGCGAAACTGCTGGCCCGGCGATACCGCTATGCGGTCAGCAATCAATGGGCGCTGGACTGGTTCAACCAGCGTCACAGCGCTGACCGACAGCTGCGCCAAGTCGCTGTCCTGCAGGAACAACAGTTGAGCTGCTATGTGCGCAATGATCCGAAGATTCCCGCACAGCGCATCCTGCGTACCTTGTCGAACATGAAGAGATCCGGGGAAATCGACGCGATCATCCAGCTATATACTGGCCGCAACGAAGGGTTGCGGGACGGCGATGCGTCTCCATGATCAACGGGTCGGGCCTGACGCTGTGGCGGCGCCCTGTGGTTTCGTCAGCCATCGGCACGAGCGTGATATCGCAGAACAGGAAGGTATCTGGCAAACCTTGCGAACGAAGGCCTGGGGGCGTTAAGGAGGCAACCCCACCAGCCACACCCCGGCACACAATGTTCCCGCTGTGGCTGCTTCCTTCCGGATCTGACCAGGTTCACGGGTAATCGTTGCGGGGGGACCGATGGGGTCACCATAACGACGCCCGCCTTGCGGCGAGCCGCGCCATTGTACCTATCTGACAAGAAGTTACAACCGTTCGTGTCGGATTAAAAAAATCCATGAGGTTCAAGTACTTGCTATGGGAAGAACCTCTTTCGCAATCGCCTCGGCCATTCAGATAGAAACTACAACAGCACCTCATCCGCCCGGCCACCCTCCTCCTGGATCACCAGATGGATGAAATGCAGTTTGGTGATTACTGCCGCCGGTACGACGAACGGGTAGAAATCCGGCTGGCCCATGCTGCGCGAGAGTTCGTTGAGCATTCCGGCCAGTTCGATCCAGGCGTTGACGAATGAAAGGAACGCCTTGCCGCCCGCATGCTCGGGGTCGAACAGGGTTTCGGGAGGAAATGGCTGGTAGTCGAAATCCATTTCCCGCGCACTCATGCCGAAGCCGAGCGCCGTGTCGACGGCGTCCATCATGTGCAGGTAATGGGCCCAGGTTTCAGCCCAGTCCTCCCACGGGTGCATGGTGGCGTAGGCGCTGACGTAACGGGCCTGCCAATCCAGTGGCGCGCCTTGTTGATAATGCCGCTCCAACGCTTCGGAGTAGCTTGCGCGCTCATCGCCGAACAAGGCGCGAAACGGCTCCAGCCAGTGTCTGTCGGCAACCAGCCGGTCCCAGAAATAATGGCCGACCTCGTGGCGAAAATGCCCGAGCAAGGTCCGATACGGCTCGTGCATCTGCTGCCGCACGTGCTCGCGGTGAGCATCGTCGGCTTCCTTGATGTCGAGGGTGATAAGGCCGCTGGCGTGCCCGGTCGTCGGCGGTTTCCCGTCGGGGTCGACGCCGATGAAATCAAAGGCCAGGCCGATGTTTTCGTCGGCGCTCTTGGGGATGACCGGCAAGCCGAGGGTAATCAGTTGCGCCACGAGGCGGCGCTTGGCGGTTTCGACCTTGCGCCAGCGCTCGGGGTTTTCCGGGATCGAGAGGTCAGGAATCGTGCGATTCAGGCTGCAGGCGATGCACAGTGTGTCGTGCCCGTTGGCTGGTAACAGCCAATTGCACGCCGCCGGGGTGTCGAGATTGGCGCAGCGGCGAAACAGTCCGGCCTGCGGGTCGACGTCCAGGAGCCAGGTATCAGGTTGCTCGCCGGGCTGAAGGGACGAAAGGCGGCTCTGCTCCGGCTGATACCCCAACGCCGCCAGGCACGCCAGGCATTGGCTGTTGCGAAAGAACAATGACTGGCCGCAGCGGCACGGCCAGACTTTGCTGTTGCGTGACCGATCACCCAGGAACGGCGCGGCGATGCGTGAGCTCAGTTGTTCGAAAAAGCGGTACATGGCGATCTCTCCCAGGAGCCTGCAAGACTAGATCACCTGATGCTCATGATCGTTCCAAAACGCTGTGTCATGACCCCGATAACCGTGGCGAGGGAGCTTGCGCCCCCGCCACAAAAGCCAAGCCTCAGAGCGCGACGCCATGCCCTGTCAAGAACTCGACAAACGCTTGTTCGTCGAGCACCTTGAGCCCCAATTCATTGGCTTTGGTCAATTTCGATCCAGCGCCCGGCCCGGCCACCACGCAGTGGGTTTTCGCCGACACGGAACCGGCCACCTTCGCCCCCAGGCTTTCCAACTTGTCCTTGGCGACATCGCGACTCATCAGCTCCAGCGAACCGGTCAGGACCCAGGTGTGCCCCGCTTCAGGCAAGCCCTCGACAACTTTCTTCTCGCTCCGCCAGTGCATGCCGAAATCCCGCAGTTGCTGCTCGGCAGCCAAGGCCTGTTCACGATTGGCGGCGATGGCGAAGAATTCGCGCACGGCGTTTGCCTGCTTTTCCGGCAACGCCTGGCGCATGTCCAGCCAGTCGGCATCCATGACGGCTTCGAGGGAACCGAACTTGTCCGCCAGTTTCTGCGCGCCGCCCGGCCCGACCGAAGGAATGTGCAGCTTGTCGAGGAAGCCTCCCAGGGTAGTACTGGCGGAAAATTCCGCGCTCAGTTCGCCCTGGTCCTGGATCTCCAGGCCATGGCGCAGCAGATCCTTGATGACCTGGCGATTGTGCGGGTCTTCGAAGAAGCTGTGGATCTCGTGGGCAACTTCCAGGCCGACATCCGGCAGGTACGTCAGCACCTGCGGCAGCGCCGCCTGCACGCGCTCCAGTGAACCGAGGGAGCGGGCCAGGACCTTGGCGGTCTCCTCGCCCACGTCGGGAATGCCGAGGGCGTAGATAAAACGCGCCAGACTCGGCTTCTTGCTGTCGACGATCGCTGACAGCAGATTCCTGCTCGACAGCTCGGCGAAGCCTTCCAGGTCGACGATCTGCTCGAACGTCAGCGCATACAGGTCAGCCGGCGACCCCACCAGGCCTTCGTCCACCAATTGTTCAACGCTCTTCTCGCCCAGCCCTTCGATATCCATGGCCCGGCGCGAGACAAAATGAATGATTGCCTGCTTGAGCTGCGCGCCACAGGCCAGGCGACCGACGCAGCGGTACACCGCGCCTTCGCTGACGGTTTCACGGCCCTTGCTGCGCTTGATCAGTTGCGTGCGTTCGACGTGGGAACCGCAAACCGGACATTGCTGCGGCACTGCCACCGGACGGGCATTGACTGGACGACGCTCGGTGACGACTTGCACCACTTGCGGGATGACATCACCGGCTCGGCGAATGATCACCGTGTCGCCGATCATCAGGCCCAGGCGCGCCACCTCGTCCATGTTGTGCAACGTGGCGTTGGCCACCGTCACGCCAGCCACCTTGACCGGCTTGAGCCGCGCCACGGGCGTGACGGCGCCGGTGCGGCCGACCTGGAACTCGACGTCCAGCAGTTCGGTAAGCTCTTCGCTGGCAGGGAATTTGTGAGCGATAGCCCAGCGAGGCTCCCGCGCGCGAAAACCCAGTTCGCGCTGTGACGCGATGCTGTTGACCTTGAACACCACGCCGTCGATTTCGTAGGGCAGCGAACTGCGCCGCTCACCAATGTCACGGTAGTAATCCAGGCATTCGTCGATGCCGTGGGCCAGCTTCAGCTCGCGGCTGATGGGCATGCCCCAAGCCTTGAGTTGTTTGAGATTGCCAATGTGGGTATCGGCGATGTCCGACGTCACCTGGCCGATGCCATAGCAGCAAAACTCAAGGGGACGATTGGCGGTTATCCGGGAGTCCAACTGGCGCAGGCTGCCTGCGGCAGCGTTGCGGGGGTTGGCGAACGTCTTGCCGCCCGCCTCCAGCTGGGTGGCGTTCAAGCGCTCGAAACCGGCCTTGGACATGTACACCTCGCCGCGCACCTCCAGCACCGGTGGCCAGCCGCTGCCTTGCAACTTGAGAGGAATGTTGCGCACGGTGCGCACGTTGACGCTGATGTCTTCGCCCGTGGTGCCGTCACCGCGCGTCGCGCCGCGCACCAGCATGCCGTCTTGATACAACAGGCTGACCGCCAGGCCATCGAGCTTCGGCTCGCAACTGTATTCCACCGCCGCGCCGCCGCCGAGCAAATCGCCCATGGGCAGGTCGAGGCCTTCGGTCACTCGCCGGTCGAACTCGCGCAAAGTGGTTTCGTCGAACACGTTGCCCAGGCTGAGCATCGGGATTTCGTGACGCACCTGGCTGAAGGCCGACAGCGCCACGCTGCCGACTCGCTGGGTCGGGGAATCGCTCGTCACCAGCTCCGGGTGTTGTTCTTCCAAGGCTTTGAGCTCATGGAAAAGACGATCGTACTCAGCGTCCGGAATGGAAGGTTCATCGAGGACGTGATAGCGGTAATTATGCTGGTCCAGCTCGGTGCGCAGCTCTAGGATGCGGGTTTCGACGGCGCTCATGGTGTTCTCTCATAAAGCAAAAGAGCAGCCTGGGCTGCTCAATTTTCTCAAGACGTTGAGGGGTACTTCGCACCCCAGCGGGAGCAAGCTCCCTCGCCACAAGAGGCTCTCCAACCAAGGGGAGCCGATCTCATCGCTCAACGCTTCTGGGTCAGCGCACGGCGTTCGAATTCGACAATGCGCTGGCGGTAGTGCTCGATGGTCTGAGCCGTCAGCACGCTGCGTTGGTCGTCCTTCAATTCGCCGTTGAGCTCCTGGGCCAGCTTGCGCGCAGCGGCCACCATCACGTCGAAAGCCTGCTTGGGATGACGCGGGCCTGGCAGGCCCAGGAAGAAGCTCACCGCCGGCGTGCTGAAATGATCGATGTCGTCCAGGTCGAACACGCCAGGCTTGACGGCGTTGGCCATGGAGAACAACACCTCGCCATTGCCTGCCATGCTTTCGTGGCGATGGAAGATGTCCATCTCGCCAAAACGCAGGCCGCTTTCCAGGATGTTCTGCAACAGCGCAGGGCCCTTGAAGCCGGCCGGGTCGCGGCAGATCACGCTGATCACCAGCACTTCTTCGGCCTGGGCCTGTTCCCTGTCGCCGCTGGATGACTTGCTCTCGTCCGGGAAATCACCGTCACGGCTGTTGAAGCTCGGCCCGCCATCGAGGTCGAGGTTCAGGTTCAAATCACCCTGGGACGGTTCGCTGTTGCGCTTGCCGCGCTTGGAACCCGACTCCCGTGGCTCACGGGCAGGCGCGCTCATGGACGGCAAATCGTGTTCGTCCAGCTGCGGCTCCTTGTGGGTGTCCAGCACCCGGGGCGGGCCCAACAGCTCGGCGCTGTCATCCTCATCGGGGAGGTTCGACAGGCTGCGATCCAGGCGAAAGTTGAGTTTGCCCTTGCCGCCGCGCATGCGACGCCAGCCGTCGAAAAGAATACCGGCAATGACAATGATGCCGATGACGATCAGCCACTCGCGCAGACCGATTTCCATTTAATCCCGTGCCTCTATAAAAATGCTGAAAAATAAGGGGCTTAGCTATTTGCAAACCGCTTTAAAACGTGGCGCCAACTCTATGTTCTGAATGGCGTTTTGCCCACGCATACGAAAAATTGACATTAAACTAGCACGACCAAAGATAACTTTACACCGTCTGTCGCATAGGCTTGTGCCCAATCTGTGAATTGAACATCAGCCCCAAGGGTAAAAAACACCTACAGCGTTCAAAACAGAAGCCCTGCGAGCCTTTGTTCAGGCGTCCACCATGGCCATGGCCTCCTCCACATCCACCGCCACCAGCCGCGAACACCCCGGCTCATGCATGGTCACGCCCATCAACTGGTCGGCCATTTCCATGGCGATCTTGTTGTGGGTGATGTAGATGAACTGCACCGTTTCGGACATTTCCTTCACCAGCCGTGCGTAACGGCCGACGTTGGCGTCGTCCAGTGGTGCGTCGACCTCATCGAGCATGCAGAACGGCGCCGGGTTCAGTTTGAAAATGGCAAAGACCAGAGCCAGCGCCGTCAGCGCTTTTTCGCCGCCGGAGAGCAAATGGATGGTGCTGTTCTTCTTGCCGGGAGGACGCGCCATGATTGTCACCCCTGTATCGAGTAGATCTTCGCCCGTCAGTTCCAAGTAGGCGCTACCACCACCGAAAACTTTTGGGAAAAGCGCCTGCAAACCGCCGTTGATCTGATCAAAGGTATCCTTGAAGCGGTTGCGGGTTTCCTTGTCGATCTTGCGGATGACGTTTTCCAGGGTCTCCAGCGCCTCCGCCAGATCGTCGTTCTGAGCGTCCAGGTAACGCTTGCGCTCTGACTGCTGCTGGTACTCGTCGATGGCCGCCAGGTTGATTGCCCCCAGGCGCTGGATGCGCTGGGCGATGCGCTCAAGTTCGTCCTCGGCGTCCTTTTCGTTCGCCCCGGCCACCAGGGTGGCGAGCACGCCGTCGAGGTCGTAGCCGTCTTCCAGCAATTGGTCCTGCAAGGCTTTGCGCCGCACCGTCAAGGCCTGCCACTCCATGCGCTGCTGCTCCATCTGGCCACGGATCAGCTGCGATTGCTGCTCGGCCTGGCTGCGGCGCTTCTCAGCGTCGCGCAGTTCGCGGTCGGCATCCTCCAGGGCAATCTGTGCAGTCTTGAGTTCTTCGTCGACACTCATGCGTTTGTCGAGCAACTCTTCGAGCTTGAGGCGCAGTTCTTCCAGTGGCGCCTCGCCCTCTTCCAGGTTGAGGCTCAACTGCTCACGCTTTTCGGTCAGGCGCTCGGACTGCATTTCCAGACGTTCCAGGGCCTGGCGTGTGGAATCGTGCTGGGCCCTGAGCGAGCCCAGGCGTACCGCCAGCTGATGGGCATGGTCTTTGTGCTGGCGCGCTTCCTGGCGCACGCGGTCCAGGCGTTCACGCAGGCTCTCGCGCTGGGCCAGCAGCAATTCACGCTGTTCGGTATCCACCGCCATCGCATCAAGGGCTTCTTGCAATTGCAGGCGCGCCTCGCCGATCTGTTCGTGTTCCAACGCCCGCTGCTCGCCCAACTCGGCGATTTCTTCGTCAAGACGGGTACGACGCAGGGCCAATTGTTCGACCTTGGCCTTGCCGGCAGACAGCTGCGCCTTGAGTTCGCCCTGCTGGCGCGCTTCATCTTGCAACAGCCGACGCAGGTGTTCGCGGCCGTTTTCCTGTTGGCGCTGTTGCGCCCGCAGGTTCTGTAGTTCGGTTTCCAGGGCTTCGACGCTGGCCTCGCGCTCTTCGCGCTCGGCGGCCAGGCGCTGGATTTCCTGGCCTCGGGCGAGCATGCCGCTCTCGGCTTCAGAGGCCCGGCGAACCCGCAGGAAATGCCGCCCGACCCAATACCCGTCGCGGCTGATCAGGCTTTCGCCGGCTGCCAATTGCCCACGCAAGGCCAAGGCGTGCTCGAGGCTGTCCACCGGCTTGACCTGCCCCAGCCAAGGCGACAGGTCGACCTGGGCTTCGACCTTGTCCAACAGACTCCCTGGCACCCGCACGCCGTCGCCGGCCGGGCTGAGCAGGCGCAGATCGCCCTGGCTGAAACCGGAAAGATCGAACCCGGCGAAATCATCCACCAGCACTGCTTGCAGATCGGCGCCCAGCACGGTTTCCACCGCCAGTTCCCAGCCGGCATCGACCTTCAAACCTTCGGCCAGGCGCGGGCGCTCGGCCAGGTGCTGGTCGCGCAGCCATTCCGCAGTGCCGGTGCCAGGGTCCAACGCGGCTTGCTGCAAAGCCTCCAGCGAGGCCAGCCGCCCATTGAGCCGCTGCAATTCGCCCTGGGCCTGTTGCTGGTTCTGCAAGGCCAGCTGCAAGGCTTGGCGCAGTTGTTCAAGGCGTTCGACCTGGGCATCTTCGCTGGCTTGCAAGTCCTCGAGGGTGGCCTCGCTGGCCGCCAGTTGCTCGCTCAGCTCCAGAATCGCGGCGTCTTCCGGATCCGCGGCGAGCAAGGCGCGCTCTTCAGACAGGCGACGCTGACGTTCGGCCAGGCGCTCCATGCTGGTTTCCAACTGCTGGATGCGCGACTGCTGGACTTCTGCCTGGCGCCGCGGCTCGGCCGAGGTCAGGTTGAAACTGTCCCACTGCTCTTGCCAACCATGCATGGTCAACTCGGCTTCTTCCAGGGCTGCGGCGGCCTCTTCGGCGGCGGCGCTGGTGAGTTCCTGCTCCGGCGTGAGCCGCTCCAGCTCTTCGCCGAGGGTCAGCAACAAGGTGCGATCGTGGCCCAGGTGGGATTCGGTTTCCAGGCGTGCGCGCTCGGCCTCCTTCAAATCTTCCTGCAACTGGCGCAGGCGCTGCTGGCCGTGCTGGATGCTTTGCTCGACCCTGGCAATGTCGCCTCCCACGGAATAGAAGCGCCCTTGCACCAGGTTGAAGCGCTCGGAAAGTTCATGGTGCCCGTCGCGCAGGCGCTCGATGGCGGCATCGGCGTTGCGCTGCTCGGCCACCAACGCTTCGAAGCTGACTTCCTGGTTGCCGATGATCGCCTCGCGCTGGCCCACCTGTTCGTTCAACGCCTGCCAGCGCAGGGCCGACAGTTGGGCCTTGAGCTGGCGCTCTTCGGCTTTGTATTCCTGGTATTTCTTTGCCGCCTCGGCCTGGCGATGCAGGCGTTCGAGCTGGCGCTCGAGTTCTTCACGCAGGTCAGTCAGACGCGCGAGGTTTTCGTGGGTACGGCGGATGCGGTTCTCGGTCTCGCGACGCCGTTCCTTGTATTTGGAGATGCCGGCGGCTTCTTCGATGAAGTTGCGCAGGTCCTCGGGCTTGGCCTCGATCAGCTTGGAGATCATGCCCTGCTCGATGATCGAATAGCTGCGCGGTCCCAGGCCGGTGCCTAGGAAGATGTCGGTGATGTCCCGGCGACGGCATTTGGCGCCGTTGAGGAAATAGCTGTTCTGGCTGTCACGGGTCACTTTGCGGCGGATGGAAATTTCCGCGTAGGCCGCGTATTCGCCGATGAGGGTGCCATCGGAATTATCGAACACCAGTTCGATGCTGGCCTGACTCACTGGCTTGCGGCTGGTGGAGCCGTTGAAAATGACGTCGGTCATCGACTCGCCGCGCAGGTTCTTGGCCGAGCTTTCGCCCATCACCCAGCGCACGGCGTCGATGATGTTCGACTTGCCGCAACCATTGGGCCCGACCACCGCCGCCATGTTGCTGGGGAAGTTCACCGTCGTCGGGTCGACGAAGGATTTGAACCCCGCCAGCTTGATGCACTTGAGTCGCACGTCAGGCCGCCGTCAGGGCCGAAACCACCAGATCGCAACTGCGCTGGGCGTAAGCCGTCAGCACAGTGCGGATCTGCGGCAGATCACGGGCCAGCACGGCCGCGAGCAGGCGCTGGAACAGGTCGAGGAATTCGCTCATTTCCGCCTTGCGCTGCTCAAGAGCCAGGAAATAGGCGCGGCTCATGGCCGGTTGCAGGTTTTCAACGGTTTCCTGCAGATAAGGGTTGTTGGCAAAGGGATAGGCTGCTCGCATCACGCTGAAGCTATCGTCGACGAACGTACGGATGTCCTGGCGCTCGTAGGCTTCCTTGAGGCGCTGCTGGATCGCCACGAACGGCGCCATGTCGGCCTGCTCTTTCCAACCATGCGCCACTGCATTGCCCAGCAGGATATAGAGCTCGCTCATCAATGCGCAAAGGCTGCGCACCTTGTGTTCGGTGAGCTCGGTGACGTGGGCGCCACGGCGCGGCAAGATGGCGATCAGGTGACGCCGCTCCAGGATCAGCAAGGCCTCGCGGACCGAACCGCGGCTGACATTGAGCGCCAGCGTAACCTTCTGCTCCTGGATGCGCTCTCCCGGCTTCATTTCGCCGCGAATGATGCGCTCGGCGAGATGATGGGCGATTTGCTCGGCGAGGCTGTCCGGGGCCTTGAACGTCATGGTTGTCCTTCAAACTCTTCAGATCTGCACAAGCGGCGCAGTGTAGCGCACTCAATACGTCATGGCGCAGGGCCTCCACCTGGTTTTTGGCACGATATAAGCAAAAAGTGCCTGCCCTCTTGGTGAAAGAGAGCCTGTGAGAGCGAGCTCGCTCCCAAGGGTTTTATCGACAAAACGGTATTTCTTGACCTTTAAGTCAGAAAATCATTGACCGAAAAGTCAGAACTGCTAAATTCAGCTCACGTCGATACAACAATAATGAATCTGCGAGGCCTTCCGTGATCCAGTTTTTACTCAACCAGGAACTCCGTAGCGAGCATGCCCTGGACCCGAACCTGACCGTGCTCAATTACCTGCGCGAACACGTTGGTAAACCCGGCACCAAGGAAGGCTGCGCCAGCGGCGACTGCGGCGCATGCACCGTGGTGGTGGGCGAATTGGAGACGGACGCAGAAGGTGGCGAGCGTATTCGCTACCGCAGCCTCAATTCGTGCCTGACCTTCGTCTCGTCGCTGCACGGCAAGCAATTGATCAGCGTCGAAGACCTCAAGCACGATGGCCAGCTGCACAGCGTCCAGCAGGCGATGGTCGATTGCCACGGTTCGCAATGTGGTTTCTGTACCCCGGGCTTCGTCATGTCGTTGTTCGCCCTGCAAAAGAACAGCGAGCAGCCCGACGCCCATAAGGCCCACGAAGCGTTGGCCGGTAACTTGTGCCGCTGCACCGGTTACCGGCCGATCCTGGCCGCCGCCGACCAGGCCTGTTGCGCCAAGCAGCCCGACCAGTTCGACGCCCGTGAGGCCCAGACCATTGCCCGCCTCAAAGCCATCGCACCGACCGAGACCGGAGAACTCAACAGTGGCGACAAACGCTGCCTGGTGCCACTGACCGTGGCTGACCTGGCCGACCTCTACGACGCCTACCCACAAGCACGGCTGCTGGCCGGCGGCACTGACCTGGCGCTGGAAGTCACCCAGTTCCACCGCACCCTGCCGGTGATGATCTACGTGGGCAACGTCGCCGAACTCAAGCGCGTCGAGCGTTTCGATGATCGCCTGGAAATCGGCGCGGCCACCGCGCTTTCCGATTGTTACGAGGCCCTGCAAGCCGAATATCCGGACTTCGGCGAACTGCTGCAGCGCTTCGCCTCGTTGCAGATCCGCAACCAGGGCACCCTGGGCGGGAACATCGGCAACGCCTCGCCCATTGGCGACTCGCCGCCCCTACTGATCGCCCTCGGCGCGCAGATTGTGCTGTGCAAAGGCCAGACTCGCCGCACCCTGGCCCTGGAAGATTATTTCATCGATTACCGGGTCACCGCCCGCCAGGAAAGCGAATTCATCGAAAAGATCATCGTGCCCCGGGCCAGCGCCGAGCAAGCGTTTCGCGCCTACAAAGTCTCCAAGCGCCTGGACGACGACATTTCCGCCGTGTGCGCGGCGTTCAACCTGCGCATCGACAACGGCATGGTCCGCGAGGCACGTGTGGCCTTCGGTGGCATGGCCGCGACCCCCAAGCGCGCCAAGCACTGTGAGGCCGCGCTGATCGGCGCGCCCTGGACCGACAGCACCCTCGAACGCGCCTGCGCGGCCCTGGCGGAGGATTTCACGCCCCTGTCGGACTTCCGCGCCAGCAAGGAATATCGCCTGCTCAGCGCCCGCAACCTGCTGCGCAAATATTTCATCGAACTGCAAACGCCCCACATCGAGACTCGGGTGACCGCTTATGTCTAATCATCACGCCGTAGAAAAGACCCAAGCCGAACTGGCGCAACTGTTCGCCCTCGACCTCACCACCGGCGTGGGCCGCAGCGTCAAGCATGACAGCGCCGCGAAGCACGTTTCAGGCGAGGCACAGTACATCGACGACCGCCTGGAATTCCCGAACCAATTGCACGTCTATGCCCGGCTCTCGGACCGCGCCCACGCGCGGATCCTGCGCATCGACACCGCGCCTTGCTACGCCTTCGAAGGCGTGCGCATCGCCATTACCCACCAGGACATCCCGGGCCTGAAGGACATCGGCCCGTTGCTGCCCGGTGACCCGCTGCTGGCGATCGACGATGTGCAGTTCGTTGGTCAACCCGTTCTGGCCGTTGCCGCCAGGGATCTCGAAACGGCGCGCAAGGCAGCCATGGCGGCCATAGTCGAATACGAGGACCTGGAACCGGTGCTGGATGTGGTCGAGGCGCTGCGCAAGCGGCATTTCGTGCTCGACAGCCATACCCACCAGCGCGGCGATTCAGCCACGGCGCTGGCAAGCGCCGAACATCGCATCCAGGGTTCACTGCACATCGGCGGCCAGGAACATTTCTACCTGGAAACCCAGATTTCCTCGGTGATGCCCACCGAAGACGGCGGCATGATCGTCTACTGCTCGACCCAGAACCCCACCGAAGTGCAAAAGCTGGTGGCCGAAGTGCTCGGCGTGTCGATGAACAAAGTGGTGGTGGACATGCGTCGCATGGGCGGTGGGTTCGGCGGCAAGGAGACCCAGGCCGCCAGCCCGGCGTGCCTGTGCGCCGTCATCGCGCACCTCACCGGCCAGCCGACCAAGATGCGCCTGCCCCGGCTCGAAGACATGCTGATGACCGGCAAGCGCCATCCCTTCTACATCGAATACGACGTCGGCTTCGACAGCACCGGTCGTCTGCACGGCATTGCCTTGGAACTGGCTGGCAATTGCGGCTGCTCGCCGGACCTGTCCGCCTCGATCGTCGACCGAGCGATGTTCCATGCCGACAACGCCTACTACCTTGGCGATGCAACGATCAACGGCCACCGCTGCAAGACCAACACCGCCTCGAACACCGCTTACCGTGGTTTCGGCGGCCCCCAAGGCATGGTCGCCATCGAAGAGGTGATGGACGCTATCGCCCGGCACCTGGGGCTCGACCCCCTGGCGGTGCGCAAGGCCAACTACTACGGCAAGACCGAGCGCAACGTCACGCATTACTACCAGACCGTCGAGCACAACATGCTCGAAGAGATGACCGCCGAGCTTGAACAAAGCAGCCAATACGCCGAGCGCCGCGAAGCGATCCGCCGCTACAACGCAGGCAGCCCGATCCTGAAAAAGGGCCTGGCGCTGACACCGGTGAAGTTCGGCATTTCGTTCACCGCCAGCTTCCTCAACCAGGCCGGCGCGTTGATTCACGTCTACACCGACGGCAGCATCCACCTCAATCACGGCGGCACAGAGATGGGCCAAGGCTTGAACACCAAGGTCGCCCAAGTGGTGGCCGAGGTATTCCAGGTGGAAATGGACCGCGTGCAGATCACCGCGACCAACACCGACAAGGTGCCGAACACCTCGCCCACCGCCGCGTCCAGTGGCGCCGACCTGAACGGCAAGGCGGCGCAGAATGCCGCCGAAACCATCAAGCGGCGCCTGGTGGAGTTCGCCGCGCGGCAATACAAGGTCAGCGAGGAAGACGTGGAATTCCACAACGGCCACGTGCGGGTGCGCGATCACATCCTGACCTTCGAGGCACTGGTTCAACAGGCGTATTTCGCGCAGGTCTCGCTGTCGAGCACCGGTTTCTACAAGACCCCCAAAATCTACTACGACCGCAGCCAGGCCCGTGGCAGGCCGTTCTACTACTACGCCTACGGCGCGGCGTGCGCCGAGGTGATCGTCGATACCCTCACCGGCGAGTACAAGATGCTGCGCACCGACATCCTTCACGACGTCGGCGCCTCGCTGAACCCAGCCATCGACATCGGCCAGGTCGAGGGCGGATTCATCCAGGGCATGGGCTGGCTGACCATGGAAGAACTGGTGTGGAACGACAAGGGCAAGCTGATGACCAATGGTCCGGCCAGCTACAAGATCCCCGCCGTGGCTGACATGCCATTGGATTTGCGGGTCAAGCTGGTGGAAAACCGCAAGAACCCCGAAGACACGGTGTTCCACTCCAAGGCCGTGGGCGAGCCGCCGTTCATGCTCGGCATCGCCGCGTGGTGCGCCATCAAGGACGCCGTGGCGAGTCTGGGGGATTACCGGCATCAACCGAAGATCGACGCGCCGGCGACGCCGGAGCGGGTGTTGTGGGGGTGTGAGCAGATGCGGCAGTTGAAGGCTGTGAAGCCTGCGCAAGCCGAGGTCGAGTTGGCTTCACTTTAAACCGCGGCGCGGCCTTCGCGAGCAGGCTCGCTCCCACAGGGACCGCGTTGCAAATGTGGGAGCGAGCCTGCTCGCGAAAGCGGCCGAACAGACAACAGAGATGTCGAGGTGAACATGTACAACTGGATCAGCGCCCTCGCCGACCTGCAAACCCGCGGTGAACCCTGCGTGCTGGTGACGATCATCGAAGAGCTTGGCTCCACGCCGCGCAACGCCGGTTCGAAGATGGTCATCAGCGCCAGCCAGACGTTCGACACCATCGGTGGCGGTCACCTGGAATACAAGGCCATGGAAATCGCTCGGCAGATGCTCGCCAGCGGCCAGCAGAACACGCATCTGGAGCGTTTCAGCCTCGGCGCCAGCCTTGGCCAGTGCTGCGGCGGCGTCACCGTGTTGCTGTTCGAACCCATGGGGCAGGTCCAGGCGCAGATCGCCGTGTTTGGCGCCGGCCATGTCGGTCGGGCCTTGGTGCCGTTGCTGGCAAGCCTGCCCTGCCGGGTCCGCTGGATCGACTCGCGGGAGGCGGAGTTTCCTGAACAGTTACTCCATGGTGTGCGCAAGATCGTCACTGAAGAGCCATTGGATGAAGTCGACGACTTGCCCGCCGGCAGCTACTGCATCGTCATGACCCACAACCATCAGCTCGACCTGGAACTGAGCGCCGCGATTCTCAAGCGCAACGACTTCGCCTATTTCGGCCTGATCGGCTCGAAGACCAAACGGGTCAAGTTCGAACACCGCTTGCGGGATCGCGGCTTCGACAGCGGCACCCTGCAACGTATGCGTTGCCCGATGGGCATTGGCGAAGTCAAAGGCAAATTGCCTGTGGAGATCGCCATCTCCATCGCCGGCGAAATCATCGCCACCTATAACGCGGATTTCGGCCAGCATACCTCGCGCGCCGAACCCATTGCCAAGTTGCTGCCGGTTTCGCGCCGCAGCCAGCGTTAATCTTTTATCGAGACAGACCATGCCCCTGACACGCAAAGCCTACCGCGCCGCCCTGCTCCACAGCCTCGCCGACCCGGCCGAAGTTGGCATCGAGGCGTCCTATGAATATTTCGAGGATGGCCTGCTGGTGGTGGAAAATGGCCAGATCAGCGCCATCGGCCACGCCCATGAGCTGCTGCCGACCCTGGCGGCGGATATCGAAATCGCCCATTACCCGGATGCGCTGATCACTCCAGGCCTCATCGATACCCATATCCACCTGCCTCAGACCGGTATGGTCGGCGCCTATGGCGAGCAACTGCTGGACTGGCTCAACACCTACACCTTCCCTTGCGAAAGCCAATTCGCCGACCCGGCCCACGCCGAGGCAGTGGCGGATATTTTCGTCAAGGAACTGCTGCGCAACGGCACTACCACGGCCCTGGTGTTTGGCAGCGTACATCCCCAATCGGTGAATGCTTTTTTCGAGGTGGCCGAGAAGCTCGACCTGCGCATGATTGCCGGCAAGGTGATGATGGACCGCAACGCCCCGGACTATCTGGTCGACACTGCCGAATCCAGCTACACCCAGAGCAAGGCATTGATCGAGCGTTGGCATGGCAAGGGTCGCCTGCACTACGCCGTGACGCCGCGCTTCGCGCCGACCAGCACCCCGGAGCAACTGACCCTGGCCGGCCAGTTGCTCAATGAATACCCGGACCTGTACATGCAGACCCACATCAGTGAGAACCTGCAGGAAGTGCAATGGGTCAAGGAATTGTTCCCGGAGCGCAAGGGATACCTGGACGTCTACGACCACTACCAGTTGCTCGGCGAACGTTCGGTGTTCGCCCATGGCGTTCACTTGTGCGACGACGAGTGCGCGCGCCTGGCCCAGACCGGTTCGGCCATTGCCTTCTGCCCGACCTCGAACCTGTTCCTGGGCAGCGGGCTGTTCAACCTGCCAATGACCGAGAAGCACAAAGTGAACGTAGGGTTGGGCACCGACGTGGGCGGTGGCACCAGTTTCTCGCTGCTGCAAACCCTGAACGAAGCCTACAAGGTCATGCAACTGCAAGGGGTGCGGCTGAGCCCGTTCAAATCGCTGTACCTGGCCACCCTCGGCGGGGCCCGGGCCTTGCGCCTGGAAGACAAGATCGGGACGTTGCAACCGGGAACGGACGCGGATTTCCTGGTGCTGGACTACAACGCCACGCCGCTGTTGAGCTATCGCCTGAAGCAGGCCAAGAACATTGCCGAGCGGTTGTTCGTGCTGATGACGCTGGGGGATGACCGGACGGTGGCGCAGACTTATGCGGCGGGTCGGTTGGTGCACCAGCGGTAGGTTGTATTGCCTGCCAGGACGCTATCGCGAGCAAGCTCGCTCCCACAGTGGATTTGTGGTGTACACATAACCCTGTGGGAGCGAGCTTGCTCGCGATTGGCGGTATGACTGGTTCAACCCTCAGAGCTTGGCAGGCGAACGCCCCGGCTTCTTGCTCTGCAACAGGTGCGAGAACACCGCGTGCAAGTCATCCGACGCGCTTTCTTCGTCGAGGTTGAGCTTGCTGTCGATGTGGTCCATGTGATGCATCATCAGGTTCACCGCCAAAGCCGCGTCACGGGCCTCGATGGCGTCGATCAATTGGGTGTGTTCGTCATAGGAACAGTGCGAGCGGTTGCCGCTTTCGTACTGGGCAATGATCAACGAAGTCTGGGACACCAGGCTGCGCTGGAAACTGATCAGCGGTGCGTTTTTTGCCGCCTCGGCCAGTTTCAGGTGGAACTCGCCCGACAGCCGGATGCCGGCGCCACGGTCGCCACGGGAAAAACTGTCGCGCTCGTCGCTGACCATCTGCCGCAGCTCGGCAAGCTGCTCGGCCGTGGCGTGCTGGACCGCCAGCTCCGTGATCGCCTTCTCCACCATGCGCCGGGCGAAGAACACCTGGCGGGCCTCTTCGACACTTGGGCTGGCAACCACCGCGCCACGATTGGGCCTCAGCAACACCACGCCTTCATGGGCCAGGCGCGACAGCGCGCGGCGAATGATCGTGCGGCTGACCCCGAAAATCTCCCCCAGCGCCTCTTCGCTCAATTTCGTACCGGGCGCCAGGCGCTGTTCGAGGATGGCCTCGAAAATGTGCGCATAGACAATATCGTCCTGGGTTCCGCTGCGGCCGGCTTTGCCAGCTCGCGGTTGTTTCTTGAGGGGCTGCAACTGTTCGTTCATGGGCACTCGAGTCGGGAGAACTGCGGCGATTTAACCGTGACTGTAATACGGCACAGCGGGTCGCTGGCAAGTATCGCGTAAAAAACACGGCGATTGTACACAACCTCTGATGGCAACACGACTGTACGGCTGTTTGCGGACACGGCTGTATCGCGACCGGTCGGTGCGTTGAGTTTAGGCTTTAAACCCGAACCTGTGGCGCCACCCGCCCAGTCAATCTACAACAAGGACCGCCGCCCACCATGACCGAAGTCACGACCGCGCCACTTCGTCCATTGGCCGATACATCGCCCTCGGCCATCGTTGCCGGTTTCATCGCCATGATGACCGGTTACACCAGTTCCCTGGTGCTGATGTTCCAGGCCGGACAAGCGGCGGGCCTGACCACCGGGCAGATTTCCTCGTGGATCTGGGCCATCTCCATCGGCATGGCGGTGTGCTCCATCGGTTTGTCGCTGCGCTACCGCACGCCCATCACCATCGCCTGGTCGACACCCGGCGCGGCGCTGCTGATTACCAGCCTCGGCGGCGTAAGTTATGGCGAGGCCATCGGCGCGTACATCACCTGCGCGGTCCTGGTCACGATCTGCGGCCTGACCGGCAGCTTCGAGCGCCTGGTCAAGCGTATTCCTGCCTCCCTGGCGGCGGCGTTGCTGGCAGGCATTTTGTTCAAGATCGGCAGCGAGATTTTCGTCGCGGCCCAGCACCGCACCGGTCTGGTGCTGGGGATGTTTTTCACCTACCTGATCGTCAAGCGCCTGTCGCCACGTTATGCGGTGCTGGCGGCACTGCTGGTCGGCACGGCGCTGTCGGGCGTGCTGGGGCTCCTGGATTTCAGCGGTTTTGCCTTGGAAGTCGCGACGCCGGTCTGGACCACGCCGCACTTTTCCCTGGCCGCCACCATCAGCATCGGCATCCCATTGTTCGTGGTGGCAATGACCTCGCAGAACATGCCCGGCATCGCGGTGCTGCGCGCCGATGGCTACAACGTACCGGCCTCGCCGTTGATCACCAGCACCGGCATCGCCTCGCTGCTGTTGGCGCCGTTTGGCTCCCATGGCATCAACCTCGCTGCGATCAGCGCAGCGATCTGCACCGGGCCGCACGCCCACGAAGATCGCAACAAGCGCTACACGGCGGCCGTGTGGTGTGGAGTTTTCTACGGAATTGCCGGGGTTTTCGGCGCGACACTGGCGGCGTTGTTCGCGGCGCTGCCCAAGGAACTGGTGCTGTCCATCGCGGCGCTGGCCCTGTTCGGGTCGATCATCAACGGCCTGAGCATCGCCATGAGCGAAGCGAAGGAACGGGAAGCGGCGCTGATCACCTTCATGGTCACGGCGTCGGGGCTGACGCTGTTTTCCATCGGCTCGGCGTTCTGGGGAATTGTGGCGGGGGTGTTGACGTTGCTTATCCTCAACTGGCGCAACGCTTAAAAGCATCGCGAGCAGGCTCGCTCCCCCAGGGGACTTGTGTCGCTCACATAACCTCGTGGGAGCGAGCCTGCTCGCGAAAGCGGCCTGAAGGACGACAATTACTTAACAGACAGGCACAAAAAAACCGGCACCTGTGAAGGTCGCCGGTTTTTTTAACATCAAGCCTTCGAATTGATCGGCTTTTCCGGATACCACACGTCCAGCAACGGGCTGACTTCAACGCTGGTCAGCTCAGGACGGGCCTTGAGCCAGGCTTCGACGGCAGCGCGCTGCTCTTCGGTAACCGAGCCACGCTTCTGCAGGCAAACCAGGCCGTAGTCGTCACCGCCGACATAGCCCAGGCCGTTGGCTTCCATGGCTTCTTTCAGGAAAGCGTCGAGGAAAGCGTCAATAGCCTCATCGGCCAGATCTTCTTTGAAATCCAGGTTCAGTTCGAAACCCAGCTCTTGAAATTCATCCACGCACAGCTTTTTGCGCAGACGCTGGGAACGGTTAGTCGCCATTGAAACAATCCTCATAAGTAATAACGGCCGGCACTTTACCAGTTTGGTGCGTCGATTGCCCGACTCATCGGGCATCTGTGCCTACCGTCGGTAAAAAAATACCGCTTCGGCGGGCTTGGGCACGGCACAAGCCGTTGCGCCTTGGGGCATAATGCCGAACTTTCATGACCGTTGAGGACGTTCATTTTCATGTCCTCGTCTTTTCTCCCCTCGCCTGCAGGGTTTTACTTCACATGATCAAATCTTTGCGTCCACTGCTTCTGGCCAGCCTTCTTCTTCCCCTGGCCTTTCCGGTCTCCACCAGCGCCGCCACCATCAACACCGCCCTGTCGCCCAATGTGCAAAAGGCCCTCAAGAACAGCAAGCTGCAAGACAACGCCCTCTCCCTGGTGATGGTGCCGCTCAACGGCCCCGGCATCCCGACGCTTTACAACGCCGACGTCTCGGTGAACCCGGCGTCCACCATGAAGCTGGTGACGACCTACGCGGCCCTGGAAATGCTCGGGCCGAACCACCAGTGGAAAACCGAGTTCTACACCGACGGGACCCTCAGCGGCGGGATCCTCAACGGTAACCTGTACCTCAAGGGCGGCGGCGACCCCAAGCTGAACATGGAGAAGCTCTGGCTGTTGATGCGCGATTTGCGGGCCAACGGCGTGCAACAAGTCACCGGCGACCTGGTGCTCGACCGCAGCTTTTTCATCCAGCCGCAATTGCCCGAGTTCAACGACGACGGCAACGATGTGAACAAGCCCTTCCTGGTCAAGCCCGACTCGCTGCTGGTCAACCTGAAGGCCCTGCGCTTCGTGGCCCGCAATGACGGGGGCCGGGTGCTGGTGTCGGTGGAGCCTCCCATTGCCAACATCCGCATCGAAAACGTGGTCAAGGCCGCCAACTCCAAGCAATGCACCGGCGGCGTGCGCTACAACCCGGTGGCCCAGGCGGACGGCAGCATGACGGTGACCGTCAGCGGCCAGCTCGGCGAGGGTTGCAGTTCCCAGACCTACCTGTCGCTGCTTGATCATGCCACCTACACCGCTGGCGCAGTGCGGGCGATCTGGAAAGAACTTGGCGGCAGCATCCAGGGCAACGACCGCCTGGCCGCGACCCCGAAGAGCGCCAAACTGTTGGCCCGGGCGTTCTCCCCGGACCTGGCGGAGATCATCCGCGACATCAACAAATACAGTAACAACACCATGGCCCAACAACTGTTCCTGAGCCTGGGCGCGGAGTTTCGCAACGAGGCCGACGGTGACGACGCCAAGGCGGCGCAACGAGTGGTACGCCAATGGCTGGCCAAGAAAGGCATCACGGCGCCGCACCTGGTGATGGAAAACGGCTCGGGCCTGTCCCGCGCGGAACGGGTCAGCGCCCGGGAAATGGCGGCGATGCTGCAAGCGGCATGGCGCAGCCCGTACGCGGCGGAATTCGTCAGCTCGATGCCCATCGCCGGCACCGACGGCACCATGCGCAAACGCTTGAAGACCACTGCCATGGCGGGCGAAGCCCACATCAAGACCGGCACGCTGAACACCGTCCGCGCCATTGCCGGCTACAGCCGTGACATCAATGGCAATACCTGGGCGGTGGTGGCCATCCTCAACGATCCGAAGCCATGGGGCGCTTCCTCCGTGCTGGACCAGGTGCTGCTGGACCTGTATCGCCAGCCGAAACTGCCACAGGCAGCGTCGCTGCTCTGAGCCAGGCCCCAACACCAACCCAATGTGGGAGCGAGCCTGCTCGCGATTCGGTCGACCAGCACACATCGATGCTGGTTGAGACACCGCTATCGCGAGCAAGCTCACTCCCGCAGCGGTTAGCGTGAAGCCATTATGCCAACTGCACCTCGACCCGATCCCGTCCTGCCTGCTTGGCCGCGTAAACCCCAGCGTCAGCCCGCAGCAGCAACGCATCGGCGCCTTCGCCGGCGCGCCAACTGGCCACGCCAAAACTGGCGGTGATGGTGCCCACGTCGTCAATCGGCGCGCTGCGAAGACCATCCCACAACCCCAACGCCAGCGTGTAGGCGCTTTCGCTGTCGGTATCCGGGCATAGCACCACGAACTCCTCCCCGCCCAGCCGGCAAAACACATCGGTGCGGCGCAGTCGCTGGGTGATCCGCTGGCAGACCGCCTGCAACACCCGGTCCCCCACCGCATGGCCGTGCTGGTCGTTGATACGCTTGAAATGATCGATATCGAGCATGACCACCGTCAGCTCCCCGGAGCCACGTTCGACCCGGGTCATTTCCGTCGTCAGGCGTTCCTGGAAATAGCGCCGGTTGCGAATCCCGGTCAAGGCGTCGGTGACCGACAGCGCCCGCAGCTCTTCCTCGACGCGCTTGAGGTCCGAGATGTCGGAAATGTAGCCGTGCCATAACACGCCGCCGCCGGGCAACTGTTCGGGAGTCGCCTCGCCACGCACCCAACGCAGCCCGCGATGCGGCAGTTGCACCCGGTACTCCTCCCGCCAGGGGCTCAAGGTATCGGCCGAGGTGCGAATCGACGCGCGTACCCGTGCGCTGTCGGATGGATGGATACGCGAGAAAATCGCATCAGCGTGCCGCACCAGCACATCGGGCTCCAACTCATAAATGTCGCGGATGCCATCGCTGGCGTAGATCACACTGAACCCGCCGTTGAAATCCATCTTGAATTGATAGATGCCGCCAGGCACATGGGCGCTGAGTTTCTTCAACAGCAGATCCCTCGCCGCCAGCGCTTCGTGGACGCGCTTGCGCTCGGTGACGTCGATGCAGATCGCCAGGTGCCCGACCCATAATCCCTGCTCATCGAGCACAGGCGTGGCCAACATGTTGACCGTCAGGTGACTGCCGTCGCGGCGCACCAGGGTCCACTCACGAGCCTGTTGTCCACTTTGTTCGCCGCCCTCGAGCAACATCGCGTGACATGTCGGGATCGGTTTTCCAAAGCGGGCCGCCAGTTGTGCGGCCCGGTGTTGCAACTCGCGGGGAACGTGGAGGCTCTCCAGGGTCATGCTTTGCAGGACGTCACAGCTGCGGTAGCCGAGCATCTGTTCGGCGCCGGCATTGAACGTAGTGATGACACCGCGCAGGTCAGTGGCGATGATCGCAACCTGGGTCGCGGCATCGAGCACGCCCCGCAGTTGGCCGTGGGTGCCACGCAGTTCCGACTCCCGGGCCCGCAATTCCCGGGTGCGCTGCTCCACCAGTGCCAGGGCCCGCTGCCGTTGGCTGACCAGCGTATAAAACAACGCGCTCAGTAACAGGCTGAGCAATGCGCCCAGCACTGTCAGGCTTGTCACGCTGGAATGGTTGCTCGACAGGAACAGGCGGCTGGGACGCAATTCGATCCGGAAGTCCCGGTCCGCGAGGCGCAGTAATCGGGTCGCTGCCAAATCGCTTTTGCCCGGCTGGTCCGACGTCTCGTACAGCACCTCCCCATGATCGCCATCGGATAGGTCGATCACACGCATCGACAGATTGTCGCGGCCTGGCGCAGGCAGGTCATCGGCGACCAACTGGCGCATGCTGACGGCGGCCACCACGTATCCGAACGGCTCACCGGCCAGATGCCGACTCACGGGGGCTGCGAGCACGACCCCGCGGGAAAAGGCCGGGTCGACCCCTATCAGGTTAACCGGTTGGGAAACCACCAGGGCGTTACGCTGGCGGGCCCGCTCCAGCGTCACACGGCGTAACGGCTGCGAAAGAAGATCCAGGCCCAGCGGCGAGCCATAGGACGGTTGGCTCTGGACGTACAGCACCGGAACGTATTCGTCCCGTTCTATGGCCGGGTGCAACATACCGGCTTCATCCTGTTCGCGAATGGCATAGGTGCCAGACACCTCGGCCCGCGCCTGTTGTTCAAACGGCTGCCGATCGTCCCGAAAGACCCGGGGCGCCCAGGCAAAGGCCCGGGTGCGCCGCAGCAGGGCTTCGGTGTAGCCATGGAACTCGCTGTTGGAAACCCCGGAGGAGTTGGCGAAGAAACGTCTCAGGCTGTCGAGGCGTTGCTCCTGATCCTGGAAACGTTCCTGGAGGCGGCTATAACGCTCTTCGGCTTGCAGTTCGAAGCGCTGGCGCAATTGCTGGTTGAACAGGTTCAGCGTGCCCCAGGCCAGCAAACCGGTCAGCAGCAAGCCCGTCATCAGGACCAGGGACGCCACTAGCCATGCCGAAACATCTTCACTGATAAAGCCCAGGATTCTGGGACGCACCTGATGTAATGCCATACACATAACTCAGAAAGGGACCAGGCATATGTACAGCCCCGGCCACAGCCTAGTTATAGCTATCTGCCATCACTTTAGCCAGCCCCAATGATGCCCGGGAGCCTTGTATTTCAAGGCTTCGCTGGATCCAATGCCTCGAGATCAGCGCGCCATGATTTTCCAGGCGCGGTGGATTTTGCCGTTGCGGGCGAAATCCGGGTCGATGGTCTTGGCGGTGATTTCCTCCACCGCATAACGCTCGGCCAGGTTTTCTTCGAGCTGGAACTTGCGGAAGTTGTTGGAAAAATACAGCACGCCGCCCGGCGCCAGGCGCGCCATCGCCAGGTCGAGCAGTTGCACGTGGTCGCGCTGCACGTCGAACACGCCTTCCATGCGCTTGGAGTTTGAGAAGGTCGGCGGGTCGATGAAGATCAAGTCGTACTCCTCGCGACTGGCTTCAAGCCAGGCCATGACGTCGCCCTGCTCCAGGCGGTTCTTGTCCGAAAAGCCATTGAGGGACAGGTTGCGTCGCGCCCAGTCCAGGTAGGTTTTCGACAAGTCGACGCTGGTGGTGCTGCGCGCACCGCCCTTGGCGGCGTGGACGCTGGCGGTCGCGGTGTAGCAGAACAGGTTCAGGAAACGCTTGCCGGCTGCCTCCTTCTGGATCCGCAGGCGCATCGGCCGGTGGTCGAGGAACAACCCCGTGTCCAGGTAATCCGTGAGGTTGACCAGCAGCTTCACGCCGCCTTCGCTGACCTCGGTGAATTTGCCTTGGGCACTCTGGCGCTCGTACTGTTTGGTGCCGCTCTGGCGCTCGCGGCGCTTGATGACCACGCGGCTCTTGTCGACATTCAAGGCCTGGGGAATCGCCGCCAGCGCATCGAACAACCGGGCCGAGGCCTTTTCCGGATCGATGGATTTGGGCGCGACGTATTCCTGGACGTGTACCCAATCGTGGTACAGGTCGATGGCCATCGAGTATTCGGGCATGTCGGCATCGTAGACGCGATAGCACTCCACGCCCTCACGCTTGGCCCACTTGCTCAGCAACTTCAGGTTTTTCTGCAGCCGGTTGGCAAACATCTGCCCGCCTTCGCTCAGGCGCGCCTGCTCGATCACCGGGGCGGGTGCCGGGGCTGGCTTGATGGGGTTGCCGTTCTTGTTGTACTGGCGCTCCTGGGGGACATCCGGGGCCTGGTCGTAGGCGGATTGTTCACGCTCGGCCTGGCGTTGTTCCGGGGTGCGACGCTCGCCCGTGACGAACTGATCCGGCAGCACCTTGATCAACAGCAGCTTGCAGGGCAAGGCGCCGTTCCAGAACGAATACTGCTTGTGGCTGCGAATGCCCATGCGCTTGCCCAGGTCCGGCGCGCCGGTGAACACCGCCGCTTCCCAGTTGAGGCAGGCCTGGCGCAGGCGTTCGCCGAGGTTCTGGTAGAGATACAGCAGGCTGGCTTCGTCACCCAGACGCTCGCCATACGGTGGGTTGCAGATCACCAGGCCCTTCTGGTTCTGGTCCGGGCGTGGTTCGAAAGTGGCGACTTCGCCCTGGTAGATCTTGATCCACTCGCTCAGGCCCGCGCGTTCGACGTTGTTGCGGCCCGGCTGGATCAGCCGTGGGTCGGCCTCGTAGCCACGAATCCACAACGGCGGCTTGGCCAGTCCGGCGGCGGCGCGCTCGGTGGCCTCCTCATGGAGCTTGCGCCACAGCGCCGGCACATGGCCGAGCCAGGCGGTAAAGCCCCATTGCTGACGACGCAAGTTGGGCGCCATGTCGGCGGCGATCATGCCGGCTTCCACCAGGAACGTGCCGACGCCGCACATCGGGTCGGCCAGCGCCCCGCCTTCAGCGGCAATGCGCGGCCAGCCGGCGCGGATCAGGATCGCGGCGGCGAGGTTTTCCTTCAATGGTGCGGCGCCTTGCTGCAAGCGATAGCCGCGCTGGTGCAGGCTGTGGCCCGAGAGATCCAGGGAAAGGATCGCTTCGCCACGGTCCAGGCGCAGGTGGATGCGCAGGTCCGGGTTGAGCTTATCGATGGAAGGACGGTCGCCCGAAGGGGTGCGCAATTTGTCGACGATCGCGTCCTTGACCTTCAAGGCGCCGAAATGGGTGTTGTCGATGCCCGAGCCGTGACCGCTGAATTCCACCGCCAGGGTGCCATCGGGCAGCATGTGGTCTTGCCAATCGACATCCAGTACGCCGTGGTAAAGGTCTTCAGCGTCCTTCATCGGGAAGCGCTTGAGCACCAGCAACACGCGGTTCGCCAGGCGCGACCATAGGCAGAGCCGATAGGCTGTCTCCATGTCAGCGCTGCCGCGAACGGCCGAGGTGTGCTCGCGCGCCTCTTCAAGGCCAAGCCCGACGGCTTCCTCAAGAAGCAGGCCTTCGAGGCCCTTGGGACAGGTGAGGAAGAGTTCGAAACGGTCGGACATGGGATTTCCAGAGCCTTTGGCTAAGTGGGCCGGGCAACGCATTGCCGGGCCGGGTTCAATCAGGTGCTTTTCTCAAGAGCACCCGCGTGGCACGAGCGTGTGCCGTTCCGTACTCGCCGCTCAGGTTCAAAGAGCTTAGATGCGTGTACAGATAAAAAAATTCTGTGCAACAAATTGTGAAAAGTCACCCCTTTTGTCGAATAGTACCCGAGTGCAACAGGGGGACATTCTCATCCGACCATGGCGACCGCCTTTCGGCGCAGGGCTGATCATACAGGGGTCTTGCTCAAAAGCGGGTGTTGAACATCATGTTACTTATCGCCCTAGCATCTTTAATGTTACGTGCTTATGACAAAACGATCATTCCATCCGTGTGACGCTTTGGTTAGAACTCACCACAGGTTGACGTCGCAACGGCGTCAACACCTCGGCTCGTCACGCCGGCAACGAGCCGCCAACGGCAGAATGATTCTGCCCCGGCCTCAATAGAGGTCGACGCTAAGCAACAGTCAACAAGTGAGGGCAACACCCTATGAGAAGACTTAAGCGTGATCCGTTGGAAAGAGCATTTTTACGCGGTTACCAATATGGCGTTGGTGGTAAATCCCGTGAGCTTTGCCCCTTTACTCTACCGTCGGTACGTCAAGCCTGGATCAATGGCTGGCGGGAAGGACGCGGCGACAACTGGGACGGTATGACCGGCACTGCGGGTATCCATAGACTCAACGAACTTCACGCCGTCGGCTGACACAGGGCTTATTACTCAAGAACTCGACAACTTGACATCCAAACCGATTTAACCACGCACGTCCCATCCGGACGGCGGGCTACGGCCCAAGGGGCTCCTTCTGGAGCCCTTTTTAATGCCCGGGATTCGCGGATTTGAGCTGAAAACACTGGTGTGGCGAGGGGAGTTATCCCCTCGCCACAAATGGACCTCACCAACCTAAGGAATCACCCCAACGCCGCAATCGCATCCACCGACTCTCGAATCAGCGCGGGCCCCTTGTAGATGAAACCCGAATAAACCTGCACCAGGCTTGCCCCAGCGGTGATTTTCTCGGCGGCATGCCGGCCTTCGGTGATCCCGCCCGCCGCAATGATCGGCAAGCGTCCCGCCAGTTCACCCGCCAGGATTTTCACGGTATGGGTGCTCTTGTCACGCACCGGCGCACCAGACAAACCGCCCGCCTCGTCACCGTGTTCCAGCCCTTCGACGCCTTCGCGTCCCAGGGTGGTATTGGTGGCAATCACCGCGTCCATGCCGGTCTCGATCAGGGCCTGGGCCACTTGGACGGTTTCCTCGTCGCTCATGTCCGGGGCGATCTTGATGGCCAACGGAACATGCCGGCCATGGATAACCGCCAGCTCCGCGCGGCGCCGGGCCAGGTCGGCGAGCAATTGCTTGAGGGAGTCACCAAATTGCAGGCTACGCAGCCCCGGAGTGTTCGGGGAGCTGACGTTTACGGTGACATAGCTGGCATGGGCGTAGACCTTGTCCAGGCAGATCAGATAGTCGTCGACGGCGCGCTCCACCGGGGTGTCGAAATTCTTGCCGATGTTGATGCCCAGCACGCCCTTGTACTTGGCCGCCGCGACACGGGCCAGCAGGTGATCGACGCCCAGGTTGTTGAAGCCCATGCGATTGATGATCGCCTCGGCCTGAGGCAGACGGAACAATCGTGGCTTCGGGTTGCCCGGCTGTGGCCGCGGCGTCACGGTGCCGATCTCGACGAAGCCGAAACCCAGTTGCGCAAAGCCGTCGATGGCGGCGCCATTCTTGTCCAGGCCCGCCGCCAATCCGACCGGGTTGGGAAATTCCAGGCCCATGACCGTCACCGGCAGTTTCGCCGCAGCCTTGCATAGCAGACCGTTGAGGCCCAAGCGCCCGCCCGCGCCGATCAGGTCCAGGGACAGGTCGTGGGAGGTTTCCGGGGAGAGTTTGAACAGCAGTTCACGGGCCAGGGTGTACATGGGCGGCTTTGACTCGGGCGACGAAATGAGGCCGCGATTATAGCCGCGCAACGGCGTCGCAAGCGAGGCGCTCGCACAAAACCGCAGCGCTGGCATATGCCTTGCACCTTTTTGGTCATCAGCGCCCCATGCCAACGACGGAATGAGTGCCGCACTGTTTCAAAGGACAACGGCGTCGGCGTCCGGCCTTCCTTAACCCGGACACGGCGCTTTTTGATGTGGAAGGTGATATCGATGAATGAAGTTCCAGCCACGTCCCTGGCCTGGGTCAATGGCAGCGATGCCCCGGAAAAAAGCGCGATCAATCTTGGCTTCATGGCCCTGAGCGACTGCGCCCCGGTGGTGGTGGCCGCCACCCAAGGCTTCGCCCAACCCTACGGCCTGACCTTGAACCTCAAGCGCCAGGCGTCCTGGGCCAACCTGCGGGACAAGCTGGTCAGTGGCGAAATCGACGCAGCCCACAGCCTGTACGGCCTGATTTATGCCGTGCACCTGGGCATCGGCGGCGTCGCGCCCACCGACATGGCCGTGCTGATGGGGCTGAACCAGAACGGCCAGAGCATCAACCTGTCCCACGGCCTCCAGGCCCAAGGCGTGACCAGTCCTGAGGCACTGGAACAGCACGTGCACCAAACTCGCCCGAAACTGACGTTCGCCCAGACGTTCCCCACCGGCACCCACGCCATGTGGCTCTACTACTGGCTCGCGGCCCAGGGCATTCATCCTTTATCGGACGTCGACAGCGTCGTGGTGCCACCGCCGCAAATGGTCGCGCACTTGCAAGCTGGTCGTATCGACGGTTTTTGCGTGGGCGAACCCTGGTGCGCCAGCGCGGTGAAGCAGAACCTTGGTTTTACCCTGGCGACCACCCAGACGATCTGGCCCGATCACCCGGAGAAAGTCCTCGGCTGCACCCGCGCTTTCGTCGAGCAATACCCCAATACCGCCCGGGCATTGGTCATGGCGATCCTTGAAGCCAGCCGTTTCATCGAGCAAAGCGTCGAGAACCGTCGCAGTACCGCGCAATTGCTCAGCGCGCCCGAATACCTCGATGCGCCGCTGGATTGCATCGAGCCGCGCCTGCTGGGCATCTACGCCGACGGCCTGGGCAACAGCTGGCAGGATCCCCATGCCATGCGCTTCCACGGAGGCGGCGAGGTGAACCTGCCATACTTGTCCGATGGCATGTGGTTCATGACACAGTTCCGCCGCTGGGGCCTGCTGCGCGAAGACCCGGACTACCTGGCCGTCGCGCGCCAGGTCCAGCAACTCGAGCTGTACCGTGAAGCCGCTGCGACACTGGGCATGACGCCCCCAGGCCAGGACATGCGCAGCAGCCAACTGATCGACGGCACCACCTGGGACGGCACGGACCCGGCCGGGTACGCCCGCAGCTTCAAACTGCACGCCTTGAGCGATGCGGCTCCCCTTCTCGCCAGCCGCTGACAGGAGCCACGATTATGCTGCGTATCCTGCTGATCAACGACACCGCGAAAAAAGTCGGCCGCCTTAGAGCGGCCTTGATTGAGGCCGGCTTCGAAGTGATCGACGAATCCGGCCTGACCATCGACCTGCCAGCGCGCGTCGAAACGGTGCGTCCGGACGTGATCCTGATCGATACCGAGTCACCCGGACGCGATGTGATGGAGCAAGTAGTGCTTGTCAGTCGCGACCAGCCGCGACCGATCGTCATGTTTACCGACGAGCACGATCCGGATGTGATGCGTCAGGCCATCAAGTCGGGTGTGAGTGCCTACATCGTCGAAGGCATCCACGCCGCGCGCCTGCAACCGATCCTTGATGTCGCCATGGCGCGCTTCGAAAGCGACCAGGCCCTGCGCGCCCAACTGCTGGCCCGCGACCAGCAACTGGCTGAACGCAAGCGCATCGAACTGGCCAAGGGCATGCTGATGAAGATGAAAGAGTGCAACGAGGAACAGGCCTACACGCTGATGCGCCGCCAGGCCATGAGCCGCCAGCAGAAGCTGATCCAGGTGGCGGAGCAGATCATTGCGATGAATGAATTGCTTGGCTGAAAGCCTTGTAGTGCCTGGCCTGCCCCATTCGCGAGCAGGCTCGCTTGTATGGTAGGACTTGAAGGGAGGAGGAGGGACAAGGCTCGATTCTGACTGTTCGCGCAGTACAGACCGTGGGAGATTTCACCCCTCCTCCTTTCACCCAAGCGCCGATAAAGAATGCATCTGGCCTAGACCGACGATAGGAACAAGCCTGCGCCTCTGGGTGAACCCTTCAAGTGTTCAAACCTTAGCGCGGAGGATTTTCAATGGCAATGCCGGTTTCTGTCGCAAAGCCGATCGTGGGGGTTGATGTCGCCAAAGATGAGTTGGTGATTTATCACGCAGAAACAGATCGACTGGAAGCGATCCCCAACACCAAAGCTGCGATCCAGAAGTGGCTCAAGGAATTGCCTGCGCCAGTGGATGTCGCCATCGAGGCCACCAATATCTATCACCAGGACTTCGCCGACCTGGCTTATGCGCAGGGCTGTGTGATCTACATGATCGGCGGCTACGAACTCAGCCATTACCGCAAAGGTGTGAAAGTTCGCGCCAAAACCGATGCGCTGGATGCTCGGTTGTTGGCTCGCTACTTGAACAACGAAGGCCACCAGTTGCACCCGTGGACCCCGCCATCGCCCCTGTATTGCCGGCTTATAAGCCTTTTCCGGCGCCGGGCAGCCTTGGTTCAGGCGCGTGTCAGCCTCAAGCAAAGTTGGTCGAACGAACCGTTGCTCAAAACGGCCTTTGAGAACCAGATAAAGGCCATGCAGCGACTGGAAATCTTGCTTGAGAAAACAATCCAGACGCAATTGGATGCAGCCGGTCTGGGCAGTCAGCTCAAGCGCTGCATGAAAGTCGAAGGAATCGGGCTGTTGAGCGGTGCGCGTTTACTTACGTCGTTTCAGCGTGGAGATTTCAGAAATGCCGATGCCTTCATCGCTTTTCTAGGGCTGGACCTGCGCATATCGGACTCGGGAAAAAAGAAGGGACGCCGCTGCCTGTCTAAGCGAGGTGACCCGGAGGCGCGCCGATTGATGCACAACGCCGCGATGTCGGCGAGCCGCACAGCGGCGTGGAAGGGTTTTTATGGGGCTCTGCGGGCTCGAGGGCTAAGCACAACCGAAGCATTAGTGGCACTGGCCCGCAAGCTTGCCCGAGTGGTATTCGCTCTGTTGAAGAACCAGAGCGAATACCTACCAAAAGGCATCTAAGGCTAGCCATGCACCATAGAATCTCCCACAATAGACCGCAGCTCCACTGTAGGAGCGAGCTTGCTCGCGATTGCAATCCCGCTTTCAACATCTCAATCGACTGACCCACCGTCATCGCGAGCAAGCTCGCTCCCACATTGATCTCAGGGTGAACGCAGCACTTTGCGAACGCCCCCGACCCACTGTGGGAGCGAGCCTGCTCGCGATAGCCATCCCCCTCCCTCGGGTTGGCACAGATCTCGCTTAAGCAACCCCACAGGTAACCAACGGCGGTTGCCCCACCTACGACAAAGACGTCGCACACCCTCTTGCCACTCAGGCAATCCGGGTTGCGGCGTTTTTTTGTTTTGGTCCCGCGGGACCGGTGGTGCGACCACAGGCGGCGCACTGCTCAAAGCACTGACTCATTTCTCGAGACTTTTACAGCTGAGGTGCGCGATGAATTCAAGCTTCTGGAAATCCGGCCACACCCCGACATTGTTCGCGGCCTTCCTCTATTTCGACCTGAGCTTCATGGTCTGGTACCTGCTTGGCCCGTTGGCGGTGCAGATCTCTGCCGACCTGCACCTGACCACGCAACAGCGCGGCCTGATGGTCGCCACCCCGATCCTCGCCGGTGCCGTACTGCGCCTGTTCATGGGCCTGCTGGCCGACCGGATTTCGCCGAAGACCGCCGGCATGGTCGGTCAGGTGATCGTCATTGGTGCGCTGTTCTGCGCCTGGAAACTGGGCATCCACAGCTACGAGCAAGCGCTGCTGCTAGGCCTGTTCCTCGGTGTGGCCGGCGCTTCGTTCGCCGTGGCCCTGCCGCTGGCCTCCCAGTGGTATCCGCCGCAGCACCAAGGCAAGGCCATGGGCATCGCCGGGGCCGGCAACTCGGGCACCGTACTCGCAGCATTGATCGCACCGGTCATGGCCGTGGCCTTCGGCTGGACCAACGTGTTCGGCTTCGCGCTGATCCCGCTGGTGCTGACCCTTGTCCTCTTCGCCTGGCTGGCCAAGAACGCCCCCGAGCGCCCCAAGGCCAAATCCATGGCCGACTACCTCAAGGCCCTGGGCGACCGGGACAGCTGGTGGTTCATGTTTTTCTATAGCGTGACCTTCGGCGGCTTCATCGGCCTGGCCAGCGCCCTGCCCGGCTACTTCAACGACCAATATGGCCTGAGCCCGGTCACGGCCGGCTACTACACCGCCGCCTGCGTCTTTGGTGGCAGCCTCATGCGCCCATTGGGCGGCGCCCTGGCGGACCGTTTCGGCGGCATCCGCACCTTGCTCGGCATGTACACCGTCGCGGCCGTCTGCATCGCCGCGGTGGGGTTCAACCTGCCAAGTTCCTACGCGGCATTGGCTTTGTTCGTCTGCACCATGCTTGGCCTGGGTGCGGGCAACGGCGCGGTGTTCCAACTGGTGCCACAACGTTTCCGTCGGGAAATCGGCGTGATGACCGGGCTGATCGGCATGGCCGGCGGCATCGGCGGCTTCGCCCTCGCGGCGGGCATGGGCGCGATCAAGCAGAGCACCGGCAGCTACCAGTTGGCGTTGTGGTTGTTCGCGAGCCTTGGTGTCCTGGCCTGGTTCGGCCTGCACGGCGTCAAGCGTCGCTGGAGAACTACTTGGGGTTCGGCCGCCGTCACCGCTGCTCGGGTCTGACCGCCCATCATGAGCCTGCAATTGAGTTTTGCCGAAGCCAGTGCCATCGGCCCACGGGAGGAGAACCAGGACGCCCTGCGCCTGGTGACCCCTGCCCCGGCCTTGGCCGCCAGCAAGGGTTACCTGTTCGCCATCGCCGACGGTGTGAGCCAATGCGCCGATGGCGGGTTGGCGGCGCGCTCTACTTTGCAGGCACTGGCGCTGGACTACTACGCCACGCCGCAAACCTGGGGCGTGGCCCAGGCACTGGACCGGCTGCTGTCGGCGCAGAACCGCTGGCTGCAGGCCAACGGTGGCGGGCAGCCGCTGCTCACCACCGTCAGTGCCCTGGTGCTGCGGGGCCGGCGCTTCACCCTCGCCCATGTCGGCGATTGCCGGGTCTACCGCTGGCACGCCGACAACCTGCAACGGGTCAGCGAAGACCATGTCTGGGAACAACAGGGCATGCAGCATGTGCTCAAGCGCGCCCTGGGGTTGGATCAGCACCTGATCCTCGATTTCCTGGACGGGGAGCTACGCGAAGACGAAACCTTCGTGCTGCTCAGCGACGGTGTCTGGGCGGTACTCGGGGACACGGCCATCGCCGGCATCCTGCGCGACCAGCCGGACCTCAATCTCGCCGCGCAGACGCTGGTCAACGCCGCGCATCTGGCCGGTAGCCAGGACAACGCCAGCGCGCTGCTGGTGCGGGTCGATGCGGTGGGCGAAGCGAGCATCGGCGACGCGTTGATCCAATTGCAGCAGTGGCCCCTGCCACCTGCGCTGAAGTCGGGCCAAGTGTTCGAGGGCTGGCAGATCGAAGGCGCGCTCGGCCAGAGCCAGCAGTCGTTGCTCTACCGGGTACGCGATGGCCAGGGCCAACCCTGGCTGCTGAAAACCTTGCCCGGGCAGTTACGGGACGACACCCGGGCCGGCCAGGCGCTGCTATCGGAAGAATGGTTTCTCAAGCGGGTCGCGGGCAGGCAATTTCCGGAGGTGCATGGCGTGCCTCAGCGCCAGCATCTGTACTACGTGATGCGCGAATACCCGGGCGCGACCCTGGCCGAGCTGTTCAACCAGGGCGGTCCGCTGTCGCTGGCCCAATGGCAAGACCTGGCGCAGCGGTTGGTGCGAGCGGTGGGTCTGCTGCATCGAAGGCAGATCTACCACCGCGACATCAAGCCGGAAAACCTGCACTTGGGAGACGATGGCGAATTGCGCCTGCTGGATTTTGGCCTCGCGTACTGCCCCGGCCTGTCCGAGGACCAGGCCAACGTGCTGCCCGGAACGCCCAGCTACATTGCCCCGGAAGCCTTCGGCGGCAACGCCCCTACGGCGCAACAGGATTTGTATGCGGTCGGCGTGACCTTGTATTTCCTGTTGACGGGGCACTATCCCTACGGCGAAATCGAAGCCTTCCAGCGCCCGCGTTTTGGCGTGCCGATCAACGCCAGCCGCTATCGACCGGACCTTGCCGAATGGCTTGGACAAAGCCTGGAACGGGCCGTGGCGGCAGACCCCGCGCAGCGCTTTGAAACAGCCGAGGAATGGCTGTTGGTTCTGGAACAGGGCGAGCGGCGCAGCATGAGCGTAAGGCCCAGGCCTTTGCTCGAGAGAGAGCCGCTGAAAGTCTGGCGGACGTTGGCGCTGGTGTCGTTGGTGGTGAATGTGGTGCTGCTGTTCCTGGTGTTTAACAGCTGAAATCCGGTCGCCCCCCATCGCGAGCAAGCTCGCTCCCACACTGGATCCTCAGTGGAAACAAAACCTGTGGGAGCGAGCTTGCTCGGATGGCGGCCTGTCTACCACTACAAACTATCGGCCCCACGCTCCATTAGCGAGCAACACGCTTTGATTCGGTGCAATAAATTCCCCTCGGTTTCACCCGACCCGCCGATCACCCAACAAATCCGCGTTCCCGAAGCACTTGGCACAACCACTGCATAACCTCTCTCACCATACATAAAGCAACGCTTCCAACGATGAAGGCGGTGCTTCCCGAGAGAACGGGACCAGGACAAAGGCGTCCTCGCTAGCTGTGCTAGCGGGACGCCTTTTTTTGTTTTCGAAAAATTGTCGAGCCAGCCTGACCGCCGTGATGAAACAGGCCTGAGCTTGCGGAGAACCCTGATGAAAAAACTCAAACTGGTAATGATCGGCAACGGCATGGCCGGGGTTCGAACCCTCGAGGAACTGCTCAAGTTGAGCAATGAGCTCTACGACATCACTGTGTTCGGCGCCGAGCCCCACGCCAACTACAACCGCATCCTGCTCTCACCCGTGCTCGCCGGGGAACAGACGTTTGAAGAAATCGTGCTCAACGACCTGAACTGGTATCAGGAAAACAACATCAAGCTGTTGCTCAACCGCAAGGTAGTAGAGATCGACCGGGTCAAGCGCCGGGTCATCGCCGAAGACGGCAGCGAAGCCGAATACGACCGCTTGCTCATCGCCACCGGTTCCACGCCGTTCATCCTGCCGATCCCCGGCAACACCCTCAATGGCGTGATCGGCTACCGCGACATCGCCGACACCCAGGCGATGATCGACACCGCCAAGACCCATAAACACGCTGTGGTGATCGGTGGCGGCCTGCTGGGACTGGAAGCCGCCAACGGCCTGAAGCTGCGCGGCATGGACGTGACCGTCGTGCACATCGGCGAATGGCTGCTGGAACGGCAATTGGACAAGACCAGCGGCCAACTGCTGCAAACCGCCCTGGAAAGCCGTGGCCTGAAATTCCGTCTCAGCGAACAGACCCAGGCCCTGCATGACGCCGGCAATGGCCGTGTCGGCTCGGTACAGTTCAAGAACGGCGACGTCATTCCCGCCGACCTGGTGGTAATGGCCGCTGGCATCCGTCCCAACACCGAGCTGGCGGAAAAATGCGGCATCCCGTGCAACCGCGGGATCCTGGTCAACGACACGATGCAGACCTACGACCCACGCGTTTACGCCATCGGCGAATGCGCCAGCCACCGTGGCACCGCCTATGGCCTGGTGGCGCCGTTGTTCGAACAGGCAAAAGTCTGCGCCAACCACCTCGCGCAACTGGGTTTCGCCACTTACAAAGGGTCAGTCACGTCGACCAAGCTGAAAGTCACCGGCATCGACCTGTTCTCCGCCGGCGACTTCATGGGCGGCGAAGGCACCGAGACCATCACCCTTTCCGACCCGATCGGCGGCGTCTACAAAAAACTGGTGATTAAGGATGACGTGCTGGTCGGCGCCTGTCTGTACGGCGATACGGCGGATGGCGGCTGGTATTTCCGCCAGATCCGTGAGAATCACGCCATCAGCGAGATCCGCGATCACCTCATGTTCGGCGAAAACGCACTTGGCGATGTAGGCCATCAGGGCCAGGACAAAGCCATGGGCATGGCCGACACTGCCGAAGTCTGCGGCTGCAACGGCGTGTGCAAGGGCACCATCGTCAAGGCGATCCAGGAACACGGGCTGTTCAGCGTCGATGACGTGAAGAAACACACCAAGGCCGCCAGTTCCTGCGGCTCCTGCGCCGGCCTGGTGGAGCAGATCCTGATCAACACCGTGGGCGGCGCGGCGGACGTCAAGCCCAAAAGCGAGAAAGCCATCTGCGGCTGCAGCGACCTCAACCACGGCCAGATTCGCCAGGCGATCCGCGACCAGCACCTGCTGACCATCGCCGGAACCATGAGCTACCTGAACTGGCGCACCCCGAACGGCTGCGCCACCTGCCGACCTGCGCTGAACTATTACCTGATTTCCACCTGGCCCGGCGAAGCCCAGGACGATCCGCAGTCGCGCCTGATCAACGAACGCGCCCACGCCAATATCCAGAAAGACGGTACCTACTCCGTAGTGCCGCGGATGTGGGGCGGCGTGACCAACCCGTCCGAGCTGCGGCGTATTGCCGATGTCGCCGACAAGTACAACGTGCCCATGGTCAAGGTCACTGGCGGTCAGCGCATCGACTTGCTGGGCATCAAGAAGCAAGACCTGCCCGGCGTGTGGAAAGACCTCGACATGCCGTCCGGCCATGCCTACGGCAAATCCATCCGAACGGTGAAGACCTGCGTAGGCAGTGAGTTCTGCCGCTTCGGCACGCAGAACTCCACTCAGCTTGGCATCGAGCTCGAACATGACTTGTTCAATATGTGGTCGCCGCACAAAGTGAAGCTGGCTGTCTCCGGTTGCCCTCGCAACTGCTCGGAAGCAGGCATCAAGGACGTAGGCATTATCGGCGTCGATTCCGGCTGGGAGATGTACATCGGCGGCAACGGCGGGATCAAGACCGAGGTCGCCGAATTTTTCGTCAAGCTCAAGACCGCCGAAGAAGTACGCGAATACAACGGTGCTTTTCTTCAGCTGTACCGCGAGGAAGCCTTCTACCTCGAACGCACCGTGCACTACATGCAGCGGGTCGGCATGGAGCACATCAAGAAAGCGGTATTGGAAGACCCGGAGCGGCGCAAGGCCCTCAACGAACGTCTGAAGTTTTCCCTGTCCCTGGAACAGGACCCTTGGAAACAGCGGCTGGAACAGCCTCAACTGAAAAAAGAGTTCGAGGCCATCCCCGTGAAAAACCTGGAGGTGCCGGCATGAACTGGCTGGATATCTGCGCGTTGGACGAAATCAACGCCCTGGGCTCACGCATCATCCAGGGGCCGAAGGGCGATATCGCGATTTTTCGTACCAGCGACGATGAAGTTTTCGCACTCGACGACCGCTGCCCGCACAAGGGCGGCCCATTGTCCCAAGGCCTGATCTACGGCAAGCGCGTGGCCTGCCCGCTGCACAACTGGCAGATCGACCTGGAAACCGGCCTGGCCCAAGCCCCGGACGTGGGTTGCGCCCACCACCATGCGGCCCGGGTAGAGAACGGCCGGGTCATGCTGGCCCTGCGGGAAGCAAGCTCATGAGCCGCCAGACCACAGCCTCGACCTGCTGTTATTGCGGGGTCGGTTGCGGCGTGTTGATCGAGCATGACGGCGAGCGGATCCTCGGCGTCAGTGGCGATCCTGCCCATCCGGCCAACTTCGGCAAACTGTGCAGCAAGGGCTCGACGCTGCACCTGACCGGCGACCTCGCCGCCCGCGCGCTCTACCCCGAGCTGCGCCTGGGCAAAGGCCTGGCCCGGGCCCGCACCGACTGGGACAGTGCCCTGGATCACGCTGCCAGTATTTTCGCCGAGACCATCGCCGAGCACGGCCCCGACAGCGTGGCCTTCTACATCTCCGGTCAATTGCTCACCGAGGATTACTACGCCTTCAACAAACTCGCCCGGGCTCTGGTGGGCACCAACAATATCGACAGCAACTCGCGGCTGTGCATGTCCTCCGCCGTGGTGGGCTACAAGCGAAGCCTCGGCGCCGACGCCCCGCCTTGCAGCTACGAGGACCTGGAACTGAGCGACTGCGTGATGATCGTCGGCAGTAACATGGCCTACGCCCACCCGATCCTGTTTCGTCGCCTCGAAGAAGCCAAATCCCGCCGGCCAGAGATGAAAATCATCGTCATCGACCCCCGGCGCACCGACACCTGCGACCTGGCGGACCTGCACTTGGCGATCCTACCGGGCACCGACGTCGCATTGTTCCATGGGATTTTGCACCTGCTGTTGTGGGAAGACTGGATTGATCGCAGTTTCATCAAGGCACACACCGAAGGCCTCGCGGACCTGAAGAATCTGGTACGCGACTACACGCCCGCCATGGTCGCCCAGCGGTGCGGTATCAGTGTCGAGCAACTGCACCAATGCGCCGAATGGGTCGGCACCTCGCCCAGTTTCCTGTCGTTGTGGTGCATGGGCCTGAACCAGTCCACCGCCGGCAGCGCCAAAAACAGCGCACTGATCAACCTGCACCTGGCCACCGGACAGATCGGCCGTCCGGGCGCGGGCCCGTTTTCCTTGACCGGCCAGCCGAACGCCATGGGCGGCCGCGAAACGGGCAGTCTGTCCAACCTGCTGCCCGGCCATCGCGAAGTAGCCAACCCGGAACATCGCGCTGAAGTAGCCGATTACTGGGGCGTCGAACAATTGCCGGCAACCCCCGGCCTCAGCGCCATCGAGCTGTTCGAGCAAGTGCGCAACGGCAAGATCAAGGCTTTGTGGATCGCCTGCACCAACCCGGCCCAATCGATGCCTGACCAGGCCGCCATACGCGAAGCCCTGCAAGCCTGCCCATTCGTGGTATTGCAGGAGGCTTTCCGCACCACCGAGACCGCCACCTTCGCCGACCTGCTGCTGCCAGCGGCCAGTTGGGGTGAGAAAGAAGGCTCGGTCACCAACTCCGAGCGGCGCATTTCACACGTTCGCCGGGCAATAAACGCACCGGGTGAAGCACGTCCGGACTGGGCCATTACTGTGGATTTCGCACAACGCCTGGAAAAACGTCTGCGCCCTACCTCCTCAAGCCTGTTCGGCTTCGAAACACCGGCGCAACTGTTCGATGAATACAAGCAGCTGACCCGTGGTCGCGACCTGGACCTGTCCGGTATCAGCCACGCGCTGATCGATCAGCTTGGCCCCCAGCAATGGCCTTTCCGCGAAGGCGCTACGGTCGGCACCGCCCGTTTATACGTAGACGGCGTGTTTCCTACGGAAAGCGGCCGGGCTCGGTTTGTAGCCGACCCCTATCGCGCCGCCAAGGAATTGCGTGACGCGCGCTATCCGTTGACCCTGAACACCGGCCGCTTGCGTGACCAGTGGCACGGCATGAGCCGCACCGGCACCGCCGCGCAATTGTTTGGCCATGTCAACGAAGCGGTGCTCAGCCTGCATCCCGACGAGCTGCTTCGCCATCGCCTGCAAGCGGGCGACCTGGTCAGCCTCAAAAGCCGTCGCGGCAGCCTGATCGTGGCGGTGGACAGCGACGAAAGCGTGCGCCCCGGACAGGCATTCCTGCCCATGCACTGGGGCGACCGGTTTCTCAAGGGCGCGGTCAACGTCCTGACTCAACCGGCGTTCGACCCTTTGTCGAAGCAGCCGGAGCTCAAGCACAGCGGCGTGCGCCTGGAACCGGTGAACCTGCCATGGCAGCTTTTCGCCTTGGTCGAAGGCGATGTTCAACAGCATCTGGAGACTTTGCGTCCTCTGTGTGAGGCGTTTGCCTACGTCAGCCTTAGCCTTACCGGACGTGAACGTCCCGCATTGCTGATTCGCGCCGCCAGCGCTGCTGCGCCCGCACCGCAACTGCTCCAGGCGATCGACGAGCAACTCGGCCTTATCGACGGGCCCGTCTTGGCCTATGACGATCCGCGCCGCTCCATTGGCAAGCGGGTGCTGATCGAAAACGGCCGCATCACGGCCATTCGGCTGGCCGGAGAAACCCTGGCTCGCCATTGGCTGCAGAACCTGTGGCTCGAAGGTCGCGCCGACGAGCAACTGCGGCGCTGGCTGCTGGCCCCCTTGAGCGCGCCACCGGGCAACACCGGTGCCGCCATGGGCGGCGGGAAAACCCTGTGCAATTGCATGAATGTCAGCCAGCGCGCGGTTTGCGCGGGTATCGAGCGCGGCCTGGATCTGCAGGGCCTGAAAAAAGAACTGGGTTGCGGCACACAGTGCGGTTCCTGCGTACCGGAAATCAAACGCCTGCTGGTTGCCAACACGCAACCGCTGGCGGCTATCTCGTGAGGAAAACACTATGAACGCAAAAGTCTGGCTGGTAGGTGCGGGTCCTGGCGACCCTGAATTGCTGACCCTCAAAGCCGTGCGCGCCATGGGCGAAGCCGACGTCGTGTTGATCGATGACCTGGTCAACGAGGCAGTGCTGGAACATTGCCCGGGCGCGCGCATCATCGCCGTGGGCAAGCGCGGCGGTTGCCGCTCCACGCCACAAGCGTTCATTCATCGACTGATGCTGCGTTATGCCCGCCAAGGCAAATGCGTGGTACGCCTCAAGGGCGGCGACCCGTGCGTTTTCGGCCGGGGCGGCGAAGAAGCGCAGTGGCTGCGCGAACACGGGGTCGAGGTGGAACTGGTCAATGGCATCACGGCGGGTCTTGCCGGAGCCACCCAATGCGATATTCCACTGACCTTACGCGGCGTTGCCCGTGGCGTGACGCTGGTCACCGCCCATACCCAGGACGGCAGCAGCCTGAACTGGCAAGCCCTGGCCCAGGGCGGGACGACCCTTGTGGTGTATATGGGGGTGGCGAAACTGAGCGAGATCCGTGAGCAATTGCTGGCGGGCGGTATGGCGGCGAATACACCGGTCGCCATGATTGAAAACGCCTCCCTGCCCCACCAGCGCGACTGCCGCAGCGACCTGGCATCGATGGAAACCGACGCCAGCGCGTTTCAACTCAAGAGTCCGGCGATCCTGGTGATTGGTGCGGTGGCGGCTGCCGCTGAGCTTGCCACCTCCCCGCCTGCCTGGGCCCAGGTTTGCGCCCTCTAACAGACAAACCAAAACCTGTGTGAGCGAGCTTGCTCGCGATGGCGGTGGTTAAGTCGCACATACATGGACTGACACACTGCCATCGCGAGCAAGCTCGCTCCCACAGGTTCTGCACAAGCCGTCCCATTAAATCCCAGACAAAGAAAAACCCGGCCTAAGCCGGGTTTTTCTAGTGCTGTGGGCTAATTACTTAGCTTGAGCTTCAACCTGCGCTTCTACGCGACGGTTGACTGCACGACCAGCGTCAGTGGCGTTGTCGGCAACTGGGCGGGATTCGCCGTAGCCAACAGACTGAACGCGGGACGATTCAACACCGTACTGGTTGGTCAGAACTTGCTTAACGGCGTTTGCACGACGCTCAGACAGTTTCTGGTTGTAAGCGTCAGGACCGACGGAGTCAGTGTGACCTTCAACAGTGGTGCTGGTGGATGGGTACTGCTTCATGAAATCAGCCAGGTTCTTGATGTCGCCATAGCTGTTTTCTTTAACGACCGACTTGTCGAAGTCGAACTTGACGTCCAGCTCAACACGTACGACTTCAGCAACAGCTGGGCAGCCATCAGCGTCAACGGTTACGTTGGCTGGGGTGTCAGGGCACTTGTCGACGTTGTCGCACACGCCATCGTTGTCGCTGTCGGAGCAGACTTCAGCAGGTGCTGGAACTGGAGCAGCAGCTGGCTTGGAGCCGCCACCGAAGTTCACACCGATACCGACGCTAGGAGCCCACTCGGTGTCGCCCTGGTCGATGTTGTACTGAGCTTCAACGCCAGCACGGGCGTAGAAGTTGTCGGTGAAATACAGCTTGGCGCCGCCACCAACGTTGGCGAAGGTAGAACGGTTACGACCGTTGCTGCCATTCTGGTCGATGCTCTGGTCGGAGAAACCGGCCGAAACGTAAGGACGCAGCATGTCGCCTGGGTTGTTGAAGTGGTACAGAGCGTCCAGAGCGGTGTTCGCGCCCTTGACGTTGGTGCCATCGTCGGTACGTGCGTTGTGCACTTCGTCGTAGGCCAGACGCAGTTCAACGTCGTCGGTCAGGAAGTAACCAACCGAACCGCCGAACAGGTTGCCGTTGTTCTTGAAATCACGAGCGCTGTCGAACATTTCTTTCTTGGCGAAGCCTTCGATTTCAACTGCGCCTTGGCCTTGTGCCAGAGCGCCGAACGAAGTGGCAGCAATCAAAGAACCAATGGCAAAGCCCAAGGTGTTTTTCAGTTTCATCCGTTAAATCCCCATCTGGTGATTGTGAAGCAGTCCCGCAAACCGGGGGACAACTCGGCGGCAAGTCTATCAGAACTTGCCTACACGTAAGAGATATTTGCGCTGAACTAAGTTTCAGCTATGCCCGCAAATTTCTCACGCAGCTTATCGAGCGCGCGCTTATAACGCATTTTTGTCGCGCTCAGACCCATGTGCATTATGTCTGCGATCTCCTGGAATTCCAGTTCTGCGACAAATCGTAGCACCAGAATTTCCCTGTCGATCGGGTTCACATAAACCAGCCAGCGATCGAGTCCACCCTTTTCCTCGGGCTTGGGCGCCTTTTCCTCGGACGCTTCCTCGAGAGGGTCAAGGCTCAACGCGTCCATCAACCGACGCTTTCGCCGCTCCTTGCGATACTGTGTGATGCATTCGTTGTAGGTGATGCTATATAGCCACGTCTTGAACTTCGATTTCCCCTCGAAGTTCTTCAAGCCGTACAGCACCTTCAACATCACCTCCTGACAGACATCATCAGCATCACGATCGTTCCCAAGATATCTTGCACAAACGTTAAATAATGTTCGCTGGTAACGGCGCATCAACTCTTCGTATGCGCGTGTGACGTGAAACAGCTCCGAATGCGCGCGCGCGACCAACTCCTCATCGGAGAGATCACGGGGGTCGTAGCGCGTGGATAGCGATTGGGGTTTGTTCAAAACAAGTCGGGCCGACAGTCTAGGTCAATGTGCGCCGCAGCCTGCGGTACCAGGCATTTTGCGGCGGCATACATTAGCAGGATTTGCCGGGTTAGCGGCTACTCACATGCTGTTCCAGCAGAATCCGATTGGACAGCGACACCAGCTCGCCTTCCTCGGTCAGCAATGTGGTCTTCACCGTGCCGATCTCTTCGATCTGGCCTTCGACCTCTCCAACACGCACTTGTTGCCCAACCTCGTAGAGCTCACGCACATAGATTCCCGCAAGAATCTGACCGGCGATTTCCCGGCTTCCCAACCCCATGGCCAGCGCAACCGCCAGACCAACGGTAATCAAGACAATCACGATCACATGGTTGAGCAGGTCAGTCTTGACCTCCAACTGGCTGATCGCGACCGAAATACTGATGATGATCACCAGGCCCTGGGCAATCCGTCCAAGTCCCGAAGCATAATCGAGCCCGACACCTTCGGCGGCGCCGCGCACCAGGCCGTTGGCCAGTTGCGCCAGCAACACGCCCACCAGCAACACCAAGGCAGCGCCGAACACCTTCGGCAAATACAGCGCCAGCATGTCCAGGGTCGCTGAAACGCGCTCCAGGCCCAGGGACTCAGCCGCGGAAACCAGGAATATAAGCAGCACGAACCAATAGACGATCTTGCCCACCAAGGTCGAGATCGGAACCTGGATGCCGCCACGGGACAAGAGCTTGGTCAGGCCGGTGCCGCCCATCAGGCGATCGAGGCCCAATTTGGCGAGCAGCTTGGACAGCAACGTGTCCAGCAGCTTGGCCACGACAAAACCCAACAACAGCACCACCAGAGCGCCGAAGAGATTGGGAATAAAGTTAGCTATCTTGGTCCACAACGCAGTCATTGCCGTGACGAGGCTCTGGGTCCAGAGATCAAGTTCCATATTCAGTCAGCCTTATCAGCGGTGCGAGTAACAGGTTTGCGACGGGAAACCGGCGAGACGTGGGCCGACCCGTTGTTCAGGGCGATCATCAGCGCTGGCACCCAACGGCCCAGCAGGCTGAACAGATCGCCGGCGCCCACCTGGCGGTTGGCGGTTTTGAGTACACGGCCCAGGCATGCATCGTCGTCCCGGCTGGACGGCGAGGCCTTGAGCATGTCGCGCAGAGACTGTTCAAACGGATCGTGCATACGCACCTCTCGTGATGTCTGTGGAAGACGCGATCAGATTTCGTCGGGTCACATGAAACCCCATCACACCCAACGCAAACGGCGAAACAGCCACCATTGCCCCAGCGCAACGCAGACCATCAGCAGGCAAGCGACGAGGAAACCATAGGGGCTCTCGGAAAACGGAATGCCGCCGACATTGATGCCCAGCAGCCCCGTGAGGAAACTCATCGGCAGGAAGATCCCAGTGATGATGCCGAAGCGGTACATGGTGCGGTTCATGCGCACTGAAAGGCGCCGGTCCTCGGCCTCCAGTACCAGCCCCACGCGCTCGCGAGTCAGTTCCAGCTCTTCGAGATAGCGGGTCAGGCTGTTGTTCAATTCATTCCAGTAGTCACCGTCGTCCTCGACGAACCAGGGCAACTTGATTCGCGACATCTGGCCGAAAATATCCCGTTGCGGCGCCAGGAATCGCTTCAGCCCGGCAGCCCGGCGACGGATGTGCAAAATGGCATCGTGCTCAGGCGTATACCGTTCGTCGGTATCGAGCTTTTCTTCCTCGGTGTCGACGATTTCCGACAGGCACGTCACCAGGTCCTGCACCTTATTGGTCAGGTACTGCGCCATATAAAGGATGAGTTCCGAAGCTGTCCGGGGCCCCTTGCCCTCGGACAGCTCGGCCAGCAGCTCATCGGTGGCGCGCAAAGGGCGCAGCCGCAGGGAAATCACTCGCTGCGCCGCCGCAAAGATGCGCACCGACACCATGTCTTCCGGCTCGGCCCCCGGATTGAGGTTGATCCCACGCAAAAACAGCAGCAGTTCGGCGTTGGGCAGCGGCAGCAGTCGTGGACGGGTGTTCTCTTCAAGCAGCAGATCGCAGTTGAATTCACTCAAACCACTGGATTTGCGCAGCCACGTATGGGTTTGCGGATGACTGCGGTCCCAATGCAGCCACAGGCTTTCATGGGCCTGCAGCTGCAGATCGTCAAGTTCGGTCCGGGCTATCGAACGCGCGCCACCTTTACCATCCAGCACCAGGGCATGCACCAGCCCCCATTGCGCGTTTTCTTCCTCGAACATCCTCATCCCTTATGGCTGCAACGCTTTATTCAGGCATCTTCAACGGGCTCGGCGAGACAATCACGCCGTTATTGTCCGCATAGACATATTCACCCGGACGGAACGTCACGCCAGCAAAGGTGACCGCCACATTGAGATCGCCGATGCCACGCTTGTCGGTCTTCATCGGATGGCTGGCCAGGGCCTGGACGCCGAGGTCGGTCTGGGCAATGACGTCGACGTCGCGGATGCAACCGTAGATCACCAACCCTTCCCAACCATTTTTCGCGGCCTTTTCCGCCAGCATGTCTCCCAGCAGCGCCCGACGCAGGGAACCGCCGCCGTCGACCACCAGCACCTTGCCGTCCCCCTTGAGCTCGACCTGTTCCTTGACCAGGGAATTGTCTTCGAAACACTTGATGGTCACTATCTCGCCACCAAAGGAATCGCGGCCGCCGAAATTGCTGAACATCGGTTCCACCACTTGCACGAGGTCTGGATAGGCATCGCACAGGTCAGGCGTGAGGTAATGGTTCATCGAACAACTCCTGTATGGGCTGGAACGTCGGGCTGAAGTGAACCGCTGTTTGTGACCGGAACAGCGGAACGCGTCATATCTTAGCCGCAAGCAGTCCAGAGCGAAATGCCCTCCTCAGAGCCTTCGCGTCAAACCGCCTCCGCCAGGTGGGGTTGATCCGCCGGCAACGGTCCGCACTGATCCTCCAGCCACCGAGCCACCAATGGCCAGACCTCGGCCTGGGCGGCTTTACTGACGAGCATTTCGACGTGGCCGAAATCATCGCCGAAGCCTTGTTCGCGCCCAAGGCAGACAAATTGCTTGTGCTCGGAACCGATCTGCTCGAACAGTTTGCGGCATGCCCAGGTAGGATCCTGCTGATCGCCGGCGGCGCTCACCGCCAGCACCGGCACCTGCACGTCGGCCAGGCCCGCCCACCAGTTTTTCTCGGCATCGCCGAAACGCCCGAACAGGCCATACCAGCGCAGGCTCTCCAGGGCCAGGCCGATGGGCTCATCTTCTGGGCCGCGCTTGAGCCTTGAACCGGACAAATGGGCGAAACGCTTGAGGATGAAGCGCCCGCTCCATTCAACCGGGGGAATTTTCAGTGGCCAATAGGTACGGCTGACCTGTGTACCAAAAAATGCCGCCGATGCAACGGCAGGCGCGCCCAGGTAATGGCCGCCCAAGGCCGCTGCCAGGGTGATGCCGCCCAGCGAGTGACCGATCCAATGGGGCACCTGCCCGCTCTGCTCGCGCACGAAGGCGCCGATGGCCGGCAAGTCATACCGGGCGTAGTCGGCCACGCGGTTGTTGCGGTAGCCCTGGTTTCGTTGGGATAAGCCATGCCCGCGCATTTCGGGAATCCAGACATCGAACCCCAACCGCGCCAGGTGCGCCCCCAGCCCCAGCCCCTTAGGCGAATACCAGAAGCGACGGTTGGAAAAACTGCCGTGCAACAGGATCACCGGGACACCCCGGGTTTCGCCGACATCGGCCATGCCCAGCCGGGTGACGGCCAGCTCGACGCTGTAGTCGGGGCTGTTACCGGGTTTCAAACGATAGACATCTTCGCTCAGATCGCCACGCCGCTCGGCGCTGATCAGGGCGACAGGAAATAGGTTGCTGCTGCTTTGCATGATCTTCTTGCACAAAAAAGGGCGGCTTCCAAATGGAGCCCGCCCTACTTCAAATCAAAAGGGGCCGGAAGACTGGCCGCCGGATACCACAAGGAATTACCCCGGCTTACATTACCGATCAGGCCCCTTCACTCGATCAGACCGCAGCCTGCCCCTCAGCCAGGAAGAACCAGGTTTCCAGTACCGAGTCCGGGTTCAACGAAACGCTTTCGATACCCTGCTCCATCAGCCACTTGGCCAGGTCCGGGTGGTCCGAAGGGCCCTGGCCGCAGATGCCGATGTACTTGCCGGCCTTGTTGCAGGCGGCGATAGCATTGGCCAACAGCTTCTTGACCGCCGGGTTACGTTCGTCGAACAGGTGGGCGATGATCCCCGAATCGCGGTCCAGACCCAAGGTCAGTTGGGTCAGGTCGTTGGAGCCGATGGAGAAGCCGTCGAAGAACTCGAGGAATTCTTCGGCCAGGATCGCGTTGGACGGCAGTTCGCACATCATGATGACGCGCAGGCCATTCTGGCCACGGGCCAGGCCGTTTTCCGCCAACAGGTCGACCACTTGGCTCGCCTCGCCGAGGGTGCGCACGAACGGCACCATGATCTCGACGTTGGTCAGGCCCATCTCGTTACGCACGCGCTTGAGGGCACGGCATTCGAGTTCGAAGCAATCGCGGAACGATTCGCTGATGTAGCGCGACGCACCACGGAAGCCCAGCATCGGGTTCTCTTCTTCGGGCTCGTAGAGTTTGCCACCGATCAGGTTGGCGTATTCGTTGGACTTGAAGTCCGACAGCCGCACGATGACTTTCTTCGGCCAGAACGCCGCCGCCAGGGTGCTGATGCCTTCCACGAGCTTCTCGACGTAGAAACCGACCGGGTCGTCGTAGCCGGCAATGCGCTTGTCGACGCTGTCCTTGATGTCCTGTGGCAGGCCGTCATAGTTCAGCAGTGCCTTGGGGTGCACGCCGATCATGCGGTTGATGATGAACTCCAGGCGGGCCAGGCCCACGCCGGCGTTCGGCAGCTGCGCGAAGTCGAAGGCACGGTCCGGGTTGCCGACGTTCATCATGATCTTGAACGGCAGCTCCGGCATGGCGTCCACGGAGTTCTTCTTGATGTCGAAGCCCAACTCGCCTTCGAAGATGTAGCCGGTGTCGCCTTCGGCGCAGGAAACGGTCACGCCCTGGCCGTCCTTGAGCAGTTCGGTGGCATTGCCGCAACCGACCACGGCCGGAATGCCCAGCTCACGGGCGATGATCGCCGCGTGGCAAGTGCGTCCACCGCGGTTGGTGACAATGGCGCTGGCGCGCTTCATCACCGGTTCCCAGTCCGGGTCGGTCATGTCGGAGACCAGCACGTCGCCGGCCTGGACCTTGTCCATCTCCGAGACGTCCTTGATGATCCGCACCTTGCCGGCGCCGATGCGCTGGCCGATTGCGCGGCCTTCCACCAGCACGGTGCCGGTTTCCTTGAGCAGGTAGCGCTCCATGACGTTGGCCTGGGTGCGGCTCTTCACGGTTTCCGGACGGGCCTGCACGATGTACAGCTTGCCGTCGTCGCCGTCCTTGGCCCACTCGATGTCCATCGGGCACTTGTAGTGCTTCTCGATGATCATCGCCTGCTTGGCCAGCTCGCTGACTTCGGCGTCGGTCAGGCAGAAGCGCGCGCGATCAGCCTTGTCGACATCGACGGTCTTGACCGAACGACCCGCCTTGGCTTCGTCGCCATAGACCATCTTGATGGCCTTGCTGCCCAGGTTGCGGCGCAGGATGGCCGGACGACCGGCTTCCAGGGTGCCCTTGTGGACATAGAATTCATCGGGGTTCACCGCGCCTTGCACGACGGTTTCACCCAGGCCATAGGCGCCGGTGATGAACACGACGTCACGAAAGCCCGACTCGGTGTCGAGGGTGAACATCACGCCGGCGGTGCCGGTTTCGGAGCGGACCATGCGCTGCACACCGGCGGATAGGGCGACCAGTTTGTGGTCGAAGCCCTGATGCACGCGGTAGGAAATGGCACGGTCGTTGAAAAGGGAGGCGAAGACTTCCTTGGCGGCTCGGATGACGTTTTCCACGCCACGGATATTCAGGAAAGTCTCCTGCTGGCCGGCGAACGAGGCGTCCGGCAAGTCTTCGGCGGTGGCCGAGGAGCGTACGGCGACAGCGATGTCGGGGTTGCCTTCGGAGAGCTTGGCAAAAGCCGTGCGGATTTCGCTGTTCAGCTTCTCGGGAAACTCGGCTTCCATGATCCATTGGCGGATCTGGGCACCGGTCTTGGCCAGGGCATTGACGTCATCGACGTCCAGGGCGTCGAGCGCATCGTGGATCTGCTGGTTCAGGCCGCTCAGTTCCAGGAAGTCACGATAAGCCTGGGCGGTCGTGGCGAAGCCACCCGGCACCGATACTCCGGCGCCCGCGAGGTTACTGATCATCTCGCCCAGGGATGCGTTCTTGCCCCCCACATGCTCTACATCATGGACGCCGAGCTTATCGAGGGAAACTACGTACTCTACCAAGGTGATCTCTCCACTGACTGTGTTGGAAAAGCTCAAGGTACCGGCGGCTCCAGGGGAGCGCTCACCGGCGATATGGCCTGGACCTGGAAAATAAGTGAGAATGCGGGCCACGGGCGGCCGGCAAATCGCGCCTATCATATCCAAGAATCGTGACTAGCTCACTAGCTTAAGGCCCAAGGCGCAAATGAAACGATCTGCTTTCTTTATCTCCGACGGCACCGGCATCACGGCCGAAACGCTGGGCCAGAGCCTGTTGGCGCAGTTCGAAAACATTACCTTCACTAAGCTGACACGCCCCTACATAGACAGCGTCGACAAGGCGCGGGCCATGGTACAGCAAATCAATAAAGCCGCCGAAAACGACGGTTTTCGCCCGATTATCTTCGACACCATCGTCAATCAGGACATCCGTGAGATTCTCGCAACGTCCAATGGTTTCATGATCGACATTTTTTCCACGTTCCTGGCGCCCCTGGAACAGGAACTGAGCGAACATTCTTCCTATTCGGTCGGCAAGTCCCATTCCATTGGTCACAACTCCAACTACATGGAGCGGATCGAGGCGGTCAACTTTGCGCTGGACAACGATGACGGCGCCCGCACGCATTATTACGACAAGGCCGACCTGATCCTAGTGGGTGTGTCGCGGTGTGGTAAGACGCCGACGTGTCTGTACATGGCGATGCAATTCGGCATCCGCGCGGCCAACTATCCGTTGACTGAAGACGACATGGAGCGCCTGCAACTGCCCAATGCGTTGCGCGCCCACCAGCACAAACTGTTCGGCCTGACCATCGACCCGGACCGCCTCACCGCGATCCGCAACGAACGCAAGCCCAACAGCCGCTATTCGAGCTACGCCCAGTGTGAGTTCGAAGTGCGCGAAGTGGAAAACCTGTTCCGGCGGGAGAACATTCCCCATATCAACTCCACGCATTTTTCCGTGGAAGAGATATCGGCGAAGATCCTGGTGGAGAAAGGCGTGGAGCGGCGGTTCAAATAAAACCCGCAACACCACAAAGCCCTGCGGGAGCGAGCCCGCTCGCGATAGCATCACCGTGGTCTGACTGAAAGACCCAGTTGCCTGCATCGCGAGCAGGCTCGCTTCCACATGTGTCCGCGGTCTACTGCGCTAAGGCCGCCTGCTCTTCCATCTTCTTGCGCAAACTCAACGGGCGCATGTCGGTCCAGACCTCTTCGATATACGCCAGGCATTCCTTCTTGAAGCCGCTTTTGCCGACCGTACGCCAGCCTTCCGGGATGGCTTTGTAGTCCGGCCAGATCGAATATTGTTCTTCGTGGTTGACCACGACCTGGAAGAGGATGTCCTCGCGATCGAATACTGAAGTCATGGTGTTTCTCCGTCATTGCTCAAGGTTCGCCGCGCCACGGGCGCAGCCAAGGTATGAAAGGAACGTACCGGGCCGAGGGAAAATTAGGCATCGGCCACGGCGGCTTCCAGGGCGCGCCGGAAAATGTCGGCGACCCGATCGATTTCCGTCGCCGTGATAATCAACGGCGGCAGGAACCGCACCACGCCGCCCTGTCGGCCGCCCAACTCCAGGATCAGCCCACGCTTGAGGCACTCGCGCTGCAAGCGTGGCGCCAGACGCGCATGCACCGGTGGGTGCCCCTGGGTGTCCGGCACGCCCGCAGGGTCGACCAACTCGACGCCGAGCATCAGGCCGCGACCGCGAATATCGCCCATCTGCGGGAAATCCCGTTGCAGGATTAGCAAATGCTCGCTCAAGCGCTCGCCCATGGCGGTGGCGTGGGCCGGCAGGTCGTGTTCCACCAGATAACGCATCACAGCGCAACCGGCTGCCATGGCCATCTGGTTGCCCCGGAACGTGCCGGCATGGGCGCCCGGCGCCCAGGTGTCGAGCCAGTCGCGATACACCACGACCGCCAGCGGCAGGCTGCCGCCGATGGCCTTGGACAGCACGACCACGTCCGGGACGATTCCGGCATGCTCGAAGGCAAACATCTTGCCGGTCCGGCCGAAGCCACTCTGGATTTCATCGACAATCAACGCCACCCCAGCCTGCTCGGTGATCCGCCGCAAGCCACGCAGCCAGTCGAGGTCGGCCGGTACGACGCCGCCCTCGCCCTGCACCACTTCGACGATGACGGCCGCTGGCAATTGCACGCCGGCCTCCGGATCGTTCAGCAGGTTTTGCAGATAATGCAGGTTGGCCTTGACGCCTTCCGCGCCGCCCAAACCGAACGGGCAGCGGTAATCGTAGGGATACGGCATGAACTGCACGCCGTTGCTGAGCAAGGCGCCCAAGGGCTTCTTCGGCCCCAGGCTGCCCATCAGGCTCAACGCACCCTGGCTCATTCCGTGATAGCCGCCCTGGAACGACAGCACCGTGCTACGCCCCGTCGCGGTACGTACCAGCTTGAGCGCCGCTTCCACGGCGTCGGTGCCGGTGGGGCCGCAGAACTGGATCTTCGCCTCGGCGACCAGGGCTGCCGGCAACAGGCCGAACAGATCCTGGACAAAGCGGTCCTTCACCGGCGTGGTCAGGTCCAGGGTATGCAGGGGCAGTTCATCGGCAAGCACTTGCCGGATCGCCTCGATCACTACCGGGTGGTTGTGCCCGAGCGCCAGCGTGCCGGCGCCAGCCAGGCAATCGATGAAAGTACGGCCCTCGACGTCTTCGACGTACAGCCCCTTGGCGCGTTTGAGCGCCAGGGGTATGCGTCGGGGATAACTGCGTGCATTGGATTCCTGGCGGTTCTGGCGCGCCAGCAACGGTGATTCGTCGAATTGGTAAAGCGTCTCGACCGGCGTGGAGCCGCCTCGTACTGTCGACGCTTCGATAGGACTTGTGACTGACATGTTCTCGACCCCGCAATGAGTGACCAAACGGCGCACCGGGCAGGTGCGCATTCGCAGCGCACATGCAGGTTTCCTGTTGTGGGAACGCATCAGCGAGGCACGGATTTACTGCCTCGGGCTATCTACTGAGTCAAAGAGGCTTGCAGCGGCACGGTCAGCTCGACCCGCAGCCCGTCCGGGCGGCTATCGAACTGCAAGCCGCAGCCGCATCGCTGAACGATGGCCTGGACGATCGCCAGCCCCAACCCGCAACCTTCGCTCTGCCCAGTGCGCCAGAAGCGCTGCGTCAGGTGCTGGACATCGTCGGCGGCAATGCCGGGCCCGTGGTCGCGTACCTGGAAACGCACGCGCTGGCCCACCATTTCCAGGTTCAGCTCGACGTCAGTATCGTCCGGGGTATGGCGCAAGGCGTTGTCCAACAGATTGCGCAGCGCGGCTATGGACAAGACCGCCGGCATCTGGACCGGCGCATCGGACAATTGCGGCGAGACATGCAGCCTGATTCGCTGGGGAGCGCCATTGGCCGCGTCCTGGATAGCCAGCCGCGCGACTTGCGCGGCATTGCATTGCACACCGTCGTCGAACGACAGGCTGCCCTCGACCCGGGCCAGCAACAACAATTGTTCCAGGGTACGGTGCAACCGATCGGCGCCCTCCTCCGCCCGCGCCAGGGACTGGTCGCGAGCGGCGCCGTCGGTCATGCGCGCCACCTGCAGGTGCGTCTTGATGGCGGTCAAGGGGCTGCGCAATTCATGGGCCGCGTCACCGGTCAGGCGGCGCTCACGTTCGATGGCCTTGCCGATGCGCAGCAGCAGCTGGTTCTGGGTTTCCAGCAAGGGTTGCAACTCGCTGGGCAACGGCTGGATCTGCAACGGCTCCAGGGAGTCCGCGTTACGCCGCGTCAACGCATCGCGCATGCGATTGAGCGGCGCCAAGCCCTGGCCGACGCCTAGCCACAACAGGCACAGGCAACCGAGCAACGCCACGCCGACCGGCACCGACGCCGCCAGCAGCACCGACATGTTCAAGGCTTCGCGTTCAATCTGGCGGTCGGCGGTGGTGATACGCAAGTCGCCACGGGCCAGGGTGAAGCTGCGCCACGGCGCGCCATCGATCATCTGGTCATGAAAGCCCATCTTCTCGGCTTCCAGCGGTTGTCCCGGGGTGTCGTGGCTGCGTGCCAGGATCTCGCCCCGCAACGAGGTAACCTGACAAGCCATGCCCCCCGGGACGCTCAGTTGTTCGGCGCTGAAATGCGTACCCTCACCCTTGCTGGGCACCGGCGGCAATTGCTCCAGCAGCCCGGCGACCATCTGTGCCGAGGCGACCAGGCGCTGATCGAGAGAAAACATCATCTGATTGCGCAGGTCGCTGAGCATCCACGCCGCCGCCAAGGCCCAGATCAGGGCAAATGCCGCGCCCAGGGTCAGGCTCAAGCGCAGTCGCAGGCTCATCACTTGGAAGATTCCCCGCCGTCGGCCGGCCCCAGGCGATAGCCCAGCCCGCGCACCGTCTCGACAACGCCATTGCCCAGTTTGCGTCGCAGGTGGTGGATATGGACGTTGAGCGCATTGCTTTCCAGCTCGTCATTGAAGCCGTAGACGCTGTCCTTGAGTTGCTCGGTGGAGAGCACCCGGCCACGGCTGTGCAACAACGCCTGCAATAGCGCCTGCTCGCGCCGGGAGAGGTCAACCGGCTGGCCGTCCAGGGTGGTTTCCCGGCTGCTGGGGTCATACGTCAGGCGACCATGTTCGATCAGGTTGACGCTGCGCCCGGCAACGCGCCGCAACAACGTATGCAGGCGCGCCGCCAGCTCGCGCAGGTCGAAGGGCTTGAGCAGATAGTCATCGGCGCCGGCCTGCAAGCCGTCGACACGGTCGGTCACCGAGTCCCTCGCGGTCAGGATCAGCACCGGGATTTCCAGGCCCTGCTGGCGCAATTGCTTGAGCAGCTTGAGGCCATCTTCATCGGGCAAGCCGAGGTCCAGCACCATGACATCGAACGTCGCCACGCCGACCATGGCCCGCGCCGCCGATGCCGTGGCGACGTGCTCGACCGTCAGGCCTTGAGCCGTGAGCCCGGCCACGATGCCGCTGGCAATCAGCGCATCATCTTCGCATACCAATACGTGCATGAACGCTCCATGGGCAAAAGCCGCGATTGAACCAAGTGAACATTAAGGCGCAATTATGGCAGCCCGCAAAGCCGTGGGTGCGAGGCATACCAGTAACCGTTGGAAACATTCGAACCCATCGCCATACATATATACCGCACCCGAATGGACCGTCGCTTTTACTTTGGTACCCGCTGGACACATATTTTCCTTATTGAAGCAGGTATCCCAACATGTATACGCATACGAACGCGCTGCTCAGTTACGCCGACTTTGTCACCGCGATCCAAAACCTGGTCGACCATGTAAAAAAGCAACGAACAATGGCGACAAACGAGGGCCTGGAGTTATACAACCTGGGAGAATTCAACAGGGCGAAACTCCATCTATTGATAGCTGCCACGGATGGCAACAAAGAAGCGCAATATGCCTTGGCGGAGGTGCTGAGGCGTGACGCCGGAAACATGACCGAAGAGGCGCGAAACTGGTACCAAAAGGCTGCTGGTCAAGATCATTTCTACGCCCTGCTGCGACTGGCGGACGAAACGTCGTTGGCCAAGGCCAAGGCATTGGCTGAAGCCAACGCAGACCCGGCTGAGCGCCTGCTACAGCTTTACGAATTGACGGGGGACATCGAGTCGTTGAGAAAATCCGAGCGAGCCGGTTCCTCCGAGGCCAAATGTATCCTGGCTTACTTGTATGGAAGGGATGAAAAACTTGTCCCCTCCGGCCTCACCCCAACGGCTGAACAGACGAGACTCCTGCTGGAGGCCGCGATTGCGGGCTTGCCCAAAGCCATGGCGTGGTACCCCAGACTGTTAACAGTACGCGATAAGACAACCAGACGTGCCTGGCTGGAAAAGAGGCTTCAGCTCAATGATGTCAATGCCTTGCTGGACTACGCCTTTGCGATCTCGACGGAATACGACATGGACGAGGATGAACAGGAATACGGCTACGAAAAAGACCTTGTCAAAGCCTACGCTCTGCTCTGGCTGGTCAGTGATACAACGCGCCAATTCAAGCGCCACGCTGATACTGTCAAAAATCTCGCCCACCTCGAAGCGCAATTGACCGCGCAAGAAATCACCGACGCCAAGCAACAGGCCCAAGCGTGGAAACTGAGCCATCCCCCGATGTCCGAATACCGGTTAACCTATCAGGAATTCTGATTGGCCCGACGGGTGCCGGCACGTTTGTAGGCTGGCGTTAACTTAAGGTTAATCGCCAGCCGCCACTGTGCGCCTCACTCTCCTGGTTCTAAGGCTCTACCCCATGCGTCGATTGTTTTTGCTGTGGCTGTTTCTGATCTCGGGCCTGGCCCAGGCCGCCAATCCCTTCGAAACCAAGCCCGACTTCCTGCCGGTGGAAAAGGCATTCGTCTTTACTTCCGAACGCCTGGACTCCGGTGAAACCCAGTTGTTCTGGCAGATCGCCGACGGGTATTACCTGTATCAGCAGCGGCTCAAGTTCGATGGCCTGGCCGAAGCGCAGAAACCGAAGCTGCCCGAGGGCGAAGCCCACAGCGACGAGTTCTTCGGCGAACAGCAAGTCTACCGCCAGGCATTGGAGCTGAAGATTCCCGCCGGGGCTACCGGCAAGGTCAAGGTCGGTTTCCAGGGCTGCGCCGATGCGGGCCTGTGCTATCCGCCCCAGACCCAAATCCTAGACCTGGGCGGCGCCGCACCGGTGGCAAGCACTGGCGAGGCGCAAGACCAGGCGCTGGCCAGCGGCTTGCAGCAGCGCGCGCTGGGCTGGAGCCTGCTGGTGTTCTTCGGCCTTGGGCTGTTGCTGGCGTTTACCCCTTGTTCGCTGCCGATGCTGCCAATCCTGGCGGGATTGGTGGTGGGTAGCGGCGCCGGCCCCCGGCGCGGCCTGGCGTTGGCCGGCAGCTACGTGATCAGCATGGCGATGGTGTACGCCGCCATGGGCGTGCTCGCCGCGCTGTTGGGAGCCAATCTGCAGGCATTGCTGCAACAACCGTGGTTGCTGGGCACCTTCGCGGCCATCTTCGTTGTATTGGCGCTGCCGATGTTTGGCTTTTTCGAACTGCAACTCCCAGCCGCCCTGCGTGATCGCTTGGAAAACGCCGGCCGCCAGCGCCGCGGTGGCAGCCTGGTGGGTGCCGGCGTTCTGGGAGCCCTGTCCGGTCTGTTGGTAGGGCCGTGCATGACTGCGCCGCTGGCCGGCGCGCTGTTGTACATCGCCCAGAGCGGCAACGCGCTGCATGGCGGCCTGATCCTGTTCACCATGGGTGTCGGCATGGGCCTGCCGCTGTTGTTGCTGGTGACCGTCGGCAATCGTTTCCTGCCCAAGCCAGGCGCCTGGATGAACCTGCTCAAGGGCGTATTCGGCTTCCTGTTCCTGGGTACCGCGTTGCTGATGATCCGCCCGGTCATCGACGGCTCGCTGTGGATCGGCCTTTGGGGCGCTCTGCTGCTGATTGCCGCTTACTGCGCCTGGCGCCAGACCCAGGGGTTCGGTCGCGCGCCCTATCTGTGGGGCAGCGTATCGCTGCTGTTCGGGTTGTGGGGAAGCCTGCTGGTGGTCGGGGCGGCGGGAGGCAGCGACGATCTGTTCAAGCCGCTGGAGGTCTACAGCGGTGCCCAGGGCAATGCGACTGCCCAGGCCCACGACGCCTTCATCACCGTCAGCGAGCCCGCCGCCCTGCAACGGGAATTGGACAGCGCCAAGGCCCAGGGCCAATGGGTCCTGCTGGACTACTACGCCGATTGGTGCGTGTCGTGCAAAATCATCGAGAAACAGGTGTTTGGCCGCGCCGAAGTCATGGCCGCGCTTAGCGACGTGCGCCTGCTGCGCCTGGACGTCACTGCCGACAACGCCGCCAGCCGAGCGCTGCTCCAGCGCTACCAGGTGCCGGGCCCGCCCAGCCTGCTGTGGATCGGGCCCGACGCAGAAGAACGCCGTGGCCAGCGCATCACGGGCGAGATCGATGCCAAAGGCTTCCTGGAGCGTTGGAACCTGACCCGGGATGCAGGCTGATGCTGACCTTTACCCTGGGCACCTTTGCCATCGCTATCCATCACCTCCTGTTGATCAGCGCGCTGGCATTGGCGACGTTCGTCGGCTGGCGAGTGGCCAAGCGCGGGGGCGAGAACCCCGAGTCGGTGCTGTTCGTGCTGTTTTTGCTCGGGCTGCTCGCCGCGCGAACAGGTTTTGTCGTGGCGTACTGGAACCATTATCGGGACGACCTCTGGCAGATCGTCGATCTGCGCGATGGCGGTTTCCTTGCATGGCCGGGGATATTGGTGCTGTTGGCCGCGGCGCTGCTGTGGGCGCGGCGCCGACCGACCCTGCGCCGGCCATTGGGCTTTGGTGTGGGCAGCGGCCTGCTGTTCTGGCTGGTGGCGACAATGTCATTGACCATCTATGACCAAGGCACGCGGTTGCCGGAGATCGAGCTGCGCAACGCCGACGGCCAAACGGTGAAACTTACCGACTATCAGGGCGGGCCTCTGGTGGTCAATCTGTGGGCCACCTGGTGCCCGCCCTGCCGTCGCGAAATGCCGGTGCTGGAAGCCGCTCAACTGGAACGCCCGGACTTGACTTTCCTGTTCGTCAATCAGGCCGAAAGCATGCATAGCGTCAGCACTTACCTCGCCACCCAGGGCCTGAGCCTGCACAACGTGCTGTTCGACGGCAGTGGCCGTCTCGCCCAGGCCGTCGGGTCAATGGCCTTGCCGACGACCCTGTTCTACGGCGCCGATGGCCGCCTGCTCGGCAGTCACCTGGGTGAACTGTCGGAAGCCAGCCTGGCCCGCGCCCTGGAAAATTTCGAAACGCCGGGTCCAACCTCGGCGATCCCACCTTCTACAAGGAAACTGCCATGCCCCGCCTCCACCACCTGCTGACCCTGGCTTTCGCCGGCGCGTTGCTGCAGGCACCGCTGCTTCACGCCGAAGAATTGCCAGCGGCCATCAAGAAGATCGAAGCCAAGGGCGCGAAAATCGTCGGCACCTTCCAAGCACCGGACGGCCTGCGCGGCTACGCGGCGCAATACCAGAACCGTGGGATGGCGCTGTACCTGACGCCGGACGGCAAACACGTCCTGCTGGGCAACCTGTACGACGCCGACGGCAAGGACTTGAGCGCCGAACCGCTGCAAAAACTGGTCTATGCCCCGATGGCCAAGGAAATCTGGGCGAAAATGGAGGCCAGCAACTGGATCGCCGACGGCAGCAAGGACGCACCGCGCACCGTGTACCTGTTCAGTGACCCCAATTGCCCGTATTGCAACATGTTCTGGGAACAGGCCCGGCCGTGGGTCAAGGCCGGCAAGGTGCAGTTGCGTCACATCATGGTGGGCATCATCCGCGAAGACAGCCCCGGCAAATCGGCCGCCCTGCTCGCGGCCAAGGCGCCGGAAAAGGCGCTGGCCGACCATGAGAAAGCCGGCAAGGGCAGCTCGCTCAAGCCGCTCAAGGAAATACCACCGGCCATCCAGGCGAAACTGGACGCCAATCAGCAATTGATGGACGAGTTGGAGCTGTCCTCCACTCCAGCCATTTTCTACCTCGATGACCAGGGCGAACTGCAACAGCAGAAAGGCGCGCCGTCGTCGGACAAACTGGTGAAGATTCTCGGGCCTAAGTGATCCGGAACACTGAACTGTGGCGAGGGGATTTATCCCCTCGCCACAAAGTCAGTGCATCCGTTTCAGAAATCCCAACAACGCTTCAGTCACACATTCCGGATTCTCCAGGTTGGATATATGCCCCGCCTGCGCAATCAGCATGTGTTCGCAGCCGATCAGCTCGGCCATTTCCAGGGCCTCGGACGGTGGCCGCGGCTTGTCCTGGTCGCCACACATCACCAGCGTGCGCCTGGCATCCAGTTCAGGCAGGCGCGACAGGACGTCGTCCCGACCAAAAATGATCCGCCCCAACGGCACGATACTGTCCCTCAGGCGATCCGTTGGCAGCGCGGCCAAGGTGGCACGAAACTGCTGGTAGAGCGCCGACTGCGGATCGATGCCCGGCCGGAAGAAAATCGGCACGATGATATCCAGCAGCGGCTCGGGCACGCTGCCACTGGCCTCGATCTTGTCGAACAGTGAAAAATAATACTGGCGGGTCGGTTCCGGCTCTACCCCGACGTAGGTGTCCATCAACACCAGCGAACTCACTCGCTTAGGCGCTGCCAGCGCCAACCGCGCCCCCCACATTCCGCCCACCGACAGGCCGACCAGGTTGAAGCAGTCGATATCCAGGTGATCCATCAACGCCAGTGTCTGGCGGGACAGGTCGTCCAGTGAGGTCATGCCCTCGGGAAGTCGCCCGGATTGCCCGTGGCCCCATAGCTCCGGGACGATGACCCGATAGTGTTTCGACAGGGCATCGACCTGTGGCGCCCACATGCTCTGGTCCCACAAATAGCTGCTACCCAGCACCACTACCGGGCCTTGGCCCTGGTCCAGGTAATGGAGCGGTTGTCCGTCAATCGTTGCAAAGGGCATCGGTGACCTCCTTGTTTGGCAATGGAATGGCCTAGGGGAGACTGCCGTGACCCGCACTGAGCGTCAACCGCTGGCCTAAACCGCTTCGTAACGACCTGTAAGGTCTGACAGTAGATAAACGCAGCCACTGACGATAGCTCGACGGTTCGATCGCAAAACCGCGACAAAAGTCTCGCCCCCCATCGCGAGCAGGCTCGCTCACACATTTTGATCTCTGGACTCTGATCCATTGTGGGAGCGAGCCTGTCGCGATGAGGCCGCGACAGGCATCACAGCACTACAACCCCTCCAACTCCGCCATCAGATCATTCAACCGGTCCACTTTCTCCTCGGTCATTTCGCTGGCTTGCAACCCCGCAATGTATTCAGCCAATTGCTCCACGGTGCTGCACTCGAACATCGCCCTGAGCGGCACGTTGCGTTGCAAGGCCTTCTGCACGCGGGAGGCAATTTGTGTCGCCAGCAAGGAGTGCCCGCCCAGCTCAAGGAAATTGTCCCGCGCCCCCACCCGCTCGACCTTCAACACTTCGGCCCAGATATCCGCCAGGGTCTGCTCCAGCGCATTGGCGGGCGCCTGGTAATCGTGGCCGTGCAACTGGCCGATTTCCAACGCCGGCAGCCCCTTGCGATCGAGCTTGCCGTTGGCATTGAGGGGCAAGCGGTCGAGCCACAGCCAGTGCAGCGGCACCATGTATTCGGGCAGCTCGCTGCGCAGGCGCTGTTTGATCCGATCCAGGCGTTCGCTCGGGCTGAGCGTCGAGTCGGCAGCAACCAGATAGCCCACCAGATGCTTGCCATTGACGCCCTCCTGCACCCCGACCGCCGCGTCGCGGACTTCGGGCTGCTCATGCAGCCGTGCTTCGATTTCCCCCAGTTCGATGCGGTAACCGCGGATCTTCACTTGATGATCTATGCGCCCGACGTATTCCAGCACGCCATCGCTGCGGCGGCGCGCCAGGTCGCCAGTGCGGTACAGCCGCTCGCCCGGTGCGCCGAACGGGTTGGGCACGAAGACCGGCGCCGTACGCAACGGATCGCTGACATAACCACGCCCCACTCCGGTGCCGGCGACGCACAACTCGCCCACCGCGCCCAATGGCACCAGTTCCAGCGCGCCGTCGAGCACGTACAAACGGTTGTTGTCGGTCGGCGTGCCGATGGGCAGGTAGGTGCCACGGGTCGAGGCCATGTCGACCCGGAAGAACGCCACGTCATCGGAACATTCCGCCGGTCCGTAGGCATTCACCAGGGCGATGTCGGGGTAACGCACCAGCCATTGATGGGCCAGCTCCGGTGGCATCGCTTCGCCGGTGGGCAGCATCCAGCGCAACCCATCCAGACCGGTGTGCTCTTGGGCGAGCATGCCCTGGATCAACGAAGGCACGCTTTCCAGCACGGTAATGCCCTGACGACCCACATGGTCCAACAGTCCTTGGGGATCGTGGGCGATGGCATTGGGCACGAGGTCCACCCGGGCGCCGAACAGCGGGGCGGTCAGGAACTGCCACACCGAAATATCGAAGCTCTGGGACGCGGTCTGGGCGATCACGTCCGTTTCATCCAGCGCCAGGTACGGCACTTTGCTGAGCTGGTTGTTGAGCATGCCGCGCTGCTGCACCATCACGCCTTTGGGCAAGCCGGTGGAGCCAGAGGTGTAGATCACATAGGCGAGGTTGTCCGGCCCGCTGTAAACGCCAGGATTGTCCACTGCCATATCACTGGCCTGGACGTCTTCCCAGACCAGCAGCTTCGGCCGCCCGGCACAGGCGAACTCTTCCAGCAAGGCCAACGCCTGTTCGCGACAAGCTCTCGTGCAGACCAGCAACGGCGTGCGGCTCAGCTCGATGATGCGGCTCAGGCGCTGGCTCGGCAGGCCTGGGTCCAGCGGCAGGTAACCGCCGCCGGCCTTGAAGCTGCCGATGATCATGCCCAGCAAGTCCAGGCCGCGCTCGGCCAGCAGCGCCACCGGCTGGTCGAGACCGACGCCCGCCTCGATCAGCCCATGACCGAGGCGGTTGCTGCGTACGTTCAACGCGGCGTAAGTCCAGCTGTCGTCCTGGCAACTGGCGGCAATGCGTTGCGGATGAGCCGCCACCCGGGCCTCGAACAGCTCCACGTAACTCTGCTCCAGCGGATAGGCACGTTCACTCTGGTTGCAGCCCTCGATGAGGAAAGTCTTTTCTTCAGACCCGATCAGCGCCAGCTCGGCCATGTCACCGTGGAAACCTTCGATCAACGCCAGCAGCAATCGCTTGAACTCACCCAGCAGCCCCTGGACCGTCGACTCATTGAAGTAACGCTGGTCGTAGGACAGGTGCAGTCCGAGATCGTCGCCCGGGTAACACACCGCCGTCAGCGGGAAGTTGGTGTGGGTGCGCCCTGAATCCGAGGTGGCGTTGAGGCTCTGGGCGCGGTCCAGCACCGAGACTTCCACCGGCGCGTTCTCGAACACGAACAGGCTGTCGAACAACGGCTGACCCTTGGGCAGTTCGCTGACCTCCTGGATGCTCACCAGCGGCAGGTATTCGTACTCGCGCAGTTGCATGTTGCTGTCCAGCAAACCGTTGAGCCATTGGCGCACGCTGCAACGCTGGTCATCCGACGGAATCTGCACTCGCAAGGCGACGCTGTTGATGAACAGCCCCACCGTGCGCTGCATGTGCGGCAGCTCCACCGGACGGCCGGCCACGGTGACGCCGAACAGCACGTCGCGATCGCCGCTGACCCTACGCAGCACCAAGGCCCACGCGGCCTGGGCGAAGGTGTTGACAGTCAGCTGATGGGCCTGGGCCAGCTCGCGCAAACGCGCACCGTCTCGAACGTCGAGCCGGGTGTAGCAATCGCCGACGACCATGCCGCCGCTGTCACCGGCGTGCTCGCGCAGGAACGGTCGATCCGCGGGGATCGGCGTGGTCCGCTCGAAGCCTTGCAGGTTCTTCTGCCACCACTGCCGGGCTTCGGCCAGGCTCTGGTGTTGCAGCCAACCGATGTAGTCGCGATAGCGCGGCGGCACGGCCAGGTGGGGCTCGCGCTGTTCGCCAAGGGCCGTGTAGATTTCGAAGAAATCGTCCATCAGCAGCGAACGGCACCACGCATCGATGAGGATGTGGTGGTTGCTCATCATGAACCAGTAACGCGCCGCGCCAACCCGGATCAAGCGCAAGTGGAACGGCGCCTCGTTCAACAGATCGAAACCGGCCTCCCGTTCGCTCTTGAGCAGCGCCTGGAGTTTGGGCTCCTGGGCGTCGTCGGGTACTTGCGTCCAGTCGAGGTATTGCACCGGCGTGCGGCCGGGTTTGTGGATGACCTGCAGCATGTCTTCACCGACATTCCAGCAGAACGAGGCGCGCAAGGCTTCGTGACGGGCGATCACCGCCTGCCAGGCTTGGGCGAAACGCTGAGGGTCGAGTTCACTGTTGATGCGGTAGCGGTCCTGCATGTAGTACAGGCCCGTGCCCGGTTCCAGCAAGGTGTGCAGCAGCATGCCTTCCTGCATCGGCGTCAGTGGGTAGACGTCTTCGATCTCCGCGGCCGGCACCGGCAGGTTGTCCAGTTGCGCCTGGGTCAGTTTCGCCAGCGGGAAGTCCGACGGCGTCAGGCCGCCCGCCTCGTCCGTCAGGCAGTGTTCGATCAAGTGCTGCAGTTCGTCGAGGTAAGCGTTGGCCAGCACGGCGATGCTCTGGCGGTCATGGCGCTCGGCACTGAAGGTCCAGCGCAGCGCCAGTTCGCCGCCGCTGACCTGGCAGTCGAGGCTCAGCTCGTTGGGCAGCGGAGCGTCGGGGTCGTGAATCGCGCCAAGCGGCTCGTCCAGCGGTCGGAACAGCGCGTCCTGGCCGAGGGCATGGTCGAGCTGGCCGAGGTAGTTGAAAGTGACCAACGCTTGCGGCAGGCCGGCCATCGCCTCGCGGGTGCCGCTGTCTGTCAGGTAACGCAGCACGCCATAGCCGAGGCCCTTATGGGGCACGGCGCGCAGTTGCTCCTTGATGGCTTTGATCGAGGTGCCGATATCATCGGACGATGGGCTCAGGCGCAGCGGATAGACACTGGTAAACCATCCAACGGTGCGAGTCAGGTCGATGTCATCGAACAGCGCCTCGCGACCATGACCTTCGAGCTGGACCAACGCCGAATCGTGATTGCTCCAACGGCACAGCACCCGGGCCAGCGCCGTGAGCAACAGGTCATTGACCTGGGTGCGGTAGGCACTGGGCGCCTGTTGCAGCAATTGCCGGGTGCGCTCGGCGTCCAGGCGCAGGCTGACGGTGTCGGCATGCCGTTCCTGCCGCCCGCCGTCGGGCCGCGCGCAAGGCAGTGTCACCTGCGGGCCACTTAACTGACCTTGCCACCAGCTCATTTCCTCGCGCAGGGATTCGCTACCGGCGTAGGCCCGCAAACGCGCGGCCCAATCACGCAAGGGGCTGGTCTTGGCTGGCAATTGCAGCGTTTGTCCGGCGACGCATTGGCGGTAAGCCGTTTGCAGATCGTCCATCAGCACCCGCCATGACACACCGTCCACCACCAGGTGGTGAATCGCGATCAGCAGGCGCTGCCGACCGTCCGGCAGCTGCGCCAGCACGGCCCGCAGCAGCGGCCCAGTCGCCAGTTCGAAGCCACGCTGAGCCTGGGCAAACACGGCTTCGCAGGCGTGCGGCGAGCCCACCGATACCGTCTCCAGCAGCGTTCCCTCGCACATTGGCTGATGCTCGGCGCGCCACTGACCGGCGCTGTTGCCAAAGCCCAGGCGCAAGGCGTCGTGCTGCTCGAAAACGGCGCGCAACGCTTGCTCCAGACCATCCGCTTCCAAGGGCGTGGTCGGCTCCAGCAACAACGCCTGGTTCCAATGTTCACGGTTGGGTATTTCGTTGGCCAAGAACCAGTGCTGGATCGGCGTCAACCCCGACTCACCGCTCAACAACCCTTGCTCGGCGCTCACCTGTTCGCTGCGAGTTGCGACCGCCGCCAGGGCCTGCACGGTCTGGTGCTGGAACAGGTCGCGTGGCGTGAAGTGGAGGCCCTGTTGCCGGGCCCGGCTGACGACCTGGATCGACAGGATCGAATCGCCGCCCAGCTCGAAGAAGTTGTCGTTGAGGCCGACCTGCTTCAGGTTCAGCACGTCGCACCAGATTGCCGCCAGCGCTTGCTCCAAGGCATTGCTCGGCGCCACGTATTGTTGGCGATTGAGCTCCGGATCCGGCATCGGCAAGGCGCGGCGGTCGAGCTTGCCGTTGGCGGTCAGCGGCATGCTCGCCAGCAGGATCAAGTGAGCGGGCACCATGTAGTCCGGCAGTTGCGCCTTGAGGTGGTTCTTCAGCGCTTCGCGCAGCGCCGCTTGCCCGGCGGCGTCCTGAGCGGCGATGTCGGTGGCCAGATAACCGGCCAGTTGCTTGCCGCCGGGCATGTCCAGGGCCAGTACCACGGCCTCGCGCACGGCATCGTGCTCCAACAAACGGTTTTCGATTTCGCCCAGCTCGATGCGGAAACCGCGAATCTTCACCTGATGGTCGATGCGTCCAAGGTACTCCACCTGGCCGTCGGCGCGCTGGCGCACCAAATCGCCAGTGCGATACAACCGTCCGCCATGGGCGGCAAACGGGTCGGCGACGAAACGCTCGGCGGTCATGCCCGGGCGCTGGTGATAACCCTGGGCCAGCCCGGCGCCGCCAACGTACAACTCACCGGTCGCGCCCTGCGGCACCAATGCCAGGTCGGCGTCGAGAATGTAGGCGACCCGAGCACCGATCACGCTGCCGATCGGCACGCTGCCGGCGCCCTCCTCCAGTCGCTCCGGGGCGAGGCTCGCCAGCGGCATGACCACGGTTTCGGTCGGGCCGTAGGCGTTGAAGAATAGATCCGGGCTGAATGAGGCGCGGATACGCTGCAAATGCTCGCCGGTCAGGGCCTCACCACCGGTGATGCACATGCGCACCGGCAGCGTCTGGCCCTGGGTCGCCAGCCATTGCGCCAATTGGCTCCCATAGCTGGGGGTGAAACCGAGGATATTGATGCGGTGTTGGCGAATCAGGCCGCAGATTTCCTCGGCATCCCACTGGCCCTGAGCGCGCAGCACCACGTGGGCCCCGCTGAGCAAGGGCACCAGCAAGCGCTCGGTGGCGGCGTCGAAATTGATCGAATAGAAATGCAGCTCGCAGTCTTCGGGGCGCATGCCGAAGCGCTGGATCACCGCCTGGCAATGCATGGCGATTTCGCCGTGGGACACCACCACACCCTTGGGTTTGCCGGTGGAGCCGGAGGTGTAGATCAAGTAAGCCTGGTGTTGCGGCAGATTGATCAGCCCTGGCGACTGGTCGGGGTAATCCGCCACGGCCGCGCTGTCGTCTTCCAGGCACCAGCGCTGCACGCCTTCCGGCAGTGGGCCTAGGGCCTGGAACATGGCCCGATCGCTGAGCAACAGACCGACGCCGCTGTCCTCGATCATGTAGAGCAAGCGGTCCAGCGGGTATTCCGGATCCAGCGGCACGTAGGCGCCACCCGCCTTGAGGATCGCCAGCAAGCCGACGACCATTTCCAGCGAGCGCTCCAGGGCCAGGCCCACGCGAACCTGAGGCCCGACACCACGTCCGCGCAACATCCAGGCCAGGCGATTGGCCCGGCGTTCGAGTTCGCCATAGGTCAGGGTCTGCTCGGCGAACGTCAGCGCCGGCGCGTCCGGGCGCACCCTGGCCTGTTCTTCGAACAATGAATGGATGCATCGATCCAGGCGATGCTCGCCCGGTTCTTCGCCCAGACTCTCGAGCAACTGCCGCTGTTCGCCGGCCTCCAGCAACGACAGCTCGCTCAGCCGCCGGGCCGGATCCACCAGCAGCGCTTCCAACAGGTTGCGCCAGTGCCCGGCCATGCGGGCAATGCGTGGCTCGTCGAACAAATCGGTGCTGTAGGTCAGGCAGCAACCCAGGCGCCGGTCCAGATCGGTGACTTCCAGGTTGAGGTCGAACTTGGTGGCCCGCGCATCGTTGACCAGATAGTCGACGCTCATGCCGGCCAGCGTGCGGCTTTGTTGGAATTCCCACCGCTGCACGTTGCACATCACCTGGAACAGCGGGTTGTACGCCGCGCTGCGCGGTGGCTGCAACGCTTCCACCAGATGATCGAACGGCAGGTCCTGGTGGGACTGGCCCTCGATCACGGTGTGGCGCACCTGCTCCAATAGCTCGCCAACGGACATCTGCCCGTCGAGTTGGCAACGCAGCACTTGGGTGTTGAGGAACGCGCCGATCAACCCTTCACTTTCCGGACGGATGCGGTTGGCCACCGGCGCGCCGATGCGCAGGTCGGTCTGGCCGCTGTAGCGATAGAGCAGCACGGCCAGGGCAGCGGTCATCGTCATGAAAAGGGTCAAGCCATGCTCGGCGTTGAAGGCACGAACCCGTGCGGCCAAGTCATCGCTGAGGTCGAAACGGAACAGTTCGCCGCGATGGCTTTGTACCGGCGGACGCGGGCGGTCCCCCGGCAATTCCAGCAAGGGATGTTCGCGGCCCAGCTGCGCGGTCCAGTAATCGAGTTGGCGTTGGCGCTCGCCGGATTCCAACCACTGGCGCTGCCAGGCGCTGTAGTCCAGGTACTGCACCGGCAACGGTTCCAGCGGCGACTCGCGATCATCGATAAAGGCTTCGTACAGCGCGCTTAGCTCCCGGGCGAAGATGTCCATCGCCCAGCCCTCGGTGACGATGTGATGCAGCGTCAGCACCAGGTAATGTTCGTGCTCGGCGGTCTTGACCAGGCAGGCCCGCAGCAGCGGCCCGATTTCCAGGTCAAAGGGCTCGTGAGCTTCGCTGTCGGCCAGTTGCTGCACCCGTTGCTGGCGAATGTCGGCGTCGAGCATGGAGAAGTCCTTCCAGTCCATGCGCAGGCCCGTCTCGTCGTGTACGTGCTGGCGAGGCACGCCGTCGACGCTCGGGAACGTGGTGCGCAAGGTTTCATGGCGCAGGATCAACGCCTGCAACGCCGCTTCGAAGCGCCCGACATCCAGCACCCCCCTCAGCCGCGCCATGCCACCGACGTTGTAGGCCGGGCTATGCGGTTCCATCTGCCAGAGGAACCACATGCGTTGCTGGGAATAGGACAACGGCACCGGTTGGCTGCGGTCGACTTTCTCGATCGGCGGCTGGCGGTTGGTCCGGCCGCTGGCCTGGATCAACCGCACTTGCTCGGCGAACGCTCCCAGCTCACTGGCCTCGAACAACGCACGCAACGGCAGCTCGACATCGCAGGCCTGGCGCGTACGGGAAATGATCTGGGTCGCCAGCAACGAATGGCCGCCCAGGGCGAAAAAATCGTCCCTCAAGCCGACGCGGGCAAGGCCCAGCACGTCGCGCCAGATCGCGGCGATCTGCTGTTCGAGAGCGCTGGCCGGTTCGACGTGTTCGCGCACCTGCCATTGCGGCTCGGGCAAGGCACGACGGTCGAGCTTGCCGCTCGGGCTCAGGGGCATGGCGTCCAGGCGCAGCAGTTGGGCGGGCACCATGTAGTCAGGCAGCTCACTGGCAAGGGCGCTCTTCAAGCGCGCGGCCTGGGCGATATCGTCTTCATCAAGGACTGCTGCGGTGTAATAGCCGATCAACTGCGGACCGGCCGCCGTATCGCGCACCAGCACCGCCGCCTGGGCGACGCCGTCCTGGGCCAGCAACCGCGCCTCGATTTCCTGAGGTTCGACGCGGAAACCGCGCAGCTTCACCTGCTGATCGAGGCGGCCGAGGTATTCGATGACGCCGTCGGCACCCCAGCGCGCTCGGTCCCCGGTCCGGTAGAGCCGCGCGCCCGCCAGCCCTTGGGGGTCGGCGACGAAGCGCTCCGCGGTCAACCCGGGGCGCCCGAGGTAACCCCGGGCCAGGCCCAGTCCACCGATGCACAGCTCACCCGGCACGCCGGCGGGCACGGGATTGAGTTCACTGTCGAGGATGCGGCACAGCACGTTAGCCAAGGGCCGGCCGATGGGCGAGCGCTCGCCATCGTCTGCGGTGCAGTGCCAATGAGTGACGTTGATCGCGGTTTCGGTCGGGCCATAACGGTTGTGCAATTGCGCCGCCGGCAATTGCGCCAGCACCCGGTTACGCAATTCGGCTGGCAAGGCTTCGCCCCCGGAGAAAATCCGCCGCAGGCTGGTGCAACGGGCACTCAACGGCTCGTCGATAAACAGGCTGAGCAACGGCGGGACGAAATGCAGCGTGGTTACGCCAAAGTGCTCGACCAATTGAGCGATGCGGTGCGGGTCGCGGTGTTCCCCCGGACCGGCCAGGACCAATCGGCTGCCGGTGATCAGCGGCCAGAAGCACTCCCACACCGACACGTCGAAACTGATCGGCGCCTTTTGCATCAACACGTCGGTTTCATCCAGCTCATAGGCGGCCTGCATCCACTGCAAGCGTTCAGCCAGGGCCGCGTGGGTATTGCCGACACCCTTGGGTTGGCCGGTCGAGCCGGAGGTGTAGATCACGTAGACCAGATGATCGCCGTGCAGGTGCAACCGCGGCGGGTTGCTCGGCCATTGCTCCAGGTGCAGCGCATCCATGGCGATGACGCTGACGCCCTCGCAGGCCGGCAAGCGTTCGAGCAGCGCGGTTTGGGTCAGCAGCAGATCGACGCCGCTGTCGTGGAGCATGTAGACCAGGCGTTCGCTCGGGTAATCGACATCCAGCGGCACGTAGGCGCCACCTGCCTTGATGATCGCCAGCACGCCAACAAGCAATTGCGGCGAGCGCTCGGCGGCAATCGCCACGCACACGTCCGGGCCCACGCCTTTGTCCCGAAGATAATGAGCCAGCCGATTGGCCTGGGCGTGCAGTTCAGCGTAGTCCAGCGAGCCGCCATCCCACTGCAATGCCCTGCGTTGCGGTGTGAGCCGGGCCTGGTCATTAAGCAGTTCCGGGAGCCATTGCGTGGCGGGCGCGCAGGGTGCCGCCGCCCAACGCTGCTGCTGGGCGAGTTCATCGGCGCTCAACAACGGCAAATCGCCCAGGGCCTGCTGCGGATCAGCGCAGACCGCCCGCAGCAAACTGCAAAAGTGCTCGGCCAGGCGCGCGATGGTTGCCGCCTCGAACAACTCGTCTGCGTAGTCGAACGACAGTGTCAGCCGACCGTTGCGGTCTTCTTCGCTGTGCAACTGCAGGTCGAACTTGGCCTCGCGGCTGTGCCATGGCAACTCATCCGCCAACAGTCCCGGCAGACGCCGCAACGCGCCGAGGTCGCGCTGCTGGTGGTTGAACATCACCTGGAACAGACCTTGGTCGCGAGCCTGGGGAAAGGCTTCCAACAGCTGTTCGAAGGGCAGGTCCTGATGGGCCTGGGCGGCGAGCGTCGCCTCCCGGGCCTGGGCCAGCAGCGCGGCGAAGGGTTGACGCGAATCGGTTTGCGCACGCAGCACCTGAGTGTTGATGAAAAAACCGATCAAGCCTTGGGTTTCCAGGCGCGGGCGGTTGGCGTTGGGTACGCCGACGCGAATGTCGGACTGACCGGTGTAGCGCTGCAACAAGGCCTGGAACGCCGCCAGCAACAGCATGAACACCGTCGCGTCATGGGCCTGGGCGATCTGGCGCAGAGCATCACTGAGTGACTTGTCCACGCGCAGGCTATGGCGCGAGGCGCTGCGACGCAGTTGGGCACTGCGCGGGTGGTCGGTGCCCAGCGCCAGGGTCGGGTGCTCGTCGCCCAACTGCTGTTTCCAATACGCCAGTTGGCGATCGGCTTCGCCCTGGGCAAGCCATTGCCGTTGCCAACTGCCGTAGTCGGCGTATTGCAGCGGCAACGGCGCCAGCGCGGCGATTTGTCCTTGGGACGCTGCGGCGTACAGTCGCGAGAATTCTTCGATCAAGACATTCATCGACCAGCCATCGGCAATGATGTGGTGCATCGTCACCAACAGCAGGTGATCGTCTTCCGCCAGGCGCAGCAAGGCGACCCGCAGCAGCGGGCCTTTTTCCAAGTCGAATTGAGTGGCTGCTTCGTCTTCGCGGATACGCTGGGCCTGGGCTTCGCGTTGATCGGTGGCCACGTCGCTGAGGTCGATCACCTGGAGATTGAACTCGCCGGCCGGATCGATCCGCTGCAGGGCCACGCCGTCGCGCTCCAGGAACCGTGTGCGCAAGGATTCATGGCGCTCGGTCAATTGTTGGAGGCTGGCGCGCAGCGCTTGTTCGTCCAACTCACCGCGCAGGCGCAGAGCGCCGGGGATGTTGTAGGCGCGGCTGGCAGGGTCCAGCTGCCAAGTCAGCCACAAACGGTTCTGGGCCAGGGACTGCGGCAGGGCTTCATCGCGCGCCAACGCTTTGATGGCGCCTTGGGCCTGGCCGCCGTCCTGTTGCAGATTTGCCACTGCCGTCGCGAACGCGTCCAGGGTCGGCGCTTCGAAGAGCAGGCGCAGGTTGAGTTCCAGACCAAGCACTTCACGCAGCCGCGCAATGACTTGGGTGGCTGCGATGGAATTGCCGCCCAACAGGAAAAAATGATCGTCGCCACGAACCCGCTCAACATGTAGCTGCTCGCACCAGAGGCGGCCGATCAGTTCTTGCAGCTCGGATGATGGCGCGGTTTCATCGCCGGTTTCAGCCTTGGCCGAGGGGAACCGTGCATAGCTGTCGAGGCTGGCGTCCGCCAACCGGGCGCGGCACGCCGAACGTTGCAGTTTGCCGCTGGACGTCTTGGGCAGCGCCCCCGGGTTGAGCAACACCACCACGCTCGGCGCTTGCTGGCAGGCGTCGGCCACGGCCTGGCGAATCGCGTTGATCAAGGCGTCGGGGGGCAGGATCTTCTGCACGCTGCGGCTGATTTCAGCAGCGATGCCGATGCCTTCCTCGCCCGCCTCATCGACGGCGAAGGCGGCAACCCGTCCTTTGCGCACCACTTCCACTTCCCGTTCGATGGTTTGCTCGATGTCCTGGGGGTAGAGGTTGTGCCCGCGCACGATCAGCATGTCCTTCAGGCGGCCGGTGATGTACAGCTCGCCTTCGCGCATAAAACCCAGGTCGCCGGTGCGCAGCCAAGTGCGGCCGTCATGCTGGACGAAGGTCTTGGCGCTGGCCTCGGGGTTGCGCCAGTAACCGTGGGCGATGCTCGGGCCGGCGGCCCAGACCTCGCCCACCTGGCTGTCGGCCAGCGGTTGCAGGGTGTTGGGTTCGACGATCAGCACCGCATGATCCGGCTGGCTCACGCCACAACTCATCACCGCGCAGCCCTGCCCCGGCTCGGCACGGTTTTGCGTCAAGGCTGCATCGTCCATGCGCATCGATGGGATGCCTCGGCCACGTGGCGTGCCGGCCACGAACAACGTCGCCTCGGCGAGCCCGTAGGAGGCCATGAAACGGTCGGCCGTGAAGCCGCACGCGGCAAATTTCCCGGCAAAGCGCTCCAGGCTATCGAGGCGGATCGGCTCGGAGCCGGAATAGGCCACGCGCCAGCCACTCAGGTCGAGGCGGCTCAGGGCGGACTCACTGACCCGTTCGCTGCACAATCGATAGGCGAAGTCCGGGCCGCCGCTGATGGTGCCGCCGTACTCGCTGATCGCTTCGAGCCAACGCAACGGCCGGGCGAGGAAATAGGCCGGCGACATCAGCACGCAAGGCACGCCGCTGAAGATCGGCTGTAGCAAGCCGCCAATCAGGCCCATGTCGTGGTAAAGCGGCAGCCAGCTGACGATGACATCGTCGGGGTTCACATCGATGCCGAAGCCACGGCGGATCAACAGTTCATTGGCGACCAGGTTGCCGTGGCTGACCTGCACGCCCTTTGGCAAGGCGGTGGAACCGGAGGTGTATTGCAGGAAAGCGATGTCATCGCGTTGCAGCTGCGGCGCTTGCCATTGCTCGGCGCGGGTCGGATCGAGCGTATCGACGCACAGCACCGGCGGTGCCGATTCGATGGCTTGCAAGGTGTCGCGCAGGTCAGCGGTGGTCAGCAACAGCCGCGGCTCGGCATCGGCGATGATCGACAGCAAGCGCTCCTGATGATGCCGACGGGAGGATTCCGGCGGATAGGCCGGTACGGCGATCACGCCGGCATACAGGCAACCGAAGAATGCCGCGACATAATCCGGGCCGCTGGGGAACAACAGCACCGCTCGATCAGCGAATCGGGCCTCGGCCTGCAAGGCGGCGGCGATGGTCCGGGCGCGTTGATCCAGGTCGCGATAACTCAACACCACGCCCTGCTCCGGGGTATCGGCCAGGAAGCGCAAGGCCACCTGATCCGGGGTCAACGCGGCGCGGCGCTGGAGTGCGTGAGCCAGGGTGCGGGGAAGTTCGAACGCGTCGGTCATGGGGGGTTCCTGCCTGAAATTCGGCTTGCAAGTGGTCACCCATGGGGACGGATAACACCGGCAAATAATTAGTCGGCAACCTTGTCCTCACGCGGGTGGCAGAACTGCAGGCCATCACGCGCCGCGACAACGGGTCGCAGCTATCGGGCTGGACTTCCTTTCATCAATAATTCTTCTTCTCAATTGACAATAATTATCATTACGCCTAATTTGGCCGTCGATGTGTAGGACATGTCCGCCGGACCGGTCGTCCTGCTAACTATTTGCAGCAAGGTGAATTCCATGACGGAACAAGTATCCACAAGCAGGTGCGACTCACCGCTACTCCAGGCATTCGTCGATAACCGAACCATCCTGGTCAAGATCGCAGCGCGTATCACGGGCTGCCGTTCCCGGGCCGAAGATGTGGTCCAGGATGCGTTTTTCCGGTTGCAGTCGGCGCCCCAGATCACCTCGTCCTTCAAGGCCCAGCTCAGTTATCTGTTCCAGATCGTGCGCAACCTGGCCATCGATCATTACCGCAAGCAAGCGCTGGAACAGAAATACTCGGGGCCGGAAGAGGAAGGGCTGAACGTGGTGATCCTGGGTGCTTCGCCGGAAACGTCTCACATCAACTTCTCCACGCTCGAGCACATTGCCGAGGCCCTGACCGAGTTGCCGAGCCGCACCCGCTATGCCTTCGAGATGTATCGCCTGCACGGCGTGCCGCAGAAAGACATCGCCAAGGAGCTGGGGGTCTCGCCGACGTTGGTGAACTTCATGATCCGCGATGCCCTGGTACATTGCCGCAAGGTGTCCGGGGTGCGTGGAGATACCTTCGCTCGGCGGTGATTCCGCGGGGCTGACCGAGCAAGCTCACTCCCACGCAAGCGTCGTCGCAGTGCATGTGGGAGCGAGCTTGCTCGCGATGGGGCCTTGAGAATTGCGGTGAGATTTACATCAACGAACACCGGTCAAAAAACCGCTCGCGCCCCAGGATCATCAGCGCCGCTCGCTTGTGCGGAAAGTCGAATTCCTTTTCGCAGTGGAAACACTGGTTGTGCAGATGCCCGATCATGCGGGCGTTGTCGGCCCGGGGCTCGGCCACCACGCGCTGGGTGCGCGGATCGTCCAGAAACAGATAGTGCACCAATGCCGACAGCCAGCTGGCGACCTTATGCGGGCCACGGTGTTGTTCCTCGCCCACCAACATGTGAATGCCACGGTCATAATCGTTGGCCTGGTAGAACGGCGCGATTCGATCCTCCTTGGCCCAGTAGGCCTCGAAATAGGCGAATGGCTCGTCGCTGAAACAGCCGATCAGCGTCAAGACCCGAGGGTCGTGCTGCAAGTTGCCCAGGTACTCCCGGTGCTGCTCCAGGCTACCCTCCTCCTGCCAGAAGCTGGCGACCCGAGGGCTGTTCTGCCAACGATTGAAACGCGTCAGGTCCTGCTCGATTTCAAGGGTTCGCAAGGACACCCAGGCACCCAGACGCGCGTCGAAACGCCGATACACCTCGCCCCGAGGCTTGATGGGCCGGCGAGGATGACGCTTGCCATCGGTGATGATCATCTGTTGCGGATAACTGCCACTGAACGACTCCCCCAGCCAGGGCTGCGGCAGTTGCCAGAACAGCGTACGTTCGCATGCGTATTCGTTGGGTTGCGCGGTGCCCACCAGCAGGCCGCTGAGCAACGCTTCACCAGGACGCTCGGCAAGATGCCAGACCAGGCACTGGCAGCCCGGATCCCGGGTAAACAGCCAATAGCAGGCCGCCCAAAGCGCCGGCCCCACCGGGCGCCCGTTGGTTTCCTGCAAATGCACGTGCAAGGGCGCGCCTCGTTCCAGGCGCAGCCGGATCAGCGGCGCGCCTTCGAGCATCAGGCTCAGGTGACGTTCGGTTTCATCGGCGCCCAGGCAGCGACCGCCGGGCAAGGGCAGCGTCGCTGCAGGATTGAGGTCTGGCATTGAAGGCTCACGTATTCGTCGGTAGTCAACGTGTGACGTGAGCCGGAAGGGGAAATTTAGTGTCGCCTCAGTGGCGAGGGGTCGACACGAGCTCGATCTGGTAGGGCTTGAAAATCTCCAACAGCTGCCCGCTGTCTCTCAACTTGCCCAGCAATTGCCCAAACGCCTCCCCGGAGATCGGCGCCTGGGGTCGCAGCAGCGCGAAATGGTGATAAATCTGGTCGATACGCTCGGACACGAGCAGTTGCGGAGCGACTTGAGGATTGCGCAGCAGATAGTCGCTGAGGTACGAACGGGTCACCAGCGCAACGTCCGCGCGCCCACGCAAGACCATTTGCAGATTGCTGTCATGGGAATACGTCAGCGTGGCGTTGAACTGGCCGATCAGGAACTTGGGATCGGCATTGAACTCGGCAAAAGCGTAGTGATAACCGCTGAACAGAGCCAGCCGCTTGGCCCGCAGGTCCGCGAAATAGCTCTGCTGGCGGTCAGGCAAACGCTGGGTCACGAAGATCTCCGCATCCTCCAGGCCCATGTCCACCGTGGTATGCGGCACATCCTGCCAACCCCAGTCAGGGTTTTCGAAGATGGCCATGTCGATCCGGCCTTGCTTGAAATCATTGAAGCGCCGCGGGATCGAGGTAGGGACGAGCACAAACTGGTAATCGGCCTGGGCGCGATTCAACGCCTCGACCAGTTCCGGTAGCAGGCCGGTGTCCGCACCTTTTTCGGGTCGAACGGTATAGGGCGGAAAATGTGCCGCACCGATCCGGACCAGCTGCGCCGCCTCGACGGGCAACATCCATAGCAAGGCCAGAGCAGCCAGAACGCGCGAGGTCACCCCCATCGGCGAAAACGTCAAGATAACCACTCCCCCAGAAGTCCGTTCAATATGTTCACGCTAGGCGGTTTCAGGCGCTTGGCCAGCCGCTGGTTTATCGTTTTCTTGCAATACCAGAATCAGCGCCTGGTCAGCCAATTGATCAAGGCTCAGGCTACCTCCGGCGCGAAACCAGGTGGAGGTCCAGGACAATGCACCTGTCAGGAAACGTCGGGTAACGAATACGTCCCCGCGAATATACCCGGCCTCCTTGGCCTCTCCCAGGACTTCAAGCCACACACGTTCGTAGATATCACGCAAGGCCAGCACTTGCCGCTGCCCTTCCTCGGACAAAGAGCGCCATTCGTAGACCAGCACCGCCATCGCCTCGCCGTTTTCCCCCGTGATCGATTGCAATTCACAGCGGATCAACGCCAGCACCCGCTCGCGAATGCTGCCGCCCTCTGCCAGGGCTGCCCGCATCATCGCGGTGTTGTAGCGGACGGTCTCTTCCATCACCGCCCACAGGATTTCGTCCTTGCTTTTGAAGTGATGAAAAATACTGCCCGACTGAATGCCCACGGCACTGGCCAGATCCCGCACCGTGGTGCGCTCGAAGCCTTTGTTGCGGAACAAATGGGCGGCGGTCTGGAGCAGTTTGCCGCGAGCGCTGTCCGGATCGGTCAGTTGCCCGGCGTCGACCAGCTCACGCATCACGTCCAAGGCTTTTTGCTCGTTCACCTACTTTGCTCCTCAGTCGAACGATCAATGCGCGGCCACTCTCAGAATCGCAGTGACACGGCAATTTAAGCTGGCCGGGGCAACCAAGCAAGCGCTCGGGCGCAAGAACCTGCGCTCGGTCCTTCGTGTCGGCGCCTCACGATAGGGCTAGGCGCAAGCGCCGGGTTTGACTACGCTCAAACCCATCAGCACGTCGATACCGGGAACTCTGCAATGCCTCACTGGCTGGTGATTGATCTGGAGGCCACCACCGATGAAGGTGGCTGGCCGGTAACCGAAATGGAAATTATCGAAATCGGCGCGACCCTGGTGAATCGAGACGGCCGGGAAATCGATCATTTCCAGCGGTTCGTACGGCCGCTGAGGCGACCGCTGCTCACCCCTTTCTGTCGCTCGCTGACCCACATCAGCCAGGCCAACATCGACAGTGCCGGGCCTCTGACCGAGGTCTGGCCGGCGTTCGAACATTGGCTGGCGCCCTACCACCCCAACCTGGAAGGCTGGGTCAGTTGGGGCGACTACGATCGCAAGCAGCTGCTTCAGGAATGGCAGCAACAGCGATTGCACAGCCTCCTCGGCCAAGTGCCGCACATGAACCTCAAGCAACGTTTCGCCAAGGCCCGCCGGTTGGAACGACCGTTGGGGCTCAATAGCGCGCTGCAACTGGCCGGGCTGCAATTTTGCGGACAACAGCACCGCGCGCTCGAGGACGCCCGCAATACAGCGCGACTATTGCCTCTGGTGCTGACGGGCTGACCCGGCGTAGCAGATGACGGCCCGTGTGGCCTTGTGCATACTGGCCGGCCTTTTTCAGCCCTTTCTCGAGGAATCGCCCATGTTCAAAGTCAACGAGTACTTCGACGGCACCGTCAAGTCGATCGCGTTCGGCACTGCCGAAGGCCCCGCGACCATCGGCGTCATGGCACCGGGCGAATACGAATTCGGCACCGCCCAGCGGGAAATCATGCACGTCGTTTCCGGCGCCCTGACCGTGAAACTGCCTGACAGCACCGACTGGGAAACCTTCGCGGCCGGCAGCCAGTTCAACGTCCCGGCCAACAGCAAGTTCCAGCTCAAGGTCGCCGTCGACACGGCTTACCTGTGCGAATATCGCGGCTGAGTCGGACCGTAGCAAGGGCGCTTGCCCCACGGCAAAAGCGATTGCGTGGTAAATGAAATGCCCGTGTCCAACGACACGGGCATTTTTTATTCCAGCACTTCGACCGGCATGCCCACTTCCAGGCTGCCATTACCGTCATTGACCAGGTTCTGCCCGAACATCGCACCGTCCGGGGTCGAACGGTACTGCAGCAACGTCGCGAAAGGCTCGCGCTGCGGATCGCGCTGCGGATCGCGCTCACCGGTCTGCGGATCGATCGTGGTCATGATGCAGCGCGAGCACGGCTTGACCACGCGCAACTCAATATCGCCGATACGGATACGCTTCCAACCATCTTCGGCGAACGCCTCGCTGCCCTCGACCACCAGGTTCGGACGGAAACGCAGCATTTCCAGCGGGCGACCTACCCTGCCAGACAGGTCCTGCAATGAGGCCTGGCCGATCAACAGCAAGGGAAAACCGTCGGCGAAGGCCACCTTGTCATCGTCCTTGCCATACCCGGCGGCTGTGGTGCGGGCCAACTCCACTGGCACATGCACGAGCCGGGTAGGATTGCCGATGAACGCGCTGACCCAGGCAGCCGCCTCGTCGCCCGCATCCGGCACGCGCAACGTGTCGCGCCAGATGATCACGCCGCGCCGCTGTTCTTCGTGGGCAGGCGGCAACGGCACTTCGATGACGCCATGGCCCGGCGCACTGAGCGTCAGGCCACCCGCCTCGTTCCACAGCGCCGAAAGCTGGCTCATTTTCGCCACGGCTCGCTGGGTCAGGAACCGTCCGCTGGCCTCATCTACCAGCATCCAGCGACGATCACCGTCGAGCCCGAGCTTGTCCAGGCCAATCCCTTGGACCTGCTGCCCCTTGCCGGACTTCAACGGATAACGGTAAAGCGCACTCAGCCGCAACATGATCGACGTTCCTGGTGGCGAAAAAACGCAACCTTATACGAGCCGGTCGATGAAACAAACCCGGATTGGCTTCAGTCGAGCATCAACCGTTGGCGTACTACATCAACGAGCTTGTCCGGCTGGAATTTGGAGAGGAAATTGTCACAGCCGACCTTCTTGACCATCGAGTCGTTGAAGCTACCGGACAGCGAGGTGTGCAGCACCACATAGAGCCCACGCAGCCGCGGGTCGTTACGGATTTCGGTGGTCAGGCGATAGCCGTCCATCTCTGGCATTTCCGCGTCGGTGAAGATCATCAGCAACTTGTCAGTCATCACCTCGCCGGAATCAGCCCAGGCCTTGAGCATGTTCAACGCCTTCAAGCCGTCGCTGGCGATGTGCATCTTCACGCCCAACTGGCCCAAGGTATCGCGCAACTGGGAGAGCGCTACGTTGGAATCGTCCACCAGCAAGACTTCGCGACCACGGGCGCGCTCCAGCACCGGGTCTTCGAGTTTGTCTCGGGAAACCTTGGCGTTGTAGGGGACGATCTCCGCCAGGACCTTCTCCACGTCGATGATTTCCACCAACTGATCGTCCACCTTGCTGATGGCCGTCAGGTAATGCTCGCGGCCGGCGCTGGTCGGCGGTGGCAGGATGGCTTCCCAGTTCATGTTGACGATGCGGTCCACGCCCCCCACCAGGAACGCCTGGACCGAGCGGTTGTACTCGGTGACGATGATGGTGCTGTTCGGCCCGGGCACGAGCGGACGCATGCCGATGGCCTGGGACAGATCAATGACTGGCAACGTCTGGCCCCGCAGGTTGACCACGCCGCAGACGAAAGGATGGCGCTGGGGCATCAAGGTCAGCTTCGGCAGTTGCAACACTTCCTGGACCTTGAACACGTTAATGGCAAACAATTGCCGCCCTGCCAGGCGAAACATGAGAATTTCCAGGCGATTCTCACCCACCAGTTGGGTTCGCTGATCTACTGTGTCGAGAATGCCGGCCATCGATGACTCCTGGGCTTGTTCGGATGAATCTTGTAAAGGCTTATCGGCTGCCGGGGCCGGATCTTGACCCCGACACAAAATACTCCCCTCGGGGATTGATGTCACATTAACATCATGTTTTACTGGCGTTCCGTTTTCATCCGTTATTTTTTCGCTGCGCGACTCCGGTTTGCGCACGAAGTTCCCCTGCCTAAGGGATTCCCCTAGGCACAATCAGGTCCAACCTGATATTCGCGCTATCCAATAGCCATTAATGTGACGCCATTCTCATTGCTGAACGGAGTCAGGCTTTTGTGCGCCATCGCAGGACACCGAACCTCAAGCCTTTCGGCCGATCCCGCCCGTGCAATCGTTTGCGAACAGCAGCCCTTTGCCGGATCGCATGGGCGCGCCGGGCGTATTGGTTCGTTGTCGGCCATGAGATCCAACCGTTCGCCACGCGCGATTTACTTTTCGCCTGACATGATGTTGTGGAGATAAGCATGCCGAACGATCGCAAGAATTGGAGCCAGCGCCTTCCTGAGTTCCTGGTCGAAGCCGAGACCCTCTTGGCCAAGTCAGAGGAATGCCTGAGCCACCTGCAATTGATCAGCAACGATAAAGACGCCATTGATTGCATGCTCAGCACGCTGCTGAAGCTGGCAAACAAGGCCGATGCGCTGGCGCTGGAGGCCGTTTCGGAGTTTTCGCTGCATATCCACGGCTTGCTCAGCCATGCGCAGGACATGGAACTGCATGAGCAGGCCCTGGTCGCGCTCAAGGATTGTTTCACGCTCATGGCCTGGCAGCTGGAGCTGGTCGACCACACCACCGGAAAACTGGGCCTGGACAACAGCGAACAGACGTCGCTGATCGAAGCCTTCGCCTTCCAGGTGGGTCAGAGCCCTTGTCAGGCGTTACAACCACCGCGCCCGCTGGCATTGGTGCCCTACGCCCAGAAACAAGCATGAAGCTGCCTGTCGCTGCCTGGTGCCATGTGCCCGGCGCACGGAGCTTTCGGGCCGCCAAGCCGAGCGCGACCAACGATATTTGAAGTGGTACTATGTCTCGCGTCGCTCGCTTCAACCAGCCGCCGCCAACTGAAGCAATCCCCGACCTGAAACGTTTACCCGACCCGGCCCGTCAGATGCGCTGACCGGCTTGCCCGCAGCGAACACCCATTGGCTCCATCCGCTATGTACGCCAGCTTCAAGTCATTCATTTCCTGGCCACCTTCCCGAGAAAACGCCCGCCGGTTCACGCTGTTGCTGTGCATCTGCTCGACCCTCGGTTGTCTGTTGGCTTACCTGTCGGCCCTCACGGTGCCGTTGAGCTTGCTGGTACTGAATGTCGCAGCCCTTGCCTGTGTCTGGATCCAGTATCGGTTGTCACGAAAATCCATCAAATTCCAGCCGCAGGAACTCGCTGACCGGCTGCTTGAGGTCCAGGAAAACGAGCGCCATCGCCTCAGTCGCGAACTGCACGACGACATTGGCCAATTGCTGACAGCGGCAAAACTGCAGAGCGAATGGCTCAAGCGTCGCATGCCGCAAGAGCTGCAAGGCCAATGCTCCGTGCTCAGCGAGACGCTGGAAGAAACGTTGAACAAGGTGCGCGACGTGTCGGCGATCCTCAATCCAAGGCAACTGACCAGCCTGGGACTCGAAGCCAGCCTGCGCGCGCATCTGCTCAAGACCCTGGCTAATACCCCCGTAAACTGGAGCCTGGATTGCCAGCAACGCATGACGGGTATCCCGGAAGAAATGACAGTGGCGGCTTTTCGGATCACACAGGAAGCGGTCACCAACATCCTGCGCCACGCCCAGGCAAAAAACCTGCTGGTACGCCTGCAACGACTGCCCGAAGGGCTGACGCTGCTCATCAGCGACGACGGCCGGGGCTTTGTCCCCGCCATCCATCCCGCCCGCGAAGGGCAACGCGGCATGGCCGGCATGTCGGAACGGGTCGAACAACTGGGCGGCGCCCTGAAGGTAACCAGCGAGGCCGGCAAAGGCACGCATATCGAAGCTCGCTTTCCCTGGGCGCCTCGCACCCTGGAACGGGCCAGCAAGAATAAGGTTCTCCATTGACTTGTAATTTGCTTCTGGTAGATGACCATTCGCTGATCAGGGCCGGTGTGCGCGCCCTGGTCCTCGACCTGCCTGGCTACGCCGTGGTCGGCGAAGCCAATGACGGCGCCCAACTGTTGGAGCTGGTAGAACGACTGAACCCCGATATCGTGCTGCTGGATATTTCCATGAAAGACACCAGCGGCCTGCAAGCCTTGCAACAGCTCAAGCAGGTCCGCCCCCAGAGCAAGGTGTTGATCCTGTCAATGCACACAGACCCAGAGGTGATCATGCAGGCGCTGGAGTCCGGAGCCCATGGCTATCTGCTCAAGGACGCCACTCCCACCGAGCTGGAGCACGCCCTGGAAGCGCTGCGCAACAACGAACGCTACCTGAGCCCGGCCATCGCCCATACCGTGATCAACCAGGCACTGACCCGGGTGCAGAAACAGCCGCCCCATCCTGCCCCGACCCATAACCTGACGGCGCGTCAGCTGGAGATCCTGCGGTTGATCGTGCGTGGCAAGTCCACCCGGGAAATCGCCAACGGCTTGAGCCTGAGCATCAAGACCGTGGAAACCCACCGCGCCCAGATCATGAAACGCCTGCAAATCCATGACGTGGCGGGCCTGGTGCTGTTTGCGGTGCGCGAGCAGATCATCAGCCTGGACGATTGAGCAATCCGGGGGATCCCAATAGCGGCGAGTCCACCGGCAGATGCACCCGCAGTGCCTTGGGACGCAAGGTAAAACGCAGATTATCGACCTGTAGTGGTTCGCCATCCAGATTGATATCCAGTCCCTGGGCTACCTTGATTTCCACCCAGGGCAAGCGTGCCCGCACGAACATGTTGTCGATACCCAGGCCACCGGCCAGCAGGTCCTTCAGCGTGCTCACCACCTCCTGCGGCGCCGGCAGGATACTGATATCAAGCAGCCCGTCATCGGCCAACGCCTCCGGACACAACATGTGCCCCCCGCCGGCCTGCCGGCCATTGCCTATCCCCAGCGCCAGCAGATCGCCGCGCCATTGGAAACCAGGCCCTTGCAGTTCGCCATAGGCTGCACTCAGCTCACCGAACCTTGAAAGGCCGGTGAACAGATAGGCGGCCCCGCCGAGAATTTTCTTCAAGTCTTCCGAGGTGTTCGCTGTTACCTGGCTACCGAAGCCGCCCGTGGCCATGTTAAGGAAAATCCGCCCGCCGACCTCACCCAGATCGACCGCCCGAGGCTCAACCTCCAGCAAGTCCAGGGCCCGCTCCGGCTCCAGCGGGACACCGGCGGCCCGGGAAAAATCGTTGGCCGTGCCCAGCGGCAGCAATACCAGGCTGGCATCGCCAGAGTGCTGGGCAATGGCCTCGGCAATATCGCGCAAGGTCCCGTCGCCGCCACCGGCAATCAACTGGGTATAACCGGCCGCCAGTGCTTCCTCCACACATCGCCGGGCATCACCAGCTTCCCAAGTCAACCGGACCGCGAGGTCCCAACCCTGTTTGCGCTTGAGCATCACTGCGGCGCGAACCTCTTCGTTGAGCGCTTGCTTGCCATGCAGGATCAATAGCGCCTTGCCTTTGCTCATTGTTGTCTCCGTCATTGGAAAGAAGGTTCAGGAAATGGGACCGCTCATTCACTGGAAAAAGCCCAGCCTCCTTCAATTTATATGAAAAAGCATGGCGTTCGGGCCGATGCCACGAAGGTGGGGACAGCCTTCCCATGGCTTTTTCTTATTCAAAGAATTTTCTTACAAGACGTGGCGAATCAGCTCAATTGACCCCCTGGGCATATTGAGACACCTTGGCATTCTGTTGCGTTTAACCGGCAAACGATCATTTAGACAAGGATGTGTCACCCATGGATGGATATGTCACGGCCCGTAGAGGCCCGCTGAATCGCTCGATTAATCATGGCCACAGGGAAGGAACGTCCTATGCGCAGCCATGAATGCAAGGTGTCGCCCCGCCACTTCGTATCCTTCGGGAGCGAGCGGGCCGACGCCAAAAACGAAGGCAAAAGTTGCAGTAATCCCGCTGGAGGAATTGATTTGGAACCGCGCGTCGTTGAACTGGAAACCCACCTCAAGTACATCCGCAGGGACATGGATGAAATTCGTACCGACGTCAAGGCGGTTCGCCACCGACTTGCCTATCTGGCAGGCGCGGCGGCGGTGGTGGTCGGCCTGCTGGGGTGGGTCGCGAACAGCCGTTTCGATCAACTGGTGATGCTACTGTCGCGATGAAGGCAAAACCGCAACGGCCCGAGCCCAGCTCAGGCCGTCACCAATGAATGCGATGCAGGACTAACCCAGCACCTCGCTCAAAGGAATGAAGCCCACTTCATCGCCTTCGACCAACGTCCGCTCTTCGAGGACCTCGACCAGTCCGTCGGCCCAAGCTGCGCTGCGCAGGACTCCCGAACTCTGGTTGCGATAGATGATTGCTCGACCATTTTCGATGCGGCCTCGCAAGTATTCGCGCCGGCTGCCAGCCTTCGGCCAGGCGAAACCGGCCGGCACCTTGAACTTGAGGGGGGCCACTGACTGAACGCCCTGGCGTCGCAACAGATAAGGCCGAGCCAACAACGCGAAGGTCACCAGCGTCGAAGCAGGGTTCCCGGGCAGGCCTATGACCGGCACGTCGCGAAAATGCCCAAATGTCAGGGGTTTTCCCGGCTTGATGGCAAGTTTCCACAGCGTCAGCTCGCCTTCCTCACGAAGGGCGATGCCCAGGAAGTCAGCCTCCCCCACCGATACACCGCCAGTCGACAGGATCAGGTCGACATCCGACAGTTGGGCCAGGCATTTGCGGGTAGTGGGCAGGTCATCGGGCAGGATACCTGCATCGATAACCTCGCACCCCAGGCGTTGCAGCCAACCACAGAGCAACACGCGATTGCTGTTGTAGATCTGGCCCGGCCCAAGGGGCTGGCCAGGCTCCACCAATTCATCGCCCGTGGACAGGACCGCAACGCGCACCCTGCGCACGACTTCCAACGATGCACATCCCAGGGAGGCCGCCAGCCCAAGCTCAATCGGGCCCAGGCGGGTGCCGGCACAAAGCACCCGTTCGCCAACGGTCGTTTCCTGCCCTTGAGGGCGGATATTCTGCCCGATCGCCAGGGGCTGGATGAACCGCACCCGCTGGTCATCCTCAAGCTCGACGTTTTCCTGCATCTCGACGCAATCGGCGCCGACCGGAATCGGCGCACCAGTGAAGATCCGCGCGCAGGTTCCCGCGACCAGGGGCTCCGGAGCCTGCCCGGCGAAAATCCGCTGGCTGACCACCAGTGGCTCGCCGCGCCAATCGGCCAGGCGTAACGCGTAGCCGTCCATGGCACTGTTGGGCCAAGGCGGCAGGTCGAGCGTCGCCACCAGATCTTCGGCGAGGATCCGCCCCTGCGCTTGCGCCAGTGAAACCCGCTCACGCTCGACGATTGGCGAAGCCGCCGCGCTCTGGAGCAAGCGCTCCAGCGCGACTTCGACGGCCATCAAGGCACCGGTCTTGCCCGGTTTACCCACGGGATTCACAAGGGGCCGCCTGTTTCAAATGGGCTACGAAGTTACACGGCCGGTGCCGCGCATCCAGTTGCTCGGCCAGTATGCCGTCCCATCCGGTGCGCACCGCATTGGTGGAGCCCGGCAAGCAGCACACCAGCGTCCCGTTGGCCAGCCCGGCCAGTGCCCGGGATTGAACGGTGGAGGTGCCAATGTCCGCCACGGATATCTGCCGGAACAACTCACCGAAACCGTCGACCTGCTTGTCCAACAGACACACAACGGCTTCTGGAGTACTGTCACGGCCGGTAAAGCCGGTCCCCCCGGTGATCAGCACCACCTGCACCACCTCGTCGGCAATCCAGGCGGCGACTTGCGCGCGGATCTTGTACAGATCATCTTTGAGCAGCACCCGGGCCGCGAGATTGTGCCCGGCTTCCGAGAGCCGGTCGACGAAGACCTGGCCCGACGTGTCGGTTTCCAGGGTACGGGTATCGCTGACAGTCAGCACCGCGATATTGAGCGGTACGAAAGGTACATCAGCCTTGGGTTTCATAGGCTCGTCCAGTTGTAGGGGAAACAGCCTGGTGTTATATCACAGCGCCCGATTTTTTCGCCCGTGTGGAGACACCTCATGACCTTGAACAATCCCCTGCCGCCCTGCTCCATCCTGCTCCTGGCGGGCGGACGCGGGCAACGGATGGGTGGACAGGATAAAGGGCTGCTGGAGTGGCAAGGCAGCCCATTGATTGCTCATCTGCATCGGCAGACCCGGGCCATGAGCGATGACTTGATCATTTCCTGCAACCGCAACCGGGAGCGTTACGCCGCGTACGCCGATCAGTTGGTGCATGATGACGAGGGTGATTTCCCCGGCCCGCTGGCAGGCATACGGGCGGGCCTGAGGGCGGCACGCCATCCGTATCTGTTGGTGTTGCCATGCGACGTGCCGCGAATCGACACCAGCCTGCTCGAAGGCATGCGGGAAACGGCAAGCCGACACCCGGACAAGCCATTGATGGTTCGTCATGGCGAACATTGGGAGCCGCTGTTGTGCGTCATCCCGCGAGCCTTGGCCAATGACTTCGAACAGGCATGGAAAGAAGGCGAACGCAGCCCCGGCCGGATCATGCGCACGTTGCACGCGGTCCCATTGCAATGCCCGGCCGACGATCCCCGGCTGGCCAATCTCAATACGCCGGAACTCCTTGCCCAGCACAAAGGCGTGTCAGATTGACACTAGCCAGGAACTTGCTCGCGATGTATACGTCTGAAGGTCAGTAACTTGAAGAAATCCTTTCGGAGAAACACCATGACTCAACGGACCCTCGCTACTTTCATGCTCGCGCTGGGCCTCGCCACTCTCGCCGGGTGCGCATCGCCAACAGTGATTACCTTGAATGACGGTCGCGAAATCCAGGCCGTCGACACGCCACATTATGATGAAGACAGCGGCTTCTACGAATTCGAACAATTGGACGGCAAGCAGACTCGCGTGAACAAGGATCAGGTTCGTACCGTTAAAGACCTGTGATCCTCAGCGTCAAAGCCAGATAAAGAAAAGCCCGCAATGGTTATTGCGGGCTTTTTTGTTGCCTGCTCGAACCGTCGGCTCGCTACCACCCCAACGAAATCCGACTTTCAAAGTCCCGTTCCTGCCCCGTAAGCGGATCGATGAAACGAACACCTCGAGCCAGCAGCTTGAGCGGATTGGCAAAATCATCCACCGCGTCTCGCACCACGTCCGGATAGAACGGATCGTTACAGATAGGCGCGCCCAAGGCGTTCATATGGACCCGTAGCTGGTGTTTTTTCCCGGTGACCGGATACAGGCCGTAGCGCCATAGGTCCCCGCTTTTTTCAAGCACTTCCATGGCCGTTTCGGTGTTGGGCTCGCCCGCCCCCTCCTGCATGCGAAAAAAGGGTTCACCATCGACCATCCGGCTTTTGTGTACGCGGGGAAACGTCAATCCGGGCAATGCGGGAGCGATGGCTTGGTAGAATTTTTCAATCCGTCGCGTTGGAAACAAGGCTTGATAACGCGAGCGGGTGTCCGGATTGGCTGAAAACAACACCAGCCCGGCGGTGTGCCGATCGATGCGGTGCAAAGGCACCAGTTGGGGATTGTCCAGGCGATGAATCAGCCGTCGCAACAAGGTCTGCTCAACGTACTCGCCCGCTGGGGTGACCGGCAGGAAATGTGGTTTGTCCGCCACGACCAGATGTTCATCGACATACAGAATCGACTCCATCACCGGGATCGGCTTTTCGTCCGGTACTTCCCGAAAGTAATGGACGCGCAAGCCTTCCCGGTATGGCAGGTCGGCGCGGATTGCCTTGCCCTCGGCGTCCAGCACCCGGCCTCGAGCGATGCGATCGAGCCACTGCTCGCGGCTGATCGCCCTGAAGCGGTCGCACAGGCAATCCAATACCGTCTGCCAGGGGCCGGGCGGCAGGTAAAGCGTGCTGGCCTGATGCTGAGCTGCGGAAAACGATGGACCGGACATTAAAAAATTCTTCAGCCTGTTGCGGACTGGGTATTATCCGACAGTCACACGAGCCAGCCCAGCAATGATTGCCTCATGCAAGGATTGGCGCCGGCCTCGTCGCGGCCTCGGTGAATTCCTTAAGCCAGCGCAGCACCTCGACCGCCTCCCAGCGCCCCGGATCGTACAGCGCATACAACAGCCCCTGATAACCCACCACATCCAGCTGCTTGTGGTAGCCGGCGCGCTGGAACAGCGCCTCGATCTCGGCAAAACATGTGTTGAAGTGAAGTTTATTGAAGGGCGTCTTGCCTTCGGTCACCAGCCCGTCCAGACGCAATTCCAGGACCGCCTCGCGCACAACGTCCACGGACATCCGGTTCACGCTGTTTTTCAGTTGTTCGACATTGACCAAGGGACCCACTCCAGATAACTGTATGGGCATACAGTAACCGAAGAACGTCTTTTCGCCAATCGCGACGTAGGGACCCAGCCGATGGAAGGTTCAACGTAAAAATGCAGCAACCCGGTCTGGATCGTCGAAGGGCCAGTCCAGTTCGGCGCCTGTATCAACCCTGCGCAGCACTGGAATGCGCAGCCCGTAGGCTTCGGATAAGGCCTCGCTTTCGGCGATATCCACCAACTCCACCAATAATCCATATTCGACGAAAGGCATCAGCACGCTCTCGGCGACTTCACACAGATGGCAACCCAGGGTGCCGAACAGCTGGCATTCAGGAAGCATGGCAGGTAGACCCAAAAAGACAGTTCGCCATTCTAGGCCCACCTCACGCAACCGTCGAGCCGGCTAAAATGCCGCAGATTATTGTCGGTAAAACGCTGATGCAAATCACTGTGCTGAAATGACTTTCCAGTGATGCTCAAGTTTTTTGCTGTTCTACGCTGGATCCAGCAAGCCCTGAAACGGAGTGTCTCTTGTACGCCAACCTGCTGATCATCCTTGCCTCGTCCCTGGTGGTCATCGCCCTGTTCAGGCGACTGCGCCTGCCGCCGGTACTCGGTTACCTGTGCGTGGGCCTGGCCATCGGGCCCACTGCGCTGGACTGGGTCAACGACAGCGAAGAGCTGCCGGACCTGGCTGAGCTTGGGGTGGTTTTCCTGTTGTTTTCCTTGGGGCTGGAATTCTCGTTATCGAAAATGCTCGAGCTGCGTCGGGTGGTGTTTGGACTTGGCAGCCTCCAGGTCCTGGCTTCTGGGTTGCTATTGGGCGTGCTGCTGGCAAGCAGTGGTGTGCCGATGACGGCGGCCGTGTTGCTTGGTGCCGGGCTGGCCTTGTCGTCTACCGCCATTGTCAGCAAGGAACTGACCAGCCTGGGGGAAATCTTCACCAGCCACGGCCAGAACGCCATCGGCGTGTTGCTGTTCCAGGACGTCGTCGCCGTGTTGCTCCTGACCCTGGTGCCGGTATTTGCCGGCAGCAGCGAACACCCGTGGTATTGGGCGTTGCCGTTGACTCTGGGCAAGACCCTGGTGCTGTTTGGCGGCCTGTTGTTGGCCAGCCGACTATTGCTGCCACGGCTGTTCCATGAGGTGGCAGCCTCCCGGTCCGCCGAACTGTTCGTGCTGCTGGCCCTGGTGATCGTGTTGTTGACGGTATGGCTTACGCACCTGCTGGGTCTCTCCCCCGCCCTGGGAGCGTTCCTGGCCGGCATGCTGCTGGGAGAGAGCCACTACCGGCACCAGATCGAGGCCGATATCCGACCGTTCCGCGACATCTTGCTGGGGCTGTTCTTCGTCAGCATTGGCATGCTGATCGACCTGCAATTGTTTGTCGACGATGGCCTGTTGATCCTCGGGCTGACCCTCGCGCTGATGCTCATCAAGGGCAGCGTCGTGGCCGCCCTGGTGAAGTGGCGCGGCAGCGACGGCGAAACCGCCTGGCGCAGCGGCCTCGCCCTGGCCCAGGGCGGTGAATTCTGTTTCGCGCTGATGGCGCTGATGCAACAGAACCGACTCATGCCAGGGGATATCGGCGGCCTGCTATTGGCCGCCACCTTCTGCTCGATGCTGTTGACGCCGCTGTTGCTGCGCGCCGCACCCGGCCTGGCCGCGCGGCTGCACCGCAAACCCAACGAAGAGGCGCAACTGGACCAGATCAGCGCTCTCAATGCCGACTTGTCGAGTCACGTAATCATCTGCGGGTATGGCCGGGTAGGACAATCGATCGGGCGCTTTCTGCGCCGGGAGGGCTTGGCGTTCGTGGCCCTGGATGATGACCCGGTCATCATTCGTGAAGCGTCCGTCGGCGAACGATGCGTGCATTACGGAGACTCACGCAGAGCCGACCTGCTGGCCGCCGTAGGACTGGGTCGCGCAAGGCTGCTGGTCATTGCAGTCGACAAGACGGACATTGCGATGACCGTGCTGAGGGAGGCCCGGCGGGTCAACCCGCAAGTGCCCATCCTCGTGCGCACCCGGGACGACAGCCAACTGGCCGAGTTGCAGGCAGCCGGAGCCACCGAGGTGGTTCCAGAACTGCTGGAATCGAGCCTGATGCTGGCCTCCCATGCGCTGATCATGCTCGGGCTGCCCGAGCAGCGGGTGCGGCACCATGTGGATCAAGTCCGTCACGAGCGCTATGGCTTGCTCCATGGCTTCTATCCCGGCAATCAGGACAAGGAGCCGTAGCACAGGCTCAGTCCTGACTGACCGCTCCGATTTTGTGAATGGACAAGTCGGCCCCGTAGTACTCTTCTTCCTGAGTTAGGCGCAAGCCCAGCACCGCCTTGATCACACCGTAGACCGCGAAACCACCGACCAGGGCGATCAACACGCCGAGGGCGGTGCCGACGAACTGGCTGGCGAGGCTTACCCCGCCCAAGCCACCCAAGGCGTCCTGGCCGAAAATCCCGCAGGCGATACCGCCCCAGACGCCGCACAGCCCATGCAGGGGCCAGACGCCCAGCACATCGTCGATTTTCCACTTGCCCTGGGCCGCGGTAAAACACCAAACGAACAGACCGCCAGCAATTGCGCCGGTCACCAGGGCACCCATCGGATGCATCAGGTCGGAGCCGGCGCAGACCGCCACCAATCCGGCCAGCGGGCCGTTGTGCAGGAAACCGGGGTCGTTGCGCCCAACGACCAGCGCCGTCACGGTCCCACCGACCATCGCCATCAACGAGTTGACCGCCACCAACCCACTCACGCCGGGCAAGGTCTGGGCGCTCATCACGTTGAAGCCGAACCAGCCGACGATGAGAATCCACGACCCCAGTGCCAGGAACGGAATGCTCGAAGGCGCGAAGGCCACCAGACGACCGTCCCGGTAACGCCCGTTTCGCGGTCCGAGCAGGAGCACCGCGGCCAGTGCCAGCCAGCCGCCCATGGCGTGCACCACCACGGAGCCGGCAAAGTCATGGAAGCTGGCACCAAAGTGCGCTTGCAGCCAAGCCTGGAAACCGAAATTGCCATTCCAGACCAGACCTTCGAAAAACGGATAGACGAACGCCACGATCAGCACCGTGGCGCATAACTGCGGGACGAACCGGGCACGCTCGGCTATCCCGCCAGAGATAATCGCCGGGATCGCGGCGGCGAACGTCAACAAGAAGAAAAACTTCACCAAACTGTAGCCGTGGTCGGCACTGAGAACTGCCGCCGGTTGCAGGAAAGTCACGCCGTAGGAAATCCAATAACCAATGAAGAAATAGGCCAGCGTCGATACCGCGAAATCGCTGAGGATTTTCGACAGCGCGTTCACCTGATTCTTCTGCCGGACCGTTCCTACTTCCAGAAACGCGAACCCGGCATGCATGGCCAGGACCATGACCGCGCCGAGCAGGATGAACAGCGTGTTGGAGCTATGGACCAGACCGTCCACAGCACTTTGCAGATTTTCCATGGTATTGGCAGACCTGAAGAAGTTGAAAAAGCACCGTGATGGTTCATCCCAGCCGGTCATGCACCAAGTTGAGACCGAACGACCGACCATAGGTGGGCAGCCGAACCGCTTTGGTGCATGAAACGCGACAACATGACGCCCCGCTTGGAGGTGCTTCGCCGGCTTTGATTATTTGGGTTAAGGTTTTCGGGCTTTCGCCCAGCTTCAGCGCACCGGCACACCTCGGCGCACCAGCACATGGCAAAGGGCGGAGCAAAAGTTGTACCAGTCAGTTTCACTGAACCTTCCGGTTGGGCTCATACTCGAACGCTTCAGACGTCACTTACGGAGATCCACCCTCATGGCCAGAACCCAGGCAAAGACTGCTCAAGAAACGTTGATGGATGATTTTCAGACGCTGGTCAAAGACACCGAACGATTGCTGGATCACACCGCCACGCTGGCAGGCGACCAGGCGGACGAACTGCGTGGCCAGATCCACGAAACACTGCTGCGCGCCCGCGAAACCCTTAAGTTGACCGAAGATTCAGTGCGTGAGCGCGGCCAGGCAGCCATGATCGCTACCGAAGAATACGTACAGGCCAATCCCTGGCAATCGGTCGGCATCGCGGCGGGCGTAGGCTTTTTGATCGGATTGTTGGCGACACGGCGCTGATCATGGGCATCGACGAATCCGGATCGCCCGAAACGGGCACTAAACCAACAGCGCGTCGCCTGGGCGCGGCATTCCTTGGATTGCTGCACAGCCACGTCGAGTTGTTCGGTATTGAACTGCAGGAACAAAAGGCTCGCACCGTCAGCCTGTTGTTATTCGCGGGGCTGGCATTGGTTTTCGGCCTGCTGTTACTGGTGGGGCTGTCGGCTCTGGTATTGATCCTGGTGTGGGATACCTATCGGTTGGCGGGCATCATCGGCCTGTGCCTGTTCTACCTGCTTGCGGCGCTGTTCTGCGGGCTTCGGCTCAAGGCAGCGATTTTTGATGAGTCCTCGCCTTTCCACGCCACTCTCGAAGAACTCGCCAACGACCGGGAGCGCCTGTTGCCATGAGTCGCCCTAATGCTCCTCAAGCCCGTACGCGGCAGGAAATGCGCAAGGCACTGGTGCGCCTGCGCATGGAGATGCATCGCCAGGAAATTCGTCAGGAAACGCGACAATTGCTGCACCCGTTGCAACGGGTACGCGGATTCACCCAGAGCTGGCACGAAGGGTTCGGCCTCAAGCACGCCTCGCTTTGGGGCGTCGCCGCGGTGAGCCTGCTCGGCTTTCTCGGTGGCAAGCGAACCCGCAGTGGCCGCTCCGGTGGTTTGTCGCGCCTGATCCGACTGGCGACCGCCGTGCTTCCGCTGATCAAACTGGCCAAGAGTGCGCGCAAGCCTTGAGGCGAATCGACGGGCTCTTCCATCGAAGAGCCCTGTTCGACCGTCGACGCAGCAACACTCGGGCACAACTGATCGGGGTCCTGAGCCCTTGCAGGACGGCGCTCGAACCGGGAAGCTAGGACTTCGACTCATCAAACGGAGCAACCGGCTTTGGATTGGCACACCCTGCTGACGCGCGAACGCCTGGGAAAACCGCTGCACAGCCCGGAAGAGCTGGGCCGCAGTCCATTCCACAAAGACCACGATCGCATTATCTTTTCCGGTGCCTTCCGCCGCCTCGGGCGCAAGACGCAGGTGCATCCGGTTTCCAGCAACGACCATATCCACACGCGCCTGACCCATTCGCTGGAAGTCAGTTGCGTCGGTCGCTCCCTGGGTATGCGCGTAGGGGAAACCATCCGCGGCGCCCTGCCCGACTGGTGTGAGCCCAGTGATCTGGGCATGGTGGTGCAGTCGGCCTGCCTGGCCCATGACATCGGCAATCCACCGTTCGGCCATTCGGGCGAGGACGCCATCCGCTACTGGTTCCAACAGGCGGCGGGACGGGGCTGGCTTGACGCAATGAGCGAGGCCGAGCGCAACGATTTTCTCAACTTCGAAGGCAATGCCCAGGGCTTCCGCGTCCTTACGCAGCTCGAATACCACCAGTTCGACGGCGGCACCCGCCTGACCTATGCGACCCTTGGCACGTACCTGAAGTATCCCTGGACGGCTCGCCACGCCGATTCCCTGGGCTACAAGAAGCACAAGTTTGGCTGCTACCAGAGTGAACTGCCGTTGCTGGAGCAAATCGCCCATAAACTCGGCCTCCCGCAAATCGAGGATGAGCGCTGGGCAAGGCATCCGCTGGTCTACCTGATGGAAGCCGCGGATGACATCTGCTATGCGCTCATCGACCTGGAGGACGGCGTCGAAATGGACCTGCTGGAGTATCCGCAGGTGGAATCGCTGCTCCTGGACCTGGTGGGTGATGATCTGCCAGAGACGTACCGTCAACTCGGGCCGCTGGATTCGCGGCGGCGAAAGCTGGCGATCCTGCGAGGCAAGGCCATCGAGCACCTGACCAACGCGGCCGCACGGGCATTCGTCGAGCAGCAGGAGGCGTTGCTCGCTGGCACGCTGCAAGGCGATTTGGTGGAACACATGCACGGCCCTGCCAAGCGTTGCGTATTAAACGCCAAGGACATGGCCCGCAAGAAAATTTTCCAGGACAAGCGAAAGACCCTGAACGAAATCGGCGCCTACACCACGCTGGAGATCCTGCTCAATGGTTTCTGCGGCGCAGCCCTCGAACAACACGGTGGCCGTACGCCGTCGTTCAAGAATCGCCGGATTCTCGACTTGCTGGGCAATAACGCGCCCGATCCTCAAGGTTCACTTCACAGCGCCTTCCTGCGGATGATCGACTTCATCGCCGGCATGACTGACAGCTATGCAAGCGACATGGCACAGGAGATGACCGGCCGCACTCGCCAATAGCAGGCGATTGCAGCCGGCGATCGGTAGGGAAACGCGACCTGGCGCTCGCTTTGCAGCCTGCGCCTGGAGCCTTCCGGTTGTCAGCTCGTCATTTTCTGCCGCTGAAATAACGGCACAGTTTCTTTTCCCCAACTATTAAAAGCGCGGTTTTATATTCAATAAAATGTAAAACATGCCCTCCTCGCTCCACTTGCCTACCTGCCCCCCTAAATACGTCGTGGTATCCCGCTTCTTTTTTTGTAGGAAACTTCTGAAATTGATCGTGCATGCCGGTCTCCCCGCACGAGTTAGCCTTAACTGGGCTAAGGTGCGCGCTTTATAAGAGCTCTAGGGGACTTTATTCATGAACTCCGTTTTCATTGTCGACGATCATCCGGTCATCCGCCTCGCTGTCCGAATGCTGCTGGAGCATGAAGGCTATAAAGTCGTCGGAGAAACTGACAATGGCGTCGACGCGATGCAAATGGTGCGTGAATGCATGCCGGACCTGGTCATCCTCGACATCAGCATTCCGAAACTTGACGGGCTGGAAATTCTTTCGCGCTTCAACGCCATGACCACGCCCCTCAAGACGTTGGTCCTGACGGCGCAATCGCCAACGCTGTTTGGCATTCGCTGCATGCAATCCGGGGCTTCCGGCTATGTCTGTAAACAGGAAGATCTCAGTGAACTGGTCAGCGCGATCAAAGCCGTATTATCCGGCTACAACTATTTCCCCAGCCAGGCACTTAACCCTGTTCGTCCAGATGATCCACGCAGTTTCGAGTTGGACCTGTTCAAAAGTGTCAACGACCGGGAGTTGATGGTATTGCAACTTTTTGCCCAAGGTCGGACCAACAAGGAAATAGCCAAAGGCATGTTCCTTAGCAATAAAACTGTCAGCACTTATAAAAAACGACTCATGCAAAAACTCAAGGTGAAGTCCCTCGTCGACCTTATCGAAATGGCAAAACGCAACGCACTGGTGTGAGAAACAACAGAATGCTCAAATGCATAAGCCGCTACTTTTTGTTGTTAGCCGCAGGACTCCATGCAGGGCTCCTCCTGGCGACAACGAATGTGCCTCAGGCCTACTCGCTGCTGAGTCGCGCGGCCGCGGATCATATCGAGATCAGGCTCGACGATACCCAGCGCGCCTGGCTCAAGGAACGTCGCGAACTGATCCTGGGAACCTCCGCCCCGGATTATCCGCCTTTTGACCTTTCCAGCAGTGGCCGCGACTACGAAGGCATGACCGCCGATTATGCCGGAGTCATCGCCAAGGCGACCGGCCTGCCAATGACCGTACTGCGGTTCGATTCGCGGGAAGCCGCCATCGCCGCGCTCAAGGCCGGAGAAATCGACCTGCTCGGCACTGCCAACGGGTTCGAAGCGCAGAATTCAGGCGTCGCTCTTTCGGCACACTACGCTGTCGATCAACCGGTGCTGGTCACCCGGACGAATGAAAGCCGCCCGCTGAACGAAGACCTCAAAGGGCTGCGGCTCAGCATGGTCTATCACTACCTGCCGTTGGAGGAAGTCAAACAGCTATACCCCACGGCCCGCATCAACACGTATCCCTCCTACCAGAACGCGATCAATGCCGTTGCCTTCGGCCAGGCCGATGTCTTTCTTGGCGACGCCATCTCCACCCACTACATGATCAGCAAGGGGTACTTGAACAACATCCGCATGGCCAGCTTTGCCAAACACGAGGCACACGGGTTCGGCTTCGCGCTCCGGGAGGACGACACCCGCCTGTTGGACATCGTCAATACCACGCTCAACCAGATTCCCATTGCCGAACAAGCGGCAATCGCCAAGCGCTGGAGGGCAGGCAGCGACCTGTACCTCGCCGAACATAAAATCCAGCTGACCGACCGCGAACAGGACTGGCTGGCTCGGCACCCGGTGGTCCGGGTGGCGGTGAACGAAAGATTCGCGCCCTTTACTTTTTTCGACCCAGACGGGGATTTCCACGGCATCAGCGCCGACCTGCTGGAACTGATCCGCCTGCGCAGCGGCTTGCGCCTGGATATCCAGCGTTATCAGGACGATGACGAAATGATCGCCGCGGTCCTCGGTGGCAAAGCCGACGTGATCGCCGCGTTGCTGCCTGGCAGCGAACGACAGAAATCGCTGAAATTCAGCCGTCCCTACATGGACAGCTCGTTTGTATTGCTTACCCGCAAGCAATCCAACACACCGGCGACGCTGGACCAGTTCGGCGCGCGGAGCCTGGCCGTTACCAAAGGCAACCCCATCATCGAATGGCTACGCAGCCAGTATCCAGACCTGCGAATTATCGAAACCGTCGATTCGCAGCATGCCGCCCAGTCGCTCGCCGAGGGGCAAGTCGACGGCAGCGTGAACGCGCTGGTCATGGCCAACTATTTCCTGGCGTCCCATACGCCGCAGGGCAAGCTGCAGATCAGCAGCACCGTCGGCACCCGCGACGCCATGTTCTCCCTGGCCACGGCCAGGAACGCGACGGAGCTGAGCGCCATCCTCGATAAAGCCCTGACCAGCATCGACCCCGATGAACTGGGCGTGATCGACAACCGTTGGCGCGGCTATATCCCGGCCTCGGAAAGCACATGGCGCACCTACAACCGCCTGTTTCTCCAGGTCGTAGCGGGGGCAGGCCTTTTGCTGCTGCTCTCACTGGCCTGGAATGCCTATATGCAACGGCAGATCCGCCAACGCCAGCGGGCGGAACTGGCCCTCAATGACCAGCTCGAGTTCATGCACGCCCTGCTCAACGGCACGCCCCATCCCATTTATGTAAGAGACCGGGACGGGGTCCTGCAAAGCTGCAACGACAGCTACCTGGAGACGTTCGACGCAAGACGCGAAGACGTGATCGGCAAGGACATCATGCCCGGGGCCATGAGCAACGCCTTCGAAGCGCTGGAGTACCAGGCCGATTATCGACGCGTCATGGCCCAGGGCACCGCACAGATCATCGATCGGCCCCTGCACATCGGTGACCGCAAGCTGACGATCTATCACTGGATACTGCCTTACCGTAACTCCGCGGCCCAGGTGCAAGGGATCATCGGCGGCTGGATCGATATCAGCGAACGGCGACAGCTTGTCGAGGATCTGCGAGCCGCCAAGGAACAGGCCGACGACGCCAACCGGGCCAAGAGCACGTTCCTGGCCACCATGAGCCATGAGATCCGCACCCCCATGAATGCCGTGATCGGCATGCTCGAATTGGCGCTCAAGCATGCCGACAAGGGCCAGATGGACCGCGCGGCGATTGAAGTCGCATACGAGTCGGCTTCCGGCATGCTCGACCTGATCGGCGATATCCTCGACATTGCCCGTATCGAATCCGGCCACTTGGGCCTTGCACCCGAACGGGTCGACCTCAAGGCGCTGGTGCAATCGGTCATGCGGGTTTTCGAAGGACTGGCCCGGCAGAAAAACCTGGCGTTGTCGTTGCGATTCGAGCCAACCGAGGGTAACCCGGACGTGCTGATGGACCCGTTGCGATTCAAGCAGGTGATTTCGAACCTCATCAGCAACGCCCTGAAGTTCACCGAGGGAGGTGAAGTGAATGTCAGCGTGAGGCTGTCCCGCACGATCGGGGAAGACTCCCTTCGAATGCAACTGGACGTGCGCGACAGTGGCATCGGCATCAGCCCCGCCGACCTGCAACGCCTGTTCGAGCCGTTTGCCCAGGTCGACAATGGCAACCGGATGGCCCGCAAGGGCGCTGGGCTGGGCCTGGTGATCAGCCGCCACCTGTGCCAGGTCATGGGCGGTGAACTGCACATGAACAGCCAACCGGGCGCAGGAACCCAGGTCCGGGTTTGCCTGCCCTTGGCCATCCTGCCCGACGCAAAGGCTCGCGCCCCCGTCGCGCCTGTCGTTGAAACAGCCGCCTGCGCGCTGAACGTCCTGGTCGTGGACGATCATCCGGCCAATCGCCTGTTGATGTCGCAACAACTGGACTACCTGGGTCATCACCACCATGTCAGCCATGACGGCGAACAGGGATTCAAGGCCTGGCAGGAGGGGAATTTCGACCTGGTCATCGCCGACTGCAACATGCCAGTCATGAGCGGCTACGAGCTCGCCGGAGCAATCCGTCGACACGAGGCCGAACAACGGCGGCCGCCCTGCACCATCCTCGGGTTCACCGCCAATGCACAACCCGAGGAAAAACAACGCTGCAAGGAGGCGGGCATGGACGACTGCCTCTTCAAGCCCATCAGCCTGAGCGCCCTGCATCAGTGGATGAGCACGATCAAACCCGGCGGCCGCGTCCACGCTTTCAACGTTCAAAGCCTGCAGATGCTGACTGGCGGCGACCCTGTCTCCATCCAGCGTCTGCTGGCGGAACTGCTCAGCAGCAATCGCGCAGACCGCCAGGAGCTACTCGACGTCGCCCGAGGGGCAAACCCACAGGCGATCACCGAGACCGCACACAAGATAAAAGGCGTCGCCCGTATCGTGCAGGCGACTTCATTGATCCAGCTGTGCGAGACACTGGAGCAGGCCTGCCAACAAGGGCTCGCGCCGGAACGCATCGATGAATGCACGCATGCCCTGGGCCGGGCGATGAGCGAACTGGAGCAGGCCCTGGAAACAGAGATCGCCAAGGCAAAATAACCGGTGTTTACTATGCTGTTCGCTCAGCAGTGCGTAGCCGGGGGCGATCTCCCCCAACACTTGGAGTGATGGAAATGCCCAGCGCACCGCGTCCGCAAAAACGCCGGTTTCCCCTGCACGTTCATATCAGTGTGATGTTCACGCTGCTCTTGCTGCTGACCGGTGTGGTGCTGGGCGTCTTCAACTATCGGCAAACCACCCAGATCATCCTGTCTGGCAGCGAACAGCTGTTCAATCGAATCGAACAGGACGTGCGCCTGGACCTGTACGACACTTATGAACCGATCCGCCATCTGCTGGGCCTGCTGGCCCACTACCCGGCGACGCGCGAACCGGGGATGGCCCAGCGACTGACGCTCCTCGCCCCCTTCACCCAGGCACTGCGGGACAACCCGAACCTGGCATCGCTGTACCTGGGCGATCGCGACGGCAATTTCCTGATGGTCCGGCCTTTGGGCTCCGAGGCCTCGAAGACGGCGATCAAGGCACCGGCTGCCGCGCGCTACGAGGTCTGGACCATCGAGCGCACGGCTGACGAAGGCCAGGTGCTCTCCCAATCATTGTTCTACGATCAGGCCCTGGCGCTCATCGGTCGCCGCGACAACTCAGGCGAGACCTTCGATCCGCGCAGCCGCGGCTGGTTTCGCAGCGCGATGGACACCTCCGAACAAATCACCACCGAACCCTATGTGTTTTTTTCCAGCCGCAACATCGGCACGACCCTCGCCCGCCGCAGTGGCGATCAGGCCGTCATCGGCGCAGACCTCACCCTGGCCGCCCTCTCCCAGACGCTGGCCAAGCACAAAGTAACCGCCAGTACCGAGATTGTCCTGGCGGATCTGCAAGGCAACGCCGTGGGTTATCCCGACAGCGGCCGGCTGGTGACCGACAGCCAGTCGGCACGCCTGATCAAGGCGCGCGACTTGCATCCGGCCATTGCCGCCGCGCTCGACAACGACACTGATACGCCGCGCCTGGAGGCGGCGGGACGCGAGTGGATCGTTTCTCGCAGCCACATGCAGGAAGGCGGGCCGAAGGGCCTGGAACTGGCGTTGCTGGTTCCGGAAGACGAGCTGCTCGCCGGCGCCTATCGCATGCGCTGGCAAGGCGCGCTGATCACCCTCGCCACCTTGCTGCTGTGCCTGCCCTTGGGCTGGCTGACCTCCAGGATTTTGGTCAAGCCATTGCGGGCCCTGGTGCAAGAGGCCGATGCCATCCGCAGTTTCAATTTCCATTACCCGGTGTCCCGTCGCTCCCCCGTGTTGGAGGTTGACCAACTGGGCGTTTCAATGGCCCGCATGAAGGAAACCCTGGCGAGCTTTTTCGAAATCACCGCCAGCCTGCGCGCCGAAACCCGCTTCGCCCCGCTACTGGAGCGAGTGTTGTTCGAGACCGTGAAAATTGGCCAGGCCCAGGCTGGCCTGATCTACCTGCGCGAAAACGATGGCGAGCACATCAAGCCCTGCGGACTGGTCATCGACGGTTCCCCTCGGGACCCGCAAACCTTCGCCCTGCGAGGTTACTCACTGGACGCTGCGGACAATCCCCAATGGCTTCGCGAGCTGGCCGTCGCGCAAACCCTTGTATCGTCCCTGGGTTTCGAACAGGCGGGCGATTTGCGCAGTGTCCTGCTTGCGCTGGACGCGCCACGGGTACACCTGATCGGCATCCGTCTGTGCAATCGTCACCAGGAAACCGTTGGCGCGCTGGTTCTGCTGATCACCGACACCGGCACCGAAGCGGACCTGGAAAAACTCCAGCCGGATCGCATCGCCTTCCTGCAGGCCGTGTCCGGCACCGCGACGGTGAGCATCGAAAGCCAGCGCCTGCAAGCCAGGCAAAAACAATTGCTGGACTCGTTCATCCAATTGCTGGCCGGCGCGATCGATGCAAAGAGCCCCTACACCGGCGGCCATTGTCAGCGAGTACCGGCCCTGACGCTGATGCTCGCCCGGGCCGCCGCCGCCAGCCCGGCGCCGGCGTTCGAAAGCTACCGCCCGACCGAAGACGAGTGGGAGGCGCTGCACATCGCGGCCTGGCTACACGACTGTGGCAAGGTCACCACGCCCGAATACGTGGTGGACAAAGCCACCAAGCTGGAAACCCTGAACGACCGTATCCACGAGATCCGTACCCGCTTCGAAGTCCTCAAGCGTGACGCCTGGGTCGACTACTGGCAGGCGCTGGCAACCGGAGGCGAACCCTCATCCCTGGCAGAGCAACGGGACGCGACACTGGCCGCCCTCGACGATGACTTCACCTTTGTCGCACGCTGCAACCTGGGCTCCGAAGCCATGGCCGATGCCGACCTGCAACGCTTGCAAACCATCGCCCGCCGCACGTGGACCCGGACCCTGGACGATCGCCTGGGGGTTTCCTGGGAAGAAAACCGCCGCCAGGCGCGCACGCCCAAGCCGACATTGCCCGTGAATGAACCCTTGTTGATGGACAAACCCGAGCATCTGTTCGAGCGGCACGAGGCCGAGTTGATTCCAGAGGACAATCCCTGGGGCTTCCAGCTCGATGTGCCGACCTGGAAATACAACCGCGGCGAACTCTACAACCTCAGCATCACGCGTGGCACGCTGACCCGCGAAGAGCGCTACGTGATCAACCACCACATGGTCCAGACCATCCTGATGCTCAGCCAGTTGCCCTTCCCCAGCCACCTGGAAAATGTTGCGGAAATTGCCGGCGGCCACCACGAGAAAATGGACGGCACCGGCTACCCCAAGCGATTGAAGCGTGAGCAGATGAGCCTGCCGGCTCGAATGATGGCGATTGCCGATATCTTCGAAGCCCTGACCGCGGCCGATCGCCCCTATAAAAAAGCCAAGAAGCTGAGCGAAGCCCTGGGCATCATGGCCACCATGTGCCGTGACGCCCATATCGATCCCGAGCTGTTCGGGCTGTTCATCGAAGAAAGAATCTACCTGCGCTACGCCGAGGCGTTTCTCGACCCGCTCCAGATCGATGAAGTCGACCCGGGCGACCTATTGCTCAGGGCTGGATTGAAAGCATGATCAGCAATCGGTCAGGCGCAGGAATATCGCCGCCAACTGTTCGATACCGGCCTGGTCATGCTCGCTGAAGCGCGCCAGTTTGGGACTGTCCAGGTCCAGCACGCCGACCAGGCGCCCGTCCTTGACCAGCGGCACCACCAACTCGCTGTTCGAGGCGCTGTCGCAGGCGATATGCCCGGGGAACGCATGCACGTCCTCGACGCGCTGGGTCTGGCGGGTCGCCGCAGCGGCGCCACACACGCCGCGACCGAAGGGAATCCTTACACAAGCGATCTGCCCCTGGAACGGCCCCAGCACCAGCTCATCGTTGCGATTGAGGTAAAAACCGGCCCAGTTGAGGTCGTCCAGCTGACTGAACAGGAACGCCGAGAACTGTGCGGCGTTGGCGATGAAATCGCGCTCATCCGCCAGCAGCGATTGCAACTGAGCCGATAACAAGCCATAGCCTTCGAGGCCTTCGCCAGTGCTTTTCAAATCGATCATGCATCTTGCTCCAGCAATTTCAGGCCCACCCAATAACGGGCAAATTGATAGGCGCAACGTCCGTTGCGATTGCCGCGTCCGGTCGCCCAGCGAACCGCTTGTATTTCCAGCGCCTCGTCACGCTGCCAGGCCAGCCCGGCCTTCGCCGCGAGCTCGCCGATCCAATGCTCAACCACGTCGAGAAAATGCTCTTGGGTGAACGGATAAAACGACAGCCAAAGCCCGAAACGGTCAGACAAGGCAATCTTGTCCTCCACGGCTTCGCTCGGATGAAGCTCGCCGTCGACCCGCTTCCAGTTCTCGTTGTCGCTTTCCTTTTCGGGCACCAGATGACGACGGTTCGAGGTGGCATACAGCAGCACGTTGTCCGGGGCCTGTTCGAGGGATCCGTCGAGCACGCTCTTGAGTACGCGGTAGTCACCTTCGCCGGACTCGAACGACAAGTCATCGCAGAACACCACGAAGCGCTGGGGCAATTTCGCCACTTGATCGACCACCCGAGGCAGATCGGCCAGATGATCGCGTTCGATCTCGATCAAGCGCAGGCCCTGGCCAGCATGTTCGGCCAGCAACGCACGTACCAGCGAAGACTTGCCCGTGCCGCGCGAGCCCCACAGCAAGGCGTGGTTGGCAGGCATGCCATCGATGAACTGCCGGGTGTTGCGCCCCAACTGTTCGACCTGGCGATCAACGCCGATCAGGTCCGACAAGCGCATATCGAGGCTGACCTGGAGCGGCAGGAGAAAACCGCCGCGCCCGTCGCGCTGCCAACGGGCGGCCAGGGTCTGGTTCCAGTCGATGGCGGGCCGTGGCGCAGGCAAAAAGGGCTCGATACGGGTCAGCACCGCATCGGCGCGTTCAAGAAAAGCAATCAATCGGGCGTCCACGTCTTTTCCTCGGACAGGTTCACGGTAATGATGACGCTACAGCGACGAAACGACAAAGCCGATGGCGGGTCTGTTTCACACACTACATACCGGCCGCACCGATATTCAGAGATGATCAGCTATGCTTGACCGGCGAAGGGAAACGTAAGTGGTTCACCATTCCATGGACATCAGGTTCACCCAACGGTTGTCGTACAAACAGGCCCGACTGACCGTCCTGGTGGGTTTCGTGCTGGGTACTTTATTAAGCCTGGGACAGATCGGCATCGATTATGCCAGCGAAGACGCATCGATCAACCGTGAAATCCTCTCGCTGTTGGAAATCAGCCACAACCCGGCCTCGCGCATCGCCTACAACATCGACGCCGAACTCGCTCAGGAACTGGCCCTGGGCCTGTTGCGCTCGCCGGCCATCATCGGTGCCGAACTCATCGACAACAACAATACGGTCCTGGCCAGCGTCAAACGTCCCGAGCTGCAGAGCAACAATCGGTTCATCAGCGACTTTCTCTTTGGCGCCCAGCGCCAGTTCGAAGACCGGCTCTACCTGACCCATCTGCCCGGCGAGTCCCTGGGAGTGTTGCGGCTGGATGTCGACACCTATTCGTTCGGCAGTCGCTTCCTGCGCCGGGCCGAGATCACCCTGCTCAACGGTTTCGCTCGTAGCCTGATCCTGACCGGCCTGTTGCTGGCGCTTTTCTACGTCATGCTGACCAAGCCCTTGGTGCGGGTCATCCGCGAGCTGAGCAGCCGCGACCCCAGTAGCAGCGAACAGAGCCCACTGGAATGCCCTTCCGGCCATCAATACGACGAAATCGGCGTGCTGGTTTCAGTCGCCAACCAGCAGTTCGAAAATATCTCCACCGAGATCCAGCAGCGACGCACGGCTGAAAACCGCCTCACCGATTACCTGGCGCAATTGGAAAATATCGTTTCGGCGCGCACCGCCGAACTCAAGGCCATCAATGCCCGCCTCAGCCAGTCCAACGAAGAACTGGAGGTCGCCCGGCGTACCGCCTTGGACATGGCCGACACCCGTTCTGCATTCCTCGCCAACATGAGCCATGAGATCCGCACGCCACTCAATGGCCTGCTCGGTATGATCGCCCTGTCCCTGGATGGCCCACTGACCGCTGAACAGCAGCAACAGCTGTCGATCGCCCACGACTCGGGCAAAGTGCTGGTCGAGTTGCTGAACGATATCCTCGACTTGTCCAAGTTCGATGCCGGCCAGCTGGAGCTCGAACGCATCCCGTTCGACCTGGGTTCCCTGGTCGAAGACACCGCCAACCTGCTTTCACAAAATGCCGCCCCGAGCGTCGAACTGGCGTGCCTGATCGAGCCGCAGTTTCCCGCGCAGGTACTGGGCGACCCGACCCGCGTCCGCCAGATCGTCAGCAACCTGCTGTCCAACGCATTGAAGTTCACCCGCTTCGGCCGGGTCGATGTGCGCTTGAGCCAGTATGAGGGCGGCGTGCGGATCGAGGTCTGCGACACGGGCATCGGCATCCCCCAGGAGGCCCAGGCGCGGATCCTTCAGCCGTTCACCCAGGCCGGCGCAGGCATTACCCGCCAGTTCGGCGGCACCGGGCTGGGGCTGGCATTGACCTACAACCTCTGCGAAGCCATGCAGGGCCGGCTCACGATCAGTTCCGAGGCCGGCTTCGGCAGCCAGTTCTGTGCCGACCTGCCGTTGCCTTGCCACACCCCTGCCGTCCCCGTCGTACGCTTGCATGGCAACGTCGTGGCCATCACCACCGCGAACAGCGGGCTGGCCGAACTGCTGGGCATGTTGCTACCCGCCTGGGGATTGGATTATGTCCAACGTTCCGTGGATGACGGGCTGCTGGGGCTCAAGCCCGACATCCTGATCACCGATTGCCCGGAATGCCTGTTCAACCTGCGGCCGACCTTCGACGCCACCATTCTGCTGGTTACCGCCTATGGCAGTTTCATGCCCAGCGAAGAAGCGAGCGCCCTCGCCCCATTGCTGCAACAGGCCCGGCCGCTGGCGCGCCATGCGCTTTATCAGGTCCTGCGTCGCGCCTTGCAAAGCGAGGCGACCACGATCAATGAGGCGCAGATCGACGCATTGCCGCCCACCCTGCGTGCTCGTGTCCTGTTGGTGGAAGACAACCCCGTCAACCAGCTGGTGGCCAAGGGCATGCTGGTCAAACTGGGTTGTGAAGTGGTTGTCGCGGCCCACGGCGCCGAGGGCCTGGATCAGCTCGAACAGCGGGAATTCGACCTGGTCCTGATGGACTGCAACATGCCGGTCATGGACGGCTACGAAGCCAGCCGGCAGATCCGCCGCAGCGGGCGCTGGCCCGACCTGCCGATTGTCGCGCTGACCGCCAACGCCATGCCCGAGGAACGTGAGCGCTGTCGGGCCGCCGGCATGAGCGACTATTTATCCAAGCCGTTCCGTCGCGAAGAACTGGCCGCATTGCTGGATCAATGGGTGCCCACTACGTCAGCGCTTTGATCTGGGCCAACAAATGATCGAGGCCGTCACGCAGCTCTCCCACGCGATCCAGATCAATACCGCTGTCACACAGCAAGCGAGCCTTGAGCGGGCCGACCTGCTCACGCAAGGTCCGCCCGCGCTCCGACAGGCTCAAATGCACTTCGCGTTCATCACGTGCCGATCGTTGTCGCTGGACCAGCTCCAGTTGTTCCAGGCGCTTGAGCAACGGCGTCAGCGTGCCGGAATCAAGCAGCAAGCGTTCGCCCAGGGCTTTGACGGTCGGTTGCTCCGGCGGGCTCACCTGCCATTCCCACAGTACGAGCATCGCCAGGTATTGCGGATAGGTCAGGCCAAGCTGATCCAACATCGGCTTGTAACCCCGAATCACCGCCCGCGACGCGGCGTACAACTTGAAGCACAACTGGCTGTCGAGCTTCAGCGAATCGACTGACAGATCATTCATTTGAGCAGGGCTTCGATCTCGGCGGTGAGGTCTTGGGGCTTGGTGGTCGGGGCAAAGCGCTTCACCACTTGGCCGTCCTTGCCGATCAGGAACTTGGTGAAATTCCATTTGATGCCCTTGGACCCCAGCACCCCAGGTGCCCGCTGCTTGAGCTGCACGAACAACGGATGGGCATTGGCACCGTTGACCTCGACCTTCTTGAACAATGGAAAGCTCACGCCGAAATTGAGCTCGCAAAACTCAGAAATCGCCCCCTCGTTGCCTGGCTCCTGCTTGCCGAACTGATTGCAGGGAAAACCCAGCACCACCAGCCCCCGGTCCTTGTAGGACTGCCACAACGCCTCGAGCCCCTTGTACTGCGGTGTGAAACCACATTGGCTGGCGGTATTGACCACCAACACGGCCTTGCCGGAAAAATCGGCCAGGGTCTTTTGCTCGCCCTTGATGGTCGTGCACGGGATGCTTAGCAGATTGTCGGTCATGAGGGCAGCTACTGAAGAGGTTGGGAGAATGAAGATAGCGACCAATTAAATTGCGTGCAATTTAATTCTCGGAACACCTCATGGATCATGATGCTGCTGTGACTGTTGTGATGAGCCATGGGTGTTGTGGCGAGGGCGCTTTCTCCCTCGCCACAAAGGACCGCGTAGAACGTTACTCCCGAGGCACGAGATCCAGGCACACCGAGTTGATGCAGTAACGCAGGCCGGTGGGCGGCGGGCCGTCGGGGAAGACGTGCCCCAGGTGCGCGTCGCATTTGGCGCAGACCACCTCGGTGCGGATCATGCCATGGCTGACATCCCGCACTTCCACCACCGCGCTGCCTTCGATAGGCGCATAGAAACTCGGCCAGCCACAGCCGGAATCGAACTTGGTCATCGAATCGAACAACGGCTCGTTGCAGCAGATGCAGTGGTAAACACCGTCGGTCTTGGTCCCGTTGTATTTGCCGGAGAACGGTCGCTCGGTGCCTTTGAGCCGACAGACGTTGTATTGCTCCGGGTCGAGCATTTCACGCCACTCTTCAAGGGTTTTCTGCAACTTTTCCATCGTCCTACCTCGGCAATTGAAAAAGCCCGATCCGACGCTTTTCCGCAGATCGGGCGGCACGTATGATTGCGCCTCGTCAGGCGCCAGTCTGGCAGCCACGTCATGCGCATTCAAATGGATTGTGGCGCATCTACCGCGTCCGGCCCGGGCACAGACGCAGGATCCCCAGTACGGTAGTTCACACGCCGCCTGGATCGTTCATTTTCGGGAACACATCGCCATGCAGGTCAGCAAATCGAACAAGCTCGCCAACGTCTGCTACGACATTCGCGGCCCGGTGCTCAAGCACGCCAAACGCCTGGAAGAGGAAGGCCACCGCATCCTCAAGCTGAACATCGGCAACCCGGCGCCCTTTGGTTTCGAAGCCCCCGATGAAATCCTCCAGGACGTCATCCGCAACCTGCCGACCGCCCAAGGCTACAGCGACTCCAAAGGTCTGTTCAGTGCGCGCAAGGCCGTGATGCAGTACTACCAGCAGAAGCAGGTCGAAGGCATCGGCATCGAGGACATCTACCTGGGCAACGGCGTGTCCGAGCTGATCGTCATGTCCATGCAAGCCTTGCTCAACAACGGCGACGAAGTCCTGGTGCCGGCGCCGGACTATCCGTTGTGGACCGCTGCCGTGAGCCTGTCCGGCGGCAACCCGGTGCATTACCTGTGCGACGAGCAGGCGAACTGGTTCCCTGACCTGGCGGACATCAAGGCCAAGATCACCCCGAACACCAAGGCCCTGGTGATCATCAACCCGAACAACCCCACCGGCGCCGTCTATTCCAGAGAAGTGCTGCTGGGCATGCTGGAACTGGCCCGTCAGCACAACCTGGTAGTGTTTTCCGACGAGATCTACGACAAGATCCTGTACGACGATGCCGTGCACGTCTGCACCGCGTCCCTGGCGCCGGATCTCCTCTGCCTGACCTTCAACGGCTTGTCGAAGTCCTATCGCGTCGCCGGCTTCCGCTCCGGCTGGATCGCCATCTCCGGGCCCAAGCATCACGCCCAGAGCTACATCGAAGGCATCGACATGCTGGCCAACATGCGCCTGTGCGCCAACGTGCCGAGCCAACACGCCATCCAGACGGCATTGGGCGGCTACCAGAGCATCAACGACCTGGTCTTGCCCCAGGGCCGGTTGTTGGAACAACGCAACCGTACCTGGGAACTGCTCAACAACATCCCAGGCGTCAGCTGCGTCAAGCCGATGGGCGCCTTGTATGCGTTCCCGCGCATCGACCCGAAAATCTGCCCGATCCACAACGACGAGAAATTCGTCCTCGACCTGCTGCTGTCCGAAAAGCTGCTGGTCGTCCAGGGCACGGCGTTCAACTGGCCATGGCCGGATCATTTCCGTGTCGTGACCCTGCCGCGAGTCGATGACCTGGACCAGGCCATCGGACGCATCGGCAATTTCCTAAAGTCCTACCACCAGTAGCCCGGTCAGCGTGCGAGGCCCCTCGCCTCGCACGCTGTCTGATTCAGCAACATATCCGATCTTTGCGCGCCGGCAGGCCTTCTACACTGGGAAACCAGCGACCTTAGGAAGAGGAAACTCAACGTTCACGGGGCAAGGGCGACAAATCTCGATTCCACGATCACTTTCAGAAAAGTCTTTCAAACATTTAGGACGCGTGTAGGACACAGTTTGAAATAGTAGGCGAGTTGAATAGCCTGCGGCAGCACCTTATATACCCCGCATAACGCTACATCTTTAGCATGAGGAGATTGCTACCACCATGATGCGCATCCTGCTGTTTTTGGCCACTAACCTGGCGGTCGTGCTGATTGCCAGCATCACCCTGAGCCTTTTCGGCTTCAACGGGTTCATGGCGGCCAACGGGGTTGACCTCAACCTCAATCAGCTGCTGATCTTCTGTGCGGTGTTCGGTTTCGCCGGTTCCCTGTTCTCGCTGTTCATTTCCAAATGGATGGCGAAGATGAGCACCGGTACCCAGATCATCAGCCAGCCGCGCACTCGCCACGAACAATGGCTGCTGCAGACCGTCGAGCAACTGTCTCGCGAAGCCGGTATCAAGATGCCCGAAGTCGGGATATTCCCGGCCTACGAGGCCAATGCCTTCGCGACCGGTTGGAACAAGAATGATGCACTGGTGGCGGTAAGCCAGGGCTTGCTCGAGCGGTTCTCACCGGATGAAGTCAAGGCGGTGCTGGCTCACGAGATCGGCCACGTGGCAAACGGTGACATGGTGACCTTGGCGCTGATCCAGGGCGTGGTGAACACCTTCGTGATGTTCTTTGCCCGCATCATCGGCAACTTTGTCGACAAGGTGATCTTCAAGAACGAAGAAGGCCAAGGCATCGCCTACTACGTGGCGACCATTTTCGCCGAGCTGGTGCTGGGTATCCTCGCCAGTGCGATCGTCATGTGGTTTTCGCGCAAACGCGAGTTCCGCGCCGATGACGCCGGCGCCCGCCTGGCCGGCACCAGCGCCATGATCGGCGCCCTGCAGCGCCTGCGCGCCGAGCAAGGTTTGCCAGTGCACATGCCCGACACCCTGAATGCCTTTGGCATCAACGGTGGCATCAAGCAGGGCCTGGCCCGCATGTTCATGAGCCACCCGCCGCTGGAAGAGCGGATTGACGCACTGCGTCGCCGTGGTTGATCGCTAGAGCCTCAAAAAGAAGCCCGCAGCAGTGCGGGCTTTTTTTTGCTATTCCAAGCGCGGGGGCGGACTTTTCAACGATGGGGTCATTGAATGCACCCCACGACTGGATACCAGATATACCCGCTCATCCAGCCGCTTTACGCCCGCCTGCAAGAACTTCCAACTCTCGCCCAGCACATCCTGTTCGTGCAAGACCTGCAACTCCCAAGCCCCACCCAGCAACCGCTGCACCTCGTCATGCCCTACCGAAAACGGAGGTCCAGGCATCTCGTCCTGGTTGTAATCCAGCGTGATCACCAGCCCGACACAGTCCGGCATTATGCTCTGCAGATGGGCCGCATACCGCTCACGCATCGGCTCGGGCAAGGCGATCAATGCAGCGCGGTCATACAACGTCGCGCAATCGGCTACGTCCAAAGGCGTCAACGCAAAGAAATCACCGCAACGGATTTCAATGGCGCCGGCACGAAATATCTTGAAGGCGCCCTCCTCACTCACGTTCGGCTGGAGCTGATGTTCCTGGAAGAAATCAGTGACGGCTTTTTCCGACAGCTCAATCCCCCGTACGGAAAAACCTTGTTGCGCCAACCACAGCAGATCCAGCGTCTTGCCGCACAAGGGCACCAACACTCGCGTCTCTTCAGGCAACCCCAACTGAGGCCAGAAACGCCGCAGGTAAGGGTTCACTTCAGGCAGATGAAAGCCGATCTGGTTGGTTGACCAACGCTTGTGCCAAAACTCGGGGTCCATGGGGTTCGCTCCATAAATTCGATCAAAACAGCTTAAAACTTGTATTAGATTTCGATCATTGACCTGACAGAAGATGACACATCTTAACCCTCAGGAGCCCGTCGATGCTGCCCAGCCTGTTTATCTCCCATGGCTCCCCCATGCTTGCCCTGGAGCCTGGCGAAAGCGGTCCGGCCCTGACTCGCCTTGCCGCGCAGTTGCCCAGGCCCAAGGCCATCGTCGTTGTCTCAGCTCATTGGGAGAGTGATGAGCTGCTGGTCAGCGCCAACCCACGGCCACGCACCTGGCATGATTTCGGTGGTTTTCCACCCGACCTGTACAAGGTGCAATATCCCGCCCCAGGCGATCCTCGGTTGGCAACACAGGTCGCCGACCTGCTCAACGCCACGCAGCTGCAGGCACGCCTCGACACGGGACGGCCCGCCGACCATGGCGTCTGGGTGCCGCTGTCACTGATGTATCCCGAGGCGGATATTGCGGTGGTACAGGTCTCTTTGCCTAGCCGTCAGGGGCCAACGCTGCAAACGCGGGTGGGCCGCGCATTGGCGAGCCTGCGGGAACAAGGCGTGCTGGTGATCGGCTCCGGGAGCATCACCCACAACCTGCGGGACCTGGATTGGAACGCCGGCCCCGACAGCATCGAGCCGTGGGCCAAGGCGTTTCGCGATTGGATGGTTGCCAGGCTGGCGTCGAACGACGAGACGGCATTGCATGACTACCGCCGCCAGGCTCCCCACGCCGTGCGCAGCCATCCCAGCGACGAGCATTTGTTGCCGCTGTATTTCGCCCGCGGAGCCGGTGGTACGTTCAGCGTTGCCCATGCTGGATTTACCATGGGGACGCTGGGGATGGACATTTATCGGTTCGACTGATCGCAAACCGAGTCGCGCCAATCGCGAGCAAGCTCGCTCCCACATTGGGTCTTCGGCGCTCAAAAATCCCCTGTGGGAGCGAGCTTGCTCGCGATTGGCCTCCCCGCCGCTCGCATTGAAAAGCGCCAAACGACAGGCAAAAAAAATCCCCGAACCAGTCGGGGATTTTTTCGTGCTCGATCAATCAACCCGTAGGTCGATCAATCCTCGCGGTAGCGACGCAGCTTGAGCTGCTTGCCGGCCACGCGGGTGTCCTTGAGCTTGGTCAGCAACTTCTCCAGGCCATCTTCCGGCAGTTCCACCAGGCTGAAGCTGTCACGCACCTGGATACGACCGATGGCTTCACGAGCCAGGCCACCCTCGTTGAGGATCGCGCCCAGCAGGTTCTTGGCGGCAATGCCGTCACGAGCACCCAGCGCGGTACGGCAGCGAGCACGGCCTTCGGCCAACGGGATCGGTGCACGACGCTCGCGATCACCACGGTCCGGACGATCGCCACTGCGCTCAGGACGGTCGCCACGCGGTGCGTTGTTCGGCACCAGTGGGCGTTCCTTCTCGATTGCAGCCAGGTTCAGCGCTTGGCCGTTGGTGGCCTTGCGCAACAGGGCAGCGGCCAGGGCACGTGGGGTGCAACCGATGTCGGCGGTCAGGCGATCGAGCAGATCACCGTGGGTCGATTCGGCGTCAGCCACCAGCGGCGACAGGCTGTTGGTCAGTTTCTTGATGCGGGCATCGAGAACGGCCTGGGCGTCCGGCAGGCGGACTTCAGCGACCTTCTGACCCGTCACACGCTCGATCACTTGCAGCATGCGGCGCTCACGCGGGGTGACCAACAACAACGCACGGCCTTCGCGACCGGCACGGCCGGTACGACCGATACGGTGTACGTAGGACTCCGGATCGTACGGCATGTCGACGTTGAACACGTGGGTGATACGCGGAACGTCCAGGCCACGGGCCGCGACGTCGGTCGCCACAACGATGTCCAGGCGGCCATCCTTGAGGGAGTCGATCACGCGCTCACGCTGGTTCTGGGCAATGTCACCGTTCAGCGCGGCGGCTTTGTAGCCTTTGGCTTCCAGGGCGCTGGCCAGGTCCAGGGTCGCTTGCTTGGTGCGCACGAACATGATCAGGGCGTCGAAGTCTTCGACTTCCAGCAGGCTGAGAACGGCGGAAGTCTTCTGGTCGGCGTGAACCAGCAGGTGAGCCTGCTCGATCGCGGTGACGGTCTGGGTCTTGCTCTGGATCTTCACGTGCTTCGGATCGCGCAGATGGCGTTCGGCGATGGCACGGATCGATTGTGGCAAGGTGGCCGAGAACAGGACGGTCTGGCGAGTCTCAGGCATGGCCTTGAAGATGACTTCCAGGTCGTCCATGAAGCCCAGCTTGAGCATTTCGTCCGCTTCGTCGAGAACCAGGTGGTTCACGGTGGCGAGGACTTTTTCGTCGCGACGCAGGTGGTCGCACAGACGGCCCGGGGTGGCGACAACGATCTGTGCGCCATTACGGATTGCTTTCAGTTGTGGGCCCATCGGCGCGCCGCCGTAGACAGCCACAACAGTCACGCCTGGCATTTGCTTGGCGTAGGTTTCGAAAGCGGTTGCAACTTGTAGCGCCAACTCACGAGTTGGGGCCAGGATCAGAGCTTGCGGCTCGCGCTTGGACGGATCAATGCGGTGCAGGATCGGCAGTGCGAACGCGGCGGTTTTACCCGTACCGGTTTGCGCCTGACCAATCATATCGTGACCGGCGAGAATGATCGGGATCGACTGCTGCTGAATGGCCGAAGGCTCTTCATAGCCGGTAGCGACTACTGCAGCGACAATATTGGGATGAAGTTCAAGAGCGGCGAAGCCGCCGATTTCCTGGGTCATGGGTCTGCCTCTAAGTGCATCCGCAAAGACCCATGCTCCAAAGCTGCGCATGCCGTGTTGAGACTCAAGAGTCGCCCTGGCAGCTTTGTCGGCGGGGATTTGCGAAAACGAATGAATGAAAAAGAACGTCGCGGAAGCATCCGTTGTGCGGACATGCAACCGAAGCTGGCTTCGGAATATTGCGCTACCTTGACGCGGCCCGGCTAAAGGCCGGCGCGCACTATACCGGAATTCGCCCAAAAAGGGAGCTTTTTTTACTGAAACACTGTTGTAGGGCTCGCGACCAAAAGCCTTGGGGCAGCCGGCTAAAACGGTTCACTTGCGCTGGCGTTCCCCTGTGGCGAGGGAGCTTGCTCCCGCTGGGTCGCGAAGCGGCCCCATCGATTCCAGACTACTGACCCAGGCGTCTGCTTCGCAGCCGAGCGGGAGCAAGCTCCCTCGCCACAAAAGCCCTTGCAGTTCTGATCACGTCGCCGGGCGGATGGCCTTGATCAGCGATTGCAACGAATACCCCAATCGTGGCGCCAGCCCTTCGGCCCGGGCAACCAAGCCTTGCATGTCCAGCGCCTGGTCCAGGTCCGCCGGCACGATCAGGATCACGTTGCCCTCCTTCACCGGCAATTCCCAATAGTGTCGGTGGTACAGGCCACGCAACAATGCCGCGCCCAGGGGCTTGCCGTCATCGGTTGCCCATTGATTGATCACTAGCCAGCCGCCCGGGTTGAGGCGCTTCTGGCAGTTTTCCAGAAAACCCCACGCCAGATGGCCTACGCCGGGGCCGACATCGGTATAGAGGTCGACAAAAATCAGATCGGCCGGCTCCGCCGTTTCAAGCAGTTCCAGGGCATCGCCGACGCGGATGTACAAGCGCGGATCGTCATCCAGCCCCAGGTATTCGATGGCCAGGCGCGGCACCTCGGGGCGCAGCTCGATCGCCTCGACATCTTCCAGCGGCAGAAACTTGAGGCAGGCCTGGGTCAAGGTTCCTGCGCCCAATCCCAGGAAGAGCGCGCTTTCCGGCTGCTCGTGACACAACGCACCGATGAGCATGGCGCGAGTGTAGTCGTATTCGAGCCAGCTGGGATCGGCCGTGAACACGCAGCTCTGCTCGATGGCATCGCCGAACTCGAGAAACCGGTAGTCGGCCACTTCGAACACGCGAATCATGCCGAACTCGTCGTGCACCTCGGCGAGCAAATGCTCGACGCGCTCCTCTGTCATTTCATCTCCTGATGTTGCCGGGCGGCCATGGGCCTGCCCATACGGGGCGAAGGCGCGATTGTCCGCGAAGCAAGCGGAGCAGGTCACGCACTAATTTGCTGATAACATGAGCGCCCGAGCGTAAATCACCTAGAGATCATGATGAGCCAACCCTGGAGCCCTGACAGCTGGCGCGCCCTGCCGATCCAGCAGCAACCCCGATACCCTGACGCGGCGCATCTGCAACGGGTCGAGCAGACCCTGGCCAGCTATCCGCCACTGGTGTTTGCCGGTGAAGCCCGGGAGTTGCGCCGTCAGTTCGCCGAAGTTACCCAGGGCCGGGCCTTTCTGTTGCAGGGCGGCGACTGTGCGGAAAGCTTCGTCGAATTCTCCGCCGCCAAGATCCGCGACACCTTCAAGGTGCTGCTGCAGATGGCGATCGTGATGACGTTCGCCGCCGGTTGCCCGGTGGTGAAGGTCGGGCGCATGGCCGGCCAGTTCGCCAAGCCACGCTCCGCCAATGATGAAACCATCGACGGCGTAACGCTGCCGGCCTACCGGGGTGACATCGTCAATGGCATCGGCTTCGACGAGCAAAGTCGTGTACCGGATCCGGAGCGGTTGCTGCAGTCCTACCACCAGTCCACCGCCACGCTGAACCTGCTGCGTGCGTTCGCCCAGGGCGGCTTTGCCGATCTGCACCAGGTGCACAAATGGAATCTGGACTTCATCGCCAACTCGGCCCTGGCGGAAAAATACAGCCACCTGGCCGACCGCATCGACGAAACCCTGGCCTTCATGCGCGCCTGCGGCATGGACAGCTCGCCACAACTGCGTGAAACCAGTTTTTTCACCGCCCACGAGGCGTTGCTGCTCAACTACGAAGAAGCCTTCGTGCGCCGCGACAGCCTGACCAATGACTATTACGACTGCTCGGCCCATATGCTGTGGATCGGCGACCGAACCCGTCAGCTGGACGGTGCCCACGTCGAGTTTCTGCGCGGGGTGAACAACCCGATCGGCGTCAAGGTCGGCCCCAGCATGAACCCTGACGACCTGATTCGCCTGATCGACGTCCTCAACCCGGACAATGACCCGGGCCGACTGAACCTGATCGCGCGCATGGGCGCCAACAAGGTTGGCGATCACCTGCCGCAACTGCTGCGCGCCGTACAGCGTGAAGGCAAGCAGGTGCTGTGGAGCTCCGATCCGATGCACGGCAACACCATCAAGGCCAGCAGCGGCTACAAGACCCGGAACTTTGCGCAGATCCTTGGCGAAGTGAAGCAATTCTTCCAGGTCCATGAAGCCGAAGGGACTTACGCCGGCGGTATCCACATCGAGATGACCGGGCAGAACGTCACCGAATGCATCGGCGGCGCGCGCCCGATCACCGAGGACGGCCTGTCGGACCGCTACCACACCCACTGCGATCCGCGGATGAATGCTGACCAGTCGCTGGAGTTGGCGTTCTTGATTGCCGAGACCTTGAAGCAGGTTCGGCGGTGAGTCTGTAGGTCCTTCTTCACCGGTTCAATCGCCTCGCGAGCAGGCTCGCTCCCAACATTGGATTTGCTGTGTCACAAAGGCTGTAGTCACCGCAAATCCCTGTGGGAGCGAGCCTGCTCGCGAAGGGGGCCAGCTCAGTCACTGGTAATTTCAGCCAATGCCACCGCCAACCGAACCCCACCCTCCCGCTGGCAATTGAGTTGAACCCGCTCCAACCCCAACCACCGGGCCATGCTCCACAGATTCGCCGCCAGCGCCAGCATGCCCTCCTCGTCCATCCCGGGCACCTCTTCGTGCACGGCATGCACGGCCAATTGCCCCAAAGCCCGCTCCGCCCGCAAATCAACCCGGGCGGCAATTCGCTCGTTGTGTAGAAACGGCAGGACGTAATAGCCATACACCCGCTTGTGTACCGGCGTGTAGATCTCCAGGCGATAGCGAAAATCAAACAGCCGCTCGGTGCGATTGCGCTCCCAGACCAGCGAATCGAACGGTGACAGCAGCGCACTGGCGGCAACCTTGCGAGGAATTTTCACAAGGGGGCGACACCAGGCCGGCTGTTTCCAACCCTGGACCTGACAGCGCAGCAGTGCTCCGGCCTCTTCCAGTTCAGCCAGCCGCTCGCGGGCGTCCGCCGGCCCCAGGCGAAAGTAGTCGCGCAGATCCTTCTCGGTGCCAACCCCCAAGGCTTCGGCGGCATGAATCAGCAGTGCGCGCTGGGCCTGGGCTTCGTCCGGCAGCGGTTGCTGCAGGATCGAGGCCGGCAAGACCCGCTCCGGCAAATCATAGAGGCGCTCGAAGCCACGGCGCCCCGCCACCGTCACCTCGCCCGCCGCGAACAGCCACTCCAGCGCATGCTTTTCCGCGCTCCAGTCCCACCACGGCCCGGCCTTTTCCTGGCGCGTGGACAAGCTGCCCGCGCCAATCGCGCCCTGGTCCCGAACAGATTGCAGGACTCGACCGATCACGTCTTGCTGCTCGCGGCCGAAACGCGCCAATTGTTGGTAGATACCTTCGCCGCGCGCCGCCCGGGCCATGCGCCAGCGCATCGACGGATACATCGTCATCGGCAGCAGCGAAGCCTCATGCCCCCAATATTCGAACAACGTGCGACGACGCCCCTGGCTCCAGGCAGCTTGATCGAGCAAATCGCGATTGTAATGACCGAGGCGGGAGAACAGCGGGAGGTAATGCGAGCGCACCAACGCGTTGACTGAATCGATCTGCAGGACGCCAAGGCGTTCGATCAGGCGGTTGAGGCGGGAGGGTTGGACCGGCGCCGACGGTAGCCGCCCATCGAATCCTTGGGCGGCCAACGCCAGACGCCGGGCCTGTTTGAGGGTAAAGGACAGAGTCGCGGGCATGGAGATCTCCTTGTCTGCTCGCAACCTACCTCACCACTAAGCGGTTTGTGTAGGGAAGGATGGCTCATTTGTGCATTGGGTCATCCCAGAATGGCCGGACCACTTCTTTTTCCACGTCGGCACGGCTGACGCCGATGTCCTTGAGCGCCTCGTCGCTCAGGCCGGCAAGCAATTCACGTTCATGGTGCAATTCATACCAGCGGCTAAACTTGTGCAGCAGATCGCTGAGGGAAAACCGGTGGAATGAGTGCTTGTCTATCGATACATACCCTTTCTGACCTTTCATCGTCATGTCCTCCGTTGGGGGTAGCTCAAGTCTCGCGCCAAGGCTAAGATCAATCCAACGAATGTTTCTTATGCAATACATCTCGGAGATTGATCCATTGTCGAGTTACCCGAGCATCGATACGGAAGTGCTGCGGACCTTTGTCGCCATCGCCGATCAGGGTGGTTTCACCCGTGCCGGGGAATTGGTCAACCGTACGCAATCCGCGGTCAGCATGCAGATGAAGCGGCTGGAGGAAGATGTGTTGCAGCGTCGGCTGTTCGAGCGCGACGGGCGACAAGTCAAGCTCACCGCCGAGGGCCAGGTGTTGCTGGGTTATGCCCGGCGCATCCTCAAGTTGCACAGCGAAGTGTTCAATACCCTGCGCGAACCCCATATGGTCGGCACGGTCCGCATCGGCACACCGGACGATTATGTGATGCGCTTTTTGCCAGGCATCCTGCAGCGCTTCGCCCAGTTCTATCCGCTGATCGAAATCGAGGTGCATTGCGAATCATCCAAGCAATTGCTGCTGCGCCAGGACCTGGACCTGTCCATCGTCACTCGCAAGCCTGGGGATGAAATAGGCCAGTTGCTGCGCAAGGAACGTTTTGTCTGGGCCGAAGCGGCGTGCTTCAACACCCATGAGCAAACGCCCCTGCCGCTGGCAATGTTCAACAGCGATTGCTTTTGCCGGCAGTGGGCCTGCAATGCGCTGGACGCCATGGGACGCGATTACCGCGTGGCCTATAACAGCTCGAGCTTGTCGGCGATCATGGCGGTGGTAGGCGCGGGCCTGGCAATAACTGCGCAACTGGAAAGCCTGCTGACCCCTGACATGCGCGTCCTCGGCGAGGCCGAGAACCTGCCGGAGCTGCCCGAGGCCAGCATCATGCTGATCCGCAACCTGCACAATCCGTCGCCGATCACCGAATGCCTGGCCGAACACATCGTGGAAGGCTTCAAACTTTAAAGATGAGCAGTACGGCGCACAGCACCAGGAATCCGCAGAACAGCCCACGCAACAGTCGCTCCGGCAAGGCGTGGGCGACCTTCACGCCCCAGCTGATGCTCATCAGCCCACCGACTGCCAGCGGCACGCCGATCCACCAGTCCACTTCATGATGAACCGCATAAGTGACAAGGGTCACGCCGGTACTGGGCAAGGCCAGCGACAGCGACAGGCCCTGGGCAACTACCTGAGTCGTGCCGAACACACTGGTGAGGAACGGCGTTGCGACAACGGCCCCACCCACACCAAACAGGCCACCCATCGTCCCTGAAGCCGCACCCAACACGCCGAGCCATGGCCAACCGTGGCGCATCTGCGCCGAAGCGGGCGCCGTGGTGGTGAACATTCGGATGAGGTTGTATGCAGCCAAAACAACCAAGAACACCACGAAGCCGATGCGCATGCTTTCGGCGTCAATGCCCACGGCCCAGATAGAGCCGAGCCAGGCGAAGCAGAATCCCATGGACGCCAACGGCAGGACATGACGCAACTCGATGCGATTGCGCTGGTGATAACGCCACAGCGCCAGCATGACGTTAGGCACCACCATCACCAATGCCGTGCCCTGGGCAATCTGCTGGTCCAGGCCGAACCATACGCCCAGCACCGGTATCGCAATCAGCCCGCCACCGATGCCGAACAATCCCCCCAAGGTGCCCAACGCGGCGCCCAACAGCAAATACAGCACGACCTCGATCACAGACCACTCTCCCCTTAATCAGGGCGCCTATCCTACGCAGTTGCCGAGACCGAGGAAACGCAACACCTGATCAAGTCGTCAGAATTATCTGGTGCATTAAAGATTCGTCCGCTAGATTCGTAATCATCTTTGACGAAAGGTTTTGCCATGAGCACCCAACGCGACACCCCCGACCCTTGCGAAGCCCTTTTGCTGGACAACCAGGTCTGTTTCGCCCTGCACTCGACATCGCTGTTGATGACCAAGGTGTACAAGCCACTGCTCCAAGCCCTGGGCCTGACCTATCCGCAGTATCTGGCGATGATGGTGCTGTGGGAAAAAGACGGTTTGACCGTCGGTGAAATCAGCACCCGCCTGCTCACTGACCCGGGCTCCCTGACACCATTGCTCAAGCGCCTGGAGGCCGAGGGCCTATTGAGCCGCACCCGCAGCCGTGAGGACGAGCGCGTGGTGATCGTCGAGCTCACCGAGCAAGGCCGCGCCTTGCAGAAAAAGGCCCTCGACATCCCCCAATGCATCCTCGCCGCCAGCGGCCAGACGTTGGAGCAACTGAAGAAACTGCAGCATGATCTCCAGCAGTTGCGTGGGCACTTGCAAGACAGCCTCTAACTTCAGGAACACCGCCGGCTCTATGTGGGACCGAGCCTGCTCGCGAAGGCGCCGGCGAATCCAATACCCCTCCCCTTGACCTTCCGCCCTTCCCGTCAAAACCCCCCGCATCGAAAAATTTTCAACCCCATCGAACCGCTCTAGAACAGCCCCTCCAGCCATTTCCGGCTTGCCAATTCATATTCTCCGTAAAAATTTATCTTGCGCGCAAATTATTAGCGCTATACATTCTCTCTACACCTACTTAGTGCGCAAACATTTAGCGCAAACAACCAACCTGAAAACGAGGCACCCACCATGAAAACGCTCTACACCGCAATCGCAACTTCCACCGGCGGCCGTGACGGTCGTGCTATCTCCAGCGACAACATTCTCGACGTCAAACTCGCCACGCCAAAAGAACTCGGCGGCGCAGGCGGTGCGGCGACCAACCCTGAACAACTGTTCGCCGCCGGTTACTCGGCCTGCTTCATCGGCGCGCTGAAATTCGTCGCCAGCCAGACCAAACGCAAGATCCCAGACGACGCCTCTATCTCTGCCCATGTCGGCATCGGCCAGATTCCTGGTGGTTTCGGTCTCGACATCGACCTGCACATCAGCCTGCCGGGCCTCGACCAGGCCGACGCCAAGAGCCTCGTCGATGCCGCGCACCAGGTGTGCCCTTACTCCAACGCCACCCGCGGCAACGTTGATGTGCGCCTGCACGTGACCGTTTGATCTTCGCCCCTCGAACCTGAATTTAAGGAGATGCACATGAACACTTTCAGCAAAACCCTGACCGGCGCCCTTCTCGCCCTGAGCGTGAGCAACGCTTTCGCCGACGGCATCGTCGAACACAACACCCAGGCCTTCCTCGACGCGCTGAACGCCGGCACCGGCAAGCCGCTGGAGCAGTTGTCGCCCAAAGACGCCCGCGCAGTACTGGTCGGCGCCCAGGCCGGTGTGAAGTTGACGCTGCCCAAGGCCGATGTCAGCGAGAAAACCATCAAGGTCGATGGACAATCGATCAGCCTGACCATCGTTCGTCCGGCCGGTATCAAGGGTGAGCTGCCCGTGTTCATGTTCTTCCACGGCGGAGGCTGGGTGCTGGGGGACTTCCCAACCCATGAACGCCTGGTTCGCGACCTGGTGGCGGGTTCGGGCGCCGTCGCGGTGTTTGTCAACTACACGCCTTCACCCGAAGCGCGTTACCCGCTGGCGATCAACCAGGCTTATGCCGCAACCAAGTGGGTGGCCGAGCACGGTAAGGAAATCAATGTCGATGGCAAGCGCCTGGCGGTAGCGGGCAACAGCGTTGGCGGTAACATGGCTGCGGTCGTGGCGCTGATGGCCAAGGACAAGGGCACCCCGGCGATCCGCTTCCAAGCGCTGTTATGGCCGGTGACCGATGCCAATTTCGAGACGGCGTCCTACAACCAGTTCGCCGAAGGGCATTTCCTCAGCAAGAACATGATGAAGTGGTTCTGGGACAACTACACCACCGATGCCGGGCAGCGCAACGAGATCTATGCGTCGCCATTGCGGGCAACCACCGCGCAGCTCAAGGGCCTGCCGCCCGCGCTGGTGCAGACTGCCGAGGCTGACGTACTGCGCGACGAAGGCGAAGCCTACGCCCGCAAACTGGACGCGGCCGGCGTGCCAGTCACGGCTGTCCGTTACAACGGCATGATCCACGACTATGGCTTGCTCAACGTCGTGAGCCAGGTGCCAGCGGTGCGCTCGGCGATGTTGCAAGCGTCCCAAGAACTCAAGGAACACCTGAAGTAACAGGGCCCCTGGGAGCAAGAATGAAAAAGCCCGACTCAATGGTCGGGCTTTTTCGTACAAAAGACTTCGCTTATTTAGCGCGGCCTTTGTAGGAACCGCCTTCGCGGGTATCGATCTCGATCATGTCGCCGATTTCGATGAAGTCAGCAACCGACAGCTCGGTACCGTTCTTCAGTTTGGCAGGCTTCATCACCTTGCCGGAAGTATCACCGCGAGCGGAGCCTTCGGTGTAGTCAACCTGACGCACGATGGTGGTCGGCAGTTCTACGGAAACCAGGCGGCCTTCGAAGAATACGGCTTCGCAGACGTCGGTCATGCCTTCTTCAACGAATGGCAGAACGCTTTCGATGTCTTCGGCGTTCAGTTCGTACATGGTGTAGTCAGTGGTGTCCATGAACGTGTAGGAGTCGCCGCTGATGAAGGACAGGGTCGCTTCTTTACGGTCCAGGATCACGTCGTCCAGCTTGTCGTCCGCACCGTAGACTGTTTCGGTCTTGTAGCCGGTCAGCAGGTTTTTCAGCTTGGTCTTCATGATCGCGCTGTTACGACCCGACTTGGTGAATTCAGCTTTCTGAACCAGCCAAGGATCGTTGTCGATACGAATCACGGTACCGGGTTTGAGTTCTTTACCAGTTTTCATTGCGAATATCCGAATTTGGATGGGATTTACAAAAATCTAGGCCGCGTATCATATCCAATTTCGGTAAAACTTCACCAGCGCCGTGGCGAGATCGGCTCGCGAGGCCTGTTCCAGGCACCATGCCTGGGCGTGTTCGGCCAGTTCACGACGCGCTTCGCCAGTGGCTTTCCAGTGCTCGGCCATGTCCTGGCCGGCATTCCAGGCCCGCCAAAGACCGCTGATCGCTTTTTCCGCCGAAGCCGAAAGACCTTGGGTGTACAACGCGAGAAACGCTTCGAGCTTTTCCAGATGGACGTCTTCTTCCTGCTGGTAGATGTGCCAGAGCAACGGCAGCCCGGCCCATTGCGCACGTACGAACGAGTCTTCGCCACGCACCGCGTTGAAATCGCAGCACCACAGGAGCCGGTCGTAATCATCCTGCCTAATAAAGGGCAGCACCTGCACCGTCAGGGCGCCGCGGCGATGCAGCGCGCCGGACTCCAAGCCATCCACGCCCAGCCAGCGCGCCACATCGCCCAGGACCCGACCTTCGGGAACCAATACATGGGATGCGCGCGCATCGGTCGCCATCGCCTCGAACCAGCTCGCCAGTCCGGCGTTCTCATAGGCGAACAGCGAGATCAGGCGCGCCCCGGGTTCCCGCACGACGCCCAATCCATGCAGGAAATTTCGCTGCGCCACGTCATCCTGTTGAAACAGCCGACGATGCTCCAGCAGGCTGGCCTCACGCAGCAAGCCCCCCGTTCCCTCTTGGAAACCAGGAAAAAAGAAATATTTCTGCACATGCTTGTACTTGACCGACGGCAGGCCATGGCAACCGATGACCCAGTCTTCGGCGCTCAAGTAGTCGAGGTTCATCCATAACGGCGTCACCTCGCGTTCGGCCATCGCGTCCATATAGGCACCGGGCAATTGGCAGGCGAAGGCTGCTATCACAACGTCCGCCGCGTCGGTGTCGCACCATTGCGTGGGCCAGTGTCGGACCTGTACACCCTGCTGCCATTGTTCACAAAGGCCGACGTCGATCTCGGGGCACAGCCGCTCGAAAGCACGCAGGTCATCGACCCAAAGCCGCACCGCGCATCGATGCTCGGCCACCAATTGCCGGGCCAGGCGCCACGTGACGCCGATGTCGCCAAAGTTATCCACGACGGTGCAAAAAATATCCCAGCGCACGGTCATTCCCGACTCCCTGTGGCAAAGCCTGATTGTCCCGCATTGGCCCCGTATTGCAGAAGGGCCGACGGCGATTAATCTTCATGCGACAATCAGCGCCTATCCATGCCCCTGCCAGGAAGCAGTCATGCCTGATCATCCCCCCGCCCCGCGCCTCACAGCCCTGCGATTGACCGTCAGTATTGCCCTGGGCCTGTGGCTGGGGTTTGTCGCCATCGTTCTGACGGGCTGGTTGCTGTCCAGGTTCCTGTTCGATGAACAACTGGCCCCGGTGGCCGCCGCGGTCCATCAACTGGCGCAACCGCCAGCGGTGCAACCGGCGCCCGAGCCGCCCACGCCGATGTTCGAGCAGTACCAGCAAAATCTGCAGAAGAACGAGCAGCGCCAGGCGTTGGAACAGGTGCGCAACAATACTCGCAACCTGTCCAACCCCAAATGCCAGTTCTGGCTGCAACAGGACCAGAACGCGCCCAGCGAGAAAAGCCGCGCCAATGTCCTGCAATTTTGCGAGTGATCATGAACAAGCAGACCGTTCACCAATTGATCCTCGACAAGCTCAAGGTTGACCTCGACGTCGCCGAGCGAGCCGCGCAAACCGCTTATGAAACCGCGACGCACGAGGAAAACATCGCCGAAAACAAGTACGACACCCTTGGTCTCGAAGCGTCCTACCTTGCCGCGGGGCAGGCCAGGCGCGTAGAGGAAATCCGCCAGGCCCTCGCCCTCTGCCAGAACCTGGCGCTAAGGCCTTACGATGGGCAACGCGGCATCCAGGTCGGCACCTTGATCGGACTGGAAGATGAAGATGGCCGCCAACAGTGGCTGTTCCTGGGGCCGGATGCGGCGGGGCTTAAGGTGTCGCTGGTGGGTCAGCCGATCACCGTCATCACCCCTCGCTCGCCGCTGGGCCGAGGCCTGCTGGGCAAATTCGAAGGGGATGAAGTGGAGATCGTCGTGGCGGGCGCCCGGCAACAGTTCGCTGTCACCGAGGCAATTTAGTCCAGCTTAGTGCACCGGTAATTCGACGCCGTCGAACAGCTCTTCGAGTTCCTGCTTGTTGTGGCACTGAATGGCCTTGGCCATCACCTCCCGAGTGAGGTGCGGCGCGAATTTCTCGATGAAATCGCACATGAAGCCACGCAGGAAGGTGCCACGACGGAAGCCGATCTTGGTCACGCTGGATTCGAACAGCTCGCTGGCATCCAACACCACCAGGTCATTGTCGAGCTTGGTATCGACGGCCATCTTCGCCACGATCCCCACACCCAGGCCGAGGCGTACATAAGTCTTGATCACGTCGGCGTCGGCGGCGGTGAACACCACCTTAGGCGTCAGGCCACGATGGCTGAAGGCTTCGTCGAGTTTCGAACGGCCGGTGAAGCCGAACACGTAGGTCACGATCGGGTATTCGGCCAAGGCCTCGAGGGTCAGCTTCGGCAGCTTGGTCAACGGATGGCCCTGGGGCACCACCACGCAGCGGTTCCAGCGATAGCACGGCATCATCACCAGGTCGCCGAACAACTCCAGGGCTTCGGTGGCGATGGCGAAGTCCACGGTGCCGTCGGCGGCCATTTCGGCGATTTGCATCGGCGAACCCTGGTGCATGTGCAGCGCCACGTCCGGATATTGCTTGATGAAATTGCTGATCACCGGCGGCAGCGCATAACGGGCCTGGGTGTGCGTGGTCGCGATGGACAGGGTGCCTTTCTTCTCGTTGGAAAATTCCTGGGCGATCTGCTTGATGCTTTCGACCTTGCGCAGGATCTCGCCAGCCGTGGTGATGATGCGCTCACCGGCCGGGGTGACACGGGTCAGGTGCTTGCCGCTGCGGGCGAAGACTTCGACGCCCAGTTCGTCTTCCAACAGGCGGATCTGCTTGCTGATGCCAGGTTGCGACGTGTAGAGGCTTTGGGCGGTAGCGGAAACGTTGAGGTCGTGGTGCGCCACTTCCCAGATGTAGCGCAATTGTTGAAGCTTCATATGTATCCCTCAAAGCAGTTGGATGCGACGGGCATCAGCGACGGCATATAACTATATGAATGGTTGTATTAATAAATCTAGAACTTTTTATAAAAAGCCATCATTTAGCCTTAGGTCTCCCCGTGGCGCCGGCGCTGCACCAGCGGCACCAGGTAGACCGGCACCCGGGATAACTGCAATACCCGTGCGGCGGTCCTCCCCAAAGGGGTCTCGCCATTCGCCCCCTGGCAATGACTGCCTACGATCAACAAATCGACGGAGAGTTTCGCGGCCTGCTCGAGAATGACCTGGGAAGGATCACCCTGGAATACCCTCACCGACTTGATCAGCTTCAAGTCCTGCTGCCCCTCCCCCAGTTCCTCGCGAAAATTGTCGAGTACCCGCTGCTCGATATTGGCCATCACCGTATTCAGACCCTGGCGATGAAATTCGTTCAGCGCGTGCTCGTCGAGGTAGCTTTGCAACACCGACTCGGCGAACAGCCCCATCGGTTCCACCGCATGCACTACATACAACTCGGCTTCAAACGTCCGTGCCAACGCCAAGGCATGCTGCATCACATAAGGGGCATAAAGGCCCAGGTCTGTGGCGTACAGCATCGAACGAATCATGTGACCTCCTCGAATGCCTGAATGGCGGAGATTGATTCAGCTTAGCAGCGCCCCGACGAGTGCGACGTGCGGCGTGACGCTCCCCGCAACGGGTGGTCAGAGCTTCACTTCGTTACTGATGCCATGGGGCACGTGCCCGGTGGCGACCACTTCCCGGGCAAGCTCGCAATGTCCGGTCTGGTCGTCGAAAAACACGTCGGCGGCAAAAGCCTCGAGAAAGGCCGACTTGGTCAAGCCGCCCAGGAACAGCGACTCGTCGAGGCGGATATCCCATTCGCGCAACGTGCGAATGACCCGTTCGTGGGCCGGCGCCGAACGGGCCGTCACCAATGCCGTGCGGATCGGGCAAGCATCCTCGGGAAACTCGCGTTGCAGCGCATTGAGCGCCGCCAGGAAGCCCTTGAATGGCCCCCCTCGCAGCGGCTCGCGCGCGGCCTGGCGTTCACTGGCCTGGAAGGCTTCCAGGCCACCGCTTTGATAGACGCGTTCCGACTCGTCGGAAAACAGCACCGCATCACCGTCGAAAGCAATGCGCAATTCCTCGCTGGCGGCACGGCTGGCGCCCCCCGACAGAATTGTCGCGGCCGCAAATCCCGCGTCCAGGGCGCTGCGCACGTCTTCGGCATGGGTGGACAAAAACAGGTCGCAGCCGAAGGCCTTCAGATAAGGGTATGGACTGCGGCCGCCAACGAAGGCGGCGCGGGAAATCGCCAAGCCATAATGGTGGATCGAGTTGAATACCCGCAGGCCGGTATCGGCGCTGTTTCGCGACACCAGGATGACTTCGACACGGGCGCGCCCAAGGTGCTCGTTGAGGTTGAGCAGTTTCTGCACCAGGGCGAAGGCGTCCCCCGGCTCCAGGACCTCGTCTTCATGCTCGATCTGGTATTGCCGATAGGCCTCGACGCCACTCGACAGATAGACCTTGTGGCTTTCGCGCAAATCGAACAAGGCCCGCGATGAAATCGCCAGCACCAGCTTGTCATCGATGTTATTTGCCATGTTGCCCCCTTTCGCCTGTCAACGGTTGCGGCGATCCAGGAACGCCAGCGCCTGATGCAACGCTTCGATCTTCGGCAGCTCGCAGCCTGCCGCCTTGGCCGCCGCCAATGGCCGGGCGTAGATTGCCTCCAGCTCCAGCGGCCGTTTATGGGCGTAATCGTGATACATGCTCGGCCAATAGTCGGGCATTTTTTCGGTCATCGTGAACAGATAATCCGCATACCCAGGCGCGATCTGATGGCCGCAGGCCTGCGCACCGCGTACCACCTCGCCCATGAGCGCCTGGATCAGCCCGCGACTGTGATCATTCGCCATCAACGGCGAGGTGCTGGCGCCCAGCAGCACCGACAGACCGTTATACGGTACGTTCCACACCAGCTTCTGCCAACGAGCCTGTTGCAGGTCGGGCATCGCCTGGGAGTCGATGCCGGCGCCACGGAACAGACCCGCCGCCTCTTCGACGATCGCCATGCGCTCAGCCTGGTCCTGGCAGGGACCACTGTGATAGCCGATGTTGACCGCACCGAGCGCCTGGTGAGCGATGACGCCCGGGCCGACACGATTCACGCAGATCAGGCACAGGCCACCCAACAGGTGCAGCGAATCGGGCAACAACGGCCGCAGATCGTCTTCGACATCGAGGCCGTTCTGCAGCAACAGGATTTTCGCCCCATCGGCCGCCGCCTGGATGATCGCCGGTGCCAGGTCGGCATTGCTGGTGGTCTTGGCGCCCACCAGCAGCCACTCGCAAGGCGGCATCTGCTCAGCCGACCGGTACGCCTGGACCGGGTCGAGGCTCAGCGTGCCATGGACATCGCTGTCGATCCGCAGGCCGCCCTCGGCGACGGCGGCAAATTCGCTGCGCAACAAGAAGTGAACGTCGTGACCGGCCCGGGCCAGCATCACACCGTAAAACCCACCGATCGCCCCGGTGCCGATCATGCCGATCCTGCCGCTCCCGGGTCTAGCGCCTGCCTGCGTCATGCAACTTCCCCTCTCTGACAATCCCCGCGCATCATTACACAGGACCCACGCTTCGTGGCGAGGACCCTGCCCGCCGCAATTAAAGCGGCCCCTGCCCATTGTCGAGCCACCTCCGAACGCGCTAAGGTTCGGCTCCCCGACGCGCTTAACTTCGCTGTGCACCGCCGCGCGGGGATCGCTGGCGGCCGGCACCCGTGACCTGACGAGTAACACGATGGCTGATTTACCGATCAATGACCTAAACGTCGCCTCCAACGAGACCCTCATCACGCCTGACCAGCTCAAGCGCGATATCCCCCTGAGCGACGCTGCCCTGCGCACCGTGACCAAGGGCCGGGAAGTCATCCGCAACATTCTCGACGGCACCGACCATCGCCTGTTCGTGGTCATCGGGCCTTGCTCGATCCACGACATCAAGGCTGCCCACGAATACGCCGAGCGCCTGAAGGTACTCGCCGCGGAAGTTTCCGACACCTTGTACCTGGTAATGCGGGTGTATTTCGAGAAGCCTCGGACGACCGTTGGCTGGAAGGGCCTGATCAACGACCCGTACCTGGACGACTCCTTCAAGATCCAGGACGGCCTGCACATCGGTCGCCAATTGCTGCTGGACCTGGCCGAAATGGGCCTGCCCACCGCCACCGAAGCCCTGGACCCGATCTCTCCGCAATATTTGCAGGACCTGATCAGTTGGTCGGCCATCGGCGCACGCACCACCGAATCCCAGACCCACCGGGAAATGGCCTCCGGCCTGTCCTCGGCGGTCGGCTTCAAGAACGGCACCGACGGCGGCCTGACCGTGGCGATCAACGCCTTGCAGTCGGTTTCCAGCCCGCACCGTTTCCTGGGCATCAACCAGGAAGGTGGCGTCTCGATCGTCACCACCAAGGGCAACGCCTACGGCCACGTGGTATTGCGCGGCGGCAACGGCAAGCCGAACTATGATTCGGTCAGTGTCGCCCTGTGTGAGCAGGCGCTGGACAAGGCCAAGGTCAAGCCGAACATCATGGTCGATTGCAGCCACGCCAACTCCAACAAGGACCCGGCGCTGCAGCCGCTGGTGATGGAAAACGTTGCCAACCAGATCCTGGAAGGCAACCAATCAATCATCGGCCTGATGGTGGAAAGTCATTTGAACTGGGGCTGCCAGGCGATCCCGAAAGACCTCGCCGATTTGCAGTACGGCGTCTCCATCACCGACGCCTGCATCGACTGGGGCACCACCGAGAAAACCTTGCGCAGCATGCACGCCAAGCTCAAGGACGTGCTGCCAAAGCGTCAGCGCAGCTGATCGATCGCTTCGACAGATAAAACACCAGCATAAAAAAACGCCGGGCTTTTCAGCCCGGCGTTTTTTTGGGGAACCGTTGGGTGTCAGAGCTTCGCCGCGTGCCGCTGGTGACGTTCCATGTATCGCTCCACATAGGAGCAGGACGGGATCACCGAGTAGCCCATTTCCTCGGCGTACTGCAGGGCCGCTTCAGTCAGCTTCGCCGCGATTCCCCTGCCACGCAACGCGTTGGGCACGAACGTGCGATAGATATCCAGGGTCTGCTTGCCCAGGTCCATGTAGGTCAGATAGGCACGATGACCGTCCACAATGGTCTCGAACTGATGACCAGCCTGGTCATGGTGGATGGTAACCGCCTCGCTCATCACTACTCCTCGCGGGTCTGAATGCCGACCCCTACCTTACCGATGTTTTTCCGGCGAAGGAACATCTACGCCACCCCGTGCCTGCTTGGTCACCGAGCGCAAAAAATCAATCGCTCAAACCCGAGCACGTCGTGAATAGTAGGCACCAATGACGCAAATGCTCAAGGCACGCCTGTCACTGAAGGGATAAACCCCGGTGGGTTTATCGATTGAGCGTCACGCTCACCCTGTAGTCGATCAAGGCGCAATAGCTGAACATCGCCAGTTGTTGAGTCTTGAGACGAGCGCCGATTGTTAAAGTCACCGCCGTTACCAATAAAAGATGTGCCGGCGGTTGCGCAAAAAATGAGCAAAAGTCTAGGAGAATCAATAAACAGCGACTTTAGCGCTCTGCAATGAGTTGGTCTGCCCAGCGGAACTTTTCTTCACCGCCGCGCTCCATTCCGGAGGTTGGGCTGTGCGTTTTTTAAACAGCACTCAGAAAAGTTGCTTGAAAAAGAATCACCGCCTACAATTTTTTTGCTTCTTGCGCTACGTCAGTTTACTTACTACAAGTAATGAGTAGTATGTACGCCGGCTAACTCCTCACTCTGGGGAGACAGTCATTAAATAGAAAGTCCTTGAAGGGGAACACGATGAACAACGTTCTGAAATTCTCTGCTCTGGCCCTGGCCGCAGTTCTGGCTACCGGTTGCAGCAGCGCATCGAAAGAAACCGAAGCCCGTCTGACTGCTACCGAAGACGCAGCAGCTCGCGCCCAAGCTCGTGCAGACGAAGCCTACCGTAAAGCTGATGAAGCTCTGGCTGCTGCTCAAAAAGCACAACAGACTGCTGACGAAGCTAACGAGCGTGCTCTGCGCATGCTGGAAAAAGCTAGCCGCAAGTAATAGTCCTTCGGGATTGTTATCGAGCCGACCTGTTACTGGGTCGGCTTTTTTATTGCCCTGAGTTTTTGCAAGGCAAAAAAAACCGCCGAGGTCGCAAGAAGTCGGCGGTTTGCTTCAGGACAGTTACTGGGGCATGTCGACCGGTGCGCTCGAGACCATCGGGGCCGATGCACTTGGCACTGCGATTTCCACCGGCAGGCCATCTTCGGCAGCTACCACGTCACGCACCACGTCCCAGTTCATGCGCAAGTTGCTGGTGATGTCCTCACGCTTGAGCATCGCATTGATGACCGCGGTGTGCTTGTCCACCACGGACGGGTTGCCCTTGTCATCCAGGGGCGTATGGGCTTCCAGGTAAACCTTGCCGCCACTGAGGCCCAACTTGTACGGATCGTTGATGATTCGTACCGAAGTGCCCACCGGCACCATGCCGGCCATCTCCAGGACGTTGTTGTTGAACATACGGAAACAGCCGTGGCTGGTACGCATGCCAATGCCAAACTTCTTGTTCGATCCATGGATCAGGTAGCCCGGCGTACCCAGGGTGAACTTGAACGGGCCCAATGGATTGTCAGGACCGGCCGGCACGACATTCGGCAGCGGGTCGCCATCAGCGGCGTGTTCGGCCTTGATCGAGGCCGGAGGCGTCCAGGTCGGGTTAGGCGTCTTGGCGATGATGCTGGTGCGCGCAATGGGCGAACCCCAACCTTCGCGGCCAATCCCCAGCGGGAACGTATAGACCACGTTCCGGCCCTTGGGGAAATAGTAGAGGCGATATTCGGCGAGGTTGATCACGATGCCTTCGCGCGGGCCCGGAGGAAGAATGAAACGGGTCGGCAGGACAATCTCGGTGCCAGCCCCCGGCAACCACGGATCGACCCCGGGGTTGGCCGCCACCATCTCGGTATAGCCCAAGTCATAGGTGGTGCCCAGGTCAGCGAAGGTATCTTCGTATTTGGCCTTGATGACCTGCACCTGGCCGACGATATCTTCGCCCGGTGGGGGCAGGGGCAACTCCAACGCAGCAACGGGACCAGCCATACACAGGGCGGCAAGAGACAGGCAGCGGGCGACGGCAGGCAAGCGCGGCAACATCCGGGAAATCCTTCGCAGATCGAACAAGGGGTATCGAAACGGCGATTGTACACTGCCCCCCGTTATTTCGGGGAGAGCGGCACCGGAGTGTCCGATGCGCAGCATGCCGGGGGATCAACTGAAACCCTGTGGGAGCGAGCTTGCTCGCGATTGGCGGTGGGCCTGCCTGCACTGTATGGGACTGTGCCGGCCCTATCGCGAGCAAGCTCGCTCCCACAAAAGCGATACTCTGGGCCAGAAGGATCACAACTCGAACCGCAACTCCGGCCAGATTGGCGAGGTGCCGCGTTTCTGCGACTCCAGGATCGCCCGGCACAAGGAACACAGGCGGTGATCCTGGAAAATCCTGCGATCGACCCCGGACCAACGTGGCTGGGCCGGCAACAGGCTGCCGCACAGGGTCCGGTCGGCCGATCCGCCCAGTTCCAACTGCCGGGTCACCAGGTGCACCCGTACTTCCTGGCAGGCGAACAGATCCAGCTGCTCGTCAGGCTCGATCAGTTGGTAGGCAAACAGGGACCAGGCGGGACGCGGCATCGGGGGCTCCAAATCGGGGGCGCCACATTAGCCGAAACACCGCCTGTAGAAAAGCGTCAAAGCAGCGGTTTCAGCGTCGGCCAGACATTCTCCAGCAACTTGCCCTGAGCCGCGACGGACGGGTGCAACCCGTCGCCTTGCATCATCCCTGGGACACCTCCCACATCCTTGAGAAAAAACGGCACCAGCGGCACCTTCTTCTCCTCGGCCAAGGTGGTGTAGACCTTCGCGAAAGCCTCGGTGTAGCGCCGCCCATAGTTGGGCGGCAACTGCATGCCCAGCAAGATCACCTTCGCACCGCTGGCGCGAGAGCTCTCGATCATCGCTGCAAGGTTTTGTTGCAATTGTGTTGGCGGCTGTCCGCGCAGCCCATCGTTGCCTCCCAACTCCAGAACCACCACCTCCGGCTTATGGGCCGCAAGCAGCGTCGGCAGGCGCGCCAGGCCACCTGCACTGGTGTCGCCACTGATCGAGGCATTGACCACTTTATCGTCGAAACCCTCGGCCTTGAGCCGTTGTTCAAGCAACGACACCCAGCCTTGCCGGGTATCCAGGCCGAAAGCCGCGCTGATACTATCGCCAACGATCAGGACTGTACCCGCCGCTGCGTTCTGGACCATGCACATCAAGGCCAGGCCGGCACTCAAAAACCACACACGCATCGGATTCTCCATGGGCTCAAGCATTCTCACCGCGACGGACCTTAGCAAAGTGGTTCCCAGCGCGGAAGGTGAACTGACCATCCTGCACGAACTCAGCCTGGAACTGAACAAGGGCGACAGCCTGGCCATCGTCGGCGCGTCCGGTTCCGGCAAGTCGACGCTGCTCGGCCTGCTGGCCGGGCTCGACCTGCCCAGCAAGGGCGAAGTGACCCTCGCCGGCCAAGCCCTCAGCGCATTGGACGAGGATCAGCGGGCACGGGTTCGCGCCGAACATGTCGGCTTCGTCTTCCAGTCTTTCCAGCTGCTCGACAGCCTCAACGCGCTGGAGAACGTCATGCTGCCGCTGGAACTGGACGGCCGCAAGGACGCCCGGGAGCGCGCCACGCAACTGCTGCAACGGGTCGGGCTCGGCCAGCGGTTGACTCACTCGCCACGCCAGCTCTCCGGCGGCGAACAACAGCGCGTTGCGATCGCCCGCGCCTTTGCCGCCGAACCCGACGTTCTGTTTGCCGACGAGCCTACCGGCAACCTCGACAGCCACACTGGCGAACGCATCAGCGACCTGCTGTTCGAGCTGAACAAGGAACGCGGTACGACCCTGGTGCTGGTCACCCACGACGAACGCCTGGCCCATCGCTGCCGGCGCCTGATCCGACTTGAAGCCGGCCAGATGGTCGCGCCCCTGGAGCCTTGATGGCACGCTTGCCCCTGCTGCGCCTGTTCAGTCTTGCCATTCGCCAGTTGCTGCGCGACGCCCGCGCCGGCGAGCTGCGCGTGCTGTTCTTCGCCTTGCTGGTGGCCGTGGCGGCAAGCACCGCCATCGGCTACTTCGGCGCCCGGCTCAACGGCGCGATGATGATGCGCGCCACCGAGTTCCTCGGCGCCGACCTGCTGCTCGAAGGCAGCTCCCCCGCCCGCCCGGAACAGATTCGCAGCGGCACCGAACTGGGCCTGGAACATGCCCGTGTGGTGGAGTTTTCCAGTGTCGTTGCCACCGACAACGGTATCCAGCTGTCCAGCGTCAAGGCAGCCGATGACATCTACCCCTTGCGCGGCGAACTGAAAAGCGCCCCCGCGCCCCTTGCACAGGAGGAAACAGGCGGACGTCCAGCCCCGGGTGAGGCCTGGGTGGAGGCGCGGCTGCTGACCGCCCTGGACCTGAAGATCGGTGACAGCATCGATGTCGGCAACAAGACCCTTCGCCTGAGCCGGGTGCTGACCTACGAACCGGATCGCGCCGGCAACTTCTACAGCCTTACACCGCGAGTCATGATCAATCTCAAGGATCTGGACGCCACGGGCGTGGTGCAACCGGGCAGCCGCGTCAGCTATCGCGACCTGTGGCGAGGCCCGGCCCCGGCACTGCAAACCTACCGCGACCTGGTCAAGCCAGGCCTGGAACCCAACCAGCGTCTGCAGGATGCCCGCGATGGCAACCGGCAGATCGGAGGCGCCCTGGGCAAGGCCGAGCGCTACCTGAACATGGCCAGCCTGGTGGCGGTGCTGCTGTCCGGCGTGGCCGTCGCCCTCTCCGCCAACCGCTTCGCCACCCGGCGCTTCGACGCCAGCGCGCTGTTGCGTTGTCTCGGCCTGTCGCGCCGGGAAGCCATGGTGCTGTTCAGCCTGCAATTGACAGTGCTGGGCCTGCTGGCCAGTATCAGCGGCGCCCTCCTTGGCTGGATCGCCCAACTGGGCCTGTTCGCCTTGCTGCATGACCTGTTGCCGACCACCGTGCCGCCAGGCGGCCTGTTGCCGGCGATCGCCGGGATCGGCACCGGGTTGGTGGCGCTGGCGGGGTTCGCCTTGCCGCCGTTGGCTGCACTGGGCCGGGTCCCGCCGCTGCGCGTACTGCGCCGGGACATGCTGCCGATCCCCTCCAGTACCTGGGTGGTCTACGGCGCCGCATTGGGTGCCCTTGGGCTGATCATGTGGCGCCTGAGCCTGGACCTGGTGCTCACGTTTGCCCTGCTCGGTGGCGGCGTGATTGCCGCGCTGGTCCTTGGTGGCCTGCTGCTGCTGGCATTGCAGAGCCTGCGTCGGATGCTGGCCCGCGCCTCGCTGCCCTGGCGCCTGGGGCTCGGCCAGTTGCTGCGCCACCCGCTGGCCGCGGCGGGCCAGGCCCTGGCATTCGGCCTGATCCTGTTGTCCATGGCATTGATTGCGTTGCTACGCGGCGAGTTGTTGGATACCTGGCAAAACCAGCTGCCCAAGAACGCTCCGAACTATTTCGCCCTGAACATCCTGCCCAACGACAAACAGGCGTTCGCCGACAAGCTGATGGAACTATCCGCGCAGTCGGCCCCGCTGTATCCCGTGGTACCGGGGCGGCTCATCAGCATCAACGGCGAGCCGGCCAAGGAATTCGTGACCAAAGACTCGGCGGGCGACCGCGCGCTGCAGCGCGACCTGAGCCTGACCTGGGCCGCGGATCTGCCTGCGGGCAATGTGGTGACCGCCGGAAACTGGTGGCCTCAACAGCCACCGGACGATATTCCAGGAGTGTCGGTGGAAGGCAAGGTGGCCGAAAACCTCAAGATCAAGCTGGGCGACCGCCTGGTGTTCAATGTCGGGGGTCTCAACCGGGAGGCGAAGGTCACCAGCCTGCGGGAAATCAATTGGGACAATTTCCAGCCAAACTTCTTCATGATTTTCCAGCCCGGCACCTTGAAGGATCTTCCGGCCACCTACCTCACCAGCTTCTATCTGGCAGCCGGTCACGACCAGCAGATTGTCGACCTGTCACGGGCGTTCCCCGCCGTGACGATCCTGCAGGTGGAAGCCCTGCTCGAACAACTGCGCAGCATCCTCGCCCAGGTGACGCTGGCCGTGGAATATGTGCTGCTGTTCGTGCTCGCGGCGGGGATGGCCGTGCTGTTCTCAGGCTTGCAAGCCACGCTCGATGAAAGGATTCGCCAAGGCGCATTGCTACGCGCCCTCGGTGCCGAGCGGCCGCTGCTGACCAAGGCCCGGCGCATCGAGTTCGGTTTGCTGGGCGCGGTCAGCGGCTTGCTGGCCGCCCTGGGCTCGGAGTTGGTGAGCCTGGTGCTTTACCGGTACGCATTCGACCTGCCATGGCATCCGCATCCATGGCTGCTGGTGCTGCCATTGGTGGGGGCTTTGCTGATCGGTGCAGCGGGCGTATTTGGTACCCGCCGAGCGCTCAACGCCAGCCCGCTGACAGTGTTGCGCGAGGGTTGATAGACTTCCGGCTTCGCTATCACAAGAAGTTGCCATGAGTCGCTATCGCCCTCCCCGCACCGCCGGCACCGCGCTGATCACCCCCGAAGGTGAGGCGCGGATGCGCGCTGAACTCCACGAACTCTGGCACGTGCGCCGTCCCCAGGTGACCCAATCGGTCAGCGAGGCGGCGGCCCAGGGCGATCGTTCGGAAAACGCCGAATACACTTACGGCAAGAAGATGCTGCGGGAAATCGACAGTCGCGTGCGCTTCCTCACCAAGCGCCTCGAAGCGCTCAAGGTCGTCAGTGAAAAGCCCAGCGACCCCAACAAGGTTTATTTCGGCGCCTGGGTCACCGTGGAAGATGAAGAAGGCAACGAGTCCCGCTATCGCATCGTCGGGCCCGATGAGCTGGATTTGAAACAGAACCTGATCAGCATCGACTCGCCGCTGGCCCGGGCATTGATCGGCAAGGCCCTGGATGCCGAAGCCCGAGTCCAAACGCCTGCCGGCGAGCAACTTATATATATAACCCACATCGAATACCTGTAAAAACCAAAGAAAATTAATCCGCGGACATATCGCGGCACAACGACAAGCAACTTGTTATTTGACATCAACAGGTTCATCCGGGAAATTGAAAGTGCGCCGAGAGCGCACTTTTTTATTATCTGTACATATTCAAGGATGAATAACATGGACCCGAACTTCAGTGATCGATGGATGAACCACACACAGCAAATTTATAAACTTCGCATCGATGAACTAATTCTCCCCGGCACCCATGATTCAGGCTCTGACAGAGAAGCGCCGAAGATGCAGTTTCCGTTTGAAATCACCCAAGACGTTCCAATCCGCGATCAGATCAACCGTGGGTTTCGCGTACTCGACCTGCGCGTTGAGCTGTTCGCCGACCAGCCTGCCGGGCACCCGCGTCGCTTCCAGCTTTATCACCTGACCTCGTCGGGCCGTACCGTGGCCGGTGATGTCCTTGACGTGCTCAACGCGTTTTATGCGAACCCAGCCCGAGGGAAGGAAATCATCGTTTTGAACTTTCATCAGTTCAAGAATTTTACCGATGCGGCACATAACGAACTTCACGACCTGATTGACCAGACGATCGGACATCGACTGATCCACTACGCTCAGAGCTATATGACGCTTCAGGAACTATGGCAACGCATGCCAGGAAAGAATATCGTCATTTCCTATAACAGGCGTGGCGGGGATGGTTACTGGCCCGGGGTCGAGCACCAATGGTCCGGCGAGGACTATATAAGCACTTCAACGCTGAAAAAATTCATGGACGATGCCAGTTCACAGCCTAAAAGGCCCTACGCGCTTCGCTCCATCCAATGCGCGAAATATACAGGCTTCTTCGTCCCGGATGATTTCAGCGACAAAGTTGACGAATGGTTCGCGTCCCAAGACATCAATAGCTATATCCAACGCTTTCACATCATCAATACCGACTGGTCGACGCGAAGCAGCATTGTGCTCAACTGCATGCACGCCAACCAGTTCCGGGGCCTGGCCAAAGGGGACCTTAACGGCGGGTGATCAGTCCCTGCCTGGCCACACGGGTCAGCTGCCGGATCGTTTCGGCAGCGTCCGCCCGGGTGGGGGACTGGATCACGGCGAGGTCGAAGCTGTCATTGGCAAAACGCGCCAGGGACTCGCCGTCTTCGACAAATTGGATCAGGAAGGCAGCAGGCCCATGGTTGCGTCGCGGCCAGCCGTCCAGATAACGCAGCAGCGTTGGCTGGTGGGTACCGCCCAGGAGAATTTTCGGATTGCGTTGGAGAAGGTTCGCCGTGATTGGCGCAAGACGTACGAGGGGGCTGGATGCGTTCATTGTGTCGTGTCTCTGCCTCAAAAGTCTGCATGGCAGGTGAGAGGCAACACCGAACCAGCGCTTTAGCGGTATTTCGAAGCCCTGTTGTCCTGGCTTCTATCGGTGACCGGAAGTCACCTGGCGCCCCGCAAGTAGCTGTTTAAATCGGCGCATGAGCGGCATCCTAGAGAAGCTGACCGGCCAGTGTCAAGAATCGATGAGCACAAAAAAGGCCCGTACTGGACGGGCCTCGACGATTCAAGCAAGGGGTCAGCGGGCGATGGCGTTGTCGGCGGAAAGCTTGCCAGCACCTTCAATCAGCACGGCGACGCTACCCGCCAGCAGGGCCAGGCCAAACTCGTAGCCATTGTTGGCCATGAACAGACCATTGCCGATATGCACCGAGAAAATCGCCACCAGCGACAGAATCGCCAGACCCAGCGCCGCAGGGCGCGCCAGAAGGCCGATGATCAGCGCCAGGCCGGCAAAGAACTCGGTACCGCCCGCCAACGTCGCCATCAAGTAACCGGGAGCCAGGCCGATGCTTTCCATCCACTGCGCCGTCCCCGCCAAACCATAACCGCCAAACAGACCGAACAGCTTTTGCCCACCGTGGGCAGTGAAGATGATACCCACGACGATGCGCAGGACAGTCAGGCCGTAGCCAGCACGGGAGAACAGTACTTTGTTGATGAGAGTGCTCATGGATCATTCCTTGGTGATGTGTGGTTAGACGCCATATTAATCGAATAACCTTATCTAACTAGCGCAAAAACTCCGCCATAACGATCAGGTTATTTGATTATTTTGGCAGGACCACCTTTCGTTCCTGGGACTCCAGCGACTCTCGCTCCCGGTCAAACGCCAGATAGTATTTGTTCACACTATTAACGTAGCTGACTGCGCCCATCCCCACCTGCTCCATGGCGATGCGCTCCACCTGGAAAAACCACTGGTTCGGGTTCAATCCCCGTCGCCGGGCCTCGGCGCGCATCCCTTGCACCCGCTCGGGTCCCATGTTGTAGGCCGCCAGGACGAACGCCATGCGCTCTCGCTCGTTGAGTTTGGGGCTGGCGAAAAACTTGCGGCGGATCATGGCCAGGTACTTGGCGCCAGCCTGCACATTACCATCGAGGTTGCGGATGTCATTGACCCCGACCCGCTGGGCCGCGGACGGAGTGATCTGCATCAGGCCCGTCGGGCCGCTGCCGCTGCGCGCGTTGGGTTGCAGGGCCGACTCCTTGAAGGCCAGGGCCGCCAGGTTGAGCCAGTCCATGCCTTGAGCCTGGGCGTGCTTTTGCAGCACCGGCCGCAGCTTCTCCAGGCGCTGGCGATTGGCCCGGGCCAACGGATAATGGACCTGGTACAAGCGACGGTAGATCCGCAGGAACGCAGCGTCCTCGTTTGACGGTGCCTTGTAGGTGACGAGGAATCGATCGATGCTCGCCCGCAGCATCGCGGCGTCACGACGGACGAACCAGAACTCATCGCTCGGCTCGCCGATGAGCAATTGGCGGTCGAAGCGCAGCTTGGGCAAGATCTTGCCCCAACGTTCGGCAATCGGCTGTTCGACAATGGTCAGGTGGAAGATCCCGCCCTGGACCATTTCCAGCACATCCTCCACCGCCAGGGTGGGATCGACCCATTCGATTTTCACCGCCGGCAACTTGAGCAACGCAAGCTTCTGATTGATCTGGCTGACGGCATCCCCCGCCGCGCTGCCAGTGGGCAGGGCCAGGGTCTTGCCAGACAATTGTTCGACGCGGGTATATCGCTTCTCCCCCTTGATGCCCACCAGCAGCCACGGCACGTCGCTGCGGATCGGATCACTGGCGCTGACCGCCTGGCCCGGTTGCGGCTCAAGCAGTTCGCCGGGAGCGACCAGGTCGCCCTCGCCACGTTGCAACGCGCCAAGCAGTTGATCCTTGGCCTTGGGAATGATCTTGAGGGTAATTTCCTGGCCGTCCCGGGCATGTCCGTTGAGGTATTGCTCGAACGCCCGCAACCGGTGATATTCGACGCCAATGGGCTGTCCCTGGACTTCGCCGGAACTGTTGCGGCTCTGATTGACCAGGACTTTCAGCACCCGGCTGTCCCGGATCTGCGCCAGGTCCCGGACGGTTCCCGGCGCCACGGCTTGCAGCGGTCCGGGCAGCCGCGCTTCGGCCGGCATCGGCAAAAACAGCGAACAACACAGCACAAGCAATACCTGGGGACGTGCCATCCACTCTCCGGAAGGACAGTGCCGAGCCATCCCAGGGAACGGGACCGACTGGCAAAACAGAGCACCTTGGGGCGCTGAAAAGTGCGAAAGACTGGCACAGCGATGGCATTCGCACCACCCCAACCGGTCTCGTGGCCTCAACAGACAGCCGCAACTCGTTGTAGTTCTTGGCTTTTTTTATAAATCTACAGCTCTGATATGCTTTGCGGCCTTTGGGCCGAGGTAGCACCATGCAACTCATCGATATCGGCGTCAACCTGACCAACCCCAGTTTTGCCGACAAACACCAGGCCGTGCTCGAGCGCGCTTATGAAGCGGGCGTCTGCCAACTGGTCTTGACCGGTACCAGCATCGAAGGCAGCGAGCAGGCCCTTGAACTCTGCCAGCACCTCGACGAAGAGGGGCAACGGCTGTTTTCCACTGCCGGCATCCATCCCCACAGCGCCAGCGACTGGACGACCGACAGCGCACGACACCTGAAGGATCTGCTCAAGCAAGACCGCGTCCGCGCGGTGGGGGAATGCGGATTGGATTTCAACCGGGACTTCTCGCCCCGCCCACAGCAGGAAAAGGTCCTGGAAGAACACCTGGCCCTTGCGATGGAGTTGCAATTGCCGGTGTTTCTCCACGAGCGCGACGCCGACCAGCGTCTGCTGGAAATTCTACAAGGCTTTCGTGACCGATTGCCCGCCGCGGTGGTGCATTGTTTTACGGGCGAGCAAAAAGCGCTGTTCCGCTACCTCGATCTGGACCTGCACATCGGAATCACCGGGTGGATCTGCGATGAGCGCCGGGGCACCCACCTGCATCCATTGATGCGGGAAATCCCACGCGGTCGGCTCATGCTCGAAAGCGACGCCCCGTATTTACTGCCGCGTACCCTGCGGCCCAAGCCCAAGAACGGTCGCAACGAGCCGGCGTATCTGACGGACGTCCTTCGCGAAGTTGCCCTGCACCGCGGTGAAACCCAGGAAGACCTGGCAGCCCACACCACCGCCTGCGCCCGGGCGTTTTTTGGGTTGCCGAACCTTTCCGAATGAGCCGAAAGGCCCTGGGGAGCGAGCAAGCTCGCTCCCCAGGGCTCTTGGTCAAGGGCTCTTTAGCATCTGTTGACGCACATCAAAACCCCGCCCCCTGGATAGCAGCAGAATACTGGCACCTTGCCGAAACTGTTTCCGCTATCAGAGAAGACCTACCATGGGTGCCTGGCTTAGCAATATCTCGCTTAAATACAAATTCTGGGCGGTCAATGCGGTCGCATTCGCCACAACCTTGCTGTTGGTGCTCTATGCCATGCATTTGGAACAGCAGGTCCGAGGGGTGAGCCTGGGTCTGGTCTTTGCCGAACGCTTCAGCCAATACGCCGTGGCGGTGATGGTGTTGATGCTGGCAATGCTGGGTGCCTCGCAACTGTTGATCCGCTTCCTGCTCAGTCAGCTCGACACGTTGAAAGACGTGATGCTGCACGTGGAAAAAACCGGTGACCTTTCTGCCCGCGTGCCCTTGGCCTGCCGCGACGAGGTGGGCCAGATGGCCGCCGCGTTCAACGCGATGCAGGCGGGTTACCAACGGGTGGTCGACACCGTCGCCAGCACCGCGCGGCAGTTGGACAACGGGGCCGCTCGGCTGGCGTCGAGCATGAACGAGGTGCGCCACGGCATGCTCGGCCAACAGAGCGAGACCGACCAGGCCGCCACGGCGATCAACGAGATGTCCGCGACGGTTTATCACATCGCCCAGCATGCTGGCGCCACCCGTGATCTGTCGAAAACCACCGACACCCTCGCCGGCAACGGCCGCGAGGTGGTCAGCCGTGTCCAGCAATCGATTACCGGCCTGTCCACCGGCGTGCAGCAGACAGCCGAGATGATCCAGCGCCTGGCCGAAGACAGCCAGAAAATCAACGGCGTGGTCGGTGTCATCCACAGCATCGCCGAGCAAACCAACCTACTGGCCCTGAACGCCGCCATCGAAGCGGCGCGGGCCGGTGACATGGGGCGAGGCTTTGCGGTGGTGGCCGATGAGGTCCGCAACCTCGCCAGGCGTGTCCAAACCTCTACGGACGAGATCACCACGATGGTGTCGGCGCTGCAGGCGGTCACCCGGGATGCGGTGGAGTTCATGCAGGAAAGTTCGCACAAGGCCGATGACTGCGTACAGCAGGCTTGCGCAGCCGGCGAGGCGTTGGCGCAGATCACCGAGGCGGTGGCAAAGATGCGCGAGAGCAATACCCAGATCGCCGTCGCGGCCGAGCAACAAAGCCACGTCGCCGAGGAGATGAACAGAGCGGTGCTGGGTATTCGCGACGTAACCGAAGACACCGTGCGCCAGACGGTGGACTCCGCCGCCACCAGTGCTGAACTGGCGACGCTGGCGGGGCAATTGAACAAGGCGATTGGGCAGTTGAAGCTTTGAACCCCTCGTCCAGAAGGCTTATGGCTATCGCCACCTATCGCCACGATAGCCAACCGCGATTCGCCGCCCCGCCCGGCCCGACCTATCCTTCGTTTATTCGGTTTAAACGGACTCAAGGAACAGCATCATGGGCAAACGTCACCCCAACCTTCCGGCCTGGCAATGGCGCGCCTACCCTGACAATCATCGCCACCCGACCAACCTGGTCCTGCACCTGATCGCGGTGCCGTTGTTCATCGTCGCGTTTTTGCTGATTGTCTGCGGCGTGTTCAGCCTGAGCCTGGGGGATGTCGCCATCGGTGTGATCGGCTTGCTTGCCGCACTCGGGCTGCAACGCCATGGCCATAGCCTGGAGACACAAGCGTCGGAGCCTTTCAGTGATCGCAAGGACGCGATGTCGCGCCTGCTGGTGGAACAATTCCTGACCTTCCCACGATTTTTTCTAAGCGGTGGATGGTGGCGCGCCTGGCGGGAGCGCCACCGCCGCTGAATCGCCGAAACGTCTCAGCCGAAAATGGTCACTGTCTGCCGGCTCATGGCGATCAGCCGCCCATCGGCACTCCAGAATTTCGCCGCGACATGGCCATAGCCATCCTGGGCGTGTTCGATCTCAGCCAAATACTGGCACCAATCCAACGTCGTGAGTTCCAGCAACGGCTGGACGAACTCGATCGTCCAGGTCAGCGTACTGCCCGGGGCCATCTGGGTGAGGTGTGGTAACAGCGCCGGTGGCCAGGCATCCACCAGCGCCAGGATATGCCCTTCGTCCAGGGGTTGTTCTTCCACATCGCCGCGCAAACGTACCCAACCGCCCATGCTGCGGGATTTATTGCCGATGAATGGCAGCCCGCCCACGCTCCAGCGCATCGCCAAGTGGCGCATGAACTCAGGAGTAGCGCCCTTGATGTAGGGCAACTCCTGGCATTGCTCGACATCCTTGAATTCAGGCGCGGGGTCAGCCTGCACCGACACGGTTGAAGATCGCGACGCGCCAAAGCTGCCTTGCACCACGGTCACCACTTCACCGTTCTGTACCGCACGCCCCAAGACCTGGCTGACCGCCTTGCCTTCACGCAACACCTGCACTTGAAAACTGACGGGGACGTCGGGCGCGACGGGGCCGACAAAGGTGATCGCCAACGAACGCACCGGGCGATCCGCCGGGACCTGGGCCCTCATCGCCTCGTATTGCAGCGCCGCCACCAGCCCGCCAAAACTGGCCCGTCCCTGGCCCCATTCAGGAGGGATCACAACGGCGCCTGGCTGATGGCGCACGGCATCGATCAAATCGGAGAAGCGCATGTCGACCTCGAGAGCAGCGGAAAAAGATGAAGGAATCTTAACCAGCGCGGGCAAGCGACACAGCGCTCATTCCGGCCAAAGAGACTGACAGAAAAGCCGTGGGGCTTGAATCCACCCCGGATGGCCATAGAGGTTTTGGGTAGCCTCAGGATTTATCGAAACAACTGGCGATGAGTTTATCCAGCACGCGGTCGGACTTGGCCTCGGCCTTTTCCATGGTGACCTGCCAAACCGGCACACAGGCTTGCAAATCGGCTTCATGCTCGGCCCGCGCCAGCCATTGCCAGCAATCATGCCAATCCCCCAGGGCGCCTTGGGCAGCCTTCAGCCGTGGCATGGCCGTTTCCGGCAAGCGATCGAGTTCAGGATAGGCCTCGATGGCGTAGCGCACGCGCTTGATCAACAGGCGCAACCGGTGACGGTCATGGGCGGGGTCGCGCAAGGCTTCGCCGAGTTTTTTCCATTGCTTGTCGAGGCGTTTTTCGATGCGCTTGCGCAGCCCGGCAAGCAGGCCCTGGCGCTGGGCAGCGCGGATGAAGCGTGGGAACGCGTCGAGAATCATCAGCAGCTGCGCCAATTCCGGGCTGCTGGCCACGGCGGGATAGGCTTCGGCCATTTGCACCTGGCGCCGCTGCGCCGCGTCGGTCTTGCCGTGCTTTTGCAGATAAGCCGCCAGCACCTCGCGGTCGCGCAAGGGCGTAGTCAGGGTTCCTACTGCCGACGCGGCCGTTTCCAGCTGTTCGACACCGGGCAATCCACGCAACGGACGAAGCAGGCTGCGCAACCGACGGACCGTGGTTCGCAGGTCATGCAGTGCTTCGCTGTCGGTTTGGGCATTCAAGCGGGCCTGGCAGGCCAACAGGCGGACTTCCAGGCCCAGTATCCGGGCCACCAGCCGATCAATCATCGGGCGTACTCCGTACGCAGCTTCGAGTTTCGAGCTACAGGCCGCAAGGGAAACAGTTTCGCTTCCACTTACAGCTTGCAGCTTGTAGCTCGCCGCTGTGTTTATCGTCCTGCGCGGGATTCGCGAATGTAGAAGCGGGCCTTCTCGGCTTTTTGAGTGCAGCCTTCGAAGGCTTCGAATTGCTGCTGGGTCTTGGCGCCGGTCAGCAGCGACAGGGCCTTGGAGTAGCTGACCGTACCGGCAAAACCTTCGGCCTTGGCCAGGTCCAGTTCGCGCCAGGCGCTGTCGAGTTGGCTGCCACAACTGTCGCGGTACGCGGTCTTGCCGGCACAACCGGCCAGGGCCAGAACCATCAGGGATGCCACCAGGGGCAGGCAGATCCGGGCTTTCATCGATAACACCTCAAGTCAGGTCAACAGTCGTGCTGGTAAGACGGTTTCGCCGGGAAAAAGTGCCTCGGCGCCACCGCTATATTCAAGTGTGGACGAGAATACGCAAATGCCGTCGCGGCGTGTCAAAAAACGACGCCTGCGCCACAACGATTTGAGCCGGGCCGTCGATGAGTGCATTGTTGACGTCTGTTCGATAAGAGGCCGGCTCATGACAAAACGTGTCGCATTGGTATTGGGCTCGGGCGGCGCCCGGGGCTATGCCCATATCGGAGTGATCGAGGAAATCGAACGGCGCGGCTACGACATTGCCTGCATCGCCGGCTGCTCCATGGGCGCCGTCGTGGGCGGAATCTACGCCGCCGGCAAGCTCGAGGATTACCGCAACTGGATCGAAAGCCTCGACTACCTGGATGTGCTGAGGCTGGTGGACGTCAGCTTTCGTCTCGGGGCGATTCGCGGAGAAAAAGTCTTCGGGCAAATCCGCAAAATTGTCGGCGAACTCAACATCGAAGACCTGCGCATTCCTTATACGGCTGTCGCCACCGACCTGACCAACCAGCAGGAAATCTGGTTCCAGGAAGGTTGCCTGCACCAGGCGATGCGCGCCTCGGCGGCCATTCCCAGCCTGTTCACCCCGGTGATGCAAGGCAACCGCATGCTGGTGGACGGCGGGCTGCTCAACCCGCTGCCGATCGTGCCAGTGGTGTCGAGCCATTGCGACCTGATCATCGCGGTCAACCTCAACGCCACCAACCAGAAGCAATATCGGCTGCCAGTGATCCAGCGCCCCGCCGCGTTCCGGCGTCGCTTCGATACCCTGGTCAGCTCCCTGGGCTCACGGCTGCCATTTCGCCGCAAACAGGCCGAGCAGCTGTTGCTGTTGGAGCAGGAAGCGCTTAAGGCCGAGGCCGCCGATATCAACCCGTGGATCGATTCCGCCGAGCCGGAAGGCCAGCAACCGGCCGCCGCGCCAGAGAGCGACGGTGCGCCAAGATCCGCCACCGGCTCGTTCATCATCGATAACGTCGGGCCCGCGTCCTTGCTGGATTTGATCAACCAGAGTTTCGAGGTGATGCAGACCTCCCTGGCTCAGTACAAAATCGCCGGTTACCCACCGGACGTGCTGATCAACGTGCCGAAACGGGTGTGCCGGTTCTTCGAGTTCTACAAGGCGCCGGAACTGATCGCGTTGGGGCGGGAGATCGCCCGGGATACGTTGGATCGGTATGAGAGTGAGCAGAATTAGGGATCTGCGCTGACTGGGCGGGCGTCATCGCGAGCAAGCTCGCTCCCACAATGAAATGCGGCCCACTGTGGAGCGAGCTTGCTCGCGATAATGTCCGCCCAGACAACGATGGACTAAAGCCCCCCCTCCTCCAACAACCGATACCCCACCCCCGCTTCAGTCACGATAAACCGAGGCCGGGTCGGGTCGTCGGCCAGTTTCTGGCGCAGGTGACCGACCACGATGCGCAGGTAGTGGCTGTCCTCAACGTGGGTCGGGCCCCAGATGTCCTTGAGCAGTTGTTGCTGGGTGATGACCCGCCCCGGATGTCGCGCCAGTTGCGCCAGCACCGCGTACTCCTTGCGGGTGAGGGCCACTTCGGCGCCGTTCAGCAGGACCCGGCGATACGCCAGGTCCACCGTCAGCGGGCCGAACGTCAGCGCCGCCGGCGGTGCCTCGCCTGGCGGCGCCTGGCGCAGCAACGCACGCACGCGGGCAAGGAATTCTTGGATGCCAAAAGGCTTGGTCACGTAGTCATTGGCGCCGTTGTCCAGCGCCTCGACTTTCTGCGCCTCGCTGGCCCGCACCGAGAGGACCAGCACCGGCACCGCCGACCACTGGCGAAACTCTCGCAACACTTGCTGGCCGTCCATGTCCGGCAGGCCCAGGTCGAGCACCAACAGGTCAGGTTTGTTCAACGCCGCCTGGGCCAGGCCCTCGGCTCCCGTCTCGGCTTCGAGCACCTTGTAGCCTTGCGAGGCCAGGCTGATGCGCAGGAATTTGCGGATCTGCGGTTCGTCATCGATGACCAAAAGGGTCGCGCTCTGGCTCATGGGGTCCATTCATCCAATCAAGTGGCGAGAGCATAACGCAGCGCCGGTCAGGCTTCATCGTCCATGCCTGGTTGTGCCTGCAAGGGCAGGTGCAAAGTGATGCAGGTGCCACGACCGTCGAGGCCGTCGCCGACGCTGATCCGCCCACCGTGGGCACCGACCATGCCCTGGCAGATCGCCAATCCGAGCCCGGTGCCCTGCCCGCCTCGATCACCGCGCGCAGCGGTGTAGAACATGTCGAAAATCTTTTCCCGCTCTTGCTCGGGAATGCCCGGCCCTTCATCCGCCACGGCGAACAGGATTTCGTCGGCCGTCGCCTCGGCGTTGAGCAGCAGCCGTCCATGGGCCGGGGAAAACCGCGCGGCGTTCTCCAACACATTGACCAGGGCCTGTTCGATCAGCGCGGCGTGGACATACAGCAACGGCAAGCCGACCGGCACCTGGACATCGACCGCCAACGGCGCCAGCACGGCCCGCAGACGGTTCAACGCACTGGCGACGATGTCGGCGGGTGACACCCAGTCGCGCGCCAGCTTCAGCGCGCCATGGCCGAGCCGGGTCATGTCGAGCAGATTCTGGATATAACGGTCCAGGCGCTCGGCCTCGTCGCGGGTGCCTTCCAGCAGCTCGCGACGGTCCTGCAGCGGGATCGCCTCGCCCAGCGCCAACAGGCTGTCGATGCTGCCGCGCATGGACGTCAGCGGTGTGCGCAGATCATGGGAGACAGACGCGAGCAAGGCACTGCGCAACTGTTCGGTTTCGCCGTGCAGGCGCGCTGCTTCCAGATCCTGTGCCAGTTGTGCCCGGGCCAGCGCCTGGGCCAGCGGCTGGCTGAGGGCCGCCAACAAGCGTCGACGATGGCCGCTCAACGGCTTGCCGTCTTTCGGGCAGACGCCCAGCAGGCCCAGCGGAGCGCCCTCGCTGGACAAAGGCCACCACCACCAGCGCCCGGACGGCAACGTCGCGGTGCCGGCACCGGCCGGTTGGTCGTGTTGCCAGGACCAGTCGGCGGCAGCGCGCTCGGCTTCGGTGAAGGTCAACGGCTCGGCGGTCTCGACCTTCCAACCATGCCCGCCGTCGCGGTTGAGCAGGCACAGCTGCAAATCGTCCTCGCTGTCGAGGTGTTGCACGGCGGCGCTGATCACGGCCTGGCGATCCGTGGCGGCAGTCAACTTGCGCGACAGGTCGAGCTGTTCGCCGGTTTCCTGCTGGGTGTCGCGCAGCGCTTGCAGTTGACGGCGCTGGCGGGCCGCGAGATTGCCCGTCAGGGCGGCCATCAGTAGGAAAAATGCCAGCGTCAGCACGTCCTCTTCGCGCTGGATCGTCAGGGAAAAATTGGGCGGGATAAACAGAAAATCGTAGGCCAGGAACGACAGCGCCGCACAGGCCAGGGCCGGGCCGAGGCTGCTGCGCACCGCCACCAGCAACACCGCCATCAGAAACACCAGGGAAATATTCGGCAGCGCCAGCAACCCTGAGATTCCCCAGGCCAAGGCACTGGCCGCTCCTGTCGCCGCGAGCGCCAGGGCATAGTCGAAACCGGTGGCGAGGGTGCTCGGGGCCAGGCGCGTGGGCGGTGGCGATTCATCGCTGTTCAACACGTTGATTTCCAGGCCACGGGCGTTGCGCAAAAGGCGTGAGGCCAGGCCACCGCCAAACCATCGCCGCCGCAGACGCCGGCGGGACTGCCCCACCAACAGCAACGTGGCGCGGCGTTGCATGGCGTGCTGGATCAACGTCCGCGCGACCTCCCCGGCGCGCAGCGACACCACTTCCCCACCCAGGCGCTCGGCCAATTGCTGGGCGTTCTGCAGGCGTTGGCGGGACGACTCGTCCCGCGCACCGCCGTTATCCACATGCACCACGCTCCACGGCAGATGCCGGCGCTGGGCGACGCGGCTGGCGTGGCGCACCAACCGTTCGGCCTGCAAGTCGCCGTCTACGCCCACCAGCAACCGGCCGCGCACCGCCGGCGCGGCCTGGCCCAGTTGCCGATAGCCTTGCGCCAGATCGTCGTCCACTTGCGCCGCCGCGGTCTGCATGGCCAGCTCGCGCAGCGCGGTGAGATTGGTCTGGGTAAAAAACGCATCGATGGCTGCCCGCGCCTGCTCCGGCACATAAACCTTGCCGTCGCGCAGGCGCTCCAGCAGCTCGCGCGGCGGCAAGTCGATCAGCAGCAACTCGTCGGCTTCCTGCAACACCCAGTCCGGCAACGTCTCGCGCACCTGCACGCCGGTGATGCCGCGCACCTGATCGTTGAGACTTTCCAAATGCTGGACATTCACCGTGGTGTAGACATCGATGCCTGCCGTCAACAACTCCTGGATGTCTTGCCAGCGCTTGGCATGCCGGCTGCCGGGCGCGTTGCTGTGGGCCAGTTCATCCACCAACACCAGGCTCGGGCGAGACGACAAAAGGCCGTCGAGGTCCATTTCCTCGAGCACCACGCCGCGATATTCCGAACGCACCAGCGGCTGCTGCAGCAGGCCATTCAACAGCGCTTCGGTCTCGGCGCGCCCGTGGGTCTCGACCACGCCGGCGACGACGTTCGTGCCTTGGCGCAGCCGGGCGTGAGCCGCTTGCAGCATGGCGTAGGTCTTGCCCACGCCCGGCGCGGCGCCGAGGAAAACCTTGAGGCGGCCACGGTCGTGGCGGGGCAGATTGGCTAGCAGTGCATCGGCGCGGCCGGAGTCGCTCATGCTATGTCTCTTGTTTCAGGGATGGAATTTAGCCTCTGTGGGAGCGAGCTTGCTCGCGATGGCGGTCGTTCAGCCGTCACTGTCATTGACTGACCCACCGCTATCGCGAGCAAGCTCGCTCCCACAGGTTTCTACAGTTTTTCCAGGGCCATGTTCAGCGCCAGCACATTTACCACCGGCGGTCCCACCAACGGCTGCTCGATGTTGTCATTGAGCAACTGCTGCAACCTCGACACTGGCACATTCCTGGCCGCCGCGACACGCGTCAGTTGATAGGCAATCGCGGCCGGAGGCAAGTGCGGGTCCAACCCGCTGCCGGAAGTGGTCAGCAGCGCCAGGGGCACCGGTCCCTGGCCGGGCACTTGCAGCTTCTGGGCACCATCGATCACCCGCGTGGCCAGTGCCGGGTTGCTCGGCGAAAAGTTGCTCGCGCCACTGGCCACCGTCGCAAACGCGCCTGCCGAGGGCCGCGGGTGAAACCACTCATCGCCGACGAAATCCTGGGCGATCAGCCGGGAGCCACGGACCTTGCCGTCGGCATCATGGACCAGGCTGCCGTTGGCCTGGTCCGGGAAAGCGATTTGCGCCACGCCGGTGACGATGAGTGGGTAAGCGATGCCGGTGATCAAGGTCATCAGCAGCAACAGGCTCAAGGCCGGGCGAATCAAGGTGAACATTGCTAAATCCTCAGTTGATGGATGTCTTCAGGCTCAAACCAACCCCAATCCCGTCAGCAACAGATCGATCGCCTTGATCCCCACGAACGGCACCGCGATCCCGCCCAGGCCGTAGATCAGCAGGTTGCGGCGCAGCAAGGCCGCCGCGCTCGCGGCTTGCACTCGCACGCCGCGCAGGGCCAGGGGGATCAACACGACGATGATCAGGGCGTTGAAGACGATGGCCGACAGGATCGCGCTTTGCGGGCTCTGCAAATGCATGACGTTCAACACGCCGAGCTGCGGATAGATGGAGGCGAACAGCGCCGGCAGGATGGCGAAGTACTTGGCGATGTCATTGGCAATGGAAAACGTGGTGAGCGCGCCCCGGGTCACCAGCAGTTCCTTGCCGATCTGCACCACATCCAGCAGCTTGGTCGGATCGCTGTCGAGGTCGACCATGTTGGCCGCCTCGCGCGCGGCCTGGGTGCCGTCGTTCATCGCCATGCCTACATCGGCCTGGGCCAGGGCCGGAGCGTCGTTGGCACCGTCGCCACACATGGCGACGAGCCGGCCATCGTTCTGCTCATGGCGAATGCGCGCCAGTTTTTTCTCCGGCGTGGCCTCGGCCAGCACATCATCCACGCCGGCTTCGGCGGCAATCGCGGCAGCGGTCAGCGGGTTGTCCCCCGTGACCATCACGGTGCGGATCCCCAGTTTGCGCAGCTCGGCAAAGCGCTCGCGGATGCCGGGCTTCACCACGTCCTTGAGGTGAATGGCGCCGAGCAATTTTCCGTCCACGCAGACCAGCAACGGCGTGCCGCCGCTCTGGGCGATCTTGTCGACTTCCCGGCCCAATGCGGTGGGCAGTCCGTCACGGGGCAAGCCAATGAAAGTCAGCAGCGAATCCACCGCGCCCTTGCGATACACGCGCCCCTGATAATCCACGCCGGACAAGCGTGTTTCGGCACTGAATGGCACGGCTGTCAGCAACTGCGCGGCGGGTTCAGCCTGAGGATGCAACCCACGCAGGTATTCGACGATGGACTTGCCCTCGGCCGTGTCGTCGGCCAACGAGGCGAACAACGCGCCTTCGGCCAGCTCCTTGGCGCTTACGCCCGGGGCGGCATAGACCGCTGCGCAGCGACGGTTACCAAACGTGATGGTGCCGGTCTTGTCCAGCATCAACACGTGCACATCCCCCGCTGCTTCCACGGCGCGGCCGGACTTGGCGATGACGTTCAGGCGTACCAGGCGGTCCATCCCGGCGATGCCGATGGCCGACAGCAAGCCGCCGATGGTGGTGGGGATCAACGTCACCAACAGCGCCACCAGGAACACCAGCGGCAGGCTGCCGTTGGCGAAATGGGCGAACGGCTGCAACGTCACCACCACCAGCAGGAAGATCAGCGTCAGACCAATCAGCAAGATATCCAGCGCCACCTCGTTCGGGGTTTTCTGGCGTTTGGCGCCTTCCACCAGGGCGATCATGCGATCCAGGGTGGATTCGCCGGGATTGCTGGTGATGCGCACCAACAACCAATCGGAGACCAGCCGCGTATTGCCGGTAACCGCCGAGCGATCCCCGCCCGATTCGCGAATGACCGGCGCCGACTCCCCGGTGATCGCCGCTTCATTGACCGCCGCGATGCCTTCGATCACTTCGCCGTCGCCGGGGATCATCTCCCCCGCCGCAACGCGCACGACATCGCCTTTGCGCAGGCGTGTGGCGGGTATCACCTCGAAACCGTTCGCCGTCTGGCGGCGGGCACTCAAGCCTTCACTGCCAGCCTTGAGGCTGTCGGCGCGAGCCTTGCCGCGCCCTTCGGCCAAGGCTTCGGCGAAGTTGGCGAACAACACTGTGAACCACAGCCACAGGGCAATCTGCGCGGCCACGAAAGTCGGCACGGTGCTGTCGGGAATCAGGCACAGCACAGTGGTGAGGATCGCGGTGAGTTCCACCACCAGCATCACTGGCGCACGGTGCAACTGGCGTGGATCAAGCTTGACGAAAGCTTGCACCAACGCAGGCCGCCACAGCGCCGACAGATTGGTTTTCGGTTGCTCCGGCGCCTTGGCGACGACGGTCTTGCTCATCGGCATGTTCATCTCAAATCCTCAGAAACCCAGGCTCAGGTGTTCGGCGATCGGGCCCAGGGCCAGGGTTGGCAGGAAGGTCAGGCCGCCGACCAACAGGATGGTCACGGTCAGCAACGTTACGAACAGCGGGCCGTGGGTGGGGAAACTGTTCTGGCCGACAGGAGCAGGCTTTTTCATCGCCAGGCTACCGGCCAACGCCAGCACCGGCAGGATGTAGCCGAAACGGCCAATTAGCATGCCCAGGCCCAGCATCAGATTGTGAAACGGCGTGTTGGCGCCAAAACCGGCGAAAGCCGAACCGTTGTTGGCCCCCGCCGAGGTGTAGGCGTAGAGCAATTGGCTGAAACCGTGGGCGCCAGGGTTGCTCACCGCCGCCGCAGGGCCGGGCAGGCTTGCGGCAATAGCGCCGAGCACCAGCACGCTCACGGGCATCACCAGCAGCGTTACCACCAGCAATTGCACTTCCCGGGCACCGAGCTTCTTGCCCAGGTATTCGGGCGTGCGACCAATCATCAACCCGGCGAGGAACACCGCAATCAGCACATTCAGCAACATCCCGTAGAGACCGGCCCCGACGCCGCCGAAGACCACCTCGCCGACCATCATGTTCATCAGCGCCACCATGCCGCTGAGGGGGTTGAGGCTGTCGTGCATGGCATTGACCGAGCCGTTGGACGCCGCCGTGGTCGTCACTGACCAAAGCACCGTGGCAGTGGTGCCGAAGCGCGCCTCCTTGCCTTCCAGCGGCGCGGCTTGCTCAACCGCGGCGTTGTCGAGGGCTGGATTGGGTTGGGACTCGGCCCACAGCGACGTCGCGCCGCCGATCAGGAACAGCGCAAGCATGCAGGCGATGATCGCCCGGCTCTGGCGCAGGTCCTTGACGTAGTGGCCGAAGGTGAACACCAGCGCCGCCGGAATCAGGATGATCGACGCGACTTCGAACAGATTGGTCCAGGCCGTCGGGTTCTCGAACGGGTGCGCCGAGTTGACGCCGAAGAAACCGCCGCCATTGGTGCCCAATTGCTTGATTGCAATCTGGCTGGCCGCCGGCCCGAGCGGGATCACTTGATCCACGCCCTGCATCGTCACGCCATGTATGTAATGCGCGAAGGTCTGCGGCACGCCCTGCCACACCAGAAACAGCGCCAGCACCAGGCACAGCGGCAACAATCCGTAGAGCGTGGCGCGGGTCAGGTCGACCCAGAAATTGCCGAGGGTCGTGGCGGACTTGCGCCCGATCCCACGACACAACGCCACCAGCACAGCCAGGCCAGTGGCGGCGCTGACGAAGTTCTGCACCGTCAGGCCGATCATCTGGCTCAAGTAACTGAGGGACGCCTCACCGCTGTAGGACTGCCAGTTGGTGTTGGTCATGAAACTGACCGCCGTGTTGAAGGCCTGGGTCCATTCCATGCCGGGCAGGTTTTCGGTGTTGAGTGGCAAATGCCCTTGCAACAACAGAACCGCGAACAACAAAGCGAAACCCGCCAGGTTGAAGGCGAGCAAGGCCAAGGTGTACTTCTGCCAACTCTGCTCGGTGATCGGATCGACACCGGCCACCTTGTAACAACACCTCTCCACCGGACCAAACACCGGTGAAAGCCAGGTGCGCTGGCCTTCCATCACCCGATAGTAGAACCGCCCCAGGAACGGTGCCGGAATCAGCACCAGCGCAAAAAAGCCAAGGATCAGCCCGTAGTCATAGCCGTGCATAACCGCTCCTAACCCCGGTCCGCGCGCAACAGCGCAACCAACAGATAAATGAACAGCGCCACTGCCAACAGCAGCGACACCCCGTCCAGAACACTCATGGGATTTCTCCGTGGTACGGCGTCGTGCCGTGTGTGGAGAGATTGTCGGTAGGGAGGGTGTAAAGGTGCGAGATCGAGGGTTGGGTGGGGGGATAAAGAAATTGTAAAAAAACGGGGTGGGGTTGAGGGGGTGGCCCATTCACGAGGCGGCGGAACTGCTCAAGTCGTGGAGGCCCTTTAGGGATAACGCCGTCAATCTTGCTCGCGATTGACGGCCTCCCTCGTTTAGTCAGTGTCCATCAGCTGAACTGTTGCCGGCGGCTATCTTTTTTATTTTATTTAGCGCGTTCGCTAATGCTTCTTCAGCTGTATCCAGTTTGTTGTGATTTCAGAGTGTATCGGAATGTCCCGGCTGGATTTGTTATAGCCGTTTTAGCGCGCCACCAAACAGTTTCGCTCTGATGGCTGGTCAGCTTCCAAGGCGCGCCGAGGTGGCACTGCACTGCCTTATATGCTTGGAACATCATCTTTATTTAATGATTGCATCCAATGCAAATAGTAGTTGATTTGCTCTTGGATGTTGTTTGTTAGATCTCTATCTTCGTAATCAAAGATATTTACGATTCTATCGTCGTCCGCCGGTTCACCAGCAGTAACCTCGTAAGCGATTATCCCTCCAGACATCTGCGAAGACATCCGCGAAGGGTGTACGTTAAGCTTCGAGCCCTTGCATAAAAATTTTACATCCGGGTAATCTTTCCTAACTTTTCCAAAGCACATATACAGGTCAGCGTCGGTATAAGATCTTTCTGACCCGTCCGGCATCAGCACGGTCATCATTTTGGTTTTCCGATCGCATTTAAATTTCGCAGTCTTTAAAGAGCTGCCTATTTCAACTGCCACCTCACGAATAATCATATATCACCTTTTGAAATTAGGTATCGAATAGCCCACGAAAGCTCCATCTGAATCCACGGGAGTTGCGCCAACTATATCTTTTTTATCGACACCGCCAGGAACTGCTATCTCCAATTCCTTCCGATGGGGTGAGAGCAGACCAAGTTTTTTATTAACATCAATGCCTGGCACATTTTTTAATACATATACATACCCTGACTCGAGCCCGTACCCCGTTGCAAATTTTTTCGCCTCCTTCATCGAAGTGGTGGTGCTCACATAGATGCTGGGGGGACTCCGATTATCCTTAGCGTGAAGGAATAAATCAGTACTAAAGCCTAATGGTTCGAAGCCTTCGTCAAAAATTTCCCACGGTTCTCTGGTGTCGCCTCTATAGGTATAGATAGCTTTGGGCTTGGCGCCTGGGGACTCAGGGCCCCCTTCATTCACTCCAACTTTCGCCGAATCCTGCTCTCTAACCGCCGGCTTACACCCGCCGCTCCCAGGACAATCCACCAACCCCAACGGATCCACCCACCCCGTCGGGTTCAGGGTGTACCGATACCCATTGAGCCCACCCTTCAGCTTGCTCGGATCCAGCGTCAGATACCGCCCCGTCTCCGGATTGTAGTACCGGTGCCGGTTGTAATGCAGGCCGCTTTCCCGGTCGTGGTATTGCCCCTGAAAGCGCAGCGGTTGTTCCAGGCGCTTGCCGTCGCCGTGGCGCAGTTCGGTGAGTTTGCCGTAGCCGTTGTAGCACGCGGCCCAGACGACTTCGCCTTGGTGGCTGGTCAGTTCCTGAGGGGTGCCGAGGTGGTCGAGGTGGTAGTAGAACGGCGTGGCTTTTTCCGGGCCTGCGCCTTCCAGCAGGGCCAGGGGGCGGAAGGTGCCGGGCTCATAGACGTAGCTCTGGTAGTGACGGTCGCTGCTTTCAGCGATGACCTGGTCGCCCTGCCAGATGAATTCCGTGGTGAGGCCGTCCACGGTCCTTTCGATGCGTCGGCCGAAGGCGTCGTAGCGGTAGGACGTTTCGCTCCCGTCGGGGGTGGTGACGCCGATGAGCCGATGTTGGCTGTCGTAGCGGTACTGCGTGACGAGGCACTGGGCATGGCCGCGGCGTTCGCGGGCCAGGTTGCCGTAGGCGTCGTAGTCATAGTGACGATCGCCCTCCATCAGTAGGCGGTTGCCCTTGAGGGTGGTCGGGCCGGGACGGTCGTTGAACAACACATTGCCGGCCGGGTCGTGGGAGAAGTGTTCCGGGGGTTGGCTGTGGGCGTAGTCGATGCGCACCAGGCGATCCAGCGCGTCGTACTGGTAGCCGCGTCGGTTTCGCGTGTCGGAAAGCGCGGCGAGGTTGCCGTTGGCGCTGTAGGAATAGTCACGCCAGAACAGTTGTTTTTGCTGGCTTTGCCACACGGTCTGGGCCTTGAGGCGACCCTGTTCGTCGTAGCTGTAGTCGCTGAGCAACTGGCCCTGCTGGCGCTGGCGTTCGCGGCCGCCCTTGAAGCGGTGTTCGGTCAGGCACGTGCCGTTGAGGTCGATGGCGATCAGCGCCCCGCCTCGCAGGTGGCTAATCCAGGGTGCTGCGATCGGGCAGGCGGCAATGGACCAGCCGGCCGGCATCGTCGTAGCGATAATGCAGGCTCGCCCAACCCTGGTGTTCGGCGACGAGGCGGTCCTGGTTGTCGTATTCGTAGGCCAGCGGCCAATGGCCGTCTTCAACGCTGATCAGTCGCCCGAGGGCGTCGTAGCCGTACTCGACCGTGGCACCGTCGGGCAAGGTCTTGCGCAGCAGGCGGCCGGCGGTGTCGCGTTGGTAGGCGGTGATCCGCTGGCTGCCGTCGGCACCGAACTCGGTCTTTTCCAGCAGGTGGCCGTTGAGGTCGTAGGCGTAGCCGGTGCGCTGGCCGTCGAAGCCGGTTTCCTGTCGGATCAGTCCGTTGGGCGTGTAGTCCAGCTGATACTTTTCGCCGGATTCGTTCTCGATTTCGGTCAGCAACAGCCGCGCCGAGTCGTAGCGGTACTTCAGTTCGCTGCCGTCGGGGTTGAGGCGGCGGCTGACCAGGTGCAGATCGTCGGCGTATTCGTAGCGGGTGATGCGCCCCAGTTCGTCCCGTTCCGCGGTGACCTTGCCGTAGGCGTTGTAGGTCCATGCACGGGTCGCGCCGGTGGGCAGGGTGGTCTGTAGCAAGCGGCCCACGGCGTCCCATTGGTAATGGGTGATGGCGCCGCGTTCGTCTTGACGGGTCAGCAGGCGGCCCAGGGCGTCGTAGGTAAAAACTCGCTGGCCGTCGTCCGGCAGGATTTCTTCCGTCAGTTGGCCCAACGGGTTTCGCACAAAATGATGGGCACCGCCGTCCGGGTAGCTGATGGTGTTCAGTTGCCCCTGGTCGTCGTAGTGATACCAAGTGCTTTGGCGAGCCGGGTCGACGACTTCGATGATGTCGCCCTGGGCATTGCGCCAGTAGGTCCACACGGCCTTGCCGCGAGTCCGGGCGTGTAGGAAACCGTTTCGGTATTCGTAGGACGTGGGCTCGCCTTCCGGCGGAATCAGCGCCACCAGCCGTCCGACTTCGTCGTAGCGGTATTCGGTGACGGCGCCCAGCGGGTCTTGCTCGGCGATCAGCCGGCCCTGTTCGTCATAAGCCTTGAGGTGTTCGCCGCCGGCGGGATCGACCTGGCGCACCAGCCGCGCGTGGTCGTCGTGGACATACACGTCCTGGCTGCCATCGATATGCCGGACCGTGACGCTGCCGTCATCGCCCCAGGTGTAGCGGCTGTCCATCTGCGCGAACGAGGCCCAATGCCGGACACAGCGCGCCGCCGGGCCGAGGCCTTGCCACTCCCAGTAGAAACTCGCGCCCCCGGCCAGTTGCCGCTGGAGGATGACGTGCTGGTCGTCGTAGTCGTAGCGCTCGCTCTCGCCGGCGGCGTTGGTCGCTTCGATGAGGCGCGAACGCGCATCGTAGCGGTAGGTCACCAGGGTCTGTTCGGTGCGCCAGGCTTCGTCGAGGGTCAGCGCCGGGTGAAAGCTCTGGTAGTCGATAGTGACTAGGTGCCGATGTTCGTAGCGCAAACGCAAACAGCGGCCGGCACCGTTGTCCAGGCGGCTGATGTCGCCGTAGATGTTGCGTTGGACGGTCAGGCGGTTGTCGTACCGATCGCTCAGGGCCGTCAGATGACCGTCGCGAAAATGTAGGAAAGGAGCGTCTTCGCCGGGCTGGGCGACGATCAATTCGTCCGGCTCGCTGCTCAGGTAAATCGCCGCGCGGGCCAGGCTGTTGTGGATGGCTGGGCGTTGCAGGCTGGGCCGGGGAAACGTGGTGCGGCGGTTTTCCTGGTCGACCCAGGTCACCTGCTCGCCGTCGATCAACAGGCGATGGGCCAGGGCATGGGTCCATCCGCGGCCGAGCCCGATGTCCAGGTCGGCGGCGCTAGTGCGGTAGAGGCGGGTGAAGACGAAGGGCAAGCGGCCGTCGAGGGTGCCGTCTTCGAGGGTGAGCAGCTCTTCGCCGGTGACCATGGACACCGGGCAACCGTCGGTGCGGGTCTGGGCGGCGCTGTCGGCGGGGTCGCCGTTGGGGTTTTTCGATTGGGCGGGGGCGTCGTCGTGGGGCTCGTACTTGCTTAGCTGAGTGGAAGGCTGGGATTTTTCCCGCACGATCGCGGCAGGATTGCTGACCGACAGAGGTGGGGAGTCTCCCGTGGTGATTTGCAAGGGTCTGACAGGCGCCGGCCCCACTGAAGGTCCTCGCCCCGCAATCACGACCGGCTTGAGCACATCGGCATGAGCGTTAAGGCTGTCGCCACCGAGTTGGCCCAGGCGTTGGCTCGAGGCCTGCAACCATGCGCGGGCTCGTTCCGAGCGAACCAAGCGCAGCGCCTTGCCGCTCAGGCGCAGACCCAAACCCAGGCCGCCGGTGACAGCCGCCAATAGGAAATTGATCAGAATCTCGGCGCGCATCTCCCCCATGACTTCGGCCATGTACTGCGGCGGCAGCATCCGCAGCCAAGTGGTGAACGCCGCCGTGTAGACGAAGAGCAAGGGCTCATCGCTCACAATCATCAGCGCTTTGGCGATCGCCTCTGACGAAGTTTCCAGCAGTTGCTCAAGCTCGGCCTCGGTGAGGTATTCCAGCAACTTTTCACTGTTGGACTGCAGGTCCGCCAACAGATTGAAAATCTGTTTGACGTTGTCCCACAGTCCACGGAGGACTCTTTCAAAATCGCGCTGTTCGGCTTCTTGCAACACGTTAAAACGCTTCACGAAACCGCTTTCGGTGAACTCTTTCCACAGCGGTTGAAACTCGTTCCACTCGGCTTTCAGCCAACCTTCGAGTTCGGCGATCACGAGGTGGTAGGAGGCGTACAGCGCCTTCACATGATCGGTCGTAACATCAGGGAAAAAGGTGATGCGGTAACGCCGGCCGCGATCGCATTTGGGGATTTCCAAGATGCCGCTGGGGCCGATGACGTGACGGACTGGCTCGCCAAACGTTTCCTTCCCCTGCGCGTTCACACTGATCGGTTCCAACACCACCGGCGTGTCGCCGATCGGCACGAAACGTGATGCCTGGAACATATGCACAAGGGTCAATGGACCTTGCGCCGGACACGCTGTCACCACGGAGCTGACCCGTTTGCCGCCGTCCTTTGCGGGTGCGAGCGACACCTCGTTGCCCACCTTGAACACTTGCTTGATGTCCAGTGTCCGGCCACTCCAGAACTTCTCTGCCCACGTGTCGTAGTCCCCCAGGCAATGGCGAAAGTCCTGCAGTACCGCTTCGATATCGGGGTGATCCGGGTTCATGACCGCCATCACCAGCGAACCAATGACGTTGCCCTGGGCAAGGATTTTGTCGTAGGGGAGCATGTAAACATCTCGCAACGCAGGAGTGGGCGCGAGACTGTGCCGAGGACGGCTGGGGAAATAAGTCAGGAAAAGAAGCGGTGCGCGTAGGGCGATTCCTTAATTGGCTCAACCGAGCCAGTAGCCCACCGTAATCTCTGCTCGCAATGACGCCCACCCAGGCACCAGCGCTCCGAACTGGGGCACAAACCCAGCCTATCCAGCCGCGAACATCCCCGATACGACACGATTTCCTCCATTACGACCGCCCGAACCATACTGGCACGCCCACTGCACTGCCCTCCCCCAGCGCTTTTGCTACTTATCGAGGGGAGCCACCAATGAACACACAACTCAAACCCACGCTTGGCACCCTGCATTTGTGGGGCATCGCCGTCGGCCTGGTGATTTCCGGCGAGTACTTCGGCTGGAGCTACGGCTGGGGCGTGGCCGGCACGCTGGGCTTTCTGGTGACATCGTTCATGGTTGCGGCCATGTACACCTGCTTCATTTTCAGTTTCACCGAACTGACCACCGCCATCCCCCATGCCGGCGGACCGTTCGCCTACAGCCGTCGGGCTTTTGGCGAGAAAGGCGGCTTGATCGCTGGACTGGCAACCTTGATCGAATTCGTCTTCGCTCCACCCGCCATCGCGCTCGCCATCGGCGCCTACCTGAACGTGCAATTCCCGGCGCTCGATCCGAAACACGCCGCCGTGGGTGCCTATATCGTATTCATGGGCCTGAACATCCTCGGGGTGAAATTGGCCGCGACCTTCGAACTGGTCGTCTGCGTACTCGCGGTCGCCGAGCTGCTGGTGTTCATGGGCGTGGTCGCGCCAGCGTTCAGCTTCAGCAGTTTCGCCCTGAATGGCTGGGCCGGTTCCGACGTGTTCGGCGCACCGGCCATCGCCGGGATGTTCGCGGCGATCCCTTTCGCGATCTGGTTCTTCCTTGCCATCGAAGGCGCGGCCATGGCCGCCGAAGAAGCCAAGGACCCAAAACGCACGATTCCCAAGGCCTACATCAGCGGCATCCTGACCCTGGTAGTGCTGGCCATGGGCGTGATGTTCTTCGCCGGTGGCGTCGGTGATTGGCGCACCCTCTCCAACATCAACGACCCGCTGCCCCAAGCCATGAAAACCGTGGTCGGCGAAAGCTCCGGCTGGTTGCACATGCTCGTCTGGATCGGCCTGTTCGGCCTGGTGGCGAGCTTCCACGGCATCATCCTCGGCTACTCCCGCCAATTCTTCGCCCTGGCCCGCGCCGGCTACCTGCCCGCCTTCCTCGCCAAACTGTCGCGTTTTCAGACCCCGCACCGCGCCATAATCGCCGGCGGCGTGATCGGCATCGCCGCCATCTACAGCGACGGCCTGATCAACCTCGGCGGCATGACCCTCACCGCCGCGATGATCACCATGGCCGTGTTCGGCGCCATCGTCATGTACATCATGAGCATGCTCAGCCTGTTCAAACTGCGCAAAACCGAGCCCAACCTGGAACGCACCTTCCGCGCGCCGGGCTATCCGATCGTGCCCGGCATCGCCTTGGCCCTGGCGGTGGTGTGCCTGGTGGCAATGGCCTGGTTCAACGCCCTGATCGGGTTGATCTTCCTCGGCTTCATGGCGGTGGGCTTCGTGTATTTCGTGCTGACCGCACAGTTGCGTGCCGATGCCCCGGCCGATGCGATGTTGACCGGGCTATAAGGTGTACCCGGCATAACCGGCGTAGTATGGAACCACTGCGAACCGTCTTCGCTCATAAGTGGTAGAGGCAATGGCCAGCGAAATTTTCGCCCGGCCACTGTCCCCTCAAGGAGAGTCCTATGCCCTGGTATGCCTGGTTAATCCTGATCGTCGCCATCGGCTCGATCGTGGGTGGTCTGATGATGCTGCGCGACACCGCCAACAAGGTCGAGCTGACGGACGAACAGCGCAAACGTGTTGCCGAGCGCAATGCCGAGATGGATGCGAAAGAAGCGAAGGATCGCTGACCCGCTTTTCGTGGCGAGGGAGCTTGCTCCCGCTGGGGCGCGAAGCGCCCCCACCCCCTGCTGACCCGGTGTGGCAGTTCTATTGTGTTCAACGCGTCTGGGGGCGCTCCGCAGCCCAGCGGGAGCAAGCTCCCTCGCCACAAGAGCCGCTCGCGCCGTTGCGGTATTTAGTTCTCCCAATCCGCCTTGGCAATATGCAACCCATGCAGCCCTTTGTAAGCCGCCCGCTCCGGCTGACTCCAGCCCTGCAGCAACGAATCCTCCAACCGATAAATCTCCACTCCCAGCGGACGACAAACGCTTAAAGGATCCTGCGCCTCCGGCCCCCACATCGCCAGCGACAGATCCCCACCAGGGCACGTCGACAATGCACATAACAAATCGATCTCCGCAAAAAACTCCAGGTAATCGCCCTTCTGCGCCGGACACGCCTTCATGAAATACATGTCGTCATGATTCAGCCCGGTGCACTGGAAAATATTCAGCACATCGTGGACATCAAACTCGGTCAAACCATGGGGCAACACCGCACGCGTCAGGTTCGAGTGGCAGTGATGATGGAAATCTTCGCCGGTCAGCATCTTGTTCACGTACGGGTCACATCGCGTCCCCAGCAAATCATGCAAACGCCCGCCGTGTTCGTCGATACCGTAGGTGGCCAAGCTGTCATCGGTGATCGTTACCAAAGGCCGCAGAAATGGCAGGTTCGACCACAACCGATCATAGGTGCTGACATGAGCGCCCTGCAGCTGTCGCGTCCGCGCCGCCCACAACCGTTCACGTGGATCGTGGGCGTTCCAGACGTTGAAATCCCCGACTTGCGGACCGACCGGGGTTGTCACGCGAAAGACATGACCGGCCGGCACATGCCAGGCGCGGCCGGTGCGGATTGGGACTTCGAACTGCTCGATCAGGGTGCGTTTGTTCTGCTGGGTGCGGATGCGGTCGTAGAAGGGTTTGTCCACTTGGAGGGCAGAGCCTTTGCTGACCTGGTAGGCGGCTGGGTAGTCTTTGTACATGGCGCAGGTCCTTTGATCAGTCCCAACTGGGAAATTAGTTCAGCGGCGGCCTTCCGCGCTACAGAAAATCGGCCAACTCAGGTTTGGTTCTTAAATAAGAAGAAAACGATTGGATACCGGGCGCAGTGAGATGCAACTGATCAAAGTAAAGAGGCTCCCCGTATTGCTTACCCACCCAAAGGGTGCATAACTGATCTTCACAAAAAAACGGAAGCACGTTTACAAACTTTATACCGTGTCGATCCGCCATTTTTTTGGCTTCGGAAAGCAGCTCATCCAACTTCCAAGCGAGCATTGTTTTGTCAGTAGCGCTGATCGTCGCGCTTGGCATCGCCCGCAACGGCAGAGACTTCAAATAATCTGCCAATGGCAGTGAAAACATTGGAGACAATCCAAAAAGGTAGACATTAGGGGTGACCTTTTTGGCCTCCACTATTCCAGCCTCTACACTTCTGTAGTCGCTCGGACGATAACGAAAGCTCATTACAACCGCACTAACATTCACTTGACTACTAAGAGCCGACAATATTTTTTGCTGCTCCTTAAAGCAAACCTTGGTTGTTCCAGGAGGACAGCTGGACTGATGAAGCATAATAAAGTTTTTATTAGGAAACGCGATTCTCAAGGCATGTGTCGTATCCCTTCCGACGCTATCCCCCATAACCAAAACGTTATCCACGCCTGATTGTTTCACAAGGCATTCAATGAGCTTACTAGCGGTATTACCGAAATCAAAACTGCACGTCCAAAATTTGAATTTTGTTTCATCAAACTCACCCGACTTACCATTGAAATTCAGATTCATGGCTTGCATGTAGAATTCTCTTCGCTCCTCAATCCTATCAAGTATCTCTACCTTGGCGTCAGGATAGATTACTCTTGAAACTGCTGCATACGCCGTCTCTTGATGGGCTACTGCCTTGGGATTGGTAAAATACGCTCCTGCCGCATAAGAACCAACGACTACAATCAGCGCACAAGACCAGACAGGGGCCTTGCCTGAAAAAATTCGCTTGGAGCGAATTGGGCGTTCTATGAATATATAAGACAGCCAGGCGAGTAAGCCGGAGATGAGCAATATTATAGTCATCAGCCAAGCCGCAGGAGTAGGATCAAGAACCCGCACAGCGGCCATCAAAGGCCAATGCCATAAATAAAGGGCATAAGATACCAACCCTATGGAAACCATAGGTTTACTCGCGAGAATTCTGGTTACGACGCCATTACCCTTGGTGAGGATTAGTAACGCAGCACCAATGGTGGGAACTAACGCATACATACCGGGAAAAGGTAAATCGTGTCCGAATGCGATGATAGCAGTAACAATAAGCCCTACCCCAACACACTCTAGAAAATTTTCAACCCCTCTTGACAGATCATATTTCCGAATCGTAGCTAGAACGACTCCTACCAAAATCTCCCAAAAGCGCGCCACTGAATTATAAAAAGCAACATCTTTTTGGTCGTCACTCATTAAGTACACGGAATAGCATAGCGAACAAGCTAGCATGATTACGACGAGAGGAAGCAAGAGCCTTTTACCAATTACCATCACACAAAGCAACATTGCTGGAAAAACAAAATAAAACTGTTCTTCTACGGAGAGCGACCACGTATGTAAGATCGGCGCAAGCGCACCAGGAGAATCAAAGTATGATAACGACTTCAAAATACCAATTCGACATGAAGATCGCATTTGCCTTCAAGCTACTTACAAACCCAGAAAACTGCGTCTTATTTAAAATAAAATAGAATATTATTATAGTTGCGATGAGCACAGGCAGTAATGGCGGCAACAACCTACGCGCTCTACGCTCATAGAACCGGAGAAATGAAAATTTATCGTCACGCAGCTCTGCTACTAGTATAGAAGCAATCAAATATCCAGATATAACAAAAAAAATATCTACACCTACAAAACCTCCCGGAAGCCATTCGGGAAAAGCATGAAAGAACAAAACACTTAAAACTGCTACTGCGCGAAGGCCATCGATTTCCGGTCGATAAACAAAAGCATGACCGACAGTTTTTTGACCGATGTTTATTTTTTCGAATTGCATTGCCCAGGTTGCTCCTATGCGTCCATACGAGCTCCATTTTGCTCGTGTGCTGGAATGCATACTGCCAATGTTTTCATAATGTATCCAGATTTTTTAACTCACGATACAAATGCTGCGTCAAGATGCAGCTGACAAACAGTTGGGGCGCTGATGGCATAATGGATTTGCTGGAAGAACCGTTGGGCGTTTCGTCAGCTATGGAGAGTTGCATTGTTGTAAACGCCTTCGAGCGATTCACAGCGGTGCAGAAGTGCAGCCGAGCCTGGATCATGAACAAAATTTTCAGATATACGGCAGGCCTATCCTTGAGCCAATCATACCGAGGCCGATCATTGACCGGCCTCGGTACGCCTCAGTTTATTTCTAACTTGTCACGGTTGCGGTCGAGAAGCGCTTTACCGATTCCCTTGACCTCAAGCAACTCGTCCGCCGAAGAGAAAGGCCCGTTACTTTCCCGATATGCAACAATCGCCTCGGCCTTGCCCTTGCCTATCCCTGACAGCTCGCGCTGCAACGTTGCGGCATCTGCCCCGTTCAGATCTACCTTGGCTCCTTGCTTTTTCACTGGCTGCTCCACCGTCAACGGCGAAGCAACCGACTCCGGCTTGACCGCTGGGGCAGCAATAACAGCAATCGAGGCGCTGGTGAGGAAGGCAAAAATCAGCGAGTAGAAATAGCCTGTACGCATAAGTGACGCTCCATGACATCGTTAAGAGAGAAGCAGCTTTTCCAAAGCTGCTTCTCAAACTTAGGCGATGCTGGCTTGCTGTCAAAAGTGCGTATGTTACGAGGTGTGTAACAATCAGGGCTCAAGATGGCGCTGCTGGTGGATCCAGTCAACAATTTCTCCGTCCGGGGCGTAGCCACTGACGGTGTCGCGAAGTAATTGACGGACTCGTGCGTAATCGTCTTCTTCGATGGCGATGAGTAAATCTGCCAGCCTCAGCTTGAGGACGTCCCAAGGTAGGAAGTCCTCATTGGCACTCATGATCATTGGATGCTGGGTAGCGACGACGTTATCGCCTATCAGCAACTCCTCATAAAGCTTCTCGCCGGGGCGCAAGCCGGTGAATTTGATAGCGATGTCACCGTGAGGATTCTTTTCGGAGCGAACGCTCAAGCCAGACAAGTGAATCATCTTCTCCGCCAGCTCAACGATTTTCACCGGCTCGCCCATGTCCAGCACAAACACATCTCCACCCAAGCCCATGGAACCGGCTTGAATCACCAGTTGAGCTGCTTCGGGGATAGTCATGAAGTATCGCGTGATCTTGGGATGGGTGACGGTCAACGGCCCACCGGATTTGATCTGCTTATGGAACAGCGGAATAACCGATCCGGAGGAGCCCAGTACGTTACCGAAGCGGACCATGGTGAAGCGGGTCTTGTTAACTCGTGAGACGTTGGCCTGATCACCAAACAATACCGGGGCCAATTCACGACTCAATGCTTGCAACGTCAGCTCAGCGAGCCGCTTGGTGCTACCCATTACATTGGTCGGGCGTACAGCCTTGTCGGTGGAGATCAAGACAAAGTTCGACACACCCGCCTGCAATGCAGCCTGTGCAGTGTTCAGGGTACCGATTACATTGTTCAAGACACCTTCGGCGATGTTGTGCTCAACCATAGGCACATGCTTATAGGCGGCTGCGTGATAGACCGTGTCGACGTTCCAGATCTTCATCACATCAAGCAGTTTCTCTTGGTTGCGGACCGAACCCAAGATCGGCAATAGGCGAACAGATAGAGACTCCCGAGCGATTCGCGGTTCCAGTTCGGACAAAATGCTGTAGAGATTAAATTCGCTGTGCTCGAAAAGCAGCAGCGTGGTGGGTTTCAGCGCAAGGATCTGTCGGCAAAGCTCTGAGCCGATCGAACCGCCGGCCCCCGTGACCAAGACCGACTGGCCTGTGATGCAATGTTCTAATAGATCAGGCTGCGCCGGCACTGCATCACGTCCTAGAAGGTCCGCGATATCCACTTCCTGGATGTCGTCCACCTTGACCCGGCCGCTGGCCAGGTCCATGAAGCCCGGGACGCTGCGTACGTGCAGTGGGAAGCCTTCAAGCAGGGTCAGGATTTCTCGACGGCGCCCACGTGACGAAGAAGGAATGGCGAGCAGTATTTCCTGGGCGCCAGTCGCATCGATCATTTTTTGAATGTGGTTGGGTTGATAGACCTGGAGCCCTGCGATTACGCGATCGGCGATGCTGCTGTCATCGTCTATGAACGCAACGGGCCGCATCACCCGTCCCATACGCAGCGCGGCGACGAGCTGGTTGCCTGCTGCGCCGGCGCCATAGATAGCGACCTTGGGTAGGCCATCGTCACGGTTGGTAAAGGGCACATGTTGCGCCGCAGTGAACCAGTCGCCCAGGAAGTATTGGCGCATCACGAGACGAAGCCCGCCGATCATGATCAGGCTCAACCACCAATAATTGAAGATAATCGAGCGCGGGACGACAGTCTTGTGGTTGCTGTACCAATACACCACCAAGGCCAATAGCAGCGCCGAGAGGCTGACTGCTTTACAAATAGTGATCAGCGCATCGTTACCAAAGTAACGCATGACAGCACGGTACATGCCGAAACGGATGAAAATAGGAATGGCGACCAGTGGAGCCGATGCGAACAGCCACAGATGCGTTTCGATCGGTGCTATCAACGCGTCAACACCCAATCGCACGACAAATGCAAGCCACAGCGCAATCCAGACCAGCACAATATCCATGGCGACCTGGATTGCTCGCTTATGGCGCCTCGGGAGTCCCAACAAGACTGTTCTTAATTTATCCATGAATCCTTCCTGCACCCTGGCCAACTCCTAAACCCCGTCCGCTCTTACGCCGGTGGCAAACCATCGTGCGTTGGACAATCCATAACCGAAAAAAGCGAACCTAGCTTGAAATCAGGCCTTTTCAAGCTCGCCCGCATGAAACTTGAAAGCCAGCAACACCAAAGGTACGTAAGCTATGAGCAAAGCCAACGCGCCGTCTAAGTTCAACAGCACAACGCAGGCGCCCAGGGGCAATAGCCAGAAGACATTGATTACCCCCACCGCGAGTGTTACAGGTAGATGGCGACCGTAACGGCGGGAGGCGAACTGGTACGCATGGCTACGATGGGCCTCGTAGACCTTGTCGCCACGAAGCAGCCGCCTTAGCAAGGTGACGGTTGCGTCGACTATAAAAACACCGAGAAGGATCAGCCAAACCCATAACAATTTGGATGAAACCCAGGCAGCCTGCAGCGACAGCATTCCCAGGATAATCCCGAGGAAGCCGCTACCCGCATCCCCCATGAAAATACGTGCGGGAGGGAAATTCCAAAAAAGGAAACCAGCGACAGCCAACGCTAGTGCGAGAGGAGCGACAATCAAGGAGTCAAAACCGCCCAACCAATAAAGCAGGCACGCCCCTAGACAAACGCAAATTGCCTCCACGCTGGCAATGCCGTCAATACCATCCATGAAATTGTAGAGATTAAGCACCCAGACAAGGTAGAACAGCGCGAGGATGTGTCCAAACCAAGCCAACTCCAAATCCAGACCAAACAATGTGATTGGCGGCAACCCACCTAGCCAGTACAACGCCCATACCGAAGCCGCGAAATGCCCCAGTAACCGCCAGCGAGCAGCGATGTGGCCATGATCGTCCAGAAAACCCAGAACAGCGACGCCCATGCCAGCCCCAAGCATCGCGTACATGGTTGGCCAGGTCAGAAACCCGGCAACAGCCAAAACAGGCAGAGCCAACAGAAAGCTAAGGACAATGGCCACACCACCGCCTCTAGGGGTCGGAACGGTATGTGAACTACGGGCGTTGGGCACATCAATCATACTGCGCGACAAGGCGTAACGACGTAGCAACCAAGTGAGCGCGCAGGATAAACCGACAAACAACAGGGACAACATAACATTCATATCGACATCCAACGTGTGACCCGGATCTAAAACCGGATTTAGCGACAGTCGTATCTCAACGGGAGTACCGCCGATTCCAACTGCTTCCCACTTCAATCAACGCGGCCCGTGCATCCTCTTCTGGATTCCAGCCCAACAAACGCCTGGCCTTGGATGAATCAACTTGCAGCGAACGGAAGAGCTGCACATGCAAATTCTGGCGACCAATCAGTTTGGCTCCGAATAAAGCCAAGCTATCCGGAATAGGAAACATACATGGCCGCTTGCCCATCCCTTCAGCGAGCAACTTTACTATATCGGTCGTAGATAGATCACACCCGTCAGATACAAGAAAGAGCTCTTGAGCGGCATCGGGGTGACGGACACACAACTCAATAAACCCCACCAGATTCTTAAGGGAAATCATACTTCTCTTATTGTCCAGAGCGGCGAAAGGCAGTGGTAACCCGCTCGAAACCAACCGTAAGAGCCTGGCGAAATTTCCTGGGGCCTGAACATCATAAACCAAGGGGGGACGAACGATAACAGACTCAATAGGTAAGCTTTTCATCATTGCATTGAGTTGCAATTCCGCTTCATATTTCGAAACGGCATAGTCAGCGTGAGGGTGAGCTGTGGTTCGCTCATCAAACGCACCTGTGCAGGTTTCTGATCCGTTGACGCCTATCGAGCTGATATAAACAAAACGCCTCACACCCGCAGCAATAGCCAGCTGAGCAAGCCGTACCGTCGCATCTCGGTTCGCAAGACGATACAACTCAAGGGCGCCAGCATTTTTTTCTCCCAGCACGTGAGCACGTCCCGCCAAATGAACAATGCAGTCGATGCCCAACCCCTCTAGACTAAGGTCATCGGAACGCTCAAGATCGGCCACCAAATAATTGACCCTGTCGATCGGCTTAGACAACTGGCGAACCACTGCAGATACGTTATAGCCCTCCGACAAAAGCCTATGACAAAGAGCCCTACCGATGAAGCCGTTAGCCCCGGTAACTAAAACGTTTTGAACTTCCTTGTGATTATTGGCAGTCACGGTTAGAAATTCCTCGGCCAATCGCAAAGTACAGCAGCCCGGCCTTGGTCATCTCGGTAGGGTTGAAGATATTTCGCCCGTCTACAACTATAGGGTAACGCAAAGTACTCTTCAGCCAATCAGCCTCTAACGTCCTATAGGCTTTCCATTCAGTACAAATTACCAATGCATCGGCGCCCTCGACCGCATCCTCTCTGGTAGCGCATAACATAAGGTCATCACGAGCACCGTAGATTCGCTTACATTCTTCCATTGCTTCGGGATCGTGTGCCCTAACAGAAGCACCAGCGGCCCACAAAGCTTCCATAAGGGTACGGCTTGGAGCGTCCCGCATGTCATCGGTATTTGGCTTGAAGGCCAATCCCCACAGGGCGACGCATTTGCCCTTGAGCTGGCCATCAAAAGCCTGTGCCAATTTTTTAAACAAGATATCCTTTTGGCGATTATTGACCGCCTCGACAGCCAGCAGCAAATCAGGCTGATAGCCCGCTTCCTGAGCAGTACGAGCCAGTGCTTGGACATCCTTGGGAAAACAGGACCCGCCATACCCACAGCCTGGATAAATGAAGTGGTAACCGATCCGGGGGTCGGAACCGATACCAAGGCGTACACTTTCAATGTCTGCATCGAGACATTCAGCCAAATTAGCCAATTCATTCATAAAACTAATTTTAGTGGCGAGCATAGAATTCGCTGCGTACTTGGTAAGCTCCGCTGAACGAACATCCATAAACATGATCTTATCGTGATTACGATTGTATGGCGCATAGCATTGGCGCATGTCATTGGCGACTTTTTCCGAATCAGTGCCAACGATGATTCGAGGTCCTTTCGTGAAATCATCAATAGCTGCTCCTTCCTTGAGAAACTCAGGATTAGAGCAAACATTGAACTCTATTTCTTTATTTCTGGCTTCAAGTTGTTGCCTTACAACAGCTTTCACCTGATCAGCGGTCCCTACCGGAACCGTCGATTTATCGATGATCAACTTTTCATTATCCATGTAAAGACCGATAGTTTTAGCAACGGCCAACACGTATTGCAGATCAGCCCTACCATCTTCGTCCGGCGGTGTTCCGACGGCGATGAATTGGAGATAGCCATGCTCGACACCTTTTGCAGCGTCGGTCGAGAATCTCAGACGTCCGGCCTGGACATTATTCAATATCAGCTCGTCAAGCCCTGGCTCGTATATTGGTATGACACCACAGTTTAAGGCGTCAATTTTTTCCTTGTTGATATCAATGCACATCACCGTATGACCGACATCAGCCAGACAAGCTCCCGTGACGAGCCCAACATATCCACTACCGAATACTGTAATTTTCATCGAGACTCAACTTTTAACTTTTTTCCGACAACAGATTGTCAAAATACTTGATCGTTTTTTCCAAACCTTGATCAAGCATAATTGTCGGCTGCCAATTCAACAGCTCCTTAGCTAAGCTAATATCCGGCTGGCGCTGCTGGGGATCATCCTGAGGTAACGGCTGGAACACAAGTTTCGAATTCGAACCCACCAGTTCCAGCACTCGCTCAGCCAGCTGCCGAATAGTGAATTCACCCGGGTTACCGAGATTGACTGGGCCCGTGACGCTATCGGGTGTATCCATCAAGCGCAGAAACCCTTCTACTAGATCGTCGACGTAACAGAAGCTACGGGTCTGCTGTCCCTCACCGTAGATAGTGATGTCCTCTCCACGAAGCGCTTGAACAATGAAGTTGCTTACGACCCTGCCATCATTCGGATGCATACGTGGGCCATAGGTGTTAAAAATACGAGCAATTTTTATCCGAACATTATGCTGCCGGTGATAGTCAGAAAAAAGTGTCTCTGCACAGCGTTTCCCTTCGTCGTAGCACGACCGGATGCCAATAGGGTTTACCTTCCCCCAATAGGACTCAGGCTGGGGATGCACTTCTGGATCGCCGTACACCTCACTGGTAGAAGCTTGAAAAATTTTGGCTTTAGTTCGTTTAGCGAGCCCCAACATATTAATCGCGCCGTGAACGCTGGTTTTCAACGTTTGCACCGGATCGAATTGATAATGTACAGGAGATGCTGGGCAGGCCAGATTATAAATTTCATCAACCTCTACATGTAATGGGAAGGTTACATCGTGACGAAGAAGTTCAAAGTACGGATTCTGTAACAGGTGAGCGATATTGCGCTTAGCACCGGTATAAAAATTGTCCACACAAAGAACTTCATAGCCCCGTTCCAACAGCCGCTCACACAAATGAGAGCCAACGAAGCCTGCCCCGCCAGTAACCATTACACGTTTCATAATCCCTTCCTCAAAATTCGATAGTAAAATCCACCCAGCGCATGGGTAATTGTGTAAAGCGCTGCTTGAGCAGCAGAAGTTCCAGGATATTCTTTATGAACCATATACATACGCTCAAGCATGTATTTTTTCGAACCTGATATTTGGCCTACTATTCGTCTATAGCTCAGCAAAGGATAACAAAGCTTTATTGTAGCCCCGATTTCCTCATGCATTCTCAACCAGCAATGATAATCCTCAACTGCCTTGTAGCGGATATCCTCATTGAAAGGAAAGCGCAACATGAGATCCTTCTTAACCACCACGCTAGAGGTAGGAATCCGGCCTTTTATCTGCTGCTTAGCGAAACTGATTTGCTCCAAGGCAACTTCCATCACCGGATCAAAAGTGAGAAGCGTATCATCAGTAAAATCTTTCATTTGGGTGCAACAAAAATCGACATTACTCGTCTGAAGCGCGTCAATTTGCAGCTTCAGCTTCTGAGGATGCCATATATCATCCGCATCTAGAAAAGCAATCCAATCGCCAGATGAATTACGTACTCCAATATTTCTAGGAGCCGCCGGAGCTCCATTATTTTTTTCAAGAGATATAAGCTTGATTCTCGAGTCTTTCTCTACGAACGATTGGACAACTTGACGGGTTGCGTCCTTCGAGCAGTCATCTATAACAATCAGCTCCCAATTGGTATAAGATTGATCAATCACAGACTGTATCGACCGCGCGATCAAGCCCTCCGCATTATAAGAAGGCATGATGACTGAAACTAATTTCCGCGCAAACTCGCTCAACCTCGATCTCCTCTTGGCATTTTTGCCCTAACATTATCTACCCAGCGCAACCCGAAACGCCTGCGTATCAAAAGTGGCTCCAACATGATCGGCTGGGCCTCGTATTCTGCAAGCTGCGCCCATTCCTTCTTCTTCAGGGCGTCGACTACGACGTCTTCGCCATAGCCATCGTCAGCGAACGTCGCGTCGTCAGCTGTCAGCTTACCTGTTTTTAGCATGGAGATAATTCTCTCAGGGTCAGCTCCCTCGAAATACCTGTAACGCGTAGTCTCCACAGCTTTGACATATTTTACGTATTGTGAGAAGCGGTGAGATCTTAAATATAAAAAGCGTAATGTTTTGCGAATAACGACATCTGGATCAAGCGAAACCCGAGCATCATTTGCATATAAAGACTGCTTATCTCTAAACGCCCTTAAAAAACCCGCCTCCTGATACGTTGAAGGCCCCATGCAGATAACTTGCTTGCCACATACCCCGGCTTCGACTGCAGAGCTTCCGCCATTAAGGACTACTATATCCGCCTGCTGAATAAGATCATAGGTACTTGCCTTTTGCTCGCTGGATATACAATAGATATTATTCTTGAACGCCCACTCTTTATATAAAGAAAGCGATCTGTCACCGACTACTTTCCCGATGTTTTCAGCCCAATTTGGATGACAGCGAACCACTACTTGCTCTGGCTTTATTGAAAACGCTTCGAATAGATCATCAAGTGCCTTGGTGTTGTCCGTCCACTCCGTACGCCACTCATCGTGACCGGCAAATTCGTTTTTGCTACTTGGAATAACCAGTACTCGGGGCCCGTCGCTGGTTAACGGCCAAGGTGCAGGTTCGGGATTTCTATTATATAGACGCCATTCGAGAGAATTTTTTTGCAGGAAGCGTTCACCTGCCAGACGTCCCGCCAACCTCGCCTGTTCAGCAGTCAAAGGTCTATCATCGTATTCTTTAACCATATCGCCCAGTGCCTTAAGCGACAGACAGTTCGCGTTGGGGATCAACTGGAGCCCGTCACCGAACCAAGTTCGCTCATGAGTGATATAGGGAATATTTTTCTGCTCACACGCATACGTAATAGCCCGGGGCAAATCCATTCTACCATTGAAACAAATTACCGCTTCTATACGGTTATCTTCTATCCACCGGGCGGCGCTTTGGTACACTGTGTTAATAGGTACATACAAACTTTCCCTGACCGTAACGACTTGAGGCTCATTCCACTCAATCTCAGATTCGGTCCGGTTTAACGTACATGAACTGGACAGGGCGAGACGGTCTAACACATCTGAGTCTAGACTCTCAGAGCCAGAGCTTACAGAAGTGACATTTTTTACCGGAAAGCTCCTGACGCCTCCCAAGATACATTTGGGACACTCTTCTAGCTTCCGCTTGCCTTTGATTGCTCGGGAGTAGCAATTACTCACTGCACCGTCACAGGTCAGATAGAAAATCTCGTGCCCGCCATCTTCAAGCATTCTAGCCAAATAATACAAATGCTCGACGTGAGGCCTAAAAGAGAACATATTGACAAGTCCGATCCTCATAAAGACCTAACCTCCTTTTTTATCGAGCACAAAAACATATATATACCTGCCGCCGAACACAGCGAAACCAAGACAAAAATAAACATAATTACATTCATAGATGAAAGGACAGGGGCTACTAACAACGTATCCAGTAAAGCAACATAAAATATCACCTTAAATATACCGCTAGAGCGCAGAATGGAGAAGTTCATCCAAGCCAAGAGGCTAGCCAACAAAAGCGCTCCTGCGACAACCCCAAGTAAACCATACTCGTAATAAATCGATCCTGGCAAGGAGTTAAATAATCCCGCATACTGATATTCGCCACCTGCCGAGCCGATAACTTTCGAACTCAAGGCGAGTATGCCCCCCCATAACGCAGACCCGCCCGCATCAGAAGGTAAATATTGGATATTTTCGGACAGCACCCAGAACGTATGGGTTACATATAAGGCGGTCAGAAGAAGGTAATTTTTTATATCGCAAACAGCTCCAGAGTCACAGGCATTGTAAGATTGGGTTTTCATGCCATGGAGGTGATCTACAAAGCTATTTAGGTAAGCCTCCGAGTCATTTCCACCCACAGAGGCTCGTGCATAAAAAACAAACATGATTGCAGCCAAACAAAGCATACCCGCAAAGAAAATCCAAACCAAAGATCTTACCTTAAACAGTTCTGTATACGCACCTCGACCGGAACTTCCTCGGGCGATAATTACCGCAATAAAACTAACGACCAACACACCGATGAGTGAGCGTCCGCCGAGAATATAAGACCCTGTCAAAAGCGCGACAAAAATCAACGACGCTAAGACCCATCGCTGTTTGCGGGAAAAAAATTCATAGTAATAAACTAGAAATACAAAAGCAAAATAGTACCAGAATTGCAACAGATTCCCCACCACGCTAAAAATAGAAGAGACACCCTCAGCGCCGGCTCTTTCAGAATTCAACCGTGACCTGATCTCCACAAAATTACTACTTAAGTAATCCACACCCTGATATAAAGACCGGTCTATAATTAAGAAACCAAGCCCTAATATCGACAGCCAGCACGACAGCCTCATAACTGTATACAACTCACGAGACGGCGAATATACAGAGGCTGAAATCGTACGCGCATCAATAAAATATAGACCTAGCGACACCAGAAAGTACGAAACAACCATGACCATATAAAATAGAGCATACACCCCATAGGCAGGGTATACATCCGCAACTGCGGATGTATAGGGAATAGACAATTCAAGCACCAAGAACAACAACGCGACAGCCAACACTATTGCAACAGGCAAAATAATATGCAATAAATTTTTCTTGGCAATTATCAATTCAGCCCGCCCTTTCCCACTTACATTGCCACTCATATTAAGACGTCAAAACTCAACGGCGTGTTTTTCTTGATATCAACAGCAGCGCTTTTTCCTAAGATAATGTCGAGGTATTTCGGCGGCAACCCATAGCCCGGGCGCACACTTCGTACATTTTTCAGACTAATGATCTCACCCTTGGCGATATTTTCCACTGCATAGAGGGAGCGCCTGAATTGCACATTCCCTTGCTCACTAGACTTACTCCCATAATCAACCTTGCCCAGCGCCGCCCATGCCGTTTTACTATCCTGGCACAGCGCCATAAGCTCTTGGGGTTGTAGCGAAAAACTGTCATCTGGGCCGCCGCCGCTGCGATCAAGGGTAAAGTGTTTCTCGATAATCGACGCCCCGAGTGCAACGCTTGTAATTGCCGTTGTATTGTCTAATGTATGGTCAGATAACCCGGTCACCAAACCATGGCGATGGATCATATCCGGAATAGTACGTAGATTATAATCTTCTGCCGGCGCTGGATAACCACTAACGCAGTGAAGGACAGCCAGTTCCTTACAACCGCCCTCTCGCGCGGCCTCGATTGCCTCAGCTATCTCGTCTGCGTCTGCCATCCCGGTAGAGATGATCATCGGTTTGCCCGTACTGGCCACATATTTTATTAGCGGTAGGTCAATCGCTTCGAACGAAGCAATTTTATAAGCAGGTGCGTTCAGACTTTCGAGAAGATCAACTGCCGTCGAGTCGAAAGGCGAGCTGAAAATAGTGATGTCGAGCTTTTTTGCATAGTCAAAAAGCGGAGCATGCCATTCCCAGGGCATGTGGGCTTCTTTATAAAGCTCATACAATGTCCGCCCATCCCACAACCCACCACGAATCTGGAAATCGGCCGAATCGCAATCTAACGTAATAGTGTCAGCGGTATATGTCTGCAGCTTGATCGCGTCGGCGCCCGCCTTCTTGGCCTCTTCCATAATCCGCTTTGCAGTCTCAAAATTGCCATTATGATTGGCGGACAGCTCTGCAATAATATACGGGGGCTCGTCTGCGCCAATTTTTCTGCCGGCTATATTGATACTAGGATTTCGCATACGATTGACTCTCTTCTGGCTGCCATTCGGCGCTCAATAATCCAAAGCAAATAACTGAATGATAGTTTTCGCCGTCGTAGTGTTGATCGCGCAGAACTCCTTCTTGCTGAAATCCCATACCAAGATGAAACTTGATTGATCGTTCATTATAGGCAAGGGCTTGTCCGCAGATCTTATGCAGATGGAGAGCTCTAAACGCGTAATCCAGCGCCGCCTTTCCCAATTCTCGGCCTGTGCCCTTCTCTGCTTCAGGCGCTATGTAGAACCCCCAGTCAGCGACTCCAGGTACGCCGAGTTCGGTTATATTCACGAAGCCTTGGGCTGCGCCGTCCATTTGGAAAATCAGTAAATGCTTGCTTGCATCAACGGACGCACGCATGAACCAGGTTCGATGCTCTTCAAGCTTGATTTCATGCTGGGTATACATAAAACGACGTATATCCGGATGATTCCTCCAGGCAAGTACAAGGTTCAAATCGTCTGCCGTCATCTTCCGGATAGATGAGTCCCGCTGCGCATTATCCATTGCCCATGCTCCCGATTAACCGCTCAACACCTAAACCGTCGCAGACGTTTTTTGCCTGCCGGCTTAGCTCCGACAAGGAACAGCCTTGTGTTAAATCGAATATGGCCGCCGGTAAGCGTTCGGGAACATCGTTCGCTTGTCCAACGAGCACGACGCAGCCGGAACGCGAGAGTGCTTCTGCCCCAGATTTTTGATTATCCGCCAACACCACCATAATGGTCGGCACACCCAAGCAGCAGCGCTCCCAGGAGGTACTGCCAGCGGCACCGATGATTAGATCTGCCGAAGTCATGCGCTCAGCCATATCAGACACGTTAACCAACACTTCGGTAGGCCAAGGCATGGTCGCCGCGATTTCGTTTACAGAAGCCAGACAAGGAGCGTTAAGTCCCATGATTACGCTTATTCGGCAATCGTCAGGTAGAGGGCAGTCTCGCAGGATCCGCAGGACGAGCCCTGTGGCATTTGCTTGATCGACGCCTCCCATCGTAATCAGCAGATGCTGGAGCACCGAAGAGCTTCGTCTCTCAAGGCTTCGCTTACGCAGCTGGGCAAACTCTGGGCGTAACAGTGCGAACCGTGCACCAGCCAGTATTTGGCAGCCATCGGGCACAAGCCCTATGTAGTCTCGCTCCGTACGCCCGTGGTTCTGATCGAGGAGTATTTTGCAAACATGCGGACGGTCCGCGAGGTCATCTATAACTAAAAGATCGTTATAGTATTTCTTCAGTGCGTTTTCCCACCGGGCATCCAGAGCATAATGATCCACTACCAGCCAGTCAGGCATTAACTCGCCTAACAGGGCAGCACACTCGCTGGCATCTTGCGTTTGGGAAGCTCCGAGCCAAGCAGAGTGAGTTAGTTGGCTTTCCGGGAAAACTGAGTAGCCAGCGGCGCCAGGGCTCTCAGTCGCGTCCAGTGCAAACGCTTCGAAATGCTTGCTCCGAACAAAATCAAGCAGATTTCCTGGGTGCTCCCTACAAATGAAATAGCATGTAGCGCCTTCAGCACGCAGAGCTTCAGCCAAAGTTAAGCAACGCATTACATGCCCGCTGCCAATCAGCAGCGAGGCATCTGCCCTGAATACTACCGTCATGCCTTTCATGCTTTGGCGCTTTCCGCTTGAAAGGCTTTATACATCCATTCAGCACGAACCCAATCTTCTGGGGTATCGATGTCTTGCACACGATGGCGCGGTAGTACAACAGCGCTCGACTGTGGGCTGAAAATCATATGCCCAGCCAGCCATGCAGTTGTCAGCCCCCAATAAAACTGCCCGGCGTCGTGATAGCTTTCTTCCAGATCTTGTGAGCGAGTGTTGAAGTGCTCGGCGTGAAACATTTCCACGCCTCCGTTTTCAGACAGGCGAATCGCTCGCTGAATGGGGAATGCATAGCTGGTGACTGAAAACGCGTATTGGCTGCCCGTTCGTTCAAGAGTCGCCAGACCTCGCTGCAAATCTTCAGGGCTGACAAACGGGGCTGTAGCATAAAGGCAGCAAACCTGCTGGGCTTCAAACCCATCAGCCCTGAGACGTTCAATTGCTTGCTGAATAACCGGTATTGTTCCGGTGTAGTCGTCAGCCAACTCAGCTGGACGCATGAATGGAACGCTGGCTCCGCAATCACGCGCAACACCGGCAATCTCTTCGTCATCCGTAGACACAATGACCTTATCAAAACAGCCACTCTCGAGCGCCGCCTCGATTGACCAAGCGATCATCGGCTTGCCACAAAAAATCTTGATGTTTTTTCTTGGGATGCGCTTGCTGCCGCCCCGGGCAGGAATGACGGCCAGTCTCATGCGTTCACTGCCTGTTTGATGGCAGCTACCACCTGGTCTTGCTGTTCATCACTCATGGTCTGGAACATCGGAATGCTGATAGCTTCGCGATAGTAATCCTGGGCTACCGGGAAATCTTCCGGCTTGAACCCCATCTGCGCATAGTACGGCTGCGTATGGACAGGAATGTAATGCAGGTTCACCCCGATCCCCTGGTCCCTCAGCGATTCGAACACTTGACGGTGGCTCTTGCTGATTTTTGCCAGTTGTAGCCGAATCACGTAGAGGTGCAAGCCTGAATAACTGTCGGGATGTTGCCATGGAACAGTTACAGGCAGCGCCGCGAGCAGATCGTTATAACGCGTTGCCAACTGGTGTCGCCGAGCAATGAACTGATCCAGACGCTCCATCTGACTTAAGCCCAAGGCTGCTTGCAGTTCGGTCATTCGATAATTGAAACCCAGGTCTATCTGCTGGTAGTACCAGGGACCGTCTGAGTCGTGAGTCATTTGTTGCGGATCACGAGTAATGCCGTGGCTGCGCAAAAGCGCCATCTTGTTCGCAAGTTCGGCATTATTGGTCAGCGCCATCCCACCTTCTGCGGTAGTGATTATCTTCACCGGATGAAAGCTGAATACCGTAATGTCGCTGTATTTGCCGCTCCCAATGAAATCGCCTTGGTATTTTCCACCGATGGCGTGAGAGGCATCCTCTATCACCTTGAAGCCGTAGCGCTTGGCGAGTTTTTGTATGGCCTGCATATCGCAGGGCTGGCCACAAAGGTGTACCGGCACGACCACCTTAGGCAGCGTACCCTCTCGCTCAGCCTTTACCAGCTTGCGCTCCAGCGCCTGAGGGCAAAGATTGTAGGTACGAGGATCGATATCAACGAAATCAACTTGAGCAGCGCAATACAAACCACAGTTCGCAGAAGCGACAAACGTAACGGGACTCGTCCATAAACGATCACCGGGACCAAGACCCAACGCAAGACATGCGATATGCAACGCCGACGTAGCGCTATTCACCGCAAGCGCATGCCTGGCGCCCACATGGGCAGCAACCTGCTGCTCAAAACGAGGCACCATCGGCCCCTGGGTGAGGAAATCAGATTGCAGCACACCGACAACCGCGTCGATATCGGCTTGGGTTATATCCTGGCGACCGTATGGAATCATGGATCAGATACTCCCGATCTTCGCTTCGTTAGCGGTGATCCAGTTGCGTAGATCCTCGTCGCTCATCCATTCGGTATTGTTATCGCTGGCGTAGACGAACCCTTCCGCGACTTTCTTGCCATCCTTGATGCGTTTCGGGCAGGTCGCCCACTCGTTGATGACCGGCAGGATCTTGAAATGCTCTGGGTACTCGTAGGTGTAATACGAATCCTCAGCGCTGATCATCTGCTCGTGCAATTTTTCGCCTGGGCGGATACCAACAATCTTTTGCTTGGCGTCGGGAGCCACAACACGGGCAAGGTCGGTCACCTTCATTGAAGGGATCTTCTTCACATAGATTTCGCCGCCTTCCATGTCTTCGAAAGCGTGCCAGACCAACTCGACACCTTCCTCCAGCGAAATCATGAAGCGGGTCATTCGCTCATCGGTGATCGGTAGCTCGCCCTTGTCCTTGATAGACATGAAAAAGGGAATAACCGAGCCCCGCGAGCCCATGACGTTGCCATAGCGCACAACAGCCATGCGAGTTTCGTGACCACCTACGTATGAGTTCCCGGCAACGAAAAGTTTGTCAGACGCCAGCTTGGTGGCACCGTACAGATTGATCGGGCTGCTGGCTTTGTCGGTGGACAACGCCACCACCCGCTTGATGCCTTTGTCGATGCAGGCATCGATCAGGTTCATGGCGCCGTTGATATTGGTCTTGATGCACTCGAAAGGATTGTATTCAGCAGTCGGTACGATCTTGGTAGCGGCCGCATGGACAACGTAGTCAACGCCATCAAGGGCCCGATAAAGGCGTTCTTTGTCGCGAACATCGCCAATAAAGAAGCGAACACGAGGGTCACCCTCGAATTTTTTCGCCATGTCCCATTGCTTCATTTCGTCCCTTGAGAAGATGATGATCTTCTTGGGGTTGTATTTGGCCAGGGTCATCGGTACGAATGTGTTACCGAACGAGCCGGTACCGCCGGTCACCAAAATCGTCTTGTTGCTCAACATCTACAGTCCCTCAAACCCAAAGCGAAACTTAATTATTTTTGCAGGACCACCTACTACAATTGCCCCTACCGGAACATCCTTGGTCACCACAGAATTAGCACCAATCACCGAATGCGAACCTATTTCAACACCGGGCATTATAACCGCATTCGCGCCAATCCAAACATCATCGCCGATCTCGATTGGCTTATTGTAGGTCGCCAAAAAGTCCTCACGGGAAATTCGCCGCTCTTGCTCGCGAATGCTGATCCCGGGGTAACGATCATGCACATGCGAAGCTGAAGACATAAAAATGTTTGGCGCCAGAAGGCATTCCCTGCCAATTGAAACGTCACCATTTATGGTCACGTTCCGCTGGATTGTCGTTCCTTCGCCTATACGGATTCGCGTCAGCGCGGAAAGCTCAACGCCACTATTTAGCCACACCCCATCATCGAGTTTGACCTCTCCAACACCTGCGTTCAACAACGCACTTTTTACAGTGACTCGCCTCCCGATCAATATACGTCCTCGCCTAGAGACCCTAGAAAAAGGCGAGATTAACGATCTACGGGCGAGCATCGAAAAAAACAACCCGAAGACTCTAAGCCGGGCAACCACACCATCAGATAGTTTCTTTAGCAAAACTAACTCTCCAAGAAAAGAAAATCAAAAAAAACAACTGCACAGAGAAACCTACACACATCAAAGAAACGAAAGCAAAAATACCACCCGACTCAAATATCAAGCTGTAAGACACAGAAAGAATAAAAAACAACCCAAGCATACATAACTGAACAGCAAGAAGTTTGTTTCTTTGCGACATCACAAGCAAATAAGACGTGAAGAAATCAGCCGAACGCAATATTGCGCACATCAAGAAAACCGCGCCAACCCCAGCACTCGCCTCTAGCCATTCGGCAGCAAACCAGCGACTTTGCAAAAGCCAAAGCAAACATAGCAGCGCCACCGACAAAAACAAGCATACCAGGAAGGAAATCCTGGCAACGTACCTGAAACCCGCCCTAGGACTATCCAGACATATCTCCGGCAACAGAGTAATCACCCGGGTATTTATCAACTGCTGAATAGAAAGCGCCACCATCACAACAAGTGAGAGGTAAGAAAAGCGTGAAAAATCTTTGGGACTTAAATAATAGGCAGCAAAGACCCTATCCACGTACTGCATAAATGCCCCAACACAAGTCACAGGCACAAACTTCAAGCAATCCAGAAGAAATGTCCGGCTTGGAACAACCATTTTTACGAGCCATGACATCAGAGACTTAAAGCAAAGAATACCCCCTACAAGAACCTCAGCCAAAATCGCGTATGTGGCATTAACTGTGACAAATGCAACACACAAGCCAGCTAAAGCGATGAACAAGTTTCGATAAAGCAACCGCTTCGCATACTCCACGAACCTCTTTTTGCTCTTTACAACCATCAGATCAACAGTAAAAACAAAAAAAACCAACACTTGGACTAGCGAGAGTAAAAATATAAGCATCGGAGCATTCGAAAGAACCCCGTAGCCAATTAATCCGATAAGCCCAACCAGCCAGCAAACGCCACCAAACCATTTTACATTCAACACAAACTCAGATAACTTCTTCTCATTACTGGCTAATAACGGCATCTCCGAATGGCATCTAACTATTACACCAGAACCAACAAGAAGGGCGCCCAGCCCTACAATCAACAAATAATAATTTATTTGAGCATATTGATCAAAAGAAAGTAAATGCGCGTAAGCGAACCCCTTTAGCGCAGCAATCATAGAGGCTCCGCCAGCGAACAACAAATAGGACCAGGCATTCAGCCTAGACGAATATTTTCTGAGCCTCTCTATCACCAACACAACTAACTTCCGAATAAGTATTAATCGAATACTCGAACTGCAGCATAAGCCTTGCCCGAGAAACTGGCGTAACACCTTTGTGTACAGTGATAGTGTCTTCTATCAAACACGTCCCAGCCGGCCCTAAAACCTTGACAACATTATCAGCCCCATACGCGGAGATAATTTCTTCGTCGGTAAAGCGGCGAGACTTGAACATCGGCGATTCGTATTTAATCAATCTATTCGACGTTTTTACAAAAATATGAGGACCAGCATCATCATCCACATCGGTCAAATAAAAGAAAAATTTAACGAACTTCAAGTCATCCAAATCAAAATGAAAGACATGCGCATGGCGCGCCTTGTCTTCCGCACTGGCGTTTACCGGAAAAGTCCACCACATATTAACACTCATTAACTTTGGAGGAACTTTCAAGTACTTAGCAGCAACCAATAGCAAATACGGATCGTTAGCCAATTTAGAAATTTTTTCGTCTTGCTCCGCATCAAAGTATTGAGCCAACAAAAGCTCCTTGCCGAGCGCTTTCTGGGCTTTATCCCTATCTGTTAAATAAAAACCTTTTGCTTGATCTCTGTCCGCGAAACAGGGATTGCTTTCCGAATAGTCCAAGAGATACTCGACAACATCCTTTGGCAACGACGGCCCAGCTAGAGCACCATTAATCTCCAGCTCTGCAACCACCGAATCTATAGACTCGACATCGAATACTACAAATGACTCCTCTTTTCTATTTACCTGAGTCCTTACAAAATCAGCTAGGCGCTTCTTATTAAAAAAGGCCACGACAGTCCAAATCAGAGTCCTTACTGACCTTCGCTTAAACAAGCCACGCATAATTTTATATTTTGTCAACATGATTTCCCTGCTTATCAGCTACAAAAACCCAAAAAAATATCACTATATCGACGAATGAAACCTGCTGAGGAGGGTCACCAAGGAAGCATTTCCCCTCGCCCGCACCAGCTCCATTTTCATGGGTAAATGAGAATTTTGTCCAGATGATTCAACTCAGCTTGCTAGCACAGGTAGAGCGATGGAGCAGCGTGATGATCGTAAGTATGCGTCTGCTGCTGGGTATGTAGCTGGCCTGCGACAACATGCCAAGGCAAATCTATAAAACGAAGTAGCCAGCCTATGAAGCCATAGATACTATCGAATATATGACGCGCGTTATAGCTACCGATTAAATAACTTACTCAAGCATAAACTCAGTTTCAAAAAATATAAAAAGCCCGCTATCGCCGCACACCACGACGATAACAGGCCAGCAAAGCCCCCCCCCCAGACACTAAATTCTATGAATGAAGAGAACTCACTTAATCCGGTTCCGGACAAAGGCAAAACAAATCAATGCCGCAAACCCACCCAGAATCAAACCTATGATTGCGCCCAACACCACAATCAAGCTCTTCCTCGGCTTAACCGGGCTCTCCGGCACCTCAACACTACCATCCTGTCGATAAACCGAAACAAGCTCAGGATCAACATTCAACTTACGATAAAAGTTATACCGCATCTGCAACGTCCGCAGATCTTCTATAAACGCGTCATCTGAGGTTCTGGACTCCAACGTTTTGATCTCAGCAGCCAAAGCTTTACTACCACGCTGATAATCCATCTTGCTACCGGTATCAACGGTAATATCCACCGCAGCAGAGGAGTTGACCGTCGGCGTAGTCAATCCAATCGCCTCGGCAATTTTCAACGCTTCCCGCAATTGCTGAATCCTGTCCTCACGTATCCGCTGAGCAGTCTCGCGCAAGCTGACAATACGTTGTTCCAAATTGCGCGCTCTCACCGAAGCTTCAGTCGTTACGTTTTTGACCAGCTCAGCCTCGGCAGCCTTACTGGCGCGCGCCACGTAGGCCTTGGCCCACTCGGCAGCCTTTACCGGGTCGCCGATTTGCACAGTGACGGAGAAACGATCTGGCGTATCCTTCCCAGGCCCTTTGACGACCAGCTGGCGAGAGAACCGCTCATACAAACGATCAAGAGCCCCCTCTCGTTGCGACTCATCAAGCGAAGGAAGATAAACCTCATTAAAAAAAGTCTGACGAAGCGACTCACCCTGCAAGTTACGAGCAAAAACATCGTAAACATGCTTGATGGTATAAGTTTCCAGCTCCGTACTTTTCCCACGCCCATAGTTCAACTCAGCGATCTCATTCTGAGTCGGCGGCATGATAAAAAGCTTTGCTTCATAGACAGGTTTGCTGAGGAACGCGTAAGCAGCAGCGCCAGCAGTGACCAGAAGAGTAATGGCGAGGATCAGCCATTTTTGAGCCCAAAGCCCGCGAGCGAGGGCGATCAGGTCGATTTCATCGTCGTCGCGCGTTGCAATACGATTATCTTGCATGGATAGCCTCGCTCCCTTTTTTTAGCTTTGCGCTTGCAGACACACGGGTCGCATTAAAAGGTAAGGCGGGCAAGTCCCCGACGGACACAGCGGTCTTTTTATTAAACTTAAACAAATGCAACATACCCAAAGTCAGAAATTTGCGGCAGTGATCCTTACTACGAGACTACTGGGCTCACACATCCATTTATTTCAGCCGCCGACCTCTCCCGGCGATCCACGCCAATAGGGGGCCAATCATCATTCCAGAGAGGAGCGCGAGCAACACAAAAACCGAAACAGGAAGTTGCGGTGCCGACCATCCCAGGAACAACAGCGCGACAGGCTGATTGTTTTCAAGCACGAACAGTACGATAGCCGAAGCCACGAGCACCGCAAGTACGACAAGCGCAAGGCGCTTAAAGTTCCGCATGGAGACCTCTTTTTTTGGGGTCGATTCAGACCTCGTCACCCTCTTCCTCGTTCACCCGGTCTCGGAGCTCCTTGCCCGGCTTGAAATGAGGTACGAATTTTCCATCGAGGCTGACAGATTGACCTGTTTTTGGGTTGCGACCCACACGAGGGGCGCGGTAGTGCAGGGAGAAACTGCCGAACCCGCGGATTTCGATACGATCTCCGGTCGCCAGGCATTGGGACATTTGTTCAAGCATGGTCTTGATGGCCAGCTCTACATCCTTGGATGAGAGCAGCCCTTGATGGGTGACAATTCGTTCGATCAACTCCGACTTCGTCATGTTTTTCCCTTCTTTTTCAAGCAGCTAGGAAAATCGCTTCAAAGGTTTTAGCATGCCCGGAGGAATTTGAACAGCCCAACTCTTGACATATCTTCAGCGCCCCCTGATCGCCCCTTTTTGGCGCAGACTGAAAACAATTTGCAAGTTAGCGGCACATGACCAGCATGGTGCGAGTCAGGTAACCCGCCGGATTGAAGCCAAAGGGGTATTGATCCTGGTCTTTTGCATCATCGGATCGAGTGATCACCTTGTAGCCTGCCCCCTTGCACTCCTTGGCTGCGCGCTTATGGCACTTCTCCCAGCCGGAGCCCAGCCCTGAGCAATCGATCTCGATACCGCTGACACCTCGCACGGCGTGGGTCTTGGCGCTCGTGGCGCAGCCTGCCAGCAGCAGAACAACCAACATCAGAAAGAGCTTATTCATTCAGATCCTTCGTTAGAGGGACGCATCCCTGTCCCGAATTTTTCCAGCTGTGTCATAGAAGAGACACCCATGCTGGCCGTTTGGTTTCGCAACGCTTCGAGAGGAACGCCTGGGACAACCCTACAATGCCTTGGCAAACCAGAAATCGCAGGCACAAAAAAGGGCGACCGAAGTCGCCCTTTTTCTATGGTCTGACAGAACTCAGTTCTGTTTTTCCATCTGTGCACGCAGCAGGTCGCCCAGAGTGGTAGGACCAGCAGCAATGTCAGTAGCTGGCTTGTCGCGCAGGCTCTGGATTGCTTCTTTCTCTTCAGCGTCGTCTTTCGACTTGATGGAGAGCTGGATTACGCGGCTCTTGCGGTCAACGCTGATGATCTTGGCTTCTACTTCTTCGCCTTCCTTCAGGACGTTGCGCGCGTCTTCAACGCGGTCACGGCTGATTTCGGAGGCTTTCAGAGTCGCTTCGATATCGTCGGCCAGGGTGATGATGGCGCCTTTGGCGTCAACTTCTTTCACGATGCCCTTAACGATTGCGCCTTTGTCGTTCTCTTGAACGTACTCGGAGAACGGATCGCTTTCCAGTTGCTTGATACCCAGGGAGATGCGCTCGCGCTCTGGGTCAACCGACAGGATAACGGTGTCCAGCTCGTCGCCCTTCTTGAAACGGCGTACGGCTTCTTCGCCCACTTCGTTCCAGGAGATGTCGGACAGGTGAACCAGGCCGTCGATGCCGCCGTCCAGACCAATGAAGATACCGAAATCGGTGATCGACTTGATGGTGCCGGAGATTTTATCGCCCTTGTTGAACTGGCCAGAGAAGTCTTCCCATGGGTTGGACTTGCACTGCTTGATGCCGAGGGAGATACGACGACGCTCTTCGTCGATGTCCAGAACCATGACTTCCACTTCGTCGCCGACTTGTACGACTTTCGAAGGGTGGATGTTCTTGTTGGTCCAGTCCATTTCGGAAACGTGTACCAGGCCTTCAACGCCTTCTTCCAGCTCAGCGAAGCAGCCGTAGTCGGTGAGGTTGGTAACACGAGCGGTGACGCGGGTGCCTTCTGGGTAACGGGCTTTGATAGCGACCCATGGATCTTCACCCAGTTGCTTGAGGCCCAGGGAAACACGATTGCGCTCGCGATCGTACTTCAGAACCTTGACATCGATCTCGTCGCCAACGTTGACGATTTCCGAAGGATGCTTGATACGCTTCCAGGCCATGTCGGTGATGTGCAGCAGGCCATCGACGCCACCCAGATCGACGAATGCGCCGTAATCGGTGAGGTTTTTGACGATACCCTTGACCTGCTGGCCTTCCTGCAGCGATTCCAGCAGAGCTTCACGCTCGGCGGAGTTCTCGGCTTCCAGGACACTGCGACGGGAAACGACAACGTTGTTGCGCTTCTGGTCCAGCTTGATGACCTTGAATTCCAGCTCTTTGCCTTCCAGGTGCGTGGTGTCGCGCACTGGACGAACGTCAACCAGGGAACCTGGCAGGAACGCACGGATGCCGTTAACGTCGACAGTGAAGCCGCCTTTAACCTTACCGTTGATAACGCCCTTGACCACTTCCTCAGCTGCGAAGGCCGCTTCCAGAACGATCCAGCATTCAGCACGCTTGGCTTTTTCACGGGACAGCTTGGTTTCACCGAAGCCATCTTCAACCGAATCCAACGCTACGTGAACTTCGTCACCAACGTTGATGTTCAGTTCGCCAGCGTCGTTGTAGAACTGCTCAAGCGGGATCAGCGCTTCAGACTTCAGACCAGCGTGAACGGTTACCCAGCGAGCCTGGTAATCGATATCAACGATAACGCCGGTGATGATGGAGCCTGCCTGAAGGTTCAGGGTTTTCAAGCTTTCTTCAAAGAGTTCCGCAAAGCTTTCGCTCATTTTAATTCCTGTTGATTAGGGCGAAGTAAACGCCCATCTCCACACCCCAGACGATGTGGGTTAGTTTCATATATAAGAAGCACCGCAGGACTATGACTGGTCCCCTGCGGAGCTTCCTGGTCACCCGGCGATATCGCGAAGCGCGATTTCACTCATGATGCGTTGCAACACCTGATCGATGGACAACTCCGTGGAATCCAGCTGTATCGCATCGGCCGCCGGCTTTAGCGGGGCCACTGCGCGCTGGGTATCACGCTCGTCGCGTGCACGGATCTCATCTAGCAGACTCGACAGACTAACATCCTCGCCTTTGCCCTTCAACTGCAAATATCGGCGGCGAGCCCGCTCCTCCGCGCTGGCGGTCAGGAAAATCTTCAGCGGCGCATCGGTGAACACCACCGTGCCCATGTCCCGGCCGTCCGCCACCAGCCCCGGCGGCTCCTGGAAAGCCCGCTGGCGTTGCAGCAACGCTTCGCGCACCGCCGGCAGCGCGGCGACCTGGGAAGCCCCGGCGCCAACGCTTTCGGTGCGGATGACGTCACTGACTTCATCACCTTCGAGGATGATCCGCTGCAACTGGCCATCGGTGGCCGCGATGAACTGCACGTCCAGATGGGCGGCAAGGGCCTTGAGCAGCTCTTCGTTGGTCAGATCGACGCCATGGTTGGCCGCGGCGAAGGCCAGCAAGCGATACAGGGCACCGGAATCGAGCAGATTCCAGCCCAGTTGCTTGGCCAGCATGCCGGCGATGGTGCCCTTGCCCGATCCGCTTGGGCCATCGATGGTGATGACCGGTGCCTTGATGTTCACGACTGTGCCTCTTGTGCTACTCGAATACCGACCTGCGCGCACAACGCCAGGAAGTTCGGGAACGACGTGGCGACGTTGGCGCAATCATGGATGCGGATCGGCGCGCTGGCGCGCAGGGACGCAACACTGAAGGCCATGGCGATACGGTGATCACCGTGCCCATGGACCTCGCCGCCACCAATCTGGCCGCCGTCGATGATGATGCCATCCGGCGTCGGCTCACATTTGACGCCGAGCGCGAGCAGGCCATCCGCCATCACCTGGATGCGATCCGATTCCTTGACCCGCAGCTCTTCGGCGCCAGTGAGCACAGTGCGGCCTTCCGCGCAGGCAGCCGCCACGAACAGCACCGGGAACTCGTCAATCGCCAGGGGAACCAGCGCTTCCGGAATCTCGATGCCCTTGAGTTTAGCCGCTCGTACGCGCAAGTCCGCAACCGGTTCGCCGCCCACTTCACGCTGGTTCTCCAGGGTGATGTCGGCACCCATGAGGCGCAGGATGTCGATCACGCCGGTACGGGTCGGGTTGATGCCGACATGCTCCAGCACCAGGTCGGATCCTTCGGCGATCGAGGCCGCCACCAGGAAGAACGCCGACGAGGAGATATCGCCTGGCACTTCGATGTGGGTCGCGGTCAGCTTGTTGCCGGATTCAACAGACGCAGTGGCGCCGTCGACCGTGACCGGGTAGCCGAAGCCACGCAGCATGCGTTCGGTGTGGTCGCGGGTCGGCGCCGGCTCGGTGACCGTCGTCTTGCCTTCGGCGTAGAGGCCCGCCAGCAGCAGGCAGGATTTCACCTGGGCACTGGCCATCGGCATGGTGTAGGTCAGGCCCTTGAGCTTGTTGCCACCACGAATGGTCATGGGTGGACGGCCCTCGGCAGCGGTCTCGATCACCGCGCCCATTTCCCGCAACGGGTTGGCAACACGGTTCATCGGGCGCTTGGACAGCGAGGCATCGCCGGTCAGGGTGCTGTCGAAGTCCTGGGCGGCCAGCAGGCCGGACAACAGGCGCATCGAGGTGCCGGAGTTGCCCAGGTAGATCGGGCCCGGCGCAGGCTTGAGGCCGTGCAGGCCGACACCATGAATCGTCACGCGGCCGTGGTGCGGACCTTCGATGACCACGCCCATGTCGCGAAACGCTTGCAGCGTCGCCAGAGCGTCTTCGCCCTCGAGGAAACCTTCCACCTCGGTCACGCCCTCGGCCAGCGAGCCGAGCATGATCGAACGGTGGGAAATCGATTTATCGCCCGGTACACGAATCCGCCCACTGAGGGAGCCACCAGGTTGTGCCAGGAAAATCAGATCGTTGGAGTTCATAGCGTCCACATAGGCCCGACGGGCCAGGATTTTACTGAAATGCTCGCGGGCCACCCTGGCACGTGTGAAAACGCCCAGCAATTGGTGCCCGTCCCCTGCATCGACCGCGTCGCGCAAGGCGTCGAGGTCGCTGCGAAATGTATCGAGTGTGCGTAGGACAGCTTCACGGTTGGCGAGGAAGATGTCATGCCACATGACCGGGTCGCTACCCGCGATTCTCGTGAAATCGCGGAAACCGCCGGCAGCGTAACGGAAGATCTCAAGATTTTCATTGCGTTTGGCCAATGAATCCACCAGACCGAACGCCAGCAGATGCGGCAAATGGCTGGTGGCGGCCAATACTTCGTCGTGTCGCTCGACCTGCATGTGCTCGACATCGGCACCCAACTCGCGCCACAGGCGATCCACCACCGCCAGCGCCGCCGGGTCCGTCTGATCCAACGGCGTCAGGATGACTTTATGACGACGGAACAGCTCGGCATTGGAGGCCTCCACCCCGCTCTGTTCGGAGCCGGCGATCGGGTGACCGGGCACGAAACGCGCCGGCACGCCGCCAAACGCCTCGGTCGCCGCCCGCACAACATTGCCCTTGGCACTGCCGACGTCGGTGAGAATCGCTTGCCCGAGCTCCATGCCGGCCAATCGGGCCAGCAGTTTCTCCATGGCCAGGATCGGCACCGCCAGCTGGATCACATCCGCGCCCTGGCAAGCGACCTGCAAATCGTCTTCACAGCGGTCCACCACGCCCAGCTCTACCGCCAGCTTGCGTGAATGCGGGTCAAGATCGACGCCCACGACTTCCTGGCACAGCCCGCTTTCACGCAGGCCCTTGGCGAACGAACCGCCAATCAACCCCAGGCCGACCACCACCAGGCGACCGATCATAGGGGTCGCAGGTTGCAGCAAGGTGACATCAACCACGAGCCAGGACCTTGCTCAGCGCCTCCAGGAAACGGCTGTTTTCCGCCGGCAGGCCAACGGTGACCCGCAGGTGATTCGGCATGCCGTAGTTGGCCACCGGACGCACGATCACGCCTTCGCGCAGCAAGCCTTGATAGACCGGCGCCGCGACGCGTCCCACGTCCACACAAATGAAGTTGCCCTTGGAAGGAATCCAGCCCAGACCCAACTCACGCAAGCCCACTTCCAATTGCTGCATGCCGGCTTCGTTCAAGCGACGGCTTTGCCCCAGGTAGGCTTCGTCCTGCAATGCGGCGCAAGCGGCAGCCAGGGCGAAGCTGTTGACGTTGAATGGTTGGCGCACGCGGTTCAGCACATCGGCCACCACCGCAGTGGACAAGCCGTAGCCAACCCGAAGCGACGCCAGGCCATAAGCCTTGGAGAAGGTGCGCGACACCAGCAGGTTCGGGTAGGCGGCGAGGAAATCCAACCCATCGGGCAAGTCGCTGCCTTCGGCGTATTCGATGTAGGCCTCGTCCAGCACCACCAGGACGTGCTCGGGCACGTCCTGCAGGAAGTCGTCCAGGGCTTGGGCGTCGAACCAGGTGCCGGTCGGGTTGTTCGGGTTGGCGATGAAGACTACGCGGGTATTGGCGTCGATGGCGGCGAGCATGGCGGGCAAGTCGTGCCCCCAAGCCTTGGCTGGAACGACACGGGCATCGGCACCGACGGCCTGGGTGGCAATCGGGTAGACCGCGAACGCATGTTCACTGAACACGGCATTGAGGCCCGGCGCCAGGTACGCACGGGCGACCAGCTCGAGAATGTCGTTGGAGCCGTTACCCAGGGTCACCTGGTTCAGCTCGACGCCGCAGCGCTCGGCCAGCAGGCTTTTCAAGGCGAAGCCGTTGCCATCGGGGTAGCGCGTCAGCTCGGCCAGTTCGTCGCGAATTGCCGCGAGTGCCTTGGGGCTCGCGCCCAGCGGATTCTCGTTGCTCGCCAACTTGACGATGCTGGCCGGATCAAGATCCAGCTCGCGGGCCAGTTCGTCCACAGGCTTGCCTGGAACGTAGGGCGAAAGTTGTTGCACGCCTGGCTGGGCCAGGGCGAGGAAGTTGCCACTCATTTGCTATCCGCCCTTAAAGAACTGCCTTGGGGTAGGAACCCAGCACCTTGAGTGCCACTGCTTCCTGACTGATTTTCTCCAGCACACCTTTCACCAGCGGATCGCGGTGGTGGCCGACGAAATCGATGAAGAACACGTAGGTCCATTTACCACTGCGCGAAGGGCGAGTCTCGATCCGCGTCAGATCGATGCCGTTGTCATGGAACGGCACCAACAGTTCATGGAGCGCCCCCGGCTTGTTGCTCATGGAGACAATGATCGAGGTCTTGTCGTCGCCCGTCGGCGGGACTTCCTGGTTACCGATCATCAGGAACCGGGTGGAGTTGTCCGGACGGTCCTCGATTTTCTCGGCCAGGCGCGTCAGCTCGTAAAGGCCTGCCGCCATGTCGCCGGCGATCGCCGCCGAGTTCCACTCACCCTTGACCCGCTTGGCCGCCTCGGCATTGCTCGATACCGCCACGCGCTCGACGTTCGGGTAATGGGCGTCCAGCCACTTGCGGCACTGGGCCAGGGACTGTGCGTGGGAGTAGATCCGGCTGATGCTGTCGGTCTTGGTGTTCTCACCCACCAGCAGATGATGGTGAATGCGCAGCTCGACTTCGCCGCAGATCACCATGTCGTGCTCGAGGAAGCTGTCCAGGGTGTGGTTGACCGCACCTTCGGTGGAGTTCTCCACCGGCACCACGCCGAAATTCACGGCACCGGCCGCCACTTCGCGGAAGACTTCGTCGATGGCCGCCATCGGCTTGCTGATCACGGCGTGACCGAAATGCTTCATGGCCGCTGCCTGGGTGAAGGTGCCCTCCGGGCCCAGGTAAGCGACCTTCAGCGGCTGTTCGAGAGCCAGGCACGAGGACATGATTTCGCGGAACAAGCGCGCCATCTCTTCGTTGCCCAACGGCCCCTTGTTGCGCTCCATGACACGCTTGAGCACTTGGGCTTCGCGCTCCGGCCGGTAGAACACCGGCACTTCGCCTTCGGCCAGGGACGCCATTTTTACCCGGGCGACTTCCTGGGCACAGCGTGCACGCTCGCTGATCAACTCCAGGACTTTCTCATCCAGGGCATCGATGCGTAGGCGCAGCGCCTTGAGTTCTTGCTCAGACATCAGCCGTGTTCCTTCTCGAACTCCGCCATGTAGGCAATCAGCGCGTTGACTGCGTTGATGTCCACGGCGTTGTAGATGGAGGCGCGCATGCCGCCGACCGAGCGGTGGCCCTTGAGGTTCAGCAGGCCGCGCTCGTCGGCGCCGGCCAGGAACGGCTTGTCGAGACGATCATCCGCCAGGCGGAACGGCACGTTCATCCAGGAGCGATCAGACTTGTTGATCGGGTTGCTGTAGAGGCCGCTGGCATCGATGAAGTCATACAGCGTGCGCTGCTTCACTTCGTTGAGCTTGCCGATAGCCTCGACACCGCCCTGCTCTTTCAGCCACTCGAAGACCAGGCCTGACAGGTACCAGGCCAGGGTCGGCGGGGTGTTGTACATCGAGCCGTTGTCCGCCGCGACCTTGTAGTTGAGCATGGTCGGGCACAGAGAGCGGGCGCGACCGAGCAGGTCTTCGCGGATGATCGCAACCAGAATGCCGCTCGGGCCGATGTTCTTCTGGGCGCCGGCGTAAATCATGCCGAAACGGGAGATGTCCACTGGACGCGAAAGGATGTCCGAGGACATGTCGGCCACCAGCGGCACGTCACCGGTTTCCGGGACCCAGTTGAATTCCAGGCCACCAATGGTTTCGTTTGGCGCGTAGTGGACGTACGCCGCGTCCTTGGACAGCTTCCACTCGTTCTGGCCGGGTATCGCGAAATAGTCGTAGGGCTTGGCGGTGGCCGCCACGTTGACGTGACCGTAGCGCGACGCTTCTTCGATGGCCTTCTGCGACCAGATACCGGTGTCGATGTAGTCAGCCGAGCCGTTTTCCGGCAGCAGGTTCAGCGCAATCTGGGCGAACTGCTGGCTGGCGCCGCCTTGCAGGAACAGCACTTTATAGTTGGACGGGATGTTCAGCAGATCACGCAGGTCCTGCTCGGCCTTGGTGGCGATGGACACGAATTCATCGCTGCGATGGCTCATCTCCATGACCGACAGGCCCTTGCCATGCCAGTCGAGAAGTTCGCCCTGGGCACGCTTCAGGACCGCTTCGGGAAGCGCCGCCGGGCCGGCACAGAAGTTATAGGCTCTCTTGCTCACATCCAATCTCGCTCTGATCTGGTGGTCACATAAATCTTTTGGTCCGCACACCGCCGTTACAGGGCTACCGCTTAGTCAAGACATGGCTGAATCAGTGGCAAGGGAGCTTGCTCCCGCTTGAATGCGAAGCGCTCACAAAAAATAGGGGCCGCTGCGCACTGGAGCGCCAGCCGGCCCAGCGGGAGCAAGCTCCCTCACCACAATGAATCAAACAAGCCTCAAGAGAGGGGCAGTCCCCATAGGGATTGCGCAGTGTCGCAAATTTTCAAACGGAACAAACAACAAGGGGGCGAATTTTCATCCGCCCCCTGCGTTCCCGCTTAGTCCTGCGGCTCTTCTTCGTCTGCGGCAGCATCGAGCGGTTGGTCGCCGGCGACGTCGTCAATATCGGCACCGAGGGCGCCATCGAACGCCACGCCGTCCTCGCCTTCCAGCTCTTCGCCTTCGACTTCCGAAGGCTCCTGGACGCGCTCAAGGCCGACCAGTTTTTCGTCTTTGGCCAGCTTGATCAGCGTCACGCCCTGGGTGTTACGACCCAGGCTGGAGACTTCGTCGACCCGCGTACGCACCAACGTGCCCTGATCGGAAATCAGCATGATCTCCTCGCCGTCGAGCACCTGGACCGCGCCAACCAGGCGACCGTTACGCTCGTTGCTGACCATGGCGATCACGCCCTGGCCGCCACGCTTGTACTCGGGGAACTCGCTGATGGCGGTACGCTTGCCGTAGCCACGCTCGGAAGCGGTGAGGATCTGGCTGCCTTCTTCGGGGATCAGCATGGAAATCAGCTTTTGCCCTTCCGGCAGACGCATGCCGCGCACACCACGGGCGGTACGGCCCATGGCGCGGACATCGGATTCCTTGAAGCGCGTGACCTTGCCGCCGTCGGAGAACAGCATGACTTCGCGTTCGCCGTCGGTGATGGCGGCGGAAATCAGCACGTCGCCCTCGTCCAGCTCCAGGGCGATCAGGCCGACGCTGCGCTGGCGGCTGAAGGATTCCAGCGGGGTCTTCTTCACGGTGCCGTTGGCGGTTGCCATGAAGATGTAGTGACCTTCGGTGTATTCCTCCACCGGCAGCATGGTGGTGATGTATTCACCGTCGTCCAGCGGCAACAGGTTGACCAGCGGACGACCACGGGCAGCGCGGGATGCTTCGGGAATTTCGTAGGTCTTGAGCCAGTACACCTTGCCCTTGCTGGAGAACAGCAGCAGCGTAGTGTGGCTGTTGGCGACCAGCAGGTGTGCGATGTAGTCCTCGTCCTTGACGCCGGTAGCCGATTTGCCTTTGCCACCGCGACGCTGGGCCTGGTAGGCGGCCAACGGTTGGGTCTTGGCATAGCCGCCGTGGGAAATGGTCACCACGCGCTCTTCTTCCGGGATCATGTCCCCCAGGGTCAGGTCCAGGCGCGCATCGAGGATTTCGGTGCGGCGCACGTCGCCGTATTCGGCGCGGATCACTTCCAGTTCTTCGCGGATCACTTCCATCAGGCGCGTGGCGCTGTTGAGGATGCGGATCAGCTCGCCGATCTGGTTGAGGATTTCCTGGTATTCGGCCAGCAGCTTCTCGTGCTCCAGACCGGTCAGGCGGTGCAGGCGCAGTTCCAGGATGGCTTGCGCCTGCTCCGGGGACAGGAAGTACTTGCCTTCGCGCAGGCCGTATTGTGGATCTAGGTTTTCCGGACGGCACGAATCGGCACCGGCGCGTTCGACCATCGCCACTACCGCACTGGATTCCCAAGGGGTGCTGACCAACGCTTCCTTGGCTTCCGACGGCGTTGGCGAGGCCTTGATCAAGGCGATCACCGGGTCGATGTTCGACAGGGCAACGGCCTGGCCTTCGAGGATATGGCCGCGCTCGCGCGCCTTGCGCAGCTCGAACACGGTACGGCGGGTAACCACTTCGCGACGGTGACGGACGAAGGCTTCCAGCAGGTCCTTGAGGTTCAGGATCCGCGGACGGCCGTCGATCAACGCGACGATGTTGATGCCGAACACGCTTTGCAGCTGGGTCTGGGCGTAGAGGTTGTTGAGGATCACCTCGGGCACTTCGCCACGACGCAACTCGATCACGACGCGCATGCCGTCCTTGTCGGACTCGTCACGCAGCTCGGTGATGCCTTCGAGTTTCTTCTCTTTCACCAGCTCGGCGATCTTCTCGATCAGGCGAGCCTTGTTCAGTTGGTACGGCAGTTCGGTGATGACGATCTGCTGGCGGCCGCCAACCTTGTCGATGTCCTCGACGGTGGAACGGGCGCGCATGTAGATGCGGCCACGACCGGTGCGATAGGCCTCGATGATGCCGGCGCGACCGTTGATGATCGCGGCGGTCGGGAAATCCGGGCCGGGGATGTACTGCATCAGCTCATCGACGGACAGTTCCGGGTTGTCGATGAGGGCCAGACAGCCGCCGATGACTTCGCCGAGGTTGTGCGGCGGGATGTTGGTCGCCATGCCCACGGCGATACCGCTGGAGCCGTTGACGAGCAGGTTCGGGATACGGGTCGGCATGACCGCCGGGATCATCTCGGTGCCGTCGTAGTTCGGCACCCAGTCCACGGTTTCCTTATGCAGGTCGGCCAGCAGCTCGTGGGCCAGCTTGGTCATGCGCACTTCGGTGTATCGCATGGCCGCGGCGTTGTCGCCGTCCACCGAACCGAAGTTGCCCTGGCCATCCACCAGCAGGTAGCGCAGGGAGAACGGCTGCGCCATCCGCACGATGGTGTCGTACACGGCAGTGTCGCCGTGGGGGTGATACTTACCGATCACGTCGCCGACGACACGGGCGGATTTCTTGTACGGCTTGTTGAAGTCGTTGCCCAGCTCGCTCATCGCGAACAGCACGCGCCGGTGCACGGGCTTCAAGCCATCGCGCGCATCCGGCAGCGCCCGCCCGACGATCACGCTCATTGCGTAGTCGAGGTAGGACTGTTTCAGCTCGTCTTCGATATTGACCGGGAGGATTTCTTTGGCCAGTTCGCCCATGAGAAGCCTGATTCCTTTTTCTGGTGAAACCTCGTCACGTCCAGATGGGACGAACGAAGCTCGCCGCTGCAGGACAAATGCCGAGCAGCGACTTACGACAAATCAACGAGTTATGCCATGGATCTGCGCAGTAAAGGCCACCTCGCGAGGCAGCCTTGGAAACCGCCGGATGTTATCACAAGAGCCGCCACGCACCTATCCCCCAGATGCGCATGGTGCGTAGTTAGTTGACCGATGACAGGCTGAAAAGGGACGAGAGAAGCTCAGAGGCGCTGGGAATGGCGATTGGTGGCCGGATTTGGCTGTTTTTTCAGGCTTTGCCGGCCCCATCGCGAGCAGGCTCGCTCCCACAGGGCAACGTACGCCGTCCAATGTGGGAGCGAGCCTGCTCGCGATGGGGCCAGCTCAGGCGCCGAAGCCCTTAGTGCAACCGCTTGCGACACATCAGTTGGGCCATCTTCGCCGCATCTGGCCGCTCAACAATGCCTTTCTCCGTCACGATAGCGTCGATCAGGTCTGCCGGGGTCACGTCGAAAACCGGATTGAAGGCGTCGGCATCGGCCCCGACCCGCTTGCCGCCAACTTCCAGCAATTCGCGGCCGTCACGCTCTTCGATGGGAATGTCTTCACCGCTGGCCAGGTTCATGTCGATGGTCGAGCTCGGCGCCACCACCATGAAGCGCACACCGTGGTGCATGGCGCAGACTGCCAATTGATAGGTGCCGATCTTGTTCGCCACATCGCCATTGGCGGTGATGCGGTCGGCGCCGACGATCACCCAGGTCACGCCTTTGGTCTTCATGATATGGGCGGCAGCGGAGTCGGCGTTGAGGGTCACCGGAATGCCTTCGTTCGCCAGTTCCCACGCGGTCAACCGCGAACCCTGTAGCCATGGGCGGGTTTCGTCGGCGTAGACCCGCTCGACCATGCCTTCAAGGAATGCACCGCGAATCACCCCGAGCGCGGTACCGAAGCCGCCGGTGGCAAGGGCGCCGGTGTTGCAGTGGGTCAGGATCGCCTGGGCGTTGCCCTGATGCTTGCGAATCAGGTCGACGCCGAGCTGGGCCATGGTCAGGTTGGCCTCGCGATCGCTTTCGTGGATCGCCATGGCTTCGGCCTCCAGGGCCGCCAGTGGATCGGCATGCTCTTTGAGGCGCGCCAAGCGGTCGCGCATGCGGTCAAGCGCCCAGAACAGATTGACCGCCGTCGGCCGGGAATCGGCCAGCAAGGCGAAATCCGCTTCCAGCGCATCTTGCCAGTCACCGCCCTCGGCCAACCGCGCCCGCGCCGCCAGCACCACGCCATAGGCGGCACTGATGCCGATGGCCGGCGCGCCGCGCACTACCATCGAACGGATGGCCTCGGCCACGCCGGCCGCACTGGTGTAGCCGATCCAGTTCTCCTCGAATGGTAAAACACGCTGATCGAGCAGATAAAGAGCGCCATCACGCCAATCGATGGCCTTCACCTTCTCCGCAGCCAACAGTCGATTGCGCATCCTTCACCCCGCACTCAGAAACAAAAGCCGCCGATTATAGCGATCCCTCCGCGAAGACGCTCGGGTATACTTCGCCTCCTTTATAACTCATGGAACCGTTCCACGATGCCCAAGCCTGCCGTTGCGCTCGACTTATTATTGCTGCCGACCTGGTTGGTGCCTGTCGAACCCGCCGGTGTCGTGCTCAAGGATCATGGCCTGGGGATTCGCGACGGTTGCATCGTGTTCATCGGGCCACGGGCCGAAGCCATGAGGTGCGACGCCGCTGAAGTCCGCGAATTGCCCGGCATGCTGCTCAGCCCAGGCCTGGTCAACGCCCACGGTCACGCGGCGATGACGCTGTTCCGCGGCCTGGCCGATGACCTGCCGCTGATGACCTGGCTCGAACAGCACATCTGGCCCGCCGAGGGCAAATGGGTCGATGAGGATTTCGTCCGCGACGGCACCGACCTGGCGATCGCCGAGCAGATCCAGGGCGGCATCACCTGCTTTTCGGACATGTACTTCTACCCCAAGGTCGCCAGCGACCGCGTCCATAACAGCGGCATCCGCGCGCAAATAGCCATTCCCATTCTCGACTTTCCGATCCCCGGCGCCGCCAACGCCGACGACGCCATTCGTCAGGGCATCGAATTATTCGGCGACCTCAAGCACCACCCGAGGATCAGAGTCGCATTCGGCCCGCATGCGCCATACACCGTGGGCGACGACAACCTGGAGAAGATCCGGGTGATCGCCGAAGAACTGGACGCGGCCATCCACATGCATGTTCACGAAACCGCCTTCGAAGTGCAGCAGGCTGTGGATAATACCGGCGAGCGGCCGATGGCCCGACTGGCGCGGCTTGGCCTGTTGGGGCCACGCTTCCAGGCGGTGCACATGACCCAGGTCAGCGACGAGGACCAGGCCCTGCTGGTAGAACACAACTGCAGCGTGATCCATTGTCCGGAGTCCAATCTGAAGCTGGCCAGCGGCTTCTGCCCGGTGGAGCGCCTGTGGCAGGCTGGCGTCAACGTCGCGGTCGGCACCGACGGTGCGGCGAGCAACAATGACCTGGACCTGCTGGGCGAAACCCGCACCGCCGCCCTGCTGGCGAAGGCCGTTGCGGGCTCGGCCACCGCCCTGGACGCCCACCGTGCGCTGCGCATGGCCACGCTCAACGGCGCCCGGGCTTTGGGCATCGAAGCGACGGTCGGTTCACTGGAAGTCGGCAAGGCCGCCGACCTGGTGGCCTTCGACCTGTCCGGGCTGGCGCAACAACCGGTCTACGACCCGGTTTCGCAGTTGATCTACGCCACGGGCCGGCATTGCGTCAAACACCTGTGGGTGGCCGGAAAACAATTGCTGGAGGAAGGTCGCCTGACTCGCATGGACGAGTCGCAACTGACTGCCACGGCCCAGGCCTGGGGCCGGCGGGTGAGCGGCCAGGACGAATAGCACGCCCTTTGAGCCAAGGCTCGGGGTCACTGATTTTTCAAGTTTTTCGAGGATCTTCACATGAGCAACGTCGACCACGCCGAAATCGCCAAGTTCGAAGCCCTGGCCCATCGCTGGTGGGACCGCGAGAGCGAATTCAAACCGCTGCACGACATCAACCCGCTGCGGGTCAACTGGATCGACGAGCGCGTCAGCCTCGCGGGCAAGAAAGTCCTCGACGTCGGTTGTGGCGGCGGCATCCTCAGCGAAGCCATGGCCCTGCGTGGCGCCACTGTCATGGGCATCGACATGGGCGAGGCGCCGCTGGCGGTTGCGCAATTGCATCAGCTTGAATCCGGCGTCAGCGTGGAATATCAGCAGATCACCGCCGAAGCCCTGGCCGAGGAAATGCCCGGCCAGTTCGACGTGGTCACCTGCCTGGAGATGCTCGAGCACGTGCCGGACCCTTCGTCGGTCATCCGCGCCTGCTTCCAGATGGTCAAGCCCGGCGGCCAGGTGTTCTTCTCCACGATCAACCGCAACCCGAAGGCCTACCTGTTCGCCATCATCGGCGCCGAATACATCATGAAGCTGCTGCCGCGCGGCACCCACGACTTCAAGAAATTCATCCGTCCTTCCGAGCTCGGCGCCTGGAGCCGCATGGCCGGGTTGACCGTCAAGGACATCATCGGCCTGACCTACAACCCGCTGACCAAGCACTACAAGCTGGCCGCCGACGTTGACGTCAACTACATGATCCAGACCCTGCGCGAGGAATAAGTCGATGCGTCTCAAAGCGGTTCTCTTCGACATGGACGGCACGCTGCTCGACACCGCGCCCGACTTCATCGTCATCTGCCAGGCCATGCGCGCCGACCGTGGCTTGCCGCCGATGAACACCCAGCACATCCGCGACGAAATATCCGGCGGTGCCCGGGCTATGGTCGCGGCGACGTTCTCGATGGACCCCGAATCACCGGGCTTCGAAGAACTGCGCCAGGAATTCCTCGACCGTTACCTCAAAGGGTGCGCGGTCCACAGTCACCTCTTCGATGGCATGGCCGAAGTGCTGGCCGACATCGAGGCGGCCAACCTTATCTGGGGCGTGGTCACCAACAAACCGGTACGTTTTGCCGAGCCGATCATGCAGCAGCTGGGCCTGGCCGAGCGCTCGAAAGTGTTGATCTGCCCCGACCATGTGAAAAACAGCAAGCCGGATCCCGAACCGTTGACCCTGGCCTGCAAGATGCTCGACCTGGATCCGGCCAGCGTGCTGTTCGTGGGTGATGACCTACGCGATATCGAGTCGGGCCGCGGCGCTGGCACCAAGACCTGTGCGGTCACTTATGGCTATATCCATCCAGACGACAATCCCAAGCACTGGGGCGCGGATGTGGTGATCGACCATCCCCTGGCCCTGCGTGAAGTGCTGGATAACGCGTTGTGCAGTTGCTGATCTGAGGCCCGCTCTTGTGGCGAGGGAGCTTGCTGTGGCGAGGGGATTTATCCCCGCTGGGGTGCGCAGCGTCCCCAAAAATATAACTGCCACCGCAGTACATCAAACCGAACCCAGAGGGGCGGTGCGACGTTTCGATAAATCCCCTCGCCACAACTGCGCACCACTGACGCATTGTTTTGTTTCGTGAGGTTTCTTTATGTTTGATTACTCCGCCCGCCCCGACCTGCTCGAAGGCCGCATCATTCTCGTCACCGGCGCCGGCCGCGGGATCGGCGCCGCTGCCGCCAAGGCTTATGCCGCCCATGGCGCCACCGTGCTGTTGCTGGGCAAGACCGAGGCCAACCTGACCCAGGTCTATGACGAAATCGAAGCGGCCGGCCATCCGCAACCAGCGGTGATTCCCTTCAACCTCGAAACTGCCCTGCCCCATCAATACGATGAGCTGGCCGCCATGATCGAGACCGAGTTCGGTCACCTCGACGGGCTGCTGCACAACGCCTCGATCATTGGTCCGCGCACGCCGCTGGAGCAGCTTTCCGGCGAGAACTTCATGCGCGTGATGCAAGTGAACGTCAACGCCATGTTCATGCTCACCAGCACGTTGTTGCCGCTGCTCAAATTGTCCAGGGATGCCTCCGTGGTGTTCACTTCCAGCAGCGTCGGACGCAAAGGCCGGGCGTATTGGGGCGCTTATGGCGTGTCCAAGTTCGCCACCGAGGGGCTGATGCAAACTCTCGCTGACGAAGTCGACACCGTAGCGCCAGTGCGTTCCAACAGCATCAATCCCGGCGCCACCCGCACCAGCATGCGGGCCCAGGCCTACCCAGGAGAAAATCCGCTCAACAATCCGACACCCGAAGAAATCATGCCGGTCTACCTGTACCTCATGGGACCTGACAGCCAGGGCGTCAATGGCCAAGCGCTCAACGCGCAGTGACAGCCATCCGCGTCGCGGCGGTTTACCGTCGCGACGCACCCTTCCTCGATGCGCCACCCAACCGAAACGCCAAGCCGTCGCCGCCCCCTTGCTCGCATTACGACCACCGTCAGTCATCAACGCCTTGATTCAATAGTGGTTTTTATCAAGGTGAACTGAATGGCACGAGTTTCGCTCTAACCCTTTTAAACACGCCGTGTCCGGCGAGTAGCGAACATTGCGAAGGGTTTATGCCTGCCAGATAAAGCGGACTAAACTCAACTCAGTGTCCTTCGGGACTGATGGATCAGTACGACGCGTAGCCTAGGGCCACCTCACCCCCGCCGGTCAGGATCGATAAAGTTCAGGGGCTCACGCCATATGAAAACGCCCACACAGACCAACGCGATCGACTTTGATAGCGCCAAGTTGCAGCGCCTGGGCCTGGCCCAGCCGTCTCCACTCGTGGCGCGGCCCGTCAGCCTGTCCCAGCTGCGCCAACAACTTGGTCAACAGTTGCAGACCAGCCTGGAACCGCAACGGATCCTTGGCTTGTTCTTCCGCGAAGTGCAACGGCTGGTGCCCTTGGACGCGCTGGCGTATCAGCACAAGCCCAGCGACCTGCGTATGGAATTCGGCCAACGCGGACACCACAACCTCAGCTACAACCTCAGCCATGAGGGCGAACATCTGGGCGAGTTGGTGTTCCGCCGTAATCAGCGCTTTACCGAGTCGGAACAGAGCGATCTGGAATCGACACTGTCTTCGCTGTTTTTTCCGCTACGCAACGCCTTGCTCTACCGCGCCGCCACCCAAAGCGCCCTACGCGATCCGCTGACCGGCACCGGCAACCGCATCGCGATGGACCAGACGCTGGAACGTGAGATCGACATGGCCCGGCGCCACATGCAGCCACTGTCGCTGTTGATGCTGGACATCGATCATTTCAAGCGGATCAACGACACCCATGGGCATGGTGTCGGCGATGAAGTGCTCAGGGCCGTCGCTGACTCGATCAAGAGCCATCTGCGCAATGTCGACATGGTGTTCCGGTTTGGCGGGGAAGAGTTCCTGATCCTGCTGGCCAACACCAGCCGGGATGCCGCGGCCATGGTCGGCGAACGGCTGCGTTATGCCGCCCAGACCCAGGATTATTTCGCCGGCGGGACAAGGATTGAACTGACCGTCAGCCTCGGCTGCGCGACATTGCTGCCGGGCGAGTCGGCCGAAAGCCTCTTGCGCCGAGCCGACAGTGCGCTGTATGTAGCAAAGCGCGAGGGCAGAAACCGGTTGACGATGGCGGGCTGAAGCCCCAACTGCTTGACGCCGACACACCGCCATCGCGAGCAGGCTCGCTCCCACAAGGGATTGGCGGTGTAGATAAGATCTTCACTCACCACAAAACCACTGTGGGAGCGAGCCTGCTCGCGAAGGGGCCGGGTCTGCCAACACAAGATTAACTGCCAGACCGCCATCGCGAGCAAGCCCGCTCCCACAGGTGGGTCAAGCTATCGGGTATCAGCTACCCGCCAACGCCAGGCGCTCGCGGCTGGGCGGGGTCTTCTCGGCTACGCCCGATTGCTCCAGCTGCATGCATCGTTCCAGGAACAGATACATGTAGTCGTAGCTCTTGCAAACGGCCTGCCGCAGCTCCACCTGCAGCGCCTTGCTCGGGTTCATGCCGGCCAGTGTGCAGATGATTTCCAGCGCTTCCCAAGGGTGGGCATCGTCATATTGGGCATGCATCTTCAGCCATTTCATGGCCCGCTTGCGGTCTTCCTCGGCGAAGGCCGATGCGTAGACGCCATTGGAGCAGACCAGCGCCGACCATTCCCCGGTCGCGCCCTCGATGGCGTAGTTGGTCGCCGCGATCGCCACGATCAGCGAGTCCGCCGAGCTGGTGTGCCAGCACCAATGGCTCAGTGCGTGCAGCTCTGGCGGCACCTGCTGTGCCTGGAGATCCTCGAGCGTCACACCATGGGCGGCGCTCCAGTTCACCCAGTAGTCGGCGTGATTGAGTTCGACACGAATGTTGCGCATCAGCCAGCGACGCGCCATGTCCTCGCCAGGGTGGCGGGCAAAGCGGGTCTTGGTGAGATTCTGTGCCATGTATAAAGCGAACTGTTCAACGACCGGCCAACCACCAATGAGGTAGTGGCGCATGGTCTTGGCGCTGAGCTTGTTGTCACGCATGCGTTGATACAGCTCGTGTTCGACAACCCGGCGCTTGCTCTCGCTGCAATCTGTAATGAGCTGCTGTGCCCATTTCGGATAGCTACTAGCGTCCATGAGCGGGCCTGTTCGGTTGAATGTGTCGATCACTGTCGGGCTCCTTTTGATTGTGATTTTTTGCGGACCAACAAGAGTTTCAGCGGAACGTGCCGGGGGCCTTGAATAACAACGGTTGGGGCCTGGCCGGCCTGCACTGCAATGTGTCACAGGTAAACATTTGTGGACGCTCGATAACATACCCCTGAGCGTAATCCACGCCAATCTCAAGCAATGCCTGTTCGATCTGTACCGTTTCTACGAACTCGGCAATCGTACGCTTACCCATGACGTGGCCGATATGATTGATCACTTCGACCATTGCCCGGTTAATCGGGTCGTCCAGCATATCCTTTACGAAACTCCCATCGATCTTCAGGAAGTCTACAGGTAAATGTTTCAAGTAAGCGAATGAAGACATTCCGGCACAAAAGTCATCCAGGGAAAAGTAACAACCCAAGCCTTTGAGTTCATTGATAAAGCGGATCGCACTGCCCAGATTGGAAATTGCACTGGTCTCGGTAATTTCAAAACAAATCATTTCTGGTGGGATGGCGTACGTCTCAAACTGTTTACGCAGGAAGTCCAGGAATGCCTGATCTCCTATAGTCGTGCCTGACAGATTAATCGCACACATTGCCAACGGACCCCGCCTTGATTCGTTCAGGCACTGGCGAATGATCCTGAAAACATTCTCCACTACCCAACGGTCCAGCGAAGTCATCAGGCCATAACGTTCCGCCGCCGGGATGAAACTGTCCGGCAGGATCATCCGGCCCGCCTCGTCATGCAGGCGCAACAGGATTTCAATGTGACCGCCGCCATGGTCACCCGGACCCAATGCGGCAATTTCCTGGGCGTAGAGACAGAAGCGATTTTCTTCCAGGGCCATATGCAGGCGCTGGACCCAGGCCATCTCGCCGAAACGCAGGGACAGTTCCGAATCGTCGGCATGGTAGACCTGGACCCGGTTGCGCCCTTTTTCCTTGGCCATGTAGCACGCCATGTCCGCAGCCCGCAGGGACGCCTCCAGCGTGGTCGGACTCTGGGCGATGTGCACGAGGCCAATGCTCACGGTGGTCACGAATGGCCGGCCTTTCCATACAAAATGCAGGTTCTGTACGGTCTGGCGCAGACCTTCGGCAATTTTTTCCGCCGCGTCCGGCGAACAGTTTTCCAACAAGATGCCGAACTCATCCCCGCCCAGCCGGGCCAATGTATCGTTTTCCCGCAACCCCGATTGCAGCAGCGCGCAAATATGGCGCAGCAACTCGTCACCCGCGGCATGACCGCACGTGTCGTTGACCAGCTTGAACTGATCCAGGTCGAGAAACATCAAGGCGTGGCGGCCCACTTGACGAGTCAGGTTATGCAGGGCCTGTTCGAGGCGGTATTCGAATTCGCGACGGTTCGCCAGGCCGGTCAATGCATCGTGCGTGGCCTGCCAGGACAGGTTGGCGATGTACTGCCGCTCCTGGGTCATGTCGTGCAACACCAGCACCGCGCCGCTGACCTTGCCCGCGTGGCGGATCGGCGCACCGACCAGCGTGACCGACACGGTGCTGCCGTCCAGCCTCTGGATCAGCTTGGAATGCTCGCTGCCGCCGCCAAGCCGCCCGCTGAGGATATGCTCGATCAATGTCAGCCCCTCGGTCTGGGCATTGTCATCGAGCAGATTGAACAGCGCCGCCAGGGGCAGCCCCGCCGCATGCTCGGCTTTCCAGTGCGTCATCGCTTCGGCCGCGGGGTTCATGTAGGCAATGGCGCCTTCAACGTCGGTGGTGATCACCCCGTCGCCGATCGATTGCAGGGTGATCTGTGCCCGCTCCTTCTCTAACTGCAGCGCGTTGGCGAAGACTTGTCGCTGGGCCAGCAATTTATGCGTGCGCAACAGCGCCAGCACGATCAGCCCCAGGGCCGTGGCGAAGTTGGTCACGAGCAACAGGCGCAGGATGAACCGCGACCCCTCGCCCAGCGCATCGCTGAAAGCTTTGGCGGCCGGCGTCACCGAATCGTTGATCGCAAAAATCTGCGCTTTCCAGCCTCGCACGTCGTTTTCCGTCGCCTCCCCCGCCGTGATGCTGCGGTGCATTTGTCGCGCGACATTATCCAGCTCGGTGAGGTAGCCATCGCCCACTGTCCAGAGGTCGATGGCTTCTTCCAGGTAACTGAAGTGGCGAAAGTTGAGGTACAGCCAGATCAGGCTGGAAACGTCGTCCGGATGATTCCCGCCCTGGAGGATCCCGGCCCGCGCCGCTTCCAGGTCCGGCGGTTGGCGGTCGAGGGCCACGCGAAGGTCATGGCCGCCCTCAGGCACGGCGATGGCCTGTTGGTATTTGCGGAAAATCGATTCGTCACGGCTGTCGGCATACAAATTGAGGTAATAAATGGCGTCTTTCTGGCCCTTGGACCAAAGACTTTCCCCCGCCACATATCCGCGTACCGCAGACAAGACATACAGGCTGACGCCGCCAAGCAATGCTTGAAATAGCACAACGGCAATAAAGGGCCAGACAATGCCCAACAATCGTGGCGTTCCGAGAGTCCGCTTTTGCTTCATGAGGTCCCTTGCACAAGCATTGCCAATGAGCACCCGCGAGAATTCCGCTCCAGATTCCACAGCCTAGGCTAGTTTTCGATCCTTCGAACGAATGGATCACGGGATCGCTTGGCTTGGGGTGGAGATTCGGACGAATCGGGGGCTCTGGCTGATTTTTTTCCGATACTAAGCACAGAAAAGCAAAGGAAACTCAAGGTCGCTGTATTTGTTGCAAGTGACCATAGAGTCGAGCGTACAAACCACCCTCGGCAATCAGTTGCAGATGGTCGCCGTCTTCGGCGATTTGCCCGCCGTCGAATACCAATACCCGGTCGGCCTGTTTCACCGCCGATAACCGGTGGGCGATGATCAAGGTGGTGCGCCCGTGCAGGAACTTCGCCAATGCCTGGTGCAGGTTATATTCGGTGGCGGCGTCCAGCGCCGATGTGGCTTCATCGAGGATCACCACCCGGGGATCGGCCAGGACCATGCGCGCAATCGCCAGTCGCTGACGCTGCCCGCCCGACAACCTCACCCCGGATCGACCCACAACACTCTCCAGCCCCATGGGCAGCGCCCGCACTGTCGATTCGAGCTGGGCGATCGCCAGTGCTCGCCAGCAATCCTCATCGCTGCAATCGCGACCCATGGACAAATTGGCCCGCACCGTGTCGTTGAACAGCGCCGGGTGCTGAAGCACCACCGCGACATTTTCCCGGATGGTTTCCAGGCCGATTTCCTGTTGGCTCGCGCCCCCGAACCGAATACTGCCGGCCTGTGGCGTATAGAGCCCCAACAGCAGTTGCACCAGGGTGCTTTTTCCGCCACCGCTGGCCCCGACGATTGCGACCTTTTCCCCCGGCGAGATGGACAGGTTCATCTGATCGAGCACCCGCTCCTCGCCGTAGCCAAAACTGAGCCCCTGAATGTCGATGCCTACCGTGTCCCGCCCTTTGAATGGGTCGACGCCACCGTCGTACTGAGGCTCATCGGCGCGGGCCAGCAATTCGTTGATGCGATTCAAGGCGCCGGACGCCGCGTAATAGGCGTATTGCAGGTTCAGCAGTTGCTCGACTGGGCCAATCATGAACCACAAGTAGCTGAACACCGCGAGCATCTGGCCCACGGACAGGTCCGAAAACAACACGGTGAGCATGGCCGCGGCGCGGAAAATGTCGATGCCGAACTGGAACAGCAGGCCACTGGCACGGTTCGAGGCGTCGGTTTTCCATTGTGAATTCACCGCGTAGTCCCGGACATCCCGGGCACGCATCCCCAATCGTCCGAGGAAAAATCCCTGGCGGTTACCGGCGCGTACTTCCTGGATGGCATCCAGGGTTTCAGTCAGCGCCTGGGTGAAACGCGAGGTGCTGTCGTTTTCCAGCTTCTTCAGGTGCTTGACCCGCTTGCCCAGCTGCACCGTGGCGTAGATCACCAACGGATTGAACAACAGGATCAGCAGCGCCAGCTTCCAGTGCATCCACATCAGGATCCCGGCGGTGCCCACCAGAGTCAGCATGGCCACCAGGAACCGGCTAAGGGTTTCGCCGACGAACTTGTCCAGGGTGTCCAGGTCGGTGACCAGATGGGTGGTCACGGTGCCGCTGCCCAGGCTTTCGTATTCGCCGAGGGAAATGCGTTTGAGGCGTTCAATCAGCCGGATACGGATGCGATAGACGATGTCCTTGGCCAGGCTGGCGAATAAACGGGCCTGCAAGACGTTGAACAGCAATGCGCCGCAACGCAGTGCCAACGTCACGAGCAGCATCAACCCAATGTAGCCGGCCGCACTCTGCCAGGCCGCCGGCAGCGCATGATTCATGACCTTCAATGCCGCGTCGCCGTGACCCAGCAGGACTTCGTCCACCAGTAACGGCAGCAACAACGGGATTGGTACGCTGCACAGCGTCGCCAGCACGGCAACGCCGTTGGCGATCCACAGGGCTTTCTTGTGCTTGAGGGCCAGGCGACGGATTTCCGCCCAGCTCAACCGATCGATGCGCCGCGTGGCGGATACGCCATCACCGGGCAGGTCAGGCACAGGCCGCGCGCTCCAACCAGCGGCCCAGCAGCGGAGCCAACTGATCCAAAGGTTGGTAGCCGTTGGTCAGCAAGGCCAATTGGCCGTCCCGTTCGGCCAGCAGCGTGGGGAATCCGGCGATGCCCAGGTCTTGTACCCAAGTGAAGTCAGCGGCCGTGGCGGCATGTTGATCGGCGCGATCGAAGGCGGCGGCAAACTCGATGCGAGGCAGCCCGGCCTGCTCCGCCAGTTCCACCAGGACGCTGGCGTGGGTCACGTCGCGACCCTGTGCATAAAAAGCCTGCTGGATCAGCTTCATCAGCGTCCAGGTCATGTCCGGCGCCAGGCTGCGGGCCGTCACCAGCGCGCGGCAAGCGGGCTCGGTGTCATAGACGAAACCGTCCGGTAGCGCACCCTCGAGCTTGAACGGCTGGCCGGTGGCCTGGGTGACCGCCTGCCAGTGTTCCAAGATGTAGCGCCGAGTCGTCGGCTCCAAGGCCGAACCGCTGCCAGTGCGCAAGCCGCCCACCACCAGGTGCAATTCCACGCCCGCGGCCTGCGCCTGCTCGGCCAACGCCTCGGCCACCGGCGCGAAGCCCCAGCACCAGGAACACATCGGGTCCATCACATACAGCAGGCGCGACGCCATGGCTCAAGCCTCGGAAGGTGTTTGCTTGTAGTTGTAGCCGATCGGGTGCGGCATGTTGCGGGCCTTGGCCAGTTCGATCTGCTTTTGCCGGTCGATGGCGCTGCGGCGGGTCTTCTCGCTCAGCTTGTCCCAGCAGTGCGGGCAACTGATCCCGGGCACGTAGTGCTCGGAGGCGCGATCTTCAACGCTCACCGGCGTACGGCATGCATGACATTGATCGTAGTCGCCTTCGCTGAGATCGTGGCGCACGGTCACGCGGTTATCGAATACAAAGCAGTCGCCGCGCCATTTGGTTTCTTCCTGGGGCACCTCTTCAAGGTATTTAAGGATGCCGCCCTTGAGGTGATAGACCTCGTCGAAACCTTGGCCAAGCATATAGCTCGACGCTTTTTCACAACGAATGCCACCGGTGCAGAACATCGCCACTTTCTTGTGCCGGGTTGGGTCGAAGTGGGCTTTGATGTAGTCGGGGAATTCTCGGAAGCTGGTGGTCTTGGGATCGATGGCGCCTTCGAAGGTGCCGATGGCCACTTCGTAGTCATTGCGCGTGTCGATCAGCAGGACTTCCGGATCGCTGATCAAGGCGTTCCAGTCTTGCGGCTCGACATAGGTGCCAACCTGCTTGTTCGGGTCCACGCCGTCGACGCCGAGGGTGACGATTTCTTTCTTGAGCTTGACCTTGGTGCGGTAGAACGGCTGCTCGTCGCAGTACGACTCCTTGTGGTCGATATCATCCATGCGCGGGTCGTTCTTGAGCCAGGCCATCAATCCGTCAATCCCTTCGCGGGTGCCGGAAACGGTGCCATTGATGCCTTCCTCGGCGATCAACAACGTGCCTTTGATGCCGTTGTCGAGCATCGCCTTGAGCAGGGGCTCGCGCAGCTCGACGTAATCTTCCAGGGTGACGAACTTATACAGTGCCGCCACGACAATGGGTGGTGTCATGGGTATTTCTCCAGGTGGCTACCCTCGCAAAGGGTGAACCGGATGCGAAAAAAAACGCGCCGGGTAAGCGGCGCGGTGCGGATTCTAGCAAAAACATATGTATTGCAGGGCTGCAATTGCAAGGCCGGACACTGCCCTGTGGCGAGGGGATTTATCCCCGCTCGGCTGCGAAGCAGGCGCCAGGCTTCCTTCCGGATGGGCCTGTTTCGCAGGCCAGCGGGGATGAATCCCCTCGCCACAACAAGCTACTTCACCCATGACAATCAGTGCTTGCTGCCTCCGGCACAGGTCGGCGAAGCCGGGGCCGCGTCGATCTGGGCCCATTCTTGCGGCGTGTAGGTGTGCAGCGCCAGTGCATGGAATTCGCCCATCAATTCGCCCAGCGTGCCGTAGACCACCTGGTGACGCTTGACCCGATTGAGCCCCTCGAACTGTCGGCTGACCACGACCGCCTTGAAGTGGGTCTGCAACCCACGGCTGTGCATGTGGCTTTCGTCCAGCACTTGCAAGTGCTCGGGCTGCAGAAGCCCAAGGGTCGATTCAATGCGTTGTTGCATGCTCATGCCAGGGCTCCGCTTATGGCTTTTTCTTGGCCGGGGCAGCGGCTTTCGGCTCGAGCTCGGCGGACATGTCCGCCAGCAGCTTGTTGACCACCGGCACCGCGCTTTCCAGCTTGGCCTGGGTCAGTTGCGCCGATTGCTGGGTCAGCTGTGGCATTTTTTCCAGGACTTTCTTGCCCAGGGGAGACTGATAGAAGGACACCAGTTCCTTGAGCTCCGATTCGCTGAAGTTGCTGGTGTAGAGCTTGACCATGTCCGGCTTGAGCTTGTTCCAGCCGATGGCCTGGTCCAGCGCGGCATTGGCCTTGGCCTGGTAGGTTTCCAGCGTGGCCTTTTTCGACTCGGGAGCTTTGGTCTGCTCGAAGCGCTGGGCAAACATCTGCTGTACTTGCATGTAGACGGGGGTACCCAGCTTGTCGGCATGCGCCAGGGTCAGGAACGCTTCGGCACTGGCGTTGTGGCTGGCGGTATCGGCGAAGACAGGGCCGCTGGCACACACCAGAGCAACGGCGGTACAGATGGCACGAAGACGGGTCATCGAGTTTCCTTTTCTAACAGGCGAGGTAAAACCCCAAGGGCGACCATTCTGCGCCTAATAAACGCCGGGGCTCAACCCCGACCCTTGGCGGGGCCGATTGACGGACAGAACCGCGCGCTCCTAGATTGAGGGGTGATTGAGGGAACCGCTGGCGCCCACCAGGGCCTAAACTGCGCATTCAGACCTACAGGAGTTTGACCCGATGAGCCGTATTGAAACCGACAGCCTTGGCCAGGTTGAAGTCCCGGATGAAGCCTATTGGGGCGCACAGACACAGCGCTCCATGATCAACTTTGCCATCGGCAACGAACGCATGCCGCTGTCGGTGTTGCACGCTTTGGCGCTGGTCAAAAAAGCCGCCGCGCGGGTCAACGACCGCAACGGTGACCTGCCCGCCGACATCGCCCGCCTGATCGAGCAGGCCGCCGACGAGGTGCTGGCCGGCCAGCATGACGACCAGTTTCCTCTGGTGGTCTGGCAGACCGGCAGCGGGACCCAGAGCAACATGAACGTCAACGAGGTCATCGCCGGGCGCGCCAATGAGCTGGCGGGCAACCCGCGAGGCGGCAAGAGCCCGGTTCACCCCAACGACCACGTCAACCGTTCCCAGAGTTCCAACGACTGCTTCCCCACCGCGATGCACATCGCCGCCGCCCAAGCCGTCTACCAGCAATTGCTGCCGGCCATCAGCGAGTTGTCGGGTGGTCTCGCGGAACTGGCGGCGCGCCATATGAAGCTGGTCAAGACCGGCCGTACCCACATGATGGACGCCACGCCGATCACGTTCGGCCAGGAACTGTCCGCGTTCATCGCCCAACTTGATTACGCCGAACGAGCGATCCGGGCCGCCTTGCCGGCCGTCTGCGAGCTGGCCCAGGGCGGCACGGCGGTGGGCACAGGGCTCAATTCCCCCCATGGTTTTGGCGAAGCGATTGCCGCTGAGTTGGCGGCGCTGTCCGGCTTGCCCTTCGTTACCGCGCCGAACAAGTTCGCTGCGCTGGCGGGCCATGAGCCGCTGACCACATTGTCCGGCGCGCTGAAGACCCTGGCCGTGACCCTGATGAAAATCGCCAACGACCTTCGCCTGCTGGGTTCCGGGCCGCGAGCGGGGTTTGCCGAGGTGAAATTGCCGGCCAACGAGCCGGGCAGTTCCATCATGCCTGGCAAGGTCAACCCGACCCAGTGCGAAGCCTTGTCGATGCTCGCCTGCCAAGTCCTGGGCAACGACGTGGCCATCGGTTTCGCCGCCAGCCAGGGTCACTTGCAGCTGAACGTGTTCAAGCCGGTGATCATCCACAACCTGCTGCAATCGATCCGCCTGCTGGCCGATGGCTGCAGCAACTTCCAACAGCATTGCATCGCCGGCCTCGAACCGGATGCCGAGCAGATGGCGGCGCACCTGGAACGCGGATTGATGCTGGTGACGGCGCTGAACCCGCACATCGGCTACGACAAGTCGGCGGAAATCGCCAAGAAAGCCTACAGCGAGGGGCTGACCCTGCGGGAGGCCGCGTTGCAGCTGGGGTACCTGACCGATGAGGAGTTCGAGGCCTGGGTCCGGCCGGAGAACATGCTGGAGGCCGGTGGGCAGGGTTGAGTTTGTTGTCCTGAAGGCCGCCATCGCCAGCAGGCTCGACATCACCATACATGACACCCACCTACGCTCCCTCAGCGATCTAGCGACCCACCGCCAAACGCTCGCGCCGGGCCCTGAGCCCGGCGATGAGCGATGGTCCCAACGCCACCAGCGCGGATCCCAGCACGACCAACACCGCCCCGCCATACCCCAAAACGTTGATCTGTTCGGCATGGACATACTCGGGCCACCACCAGGCGGCCATCGCCACGGCGGCGAACGTCACCAGCGGCGTGATCGCCAGGGTCGCGCTGACCCGCGAGGCTTCCCAATGGGCCAGCGCCTCGGCAAACGCACCATAAGCAATCAACGTGTTGAGGCAACAGGCGAGCAACAGCCAGCCCTGCAATGGGGTCAGTTGCAACGCCTCCAGCGGATGTACCCAAGGCGTGAGCAACAACGCGCAGAACAGGTAGATCACCATCATCACTTGCAATGAATTCCAGACCGTCAGCAGTTGCTTCTGGCCCAGGGCATAAAACGTCCAGACCGTCGACGCAGACAGCACCAGCAAGACCCCGGCGGTGTAGTCGCTCAACGACGTCAGCAACTCGGTGAGACGCTGGTTGAAGAACAGCGCAAAACCAATCAGCAACACCAGCAGGCCAATGCCCTGCCCCACGCTGAAACGCTCCTTGAATACAAACAGACTGGCGACCAGCAGCATGATCGGCCCCATCTGCACCACCAGTTGCGCCGTACCGGGACTCAAGCGGTTCAGGCCCATCAGGTACAGAACGTAGTTACCCACCAGCCCCAACACCGCCATCACCACCAGCCAGCCGCCACGCGGTCCGAGCACCTTGCGGCTGGGCAGGCGCCGTGTCGCCGCCAGGTACACGAAGAGCAACCCGCCGGACACCGTCAGCCGAAACCAGGTCACCGTCACCGGATCCATCACTTGCAGCACTTGCTTGAGCTTGATCGGCAGGATTCCCCACAACAGGGCGGTCAACAAAGCCAGAAGAAGCCCGTAGACCCAGCGACCGGACGATATGTGCATGCAACCCTCGAAGCCCTCGATATGAACGCCCATTCTAGGCTCGGATCGATCGGTGGCACAGGCACAATCGGGCATTTGGCGCCGACGCAATTGTACGGGTCGCTAGCCGTCGATCGGCTGGACAGGCGCAAACCTGCGACACCACATATGCTCAATTGAGACAACCACGCAGCCCCCATGGAGACCCGAAATGCCAGGAACGCGCGCAAACGATACAGACGCCCCCAAGACAGTATTCCGAAGTGACCGGATCTGCCGGGTGAATGGCGAATTTTATTTCAATACGCGCGAAGGCACCCAGGAAGGTCCGTTCGAAACTCGTGAGGCGGCGGAGCAGGAGATTGCGGCATACATCCAACGGATGCAGAAGTTGCCCAAGGTGGCTGAACAGTTTGCAGCTCCCGTGGCGAGGGAGCTTGCTCCCGCTGGGCCGCAAAGCGGCCCTTCTATGGTTCATACCCAGTAAAAAGGGGCAACTGCTTCGCAGCCGAGCGGGAGCAAGCTCCCTCGCCACGAAGCTCCAGAGGCGGCGCTTATCGCACCGCCTCGAACAACCCCGTCGCCCCCATCCCGCCGCCCACGCACATGGTCACGACGCCATAGCGCAGGTTGCGCCGTTGCAACTCCCGCACCAGATGCCCCACTTGCCGCGAGCCGGTCATGCCGAACGGGTGACCGATGGAAATCGAGCCGCCGTTGACGTTGTATTTCTCGTTATCGATTTCCAACCGGTTGCGACTGTAGAGGCATTGGGAGGCAAACGCTTCGTTGAGCTCCCACAGGTCGATGTCGCCAATCTGTAGCCCCTTGGCCTTGAGCAACCTGGGCACCGAGAACACCGGGCCGATGCCCATCTCGTCCGGCTCGCAACCGGCGACGGTAAAGCCGCGGAAAAACGCCTTGGGTTTGAGCCCCAGGGCCAGCGCTTTTTCCAGGCTCATCACCAGCGTCATCGAGGCGCCATCGGACAGTTGGGAAGAGTTGCCCGCCGTCACCGAACCGTCCTCGGCAAACACCGGCTTCAAGCCGGCCAGGCTTTCGTAGGTGGTATCGGGGCGGTTGCAGTCATCGCGGTCAACCACACCGTCCAGAATCTGAACCGCGCCGGTGTTCTTGTCCTCGACCCGGTACTTGACCGTCATCGGCACGATTTCATCGTTGAATAGCCCTTCGGCCTGGGCCCGGGCCGTGCGCTGCTGGCTCTGCAAGGCGTAGCGGTCCTGCTCCTCGCGGCTCACCTGATAACGGCGCGCGACGACCTCGGCAGTCTGACCCATGGGAAAGTAGATCCCCGGCACTTGCTCCTTGAGTAATGGGTTGATCAAGTTGTCGGTGTTGACGCTCTTCATCGTCAGGCTGATGGATTCGACGCCGCCGGCGACGATGATCTCGCTGCAACCCGAGGCGATCTGGTTGGCGGCAATCGCGATGGCTTGCAGGCCCGAGGAGCAGAAACGGTTGAGGGTCATCCCGGCGGTGCCGATGCCCAGTTGCGAGAGCACCGCCACGTTACGCCCGATGTTGAAGCCTTGGGCGCCTTCGTTGGAACCGGCGCCGACGATGCAATCCTCGACACTGGCCGGGTCGATGTCGTTACGCGCCAGCAACGCATTGACGCAATGCGCCGCCATGTCGTCCGGACGGGTCATGTTGAACTTGCCGCGAAAGGACTTGGCCAATCCGGTCCGTACGCTGTCGACGATCACCACTTCACGCATGGCGGCACCTCATTGTTGTTATCGGTTAAGAGTGGATTCGAGGATAAATCCACCGCATAACCGAACGCGACAATCATTCACCCCGCGTATGCGTGCCCATCGTGCTAGCTCTTTTTCCGCGCTTGCCTGGCGGAACGCTCGAACGCGGCCTCCAGCGCGTCATTGAGCGTGCGCAACACCTTGACCCGGGCCCAGCGCTTGTCATTGGCCTCCACCAGCGTCCAGGGCGCGATCTCGGTGCTGGTGCGATCGACCATGTCGCAGACCGCCGAGCGATAGGCGTCCCACTTGTCCCGGTTGCGCCAGTCGTCCTCGGTGATCTTGAAGCGTTTGAAGGGGATTTCCTCCCGCTCCTGGAAGCGCTCCAGCTGCGTTTCCTTGTCGATCGCCAGCCAGAACTTCACCACCACCACGCCGGCATCGGCCAGCTGTTCCTCGAAATCATTGATTTCGCCGTAGGCCCGCAGCCAGTCGGCGCGGCTGCAAAAGCCTTCGACCCGCTCCACCAGCACCCGGCCGTACCAGGAGCGATCGAACATGGTGAACTTGCCCCGGGCCGGAATATGTCGCCAGAACCGCCACATGTAGGGGTGGGCACGTTCTTCCTCAGTGGGCGCGGCAATCGGCACGATGCTGTACTGGCGCGGATCGAGCGCCGCCGCGACCCGGCGGATGGCACCGCCCTTGCCCGCCGCGTCGTTGCCTTCGAACACGGCCACCAGGGCATGCCGGCGCATGCGCTTGTCGCGCAGCAGGCCGGCGAAGCGGGCCTGCTCGGTGATCAACTGTTCTTCGTAGTCGGCCTTGTCCAGACGTAGCGTCATGTCCAGGCTATCGATCAAGGTCACCTGGTCATCCAGCGCTGGCAACGGCGCCACGTTGACCTTGGCCGCCTTGACCTTCGGCCGATCCAGGGCCTGGCGCAAGCCTTCGAGCAAGATGCGTCCGACCGCAAGGCTGCGATAACAAGCATCCACCCCTTCGATCACATGCCACGGCGCGTAATCGCGACTGGTGCGGCGCAGCACGCGCTCGCCGTACTTGACGAACTTGTCGTAGGTCTTCGACTGCTGCCAGTCCAGCGGGCTGATGCGCCAGCTGTGCAGCGGATCGTCCTTGAGGCTTTTAAGGCGGGCCTTCATCTGTTTCTTGGACAGGTGAAACCAGAACTTGAAGATCAGCGCGCCCTCATCGCAGAGCATTTTCTCCAGGCGTTCGGCACCGTTGATCCCCTGGTCGAGCCGCGGGTCCTTGAACTCGCCGTGGACCCGCCCTTGCAGCATCTGGCTGTACCAGTTACCGAAAAAAATCCCCATGCGCCCCTTGGCCGGCAGCATCCGCCAATAGCGCCAGGCCGGCGGCCGCGCCAGCTCCTCGTCAGTCTGCTGGTCGAAGGTGCGGACCTCGATCAATCGCGGATCCATCCACTCGTTGAGCAACTTCACCGTCTCGCCCTTGCCCGCGCCTTCGATGCCGTTGATCAGTACGATGACCGGGAAACGCCCCTGCTGGTGCAGCTCGTATTGCGCTTCGAGCAACGCTTCGCGCAGTGCCGGGACTTCAGCCTCATAGGTTTCTTTATCAACGACGTGACCGATTTCGGCGGACTCGAACATGGGCAGCTCCTTCAAGGAATGGGGCAAGACTAGCGGATTGGATGCGCGCCTGCGCAGCAGATTCCTTCCGCGTGCGGGCACCCTTGCCTTGGATCAAGCAACGCCTTGCCGATCGGCTAGAATGGCGCCTTCATTTTCGCCGAGCCCGTCATGACGCCCATTCAACACCACGCCCAACTCGACTGGGACGACCAGGGTCGCCCCCGCTCCCGGGTGTTCAACGATGTCTATTTCTCCGACCAGTCGGGCCTGGAAGAAACCCGCTACGTGTTCTTGCAACAGAACAACCTCGCCGAGCGTTTCGCCGGGCTGGCGGAGGGCGGGCGGCTGGTGATCGGTGAAACCGGGTTTGGTACCGGGTTGAATTTCCTCTGCGCCTGGCAGTTGTTCGAGCAATGCGCACCGGCCGGGGCACGGCTGCATTTTGTCAGCGTCGAGAAGTTTCCCCTGAGCCCCGAGGACCTGCGCCGGGCCCTGGCCTTATGGCCCGCGCTCAAAGTCCAGGCCGATCAATTGCTCGGGCAGTACGTGGCGATCCACCCAGGTTTCCAGCGCCTGACCCTGGCGAGCGGCCGGGTCACCCTGACGTTGTTGATTGGCGATGCCCTGGAGCAATTGCCGCAACTGGATGGGCGGATCGACGCCTGGTTCCTCGACGGTTTCGCCCCGGCGAAAAACCCCGAGATGTGGAGCGCCGAGCTGTTCGCCGAGCTGGCGCGACTGGCCGCGCCGGGGGCTACCCTCAGCACCTTCACCAGCACCGGCTGGGTGCGGCGCCGGTTGAACGCGGCGGGTTTCAAGATGAAGCGCACGCCAGGCATCGGCCATAAATGGGAGATTCTTCGCGGCGTGTTCCTCGGTTGGCCGGAGCAGACGCCGGCACCCGCGCCGATCAAGCCCTGGTACGCCCGGCCCGCCCCGCATACCGGCGAGCGGCGGGCCTTGGTCATCGGCGGCGGACTGGCCGGTTGCGCCAGCGCGGCCAGCCTCGCGGCCCGTGGCTGGCACGTGACCTTGCTGGAGCGTCACGCTGGGTTGGCCGAGGAAGCGTCCGGCAATCCCCAGGGCGTGCTGTACCTCAAGCTGTCGGCCCACGGCACGGCGCTGTCGCAGATGATCCTCAGCGGTTTCGGCTACACGCGGCGCGTGCTCGAACACCTGCAGCGCAGCCTCGACTGGGACGGCTGCGGTGTCCTGCAATTGGCCTTCGATGCCAAGGAAGCCGAGCGCCAGGCGCGCTTGGCCGAGGCCTTTGCGGCCAGTCTGTTGAAGGCGCTTGATCGCGACGAGGCCGAGGCGCATGCCGGCATTGGTTTGCCCAGCGGGGGCCTGTTTTACCCCGAGGGCGGCTGGGTGCATCCGCCAGCGCTGTGTCGCTGGCAGGCTTCGAACCCTGCGATTACCTTGCAGCCACACCATGAAGTGTTGGAACTGCGGCGTGTCGACGGCCAATGGCAGGCCTGGGACGGCGAACGTTGCGTGGCCAGCGCACCGGTGGCGATCCTCGCCAGCGCGGCCGAGATCAAACGTTTCGAGCCTGCCGCCGAGCTGCCCCTCAAGCGCATTCGCGGGCAGATCACTCGCCTGCCGCAAACCACCCGCAGCCAGCGCCTGGCAACGGTGGTCTGTGCCGAAGGCTACGTGGCGCCGCCGCGAATGGGCGAGCACACGTTGGGCGCCAGTTTCGATTTCCACAGCGACGACCTGACCCCCACCGCCGCCGAGCATGCCGGTAATCTTAAGATGCTCGAAGATATTTCCGTGGACCTGGTAGACCGGCTCAACGCCAAAGCGCTGGACCCAGCGCAACTGGAAGGCCGCGCGGCGTTTCGCTGTACCAGCCCGGACTACCTGCCAATCGTCGGGCCACTGGCCGATCACTCCGCCTTCATCGAGGCGTATTCGGTTCTGACCAAGGACGCCCGTCAAGTGCCCGACGCCCCCTGCCCCTGGCTCGACGGCCTGTACGTCAACAGCGGCCACGGCTCCCGAGGCCTGATCACCGCGCCGCTGTCGGGCGAGCTGATCGCCGCGTGGCTGGAGAACGAACCGCTGCCCCTGCCGCGAAGCGTGGCCGAGGCCTGTCATCCCAACCGATTTGCGTTACGGGCGTTGATTCGGGGCAAGGCCTGACGGACTTTGACGATTCGCCACATTCTCCTGTGGGAGCGAGCCTGCTCGCGAAAGCGGTGGTTCAACCGGCTTAGAAGTTGGCTGAACCACCGCCTTCGCGAGCAGGCTCGCTCCCACAAGGTCTAGTTTTTCCTGGACAAATGTCGCAAGACCCACAGCCTCCATCCGTCGGCTTATAACGCATCGATATAAAACTCACAGCCATCCCTCCGGTCAGTTTCAGAGTACCCGCCCTTTTGGCGTGTATGGCTTGACCCCTCCCCAACGGAAAAACCGGTAAGGACTTATGTGCGGATTAGCTGGTGAGTTACGTTTCGATCAACACCCTGCGGACCTTGCGGCCGTAGAGCGCATCACCCATCACTTGGCCCCTCGCGGCCCCGACGCGTGGGGCTTTCATAGCCAGGGCCCAATTGCCCTCGGCCATCGACGCCTGAAAATCATGGACCTGTCCGACGGCTCGGCCCAGCCGATGATCGACAATCAACTGGGCCTGTCACTGGCGTTCAACGGCGCGATCTACAACTACCCGGAATTACGGGCCGAACTCGAAGGCCTGGGCTACGCCTTTCATTCGGGCGGCGACACCGAAGTGCTGCTCAAGGGCTATCACGCCTGGGGCGAAGCTCTGCTGCCCAAGCTCAACGGCATGTTCGCCTTCGCCATCTGGGAGCGCGACGCCAAGCGGCTGTTCATCGCCCGTGACCGTCTCGGCGTGAAGCCGCTGTACCTGTCTCGCACCGGCCAGCGCCTGCGCTTCGCCTCGGCATTGCCGGCATTGCTCAAGGGCGGCGACATCAACCCGGTGCTCGACCCGGTCGCGCTGAATCACTACCTCAATTTCCACGCGGTCGTCCCGGCGCCTCGCACCTTGCTGGCTGGCATCGAGAAGTTGCCCCCGGCCACTTGGATGCGCGTCGAGGCGGATGGCAGCACCGAGCAGAAAACCTGGTGGACGCTGCCATACGGCCCCCGGCCCGACGAGCAGAACCTCAACCTGGAAGACTGGATCGAGCGCGTACTGGACAGCACCCGCGAAGCGGTCGCCATCCGCCAGCGCGCCGCCGTCGATGTCGGCGTGCTGCTGTCGGGCGGCGTGGACTCGAGCATGCTCGTGGGCCTGCTGCGCGAAGTCGGCGTTGACGACCTGTCCACCTTCTCCATCGGCTTCCAGGACGCCGGCGGCGAGCGCGGCGACGAGTTTCAATATTCAGACCTGATCGCCAAGCACTACGGCACCCGCCACCATCAGTTGCGCATCGACGAAAAAGAAATCATTGAACAGTTGCCCGCCGCGTTCCGCGCCATGAGTGAACCGATGGTGAGCCACGACTGCATCGCCTTCTACCTGCTCTCGCGGGAAGTGGCCAAGCACTGCAAAGTGGTTCAGAGCGGCCAGGGCGCCGATGAGTTGTTCGCCGGTTACCATTGGTATCCGCAGGTGGATGGCGCCAGCGACCCGTATGCGGCCTATCGCTCGGCGTTCTTCGACCGCACTTACGAGGAGTATGCCGCCACCGTTCAACCCAAATGGCTGACGGCCAACGATGCCGCCGGAGACTTCGTCAAGGAGCACTTCGACCAGCCGGGCGCCGATGCCGCCGTCGACAAGGCCTTGCGCCTGGACAGCACGGTGATGCTGGTGGACGACCCGGTCAAGCGCGTCGACAACATGACCATGGCCTGGGGCCTGGAAGCACGCACACCGTTCCTCGACTACCGTCTGGTGGAGCTTTCCGCTCGGGTGCCGGCCAAATTCAAGCTCCCCGAGGGCGGCAAGCACGTGCTCAAGGAAGCGGCACGCCGGGTGATCCCGAGCGAGGTCATCGACCGCAAGAAAGGCTATTTCCCGGTGCCGGGCCTCAAGCACCTTGAAGGCAACACCCTGGCCTGGGTCCGTGAACTGCTGCTGGATCCGAGCCAGGATCGCGGCCTGTTCAACCCGACCATGCTTGATCGCCTGCTGACCGACCCCAACGGCCAGCTGACGCCGTTGCGCGGTTCGCGGCTGTGGCAATTGGCAGCGCTGAACCTGTGGCTCAGCGAGCAAGGAATCTGACCGATGAAACCCCATTCCACCCTCCACAACCAACGACTCTTGCGCGGCCAACCGCCGTCCTACGAACGCTTGCAGGCACGCCTGGCCGAAGACGGCAGCGAACTCAATGCCGCCCCCATCGCCGTGCATTGCGGCTGGGGCCGGCTGCTGATCGGCCATACGTTCCCGGACCCGGCGACCCTGGCCCAGGAACTGCTCAACGAACAACCCGGCGAACGGGACATCGCCCTGTACGTCGCCGCGCCCCAACAAGTGCTGGGGCTGGAGCCGGCGCACCTGTTTCTCGATCCGTCCGACACCCTGCGCCTGTGGTTCAGCGATTACCGACAAGCCACGCGAGTATTCCGCGGTTTCCGGATCCGCCGCGCCCAGAACGATAGCGACTGGCAGGCCATCAATCAGCTGTACCAGGCTCGCGGCATGCTGCCCATCGACCCGGAGCGATTGACACCGCGCCATCAAGGTGGCCCGGTCTACTGGCTGGCCGAGGACGACGACACCGGCGCGGTGATTGGCAGCGTCATGGGCCTTAATCACCAGAAAGCCTTCAACGATCCAGAAAACGGCAGCAGTCTCTGGTGCCTGGCGGTGGACCCACAGTGTTCACGCCCCGGCGTTGGCGAGGTGCTGGTGCGCCACCTCATCGAGCATTTCATGAGCCGGGGCTTGAGCTACCTCGACCTGTCGGTACTGCACGATAATCGGATGGCGAAAAACCTCTATGCCAAACTCGGTTTCCGCAGCCTCCAGACCTTCGCCATCAAGCGCAAGAATGGCATCAACCAGCCGTTGTTCCTTGGGCCCGGCCCCGAGGCGCAATTCAACCCCTATGCGCGGATCATCGTCGAGGAAGCGCATCGTCGCGGCATCGAAGTGCAAGTGGACGACGCCGAGGCCGGCCTGTTCACCCTGATGCACGGCAGCCGCCGGATTCGCTGCCGGGAATCGCTGAGCGACCTGACCAGCGCAATCAGCATGACGCTCTGCCAGAACAAGAGCCTGACCCACAAAGTGCTGAAAAACGCTGGCCTGAACCTGCCGGCCCAACAGCTGGCGGGCAATGCCGACGACAACCTGGCGTTTCTCGATGAGCATGAACGGGTGGTCGTGAAGCCGTTGGACGGCGAACAGGGCCAAGGCGTGGCGGTGGACCTGCGCACGATCGAAGAAGTACAGGCCGCCATCGAAGCTGCCCGGCGGTTTGACAGCCGGGTATTGCTAGAAAGCTTCCACGAAGGGTTGGACTTGCGAATCCTCGTGATCGGTTTTGAAGTGGTGGCCGCGGCAATCCGTCGCCCGGCCGAGGTAATCGGCGACGGGCAGCACACCATCGGCGCGCTCATCGAAGCCCAGAGCCGACGGCGCCAGGCCGCTACCGGCGGTGAGAGCAAGATCCCGATGGATGCCGAAACCGAGCGCACCTTGAGCGCGGCCGGTTATGCCTACGATAGCGTGCTGCCCAAGGGTGAGCATCTGTTCGTACGGCGCACGGCGAACCTGCATACCGGTGGCGTCCTGGAGGACGTGACCGCCATCCTCCATCCGACCCTGGCCGATGCGGCGGTTCGTGCAGCACGGGCCCTGGACATCCCGATGGTCGGCCTGGACCTGCTCGTCCCGGCGGCTGATCAACCGGAATACGTGTTCATCGAAGCCAACGAACGCGCCGGGCTGGCCAATCACGAACCGCAACCCACCGCAGAGCGTTTTGTGGACTTGTTGTTTCCCCATAGCCAAGCGGTGGTCTGAGATTTCTGTGGCGAGGGAGCTTGCTCCCGCTGGGCCGGGCCGGCCACCAGCGCGAGGCGGCCCTGCTGACTCACTTAGTGCTCCGATTTGAGCTCAAGGCGACTGCTTCGCAGTCGAGCGGGAGCAAGCTCCCTCGCCACGGGTCTCTCGTTCCAATATTTCGCGAGGAGTTTCCATGATCAGTAAGATTCCCGAACCGAATCTCGAATACCTGCAGAAAGTCTTGCTGGAAATGCTCGCCATTCCCAGCCCTACCGGTTTCACCGACACCATTGTCCGTTACGTCGCCGAGCGCCTCGAAGAGCTGGGCATTCCTTTCGAAATGACCCGGCGCGGTACCATTCGCGCCACCCTCAAGGGCCGCAAAAGCAGCCCCGACCGCGCGGTCTCGGCGCACCTGGACACCATTGGCGCCTCGGTCCGGGCCATCAAGGACAACGGTCGCCTGACACTGGCGCCCGTGGGTTGCTGGTCGAGCCGGTTTGCCGAGGGCAGCCGGGTCAGCCTGTTTACCGATACGGGCGTGATTCGCGGCAGCGTCCTGCCGTTGATGGCGTCCGGTCACGCGTTCAATACCGCCGTGGATGAAATGCCCATCAGTTGGGACCACATCGAACTGCGCCTGGATGCCTACTGCGCCACCCGCGCCGATTGCGAGACCCTGGGCGTGGGCATCGGTGACTACGTGGCCTTCGATCCCTTGCCCGAATTCACCGAAAGCGGCCATATCAGCGCCCGTCACCTGGATGACAAGGCCGGGGTCGCCGCGTTGTTGGCGGCGCTGAAGGCCATCGTCGACAGCGGCGAAGAGCTGCTGATCGATTGCCATCCGCTGTTCACCATCACCGAGGAGACCGGCAGCGGCGCGGCCGCCGCGCTGCCCTGGGACGTCAGTGAGTTCGTCGGGATCGACATCGCACCGGTCGCGCCGGGCCAGCACTCCAGCGAACACGCCGTAAGCGTGGCGATGCAGGATTCCGGCGGCCCTTACGACTACCATCTGTCGCGGCACTTATTGAAACTGGCCAAGGAAAACGAACTGCCGGCGCGCCGTGACCTGTTTCGCTACTACTTCAGTGACGCCCATTCCGCGATCACCGCCGGCCACGACATCCGCACCGCCCTGCTCGCTTTCGGCTGCGACGCCACCCATGGCTACGAACGCACCCACATCGACAGCCTGGCGGCTCTCAGCCGTCTGCTCGGCGCCTACATCCTCAGCCCGCCGGTGTTTGCCAGCGATGCGCAACCGGCCCAGGGTTCACTGGACCGCTTCAGCCATCAGATCGAACACGATGCACAAATGGAAAGCGACACCCGGGTGCCTTCTGTGGACAGCCTGATTGGGCAGCGTTCCGATAGCTGATCCCACATGCTCACTATTCCATCAAGAACACGCTCGCTCCCACGATAGACTTCAATGCACTGAGGCCCTGTGGGAGCGAGCTTGCTCGCGATGAGGCCAGAGCAGACATGAGAAAGCCCGGGCTAGCCGCCACAGCTCATCCGCCGTAGCATCCGCCCAATATTTAGCGGAGCCCTATCATGCTGATCCCCCACGACCAACTCGAAGTCGACACCCTCACCCGCCTGATCGAGGATTTCGTCACCCGTGACGGGACCGACAATGGCGACGACACGCCTTTGGAAACCCGCGTCCTGCGGGTCCGCCAGGCCCTGACCAAAGGCCAGGCAATGATTGTCTTCGATCCGGAAAGCGAACAATGCCAATTGATGCTCAAGCACGACGTGCCCAAGCATCTATTCGATTGAACAGGCCTTGCGTGCCGCCTGGGCCTTTTTTCTCTGGATCTTGTCGTAGATTTCGGAACGATGCACTTCGACGTGTCGAGGCGCCTCCACGCCGAAACGCACGGTGCTGCCGCTGACCGACAGCACGCGCACGGAAATATTGTCACCGATGGAAATCAACTCGCCCACTGCGCGGCTTAATACGAGCATGGTTCTTGTCCTTAAGAGTGTCTGGACCTTGACCATGCCCGGCCTGTTTTCCATGCACAAGATACCGGCGCGAATTCAGTATTCCCCTACACATCGGGATCCTTGTAACTGAAGGAAATGTCCTGCAAAAAACGTTTATCGAAGCCGATCAAGGTCCCGTGAATCGCGGCCCGAAGAGAATTATTCCCGCCCCCATTACACAGAGCGCCACGCCGATCCAGTCGGAAGCCAGCGGCCGCGCGCGCTCGATGACCGCCAGCCAGCCGATGGACGCGACGATATAGATCCCACCATAGGCGGCATAGGCGCGACCGGCATACGTGGCTTCGATACGAGTCAGCAGCAGGGCGAACAATGTCAGGCTGAGTAACGCCGGCGCGATCCACCAGGCGCTCTTGCCCTGGCGCAACCACATCCAGAAGGCATAGCACCCGGCGATTTCAAAGAGCGCGGCAAGGAAAAACCACAGGTAATTGAGCATGGAGCGGTCCATCAGGAGGGCACGAGGCGCTATCCTGATGGATGCCGGGAAGGCAGGTCAACTTGGGGACTGTCGCGCCTTGGCGCGCATTTTGTCTGCCATGGCGGTCATTTCGTCGTAGAGCAGCTGTGGGTTTTTCTGCTTCAACGTCCAGGCCGCGCGCCCCTGTTCGTGGGGCAGGATCATGAACTGGCCCTCGGCAACGTGCTGGTAGATGTAGTCGGCGATGTCAGCGGCACTGATCGGCGAGCTCTCCAGCAATTTACCGACTTGGGCTTTCATGGCGGGAGTCGGCCCGCGGAACGAGTCCAGCAGGTTGGTCTGGAAGAACGACGGGCAGACCACGTGCACACCGATTTCCTGCTGCGCCAGTTCAATCAGCAGGCTTTCCGACAACGCCACCACGCCGGCCTTGGCCACGTTGTAGTTGCTCATGGCGGGGCCTTGCATCAGGGCCGCCATGGAGGCGATGTTGATGATTTTGCCACGGCTTTTCTCCAGCAGTGGCAGGAACGCCTTGCAGCCCTTGACCACTCCCATCAGGTTGATCGCGATCTGCCAGTCCCAATCCTCGAGGGACAGTTCGCTGAAGAATCCACCCGACGCCACGCCAGCGTTGTTGACGATGATGTCGATGCCGCCAAGTTTTTCTTCGCAAGCCTGGGCAAACGCGGTGAGCTGGCTGTAGTCACGCACGTCGCAACGTTGCACAAAGCCGTCGCCGCCCGCTTCGCGAACCAGCCTGAGGGTTTCCTGCAGGCCCGGTTCACTGACGTCAGACAAGGCCAGGCGCCAGCCTTCGCGGGCCCAGCGCAGCGCGATTTCGCGACCCAGGCCAGAGCCAGCACCGGTGATCATCATGCGATTTTGCATAGGGAAACAGCCTTGTTGTTCCGGGAGAGATGGGCCGAGTGTAGCGAAGGAGCCGGCCCGACCCACGTTCCATCATCTTGCTGAATGGCGAGGGCAAACCATGACAGTTGATGGGTTTGAAACCTTGGCAAGAGATGGCGTCAACCCGCGCGCAATGGCGACGACAAAAAAATTTGAATTTTTTACAGGACGTTACGGTCGGAGTTTATAAGCCGCCCGGATTTAATGCATGCGCGCTGGCAGTTGAAAGTTTCATCACTCCAGAACTGACCAATAAGGAAATCAACAATGGGCACTATACTTATCATCATCCTGATCCTCCTGCTGATCGGTGGCCTTCCGGTCTTCCCGCACTCCAGAAGTTGGGGTTACGGCCCGTCCGGTATCATCGGCGTAGTATTGGTGGTGCTGTTGATCCTGCTGTTACTTGGCAAGATATAGATCCCCAAGCGCAAAAAAAAAGAGGCCTTCAAGGCCTCTTTTTTATTCACCGGTTATCAGTCCGGCTTGCCGTCGATAACGCCGGCGGTGTTATCCAACAAACTCTTTGTCGCGGTTTGCAGGAACGATTCAAGCTTGAGTTTCATCTCGGCAGTTTCCGGTGCATCGGGAATGACTTCTGCCCGCGGGTTCGCACCGAGTTCATAGCGATACATCTTGGGCGCCATTTCTTTCTCTTTTGGCAGCACCAGGATCTTGTCGTCGCGAATGATCGCCGTGGTCTGCTCGCTACCGGACGGCTTGATCACGCCGAAACCGGTATCGCCTTGCGGCAGGTTCAGCAGGTCACGGCCCCAACATTGATTGCGCACTTCCCCGCCGAGGCGGCCCATGATGGTCGGGACGATATCGACCTGGGTGCCCACGGTGTGATTGCGCTGGCCAAACTTCTCCTGCACGCCCGGTCCGATCAGCAGCATCGGCACGTTGAAGCGGCCCAGGTCCATTTCGGTGATCTGGCGCTCGTTGCCGAAACCATGGTCGCCGACCACCACGAACAGGGTTTCCTTGAAGTAAGGCTCTTTGCGGGCCTTCTCGAAGAACTGGCCCAGCGCCCAATCGGAGTAACGCATGGCGGTCAGGTGTTCGTTCAGGCTGCCACGGTCAGTCACGCGCTCCACCGGCAACGGCGTTGGCAGGGCGTAGGGCGTGTGGTTGGACAGGGTTTGCAACAACGCATAGAACGGCTTGCCATTCTCCCGTGCCTTGAGCTCGATCAGGCCACGGTCGAACATGTCCTGGTCCGACACGCCCCAGGTCGGATCGGAGAACACTGGGTTCACGAAGTCGTTACGGCCAATGAACGTGGTCATGCCCTGGCTGCTGAAGAAGCCCGACTGGTTGTCCCAGGCGAAGTCGCCGTTATAGACATACACGTCGTCATATTCACGGGCGCTGAGCAGCTGCGGCAAGCCCGACAGCTTGTGACTGCCTTCCGGCGTCTGCATCAGGTATTCGAAACCTGGCAGGTTCGGGAAGCAGGCCATGGTGGCGAACATACCCTGGTGGGTGTGCGTGCCATTGGAGAAGAAGCGGTCGAACAGCAGGCCCTCCTTGGACAGCTTGTCCAGGTAAGGCGTGATGTTGCCCGGCGCGCCAAGGGCGCCCACGGAATGACCGGCCATGCTTTCCATCAGGATCACGACGACGTTCTTGATCGGCAGCGTCTTGTCGGCAGGCGGCGTGTAGTCGCGACGCACGGCGGCCGTCTCGGCCTCCACCAGCTTGTCGTCGGCCATCACCAGCATGTCGCGCACGGTCTGCTGCGCCAGCGGCTGCTCAAGAGTGGCTTTCCAGATGTTGTCACGGTCTTCGGACATCCGGCTCTTCGCCGCTGCCACCAGCGACAGCGTGCCGTTGAGACCCAACTGGTTGGCGAAGTTGGAATCAGTGGTGTAGACGTCACCCCAACGCAGCGGTGGCCCTTGGCGCAGGGTGCCACGCGCAGCGGCCACGGCCACCAGCAGGCAAACCAGGAACACGGCGACACGGCCATACCACGGCGCGATCTGGCGCGTGCCGATGCTGCCGCCACTGAAAGGCCCACGCGGCCGTGTGGCACGATCGGCGCCCTTGAACGCCAGGCTCAGGATGATGGTGCCGCCCACCCAGGCCAGCAGGTAACGAACCACGGGAAAACCATACCAGAGCATGCTCGCCACGGTTTTGGGGTCTTCCTTCACGTACTGGAAGACCAGGCCGTTGAGGCGCTGGTGAAACTCACGGTAGAAGTCCATCTCCATCAAGCCCAGGAACAGCGCGATGCTGGAGGTGACCGTCAGCCAGAAACGAAAGAACCCACGTGCCGCCATGGCCCGCGCGCTGAACAATGCCAGCAGCAGCGGAATGCAGAGATAGACGACCAGACGCAAGTCGAAACGCAGCCCGTTGATAAAAGCTTCCACGAAGGTCGAGGCTGGGGTATCGAGGATCATCTGGCGGTTGTAGACCAGCAGCGCCACGCGCAGCAGGCTGAGCATGATCATCATCACCAGGGCACAGAGCAGCGTGTAGGCCAGGTGCGATTTGACGGTCGGTTGCAGCAGGCGATGCGTGGTGCGCTGCTGACTCAGGGCGTCCGGGATTGCCATGTCGTTTTAGGACCTATTGGAAGTGGGGTCGAAAGTAGGAACAACAGCGCGCCCTCTGTTGAGCCATTCAAGGCCGGGGCTTGCGCGAAAGCGCAAATCTTGCACGAACGGTCATGGCATTGCCATTAATAACCGCCGCAATAAAAGCGCGTGGGATTGTCTGCAAGGTTTCGTGAAAATTTTGTTGATTGAATATTTGGCAACACAAAAGGGCCAGCGCCTAGTGGCGAGGGAGCTTGCTCTCTCGCCACAGGAGCAGACTGTCGCTGACGTCAGTCGTTGCTCGGCTTGTTGATCGCCTGCAGCACGTATTGCGGCATGGCGAACGCACCGATATGAATCTCGGGGTTGTAGTAGCGCGTCACGATACCGCTGCCGGTAAAGCGCTCGCGCAGGGTTTCGCGGGAGAGCTTGCGGTAAGCGGCGTTGGTCGAACCCCAGGCAAAGGTCATGGCGCCGCCGATATAGGTCGGCACGGCGGCCTGGTAGAAATGCCAGTCGGCGAACAGGCCGTGCAAGCGCCCGGCGGTGGTCTGGACTTCGCCCAACTGCATGAACGGCGTGCCGTTCTGAGTGACCAGGATCCCGCCTTCATTGAGGCAGCGGTGGCATGCCTGGTAGAAGTTCTCCGAGAACAGTACTTCGCCCGGACCGATCGGGTCGGTGGAGTCGGAAATGATGACGTCGAATTTTTCCTGGGTCGTGGCAACGAAACGCATGCCATCGTCAATCACCAGGTTCAGGCGCGGGTCGTCATAGGCGCCCTTGGAATGGTTCGGCAAAAACTCCTTGCACATGTCCACCACCGTGCCGTCGATCTCCACCATGGTGATGTGCTCGATGCCCACATGCTTGGTCACTTCCCGCAGCATGCCGCCGTCACCACCGCCAATGATCAGCACGCGCTTGACCGCGCCATGGGCCAGGATCGGCACGTGGGTCAACATCTCGTGGTAGATATATTCATCGGCTTCGGTGGTCTGGATCACGCCGTCCAGGGCCATGACCCGGCCCATGCGCGGGTTTTCGAAAATCACCAGGTGCTGGTGCTCGGTGCGCACTTCATGCAGCAGCTTGTCCATGCGAAAACGCTGGCCATAGCCTTCGTAGAGGGTTTCAAGGTAATCGCCGGTCGGGGTGGTCGTCATGGTCAGGTGCTCCGATAAATACGCGGTTGGCCAGTGAGGCTCGCAAAGGCGCGCATTCTACGACGCTGGGGATGACAGGTCGAACCTTCAACTGTCTGACGACACAACGCAGCCTTTGTGGCGAGGGAGCAAGCTCCCCCACCATGGTTTTTTAGTTGAATTTGCGTCCGAGCCCAGCCGGCACGCCTTCGATGGTGGTGTCTTCCCACGGCCCGTTCGGGCTGACGGAACGGCTCCATCCATTGTTCCAGCGATAGTAGGTGCGCTGGCGGTAGAAGGTATTGGTCTGATCATCCAGCACATAGACCCCGAGCTTGGCATCCCAATGGCTGTTGCCGCCGGGTGGGGGCGCGAAACTGGCGGAGGTACGCGGCACTGGCTTGGCCGGTTTGTTCGGGGTCACCGGTTTGCCGGGGGCGGTCGACGGTGCTGGCTTGGTGGTCGGTGTCGACGGCGGTATGGGCGGCAGCGGCGCCGAAGGTTCGGGCGGACGCTGGACCGCACAAGCGCTCAGGCCCAGGACGAGCGTGAGCAGTGTGATACGAGCGATGGCGGTCATGGGGCGAGTTCCTGTCATTGGTCCGGACTGTCGATGGTCAATTGCTGCGGTGCGGTGGTACTGCTCGCCAAGGGCTGGCTGCGACCGATCCACTCGCCGGCGGTCGGTTGACCGGCCCGGGATATACGCGCCACCAGTTGGACTTCGGGGAAGTTCGACAGTTTCAGCTGCGGCATCATTGCGTCCGCGTCGCCCAACTCGACGCTGGCGGGCAGGTCGGCGACGGTCAGGCGCTTGGCCGCCAGCGGCGCCGGCGGCCCGGAAACGGCGCGGGCAAAAATGAACACGCTGTCGCCCGGCTGCACCTTCGCCTTGAGCGCCGGAGCCAGGTCGACGCGAACCTTGAGCAGTGCCACGGCCTTGGCCGTCGGCGCCTGGGCGAGCTTGCCTCCACTGGCCTGGAGCTTCTCGGTGGCCCGGGTAATGCCGCCCTGCAACGCTTCGCGGGATCTATCGCCTTCAGGCAATTGCGCCAGCAAGCGTTCCCAATAATCGATCGCTTCCTGATAACGCTCGCCTTCAAACGCGGCGATGCCCAACAGGCCAAGGCTGGTCACTTCCTTGGGGTCGAGCTTCAGCGCTTCGTCGGTCAGGGCCTGGACTTTATCCGACCATTTCTTGCCATCGGCAAAGTACTGCGCCTGCGCCCATTGGCCCAACAGCTCCGGTTGGCGACCCGCGACCGCCACGGTGCGTTCGAAAATCTTCGCCGCGTCCGCCGGCCGATCCTGCGCCATGTAGGTCCGACCGAGGAAATACAAGCCCTCGGCGGAATCCGGTTGTGCCGCCACCGCGCGCTCCAGGCGCAGGGTCATCTCCTCCATGGACTGCGGCGCCTGGGCGAATTCGCGGGTCAGTTCGACTTTGTCGATGGCGCCGAAATGCAGGTACAACGCCAGGCCCAACACCGGCACCAGCACAGCGGCGAGAAGCGGCAACGGTTTGCCCAGGCGGGATTCACGCGGCGCATCGGCGCCTTCGGTATCAGCCAGCAATTCTCGGGCGGCCTCGGCGCGCCCGGTGTCCAGTTGGGACGCGTTGAGCACGCCCTCTTCCCGCTCGGCCTGCAGTTCGGCAACCCGTTCCTGATACAGCGCCACGTTCAGCGCGGTGCGATCTTCTTCCAATTGGGCGCGACGGCCACGTAACACGGGGATCAACAGAAAACTCAGGGCGACCAGGAGAAGCAGACCTGCGGCGAGCCAGAAATCAATCATGCTTGGTTTTATCCAACAGTTGGTCGAGGCGCTGGCGCTCTTCGACAGAAAGCGTATCCGGGGCGGCGCTGCGCTGCACCCGACGGCGGCGCACGATCACCGCGATCACCACGAAACCACCCAGCAGCAGCCCGGCGGGGCCGAACCATAGCAGCGCGGTCTTGGAAGACAGGGCTGGGTTGTAGCGCACGAACTCACCGTAGCGATCCACCATGAAATCGATGATTTGCTGGTTGTCCTTGCCCTCGCCGAGCATCCGGAAGATTTCCTTGCGCAAATCGGTCGCGATCGGCGCGTTGGAATCGGCGATGTCCTGATTCTGACATTTGGGGCAGCGCAACTCCTTGGTCAGCTCGCGAAACCGCTCGCGCTCGGCGTCATTGGCAAATTCATAGGTATCGATGGCGGCATGGGTCACACCCGACAGACTCAAGCCGAGGACCGCAGCGGCTAACCAGCGCTTCATGGCTTGGCCTCATCCACCAGGGCCTGGTATTTGCCAGCCAGTTTTTCGCGCCAGACCTGTTCGTCGATCACACCGACGAACTTGTCGCGGATGATGCCCTTGGCGTCGATGAAGAAGGTTTCCGGCGCGCCGTACACACCCAGGTTCAGGCCGAGGGTGCCCTCCTCGTCGCGTATATCGAGCTGATATGGGTTGTGGAATTCAGCCAGCCATTTCAAGGCGTCGGCGTTGACGTCCTTGTAGTTGACGCCGTAGATCACCACGCCATTCTGGGCCAGCTTGTTCAACACCGGATGCTCGACCCGGCAGGAAATGCACCAGGTACCCCACACGTTGACCAACGCCGGCTTGCCCTGCAGGTCGGCGTGGGTCAGGGTCCTGTCGCCTTGTACCGAGGGCAGGGAAAACTCCGGGAACGGCTTGCCGATCAGCGCCGAGGGCAACTCCGACGGATTCAAGAACAGCCCCCGGTAGAGGAACACCGCAACCATCAGGAACAGCGCCAGCGGCAATACCATCAACCAACGTTTCATGCAGTGGCTCCTGTCACGCCCAGCGCTTCACGCACCCGGGTCTTCACTTTGACGCGATAACGACGATCCAGCGCCGCCAGGACTCCGCCCAGGCCGGTCAGCAAGCCACCGAACCAGATCCAGCGCACGAACGGCTTGACGTGGACGCGCACCGCCCAGGCGCCATCGCCCAGGGATTCGCCCAGCGCGACATAGAGATCACGGGTGAAACCAGCATCGATCCCGGCTTCGGTCATCACCGAGTTCTGCACGGTGTAGAGGCGTTTCTCCGGGTGCAGCACGGTAATTTCCTGGCCGTTGCGAAGGACCCGCACGGTGCCCTTGTCGGAGGTGAAGTTAGGCCCTTCGAAATGCTTGGCGCCCTCGAAGACGAACTGGTAGCCACCCAGGTCCATGGATTCGCCCGGCGACAGGCGCAGGTCACGTTCGGCACTGTTCTGGCTGGACAGCACCACGCCCAGGGCGCAAACGGCGATGCCCAGGTGGGCGAGTTGCATGCCCCAATAACTGCGGGTCAGGGTCGGCAGGCCCTTGATCAGGCCTTTGTGACGGGTCTTGTCGAAGATGTCCCGAACGCCGGCCAGCAATACCCAGGCGGCCAGGACGAAGGTCGCCAGCACGGCCCAGTTGAAGTCGCCGTAGGCGATCCCGGCCACCACGGCCAGGGCAGCCGTGCCCAACAGCACCGGTGTCAGCATGCCCATCAGCCATTTGACCGGCGTGTCTTTCCAGCGCACCAGCACGCCGACGGCCATCACCACCATGAGGATCGCCATCAGCGGTATGAACAATGCGTTGAAATACGGCGGGCCAACCGACAGCTTGGCGCCGGACAACGCATCGAGCACCAGCGGGTACAGCGTGCCCAGCAGGATCATCGACGCCGCCACCACCAGCACCAGGTTGTTGCCCAACAGCAGGGTTTCCCGGGACCAGAGGTTGAAGCCGACCTGGCTCTTGACCACCGGCGCGCGCAGGGCGAACAGCGTCAGCGAACCGCCGACCACGACCATCAGGAACATCAGGATGAACACGCCACGCTCCGGGTCCGAGGCGAAGGCATGCACCGACGTCAGCACGCCGGAACGCACGAGGAAGGTTCCCAGCAGGCTCAAGGAGAATGCCGCGATGGCCAGCAGGACCGTCCAGCTCTTGAATACCCCGCGCTTTTCCGTGACCGCTAGGGAATGGATCAGGGCCGTGCCGACGAGCCATGGCATGAACGAGGCGTTTTCCACCGGGTCCCAGAACCACCAGCCGCCCCAGCCGAGTTCATAGTAGGCCCACCACGAGCCGAGGGTGATGCCGATGCCGAGAAAGGCCCAGGCAACAATGGTCCATGGGCGCGACCAGCGAGCCCAAGCGGCATCGAGGCGACCACCGAGCAACGCGGCGATGGCAAACGCGAAGGCCACGGAAAAACCGACGTACCCCATGTACAGCATCGGCGGATGGACAATCAGGCCTATGTCCTGGAGCAACGGGTTCAGGTCGCGACCGTCGGTCGGCACCTGGGGCAGGATGCGCTCGAACGGGTTGGACGTGACGATCAAAAACAGCAGGAAACCGGTGCTGATGATGCCCATCACCGCCAATACCCGGGCCAGCATCACCTGGGGCAATTGCCGAGAGAACACCGACACGGCAAAGGTCCACCCGGCGAGGATCAAGGCCCAGAGCAACAACGAACCTTCGTGGGCGCCCCACACCGCGCTGAACTTGTAGTACCAGGGCAAGGCGCTGTTGGAGTTGCTGGCGACGTACTCAACGGAAAAGTCGTCGGCCATGAACGCGTAGGTCAGGCAGGCGAAGGCAAACAGCATGAACGCGAACTGTCCCCATGCCGCTGGCTGGGCGAGGCTCATCCACAGACGGTCACCACGCCAGGCGCCGAGCAATGGAACCACGGCCTGCACCAGGGAGAAACACAGGGCCAGGATCATCGCCAGATGGCCCAGCTCGGGGATGAAGATACCGGTGGTCATCTTATCAACCCTCCTTCGCGGGCGCGGGCGCCGATTGGCCGCTGTCTTTCAGGGCCTTGGTCACTTCCGGCGGCATGTACTTCTCGTCGTGCTTGGCCAGCACTTCGTCGGCCACCACCACGCCGTCTGCATTGAGCTTGCCCAGGGCGACGATGCCCTGCCCTTCGCGGAACAGGTCAGGGAGAATGCCGCGGTAGGTGATGGTCACGGTCTTGTTGAAGTCGGTGACGTTGAACCTCACGTCCAGCGAATCGCCGGAACGCACCAGCGACCCCTGCTCCACCATGCCGCCGGCGCGGATGCGAGTGTCCTTGGGCGCCTCTCCGCTGGCAATCTGCGTCGGGGTATAGAACAGGTTGATGTTCTGCTGCAGGGCGCTCAGGGCCAGGCCGACCGCCGCGCCGACGCCGACCAGGATCGCCAGAATGATGACAAGACGTTTTTTGCGCAGCGGATTCACTGACCATTCTCCCGGCGCAGACGACGCGCCTCTTGTTGCAGATACCGCTTGCGGGCCAGGATCGGCGCCGCCACGTTGAGAGCCAGCACCGCCAGGCAAATGCCGTAGGCTGACCAGACATACAAGCCGTGATGGCCCATGGCGAGGAAATCGCCGAATGACGCGAAACTCATCGAGCGGCCTCCAGGCTGTTCTGTACTTCGGCTTTCACCCAGCTGGCCCGGGACTCACGCTTGAGCACTTCCAGGCGCATGCGCAGCAGCAGCACCGCGCCGAAGAAGCAATAGAACCCCAGCGCGGTCAGCAACAGCGGCAGCCACATCTCCACCGGCATCGCCGGTTTTTCGGTGAGGGTGAAGGTCGCGCCCTGGTGCAGGGTGTTCCACCACTCCACCGAGTACTTGATGATCGGAATGTTGATCACCCCGACGATCGCCAGCACCGCGCAGGCCTTGGCGGCGCTGTCACGATTACTGATGGCGTTGCCCAGCGCAATAAGACCGAAGTACAGGAACAGCAGGATCAGCATCGACGTCAGTCGTGCATCCCAGACCCACCACGAACCCCAGGTCGGCTTGCCCCAGATGGCCCCGGTGACCAGCGCCACGGCGGTCATCCAGGCGCCGATGGGCGCGGCGCATTGCAGGGCTACGTCGGCCAGTTTCATTTTCCACACCAGCCCGACCACGCCGCATACCGCCAGCATCACGTAGATCGACTGGGCCAGCATCGCCGTCGGGACATGGATATAGATAATGCGGAAGCTGTTGCCTTGCTGATAGTCCGGCGGCGCGAACGCCAAGCCCCAGACCACGCCGATGCCGATCAGCAACAGGGCGGCGATGCTCAACCAGGGCAGCATTTTGCCACTGATGCCGTAGAACCACTTGGGTGAGCCGAGCTTGTGAAACCAGGTCCAGTTCATTGCAGATTCCATCACGGTTGCGGCTCGCTATCGCGAACCGCTGGGGCGGCCTTTACTTCCTGGGAAGTGGTCAACTCCTGACCAGGCCTCATTATTATTCGCCGACGCTGATCTTCAGGCCAGCGGCTATTGCAAAGGGTGTCAGGGTTATCGCCAGGGCGGTCAGGCTCCCAAGCCATAGCAGATAACCGGTTGCCGGCATGCCTTGCAGTGCCGCTTGCAAGGCGCCACTTCCAAGGATCAATACCGGTATGTACAGCGGCAGAATCAGCAGGGCCAGCAACAAGCCTCCGCGCTTGAGCCCCACAGTCAGCGCCGCGCCTACCGCGCCGAGCAGGCTCAGCACCGGCGTGCCCAGCAACAGCGACAACAGCAGCACCGGCATGCAGGCCGCGGGCAAGCCCAGCATCATCGCCATCAACGGCGAGAGCAGCACCAGCGCCAGGCCGGAAAAAACCCAGTGTGCCAGTACCTTGGCCAAAACCAGAAGGGCCAGGGGGTGCGACGAAAGGACCCACTGTTCCAGGGATCCGTCCTCGAAATCACTGCGGAAAAGCCCGTCCAGCGAGAGCAGGACCGATAAAAGCGCTGCCACCCAGACCAGTCCAGGCGACAACGTTTGCAACAATTGAGTCTCCGGGCCGACCGCAAGCGGGAACAAGGCGATGACGATTGCGAAGAATACCAACGGGTTGGCCAGTTCTGCCGGACGACGGAACAACAGGCGCGCCTCACGGGCGAGCAACAAGCCAAAGACACTCATACCGCCCAGTTCCCCAGGTCGATGCTGCGATAACCGGAGGGCATCCGGGCCAAGGTGTGGTGCGTGGTCAGCAACACCATGCCGCCGTTTTCGCAATGGCCGGCCAGGTGTTCTTCAAGTTGCGCCACGCCCTGCTTGTCCAGAGCGGTGAACGGCTCGTCGAGGATCCACAGTGGCGGGCTGTCCAGGTACAGCCGGGCCAGGGCCACGCGGCGCTGCTGGCCGGCCGACAGGGTATGGCTCGGAACGTCCTCGAAACCTTTCAATCCCACCGCCGCCAATGCCCGCCAGATCGCCTCGCGCCCAGCCGGACGATGCAACGCGCAGAGCCAACTCAGGTTCTCTTCGGGGGTCAGCAGGTCCTTGATGCCGGCGGCATGGCCGATCCAGAGCAGGTTGCGTGCCAGTTCGCTACGCTGGCTGTGCAGCGGCTGGCCGTTGAGCAGGATCTCGCCGGCGGTGGGCTGCATCAACCCGGCCAGCAGGCGCAACAGGCTGGTCTTGCCACTGCCGTTGGGGCCACTGATCTGTACCATATCGCCAGGCGAGAGTCTCAATTCGAGATTTTCGAAAAGCAGTCGCAGATCTCGCTCACAGGCGAGGCCGACGGTTTGCAGGAGAGGACTGGTCAAGGGATCACGAGCCTTATACGGTTCAAGTCGGCAGTGCGGCAGCCGTTAAAGTGATGCAGCATAGATGCATTGACGGCCCGATCCACAGAGCTGCGTCAAACAATTGCAAGGTTTTGCCACTCTCTGGAAGGCGGGCGGCATTATACATGTGAAGTTCTTCTCTCAAGAGCGCTGATTTCCCCAAGGTAATACCGCAGATGACAGGCGACATGAACATCCCGCCGCTGCCCCAGCCCACGGCAACGACACGTATGCCGGCGGTCACGGGCGAGTTGCTCAAGCTGCTGGCACCGGCCGAGGGATTGATCGGTCCGGGCCAGACCGCCAAGGCCGAGGTGCTGTCGCTCAAGCAGGCGGACCAGGCTTTCCAACTGCTGCTCAAGGTCACGCTGGAGAGCGGCCGGCAGGCCACCGTACAAGCCACCAGCACCCAGCCGCTGCCCCAGGGCACCAGCCTGGCCGTGACTCAGCCTTCGGCCAGCAACCTGGCGATTACCGTGCAGCAGGCCCTCGCCTCCAGCGTCGCCGCCCTGACCCGGATCGACACCGCGCAATTGCCCGTGGGCACTTTGTTGCAGGGCAAAGTGCTGACCAGCCAGGCCTTGCCGCAACAGCCCGGGCAACCGGCGGTGTATCGCTCGCTGGTAAGCCTGCTCAACACCGCCCAGGCCGGCAGCACCCTGGACATCGACAGCCCGCAGCCGCTGCGCATCGGCATGCTGTTGAGCGCCCAGGTACAGGATGCTCAGACATTGAAATTCGTGCCCTTGAGCAATCGCCAGGAGCAATTGGCGGTGAGCCAGCAATTGGTGACGCAAGTGAGCCGCCAGGGCTCGCTGGACAGCCTGCTCACCGCCCTGCAAAACCTTCCCGCCAGCGATGACGCCGGCCCCGAACTGCGCGCGGCGGTGACACGCCTTCTGGCTGGCCTGCCGGACGTACAACAACTGAGCACACCCAAGGGTTTGGCCCAAGCCATGGCCGCCAGCGGCGTGTTCCTGGAAAGCAAGCTGCTGGCCGGCCAACCGCCAAGCCTGGCCCCGGACATGAAAGGCGACCTCCTGAAACTGATCGCCCAACTGACACCCGCCCTGCCCGCTTCCACCAACCTCTCCGCGGTCATCGCCGCCAACACCCTGGCCCAGGCATTGCCCAGCTTCGTGCGCAGCGCCCTGGGGATGCTCGGCCAGGTCAGCGCCAAGCCACAACCCACCGGCTTTCCGCTGCCCGCCAGATTATTGAAAGGTCAGGATGAAGAAGGTGACCTGGAGCATCTGCTGCGCCTGGCGGCCGCCGCCGTGTCACGTCTGCAAAGCCATCAGCTGTCCAGCCTGGAGCAAACCGGGCTGACCGATGACGGCCGGTTGATGAGCACTTGGCAACTGGAGATTCCGATGCGCAACCTGCAGGACATCGTGCCGTTGCAGGTCAAGTTCCAGCGCGAGGAAACCGCCGCCCGGGAACAACCGGACGAACGCCGCGAACAAACCGAACCGAAACAGCAGCTCTGGCGGGTCGAGCTGGCCTTCGACATGGAACCGCTGGGGCCGCTGCAGATCCAGGCCCAGTTGCTCAGTGGCAGCCTTTCCAGTCAGCTGTGGGCAGAACGAGCGTACACCGCGAGCCTGATCGAAAGGAACCTGACCGCATTGCGCGAGCGCCTTGTGACGTGCGGGTTGAATGTCGGCGACCTCGACTGCCACCTCGGCACCCCGCCCCAAGGACCCAAGACCCGGCTGGAACAACGCTGGGTGGACGAAACCGCATGACAACCCACACCGAACCCCGCCAGGCCATCGCCCTCAAGTACGACGGCCACCACGCCCCCACCCTCACCGCCAAGGGCGACGAAGCCCTGGCCGAGGAAATCCTGCGCATCGCCCGCGAGAGCGAAGTACCGATCTACGAAAATGCCGAACTGGTGAAGTTGCTGGCACGGCTGGAGCTGGGCGACAGCATTCCGGAAGAGTTGTACCGCACGATTGCCGAGATCATTGCGTTTGCCTGGAACCTGAAGGGCAAATTTCCCCAGGGCTTCGACCCGCATGCGCAAAACATCGAGAAAGACGTGACGGAGCGTGGGGATGATTACTAATCGCTGAAGGCGCTACCCGTGGCGAGGGAGCTTGCTCCCGCTCGGCTGCTAAGCAGTCGTAAAAGCTGGGGCCGCTGCGCGACCCAGCGGGAGCAAGCTCCCTCGCCACGGGGACCGGGCTGGAATGATTATTTCTGAACGCCAGAAAAACCTGTGGGAGCGAGCCTGCTCGCGATGGCGGTCATACACTCAGCATATTTGCTGACTGTCACACCGCTATCGCGAGCAAGCTCGCTCCCACACAGAGGTCACGGAACGCGGGAATGATCAGCGATCAGCGACGACGCTATCCGTGGCGAGGGAGCTTGCTCCCGCTCGGCTGCGAAGCAGTCGTAAAAACCTGGGGCCGCTGCGCGACCCAGCGGGAGCAAGCTCCCTCGCTACGGGGACCGGGCTGGAGTGATTATTTCTGAACGCCAGAAAAACCTGTGGGAGCGAGCCTGCTCGCGATGGCGGTCATACATTCAGCATATTTGCTGACTGTCACACCGCTATCGCGAGCAAGCTCGCTCCCACACAGAGGTCACGGAACGCGGGAATGATCAGCGATCAGCGACGACGCTACCCGTGGCGAGGGAGCTTGCTCCCGCTCGGCTGCGAAGCAGTCGTAAAAACCTGGGGCCGCTGCGCGACCCAGCGCGAGCAAGCTCCCTCGCCACGGGGACCGGGCTGGAATGATTATTTCTGAACGCCAGAAAAACCTGTGGGAGCGAGCCTGCTCGCGATGGCGGTCATACAACCTATTTGCTGACTGTCACACCGCTATCGCGAGCAAGCTCGCTCCCACATGGGTCCTGGGGGATGGATAGATATCAGCCGCCCTTGTGCAACTTGCTCATCAATTCGGCCTCGGCCTGGGTCAGGCCGCACGCCTGGGTCAGTTCGTCGATGCTGGCGCCCATGCCGACCAGCCGGGCGGCTTGGGCAAAGGACAGGCTGGAGGGGTCGCGCTGTTCCAGTTGCGCCAGTTTGTCCGGCAATGGCGCGACGACGGCACGCAGCTCATGGAGCGCTTCGCCCATGCGCACGGTGCCGTTCTGATAGTCGTCGACACGCTTGGCCAGGTCCCGGATGCGCTGATCGCGCAGCGCATCGCCCTGGGCCTGTTGAGCGGCGATTTCCCGCTGGCCACGTATGTAGGACAAAAACATCGCCAGCGTGCCTGCCCAGAAAAGGAACAGGACAATGACTGCTACCTCAAGAATCAAATCAGATACTCTCCAGTTCCGACCACTCTTCTTCGCTCATCATTTTTTCCAGTTCGACCAGGATCAGCAACTCGTTGTTCTTGTTGCACACGCCCTGGATGAACTTGGCCGATTCCTCGTTACCGACGTTAGGCGCGGTTTCGATTTCCGACTGACGCAAGTAAACCACTTCAGCAACGCTATCGACCAGGATACCGACCACTTGCTTGTCCGCCTCGATGATCACGATACGGGTGTTGTCGTTGACCTCGGTGGAGTTCAAGCCGAAACGCTGACGGGTGTCGATCACGGTCACGACGTTACCACGCAGGTTGATGATGCCCAGCACGTAGCTTGGCGCACCCGGGACCGGGGCGATCTCGGTGTAGCGCAGCACTTCCTGCACGCGCATCACGTTGATGCCGTAGGTTTCGTTATCGAGCTTGAAAGTCACCCATTGCAAGATCGGATCTTCGGAACCCTTGAGAGACGACGCCTTATCATTCATACCCTGACCCCTCGAAAAACCGCCTGTGGCGGTGTGTGTTCTGTCCGGCGTCGCCCTGCGCCGCCGGTTGTCTTATTTCGGTTTCCGGACCGGCTTGGCGCCGTCCAGGTGTTTTGCCCCGCCGCTGGCGATCAGCTCCGCCAGTTCGGAAACGTCCAGCAAGGCGCACATGTGTTCGATCACCGTACCGGCCAGCCATGGCCGTTGCCCTCGATGGCTGCGCCACTTGATCTCGTTCGGGTCCAGGCGCAGCGAACGGCTGACCTGATGCACCGCCAATCCCCATTCGTAGCCCTGCACAGAAATCACGTACTGCAGGCCCTGGCGAAAATCATCGCGATAACGATCCGGCATGACCCAGCGCGCGGTGTCCAGCACTTTCAGGTTGCCGGCCTGGCTCGGCAGGATTCCGAGGAACCACTCCGGTTGGCCAAACAACGGCGTCAATTCCTGCCCGGCCAGGGAGTAGATGGATCCCAGGCACACCAGCGGCACCGCCAGCGTCAAACCGGCCACATCGAACAACAAGCACTCGAACGGCTCGGCGGCCCACGCCGGGCGATCATCGCCCGGCGCCGGCGGCGGCGTGTTGCTCGGCGGCATGTGGATTTCCACTACCGGCGTCACCAACCCCTGCAACAATGGCGCGACGGTGGAGACCGGCGCCAGGATCGGTGCGGGTGCTTCCATCACCGCCAACTGCGGCTTGACGAACGGCGCTTCCACCGCTGTCACAACCGCTGAAGCCTGTGCATCACGGGCCTGCTCCTCGAGCACGGCGGCCTGGAACTCGTCGAGCGCGGGTTCGGCTTCGACAGGCTCGGGCAACGCCTGGAACGCGCTCGGCTGCGCTGGCAATTCATCGGTCGCTTCCTGCAACAGCCCATCCAGATAGGACTGCAGGGCCAATTGGGGACGCGAAGTTGTCTTGATGGGGCGGTTCATGGGAACTGTGCGCCACTTGAAAAGGTTATCGGCATGGATACGGCAGGACTTGAGCGCCCGCAAGCAAGCACAACGTCTAAGGAGAACTTCATCAACTCAAGCCACCTGCTGCGCAACGAGCTGCTGGGCCAGCAGGTGCTTGAGAAGCGCGCGATAGGCCAGTACGCCACGGCTTTTGCCATCGAATTGCGACGGTGTCACGCCGGCGCGGCTGGCGTCGCGCAAACGGGTGTCCACCGGGATGTAGCCTTGCCAGATGTCGTCCGGGTACATGTCGCGCAGCACTCGCAAGGTGCCGAGGGACGCCTGGGTACGACGGTCGAACAGGGTCGGCACGATATTGAATGCCAGCGACTGCTTGCGTGAACGGTTGACCATCGCCAGGGTGTTGACCATGCGCTCCAGGCCCTTCACCGCGAGGTGTTCGGTCTGCACAGGAATGACCAATTGCTGGCTGGCGGCCAACGCATTGACCATCAGCAGGCCCAGCAACGGCGGGCTGTCGATGATCGCGTAATCGAAATCCTGCCACAGCTGCGCCAGACTCTTGGCGATCACCAGGCCCAGGCCGCTCTGGCCGGGCGATTGGCGCTCCAAGGTGGCCAGGGCGGTGCTCGACGGCAGCAAGGAGATCCGCTCGTCGCTGGTGGACAGCAGCAACTGCCCCGGCAAGCCTTCGGGCACGCTGCCCTTGTGCAGGAACAAATCGTAGTTGCTGTGTTCCAGGCTATCGGGGTCGTAGCCGAAGTAGCTGGTCATCGAGCCATGGGGGTCCAGATCGACGATGACCACGCGCTTGCCGGCCTCGGCCAGCAAACCGGCTAAAGCGATGGAGGATGTGGTTTTGCCCACACCACCTTTTTGATTGGCGACTGCCCAGACTCTCATTCGGATCGTTCCTCCCGGTCGAGACGTGCTCGACCGAGAAATAGCTCGGTTATAAAGCCGGTGACGGAGAATTGACGGCGTTCTGTCTATCCGGCGACTTGACCGGGGTCGGTGCAGTTTGTGTGCCAGCCCGCTTCAATGCCGCATCGGGCTTTGCGTTGGCGGTGCCGGTACCGGTCAGGCTGCGACGCACATCGAGGTTGCGCGAAACCACCAGCACCACCCGTCGATTGCGTGCGCGCCCCTCGGCCGTGGCGTTATTGGCCACCGGCTGGAATTCGCCATACCCCACCGACGCCAGGCGGCCCGGGTTGACACCCTGCATGGCGAGCATGCGCACGATGCTTGCCGAACGGGCCGACGACAATTCCCAGTTGGTGGGGTACTGCGCGGTGCGGATCGGCTGGTCGTCGGTGAAACCTTCGACGTGGATAGGGTTGTCGAACGGTCTCAGGATCGCCGCCACTTTATCGATGATGTTGAACGCCATGTCGCTGGGCATGGCATCGCCGCTGCCGAACAGCAGGCTGGAGTTGAGTTCGATCTCGACCCACAACTCGTTGCCACGCACGGTCATCTGGTTGGAACTGATCAGGTCGCCGAACGCCGAACTGATGTCATCGGCAATGCTCTTCAACGGATCGCTGCCACCGGCAATGCCGGCGTCGACCTGTTCGCTGTCCTTGACCAGCGGCTTGGCCGGGGTCGTCGTCTTCGGACGCTCTTCGCCGATGGGAATCGGCTTGAGGGCGCGGTCCGAATCGGTAAAGACGCCGATCAACGCTTCGGAAATGACCTTGTACTTGCCTTCGTTCACCGAAGAGATCGAATACATGACCACAAAAAAGGCGAACAGCAGCGTGATGAAGTCGGCATAGGAAACCAGCCAGCGTTCATGGTTGACGTGTTCTTCACGATGTCTGCGACGCGCCATCTGCCATTTCCCCCATCAGTCCATGAAGCCCTGGAGCTTCAACTCGATGGAACGCGGGTTCTCGCCTTCGGCAATCGACAGGATCCCTTCCAGCAGCATTTCGCGGTAGCGCGACTGGCGCAACGCAATGGATTTGAGCTTGGCCGCGATCGGCAGCAGCACCAGGTTGGCGCTCGCCACGCCGTAGATGGTGGCAACGAATGCCACGGCAATGCCGCTGCCCAGTTGCGACGGATCGGCCAGGTTGCCCATCACATGGATCAAACCCATGACAGCACCGATGATACCGATGGTCGGCGCGTAGCCTCCCATGCTCTCGAACACCTTGGCCGCTTCGATGTCGCGGCTTTCCTGGGTGTAGAAATCCACCTCCAGGATGCTGCGAATCGCTTCGGGTTCGGCGCCGTCCACGAGCAATTGAAGGCCCTTGCGCGAGTAGCTGTCGGGTTCGGCATCGGCCACCCCTTCCAGCCCAAGCAGGCCTTCCTTGCGGGCGGTCAGGCTCCAGTTGACTACGCGGTCGATGCCGCCGGCCAGGTCGACCCGAGGTGGAAACAGAATCCACACCAGGACCTGCATGGCGCGCTTGAAGGCGCTCATCGGCGACTGCAACAGCGCAGCGCCTACAGTGCCACCGATCACGATCAACGCGGCCGGGCCGTTGGCCAGCGCACCGAGATGACCGCCTTCCAGGTAATTGCCACCAATGATGGCGACGAACGCCATGATGATGCCGATCAGACTGAGCACATCCATTACAGGCACGCCTCGATCAGATGTTTACCCATGTCGTCCAGGCTGTAGACCGCGTCAGCCAGGTCGGCCTTGACGATCGCCATGGGCATGCCGTAGATCACGCAACTGGCCTCGTCCTGGGCCCAGATCGCACTGCCGCCCTGCTTGAGCAGGCGCGCACCCTCGCGGCCATCGGCACCCATGCCGGTGAGCACCACCGCCAGAACTTTGTCGCCGTAGGATTTCGCCGCGGAACCGAAGGTAATGTCTACGCAAGGCTTGTAGTTCAAGCGCTCATCGCCCGGCAGGATTTTCACCGCGCCACGGCCGTCGATCATCATCTGCTTGCCACCCGGTGCCAGCAGCGCCAGGCCTGGACGGAGAATGTCGCCATCCTCGGCTTCCTTGACGCTGATGCGGCACAGTTTGTCCAAACGTTCAGCGAACGCCTTGGTGAACGCGGCGGGCATGTGCTGGATCAACACGATCGGGGCCGGGAAGTTCGCTGGCAGCTGGGTCAAGACCCGTTGCAGCGCAACCGGGCCGCCCGTGGACGTGCCGATGGCGACCAGTTTGTAGGCCTTGCGCTTGGGCGCTGGCGACGACGGGCTGGCGGGCGCCGGGCGAGCGGGCGCCGGCGTAGGAGCACTGCGAACCGGCGCCGAACTGAAGCTGCTCGACGCAGAAGGCGCAGGCGTTGGTGCTGGCGCAGCAGCCGGCACTGACGCCGGTGCGCTGTAGGCACTGACGCGGCGGTTACTGCGGGAAATACTGTGGACCTTCTCACATAGCAACTGGCGGACCTTGTCCGGGTTGCGCGAGATGTCTTCAAAGTTCTTTGGCAGGAAGTCCACCGCCCCGGCATCCAGCGCATCGAGGGTGACTCGGGCGCCTTCATGGGTCAGGGACGAGAACATCAAAACCGGGGTCGGACAGCGTTGCATGATATGCCGCACTGCCGTGATGCCGTCCATCATCGGCATCTCGTAGTCCATGGTGATCACGTCCGGCTTGAGCGCCAGGGCCTGATCGATCGCCTCTTTGCCATTGGTCGCCGTACCGACGACCTGAATGCTCGTGTCCGCTGAAAGAATTTCCGAGACGCGGCGGCGGAAAAACCCCGAATCGTCCACCACCAGGACTTTAACTACCATAAACACTCCGTTAGACAAGGCGCGGCGTCGGGCCGCGCCCCTCCAGAATCAAATACGCCGAGCGGCGTAGCGCTTGAGCATGCTAGGCACATCGAGGATCAACGCGATGCGGCCGTCGCCGGTGATGGTGGCGCCGGACATGCCCGGGGTGCCCTGGAGCATCTTGCCCAACGGCTTGATGACCACTTCTTCCTGGCCCACCAACTGGTCGACGACGAAGCCGATCCGCTGGGTGCCCACCGAAAGGATCACCACATGGCCTTCGCCCTGCTCCACATGAGCGGCAGAGCTGACCAGCCAGCGCTTGAGGTAGAACAGCGGCAGTGCCTTGTCCCGTACGATGACCACTTCCTGGCCATCGACGACGTTGGTGCGCGACAGGTCGAGGTGGAAAATCTCGTTGACGTTGACCAGCGGGAAGGCGAACGCCTGGTTGCCCAGCATCACCATCAGGGTCGGCATGATCGCCAAGGTCAACGGGACCTTGATGACGATCTTCGAGCCCTGGCCCTTGGTCGAGTAAATGTTGATCGAACCGTTGAGCTGGGAAATCTTGGTTTTCACCACGTCCATGCCCACGCCACGACCCGACACATCGGAAATCTCGGTCTTGGTCGAGAAGCCCGGGGCGAAGATCAGGTTGTAGCACTCGGTGTCGCTCAGGCGATCGGCCGCGTCCTTGTCCATCACACCGCGTTTCACGGCAATGGAACGGAGCACGTTCGGGTCCATTCCCTTGCCGTCGTCGGAGATCGACAGCAGGATATGGTCGCCTTCCTGCTCGGCGGCCAGGATCACCTTGCCGCTGCGGACCTTGCCTGACGCTTCGCGCTCTTCCGGCGACTCGATGCCGTGGTCGACCGCGTTGCGCACCAAGTGGACCAGCGGGTCGGCCAGGGCCTCGACAAGGTTCTTGTCGAGGTCGGTCTCTTCACCCACCAGTTCCAGGTTGATTTCTTTCTTGAGCTGGCGAGCCAGGTCGCGAACCAGGCGCGGGAAGCGCCCGAAAACTTTCTTGATCGGCTGCATCCGGGTCTTCATGACCGCGGTTTGCAGGTCAGCCGTGACCACGTCGAGGTTCGACACGGCCTTGGACATGGCTTCGTCCTGGCTGTTGAGGCCCAGGCGCACCAGCCGGTTACGCACCAGCACCAGTTCGCCGACCATGTTCATGATCTCATCCAGCCGCGCGGTGTCGACGCGAACGGTGGTCTCGGCTTCGCTCGCCGGTTTTTCGGCGGGCGCGGCGGAAGGCGCGCGAGCCGGGGCTGGCGCCACTGCGGCGGCAGGCTTCGGGGTTTCGGCTTTCGGTTCCGGCGCCTTGGCGGCCGGCTTCGGCGCGGCCTTGGCGGCGGGTGCAGCCGTGGCGGCAGCGGCAGGCGCGGCGGCGGCCGTGCCGACTTCGCTGAACTTGCCCTTGCCATGCAGCTCGTCGAGCAGCGATTCGAATTCGTGGTCGCTGATCAAGTCGCTTCCGGCTGCCGCTGCCACTGGTTTGGCCGGGGTCGGCGCCGAAGCGATGGCCGAATCCAACGCGTCGACGGCAAAGTTGCCCTTGCCATGCAACTGGTCGAGCAAGGCTTCGAATTCGTCGTCGGTAATGTCGGAGTCATCCCCCGCTGCCTTTGGCGCAGCCGGGGCCGCCGGCGCTACGACCGCATCGGGGGCGAACTGGCCCTTGCCGTGCAGTTGGTCGAGCAGCGATTCGAACTCATCGTCGGTAATTTCATCGCTGGCAGCGGCATCGGCGGCTGGCGCAGCGGGCGCGGCCGGAGCCTCGGCTTCGGCCTTGACGGCGTTCAGCGAGTCCAGCAGCGATTCGAATTCATGATCGGTGATGTCGCCCGATTCTTGCGCAACCGGTTCTTCGACCACAGGCTCGGCAACGGGCATGGCTTCGTCAGCCGACTGCGGCTCGGCCAGGCGCGACAGCGCGGCGAGCAGCTCGGGGGTGGCCGGGGTGATCGGCGAGCGCTCGCGCACTTCGCTGAACATGCTGTTGACCGCATCCAGGGCCTCGAGCACCACGTCCATCAGTTCCGAGTCGACGCGACGCTCACCCTTGCGCAGGATGTCGAACACGTTCTCGGCAATGTGGCAGCACTCCACCAGCTCATTGAGCTGGAGGAAGCCGGCGCCTCCTTTTACAGTGTGGAAACCGCGAAAAATTGCATTGAGCAGATCCGCATCATCAGGTCGGCTTTCCAGCTCGACCAGCTGTTCGGATAGTTGCTCTAGAATCTCGCCGGCCTCAACCAGGAAATCCTGAAGGATCTCTTCATCGGCGCCGAAGCTCATTAATGGCTGCTCCTAAAATAGGGCTAAAACTTAGAATCCAAGGCTGGACAGCAAATCGTCCACATCGTCCTGACCGGACACAACGTCTTCTCTTTTATCGGCATGAATCTGCGGACCTTCACCCTGAGAGAGATGTTTTTGTGGATCTTTTTCGGCAAGCATCGCTTCACGGTCGTGTTCGATACCTGCAAAGCGGTCGACCTGGCTAGCCATCAGCACCAGTTTGAGCAGGTTGCTTTCCACTTCGGTGACCAGTTGGGTCACACGCTTGATCACCTGGCCGGTCAGGTCTTGATAGTCCTGGGCCAGCAGAATGTCGTTGAGGTTGCTGGCCACGGCGCGATTCTCGGCGCTGCTGCGCGCCAGGAAACCGTCAACCCGACGGGCCAGCTCCCGGAACTCCTCGGCGCCGACTTCGCGACGCATGAACCGTCCCCAATCGGTGCTCAACGCCTGGGCTTCCTCGCTCAGGCCGTTGACCAGGGGCGTTGCGCTTTCCACCAGGTCCATGGTGCGGTTCGCTGCGGCTTCGGTCAGCTTGACCACATAACCCAGGCGCTCGGTGGCGTCGGTGATCTGCGAGACTTCCTCGGCCTGCGGCATGTTCGGATCGATCTGGAAATTGACGATCGCGCTGTGCAGTTCACGGGTGAGCTTGCCGACTTCCTGGTACAGACCGCGATCACGGGTCTGGTTGAGCTCATGAATCATTTGAACCGCATCGCCGAAGCGGCCCTTTTCAAGGCTGTCTACCAGTTCGCGGGCATGTTTTTTCAGGGTCGATTCGAAATCGCCCATTGAAGATTCGTTGTCCATAGCTCCCCCGTGGCGCCGTTAACCGATGCGTTCGAAGATTTTTTCGATCTTCTCTTTCAACGCCTGGGCCGTGAAGGGTTTGACCACATAGCCGTTCACACCGGCCTGGGCCGCTTCGATGATCTGCTCGCGCTTGGCTTCGGCAGTGACCATCAGCACCGGGAGGTGCTTGAGTTTTTCGTCGGCGCGCACGTGGCGCAGCAAGTCGATACCGGTCATGCCAGGCATGTTCCAGTCAGTCACCAGAAAGTCGATGCTCCCGCTGTTGAGGACCGGAATGGCGGTTGTGCCATCGTCGGCCTCGACCGTGTTGGTGAACCCGAGGTCACGCAACAGGTTTTTTATGATCCGCCGCATCGTTGAGAAGTCATCAACGATGAGGATTTTCATGTTCTTGTCCAATTCGACCTCCAAGCAGTCTTAAACGCGCCCAGCACCTGGACGCGCCATTTCAATCAATCCGGCACAACACTCGACAACGGTATGGAGCACAACGGATGGAGACTGGCCCGGCATACGCCATGCCAGCCCCGCTCGCAGCGTCCCCACACTGCTCGTCAGCGCGCTCGCCACTCCCCCAAACGCCCCCGCAAGCGGGCCGCGCACTGGCTATGTAACTGGCTGACCCGCGATTCGCTGACCCCCAGGACCTCACCGATTTCCTTGAGGTTCAGCTCTTCGTCGTAGTACAGCGCCAAGACCAGTCGCTCACGCTCCGGCAAATTGGCAATCGCATCCGCCAGGGCGCTCTGGAAACGTTCATCTTCCAGGTCGCGCGACGGCTCCATGTGAGCACTCGCGCCGTCCTCGTGCAGCCCTTCGTGTTCGCCGTCCTGCAACAGGTCGTCGAAACTGAACAGGCGACTGCCCAAGGTATCGTTCAAAATCCCGTAATAATCATCGAGACTCAACTGGAGTTCGGCCGCAACCTCGTGATCTTTAGCGTCTCGCCCGGTTTTCGCTTCAATCGCACGAATCGCGTCGCTGACCATGCGGGTGTTGCGATGCACCGAACGCGGCGCCCAGTCGCCCTTGCGGACCTCATCGAGCATCGCCCCGCGGATACGGATACCGGCGTATGTCTCGAAACTGGCGCCCTTGCTCGCGTCGTATTTATTCGACACTTCGAGCAGGCCGATCATGCCCGCCTGGATCAAGTCCTCGACCTGGACACTGGCCGGCAAACGCGCCAGCAAGTGGTAGGCGATGCGCTTGACCAGTGGCGCGTAACGCTCGATCAATTCGTACTGGGCGTCCCGTGCCGATTTTGTGTAGAGATGGTTGTAACCGCTGGCTGTCATAACACGGGCCCTGCTGTTTGTTGCACGAGACGCTCGACGAAAAATTCCAGATGCCCACGTGGGTTGGCCGGCAGCGGCCAGGTGTCGACCTTCTGGGCGATCGCCTTGAACGCCAGGGCGCATTTGGAACGAGGAAAAGCTTCATAAACGGCACGTTGCTTCTGGACAGCCTTGCGTACGCTTTCGTCGTAAGGCACTGCGCCGACGTATTGCAGGGCGACGTCCAGGAAGCGATCCGTGACCTTGGTCAACTTGGCGAACAGGTTGCGTCCTTCCTGTGGGCTTTGGGCCATGTTGGCCAGGACGCGAAAGCGGTTCATGCCATAGTCGCGGTTAAGCAGTTTGATCAGCGCGTAGGCGTCGGTGATCGACGTCGGTTCGTCGCAGACCACCAGCAACACTTCCTGGGCGGCGCGCACGAAACTGACCACCGAGTCACCGATACCGGCAGCCGTGTCGATCACCAGCACATCGAGGTTGTCACCGATGTCGCTGAAGGCCTGGATCAGGCCGGCGTGCTGCGCCGGGGTCAGGTGAACCATGCTCTGGGTGCCGGAGGCGGCCGGCACGATGCGAATCCCGCCGGGGCCTTGCAACAGCACGTCGCGCAATTCACAGCGCCCTTCGATCACGTCCGCCAGCGTGCGCTTGGGTGTGAGCCCCAGCAGCACGTCGACGTTCGCCAGGCCCAGGTCGGCGTCCAGCAGCATGACCCGTCGGCCAAGCTCTGCCAGAGCCAGGGACAAGTTCACTGACACGTTAGTCTTCCCGACGCCACCTTTGCCGCCGGTCACCGCGATCACCTGTACGGGATGCATGCTGCCCATGTTCGTTCTTTACCTTGTCTTACTTAGACGGAGGCCACATTACTGGCTGCGCGTTCACATACGGAACAATGCATGGCAGACCATCGATGTAGGTACAAAAAATATTCATGAATACCTCAGCCAACCTGCTTGGTCGGGCTGTGGTAGATATCAGCGAACATGTCAGCCATGGCTTCTTCGCTGGGTTCTTCCTGCATTTGCACACTCACGGCACGACTGACCAGTTGATGACGGCGCGGCAGATGCAAATCATCCGGGATCCGCGGCCCGTCGGTCAGGTAGGCCACCGGTAGTTCATGACCGATCGCCAGGCTCAACACCTCGCCCAGGCTTGCCGTTTCGTCCAGCTTAGTCAGGATGCAGCCGGCCAGCCCGCAGCGTTTGTAACTGTGGTATGCGGCGGTTAGAACCTGTTTCTGGCTGGTGGTTGCCAACACGAGATAATTTTTTGACTTGATGCCACGCCCGGCCAGGCTTTCCAGCTGCATGCGCAGGGCCGGATCGCTGGCTTGCAGGCCGGCGGTGTCGATCAGTACGACGCGCTTGCGCATCAGCGGTTCCAGCGCCTGGGCCAGGGACTGGCCCGGATCCACATGGGTCACCGACACATTGAGGATCCGGCCCAAGGTCTTGAGTTGCTCCTGGGCACCGATGCGGAAACTGTCCATGCTCACCAGAGCGATACTCTGGGCGCCGTACTTGAGTACATAACGGGCCGCGAGCTTGGCCAGAGTGGTGGTCTTGCCCATGCCGGCCGGGCCGACCATGGCGATCACTCCGCCCTCTTCCAGTGGCTCGACTTCCGGCGTGGCGATCATCCGCGCCAGGTGCGCCAGCAGCATGCGCCAGGCCTGGCGAGGCTCGTCGATGTCGCTGATCAATGCCAGCAGGTCGCGCGCCAGCGGGCCGGACAGGCCAATGCGTTGCAGGCGACGCCACAGGTTGGCCTGGGCCGGACGGCTGCCTTGCAGTTGGTTCCACGCCAGCGAGCCGAGCTGGACTTCCATCAGCTCGCGCAGGCTGTTGAGTTCGAAGCGCATCGAGTCCAGGGCACGGGGATCAACGCCCGCGGCTGCGGCAACGGGTGCCGGTGCCGGACGACGCGGTTCGGCCGGCGTCGGCTCGATCAGCGGTTCGGCAGCGGTCAGCGGCAGGCCTGCGGTCAGTGGCTGGCCGGCGAACAATTGACGATTGGTGCCCGCGCTGGCCGAGCCTTCGCTGCTGCGCAGGCTCAACTCGGCCTGGGCGCTGGCGATGCGCGACTGAGTCTTGCGCAGCTCGTCCTCGAGCTCCATGTTCGGAACGCGAGGGGCCAGCGCCGACAATTTGTAGTCCAGGGCCGCCGTCAGCTCGACACCGCCGGCGATACGACGGTTGCCGATGATGGCTGCTTCAGCGCCCAGCTCGTCACGAACCAGTTTCATGGCCTGACGCATATCGGCGGCGAAAAAACGCTTCACTTGCATAAACCACTACCTCAGCCGTTGGGCCCTACTGTCGCAACGATGGTCACTTGCTTGTTGTCCGGTATTTCCTGGTACGCCAGCACATGCAGCCCCGGGACCGCGAGGCGCCCGAACCGCGAAAGCATCGCGCGTATCGGACCGGCCACCAGCAGGATCACCGGTTGGCCTTGCATCTCTTGCCGCTGGGCTGCTTCGATCAGCGAACGCTGCAGCTTCTCGGCCATGCTTGGCTCCAGCAGAACACCCTCTTCCGAGCCTTGTCCTGCCTTCTGCAGACTATTGAGCAATATCTGTTCCAACCTTGGTTCCAGAGTGATCACAGGCAGCTCAGACTCAGTGCCTACAATGCTTTGGACGATTGCGCGGGATACGCCGACCCGCACCGCAGCCACCAGAGCGGCGGTATCTTGACTCTTCGAAGCGTTGTTGGCGATCGCTTCGGCAATGCTGCGTATGTCGCGCACCGGAACCTGTTCGGCCAGCAGCGCCTGCAACACCTTGAGCAATTGGGACAACGAAACCACGCCCGGCACCAATTCTTCAGCCAGTTTCGGCGAGCCTTTGGCCAGTACTTGCAGCAGTTGCTGGACTTCTTCGTGACCGATCAGCTCGCTGGAATGCTTGTAGAGAATCTGGTTCAAGTGGGTCGCCACGACCGTGCTGGCGTCCACCACGGTATAACCGAGGGACTGGGCCTGGGCCCGCTGGCTGATTTCGATCCACACCGCTTCCAGGCCGAAAGCCGGATCCTTGGCGGTAATGCCGTTGAGCGAACCGTAGACCTGCCCTGGGTTGATCGCCAGCTCGCGGTCCGGGTAGATCTCGGCTTCCGCCAGGATCACGCCCATGAGCGTCAGGCGATAGGCGCTCGGCGCCAGGTCGAGGTTGTCGCGAATGTGGACGGTGGGCATGAGGAAGCCCAGATCCTGGGACAGCTTCTTGCGCACGCCCTTGATCCGCGCCAGCAACTGACCGCCCTGGTTGCGATCGACCAATGGAATCAAGCGGTAGCCGACTTCCAGGCCGATCATGTCGATCGGCGTCACGTCATCCCAACCCAATTCCTTGGTTTCCATGGCACGCGCTGGCGACGGCAGCAGTTCCTGCTGGCGCTTGACCTCTTCCAGCGCCTGGACCTTCTGCACGTTCTGCTTCTTCCAGAACAGGTACGCGCCACCCGCGGCCAAGGCCGCCATGCTCAGGAAAGAAAAGTGCGGCATTCCCGGCACGAGACCCATCACCGCCATCAGGCCGGCCGCCACGGCCAGGGCCTTGGGCGACGCGAACATCTGGCGATTGATCTGCTTGCCCATGTCTTCGGAGCCCGAAGCACGGGTCACCATGATCGCCGCCGCTGTGGATAACAACAGTGATGGCAATTGCGCCACCAAACCGTCACCGATGGTCAGCAACGCGTAGACCTTGCCGGCGTCGCCGAAAGCCATGCCGTGCTGGAAGATACCGACGGCCATGCCGCCAATCAGGTTGATGAACAGGATCAGCAGGCCGGCGATGGCGTCACCGCGGACAAACTTACTTGCACCGTCCATGGACCCGTAGAACTCGGCTTCCTGGGCTACTTCGAGACGGCGCAGCTTGGCCTGGCTCTGATCGATCAAGCCGGCATTGAGGTCAGCGTCGATCGCCATCTGCTTGCCAGGCATCGCGTCGAGGGTGAAACGCGCGCTCACCTCGGAAATCCGCCCGGCGCCCTTGGTCACCACGACGAAGTTAATGATCATCAAGATGGCAAAGACCACGATACCGACCACGTAGTTGCCGCCGATCACCACTTCGCCGAAGGCCTGGATCACCTTACCGGCGGCCTGGTGCCCCTCGTGACCGTGAATCATCACCACCCGGGTGGACGCCACGTTCAGCGCCAGGCGCAACAGCGTCGCCACCAGCAGGATGGTCGGGAAGACGGCGAAGTCCAATGGGCGCAGGGCGTATACGCACACCAGCAGCACCACGATCGACAAGGCGAGGTTGAACGTGAAGAACACGTCCAGCAGGAACGGCGGTACCGGCAGCATCATCATGGCGAGCAGGACCAGCAGCAACAGCGGCACGCCCAGATTGCCCCTGCTGAGGTCTACGACGTTGCTGCGAGCGGTGCTGAGTAACTGAGAGCGATCCACCAATATTCCCCGTTCCTGGAAGCAAACTTTTGACGCCCGGAAGGGGCGCAGGCGGGGTATTGCAAGAAGCTTTCCAACTTTTGCGGGAGGTTGAAATAGAGGCTTTCAAGGGATGCCGACCTGTGGGAGCGGGCTTGCTCGCGATGGCGGAGGGTCAGTTTGTGCGAGCGTTGACTGGAAGACCGCTATCGCGAGCAAGCTCGCTCCCACAGGGGCTTTGGCACCTTGGTTCAGGAATCGCGGCGCAAATCCGGCGGGATGGGCAGGTCCTTGAGCGGTTCTGGCCGCTTGCCCTTGCCGGCGCGGTGCTGGCGGATCTGGTAGACGTAGGCCAGCACCTGGGCGACGGCGAGGTACAAGCCTCCCGGGATTTCCTGGTCAAGCTCGGTGGAGTAGTAGATCGACCGCGCCAATGCCGGAGATTCGAGCAGCATCACTTCGTTGGCGACGGCGATCTCGCGAATCTTCAACGCCAGGAAATCGCTGCCCTTGGCCAGCAGGACCGGCGCATTGCCCTTGTCGGGATCGTACTTGAGCGCGACGGCATAGTGAGTCGGGTTGGTGATGACCACGTCGGCGTCGGGAATCGCCGCCATCATCCGCCGCTGGGAAACCTCGCGCTGCAACTGGCGGATCCGCTGCTTGACCTCCGGCTTGCCCTCCGAGTCCTTGTACTCGTCGCGCACCTCCTGCTTGGTCATCATCAATTTCTGCTTGCTCTGGTAGAGCTGGATCGGCACGTCGATGGCGGCGATGAGGATCAGCCCGCAAGCCATCCACAAGGTGCTCCAGCCGACCAACTGCACGCTATGGATGATGGCTTGCTCCAGCGGCTCATGGGCAATGCGCAGCAGATCGTCGATATCGGCCTGCAACACCGCCAGCGCGACGAACAACACCAGGAGAAATTTTCCGAAAGCCTTGAGCAGTTCCATCAACGCCGTGGTGGAAAACATGCGCTTGATACCGGCGGCCGGATTCATCCGGCTGAACTTCGGTGCCAGGCTACCGGCGGCGAACAGCCATCCGCCCAGGGAAATCGGGCCGATGAAAGCCGCCAACAGCAGAAAAATGAGCACCGGTTGCATTGCAAGCATCGCGATCTTGCCCGAATGCAACAGGTACTGCGTCATAGCGCCCGGCGTGAGCAATACCTCGCGAGGCAAGGAAAAATTCAACCGCATGATTTCCAGCAGATCCAACGCCAGTCCGCCACCGTAAATCAGCAAGCCACCGGCACCGGCGAGCATGATCGCCAGGGTGTTGAGCTCCTTGGAACGGGCAATCTCGCCCTTTTCCCGGGACTGCTTCTTGCGTTTCTCGGTGGGGTCTTCTGTTTTATCCTGACCGCTTTCGCTCTCGGCCATGGTTCAGCGCGCCTGTGCCATGTCGCGTAACAGCTGCAAGGCCTGGGTGGCCAACGGCTGATACTGATTGAGAATGTCCCCCAGGCTGACCCAGAAAATCACCATGCCCAGCACCAGGGTCAGCGGGAAGCCGATGGAAAAGATGTTCAACTGCGGCGCCGCCCGGGTCATCACGCCGAAGGCGATGTTGACCACCAGCAGCGCGGTAATCGCCGGCAACACCAGTACCATCGCCGCGCCGAGGACCCAGCCAAGCTTGCTGGCAATGTCCCAGAAATGATTGACCAGCATCGCGCTGCCTATCGGCAATGTGGTGAAGCTCTCCGTCAATACTTCGAACACCACCAGATGCCCGTTCATGGCGAGGAACAGCAACGTCACCAGCATCGTCAGGAACTGCCCGATAACGGCAGTGTTCACGCCGTTGGTGGGGTCGATCATCGAGGCGAACGCCATGCCCATCTGGATCGAGATGATTTGCCCGGCCACCACGAATGCCTGGAAAAACAACTGCAGCGAAAAGCCCAACAAGGCGCCTATGAGGATCTGTTCGGCCACCAGCATCAACGCGGTGAGGTCCAGGGCGTTGACCGGCGGCATGGGCGGCAGCCCGGGGGCGATGACCACCGTAATCGCCAGAGCGAAATACAGGCGCACACGACCCGGCACCAAGGTCGTGCCGAAGACCGGCATGCTCATCAGCACGGCCGTGACACGAAACAACGGCAGGATGAACGACGCCACCCAGGTACTGATCTGGGTATCCGTCAGCGCGAGCATCGACATCGTCAGCCGATCAACTGCGGAATACTGCCGTACAACTGCAGGATGTATTCCATGAAGGTTTGCACCAGCCAGGGGCCGGCGACGATCAGCGTTACCAGCATCACCAGCAGGCGCGGCAGGAAACTCAGGGTCTGCTCGTTGATCTGCGTGGCGGCCTGGAACATCGCCACGAGCAAGCCAACCAGCAGGCTCGGGATCACCAGGATGGCCACCATCATGGTGGTCAGCCAGAGGGCCTCGCGGAACAGGTCTACCGCTACTTCAGGCGTCATATCGTGCTACCCGCGTGAGAGGTCTAAACACCGCCGAAACTGCCCGCCAGGGTGCCGATGATCAACGCCCAGCCATCCACCAGCACGAACAGCATGATCTTGAATGGCAGCGAAATGATCAGCGGCGACAACATCATCATGCCCATGGCCATGAGGATACTGGCGACCACCAGGTCGATGATCAGGAACGGGATGAATATCATGAAACCGATCTGGAAGGCGGTCTTGAGCTCGGAGGTCACGAACGCCGGCACCAGGATGGTCAATGGCGCCTGGTCGGGGCTGGCAATGTCGGTGCGTTTGGACAGGCGCATGAACAGCTCCAGGTCGCTGCTGCGGGTCTGGGCGAGCATGAAATCCTTGATCGGCACCTGGGCCCTGGCCACGGCATCCTGGGCGCTGAGGGTTTCCGCCAGATAGGGTTGCAGCGCGTCCTGGTTCACCCGGTCGAACACCGGCGCCATGATGAACATGGTCAGGAACAGCGCCATGCCGGTGAGGATCTGGTTCGACGGCGTCTGTTGCAGGCCAAGGGCCTGGCGCAAGATCGAAAAGACGATGATGATCCGGGTGAAACTGGTCATCAGCATGACGAACGCCGGGATGAAACTCAGCGCGGTCATGATCAGCAGGATCTGCAAGCTGACCGAGTATTCCTGTGCCCCTTCGGCGTTGGTGCCCAAGGTGATCGCAGGGATCGACAGCGGGTCGGCGGAGAACGCCAACGGCGCGGCCAGCATCAGGGCCAACGCCAAGAGAATGCGCAACGGCATTACTTTTTATCCTTTTGGTCTTTTCCCAGCAGTTCCATGAGCCGTTGGGCAAACTCGGGCGTGGCCTGCTCCGTGACCGGCACCTGCACCGGTTCCTTCAGGACATGCAGCGCAGTGATGCTGCCAGGACTCAGGCCGAGCAGGATCTGCTCGGTGCCGACCTGCACCAGCACCAGCCGATCCCGTGGCCCCAGCGCGCGGGAACCGACAATGTCGATGACCTGCCCTTTGCCGGCAGGCCCCGCCTGCTGAACGCGTCGCAGCATCCACGCCAGGAAGAAAATCAACCCGAGCACCACCAGCAGGCCCAGCACCAGTTGCGCCAGTTGCCCGGCCATGCCGCTGCCACTCGCCGGCGCAACGGCAGCCGTGGCCACCGGCTCGGCTGCCAGAACACTGAACGGCAGCATCAGGGCTGCGGCGAGAAAGCCTTTCATTCAGCGCAGCTTCTTGATGCGTTCGCTCGGGCTGATCACGTCCGTCAGGCGAATGCCGAACTTCTCGTTGACCACAACCACTTCGCCATGGGCGATCAGGGTGCCGTTGACCAACACATCCAGCGGCTCACCGGCCAGGCGATCCAGCTCGATCACCGAGCCTTGGTTGAGCTGCAGCAAGTTGCGGATGTTGATGTCGGTGCTGCCCACTTCCATGGAAATCGACACCGGGATGTCGAGGATCACGTCCAGGTTGGGACCGTCGAGCGTCACTTGTTCGTTGCTTTTCGGCACGCTGCCGAATTCTTCCATTTGCAAGCGGTTGGACCCATGGTTGCCTGTGTCAGCCGCCAGCAATGCATCGATGTCTGCCTGCCCGGCATCGCCGGTTTCTTCCAGGGCCGCAGCCCACTCATCGGCCAGCGCCTGGTCATCCTGGGTATTCATATCGTCAGCCATCATGTTTCCTCGGCGGGCAAAAATCGGTTAAAAACCAAAACTTAAGAAGTTGACACCGCTCAGCGGCGTTCGATCGGCTCGATCACCTGCAACGCCAGGTTGCCTTTGTGAGAGCCCATCTTGACCTTGAAGGCCGGCACGCCATTGGCGCGCATGATCATGTCTTCCGGCATTTCGACGGGGATGATATCCCCCGGCTGCATGTGCAGGATGTCCCGCAATCGTAGCTGACGCCGGGCGACCGTCGCGCCGATCGGCACGTCGACATCCAGCACGTCCTGGCGCAAGGCGTTGATCCAACGCTCGTCCTGGTCGTCGAGGTCCGACTGGAAACCGGCGTCGAGCATTTCACGCACCGGCTCGATCATCGAATACGGCATGGTCACGTGCAGGTCGCCGCCACCCCCATCGAGCTCGATGTGGAACGTCGAGACGACAATCGCTTCGCTTGGGCCGACGATGTTGGCCATCGCCGGGTTCACTTCCGAGTTGATGTACTCGAAATTCACTTCCATGATCGCCTGCCAGGCTTCCTTCAAATCGACGAAAGCCTGCTCCAGCACCATGCGCACGACACGCAGTTCGGTCGGTGTGAATTCGCGACCTTCGATCTTGGCGTGACGACCGTCGCCGCCGAAGAAGTTGTCCACCAACTTGAACACCAGCTTGGCGTCGAGGATGAACAATGCCGTGCCACGCAGCGGCTTGATCTTCACCAGATTGAGGCTGGTGGGCACGTACAGCGAATGAACATATTCGCCGAATTTCATCACCTGCACGCCACCCACGGCCACGTCGGCCGAGCGGCGCAGCATGTTGAACATACTGATGCGGGTGTATCGGGCGAAACGCTCGTTGATCATTTCCAGGGTCGGCATGCGTCCACGAACGATGCGATCCTGGCTGGTCAGGTCGTAGCTTTTGACGCTGCCCGGTTCAGCAGCGTTTTCGGTCTGCACCAGGCCGTCGTCGACACCGTGCAACAGCGCGTCGATTTCGTCCTGGGACAACAAGTCCTGCACGGCCATGTCGTGTTCCTACTGCAATACGAAGTTAGTGAAGAGCAACTGTTCGATCACCACTTTGCCGAGTTCTTTCTGGGCCACTTCCTGCACGCTGGCCGTGGCTTTCTGACGCAGCATTTCCTGGCCCACCGGAGTGGCCAGGGTGTCGAAACTCTGTCCGGAAAACAGCATCACCAGATTATTGCGAATCAGCGGCATGTGTACACGCAACGCTTCCAGGTCGGCCTGGTTGCGCCCCAGCAAGGTAATGCTCACCTGCATGTAGCGCTGACGACCGTTCTGGGTGTAGTTGGCGACGAAGGCCGGGGCCATCGGCTCGAAAACCGCTGGCTGCTTGCCCACCGGAGCAGCTTCCACCGCCTCGGCCGGCTTGCTCTGGGCGTTGTGCATGAAATACCAGGTCGCCCCCACGGACACGCCCACGGCCAGGAGCAAGCCCACCACGATCAGGATGATCATCTTGAGTTTGCCTTTGGTTGCGGGGTCTTTTACAGCTGCTGCTTCGCTCTTCGCCATGCCAATAATCCGTCGTTAATCGGGGGTTCACTGTTGCATGGCTAGGCTGGAGCAAGTGTTATGCCAGAAGAGAAACGATGGTCGACGCAATTTCGAGAACACCCTAAACCATTATGGGAGCGAGCTTGCTCGCGACGCCGATTTTTCAGCCACCGTTGCAGGTGACTGATCCATCGTTATCGCGAGCCAGCTCGCTCCCACAAGGTTAATGCGTTGAATCAGGCGTAATAATCGACCGCGCTGGTGCCAATGACGCTGGTGGTGCTGGCCGCCACTTCGGCAACGCTGGCCGGCACCTCTTCATCCAGCGAGTCAACTCGGCCGCCGGAGGACGTGGTGCGTCCAGCCTGGGCTTGCTGCTGGGCCTGTTGATCCTGGTTCTGCGAGCCACGGGATTGATCCGACACGCTGACGTCGACCTGCCCCATTCCCTGCTGGGCGAAACTGTCACGCAGACGATGCATCTGGCCTTCGAGGGCTTCGCGCACGCCTGAGTGGGCGCTCATGAAGGTCACCTGGGTCTGCTGGTCTGGAATCATGTTCACCCGAATATCCAGGCGTCCGAGCTCGGCAGGTTGCAACTGGATGTCGGCCGCCTTGAGATTGGCGCTCGACAAGTACATCACCCGGTTGACCACCTCCTCGGTCCAGCCGCCCTGGTTCATGGCGATGGGCTGATTGACCGGCACCGCGTTGGCGGTTTTCGGTGTGGCGGCCTGGGTCAGCGCCGCCAGGCGGTTGGCAAAGTCATCCACGCGCGTATCGCTGGAAGCGGCCGTCAGATCCTTGAGGCCTTCGCTGATCAGGCCACTGAACGCCTTGTCACCCCCCTGGCTGCCGGCACCGGTGCTGTCCTGGTCGGCTTGCACGGTGAGCATGCTCGCCATACCGGCGGCGAACGTCTGGGCCGAAGTCGGCTCACCATCGAGAGACGCCGGCGCAGCGGTCTTGGACTGCGCCTGGCTGGAAGCGGACACGTGGCCGCTCTGCTCCATCGCCAACCGCAACGCCGGTAGTGCGTCGAGCGGATCGGCCTGCGGGTCGAACTCCGGGTCCGTCACCGGCGCCGAGGCATTGGCCGCCACACTCGGGGCAACGGGAGCCGCTACCGCCGCAGTGACTTGGGCCTCGATCGTAGGCACCACGGCAGGCTGCGCCTCAGCGACGCCCTCTGGAATAACGGTGCCCGGCAACAACGCAGGGTCCAGCGTCGGATCGACAGGCGCGGCATCCGCTACCGGCGTTTCTGGCGCATCGCTGTCGGCATCATCCGCCGTCTTGCTGCCGGCAGTGGTCGGCTTGTCGGCGGGCAAGGGTTTGCCGCTATCGGCAACCGCCGGCTCCGGAGCGGCAGTATCGCTGCCCGCGTCCTTCTTGGCGGCATTGTCGGCGGTCTTGTCGCGCACCGGTTTTGCCGATGGCTCAGGCACCGCCGGTGATTTGACGGGTGCCTGCTTGGCGAAGACCTGGGCGAAGCTGGAGGCTCTGTTCTCGGCGTCCGGACCTGCTGCCAGTGGATTGACGGCGGCCTGCGGCTTGGCCTGGGCGGTGGCCTGGAGCAGTGTGTTGGGTGTAACGGGCATAAGATGGTCTCCGCTGCACTGGAATCATAGATGCAGTTGAGACAGGGCAATGCAAGGGACGGGCCAATGAAGCAAACGGGATGCTTCAGCAGTGAAAGCTTTCGCGCTCTTCTCGACAAAGCGTACGAACGTGAGCGAATTCGCTATCGATTTCATTGACCAGGCTCTCGATACCGTGCAGCGACGGCTCCTTGGCACGCTGCTCCAGCTCACCACACAGCTCGGCCAGGCGAATGGCGCCCATGTTGCTGCTGCTGCCCTTGAAGCTATGGGCAGTAGCACTGAGCATTTGCGCGTCCCTCGCCTCGTGCAGTACACGAAGGCGGGCTTCGGAATCCTTGAGGAAAGTATCCAACAGCTCCGGATACCCGTCCTCCATGACTTCCTTCAACGTGCTCAGCACGTCGAGATCCAGATGAACTTCGTTCACTTGTTCGCTCCCTGATCAAGAATGGCCCCGATTATGACAGAGCCCCCCAGAAAAACTCCACGCGCGCACTACGACCATCGTCGGACCAGGAGGCCTGATGACAGAGTTGGCGCACCAGGCTCACGCCGCGCCCGGACAATCGATCCCGGTCCAGCGGCCGCGCCAACACCTTGGCGACATCGAAGCCCTTTCCGCTGTCTTCGACTTCAATGATTAGTCTGCCACCGTCGCCCTGGGGCGTGACGTGCAGATGCACCCGCACGTGACCATCGTCCAGCTTGTCCAGACGCGCGCCGCGCTCCTGATAGTAACGAGCAAAACCGGTCGCATCACGCTTCAGGCTGGAGTCGAGCCCCAGCACCCCGTGTTCCAGGGCGTTGGAATAAAGCTCCGACAACACGTTGTATAGTGCTCCACTCTGCGCCCTTAGCCCGTGGACCTCCAACAATAATTGCAGCAGGTAAGGCATCGGGTTGAAGCGCTTAAGTGTTTGCGCGCGGAATTCGAAACTCAACGACCAATCCAGCGGACTGGACTGGCCACTATCGGAATAGACCGGTGGCGGCGGGTTGAGTTGCGTCGGCGCGACCAGCCGCACCTCGACCATGCTGAAGTCATCACGGGCCTCACCGCGAAAATCCCGCAAGGCTTGCTGGATATCCTCGAAGAGACGGTCGGGTTCGCGGTTGGCCGAGAACACCTGCTGCAACCGCTCCACGCCAAACGGTTGATCATCGTGGTCGCTGGTTTCTATCACTCCGTCGGACAACAGGAAGACCCGATCACCCACCGACAGCGAGTGGACCTCGGTGCGATCGTCGAACAACTGGGGCGTCAGCACACCCAGCGGCAAGTGCCGCGCCGGCAACGGCGTGCGCACGCCACTGAGGCTGTCGTGCAGATACCCGTCAGGCATGCCGCCATTCCAGACCTCGACGGTGCAGCGCTGGAAACTCATGCTTAACAGCGTCGCGCAACAGAACATATCCACCGGCAGGATGCGCTTGAGCTTGGCATTCATCTCCCGCAGGATCTGCGCCAGGCCATATCCTTTGGCCGTCATCCCGTAGAACACTTCCGCCAGCGGCATCGCGCCGACCGCCGCCGGCAGGCCGTGCCCGGTAAAATCGCCGAGCAGGATATGCATGTCGCCGGCCGGGTTGAACGCGGCCAGCAGCAAGTCGCCGTTGAACAAGGCATAAGGTGATTGCAGATAACGGATATTCGGCGCGCTCAGGCAACCGGAGTGGGCAATCTTGTCGAACACGGCCTTGGCGACCCGCTGCTCATTGAGAAGGTAATCGTGGTGTCGGGCGATCTGGTCGCGCTGCTCGACCACCGTGGCCTGCAACCGACGCAAGCGGTCCATGGCCTTGATTTTCGCAGCCAGGATGACTTGGTTATAGGGTTTCGCCAGGAAGTCATCCCCACCGGCCTCAAGGCATCGGGCGAGCCCTTCGCTTTCGGTCAATGAGGTGAGGAAAATGATCGGGACCAACTGATCCCCGGCCAATTGCTTGATCTTCTGCGCCGCTTCGAAGCCATCCATGACCGGCATCATCGCGTCCATCAGCACAAGATGAGGACGCTGCTCCAGATAGACGTCGACCGCCTCGGCGCCATCGGCGGCGGTGAGCACGTGGTGCCCCTGGCGACGGACAATGGTCGACAACAGCAGTCGGTCGGCGGCACTGTCTTCGGCAATCAGGATCGTCAGCGGCTCCGGCGACGATTGCATGGCGATCAACTGATATCGAACAGCTTGTCGAAATTGGAAATCGCGAGGATTTTCTTGACGTCGCTGCTGCTGTTGACGACGCGGATATCCGATTCGTCGCCACCGGCATGGTCACGCAACAGCAGGAGCATGCCCAAGGCAGAGCTATCTAGGTAAGTGGCCTCTTTCAGATCCACCACGATGGACTCGGGTTTCGTGTTGAGCTTTTCATAGGACTCACGAAACTCCTGATGCCGGCCAAAATCGAAGCGGCCCTTGATCGAGATCGTCAGTTTTTGCCCATCAGGAGATACTTCGGTAACGACAGACATATTCACTTCCTTGTCGTGGACATACGTGTACAAGGTTTAGCACCTGGTAGAGGTCTGAGCAAGGTTTCAAATCGCCTGCCCGACAAAACTCTACCGCCAATATCAATACGGGTCCTGACGCGGCAAGCGCTGGGACAATTCATCCAGCAGTTTCTGCTCACGCTTATCCTCCAATTGCCGCGCCTCGTCGATGTAACGCTGTACCAGCTTGCGCAGCCCCTCGACTCGGGCGAACGCTTCCTGCCAACTCTGGCGAGCCTTCTCGAGATTGTTCTGGTGCCATACCAGGCTTTGGCGCTGCTGATCGATGGCGGTGCCCAATTGGGCCAGGAACCCCTGGTAACCCAACAACCACTGCCCGGAAACGCCGTGGCTGCCACGGGCAATCCACTGTTCCTGGTATTCCAGACGAAAATTCTCCAGGTCAGCCAGCTTGCTTTCAGCAACAGCCACTTGCCCCTGGAAATACGCCAACCGCTGTACAGCGGTTTTCTCAGCCTTTTCCGCCATGTCCACCACCGGTGCCAGGCGCGCCGCACGACTCGTGGCCATGATCGGTTACGTGCCGGAGACTGGGGCGAAAATGGTTTGCAGGTGCGCTTCGCTGGCGCCCATGCCGATGCTGTCATTCAGCGCCTGGCGCAGATACACCGCCATGGCCGGATAGAGGTTGATGGCCGTGTCGGTTTCGCGATCGCCGCCAGGCACATAGGCACCTACGCTGATCAGGTCGCGACTCTGCTGGTAACGGGACCAGTACTGCTTGAACTGTTGCGCCCGCTTCATGTGCTCGGGGCTGATCACCGATGGCATGACCCGGCTGATCGACGCTTCGATGTCGATGGCGGGGTAATGTCCTTCTTCCGCCAGACGCCGGGACAATACGATATGGCCGTCGAGCACACCACGGGCCGAGTCGGCGATCGGATCCTGTTGGTCGTCGCCCTCGGACAGCACGGTGTAGAACGCGGTGATGGAGCCACCGCCCTTCTCCGCGTTTCCGGCGCGTTCCACCAATTTCGGCAGCTTGGCGAAGACTGAAGGCGGATACCCTTTGGTCGCCGGAGGTTCGCCGATGGCCAGGGCGATTTCCCGCTGGGCCTGGGCGAAACGGGTCAGTGAGTCCATCAGCAACAGGACATTCTTGCCCTTGTCGCGAAAATATTCAGCGATACGCGTGCAGTACATGGCGGCACGCAGGCGCATCAATGGCGCATCGTCCGCCGGCGAAGCCACCACCACGGAACGTTTGAGCCCTTCTTCGCCGAGGATGTGCTCGATGAATTCCTTCACCTCGCGACCCCGCTCGCCGATCAAGCCCACCACGATGATGTCGGCTTCGGTAAAGCGGGTCATCATGCCCAGCAGCACACTCTTGCCCACACCAGTACCGGCGAACAGGCCCAGGCGCTGGCCGCGTCCAACCGTCAACAAACCGTTGATGCAACGAATGCCCACGTCCAGCGGTACGCTGATGGGGTCGCGCTTGAGCGGGTTGATCGTCGGGCCATCCATCGGCACCCAATCTTCAGCCTTCATACCGCCCTTGCCGTCCAGGGCCCGTCCAGCGCCATCCAGCACCCGGCCGAGCATGCTCATGCCCATGGGCAGGCGACCGGTATCGGCCAGCGGTACCACGCGGGCACCCGGGGCGATGCCGGCGACACTGCCCACCGGCATCAGGAATACCTTGCTGCCGGAGAAACCCATGACCTCGGCTTCGACCTCCACCGGGTGATAACTGTCATCGTTGATCACCAGGCAACGACTGCCCATGGCGGCACGCAAGCCTTCCGCCTCAAGGGTCAGGCCGACCATACGCAGCAGACGACCTTCCAGGATCGGCTGGCCGGCCAGTTCGGTGGCCTCGGCGTAGCTGCCCAGGCGCTTGCCAAAGCTGGTTCGCTCAAGGCGCATCGCGGCTGTCCGTTGCGCCAACAAGCGGTTCGTCACCGTCCGGATCGACGATGACAGCGGCCTTGGGTTCGTCCGGCAGATCCAGGCTGAGGTCGGCCGGAGCCGGATGCAGGGCCTGTTCGTGCAGTTGGTCAAAGAGTTTCGCCATGATCTGGCTGATGCGCGTCTCGATTGTCGCGTCGATGCGGCTGTGCTCGGTTTCTACGCGGCAACCGCCCGGCAGCAGGGACTCGTCCTCGACGATGCGCCAGGTTTCCTCGTGGCGCTCGCGCAGGGCCTTCACCAGTTCGAAGTCCTGAGGATTGATGTACAGCCGCACGTTGCCCACGCCCAGCGGCAGCAGCTTGAGGGCTTCGCGCATGACGTGTTCGATCTGGCTCGAATCGATCGCCAGCTCGCGCTGGATCACTTGGCGGGTGATGTGCTGCACCAGCCCGACCAATGACTTTTCGATCTGGGTGTCCTGCTCGGCGATGGGCTCGAACAGATTGAGCATCAGTGATTCCAACGCACGTAGCTTCGCCGTCAGCGCCACGTCGGCTTCCTGGCGAACCTTGATCGTCGTGCTGTGGAAACCTTCTTTCTCGCCAATGGCGAAGCCTTCGTTGTAAGCCTCCTGACGAATGCTCTCGACTTCTTCGAGGGTCAGTGGCTGGACTTCCTCCAGCGGCACCTCCTCCATCTCCGGCAGTTCTTCCACCGGCTCCGGCTCGGGCTCGGGCACGAAGGGGTCGAAACTGGGCAGCGACCAGACGTCGAAACCTCCGACGTCCCGGGCGCGGATCAGGTCGCTGGGTGCATCATCACTCTTGGCAGACATAACGACCTTAGATCATCTCTTCGCCGCCCTTGCCACCGAGCACGATTTCTCCGGCTTCGGCCATACGGCGGGCGATGGTGAGGATTTCCTTCTGTGCGGTTTCCACGTCGCTGACGCGCACCGGGCCCTTGGCCTCGAGGTCGTCGCGCAACAATTCGGCCGCTCGTTTGGACATGTTCTTGAAGATCTTCTCCTTGACGCCTTCGTCCGAACCCTTGAGGGCCAGGACCAGAACGTCGGAGGACACTTCGCGCAACAGAGCCTGGATACCACGATCGTCGACATCGGCCAGGTTGTTGAACACGAACATGAGGTCTTCGATCTGACCGGACAGGTCTTCGTCGACTTCGCGAATCGAGTCCATCAGTTGACCTTCGATCGAACTGTCGAGGAAGTTCATGATGTCCGCCGCGCGTTTGATACCGCCCAAGGTGGTGCGCGAGGCATTGGAGTTGCCCGAGAACTGCTTCTCGAGAATCTGGTTCAGTTCTTTCAGGGCCGCCGGCTGCACGGTGTTCAACGACGACACACGCAGGATGATATCGAGGCGAACCTTATGGTCGAAGTTGCCCAGCACTTCACCGGCCTGGTCCGGGTCGAGGTACGCCACCACGATCGCCTGGATCTGGGGGTGTTCGTAACGGATCACGTCGGCAACCGCGCGCGGCTCCATCCACTTGAGGCTGTCCAGGCCGCTGGTGTTGCCACCCAGCAGGATCCGGTCGATCAGGCCGTTGGCCTTGTCCTCGCCCAGGGCCTGGGTGAGCATCTTGCGCACGTAGTCGTCGGAACCGACGCCCAGGCTGGTCTGGTCGCCGACGATGTCGACGAACTCGCTCATGACCTGCTCGACCTGCTCGCGATGGACATTGCCCATCTGGGCCATGGCCACGCCAACGCGCTGGACCTCTTTGGGCCCCATGTGACGCAGCACTTGGGCGGCGTCGGTCGAACCCAGGGACAGCAGCAGGATCGCGGCTTTGTCGACCCGGGACAATTTGGCAACAGCGGCTCGATTATCACTCATCTGCGTTAATCCACTCTTTCACGACCTGGGCCACACGACCCGGATCTTCTGCCACCAGACTCTTGATGGCGTTCAACTGAGCGTCGTAGCCTTCGCTCGGGCTTGGCAGCAGGATGCTCTGCGGCCCGCCGAGGCTGACGCGATCGTTGGCCAATTCGCCATCCAGGCCGCCCATGCCTCCCAGCTCTACATCGCCCAAGCCTGCCAACTGCTTGTTCTTGCCGCCACCGGTGATGTTGTTCAGCACCGGGCGCAACACGCCGAATACCAGTATCAGGATGAACAACACACCCAATACTTGCTTGACCACATCCCAGAACCAGGGTTGCGAATAAAACGGAATGTCGGCGATTTCTTCACCGCGCTCCAGGGAGAACGGCACGTTGATCACGCTGACGCTGTCGCCACGGCTGGCGTCGAAACCAACGGCGTCCTGCACCAGGCGAGTGAAGCGCGCCAATTCGTCGGCGCTCCACGGCGCGCGGCTGGTTTCGCCGTTGGCCGGGTTGATCTTGACCTGATCGTCCACGACGACGGCGACCGACAGGCGATTCAAACGGCCCTGCTGCTGCTTGGTGTGGCTGATGGAACGGTCGAGCTCGAAGTTCTTGGTGGATTGTTGACGCTTGTCGGCCGGGTACGGCGCAAGCATCGGCTGGCCGGTGGCCGGGTCCATGATCTGTTGGCCGTTGGCATCGATCAGCGGCTGGCCGGGCTGCACCATGCCCGCGGCGGCGGTGGCGCCACCGGTGGTTTGCGGCGCGCTGGCCGGCGACGGCGGCTGGTTGCTCAGGGCACCCGGCACGCCTTGCGGTCCATTGCTGGCGGTACGCTGTTCGTTCACCGACTGCTCGCTGCGCAACGCGGGTTGATCCGGGTTGAATTGCTCGGAGGTCGATTCGACCGCACTGAAATCCACGTCCGCCGAGACTTCGGCCTTGTAGCGGCCATTGCCCAGGATAGGTTGCAGGATGTTATGCACCCGCTGGGTGAACATGCCTTCCATGCGGCGGCTGTAATCGTATTGCTTGCCGGCCATGGTCAGTTCGGAGTTTTCCGCCTGGTCGGACAGCAGGTTGCCCTTCTGGTCGACCACGGTGATTTGCGACTTGCTCAGTTCGGGAACGCTGGTCGCCACCAGGTTGATGATGGCAACGACTTGGCCTGGCTCCAGGGAGCGGCCGGAATACAGTTCAACCAGTACCGAAGCACTCGGCTTGCGCTCATCGCGCACGAACACCGAGCTTTTCGGGATCGCCAAGTGCACACGGGCAGCCTTGACGTTGTTGAGGCTGGAGATGGTGCGCGCCAGTTCGCCTTCCAGGCCGCGACGATAACGAGTCGCTTCCATGAACTGGCTGGTGCCCAGGCCCTGGTCCTTGTCCAGAATCTCGAAACCGATGTTGCCATCGGTCGGTGTCACGCCAGCGGCAGCGAGCTTGAGGCGCGCGCGCGCCACGTCGTCGGCCTTGACCAGCAAGGCGCCAGAATTGGGTTCAACGGTGTAGGGAATGTCGGCAGAAGCCAGGGTTTCCATGACCTGCTTGGCGTCCATGCCTTCCAGGCTACCGTACAACGGACGGTAGTCTGGCTGCTGGGACCACAACACGACGGCGAAACCAATCGCCACGCTGGCAGCCAGGCCGACCAACAGGCCAACCTGACGCAGCATGGTCATCTCGGAGAGGTTTTCCAGGAAAGACAGACCGAACAACGGCGGTTTGCCGTCTACCGGAGTGGCCTTGGCTGGAACGTTATCAACGGCTGCTTCTGCCATGACTCAATAGTTTCCTTAGACCGGCATCTGCATGATGTCTTGGTAGGCTTGAACCAGTTTGTTACGTACCTGGGTCAACGCCTGAAACGAGACACTGGCTTTCTGCGAAGAGATCATTACATCCGTCAGGTCGACGCCACTTTTACCAATCTCGAAAGCACTGGCCAACTGGTTCGAAGCCTGCTGGGTATCGTTCACTTTATTGACGGCCTGACCGAGCATGTCGGAAAAGCTGCTGCCACCCACCTGGGGGACCGCTACCGATTTCGGCTGGGCCATGGCGTCCATTTGCATGGACCGCATGTCCAACATCAATCGATTAAATTCAATACCTTGGCTCATGGTCTATTCTCTCTGGCGGCCCGCATTTTTTTGACACTTACTCAGCGGGTACGTAGGTGTTAGCAACAAGGGTGCCAGCTCGATGGCCGTAAAAAACAAATGCATGCGCGAGCTCATCCGGACTCATGTGCGAGCGAGCCTGCTCGCGATAGCGGTCTGTCAGTCAACATCTACATCGCCTGAATCACCGCCTTCGCGAGCAGGGCTCGCTCCCACAGATTTAGAGGTGCAACTGCTTGGATCAATGATTCAACTGGCGAAAAGGTAAGCCTCCACATCCATCCCGGCATCACGCATTTGCGCCAACTTGTAGCGCAGGGTTCGGGGACTGATGCCGAGGCGTTCGGCCGCTTCCTTGCGACGGCCGCGCTCGGCGCGCAGGGTGTCGATGATCATCTGGAATTCGCGACGACGCAGATCGTCCTCCAACGCACCGGCTGATTCGGCTACCTCGACCGGAGGCACTACCGGCGCCAGCGGCGGTACCGGCAAAGGCGCACAAGCCACCGGACCGGCCAGGCAGAAATCCTCGGGCTGGATCAAGCCGCCCTGCTGCAGGATCAGCGCCCGCTGGATCGCGTTATCCAGTTCCCGGACGTTACCGGGCCAGGGATACCCGATCAGGCAAGCCTGTGCCTCGGCGGACAGGCGCGCCGTTGCGTGCTTCATTTTATTGACGTGCTTGGCCAGCAGACGCTCGGCCAGCGGCAGGATATCGGCGGTGCGCTCGCGTAACGGACGCCAGGCCAACGGAAAAACCGACAGCCGGTAATAAAGGTCTTCCCGGAAACGCCCCGCCGCCACTTCGCCCGCCAGGTCGCGGTTGGTCGTCGCGACCACCCGGATGTCCAGGCTGATGGGCTTGCGCGCGCCGACCCGCTCCACTTCTCGCTCCTGCAACACCCGCAGCAATTTTGCCTGCAGGCCCAGGGGCATCTCAGAGATTTCATCCAGCAGGATGGTGCCGCCATCGGCCTGTTCGAACTTGCCAGCCTGGGCCGCGATGGCGCCGGTGAACGAACCCTTTTCGTGGCCGAACAATGTTGCTTCGAGCATGTTGTCGGGAATCGCCGCGCAGTTGATGGCAATGAACGGCTCGCTGGCGCGACGGGACTGCTGGTGAATATAACGGGCCAAGACTTCCTTGCCCGTACCGGACTCACCGGAAATCAATACGGTTGAATCGCTGCGTGCCACCCGCGCGGCCAATTCCAGCAGCTGCGCACTGGCCGGCTCGATCGCCACCGGGCCTTCACCTTCAACGGCAAGGCTTCCCAGGGCATGGCGCGCCACCAGGTCAAGCAGCGCCTTGGGCTCGAACGGCTTGACCAGATAGTCCGCCGCCCCCTGGCGCATGGCATCCACTGCTCGTTCGACCGCACCGTGGGCCGTCATCAACAGGACTGGCAATTGAGGCTGGCGCGCCCGCAGTAAACCGAGCAACTGATGGCCGTCCATGCCCGGCATATTGACGTCGCTGACCACCAGGCTGAACGGCTCACGGGCGACCGCCAACAACGCCTCCTCCGCCGAACCGACGACGGCATGATCATGCCCGGCCAACAGCAGTGTATCGGCGAGCGCCTCGCGCAGGGCACGATCGTCCTCCACCAGCAAAACCTTGATTGCCATTGCCTTCACTCCACCCTTGGCACACTGGAAAACAGCGGCAGGAGGACCAGCGCACACGTGCCGCGCCCCGGCCGCGAGCGCAACTGCAATTCACCCTGATGGGCCCGCGCCACGGCCTTGACCACGGTCAGACCGAGGCCCGTCCCGGTGGTCTTGGTGGTGAAAAAAGGCTCACCCAGGCGGGTCAACACGGCTGGATCGATGCCGCTGCCGTTGTCGCTGACACACAGGCGCAACGTGCTGCCACGGGTGTATAGGTGGACTTTCAGGCGAACGTCGCCGTCGCCCGCCTGGATCGCGTTTTCAATCAGGTTCAATACCGCGCCCACCAGCGTGTCGCGGTTGCACAGGACTTCGCCCGCGCGGCTGTCACACTGCCAGCGGATCGGCAAACCCTGTACGTGGGTCGACGCTGCGGCCTGCAAGGATTGCAGCAACGCCTTGGGCGTCACGCGGTCGGTCAACGGCAATTCGCCGCGGGCAAACACCAGCATGTCGCGGACCTGGTGCTCCAGCTCATGCAAGCGTTCCTTCAGGCGGCCGGCGAAGCGCTGCTGGGTATCCATCGGCAGTTGCTGTTCAGTCAAATGACTGGCGTAGAGCAACGCGGCGGACAGCGGCGTACGGATCTGATGGGCCAGCGACGCCACCATCCGCCCAAGGGAAGACAGCCGCTCGTGGCGAGCCAGCTGATCTTGCAGGTGACGGGTTTCAGTCAGGTCGTTGAGCAGCACCAACTGCCCGGGCTCGGCGTCAAGCGAACGGGTCGAGATAGAAAGGCGTCGACCGTCCTTGAGGGAAATCTCATGGCCGTCATCTTCGCGAGGAGCGAAGCAGCGGGCAATCACATGCCGCCACAGCTCGCCCTCCAATGGCAGGCCGAGCAGCTCGCACGCTGCCGGGTTGGCTTCGCGCACGAAACCGTGCTCATCAATGACAATGACGCCGCCAGGCAAGAGGTCGAGGAGGTTTTGCAGCCGATTGGCCAGGCGTTCTTTTTCCGCCAACTCCTGCATGCGCTGAGCGCTGACCACCGCCAGCTCACCCTTGAGCTCGGTGACCCGGGCTTCGAGCAGGCTGTAGGAGTCGGATAACTGGCTGGAGACCTGGTTAAACAGCGAAAACGCCTGCTCAAGTCCAAGCCGGCTAGCCTGCTCGGCGGACGGCATGAGTCCCGGCTCAGGGACAGGAGACATCAGGGCGGCTTGGGTCATCGTGCTCTCTCGCTTGGCTGACCGTCAGTTAAACGGAACGTTGCGAGGGCAGTAGCAATACCCGTGCCGAAAAAAAACCGCCCAGAAATCAGGCGGTTGTAAAACAGGCGTCAATCATCCGCCTGTTCATCTCCTTCGCGACGGCTCATGCCGTACTTGCGCATCTTTTCCACCAGAGTCGTGCGACGGATGCGCAGGCGTTCCGCCGCGCGGGCGACGATGCCGTTGGCATCGTCGAGCGCCTGCTGGATGAGGCCCTGCTCCAGGCCTCCCAGATAATCCTTCAGATCCAGGCCTTCCGGCGGCAGCATCGCGTTACTGGTGAAGTCCGGCGTATGGCCATTGATCGCTACGCGCTCTTCCAAGTCGCTGCGCAAGCTGTCGACCATCTGCTCGTCTTCGTCGTCGACGTAGCGGAACTTCTTCGGCAACTCGGCCACGCCGATCACGCCGTAGGGGTGCATGATCGCCATGCGCTCCACCAGGTTGGCCAACTCGCGGACGTTGCCCGGCCAGCCATGGCGGCAGAGGGACATGATCGCCGCGGAGTTGAAGCGGATCGAACCGCGCTTCTCATGCTCCATGCGCGAGATCAATTCGTTCATCAGCAGCGGGATGTCTTCGACCCGCTCACGCAGCGGCGCCATTTCGATCGGGAATACGTTGAGGCGGTAATAGAGATCCTCGCGGAAACTGCCGACCTCGATCATGCTTTCCAGATTCTTGTGAGTCGCGGCGATGATCCGCACGTCGACGCTCTGGGTCTTGTTGCTGCCCACGCGTTCAAAGGTGCGCTCTTGCAGCACGCGCAGCAGCTTGACCTGCATCGGCAGCGGCATGTCGCCGATTTCATCGAGGAACAGCGTTCCGCCGTTAGCCAATTCGAAACGCCCGGCGCGACTGGTAATTGCGCCGGTGAAGGCGCCCTTCTCGTGGCCGAACAATTCGCTTTCCAGCAACTCGGCTGGGATCGCCCCGCAGTTGACTGGAACGAACGGCGCTTCGCGGCGCTTGGAATGGTAATGCAGGTTGCGCGCAACCACTTCCTTGCCGGTGCCGGACTCACCCAGGATCAGCACGCTGGCGTCGGTGTCGGCCACCTGCTGCATCATCTGGCGCACGTGCTGGATCGCACGGCTGGTGCCGACAAGGCTGCGGAAAAGATTGGGTTCACGATGCCGGCCGCGTTCACGGGCCTGGTCATACATTTCGCGATAAACCTGGGCACGGTGCAGCGAATCAAGCAATTTGCTGTAGCTGGGCGGCATTTCCAAGGTGGAAAGTACCCGGCGGCGCTGGTCTTCCGGCAGGTCTAGGGAAGAATTTTCGCCCATCAGCAAAACGGGAAGGAACTCATCCCAGGTTGAGAGTGTCTTTAGCAAGCCCAAAAGCGATGCGGGGGCATTTACGGTCCCGATAAGGACGCAAATGACTTCACGGCTGGACGACAATGAGCCGACAGCCTGCTGCCAGTCATGGCTGCCGCAGGGTAAATTTTCTTCGCCGAGAAAATTAAGGATCACCGCCAGGTCGCGGCGGCGGACGCTATCGTCATCGATCAGGAGAATTTTGGTTTCACGCCACATGCAATAGCAACTTCCCTAGTCAACTCAGTGCCCGAATTTGGGGGCAAGCTAGACGCTTGCAGACTTGTCATGCCTGTAGACGCCTGAAATCTGTAAACAGCCACTAGTTAAGTCAAAAAATCGTGCACAGTCAAATTTATGGCGCACTTTGTTCGGATTAAATGAAAATTAAATCATCCGAACAGGTGATAAACCTTCGCCGCGTTCTGTGCCTGGTTAATCTGTGACATTTCGTTCACGATCGCCTGACGTTCCCCCGTCGCGGCATCCAGCAACTGCCGATACACGCCAAGCAACTCTTCCAGGTTGTTACGCAACGCCGCCTCGTCCACCTCGGACTCGCCCATGACGTCTTCCATGCAGGAACGGCACGCCAGATCCAATTGACCGATGGCCTCCCAATTGCGCTCAGCCAGGGCATCAACCAGGGCATCTCGGGTTTGTTCTATGCGCTGCAAGACAAGACTCATGAGCTTATTCCTCAGAATTGCGGGCCAGGTGGCGCGATACCGTCCCAGCCTTCCTTGACCGTGCGCAGTAGATCAGCAACTTCGTCGAGGATCTTCGGATCGGTCTTGGCGTTGGCTTCGGCGAGACGTTTCATCATGTAGGTGTAAAGAGCATCCAACTCGGCTACCGACTCGGCCTGGTTTTCCAGATCCAAGCCTTCACGCAGGCCACCCACGATACCGATGGCCTTACTGATCAGTACGCCTTTGTTGGCTATGTCCTTGCGCTCCATAGCGCCCTTGGCCTGGGCGATACGGTCCAACCCACCTTCCATGAGCATCTGCACGAGACGATGGGGACTTGCTTCGGAGGTTTGCGCCTGGGCGCCAATCTTCTGGTATTGGCGAAGGGCTAACATCGGATTCATGTTCTACCTCATCAAAAACTTCGGTTCGTATAAACAGCGTATCGACGCTGTGTCAAAAAACTTTAGACCGAAAAGCCGAAAGCCCGGAGCGTTGTCAAAACGCTGCCGGGCTTTTTGTATCGGTCGAAAATCAGCTGTTCTTCTGTTGTGCCGTCATCGCTTCAAACATCGAGGTGATGTTACTGGCAGTGGCTTTCAGCTTGCCGACGAGGGTATCCATGTCGTTGTACTTTTTGGTCAGTACGGCGGTGAGGGTTTCGATTCGGCGATCAAGAGCCTGCTGATCTTCGAACAGCTTCGTCTTGATGATGTCGAGGTTCTTGGAGCGAGTAGTCAGGATAGCCTCTGAGCCCCCGATACCGCCCACACCCGTTTTGCCTTCAGTGTACGGCTTGATGGCGTTATCCATGCGCTCAAGCAGGCCATTCTCACCTACAAACAGTGTCTGGATCTCCCCACCCAACTGTTTGTCATTCAACGCAGAGGTGAATTTCCCACTGTCGAAATCCAGAGCCCCGGTCGTCTGATTGGTGGTGATTCCCAACTGAGAAAGAACCGTCAGCTTGTCACCTGCCCCGGTCTCAGACAAAGGCGCGCGAATGGCCGCCAAAAGCGAGCGAGGCAACGAGTCACCGGTCAAGGCCGCTGGAACCGAGTTACCCTCAGCATCTGTGGTCGGCTTGGTCAGGGACGTCACGGCCTTAGCAACAGCATTATAAGCGTCGACGAACTTCTGGATCGAAGCTTTAAGGCCGTCGGCGTTGGTAGCGACGGTAACGACTGTCGGGCCAGTGTCCTCGACGAGTAACGTCATGCTCAAGCCCGAGACCACGTTATCCAGCTTGTTGGTCGGGCTGGTCATTGCCAAGCCGTCAACAGTGAAAATAGCGTCCTTGGCAAACCCCAGCGACCCCGAAGAAGTCGCGGTGGGTGATGAGGCCATGGCTACGGAGCCATCAGCTGCGAGGCTGGCAATGCCGCTGAGGGAGATATCGTTACCCGCACCGGTTTTAGTCGAGCCGACCACCAGGCGTGAACCAAAGCTGTCGGTCACGATGTTGGCGGTCAGACCGCTGGACGAGTACTTACTGTTGATGGCGTCCCGAACCGACTGCAGCGTCGAATCAGCAGGTATATCAAGGGTGTAATCCGTGTCTCCTTGACTGATGGTCAGCGTACCGGTCTCCACAGCACTGGAAGCACCACCGGCGAAAGCAGCCGTCGCAACTTTCGACGAGGTTGCCAACTGAGTAACGTTTACCGTGTAAGTGCCGCTAACCGCCGAGTTGCCGGCTGTCACCGTCAACGCGCTGGTGTTGGCCGAAGTCGCGGAAACCCCGGTAAATTGAGGCGTAGTCGTGCTGCCCAGGCTTTTCAGCGTGGATTGGAAGGTAGCCAACAGCGACTTCAGGGTGCCGATCCCCGAAATATTGGCCGTATTGATCTTGGTGGCACGATCAATCTGACCTTGCTTGGCCGCTTTGTCAGAATCAACCAGTGCCTTGACGATAGCAGTGGTATCAAGGCCAGAGCCTAAACCCAAGCCAGGTAGAATTGGACTTGCCATGTGGGACTCCCTTCAGTGTGTCGCCGGCCTTTTGACCTTTACAACGTCCAAAAGAACATAACAACAGAATTCGTGCCGGTTGTCAGGCTTCAGCGCTGAACAACAAGCTGTTTGCATCATTCAAACTGTTGGCCAGTTTCAGAACTTCTTCGTTCGGGATCTGGCGAATCACTTCACCGGAACCACTGGCGATCACTTTGACCACTACTTTGCCTGAAGGCTCATCGATAGAGAACTCCAGGTTACGCTTGACCGACTGAACGAACTTCTCGATTTCCTGAACGGCTTTCTTGAGTTTGTCCTGCTCGGCAGCAGCATCCTTAGGGACTTCTTTGACCGGAGCTACCACAGCCATCTCGGCCCGAGGCTTCTCCACCGGCTTATCGGCCACACTAGGCGCCGGTTTCGCCGCCGGATAAGACAAGTTCAGCTTCACGCTCATATCCATGTCCATCACCTCTTGAACGGAAAAAGCGAGAGAGTACGCAAGCGCACTCCCCCGCTAAAACTCATCCGACTATTACTGAAGCAGCTTCAGTACAGCGGACGGCAGTTGGTTAGCCTGGGCCAGAACCGAAGTGGAAGCTTGTTGCAGAGTCTGCTGCTTGGTCAGCTGGGCAGTTTCAGCAGCGAAGTCGGTGTCTTGTACGCGACCCAGTGCAGCAGCGGCGTTTTCGTTGATGTTCTGCAGGTTGGAGATGGTGCTGGTCAGACGGTTCTGGGCAGCACCGAGGTCCGCACGGCTGGCGTTGATGGTCGCCAAAGCAGCGTCGATCGCGTCGATTGCAGCAGAGGTGTTGGTTTCGGCTTCGGCGCTGTCTGCAGCACTGATCGCGATGGCACCAGAGTCAACGCTCAGGGTAGCAGCGTCGAAGCTGTCGCTCAGGGTCAGAGTGATCTGGTTGGTAGCACCAGTGTTGGAACCGACCTGGAAGGTCATGGTGCCAGCGGAACCGTCGATCAGGTTCTTGCCGTTGAGGTTGGTCGAATCAGCGATACGAGTCAGCTCGTCCGACATCTGAGCAAATTCTTTGTTCAGAGCATCACGGTCAGCTGTACCGTTGTTGTCGTTTCGTGCCTGTACGGCCAGTTCACGCATACGCTGCAGAATGTTGGTGGATTCCTGCAGAGCGCCTTCAGCGGTCTGAGCGATGGAGATACCGTCGTTGGCGTTCTTGATCGCAACAGTCTGACCGCGGATTTGCGAAGTCATACGAGTGGAGATCTGCAGGCCGGCGGCGTCGTCTTTGGCACTGTTGATTTTCAGGCCGGACGACAGGCGGGTCATCGAAGTGGACAGAGCATCGGAAGCCTTGTTCAGGTTCTTCTGAACGTTCAACGATGTGACGTTGGTGTTTACTGTTAAAGCCATGACGAATTCCTCGTTGGTTGGGTACTGCGGCTTCCGGCCCTGGCAACCGCCGGGTGTGGCCTAGAGAACCTTCGTAATAGTTATCGTCGTATTCGGAACTTGCTTTAGCAGATTTTTCAAAAATTTTGCCATCAGGGTGCCACCCCTCGTAAATCAAGGACTTGGCTGCGATTCAAGGGTGAAAAAATGGCGTCAGGGAAACGCCGCTGACGTCGCTGGAAGCGCATGACAGCGGGAAAGCTGCGAAAAGTAGCTAGATGGAGTGACCAGCGGTCAGCAGCTGGACCCACTCGTACTCAAGATAATCGGCCAGCGAAACCCAATTCTGCGCCTGTTGATCATCGAGCATCAGGGCAAGCAGCGCGTTCCACGACGAGAGGACATCGCCTGGCATCCGTTCGACCAGGGGCTGCGCCGACTCGATCAGCGTGACCATCGCCAACCCCGCCTCAACATCCCGCCCTAGTCGAAACAGGCGCGCGCATGCGCGGGCATCAATGAGTGCCTCATCAAGCGTGGTCATTGCACGTACTCCGGATGGAAATCGGTGCCGACGATCATCGCCCCGTCCCGACTGCTGTTGAAGAAGCGTACGTTGGGGTGCCTGGCAATGAAACGCTCCAGTTCACAGAGGTAGCTGCGAAAGTTGAGCTGGGTCTTGACGCGCCGTCCATGCCCATCGAGCACCCAATGCCTTGACGCCCCCAACTGCGGCCCCAAATCGCCATCGCCCCATCCTGCGTGAGTCTTGTCATGGGGGAAGGCAAAATCGGCACCAAACAGCGTGATTTGCGCAGCGCCCATTTGCACCGCTAAATCGACCGCTGGATGAATCACGCTCCCGCCCACATGAAGTTCGGCCCGGCAGAGTCGCTCACGCATCTGGCGGTAGACGGGACTGGAGGAATAACCGGCGTAGCGCGGCCCCCGCCATGCCTGAATCACTAAGGGGTCGGCCATGGGCAGATAAACAAGGGCAATGCCTTCGGTTTGCTCAGGCGGAAGATGACGCCCCGAGATACGCTGGTCGATGCTGACCACGACATCAGGACGGATGCCGTGATTGATCAACGGTCGGTAAGCCGTATCGACACAAATCAACAACGGTCGCTCAGCTCGCTCGCTCACGCGGCGCAGCCTGTCGAAATGGTGCTCAAGGCTCGGGCCGGTGGCAACGACGAATACCTCACGCCCCTGGAATGCGCCGAACAGCTCGGCAACATCGCGGTCGCCCTGTACAAGATTGAACGTCGATTGCAGCCGCTCGACGACCTCGGGAGCCTTGGGGTCGAACGTTCGGTTGGTGAAGTCCAGATGAACTTCACTGATCAACCGATCGCGAATCTTGGCACTGTAATCATCGGCCAGTACCAGCTCGGCGGGGAGTGCGAAGAATGGCAGCTGGATTTCCGTCAGATCTCCCGCGTAGAGCAATACCACCCTGGGATCGGCAAGCCATGGCATCTGATCCAGCACCTGCAATACCAAGGCAAACACCGCGCCATTGAGCACATGGACATACAACCGCTCGAGCCCTGCCCGTTCCAGCAAACGGTTTTGCAGGTCGCCCAGCCCGGTTCCGTAGACGTGCACGACGCAAGCGTCCAAAGGCAGACTGGCGGCCTGCAGCTCCGCCTCGGCAAGACGGTCATGTCGGCTGGTCAGTTGGATTCCATTGATACTCAGGGTCGAACCAATGCCCTCCACCAGATCAGCTTGCAATCTACCCACGTCTTCCAGCAGCAAGCGCTCGGCCAGTGCAGGCCAACGCCGCTGGATCACCTGTAGATTGCGCTCAAAATACTCGCTCATGGCGTCTCGCTTTTGCACCAGGCAAAAAAATAGCGTTCAAGGTTACACCTTGGACGCTATTTTTGTGCCTGGGTTTTAGGCGCTCAAGGGCGATAGATGATCGCCGAGCCCCATGACAAGCCCACGCCAAAGCCACTCAACGCCACTCGCTTCCAGTCGGAATCGAGCACGTGCTTCTCCAGCAAGAGCGGAATACTCGACGACACGGTGTTGCCGGTCTCGACCATGTCCTTGATGAACTTCTCCGGCTCGCCTTCGAAACGCCGCGCCACGGCATCGACGATTGCGGCGCTGCCTTGATGAATGCAGAACGCATCGATGTCACTGGGTTGCAGATCGGAATCGGCGAGCAACTCATGCAAATGTGCCGGCACCTTGAGCAACGCGAAGTTGAACACCTGGCGACCGTTCATGAAGAATACGCCGTCGCTGACCTTCAGGTGCGGCGCACCGGAGCCGTCGGTGCCGAACTTTGCCTTGCCCAGTTGCCACGGCGCATCCTCGCCCATCCACGTCGCCGTGGCGGCATCACCGAACAGCATCGTGGTGTTGCGATCTTCCGGGTCGACGATTTTCGAGTATGGGTCGGCGGTTACCAACAGGCCATTCTTCAGGCCAGCGGCTTCCATGAAGCCCTTGATGGCGTAGATGCCATAGACATAACCCGAGCAACCCAGGGATATATCGAACGCCGCTACGCTGGTGGGCAGGCCGAGCTTGTCCTGAACGATAGCCGCCGTGTGGGGCAACCCTTCTTCATCGCCGTTCTGGGTGACGACGATCAGCACGTCAATGGATTCGCGCTTCAGATCGGGATTATTGGCAAACAGCGCATTGGCCGCTTCGACGCACAGATCCGAGGTTTCCTGGCCGTCATCCTTGCGTGGCAAGAAGGCGGAACCGATCTTGCCGAGGATGAACTCTTCATCCTTTTCAAATTTTGCACCTTGTGCGTAATTGTCCACGCCGGCTACAGGAACGTAGCTCGCAATGCTTTTTATGCCAATCATTACGGCTTCCCAATCAAAAACAGCCCAATACCACCGCTCGCAAGGAATCGAGGGGCGCCGACAAACGGGAAGTGTAAAGGGCTATCACCGGTCCTGATAAGGGCCAGGCGCCATCTTCCCGGTCAATACAATACAGTGAAGATGCGCGTTATGACTCGCAGGTCACGCTAAATTGCCGAATAAGCCCTTTTTGCGAGGGCTTATACGACAATGGAAGGAGGCATCGGGCTATGCCAGCAACCGCGCCCAGTCGACAGCCGTGGCGGTACCCAGCGCAAAACCTTTGTCCGTCAAGGCCAGGTTCGGGTTACGGACCGCGTCGTGTTCGAAACGCGCCTGCCACTTTTTGCATAGGGCATCGAGTGCCTCCGGCGCATCGGGGACCGTACCGGCGTGCAGCATCTGCGCCTGGGGTGTCCAGACCGTGAGATAGCCTGCGTCAGCTACTTTCAGACAAAGGTCGACGTCGGCAAAGGCCTCGGCGAAATGTTCTTCGTCCAGGCCGCCTACGGCTTCGAACAAATCCTTACGAATCATCAGGCAAACGCCGGACACCGCAGAGTAGTTCTGTTCCGCCTGATGGCCATTGAGATAACCCTTGGCGTCCTTGCGTTCGCCAACGAACACCGAGGCCACCTGGCCATCGGGCTTGAGCACCAGGCCAGCCTGAGTGGTGATGCCGCGAACATCCATCTGTTTGCTGCCGACGATCCCCACTTCCGGTCGCTGGGCCTGGTTGAGCAAGCTGTCGAGCCAGTTGGCGTTGATCACTTGCACCTCGGCCGACAACAGCACCAGGTATTCACCCTTGGCCTGGGCGCCCGCCCAATTGTACAGAGCCGACGCACTCAAGCGCCGATCGCTGCGCAGGATACGGATCCGATCGCCTTTGCCTTCCAGGCTGTCGAGCCACTGGGCCATTGCTTCGGACTGGCTATGATTATCTGCGATCAGGATTTCATGGCGATGATAACGGGTGCGCTGCAGCACGCTGACCAGCGCCTGTTGAATCTGTTCGAAGTTGTCCCGGCTTTCGAGAATGATCGATACCAACGGCCGCTCGGCATGCTGGTAGTCGATTTGATAGGTCAGCGGTTGCGCCGAGGTGACCTGGGCGCGATAACCCCGGGCCGCCAAGTGGCGCGTCAGTACTTGACGCTCCTGGGCATTTTCCTCTTGCGCCGGGGCATTGCAGATCAGCAACGGCTCGGACAGATGCGCCAGGCCGGCAAGCCCCGCCTCTTCGATCAGACGCAACAACACGTCCAACTCCAACGCCTGGGTGTATTCAGGCGTAAAACCGCGTGCCTGTACCAGCACGTCACGACGAATCAGCCAATGCCGCGCCATCAGCGAAGGCACCGATTGCAGGAAGTCAAGATTGACGCCAGGACGGAACACATCGACCAGGCTGCCGTCGGCCTTACGCTGGATTTCGTCCATGGCCACGGCACGCACGCCATCGGCGCCGATCAGTTCAAGACTGGCGCGCAGCAGACCGCTTTCGGTGAACTGGTCGCCAGCCTCGGCCAGTACCATCCAGTCGGCGGAGGACTGCCCGATGATCTGGTTGATGCGCTCGACATAATTGCCAGTGCTGACTTTGACGAAGTGCACGGTGTCGCGCACGGTGGTGGTCGCCGGCAGGTCGCCGGTGGTGAAAACCACCACGTTGAACGCCTTGCTATGACCGTTGACCAGGCTGTCGAAGGTCGCCTGCAGCTTGAACATGTCAGCGTCCAGGTCCAGCAACAAGATGCCGAACCGCGGGCCGCCTTGATGCTCGGCCAGGTGCGCCGCGATGGACTTGAGCTGCTGCGCATCTGGATTACGCGCCTCAAGCCAATTCAACAAACGGCCGGAGTGCATGTTTTCCAGTAACCGGCGCTCTTGCTGACCCGGCACCGAGTCCAGGCGCTCGGCCCAGGCCTGAAGTTTCACTGCCTCATCAGGCTCATCGCTGCTTTTCAACGACTCGGCTAGGCGCTTGATCACGGTGCGGTTGAACGCGTACAGGCCTTGGGCTTCCCACAGACGGCTGCGTAGGGTGCGCTCGTTATCGTTTGGTTGCACACGCATCAGCTCATGCTGACGCAGCAGAATGCCTTCCAATTGTTGAAGCTGAAGGCGGCCGGCTGGCATGGCATGCAGCAGGAATTCAAAGTGAGTCAGAAGATCGAAGACCCGTTGATTGTAGAAAGGCATTTCAACAAATTGCTGTGGGCCAAACGAACGAACCGGCTCACCACCGGCCTCCAACCAGGCCGAACGGATAATCTGCGTGCCCTTGAGCGAACGCCCTTGCTGCAGGCAGTCGGCCATGGCCGCAAAACTGTCCAGGGCAATCTGCTTGATGCGTTCCGGAGCCTGCTCGCTGAGCTGGGTCGGCACCGATGCCAGGAACTCGGCGAACTGCTCACGCTCGGCGACGCTTTTGGCGTCTTTGTAACTCAACACCGTCAGGACGTTGGTGTTGTGTTCGGAACCGCCGTAGTTGAGTTCGCGCACGGCGAACGGAATCGGCAGGATCCGCGCCTTGGCACAAGCCAGCAAGTAAAAGGTATGGCCGATCTCCTGCCACTCGAAACTGGTGCCAGGCGGCAACATGCCGTACCACTGTTGCAGCAAGTCAGTGCGGGTCACGGCGTAGAACGGCGGCAGGAATTGATCCATGAAACGGATCACACGGTCCTCGGCCAGTTCGCTGTCGTAGTCCTCATGCACCTTGCGGTCACGGCGGAAGTAGCAGACTTCTGCTGCGCAGGACAAATACATGATGCCGTAGCCGTGGCAAAGGCCGTAGTCGGGGTTGGCTTCGAGAAACTCAACCGATTCGGTCAAGGCATCATGCAGCAGGAAATCGTCGTCGGCGGCGAACACCATATAAGGCGTTTTGACCTGGTTGACACCGTAGGTCAATTTTTCCTGAAGCCCTTTGTAGGTGAACTGGGGCAAGTGGCGGTAATCGACCGACGGAAAATCCTCGGCGATCCGATCATCGCGCTCCACCGACGAGTCCAATACCAGTACCGAACACGGATAGCTGCTGTAGTAATGCAATGTGCGGCGCAGAAATGCGCTGCGGTTGTGGGAGATGACTACCACGGTGAACCGCTCGCTCAGCGGTGCCACGTTGTTTTGAAGCATATTTCGAACCTGCATATTTCCTAGTCCCCACAACCTGCCAGACGCCAATGACTTAAACGGATGGATTAACGAACCCGACGCAGATAACCATCCGGCGCAACGGTGATCAGCAGCTTGTTCTGCAGTTGCTGGTCGATTTCGAAGCTGTCGTTTTCTTCGAGGTATTTCCACACAGCGGTTTTCGGGTTGTCGCCCGGGCCCCATGGGCGATCCGGGAAGAAGTCCGCCGGCATGTCTTCCACCACCGTGTCCATCACCACGCAGTAGCTGCCCACCGAAACCAGCGGCGCGTACAGGCGCAGTTCTTCGAGGACATGGTCATGGGTGTGGTTGGAGTCGAGTACCAGAATAACTTTCTTGCCTTTGGCCGCTGCATGGACCTGCTCGGCAATGGCCGGATCGATGCTCGAACCCTCGATCATCGAGATGCGCTTGCTCATCGGATGGCTCTCGATGGCTTCACGGTTGTGCGGGCGGATATCCAGGTCGATGCCCAATACTTCGCCGTGGCCTTGCAACTCCAGCAACGAAGCGTAATAGATGATCGAACCGCCGTGGGCGATACCGCATTCGATGATCAGGTCAGGCTTGATCTGCCAGATCAGTTCCTGCATGGCCATCATGTCCTGCGGCAGTTGGATGATTGGCCGGCCCATCCATGAAAAATGGTAGCTGTACTTGTGGCGGGCCGACTCGTTGAAAAACTCCTTGGCCAAGCCGACGAGTTTCTGATCTTGGCCTTGCCCGGCGATTTCGGTCTGGCATTGGGCTTCGAAAGCTGTATGGATAGTGTTGTCAGTCATTTTTCGAATCTCGCGGTTATTGGAACGAAGCGCTATCAACGGCGTGGTAGACGTAGCGCCCACCGGTCATCCGCTTGATCTCTTCGAGGTAATTGGAATTCATTACGAACAGGTTGGCGCCTTCGGGCAATGCATTCATGGCTTCTTGCGGCGAAGACACCCGGGCGCCCGACAGCGGCAGATATCGCCCCTGCTTGGCCGGGTTGATATCCACCACGCAGTCCACCGCTACACCGGCTCGTTGCAGGAATAGCGAGTAGATCACCCCTTTGGAGGATGCCCCCCAGATCGCCGAGCCTTGTTGCGGCGCGGCCTGAACGATCTGCACGGCGCGACTGAGGCTGGCGGTGAATTCGTCTGGCATTTGCAAGGCTGGAACGGGTTGCTCCGGCTCCAGGCGCAACGTGGCCAGATCGGCAACGATGTACAGGTACTGACCGCCGAACAGGTGCCCGGCCTCATGCACCGTGCCAAACATCCGGCGCAGGTCATCGAGGCGGAAATAGTTCACGTGCTCATAGAACAGGTCGAACCAGGCACGATGCTCCAGGATCCAGTCCAGGCACGGCACTTCAATGTAAATCTGTCCGCCCTGGTTGGCCGCTGAGATTTCTGCAAGGAAAGCCACCGGATCCTGAATATGCTCCAGCACGTGACGTAGCACGACCGCGTCGGCCGACAGGCCCAGATCGCGAGTGAACGGCGCCTTGATCACGTCGGCGTTGTCGCCCTCATAGGCAGGGTCGATACCCGTGATCGCATAACCACGTTCCTTGAGCAGTTCCAGGAAATAGCCTTTGCCGCAACCGACCTCGATCAAGTCCTGACCGCTGAAATGCCTGGCGATGATGCCTTCCACGTCAGCGAGATGCTTCTGGAACTGACCGGAGTGGGCCTGTTCATTCTGGTAGTCGCTGTCATAGCTGAGCTTGTCCGCATCGAACGCTTGGTTGAAAACCAACCCGCTCACGTCGTCCTGAACCAACACCATGTCGGCACTCGCCGAGGCTCTGGCCGACTGCTCATCGGCGAAGGTACGGTTCTGCAGAACCGGAAGGCCGGCGGCCCGGTACAGCTCACGCGTCATGTTCGGCTCCCAACAAGGTTTGCAAACGTTCGGCCACGCCCCAGAACGCCATGGGTTCGTGGGTCGGATAGGGATAATGGCCCAAGTTCAGGCGAATGGCCGCGCCACGCTCGCGCAGGCGTGCTTCTACCAGTGCGCGAACCGACACCGGTTCGCCACTTGAGCAATTGACGACACCATTGAATTCGCGCAGCGACAGCAGACCCGCCATATAAGCACTCGCTGTTTCGATGGCCAGGTAATCGCGCAACTGCTCGCCACCCGACATATCGAATACCGGCGCTTGGGCATCGATGGCCCGGTCCAGCGCCGCGAGCAGGCTGTTGGGGTTCTGACCGATGCCGTGCAAATAGAACAAGCGTACCCACTGCAACGTAAACGAATGCTCGCGTTGCAGGTGTTCAAGAAACAGGCGCAAGGTATTTTTTGCCAAGCCGTAAGGGTTGGACGGTTGTGGCGCAGTCTTCTCGTCAAGCGGCCCGCTCTGCAGGCCATATTCAAAACAGGTACCCGTGACCAGCACCTGTCCCACCCCCGCCACGACTACCTGTTTGATGAATTGATAATCGGCCATCAGGTTATGTTCGAAATGAAGGAGGGCCTGGTAATTCGGCAATCCCGGCCACGCCAGGTGCGCCAAGGCATCGACACCCTTGACCAATGCAGCGACGTCCAGCTCTTTGGAATGGACATCGGCCGCGACGAATTCAACACGGTCGAACCAGGGCAGCGCCTCGGCCGGCTCGATCCGACGCGCAACGGCCCGAACCTGGCAACCACGCGCGAGCAGAGCTTCGACGAGATGTCGACCCACAAATCCGGTTGCCCCCGTCACCAGCACCTTCATAGGAGCGTCAACTCAGGTACGGCGACTACAAATCGGCCACCCCACCCACGCACCTCTTCCAACTGCTGGCTGACTTCGCTCAGCAGGTTCCAAGGCAGGACGAGAATGTAATCAGGCTTCTCGGCGGCAATACGCTCAGGCGCCACTATGGGAATGCGACTGCCCGGCAAGTATTTACCTTGTTTGTGTGGATTGGCATCGGCTACCCATGCCAGCAGGTCGGGCCTGACCCCCGCATAATTCAGCAATGTATTGCCCTTGGCCGCTGCGCCGTAGCCCACCACACGCTTGCCGTCGGCCTTGGCCTGCAAAAGGAAACGCAGCAAGCCATGCTTGATCGCTTCGGCAGCCGGCGCCAGGGTGGCGTAGTACGCGGCGGTCTTCACGCCAGCCTCCTGTTCGGCCTGCAATTGTTGCTGCACCGAGGACTGGATCGAACGCCGCACTCCGTCGGCACGCTGGACGAAGACTCGCAACGAACCGCCATGGGTCGACAACCGGCTGACATCGAATACTTCCAGCCCGTTGCGCTCGCACAGGGTTTGCACGGAGGTCAGCGACAAGTAGGAAAAATGCTCGTGGTACAGCGTGTCGAATTGCTGCCCGGCCATCAATGTCAGCAGTTGCGGAAACTCGAACGTGGCGACGCCGGTTGGCTTGAGCAGTGTGGCGAAGCCGGCGAGGAAATCGTTGATGTCCGGCACGTGGGCCAACACGTTGTTGGCCGCCATCAAATCCGCTGCCCAGCCTTCGCCGATCAGTTGCGTGGCCGTTTCGCGACCAAAGAACAACTCGCGGATCACCAGGCCTTTGGCACGAGCCGCCTCGGCGGTGCTGCGCGTCGGCTCGACGCCCAGGCAGGGAATACCGCGCTTGGCCACGTACTGCAACAGGTAGCCATCATTGGCGGCAATTTCCACCACGCGACTGTCTGCACTCAATTCGAAGCGCTCCACCATCTCGGCAACGTAGCGCTCGGCGTGGGCCAGCCAGGTGCTGGAGAACGAACTGAAATAGGCGTACTCAGCGTCGAACAATGTGTCCGCGCGGGTGTAGTCCTCGGTCTGCACCAACCAGCATTGCTGGCACACCGCGACCTTGAGCGGCATCCACTGCTCGGCCTGATCCAGTTGGTCGGCCCGCACATAGGCGTTGGATGGCGGCGAAGTACCAAGATCGATCAAAGGCAAAGCCAGGGCAGTTCCGCAACCTCGACAGTTCATAGACGCACTCCAGCGAAACGCTCGTCGAGCAAGGGATGGTTGCTGTCCCGGCTCGACAGATTATTGACAGGCAGCGGCCAAGCAATCGCCAGCCGCGGATCATTCACCGACAGGCCGCCCTCGTGCTCGGGAGCGTAGTCGGCACTGTGCAAGTAAAGCAGCTCGGCGTCTTCGGTCAGGGTCTGGAAGCCATGGGCAAACCCGGCCGGGATCAACAGGCTGCGGCCATCGCCAGCCTTCAAGTGCTCGGCATGCCAATGCAAAAACGTCTCGGAATCGGGACGCAGATCCACGGCTACATCCCAGACTTCGCCACGCAGGCAGGTGATCAACTTGGCTTCCGGCTGCGCCGCGTTCTGATAATGCAACCCACGCACGCTACCGCGCTCACGAGTGCAGGAATGGTTGATCTGGCGGATATGAAATGGCTGGCCAAATGCGCTCAGGCTACCTTCGCAGAACAGCCGGGCGAAATGCCCGCGCTGATCTTCGAAGCGTTTGTGCTGAACGCTGAACAGACCGGCCAGCGGCAACGCCATCAAGGAAAACTCGCTCACAACGCCCCTCGATACAGGTTCAGTTGGCCGAGGCTGACTTGACGCATATCATCGCCGTCCTGCCATGCCAAGTGCCAATCCAGGGTCTGGGCCAGGCATTGTTGCAACGACCAGCGCGGCTGCCAGCCAAGCAGCTGCCGGGCGCGACTGCTGTCCAGGCGCAACAGGCCGGCCTCATGTAAGTCGCTCGGCTCGATGCGCAGGCCGGGCGCTTGCGGCCAGCGCTCGGCCAACAGCTGGACGACCTCGCCGACGCTGCACATGTCGGTTTCACCCGGGCCGAAGTTCCAGGCACCGGCGAACTCTGGTCCCTGCTGATAAAGGCACTCAGCCAATAATAGGTATCCGGCCAACGGTTCCAGGGCGTGCTGCCACGGACGAACGGCCTGTGGATAACGCAGCGTCACCGGCTCGTCTGCCGACCAGGCTTTAAGCACGTCGGGAATCAGGCGCTCGGGAGCGAAATCACCGCCGCCCAGCACATTGCCGGCCCGCGCCGTGGCCAGAGCAAGGCCATGCTCGGCATAGCGCTCAGCCGAAAAGAATGAGGCGGCATAAGACTGCGCCAGCAATTCGCAGCAGGCCTTGCTGCTGCTATAAGGATCATGACCGCCCAAAGGCTCGTTTTCGCGGTAGGGCCATAACCATTCCTGGTTGGCGTAGACCTTGTCGGTGGTAACCAGTACACATGCCTTGACGCCACCCACCTGGCGAACCGCTTCCAGCAGGTTGAGAGTGCCCATGACGTTGCTGGAATACGTGCCCAATGGGTCCCGGTAACCTTCGCGCACCAGCGGCTGAGCGGCGAGGTGCAGGACGATCTCCGGCTGCACGTCGGCCAGCAGTTCCAGCAAGGCGCCGAGGTCGCGCAAGTCACCGCGCCGGTCATCGATGCCCTCGCTCACGCGGGCCAACTCGAACAGGTTCGGCTGGGTGGCGGGGTCGAGGGAAAAACCACTGACCTTGGCCCCGAGGCTTTGCAGCCACAGCGTCAGCCAACTGCCCTTGAAGCCGGTATGGCCTGTGACCAGTACGCGCTTGCCACGCCAGAACTCAGGGTTCAAGACCATTGCTTCCATGGGGCCTCGCCGCTTTGCCACAGGGCTTCGAGGTGGTTCTTGTCCCGCAAGGTGTCCATCGGATGCCAGAAACCGTCGTGCTGGAAAGCGTTGAGTTGCTCCTGCGCTGCCAGCGTCGCCAGCGGTTCGGCTTCCCATGAGGTCTGATCGTCAGCGATATAAGGCAACACCTTGGGCGAAAGCACGAAGAATCCGCCATTGATCCAACCGCCATCGCCTCGCGGTTTTTCGGTAAACCCGAGGACAGAATCGCCGTTGCGCTCCAGCGCACCGTAACGTCCAGGCGGCTGGACGGCTGTCACCGTGGCAAGCTTGCCGTGGGACAAATGAAAATCCACCAGCGCGCCAATATTGAGATCCGACACACCGTCGCCATAGGTGAAGCAGAACGCCTCTTCATTCTCCAGGTAACGCGCCGCCCGACGCAGTCGCCCACCGGTCATGGTGTCATCACCAGTGTCGATCAAGGTCACACGCCACGGTTCACTGTAGTTCTGGTGAACGTCCATGCGGTTGTTGCACATGTCGAAGGTAACGTCGGAGGTGTGCAGGAAGTAGTTGGCGAAGAAATCCTTGATGGCATAGCCCTTGTAGCCCAGGCAGATCACGAAGTCGTGGATTCCATGGGCGGAATACTGCTTCATGATGTGCCAAAGAATTGGCTTGCCACCGATCTCGATCATCGGCTTGGGCTTGAGGTGCGACTCCTCGCTGATCCGCGTGCCGAGACCACCTGCCAAGATAACTGCCTTCATCGTCTCCCCTCTTGTTCATCACCGGGCTCGACCAAGCGTTGTTTCGCTTTGCGGACGCGGGGATTACACCTTCAATGCCGATTTCGGCGCTGCGAAAGGCCGCGAGCGCTCGTTTTATGGCGATATGAGGGGGGCTTGCAGGAAACGCGCCAGCAAATGCTGGTATCTAAACTATAACGTTTATAACCTCACCAAGACATTCGGCGTAAGAACTAGCCCTCTCTGAATGCTCGTTGGGCATGGTCGCTGATCGGTTTAAGCAGGTAAGACATGACGTTTCTGGAGCCGGTCTGAATCATCGACTCAACCGGCATTCCCGGCACTAAGGCTAGCCCTTGCAATTTTGCCAGTTCACTTTGAGGAATCTTGATGCCCGCCCGATAAAACCCCACCCCGGTGCGCTCATCCTGAATCAGATCCGCTGACAGCCGCACCACGGTGCCGGTCAGTTCCGGGGTGGTGCTGCGGTTGAACGCACTCAAGCGCAAGGTCGCAGATTGTCCAACCGTTAGTTGGTCGATGTCCTGGGCACTGATTTTCGCCTCCACCAGCAGTTCATCGTCGGCGGGTACGATCTGCATGAGCCCCTCGGCCGGTGAGATGACGCCACCGATTGTGTGCACGGCCAATTGCTGCACGCGCCCAGCAATCGGCGAGGTGATGTCGATGCGTTTGAGCTGATCACTGGCAGTGATTTCCCGCTCGATCAACTCGCCCTGACGGGCCAGCAAATCCCTCAGTTCCTGGGACACTTCACTGCGGAAAGTCTGGTCAACCTGAAGTCGTTGCAACTCGGTTTCGGCGATCTTGCCCCGCGCCTCGGCAATGGACGCCATCAACTGTCCCCGCTCTCCGCGCAAGCGGGCAATACCTCGAGCCAGGGCATTAACTCGGTCGAGGGTCATCATTCCTTTGTCGAACAGCTTTTTGACGGCTTGGTATTCGCTATCAATCAGTTCGATTTCCTCAAGCTTGGTTTTTTGCTGGAGGTCGTGGCCGGCAATGGTTTCGTTGAGTTGCTGGACACGCTCGCGCAGTTGCTTCTTCTGCCCTTCCCGGGAAGCGCGGCGGTCGATGAACAGTTGCTGCTCGCTGGCCATGACTGTCTTGGCCTCTTCCAAGCTCATACGACTCAGTAGCTCTTTCGGCACCATCACTTCGCTGGCATTGTCCCGCTCGGCCTCCAGGCGAGCCAGACGGGCCCAGGCCTGATTCAAAGACTTGCTTACGATGGCCTGGCTGGCGGCTGGCAAGGTGGCATCTAGACGCAACAACACGTCCCCTGCCGCGACTGCCTGCCCTTCCTTGATCAGCAATTCGGCCACCACACCTCCAGTAGGATGCTGGATCGTCTTAACGCTGCCCTCCACGGCCACCACCCCCGAAGCAACGACTGCACTAGACAGGTTGGTCAGCATCGCCCAAGCCAGGCTTCCGCCGAGCAGCAGCACCAATGACACTGCCCCCCAACGCAGATGACTGGATAAAGAATCGGTCAGATTGGCTTCTTGATCGGTCTGCATCAGTTGGACACTCCCAATTCCGCGACATTGGTGGTGGGCCGGGGAGCTGGCGCAGGCGGCCTTTTAAGGACGACATCCTTGGGACCAAAAGCTGCCTGCATGCCGTTTTCGAGAATCAACACATGGTCAATCACCGACAAGATACTGGTGCGATGGGCAATCACCACCACGATTGCGCCACGGGCCTTGAGTGCCAGGATGGCCTTGGCAAGCGCCTGTTCACCTTCGGCATCGAGGTTTGAATTTGGCTCGTCCAGCACCACCAGGAACGGATCACCAAATAGAGCCCTGGCCAGTGCCACCCGTTGTCGCTGACCGGCCGAGAGGTTGACCCCACCTTCCCCCACTTGGGTTTCATAGCCTTGGGGCAGTTGCAGAATCAACTCATGGACCCCAGCCAATTGCGCTGCGCTGACGATCGCACTGTCCGGTGCCGAAGGGTCTAGCCGAGCGATGTTCTGGGCGACAGTTCCGGTAAACAGCCCAACGCATTGCGGCAGATAACCGATCAACTTGCCTCGCGCCTGTTCGGTCAGCAGCTCCAGCGGCGCGCCGTCGAGCCGGACATGTCCGCGAGCCGGCGCCCAGGCGTTGACCAGCACCCGCGCCAATGACGACTTGCCCGATGCGCTCGGCCCTACCACACCAACGGCAGTGCCCGCGGCGACCATGAAGTGGATATTTTGCAAGGTCAGGCTTTGCACGCCGGGCGGCGCGGCAAAAACATTTTCGACCTGCAAACTGCGATAGGCAGCGGGCAATTCGGTCTTGCTCTGTGCATCCGGAAACAGAGAGAACACTTCCAACAGCTTCTTCCAGGCGATCTGGGCACCCAACAGGCTACGCCACGTGGCAATGACCTGCTCCGCTGGCGCCAGGGTCCGCGCCACGATGATCGAGGCCGCGATCATTGTGCCGCCGCTCAAGTCGCCTTGGATCACCAGCCACGCCCCCAAGGCCAGGGCGGCCGACTGAACGACCTGGCGCAGGGTTTTAGAAATGCCACCGTAAAAGCCGCCGATGTCGATCGAGCGTCGTTGTAGGGTGATGAAGGTGCTGTGATTCTTCTGCCAGATGGTCGACGTATTGGCCAACATGCCCATGGCCATCAGTGCTTCGGCGTTCTGGTGAGCTTGCTGGCCCAGATGATTGCGCTTGTTCAACGCCTCGGCCGACGCTAGCATCAGTTTGCGGGTTTGCCGGTCAGTGATCAGGGTCAGACCGATGAGGATAATCATCAGGCCGACGGTCAAAAAACCAAAGAGCGGGTGAATATAAAAGCAGATCGCGAGGTAAACCGGCATCCACGGCAAATCGAAAAATGCCATAAGTCCCGGACCACCAATAAAACTGCGGATCTGGTCTAGCTCCTGGGCCGGTTTCAAAGCGTCTCCGGTAATCGGCGTTTTCAGCGAAGCGCCGGCAATCATGTTGAAGACTCTCGAAGAGAGCGTCAGATCCAGCGAGGAAGCAATTCGCACCATGACTCGGGAGCGAATTATGTCCAGCAGGCCTGAAAGCGCATAAACCCCCAGCGCCAGCAGCCCCAGGGCGACCAGGGTCGGGACGCTTTGGCTGGGAATCACCCGGTCATACACTTCCAGCATGAACACCGGGCCAATCAGCGCCAGGATATTAATCACCCCGGAAAACAGCGCGGCGCCTATCAGCCCCCGGCGCAGTGCCGATTTCAATGGAGGCGCGACAACAGGCGCGCTGACAGCGTTAGGGGGTTTCAACTGTTATCCATCCCTTGGTTTTTCATGACATCCATGTCCCCAGTCAATACTGACTGGATGACAGAGGTCGTATGGAAACTTGACGCTCTTCGAGCGCTTTGCGCTGGACTGCAAGTTCCGCACCAGACAGTCCGCCTACGGCAGGACTCGGCTGCGTAAGATTGCGCCCAAGCTGCGGGCAAAATAAAAACGCCTCTGGGTCAATAAGACCCAAAGGCGCTCCTGTAGCCCTGTTCTTGATCAAGCTCCCCAGGCTAGAAGGAGCTCACGCAGGTGTTATGCGGGGATCGTAAAGACATCCCCATTGGCCGTATGGAACTGTTCGATGGTGTTAAAGCCCGCATACCAGTCCTGCAGCTTCACGCCCATGTCCGAAAGAGGTTGGCCAGAATGGTAGCTGGAGGTGTTGAAGATATAGGCATCATTGCCACTTCGTACGGTCGTTATCGTGTCCATCGACTCCATTCCATTCAGCATCACCCGATCAAATCCTCCTGCGCCGTCATCCTTGATCGAGACTTGACCGTAGGTATCAATGACGTAGGTATCGTCATCCTGGCCCCCATTGACGAACCCTTGACCACCTTCAGCGACAGTCAAAGTGTCATCGCCTGCCCCGCCCAATAAGCGGAAACCATACCCTTTGCCCAACAGAACATCGTTGCCGGCCCCACCGTCAGCAGTGCCGCTGAACACCGCGATACCGTCGCTGCCAGCCTCGCCATAAGCCACTGTGCCGGTGTCCAGGCTGGCCGTGGTGATCGAATCATTGCCGAGGCCACCATAGAGCTGATCGGCCTGGGCAACGTTGGTAGAGCTACCGGGAAGCATCGGGCCTGTAGCCGTGTACAAGCCGCCATAGATGTAATCGGCGCCATCGCCCCCGTAGATGATGTCGCTGCCCAACCCGCCCTCCAGCCAGTTAGCCAGGCTGTCTCCTGTCATGGAGTCATTGAACTGGCTGCCCATGACCCGCTCGATGTTAGTCAGCACATCGCCCTGGGCGTCGCCTCCCTGGTGAATGCCCGTCTGAAGGTTGATATCCACAGCGGCAGCACTGTTGATGTACCACGCTTGGTCCACACCATCGCGACCATTGATGACGTCGGCGCCCGCACCACCAATAAAAATGTCGGCTTTAGCAGAGCCCAGCAGGGTGTCATCGAAGCCCGATCCCTGATAGATTTCGATCGCGGTAAACGTATCGCCAGCCGCATCGCCGGCATTCACATTGGTTGTCAAATCGATGGTCACCGCGCTGGAGGACTGTTCATAGCTGGCCAAGTCTGTACCCAGCGCTCCATCAAGGCCCATCGCTTGCGAGCCACCGATAAAGGTGTCAGCAGCGCCTGTACCACGAATGACTTCAATGTCGGTGAAGGTATCACCCGCGGCAATCCCAGAATGGATGCCAGTCTTGAGGTTGATGTTCACGGCAACTTTGCTGTCAATATAACCAACCACATCAAGCCCCGCGCCACCGAAAAACTGATCTGCGCCATCACCACCAAACAACACGTCGTTGTTTGCACCGCCGATAATGATGTTGTCACTGGCGCTACCGTAACCGGTAAAAGAGCCCGTGCCCGTGTACACCATTTTTTCGACGAACACATCCATGGTGGTCGTTGCGGCGCTAGTACGCAGTTCGTCGAAGCCGCCATTGTCCTGCTCAATGATCTTCACATTGGTGGTAGCAATGTTGTAGATATCGTTGCCGGAACCGCCTTCAAAAGTCACGTTGGTGATCGCGCTGGTGAAAGTGTCATCGAAAGCCGTCCCGATGACTTTTTCCACCGCCGCTAACGTGTCCCCTTCCGCGTCACCACCGATGCCAGCCCTGCCAACACCGTTGCGGATGTCGACGTCAATGGCAGCAGAAGATCCAGAGTAGTCCATGGTGTCGATACCCGCGCCACCGTCAAAGCCAATTGCCCGGTCATCCGCCACCACGGTGTCAGCAGCGCCTGTACCACGAATGACTTCAATGTCGGTGAAGGTATCGCCCGCCGCAATCCCAGAATGGATGCCAGTCTTGAGGTTGATGTTCACGGCAACTTTGCTGTCAATATAACCAACCACGTCAAGCCCCGCGCCACCGAAAAACTGATCTGCGCCATCACCACCAAACAACACGTCGTTGTTTGCACCGCCGATAATGATGTTGTCACTGGCGCTACCGTAACCGGTAAAAGAGCCCGTGCCCGTGTACACCATTTTTTCGACGAACACATCCATGGTGGTCGTTGCGGCGCTAGTACGCAGTTCGTCGAAGCCGCCATTGTCCTGCTCAATGATCTTCACATTGGTGGTAGCAATGTTGTAGATATCGTTGCCGGAACCGCCTTCAAAAGTCACGTTGGTGATCGCGCTGGTGAAAGTGTCATCGAAAGCCGTCCCGATGACTTTTTCCACCGCCGCTAACGTGTCGCCTTCCGCGTCACCACCGATGCCAGCCCTGCCAACACCGTTGCGGATGTCGACGTCAATGGCAGCAGAAGATCCAGAGTAGTCCATCGTGTCGATACCCGCGCCACCGTCAAAGCCAATTGCCCGGTCATCCGCCACCACGGTGTCAGCAGCGCCTGTACCACGAATGACTTCAATGTCGGTGAAGGTATCGCCCGCGGCAATCCCAGAATGGATGCCAGTCTTGAGGTTGATGTTCACGGCAACTTTGCTGTCAATATAACCAACCACGTCAAGCCCCGCGCCACCGAAAAACTGATCTGCGCCATCACCACCAAACAACACGTCGTTGTTTGCACCGCCGATAATGATGTTGTCACTGGCGCTACCGTAACCGGTAAAAGAGCCCGTGCCCGTGTACACCATTTTTTCGACGAACACATCCATGGTGGTCGTTGCGGCGCTAGTACGCAGTTCGTCGAAGCCGCCATTGTCCTGCTCGATGATCTTCACGCCGCTGGTAGCAACGTTGTAGATATCGTTTCCTGCGCCCCCGTCAAATGTCACATTACCGATCGCGCTGGTGAAAGTGTCATTGAAAGCCGTGCCGATGACTTTTTCCACCGCCGCTAACGTGTCGCCTTCCGCGTCACCACCGATGCCAGCCCTGCCAACACCGTTGCGGATGTCGACGTCAATGGCAGCAGAAGATCCAGAGTAGTCCATGGTGTCGATACCCGCGCCACCGTCAAAGCCAATTGCCCGGTCATCCGCTACCACGGTGTCAGCAGCGCCTGTACCACGAATGACTTCAATATCGGTGAAGGTATCGCCCGCGGCAATCCCAGAATGGATGCCAGTCTTGAGGTTGATGTTCACGGCAACTTTGCTGTCAATATAACCAACCACATCAAGCCCCGCGCCACCGAAAAACTGATCTGCGCCATCACCACCAAACAACACGTCGTTGTTTGCACCGCCGATAATGATGTTGTCACTGGCGCTGCCGTAACCGGTAAAAGAGCCCGTGCCCGTGTACACCATTTTTTCTACGAACACGTCCATGGTGGTCGTTGCGGCGCTAGTAAGCAGTTCGTCGAAGCCGCCATTGTCCTGCTCGATGATCTTCACGCCGGTGGTGGCAACGTTGTAGATATCGTTCCCATTACCCCCTTCAAATGTCACGTTACCGATCGCGCTGGTGAAAGTGTCGTCGAAAGCCGTCCCGATCACTTTTTCCACCGCCAATAACGTATCGCCTTCCGCATCGCCACCGATGCCAGCCCTGCCGACACCGTTACGAAGATCAATGTTAATGGCAGCCGTCGATGCGGAATAATCCACCGTATCAACGCCCGTTCCCCCATCCAGTTTGTCCGCCCCAGCACTGCCCCAGAGAATATCATTCGAACCTAAACCAAAAATCTCATCATCCCCGCTGCTTCCGGCCAGCGTATCTACGCCGCTTGTCCCATTAATCACTGCCATTTGCTTCGTCCTTGCTCCGTTGTGAAAAGCGGGTATCGTCCAAGCGGCAGAGGAACGCCACTTTTGATCGAAAAGTATTTCCGGTAACCCGTCTATAGTTGGAGCGACAGGTCATAAAAAAGGCGACTGAAGTCGCCTATCCCTCGGAATCAATCCGGCAACCACCCCCACAACCAATGCTGCAGGTTCTTGCCGTTGAGCATGTAGTCCCGCAGCACCGCTTCGCGCAGTTCGTCACCCATGCGGTAACTCGCGTCCGGATCGGCCAGGTGCATGCGGATCGCTTCAACCCACTCCTCAGTGCTGTTGCTGCGCACTTTGGTGCAGGGCAGAAAACCGTCGTAGGCCTTGGTGTCGGTGCAGATGACCGGGTAGCCACAGGCACCGTATTCCAGCAAGCGCAGGTTGCTCTTGCAGTCGTTGAAAATGTGGAACTCCAGGGGAGCCAGTGCCAAGTCGAGATTCAGGCGGGCCAGCTTGAATGGGTAGGTGTTCAAGCCGACCGAGCTGTGGAACTCATGAATATACGGACGCAGTGCATCCGGGCACATACCGAAGAACACCCATTCCACTTCGTTTGCCAACTCGCGAACCACGTCCGAAATGATTTCCAGATCACCGCTGTGGCTGGTTCCTCCCCCCCAACCCACCCGAGGCTTGGAGGACGTTCCGCGCCGGCTGGTCAGCTTCGCCCACGGCTCAGGTGGCAACATGTTAGGCACGATACGAATTTCATTGTGCATGCTGGACAAGGCATCAGCGAGCGAAGGTGTCGTCACCACCACACGATCACACAGCCCGATTCCTTCGCGCAGCATCTGTTCGATATTGGCCGGCTTGTTGCGCGCATGCGTGTTTTTCTTGGGTGCCTGGATGACGTAATCGTCGAGTTCGAAAATCCGCAAGGCACCGGAGTATTTTTTCATTCTGAGAATATCGCCGGCGGCCCCTTCGCTGTAGCGCCCCTGCAATACGATCGTATCCGGCGACAGGCGCTCAATCTCGACGGTAGGAGGCGACTCGTAGGCGACCCGAGCGATTACCCGCCCGGCGGCCTCCAATTCGGCCAACGGGGCCGTGACGCGATAATGCCCAACCGCGGTGGCGTTGACCGGCAAGCCAAGTATCAATGGCAGGGCGCGGCGGCAGAACGGGTTCCAATTGTTGCGCAGCGAAGGTTCCAGGCTGAAGCTGGACGCCCCGAGGCTCAGCGCAGGGTTGTAGCCTGGATCCTGGGCGATCTGCGGCAGCCATTTGCGATAGAAGATTTCGCGCTCGCGCTCCACCAACGTGGTTTCTTCAGGCTGGACAGCGGTCGACGGCAGGTCGACTTTCATGACCGTGGCGTAGGGCGTCCAGACAACCAGGTAGCCAATTTTTCCTGCGCGCAGGCACAGATCGACATCGCTGAGGCCGAAGGTTAAGGACGCATCCAGGCAGCCGAGTTCATCGAATACCTGCTTGCGCACCATCAAGCAATCGCTGCTTACCGAACTCCAGTTCTGCGTCGTATGCAAACGCTGCATGTAGCCGCGCGAAGCCGCGGATTCACCGTAGAACGGCGTGCCCACCGGCCCAGCCAACCCAAGAACTTGCCCGCCGCCGACAACCGTGCCTTGAGGACTGAGTATTCTCGCACCGACCACCGCTACCTCAGGACGCTGGGCATGATTGACCATCTCGTCCAACCAGTCATTTTCACAAATGACCGTTTGCGGACTGAGCAACAGCAAATAGTCGCCCCGGGCCTGACCTGCAGCAAAATTGCGCACCGCTGCATCGCTGTCATCACCGGCGTATCGCAATACGCGCAACATGCTCGCACCTAACTGCGACATGTTCTCCAGCCAGTCGAGCATTGCCGGGTCCCGGACGCCGCTGTCAACAATCAGAATTTCATAATGGGTGTAGGCCGTACGTTCGATCAGGCTCTCGGCGCAACGCTGCAAGGCGGCGAGCGAGTCACCGGTACGCATGATGATCGATACCAGCGGGCGCTCGCCGTGTCGGTAGCTGATGCGATTGATCAACGGCAAGGTGTCCGGGGAAATCTCATGATCGATGCCGATACGCTCCAGATGCGCGCCAACCAACCGGGCGTTGCCCTCGATCACCTCGGGCAGCGACAACCATTGGGCGAAGCTCAGGACCGACTCAACCTGGATTTCCGCGATGTGTTCGATGGTCTGAGGGCCAGCCTCTTCCACCAGGCGCCAGAGCAGATCGTGGGGCGCCAGTTCACCGTGATCCGGTTCAAAACCACCGAGGGCCATGAATCGTTCACGCTCGAAAGCCAAGGTCCGACCGACATAGGGATAGGCACGCATCAGGTCTAGGTTGAAATCCGGCTTGAACACTGGCTCGAAGGACTCGCCGTCCACCAAAGCGCCTTCATCGCTGTAAACGCAAAGGATGCCCGGCCTCCCGGCAACGCGCTCGGCCAGGATCAACAACGCTGAATCGCGCAGCACGTCGCCCGCGCGCAGCACGTAGAACCAATGGGCGCCTTCCAGCTGTGGAACGATGGCATTAAGCTGACTCGGCCAATCCGCCTGGTAAGGCAACTGCAGAACCCGTTCATCCGCTTCGCAAGGAGCATCGGAAAGCACCACTACGGCCTGGGCTGAATACAGCTGGCCCTTGATGCTGCGTAGCGTCGCCTCAAGCGACTCCGCATCGCCGAGCGCGTCGATGACCAAAGGCACGATGTTCGGCCGAAACGGCCAACTATCGATGCGCGCGGGCATGACGCGTCGTTCTACCTCACTGAACCGGCGGACGGCCAGCCATTCCCGATAGAAGTCGGCATAACTATCGCTTTGCGCCCCGACTCGACCATTCACGACGGTATTGCGGTTGCCCAATACGCGGGTTACGCAGAGCTCCTGCCAGGCGTGAGGTTCATCGGTGATCTTGTCCAGATCAATGCAGCGCACCCAACCAGAAGCCGGCGCCGCTTCACCGCTGCGCGCGACAAGCATCTGCGCCAGCCATTCCCACTCTGTCTTTGCTGCCTTGAGCATTTCCGGGGTCTTGCTCAAACGCTCCGGGTAGAGGCGCTCGATACTCAACACGGTATTCAAGGCAATCAGATTGCCGCGTCGCATCAGGCAGACAAACAAAGCAAAATCGAGCACCGCAACAAAACCGGCACCGTCCTGAATCAGCGCGGGCAGCAATTCCAGCACATCGGCCCGGCGCATCAGGGTGGAACTGAAATTGCCGATGAAGTTGGTTGGCGTGCTCTCGAAAATTGCCAGCATGTCGTCGCCTTTGAGCAAGGCGTCATTTGGCGAGAAGCGGCAGTTATCCACCCGGGGCGGCAAGATGAAGTTGCCTGCGTCGCACAACAGCCGCAGCGCGAACACCACGCTCACGTCAGCATGATCCATCAACGCCTGGGCCTGCATCGCAATGCTCGGTGCGAATAGACGATCGTCATCGCACAAGACCTTGATGAACTCGCCCTGCGCCTCATCGACACAACGCAACAGGTTGCCCGGCAGTCCTAGCCGTTGAGGATTTTTCAGATAGCGGACCGGATGGGCCGGCTGTTTGAATGACGCGACTATGTTGCGAATCTCATCGTCAGGCGAATCGTCGCAAACGATGATTTCAACGTTTTCGTAGGTCTGGGCCAACGCACTGAGCAATGCCTGGTCAAAGAACCGAGGGTTGTATGCGGGGATGACGATGCTGACGAGGGGAAGTGACTTCACGGTTTAAACTCTCGAGCGGCGGGCCCCGGCCTTTTCAGGCCGGAGCCCCGGAACCGCTTAAAAAAAGACGGTTGGCGGCTCGGTCGATACCGGCTCAGATCTTGTTGAACAGACCCAACTGGGCGATCTTGCTGAACGCCAGTTGCGAGGCTTGCAGCATGGTCTGTTGCAATGTCAGGCGGGTTAATACCTCGGCCGAATCGGAGTCACGGATCGACGATTGGGTCTGTTTATTGGCCAGCATCAAGCTCTGGTTGGTGTCGCTCTGGGTGTCCAGAGCGGCACCACGACCACCCACGGAACTCAGGGCGCTGGACAATTGATCGGTGCCGCTTGCCAGGTTGCCGATGCCGGACGCGAGCGAAGCCTGCAGTTTCTGCAACGCTATCGGATCGTTGTTGGTCGGTGTGTTCAACGCGGTTTTCAGCTGATTCACGGTGTCCAGGATGTTCTGGGTTTCGTGGGTGTTGACCGCGATGCTGAACTGATCGTCTGCGGCTGGCGTGCCGTCCAGGGTGAAGCTCACGCCTGAAGCGGTGGCTACGTTACCGGCCAGGGTGCCGCTGGACACGGGTTGGCTGTTAGCGGTCAGCGGCGCTGCGTAAAGGTCGAAATCGGTGGCGCTGGTGAACTTCAACACGGCCGCCCCCGTAGGGAAACTAGCGTGGTAGGCCACCGGATCGGTGATTTCGCTGCCGGTGACTTGCACCGCGGTCGGGTTGCCAGGACTGCGCATCGGAACAAAGGTGTCCGGCTTGGCAGCCAGGGTGAAGGTATGGCCTGGCAACACCGTGCCAGGGACATCGCCCGTTTGCAGATTGATGTTCAGGGTCAGCTCCACACCACGGAACTGGACCGCCTGCCCGCTCTTGCTGTTAGGGTCGAACGCGCCGCCCTGGCTCGCTTCGGCGGTCACGTCATTGCCGAGCGAGTCGGTGATTCTCAGTTGCGTGCCGCTGGTGAACTCCACGGTGTACGGCTCGCCGCTGCGGAACTTGCTGTTATAGCTAACGCTGGAGGAAACCTGGCCGTCGGACAAGACCACGCGCCCGTCATCCACCGGCGGCGCGGTCCGAGTGACCTGGCTGCGGCTGGTGTTGACGGCTTGCTGGAACACTTCCCAGCCGGTGCTGTTGGTGGCCATCGACATGGTGTCACCGACCGGCAGGTCGAGCGTCACCTGGTCGCCGTTGTAGCTGTAGCTACCATCGGTGTTGCGGGTGAACGGGACGGTGTCACCCTTGGAACCGGAGAAGATGTACTTCCCGTTTTCGTCCTTGCTGTTCATCAGGCTCAGCAACTGTTCTTCGATCTGCGCCAGCTCCGAAGCGTTGGCCTGACGGTCAGCGTCGGTGTAACCGGCGTTACCGGCACCGACAGCCAGTTCCTTGGCGCGCTGCAGCACGTTGCCGATGCTGGTCATCACCGCTTCGGTGGTACCCAGGGTGGCCTTGATGGTGTTGGCGTTGGTTTCGTACTGGGCCAGCATCGAAGCCTGGGTACCCAATTGCAGCAGACGCGAAGCGCCCACCGGATCATCGGCGGCGGTGTTCACGCGCACCAGGCTGCTGGCCTCTTCGCTGGTCTTGACCACGTTGGCGAAGTTCTTCTGGTAGTTCGCAGCCGTGCTTTCGTAAAACTGAGAAGTAGAAATGCGCATGGGCTACGGCTCCTTAAAGACTGTTGATCAATGTGCTGAAGATTTCCTGCGCAGCCTTGATGATCTGCGAAGACGCGGTGTAGTACTGCTGGAACTTGACCAGGTTGCCGGTCTCTTCATCCAGGTCGACGCCCGATAGCGAGTCGCGGGCATTCTTGGCGTTGTCCAGGATCGCGCCGGTGGCGGCGCTGTCCAGCTTGCCTTGGGCGGCCTTGGCACCGACGCCTTCCACCAGTTTTCCGTAGGCATCGTTCAAGGAAATGCCCTTGCTGGCCGAACCGGTATCCACGGTTTTGGCGGTCTGCAAGCCAGCGAGCACGGTACCGTTACGGTTATCAAGGCTACCAGGCTGACTGAGGCTTATATCGATGCCGGCACCGTCGGACGGCGCGCCGGCGATGGACATATCGAACGTGACGGTACGCTGCACCGGCGGTACGGACGAATCCATGATCGGGGCGCCGGTGGCGTCCTTGAGCGGAACGCTCAGGCTCAGGGTGTTGCTCTGACCGGGTTTGATGGTGCCACTGCTGATCACGCCGCCCTTGGCATCGAGCAACTGATAAGCCTGGCTGGTGCCACCGGCCGACGTCGCCCCGAACACCACTTTGACCGGCATCGAATTCTTGATGCCGTTCTGGATGATGCTGGTAGTGGCTTCGTCGTAGATGTCCAGCTTGGTGGTCATGGTCGGCTGGCCGCTGGCCGGAATGGTCAGCGTGCCGCTGCCGCCCGGCGTGATGGCGGCGCCCAGCGGCGCGGCAATCGCCAGCCGCTTGGAGTCGGTCATCTCGGTCTTGATGCTGCCCGCGGCGTTGCGGGTCGGGGTGATCTTGAACGAGTCACCGACGGCCGCGGTGCCGTTGGCGAAGGTCAGCGAGAAACCATCGACCACCGGTGCCGGCGTGGTCGCGGTGTTGAACGCACCCATCGGCGTGTTATCGGGCAGACGCTGGACGGTGTAGTCGGTGGCGCTGGTGAAGGTGATCTTGTAGTCGTTGGTGGTCAGCTTGCCCGTGTCTTCGATCGACACGTTGAAGTTGCCGGACCCGGCGCTGTTGCCCAGCGAGGCAACGCTGCGCTGGCTCATCTGGGCCGCGCTGTTGATGCTGCTGAACAGGTTGGAACCGAATGCGCCGTTCTTGTCGATACCCGAGGCCTGGATGCTGTTCATCTGGTCGGCGACGACCAGCGCCACACGGCCCAGCTCGTTCATGGCCGGGTCGAGGACGGTGCTGCGGTAGCGCATCAGGCCACCGATTTCACCGCCGGTCATCACCTGGGTGATGTCCATGACGCTGGAGCCGCTGTTGAGCTGGATGCCAATGCGACCGGGGTCGTTCTTGTCCGGCACCGCTTCCAGTTTATTGGTGATATTGCCCATGACCAGTGGCTGGCCGGATCCCAGGTAGATGTCCAGGCTGCTGCCGTTCTCCACGACCTGAGTGCCGGTGAAGGTGGACAGCTGGCGAATGGTCTCGCTGCGGGCATCGAGCAGGTCGTTCGGCGCGCCGCCGGCGTTGGAGACTTCGGCGATTTTCTTGTTCAACTGGGCGACGGTGGTGGCCAGGCTGTTGATCTGCTCGACCATGTTCGACAGGTTGCCGTTGATGTTCTCGCTCTGCGCCGTCAACTGGCTGGCTACCGAATTGAAACGGTTGCTCAAGGCCTGTGCATCGCTGAGCAGCAACTGGCGAGAGGCGTCGTCGCCCGGCTTGGCGTTGACGTTCTGCACCGAGGCGAAGAACTTGGTCAGCGCGCCGTTGAGGCCAGTGCCGCTGTCCGACAGCAGGGAATCAAGCGGTGTGATCTGCCCCTGGTAGGCCGCCGCATCGCTGTTGAGCGAGGTGGTGGTCTTCAGTTGCGCTTCGAGATAGGAGTTGTAGACCCGGCGTACGTCCGCCAGGGTCGTGCCGGAGCCGATGAACACGTTGCCGTACTGGTTCGACGCCTTGGTGGTCTGCACGGTCTGCTGACGCGAATACCCTGCGGTATCGACGTTGGCGATGTTGTTACCCGTGGTCACCAGTGCGGTCTGGCTTGCGGACAGACCCGACATCCCGATATTGAGCAAACTCATGGTTCAGACCTTATAAAGTCGTGGTGGCACCAGCCGAAGCGTAGTTTTGGTAACTCGTCATCTGCCGGGCTATGTTCGAAATCTTGCTGGCGTAGTTCGGGTCGGTGGCGTAACCGGCCTTCTGCAACTCGCGTACAAACTGTTCCGGGTTATCGGCCGACTTCAGCACAGCTTGATAGCGACTGTTGCTTTGCAGCAGATTGACCAGGTCATGGAAACTGTCACGGTACGAGGCGTAGGAACGGAACTCGGCCGTCTCCTTGACCATCTCGCCATTGCGGAATTCGCTGGTGATCGCCCGCGCCGAATCGCCCTTCCAGTTCGCGCTGGCCTTGATGCCGAACAGGTTGTGGCTGCTGCTGCCATCGGGCTGGCGCATCACCGATTTGCCCCAACCGGTTTCGAGAGCAGCCTGGGCCACCAGGTAACGAGGGTCGACGCCGATACGGTCCGCTGCTTCCTTGGCCATTGGCAGCATGGCGTTGACGAATTCATCGGCATCGCGGAAGGCCTTGCGCGCCGGCGCCAGCGGTGGCTGGGCCACGGCGCGGCCATAGACTTGCATGTCGCCTTTGGGCTCGGCAGCCTTGAGCGCGGCCAGCCAGTCACCGTTGGCCAGCTCACCGGAAGCCGGCTTGACGGCGGCAATGGCGCGATCAGGCAAGACGTTCTGCGCCATCGCTTCAGGCTTGACCGATGCCGAAGGCACCAACCCCGCGAGCAAGCGGTCGGCGAGTTTCGGTGGCAGGGCCAGGCGGCGCTGGTTGATCAATTCCATGTCGTTACGGTGAATGCCCTCGGCACCTTGCGGCGCGCTCACGGCACGCGACGCCCAGAGTGGGCGCTGGCCGTTGCTGCGCGACAACGGCCCGTCGGGCAGCGTTCCGGCCGCCACAGGCGTGGGTACTGGCGCCTTGGCCTTGTCCAGCGCCTCTTGCTGCTTGGCGGCCGATAAGGTGGCCGCCTCGCCCGAGGCCAGCGGTTTGTTCTTCGACATCTGGCGCAGCAGCACGTCAGCCAGGCCAATACCGCCGCCCTCGCGGGACATGGAAACGGCCAACTGCTGGTCGTACATTTCCTGGTATTGCTTGGCTTCCGGCGTGTTCATTGGATTGTCCTTGCCCAGGGCCTCGGTGGCCGAACGCATGGACTTGAGCATTTCGCCGAGGAACAGCGACTCGAACTCCTGCGCCACTTTGCGCAGGTTGCCTTCGCTGTTCTTGTCGCCGACCTTGAGCTGATTGAGGCGATTGAGGTCCGAATAGGACGCTGAATCCCCACTGATCAAGGCGCCTTTGCGCATATCCACCATGACCGCTTTCCTTAAATCACGATCAGGTCGGCTTGCAACGCGCCGGCCTGCTTCAAGGCTTCGAGAATCGCCATCAGGTCGCCCGGTGCCGCGCCGACCTGGTTCACCGCCCGGACGATTTCATCCAGGGTCGTGCCCGGACCGAACTTGAACATCGGCTTGGCTTCCTGCTCGGCATTGACCCGTGAACGCGGGACCACGGCGGTCTGGCCGTTGGACAATGGGCCCGGCTGGCTGACGATCGGGTCTTCGGTGATGGTCACGGTCAGGCTGCCGTGGGTCACGGCGGCTGGCGAAACCTTGACGTTCTGGCCAATCACGATGGTGCCGGTGCGCGAGTTGATGATGACTTTCGCCACCGCCTGGCCCGGGTCGACTTCGAGGTTTTCCAGGATCGACAGGTAGTCGACCCGCTGGCTCGGATCCAGTGGCGCGGTGACGCGGATCGAACCGCCGTCGATTGCCTGGGCCACGCCTGGGCCGAGCATGTCATTGATCTTGTCGACGATGCGCTTGGCCGTGGTGAAGTCGGAACGATTGAGGTTCAGCGTCAGGCTGTTGCCCTGGTTGAAACCGCTCGGCACCGCACGTTCAACCGACGCGCCGCCAGGGATGCGCCCGGCCGACGGAACGTTGACGGTGATCTTCGAACCGTCGCGCCCTTCGGCATCGAAACCGCCCACCACCAGGTTGCCCTGGGCGATGGCGTAGACGTTGCCGTCGATACCCTTGAGCGGGGTCAGCAACAAGGTGCCGCCGCGCAAGCTCTTGGAGTTACCGATGGACGAAACGGTGATGTCCACCTGCTGGCCGGGCTTGGCGAAGGCCGGCAGATCGGCACTGACCGACACCGCCGCAACGTTTTTCAACTGCACGTTGCCGGAGCCCGCCGGCACCTTGATGCCGAACTGCGACAGCATGTTGTTGAAGGTCTGCAGGGTAAACGGTGTCTGTGTGGTCTGGTCACCGGTGCCATTGAGGCCAACGACCAGGCCGTAGCCGATCAACTGGTTGGAACGCACGCCGGAAATACTGGCGATGTCCTTCAGGCGCTCGGCTTGAGCGCTGAAGGCTGCCGACATCACCAGGGCACCGATCAACAGCTGTTTAAGATTCAACTTGATCACCTAGAAAGGGAACTTCGGGCTGAGGAAGAAGCGGTCGAACCAACCTGGCTGACTCGCATCGGCAAAGGCACCAGTGCCCGAATAGGTGATGCGCGCATCGGCCACGCGAGTGGACGAAACGGTGTTATCGGTGGCGATGTCATCGGCCCGAACCATGCCGGCGATGCGTACCAGTTCGTCACCGGTGTTGAGCGTCAGCCACTTTTCACCCCGTACGACGATGATGCCGTTGGGCAGGACGTCGGCCACCGTCACGGTGATCGAACCGGTCAGGCTGTTGCTCTGTCCCGACTTGCTGTCGCCCTTGGTGGCACGGTCGGCGCCATAGCCGGCGTTGAGGCTGAGATCGTTGCTGCCGATCGGATTGTTGGTGGTCAGGCCCGAGCCGAACAGCGATGTCAGGCCGACGCTGGTCTCGCTGGTCTTGTCGATCTGCGAGTTGGCGTTCTTGCTGGCCTGGGTCCGCTCGTTCAGGGTGATGGTGATGATGTCACCGACCCGGAAAGCCTTGCGATCGCTGTACAGGTTCTGCTCGAAACCGGCCTGGTAGATCGAACCGTTATTGGCCGCCGCCGGCAACGGTGTGCGCGGCAACACCGGAGCGTAGTACGGGTCATTGGGCCTTGGCGTTGGCGCGACACAGCCCGCCAATGCGGTGATCCCACTCAATGCCAGAACAGATACGAAGCGATTCATGACCCTACCTCTTGGTGTTGCAGGCGACCCTGGAGCCGCCCTGTCTACGTGATGACGAATGTTGCGACGCGATTACAGGTTCTGCGTGACGAACGAGAGCATCTGGTCGGCGGTGGAGATGACTTTGGAGTTCATCTCGTAGGCGCGCTGGGTGGTGATCATGTTGACCATCTCCTCAACGGTGCTCACGTTCGACGTTTCCAGGGTGTTCTGCAGCGTGGTGCCGAAGCCGTTCAGGCCAGGCGTGCCGACTTGTGGCGCGCCGCTGGCAGCGGTTTCCATGAACAGGTTGTTACCCACCGCTTGCAGGCCGGCCGGGTTGATGAAGTCGGCGGTCTGCAGGTTGCCGATCACCTGGGAGGCCGGGTTGCCCGCCACGGTGATGGACACGGTGCCGTCGCGGCCCACGGTGAAGGTCTGGGCATCGTTCGGGATGATGATGGCCGGTTCCAGGGCGAAACCACTGGCGTTGACGATCTGGCCATTGGAATCGAGGTGGAAGGTACCGTCGCGAGTGTAGGACGTGGTGCCGTCCGGCTGCAGGATCTGGAAGAAACCGCGACCGTCGATGGCCATGTCCAGCGGCTGCTCGGTGGTCTGCAGGCTGCCGGCGTTGAAGTTTTTCTGGGTGCCGACGATGCGCACACCAGTACCCACTTGCAGGCCCGACGGCAATTCGCTGTCCTGGGTCGACTGGGCGCCTGGCTGGCGTTTTACCTGGTAGAGCAGGTCCTGGAACTCGGCGCGATCACGTTTGAAACCCGTGGTCGAGACGTTCGCCAGGTTGTTGGAAATGGTGGACAGGTTTGTGTCCTGGGCGGACAGACCTGTTTTGGCAACCCAAAGAGCCGGAAGCATTCGATTCTCCTCTCACGCCTGTTTTTCGGCGCAGCGCTGTAATTAGTGATTAGATCTGCAAGACCCGAGCCATGGCCTCATCGCCTTCTTTGGCGGTGTTCATCATCTTGACGTGAAGCTCGAACTGCTTGGCCAAGGCCAGCACCGAAGTCATTTCATCCACGGCATTGACGTTGCTCGCTTCCTGGAAGCCCGACACCAGTTGTACGTTGGCATCGATGGGCGCGGGCTGGCCGTCCTTGGTACGGATCGAGCCGTCGAGGCCCTTGGTCATGTTCTTGAGGTCAGGGTTGACCAGTTTGATTCGGTCCACCTCAGCCATCACCCGCGGGCCTTCGCCCATGGCGCGAATGCTGATGGTGCCGTCCTGGCCGATTTCGATTTTCTGCTCTGGTGGCACGGCGATCGGACCGCCATTGCCCATTACCGGCATGCCGTTGCCGGCCCGCAGCACACCCAAGGCGTCAACGTTGAGGCTGCCGGTACGCACGTAGCTTTCACCGCCGTCGGGATTCTGCACGGCCATCCAGCCCGGCCCGCTGACCGCCACGTCCAGGTCGCGACCGGTTTCAACCAGCGCTCCCGGGGTAAAGTCAGTGGCAGGCCGTTCGGACATGGCAAACGCCCGCGCCGGAAAGCTGTCGCCGAACACCGGCATCGAACGTGCCTGCTCCAGGTCTTTCTGAAAACCATTGGTGGAGATGTTCGCCAGGTTGTTGGCATGGGCCCGTTGCGCCAGTGCGTTCTGGCTGGCGCCGGTCATTGCCACATAAAGGTACTTGTCCACTGTCGTTCCTCTGCATGCCGGACGTTTGCCGCCCACTGCTGTGTTGCACAGCCTTAAGCAAATTGCAGACCAACTTATTTCTGACGCTGGTGGGGCCGGTAAATAAAGGACTTGGCGGAATTGAAAGGGATTATGGAAACGTATCGAAGACGAAAAACCGGCGGTGTCGTGCCGCTTACGGCAAGTGTCCGCCTAACCTGATCAAATAGACGCCCCGTGGCGAGGGAGCTTGCTCCCGCTGGGCCGGTCCGACGCCTCGGGCGTAGCGGCTCCACACTTTTGGCGATTGCTACGCAACCGAGCGGGAGCAGCTCCCTCGCCACGAAGCGTCTATCATCACACGCCGGGTTCTTTGCCCACCTCATACTCACGCAACTTATTGGCAATCGTCGTATGGGAAACCCCCAACCGCTTGCCCAGTTGCCGGCTGCTCGGGTGTTCGGAATACAGGCGCTCGAGCACGGCCTTCTCGAAACGGCCGACGATCTCGTCCAGCCCTCCGTCGAGGGAAAAGTCACCGAGGGGTTGGCGCACGCCGTAGTCCGGCAGGCGAATGTGTTCGGCCTTGACCTTCCCGCCGTCGCATAGGGAAACGGCCTGGAACAGCACGTTTTCCAGTTGCCGGACATTGCCTGGCCAGTGGTAGTGACTGAGCCGGTCCATCGCCGCTGGGGCCAGTCTTGGCAGTGGGCAGCCGATCTGGCGACTGGCCTGGTCGAGGAAATGCTCGACCAGCGGGGCCAGCCCGTCGAGGCATTCGCGCAGCGGCGGGATGTGCAGAGAAAGCACATTCAGGCGATGGTACAAATCTTGACGGAATTCTCCCCGGGCACAGAGTTCGGACAAATCGACCTGGGTCGCGCAGATCACCCTGACATCCAGGTAGACCTCTTCGTCACTGCCTACGCGGCGGAAGCAACCGTCCTGTAGGAAGCGCAGCAGTTTCACCTGCAGGCGCGGACTCATTTCTCCGACGCCATCGAGAAACAGCGTACCGCCCGCCGTCAGCTCCAGCAGCCCGAGCTTGCCTTCGGCCCGCGCCCCTTCGAAGGCGCCGGGCCCGTAGCCGAACAGTTCAGTCTCGGCCATGGACTCCGGTAATCCGGCGCAGTTGAGCGCCATCAACGGCGATTGCCCCCGTGGGCTTGCCAGGTGACAGGCACGGGCCAGCAATTCCTTGCCGGTTCCGGTTTCGCCTTCTATCAATAGCGGCGCGTCCAGCGGCGCCATGCGCCGGGCCTCGCGGACCACCGCCGCCATTACCTTCGAACTCTGGAAAATACTGTCGAAGCCGCGCAGTTCCTGCTTGCGCACGTTATAGATGCGCTCGCCCACCCGGTCGGCGCGGTGCAAGGTCAGCACCGCGCCGGCCATCGCCTCGCTGTCGTCGTGCTCCGATTGCAGCGGCGCGATGTCCGCCAGGAACACATCGCCCTTGACCTTGACCCGCAGGCCATTGATCCGCGATTGGTTGGCGCGCACCAGTTCCGGCAGGTCGAAGTCCTCGGCGTAGCGGGACAAGGGAATCCCCGGCACCTCATCCACCCGCACCCCGAGCAACTGCGCCGCCGCCCGGTTGGCCGCGACGATGGAGCCGCCCATGTCGATGGACAACACCGGAAACTCCAAGGCGCCAAGCAAGGCATTGAGTTCCATGTGCCGACGCTCGCTCGGCATCAGCCCTACGCGCTTGACGCCGAACACCCCGGCGATGCCTTCGAACTTCGGACGCAACGCCTGGAACTGGATGTTGATCAGGTTCGGGCAGTGCAGGTAGATCGCATTGCCATGCTCGCCACCGACCTCGCCTCGGGCGACGTTGATGCCGTATTCCACCAGCAGATTGAGAATGTCCCGCAGGATGCCGATGCGGTTCTGGCAATGGACTTTGATACGCATGAGAGGCCCGATGCTGTTCACTTAAGGTTTGTTTGATTCATTGTGGCGAGGGAGCTTGCTCCCGCTGGGGCGCGAAGCGGCCCTGTTTTTTTGGGGCTGCTGCGCAGCCCAGCGGGAGCTAGCTCCCTCGCCACGGTTTTTTGCGCTGCGGCGCAAATAGCCGTCAAGATTATGTGACAGTTTGAGGACCTTTCCCAGCCGAAAATACCTGCAACACCGAGACTCGCCAGAATACGTAACGGAAACTTTACATTTTGTGCATGACTGGTCGTTGTTCGGCCAGCTAGCCCTGCTGCGCCTGCCCCTGGTTTGGGTTATCCCTTATGCATCGCTGGAGATAACAACAAAACAAATTTTCCCCTTGAGGGATATCAGCAGGAGAGCAGCATGAAGCAGACGCAATACGTGGCCCGCGAGCCCGATGCGCAAGGTTTTATCCACTACACCGCTGAAGAACACGCAGTGTGGAACACGCTGATCACCCGCCAGCTGAAAGTCATCGAAGGCCGTGCGTGCCAGGAGTACCTGGACGGTATCGACAAGCTGGGGTTGCCCCATGACCGCATCCCGCAGCTGGAGGAAGTCAACAAAGTGCTGGGCGAGACCACGGGCTGGCAGGTCGCCCGGGTGCCCGCGCTAATCCCTTTCCAGACCTTTTTCGAGTTGCTCGCCAGCAAGCAGTTTCCGGTGGCGACCTTTATTCGTACCCGTGAAGAACTGGACTACTTGCAAGAGCCGGACATTTTCCACGAGATCTTTGGTCACTGCCCTCTGCTGACCAATCCCTGGTTTGCTGAATTTACCCACACCTACGGCAAACTCGGCCTACAGGCCTCCAAGGAAGAACGCGTCTACCTGGCGCGTCTGTATTGGATGACCATCGAATTCGGCCTGGTGCAGACGCCGCAAGGCCGGCGCATCTACGGCGGCGGCATTCTCTCGTCGCCCAAGGAAACCGTGTACTGCCTGTCAGACGAGCCGGAGCATCAAGCCTTCGACCCGCTGGAAGCCATGCGTACGCCTTATCGCATCGACATCCTGCAGCCAGTGTATTTCGTGCTGCCCGAGCTCAAGCGCCTGTTCGACCTGGCCCACGAGGACATCATGGGCATGGTCAAGCGCGGGCGGGAACTGGGCCTGCACGCACCGAAATTTCCACCGAAAGCCGCGTGAACCGCTGGTTTTGATTCCAATTGAGTCTGTTGCGCCTCGCGACTTTGCTTTAGCGTGGCTGCATCGACGTTTTCCAAATATCCGATCCGGGAACCCACCATGACCACTTTGAACCAAGCCCATTGCGAAGCCTGCCGCGCCGATGCCCCACAGGTCAGCGACGAAGAACTTCCAGTACTGATCAAGCAGATCCCCGACTGGAACATCGAAGTGCGCGACGGCGTGATGCAGCTGGAAAAGGTCTTCCTGTTCAAGAATTTCAAGCACGCCCTAGCGTTCACCAACGCCGTCGGCGAGATCTCCGAGGCCGAGGGGCATCACCCAGGCCTGCTTACCGAGTGGGGCAAAGTCACCGTCACCTGGTGGAGCCACTCCATCAAGGGCTTGCACCGCAACGACTTCATCATGGCCGCTCGCACCGACGAAGTGGCCAAGACCGCCGAGGGCCGCAAGTAATGCATTTCGATGCCATCGGCCGGGTGCCCGGCGACCCGATCCTCGGCCTGATGGAGGCCTACGGGGCGGACAGCAATCCTGGCAAGTTCGACCTGGGCGTAGGCGTCTATAAGGATGCCCAGGGCCTGACGCCAATTCTGCAGTCGGTGAAACAGGCCGAGCAGCGGCTGGTGGATCGCCAGGTCACCAAGACTTACATCGGCGGTCATGGCGACGCCGCGTTCGGCCAATTGATGAATGCGCTGGTGCTGGGCGCCGATTCACCGTTGATCGCCGGCAAACGCGCCGGTGCCACCCAGACCCCAGGCGGCACCGGCGCCCTGCGCTTGAGTGCCGATTTCATTGCCCAATGCCTGCCGGGCCGTGGCGTGTGGTTGAGCAACCCGACCTGGCCGATCCATGAAACCATCTTCGCCACCGCGGGGGTCAAGGCCAGTCATTACCCTTATGTGGGCACTGACAATCGCCTGGATTTCGAGGCCATGCTGGCAACGCTGGGCCAAGTGCCGAAGGGCGATGTGGTGCTGTTGCATGCGTGCTGCCACAACCCGACCGGCTTCGACCTGTCCCACGACCAATGGCGCCAAGTGCTGGATGTGGTGCGCAACCGCGACCTGCTGCCGTTGATCGACTTCGCCTACCAAGGCTTTGGCGACGGGCTGGAGCAGGACGCCTGGGCCGTGCGGTTGTTTGCCGAAGCGTTGCCCGAGGTGCTGGTCACCAGTTCATGCTCGAAGAATTTTGGCCTTTACCGCGACCGCACCGGTGCGCTGATTGTCTGTGCTCGCGATGGGGAAAAATTGACGGACATTCGCAGCCAACTGGCCAACATCGCCCGCAACCTTTGGTCGACGCCGCCGGATCATGGCGCGGCGGTGGTGGCGACGATCCTAGGCAATCCGGAACTCAAGGGCCTGTGGGTCGACGAAGTGGAAGCCATGCGCCTGCGCATCGCTCAACTGCGCGGCGGTCTGCTGGAAGCACTCGAACCCCACGGCTTGCGTGAGCGCTTTGCCCATATGGGGGTGCAGCGCGGGATGTTTTCCTACACCGGCCTGACGCCGGAACAGGTCAAGCACCTGCGCGAGCGCCATAGCGTCTACATGGTCGGCACCGGCCGGGCCAACGTGGCCGGCATCGATGCGACGCGCCTGGATGCCCTGGCGGTGGCGATTGCGGATGTTTGCAGGTAGCTTTCTGTCGCCGCTGGTCTCGTGGCGAGGGAGCTTGCTCCCGCTGGGCTGCGCAGCAGCCCTAAAGTAGAAGCTTAAGATTGTCAGGCTGTCTCTGCTCGACACTTTGGGGCGGCTTCGCCGCCCAGCGGGAGCAAGCTCCCTCGCCACGATGGATCCAAACAGCCTCGAGTCATCCGCCGCCCTTGAGAAGTTATTCCCCCGTCCAGGCCCGGACAAACCGCCCGATATCTTCCTGTGGTGCCGTGCGCGCCTCTTTCTGCGGCGTCCCAAGGTAAAGGAAACCAATCACCTCCTCGCCGTCTTCAAGCCCCAGGCCCCGGGCCACATGCGGCGAGTAAGCCAGCTCACCCGTACGCCACACGCCGCCTATCCCTTGTGCATAAGCGGCCAGCAGAATGCCGTGTGCCGCGCAGCCTGCCGCCAGCAATTGTTCAGGCTTTGGAATCTTGAAATGGTCTTGCAACCGCGCAATCACTACCACCACCAGCGGCGCCCGTAGCGGGCCGTTGAGGGCTTTCTCCACGACGGCTTCGGGCACCAGCGGATCATTGAAGCGCGCTGCTTCGGCCAACAGCTCGCCCATGCGATGGCGTGCCTGCCCCTCCACCGTCAGGAACCGCCACGGGCGCAACTGGCCATGGTCGGGCGCGCGCATCGCGGCCGCGAACATGACTTCGCGCTGTTGCGGCGTGGGCGCCGGGTCAACCAGGCGTGGCACGGAAACACGGTTGAGCAAAGCATCTAAAGCCTGCATCGGCGACCTCCTGGAAAAATGTTCGGCTATTCTAGTGGCTGTTCCGTCAATCCGTTAGCCCGAATTCAGAGACAGGCAACGCCGGACGCCGGTTTACACGCCGCTTGTCGCAGGTAGAATGGCGCCCTTTCCTCTTTCAGACCGAGCGGACTTCATGGCGTTGCCGACCCTGCGGATCATTGGTTTCATCATCGGCATCTTCCTGATCACCCTGGCGATCTTCATGGTCGTGCCGATGGCCACGTTGCTGGTCTACGAGCGCACCGGCGACCTGCCATCGTTCCTCTGGTCAAGCATGATTACTTTTGTCGCCGGCCTGGCACTGATTCTTCCCGGACGCCCCGAGCACGTCCATCTTCGGCCCCGGGACATGTACCTTTTGACCGTCAGCAGTTGGCTGGTGGTGTGTGTGTTTGCCGCGCTCCCCTTCCTGTTGACCCAGCACATCAGCTACACCGATTCGTTCTTCGAAAGCATGTCAGGCATTACCGCCACCGGCGCGACGGTGTTGAGCGGCCTGGACACGATGTCGCCCGGAATCCTGATGTGGCGATCGCTGTTGCACTGGCTTGGCGGCATCGGCTTTATCGGCATGGCCGTGGCGATCCTGCCGCTGTTGCGCATCGGCGGCATGCGGCTGTTCCAGACCGAGTCGTCCGACCGCTCGGAAAAGGTCATGCCCCGCTCGCACATGGTGGCGCGGCTGATCGTGGCGTCCTATGTGGGCATTACGGTTCTCGGCACGCTGGCGCTCTGGTGGGCCGGGATGAGCCTGTTCGATGCGATCAACCATTCGATGTCGGCGATTTCCACCGGTGGTTTTTCCACCTCGGACCTGTCCCTGGCCAAATGGACCCAGCCAGCGGTGCATTGGGTCACTATTGTGATCATGATCCTCGGCAGCCTGCCGTTCGCCTTGTATGTCTCGACGCTGCGAGGCAATCGCCGGGCGCTGATCAAGGACCAGCAAGTCCAGGGGCTTATCGGCGTGCTGCTGGTCACCTGGCTGGTGCTTGGCACCTGGTATTGGGCGACCACCGACCTGCATTGGCTCGACGCGCTGCGGCATGTGGCGCTGAACGTGACGTCCATCGTCACCACCACCGGTTTCGCCCTGGGCGACTACAGCCTCTGGGGCAATTTCTCACTGATGCTGTTCTTCTACCTGGGTTTCGTCGGCGGCTGCTCGGGCTCGACCGCCGGCGGAATCAAGATTTTCCGCTTCCAGGTCGCCTACATCCTGCTTCGGGCCAACCTTAACCAACTGATCCACCCGCGTGCGGTGATCAAGCAGAAATACAACGGCCATCGCCTCGATGAAGAAATCGTGCGCTCGATCCTGACCTTCTCGTTCTTCTTCGCCATCACCATCTGCGTGATCGCCCTGCTGTTGTCGCTGTTGGGCGTGGAATGGATGACAGCGTTGACCGGCGCGGCCAGTACCGTGTCCGGCGTCGGCCCTGGGCTCGGCGAGACAATCGGCCCGGCCGGCAACTTCGCGCCGCTGCCGGACGCGGCCAAGTGGATCCTCTCGGGCGGCATGTTGCTGGGCCGGCTGGAGATCATCACGGTGTTCGTGTTGTGTATTCCTGCGTTCTGGCGTCACTGACCGGCTTGGCCACGCCCCGCGCCCGATAGTCGCCGGGCGTGGTACCGAACCAACGGCGGAAGGCCCGGAAAAAATTGCTCGGATCGGCAAACCCGAGCAAGTAGGCGACTTCCAGCAAGGTCATGCTGGGTTGCGCCAGGTATTGCTCGGCCAGTTCGCGTCGGGTGTCGTCCAGCAAACTCTGGAAACTGGTGCCCTCTTCCTGCAAGCGCCGCTGCAAGGTGCGCTGGGACAAGTGCAGCGTCTGCGCCACCACGTCACGCTTGGGCTCGCCCTGGGGCAGCAACCGGCACAGCACTTGCCGCGCCTGGTGAGTCACGCGGCTGCCTGAAAACCGCGCCAGGTATTCCCCCGCGAACCGGTCGTGCAACAGCGCCATGGCCTCGTTGGCCGTGGGCAGTGGTGTTTCCATGTCGTCCTGCTGGAAAATCAGCGCATCGTAGGGTGCGTCAAAAACCAGCGGCGCGCCGAAGGCCTGTCGATAAGGTGCAACGTCAACGGGTTCGTTGCCTTGGAACAGCACTTTCACCGGATGCAAAGTGCGCCCGGTCAGCCAACTGCACAAGGCCAGCGCGCAAGCCAGGGACGCTTCGGCACTTTGCCGGGTGGGCGGAAGGTGGTCGCCGTGTACCGTCAGGATCAGACCATACCCTTCATCCAAATGGCGGAAGCTCAAGTCGGCGCTTTCGGCAATGATTCGTTGATAACGCACCAACCGGCGGAACCCTTCGGCCAGCGTCCGACTGGACATCAACGCGTAACCGACCACATGGAACGATGCCGGGCGCACCACCTTGCCCATGTTCAAGCCGATGGCCGGATTGCCCGACTGCTCCACCGCAAGCTGCCAGAGCCGTGTCATCGAATCCTGGGGAAAGCGCGCATCCGGATCGTCCAGCGCCTCGAAATCCAGCCCCAGTTGCTTGAACAGCGCCCGACAGTCCAGGCCGTCCATTTCCAACGCCTTGACAATCCCCATCGCCCAGCTTGAAGAAGTGGTTCGTTCGCTCATGACGTTTACTTGCATGACGAGCCGCAGGGTACGGCTGGATTTGCGGAGGATATCAGTGTCCTGTCATACGAACAGTATTTGTAAGACAGGACACTAGAGTGGCGCTGATTGTCACTGGCCGTTGCGAACGGCCGCTCTAGACTTGGTCATGAGCCATGAAACACCGGTCGCCAGAACAATAACCAAAGAGCCCGCAGTCTTGGAAAACACTAAACGATTCAACACCTTCGCCGAGTTTTATCCGTACTACCTCAGCGAACACCGCAACAGCACCTGCCGACGCTTGCACTTCATCGGTACCTCCCTGGTCCTGCTGGTTTTCGCCACGGCGCTGGTGGTCGGTGCCTGGTGGCTGTGGGTCGCCCTGCCGGTGGCGGGCTACGGTTTCGCCTGGGTCGGGCATTTTTTCTTCGAGAAAAACCGTCCTGCCACTTTCCAACATCCCCTTTACAGCCTGCTCGGTGACTTTGTCATGTACCGCGACATGCTGCTGGGCAAAGTCGCGTTCTAGGAGGGCTGTCGATGAATTCTCACGCACGCTTCACCCACATGCAGGACGGGACCCAGGAAGACTGGGCGATCATCGCGGCCGACTTCAGCGCCTATGCGCGGCAGCTGCCGAGTCGGGTTCTCGCTCATTTGAAATTGCTCGACGGCGATTTTGGCGGGTTCCCGGTGGATCGCATGACCCATTCCCTGCAAACCGCCACGCGCGCCTACCGCGACGGGCGGGACGAGGAGTACGTGGTCTGCGCCCTGCTTCATGACATCGGCGATACGTTGGGCACCTACAATCATCCGGACATCGCCGCGGCGATCCTCAAGCCGTTCGTCAGCGCCGAAAACCTGTGGATGGTGGAAAAACACGGGATTTTCCAGGGCTACTACTTTTTCCATCACTTGGGCATGGACCGGCATTTGCGCGAGCAATTTTGCGAACATCCTCAGTACCAGGCGACCATCGACTTCTGTGCGAAATACGACGCCGCGGCGTTCGATCCCGAATACGACACGCTGCCGTTGAGCTTCTTCGAGCCGATGCTGGAAAGGGTGTTCGCCGCGCCGAAGCAATCCATCTACAAGGCGGCGATGGCCGAACAGCTCTGAATTCTTGCAGACGCAGCCACAGGTTCTAAGTGGGTGGATAGACAGGCCGGCGCTCTAAGCAGGCTCAGCCACTTTCAACTCAGCCGTGAGCAGCGCCTCCCGCGCCTGGGCGTCCGCCAACCGATACAGCTCGATCGTCCCATCCCAATGTTCGATCAGCGCCGTGCAGGATTCGACCCAGTCGCCGCAGTTAAGGTATTCCACCTCGCCCACCTTGCGAATCTCGGCATGGTGGATGTGCCCGCAGACCACCCCGTGCAATTCACGCTTCACGCATTCATGGGCGATGGCTTCTTCGAAATCGCTGATAAAACTGACGGCGGTCTTGACCTTGTGCTTGAGGTACGCCGACAGCGACCAATAGCCGTAGCCGTAACGGGCCCGCCAATGGTTGAGCCAACGGTTCAGCGTCAGGGTGAATTCGTAGGCCCAATCCCCAAGGAACGCCAACCAACGGTGGTAACGGGTGATGACATCGAACTGATCGCCATGGATCACCAGCAGGTGCCGGCCGTCGGCGGTGACGTGCACCGCTTCGTCCACCAACTGGATATTGCCCAGTATCAGCTTCGAATAACGCCGCAGGAATTCGTCATGGTTGCCGGTGACATAGATCACCTCGGTGCCGCGCTTGCTCATGGTCAGCAGGCGGCGAATGACATTGGTATGGGCCTGGGGCCAATACATGCCGCTGCGCAGTTTCCAGCCGTCGATGATATCGCCCACCAGATAGACCTTGTCGGCGTGGTAACCCTTGAGGAAGTGCGACAGGTGTTCGGCCTGGCAATCCCGAGTGCCCAGGTGCACATCGGAAATCCACAGGGTGCGTACACGTTGCTTGCGGCTGGGCCTGGCGAGCTCGGCGCTGGTCATGGGGGCAACCCTCTGATCGTTTTCACCACAGTGCACCCGAGCGGTTAATGCTCCGTGACAGCAATAAGTCGATTACATGACAGCGCGGGGCGCCGCGCCCTCGGTGTAGACTGGCCGCCTGACAAGGGAGACTGCGATGAGACCGATCCTCACGCTACGCCACTACAGCCACGATCTGATTGTCCACAGCCACGACCACGCGCAACTGGTGTTCGGGTTGTTTGGCGCGCTGGACTTCGAAGTCGAAGGGCGTGGCAGCCAGGTGGTGCAGCAGAGTTTCGTGGTGGTACCGGCCGGTGCTCATCATGCGTGCGGCAGCCCACGGGGCAGCCGTTGCCTGGTGCTGGACGTGCCGGATGATGAATGGATCGGGCAATGCCTGGGCGACCATGCCGATGCCAGCCGCCGATTACTCGACAACAACACCCGCCTGCCCCTGGATGCGGGGCAAAGCCAACTGGTCAGTTGGTTGGCGGGCAGCCCGGTGGACGACCCGGTGATTGCACAGCAAGGCGCGGTACTGTTGCTGGCCAGCCTCAACGGCGGGCGTTTGGAAACCACCGGTGGCCGGCGCCTGCCCTACGCGGCGCTCAACGCTCACATCGACCAATATGCCGCTTATCCGCTACAGGTAGCGGACCTGGCGCAAGTCGCAGGGCTTTCCAGTGCTCGCCTGCATGCCCGTTTCGTCGCCGAATGCGGCCAGACACCGATGGAATACATCCGCAGCCGCCGCTTGCACAAGGCACTTGAGCTGCTGCGTGACTCGCAGTTGGCGATCGGCGAGATCGCCCATCGCGTTGGCTACAGCTCGCAAAGCGCTTTTGCCGCAGCCGTGCAGCGCGAATTCGGCGTCCCGCCGGGCAAGCTCCGGCAACCGCGCTAGTCTCGCGCTAAAAATCGCTAGGATCGCGACAGACGAAAGCGCTTGGCAGCGGGCTTAATAGCCGAACGTCCCACCGTTGAACAAGGATTGCAATGACACCCCGTACCGCCCTCGGCGCCCTGCACATCGGCGCACTCATGTTCGGCCTCACCGGCGTGTTCGGTAAGCTCGCCGCAGCCTCGCCGGCCGTCATCGTGTTTGGTCGCGCGGTGTTCGCCGTGCTGGCGCTGGCGGCGTTTGCCCGGTTCGCCAGCCCTACCCGCTGGGAAAAGCTGCGGGGCCGGGACCTGCGCAGGTTGCTGCTCGGCGGGCTGTTGCTCACCGGGCACTGGGTGAGTTTTTTCATTTCGGTGAAAGTCGCCGGCGTTGCGATCGCCACCCTGGGATTCGCCAGTTTTCCGGCTTTTACGGTGCTGCTTGAAGGGCTGATTTTCCGCGAGCGCATCCGCGCCAACGAAATCCTCTTGGTGGTGCTGGTGAGCGTCGGCCTGGTGTTGGTCACGCCAACCTTCGACCTGGCGAGCGGCGCTACCACCGGGCTGCTCTGGGCGGTGGCCTCGGGGCTGTTGTTCTCGTTGTTATCACTGACCAATCGCGCCGGTTCAGGACACGTGCCCCCGGTGCAGGCCGCGCTGTGCCAGAACGTCGTGGTCGGACTCTGCCTGTTGCCAATGGCCGCGCCGCAATTGGCCGACGTTCGTCCGCTCGACTGGTTGTGGATCGGCCTGCTCGGGGTGTTCTGCACCGGCCTGGCCCATAGCCTGTTCGTCGCCAGCCTCGCGGTGATCAAGGCCCGCACCGCCGCGGTGGTGTTCGCCATGGAGCCGGTCTACGGCATCACCATCGCCTGGCTGCTGTTCGACGAAGACCCGACCCTGCGCATGTTGCTCGGTGGCGCGCTGATCATCGTTGCGATCGTGGTGTCGAGCCAGCTGGACGGCACAAAGAAATCCAGCGCCGGCGCCCAGGCCCCGTCTCACTGAGCCCGGTCACTGGATTCTGTCGTTGTGCCCCAGGTCGCGCTCCGGGTCGATCTGGTCGCGGACCCGCTGCTTGAGCACCTTGGCCTCGGGAAAACCTCCATCCGCCTTGCGCTCCCAGATCTGGGTACCATCGCAGCCAATGTGGAAAACCCCACCGGTGCCTGGCACCAGGGACACCTTGCCGAGGTCGTCGCCGAACGTGCTTAGCAGTTCCTGGGCCAACCAGGCGGCACGCAGCAGCCATTGGCACTGTGTGCAATAAGTGATGACGATTTCCGGTTTCTGCGCGGTCATGGGATCAACTCCTGGTTGCAAAGGCGTCGTTATACTACTCGCCTTTGATTGCCTACCCGGAATTGACGATGCGCCGCCTGCTGCCTTGCCTGCTACTTTTGCTATTGCCCCTGCTCGGCCAGGCCAACGAGCCCGCCGTCGAAACATCGCGCCCGAAGATCGGCCTGGTACTGTCCGGCGGCGCGGCCCGTGGCCTGGCCCACATCGGCGTGCTCAAGGCCCTGGAGGAACAAGGCATCAAGATCGACGCCATCGCCGGCACCAGCATGGGCGCGGTGATCGGCGGCCTCTATGCCTCGGGCTACAAGATCGACGAGCTGGAAAAACTCGCCCTGGGCATTGATTGGCAACAAGCCCTGTCCGATGCCCCGCCGCGCAAGGACGTACCCTTCAGGCGCAAGCAGGATGACCGGGATTTCCTGGTCAAGCAGAAACTGAGTTTTCGCGACGACGGCAGCCTCGGCCTGCCGCTGGGAGTGATCCAGGGACAGAACCTGGCCCTGCTGCTCGAAAGCCTCCTGGCCCACGCCAGTGATACCCGGGACTTCGACAAACTGCCAATCCCCTTCCGCGCCGTGGCGACCGACATTGCCACCGGTGAAAAAGTCGTGTTTCGCAAGGGCCACCTGCCCAAGGTCATCCGCGCCAGCATGTCGATCCCGGCCGTGTTTGCGCCGGTGGAGCTGGACGGCCGCCTTCTGGTGGACGGTGGCATGACCGACAACATCCCTTTGGATGTCGCTCGGGAAATGGGGGTGGACGTGGCCATCGTCGTTGATATCGGCACCCCACTGCGCACCCGCAAGCAACTGGTCACGGTGGTGGACGTGTTGAATCAGTCAACGACGCTGATGACCCGGCGCAACTCCGAAGAGCAATTGGCCACGTTGGGGAAAGATGACGTGTTGATCCAACCGGCCCTGGCAAGCTTCGGTTCCACCGACTTCGGACGAGCGCAGGAAATAGTCGATGCCGGTTACCGCGCCACACGGATACTCCAAACCCGCCTGGCGCACTTGCGTCCCGCCGAGCCGGCCGACGCCGAACTGCTGGCGGCGCGCACCCCGAGCGAGCGCACCCCGGTCATCACCGCGATCCGGGTGGAAAACGATTCGAAAGTCGGTGACGACGTGATCCGCTATTACATTCGCCAGAAGATCGGCGAGCCGCTGGACCTGGGGCGCCTGCAAACCGACATGGGCACGCTGTACGGCCTGGATTATTTCGAGCAGGTGCAATACCGCGTCGTACACAAGGGCGCGGACAACACGCTGGTGATCAATGCCCGGGGCAGACGCACCGGCACCGATTACCTGCGCGTGGGCCTGAGCCTGTCGGACGACATGCGCGGCGACAGCGCCTTCAACCTTGGCGCCAGCTATCGGGTCAACGGCATCAATCGACTGGGTGCGGAATGGCTGACCCGGGCGCAGATCGGCGACAAACAGGAGCTGTACAGCGAGTTCTACCAACCGCTGGATGTCGGCTCGCGCTACTTCGTCGCGCCCTATGGACGGTTCGAATCGCGCAACGTCGATTCGATCCTCGACAACGATCCGGTGGCCCAGTACAGGGTCGAGCGCTATGGCTTTGGTCTGAACCTGGGTCGCCAGATCGGCAACAGCGGGGAGATCCGCTTCGGTGTCGGCCAGGCCTGGGGCAAGGCCGACGTGCGCATCGGCGACCACGACCAGCCCAGCGAGAATTTCAATGAGGGCTTTTACGAGCTCAAGTATTCCTTCGACTCCCTGGACAACGTGTACTTCCCCCACGAAGGCGAAGACATCGGTTTGTCCTGGCGTCAGTACGAACCGGGCCTGGGCTCGGACCAGCGCTACCGCCAATGGGAATTCAAACTGGACAAGGCCCTGAGCAGCGGCCCGGATACGTTCATCCTGGGCGGTCGCTACGGCCGCACCCTCGATACCGCCGAAGTAGTGACCTCCAGTTTTGTCCTCGGCGGCGCTCGGCAATTATCAGGCTTTCGCGAGGACGGGATATCCGGCCAGAACATGAGCCTGATGCGCGCCGTGTATTACCGCAGGCTCACGCCTCGGGCCTACCTGCCGTTGGATTTCCCGCTGTATATCGGCGGCTCGCTGGAGCGTGGTCGGGCCTGGAACAACGACAACGAGTTCGACAGCGGCTACATCAATGCCGCCAGTGTCTTCTTAGGCTTCGACACGCCGCTGGGCCCCTTGAACTTCAGCTATGGCGTAAATGACGACGATGAGCAGGCGGTGTATTTGAACCTGGGGCAGACGTTCTAAAGTACACAGCCCCTACCTTGTGGGAGCGAGCCTGCTCCCGAATGCGGTAGACCGGCTAGCACAGGTTGTGAATACACAACTGTCATCCCGAGCAGGCTCGCCCCCACACAGGATTCCCGTCGGTCTTGCAATCGTCTCAGCGAATCCCGGCGAGCAAAACCCGGGCGGTTTCCCTGAGCGGTTCATCGCCCTCTTGCAGCAGCTCTTCCAGCAACGTGATGGCGCTCTTCAGATCGCCCTCGTCGATGCAATTCTGGGCTTCTTCGAGTTTCTCCGAGTGCTCCGATGTGTGCGGTTCGAAGGAGACAGGTTCGAGGGAGAGGGATTCGAATTCGGGTTCAACGGGCGCTGGCTCCAACTCCAGCGCTTGCTCCTCATCGGCAAACCCATCGAGGAAATCATCGTCCAACGACTCCGTTTCCAACGGCGCGCCCCATTGCAGGTCCGTCTCATCGAAGCCCGATAGGGTCAGCGTATCGGCGGCAGCGGCCGGCGGTTTTGGGGGCTCTGGGGATGCCCGTTGGTCATCGGCCAGGTCCCAGCTGTTCTCCAGGGAAAGTCCATCCAGGTTCAACTCGAACTCATCGCTGGGCGCGGCCACAGGTTTCGGCGCGGGCACTGGTGCCTGGGGTTCTGTCGGCGTTTGCGTCGCAGCATTAACGAGGGTCACCCTGGGGTAACGCTTGCGGACGTCTTCCAGTGCCTGGCGATCGACGCCCTGGGCCGATAAATGGCTCTCCTGGGCCTGGAAGCCGATCACATCGCCCTGCTTGCCCAATACATCCAGCAACTTGAGGCCCAGGTCGGTACGGTCCGGCTCGGCCAGCAGTGCCGCGCGCAGCAGCCCCGCGGCTTCAGTGAAACGGCCATACGTCAGGTAGATCCCAACGCCCTCGAGCACGTCTCCCAAAGGCGCATCGCCATTGTTGAACGACGAGGCGACCTCGGGATGCTCTTTGTCGGCACTCTCGGCATAGGTTTCGGTGTCGTCATCCAGGGCCAGGTCCGGACGCTCGGCCAATGGCACAGGCCTTGTCACTTCCCGTTGTTGACGGTGACGAAGGAACAGCAAAAGCGCAAGCAACCCAACCAGCCCCACCAATCCCCCTACCCACAACCAGTCGACGCCTTCGGTTTGCGTCGCTGGTGCTGTCTCGTCCATCGGCAAGGCTTCGGCGGGTTCGGTTGATTCGGCAGGTTCCGGAGCAAGTTCCGAGGTGATCTCAGGTGACGATGCCTGGGTCAGTTGCGCCTGGAGATCGCTGATCTGCTGGCGTTGAGCGGCGATTTCCTGGTCCTGAGCCTGGATCCTGGCTTGCAGTTGTTCGATAGTCTGCTGTTGCTGCTGGCCTTGCAGCACACTGGCTGCCAATTGCTCGGCATTGTTGTCGGGCGCGGCGGGAGCCGGGCTGACAGGACTTTGGGCTGGAGCAGGCAAGATGGCCGAATCGGGAAGCAACAAGCGTTGGCCGATGGAAAGTCGCTCGCTGCCGGGGTTCAAGGCCTGAATCCCCTGCATCAGTTCATTGACCGATGCATTGCTGCCCGCATCGTGCAGGCGCTTGGCGATGATCCAAGGGTTGTCGCCCTGCACCACGGTGTAGCGTTTGCCCTGTGTGGCCGGAGGCGGCTTGATGGCTGCCTTTGTCTCGGCCGGGGCGGAAGGCTCATCAACAGACGGAGCTATGCCGGGCGCGCCCGGTGGATCGATCAACACGGTGTATTCGCGCAACAAACGCCCGTTGGGCTGATTGAGCTGCACCAGAAAGTTGAGAAACGGCTCCTCAACCGGTTTGCTGGACGTCACCCGAATGAAACTGCGCCCGCCACGCAGCACGGGGGTAAAGCGCAAATTATTGAGGAAGAATACCCGCTCCACGCCCGCACGACTGAAATCCTCCGCCCCCGCCAGGCTGGCGGACAGGTCGCCCTCGCTGAGGCCCGCCGCGTCAACCAAGGCGATATCGGCGCGCAACGGCTGGTTCAGGGCGGAATGGAGCGTGATCTCACCCAGCCCCAGCGCCGACGCCAGGGCTGGAAATCCCAGGACACCCACGACGACCGACACGTTGATCCAACTGCGCAACGTGGACTGCAAACTTTCAAGCATGGGTATCCCTTTGATCAACGACCTATGCGAAACGCTTCCAATACGATCGCTTAGTACTGGTTATAGTTCGCTAACCGTCGAATCTCAAAAGTCGGATGCCAGGGATATGCCTCAGGATTTTTCAAGGTTGGCCAGGATCGTGCCGTGAACCCGCATGCAAACCCGCACGTCCGCTTCATCGACGCCCTCGAACAACTCCCGGCGCAACTGCGTGGCAATGGTTTCGATTTGTTCGATCAGCGGTAACGCCGGGGCGCACAGCACGATTTTCTTGGCCCGACGGTCTTCGGCCACGGCTTGGCGTTGCACCAGCCCCTGGGTTTCCAGGCTATCGAGCAAGCGGGCCAGGGTCGGGCCTTCGACGGCGACGCTCTGGGCCAACTCGCGTTGGGTCGGCGCCTGCTCGAAACGGGCCAGGTGCAGCAGCACCAGCCAGCGCGCCTGGGACAGGCCCAGCCCGGCGAGACGACGATCCAGTTCGGCGCGCCAGCCTCGGGACATTTGCGCCAACTGCATGCCAAAACGGTGTTGATCGGTCAAAGGCATAAAAAACTCATCAAATCTGAAATAGAGAAAAACTAATTATTAGTCAGCTAAGCATGAGCTTGAGGTTCAGGCAAGGCTCGCACTGTAGTGAATCGTTAAAGGAATGTAACTGGCTGATCAGACTTCAAATTCCGATTGCAATGCAGCCCTGACGCAATACAAAACTCCTTCTGGGACACGTCCTACAAACAATGCGGCAACTTCCGATACGGGAGGCAACTCGCCCTCCCCATCGAGGAACGCATCCTGAACCTCGCCCATCAATTCTTCAGGCAGATCCAGCGCCTGCTCCAGGGACAGTTGTTGCTCGCCAATGGCCTCGGCCAGCATCGTGTAGACGTTCTTTTCCGAGCATTGCAACTGTCCGGCAATCTGCAGCGGGGTCATGCCGGCTCGAGCCAAGGTGATGAGTTCGTGGCGTACATCGGCCACCGCTGGCGGTGTCTCGGCTTCGCCGCCCAACACCTGGAGGAAGGCCTCGCCATAACGCTCCAGCTTGCGCGCGCCGACACCACTGACCCGGGCCATTTCCGCCAGGGAAGTCGGTTGGCTGCGGAGCATTTCCAGCAAAGTGGAATCGGGAAAGATGACATACGGCGGTACACCGTGTTCCTCGGCCAGCTTGCGACGCAGGGCGCGCAAGGCTTCCCACTGATCGCGCTCTTCGCCGCGCACCAGTTGGCTGGCCTGGCTCTTGCTGCTCTTGACCGCTGTCGCGGGCTTGAGGTCGCGGCGCAGCTCCAGGGTGACCTCACCCTTGAGCAAGGGGCGGCAACTCGGGCTCAGGCGTAAGCCGCCGTAGCCTTCCAGGTCGATGTCCACCAGCCCGCGGGCCACCAGTTGCCGGAACAATGACCGCCATTCGCTTTCGCTGCGGGCCTTGCCCACGCCAAACACTGACAAGTGCTGATGACCGAAGCCACGGACCTTCTCGTTGTCCTTGCCCAGCAGCACATCGACCAGATGCCCCACGCCATAACGCTGGCCCGTGCGATAGATCGTCGAGAGTGCCTGGCGGGCAGGCTCGGTGGCGTCCCAGGTCTCCACTCCATCGACGCAGTTGTCACAGTGCCCGCAAGGCTGGGGCATGTCTTCGTCGAAATAGGCGAGCAGGGTCTGGCGTCGGCAGCGGGTTTCTTCGCACAGTGAAAGCATCGCGTCGAGCTTGTGCTGCTCCAACCGCTTGTGACGTTCATCGCCCTCCGAGTTCTGCAGCATCTGCTTGAGCATCACCACGTCTTGCAGGCCGTAGGCCATCCAGGCATCCGCCGGCAAGCCGTCACGACCGGCACGCCCGGTTTCCTGGTAATAGGCCTCGAGGGACTTGGGCAAGTCAAGATGAGCGACGAAACGCACGTTGGGCTTGTCGATGCCCATGCCGAACGCCACGGTGGCGACCATGATCAAGCCTTCTTCGTTGAGAAAGCGCTTCTGGTGATAGGCCCGCAAGTCATTGGGTAGCCCCGCATGATAGGGCAATGCCGGGAAACCTTGTTCGCTGAGGAACGCCGCCACCTCCTCGACTTTCTTGCGCGACAGGCAATAGACAATGCCCGCGTCGCTGCGCCGCTCCGCGAGGAACGCCAGCAACTGCTTGCGCGGCTGCTCCTTGGGCACGATGCGATAGAAAATATTCGGGCGGTCGAAACTGGAGAGGAATCGCTCGGCGTCTTGTAGATGCAGCCGCTCAATGATTTCTTCACGGGTACGCTTGTCGGCGGTGGCCGTCAACGCGATCCGCGGTACATCGGGAAACAGCTCCGCCAGTTGCCCCAACTGCAGGTATTCGCGACGGAAATCATGACCCCATTGGGACACGCAGTGGGCTTCGTCGATGGCGAACAGGGCTATTTCCAAGCCCTGTAGAAAAGCCAGCATGCGTGGCTGCACGAGGCGCTCCGGCGCCAGGTACAGCATTTTCACCTCGCCACGCTTGATGCGCGCCGCCAGGTCCCGCTGCTGCTCGGCGCTCAAGGTGGAATTGAGCGATGCGGCGGCGACACCCAGCTCTTCAAGCGTGGCGACCTGGTCATCCATCAAAGCGATCAGCGGCGAAACCACCACCGCCAGACCATTGCGCAGCAGCGCGGGCACCTGGAAACACAAGGACTTGCCACCGCCGGTGGGCATGAGCACCAGGGCATCGCCACCGCTGGCCACGCGCTCAATAATGGCACCCTGGCGGCCACGGAAACTGTCGTAGCCGAAGATGTCCTTGAGAACGCGTTGAGCCTGTTCGAGCATAGAAACTCCAAAATCACCAAAACATCCCTGCAAGGCTGGTTCAGAATCCAAAAGACTGCACCGACAAATCGTAAGTGGGCGTTTCGAACCGGCGGGACGCCGCAGGGCATCACAAAACGCGGCAGTATACCCGAGGGCTTCGTTGCGAAGGGGGTTGCTGACAAGAGGCGCTAGCGGCGAGTGTTGGACCAGGCCCAGACCTGCCACAGATCGCCCTGACATTGAGTCATGCCCGGCCAACGAAGAGGCAAATCCACCACGCGGCTGGCCTGAGCGCTCAAGAAGGCCTAGAATTCCCGCATTGTTTATTCCCCAAGGTAGCCCGTAATGTCCTTCGCTGAGCAACTGACCCGCCTGCAAGTCTTCCTCGACGCCGATGAGCTGCACGAAGAGGCGCTGGATTACGTGGCCGCTCATGGCTATCTGACTGCCCTGTCGATCTGCGCGGAATCGGTGCCCGATCGTGAGTGGATCGACGCCCTGTTCGCCGAAGAACCGCACTACGCCGACGAAGCCCAGCGCGTTGAAATCGAAGCCACGCTGGTGGGCCTCAAGGCCCACATCGCGCGTCAACTGGCTTCCGATGAGGAATTCGAGTTGCCGTGCGAGCTGGACCTGGGCGACGACCCGGACGATTCGGAACTGCGCGGCTGGTGCATCGGTTTCATGGAAGGCGTGTTCCTGCGCGAAGCCGCCTGGTTCGAAACCGCCGAGGAAGAAGTCAGCGAAATGCTGCTGCCGATCATGGTCGGTTCCGGCCTGTTCGACGAGCAACCGGAGTTCGAAGACATTGCCAAGGACGCGAACCTGATGGACGACATGATCGTGCAGATTCCGGAAGCGCTGACGGCCCTGTATCTGCTATGCAACGCACCGGACGAGAAGCCGGCGATTCTCAAGCCTCGCCACCACTGAGTCACCGGGTGCGCGCCCCTATCGGCAAGCGCCCGCTGATCCTGCGTTACGCTCTGCTGGCCGTCGGCTGGCTGAGCGTGGTGCTGGGGGTCATCGGCATCTTCATTCCCGTTCTCCCCACCACCCCCTTCCTCCTCCTGGCCGCTGCCTGTTTCGCTCGCAGTTCGCCGCGCTTCTACCAATGGCTGGTGGAACATCCCCGCCTCGGCCCGTGGATCGGCGACTACCTCAGCGGCAACGGCATCCCGCTCAAGGGCAAGGTCTACGCCATCGGCTTGATGTGGGTAAGCATCCTGCTCTCGTGCTACCTGGTGCCATTGCCGTGGGCGCGGGTCTTCATGCTGACCAGCGCGGTGCTGGTGACGGTTTACATACTCCGGCAAAAAACGCTGCGCCGGCCCTGATGCAGAAGGTCGCGTAGCGTCGCAAAGGTCCTGCACCTTTCGTCGCGAATCGCTGCCGACCTGTCAACCTTGACAGTAGCCAGCGCGCCACGGTCGAGGCTCAATGTCATCATTTCGTCATGCTTCAACCATAGCGTCGCCCCAAGGAGCGTGGTCATGACATTTCCTTCCCACTCGGTTCCTACGCCAATCAAGTATCGCCTCGCGCCCGCCATGCAGCCAAACGGCTGCCCCCTACCGTGCGTGCCACGTTGCCCTGCCCCAGGTTGGAAGAGGCCTCCCCGCCGGATGTGTTCGACCCTGGCAAAGAGTTCGAAGTCGTTCACGTGCTGATCGAATATCCGCAAATGGCTCGCAACGACATTCTTAGGTGCTATTGGCTTGGGGAAGATTCGTTGGGGTGTACCAGCAGCAAATTGACCGTCTCCGACGTCTTCGAAGGCCGTCCGGTGCGGTTCGCGGTGGGGACAGAATTTGTCATGCCGAACATGGGCCGACGTGTCAGGGTGAGCTATACCTTGTGGCGCGCAGGCACGCGGGAATATGAATACTCATCGGTGCTCAACTTGTTGGTGCGTGAACTCATAGCATGACCCGTTCCAGCAGAGCCCTCCCGTGGCTGAATAGACCACACCCGACATTTCGCCGGGTGTTGTCTATTCGGCTCAGCTTAAACCGTGTCCAGCTTCAAACTTCGCCCACCAAGCCTGCGAAAAACGTCACCCCTCCCAGCGCCCAACCGCTCATCCAAAACCTGCCCATACCTGTCGACTCTGACAGTAGCCGGCGCTGTCGGCTGGGAGTTTGATAGCCCATACGTCAATGGGCATTCGCCCGTTCTGCTCTTGGGAAAATCGCCATGGATATCCGATCCCCTGCCTTAAACCAGCTGTTTGAACTATATCCTGTGGTCATTCCAGGTTGGATAAGTCCGGTGAAACCAGCAGGCATCGCAAATGGCGGAGTGCCCAAGAAGCTTTACGAGTCATCGTCCGACGGACTGCTATGCGTGGTTGACCCATGGGCCGAACTCATCGGTCGTTCCTGGACAATGGCCGCGTTTGATCGAGTCGATTTATACGTCAATGACGGGCCGACCCCCGTTGATGGCCATACCGTTCTGCCAGGGCAGGAGCAAGAACGCATCCCATTGCATGTCACTCCTGGGAGATTGAATGAAGGGGTGAACAAACTGCACTATAAAGTCACCCGCGTTGGGAACAACGAAGAGCTCTCTCGACCGCTGAACGTTCTCTATCACCTGCAATCGCCGGGTGACCCATCACTCAGCGCGGATCTAGTCATTCCACTTGACGTTATTAGCGACGGCGTCAGCTTCGATAAGGCGGAGCAAGGGGTGGAGTTCGGATTCACTTATACCAACCGCCGAAACTACGACCATATCGATTTTTTTGTGGGCAACGTGACCGTCCCATTCGACGTGGCGGATGTTCCCCAGCCGGTTGCGCATACGTTGTTCACCGACACGTTCAGGCAGGCGGGGGACAACCCCGCCACGCCGCTGCGATTCACCGTCACCGACCAATTGGGCAATGCCAACGAGTCGAAGACCAGGCGCCTGGATATTCATCTTGAAGTTGCGTTGATCACCCCTACCCTCGACAGCGTAAAAGACCCCGCCGGCCAGGACATTCCCGACGAAGGCAGCACCACCAGCACCGCCTTGACGCTCTCGGGGCAGGCAAGCAAAGGAAAGCAAATCGAGGTATACGACGGTAGTGGGTCCAGCGCCGTTTCCAAGGGGACTGCAACCGCAGATGCAGCAACCGGCCTTTGGACCTTGGCCATCACCGTCCCCGCAGGAAGACGTCGTCTTTATGCCAAATCCCTTTACCACCCCATAAATGTGTACTCGAATGTACGCCACCTTACGGTGGCTGTGGCCCTGACGATCGATACCAGCCCGGTAAGATTCACCCAACCGGTGCACGTGACTACCGCATCCGAAGCGCATCCGTTCAGGCCGGATTTCTCGGACGTGCAGCGGCAAGCCTCCAATGGGAGTCCTCCGTACAGCTACACCTCCAGCAATCCCAGTGTCGCTTCGGTGAACGCCGCTGATGGCCGAGTCTTTATCGCACGCGCAGGGACCACCGATATCCGCGTCACCGACAGCACCGGAGCCAGCCTTGCCTACACCGTGACCATCAACCAGGCTTGGGTGTGGGTTTTTTCCACGCACCGTATTAGCGGTGATAACGCAGAAAGGTGGCGGCGAAGTGTTTCCGGGGCGATAGCCCCTTCGCCGGGCACTCAGTTCACAGCCCTCGACGCCCGTTATGTGTTCCCCGCTGATTGGCGTTCCGCGGTTTATTACGGTGCCGTCGCCGGGCCAGATCGTTACTATCGATTAACTTGGTACGGTACCTGGGACACGACTAACCAGCTCCCACTCTATCGAGGCGTCGGCTACATCATATCGACGGCCAGTTCTCGAACCGTTGGCGCTTATCAATACATCGCGCTGACCTGGCTGAACAAAGAAGCCCTGCCGAACAGCAAGACACTGGCCCGGCAGTTGGCGACCTCCGGCCAAGTCTTCGACGGCATCGGCCAGTTGGTCGATGAGGCAACGTTGCAAGTGCGTCAGCCCGGCGCCATCGGCGACGATCAAGGCGATTCTCAGATCCCTATTCCTGATGGACATCACCAGGTCGAGGGGGCTACCGCCACACTCGTGACCTGGCGCGAGGGTTCGGTCTATCAATGGAAAGTAATCCTGCAGCAGACGGATGCCGAAACAGTATTTGGCGAGGATCCCGCTCCGGAAGACGACACCCTGACCGTAGCCTCTAATCCCAACGCCATTCTCGCCACCTGGCTCGATGCGTCGGGGACGTATCGGTACCAGGTCATCCTCCAGGACAGCGTGGTGGACGCTTGACCGGCAGGAAACGCTGAACGAGGCCTGACAGGGTTCGTCATGCTTGAGTCCAAAGCGCCAGGCAGCACCCGGCGCTTCGCCGGGTGCTGCCCACTTCGTTTCAGCTCAAACCGTGTCCACCTTCAACGAATGATCATTGAGCATTCCGTTGATGATCGTCGCCGTATCAGCCCCGCCAATCATTCCACCCGATCCCGGCGTCACCCCGTAATGGCTGGCAAGATCGATGCCGGCCAGATCGATGGTCTGGTTCGGCGTGGCGCCCGCGGTGCTGCTGACGTCGATGCTGGTCACGACCGATGCGCCGGTTCCGGTAACGGTTAAGTGCAGGTAGTCGTCCAGGGACGCCGCGCTGCCGTTTTCGCCCAGTAGCAGTTGGGACAGGTCGAGTTTGTCCAGGCCCGGGGTGAAGTCGGTGATGACGTCGTGGCCGCTGTTGCCAGCCTGCCATTGAAAGGTGTCCGCACCGCTGCCGCCGCTGAGGATGTTATTGCCCAGGCCGCCAATCAAAATGTCGTCGCCGCCCCCGCCGTTGAGCACGTCATGGCCAAGGCCGCCATCGATGCGATTGCCCGAGCCGTCACCCGTGAGGGTGTCGTTGAAATTCGAGCCAACGAGGTTTTCGATGCCGGCCAGGGTGTCGGTCCCGGCCCCGAGGGTGTTTTGCGCGGCCAGCAGGCCGAGGTTCACGGTGACGCCTGCCGTGGCATGGGCATAGCTGGCGGTATCGTTGCCGGTGCCGCCGTCGAGCAGGTCGTTGCCGACGCCGCTGTAGAGCACATCATCCCCTGCCCCACCGTGCATGGCGTTATTGCCAGTGCCCGCGCTGAGAACATCATCGCCACCGCCGGCGTTCAGCACGTTGTCGCCATTGCCGGCCAGCAGCACGTCGTCGCCCGCCGTCCCCGTCAGGGTGTGACCGGCTTGATAGCTGATGCCTACCCCGGCGCTATCGCTGCCACCGTGGTTGTCGCTGGCGGTGTAGGTGCCATGGAAATCCGGCGTGCTGTTTTGAGCGCCCGCGTAGTTGACCGTCAGGGTCAGCTGGTAGTTTTCCGAGCCATTGCCATTGCCAGGATTGGGAATGTTGGTCACATGGATCTGGTAGTTGCCAGTCGCCGCCGCCGTGAACGAGGCACCGTCGCTGATCGCGATGAAGGGCCCGCCATTCAAGGAGTACTCCATGGCGATGCGGCCCGCGGCCAGGTTGTGATCCAGTTTGAGGGTTTCGCCCTGCTTCAGGCTGATGTTGAGCCGGTCTTCATCGTTGGCGTTGCTGTTCGACACCGCCCCCAGCGCGCCACTGACCACCAGCACCGCTGTCATGCTCGCGGCATTGGCGACGAAGGCGCTGCGGTTCAGGTTGATCGACTGGACGTTGTTGCCGGCGAAGCTTGCGGTGCCGGTACTGCCGGTGAAGTCCGCGCCCTTGGCAACCCAGCCTGTGTTGAAACTGGTCGGCGACGCGGTAAGCGGGTCGCCATTGGCGTCGCTGTCGTTGCCCAGCAACAGCTCACCGGGGACTACGATATTGCCCGACAGCACGTTGGTTATGACGTTGTCATCGATCGCCACCGGCGGGCTGTTGGGTTGGACCTTGATGACCAGGTTGGAGCTGGCCAGGTCGCCATCGTTATCACTGAGGGTGTAGCCGATGTTCTCGGTGATCAACGTACCGGTGGTGGTCTGGGAGGTGTAGCTGAACGCCCCGGTGTCGAGGTTCACCACCAGAGTGCCGTCGTGGCCGGTGGCGATGCTGACCGTGTTGGTCGCCGTATTGAAGACCCCATGATTGGTGCCACCGCTGGCAGTCAGTGCTCCCTGGCCACCGTTGGCGTCCGGGTTGTAGTTGTAGGTCGTGCCGTCCACCAGGAGGCTTTTGACAAATCCGCCGTCGGCGCCGAACGAACCGCCCTCCCCGAGCAGGCTGCCGGTGACCGGCACGCCCTGCACGGTGCCGGAAAGCACCGAGTTGAGCTGGTTCAGGTCGGTGACCACGACCGCGTTTGTGTCGGTGTGGGTGCTGCCGTCGTGGGCCAGCGGATCGAGATTGATGTTTCTCGCGCCGCTGCCCAGTCCGATGGCGTAGTTCTTGATGCCATTGGCATCGAGAAAGGCTTTCCACGCGACCTCGTCCGCCGAGCCGATTTCGCCCAAGGTCGGCTTGCCGTCTGAAAAGAAGTAGCCAACGTTTTGTGCGCCAGCCAGTTTGCCGGAGGTTGCGAACGCAGTCTGGGCCGTGGCCACTGCCGCGTCGTAATTGGTGTCACCGTGCGCTTTCAGCGCGGCGATCAGCGTTTTGGCGGTTGCAACGTCCACCCAGACGGCACTCTGGTCGGTGGCGCTGCCGCTGAAGGTCACCAGTTGGACTTTCACGTCGCCCATGTCGTCGTATTTGTCGAGCAAGGCGCTGACCGCCTGCTTGGCCAGGTCCATTCGCGAAAGCCCCGGGACACCGGAGGCATCTTTCATGCTGCCGGAGACGTCGAGCACGATCAGCAGGTTCGAGTCGATCTCGGTCGCCGTGACCGAACGCTCGGACGCGACAGCCTTGGGTACGTCATCGACGATGCTGACCACCAGGTTGCCGGTGGTGCTGTTGCCCAGGGCGTCAGTAGCCTGATAGGTGAAGTTCTCGGTCAATACGTTCGGGCCATTGTTGGCATTGGGCGACGTTGCCGCCGCAGACGTCAGCGTATAGGTGTAGGAACCATTGGGGTTGAGCGACAATTGGCCGTGGGCGCCGTTGGCATCACCCACCAGGGCGAACGTGACGGCTCCGGTTGCGCCAGTGACCGAGCCTACCAGGGAGCCAGTCGCGGTTTCGCTGGTGGAACCTGGCTCGCTGCCGGTCGTGGTGCCGGGCGCCAGGTCCTGGCCGTCCTGTTTCAGGTCCAGGGCCTTTTCGTAGACGGTGATGTCATGGTCGGTCTCGGCAACCAGGCAACTGTTGTGCACATCGATGGTGATGGTTGTGGTGCTTTCATCGCCGTCACCGTCGCGCACGGTGTAGGTGAACACATCAGTTGCACCTGGCGCGCCGACGGAGTCCGGATTGCTGTGATAGACCGCATTGCCGTTGGCATCCAGCGTCAGGTAGCCATAAGCGCCATTGATCTGCGTATTGAGGCCGCCGTTGGCGGGGCTTGAGGTGTCGTTGCCAGCGCGCACGCCAACCACCGTGCCACCGTCGGCACCAAGCACGTCGTTGTGCAAAACGTTGCCGCTGACCGTCCCGCCCTCCACCACCGCGGCGGTATCGCAATGCGCCTTGGGCACATCGTCGACAATATTGATGACGATGGTGCTGGTGACGGTGTTGCCGAGTGAATCCGTGGCCTGATAGGTAAAGCTTTCACTCAGTTCATTCGGGCCATCGTTGGCGGCGGGCGTTGTCGTGGCGGGCGACGTCAGGGTGTAGGTGTAGGAACCGTCCGGGTTGAGCAATAGTTGACCGTGGGCGCCGGTGGCATTGCCGACCAGGGCGAACGTGACGGCGCCAACGGCACCGGTCACCGAGTCCAGCAGGCTGCCGCTGGCGGTTTCGCTGGTGGCGTTCGGCAGGCTACCGGTGACGGTGCCGGGGGCCAGGTCCTGGCCGTCCTGGTTCAGGTCGAGCGCGCTTTCACGCACGCTGACTTCATCATCCGGTGCGGCGACGAGGCAGCTGTTATGCACGTCGATGGTGATGGTGGTGGTGCTTTCGTCACCGTCGGCGTCGCGCACGGTGTAGGTGAACACGTCGGTGGCACCCGGTGCGCTGACGGCATTCGGATTGCTGTGGTACACAGCGTTGCCATTGGCGTCCAGGGTCAGGTAACCATAGCTGCCGTTGATCTGGGTATTGAGGCCGCCAACGGCCGAGGTCGAGGTATCGCTGCCAGCGCGAACGCCGATCACCGCGCCGCTTGCCGCAGGCCCATCGGCACCGCCCTCATCGTTGTTGAGAACGTTGCCGCTGACCGTCCCGCCCTCATCCACCGAGGCGGAGTCGGCATGAGCGGTAGGCAAGTCATCGACAATGTTCACGTCCAGGTTGCCGGTGGCCGTGGTCCCGTTATCGTCCGTGACCACCACGGTAAATTGCTCGCCAAGGCTGTTGGCGCCGCTGGCGTTGGGATGGGCTTCGTTGTCGAGCAAGGTGTAGCTGTAGCTGACCACGCCCGTAGCGGCGTTGAAGCCGGTCACGGTCAGGGTATTGCCCAGCGCCGTGGTGATCGATTGTGGAAAACCGGCGGCCACGCCACCGCTGACCACGGTGATGCCGCCGACGCTCAGGCTCTGCACGCCGTCCAGCGCGGTCACGGTGAAGGTGCCGTTTTGCGTCAGCGCCGACGTGTCCGGGCTGCTGCCGTCGTCGAGGTTGTTTTCCTGGACCGTGAGCTCGCCGCCATCGGTATCCAGGCCGGTGATGATCACCGGGTCGTCGTTGTTGTGGACTTGCAGCACCAGGTTCGCGGTGCTGGTGTCGCCATCGGCGTCGGTCAGGGTGTAGGTGAAGGTTTCCGTGCCGCTGCCGCCACCACTCAGGCCTTTGAAATCGGTATCGGACGCATTGAGCGTGTAGGTGTAGGACCCATCGGCGTTCAGGACGAGGGTGCCATAGGTGCCGGTGAACGTTCCGGGCGTGATCGGATCGGACGCCACCTGATCGGCGCCTTGGGTGTCGTTGGGCAGCACGCTGCCGGTGAGGGTCAGGTTGCTTTCCGACGCGGTGCCGGTGTTGCTGTCGTCCACGGCGTTGGGCACGTCATCGATGATATTCACGTCCAGGTTGCCGGTGGCCGTGGTCCCGTTATCGTCCGTGACCACCACGGTAAATTGCTCGCCAAGGCTGTTGGCGCCGCTGGCGTTGGGATGGGCTTCGTTGTCGAGCAAGGTGTAGCTATAGCTGACCACGCCCGTGGCGGCGTTGAAGCCGGTCACGGTCAGGGTATTGCCCAGCGCCGTGGTGATCGATTGTGGAAAACCGGCGGCCACGCCACCGCTGACCACGGTGATGCCGCCGACGCTCAGGCTCTGCACGCCGTCCAGCGCGGTCACGGTGAAGGTGCCGTTTTGCGTCAGCGCCGACGTGTCCGGGCTGCTGCCGTCGTCGAGGTTGTTTTCCTGGACCGTGAGCTCGCCGCCATCGGTATCCAGGCCGGTGATGATCACCGGGTCGTCGTTGTTGTGGACTTGCAGCACCAGGTTCGCGGTGCTGGTGTCGCCATCGGCGTCGGTCAGGGTGTAGGTGAAGGTTTCCGTGCCGCTGCCGCCGCCGTGTAACGCGACAAACTGCGGATCGCTGGTGTTCAGCGTGTAGGTGTAGGTGCCATTGGGATTGAGAACCAAAGTACCGTAGGTGCCGGTAAATGTGCCGCCAATGATCGGCCCGCTGTCAGGGCCGGTGGGAATGCGGTCCGCACCTTGGTGATCGTTGGGTAAAACGTTGCCGGTCAGGCTCACGAGGGTTTCCGACGCGGTACTGGCGTGGCTGTCGTCGATCGCCTGGGGCACGTCGTCGGTGATGTTGACGTCCAGGCTCCCGTTCGCGGTATCACCGTCGGTGTCGATTGCCACCACCGGGAATTGCTCGCTGATGGTGTTGGCACCACCGCCCGCCGGATGCGCTTCGTTGTCGGTCAAGGTGTAGCTGTAGGTGACGACGCCAGTGGCGGGGTCGTATCCGGTAATCGTCAGCGTGTTGCCCAGGGCCGAAGTGATGGACTGCGGGAAACTTGCGGGCACGCCACCGGTGATGACGCTGATGCCGCCGATGCTCAAGCTGCTCAGGCCGTCGGGAGCCGAGATGGTAAAGGTGCCATTTTGCACCAATGCACCAGCATTACTGGCGGTGCCGTCGGCGAGGTTGGCCTCGTTGGCGGTCAATTCGCCACCGTCCACGGTCAGGCCATCGAGGGTGACGGGGTTGTCTGGGGTTTCAGGAATGACCGGCGCAACGGCTGCGTCGTCGCCATCCGGGTCAGCCGCCACCTCCAGCAGCGGAAATTCGGGTATGCCATTGAAGCCTGCGGTGGGGAAGCCGATCAGTGGATCGACCTGTCCACCGACTTCTTCCAGCAACACAAAACTGTGCCCGCCGCCCACTGCGCCGGGGTTGCCGCCCTCGGCCCCGGCGGCCGTGGCCTCGCCAGTCTGGGTCGGGTCGGCGCCGGCCGCGATGGCTTGCTGCAGCTTCTGCACATCGGTCAGTTGGGCCTCGCTGGGCGTCGGCGTTTGCGGCGTGTCCACCCGCGGCGCCTGCTGATCGGCGAGCAATTGTGGGGTCAAGGTCAAGTCGCTGCCGCGACCCAGGGTCAGCTCATGGCCGTTCTGCAACTGCACCGCGACAGCGCCTTCGGCCCCGGTGACCAGGTGCTCGCCGGCATACAGCCGGTCACCTTCGACCAGAGGACGCCGCAGCCCGCCGACGTCCTGTGCGAAAACCTGCCCTACCACCTTGCTGACGGTACCGATGAGCGCTGCCATGTGCATTCCCTCCGCTGCCAACCACAGTCGGCACCTGTCTGGGTGAAGATCGGTGCTGGGTAGCCGCCAGAATTTGGAAAATCTGCCAGCTTTCGAGACCGTACGAGGGACAGTCAAATTGCCATAACGACAAAAAAACGTCACTCAAAACTGTCTCACTTTTGAACCCTTCAGCACCTCTTCACATCGTTTCAAAAATTATGTGGAACTTTTTATTGACGCCTACAAACCGACGCAACCCTTATTCGGCGAGGCTTTCGCTTTGAACAATGTGCTGGATTTTTCCAAGCTCATAAGTTTTTTTTGGAATAACTGTTATGAGAAATTCTTCTTAGGTTTTTCCTAGGATGTTCTTAGCTGTGTTGTTACAAGGTTGAAACGGTTTTGATCTTTTAAACGTCAATATTCTGGCGACAACGAAGTACAACAGACCTCAGGAGAAGCACCCCATGCGCGTTCTTACCCCCCTCTGCAGCGCGGTTCTACTGGCCATGGCCTGCTCCTCTCAGGTTCAGGCGATGTCCCTGACCGAGGCGATCCAGAGCACCATCGCGACTCACCCGGAACTGGCGCAACGGGTAGACAGCCGTCTGTCGGCCAACGAGGACGTCAAGGTCGCCAGAGGAGGCTTCTTTCCGTCGGTGGATTTGAACGCCGGTTATGGCCGTGGCTACAGCGACAACACCAATACCCGGGCACTGGGCAACCATCACACCAACATCCTGACCTACACCCAGTCGGAACTGCGCCTGCGGCAGATGATCTTCGACGGTTTTAATACCGCCAATGAAGTGGAACGTACCCAGGGCGTGGTCAATTCCCGGGCCTATTACGCCCAGGGCACCGCGCAGGATCTGGCGCTGCGGACCATCGAGGTCTACCTGGAAGTGCTCAAGCGTCGCGAACTGGTGACCTTGGCCAAGAACAACCTGCAAGCGCACCTGCGCGTCAATGACCAGATCGGCCTGCGCACCGAGCGCGGCGTGGGCAGTACCGCCGACTCCGATCAGTCCAATGCACGTCGGGCCCTGGCGGAAAACAACTACGACACCGCCCAGGTCGACCTGGCGGACGCGGAAGCAAATTTCTACAGCGTGGTCGGGCGCATGCCCGATGAGCTGGAAACCCCACCGTCCACCAAAGGCGAGATCCCCGTGGACCTGCGCGAAGCCCAGCAAAGCATGGTGGATAACAACCCGTACCTGAAATCGGCCCAGGCCGACATCCAGTCCGCCGAAAGCCAATACGAGGTGGCGAAATCACCGTTTTATCCGCGCTTCGACGCCGAAGCAGCCGTGGGCGCCAACAACAACCTGGGTGGCGAGGAAGGCCACGACAACAACTGGCGGCTGGGCGTGGTGATGAACTACAACCTGTTCCGCGGCGGCAGCGACAAGGCGCGGCTGGCGTCCAACGCCCACCAGATCAACCAGGCGATGGACATCCGCAACAACGCACTGCGCCAGCTCAACGAAGACACCCGCCTGGCCTGGAACGCAATGCTCAACGCCCGCAAACAGACCCCGACCGCCCGGGAATACGCCGACACCACTTCTCGTGTGCGCGCGGCTTATCAAGATCAGTTCGGCCTCGGCCAACGCACACTGCTTGACCTGCTCGACAGTGAAAACGAGCTGTATAACGCCAACCGCCGTTACACCGAGGTGCGCTACACCGAGGAATACTCGATGTACCGGGTGTTGGCGAACATGGGCCTGCTGCTGCAGAAACAACGGATCGTGCTGCCGGCCGATGCGGTCGCGCAGACCGAAGTCAAGAACCAGGCACGGCTGCCGGAACTGAAGTAATCCAGTGGGAGTGATCAGCATGACCCGCATGGAACCGGCAATTCCCGGCACCGACCCGCGCTTGAACTTCGATGATCCCTTGCTGGACGGCTTGTTGATCCTCTGCAAACTCCATGGCGCGACCGTCAGCCGCGCCAGCCTCAGCGCCGGGCTTCCTATGGCGCACCAACGTCTGAGCCTGGACCTGCTGCCTCGCGCAGCGGCCCGGGCCAGTTTGCAGGCGCGGCTGTTGCGCCGCGAGCTGGGGGATATATCGGCGCTGAATTTGCCAGTGATGCTGATCCTCGCCGGGGGCCGCTGCGCGATATTGCGGCGCTGGGGCGAGGACGGTCGCGCGCTGATCCTGCCCAGCGAGGCCGATGGCGGTGAACAATGGGTCAGCCGCGAGGAACTGACCACCGATTACAGCGGCCAGGCGCTCTTCGCCCGGCCGCGCCATGAGCTTGAAGACCTGCGCGCGCCCCTGGTGCCACGGGTCGAAGCGTGGTTTCGCGACACCTTGAAACTGTCCCGCTGGCTGTACAGCGACGCAATCCTGGCCAGTTTCCTGATCAATCTGCTGGGCTTGATGGTGCCACTGTTCGTCATGCAGACCTACGACCGCGTGGTGCCGAACCAGGCCACCTCCACGTTGTGGGTGCTGGCCGTCGGGCTGTTGATCGGCACCGGTTTCGAGCTCGTGTTGCGGGTGGTGCGTGCTCATCTGCTGGACACCGCCGGCAAGAAAACCGACGTGATTCTTTCCGCCACCCTGTTCGAGCGCATCACCGGCATGGCCATGAAAGCCAAGCCGGTGACCATCGGCGGATTCGCCCAAAGCATCCATGACTTCCAAGGGCTGCGGGAGTTTCTTACCGCCGTGACCCTTACCAGCCTGATCGACCTACCCTTCGCCCTGCTGATGCTGGTGGTGATTGGGCTGCTGGGCGGTTGGCTGGTGGTGATTCCGGTGGTGGCGTTTCCCATCACCGTGGTATTCGCGATGATCATCCAGGCGCGCCTGCGCGACACCGTGCAAAAAAGCCTGGCCCTGGGCGCCCAGCGCCAAGCCCTGCTGATCGAAACCCTCGGCGGCCTGGAAACCCTCAAGGCCTGCAGCGCCGAAAGCGAACGCCAGCATCAGTGGGAAAGCACCCACGGCGCCCTCACCCGCCTCGACAGCCATGCGCGCAATCTTTCGGCTCTGGCGACCAACGGCACGTTGTTCCTGCAACAACTGGCGGGCATGGCGACCATCGTCGCCGGGGTCTACAGCATCATCGCTGGCAACCTCAGCGTCGGCGCACTGGTGGCGACTTACATGCTCGGCAGCCGCGTGCTGGCCCCGCTCGGGCAGATCGCCGGGTTGATCACCCGCTACCAGCAAGCGCAGCTCACCATGCGCAGCACCGATGCCCTGATGGCCTTGCCCCAGGAGCGCGACGCCAAGCAGCGCCCGCTGGACCGAACCCAATTGCAAGGTGCCCTGGACATCAGCGGCATCACCTTCCATTACAACGGCCAGGACGCTCCGGCGCTGGCCGATGTCAGCTTCAGCCTCAAGCCCGGCGAACGGGTCGGGATCATCGGCCGCAGCGGCTCGGGCAAAAGCACCCTGGCGCGGCTGGTGATGGGGTTTTATGCGCCGGAGCAAGGCCAGTTGCTGTTGGACGGCCTGGACTTGCGGCAACTGGACGTTGCCGACTTGCGTCAGCAGATCGGCTATGTCGCCCATGACTTGCCGCTGCTGGCCGGCAGCCTGCGGGACAACCTCACCCTCGGCGCGCGCTACATCAGCGACGGGCGCATGCTGGAAGTGGCGGAACTGACCGGCGTTACCGAATTGGCCCGTCAACATCCCCAAGGCTTCGACCGCCCGGTGGGCGAACGCGGGCAACTGCTGTCCGGCGGCCAACGCCAGGCCGTGCTACTGGCCCGGGCTTTGTTGCTCGATCCGCCGATCCTGCTGCTGGACGAACCCACCAGCGCCATGGACAACAGCAGCGAAGACACTCTGCGCCAGAAGCTTCATACCCATGTGCAAGGCAAGACCGTGCTGCTGGTCACCCACCGTACCTCGATGTTGAGCCTGGTTGACCGGTTGGTGGTGCTGGATAACGGGCGGATCGTGGCGGACGGACCGAAGGACGCGGTGATCGATGCGCTGCGCAAGGGACGGGTGGGCTCTGCTGCGGTGTAGAAGCCAACACATAATCTGTTTGGTCCGGGGACAGGGTTAACACTGTGGCGAGGGAGCTTGCTCCCGCTGGGCTGTGAAGCAGCCCCAGGACCATTCACCTCGGTGTATCTGACAGACCGCATCGACTGGTTTTGCGATGGCTGCGCCATCGAGCGGGAGCAAGCTCCCTCGCCACAAGAAGCAGCATCCAGCTCTATTTCATTTAACCAACGGGTACCGCCCATGTCTGCTCAAACATCCGATTCAGCCGCCCGAAGCTACTTCGGCAGCTTCAGCAAAAGCGCTGAAAGCGAGTTCATGCCGGAAATCGCCGGTGCCACGCTGCAGGACTCGCCCCGTCGCTCGCGGGTCACTGTCTGGCTGGCGGCCGGGCTGATTGTCACTGGGCTGGTCTGGGCGAAACTGGCGGTCCTGGAGGAAGTCACCACCGGCGAAGGCAAGGCGATTCCATCGAGCAAGATCCAGGTGATCCAGAACCTGGAGGGCGGCATCGTCACCGAGATTTTCGTGCGCGAAGGCCAGATGGTGAACAAGGGCGACACCTTGCTGCGCCTGGATGACACGCGCTTCCTGTCGAACAAGGGCGAGAGCGAGGCCGACCGTTATGCGTTGATGGCCCAGGTCGAACGCTTGTCGGCGGAGGCCGAAGGACGGCCATTGCAGTTATCCAGCGAAGTGACCGGCAAGGCGCCACAAGTGGCCGAGGACGAGCGTGCGCTCCATGAGCAGCGCCAGCGTCGCCTGGCCAGCGAGCAACGGACCTTGACCGAACAATTGCGGCAGAAAACCCAGGAACTGGCGGAGTTTCGCTCTAAGCAAGGTCAATTCAGCTCGGCACTGGCGTTGCTGCAAGAAGAGATGAACATGTCGGCACCGTTGGTGCGTACCGGGGCGGTGTCGCCGGTGGAGATTCTGCGGCTCAAGCGCAGCGCGGTGGAAATCCGCGGCTCGCTCAACGCCACCACCCTGGCGATCCCTCGGGCCGAGTCGGCCATCAATGAGATTAAGAGCAAGATCGACGAGTCGGAACAGACCTTCCGCTCCGACGCGGCCAAGGAGCTCAACGAGAAACGCACGGAACTGTCGAAAATCACCGCCTCCAGCATCGCCATCGATGACCGCGTGACCCGCACCACCGTAGTCTCGCCGGTGCATGGGGTAATCAAGCAAATGAAGGTCAACACCATCGGCGGCGTGGTCCAGCCGGGCAGCGACATGATCGAAGTCGTGCCCCTGGAAGACAACCTGCTGATCGAAGCCAAGGTCCGCCCACAGGACGTCGCCTTCCTGCACCCAGGCCAGAAAGCCATGGTGAAGTTCAGCGCCTACGACTACACGATCTATGGTGGGCTGAGCGCTAAGCTCGAGCTGATCGGCGCCGACACCATCACCGACGACAAGGGCAACAGTTTCTATTTGATCCAGGTGCGCACCGATAAGAACCACTTGGGTGGGGACGCGAAACCGTTGCTGATCATTCCGGGAATGGTGGCGACGGTGGACATCATTACCGGGGAGAAAAGTGTGTTGGACTACCTGCTCAAGCCGGTGTTGAAGGCGCGGACCGAGGCGATGCGCGAGCGGTAATCCGAATCTACGCCGATCTCGTGGCGAGGGAGCTTGCTCCCGCTGGGCTGCGCAGCAGCCCCAAGACCATTCACCTCGTTGTGTCAGGCAGACCGCGCCAGCAGGTTTTACGGCGGCTGCGCCCGAGGCGTCGGACCGGCCGAGCGGGAGCAAGCTCCCTCGCCACAGGGGTCTCTATACCCCTCCATGGTTCTTCTGGTAAGTCTCCTCCCCCATCGCCGCAATCTGCCCCTCGATCAACGCCTCGAACGGCCGCAACAACGGCTCGAAACTCACCGGTGTCTCAAGCGTCTGCAACGCCTGGGCGATCGCCTCCACCGTCGACAACGCCCCTGGCCCTGGCGCCTTGCGCAAACGATAGCGGGACACGCCGCCGTCGGCCAAGGTCACCCTTGGCAGTGCCGCCAGCAGCGGGTTGAGGTGCAGTAACTTGCGGGCCTTGCGCCAGGTGCCGTCAGGAACGACCAACAGCAGCGGTTCATCGCAGGGGGCGTAGGCTTGCAGCGGCTGCGCATCGTCGGCGGGAAACAACAACCGCGCCCGGTAACCCGGTTGATCGAGCAGCCGTGACAGATCCTCGAACACCTCGCCCACGATCAATTCGGCATTGTTGAGCCCCAACGCCGCCAGCCGTGCGGTGTTCAGGGCATGGTTCACCTCGCTGGGATGCTGTAACAGCAACACGCGGGTGCGGCTGTCGAGGCTGGGGATCAAAGGGCACAGGCAATGGCTTTGCGGCCTGAGGCAACGTGGGCAGTGGATTCTGGACATGGTCAGGCCTGGTTCAGTTGAGCTTTGAGTAGATCACGGAAGGTCTGGATCAGCGGCTCGCGGCTGCGGCCACGGCGAACGATCATCGAGAACGGCGCCTGATAACCAAACGTCGCCGGCAGCAGCACGCGTAAATCGCCCTTGTCGACCCAGGCCTGAGCGTAATGTTCGGGCAGATAACCGATGTAGGCGCCCGACAGTACCAGGATCAACTGGGCCTCCATGCTTTCCACTGTCGCCGCGCTGTGCTTGAAGCCATGGCGGGCCAGCTCGGCCTGGCTCCAGTAACCGCGTCCGACCATGCGCTGCTGGGTGATGAGTTGCTCCGGGATACGTCGTTCACCGAACAACGGGTGGCGACTGCTGCAATACAACCAGTGCTGCTCGCGGTACAGCGGCATGTAGACCAGCCCACTCATGCGCGTGGAAAACGCGCCGATGGCCAGGTCCAGGCGGTTGTCCTGGACGCCGAGTTGCAATTCGTAAGGGCTCAGGACCGACAGGTGCAGATGCACCGCCGGGTGTTCCTGACTGTACGCGCCGATGGCTTCGGCGAACGGCAAGGCTTTGTCGCTCACCGTGGAATCGATCACCCCCAGGTTCAGGGTGCCGCGCAACTCGCCCTTGAGGGCCGCAGCATATTGCTCGAAGCCTTCGAGTTCGCCGAGCAGCCGCAAGGTTTCCTGATGGAACAACTCGCCCTTGCTGGTCAGGCTGAACCCACCCCGCCCGCGATGACAGAGCACCAGGCCCAGGGCCGATTCGAGTTGGCTCATGTAGGTACTGATGGCGGATGTGGAGAGGTTGAGCTCGTGCTGCGCGTTGGCAAACCCCTGGTGCCGGACCACGCTGACGAAGATGCGCAGCAGTTTCAGGTCGGGTAGAGCGTTGGCCATGGGGGTGTCTCCATACAAGCAGGTCAATGCACATTTGTGGCGAGGGGATTTATCCCCGCTGGGCTGCGAAGCGGCCCCAAGACAGTCAACTCAATCCGCCTGATACACCGGGATATCAGGGTTTAGGGCCGCTTCGCGCCCCAGCGGGGATAAATCCCCTCGCCACAGGGGGCGTCATTTGCCCCAGGATTGCGCCGCTGCGGAGTCTATCGCCCCGCCCGCCATTAGTTTAGAAAAATCTGAACTAAGTATTTGCCGCCAGCGATTCTTCACGGCACAGGCTTTTCGCAGAATCGGCCCCTGATAAATAAAACAAACGATGAGGCCCTACCCGTGGACAAGATTCTTCACCAACCACTGGGCGGCAACGAAATGCCGCGCTTCGGCGGCATCGCCACCATGATGCGACTTCCCCACGTGCCCACCGCCGCCGGCCTGGACGCTGCCTTTGTCGGCGTGCCGCTGGACATCGGCACGTCCCTGCGCGCCGGCACCCGTTTCGGGCCGCGCGAAATCCGCGCCGAATCCGTGATGATCCGCCCCTATAACATGGCCACCGGTGCCGCGCCGTTCGACTCCTTGTCGGTGGCGGACATTGGCGACGTGGCGATCAATACCTTCAACCTGCTCGATGCCGTGCGAATCATTGAGGAGTCGTACCACAAGATCCTCGAACACAACGTCATCCCCCTGACCCTGGGCGGTGACCACACCATTACCCTGCCGATTTTGCGGGCGATCCACAAAAAACACGGCAAGGTCGGCCTCGTGCACATCGACGCCCACGCCGACGTGAACGACCACATGTTCGGCGAGAAAATCGCCCACGGCACCACCTTCCGCCGCGCCGTGGAAGAAGGCCTGCTCGATTGCGACCGCGTGGTGCAGATCGGCCTGCGGGCCCAGGGCTATACCGCTGAGGATTTCAATTGGAGCCGCAACCAGGGTTTCCGCGTGGTCCAGGCCGAAGAGTGCTGGCATAAATCCCTGGCACCGCTGATGGCCGAAGTGCGCGAGAAAGTCGGCGGCGGACCGGTGTACCTGAGCTTCGACATCGACGGCATCGACCCGGCCTGGGCGCCAGGTACCGGCACCCCGGAAATCGGCGGCCTGACCACCATCCAGGCAATCGAAATCGTCCGCGGCTGCCAGGGCCTCGACCTGGTCGGTTGCGATCTGGTAGAAGTTTCGCCGCCGTACGACACCACCGGCAATACCTCGCTGCTGGGCGCCAACCTGCTGTACGAGATGCTCTGCGTACTGCCCGGCGTGGTTCATCGCTGAGGCGCGGCCATGAACGATCGAGATCAAGTCCTCGAAGCCGCCGCCGATCTGGTGTCGGCCTTCGCCCGCAACGATCGCGAGGCTTACTTCGGTGCGTTCAGCACCGATGCGAGCTTCGTGTTCTACACCCTCGAACAGCCGCTGCTGTCGCGCGATGCCTACCAGGCGTTGTGGGATCGCTGGCGGTCCGAGGATGGCTTCGAGGTGCTGAGCTGCACCTCGAGCAACGCCTTCGTCAGCCTGCAAGGGAACGTGGCGATTTTCATCCATGACGTGGCCACCGAGCTGCGCATGCAAGGGGAGCTTCACTTTAGCCAGGAGCGCGAAACCATCGTGTTTCGCCAAGAACAACAAGGCCTATGGCTGGCCTGTCATGAACATTTGTCCGCAATGCCGGAAGGGCTGCCACCCCCTTAGCCAAGCAGGCGACGTTCACGCACGATGAACGCGCCTTGATGATCGGAGCAGATCATGAATAACAATAACGATAAAAGCCTTACGCAGATTGAAACCAACGGGGTCGAGCAGATCCCGGACCATGAACGAACCGCCGGCCCGGGTGATCTGTTTCGACTGATCTTCGGCGGCGCCAATACCTTTGCCACCGCCGTGCTCGGCAGTTTCCCGGTGTTGTTCGGCCTTTCGTTCCAGGCCGGGGTCTGGGCGATCGTGCTGGGGGTGTTGGTCGGTTCGATCATCCTCGCGCCGATGGGCCTGTTCGGCCCGCTCAACGGCACCAACAACGCGGTTTCGTCCGGCGCGCATTTCGGTGTTCACGGCCGGATCGTCGGCTCGTTCCTGTCGCTGCTGACCGCTATCGCATTCTTCTCCCTGTCGGTATGGAGTTCGGGGGACGCGCTGATCGGCGGCGCCAAGCGGCTGGTCGGTGTGCCGGAAACCGACTTGAGTCTGGGCCTGGCCTACGGCCTGTTCGCCCTGCTGGTGCTGACGGTGTGCATCTACGGCTTCCGCTTCATGCTGTGGGTCAATCGCATCGCCGTGTGGGCCGCGAGCCTGTTGTTCCTGCTGGGCATCTTCGCCTTCGCGCCGAGTTTCGACAGCCAGTTCGCCGGCACGGTCGCCCTCGGCCAAACAGGCTTCTATGCCGCCTTCATCGGCGCGGCACTGGTGGCCATGAGCAACCCGATTTCTTTCGGCGCCTTCCTGGGTGACTGGTCGCGCTACATTCCGCGAAATACCCCCAAGCGACACATCATGCTGGCGGTGATTGCCGCTCAGTTGGCAACGCTGATCCCGTTCCTGTTCGGCCTCGCCACCGCCACCATCGTGGCGACCAAGGCGCCGGACTACATCGCGGCAAACAACTACGTGGGCGGGCTGCTGGCGGTTTCGCCGGGATGGTTCTTCCTGCCGGTGTGCCTGATAGCGGTGATCGGTGGCATGTCCACCGGCACCACATCGCTGTATGGCACGGGATTGGACATGTCCAGCGTATTCCCACGGGTGCTGTCGCGGGTCAAGGCGACGCTGCTGATCGGCGTCATGTCGATTGCCTTCATCTTCATCGGCCGCTTCGCGGCAAACCTTGTGCAGAGCGTCTCGACCTTCGCCGTGCTGATCATCACCTGCACCACGCCGTGGATGGTGATCATGATCATCGGGCTGCTGGTGCGCCGCGGCTTCTACTGCCCGGATGACCTGCAAGTGTTCACCCGAGGCGAGACCGGCGGACGCTACTGGTTCAGCCACGGCTGGAACTGGCGCGGTCTGGGAGCGTGGATTCCCAGTGCATTGGTCGGGCTGTGCTTCGTCAACTTGCCGGGACAGTTCGTCGGGCCGCTGGGTGAATTGGCCGGCGGGATCGACATCAGCCTGCCGGTGACCCTGGGGCTGGCCTCGGTGGTGTACCTGGCATTGCTGGGGCTGTTTCCGGAACCGGCGGCGGTGTATGGGCCGGGGGGGGTGGCGAGGGGATTTATCCCCGCTGGGCTGCGAAGCGGCCCTAATACCAGGCGCCTCGGTGTGCCAGACAGATTGAGTTGACTGTGTTTGGGGCTGCTTCGCAGCCCAGCGGGGATAAATCCCCTCGCCACAAAGGCATCAATCACCCGACTTCACTATAAAAAAGACAATCGGAGACACGCCATCATGGCCTTGGATTTAATCGTCGTTCTCATCTACGCCACCGGCATGATCGCCCTCGGCTGGTACGGCATGCGCCGCGCCAAGACCCGTGACGACTACCTCGTCGCCGGACGCAACCTCGGCCCGGGCTTCTACCTGGGCACCATGGCCGCCACCGTGCTCGGCGGCGCATCGACCATCGGCACCGTGCGCTTGGGCTATGTCCATGGCATTTCCGGATTCTGGCTGTGCGGCGCCATCGGCCTGGGCATCGTCGGGCTGAGCCTGTTTCTCGCCAAGCCGTTGCTCAAGCTCAAGATCTATACCGTGACCCAAGTGCTAGAGCGCCGTTACAACCCGGCCGCACGCCATGCCAGCGCATTGATCATGCTGGTCTACGCGCTGATGATCGGCGCCACCTCGACCATCGCCATCGGCACGGTCATGCAGGTGCTGTTCGGCCTGCCCTTCTGGGTTTCGATCCTGGTGGGCGGCGGCGTGGTGGTGCTGTATTCAACCATTGGCGGGATGTGGTCGCTGACCCTGACCGACATCGTGCAATTCCTGATCATGACCATCGGCCTGGTGTTCCTGCTGATGCCCCTGTCCATCAGTGACGCCGGTGGCTGGGACGCGATGGTGGCGGCCTTGCCGGCGCGCTATTTCGATTTCACCGCCATTGGCTGGGACACCATCATCACGTACTTCCTGATCTACTTCTTTGGCATCTTCATCGGCCAGGACATCTGGCAGCGGGTGTTCACCGCCCGCAGCGAAGGCGTGGCAAAAGTCGCCGGCACCGCCGCCGGCCTGTATTGCGTGCTCTACGGCCTGGCCGGTGCGCTGATCGGCATGGCCGCCAAGGTGCTGCTGCCGGACCTGGAAAACGTCAACAACGCCTTCGCCAGCGTGGTGCAACACAGCTTGCCCAACGGGATACGCGGTCTGGTGATCGCCGCGGCCCTCGCGGCGCTGATGTCCACTGCGGCGGCGGGTCTGTTGGCGGCCTCCACCACCGTGGTCCAGGACCTGCTGCCGCGTCTGCGCCAGGGTCGTGAAAGCGGCAACGGCGACGTCCATGAAAACCGCATCGCAACCCTGCTACTGGGCGCCGTGGTCCTGGCGATCGCCCTGGTGGTGAGCGACGTGATCAGCGCCCTGACCCTGGCCTACAACCTGCTGGTGGGCGGCATGCTGGTCCCGCTGATCGGCGCCATCTACTGGAAACGCGCTACCACGGCCGGCGCGATTACCAGCATGTCGCTGGGCTTCGTGACCGCGCTGTTCTTCATGGTCAAGGATGGCCTGGACGCGAATACGCCGATCTATTACAGCCTGAGCGTGGCATTGGTGAGTTTCGTGGTGGTCAGCCTGCTTTCGCCACGGTCGAATGTGGTGCCAAAGGCGGCTTGATCGTCAACTCTCGGCAAGAAGAGATTCCTGTGTGAGCGAGCTTGCTCGCGATGACGGCGGTACATTCAACATGGATGCATGCCGGTCACCGCTATCGCGAGCAAGCTCCCTCCCACAGGTTCTGTCTTTCAGAAATAAAAAGATCGCAGCTGCGGGCCATCTCGACTGAAATGGTCCGCAGCTGCGATCTCTCCAAATTCGGCGGTGTTTACCGGCGGCGCGGCTGGCGGCGGCGTTGCTCATCGTCAGTGCGGATCGGTATCGGCTGCATGGGCGGCTCGATCAGGCCGAGCGCGACACCCAAGTCGTGAAGCCAGTTCTGGATTTTCTCTTTCATCGTGGTGCCCCCTCAGGTGGTGCGAGCGGCAGATTTCTGTGGCCCCTTCGCACTGATAATAGTCCGAAGTCCTACGCAATGCTCGTTACAGATTGCAATGATCTGTTACTGAATTGATCCGAATCCCAGGCTGTGAGTTCAAGCCGATTGCGCCGTCATCATTGGCGCCCGCGGCCACGCTTGTTGTTGCATCTCGATCCAGGCGTTCAGGTTGGCTCCGACCATGCCTTTACGCCACATCAACCACGTTGTCGCACTCGCAAATGGCTCGGCCAGTGGATGGACCATCACACGCTCGCGCCCCGGCAGGCTGGCGAGCATCGACTCGGACATCAGCGCCACCCCGGACCCGGCGATGACACACGCCAGCATTCCCTGGTACGACTCGATCTCCATCGCCCGCCCCATGGTTGCATGATCATGGGCAAACCAGGCCTCCAGGCGCATCCGGTACGAACAGCCCCGGCGAAAGGTGAACACTGCGCGGCCTTGCACGTCCAGCGCACTGCGTACCGGTGCGTGGTCAGCCTCGGTGATCAGCACCAGCCGCTCGTCGCACAACGGCACGCCATCGAGCCCCGCCAGTTCCAGCGGGCCGTCCACCAGCGCCGCGTCGAGGCGATTGGTGAGCAGGCCTTCAAGCAATTCGCCACTCGGCCCCGATTGCACTTGCAGGTTCACCGCCGGGTAGGCCCGGTGATAAGCCGCCAGCAGATCAGGCAAATGCGTCGCTGCCGTGCTGTACATGGTGCCGAGCAGGAAATCCCCGGCCGGCTGACCGCCCTGCACCGCCGCGTGGGCTTCGTCATGCAGGGCAAACAGCTTGGTCGCATAGTCCAACAGGACTTTTCCCGCAGGCGACAATTGCAAACGCTGACGCTCTCTTAGGAAAAGATCCACGCCCAACTGCTCTTCGAGCTGTTTGAGCCGCGTCGACAAGTTCGACGGCACCCGATGCAAGCGCTCGGCAGCCCGGGTGATCGAACCTTCCTCGGCCACGGCCTGGAAAATTCTAAGTTGGCTGAACTCCATGACCTTCTCCAGAAAAGAACAAGTTACTCACTATTATTCATTTTTAATGAAAGTCAATCAGTCCTAGCCTGACGGTCATTCGCCTCAGCGCTGGAGTACGACCATGTCGCCCTTGATTCGCCTGCTCGCCAGTTTCATAGCCCTGATGATGGCCATGGGCATCGGCCGCTTCGCCCTTACACCGCAGTTACCTCATTTGATCGGCGAAGGCCAGGTGGACTTGACCGCCGCCGGTCTGATCGCTGCCGCCAACTACCTGGGTTATTTTCTCGGGGCGCTGGACGCCATGTTTGCTCGTCGCGCCGAACAGGTACAGCGGCGTTTATTGGGCGGCCTGTGGTTGTGCGTGCTGCTGACGCTGGCGTCGTTCTGGGCCTGGGGCTTCTGGCCGCACTTGGCGCTGCGCTTCGGCACAGGCGTGGCGAGCGCTTGGGTGATGGTGATGATCACCGCCCTCAGCCAACCCTTGGCTGCGGCGGCGGGACGGCCACGCCTTGGTGCACTGGTATTCGCCGGACCGGGGCTGGGGATTTTTCTGACAGGCTTGTTGGCCCTTGGCTCGAACCTGCTGGGCCAGACCTCCGATGTCTTGTGGCTGGTATATGCCGGCGCGGCACTGTTGATGTTGCTGGTGATCCTGCCGGCCCTGCCGAAACCCACGTCGGCAGCCGCCCCTGCAGCATCCGTCGTTGCATCCAGCAATCGCGGCATCGCCCGGCTTTGCGTGGTCTACGCCTTCTATGGCGTGGGCTACATCATACCGGCGACGTTCCTGTCGCAGATGGCTTCGGCGCAGTTCCACGGGCAATGGCAGGCGGATCTGTTCTGGCCTTGTTTCGGCCTGGCGGCCGCCACGGGCGTGCTGTTGGTGAGTCTGCGCCGGCCGAACCCGGACACCACTGCCCGCTGGTTGATGGCCACTTTATGGCTGCAAGCCGCGGGCGTGTTTGCCTGCCTGCTGGCCAGTGGCGCGGGCCTGGCGCTGGGCGTGATCCTGTGTGGCGCCCCGTTCCTGGCCTGCATGCAACTGATGGTGATGTGCGCCCGGGAACTGGCGCCCCACGCCACTCAGCGCAACATCGGTTTGTTGACCGCATGCTTCGCCGTCGGCCAACTCAGCGGCCCCCTATTGGCGGCTCTGAGCAGTCACTTCAGCGGCGGCTTGCAACCGGCATTGATCGTTGCCGGCAGCGGCCTAGTGCTTGCGGGCGGCCTGTTGCTGCGGCCCACCAATGCGAGCGCGGTGAAACCTTGCGCCCAGACCGCCCTGCGCTGATCAAGCCGGGCCGACCGGGTTTAACGACGGGTTCAGGTGTAGGAAGGGTTGGCGTCGGGCCAAGGCGAAATACAACACGCCTCCAAGGAAGCAACCGGTGAACCAGGCAAAGTTGGCCATTGGTTGGAGGAACGGTGTGAAAGTGATCGCCACGCCCATCAGCGTCGCCGGGATCAACGCTTTGACTGCTGTCCAGTTAATGCCTCCGCTGTAGTAATAGCGCCCGCTCGGGCCGTCATTGAATAGCGAATCAACGTCGATCTGCTGCTTCTTGATCAGGTAGTAATCCACCAGCAGGATCCCGAAAAGCGGGCCAATAAACGCCGCTAGCACGTCCAGGGTGTAGTGGATCACTTCAGGGTTATTGAACAGGTTCCAAGGCGTGATGAAAATCGAGGCCACTGCCGCGATCATGCCGCCGGCGCGCCAGCTGATCTTGCTCGGCGCGACGTTGGCGAAATCAAAAGCCGGGGACACGAAGTTGGCGACGATGTTGATGCCAATGGTTGCGGTGACGAACGCAAAGGCTCCCAGCAAGACGGCCACGTCGTTGTCGATGCGTGCCACGGTGGCGATCGGGTCGTGGAGCATCTCGCCGAACACTGGCAACGTCCCGGAAACGATCACCACGGTCACCAGGGAAAAGGCCAGGAAATTCACCGGTAGCCCCCAGAAATTGCCGCGACGTACGTCGGACATGCTCCGGCAGTACCGGCTGAAATCACCGAAATTCAAGGTAGGGCCGGAAAAGTACGACACAACCAGGGCCGTTGCCACGATCACTTGGCCGAATGCCTGCCAGCCGGACAGCGATTTTTCCGCCAAGGTAAAACTGATGTTGCTCCAGCCGGCCTTCCAGACGATCCAGCCGGCCAGCAGGAACATCACGGCATACACCACCGGCCCGGCCCAGTCGATGAAGCGACGGATCGACTCCATGCCCGTCCAGAACACCAGCGCCTGGACAAACCACAGCCCAAGGAAACCGAACCAGCCGAGGTAGGACAAACCTGCAAAATGTGGCGTCGCGTAGACTTCCATCGAAGGAAAGAACCGCAGGACCACGATGATCAGAGCGCTGGACGCCAGGTACGTCTGGATCCCATACCAAGCCACGGCGATCAGCCCACGAATGACCGCCGGGATGTTCGCCCCGAACACGCCGAACGCCAGCCTGCAAATGACCGGATAAGGCACCGCCGCTTGCTGGCTCGGCTTGGCGACCAGGTTGGCGATCAACTGCACGATACAAATCCCGCCGAGCAAGGCAATCAGCACCTGCCAACTCGCCAGGCCCAAGGCGAACAGGCTGGCAGCAAACACATAACCGCCGACGCTGTGCACATCACTCATCCAGAACGCGAAGATGTTGTACCAATTCCATTTCTGCGGCAGCGGGCCCAGGTCTTCGTTATAGAGGCGGGGGCTGTAGCCGTTGGGCAATTGCTCGGACATTGCGGGGCTCCTTGGGTGGCCGCCGTGCTCCCGCGTTTGATTGTCCACCACACTGCGCACGGGAGCCGGCGTGGTTTGTATACGGGTTCCTACGCAGAATGCGTGCCATGGATGGTGGATACGAGACAAACCGCGCTTTTCAGCGCAGGTAAAAACCGAACGAACACAACAGAACGCCCACGAACGGGGCGCGGGTGCATGGTTAAGGTGCAAGGATTTTTGTATACAGCGAAGATTTGTGGCGAGGGGATTTATCCCCGCTGGGCTGCGGAGCAGCCCCAAGAATAACCACTCAATCTGGCAGGTACACCGAGGCGTTCGAATCAGGGCTGCTTCGCAGCCCAGCGGGGATAAATCCCCTCGCCACAGGATGACCTAGCCAACGGTGGTTTGCTCGGCCTAACGATCAAGTCAGCTCAATACGATCAGCATGAATGATAATCTGGCCATTCTTGTACAGCGCACCAATGGCTTTCTTGAAGTTGCCCTTGCTGACGCCAAACAGACTGGTGATCAGCGCAGGATCGCTCTTGTCGCTCACCGCGAGCGTGCCGTTGTTCTCACGCAACTTGGCAAGAATCTTGGCGTTGAGGCTGGTCGCCGCTTCCTGGCCCACCGGCTGCAAGCTCAGGCTGATCTTGCCGTCCGGACGGACTTCCTTGATAAAGCCCTTTTCCTGTTTGCCGGCGCGCATGAACTTGAAGATTTCGTTCTTGTGGATCAAGCCCCAGTGCTTGTTATTGATGATTGCCTTGAAGCCCATGTCGGTGGCTTCGGCGACCAGCAAATCCACTTCCTGACCAGGCGTGTAGTTGGCCGGGGTCTTGTCCAGATAACGATCCAGGCGTGCCGTCGCGGTGATGCGGCGGGTGTGCTTGTCCAGATAGACATGGACCACGCAGTACTCGCCGGCGGTCAGCTGGCGTTTCTCTTCGGAATACGGCAACAGCAAATCCTTGGGCAGGCCCCAGTCCAGGAACACGCCGATGCTGTTGACTTCAACCACTTTCAGACTGGCGAATTCGCCCACCTGGACTTTTGGTTTTTCTGTCGTAGCGATCAGTTTGTCGTCGCTGTCCAGATAAATGAAAACATTGAGCCAGTCTTCATCTTCGCTGGGAATATCCTTGGGGATATAACGGTTGGGCAGCAGGATTTCACCGTCCGCGCCGCCGTCCAGATATAAACCGAAGTTAGTATGTTTAACCACTTGCAAACTGTTGTAGCGCCCGACTAAAGCCATTTCCAAATACCCTCGTTACGTGGGCGGCATTCTACCCGGTTTTGGCGTGCGATTCGTCGCCGCCAGCATCGATCGGCGTGCGCCCCTTGATTTTTCTGGCTTTTTGGCCCGCAGGCGGCCATTCGTCAGAAGACACTGGGTTTGAATCGCCCCGCTTACGTTTTAATTTTCAAGACAGGTTGTTATTTAAAACAGTGGCTTAGGTCAATACACAGGCATGAGTCGGTCGATATTCCAGCCCTGCTGCAAATAATTCAGGGGGATATTTGCCAAGCAATTGTCAAGTATTTCCTGTACGATGCCTGGCCCAATTAATTATCCATAGGTTAATGGCCGTCATGCGCGTAAAAGCATCCAACAGCAAAGCAAAGCCAGCTCCAGCCGTTGAAACCAGCGAGTCGATCAACGACCAGATCGCTGCGTTCCTCAAGTCCGGCGGTGAAATCCAGCAGATTGCCAAAGGTGTCAGCGGCCAGACATTCGGCCCGTCCAAGCAGATCAGCCTGGGCAAGAAGTAATCCCCGCGTCACCTGGTCCCAAAGCGCTTTGAATCTCGAAGCGCTTGGACTGGAACCCCTCTCTCAGCCCCCTTCCCCGCAAAAATCGACGAACGGCCATCTCGGTCGAGCATTCGCCGGTATGCTTGCACCTCTCTAGCTCAAGCGTTTCAGCTTGGTTACGGTTCCCTGCTCCTCGCTATTCATGGAGTGAAGCATTGCGCATTCCTGTTGTCCTGCTGGCGTTCAGTCTGCTCCCTTGCCCTGCTTCTTATGGGCAGGTGTTTCAGCGTGAGCTCGGTGACTTCGACCTTAAACTCGGCACCACACCCAGCCGCAGCATGGCCCAGGGCCTCGTCACGCCGTCGAGCACCGGCTCGTTCCATGGCGGCCTGGACCTGAGCCATGACAGCGGCTGGTACGTCGGACAATGGTCACCCAGCGCCGGCTTCTCCGCTGACCTGGAAGTCGATTCCTACATGGGTTTCAAACAACCCTTCGACCAGACCTTGGGTTACGAAGTCGGCCTGATCCACTACAGCTACCCCACCGTCGATACCCTCGACAGCCAGGAATTTTATGGCGGCCTGACCATTCTAGGCAGCCGCTTCGGTGCGGCCTTGAGCAACGACCCGGACAAACAGAACAGCACCCTGTTCGCCGACCTCGGTGGTAACGTGCCCTTCGGCATCGGCATCAGCGCCAAGTACACCACCCACCAGCTTAATACCCCGGTCTCGGTGGAGAATGGTTACGTAGGCAGTTTCAGCGACTGGTCGTTGAAAATATCCCGTCCCTGGAAAGGCATCGACCTGGACCTGATCTACAGCGACTCAAGCCTCAGCGGCAGCAGTTGCTCGGCCTATTCCGGGCACAACAGCGAATGCGACAGCCTGCTGACCCTGAAGATGGCCCATCCTTTTTACTAAGCGTTACTTATTCGTTCGGCTGAACTGCCGCGCGCCTGCCATGCTCAAACAAATCACCTCCGCCTTCGCAAGGACCCGCTCATGTCGCGCTGGTTAACACGCACCGCCATGTTCATCGCCCTGCTGCTGACACTCACCGCTTGCAGCCGTGTCGGCCTGGCCTACCGCAACCTCGACCTGATCATTCCCTGGACCCTCAACGATTACCTGGAGATCAACGGCGAGCAAAAGGACTGGTTCGACGATCGCCTCAAGGAGCACCTGAGCTGGCACTGCACCACGCAACTGCCAGGCTACCTCGATTGGCTGGACCGCCTGAAGACCATGGTGCAAACCAACGCGGTAACCGACGAAGCCCTGCAGCAACGCACCCGCGAAGCCAAGGCCGCCATCGCCGAAACCGCCCGGGCAATCACCCCGTCGGCCATCGAACTGCTGCAAGGCCTGAGCGACGAACAAGTCGCCGACATGGACGCCGCGTTCGTCAAGGATCAACAAAAGCGTCAGCGCGAATACCTCAAGCCGACGTTGCAGCAGCAGATCCAGGAACGTGCCGAGCGCATGGAGAAACGGCTCAACGACTGGATCGGCCCGCTCAACGATGCCCAGCGCCGGCGTGTGATGGCTTGGTCTAACGCTCTTGGCGATCAAAACCAGCAATGGATCGCCAACCGCGCCCACTGGCAAAACCAGTTCAGCGAGGCCGTCGCCCAACGCCACAGCCCCGACTTCCCGAAACGTATCGAGCAACTGCTGGTAAACCGCGAGAGCCTGTGGACGCCCGCTTATCGCGAGGCCTACAACAAAACCGAAGCCCAGGCCCGCAGCCTGTTGGTGGACCTGATGGCCGACAGCACCCCGGCGCAGCGTGAACGGTTGTTGCAGAAGATTGATGGAGTGAAGAAGGATTTCAGTGATCTGAAATGCTTGAAGGCAGCACGATCATAAACCACTGAGATCCATGTGGAAGAACCAATGTGGGAGCGAGCTTGCTCGCGATAGCGGCCTGACATTCAACAGGTGTTTTGCCTGTTTAATGGCCATCGCGAGCAAGCTCGCTCCCACACGGTTCAGTGCCAGCCTTTCAGGCAATCTGCGCCTTCGAAGCCAAATCATCAAAGGTAAACTCATCCAGCGCATCTTCCTGTTCATCCAGCACCTGACGCGGATGATCATTGCCCGGAATGCTGCTGTCGATCAGGCTCAACAACCGCGAGCCGCGAGGCGTCAGCACGAAGTTTTCGCCATTGCCGCCCTCTTCCTCCGGCCGAGGCTCGATATACCCACGCTCCAGCAGTAATTTTTCGTACTCTCCGGCGACCGCTTTCAGATGATCAAGGTTCTCGATTTCCTCGCCCTGAGCCGCCTTTTCCGCCGCGTGCTGCTCCGCGTAGGGCCGAGGGGTAAAACTGTGGCCGGCGCCGTTCTGCACTTCGTGCAGCAACCGTTCGATCAAGTCCCAGTTATAAGTCGTCATCCTGGTCCATCCTCTAATGCTTAAAGAGTGAGATGCCTACTTAAGGTGTGACCGAGGCGGTTCAGCGCCGTTCAGCTTGGTTTTCCAACGGTTCCACCAGCCAGCCGACCAACGGTGTGTCGAAACCGTGGCCGGCCAAACGACTAGGCATTGCAAACGTCGATAATTGAATCCCTGAGGATAAGCCCCATGAACATCGAGCACCCTCCGGTCGTCTCGCGTGAAGAATGGCTCGCCGCCCGCCGCGAACACCTGGCCCACGAAAAAGCCTTCACCTGTGAACGAGACAAACTCAGCGCCGAACGCCGCGCCCTGCCCTGGGTAAAAATCGACAAACCCTACCGCTTCCAAGGCCCCCACGGCGAACTGAGCCTCGCCGACCTGTTCGGCGGCCGCAGCCAACTGATCATCTACCACTTCATGTTCGGCCCCGGCTGGACCGAAGGCTGCCAAGGCTGCTCGTTCCTGTCCGACCACATCGACGGCGCCAACCAACACCTGGCCCACCACGACGTCGCCGTCGTAGCCGTCTCCCGCGCGCCCTTCACCGAATTCCAACCCTTCAAACGCCGCATGGGCTGGGCCTTCGATTGGGTCTCGTCGCAAGGCTGCGACTTCAACTACGACTTCGCCGTCAGCTTCAAAACCGAAGACACCGCCGCCGGAAAGGCCACCTACAACTACGAAAAAACCGACACCACCGAAGGCGAACTCCCCGGCCTGAGCGTCTTCTATCGCAACGAAGCCGGCGACATCTTCCACACCTACTCCACCTACGCCCGCGGCCTCGACATCCTCGTCGGCACCTACAACTACCTCGACCTCACGCCCAAGGGCCGCAATGAAGACGAGATCATGGATTGGGTGAGGCATCATGATAAGTATGAAGAGGCCAAGCCGCGTGGTTGCTGCCACAGTTGATGCATCAGCCCGTCCAGTCGAGCGCGGTACCCGTGGCGAGGGAGCTTGCTCCCGCTCGACTGAGCGGCAGTTGCTTTCTGTGCCTGCCAGCATAAACAGCGGCAATGGAAGGATGAGAACTGAGGGTCCTGCTTCCATACGAGAACCGGACCAGACCACGAGTAAAAAGACAGGCCGATCTCGACGAGTCCACCTCAAGTCCCCAACTCCGGCGACGTCTGGGGACAACTCAGGCGAAAGCGAGCTTTCTCACCTGCAACAAATCAACATGCTGACGAGCCACCGACAGATCGTAAGCATCCTGCATGGCTAACCAACTCTCCGGCGAACGGCCAAGCGCTACAGACAACCGCAATGCCATTTCGGGCGACACGCGGCTAGAGCCCTTCAAGACCCGGCTCAGTGTCGAGGGGGCTACACCGAGCTTTTCTGCCAGCTCACGACCACTGACACTGTTCGGCTCCAGATAAATCTCGGTAATGAACTCCCCGGGATGAGGAGGGTTGTGCATGTTCATCAGTGGTAATCCTCGTAGTCCAGGACGTAAGCGTTTCCGTCGCGAAACCCGAACGTCAGCCGCCAGTTGCCACTCACCATGACTGACCAGCGCCCACGCATTTCGCCTTTTAGCAGGTGAAGGCGGAAGCCTGGAATGTCCATATCATCAATCGCCATGGCTGTATTCAAGGCCGCCAGCTGCATTCGTAGCCGCTTGGCGTGAGCGGGTTGCACGCCTGCTGTACTGCCCGTTTCGAAGAGCTTGCGTAGCCCTTTGTGTTGAAAAGACTTGATCATGGAAAGCCTAGCATGTTGCGCAACACGCAACAAAGGTTCGGTGGACACGACCCCGCCAATCAACGCTTTGATCGAGCCGATGACTCGACGCGGGGTGTCTGTTTATCGGAGACTACTGTCGAAACCGTCCTTCTAAAATCAGACGCATCCCGTAAAAAAGTACGAAAGATCCTAGACAGAGGTGGAAACCTCCTGCGAAACGGACAGACAAGATGGCAAACAGATCGTAATAGGAAACGAAAAGGCAAACAAAAAGCGCAAAAAGGGACCGCAAAAAGGGGACGGATTTATTTTCCCGTCTTCCCCCTTGGCCGCCCCTGACCTCGTTGTTCTACCCGGATACCGACAATCCGCTCTACCTCATCAACGAAGCGCCCCGTCCCGGTCAACTGACCTCGCTGCAATGCATCACGGATCAGTCGGACCTGCTCTGTAGGTATCGTCTCATGTACGAAAGCCTTATACCTACGACGCCGCTCCACAGTCGTAGCGCCTGGAGCAACGAAGCAGGGATCGACATCCAGCCATCCGCTGTCAGGCCTCTCCCCCATCCGGCTTCCGTAGCTCGACCATTGGTAATCTGCTACCTCGGCCACCATTTGAGCGCGTACAGGATTCAATTCTATGTAACGACAACAGGCAAGAAGATAAGCGTCTGATTGCACTACGCTGGATTTATAACGGCTTTCCCATAGGGTACCGGAGCGCCCTTCCAGCCGATTACGGTAACGCGTGGCACGTGCCGCTAAAGCCTTCATCATCTGCCCCAACCCAGCGATCGACTCACCCGGGGCCAGCAGCAGATGAACATGATTGGTCATCAAACAATAGGCGTAGACCCTAACTCCAAAAGCAACCTTGAGCTCGCGCAGATCTGCCAGGTAGCGTTGATAATCCTCTGGAACCGCGAAAACCACCTGACGGTTATGACCGCGCTGCACGATATGGTGTGGATAATTCGGCAAAACGATACGTCCCATCCTGGGCATATTCGATCTCTCCTCCGTGGAAGCTTTCAGCGTAGCAAAGGCTCAGAAAATAAATCTGTCCCCTTTTCCCCCCTTTTTCCCTATGTCAACTAAATACTCTAATCCATCCATCTCACCTCAAAATTAACTAACTGGGCTTGAAGCCCTGCCTCATGCTCGAACCAGTAGTCAAACCCTTCAAAATCACTTCTCTTCAAGTAGAGATAATACCCGCCAGTGTCGCCATCACGATCGTCAGCAACAACAATTTCCCAGCCAGAATATTCACCAGTGGCAACAACTCCCTTCCGAGCGATAGACATATCGATATCCTAGTCCGCGTAAGGAACATGATTATTGGAATTATATTCGCCAGTCATAGGGTCTTTAACTCCAAAATGCACATGCGGAACTCCTGGGGCATGTGCTCCTCATATAGATCCTGAGTCGATACGAAACTCTCTGGTGCCATCAGCGCTGTGAAACACCCCAGAGCCGGGTTTACCGATTTCCCTGTACTCAGGACCGAGATATTTTTGCCCTGCTGATAGGGCCTCATCGGTTGTGAGCGTCATAAGACAAAAAGGGGACGGATTTATTTTCCAGTCTTCACCCTTGGCCGCCCCTGACCTCGTTGTTCTACCCGGATACCAACTATCCGCTCTACCTCATCAACGAAGCGTCCCGTCCCAGTCAACTGGCCTCGCTGCAACGCATCACGGATCAAACGGACCTGCTCTGCAGGTATGGCCTCGCACACGAAAGCCTCATACCTACGACGCCGCTCCAAAGCTGTAGCGCCCAGAGCAACGAAGCAGGGATCGACATCCAGCCATTCGCTGTCAGGCCCATCACCCACCCTGCTTCTGTAGCTCGACCAAAGGTAGTCCGCCACATCGGCCACCATTTGAGCGCGTACGGGATTCAATTCAATGTAACGACAACAGGCAAGGAGATAGGCATCTGATTGCGCCACGCTGGATTTGTAACGACTTTCCCATAGCGTACCGGAGCGCCCTTCGAGTCGATTGCGGTATCGCGTGGCTCGCGCCGCTAAAGCCTTCATCATCTGTCCCAATCCAGCGATGGACTCACCCGGAGCCAGTAACAGATGAACATGATTGGTCATCAAACAATAGGCGTAGACCCTGACCCCAAACGCGTCCTTGAGCTCGCGCAGATCCGTCAGGTAGCGTTGATAATCCTCGGGGTCCGCAAAAACTACCTGACGGTTGTGACCGCGTTGCACGATATGGTGTGGGTAATTCGGCAAAACAATACGTCCCATCCTGGGCATATTTGACCTCTCCTCCGTGGAAGCTTCCAGCGTAGCAAAGGCTTAGAAAATAAATCTGTCTCCTTTTCTCTTGCTTTTCTCTTGTAGAAAATAAATCTGTCCCCTTTTCTCTTGGGCCTTGGTTCACGACCAGACGATCACCATCTCTCGGAATCGAATCATCAAGCAATGGCTTTTTGGGAGGTGCGCCAGCAAGCTCCCCATCAGTTGTCGTTCCTTTTGCACCAATTAAACTTTAAGGAAAATAGAGAAATCCGGCCCCAGTTCGTCCCTCAAGCATTCAGCTAGCAGTACTCCCTCCTGTTTGAATTCGCGCTCTAATTCTTCACTCTTGAACCCAGAATTTGGCGGATAATCAGAATCGAGTGTTTCATCGTACATGGCAGCCCACTTTGATAAACGCCGCTGAAGCTCTTCGGAAATAGGAAGCTCGCAAGGAGCTATATCCCCATACTCATCGGGGGACATATTCCAAAGAGGATGACATTGATAATCCGGCATCAACTTTATATTTTTCACTTGAGGCTCCCCCTTGGATTTGCACCGACGACAAATCCGTTGTCACCAACGGTCACAGCAATTCGCTGCGGCTGCCCATTTATAGTTAGCTCATAAATTGGACGCCCAGTTCCAGTACCTTGATAACCAACGAGCTTCCCCTCAGAAACAGCCTTCATTACCACACCCGGAATCTCAGCCTCAGACACGCCCATCTGAGAAAATTGGCTACCATGCTCCTCAATGATGTGCTGCAACCCGGCTTTCGAGTTTCCAGTCTCTAGGAATACAACCTGGCCGCTAGAGTTGCGAGTCGTTGCAATGACATTCTCTGGCGTAAATTTCACACCATTAGCAGCTAACTCATCAAGCAAAGATGTGTTGAGCGCACCTTTTGCACCCACCACCACCGCATCAGCAACACCAGCCGCAGCAAGCCGCCTAGCCAGCAAGGCCCTTAATACCGCAGGCGCCCCCGTAACTGCAAGCGCAGCATCCAAATCCCAGGTAACCCTTTCGATCCCACCGCCGACTATAGTTGAAACCCTTTGCACCAGGTCGTCGAACTCTTGCCGGCTACTGGAAACTCCAGCGATTTCCCTAAGATAAGTGACGGCGTCCCGACCGAATTGCTCCCTCCAAGCCGTGGGAACGATCTCAGGCTCATTGGCCCAATTGTTGTTGCTGGACCATTGGGAGGCGGTATTGAACAAGGCCGGATCAACAAACTGAGCCGTCGTCGCCTGAAACGCATGTACCTCGGCGCCGTTGGCGACAATTGTGCGGCCATCACTCCATGTAAGGGCAGTGTTCCGAGCAGCTAGGCTTTGAATGCTACTGGTCGCCTTTAACAAGTCTTGCGCAAGATGCTGACCTTCAGGGTTGCCAGGGGGAAAGCTGTTTACCAGTGCCTGCAATCGCGCATTTTCGGTAGCATCCACTTGAGCATTGGCCGCGAGGAGCAGTACCTCTTCCCAAGACATATCTGACTTGGGCTTGCCCAATTTCTCTTCTAGAGCCTTCGCCTCATCAGCAAGCGCTTTTTTCTCCGACGAATGCAACAGCCGGTTATAGGAAGTCGCACTGCCCGCTACCCATGACCCGGTCTGAAGGCTCTTCGCATCCCCTCCCTGCGCGGCGGCTGCAAGCACGCCTACTATTTGGGAGTTCATCACCAGAAGCCGATTCTTCTGTTCCAAGGTCATCTCGGTGTACTGCTCGGCCAAGCTATCAATCAGCAACTCATTGACACCCGCAGCCAATGCGCCGGTTTTGAAATCACCGCCGGCCGCCTCAGCGGCCAGTCCGCCCATGACCGCGTGCAAGCCAACCTTGGCCAGCCCCCCTTCTTTCAAATCGAATTTCTTGCCAAGATCCCCAACGAGATTGAATCCCGCGGCAGCAAAGGTATTCGCCAAACTGGAACGCAGGGCATTATCGAACTGACTGTCACCACCCAGCGCCCGGTCCAATAGTGTTGACGTACCGTTCTGCAACAGCTGGTTCGCGCCGAAGCGACCGATGCCTTCCAAACTTCCTAAGCCGCCTTCGGCAATTACCTTGCCTGCATTCGGCAACGCCCCCTCCAGCGAGGTGGTGGTACTGGTCATCTTGTCGAAGATGCCGGCCGTCAACCCCGCCGTCACCCCCGACACGACATAACCGCGCAAGGCATCCGAAGAAGTTACATCCTTGAATACGGCCCCCAGATTTCCACCGTTATTGATAAAGCTGACCGTGGCGTTGCTCGCAGCCCCCGTTGCGACAGCCGTGAGCGCCACGTTCGCCCAACCTGCGGCCACGGTTGACCCAGCTGCCGCGCCACCGGCCACCGCTGATGTGGTGGCTGTTCCGGCTGCTGCAAAGGCTGTACCTGAACCAGCAGCAGCGGTGCTTCCGGCCATAGTGCCAATCAAGCCACTGGCAGCACCCGCGGTGAAATAGACGACAAGGATCGCGATGATCATCTGCACAGCCGGCCCCATGCCGGAGTGGCTGTATTTATAAGAGTCGTGGACTTCCCTGACCTTGCGCCAATCCACATCGCCGCGCTTCTCGGCTTCGGCCAACCACGCCAGTTGCGGGTCCGCATCGACCATGGCTTTGATCGATTGATGGACGCTTTCTTGATTGACCTGCTTGATGTCGATGTTCAACCCATCGACAGCTTTGATCGCAATGGCACCGGCAGCAACCATCTGCGTCTGGCGCAGTGTTTCGTCGGTATTGCCTTTGCCCGACATCGAGCTCCAGGCCATGCTGCTTTTGCTTTTTGCGTGGTCCTCTTTATGCAAATCCTTCACGGCTTCGAAGGTAATCGAACCGCCACTGTCCAGCGTGATGTCCTTGCCACTTTCAAGCTTCGCCACCTGATATCGCTGGTCATCCCCGCTCTTGATGACCAGATCGCCCCCCGTCGTGATCTCACTCCCAATGTTCTTCACATCAGTCACTTCATCACGCTGAGTCTTCTTGCTCCCCCAACTCCCCTTTTTCTTCTCGTCATACAGTGAGTAATCGCTGTTCTGCGCCGCGATCAACCCCAGTTTCCCCCCCGCCACCAGGTAGGCCTCGTCACCCGCCGTGATCCGGCTGGCGACCATCATCAGGTTCTTGCCCGCCGCCAAGGCAACATCGCCGCCGGCGGTGATTTGGGCCTTGACCTGCCGGACATGGTCTTCCTGGATCGTCAGCTTCTTGCTCTTGTACAGAAAGTGCTGTTCATCCGCCGCCGAGCTGATGTTGACGTTCTCGGTCGCGGCCATGTCGACGTCGCGCTTGGCGTCGATCTGGCTGGCAACGACATTGAGGTCCCGGCCGGCCGTAGCCGATACATCTCGCCCGGCGCTGACGCTGGCGCCGTACTGGGTGATGGTGCTGCTGTTGCGGTTGACGTCGCGGATCAGGTTGTCGACGGTCTGCGCAGCGACGAGGTTGACGTCGTTTCCGGCATTCAAGCGGATGTCGCGCCCACTTTGCAGGGCACCGCCGATGTTGTTGAGGCTGCCGCCCGCCGAGAGGCTCAGGTCATTGGCGGCTTCGATGCGCGCCGCGCTGTCGGCGAAATCGTTGCGATCCTGGACCTGGCCGTAGGCAATTTGCGATGACGTCACCGTGCGCTCGTTGACCACATCCCCCATCAGCGCCGTGGCAGAGACATCCCGACCGGTGATGATGCCACCCGCCCTGTTGACGAGATGGTTGCCGGCCAAAAGGTCGAGACGCTCACCTGCTTGCACCAAGCCGCTGTTGACCAGATTCTCCCCCGCCGAAGCTGACAGGTTACTGGTCGCCTTCAGCGTACCTACGTTAGCCAGGTTCTTGCCGGCGACCAGGTTGAGGTTGTTGCCCTCAATCAACGCCCCATTCGGCGAGAGGCGGTTGTTGGCGTTGGCCAGGTACAACACCGGCACCAGGACTTGCTCGCCATTCACCTCGGCACTTTCCATCCAGACGATGTCGTGGGTCAGGGCCGCGACTTGTTCGGAGGTGAGGCTGACACCCACAGCCAGATCAAGCTCTGTTTTGCTGGCGATGGCGTTGTTCATCAGGTACTTGAACATGTCCTCGTTGGAGGTTTGTCCGTCGATGAAGCGCTGGCCGGTGCGAGCGATCACGGCTTCCTGGATCAGCTTCTGTTCATAAAAACCATCACCCAGGCGTTTGGCGCTTTCGTCCGGGTCGTAGCCGAGGTTCTCCAGCAGGTAATCCGAACTCATGAACTGCTTGAGGTCAGTGAGCAGCGGATTGGTTTCGATCAGGTATTTGTGCGGGTTGGCCGTCACGGTGCGCGTGGGCAAGCCTTGGACACGGTTAACGGTGAGGTCGGTCGTTCGTCCGCCCGCCGTGTCGGCATGGATGGGGTCCATGTTGCTAGCAGACGGTGGCGTAACGTTGCCCAGCGCAAGATCCCGCACTTGACCTACAGGCAGCGCTTGCTGGCGCTGGGCCGGGCTCAGGCTTGCGCTACCTAAAGACCAGTTCTGCGGTGCGCTGGCAGCCGAGGTACCGCCACCCTGCCCGCTCAGGCGAAACAGGCCATTTTGCCCAGTCGGCAAGCTGAACCCAGGCAGGCTCACCGGGTTGACTTGCTGTTGAGACAGGTCGGCCGGTAACTGACGGTTAAGCAACACAACCGAGGGGTGGGTCGCGCTGTAGACACTTGTGTTGGCGGAGCGGCCCGTCACGCTGGAAGAAGTGTTCAGGACGACCAGGCTGCTGATGTCGTTGGATGCGGTGAGCTTCGCAGTGCCACCGGCTTGAATGATGGCCGCTGCGACCGATGCCCCATCGGCCTGGACAGCAACCGGCCTGTTGATGCCGTAAAACAGAGAGGGATCGAACTTGCCGACCAGTTCGTTGAATGCCACGGGATCGAACGGTCCGGAGCGCGGGTGTTTCCTGTTGTAATCCTTGACCTCATCAATGAGTCGATAGAAATACTCACCGGTGATCCAAGTGCCCGCGCCTACTTCATGGCCGGATGTTCCGGAAGCCGAAAGCGCAGCCTTGTTGGTGATGTTGGTACTGGTGATGGACAGGTCGTTGGCTGCCGACACCACACTGTATTGGTTCAGGAAATCTGTGCTGTTGACGGTCAGGTTGCGTCCGGCCAGCAGCGTCGCGGTTGGCGAGTCCTCGCTGACAACGCTTTCTACGGTGTTGTAGATAAACACCGGGCCACGCACTCGCGGGGTATCCGGACCGTCGCAATGTTGGACACACCGGATGGTCATATAGCCGCCGGTGACCTCCTGCGCCATGCTGAACTTGTCGCGCTGGTTGACGATGTTGTCCGCAGCCAGGGTGATATCCCCTCCAGCTTCAATGCTGGCGGAGCTATTGAGCACGTTTTGAGCCGAAGTGCCTGCTGTGGCTCCGCTGACCAGCAGATTGCCCAGACTGTAGACGTCGGCGTAACGGTTGGTAAAGGACGCCGTCCGCAGCTCCATGTTCCGCCCGCTGAACAAGAACCCACGACCGCCATCCGGTACTTGGGCGTTAAGCAGGGCCTGGGTTGTAACCGTCAGATCTCTGGAGGCCGCTATCGCCCCATAGTTGCTGACGTTGGCTGCCGTCACGCTTAGATCATTGGCTGATGACAACTGCCCGTAATTGGTCAATTGCCCGCCAACTTTGATAACGGTTGTCGCGCCGCCCGCGATGCTTGCGGCGTCAGCCAACTCCAACTGCCCGGCGTCAGCGGTCAGGTTGCCGAGACTGGTCATTCGACCGCTACCGGAGTATGTCCCGCCAAGCGTCAGCACCAATGTGCCGTCACTGGCCAGCAGTCCGTCGTTGCGCCAGTTACCTCCGCTGCCCACAAAGGCCGTTGTCGCCAACAATTGTCCCGTCGCGGTCTGGGTGAAATTGTTGACATTGACGTTCAGGGTGCCGGCTTGGAGTACGCTGGTGTTGGTCCAGCTGTCAGCGTTGAGTGTCATGGCTCCGTGCGTAACGAAGCTACCGCCGGCATTGACGACATTGTCGGTGGCGACACCAAAGGTGCCGATGCCGATGTGCAGGACGCTGCCATCGGCATTAAGCAAGTCGCCCACACCCAAGCTCAAATCGGTATTAGCGCTTTCCAGCACACCACTGCGGTTATCGAACAAACCACCGATCTGGAAGTTGGTTTTGCCGCCGGTACCCAACGCACGGATCTTTCCGGTCTGGTTGTCCAGGCTCCTAGCCTTGACCGACAAGGTGCTATCGCTCTCGATGATGCCCAGTCGGTTGTTCAAGGCGCCGGTCAGGTTCAAGTCGATCTGGCTGCCGGCGATCTGGCCGTCGTTGTCGCCGCTGTTGTCAAAATCGTTGGCCGTAACGTTGACTTTGCCTTTGGCGTAGAGGCCACCGTTGCGGTTGTCGAAGTTACCGGTGGTGATGACGACGTCGCCGGTTTGGGCCGAGATGCGTCCGCCGTAGTTGTCCAGGCCACCCAATGCGATCAGGCTCAGGCGCTGGGCCTGGGTGATACCGCCCTGGCGGTTGTTGTTCAGGTCGTAGCCGTTTTTCAACACGCCGGTCAGGTCGGTTTTCAACAGCCCTTGCAGGCTGGCGAGCACGCCGCCGCGGTTGTCGAGGTTGCGCGCTTCAACGCTCAGCTCACCGGTCTTGGCCTGGATGCGGCCGCTCCGGTTGTCGATGTCTTGGTCGACGACCAGGGTCAGGTTGCCCTGGCTTTGTACGGTGCCCTTGCCGTTGGCGAGGCTGTCGGCGTCGATTTGCACGGCACCGTTCTGGCTGTAGATGAGGCCGTCGGCGCTGTTCTGAACCGCGCCGGCGGTGGCCAGGACGAGTGCGTCATTGGCCGCGACGGTGCCGCGATTGCGGTTGTCCAGGCCGCCGATGAGCAAGGTAAGCAGGCTTTGGCTGGCAATCTGGCCGCCCTGGTTGTCGAGCTGCGTGGCGCGCTCGACCCGCAGCGGCCCGGTGCTGGCAAGCTTGCCGTTGGTGTTGGTCAGGGCGCCGAGCAGGTCCAGGGTCACGGCGGCATTGCCGATCAGCGTGCCGCCGGTGTTGTCCAGGGTGGTGCCGGTGAAGGTCAACGCTTGTTGCGCGTTGACGGTGCCGTCCGCGTTGCCCAGGGTCATGGCGTTCATGACCAGGGCCGCGGCGCTGTCGATCAAGCCACCTTGGGCGTTGTTCAGCAAACCACCGGTGACGGTCAAGGTCTGGTCGGCGCCGCTGGACAGAATCCCGCCGCGGTTGTCGATGCTGGCCGCGGTGATGGTGAGTTTTTTCTTGCCGGCCAATGCGCCGTCAGCACTGTTGAGCAGCGCACCGCTCAAGGTCACGCTCACGTCTTCGTCGCGGCTCGACAGCGTGCCGGCGTTGCGGTTGTCCAGGCTCGCGGCGCTCAGGTCAAGGCCTTTGAAGCCCGACATCAGGCCGCCCTGGTTGGTTACGTCGCGGGCCTTCACGGTCAGCAAACCGTTGCTGATGAGTTTGCCGGCGCTGCTATTGAGATCGCGAGCCGTCAGGTCGAGGTTCTGGCTACTGGAGATTTCGCCGCCCTGGTTGTCCAGGTCCCGCAGGTTCTTGAGGCTGAGTACACCGGCGGTGGTGATAAGGCCGGCGCCGTTGTTCAGATCGCCAGTGGCGGCACCGAAGTCGATGGCGATGGCGCTACCCAGCAACGAACCTTGCTGGTTGTTCAAGTCGCGGGTGCTGATGGTCAAGGCGTCAGTGGCGTTGATCAGGCCCTGGTTCTGGTTGACCAACGGACCTGTGAGTTTCAGGTCGAGGTTGGCGCGGCTGGTCAGGGTGCCGCCGCTGTTGTCCAGGCTGGCGGCCTCGACATCCAGCACGGCGGCGGCGATCAGGCCCTTGAGGTTGGTCAGCGCGTTGTCGATGCGCAGGGTCATCGCCTGGTTGCTCAGCAACTTGGCGTTGTCGTTGATCAGGTTTTGCGCGGCCAGGGTGAACGCCTGGGCGCTGGAGATTTCACCCCCAGCGTTGTTGACGCCCTTGAGGTTTTTCAGCATCAGCAAGGGGGCGTTGATCAAGCCGTTCTGGTTGTTCAGTTGCCCTTGGTTCAGATCAAGACTCAGCGACGTGTCGCTGAAGAGTTGGCCGCCCTGCTGATCGAGGCCGGTGACGCTGGCGGTCAGCGCGCCGCTGCTGGCGATGCGTCCGCCGTCCTGGTTGGTCAACTGTTTCGTGGTGAGTTCGAGGTTGGCGCCGCTGCTCAGGCGTCCGGCCTGGCTGTTGTCGAACGCGCCGGTTTCAATAGTGACCGCTTGCTTGGCGCTGATGCTGCCTTGGTTGCGGTTGTCCAGGCTTGCGCTTTTGAGGATGAGACCGGCATCGGTGACGATGCCGCCGCCCTGGTTCAGCACGGCGTTATCAAGCGTGAGCGCCAGTGCCCCAGCACTAGAAACGCTGCCCAGGGTGTTGATGAGGCTGGCGGCGGTAACGTCGAGCGCCCCTTCGGCGCTCAAGGCGCCCTTGGCGTTGTTCAGGTCGCCGTCGAGGTGCGCGGTGAGGTTCTTTTGGGTCAGCAGCGAGCCGCCGCTGTTATCCAGCGTTTCGCCGGTCAAGGTCAGGCCGGTCTTGCCGGAGAGCAGGCCCTTGGTGCGGTTGAGCACGTCCTGCACCGTCAGGGCCAATGCGCCGTTGGCGATGACTTGACCGCCGTCGCTGTTGTCCAGCGCGTCGCCGGTCAAAGCAACATCGCCGTGGCCAGACAGTTCGCCGCCACGGTTGTCGATCGAACCGACGTTCAGCGTCAGCGTGTCGGTCGCCCCGACCAGCCCTGCCGTGCGGTTGTCCAGCGAGGCGCCGGTCAGCGTCAATCCGCCGAGGGCGATCATCTGGCCGCCCTGATTGTTCACACTGTCGATAGTGGCCGTGACGTTGGTTTTGCCGGCGATCTGGCCGGCGCCGTTGTTGAGGTGGGTGGCCTCGATGTGCAGGTCACCGTCGGCAATGATCGCGGCGTCCCGATTGATCAGTTGACCGTCCACGGTCATGACCAGGACGCCACGGCTGCTGATCAGGCCATCGGTGTTGTCCAGGCTGGCGCTGTGGGCGTCGATGGATTGGGCGGAAACCAGCCCCTTGATGTTATTGAGCGCCTGGTCGATACGCAGGGTCAGCGCCTGGTTGCTGATCAACTTGCCGTCGCGGTTATCGAGGTTGCGGGCCGCCAGCGTGAACGCCTGGGCACTGGAAATTTCGCCGCCACGGTTGTCCACGTCCTTGAGGTTTTTCAACACCAGGAGCGGCGCGTTGATCACGCCCTTGAGGTTGTTCAACTGGCCGTTGTTGAGGTCCAGGGTCAAGGCTGTTTTGCTGAACAGTTCGCCGCCCTGCTGATCCAGGCCGGTGATGCTGGCGGTCAGCGCCTTGTCGCTGGCGATGCGGCTGGCGGCGCCGTTGTTGACCTGGGTGGCGGTGAGGTCAAGGGTGTCGCCACTGATCAGATAACCGCCGGCGGTATTGTCGAATGTACCCGTGGTCACACGGGTGGCGCCTTTGGCGCTGAGCAGGCCGTTGCTGTTGTCGAGGGCGGTGCCGGTAACTTCAAGGGTGGCGGCACTGGACACTTCACCGTCGTGGTTATTCAACTGGCCGACATTAACCGTCAGGCTATCGTTGCTGCTCACCACGCCTTGGGTATTGAGCACTTTGTCAGCGGTAACGCTCAGCGCGCCGTTGCTCAGCACCCGCCCCTTGTTCTGGTTGTCCAGCGTCCCGGCTTTTACCGTGGTGGTTTGTCCGGCGCTGAGGGTGCCGCCCTGGTTGTTCAGCGTTTGCGCAACATTCGCCGTCAGGTTACGGCTGGCAACAATGCTCTTGCCGTGGTTATCGAGTGTATTAGCCGTAACACTCACATCCCCCGAAGCATTCCGCGTGTTATCCCCATTCACCCCGGCTTCAATAATGCCGTTGTTGCTCAACTGCCCACCGGCATTCAAAACAATCCCATCGCGCGCCGCCAACGTTTGCCGGTTGACCAAATCCCCTTGAGCCTGCGCATTCAACGTCGTACCGGCGTAAACCGGTCCCTTCGCATCAAGACTCGTAGCCTTGACGTTAACCGCCCCGCTGGCCGAGGTATCGACCATGCTCAAATGCCCATTGGCATCGAGCTGGATATCCCCGCCACTGGCAATCAACTTGCCGTCCAGCTTCACCCCAACCCCGGCCTCGGTGCCGACCAGCTTGATGGCCCCGGCATACATCCCGCCGAGGGCCGAGGAGTCGATCGCCAGTTCCGGCTTGGCGCTGCCATCGTCGGCACGGGCCGTGGCATTCAAGGTATCGGCGTTGACGTCGTTGCGACCGGCCACGATCGTCAGGTTCTTGGCCTGGATTTCGGCATTGATCTTGGCGCTGCGAGTGATGATTTCGAAATGGTCGACGTTGTTCGCGTTGAGCCCTGCGCCTTCGATGGCGACGCTGCCCTGGTCCACCTGGTAGCGATCCAACCGACCGTTTTCCACCACCGGTTTGCCGGTGCTTAAGGTCACTTTTGGGCTGTTGATGAAGCCGCAGCCGTTGCAGGTGATGCCGTAGGGGTTGGCAACGATGACGTGGGCCGATTGCCCCGCCACTTCGGTGTAGCCGCGCAGTTGGCTGGGATTGCCGCCGTTGACTTCGTTGAGGATGGTCGTGGCGGCCGTGCCGTTGAGGTTCGGGTTGCCGAGGATGATCCCGCCCAGTTGCGTGGACTGGGTCCGGGATATGGCGTTGTTGAGAATGATGCCGTTGCTGCCGACGTTGTAGTCGGTGAATTTGTTGTGGGACAGGCCGCTGCCATTGGGCTTGGCGATGTTGACGATGGGCACGCCGTTGCCCGCCCGGTCCAAGCCGGTGCCGGGCGCGCTGACCACAATGCCGTCGGCCTGGGCCCACAGCGGTTGCCAGAACATGACGTTGGCCAGCAGGAACGCCAAGCCGCGCTTGGGCATGCCGAGAAACCGCTCGCGGTTTTTCAGGGCTGCAGAGGGTTGGCGGGTCAGGAAGGCGTATTGGCGGTCGTCCATGATCGGGTCTCGTTGCAGCTGATTAAATGGATACGTCGAGTTGGAAGTAGATCGGCGCTTCGCGCTCGGTCAGGGCATCCGGGCGCTCCAGGGAATGGGCGAAGGTGACGCTGGCGCTCAGGTATTGGCCGCGGGCGAACAACTCCACCGAGTTGCTGGACATGCGCCCGTGTTCGCTGCCGTTGTAGCGATCACCCCGGATCACGCCCTGGTCGTAACCCAGGCTGGTGCCGTATTCGGCGAACACCGGGCGCAACCATTGCAGCGTCACCGGGCGGCTCCAGCGCACGTCGTTGCGCCAGTAGCCGCCGCTGTCACCGGACAACGACTGATCCTTGTAGCCTCGGATCGAAGACAGCCCGCCCAGGCTCATGCGTTGTGGGCTGAACAACACGTCTTCGCTGCGCTGGCCCGTTATCAAGCTGCTGAAACTGAAGGACTCGCCCCACACCTTGAACGGTTGCAGATAGCTGACGGTGGCGGTGTATTTGCGGTAGCGGGCGTCGGCTTGGCCGGGGCCTGGGTCGTTGTCGCCTTGGGCATCGAAAGCACCGATGCCTTGCTGCACACCCAGGTCCAGGTTGACGAAAGCGTTGCCGACCCGGCGACCGTGGTTGATGCCGAACTGGCCTTCGCTGAGGCGATTGCTGCTGACATCGAGTTTGCTGTCTTCGATGTAGCTGTTGGTACGCAGGTAGGCCAGGCCAGTGTTGAGAGCGGTTTTGCTCACCGCATCGCGGTGGATCACCCGTTCGACACGCAACTGATGGTTCTGGCTGTCGCCGGTCTGCTTGAAGTTGAAACCGTTGGCCGCGATCTGCGAGCGGTATTCGCTTTGGCTGTAGGTGTAGCTGACGTTCCACCAGCCCCAAGGCAAGTTGTAATAGAGCATGGCGTTGTTGGAGGTGTGCTGGTGGTCGGTCATCGCATCGTGGCCGCCGCGCAACATCAATTGATCGGCTAATCCCAGCGGACTGTCCCACTCGAAACGAGTGCCCCACTGTTGTTCGCCGGTGCTGCGCTGGCCGTCGTTGCTGCGAGAGAGGCCGGCGCGCCAAGGCTTTTATGGATCGTTGGTGACGCGTACTTCACTGCCGCCAACGTTCTGGCCAGGGGTCAGCTCCATTTTGGCCTGGTTCGAAGGGAGGCGATTGAGCTGGTCCACCAATTGCTCGATTTCCCGCAGGTTGACCAGGTCGCCGGCCTTGCCGGGAAACGCCATCGCCAATTCCCGCTCGGACAACCGGCTGTTCTCGGCGCCCTTCAGGCCTTCCAGTCGCCCCTCCACTACCAACACGCTCAGGTGCCCGCCGGACAAATCCTGCTGAGGCAGATAGGCACGGCTGGTGACCAGGCCTTTCTCGATGTAGTAGTCGGTGATGACTTTGAGCAGTTCGTTGAGCTGCGGCACGCCCAGGCATTGGTCGATATAGGGCTTGAGCAGGCGCTCGCGCTCGCTGGAGGAAAGGCTGTCGGCGCCCTTGAGTTCAATGGTTTTGATGTGGAAACAACGGGTGTTGGCAGGTGCGGTCGGCTGGGCAGGCTTGGTCTCCTTGCCCGGCAGATCCTTGAGCTCTTCGAGGCGCCGACGCTGATCTTCGAGCAAGCGATTCTGGCGTTCACGGATCAGGTCGGTGTCACCGGGAGTTGGAGCGGCGTGAGCCAGGGAAAGCGGAGAAAGGCACAGCAAAGCCACGCACAACCTCGCCCAAAAGGCGGGTGAGAACATGTTCGATCCCTCGACAAAAGCAATATCAAAATAGTGGCGCGATATTAATGAGCCATCATTTTGACGTCAACCAACCGTGCGTGCTTTGAGTTGATCGAGGCGTTCGTTCATCTGTAATCAAGCTGGTGCCGAAAAAGCGAGTTCCGCCACGCCCTAGTACGCCGCCATGGCGATCAAATGAACTTTCCAACGCAGCCCAGCCTCAACCGAATATCCGCCCATCAAAGGAACACGAGGCCCGAGCCATGAAAACCTTCCTCAAACTCACCCTCGCCGCCACTCTCGCCTGCGCCCTGCCGGCCTGGGCGACGTGCACGCCTGAAGAAGCCACCATCAAACGCGAGCAACTGGCGGACAAAGTCGCCAAGCTCACCGAGCAGGACCCATCCAAGGCAAAAGAGATGAACGAAGAACTGCAGGCCATGAACATGGAAACATCCAGCAAGGACGTGCCGGACAAGTGCCAGTTGATCGACAAGCGTCTGCAGGAGTTGGAAGAGGCGCAGAGGAAGGCGGAGTGATGAGTCGGGCACGACCCGCTTTTGTGGCGAGGGTGCTTGCTCCCGCTGGGCTGCGCAGCAGCCCCAATAAAAGCCCCCCGTTTGCTCCTGGCACACCGAGTCGCTGGTTTTAGGGCTGCTTCGCACCCCAGCGGGAGCAAGCTCCCTCGCCACAGGGTTGTGGAATTCCCTCAATAAAAAACCGGACCCAAGGTCCGGTTTTTTATGCAGCGTTAACGCGATTTCACTCAGCCGCCGGCGCCTCTGGCTTGCGGCGCTTGAGCGGGGCCATGCCGTCCTTGCTGACCAGAGACGGCGCGTCGGTCTTCGGGCGGTTGGCGGTCTTGCGTTTGGTCGGGGCCTTGGCGCCGGTCTTTTTCTTGTCGCCCTTGCCGTCGACCTTTTTCTTCTTCACGCCAACGGCCTTGCCCGATGCCTTGACCTTCTTCGGTCCGCTGTAGGTGCCTTTGACTTCCTTGATGGTGCGGCGCTCGAAGCTCTGCTTCAGGTAGCGCTCGATGCTCGACATCAGGTTCCAGTCGCCGTGGCAAATCAGCGAGATCGCCAAGCCATCGTTGCCAGCACGACCGGTACGGCCGATGCGGTGAACGTATTCATCACCACTGCGGGGCATGTCGAAGTTGATGACCATGTCCAGGCCTTCCACGTCTAGGCCACGAGCGGCGACGTCGGTGGCGACGAGGATTTTCACGCCGCCCTGCTTCAGACGGTCGATGGCCAGCTTGCGGTCCTTTTGATCCTTCTCGCCGTGCAGCACGAACGCCTTGTATTCCTGGGCAACGAGGCGGCCGTAGATGCGGTCGGCCATGGCCCGGGTGTTGGTGAAGATGATGGCCTTTTCGTAGGTCTCGTTGGCCAGCAGCCAGTTCACGATCTGTTCTTTGTGCTGGTTATGGTCAGCGGTGATGATCTGCTGGCGGGTGGTGGAGTTCAGCTGGCTGACCGCGTTGAGCTGCAGGTGCTCGGGGTTGTTCAGCACCTTGGCGATCATCTCGCGCAGGCCCGAACCGCCGGTGGTGGCGGAGAATAGCATGGTCTGCTGGCGGTTCACGCACTCGTCTACCAGGCGTTGCACGTCTTCGGCAAAACCCATGTCGAGCATGCGGTCGGCTTCGTCGAGCACCAGCACTTCGACTTCCTTGAGGTCGAGGTTGCCGGCGTTCAGCTGCTCGATCATCCGCCCAGGGGTGCCAATCAGGATGTCCGGAACCTTGCGCAGCATGGCGGCCTGGACCTTGAAATCTTCGCCGCCGGTGATCAGGCCGGACTTGATGAAGGTGAACTGCGAGAAGCGCTCCACTTCCTTCAAGGTCTGCTGGGCCAGTTCACGGGTTGGCAGCAGGATCAGCGTCTTGATGCTGACACGGACCTTGGCCGGGCCGATCAGGCGATTGAGGATCGGCAGCACGAACGCGGCCGTTTTGCCGCTGCCGGTCTGCGCCGTCACCCGCAGGTCACGCCCTTGGAGCGCGAGCGGAATAGCCGCTGCCTGCACCGGCGTTGGCTCGACAAATTTAAGCTCGGCCACGGCTTTGAGCAGGCGTTCGTGCAGGGCGAATTGGGAAAACACGGGTGCTACCTCGAAGAAATGCAAAAAAACAGCTGCATAGGGTAACGGTTTCGAGCGCGAAGGCCGAGTTTCTTTATGCAAACGGCCGCAAATCAGTGTGTTGTCATGATTGGATTCACGATCAACGGTCACTTCCCGCCGCTTAAAATGCTCTAATTCGCCCCTCGCGCTCATAAAAGAACCGTCTCGCCCATGGATATCAAACAACTCTGGCTCAACCTCCAGGATTTCTGGGGCGCCCTTGATCAACATCCCATCCTGCATTCGAGCCTTGCGCTGGTGTTGCTGCTGGCGATCGCGCTGGTGCTTGGACGGGTGGCGCGCTATTTGATCCTGCACGGCGCCAAGCTGATCGGCCGCCAGCCGGCGCTGCACTGGGTCAACGACCTGCGCCAGAACAAAGTTTTTCATCGCCTGGCGCAGACAACGCCGTCGCTGATCATTCAGTTCGGCTTGCACCTGGTGCCAGGGCTGAGCAAGACCAGCATGATTTTCCTGGGCAATGTCGCGCTGTCCTTCACCATCCTGTTCATGTTGCTGGCCATCAGCGCCTTGCTCAGCGCCCTGCTGGACGTCTACGCCCGCACCGAACACGCGCGCACCCGCTCGATCAAGGGCTACGTGCAGCTAACGAAAATGGTGTTGTACGTGTTTGGCGCGATCATCATTGTCGCCACGCTGATCGATCGTTCGCCGCTGTTGCTGCTGTCGGGCCTGGGTGCGATGTCGGCGGTGATCCTGTTGGTCTACAAGGACACCCTGCTGTCGTTCGTCGCCAGCGTGCAGCTGACCAGCAACGACATGCTGCGGGTTGGCGATTGGATCGAAATGCCACAAGTGGGCGCCGACGGTGATGTAGTGGACATCACGCTGCACACGGTGAAGGTGCAGAACTTCGACAAGACCATCGTCTCGATCCCCACCTGGCGGTTGATGTCCGAGTCGTTCAAGAACTGGCGCGGCATGCAGCAATCCGGCGGACGACGGATCAAGCGCAGCCTGTTCATCGACGCCAGTGGCGTGCGCTTCCTGCATGACGACGAAGAGCAGCGCCTGTCCCAGGTTCGCCTGCTGACTGATTACATCGGCCGCAAACAGGCCGAGCTCAAGGCCTGGAACGAAGCCCAGGGCAACGTCGCGGCGATGTCGGCCAACCGTCGGCGCATGACCAACCTGGGCACCTTTCGCGCCTATGCCCTGGCCTATCTGAAAAGCCACCCCGAGATCCAGCCGAACATGACCTGCATGGTCCGGCAGCTACAGACCACCGCCCAAGGGATCCCGCTGGAGATCTACTGCTTCACGGGTACCACCGTGTGGGCCGACTACGAGCGCATCCAGGGGGATATTTTCGATTACCTGCTGGCGGTGATGCCGGAGTTCGGGCTGAGCTTGTACCAGCAGCCGAGCGGCACGGATTTGCGGGCGGGATTGCTGCCGGCGGCGCTGCGGGCGAGTCACTTGTCGGAGCCGGAGAAGCAGGCGGTCTAAAGCCAACCCCATTCGCCTGTGGGAGCGAGCTTGCTCGCGATAGCAGTGTGTCAGAAACATAGATGCTGACTGATACAACGCCATCGCGAGCAGGCTCGCTCCCACAGAGGTCAGCGTGTAACGAGCGGTTGGCGTACCCCCAACCGACTGATCCACACCGCCGCCAGTATCACCGAACCACCCAACACCAACCGCCCCAGCGCCTCGTGCTGGTTCCAGATCAGCAGGTTCACCAGCAACCCCACTGGCACGTGCAGGTTATTCATCACCGCCAGCGTGCCGCCGTTGACCAGGCACGCGCCTTTGTTCCACCAGTAGAGGCCCAACGCGGTGGAAACCAGGCCGAGAAAGACCAGCACGCCCCACTGCAACGGCGCTTGCGGCCAGAAGTCGGCTTTGCCGAACAGCAGGAACGCCGGCAACGCCACCATCAATGCACCGAGGTAGAAATAACCGAAACGCCGGTAATGCGGCAGATCGCTTGGGTGACGCGCCACCAAGTGCTTGTAAAGCACCTGCCCGGCCGCGTAGGTGAAGTTGGCCAGTTGCAGCAGCAGGAAACCCATGAGGAAGTCCGGGTTGATCCTGTCATAACGAATCACCGCCGCACCGGCCACGGCCACCAGTGCCGCAACCAATGCCCAGGGATTGAAGCGCCGATTGAGGGCGTCTTCGATCAAGGTCACGTGCAGGGGTGTAAGGATGGTGAACAGCAGCACTTCCGGCACCGTCAACACCCGGAAACTCAGGTAGAGGCAGACGTAGGTCACACCAAACTGCAAGGCACCGATCAAGAGCATGCCGCGCATGAACGACGGCTCGACCTGGCGCCAGCGCGTCAGGGGGATGAACACCAGCCCCGCCAGCACGACCCGCACCAGCACCGCGAAATAACTGTCGACATGCCCCGCCAGGTATTCGCCGATCAGGCTGAAGGAAAACGCCTGGATCAGCGTTACAAAAAGTAGATAGCCCATACCGCCCCTCGTTTTGAATGGCGGCGAAGATAGCGGGTTTTGGTGGTTGTCGCGAATCTCCGAACACTGAACCCTGTGGGAGCGAGCTTGCTCGCGATAGCGGCAGGCCGGCCAACATCTACATGGCTGATCCACCGCTATCGCGAGCAAGCTCGCTCCCACATGGGCATTCAGCGAATGGAATATCCCAGGCAAAAAAAAGCCCGATCTCGCTTAAGCGTTCAATCGGGCGGGTGCACTCAGGAGCTGTGAAAGTGCGAAGGGAGGTTCGATGCGCAAAACGGTTTGAAGGGAAGCGCCGAGTCACTAGAACACCCGGCGATTATCCGAGGATTAACGGCTCAGGCGACCTGGGAAAGCTTGGCGTTGGCCTGGTTCAAACCCTTCTCCTGGAAGTCGCCACCCAGGTTCATGCCCTCGGCGTGAATGAAGGTCACGTCGTGGATACCGATGAAACCCATCACTTGGCGCAGGTACGGTTCCTGGTGATCGGTGGCGCCGCCGGCGTGGATGCCGCCGCGAGCGGTGAGCACGAAGGCGCGCTTTTCGGTCAGCAGGCCTTGAGGACCGGTGGGGGTGTATTTGAAGGTCACACCAGCACGCAGCACATGGTCGAGCCAGGCCTTCAAAGTGCTGGGAATGGCGAAGTTGTACATCGGCGCCGCCATCACCAGGACGTCGGCGGCCAGCAGCTCGTCAGTCAGTTCGTTGGAGCGTTCCAGCGAAGCGTTCTCGATGTCGTTGCGTTGCTCGGCAGGCTTCATCCAGCCGCCCAGCAGGTTGGCATCCAGGTGCGGCACCGGATTGATTGCCAGGTCGCGGACGCTGATCTCATCGGCCGGGTGCGCGGCTTTCCACTGGCTGATAAACGTTTGGGTCAGTTGACGGGAAACCGAATCTTGCTGGCGGGCGCTGCTTTCGATGATCAGGACGCGGGACATGGCTTGTAGGCTCCATCTGAGAATGTTGTCAGTCGATGGAGTGAAGGTTAAGCGTGATCATATCGATGAAAAAGCGCAAATAATTGCTGCGAACCATCGATATTTTCGTTTATAAGCGGAGCAAGCTTTGTGATGCCGCCCCGCCGCTGGCTATTTCGGCTTGCAGGTCAGCTCGATGCGCAGCTTGATGATGTTGCGGTTGAATTTGGCGGTGGCGTTCTTGAACTTGCCGGCGGCGACTTCGATGTTGCGGGTGCGCGGCGCCTCCGGGCCGTTGCGGAACACTACTTTGCAGGTTGCATCGGTGCTGCCGTAGTTGTTGACCTGGATCGAGCCGATGTCGGCGTCGGTGTCATAGGCGTTGTAGTCGATGCTCAGGCCGTTGAGGTGTTTTTCCACATCGATCGGGTAGGCAAATGCAGTCAGCGGCAGCAGGGCCAGCACCGCACAACAGATTTTTTTCATTCGGCAGTCTCCACCAAGGGACCGCCAGCTTAGGACAAGAGGAGCTCAATATGAAAGCGCCCCGCGTGACCCTTGATCAATGGCGAACGTTGCAGGCGGTGGTGGACCACGGTGGTTTCGCCCAGGCCGCCGAAGTGCTGCACCGTTCGCAATCGTCGGTGAGCTACACCGTGGCTCGCATGCAAGACCAGCTCGGCGTGCCGCTGCTGCGCATCGATGGACGCAAGGCGGTGCTGACCGAGGCCGGCGGCGTGCTGCTGCGCCGCTCGCGGCAACTGGTGAAGCAGGCCAGCCAACTGGAAGACCTGGCCCACCATATGGAGCAAGGCTGGGAAGCGGAAGTGCGTCTGGTGGTGGATGCGGCCTACCCCAACGCCCGCCTCGTCCGCGCCCTCACGGCATTCATGCCACAAAGCCGGGGCTGCCGGGTGCGCCTGCGTGAAGAAGTGTTGTCGGGCGTCGAAGAAGTGCTGCTCGAAGGCGTGGCCGACCTGGCCATCAGCGGCTTCAGCATCCCTGGTTACCTGGGCGCGGAGTTGAGCGACGTCGAATTCGTCGCGGTGGCCCACCCCGAACATGCCCTGCATCGCCTCAACCGCGAACTGAGCTTCCAGGACCTGGAAAGCCAGCTGCAAGTGGTCATCCGTGACTCCGGTCGCCAGCAGCCCAGGGACGTCGGCTGGCTCGGTGCCGAACAACGCTGGACCGTAGGCAGCCTGGCCACCGCCGCGACGTTTGTCGGCAGCGGCCTGGGGTTCGCCTGGCTGCCGCGGCACATGATCGAACGAGAGCTCAAGGAAGGCTTGCTCAAGCGTCTACCCTTGGAGCAAGGAGGCAGCCGCAACTCGACTTTCTATCTGTTCTCCAACAAAGAAAAACCTCTGGGCCCGGCCACGCAAATCCTCATCGAGCTGCTGCGCACCTTTGATACCGCGCCGCTGGATGCGCCGTTCGCCGCTCCTGAACAAGCCTGACAAGGAACTCGCCGATGGCCTATTTTGCGCACGAAGGTTGCAACCTGCACTATGAGGAATATGGCCACGGCGCGCCCCTGGTGCTGGTCCACGGGTTGGGCTCCAGCACACGGGATTGGGAAAAGCAGATCCCGGTGCTGTCCGCCCGCTATCGCCTGATCGTGTTGGATGTGCGCGGACACGGTCGGTCCGACAAGCCGCGTGAGCGCTACAGCATCGAAGGGTTCAGCGACGACCTGAGCGCCCTGATCGATTACCTCGGCCTGGGCGCGGTGCATCTGGTGGGCTGGTCCATGGGCGGCATGATCTGCTTCCAACTGGCCGTGGACGAACCCGCGCGGGTCAAGAGCCTGTGCATCGTCAACAGCGCCCCGGAGGTCAAGGTCCGCACGCCCGACGATTGCTGGCAATGGTTCAAGCGCTGGAGCCTGATGCGGCTGCTCAGCCTGGAAACCATCGGCAAGGCCCTCGGTGCCAAGCTGTTCCCCAAACCTGAACAAACCGAGTTGCGCCTGGAAATGGCCCGGCGCTGGGCAATGAATGACAAACGTGCTTATCTGGCCAGCTTCGACGCCATTGTCGGCTGGGGCGTACAGGAACGCCTGTCGCAAGTTGTCTGTCCAACCCTCATCATTTGCGCCGACCACGACTACACCCCGGTGGCGCTGAAAGAAGCCTATTCAAAGCGTTTGCCTGACGCACGACTGGCAGTCATCACCGATTCACGGCACGCTACGCCGCTGGATCAACCCGAACGCTTCAACCAAACCCTGCTCGAATTCTTGATCGCAATCGATTCCACTACTCAGGATCACTGAACCCATGCTGAAAAAAATCGCCCTCGCCGCCGGCTCCGTCCTCTTTGCTGCCAACCTGATGGCCGCGCAACCGGCCAAGGCCCCTCACGTATTGCTGGACACCACCAACGGTCAGATTGAAATCGAACTGGACCCGGTCAAGGCCCCTATCAGTACCAAGAATTTTCTTGAGTACGTTGACAGCGGCTTCTACAACAACACGATTTTCCACCGTGTGATCCCGGGCTTCATGGCCCAGGGCGGCGGTTTCACCCAACAGATGCAACAGAAAGACACCAAGGCGCCGATCAAGAACGAAGCCAGCAATGGCCTGCACAACGTACGTGGCACCTTGTCGATGGCCCGCACATCCAACCCGGATTCGGCCACCAGCCAGTTCTTCATCAACGTGGCCGACAACGCCTTCCTGGATCCGGGTCGCGACGCTGGTTACGCGGTGTTCGCCAAGGTGGTCAAGGGGATGGACGTGGTGGACATCATCGTCAACTCCCAGACCACCACCAAGCAAGGCATGCAAAACGTGCCGGTCGACCCTGTGATCATCAAGTCGGCCAAGCGCATCGACTAAACCCACAGGGCAAGCCTGGGCGGCGTCGGCGATCCCGCGCCGCCCACAGCAAAAAAGGAGAGCCCTGCCCGGGCTAGGTACCCCATGGTTTATCGCCGTTTCGAAAAACTGATCGACATCTTCCGCGACGCCCCGACTTCGGCCCCGCCGAACCGCGTCCTGCCCTTTTACACGTATTACCTGAAACAGGTCTGGCCCAGCTTCGCCGTGCTGCTGGTGGTCGGCCTGATCGGCGCGCTGATCGAAGTGGCGCTGTTCAGCTACCTGAGCCGCATCATCGACCTGACCCAGGCCACGCCCAACGCAGAGTTCTTCAAGCTCCACGGCCTCGAACTGGCCTGGATGGCGGTGGTCGCACTGGTTCTTCGGCCGATTTTCGTCGCCCTGCATGACTTGCTGGTTCACCAGACCCTGAGCCCCAGCATGACCAGCCTGATCCGCTGGCAAAACCACAGCTATGTGCTCAAGCAGAGCCTCAACTTCTTCCAGAACGATTTTGCCGGGCGTATCGCCCAACGCATCATGCAGACCGGCAACTCGCTGCGGGACTCGGCGGTGCAGGCCGTGGATGCGTTGTGGCACGTGCTGATCTACGCCGTCAGCTCGCTGGTGCTGTTCGCCGAAGCCGATTGGCGCCTGATGATCCCGCTGTTGATGTGGATCGCCGCCTACATCGGCGCGCTCTATTACTTCGTCCCCCGGGTCAAGGAACGCTCGGTGGTGTCCTCCGATGCCCGTTCAAAGCTCATGGGGCGGATCGTCGATGGCTATACCAACATCACCACCCTGAAGCTGTTCGCCCACACCAACTTCGAACAGCAATACGCTCGCGAAGCCATCGAAGAGCAGACTCAAAAAGCCCAGCTCGCCGGTCGCGTCGTGACCAGCATGGATGTGGTCATCACCAGCATGAACGGGCTGCTGATCGTCGGCACCACAGCCCTGGCGCTGTGGCTGTGGACCCAGTCGCTGATCAGCGTCGGCGCGATTGCACTGGCCACCGGACTGGTGATCCGCATCGTCAACATGTCCGGCTGGATCATGTGGGTGGTCACCGGCATTTTTGAGAATATCGGCATGGTCCAGGACGGCTTGCAGACCATCTCCCAGCCCGTCAGCGTCACCGACCGAGATCAGGCCAAGCCGTTGGCGGTGGCCCAGGGCGAAGTGCGTTTCGAGCAGGTGGATTTTCACTACGGCAAGAAAAGCGGCGTGATCAGCGACCTCAACCTGGTGATCAAGCCGGGCGAGAAAATCGGCCTGATCGGCCCGTCCGGCGCCGGCAAATCGACCTTGGTCAACCTGCTGCTGCGCCTTTATGACGTGCAGGGCGGGCGCATCCTCATCGACGGCCAGGACATCGCCCACGTCGGCCAGGAAAGCCTGCGCGCACGCATCGGCATGATCACCCAGGACACGTCGCTGCTGCACCGTTCGATTCGCGACAACCTGCTTTACGGCAAGCCCGACGCCACCGACGCGCAACTCTGGGAAGCGGTACACAAGGCCCGGGCCGATGAATTCATCCCGTTGCTCTCAGACGCTGAGGGCCGCACCGGTTTCGATGCCCACGTGGGCGAGCGCGGCGTGAAGCTCTCTGGCGGCCAGCGTCAGCGCATCGCTATTGCCCGGGTGCTGCTCAAGGACGCGCCAATCCTGATCATGGACGAAGCGACCTCCGCGCTGGACTCGGAAGTCGAGGCGGCCATCCAGGAAAGCCTCGAGACGCTGATGCAAGGCAAAACCGTGATCGCCATCGCCCACCGCCTCTCCACCATCGCCCGGATGGACCGGCTGGTGGTGCTGGAGAAGGGTCGCATCGCCGAGACCGGCAGCCATGCCGAGTTGCTGGCCCAGGGCGGATTATACGCGCGGCTGTGGCAGCATCAGACGGGTGGGTTCGTCGGGATCGACTGAACCCTGGTTAGGTACAAACCCCCGTGGCGAGGGAGCTTGCTCCCGCTGGGTTGCGTAGCAGCCCCAAACTGTATCTGGCACTGCGATGTGTCAGATACACCGCAGGGGCCTGCTGCGCAGTCCAGCGGGAGCAAGCTCCCTCGCCGCCAAGCCTCAGACATCCTCAGCACTGCCGATAAGGCAGTGCCGTTTTCGCTTCTTCGGCATACGCCATCACGCCCTCATGCTCGCGCGCAAGAAAATCCGCCACCGCCGCTTTCAAGCCCGGATGGCGAAGGTAGTGCCATGAACGGGTGATCACCGGTTCGAAGCCGCGAATCAACTTGTGCTCACCCTGGGCCCCGGCGTCAAAACGCTGCACGCCGTTGGCAATCGCGTAGTCCATGCCTTGGTAGAAACACGTCTCGAAATGCAGCCGATCGAACTCTGCCAGGCAGCCCCAATAACGCCCATAAAAACTGTCGCCCGCCAACAGGCTGAACGCCATCGCCACCGGCCGTGAACCTTGCTTGGCCAGTACCACGCGAATGGCCTCGGGCATGCGCTCGGCCAGCAGGCTGAAAAAAGCACGGGTCAGATAAGGCGCCTGCCGACGCACCGCGTAGGTATTGGCGTAACAGGCGTAGACAAAATCCCACTGCGCCTCGTCCAATTGATGGCCTTCCAGCCATTCGAAATCAATGCCCTGCCCCGCCACCTGCTCGCGCTCCTTGCGCATCTGCTTGCGCTTGCGGGAACTGAGCGCGTCGAGGAAATCCTGGAAATCCCGATAGCCGCGATTCTGCCAGTGGTACTGGCAACCGATTCGCTGCAACCAGCCCTCCTGCCTGGCCAATGCCTCGTCGGTGAAGGCGTCGGTGAAGTTGATGTGGGCGCTGGATAGCCCTTCGATCTCCAGATAGCCCGGCAGGCTGCCCAGCAGTTCCAAGCCATCCTCAACACGCGCCGTCAGCAGTCGCGGGCCGCTCACCGGACTGAATGGCACCGCCGTCAGTAGCTTGGGGTAATAGTCGATGCCGGCCCGGGCACAAGCGTCGGCCCAGCCATGATCGAACACGTACTCACCGTAGGAATGCCACTTGCGATAGCTGGGCAAAGCCGCCAGCAGCCGCCCCTCTTCAAGGTGCAGCAGATGCTCGGGCTGCCACCCGGAATGCGAACCCAGGCTGGCGCTGTCTTCCAGGGCGGTGAGAAAAGCGTGGCGCAAGAAGGGTTGATTGACGGGCACCAGCGCGTCCCACTCATGTGGCGCGATGGCGGACAGGCTGTCCAAGACGTGAAGCGGCATGCGGTTCCCCGATATCCAGACGACGGATTGGGCGAGTATCGCCGATCCGAATCGCAAGGGGATAAAAAAACCCCGCCAGAGGCGGGGTTCAAAGGAGCTGTAACGGATGAAAGTGCAGCGGTGTATCAGGTCAAAATGGCTTAGAACACGTACTGGGCACGGACTACGAAACCGTCGCCATCATCATCGCCATTGGCGTTGGTGACTTTATCGGTCTTGGCCTTGACGTAGGCACCGGTGATTTTCACCGCTTCGTTGGCGTACCAGTTCACACCCAGGTTGTGCACCTTGGCTTCGGCATCGCCCACTTCGCGGGTCGCCGAGGCGGTGGTGATGTTGTCGTCTTCGACGGTCATGCTGTCGAAGCGGTAGAACACTTCCCAAGCGCCGATGGATTTGTTCTGAGGCTTGATGGCGTCGAATTTGCCGACTTTATAGCCACGGGATTCACCGGTGAGGGTGTAGGCACCCTGGACGTAGAAGCCGTGACCTTTTAGGTCTTCGAAGGCGTCGCTGTCAGCCTTGGTCTTGCGGCTGATGTATTCACCCTGGATAGACGCTGGGCCCATGGCGAAAGCGGCTTCCAGACCGAAGGCAGTGTCGGTGTCGTAGGAACCGGCCGGCGAGTTGTTGGCGCCGCCCAGGACCGGACGGTTGCCGTTAGGGCCGGCGTCATTGCCGCCCAGGGTTTCAACGCCACGCATGCCCAGACGGGAGCGATAACGAGCGTCGAATGCGGTGTCCGAAACGTCACGCGAGGCCACGTTCAAACCGAAGTGCAGCACGTTGCCAGCTTCGTGCATCGGGGCGAACACGAAACGACCATTGGCTTGCTTGATGCTGTTGCCGTCGGTGTCGTCGGTGTCTTTGCTGAACACACCAGCCGAGGCGTAGAACGAATCGGCGAAGGTGCTGGAAGCCTGGATGCCCAGGCCGTTCTGGTGGCCGTTGGCCCAGTCGATCAGGTCGTAGGCGGCATTACGCTCAGGTGCGGTGACCCATTTGGAGCTGGTGGCTTTTTCCAGGCCGAAATCCGGGTCGAAACGGCCGACCTTGATCGAAACCGGCTTGAAGCCGTTGTAGGCCAAGGAAGCTTCGTCGAAGTAGCCGTTATCGGAATCGCCGCTGTTGTGGGAGAAATCGTAGTTGATGGTGTAGGCCCAGTCCGTGTACAGCACACCGGACAACTCCAGGAAGCCACGGCGGATGTAAGCGGCATCGGCTTTGTCACCGTTGTCGGTGTAGATGCCATCGAACTGGCTGTAGTCAGCCTGCAAACGACCGCCGAGCTTGAAGCTGAACTCTTTGTCAGTGGTAGCGACCTCCAGGCCGCCCTTGGTCTTGACCACGATATCGGCGCCGTCAGTGGTCACGGTGCCGGCGAAAGCCTGGGCGGTTACTGCCATTGCCAGAGCGCTGGCGGCAAAACCTGCGAAGTGCTTACGGATCATCGAAGAATTCCCCTAGTTGGTAGTCTATGCGTTAGAAAACACGCGGAACTGGGCCCGCTGGTGTTGGGAGGGGATCTTGGCGATGGGGTGTGTCAGGCAAGTTGCTATCACATAAAGATTTTATGACAGCGGAACTTTTTACTTCGAAAGGGAATAACAAAAAAGCAGTTTCGAGAGAGGAGCCGCGCGCTGCAAGCTAGAACGCAGAAGAGCAAACCAAGCTGCTCCTGCGGCGAGGGAGCTTGCTCCCGCTCGGCTGCATAGCAGCCTCCAACTCTATCTGGCACTGCGATGTATCAGACAGGACGCTGGGGGCTGCTGCGCAGCCCAGCGGGAGCAAGCTCCCTCGCCACAGGTTAATCGAGCAGGTCAGTTCAACGCTTGCGCAGGATCACGCTGCCGATCGAATAGCCGGCGCCAAACGAGCTGAGCACCGCGACGGAGCCGCTGGGCAGGTCGTCCTGATACAGGTGGAACGAAATCACCGAGCCGGCCGAGCTGGTGTTGGCGTAGCGGTCGAGGATCACCGGGGCTTCCTCTTCGCTGGCCTCGCGTCCCAGCAACTTGCGCACGATCAGCTGGTTCATGCTCAGGTTGGCCTGATGCAGCCAGAATCGCTTCACTTCGCCGACGTTCAGCTGGTTTTCCTCCAGGTGGGCGCCGATCAGTTCAGCGACCATCGGGCAGACGTCACGGAACACCTTGCGACCTTCCTGGACGAACAGTTTGTCCCGGCTGCCAACGCCCTCTTCCGCCGCACGGTTGAGGAAACCGAAGTTGTTGCGGATGTTGTTGGAGAACTTGGTAAGCAGCTTGGTGCTGACCACATCGAACTGATACGGCGACGTGGCCTGGTCCGCCCGCTCGATGATCACGGCGGTGGCCGCGTCGCCGAAGATGAAGTGGCTGTCGCGGTCACGGAAATTCAGGTGGCCTGTGCAGACTTCCGGGTTGACCATGAGGATCGCCCGGGCCTGGCCCAGTTGAACGCTGTTGGCGGCGGCCTGGATGCCGAACGTCGCCGAAGAACAGGCCACGTTCATGTCGAAACCGAAACCTTCGATGCCCAGGGCTTCCTGAACTTCGATGGCGATGGCCGGGTAAGGACGCTGCAAGTTCGAACAGGCCACGATCACGCCGTCGATGTCGGCGGCGGTGCGACCGGCGCGTTCCAGGGCCTGCTTCGCCGCGCCGACGGCCATTTCGCAGAGCACCGACCACTCGTCATTGGAGCGCTCGGGCAGGCGCGGCGTCATGCGTTGTGGGTCGAGGATGCCGTCCTTGTCCATGACAAAGCGGCTCTTGATGCCCGACGCCTTCTCGATGAACGCGGCGTTGGATTCGGTCAATGCTTGCACTTCGCCGCGCTCGATGGCCTCGGCGTTATCGGCGTTGAACTGCGCGACGTAAGTATTGAAGGATTGCACCAGCTCTTCGTTGGAGATGCTGTTGGCCGGGGTGTACAGGCCGGTGCCGCTGATGACGACGTTATGCATGGTCGTGTCTCTATTCTGTTCAGGCAGAAAGTATTGGCACCGACGTACCAACACGCAAAGGGACTTTTCCCATCCCGGGGAAGCAGCCCTGGCATCGCTTTATTCCGATCCGCCCGTGACCTTGAAGAGCAAAACCACGGGACCGGTATTTATAGGCGCGAAGTTTGCCATAAACGCTGGCTTTTGGCCCATGTTCCCTTTTACCAGACAAGAATCCACAGGGAATAGGTGGTGGTCTGATCAACCCTCCACCAACCCCCACTGCTTACCCAGGCGCTTGTCGGAAATCGGCACCTTGGTCCCCAACTGCTGGGCGAACAGCGACACGCGGTATTCCTCCAGCCACCAACGGTAGAGCTCCAGTTGCGGGTCGCGCTTGCCTTCCTGGGCGTGTTTGCTGGCGCGGGCCTGGTATTGAGCCCAGAGATTGGAGAGCTCGCCGCTCCAGACCCGGTCCTTCTGGACCTGGCTGCCCAGCTTCTCGAAACGTTGCTCGATTGCCTTGAGATAGCGTGGCAGCTCCTTGAGCCATTGATGGGGGGTTTCCCGCACGAAGCCTGGGTACACCAAGTGGCCGAGCTGTTGCTTGATGTCGTTCAGCGCCACGGCCTGGGCCAGGTCGATCTTGCCCTTGAAGCGTTTTTGCAGGCCGTGCCAGAGCTTGAGGATGTCCAGGGTCAGCTTCGCCAGGCGTTCGGCGTGCTCGGTCCAGGCGCCGCGCTTGCGTTCGGCCAGGGCCGCCAGCGCGGCACCGTCACGGGGCAGGCTCGGCTCGCCTTCGAGGATGCAGCTGTCGAGGCTCGCCAGCAGGATGTCTTCCACCAGAGCGTCGACGCGCCCCAATTCACGATAGAGCAGGCCCAACTCCGTCAATCCCGGCAGCTTGCCACGGAGGAATTTCGCCGTTTCGGCCAATTGCTGCATGAGCAAACGCTGCAAGGCACGACGGTGCTGGAACTCGGCTTCGGCCGGGGTCGGGAAGCGCCCTTCCTTGACCACGCCGCCTTCTTCCACCAACGCCGGGTACACCGTCATCGACAACCCGGCGATCTTCTGCTGGGTTTTCTCGGCCACCGGTGCGAAGACTTTCGCCTCCACCGGTTCCTGGCTCTTGGCTGTTTGCGGCACGGCCAAGGCGGCCTGGCTGGCCTCGGCAAAACGCGCCGTCAGCTCGGCCAGGTCGCGGCCTTCACCGAGGAACTTGCCCTGGCCATCGACGATTTCCAGGTTCATGCGCAAATGGCTTTCTACCTGCTGCGCCGCTTCCGCCCAGGCGTCATCGCTGACCCGCGCACCGGTCATGCGCAGCAATTCGCGCCCCAGGGATTGCGGCAACGAACCTTCGGCAAACGTGATGCGTTGCAACGCGGCCTTGACGAAGTCCGGCACCGGCACGAAGTTCTTGCGCAAGGCCTTGGGCAGGTTGCGCACCAGCGCGATGCACTTGGCTTCGATCATCCCCGGCACCAGCCATTCCAGGCGCTCAGGTGGCAGCATCGGCAGCAGCGGCGCCGGTACACGCAACGTGACGCCGTCGCGGGGATGGTTGGGCTCGAAGTGATAGCTTAACGGCAACGTCAAGTCGCCGACGCGCAAGGTGTCGGGGTACTGGTTGGCCGTCACCTCGCTGGCCTCCCGGGCCAGCACGTCTTCTTCGCGCATGATCAACAGCTGCGGATCTTTCTGGCTGTTGATCCGATACCAGCTGTCAAACGTCGCGGTCTGATGAATTTCGGCAGGCAGGCGCGCGTCGTAGAAGGCGAACAGCGTTTCCTCGTCCGCGAGGATGTCGCGGCGACGGGCCTTGGCTTCGAGCTCGTCGAGTTGTTCAAGCAACCGCGTATTGGCGCTCAGGCACTTGGCCTTGGACTGGATCTCGCCACGCACCAGCGCCTCGCGGATGAACAATTCACGGGACACCACCGGGTCCACCGGCCCGTAGTGAACGGGCCGACGACCAACGACGATCAGCCCGAACAAGGTGATCTGCTCATAAGCCACCACTTGCCCGCGCTTCTTCTCCCAATGGGGCTCGAAGTGGTTTTTCTTGATCAGGTGCCCCGCCAGCGGTTCGATCCAGTCCGGCTCGATCTTCGCCACCATGCGCGCGTACAACTTGGTGGTTTCCACCAGTTCGGCGGTCATCAGCCACTGCGGACGCTTCTTGCCCAGGCCTGACGATGGATGGACCCAGAAGCGCCGCTGGCGAGCGCCGAGGTAATCGCCGTCTTCGGTTTTCTGGCCGATCTGGCTCAACAGCCCCGAGAGCACCGCCTTGTGCAGTTTCGGGTAATCGGCCGGCTCTTTGTTGAGGCTCAACTGCATGTCGCGGCAGATCAGGCTCAACTGGCGGTGGGAATCACGCCATTCGCGCAGGCGCAGGTAGTTGAGGAAGTTCTTGCGGCACCAGTTGCGCAGCGGGTTGGCGGTCAGGGCTTGGCGCTGTTCTTCGAAACCTCGCCACAGATTGACCAAGCCGGCGAAGTCCGAATCCGCGTCCTTCCATTGGGCGTGAGCCTGGTCGGCGGCCTGTTGGCGCTCGGGCGGACGCTCGCGCGGATCCTGGATCGACATGGCGCTGGCGACAATCAGCACTTCCTGCAGGCTGCCCAGCTTCGCTGCTTCCAACAGCATGCGGCCCATGCGCGGATCCACCGGCAAACGCGCCAATTGCCGACCCAACGGCGTCAATTGGCTGTTACGGTCCACCGCCGACAATTCTTGCAGCAGGTTGAATCCGTCGCTGATGGCCTTGCCGTCCGGCGGCTCGATGAACGGGAAATCGGTGATCTCGCCGAGACGCAGGTGCAGCATCTGCAGGATCACCGCCGCCAGGTTGGTGCGCAGGATTTCCGGATCGGTGAATTCAGGGCGACTGATGAAATCCTCTTCGCTGTACAACCGCACGCAGATCCCCGGCTCGACCCGCCCGCAACGGCCTTTGCGCTGGTTGGCGCTGGCCTGGGATATGGCTTCGATGGGCAGGCGCTGGACCTTCGCGCGATAGCTGTAGCGGCTGATGCGCGCGGTGCCGCTGTCGATTACGTAGCGGATACCCGGCACGGTCAATGAGGTTTCGGCGACGTTGGTGGCCAGCACCACTCGACGGCCCGGGTGGGACTGGAAGATCCGTTGTTGTTCGGCCGGCGACAAGCGCGCGTACAGCGGCAGGATCTCGGTGTGCTTGAGTTGGGCCTTGCGCAGCATTTCCGCGGCGTCGCGAATCTCCCGCTCGCCCGGCAGGAACACCAGCACGTCGCCGGGGCTGCGCCGTTCGCTGCGCTCGTAGGCAGCGATTTCGTCGAGGGTGGCGAGAATCGCCTGGTCGACGGTCAAGTCATCCTCGACCCGGTTACCCTCCTCGTCTTGCTCAAGGGTCAGCGGGCGATACCAGGTTTCCACCGGGAAGGTGCGGCCCGAGACTTCAACGATGGGGGCGTCATCGAAGTGCTTGGAGAAACGCTCCAGGTCGATGGTCGCAGACGTAATGATGACTTTCAGATCGGGGCGACGCGGCAACAGGGTCTTGAGGTAGCCCAGCAGGAAGTCGATATTCAGGCTGCGCTCGTGGGCTTCGTCGACGATGATCGTGTCGTAGCGTTCGAGGTAGCGGTCGTTCTGGGTTTCCGCCAGCAGGATGCCATCGGTCATCAACTTGATGAGCGTGTTGGCGTCGCTCTGGTCCTCGAAACGCACCTGATAACCCACCAGCGCCCCCAGGGGGGTCGCCAGCTCTTCGGCGACACGGCTCGCCACGCTGCGGGCGGCGATGCGGCGTGGCTGGGTGTGACCGATCAAACCCTGCTGGCCACGGCCGATCTCCAGGCAGATCTTCGGCAACTGGGTGGTTTTGCCCGAGCCGGTTTCGCCGGCGATGATCAGCACCTGATGCTTGAGCAGCGCCTCCTTGATCTCGTCGCGCTTGGCGGCGATCGGCAAGTTGTCGTCGTAGCGAATCGACGGCACGCTCGCCTTGCGCGCCAGCACCAGGTCGCACGACGCTTGCATCCGCGCTACCCACTGGGCCAGCTTGGCCTCGTCGGGCTTCTTGCGCAGCTCGAGCAACTGCCGCCGCAACCGGTGCCGGTCGGCGAGCATGGCGTGATCGAGGTTTTTCAGCAGTTTGTCGATAGCGGGGGTTTGGTCAGTCATCAGGTACGCAGGGTTCGTCGGTTTGAGCGAGGGGGCGATTGTCGCAGATTTGCGGCTATTGCGCCGAACACCAGAAGTGGCCTCACCACCGTCCCCTTGTGGAACGAGCTTGCTCGCGATAGCGGTGGATCAGCAATCGTTGATGTTAACTGGCACACCGTCATCGCGAGCAAGCTCGCTCCCACAGGTGGCTTTTGCTTGCCTGCTGGTTATTCGCTGTCCAAGTCTTTACGCCGATACGGGAACACATCGATCACCTTTCCCGCCCGGATCGCGTCCTGCAGGCCTTTCCAGTAGTCAGCGTTGTACAACTCGCCGTGCAACTGGTCGAACAGCTTGCGCTGCCCGGCGTCGGCGAACAGGAACGGCGGGAACTCTTCAGGGAAAACGTCCAGCGGGCCGATGGAATACCAGGGCTCGGACGCCATCTCATCTTCCGGCGTGCGCGGCTGGGGGATATGGCGGAAGTTGGCCTCGGTGAGAAAGCAGATCTCATCGTAATCGTAGAACACCACGCGGCCATGGCGGGTTACGCCGAAGTTCTTGAGCAGCATGTCGCCGGGAAAGATATTGGCGGCCGCCAGTTGCTTGATCGCCAGGCCATAATCTTCCAGCGCCTCGCGCACCTGAGCTTCGTTGGCGTTTTCCAGGTAGAGGTTCAGAGGCGTCATCCGGCGTTCGGTCCAGCAGTGGCGGATCAACACCGTGTCGCCCTCCACCGACACCGTGGACGGCGCCACATCCAGCAGTTCTTCCAGGCAGGCCGGCTCGAATTTGCTCAGGGGGAAGCGGAAGTCGGCGAACTCCTGGGTGTCGGCCATGCGCCCGACCCGGTCAACGCTTTTCACCAATCGGTATTTCTCGATGACCGTGGCCCGGTCGACGTTCTTCGACGGCGAGAAACGGTCCTTGATGATCTTGAACACAGTGTTGAAGCCCGGCAGGGTGAACACGCTCATGACCATGCCGCGCACGCCCGGCGCCATGATGAACTGGTCATCGGTGTTCGCCAGGTGGTTGATCAGCGCCCGGTAGAACTCCGACTTGCCGTGCTTGTAGAAACCAATCGAAGTGTACAGCTCGGCAATGTGCTTGCCCGGCAGGATGCGCTTGAGAAAGCCAATGAATTCCGCCGGCACCGGCACGTCCACCATGAAATACGAACGGGTGAACGAGAAGATGATCGACACCTGCGCCTCGTCGGTGATCAGCGCGTCGATCTGGATACCCCGGCCTTCGCGGTGCAGCAACGGGATCACCAGGGGCCACTGATCGTCACGGGTGTAGATGCGGCCCACCAGGTAGGCGCCCTTGTTGCGATAGAGCACCGAAGAAAACAGTTCGACCGTCAGTTCCGGGTCCTTGCAGACCCAATCCGGCAGGTTTTCGCGTAGCTGGCTTTCGAGACGTCGCAGGTCGCCGGGCAGGTCGGCGTACTCTTCACTGAAGCGATAATCGGCAAAGATCGCCGCGAGCATTTTGTCCAGTTGCCCTTCGGGTTTATAGGTGCGGGTCTGGGCCGCGCGAGCACGACGCAGGCTCGGCCGGGTCGTGTGGATGAACATGGTGCCGTCACTGATCAGATCATGGCTGAACAGGCCGCAGAAGATCGAGTTGTACCAGGTCTCCGACAATTCATCGTCGAAGCGCAGGTCGATCAGGCTGATATAGGCGCTCTTCACCAATGGCCAGCAACCAACGTCCATCAAGGCCTCGGCGCTAAAGGCCTGGCGCAACCGGGCGACGGTTTCGAAGACTTTTTCTTCATACAGATTGATGCGCGCCGCCGAGGCCGCCTGCGCCTCCAACCATTGCGCCTGCTCGAACCGGGCGCGAGCGCCGTCGGTGATCTGCCGGAAATGCTCACGATAATCGTCGAAACCGTCGAGGATCGAACGGGCGATATCGGTCGCGGGCCATGGCTGCGGCATAGGGTAAACCTCGGCGGGTCATGCTTGTTATTGGCGACTGAGCTTAGAGGCCAATCCCTGGGCAACGCAACCATTGCCATCGGTGTTTAGCGGGGTGACACTTGCGACCCGATCAAGGAAGGATGCACCCGTGAACCTCGTCGATATCCTGCGCTTGCTGTCACTGGCCGCCATCTGGGGCGCGAGCTTCTTGTTCATGCGCATTATCGCTCCGGTCATCGGTACGATTCCCACGGCTTTCTTTCGCGTCTCCATTGCCTTCGTCGGCCTGCTGGTCATTCTTGCGCTGATGCGTGTCGACTGGAATTTTCGCGGCAAGCTAAAAGCCGTGATGGTTTTGGGCTTGATCAATTCCGGCATTCCCGCAACGTTCTACTCCCTGGCGGCCCAAGTGTTGCCGGCGGGCTACTCGGCGATCTTCAACGCGACGACGCCGCTGATGGGCGTGCTGATCGGTGGGTTGTTTTTCCGTGAGCCACTCACGGCGGCCAAGGTCAGCGGGGTTTTTCTCGGCCTGATGGGCGTCGCGATCCTCACCCGCGCAGGTCCGGTGGCGTTCGACCAGCAACTGTTGATGGGCGCCCTCGCCTGCCTGCTCGCCACGACCTGCTATGGCTTTGCCGGTTTTCTGACCCGGCGCTGGCTCGATCATCAAGGCGGGCTGGACAGCCGCTTGTCCGCCCTTGGCAGCATGTTCGGCGCCATGATCTTCCTGTTGCCGCTGTTTGGCTACAGCGTGATCACCCAACCACCGGCCAGCTGGGGCGGCTGGAGCGTATGGCTGTCGCTGCTGGGCCTGGGCCTGGTGTGTACGGCGCTGGCGTACATTCTTTATTTCCGCTTGCTCAGCTCCATTGGCCCAGTCAAATCCATGACAACGACCTTTCTGATCCCGCCGTTCGGCGTGCTGTGGGGCGCATTGCTGCTGGATGAGCCACTGGGCATGGCCCATGTGTATGGCGGGGTGTTGATTGCGGCGGCGTTGTGGTTGGTGTTGAAGCCTGGGGTGGTCAAGCCGGTTGGAGCGTCTGCCCGGTAATTCATCGGTGTAGCGGAGTAGGCCATCGCGAGCAAGCTCGCTCCCACAGGGTTATGCGCAGCCTTTTGTGGGAGCGAGCTTGCTCGCGATAGCGGTGGAACTGCCAGCGATCAGCTAGCGACTTTTACGAAACACAAACACCAACCCCACGATGATCAACCCCATCCCCAGCAAGCTCAACAACGCCAACCGGTTGCCGAACACCAGGTAGTCCATGATCGCCGTCACCGCCGGCACCAGGTAGAACAGGCTGGTGACGTTGACCAGATTGCCCCGGGCGATCAGCCGGTACAGCAGCAACGTCGCCAGCACCGACACCACCAGCCCCATCCACAACACCGGCACGATGAAACCAGCGCTGCGCTCGAAGTGGAAGGGTTGGAACGGCACGAACACCGAGCACAACACCAGCCCGGCCAGGTACTGCACCGGCAGCGTGCCCAGTGGGTTGTCGGTGATGCGCTTCTGCATGATGGAGCCCGCCGTCATGCTCACCAGCGCCAGCAACCCGCACAGCATGCCCGCCAGGGACATACCGGCCAGGCCAATGCCTTGGTAAACCACCATCACCAACCCCACCAGCCCCAGCGCCAGGCCGAACATGCGCTGCCAGGAACGCTGACGCTCCATGAGCACCACGGTAAGGATCGGCTGCACGCCCATGAGCGTCGCCATTACTCCAGGGGTGACGTTCAGTTGCAGCGCCAGCAGATAGAAAATCTGATAGGCGCCCAACAGCACCAGTCCCGTCGCCGCCGCGTACAGCATCGGCTTGCCGGTGCCGGGCAGCTTGAACTTCAACATGGGGATCAACAGCACCAATGCGCACAACGCGATGGCGAAGCGGATCAGCAGGAAGGCGAAAGGTGACGCGTGGGCCAGGCCCAATTTGGAGAAGATCGCCCCGCTGCTCCACAACAGAACGAACAGGCTCGTGGAAGCCGTCGCCAATAAGGCGTTTCTGGAAAAGGAAAACATGAAAACCACCTGTAGTCAGGCAAAAAGCCAACTCAGCCGAAGCTGAAATCCAGTCGTTTTTTCAGGCGGGCGCAGGGAACGGCAACCGTTGCCGATCAGCCCTGAACGCCAACACCCGGCGGTGATACGCAGGCGTATACCGGTGAGCGACTGACAGGTGGAGGGTATTGACCGATCTGCTCAGGCGACCTTTTCCCGCACGGCACGACGCCAGCGTTGAACGCTGGGACCACGACCGCGGTGACTGGGAATGAAGGCATGAGCCGATCTCTTGGAGGGTGGGTTCGAAAACCGAGCGCTGACTATAACCAGCGCTCGACATGTAACGCAATGTTTAAACAAACAACCAGTAGCCGAGCGCCGTCAGCACAGCCACTGCCAGCACCGGACGCATCACCCGATACGCCTTGGGGTGCTTGCGCTTGAATTGCTTGACCCTACCGCTGATGCCGTCACTGAACGACTTGCTCCAGGCGTAGGCCCGGTTGATACCGCCGACGCGTTCGTCGTCGAGGTTCTGCGGCGCGGTAGCGCGGCCAAGGAATGCACTGATAGCGCGATTGAGACGAGTCATCAGCGGGTTTTTAAGTGGACGCTCGACATCGCAGAACAGGATAACGCGGGTCTGCGGCGTTTCGTTCTTGACCCAGTGCACGTAGGTTTCGTCGAACATGACGTCTTCACCGTCGCGCCAGGCGTAGATTTGTCCGTCTACGAAGATCCGGCAATCATCGGAGTTGGGCGTGGACAACCCGAGGTGATAGCGCAGGGACCCAGCGAACGGATCGCGATGGGGGTTCAGGTGACTGTCGCCCGGCAGCAGGGCAAACATCGCGCCCCGAACGTTGGGAATTCGATTGACCAGCTCAACGGTCCTTGGGCAGAGCTGCTTCGCCGAGGGCAGCGGCTTGTCATACCACTTGAGATAGAAGCGCTTCCAGCCCTTCTTGAAGAAAGAGCCGAAGCCGGCATCGTTGTTCTTCTCGGCGGCGCGAATATAACCCTCGTCGAACAGGCGCATGGCTTCGTCGCGGATCACTTGCCAGTTCTCCTTGAGCACATCCAGCTCTGGGAACTGGCTGCGATCCAGATAAGGTTTGGACGGCACGTTGGAGAACAAGTACATCAGGGCGTTATAGGGCGCGAAGAATGCCGAGTGGTTGACGAACTGGCGCAGGACAGGCAAACGCGCCTTGCCACGTAAATGCACGTAAAGCGTGCTGCCCAAAAACAGCAGCAATACCGAAGCCTTCGCGACAAACGAAACGGTCATTTCTTTTTCAACTCCTTGTTTAAATGCAACTTGCGCTACGCCATCTGCCCGACGCGGCGGCCGGCCATGTTAAATATCCCTGTCCAGGTTAAACATCGCCGGAGGCGACATTCACTGTTGAGAGAAATGCAACAAAGCCTTTGTTACCATGCGTCGCCTGAACCTTGGCTGACGCACTCTCAAACGTGACTCCTTTTCGTGGCGAGGGAGCTTGCTCCCGCTCGACTGCGCAGCAGTCGCCTCCAACCGCAAGGATCGCCGGGGCGCGCTTCGCACGCCAGCGGGAGCAAGCTCCCTCGCCACATGGATCAAGCTTCCCCTCCACAGAAAGCTATTTCGCCATTGCACAAAGGCTTACTGCTGGGTCTCCTGCTCGGTAAACAAGTCACTGAACAACATGCTCGACAGGTATCGTTCGCCCGAATCCGGCAGGATTACCACGATGGTCTTGCCCTGCATTTCCGGCTTTTCCGCCAGGCGTGCCGCCACGGCCATCGCCGCGCCGCATGAGATGCCGCAGAGAATTCCCTCTTCCTGCATCAAGCGCAGGGCCATGGCCTTGGACTCGTCATCGGTCACCCGCTCCACCTGATCGACGATCGACAGATCGAGGTTCTTCGGCACGAAGCCCGCGCCGATACCCTGGATCTTGTGGGGGCTGGGCTTGATTTCCTGCCCCGCCATCACCTGGGTAATCACCGGGGAAGCCTCGGGCTCTACCGCCACCGACAGGATCGGTTTGCCGCACGTATTCTTGATATACCGCGAGACACCGGTAATGGTTCCGCCCGTCCCGACGCCCGCGACCAGAACGTCCACCGCGCCATCGGTGTCGTTCCAGATTTCCGGGCCGGTGGTTTTCTCGTGGATCGCCGGGTTGGCCGGATTCTCGAACTGCTGCGGCATGAAGTATTTCGAGGGGTCGCTGGCCATGATCTCTGCGGCTTTCTCGATGGCACCTTTCATGCCCTTGGCCGGCTCGGTGAGCACCAGTTCCGCCCCCAGGGCCTTGAGCACCTTGCGCCGCTCGATGCTCATGGACGCCGGCATGGTCAGCATCAATTTATAGCCACGGGCGGCGGCCACGAATGCCAGGCCAATGCCGGTGTTGCCCGAAGTTGGTTCGACGATGGTCATGCCAGGCTTGAGTTTGCCGGAGCTTTCGGCGTCCCAGATCATGTTCGCGCCTATCCGGCACTTGACCGAATAACCCGGGTTGCGCCCTTCGATCTTGGCCAGGATGGTCACGCCGCGCGGGGCGATGCGATTGATCTGCACCAGTGGCGTATTGCCAATGGAATGGGCGTTGTCAGCGTATATACGACTCATGACCGGGTCCTTAATGCAGAGGGAATTTAGCGCTTAAAGGTAAGCCTGTTGCCCAAAGGCGTCCAGTTGCACCGAACGTTCCCGTTGTTACAAGAGTCAATGGCTTTAACAACGGAGACTACTGTCATGAAGCGTCGATACAGCTGGCCACTGTGGGCCTTCGTCGCCATCGTTGCGCTGTTGGTGGCCCTGCATTTCGCATTGCCTTACCTGGTGCGCAACTACCTCAACGACAAACTGGCGGACATGGGTGATTACCGCGGCCAGGTCGTCGATGTAGACCTGGCCCTCTGGCGTGGAGCCTACCGGATCAATGGCTTGAAGATCGTCAAGGTCGACGGCAAGGTGCCGGTGCCATTCGTCGATGCTCCGGTGGTCGACCTGTCCGTGAGCTGGCACTCGCTGTGGTATGACCATGCGGTGGTGGCCGAAGTGGAATTTGCCCGTCCCGAAGTCAACTTCGTCGACGGCGGGGCCGACCGGCAGAACTCCCAGACCGGCCAGGGCACCAACTGGCGCGAGCAGTTGAGCAAACTGTTGCCTATCACCTTCAACGAAGTGCGCCTGCGGGATGGCAAGGTCACCTTTCGCAATTTCAACTCCAAGCCACCGGTCAACCTGCGGGCCACAGAGGTCAACGCCAGCTTCTATAACCTGACCAACGTGGTCGACACCGAAGGCAAGCGCGACGCCCGGTTCGAGGGCAAGGCCCTGGTGGCCGAACACGCGCCCCTGGAGGTGCAAGCGACCTTCGATCCCTTGAGCAATTTCGAGGACTTCGACTTCCGCCTGCGGGCCAGAAACATCGAGTTGAAACGCCTGAACGACTTTGCCGCGGCCTATGGGAAATTCGACTTCAATGCCGGTCACGGCGATCTGGTGGTCGAAGCCGAAGCTGACAATGCTCGGCTCAGCGGCTACATCAAGCCGCTGCTTCGCGACGTCGACGTGTTCGATTGGCAGCAGGACGTGGAGAACGAGAAAAAGAACATCTTCCGCTCGGTCTGGGAAGCCTTGGTCGGCACGGGCGAAACGGCCCTGAAAAATCAGAGCAAGAACCAGTTCGCCACGAGGGTGGAGCTGAGTGGCAACGTGCATCAGCAGAACATCAGTGCCTTCGAAGCCTTCCTGCAAATCCTGCGCAACGGTTTCGTACAGGCCTTCAATGCCCGGTACGAGCAACCGCCGCCTTCCAAAGATTAGATCTTGCGTTATTGGTGGCGAGGGGATACATCCCCGCCAGGGTGCGAAGCGGCCCCAAACCAGGCAACTCGGTGTGCAAGGTAAAACGGGTTCACTGCCTTAGGGCTGCTGCACAGCCCAGCGGAGCGGTGTGACGTTTCGCTTAATCCCCTCGGCACAAGACTGAGTCAACATGTGACGCTCCATTCAGAGACTGAATACAGCGTCTGCGTTCACAGTCGGCGGGGCCTCGCGGTATAGTCGGGCACGACATTTATTTCGCGCGCCCCGCCTCGCCGGGCCGGCGACACGTTCGAGGAATTGCAGATGAAGTTCGAAGGCACCAGCGCCTACGTGGCCACCGATGACCTGAAACTGGCCGTCAACGCCGCCATCACCCTGGAGCGGCCGCTGTTGGTCAAGGGCGAACCGGGCACTGGCAAGACCATGCTCGCCGAACAACTGGCGGAGTCCTTCGGCGCGCGCCTGATCACCTGGCACATCAAGTCCACCACCAAGGCCCACCAGGGCCTGTACGAGTACGATGCGGTCAGCCGCCTGCGGGACTCGCAGTTGGGCGTGGACAAGGTCCACGACGTGCGCAATTACTTGAAGAAGGGCAAGCTCTGGGAAGCCTTCGAGTCCGAAGAACGGGTGATCCTGCTGATCGACGAGATCGACAAGGCCGACATCGAGTTCCCCAACGACCTGCTGCAAGAGCTCGACAAGATGGAGTTCTACGTCTACGAGACCGACGAAACCATCAAGGCCAAGCAGCGCCCGATCATCATCATTACCTCCAACAACGAAAAGGAACTGCCGGACGCCTTCCTGCGTCGCTGCTTCTTCCACTACATCGCATTTCCCGACCGCGCCACCCTGCAGAAAATCGTCGACGTGCATTACCCGGATATCAAGAAGGACCTGGTCAGCGAAGCGCTGGACGTGTTTTTCGATGTGCGCAAAGTCCCGGGCCTGAAGAAAAAGCCTTCCACCTCCGAGTTGGTGGATTGGCTCAAGCTGCTGATGGCCGACAACATCGGCGAAGCGGTGCTGCGCGAGCGTGATCCGACCAAGGCCATTCCGCCGCTGGCCGGCGCCTTGGTCAAGAACGAACAGGACGTGCAATTGCTTGAGCGCCTGGCGTTCATGAGCCGTCGCGGCACTCGCTGATCCTCTTCGTCCAACAAGAGCGAGGGCGATTGCCATGCTGCTTAACCTGTTCAATGAGATGCGCGCCGCCAAGGTGCCCGTGTCGGTGCGAGAACTGCTGGACCTGATCAACGCGCTGAAACAGCGGGTGATTTTTGCCGACATGGATGAGTTCTATTACCTGTCCCGGGCCATCCTGGTGAAGGACGAGCGGCATTTCGACAAGTTCGACCGGGCGTTCGCCGCGTATTTCAATGGCCTGGAGAAACTCGACGATCACCTCCAGGCGCTGATTCCCGAAGACTGGCTGCGCAAGGAATTCGAGCGCTCGTTGACCGACGAGGAACGGGCGCAGATCCAATCCCTGGGCGGCCTGGACAAGCTGATCGAAGAATTCAAGAAGCGCCTGGAAGAACAAAAGGAACGCCATGCCGGCGGCAACAAGTGGATCGGCACTGGCGGCACCAGCCCGTTCGGTTCCGGCGGCTTCAACCCCGAAGGCATTCGCGTCGGCGACGCCGGCAAGCGCCAGGGCAAGGCCGTCAAGGTCTGGGACCAGCGCGAATACAAGAACCTCGACGACCAGGTCGAACTGGGCACCCGCAACATCAAGATCGCCCTGCGCCGCCTGCGCAAGTTTGCCCGTCAGGGCGCGGCGGAAGAGCTGGACATCGACGGCACCATCGACCACACCGCCCGGGATGCCGGCCTGCTGAATATCCAGATGCGCCCGGAGCGACGCAACACCGTCAAGCTCCTGTTGCTGTTCGATATCGGCGGTTCGATGGACGCCCACGTGAAGATCTGCGAAGAGTTGTTCTCGGCCTGCAAGACCGAGTTCAAGCACCTGGAATACTTCTACTTCCATAACTTTGTGTATGAATCGGTATGGAAGAACAACCTGCGCCGTACCTCGGAGCGCACGTCGACTCAGGATTTGTTGCACAAGTATGGCGCCGACTACAAAGTGATCTTCATCGGCGACGCCGCCATGGCGCCCTATGAAATCACTCAGGCCGGCGGCAGCGTCGAGCACTGGAACGAAGAAGCCGGTTACGTGTGGATGCAGCGCTTCATGGAGAAGTACAAGAAGCTCATCTGGATCAATCCCTACCCCAAAGACACCTGGGGTTATACCGCCTCGACCAACATCGTGCGCGAGCTGGTGGAAGACCGGATGTATCCGCTGACCTTGCGGGGGCTGGAGGAAGGGATGCGGTTTCTTTCCAAGTAAAGTTCTTTGGTGCCTTTCAGGGCCTCATCGCGAGCAGGCTCGCTCCCACAGGGGTCTTGTATACGACGAAGATCCAGTGTGGGAGCGAGCCTGCTCCGGGCGGCGATCCGACGATGCTTTTAGCGGTTTAACAGCGCCCGCATACACTCCACCTGCTGCCGATGCGCAACCGCCTGCACCACCGGACGCAACCGCACCTGAGTTCCCGGCAGGCATTGCGCCAGCCGCGCCAGGGACAGCGGCGTCAAGGCCCCCAGGCGTGGGTAACCCCCGATGGTTTGCCGATCATTGAGCAACACGATCGGCTGGCCGTCCGGCGGTACCTGCACGGCACCGAGGGGAATGCCCTCCGAGATCATCGCCGGCCCCTGATACTCCAGCGCAGTCCCCAGCAAACGCATGCCCATGCGGTCGGCGCGACTGTCCAGCGTCCACGGGCTGTTGAACGCATCGAACAGGCTCCGTCCGCTGAACTCGCCATTCTGCGCACCCAGGATCAGATCCAGCGGCTGTACCTGCTGGAAATCCGGAATCCGCGTATGCGGCATGGGCCGAGGCGTCGCCGAGCCTGAATAGCTCAAGCGCGCCCCACGATCCAGGGCCCGCCCTCGCCCATCCAGGCCACCGAGTTCTTCGCGCACGACGGTCGAACGGCTGCCCAGGACTTGCGGTGCATCGAACCCGCCAGGCGCCGCCAGGTAGGCCCGGGCACCGAGCACGGGCTGGGTCAGCGCCAGCACCTGGCCCTTGCGCAAGCTGAAAAAGCGCCACGACGCCACGCCCTGGCCGTCTATCCGCGCACCCAGGTCCGCTCCGGCCAGGGCCAGCACACAATCCTCTTCAGCCACCACGGTGAAGCCGCCGAGGGTAACCTCCACCACCGCCGCGTCGAGATCATTGCCGAGCATCCAGTTGGCCCACGCCATCGACAACCAATCCGCCGCGCCGCCCTGGGTCACGCCCAAGTGCCTCACGCCGAAGCGGCCGGTGTCCTGCAACAGGCACAGCGGCGTGCTGGCCTCGATCAACAACCGACTCATGCCTGGGCCCCCAACGGTGTGTCGTCGCCACCCAGGGCGATGAATTCGGCGTGGTCCACGGCAGCGAAACGCACCGTGTCCCCCGGCTGCATCAGGCTGTAGCCGTCGCGCTCACGATCAAACAGCTTGGCCGGGGTGCGCCCGATCAGGTTCCAGCCGCCGGGCGACACCGCCGGATACGCTGCGGTCTGCCGTTCGGCAATGCCGACACTGCCCGCCGCGACCCGTTTGCGCGGCGTGTCGAGGCGCGGGGCGGCCAGTGCTTCGTCCACCAGCCCCATGAAGGCGAACCCCGGTGCGAAGCCCAGGGCAAATACCTGGTATTCGCGCTCGCTGTGGCGCCGGATCACCTGCTCCACCGTCAGCCCACTGCGACTCGCCAGCAGGCCCAACTCCGGCCCGACGGTAGCGTCGTACCACACCGGCAGCACGTGGCATTGACCGGCGGATCGGGCGTCCGGTGAAAGGTTATGCAATGCCTCGTCGATCAATTCGCGGGCCTGGACCGGGTTCAGGACGAGCAAATCGTAATGGACCATCAACGTGGTATAGGACGGCACCAGGTCGATCAAACGCTCGGCAAACACCGCTCGCAGGCGCTCGCTGGCGGCCAGCATCCAAGGCATGTTGGCCTCTGCGATTTCGTCGAACAGGCGCACCATCAGGCAGTCCACCGCCACCACTTCCAAGCGTGGTTTCATGGCGCGCTCTGCCGGTCCAGGGCTTCACGGATGCGTTGCACAGCGGCTACCGAACTGGCGTTGTCGCCATGTACGCACAACGTAGTGGCGTGCAGGTTCAGGGCGCTGCCATCGCTGGCCGTCAACGGATCGCCGCGAGCAATTGTCAGGGCCTGCGCGATAATGACCTCGGGGTCGTGATGCACCGCGCCCGGCGTTTGCCGCGAAACCAGGCGGCCGGCACTGTCATAAGCACGATCGGCGAAGGCTTCGAACCACAGCGTCAGGCCATACTCATCGCCCAGGGCCTGGGCGGCGCTGTTGTCCCGGGTCGCCATGAGCATCAACGGCAACCCGCGATCATAAGCGGCAACGGCCTGGATGACGGCGCGCAGTTGCGCCGGGTTGGCCATCATGTCGTTGTACATCGCGCCGTGGGGCTTGACGTAGCTGACCTGCCCGCCCTGGGCCCGGCAAATGCCGTCCAGCGCGCCGATCTGATAATGCAGCAAGTCCTGCAGTTCCTGGGCGCCATAAGCCATGGAACGCCGGCCGAAGCCCGCCAGGTCCTGATAGGCCGGGTGGGCGCCTATGCGCACGCCGTGGCTCAGGGCAAGGCCGACGGTCTTGCGCATGATGCTCGGGTCGCCGGCATGGAAACCGCAGGCGATGTTGGCGCAATCGATGAAGGGCATCACCTCGGCATCCAGACCCATCGTCCAGCTGCCGAAACTTTCGCCTATGTCGCAATTCAATAGCAGGCGGTTCACGGTGAACGCTCCTGTAGGTTCTTTCTTTTAAGCCTGTGGGACCTCGTCCCTCAGGGTATCAGTTACTCGGCTTCCAGCTGCTTGCCTTGGGTTTCCGGCAGGCTCAGGGCCGCCAGGATCACCACGCCGTAGGACACTGCGGCAAACGCACCAATGCCAACACTCAACGGCACCTTCTGGCTCAAGATACCGATCAGCAGCGGAAACAGTGCCGCCACCGCCCTGCCGATGTTGTAGCAGAAACCCTGGCCAGAACCCCGGATGCGCGTGGGAAACAGCTCGGTGAGGAACGAGCCCATGCCACTGAACATACCCGATGCGAAAAAGCCCAGGGGAAAGCCCAGCCAGAGCATCACGTTATTGCTCACCGGCACCTGGGTGTACAGCAAGACGATGGTGAACGAGCCTACGGCATACAGGACGAAATTCTTCTTTCGTCCCAGGATGTCCGACAGGTACGCACTGATGACGTAACCCACGTAGGAGCCGACGATCACCATGGCCAAGTAGCCACCGGTGCCCAGGACGCTCAGGCCACGTTCGTTCTTGAGAAAAGTCGGCAGCCAGGACGTGATCGCGTAGTAACCACCCAGCGCGCCGGTGGTCAGCAACGAGGCGCGTATCGTGGTGAAGAGAATGCCGGGGGCGAAAATCTCGTAGAACTTCGCTGGGTTTTCCGGCGTCAGGCGGGCCTTGGTCTGGTTGTAGACTTCCGGATCCTTGACCAACCGGCGGACGAAAATCACGAACACGGCGGGCACGATGCCGAGAATGAACAATGCGCGCCAGGCGTCTTCCGGCGGCAGCACCGAAAACAGCAGCGCATACAGGATCGCCGTCATGCCCCAACCCAGCGCCCAGCCCGATTGCACCATGCCCACCGCTTTACCGCGGTCCTTGGCGCGAATGACTTCGCCCATCAACACCGCGCCGGCGGTCCACTCGCCGCCGAAACCGAAGCCCATCAGCGTGCGGGCGATCAACAGTTGTTCGTAGTTCTGGGCAAAGCCGCACAGAAAAGTGAAGAATGCGAACCACAGCACCGTCAGTTGCAGGGTACGGACCCGGCCGATGCGGTCAGAGAGAATGCCCGCCACCCAGCCGCCAATGGCGGAGGCGATCAAGGTGCTGGTGTGGATCAGGCCTGCCTGCCCGGTGGTGATGCCCCACATCGCGATCAGGGTCGGCACCACGAAACTGAGCATTTGCGTGTCCATGCCGTCCAGGGCGTAACCGATCTTGCAGCTCCAGAAGGTGCGCCGTTCCTGCTGGTTGATGTTGCGATACCAATCGAACGGGCCGGACCGGGCCTGGGGTTGGGGGACGCCGAGCGTGTCGGGTGCACTCATGGTGGTTCTCCACGGTTTTATTGTTGTGAGTCTCGACGATGCTGGCGCGGAGACCGTTGCCCCGATTCTTGAGCGCGCAGCCGATCCCGTCCAACGAATAAAACCTTGGCCGGGTCATAAGAAAAATTTGATTGGGTGGGCAAGATTGCCGGAAAACTTGGAGGACACCGTTGTGGCGAGGGGATTTATCCCCGCTGGGTCGCGAAGCGGCCCCCAACAAGGCCAAACAGGATTATCTAATTGACTGCAATGGGGGCTGCTTTGCAGCCCAGCGGGGATAAATCCCCTCGCCACTAGAGCCCGCGCAGGTCACGCTCTTCGATCGGCCGGCTCTGGCGCAGGCGCTTGCCACCCAGCACCACCCAGTCGATCAGGCGGAACAGGCATTCCAGGCCGAACGACAGCAACATCGCGCCGCTGATGCCCCAGATCATCGCCTCGGGGGTCAGCAGGATCTGGTAGCTGTAGCCGTTCCAGGTTTCCTTGCGGATGTCCGGATCGGCGGCCAGCGCCACTTGCAGCAGGCGGATGTACCACGGGCCTTGCATCGCCTGGAATTGCTTGTCCAGGGCCTGCTGGCGCACGAGCAAGGTGTTCAGGCTGTCGGCATCGCTGCGAAAGATCGGGTCTTCGCTGGCGCGGTAATGGGCCACGAGGGCCTGCATGTCGCCTTTGAAGAATTGATTGGCGGTGCCCTGGAAACCTTGCAGGCCAGTCTGCGCCTCGATCAGGTGAGCCTCGACCCGCTTGGCGTAGTCATTGATGAACCCCGGAACCTGGACCCCCACCAACAGGCCCACCGCGAACAACACCAGCCGTAGATAACTGAGCAACATAACGTGACGTCCTTATTCGGTCCGGCCGTGGCTGACGCATTCGCCGCGCCGCCACAGGCTCCATTGGCCCGGCTCGTAGCGGGTCCAGGTTTCGTTTTCGGTCAAGGGTTCGGTAGCGATCACCGTGACCACGTCGTTGGGGGTGGTTTCCGCCTGGAAATCGACAATCACGTCCACGTCCTTGAGCCGCGCCGGGCCGAACGGCGCGCGACGGGTTATCTGCGCCAGTTTGGTCGAGCAATAGCAGAACAGCCAGTCGCCATCGCTGAGCAAGCAGTTGAACACGCCTTTGCTGCGGTATTCGGTGCAGGCCTCGATCAACGACGGCAGCAACTGTTCCACGTCCACTGGCTCGGGAAACGCCTGGCGCACGCGGTTAAGCAGGTCGCAGAACGCCGCTTCGCTGTCGGTATCACCCACCGGACGGTAGAAGCTTGCGCCCGGCTGGAAATCAGCGAGCTGGCCGTTGTGGGCGAAACACCAGTTGCGTCCCCATAACTCCCGCACGAACGGGTGCGTATTGGACAGGCAGACCTTGCCGACGTTGGCCTGGCGGATATGCCCGATCACCACTTCGCTCTTGATCGGATAACGCTGCACCAGGTTCGCCACTTCAGACTCGCTGCTCGCGGCCGGGTCCTGGAACAGGCGCAGGCCACGGCCCTCATAAAAGGCGATGCCCCAGCCGTCGCGGTGCGGCCCGGTCTTGCCGCCGCGCTGCATCAGCCCAGTGAAGCTGAACACGATGTCGGTCGGCACATTCGCGCTCATGCCCAATAACTCACACATGCTCGAACCCTCGTTTGAATGGGCGGCCCGATTACAGGCGCGGTTCGATACGCGAACGCTGGGGGTTGCTCGGCACGGGTGGGCGACCGTAACGGTCGTCACCGGCCACGCCGAACGGCGGCTCGTCGTCAGGCTCGGCAGCGGCGGCGGCTTTAGCGGCGGCGGCCCGTTCCCTGCGAGCGTTGGCAGCGCGTTCGATGGGGAAGCGGATCAGCACGAAAATCAGATAAAGGCCGAACGCGATCATGCCGTACATAAGCAGGTCGGACGCTGCGCGCCATACGTTGTTGCCAACCTTGAACAACACGTCCAGGGCGACGATGGCCAAGGCCGGCGCGACCTTTTCCTTCACCGGGTCGACGATGGTGGGGCTGAACAGCAACACCGCCATCAGCAGCCGCAGCGGCTCGCGCAACCAGCGCCACATGAAGCGGGTCATGCGCATCCAAACCAGGAGGCAGCCCACGGCGGCAAAGGCGTACAGGCCCCAGGCAATCAGATAGTCGTTCTCGGTCATGGTGTCCATGGCAAGGCAGGCAAAGAGGCGCTTATAGTAACGGCTTTTCGCTCGTCAGGCTGCCCCGGCATCCAGCGGATGCCCGGCATGGAGAGTTTTTCGGTCCGGCGGCAGAACTGACCCCGCCAGGCACTTGTCCCTTTTCGTATCACGCTCGAGAGTTTTTCCATGCCCCGATCTGCCCACGTTACCGATGCCCCGATTGCCCGCAAGGCCCCTGGTATCGACCCGTATGCCTGGCTGCAAGACCGCGACACCGACGCCGTGCTCGATTACCTAAAGGCTGAAAACAGCTACCAGGAGGCCCTGCTTGCCGACCAGGCCGAACTGCGCGAGACGCTGTTCCAGGAAATCAAGGGACGGATCCTCGAAACCGACCTGTCCCTGCCCTCGCCCTGGGGTCCCTACCTGTATTACACCCGAACCACGGCGGGCGACGAATACCCGCGCCACTACCGCTGCCCGCGTCCGGCCGACGACAGCCTGACCGTGGATGAAAGCCATGAACAGCTGTTGCTGGACCCGAACGCCCTGGCCGGCGGCGGATTCTTTGCCCTGGGTGCGTTCAGCATCAGCCCCGATCACCAACGCTTGGCCTACAGCCTGGATACCACGGGTGATGAGATCTACACGCTGTTCGTGAAGGAATTGTCCAACGACAGGGTCAGCGAACTGTCCTTCGAAAACTGTGATGGCAGCATGACCTGGGCCAACGACAGCCTGACGCTGTTCTTTGGCGAACTGGACGACACCCATCGCCCGCATAAGCTGTTTCGTTATCGTTTGGACGGCACCGCCGCCGAAGAGGTCTTCCATGAGCCGGACGGGCGGTTTTTCCTGCATTGCTACCGCTCCAGCTCGGAAAAACAGTTAATCCTGTCCTTGAGCAGCAAGACCACGAGTGAAGTCTGGGTGCTCGACGCGGCGCAGCCGCAACAGCCGTTTACCTGCGTGGCGCCACGGGTGGAAAACCATGAGTACGACGTCGACCACGGCTTGCTCGATGATCGTTGGACCTGGTTTATCCGCAGCAACCGTGACGGCATCAACTTCGCGCTGTACGAGGCCGTCGACACGGGCGAGGCGCCGACCGAGGCCGACTGGCAGAAGCTGATCCCCCACAGCGACACGGTGATGATCGACGGCCTGAGCCTGAACGCCATGGCCATGACCTTGAGCTTGCGCGAAGGCGGCCTGCCGATCATCGAAGTTCACCCACAGGGATCGCCGACATATCGGGTGCAACTTCCAGACGCGGCCTACAGCCTGCACGTACAGAACAGCCTGGAATTCGTCAGTGAGCGCATCCGCCTGCGCTACGAGGCACTGAATCGCCCGGCCCAGATCCGCCAGTTGGACCTGGCCAGCGGCAACCAGGTCGTGCTCAAGCAAACCCCGGTACTGGGTCCGTTCGATGCCGACGCCTATGTCAGCCAACGGCTTTGGGCCACGGCACCGGACGGCACGCAAGTGCCCATCAGCCTGGTGGTCAAGCGCGAGGCCCTGGGTCGGCCAGTGCCGCTGTATCTGTATGGCTACGGCGCCTATGGCGAAAGCCTCGACCCGTGGTTTTCCCATTCACGGTTGAGCCTGCTGGACCGCGGCGTGGCGTTTGCCATCGCCCATGTGCGCGGTGGCGGTGAACTGGGCGAAGCCTGGTATCGCGCCGGCAAGCAAGAGCACAAGCACAACACCTTCAGCGACTTCATCGCCTGCGCCGAACACCTGATCGCCAATGGCTTCACCACCGCCGGCCAGTTGGCGATCAGCGGCGGCAGCGCCGGTGGGCTATTGATCGGCGCGGTGCTCAACCAGCGCCCGGAGCTGTTCAAGGTCGCGATCGCCGAAGTGCCGTTTGTCGATGTTCTAAACACCATGCTTGATCCCGAGTTGCCATTGACGGTGACCGAATACGACGAATGGGGCAATCCCGAGGAGCCGCAGGTCTATGATCGGATCAGGGCCTACGCCCCGTACGAAAACGTCCGCGCCCAGGAATATCCGGCGATGCTGGTGATCGCTGGCTACAACGACAGCCGCGTGCAGTACTGGGAAGCGGCCAAGTGGGTCGCGAAGCTGCGGGCCACCAAGACCGACGACAACCTGCTGCTGCTCAAGACCGAACTGGGCGCCGGCCATGGCGGCATGAGCGGTCGCTACCAGGGATTGCGCGACGTAGCGCTCGAATATGCGTTTGTGTTGAAGGTTTTGGGAGTGGCCTGAGGAACTCTGTGTGAAGGCCGGGTCTTAGCTCCATGCGCTGGGCCCGGATTTGACACAATCCTCTGTGGGAATTGGCTGATACCCAAGCACTCCAAAACCGCAACGAGCACAAGAAAAAGACCGTGACGACATGTCAGAACCGACCTTACTGAACAACCAAATCCGCGATTGGCTGATGGACTGCGGTCTGTTCGACCAACTGCTGCCCGTCGACTTCGCCGCCGCATCGGGTTACTTCAGCATCAGCACCGTCGCCGAGGGCGAGGCGATTTTTCGCGAGGGCGATGCCGGCAGTTTCATGTGCATCCTTCATACAGGGCAGGTGGCCGTGCAGAAAACCGGCCCCGACGGCCAACCCGTGACCATTGCCACACTGCGCAGCGGCAGGGCGTTCGGCGAAATGGCCGTGCTCGACGGCGAACGGCGCTCGGCCAGCTGCATCGCGGCCACTCACTGCCAATTGCTGAACCTGGGGAAGGACTCATTGGAAAAAATGCTCAACGACGCACCGAAGGTCGCCGCCAAGATCATCCGCGCCCTCGCCGTCTCCCTCTCCAAGCGTCTGCGCATGGCGGATGGACAGCTGCTGTCGCAGCAGGTCTAGCCCCTAGCTGAAACACAGACCTATGGGATGGCGTCGTATTCGCAATCTACCCCCCCGGCGACTTGGCCTTCTCCGGCTTCGGCTCCATACCCGGTATCGGCTGGTCTTTGGGCGGCCTGGGCATTTCGATGGGCGGCAACAGGGGCGGGCCGTTTCCTGGCGCCACCTTTGGGACACCGCTTGGCGTAACCGGCGGATACGGCATGGGCGTGGCGGTGCCGGGAGAGCCGGGAATGCTCGGCGGCGCGACCGGAATCGTCGGTTGCTGGGCCTGGGCGCAACTTATCGAGAGCGCCACCAGCGCAATGGCCGTTAGAATGATGCACTTCATCAATGGCTCCGTGGCTATTGTCTGCTTTCAGGCTAGCCCCTGCCGGGCCGGTCTGCTTCTTCTCCATGAGATTTCCATGAAACGTTTTGTTCTGCTCGACACCACGCCTATCCCCGACAACGGCGGCGCCTTGTGCCTGTTCGAGTATGGCGAGGATTTCGTCATCAAGATCCAGGGCGGCGACGGCGGGCAACTGATGAACACCCGCATGCACGGTTCCGAAGACGCCTTGGCCGAGATCCCCTGCCGCAAGGTCGCCGGTCGCCCCGGCTCGCGCGTGCTGATCGGCGGGCTTGGCATGGGCTTTACCCTCGCCTCGGCCCTCAAGCATTTGGGCAAGAGCGCTGAAGTGGTGGTGGCTGAACTGGTGCCAGGCGTGGTGGAGTGGAATCGTGGCCCCTTGGGCGAAAAAGCCGGGCGACCGCTGTCGGACCCACGCACGGTGATCCGCCTGGAGGACGTTGCCAAGGTGTTGCAAGCCGAACCTCAGGGGTTCGACGCGATCATGCTGGATGTCGACAACGGCCCCGAAGGCCTGACCCAGAAAGCCAACAGCTGGTTGTATTCGGCCGGGGGCCTGGCCGCCTGCGCCAAGGCCCTGCGGCCCAAGGGCGTACTGGCCGTATGGTCGGCCAGCGCCGACCGGCAGTTTTCCGACAAGCTGAAGAAGGCCGGTTTCAAGGCTGAAGAGGTACAGGTGTTCGCCCATGGCAACAAAGGCACCCGCCACACCATCTGGATTGCCGAGAAGCTCAAGGGCTGAGCTAAACTCTATCCAACCGTCATCAGTCTTTTCTACAAAGGTGAACCCATGAGTTCGTCCACCCCGCCGTCCAACACTGCCAAGCTGGACCGTATCCTCGCCGACGCCCAGCGCGACCGGGAGATGGGCTACCGCGACAAAGCCCTGAAAATGTACCCCCACGTCTGCGGCCGCTGCGCCCGTGAATTTTCCGGCAAGCGCCTGAGCGAACTGACTGTTCACCACCGCGACCACAACCACGACAACAACCCGCAGGACGGTTCCAACTGGGAACTGCTGTGCTTGTATTGCCACGACAACGAGCACTCGCGCTACACCGACCAGCAGTATTTCGGCGACGGCTCCCTGAGTACGCCGAAGATCGCCAAGGCGACCCACAACCCCTTCGCCGCGTTGGCGGGGTTGATGAAAAAAGACGAGTGATTGGCATCACCGAAGAATCTTTACAGGCTGCAAGGCCGCCATCGCGAGCAGGCTCGCTCCCACAATTTTTTGAACGCCAAAAAATCCAATGTGGGAGCGAGCCTGCTCGCGATGACGATCGAACGAACACCACACATCTCGAACCTGACCACCCTCCCCCATTCCCCGTATAATCGCGCCTTTTCCCAAAGGCACCCCGTCCGTGGCCAACAAACGCTACAGCTGCATCGGTCTGTTCAACCCCAAGTCACCGGAAAACGTCGGTTCGGTCATGCGCGCCGCCGGCTGCTACGGCGTGGCGTCGGTGTTCTACACCGGCAAACGCTATGAACGCGCGGCCGACTTTGTCACCGACACCAAGAAAGTCCACTACGACATCCCGCTGATCGGCATCGACGACTTGAAAAAGATCCTGCCCCTGGGCTGCGTGCCGGTGGCCGTCGAACTGGTGGAAGGCGCCCGTCCGTTGCCCGAATACACCCATCCGGACCGCGCCTTGTATATCTTCGGCCCGGAAGACGGCTCGCTGGACAAAGACATCCGCGACTGGTGCGAAGACGTGATCTACATCCCCACTCATGGCTGCATGAACCTGGCGGCCACGGTCAACGTCGTGCTGTACGACCGGATGGCCAAAGGCAACAACACGCGCTCGGGACCGCAATTCCGCTGACCGGCGGGAAATTCCATGGAACGACGGATTCGCTCTGGCAGTCAGCTTTATACAAATTCCCACACTGGAGACAGATCATGAGCGATAACAATCCGTTCGGGCCGGTTGAAACCACCCCCTTCCAATCCCACAGCCCACAGAACGTTCACGGCTGGGAGCGCATTGGTTCATTGGCCGGCGGGGTGCTGATGATGGGCAAGGGTCTGCGTCGCGGCGGGGTGATCGGCCTGGCGCAACTGGCAATCGGTGGCATGGCCCTGGCGCGCGGCATCACCGGGCATTGTTCGGCCAAGAGCATGCTGGAAAGAAATCGTCAGCATCTGCATGACGCCCGCGCCCGCATCGAACAGGCCGGCGACGAACTGAGCCGCATGAAGGCCAATGCCGAGGCGGCGACAGGTACGGCCACGGTGACGGGGAATGATTCGTTGAGTTCGCCTAGGGCTGGGCTCTGATTCTTGCAGTGCCGCTGATGCCCTCATCGCGAGCAAGCTCGCTCCCACATTGGATTTGTGGTGTTCACAAGAACCCTGTGGGAGCGAGCTTGCTCCGGGCGGCGTTCCGACGATAGCGGTATTACTGAAGTAACCGGGTATCCAGAACAGTTGAACCACCACCCAGAATGCTCTCGCTGAGCTGCACAAATTCCTCGGTGTCGACCGTTTCCAGGCGCATCGCCGCCTGCAGCACATCATCGAGCGAGCGCTTGTTGCGAGTCTTCAGGCGAATCTCCCGGTCCAGCTCCTGTAACAACAGCACCGCCTTGGACACCATCGCGGGGCTCATCTGCTCGCCGCGCAGCGTGGTGACGCCCTTGCTGTCCCGGGCGAGCCGATCGTTCAGGGCCTGATAACGCTCATCGCTCATGCCTCCGGCTCGGCGCAGCAATTCGATGGCGTAGTATTCATTGAACCCTTCGCTGATCCAGTCGCTGCGATCATGATCGTTGATACGCGCCAGCACCTGCATCAACTCGCGCAACAACGGGCTGCTGCCTCGCTCGCTGACCAACGGTGGGCGGCTATGCAGATAAATCGATTCGCGGCCGGCCTGGGCGCCACGCCACAACGGATCGCCAGCGCCGACAATCAGCAACTTGCCGGGATGACGCGGCACCACCGCCTGAACCTGCGGCCAGACAAACGTCAGCAGTGTCAGTACGTCCATCCTGCGCATGCCCTGGCCCTTGGGCGAAGTCACCGTCACGTCGGTCTCGCCCAGGCGCGTGCGGCGACTGCCGAGCTTGCCGGCAAGCATCCAACCGGTGGGGCGATCAAAGAGGCGAGATGGATTATCGATACGAAAGCGTTGCTTGCCGATACGCGGCCAGGCCGTCTCGATGCTTTGCCAGCCGCCCGGCAACTCGAACGCCAGGCGCGACACCAGCTCAACGCCGTCCTGCTGGTCCAGCTTCGCCGGCGGCACCAGGGCGTCGCCGCGCAGCAGCGCCCAGCCAGGGGTCATGCGGGTTTCGAAAGAGCCGTTCTTGCGCGACTCGCTGATGCGTACGCGGTAAGTCAGGCTCGCCTTGTCAGCAGCGGGACGCCAGACGCCTCGCGACGCCTTGCCGGATGTGAGCTGCCATTGGCCGTCCGCCTTGAAATCGCTGTAGCGGCCATCATCGCCGAGGTCAAAATCCAGGCTGCGCACCGCCGAGCCCCGCGCGAGGGTCAGGCGCACTTCAGCCTGGTCGCTCTGCGGCAACAAATGCACGTGATAATCCAGATCGACTTTCTGCGCCGCCCACAGCGGCCCGCACACAGCCAGCAGCCCCGCCGCCAGTGTCTGTCTAAATTCTGAAGCCATGGGCGCTCCCGTGATGCGATGCGATGTCTTTTGATTCAACCAGCGCGGAAAATCAGATGATCTTCCCAATCTTCTTCAGCCACGCTGCCTTCGGCCAGCATGCGCCCCGACTGGGAAATGCGCTCGTGATGCACGGCATCCCGGTCGCCACAGACCAAGTGGTGCCACAGCGGCAAATCCTTGCCCTCGCTGACCAGGCGATAACCGCAGGTCGGCGGCAGCCATTTGAACTCGTCGGCCTTGCCCGGCGTAAGCTGGATGCAATCGGGAACGAAGTCGCGGCGGTTGGGGTAGTCGGTGCACTGGCAGGTCTTCAGGTCCAGCAGTTTGCAGGCGATGCGCGTGTAATAGACGGCGTTGTCGTCTTCGTCCTCGAGCTTTTGCAGGCAGCACAGGCCACAGCCATCGCACAACGATTCCCACTCCTGCGGATCGAGCTGATCGAGGGTTTTGCGTATCCAGAACGGTTCGACTTTGGCGGCCATGGCTCGAGCATCAACATCACGTGGTGAAAAGGCCGACAGTCTAGTGCCGAGGCCTCGTGAGGCCAAGCATTGGCGACTGTCGGTAGAAGGGACTTGTCAGGCCACACACCGGGACGTAGGTTGCGTCATCAGATTCCCTGACCTAGCCAAGGTGACCCCATGAGCGCCAACTCCCGCATTGCCGACTACGCGATCCATCCCCAATTCATCGAACGCTGGTCCCCCCGCGCTTTCACCGGCGAACATATTGCGAAAGAAACCTTGCTGAGTTTCTTCGAAGCTGCGCGCTGGGCGCCTTCGGCCTACAACTCACAGCCGTGGCGCTTCCTTTATGCCCGTCGCGACACGCCGAACTGGGAGCGTTACCTGGGCCTGCTCAACGAGTTCAACCGTGGCTGGGCCCAGCACGCCTCGGCGCTGGTGATCATTGCCTCGAAAACCACGTTCGCGGTGCCCGGCGCCACCGAAGAAACCCCGGCGCAATGCCACACCTTCGACACCGGAGCGGCGTGGGGCCATCTGGCGCTGCAAGCGAGCCTAAGCGGCTGGCATACCCATGGCATGGCCGGCTTCGACCAGGAGCTGACCCGCAAGGAATTGAAGATCCCGGACGGCTACGCCCTGCATGCCGCCGTGGCGATCGGCAAGCTGGGGGATAAATCCACCTTGGCCGACTACCTCCAGGCCCGCGAAGTCCCAAGCCCGCGCCGGCCGTTGTGCGAACTGGTGGCCGAGGGGGATTTCACTCTCTGAGCGTTACAAGCAACAGTGGGAGCGAGCTTGCTCGTGATGGCGTCAGGCCAGTCACTTTTGATGGCAACTGACACACCGCTATCGCGAGCAAGCTCGCTCCCACAGTTTGATCGGGGCTTGCTCAATAGCCCCGACTGAAATCCACTTCCCCACGCAGCGCTTCGCCAGCCTGGTAAGCGCGCAGGTTCTCCAGGAACAGCTGCACCATCATGGACGGCGAGGTCGGTGCCGAGCTGTGTCCCGTCAACAGCAAGCCCCAAGCCGTCCAGAACGGATGGCGCTGCGGCAACGGCTCCTGGCGACACACATCGATCACCGCCCCGGCCAGGTGCCCGTCCTTCAAGGCTTGCACCAGGTCGGCATCAACCACGGCCACGCCACGGCCGACATTGATAAACAAACCGGTGGGCTTGAATTGCTTGAACAGCGCGGCGTCGTAGATGTCATGGGTATCCGGCGTGTTCGGCAGCAGGTTGATCACATAATCCATCTCGCCCACCAACCGCGGCAAATCCGCCAGCGCACCGACTTCGATAAACGGCGCCAACTCACGGGCTTCACTGGCGATGCCGTACAACTGCACGCCAAACGGCACCAGGAATTGCGCCACGCGCTGGCCGATATCGCCGGTTCCGACGATCAGCACCTTGCGCCCCGCCAGGCTTTGCCCCTGGCGGTTGTCCCACTTGCGCTCCACCTGGCTGACCAGCCGAGCCAGCACCTCGCGCTCATGCCCCAGCATGTAGGTCAATACATATTCAGCCATCACTTGGCCAAAGATGCCCACTGCGCGGGTCAGGCGGTACTCGCGGGTCAGGCCCTCGGCCAGCAGCGGCGTGATGCCCGCCCACGTCGATTGCAACCAACGGGGTCGATGGCCCTGACGCAACAGCGTCGCCAATAGATCAGGCTGGCCGAGCCAGACCGGGCAGTCGGTGGCAAGCCGCGACAGCTCGGCGGAATCGCCGCTGGTCAGCACTTCGATATCGGGTGCAGCCTGACGCAGGAGCTGGGCATAGACCGCGTGGTCGTGTTCGGCAATCAGAACGCGCATGAATCAAACCTTTCAAAAACAGTGCAGACGACCGCTGACAGAGTATCGCTCCACCCTTGCGGCCAATCGCCAATAATCATTTTTCGTTTTCAACAGGCGCCTGGACAGGCGCCCGGGCATCGTCAGACCGGATCGTTGCGTCGCAGCAACTCTTCAGGCAGATGCTCGATGTACTCATCTTCGGCCGGTGGCATTTGCAGGTGATAACCCTGGGTGTCGAGGTTCTCCAGCACCTTGCCGATGTCCTCCCGGGACAACTGGCGCTCCGGGCTCAATACCAGGTCGAATGCGTGGATGGCCTTGCCGAATGCCGCCATCAACGGTTCCGGCACACGGGCCAACGCGTCGCTCTTGAGCACGTACAGGTACATCTCGTTTTTCTTCGAGCTTCGGTAGATGGAGCAGATTCGTTTCAAGGCTGTTCTCCGGCGGTGGCCAGGCTGTCGAGCAATGCCTGGCCCATCAACTCGCGGCGCCAGCCACGCAGCGAATCGGGCAGTTGGTAAGGGCCCTCGGGAAAGCCACTCTTGATCAGGGCTTCGAGGGTTTTCTTGCGCAGCATCAATTCCGGGGCGATGCCCAGGCGCTCGGCTTCGGCCTGTCCCAGTGCCTTGAGACGCTTGAGCAGCGCCGAGGCCTCGATGGGCAAGGGTTCAGCCACGGCGGGCGGCCACTGTTCGGGCGGCACGCTGCCCGCGCGCTTGATCAGGTCCAGCAGGAACTCACCGTCCTGACGCACGGTACGCGGATGCATGTCTTCGATTTTTGCCAGCGCAGCGAGGTTATCCGGCTGCGTGCGGGCCAGGGGCCACAACGAGTGCTCGCGAATGATCCGGTTGCGCGGCAAATCACGAGCCCTCGCCTCGCGCTCGCGCCAGGCACACAGTTCGCGCAGCACGGCCAACTGCGCGCGGGACAGTTTCCAGGCCAGCTTAGCCTCGCGGTAAACCTCGTAGGGGTCCACTTCGCGACGCAGGTTGGCGACCAGTTCGGCGCCGTCTTCCAGCACCCAGGCGTATTTGTCGTCGCAAAGCTTGGGACGCAGCTCTACAAAGACTTCCGCCAGATGCACCGCGTCCTCCGCGGCGTAGCTGATCTGCGTCTCGGACAAGGGTCGCTGCAGCCAGTCGGAGCGCGTCTCGCCCTTGGGCAACTCGATGCCCAGCACCTCCTGCACCAACCGCGAGTAACCCATGGAAAAACCCAGGTTCAGGTAGGCGGCGGCCAGTTGGGTGTCGAACAGCGGCGCGGGCAGGCTGCCCGTCAGGCGTAGCAGGACTTCCAGGTCTTCGCTGCAGGCATGAAGCACCTTGAGCACAGCCGGATTTTCCAGCAGCGCGGCCAAGGGCTGCCAATTGTCGATGCTCAAGGGGTCGATCAGGTACGCACTTTTACCATCGCCAATCTGCAGCAAGCCGGCGATGGGATAGAAGGTGTCCACCCGCATGAATTCGGTGTCGAGGGCGACGAACGGCAACTGTTGCCATTCGGCGCAAAACCGACCGAGGCTATCGTTGTCGCGAATCCAGTGAATATCGATGGCCACACGGCTCTCCCTTGAAGAATGGCGCGCAGTATATATCGCCGTCGGCGATTGCGAGCATCTACGGAGCAAGAGCTTGAGAGAAATCGCCTACGCAATCGCAAGAATAGTCCTACATCAGAACTTAACTGGCCTTGCGTAATACATAAACCCGTCTCAAGGCGAAACCCGGAAGGAAATCCTGATACCACAGCACACTGAAACCGGCTTCGACAAACTCCCCTTCGACGTCGTTCTTGCCAGCCAGGATTCGCCGCCCAGGCTGGCCGAGCTTGAGACGCCCTTCGATCCGGACCGACACGACCACCGTATCGCGGCTGACCCGATGAAACTCGCGCAACAAGGCCTGGCGATGTTCGCTGGCCTTGATGTGCTGAAACAGTTGCAGGCAGAAAATGCAGTCCACGGCGTTGGCTGACAGCCCAAGGGTAAACGCCGAACTGGGGAAGGTCTTGACCCGCTTGAGCAACGCACCACCGTGGTGGCTGCGTGCGTGATCGAGGGTGTCCGGCGAAGGGTCCGCCGCCAGGATGACCCGGTTGGCATGTTCGGCCAACACCGGCCAGAACCGCCCGGCTCCACACGCGACATCCAACACCAGCCCAGGCTCACCGGCCACTTTCATGGCGTTGCGCACCAATTGCTCGTCACGCCAGAAGGTCAGGCGTAAACGGCGGGGCACCGGCTGGCGACAGATTTGTGCATGCTCTTGGTCATGCTGCCTGGCGAATTCAAGCTCGACGGTGGATGGGGGTTGCCCGGACATACTTACGCTCATGGAAGATTCGACAACAGCTTAAACAACGCCAGGTGAAAAAAAGGTGTAGGAATCATTCCCGGGCAAGCACGCCATCGATCACCGCTCCCCGGCAATTGGCAAACAGATCGAGGTCCGGGTTGTAGACCTTGCTGTTGACTTCCAACAGCCCAATCATCGAATGAAACAAGTTGTCCTGGCTCAGGGGCTTGTCCCGACTCAGTTGCAAGCAATGGGTGTCGACAGCAAAGGACTTCTGATAACTATCGGAGAACCATGCCAGCATTGCCACATGTTTCTGTTGTTCCGGCGCTAGCATGTAGGGCGTGCCATGGAGGAACAGGTTGTACTCGCCCAAGGATTCGCCATGGTCCGACAGGTACAGCATGGCCGTGTCGACTTTGTCCTGGTTGGCCCGCAACAGATCGATCAGCGTCGACAACACGTGGTCGGTGTACACCAGCGTGTTGTCGTAGCCGTTGACGATGCTTTCGCGGCTGCAGTTGTTCAACGCGTTGCTTTCACACACCGGGGTGAAATGCTCGTATTCCTTGGGGTAGCGCTTGAAGTATTCCGGCCCATGGCTGCCCATCTGATGCAGTACCAGCACGGTGTCCTTGTCGAGGCTGTCGATGAAGTGCTGCAAGCCCTGAAGCAGGATTTCATCACGGCATTCACTGTTGGCGCACAGGGCCGGGTCCTTGAGATTACTCACGTCCTGCACCGTGACCCGATCACAGGTGCCTTTGCAGCCGGACTGATTGTCGCGCCAGATCACGTCCAGCCCGGCGTGCTTGAGCACGTCGAGCAACCCCTCTTCGTTCTTGGCCTTGCTCGCGTCGTAGTTCTTGCGCCCCATGTTGGAAAACATGCAAGGCACTGACACGGCGGTTTCGGTGCCACAGGAATGCACGTCGGTGAAGGCGATCAGGCCGGCCTCTTTGTCCAGTTGCGGCGTGGTATCACGGTTATACCCAAGAATGCCGAAGTTCTCGGCACGGGCGCTCTCGCCCACGACCAGCACAGTGAGGGATTTTCGTGGATGGGTTTGCCAGGCCGGGTTGCGACTCGCATCCTCGCCCAACGTGATGAACGGTTGCTTGGCCGATGCGACCTGCTCGCGCAAATAGCCGATCGACGCACCGATGTAGTTGCTCGGCACGACCATCAAGTGCAACTCGTGATGATTGCGAAACAACGACGCCAAGCCCTGGTAGTTGACCAACGCCACCCCGCCGAGCACGGCAATCGTGACCACGGAGACCACAAACTTACTTAACAACTCCTTGGGCCAGCGACGATATTTTATCGGTGTCTTGAATAACAACCAGGCTGGCAGGACACCCAACGAGAATAAATAGGCAAACAACTTGAACGACAACAGGTCGCGAACTTCCGTGGCATTGGTTTCGGCGAAGTTGCGCAACATCCCGGCATCGATCAACACGCCGTACTCGGCCATGAAATATGCCACGCCAGCGCTGATCATAAACAGCGCCATCAACAACGGCTTTAGCAGCGGCCGGAACGCCAGCAGCGTGAGCACCAGGTTGAACGCGCAGAACACCATCACGCCAAACGCCAGGCACAGCAGCGCACCGTGCCCATCGGATGCGGTTATGGTGAGCAGATGCTGCCAGAGGATCAGATTGAAACCCACTAACAAAAAGGCGCTGGCGGCCAGCGTCACCCACTCGGGGCGCACCGCTTTGATAGTCAGCATGATGGGTGGAAACTTCCTGAAAAGTTGCTCTAAGAAAGAAAAGCGCCGCAAGGAAAATGTGAAAATTCATTCCCTACGGCAGCACAAACTTTAGGTAGCCCACCATCAATTTTTCGTGAAAAAGTTGCCGTTAAATAATTATTTAAATCTTCCTGAACGCCCTCAGGCCTGGTTCAGGTACCAACGCCAATCCTGCTCGCCGACCTCACCCATGAACTGGCGATACTCCGCACGTTTGACCGCCAGGTAGACACCGAGGAACGCCTCCCCAAAAGCGTCCCGCGCCCAAGTGGACGCCTCCAGGGCGCGTAAAGTCGTGAGCCAGTCGGTGGGCAATAATTGGGTGGCCTGGGCATAGCCGTTGCCTTCGACAGGCGCACCAGGATCAGACTGTCCGCGGATGCCCCGATGGATGCCAGCCAATATTGCCGCCGCAGCCAGGTAGGGGTTGGCATCGGCGCCACAGATACGATGCTCGATGTGCCGCGAGGACGCCGGGCCGCCGGGCACCCGCAAGCTAACGGTGCGATTGTCCACGCCCCACGTCGCCCCCAGCGGCGCGTAGCTGTTGCTTTGAAACCGACGGTAGGAATTGGCGTTCGGACAGAACATCAACAGCGAGTCGAGCAACGTTTCGAGCATACCGCCCACCGCTTGACGCAGTAACGGCGTGCCATCGGCGGCTTCGCTGGCAAACAGGTTGTTGCCATCCTGGTCCGCGAGGCTGACGTGCATGTGCAGGCCAGATCCCGCCAGATGCTCAAATGGCTTGGCCATGAAACACGCCGCCATCCCATGTTTATGGGCCACGCCCTTGACCAGCCGTTTGTAGCGCACCGCTTCATCCATGGCTTGCAAGGCATCGGCACGGTGTTCGAGGGTGATTTCCACCTGCCCCGGAGCGTATTCGGAAATGGCTGTCCGGGCCGCAATGCCCTGCAGTTTGCAGGCCGCATAGAGATCGGCGAGAAAGGGCTCGATCTGCTCCAGTTCACGCAAGCCATAGACCTGGGTATGGCGCGGCCTGCTGCCGTCGGCGTCCCGCGCCGGTTGGGGCCGGCCCTCGCTGTCGCGCTGCCCATCCAACAGGTAGAACTCCAGCTCCGCCGCCATCACCGGGTAATAGCCGTCCGCCTGCAATTCGTCGATGACCCGGCCGAGCAGATGGCGGGGATCGGCGATGGCCGCCGGCATGCCCTCCTGGGGATGCATGGCCACTTGCACCGCGGCGGTGGGAATCTGCCGCCAGGGCATGCGTTGCAAGCTGCCGCTGATGGGATAGGCCCGGCAATCAATGTCACCCACGTCCCAGACCAGGCCGGAATTCTCCACGTCGTCGCCATTGACGGTCAGCCCCAGAATCGTGCTGGGCAGTGGCCGGCCACTTTGATAGACCGCGAGCAATTCGTCCCGATGCAGCCACTTGCCCCGGGGCACGCCGTTGTTGTCGACGATAAACAATTCGAACAGCTCGATATCCGGGTTTTGCGCCAGGAACGCCTGGGCCTGTTGCTCGGATGCAAAAGAAAGATTCATGGACACACTCGTATATTCATGTCGGACGGACGACCAGGCGCCGTCAGGCTGTACTCGCCAGCGACGAGCACAGTTCAAGGATCAACAGGAAATACGAAGGTCTGGGGGACGCGCATGGCGGCAATGCCAGAGCGCCCAGAACGCCAGTTCACAGGGCAGCGCGCAGGATGAAGGTGCGATGGCAGGTATGCGACCGCCAGCCGCCCCCTCAGCGGTGAGTGGTGGGTATGCAGGGCCTGCGGGCCAACCGTCCATAGGGATATCACAGGAAATGTTCGGTTCAAGCGTCACACGACGCCATTGACCGTTAAACCATCATTTAGCGGAGTCTGGATCGACTCGCGCTAAACAATCGCACCGCTCGAACAGACATTAAAAACCGATGGCAGCCTTGGCGTACGGGCCACGGTCGATATCCAGCAGTTCCACGCACAACTGCACGCTAACGCCGGCGGGCCAAGGGCCCAGGTCCTGAATTACCACCAGCAGGCTGTCTGCCAGCTGTTTTTTGATTTCCGGTGAACGGCCGCTCAGCAAGGCCAGTTTCACATGCACGAAAGCCCGCTCCCCCATGCCGGTTCCTACGCGGAACGTCTCGAGCTTCACGGCCCGGCTCTTGATGTCGAACTCGGCAGCGAACTGCCCCGAGGCTACCAGCGCATTGTTCAAGCGCAACAGCGCGACATCAGCGTTCAGCTCGGTCAGGTTGGCGGTGTACTCCATGTGCAAGTGAGGCATGCGTTCGACTCCGATTCGAAAAAAAGTGATTGCTGGAATGGGTTGGCGCAACCATACCTCGACTTTGTGCTTTCAGGCAGGTTTTGTTTCGCCCATCGCTCCCATGCGCTCGCTCATGAAGGCCTCCAGCCGGGACCTCAACCAGCGCTCCGCCGGATCGTTGTCGACATGGCTCAGCCAGACCATGGACAGGTCCAGCGTCGGCGTCTTGAAGGGAAATGGCTCGCTGAACAAGTGACCGGAAGCGGCCATGGCCGTGGCGGTGTAGTCCGGCAGGCTGGCGGTTACGCTCCAGCATCAACGTTTCAAAGACGACCATGAGGTTGATGTCGGCCTTGCGCAATTCGTTGCGGTTCATCCTTTCGCTCCTGGTTATCAGTTTGAGCAGCGCTGAAATTCGCTGAAATATCCCATCATCATTGGAAACGTTTTCCCCATAGCGAAAACGTGCAGCTTGGCTAGGCTTGCGACGACATGTCCAGAACATGTCTTGAATGAATAAATCGCAGGGAGCGAACCGATGTATTTTGAAATCTACCGACAGACCCGAGGAACCCCAAGTACCGGACGAGGCCAGTGGCGCTGGCGCCTGAGGGCCGGCAATCACGAAACCATCGCCAGCGGCGAGTCCTATGTGAACAAGGCCGACTGCCTGCACGTTATCGGATTGATCAAAAGTGCCCACGGCGAGACGCCCGTAAAGGAAATCTGAAGCCGTCTATGGGCGGCGGATGCGCAAGCTGCTCTGCACCAGAGCAGCTTTACCCGAACTTGAATTGAGTTTTTTGCTGCGACGCGAGCTGGCAGGCGGGTATCGTGTGCAGACAACAGCGAGAGGTCGGAGCTCATGAGTCAATTCAGTCACCGTCGCGACTGGCTGATGCGTGCGCCTGAATCGAGGAAACTGGAACGCATCGAGGCCTATTTCAGCGGTCATGGGTATAACACCCATCGGCATGACACCTATGCCATCGGCTTCACGCTTTCCGGCGTCCAGAGCTTCAATTACCGGCACAGCAAGCGCCATAGCCAGCCCGGCGGAACCATCGTCCTGCACCCGGACGAGGTGCATGATGGGGAGGCCGGAACGATCGATGGCTTTCGTTACCGGATGTCCTACATTGAGCCCGCGTTGATCCAACAAGTGTTGGGCGGCAGGTCACTGCCCTTCATCGAAGGCGGACTTTCGAACGATCCACGACTCAACATAGCGACCCGCCGGTTATTGGCCAGCCTCGAGCATCGTCTCGATCCACTGGAGGAAGAGGATGCCATCTACGACCTGGCCCAGGCGCTCGCCGTCGCGTCAGGGAGCCGACGAGGCCGCAGGCTGCTTGACTACCCTGCTGCGGAACGCGCGCGGCTGTTCATTCATGATGCCCTTGACCAACCCATTACCCTCGATGACCTCGTGCAGGCCAGTGGCCGGGACCGATGGAGCCTGTCGCGGGACTTTCGCGCCTTGTACGGCACCAGCCCCTATCGCTACATCACCCAACGTCGATTGAGCGAAGCTCGTCGCCTGGTATTGCACGGCATGCCCTTGAGTGAAGCGGCGCTGGCCTGTGGCTTTTTCGACCAGAGCCACATGACGCGGCTCCATACCCAGGCCTTTGGTCTTTCACCGGCACGCTGGCTGAAAATGCTGCGCTGAAGCCCTGCGCCCCTCCAGCGGAAAGCTGCACGATCATCCAATACCCGCGACGATCCAGCCCCTAACGTAGCACTCACTTTCAATTGAGGAGCGTACCGCGATGAATCATTACTCCCCCATTAACTTCGAGCAGAAATACGCGCTGTTCCATGAGCAGTGGGCGCCCAAGGTTGTCGCCGAGATGAACGACTACCAGTTCAAGATTGCTCGTCTCGAGGGCGATTTTATCTGGCACACCCATGCCGATACCGACGAAACCTTTATCGTGCTGGAAGGTGAATTGTGCATCGACTTTCGCGACGGCGCCGTCATGATTGGCCCGGGCGAGATGTATGTGGTCAAGAAAGGCGTCGAGCACAAACCCAGTGCCGAGCGGGAAGTGAAGTTGTTGTTGATCGAACCGCGGGGCGTCATCAACACGGGGGAGCAAATCAATACGCGAACCGCAGTCAATGACGTCTGGATCTGACCGGGCAGCTCAGTCGTATTCCGCTTCCTGGTGATCGCCAAGCAGCCGTCGCTGACGAGGCGTCGCGGCGGCCAGTACTGCGGGGTTGAACTGCCACTGAAGATAAGGCGAGAACTTCTGCGCAACCATCCGCCGACCGTAATGCACTTGGAGCATGTACCGCGTGCGGTCGGCGGTCCGGTTGTCGCTGCCGGCGTGCAACAACTCACTGCGCAGTACCAGAACATCGCCCGCCCGGCACAACACTGGCTGCGCCGAACGTCCCTGCCACTGCGTTTCGCCCGCCGTAGGCGCCCGGCCCGCCTTGTGGCTGCCGGGTATTACCCGTGTCGGGCTCAGGTCAGCATCGATGTCATCAAGGTAAAACTGTGCGGTGAACACCTGCATCGGCAGTTCGAAACCGGGGTCGGCCAACAGGGCGGGCGGCAGCTCCATGGGCAGGTAATCCAGATGCAGAGGCGCGCCGATAAAACCGGGATGGCAGCGCCAGGCTGTCTGCCCGATGATATGGCAATCATCTCCCAAGGCGGCCTCGGCAAGCTCGATAACTGCGCTCACGTCCAGGTATGGCAACCAGAACGGATCCCTGTTGAAAACGCATTTGTAATGATCGATGACGCCGCTGTAATCCCAGTGCTGAGGCTTCAGCAAGTCGATAGCGCGACGCAGGTCGGCGACCTGCCCGGCGTCCAACACACCGGGCATCAGGACAAAGCCGTCCTGATGCAAGGCACGTAGAAGGTCGTCAGTCGCCACGACACGACCTCCTCAGGTGCGGAAGCGGCCGGTCAGCTCTGCGAGATTCCTCGACAGATTCGACAACTGCTGGCTGGCATGCATGCTTTGGGCAGAATTGGCGGCCGCTTCGTTGGAGAGATCGCGGATATCGGAAATATTGCGGGCTATTTCCTCGGTGACGCTGCTTTGTTCCTCACAGGCATTGGCGATCTGCGCGGCCATGTCGTTGATCCGCTGGATCGAACCGCCGGTACCGCTGAGCACCTGATCGACACCTGCCGCACGCTCCACGCTGTCCCGGGCCTTGCTGCTGCCCACATGCATGGCTTGTACCGCCTTGGCGACGCCGCTCTGCAAGCGCTCGATGCGAACCTGGATGTCCTTGGTGGAGTCCTGGGTGCGGGCCGCGAGCGCCCTCACCTCGTCGGCCACCACAGCAAAACCACGGCCCTGCTCACCGGCCCGAGCGGCTTCGATGGCAGCATTCAGCGCCAACAGGTTGGTCTGCTCAGCGATGCCACGGATCACCTCGAGCACGGCACCGATACTGGAGGTCTCCTGGGCCAGTGCCTCGATCGTACCCGAGGCGCTCTCCACTTCCTGGGCCAACTGGCGGATCGACTCGATGGTGCTGCTGACCACCTCGGCGCCATCGCGAGATTGACTGCTCGCCTGTTGCGCTGCATCCGAAGCACTTACCGCGTTGTGCGCCACTTCATGCACCGCCGCGCTCATTTGGGTGGCGGCGGTACTGACCTGATCGAGCGCGGCATGCTCGCTGCTGATCAACCGATCGTTCGTCGCGGCCATATCGGCCATGGCCCGCGCGGCGGAATCGACCTCGCCGGTCACCCGCCCTACTTCGGCAATCAGCGGTTGCAGCTTGTCGAGGAAACGGTTGAAGGCGCTGCCGAGTTGTCCCAGCTCATCGGACGAACGCACCTCCAGGCGTCCCTTGAGATCGCCGCCGCCCTCGGCAATTTGCTCGACACGATGCAGCAGCCGGCGCATCGGGCTCAACACCACCAGCGGCAGGGCAACCAGCACCAAGATGCAACCGAGCAAACCGACCAACAGAATCACACCCTGTTGCACCCCGACTGTCTCGCCGTTTTCAATCGCTGCGTCGCCTTCACGATGCGACGCAGCATCTTCCAGCTCACCCAGCTTGTCGATGGAATCGCGCATGGTTTCGAACAAGCGCTCACTGTCACCAAAGCTCAGCGCGCTAGCGCCCTGCGGATCGCCTACCGACAGCTCGAGGACCCGTCGCGAAACCTGCATCCATTTGCCGAAACTGTCATTGAACTGACTGACCAACGCCTGCGACTCGGCACCGGGCTGCATCGCGGCATATTGCTGCACACGGTCATAAGCCTGCTTCGCATTTTCGCTGTGACTGGCACCCAGCGCTTGCAGGTGCTCGCTTGCATGACCGTCCAGCAAACTGCGCTCGGCCACGAAAGCCTGATAAAGATCACGATCGGCATTGAGCAACAGGCTGATGGCCGGCAGATATCGCTTGGTCAATTGCGTACTGGATTCGGTCACCTGGCCGATGCCGCGCATCCCCGTCCACCCCATCAGCAACAGCAACACAGCCAGGAACGCAATCGGCAGAGTGATTTTCCAACGAAAGCCCAAGTCGGCGAAGAACCGCAGCATGGTGTCACTCCTTACACGGGGGATTACCTGCCTATCGGCAGCCTTGTGTTGAGCTATAGACCATTAGTCTGATTGTCACAAAGGTTTGGGTGTGAAGGGCTGTGGTTATGCGGGATGCGGAGGGGGTAAAAAAAAGCGGGGAGGCAATTGCAGCGGGAATATTTCCTACATTTCCCACCCACATAATTTAGAGAAGTTTCTGACTCATCATCTGATTGAGGATTTCTACGGAAGGGATCTATAGTTCAAGCGCGTCGTTCATCAGAGCGGCTTGGGTTTGGCGACCCATGACAAATATGCAGGAACCTCTCACGGATTGCGGAACGCTACCGTGCGCAATATGCTGCTTTCCGGTAGCTGTGCGTGGGAGATCTTCGGATCTGCCGGTTTTTCTATTTGTCCGGTTCGCCAACCCGCGCACAGCTACCACCTTATTCGTTTGGCGACGATTAAGAAGGTCTTCAATCAAATGGAATTTAAAAAATGAATAGATACATGGCTCTTACCAGCAATGCCGACGATCAGCCCCTATTCGTCGATACCACTGCGCCTTTGCACATCCTGCTTGACACGGCGGGCTATAGAATCCGCGCAGTCACCCAGCTTTTAGAGAACCTCGCCATGCGAGGGGATATTCCAAGTGACTCAGTGGTCCTCCAGGACTTTGCGCAGCTGTGCTGCATCTCCTTGAGAGATGGTTGTGACGTGCTTGATGTCATCGCCCGACGCTTGGACGCAGAGCCGGCCTAGCTCAAAGGGCCTCTCACGGGGCCCATTTCGTCGAAACAAGCATGGTTCGATGACACTGAACCCCTCCGGTTTGCCCGGACTCGATTAATCACATAAGCTGATCAGCATGAATACACACACCTCGGAGGCTCCGATGGCTACCACAAAAAAAGTCGAGAAAGCGCGTAGAAAAGTCACTCACGAAGAGCTGACATTTCTTGACGTTCGACAAGCTGCACGTGATGGTCAGAAAGTGTTCGATAAATTTGTAATCACTGGCAAGCTTCCTATTACAAAGTAGGCCTGGATGCCAGCCGTTAAAATTTCCGCACTTTTTGAAGAAACACAGAACTGGAAAAATATTGCCGCACACTTTTACAATTACAAAGTGTGCGGCGAGCTTCCGGCTATCTTTGGCAGAGATGAACTGCTCGATCTGAGTGATATGTGTCACATCCATTTGGCGAGCACTGCAGAAACACAAGCTCGCTGGGCCCAAATCGACCGCCAGTACTATCGCACAGCCTTAACGGAAGACCCTGACAACGACTTCTGGCTTATTTATGCCTATGATGACTTCAAAGATACGTACCTACTGCTGACGATCATTGGACCAGACGCTCACAGCCGTAAAGAGTGGGGATCGTTTTTACGTACGATTCATAGCGACATTGTGGAACCTTGGATTGTAGGAAAAATCACTTTTCCTGAGCTAGATGACTGACACATCTAGCTCTAAGCAAACATTCGTGCTCGCCGCTTCGAAGACCTGTTTCGATATGATGGCGCTCGCGACGACGAGTGGCGTCTGCCTGATTGCGAATAGTTTGAATTCGCTGCAATAGGTTACGAGAGACAGGCTCTCCGCCAGGAAGAAGGCTCCCGGGATGTAAAAGTGAGCATTTGGGGTTGGGGTTACACCTGCACAGAAGTCATTGCCCCTAGTCGCATTGAGGCGCTGCGGTTGATTGCGGCTCTGGCCAACTGCCTAATCTTCCTGACGGGCTACAGGCCCGTGAAAGCAAATTGGAACAGCGTTATCAAAGCAACAGCCTTAAAAATAGGCGAGTGCTTTCGTTGTGGTGCTTGGGTTGGAGTCTTGGCGTTGCTGCACGGACTTTGGTGAACGAGAGCATTTAGGAAAACTCGAGCAGGCCCTGCGCGACGATGTGCATCATCAGGCACGGGTATCGGAGTAGATTTGTGGGATCCCTCAGGGTCTGTCCCGTCCCTCCTTGCGGCTAGCCGCCATTCACAGCCACCAGCTTCCAGCACGAAGGAAAAATGCAATGCAGACCAGTGAAATCATCAGCACCGCCGGCTTACTTCTCACCGCTTTAGTAGCTGCCGGTGGCTGGCTCTGGCAACGCTGGCAGGAACGTACAAGCGTGCGTGTGGCGATCGTTGCAGAGGTGCTGGCGTTGAGGAAGATCGCCGTCGAGCGAGATTACCTTTCCGGCCTAATCGAATTTGGGAACCAGTTAATTACAATACCAGAAGACCAGCGTCCAGAAGCGTCATTGCAGGTACGAATTCCTGAGCACTATTGCAGAGTTTATGTCGCGAACCTCGGGAAGCTGGGATACCTCTCACCAGAGGATGCTCAGTTGGTTGTCAGCTTCTATCAATACGTCGATAGCGTTGTGCAGGACGTCACAGAGGGCGGAATCATCTACGAGGGGTCAAATGACCCAAAAGTTTTCACAGAAGCTGCAAACGTCCTGAAGTCTGCCTTAGACGTTGCCCAGCAACTGGCTGACAGACATCGTCGAGATACCGCGAGGAACGGGGGACAGACCCTGAGGGATCCCCAAATTTTCTTATAGAAAATCAAGAAGTTGGAATATTGAAGAGACCTGCATGAGTCGGCAACTTGGTTTGCACCACGCAAAAACAAGATCCCGAACCCATGCAGGCCATCCGATTTTTACACAGAGCGCTCGCTCAAGCACTTCCCTCTGTCCATTCCCGTCGTCTGACTACGTTGATGAGTTGTGTTAGTTCATTGCTGCAAGGCCGTCGTCTGACGCTGACAGGACTAGGGCGGTCGATGCCAGGCCGGGCTTACCCCAAACATGCCATCAAGCGAGTAGATCGATTGCTGGGTAATCAGCACCTCAGAGCAGAGCGCCCACTGTTCTACTGGGTGATGTTACGAGCGTTGCTGGGCTCGCTAAAACATCCATTGATTTTGGTCGACTGGTCTCGAATTGACGCCCCAGGAGACGCGTTCTTGTTGAGAGCAGCGATTCCGTTGGCCGGACGCTCATTTCCCATTTATGAAAGTGTGCATGAGCGTGAGAGTTGCCCGAGATACCAAAAACGATTGCTCAACACACTGGCTGAACTACTGCCTGACGGCTGTATTCCCATCTTGGTAACTGACGCGGGTTTTCGGCGTCCATGGATGAAGGCGGTGGCAGCACAGGGCTGGTATTACGTAGCTCGCATACGAAATCGTGAGCTTTATCGCACTGGTGGCGCTGACTGGCAACCCGTGAAAAGCCTATATGCTCTGGCCACTTCATCACCCAGATCGTTGGGCCATGTCGAGATGACCCGTAGCGCTCCCCATTTCATCGACTTGTATTGTGTCCGGCACTCAGCCAAAGGACGAAAGCATCAACGCGTCACAGGCTCAATCGCCAAAAGCAAGCTCAGTCGACAGTCCGCCAGGCGTGAACGTGAACCTTGGTTGCTGGCGAGCAATCTGGAGCACAGTGAGTGGAATCCGGCGAAAATCGTCGCGATTTATAAAAGGCGCATGCAGATCGAAGAAGGCTTCCGGGATGTAAAAAGTGAGCACTTGGGGTTGGGGCTGAACCTGCATAGAAGTCATTGCCCTCGGCGCATTGAGGCGCTGCTGTTGATTGCGGCTCTGGCCAACTACCTCATCTTCCTGACAGGGCTACAGGCCCGTGAAAGCAAATTGGAACAGCGTTATCAAAGCAACAGCCTAAAAGATAGACGGGTGCTTTCGTTGTGGCGCTTGGGACTGGAGTATTGGCGTTGCTGTACGGACTTTGGCGGACGAGAGCATTTAGAAAAGCTCGAGCAGGCCCTGCGTGACGAGGTGCATTATCAGGCGCAGAGCCTGGCGTAGATTTGTGGGGATCCCTCAGGGACAGACCACGATTTTGAGCTCACTTGTAATCGCCCTGCCGCATAATCGTGGTCTGTCCCCTTTTTCCCCTTAATGTGCACCTGGGCCAGCTTACGGGCTTTATAGCGAATGATTTCATCGAAGACAGTTGGCATGGGAAACTCCGTGGTCGGTGGGCATGAGATATTCCCTGATCAGTGGGGGTATTACACAACTTCACACGCTAACCTCAAGTCAACGGTAGCCTTGCCGCTCGAAGTCATACCAAGGGCTGTGGTTCTTCCATTTTAACCCTCGCATGTCGACTCCCGCTCCGCTGGTGAGCAAGGACATTTCCCTTTTGTTCTCCTCACTAGTGTCCTCACCAAACATCATACCCACCAAAGCACTTCCGTATTTTACATCCAGCGGCTCCGTCGACTTTGTAAACGCCACCCAGCGATATTCATTCTCCGCTTCCCAATCGCTCATTTTTTCGAAGAAAAGCTGCTGATAATGCTTTCTTAAATGGATCGCCGGATACCTATCTCTGCCATGCTTTTCAAGATCGTCTGTATTGATGCTGAAGGTCAGCTCTTCAAAAAGGTCACGGGCGATCCCACAATCTTTGTACTGCACCACACCTCGGAGTAATGAGGTGTGTGCAGCAAGCTGAGTAGTAATTTCTTTCTCTAGACTCTCGCGGTTGAACACCAAACAAACGCCGGTGTGGTTTTCAGCGTATTGCGCCCACATTCGAGGTTTACAAAAACCCCGATTGAAAATTTCCGTGAGGTGATTGCCGGTCAACGGCCCGGTATCACGTGAGAAGCAGATTAGGCGCGTGTTGCGCTTCAACTCGTCTGAAAGCCAAGCTGACATGACATTGCGGTCGTAATCTATGCGGTCAACCTTCTGCTCGAACGATACGAAATCGAACAACCAGTTTTTACTTTCCTTGGGGTCATTAGTCCGTCTGTACTCGCCAAACCGGAGAGTACGAAACTTGAGGATGCAGTTTATGGCGGTCGCGGCACTTGTGTAGTGGTAAAGGTACTTATTGTGGTCGGTGACATTGATTATCACGTTTTCATCCTTGGCGGCGTAGACGATTCGATGGTGATAGCCAAGGATGGTACTGCGGACTCAGCCCGAGACTCCATTCAAATGAGCAACCAATCGCAGCGTCACGAGCTCACAGGAGCTCTCATTGGTATGCGCGCACCAACCTTCAGGGATTGCTAGATTCTGTAGGCCGACGGTATGCGATATTTCAGGTTACGGTTGGATATGCCTGACCTATCTCCAAAGATATTCACCACCGGATTCCATCACCGTGAACATACGGTTTCGAGCCGAAAACGGGATTTGATTTCCGGGGTTTTGGATATTTGGGGGAAAAGTGAGTGGTCAAAATGAGTGGTCAAACGCAAAAATCATCAAACACAAAAAAGCCCCGTAAATCAACGACTTACGAGGCTTTTTGAATAATGGCGGAGAGATAGGGATTTGAACCCTAGGTACTGTTGCCAGTACAACGGATTTCGAATCCGTCCCGTTCGGCCACTCCGGCATCTCTCCAGTGGCGCGAATCATACCAGCACATTCGCCGGAAGCGAACCCCCGGGCGAAATTTTTTCCGTGCTATCAGTCGCTTGCGTCGACTACAGCGGTACACCCAGGCGCTGGGCGACTTCTTCGTAGGCTTCGATGACGTCACCGAGGCCTTGGCGGAAGCGGTCCTTGTCCATTTTCTTCTTGGTGTCCTTGTCCCACAGGCGGCAGCCATCCGGGCTGAACTCGTCGCCCAGGACAATGGAGCCATCGCTGAACACACCGAATTCAAGCTTGAAGTCCACCAGCAGCAGGCCCGCGTCGTCGAACAGCTTGGTCAGCACTTCGTTGACCTTCAGGGACAGTTCCTTCATGCGAGCCAGTTGCTCGGCGGTGCCCCAACCGAAGGCCACGACATGGGATTCGTTGATGAACGGGTCGCCCTTGGCGTCGTCCTTCAGGAACAGCTCGAACGTGTAAGGGTTGAGCTTCATGCCCTCCTCCACGCCCAGGCGCTTGACCAGGCTGCCAGCGGCGTAGTTACGCACGACGCATTCGACCGGGATCATGTCCAGCTTCTTGACCAGGCACTCGTTGTCGCCCAGCAGCTTATCGAACTGAGTCGGCACGCCGGCGGCTTCGAGCTTCTGCATGATGAAGGCGTTGAACTTGTTGTTCACCATGCCCTTGCGGTCGAGTTGTTCGATGCGCTTGCCGTCGAACGCCGAAGTGTCGTTGCGAAACAGCAGGATCAAGCGGTCAGCGTCGTCGGTCTTGTAAACCGACTTCGCTTTGCCGCGGTAGAGTTCTTCACGTTTTTCCATGATGGGCTCCGCTTGCTAAGTAGATGGGCTAGGCGATATGTCGCCAGTCGAGCCCTGAATCTTGATCGGCCAGTTGCAGCCAGTCCGGGTCGCACCCAAGGGTGTCGACGAAACATTGCCGGGCCAGCTGCGGCAGGTTGTTCTTGCTGCTCAAATGGGCCAGGACCAGGTGTTGCAGGCCTTGCCAGCCCAACTCGGCCACCAGGTATGCCGCCTGGTGGTTGTTCAAATGTCCGTGCTCCCCGCCTACCCGCTGCTTGAGAAAATACGGATAGTACCCACGCGCCAACATGTCCCGGCAGTGGTTGGACTCGATCATCAACGCATCGAGGTCCCGGTAGCTGTCCATGACCCTGTCGCAATACGATCCCAGGTCGGTGAGCAATCCAAAGCGCCGCTCGCCGTCGCTGAACACATACTGGGTTGGCTCCCGGGCATCGTGGGCCACACTGACCACGCTGATATCCAGGCCGCCGACACGCAGTTGCTCGCCGCCGGCCACGAAACCAGCTGGCTCGATGGGTTTGCGCAGGCCTTCGAACGTCCCACGGCTCAGGTACACCGGCAGATTGTAGCGCCGAGACAGCAAACCCACGCCATGCACGTGGTCGGCATGTTCGTGGGTCACCAATATCGCGCTCAGTTGCGCCGGGTGCACACCCAGGCGCAACAGGCGCTTCTCGGTTTCCCGCAGGGAGAAACCACAATCGACCAGAACGTAGGTCCCAGCACTGGCTATCAGCGTGCCGTTCCCCTGGCTACCGCTGCCGAGAACGGCAAAACGCATCGGATCAGCCCAGGTTGTCCTGAATCACGCCCAACACCTTGCGGGCTACATCGGCCGGCGCCACGGTGTTGATGTTCTTCTCGACGGTGACCTGGACGTTGTCGCCGACCTTGCTCAGGCGAACCTGGTAACGCTCGGCGCGGGCTTCGATTTCTTCCTTGTCCGGCGCGCTGCCGAACAGGTTGCTGAAGAAGCCAGGCTTCTCGTCCTTCTTCTCGGCTTTTTCAGCCAGGTTGATGTAGTACAGGCCCAGGCTGCGGTTGATGTCTTCAACGCGCCATTCGCCCTGCTCCAGCGCACGACCCACGCTCGACCAGGCACGGTCGAGGTCGGAGCCGACGTTGAGCACCGGGTTGCCGCTGCCGTCTTCGCTCAGGCTGACGCGGCTTGGCGTGTCGTAGTCGCGGGTCGCGAGCATCGAAACCGAACCGCCCTGCTCCGCGGTGCGGCTCATGCTGGCAAGCATGTCGTCCACCAGCGCGGCGTCGAGGCCGGTATTGACCGAGCGATTGGTGAAGGCCACGTCGGCGGTGCTGCCGGCGGGACGCTCGGCGCTGACCACGTAGATCTCACTGGTGTTGCGCTGTACGCCCGGCTCGATCCGTACGCGCACGCGGGTTTCGCTGTCTGCCGAGACACCGGCGGCGCTCAGGCGCTTGGCCATGGCGGCGGACAGTTCATCGGAACGCTGCCAGGTGGTGGTGAATTCACCCGTCTGTGGGCGCTGCTCGTCCAGGCGGAAACCGTTGTCCTGGAAGAACTGGATCGCCACCGGCCAGACTTCGGCCGGTGGGTGCTGGCCCATGACCCAGCTGGAGTCACCGCTCTTTTGCAGGGTGTAGTCGCTGGCATCGGCCACGGCCGACAGCGGCTGTGGTCGCGGGACTACGTATTCGCCCTTGACGCTGTCGTCAGCGACGTTGCGCGGGATCGGCAGCAGCGGATCCAAACGCTTGGCGACGCTGACGTCCGGTGGCAGTTGCATCGGTGCAGTCTGTTGCGCTTCGAGGTAGTCGCTACCACGGTCGCGGAAGTAACCATCCGGTCCCCAGATCCACCCGCAGCCACTGGTGCTGGAGATAATCAAGGCAAGTGCGGAAAGTCCGGCCATTCGCTTCATGCGTTGTACTTCCTCAATTAAACCAGGACGCCGGACTGGCGCATGGCCTGCCGCAGCGGTTCGTGACAGGTGTTGCTCAACCAGGTGAGCGGCAGGCGAATGCCTTCGTGCATCAGGCCCATTTCGACCAAGGCAAACTTCACCGGGATCGGGTTGGCTTCGATGAACAGGTCCTTGTGCAGCGGCATCAGTTTTTCGTTGATTGCACGTGCGGTCTCGGCATCGCCCTTGAGCGCGGCCTCGCACAGATCGGCCATTTCTCGCGGAGCGACGTTGGCGGTCACGGAAATATTGCCCTTGCCGCCCAGCAGGATCAGCTCGGCGGCTGTCGGGTCATCGCCAGACAGCACGATGAAATCCTTGCTGACGCCATCGAGGATGGCCTTGGCCCGTACCAGGTCGCCCGTGGCTTCCTTGATGCCGATGATGTTCGGCACGGTGGACAGGCGAATCACGGTCTCGGCTTGCATATCGCAGGAGGTGCGGCCGGGAACGTTATAGAGGATCTGCGGGATGTCGACCGTTTCGGCAATGTACTTGAAATGCTGGTACAAGCCTTCCTGGGTCGGCTTGTTGTAGTACGGAACGACCAGCAGGCAGGCATCGGCGCCGGCTTCCTTGGCGTTGCGGGTCAGTTCGACGGCTTCGCGGGTCGAGTTGGCTCCGGTGCCGGCGATCACCGGAATGCGGCCGTTGACCTGCTTGACGACGGCGCGGATGACTTCGATATGTTCGTTGACATCAAGGGTAGCCGACTCGCCGGTGGTGCCGACGGCGACAATGGCATGGGTGCCGTTTTCAAGGTGGAAGTCCACGAGTTTGCTGAGGCTGGCCCAGTCAAGACGCCCTTGTGCATCCATGGGTGTGACCAGTGCCACCATACTGCCCGCAATCATGAAACCGCTCCTGCCGGAAAAAGAGAGCCGTAATGGTACTGGCGCCAAGATGCTTGTACAAGCGAACTCCCATTCCCCTTGGCGATGGTTTTCGCTACCCTTCAGGCTTTGATCGGTAGCGATAAGCTCATACGCCGGTCCCCAGCCTCCGTTTTCGTCGTTACAAGCCCCGATCCTGCGTGTGTCCCGGTGTATTTGTGTTGCCCCGCAACGCAACGCATCCACGAGGCGAAGGGCTTGAACCGTTCGATTTCCCAAGGCTGGCACCACATCGAGCTGAAACGTACCGACCGCTCATCGCTTTAGGAATGCTGCATGTCCACCCCCACAGTCCGCGAACAATTCCTTGTTATCAGTGCCCTCGGCGCCAACCCCATGGAGCTGACTAACGTCCTGTGCCGCGCCAGCCATGAAAATCGCTGCGCCGTCGTGACGTCACGCCTGACCCGTCATGGCGAGTGCAGCGCGCTCGTGCTGGAAATTTCCGGCAGCTGGGACGCGCTGGCCCGCCTCGAGGGCAGCCTGCCCGTACTGGCCAAGAAACATGCCTTCACCGTCAACGTGGTACGCAGCGCCGCCTTGGAGAATCGTCCCCAGGCCCTGCCTTATGTGGCTTACGTGAGCTCGGCCTACCGCCCGGACATCATCAACGAGCTGTGCCAGTTCTTCATGGACCACCACGTCGAACTGGAGAACCTGACCTGCGACACCTACCAGGCCCCGCAGACCGGCGGCACCATGCTCAACGCCACGTTCACCGTGACACTGCCGGCCGGCACCCAGATCAGCTGGCTGCGTGATCAGTTCCTGGATTTCGCGGACGCGATGAACCTCGACGCATTGATCGAACCGTGGCGCCCACAAAACCCAATGTAAGGAAGCGTTCATGGCCGTTGCCATCGACCAGCCGGTTACCGATTTCCAGGCGCCCGCCACCAGCGGGCAGACCATCAGCCTCGCAGCCCTGAAGGGCAAGCAAGTGGTCATTTATTTCTACCCCAAGGACAGCACGCCCGGCTGCACCACCGAAGGCCAGGGTTTCCGCGATCAGTACGCGCAATTCCAGGCCGCCAACACCGAAGTGTTCGGCGTCTCCCGGGACAGCCTCAAGTCCCACGAGAACTTCAAGTGCAAGCAGGAATTCCCCTTCGAGCTGATCAGCGACAAGGACGAAGCGGTTTGCCAGTTGTTCGACGTGACCAAGTTGAAGAAGCTTTACGGCAAGGAATACCTGGGCGTTGATCGCAGCACGTTCCTGATCGATAAACAGGGAGTGTTGCGCCAGGAATGGCGTGGCGTGAAGGTGCCGGGGCATGTGGATGCGGTGTTGGCGGCGGCTCAGGCGCTCAACAAGGCCTGAGTTTTTTCGTTGTCAGCTTCGGCCTCATCGCGAGCAAGCTCGCTCCCACAGGATTTCACGGAACACCGCAAATCCCCTGTGGGAGCGAGCCTGCTCGCGAAGAGGCCGGTAGCCTCACCGGCTAGGCTAACTCACCTCTTATAACAACGGCGCCACCACTGGCTCCTTGCTCGGCCACGCATCCAGCACTGCCTTGAACAGCGTCGCCAGGGGAATCGCGAAGAACACTCCCCAGAACCCCCACAGTCCGCCGAACAACAGCACTGCGCAGATAATCGCCACCGGATGCAGGTTCACCGCCTCGGAGAACAGCAACGGTACGAGCACGTTGCCGTCCAGGGTCTGGATGATTCCGTAGACGGCCATCAGATAGATGAACTGATCGCTCCAGCCCCACTGGAACAGTGCGATCAATGCCACCGGCACGGTCACCACTACGGTGCCGACGTAGGGCACCACCACTGAAATACCCACCAGCAGCGCCAACAGGGCGGCGTAATTGAGCCCCAGGGCGACGAAGCCGATGTAGGTGACGCCGCCACAGATAAAAATCTCGATGACTTTCCCGCGGATGTAATTGGCGATCTGCCGATTCATCTCCTGCGCCACCCGGGTGATCAATGCCCGTTCGCGCGGCAGGTAACCGCGGACCCAGCGTCCGATCATTTCCCGGTCCTTGAGGAAGAAAAACACCAGGATCGGCACCAGCACCAGATAGATCATGATGTTCACGAGCAACGGCAGGCTGGACAGCGAAAACGTCAGCGCCCACTGGCCGAACTTGCCGATCTCGCCGCGTACCACTTCGATCGTCTGCAATACCTGCTCGTCCGAGACCAGGTGGGGATAACGCTCCGGTAGCAGCAACAGCAGCGATTGCCATTTGACGAGCATCCCCGGCAATTCGTTGAACAACGTCACCAACTGGTGCCACAGCAAGGGCACGATCACCACCAGGAAGACCACCAGCACGCCCATGAACAGCGCGAACACCAACCCTACCGCGACCGAACCCGGCAGTCGCAAGCGCTCCAAAGTGATGACCAGCCCTTGCATCAGGTACGCCAGCACCATCCCCGCCAACACCGGTGCCAACATGCCGCCCAGCGTGAGCACGGCGGTAAAAGCCAGGAACAGGAGCACTGCCAGGACCACCGCCTCTTCATCGGAAAAGTAGCGCTGAATCCAGTCGCGTAACACTTTGAACATTAAAAATCCCTAAGAGATGTCGCCTGCCTTCAGGCTTTTTTCAACCAGTAACGGTAGGTGCCGTTTTCGTCCTCTTCACGCAGCAGCGTATGACCGGCCAACCGGGCGAAGGTGCGGAAATCGCGCTGGGAGCCAGCGTCCGTGGCGGTTACCTTGAGCACGGCGCCACTGGTCAGACGATTGAGTTCCAGCTTGGCCTTGAGCAACGGCAACGGACAATTCAGGCCACTGGCGTCCAGCTCGGCATCGTGGGCTACAGCATCGGTCATTGTTTCACTCCGCAACGGGTCGTCGAGCCGCCTAGAATATCTGGTCCCGGACCCGCTGTCCGGCTACAGTAAGGTCTTTGTCGACTAAGGCTTCGTGCATGACATTTCTGCGCCCCACCCTGCTGACGCTCGCCTGCCTGCTTGCCTCACCGGGCTTCGCCGACGACCTGCCGTCACTTGGCGACGCCAGTTCTGCCATCGTCTCGCCAGAACAGGAGCACCAACTGGGCCGCGCCTGGCTGGCGCTGCTGCGCAGCCAGGTTTCACAGCTCAACGACCCCCAGCTCAAGGACTACGTCGAAACCAGCGTCTACAAGCTGGTGGAGACCAGCCAGGTCAATGACCGGCGCCTGGAATTCATCCTTATCAACAGCCCGCAGCTCAACGCCTTCGCCGCACCGGGCGGAATCGTCGGGGTCAACGGCGGGCTATTCCTCAACGCACAGACCGAAGGCGAATACGCGTCGGTCATGGCCCACGAGCTGGCGCACTTGTCGCAGCGCCACTTCGCCCGTGGCGTGGAAGCTCAACAGCGCATGCAAGTGCCGATGATGGCCGCGCTGCTGGCTGGCATCGTGGTCGCCGCCGCTGGCGGGGGCGATGCAGGGATTGCCGCCATCGCGGGGACCCAGGCCGCCGCCATCCAGGAGCAACGGCGCTTTTCACGCCAGAACGAACAGGAAGCCGACCGAATCGGCATCCAGAATCTGGAAAAAGCTGGGTACGACCCTCGATCCATGCCGACCATGTTCGAGCGTCTGATGCGCCAATACCGCTTTGACGCCAAGCCTCCGGAGTTTCTGTTGACGCACCCGGTCACCGAGTCGCGTATCGCCGACACCCGCAACCGCGCCGAACAGGCCAAGCCGGGGGGCATCGAGGACAGCATGCGTTATCAACTGATTCGTGCGCGCGTCCAGCTGACCTATGAGGAAACCCCAGGCCTGGCCGCCAAGCGCTTTCGCGCACTGTTGGACGAGAACCCCAAAAACGATGTGGCCCGCTATGGCCTGGCCATCGCCCAGGTCAAGGGTGGCCAGTTGAATGAAGCGCGGGAGAACCTCAAGCCGCTGCTGGCCAAATCACCCAACGAAATCATCTACAACCTGGCCCAAGTCGATCTGGACATTACCAACAACAAGCTGGCTGACGCCCAATCCCGCGTCGACCGGATGCTGGTTCAATACCCTGGCAACTATCCCCTCAACCAAGTGCGCGTTGACCTGCTGCTAAAGCAAAACCGCCCCGCTGACGCAGAAAAAGCCCTGGAGACGCTGCTCAAGAGTCGCCCGGACGATCCGGACGTCTGGTACATGGTTGCCGAGACGCGCGGCCTGTCGGGCAACATCATCGGCTTGCACCAGGCCCGCGCCGAATACTTCGCGTTGGTCGGCGACTATCGCCAGGCGATTCAACAATTGGACTTCGCCAAACGCCGCGCCGGCGGCAACTTTCCATTGTCGTCCCGCATCGACGCACGGCAGCGTGAGCTTATGGAACAGGAGCGAATGGTCAAGGACATGATGGGCTGAGCTTCAGCCAGGCATAAAAAAACCGCCTCGACATACATCGAGGCGGTTTTTTTTCAGCTGCGGACGGGCTTATTCAGCCAGTTTGAACGTGATGAAGCTCGCACGTCCCTGGCGCAGGACTCGCATCGACACCGAGCGATTCTTCGGCAGGGCCTTGGCGATATCGGTGAACTCCTTGGCGGACCCGATGGCCTGGTTATTCAGGTGCGTAATGATGTCGCCCGGTTGCAGGCCGATCAGTGCAGCAGGACCGTCCTGTACTTCCCTGATCACCACGCCGCCCTGCAGTTCCAGAGTGCGCTTCTGCTCGTCGGTCAGTTCGACCACCGCGACGCCCAAGCGATTACTGCTGCGCTCTACGCCGGACTTGGGCAGCGAATCCAGCTCCTTGCCCTCTTCCGGGATAGCGCCAACGGTCAACTCGACGTTCTTGCGCTTGCCTTCGCGAATCACTTCGAGGCTGGCCTTGGCACCGGCCTTCAGGGCACCCACCAGGTGCGGCAAGTCGGCGGACATGACGATCGGCTGGCCATTGAGGCTGAGAATCACATCACCAACCTGCAAGCCGCCCTTGGCAGCCGGGCCACCTTCCTGGATCTGTGCCACCAGGGCACCGGCGGGTTTTTCCAGCCCGAACGACTCGGCCAGGTCCTTGTTCACTTCCTGGATGACCACGCCCAGCCAGCCACGGCTGACTTTTCCTTCGCTTTTCAACTGATTGGAAACGTCCATGGCCACGTCGATTGGAATGGCGAAGGACACACCCATGAACCCGCCCGAGCGGGTGTAGATCTGGGAATTGATGCCCACCACTTCACCGTCAAGGTTGAACAACGGGCCGCCGGAGTTGCCGGGGTTGATCGGCACGTCGGTCTGGATGAACGGCACGTAGTTCTCGTTCGGCAGGCTGCGGCCGATGGCGCTGACAATGCCCTGGGTCACGGTGTGGTCAAAGCCGAACGGCGAACCGATCGCCACGACCCATTGGCCGGCCTTCAGGTTCTGGGATTTGCCAAGCTTGAGGACTGGCAAATCCTTGCCTTCGATTTTGAGTAGCGCCACATCGGACCGTGGATCGGTGCCGATCAGTTTGGCCTTGAGCTCACTGCGATCGGCCAGGCGGACCAGGATCTCATCGGCATCCGCGATGACATGGTTATTGGTGAGGATGTAGCCATCGGGCGAAATAATGAAACCCGAACCCAGGGATTGCGCTTCCCGCTGGCGGCCACCACCCGGTGAACGGGGCTGCGGCATTCCGCGCTCGAAAAACTCGCGCAGCATGGGTGGCAGACCTTCCAGGTCCGGCATCTGTGGGTCCATCACCCGGCGCTCAGGCAGCTTCTGCGTCGTACTGATGTTCACGACTGCGGGTGAAGCCTGTTCGACCAGTTGGGTGAAGTCCGGCAATTCGACCGCCGCTGCGGGAACGGCCTGACCGAGGACCAGCACGGTGGCGAATATGGAGAGATAGGTTTTCAAGCGTGGTATCGACATACGGCTCCCGTTACGACGAGCATGGTTAAGCGATATGGAGCTGAAACACCGGAGAACGATACGCCGGTATTTTCGTTCCGCAAACAGACAAGGCCAGAGCCGAGCGGCTCTGACCTAATAGAAAAAAAATCGATTTTTTGCAAATGAAAATGCTGACAGGAAGTTTCAGCAATTCGATCAAGCCTTGGCGTTAACGGCCTGCCGCGCAATCGAGCCACTTGCGCAATGGCTACTTGGCTGCCGCGACGTCGGAGCGCATGGAAAGCGCGATCCGTTCCGCCGTCCCGATAGGTATCTCACCTACCACCGTGACCATCATTTCACCTTGCGGCGTGGTCAGACGGCGGGATACGGCGGCGGTCGGACCTAGCTGAGTTCGGGTATCGGTAGCCGTGGCGCCGTTCAACGGCTCCAGAAACACCGAGAACCGAGCCAGGCCATCGTCGTACATGAGGCTGCTGACCTGTACTTTGGTGTCTGGGTCATTTCGCGCAACACTGCTGGTCAATTCAAAGCCCGGCGGAAGCCAGTCCGAACGCCATGCGGTCTTCACTGCCGTCGCCTTGTTCGGATCCTGCGCCACAGCCGTGCATTCGGCACTGGCCTGCAGGTCAGCGTCCGAAGGTGAGGTGATGTTCAGGCGGGTGAATTGAAAGCGCTCGAGCAACTGTCCCTTGTCGTTGAGCAGCAGGGATTTGAGCGGCAGCCCGGTTTCTTTGTCCAGATGCAACTCGAACCCGTAGCGATGCTGGTCCTTCGGAGTCAGGGCCACAATGACAGCTTGTCGCCCAGCCACACGCGACTTGCCGATCACGGCAAGGTCATACCAATTCTTGAGTTTTTGCGGATCGAGCGCACGTGCAGTGCCATCTGGCGTATTTCCCAGCCCGGCGATCAAGGTGCCACTGACGCATTGAGTACGTCCATCAATGCGCATGACCTCCTGTGCCGAACCGTCGAGCTGGAGCAACCGCTCGCGGATTTTGCCATCCTGGACGCGATGCCAGATGTTATGGGTAGAAAAACTACCGTTACGCTCGTAAACGAAAGTGCCCTGGAAGCTTTGCTGTTGCTCGGCTTGACTCAGACGATTTAGCCAGTCTTGAGCCTCGCCGGCATGGGCTGGAATCACCCACCAGCCACCGAGCAGAAGCGATAAAAGAGGTATGGCGCGCATGGTCCTCCTTAACGGTTTTCCAGACTGGCCGCGCGAGCGTAGGGCAGCGCGCTTTCAGTGCCCTTCAATGCAGCCTGTTGGGCATGCTGGCGCAGGTAGTTAGGCAGGCGCTGATCGTGCCAGCCTGGTTGTCCTTGCAGGACACCATTGTTCATCGGGCCAGCAGCTTCCGAACCTTCGCTGTAGCCGGCCAGCACCGCAGGACCTTTGACCTGTGGCGTTGCCAGGCTTGGCTGGTTAGATTGCTGCGCCATTTGAACGCCAGCGATCTCGTCCTGGTTGTACAACCGCACACCGGCCAGTACCGCTACGGTGACCGAAGCAGCTACAGCCAGGCGACCCAGGCTACGCCATGGACCGCGGGAGGCTTTTGCCGGTACGGCTTCATCAGCCAGCGCAGCAGACACTGCCGCAGCGATATCCAGACGCGGAAGCAGCAGGTCCTTGTGCATGACAGCCCGGGCGATCTGATAGCGCGCCCAGGTCTCACGGGTTTCAACATCGTCGAAGGCATTCAATACCCGACGTAATTCCAATTCGTCCGCTTCGTTATCCATCACTGCGGACAGCGATTCCTGCAGGGCTTCACGACTCATGGCGTTCCTCTCTTGGCTGTCGCCGCTGTCTCAGTTTTCCTGCAACAACGGTTGCAGGGCTTTATCGATGGCCTCCCGAGCGCGGAAGATCCGGGAGCGCACGGTACCCACCGGACATTGCATGACGCTCGCAATGTCCTCGTAACTCAGACCGTCGAATTCACGTAAAGTTAAAGCCGTACGCAAATCTTCAGGCAATTGCTGGATGGTTCGATGAACGGTGCCTTCGATCTCATCCCGCAGTAATGCACGCTCCGGAGATTCGAGGTCCTTGAGGCCATGATCGCCATCGTAGAACTCAGCATCTTCGGAACTCACATCACTATCCGGCGGCCGGCGGCCGCGTGAAACCAGATAGTTTTTCGCCGTGTTAATGGCGATGCGGTAAAGCCACGTGTAAAACGCGCTATCCCCGCGGAAATTTCCAAGTGCGCGGTAGGCCTTGATGAAGGCTTCCTGGGCAACATCCTGGGCTTCATGGGTGTCGTGCACGAAACGCACGATCAACCCGAGAATTTTGTGCTGGTATTTCAGCACTAGCAGATCGAAAGCTCGCTTGTCGCCGCGCTGAACGCGTTCGACCAGCTGCTGATCCTCTTCCTGGGTTAGCATGAACACTCCTCGATAAGCTCGAAGGAGGGTTGCACTACTAATCGACCGGGCTTGCAAACATAGACTCGGGCTTTTCGCAAAAGTTCTCCCCCTTCCAAGCAAGTTTCCGGCGCGCTCTGATCCGGCACGCACGAAAAACGCAGCACGAGATTCCCCGGCTGCGCGAATAATCTGTCGCCGGGCCTGTCGGACGAGGACTTGAATCGAAGTCCTTAACCAACCCGACGCTGTTCCCTTTTGCAGACAACCGTCTATTGAACGTAGGCGCTTGGCAAAAGTTCCCGCTATTTTCAGCTCTTCGAAACGAAAATCTGGCAACCGTGACGAGATAAACAACGTTCTGTCCGCGAAAACGTCGCGTTGTCGCCATTTCAAGAAAACCCTGATCCGACGAAGCGTGTTGTTTTTCCGTCACGCTGGTTTCACATCGCCATGATTGCCCGGCTATTGTGCCGATCCCCCCCTCTATATACTAGTGGGCTGCAAGGCTGCCCGACCCGTCAAACGGATGTCCGGCGCCAACCCCTCACGGGTCGCTTTGAGCGGAAATCATTCGAATGAGCCAACAGTTCCAACATGATGTTCTGGTAATCGGCAGCGGTGCCGCCGGATTGAGCCTGGCGTTGACTTTGCCCGCGCATCTGCGCATCGCCGTGCTGAGCAAGGGCGACCTGGCCAACGGCTCGACGTTCTGGGCCCAGGGCGGCGTCGCAGCCGTGCTGGATGACGCCGACACGATCCAATCCCACGTCGACGACACACTCAACGCTGGCGGCGGGCTGTGCAATCAGGATGCGGTGCGCTTTACCGTCGAGCACAGCAGGGAGGCCATCCAATGGCTGATCGACCAAGGCGTGCCATTCACCCGCGATGAGCAGTCCGGCACCGAAGATGGCGGCTTTGAATTTCACCTGACCCGCGAGGGCGGCCATAGCCATCGGCGGATCATCCATGCCGCCGATGCGACCGGCGCGGCGATTTTCAAGACGCTGCTGGCCCAGGCCAGGCGACGGCCGAACATCGAGTTGCTGGAGCAACGGGTCGCGATCGATCTGATCACCGAAAAACGCCTGGGTCTGAACGGTGATCGCTGCCTGGGCGCCTATGTGCTCAACCGTGGCACGGGCGAAGTCGACACCTACGGGGCGCGCTTCGTGATCCTGGCCTCCGGTGGCGCGGCCAAGGTCTACCTCTACACCAGCAACCCGGACGGCGCCTGCGGTGACGGCATTGCCATGGCCTGGCGTTCCGGTTGCCGGGTGGCGAACCTGGAGTTCAACCAGTTCCACCCGACTTGTTTATATCACCCGCTCGCCAAGAGTTTTTTGGTGACCGAGGCCCTGCGCGGCGAAGGCGCGCACCTGAAGCTGCCCAACGGGGAACGCTTCATGCAGCGCTTCGATCCCCGCGCCGAACTGGCCCCACGGGACATCGTTGCCCGAGCCATCGACCATGAGATGAAGCGCCTGGGCATCGACTGCGTTTACCTGGATATCAGCCACAAGCCCGAAGCGTTCATCAAGAGTCATTTCCCGACGGTCTACGAACGCTGCCTGGAATTTTCCATCGACATCACCAAGCAGCCTATCCCGGTGGTGCCGGCGGCGCATTACACCTGCGGCGGGGTCATGGTCGATCAGTTCGGTCGCACCGACGTCCCCGGCCTGTATGCCATTGGCGAAACCAGTTTTACCGGGCTGCACGGCGCCAATCGCATGGCCAGCAATTCGCTGCTGGAATGTTTCGTCTACGCCCGCTCGGCAGCGGCCGACATCCTTGAGCAATTGCCGCGCATCGACATACCTGCCGCCCTGCCCTCGTGGGATGCCAGCCAGGTCACCGACTCGGATGAAGACGTCATCATCGCCCACAACTGGGACGAACTGCGGCGCTTCATGTGGGACTACGTTGGGATCGTGCGCACCAACAAACGCTTGCAACGGGCCCAGCATCGGGTACGACTGCTGCTCGATGAGATCGATGAGTTCTACAGTAACTACAAGGTCAGCCGGGACCTGATCGAACTGCGCAACCTAGCGCAAGTGGCCGAATTGATGATTCGCTCGGCGATGGAACGCAAGGAAAGTCGAGGGCTGCATTACACCCTCGATTACCCGGACCTGTTGCCCGAGCCATTGGATACTATCCTGGTGCCGCCCACCTACGCCGGCTGAACCTGAGCCGCACTCGCAGGCGTCGGTGCACATCCGGCGCCAGCGCATCACGGGGCACACACAGCGAGCGGACCCGCCGCTCGCCCTGGAGCCGAAAGCGCAACACGACGATTATCGGCAATGCGAGGCTATCGGGCCGCAACTGCACCGATTGCCAGCCGCCGTCGGAGCTCCATAGCTGCCAGCCACCGGCATCGCGACGCAAGCCGCGAAACGCCTGTCGATGGGTCAGCAGCAGGTGTCGCGGCAGTACCCAGGCGCCATGGCCCAGGCACAGTATGATGCCGACGGCTGCGAACCCGGGTGGAACGGCCAATAGCAACAACGAGCCAAGGGCGAACAGCTGCGCCAGCAGATAGGCCGCCAACAACTGCCCGGAGGCGCGCCAGCGGCATTCGAAGCGATTACTTGGGTTGGACACGGTCCAGGATCATCCGGACCATGCGCTGCAACTCCGGATCTTCGGACTCACTGCGTTCCATGAACCAGCCGAACATGTCCTGGTCCTCACATTCCAGCAGGCGGACGTAGCATGCACGGTCAACCTCATTGAGGTGGGGGTAGACCTCCTTCACGAAAGGCACCAGCAACACGTCAAGCTCAAGCATGCCGCGGCGGCTGTGCCAGTAGAGGCGATTCAGTTCAACATCTTCGACCATGGAGCGCTCCTCAAATAGGGCGCAAGTATACAGGCCCGGCCGTGGCGGAACACACGGCTTTGTCGGCCGTCGACGATCCTTTGGCAACTACCCATTTCAAGGGCGCCCCCTTATGATGTCCACCAGACTTTTTTACCCTGCGATGACCCATGGCTGATTCCGCTTTTTTCTGCACCCTGTCCCACGAAGGCATTCTCGCGGTCCGCGGCGTGGATGCCGGTAAATTCCTGCAAGGCCAATTGACCTGCAATCTCAATTACCTGAGCGACAGCCGGGCCAGCCTCGGCGCCCGCTGCACACAGAAAGGCCGGATGCAATCAAGCTTCCGGATCCTGCTCGAGGGCGACGGCGTACTCATGGCGATGGCCAGCGAGTTACTCGAACCGCAACTGGCGGACCTGAAAAAATACGCGGTGTTTTCCAAATCCAAACTCACCGATGAAAGCCCGGCCTGGGTTCGCTTCGGACTGGAAAACGCTGACGCCGCCCTCAGCGAACTGGGCCTGGAGCTGCCGGCCGACACCGATAGCATGGCACGCCATGAATCCTTGATCGCCATCCGCGTATCCCCGGGCCGCGCCGAACTCTGGGTCCGCGCCGAACAGGCCGATACGCTGCGCGCTCGCCTGGGCTCGCAACTGGGCGAAGGCGACTTGAACCGCTGGCTGCTGGGCCAGGTTCGTGCGGGAATCGGCCAAGTCATGGCGGCCACACGCGAACTGTTCATTCCTCAGATGCTCAACCTGCAGGCCGTTGGCGGTGTCAGCTTCAAGAAAGGCTGCTATACCGGCCAGGAAATCGTCGCGCGCATGCAGTACCTCGGCAAGCTCAAGCGTCGCCTGTATCGCCTGCAACTGGACGCCACCGAGTTGCCGGAGCCTGGCACCCCGCTGTTTTCCCCTACGCATGGCAGCTCGATCGGCGAGGTCGTCATTGCTGCCCGGGCCGAGCAGAATATTGAACTGCTGGGAGTGTTGCAGGCCGAAGCCGCCGAGGATGGCAATTTGCACCTCGGTGCTTTGGCAGGACCCGCGCTACAATTGCTGGACTTGCCTTACGAACTGGACCGCGACCGCGAAATCCAGCGTTGATCGCAACATTTTGTCGCAACACCTAGAGAACCGAAATGAGCGATTTGGCGGATAAGGTCCAGCGGGATTTGGTGGCGGCCATCGATAAGGACGACCTGGTCCTGCCCACACTACCGGAAGTGGCCATGCAGATTCGCCGGGCTGCGGAAGATCCGGAGATCAGTGTCAGTAACCTGAGCAAAGTGATCGGTCGTGACACGGCACTCTCGGCGCGCCTGATAAAAGTGGTCAACAGCCCGCTGCTACGCGCCACGCAGGAAGTGACGGACTTGCACACGGCCATCACTCGGCTGGGCGTCAACTACAGCAGTAACCTGGCGATTGGCCTGGTCATGGAGCAGATATTCCATGCCCGCTCCGATGTCGTGGAACAGAAGATGCGTGAGGTGTGGCGCAAGAGCCTGGAGATCGCCGGTGTCAGTTATGCGCTATGTCGCAGCTATACCCACCTCAAGCCTGACCAGGCCGCGCTGGGCGGATTGGTCCATCAGATCGGCGTGCTGCCGATCCTGACGTACGCCGAAGACAACAACGAATTGCTGTCGGATCCAATCAGCCTCAACCACGTCATCGAGACGATTCATCCCGTGTTGGGGGACAAGCTGCTCAGCGTCTGGGAGTTTCCGGAACGATTGATGAAGTTGCCGGGGTTGTATCTGGATTTCACCCGGGATTCAGAACAACTCGATTACGTCGACCTGGTGCAAGTCGCCGCACTGTACTGCTACAAGGACTCCGACCATCCGCTGAGCAGAATCGACGTATTTGGCGTCCCCGCGATCAAGAAGCTGGGCATTGACCTGGACAACCACGACCGCTGCGCGGATCTGGAAGAAGCGCGGTCGATGTTTTACTGACAAAGCCCGTTGTGGCGAGGGACTTTGCTCCCTTTCCACGGGTTTTGCATTGCCTGGCTTAGCCGGGGATAAAACTCACCCGCACCTTCAGCCCACTCTCCTGCCCGTCATGCAGGGTGATCTGGGCCAGATGCGCGCGACAGATTTCCCCGACGATCGCCAATCCCAAGCCAGAACCGGCCACTTGCTGGTTGCGTCGATAGAAGCGCTCGAATACTCGCTCGCGCTCAGTCTCAGGAATGCCGGGGCCGTCGTCCTCGACTTCCAGGATCGCCGGCGCGATCACCCGCAGGATGACGTTGCCACCCGAGGGGGTGTGGGCCAGGGCGTTGTCCACCAGGTTGCTCAACAGTTCGTTCAGCAACGTCGGTTCGCCCCGCAACCAGACGGGCTCATCGGCCTCCAGCGCCAACGCGACCCCACGGGCATGGGCCAAGGGTGCCATGGCCATGCCCAGCTCACGGGCGAGCTGGCTCAGGTCGAGCAATTGCGCGCCGCCCTCGGCAATCGCCCGGGCGCCATTTTCCACCCGGGCCAATGACAGCAACTGGTTGGCCAGGTGGGTCAAGCGGTCGGTGCCCTGGGCGGCGGTCTCCAGGGTTTGGCGCCACGTGGCCGGTTCGCTGGCGCGCAGGCCCAGCTCCAGGCGAGCCTTGAGGGCGGCCAATGGCGTTCGCAGCTCATGGGCGGCGTCGGCAATGAATTGCGCCTGACGCTCGAATTGGCCACGCAGGCGCTCGGTGAAGTGATTGAGTGCCCGTACCAGCGGCCATAACTCATGCTGGACTTCCACCAGCGGCAGCGGTCGCAGATCGTCTGGCTGCCGCTCTTCCACCGCCGTGCGCAAGCGTTCCAGGGGACGCAGCGCGGCACTGACCGCGAACCACACCAAAAGCAGCGCACCCACCGCCAGCATGCCCAACCGCAGCAAGGTATCGGCCATCAAGCTGCGCGCCATGCTGACCCGCGCCTCTTCGGTTTCCGCCACGCGGATTTCCGCCATGCCGTTCATCTCCGGCTCGCTCACGGCCTTGAGCAGGCTTACGACGCGCACATTCTGGCCCTGATAAGAGGCGTTATAGAAGCGCGCCAGCGCGGGGTAATCGTCAGTGCGCGGCGTACCCGGCGGCGGGCCAGGAAGATTTTCGTATCCGGAGATGAGCTTCTGGTGGATATCGTTGACCTGATAGTAGATACGCCCGGCGCTGTCATAGGCGAAGGTGTCCAAGGCCACGTACGGCACGTCCGCACTCAGCGTGCCGTCTCGCTGGGAAAGCCCGGCGGCAATGGTCCGGGCCGAAGCCAGCAACGTCCGGTCATAGGCAGTATCGGCCGCTTCGCGACCATTCCAATAGGCACTCAGCCCACTGGCGAGCATCAGCACCACCAGCAGCGATGCAAGGTTGCGAAGGAGCCGCCAGCGCAGGCTGTCGGGCTTATGCATCACGGGTTTCCAGCAAATAGCCCAGGCCCCGGAACGTCACGATCGCCACCGCATGGCCATCGAGTTTCTTACGCAGCCGATGAACGTAGATCTCGATGGCGTCGGGGCTGGCCTCTTCGTCCAGGCCAAACACCTGGGCGGCCAGTTGTTCCTTGCTCATCACCCGCCCCGGTCGAGCTATCAACGCCTCCAGGACCGCCTGCTCGCGGGAGGTCAAGGTCATCAGTTCCTCATCAAGGGTAAAGCGGCGGGTGTCCAGGTCGTAGACCAACCCACCGCAGCGCTGCTGGCGCTCGCCCCCGAGTACGCTACGGCGCAGCAACGCCTTGACCCGGGCTTCCAGCTCGGTCAGTTCGAATGGCTTGGCCAGGTAATCATCGGCGCCGAGGTTCAGGCCGTGGACGCGGTCCTTGACGTCGCTGCGCGCGGTCAACATCAGCACCGGCAAGGTCTTGCCCCGCGCCCGCAAGCGCGCCAGCACTTCGAAACCGTCCATGCGCGGCAGCCCCACATCTAGAATCGCCACGGCGTATTCCTCGCTGCTCAGGGCCAGGTCAGCGGCCACCCCATCGTGCAGCACGTCCACTGTCAAACCCGTGCTCTTGAGCGCCTGGGCGACACTTTCGGCCAGCTGCAGATGGTCTTCGACGAGCAGAACACGCATGGGTTTTTCCTCGATTCAGGGATGGCCGGCGCCATTCTTTGGCGCGGAGTTTACAGCCGCATCCGCCACTGTGAAGCCAAAAATCATCCTGAAAGCTTTTGAAAGGTTAGCGAAAGGTTGGGTCGTTAGAGTCGCTCCACGGACAGTTTCGACTGCCGGTCGCGACACACCTCGCGAACGAAAAACGCCACGAAGCGTTTTCGCCGAATAAAAACAATAAGCGGAGTATTCACCATGCTGTCCATACAGCTCCAGGCTTCAATGCCCACCCGCCTTTGCTGCCCCAACCAGACTACCCTTGCCTGTGCCTCCGCGCAGACCGAACTGCTGCGTCTTTGAAACGCGTTCAGGGGTCTGCACCGTACATGTTCTGCGAAGCCTGATTTGAAACACAAAACAACAACTCCTGTGGAGACAAAAATGAACCTAGCACTGCGTAAAGTAGCCCTTGCCGTCGGATGCCTGATGCTCGCCGGGCAAACGCTCGCCGCTGATTCGTCCAAAGAGCCAAAGCGCCCTGAGTGCATCGCCCCCGCCGCACCCGGCGGTGGTTTCGACCTGACCTGCAAATTGGCGCAAAGCGCACTGGTCAATGAAAAGCTGCTGACCAAGCCGATGCGCGTCACCTACATGCCCGGCGGTGTCGGCGCGGTGGCCTACAACGCAGTGGTTGCGCAGCGCCCGGCAGACGCCGGCACGCTGGTGGCCTGGTCCAGCGGCTCGTTGCTGAACCTGGCGCAAGGCAAGTTCGGCCGTTTCGATGAAACCAATGTGCGCTGGCTCGCTGCCGTCGGCACCAGCTATGGCGCCATCGCCGTGAAAAGCGATTCGCCCTACAAGAATCTCGACGATCTGGTACAGGCTCTGAAGAAAGATCCTGGCTCGGTGGTGATCGGCTCTGGCGGCACCGTCGGTAGCCAGGACTGGATGCAGACCGCTTTGATTGCCAAGGCTGCCGGTATCGACCCGCGCAAACTGCGCTACGTGGCCCTTGAAGGCGGCGGCGAAATCGCTACCGCTCTGCTCGGCGGTCATATCCAGGTGGGCAGTACGGACATCTCCGACTCCATGCCACACATCCTGAGCGGCGACATGCGTCTGCTGGCCGTATTCTCCGATAAGCGCCTGGACGAGCCGGAAATGAAAGACATCCCGACCGCCGTGGAACAAGGCTACGACATCCGCTGGCCGGTGGTACGTGGCTTCTACCTGGGCCCGAAGGTCACCGATGAGGAATACGCCTGGTGGAAAAACGCCTTCGACAAACTGCTGGCCTCCGAAGAGTTCGCCAAGCTGCGTGACCAGCGCGAACTGTTCCCGTTCGCCATGACCGGTCCGGAGCTGGACACCTACGTGAAGAAGCAAGTGGCCGACTACAAGATGCTGGCCAAAGAGTTCGGCCTGATCCAGTAATCGCCCCTGTCTCGCGGCGGCGTCGGCACAACCGGCGCCGCCCAGGAGTTAGTCATGCTCGTCATCCAACGTATTGTTGCCGCGGTGCTGCTGCTGGCCTGTATCGGCCTGGCGCTGATGGCCTGGCCTTATCAGGCCGCCTTTTCCTATGAACCGGTCGGCCCGCGCGCCTTTCCCCTGCTGATAATCGGGCTGATGGGGCTGGCGCTGCTGTACATGCTGTTTCGTCCTACCCCCGTCGTGCACAGCGAAGACGACCCGCAACTGGACCGTGAAACCCTGCAGAAAATCGGCATCTGCGTTTTGCTGCTGTTGGTCTTCGCCGGAACTTTCGAACCCCTGGGCTTCATCCTCGCCAGCATTGTCACTGGCGTGCCGATGGCGCGCCTGTACGGCGGCCGCTGGGTACCGAGCGTAGTGATCATCAGCCTGATGGCCATTGGTCTTTATCTGTTGTTCGACAAGCTGATGGACGTGCCGCTGCCCCTGGGCCTGCTCGACGTCCTGGAGAATTGATATGGATACCCTGAATTATCTCGGCCAGGGTTTTGGCGTTGCATTGACTCCCTACAACCTAGTCACCGCGTTGAGCGGCACCTTGATCGGCACCGTCGTAGGGCTGCTGCCGGGCCTGGGCCCGATCAACGGCGTGGCGCTGCTGATCCCGATCGCCTTCGCCCTGGGCCTGCCGCCGGAGTCGGCGTTGATCCTGTTGGCGGCCGTTTACCTGGGCTGCGAATACGGCGGGCGTATCAGCTCGATTCTGCTCAACATCCCGGGCGAAGCGTCCACTGTAATGACCACGCTGGACGGCTACCCAATGGCTCGCCAAGGCCTGGCCGGGGTCGCTTTGTCACTGTCGGCGTGGAGTTCGTTCCTCGGCGCGCTCATTGCCACCTGCGGCATGGTGCTGTTTGCTCCCTTGCTGGCCAAATGGGCAATTGCCTTCGGACCGGCGGAATACTTCGTACTGATGGTGTTCGCCATCGTCTGCCTGGGCGGCATGGCCGGTGATCGACCGCTCAAGACGTTCATCGCCGCGCTGATCGGTCTGTTCCTGTCGTGCGTCGGCATCGACGCCAACAGCGGCGTCTACCGCTTCACCGGTGACAACATTCACTTGACCGATGGCATCCAGTTCGTCGTGCTGGTGCTGGGCCTGTTCTCCATCAGCGAGATTCTGTTGCTGCTGGAAAAAACCCATCGCGGCCAGGAGGCCGTGAAAGCCACCGGGCGGATGATGTTCAACGTCAAGGAAGCTGCCTCGGTGTTCTGGGTGAACATGCGCTGTGGCGTGCTCGGTTTCATCATGGGCGTATTGCCAGGTGCCGGCGCGACCCTGGCCAGTGCCGTAGCCTATATGACTGAAAAACGCATGGCCGGTGCCACCGGTACGTTCGGCCAGGGCGACAAGCGTGGCCTCGCGGCGCCGGAAACCGCCATCGGTGGCGCAGCCTGCGGCGCCCTCGTGCCTATGCTGACCCTCGGCGTTCCCGGCTCGGGCACCACGGCGGTCATGATCGGCGCGCTGTCGCTGTACAACATCACCCCCGGCCCGCTGCTGTTCCAACAGCAACCGGACATCGTCTGGGGCCTGATCGCCTCGTTGTTCATCGCCAACGTCATGCTGGTGATCCTCAACATCCCTATGATCCGCGTGTTTACGCGCATCCTGGCGGTGCCGAACTGGGCGCTGGTGCCGGTCATCGCAATCATCACCGGGATCGGTGTCTATGCGGTACACGCCACCACGTTCGACCTGTTTCTGATGATCGGCATCGGTATCTTCGGCTATATCCTGCGCAAGCTTGAGTTCCCGCTGTCGCCAGTCCTGCTGGGCTTCATCCTTGGCGGCCTGATGGAGCAGAACCTGCGTCGTGCGTTGTCGATCTCCAACGGCGCGCTGGAAATCCTCTGGTCGAGCCCGATCACCTTCGGTTGCTGGGTCCTGACCGCAATCATGTTGTTCCTGCCGCTGCTGCGCATCTGGCGTCGCCGCAGTGCCCAGCGTCGTGCCCTGGCCAATGCCTGAGACGACAACTTTCAGACAATGGTGGGGAACACCGCTGGTCGGTCTGGCCGGCGGTTATCTGGCCAGCCTGATCGGCTGGCCCTTGCCCTGGATGGTCGGCTCGCTGTTGGCGATCATCCTGGTGCGCTGCCTCACGCCATGGCAATTGATGGAAATCCCCGGCGGCCGCAAATGCGGCCAATGGGTGGTGGGCATCGGTATCGGCCTGCACTTTACGCCAGTGGTGATGGAGCAAGTCCTGAGCCACTTCGGCCTGATTTTCTTCGGCGCGCTGATCACCAGCGTGTCCAGCGTGGTGAGCGTGTGGCTGATGCGCCGCACCGGCGAGGACCGCGCCACCGCTTTCTTTTCCAGCATGCCAGGCGGTTCCGGCGAGATGGTCAACCTCGGCGCCCGCAACGGCGCGATGCTCAGCCATGTCGCCGCGGGCCAGAGCCTACGCGTGCTGGTGGTGGTGCTGTGCGTTCCCGCCGCCTTCAAGTACCTGCTGGGCGAAGGCACCCCACTGCAACACGCCACGACGGTGGACTGGATGTGGCTGGCGATCCTGTTCCCGGCCGGCGCACTGCTCGCCTGGATCTGGGAGCGCCTTCGCCAGCCCAACCCATGGCTGTTCGGTCCGCTGTTGGTCAGCGCGGCGGTGAGCATCGGCTGGGATTTGCACATCGGCCTGCCCGACGGCGGTAGCCAGATCGGCCAATGGCTGATCGGCAGCGGCCTGGGCTGTCATTTCAACCGGCAGTTCTTCCGCCGGGCACCGTCGTTCATGGGGCGTACATTGGTTGGCACGGTATTGACGATGCTGATCGCCACGCTCGCGGCCCTGGGCCTGAGCACCTTGACTCACCTGGATTTGCGTTCGCTGACCCTGGGCATGATGCCCGGTGGCATCGCGGAGATGAGCCTGACGGCGGAGACGTTGCAATTGTCGGTGCCGTTGGTCACGGCGTTGCAGGTGATGCGGCTGCTGTTCGTGCTGTTCCTGGCGGAGCCGTTGTTCAGGTATTGGATGCGCAAGACAGGTTCAAGCTTGTAACCGAGTTGCCTCATCGCGAGCAGGCTCGCTCCCACGGGAGTCTGCGGCGAGTATCCATTTGGCGTCCCACCACAAAACCTTTGTAGAAGCGAGCCTGCTCGCGATGGGGCCCGCTCGACTAGCGCGTCAAACCGGCGGCAACCGCCACTCGATCGGCTTCTCGCCGTGCTGCTCCAGAAACTTGTTGGCCCGGCTGAAATGCCCGCAACCAATAAAGCCCCGATGGGCCGACAGCGGTGACGGATGCACTGAGGTCAAGACCAAATGCTTGGTCGCATCGATCAGCTTCTGTTTGCTCTGGGCATGGGCGCCCCACAGCAGGAACACCAGGTTCGACTGGTGTTCGCTGACCACCTCGATGACCCTGTCGGTAAAGTGCTGCCAACCTTTCTTGGCGTGGGCGTTGGCATTGGCGCGTTCAACGGTCAGGGTGGTATTGAGCAGCAATACGCCCTGTTCGGCCCAACTTTGCAGGTAACCGTGGTTGGGAATGTCGATGTTCAGGTCGCGCTTCAATTCCTTGTAGATATTCACCAGCGATGGCGGTGTCGGCACGCCCGACTGCACCGAGAAGCACAAGCCATGTGCCTGGCCCGGCCCGTGGTAGGGATCCTGGCCGAGGATCACGACCTTGACCTTGTCCAGCGGAGTGGAATTGAGGGCGTTGAAAATCAACGGGGCCGGAGGGTAGATCTCCTTGCCGGCGGCGTATTCACTGCGCAGGAATTCGCGCAACTCTGCCATGTAGGGCTGGTCGAACTCGGCACGCAGTGCCTGCTTCCAGCTGGGTTCGAGCTTGATACGGTCGTCAGCGGTCATGGTTGTACCCGGTAAAAACAATGGGCGCACCCTAGGAAAGCCCACAAGGCTTGTCAATTGATCTGACACGGATCCGGCACTTTCCCGTACAGCAGTCATACTGATCATTCAATTTCTGATCGAGGTCACGATGAATCTGCACTTCGAAGAACTCACCGGCATCGATGGCGCGCGCCTGGGCATCGCCACCCTGGACGCCGAAAAATCCTTGAACGCCCTCTCCCTGCCAATGATCAACGCCCTGCGTGATCGGCTCGACACCTGGGCCAGGGACCCGCAGATAGTCTGCGTATTGCTGCGCGGCAAAGGTGCCAAAGCGTTTTGCGCCGGTGGCGAGGTCCGCAGCCTGGCAGAAGCCTGCCGCGCCCACCCCGGGGAGGTGCCGCCGCTGGCCGCGCAATTCTTCGCCGCCGAATATCGCTTGGACTTCAATCTCCATACCTACCCCAAGCCATTGCTGTGCTGGGGCCATGGCTACGTGCTCGGCGGCGGCATGGGATTGCTGCAAGGCGCGAGCACGCGGATCGTCACGCCGAGCAGTCGGTTGGCGATGCCCGAAATCAGCATCGGGTTGTACCCGGATGTAGGCGCCAGTTGGTTCCTGTCGCGCCTGCCGGGCAAGCTGGGCCTGTTTCTCGGCCTGACCGGTGCCCACATGAACGCGCGCGACGCCATCGACCTGGGCCTGGCCGATCGTTTTTTACTCGATGAGCAGCAGGACGACCTGATCGAGGGCTTGTTGCAACTCAATTGGCAGGAACAGACCGAGATGCAACTCAACAGTCTGCTCAAGGCCTTGCAGCAAGAAGCGCTGACCCAGTTGCCCGAAGCCCAGTGGTTGCCCCGTCGGCACAAAATCGACGAATGGCTGGATGTCAGTGACGTCCGCTGCGCCTGGAAGGCCCTCAGCTTGCTGGTGGAGCATCCTGATCCGCTGATCGCCCGCGCGGCCAAGACCATGACCGAGGGCTCGCCGTTGACGGCGCACCTGGTCTGGGAGCAGATCAGCCGGGCGCGGCATTTGTCGCTGGCCGGTGTGTTCCGCATGGAGTACACCTTGAGCCTGAACTGCTGTCGCCATCCGGAATTCAGCGAAGGCGTGCGGGCGCGATTGATCGACAAGGATCACAAACCCCACTGGCACTGGCCGGACATCAATCATGTACCGGAAGCAGCGGTGCAAGCGCATTTTCACAAGGTGTGGGAGGGTCGGCATCCGTTGGCGGATTTGTCCAACGAATAACCGAGCCAGAATCATATCCGCGCAGGAGAAAACTCACGCCCACAGAGGTCATCCCGCCGGATTTATCGCAGGCACAAAAAAAGCGGCGCTTCATGCGCCGCTTTTTGCTGCCTGTCCTTTACCGATGGTTGCCTCGCCCATCATGACCACGTCCTCGATGGTCATGTCCGCGGTCACGCCCGCCCCGGCCACGACGGTCATCGTTCCAGCCGCCTCGATCGCGACCATCCCAGCCGCCTCGGTGTGGATAAGGCCGGTACGCCGCTCGCGGTGGCGAGTAATAGCGCGGGCCATGTTGGTAGTAGCGCGGGGCCGAGTAATAACGGGGCGCCGGTTGGTAGTACCGTGGGGCGTAATAGCCCCGTGGGGCCGAGTAATACCCACCGCTGTAATAGGCCGGCGCTGGTGAGGTATAGACCTCTGAACGATAGTAGCTCGAGCCTCCGTCGTAGTAAGGCACGCATGCCGAAAGAGTCAGACCAAGAAACGCAATGAGGAGCAGTCGTCGATACATGGCGGCCTCCTGGACCGCGAATGGGCCGCACCAGCGACGCTGATGGGCGGCAGTCATCTATTGGGGTGACTGACGATTAATCTGACAGCGAAATCGGAATCTGGTGCGACCTGGCAACAACTGGAAACATGTCCCTCGTCGCCCTCTTCCGGTGCGCGACAGCACCACAACCAAGCACAAATCCGCCCCCCGATCATTGCTCCCTCAGACCCACCCCCTCTGGCCCGGGCCTCTGCCCGAATTGGCACGGCTCTCGCTTTACCAATCCCGTGCAGGAGTCATCACAGGTTCGCGGCACCACAATTTGCAATGGCTGACTAGGGTTCCGGCTCGCCTCTGGCGAGTGGCTGGTCCGAGAGTTGGCGACCTCCAGTTGAGGTTACACGGCGGGACAAAAGCCCGGGAGACAAGACACCGTTCGCGGTGCCGCGTTGCTCCTGTCCGCCCTTGATCAACTGGAGAACCACCATGTTCAAGCTTCGTCTGTCCGCCCTGCTCGTCGCCGTCCTCTCGGCTTTCCTGAGCTTCTCATCCGCCGCCGCGCAAAAAGACCACTTCAGCGTCTGCTGGACCATTTATGCCGGCTGGATGCCCTGGGAGTACGCGGGCAGCCAAGGCATCGTCGACAAGTGGGCAAAAAAGTACGGCATCACCATCGATGTCGTGCAGCTCAACGATTACGTTGAATCCATCAACCAGTACACCGCCGGCCAGTTCGACGGCTGCACCATGACCAACATGGACGCCCTGACCATTCCCGCCGCAGGTGGCGTGGACAGCACCGCGCTGATCGTCAGCGATTTCTCCAACGGCAACGACGGCATCGTCCTCAAGGGCGAAGGCAAGAAAGTCGACGACCTTAAAGGCATGGACGTCAACCTGGTGGAACTGTCGGTGTCCCATTACCTGCTGGCCCGTGCCCTGGATTCGGTCGGCCTCGCCGAGAAAGACCTGAAAGTCGTCAACACCTCCGACGCTGATATCTCCGCTGCCTTCAACACCGACCAGGTCAAGGCCGTCACCACTTGGAACCCGATGCTTTCGGACATCAAGGCCCAGCCGGGCGTGAGCGAAGTGTTCAACTCCAGCCAAGTGCCCGGCGAGATCATGGACATGATGGTGGTCAACACCCAGACCCTGAAAGACAACCCAGCCCTGGGCAAGGCCTTGACCGGCGCCTGGTTTGAAGTGGTGGCGCTGATGAACGCCAGGAACGCTGCCGCCAACGCTGCGCTGGAACACATGGCCAAAGCGTCGGGCACTGACCTCAAAGGTTTCCAGGCGCAACTGGACACCACCAAATTGTTCGCCACGCCCACGGAAGCGCTGGCCTTCGTCACCAGCGAACAACTGCCCGCCACCATGGGCAAGGTGGCGGCGTTTTCGTTCCAGCACGGCTTGCTGGGCGAAGGCGCCAAGGACACCGATGCGGTCGGCATGGCGTTCGCCAATGGCGTGACTCGCGGCGACAAGGCCAACCTGAAGCTGCGCTTTGATCCGACCTACGTACAGCTGGCCGCCGACGCCAAGCTGTAAACCGGAGGAGCTGGCATGCGCCTGATCAACCGCTACCCGGACCGTCCCAGCCGCTTGTTGCTGGTGATCCTGCCGTTCGCGTTGGTGCTGTTCGCCTACTTCATGGGCTCGGCCGAACGGTTGACGGACAACCCCAACGACAAGCTGCTGCCCAGCGCCGGGCAGATGGCCGATGCGGTGAAACGCCTGGCCTTTACCGCCGATGCGCGCAGTGGCGACTACCTGCTCTGGCAAGACACCGCGTCGAGCCTGCGCCGGTTGGCGATCGGCCTGGGCATCAGCGCCCTGGTCGGGCTGTGCCTGGGCATCGCGGCTGGCACGCTGCCGCTGTTGGGCGCACCGCTTTCACCGTTGCTCATCGTGGTGTCGATGGTGCCGCCATTGGCGATTCTGCCGATCCTCTTCATCGTCTTCGGCCTGGGGGAACTGTCGAAAGTGATGCTGATCGTGATCGGCATCACACCGTGTCTGGCCCGGGACTTGGAACAGCGCGCCCGGGAGATTCCCCGTGAGCTGCTGATCAAGGCCCAGACCCTCGGCGCGTCAACCTGGACTCTGATCTTGCGCGTGGTCCTGCCGCAACTGCTGCCACGCTTGCTGATCTCCCTGAGGTTGATGCTGGGTTCGGCCTGGCTGTTTCTGATCGCCGCCGAAGCCATCGCGTCCACCGATGGGCTGGGTTATCGGATTTTCCTGGTGCGTCGTTACTTGGCGATGGACGTGATCCTGCCGTACGTGGTGTGGATCACCCTGCTCGCCTGGCTGATGGACTGGGGTCTCAAGCGCCTGACCCGTCGAGCGTTTCCTTGGTACGAGGGAGCGCAGGCATGAGTTTTATCTGTGTGAACAATGTCTGGCAGCAATACGCCGATCAGGTCGTGCTGGAACGCTTGAACCTGAACGTCGCCGAGGGTGAATTTTGCACCTTGGTGGGCGCATCGGGTTGCGGCAAGTCGACTTTCCTGCGCTTGCTGCTCGGCCAGGAGCGCGCCAGTCGCGGACAGATCCTGCTGGACGGCGAACCCTTGGCGGGCGAGCCGGATGCCAGCCGGGGCGTAGTGTTCCAGCGCTATTCGGTGTTCCCGCACCTGACGGTGCTGGACAACGTCGCCCTGGGCCTGGAGTTGCCGCGCTCGCCGATGCTGGGGCGTTTGTTCGGCAGTGCCAAACGCCAGGCTCGCGAAGAGGCTGCGCAACTGTTGGACAAGGTTGGCCTCGGCCACGCGCTGGACAAATACCCGGCGCAGCTCTCCGGCGGCATGCAGCAACGGCTGGCGATTGCCCAGGCGTTGATCATGAAGCCCCGGGTCCTGCTGCTGGACGAACCGTTCGGCGCCCTCGACCCGGGCATTCGCAAAGACATGCACGCCCTGCTGCTGGAACTGTGGCGCGAAACCCGGCTGACGGTATTCATGGTCACCCATGATCTGTCCGAAGGTTTCAGCCTCGGCACACGCCTGCTGGTGTTCGACAAGGTCCGCGTCGATCCACATGCCCCTGGCGCCTATGGCGCACGCATCACCTACGACATTCCATTGAACAGCGACCGTCGCACCGCCCGTGCCGCCGTCGACGCCCTGCCCGCCGAACTGGCCGGCACGCTGCGTATCGCTTGAAAGGAGCTTTTCCATGACCGATTCGATCCAAGTCTTTCCCCCCTTCGCTGAAGAGATTCTGCCCGGCGGCGGCCACCGTTCCTTCGTGCTCAAGCGCGGCCAACTGCTGCGCCTGACCAACCTTCGCGGCGGCGCCAACGTGAGCCTGACGCTGCTCAACGCCAACGAAAAAACCGAACGCCTGAACCTGCCGGACAGCCTTAAGTGCCAACACACCGCCAAGCTCACCGCCGGCCATTGCCTTTATTCCGACATGGGCCGGGTATTGGCGGCGATCACCGTCGACACCTGCGGCTGGAGCGACAGCCTGGGCGGTGTGCTCTGCGCCGAGGAAGTCGCTGAAAAATATGGCCAGGGCCGCTATCAGGAACTGCGCAACGGCTTCTTTCGCAACGGCACCGACAACCTGTTGGTGGAACTGGGCAAATGGGGGCTGGGCCTGTCCGACCTGCTGATGACCCTCAACCTGTTCAGCCGGGTCGATGTCGACGAGGCCGGCCACTTTCATTTCGTGGAAGGCAACTCCAAGGCGGGCGACTACATCGAGTTGTACGCGCCAATGGACACCTTGGTGGTGCTGACCGCATTGCAACACCCGATGGACCCGAACCCGCAATACGCCCCGCAGCCGCTCAAGCTCAGCTGGATGAATGCCAACCCCAGCGTCGCCGAACACTGCCGCCTTTCGCGCCCGGAAAACCAGCGGGGCTTCATCAATACCGACCGCCTGTTCGCCTGAGGATCGTCGCCATGTCACTCGCCATCGCCACCGCACACAAGCACGCCGAGACCGCCGTCTACCGCGCCACGATTCCCGCCGGGGAACCCTGGCTGACCGAGGTCAAGGCCGGCCAGACCCTGCGCATCCTGGACCTGGAAGGCAACCAGGCGGTCGATACGCTGTTCTACAGCCTGGCCAACCCCAAGGAACGCTACGACGTGCAACGCACCCTGCGCCGGCAGAACAGCGTTTATCTAAGTACCGGCAGCGTGCTGTACTCCAACCTCGGTCGACCGATGCTGACGATCATCGAAGACACCTGCGGACGTCACGACACCCTCGGCGGCGCCTGCGCCCAGGAAAGCAACACCGTGCGCTACGCCCTGGAAAAACGCTACATGCACAGCTGCCGCGATAACTACCTGCGGGCCTGCGCCCACGACGGCCGCCTCGGTAAAGGCGACATCGGGCCGAACATCAATTTCTTCATGAACGTACCGGTGACCGCCGAGGGCGGCCTGACCTTCGAAGACGGGATCTCGGCACCGGGCAAATACGTCGACCTACGGGCCGAGATGGACGTGATCGTCCTGATCTCCAACTGCCCGCAGTTGAATAACCCATGTAACGCCTATAACCCCACGCCTGCGGAGCTTTTGATATGGAACTGAAACTCATGCGCCTGCGCCGTTGGCTGTTCGCGTTGTGCCAGAGCCGGTCGGGGCAGTGCATTCAATGATCGGCTGAACGCCGCCGGTCCTGTGGGAGCGAGCTTGCTCGCGATAGCGGTCTGTCAGCTACATCGAGGTTGGATGTGCCGCCGCCATCGCGAGCAAGCTCGCTCCCACAAGGTCCGATGGTGTTTTTAAGAAAGTTTCGCCCACGGGGACGACCCCGGCGGCCATCGAAAACTGCGGGACGGCCCGCATCCCAGTTCAGGCAGCACCCATGCCTGAGGGGGTAATGCCATGTTCGAAAAAATCCTCATCGCCAACCGTGGCGCTATTGCCTGCCGCGTCCTGCGGACCTTGCGCGAGCTGAATGTCCAAGGCATCGCGGTGTACTCCCAAGCGGACGAAGCCAGCCTGCATATCCTTCAGGCCGACGAAGCCCACTGCTTGGGCGAAGGCGCGGCGGCGGGCACCTACCTGGCGGTGGATAAGCTCCTGGCAATCGCCAAAAGCAGCGGCGCGAAGGCGATACATCCCGGCTACGGTTTCCTCTCGGAAAACGCCGCTTTCGCCGAAGCCTGCGAGGCCGCCAGTATCGCCTTCATCGGCCCCACGCCGGAACAACTGCGGGTGTTCGGCCTCAAGCACACCGCCCGAGACCTGGCCAAGCGGCACGGCGTGCCGCTGCTCGAAGGCACCGAACTGCTCGACAGCCTCGACGCCGCGCTGCTGGCCGGAACGCAGGTCGGTTACCCGGTAATGCTGAAAAGTACGGCTGGCGGCGGTGGGATTGGCATGCGTGTGTGCCGTAGCGCCGCCGAATTGAGCGATTCCTTCGAAGCGGTCAAGCGCCTGGGACAGAACAACTTCAGCGACGCCGGCGTGTTCATCGAAAAATACATCGAACGGGCACGGCACCTGGAGGTGCAGGTCTTCGGCGACGGCCAAGGCCAAGTGATCGCCCTCGGCGTGCGCGACTGTTCGGTGCAGCGGCGCAACCAGAAGGTCATCGAAGAAACGCCCGCGCCCAACCTGCCCGAGGGCATGGCCGACGCCCTCTGCGCAGCGGCGATCAAACTGGCCCGGGCAGTGAACTACCGCAGCGCGGGCACCGTGGAATTCGTCTACGACAGCGACGCCGGGCGCTTCTACTTCCTGGAAGTAAACACGCGCCTGCAGGTGGAGCACGGCGTTACCGAGCAGGTATGGGGCGTGGACCTGGTGCGCTGGATGGTGCAACTGGCCGCCGGCGAACTGCCGCCCTTGAGCGAGCTGAGCCTGGGCCTGAAAGCTGAGGGCCACGCGATCCAGGCGCGCCTGTATGCCGAGGATCCGGGCCGGGATTTCCAGCCGAGCCCGGGCCTGTTGACCGCCGTGAAATTCCCCCATGCCGACGGGCAACAACTGCGCATCGACACGTGGGTCGAGGCCGGCTGCCAGATCCCGCCCTATTTCGACCCGATGATCGCCAAGGTGATTCGCTGGGCGCCGACCCGTGAACAGGCGCGCTTGGGATTGCATCAAGCGCTGGACGAAAGCCTGCTCTACGGCGTGGAAACCAACCGCATCTACCTGCAACAAATTCTTCTCGACGCGCCCTTCGCCGGCGGCCAGCCCTGGACGCGCTGCCTGGAAACCCTGGCCTATCGCGCCAACACCTTCGAAGTGCTCAGCCCTGGCACCCAGACCAGCGTGCAGGATTACCCCGGCCGCCTCGGTTATTGGGCCGTGGGCGTACCGCCGTCGGGTCCGATGGACAGCCGCTCGCAGCGCTTGGGCAATCGCCTGCTGGGCAATGACGAAGGCGCGGCGGCCCTGGAAATCACCATGAGCGGGCCGGTGCTGCGCTTCAATTGCAACGCCCGGGTGGCGGTGACCGGTGCGCAAATTGCCCTGACCCTGGACGGCGAAGCGGTGCCGATGAACGCCCCGCTGTCGATCAATCCCGGATCCACTCTGGCCCTGGGCACCATCACCGGCGCCGGGGCGCGCAGCTATGTGTGCCTGCAAGGTGGCTTGCAGGTACCGAATTACCTCGGCAGCAAAAGCACCTTCACCCTCGGCCAGTTTGGCGGCCATGGCGGACGGGCGCTGTGTACCGGCGATGTGCTGCACCTGGCTGCGCTGGATGAGCACGCCGTGTTGCCGACAGCGGACGAGCCGCCTCTGCTGTTGCCAGCCGTGCGGCAAATCCGGGTGATCTACGGCCCCCATGGCGCGCCGGAATATTTCACCGAGCGCTACATCCAGACGTTTTTCGATACCTCCTGGGAAGTGCATTTCAACTCCAGCCGAACCGGCGTGCGACTGATCGGGCCCAAGCCGCAATGGGTGCGCGCCGACGGCGGCGAAGCAGGCCTGCACCCGTCCAATATCCATGACAATCCCTACGCCATTGGCGCCGTGGACTTCACCGGCGACATGCCTGTCATCCTCGGCCCCGACGGCCCTAGCCTGGGTGGCTTCGTCTGCCCGGTGACGGTGATCGAGGCGGACCTCTGGCAGTTGGGGCAGCTCAAGGCGGGGGACAAGGTGCGGTTCGTACCGGTGGATCTGAAGACCGCCCGCTCCCTTGCATTAAAATGGGATCAATGTGGGAGCGAGCCTGCTCGCGAAGGGGCCAGTTCAACCACCGCGTCGACTTCTTCGCGAGCGGGCTCACTCCCACAGGGGATGGTGTCGCCTGTGGTATTGGACATCGGCCAGGACGATACCCGCCTGGTCGCACGCCTGTCCGGCGACACCCATCTGCTGCTGGAAATCGGCGCACCCGAACTGGACCTGGTGCTGCGCTTTCGCGCCCACGCCTTGATGCAGGCGCTGGAACAAAAACACCTGCACGGCGTGATCGACCTGACGCCTGGCATCCGTTCGCTGCAAGTGCATTACCAACCCGAACAACTGCCTCTGGCCGAACTGCTGGCAATCGTCGCCGGCGAGTGGGGCGCCGTGTGCGCCGCGCGAGATCTTCAAGTGCCGTCGCGCATCGTTCATCTGCCACTGTCCTGGGACGATCCGGCCTGCCAATTGGCCATCGAAAAATACATGACCACCGTGCGCAAGGACGCCCCTTGGTGCCCAAGCAACCTGGAGTTCATCCGCCGCATCAATGACCTGCCGAACCTCGACGAGGTCCAGCGCACGGTGTTTGACGCCAGCTACCTGGTGATGGGGCTGGGAGACGTCTACCTCGGAGCGCCGGTCGCCACCCCGCTGGACCCGCGCCATCGCCTGGTGACCACCAAATACAACCCGGCACGGACCTGGACCGCGGAAAACTCGGTGGGCATCGGCGGCGCCTACATGTGCGTGTACGGCATGGAGGGTCCCGGCGGCTATCAGTTCGTCGGGCGCACGTTGCAGATGTGGAATCGTTATCGGGACGTCGCCGCGTTCGATGGCAAGCCCTGGTTGCTGCGGTTCTTCGACCAGATCCGCTTCTACCCGGTCAGCGCCGATGAGCTGTTGCGCATCCGCCGGGATTTCCCGCTGGGCCGCTTCGACCTCAAGATCGAGCACAGCCAACTCAACCTCGCGCACTACCAGCATTTCCTGGCCCGGGAAGCGGACAGCATCGGCGCATTCCGCCAGCAGCAACAACGTGCCTTCAACGCCGAGCGCGAGCGCTGGATCGCCAGCGGCCAGGCTCATTTCGACAGTGAGGAACCGACACTCGCGCCGAACGAAGATGCGTTGCTGGACGCGGGCCAACTGAGCGTCGACAGCCACATCGCCGGCAATCTCTGGCAAGTCCAAGTGCAGGTGGGTACGCGAGTTGCCGCCGGTGACGTACTGGTCATTCTGGAGTCCATGAAGATGGAGATCCCGGTGCTTGCGCCCATGGCCGGCGTGGTACGTGAAGTACGCGTCCAACCCGGTTCGGCGGTGCGCGCAGGGCAGCGTGTCGTGGTGCTGGAACGTGACTGAACTCAATCAAAGGATTAACGCGATGAACCTTTCTCTGCGCCTGGACAACCTTCGCGACGCCTATCGCAAAGGGGAAACGACACCCCGCCAGTTGCTGCTGGCCCTGCGGGAAAAAGCCGCTGCGCTCAACCCGGACTACCACCTGTTCATTCACCTGCTGTCGCCCGAGGAACTGGAGCCTTATCTGGCGGCCCTGGAAAGTCGCGACCTGGACAGCTTGCCGTTGTATGGCGTGCCGTTCGCCATCAAGGACAACATTGACCTGGCCGGCATTCCCACCACGGCCGCCTGCCCGGCGTTTGCCTACGTACCGCAACGTTCGGCCACGGTGGTCGAGCAGTTGCTGGCGTTGGGCGCTGTTCCCCTGGGCAAGACCAACCTCGATCAGTTCGCCACCGGGCTCAACGGCACCCGCACCCCCTACGGTGCCTGCCGCAACAGCGTGCTGGCGGATTATCCGGCGGGTGGCTCGAGTGCCGGCTCGCCGCTGGCGGTGGCCCTGGGTGTGGCAAGCTTTGCCTTGGGCACCGACACCGCGGGCTCCGGCCGGGTGCCCGCGGCGCTGAACAATCTGGTCGGGCTGAAAGCCACCAAAGGTTTGGTTTCCACCGCCGGCGTGGTGCCGGCCTGCCGTACGCTGGACTGCGTGACGACCTTCACCGCGACGGCGCGGGAAGCCAGCCAGCTGTTGGCATTGACCGCGCATTTCGACCCGCGCGACGAATACAGCCGCCGCAACCCGCAATGGAACGACGGCTCGGCGTTCGGCGCGCCACGGCGCTTTCGTTTCGGTGTGCCTCGCTGGCAAGACCTGGAATTTTTTGGCTGCGACGAAGGCCCACGGTTGTTCCGCGACGCCATTGAGCGACTCGAACGTCTGGGCGGCGAAGTCGTCGAGCTGGACCTGTCGCCCTTCCTCGAAGCGGCGCGCTTGCTGTATGAGGGACCTTGGGTCGCCGAGCGCTACAGCGTTGCCGGGGACCTGATCGAGCGCGACTCCAGCGCGGTACTGCCGGTCATCCGCGCCGTGCTGGCGAAAGCGCCTACCGTAACGGGTGTAGAAACATTCCGCGCCCAGTACCGTTTGCAAGCGCTCAAGGCCCAGTGCGACCGAACGATGGAAGCCCTCGACTGCGTGCTCACCCCCACCATCGGGCGCCCGGTGAGCCTCGCCGAACTCGCTGCCGAACCGCTGCAGCGCAACGCTGAACTGGGTTATTACACCAACTTCATGAACCTGCTGGACTACGCCGCCGTCGCCGTGCCCAGCGCCTTCATGGCCAGCGGTTTGCCTTGGGGCGTGACGTTGTTCGGCCGGGCCTTCACCGATCAATACCTGCTGGGCGTGGCCGACGCCTTGCAGCGTCAGCAACTGGATGACTTGCCAACCCCCGCCAATCCTGCGCGCCATGATCGGGCTCGGCTGGTGGTGTGCGGCGCGCACCTGGAGGGTTTAGCGTTGAATTGGCAACTCAAGCAGCGTGGGGCCCGGCTGGTCGAGGTCAGCCAAAGCTCGCCGGATTATCGGCTCTATGCCCTCGCCGGCGGCCCGCCAATGCGCCCCGGCATGCTTCGGGTTGGCGAGGGAGGCATGGCGATCGAGGTGGAGATCTGGGATCTGCCAACCAGTGAACTGGGCTCGTTCCTGACCGGTATCCCCGCACCGCTTGGGTTGGGCAAGGTGCAATTGGCCGACGGGCGCTGGGAAAGCGGTTTCATCTGCGAGCCGTATGGCCTGGACGGCGCACAGGACATCAGCCATTTGGGCGGATGGCGGGCTTATTTGCGAACCCTGGAATCGCGATGAACCGGTGGCGAGGGAGTCCGCTCCCTCGCCACCGTTTCACAAATCGCAAATCCAGGGGCTCCTTTTCTCACAAGGCCACTAAACTGATTCCATCGGGTCACTCCTGAGGAATCGCCATGTCGCTTCGTTCGCCGCTGTATTCCCAGCGCTCACCGGTGCTGATGCTCGCCGTTTTGCTGGGTGCCGCCTTCCTGCTGACTTCGCTGTTGGCTTATTACGCCGCCAACACGTCACTCAAGGACAACATCCTCAAGGCGTTGTACGTCAACCTCCTGATTGGCCTACTGGTCACGGTGACGGTGTTCGTCATGCTTTATCGGCTGATCGCCAGTTTCCAACGCCGGATCGACGCCCAAGCGATTCTGGATGGGCTGACGGAACTGCCCAATCGCCGGGGCTTCGACCTGCTGGCGGTGCAAGCGCTGCACGAAGCCCAGCGAGAACCCAAGCCCTTGAGCGCGTTGTTGCTGGAGGTGGATGCTTTCAAACAACTGGATGCCACCCACGGCCATGTCGTCAGCGACCAATTGCTGAGCGGTTTCGCCCACGACCTGACCGACACATTGCGGCACTCGGACATCGTGTGTCGGTGGGGCACAGACGCCTTCGTCATGCTACTCAAGGACACCGATGGACAGAACGGTCTGAAAATCGCTGAGAAAATTCGCCAGCGCATCGAGTTGCAGCGCTACTTTTGCAGCGGGAAACAATTGCAGGTCACCGTCAGCATCGGCCTGACCACCTTGCAGGACAAAGACACCTTGCATAGCCTGCTGTCCCGAGCCGATCATGCGCTGCAACGCGCCCGACAAACCGGCAGCAACCGAACCTGCGTGGAAATGCCTCACTCCAGCTATGAATGAACCTGACCATTGCCCGGCCTGCGGCGGCGCCAACGACTGCACCCTCGCCGATCCGAGGACCGCCGACCGCGCCTGCTGGTGCTATGGCGTCAGCATCGACCCGGCTGTGCTCCTGGCATTGCCGGCCGAGCTACGGAACAGATCCTGCCTGTGCCCACGGTGCGCTCAGGTCGACGACCAACTGCGCGCCAATCCGCGACCGATCGCGTAATATTGCGCCCCCGCTTCCTGGCCTGAACGTCCCATGCGCGTTGACCGTTTCCTCAGTAATCTGCCGCGTTTCAATCGGCAGCAGGTCCGCCTGCTCCTGGTGGGGCGTCGGGTGCGTATCGATGGCCAGACCGTCACCGACCCACACGCGCCGGTGCGCGAGTTCAGCCACGTCGAAGTCGATGGTGACGTATTGCAAGCAGGCCGACCCGCGCGGTACTTCATGCTGCACAAGCCGCCTGGCTGCGTCAGTGCCACCCGCGATCCACAGCACCGCACCGTGCTCGATCTACTGGACGAGCCGGACAAGGACGACTTGCACATCGCCGGCCGCCTGGATTTCAACACCACCGGGCTGATGCTGATCACCAACGACGGCAGTTGGTCGCGGCGCCTGACCCAACCGCAAACCAAACTGGCGAAGGTCTACTACGTCGAGACCGAGCAGCCCCTCACCGCCGAGTACGCCCCCACCTTTGCCAAAGGCCTGTATTTCGGATTCGAAGACCTGACCACGCAACCGGCGCAACTGACGCTGCTAGGGCCGAAGTCCGCGCGATTGAGCATCGTTGAAGGTCGCTACCACCAGGTCAAGCGCATGTTCGGTCACTTCAATAACAAGGTGCTGCGCCTGCACCGCGAGAGCATGGGCCCCCTGGTGCTGGACTCGGATCTCGAGCCCGGTCGCTACCGTGCCCTTGGCCCCGAGGAGATCTGCCTGGTCTGAGTCAACGACCGCTGGGCAGAAGTGCCGGACAATTTTCAAAGAGCACTTGCGCAACGCTCGACCCCCTGCTTGAATCAAACCGTCGGCCGAAATGTGACCGACGAGTCACCTCATACCTCTAAGAAACTTTTTGCCGGCTGGAGCCCCCAGGTTCCGCCCCATCCCTCCGGCAAACTGCCCGCCATAACAATACCCGTCGACCGAATGTCATGGATCGACATGGGCCTTATCTTCCAGGCGTATGCCTACCTGTCACATTGCCCGTGCAATCTCATTGCGCGCATACCCGCTTGCCAGGAGTCTTATGACATGAGGCCAGAAATCGCTGTGCTGGATATACAGGGTCAGTATCGGGTTTACACGGAGTTCTATCGCGCAGACGCCGCGCAAAAGACCATCATCCTGGTCAACGGCTCGATGGCCACCACCGCGTCGTTTGCCCAGACCGCCAAGAACCTCTACCCGCAATTCAACGTCGTGCTGTACGACCAGCCCTACGCGGGCAAGTCCAAGGCCCATAACCGTCACGAGAAAATGCTCACGAAGGAAATCGAAGGGCAGATCCTCCTGGAGTTGATCGACCACTTCGCCGCCGAACACGTGCTGTCCTTTTCGTGGGGCGGCGCGGCCGCGCTGACGGCACTGGCCCACCGCCCGCGGCGCATCGAAAAAGCCGTCATCAGCTCGTTCTCACCGGTGCTCAACATGCCGATGCGCGACTACCTGGAACGCGGTGTCGACTACCTCAGCAGCCTGGACGGCGACCGTGTTGGACATTTGGTCAACAGCACCATCGGCAAGCACCTGCCGCCCCTGTTCAAGCGCTTCAACTATCGCCACGTCAGCAACCTGGCCGAGCATGAATACGGACAGATGCACTTTCACATCAACGACGTGCTTCACAGCGACCAACAGTGCTACGTCAACGCAGCCAGGAAGGTCAACGTTCCGGTGCTGTTCCTGAACGGCGAATGGGACGAGTACACCTCGGCAACCGACGCCAGGCTCTTCGCCGACCACGTCCAGCACAGCAGCTTCACCACGTTGCAAGCGACCGGGCACTTCCTGGACATGGAACACAAAGCCGCCTGCCGCGACAGCCGCGACGCGTTGCTGGGCTTCCTCAAGCCGACCCGCCACGAAAGCCGACCGCGCTACAGCTATGTGCAGGACTACCATGCACTGGCTATCTGAAAAAAGTCATCGCGAGCGAGCCTCCCACAACGAGGCTTGCCCGCGACGACCGCTCTGCTTTAAGGCTTGCGCAGACGGATGACCTGACCGGCCGGAAAGAAAAACTTCAAATCCAAGGCGACATCTGGTACAAAGTCAGCCGCTCTGAGCGGGTGTCGTATAATGGCATTACTCCAGCTTCCCAAGCTGATAACGAGGGTTCGATTCCCTTCACCCGCTCCAATCGAATTCTGATCTCGCGTCGTGGTGGTTTTTGACGGGAGATTGAAAAAACCGGCTCTTGGTGGCCGGTTTTTTTGGTCTGGGGTTTGTGGGGTTGCTGTCCTGACGCTTACGCCAGTCATTTATTGTTTTCCATAAGGGCGGTAAGGCGGCGGATGATCAGCGCTTGGTTCGTCGACATAAAACAGCAAGTTGCTTACGACAGACAACCGCCTCAATCCCCACCCAAATGCCCCAACGGCAACGGCCCCGGCGCCTTCACCGTGTTGATCGCGAAATTGCTGCGAATATCACTGACCCCTGGCAACTTCAGCAGCTTGCCCGTGACAAAACGGTCATAGGCTCGCAGGTCAGGCACCACCACTTGCAGCAGGAAGTCGGACTCACCGGACACCAGGAACGCCGAGATCACTTCGGGCAGCGCGGTCACCGCCTGACGGAAAGCCTCGGCTCGCTCGTCGGTGTGCCGTTCGACCTTGATGCCAACGAAAATCGTCATCCCAAGTCCCACTTCATCGCGATCCAGGATGGCTTGATAACCGCGAATCACCCCCGCCTCTTCAAGCATCCGCACGCGACGCAGACAGGGTGAGGGAGACAAGCCGATTTCTTCGGCCAGTTGCACGTTGCTCAGCCTACCGTCCCGTTGCAGTGCCGTCAGGATTTTGCGGTCGAACGTATCCAATTTCATAATTTGGCATTATCCGTTTCAATCATTCGATTAAGTGGCAGGTTATGCCAATTTCAAGAGCTTTAGAAGCTGACTACGCAACCACCTGCCCTGCCCTTCGACCCTAGACTGGCGTCTCCAATCTACAGAATGCGGAGGGCTTGCAATGACAGGGCTCTGGTTGTTTTTCATGGCATTGACGGTGGCGTATCTACTGCCTGGGCCGGACATGATCCTGGTGCTGCAAACCGGCGCTCGACAGGGCAAAGGCGTGGCATTGGCAACGGCGCTGGGATTGGGCGTCGCCCGGGCATGTCATGTCGCGCTGGCAGCGATGGGCCTTTCGGTATTGTTCAAGACGGCGCCGTGGACGTTTGATGCGGTGCGCCTGGCCGGGGCTGCTTATCTGGCCTGGATCGGGTTTCAATGTTTGCGGACGACGTTGTTGCCCCGCTTCGAAGGAGCCGCCGCTGAAATCGAGAAGCGGCAATGGCATCAGGCGATCCGGCGCGGTCTGTTGACGAATTTGCTCAACCCCAAGGCGTTGCTGTTCTGCTCGGTATTGCTCCCGCAATTCATCGATCCACAGGACGGGCCTGTGTTGGGACAATTCGCGATATTGGGTGTAGTACTGGTCGGCGTTGGCCTGCTGTTCGACAGCGCTTATGCATTGATCGGTGTAGCGCTTGGGCGATGGCTCCAACGCTCGCCTTCGGCCCAGCGCGTGCAGCGGTGGGTGTTTGGTGGTTTGCTGATCGGTTTTGCGGTCCGGCTGACGTTTGTGCAGCAGTCGTGAGTCCTATGGATTTGTAGCGGATACGCTGAAAAACCAGGGCTGCTCCGCAGCCCAGCGGCAGCAAGCTCCCTCGCCACGTCAATATCAACCACCCCGTCTCACATCCCGAAATAAAGCCAACCCGCCCTTTCCCACCCTAGCGTGACGCTGCTCCTAGACTCCAAGCAAAGAGCTCGCCAGCCCCAACCGTCCTCAATGGTGGTTATGGTGTTGATCATTTTTCTTCAGTAGGTATAGTACTTACCGATGACACCACAGGGAGGTGTTGTGAACAGCCGATTTTTGATAAGCCAAATTGTTGCGGATGGTTGGTATCTGGTGCGTATCCGAGGCAGTCACCATCACTTCAAACACCCAACCAAACCGGGGCTGGTTACGGTTCCTCATCCCAAGAAGGACCTGCTCAAGAAGACGGCTATCAGTATCTTGCAACAGGCCCTCCTCCAGACGCCTGGTTGCCGCGCTTTTCCAGAGGACGATTGAATGCTTTACCCAATTGCGATTTCCATGGGCGATGACAAGCACGCCTGGGGTGTGGAAGTGCCGGATATTCCCGGTTGTTTTTCCGCAGGTGACGACCTGGACGAGGCCATGGCGATGGCGCGGGAGGCCATCGAGGGTCATTTCGAGATTCTGGCCGAAGACGGTTCGCCCATTCCATCGGCCAACACCGTTACCCTGCACGCAGCCAACCCACAATACGCCGGTTGCACCTGGGCGCTGGTGGACATCGATGTGACCAAGTACCTGGGCAAGGCGCAGAAACTCAACATCACGTTACCCGGCTACCTGCTCAACCGGATCGATGAATATGTATTGCACCATCCCGAAGAGAAGAGCCGCTCCGGCTTCCTCGCATCGGCAGCGCTGAAGGTGCTGCAGCAAGGGCGATGAGCAATCACTGACGAAACACGAACCGGTGTGAGCGAGCTTGCTCGCGATGGCGTAGGGTCAGCGATATCAGGTTGTCTGACACAGAGCCATCACGAGCAAGCTCGCTCCCACCGTTTCACCGATTCTACTTGCTCTCCGACTTGGACTCCTGCATCTGCACCGAAGACTTGCTGCCGTCGGTGTTGTCCTTGGTCTCGTTACCCGAGTTGTCGAAGCAGCCTTGCAAAGCGAACAGGCAGCAGGCGAGGCAAAGGGTGCGGGCGATATTCATGATGTACTCCAATGCTGAGGGCTTTCATGAGTGACCCGTGGCAGCGGCAATGGTTGCGACTGTCATCGTGCTGCACGATGAACGTAAGGGACCTTGCGATTGAAATGTAAGTAGAATTTTCACCGCCTCGTTGCTGTCTCACCAGACAGGTGCATCCCAAAAGGAAACACAGCAATGACGTTCGCCAAAATCGCTCAAAAACTATCCCTCTGGGCCGGGAGCCCCAAGACCTTCCTAGGGGCCATCGTGCTGTTGGTGCTCTGGGCTGCCAGCGGACCTTTGTTCGGTTTCAACGATACCTGGCAACTGATCATCAACACCTCGACCACGATCATCACCTTCCTGATGGTGTTCCTCATCCAGAATACGCAGAACCGCGATACGGATATCCTGCACCTGAAAGTGGATGAATTGCTTCGGGCGTCCAAGGACGCGCAGAACGCAATGCTCGGTCTCGAGTCGCTTGATCTCAAACAACTTGAAGCGTTGAGGAAGCGGTATCAGGACATGGGCAAGGTCGACGCCAAGAGCCTTGATGGCGTCGAACAGGAAAAAAAGGTAGACCTGAACCAATGCTGATACTGATGCGCGAGGGGCCCATGCCACTCGCGCACTCCCTTGGGCATCAGGGCAACGGGTTGCCTCCCGTCACGCCAAATACTTCCCCGGTGATATAGCTCGACTCCTGGGAAGCGAGCAGTACATAAAGCGGCGCGCATTCAGCGGGTTGGCCCGGACGTTTCATCGGAACCTGGGAGCCGAACGTAGGAATCTTCTCCCTAGGTTGTCCGCCGCTGGGTTGCAGCACGGTCCAGATTGGACCCGGCGCGACTGCATTGACACGAATGCCCTTGCTGATGACTTGCCCGGCCAGCGCCTTGGTAAACGCCACGATTGCCGCTTTGGTGGTGGCGTAGTCCAGCAGCGTCGCGGACGGATCGTAGGATTGGATAGAGGCGGTATTGATGATGGTTGCCCCAGCTGGCATCAGCGGAACAGCCGCCTTGCAGATCCAGAACATCGCATAGATGTTGGTCTTCATGGTGTCATCGAATTGCGCGGTGGTGATGTCGGCAATGTCTTTTTGCGCCTCCTGCTTACCGGCGACATTCACCAGGATATCCAGGCCATCGAGTTGCTGCTGCGCCATCTTCACCATCTGGACACAGAACGCCTCATCCTTCAGGTCGCCTGGTATGGCGATGGCCTTGCGGCCCTCAGCCTTGATCAGTTCGATGACTTGTTGTGCATCGCGCTCTTCGCTGGGCAGATAATTGATCGCGACATCAGCCCCTTCCCGGGCGTAGGCGATGGCAGCGGCGCGACCAATCCCCGAATCGCCGCCCGTGATCAAGGCCTTGCGCCCCTCCAGGCGACCAAAACCTTGATAGCTTTTTTCACCATGATCCGGTTGCGGTTCCATATCCTGATCAATGCCAGGGGGTGACTGCGGCTGGTCGGGAAATTCCGGACGCGGGTATTGGGTCAGCGGATTCTGCATCGCGTATTGGTTGGGTTCTCGGCGTGTAGACATCGAGGTTCTCCTTTTCAGCGGGCAAAACAAGCCGGGACGTTGGCGCCCCGGCCCTGGAATTGACACAGGTGCAGCGAAGATCAACGGCTGGCTTGCAGGGCCCTGGCCATTTCAAGGTGCGTCTGCAATTTAGGCAGGGTTTCGTCGGCGAATGCCTTGATCTCCGGCACGTCAGTGGTCTGGGCCTGCTGCTGGATCTGCGCGATGGCGTCCTCAGTGGCCTTGACCTGGCTGGCGGCATACGCCGCTTCAAACGACTCGCCCTCGGCGACTTGCGGCTGCAGAGTCTTCGCTTTGTCCGCCACTACTTCCCGCGGCGCGACAGGCAAGTCGAGTTTCTTGGCGATCTTCGCCAGATGTTGGTTGGCGGTGGTGCGGTCGTTGATCACCATGATGGTGTAATCCTTGACCTCCCGTGACTCCGCCTTCGAATGTGCCTCGCGGCTGGCTTCGATGTCGGCCATGCCTTTGGCGGATGCATCGTTGATGAATTCGACAGGTGACTGGGCCCACGCACTGTTGGCACCCAGGCCCATCAGTACAACAACACTGGTGGTGCGTAAAAAGGTGGCCATCCGGCTCATGGTCGCGCCCTCCTCTGAAAGATATTGCGACGGGATTTTGCGCCGCAGAAATCAGAACCACCGTTGAACATTCAGCGAGACGTCCCGCCCGGCCTGCGGCCAATCTCGGCTTTCAGCGGACTTTTATCGACACTCGCGATGGTGGTTCTCCCACTTTTGCGACCCGCTTCGGACACCTTCGTTCGATCGTGGGCAATGTTTCCCGGATAAATGTTGCTTGATCCGCCCATAGTCCAACCCTCCGTAAACAAAGAATGATGGGCACGCTTGCCCCGTATTCATTTGAAGTGACCTGGGATTCAAGGTTTGGAAAAAACGCTCACGCCACGACGAACGGTGGCGCGTATTCAAATGCCGAAAGCCCTATGACTGTGGCGCTTGGCTGCGTACATCGCCTCATCGGCATGGCGGAACAGCGTTACGTCTTCGGTCCCGTGGTCAGGAAAACAGGCCAGACCGATGCTCGGCTCGATGCTGAGACAGTGGCCGTCCAGCCGCAGAGGTTGGGCCAATGCGAGACGAATTTTCTCCTGTACCCTGCCGGCATCTTCCACGCTGTGGACGCTATGGAGCAACACGACGAACTCATCGCCACCGATGCGCGCGACGGTGTCGGCGTCACGTATGCACCCCTTCAATCGGCTGGCGACCGCTTGCAGCAGCATATCGCCGACGCCATGGCCGTAGGTGTCGTTGACTTGCTTGAAACGATCCAGGTCGATGTACAACAACGCCATCCGTCCGGAAACAACACGGGCCGTGGCCAACGCGGCCTTGAACCGATCCCGCAGCAACTCACGGTTGGGTACCTGGGTCAGTTGGTCGTACTGCGCCATGTGCTGAAGCCGGGCGTGCAGTTGTTGGCGCTCGATGGCGAGGGTGATCTGGGCGCAGACGTATTGCAGCAATTCCTTGTCCTGCTCCGTATAGCGACCACTGTCCGGAGCACTCTTGACGATCAATGCGCCGATCGTACTGCCTTGCGAATTCAGCGGTACACCCAGCCAGCAAGGCGCATCAGGCTTCGCCACGAGGTCGCAGAATTCCACGGGCGACGAGCTGCAACCGGGCGTGAGCAGGATCGGCTGGCCGCTGCGTACCACTTCGGCGCACAAGCGCCCGATAGCCGTGCCAGGCAGCTCGGGCTGTCGTTCTCGATCGTCGACGTGATAGGCAAAGTTGAGCTGTGCGCACTGCTCGTCATACAACGCCACCGAGAAATTCAGCGCCGGCAACCACTCGCCAATGATGAGGTGGATACGCTTGAATAATGCCAGCAAGTCGGCGGCGGCATGGGCCGCCTCGGAAATTGCATATAACGCGGCCTGCCTGGATTCCGCCTGCTTGCGCTCGGTGATGTCGCGAGCCACGGCGATCCGAAGCTGGTCAGCCTCCGACCAGCGCGCCGACCACAAGATGTGCACCACGCCACCGTCCTTGCGCAGATAGCGGTTTTCGAAATTGAGCTTGGGCTCGCCCCCCATGATCTCCCGCGCCGCCTCGAGGGTCCGTTGGCGATCGGCGGGATGAACCAGCTCGATCATCGACCGACCGATCAGTTCCTGGGGGGTATAGCCGAAAATACGCTCGCAGGCGGCGCTGACGAATACGAAGCGTCCCTGGACATCGACGGCGCAGACGGCATCGAGCAGCAGGTCGAGGTAACTGGCCAACGGCGTGGAGTTTCGGGTGTCCATGACGCGCAAGCCATCCGGGTAATCAAGCAATGGGCGAACCGGGTCGCCCCCGTTCATGACGCCGACGGAGCATGCAAAGCCGACGCGCCCCCCACGGTACCGATGAGGATAGCGCAGGGTATCGACACGCGGGGTGCCCAGACGCCTGAGGATAGCAAACGCCCCGGGCTCAGAGGCGAGGAAGCTGCTCCGACATGGCAAATGGATTTCCCGGCCAAGGTCCTAGGCAGGGTCCTACGCAGAAGTCTCCGGTAACACTCAAACACGCCGGAATCAGCCGATTCAAAGCCCCGCCCATCGGTCTGTAAAGTCTGGACACACAAGCCCCACGGACAGCAACGCTAACCAAGGAATGTATTCACGCCATGAACCAGATTGCGCAGCCCACTCAGCACTTCAGTAACTATCGCAAAATCATTTCCCTGGCGGACCGGGACTGGCAGAACGCCGAAAACGGAAAGATCGCTGGACTGAACGTCGAGGTCCAGTCTCCCAACGTGCTCATCGACCAATATGGTCGCACCTTGCATCACTTTTGCACCACGTCGTACCTGGGCCTGGATTACCACCCCGCCTTGCTGGATGGCGCCATGACCACGCTGTGGGAAACAGGAACACTGCGTGTCGCCAATTCCAGAAACCGCAGCCGGCTGGCAATCCTGGACCAATACGAAACCCAGCTGTCGGAGTTGTTCGGCGCCAGCTGCCTCAGTGCGTTGTCCTGCAGTGCGGCGAGTGCGGGAATCCTGCCGCTGCTGGCCAGCGGCGCGCTGACGAAAAACCGCCCGCCGGTGATGGTGTTCGACAAGCACGCCCACTACTCGATGAACCATATCAAGGCCGCTTGTGCGGATGAAACCCAGGTCCTCACCTGCCCACACAACGACATGGATTTTCTTGAGGACGTCTGCAAACGCCAGGGCAACGTGGCCTACGTGACGGACGGTGCCTACAGCATGGGCGGCATGGCGGACCTGGACAGTTTGTTGTACCTCAAACAGCGCTATGGTCTGTTCCTTTATTTGGACGATTCCCATGCCGTGTCTACCGTGGGGCCCTGCGGCATCGGTCGGGTACGCTCACGGATCCACGCCTTGGATGAGCGAACCCTGATCGTCGCCTCGCTGGCCAAGTCCTTCGGGGCCAGTGGCGGGCTGGCCATGTTCGGCAGCGAGCGGCACAAGACGCTGGTGCAGCGTTACGGCGGCCCCGCCAACTGGTCGCAGAGCCTCAATTCGGCGGCTATCGGCGCCGGCATGGCCTCGATCCGCTTGCATCGCAGTCGAGAATTCCACGCCTTGCAAGAACGTTTGCAGGCTAATATCCGTTTTTTCGACAGCCTCATCCGCACCGAACAGTATGCAAGCCCCATGGCAATCCGCCTGGTGCGCTGCGGTGAGGCAGCCCTGGCTACCCGCCTGGCGGTGGAGTTGGCCGACCTGGGGTATTTCACTTCAGCGGTCTTTTTCCCCGTGGTGCCGCAAGACAAGGCCGCGATCCGCATCACCCTGCGCGCCGACATGGAGCCGGACGTGATTCGTTTGTTCTGCGAACAGCTGACCAGTCTTTTGGTGGCCCACGGCCGTGATATCCGTCCTTGAAACGAGCCCTTGATGAAAAACCGTACAACACTGATCGTCACCTGCACCACGGTCTTCCTGGCACAGCTGGGCATGAGCATCTATCTGCCAGCCCTGCCGGATATCGCCCAGGCTCTGAGCGCCGATGCATCCCGAGTGTCGTGGGGGTTGTCGGTGTACCTGGTCGGCATGGCCTTGCCGATGCTGATGTGGGGCAGCCTGAGCCAGCGTCTTGGACGCAAACCGGTGCTGTTGGCGGCATTGACGCTGTACGGCCTCGCAAACCTGGCGCTGCCGTTGGGTACGACGATAGAAACGTTCCTGGCGTTCAGGTTGGTCCAGGGCGTCGGCGCCAGCGGTATTTCGGTGATGGCGAGGGTGCTGATCCGTGACAGCTTCAGCGGCGACCAGCTGGCCAAGGCCTTGTCCTGGATATCGATCGCCTTCGTGGTTGCCCTCGGCATCGGCCAGTACCTCGGCTCACTGATCCAGGCTGCGTTTGGATGGGAGGCGATTTTTCTCGGATTGGGCGCGGCCAGCCTGGTCATGGCCGCCGCGGTGTCCACGGCGGCGTTCCCGGTACTTGCCGAAAACAGCAATGGACAGTCGGCTTGGGGGATCTACGTACGGATACTCCAGCATCGTGGTTTTCTGTTGCCTGCGTTGGCGGGCGGGTTGGGTTATGGCGTGATCATCGCCTTCAACACCGCCGCGCCGCTGATCCTGCAACAGGGCTTTCACTGGTCTGCCATCGAGTATGGGCTGTTGGGCTGGCCGATCAGCGGCGCGTACTTGCTGGGCGCGCTCGCGGTCAATGCCTTTGTGCTGCGCACGGGCCAGCGCCGGCTGATGGGTTGGGGCATTGCCCTGGTCCTGGGTGGCAGCGCGACCATGCTGGCAGGAAGCGTTTCACTGAGCAGCGTCGCGCTTTTGTTCTGGTTGCCATACTGCTTCGCGGTGTTCGGCCAGTCGTTGAATTATCCAATCAGCCTGTCGCTGGCAAACGAAGGCTCGCCGATCGCCGGTGCTTACGCCATGGCGTTGAGCGGTTTCCTGCACCAGCTGATGGCGTCTATGATCGGCGCGATTGCCAGCCTCTTGCTAAGCCAACAGGCGTGGCCACTCGCGGTTTTATGCATGTTATTGGCGACGGCGGCGACGCTGTGCGCCAGGTTCACGCCAAATGGACCGGGTCGGTAAAAACACAGGAAATCGACTGTTCAAAACGCATCTCGATCTGGCTCAAGACTGGGTCGTGATAAAGTCACGCCCTGCCTTAGCCACGTTTTGAGATGATTTTCGCGATGACCGATTTCCAGGAATACGACGCCCGGCTCGAAGATTGGGAGACCTTGCGCGCCGACATCGCCTTCAGCGGCTTGTTGGTGGGCAATGGCGCCAGCCGCGCCGTGTGGGATGATTTCGGCTATGACTCGTTGTTCGAGAACGCCCGCACCGTCGAGGAAAAACCCTTGAGCGCGTCGGAACTGAGCGTGTTCGACGCGCTGCAGACACGCAGTTTCGAACAAGTGCTGGGGGCGCTGAAAACCACCAGTCGGGTCAACAAGGCCTTGGCCGTCAGCTCCGCGGCGCCGCGCAATCGTTATTACGCGATCAAGGAAGCGCTGATCAACACCGTACATGCGGTGCATATTCCTTGGCGGTTGGTACAACCGTCGACCCTGGAGAACCTCAATCAGGAACTGGGTAGCTACCGTACGGTGTTTACCACCAACTACGATCTGCTGAGCTATTGGGCGATCCAACAAGCGCCCGAAACCCTCACCGATCTGTTCCTGGGGGCCGACCACAGCTTTGACCTGAGCCAGGCCCACCTCGACAAACCCCGTCTCTTGTACCTGCACGGTGGCCTGCACCTGGTGCGCAACCAGGACGGCACGGCACGCAAGCTCACCTCCACCGAAGGCACGCTGCTGGGCAGCTTCGCCATCAACAACACCATCAAGACCCTCGACGATGTGCCGTTGTTGGTCAGCGAAGGGCCGAGCCAGGACAAACTCAAAACGATTCGCAGCAGCGACTATCTGTCGTTCTGCTACGACCAACTGCTGCACCACCACGACAATCTGTGCCTGTTCGGCCACGCCCTGGGCGAGCAGGACAGCCACATTGTCGATGCCTTGCGCCAAGCCGCGCCGAAGACCGTCGCCATCTCGATCTACCCACGCAGCCAGGCGTTCATCCAGCACCAGAAACGGCATTACGCCAAGCTGTTCCAGGGTTTGGACACAGAGCTGCGTTTCTTCGATGCCAAGAGCCATCCACTGGGCGATCCGAAGCTGTCGGTGCCGGTGGAGGTCTAGACCGCTCCGATTGGCCCGGCGCCCTATAGGGTAATCGCCGTACCGAGCAACGTCAGGAACCCCGCCAGCCAGCTCGGGTGCGCCGGCCAGGCCGGTGCCGTGGCGAGGTTGCCCTGGACATGGCCTTCGGTCACCGGGATGTCGATGAACGTCCCGCCGGCCAAGCGCACTTCCGGGGCACAGGCCGGATAGGCGCTGCACTCGCGCCCCTCCAGGATGCCCGCCGCCGCCAGCAATTGCGCCCCGTGGCACACCGCCGCGATCGGCTTGCCCGCCAAGTCAAAATCGCGCACCAGTTGCAAGACTTTTTCATTCAGCCGCAAGTATTCCGGAGCGCGACCGCCTGGCACCAGCAACGCATCGTAGTCGGCCGCCTCGACGCTGGCGAAGTCATGGTTGAGGGCGAACAGATGTCCCGGTTTTTCGCTGTAGGTCTGGTCGCCCTCGAAGTCATGAATCGCCGTGCGGACAGACTGCCCGGTCGTTTTATCCGGGCACACGGCATGGACGGTGTGGCCGATCATCTGCAGGGCCTGAAACGGCACCATGACTTCGTAATCTTCGACGTAATCGCCGACCAGCATGAGGATTTTCTTGGCGGCCATGGAATGGGCTCCTTTGGAATGCGTGAGAGTGGACGCATTAAAGGTAGACCGCTGTAACGACAGCCCGCCATTAACTGACAGACTGCACCACTTGATGGGTGGGAGCGAGCAGGCTCGCGAATCAGGCAGCGCGGTTTGTCAGATATTCCGCGTTATCGTTCTTCGCGAGCAGGCTCGCTCCCACAGGGTTCAGATCGGTTTGTCAGGCCAGGTAACCATCCGCCCGCAGCAGCGTTTCGAGGCAGTGCTCGGTAATGTGGTAGAACGCCTTGAGTTCGTCGATCCTGGCCAGCAGTTCGGTAGGCTCCACCGGTTCGGGGCGTTTGACCGCCAGGATCATCTTGTTCTTGTTGGTGTGGTCCAGGGAAATGAACTCGAACACCTTGGTCTCATAGCCGCAGGCTTCGAGGAACAACGCCCGCAAACTGTCGGTGACCATTTCCGCCTGCTGGCCCAGGTGCAGGCCATATTGCAACATCGGCTTGAGCAGCGCCGGGCTCTGGATTTGCAGGCGGATCTGCTTGTGGCAGCACGGTGAGCACATGATGATCGAGGCGCCCGAGCGGATGCCCATGTGGATAGCGTAATCGGTGGCGATGTCGCAGGCGTGCAAGGCGATCATCACATCCACCGCGCTCGGCGCCACGGTGCGCACGTCACCGTGCTGGAAACTCAGGCCCGGATGCTCCAGTCGTGCCGCGGCTTCATTGCACAGCTTGACCATGTCTTCGCGCAGCTCGACACCCGTCACCACGCCTTCGGCCTGCAAGGTGTTGCGCAAGTAATCATGGATGGCGAAGGTCAGGTAGCCCTTGCCCGAGCCGAAATCCGAGACTCGCACCGGCTTGTCCAAGGCCAATGGCGAAGATGTCAGCGCGTGGCTGAACACTTCGATGAACTTGTTGATCTGCTTCCACTTGCGCGACATGGCCGGGATCAATTCGTGCTTATGGTTGGTCACCCCCAGGTCGGCCAAAAAGGGCCGATTCAGGTCGAGGAAGCGGTTTTTCTCGCGGTTGTGCCCGGCGGACGGTACTTCCCGCAGTTGCTGCGGCTTGCTCTTGAACAGCGAGCTCTTGCCTTTCTTGCTGTATTCCAACTGCGCCTCGTCGGTAATCGCCAACAAGTGAGCATTCTTGAACGAAGTCGGCAACAGCGTGGCGATGGCATCCACGCCTTCGGCCAGCGAAAAATTCTTGGTGATGTCGCGGGTCTTGTAGCGATAGACAAAGGACAGGCACGGCTGGTCCTTGACGGTCAGTTGCTTGACGATCAGCCGCTGCAGATCGCTTTCGTCACCGACGTACTTGGCCAGCACCAGCTTGATGAACGCGTTTTGTTCGAGACTGGTTTGCAAAAGCTCGATGAACTGTGCGTGGTGATCCGGCCCGGGACGGGTGGGAGTTGCGGTGACGGACATGGAAAAGCGGCCTCGGGGCGGGCGGATCGGGAATGACGGGTATTTTAGGGGGGATCGGATGCGGGGGCACGGGGAATTTCCCCAACGGTGCGAAATGCGCAGCGCAATCTAGGTGGCAGCGCGCTTTTGTGGCGAGGGAGCTTGCTCCCGCTCGGCTGCGAAGCAGTCGTCGATGTGCGAGCCCGTTGCCTGACCCTGGAATCGATGGGGACCGCTTCGCGGTCCAGCGGCAGCAAGCTCCCTCCCCACAAGGCGCCTTCGCCATGGTGGCCGGCAGCCAATCAGCCCAACACCACCAACCGATTCGGCAGCTCATTACGCGCATGGGTCACCGGCACGTGCTCCTTGAGCAATTCGCCGCAAGCCTCGATGCACGCCACAAAACCTTGCAACGTCTGGCCCTGGCGAACCTGCTGGGTGAACGTACCGACAATGGCATCCCAATGGCTGTTGTCGAGTCGCTTGGAAATACCCTCGTCCACCAGGATTTCCACATACCGCTCGGCCTCGCAGACGAAAATGAGCATGCCGGTGCTGCCTACGGTGTGATGCAGGTTCTGTTCGAGGAATTGCCGGCGCGCCAGGTTGGAAGCCCGCCAGTGGCGTACCGAGCGAGGAATGAGGTGCGTGGTGACGGCAGGAATGCGAAACATCAGGCACAGCACGATGAAACCACCCCATTGCACCCACAACAGGCTATGCACGCTCAGCCATCCCGTCACGTAATGCAGGATGCCCGGCACCACCAGCGCCAGCAGGCTGGCCCAGAGCAAGGGGATATAGGCGTAGTCATCGGCGCGGGCGGCGAGCACCGTGACCAGTTCGGCGTCGGTGTCGCGCTCGACCCGAGCGATCGCCTCGGCCACTTTGCGCTGTTCGTGTTCAGTCAGTAATGCCATGTTTGAAAATGCCCGCTCATTGTTATTCTCACCAGCCGCCGGACGAACCGCCGCCGCCGAAACTGCCGCCACCACCGCTGAAGCCACCGCCACCACCGCCGCCGAAGCCGCCTCCTCCGCCTCTATAACTTGCGCCGGAGCCCCCTCCGCTGGGCAGGATACCGAGCACTTGGCAAACGAAAATCGTCAGGATGAAAAGCATCGCGAGGAAGATGAACAAGCCTGGGTGGCGCTCGACGAAATCGCCCTCGTCCGCACTGCCCGCGCTGTATGCCGCAGCCGGTTCATCGAGGGGGTTGCCACCCAACACCACGAGCATCGCCGCCACACCGTCACTGATGCCCTTGTTGAAGTTGCCCGTCTTGAACGCCGGGGTGATCACCTGGTTGATGATCACCGAACTCTGGGCGTCGGTCAGGCGATCTTCCAGCCCGTAACCCACTTCGATGCGCAGTTTACGGTCATCGCGGGCGACGATCAGCAGCGCGCCGTTGTTTTTATCCTTTTGCCCGATGCCCCAATGGCGCCCCAATTGATAACCGAAGTCTTCGATGCTGGCGCCTTGAAGGTTCGCCAGCGTAACGACAACCACCTGCTCGCCGGTGGCCTGTTCATGGGCCTTGAGTTGCGCATCGAGTTGCGTGCGCACCGATGGGTCGAGCAACTGGGCGGTGTCCACCACCCGCCCGGTCAGCGCCGGGAAGCTCAATTCTGCCTGGGCCGTGGCTGCAAAAGCCCAGAGCAACAGCACGAACAGCTTCAAGCTTCGAGCAGCAAGCCTCAAGCCGAAAGCCGTACGCGTTACCTGAGCTTGCAGCTTGCCGCTCAGAACTTGAGGCTGCTCCATCAGAACTTCACTTCAGGCGCTTTTTCGGCATTCGGGCTGGTGGCCTCGAAAGTATCGCGAACTGGCAGATCGCTGTACATCACGCTGTGCCACAGGCGACCCGGGAAGGTACGAATCTCTGTGTTGTATTTCTGCACGGCCAGGATGAAATCACGACGCGCCACGGCGATGCGGTTCTCGGTGCCTTCGAGTTGCGATTGCAAGGCCAGGAAGTTCTGGTTGGCCTTCAGGTCCGGGTAGCGCTCGGATACCATCATCAGGCGGCTCAATGCGCCACTCAACTGGTCCTGGGCCTGCTGGAACTGCTTGAGTTTTTCCGGGTTGTCCAGGGTGCTGGCATCGACCTGAATGGACGTGGCCTTGGCCCGGGCTTCGATCACCGCCGTCAAGGTTTCCTGCTCATGCTGGGCATAACCCTTGACGGTCTCCACCAGGTTGGGAATCAGGTCGGCGCGGCGCTGGTATTGGTTCTGCACCTGGCCCCAGGCCGCCTTTGCCTGCTCGTCCAGGGTCGGGATGTTGTTGATGCCGCAACCGGCCAGCAGCGTGGTGAACAGCATCAGGGCCAGCATTTGCAGCGCGCTGCGGTGGTTCAGTCGTCGAATCATCGGGTGAAGCTCTCCCTTGTATTGCATTAAGAAAACACCGCCACCTATCTTACCGGCGTCTGGGGCATAATCGCCGCCGCACTGGATCGAATCGGGTCTATGGGCTAAAAGATGCGCAGTGCGAAACTAAGTTCATCGGCACAGGTTCGAAAGTGTGCTGCATTTAACTGGATAACACCCGAACAACAATAGCCGTTCCTCACATTTAGGCTGACCGGCGTGTCCTGATCACCGCCCTTTAGGCTTGCGAGAAAACTATTCATGAAGAAGCTGTGTTTGCTGGGCCTGTTTGTCAGTCTGGCCAGTCAATCCGTATTAGCCGACAACCTGCCAGCCCCCATAGAGAACAAGGACGCTTTCATCAGCAGCCTGATGAAGCAAATGACCCTCGAGGAAAAGATCGGCCAGCTGCGCCTGATCAGCATCGGCCCGGAGATGCCCCGGGAGATGATCCGCAAGGAAATCGCCGCCGGCAACATCGGAGGCACATTCAACTCCATTACCCGCGATGAGAACCGTCCGATGCAGGACGCGGCCATGCGCAGCCGGCTGAAGATCCCGATGTTCTTCGCCTATGACGTGATTCATGGCCATCGCACCATTTTCCCGATTCCCCTGGCCCTGGCCTCGAGCTGGGACATGGACGCCATCTACCGCTCCGGCCGCATCGCGGCCAAGGAAGCAGCGGCCGACAGCATCGACATCACCTTCGCGCCCATGGTCGATATCTCCCGCGATCCACGCTGGGGCCGGACCTCCGAAGGCTTCGGCGAAGACACTTATCTGGTGTCGCGCATTGCCGGGGTGATGGTCAAGGCGTTCCAGGGCACCGGCGCCAACGCCGCCGACAGCATCATGGCCAGCGTCAAGCACTTCGCCCTGTACGGCGCCGTGGAAGGCGGCCGGGACTACAACACCGTGGACATGAGCCCGGTGAAAATGTACCAGGACTACCTGCCGCCCTATCGCGCCGCCATCGACGCCGGCGCGGGCGGGGTGATGGTCGCGCTGAATTCCATCAACGGCGTACCGGCCACCGCGAACACATGGCTGATGCACGACCTGCTGCGCAAGGAATGGGGCTTCAAGGGCCTGGCCGTCAGTGACCATGGCGCGATTTTCGAGCTGATCAAGCATGGCGTCGCTCGGGACGGTCGCGAAGCGGCCAGGCTAGCGATCAAGGCCGGCATCGACATGAGCATGAACGACTCGCTCTATGGCAAGGAGCTGCCAGGGCTGCTCAAGGCGGGCGAGATCGAGCAGAGCGACCTCGACAACGCGGTGCGTGAAGTGCTGGCCGCCAAGTACGACATGGGCTTGTTCAAGGATCCGTACCTGCGTATCGGCAAGGCCGAGGACGACCCGGCCGATGTCTATGCCGACAACCGCATGCACCGCGCCGATGCCCGTGACGTGGCGCGCCGCAGCCTGGTGCTGCTGGAAAACCGCAACCAGACCCTGCCCTTGAAGAAAACCGCGAAGATCGCCCTGGTCGGCCCGCTGGCCAAGGCGCCGATCGACATGATGGGCAGTTGGGCCGCCGCCGGGCGCCCGGCGTTGTCGGTCACGGTGTATGACGGCATGGCCCGCGCATTGGGCGGTGAGTCGAAGCTGATCTATGCCCGTGGCGCCAACATCACGGGCGACAAGAAGGTGCTCGACTACCTGAACTTCCTAAACTTCGATGCCCCGGAAGTGGTGGACGATCCGCGTCCGGCCCAAGTGCTGATCGATGAAGCGGTGAAAGCCGCGAAAGAAGCGGACGTAGTCGTCGCCGCCGTGGGCGAGTCCCGTGGCATGTCCCATGAATCGTCGAGCCGTACCGAACTGAACATCCCCGCCAGCCAGCGCGAGCTGATCAAGGCCCTGAAGGCCACCGGCAAGCCGTTGGTGCTGGTGTTGATGAATGGCCGCCCGCTGTCGTTGCTGGAAGAAAAACAGCAGGCCGATGCGATCCTGGAAACCTGGTTCAGCGGTACCGAAGGCGGCAACGCCATCGCGGACGTGCTGTTCGGCGACTACAACCCGTCGGGCAAGCTGCCGATCACGTTCCCACGCTCGGTCGGGCAGATTCCGACCTACTACAACCACCTGAGCATTGGTCGGCCGTTCACGCCGGGCAAGCCAGGCAACTACACCTCGCAGTACTTCGACGACACCACCGGCCCGCTCTACCCGTTCGGCTATGGGCTGAGCTACACGACGTTCAGCCTGTCGGACATGGCCCTGTCGTCCACCACGCTGAACAAGACCGGCAAGCTCGACGCCAGCATCACTCTGGAAAACACCGGCGATCGTGACGGCGAAACCGTGGTGCAGCTGTACATCCAGGACGTTACCGGCTCGATCATCCGTCCGGTGAAGGAGCTGAAAAACTTCCGCAAGGTCATGCTCAAGGCCGGCGAGAAGAAGGTCATCCACTTCGACATCACCGAAGACGACCTGAAGTTCTTCAACGCGCAGCTCAAGTACGCGGCAGAGCCAGGCAAGTTCAACGTGCAGATCGGCCTGGATTCCCAGGACGTGAAGCAGCAGAGTTTTGAGTTGCTCTGATCCAACGACACTGCAATACCTTTGTGGGAGCGAGCTTGCTCGCGATGAGGCCCCATCAGTCACCGCATCATCGACTGTCAGGCCGCCATCGCGAGCAAGCTCGCTCCCACATTGGTTTTACGGTGGATGGTTAGCCCCGCCGATCCAGCAGATTCACCACCACCCGATCCACCAACCCCCACACCCTTTGCTTGAAGCGCTTCCACAATGGCCGGCGCTGCCAGGTGTCGAGGCTCACTTGCAGGCTCTGCTCGAAGTCCCGTTCAAAACTGGCGGCCACGGCCTTGCTCAGCCCAGAGTCCAGTGCTTCCAGGTTGGCTTCGAGGTTGAAGCGCAGGTTCCAATGATCGAAATTGCATGAGCCAATGCTGACCCAATCGTCCACCAGCACCATTTTCAAGTGCAGGAAGCAGGGCTGGTATTCGTAGATTTTCACCCCTGCCTTGAGCAACCGTGGGTAATAGCGATGGCCTGCGTATCGCACCGATGGATGATCCGTGCGCGGGCCCGTCAGCAGCAGCCGCACGTCGATGCCTCGCGCCGCGGCCTTGCGCAAGGAGCGGCGCACGTTCCAGGTCGGCAAAAAGTATGGCGTGGCCATCCAGATGCGTTTCTGGCCGCTGTTCAATGCCCGGGATAGCGACTGCAGGATGTCGCGGTGCTGGCGGGCGTCGGCATAGGCGACCCGGCCCATGCCTTCGCCCACCGGCGGGACGCGAGGCAGACGGGGCAGGCCGAAATTGGACGCCGGTTTCCAGGCCCGTCGATGGCGGTTGGCAAGCCATTGGCGATCGAACAGCAACTGCCAGTCCAGCACCAGCGGGCCGACGATTTCCACCATCACTTCGTGCCAATCGCTTCGGTCGTCCGAAGGGTTCCAGAATTCGTCGGTGACCCCGGTACCGCCCACCACCGCCAAGCGTTGGTCGACCAACAGCAACTTGCGGTGATCGCGGTAGAGATTGCGCACCCAACGCCGCCAACTCAGGCGATTGTAGAACCGCAGCTCCACGCCCGCCTGGATGAGGCGATTGCGCAGGCCCAAGGTAAACGCCAGGCTGCCATAGTCATCGAACAGACAGCGCACGCGCACCCCGCGCTCGGCCGCCTGGACAAGGGCCTGGACCATCGCCTCGGCGCAAGCGCCCGCTTCCACCAGGTACAACTCCAGTTCGACCTGTTCCTGGGCGCGGGCGATTTCCACCAGCATGCGCGGGAAAAATTGCGGGCCGTCGATCAACAGCTCGAAGCGATTGCCTTCACGCCAGGGAAAGACCGGGCCGCTCATGTCAGCGCGCCGTGAAAATCAGCACCGCACTCACCGGCACCGACAGGCTGATGGTCGACAATCCGGCCAGGTCGCGCAGCTTCTCCAACCCCGGCGCCAGGTCGAAATCCGCCGCGTTGAGCACCACCGGTTCCAGGGTCACGACCTGAAAACGCCGCTCATCCAGGCGAGTCGCCAGCAGTTGGACGTTGTACTCATGCTGCTTGCCATGCAGGTCCACGGTCACCGGCAGGCGCAGTTCCAGTTGCGCGCCGTTGGCCAGGTCCTGGATCGGCATCAGGTCGAGCTGCGCGGTGATGGTGGCTTCGGCGAATTGCTTGATATCGAACAACTCGGCGCGCATGCGCTCGTCCCGCAGGGGGATACCGCTGTTGATGGATTCGAGTTCGACCTCCAACCGTGCCTGGCCCTTGGGCTGGACCTGCCCATGAAGCACCAGGAAACGCTGGACTTCGGAGACATTGCCGTTTTTGCTGCTGATAAAGGACAGTCGCGATGACTCACCATCCAGGTACCAGTCGGCCTGGGCCGGCAGCGTGGCGCAGGCCAGGAGCAAGGTGGTGACAGCGCGAGAAAATAACCGCTTGAACATACAGACTCGGGGGGCAGATAAACCTGTGGCGAACCTTAACCGGGCCGAGGGCGCTTGCAAACTGTCTGTTTCACAACATCGCTGCTGCCAACATAACCCAGTGGCGAGGGAGCTTGCTCCCGCTGGGCTGTGAAGCAGCCCCAAGTCGCGATTGACTGAAGGATTTGCGAGCGCTGCGCACTCGAGCGGGAGCAAGCCCCCTCGCCACAAAAGGCATCGCTGAAACAGCATTCAGGGTTCTAACCGACAGCCTTCCCGCTCCCCCATCCACCGCGCACTGTGGCTACGCCCCAAGCCGCTGACTGTGATGCGTTTTGCTTCGACGGTCTCGAGGAAATCGCTGATCGGCACCGACTGCTTCACATAGCCGCGGCAATAGTCGGCAGGTTGCCGCATCACATAGCGGCACGAGCAGTATTCCTTCGCGGTATAGGCGCTGATGATGTCGGGGAACGCCCGCAAGGCCACCCGCTCCTGCCAGCCCCAACCGAACAGGCCAACAAGCAACATCGACAAAAGAATGAGCACTATCCTGCGCTTCATGGTTGCACCGTCCCGGCGAAGGCCGCCATGGCACGCTTGAGCAGCTCGTTGTGGCGATAGGTGCCGTCGCGGTCATCGCCGTAGCGCACGATCACCAGCCTGGCGCTGGGGATGACATACAGCGCCTGGCCCCAATGGCCCAGGGCGGCGAACGTATCCGGCGGCGCGTCGGGCCACGGTCGGATCGACGGGTCGGCGCCGCGATTGAGCCACCAGTGTCCGCCAGGCACGGCTTCGTCCTGGCCCGCCTGAAACCGAGCGAAAGGCTCGCGGTTGAAGGCAATCCAATCCTTGGGAATCAATTGCCGATCGCCCCAACGGCCATCGCGTTGCATCAGCAGGCCGACACGCGCCAGGTCCCGGGCGGTGAGATAGGCATAGGACGAACCGACAAACGTGCCGCTGGCGTCGGTTTCCCAGGTCGCATGGCGGATGCCCAGCGGCTCGAACAAGGCTGTCCAGGGGTAATCGGCATAACGCGCCGGGCCGACGATATTTTTCAGGGCTGCCGCCAGCAGATTGCTGTCGCCGCTGGAATAACGGAACACCTGCCCGGGTGGGCTGAAGCTGTCGTGCCTGGCGGTGAACGCGGCCATGTCGTGGCGCCCACGGGTATAGAGCATCGCCACGATCGAGGAATTGAGTGGCGCGTATTCATAGTCTTCTTGCCAGTCCAGGCCAGACGCCCAATGAAAAAGATCGGCCAGGGTCATGTCCGGATGTCGCTTGAGCGGCGGGTAGTACTGGGCGGCTGGATCATCCAGGGCAAAGCGTTTTTCACCGTAGGCGACGCCGAACACCGTCGCCAGCAGGCTTTTACTGATGGACCAGGTCAGGTGCGGGGTCTGTGCGTCAGTCGGTCCGGCGTAGCGTTCGTAGACCAGTCGACCGTCCTGGATAACCACCAGCGCGTCGGTGCGGATGCCTTGGCGGGTGGCGTCGTCCCTGGGTGCAAAAGCGTAATGCGCCAAGGCTTCGATGGCCGGCCCACTCGAGGCCTGGCCGGTCGGCCATTGTTCGCCAGGCCAGACTTCGGCGCGGGCCGTCAGGGTCAGCAGCAGGAGCGAAAGCAACAACCAGCCTTTGGGCATGCGCGGGGCTCGCAGAGGTGAACTTGCAGAGCCTATTCAGACTTGATGACAGTTTGAGTTTTGGTGTTCGAAAGGACGCCATCGCGAGCAAGCTCGCTCCCACAGCGGACCTTATGCGCGACGCAAGCCCCGAAGGAGCGAGCTTGCTCGCGATGAGGCCCTTCAAATCGACGAAGACCCCAACGCCTTGTCCAACCGCTTGGCCCGCGCCCCCGCCGCGATGTCCATCACCGCCTTGTCACGCCCCCACATCTCACGCCACGCCGCCGGCCCATCGGCCAAGGCATCGTCCAACTCAGCATCGAGCCCTTTGAATTGGGCGAACAGCCCACCCAGCAACACATGCGCGACAGCACTCGAAGGGTTGTGGCGACTCGTCTGCGCGCAACCGGCGAGCAACGCCAACAGACGCAGTTGCAACGGCCGGGGCCAGCCGCATTCTTGCCCTAAGCCGTACAACCAGGCGGTCATTGCACTGAGCACGTAGACATCTTCCAAGGTGCGAAACGGTTTGACGTAGACGTCCCAGCCGTCGCCGGGGAGCAATTGGCACAGCGCACCGTCCAGCAACATCCGCCCATGGCTGATATCCGGCATGAACGGCAACGTCGGCAACTTTTCCAGCGTCACGCCCGGTTCGCCCGCATGCACCACCGCCAGGTTCAATCGCGGCGCCTCGTCGGGAGCCTCGCTTCGGGCCGCGACCAGCAACCACTCGGCGGCATCGCCCGCGGTGACAAAATCCTTGCGCCCGCTCAGCCGCAAGTCGGCGAGTCGGGTCTGCATGTCCGCCGGGCGCAAGCTGCGCTGCTCGGTGGCGCACAACGCACCGAGGCTTTGGGGCGCGCTCGGCCAAAGCGCCCGCAACGCCGCTTGGTAACCCACCAGAAACGCCAACCCGGGCGTGGCCATCGACCGACCGCCGACCACGGCCAACTCGAACGGCGTCACCGACCCCAGGCGATGCAGCAACGCGGCATAACCTTCGGCCAGATCCGCACAGGCGGGCAGCCGCTCGCCGCGTTCGATCAGGGTTTGCCAAGGCATCTGGGCCTCCTTGTGGGCTGTCATATAAGCATCACCAAAGCTTCATGGCGATGACACCGGGGCTACATAGCCTGACTTTGCACAACATGGCTGCATAAAGAAAGTCGACAGGCTGCAACTGAACAGCCCGCACGGAGATTCGCTATGACCCAGATCGCCCGCATCAGCGACACCGGCAATGAACGCCGCCTGCAAGCCGAACGCCTGATCGGCGCCCAGGCCTTGCAAGAAGCACAGGCCCTGCGCTTCAACGTCTTCAGCGGCGAATTCAACGCCAAGCTCAAGGGCGCGGAGATGGGTCTGGACATGGATGACTATGATGTTCACTGCGCTCACATTGGCGTACGCGACCTGAACACTGGGCGCCTCGTGGCCACCACTCGCCTGCTCGACCATCAGGCCGCCAGCAGCCTGGGCCGGTTCTACAGCGAAGAAGAATTCGCCCTCCACGGCCTGATTCATCTCCAAGGCCCGATTCTGGAAATAGGCCGTACCTGCGTGGACCCGGCCTACCGCAACGGCGGTACCATCGCGGTGCTCTGGGGCGAGTTGGCCGAAGTCCTCAATCAAGGCGGCTACAGCTACTTGATGGGTTGCGCAAGCATCCCGATGCAGGACGGCGGCATCCAGGCCCAGGCAATCATGCAGCGCCTGCGCGAGCGCTACCTGTGCACCGAACACCTGCAAGCGGTGCCGAAAAAGCCGTTGCCGGCCTTGGACGTCCCGTCCAACGTCATCGCCGAAATGCCCCCGCTGCTCAAGGCCTACATGCGCCTGGGCGCGAAAATCTGCGGCGAGCCCTGCTGGGATGAAGACTTCCAGGTGGCCGACGTGTTTATCCTGCTCAAGCGCGACGAGCTCTGCCCGCGTTATGCCCGTCACTTCAAGGCGGCGGTCTGATGAGCCGGTTGCGGGTGTACGCGCGAATCGCGCGAGTATTGCTGGTCGTCACCCTGGGCCTGGCCATGGCCAGTGTGTTCGGGCTGCTGGAACGCCTGGGACTCGCTCATTCGATGGTGCGCCGCCAGTGCTGGTCGCGTTTCTTCATGGCGCGGCTGACCAACGCCCTGCCCTTTCGCGTCACCGTCCATGGGCAACTGCCGAAACAGCCGATGCTGTGGGTCAGCAACCACGTGTCCTGGACCGATATCCCACTGCTGGGCATGCTCACGCCCCTGTCGTTTCTGTCCAAGGCCGAAGTGCGTACCTGGCCGGTCGCCGGATGGCTGGCAGCCAAGGCCGGCAGCCTGTTCATCCGTCGTGGTTCGGGCGACAGTCAGTTGATTCGCAAGCAGATGAGCCGTCACCTGGAGCAGGCCTATCCGCTGCTCATGTTCCCCGAAGGCACCACCACCGACGGCCGGACGCTGCGCACTTTCCACGGCCGCCTGTTGTCGGCGGCCATCGATGCCGACGTGGCCTTGCAACCGGTGGCGATCCGTTACCTGCGCAAGGGCGAACCCGATTTGCTGGCGCCGTTCATTGGCGATGACGATCTGCTGTCGCACCTGATGCGATTGTTCGCCAATGATCGTGGCGATGTGGAAATCCATCTCTTGGAACCGATTGCTTGCCACGGCCAGGAACGCGCGGCCCTGGCTTTCCAGGCGCAACAAGCGGTACACAAAGCATTGTTCGGCGAAATGCCCGAGAAGCAGACAATTCCGGTTCGGCCCGCGGCGATTGCGGCTTGATCCGAATGCGGCAGATGTGCTGGCTGATACACCGCCATCGCGAGCAAGCTCGCTCCCACAATTTAGTCCTGCGGTGAGGCCTGATTCCGCGCAAAATCCTGCAACTGCGGATAGAACAACCGAAAGTCTTCGCTCAACGGCTCATAGAGCCTGACCAGTTCTGACATCGCCCCCGCCAGTTCCTCCGGCCGCGATAGCCGCCGGGAAATGCCGCGCAGCACCTGGCCCAGCACCTCGAATTGCGTATACGACCCCAGCCAGTCGTCCGCCGCCATATAAGGTGCGATCTGCGCCAGCCGCCCCGGCAGTTGCGGTTCAGCAGCGAGGACCTGATAGACCCGGGAGGTGAAGTCCATCAGCGGTCCTTCGCTGTACAGCGTCCAATCCCGGGCCAGGCAATGGTCGAAGAATACATCCAGCACGATCCCGGCATAACGCCGCCGCACCGTGGAAAAACGCGACAAGGCGATATCCACCAGCGGATGGCGATCGGTGTACATGTCGATGCGTCGATGCAGGGCTATCGCCGCTTCGATCCGCGGGTTGAATTGGCCCTGCAGCGGCCCTTTGACGAAGTCGCCATAAAGGCTGCCGAGCAGTTGTTCCCGGCCAGGGCCGCCGAGGTGCAGGTGTGCGAGATAGTTCATGGCCCGCAGCTTAGCACCCCGACGCCTATATCGTTATAACCCGATATAGCGATTTGAAAGATCTTCAGATCAAATACATATTGGTATATCGCGAAGCAACGATTTAAGGTTCGCCTCATCGCGATATAGCGTTATTCATGTGAGCTGCCCCAATGACTCTCGACCTCGACGAAATAATAAAAGCCCTGGCACACCCAGTACGGCGAGACATCCTCAACTGGCTCAAGGACCCCAAGGCCCAGTTTCCCGAACAGTTGCACAACCACGAATTCGGCATCTGCGCGGGCCAGATCGACCAGCGCTGCGGCCTGTCGCAGTCCACGGTTTCGGCGCATCTGGCGGTGTTGCAACGGGCCGGGTTGATCACCAGCCAGAAGGTCGGCCAATGGCACTTCTTCAAACGCAACGAGGAAGCGATCCAGCAGTTCCTCAAGCAAATGAGCCAAGAGCTCTAAACCGACAAGGATTCGAAATGCCCCTTTCACTCTTGATTCTGGCGCTTAGCGCCTTCGCCATCGGCACGACGGAATTCGTCATCATGGGCCTGTTGCCCGATGTGGCGGCGGACCTGGGCGTATCGATTCCCGGCGCCGGCTGGTTGGTGACCGGCTACGCCCTGGGCGTGGCCATCGGTGCGCCGTTCATGGCCCTGGCCACCGCGCGACTGCCGCGCAAGGCTGCGTTGGTGGCATTGATGGGGATTTTCATTGTCGGCAACCTGCTCTGCGCAGTAGCCAGCGACTACAACGTGCTGATGTTTGCCCGAGTCGTCACCGCCCTCTGCCACGGTGCGTTCTTTGGCATAGGCTCGGTCGTCGCCGCCGGCCTGGTGGCGCCCAACAAGCGTGCCTCGGCCGTGGCCCTGATGTTCACCGGCCTGACCCTGGCCAATGTGCTTGGCGTACCGCTGGGCACTGCATTGGGCCAGCAAGCCGGCTGGCGCTCGACCTTCTGGGCCGTGACGATCATTGGCGTGATTGCCCTGATCGGCCTGATCCGCTTCCTGCCGGCCAAGCGCGACGAGGAAAAACTCGACATGCGTTCAGAGCTGGTGGCGCTCAAGGGCGCCGGCTTGTGGCTGTCGTTGAGCATGACCGCGCTGTTCTCCGCCTCGGTATTCACCCTGTTCACCTACGTCGCCCCGCTGCTCGGCGAAGTGACCGGCGTGTCGCCCCGTGGCGTGACCTGGACCCTGGTACTGATCGGCCTCGGCCTGACCCTGGGCAACATCATTGGCGGCAAGCTGGCGGACAAGAGCCTGGCGAACACGCTGATGGGCGTATTCCTGACCATGGCCGTCGTGTCCACCGTCCTGAGCTGGACCAGCGTGGCGCTGATCCCGACCGAGATAACGCTGTTCCTGTGGGCCACCGCCTGCTTCGCCGCCGTGCCGGCCCTGCAGGTCAACGTGGTGACCTTCGGCAAAGACGCGCCCAACCTGGTGTCCACCTTGAATATCGGCGCCTTCAATATTGGCAATGCCTTGGGCGCCTGGGTCGGCGGCACTGTCATCGACCATGGCCTGGGCCTGACCACCGTGCCCCTCGCCGCCGGCGCGCTGGCCGTGCTGGCGCTGCTGGTGACCCTGATCACTTTCCGTCAGGGCGGCCATGCCGACCTGGCACCTGCCACTCACTGACTTCTGATCCTTCACTTTGCGAGGTTGTATTTCATGGCAACAATTTTCGACCCCATCAAACTCGGCGACATCGAGCTGAAGAACCGCATCATCATGGCCCCGCTTACCCGCTGCCGCGCCGACGCAGGCCGCGTACCCAACGCCTTGATGGCCGAATACTACGTGCAACGCGCTTCCGCCGGCCTGATCCTCAGCGAAGCCACGTCGGTCACGCCAATGGGCGTGGGTTATCCGGACACCCCTGGCATCTGGTCCAACGACCAGGTACGCGGCTGGGCCAACGTGACCAAAGCCATCCACGGCGCCGGCGGCAAGATCTTCCTGCAGCTCTGGCATGTGGGCCGGATCTCCCACCCTTCCTACCTGGACGGCGAACTTCCAGTGGCACCGAGCGCCATCCAGCCCAAGGGCCACGTAAGCTTGGTTCGCCCGTTGGCTGACTACCCGACACCGCGAGCACTGGAAACCGCTGAAATCGCCGACATCGTCGATGCCTACCGCGTCGGTGCCGAAAACGCCAAGGCCGCCGGTTTCGACGGGGTGGAAATCCATGGTGCCAACGGCTACCTGCTCGACCAGTTCCTGCAAAGCAGCACCAACCAGCGCACCGATCACTACGGCGGCTCCCTGGAAAACCGCGCTCGCCTGCTGCTGGAAGTCACCGATGCGGCCATCGAAGTCTGGGGCGCCGGCCGCGTGGGCGTACACCTGGCGCCGCGCGCCGACTCCCATGACATGGGCGACGAGAACCGTCTGGAAACCTTCAGCTATGTCGCCCGCGAGCTGGGCAAGCGTGGCATCGCCTTTATCTGCTCCCGCGAGAAAGAAGGCGACGACAGCATCGGCCCACAACTCAAGCAAGCCTTCGGCGGCCCGTACATTGCCAACGAGCACTTCACCAAGGAAAGCGCCAACGCCTGGCTGGCAGCAGGCAAGGCGGACGCCGTGGCGTTTGGCGTGCCATTCATTGCCAACCCGGACCTGCCGGCACGCTTGAAAGCCGACGCGCCATTGAACGAGCCGCATCCGGAAACCTTCTACGGGAAAGGCCCGGTGGGTTATATCGATTACCCTGTACTTTAATCTCCACCTCTATAAAAGCCCTGCCTCGAAAGAGCCAGGGCTTTTTTAATTTCCAATATTCGGTCAAACATAAGAACTTTGTAATCAAGGCAAAGCCGCTCATTATCGGGAACAGTGAGCGCATACGGCGTTCCCCTCCTGCCATTGAAAGGCAACATTGAAAAAAGGAATTTGAGAATGAATGACGCGACGGACAGCACGCCACCGGCCAATAACGACCTTATCGAGAGACTCCTTTCACAGTTCCGCTTTTTGCCCTTGTCAGTCTTGTACGAGCAATTCAAGTCACTCGACACGACAGAGTACGCCGAGGCACTTAACGCCTTGATAGAAAAGAACAAAAAGAACGATGAGGTCGACCGGAAGATTCAAGCCTGGGAGCAAGAAAAGATTCGCCAGGATAAAACCCGATTGCTGGTCAAGATATTCAACCACACCGACCAGGCTTTTCAATTTCGCGAAAACAACCTCAGCCTGAACGCCATTGATCATGACTTCTTCAATATCCGTCGCGGGGATATCCAGGCGTTGAAATTCGACTTCTCGTACGTCAGGACATTGCGCAGCCGTAGCAAGGATATGTTCCAACACTTCATTGTGTTTGGCGACAAACAATGTGGATTCCGCTTCGATTTCGGCTTACGCGTGGAGACTTCTTTTGGCGTTTTCACCCCCACCCTGACACCGGTACGGACCCATAACGTGACCTCTATTGGCGCAACGCCCGTCAATTGCACAACTCGCATCACGCACGCGGCGGAGGGAGAACCCTACGGCTTTACCGTAGAAATCGTAATTAGCTGAAGATACTGCCCCGTCAGGCCAACCCGATGGGGCACATATTTCCACTTTGTAAGCGCACCGGGCCACTGCGCTTACAACCGCGAAACAATTTTCCTACAAAATTCGCCACCGATTTTATATACCCTTGGCCGACGTCAGTTTATAAAGCCTTTCTCACGCGCCCGTATTGACACAAACCGATTCAATTACGCATTTTGTTTCATTTGCGCAGGCTAGGGCTCAGGTGCAGCATATCCAGCCCGATGTCCACCCAGCGTTCGGCTTCATTCGCCAGGGCGAAACTGTCTGGAGCCAGCAACCACTGGTAAAGAATGCCGTCGATATAGGCATGGATGGCAACCGCCGCCCTTTCGGGATTGAGGTCATCCGGCAACTGGCCGCGTTTCATTGCATTGCGCAACGACAAGGCGATACGCACGTTGCAGTCGAGGCTGACTTCACGTCGCTGCTGGCGCAAATCGCACATTTCATCGGTGAACTCGCACTTATGGAACAGAATCTCATTGATGCGCCGGGTTTTCGGGTCCAGGGCCACCTGCTGGAACAACCGTACCAACAACTTGCGCACGCACCCCAGGGGATCAAGCTCTTCCTCGTTTTCGCTTGCGCGGGCCAATTCATCGAGCGGTTCATGCAGCGTATCGAGCATGGCCTGGAGCAGATCCGCCTTGTTGCTGAAATGCCAATAGATGGCGCCCCGTGTCACACCGGCGAGCGTCGCGATATCGGCCAGCGTGGTACGCGCAACGCCTCGCTCGAAGAAGGCTTTTTCGGCCGCTTCGAGTATCTGGCTGCGAGTCTCCAAGGCTTCCTCTTTGGTACGACGGACCATGGCAGTAAACACCTCAATCAGGATGCGTAAGCAATGCGTAAGGATCAGCAGGACAATCTATAGGCAACGTCTGCCTGCACGCGTCCCCGGTCCGCATTGGCCTTTGTCAGGCTTTTGTAAATCCGGATGGTACGCAATTTGGCTGTTTACAAACAACCGTGTACGTAAGTATATTTCTTAGCATCCTACTAATTGCTTATCTGGCTCTTTTTTCACCTTTCACTTTCGAGCGCGCCTGTTACGCGCCTGGACCCGAGGATTTCCATGCAATTCAAGCCAGCTGTTACCGCTCTGGTCACTGCCATCGCCCTGGCATCGCTGCTCAGCGGATGCAAAAAGGAAGAGGCTGCACCCGCGCCTCCCCCTCCTCAGGTCGGCGTCGTAACCCTCAAGACCCAGCCTTTTACGCTGACCTCTGAACTGCCGGGCCGCACCAGTGCGTTCCGCGTTGCCGAAGTGCGCCCTCAGGTCAATGGCATCATCCTCAAGCGCCTGTTCAAGGAAGGCGCCGACGTCAAGGCCGGCCAGCAGCTGTACCAGATCGACCCCGCCGTTTACGAAGCGAACCTCAAGAGCGCCGAGGCCAACCTGCGTTCCACCAAGTCGATCGCTGATCGCTACAAGCAATTGGTTGATGAACAAGCCGTGAGCCGCCAGGAATACGACACTGCCATGGCCAATCGCCTGGAGTCGGAAGCCAGCCTGCAGACCGCGCAGATCAATGTGCGGTACACCAAGGTCTATGCGCCGATTTCAGGTCGCATCGGACGTTCCTCGGTGACCGAAGGCGCGCTGGTCAGCAACGGGCAGACCGATGCCCTGGCGACCATCCAGCAACTCGACCCGATCTATGTCGACGTGACGCAAAGCTCCGTCGAGCTCCTGCAACTGCGCCGCGAGCTGGAAAGCGGCCGCCTGCAGAAGGCCGGCGACAACGCCGCCATGGTCAAGCTGACCCTGGAAGACGGCAGCCAGTACCCCCATGAAGGCAAGCTCGAATTCTCCGAAGTCTCGGTCGACCAGACCACCGGCTCCGTGACCTTGCGCGCCGTGTTCCCCAACCCCGACCACACGTTGCTGCCGGGCATGTTTGTCCACGCGCAACTGCAGGCTGGCGTGAACAGCGCGGCGATCCTGGCACCGCAGCAAGGCGTGACCCGCGACCTCAAGGGTACGCCGACCGCCATGGTCGTGGGCGCCGATAACAAGGTCGAACTGCGTCAGCTCAAGGCCAGCCGCACCGTTGGCAACCAATGGCTGATCGAAGACGGCCTCAAGGCCGGTGATCGCCTGATCACCGAAGGGTTGCAGTACGTACGGCCAGGGGTAGAAGTCAAAGCCACCGAAGCCACCAACGTTGGCGCTAAGAACCCGGCCCCCGCTCAGGCAGCTGACAAAGCCGCCGGCGGCAAAGGGGAGTAAACCATGTCGAAATTCTTTATCGACCGTCCGATCTTCGCCTGGGTGATCGCCCTGGTGATCATGCTGGTCGGCGCTTTGTCGATCCTCAAGTTGCCGATCAACCAGTACCCGAGCATCGCGCCGCCGGCCATTGCGATCCAGGTGACCTACCCAGGTGCTTCCGCACAAACCGTGCAAGACACCGTGGTGCAGGTCATCGAGCAGCAGCTCAACGGCATCGACAACCTGCGTTATGTGTCCTCGGAAAGTAACTCCGACGGCAGCATGACCATCACCGCGACCTTCGAGCAGGGCACCAGCTCCGATACCGCCCAGGTCCAGGTCCAGAACAAGCTGAACCTGGCCACCCCGCTGTTGCCGCAAGAAGTGCAGCAGCAAGGCATCCGCGTGACCAAGTCGGTGAAAAACTTCCTGATGGTGATCGGGGTGGTGTCGCGCGACGGCAGCATGACCAAGGACGATCTGTCCAACTACATCGTGTCCAACATGCAGGATCCGATCTCGCGCACTGCCGGTGTCGGCGACTTCCAGGTCTTCGGGGCCCAGTATGCGATGCGGATCTGGCTCGACCCGGCCAAGTTGAACAATTTCAGCCTGACCCCGGTGGACGTCAAAAACGCTATCGCCGCGCAAAACGTCCAGGTCTCGTCCGGCCAACTCGGCGGCTTGCCTGCCCTGCCCGGCCAGCAACTGAACGCGACCATTATCGGCAAGACCCGCTTGCAGACCGCCGAGCAGTTCAAGGCGATCCTGCTGAAGGTCAACCCGGACGGCTCCCAAGTGCGCGTTGGCGATGTGGCCGACGTTGGCCTGGGCGGCGAGAACTACAGCATCAGCGCCCAGTTCAATGGCGCACCAGCGTCGGGCCTGGCGGTAAAACTGGCCAACGGTGCCAACGCACTCGACACGGCCAAAGCCCTGCGCAAGACCATTGACGACCTCAAGCCGTTCTTCCCCCAGGGCGTAGAAGTGGTGTTCCCATACGACACCACGCCGGTGGTGAGCGAGTCGATCAAGGGTGTGGTTGAAACCCTGGTCGAGGCGGTCGTGCTGGTGTTCCTGGTGATGTTCCTGTTCCTGCAGAACTTCCGAGCCACCATCATTACCACGATGACGGTGCCGGTGGTGTTGCTGGGTACCTTCGGGATTCTCGCGGCGGCCGGCTTCAGCATCAACACCCTGACCATGTTCGGCATGGTGCTGGCCATCGGCTTGCTGGTGGACGACGCCATCGTCGTGGTGGAAAACGTCGAACGGGTGATGAGCGAAGAAGGCCTGTCGCCCAAGGAAGCCACCAAGAAGTCCATGGGCCAGATCCAGGGCGCCCTGGTGGGTATCGCCCTGGTGCTTTCGGCGGTGCTGCTGCCGATGGCGTTCTTCAGCGGCTCCACCGGCGTGATCTACAAACAGTTCTCCATCACGATCGTCTCCGCGATGGCGCTGTCGGTGTTGGTCGCCCTGATCTTCACCCCGGCCCTGTGCGCCACCATGCTCAAGCCCATTCCAAAAGGCGAGCACGGCACGCCGAAACGCGGTTTCTTCGGCTGGTTCAACCGCACTTTCGACCGTGGCGTCAGGAGCTACGAGCGTGGCGTGGGCAACATGCTCCAGCGCAAGGCTCCGTATCTGCTCGCTTACGTGATTATTGTGGTCGGCATGGTCTGGCTGTTCACCCGCATCCCCACCGCGTTCCTGCCCGAAGAAGACCAGGGCGTGTTGTTTGCTCAGGTACAGACACCGGCCGGCTCCAGTGCCGAGCGCACCCAGGTGGTGGTCGACAAGATGCGCGAGTTCCTGCTGCGTCCAAGCAAGGACGGTGGTGAAGGCGATGCCGTGGCCTCGGTGTTTACCGTGACCGGCTTCAACTTCGCCGGTCGTGGCCAGAGCTCGGGCATGGCGTTCATCATGCTGAAACCGTGGGAGGAGCGTAACGCCGACAACAGCGTGTTCAAGCTGGCCGCTCGCGCCCAGCAGCATTTCTTTACCTTCCGTGACGCAATGGTGTTCGCCTTCGCCCCGCCAGCAGTGCTGGAATTGGGTAACGCCACCGGTTTCGACGTGTTCCTGCAGGACCGCGCCGGCATCGGCCACGACAAGCTGATGGAAGCCCGTAACCAGTTCCTGGGCATGGCGTCCCAGAGCAAGGTCTTGACCCAGGTCCGTCCGAACGGCCTGAACGACGAGCCGCAATACCAGCTCGAGATCGACGACGAGAAGGCCAGCGCGCTGGGCATCACCTTGGCCGATATCAACAACACCCTGTCGATCGCCCTGGGCAGTAGCTACGTGAACGACTTCATCGACCGTGGCCGGGTTAAAAAGGTCTACGTGCAAGGCCAGCCGGGCGCTCGCATGAGTCCGGAAGACCTGAAGAAGTGGTACGTGCGCAACAGCGCCGGGACCATGGTACCGTTCAGCGCCTTTGCCAAAGGCGAGTGGACTTACGGTTCGCCGAAGCTCGCGCGCTACAACGGCGTGGAAGCGATGGAAGTCTTGGGTGCTCCGGCGCCGGGCTATTCCACCGGTGAAGCCATGGCCGAGGTCGAAGCCATCGCCAAGAAGTTGCCGGCCGGCGTCGGCATCTCCTGGACAGGCCTGTCGTACGAGGAACGCCTGTCGGGTTCCCAGGCCCCAGCCCTGTACGCGCTCTCGCTGCTGATGGTATTCCTCTGTCTGGCGGCACTGTATGAAAGCTGGTCGATTCCGATCGCCGTCATGCTCGTGGTGCCGTTGGGGATTATCGGTGCCCTGCTGGCCACCAGCCTGCGCGGTCTGTCCAATGACGTGTACTTCCAGGTGGGCTTGTTGACAACGATCGGCCTGGCGGCGAAAAACGCCATCCTGATCGTCGAGTTCGCCAAGGAACTCCACGAACAAGGCCGGACCCTGGTGGAAGCCGCCATCGAAGCCTGTAGGATGCGTCTGCGGCCGATCATCATGACGTCCCTGGCGTTCGTCCTCGGCGTCGTCCCGCTGGCGATTTCCACCGGCGCCGGTTCGGGCAGCCAGCACGCCATCGGTACCGGCGTGATCGGCGGTATGCTCACGGCCACCATCCTGGCAATCTTCTGGGTGCCATTGTTCTTCGTGACAGTGTCGTCGTTAGGTCGTCGCAAAAATGCCGACCAGGACAACACTCCTGAAACTTCTAAAGAGGCTGGCCAATGAGCAAGTCGCTACTCTCCCTGACCATCGCCGCGGTCGTGCTCAGCGGTTGCTCGCTGATCCCGGACTATCAGCGGCCCGAAGCTCCGGTCGCGGCGCAGTACCCGCAAGGCCTGGCCTACGAACCGGCCAACGCCCCCGGCCAGGCAGCCGCCGAGCAGGGCTGGAAGCAGTTTTTCCATGACCCTGCGCTGCAACAGCTGATCCAGGTTGCCCTGGAAAACAACCGCGACCTACGGGTCGCTGCGTTGAACATCGACGCCTACGCCGCGCAATACCGCATCCAGCGGGCGGACCTGCTCCCGGCGGTCTCGGCAACCGGCTCCGGCAGCCGCCAGCGCGTGCCGGCACGGGCTTCGCAGACCGGCGAAGCGGCCATCAGCAGTTCCTACTCCGCAACGCTGGGGATCAGCGCCTACGAGTTGGACCTGTTCGGTCGCGTCCGCAGCCTGAGCGAGCAAGCGTTGCAAAGCTACTTCGCCACCGAAGAAGCCCGTCGCAGCACCCAAATCAGCCTGGTGGCCAACGTCGCCAACGCCTATCTGACCTGGCAGGCGGACAAGGAACTGCTCAAGCTGACCCAGGACACCCTGGGCACCTACGAACAGAGCCTGAAGCTGACCTCGCGTAGCGCCGAAGTCGGCGTGGCCTCGGCCCTGGACCTGAGCCAGGCGCGCACCGCGGTGGAAAACGCCCGCGTGCAACTGGCTCGCTACACCCGCCAAGTGGCCCAGGATGAAAACAGCCTGACGCTGCTGCTGGGCACCGGCCTGCCGGCCAACCTGCGCACTCAACCGTTGAGCGATGACCTGCTCAGCGAAGTGCCGGCCGGGCTGCCGTCGGACCTGCTGCAACGTCGTCCGGACATTCTCCAGGCCGAACGCAACCTGCTCGCCGCCAATGCCAACATCGGCGCCGCACGGGCCGCGTTCTTCCCAAGCATCAGCCTTACGGCCAACGCCGGTACCCTGAGCCCTGACCTGTCCGGTCTGTTCAAGGGCGGTTCGGGCACCTGGACCTTCGCGCCGCAGATCAACCTGCCGATCTTCAACGCCGGCAGCCTGCGGGCGAGCCTGGATTACGCCAAGATCCAGAAAGACATCAACGTCGCGCAGTATGAGAAGTCGATTCAGACAGCGTTCCAGGAAGTCTCCGACGGCCTGGCCGCGCGCCAGACCTACAACGAACAGCTGCAGGCCCAGACCGACTTCGTCGCCGCCAACCAGGACTACTACCGCCTGGCCGAGCGTCGCTACCGCATCGGCGTCGACAGCAACCTGACCTTCCTCGACGCCCAACGCCAGTTGTTCAGCGCACAACAATCGCTGATCACCGACCGCCTTGCGCAACTGACCAGCGAGGTCAATTTGTACAAGGCCCTGGGTGGTGGCTGGAATGCCGAGACGGGCAAGCACGAACCGCTGGCGGAAAAAGCGCCGGAGACGAAGTTGTTCTGATTGATGTACTGAAAACAAAAAGCCCACCGAAAGGTGGGCTTTTTGTTAGGGCCTTTTTTTACAACGACAGGGTTAACGCGGGTCGACGATATCCAGCGCTCGACTGGCCAGCAACTCGCTCAAGTCAATCATCTGCGCAACGCCTAGCGCGACATGCCGTCGCGAGCCTCCCAGATCGAACGCCAGGTCGTTGAGCATGGCATTGGCCGAGGCCAGGGTTTCGCTGAGATTTGCCAGTAGACACTCGGTGTCGAGGGTATCGATGACGGTGAACACTTGGGTGGTTGAGGTCTTGGGCTTGGGGTCGGGAGTGGTGCCCAGATGGTAATTGAGTGCTCGGTCTGCGGCTTCTTGGAGTTTTTGTGGATCGGGGTCGTTGTAGGGGAAGGTGGATTCAGGCGTTGGGGGATTTGGTGTTTCTTTGATCATGATGGTGCTCCTAACGAAAATGAGAGCCGCCAGCATCACTTGCAGATGATAGGTGGCAGCTGTATGCGGGTCTGCAAGACCGAGTCGTTAGGCAACCTCGGCAGACCGGAGGTCTCCCGCACACAGCCACCATAAAACGATGGCACCAAAGCGCCATGGATTATAGGGGCGCGGCTAGGCGCCTAACAAATTCGGCGGGCTTGCAGTCCCGATCGCTGAATTGGCAGCGACACGAAGAACCTAGAGATATCGCTTCCGAGCAGCAACCTTAAAATCTCGTCGGAAAAATCGTTGCGTCTGTCAGACCGGAACAAATCGTGTGGGAACGAGCTTGCTCGCGGGTGGCGGCCTGACGGTCGGCCCTGCTTTTGTTGGCTGGGTACATATCTATTTCTGCGGTAACGGCCGCTGGCGGTTCCGCCCTTACGGCGGCTTACTTTTTTTCAGACGCCAAAAAAAGTAAGCAAAAAAGGCTTCGCCCCACCACTCGGTGCCTCGCCTAGGCTCGGCATGCCCGCACTCCGGCCTTGCTCCGTGGGCCGCCGCGAACGGCCATCCATGGCCCAGCGCGGCTACCTCGGCATCCATGCCGAGGTACCCACTGCGCAAGACCTACGTGCGGCCATCGTGGTTAACGGGGCGCCAAGGATCAAGATCAAGATCAAGATCAAGATCAAGATCAAGAACGAGGCGGCCTCTTCGCGAGCGAGCCTGCTCGCGACAGCAATGGCTCTATCACATAGGTGCAGCGAAAGCCCCCGTGCTCTTGCTCTTGCTCTTGCTCTTGCTCTTGCTCTTGCTCTTGCTTTTGATCTGCTTTTGATCTGCTTTTGATCTCGACGCCCCGTTAATCACGATGGCCGAACGCAGGCATTGTGGAGTGGGCATCCCGGCATGGATGCCGGGATAAGGGCGGAACCCTAAGCCGCCGTGACCGCAGCAACGGATATGTACCCGGTCAAAAATTCAGGCCAGCTGTCAGGCCGCCATCGTCGGATCGCCGCCCGGAGCAAGCTCGCTCCCACAGGGGATTGCGACCATCCATTCGATTGTTTTGCTGTTCGATAATCGCCCAAAACCCGCAAACAGCAATTGAACCGATCCCGGGCCGCCCTTCACCATCGCTCGCACAAAACCAATAACAACAGGTTCGATGCCATGTCCCCACGCCCTGCACCGTCCGGCTGATCCTCAGTCGCTTTAACAACCTGCCCCCACCGTACCGTTCGCACCCAAAAAATGCGGCAACAACTCGCTTCGTCTACAAAAAATAAGAGACAACGCCCATGAAGCCCACACAGCACTTGTTCCCCAGCCTCATTGCCGTCGCCCTGACCAGCACCGCCCTCCCCGTCCTGGCGGCGGAATCGGGGTTCGTCGAAGATGCCAAAGCCACGCTGAACCTGCGCAACTTCTACATCAACCGCAACTTCACCAACCCGGACAATGCCCAGGGCAAAGCCGAGGAATGGACCCAGAGCTTCATCCTCGACGCCAAGTCCGGCTTCACCCAGGGCACCGTCGGTTTCGGCGTTGACGTGCTGGGCCTGTACTCGGTCAAGCTCGACGGCGGTCGTGGCACGGCCGGCACCCAGCTGCTGCCGGTGCACGACGACGGCCGCCCGGCCGATGACTTCGGTCGCCTGGGCGTGGCCCTGAAGGCCAAGGTCTCGAAGACCGAATTGAAAGTCGGCGAGTGGATGCCAGTGTTGCCGATCCTGCGTTCCGACGATGGCCGTTCCCTGCCGCAAACCTTCCGTGGCGGCCAGGTGACTTCCACCGAAATCAACGGCCTGAACCTCTACGGCGGCCAGTTCCGCGCCAACAGCCCGCGTAACGACGCGAGCATGGAAGACATGTCGATGAACGGCCGCGGTGCATTCACCTCCGACCGTTTCAACTTCGGTGGCGGCGAATACGCCTTCAACGAAAAACGCACCCAGGTCGGCGTCTGGTACGCGGAACTGTCCGACATCTACCAACAGCAATATTTCAACCTGACCCACAGCCAGCCGATCGGCGACTGGACCCTGGGCGCCAACCTCGGTTACTTCACCGGCAAGGAAGACGGCAGCGCACTGGCCGGCGACCTTGACAACAAAACCGCCTTCGCCATGCTTTCCGCCAAATACGGCGGCAACACCTTCTACGTCGGCCTGCAGAAAGTCGGCGGCGACGATGCCTGGATGCGCGTCAACGGCACCAGCGGCGGCACCCTGGCGAACGACAGCTACAACTCCAGCTACGACAACGCCAAGGAAAAATCCTGGCAACTGCGCCACGACTTCAACTTCGCCGCCGTCGGCGTGCCGGGCCTGACCCTGATGAACCGCTACATCAGCGGTGACAACGTTCACACCGCCACGGTCGACGACGGTAAGGAATGGGGCAGGGAAAGTGAGCTGGCCTACACGGTGCAGAGCGGCGTGTTCAAGAGCCTCAACGTGAAATGGCGTAATTCGACGATGCGTAGGGACTTCAGTACCAATGAGTTCGATGAGAACCGGTTGATTGTCAGCTATCCGATCAGCCTGCTGTAAAAACCAAAGATGGATGGAGGCTGTACCACCGTCATCGCGAGCAAGCTCGCTCCCACAGGGGATTGGCAGTGGACGTAGATTCAATGGCCGCTGGAGATCAGTGTGGGAGCGAGCTTGCTCGCGATGGCGTCATCACATCCAACATCGATGCAAGCTGACCCACCGCTTTCGCGAGCAGGCTCGCTCCCACAGGGGATTGGCGGTGGACGTAGATTCAATGGCCGCTGGAGATCATTGTGGGAGCGAGCTTGCTCGCGATGGCGTCATCACATCCAACATCGATGCAAGCTGACCCACCGCTTTCGCGAGCAGGCTCGCTCCCACAGGAATCGAGGTATGCCCTAACCCCGCGACTCGACACCCAGTTCATCCCAGACCGATTCGGCCAAATGGAAGGTGGCATTGGCCGCCGGAATGCCGCAATAAATCGCACTTTGCATGATCACTTCCTTAATCTCACTACGGCTGACGCCATTGTTGGCGGCGGCGCGCAGGTGCAGCTTGAGTTCTTCGTTGCGGTTCATGCCAATCAGCATGGCAATGGTGATCAGGCTGCGGGTATGGCGCGGCAGTCCCGGGCGGGTCCAGATGTCGCCCCAGGCGTGACGGGTGATCATCTCCTGGAATTCGCTGTTGAATTCGGTCAGGGCGTTGAGGCTGCGATCCACGTGGGCATCGCCCAGCACGGCGCGGCGCACTTGCATGCCTTCGTCGTAACGTTGTTTCTCGTCCACAAAAAACTCCTCAGGCCCGGCCAGAATCAAGCAGGAAATCCAGCACCCGCGCGCTGAACGCAGCGCCGGCCTGGACGTTGGACAAATGCGCGGCGCGGAACTCGGCATATTTGGCCCCATTGACCCGCTCTTGTATAAAATGCCCACCGGACGGCGGTGTCACCGCATCCTCGGTGCCCGCCACAACCAACAACGGCACGCGGATCGACGCCAACTGCTCGCGGAAATCGGCGTCCCGCACCGCCGCGCAGTTTGCCGCATAACCCTGGGGCGAGGTGGCAGCCAGCATGTCGGTGATTTTCTTTACCGTCGCGGGGTGCGCCTCGGCGAAGTCCGGTGTAAACCAGCGGCCAATCGACGCGTCACGCAAGGCCACCATCGCCGCCTGGCCGTCACGCAGCACGGTTTCGATGCGCGGGTTCCACACCGACGGGTCGCCAATCTTGGCCGCCGTGTTGCAGATGACCAGTTTGAACAACCGCTCGCCCGCGTTGATTCCCAGCCATTGGCCGATCAGCCCGCCCATGGACAATCCGCAGAAATGCACCTTGTCGATGCTCAAGGCATCAAGCATGGCCAGCACATCGCGCCCCAGCTGTTCAATGCTGTAGGGGCCTTCGGTCACCAACGACTGACCATGACCACGCGTGTCGAAACGCAGCACGCGAAAGTGTTCGCTGAAAGCTTGGATCTGCTCGTCCCACATGTGCAGGTCGGTGCCCAGGGAGTTGGAAAGCACCAGAACCGGCGCGTCTTCCGGCCCGTCCAATCGATAATTCAGATCGCCCTCGGCGAGTTTGACGAATCCCACAACAATCTCCTTTCAGGCATTCAAGGCAAGGTGTTCGGCCACGGCTCGGGCGACCCAGGTCTGGGCTTGTCCAAGGTAGTGGGCCGGGTCGAGCAGATGATCGAGCTCGGTCGTGGATAGCTGCGCGGTGACCTGAGGTTCGTCCCCCAGCACTTCGCGCAGGTGCCGTTGTTCGGCCACGGCACGCTTGCAGCATTGTTCGAGCAGATGATGCGCGGTGTCGCGCCCCACACGCTGGGCCAGGACGATGCTCACGGCCTCCGCCAGCAGCAGCCCTTGGGTCAACTCCAGGTTACGGGCCATGCGCGACGGATCCACTTCCAGCCCGTCGGCCAGCAGCCGCGCCTGTTGCAGCGCGCCGGATACCAGGCAGCAGATCTCCGGCAGGGTTTCCCATTCGGCGTGCCACAGCCCCAGGCTGCGCTCATGTTCCTGGGGCATGGCGCTGAACAGCGTCGACAACAAGCCCGGCACGCGCGTCGCCGCGCCGATCAGCACGGCCGCGCCCACCGGGTTGCGTTTGTGGGGCATGGTGGACGAACCGCCCTTGCCCGGCGCCGAGGGTTCGAACGCTTCGCCGGCTTCGGTTTGCATCAACAGACTGATGTCACGCCCCAACTTGCCCAGGCTGCCGGCGATCAGGCCCAGCACCGAACCGAACTCCACCAGGCGATCGCGCTGGGTGTGCCACGGCTGCTCCGGCAGGTTCAATTGCAGCTCGGCGGCCAACGCCTCTGCGACTGGCAGCGCGTGCTCACCCAAGGCAGCGAGCGTCCCGGAAGCGCCGCCGAATTGCAGCACCAGCAGGCGCGGCTTGAGCTCGCGCAAGCGTTGGCGACTGCGGGTGATCGCCCCCAGCCAACCGGCGACCTTCATGCCCAGGGTCACCGGCGTGGCGTGTTGCAACCACGTACGCCCGGCCAATGGCGTCGCGGCGTAGCGTTCGGCTTGTCGGGCCAGGCTGTCGGCCAGTTGCGCCAGTTCGTTTTCGATCAGCCCAAGCGCCTGGCGCAGTTGCACCACCAGACCGCTGTCCATCACGTCCTGGCTGGTGGCACCCAAATGCACGTACCGCTCAGCTTCCAGGCTCTGGATGGCGATGCGCTTGCCCAACGCCTTGACCAGCGGGATCGCCGAATTGCCGGCACTGGCGATCGCTTCGCTCAACGCGCCGAAATCGTACAGGTGGGCGTGGCAGGCGTTCTCGATCGGCGCCACCGCCTCGTGGGGGATCAGCCCCACTCGCGCCTCGGCCCGGGCCAGTGCCGCTTCGACGTCCAGCATGGCCTGCACCCGCCCCGCATCGCAGAACACGTCGCGCATGTCGCGGGCGGTGAAGTAGGCATCGAAGAGCTGATTGCCCGGTCGTTCGCTCATAAACATTCCTTGAGAAAATAGATGCAGTTATGGCGAGGGAGCTTGCTCCCGCTTGAGTGCGAAGCGCTCACAAGAGAGGGCTGCCGCGCAGCCCAGCGGGGATAAATCCCCTCGCCACAATGAATCAAGCAAGCCTTAAAGATCGTGATGCAAATACGCCGGCTGCTTGGGCAGGCGCAGGCTGAACAGGAACGCCACTACCATCATCACCGTGACATACCAATAAAAGGCGTTCTCCATGCCCTGGGCCTTCAGGCTCAAGGCGACGTATTCGGCCGAACCGCCAAAAATCGCATTCGCCACCGCATACGCCAACCCTACTCCCAGCGCGCGCACTTCCGGTGGAAACATTTCAGCCTTCACCAAACCGCTGATGGAGGTGTAGAAGCTGACGATCGCCAACGCCAACGTGATCAGGACAAATGCCAGGAACGGGCTGCTAATGCTTTTGAGTGTCAGCAGGATCGGCACCGTGCACAGCGCCCCAAGGCCACCGAACCAGAGCATGGAGTTACGCCGGCCAATCTTGTCCGCCAGCATGCCGAACAGCGGTTGCATGCACATGTAAAGGAACAGCGCGCCGGTCATGATGTAGCTGGCGGTCTTGGCGTGCAGCCCGGCGGTGTTCACCAGGTATTTCTGCATATACGTGGTGAAGGTGTAGAAAATCAGCGAACCACCGGCGGTGTAGCCCAGTACGGTAATGAAGGCGGCCTTGTGGCTGCGAAACAGTGCAGCGATGCTGCCGGCGTCCTTGTTTTCGCGCATTTCCTTGCTGCTGGTTTCCTTCAGTGAGCGGCGCAGGAACAGGGAGATCACTGCCGCCACGGCGCCGACCACGAACGGAATCCGCCAGCCGTAGGCCCGCAGCTCGTCCTCGTTGAGGAACTGTTGCAGGATCACCACCAGCGACACCGCCAGCAGCTGCCCGCCGATCAGCGTCACGTACTGGAACGACGCAAAGAAGCCGCGCTGGCCTTTCAGGGCGACTTCGCTCATGTAGGTGGCAGTGGTGCCGTACTCGCCGCCCACCGACAGGCCTTGCAGCAGACGGGCGAGCAACAGCAGCACCGGCGCCCAGACGCCGATGTCCTTGTAGGTGGGCAGGCAGGCGATGAGCAACGAGCCGAAGCACATCATCAGCACCGAGATCATCATCGAATTCTTGCGCCCGTGACGGTCCGCCACCCGGCCGAAAATCCAACCGCCGATCGGCCGCATCAGGAACCCGGCGGCGAATACACCGGCGGTGTTGACCAATTGCACGGTGGGATTGTCCGACGGAAAGAATGCCGGCGCGAAGTAAATGGCGCAAAAGGCATAGACATAGAAGTCGAACCATTCGACCAGGTTGCCGGATGAGGCACCGACGATGGCAAAGATACGCTTGCTGCGCTCTTCACCGGTGTAGTGGCTGGTTGGGGTGGTCATGATTTTTCACTCGTTGGGGGCTGACGTCGTCTAGACACACTTCGTAACAGTCCCGTTCCACAAACAGTCTTTCATGCAGTAGCGCCTGTACCAACGCTATCGCGAGCAAGCTCGCTCCCACAGGGCTTGCATCACACCCGTGGCGAGGGAGCTTGCTCCCGCTCGGCTGCGAAGCAGTCGCAAACCAGGCAGCGCGATTGGTCTGACGAAATGCGTCGCAAGCCAGCGGGAGCGAACTCCCTCGCCACCGAGATTTTCACTCAGTAATCGAAGAACACCGTTTCGGCATCCGTGCCCTGCAGGATCACGTTCCACTGGTACACCCCCGACGCATCGGGCTTGGCCACGAGGGTGCCGCGTCGTTCCTGCGGCACGCAGGCCAGCAGCGGGTCGGCTTCGTTACCGGGTTCATCGTCAAAATAGATCCGCGTCAGCAGATGCTTGACCAGCCCACGGGCGAACACCAACACCACCAGGTGCGGGGCTTGGGTCGTGCCGCCCAGCCCCGGCACGGTGCCGGGCTTGATGGTGGTGAAACGAAAACGTCCCTCGGCATCCACCGGTACCCGACCAAAACCGTCGAAATGCGGGTCGAGGGGTTTGTCCTGGTCGTCTTCCGGGTGGGCGTACTTGCCGGCCGCGTTGGCCTGCCAGACTTCCAGCATCGCGTCGTTGACGAACTGACCATTGCCATCGACCACCTGCCCGGTGATCGCCACCCTTTGGCCGAGGGTCTGCTCGTCGGTCAGGTCTTCGCGGTTCAGCCAGGTCAGGCCGATGTGGTAGTAAGGCCCGACGGTGTGGGACGTAGTGGCGTTGAGCGTCATCTTATTTCTCCATCGGCGTGGCATCGCGGCCGCGCAAGACGATGTCCCAGCGATAACCGAGGGCGTAGTGAGGGACGGTTTTTTCCAGGTCGAACCGGGCGATCAAGCGTTCCTTGGCACTGGTGTCCGGCACGCAGTTATAGATCGGGTCGTATTCCAGCAACGGGTCGCCGGGGAAATACATCTGCGTCACTAGGCGCGTCAGGATGCTCGGCCCGAACAGTGAGAAGTGGATATGCGCCGGGCGCCAGGCGTTGTGGTGATTGCCCCACGGGTAGGCGCCGGGCTTGATGGTCTGGAATTGATACCAACCGTCGGCGTCGGTGACGGTGCGACCGGTGCCGGTGAAGTTCGGGTCCAGCGGCGCGTCATGGTTGTCACGGTCGTGGTTGTAGCGTCCGGCGGCGTTGGCCTGCCAGATCTCCACGAGAACGCCCGGCACCGGCTCGCCGTGCTCATCCAGCACGCGCCCATGAATGATGATCCGCTCGCCGAGCGGCTCGCCAGCGTGCTGGGCGGTCAGGTCGTGGTCCTTCTCCTGAATGCGATCTGCGCCCACAGTCGGGCCGGTGATTTCCGACAGCGAATGAGGCAGATACACCAAAGGTTTCGACGGCGAACGCAGGTTGGTGGACTGGTACGACGGGTGCAGGTATTCCGGCTGGGTGCCCACTTGAGGGCGGCGGTAACCAGGCTTGTCAGTCATGAAGCATTCCTCGGTTTCTTATTAGTGAAACGACCGTCAGACGCGTTCGATCGCCAGCGCCAGACCTTGGCCGACCCCAACACACATGGTCGCCAGGCCTTTCTTGCCGCCGGTCTTTTCCAGATGATGCAATGCGGTCAGTACCAACCGTGCCCCGCTCATGCCCAGCGGGTGGCCCAGGGCGATGGCGCCACCGTTCGGGTTGACTTGCGGCGCATCGTCCGCCAGCCCCAAGTCCCGAAGTACCGCCAAGCCTTGGCTGGCAAAGGCTTCGTTAAGCTCGATCACGTCAAAATCGGCGACGGCCATTCCCAGGCGCTCGGTGAGCTTGCGCACCGCTGGCACCGGGCCGATGCCCATCACCCGGGGCGCCACCCCGGCACTGGCCATGCCCAGCACTTTGCCCCGAGGCGTCAGGCCATGTTTTTTAACCGCCTCTGCAGACGCCAGGATCATCGCGGCCGCGCCGTCATTCACACCCGAGGCGTTGCCGGCGGTGACGGTTTTGTCCGCGCCGTTGACCGGCTTGAGCTTGCTCAGGGTCTCCAGCGTGGTGTCAGCCCGTGGATGCTCGTCCTGCTCGACCACGGTTTCACCTTTTTTGTGGGCGATGCGCACCGGCACGATTTCCTCGGCAAAAAAACCGGCCGCCTGGGCCGCTGCCGCCCGCTGCTGGCTGCGCACGGCGAAGGCGTCCTGGTCGGCGCGGGAGACAACATGGTCGTCGGCCACGTTATCCGCCGTCTGCGGCATCGCGTCCACGCCGTACTGGGCTTTCATCAAAGGGTTGATGAAGCGCCAGCCGATGGTGGTGTCTTCCAGTTTCATGTTGCGGGAAAACGCCGCGTCGGCCTTGCCCATCACGAACGGCGCACGGGACATCGACTCCACGCCGCCAGCAATCGCCAGTTCCATCTCGCCGCTGGCGATGGCGCGGAACGCGGTCCCGATAGCATCCATGCCCGAAGCGCAGAGGCGGTTGAGGGTCACGCCAGGAACACTTTCAGGGAGGCCCGCCAACAGCAGCGCCATGCGCGCGACGTTGCGGTTGTCCTCGCCGGCCTGGTTGGCGCAGCCGAGGAATACCTCGTCCACTGCATTCCAGTCCACGGATGGGTTGCGCTCCATCAATGCCTTGATCGGCACGGCGGCCAGATCATCGGCACGCACGGCGGCCAGGCTGCCGCCGAACCGGCCGATGGGGGTTCGAATCGCATCACAGATAAAAACGTCGCGCATCAGGCTTCTCCCGGTGTCTGCCCGTGGGCGGCCGCAGTGCGGGCCTCAAGGTCACGCAGTGCGCGCAGCTCCACCTCGGTCGGCTCGGCGGTGGTCTGCACCTGGTCGGCGAAGCGGATCGCCCACCCGGTGGCCGCGATCACTTGCTCGCGAGTCACGCCAGGGTGCAGCGAGGTGACCACGAATTCATGACTGCCAGCTTCCGGCTCCATGATGCACAGGTCAGTGATAATCCCCACCGGCCCGGCACCCGGCAAGCCAAGGCGCTTGCGCGAGTCGCCACCTTCGCCGTGTCCGACCGAGGTGATGAAATCCAGCTTGTCGACAAACGAACGGGCCGACTGCTTGAGGATGATCAGCACACTCTTGGCGGAACCGGCAATTTCCGGCGCGCCACCCGCGCCGGGCAGGCGGACTTTCGGCTGATGGTAGTCACCCACCACCGTGGTGTTGATGTTGCCGAAACGGTCGACCTGGGCCGCACCGAGAAAACCGACGTCGATACGCCCCCCTTGCAGCCAGTAGCGGAAAATCTCACCGGTCGGTACGACAGTGTCCGCGGTTTCCGCCAGCTCACCGTCGCCGATGGACAGCGGCAATACGCTGGGCTTGGCACCGATCGGACCGGACTCGTAGATCAGTACTACATCGGGTGACGAAGTCAGCCGTGCCAGATTGGCCGCTTTCGACGGCAAACCGATGCCCACGAAGCACACGGCATTGTTCTTCAACCGCCGCGCCGCCGCGACCGTCATCATCTCATTGGTGGAATAGGTCATGGTTTCACCTGCGAAGCGGCTGCGAGCCGGGCCTGGAATTCACTGAAATCCTGGGTGCAGCGAATGTATCCGTCGATCCAAGCGCTAAACGTATCGCGATCCCGGGCGATGGGGTCCCACGCTTGGTAGAAACGATTATCTCGCTCGGTATAACCGTGGGCGTAGGACGGATGGGCGCCGCCGGGCACATGGCACACGGCGCTCAACGCCCAGGTCGGCAGCACGCAGGCGTTCATCGGCGCATTCAGGTCATCGACGATTTCTTCCACGGTGACGATGCAGCGCTTGGCGGCCAGGGCGGCTTCTTTCTGCACGCCGAGGATGCCCCACAGCAGCACGTTTCCTTTGCGGTCGGCTTTCTGAGCGTGGATCACCGTGACGTCCGGGCGCACCGAAGGCACGGCGGCCAACACCTCACCGGTAAAGGGACAGGTCACGCTCTTGATCAGCGGGTTGACCTTCGGCAGGTCGGAACCCGCGTAGGCCCGCAGCACCGCGAACGGTAGGCCGGAGGCACCGGCAACGTAGGCATTGGCCAGGTCTGCGTGGCTGTGCTCCTCGATTTCCAGCGGATGCGGCCATTGCTTTTCCACTGCGTCACGCAACCGATGCAACGAGCCCACGCCTGGGTTGCCGCCCCAGGAAAAAATCAGCTTGCGGGCACAACCGGCTCCGATCAACTGGTCATAGATCAGGTCGGGCGTCATGCGCACCAGCGTCAGGTCTTTCTTGCCCTGACGGATGATTTCATGACCCGCCGCTGTCGGGATTAAGTGGGTGAAGCCTTCGAGCGCGACGGTATCGCCGTCGTTGACGAACTGCTTCACCGCATCGTGCAGCGAAAGGATTTCAGCCATGGGGCAGGCTCCCGTTTTCCAGTAGACCGACATGAATAAGGCGCGAGGTTAGGCGCCGGAATGACTGAAGATTAAGCTTCGGGATGAAGGCAAAACAATCCGATAATCGACAGAGCGTTCGTTTATCGAACAGATTGTTGCTTGGCTATCTATTTATCAGGACACAGCAAATTCCCTGTGGGAGCGAGCTTGCTCGCGATAGCGCCGTATCAACTTGCATCAATGTTGACTGACCCACCGCCATCGCGAGCAAGCGCGCTCCCACAGGTCTTTTACAGGCTCAAACTCTATGGCTCAGGTTGCGTCCGCATGGCTGACCATGCCCTTGATCACCACCGCCACGGTCGCCAGGGCCGCCGGGATCACCAACGCGGTTAGGACCTGTTCAAAGTTCCAGCCCAGCCCCAGCAGGGTCGCGCCCATCCAGGCCCCGAGAATCGCCCCGAAGCGACCTATGCCCAGCATCCAGGAAACACCGGTGGCCCGGCCCTGGGTCGGGTAGAAGCGCGCCGCCAGGGACGGCATCGCCGATTGGGCGCCGTTGACGCACATGCCCGCCACCAGCACCAAGGTGGCAAGCAGGGTGATGTTGCCCAGACTCTGCCCTACCGCATAGGCAAACAGCCCTGCCAACAGATAGAAAATGCCGATGACCTTGTGCGGATTGAACCGATCCATCGCCCAGCCCACGCCAACGGCGCTCAATACCCCACCGAACTGGAACAGCGCGCCGATGAACGCCGCCTGCTCCATGCTCGCGCCGCTGTCACGCATCAGGGTCGGCAACCAACTGGTCAGGAGATAAACGATCACCAGGCCCATGAAATACGTGAGCCACAGCAACAAAGTGCCGGCGCTGTAAGTGCCCGAGAAAATCACCGCCAGCACGTTGCGCGCCTTCACGGTTGTCTGCTCCGGCACGCTGAAGCTGGACGCCTGGGCGATAGTCGTTGGGTCAATCGGCGCCAGGGTCTTGCGCACTTTGTCGGTGCCACGGTTACGCACAACCAGGTAACGCGCGGACTCCGGCAACCAGAACACCAGCACGACCGCGAGTATCAGCGGCAGAACGCCGCCAATCAGCAGGAGGCTGTGCCAGCCAAATGCCGGGATCAACTTGGCCGAGATGAACCCGCCGCCGGCCATGCCGAGGTTGAAGCCACAGAACATGCTGGTCACCAGCAGGGATTTCTTGCGCTCCGGGGTGTATTCCGACAGCAGAGTGGTGGCGTTCGGCATGCCGGCGCCCAATCCCAGGCCGGTCAGGAAGCGCAGCACCAGCAATTGATCGACATTGGTACAGAACGCCGAGGCCAGGCTGAACGCGCCAAACAACACGACCGCGCCGACCAATACGAGTTTTCGTCCAAAGCGATCGGCCAACGGGCCGGAGCCCAGGGCGCCGAAGACCATGCCGATCAGCGCGGCACTCATGACCGGGCCAAGGCTGGCCCGGTCGATGCCCCAATCCTGGGACAACGCCGGCGCGATGAAACCCATGGCCGCGGTATCGAGGCCATCAAGGAAGACGATCAGGAAACAGAGAATGACCACGCGCCACTGATAGCGTGAGATCGGTTGAGCGTTGATGAAGGACTGCACATCGAGGCAGGTGCCTACGGAAGTCTGGGGCTGATTCATTTTATTTTTATTCCACGCAAGAGACGCCAGATGACGCTGCGCGACATTAATGAGGCCGGGCAAATACCGTCAATTCATCGCAGCCGAGTGTGTGCGTTTATCGAACAGCTTAAGAAAACAACTGTGCGCTCAAGTCGCGGCTGGCCCCCAGCAGACCTGGCAGGAAACGTTGCTCCAACTCATTGCGGCTGACCCGCCCGGCATGCGTGCTGACATTCAGGGCCGCGACTACTTGACCCGACGCGTCATAGACCGGCACGGCAATTGAGCGCAGCCCCTGCTCCAACTCCTGATCGACGATGCACCACCCTTGCTGCCGGACCTGATGCAAGCATTCAAGCAGCGCCTCGGGCGTATGCAGGGTCCTGCTGGTCTTGGCCTGAAGGTCGGCATGGTCGAGGTAATCTCGCAGCGAAGCGTCGTCCAGGGCCGCCAGCAGGATCCTGCCCATGGACGTGCAATACGCCGGCAGGCGGCCGCCGACGGACAGGTCCACGGAAATCAGCCGCTGGGTGGTCGCCGACCGGGCGATGTAGAGGATATCGTCGCCTTCGAGCGTGGCCATGTTGCAGGCCTCGTGCAGCTGTTCGCTCATGCGGTCCAGATAAGGCTGGGCGGACACGGCCAGCGGCGTCGATGACAAATAGGCGTGGCCCAGCGTCAGTACTTTGGGCAGCAATGAATAGGTACGCCCATCGGTGGTCGCATAGCCGAGCTTGATCAAGGTATACAGGCAACGGCGGACGGCGGCGCGGGGGATTTCCGTGCGATGGCTGATCTGCGCGATGGTCAGGTGCCGCTTGCGCTCCTGGAAAGCCTGGACCACGGCAAGGCCCCGGGCCAGCGAGGTCATGAAATCCGGGTCACCCGTCATGGCCTGGATCCGCTTGGCCGGCGAGGCGACGATCGGTGGCGCGACTGACGTAAAGGCATTGCGCAATTGGTCGTTCATGTCAGGTCCTCGGAAATTGACGACTATTACAAGCGGCTGCCCGGCCGACAGACAAGCACCTGGCGATCAAGACCGTTCGATTATCGAACTGGCGACCGATAATCGCAATCCATGCATCAGCTCTTCATCTGGCCATGCTCCTGATATCGCCCACTCGGGTATGGAAATAACAAAGATGGGCCGTGACGGGTTGCAACAAACGAGGCTCAATATTGAACTTGTGGTACGTCTTGAAACTCTGTTGACACAACTTGCACATACAAACATTGGTTCACACAAGGCAACCGAACGTTTTAACTTTAGCGATAGTGTTATTCAGATGGACCGCTATAATGCGCTCAGTGACGGCGCGGCCAATCGGCCAGTCCCCGTCCGCGGGCACGACAGTTCTAACTGTCATGTCGGCAACCGGTGCGTGAAGCATCGATGACCGCTTCCTCTGTGTCGGCAATAACCCGAAGCCCTGATGCTACGTCAGCTGTCAGCTCTGGTGCCGTGGCCGTCTGCATGACTGCATGCAGTGCGTATCACCAGATTAATTTTCAATTCATTAGGTAATACTGTGACGAAAGAAGAACTGCGCGCGGAACTTGAGCGCCAGGAACAACGTTACAAGGAAGTCTACGGCGGGGAAATCACCACCTACGCCGCGCAACCCGAACCGGAACGCAAACCTTGGCGCAAACGCGCCACCGTCCAGGACCAGGCTTTCAGCCAGGAACTTCAAAAGATGGAAAAAGAGCTCAAGTCCGAAGAAGGATAACGTCGCGCACTTGATGTTGTTACGGGCCGTGTCCGGTCGCCACCCAGGCCGGACACGGCAGCGGACGCCCGCCAAAAGCGGGCCGCTTCAACTCACCAGCCATCGGTCGGGTAACCGTAACGACTGCTCGTCCTTCAGTTTTTTTCTTCCGACGATCCCGGCGCGAGGCGAACACGCCAACAGAGCTTTGATCCTTGTAAACAAAGGCTTGCAGCCTCCTGGCGCCCCTCGAAAAAGACAGCCGGCACCCCGGTCGCTTAGCAGAAGATTGTTACCGATGAGCAGGCAATGCATCGATTTGCGAGGTTTTCTGGCATAATCGCGCCCCCTTATGACCGGGTCAGAAAACCTTCATGATCGATTTATTCAGCGGACTGGATGCTTGGGTGCTCGTGAGCCTCTTGCTCGCCCTGGCTTTTGTCCTCGCCTTCGAGTTCATCAACGGCTTTCATGACACCGCTAACGCGGTTGCCACTGTTATCTACACCAAAGCCATGCCGCCTCACCTGGCGGTGTTCTTTTCCGGTGTGTTCAATTTCCTCGGCGTGTTGCTGGGCGGTGTGGGGGTGGCGTATGCCATCGTGCACTTGCTGCCCGTGGAACTGTTGATCAACGTGAACACCGGCCACGGGTTGGCCATGGTGTTCTCACTGCTTGCGGCGGCCATCACCTGGAACCTGGGCACGTGGTACTTCGGTATCCCGGCTTCCAGCTCCCACACCCTGATCGGCTCGATCCTTGGCGTCGGCCTGGCCAACGCATTGATCAATGACATTGCGCTGCGCGATGGCGTGAATTGGCAGAAGGCAATCGACATCGGTGCTTCCCTGGTGTTCTCGCCCATGGCCGGCTTCCTGATCGCCGCCCTGGTGTTGATCGGCCTGAAATGGTGGCGTCCGTTGTCGAAGATGCACAAGACGCCGGAACAGCGCCGCAAGATCGACGACAAGAAACACCCGCCATTCTGGAACCGCCTGGTGCTGGTGATTTCCGCCATGGCCGTCAGCTTCGTCCACGGTTCCAACGACGGCCAGAAAGGCATCGGCCTGATCATGCTGGTGCTGATCGGGATCGTCCCCGCGCAGTTCGTACTCGACCTGAACAGCACGACCTACCAGATCGAGCGTACCCGCGACGCGACCCTGCACTTGAGCCAGTTCTACAAGCGCAACAGTGAATCCCTCGGCGAATTCCTGGCCTTGGGCAAGAGTGTCGAAGGCGATCTGCCGGAGAAATTCCGTTGCAACCCGCAACAGACCGAACCGACCATCAACGCGCTGCTCGACACCCTCAAAGGCGTGGCGGACTACCACTCGCTGCCTTCGGAAAGCCGTATCGAAGTGCGTCGCTACCTGCTCTGCCTGGACGACACGGCGAAAAAGGTCGGCAAGCTGCCGGGCCTGGCGGCTCGTGAGAAAGACGACCTGAACAAGCTGCGCAAAGACCTGACCGCGACCACCGAATACGCGCCGTTCTGGGTGATCCTGGCGGTTGCCCTGGCGCTGGGCCTGGGCACCATGGTCGGCTGGAAGCGCGTGGTATTGACCATCGGCGAGAAGATCGGCAAGCAAGGCATGACCTACGCCCAAGGCATGTCGGCCCAGATCACCACCGCTTGCATGATTGGCGCGGCGAACGTCTTCAGCCTGCCGGTTTCCACCACCCATGTACTGTCTTCCGGCGTGGCGGGCACCATGGTCGCCAACAAGAGCGGCCTGCAAGGCGGCACGGTGAAGACCATCCTGCTGGCCTGGGTGCTGACCTTGCCGGCAACGGTGGCCCTGTCGGCGGCGCTGTTCTGGCTGGCGTCCAAGGCCATCAGCGGCTGAGTCTCTGGCAGTTATGAAAAAAGGTGCGTTCCTTGCGGTTCGCACCTTTTTTCATGCCCAGCCACCTGTGGGAGCGAGCTTGCTCGCGATGGCGGTGGGTTAGCCAACACAGGTATCTACAGGCATACCGCTATCGCGAGCAAGCACGCTTCCAAAATAGTTTTTATGGGAAACCGGAACATTTGCCAAAAAAAGGGCGACCGAAGTCGCCCAAAATGCCTTGCGTGCTCGCTGTCGCTGAAAAGGCCTACGGCTTCTTGCGCTTGTGCGCATCTTTCCAGATGAATAATCCAAAACCTGCGAAAAACACGAACATGAGGCCGACCGTCAACACACCGGCAAACACCACATTATCGATAAACATGACTGGCCTCCTGGTCTTGCCCCTGTTTCGTTGGAGCCAAGTTAACCAATCGGGCCTGGATGAAAATTGACCGGAATCAATACCGCTCGCGACGGAGCGAAATGAAGAGGGAATAATTGATTTGGATCAATGAATCGAGGGGCGCTCAGCGCTTTTTCGGTTTGTTTTTCGGTTTTTTCTTTGGCTTGCCCAGCGGCATGGCCTGCTCGAAAGCCTGGCGAACTTCATTGAGGCGTTTTTCGTTGAGGTCGTGAACGCGCTTGGCGCGCTCAGCGCCCAGGTCAATCAGCTTGTCTTCTTGGCTCATGGTGTGTCGGCATCATACGGTGAGTTCGGATGCGCCCATGATGCGGGCTGCTTCCTGCGTTGACCAGCCCGGCCGTCTCGGCGGGCTTGGATCAGATCTGGATATCGACCCACAGGCCTTGGCGCGACTCCCCTTCCACCAGCGGTACGACCGGTACGGTGTTGTCGGCGTTCAGCTCGGTGCCCGGCACCGCCAAATGTTCGTCGGGGTCTTCATCGGCTTCACGGCGACGCCTTTCACGCTCCTGCTGGCGGCGCTGTTCCTCGCGCAGCAACAACGCGGTTTCTTCAGGATCGCGCTTTTGCAGGTCGATGGTGCTTTCGCTGGAGCTTTCCTGAACAGGGACCACGGGCGGAATATCCGGTCGCGGCCGGATAGGATCCTGCTGCGCGGTAACGGGTACGGCGCTCAAGGGAAGCATGGGTGGCAACATAAAGGTCTCCTGTCTTCAGGTTGTCGGCTGTGGCGGGGACAGCTTGAACCGCTGGTCCGAAACTTGTGACCCGGTTGGCATTGCGCCCTGCCAGCCCACAAGCTTGTTTGATCGCGCAACCCGTTTAAGTTCCCTTGGCCAGGTTGACGGGGAACGCCCACGCGAGGCCTGGCAGATGTGCGTAAATCCTTTGGTCTGGCGGCTCATTCCGTTAAGATAGCCGGCTTTTTCACGGCGGGAGTCAGGCAGCATGGCGCAGCAGTATCAACCGGGGCAACGCTGGATCAGTGACAGCGAAGCCGAGCTGGGTTTAGGCACCGTTCTGGCACAGGACGGCCGCTTGTTGACCGTGCTCTATCCGGCCACTGGCGACACTCGCCAGTACGCGCTACGGAATGCGCCCTTGACCCGCGTACGGTTTTCGCCGGGCGACGTGATCACTCACTTCGAAGGCTGGAAAATGACCGTGCGCGAAGTCGACGACGTCGATGGACTGTTGGTCTACCACGGCCTTGACGGCCAGAACGAAGTCGTCACGCTGCCCGAAACCCAGCTGTCGAACTTCATCCAGTTCCGCTTGGCCAGCGACCGCCTGTTCGCCGGCCAGATCGACCCACTGGCCTGGTTTTCCCTGCGCTACCACACGCTGGAACATACCAGCCGCCAATTGCAGTCCCCGCTTTGGGGCCTGGGTGGCGTTCGCGCCCAACCGATCGCCCACCAACTGCACATCGCCCGTGAAGTGGCTGACCGCATTGCGCCACGGGTACTGCTGGCAGACGAAGTGGGCCTGGGCAAGACCATCGAAGCCGGCCTCATCATCCACCGCCAACTGCTTTCCGGGCGCGCCAGCCGCATCCTGATCCTGGTCCCGGAAAACCTCCAGCACCAGTGGCTGGTGGAAATGCGCCGGCGCTTCAACCTGCAGGTGGCGCTGTTCGACGAAGAACGCTTCATTGAAAGCGATGCCAGCAACCCCTTCGAAGACACCCAACTGGCGCTGGTGGCGCTGGAATGGCTGGTAGACGACGAGAAGGCCCAGGACGCGCTGTTTGCCGCCGGATGGGACCTGATGGTTGTCGACGAAGCCCATCACCTGGTGTGGCACGAAGACCATGTCAGCCCTCAATACGCGCTGGTGGAGCAACTTGCCGAAACCATTCCCGGCGTACTGCTGCTGACCGCGACACCTGAGCAACTGGGACAGGACAGCCACTTCGCCCGTCTGCGCCTGCTGGACCCGAACCGTTTCCATGATTTGCAGGCCTTCCGTGCCGAAAGCGAGAACTATCGCCCGGTCGCCGAAGCCGTCCAGGAGTTGTTGGACAAAGGGCGCCTGTCGCCCGAAGCCCACCAGACCATCCACGGTTTCCTGGGTAACGAGGGCGAAGCGCTGCTGACGGCTGTCAACGATGGCGACATCGAAGCCAGCGCCCGCCTGGTTCGTGAATTGCTCGACCGACATGGCACTGGCCGCGTGCTGTTCCGCAATACCCGCGCCGCCGTGCAAGGCTTCCCGGAGCGCAAGCTGCACGCTTATCCTTTGCCATGCCCGGACGAATACCTGGAACTGCCGCTGGGCGATCATGCCGAGCTGTACCCGGAAGTCAGCTTCCAGGCCCAGCCGGACGCCAGCGAAGAAGAGCGCTGGTGGAAATTCGACCCGCGCGTCGAATGGCTGATCGACCAGTTGAAAATGCTCAAGCGCACCAAGGTCCTGGTGATCTGCGCCCACGCGGAAACCGCCATGGACCTGGAAGACGCCCTGCGCGTGCGCTCTGGCATCCCTGCCACGGTGTTCCACGAAGGCATGAACATTCTGGAGCGCGACCGCGCGGCCGCTTACTTCGCTGATGAAGAGTTTGGCGCCCAGGTGCTGATCTGCTCGGAAATCGGCAGCGAAGGTCGTAACTTCCAGTTTGCCCATCACCTGGTGCTGTTCGACCTGCCATCGCACCCGGACCTGCTGGAACAACGGATCGGCCGCCTGGACCGGATCGGCCAGAAACACACCATCGAGCTGCACGTGCCCTACCTGGAAACCAGCCCGCAGGCCCGGCTGTTCCAGTGGTATCACGAAGCCCTGAACGCGTTTCTCAACACCTGCCCGACCGGCAACGCCTTGCAGCATCAATTCGGCCCGCGCCTGCTGCCATTGCTCGAAGAAGCCGACGATGGCGACTGGCAAGCGCTGATCGACGAGGCCCGCGTGGAGCGCGAGCGCCTGGAAGCCGAGCTGCATACCGGCCGCGATCGCCTGCTGGAGCTCAATTCCGGCGGCGCGGGTGAAGGTGATGCGCTGGTGGAAGCCATTCTCGAACAGGATGACCAGTTTGCCCTGCCGATCTACATGGAGACCTTGTTCGACGCCTTCGGTATCGACAGCGAGGACCATTCAGACAACGCGCTGATCCTCAAGCCGAGCGAGAAAATGCTCGACGCCAGTTTCCCCTTGGGCGACGACGAAGGCGTGACCATCACCTACGACCGCAACCAGGCGCTGTCTCGCGAGGACATGCAATTCATCACCTGGGAGCACCCGATGGTGCAAGGCGGCATGGACCTGGTGCTGTCGGGCTCCATGGGCAACACGGCCGTGGCGCTGATCAAGAACAAGGCACTCAAACCCGGCACCGTGCTGCTGGAACTGCTCTATGTCAGCGAAGTGGTCGCCCCGCGTTCGCTGCAGCTGGGCCGCTACCTGCCACCAGCGGCCCTGCGCTGCCTGCTGGACGCCAACGGCAACGACCTGGCGGCCCGGGTCTCTTTCGAAACCCTGAACGACCAGCTCGAAAGCGTGCCACGCGCCAGCGCCAACAAATTCATCCAGGCCCAGCGCGACCAACTCGCGCCGCGGATCAATGCCGGCGAACAGAAAATAATCCCACGCCATGCCGAGCGCGTGGCCGAGGCCCAACGTCGCCTGGCGGCTGATACCGAAGAAGAGCTGGCACGCTTGACCGCGTTGCAAGCGGTCAACCCAACCGTGCGGGACAGCGAGCTGGAGGCTTTGCGCCAGCAGCGTGAGCAAGGGTTGGCGATGTTGGAGAAGGCTGCGTTGCGGTTGGAGGCAATTCGGGTGCTGGTGGCGGGGTAATTTCGGCTGGGCTTTCGTTTCCGTGTGGGGGCGAGCACGCTCGCTCCCACAGGGTTCGTTACTGAGATCGGTTGCTCAGTTGCTGTTGCAGGTACTGGATCTGCGATTGCAAGGTGTTGATGTTGCGGGTGACCTGGCCGCGGAAGGCATCGAACTCGGCGGTGTTGCCGGAACGGTTTTCCTGCTGGCTCTTGAGCACGACCATGTCCTGCTCCAAACGCTCGATGGCCGAGTTGGAAGTGGCTCGTTTCAAAGCCGTGATGTCCGCACCGATGCTCTTGAGCTGCGCATCCAGGGCACCACCCTCGCCTTGGTTCTTCAAGGCCGACACTTCCGCCGCCAACGCCTTGACCTGAGCCTGGAGTTCCTTGTTGGCCGCTTGCAGCTGGGTGTTGGTGTTTTCCTGCTGCGAAGCCTGGGTGATCATCTTGGCCAGTTGCGTGTCCAGGTCGGCGGACGGGCCGAAGGCGCCTTGCAGCGCTTTATATTGTTCCTGCAGCTTGCCGTCGAATTGGCGGCCCTGCTCTTGCATCTTGTTTTCCAACTGTCTGATCTGCAGTTTCAAGGCTTCACTGTCGCTCATGACATTGGACTGTCCGGCGACCACCTTGCCGGAAATGTCCTGCAAGCGCCCGGCCGCATCCTCGCTGATGCGGGCGAAGCTTTCCTGGGTGGCCACCAATTGCTGTTCCATCAGGGAAATCTGCTGGAAACTCCACCACGCCAGGAAGGCCAGCGCGCACAGCAAGGCTCCGACCAAGGCCCACAGCGGCCCGGTGCTCGGTGCCTTGACCTTCGCCGCCGCAACGGACGCCGGACGCGCCTGCACGTGGGGCGGGCGATTGCTCAGGAAGTCATCGTCATCGGGGATGTCCGCCCGCATCCGCAGGCTCGGTACATCGTCGAAGTCGTCGTTGGCATCGTTACGCGTGGGCATGGGTTCAACCTTTGGGAAATCGGTGGTGACTCGATGCGGCGAGTATAACCCCCTCGCCCGCCGCACCCATTGACCCCGAACCGGGCACTCGGTTCATGACGGGGCGATCAGCGGCCATGCTGGACGCGCCACCAGGCGCAGAATTCATCGAGGGCGGCCCAGAGGCTGACCTTCGGATCATAATCCAGACAGTGCCGTGCCCGGTCGATATCCAGGGTGAAATTCCTGCTCATCACCTGCATGCCCAGGCGTGACAGCGTCGGTTCAGGCCGTCCGGGCCAGATTGCGCAAAGACCTTCGTTCATGGCCGCAACGCTGTAGGCCAGTCCATAGGAGCGGTAACGCCTGACCTGCGGGACTTCCATCTGCCGCATCACATAATTGACCACATCCCACAGTGGGACAGGCGCGCCATTGCTGATGTTATAAGCCTTGCCCAAGGCCGAATCGGTGGCCAGCAGGCTGCTGAGCAGCGCTTCGTTGAGGTTCTGTACGCTGGTGAAATCCACTTTGTTCAAGCCGTTGCCAACAATCGCCAGGCGTCCCTTGCGCTGCATTTTAAGCAGCCGCGGGAAAATGCTCATGTCGCCGGCACCGGTGACGAATCGCGGGCGCAGGGCCAGCACTTCCAAACCGAACTCCTGAGCACCGAAGACTTTCTGTTCGGCCAGGTATTTGGTGGCAGCGTAGGGATGCTTGAAACGTTTGGGCACCTGTTCTTCGGTCAATCCCAAGTGGTCACGACCATCGAAGTAGATCGAGGGCGAAGAAAGGTGAACCAGTCGCCGGACCTTTTGCTTCAGACAAGCCTCGACGATGTTCTCGGTGAGCTGGACATTGCCTTGGTGAAAGTCCTGGTAGCGTCCCCATAACCCCACCGAGCCGGCGCAATGCACCACGGCGTCGACATCGCGACACAGGTCCCGGGCCAACATCGGGTCGCCCAGATCGCCCTCGATGAACTCGGCGCCGCGCGTCACCAGGTGCTGGACGTTTTCAGGCCGGCGGCCATTGACCCGAACATCCAGGCCTTGCTCCAGGGCGAAACGCGCAAAGCGTCCGCCAATGAAGCCGCTTGCGCCGGTGACCAGAATTTTCATGAAATGCTCCTAAATCAGTTTCGTGCCACAAGCCAGCTGCATCAGTTCACCCCATGCAGCGTGCTGCCTGCCGCTGCGACCAGCTGCTCGGTCAACAAACCGAGCAGCTGCCCACCATTGCGCCAATGATGCCAGTACAGCGGCACGTCAATCGGCTTATCTGCGAGTAATTCCACCAGTTCGCCTCTTTCCAGTGCATCGCGAACTTGCAGCTCGGGCACTAGCCCCCAGCCAAGCCCCGCCTCGATAAGGCGAAGGAAACCTTCGGATGATGGACATAAATGGTGTTCGAATCCGCCTTCGACGCCGAGGGAAGCCAGATACCGGTGTTGCAGGAAATCATCCGGCCCGAACACCAGGGCAGGTGTGCGAGCCAGTAGATCGGCGCGCACCCCGCCGGGGAAATGCCGGGCAATGAAGGCGGGGCTGGCGAGCGCCCGGTAGCGCATGGCCCCCAGCAACACGCTGCGGGCGCCGGCCACCGGGCGTTCACTGGCGCAAAGACAAGCGGCGACCTCTCCGGCGCGCATGCGCTTGAGGCCTACGGTCTGGTCCTCCACCACTAAATCGAGCAACACATGCTGCTCGGCACAGAATGTCCCTACCGCGCTGGCCCACCATGTGGCCAGGCTGTCGGCGTTCAGCGCAATGCGCAGGCGCTCCGGCAGGCCCTCTTCGTCCAGCGCCGGCACCAGGCTTTGCAGGTCGCGCTCCAGCAAACGCACCTGTTGTACATGGTTGAGCAGGCGACGGCCGATTTCCGTGGGCGTCGGAGGCGTGGCGCGCACCAGCACGGGCTGGCCGACCCGCGCTTCGAGTAGCTTTATCCGCTGGGAGATGGCCGATTGCGACAATCCCAGCACCTGCGCGGCTCGCTCGAAGCCAGCTTGCTCGACAACGCTCGCCAGGGCGGAAAGCAGTTTGTAATCGAACATCAGTTTTCCTTATGGCCGATCAGCATGATTTGTTTTTCTTATACTCCCGCACCCCGGAGAATGGCCAGCAATTTGCGAACTCCTGGAGTGACAACGTTATGTGGCAAAGCTATGTAAACGGGCTGCTGGTGGCCCTTGGGTTGATCATGGCGATCGGCGCGCAGAACGCGTTCGTGCTGGCCCAGAGCCTGCGCCGCGAGCATCACCTGCCGGTGGCTGCGCTGTGCATCGCCTGTGATGCGCTGTTGGTCGCCGCCGGGGTGTTCGGCCTGGCAACGCTGCTGGCCCAGAGCCCATTGTTGCTTTCGATCGCTCGCTGGGGCGGCGCTGCGTTCTTGCTTTGGTACGGCAGCCAGGCGCTGCGTCGGGCCTGTTCGAGGCAAAGTCTGGAGCGGGATGAAAAGCAGGTCGCGCGGTCTCTGCGAACCGTGCTGCTGAGCGCGCTGGCGGTCACGCTGCTCAACCCTCACGTCTACCTCGACACCGTGTTGCTGATCGGCTCTCTCGGTGCCCAGCAGAGCGTGCCTGGCGCCTACGTCGTGGGCGCGGCCAGTGCTTCGCTGCTGTGGTTTTCCACGTTGGCCCTGGGTGCCGCGTGGCTCGCTCCCTGGCTGGCCCGCCCTGCGACCTGGCGCGTCCTGGACCTGCTGGTGGCCGTGATGATGTTCACGGTAGCAGCGCAACTGATCGTGTCGGGCTGATATTCCAAACCGCTCTGGAACCTCTATTCCACACAGTTGTTGCGTGGTTATGCCGCACCCCCGGTGCTATGATCCGACTCCTGCGCCGCAAAGAGTACAAACTCCCCGGCGCTAGTCTGGCCGCCCGTGATCGGCCTTGCGCTCACCGCAACTGACCTGATTAGGAGAATCACCATGGCTTTCGAATTGCCGCCGCTGCCGTACCCACACGACGCACTGGCGCCACACATCTCCAAAGAAACGCTGGAATACCACCACGACAAGCACCACAACACCTATGTCGTGAACCTGAACAACCTGGTGCCTGGCACCGAGTTCGAAGGCAAGACCCTGGAAGAAATCGTCAAGACTTCCTCGGGCGGTATCTTCAACAACGCCGCTCAGGTCTGGAACCACACCTTCTACTGGAACTGCCTGACGCCTAACGGCGGCGGCCAACCTACCGGCGCGCTGGCTGAAGCCATCAATGCTGCCTTCGGTTCGTTCGACAAGTTCAAGGAAGAATTCAGCAAGACGTCCATCGGCACCTTCGGTTCCGGTTGGGGCTGGCTGGTGAAAAAGGCTGACGGTTCCCTGGCCCTGGCCAGCACCATCGGCGCCGGCAACCCGCTGACCAGCGGCGACACCCCGCTGCTGACCTGCGACGTCTGGGAGCACGCCTACTACATCGACTACCGTAACGTGCGTCCAAAATACGTCGAGGCGTTCTGGAACCTGGTGAACTGGGAGTTCGTGGCTCAGCAGTTCGAAGGCAAGACCTTTACTGCCTAAGCTGTGATGTCTTGAAAAACGGCGCTTTTCCGACGGGAAAGCGCCGTTTTTTTTAGACTTGGATTGCTCTGCGCGAGCGAGCTTGCCCCTCGGCAAGCTTCGCGGTGATCAAGCAATATCGCCCCAGGTAAATGACCTCGCGTCCGAAAAACCAATAAAAATCCCGCCTAGCCTCAAGTTGCAGGCCCTTCCAACCGAAACAATGGTCGTAGAGTCATCACTCTGCAAACACCGTATAACGGCCAGGTTTCAGGCGAAATCCCTTGTGTTTGATTGTCCCTTTGACTGACATCACAGGATTGCCAATACTCATGGCATCTTGACGCTACCCGCACGGAACAAGGAATCCCTCTTTGAAGCTGGAACTCAAAAACAGCTTGTCTGTGAAGTTGCTCCGGGTCGTGCTCCTCTCGGCGTTGATCGTTGGCATGGTTTTGAGCTGCGCCCAGATCGTCTTCGACGCCTACAAAACCAACCGGGCCGTCGCCGACGACGCCCAGCGCATCCTCGATATGTTCCGCGACCCGTCCACCCAGGCGGTCTATAGCCTGGACCGCGAGATGGGCATGCAGGTGATCGAAGGCCTGTTCCAAGATGAAGCCGTGCGCATGGCGTCCATCGGGCATCCGCGCGAAACCATGCTGGCCGAAAAAACCCGGCCTCTGCAGAAGTCTGAAAGCCGCTGGCTGACCGACCTGATACTGGGCCAGGAGCGGACCTTCACCACGCAACTGGTGGGCCGCGGCCCCTACAGTGAATATTATGGCGACCTGAGCATCACGCTCGACACCGCCACCTATGGCCAGGGCTTTATCGTCAGTTCGGTCATCATCTTCATTTCCGGAATGCTGCGGGCTCTGGCCATGGGCCTGGTGCTGTACCTGGTCTACCACTGGCTGTTGACCAAGCCTCTGTCGCGAATCATCCAGCACCTGACCGAAATTAACCCGGACCGCCCCAGTGCCCACAAGATCCCGCAGCTAAGGGGTCACGAGCACAACGAACTGGGCCTATGGATCAACACCGCCAATCAATTGCTGGCCTCCATCGAGCGCAACACCCACCTGCGCCACGAGGCCGAAAACAGCCTGCTGCGCATGGCCCAGTACGATTTCCTGACCGGCCTGCCCAATCGCCAGCAACTGCAACAGCAACTGGACAAGATCCTCGTGGATGCCGGACGTCTGCAACGTCGCGTCGCGGTGCTGTGCGTGGGGCTGGATGATTTCAAGAGCATCAACGAACAGTTCAGCTACCAGACCGGTGACCAGCTGCTGCTTGCCCTGGCCGATCGGCTGCGCGCCCACAGCGGACGCCTCGGCGCATTGGCGCGACTGGGCGGTGACCAGTTTGCGCTGGTCCAGGCCGATATCGAGCAACCCTATGAAGCCGCCGAACTGGCCCAGAGCATTCTTGACGACCTGGAAGCTCCGTTCGCGCTGGACGACCAGGAGATCCGCCTGAGGGCGACCATTGGCATCACCTTGTTTCCTGAAGACGGCGACAGCACCGAAAAGCTGCTGCAAAAAGCCGAGCAGACCATGACCCTGGCCAAGACCCGCTCGCGCAATCGTTATCAGTTCTACATTGCCAGCGTCGACAGCGAGATGCGCCGCCGTCGCGAATTGGAAAAGGACCTGCGCGAAGCCCTGTCGCGCGAGCAGTTCACCCTGGTGTACCAGCCGCAGATCAGCTATCGCGACCTGCGCGTGGTGGGCACCGAAGCGCTGATTCGCTGGAACCATCCCGAACACGGTTTCGTGCCGCCAGACCTGTTCATTCCTCTGGCCGAGCAGAACGGCACGATCATCGCGATCGGCGAATGGGTCCTGGACCAGGCTTGCAAGCAGCTGCGCGACTGGCATGACCAGGGCTTCGTCGACCTGCGCATGGCGGTCAACCTGTCCACCGTGCAGCTGCACCACGCCGAGTTGCCCAGGGTGGTGAACAACTTCCTGCAGATGTACCGTCTGCCGCCGCGCAGCCTGGAGCTGGAAGTCACCGAGACCGGCCTGATGGAGGACATCACCACCGCTGCCCAGCATTTGCTGAGCCTGCGCCGTTCCGGCGCGCTGATCGCCATTGACGATTTCGGCACTGGCTACTCATCGCTGAGTTATCTCAAGAGCCTGCCGCTGGACAAGATCAAGATCGACAAGAGCTTCGTCCAGGACCTGCTCGATGACGAAGACGATGCAACAATCGTTCGCGCCATCATCCAGCTGGGCAAGAGCCTGGGCATGCAGGTCATTGCCGAAGGTGTCGAGACTATCGAGCAGGAGGCGTACATCATTTCCGAGGGCTGCCATGAAGGCCAGGGTTACTACTACAGCAAACCCCTGCCCGCACGGGAGTTGGGCCTTTATCTGAAGCAGGCGGAGCGCATCAAGGCTTCCATCGTCTGATCCTCGCCGGCCCCGTCATCGGAAATTTCTTACGGACGTCGTCGAAAGACAGCGATCCGCTCGAGTGAATAAGAAATATTTACAGGCACAACCCTTTACACATAATGCAAATCTTTCGCATTATGTCGCAGTTTTGCGCGCCCTCGCGCCTGTCCCATTCATCACCGAAGCAGGATGTTCGCCATGATTCGTATGCCTCTGGCTACCGCCAGTCTGTTGGCCATTGCTATTTCCCTCGCCGGTTGCGGCGAAGGCAAAGACAAGGCCGCCGCGCCGCAAGCGCCAACGCCGGCCGCCAGCACCGCTGCACCGGCTGCCCCCGCTGCCGCTGGCAAGATCGATGAAGCCGCCGCCAAGGCTGTTGTCGCGCACTACGCCGACATCGTCTACGCCGTCTACAGCGATGCCGAATCCACCGCGAAAAACCTGCAGACCGCCGTCGATGCCTTCCTGGCCAAGCCGAACGCCGACACCCTGAAAGCCGCCAAGGCTGCCTGGGTCGCCGCACGCGTGCCATACCTGCAGAGCGAAGTGTTCCGCTTCGGCAACACCATCATCGACGACTGGGAAGGTCAGTTGAACGCATGGCCCCTGGACGAGGGCTTGATCGACTACGTCGACAAATCCTACGAGCATGCCTTGGGTAACCCGGGCGCCACCGCCAATATCATTGGCAACACCGAGGTGCAGGTCGGCGAAGACAAGGTCGACGTCAAGGACATCACCCCGGAAAAACTCGCCAGCCTGAACGAGCTGGGCGGTTCCGAGGCCAACGTCGCCACCGGCTACCACGCCATCGAATTCCTGCTGTGGGGCCAGGACCTCAACGGCACCGGCCCTGGCGCTGGCAATCGCCCGGCCTCGGATTACCTGGAAGGCGCCGGCGCCACGGGCGGCCACAACGATCGTCGTCGCGCCTACCTGAAGTCCGTCACCCAGCTGCTGGTCAACGACCTGCAGGAAATGGTCGGCAACTGGAAGCCGAACGTAGCCGACAACTATCGCGCCACCCTGGAAGCCGAGCCTGCCGAAACCGGCCTGCGCAAGATGCTGTTCGGCATGGGCAGCCTGTCCCTGGGTGAACTGGCGGGCGAGCGCATGAAAGTCTCCCTGGAAGCCAACTCCCCGGAAGACGAACAGGATTGCTTCAGCGACAACACCCACAACTCGCATTTCTACGATGCCAAGGGCGTGCGTAACGTTTACTTGGGTGAATACACACGCGTAGACGGCACCAAGATGACCGGTGCCAGCCTGTCGTCCCTGGTGGCGAAGGCCGACCCGGCCGCCGACACCGCGCTCAAGGCCGACCTGGCCGATACCGAAGCGAAGATCCAGGTCATGGTGGATCACGCCAACAAGGGTGAGCACTACGACCAACTGATCGCCGCTGGCAACACCGCGGGCAACCAGGTCGTGCGCGACGCCATTGCCGCCCTGGTCAAGCAGACCGGTTCGATCGAACAGGCCGCAGGCAAGCTGGGCATCAGCGACCTGAACCCGGACAGCGCTGATCACGAGTTCTGATCAACGCCGGTTCGGTCACCGATAAACCCGTGGGAGCGAGCTTGCTCGCGATGGGGTCTACCAGCCAACCATGATGTTGGCTGGGCCACCCCCATCGCGAGCAAGCTCGCTCCCACGTTGGTTTCTGGATACATGAATTCCATGCGTGCGATAACCTCCCTTGTGGGAGCGAGCCTGCTCGCGAAGGCGGTGGGTCAAGCGCAGTGATGCAGGATTTGCCGACGCAGCAGCTCCTTCATATAGCCGACACATCGCAGGGGGCCGCTTCGCGCCCCAGCGGGAGCAAGCTCCCTCGCCACGGGCCTGCTCGTGCCATCAGTGCAAGCCGGCAAGCCTGGCTTCGATAAACCGCCGCTCCGGCAACTGCTGCGTCAACGCCAGCGCACGACGGTACGCCGCCCTCGCCTCCTCCACCCGTCCCAACTGCCGACAAAACTCCGCCCGCGCCGAATGGGCCAGGTGATAGTCGGTCAATTCGCCCCTACCCAGTATTCCATCGATCAGGCTCAGCCCAGCCAGCGGCCCGTCGCGCTTGGCCAAGGCGGCCGCGCGGTTGAGTTCGATGACCGGCGATGGCACGGCACGCAGCAGCACATCGTAGAGGCCGACGATCTGCGGCCAGTCGGTTTGCTGCGCTGTCGGCGCTTCGGCGTGCACCGCAGCGATCGCCGCTTGCAGGCAATACGGTCCGAACCGCCGGGTATTGAGCGCCGCCTCGATCATGGCGCAGCCTTCGGCAATCATTGCCTGGTCCCACAGCGATCGGTCCTGTTCATCCAGCAAGACCAGCTCACCGGTCATGGAAGTCCGCGCCGGCCGCCGCGATTCGTGCAACAGCATCAATGCCAGCAATCCCATGACTTCGGCTTCGGGCAACAGCTCCATCAACAGGCGTGCCAGGCGTATGGCTTCGCGGGTCAGGTCTTCCCGGGTCAACTCGGCGCCCATCGACGCCGAGTACCCTTCGTTGAACACCAGGTAGATCACGCGCAGGACGCTGTCGAGGCGTTCAGGCAATTCGGTGCGGGACGGCACCTGGTAAGGAATTCGTGCATCACGGATCTTCGCCTTGGCCCGCACGATGCGCTGGGCGATGGTCGCCGGCGCCGCGAGAAATGCGTGGGCGATCTCCTCGGTCGTCAGGTCGCACACTTCTCGCAGGGTCAACGGCACTTGGGCGTCAGCCGCCAGCGCGGGGTGGCAGCAGGTGAAAATCAGCCGCAGGCGATCGTCTTCCACGTCCTCGTCACTCCAATCGGCCTGCTCCAGTTCCTCGAGCTGCGCAATCAGCATCGGTTGAGATGCCGCGAAGCGCGCCCGCCGGCGCAGGCCGTCAATCGCCTTGAACCGCCCCGCCGATACAAGCCAGGCTCGCGGATTGTCCGGCACTCCGTCGCGCTGCCAGCGCTCCACCGCGATGAAAAAGGCCTCGTGCATAGCCTCTTCAGCGAGGTCGAAGTCTCCCAGCAGGCGAATCAGGGTCGCCAGGATCCGCCGCGAGTCCTGCCGGTAGACCTGCTCGACCCGCGCCTTGACCACTTCGGCCGACATCAGCCGGACAGCCCCCTGGTCACTGGGCTGATGGATCGCATGGAAGAAACAAGCTCAAGGTTCATGGAAGCAATCCTGTTGATCATCGTTTTCAAGGATTCAATTGACGTACCGGTCGAACCTCGACACAGCCGACCCGGGCCGCCGGTATGTGGCCGGCGACCTGGATGGCTTCATTCAGGTCCTTGGCGTCGATCAAGTAGAAGCCCGCCAATTGCTCCTTGGTTTCGGCGAACGGGCCATCGGTGATGGACAGCTTGCCGCCGCGCATGCGCACCGTGGTGGCGGTCTGCACCGACTCCAGGGCTTCGGCCGCGACCATCCGGCCACTGCCCTGGACTGATTCGGCGTAGGCCATGCATTCGGCGTCCTCGGGACTGTCCGGCGAGTTGTGCAGGACCTCTTCGTTGCTATACACCAGGCATAAATACTTCATGGAGAGCTCCGTGATCGGCTGATCGACAAGGATGGCAGAAGCGAACCGCAGCCGCTCAGGGCTGCAAATCGAAAATCGCCGTCCCGGCCATGGGATCGAACGGCGCGGACCAATGCTCGTGGACGATTTTCCACTGCCCGGCCGAACGTTTGTAGCAGGCCGTCACGCGCATCCAGCAGGCCTGCTCCTCGCCCTTGTCGTTGGTGCCACCGCAATAAGCCAGCCAGTGGGCAAACGCAATGTCATCGGCTGCGTTGATCTGCACCTGGTGAAAATCGAACTTGTGCGGGCCGGGGCACATTTCCATGCAAGCCTCCCAGTGCGCCCGGTAGGCGACCTTGCCCTTGAATTGCAAGGCCTGGATGGCGTCGAACGAAACGATGCCATCGTCATAAAGCGCCATGACCTTTTCTACATCCTTGGCCATGACCGCTTGGCGATAAGTATCGATCAGGGTCTGGATCTCGGTATCGGCAGCTTGGGTATTCATGGTGATTCTCCGCAGTTTTTTGTTAGAGACACCCTTTGTCGTTTGGAGAAACGGCAAATCGACAGCTAAACAAAAATAATCCAAAGAAAAAATTTCGCTAGAATCCAAGGTCCATTCTGTCGACAAACAACGGACGTTTTCGTGACTGCTCAGCTCGTACCCTATGAAGACCTGACCCCACTGCAACGGCAACAGGTCGAATCCATCGAGATTTACCCCGACCAAATCAAGTTCTCTGGCGACATCCACGGCGCGCTGCACACACTGCTGTCCAAGCCCGGCCCGGGGGTCAAGGGCTTCGCCTTGTTGGACGACGAGGTGCCCGTGGCATTCCTGCTGCTCAAGCGCCCGCCCGTGCTGCCGGCCTGGGCCAACGAACACAGCGCGACCCTGCACGCGTTGCAAGTTGACCACCGCGCCCAGGGCAAAGGCTATGGCAAGGCGTGCCTGCAAGCGCTACCCGCCGCGGCCCGCGCGGCCTGGCCGGAAATCAGGGGATTGGAGCTCTCCGTCGATGCTGACAACCACTCGGCCATCGGCCTCTACACCCGACTGGGCTGGGTCGACAGTGGCGAAGCCTACAAAGGCCGCATCGGTTATGAGCGGCGGATGGGGTTGGTGTTTTGACAAACAGGGCCAACGATCAATAGCTGCAAAGTCTGGCGGCGAGCTTGCTTGCGATGAGGGCATATCGGTCGTCGTCGACGTTGGCTGATCCGCTGCTATCGCGAGCAAGCTCGCTTCCACAGGGACCCGAGGTGATCAACTCGGCTTGAGCGGTATCCAGATTTCCAGGTGGCCTTCGCCGGTCCGGGGATTGAAATCTTCACTGTAGCGCTCAAACTCCGGTTCATCCGCCGCCTGATGGCCGGATTGCGGCAGCCATTCTTTCCAGATGTATTGGAACGTATCCGGCAGATCCTTGAGCGGCCCTTTGTGCTCGAAGACCGCGTAGGACCCGGGCTGGATCTCGATCCAGCGGTATTGTTCGGGTAGGTCATCGAGCCGGCTGATTTCCACGCCAGCGATGTACTCGAAGCCGCCCTGGCCGTCCGGGTTGCAGCACACCCCGTACGTCACCTCGTCTTTCTGTCCGGGCACCTTGCCGAGCCAAGGCAGGAATTTTTCCCAGAGCTGCGGGATGTCCTGGGCGGTTTCCTGAGTAAAACGCGCGCCGAAACCGGCGATGAGCTGAAAGCGTCCCTGCTCGAAGCGCGGCTCGGCTGCGTTAGCGCGTTTTTGCGTTTCCATTGCTCAACACTCCGAAAACTTGAAGTCGGGTTTGGCAGTATAGAAGCCAAACCGTAATTGCCAGGCCGTTTCGCTTGTTAAAGTCCCGGCAAGCTGGGGGCGTTTACCGTTCCTACAAACTCGTTATAACCAGAAACGATCACGTAGACCGCGAAATAACAGAAGATCGCCGCCGATGCCCAATAGGAGTACCGCAGCAACTTGTCGCCTAGCATTTTCCCGCCCTGGGTCGCTGCCAGGCACAGGCCAGCGCTCCAGAGCAGCCCGGCGCTGAGGAATCCGCCCAGGAACAAGGCCGAGCTGAGCACGGTGCCGCCACCCGAGCGGGCGATGAGCGTTCCGCCCACTGCGGCGAACCAGAGAATGGCGCTGGGCGATGACATGGCGAGGAAAATCCCGCGAAAAAATTCCTGGCGCGGCGAGTTGGCCCGATTCTCGCCCGCCTCAGCCAGCACCGCGTTGTGATAGATCGCCGAATGAACCATTTTCGCCGCGAAATACAAGAGCAGCACCGAGCCGCCAATCCACAGCGCCCAACGCACCGGTTCGTATTGCAGCAAAACGGTCATCCCGGCCAGCGCCAGGACTGCATAGACCAGGTCGCCCACGCACGTGCCCAGGCCCAAGGCGAAGCCTTGGAAATAGCCGCGTTGCATCGCCAGCGTGATCATCGCGATGTTGGCCACGCCAATGTCCAGGCACAGCGAAAGACTCAGCAGGAAGCCGCTGGAAAATTCCATGATTCGTTCCATCAGGATTGGATAGGCGTGTTCAGCCGCCTGCGGGGCCTTTCGGGGGCGCCGCAGCCAGGGCGACAGTGTCGTCGAAAATAGTTCGGCGCGGCTACTGGACAATTCGACATCCGCCCGATTATCTTGCGCCGCAGGCCACCGCAGTGGCCAACGTCGCTCGGACGGTTCCGGGCGCTCACGTATCTCGAGGCAACAATGGCCGAACAAGGTTCGCCGCGCCGCTTTGCGCGCATCGATCGACTCCCCCCGTACGTATTCAATATCACTGCCGAGCTGAAGATGGCTGCGCGTCGGCGCGGCGAAGACATCATCGACTTGAGCATGGGTAACCCCGATGGCGCCACGCCCTCACATATCGTGGAGAAGCTAGTCACCGTCGCCCAGCGTGAAGACACTCACGGCTACTCCACGTCCAAAGGCATCCCGCGCCTGCGCCGCGCCATTTCGCGTTGGTACAAGGACCGCTACGAGGTGGACATCGACCCGGAAAGCGAAGCCATCGTCACCATCGGTTCCAAGGAAGGCCTCGCGCACCTGATGCTGGCGACCCTGGACCAGGGCGACACGGTGCTGGTGCCCAACCCCAGCTATCCGATCCACATCTACGGCGCGGTGATCGCCGGCGCCCAGGTGCGTTCGGTGCCGCTGGTGCCCGGCGTGGATTTCTTCGATGAGCTGGAGCGGGCCATTCGCGGTTCGATCCCCAAGCCGAAGATGATGATCCTCGGCTTTCCATCCAACCCGACCGCGCAATGCGTGGAGCTCGATTTTTTCGAACGGGTCATCGCCCTCGCCAAGCAATACGACGTGCTGGTGATCCACGACCTGGCGTACGCCGACATCGTGTATGACGGCTGGAAAGCGCCGTCGATCATGCAAGTGCCAGGGGCCAAAGACATCGCGGTGGAGTTCTTCACCCTGTCCAAGAGCTACAACATGGCCGGCTGGCGCATCGGTTTCATGGTCGGCAACCCGGAACTGGTCAGCGCCCTGGCGCGGATCAAGAGCTACCACGACTACGGCACCTTCACCCCGCTGCAAGTGGCCGCCATCGCCGCCCTCGAAGGCGACCAGCAATGCGTGCGCGACATCGCCGAGCAGTACCGCCAGCGCCGCAATGTGCTGGTCAAGGGCCTGCACGAGCTGGGCTGGATGGTGGAAAACCCGAAGGCGTCGATGTACGTCTGGGCCAAGATCCCCGAAGCCTATGCGCACCTGGGCTCACTGGAGTTTGCCAAGAAGCTGCTGGCCGAAGCCAAGGTCTGCGTCTCGCCGGGGGTGGGGTTCGGGGAATATGGGGATGATCACGTGCGCTTTGCGCTGATCGAGAACCAGGACCGGATTCGCCAGGCGGTGCGGGGGATCCGTGGGATGTTCCGGGCGGATGGGTTGGCTGGTAAACAAGCCTGACGGCCAACCACAACCTCTATGTGGCGAGGGAGCTTGCTCCCGCTCGACTGCGAAGCAGTCGCAAACCGGTCGCCTCACTCCATGAGAGGAATTGACTGGATTGGGGCCGCTTCGCGGCCCAGCGGAGCAAGCTCCCTTGCCACAGTTAGTCCAAGGTGTTCTTAGATCACCAGCGACAGCAGCAGGATGAAGATCAAGCCCACCACGGACAGAATGGTTTCCATCGCGGTCCAGGTCTTGAAAGTCTCGGCCACGGTCATGTTGAAGTACTGCTTGACCAGCCAGAAACCCGCATCGTTGACGTGGGACAGGATCAGCGAACCGGCGCCAGTCGCCAGCACCAGCAGCTCACGGTTCACGCCCGGCATCATCCCCACGACAGGCACCACGATCCCCGCACCGGTAATGGTCGCCACGGTTGCTGAGCCTGTGGCGATACGGATCACCGCCGCCACCAGCCACGCCAGCAGGATCGGCGAAATCTGTGCACTCACCGCCATGTGACCGATCACATCGCCCACACCGCTGGTCACCAGCATCTGCTTGAAGCCACCACCAGCACCGATGATCAGGATGATCGCGGCGGTCGGGGCCAGGCTCGCGTCGAGCCATTTCAACATCTGGCTGGAACCGATCCCCTGTTTGTAGCCGAAGGTGTAAAGCGATAGCAGCAACGCCAACAACAGCGCCGAGATCGGGTGGCCGATCATGTCCATCCAGACGCGGAAGAGGTTGCCATCCGGCAGCGCCACATCAGCGAACGTCTTGAGCAGCATCAGGAACACCGGCGAGAGCACGGTGATCAGGGTGATGCTGAAGCTTGGCAGCTCGGCGGCGTTCGTCTCACGGGCCAGTTGGTCCACCAGTTCCTGATTTGGATGCCCGGGGATGTGCTTGGCGATGAAGGTACCGAAGATCGGGCCGGCAATGATAGCGGTCGGCAGCGCGACGATCAGGCCATAAAGAATGGTCTTGCCGATGTCGGCGCCGAAGATGCCGATCGCCAGCAGTGGCCCCGGGTGCGGCGGCACCAGGCCGTGGACCGCGGAGAGGCCGGCCAGCAGCGGGATACCAATCTTGATGATCGACACGCCGGTGCGGCGCGCCACGATGAACACCAACGGAATCAGCAACACGAAGCCGATTTCGAAGAACAGCGGGATGCCCACCAGGAACGCGGCGAACATCATCGCCCACTGCACCTTTTCCTTGCCGAAGGCACGGATCAGCGTCTGGGCGATCTGATCGGCCCCGCCCGATTCAGCCATCATTTTGCCGAGCATCGTGCCCAGCGCCAGGATGATGCCGACAAAACCGAGCACGCCACCGAAGCCGTCCTGGAACGCCTTGATGATGGTGCCGGTCGGCATGCCCGACGTCAGGCCGAGGAACGCGGCGGCGATGGTCAGCGCAATGAACGGGTGGAATTTGAACTTGGTGATAAGGACGATGAGTCCGATCACCGTGACCACTGCATCAAGCAGTAGAAACGTCTCGTGGGACATGCCGAACATGGGAGGTGTCTCCTGATTTGTTGTTGTTATTGAAGCAGTTATTTATGGGCCGTCGGGACAGCGCTATCTTTCTGACGCATATTTTTCGAAACTCAGCCGGCGAGTTTCAAACCGTGGGCCAGCCACCAGACGTAGGCCTGGCGGGCCAATTCATCGATGCTGTGGCTGGACGCGTCCAGAGCCAGGGTCAGGGGCTCGCCGACAGGGGATTCGAGGGTGGCAAACTGGCTGTCGATCAGGGTCGACGGCATGAAATGGCCCGGACGGTGGGAGACACGATCGGCAGCCACTTCGGGGGTCAATTCAAGGAATACGAAGCCCAGGCCCGGCAGGGCGCTGCGTAGGCGCTCGCGGTAGCTGTGCTTGAGGGCCGAGCAGGTCAGCACCGGGCGCTCGCCCGTGCCGTCGACACGACGCAACTCGTCGCACAGGCTGTCGAGCCAGCCGGCACGGTCGTCGTCAGTCAAGGGAATACCGGCGCTCATCTTCTGAATGTTGGCCGCGGGGTGGAACGTGTCGCCTTCGATGGCGGTGGCGCCGCTCAGTTGGCACAGGGCCTGGCTGACGCAAGTTTTGCCGCAACCGGCAACGCCCATGATGACCAGGGCGGTGATTGGATTATTCATGTAACACCTCAGCGCGCAGACAGCGCTACCTTTGCCAGTTATGACACCGCAGCAAAAGCAGAAGTTGCCGACGCCTTCTTGTCATTTTCGTGGTTGCAGCATGTTCGTCCACGACACCCACGGGACAGGGATCAGGCAAACCCTGTCAACGCATTTGCAGCCGCGCCGAGACAGCGCTACCTTAGTGCCTTGATTTTTGTTTGGCAAGCCGCCCTGATGACCGCCCCTAAAAACGATAAGAATACTCGCACCACCGGTCGCCCCACGCTCAATGAAGTCGCCCGCCTGGCCGGGGTCAGCCCGATCACCGCCTCCCGTGCCCTGCGCGGCGTCAGCACCGTGGCCGTCGAACTGGTGGACAAGGTCCGCCAGGCCGCCCTGGAACTCAATTACGTCGTCAATCCCGCGGCCCGGGCCTTGGCTTCGGCCCAGAGCCATTCAGTGGTGGTACTGGTGCCGTCACTGTCCAACCTGTTGTTCATCGACACCCTGGAAGCCATCCATCGCGTCTTGCGGCCCAAGGGATTCGAAGTGGTGATCGGCAACTACCATTATTCCCGGGACGAAGAAGAAGACCTGCTGCGCAATTACATGGCCTATCAGCCGCGCGGTCTGTTGCTGACCGGATTCGACCGGACCGAAAGCGCCCGGCGCATGATCGAGGCCAGCAATATCCCCTGCGTGTACATGATGGAACTGGATCCGGGCGCCGGCCTCAACTGCGTGGGATTCTCCCAGCTCCAGGCCGGCGAGACCGCCGCCGAGCATTTGATCTCCCGAGGCCGCAAGCGCCTGGCCTACATCGGCGCGCAACTGGATCAACGCACGTTGCTGCGCGGCGAAGGCTTTCGTCGCGCCCTCCAGAAGGCCGGGCTCTATGACCCTGACCTGGAAGTGCTGACCCCTCGCCCGTCGTCGGTGGGCCTGGGCGGCGAATTGTTCCTGCAATTGCTGGCCAGCCATCCAGACGTCGACGCGATTTTCTTCGGCAACGACGACCTGGCCCACGGCGCCCTGCTCGAAGCGTTGCGCTGCGGCATCAGGATTCCCGAACAGGTTTCGATACTGGGCTTCAACGACCTGCCCGCTTCGGCCCACATGGTCCCGCGCTTGAGCAGCATCAGCACCCCGCGAGAAGAAATCGGCCGGCGCGCCGCCGAACAGATGCTCACGTTGATGGCCGGCAACCGCATCGCCCAGCCGGTCGTCGACCTGGGTTTCGAACTCAAGATTCGCGAAAGCACCTGAGCGCCCCGCCACCCTGCGGTCGATCCATGCCGACGAACGGCAAGGATTGGCCGCACCGCGCTATGCTTTTCGCCCGTAGCCCTTGAAAAACGGGGCCTTGCGCGACGGCATGGTAATTGCTCCCACCATCGCTCAGCCATTACCTACGGGTACACATCATGTTGGTCAGCGTAAAACAACAAGCGATAAACCTGCCCCTCAAACGCCCCGGCGAAGACCCGACCGCCGAAGCCGCCAGCGGCTTGCAAAGCGCCGCCCTGCAATCGCTGCGTGACAACGTCCAGGCCCAGGCCAACCAGGGCAGCACCCAGGTCCAGGAATCCATCACCCGGCAAGCCACGCAGCAGGTCAACGCCGCCACCGCCATCAGCGACAACGTCGACGAGGCCTTCGCCAAGACTCGCGTGCAACTGCAGACCGTCGCTTCGTCAGCCGCCGACGAGGTGAAGAAAGCACGCAGCTCTGCCATGACGGAGTTCAAGGAATACATGAGCAAGACGCCTGAAGAACGCTTGCGTGACAGCATTCTTGAGGAAATGGGCATCACTGAAGAAGAGTACGCGCAGATGCCGCCCGAGAAACAACGGGCGGTCGGCGAGGAAATTGCCCAGCGCATGCAGGACAAGGCCGCTATGGCGCAGGTGGAAAAAGCCCAGGAAAGCCGGACGGATGAGAAAAATCCGGCCACGGACATGTTCCTCGCCTCGCTGTAGACCTTGCAGACAGGCGCCGGAGATGTCCCGGCGCATTGTTTGTTCCCTTATAAGCGCCCATCTCCACTGCCCTCTCCGCCCTCGCCATGCCCGACTTCCACTACACACGTCTCGACGAGCCTCTGTGGCCGTTGATGAACAGGTTCTACCGCGCCCACCAATCCTCGATGAAAGCCGTGCGCGACGCCCAGCTGTGGGTGGCACGGCGCGAAGACATCATCGCGGCGCTGTGCCTTCGACCGGTTTCGGGCGGACATTGGTTGACGGGATTGTTCGTCGACCCGGCGCACCGCGTACAAGGCGTCGCCGCGCGACTGATCGCAGAAGCGGTGAAGGGGCTGGACGAGCCGGTGTGGCTGTTCTGTCACCCGGACTTGCGCGGGTTTTATGAACGACGGGGCTTCAGCTTCGACCCCGAACTGCCCTATGCGATGGCTGAAAGGCTGAGCCGGTATGCGCGCAGCAAGCCGATGATTGCGATGGGGTTGGAGCCCAACATACTCTCCTGACGCCGAACACAGTTCATTGTGGGAGCGAGCAGGCTCGCTCCCACAATTTTTTTGTGTCGGTTTTAGCTAGTCGTCAGCCATAGGGTCCAGATCCGGAAACATCACCTCGGTAAACCCGAACTTGCTGAAATCAGTGATGCGCGACGGATACAAGCGGCCGATCAAGTGATCGCACTCATGCTGGACCACCCGGGCATGAAAGCCCGAGGCGGTGCGCATGATCGGCTCGCCCTTGGGGTCGAAACCTTCGTAGCGGATATGCTGGTAACGATCCACCGCGCCGCGCAAGCCTGGCACCGACAGGCAACCTTCGAAGCCTTCTTCCATCAACGGACTCAGCGGCGTGATCAAAGGATTGATCAGGATCGTCTGCGGCACCGCTTCGGCATCGGGATAGCGCTCGCTGTGCTCGAAGCCAAAGATCACCAGTTGCAGGTCCACGCCGATCTGCGGCGCCGCCAGGCCGACGCCGCCGACGCTTTCCATGGTCTGGAACATGTCGTCGATCAGTTGCCACAACTCGGCGCTGTCGAACATTTCCGGCGGCAACGGCGGGGCGATGCGCAGCAGGCGTTCGTCGCCCATCTTCAGGATTTCGCGGATCATGGTCGGGCTTCGTCTGTAGGGGTATGAGCAACGGAATGGTCGCGCCCCAGGCCCGACACATGCTGTTTCTCGTGCTCGCCCGGGGTCTTTTCACCGGTGTCCTTGCCTTCGGCGGACATGTGTTCGATGACCGCATTCATCTCGGCGCCGAGTAGCAACACCGCCGCAGAGATATAGAAATACAGCAACAACACGATGATCGCGCCGATACTGCCATACATGGCGTTGTAGTCGGCGAAGGTCTTCACATAGAACGCAAAACCCAGGGACGCGATGATCCACACCACCACCGCCAAAACCGAGCCCGGCGTGATGAAGCGGAACTCCTGTTTGACGTCAGGCATCACGTAATAGATCAGCGCCACTGCCACCATCAGCAAAAACACGATGACCGGCCAGCGCGCCAGGGTCCAGACGGTGACGATGAACTCCTCCAGCCCGATCTGCGAGGCAATCCAACCCATCACTTGCGGGCCCAGTACCATCAAGGCCGCGGCGACCAACAGCATGCCGGCGATACCGACCGTATAAAGAATCGACAGCGGAAAGCGCTTCCAGGCCGGGCGCCCCTCGACCACGTCGTACGCCGCGTTCATGGCGCTCATCATCAGCCGCACGCCGGCCGACGCGGTCCACAGCGCAATGACGATACCCACCGAGAGCAAGCCGCCCTTGGATTGCTGGAGCTGGTCGATCACCGGGTTGACCTGCTCCAGCGCCTGGGGCGGCAGCACCAGTTCCGACTGCAGGCGCAGCCAGGAAAAGAAATCCGGCAGGTGTAGGAAGCCGATCAGCGCGATCAGGAAAAGAATGAAGGGAAACAGCGAAAACAGCATCTGGTAAGCCAGTGCGGAGGCGTAGGTCGACATCTCGTCGTCGAGAAACTCGGTCACCGTGCGCATCATCACGCGATGCAGGGGCAAGCCTTTCAAGGCCGGGAACATCATGTGCGTCTCCTTTCGCCGCAAAAGAGGAAGGTCGCCTGGCGACTCACGGGGCTGCTATCCGTGACAAAAGTAACCTGTTTGGCGACTTTGGAACAATTTCCCCGGTGCAAGTTCGAGCCGACATGATAACGGCCACCCGCGGATGGCCGTTCCAATCGCTTTTTTACAGGCCGGTTATGCCTCGTCAACGCCTTTCTTGACTGCATCCTTGGCCTTGCCCGCGGTTTGCTGGGCCTCACCTTTTTTCTCCTGGACCACGCCCTCGGCGCGCATGCGGTCATTGTCGGTGGCCTTGCCGACACCTTGCTTGATGTTGCCGACAGCTTCGTTGGCAACGCCCTTCACTTTATCGTTCGTGCTTCCCATGATGTTTCTCCTGTGAACAACTGTAAGAAAAGTCATTACATAGGGGTTGACCGGCGCCGTTTGCAGGGAGTTTCATTTTTTCAGCGGCGCATTTCATCGTCAGATGCAGGTTGCGCTTTATGTTTGCCGACCCACACCCGAGAATGCTCCACGTATTCAGGCTGCGCCTGAAGCTCCAATTCCCGTAGGAACGTTATGAAACTCGATAAAAAGCAGGCCATCGCCCGCAGGAACCAGGAACTGGGCGGTGCCGTCCTGGGTGTCAACAACTGCCATTTCAGCGAACTGAACCGCAACCGCAACATCTTCTGGTTCGACATCCCGGTGGCCCGCCTGGCCATTGGGCAGTACGAATGGATTCACCTGCTGCTGCACACGCCTGCCACCGACGAACTCTTGCACCTGAAAGTGCCCACCGTGTTCCTGCGGGAAAAAATGGAAGGCCTGGAAGTGCGCAACCAGGGCAAACGCAAGGCAGCCCTGAGCCTGGAGCTCAGCGCAGACAAGGATTCGTACCTGCAAGACATGCGGCCCGGCGGCACCAATCTGGATTTTGCGCAGTTTCGGTTGTAACGCTCCACTCGATCAACAAAAAGCCCCGCATCAGCGGGGCTTTTCATTGGTGGGGTTGTTACTTTTTCAGCCCCAGCTTCCTGAGCTCTTCATCCCGCAACTCACGCCGCAGGATCTTGCCGACGTTGGTGGTCGGCAGTGCATCGCGGAACTCCACGGACTTGGGCACCTTGTAGCCGGTGACGTTGGCGCGCATGTGCTCCATCACCTGTTCCTTTGTGAGCGTGACACCCGGACGCGCGACGATGAATATCTTGATCGCCTCGCCGGATTTCTCGTCAGGTACACCGATGGCCGCGCATTGCAGCACGCCCGGCAAGGCCGCCAGCACGTCTTCCAGCTCGTTGGGGTACACGTTGAAACCGGAGATCAGGATCATGTCTTTCTTGCGATCGACGATGCGCATGTAGCCATCCGGCTGGATCACGGCGATGTCACCGGTCTTGAGCCAGCCTTCGCTGTCGAGGATCTCGTCGGTGGCGTCCTGGCGCTGCCAGTAGCCCTTCATGACCTGCGGGCCTTTGACGCACAATTCGCCGATTTCCCCCAAAGGCAACTCTTCGCCCGCGTCATTGATGACCTTGCACAAGGTCGACGGAACCGGAATGCCGATGGTGCCGACCTGGATGTTCTGGATCGGGTTGACCGTGGCAACCGGGCTCGTCTCGGTCATGCCGTAGCCTTCGCAGATCGGGCAACCGGTGACCGCTTTCCAACGCTCCGCCGCCGCCAACTGCAAAGCCATGCCGCCAGACAGGGTAACCTTCAGCGCCGAGAAATCCAGCTTGCGGAAGGCTTCGTTGTTGCACAGCGCCACGAACAACGTGTTGAGCCCTACGAAGCCGCTGAACTTCCATTTCGACAGCTCCTTGACCATCGCCGACAAATCGCGCGGGTTACTGATCAGGATGTTGTGGTTGCCGATCAGCATCATCGCCATGCAATGGAAGGTAAACGCGTAGATGTGGTACAGCGGCAGCGGCGTGATCAGTACTTCACAGCCCTCATTGAGGTTGGAACCCATCAGCGCCTTGCATTGCAGCATGTTCGCCACCAGGTTGCGGTGGGTCAGCATGGCGCCCTTGGCCACGCCCGTGGTGCCGCCGGTGTATTGCAACACCGCCACATCATCACTGGTGGGGCTCGCTTCGTTCACAGGCTGGCCGTGGCCCTTGCTCAGGACGTCGTTGAACTTGATGGCCTTGGGCAAATGATAGGCCGGGACCATCTTCTTGACGTACTTGATCACGCTGTTGATCAATAGGCGCTTGAGCGGCGGCAGCAAGTCGGCCACTTCGGTGACGATGACGTGCTTGACGCCAGTCTTGGGCACCACGCTTTCGGCAAGGTGCGCCATGTTAGCCAGGCAGACCAGTGCCTTGGCACCGGAATCGTTGAATTGATGCTCCATTTCCCGCGCGGTGTAGAGCGGGTTGGTATTGACCACGATCAGTCCGGCGCGGATGGCGCCAAACACAGCCACTGGGTACTGGAGGACGTTGGGCAGTTGCACGGCGATTCGATCGCCCGGCTGCAAATCGGTATGCTGTTGCAGGTACGCGGCAAAGGCACCGGACAATTCGTAGAGCTCACCGTAGGTGATGGTCTTGCCGAGGTTGCTGAATGCCGGCTTGTCGGCGAAGCGTTGGCAGGAATGCTTCAACACCGCCTGAATATTCGGATACTCATCTGGATTGATGTCGGCAGCAATCCCAGCTGGGTACTTATCCTTCCAAAAGTTTTCAATCATGGAAGCCCCACTCCTCAGCAACGCGAATTCTCACCGCATTTGATGCGATTATTATTGGTGTATGTCTATTGGTGAATCTGGCTTGGATAACGGCCGAGAAGTCACAAAAGCGCGCCGAGAGTAGCAGCTTTGCCAAGGGTCGCCTAGAGCCAAAAGCGGCCCCTACAGTCACAAATATGACTCAAGAACATTCAATGGTCATTTTTAGAGTAAAAATTCTAAGCCTTATTTAATTGTCCCGAATCCATAAAACCTGTGGGAGCGAGCTTGCTCGCGATAACGATGTATCAGCCAATCTTTCTGGCACCGATACACCGCCATCGCGAGCAAGCTCGCTCCCACTAAGGGTCTGTCGCGCCGGCCTCAGGCGATATCGCGCAACTCCCGGCGCAGGATCTTGCCCACCGGTGTCATCGGCAACGATTCCCGCAACACGATGTGCTTGGGCACCTTGTAGCCGGTGAAATTCTCCTTGCAGTACGCCTTGAGCTCTTCGAGGCTGACGCCCGCCTCACGGGCCACGACGAACAGTTTCACCGCCTCGCCCGAACGTTCGTCCGGCACGCCGATGACCGCGCAGCTGGCGACTTTCGGGTGGGCCATCACCACATCCTCGATTTCGTTCGGGTACACGTTGAAGCCCGAGACAATGATCATGTCTTTCTTGCGATCGACGATGCGCACGAACCCGTCGGGGTCGATCACGGCGATATCTCCGGACTTGAACCAGCCCTCGCTGTCGAGCACTTCGGCGGTCGCTTCGGGCTTGTTCCAGTAGCCCTTCATGATCTGCGGCCCCTTGATGCACAGCTCGCCGCGTTCGCCCAAGGGCAGCTCGACACCGTCGTCACTGATGACTTTCATCAGCGTACCCGGCACCGGCAGCCCCACCGTGCCCAGGCGCGACTTGCCACCGTAAGGGTTGGCGCTGGCCACTGGCGAGGTTTCCGTCAGGCCGTAGCCCTCGGTGATGCCGCAACCGGTCAACTGCTTCCAACGTTCGGCGGTGGCCTTGACCAACGCGGTGCCGCCTGAGTTGGTGACCTTGAGGTTGGAGAAATCCAGCGTCTTGAAATCCGGATGGTCCATCAGCGCGACGAACAGCGTGTTGAGCCCCAGCAGCAACGAAAACCGCCAGTTCTTCAGCTCCTTTATGAAACCGCCGATGTCCCTTGGATTGGTGATCAGCACGTTGTGGTTGCCCGTGACCATCATGCACATGCAGTTCGCCGTGAAGGCGTAGATGTGATACAGCGGCAGCGGTGCGATCATCACCTCCTGGCCCTCGCGCAACAAAGGCTTGCCGTCGTCGCCGATCTGCCCCAGGCAGGCGCGGGCCTGCTGCATGTTGGCCACCAGGTTGCCGTGGGTCAGCATGGCGCCCTTGGCCAAGCCGGTGGTGCCGCCGGTGTATTGCAGCACGGCAATGTCCCCGAGGCTGACATTGAGCGGCTTGATGGCCTGGCCCCGTCCCAAACGCAAGGCGCTCTTGAAGGAAATGGCCTGGGGCAGCGAATAGGCCGGGACCATTTTCTTGACCTTGCTCACGACTGTATTGACCAGCCAGCCCTTGGCGGTGGGCATCAGGTCGCCCATCTTCGCCTCGATCAGGTATTGCAGGTCGGTGTCGGGCAGCACTTCCTGCACTTTCTGCCCGAACAGGTTCATGTACACCAGCGCCCGGGCGCCGGAGTCCTTGAATTGGTGACGCATTTCCCGGGGGGTGTACAGCGGATTGGTGTTGACCACCACCAGCCCGGCGCGCAGGGCACCAAAAACCGCGATCGGGTATTGCAGGACATTGGGCATCTGCACGGCGATACGATCGCCGGGCGCCAGGTCGGTATTGGCTTGCAGGTAACCGGCGAAGGCCGCGCTGTAACGCTCCAATTCGGCGTAGGTGATCGTCACCCCCATGTTGCTGTACGCCGGACGGTCGGCAAATTTCTTGCAGGAACGCTCGAACACCTCGACGACTGACTTGTAGGCACTCAGGTCGATGTCCGAGGGCACGCCGGCCGGGCGTTTGTCATTCCAGAAATCAGGCTGCATTGTTTTTGTCCTCTTTACCTGAACATATCCGGTAACCGCTTGCGTATCGCTTGCACAGGCGGAGCTCATGGGACACTAGCAGCTATGGCCAATCAGGCAAATATGGCAACTTGCGTCATAGATTGTGTGAATCTTGCTGAATCGCCTGGCGCAACGGATGCGCTATACAATGCAGCGACGCTGCGTCTGACTTTGTGCAAGGAACCGCCATGATCCACCAAACGTTCTGGCTGACCGCGACCGATCACAGCCGCTTGCTAGTCAACCAATGGCTACCCGAAACCGCCCCGCTGGCGGTGATCATGCTGGCTCACGGCATGGCGGAACACAGTGGCCGCTATGGGCGCCTGGCCCAGGCGTTGTGCGATGAAGGCTACGGCGTCTACGCGCCGGACCAACGTGGCCACGGCAAGACCGGCGAAGAAGCGATCCTGGGTCATTTTGCCGACCAGGACGGCTGGGCCAAAGTTGTGGGCGACCTGGCAAGCCTGAACCATCACATCGGCCAGCAACATCCAGAAACACCAATCCTGCTGCTGGGGCACAGCATGGGCAGCTATATCGCACAGGGCTATTTGTTGCACCACAGCGCCAGCCTGCACGGGGCCATCCTCAGCGGTTCGAACTTCCAACCCGTGGCGCTTTACCGCGCGGCGCGGCTAATCGCCCGCTTCGAACGCAGGCGGCAGGGCGCCACTGGGCGTAGCGCCCTGATCGAATGGCTCTCATTTGGCAGCTTCAATAAAAAGTTCAAACCGACCCGCACGCCCTTCGACTGGCTCAGCCGCGACCCCGGCGAAGTCGACAAATACATTCGCGACCCGCTGTGCGGCTTTCGTTGCACCAATCAACTATGGATCGACCTGCTCGGCGGGTTGCAGCAGATCAGCAAAGCGTCCAATCTCGCGCAGATCGATCCAGGGCTGCCGCTGCTGGTGATTGGCGGTGAATGTGATCCGGTGAGCGAAGGCAAGCGTCTGAGAGATCTGGCCGATGCCCTGCGCGACGCCGGCAACCAACGTTTGCAACTGAAGATCTATCCGCAGGCTCGGCACGAAGTGTTCAACGAAACCAACCGCGATGAGGTGACCGCCGATGTGCTGGCCTGGATTGCCCAGACGCTAAGCCACCAGCGACCACCACGCAGCGAGTAGGTTTGCAGCGTTTTTTCTCTACACGTCACAGGATCCAGACATGACCCAGGTTACCAACATCCCTTACGAAGCCCTCGAAGTCGGCCAGACCGCCAGCTACAGCAAGACCGTCGGAGAGCGCGACATCCAGCTGTTCGCCGCCATGTCCGGCGATCACAACCCGGTACACCTGGACGCCGAATTCGCCGCCGCCAGCATGTTCAAGGAACGCATCGCCCACGGCATGTTCAGCGGTGCGCTGATCAGCGCGGCAGTGGCCTGTGAGTTGCCTGGGCCGGGGACCATCTATATCGGCCAGCAGATGAGTTTCCAGAAGCCGGTGAAGATTGGCGATACCCTGACCGTGCGCCTGGAGATCCTGGAAAAGCTGCCGAAATTCCGCGTGCGTATCGCCACGCGCGTGTTCAACCAGCGCGATGAGCTGGTGGTGGACGGCGAAGCGGAGATCCTGGCGCCGCGCAAGCAGCAGACCGTGACCTTGCCCGAGTTGCCGGCAATCAGCATCGGCTGATGCGACTCCACACTCCCGTGGCGAGGGAGCTTTCTCCCGCTGGGGTGCGAAGCGCCCCTTGGAAAAGGCTTGCGCGTCCAACCTGAACAACGCAACGTTCGTTTTGCGACTGCTTCGCAGCCGAGCGGGAGCAAGCTCCCTCGCCACGGGGTGCGCGGCGCAGCGGCTATCGCTGTTCGTCCTGCACCTGCACACTCGCTGTCATCCCGGCACTCAGGCTCACCCCTTCCGGCACCTTGTCCAGCTTGATCCGCACCGGGATCCGCTGGGCCAGACGCACCCAGTTGAAGGTCGGCTCGACCTCTGCCAGCAGTTGCGCATCGGGGTTGGTGTTGCGGTCGGTGATGCCTCGACTGATGCTTTCCACATGGCCGTCCAGCGCATGGCCGGCGCTCATCAACCAGACCTTGACCGGATCGCCGACGCGAATGCGCGGCAACTTGGTTTCCTCGAAGTAAGCTTGCACGTAGAACGTCGAATCATCGACCAACGCCATGACCGGTTGCCCGGCGTTCACATAGTTGCCTTCGGCCAGGCGCAGGTTGGTGACGTGGCCGCTGCGTGGGGCCAGGACCTGGCTGCGAGCCAGGTTCAGCTCCGCGACTTTGGCCTCGGCCTGGGCCTCGCGTAGCTCGCCACGGGCGATGCCGGCATTGATCTGGGCGTTCTCGCGCAATTCGGCGCTGATGGCCTGGGGTCCCAGGGCCGCTCGACGGCTGGCTTCGTGTTCGCGCAGGCTCAACTGCTGCTGGCGGGTCTGCACTACCGCGCGGGCCTTCTCCACCGCGGCCTCGAAACGCTCGCGATCGATACTCAGCAACAAATCCCCCGCCTTGACGTGCTGGTTGTCCACGGCCCTGAGCTCGCGCACCCAACCCGAGACGTCTGGGGCGATCACCACCACGTCGGCACGGATCCGCGCGTCCCGGGTCCAGGGCGTGAGCATGTAGTACTGCCACAAATGAAAACCGGCGAAGATCGCCAGGGCCACCACGCTCAACGTGACGGCGACACGTACGGAAGTACGCATGTTCAACTCCTCATGACGGTCCGAGGACCAGGGTAATGACAGTCAAAACACAGACATACAGAGCGCAGTCGAACAGCGCTTCATGCCAGATCCAGCGCCCTGCCGGCACGAGACTGAGCAGCAGTCGCAAGGCTCCGGTGACCAACAAGGCCAGCACGACATAAATCAAAAACGGGCTGAGCAGCACCCCGCCGATCGACCATTCATGCAAGCCCATGGCTATGTTTCCCTTCTGAAGATTCGTGCTGGCGGCACCAGGCGCGCCAGCTGTTCTGCAATTGCACCACCGCGCCCTGGGCCAGCTTCAGCGCGTCGCTTGGCGGTTGCTTTGAAAGCGCTGCCAGATAATCGTCGCTCGCCTGGGCCAGTGCGTCGGCCTGCCCGCCCGCCGGGCCGTGCTCCAGTACCTGCTCCAACGTTTCGAAATATCGGCGTTGGGCTGGACTGTCCGGGACTTGGGCGACGGCCAGGCTCAAGCGCAGATGGAGCAATTCGTCCCCGACGTCCAGGCCCAGCAAACCATCGTCCCAACGACTGCGCGCCGGCACCGGCAGCTCCGGATAGTGCCGCGCCAGTTGCAGCAAACGATCGGCCATGCGCCCGCCGAACCAGCTCTCGGCGCCGCGCAGATTGCGATGGGTCAAGCGCACCAGGTCATCGAGCGTTGCCGCCAGCAACCGACGGCTGTGCCAGGCCGGGTTGCGCAGAATCAACAAGTTGAATGCCAGCACGGCCGCGCCGACACCGATCATCATGGCCTGGGCATTGTTGAAAAATGTCGCAACGTCGTACTTCATGGCGTTAAGCGGCGATACCAACACCACGAAGTGCAGGCAGAACGAGGTGGCGGTCGCGTAGAGCGGCGGCTTGGCCATGCCCAGCGCCCCCAGGAACAGAGGTACGCCCATGGCCATGCAGAGCATCGCAAAGCTGCTCCATTGGGGCAGCAGGATTTCACCGATCACAAACGCGGTCGGTACCGCCAGGAGAATGCCTCGCAAGAAACTCATGCCGATCTGCGCGCCATTTTCGCGGCTGGCGAACAGGCTGCACACCACACACGTCAGCAACAGCGCGCCCGACGCGGCAGGCCAGGCAGTGGCCAGCCAGAAACACGCCACTGCCAGGAACGCCAGGGCGCTGCGGGCTCCAAACACCATCGCCAGGGACAAGTCCCGATGGGGCGCCAGGGTGCGTGGCGGATCGGCCGCCGCCCTGCCCTCTTGCACCGCCGACAGCGCAGCGCAGGCCGCCAGGGCGGTGTCGAGCAACAAAGCGAAACGTGCCAGGCAATAACTTTGCGCCGAGCTGAACCGTGCTTCGTGAGACGCATCCCATACCCGCGGCCGCAGTGCCTGCAATGTCGTGCTGTCGGCGTCGAGGGCTTGCTGCACCTCGCTCATCCACGGCTGCAGCGCTTGGGCTTCTTGAGGGTCGAGCTGGTTCCATTGTCGGCGTACCGAGCGCGAAATGCGCAGCAGCATCAACAGTTTCTGGCTCAAGCCACTGATGGCCCGGGCACGCTGGCGGCCCAGGCGGCCTTCGAACCAGGCATGTTCGCGCTGGGCGTCTACCGCGACGATTTTGCCGAGGATTTCCAACAGACCTTTGCGCGCCTGGGCATCGCCGGCCAATGTGGCGCGCGCCGCCTGCATGCCACTTTGCCAGGCGGCACGTGCCTGATCCGCCAATTGCCGTTCAACCCGCAACGGCCAGAGCAAGGCGCTGGTCACGGTGGCGCAGGTGATGCCCAGGCTGATCTCGGTGCAACGCGCCACCGCCTGGTCGAACACTCCAAGCGGATGGGCGATGGCCGGCAAGGCAATGATCGCCACGGTGTAGCCAGCCAGCACGAACGAATACGACCACGCGCTGCGCAAGAGCGTCGAACAGGCCGTGCACACGCCCAGCCACAACGCCAGCGCCAGCAGGAACAACCAGGGCGCCTGGGCGAACAGGCCCATGAACACCACCGACATGATTGTCCCCACCAGAGTCCCGACCAAGCGTGCCAGGCCCTTCTGCACCACCATCCCAGACAACGGCTGGGCAACGATAAACGCGGTCATCAGCGCCCACGACGGCTGCTCCAATCCCCAGCGCAACGCCAGCCACAACGCCAGGCCGCCACCGAGCACAGTCTTGATGGCGAACTGCACAGCGAGACGATCAGGGGCGAACAGAGCCTGAAAGGTGATGGGCACGCGCAAAACTCTTCTTGAGATGATGTAACGATAGATCGTGAGATGGGCGGCGCAATTATTAGGGAGCTATCTATTCACGTCCAGAGTTGATTGTTGAGCGTTCTGACAAACACTCTTGCGAATTGGTGCCGAAAAGGTCTTACTGCCCAGATCGCTCCCATAAAAAAACGCCAGGCAAGCTGGCGTTTTTCTTCACACGCGGATGTTAGCTGGCGCGCGCCTGGTTGCGCAGAGCCTTGACCTGGTCATGGTTGCGTTGCACGCCGTGGTACTGACGCTCCACGAGGTCACGAATGCCCACCAGGTTGTGTTTGTTGATCTTCTCGATGGCTTCCTTATAAGCCTTCAGCGCGTGGTCTTCGCCGCGTTCGGCTTCGTTCAGCACAGCCTCTTCGTCCTTGCCGGTGAACATGGATTTTACGTCGACCCAACGGCGGTGCAGGTCACCGGCAACGCTGGTAGAAGTTTCCGGATCGCCACCCAGGGAACGCACGGCGGCTTGCAGCTCAGCCGCAGCGGTGGCGCAATCGGCGGCGCGCTTGACAAACAGCGCCTTGAGCTCAGGGTGCTTGATGTCTTCAGCGCAGGTCTTGAATCCTTCCTGGCCATCCTTGCTGGTCTCGATCAGGTCGTTCAAGACAGAGATGGATTCTTTGTTGATGTCAGTCATTTTTCAGTTCCTTTGCTTGGTGAATAAAAACCTGCAAGGGATATTGCATCGGCCATGCCAGCCATCATCACAACTTAAAATCCATTTAAATCAATAAGTTATGAACACATGAGAAATCTGTATCCGCGTTATTTGCATGATCTGTCATTTGGCCTGCATGCAGAATGCCTGTATTTTGCCTAGGACTTTCAATAAGACAGCCGCCCTATGAATCCAGAAAAGCTTGAGCTGCTGGTCACCCGCCAGATGCCCTTCGGCAAGTACAAGGGCAGAATTCTTGCCGACCTGCCAGGCCAATACCTGAATTGGTTCGCGCGGGAGGGCTTCCCTCACGGCGAATTGGGCGGGTTGCTGGCATTGATGCAGGAAATCGACCACAACGGTCTGTCTGACCTGCTGGATCCGCTGCGGGCTAAACATGGCTTGCCCAAACCTCGCCATTGACCCCCGCCATTGACTGACTGAGCTCTGCGATGCCCGAAAATACGCTGCGTGCCCACGACGAAGCCTTCTGGGAAACCTTTGTCGGTCGTTACGATGTCGACGTCAATGGTCCGCTCAACCTGGAAAACGGCTACTTTGGCCGGATGTCCCGTACGGTGGTCGCGGAGTACCAACGCAATATCGACTGGGTGAACCGCGGCAATTCGGTCTACGTGCGCCAACAGTTCGACCTGGAGCATTGCGAAGTGATTCGCCGAGAGGTGGCGCAGCTCATCCACGCCCCAGCGTCCACCGTGGCGTTGGCCACCAACGCGGTTGACGCCTTGCAGACGCTGATCCGCAATTACAACCAGCTCAAGCCTGGCGACCAGGTTCTGATCAGCGACGTGGAGTACGAGTCGGTCAAAAGCGCGATGCGCTGGCTCGCCCGCCAGCGTGGCGCCGAGGTCATCGAGCTGGTCCATCCGCACCCCGCCAGTTTCGACAGCCTGGTGGGCACGTATCGAGAAGCCTTCATTCGTTATCCGCGCCTGAAGCTGATGGCGCTGACCTACGTTAACCACCTGACCGGCCTGGTGATGCCGGTCCAGGCGATAGCCGAGACGGCACGGGAGTTCGACGTCGATATCATTCTCGACGGCGCCCACGCCCTGGGGCAGATCGATTTCAATCTCAATAAGCTCGGCATTCAATTTGCCGGGTTCAACTTGCAGAAATGGCTCGGCGGCCCTCTGGCCCTGGGCTTTCTCTATATCGCTCCACACCGGCTGGCCGACATCGACCCGGACATGGACGAAGGCCACTACCCCACCACCGATATACGCTCGCGCACGCCCCACAGCACGCCCAACATCCCGGCCCTGCTGACGCTGCCCCTGGTATTCGAAGAGCACCGTGCCCTGGGCGGAGCACCGGCCAAGGGTGCTCGGCTCTGTTATCTACGGGACCTGTGGGTGAGCGCGGTGCGCGATGTGCCCGGCATCGAGGTCATGACCCCAGACGACCGACGCCTCTATTGCGGTATCACGTCCATGCGATTCACCAACCAGCCTGATCAACAGGTGATGGCCGACTGACTGCTCAAGGAATATGGGATCTTTACCGTGGTGCGCAAGACCAGCGTCGGCCTCTGCATCCGCATTACGCCGGGGTTGATTACCTTGGCGCGGGATATGGAGCGGTTGACTGCGGCACTGATCAACCTGAACAGTACGTAACCCGTGGCGAGGGCGCTTGGTCCCTGGCCACGGGGATCTGCAGCCAAAAAACAGGCAAAAAAAAACGGTGCGCCGACCAAGCGCACCGTAAAGCCGTAGAACACACAACGAAGTTCGGTAGGACGATCAGTCCAGCAGCGCCAATGCCTCGGCGGTGCATTCCTGGATGCGGGCCCAGTCGCCGTTCTTGATCCACTCCGGATCGAGCATCCAGCTCCCGCCTACGCACATCACGTTTTTCAACGCCATGTAGCTTTTGATATTGGCCGGGCTCACGCCGCCGGTCGGACAGAATTTCACTTCGCCGAACGGCCCGCCCAATGCCTTGATGGCAGCAACGCCACCGCTGACTTCCGCAGGGAACAACTTGAAGCGGCGATAGCCCAGGCCATAACCTTCCATGATGCCCGAGGCATTGCTGATCCCCGGCAGCAACGGAATCGGACTCTGGACGCTGGCTTCCAACAGATCCCGAGTGATACCCGGCGTCACGATGAATTGCGAACCGGCAGCCTCGGCGGCGGCCAGCATGTGGCGATCGAGCACCGTGCCGGCACCGGTCACCAGCTCTGGGCGCTGCTCGCGAAGGACCTGAATGGCCTTGAGCCCGTATTGCGAGCGCAAGGTCACTTCCAGTGCCGTCAGGCCACCGGCGGCCAGGGCATCGGCCAGCGGCAGGATGTCCTGTTCACGCGCGATGGTAATCACCGGCAGGATCCGCGCCTTGGCGCAGAGGCTGTCGATCAGCGTCACTTTGTCCGCCATGGAAACGGTCGGGGATGGGTTTGTCATAGCGGCTGATCCTTGGTTCATGGGCACCAGTAAATCTCTAACGTAGGTTGCAGAAATGCGCGGATCGGCATCTCGGCGACATCGTCACCAGACACCGCGGCATTCAGGGTGGTCAGTTTCGATTGACCGGAAATAGACAGCACTTTGTGCGTGGCCGACGCCAGCAAGGCGCGGCTCATGGTCAGGCGTTGGTGTGGGACCGTCGGCGCGAGCATCGGCCAGCAGCGGCGAGCACCATTCTTATCCAGGGCCTCGGCCAGATTCGGGCTGTCGGGAAACAGCGACGCGGTATGCCCGTCATCGCCCATGCCCAGTATCAGCACGTCGATCGGCGGCAGCTCGGCGAGCAGGCGATCCGCCTGCTCGGCGGCGGCTTCCAGATTGGCGCTGGCGCTGTAGAGGCTCAGGAACTGGGCCTTGGCCGCAGCCCCTTGAAGCAGATAACGCTTGAGCAGGCCGGCGTTGCTGTCGGCATGTTCAACCGGCACCCAGCGCTCATCGGCCAGGCTCACCACCACGTTCGACCAGTCCAGCGCCTGCTTGGCCAGATGCTGGAAAAACGCCACCGGGCTACGACCGCCGGACACCACCAAGGTCGCCGCGCCTTTGGCATCGATCGCGGCGCGCAATTGCTCCGCCACGTTCACCGCCAATTTTTCCGCCAGCACCACTGGGCTCTTGAACTCCAGGGCAGTGACACCCTGGGGCAGTTTCAATTCAGATATCGCCATACCATGACCTCCCATCCCGCGTGATCAGTGCAATGGAGCTCATCGGCCCCCATGACCCAGCGGCATAAGGCTTGGGCGCATCGCCAGACTTCTTCCAGCCGGCGATCAACTGGTCACACCACGTCCACGCGGCTTCGATTTCATCTTTACGAACAAACAGGTTCTGATTGCCGTTCATGACTTCCAGCAACAACCGCTCGTAGGCATCGGGAATCCGTGCGCTGCGGTAGGTGTCGGAAAAGTTGAGTTGCAGCGGACCGCTGCGCAACTGCATGCCCTTGTCCAGGCCCTGCTCCTTGGTCATTACCCGCAAGGAAATCCCTTCGTCCGGTTGCAGGCGGATGATCAGTTTGTTGCTGATCTGCAAGCGCTGCTCGGGGGCGAAGATGTAGTGGGACGGTTCCTTGAAGTGAATCACGATCTGCGACAGCTTCTGCGGCATGCGCTTGCCGGTGCGCAGGTAGAACGGCACCCCGGCCCAGCGCCAGTTGCGGATATCGGCGCGCAGGGCAACGAAGGTCTCGGTGTCGCTCTGGGTATTGGAATTCGGCTCTTCGAGGTAGCCGGGCACCGCCTTGCCTTCGCTGTGGCCGGCGATGTACTGGCCACGCACCACCTGGGTGGTCAGGCCTTCCGGACTGATCGGCGCCAAGGCCTTGAGCACCTTGACCTTCTCGTCACGGATGCTGTCGGCGGAAAGGTCCGCCGGGGGGTCCATGGCGATCAGGCACAACAGCTGCAGCAGGTGGTTCTGGATCATGTCCCGCAGTTGGCCGGCCTTGTCGAAATAGCCCCAGCGCCCTTCGATCCCGACCTTCTCGGCCACGGTGATTTCCACGTGGGAAATGTAATTCTGGTTCCACTGGGTTTCGAACAGGCTGTTGGCGAACCGCAGCGCGATCAGGTTCTGTACCGTTTCCTTGCCCAGATAATGGTCGATGCGGTAAGTGCGGTTCTCCGGAAAGAACTGCGCCACGGCGTCGTTCACCTTGCGCGACGATTCGAGGTCCGAACCGATGGGCTTTTCCAGCACCACACGGGTGTTTTCGCTGAGGCCGACTTTCGCCAGGTTCTCGCAAATCGCGCCGTAGACCGCCGCCGGCGTGGCGAAATAGGCAATGACTTGTTGCTGCGTCAGCCCGACCTGCTCGGCAAGCGCGACGTAATCGTCCGCCTTGAGAAAATCCACGTGCAGGTACGTCAGCCGCGCCAGGAAGCGTTCGATCACGGATTCGTCGAGGTCTTTATCACCGACGTAACGCCGCAGTTCGGTGGTGATGAACGCCAGATGCTGTTGTTCGCTGCCCGGTTCACGGGCCAGCGCCAGGATCCGCGTGTCTTCGTGCAACAAGCCGGCGCCATCGAGCTGGTAAAGGGCAGGAAACAGCTTGCGTAGCGCCAGGTCGCCCAACGCGCCGAACAAGGCAAAAGTACACGGTTCAACCGTAATCGAATGCATGATGTTTGTTCTTTTATCAAGTTAAGCTACAAATACCTTTTTTCAAGGCATCACTCAAGGAAAAATGTAGTAATAACTACAACATTTTCCGAAAATACCGATTCCGAGTGGTGGTCCGTCGGAGCCATCAGTAGGATAGGCCACCGCAAAGGGTCGTATCAAAGACCCGTCTCTCTAGGAATCCTGTATGGACCGCGTGCGAAATCTACTGGAGCAGATCCAGAGTCGCCTGGAAGACCTGAACAAGGCCGAACGCAAGGTGGCCGAGGTGATCCTGCTCAACCCACAGCAGGCTACCCGCTTCAGCATTGCCGCCCTCGCCCAGGCGGCCTCGGTCAGCGAACCGACCGTCAACCGCTTTTGCCGCTCGTTCGGCGTGAGCGGTTACCCGGAACTCAAGCTGCAACTGGCCCAAAGCCTGGCCAGCGGCGCGGCTTATGTCAGCCGCGCAGTGGAAGCCGACGACAACCCTGAAGCCTACACCCAGAAAATCTTTGGCAGCGCCATTGCCTCATTGGACAGTGCCTGCCAGGCCCTTGATCCAAATTTGATCAGCCGCGCGGTCGACCTGCTGATCCAGGCCCGGCAGATCCACTTCTTCGGCCTCGGCGCCTCGGCTCCGGTGGCGCTGGATGCCCAGCACAAGTTTTTCCGGTTCAACCTGGCAGTGACCGCCCACGCCGACGTGCTGATGCAACGCATGATCGCCTCGGTGGCCCATACCGGTGAGTTGTTCGTGATCATTTCCTACACCGGTCGTACCCGCGAACTGGTGGAAGTCGCGCGTATCGCCCGGGAAAACGGCGCATCGGTACTCGGCCTGACCGCCGAGGGCTCGCCACTGGCCAAGGCCAGCACCTTGAGCCTCAATATTCCGCTGCCCGAAGACACCGATATCTACATGCCGATGACTTCGCGGATCATCCAGCTCACCGTACTGGACGTGCTCGCCACCGGCATGACCCTGCGCCGCGGGGTGGACTTCCAGCCGCACCTGCGCAAGATCAAGGAAAGCCTCAATGCCAGCCGGTATCCGGTTGGGGATGAGTTCAACTGATTCGTTCCGGAACTTTTGGTGCCTGATAGGTCGTCATCGCGAGCAAGCTCGCTCCCACAGGGGTTTTGTGAACGCCAGAGAACCTGTGTGGGAGCGAGCTTGCTCGCGATGACGGCAGCCGCCACACCGTAGATCCAGAGCTAAGCCCCTACCCGCGCCTGCAAACTCAAATGCGCCCGCTCCCCGGGCGCCAGGCTCAGGCTGTCGGTGCCGCCACTGGCCGCTTCGACGCAAACGAACTCGTTGACCTCATCCCAGCTCACGCCCAGCAACGGCCGTGTACCGGGATGCCACACCACCGTGTCGGCGCTTTCACCGGTGTCGATGCACAATTCCCGCTGCCAGGCGTGATCCTTGAGCTGCAACTCTCCTTCATGCTGGAACACTCGCTGACAGCCGCCCTCGACCCGCAACTCGCCTTCCTGCCGGCAAACCGCACGGTTCAACTGGTCGTAACCTTGCGCGCCTTCGAGTCCAGACAGCGCTACCTCGCCAACGTCACCAATGCGCCAATAGGCATGCAAGGCCTGGCTCAATTGGCAAGGCAGGCTGTCTTGATGCTCGGTGCTCAAGCGCAATTCCATGCGGTCGCCCAAGTCGGCATGCAGGTCCACTTGCCAGTCGCACAGCTGCAATTGCCAATGCAGATGCACGCCATCGTCATCGCTGGCGCTGTCGAGCAACTTCCAATCGATCAGCCGCGCCCAACCATGAGACGGCCAGGCATTTTCACTCGGATGGCGGCCATACCAAGGCCAACACACCGGTACCCCGCCGCGTATCGCGCCGACCTGGGGCCACTTGGCCGCGCACCACAGCCAAGGTTTCTGGCCTCGCGGCTGGAAGTGCAACAACTGCGCACCCTGGCGGCTGAAAACCGCTTGGCACAACGGATGGTCAATAACCAAGACGTCGCGCTGCTGATAGCGCTCCCACGCAAACACCGGACGCTCGCGCAAGGATCTGAAAAAGCGTTGTAGCGGATGCTCATGCATGGGCTGTAGTCCTGGGAATCACTGAACTCTCAATTGATGCGACAGTTTTGGTGGCGAGGGGATTTATCCCCGCTGGGGTGCGGAGCAGCCCCAAAACAGGTTGCAGATAATCTGCCTGACGCACCGAGTTGGCCAGCTGAGGACTGCTCCGCAGCCCAGCGGGGATAAATCCCCTCGCCACAGGTTCGGCCCCCAACCAAACAATTGATCGCTCCGCAAAAAAAAGCGGACAGCCTTGGCCGTCCGCAAATATGCGCACATAGAGGAGAGCTTATCGCAACAGCGTCAGAACACCGACTGGATTTTCAGGCCGGCCACCAGCGCGTTGTCCACCTCGTCAACACCGCCCGGGTGAGTGACGTATTGCAGGTTCGGACGCACGGTCAGCCAGTTGGTGACGTGGAAGCCGTAGTTGATTTCGTAGTTGTACTCGGTGCTGCGCAACGGCGAAAACAGCGGATCGTCGTAATCGGTCACGCCATTGGCTACGTTGGTCAGATCGGCGTTCTTCTTCACGTCTTCGTTGACATGGATACGGGCGAAGCCGATACCCACGTCATCCTTTGGACGCGCATCGAATGGGCCCTTGTACACGAACATCAGCGACTGGTAGTTGTCGACGATGTTGGTGTCCTTGTCGTGGAAGGTGGCGTTGGCCGCGATGTTCAAGCCGCGCGAAGCGTCACCATTGTGGGTGGTGAGCTGCTGTTGCATGACGAACCAGTAGCCGTCCTTGCTGCTGTGGCTGCGATAGGCGCTGCCGGTGGTTGCGGCGTCGTTGCCGTTGTCGTCCTCACGGACGTCATCGGCCTTGGCCGTGCTCTTGTAGTAACCGACACGGTATTCGCCAGGCAGGTTGTTGAGCTTGGGCGACCAGACCAACTCGACCGGAATCAGCGTACCCTCGGTCCCGCTGCCGCTGAGCTTGTAACGGTTGTTGTTTTCCAGTTGCGAAGGGTTCTGGTTGTACGCACCGATTTGCGCGTAGAGCTCAGGGGTGATGTTGTACTTGAACCGAATCGCTGCCTGCATGATTGGCCAGTTGTACCAGATGCCGGTGGCCCAGTTACCCGCTTGGGAACCGCAGAAGGCCAGGTTCTGGAAGTCGCAAGGGAAAGTGTTGAAATCCTCGCCCACGCCGTAGTAACCGGCCTTGACGTCCAGCTTGCTGTCAAAGTACTTCTGCTTGATCCACAACTGCGTCAGACGCGTGGTTTGGCCGCGACCCCAGACTTCCTGGGACGAACTGAGCGTGCCGGCACGCGGGTCACCGATACGGTCGTTGGAAATGTTGCGACCATCCCGGCGAGTGAACTGGATCTTGGCTTCGGTATCGTTCCAGCCCGCCAGTTTTTCCAGGTCGAGCGCGACACCCAGGCCAAACTGCTGGGACCAACGCGCAGTCTTGTCATCGTTGTAGCCGCCGTGGAGGTTGGCACCCATCTCACCGACGAAATCGGCCTTGATGTCGATACCCTGCTCGATCAGCTTGGTCCGTTCACCGCCCCAGTCGCCCGTCATCCACTGCGAATCGGCGCTGAACGCGTCGGCAGCGTGTGCGCTACCGGCCAGCATCATCGCCGCAACGGCTGACAACTGGCAGATAAGCTGGGCATTGTTCTTCTTCTTCATCCCTACATCCTCGTCTTTATTGTTATTAACTGTTTTTATCTAACGCGGTTTACAACGATTGCGACGGATGTCCCCACCCGTCGCATACTCCTTCCTGTGGGAGCGGGCTTGCTCCCCCCACACTTGTTCATCACCGGCCTTTGAACTGCGCCACGTTGGCAGGTCGGTCTTCGGCCTGCGGCTGCGCAGCCACGCCCAGGCGTTCGCCGGACTTGGCGTCGAACAGCAGCACTTTCGCTGGGTCGAATTGCAACGTCAGGGTCTCTCCCGGCTGCGGCGCCACGTCTGGCGCCAGGCGGCAGCAGACCTTGGTGTCGTTGAGATTGACGAACACCAGGGTGTCTGGCCCGGTGGGTTCGGTGACCTGCACTTCGGCGCGAATGGCTGGCATGCCGTTCGGCTCGTTGCCGGCCAGCACGATCTGCTCCGGGCGCAAGCCAAGGATCACTTCGCGATCTTCCAGGCCGGCGTCCTGCATGCCCAGCGGCAACTCGCAACGGGCCTGTCCGCTGTCGAGCAAGGCCAGCAGGCGGCCGTCCTTGCGTTGCAGGCGCAGCGGGATGAAGTTCATTGGCGGCGAACCGATGAAGCTCGCCACGAACAGGTTCGCCGGGTTGTTGTAGATGTCCTTCGGCGTGCCGAACTGTTGGATGATCCCGTCCTTCATCACCGCCACTTTGTCGCCCAGGGTCATGGCTTCGATCTGGTCGTGGGTGACGTAGACCGTGGTGGTCTTCAGTCGCTGGTGCATCAGTTTCATTTCGGTGCGCATCTCGACCCGCAGCTTGGCGTCGAGGTTGGACAACGGTTCGTCGAACAGGTAGATCTTCGGCCGCCGCGCCAGGGCCCGGCCCATCGCAACGCGCTGTTGCTGGCCACCGGAGAGCTGGCCAGGCTTGCGGTTTAGCAGGTGCTCGATCTGCAACAGCTTGGCGACCCGCGCCACTTCTTCGTTGATGTCCGCCTGTTTCATCTTGCGAATCTTCAGGCCGAACTCGATGTTCTCGCGCACGCTCATGGTCGGGTACAGCGCGTAGGACTGGAACACCATGGCGATGTCGCGATCCTTCGGGCTCATGCCGCTGACATCCTGATCGCCGATCATGATCGCGCCGCCGGTGATGGTCTCAAGGCCGGCGATGCAATTCATCAGGGTCGATTTGCCGCAGCCCGAAGGACCGACCAGGATCAGGAATTCGCCTTCTTTGATCGACAGCTGGATGTCTTTCAAGGTGTCGGGCAGGCCCGCGCCGTAGGTCTTGTTTACATTGCGAAGTTCAAGCGTAGCCATGATTACCCCTTGACCGCGCCAGCCGTGAGGCCGCGCACGAAATACTTGCCTGCGATCACATAGACCAGCAGGGTCGGCAGCCCGGCGATCATCGCCGCCGCCATGTCCACGTTATATTCCTTGGCCCCGGTGCTGGTGTTGACCAGGTTGTTCAGCGCCACCGTGATGGGCTGGGAGTCACCGCTGGAGAACACCACGCCGAACAGGAAGTCATTCCAGATCTGCGTGAACTGCCAGATGAGGCAGACCATGATGATCGGCGTCGACATCGGCAGGATGATCCGCCGGAAGATGGTGAAGAACCCGGCGCCATCGAGGCGCGCCGCCTTCACCAGCGCGTCGGGAATACTCACGTAGTAGTTACGGAAGAACAGCGTGGTGAACGCCAGGCCGTAAACGACGTGGACAAACACCAGGCCAGTGGTGGTGCTGGCCAGGCCCATCTTGCCGAGGGTGAACGAGGCCGGCAGCAGCACGGTCTGGAACGGCAGGAAGCAACCGAACAGCAGCAGGCCGAAGAACAACTGCGAGCCACGGAAGCGCCACATCGACAGCACATAACCGTTCAGTGCACCGATGGCCGTGGAAATCAGTACGGCCGGCACGGTGATCTTGATCGAGTTCCAGAAATAACCGTTGACCGTCGCCCAGGCCTTGACCCAGCCGATGCCGCTGACCACGGTCGGCCAGCTCAACAGGTTGCCGGTGCTGATGTCTTCCGGCGTCTTGAAGCTGGTCAACAGCATGACCACCAACGGCACCAGGTAAAGCAGTACCGCAACAATCAGCACCGCATAGATCGCGATGCGGCTGATGGAAGGTTTCGCAGCGAGACTAGTCATGACGCTTGGCCCTCAGCTCGGAATACAAGTAAGGCACGATGATCGCGAGGATCGCACCGAGCATCAGGATTGCACTGGCCGAGCCCATGCCCATCTGGCCGCGACTGAAGGTGAACGAATACATGAACATGGCAGGCAGGTCGGAGGAGTAGCCCGGACCACCGGCCGTCATGGCCGCCACCAGGTCGAAGCTCTTGATCGCAATGTGCGCCAGGATCATCACGGCGCTGAAGAACACTGGGCGCAGGCTCGGCAGTACGACTTTCCAGTAGATGCGCGGCATGCTCGCGCCATCGATCTGCGCGGCGCGGATGATCGACTGGTCCACGCCTCGCAGGCCGGCCAGGAACATCGCCATGATGAAGCCCGAGGCCTGCCAAACGGCAGCGATCACCAGGCAATACACCACGCGATCGGGGTCGATCAGCCAGTCCAGGCGGAAGCCTTCCCAACCCCAGTCACGCAACAATTTGTCCAGGCCCATGCCCGGGTTGAGCAGCCACTTCCAAGCGGTACCGGTGACGATCATCGAGAGCGCCATTGGGTACAGGTAAATGGTGCGGATGAAACCTTCGCGGCGAATACGTTGGTCGAGAAACACCGCCAGCAGCACGCCGATGACCAGGGTGATGCCGATGAACATCCCGCCGAACACCGCGAGGTTCTTGCTGGCCACCCACCAGCGGTCGTTGTCCCACAGCCGCGCATACTGAGCGAGGCCCGCCCATTTATAGGTAGGCAGGAAAGTCGACGTCGTGAACGACAGGACGAACGTCCACAGGATGTAGCCATAAAAGCCCACCAGGACGATGAACATGCTCGGCGCCAGCACCAGTTTTGGTAGCCAGCGCTGCAATGCATCGAAAGGCGAGGCCTTGCTGAACACAGCAACAGAACTCATGGGGAAATCCAGTACCAGGAAAAACTACAAGTTTGTTCCTTGTGGGAGCGAGCCTGCTCGCGATGGCGTCGTATCAGCTCATGCACTGCTGCCTGACACTATGCTTTCGCGAGCAGGCTCGCTTCCACAGGGGTTAGCGGTTACTTCGCAGACTGAACCGCTGCGCCAAGTTTCTTGGCGGCGTCGGCCGGGTCGGCTTTCGGGTCGTTGATGTAGTTGGTCACGACGTCAAAGAACGCGCCTTGCACGGCCAGCGTGGTCGCCATGTTGTGCGCCATGCTCGGTTGCAGGCCGCCGTTCTTGGCGTCCGCCAGGAAGTCCTTGGCGGCGGTCTGGGCGCAGGAGTCGAAACCGTACTTGCCCATGTCGGCCAGCATGTCGTTACGCACCGGGATCGAACCCTTGTTGATGCTGAAGACTTTCTGGAAGTTCTCACCCAGCACGACCTTGGCGATGTCCTGCTGGCCCGCCGCAGTGCCTGCATCCTTCTGCTTGAACACCGCCAGGGAGTCGATGTTGTAGGTGAAGGCCTTCTCGGTACCCGGGAACGCTACGCACTCGTAGTCCTTGCCGGCGACTTTCTTGGCGGCGGTCCACTCGCTCTTGGCCCAGTCACCCATGATCTGCATGCCGGCCTTGCCATTGATGACCTTGGCCGCTTCCAGGTTCCAGTCCTGGCCCTTGCCATCGGCGTCCATGTAGGTCGCGACTTTCTTCAGCTCGGTCAGCGCCTTGACCATTTCCGGGCCGGTCAACGCTTTGTTGTCCAGGTCGACCAGTGCTTTCTTGTAGCCATCAGCGCCCATGACCGAGAGCACCACCGCTTCGAACACGGTGCTGTCCTGCCAAGGCTGGCCACCGTGGGCCAGGGGGATGAAGCCCGCGGCCTTGAGCTTGTCGCCGGCGGCGTAGAATTCTTCGAGGGTGGTTGGATTCTTGGTGATACCGGCTTTCTTGAAGACTTCCGGGTTGATCCACAGCCAGTTGACGCGGTGGATGTTCACCGGCACGGCTACGTAGTCACCTTCGTACTTCACGGTATCGGAGACTTTCTTGTCGAGCAGGCTGTCCCACTTTTCTGCCTTGGAAACGTCCTTGAGGACGTCGGTGTCGAGCAGGCCGGTGGTCGCCCATTCCTGGATGTCCGGGCCCTTGATCTGGGCAACGCCCGGTGGGTTGCCGGCCACGGCGCGGCTCTTGAGCACGGTCATGGCGGTAGAACCGCCACCGCCAGCGACGGCGCCGTCCTTCCAGGTAAAACCGTCTTTTTCTACTTGAGCCTTGAGCACATCGACCGCGGCTTTTTCACCGCCCGACGTCCACCAGTGGACGACTTCCACGGAACCTTTCGATTCGGCGGCCAGGGCGCTGACAGGGAATGCTGCGACGGGAAGCAAGGAAGCAAGAGAAATGACAGTAGCGAGGCGAGAAATCCCATTCATCTAGAAGTACCTTTCTTGTTGTTATGCATGCAAGTCTGGTGCTTGCGCTGCATGGATTCTAATCAGGGGTTATCCCTTCGCAGGTAACGAAGGGACGTGGATATGTCACGACATGGTTACACAGGCGCAGGATCGGACAACCGCGCCAAGGCTGACGCCATGCTCGGGGCCAACGGCAGACGAGGGATCAATACCGCTTGCCAGGCATGATAAAGGTCCGGCTTGCCCGGCCAGATGTCGGCGCTGGGGCGGTTCTGCGGGTCGAGCTCGTGATGCCAGCTGCCGTTGCAGCGATCGATGAAATGTTTGTCACAAAATTCCCAGAAGCGCCGGTACCACGCTTCGTATCGAGCCTCGTCGGTACGTTTGAGCAAGGCACTGGCCGCCGCTGCCGCTTCGGCATGCACCCAGTGCAGGCGATGGCGAACCACGGCGCGATTGTCCCAGTCCAGCGTGTAAACGATGCCCGGGGCGCCGTCGACGTTCCAGCCATGGCGGCAGTTCTGGTCGAACAGTTTCTGAGCGTCCTGGGCCAGCCAGCCCGGCGTCAGCATGCCGATCTGCACGCGCGCGGCCTCGAGGTGCAACAACAGCCGCGCCCATTCGAAACCATGGCCAGGGGTGGTGCCGTAGGGACGAAACCCATCTGCCGGGTTGTCGTGGTTGTACTCGCGCAGCGGCTGCCAGTCGCGGTCGAAATGCTCGACGACCATGTAGTCGTTGGCGGCCGCGTGACCATGGATCACCCGCTCGACGATACGCAACGCGCGAGCCAGCCAGCGCGGATCGTCCGTGGCATCGGCGAGGGCGAGGAAGGCTTCGGTGCCGTGCATGTTGCTGTTGGCGCCGCGATAGGCCTCTTCTTCTGACCAGTCGCGGTTGAAGGATTCACGCAGGGCACCCTCCTCCTCGCACCAGAAATGTTCGTCGATGACCCGCACCGCCTCCTTGAGCAGTGCCTCGGCGTCAAGGCGCTGGGCCACGACCGCAGAGCTGGCTGCCAGGGCAACGAAAGCATGCAGGTAAGCGGCTTTTCCAGTCTCGTTTTCAGCCGGATCGGTCTTGGCGAACCAACCGCCATGCTCGGCATCGCGCAGCGGCCCCATGAGCGCCTGTACGCCATGGTCAACCAGCTCGGCGAACCCCGGCAGGCCTTGGATGTGGGCCATGGCGAAGCTGTGGGTCATGCGCGCGGTATTCATGGTTTCGGCCCGGGCATCGGCCGGCAGGCGGCCCAATTCGTCCAGGTTGCCAAAGCCGTCCGGCAGCTTGGAGGCCTTGGCGAACGTCAGCAGACGCAAGCCTTCTGCGGCAAGCCATTGCTGGTGGGCGGGCGCATTCAGCCAACTGCTGAACGCCGGTTGGAAGGTGTCCATCGAGATACCTTTTTTGTTGTTTTGACGCAGGGAGTCTAAACAAGGGAGGGTTGACGGCAGGTAACGAAAGGGGCGAGTTATGTCACCGAGTTGTGACATTGGCATGGATATGTGTTGAAGCGATGGGCGCCTCCGTCGGAACGCCGCCCGGAGCAGGCTCGCTCCCACATTGGACTTCATTGACGCGCATATCCTGTTTGACGCAGATCCCCTGTGGTAGCGAGCCTGCTCGCGACGAACGATAACGCGGTCTAATCAATCCACGCTGCGAGGCAACTGCAACGTCACCCGCAACCCACCCTCGCGCAGGTTCTGCAAACTCACCTCACCGCCATGGCTGTGGGCAATGTTGCGTGCGATACCCAGCCCCAGGCCGTACCCCTGCTGCTGCCCGGCCAGGCGAAAGTGCGGCTCGAAGACTTGTTCGAGGCGTTGTTCCGGTACGCCCGGGCCTTCGTCATCGACGTGCAGAATGAACGCCGACTCATCATCATCGATGTGCAAATGGGCTCTCTGGCCGTATTTCAAGGCGTTGTCGATCAGGTTGCCGATGCACCGCTTGAGGGCCAGCGGCTTGCCGGGATACGGCGCCAGCGCCCGGCCATCCTGGGTCACTCGGCCGTTGCCGTTGGGCGCCAGATAAGGCTCTACCAGGCAATCCAGCACATGGTTGAGGTCCACCGGCTCGATGTTTTCGTGGATGTCGGTGTCCTTCACACATTGCAGCGCCCCCTTGACCAACAGCTCCAGCTCATCCAGGTCTCGGCCGAACTTGGCTTGCAGGTTTTCATCCTCCAGCAGCTCGACCCGCAACCGCAGCCGGGTAATCGGCGTGCGCAGATCGTGGGAGATGGCGCTGAACAACTGGCTGCGCTCGGTCAAATAGCGGCTGATGCGCTCGCGCATGGCATTGAAAGCCCGGCCCACCTCCACCACTTCGCTGCCGCCACCCTCGGCCACCGGTTCCACTTCGGCACCGAGGGACATGTCCCGCGCCGCTCGGGCCAGGCGTTTCAATGGTCGACTCTGCCAATGCACCAGCAAGCCGATGAACAACAGCAACAGGCTGCTGGTGAGCACGATGAAGCCCACCTGTTGCTTGGGCAGATCCTGCTCTTCGAGGCTGGTATAGGGTTCGGGCAGCAGCGAGGCGATGTAAAGCCATTCACCCGGCGCCATCTGGATTTGCGTGACCAGGACCGGCGGATTCACCGGCTCAAGCGTCAAGGCGTAATGGGCCCATGATCGCGGCAGCTCGTCGAGCTTGAGCCCGCCGTTGAAAATCCGCAGGTCTTCAGGGCTAACGAATTTGACCGAGATGTCGGCGCTGCTGCCCAGGGAGCGCCGCAGCACGTCATCCACGGCCTGGAGCACCGCCAGCTTTCGCGGCGTCACGGGCAGCACGTCCATGCCCAGCGGCTTGTCATTGAGGGTGACGACAAAGCGTGTGCCGCCCATGCTGCGCAACTGGTCCAGCACCAGGGGCCGGTACGCCACCGGCAGCGAGCGCAGATAACTGACAGTGGCGGTCATCGAATGGGCAAGGCTGCGCGCGCTGGTGACCAGGCCTTCAAGCTGGGTGGCGCGCAATTGGGAGACCCAGATCAGACTGGACAGCGTCTGGGCGAACAGCACCACCAGTAGCGTCAGCAGCAGCATCCGCCCCAGCAACGAGCGTGGCACGGGCACCCGGCGCACGACTTTCCTGATCGCTTCAGTGACCATTGCTGGCAACCACACTGGCCGCCAGTTGATAACCACTGCCGCGCACCGTGCGGATCAACCGCGGCGGCTTTTCCGTGTCGCGCAGGCGCTGGCGCAGGCGACTGACCGCCATGTCGACGATCCGGTCCAAGGGCATCAGTTCGCGCCCACGCGTGGCGTTGCCGATGGTGTCACGGTCGAGGATTTCCTGAGGGTGGTCGAGGAACAACTTGAGCAGGGCAAAATCAGCACCGGAGAGAATCACCTCTTCACCGTCGGCGTGGAACAGCCGATGGCTGACCATGTCCAGCCGCCATTCGTCGAAGGCCAGCACGTCGCCGCCCGTCCGCTCCTGGCCGAACTGCGCCCGGCGCAGCAGCGCCTTGATGCGCGCCTGCAATTCACGCGGGCTGAACGGCTTGCCCAGGTAATCATCGGCACCCAATTCCAGGCCAATGACCCGGTCGGCTTCGTCGGAGCTGGCGGTGAGCATGATGATCGGCACATGGGCCTGGCGTGGATGTTCGCGAACCCAGCGGCACAGGCTGAAACCGTCCTCATCGGGCAGCATCACATCGAGGATCACCAGGTCGCTTGGCGCCTCGTTCAAGGCCTGGCGAAACCCGGCGCCATCAGGCGTGGTGCGCACCTGGAAACCCGCACGGCTGAGGTAAGTGTCCAGCAGTTCGCGAATCTCCTGGTCATCGTCGACCAACAAAATCGATTTGTTCACTGCACTCACGGGGCCTCGTCCTTGTTGTGTGGATTGGGGGCGATTATGCCTGATGGCCGGGTTTTACAAACACTACAGAGCCCCTTGTGGGAGCGAGCTTGCTCGCAATAGCGGTGTATCAGTCAATCTCAATGGCGACTGACACTCCATCATCGCGAGCAAGCTCGCTCCCACAGGAGCGGTTTCCAATTTCAAATCGTGGAGGATTGCTCCAACGCCACGCCCGCGCCCATCAGGCCGGAGTATGGCGCCGTCACCAGCCAGACCGGAATACCCTTGAAATAATCGCTCATGCAGCCCTTGTCGGCGAAGGATTTGGCGAAACCGCTTTCGACGAAGAAATCGGCAAACCGCGGGACCACGCCGCCAACGATGTACACGCCACCACGCCCGCCCACCGTGAGTACGTTGTTGCCGGCCACGCGGCCCAGCCATCGGCAGAACTGCTCGAGCACTTCCAGGGCGATAGGGTCGCCGGCCAGCCCGGCGGCAGTGATCGACTCGGGGGTATCGAGCACCGGGTCATGACCGTCCACCGCGCAAATCGCCCGGTAGACACGGGGCAGGCCGCTGCCGCTCAGGGCGGTTTCGGCGCTGACGTGGCCGATCTCGTTGTAGATGTGCTGCCAGAGCTGGGTCTCGCGCGGACTGCTCATCGGCAGGTCGACATGGCCGCCCTCCCCTGGCAACGCCGCAAAACGGCCCTCGCCCAAGTCCAGCAGCGTACCGACGCCCAGCCCGGTGCCCGGGCCGATCACCACCGCCGGGCGCATCGGCTCCGGCGTGCCCTGGCAGACAACCCGGTACTCATCCGGACGCAAGCAGGTCATGCCCAGGGCCATGGCGGAGAAGTCGTTGACCAGCAACAGTTTCTCCACCTGCAACCTCTGGCAGAACGCCAGGTTGCTCAGGCGCCAGTGATTGTTGGTAAAACGAAACTCATCGCCGCTCACGGGGCCGGCCACCGACAGGCACACCGAACCGATGGCGCCCGGTTTCATTCCCATGCCATTCAAGTAAACCTCGATGGCATCTTCCGGGCAGGCGTAATCCGCTGTCGCCAGCACCTGGATATTCTCCAGGTTGTGGTTCTTCCACAGGGCGAAACGCGCGTTGGTCCCACCGATGTCACCGACCAAAGCCAGTTTCAATTAAGCGTCTCCAAGGCAGAAGTGAAGGCGCTGGCGCCCTGCTCTGCCGAGCTGAAGGCCATGCGCATGAAACCGAACAGCTCGCGACCAGTGCCGATGTTGTTGCCCAACAAGCCCTTGGCCGGTTCGCGCGCGGCGAATTCCTCGGCGTCGACCTTCAGCTCCAAGGTGCCTTTGACGCCATCGACGCGGATGATATCGCCCTCCTGCACCCGCGCCAACGCGCCGCCGACATAAGCTTCAGGGCTGACATGAATGGCCGCCGGGATTTTCCCGGATGCCCCGGACATGCGTCCATCAGTGACCAGCGCCACCTTGAAGCCACGGTCCTGCAGCACGCCGAGGAACGGCGTCATCTTGTGCAGCTCCGGCATGCCGTTGGAGCGCGGGCCCTGGAAGCGCATCACCGCGACAAAATCCTTCTCCAGCAGACCCGCCTTGAACGCATCCGCCAGGTCCTGCTGATCCTGGAAGACCATGGCCGGCGCTTCGACGATCTGGTTTTCCAAGGCCACGGCCGAAACCTTCATGACCCCACGCCCGAGGTTGCCTTCCATCACCCGCAACCCGCCTTCTGGGGAGAAGGCACGGGCCACCGGACGCAGGATGGTTTCGTCGAGGCTTTCGGTCGGGCCGTCGCGCCACACCAGCTCGCCATCCTCCAGGAACGGCTCCTGGGTGTAGCGACTCAGGCCATGGCCGAGCACGGTGTTGACGTTGTCGTGGAGCAGGCCGGCTTCCAGCAATTCGCGGATCAGAAAGGACATGCCGCCCGCCGCCTGGAAGTGGTTGATGTCGGCCTTGCCGTTCGGGTAGACGTGGCTGAGGGTCGGCACCACTTCGGAGAGGTCGGCCATGTCCTGCCAGGTCAGCTGGATGCCCGCCGCCATGGCGATGGCCGGCATGTGCAGGGTGTGGTTGGTGGAACCGCCGGTGGCGTGCAGTGCAACGATGGAGTTGACCAGTGAGCGTTCGTCGACGATTTCGCCGATGGGCATGAAGTTGCCGCTCTGCTTGGTCAGGCGCGTCACCTGGAACGCGGCCTCACGGGTCAACGCATCGCGCAGCGGCGTGTTCGGGTTGACGAACGAAGCGCCCGGCAAATGCAGGCCCATCACTTCCATCAGCAACTGATTGGTGTTGGCGGTGCCGTAGAACGTGCAGGTGCCCGGACTGTGGTAGGACTTCATTTCCGATTCCAGCAGCTCTTCACGGCTGGCCTTGCCCTCGGCGTAGCGCTGGCGTACGTCGGCTTTTTCCTTGTTGGAAATGCCCGAGACCATCGGCCCGCCGGGCACGAAGATCGTCGGCAGATGACCGAAGCGCAGCGCGCCCATCATCAGGCCAGGGACGATTTTGTCGCAGATGCCGAGCATCAGCGCGCCGTCGAACATGTTGTGGGACAACGCCACCGCCGTGGACAGTGCGATCACTTCACGGCTCGGCAAGCTCAGTTCCATCCCCGCCTCACCCTGGGTCACGCCGTCGCACATGGCGGGCGTGCCGCCGGCGAACTGGCCAACCGAGCCGATCTCGCGCAGGGCTTTCTTGATTTGTTCTGGAAATGTTTCGTAGGGCTGGTGGGCCGAGAGCATGTCGTTGTAGGACGACACGATGGCGATGTTGGCGGCGTTCATCATCCGCAGGTGGTGCTTGTCTTCAGTGCCGCAACCGGCCACGCCATGGGCGAAGTTGGCGCACTGCAGCTTGCCGCGCATCGGCCCGTCGCTGGCTGCACCGCGGATCAGTGCAAGGTAAGCCTCGCGCGTAGCGCGACTGCGGGCGATAAGCCGTTCGGTGACCTCAAGTACGCGGGGATGCATGTGTAGAACTCCAGGCTAGCGGGTGTGGCGACCTGATTGTCTATGCTGGTTCAAAGCCCGTTGCACACCCGGTGAAAGACAAGGCGACAAACGGTTTTTGACCAATCGGACCAGTTGATTCAGGTCACTCGTTGTAGATAAAACAAAATATTGCCACTAAAAAGGCTTGTTTTCTATTTTTATGCGAATAATCTTGTAATTCCAACAACAAATCGATGGCGGCGCAGTTAATGACTCTTCGAATCGCAATCAATGGTTTTGGCCGCATCGGCCGCAACGTCCTCCGCGCACTGTATACCCAAGGCTATCGTCGCGACCTGCAGATCGTCGCCATCAACGACCTGGGCGACAGTGCGATCAACGCTCATCTGCTCAAGTTCGACACCGTGCATGGCACTTTCGATGCCGACGTGCAGCACGATCACGAAAGCCTGACGGTCAATGGCGACCGCATTTCGGTCAGTGCCATCCGCAACCCGGCCGAGCTGCCCTGGGCCGCCGAAAAGATCGATGTGGTGTTTGAATGCACCGGTCTGTTTACCGACCGCGCCAAGGCTGCCGCCCACATCAGTGCCGGCGCTCGCAAAGTGATTATCTCGGCCCCGGCCAAGGGCGCCGATGCCACTGTGGTGTACGGCGTCAACCATGACATCTTGCGCCAGTCCCACCAGATCATTTCCAACGCGTCGTGCACCACCAACTGTTTGGCCCCGGTGGCCCAGGTGCTGCACCGCGAGCTCGGCATCGAAAGCGGCCTGATGACCACCATCCATGCCTACACCAACGACCAGAACCTGACCGACGTCTATCACAGCGACCCGTACCGCGCCCGCTCGGCCACCCAGAACATGATCCCGAGCAAGACCGGCGCCGCCGAAGCCGTGGGCCTGGTGCTGCCGGAACTGGCGGGCAAGTTGACCGGCATGGCCGTGCGCGTGCCGGTGATCAACGTCTCCCTGGTGGACCTCACCGTGCAACTCAAGCGCGAAGCGTCGGCCGATGAAGTCAACGCACTGCTCAAGCAGGCCAGCCAGCACTCCAAGATCCTCGGCTACAACACCCTGCCGTTGGTCTCCAGCGATTTCAACCACAACCCGTTGTCGTCGATCTTCGATGCCAACCACACCAAAGCCAGCGGCAAGCTGCTCAAGGTGCTGGCCTGGTATGACAACGAATGGGGCTTCTCCAACCGCATGCTGGATAACTGCCTGGCGTTGTGTAACGCGGAGTAACTGCCCAGCAGCAGGAAGCTTTTCTGTGAGAGCGAGCTTGCGCGCGATAGCGTCCGGTCAGCCTGGATCATAGGGTGATTGGACCACCGCTATCGCTGGCGAACTCACTCCCACAGGGTTTCAACACTCATGAAATGAAGGCTTGACCATCGACGTAGATGATAAGCATTATCATCTACTCGAACCGGATCGGGCCCTATCGTGAGTCAATCGCGTTTTCACCACATTTTTCTCGCCCAGCGTACCCCGCTGCTGCGCACCCTCGAGCGGATGGTCAACAACCCGAGCACCGCCGAAGACTTGCTGCAGGAAACCTACCTGCGTGTCACCCGCGCCTTGAGCGAACGCACCGTCGATCATCTCGAACCCTTTGTTTTCCAGACCGCCCGCAATCTGGCGCTGGATCATCTGCGCGCGCGGCGGATCCAGTCGCGGGCCCTGGTCGACGACGTGCCGCTGGACATCGTGAACAACGTCGTCGCCCCTCAAAGCAGCGCCGAAGATGCCGCCCACGCCGCGCAAATGCTCGAACGCCTCAACGTCAGCCTGCAATCCCTCAGCCCCCGTCAACAGCGGATCTTCATTCTCAGCCGGCTGCATGGCCACAGCTACCAGGACATCGCGCAACGATTAGGCGTGTCCCTGAGCACGGTGCAAAAAGACCTGAAACTGATCATGGCCATCTGCGTGGGCGTGGCCGAACGCAACCCGTGAATACAAGCGGCAAGCCACAAGCTTCGAGCCGCAAGCGGGATGTGGGCTTGCCAGCTACCGCTTGCGGCTTGTAGCGTGTGCTTGCCGCCAATAATGAGAATCCACCGTGACGGACAACCATCGCCCACCTGAAGCCGCCGAGGCGCAGGACACCGCCCACGCCATGGATCAGGCGCTGGACTGGTTGATCCTGCTCGACAGCCCCAGCGAGGAGCAGCGCCGACACTTCCAGGCCTGGCTGGCGGCCGATCCACGCCATGGCGAAGCGTTCGCCAGGGCCCAGGCGATCTGGAACGGCCCGCAGATAATCGAAAGCGCCCGGCAACTGAGGGACCGGCCAAAGATCACCACGCTGTCGCGCCTGCGCGCCCATTGGAAACCCCTGGCCACCGCCGCCGTGCTGTTGCTGGGACTGTTCAATTTCAGCGACCTGCCCCTGCGCTTCCAGGCCGACCACCTGACCGTGGTCGGTGAACGCCAGCGCCTGCAGTTGGAAGACGGCTCCAAGGTGCTGCTCAATACCGATTCGGCCTTCTCCAGCTCATTCGACAACCAACGGCAGGTGGCCCGGCTCTACAAGGGCGAAGCTTTCTTCGAGGTGCCAGCCAACCGTCATTTGCCGTTGGAGCTGGACGCAGGCCCGGTCACCGCCAGCGTCAGCGACACCTCGTTCGCCGTGCGCTACGTGGATGGCGTCGCGCAAGTCCAGGTGCAGCGCGGCGACGTCGACCTGCGGGCCACCCGCTACGACACCCACGTGCGGCTGTCGGCTGGCGAAAGCATCCGCATCGGCCCCAATGGCTTCGACCGCCCGGCACGGCTCGATGCCGGCACCGACCTTGCCTGGGTGCAGGGCCGACTGGTGTTCGAGAACCGTCCGCTGAGCCAGGTCTTGGCGGAGTTGCGACGCTACTACCCAGGCTGGATCATCAACACCAACGAACGGCTGGCCAACGTCGCGGTGACGGGCAACTACCGCCTCGACCAGCCCCTGGACGTGGTCCGCTCCCTGGCCCAGATCACCTCCGCGCGCCTGCAGGAATTCCCGGCGCTGGTGATTTTGAACTAAATGAGAATTATTTTTACTCGATAGCCTCCGCTGGTTCGTCTCGTTATAGCCAATGCAATTGATTCGCATCTCCACGATGCCGATCTGCACCTATAACAGATGCGACACGGAGCGCTATCGATGTCCTCTCGCCTTACTTGCCGGTTACCCGCCCCTTCCCGCGCACTTTCATTGCTGACCGCCGCCATCCTGATGGCCGGTGCCGCGCCGGCCGCCCTTGCCGCCGCTGGCCAACCGCCCGCGCACAACATGGGCGACTACAGCTTCAACATCGCCCGGCAGCCCTTGGTCTCCGCGCTCAACGCGTTCACTGCCGTCACAGGCTGGCAGGTGGGGCTGCCGGCTGAACTGGCCGAAGGCATCGCCTCGCCGGGCGTCAACGGCTCGCTGTCGCCGGAGAAAGCCTTGGAGCGCCTGTTGGTGGGGACCGACTTGCGCTACCGCAAACTGGGCAGCAATAACATCGTTCTGGAAAAACGCAGCGCGGGCAACGTGCTGGACTTGCAGCAGGTGACCATCAGCGCCACCCGTCAAGAACAGGACATCACCCGCGTACCGAGCACCGTTTCCGTTCATGATCGCCAGCAACTGGACCGTAACAACGTAAACACCATCAAGGACTTGGTGCGCTACGAGCCCGGCGTATCGGTGGGCGGCGCGGGCGAGCGCGGCGGCATCAGCGGCTACAACATCCGCGGCATCGACGGCAACCGCATCCTGACCCAGGTCGACGGCGTGGAAGTGCCCGGCGGTTTCTTCAACGGCCCCTACGCCAAGACCCAGCGCAACTATGTCGACCCGGAGATCATCAAGCGCGTGGAGATCCTGCGCGGACCGGCCTCGGTGCTGTACGGCAGCAACGCCATTGGTGGCGTCGTGAGTTATTTCACCCTCGATGCGGATGACATCATCAAGCCGGGCAAGGATGTTGGCGCGCGCCTGAAGACTGGCTACAGCTCCGTCGACGAGAGCTGGCTCAAGTCCGCCACCATCGCCGGTCGCAGCGGGCCCTTCGACGGCCTGCTGCACTACAGCCAGCGCGACGGCCATGAAACCGAATCCTACGGCAGCAACAATGGCACCGGCCTGGACCGCACCGCGGCCAACCCGCAGGACGTGCGCGCCAACAACGTGCTGGCCAAGCTCGGCTGGAACTACAACGATGACGCACGCCTGAGCCTGGTCTACGAGAAGTACAAGGACGACCGTGACACCGATCTGAAAAGCGCCTACGGCGGTCCTTACGCCAACGGCCAACCGGCCATTCCCGCCTCCATCCTGCCGGGCGGCATGTACCAGTGGCGCACCGGCAACGACACCATCACCCGCGAACGTTTCGGCCTGGAGCACAGCTTCGCGCTCGACAGCCTGCTGGCCGATAACATCAAGTGGAGCCTGAACCACCAGGTCGCCAAGACCGACCAGAGCACCGCCGAATTCTACTTCCCGATCACCCGTAGGGTCCTTCGCACGCGAGAGACCCTGTATGAAGAAAAACAGTGGGTGCTTGATGCGCAAGTCGACAAGTCATTCAGCATTGCCGACACCGATCACACGCTGACCTACGGCACCACGCTCAAACAGCAGAAAGTCACCGGTTCGCGCAGCGGCAATGGCGTGTGCCTGGCGGTCGGCGTGGGCTGTGCCGCCGTCGGCGCCATCAGCACGCGGGACGTACTGGCAAAAGCCAGTGACTTCCCGGACCCGACCATCAACACCTACAGCCTGTTCGCCCAGGACCAGATCAGCTGGGAAAAATGGACCTTCACACCGGCGCTGCGTTACGACTACACCCAGCTCAAGCCACACCTGACCGAAGAATTCCTCAGCACCGTTGACCCTACCGCCGGCGGTAAAGTCAGTGATGAGAACAAGACCTGGCACCGCGTCTCGCCCAAGTTCGGGCTGACTTACGCCCTGACCGACCAATACACCTGGTTTGGCCAATACGCCGAGGGTTTCCGCACCCCGACCGCCAAGGCTCTGTACGGGCGCTTCGATAACCCGGACGCGGGCTACAGCGTGGAACCCAATCCCGACCTGGAGCCGGAAAAAAGCAAGAGCTACGAAACCGGCCTGCGCGGTCGTTTCGACTCCGGTTCGTTCGACGTGGCGGTGTTCTACAACAAGTACCGCGATTTCATCAACGAGGACGCCATTACCCCTGGCGCGGACCAGTTGACCTTCCAGAGCAACAACATCAAGCACGCCACCATCAAGGGCATCGAGGCCAAGGGGCGCCTGGACCTGGACGTGTTCGGCGCGCCACGGGGCCTCTATACCCAAGGTTCGGTGGCTTACCTCCAAGGCCGCAACGACGACACCGGCGAACCGCTCAACAGCATCAACCCGATGACCGGCGTATTCGGCCTGGGCTATGACCAGGAGCAGTTCGGCACTTTGCTCAGCTGGACCCTGGTGAAGAAGAAAAACCGCGTCGACGACAGCAACTTCAACTCTCCTGACGGCGTCAGCAGCCAGTTCAAGACGCCGGGCTTCGGCATCCTCGACCTGAGCGGGTACTACAAGGTCACCGACGACGTCACCGTCAGCGGCGGCCTCTACAACCTCACCGACAAGAAATACTGGCTGTGGGACGACGTGCGCGGCTACGACAGCGTCGGCGAAGCGGCAGTGCTGAGCCCGGCCAACCTCGACCGCCTGACCGCCCCTGGGCGCAACTTCGCGGTCAACCTGATCTGGGATATCTGATCCGATTCTTCACGTAAAACAGTTACCTGTGGCGAGGGAGCAGGCTCCCGCTGGGACGGTCCGACGCTTCGGGCGAAGCGCCCACAGATCTAACGCTCGCTGCGCAACCGAGCGGGAGCAAGCTCCCTCGCCACGATGTATTACACTCGAAGGAATTGCTATGAGCACACAACGCACCCTTTCCCGCTCCCAACGCCTGAACCAGATCACCCACGAGCCCCACGGCAAGCTCGACGCGCTGGTCAAGGCTCACGCCCCATTCGAAACCCAGGCCAGCTACGCCCGCTTTGTCGTCGCCCAGTACCAATTCCAGTCGGAACTGGTGGCGCTGTACAACGACGCGCAACTGACCGCGCTGATTGCCGACCTGCCCGCGCGCTGCCGCGCCGAAGCGGCCAAGGCCGACCTGGCGGACCTGCACACCGAAGTGCCGCCGCCAGTGGCCGGCGCAGTGAAAAACCCAACCCAGGCCGAAGCCCTCGGCTGGCTGTTCGTGTCCGAGGGTTCCAAGCTTGGCGCCGCGTTCCTGATCAAGCGCGCCGTGGGGCTGGGGCTGAGCGAAACCGTTGGTGCCCGACACTTGGCAGAACCGGCGGGCGGGCGTGCCGAAGGCTGGAAAACCTTCACCCAGATCCTCGACGCGCTGCCCCTCACCGAACAGCAGGAAGCCGAGGCGGACAAAGGAGCGCTGGCGGCCTTCAACCGCTTTACCGTGTTACTGGAGCAAGCCTACGCGACCGAGTTGGCCTGAAGCCTTCACAGTTTCCCTTGCGCGAGCGAGCCTGCTCGCGATGACACTGGCTCAGTCGCCACAGAAGTCGCCTGACCCACCGCCATCGCGAGCCGGCTCGTTCCCAGAGGGAATGTGCATGAAAGAAGAACACTGATGAAACGCCCCTCCAGATTCACTCGCCTGCTCTTCGCCCTCCTTGCCTACACCAGCCTGGCCATCGGCCTGGTGGCCATCGTCGTGCCGGGCTTGCCCACCACCGAATTCATCCTGCTTGCCGCCTGGGCCGCGACCCGCAGTTCGCCGCGCCTGAGCGCTTGGCTGGAGGGCCATCGGTTGTTCGGGCCGATGCTGCGCAACTGGCGCAACGGCAAGGTTATCCCGCGCCGGGCCAAGATCGCTGCAACGGTCAGCATGCTGTGCTGTGCAGGGTTTATGCTGCTGATGCTCGATCACCGCTGGCCGGTATACCTGGCACTCGCAGGCATGGGCCTGAGTAATCTCTGGATCTGGTCCAGACCGGAGAATCGTGGCGAGGGAGCTGGCTCCCGCTGGGCCGGTCCGACGCCTCGGGCGTAGCGGCCCCCGACGTTTGTTTGATCTATGCTCGCTCTCTGGTTCAGGAGGGTTTCCAAATGTCAGACCTACTCACACCCATGCAAACCGCCATGGGCTTGCCCACGACACCCATCCCCTTCACCAGCGAAGGCGCCCTGCCCTCCGCCTTCGCCGTCACCGAGCTGGCCTGCGCGAGCATCGCCACGGCCGGTCAAGCGGTCGCCGAACTGATCCGCCAGCAAACCGGTCGCCTGCCGTCGATGGAAGTCGACCGGCGCCTGGCCTCATTCTGGTTTTCCACCTCCCTGCGGCCCATCGGCTGGGGCGTGCCGCCCCTGTGGGATCCGGTGGCGGGCGACTACGCCACCGCCGACGGCTGGATCCGCCTGCACACCAACGCGCCGCATCATCGCCAGGCGGCGCAAAAGGTGCTCGGCGCCTGCACCGACCGCGCCGACATGGCCAGCAGAGTGGTCCGGTGGAACAAGGCCGAACTGGAACAGGCCGTGATCGATGCCGGCGGTTGCGCCGCGCAGATGCGTTCATGGCTGGCATGGCAGGCGCATCCCCAGGGCATCGCTGTCAATGCCGAGCCCCTCGTTCATTTGGATAGCGGAGCGCAAGGCGCGCCTGGCCCCTGGCTCGGCTCCGTCGCCCAGCCCTTGGCGGGCCTCAAGGTGCTGGACCTGACCCGCGTGCTGGCCGGCCCGGTTGCCAGTCGCTTTCTCGCCGGGCTGGGGGCCGACGTGCTGCGCATCGACCCGCCGACCTGGAACGAACCCGGCGTGGTGCCTGAAGTCACCCTCGGCAAACGTTGCGCCCGCCTCGACTTGCGCCAGCCCACCGATCGAGCAGCGTTCGAGGCGCTGCTCCAGGAGGCGGACATCCTGTTGCACGGCTACCGCGCCGACGCGCTCGAACGCCTGGGCTACGGCGCTACACAACGTCGGCAGTTGGCGCCCGGCCTGATCGACGTCTGCCTCAACGCCTACGGCTGGAGCGGCCCCTGGCAACACCGCCGCGGCTTCGACAGCCTGGTGCAGATGAGCTGCGGTATCGCCGAGGCCGGCATGGCCTGGAAACACACGGACAAACCGACGCCTCTGCCGGTCCAGGCGCTGGACCACGGCACCGGTTACCTGATGGCCGCCAGCGCAATCGTGTTGCTGAATCGACGCTTGGCCAACGGCCGTGGGGGCTCGGCACGCTTGTCACTGGCGCGCACGGCGAAGCTGTTGATCGAGGGCGGCGCCGGCAGTGAGGTTGCATTGCGCCCCGAAGACGAGGCTGACCAGGGGTTGCTGGTGGAACAGACGCCCTGGGGTCCGGCGCATCGCTTGCAGGTACCGCTGAAAATGCCCGGCACGCCGCTGCAATGGAAGTTGCCGGCCGCTGACCTGGGCGCCCACCGCGCGCAATGGTGATGGTTCAATAGACCGCACCCGTCGCCCGACATGTTTATCGATAACGGGAAAACTTATGGGGCAGGCGCGGTGTCTGCCGTTCTCCACGCCTTCGAAGGAGAGACGCTGATGGCCACGTTCCAACCCGGACACCTGCACATGGAGCGCCATGCGCTGAACAAGGATGATTTCAGCTACAACCTGTGCATCGATTACGAAATAGCCCAGGATCCCGACGAGGGAAAGGGCATGTCATTTCGCCTGCACGGCACGGTAGAAGACAAGAACGTAGACGAGACGTTTTTCCTGGCCAAGGACCAAGCCTTCGACTTCGCCCGCCACGCCACCCGCATTGCCCAATACTACGGCCTGCCCAAGAGCACGAACATCGGCGCGATGCACAAGTACTACGACGAAATGTTCGAAGACGTGCGCCACCAGTTGGATGTCAAGCCGGGGGATCCGATGAAACCTGAGCATTTGGAATAGAACGCTCGAAAGAACAACCCTAATCCCTGTGGGAGCAAGCTTGCTCCCATAGGGAACATCAGCGAGCTGAATATCTGCTTACATACACAAACCGCCTGGCTGGCAACCCGCCATGGCTGACCTATGCTGAAAACAGTACCCCCGGGTATTCGTTCAGAGGTCATCGCCATGAACATCAAAACAAGAAGACGCCTCGCCATCTTTGTCACCTGCACCGCCACGCTGGCGCTGTATGGCACCGCGGCTTATCGGGTCGAGCAGGCCAGGCAGCTGCCCCGTGAATACGCCAGCTGCAACTTCGAACGCTGCATACCGCACAACGCAACCTTGAACGCGCTGCGCTGAGACGGTTTCAGTCGTCCTGCTGATCGGTCTTGAGCCGGTCTCGGAAGGCTTTGGGCGAGATACCGACGCGCCGACGGAACAGTCGGGTGAAGTTGGTCGGGTCGGAGAAGCCAAGCATCTCGGAGATCTCATAGATCGTCATGCCTGTATAGGTCAGCAGCCGCTTGGCTTCCAGCAACTGGCGCTCGTGCATGATTTGCAGTGCCGGCTGTCCCGCGAGTTCGCGACAGGTGCCATTGAGGTGCGACACCGAGATGCCCAGGCGATGGGCCAGGTCCTCGACCTTGACGTGCTGGCGATAGGTCTCTTCCACCAATTGGATGAACCCGTTGAGGTATTCCCGGGCCCGCTGCGGGCGCTGGGTGGAGATACGCCGGTTCATCACCTGGCGGCTCACCCAGACCATGATCACGCTGACCAAGGCATGCATGAGCATTTCCCGGGCCGGTTGATGGCCCACGTACTCCGCCTGCATGGCACTGAACAAACTATTGAGGTAATCAGCGTTCTCTCCGGCCGGATAGGCTTCCGCCTGGGCCAGGACATTGACCGAATGGCCTAGCTGGGCTTGCAGGTGCGTGACCAGCGGCGCCGCCAGGGTCACGACATAACCCTGCACATCCTCCGAAAAACGGAAACCATGGACCGACAGCGGCGGCAGGATCTGCACGGCCGGCTCGTCGAGCCGTGTACGCTGGCCTTCGATTTCCAGTTCCGCTTGACCCTTGAACACAAAAAGCAGCTGGCACAGATCGGCATGCCTATGGGGTTTTATTTCCCATTGGTGCTCGCTGCTGCGGCTGGAAATGGTTTCGCAGTGCAGCAGATCCGGCGTGGGCCAATCCTGGCTCTCGCCGTAGAGCTTGAACACGGGAATCGAAGGCAGCTCAGTTTTCTTCATAACGAGGATCGGCCTTGGGTTACGGGCGGTAATCGCACCGATTGGCAGAATGTGCAGGTTTCAGCTCAGTTTTCCCCTTCAATTGACAGGTCCGCAAGCGAAAAATGCACGCCAGGATTACTAAAAATAAACGCCGACCCTGGTCGCGTGCCTCTTGCGAGCCATAACAACAATGAAAACCCTCAAGACCCAAGTCGCCATTATCGGCGCCGGCCCCTCTGGGCTGCTGCTCGGCCAGTTATTGCACAACGCAGGGATCGACACCGTGATCCTCGAGCGCCAGACTCCCGATTACGTCCTCGGCCGGATCCGCGCCGGTGTACTCGAGCAGGGCATGGTCCATCTGCTGCGCCAGGCCGGAGTTGGCCAACGCATGGACGCCGAGGGCTTGTCCCATGATGGCTTCGAGCTGGTCCTCAACGGTCGGCGCGTCCACATCGATCTCAAAGGGCTGACCGGTGGCCAGAACGTCATGATTTACGGTCAGACCGAAGTCACTCGCGACTTGATGGCCGCCCGGCAGGCATCCGGCGCCCAGACGCTGTATCAGGTCGACAACGCCCAGCCCCACGACCTGAAGACCGAGCACCCCTTCGTGACCTTTGAACACGCCGGCGAAACCTGGCGCCTGGACTGCGATTACGTGGCCGGCTGCGATGGTTTCCATGGCGCGGCAAGGCAATCGATCCCGGCGCAAAAGCTCAAGGTCTTCGAACGCGTCTACCCGTTCGGCTGGCTCGGCATCCTCGCCGACACCCCGCCCGTCCACGAAGAACTCGTCTACGCTCGCCACGAGCGCGGCTTTGCCCTGTGCAGCATGCGCTCGCGGACCCGCACCCGTTATTACCTGCAAGTGCCCGCCGAGGAACAAGTGGCCGACTGGCCGGACGAGCGTTTCTGGGATGAACTGAAAATACGCCTGCCCACCGACCTGGCCGAAACCCTGGTGACCGGTCCCTCCATAGAAAAAAGCATCGCACCACTGCGCAGCTTCGTCGTGGAACCGATGCAGTACGGGCGGATGTTTTTGGTGGGCGACGCCGCCCACATCGTCCCGCCGACCGGGGCCAAGGGGCTGAACCTGGCTGCCAGCGATGTCAGCACGCTATTCAATATTTTGCTTAAGGTCTATCGCGACGGTCGCGCGGATCTGCTGGAACGCTATTCCGACATCTGCCTGCGACGGGTCTGGAAAGCCGAGCGCTTCTCCTGGTGGATGACGTCGATGCTGCACCGCTTCGATGACGACGCGTTCAACCAGCGCATCAGCGAGGCGGAGCTGGAGTATTTCGTCGACTCCGAGGCGGGGCGCAAAACCATCGCGGAAAATTACGTCGGCCTTCCTTATGAGGCTATCGAATAGGCGGCTACCGAATTAAACTGCGGGCTTCGTCCCCTCGCCGCCAGGCGCGATGCCCGCAGGTCCTGCCTTGACTCAGCTCGATACGCCTCAAGCTATGCAACCCGCTATCCGCAGCGTGCTGGTGGCGCTGATGCTGGCGATTTTCCTCGGTGCGCTGGACCAGACCATCGTCGCGGTCTCGATGCCGGCCATTTCCGCGCAATTCAAGGATGTCAGCCTGCTGGCCTGGGTGATCTCCGGCTACATGGTCGCCATGACCGTAGCGGTGCCGATCTACGGCAAGCTGGGCGACTTGTATGGCCGGCGCCCGCTGATGCTGTTCGGCATGGGCCTGTTCACCCTCGCTTCGCTGTTTTGCGGGTTGGCACAGAACATGGAGCAACTGGTGCTGGCGCGGATTTTCCAGGGCATCGGCGCCGGCGGCATGATTTCTGTGAGCCAGGCGATCATCGGCGACATCATCCCGCCCCGCGAGCGTGGGCGCTACCAGGGTTATTTCAGCAGCATGTATGCGGTGGCCAGCGTGGCCGGACCGGTGCTGGGCGGCTACATGACCGAGTACCTGTCGTGGCGCTGGGTCTTCTGGATCAACCTGCCATTGGGCCTGGGCGCCTGGCTGGTGGCCCGGCGCGCCCTGGTGGGGCTGCCGGTGCCACAACGCACACCAATCATCGATTACCTGGGCACCGTGTTGCTGATCATCGGTCTGACCTCGCTGCTGCTGGGCATTACCCAGATCGGCCAAGGCCATGCCTGGCACAGCCGCGAAGTGCTCGGGCTGCTGGGTGGCGCAGTACTCGTGCTGGGTCTCTTCGCCTGGCATGAACGCCGCGCACGGGAGCCGTTGCTGCCTATGCACCTATTCGTCAACCGCAGCGCGGTGCTGTGCTGGTGCACGGTTTTTTTCACCAGCTTCCAGGCGATTTCCCTGACAGTGCTGGTGCCGTTGCGCTTCCAGAGCGTGACCGGCGCCGGCGCCGACAGCGCCGCGCTGCACTTGCTGCCGCTGGCGATGGGTTTGCCGATGGGCGCCTATTTCGCCGGGCGGCGCACCTCGATCACCGGGCGCTACAAACCGATGATCCTCAGTGGCGCCCTGCTCTTCCCGTTCGCCATTCTTGGCATGGCTTTCACGCCGCCCGCCGTGTTCTGGCTGAGCAGCCTGTTCATGTTGCTCAGCGGCATCGCTTCGGGCATGCAATTTCCCACTTCGCTGGTGGGCTCGCAGAATTCGGTGCAGCAACGGGACATCGGTGTCGCTACCAGCACCACTAACCTGTTTCGCTCATTGGGCGGCGCGGTGGGTGTGGCGCTGATGTCGGCGTTGCTGCTGGCCTTGCTGCAGGATTCCGGTTTTGCCCAGCTCGCCGGTTCGTCGATGATCGGCGAGGGGCATTCCGGCAACGTCCTGCTCGATGGTTTGAACGCCGCTCCCGGAGAGGCACGGGACGCCTTGCGTGAGGAGTTGCAAGCGACGTTCCGGCACTTGCTGATGATCAGCGCGGCGGTGTCATTGCTGGGGCTGGCGGCTGCGGTGGCCATGCCCGATCGCCTGTTGCGCGGGCGAGAGGAAAAGGCTCGTTAGTGCAGATGGCGCTGAACCCTGTGGCGAGGGGATTTATCCCCGCTGGGCTGCGCAGCAGCCCTAAAACCGACGCCGCACTGTGTCAGGTTAGCTGAGTGTTTTTCGAGGGCTGCTCTGCAGCCCAGCGGGGATAAATCCCCTCGCCACAAAGCTGTTTCGCCAGCAGTTTGATCTCAAGCTGTCGCCGCCACGCCCGCCGGCTCCACCACGACGCTCATCCCGTCCTTCATCCGCTTGGCATCGCGCACGAAGCAGCGAGACGCCAGGAACAGGAACACCATGGTCAGCAACAGCGCCACCGGGATCAGATACATCGCGTCATGCAGGCCGATGGCCTTGAAGGCTTCGGTCATTTGGGGGGCACCTGCTACAGCCATCGCCGTGTGGGCGAAGTAGTCGGACAAGCCGCCCACCACCACCGGCCCGAGGCCGCCGCCGAGCAGATACAGCCCGGCAAAATACAAGGCCATCGCCGTAGCACGCAGTCGCGGCTCCACCACGTCCTGGATCGCGGTATAGACGCAGGTGTAGAAGTTATAGGCAAACAACCAACCAACGCTGAACACGGCCACGAAAACACCGATCTCGATGCGCCCGGCATGGAGGGCCCACGCCGTGGTCACTGTCGAAATGGCCAGGCTGAACGCTGCAAACAACAGACGGCCGTTGGGCACGCGCTGGTGGATCTTGTCTGCGACCCAGCCGCCAAGGGTCAGCCCGAACAATCCGGTCACGCCCACCATGATGCCGGTCGCCACGGCCGCCTCGTGCAGCGGCATCCCGAAATACCGTTGCAGCATTGGCACCAGGAATGAGTTGCAGGCGTAGGTGGCGAAGTTGAAGCACAGCCCCGCCAGCACCAACCAGAGAAAGGTCGGAATCGCCAGCACCCGGCGAACCGGTTTATCAACCTTCTCTTGGGACACCTGCACGGTTTCCGCCGCGCCGCGCTTGGGTTCCTTGATGAAGAACATGAACACCGCCAGCACCAGCCCCGGCACCGCCGCGATGAAGAAAGGCGCACGCCAGCTGTCGAAGGCCTTGACCATCGCGCCGATGGTGAAGAACGCCAACAACAGGCCCAGCGGCAGCCCCAACATGAAGATGCCCATTGCCCGAGCCCGGCGGTGAGCCGGGAACAGATCGCCAATCAACGAATTGGCGGCCGGCGCATAGCTGGCCTCACCGATGCCCACGCCCATGCGCACCACCAGGAACGCCCAGAAACTGCCCACCAGGCCATTCACCGCGGTCAATCCGCTCCAGGCGGCCAGGCCCCAGCCCATCAACTTGCTGCGCGAACCGGTATCGGCCATGCGCCCCAGCGGCAAGCCCGCAATGGCGTAGACGATTGTGAACGCGGTGCCGATGATGCCGATCTGGAAGTCGCTGAGGCTCCACTCCATGCGGATCGGCTCGATGATGATCGCCGGGATGGTGCGATCGAAGAAGTTGAACAGGTTGGCCAGGAACAACAGGAACAGAATGCGCCAGGCATTCGCCGCTTGGGTCGAGTTCTGCATGGGTCCGTCTCTTTTTATTGTTGGGCGAGGCATCCGAGCCCGGAGTCTGCAATCTAGACAGCGGGACGCGAGCTGTCTCCAATCATTCGCATGGCTGATACCAAACCATGGCGCAGGGCGTGTTTCATTGCTTTGGTCAATTTGCTGCAACAACTGCCATCATTTTGCCTGCTCTTGATTAAAGAACCTCGCGCGATGGCCGATCCAACATGATCAGGAATAGATTCTCCCGAGCGCTGCTCAGGCTGCAGCCCTGAACGCTTGGGCCGACATTCGCGTTGCCATCAAAGGACGCGAGTTCCCATTCGCGATGGTTCGATGACATGTCGTCGATCCGACCAGTCCAGGCATACGGCGCACAATGACTTCCAAAAAAACAGCCACTGCGGTTTCCGATCTGACCTTGAGCCCAGCCGCCAACGGCCCTGAAACCTCGACGCTGTCGAGCAGCTCGCGATCCCTGGCTACCCAGCAATACCTGTATTTCACCGAGACCAACACCGACCGCATCCTCGACAACCTCGACGGCCTGCGCGATGCCGTGTTCCCCCGTCCGCCGCACCTGGTGGACGACGAGAGCGAACGTGGCCAGCAGGAGTTCCCATCGGTTTGCCTGATCGGCCTAGGTCGCTGCGGTTCCAACATCGCCCTGGACGTCGCGGAGCTGGTCTACAACGCCCGCAAGTTCTACCTCAACGAATTCAATGCCGAGGATAAAAACTACGGCGACAAAAGTTATCGCCCGGCGCAGTGGATGCGCAACCTGCGCCTGGGCAACAGCAAGGCAAGCAAACCGGTGTTCCTGGTGGAACCACTGGTCATGCTGGGAGACTTGGACAAGGACATCGCCGGGCGCATCCGTTTCTCGCGCAAAGGCGAGAAAAGCGGCTTCTTGCGCGACTACAGCAAGATGAAAATCATGGACCTGTCGGAAGTCCATGCTGGTGGCGCCGGCAACGCGCCGATCCTCGGCCAGTATCTGGCGAAGATCATCCTGAACAAGGACACCCAGCGTTTCTCCAGCCCCGACTGGAAGATGATTCACTCGTACCTGATCGACAGCTGCGGCATCAAGGCCAACCAGTCGCGCCTGTATTTTTCGATCTTCAGCGCCGGCGGCGGTACCGGTTCGGGCATGGCCTCGGAGTTTGGCCTGGCCCAGCAGTACTCCTACATGAACAAGACGTTCGACACCAAGCCGATGGACGAACACGACAGCAAGAGCGGTCACTCCTTCGTCTTCGAGCCGATTTTCACCAGCGGCATTTGCGTGCTGCCTAATATCTCCGACCACCGCAGCGAAATGTCCGAGGCTCTGCACATCAACGCCGGTCGGCTGTTGTGCAAATACCTCTCGGAAGAATGGGATTTCTCGTACAACTTCGCCAACGAAGACAGCAGCGAAGCCAGCGTCATGGGCCGCATCCGTCCGTGGAACGCGATGATGTTGATCTCCAACGACATCATGCGCTACGCCGAAGAGAGTGATGACGGCAACATCCAGAACATTGATGTCAATGCCATGGAAAAGCACGCCAACCAGTACATTTCCCAGCAGATATTCAACATCCTGACGGCCCAGGCCGTGACCACCGACTACGACCAGAACTACTTCCGTCGCGCCGGCATCGACATTGGTGAAACCATTCGCCTGGACGCCAACGACCTGTTCATGAGCCTGGCCGGCCCGGTGGCGATTGCCTACGCCGAGTCCGTGGTCCCGGAAACCCCGGCGCCGAGCGGCGACAAGTTCAAGGTGTTCGAGAAAGAGCCACCGCGCTTGAACATCGATGACCTGTTTTTCCGTTCCATCGACTTGCCGCACTTCAACAAAGTCACCCAGGCCATCGAAGGCATCAGCCTGTTGCCCATCGAGTCCAAGCGCTACCGCGCCTCGCTGGAGCAGTACAAGAACTCCGGCTACGACGCCGCTGCGCTGCATGACCTGCACTTCTTCAAGAACTGCTCGTCGGTGGTATCGATCGTCTCGTTGCCCAAGGATTACAAGCTGTCCTACATGGACTTGAACCGGCTCAAGACCCACCTCAACAGCCTGTTCCCCAACACCACGCTCAAGCGCTACGCGTTGGTGATCGGCGCCTCGGCGAACCTGTCGCTGACCACGCTGATCGCCAAGAGCCCGTGCCTTTCGGACGACTTCCTGACCCTGATCGTGGCGTTTATCAAACGCTGCTTCGCCCGTACGCCGTACCGCTTCGATGAGACCTTGGACAACTCGATCCTGGACTTCATCATCAACGAAGAATTCGACGAGGCAAGCATCGACGACCTGCTCAATGAATTCGAGAACCCGGCGAAAATCCTCGACACCAACTGGTACGCGATCAAGCCGATGTATGAAAAGAAATACCGCGAGCTGATCAGCGACAAGGAAAAATTCGTCTCGATCAACGACATCCGCCTGTCCCGCGACTGCGTGAAGAAGTCCATCAAGTACCTGCGCGAGATCTACCGTCATCGGATCGGCAAGACCAAGGTTATTTCGCTTAATAACCATACTGGCCGTACTTATTAAGTCTGGCTTGAGACCGAGTCGCCCAAATCGCGAGCAAGCTCGCTCCCACAGGTTTTGTGAACACAGACCCATTGTGGGAGCGAGCTTGCTCGCGATAGCGGCCTTGAATCTCTCCCCAGAACAACATCCAGAAACAATTAAGCAGCCAAAAGGCTGCCCAATAAACTGTTCCCGTTACGTATACGTCACCCTGCCCTGTGGCGTTTCGCCACGGCAGGCTGTCATCTCGCTACTCACCTACACACTTTCAACCGAGCCAGGGAGCGAACCAAGTTGGTGCATCGATCAATTCGATGCCCTTTCCTGGATCATGATCCAAGGCGAAACCACCACCGCCCAGAGCTGCGGATCGCGCTCCAGAAAATCCAGCGCCCGCGTTTCAGACAGCTTGGCGACCTGCCCGGCGCCCAGCCAGGCGGCGACTTTGGTACCTTCGTCCTGGGCCACGGCCTCGGCGGCAGCGATCAGATCCAGTGCCGGATCGACCCACAATAGGGCACCCTTGGCAAAGAACGGCTCCAGCTCTTTCCAGGTGATGGATGCGGTTTCACCGAGCAATTTGGCATAGAGGGTGCTAGGTTCTTGATTCATGGGAGCTGTCCGGAAAAGAAATCGGCGCGAATGATAACGTCGGTGGTCTGGCAGAAAAACCCAGTTGCAATTGCAGCACCGATTGAAAAGCGCAGCAAAGCCAAGGATTGCCGATTTGACCGGACAACCCTCGCCGCGAATCTGTCTTTTTCTTTCAATAAAGCGACACCCTCAGGTTTTGCCCCCAAGCGCCAGCTTCCCTTGCCAACAATCGGCGCTCTACACTGTACCGGTACAGTTGCCGGGGGCATTTTCCGCGAGGATATCCAAGATATCTGACCCGGTTCTGCTGCTACGGCGCCAGGACTATAAAAACTACAACAGCATGAGTGGAGCACTATGACTAAGGCTACTAAGCAGATTTCCAAACTGTTTGCCGCTATGGTTCTGGCCGGGGTTGCCAGCCATTCGTTTGCCGCCGATACCATCAAGATCGGCATCGCCGGCCCGAAAACCGGCCCTGTAGCCCAATACGGCGACATGCAGTTCAGCGGCTCCAAGATGGCGATCGAGCAAATCAACGCCAAGGGCGGCGTCGACGGCAAGAAACTCGAAGCCGTTGAATACGATGACGCCTGCGATCCAAAACAAGCGGTCGCCGTCGCGAACAAGGTCGTCAACGACGGCGTCAAGTTCGTGATCGGCCACCTGTGCTCCAGCTCCACCCAGCCGGCTTCGGACATCTACGAAGACGAAGGCGTGATCATGATCACCCCAGCGGCCACCAGCCCGGACATCACCGCCCGTGGCTACAAGATGATCTTCCGCACCATCGGTCTGGACAGTGCCCAAGGCCCAGCGGCCGGCAACTACATCGCCGATCACGTCAAGCCGAAAATCGTTGCGGTCCTGCACGACAAGCAGCAGTACGGTGAAGGCATCGCCAGCGCGGTGAAAGCCACCCTCGAGAAGAAAGGCACCAAGGTTGCCGTGTTCGAAGGCGTCAACGCCGGCGACAAGGACTTCTCCGCGATCATCGCCAAGCTCAAGCAAGCCGGTGTCGACTTCGTTTACTACGGCGGTTACCACCCGGAGCTGGGCCTGATCCTGCGTCAAGCCCAGGAAAAGGGCCTGAAAGCCCGCTTCATGGGTCCGGAAGGCGTGGGCAACGATTCGATCACCCAGATCGCCAAGGATGCTTCCGAAGGCCTGCTGGTGACCCTGCCGAAGTCCTTCGACCAGGATCCGGCCAACGTTGCATTGGCTGACGCGTTCAAAGCGAAGAAGGAAGACCCGAGCGGCCCGTTCGTGTTCCCGTCCTACTCCGCAGTGACCGTGATTGCCGAAGGCATCAAGGCGGCCAAGTCCGAAGACGCGACCAAAGTGGCTGAAGCCATCCACGCCGGCACTTTCAAGACGCCGACCGGTGACCTGAGCTTCGATGAAAAGGGCGACCTGAAAGACTTCAAATTCGTGGTTTACGAGTGGCACAACGGCAAACCTAAAACTGAAGTTTCGCCTCAGTAAGGCGCTGCCTCACTGACTGCCAATAAAGCCCACGGCGTGCCGTGGGCTTTGTTTTACGAATGTATGGGCCGCGCTGGCGTGATCCGCCAGTCTCCCCACCTGAAAATCTCAAAACCGTCATCAGCGGTTCGCTGGCAAAACCCGGATTCGAAGTGGATAGAGATCCACGGGGCCGGGCGGGAAAATGACTCCACCAGTGAAATGCGTATCAGGTTTTTAGGAGCGCTGTAATGCCTGACATCTATCACTTCTTCCAACAGCTGGTTAACGGCCTTAACGTTGGCAGCATGTATGCCCTGATCGCCATCGGCTACACGATGGTTTACGGCATCATTGGAATGATCAACTTCGCCCACGGCGAGGTGTACATGATCGGCTCCTACGTGGCGTTCATCGCCATTGCCGGGCTGACCATGATGGGACTCGACAGTGTCCCGCTGTTGATGACCGCGGCTTTTATCGCGAGCATCGTGGTCACCAGTTCCTATGGCTACAGCATCGAACGGATCGCCTATCGCCCCTTGCGCGGCAGCAACCGTCTTATCCCGCTGATTTCCGCCATTGGTATGTCGATTTTCCTGCAGAACACCGTTCTGCTGGCGCAAGACTCCAAGGACAAAGCAATCCCCAACCTGATCCCTGGCAACTTCGCCTTCGGTCCGGGTGGCGCACAAGAAGTGCTGATTTCCTACATGCAGATCGTGGTGTTCGTCGTCACTGTGATCGCCATGCTCGGCCTGACCCTGTTCATCTCCCGTTCTCGCCTGGGCCGCGCCTGCCGCGCCTGTGCCGAGGACATCAAGATGGCCAACCTGCTCGGCATCAACACCAACAACATCATCGCCCTGACTTTTGTCATTGGTGCTGCGCTGGCAGCCGTTGCGGCTGTTCTGCTGAGCATGCAATACGGCGTGATCAACCCGAACGCTGGTTTCCTCGTCGGCCTCAAGGCCTTCACCGCTGCGGTATTGGGCGGCATCGGCAGCATTCCCGGAGCCATGCTCGGTGGATTGGTGCTGGGGGTGGCGGAAGCCTTTGGCGCCGATATTTTCGGCGACCAGTACAAGGACGTCGTTGCATTCGGCTTGTTGGTTCTGGTGCTGTTGTTCCGTCCGACCGGCATTCTGGGCCGTCCAGAGGTTGAGAAAGTATGACTAGGAATCTTAAACAGGCACTGTTCAGTGCCTTGCTGGTCTGGGCCGTGGCCTACCCGGTACTCGGTCTGAAACTGACCATCGTCGGTATCAACCTGGAAGTGCACAACACCAGCCCTGCGGTGCTTGCGACCATCGCGATCTGCTCGGTGCTGATGTTCCTGCGCGTGCTGTTCAACCAGCAAATCAGCAAGGCCTGGCGCTCCTCCCCAGGCCTGCCGCTGATCCCGGCCAAGGCCAGCAACTTCCTGACCCTGCCAACGACTCAGCGCTATTTCATCATCGCCCTCATCATCGTCGCGCTGGTATGGCCGTTCTTCGGCTCGCGCGGCGCGGTGGACATCGCTACGCTGATCCTGATCTACGTGATGCTCGGCCTGGGCCTGAACATCGTGGTAGGCCTGGCCGGCCTGCTGGACCTGGGTTACGTCGGTTTCTACGCCGTCGGCGCCTACAGCTACGCGCTGCTGTCCCACTACTTCGGCCTGAGCTTCTGGATCTGCCTGCCGATCGCCGGGCTGATGGCTGCGACCTTCGGTTTCCTGCTGGGTTTCCCGGTCCTGCGCTTGCGTGGTGACTACCTGGCGATCGTGACCCTGGGTTTCGGTGAGATCATCCGGCTGTTCCTGCGTAACATGACCGACATCACCGGTGGTCCGAACGGCATCAGCAACATCGAGAAGCCGACGTTCTTCGGCCTGACCTTCGAGCGCAAGGCCGCCGAAGGCTTGCAGACCTTCCACGAGTACTTCGGCCTGCAATACAACTCGATCAACAAGGTGATCTTCCTGTACCTGGTTGCCCTGTTGCTGGCACTGGCGGCACTGTTTGTCATCAATCGCCTGCTGCGCATGCCGATCGGCCGTGCGTGGGAAGCGCTGCGTGAAGACGAAATCGCCTGCCGCGCGCTGGGTCTCAACCCAACCGTGATCAAACTGTCGGCCTTCACCCTCGGTGCTGCGTTCGCCGGTTTCGCCGGTAGCTTCTTCGCGGCTCGCCAGGGCCTGGTGACGCCCGAATCGTTCACCTTCATCGAGTCGGCGATCATCCTCGCCATCGTCGTGCTGGGCGGGATGGGCTCGCAGCTGGGCGTGATCCTGGCGGCGATCGTGATGATCCTGCTGCCTGAAATGATGCGTGAATTCAGTGAATACCGCATGTTGATGTTCGGCGCCTTGATGGTGCTGATGATGATCTGGCGTCCTCAAGGTCTGCTGCCTATGCAACGCCCACACATGGAGCTGCGCAAATGAGCCGCGAGATCCTCAAAGTTGAAAACTTGAGCATGCGCTTCGGCGGCTTGCTTGCGGTCAACGGCGTGGCCCTGACCGTGAAAGAGAAACAGGTGGTTGCCCTGATCGGGCCGAACGGCGCGGGCAAGACCACAGTGTTCAACTGCCTGACCGGCTTCTACCAGCCCACCGGCGGCACCATCCTGCTGGACGGCGAGCCGATCCAGGGCCTGGCCGGCCATCACATCGCTCGCAAGGGCGTGGTGCGGACCTTCCAGAACGTGCGGCTGTTCAAGGACATGACGGCGGTCGAGAACCTGTTGATCGCCCAGCACCGTCACCTGAACACCAACTTCTTCGCGGGCCTGTTCAAGACCCCGGCGTTCCGCAAGAGCGAACGCGAGGCGATGGAGTACGCCGCGTACTGGCTGGACAAGGTCAACCTCACCGAGTTCGCCAACCGTACCGCCGGCACCCTGGCCTACGGTCAGCAACGGCGCCTGGAAATCGCCCGCTGCATGATGACCCGCCCGCGGATCCTCATGCTCGACGAACCGGCCGCCGGCCTGAACCCGAAGGAAACCGAAGACCTGAAGGCGCTCATCAGCGTGTTGCGCGAGGAGCACAACGTCACCGTCCTGCTGATCGAGCACGATATGAAGCTGGTCATGAGCATTTCCGACCACATCGTCGTGATCAACCAGGGCACGCCGCTGGCCGACGGTACGCCGGAACAGATCCGCGATAATCCCGAAGTGATCAAAGCCTACCTGGGGGAAGCGTAAATGCTGCAATTCGAAAACGTTTCCACCTTCTACGGCAAGATCCAGGCGCTTCACAGCGTCAACGTCGAGGTCCGCCAGGGCGAAATCGTCACGCTGATCGGCGCCAACGGTGCTGGCAAATCGACGCTGCTGATGACCCTCTGCGGTTCGCCCCAGGCCCACAGCGGCAGCATCCGCTACATGGGCGAGGAACTGGTGGGCCAGGAGTCGGCGCAGATCATGCGCAAGAGCATCGCTGTGGTGCCTGAAGGCCGTCGGGTATTTGCCCGGCTGACCGTGGAAGAAAACCTCGCCATGGGCGGGTTCTTCACCGACAAGGGCGACTATCAGGAACAGATGGACAAGGTGCTGCACCTTTTCCCACGCCTGAAAGAGCGTTTTACCCAGCGCGGCGGCACCATGTCCGGTGGCGAACAGCAAATGCTCGCCATCGGCCGTGCGCTGATGAGCAAGCCCAAGCTGCTGCTGCTCGACGAGCCTTCCCTGGGCCTGGCACCGATCATCATCCAGCAGATCTTCGACATCATCGAACAGCTGCGCAAGGATGGCGTGACGGTGTTCCTGGTGGAGCAGAACGCCAACCAGGCGCTGAAAATCGCCGACCGGGCGTACGTGTTGGAGAACGGTCGCGTGGTGATGCAAGGCACCGGTGAAGCGCTGCTGACCGACCCGAAAGTGCGCGAGGCGTACCTGGGCGGCTGAGGCTGTCACCAAGAAAAAAACGGCCTTCGGGCCGTTTTTTTTTATCTGGATGCGCACGCCCCCGTGGCGAGGGAGCTTGCTCCCGCTGGGCCGGTCCGACGCCTCGGGCGTAGCGGCCCCCAGTTCTTGCGGTCGCTACGCAACCGAGCGGGAGCAAGCTCCCTCGCCACGGGTATAGCGTCTTCACTCTACAACCGATCCAACGCCTCCCCACTGCGCTTGAACCATTCAATCAAATAATCAGCCAGCACCTGGGTACGCTTGGGCAACCCACCCTGATAAGGATGCACCAGGTACATCGGCATGCGCCGGGTCTGGAAATCGCGCAACAGCCAACGCAGGCGTCCGTCCGCCAGCTCTTCATGGAGCAAATACGATGGCAAACGGGCGATACCCGCGTCGGCCAAGGCGGCTTTTTTCAACAGGCTGTAATGGTTACTGGCGAACGGCCCGGACACTCGCACCCGCAACAATTCGTGCTGCTGGTGATACAGCCACTCTTCCCGACCACTGTAGTGGCTGTTGAGCAGGCACTTGTGCTCCACCAAGGCGTGGGGGGACTCGGGTTCGCCGTAGCGTTCCAGGTAGGCCGGGCTGGCGCAGGTCATTTCATGCCAGGCCAGCAACGGTCGAGCCACCAACCGCTCATCGACCGCCGCATCCGAACGAATCGCCAAATCGAAGCCATCGCGGGTTAAATCGCGGTAACCATTGTTGAGCTCCAGCTCAATCTGCACGTCGGGATAGGCACAGGCAAATTCCGTAAGCAATCCCTCGAAGAACGTTTCGCCCAACGAAACCGGAACCGTCATGCGCACCGGCCCGGAAATTTCGCCCTTCAAGCGCGCCAACGCCTGACGCGCCCTTTCCACCTGGACCAACAATGCCTGGGCCTGGGGCAACAGCGCAGCGCCCGCCGCCGTCAGGCTAAGGCGTCGTGTCGTGCGCTGGAGCAGCAGCACCGAAAACCGCTCTTCCAACAGACTGATGCGCTTGGACAGTTGCCCCTTGCTGCACCCCAACTGCTGCGCCGCCAAGGTGAAACTCCCAGCCTCCACCAGCACGGCGAACGCTGCGAGGTCATCTATCTCGCTCACTGGATTGTTTCCAATTGAAAACCAAAGGTTTCCTATTAGCACGATTATCCCGAAGAAAATCCAGCCTAAACTGCAACCTCGTTCAAACCAATGAGGAACAGCCCATGAAAATCCTGTTGATCGGCGCCAACGGCACCATCGGTTCGGCCATCGATAATGAATTATCGCCCCGCCACGAAATCGTACGCATCGGCCGCCATAGCGGTGACGTACAAGTCGATATCAGCGACAGCGCCTCGATCCGCGCCCTGTTTGAAAAGACCGGCCGCTTCGACGCGCTGATCTGTGCCGCGGGCAATGTCACCTTCGCTCCTCTGGGCGACATGACCGAAGACAGCTTTGCCCTAGGCCTGAAGGACAAACTGATGGGCCAGGTCAATCTGCTGCTGATCGGCCGCGAGTTCGCCAACGACGGTGCATCCTTTACCTTCACCACTGGCGTACTTAGCCACGACCCCATCAAGAGCGGCGCTTCGGCGGCACTGGTGAACGGCGCCCTCGACAGTTTCGTGCGCGCGGCGGCAATCGAATTGCCGCGCGGGCTACGGGTCAATTCGGTAAGCCCGAACGTGCTTCTGGAAGCCATGGACAAATATGCGCCGTACTTCCGTGGCTATAAGCCCGTTCCTGCGGCGGAAGTGGCGTTGGCCTACGCGAAGAGTGTCGAAGGCCTGCAAACCGGCCAGACCTTTCACGTGGGCTGACCCCTTGTGATAGAGGGACAGTCTGAGTAACGTGGCGGCACTTGTCTGGAGACCCAATGATGCGTGCCGCTCGTTCCCTGCTGTTTGTCGCCCTCCTCCCGCTTTTCGCCGGCTGCCAGCTGCTCGAAGCCCCGCGCCAGAGCGCGCCCCATGCGGGGCAAACACGTATGCAAGGCGAACTGACAGCCGCGGACGGCAAGTTGATGTTCCAGCCGTGCCAGGAACAGCGCCGCTACATGGTCAATGACGCCGGCGGCACCAGCGTCCTGCAACAAGCCGCCACCCTGGCGGATGATAGCGGCAAGTTGTTCGCCGACCTGCGCGGCCGCATCGTTTCCAGCGCATCGGCCGGCGCCGACAGCCAGCTGGACGTTGGCCAGCTCTATCGCCTGGAACCTTCGGGGACCGCGTGCGGCGACGCAGACTTCAAGCGCGTGATTCTGCGTGCAACGGGCCACAGCCCTGAATGGACCCTCACGGCCAGCGGCAAGGGCCTGGTGCTGGATCGGGTAGGTCAGCCGCCACTGGCGGTGCCCTATGTCGAGGAGCAATTGGGCGATGGCAGGTTCAACCTCGGTACCGAAGCCAATGGCCAGAAAGTCGAGCTATGGGTCACCCCGGCTCGCTGTGTCGACAGCGCCAGCGGCAGCGTGCAACACATGAGCGCCGAATTGCGGGTCAACGGCCAGGTCCAGCGCGGATGTGCCTATTTCGGTGGCGCACGGGACGACTGACTTGTCGCCAGTCTGTTTTAACCTCACGGGTAGCAGGGAATGCAGCTTATAATCGCCGGTTTGAAGCACGCCCTGGCGCAGTTGTGCGCCCCGCGAACCGGATCCTGTCATGTTACGAATCACCGAACTCAAGCTGCCGATCGACCATCCCGAAGAAGACCTGCGTCCCGCCATCGTGCAACGCCTGGGCATCGCCAGCGATGACCTGCTCGACTTCACCTTGTTCAAGCGCAGCTATGACGCACGCAAGAAATCTTCCGAACTGTGCTTCATTTACACCATCGACCTGACGGTGCGCGATGAAGCCAGCGTGCTGCGCAAGTTCGCCGATGACCGTAACGTCAACGAAGCGCCGGACGTCAGCTACAAAGTGGTTGGCCAGGCGCCGGCCGACCTGGGCGAACGGCCGATCGTGGTCGGCTTCGGCCCGTGCGGCATTTTCGCCGCCATGTTGCTCGCGCAGATGGGCTTCAAGCCGATCATCCTCGAGCGCGGCCCGGAGGTGCGCCAGCGCACCAAGGACACATGGGGCCTGTGGCGCAAAAGCGTGCTCAACCCTGAATCCAACGTGCAATTCGGCGAGGGCGGTGCGGGGACATTCTCCGACGGCAAGCTCTACAGCCAGATCAAGGACCCTAAATTCCTTGGGCGCAAGGTCCTGCACGAGTTCGTCAAGGCCGGGGCGCCCGAAGAAATCCTCTACGTCAGCAAGCCACACATCGGTACGTTCCGCCTGACAGGCGTCGTGGAAAACATGCGTGAGCAGATTCGCGCGCTGGGCGGCGAAGTGCGCTTCGGGCAGCGAGTCACCGATGTGCTGATCGAAGACGGCCAATTGGTCGGTGTCGAGTTGGCCAGCGGTGAACAGATCCATTCCAAACACGTGATCCTTGCCCTGGGCCACAGCGCCCGGGACACGTTCCGCATGCTCCACAGCCGTGGCGTGTACATGGAAGCGAAGCCGTTTTCGGTGGGTTTCCGCATCGAACACCCGCAATCACTGATCGACAGTGCACGCCTGGGCAAGTACGCCGGCCATCCGAAGCTCGGCGCGGCCGACTACAAACTGGTGCACCACGCCAAGAACGGCCGTTCGGTGTACAGCTTCTGCATGTGCCCGGGCGGTACAGTGGTGGCGGCGACTTCCGAGCCGAACCGGGTCGTGACCAACGGCATGAGCCAGTATTCACGTAACGAGCGCAACGCCAACTCCGGCATCGTTGTCGGCATTACCCCGGAAGTGGATTACCCGGGGGGCCCGCTGGCGGGAATCGAGTTGCAGGAGCGTCTGGAGTCCCACGCCTTCGTACTTGGCGGCAGCAACTATGAGGCCCCCGCGCAACTGGTGGGCGATTTCATCGCCGGCAAGCCTTCGACGGCGCTGGGCAGCGTTGAACCGTCCTACAAACCGGGGGTTGCCTTGGGCGACCTGGCCCTGGCCCTGCCGGATTTCGCCATCGAAGCCATTCGTGAAGCGTTACCGGCGTTCGAGAAACAGATCCGTGGCTATTCGCTGCACGATGCAGTGCTCACCGGCATCGAGACGCGCACCTCGTCACCGCTGCGCATCACGCGAAACGAAACGCTGCAAAGCCTGAATGTGAAGGGCTTGTTCCCCGCAGGTGAAGGCGCCGGTTACGCAGGCGGCATCCTGTCGGCGGGCGTGGATGGAATCCGGATTGCCGAGGCGGTGGCGCGGGATATGCTCGGCCTCGAGGCCTGACATTCATCCCGGTGTGTGAGCGAGCTTGCTCGCGGTGGCGGTGGATCAGCCAGCATTTGTGTTGAATGTTGATCCGCTATCGCGAACAGGCTCGCTCCCACAAGGGATCTCAGCGTGTTCAAGAACTCAGATGTTAGCCCGCAACACACTCTCCGGCAGCGCTTCTCCGCGTTCCGCACACGCAGCCACCGCATCGATCAACCCACTCAACTCATACCCCTGCTGCTTGAGCCACGCCGGATCATAATAAGTCGTGGCATAACGCTCCCCGCCGTCGCAAAGAATGGCCACGATCGACCCTGACTCACCAGCATCCACCATCCCCTTCGCGGCGATCAGCGCGCCGATCAGGTTGGTACCGCTGGACCCACCTACCCTTCGCCCCAACCGCTGGGCCAGGTAATGCATGGCCGCGAGAGACAAGGCGTCCGGGACCTTGACCATCGCATCGATGACCGTGGGCAGGAACGACGCTTCGACCCGTGGTCGGCCGATGCCTTCGATCCGCGAGCCGCAATCCAGGCGCAGGCTGGCGTCGCCGCTGCGGTAGTAATCGAAGAATACCGAGCGCTCGGCGTCGGCACACAGCACACGGGTACAGTGCTGGCGGTAACGCACATAACGTCCCAGGGTGGCGGTCGTGCCACCGGTTCCGGGGCTGGAAATCAGCCAGGTCGGTTCCGGATGCTGCTCAAAACGCATCTGCTGGAAGATCGACTCGGCGATGTTGTTGTTGGCGCGCCAGTCCGTAGCGCGCTCGGCGTAGGTGAATTGGTCGATGAAATGGCCGTCATGCTCACGCGCCAGGCGTTCGGACTCGGCGTAGATCTGCGTAGGATCATCCACCAAATGGCTCTGGCCGCCATAAAAGGCGATCTGTGCGATTTTTTCCCGAGAGGTCGTCGCCGGCATCACCGCAATGAATGGCAGGCCCAGCAACCGGGCGAAGTAGGCCTCGGAAATTGCCGTCGATCCGCTGGAGGCTTCGATCACCGGCGCCCCCGGCTTGAGCCAGCCGTTGCACAACGCATAGAGGAAAAGCGAACGAGCCAATCGATGCTTGAGGCTCCCAGTGGGATGGCTGGACTCATCCTTGAAGTACAGCTCAATGCCCGGCAACCCCGGCAACGGCAGTGGGATCAAGTGCGTATCGGCGCTGCGCTGGAAGTCCGCCTCGATGATACGGATGGCTTCACGCGCCCACTGGCGGTGGTCGTTCATGGTGTTTTCTCGCTGGATCGGTACGACGCAGGCAGACCGATAGCCACGGGGCACGATCTGGTTCGGAAATACGAGACGCAAGCTTAGGAAAAAACCGACATCGCGCACAGGTACAGCTAAGGTCCAATATGCCCGTCAACTGCCCGACGGCAATACAGGCGCTGTAACAGCATATAACAAAAAAGAATATAACTTTTGTTTTAACAACTAAGGGTACGGGTTAGGGTGTCCCTATCTTTGGATCCGATGAATGGAGAGCAGTCTTGGCTCTACGTAGCTCTATGACACGTTTTTTCCAACTGGAAGCGGCAAGCGGTCTTCTGTTGATCGCGGCCGCTGTGCTGGCCCTGGTGATCAACAATTCGCCGCTGGACTGGCTTTATAACGGCTTGCTGGAGACTCCGGTGGTGGCTCAGGTCGGCGCCTTGCAGATCGCCAAGCCCTTGCTGCTGTGGATCAACGACGGCCTGATGGCTATGTTCTTCCTGCTCATCGGCCTTGAGGTCAAGCGGGAGGTCCTCGACGGGCAATTGTCCAAACCATCGCAGATTGTCCTGCCGGGCGCTGCGGCCGTCGGCGGCATGCTGGTGCCGGCGCTCATCTACTGGTTCCTCAACCGCGACAACCCAGCCGCACTGGCCGGCTGGGCGATCCCGACGGCCACCGATATTGCCTTCGCCCTGGGCGTGCTGGCCTTGCTGGGCAAGCGAGTGCCGGTGTCGCTCAAGCTGTTCCTGATGACGCTGGCGATCATTGATGACCTGGGCGCCATTATCATCATTGCGATCTTCTACTCTGGCGACCTGTCGACCCTGTCATTGAGGCTGGCTGCGGCCTGCATCGCGGCATTGGTGGCAATGAACCGCATGGGCGTGGTCAAACTCGGCCCCTACATGGTGGTCGGGCTGATTCTGTGGGTTTGCGTGCTCAAGAGCGGTGTCCATGCCACCCTGGCGGGTGTCACCCTGGCCTTCTGCATTCCACTGCGCACGAAAAACGCTGAAACGTCGCCATTACTGACCCTCGAACATGCGCTTCATCCCTGGGTGGCGTATGGCATCCTGCCGCTGTTCGCCTTCGCCAACGCGGGTCTGTCGTTGAGCGGCGTCACCGTCGAAAGTTTTACTCACCACGTGCCGATGGGCATCGCGGTCGGGCTGTTGCTGGGCAAGGCAGTCGGTGTGTTCGGCCTGACCTGGCTCGCGGTGAAAGTCGGCATTGCCAGCCTTCCCGCCGGGGCGAACTGGGGGCAGATACTGGGGGTGGCGATTCTCTGCGGGATCGGTTTCACGATGAGCCTGTTCGTGGGTTCCCTGGCGTTCGCACCGGGTGCAAGTGAGTATGCAGGAATGGACCGGATGGGGATTCTTACCGGGTCGATCCTGGCGGCGGTAATTGGGTATGGGGTTACGGCGATGGCTAGTCGCAAGCCCGTTTCGCAGCATTCATGACGTGTTGAGCGGGCCGTACAGCGGGGCACTCATCCAGCGTTTTCATAGCTGAACCAGCGCCTATCGCGAGCAAGCTCGCTCCCACGGTTTTTTCGGCGGACGCACCATTCGGTGTATACCCCGATCCACTGTGGGAGCGAGCTTGCTCGCGAAGAGGCCAGTTCATTCAACGTTATCAGCGGCGTTCGCGATCAAAGCCACTTAGTGGGAAACGCGACTGGTTCCACCGACAGTAGAAATCCGCACCCGCTCGCCCACGCGGAACACTTCATTCTCCTGAACCTGTTGAACATAGGCACGCATGCTGCCGTCGTCTTCACGAACCGTGATTTCAACACCCTGGGTACGGGTCAGGCCTTCTTCAGTGGCCGAACCGATCAAGCCGCCAGCCACCGCGCCGATTACGGCGGCAACGATGCTGCCACGGCCACCACCGATCGCGCTGCCACCCACGCCGCCTACTACAGCACCCGCCGCACCGCCGATAGGCGTCTTGGTGCCTTCGATCTTGACCGGACGCAGGGATTCAATAGTGCCCATGCGAATCGTCTGAACGCGACGCGCTTCGTCACGGGAGTAGGAGTCACCGGTCAGGCTCGACTGACAGCCAGTGAGCAACATCGCCATCGTGGAAAAGGAAGCAACCAGCAAAACAGACTTACGCATAGCATCAAACTCCAAAAGACAGGGATCCATTAAACTCCCCGGCTTGACACCTGTCACGGCCTCGCCAGGATAAAATTGTTTTCATTCAGGTGGGATACAGCCGCACCCGAGAAAATTCATCAAACATCAGCGCCAGATTCAGTCAGCAGCGTTACCGCTCCAAGGACTCTCCATGGATTACTTCATCATAGTCGCTACCACCCTAGCCGGCCTGTACTTCCACTGGTGGCTGTACGTACGCATCAAACGCTGGATGGACCGAGACCTGGCGCTGTCATTGGCGGGGCAGGATGAACCGAAAAAACACTACATGCTGCAACAACTGGCTCGCGCCCGCGAACAAGGCGTCAAGCGACGGGACCTGCCGCAATGGCTCCAGGCGGCAGCGGCAGGTTACCCCATCAAGGCGCCAGGCGCTCGCGAGTCCAATCCGCCTCTTGCAGGCGGTAGTTGAGACGATCATGCAGGCGACTGGGGCGCCCCTGCCAGAACTCGATGCGCTCGGGCAGCAAGCGGTAGCCGCCCCAGTGCTCGGGACAATGGGGTTGGCTGGCGCTGAAACGCTGCTCAGTGGCCTTGAGCAAGTCTTCCAGCTCGCCGCGCCCGGCAATCACCCGGCTCTGGGGTGAGGCCCAGGCACCAAGGCGGCTGCCCAGCGGTCGGACCTGATAATAGGCGTCCGACTCCTGCGCAGTGACTTTCACTACCTTGCCTTCGATACGCACCTGACGCTCCAGTGTCGGCCAGAAAAACGTCATGGCCGCGTACGGATTCGCAGCCAGTTGCTGGCCTTTGGCGCTGTCGTAGTTGGTGAAGAAAGTAAAGCCCTGGGCATCCAGGCCCTTCAGTAGCAGGATCCGGCAATGAGGCCGGCCGTCAGCGTCCACTGTTGCCAGGGTCATGGCATTGGCTTCCACCGGAGCCTGTTCGGTTTTCACCGCGTCGGCGAACCATTGGTGGAACAACGCGAACGGCTCGGCCGGGGCTTGCGCCTCGGTCAGGCCATCGCGGGTGTAGTCACGGCGCATATCAGCCAGCGCTTGGGTCATGGCGCGTTCCTTGTGATCAGCCAATCACTGTTTTTTGGAGGAGTCGGCGGCAGCAACTTTTTTTCCGTCAGCCGCGGCCTTGGCCGGTTCAGGTTTTTTCGCCGGAGTCGCCTTCTTGGCCGGGGCTTTTTTTGCCGGGGCCTTTGCAGGAGCCTTCTTGGCTGCGGCTTTCTTGGTTGCCGGCGCGGCGGATTTTTTCGCCGCCGGGGCCGGGGCAGGTGCCGCGGGCTTGACGTCCTGGGCAGCCACCATGGTCACCGGCGCAGGGGTCGGCATGTTGTACTTGCTCAACAACGCGACCATGGTATTGGCGGGCGTGACCAGCAATTCGACACGACGGTTCAAAGCCCGACCCTCGACGCTATCGTTGGCCGCACGTGGCGCCACCGAGCCCATCCCGCGCAGCATCAGGCGATCACGCTGCAAGCCACTGAGCCGGAAGATCGCCGCGACGGATTGGGCGCGTTCCTGGCTGAGCTTCAGATTCGCCGGCGCCGCGCCCGACGTATCGGCGTGACCGAGGATCAGCACCGCGGTTTTCGGATCGGCCTCTAGAATCTTGGCGACGCGAGTGAACGGGCCGAGTGTCACCGGCAGCAGCATGGCCGGACGGTCCGGGTTGAACGAGCCGTCCACGGGAGCGGTAACCACCAGCACATTATCGCGGCGCTCCAGCTCAAGCTTGCTGTCCTTGATGGCGGTACGCAGCTTTGGCTCATAGTCGTCGAGCCAGGCCTGAGTGACTTTCGGGTCGGGCATCGGCACTGCCTTCGCGGTCTCCTGCTCTTTGCCGCCGAACGGCCACCACCACTTGCCACTGCTCTCGGCTTGGGCCTTGGCGACGGTAGCCGGCGCCTTGGTTTCAGGCTTGGCGACAGGTTTCGCTTCTTCTTTCTTGGCGACATCGGCGCCATCGTCGGAGGAGAACGGCCACCACCAATGCGTGGCCCCCTCTGCCTTGGCTTGCGGCGCCACGGCGGCGGGTTTCAGGGGAGCCGGCGGGACCGGCTCCTTGGCCGCGACCTTGTCGGAGGACCCGAACGGCCACCAGCCACCGCCGCCCTCGGCATCATTTTGTGGGTTTTGTGCGCAACCGGTGATAGCGAAGCACAGCGCCAGAGCGAGGGTTTTGTTCGATGACATTGGATATCCACAAAATGATCTGAAGTAAAAAACGAAGGCCATGTTCCGGCCGCATAAACAGTCGCTTGGAAAGCGAAAACAACACCTTGTTCCTTTACCCACTACCGCCAATGGCGTTTTATAGACAAGTGGCAAGCACCCGTGCAAGGTTCTGGGCACGTGGGTCCATCAAGACATAGGGCCCGAGGGTATTGGTCACGAACCCGAACGCAACGTCATGCTCAGGATCGGCGAAACCGATGGAGCCCCCGGCTCCGGGATGACCAAACGCCCGCGGCCCCAGGCCGTAGGTCGCATTGGCCACATCCGGTTGATCCAGCATGCAACCCAGGCCGAAACGGGTCTGGGTCAACAATGTCTTGTCCTCGCCGAAACTGTGCTGGCGAGTCAGTTCGTCGAGCATTTCACCTTCCAGCAAGCTTCCGTCCAGCAGGCCGGCGTAGAACCCGGCGAGACTGCGGGCGTTGCCGTGACCGTTGGCAGCCGGTTGCTGCATCCGCCGCCATTCCGGCTTGTTGGTGCTGGTCATGATCGATGGAGGGTTGGTGAAGGCCCGGGTGGTCATGGCCGTCGGTTCGCGCATCGTGACCTGCAACAGACGCTGGGCCGCTGCGTCGCCAACGTTGCCTTTGCCGCGGGCAATATGCGCCACGCGATGAAACTCTTCGTCGGCCAGGCCAACGTGGAAATCCAGTCCCAGGGGTTTGGCAACCCGGGCCACGATGGACTCGCCTGGCCCACGGCCATCGACCCTGCGCAACAATTCGCCCACCAACCAGCCGTACGTGATCGCGGCATAGCCGTGGCCCTCGCCCGGGGTCCACCAAGGCGTCTCGGCAGCCAGTGCATCGACCATGGTCTGCCAATCGTAAAGTGCCGCGGGGGCCATCAACTCCCTCAATGCGGGAAGTCCGGCCTGATGGCAGAGCAACTGGCGCAGGGTGACGGATTGCTTGCCCGCCGCCGCAAACTCAGGCCAATAGCGAGCGACCGGCGCGTCCAGTTGCAACTTGCCTTCGGCGACCAATTGCAAGGCGGCAACGGCGGTGAATGTCTTGGTGCAAGAAAACAGATTGGCGATGGTGTCGCAGTGCCAAGCCTCATGGCCATCCTTGTCGGCTGTGCCGGCCCAGAGGTCGACGACCGTGCGGCCCCCAACCTGGATGCACAACGCCGCGCCGCGCTCCTGCGGATCGTCGAACAGTGCCGCGAACGCTTCACGCACTGCTTCGAACTGAAGTTCGTAATGGCCTTGAATTTGCACCCGCAACTCCTTTGAAACACACGCTTTTTTTCAGCTGGCTGGCATTGTTTCAGTCATTGATGTTTTTGTGAACCTTCGCGAGACGGCTGGTTAAGCGCAGTCTTGTGTGGCGAGGGAGCAAGCCCCCTCGCCACACAAGACCGTCAGGAAATCTCCCGCCGAAACGGTGGCAGCGCGTTGAGGATGGCCTTGCCATAACGTTGGGTCACCAGCCTGCGGTCGAGCAAAGTGATGGTGCCGCGGTCTTCCTCGGTGCGCAGCAAGCGACCGCAGGCCTGGACAAGTTTTAGCGAGGCGTCCGGCACGGAGATTTCCATGAACGGATTGCCACCCCGGGCTTCGATCCATTCGGCCAGCGCGGCTTCAACCGGGTCGTCCGGGACCGAAAACGGTATCTTTGCGATCACCACGTGCTCGCAATAGGCGCCGGGCAAGTCGACGCCTTCGGCAAAACTTGCCAGGCCGAACAGTACGCTGGAGTCGCCGCCATCGACCCGCGCCTTGTGTTTGTTCAGGGTCTCCTGCTTCGACAGATTGCCCTGGATGAACACTTGCTTGCGCCAGTCACGGTCGAGACCGTCGAACACGTCCTGCATCTGCTTGCGTGAGGAAAAAAGCACGAGGGTGCCACGGGAACCTTCCACCAGGTCCGGCAAGTCACGGATGATCGCCGCGGTGTGGGCCGCGGCGTCCCGTGGGTCGGCCTTGAGGTCGGGGACTCGCAACACGCCGGCGTCGGCATGGTGGAATGGGCTCGGGACCACGGCCGTCACGGCGATTTTCGGCAAGCCGGCGCGCATACGGAAACGGTCGAACGTACCCAGGGCGGTCAGCGTGGCGGACGTCACCAGCGCGCCGTAGGCAACGTTCCACAGGTTGCGCCGCAGCATGTCCGCCGCCAGGATCGGGCTGGCATTGACCTCGATGTCGAACAGCGAACCGCTCTCGGCCAGGGTCAACCAGCGCGCCATCGGTGGGTTGTCTTCCGGGTCTTCGGTGGTGAAAGCCGTCCACAGCTCCCAATTGCCTTGCGAGCGGGACAGCAGGCTGCCGAACAGCGGATACCATTCCTCGGCCTGGTTGCTGGCGATCCCGATGTTCACCTCGCCATCCATGCCTTCCTTGAGCAAGTCGGTCAGGCGCGTGAACAAATCCGTCAGGCGCGCGAAGCCCTTCTTGAGCTCGATGCCCATCTCGCGCATATGCTCGGGGATGATCCCGCCGACAAACCGATGGCGAGGCCGCTCGCGGCCCTCTACATCTTCGCCTGGCTTGAAATCAGCCACCTGTTCGCATGCGGTGAACATGAACTGCTGGTTCGTCTTGATCTCACGCGCGAGCTCGGGCACCTGTTCGATGAATTTGCCCAGGTCACCCGGCAGTGGGTGCTGAGCCAACAGCTTGGTCAGGTTCTTCGCCGTGGTTTCCAGCCAGTCGGCGGTGGAGCGCAGCCGCGTGTAATGGGCGAAATGGCCGATGGCCTTGTCCGGCAGATGATGGCCTTCGTCGAACACGTAGATGGTGTCGCGCGGGTCCGGCAACACCGCACCACCGCCCAGGGCCAGGTCGGCCAGGACCATGTCGTGGTTGGTGACGATCACGTCGACCTTGCCCATGCCTTCGCGCGCCTTGTAGAAAGCACACTGGCCGAAGTTAGGGCAGTGACGATTGGTGCACTGGCTGTGATCCGTGGTCAGGCGCGACCAGTCGGCGTCTTCCAGGGCCGTTGACCAGCTGTCGCGGTCACCGTCCCACTTATTGCCGGCCAGTTTTTCAATCATGCTGGTAAACAGCTTCTGGCTCGCCTCGTCGACTTCGATCTTGAAGCCTTCCTCTTCGAACAACTGCGCGGTGGCGGTCTGGGCGTGGCCTTCCTGCAGCAACATGTCGAGCTTGGACAGGCACATATAGCGCCCGCGGCCCTTGGCCAGGGCGAAGGTAAAATTCAGCCCGCTGTTGCGCATCAGGTCGGGCAGGTCCTTGTAGACGATCTGCTCCTGCAGGGCGACGGTGGCTGTGGCGATCACCAGCCGCTTGCCGGCAGCCTTGGCGCTCGGAATCGCCGCCAGGCTGTAGGCCACGGTCTTGCCGGTACCGGTGCCGGCCTCGACCGCCACGACGGCCGGCTCGCCACTGCGCCGTCCTTCGTCATCGGTGTCGATGTCGCCCAGGACTTTTGCCACTTCGGCAATCATCAGGCGCTGGCCATATCGCGGCTTGAGGCTCTTGGCTTCGAGAAAACGCGAGTAGGCGCCCTGGATCGTGGTTTTGAGTTCGGTGCTGATCATGAATGTCGGGCGCAAAAAACGCTGGATAAATTTTCAGTGGTTCGGATCGGCGGCTATCATACCCCGCTAATGAATCTCGCGCAGAACGGAGTGACCCAATGACACCCTTTGCCCTCGTCTACACCCTGCATTTACTGGCGGCCCTGATCTGGGTCGGCGGCATGTTTTTCGCCTGGATGATCCTGCGTCCCGCCGCAATGACGGCGCTTGAAGGCCCCGCCCGGCTAAAACTATGGGTAGAAGTGTTTCAGCGTTTTTTTGTCTGGGTCTGGGTGGCGGTGGTGCTTTTGCCGATCAGCGGCGTGGGCCTGATCCACCTGCGCTTCACCGGCTTCGAAACCGCGCCACGTTATGTGCAGGTGATGATGGGGCTGTATATCGTGATGACGGCACTGTTCATCCGCATTCAGGGCCTGCAACTGCCTGCATTGCGCACCGCCGTGACGGCCCAAGACTGGCCGACTGGCGCAGCGATGCTGGGCAAGATACGCCGCTTGGTGGGCATCAATCTGTTGATCGGGTTGCTGGTGGTGGCGATAGGCGCGGCGCGGCCGATGTTTTGATATCGCATCAAACCCAGTGGGAACTCGCTCCCTCTGGGTCATGAATGTTATTCAGAACCGCTGCACCGTCACCGCGCCCGCCGTTCCGGCAGGCCCTGGCTGGCCATCGGCGCCTGGCCGGCCGCTCTTGCCACCGTCGGCGGTATAGACCAGGCATCCCTTGGCCTTGCCGCCTGCTCCGGGTTTGCCACCGTGCCCAGGTTTGCCGCCGGCGCCGCCGTCCACCGTGACCTTTATCTGTTCATCGGGGTAGGCGCGAGGCAACTCGAGCCGCACCAGCGCACCGGCCGCGCCCGGCTGGCCGTCGCCGCCATTGCTGCCGTCGGCGCCGCGACCGGCCGAACCCCAGGTACACCCCGGAGCTTGTCCGTTGGCGCCGTCGAGCCCCACATAACCTGGCGCACCGCTGCCGCCACGGGCATCGACTGACAGTAGCGGTGCGTTCAGCGCATTGAAGCGCAGGTTGAGATTGCGCCCCGGCCGCGCCGCCTTCGTGTAGGTTCCCGGCGCGCCGCGAGCCGTGATCTGGCTGCCTTCGTCCAGTTCGGCCTGGGCCACCTTCATCTCCAATGCCTGTTGCGCCGGCACGATCGCAATGCGTGCCTCGCGCCCCAGGTGCAGCTCTGCGATGGACAGTTGCGTGACGTTCGAAGGCACCAACAGCGTGCCGTAATCGGCCACATCCAAGCGCTCCAGGGCCAGCACGCTGGTGGTGTTCGGCAGGCGCATCAAGGAATTGCTTTCGACCTGAACCACTTGGGCACAGGCCAACGGGCACACGAATGCCGCGAGTAGACACAATTTACGCATGGGAAGCCTCTGGCGCGGTCGGAAGGGTTTGCAAGTGGAAGATGCCGAACAGCAGCACTCGGAGGCGATCACGGCCCGGAGCGGGACGCCCGCGAAACTGTGCCCTGAACAACAACAGCTCAAGCAAATGGACCGCCAGCAACAGCGCCCCGGCGAGATTGACCAAGACATGCAGCGGGTGGACAAACGGCAAGAGCAGGTTGACCAGCACCACCAGCCAGAACAGCAGGGTCAACAAGCGCCCCAGCCCCCAAAACACCTTCATACGCCCCCCATTCGAAATTATTCTTTGCGTGAACAGTAACGGCTCGCGCAAAGGATAAGCCAGAGGGCCGGGCAAATTTAATTTTGCGATCCGACGGCTCTGGCCCTTTGTCGCAACGGTTATCAACGCTGGATGCGCAACTCAACCCGACGGTTCTGGGCGCGGCCTTCGTCGGTCTCGTTGTCGGCCACCGGTTCGCTTTCGCCCTTGCCTTCACTGGTGACTTTTGCCGGCGCCACGCCCTGGGTCAGCAAATACTCCACGACGCTGCCGGCCCGGCGCTCGGAAAGGCCTTCGTTATAAGCGTCGGTACCGACACCGTCGGTATGGCCGACCACGCGAATGCTCGCGACGTTGGCGTGGCTCAGCTTGCCCATCAGCTCGTCGAGCTGGCTTCGAGCCGCCGGGGTGAGATCGGATTTATCGAATTCGAACAGCACCTTGCCGGTGTCATTGAGGGTGATGACTTCACTGGTCGGCGTTTGCGGCTCGTCCGGTGGTGCGCTGGCCGGATACTGCGGCAGCGGGCAACCGTGGTGTTCAACGGCCGTACCGGCCGGCGTGTCGGGGCAACGGTCGCGACGATCGAACACGCCATCGTCATCTTCGTCGCCATCCTGGGCATAACAGATCAAGCCACCGCCGAGCAGCCCCAACGCGGCGCCACCGGCCGCCCAGCCAGTGCTTTCGATGGCACCCAGACCGCCGCCGACGAGCCCGCCGATCAGGCTGCAGATCGGCCAGGTGCGTTGATTGAGTGATGCGCTGCCGTCGCTGTGAGTGGCGCAACCGGATAACAGACTGCTCGCGAGCAGCACCGGCATGGCAACCCTGATGAGAACCTTCATGATGAATGCTCCTGTGTCACCGGCCCATACCGGTCACACAGGAGTAAAGACCCGCATCCGCGACTGTACAAGCCGCGGATGACAAGGGTTTCAACGGTTTATCTTGATTTCGGTACGACGGTTCATCGCCCGGCCATCAGCAGTTTTGTTGTCCGCCACCGGCTGGCCTTCCCCGGCGCCTTCCACCGAGACGAAACTGGCGCGAGGCACGCCGCTTTCCACCAGGTACTGCACCACGGAATTGGCGCGTTTTTCCGACAGTCTCTGGTTGTAGGCATCACTGCCGACACTGTCGGTGTGCCCCGTCACCCGCAGTTGCGCGGTGGAGGTTTCCTGTTTCAACCGGGTCGCGATGGTGCTCAGTACTTCCTTGTCGGTTGGTGTCAGCGTGGCCTTGTTGAATTCGAAATGCACATCGCGCACCACGATCGTTTCTTCCTTGACCACTACCGGCTCTTCGGCCATTGGCGCCGGGGCGGGCGGTGGGCAGCCGTCGGCGTCGACCTGCACGCCTTTCGGTGTGCCCGGGCACTTGTCGCGGCTGTCCGGGACGCCATCGCCGTCTTCGTCGCCATCGCCATGGGCCCAGCACCAACCTGCCGCCACGGTGCCGGCCACCAACGCGCCCGGCCCAATCCAGGAACTGCTCTCGATGGCGCCCAATCCCGCGCCCACGACACCACCGGTGGCCGCACAGATCGGCCAGTCGGTTTTCTGCAAACCTGCGCAACCAGTCAACACACTCGTTAGCAGAACCAGGGGTAACGCTGTCCGAACTATGCTCATCGGGTTTTCTCCTTGAAGGATCGGCTTCGCCGCCGATTCAGGGGAGTAAAGACCGGACTTCGGATCTGCGCCAGCCCCAACGATTACAGGTTTTCGCCACGTGTTTGCGCAGGTTCCGTACGTTCGTGGACAAACCGCTCTAGGCCATGATGTCCGGGCAGGCTATCTTGGCGGTTCTGATTGAGGAACTTCGATGACCGTTGCCATTTCTTCGCGTACGCCCCAGCAAGCCCTGGCCGCCGTGCTTGACCGTTACGCCCCGCAAAGGCTGCTGCTGATCGGCGCCAGCAGCTTTCCTGCGCTGGAGGCGTTCCAGCAGGCCCATCCCGCCACCGAAGTGGTCCACGCGGGCCCCGGCGCGCTGCCGGCGGACGTGGCGGCGCGGCGTTTCGACCTGGCCCTTGCGCTCGATTGCCTGGAGCATTTGCCCAAGCGCGACGGTCTGAACCTGTTGGGCGGCATCCGCAATCTCAACGCCAGCCGGATTGCGGTGCTGGCCGACCTCAACGCCTGCGGCTGGCAGGAAACGGACTTCTTTTCCCTGGCCTTGCAAGCCAGCGAGCGGTTCCAGCGCGAGGACCAGGTGCTGACCCTGTTTACCTACGATCTGCTTGAATACAAGCAGGTCCCCGACTGGCTCAACTCACGGTTTTGGGCTAACCCCGAAAACTTTGGAAAATATTGGTGGTAGCTGTGGACACAAGCCTGCACACGACCATTTGCCCTTGTGGCAGTGGCAACCCATTGGATGGCTGCTGCGGCCGTTACCATGACGGCCATCCCGCGCCCTGTGCCGAAGCCTTGATGCGCTCGCGCTACAGCGCTTATGTACTGGGCCTTGTGGACTACCTGGTCAGCACCACTCTGCCGGCCCAGCAGGATGGCCTCGATCGCCAGTCCATCAGCGAATGGAGCGCCAGGAGCACCTGGCTGGGGCTGGAAGTGGAAAGCAGCGAAGTGTTCGGCGGCCAACCGGAACACGCTTTCGTTACGTTCACCGCGCGCTGGCACGACGGCCAAGGTGAGCACAGCCATCGCGAACAGTCATCGTTCGTGCAGAACGGCGGGCGTTGGTACTTCATCGACCCCACCGTGCCGGTGAAGATCGGCCGCAACGACAGTTGCCCTTGTGGCAGCGGGCATAAATTCAAAAAATGCTGCGCCGGGTATTTCAATCGCTGATTTTGCAAACGTCTGACGCTCGTCCACCACCCGAGGGCTAAACTGGGGACAAACCAGAGGCACGGACATGACCTTCAAACTCCAATGGCTATGCGTCACCTGCCTGCTACTGATCGTAGGGCTCGGCGGTTGCGCGTCCTGGCAAGCTGAAGAGGCACCCGAGCCGCGAGTCCACCTGGTCAAGGTCGAGGTGGTGCGGGCGCGCCTGGTGGAACAAAGGTTCATGCTGCACTTTCGCGTCGACAACCCCGGTGATAGCGACCTCACCGTGCGCGGCCTGACCTACCGGGTTCATTTGGGCGACCTCTTGCTGACCGAAGGCGAGCATGAGCACTGGTTCACGGTTCGCCCCGGACGCAGCGGGTATTTCAAGCTGCCGGTTCGCACCAACCTGTGGCCCCAGGTGCGGGAGCTGGTAAAGCTGTTGGAGAAACCTCGTGAGCAGATCCCCTATCGCCTGGAAGGTGAGCTGGAAACCGGTTTATTCATCGCCCACTACGTGCACCTGGAGCGCAATGGCGTGATAATCGCCGCCGATTTAATTGCGGAGTAACCCCGATGACACAGCAACCCCATGTCCATGGCCCTGATTGCAACCACGATCATGACCACCACGACCATGATCACGGCCACGTCCATGGCCCGAACTGCGGCCACGCCCACCAAGAGCCCGTGCGCAATGCCTTGAAGGATGTGGGCCGCAACGATCCATGCCCTTGCGGCAATGGCAAGAAATTCAAGAAGTGCCACGGGGCTTGATGGCTAAAAGGTTTTTTGCCTGTTAGACCGTCATCGCGAGCAAGCTAGCTCTCACAGGATTCAAAGTCCGCCTAAGAATGTTGTGGGAGCGAGCCTGCTCGCGATGCGGCCGCCCTGTACCCCATCCATTACCCCGCCTGCAGAATCTGCATCACACTGACCACCGTCGCATATTCCCCGTGCAGGTTAGCCAGGGACATCCCATGCACCTCGGCAGCCGAACGGGCATTGCCGAAGTAATCGGCCTTGTCGAAGGTGAAACAGGCGTCTTCGGCCACCCATGTATCGAATCCCAGGTTGCCGGCCGTCCGCGCGGTGGACTCCACCGAATTGTTCGTCGCGACGCCGACGATCACCAGTTGCCCGATTCCCGCGCCGCGCAGATCCGCCTCCAGGGAGGTGCCGCAGAACGCATCCGGCACCTGCTTTTGAACCAACCGCTCCCCGGCCATCGGCTCGAACCGTTCCTGGACTTGCACGCCTGATTGCCCGGGCCAGAACACCGAGTCTTCAGAGCGGGACAGATGGTGGACATGGATGACAGGCCGCGCCGAATTCCGCCAGCGGGCAAGCAGCTCAAGCATGCGCAGCTCCGCCTCGGGGTTGTTGCGGGGGCCGAGCTTGGGGTGGAGGATGCCTTTTTGTTGATCAATAAGAATCAGCGCCGCGTTTTTCTGTAGATCCATGTCGGATTTCCCATGATCGATCGTTGGATTTTGCACCACTTGAACATCACCGTTCCCTACGAGCAAGTCGTCGATCGGCCCGTGGCGAGGGGCCGCTTCATCGCCACGTGTTCAGCGGATTGCGAGCTTCGCCGCGGGCTTCGCCGCAGGCTTTCATCGCCAAATCAACAAATAACCCCACCGCCCGCTTGCGCGGCCCCTTCCTGCTCACTAACGTAGCGCCTTTATTGGTGCCACCCCTCCCGCAGGAGCTTTGCCATGGCCTCGCCAGCCTTTATTTCCCTCATTCCCAAGCTCGGCGTAGCCGCAGCAGCGGCCAGTGTGCTCGGTTTGAGCGGTTGCCAGGCCTGGAATACCCAGGACACTGTCCCGCCTACCACCGGCGTGCAACCGCTCAAGGGGCTGGCGCAGAATGTCTCGGTCCGGCGCAACGCCATGGGCATGCCGCTGATCGAAAGCAACAGTTTCCACGACGCCCTGTTCGCCCTCGGCTATGTCCACGCCAGTGACCGGATCACGCAGATGGCGACCCTGCGCCTGCTTGCCCAAGGTCGGCTGGCGGAAATGTCCGGGGCCGAACGGCTCGATATCGACCGCTACATGCGGGCGGTGAACCTGAAGAAAAACGCCGACGAGCTTTATAAAGCGTCATCGCCGCGCCTCAAGCGATTCTTTGAAGTCTATGCCCGGGGCGTCAATGCCTACCTGTTCCGCTATCGCGACAAGTTGCCGGCGGACTTGGCTGCCACCGGCTACAAGCCCGAATACTGGAAGCCGGAAGACTCGGCGCTGCTGTTCTGCCTGCTGAATTTCAGCCAGTCGGCCAACTTGCCGGAAGAGCTGGCCACCCTGGTGCTGGCCCAGACCGTCACAAACGACAAACTGGCCTGGCTGAGCCCGTCCTACCCCGATGAACCGCTGCCCCTGGCGGAAGCCGATAAACTTCAGGGCGTCCGCCTCAATGGCCAGGTGCCCGGCCTGGACCAAATCAGCAAGGCTGGCGCCCAGTTGTCCGACCTGAATCTGTTGGGCGCAGCGTTTTCGAGCAACTGGGCCATCGCCCCGCAACGCAGCCGCAACGGTAAAAGCCTGTTGGCCAGCGACAGCCATGGCCCGCTGGGCGTGCCGTCGCTCTGGAGCCCGGTGCAGATCCGCGCGCCCAAGTACCAGGCGGCCGGGCTTTCCGTGGCGGGTATTCCGATGATCCTGGCCGGCTTCAACGGCCACGTGGCGTGGAGCATGACCAGCGTCCTTGGTGACAACCAAGACCTGTTCCTGGAAAAGATCCGACGCCAGGGCAACGGGCTGTCCTACGAAGTGAACGGCAAATGGCAGCCGGCGACCGTGCGCAACGAAACCTATTTCATCAAGGGTCAACGGTCTATTCGTGAAGCCGTGTACGAGACCCGCCACGGCCCCCTGCTCAACAGCGCCCAAGGCCCAGCCATGGCCAACGGTCTGGGGCTGGCCTTGCAATTGCCGAGTTTCACCGACGACAAGACCCTGGATGCGTTTTTCGATCTGTCACGCTCGCGAAATATCGAGAAAGCCTCGGATGCCAGCCGGGAGATTCGCGCCCTGGCGGTGAACATGGTGTTTGCCGACGCGCGCAACATCGGCTGGCAAGTGACCGGCCGCTACCCCAACCGCCGTGAAGGCGAAGGATTGCTGCCATCGCCCGGCTGGGAGGGTCGCTATGACTGGGACGGTTATGCCGACCCGATGCTGCACCCCTACGACCAGGACCCGGTCCAGGGTTGGCTCGGCACTACCAACCAGCGAGTCATTCCCCATGGCTACGGCATGCAATTGTCTAACTCCTGGGCGGCGCCGGAGCGTGGCGAGCGCCTGGCCGAACTGGCCGGCGCCGGCAAGCACGACGCCCGCAGCCTGAGCGCCATGCAATATGACCAGACCACGACGTTCGCGGCCAAACTCAAGAAAGTCTTCGAAGCCCCAGGCATGGCCCAGCCGCTGAAACAGGCGATCGAAGCCCTGCCGGTGGCGGACCGGGCCAAGGCTCGCGAGGCCTACACCCGCCTGATGGCGTTCGACGGCAGGCTCAGCCCGGTGTCCACCGACGCGGCGCTCTACGAGCTGTTCCTGCAGGAAAGCATGAAGCAGACGTTCCTCGATGAACTGGGTCCGGAAAGCAGCCCGGCTTGGAAAGCACTGGTCGCGAACGGCCAACGATCCTACTCGGCCCAGGCCGATCACCTGCTCGGCCGCGAGGACAGCCCGTTCTGGGACGACGTGCGCACCCCGCAGAAAGAAGACAAGGCCGTGATCCTGGCTCGCAGCCTGGCAGCGGCAATCACTGTCGGCGAGAGCCAACTGGGCAGCGATCACACCACTTGGCAGTGGGGGAAACTGCACCGCTACGAGTGGAAAAACACCAGCGGCCAGGTCGTACGTGGGCCGTTGGCGGCTGGCGGTGATGGCACCACGCTCAATGCCGCCGCATTCGCCTGGGGCCAGGATTTCAACACCGCCCTGGCGCCGGCCCTGCGCTTGATCGTCGATTTCAGCCAGCCCGAGCCGTTGACGATCCAGGGCGGCGCCGGTCAATCGGGGAACCCGGCCAGCCCGAACTATGTGAACGGCATCGATCCGTGGATCAAGGCGCAGTATCAAAGCCTGCCGATGCAACCACAGAACTTTGATCGCGGGTATGGCAAGGCGCGGTTGACGTTGGTGCCTGGAAAATAACCTGGAACGGCCTTTGAGATTTGCGGTGAGTTGAAAACTGCCATCGCGAGCAAGCTCGCTCCCACAATGAGGCGGTGTTGAGTTCCGTATTTCCGCATCACACCAAGCCACTGTGGGAGCGAGCTTGCTCGCGATGGCGTCAGTCCGTCCTCTGAAAACCGATCGAACTTCTCCCCCCGCCCCCGCCTCTACCTGACAAGCCCATCGCCCCGGTGACCGCATGGATCTTGTCATTGCCCGCCCCGAAGGCCTGTACTGTCCGCCCGGAGATTTCTACATCGACCCCTGGCGCCCGGTAGAACGCTCAGTGATTACCCACGCCCACGGCGATCATGCCCGCGGCGGCAACCAGCACTACCTCGCAGCGGCCCCCGGCGAAGGCATTCTCCGTTCCCGGCTGGGCCAGGACATCAACCTGCAAACGCTGCCCTATGGCGAACGCCTGCGGCATCACGGCGTGACGCTGAGCTTTCATCCCGCCGGCCATGTGCTGGGCTCGGCCCAGGTCAGGTTGGAATACGAAGGCGAAGTGTGGGTCGCCTCCGGCGATTACAAAGTCGAGCCCGACGGCACCTGCGCACCGTTCGAGCCGGTGAATTGTCACACGTTCATCACCGAATCCACCTTCGGCCTGCCGATCTATCGCTGGCAACCCCAGGCGCAAGTCTTTGATGAGATCAACCAGTGGTGGCGCGGGAACATTGCCGCCGGCCGGGCCAGCGTGTTGTTCTGCTATTCCTTCGGCAAGGCCCAGCGGATTATCCACGGCATCGATGACAGCCTCGGGCCGATCCTCGCCCACGGCGCGGTGGAACCGTTGAACCGGGTGTACCGAGAAGCAGGTATTCACCTGCCGCCGACACTTTATGCGGGCGATTTCAAAAAGAACGACCCGATCATGAGCCAGGCGCTGATCATTGCTCCACCTTCCGCCGGCGGTAGCAGCTGGATGCGTCGTTTCGGCGACCACAGCGACGCCTTCGCCAGTGGCTGGATGCGCCTGCGCGGCACCCGTCGGCGCCGCGGCGTGGACCGCGGATTCGTATTGTCCGACCACGCCGACTGGCCTGGCCTGCTCTGGGCCGTCGAGCAGACCGGCGCCGAGCGGGTCATGGTCACCCATGGTTCGGTCGCCGTGCTGGTGCGCCACCTTTGCGAACAAGGTCTCGACGCCCAGGGTTTCACCACCGAGTACGGCGACGATGAAGAAGACCTCGCCCAGGCACCCGTCAGCGGCGAGGAGGCACCATGAAAGCCTTCGCCGAGCTGTATGCCGAACTGGACGCCACCACCTCCAGCAACGCCAAGCTGGCCGCCATGCAGGATTATTTCGGCAAGGCATCGCCGGAAGATGCCGCCTGGGCCGTGTACTTCCTCTCCGGTGGCCGTCCACGGCAACTGGTGCCGGTGAAAATCCTGCGTGAGCTGGCGGTCCGGGTGTCCGGGTTGTCGCTCTGGCTGTTCGAGGAGAGTTATCAGGCCGTGGGCGACCTGGCCGAAACCATTTCTCTGGTCCTTCCCGAATCGACCCACAACAGCGACGAGGGCCTGGCGCTTTGGATCGAAGAGAAACTGTTGCCGCTGCGCGGTGAGTCGCCCGACGTCCTGGCTCAACGGCTTCCGGCGCTATGGGCGCAGCTCGACCGGTCGAGCCTGATGCTCTGCATCAAGCTGATCACCGGCAGTTTCCGCGTCGGTGTGTCCAAGCTATTGGTGACCCGTGCCCTGGCGACAATGGCCGGGCTGGACAGCAAACGGGTGGCCCAACGACTGGTGGGCTACACCGATCTGTCCCATCGTCCCACGGCGGCCAGCTACCTCAAGCTGATCGCCGCCGAGTCCGACGATGAACATGCCCAGCGCGGCGGCCAGCCATATCCGTTCTTCCTGGCACACGCCCTGTCGCAACCGGCGGAGCAATTCGACACCCTGCTGGGGCCAGCCAGTGACTGGCAGGTTGAGTGGAAATGGGACGGGATCCGCGCCCAGGTGATCAAGCGCGACGGCCACTTGTGGATCTGGTCCCGAGGCGAGGACCTGGTCACCGAACGATTCCCGGAACTGCACCCCCTGGCCCAGGCGTTGCCCGACGGCACGGTAATCGACGGCGAGATCGTCGTCTGGAAAGCGCCGCAGTCAGTCACCGACGACGCTTTCGACCCGCAGGCGCCACTGCAACCTGCGGTGCAACCCTTCGCCTTGTTGCAACAACGCATTGGTCGCAAGACCCTGGGCAAGAAAATCCTCGAAGACGCCCCCGTGGTGGTGATGGCCTATGACCTGCTGGAATGGCAAGGCGAGGACTGGCGCAGCCGGCCCCAGGCCGAGCGTCGCGAACAGCTGGAAACGTTGGTCGCCCGTTGCCACAGCCCCGTGCTGTTGCCGTCGCCCGTCGTGACCGGCCGGGACTGGCTCGACCTCGCCCGCCAGCGCGAAGCCTCACGCAGCCTCGGCGTCGAAGGCATGATGCTCAAGGCCCGCAATGCGCTGTACGGCGTCGGGCGGACCAAGGACATGGGCGTTTGGTGGAAATGGAAAATCGATCCGTTCAGCGTCGATGCCGTGTTGATCTACGCCCAACGCGGCCATGGCCGACGCGCCAGCCTGTACAGCGACTACACCTTCGCGGTGTGGGACAACCCGCCGGGCAGTCGCGAACGCACGCTGGTGCCGTTCGCCAAGGCTTATTCAGGCCTGACCGATGCACAAATGCGCCAGGTCGACAGCATCGTGCGCAAGACCACCGTGGAAAAGTTCGGCCCGGTAAGCAGCGTCACCCCCACCTTGGTGTTCGAATTGGGCTTCGAAGGCATCGCCCTGTCCAAGCGCCACAAGAGTGGGATCGCGGTGCGGTTTCCGCGAATGTTGCGCTGGCGCCAGGATAAGAGCGTCGATGAGGCCGACACACTGGCAACCCTTCAGGACTTGCTGAAATAACACCCCTCGCCACAAAAAACCGTTCGTCTTTTGCCATAGCGTTTTTCCAAACAGCGCACGCTCCATCCCGGTGCGCTTTTTGATGTACGCTCATCCCCGCGCACCATCGCGTTCCGTCACCTGCCGCGAGTGCTTTTAAAACACTTGTTCGGCACTATGGTTCGGAAATTGCTACCTTTATGCCGTCATACCGTTCAGACCTTCACCGGTAACAATCCAACGCGCCACAAGCGCTCAAATTGGTTTTAGGGACTCAATAATGAAAAAAGCACTGCTGACCCTTTCTGCACTGGCATTGTGCGTGGCTGCTGGCGCTGCCACGGCCAAGGAATACAAGGAACTGCGTTTTGGTGTCGACCCGTCCTACGCCCCGTTCGAATCCAAGGCCGCCGACGGCAATCTGGTGGGTTTCGACATCGACCTGGGCAATGCGATCTGCGCAGAACTGAAGGTCAAATGCAAATGGGTCGAAAGCGATTTCGACGGCATGATCCCAGGCCTCAAGGCCAATAAATTCGACGGCGTGATCTCGTCCATGACCGTGACCCCGGCCCGCGAAAAAGTCATCGACTTTTCCAACGAGCTGTTCTCCGGCCCAACGGCTTATGTATTCAAGAAAGGTTCGGGCCTGAGCGAAGACGTTGCCTCGCTCAAAGGCAAGACCGTTGGCTACGAGCAAGGCACCATCCAGGAAACCTACGCCAAGACCGTGCTGGACAAGGCTGGCGTCAAGACCCAGGCCTACCAGAACCAGGATCAGGTCTATTCCGACCTGACCTCCGGCCGCCTCGATGCCGCGATCCAGGACATGCTTCAGGCTGAGCTGGGCTTCCTGAAGTCGCCAAAAGGCGAAGGCTATGAAGTCAGCAAGCCTGTTGACAGTGAATTGCTGCCCTCCAAGACCGCTATCGGTATCAAGAAAGGTAACAAAGAGCTGAAAGCGCTTTTGGATAAAGGTATCAAAGCGTTACACGACGACGGCAAGTACGCCGAAATCCAGAAAAAACACTTTGGCGATCTGAATCTGTACAGCGGCAAATAATGCGCAGTGCCCACCCGGTTTCGGGTGGGCACTTTTTTTCTGCCCAAGGCAATCTTCCATGTTCGAACAACTCCTACAAAATCTGGGGCTCTCGGCCTTCAGCCTGCAGGGCTTTGGCCCGCTCCTGATGCAAGGCACCTGGATGACGATCAAGCTCTCTGCCCTGTCCCTGTTGTTAAGCGTTCTGCTCGGCCTGCTGGGCGCCAGCGCCAAGCTGTCCAGCGTCAAGCTGCTGCGTGTTCCAGCCCAGCTCTACACCACGCTGATTCGCGGTGTACCCGACCTGGTGCTGATGCTGCTGATCTTCTACAGCCTGCAAACCTGGCTGACGTCTTTTACCGATTTCATGGAATGGGAATACATCGAGATCAACCCATTCGGCGCCGGGGTCATCACCCTGGGCTTCATTTATGGCGCGTACTTCACCGAAACCTTTCGCGGCGCGATCCTCGCGGTGCCTCGCGGGCAGGTCGAAGCGGCCACGGCCTATGGCCTCAAGCGTGGCCAGCGTTTCCGCTACGTGGTGTTCCCGCAAATGATGCGCTTCGCCCTGCCGGGCATTGGCAACAACTGGATGGTGATGCTCAAGGCCACCGCGCTGGTGTCGATCATCGGCCTGGCTGACCTGGTCAAGGCGGCCCAGGACGCCGGCAAGAGCACCTACCAGCTGTTCTACTTTCTGGTGCTCGCGGCGCTGATCTATCTGATGATCACCAGCGCGTCCAATATCATCCTGCGCTGGCTTGAACGGCGCTACGCCGCCGGAGCCCGGGAGGCGGTGCGATGATCGAACTCCTGCAGGAATACTGGCGACCGTTTCTCTACAGCGACGGCGTCAACATCACGGGCCTGGCGATGACTCTGTGGCTGCTCAGCGCTTCGTTGCTGATCGGCTTCGTGGTATCGATCCCGCTGTCCATCGCCCGGGTTTCACCCAGGTTCTACGTCCGCTGGCCGGTGCAGTTCTACACCTACCTGTTCCGTGGCACGCCGCTCTACATTCAGCTGCTGATCTGCTACACCGGCATCTACAGCCTCGAGGCGGTGCGCGCCCAACCCATGCTCGACAGTTTCTTTCGCGACGCGATGAACTGCACGATCCTGGCATTCGCCTTGAACACCTGCGCCTACACCACGGAGATTTTCGCCGGGGCCATTCGCAGCATGAACCACGGCGAGGTCGAGGCGGCCAAGGCTTACGGCCTGACCGGCTGGAAACTCTACGCCTACGTGATCATGCCGTCGGCCCTGCGTCGTTCGCTGCCGTATTACAGCAACGAAGTGATTCTGATGCTGCACTCGACGACCGTGGCGTTCACCGCTACCGTTCCAGACGTGCTGAAGGTCGCGCGGGATGCAAACTCGGCCACGTTCCTGACGTTCCAGTCGTTCGGGATCGCCGCCTTGATCTACCTGACCATAACGTTTGCACTGGTGGGCCTCTTCCGCCTCGCCGAACGCCGCTGGCTGGCCTTCCTCGGGCCAACCCACTAAGGCTTCCGTTCCAGGACATACACGCACATGCGCCACCAGATACATGACCTGCTGGCCCCGCTGCCGGGGACCGCACGCAAGATCCACAGCTTTCACTTCGGCCCGGAAAAGGCCGATGGCAAAATCTACATCCAGTCGTCCCTGCACGCCGATGAGCTGCCCGGCATGCTCGTGGCCTGGCACCTCAAGCAGCGCCTGGCCGAGTTGGAGGCCTCCGGCCATTTGCGACACGAGATCGTGCTGGTGCCGATCGCCAACCCCATCGGCCTTGAACAAGTGCTGATGGACGTGCCGCTGGGCCGCTATGAGTTGGAGAGCGGGCAGAATTTCAACCGCCGGTTCGTCGACTTGAGCGAAGAGATCGGCAACGAAATCGAAGGCTTGCTGACCGACGACCCGCAGCACAACCTGATGCTGATCCGTACCAGCCTGCGCGATGCCCTGAGCCGCCAGAGCGCCAGCACGCAATTGCAATCCCAGCGCCTGGTCCTGCAGCGGCTGGCCTGCGACGCCGACATGGTGCTCGACCTGCATTGCGATTTCGAAGCCGTGGCCCACCTCTACACCACCCCCGAAGCCTGGCCGCAGGTCGAGCCGCTGGCGCGCTACATCGGCGCCGAGGCCAGCCTGTTGGCCACCGACTCGGGCGGCCAGTCGTTCGATGAGTGTTTCACGCTGCTGTGGTGGCAACTCAAGGAACGTTTTGGCGAACGATTCGAGATTCCCCTGGGAAGCTTTTCCGTCACCGTCGAACTGCGCGGCCAGGGTGACGTCAACCACGGCCTGGCGAGCCTCGACTGCCAGGCACTGATCGAGTACCTGATCAACTACGGCGCCATCGACGGCGAACCGGTGCCGTTGCCCGACCTGCCCTACCCGGCCACGCCGCTGGCGGCCGTCGAACCGGTGGCGACGCCGGTTGGCGGGCTGCTGGTGTACAACGCCCTGCCCGGCGAGTACATGCAGGCGGGGCAACTGATCGCCGAAATCATCGACCCGGTCAACGACACCGTCACGCCCGTTCATTGCCGCAACGCCGGGCTGCTTTATGCCCGCTCGCTGCGCCGCATGGCCACCGCCGGCATGGTCATCGCCCATGTCGCCGGAACCGAAGCCTACCGCAGCGGCTACTTACTTTCGCCTTGAGGATGCCTGTTCCATGTACAAACTGACCATCGAAGGCCTGCACAAGAGCTATGGCCAGCACGAGGTGCTCAAAGGGGTTTCACTCAAGGCCAGGACCGGCGACGTGATCAGCCTGATCGGCGCCAGCGGCTCGGGCAAAAGCACCTTCTTGCGCTGCATCAACTTCCTCGAACAACCCAACGACGGCGCCATGACCCTGGACGGCCAGTCGATCCAGATGATCAAGGATCATCACGGCATGCGCGTGGCCGATGCCGACGAGCTGCAACGCATCCGTACGCGCCTGGCCATGGTGTTCCAGCACTTCAACCTATGGAGCCACATGACCGTGCTGGAAAACATCACCATGGCGCCACGCCGGGTGCTGGGCGTCAGCAAGCAGGAAGCCGACGAGCGCGCCCGTCGTTATCTCGACAAGGTCGGCCTGCCGGCCCGCGTCGCCGAGCAATACCCGGCGTTCCTGTCCGGCGGGCAGCAACAGCGCGTGGCGATTGCCCGCGCCTTGGCGATGGAGCCGGAAGTCATGCTGTTCGACGAACCGACTTCCGCCCTCGACCCGGAGCTGGTGGGAGAAGTGTTGAAGGTGATCCAAGGCCTGGCGGAAGAAGGCCGCACCATGATCATGGTGACTCACGAAATGAGCTTCGCCCGCAAGGTTTCCAATCAGGTGCTGTTCCTGCACCAGGGCCTGGTGGAAGAAGAAGGCGCGCCGCAAGACGTGCTGGGCAACCCCAGGAGCGAGCGACTCAAGCAGTTCCTCAGCGGCAATCTGAAATAACTCCCCGCCTCCGTGGCGAGGGAGCTTGCTCCCGCTGGCGTTCAATCAACGAGTCTTAAACACAGCAATACCTGCGGGAGCGAGCTTGCTCGCGAAGGCGATAGACCAGTCGCCATCGATGCTGCCTGAGCTGGCCCTATCGCGAGCAAGCTCGCTCCCACAGGGGTCCGCGCCCGACCAGTCGATCAAATAAACCTTCATCTCCTGCCGTGGTCACTGAAGAAGGACCTTCAGGGCGCACACGGCACGCATGGCGACATCCAGCAACTTCGCAAAAAAGTGGTTCGACGCCCGGGGCTGGAAGCCGTTCGCTTTTCAAAAAAATGTGTGGGCCGCGGTCAAGCGCGGCGAGTCGGGGCTGCTGCACGCCAGCACCGGCGCCGGCAAGACCTACGCCGTGTGGTTTGCCGCTCTCAACCGTTTCGCCCGCGCCGTGCCGCCGCCGGACAAACCCCGAAAACGCAAACCTGCGGCCGAGCCGTTGACAGTCTTGTGGATAACGCCGATGCGCGCGCTGGCCGCTGATACCGGCAAGGCACTTCAAGCGCCCCTCGACCCGTTGCAGATCCCCTGGACCGTCGGCCTGCGCACCGGTGACACCAGCGCGAACGAACGCGCCCGCCAAGGCCGACGCCTGCCCACGGCGCTGATCACCACCCCGGAAAGCCTGACCCTGATGCTGGCCCGCGCCGACGCGCAAACCGCCGTTTCGACCTTGCGCATGGTCGTGGTGGATGAATGGCACGAATTGCTCGGCAACAAGCGTGGCGTGCAGCTGCAACTGGCCCTGGCCCGCTTGCGGCGCTGGCATCCGGGGCTGATCGTGTGGGGAGTCTCCGCGACCCTGGGTAACCAGGCCCACGCCGAACAGGTGCTTATCCCACAAGGCAATGGTGCCAGCGTGCAGGGTGCCAACGCCAAGGCCCTACAGGTCGATACGCTGTTGCCGCCGACCCTTGAACGTTTCCCCTGGGCCGGGCACATCGGCTTGAAAATGCTGCCCCAGGTCGTCGCCGAAATCGACGCCAGCAGCAGCTGCCTGGTCTTTACCAACACCCGTGCGCAGTCGGAAATCTGGTACCAGGCGATCCTCGAGGCACGTCCGGACTGGGCCGGGCTGATCGCGCTGCATCACAGCTCGTTGTCCCGCGAGACCAGGGATTGGGTGGAACAAGCCCTCAAGGATGGCCAGCTCAAAGCGGTGGTGTGCACCTCAAGCCTGGACCTTGGGGTGGATTTTCTGCCGGTAGAACGGGTGTTGCAGATCGGCTCGGCCAAGGGTGTGGCGCGGCTGATGCAGCGCGCCGGACGCTCCGGTCACGCGCCGGGACGGACCTCGCGAATCACACTCGTGCCGACCCATAGCCTGGAACTGATCGAGTCCGCCGCCGCGCAGGACGCCGTGGCGCAGCGGCGCATCGAGCCCCGGGAATCGCCGCACAAACCCCTGGACGTGCTGGTCCAGCATTTGGTCAGCATGGCCCTGGGCGGCGGTTTCAGGCCCGACGAACTGTTCGACGAGGTGCGTGGCGCCTGGGCTTACCGCGATTTGAACCCTGCCGAATGGGCATGGGCCCTGGCGTTCGTGCGCCACGGTGGACTCTCGTTGACGGCCTACCCTGACTATCGACGGGTCGAGCCGGACGAGCACGGCGTATGGCGCGTGCCTGACGCACGCCTGGCCCGGCGCCACCGCATGAGCATCGGCACCATCGTCAGCGACGCCAGCCTGCAGCTGAAGTTCTGGAGCAAGGGCGGTGGCGGAAAAACCTTGGGCAGCGTGGAAGAAGGTTTTATCGCGCGGCTGCGTCCCGGCGACGGGTTTCTCTTCGCCGGGCGGTTATTGGAACTGGTCCGGGTCGAAGACATGACGGCCTACGTGCGGCGCAGCCAGGCGAAAAAAGCTGCCGTGCCACGCTGGAACGGCGGCCGCATGCCACTTTCCAGCGAACTTGCCGCCGCGGTCGTAGCACGCCTGAGCGAGGCCGCCGCAGGCCATTTCGACGGCCCGGAGATGCGCGCCGTGCAACCATTGCTATCGACGCAACTGCGCTGGTCCGGCCTCCCCACGCAGGGCACGTTGCTGGCCGAAGCGCTCAAGTCCCGGGAGGGCTGGCACCTGTTCCTCTATCCGTTCGCCGGGCGCCAGGTTCACCTCGGGCTTGCCAGCCTGCTGGCCTGGCGCGTCAGCCAGCGACAACCGGTGACATTTTCCATCGCGGTCAACGACTACGGACTGGAACTGCTCAGCGCCACCCAAGTGGACTGGTCAGCGCACCTGAACCCGGGGCTCTTGCGCACCGATAATCTGCTGGTGGACGTGCTCGCCAGCCTGAATGCCGGAGAACTGGCGCTGCGGCGCTTTCGCGAGATCGCCCGAATCGCCGGGCTGGTGTTCGCCGGCTATCCCGGCGCGCCGAAGAGCACACGGCAAGTCCAGGCCTCCAGCGGACTGTTTTTTCAAGTGTTCAAGCAATACGACGCCGATAACCTGCTGCTGGCCCAGGCCGGCGAGGAGGTCCTGCGCGAAGAATTGGATATACGCCGATTGGAGCAGACCTTGGAACGCCTCGATACGTTGAAGCTGGACCTGCACATCATTAAACGCCCCACCCCGCTGGGCTTCCCGTTATTGGTGGAACGGTTCCGCGAAAGCATGAGCTCGGAAAAACTTGCCGATCGCATCCGCCGGATGGTCAGCGAACTGGAACGAACCGCCGATAAAGGTACCGTCTGATGCCCGCGCCCTACCCCATCAACCTCGCCGGTGAAGAACTCTGGCTGCTGCCGCACAAAGCCCTGTACTGGCCGGCCCAGGAAACCCTGATGGTGGCCGACGCACATTTCGGCAAGGCCGCTGCCTATCGCAGCCTCGGCCAACCGGTGCCCCACGGCACGACGGCGAGCAATATCGTCGTGCTGGATCAACTGCTGGCAAGCGTGCCGTGCCGATTGCTGATTTTCCTTGGGGATTTCCTTCACGGGCCTGGTTCCCATGCCCCCGGCACTCTGAACGCTCTCGCCGGTTGGCGTGAACGGCATCAAGCACTTCCCATCACGCTCATACGTGGCAATCACGACAAGAGCGCTGGCGATCCACCGCCCTCGATGAATATCCGCGTCGTACCCGAGCCACTGCTGCTGGGCCCGTTCGCCGTGCAACACGAACCCACGCCGCACCCAAGCCGACATGTGCTGGCCGGGCATGTGCACCCGGTCTATCACTTGACAGGCAAAGGCCGGCAACGGCTTCGGCTTCCGTGTTTCCGCCTCGGTAGTGATGTCAGCCTGCTGCCGGCCTTCGGTGCGTTCACCGGAGGCTATCGGGTCGAGCAGGACAACGACTGCAAGATCTTCGTGATTGGCGACAACGAAATATGGCCCGTCAGCTGAAGCGCATTCGCTTCAACTGACGGGCCATATGTGATCAGGCTACGGGCGCAGGAGGCGGCTCGTCGGGAAGTGTCGGTTCGCCGGGTTCGGTTGGCTGCTCGTTGGGGGTATCGGGATCTGGCTGACCGGGGATGCCGCCTGCCGCTTCAGCAGGATGGGCCAGCAGTGACCAAGCCAGGACGCCGATCTGATTGGGCTCAAGACTTGCCAGTTCGGCACTGATTCGCGGATCGATCTTCATAGAGCTACTCCTGAGCGAAGGCCCATTGGGCTGACGCAAAAAACGGGCAGTACACTTCATAGAGTGCCTGCCCGCCCAGGAATTCCAACAGCTCGTCAGAATCAGGTGCGCGGCAGTGTCACGCCGCGCTGGCCCTGGTATTTGCCACCCCGGTCCTTGTAGGACACTTCGCACTCTTCATCGGATTCGAGGAACAGCATCTGCGCCACGCCTTCGTTGGCGTAGATCTTGGCCGGGAGGGTCGTGGTGTTGGAAAACTCCAGGGTCACATGGCCTTCCCATTCCGGTTCCAGCGGCGTGACGTTGACGATGATGCCGCAACGGGCATAGGTGCTTTTACCCAGGCAAATGGTCAGCACGTTGCGCGGAATACGGAAATACTCGACGGTGCGGGCCAGGGCGAAGGAGTTCGGCGGAATGATGCAGACATCGCTCTTGATGTCGACGAAGCTCTTCTCGTCGAAGTTCTTCGGGTCGACTGTGGCCGAGTTGATGTTGGTGAACACCTTGAATTCATCGGCGCAGCGCACATCGTAGCCGTAGCTGGAAACACCGAAGGAAATCAGCCGGTCGGCGCCTTCGCCACGCATCTGGCGCTCTACGAAGGGCTCGATCATGCCGTGCTCTTGCGCCATGCGGCGAATCCACTTGTCCGATTTGATGCTCATGGCGGGTTTCCTGAAATAGCGAGGTGGAAAAAACTGTCCGGCATCTTACCGGGGCGCGGGGCGGGTTCAAAGTGCGGGACGCAATTCTCGCCGATCCACCTTGATTTCCGGGCCCTGGCGGCAACCGTCAGCGCCGTCAGTCATTAAAACCGAGAAACCTTCGCAAAGACCATTGGCACGTTCCGGAAAAAGGGTTAAGGTGGCGTCACTGTGCTGCTTGTGTCACTGAGAATCTCTACACGATATGTTGAATTTCGATCCAACCATCTACAAGAATTTTTCCTGCTCTTTGCACTCAGTCTCGGCCAGGGTTCTTCCTGAGTCGCAGTTATCTTTGTTCAAGGAGTTACACCATGTCTAATCGCCAAACCGGTACCGTTAAGTGGTTCAACGATGAAAAAGGCTTCGGCTTCATCACTCCACAATCCGGTGACGATCTGTTCGTTCACTTCAAAGCTATCCAATCCGACGGCTTCAAAAGCCTGAAAGAAGGCCAACAGGTTTCTTTCATCGCTACCCGCGGTCAGAAAGGCATGCAAGCTGAAGAAGTTCAAGTTATCTAACTTGTACTTGCTTTAGTAAGAAGCCCCGCCCTTAAAAGCGGGGCTTTTTTGTGCCTGTTGATTTTTCAGGCACAAAAAAACTGTGGGAGCGAGCTTGCTCGCGATAGCGGTCTGTCTGATCCACCGCTATCGCGAGCAAGCTCGCTCCCACAGGAGGGTTCGTTGATTAGCCTGGGATTACCAGGTCACACCGAACCCAGCCGTGTAGCGCGTCTTACTGATGTCGCTGTCTTCCGTCCCTTCGATGACATCTTTCTCGGCCTTGAGATTGAGTGACGCCCAGTCGGTCACTTTATAGCGCAACCCCAACTCTGCGTCGTAGGCATAATCCGCCACGCCAGACAGCGGCTTGCCGACTTCGCCATTGGTGAAAAACTCAACCCGCTTGCCGATCAGGTAACGGTTGTAGTCCCATTTCATGGCGACGGAATAGAAGTTGTCCTTGCCGCCATCGCTGTACTCGTAATCGGTGCGGTTGAGCAGCGAACCCAGGGAGAACGCACCCAGTTCGTCGTCCCAGAACTGGTAGCCCGGACCGGTACCCACGACACGCTGGCGGGCCAGGTCCTCGACTTTGTCGCGCTTGTAGTTGAGCCGACCTTGCCAGAACCATTTATCGGTGATGAACCGGTCGAGGGAGTACTCCAGTCGCCAGTTATCAGCCGAGACTATGTCGTCCTGGAATTCGCGGTTGTATTCGCCTTCGGCGGTGTGCCGCCACCTGCCGTGGCGCGCCGAGGTCTTGAAGTCGATGTCGTAGTCGTCGGTGTCGTTTTCCGCCCGCTGGTAATCCAGTGCGGCGTCGATATTGCCCTTCCACACCAAATCCTCGACCACCGGCTTGGGCTTGAGAATCTGCTGGATGCTCGCCAGCTCGACGGTCTTGGGCACATCACCATTGGCCAAGGTCACCTTGCCATCCTCGGCCGCCTGCAACGCCTTGGCTTTCTCGCCACTGTAAGCGTCCTGCTTGACCAACAACTGCTGGTCGCTTTCAAGGGTCTTGACCTGTTTCCAATCGATAGGGACCGCGCCGGCATAATCGGTCTGGATCAGCAACTTGCCGCCGTCGAAAACGGTGATCTTGCCGCTGAGCTTGTCGCCGTTCTTCAACCAGACGGTATCGGCAAGCAAAGGCATGGAGGCGCTCGTAACAGCTAGGCAAAGCAGGGTTCTGGACAACATAAGCGATAATGGGCTCAAGTTTGCGATGAAAAAGCGGCATTATCCCCCAGGATGACACCTCAGCAACGACTGACCCACGTATGGAAGATGAGTTCATTTATCAACCCGCCCTGTAGGAATTAATCTACAGACGGACACTTTCAGGAACCGCGCTTGTGACTGACGCCACTTCGGCCACCGAGAACGCCGCCCAGATCCGCCGCACCACGCTTTACCTCACTCTGGCACAGGTGCCTGCCGGCAAAGTCGTAACCTACGGCCAACTCGCCGAAATGGCCGGGCTGGGCCGCGCCGCGCGCTGGGTCGGACGAACCCTCAGCCAATTGCCCGGCGACACGAAGCTGCCGTGGCATCGCGTGCTCGGTGCCGGCGGTCGGATCAGCCTGCCGGTGGGAAGCCCCTCAGGGGACGAACAACGCGCGCGCTTGCGCACGGAGGGGATCAGTGTCCTGAATAATCGTGTTGATATTCAGCGCCATGGCTGGCGCCCGGTAGAGCACAGCGGTTAGAGTGCGCGCTTTGTTTTCGCAATTTTTGAGGCAGACTCCAGCCCATGCCCCGTAAAACCTGGCGCGCCGCCCTCGCCGCCTATGCCAGTCCTTCGACGCTCGTGCTGTTGCTGCTTGGCTTCGCCGCCGGCTTGCCGTACATGCTGGTGTTTTCCACGCTCTCGGTCTGGTTGCGCGAAGCCGGCGTGGCTCGCGAGACCATTGGTTACGCCAGCCTGATCGGCCTCGCCTACGCCTTCAAATGGGTCTGGTCGCCATTGCTGGACCAATGGCGCCTGCCACTGCTGGGCAAGCTGGGACGCCGCCGATCCTGGCTGGTGCTATCCCAAGGGCTGGTCATCCTGGGCCTGGTGGGCATGGGTTTCTGCGATCCGCAAAAGCACCTGTCCTGGCTGATCGCAATCGCGGTGATAGTGGCCTTCGCCTCCGCGACCCAGGACATCGCCGTCGATGCCTATCGGCTGGAAATCGTGGACGACACCCGCCAGGCCGCATTGGCCGCCAGCTACATGTCCGGCTACCGGGTCGCCGCCCTGCTGGCCACGGCCGGCGCGCTGTTTTTCGCCGAGGGCTTCGGCTCCACCGGGTTCAGCTACAAACATTCGGCCTGGGCGGGCACGTACCTGTTGTTCGGCGTGCTGATGGTGCCCGCCTTGCTGACCTCACTGTTCATGCGCGAGCCTCCGGTGCCACTGCGCACACAGTTGCAGGCCGGGCGCTATACCTTCGTCCATCAGCTCGCATCGGTGTTCGTCCTGATCGTGCTCCTGGTGTCGGTCCCGGCCATGTTCACCCAACTCTATAACACCGACTTCGCCAGCGTGCTGTTCGAGGGCGTCAGCCTGCTCGACCTGCTGCTCGAGGACCGGGCGTTCCTGCGCGCCATCCTCTATATCCTCCTGACTGTCATGTGCCTGTCGTCGATGGGCCGTCGCGGCCTGGCGCCGGTGCTCACCCCCGTCAACGACTTCATCCTGCGCTACCGCTGGCAGGCGCTGCTGCTGCTCGGCCTGATCGCCACCTATCGCATGTCCGACACGGTCATGGGCGTCATGGCCAACGTGTTCTACATCGACCAAGGATTTACCAAGGACCAGATCGCCAGCGTCAGCAAGATATTCGGGCTGATCATGACGCTGGTGGGCGCCGGCATGGGCGGCCTGCTCATCGTGCGATTCGGCATCTTGCCGATCCTGTTCATTGGCGGCGTGTCCTCGGCGGCCACCAATATCCTGTTCTTGATGCTCACGGGGATGGGCGCCGACCTGGAGATGCTGATTGTCACCATCTCCCTGGACAATTTCAGCTCCGGCCTGGCGACCTCGGCATTTGTTGCGTACCTGTCCAGCCTGACCAACCTGAAATTCTCCGCAACCCAGTACGCCCTGCTCAGCTCGATCATGCTCTTGCTGCCGCGCCTGATCGGTGGGTATTCCGGGGTCATGGTGGAAAAGTTCGGCTATCACGATTTCTTCCTGATCACCGCCCTGCTCGGCGTTCCAACCTTGCTGCTGATCGCGCTCCACTGGTACCAGGAAAATCGCCGCCAGGACTCGACGCACGGAACGGAGTCAGAGCCGGAGTCGAAATCGACGCCGACCCGGCCCGCCCAAGAGTCGTAGGCCCAAGAATCGTAGGAAAGCTCAGCAGGCGCCGAAGAAAGCGGCGCCTGGATCCGGCAACAGGCCACGCGCCTGTACGCCAGGGCATCTCGCCCGTACAATGCTGCGTCACTTCTCGTCATCAGCAACCGACAACGGCCAACCATGCGCACCAGTCAATTTTTGCTCGCCACACAGAAAGAAACGCCTTCCGACGCCGTCGTGATCAGCCACCAGCTGATGCTGCGTGCCGGCATGATCCGCAAACTCGCCTCCGGCCTGTACACCTGGCTGCCGATGGGCCTGCGGGTCATGCGCAAGGTCGAAGCCATCGTCCGTGAAGAAATGGACGCCGCCGGCTCTCTGGAAGTGTTGATGCCGAGCACCCAACCGGCCGAGCTGTGGCAGGAGTCGGGACGCTGGGAGGAGTACGGCCCCGAGCTGCTGCGCATCAAGGACCGTCACGGTCGCGACTTCTGCGCAGGCCCGACCCACGAAGAAGTGATCACCGACCTGATGCGCAACGAGTTGAGCAGCTACAAGCAGCTGCCCATCAACCTGTATCAGATCCAGACCAAGTTCCGTGACGAGATCCGTCCGCGCTTCGGCCTGATGCGCGGTCGCGAGTTCATCATGAAGGACGCCTACTCGTTCCACGCCGACCTGGCGTCGCTGCAGGTTACTTACGACCGCATGCACCAGGCGTACTGCAACGTGTTCACCCGCCTGGGCCTGAAATACCGCCCGGTTGAAGCCGACAACGGCTCCATTGGCGGTGCCGGCTCCCACGAATTCCACGTACTGGCCGAGTCCGGCGAAGACGACATCGTCTTCAGCAACGGCTCCGACTACGCCGCGAACATCGAGAAAGCCGAAGCCGTGCCACGGGAAACGTCCCGCGCCGCGCCGACCGAAGAATTGCGCCTGGTGGATACACCCAACACCAAGACCATCGCCCAGTTGGTGGAAGGCTACAACCTGCCGATCGAACGCACCATCAAGACCCTGATCGTGCGCGCGGAAGAAGAAGGCAAGCTGATCGCCCTGATCGTCCGCGGCGATCACGAGCTCAATGAAATCAAGGCGGCCAACCAGCCTGGCGTCGCAAGCCCATTGGTCATGGCCACCGACGCCGAGCTGCGCGACGCCATCGGCGCCGGCGCCGGCTCCCTCGGCCCGCTGAACCTGCCGCTGCCGATCATCATTGATCGCTCGGTGGAGCTGATGAGCGATTTCGCCATCGGCGCCAACATCGACGACAAGCATTATTTCGGCGTGAACTGGGAGCGCGATCTGCCGGTTCCAGCCGTCGCGGACCTGCGCAACGTGGTGGCCGGCGATCCAAGCCCGGACGGCAAGGGCACTCTGGAAATCAAGCGCGGTATCGAAGTCGGACACATCTTCCAGCTGGGCGACAAGTACAGCAAGGCGATGAAATGCGAGGTGCTGGGCGACAACGGCAAGCCGGTCACCCTGCAGATGGGCTGCTACGGCATCGGTGTATCCCGCGTGGTGGCCGCTGCCATCGAGCAGAACAACGACGAGAACGGGATCATCTGGAGCGACACACTGGCGCCCTTCCAGGTCGCGCTGGTGCCGCTGCGCTATGAAACCGAACAGGTTCGCGAAGCGACCGACAAGCTCTACGCCGAATTGACGGCCGCTGGCTTCGAGGTGCTGCTGGACGACCGCGACAAGAAAACCAGCCCCGGTATCAAGTTCGCCGACATGGAACTGATCGGTATCCCGCACCGGATCGTAGTCAGTGATCGCGGCCTGGCCGAAGGCAACCTGGAATACAAGAGCCGCACCGAGGCCGAGCCGCAAGCGCTACCGGTCGCCGAAGCGCTGTCCTTCCTCCAGGCTCGTATCCGCCGCTGAGACCAGATAGAGACGTCATGTTCAAGCGAAACACCTTAGGCCTCGGGGGCGCCGCACTGTGCGGCGCCCTGTTGGTCAGCGGCTGCGCCAACCAGATGTCGCAACGCAACGAGCACGAAGAACGGATCGAGCGCAAGCTGCTCGACCATAGTCTGCAGATCGATGTGGGCGAGCCCAAGGTGCTCGACTTGCCGCAGCGTCGGGTTCGGATCAACGAGCAAAAGACTTTCGAGGTCACTGAATTCGAAGTCACCCGGCACTACGATCGCTACACGCCCTACCAGCCATGGCGCGAGGTCTATGAGATCCCGCTGGGCGCGGTGGCGGTGGTGGCCGGTGTCGGCGCGAACGTGGTCAATGTGTTCGCCCTGGGCACCTTGCCTGACACCGCGACCCGTGACTGGATCAGCTACGGTTTCGCCGGCCTGAACCCATTCATGAACGTCCCGTCCAACGGTCGAGCGCAACAAAACCTGGCCGGTATCGACGAAATCCAGCGCGACAAGCGCACCGAGCACTCGAGCCTGCCCTGGAGCGAACGCCCGGTACAGGTGAAGGCCGCCCGCCAGACATTCGAGATGAGCACCGACCGCAACGGGGTGCTGCGCTTGAACCTGCTGGAAAGCCCGTTCGCCGAACATGACCTGAGCCAGTTCGGCAAATTGCAGATCAGCGTGACGGATGCCCAGGACGAGGTGCATACCGACTCGTCGCTGAGCATCAGCAGCACCCTGCGCAGCAAATTGGTCGAAGCCCACGCATTGATCTACGACGACCTGGAAGATGACGAAGTGAGCCAGTGGGTTCACCGGGTCAAACGCCTGTCGGAACTGGGCCTTGAAGAAGAAGCCAGTGAGCTGGAGCAAAGCCTGATCGAACTGACCCGCAACGATCCGGAACTGCAGACCGAGTTCCTGAAGGCTTTGACCAAGGATGGCGGACGGTTGGTGGCGGATCCAGGGGCGAGTTGAACCTGGCTGAACGAGGGATGCTTCCCCTGTGGTGAGGGGATTATCCCTCACCACAACGAGCGCTTACCGATCAAACAGCTCCAACTGTTCATACCCTCCCCGCAAATCCTCCAACCGTACCCCGATCCCCAACAACCGCACCGGCTTGCCGCCACGGTTGAAGGCCTGGGTCAACAAAAGCTGGTAACTGCCCAGATCCCGCCCGGCCCCGGACTGCTCCAGGGTGGTCTGGGTGAAATCATGGAATTTGACTTTGACGAATGGCTTGCCCGGGCGGTAACTGCTGTCGATCCGCGCCATGCGCCCGCTGAGGGTTTCCATCAGCTCCGGCAACTTATCCAGGCAGCTTTTCAGATCGGGCAGATCAACGTCGTAGGTGTTTTCCACGCTGATGGACTGACGACGGCTGTCGTTGTGCACCAGACGCTCATCGATCCCACGGGCAAGGCTCCAGAGGCGCTCGCCAAAACTGCCGAATTCACGCACCAGGGCGAGCTTGTCCCACTGACGCAACTGTGAACAATCGGTGATCCCGAGCCTGTTCAACTTGTCGGCGGTGACCTTGCCAACACCGTGGAGTTTATTCACCGGTAATGCCGAGACGAAATCTTCCACTTGGTCGGGGGTGATGACAAACAAGCCATTGGGCTTCTTCCAATCACTGGCGATCTTGGCGAGAAACTTGTTCGGCGCAACGCCAGCGGACACGGTGATGTGCAGCTGATTGGAGACACGCCGGCGAATGTCTTGGGCAATACGCGTGGCGCTGCCGCCAAAATGCGCGCTGGCGGAAACATCCAGGTAAGCCTCGTCGAGGGACAGCGGCTCGATCAGATCGGTGTAATCGCTGAAGATCGTGTGGATTTCCTTCGACGCCTCTCGGTAGGCGTCCATCCTCGGCTTGACGATGGTCAGGTCAGGGCAGAGCTTCAGCGCATGGCCGGAAGACATGGCAGAGCGCACGCCATAGGCTCGGGCCTCATAGTTGCAGGTCGCGATTACGCCGCGCCGGTCCGCCGAGCCGCCGACCGCCAATGGCTTGCCGGCCAGCTGCGGATCATCACGCATCTCGATAGCGGCATAGAAGCAGTCGCAGTCGACGTGGATGATTTTGCGTTGCGTCATGAGAGAAGCGGCACACGGATTGATTCGGGGCGCCAGTATCTCATTCGAACCTGTATATAGCACCAGTGCTTTGAAAGATCCTTCGTTGAACCTTGAAAATTCCTACATGGATGTATTTCCTCAATCACCCAGAGCCCGCCAATAGGGCGCCAGCCCTTGCCCGGCTTGCGTCACAGCGCGAAACCTGGCCCTGCCCCTGGGCTAACCGCTTGAAGCGGAACATGTTTTTCCTAAGCAAGGGTTGACAGCCCGTCGATCTTCTGTAGAATGCCGCCTCACAGACGCGGGATGGAGCAGCCTGGTAGCTCGTCGGGCTCATAACCCGAAGGTCGTCGGTTCAAATCCGGCTCCCGCAACCAAACATCAAGAAAGGCTACTCGAAAGAGTGGCCTTTTTTGTGCACGCCTGATTTATGCGCCTGCGCCCCATGGCGCTTCTATCAACCTAAGCCCTTGCTGATGGTTGTAGGACAATTTTCTTTTGTTTTCGTGTATTTAGGTGAACTCGTCGTTTATTTCACCCAGCCCCTTATTAACGGTTGACACTCTGGCGTTCGCCTGTAGAATGCCGCCACACAGACGCGGGATGGAGCAGTCTGGTAGCTCGTCGGGCTCATAACCCGAAGGTCGTCGGTTCAAATCCGGCTCCCGCAACCAAACATCAAGAAAGGCTACTCGAAAGAGTGGCCTTTTTTGTGCGTGTCGAAAAAACTCCATGACAAATATTTTGTAATATTTTCCACCGCAGGGATTGGTAACTTGGCTGGATACCCCCATCCTGTCGCGCATAGCTCAAGAGGTGATTGATGCGCGCCCACTCGTCTGACCCACAAGACACTGTTTCTGCGACACAACCGATCAAGGCCGAGCGATTGCGCTGGATGGAGCGGATCAGCCAGTACCGGCAACCGATCGGCCTCGCTGTCACGCTGCTCCTGTTTGCAATTGCCTTGATCGCCTGCCGCCATCTGTTGAGCGAGCTCGACCTTTACGCCCTTCACGACTCGATCCTCGAGGTGCCGAGGCCGGCCCTGCTCGGCGCGATCGCCGCGACCGTGGCCGGTTTTGTCATTCTGCTGGGCTATGAGTGGTCCGCCAGCCGCTACGCGGGGGTGAAGCTGCCGCCGCAAACCCTGGTGCTAGGGGGCTTCAGCGCTTTCGCCATTGGCAACGCCATCGGCCTGTCGCTGCTGTCGGGCGGCTCGGTTCGTTATCGCCTGTATGCTCGCCATGGCCTGGGGGCGACGGACGTCGCCCATATGACGTTGTTCGCCAGCCTGTCGCTGGGCTGCGCCCTGCCGCCCTTGGCCGCCCTGGCGACACTGAGCAATCTGCCTGCGGCATCCGCCGCCTTGCATCTTCCAGCCACGTTGCTGGGATCGATCGCCGTCGCGGTGCTGCTGCTGACTGGCGTGCTGGCGGTGGGTATCTATCGCCGTCGCCTGCCGGACCAACCCTACCGCGACAGCCTGCTGGTCAGGGCCGGTCGCCGGACCTTGCGGCTGCCCGGCCGACGCCTGACGCTCCTGCAATTGGTGATTACCGCGCTGGACGTCGCAGCTGCCGCGACGGTGCTCTATCTGTTGCTGCCCGAGGCGCCCCCGTTCGGTCCATTCCTGTTGGTGTACTTGCTCGCGCTGGCCGCCGGTGTACTCAGCCACGTGCCGGGCGGGGTCGGGGTGTTCGAGGCGATCCTGCTGGCCGCGTTTGCCGACAAGCTGGGTGCCGCGCCGCTGGCGGCCGCCTTGCTGCTGTATCGCTTGATCTACGTGCTGCTGCCGATGCTGGTAGCGTGCGTGCTGCTGCTGATCAACGAGGCGCAACGACTCTTCCAGACACGCCAGTCCTTGCGGGCGGCGTCAGGTTTCGCGGCACCGATCCTGGCCGTGCTGGTGTTTTTGTCGGGCGTGGTGCTGCTGTTTTCCGGGGTGACACCCGAAATCGACACCCGCCTGGAGCACATCGGGTTTCTGATTCCTCACCGACTGGTGGATGCCTCGCACTTTGGCGCCAGCCTGATTGGCGTGCTGTGCCTGTTGCTGGCCCAAGGCTTGCGCCGTCGCCTGTCCGCCGCCTGGATGCTCACCACCGTGTTATTGCTGGTGGGTGCCCTGCTCTCGCTGCTCAAGGGCTTTGATTGGGAAGAAGCCACGCTGCTGACCTTGACTGCTGCCCTGCTGTCGATCTTCCGGCGTTCGTTCTACAGGCCGAGTCGCCTGACCGAGTTGCCGTTTTCGCCGTTGTTCTTGATCGCTAGCCTGTGCGTCCTGGGGGCGTCGATCTGGCTGTTGCTGTTCGCCTATCAGGACGTGCCCTACAGCCATCAACTGTGGTGGCAATTCACCCTGGATGCCGACGCTCCCCGCGGCCTGCGCTCATTGCTAGGTGCCGCGGTGCTGCTGGTGGTGGTGTCGCTGACCTGGTTGCTGCGCACCGCGCGGCCGGTGATTCACTTGCCTACGGCACAAGAGCTGGAACGCGCCAAGACCATTCTCATGGCGTCGTCTCAACCCGACGGCGGCTTGGCCCTGACCGTCGACAAGGCGCTGCTGTTTCACCCCAACGACGAGGCATTTTTGATGTACGCCCGTCGCGGCCGCAGCCTTGTCGCGCTGTACGACCCGATCGGGCCGACCCAGCAACGGGCGGAAATGATCTGGCAGTTCCGTGACCTGTGCGACATCTATCACGCCCGGCCAGTGTTCTACCAGGTACGCGCCGAGAACCTGCCTTACTACATGGACATCGGCCTGACCGCGATCAAGCTGGGCGAAGAGGCGCGAGTCGACCTCAAACGTTTCGATCTCGAAGCCAAGGGCAAAGAGATGAAGGACCTGCGCTACACCTGGAATCGCGGCACCCGCGATGGCCTGTCGCTGGAAATCCACGAGCCGGGCCAGGCGCCCATGGACGAACTGAAAGTCATCTCCGACGCCTGGCTGACCGGCAAGAACGTCCGGGAAAAAGGCTTCTCCCTCGGACGATTCAGCGATGACTACCTCAAGCATTTCCGCATCGCGGTGATTCGTTTCGAAGGCCGGCCGGTGGCATTCGCCAACCTGCTGGAAACCCACAACCACGAATTGGCCAGCCTCGACCTGATGCGCGCCCACCCCGAGGCGCCGAAGCTGACCATGGAATTCATGATGGTCGGCCTGATTCAGCATTACAAAAACCATGGCTACGCTCGCTTCAGTCTCGGCATGGTCCCTTTGTCGGGCTTGCAGCCGCGTCGCGGCGCACCGCTGACCCAGCGCCTGGGGTCGATGGTGTTTCGCCGTGGCGAGCAGCTTTACAATTTCCAGGGGCTGCGCCGCTTCAAAGACAAATTCCAGCCTGACTGGGAACCTCGTTACATGGCCGTGCCCGCCGGACTCGATCCGCTGGTTGCACTGGCTGATACCGCCGCCCTGATTGCAGGCGGCCTGACTGGATTGGTGAAACGCTGATGATGCAACGCTCGTGGCGATACGTAGTGGCCGCCCTGCTGGTGCTGGCTGTGATTCTCGGTGGCGGCTACTGGTATTGGAACCGCCCTGCCCCGCAACCGACCCTGGAACAACTGGAACCCGCCGACGGCGTGCCAATGACGCGCATCATCCCCGGCACCAAGCCCCGCGCCCAGGTGCTGGTGGCCGTGAATGAGGACCAAAAGCTCAGCGACACCCAGTTGACGACCCTCAGCCGCAGCGGCTCGGCACAGATCGTCCAAGTGATCCTGCCCAAGGACTGCATGTTGCAAGGCCGTGCTCTACAGGCCGGCCTGAGACAACTCCACGGCCCGGCCACGCTGGTCAGCGGCATCGGCCCCGGCGCCGTGCTGGCCTGGCGCTGGTTGGCCGAGCAGAAGGACGACAATGCCCGGGCCGTCTCGGTGGACCTGGCTCTGGAAAAACCTGGCTGCACGCACCTGCTGCCCAAGAGCGCCGCACACGGTCACTGGCTGGTCGCCTGGAACGATAACCCCGACGACACCAGCGCCGGGTTCGTTCGTGATCAACACAATGCCGAAACCAGCATCAGCGACTACGACATCAACCTGCCGCAAGTGCTGAACAATGAACTGCGCAAGATCCTGGTAGGTGCCGAAAAGGGCAAGGGCGGCCTGAGCATCCCGGTGGTGGAGGTGCCCGCCAGCCAGGCCCGGGATACCGTGACGCTGTTTCTCTCTGGCGACGGTGGCTGGCGTGACCTGGACCGCGACGTGGCCGATGAAATGGCCAAGGTCGGCTACCCGGTCGTCGGCATCGACACCCTGCGTTACTACTGGCAGCACAAGAGCCCCGAACAGAGCGCCGCCGACCTGACCGAGCTGATGCAACACTACCGCCAGATCTGGGGCACCAAGCGCTTCATCCTGACCGGCTACTCCTTCGGCGCCGATGTGCTGCCGGCGATCTACAACCGTCTACCGGCGACAGAGCAACAGCGTGTCGATGCAATCATCCTGCTCGCCTTCGCTCGCACCGGCAGCTTCGAAATCGAAGTCGAGGGCTGGCTCGGCAACGCCGGCACCGAAGCCGCAACCGGCCCGGAGATGGCCAAGCTGCCCGCCGAAAAAGTGGTGTGCATCTACGGCGCCGAAGAGGCCAACGAAAGCGGCTGCACCGACAAGACTGCCGTGGGCGAAGTCATCAAGTTGCCGGGCGGCCACCACTTCGATGAAAACTACCCGGCCCTGGCCAAGCGCCTGATCGGCGAGATCGACAAGCGCCAAACCAAGCCTGCCGTGCAATAAGCGGGGGGCAAGCCAGACAAAAGCCCCCACCGCCGCAAGGCACTTGGGGGCTTTTGTTAACGGCGACGTTCTGCCGCGTCGTATACTTCTTTATCTCGCCGCGCGCCAACGGCGACTATCAGCACCTGAATCGCTTTTCCGTCGACCCTGTAAACAATGCGGGTATCACCCGTTCGGATCCTTCGGCACCCGGCCAGGCTGGCTCTGAGCGGCTTGCCGATCTTGTCCGGCTCGCCATTGATGATCCGCTCTTCGATGACATCAAGGATACGGTTCGCAGCCGCAGCACCCAACTGATCCAGATCGTCTTGAACCTCCGGATGGTAAACAACGTTCCAAGCCATTCACCGCCCCTTCAGTCGTTTTTGGCATACCGCGCCCGCATATCCTCATGACTGACGGCCTTGGCCCGATCGAAATTGATCAAGCGTTCACGAGCCGTCGCCTCGACGCGAAGATTTTCCAGCTCATCGAGCATTTCCTGATAAGCGTCGACGTTGATGATCACCGCTGCGGGTTCATTGTCCTTGAAGATCACCAGCCTTTCGGTTGCACGACTCGATACTTCCTTGAGCTTCGCGCTGAACCCCCTGACCATTGCCGTAACGGATATCGCTTGATCCGCCCGCTCCAGTAGTGCTGCCATACCCCACCTCCTTTTACCTGATTCCGCATACTCTAAAACGCATCTTTAACTGTAAAATATTACGTCATATTAGACGCAAATCAAGGTAAGGAAAGACAAACCGACCAAATGCCCAAGAGGCTCCCACAAAAAAGCCCCCACCGCCGCAAGGCAATGGGGGCTTTTTGTTTCCCGGTGCTACATCTCCACCTGCGTCCCCAATTCAATCACCCGATTCAACGGCAGATTGAAAAAGCGCAGGTTGCCGTTGGCATTTTTCAACATGAAAGCAAACAACGATTCACGCCAACGCGCCATGCCCTCCAGCTTGGAGGCGATAACAGTCTCGCGACTGAGAAAGTAGGTGGTGCGCATCGGACTGAAATCCAGGTCGTCCAAATGACAGAGCTTGAGCGCCTCGGGCACGTCCGGCTCGTCGGTAAAACCGAAATGCAGGATCACCCGGAAGAAGCCCTCGCCATAGGCATCGACCTCGAAACGCCGTTGTGGCGGCACGCGGGGAATGTCTTCGTAGACCACTGTCAGCAACACCACCTGCTCATGCAGCACCTGGTTGTGCAGCAGATTGTGCAATAGCGCATGGGGCACCGCATCCGAGCGCGCCGTCAGGAACACCGCCGTGCCCTGGACCCGGTGCGGCGGCTGCACGCGGATGCTGCTGATGAAGACCGGCAGCGGCAACGCCCCTTCGTCCAGCCGCTCCACCAACAGCTGCTTGCCGCGTTTCCAGGTGGTCATCAATACGAACAAGGCGATGCCGGCTATGACCGGGAATGCGCCGCCCTGGATGATTTTCGGCACGTTGGCGGCGAAGTACAGCCCATCTACCAGCAAGAAACCGAACAGCACCGGCACCGCCAGCAGCGGCGGCCATTTCCATAGCAACAGGATCACGGCGGAGACCAGGATCGTGGTCATCAACATCGTACCGGTCACCGCCACGCCGTAGGCCGATGCCAGCGCTCCGGACGACTCGAAGCCCAGCACCAGCAAGACCACGCCGACCATCAAAGACCAGTTCACCGCGCCGATGTAGATCTGGCCCTGTTCGGCGCTGGAGGTGTGCTGGATGTACATGCGCGGGATGTAGCCGAGCTGGATTGCCTGGCGCGTCAGGGAGAACGCGCCGGAGATCACCGCTTGCGAGGCAATCACCGTCGCCAGCGTCGCCAGGCCCACCAAGGGCAGCAATGCCCAGCTCGGCGCCAGCAGATAGAACGGGTTGCGCGCCGCTTCAGGATCACCGAGCAGCAAGGCGCCCTGGCCGAAATAGTTGAGCATCAGGCCCGGCAGCACGAGGATGAACCAGGCACGGGCGATGGGTTTACGGCCGAAGTGGCCCATGTCGGCGTACAGCGCTTCGGCCCCGGTCAGCGCCAGCACCACCGCGCCAAGGATCGCTACGCCCATGCCCGGGTGGACGACAAAGAAACGCACGGCCCAGGCCGGGTTCACTGCGTTCAATACTTCCGGGTGCTGGCTGATGCCATACACGCCCAAGGCGCCGAGGACGAGGAACCAGGTCACCATGATCGGACCAAAGAGGATGCCAATGCGCGCGGTGCCGTGGCGCTGGATCAGGAACAACGCCACCAGCACCACCACCGATAGCGGCACCACCCAGTGATCGATGCCTTCGAATGCGAGGCCCAGGCCTTCGACCGCCGACAATACCGAGATCGCCGGGGTGATCATGCTGTCGCCATAGAACAGCGCCGCACCGATCAAACCGCAGATCACCAACAACGTACGCAGCCGCGCCCTGCCGGCCGCCGCGCGCCGCGCCAGGGCAGTCAAGGCCATGATTCCGCCTTCGCCCTGGTTGTCCGCGCGAAGGACGAACATCATGTACTTGATGGACACGACCCAGATCAGCGACCAGAAAATCAGCGACAGGATCCCCAGCACCCCGTCATGGTTGACGGGCACGCCATAACCACCGGAAAACACTTCTTTAAGGGTGTACAGCGGGCTCGTGCCAATGTCGCCATAAACCACCCCGACCGCCGCGACCAGCATGCTCAGCGGTTTGGCCGCCGAGTGCTCGGCGCCCGCCGCCTGACTACCTGCATGACCCATCCAACACTCCTGATTTCCAGACCTGCCTTCTTGAAAGAAGCCGTACGCTCTTGTGACGCAGCATGGGCGGTTTTACGCTTTGTAACAGACGTTCTGTTGACTGCAGCGTTCGCCAGAAGGCAAAGGCGCGAAGCATAGCGCAGCACTCGTCGTATTTCCCGGTATAAAGCTGGTCAAGTGCGGCGACCACGGATAGAATTGCGCACTTTTTGATCAGAGGCGCGTCAGGCGCCCTGTCTCCGCAAGAGACGATCCCCCTACACCGAGGTTAGACATGTCCACCACTACCGCGCCAGCCAATCCCAAGGTTGGCTTCGTATCCCTGGGTTGCCCGAAAGCGCTGGTCGACTCCGAGCGCATCCTGACCCAGCTGCGCATGGAAGGTTATGACGTTGTGTCCACCTACCAGGACGCCGACGTGGTGGTGGTCAACACCTGTGGCTTCATCGACTCGGCCAAGGCCGAATCCCTTGAAGTGATCGGCGAAGCCATCAAGGAAAACGGCAAGGTCATCGTGACCGGCTGCATGGGTGTGGAAGAAGGCAACATCCGCGACGTGCACCCGAGCGTGCTGTCCGTGACCGGGCCGCAGCAGTACGAACAAGTGGTCAACGCCGTGCATGAAGTCGTGCCGCCGCGCCAGGACCACAATCCGCTGATCGACCTGGTGCCGCCACAAGGCATCAAGCTGACCCCGCGTCACTACGCCTACCTGAAGATTTCCGAAGGCTGCAACCACAGCTGCAGCTTCTGCATCATCCCCTCGATGCGCGGCAAACTGGTGAGCCGTCCGGTGGGTGACGTGCTCGACGAAGCCCAGCGCCTGGTCAAGGCCGGCGTCAAGGAATTGCTGGTGATTTCCCAGGACACCAGCGCCTACGGCGTCGACGTCAAGTACCGCACCGGCTTCTGGAACGGCGCGCCGGTGAAAACCCGCATGACCGAACTGTGCGAAGCCCTCAGCACCCTCGGTGTCTGGGTCCGCCTGCATTACGTCTACCCGTACCCGCACGTCGACGAGCTGATCCCGCTGATGGCCGCCGGCAAGATCCTGCCGTACCTGGACATCCCGTTCCAGCACGCCAGCCCGAAAGTCCTCAAGGCCATGAAACGCCCGGCTTTCGAAGACAAGACCCTGGCGCGCATCAAGAGCTGGCGTGAAATCTGCCCCGAGCTGATCATCCGCTCGACCTTCATCGTCGGCTTTCCGGGCGAAACCGAAGAAGACTTCCAATACCTGCTGGACTGGCTGACCGAAGCCCAGCTCGACCGCGTCGGCTGCTTCCAGTACTCGCCCGTCGAAGGCGCACCGGCCAACGACCTGAACCTGGACGTGGTGCCGGATGACGTCAAGCAGGACCGTTGGGAGCGCTTCATGGCGCACCAGCAGGCCATCAGCTCGGCGCGCCTGCAAATGCGCATCGGCCGTGAGATCGAAGTGCTGGTGGACGAAGTCGACGAACAAGGTGCCGTCGGCCGCTGCTTCTTCGATGCTCCGGAAATCGACGGCAACGTGTTCATCGACAACGGCAGCAATCTCAAGCCGGGCGACAAGGTCTGGTGCAAGGTCACCGACGCCGACGAGTATGACTTGTGGGCTGAGCAGATCGGTTGATCCAGGCCTGGACTCAAGCCGAATAGGCTTTTGTGGCGAGGGAGCTTGCTCCCGCTGGGCTACGAAGTAGCCCTATCCTTGCGATTGCTACGCAATCGAGCGGGAGCAAGCTCCCTCGCCACAGGTTGTTTGCCAGCCACTCGCCGCCTCTAAAAAAAACTTTCTGAAGCCCTGCTCTGTAACAAGAAGCAGGGCTTTTTTACGGCTATCGTATGCAGACAAGAAAACTCCACCACAAGGAACAGGCGGACATGCGCCAGCATTCGGTCATCCACACACCGAAACCGAGCGATTATCAGGAACTGACCCGGGTCTGGGAGGCATCGGTACGGGCCACCCATGATTTCCTGCCCGACAGTTATATCGAACTGCTCAGAAACCTGGTGCTCACCCGTTACCTGGACGCGGTGATGCTCATCTGCACCCGTGATTCACGCCAGCGCATCACAGGGTTCGCCGGGGTCGCGGCTGGCAAGATCGAAATGCTCTTCATCGACCCCGAGCATCGCGGCCAAGGCCTGGGCAAACAATTGCTGCGCTATGCCATTGAACACCTGAACGCCGATGAACTGGACGTCAACGAACAGAACCCGCAAGCCCTTGGCTTTTATCTCAAGCAAGGGTTCGAAGTTATCGGTCGCTCGGCAAAGGATGGCATGGACCAGCCCTACCCGCTGCTGCATATGCGCTACAAGCAGCCCGATCTGAAAGCGGGGCGCGGCTAAAAACGGCATGAGGCAAATGGACCCGCGATTAACCGGCGCCAGACAGGTACAATGCCCACCCCTTTTTGTTACGGCCCCGTCATGACTGACCCGATTCGTCTCTCCAAGCGTCTCATCGAACTCGTCGGCTGTTCCCGTCGGGAGGCTGAGCTGTTCATCGAGGGCGGCTGGGTCACCGTGGACGGCGAAGTCATCGATGAACCGCAGTTCAAGGTCACCACCCAAAAGGTCGAACTCGACCCCCAAGCCAAGGCCACCGCGCCAGAGCCTGTGACCCTCCTGCTGAACGTCCCGGCTGGCATGGATGTCGACGCGGCAATGGCAACCCTGGGGCCACAGACCTTGAGCGAAGAACATCGCTTCGGCAAGCGCCCGCTCAAGGGCCACTTCCTGCGCCTGACCGCCAGCGCCGATTTGCAGGCTGGCGCCAGCGGCCTTTTGGTATTCACCCAAGACTGGAAGATCCTGCGCAAGCTCACCGCCGACGCGGCCAAGATCGAGCAGGAGTATGTGGTGGAAGTCGAGGGCGAGATGGTCGCCCACGGTCTCAATCGCTTGAACCACGGCCTGACCTACAAAGGCAAGGAATTGCCGGCGGTCAAGGCCAGCTGGCAGAACGAGAACCGCCTGCGCTTCGCCATGAAGAACCCGCAACCGGGCGTTATCGCGCTGTTTTGCCAGGCCGTCGGGCTCAAGGTCGTTGCCATCCGCCGCATCCGCATAGGCGGCGTGTCGATCGGCAAGGTGCCGTTGGGCCAATGGCGCTACCTGTCCGCCAAAGAGAAATTCTAATTTTCCGGCGCCGCACCGAACCGGGGCGCCCACTGCCTTCATCAGGATTGCACATATGATTCACAACGACGTACTGCGCAGCGTGCGCTACATGCTCGACATCAGCGACAAAAAAGTCGTCGAGATCATCAAGCTGGGCGGCTTGGAAATCTCCCTGGAAGATTTGGCCGGCTACCTCAAGAAAGATGAAGAAGAAGGCTTTGTGTTCTGCCCCGACCTGGTCATGGCGCATTTCCTCGACGGGCTGGTGATCTTCAAGCGCGGCAAGGACGAAAGCCGTCCGCCGCAGCCGATCGAAGTGCCGGTCACCAACAACATCATCCTGAAGAAGCTGCGGGTGGCCTTCGAGCTGAAGGAAGACGACATGCACACCATCCTCAAGGCCGCCGACTTCCCGGTGTCCAAGCCGGAACTGAGCGCATTGTTCCGCAAGTTTGGCCATACCAACTACCGGCCGTGTGGCGACCAGTTGCTGCGCAACTTCCTCAAGGGCCTGACGCTGCGCGTTCGCGGCTAATGCCGAAGGGCTGTCATTTCTTGAAGCGCTGCTGATGGTGGCAGAGCTTTTGTGGCGAGGGAGCTTGCTCCCTCGCCACAAAAGCCCCCGCCATAAACGGCAAGACCAGCTGCCCGCGCTATGATGCCCTTTCAACCCTGCCTTGATCCCAGCCCATGACCTACAACGTCTCCCCCATCGGCTTCGTACGCTCCTGCTTCAAGGAGAAGTTCGCCATTCCGCGCCAACCACAACTGGCCCCGGCCGCGCGCGGTGTGTTGGAGCTGGTGGCGCCGTTCGACCAGGGCGAGGCCGTGCAGGGTCTGGAGCAGGTCAGCCATGTCTGGTTGCTGTTCCTGTTCCATCAAGCCCTGGAAGACAAGCCACGATTGAAAGTACGGCCGCCGCGCCTGGGTGGCAATAAATCCATGGGCGTCTTCGCCACCCGAGCCACCCATCGCCCCAACGGTATCGGCCAGTCGGTGGTGAAGCTGGAACGGGTGGAGGCCGCTCGACTGTGGATCTCGGGCATCGACCTGTTGGACGGCACACCCGTGCTCGATATCAAGCCCTACGTCCCCTATGCGGACATCATCGACTCGGCCTCCAACAGGATCGCCAGCGCCGCGCCTGAGTTGATTCCAGTGCAATGGGCGGACTCTGCCCTGCTTCAGGCACGCGACCACGCAAGGCGCCTCGAAGAGCCCTTGGTGGAGCTGATCGAACAATGCCTGGCCCAAGACCCACGCCCGGCGTATCAGGTTCCTACAGCTGAACGGGAATACGGTGCGCGGTTCTGGGATCTGGACGTGCGCTGGCATTACCCGGAGCCGGGGGTGATTCGGGTGTTGGAAGTCGTTCCTACGGCTGGATAAAACCCGGAAACGAAAAAGCCCGCGCGGCCTTCATCAGGCGGCGCGGGCTTTTTATGGTCTGTCAGTTGGACCAAGTCGCTGCCGTCGCGAGCAGGCTCGCTCCCACAACTGATTTGCAGCGACCACCAAAGTTGTGGTCATACATATCCAGTGTGGGAGCGAGCCTGCTCGCGATGGCGGTCGGTCAGCCACCGCAACTGCCGAAGCTTACTTCTCTACAAACGCGCGCTCGATCAGGTAATCACCCGGCTCGCGCATACGCGGCGAAACGGTCAGGCCGAAGCTGTTGAGCACTTCGCTGGTTTCGTCGAGCATGCTTGGGCTGCCGCACAGCATCGCGCGGTCGTCTTGCGGGTTGATCGGCGGCAGGCCGATGTCGCGGAACAACTTGCCGCTGCGCATCAGGTCGGTCAGGCGACCTTCGTTCTCGAACGGCTCGCGGGTCACGGTGGGGTAGTAGATCAGCTTTTCGCGTAGCGCTTCGCCGAAGAACTCGTTCTGTGGCAGGTGCTCGGTGATGAATTCGCGATAGGCGACTTCATTGACGTAACGCACGCCGTGGCACAGGATCACTTTTTCGAAACGCTCGTAGGTTTCCGGATCCTGGATGACGCTCATGAAAGGCGCCAGGCCAGTACCGGTGCTGAGCAGGTACAAATGCTTGCCAGGCTTGAGGTCGTCCAGCACCAGCGTGCCGGTGGGCTTCTTGCTGATGATGATCTCGTCGCCTTCCTTCAAGTGCTGCAACTGGGAAGTCAGCGGACCATCAGGGACCTTGATGCTGAAGAATTCCAGATGCTCTTCCCAGTTCGGGCTGGCAATCGAGTAAGCGCGCATAAGCGGGCGGCCGTTGGGCTGCTGCAGGCCGATCATCACGAACTGACCGTTCTCGAAGCGCAGGCCCGGATCGCGGGTGCACTTGAAGCTGAACAGAGTGTCGTTCCAGTGATGAACACTGAGGACACGCTCGTGGTTCATGTTGCTCATGTACGGGGGACTCCTGGAAATGATACCTGCGCCGGTAATCTGCGCAATTGCATCGCATTCTAATGGCGGCGACAATATCTGTTAAATGGATTATTAAGATAATGGTTATCGGTTATATCGATATGCGATTTACTCTACGGCAACTTCAAGTCTTCGTCGCTGTCGCCCAGCAGGAAAGCGTGTCCCGTGCCGCGGGCTTGCTCAATCTGTCGCAGTCGGCCGCCAGCACTTCCATCACTGAATTGGAGCGTCAATCCAGCTGCCAACTGTTCGACCGCGCCGGCAAGCGCCTGAGCCTCAACGCCTTGGGTAAGCAATTGCTGCCCCAGGCCGTGGCATTGCTGGACCAGGCCAAAGAGATCGAAGACTTACTCAACGGCAAGTCCGGCTTCGGTTCGCTGGCGGTCGGGGCCACGCTGACCATCGGCAATTACCTGGCGACGCTGCTGATCGGCGGATTCATGCAGCGCCATCCGGAAAGCCAGGTGAAGCTGCACGTGCAAAACACTGCCAATATCGTGCACCAGGTCGCCCATTACGAAATTGATCTGGGTCTAATCGAAGGCGATTGCAGCCATCCGGACATTGAGGTGCAGAGCTGGGTCGAGGATGAATTGGTGGTGTTCTGCGCGCCCCAGCATCCACTGGCCAAGCGTGGTCAGGCGACCATGGAGGAATTGACCCATGAAGCGTGGATTTTGCGGGAGCAGGGTTCAGGTACGCGGCTGACCTTCGATCAGGCCATGCGCCACCACCGCAGCGCGCTCAACATCCGCCTGGAATTGGAACACACCGAAGCGATCAAGCGAGCAGTGGAATCGGGCCTGGGCATTGGCTGCATTTCGCGCCTGGCCTTGCGTGATGCTTTCCGTCGCGGCAGCCTCGTGGCCGTGGAAACCCCGGACATGGACCTGGCGCGGCAGTTTTATTTCATCTGGCACAAACAGAAGTACCAGACCTCAGCCATGCGTGAATTCCTCGACCTCTGCCGAGCTTTCACCGCTGGGGTCCAGCGCAGCGACGAGATCGTCCTGCCTGCCATCGCTTGAATCAGAGCAGCACCAGGCCCCAGACCAGGGCAATCATCGTCAGGGCGACAAGTTGGGCCGCGCTGCCCATGTCCTTGGCGTTTTTCGACAAGGGGTGCAGCTCAAGGGAAATACGGTCGATCGCCGCCTCTACCGCCGAGTTGAGCAACTCCACGATCAAGGCCAGCAGGCACACCGCTATCAACAGCGCCTGCTCCACGCGGCTCACGTTCAGGAAAAACGACAACGGAATCAGGATGACGTTAAGCAGGACCAGTTGACGGAACGCCGCTTCGCCGACGAAAGCTGCACGCAGCCCGTCCAGGGAATAGCCGGAGGCATTGAGGATGCGTTTCAGGCCGGTTTGGCCTTTGAAAGGAGACATAGAGTGGGCAACTGATCGATAGGAGTGGAGAAGCTACTGTAATTGCAGTCAAAAAAGCGTGAATTCAGGCGCTACGACTGCGGCGAAATTGACTCAAGTTGTTGCAACAACAAGGCAGCCTGGGTCCGGGTGCGCACATTCAATTTACGAAAGATCGCCGTAACATGAGCCTTGATGGTGGCCTCTGACACATTCAGTTCGTAAGCGATCTGCTTGTTCAACAGACCTTCACAAACCATGGTCAGCACTCTGAACTGCTGGGGCGTCAGGCTCGCGAGCCCTTCGCTGGCCGCCTTGGCCTCGTCGGACACGCTCACCGCCTCGAACGCCTGCGGCGGCCAGGATACATCACCGCTGAGGACGGCCTTTACCGCCCGTTGAATCATTTCGAGGGAGCTGGATTTGGGGATGAACCCGCTGGCACCAAATTCGCGGGCCTTGACCATCACCGAAGCTTCTTCCTGGGCTGAGACCATCACCACAGGAATCTGCGGATACTGCCCACGCAACAGGACCAGCCCTGAAAAACCATACGCGCCGGGCATGTTCAGATCCAGCAGCACCAGGTCCCAATCAGCCTTTTCCGCCAATCGGGCTTCCAGCTCCGCGATGCTGGCCACCTCCGTCAACCGGACATCCGAACCAAGGCCCAGGGTCACCGCCTGATGCAACGCGCTGCGAAAGAGCGGGTGGTCATCGGCAATCAGGATTTCGTATGTGGCCATTTTTCAAATGATCCTGTTTTTTTAAGGCAGGCCCGATGCATTCGCGCCTCGCCATGCAACTCAAGATAACGCCATTCAGCGTTATCCACAGGGGCACGTTCAACGCCAATCACAGCGTCTTAAACTCCGGCCGCACCCTGGTCGGCGCCAAGCATGCCCAGCGAAACCGGGGTGGTCAAGCTGCACGGCCACCGCTGCACCCAGTATGGGCCACTATTAGGCCAACGCCGCCTGAGCCGAGCGGACAAAGGGCAGCAGTTCGGCATGGGCCGGAGTCGACACGTTCACTTCCTGCTGACGCTTGGCACCCAGGTAATGCTGGCTGAACACATCGAAATAGGCGTCCAGGGCCGACGCCGCGTCGCTATCGCCCGCCAGCTCAAGGCACAGCGCCGCGACCTCGGCGGTGCACAGGTGCTCACTGCGTGTGGAGCGCCGCAAGCGATAGCGCGACAGCCTGTCGGGCAGCAAGCTCAAGATGGGCAGCCGGTCAAAGTAAGGACTTTTACGGAACATCTTGCGCGCTTCCGTCCAAGTGGCATCCAGCAAGATGAACAAGGGACGCTTGCCCCGAGCCAGATCAACCGTGTGGGTTACCCGGGAGGGTTCGACATACTCACCTGGAAATACCAGGTACGGTTGCCATTGTGGATCGTTCAACAAAGCCAGGAGTTGCTCATCGACATCAGTGCGCGACCAGATGAAGGCATGGTTATCCCGTACCACATCGGCGATCAGCCAGCCCGTGTTGCTCGGCTTGAAGACTTCCTTATTGGTCATGATCAGGCAGACGCCGGAACGGGTCTCGACGCTCGGACGCCAGGCACACAAGCAATGGCTCTCGATCACTCGACAGGCGCCACAACGGGGCGCGCGCCACCCTCGGGCCTGGAGCGGCTTGATGCCTTCATCGACGCGTTGGTCGCGCAAGCGGGCTACGGCGTTGGAAGCACAGCTCATCGCGGGCAACGCCCGCAGACAGGAAAACTTGACACGAACCACACTCGCAAGGGCAATGAAGACCGGCAGTCTACCAGAGCGCGCAAACCTGTACCGTCTACCCGGGCTTCCCTATAATCGCCGCCACTGAACGCACAGTCACGTGACCGGTCGAACCACCAGTTACTGAACCAGGAGAGTTTCATGCTGCGCCTTATCGTTCCAACCGTTGCCGTTCTGCTGGCGACGTCCATCAGCGCTCAGGCTGCGTCGCTGAAAGAACTCGAACTGAACAAGATGCTGCAGAACGTTGCCAAGCAAAGCAGTGTCGGCACGCCGCGTGCGATCAACGAAGACATTCTTGACCAGGGCTACACCGTCGAAGGCACCGAGCTGATCAACCATCTCAGCGTCCAAAGCAGCCATGCGCAAAAAATGCGCGCGGATCCCAAGGCGGTTTATTTCCAGCTGGGCTCCACGGTGTGCACCAATCCAGGGTTCCGCAAACTGATGGCCAAGGGCGCGACCATGCGCTACGAGTTCACCGAAGTGAAGACCAACCGTCCGGTCGCCAGCGAACGTTTCCAGGAATCGGATTGCCCGAAACCGGCCAAGACCAAGAAATAATCAACCCGCGCGCGCGCGCCGCTGCTCTTCGTCGGCGCGCAGTTCCGCCACCAGCGCCTGCAAATAGCGTGAGCGCCATTCCCGACCTTCCAGCCGACGGCAACATTCCTCTTCCAGGCTTACCCGATTGGCTTGAGCCGCTTCCAACAACATCAAATACAACTGCCCTTCGAGCTCCAGCGTTACCCTGGTCATTTCTCCCGCCTCCCTGCCCATCAATGCAGCATTTCATCGCGCGGACGTCCAGCCCCGGACGTCGAACTACGTTGGCACGCCTTTAATGGAGTTAATCAGAGCGGTACGCACCCAGCCGGTGAGCTGACGAGCGGTACGGGCCGAGGTCATTACTGAACCCATCGCGAGCGACCGATGAGCGTAGGACTACGGGGAAATGTTGCAAACGTTCACATTCGAGCGCCATGATCTGGACAGCGAAGTTCACCGCCAGAGGCTAGATTCAACGTATCGTTTTTACTGGGCAGAAAGAGGCTGCCCTCACCAATAAGCGATGTTCAACCGTTTTTCATCCAAGGGAAACAGCAGGACCCGTTGGATGGCTTGGCCGCCTTGCTGCAGATTACGTCGAGCCAGGTTTACGCCCGGGCACGCGCCCGGACTCACAACGGCACAGGAAGTGTCGTGGCCCTGATGAATCTCTCGTCAGGACCGGGGTCCTGTTCAGAAGGAGAAGCTGAATGCCTTACAAACCGAATGACCTGCTCAGCCGTCATTTTGAGAGCCATGGCCACGACCTCACCCGCAAGGTCGAAGAGCAACTCAACCTGGTATCGCCCAACAGCCCCAACCTCCCCATCTACCGCGACATGATCCTGACTGTGCTGCGCATGGCCCAGGAAGATCACAACCGCTGGAATGCGAAGATCACGCTTCAGGCCCTTCGGGAACTGGAACATGCGTTTCGAACGCTGGAACAATTCAAAGGGCGCCGCAAGGTTACGGTCTTCGGCTCGGCCCGAACGCCCATCGAACACCCTTTGTATGGCTTGGCACGGGAGCTGGGAGCGGCGCTGGCTCGGTCAGACATGATGGTGATCACCGGCGCAGGCGGCGGGATCATGGCCGCGGCCCATGAAGGCGCGGGCCGCGAGCACAGCCTGGGATTCAACATCACCCTGCCCTTCGAGCAGCATGCGAACCCGACCGTCGAAGGGACGCAGAACCTGTTGCCGTTCCATTTCTTCTTCACTCGCAAGCTTTTTTTCGTCAAGGAAGCCGATGCCTTGGTGCTGTGCCCCGGCGGTTTCGGCACTCTTGACGAAGCATTGGAGGTCCTGACGCTGGTGCAGACGGGCAAAAGCCCATTGGTACCGGTGGTATTGCTGGACGTGCCCGGAGGCAAGTTCTGGCAGAGCGCCCTGGACTTTATCCGCGAACAATTGGAGGAAAACCGCTACATCCTGCCGACCGACATGAAGTTGATGCGCCTGGTGTACTGCGCCGAGGACGCTGTGGAGGAAATCAACCAGTTCTACCGTAACTTCCATTCCAGCCGCTGGCTCAAGCATCAGTTCGTGATCCGCATGAATCACGAACTCAGTGAACAAGCACTGCAACAAATGCAGGCCGAGTTCGCCGACCTGTGCCTGAATGACTGTTTCCATCAGCACGCTTACAACGGCGAAGAACCCGAGGAAGCGCCCTTCAGTCATCTGACGCGATTGGCATTTACGTTCAACGCCCGTGACCACGGTCGTTTAAGGGAATTGGTGGACTACATCAACCTGCCGGAAAACTGGGCCCAACCCACCGCCAAGGCCCACCCCCTGACTTGGGAGCCGATCAAGGTAACGTGAGCCCATAAAAAAACGGCCCGCTATCGACATAGCGGGCCGTTTTTAGTCGTCCATGCTGCGACCACTGAACAAGCGGTTGATCATTTCCATGGAATAGCCTCGATACGCCAGGAAACGCCCTTGCTTGGCACGCTCCCGAATGTCGATAGGCAAATGTCCCGAAAACTTGCGGCGCCAGGTCTCAGCTAACTGTTGCTGCCAATCGATACCGCTCTCGCGCAAGGCTGATTCGATATCCGCTCGTTGCAACCCGCGTTGGCCAAGCTCTTCACGAATGCGCACCGGACCGTAGCCGGAGCGGGCGCGATAAGAGACGAAGCTCTCGAGGTACCGCGCTTCCGACAACAGCCCCTCTTCCGTCAAACGGTCAAGAGCGGCGTCGATCAACTCATCATGAGCCCCGCGTTGACGCAGTTTACGCGTCAGCTCCACACGACCGTGCTCGCGCCTGGCGAGCAGGTCCATCGCAGCTCGCCGCACCGCGACGAGGGTATCGAGTACGGCGGTCATCGGATCAATCAGATATCTGCGTCGGCCAGGTCGTCGGCAGTCTCGCGGTTGGCCACGGCTTTGACGTCCGCCACCGGGCTCAACAGCTTGTCACGCAGTTGCTTCTCGAGGGCTGCCGCGACTTCCGGGTTGTCCGCCAGGAATTTGGCCGAGTTGGCCTTGCCCTGACCGATCTTGGTGCCGTTGTAGGCATACCAGGCGCCCGACTTCTCGACGAAACCGTGCAGCACACCCAGATCGATCATTTCGCCGTTGAGGTAGATACCCTTGCCGTACAGGATCTGGAACTCAGCCTGACGGAACGGCGATGCCACCTTGTTCTTCACAACCTTGACGCGGGTTTCGCTGCCGACAACCTCATCACCTTCTTTCACCGCGCCAGTACGACGGATGTCCAGGCGAACCGAGGCGTAGAACTTCAACGCGTTACCACCGGTGGTGGTTTCAGGGCTGCCGAACATCACGCCGATCTTCATGCGGATCTGGTTGATGAAGATCACCAGGCAGTTGGCGTTCTTGATGTTACCGGTGATCTTGCGCAAGGCCTGGGACATCAGGCGAGCCTGCAGACCCACGTGCGTGTCGCCCATCTCACCTTCGATTTCCGCTTTCGGTACCAGGGCCGCCACGGAGTCGACGATGATCACGTCAACTGCGTTGGAGCGCACCAGCATGTCGGTGATCTCCAAGGCCTGCTCGCCGGTGTCCGGTTGGGAGACCAGCAGGTCATCGACGTTGACGCCCAGCTTGCCGGCGTATTCCGGGTCCAAGGCGTGTTCGGCGTCGACGAAGGCGCAGGTAGCGCCCGCTTTTTGAGCCTGGGCGATCACGGACAGCGTCAGCGTGGTCTTACCGGAAGATTCGGGACCGTAGATTTCAACAATACGACCTTTTGGCAAGCCGCCGATGCCAAGCGCGATGTCCAGGCCCAGGGAGCCGGTGGAGATGGAGGGAATAGCCTGGCGGTCCTGATCGCCCATACGCATTACGGCACCCTTGCCGAATTGACGTTCGATCTGACCCAAGGCCGCAGCCAAGGCTTTCTTCTTGTTGTCGTCCATTAAAGTCCTCACGTAATCAATAAGGCCTGACGGCCAACACCTGTATAAGTAGCCAGTATTATTCCACAGCGATCGGGGATCGCCTACCCCTGATTTGAGATTTCTGCGGCGGCATGTTGTAACAGCCCGTCTAGCGCGGCCTTCACCGTTTGTCGGCGGACCTCGTCGCGGTTGCCAGGTAAGAATTTCTGCTCGCTGTACACCGCCTCGCCAACACCCCAGGCAAGCCACACCGTGCCCACCGGCTTGCTCGGCGAGCCCCCGTCCGGCCCGGCCACGCCGCTGACCGCCACGGCAAACCGCGCCAGGCTTTTCTGCTGGGCGCCGCGCACCATGGCCTCCACCACCTCGCGACTGACCGCGCCGACTTTGTCGAACAGCTCTGCGGGAACACCCAACTGCTGGGTTTTCTGGCGATTGGAATACGTGACAAAACCGGCCTCGAACCAGGCCGAGCTCCCCGGAATCCGAGTGATTGCCTCGGCGATCCCCCCGCCGGTGCAAGACTCGGCCGTGGTGACATGGGCATTTAGCACCTGCAAGCGCCTACCCAATTCAGCGGCCAGTTCAGTGATGTCGTCCACGCTGCTCTCCTGATTCGACGCAATGGGCCCTACCGTACACGAGCAATCGCCGCTTGCAAGACTCGGCGGATTACCGGCCCAGCGCCCTGACATACGCCTGGCAGGCCTGCAAGGCAATCAGTCCACGGTCGCCCGCGTCGGTGATGGCGATAATTCGTTGAGCATGCGCCGGGTCAAGTCGGGCGCGTGAGGCGCCATGATCCACGCCGCCGGTGCCGGTGGTGGCAGGCACTGTACAACCGGCGGCGACATCGTCGGCGTCGAGGAGGACTGACAGCCGGACATTGGCAGTAGCAAGGCGATCGCGCAGGCGATCCTGATCACGTTGGGCATCGCTCAGGGCTCGGTAATGGGTTTGTTCGCTGGTGGAGAGTTGTTGTTCCAGGGCGAGGCGTTTCTGTGTTTCCTTATGCTGGGAAGCCGCAGCTGCCGCGGTCATCTGCTTTAAGGTCTCGGCCTGCGCCCGCGCTTGCTCGGCCAAGACCCTGCCGTAACGCCAATCCTGGACCTTCCATGCCATGCTGGTCGCCAGCAGTAAAAGCCCCAATACTGTGATGGGAAAGAACCTCAACAGCGCCGGATTCATCCCAACACCTGCAACGCCCGCCCATGCAAGGCCCGCCGCTGCGCCGCGCCATTCTGGCCGCCATTGATCCGCTGCGTGATGGCGTCGAATCGACCAGCATCAGCGAGAGAATTAAGCCCATGCGACGCCCAGAACCACGCAGCCGAAAGCGCGGCCCATCGCGGCAGCTCCAGCAATGCAGGCTGCTCCATCAGATCCAGACTCAAGGCTTTACCGCAGGCCTGGTAATTAGCCCGCCCGGTGATCTGGATCAGACCTCGCCCACGGTATTTTTGCCCGTCGCCATCGGCTTCGGGGGAGTTGCCCAGGCACGAAGCCAATCGGCCAGTGTCATACTTTGATAAATAAACATCGTTGCCTAGCTCCCGTACGTGCCGCAGCTGGCCGGACTCGTGCCCCACCTGCGCAATGAATGCAGCGGCACGCTTGGGGCCGATGATCTGGTAAAGCTCCATGGCAGTGCCTAGGAGAGGTGCAAAAACGCCGGCATTGTCGCCGGCGCTTGGGAGGATACGCAGTAGTTGGGCTGGGGTGATGAACATGGCGCTCTCTTTAACGCGAATGAATACAACAACGATCATTGACTAACGGAATGGAATGAATGAGCAGGCGAAGTAGTTTTGAGAAATCGCTCATTACGGAGTCATCGTTTACACCGTTTGAAAACATGAGCTTTAGCGAATGTAGGAATGTAAAAAGTGGACCGGTTTTCATCATCGCCTCGGGCAACTCAGCGAAGGGCTTTCCGCTGGAGGAGTTTTCAGCCGTACCCATGATTACCATGAACGGCGCTATATCCATGTTCAGCCAAGCGCATACAAAACCCTTTTTTTACATCTGCTCCGATACCCACTTCCCGCTCCAGCAGCCCGATCTTTTTGCAACCGCTATGCGGCTCAGTGAGAACGTTGCCTTATGGGAGGACCAGTTCGACATCGTCCAAGCTAAGCCAAGCGGGCGAGCCTTCGGCTTGAAAAAAGCTCCCAGGGCCTCGATCTGCTCCACGTTATTCAACCCGCAGAAGTCTCTCGTCAGGTACAGATCTCTTTTTAGCAAGCGAAGCAAAGACATCGGCTTCAGCAAAAATATGACCCTCGGTTGCTTCGATGCCAGGACGGTGATGTATTTGGCCTTACAGGTCGCCTACCATCTGGGCTTCAATAGGGTTTTCCTTGTAGGTTTCGACTTGGACCAAGCGGCCGGCCGATTCTATGAAACGGTCGAAAGCAAACGCTCGCCCTGCGGGTTGGATCAGCATTACAAGACTCGCATCCTGCCTTCTCTAAAACTGATGTCCAAGCAGATCATTGATGATGATTTTCAGGTGTATAACTTGTCCGCGACCTCAAGGGTGCCGGCAGATATCATCAAAAAAATCAGTCTCGACGACGCACGGCGAATGCTACGTAACTGAATGATGGCCCCTCCAAGCCCCGGTCACGCTCTTGCATCCAGGCAAGTCGCCTCAACGCTGCAGCGGTAGCTTTTCTCCCGGCTACCGCTGGCGGTGACCTTGTCAATCGACCAGCGACCGCGCATGAAATCGGGCCAGGAAGGATCGAGCAGCACGATGCCCTCGGCGGACAGCCCCGGGTTACCCGGGCATTCGATCGTCACCTTGAGGGCCTCGCGCAGCATCCGGCGCACCTCGCCTTCGCCGGCGGCGCGGGCCTCTTCTGCGCTCTGGAAGCGCTGGCGCAGGGTCTTGAACGGCGCGATGCCGCTCTCCTCGACCCGCAGCTTGCCCGCCGCCGCATCCCACCAACAGGTCTTGCAACCCTCGTACTTCGCCCGCGCGGTTTCATCCAGCTTGGCCGAAATGAAAGCGTGGTCGCCCGGGCGGTTGTTCGTCGTCACCGACAGCCTTATCTCGGGCAGGACCTTGCCCGACAACGACTTCGCCTGACCGCGCCGGGCCAGCACATACAACTCGTTGACTGGTTTGGCCACAGCGTCATAACGATGGGCCAGGCGGGTCAGCAAGCCCATGTCGGTTTCGTTGGTTTGGTCAATGTGCTCGACTTTAATCAGCGAAAGCTCCGGCGCCACACGGGGCGAGAACCCGTGCCTGGACGTCAGCTCCCGAAACAACGCCCCCAGGGTCGTCGGGCCATGGCTGATGGATCGGCGCTGCTTGAAGCCCGTCTGGTCAGCCGCGCTGAACGGCGCCGCCATGGCCACCAGAACGAGTTGCAGAGGAAACAGCAACGGCGTGCGCCGAGTGATGACAAACTCGCCTTTGTCCACCAGCCCCGATTCAAGATAACCGACCCGCAGGCCGATTTTCCCGCCCAGGCTTGGCAACCCTTCGAGTCCGTCCAGGCTGATGGTGAGCGTCAATTGATCGGACTCGATCCCCGCCGCGTCGACGTGGCTCCAACCGAGCAGGCGTTCGTTGAGCAGCGCGGCGTTCGCACCATAAATTTCCACCGCAGGCGTGAAACCCAATGACATGTCGCCTCCTTAATCCCAGGCCGAAACCGGAGGGATCGCCACGGGCTTGAGATCCACTTCCGGCAGGACGATCCATACGCCCGCCGGCAATACCGGGCCCCATTGCGCCAACCCCGGATTGAGCAGCCAGAGCGCCTCCTCAACGAGGTCGTCACAGCGCTCAAGCTCGCGGTACAGCAACAGATTCACCGAATCACCGGCGATACTTCGAACCCTACGCATTGGCGAACTCCGTCAAATCAATCACCCAACCGACCACCATCGCCGTGCCATCGTCGATGACCTCGGTCTGGGTCTCCGACACCTTGTTGATCTGCCACAGCCCCCAGTTTCGACCGATGCCATCGACCAATGGCAAAGGGATGCGCAAGGCTTGCAGCGCTCGCAATTCATCGAGGCGATCCATGGCGGTCGCGTACATCGATTTGCCGGTGATCGTCAGCCCTTGCAAGCCTTGCCCGACCTGACTGGACCTTGGTTTGCTGGTGAGGATGTCGATGTTTTTCCAGCCACCGTCCGAGGTGCGAACCAGCGAGTGATAAGCGAAGTTGCGGGAGAGGCCGAAAATGAAATTGCCCAACGCCATTTGTTGACGCATCACGTACCTCCGTCCGTCAGGGCCGCGTCACTGCGCATGGCGAGTGAGTTGGGCATGAGTTGGAATTGGCTGCTGATTTGTTGCACCACCAGGTTCGCCAATTGGGCGGCACTGGCCTGATCCTGGCCGTTGATGTAGATGTTTGCGGTCAGGGTGTTTTGCTGGGTGGTTGCCTGGGTGCCGGCCAGGTCTTTGCTGACCTGCTCTGGGACGGCGAGCCTGTCGGCGGGCGTGGCGAGTTTGTCACCCAGCCAGGACCCCGCCTCCCTGCCCATCGAGCTTCCCGTCAGGCCGCCAACAAGCGCGCCGATCGCTCCACCGAGGACGGTGCCGATGCCCGGACCGAAAAAGGTGCCAATCGCAGCGCCTGCCGACGCGCCCGCCCAGCCGCCGCCAGCGGCCCCCAGGCCCTCTCCGATCATTCCGCCGTCCCCATTGATCGCGCCCTCGACGACCTCAGCGGCGGCACCTAAAACCATCGCTTTGGGCATTAAACGAGTCACCGTACGCAATGAACTGGTCACGCCTTGCAGGGAGCGGCCGCCGCTCACACCACCCTCGGCCTTCGCAGCGCTCGTCGGCTCCAAAATTCGCTTGGCAGCTCGACTGCCCAATTCATCCGTGAGGGCCTTGAGCAACGCCCCCACCAGCGGCTTGATCGCCGCGCCGACCAGCACAATGGCGGCGGCGGCTTTAGGTGAGGTTTCGGCCAACTCGCTCATGTCATCGTTCAACGACCCGAGCCATTGCAGCGAGCTGTCCACAACGGGTGTCACGGCATTGCCAGCGGCCGCCGACAAACGCTCATTGCTGGCGTTGAAGACGTTCCACCGACCTTGCTGGGTGTTCGACAACGCCAACGCATCCTGCCGCACCGAGCCCTTGTCACCCAATAGCGACGTGGCGTAGTGGGCCGGGTCTTTCACCTGCCAGAACGCTGCGTTCACATCGTCAAGCTTCTGCGCCATGCGTAGCACCGCTTGGTCGCTCACGCCAAACAGCGAAGCGGCGAGGTTCGGGCGCTGGTCCACAGGCTGCGCATTCAAGGCCGCCAATACCGACATCACCGTACCGGGCGCTGCGTCTTTGTCACGCAGCCCACTCGCCACTTCCTCTGGGTCAAGCCGCAACTGCTTCCAGGCTGCCTGCTCGGTCGCGGAGGCTTGATTGCCCTTGCCCAAAGCCTTCGCGAAGCTATCCAGCGCGGCGCCGGCTTCAGCTTGTTGCGAACCGGTGTTGAGCAACGCCGCCGTCAACGCTGCGGCTTGCGCTGGTTGCAAACCCGCCGAGGTCGCGGCCGCACCGTCACGCTGCAACACGGTACCGATCTCACTGGCTTTCGCACCGCCGGGGAGCTTGCCGAGGTGGTTGGTTGCATCCGCCAGGTCGAACGCTTTTTCAGCGCTGAGTTTCATGGCGGTGCGCCAGCCGAGCAGCATCTCGGCGGCTTCCATGGCCGGCATCTTGAATGTGGATGCCGTCACGCCTGCATCACTGGCAAAGCGCAACAGTGCCAATTGCCGGTCCGAGGCATTGGGCAGATCGCTGCTGATTCCCGCCCTGGCCGCCAGGCTTTCCATCCTCACGACATCAACCGCCGTGGTCCCGCCCGCCGCCACCAATGGCGCGCTGGCGATGCGCTGGGTGGGCTCAGCCATCTCGGCAATCTGGCGAGGGCCGAATTGGGTGGCCAGCTTCAGATCGGCAATGGCTGAATCCATCGCTATCGCGGGTTTCAGCAGTTCTGGTGGCTCAATACCGCCGGCCGGCTGACCCTTCGGTTCCTTGGCTGTCTCGCCCTTGGCGCCGGTTCCCATTGCCTGGGAAAACAATCGCTGCGCCGAAAGCTTGACGGTCAGCGACTCGATTGCCGTGGTCAGTCGGCCGAGCTTGAGCCCAAGGTTTTCCATCGCGAGGCTCAGTCCTGGCAGCCGATCCCCAGCGGAGATGATCACACTGCTCGCAGGGTTCGTATTTGAGGCCGCCGACCCACTCTCAGTGAAGGCTGCGTATCTGAGCGAATATCTATCGTCCGCCATCCCGCTCTACTCCAGTTTCACGCCAAGGCGAGTGATCGCGATGTCGTATCGGCGCAAGGCCTTGCCGGCGTCCCACTCCAGGATTTCCGCTTCACTTACCGAGTAAATGAGCGGCACCACATCGAGGATCACTTCGATGTCGCGCTCCGAAAGAAGTCCGCCGGTTTGTTTAAAAAATCGTCGATGCGCACCTGAAGTTGCGTCCAGTCAGGCACAGTCAGCGAGGCCAGATCGGGCAGCATCAGGCCGGTGCAATGAGCCGTGATGAACTCGGCGCGTTCCTTGGCCGTCTTCAGTTTCTTCATCGCCTTGGTGGCCCGCAGAACCGGCATTTCCAGGGTCAATGAGGTCAGGCTGCGGCCCGCGACGTCGAGTGGTTGCAGCAGCGGCATCTGGTCAGGATCGGCCTGTGGGTCATCCAGAAAATACGACGCCGGGCGCGTGGACATTTCGTGCACGTACTGGGCAATGCTCACGTAATCCGGACGCTTGAGCTGATCGAGCTCCTTGCCCGACAGGCCGGTGGCCAATTTGGCCAATTCGAAGAATTGCTCGTCTTCGTCATCGCCGGCACGGGCCAAGGCGTCTTTTTGCGCGGCGTAGTACAGCGGCCTGAGTTGCAGTTGCTCGAGCTGCGAACCATCGTCATCGGTGATCGGCGATAACAGCTCAAGGGTTGGAGGCATCCAGGACATAAAATCAATTCCTTGAAAAATCGGGGATCCCCTGTGGGAGCGAGCTTGCTCGCGATGGCGACGGTTCATTCAATATCAAGGTGTCTGACACTCCGCTATCGCGAGCAAGCTCGCTCCCACAGGGATTGCATCTAGCCGGCTGGCAACTGCTTAAGGCAGCAACACCGCACGACGCGCATCGCCAAGAATGTCGACGCCGTTGAGCACGAACTTCTGGGTGCGCACGTCGATGTCGATCACTGGGATGCCGTTTTCCAGGCGGCTGTAGGTGCGGCAGGACAGCTCCAGGGTGGTGGTGGGCGTCTCGTTCATTTTCAGGGCGGCTTCGTCGAGGGATTTCAACTTGCCGCCCACAGTGTGGTAGGTGAACCAGGTATTGCCGTCCTGATCCTGGCCCGCCTCGCGCACGTTCAGCAGGATGTCGTCTCCGACGCTCACGCCCAGCGCCAGCATGATTTCCGGGCCGACACCTTGCAGCACCAGTTTGGCTGTCAGCGCTTTGCCGCTCTTGGCCATTTCCTCGCCGATGAAGCGTCCGCCGCGCATTTCTTCCATTTCGAATTCAATTTTCGGCGGCGTGAATTCTTCCACGGTCGCCGACAACGGCAGGCCCTGCAGGGTGGCCGCAATGGCCTGTCTTACGCGGTTGGTAAACATTAGAGAACGTCCTCCAGAAACTGCTCGATGATTTCATCGCGGGCATTGAGTTGATAAATCATGTGTTCATTCGGCGCATAGCGGCCGTAGTCGATGACTACGTACCAGGTGCCGTTCTTGTACTTCTCGACGCTGTTCAGTTCCGGGTGCAGGTACACGCTGCCGCCAGGAATGGTTTCGTCGGCCACCAGGGTTTGCAGCCAGTCGTTGATGCGCTTGACCTCCTGGTCCATGAACGACTTGGTCAGGTTCTTGGCCATGGCTTTCTGGCCGGCCTTCACCAGCTTGCGGCTGATGGCGTCTTCCAGGCCGACGTAGCTGATGAACTTGCCGGTGATGGAACGGTTGCCCAGCAAAGAGAAGCCGCCGAGGATGGTGCGGGCGTAGTAGCTGACGCCGTAGCGGTTGAGCAGATCGCCTTCGGTGGAGGTGTCGAGGATGTTGTATTCGACGGTGCGGGAAACGTCCTCGGCGAAAGTCACCTGATTGCCCGGACTCTCCCACTGCTTGACCTTGGCAAGTGCGGCGATGGCCAGGCTCGACGGGGCCAGGAAGACGTTTTTCTTCGCCGCCTTGGAGTACACCGCCGGCATGTTGTGCACCACCAGGCAACGGTCGAAACCGAGGTCGGCGCCGCCCAACTCCTGGCTGTAGGTCACTTGATCAGCGACCGAGGCGTCCTTGCTATCCAGCACCACACGGGCCTTGATGCGCTTGCCGAACGAAGCGAACTCGCCGGCCACGGCCTTGGTGCCGGTGAAGCCCGGCGCGCCGATGATCGTCAGGTCTTCGGCCACGCCACTCAACGCGGCCAGGCCCAACTTGCGCCCGGTCTGCGCCTCGATGCCGCCGACTACATTGTTCTGCGTGTCGGCCAGTGTCGCGCCCTCTTCGACGATGACCACATACACCGGCACCTTGACCACTTTGAGGATCTGGTACACCGCGTGGAACAACGTCCCGGCCTCGGCACCGCTCGGGTCGAGCTGGGCTTGGGTGGTAAAACTGTTGATGCGAAACGGAGTATTTTTCGGAATCAGCGGGTTGGCATTCGGCGCGGTGCCGACCAGCCCGATGACGTTGTCCCCCAGGCCACCCATGGCCTCGGGAGATTCGGTGGCATTGACGGTGATGCCGTTGTGCTCGAAGTTCAAAACCTCAGCCATGGTTATTCAGCCTTTTTGGTGGTGGCCTTTTTGGCCGGGGTGGTTGTGGTGGCTTGCGTGTCAGAAGCCGGCTCCTGCGAATTCAGGACGCTGGTCAGTTCGAGGCGACCGGCACTGCGCAACGCGCTGGCCTGAACATCCAACAAATCCAACGTCTGGCCGACGCTCGACCAGTGCCCACCGCCGGTAGGAAATGGCAGCAGCACGGTGTATTGCTTACGAACGGGCATCTACGGTCTCTCCAGATGCGAAAAACACAAAAGCCCCATGGCGGGGCTTAGTGCAGGCGAAAAAAACCGCTCTCGCGGTCGTGGATTACTTGATGAAATCTGGCAGCACGGGCCAGAGCAGGCTGGACGGCTCCACATCCGTTTCGGGGATGTCTCGCAAGGCCTGGCGATAAGCCTTGATATCGGCGAGCTGGGTTTCTGTTGCGGGGAAGTCTGGTAATTGGGTGAAATCCGTGTCTCGCAACAGTTGATTACGGCGTGTGCGAATGGCGGCCCATTCGATTTCAGGCGACGGTACGGCAAGTGGAATTTCGGGTATGTCAATGTTGGACAGATCAGACATGTTCGTTCCTTAGCTGAAAATAACGGTTTCGGCCAGCGACAACCTGGTGACCAAGTCCCCAAGATTGAACAACCGACCATTGCCCACGCGCATGGTGTCAATGCGCACGGTGGTGTAATAAATGTTTGGAATCAGAATTCGCATGACGATATTGCCGTTAGTATCGACATAGATAGAAGGGGTCATGTTTCCAAAAGTCGAAGCGTTTTGCAGAACCCGAGTGGGCTGATAGCAATACCCCACCAACGTTTCGTCGATTATTTTTGCTGTGCCGTAGCTGTAACCCTTGATGTTGAACCAGAACATCTCCGAGTGAACATTGATGTTCAACGGCACTTTGAAATGCATATAGACATTCGCGCTGGCACCCAGGTTCGTCGATACAAAATCACCTTGAGCCGTGGCGCCATAGACACCACCAGTCCCATAGACATGGCCCTGCAGCACATTGCGACGAATCGTACCGAGCGCGCTTGGATCCCCTTCTACATCCTTCTGACTTCGCCATTCGTTGAACTGCGTCAGCGCCGTGGCCATGGTCGTGTTGATACTGCCGATTTTCCCATTGACCACCGAGGTCAAATTGTTGGCCGCTGATACCAGCGACGCGATAGTGGTTTCCAGACTCACATTCAGGTTCCTTGTGCTATTTGATTATTTGGCTTCGAGCGCCATTACCCGAAATATCAGGCCAACGTGCCGCGCCATGTTGTCGATATTAGCGGTAGCCAACGTGGCGATTTCTTCACTCAATAGAATGTTCAGGTTGTCGGACCCGACCACCACCGTGACGCTTTGCGCCGGCAATGGTGAAATATCCAGCGTGAACTTTTGCAAGACTCGCGCTGCAGCGGCTTTGTAGGTCAGCAGCTTCCCAGCCACCGAATACACCGCCAACAACGTGCCCGTGGAAAGATAAAAACCGAACTCGCCAATCTCATATTCATCCGCCCCCTCAAACAAAGCGGCCATTCGCAACTGCCCTGTATCCAGGCCTTCGTAATCCACGATTGGCACACGCTGTCGCTCATTGCGAAGCGCCGTTTCCGATCCGTTGGGATCGTAGCGGGCGGTGCCAGCTCCAATGTGAGTGATCTCACCTTTCAAGCCTTGGTTCTTTGCCTGCAGCACTTCGGCCAGGCCGGCGGAAGTGAAACGAACCAAGCGCGTAATGTCTTCTGTCATGGCTGCGCCCTGAGGTCGTAATCGTTAATGGTGTAGGGTTGGAAAAAGCTGGTGCTGATAAGTCGTGCATCAAGATCAAGTGCTGGCAGCGCCCCCCACAGAAACAGCTCTGCTTCGCTCAATGCTCCATGGGGAGCTGACGCGAGCGCCAGACTGCCCCTCGTTTGATGTACAAGCGTGATAGTGGCCTGGTCGCGCTCGCTCTTGGCGGCATTGATGCGCCGTATCAAGCGATTGTGGTCGCCGCTGGACCAGCTCTGGCCGATGATCGCTTGCACATCAAAGGTGTAGGGATGTGTAGGAGGTTGCTGCTCATACCAGGCGACAACATGGGGTATAAACCCCATGGACTCGACGGCATGACTCAGGGCTCGACGCGTACCAGCCTGACGCTGGATCTGCCAGGACAACGAAACGGTCAAGCGCTTTTCCAGGTCGTCGGCTCCTGTGTCCCATTCACTGACCCCACGATCCGCCCCCAAATACGGCAGGAACGCCAAAGGCGTGGCCGCCGGGTTCATCAACTCGGGAAACGGCGGATCGATGCGTTCCAGCAATTGGGCAAACCCAAGATCCAGCGCCCGCTCCAGCGGTGAACTGTTGACCGGCAGCAGGCTCGGTCGAGATGTGTCGTCGCTCATAACGTATCCACCTCGACCTCGACGCCCGTGCAGTACGGCGCCTGGAAAGCCGTCGTCACGATCGGCACAAGCGGTTCGAGAATCTGCAGTTGAACCGCGCCGGCGCTGTGCAGCGTGTAGTCAATCCAGCTCGGGTCCACCCGACCTTCCAGGCGATGGCAGGCCTCGGCGTATTCCTGCAGTTGCCGCTGTGCAGCAACCTGGGTCAGGCCCGAGTCAGGGCCGGGATTGATCTTCGCCACGACGCGGATCTTGTAGCTCTCGATCTGCGCGGGTTGGACGATGACCCGGTCCGTTTCCGGTCGTACATCCGGTCGGGCGAAGTGCTCGCGAACACCGTCGAGCAGCCCTTCGGATGGCGTTCCATCGCCGTCGCGGGACAGCACCGTGACCGTGACTTCGCCGGGCGCGGTGCGGCGTCCGTTGCCGTCCTTGATCTGGGCGGCGTAGCTGTCCGGGTCGAAGGTGTACGTGACCGTCACCACACCCGCCGAAGCGCTTTCAACCTTCACGACGGGGCGTTGCCCCAGGGTGAAAATTTCCCGTCGATATTGCATGCGCGAGCCAGCCGCCGGGGCATGGGGCGCCAGGTAGTAGCGCAGCCGCGCATCGTCATCGCTCTCGTAGACCGGGGGAACGGGCGGGAATGCCGCCGGATCGCCCGGGTCGAGCAACTGGCGTTCAAGACCCATGTCCGCGAGGCGAGCATCGAGGTTGGTGCCGGTGGCCCACCACGCCAGCATCTGCTTGATGCGGGCGTTGTATTTGCGCTCGTGGGTTTGCAGCCGGACACAGAACGCCTCGAGGGCCAGGGTCAGCAGTTCGCTTTCGTTTTCGAGGCTGTCCACCAGTTTTGCGGCGCTTGCGGGAGAGCGTGCCGCGACATACTCCACCACGAAGGTCTTGAATTCTGCGAGCAGATCCTCGAATGCCTCGACGGTGACGATGGCCGGTTCGGCCAGTTGGTTCTGGCCGGGTATCAACATGCTCATGCCACCACCTCGAAAGTCTGTTTGCGGTTTCTCCAGGTGCCGGCGAAACGCAGCAGCAATCCCGCACCGTGCCGGCTGGCAACGATGACCTGCGGCTCGAAATCATCGATACCGTTGTGCGGGTTGTAGAACGCTTGGGCCGCATGGCTCTGGGCGAGGATCAGCAGGTCGTCACCGAGGTTCTGCCCCAGTAACTGCGTGAGTGCGCAGCCATACAACGGACGCTTCTGACGAGTGCCCAACGGCGTGGTCAAGGCACGGGTAGCGCGCTGCACGAACTGCAGCCAGTCGTCGACCGTGGCGCCGGTATTTCGATCGATTCCAATCATGGGGAAATCTCTTATGCGGTACTGATGACGCGTCCCTGGTGATCCACCACCGGGCCGCTCAGGTGCACACCCGACGCGTCGAGGCGAATGCCAACAGCGCCCAGTTGCAACTCGATGGTTTGCGGCGTCATCACCAAACTGGATGGGCCAATGTTCAACCGGAGGGATTCGCGGGAACCGCTGAATGCCGCCGGACCGTTGTTCCAATGCAGGACATGGCTGGCGTGGTCGTAGCCGTTTTCCGCGCCGTCCTGATAGAGGCGACGCGTCAGCGAAGCCTGGGTCGAGACGGGCGGAAACTGACCACCGTTAAGGCCGAACAGCGCCACCGCTTGGCCACCGCCGTCGCCGCCGCCATGGTTGAGCAACAGGCACTGCTCGCCCACGGACGGAATCCGCGACTCGCTCTGGGCGCCGGCGCTCGGGTTGAAGAAGCGGATCGCCGGTGTCAGCAGCCCGCCATGGCTGACCTTGCAGGTATTGGTGGCGGCATCGACTTCCTGACACACACCGATGCGACAGAAACTTTCCGCACGCCGATGCAGGTCTTCGAGCTCGGTTTCCATTTGCGCCAGACGCTCGATGATCGGCCCCAGATGCATCCGCAACAGCGCATCAAACATGGTTCAACCCTCGAGTGCTGTGTATTGATCTGGGTCGTCGATGCTCGAGACTTCCCAGGTTCGCGCGAATTTCGGAATGCCCAACGGGTCATCCAGCAGCGTTGGCCCCAGGTACAGGGCCTGGCTGAAAGAAAGGGTCCAGGCGGTGTATTGCCGCGCCGGATGGATGAATGTAGACGGGAGGCCATCGAGCTCCGTCGGCAGGTCGCATTGATCACCGGACAGCCCCCAGCGGTTATCCATGACCAATTGCTTCAGCTCTGCGGCCAAATCGCAGGCGTCCCATCCCGGAACGGCCATGACCACCTGCAAAGACACCGTCAGCACATGGGCGATACGCCCGTCGTTGGCGCGAAGGCCGGACGCATCGCGCTCAATGGCGATCAGCACCCAAGGTTGGTCGTCGGTGCCGTCGAATTCTTGGGGGCTGCCGATCTTCAAGGCGGGATAAGTGGCGCGCAGCGTCTGGGCAATGGCGAAGAACAGCTGCGACGGTTTTTCGATAAGGACGGGCATTGATCGCCTCCTTTATTTTGGATCAGCGAGGACGATTCACGGCTGGTCGGGAGGAATGTCCCGCGGTGGCACTTCGCAGACGCCAATCCGCTTGGCGACCCAGCGTTCATAGAGACCGATCGCCACATCGGCACCGGCCATGGCGGTCAGGCAACCCAGGGCACAAGCGCTCCAGATCGACATCCCGAGGGCGTACAAAAGCATCGTTGCCGATACGCCGCAGACCACGCAGGCACCGGAGCGCAGAACCACGCGGCGCAGCAACGGCCAGCCACGGGCTCCCTCCTTGTCGGCGCGCCACATCTCGCCGGACACCCCGCCCACCAGGGCGAGCACGATGACCAGCCAGATCGGCATGTCCAGCAACGCTTGTTGCTCGTTTGTCATGTCAGGCTTCCTGGGGGTGAGTAATGAGCGTTTGGAGACAGGCGACGTTCTACAGTCGCTCAACGATGACGTTGTCGATGAAAGCGAAGTTGACGTAAGGATTCTGTTCGTTGGAGAAGGCCAGGGTTGTTTGAGTGGTGACCGCCGTAAAATCCAAGGTCATGGTGGCCCATTCGACCACACTGCCTCGGGCTACTGGCGTATTGAATGTTGCGGTTTGCCCGGCGACTTTCACTTGGATAACACCTTCCCCAGAGCGATTGGCGTAAACCGAATTACCTGCGCTGAAGGTCAAGCGATATTTAGCACCGGCCACCGTGGCGAAGTTCTGTTGAATCCCACCTCCGTTGCTATAAACGCTGTTAGCCAAATCGACAATCACCACACCTGCCGGCGCTACGGAACCACGGATCGAAGCGGCGACATTGAAGTACTCCGCCCCAGACAGGAAGGTTGTCCAACCGGTGATGAAATCGGCCTGTCCCGTCCTATTCAACACACAACTGTCAGCGCAGCCCGGCTGTTCAAAGCTGCCGTTGACCAAAAGATTGGCCGCCGTGGCGTTGCCCGTTGCGCTGAATAGCGTGAAGGCCAGCAGGAATGGAGCAATGGTTTTTTTAATAGAGTTCATGGTGATACCTATTGAGTCGAATGATTGTTCGCGAAGGACTGTCATTGGGTACGGCATGCAGGGACTATCCCGCACGCTGTTCGCTCGCTGGCGTTCACTCGAAGCTCAACGGCCTTCACATGATTCAACGTCCCGCATCGGGAACACTTGATCTGGAGTTCGGTGTTCTCGCCCATCCGGGCCAGAAGTTTTTTACAGTGACCGCATCTGAAATCCTTCAGCATCGAAAGCCCTCCCATTGGCGGCGGTTTGAAGTGCCTCGCGGCACAGGCATTCCAAAAAGCCCGGTTACCCAGGCTTTTCAGTAATGCGCTTGATCTTTCGGCGCGACTGGCGCGGTACGGATCCATTCAAATTGTTTTTCCGGCCGCGGTCCCTGCCCGCCGGATAACTGCTTCTGGTGCTTTACGCTGCACACCCGGGCCAGTTGCCAACCCTCTGAACCGTTAAGGCCGGTTCATCGCTGCCTGTTGGTGGAACTAAAGAGCTTTGTTGCCAGCCGCTTTGTCGAGCGGCTTGGACACAGAATATGCATGGATGCATATACAGTCAATGCGTAAATGCATTTATTTATGCATGGCAAATGCATGAACGCATGAATCCCGCAGAAACACTGAGGGTTGCCAGTTTTCAGGAGGCGAAAAAAAACCCGCGCGGCGGCGGGTTTTATCTGACAGCGGAGGGGTTAACGGGCGTACATACCCCACCAGAAGACGTGACCGAGGATGACGATCTGCTCGTCCTGCATTTCCTGGAACGTGTAGTCCTCATCCGGATGTTCATCGCGGTTGAAGCTGCGCAGACGAATGCCAGTGGGCAAGCGGTATAGCTGTTTCACCCGCAGTTGGCCGTTGTGGTTGATGGCGTAGAGGTCACCGTCGACAATATCGCCGATCCCGCATTTGCCCGCGTTCACCCCAACCGTGGCGCCGTCACGCAGCACCGGCAACATGCTGTTGCCGCGTACCGTCACACACTTGGCCTGGTCGAACTGCACGCCGTTGTGGCGCAGGCTGCGCTTGCCGAAGCGCAGGCTGGAGCGCTCGCTTTCCTCGATGACGAATCTTCCTGATCCAGCAGCCAATTCAACCTCACGCAGAAAAGGAACGGACACCTCGTCTTCCTCGACGGGTGTGTCATCGTCCCACAGGCTTATGTCCTTGAGTTCGGAATGCGGCTCGTCGCGGCGGGCATTGCCGGCGGGCACAACGTCCGCGCGCCCGCGCAACTGGTCGGTGCTCACGGAAAAATATTCGGCGATCTTCGAGATGTGTTTATCCGAAGGGTCGACGATCTTGCCGCTGAGGATCCGCGAGAGGGTGGACTGAGGCACGCCGGTACGCCGGTGAAGCTCCGTGGGGGAGATCCCGTGCTGATCGAGCAATACTCTTAATACAGTAGAAACGTTGCGTTTTTGCATAACGCGCATAATGCTTGTTCTTTTGGCGGAAGACAAATGCTGATTTGCATAAATATGCAATTCCAGCGTCGCGCATTTCTTGTGGCGAGGGAGCTTGCTCCCGCTTGAGTGCGAAGCGCTCACAAGAAGGGTCTGCTGCGCAGCCCAGCGGGAGCAAGCTCCCTCGCCACGGAATTCTTCCTACAAGCCCTTGGGAAAAGGCTTCAAAGGCGTCCTTCAAATGTGCGACGCAAGGCTACGTTTCCTTGCGCCTCTGCCTACAAATACGCCAGAATCCGCCGGCTTGTGCGCCTTGGATCCCATCGGTACTTTTGATCTCGTCACTGCTCATCAGTGATCGGGTTTAGTCGCTCGGTATTCCAAGGTGCTCATTGCTCCATTCAGTCAGGTCCTTCTATTCCTGTACTCAATGGTGGCTGTGCGCAGGGCGCCCTCGGGCGCGCCGGTTCCTTGGATCCCCGGTCGACTAACCTGCGTACAGCTGCCACCCCTCGTTTAGTCGCGAGTGAGTGGTGGCTCAACTTCAAGGATCCAATAGAATGCCGAAGAACACTCCAAATCCCCCAGACGATCACATCTCCCGCAGCCAATCGGCCAACGCCAAGAAACTCGACGGCGCGACCACCCGCGCCCTGGACTATTACCTCAAGCCGAAAACCGACAAAGAAACCGCTGACACACCCGACACCCTTTTCATCATCGCCCCCAACGTCGACGCCGAATGCCTGCTCGCCAACCTCAGCGAAACCCTGGCCTCGGCCAACGCCATGGTCAGCGACCTGGCATTCGACCTGAAGGGCTCGCGGCGGAATATCCTGCTGGGGGTTCAACAGATGATAGAGCTGAGCCAGTTGCTGGCGAACCGGGCGTTGGATGTGGTTGAGGTGAGGTAAACAGGTCCCATTAAGCAGAAACATAAATGGCCGTATGTATAGCCATAGTGTTCACTTAAGAAAACGAAGAGCTTGTTGGGGGAGTTCGCTCCGCTGGGCTTGGGAGCCCTCCTTTTTTGTGTGCACTCCGCACTCAAGCAGAAGCAGGCTCCCTCGCCACCGCTTCACCGATTTCCATCATGGACAGCACTGGACACCAATAGGTCGCTTGAGTCCGGGTCAAACACAGGAATATTAAAAAGGATTAGATTAATGACGGAGGATGCCAACACTCGCAATCAGGAAGTGGCTTTAGCAGATCGAACCGTTTATGAAGACGCATTGCGCTTCGCTCGATCCAATAAAAAAGCAATCGCAAAACGACTTACAGATAAGGAGCTTTATCCACCAGAAGAAGCGCCGGTATCAGTTTTCATGGCGGGTTCCCCTGGCGCAGGTAAAACCGAGGCCTCAATAGCTTTGGTGAATCTCTTTGCGGATACCGCCATTCTACGGATAGATGCTGATGAGCTGCGAAGTGAGTTTCCAGCTTATACGGGAACAAATTCGTGGCTTTTTCAGGGTGGGGTTTCGATTCTGGTCGACAAAATCCTCGATTTCGCATTGGATCAAAGGCAATCGTTTATCCTTGACGGGACGTTTTCCAACATAGATGTTGCAAGACGGAACGTCGACCGCTCATTGAAAAAAGGCTGATTCATACAAATTTTGTATGTCTATCAATCACCTGTGCTTGCCTGGGGGTTTGTCAACGCTCGTGAGGCGGCCGAGGGTAGGAGGATTCACAAAGAGCATTTCATCCAGCAATACTTCGCAGCACGTGACGTCGTGAACGCGCTTAAGCTAGAGTATCAAGGTGATGTCCATGTAGATCTGTTGCTCAAACATATCGACAATTCGGGACGACTTTACAAGGCTGGTGTCGATAAGATTGACTACCATATCCCTGAGCAACACACGCGGGCGGACCTAGAGGCCATGCTCGGAGCACCATCAGGAGGGCACCTATGATTTCGATCAAGCTTGGCTTGTCCAAAGGAACCAAGAGCACCTTCGCCGATTTTATTCGTAACGCGAAATCGGACCAAAAGAAGCGTGTTTATAGCGAGGTTTTGACGGAGGCTACCAAGCAGCAAACCCTAGTCATGATGCAGGCCGAGGCGAAACGAGCCTGATGTCAAGACTGGAACGAAGCCCGACCATGTGTCGGGCTTTTTGTTGCCTGGTTTCATACCTCAGGCATATTTCCGCGCCGCATCTAGAAGCGATATCGGAAGGAAGAAGCCCAGCTTCACCAACATCGAAGCACTCATCCCTGGGTAGCACCAGACCGCCCATGTTAACCTTGCGCCCATCGCGGAAAAGCCGGGCCGATGCCCCTCCTTTTGCCTACACCTTTCAACGAGCTTTGCCTGACCCCAATGAATACAGCCGTGAACGACCTGTCCTCCCACACGCCGATGATGCAGCAGTACTGGCGCCTGAAGAACCAGCACCCCGATCAGCTGATGTTCTACCGCATGGGCGACTTCTACGAGATCTTCTACGAAGATGCGAAGAAAGCCGCCAAGCTGCTGGACATCACCCTGACGGCGCGTGGGCAATCGGCGGGCATGGCGATTCCGATGTGTGGGATTCCTTACCACGCAGCGGAAGGTTATCTGGCGAAGCTGGTCAAACTCGGCGAGTCCGTGGTGATTTGCGAGCAAGTCGGCGACCCGGCCACCAGCAAAGGGCCGGTGGAACGCCAGGTCGTGCGGATCATCACGCCCGGCACGGTCAGTGACGAAGCCTTGCTGGACGAGCGTCGGGACAATCTGATTGCTGCAGTCCTGGGCGACGAGCGCCTGTTCGGTCTGGCGGTGCTGGACATCACCAGCGGCAATTTCTCGGTGCTGGAAATCAAGGGCTGGGAAAATCTGTTGGCGGAGCTGGAACGGGTCAACCCGGTGGAGCTGTTGATTCCCGACGACTGGCCCAAAGACCTGCCGGCGGAAAAACGCCGTGGCGTACGTCGTCGGGCACCGTGGGACTTCGAGCGCGATTCGGCGTTGAAAAGTCTTTGCCAACAGTTCGCCACGCAAGACCTCAAGGGCTTTGGTTGCGAAAACCTGACCCTGGCCATCGGCGCTGCCGGTTGCCTGCTGGCCTACGCCAAGGAAACCCAGCGCACCGCCCTGCCCCACTTGCGCAGCCTGCGTCACGAACGCCTGGATGACACCGTGGTGCTGGACGGCGCGAGTCGACGCAACCTGGAGCTGGACACCAACCTGGCCGGCGGACGCGACAACACCTTGCAGTCGGTGGTCGATCGCTGCCAGACCGCCATGGGCAGCCGCCTGCTGACCCGCTGGTTGAACCGTCCGCTGCGGGACCTGACGGTACTGACAGCGCGCCAGTCTTCCATTACTTGCCTGCTGGACCGTTATCGCTTCGAGCAGTTGCAACCGCAGCTCAAGGAAATCGGCGACATCGAGCGGATCCTCGCTCGCATTGGCCTGCGCAATGCCCGTCCCCGCGACTTGGCGCGCCTGCGCGACGCCCTCGGCGCGCTGCCGGAACTGCAAGTGGCGATGACCGACCTCGAAGCACCGCACCTGCAACAACTGGCGCGCACCACCAGCACCTACCCGGAACTGGCCGCGCTGTTGGAAAAAGCAATTATCGACAATCCGCCGGCGGTGATCCGTGACGGTGGCGTGCTGAAAACCGGCTACGACGCCGAGCTCGACGAACTGCAATCGCTGAGCGAGAACGCCGGCCAGTTCCTGATCGACCTCGAAGCCCGGGAAAAAGCCCGTACGGGCCTCGCCAACCTCAAGGTCGGCTACAACCGCATCCACGGCTACTTCATCGAACTGCCGAGCAAGCAGGCCGAGCAAGCCCCGGCCGATTACATTCGCCGCCAGACCCTCAAGGGCGCCGAGCGTTTCATCACTCCGGAGCTCAAGGCGTTCGAAGACAAGGCGCTGTCGGCCAAGAGCCGCGCCCTCGCCCGGGAAAAAATGCTCTACGAAGCCCTGCTCGAAGACTTGATCAGCCAGCTCCCGCCGCTGCAGGACACCGCCGCCGCCCTGGCTGAACTGGACGTGTTGAGCAACCTGGCCGAACGCGCGTTGAACCTGGACCTGAACTGCCCGCGCTTCGTCAGCGAACCGTGCATGCGCATCAGCCAGGGTCGTCACCCGGTGGTCGAGCAAGTACTGACCACGCCGTTCGTGGCCAACGACCTGAGCCTGGACGACAATACCCGCATGCTGGTGATCACCGGCCCGAACATGGGCGGTAAGTCCACCTACATGCGCCAGACGGCATTGATCGTGCTGCTGGCCCACATCGGCAGCTTCGTGCCGGCGGCCAGCTGCGAACTTTCCCTGGTGGACCGCATCTTCACCCGGATCGGCTCCAGCGATGACCTGGCGGGTGGGCGTTCGACGTTCATGGTGGAAATGAGCGAAACCGCTAACATCCTGCACAACGCCACCGAACGCAGCCTGGTGCTGATGGACGAAGTCGGCCGGGGCACCAGCACCTTCGACGGCCTGTCCCTGGCCTGGGCTGCCGCTGAACGCCTGGCTCAACTGCGCGCCTACACGCTGTTCGCCACGCACTACTTCGAATTGACCGTACTGCCGGAAAGCCAACCGCTGGTAGCAAACGTCCACCTCAACGCCACCGAGCACAACGAACGCATCGTCTTCCTGCATCACGTGTTGCCCGGCCCAGCCAGCCAGAGCTACGGGTTGGCGGTGGCGCAGCTGGCCGGCGTGCCGAGCGATGTCATCACCCGCGCCCGCGAGCACCTGAGCCGCCTGGAAACCACCAGCCTGCCCCACGAAGTACCCCGCCCGACCAAAGGCAAACCGGCCGCGCCGCAGCAAAGCGACCTGTTCGCCAGCCTGCCCCATCCGGTGCTGGATGAACTGGCCAAGGTTGACCTGGACGACCTGACGCCACGCCGTGCACTCGAATTGCTTTATACATTGAAGACACGGATCTAACGCACAGGCTTTCAAGCTGTTAGAATCTCGCGCGGTTTGGGATGCTGCTGCCTATTAGCCTGGGTTTGCAGACTATCGCTCCCGAACCCCGCGACCCCTACCGTGAAGGGGCTTCGCCGCAGCCGCCTGAGGAGAGAATTAGAAATGACCTTCGTCGTCACCGACAACTGCATCAAGTGCAAGTACACCGACTGCGTAGAAGTGTGTCCGGTGGACTGCTTTTACGAAGGCCCGAATTTCCTGGTCATTCACCCGGACGAGTGCATCGACTGCGCCCTGTGTGAACCGGAATGCCCGGCGAATGCCATTTTCTCGGAAGACGAAGTGCCAGCTGGCATGGAGAACTTCATCGAGCTGAACGCTGAATTGGCGGACATCTGGCCGAACATCACCGAAAGGAAAGACGCCTTGCCGGACGCTGAAGAGTGGGATGGCAAGCCAGGCAAGATCGCAGACCTCGAGCGCTGATCTTTCCCGCGTCACCAAAGGCCCCTTGCGGGCCTTTTTGCTGGTTGAAACAAAATCGCAGGCAAAAAAAAGGGGCGGTTTGACCCGCCCACATTTTTTCCCTAATCCCTTTAATCCTATTCATCGTCCTGATGAATCGCATCCTGCGATATCCTTTCCTTCCCATCATCCTTGACAGGTGTGTCTGTCCGTCGACACAGGACTGATATTAGTGTTTTCCCATTTCCGTGCAATGGCCCGCAGGCGTCTTCCTGCCCTCTGTAACAGTCCGTTCACAGAAACTTATCTTGTTTAAAAACAACTAGTTAACTATTTTTCACCGCATTCGTTAGTCATCTGTCCCATTGAAGGAAAACCGAACGCTTACGTAACAGTAGGCAAAGGCTTACAAACTGAAACTACAAAATGGGTAGGACTGGAAAATCAAATGGCCCAGAAACGCAAAAGCCCCGAACCAGTCGGGGCTTTCTCTGCTGCGCTTGGTGAGTGTTATTGAAACAACGATTCGCTCGACAGGCCATTTTTCTCCAAGATCTCCCGGAGGCGCTTGAGGCCTTCGACCTGGATCTGCCTCACCCGCTCCCGAGTCAAACCAATCTCCAGGCCGACATCTTCCAGCGTGCTGCTTTCATGGCCGCGCAAGCCGAAGCGGCGAATCACCACTTCCCGTTGCTTGTCCGTAAGCTCCGAGAGCCACTGGTCGATGCTCTGGGACAAATCGTCATCCTGGAGCAACTCGCATGGATCGGTGGGACGGTCATCGGTCAGGGTATCGAGCAGCGTCTTGTCAGAGTCCGGCCCCAGGGAAACGTCCACCGACGAAACCCGCTCATTGAGCCCAAGCATGCGCTTGACCTCACCCACAGGTTTTTCCAGCAGGTTGGCGATTTCTTCAGGTGAAGGTTCGTGGTCCAGCTTCTGGGTCAGTTCACGGGCAGCCCGCAGATAGACATTCAACTCCTTGACCACATGGATCGGCAGCCGAATGGTCCGGGTCTGGTTCATGATCGCCCGTTCGATGGTCTGGCGGATCCACCAGGTCGCGTAGGTCGAGAAACGGAAGCCGCGCTCGGGGTCGAATTTCTCGACAGCGCGAATCAGCCCCAGGTTTCCCTCTTCGATCAGGTCCAGCAGCGAAAGCCCACGATTGACATAACGTCGGGCGATTTTCACCACCAGGCGCAGGTTGCTTTCAATCATGCGTTTTCGACCGGCCGGGTCGCCACGTTGCGACAGGCGCGCAAAATGAACTTCTTCCTCGGGGGAGAGCAGCGGCGAGAAACCGATTTCGTTGAGGTACAGCTGAGTGGCGTCCAGCGCCCGGGTGTAGTCGATGTACTTATGTTGTTTAAGTGAAGCGGAGTGTTTGGATTTGGCACGAACGGAAGGTGGAGTCGCCCCTTCATCATTCGACATCGAATCCATAGCGATGCCGGTCTCCATAAGGAGAACCTCATCGTCGATGTCAAACTCCGGCACTTCTTTACTGAGAGCCATTGTTATAGTCCTTTGGTGAGTTCGACCTCAAGCTCGAGCGACGCCTTTATCCTTGGCAACGCTGGAGCCTGTTCCCTCTACGTGACGGAACAGGCTGACAACCGAATCAACGACGTGGCAGGAATTGCAGCGGATCTACAGGTTTACCTTGTCGGCGAATCTCAAAATGCAGCTTCACCCGGTCTGTACCCGTTGATCCCATCTCGGCAATTGCCTGTCCGACCTTGACCTGCTGCCCCTCCCGAACCAACAGCCTGCGGTTGTGACCGTAGGCACTGACGTAGGTATCGCTGTGTTTGATGATCACGAGTTCGCCGTAGCCCCTCAAACCACTCCCGGCGTACACAACCATGCCATCAGACGCGGCTAAAACAGGCTGTCCCAAATCCCCGGCGATATCAATTCCTTTATTCAAACTACCGTTTGAAGAGAATTTTCCAATGAGAACGCCATTAGAAGGCCATCCCCAGCCAGTCGGGGCGGGGCCTGCAGGAGGCATCGGAGCAGGGGCCGGCTTGTTCGCGACGGACGGTACAGCCGCCGGCGCGGGACCCGCCGGACGACGGATAACCGTGGTTTTGCTAGAGGAAGAAGGTGTGGAACCGGACTGGGTGACGACCGCCGTAGGCGTTGAACCGCTGCGCCCGTCAAAGCGAATTGTCTGACCTGGGTGGATCGTATAAGGCGCAGGAATGTTGTTCCGGGCCGCGAGGGCTTTGTAGTCCCAGCCGTAGCGAAAAGCGATGGAAAACAGCGTATCGCCACGCCGGACTACATACTGGCCGGTCGTGACCGTTGGCCGTTGCGGTGTCGCATTGTTGCGATCGACCACTCGGACGTTACCCGAAGGCGTGCTGGAACAACCGACCAGCAAGGTACCCAAGAGAAGGCCAGTCACCAGGCGCTTTAAGCTCGTGATACCCATACGCTGCGCAATGACTGTGAGACTCACCCGCCGCTCCCTTTGTGGTGGCTGAAGAAATTCGAAACTGCCTGTCCAGGCAGACATGTTGCCCTATGGCTCGCCGACATTGCGCGTCTATAAAGGAAGCGCAATGGCCGCCCGCACACGTTTGCTCGACGCTGTTTAACGTTATCTGGCAAACCGAAGCCCGGCGAACGGGTGCTGCCGTAAGACACAGTCCGTGTCCTGGAATTCAGCATCCGATCACAAATGCTCAGGCCAACGGCCCGTTGAGCAACGGTACGAAACGCACCGCCCCGAGGACGTGTCGTGAAAAACCGTGCTCTTCGCGCACAATCAACATCAGCTGCTGGACTTCACCCGCACCGACCGGAATAACCAGTCGTCCGCCCGGAGCAAGCTGATCCAACAAGGCCTGGGGGACGTCTGTGGCCACCGCCGTGACAATAATGCCGTTATAAGGCGCCAACGCTGGCCAGCCTTCCCAACCGTCTCCCCAGCGAAATACCACGTTGCGAAGATTCAATTCCACGAGACGTTCCTTGGCGCGATCTTGCAGCACCTTGATCCGCTCCACGGAAAACACACGTTCCACCAACTGCGACAACACGGCGGTCTGATAGCCCGAACCCGTGCCGATCTCCAGCACCTTGTCCAGCGGCCCAGCCTCCAGCAGCAGCTCGCTCATGCGGGCCACCATATAAGGCTGGGAAATGGTCTGGTTATGGCCGATCGGCAACGCCGTGTCTTCATAGGCGCGATGGGCCAGCGCCTCATCGACGAACAGGTGACGCGGCGTGCGACGAATCACCTCCAGCACCTGGGCATTCGACAGCCCTTCTTCGTAAAGCCGCTGGATCAACCGTTCCCGGGTGCGCTGGGAGGTCATGCCAATTCCCCGGCGCAGCATATCGTCTTGTTCACGTGACATCAGTGCAGCCCCTCCAGCCAGCCTTCGAGATGCCTGAAGGCATCGTTGAAGGTTCGATCCAGCTGCAACGGCGTGATCGAGACGTAGCCCTGCATGACCGCATGGAAGTCCGTGCCAGGCCCGCCATCTTCGGCGTCGCCGGCGGCCGCGATCCAGTAGCCGGCCTTGCCGCGCGGATCGACGACATGCATCGGTTTGGCCGCGCGGGCACGATGGCCCAGGCGAGTGAGCTGGATGCCACGGATATGGTCTAGCGGCAAATTCGGGATGTTCACGTTCAGCACCGTGCGCGGCGGCAGGTCCAGTTCGCCGTGGGCCTCCACCAGCTTGCGGGCGAAGTAGGCGGCGGTAGGCAAGTTGTCGACCTGCCGTGAAACAAACGAAAAGGCAAATGAGGTGTGGTTCAGGAAACGACCTTCCAGGGCCGCGGCAACCGTACCCGAATACAGCACATCGTCCCCCAGGTTTGCCCCCAGGTTAATACCTGAGACCACCATGTCCGGCTCGCGCTCCAACAGGCCATTCAGGCCCAGGTGCACGCAATCGGTCGGCGTACCGTTGAGGCTGATGAAACCATTGTCCAGGTAGCAAGGATGCAACGGACGATCGATCGTCAGCGAACTGCTGGCGCCGCTTTTGTCCTGGTCCGGGGCGATCACCACGCACTCGGCAAAATCCGCCAGCGCAGCATAAAGCGCGGCAAGACCGGGTGCTGTCACCCCGTCGTCGTTAGAAATCAGAATACGCATGGGTTGTCCGTCTGCCCTGCAGGCACCAGATCGACGAGTTCGCGCACCAAGACAGTGGCGAAACATCCGGCCGGCAGGACGAATTCCAATTGCAGAATGTCCAGCGAGGGATAATGCCACGACAGCCCGCCAATGGGCAGCCGCAGGATGCGACGTTCGTGACTCATCCCCGCGTTTATCAACCAGTCGCGCAGGTCCGCCTCGCTCTGGGCGACGGCCTGCTCTAATTCAAAGACCACGCCAGCGGCGGGTGAAGGGCCTTCGCCCCATTGGGGACCGGTCGGGTGCAGATCGAGAATCGCCAGGCGCGGATCGCTGCATTCAGCCTCCCCGGCCGGGAAAAAACTGCGGCTGTCGGTGAAAGCCAGCAGATCGCCCACCTGGGCGTGTTGCCAGGTACCGTCGGCCACTCTGGCCGCCAGCACTTTGTTGAAGAGAAAACTGCGGGCCGTCGACAGCAGGCGTGAACGCACGTTGCGCTGTTCCGGCAAGGCTTTGCGCGCCGCCCATGCACGAGCATCGACAACATTGCCACCTTCGTGGCCGAAGCGCTGGGCGCCGAAATAGTTAGGGATGCCCTGGCGAACAATTTGTTGCAGGCGTGCCTCGATCGCCGCTTTGTCGCCTGTGAACTGGGTCAGGCGCAAGGTAAAACCGTTGGCCGAGTGCGCACCGCGCTGCAGCTTGCGCCTGTGGCGGGCGGTCTTGAGGATTTTCAGGGTGTCGTTTTCGGCCGCCGACAGGTCCGGGTCGGCCTTGCCTGGCAATTGCACGCTGAACCACTGACGAGTCAGTGCCTGGCGATCCTTGAGTCCGGCGTAGCTGACCGTGCGCAGCGGCACGCCGGCGGCCTTGGCGATACGCCGGGCAGCCTCCTCGGTGTTCAAACCGCGTTTTTCCACCCAGATCCACAAGTGCTCTCCATCGCCGGTCAACGGAATGTCGAGCACTTCATCGACCTGGAAATCCTCCGCCGTGGCTTTCAGTACCGCGCTGCCCAACGACTCGCCATAGGCCCGTGGCCCCAGTAGTTCAAGTTCGGTCATGAGCGCAACAACAAGGCAACGGAATGGACGGCTATGCCTTCTTCCCGACCGACGAAGCCCAGCTTCTCGGTGGTGGTGGCCTTCACGTTCACCTGGTCCAGGTCTACCTGGAGATCTTCGGCAATCCGCTGGCGCATCGCTTCGATGTGCGGCGCCATCTTTGGCGCCTGGGCAACGATGGTGTTGTCGACGTTGCCCACTTTCCAGCCTTTGGCATGGATCAAGGAAACCACGTGACGTAGCAGCACACGGCTGTCGGCGCCCTTGAATCGCGGGTCGGTGTCAGGGAAATGCTTGCCGATATCGCCCAGGGCGGCAGCGCCGAGCAAGGCATCGCTCAAGGCGTGCAGCAACACGTCACCATCAGAATGCGCAAGCAGCCCGAAGCCGTGTGCGATCCGCACGCCGCCCAGAGTAATGAAGTCGCCTTCAGCAAAACGGTGAACATCGTAGCCGTGGCCAATACGCATAAAAAAAACGCCCCGATTTTTGTCAGGGCGTGATTCTACCTGCATTAGCCGTTCAGGGCGCGTGCATGATGTTGCAAGTGTTCATCGATGAAGCTGGCAATGAAGAAGTAGCTGTGGTCATAGCCGGGTTGCAGCCGCAGTTCCAACGGGTGATCGGCCGCCTTGGCCGCCTGTTGCAAGGCTTCGGGCTTGAGCTGGTTGGCGAGGAAATCATCGCGATCACCCTGGTCCACCAACAGCGGCAGCTTTTCTCCCGCTTCGGCGATCAACGCGCAGGCATCCCATTCGCGCCATTTCGAACGGTCTTCCCCAAGGTAGCGGGCGAACGCTTTCTGTCCCCACGGGCAATCCATCGGATTGTTGATCGGAGAAAAGGCCGACACCGAACGGTAACGCCCGGGGTTGCGCAAGGCGCAGACCAGCGCGCCATGACCGCCCATGGAATGACCGCTGATGCCACGCTTATCCGAAGCCGGGAAATGCGCTTCTACCAACGCCGGCAATTCCTGCACGACATAGTCATGCATCCGATAGTGTCGCGCCCAAGGATCCTGCGTGGCGTTCAGATAGAACCCTGCCCCCAGGCCGAAGTCCCACGCACCGTCCGGATCACCGGGCACTTCGGCGCCACGGGGGCTGGTGTCCGGCGCGACGATGATCAAGCCCAACTCGGCGGCCATGCGCTGGGCACCGGCCTTTTGCATGAAATTTTCGTCCGTGCAGGTCAAACCGGACAACCAATACAACACCGGCAACTTACCGCCCTGCTCCGCTTGCGGCGGCAGATACACGGCGAAGACCATGTCGCAACCCAGCACTTCGGAACGGTGCCGGTAACGCTTGTGCCAGCCGCCGAAGCTCTTCTGGCAGGAAATGTTTTCCAGGCTCATGACCGACCTCAGAAATGAATAACGGTACGGATGCTCTTGCCTTCATGCATCAAGTCGAATGCCTTGTTGATGTCCTCCAGGCCCATGGTGTGAGTGATGAAGGTATCCAGCGGGATCTCGCCCTTTTCAGCCATGTCCACGTAGCTCGGCAGTTCGCTGCGACCGCGCACGCCGCCAAACGCCGAACCGCGCCAGACGCGTCCGGTTACCAGTTGGAACGGACGGGTGGCGATCTCCTGGCCGGCCCCGGCCACGCCGATGATCACCGATTCGCCCCAACCTTTATGGCAGCATTCCAGGGCGGCACGCATCAACTGCACATTGCCGATGCACTCGAAGGAAAAGTCCACGCCGCCGTCTGTCATGTCGACAATGACTTCCTGGATCGGACGGTCGAAATCTTTCGGGTTGACGCAATCGGTGGCGCCCAGCTGCTTGGCGATTTCGAACTTGGCCGGGTTGATGTCGATGGCGATGATGCGCGCGGCCTTGGCCTTCACGGCACCGATCACGGCCGAAAGCCCGATACCGCCCAGGCCGAAGATCGCCACGGTGTCACCCGGCTTGACCTTGGCGGTGTTCAACACGGCGCCGATGCCGGTGGTAACGCCGCAACCCAGCAGGCAGACCTTTTCCAGGGGCGCATCTTTCTGGATCTTCGCTACGGAGATTTCCGGCAGCACGGTGTATTCAGAGAACGTCGACGTACCCATGTAGTGGAAAATCGACTCGCCCTTGTAGGAAAAGCGCGAAGTACCGTCCGGCATCAGGCCTTTGCCCTGGGTGGCGCGGATGGCCTGGCAGAGGTTGGTCTTGCCCGACTTACAGAATTTGCACTGGCCGCACTCCGGGGTGTACAGCGGGATCACATGGTCACCCACCGCCACCGATGTCACACCCTCGCCGATGGCTTCGACAATGGCGCCGCCTTCATGGCCAAGAATCGAGGGGAAGATCCCTTCCGGGTCAGCGCCGGACAGCGTGTAGGCATCGGTGTGACAAACGCCCGAAGCCACCACGCGCAACAGCACTTCGCCCGCCTTGGGCATGGCCACGTCGACTTCAACGATTTCCAGGGGTTTCTTGGCCTCGAAGGCAACGGCAGCGCGTGACTTGATCATCCGGATACTCCAGCAAAATAAAACGAGACAGGGAGTGTAATCCTATGCCGGAAACTGAATAATCCAGCCGAAAGCAAAACATTATTGCCATATAGGGATAATCAGCCATGTCAGACAACCGCTGGGAAGGCATCGATGAGTTCGTGGCTGTGGCCGAATGCAGCCAGTTCACCGCCGCAGCCGAACGTCTCGGTGTGTCGTCTTCCCATATCAGTCGACAAATCGTACGGCTTGAGGAGCGCCTGCAGACACGCTTGCTTTATCGAAGCACCCGTCGGGTAACGCTGACCGAAGCCGGGCAGACCTTCTTGCAGCATTGCCAGCGCTTGCAGGATGGGCGCGAGGAAGCATTGCGGGCCGTCGGTGATCTTGCCAGCGAACCCAAGGGCATGCTGCGCCTGACCTGTGCCGTTGCCTACGGTGAACGGTTCATCGTGCCATTGGTGACGCGGTTCATGGGGATCTATCCACAGTTACGGGTGGACATCGAGCTGAGCAATCGCGCGCTGGACCTGGTGCATGAAGGCCTGGACCTGGCGATTCGCCTCGGCCGCTTGCAGGACTCACGGCTGGTAGCCACGCGCCTGGCACCGCGGCGGATGTACCTTTGCGCTTCGCCGTCCTACCTGGAACGTTATGGTCGGCCCCATAGCTTGTCGGAACTGAGCCGCCACAACTGCCTGATCGGCAGCTCCGACATCTGGCAACTGGAGCAGAACGGCCGGGAATTTTCCCAGCGGGTGCAGGGAAACTGGCGCTGCAACAGCGGGCAAGCGGTGCTGGACGCTGCGTTGCAAGGCGTGGGGTTGTGCCAGTTGCCGGATTATTATGTGCTGGAGCATCTGCACAGCGGTGCGTTGATTTCGTTGCTGGAAGCCCATCAGCCCCCAAACACGGCGGTGTGGGCGCTTTATCCGCAGCAGCGACATCTGTCGCCGAAGGTGCGCAAGTTGGTGGATTACTTGAAGGAAGGGTTGGCTGAGCGGCCGGAGTATCGGGGGTAACGCTGGTTTTATATTGCCTGATCGATTGCTATCGCGAGCAGGCTCGCTCCCACAGTGGATCTTCAGCGGATACAAACTTTGCGTACAGACAACATCCCTTGTGGGAGCGAGCCTGCTCGCGATGGCGATCCTGAAGACGCCTCCATTGCTCGCTTAACGCCGATTCGCCCACCGCTGGCGCAACCACTCAAGGTCTTCCGGCCGGGTGACCTTGATGTTATCCGCCCGCCCCTCAATCAGCCGAGGCGCTTGCCCCGCCCACTCCATGGCGGACGCTTCATCGGTTATCACGGCATCGGCCACCAGGCTGTCGGCCAGGGCCCGGTGCAAGGCGCCAAGACGGAACATCTGCGGTGTATAGGCTTGCCAGATCACGCTGCGATCGACGGTCTCCAGCACGCGGCCATGCTTGTCGGCGCGCTTGAGGGTGTCGCGAGCCGGGACGGCCAGCAGGCCACCGACCGGATCGTTCGCCAGCTCATGGAGCAACGTATCCAGGTCGACCCGGGCAAGATTGGGACGCGCAGCGTCGTGAACCAACACCCAATCGAAATCGTCGGCGCCCTGTTCATGTAAGTGCAGCAATGCATTGAGGACCGAATCCGAACGCTGCTCGCCGCCGTCCACCCGCTGGATACGGGGATCGCTGGCGCAGGCCAGGGTCGGCCAATAGGGATCGTCGTGAGCAATGCTGACCACCACGCCCTTGACGGTCGGATGATCGAGGAAACAGCCGAGGCTGTGTTCAAGAATTGTGCGTGCGCCCAGTTGAAGGTATTGCTTGGGTCGGTCCGCGGCCATGCGAGCACCAACGCCCGCGGCAGGAATCACGGCCCAGAAGGCCGGTGGACGAATGCTCATTGGGCCAACTGGTAGAGGGTTTCGCCCTCCTTGACCATGCCCAATTCATGGCGAGCCCGCTCTTCGACGGTCTCCATGCCTTTCTTCAGTTCCATCACTTCGGCGTCCATCACCCGATTGCGCTCCAGCAATGCCTCGTTTTCGGCGTGCTGGTCGGCAATCTGCTGATTCAGCTCGGCCACTTGCGCCAGGCTGCCATTGCCCACCCACAGGCGGTACTGCAGGCCGGCCAGCAACAGGAGCAAGACGAGAAACAACCAATTGGGACTGCGCATCGAATATCAGGTATCCAGTGAAAAAAGACCGCCATGCCAAACTTTGAAGCGTCTGATAGCACGAAGCCTGGAAGATCCAGGCTTGTGCTTGATAAGGCATCAGATTAGAGGCAAAACCACCGCGTTGGTAATTGTTGCGACGCAATCCGCTGTCTTTTTACCATTTACCGCTTAACCGCGAAACTCGGCGCGACCGTTGTACTTGGCCTTGCCGTTCAACTGCTCTTCGATGCGCAGCAGTTGGTTGTACTTGGAAACGCGGTCGGAGCGGCACAGCGAACCGGTCTTGATCTGGCCCGCCGCGGTGCCCACGGCCAGGTCGGCAATGGTCGAGTCTTCGGTCTCACCGGAGCGGTGGGAGATCACGGCGGTGTAGCCGGCAGCCTTGGCCATCTGGATGGCTTCCAGGGTTTCGGTCAGGGTGCCGATCTGGTTGAACTTGATCAGGATAGAGTTGGCGATCTTCTTGTCGATGCCTTCTTTCAGGATCTTGGTGTTGGTCACGAACAGGTCGTCGCCCACCAGCTGGGTTTTCTCGCCGATCTTGTCGGTGAGAATTTTCCAGCCAGCCCAGTCGGACTCGTCCAGGCCATCTTCGATGGAAATGATCGGATAGCGCTCGGTCAGGCCCTTGAGGTAGTCGGCGAACCCTTCGGCGGTGAATACCTGACCTTCGCCGGACAGGTTGTACTTGCCGTCTTCGAAGAACTCACTGGCCGCGCAGTCCAGGGCCAGGGTCACGTCGGTGCCCAGCTTGTAACCAGCGTTGGCCACGGCTTCGGAGATCACTTTCAGGGCGTCTTCGTTGGACGCCAGGTTCGGTGCGAAACCGCCTTCGTCACCCACGGCGGTGCTCAGGCCACGGGCCTTCAGCACAGCCTTGAGGTGATGGAAAATCTCGGTGCCCATGCGCAGGCCTTCGGAGAAGGACTTGGCGCCAACCGGCTGCACCATGAATTCCTGGATGTCGACGTTGTTATCGGCATGTTCGCCGCCGTTGATGATGTTCATCATTGGCACCGGCATCGAGTACACGCCTGGCGTACCGTTGAGGTTGGCAATGTGGGCGTACAAAGGCAGGTCCTGGTCCTGAGCGGCGGCTTTGGCGGCGGCCAGGGACACTGCGAGGATCGCGTTGGCGCCCAGAGTGGCTTTGTTTTCGGTGCCGTCGAGCTTGATCATGGCCTGGTCGAGGGCCTTCTGGTCGGCAGGGTCCTTGCCCAGCAACAGTTCGCGGATCGGACCGTTGATGTTGGCGACGGCTTTCAGCACGCCCTTGCCCAGGTAACGGCTCTTGTCGCCATCACGCAGCTCCAGCGCTTCGCGCGAGCCAGTGGAAGCACCGGACGGCGCGCAGGCGCTGCCGATGATGCCGTTGTCGAGAAGCACGTCCGCTTCGACAGTGGGGTTGCCACGGGAGTCGAGAACTTCACGACCTTTGATGTCGACGATTTTTGCCATTGTTGTAAACACTCCAAAGTTGACGAAAACGACGCAGCGAGAAGAAAACTTTTACGGTCGGCGGGTGTAGAGCAGCGGGCAGGCTCGCCGACGACAACGCCCGGCCCGCAGGCCAGAGCGTTGATCGAGCGGTACTTTACCGGAGAAAACCGCGTTACGCGGTTTCTATCGTCGGAAAACCCTTGACCAGCTCATCCAGCGACTTGAGCTGAGACAGGAAAGGTTCCAGCTTGTTCAAGCGCAAGGCACAAGGGCCGTCGCACTTGGCATTGTCGGGATCAGGGTGGGCTTCAAGGAACAGGCCAGCCAGAGACTGGCTCATGCCGGCCTTGGCCAGGTCGGTCACCTGGGCGCGACGACCGCCGGCGGAATCGGAGCGACCGCCGGGCATTTGCAGCGCGTGGGTCACGTCGAAGAACACCGGGTACTCGAACTGCTTCATGATGCCGAAGCCGAGCATGTCCACGACAAGGTTGTTGTAGCCGAAGCTCGAACCACGCTCGCAGAGGATCAATTGGTCATTCCCGGCCTCTTCACATTTGCTCAGGATGTGTTTCATTTCCTGGGGCGCGAGAAACTGGGCTTTCTTGATATTGATCACCGCGCCGGTCTTGGCCATCGCGACCACCAGGTCGGTCTGGCGCGACAGAAAGGCCGGCAACTGGATGATGTCGCAGACTTCGGCGACGACCGCGGCCTGGGCCGGCTCGTGGACGTCGGTGATGATCGGCACGCCGAACGCTTGCTTGATGTCCTGGAAGATCCGCATGCCTTCTTCCAGGCCGGGGCCTCGGTAGGAGGTGACCGACGAACGGTTGGCCTTGTCGAAGCTGGCCTTGAAGACGTAAGGGATACCCAGCTTCTGGGTCACCTTCACGTATTCTTCGCAGACCTGCATCGCCATGTCGCGGCTTTCCAGCACGTTCATGCCACCAAACAGCACCATGGGCTTGTCGTTGGCAATCTCGATGTCGCCGACGCGGATGATCTTCTGGGCCATCGTCTTATGCCTTTTTCTGGTGTTGAGCCAAAGCGGCTTTCACGAAACCGCTGAACAGCGGGTGACCGTCGCGCGGTGTCGAAGTGAACTCCGGGTGGAACTGGCAGGCCACGAACCATGGATGGTCGGCAGCTTCGACCACTTCGACCAGCGCGCCGTCACCGGAACGACCGGAGATCTTCAGGCCGGCTTCGATCAGTTGAGGCAGCAGGTTGTTATTCACTTCGTAGCGGTGGCGATGGCGCTCGACAATCACATCCTTGGCGTAGCAGTCGTGCACCTTGGAGCCGGCTTCGAGCAGGCATTCCTGTGCGCCGAGGCGCATGGTGCCGCCCAGGTCGGAGCTTTCGGTACGCACTTCGACGGCACCGGTGGCGTCTTCCCACTCGGTGATCAGGCCCACGACCGGGTGGCCACTGGCACGATCGAATTCGGTGGAGTTGGCGTCTTTCCAGCCCATCACGTTACGTGCAAACTCGATGACCGCCACTTGCATCCCGAGGCAGATGCCCAGGTACGGCACCTTGTTTTCACGAGCGTATTGCACCGCGGTGATCTTGCCTTCCACGCCGCGCAGGCCAAAGCCGCCCGGCACGAGGATCGCATCGGCGCCTTCGAGAAGGCCGGTGCCCTGGTTCTCGATGTCTTCGGAGTCGATGTAGCGCAGGTTGACCTTGGTGCGGTTGCTGATGCCGGCATGACTCATCGCCTCGATCAGCGACTTGTAGGCGTCCAGCAGCTCCATGTACTTGCCGACCATGGCGATGGTGACTTCGTGTTCCGGGTTGAGCTTGGCATCGACCACGGCCTCCCACTCAGACAGGTCCGCGCTGGCGCATTGCAGGCCGAAGCGCTCGACGACGAAATCATCGAGGCCCTGGGAGTGCAGGATGCCCGGGATCTTGTAGATGGTGTCGGCGTCTTCCAGGCCGATGACCGCGCGTTCTTCCACGTTGGTGAACTGGGCGATCTTGCGACGCGAGGACATATCGATCGGGTGATCGGAGCGGCATACCAGCACGTCCGGCTGCAAGCCGATGGAACGCAGTTCCTTGACCGAGTGCTGGGTTGGCTTGGTCTTGGTTTCGCCGGCCGTGGCGATGTACGGCACCAGCGTCAGGTGCATCAGCATCGCGCGCTTGGCACCGATTTCGAAACGCAACTGGCGGATGGCTTCGAGGAACGGCTGGGACTCGATGTCGCCCACGGTACCGCCGATCTCTACCATCGCCACGTCCGCGTCGCCGGCGCCCTTGATGATGCGGCGCTTGATTTCGTCGGTGATGTGCGGGATGACCTGGATGGTCGCGCCCAGGTAGTCACCACGGCGTTCCTTGCGCAGCACGTGCTCGTAGACACGGCCGGTGGTGAAGTTGTTGTTCTGAGTCATGGTCGTGCGGATGAACCGCTCGTAGTGGCCCAGGTCCAGGTCGGTCTCGGCGCCGTCATGGGTAACGAACACTTCACCGTGCTGGAACGGGCTCATGGTGCCCGGGTCGACGTTGATGTACGGGTCCAGCTTGAGCATGGTGACCTTAAGTCCCCGCGCCTCCAGGATGGCCGCCAATGAAGCCGAGGCAATGCCTTTCCCCAATGAAGAAACAACACCGCCCGTGACGAATATGTAGCGCGTCATGAAAAACCCTAGAAGTCTGCGTTAAAGCGGTCCGAGCCGCCGGGGAAAGCGAAGGAAGGCCGAAGCCCCCGATCACCTGCATTAATCACAGTGCACCTTTCAAAAAAACCGCCGCGTCGGGACAGACCGGAGGTGAAATCACCGGTACGTTGCTCGCTACACATTTTTTGGAATCGCCCAGCAAAGACTGCTTGGTAATCGGCAACTCCTGCAATTCAGGCGAATCCACAGAAGTTGTATCAAGAAGGGAGCGTAGTCTACCGGAAAGCCCCTTTCAGCTCAAACCCAGATCTTCCTTTCATGGCTGCCAAATGAGTTGCCAACGGTCACTGGCGTCCCGATCGAACCCCTTCAGATTGGCCAACCCCAGCAATTGCTCGCCCCGGTACAGGAGCGGCAAACGGCCACGGACGAACGCCGGCACGCTGTTTTCGTTGAGCAAACGCTTGAGGTCCCGGTGTCCACGACCCGGCAATTCCATGACTTCGCCGCCCCGGCGATAGCGAACGCAAAGCGGTCCCGGGGGGGCTTCGCCGCGCAAGCTCACCCGGCCATTGCCCGGCAAGGCCAAAGGCTGATCCACGCAAGGCCATTCAACGGGGCCTGAGACTGGCTGCAGCCAGTGGTCGGATAACCACCAGATGCGTCCGCCGGTCCGGTGTATTTCCCCATCGGCCAGTCGCCAGACAGGATGGCCATCGTCCCTGGCATCACGCAACGAGTCCCAGCCAACCCAATGGTCACTGTCGGGAAGCCGCGTGACGGGCGCCAGCCAATGACTCAACGCATTGCGTTGCCGGGCGGGGGACAGGGCCCGAAAAGATGTCATTTCAAGGGACCGCAGCCCGAGCCAATCGAAGGCATTCGGCGTGAGGGCGCACGCCAGGTCGATCTGCGCCAGCTCGTCCAGCAAGCCTTGCGCCTCGCTCAGGTGCGCGGCGCTGCGGGCCAGGGTCAGCGACGCCTGGGGCCACTGCTCGGCCAAGACTGGAAAGACCCGCTGCCGCAGGAAATTGCGGGCGTAACGATGATCGTCATTGGAGGGATCTTCAACCCAGCTCAAGCCATGCCGGCTGGCATAGGCCTCCAGTTCCGCCCGGGAGACATCGAGCAATGGCCGCAGCAAATGCCCCTGCCCCAAGGGCCGCTGCCTCGGCATCGCCGACAAGCCTCGCGCCCCGGCCCCGCGCAGCAAACGAAACAACAGGGTTTCGGCCTGGTCGTCCCGGTGTTGCGCCGTGAGCAGCACTTCGTTGTTCTGCGTCGCCGCGATGAAAGCCGTGTAACGCGCATCCCGGGCAGCGCGCTCGACACTGGCGCCGGGCCGGACCTCAACGCTGATCACTTGCAGCGGTACCCCAAGGGTCTCGCAGACCCGGCGACAATGTTCCGGCCACGCCTCGGCGACGGCCTGGAGGCCATGGTGGACATGGATGGCGCCGAGGGGCGGCAGGACCTGGCTTTTTGCCAGGGAAACGAGCAGGTGCAGCAGGACGGTGGAGTCGAGGCCACCGGAGAAGGCGATGCGCCAGGTGGACGCGTTGCGCCAGTCAGATAACTGAGCGAGAAGCCGGTTGGGCAGATCCGTGTTTGAGTTCATAGGAGTCAGCCTAGGGCATAAACAACTGTGGGAGCGAGCCTGCTTGCGATGGCGGTGTCTCAGTCAACTCAGGAGTTGAATGTTAAATCGCTATCGCGAGCAGGCTCGCTCCCACAAGGTATTGCAATCAGATCAGAGACCGTAGCTCATCAAGCGCTCATAGCGACGGGCCAGCAGCGCGTCGTTGTCAAAGGTTTTGAGCATCGACAACTGCGAGCTCAGTTCAGCGCGAATCAGCGCCGCTGCTGCGGCCGGATCGCGATGGGCGCCGCCCACTGGCTCGTTGATCACTTTATCAACGATCCCCAGGCCCTTGAGGCGCTCGGCGGTGATGCCCATGGCTTCGGCGGCATCCGGTGCCTTCTCGGCGGTTTTCCAGAGGATCGAAGCGCAACCTTCCGGCGAAATCACCGCGTAGGTGGAATATTGCAGCATGTTCAATTGGTCGCAGACACCGATGGCCAACGCACCGCCAGAACCGCCTTCGCCGATCACGGTGGCGATGATCGGGGTCTTCAGGCGCGCCATCACGCGCAGGTTCCAGGCGATTGCTTCGCTCTGGTTGCGCTCCTCAGCGTCGATGCCCGGATAGGCGCCCGGGGTGTCGATGAAGGTCAGGATCGGCATCTTGAAGCGCTCGGCCATTTCCATCAGGCGGCAAGCCTTGCGGTAGCCTTCCGGACGCGGCATGCCGAAGTTGCGACGCACCTTCTCGCGCACTTCGCGGCCCTTCTGGTGACCGATCACCATCACTGGCTGGTCGTCCAGGCGGGCGACACCACCGACAATCGCGGCGTCGTCGGAGAAATGACGGTCGCCGTGAAGCTCATCGAACTCGGTGAAGATGTGTTCAATGTAGTCCAGGGTGTAGGGACGACGCGGATGACGCGCAAGACGCGCGATCTGCCAACTGGTCAGCTTGCCGAAGATGTCTTCGGTCAGCGTGCGGCTCTTGTCCTGCAGCCGAGAGATTTCATCGCCGATATTCAGCGAATTGTCGTTACCGACCAAGCGCAACTCTTCGATCTTGGCTTGCAGGTCGGCGATCGGCTGTTCGAAATCTAGAAAATTCGGGTTCATAGGCGTCCGTCTTGGGTCGACGTCCAAGAGAGCTTGGGCCGGCCGGTTGTCTATTCGCGCCCTACCTTAAGGGAGAGGCGCGTTCAGGTCGAGATTAAAAATTCGAGTCGAGGTCAGGGGCGCTCCGGGTGCGGGAGTGGCCCCTGGCCGTCAACGGTATTGGAGGAAGACGTTGTCTTTGCCGAACTGGTCACGCAAGGCTTGAATCAACGCATCCGCCGGGTCGATCCGCCACCCCTCGCCAAACTGCAGCACGGCCTTGGCGTCGGGGCGCACGTACTCCATGGTAATCGGGCAAGCACCGCGATGACGCTTGAACAATTCACCCAACCAGCGTAGCTGATCGCCCTTCAGATCCTGGGTCTGCAACTTCAGGCGCAGGCTCTCGGCCAGGTTGGTGCGGGCATCCTCCATGCTCATTACGCGTTTGACCCGCAACCGCAGGCCGCCGGAAAAGTCATCATTGCTGACCTCCCCTTCCACCACGACCATCGCATCCGTCTGCAGCAACGACTGCGCCGAATGGAACGCGTCGGCAAACAATGACGCTTCGATACGCCCAGAGCGGTCGTCGAGGGTGATGAAGCCCATCTTGTCGCCCTTTTTGTTTTTCATTACCCGCAGGGCGATGATCATGCCGGCGACCGTTTGCGTGTCGCGTGCCGGCTTCAGGTCGATGATGCGCTGACGGGCGAAGCGGCGGATCTCGCCTTCGTATTCATCGATCGGGTGACCGGTGAGGTACAGACCCAAGGTGTCTTTCTCGCCCTTGAGGCGCTCCTTGAGGGTCAGCTCCTTGGCCTTGCGATGATTGGCATACACATCGGCGTCTTCCTCGACGAACAACCCGCCAAACAGGTCGGCGTGGCCGCTGTCGTGGGTGCGGGCCGTCTGTTCGGCGGCCTTGATCGCTTCTTCCATCGCCGCCAGCAACACCGCGCGGTTGCGGTCGATGTTGGCCTGGTAGGCCTTGGGCTCGTCATGGAAGTACGGGCCCAAACGGTCCAGGGCGCCACTGCGGATCAGCCCGTCGAGGGTACGCTTGTTGATACGTTTGAGGTCGACCCGGGCGCAGAAATCGAACAGGTCCTTGAAGGGCCCGTCCTGGCGCGCTTCGGTGATCGCCTCCACCGGGCCTTCGCCCACGCCCTTGATCGCGCCGAGGCCGTAGATGATGCGGCCTTCGTCGTTCACCGTGAACTTGAACTCCGAAGCGTTCACGTCCGGCGCGTCGAGGCGCAGCTTCATGGTCCGCACTTCTTCGATCAAGGTCACGACCTTGTCGGTGTTGTGCATATCCGCCGAGAGCACCGCCGCCATGAACGGCGCCGGGTAGTGTGCTTTCAACCATGCCGTCTGGTACGACACCAGGCCATAGGCGGCGGAGTGGGATTTGTTGAAGCCATAGCCGGCGAATTTTTCCACCAGGTCGAAGATGTTGCCCGCCAGGTCCGCATCGATGCCGTTGTTTGCACAACCTTCGATGAAACCGCCGCGTTGTTTGGCCATCTCCTCGGGCTTTTTCTTACCCATCGCTCGACGCAGCATATCCGCGCCGCCGAGGGTGTAGCCGGCCATCACCTGGGCAATCTGCATCACCTGTTCCTGATACAGGATGATGCCGTAGGTCGGTGCCAGTACTGGCTTGAGGCCCTCGTACTGGTAGTCGGGGTGCGGATAGGCCAGCTCGGCGCGCCCGTGCTTACGGTTGATGAAGTCGTCCACCATGCCCGATTGCAGCGGGCCCGGACGGAACAGGGCCACCAGTGCGATCAAGTCTTCCAGGCAGTCGGGCTTGAGCTTCTTGATCAGCTCCTTCATGCCTCGGGATTCAAGCTGGAACACCGCCGTGGTTTCAGCTTTCTGCAACAGGCTGTAGGTCGGCTTGTCGTCAAGCGGAATGAAGGCAATGTCCAGCGGCTCTTCGCCGACCTTGGCCCGGTCGCGGTTGATGGTCTTGAGCGCCCAGTCGATGATGGTCAGGGTCCGCAGGCCAAGGAAGTCGAACTTCACCAGGCCCGCCGCCTCGACGTCATCCTTGTCGAACTGGGTGACCAGGCCGTCGCCCTCTTCATCGCAATAGATCGGCGAAAAGTCGGTCAGCTTGGTCGGCGCGATCACCACGCCACCGGCGTGCTTGCCGACGTTACGCACCACGCCTTCGAGCTTGCGGGCCATCTCCCAGATTTCCGCGGCCTCTTCGTCGACCTTGATGAAGTCCCGCAGGATTTCTTCCTGCTCGTAGGCTTTTTCCAGGGTCATGCCGACTTCGAAGGGGATCATCTTCGACAGGCGATCCGCCAGGCCGTAGGACTTGCCCTGCACCCGCGCCACGTCGCGCACCACAGCCTTGGCGGCCATGGAACCGAAAGTGATGATCTGGCTCACTGCGTTGCGGCCGTATTTTTCGGCCACGTAGTCGATCACCCGGTCGCGACCGTCCATGCAGAAGTCGACGTCGAAGTCGGGCATGGAAACCCGTTCCGGGTTGAGGAAACGTTCGAACAGCAGGTCATATTCCAGCGGGTCGAGGTCGGTGATCTTCTGCACGTAGGCCACCAGCGACCCGGCGCCCGACCCCCGGCCAGGGCCTACCGGCACGCCGTTGCTCTTGGCCCACTGGATGAAGTCCATCACAATCAGGAAGTAACCGGGGAACCCCATCTGGATGATGATATCCAGTTCGAAATTCAACCGATCGACATAGACCTGGCGCTTGGCTTCGTAATCTTCGGTGGTGTCCTTGGGCAAAAGGACGCTCAGCCGTTCTTCGAGGCCGTCGAACGAGACCTTGCGGAAATATTCATCGATGGTCATGCCATCGGGAATCGGGAAGTTGGGCAAAAAGTGCTTGCCCAGCTTCACTTCGATGTTGCAGCGCTTGGCGATCTCGACGGTGTTTTCCAGCGCTTCGGGCAGGTCGCTGAACAACTCGGCCATTTCCTCGGCGCTCTTGAGGTACTGCTGGTCGCTGTAGTTCTTCGGCCGACGCGGGTCGTCGAGGGCGCGGCCCTCGCCGATGCAGACGCGGGTCTCGTGGGCCTCGAAATCTTCTTGCTTGATAAACCGCACGTCGTTGGTCGCCACCAGCGGCGCACCGAGCTTGTCGGCCAGGGCCACGGCGGCGTGCAGGTGCTCTTCGTCATTGGGACGGCTGGTGCGCTGCACTTCGATGTAGAAGCGATCCGGGAACACCGCCATCCAGTCGCGAGCGAGCTGCTCGGCTTCTTCGGTATTGCCGCTGAGCAGGGCCAGGCCGATCTCGCCCTCCTTGGCCGCCGACAGCATGATCAACCCTTCGCTGGCCTCGGCCACCCATTCGCGCTCGATGATGATCGAGCCGTTGCGCTGGCCGTCGATAAAGCCGCGGGAAATCAGCTCGGTGAGGTTGCGGTAGCCCACGGCATTCATCACCAGCAGGCTGATACGGCTCAGCGGCGCATCCGGGTCCTTGCTCGCCAGCCACAGGTCGGCGCCGCAGATCGGCTTGATCCCGGCGCCCATGGCGTTCTTGTAGAACTTGACCAGCGAGCACATGTTGTTCTGGTCGGTAACCGCCACGGCAGGCATGTTCATGCCCACCAGGGTCTTGACCAGGGGCTTGATCCGCACCAGACCGTCGACCAGGGAATATTCAGTGTGCAGGCGTAGATGAACGAATGAAGCCGGCATAGTGATCCTGCGTTAAGTCATGAAAACAACAAGGCCCGGATTGTACCGGGCCTTGGGTAAAACATCAGCCATGTGTATCCCGTCAGGCAAATGCGCACACTACTTTTGTGGCGAGGGGATTTATCCCCGCTGGGCTGCGAAGCGGCCCCAAAAGCCCATCAGGCAACGGGTTGTCAGCTAAAGGACCGCTTCGCGCTCCAGCGGGGATAAATCCCCTCGCCACAAATCCACATTCGCCTTTATGTAATGGGAGCCTGATTACTCACGATCAGCCCACCACGCGCCTCATAAGCCAGCCGAACCGGCGCGAACGAACGCCTGTGGATCGGCGTCGGCCCAAGGCGTGCCAGGGCTTCCAGATGCACCGGGGTCGGATAACCCTTGTGGCTGCCAATCCCGTAGCCGGGGTAGATCAATTCGAACGCGGCCATTTCCCGGTCGCGGCTGACCTTGGCCAGGATCGAGGCGGCTGCGATGGCCGGAACCTTGCCGTCGCCCTGGATGACCGCCTCGGCGCGCATCGACAGTTTCGGACAGCGATTGCCGTCGATCATCGCCAGCTTCGGCGTGACATGCAGCCCGTGCACCGCACGCTGCATGGCGAGCATGGTGGCGTGCAGGATATTGAGTTCATCGATTTCTTCGACTTCGGCCCGGGCGATGCACCAACTCAAGGCTTTCTCACAGATTTCGTCATAAAGCTTTTCGCGACGGGCCTCGGTGAGTTTCTTCGAGTCATCGAGACCCAGAATCGGCCGTGTCGGATCGAGAATCACCGCCGCCGTGACCACCGCGCCGCACAACGGGCCGCGTCCTACTTCATCGACACCGGCGACAAGCTGTTCCACCTCGGCGACCAGGTTGAAATCCAGGCCCATCTGCAGCTTTACGTTGCTCATTGTTTCTTGCCGATCAGGGTCAATACAGCCTCCGCAGCCTGGTTGGACGCATCGCGTCGCAAGGTGCGGTGGATTTCGTCAAAGCCCCGGGTCTGTTCCTCGCCGCCGTCGATCAGGGGCAACAGCGTATTGGCCAGCGACTCGGCGGTTGCGTCGTCCTGAAGCAGCTCGGGTACCAGCAAGCGCTGGGCCAGAAGATTCGGCAAGGAAACGTAAGGGCTCTTGACCATGCGCTTGAGAATCCAGAACGTCAGCGGCGCCAAACGATACGCGACCACCATTGGGCGTTTGTATAACAACGCCTCAAGGGTAGCAGTGCCAGAGGCAATCAACACGGCATCGCAGGCGGCCAGCGCTTGGTGGGACTGACCGTCGAGCAGCATCACCGGCAAATCGCGCCCGGCCAGCAAGGCTTCAAGCTGGCCGCGCCGCTGCGGGCTGGCACAAGGAAGAACAAACCTGACATCGGGACGCATCGTCCGCATCCGTTCGGCGGCGTCGAAGAACAACCCGCCCAGGCGATTGACCTCGCCGCCCCGGCTGCCAGGCATCAACGCCACCAGCGGCCCTTCCGGCAGGCCCAATGCCTGGCGAGCCGCCGCGCGGTCTGCTTCCAGGGGAATGGTATCGGCCAGGGTGTGCCCGACAAACCGCACCGGCACGCCTTTTTCTTCGTAGAAGCGCGCTTCGAATGGCAGCAGCGTGAGCATCAGGTCGCAGCCTTCGCGAATCTTCAGCACCCGCTTCTGCCGCCAGGCCCAGACGGACGGGCTGACGTAATGCACGGTCTTGATGCCAGCCTGGCGCAACTTGAGCTCGATATTGAGGGTGAAGTCCGGCGCGTCGATGCCGATGAAGACGTCCGGTTTCTCCTCGATCAGCGTCTGGATCAGTTTCTTGCGACGGGCCAGTAACTCGCGCAAGCGCCCGAGCACCTCCACCAGGCCCATGACCGACAGCCGCTCCATGGGAAAGTAGGACTCCAGGCCTTCGGCCTGCATCAACGGGCCGCCGACACCGATGAATTCGACCGCGGGATGCTGCGCCTTGAGCGCGCGCATCAAGCCGGCACCCAGGATGTCACCGGAAGCCTCTCCCGCTACCAGCGCAATACGCAGATTGGCCATGGTCAGCGGGTGATGCCGCGGGTCGAAGACTGGATGGAGTCGCGGAATGTCGCGACCTCCGGGAACTGCACTGACGCTTCGGCCAGTTCGGCGAGCGCCTGGTCGACCGTCAGGCCCTGGCGGTAGACGACCTTGTAGGCGCGGCGCAAGGCCGTGATCGCCTCTTCGCTGAAACCACGACGACGCATGCCTTCGAAGTTCATGCTGCGGGCTTCGGCCGGGTTACCGAACACCGTGACATAGGCCGGGACATCCTTGCCGATGGCGGTGCCCATGCCGGAGAAACTGTGGGCACCGATATGGCAATACTGGTGGACCAGGGTGAAACCGGACAGGATCGCCCAGTCATCCACATGCACATGGCCGGCCAACGCGGTGTTGTTGACCAGGATGCAATGGTTGCCAATGATGCTGTCGTGACCGATATGGGCATAGGCCATGATCAGGTTGTGATCGCCCAGCGTCGTTTCGGAACGGTCCTGGACGGTGCCACGGTGGATCGTCACGCCTTCGCGAATCACATTGTGATCGCCGATCACCAGGCGGGTTTCTTCACCTTTGTACTTGAGATCGGGCGTGTCCTCGCCTACCGATGAAAACTGGTAGATGCGATTGTGCCGGCCGATCCGGGTCGGGCCCTTGAGAATTACGTGGGGACCGATCACCGTGCCCTCGCCGATTTCCACACCTGCGCCGATGATTGACCAAGGGCCAACCTCGACATCGGCGGCCAGCACGGCCGACGGATCGATGATTGCGCGAGGGTCAATCAAACTCATAGCTTGCGTTCCGCGCAGATGATTTCAGCGGAGCAGACCGGCTTGCCGTCGACCGAAGCCTGGCATTCGAATTTCCAGATCTGGCGCTTGCAACTGATGAACTTGGCCTCGAGGATCAATTGATCGCCCGGGGTCACCGGCTGGCGGAAACGCAGCTTGTCGGAGCCGACGAAGTAATACAGCGTGCCATCGGCAGGCTTCACGTCGAGCATTTTGAAACCAAGGATCCCGGCAGCCTGAGCCATCGCTTCGATGATCAACACGCCCGGCATGATTGGATGCGCTGGGAAGTGGCCATTGAAGAACGGTTCGTTGATGCTGACATTCTTGTAGGCGCGAATGCGCTTGCCTTCAACATCCAGGTCCACGACCCGATCCACCAGCAGGAACGGGTAACGGTGAGGCAGGTATTCGCGAATCTCGTTGATGTCCATCATTTCGGGGGGAAGCCTATGTAAAGATTGGGAGCGCACGATTGACGCGCACCCCGCTAGCAAATCAAGGAGGCCAGGGCCTAGCGGCTGTGCACACTTGATATGGAAATGGTATCAGCCATCTGATGAAGCATTACCGCCAGGGGTCACGTCCCCTACACGCTTTTCCACCTGCTTGAGGCGCCGCGCGATGTCGTCGAGCTGGCGGATACGCGCCGCGCTCTTTCGCCACTCGGCAGCCGGTTGCATGGCTGTGCCGGAAGAATAGGCACCCGGCTCGGTAATCGAGTGGGTCACCATGGTCATCCCGGTCAGGAATACGTTGTCACAAATATCGATATGGCCCACCAGGCCCACGCCGCCGGCGAGCATGCAGTGCTTGCCGATTTTGGTGCTGCCGGAAATGCCGACACAAGCCGCCATGGCGGTGTGATCACCGACCTGGACGTTGTGGGCGATCTGGATCTGGTTATCGAGCTTGACGCCATTGCCGATGACCGTATCGGCCAGCGCGCCACGGTCGATGGCTGTATTGACGCCTATCTCCACGTCGTCGCCAACGCTCACGCCACCAATCTGGGCGATCTTTTGCCAGACGCCCTTCTCATTGGCGAAACCGAACCCTTCACCGCCCAGCACCGCGCCGGACTGGATCACCACCCGTTTGCCGATGCGTACATCGTGGTAGAGGGTGACCCGCGGAGCCAGCCAACCGCCCTCGCCGATCTCGCTACGCGCACCGATGAAGCAATGGGCGCCCAGCGTCACGCCGGCGCCAATCCGGGCCGCGCTTTCGATGACGACGAAGGGACCGATACTGGCCGAGGGATCGACGACGGCATCCGACGCGATCACCGCGCTGGGATGAATGCCTGCCGCCGACTTGGGTTTGGGATCGAACAGATGGGAAATTCGCGCGTACGCCAGGTACGGATCGGCCACGATCAGCGCATCGCCGACAAACCCTTCGGCATCGCCAGCCTTGAGCAATAACGCGGCAGCCCGGCTGTCAGCCAGGTATTTGCGGTACTGGGGATTTGCCAGGAAGCTCAACTGAGCTGGGCCAGCCTCTTGCAAAGTGGCTAGCCCAGTGATGACCTTCTCCGGGTCGCCACGCAGGGTGGCGCCGAGGAACTCAGCCAATTGGCCGAGCTTGATAGTCGCTGTCATGGATTACTTCAGCTGGTTCATGCGCTCGATGACCTGGCGCGTGATGTCGTATTGAGGTTTGACATCGATCACTGCGCCCCGCTCGAACACCAGGTCGAAACCACCTTTCTTGATGACTTCTTCCACGGCGCTGTCGAGTTTCGGCTTGAGCTGCTTGAGCATTTCACGGTCGGCCACGGCTTTCGCTTCGTTCAGTTCCTTGGACTGGAACTGAAAGTCACGAGCCTTCTGCTTGAATTCAAGCTCCAGGCGTTCGCGCTCGCCCTGGGCCATCTTGTCGCCACCGGCCACCAGACGGTCCTGAATGCCTTTGGCACTGCTTTCCAGGCCTTTGAGCTTGGTCAGTTGCGGGCCAAATTTCTTCTCGGCGTCTACGGCGTATTTCTTCGCCGCGTCGGACTCCAGCAAGGCCATCTGATAGTTCAGCACGGCGATTTTCATGTCGGCAAAAGCCGGGCCTGCGACCAGCACGGTCGCCAGGAGAACCAATTGAGTCAACTTACGCACGATGTACTCCTACAAAATCCGTTGTCGTTATCTTGGGTCAGACGCTTAGAACGTCTGGCCGAGGGAGAATTGGAACACTTGGGTTTCAGCGTCGTCCGGTTTCTTGATCGGCATCGCCAATGCGAAGCTCAACGGGCCCAGCGCGGTGACCCAGGTCACGCCCACACCGACGGAGCTGGCCAGGTTGCTGAGGCTGATGTCGTTGCACTTGGTATTGGAACTCGTACCGTTAGCGTTGGTGGTGTCATCACAACTGGAGTCGAATACGTTACCCACGTCCCAGAATACCGAGGTACGCAGGGAGCGCTGATCCTTGACGAACGGCATCGGGAATAGGATTTCCGCGCCGCCCTGGATGAGCACGTTGCCACCGAACGGCAGCGGATCCTGGTCCGGATCGCGGATGGTCCCCGGGTTGGTGCCACGGCTCGGCGTACTGCGCGGGCCCAAGGTGCTGTCCTTGAAACCACGGACCGAGTTGAAACCACCGGCGTAGTAGTTCTCATAGAACGGCAGGCCATCGGTCGAACCGTAGCCATCGCCATAACCCAGCTCGGTGTGCAGGCGCATGGTGTAGTTGTCGGTCAACGGCTGGAACAACTGGCCACGGTAATCGAGCTTGAAGAACGACAGGTCACTGCCAGGGGTGGTGGTTTCCAGCACCAGGCTCTGGGACCGACCGCGCGTCGCCAGCACGCCCTTGTTCAAGGTCGATTCGGACCAGCCGACAGACGCCTTGAAGTTCAGGTAGTTATCGCCTTCCTTCTCGACGAAATCGAAAATCTCGTCAACGGTGTAGCGACCGGTGTTGATCTTGTCCTGCTGCGCGGTGAGGCCGAAGGTAAGGCGCGAAGTCTCGCTGATTGGGTAACCAACGTTCACACCCGCACCCAGGCTGTCCACGGCGTAGCTGGAGATGTCAGCATCGAGCTCGTCGTAGTCGGTGGTGCGATAGAAGGCGTTGTAGCCCAGGCTCACGCCGTCGGCGGTCCAGTAGGGGTCCACGTAGCCGAAGTTGTAGCGGGTCTGGTACTCGCTTCGGGTCAGGCCGAGGCTGACCTTGTTACCGGTGCCCAGGAAGTTGTTCTGGGTGATCGACCCACCCAGGATCAGGCCCGCGCTCTGGGCGAAACCGACGCTGGCGGTGATCGAGCCGGAAGCTTGTTCTTCAACGCTGTAGTTCACATCCACCTGGTCATCGACGCCCGGTACGGCCGGGGTCTCGACGTTGACTTCCTTGAAGAAGCCCAGGCGTTCCAGACGGGTCTTGGACTGGTCGATCAGGTAGGTCGACGCCCAACCGCCTTCCATCTGGCGCATTTCACGACGCAGCACTTCATCTTCGGATTTGGTGTTGCCACGGAAGTTGATGCGGTTGACGTAGGCACGCTTGCCCGGATCCACGGCGAAGGTGATGTCGACGGTATGGTCTTCATCGTGCGGCTGCGGCACGCCGTTGACGTTGGCGAAGGTATAACCCTCGTTACCCAGGCGACGGGTGATCAGCTCGGACGTGGTGGTCATCAGCTTGCGCGAGAACACCTGGCCCTTCTGCACGAGCAAGAGTGATTTCACCTGGTCTTCAGGGACTTTCAGGTCACCACTGAGCTTGACGTCACGAACGGTGTACTTCTCGCCTTCGTTGACGTTGACGGTGATGTAGACGTGCTTCTTGTCCGGGGTAATGGACACCTGGGTCGAAGCGATATCCATGTTGATGTAGCCACGGTCCAGGTAGTAGGAACGCAGGCGCTCCAGGTCACCGGAAAGTTTTTCACGGGCGTACTTGTCGTCGTTCTTGAAGAACGACAGCCAGTTGGTGGTCTTGAGCTCGAACAGGTCGATCAGGTCTTCATCCGGGAAAACCGTGTTGCCCACCACGTTGATGTGCTGGATGGCCGCCACGGTGCCTTCGTTGATGTTGACCTTCAGGCCGACGCGGTTGCGTGGCTGCGGCACCACTTCGGTGTCGACGGTGGCCGAATAGCGACCCTGGGCGACGTACTGGCGCTGCAGCTCGTTACGCACACCTTCGAGAGTGGCGCGCTGGAAGATCTCGCCTTCGGCCAGGCCGGATTGCTTGAGGCCTTTCATCAGGTCCTCAGTGGAAATCGCCTTGTTGCCCTCGATCTCGATACTGGCGACCGAAGGGCGCTCGACGACCGTGATGACCAGGACATTGCCGTCGCGGCCCAGCTGGATATCTTGAAAGAAGCCGGTCTTGAACAACGCACGAGTGGATTCCACCAGGCGCCGATCATCCGCCTGCTCGCCGACGTTCAGCGGCAAGGCACCAAAGACGCTACCTGCGGAAACCCGCTGGAGGCCGTTGACGCGAATATCAGAGATAGTGAAGGACTCGGCGTGAACTTCGGCGATCATCAATACGGTGAGAACCGCAGTTAGCAGCAGACGTTTCATGAAGTCCTTTCTTATTCCAACTGGCAATAAACAAACTGCCGCAAAATGCGGCAGATTCGCAATTCAGCGAAGCGTTACAGACGACCCAGATCGTTGACCAAGGCAAGCAACATCACCCCGACCACCAAGCTGATACCGATCTGTATCCCCCAACCTTGCACCCGATCCGACAAGGGACGACCACGCGCCCACTCGATCAGATAAAACAGCAGATGCCCCCCATCCAGTACCGGGATGGGCAGCAAATTCAGAACCCCCAGGCTAATGCTCAGATAAGCAAGGAAATTCAGGAAATCAGCGACGCCCGACTGGGCAGAAGCGCCCGCCACTTTAGCAATGGTTATCGGTCCACTCAAGTTTTTTACCGAGAGCTCGCCGAACAACATTTTCTTCAGCGAGTCGAGGGTCAGGACACTCATGGTCCAAGTACGCCGCGCGCCCTCGCCAATTGCCGCGACAGGGCCGAAGCTGACCTCTCGAACCATCTCCGGTGGCCAGTCGACCGCCTTGACCCCCGCCCCCAGGTAACCCGTCGGCGCTTTGGCTTCGCCACGGGCGGCCAACGTCACGGGAACATCGATCGTGGCGCCGTCGCGCTCCACGCTCAGCAATATTTTGGCATCAGGACGGACACGAACCGAGTCGACCACCTGCTGCCAGTCGCTGACCGCCCGCCCATCGAACGCGAGCAAACGGTCACCGGTCTTCAGGCCCGCGGCATGTGCCGGGCCTTTCGGGTCGAGTTCGGCGAGGACAGGCGCCAGCGCGGGACGCCATGGACGGATCCCGAGGGAGCGGATCGGATCAGGCTCGTCGGCACCTTTGAGCCAATTATCGAGTACCAGCTCCCGGGGCGAGTCCGCGGTGGATCCCTCCTCGCGAACGATCATCTGCAGGGAACCGCTCTCACCCAGGCGACGCACCAATTGCAGATTGACGGCGGCCCAGCCTGATGTTGGCTCGCCATCGATGGCCACGATTTCCTGGCCCGCGCCCAACCCGGCGCGCGCCGCAACGCTCCCCGCCTCGACCGCGCCAATGACAGGGCGCACCTGCTCGCTGCCCAGCATGGCCAGCGCCCAGAAAAACACCAGGGCCAGCAGGAAGTTGGCGATCGGCCCCGCCGCCACAATGGCGATGCGCTGACGAACGGTCTTGCGATTGAAGGATTGGTCGAGCTGGTCGAGAGGAACTTCACCCTCGCGCTCGTCGAGCATCTTCACGTAGCCGCCCAGGGGGATGGCCGCGACAACGAATTCAGTGCCCTGCTTGTCGTGCCAGCGTAGCAGGGGCATGCCGAAGCCGACGGAAAAACGCAGGACCTTGACGCCACAGCGACGCGCGACCCAGAAATGGCCGAATTCGTGAAAAGTGACCAGCACACCCAGCGCAACCAGGGTGCCGACGATCATATAGAGCGCGCTCATCTGTTTTCTCCACAATCCTGCCCAGGACAACCCTGGCTAACGTACCGCAGCCTCAACGCCCGTGGCGGCTCAACCACTGGCCCGCCAACTGGCGAGCCCTGGCATCCACGGTAAATACCGCGTCGAGGTCATCGAGGGAGACCACGGCCTCGAGGTTCAAGACTTCCTCGATGATACTCGCGATCTCGAGGTAACGGACACGCCCATCGAGAAACGCTGCAACCGCCACTTCGTTAGCGGCATTAAGCATGGCCGGCGCGCTGTCGCCCACCTCGGCCGCCTGCCGCGCCAGGCGCAGACAGGGAAAGCGCTGTTCATCGGGCGCCTGGAAATCCAGGCGCGCGATCGCGAACAGGTCCAGCGGCGCCACTCCCGAATCAATCCGCTCCGGCCAGGCCAACGCGTTGGCGATCGGCGTGCGCATGTCCGGGTTGCCCAACTGGGCCAGCACCGAACCATCGACGTAGTCGACGAGGGAGTGGATCACGCTCTGCGGGTGGATCACCACTTCTACCTGCGACGGCTTGGCGTCGAACAGCCAGCAGGCCTCGATCAACTCCAACCCTTTGTTCATCATGCTGGCTGAATCCACGGAAATCTTGCGCCCCATGGACCAGTTCGGATGAGCGCAGGCCTGCTCGGGTGAAACATGCACCAATTCTTCCAGCGGTGTCTGCCGGAACGGACCACCGGACGCCGTCAGAAGAATCCTCCGGACGCCCACTGTCCCCAGGCCACGGGAAAAGTCCTGCGGCATGCATTGGAAAATCGCGTTGTGTTCGCTGTCGATCGGCAACAGTACCGAGCCGCTTTTGCGCACCGCTTGCATGAACAGCGCGCCAGACATCACCAGCGCCTCTTTATTGGCCAGCAGAATTTTCTTGCCAGCCTCCACCGCCGCCAAGGTCGGGCGCAGCCCCGCCGCACCCACGATCGCCGCCATCACGGCGTCGACTTCCGGATCGGAAGCCACCTGGCAAAGACCCTCTTCCCCCACGAGCACCCGGGTTCGCAGCCCCGCGGCCCGTAGGTCGTCTTGCAGCGCGCTCGCCACGCCAGCCTCGGGCACTACGGCAAACCGTGGCGCGTGGCGAATGCACAGCGCCAGCAACTCGCTCAAGCGCGTGAAACCACTGAGGGCGAACACCTGGTAGCGCTCAGGGTGCCGGCCAATGACGTCCAGCGTGCTGAGGCCGATCGAACCCGTAGCGCCCAGCACAGTGATCTGCTGTGCACGACTCACGACGCGGCCATCCAGAGCAGAACGGCGAAGACAGGAATCGCGGCAGTCAGGCTGTCGATACGATCCAGTACGCCGCCGTGACCCGGCAGCAGGTTACTGCTGTCCTTGATCCCGGACTGGCGCTTGAACATGCTTTCGGTCAAGTCGCCGACCACCGAGACAAACACGATGAGGGCCGCGCCGAACAACCCCATCAACAGTTGCGCGACGGTCCAGTCTCGCACGAAGCCGACCACCGCCGTGATGACCAGGCTCAAGGCAAGGCCGCCATAGACGCCTTCCCAGCTCTTGCCAGGACTGACCTTTGGCGCCAGCTTGCGCTTGCCGAAGGCACGACCAGAAAAATAGGCTCCGACATCGGCGCCCCACACCAGCACCATCACCGCCATGATCTGCCAGTTGCCCAGAGGCCCCTGCTTGATCCAGATCAGCCCTTGCCAGGCCGGCAACAGGATCAGCAGCCCTATCACCAGCTTGGTCGCGGCATTGGACCAGTGGTGCGTGGTACGCGGATAGGTCAAGACCAGGAACGTCGCGGTTGCCCACCAGAGCACCGCCGCTCCCAGTACCCAGGGCGCGATACCAGGCACCACATACATGATGAACAACATGGCCGCTACCGCCGCCGCGTAGGTCACGCGCGCCGATTGAGCGGCAAAACCCGCCAGCCGCGCCCATTCCCAAGCGCCCAGCGTTACGACCAAGCCGATGAACAGGGCGAAGCCCGCACCTTCCAATAGGAAAAAACCACCCAACGCGATGGGCAACAGGATCAAGGCTGTGATGATTCGTTGTTTTAGCATTAAACCCGGGCTCCAGCTTCGATCTGCTCGCTCGTTTTACCGAAACGACGCTGACGGGAAGCGAAATCGGCCAACGCGGTGCGCATGGCTTCGTGTTTGAAGTCCGGCCAGAACAGGTCGGAGAAGTACAGCTCGGCGTAAGCCAGCTGCCACAGCAGGAAATTGCTGATGCGGTGTTCGCCACCGGTGCGGATGCACAAGTCCGGCAGCGGCAGGTCGCCGGTCGCCAGGCACGTTTGCAACAGGTCGGCAGTGATGTCCTCTGGCCGCAAATGACCGGCCTGAACCTCCCGCGCCAGCCGCTGGGCGGCCTGGGCAATATCCCATTGGCCGCCATAATTGGCGGCGATTTGCAGGACAAACCGATCGGCGCCAGCCGTGGCTGACTCAGCCTCGCGCATTGCCGCCTGCAGCTCAGGATGAAAACGTGAACGATCGCCGATGATCCGCAAGCTGATCTTGTTTTCGTCCAGGCGCTTGGCTTCACGTCGCAAGGCCTTGAGGAACAGGTCCATCAAGGCACTGACCTCATCGGCCGGACGCTGCCAGTTCTCGCTGGAGAAGGCGAACAGGGTGAGCACCTCGACGCCGGCCTCGGCACACACCTCGATGACTGCACGGACCGCATCAACCCCGGCTTTATGCCCGGCGACGCCGGGCATAAAGCGTTTCTTGGCCCAGCGGTTATTGCCGTCCATGATGATCGCCACGTGGCGCGGCACCGCGAACGGCACGGCCTGCTTGGTCTTATCCATTAAAACGAGACCCTTATACGGCCATCAGGTCTTTTTCTTTCTCGTCCGTGGCCTTGGTGATCTGGGCCTCGGATTCTTTGGTCAGCTTATCGATATCAGCGATGGCACGACGCTCTTCGTCTTCACTGATTTCCTTATCCTTGACCAGCTTCTTCAGCTCACCCAACGCGTCACGACGGATGTTGCGCACGGCAACACGCGCGTCTTCCGCAGCGCTACGGGCCTGTTTGGTAAAGCCTTTGCGCGTTTCCTCGGTGAGAGCCGGCATCGGGATCAGCAGCAGCTCACCCAGGTTGGTTGGGTTGAGGTTCAGACCGGCGCTCTGGATCGCCTTGTCTACAGCAGCGAGCATGTTGCGCTCGAAAGCCACGACCTGCAGGGTACGCGAATCTTTCACGGTGACGTTGGCAACGCTGCTCAGCGGTGTGTCAGTGCCGTAGTAAGGCACCATGACGCTGCCGAGGATGCTCGGGTGAGCCTTGCCGGTACGAATCTGACCGAATGCGTGGCTCAGGGAGTCCAAGGATTTCTTCATGCGCTCTTCAGCGTCTTTCTTGATTTCGTTGATCATTGCTTGCCTTCCTCGATCAGTGTTCCTTCGGCGCCGCCATGGACGATGTTCAGCAGGGCACCGGGTTTGTTCATGTTGAAAACGCGCAGCGGCATCTTGTGGTCGCGGCACAGGCAGATAGCTGTCAGATCCATTACACCCAGCTTGCGATCCAGCACTTCATCGTAGGTCAGATGATCGAACTTCTCGGCATGCGGGTCTTTGAACGGGTCAGCGGTGTACACGCCATCTACCTTGGTTGCCTTGAGCACGACATCGGCATCGATTTCGATCGCTCGCAGGCACGCGGCCGAATCCGTGGTGAAGAACGGATTACCGGTACCGGCGGCAAAGATCACCACTTCCTTGGAGTTGAGGTGGCGCATGGCCTTGCGGCGATCGTAGTGATCGGTCACGCCAACCATGGAAATGGCCGACATCACGATGGCCGAGATATTGGCACGCTCCAGCGCGTCGCGCATAGCCAGAGCGTTCATCACAGTGGCCAGCATGCCCATGTGGTCGCCCGTGACCCGATCCATGCCCGCCGCGCTCAGCGCAGCACCACGGAACAGGTTGCCACCGCCGATGACCAGGCCGACCTGTACGCCGATCCCGACCAACTGGCCAACTTCCAGGGCCATGCGGTCCAGCACTTTCGGATCGATCCCGAACTCTTCCGAGCCCATCAGGGCCTCGCCGCTAAGCTTGAGTAGAATGCGTTTATAGCGAGCCTGATAACCACTGCCCTGCTGAGCCATTGCGAATCTCTCCTGCGGCGTATTTTCTCAAAAAATTCTTAACGGGCTGTTTGCAGCCTCGTTCACTCTAGCTTGACGCTGACACAGCGCCATCGGAACACGGCTTTGTAAGCCAGTTCCGACAGGAAACCAATATAAATCGGCATCCTCATCCAAAAAGAGGCTGCGCGCGTGAGCGGGCAGCCTCTTCTGGGCGACAGTCGTTGAACCGTCTTATTGCTTGCTGGCAGCAGCTACCTGGGCAGCAACTTCTTCAGCGAAGTTGTCGACCGGCTTCTCGATGCCTTCGCCTACTTTGAAGTAGGTGAACGAAACGATTTCAGCGCCGGCTTTCTTCGCCAGGTCGCCGACCTTGATTTCCGGGTTCTTGACGAACGCCTGCTCAACCAGGCTGGCTTCGGCCAGGAATTTGGAAATACGGCCGCTGACCATTTTTTCAGCGATTTCAGCAGGCTTGCCTTTCAGCTTCTCTTCGTTCAGCTGCAGGAAAACACCCTTCTCGCGCTCGATCGCTTCAGCCGAAACGTCCGAAGGCAGCAGGAACTCAGGGTTGGTTGCAGCCACGTGCATGGCGATGTCTTTCGCCAGCTCGGTATCGCCGCCCTTCAGGACAACTGCAACACCGATCTTGTTGCCGTGCAGGTAGGTACCAACCACATCACCTTCAACACGAACCAGGCGACGGATGTTGACGTTTTCGCCGGTCTTGCCAACCAGGACCAGGCGGGCTTCTTCCTGAGCTTCGATCAGCGGAGCTGCGTCGGTCAGTTTGTCAGCGAAAGCTTTTTCGACGCTGGCAGCGACGAATGCCTTGAAGTCATCCTGCAGAGCCAGGAAGTCGGTCTGGGAGTTGACTTCCAGCAGAACGGCGGCTTTACCGTCGTCCTTGATGGCGATGGCGCCTTCAGCGGCAACGTTGCCAGCTTTCTTGGCAGCCTTGATGGCGCCCGAAGCGCGCATGTCATCAATGGCTTTCTCGATGTCGCCGCCAGCCTTGGTCAAGGCTTTCTTGCAATCCATCATGCCTTCGCCGGTACGCTCGCGCAGTTCTTTGACCAACGCTGCAGTAATCTCTGCCATTTCAAAATCCTCTTGGATAGGTTTTCAACCATTCCACCCGACCGAACGGGCGATCAATTCTTCCTGGAAAAACCACTGTTTATAGATCGCTGCAGGTTACAAACAGGTAGCTGCGCTTGCGACAAGTGGTTTTCGAGGTGGCAAAAAGGGGGCCAAGCCCCCTTTTTGCTTACTGAGTCAACGCCAGGGCGTCAATTACTCAGCGGCTGCCGCCGGAGCTTCTTCAGCGAAGACTTCGGTGCCGCCATTAACGTTGTTGCGACCACGGATAACAGCGTCAGCCATCGAACCCATGTACAGCTGGATGGCGCGGATGGCGTCATCGTTGCCTGGGATGATGTAGTCAACGCCTTCCGGGCTGCTGTTGGTGTCGACAACGCCGATGACCGGGATACCCAGCTTGTTGGCTTCGGTGATCGCGATGCGCTCGTGGTCAACGTCGATCACGAACAGTGCGTCAGGCAGACCGCCCATGTCCTTGATACCGCCCAGGGAGCGGTCCAGCTTCTCAAGATCGCGAGTGCGCATCAGCGCTTCTTTCTTGGTCAGCTTGGCGAAAGTACCGTCTTCGGACTGGACTTCAAGGTCACGCAGACGCTTGATGGAAGCGCGGATGGTCTTGAAGTTGGTCAGCATGCCGCCCAACCAGCGGTGATCGACGTACGGCGAACCGCAACGTGCTGCTTCTTCAGCAACGATCTTGCCGGCGGAACGCTTGGTGCCGACGAACAGAATCTTGTTTTTGCCCTGGGCCAGGCGCTCTACGAAGGTCAGTGCTTCGTTGAACATCGGCAGGGTTTTTTCAAGGTTGATGATGTGGATCTTGTTGCGCGCGCCGAAAATGTACTTGCCCATTTTCGGGTTCCAGTAACGGGTCTGGTGGCCGAAGTGCACACCGGCCTTCAGCATATCGCGCATGTTGACTTGGGACATGATAGTTCCTTGATAAGTCGGGTTTGGCCTCCACGTATCCCAATGACCAACCAGCGGCGGTGAAAGCCGAAGGCACCCAGGTCATCGTGTCGACACGTGTGTGGATTTAAGCTTACGGGGTCATCCCCGGAAAGCGGCGCATTTTATACCACAGCAAGGGCGAAAACGGAACACGGATTCTGAAATCCCGGTGAAGCCCCCTTCCCACAGCCCTTTCATGGGCCATGGATGCACACCCCTATAGAGAGAAGCGATGCATGTGGACGGGGATTTGCGCTGATCGTCTGTTAGAATCGCCTCTTTCAGGGCCGCATGGATCATCATCCGCCGCCCATTTCGTTTTGAACAGCGCCGTCGGGCGCAGAGAGAGCCTGTATGACCGTTACCCTCAAGACTCCCGAGGACATCGCTAAAATGCGTGTCGCCGGCAAACTCGCCGCCGAAGTGCTGGAAATGATCGCCGACTACGTCAAGCCGGGCGTTACCACTGAAGAGCTGGACCGCATCTGCCACGACTATATCGTCAACGAGCAGAAAGCCATCCCTGCCCCGCTCAACTATAAAGGCTTTCCGAAGTCGATCTGTACCTCGATCAACCATGTGGTCTGCCATGGCATCCCCAATGAGAAACCATTGAAGGACGGCGATACCCTGAACATCGACGTCACTGTCATCAAGGATGGCTACCATGGCGATACCAGCCGGATGTTCCATGTCGGCAACGTACCGGAGTGGGCCGAACGCCTGTCCAAGGTCACCCAGGAATGCATGTACATGGCCATCGAACTGGTGAAACCGGGCTGCCGCCTGGGCGACATCGGCGAAGTGATCCAGAAGCACGCGCAGAAGAACGGTTTCTCGGTGGTGCGCGAGTTCTGCGGCCACGGCATCGGCAAGGTGTTCCATGAAGAACCGCAAATCCTGCATTACGGCCGCGCCGGCACCGGCATGGAACTGCAGGCGGGCATGACCTTCACCATCGAGCCGATGATCAACCAGGGCCGCGCCGACACCAAGGTACTGGGCGACGGCTGGACCGCCATCACCAAGGACCGCAAGTTGTCGGCGCAATGGGAGCACACGCTGCTCGTCACCGAGACCGGCTACGAAATCTTTACCCTGCGCAGCGATGACACCATCGCGCGCGTTTCCGCCTGACCCGTACCCAGCCTATAGATATAGATAGAAAGGAAAGTCATTCGATGCCGCAGGTGGACCCCGAACTCTTCGACCGCGGCCAGTTCCAGGCTGAACTGGCCCTGAAGGCAAGCCCCATTTCGGCGTTCAAGAAGGCGATCCGCCAGGCCCACGAAGTGCTCGACCAGCGCTTTCGCAGTGGCCGCGATATCCGCCGGTTGATCGAAGACCGCGCCTGGTTCGTCGACAACATCCTGCAAAAGGCCTGGGACCAGTTCAACTGGAGCGAGGATGCCGACATCGCGCTGGTGGCGGTGGGCGGCTACGGGCGTGGCGAACTGCACCCCTATTCCGACATTGATCTGCTGATCCTTTTGGATAGCGCGGACCACGAGATTTTCCGCGATTCCATCGAGCGCTTCCTGACGCTGCTGTGGGACATTGGCCTGGAAGTCGGCCAAAGCGTGCGTTCTGTGCAGGAATGCGCCGACGAGGCCCGCGCCGACCTGACGGTGATCACCAACCTGATGGAAAGCCGCACCATCGCCGGCCCCGAGCGCCTGCGCCAGCGCATGCTGGATGTGACCAGCACCGCGCACATGTGGCCCAGCAAAGACTTTTTCCTGGCCAAGCATGCCGAGCAGAAGGCCCGGCACCACAAGTACAACGACACCGAATACAACCTGGAGCCCAACGTCAAGGGCTCGCCCGGCGGGCTGCGTGACATCCAGACGATCCTGTGGGTCGCCCGCCGTCAGTACGGCACGCTGAACCTGCGAGCCCTGGCCGGCGAAGGTTTCCTGGTGGAAAGCGAGAACGCCTTGCTGGCATCGTCCCAGGAATTCTTATGGAAGGTCCGCTACGCCCTGCACATGCTCGCCGGACGCTCCGAGGACCGCTTGCTGTTCGATCATCAGCGCTCCATTGCCGGCCTGCTGGGTTTCGAAGGACAGGATGCCAAGCAATCCATCGAAAACTTCATGCAGCAGTACTACCGTGTCGTGATGAGCATCGCCCAGCTCAGCGAACTGATCATCCAGCACTTCGAAGAGGTCATCCTCGCCCCCGAGGACGAGGAGCCGCCGCAGCCGATCAACTCGCGCTTCCAACTGCACGACGGCTACATCGAAGCGCGCAATGCCAATGTGTTCCGCCGCACCCCGTTCGCCATGCTCGAGATTTTCGTGCTCATGGCCCAGCAACCGGAAATCAAGGGCGTGCGCGCCGATACCATTCGCCTGCTGCGGGAAAACCGGCATCTGATCGACGATGATTTCCGCCACGATATCCGCAACACCAGCCTGTTCATCGAACTGTTCAAGTGCAAGATCGGCGTGCACCGCAACCTGCGACGCATGAACCGCTACGGGATCCTGGGGCGCTACCTGCCGGAATTCGGCTACATCGTCGGGCAGATGCAACACGACCTGTTCCACATCTACACGGTCGACGCCCACACCCTGAACCTGATCAAGCATCTGCGTAAGCTGCAGTACACCCAGGTGTCGGAGAAATTTCCGCTGGCCAGCAAGCTCATGGCCAAGCTCCCCAAGCCCGAGCTGATCTACATGGCGGGGCTGTATCACGACATCGGCAAGGGCCGCCAGGGCGACCATTCCGAGATTGGCGCGGTGGATGCCGAGGCTTTTTGCCAGCGGCACCAACTGCCAACTTGGGACAGCCGGCTGATCGTCTGGCTGGTGCAGAACCACCTGGTGATGTCCACCACCGCCCAGCGCAAGGACCTGTCCGACCCGCAGGTGATCCATGACTTCGCCCAGGCCGTTGGCGACGAAACCCGCCTGGATTACCTCTACGTGCTGACCGTTGCCGACATCAACGCCACCAACCCGACCCTGTGGAACTCCTGGCGAGCCAGCCTGTTGCGCCAGCTCTACACCGAGACCAAGCGCGCCTTGCGCCGTGGCCTGGAAAACCCCGTGGACCGCGAAGAGCAGATCCGCCGCACCCAAAGCGCGGCCCTGGATATCCTGGTGCGCGGGGGCACCGATCCGGACGATGTCGAGCAGCTCTGGTCGCAATTGGGTGATGACTATTTCCTGCGCCACACCGCCGGCGACGTGGCCTGGCACAGCGACGCGATCCTCCAGCAACCGGCCGATGGCGGGCCGCTGGTGCTGATCAAGGAAACCACCCAGCGCGAGTTCGAGGGCGGCACGCAGATCTTCATCTATGCGCCGGACCAGCACGACTTCTTCGCGGTGACGGTGGCGGCGATGGATCAGCTCAATCTCAACATCCATGACGCTCGGGTCATTACGTCCACCAGCCAGTTCACCCTCGACACCTATATCGTGCTCGACACTGACGGCGACTCTATTGGCGACAACCCGGCGCGAGTCAAGCAGATTCGCGACGGACTCACCGACGCCCTACGCAACCCGGCGGACTACCCGACCATCATCCAGCGACGCGTGCCCCGCCAGCTCAAGCATTTTGCCTTTGCACCACAAGTGACGATCCACAACGACGCCCAGCGTCAGGTCACGGTGTTGGAGCTCAGCGCACCGGATCGCCCGGGCCTGCTGGCGCGAGTCGGCCATATTTTCCTGGAATTCGACCTGTCGCTGCAGAACGCCAAGATCGCCACGCTCGGCGAGCGGGTGGAAGACGTTTTCTTCATCACCGACGCCCACAACCAGCCGTTGTCCGATCCGCAGCTTTGCAGCCGCTTGCAGGAAGCGATCGTCCAGCACTTGAGCGTCAACCAGGAACCCGATGCTCACCTGACTCGCATTAGCATCTGAACGAACACCACTCCCTGTGGGAGCGCGCTTGCTCGCGATGGCCGCGGAACATCCAAGCCGATGTTGCCTGATCCACCGCTGTCGCGAGCAAGCTCGCTCCCACAAAGGATCGCGCCCACATTGAACGAGGCCCCCGATGAACAACGCTTTGAACCAGCTCCAGCCGTACCCGTTCGAAAAACTCCGCGCCCTGCTCGGCAGCGTCACGCCGAACCCAGACAAGCGCCCGATCGCGTTGTCCATCGGCGAGCCCAAGCGTCGCTCGCCAAGCTTCGTGGCCGAGGCGCTGGCCAGCAATCTGGAAAAAATGGCGGTGTACCCGACCACACTCGGCATCCCGGAACTGCGTGAAGCCATCACCGGCTGGTGCGAGCGCCGCTTCAACGTGCCGAACGGCTGGCTCGACCCGGCGCGCCACGTGCTGCCGGTCAATGGCACCCGCGAAGCCCTGTTCGCCTTCACCCAGACCGTGGTCAACCGTGGCGACAACGCCCTGGTGGTGAGCCCGAATCCGTTCTACCAGATCTACGAAGGCGCGGCGTTCCTGGCCGGGGCCAAGCCGCATTACCTGCCGTGCCTGGACACGAACGGTTTCAATCCGGATTTCGATGCCGTCTCGCCGGACATCTGGAAACGTTGCCAGATCCTGTTCCTGTGCTCCCCCGGCAACCCGACTGGCGCGCTGATCCCGGTGGATGTGCTGAAGAAACTCATCGCCCTGGCGGATGAATATGACTTCGTCATCGCCTCGGACGAGTGCTACAGCGAACTCTACTTCGACGAACAAACCCCGCCGCCAGGCCTACTCACCGCCTGCGTCGAACTGGGCCGCAAGGACTTCAAGCGCTGCGTGGTGTTCCACAGCCTCTCCAAGCGCTCCAACCTGCCGGGCCTGCGCTCCGGTTTCGTGGCCGGCGACGCCGATATCCTCAAGGGCTTTTTGCTGTACCGCACCTATCATGGCTGCGCGATGCCGGTTCAGACCCAACTGGCGAGCATCGCCGCGTGGAACGACGAAGTGCACGTCCGGGCCAACCGCGCGCTGTACCGGGAAAAATTCGACGCGGTGCTGGAGATCCTCAGCCCGGTGCTCGACGTGCAACGGCCCGATGGCAGCTTCTACCTGTGGCCGAACGTAGCGGGTGATGATGCCGCCTTCTGCCGCGACTTGTTCGAACAGGAACACGTAACCGTCGTGCCAGGCTCGTACCTGTCCCGCGACGTGGACGGCGTCAACCCAGGCACCGGCCGCGTGCGCATGGCCCTGGTTGCGCCATTGGCCGAATGCGTGGAAGCGGCGGAGCGGATCCGAGCGTTTATCCAGCGCCGGGGTTGATGGCTGTATCGCGCTGAAGCGGACCGCTGTTGTGGCGAGGGAGCTTGCTCCCGCTGGGCTGCGTAGCAGCCCCAAAGCAGTCAACTCAATCTGCCTGACATACCGCGCTGCCCGGTTTCAGGGCCGCTTCGCGCTGGAGCGCCAGCCCGGCCCAGCGGGAGCAAGCTCCCTCGCCACAGGGGTTTGATGTAGACCTCATATTTGTTGACACCACATACCCTGTGGGAGCGAGCCTGCTCGCGATGAGGCCGGCACTTATTACATCAAGTCCGAAGCTCTACCCGATCCAGGCACTTGTTCGCCAACAACATCCCCAACTCAATCATCTGCGCCACCCCCAACGCTACATGCCGTCGCGAGCCGTCCAGGTCAAACGTCAGGTTGCTGAGTACTGCATAGGCCGAGGCCAGGAGATGCCCGCAATCGCAGGATTCTGTAGACATTCACAGTAGCAACCGGACTTGTGAAATGCACCTATTTCGGTACACTCCCATTCATGGTTGATATTGCCCCCATACTGAACGTACGTTTCTTCCGCACCGACGCCGGGAATGAGCCTGTTCGCGAATGGCTGACTGACCTGCCTCGCGAGCATAGACGGATGATCGGGACTGACATCAAAACCGTTCAGATTGGTTGGCCTATAGGTATGCCGGTGGTTCGCAAGCTGGACACTGGGCTATGGGAGGTCAGGATTGACCTTGGAGATACCATCGCCCGCGTTCTCTTCACTGTGGTGGGCTCTGACATGGTTCTGCTCCACGCTTTCATAAAGAAAAGTCAAAAAACGCCAACCACCGACATGGCAACCACCAAGCAACGCAAAGCAAGACTATGAGGCACAGCAAATGAACAAACACATCGGATCTGATTTTGACGACTTCCTCGCCGAGCAAGGTATCGCCGAAGAAGTTTCCGCAGCTGCGCTCAAACGCGTTATTGCCTGGCAGATTGCCGAAGCAATGAAGCTTCAGAAAGTGACCAAAAAGGCCTTGGCACAGCGGATGCACACCAGTCGCACTGCTGTTGATCGTGCGCTGGATCAGAACGATGCGGGGATGACGCTGGCAACACTTGCCAGCGCAGCGCGTGCGTTGGGTCAGAGGGTGGAAGTACGGCTGGTGCCTGAGCAGGAAGAAACCCACGCATAACAGCTGTTGTGGCGAGGGAGCTTGCTCCCGCTGGGCTGCGTAGCCCCAAAGCAGTCAACTCAATCTGCCTGACATACCGCGCTGCCCGGTTTCAGGGCCGCTTCGCGCTGGAGCGCCAGCCCGGCCCAGCGGGAGCAAGCTCCCTCGCCACAGGGGTTTGATTTAGACCTCATATTTGTTGACACCACATACCCTGTGGGAGCGAGCCTGCTCGCGAAGAGGCCAGCACTTATCACATCAAGTCCGAAGCTCTACCCGATCCAGGCACTTGTTCGCCAACAACATCCCCAACTCAATCATCTGCGCCACCCCCAACGCTACATGCCGTCGCGAGCCGTCCTGATCGAAGGCAAGGTCGTTGAGCATTGCATTGGCCGAAGCCAGGGTTTCGCTGAGGTTGGCCAGCAACACTTCGGTGTCGATACCGTCAGCCACAGTGAATAAATGCACTGAGGGCTTGGGCTCTGACTTGCTGTCGTCATCAGGCTTGAGATATTGATCCAGCACACGGTCAGCTGCTTCTTGCAGTTTTTCGGGGGCGTAATCGCCGTAGGGGAAAGTGGAGGCTGGCTTTGGAGGATTAGGCGTATCTTTGATCATGTTATTGCTCCTAGAGAATTGGGAGCCGCCACCGAGTCTTCTCACGGACCGGAGGGTGGCAGCCGTACGCGGGGTGAGAATCCGAGTCCCTAGAAGCCCGGCCATGCCGAAGCATGCCCGCGCACAGCCGCCATAACATAATGCGCAGACGAAAAGCGCCTGCACTTTATATGGTCGACGCCTGCGCGCCTAGAGGAGTTCGGATTCTCACGTCCGGTCGCTGAACTGGCAGCAACACCCAGAGGCTAGAGCCCTCGCTTCCGACGGACAACCTTAAAAACTTGTCGGAAACTTCGGTGCGTCTGACAGACCACAAGCGCTTGCTCAGACAAGAAAAGAAATAAAACGCACCTCATCGAAGCAAGCCCTTGATTTTACGGGTTTAACACCGCAAAAAAACTCATGCAGCCTGTTTCAAGAATCAAGCTCGCTTGAATTCGCTGATATCAGTAGCCATGATCGCCCCCGTCACCGGCGAACGCTGGCAGGAGTCTGGGTCCCTCTCCGGGTTGACCCAGCCACGCAGAAGGGGCAGAGCAAGCTCAACTGCGTGTCGATTGAAGCCGCCTTCGGGCGGCTTTGCTTTTTATGAGGTCTGGCTAGCTGCACATGCCGCCTTGCTTGTCTATGCCGAGCCCGACGAAGTGATCGCCGTGGGCAGAAAGAATTTCGCCACCTCACCGGCATCGATTCGTGCAGCAAGCGTTCCGTCGATATGGACAGCGACATAGCAGTCGCGCCCCAGGAACCCCGTGTCTCGAGTCACGACTACGGTTCCGTATGTCTCTTTCGGCTTTGAGGAGAAAGCAAGGATCAGTCTTTCGGAACCGGCTTCGCTTCGCCTGGAGAAACTGGCGACGTAGAACACCCCGCCAGCAAAGCAATAGCTACCGCGCCTACGAACAATCTCATGGCGTCCCCTGTGGAAGATGGGCCCAAGATATCGGAAACAGAGTGCCCGGCAGAACTGCAAGCTGTTGCTTGTGAATGCTTGCAAAAGTCCCACCACGGGACTACATTCTCACCCATGAGAATTATCGCCATCAGTCACCTGAAAGCCTTCTGGGAGAAATACCCAGATTCCGAACAGCAGCTTAAGGCTTGGCTTGACGATGCCAAAAAAGCCACTTGGACCAACCCAAACGACATCAAGGCGCAATACGGTAACGCAAGCATTCTCAAGAGTCGCCGCGTGGTATTCAACATCAAGGGTAACGACTACCGCCTGGTGGTCGCCATTGCCTACCGCTTCGGCGCTGTGTACATCAAGTTTGTCGGCACTCATCGTCGGTACGATGAGATCGACGTAAACACCGTGGAAATGGAGTAATCACCATGAACATTCGCCCAATCCGCACCGATGACGAATACCGGATAGCTCTCAAAGAGATCTCTCCCCTGTTTGAGAATGAGCCTGAACCTGGCACCCCGGAAGGCGATGCTTTCGAAGTCATGATCACTCTGATCGAGGCCTACGAAACCAAGAACTTCCCGGTTGATCTGCCTGACCCAATTGAAGCCATCAAGTTTCGCATGGAGCAATCCGGACTCACCGCGGCCGATCTGGCTCCCGCTATCGGAAAAACGAACCGCGTATACGAGGTGCTCAACCGTAAACGCTCGTTAACTCTGCCCATGATCTGGAAGCTTCACGATATGTTCGGCATTCCAGCAGAAAGCCTGATAAAGCCAGTAAAAGCTGCCTGATACTAGCCCGGGCAGTCCGGGCTTTTTTATGTCTTCCAGAAACGACAAAGCCCACATCTGCGGGCTTTGTCGTTAGGGTAAGGATCAGAAAATGGATGTGATCTCGATGATCGCAAATTGTTGATCTTCTGGATCCCTCTCGGGGTTGACCCAGCCACGCAGACGGGTCGGAATAAGCTTAACTGCAATGCCAACTACACATATCCGGCAACAGCTTGCAGTTGAAGTGCCATATTGACCGCCTAACATCAGCTTGGCCGTTACACCTATGTCGCAGCCCTGCCCTGTGGAATGAGCCTGTGGGAGCAAAGCTTGCTCGCGATGAACGATGACACAGTGTTGCAGTTGAACCGTGTCGCCTGTATCGCGAGCAAGCTTTGCTCCCACAAGCTCGCTCCCACAGGTTTTGGTGTACATCAACCTGGGTCGCCGCGAAACCGTCCGGTCATGGCATAATCCTTCACCTTTTATTTCCGGCACCTGCAAAGGGGGCAGTTCCTTGACCGATTCAAGCAAAACGTTGCACCTTTTCGGCATCAAAGCCTGTGACACGATGAAAAAGGCGCGCACCTGGCTCGATGATCACGCTGTGCATTACGATTTTCATGACTACAAGACCGCCGGCATCGACCGTGAGCACCTGACTCAATGGTGCGACGAGCATGGCTGGCAAGTGGTGTTGAACCGCGCCGGTACGACCTTTCGCAAACTCGACGACGAACGCAAAGCCGATCTCGACCAGACGAAAGCCATCGAACTGATGCTCGCCCAACCCTCGATGATCAAGCGCCCGGTGCTCGACCTCGGTGACCGTACCCTGATTGGCTTCAAGCCAGATATCTACGCGGCAGAAATCAAGTAAGCCTGCCCAGTCCATTTTGTAGAGGTAATTTCATGTCCACTACCCTGTTCAGCCTGGCCTTCGGCGTCGGCACCCAAAATCGTGAAGGCGCCTGGCTGGAAGTGTTCTACGCACAGCCATTGCTCAACCCGTCGGCCGAAATCGTGGCAGCCGTCGCGCCGATCCTTGGCTACAGCGAAGGCAACCAGGCCATCACATTCACCACCGCCCAGGCCTCGCAACTGGCCGAGGCACTTCGCAGCGTCGACGCCGCGCAAGCCAAGCTGCTGACTCGCCTGGCTGAAAGCCACAAGCCGCTGGTCGCCACCCTGTTGGCCGAGGATGCCCAGCTGAGCTCCACCCCTGAGGCTTACCTGAAGCTGCACCTGTTGTCCCATCGTCTGGTCAAGCCTCACGGCCTGAACCTGGCCGGTATCTTCCCGCTGCTGCCAAACGTGGCATGGACCAGCCAGGGCGCGATCGACCTGGCCGAACTGGCCGAGCACCAGCTCGAAGCCCGCTTGCGTGGCGAGTTGCTGGAAGTGTTCTCGGTGGATAAATTCCCGAAAATGACCGACTACGTCGTCCCGGCCGGCGTGCGTATCGCCGACGCCGCGCGCCTGCGCCTGGGCGCCTATGTGGGCGAAGGCACCACGGTCATGCACGAAGGTTTCGTCAATTTCAACGCCGGCACCGAAGGCCCGGGCATGATCGAAGGCCGTGTTTCGGCGGGCGTGTTCGTCGGCAAGGGCTCGGACCTGGGTGGCGGCTGCTCGACCATGGGTACTCTCTCGGGCGGCGGCAACATTGTGATCAAGGTCGGCGAAGGCTGCCTGATCGGCGCCAACGCCGGCATCGGTATCCCGCTGGGCGACCGCAACACCGTGGAGTCGGGCCTGTACGTGACCGCCGGCACCAAAGTCGCCCTGCTGGATGAGAACAACCAGCTGGTCAAAGTGGTCAAGGCCCGCGATCTGGCCGGCCAGCCGGACCTGTTGTTCCGCCGTAACTCCGAGACCGGCGCGGTGGAATGCAAGACCCACAAGTCGGCCATCGAGCTGAACGAAGCATTGCACGCGCACAACTAAGCTCCACACCATCACCTGTGGGAGCAGATTTGCTCCCACAGGGTCCGGCGTAACTCCAGCAGGGCCCGCAAGCATGTTGATTCAATCCCCCTGGCGTGCCGATTTCCCGGCCATCGCCGCCCTGCAACGGCAAGGCCAGACCTACCTGGACAACGCCGCCACCACGCAAAAACCCCAAGCTTTGCTCGACGCTCTGGCGCATTACTACGCCAACGGCGCGGCCAACGTGCACCGGGCGCAACATCTGCCCGGAGCCCTGGCCACCCAAGCATTCGAAGACAGTCGCCTCAAGGTCTCACAATGGCTCAACGCGGGTGACTGCGGGCAAATCGTATTCACCCACGGCGCCACTTCGGCGTTGAACCTGCTCGCCTACGGGCTGGAACACCTGTTCAACCCAGGCGATGAAATTGTCGTCAGCGCCCTGGAACATCACGCCAACCTGTTGCCCTGGCAGCAACTGGCCGAGCGCCGCGCGTTGACACTGGTGGTACTGCCACTGGACGCCGACGGCGTTATCGACAGCGCTGCGGCCGCCGAGCTTATCGGCCCTCGCACGCGCCTGTTGGCGGTGAGCCAATTGTCCAACGTGCTTGGCACTTGGCAGCCGTTGCCGGCATTGCTGGCGATGGCCAAGGCGCAGGGTGCGCTGACGGTCATCGATGGCGCCCAAGGCGTCGTCCATGGTCGTCATGATGTGGAGGCCTTGGGCTGCGACTTCTATGTGTTTTCCAGTCACAAGCTGTACGGCCCGGAAGGCTTGGGCGTGCTGTTTGGCCGCACCGCAGCGCTTGGCCAACTGCGTCACTGGCAGTTTGGCGGCGAAATGGTGCAGCAGGCCGATTACCACAGCGCCACCTTCCGCCCGGCGCCACTGGGTTTCGAAGCCGGGACGCCGCCTATCGCCAGTGTGATCGGCCTGGGAGCGACCCTCGATTACCTGTCCGGCCTCGACGGGCAGGCGGTCATCGATCATGAAACTGCCCTGCATGACTATCTGCTTCACGGCCTGCAGGCGCGCAACGGCGTGCGCCTGGTGGGCGAGCCGCAACTGGCCCTCGTCAGTTTTGTGGTCGACGGTATCCACAATGCCGACCTGGCGCACCTGCTGACCGAGCAAGGCATCGCCGTGCGCGCCGGGCATCACTGCGCAATGCCGCTGTTCAGGCATATGAAGCTGTCCGGGGCGATTCGGGTGTCGCTGGCGCTGTACAACGACTCCGCCGATCTCGAACGTTTCTTCGAGGCCCTGGACCAGGCCTTGGAGATGCTGCGATGAACCTGCCTGCCGATGCGGTCGCCGCGCTGCAAGTTTTTCAGGACGCCTCCGGTTGGGAACAGCGGGCCCGCCTGCTGATGCAGTGGGGCGATCGCCTGGCGCCATTGAGCGATGCAGACAAGTGCGACGCCAACCTTGTCCACGGCTGTGAGAGCCAGGTGTGGTTGGTGGGGCAGTTGCGCGACGGCCACTGGCAGTTCTCCGCCAACAGCGATGCGAGATTGATCCGTGGCTTGGTGGCGTTGTTGCTCGCGCGGGTCAATGGCTTATCCGCTGACGAGTTACAGCAGGTGGATTTGCCGGATTGGTTCAATCAGTTGGGGTTATCGCGGCAGCTATCGCCGTCGCGCAGCAATGGATTGAATGCGGTGTTGAAGCGCATGCGCGAACTGACGCAATAACCTGTGGCGAGGGAGCTTGCTCCCGCTTGAGCGCGAAGCGCTCACATTAATGGGTCTGCTGCGCAGCCCAGCGGGAGCAAGCTCCCTCGCCACAGGTCATCACTCCCTTAGTCAACTGCGCTGCATCACTCCCCGGGCTTGACCCTGTCCGCCGGCCGGCGCACGCCCGCGACAATCTTATCCACAGCCTTGGTCGCCGCGACCATGCCGAACGTCGCCGTGACCATCATCACCGCGCCGAACCCGCCGGCGCAGTCGAGCTTGACGCCGTCTCCGACAAAACTCTTCTGCAAGCAAATGCTGCCATCCGGTTTCGGGTAGCGCAGCTGTTCGGTGGAGAACACGCACGGCACGCTGTAGTGGCGGGTCACGGTGCGGGAGAAGCCGTAGTCGCGGCGCAAGGTCGAGCGCACCTTGGAGGCCAGCGGGTCATTGAAGGTGCGGTTCAAGTCACAGACCTGGATCAGCGTCGGGTCGATCTGCCCGCCCGCGCCGCCGGTGGTGATGATCTGGATCTTGCGGCGCTTGCACCAGGCGATGAGCGCGGCCTTTGCATTGACGCTGTCGATGCAGTCGATCACGCAGTCGATGTTCGGCGTGATGTACTCGGCCATGGTGTCGCGGGTGACGAAGTCCGCGACTGCATGCACGGTGCAATCGGGGTTGATGCCGCGCAGCCGCTCGGCCATCACCTCGACCTTGGGCTTGCCGACGGTGCTATCCAGGGCGTGTAGCTGGCGGTTTGCGTTGCTGACGCAGACGTCGTCCAAGTCGAACAGCGAAATCTCGCCCACGCCACAACGGGCAATGGCTTCCGCCGCCCAGGATCCGACGCCGCCAACACCGACAATTGCCACATGGGCCGCCCGCAGGCGCTCCAGGCCTTCGATGCCATACAAACGGGCGATGCCGGCAAACCGTGGATCTTCTGTACTCATGACCGTTACCCCAAAAACCGGCGCGCATTATAGGGCTTTGCCGTGGCAATTCGAGCTGTTCGCGAATTGAATCCCACCAATTTCCCCTTGTGGGAGCGAGCTTGCTCGCGATGGCGTCAGTCCAGTCAATAGAGTATCGACTGATCAACCGCCATCGCGAGCAGGCTCGCTCCCACAGGATTTGTGTTCCAACCGACCAGCACCAGGGGCCCATGATGGTCGTTTTGCTATAAGATAACCGCCATTTTGCGCGAGCCAGCCTGCTCCCGCACTAGCCTTGCGTCCACATTATTCCCGGAGCTTCCATGACGGCCCACGCCGACCTTTCGCCGACCCTGCAACTCGCCATCGACCTGATCCGCCGTCCGTCCGTGACGCCGTTGGATGCCGATTGCCAGAAAATCATGATGCAGCGCCTGGGCGACGCCGGTTTTAAGCTGGAGCCGATGCGCATCGAGGATGTGGATAACTTCTGGGCCAGCCATGGCAAGCAGGACGGCCCGGTGCTGTGCTTCGCCGGCCACACCGATGTGGTGCCGACCGGTCCGGAGCAGGCGTGGCAGCTCGACCCGTTCAATGCGGTCATCGACGAACACGGCATGCTCTGCGGCCGCGGCGCGGCGGACATGAAAGGCAGCCTGGCGGCGATGGTTGTGGCGGCCGAGCGGTTTGTCGCCGACTACCCGGACCACAAGGGCTCGCTGACTTTCCTGATCACCAGCGATGAAGAAGGCCCGGCCCACCACGGCACCAAGGCCGTGGTCGAACGCCTCAAGGCCCGCCGGGAGCGCCTGGACTGGTGCATCGTCGGCGAGCCGTCGAGTACCACGCTGGTGGGCGATGTGGTCAAGAACGGCCGTCGCGGCTCCCTCGGCGCGAAACTCACCGTACGCGGCAAACAGGGTCACGTGGCTTATCCACACCTGGCGAAGAACCCGATCCACCTGGCCGCGCCGGCCCTGGCCGAACTCGCCGCCGAGCACTGGGACCATGGCAACGATTTCTTCCCACCGACCAGCTTCCAGATCTCCAACCTGAACTCTGGCACCGGCGCGACCAACGTGATCCCCGGCGATCTGGAAGCGGTGTTCAACTTCCGCTTCTCCACTGAATCCACCGTCGAGGGCCTGCAACAGCGCGTCGCCGATATCCTCGACAAGCATCAGCTGGACTGGCACATCGACTGGGCTTTGTCCGGCCTGCCATTCCTCACCGAGCCGGGTGCCCTGCTGGACGCCGTGTCATCGAGCATCAAGGACGTGACGGGCCGCGAGACGAAAGCCTCCACCAGCGGCGGTACGTCCGACGGTCGATTCATCGCCACCATGGGCACGCAAGTCGTGGAGCTGGGGCCGGTCAACGCGACCATCCACCAGGTCAACGAACGCGTGCTGGCGGCTGATCTCGACGTGCTCACCGAGATCTACTACAAGACGCTGATCAAGTTGCTCGCCTGATGCTCGCCTGCCCGATCTGCAGGGAACCGCTGAACGCCGTGGACAACGGCGTCGTGTGCCCCGCCGGCCACCGGTTCGACCGTGCGCGGCAGGGTTACCTGAACCTGTTGCCGGTGCAGCACAAGAACAGCCGCGACCCCGGCGACAACCAGGCGATGGTCGAAGCTCGCCGCGACTTTCTCAACGCCGGGCACTACGCCCCGGTCGCCCGGCGCCTGGCCGAATTGGCGGCCGAACGGGCACCTGGACGTTGGCTCGACATCGGTTGTGGTGAGGGCTACTACACCGCGCAAATCGCCGATGCCCTGCCCAACGCCGATGGCTATGCCCTCGACATCTCCCGCGAAGCGGTCAAGCGCGCCTGCAAACGCAACCCGCGGCTTACCTGGTTGATCGCCAGCATGGCCCGGGTGCCGCTGGCGGATGGCTGCTGCCAGTTCCTCGCGAGTGTGTTCAGCCCGCTGGATTGGCAAGAGGCCAAGCGCTTGCTCAGCCCCGGCGGCGGCCTGATGAAAGTCGGCCCTACCGCCGGCCACCTGATGGAATTGCGCGAGCGCCTGTACGACGAAGTGCGCGGGTACACGGACGACAAGCACCTGGCCTTGGTGCCGCCCGGCATGGCGCTGGATCACAGCGAAACCCTGGAATTCAAGCTGACGCTCGACAGCGGCCAGGACCGCGCCAATCTGCTGGCGATGACGCCCCACGGCTGGCGCGCCAGCGCCGAGCGCCGCGCCAACGTGATCGAACAGGCCGAGCCGTTCGAAGTCACGGTGTCGATGCGCTACGATTATTTCATTGTTCAATAATTAACCTTTGGCCCCTGGCAATCGCTTGGGGCCAGCTAAATCCGCGAATGGATTTTTCAAGACCGCAGTGAGGACATCCATGCGCCAACCCGATATCGAGATTTACCTGAAGGACGCCGACGTTGACCACAAGGCCATCGCCCACTGGCTAGGCGAGGCCCTGGGCCCATGCAGCGACTGGGTACAGAAAGGCCAGACCTACAAGTGCAAGGCTGGCCACATTCCGGTGACCTGGCTGCCCAAGGCCGTAGGAAAATGGAACAGCCTCTATCTGGAAAGTGACCAGACCCCGTGGGAAGACGACATTGCCTGCGCCCGCGCCGCCTTCGCCGCGCTGAACGTCGAAGTGCGCTGCGCGCCCGGCTCCTGGGTGGAAGAAGAAGGGGAAGAATCGGCGGACCGCTGGATCCGCATCAGCGCCGATGGGGAAGAAGAGATTACCTGGAAAACGGCGTGATTTAGCGCCCAGCGCTGATCTAATGTGGGAGCGAGCCTGCTCGCGAAAGCGGTGTGACAGTTAATGAGTCATTGTCTGATACACAGCTTTCGCGAGCAGGCTCGCTCCCACAGGGTTTTGTGTTGCCGGTGAATGCGGCTTACAACCCCACCACATCCTCAGCCTGCAGGCCCTTCTGGCCTTCCACGACCGCGTACTCGACCTGCTGGCCTTCGGTCAGTGAGCGGTGGCCCTCGCCACGGATCGCGCGGTAATGCACGAACACATCCGCTCCGCCCTCGCGCTGGATAAAGCCGTAGCCCTTGGCGTCGTTGAACCACTTCACACTGCCGGTTTCGCGTGTTGCCATGATGCTCACTCCTGTTTTCTTATTGTTAAGTCGGCTTTTCCCGCCCGATTGAAAAGGCAAAGCCGTACGAACCTAAGCCACCGTCCGAACGTCCATGGGGAAGCCCCGGGCAGTAACCGGCCGAGTATATGACACCCGGAAAAACTCTCAACTGACTTTACTTCGGTGCTTTTTTGCCGATTTTCGACGAATCCGGCACACTGGCGCCCGCTCCATCCCATTCACTCATGCAGAAGCCGTATGACCCGCTCCCCGTTCCGCCGTCTTGTGTTTGGCACCTTGCGCCGACTTTTATATCTCTGGGTTCGCTCCGAGACGATCAATCAGTCGTCCTTTACCCTCAACCTCGACCGCAGTCGCCCCGTGTTCTACGTCCTGCAAGACCCTTCGCTGACCGACCTGGCGGTGCTCGACACCGAATGCACCAAGGCCGGCCTGCCGCGCCCGGTACTGCCGGTCTCGGTGGGCAACCTGCTGGAGCCGGCGGCATTTTTCTACCTGACGCCGGCACCGGACTGGCTCGGGCGCCAGGATAAACGCGGTGCGCCGCCCACCCTGACGCGGCTGGTCGACGTGCTGACCCACAACGCCGCCGAGGACGCGCAGATCATTCCGGTCAGCGTGTTCTGGGGCCAATCGCCCGACAGCGAATCCAGCCCGTGGAAACTGTTGTTCGCCGACAGTTGGGCGGTCACCGGACGCCTGCGCCGATTGCTGAGCATCATGATCCTGGGGCGCAAGACCCGCGTGCAGTTCTCCGCCCCGATCCATCTGCGCGAACTGATCGAGCACGATAAAGGCCACGAACGCACCGTGCGCATGGCCCAGCGGATCCTGCGGGTACACTTTCGCAACTTGAAAGCGGCGGTCATCGGTCCCGACATCTCCCACCGACGCCATCTGGTCAAGGGTCTGTTGAACCAGCCGCTGGTCAAGCAGGCCATCGCCGAAGAAGCCGAGCGGGAGAAGATCTCGCCGGAGAAAGCCAAAGCCCAGGCCCTGCGCTACGGCAACGAGATCGCCTCGGACTACACCTACACGGCCATCCGCTTCCTGGAAGTGGTGCTGAGCTGGTTCTGGAACAAGATCTACGACGGCATCAAGGTCAACCACATCGAAGGCGTGCAAAACGTTGCCCAAGGCCATGAAGTCATTTATGTCCCCTGCCACCGCAGTCATATCGACTACCTGCTGCTGTCGTACCTGCTGTTTCGCAATGGCCTGACGCCACCGCACATCGCCGCCGGCATCAACCTGAACATGCCGGTGATCGGCAGCCTGCTGCGCCGCGGCGGGGCGTTTTTCATGCGCCGCACGTTCAAGGGCAACCCGCTCTATACCGCCGTGTTCAACGAATACCTGCATACGCTGTTCACCAAGGGGTTCCCGGTGGAGTACTTCGTCGAAGGCGGCCGTTCGCGCACCGGGCGCATGCTGCAACCCAAGACCGGCATGCTCGCCATTACCCTACGCAGCTTCTTGCGCTCGTCACGCATGCCCATCGTCTTCGTGCCGGTGTACATCGGTTATGAGCGGGTCCTGGAAGGCCGTACCTACCTGGGCGAACTGCGCGGCGCGAGCAAGAAGAAGGAGTCGATCTTCGACATCTTCAAGGTCATCGGCGCCCTCAAGCAACGCTTCGGCCAAGTGGCGGTGAACTTCGGCGAGCCGATCAAGCTGGCGGAATTCCTCGACGGCGAGCAACCTGGCTGGCGCCAGCAGGAGCTGGGCCCGCAATTCAAGCCGGCCTGGCTCAACGCGACCACCAACCGCCTCGGCGAACGCGTGGCGCGGCACCTGAACGAGGCCGCCGCTATCAACCCGGTCAACCTTGTCGCCCTGGCATTGCTGTCCACCAGCCGACTGGCTCTCGACGACCAGGCCATGGCCCGCGTGCTGGACTTGTACCTCGCGCTGCTGCGCAAAGTGCCCTATTCGCCCCACACCACCTTGCCTGAGGGCGACGGCCGGGCGTTGATCGAGCATGTCAAAGGCATGGACCTGCTGTCGGAACAGAGCGATGCCTTGGGCAAGATTCTGTATCTGGATGAACAGAACGCGGTGTTGATGACCTACTACCGCAACAACGTGCTGCACATCTTCGCCCTTCCGGCGCTGCTGGCGAGCTTCTTCCAGAGCAGCTCGCGCATGAGCCGCGAACAGATCCTGCGTTATACACGGGCCCTGTATCCGTACCTGCAATCGGAGCTGTTCATTCGTTGGTCGCTGGAAGAACTGGACGATGTGGTCGACCAGTGGCTTGAAGCGTTCGTCGAACAGGGCCTGCTGCGCTTCGAGAAAGACCTGTACTTGCGTCCCGTTCCAAGTTCTCGACACTTTGTGCTGCTGACCTTGCTATCGAAGAGCATCGCCCAGACCTTGCAGCGCTTCTACATGACCGTTTCGCTGCTGCTCAACAGCGGGCAGAACAGCATCAGCGCCGAAGAACTGGAAGACCTCTGCACAGTCATGGCCCAGCGGCTGTCGATACTGCACGGACTCAACGCGCCGGAGTTCTTCGACAAGAGCCTGTTCCGCCACTTCATCCAGACGATGCTCGACCTCGACGTACTGCGCCGTGATGAAGCGGGCAAGCTAAGCTATCACGAGCTGCTCGGCGAATTGGCCGAAGGCGCGGCCAAGCGTGTGTTGCCGGCGGAGATTCGCTTGTCGATCCGCCAGGTGGCGTTGCATCGCAGTGAAGACGCCATGGCTCCGGACACGCCAGTCACCCAGGATTGATTCTGTCACAGGCCCCAGGATTTCACTGGGGCCCCCAATATGGAAATGTCCCCATGAAAAAGCTTCTTCTCGTCGCTGCTGCCACGTTGCTCAGCGCCTGCTCCAGCACGCCGCTGGCCAGCAAGAACAGCCTCGACGGCGAGGTGTTCTACCTGCAACGCATCGCCTTACCGCCCACTGCTACCTTGACCGTGAGCCTGCAAGACGTCTCCCTCGCCGACGCGCCAGCCGTGACGGTCGATGAGCAGCGGGGCCCCGTCAAAGGCCAAGTCCCATTACCATTCAAGCTCAGTTATGATCCGGCGCAGGTCAAGCCCGGCCACCGTTATGCCGTGAGCGCCCGCATCGAAGTCGACGGCCAGTTGATGTTCATCAGCACTGAACAACACACCGTGCAGCTCGATGGCAAAGATCCGCAGCCGTTGAAGATTCGCGTCAACGCTGCACGCTGATTCCTGTTCCACTCTTCAAGGAAGCTGCCATGCTCCGCTTTACCCTTCGTTTCACCGGCCTGTGCGCCGGCCTGTTGATCTGCGCCAATGCCATGGCCCTGTCCCTCGGCGACCTTTCCCAGAAAGACGCCACGGGTGGTCTCAAGGATGCCCTGACCCAAGGCGCCCAGGTGGCGGTCAAGCAGCTGGGCACCCCAGGCGGGTTCAGCAACAACCCGGACGTCAAGATTGAATTGCCAGGCAAGCTCGGCAAAGTCGCCAGCAAGATGAAAGCCTTCGGCATGGGTGACCAGGTGGATCAGCTGGAAACCAGCATGAACCAGGCGGCCGAAGCCGCGGTGGTGCAGGCCCAGCCGATCCTGGTCGACGCCGTGAAGAACATGAGCGTGAGCGACGCCAAGGGCATATTGAGCGGCGGCAACGATTCGGCCACCCAGTACCTGATCAAGAGCAGCCGCGAGCAGATTCGCGCCAAGTTCCTGCCCATCGTCAAGCAAGCCACCGACAAGGTCGGCCTGGCCCAGCAATACAACGCCTTTGCCGGCCAAGCCGCGACACTGGGAGTGGTCGATGCCAAGAGCGCCAATGTCGAGAACTATGTGACTGAACAGGCGCTGGATGGTTTGTTCGAGATGATCGCAAAACAGGAAGCCACCATTCGCCAGAATCCGGCGGCTGCGGCGACCAGTTTGGCGAAGAAGGTTTTTGGCACCCTCTAAGCCAAGCGCAAAAACACTGTGGGAGCGAGCCTGCTCGCGATATCGGTATCAGCCATAACATCTCTGTTGGCTGTAGCACCGCAATCGCGAGCAGGCTCGCTCCCACATTTGATTTTCAGTGCTATCAGACTCGGTTCAAGTCTTCTTGACCCTGAACCACGCCGCATACAACGCCGGCAGGAACAGCAGCGTCAATGCCGTCGCCACGATCAATCCCCCCATGATCGCCACCGCCATCGGGCCGAAGAACAGGCTGCGTGACAGCGGGATCATTGCCAGCACCGCCGCCAGCGCGGTGAGCACGATCGGGCGGAACCGTCGCACCGTCGCTTCGATGATCGCCTGCCACGGGGCAAGCCCGGCCTTGATGTCCTGTTCGATCTGATCCACCAGGATCACCGAGTTGCGCATGATCATGCCGGACAAGGCGATGGTGCCAAGCATTGCAACGAAACCGAACGGCTGGCGGAACACCAACAGGAACAGCGTCACGCCGATCAACCCCAGCGGCGCGGTGAGGAAGACCATGGCAGTGCGAGAGAAGCTGCGCAGTTGCAGCATCAACAAGGTCAGCACCACCACGATGAACAACGGCACACCGGCGTTCACCGATTTCTGGCCTCGGGCCGAGTCCTCTACCGTGCCACCCACCTCAAGCAGATAACCATCCGGAAGTTCCGCCTGGATCGGATCCAGTGTCGGGAAAATCTGCTGCACCAGGGTCGCCGGCTGTTCTTTGCCGTAGATATCGGCCCGAACGGTCACGCTCGGCAGGCGGTTGCGGTGCCAGATCACGCCCTCTTCAAAGCCATACTCCAGCGTGGCGATCTGCGACAGGGCAACGGTCGTGCCGTTGTCGGTCGGCACCGCCAGGCTTGGCAACAGCGACAGCTCCGTGCGCTCATGCACCGTGCCGCGCAGCAGAATCTCGATCAACTCGTTGTCTTCACGGTACTGGCTGACGCTGGATCCGGTGAGGGAGCTTCGCAAGAAGCTCGACAGATTCGCGGTGGTCACCCCCAAGGCTCGCGCACGGTCCTGGTCGATGTTCAGATAGACCACTTTGCTGGGCTCTTCCCAATCCAGATGCACATTGGCAACGTAGGGGTTTTCCCGGACTTTTGTCGCCACTTTCCTCGCCAGGGCCCGCACCTCCTCGATGTGCTCGCCTGTCACGCGAAACTGCACCGGGTAGCCCACCGGCGGACCGTTCTCCAGGCGCGTCACCCGCGAGCGCAAGGTTGGGAACTGCTCGTTCAGGGTGGTGATCAGCCAACTGCGCAACGGCTCGCGGTCTTCGATGGTCTTGGCCAACACCACGAATTGGGCGAAGCTCGGCGCCGGCAGTTGTTGATCCAGGGGCAGATAGAAACGCGGTGAACCGGTGCCGACATAAGCGACGTAGTTGTCGATACCGGCGTGGTCCTTGAGCAACGCTTCCAGGCGCTTGACCTGCTCGGCGGTGTTGACCAACGAAGCGCCTTCGGCCAATTTCAAATCGACCATCAGCTCCAGGCGCCCCGACGCCGGGAAAAACTGCTGCGGGACAAAACGGAACAACACGACTGAGCCCAGGAACAGCAGCACGGTCAACGCGATTACGGTCTTGCGCCGACGCACGCACCACTCCACCAATCGCCGTACACGCTGGTAGAACGGCGTACCGTAGGGATCGGGCTGGCCGTCCACCGTGCCATGCTTGGCCGCATGAATCTTCGCCAGGTCCGGCAGGAGTTTTTCCCCCAGGTACGGCACGAATACCACGGCAGCCACCCAGGAAGCCAACAGTGCGAGGGTCACCACCTGGAAAATCGAACGGGTGTACTCGCCGGTGCCCGATTGGGCGGTGGCGATCGGCAGGAAGCCCGCCGCGGTGATCAAGGTCCCGGTGAGCATCGGAAACGCCGTACTGGTCCAGGCGTAGCTGGCCGCCCTGATCCGGTCGAAGCCTTGCTCCATCTTGATCGCCATCATCTCCACGGCGATGATCGCGTCGTCCACCAGCAGCCCCAGGGCCAAGACCAGCGCGCCGAGGGAGATTTTGTGCAAGCCGATCCCCAGGTAGTACATCGCGGCGAAGGTCATCGCCAACACCAGCGGAATCGCCAGCGCCACCACCATCCCGGTACGCAGCCCCAGGGAGAAAAAGCTCACCAGCAACACGATGGTCAGCGCTTCCACCAGCACCTGGACGAACTCGCCGACACCGGTCTTCACCGCCGCGGGCTGGTCGGAAACCTTGCGCAATTGCATACCCGCCGGCAGCGTGTTCTGGATGCGGGCAAACTCGACTTCCAGGGCCTTGCCCAACACAAGGATGTCACCGCCCTCCTTCATCGCCACGGCCAGGCCGATGGCATCTTCGCCCATGAACCGCATGCGCGGCGCGGGTGGATCGTTGAAGCCGCGACGCACGTCTGCTACATCGCCGATGCGGAAGGTGCGGTCGGCCACGCGGATCGGAAAGTCACGGATCTCTTCCACGGTCTGGAAATTCCCGGAAACCCGTAGCTGCAATCGCTCGCTGGCGGTCTCGAAGAATCCGGCCGTAGACACCGCGTTCTGCGCTTCCAGGGCTTGCTGGACCGCCGCCAGCGGCAGGCCGAGGGTCGCCAGTTTCACGTTCGACAGTTCGACCCAGATTTTCTCGTCCTGCAGGCCGAGCAATTCGACCTTGCCCACATCCTTGACCCGCTGCAGCTGGATCTGGATGCGGTCGGCATAATCCTTGAGCACGCCATAATCGAAGCCGTCACCGGTGAGTGCGTAGATATTGCCAAACGTGGTGCCGAACTCATCGTTGAAGAACGGCCCCTGGATACCCGGCGGCAAGGTATGCCGGATATCGCTGATTTTCTTGCGGATCTGATACCACAGCTCGGGAATCTGCTTGGAATGCAAGGAGTCGCGAGCCATGAACGTCACCTGGGATTCGCCCGGGCGGGAGAACGAGACGATCTTTTCGTAATCGCCGGTTTCCATCAGCTTCTTTTCGATGCGCTCGGTGACTTGGCGCGACACTTCCTCAGCCGTGGCGCCTGGCCAGATCGTGCGAATGACCATGGCCTTGAAGGTGAACGGCGGGTCTTCGCTCTGGCCAAGCTTGGTGTAGGAAAGCGCCCCGACGATTGCGAGCAACAGCATCAGGAACAGTACGATCTGGCGGTTCCGCAACGCCCATTCGGAAAGATTGAAGCCCATCGGGGGTTACTCCTTGGCCGCCAGGTTGACTACGCGGTTGGAGCGATCCACCGGCCGCACCTGCTGGCCGTCCAGGAGCACATGCACGCCAGCGGCCACCACCCAGTCATTGGCACCCAGGCCTTCAAGCACCGGCACGTTGTTTTCGCCAAAGGCACCGACACGCACCGGGACTTTCTTGAGGGTGTTGTCGGGGTTGACCACCCAGACATAAGTCGCGCCGTTCTCGGCGGTGAGGGCCGACAGCGGCACTGACAGGGGGACCTTTTCGGCATTCTGGATAAACACCCGGGCGCTCTGGCCCAGTTCCGCCGGGACGCTGCCGGCGGTGAAGGCGACACGAGCGGCGAAGGTGCGGGATCTGGGATCGGCGGCCGGCGAGAGTTCGCGGATACGTCCGCTAAAGCGCTGATCAGGTTGGCTCCACAGCTCGACCGAAACCGGCTGGCCAATCTTGAACCGACCGAAACTCTGCTCCGGCAGGCTGATCAGCACCTCGCGTTCACCGTCGGTGGCCAGGGTGAAGACGGTTTGACCGGCCGACACGACCTGACCCACTTCCACCGAACGCCGGGCCACGACGCCATCCTGGGGCGCACGCAAAATCGAATAGCTGGCCTGGTTGCTGGCAACGTCGAATTCAGCCTTGATCTGCTTGACCCGCGCGGCCCCGGAGCGAAAGAGATTTTCGGCGTTGTCGTATTGGGAGCGGCTGACCATCTGCCGCTCCATCAAGGTCTTGTAGCGGTCACGCTCGGCACGCACCAGGCTCAGGTTGGCCTCGGCGGCAGCGACCTGGGCCCGGCTCGCCTCGAGTTGCAGACGCACGTCTTCGGGATCGAGTTCAGCCAAGGGTTGATTGGCCTTGACCCGCTGCCCCTCCTCCACCAGCCGTCGGCTGACTTTGCCACCGATGCGAAAGGCCAGGTCCGGCTCGAATCGCGCCCGCACTTCGCCAGGATAACTGTCCATCGCCTGGGCCGAGGGCTCGGGCTTTACCACCATGGCCGGGCGGACGGTGACGGCCACCGGCTCCTCGTGGCCACACGCAGACAATAAAAAAGCCAGGCTGACTGGCACGGCGAGGGGCAGGACATAGCGGAACATGGTGGATGACCTTTCGCTAATGATGCTTGGAATAATTATACTGGCGGGTATGTTATTAATAGCAAACTCACCAGTCCAGTATTAAAGCGAAAAATGTCGAACAATCCTCCCCCTCCCAGCGGCCCTGGTCGTCCGAAGGATCTGGCCAAACGCCAGGCCATTCTCGATGCGGCCAAAAATCTCTTCCTGAGCCTGGGTTACGCCAGTACCAGCATGGATGCGGTGGCGACCGAGGCCGGCGTATCGAAGCTGACGGTCTACAGCCACTTCAACGATAAGGAAACGCTGTTTTCCGCCGCGGTGATCGCCAAGTGCGAGGAGCAAGTGCCGCCGCTGTTCTTCGAATGGGTCGAAGGCGTCCCGATCGAACACGTGTTGTTGAACATCGCCCGAGGCTTCAATCAACTGATCAACAGCGACGAGTCGGTGAATCTGCATCGGCTGATGGTCGCCCTGGGTAGTCAGGATCCGAAGCTCTCGACGATTTTCTACGAGGCCGGCCCGCAACGCATGCTCTGCGGCATGGAGCGGTTATTGAGCAAGGTCAACCAGAGCGGCGCCTTGAGCATCGACAAACCGCGAAATGCCGCCGAGCATTTTTTCTGCCTGATCAAGGGGGCGGCCAACTTCAGGTTGCTGTACGGCTGCGACGGACCGCAAGACGCCGAGGCGGCCGAGGCTCATGTGCAGGAAGTGGTGGGGTTGTTCATGCGGGCCTATCGGCCTTAGTTCCCAAGCGCCATCACTTGGGGGCTTCATTCGCGAGCAGGCTCGCTCCCACAAGGGATCGTGGTGTTCCGTGTGGGAGCGAGCCTGCTCGCGAACGGGGGCGCCTCGGTTTCAAGCCTTGAGCGCCTTCTTGGGATAGATATCGTACCGACTGGACTTGCCCTCGAGCCCATGGCTCGGCTTCGGCCCTTCGATGCAAGGCGCCTTGCGCGGGCGCTTGACCACCACCCGGTGGGTTGCCAGCGCCAGCGCCGCGGCCAGCAGCGCCGGTGCGTCATTGTCATCGCCCACCAAAGGTCGGAACAGGCGCATTTCCTTTTTCACCAGGGCGGTTTTCTCCCGATGGGGAAACATCGGGTCCAGGTAGATCACCTGGGGCGGCTCGCCTTCCCAATGGCGCATCACCTCGATGGAGTTGCCCTTGAGCAAACGCATGCGCGCCACGATCGGCGCCACGTCGAAATCTTCCGCGCCACGGGCCAGGCCATCTTCCAGCAGTGCACCGATCAGCGGCTGGCGCTCGATCAGGCTCATTTCGCAGCCCAGGCTCGCCAGCACAAACGCGTCCTTGCCCAACCCGGCCGTGGCGTCGAGTACCCGCGGACGCACACCTTGGGCGACACCGACCGCCTTGGCGATCATCTGACCGCTGCCACCGCCGTACAAGCGCCGATGGGCCGCGCCACCCTCGACGAAATCCACCCGCACCGGTCCCGGCGCGTCCGGACCCAATTGCTGCAATTGCAATCCCTGCTCGCCGACCTGCAAGGCAAACTCGCCATCGTCCACTTGCAAAGGCAGGCCAAGCCGCTCTGCCCATTGTTCGGCCTGGGGCTGGAACGCCGGAATCAAGGCCTCGACATGGATGCGGCAGGCCGCGGGTTGCTCAATCATGAAAACACGCTCGAAAAAATTAAGGATCGGCAAAACCAGCCGATAACAACGGTGAACGGCATTTTGCCAGAGCTGAGCGTCGACCGAGAAAAATGTCAGACATTCAATCCACATCGATAGGCGTTATCTCCCCTTACGGCGATTACAGCCTGCGTAACACCCAAGCGCTGAGCGGCGTCAGTCACCTGTGGCAGGATTTTTTTGCCCGGGCCCTGGCCGATCAACTGGGTGAAAACGCACCGGCGCCTGGCAGCTACCAGCCCGTCGCCCTCGATGAAGCGGTTGAACCGACCCTTGGCGCCGAGCTGCTGGAGCACATCGTCAGCCAGCGCACCTGCGACGTGAAGGAAACCCAGGTCAAGCCGCCAGAGCCGTTGTTCCTGCCGATTGCCGAGTTCGAACTGGATTTGCTGGACAAACCGTTCCCACCGTTCCCGCCCGAAGAAATCGTTGCCCAGCAAAAGCAGCAAACCTTCGAGAGCAACTGGGTTCGCCCGATCGTCCTCACAGCCGGCCAGCCACAGTCGGAACCGGGCCCGGCGCCGCACCCGCGTCCATTGCACCTGCCGATCGCCGAGTTCGAACTCGACTTGCTGGATAAACCGTTCCCTCCGTTCCCGGAAGAGGAATTGGTGGCGCAGCAGAAGCAACTCGATTTCGATACCCGTTGGGCACGTCCGATCGTTCTGCAGAACCTGCGTATCGCCGCCTGATTCTTACCGACAGATCCACCACGGTCCTACATCCAGATGGAAGTGGTTGCGGTGCGCCGCGTTGTAGTCCGGACTCAACACCACACTGAACATCTCACAGGCGCCATCTCGCACCTGCCGCAGGAACTGCGCATCGGTGTTGTCTTTCGGCCAGTCCCTGAGCACGCTGATCGCCTTCCCATTGGCCAGGCGAAACCCGGCAATATCGAGCGCGCTGGCGGTGGCGTGCTGGCTGCGCGCCCCGCTCTCACGGCCGTACATGTTGCGACAGGCAAAGCTGCCCAGATGATCGACCCGCGTGACTTTCTGCCCATAGGCCGCCGTTGCCGCCGGCTGCAGCGCATGACGCTCGAACAACGCGAAAGCCACGGCCAGCGGGCAACTGGCCAGGAAGCTGCTGCTCAGCGCCACCTCGCCGCCCTGCACTCGCAACACATTGGTCAACGGACAGGTGGTGTTGGCGCCGCTGTCCGCCTGGCGAGAGGTCCGAAGCCCTGACGTGGCGAGCGCCTGGTCGCACAGTTGCGGGTCGTTGCGCAGGGCCATCAGCTTGTAGCGGGTCAGCATGTTCGGCGGGGCGCTGACGTCCAGTGGCGCCCAGGGATTCCATTGCGGCGGCACCGACAACCAGCCGCGCCATACGCCAAGCACTGCGGCGCCGACGATCAGCAGCACCACCATCAAACCTTTGAAAAACCGCACGACAACGCCCCGGGCATCAGCCCTTGAATAATTGATTGGCCTGCTTGAATGGCATCGAGCGACGGGTGAAGGTGAACGTGCCTTGCTCCTGGATTTCCTGCGCGGCGCGGAAGAACTCGCCATAGGCCGCCAACGCCAACGCCGAGCCGACACTGATGCGCTTGACGCCCAGTTCGCTCAACTGCGCCACGGTAAGGTCCAGGGCGCCGGACATCAGCACATTGACCGGTTTGGGCGCCACCGCTTGTACCACCGCGAGGACCTGTTCGGCGCTGCTCAATCCTGGCGCGTACAACACGTCGGCGCCTGCGTCGGCGAACGCCTTGAGGCGTCGGATCGTGTCGTCCAGGTCGGGTTTGCCGTGCAGGAAATTTTCCGCGCGGGCGGTGAGCATGAACGGGAACGGCAGGCTGCGCACCGCCTCGGCCGCGGCCTTGACCCGCGCCACTGCTTGATCGAAACGATAGATCGGGCTGTCTTCGCGCCCCGTGGCGTCCTCGATGGAGCCCCCCACCGCCCCGGCCTCTGCCGCACGCAGCAGGCTGGCCGCGCATGCGTCGGGCGCATCGGCAAAGCCGTTTTCCAGGTCGACCGCCACTGGCAGATCCGTGGCCGCCACAATCGCTCGCACGTTGGCCAGGGTGTCATCCAGGCCCAGCGCACCATCGGGCCGCGCCAGGGAAAAAGCGTGGCCGGCACTGGTGGTCGCCAAGGCTTCGAAGCCAAGGCTGGCGAGCATCTTCGCCGATCCGGCATCCCACGGATTGGGAATTACAAAGGCCCCTTCGCGTTCATGCAGGGCCTTGAACGCCTGGGCTCGCCGGGTTTGTGCATCCATCAGAGTCGCTCCTGAGCAATGGGAGGGTTTGCCTTAGAGCAAACCCAGTTGCTCGGCGGCGGGTTCTCTATATAGCTCAGGCAGGGCCGGCAAGCCAGGCAAACGGTTCATCAAGCGGCTGTGAAAACGCATCGCGAGCTTTGCCGCCAGAAGGTTGTCGGCGGTGTGCAGGAACATGTACGGGGTGCGCCCTTCTTCGATCCACTCGGCGATTTTTTCCACCCAGGGCGTCAGGAACGGCTCGTTGGCTTCCACCACTGGATGGCCGACGAAGCGCACCTGCGGGCATTGAGTGAAAGCCGCTGGCCGCGTTGGCACCCGAGGCTTCTTGTATTGCGCATGGATCACTGAGGGATCGGTCGAGGCGCAGCTGAACAAGCCCCGTGGATCGAGACAGATGCGTTCCACGCCGCGATCGAGCAACAGGCGATTGAGCCGGCGCTCGGCATCGCCCTTGGCAAAAAACTCGTCGTGACGGACCTCGACCGCCAACGGGCTCGGGAACGCGTCGATAAACGCCGCCAGCTCCTGCATCCGATTGGGCGTGAAGGCCTTGGACAGCTGCAGCCAAAACGGCGAGACGCGCTCGCCCAGCGGGCTGAGCAGTTGAACGAAGGTTTCAGTGGCGGTCAGGTGTTCACGCAAGTCGCCGCCATGGCTGATGTCGCCCGGGATCTTGGCCGTGAAACGAAAATGCTCGGGCATGATTTCCGCCCAGCGCTGGACAGTGGCCGCAGACGGGCTCGCATAGAAGGTCGTGTTGCCTTCCACGGCATTGAAAACCTGGCTATAGAGGTTCAGGAAGTCGGAGCTTTTTGCGTCTTGGGGATAAAGATAATCGCGCCAGGCGTTTTCGCTCCAGGATGGGCAGCCCAGGTAATAAGGCAACCGCATCAGATGTAGAGGTCGAGCCCTAGCACTTCCATATCCCAGTCGACAAAACCGGCAGTGCTCAAATAACTGGCAAGGGCCGTGGCGACACTGCGGCTCATGGCGCGGTGATACAGCATGTCCTGCTGACGGGCGGGGAGATTGCTCAGGCGCTGCGCAGAGGCTTTGGCGGCACGTGCGGCCAGTTGCTCTTCGGACGGAAATTCCAGGTCGCCATCGATATCATCGAAGTTTTCGGGCTCAGCGGATTTACCCGCACGAGGCCGACGCTTGATCGGGTAGGACTGGGATGAAACGCCGTCTATACGCATGACAGAATGCTCGGTATCAATGATGGCAATTTAGCGGCACATTCGTAGCCGCGCAAACGCGCAAGTGATAACTAGAACACAGAAAGCCAAAAAGGTTTAAAAACGGGCCGGAAAAGTGACGACTGGCAATGTGGCGTGTGACTTTTAGTTAGAGAAATGACTTTTCAAGCGCAAATCTGAAATTGGTCGATGCCCTTGTGGCGAGGGAGCTTGCTCCCGCTCGAGTGCGTAGCACTCGCTCGATAGTTGGCTTTCACACCAAGGTCGGGGCCGCTCCGCCCGAAGCGTCGGACCGTCCCAGCGGGAGCAAGCTCCCTCGCCACGAAGGCCGTTCGCTTGAGGTCAGAGCCGCTCGGATTTTGGCGTTGCTACCTTGTCCCGCAGGTAAACCGGCTGGGCATCATCGGCCACAATGGCCTCGCCGCGTTCCCAGGCGAAGCGTGCCAGCGCAAGCAAGTCTTCGGCATGGGGCAACATCGAGGCGTCCTGGCCAACAAGGCTGACACCGATCCGCTCGGCATAACCCCAGCCCGTACCGGCGCCGAACCAATCACCACTCGCCTCAGCCGGCAGCGCCGCCGCCTCGGGTGGCAGTACCGCTTCAGGCCCCGCCAGGCGCATCTCGCCGTTCGCTTCGCGATAGCAGCCCCAATACACCTCGTCCATGCGCGCATCGATCGCCGCGGCGACCTGGCGCGCACCGTGTTCGCGCAGGGCGCGCTGGGCCAGCACCGCCAGGTTCGACACCGGCAGCACCGGGCGCTCCAGGGCAAAGGCCAAGCCCTGCACCACGCCGATGGCGATGCGCACACCGGTGAAAGCCCCGGGCCCGCGACCGAAGGCGATTGCATCCACCGCTTGCAAGTTGGTGCCGGCATCGCTGAGCAACTGCTGGATCATCGGCAGCAATTTCTGCGCATGCAAACGCGGGATCACCTCGTAATGGCTCGTGACCTTGCCGTTGTGCAGCAAAGCAACGGAGCAAGCTTCAGTCGCGGTGTCCAGGGCCAGCAAGGTGCTCATTAATGTGTCCGTAAATCAGGTGGGGAAAAAGTGCGCCAGTATAAACAACTACGGCCCGCAAGCGGGCCGTAGTTGTTGCTGCCGATCAGACTTTTCAGCTCAAGGCCGCAAGCACTTTGGCAGTGATGGCCTCAACCGAACCGACGCCTTCGATATGGCTGTATTTCGGCTTGCCGTTGGCAGCCGACAGCTTCTGGTAGAAATCCACCAGCGGCTTGGTCTGGGAGTGGTAGACCGACAAACGATGACGCACGGTTTCTTCGGTATCGTCCTTGCGCTGCACCAGTTCTTCACCCGTCACATCGTCCTTGCCTTCGGCTTTTGGAGGATTGTAGACGGTGTGATAGACACGGCCGGACGGCTCATGAACACGTCGACCGGCGATGCGCTGGACGATTTCTTCGTCCTCGACGGCGATTTCAACGACTGCATCCAGCTCGACGCCGGCGCTCACCAGGGCTTCAGCCTGTGGAATGGTGCGCGGGAAACCATCGAACAGGAAGCCATTGGCGCAGTCAGGTTGAGCGATACGATCCTTGACCAGGGCGATGATCAGGTCATCCGACACCAGGCCGCCGGCATCCATGATGCTCTTGGCCTTGATGCCCAGCTCGGTGCCGGCCTTGACCGCCGCACGCAGCATGTCGCCGGTGGAGATTTGCGGGATACCGAATTTTTCGGTGATGAACTTTGCCTGAGTACCTTTACCGGCCCCGGGAGCTCCCAGCAGAATGACGCGCATCGATGTGCTCCTCAATTTTTTTATGTAAACGCTCGGATTCGCCTCGTGGGGCCAATCTCGGAAAACAGGATCGTGGCCGCCCAAACGGCCAAAGGCTGATCAAGATACACAGCAGGCCCGACCCACACAAGCCGCCGAAAGTCGGAGGAACCCGCGTCGAACGCGACCTTCGTACGAGGTGGCGAGAGTCGCAACCTGACAACAAACTGTCGCCTGGCCGACCTGTCGTTCTCCATAAACGGCTACGCCCGGACGAGCCGGGCGAGTTGTCGCGGGTAACGACCCGACGTCAGCCGGTGTTGCGCAAACCGGCGGCGATCCCGGCTACAGACACCAGCAATGCCTGTTCCACGGGGCTGCCTTGGGCAACGTCCTGCTGCCGCGACCGTGCCAGCAGTTCGGCTTGCAACAGGTGCAAGGGGTCGAGGTAAGTGTTGCGCAGGCGAATGAATTCCAAGGTGTCTGGGCTATGTGCCAGTAGCTGCGACTGGCCGGTCAACCCCAGGACCACCGAGCAGGCCTGCGACAATAGGTCGCGTAAATGCTCGCCCAACGGCAGCAATGCCGGTTCCACCAGACGCTCATCGTAAGACTGGGCAATATCGGCGTCGGCCTTGGCCAGCACCATCTCCAGCATATCGATGCGGGTGCGGAAGAACGGCCATTGTTCGCGCATCTGCCCCAGCAATTCACCCTCGCCGCGCTCCAGCGCCTTGCCCAGGGCGGTTTCCCAACCGAGCCAGGCTGGCAGCATCAGGCGGGTCTGGGTCCAGCCGAAGATCCACGGAATCGCCCGCAAGCTCTCGATCCCCCCGGCGCGACGCTTGGCCGGACGGCTGCCCAAGGGCAGACGACCCAACTCCTGCTCCGGCGTGGACTGGCGAAAATACTCGACGAATTGCGGATTTTCCCGCACCACCGCGCGGTAGGCACTGACGCCGTCAGCGGCCAATTCGTCCATCAAATGGCGCCATTCTGGCGTGGGCGGCGGCGGTGGCAGCAGGGTCGCTTCCAGCACCGCGGCGAGATAAAGGTTGAGGTTCTGTTCGGCGATGTCCGGCAGGCCGAATTTGAAACGAATCATTTCGCCTTGCTCAGTGGTGCGGAACCGCCCCGCCACCGAACCTGGCGGCTGCGACAGGATCGCCGCGTGCGCCGGGCCACCGCCACGGCCTACCGTACCCCCGCGACCATGAAACAACAGCAGTTCGACTTGCTGCTCGCGGCAGATGTCCACGAGTCGCTCCTGCGCTCGATACTGTGCCCACGCCGCCGCCGTGGTCCCGGCGTCCTTGGCTGAATCGGAATAGCCGATCATCACCTCCTGGGGTCCTTGCAGGCGCGAGCGATAACCCGGCAACGCCAGCAGGCGCTCCATCACCGGCCCAGCGTTGTCCAGGTCGGCGAGGGTTTCGAACAGCGGCACCACCCGCATCGGCCGCAACACGCCGGCTTCCTTGAGCAGCAATTGAACTGCCAGCACATCGGAAGCGGCACCGGCCATCGAGATCACGTAGGAACCCAGGGACGCCGCCGGTGCCGCCGCGACTTCCCGACAGGTCGCCAGGACCTCGCCAGTGTCGGCGGACGGTTTGAAATGCGGCGGCAACAACGGACGACGGTTATTCAGCTCATCCAGCAGAAAACGGATGCGCTGCTCTTCGTCCCAGTCTTCATAGCGTCCAAGCCCGAGGTAATCGGTGATCTCGGTCATGGCCATCGTGTGGCGCGTCGAATCCTGGCGCACATCGAGGCGCACGAGGAACAGCCCGAAGGTCACCGCGCGGCGCAGGCAATCGAGCAGCGGCCCGTCGGCAATCACCCCCATGCCGCACTCGTGCAGGGACTGATAGCACAACTCCAGCGGATCGAGCAGTTCGCGGTTGTCCTGCAACACTTCGGAAGAGGCCGGCGTAGTGGCTTTCAAGGAGGCCTGGGCCCAGTTGCGGGTGGCCCGCAGGCGTTCACGCAATTGCTTGAGTACCGCGCGATAGGGTTCGGCGCTGTCACCGGCCTGGGCGCGCAAGGCCTCGCTGGCCTTTTGCATGGAGAGGTCGGCCGCCAGGTGATCGACATCGCGCAGATAAAGGTCCGCCGCCATCCAACGCGCCAGCAACAGCACTTCGCGTGTGACCGCGGCGGTGACGTTCGGGTTGCCATCCCGGTCGCCGCCCATCCAGGAGGCAAAGCGGATCGGCGCGGCTTCCAGCGGCAAGCGCAGCCCGGTGGCGGCGTGCAGGGCCTGGTCGGCCTTGCGCAGGTAATTGGGGATGGCCTGCCACAGCGAATGCTCGATCACCGCAAAGCCCCACTTGGCCTCGTCCACGGGCGTGGGCCGGGTGCGGCGGATTTCTTCGGTGTGCCAGGCTTCGGCGATCAATCTTTGCAAGCGCTCATGGATCTGCGCGCGCTCGGCACTGGTGAGGTCACGGTGATCCTGGGCCGCCAGTTGCGCGGCGATGGCGTCGTATTTCTGGATCAGCGTACGCCGGGCGACTTCCGTTGGGTGGGCGGTGAGGACCAACTCGATATCGAGCCGGCCCAACTGCCGGGCCAGCGATTCGGCGCTGTGGCCTTCGGCGCGCAAGCGTGCCAGCAACTCGGGCAACACTCGCGCTTCAAACGGCGCAGGCTTGGATTCTTCGCGCCGATGAATCAATTGGTATTGCTCAGCGATGTTGGCCAGGTTCAAGAACTGGTTGAACGCTCGCGCGACCGGCAGCAATTCCTCCTCGCTCAACTGATTGAGGCTGGCGCTCAGTTCGGCGTCCATGGAACCACGTCGGTCCGCCTTGGCGCCTTTGCGGATCTGCTCGATCTTGTCGAGAAAGGTGTCCCCGTACTGGTCGCGAATGGTGTTGCCCAGCAACTCGCCGAGCAGGTGGACATCCTCGCGCAGGCGGGCATCGATATCGGTCATCAGCAGTTCTCCAGCAAAAGGTCCGGACAGCTTTGTAAGAGAGAGTGCCGATGCTGATCGTTTATGACAAGCGACGAAGGGACATTAAACCTTGTCGGACAAAGCTAGTCTCAAGATAAGCCACACAACGGCTTGTCACTGTCGCGCCTGCCATAAGCAGGGCTATTGAGGTCATCATGAAAATCCGTGAGCTTGCCCAGCATTGGGAAGAAAATGCCAAGGGTCGCCTGACCCAGACCGGCTACACGATTCATCTCGATGTAGAGGCCGCTGCGCGCCTGGCGGCCATCTGCGACATGTACCCCAAGCGTCAGCCCGAAGAACTGCTCGGGGAGCTGATCGGCGCCGCGTTGGAAGAGCTGGAAGCCAGCTTCCCCTACGTCAAGGGATCGCAAGTCGTATCGACCGATGAGGAAGGTGATCCGCTGTATGAAGACGTGGGCCCGACGCCACGTTTTCTCGCGCTGTCACGCCGTCATCTGCGCGAACTTTCCTCCCACAGCGACAAATCCAAACACTGATTGCCGCCCTTCCCAGCGTGCGAAATTCCAGCGCGGAGCCTGTCCCAGTCGCGCTGGAATACCGCTGCCCGCCTTGAAAGTTCAGCTTTGCGGCGCTTGACCAATCAGTCAGTATTTCTTTTGGCGAATGGCCATCCTTGCCTGAACTTTTGAAAAACGCCTCGGGTCACACCGAATAACCATACTGGAACGGCCGTTTAAAAAAACGCGCCCTGGCGCCAGCGCCAAAACAGACGTCACGGCTTCGGTCCCAGCATGGAATGGTGTTTTTTTCAGGAGTTTTCCAATGGAGTTGAAGCCTATGAATACCTGCACTGCCAAACCCTCATCCACTGGCCTGCGCGGCCTGAAGTTGGCTGCCCTGGCTATCGGTAGCAGCTTCATTCTGGCCGGTTGTGCCGGCAACCCACCTTCGGAGCAATACGCGGTCACGCAATCTGCGGTCAACAGCGCCGTCAGCGCTGGCGGCACCGAGTTTGCCGCCGTGGAAATGAAATCGGCCCAGGACAAGCTCAAGCAGGCCGAGATCGCCATGCACGACGAGAATTACGAAGAGGCCAAGCGTCTGGCCGAACAGGCCGAATGGGATGCCCGCGTCGCCGAGCGCAAGGCCCAGGCCGCCAAGGCCGAACAGGCCCTCAAGGATTCCCAGAAAGGGGTTCAGGAACTGCGTCAGGAAGGCATGAACAAGGTCCAGTGACCCGGTTTGAGCCACGACGCACTTCTCATTGATAAAAGGACGACAGACTATGACGCACAAACATTTCATGATGCCCGCCCTGCTTGCCGCCTGCGTAGCCCTGGCCGCTTGCTCCCACGATCCGAACGCGAACCTGGAACAGGCGCGCACCAACTACAACGGCTTGCAGGCCGACCCGGCGGCCACCAAGGTCGCGGCTCTGGAAACCAAGGACGCTGGCGATTTTCTCGCCAAGGCCGACAAGGCCTACATGGATAACGAGGACGAAGCCAAGGTCGACCAACTGGCCTACCTGACCAACCAGCGTGTCGAAGTGGCCAAGCAGACCATTGCCCTGCGCAACGCCGAAGCCGAGCTGAAAAACGCCGGTGACGAACGCGCCCGCGCACTGCTGGAAGCCCGCAACGCGCAGATCAAGCAGTTGCAGGACAGCCTCAACGCCAAGCAGACCGAGCGCGGTACGCTGGTGACCTTCGGCGACGTGCTGTTTGCCACCAACAAGTCGGACCTGCGTACCAGCGGTATGACTAACGTGAGCAAACTGGCGCAGTTCCTCCAGGAAAACCCGGATCGCAAGGTGATCATCGAAGGCTACACCGACAGCACCGGTTCGGACTCCTACAACCAATCGCTGTCCGAACGCCGCGCCAGCTCCGTGCGCACCGCCCTGGTGAAAATGGGCGTCGACCCGGCCCGCATCGTGACTCAGGGCTACGGCAAGGAATTCCCGGTCGCCGACAACACCAGCGTCTCGGGCCGCGCCATGAACCGTCGCGTGGAGGTCACCATCTCCAACGACAACCAGCCCGTCGCCCCGCGTTCGACCATGAGCGCCAACTGATCGGTTGACTGCAACTCAAAAGCCCCGCCTGACTTCAATCAGGCGGGGCTTTTTTATGATCAAATTTATTTGGCTGCACACGATCCTTGTGGGAGCGAGCTTGCTCGCGATAGGGGAGTGTCAGGCACTATCAATGCTGCTGAACCACCGCTATCGCGAGCAAGCTCGCTCCCACAGGGGTCTCGCTTAAGGCTGAAGTTTTTGTGGGGTCTCCTGCCCCATGCACCGCACCGCGCGCTTCTTCTCGTTGATCAGCACACCGGTCAGGCCTTTCTGTTCGGTGTCGAACAACACCAGCACGCCCTCGATGCACTGGGCCACTTGCGGCGCCGGCTCCAGGGAAACCTTGTAGTCCTCCCCCGGAACGGTCTTGAGCATGGTGAACTCGTTGAGCAGCAACGCATCCTCGGGCTTGGCGAAATGCAGGTAGCCGTAGTACCAGAGCGCCGCGACGGTGCCGAGGATGCTGCAGATACCTGTGATTATCAGGGGGATGGCGTTACGTTCTTCGCTCATTGCGGATTCTCAGGTGATTCAACGGGTGATTTCGGGTAATTCGGAATTTCGCCCAGGCGGCGCAGGCCGTCAAAGTGCCGGGGGTCGTCGAGGTAGCGCAGCATCACGGTTCGCCAGGTTGGGTCGGCGAAGGTCTGCACATGCCCGCCACGGGTCAGTTGCAGCACCCGTGGCGGCGGCGCAGCTTGATACAAGCGGATGCCGTTGGAAAGGGGCACGATCGGATCGTCGAGGCTGTGGTAGATCAGTTTCGGTACGCCGTTCAATTGCGCGATCGAGCCGATGGCGCTGTCGCCGTCCGGCACCAGCCACGACAGCGGCACCTGGAGTGGCCAGGTCAGCCATGAGGTGCCAAGAGCGAAACGCCCTACATCACGATAACTGGCGGGCACGCCGTCGAGCACCAAGGCCTTGAGCTGCTGCTGGCGCTGCGGGTGCTCGGCCAGGTAATGCACCGCCAGCGCGCCACCGAGACTCTGGCCGAGCAGCACCAACGGCTTGCCCCGCACTTCGGGCGCCTGGTCGAGCCAATTGAACGCGGCGTCGATGTCCTGGTAGATCGCCGGCAGGCTCGGCTCGCCTTCGGAAACGCCATAGCCACGGTAATCGACCATCAAGACTTGATAACCCTGCTCCGGCAACCACCAGCTCCCGCCGAGGTGCCAGGCCAGGTTGCCGCCGTTGCCGTGAAGATGCAGCACCGTGCCCTTGACCTCTACACCCGGCTTCACCGGCAGCCACCAACCCCGCAGCTTCAGCCCATCGGCGGTGGTCAGGGTGACGTCGCGGTAGTCAAGCTTGGCCCGTTCCGGGGTAAACGGCAGGCCGCGTTCGGGGTAGAACAGCAGGGAGCTGCAACCGCTCAGGGCCAGCAGCAGGCAAATGATGCCGAGGGTTCGCATCCGGTGAAGCCTCGCAAGTCAGAAGTGAACGCAGTCCCCTGTGGGAGCGAGCTTGCTCGCGATAGCGGTATGTGAGTCACAGCTGTATTGACTGTCCTGTCGCTATCGCGAGCAAGCTCGCTCCCACAGGGATTGTTGGTGTGGTTAAAGGATATTGGAATAATCCGCTTCGATCCGGTCCAGGCTCAGGTGGTTCAAGAAGTTGGAGAAGCACATCCAGGCCGACAGCGCGTTCATGTCGCGAAATTGGTCGGGCAGGTACTTGGGCGGTACGACCAGGCCTTCATCCACCAACTGGCGCAATGTGCGCATGTCCTCCAGGGTGGTCTTGCCGCAGAACAGCAACGGCACCTGCTCCAGCTTGCCTTTGCGCACGGCCAGCTGAATATAGTTGTAAACCATGATGAAGCCCTTGAGGTAGGACAAGTCTTTGGTAAATGGCAGACCGGTCGGCACCGAACCACGGAAAACCCGACTGGCGTTGCCATAGCTTTCGGCCATTTCAAAGCCCTGTTCACGGAAGAACTCGTAGACCTGCAGGAAATCGGCGCCCTCTTCCACCATATGAATGGCGCGGGTACGGTTGGTGAGCTTGCGCAAGCGACTCGGGTAAGACGCGAAGGTGATGATCTCCATCAGGATCGCCAGGCCTTCCTGGGTCACTGTCGACGAGGGCGGGCCCTTGGACAGGAAGGTGCAGATCGGCTGGTTCAGGCCGTTGAGGGTAGTGCCGACGTGCACCAGCCCTTCATGGACCTCCAGGGCGCGCACATCGCGCTCGTTGAACATCGCGTCGGTGCGGATCTTGATGTAGTCGGCGCCCGCTGCCGCGTCGGCCACGATCCCATCGGACTCGAACACGCGGATGGTTTCCTCGGCTTCGCCGAACACCCGGTTGAGGCGATGCTGCAACAGGCTCACGGCTTCCTTGGCGCTGAGGACCTTGGGCTCGTCCTTCAGGTCGCCACGGCCATCGATGTTGTTCAGGTAATCGGACAGCATCAGCCCCAGGTCGGCCAGGGTCGGGTCACCGGCGTGGAAGGCGTCGGACGCCGCGCCATACAGCTCCTGGGAAATCAGCCCGAAGTCCTCGGTGCCGCGCGCTTCGAGCATGCGCACCACCATGCGGTATTCCTTGCACATGCGGCGCATGATCTGGCCAACCGGGTTGAACTGCCCGAGTTGGCGGGTGATGTCGCGCTCGATGTTCTGAAACTCCAGCTTCACTTTGCTGGAATCGAACGACAGCGGTCGGTTGAGATAATAGTCGCGGTCCACGGCGGGCATTTCCTTGCCCTTGGTCTTGAGAAAACCTTTGCGGATGTTCTCGTCCCACTTCACCGCGTCGAGGATTCGAATCGGCGTCTGCGCCAGCACAATGCGATCGGACAAGGTGCGTATCGTCTGCTGGTAATCGTCCACCCGGAACTCCTGTGAAAAAAACGTCCGCTTGTAGCAGTTATTGGGATTTGGCCAGTCGCTGATAGCGCACGGCTTCCGAGAACACGTCGGAATTGGCTGGGTCGTCGAGGTAGCTGAACACCTTGACCATGTCGCTGTCCACCAGCACGCCATCGCCCTCTTCGCTTGGGTTCGGCTGACCACTGAGGAGCTTCTGGCCGATGGCCTGGTTGATCTGTTCCATGTCCAGGTTGTAGACCACCAGTTCCTGTTTGTCGGTCAGTTCGAAACCGGCAATGACGAAATGTCCGCCATAGCGGGCCGGCACCTTGGCCGACAGGTACCAGCGGCTGCCGTGTCGGGAGACCGTCACGGGAATGGCTTCGCGTTCCCGGGGCTTGGCCCTGAAGTAGCTGATGGCCTGGTAGCGGTGCTTGCCGACTTGCGTCAGCTCCAGGTTCAACGGCTCGCCCCAGGCGTTGGTGCTGGTCCATTGGCCGAGCAGGCCCTTGGGCGCGGCTTCGCTGTCGGGCAACGGCGCCTTGAACGACACCAGGCACCCACTGAGCAGCAGCAACGACACGGCCAGAACAACGGCATGCCAGGCTTTCATTGGAACTCCCTATGGCTTCAGCGCTTTGTCTTGTGGCGAGGGAGCTTGCTCCCGCTTGAGTGCGCAGCGCTCACAAAGGGGGCCGCTGCGCAGCCCAGCGGGAGCGAGCTCCCTCGCCACGGGGGACCTGTTGTAACCCAAAAAAGGCTACACCGACGCCAGTACCAGGTGCATGTAGCGGGTCAGGATGCCGAGCATGTCTTCTTCAGCGACAGGCTCGGCGCCATTGAGCAAGCCCTGATATTCCATCCGACCGATAATCGCCGTCAACACTTTGGCATCCTGTTGCGGCTCGCGCGAGCCCAACACCTGGAAAAACTGACAGGTGCCATGGAGCAGGATTCGTTGATGAGAACGAACCAGTTCCGCCAGGCGTGGGTTGAGCAGCGCTTCCTGGCGAAAGGCCTGTTCGGCCATCAAATAGTCGCGACGACTCTGCAACTGATGCTGCACATAATCAGCGGTCATCCGCGCAATGTCGTCGGCCAATTGCGAGCGCGACTCGGCGCTGCCGTCCCCGTAGGCGACCATTTCACGCAGCAGCCCCTCGTTGTTGGTCCACAGCTTGGCCATGAACGCCGCGCTGCGCTCCACGTACTGGGCGAAGGTATCGGTGAGCAGGTCGTCGATGTCCTTGAAGTAGTAAGTGGTGGCCGACAGCGGCACGCCCGCTTCGGCGGCCACCGCGCGGTGTCGCACGGCCCGCACGCCATCGCGCACGACGATGCGCATGGCCGCGTCGAGAATGTCCTGGCGGCGCTGTTCACTGCCCTGTCGGCTGGCCTTGCGACCCTGGTACTGAACACTTTCAGCGACAGCAGTGGCGACGCCCGCTGCACCTTCTGGAGCCATTGCACGATTCACGACAGGTGTTTCCTCGCTATTTCAGAAGTAACCAATTGATACGTTTGTACCAGACAGGCAATAAAAAGCCGCCCATCGAGGCGGCTTTTTGATTCAGACCATTACGCTTGGGGCCGCATGTGCGGGAAGAGGATCACATCCCGGATCGACGGCGAGTTGGTCAGCAACATCACCAGGCGATCGATGCCGATGCCTTCACCTGCGGTCGGCGGCATGCCGTACTCCAAGGCGCGGACGAAGTCGGCGTCGTAGTGCATGGCTTCGTCGTCGCCCGCGTCCTTGTCGGCTACCTGGGCCATGAAGCGCTCGGCCTGGTCTTCCGCGTCATTGAGCTCGGAATAGGCGTTGGCGATTTCCCGGCCACCGATGAACAGCTCGAAGCGGTCGGTCACGCTTGGGTCTTCGTCGTTGCGACGGGCCAGCGGCGATACTTCGAACGGGTACTGGGTGATGAAGTGCGGCTGCTCCAGCTTGTGCTCCACCAGCTCTTCGAAAATCATCACCTGCAGCTTGCCCAGGCCTTCGAAGCCAAGCACCTTGGCGCCGGCCTTCTTAGCGATGGCACGGGCCTTGTCGATGTCCTGCAGATCGGCGGCGGTGATCTCAGGGTTGTACTTGAGGATCGAATCGAACACCGACAGGCGCACGAACGGCTCTCCGAAGTGGAACACTTTGTCGCCGTATGGCACATCGGTGCTGCCCAGGACCAACTGCGCCAGTTCGCGGAACAGTTCTTCGGTCAGGTCCATGTTGTCTTCGTAGTCAGCATAGGCCTGGTAGAACTCGAGCATGGTGAACTCGGGGTTGTGCCGGGTCGAAACGCCTTCGTTACGGAAGTTGCGGTTGATCTCGAACACTTTCTCGAAGCCGCCGACCACCAGGCGCTTGAGGTACAGCTCCGGGGCGATACGCAGGAACATTTCCATGTCCAGGGCGTTATGGTGGGTTTCGAACGGCTTGGCCGCCGCACCGCCAGGGATGGTCTGGAGCATCGGCGTCTCGACTTCCAGGAAGTCACGCTTCATCAGGAAGCTGCGGATGTGGGCGATGACTTGCGAACGCACGCGGAAGGTATGGCGCACGTCTTCGTTGACGATCAGGTCGACGTAGCGCTGGCGGTAACGTTGCTCGGTGTCGGTCAGGCCGTGGTGCTTGTCCGGCAGCGGGCGCAAGGACTTGGTCAGCAGGCGCACGCTGGTCATTTCGACGTACAGGTCGCCCTTGCCGGAGCGGGCCAGGGTGCCTTCGGCGGCGATGATGTCGCCCAGGTCCCAGGTCTTGACGGCGGCCAGGGTTTCTTCCGGCAGGGTCTTGCGGTTGACGTAGACCTGAATGCGCCCGGTCATGTCCTGGATCACCATGAACGAACCACGGTTGAGCATGATGCGACCGGCAACCTTGACCGCAATCGCCGCCTCGGCCAGCTCTTCCTTGGTCTTGTCTGCGTACTTCTTCTGCAGGACGTCGCAATACGCGTCGCGGCGGAAGTCGTTGGGGAAGGCCTGGCCCTTCTCGCGCTCGGCAGCAAGCTTTTCCTTGCGCAGGGCGATCAGGGAGTTTTCTTCCTGTTGCAGGGCTTGCGGGTCGAGTTCTAGGTCGCTCATGTCTTTAAGGATTCCATCACAGGTTCGTTGCCCCCGGCCCCGGGCCGGAGTTTGCGGGCAGGCCTCGCTTGCGTGCAAGCGTGCCTGCCCACCGCGTGGGTGTCGCGTTACAGCCCTTGCTTGAGGCTGGCGATCAGGTATTCATCGATGTCGCCATCAAGCACTTTGTCGCAGTCGCTGCGTTCGATGCTGGTACGCAAGTCCTTGATCCGCGAGGCGTCGAGCACGTACGAACGGATCTGGTGACCCCAGCCGATGTCGGACTTGGTGTCTTCCAGTGCCTGGGACGCGGCGTTGCGCTTCTGCACTTCCTGCTCGTACAAGCGGGCCCGCAACATCTTCATCGCGGTGTCTTTGTTGGCGTGCTGGGAACGTTCGTTCTGGCAACTCACCACCGTGTTGGTCGGTACGTGGGTAATCCGCACGGCCGAGTCGGTGGTGTTTACGTGCTGGCCACCGGCACCGGAGGAGCGGTAGGTGTCGATGCGCAGGTCGGCCGGGTTGATCTCGATTTCGATGTTGTCATCGATTTCCGGAGAGACGAATACCGCTGAGAACGAGGTGTGGCGCCGGTTGCCGGAGTCGAACGGGCTCTTGCGTACCAGGCGGTGCACGCCGATCTCGGTCCGCAGCCAACCAAAGGCGTATTCGCCCTTGATGTGCACGGTGGCGCCCTTGATCCCGGCGACTTCGCCGGCGGACAGTTCCATGATCGTGGCGTCGAAACCGCGTTTGTCAGCCCAGCGCAGGTACATGCGCAGCAGGATGTTGGCCCAGTCCTGGGCTTCGGTGCCGCCGGAACCGGCCTGGATGTCCAGGTAGGCGTTGTTCATGTCCATCTCGCCGCTGAACATGCGACGGAATTCCAGCTTGGCGAGGTTCTCGTCCAGGCGAGTCAGTTCGGCGACGACATCGCCGACCGCGCCTTCGTCGTTCTCTTCGACAGCCATGTCCAGCAGGTCGCGACAATCGGCCAGGCCGCTGGACAATTCGTCCAGGGTCTCGACGATCTGCGCCAGCGCAGAACGCTCGCGGCCCAGTTCCTGGGCGTAGGAAGGGTTGTTCCAGACATTCGGATCTTCAAGCTCGCGATTGACTTCGGTCAGGCGCTCATGCTTTTGATCGTAGTCAAAGATACCCCCGAATAGTTTCGGAGCGCTCGGACAGGTCCTTGATAGTGTTCAGGATCGGGTTGATTTCCATGGCGGGCAGCACTCGTTGGCGAACTTTTGAAAGCCGGCGAGTATAACGTAATCAAACGCCAGCGGCAGCCCGCCCGGCGGCTTTAGGGGCAATGAGATTCCGCGTACGGCCCCTGTGGCGAGGGAGCTTGCTCCCGCTGGGGCGCGCAGCGCCCCTGAAACCAGTTGGCTCGGTGTGTCAGGTTGACCGAGGGAGCCATTTTAGGGCTGCTGCGCAACCCAGCGCGATCAAGCTCCCTCGCCACGAAAAGCATCTTTCCCCCGCAAACCTATTTAACCCCCCACCCGATTGCCGGCCGGAAGGTCGGAGGATCAGCAGCGACGGCTGGGACTGATCCCGCAGCAACCCTCCACAGGTATAGTTTCAACTCTTCCAATTACTCTACGAACAGATCAGGCAGCCGCCTGGCGCACCTGCTTTTCCAGTTCCGCCTTCAACCCCGGCTCCAGCTTCAACTGCCGCGCCAGTTCGTCGAGGTAGGACTTTTCCATGAAATTCTCTTCGTCCACCAACATCACACTGGCGATGTACATCTCTGCGGCGATTTCCGGCGTGCTTGCGGCACGTGCCACGTCGGTGGGGTCCAGCGGTTTGTTGAGCTCGGCATGCAGCCAGTGTTGAAGCTCCTGGTCGTTATCGAGCTTGGTGAATTCGCCTTCGATCAACTGCCGCTCGCGGTCATCCACATGGCCGTCAGCCTTGGCCGCCGCGACCAGAGCCTTGAGGATCGCCTGGCTGTGTTGCTCGACTTGCGCCGCCGGCACGCGGTCCAGAGTCTGCGGCTCGGTTTTCGGCGCGTTGCCCTGTTGGGCCTGCCAATTGCCGTAAGCCTTGTAGGCAATCACGCCCAGGGCAGCCAGGCCACCATAAGCCAGCGCCTTGCCACCAAAATTGCGGGCTTTCTTGTTGCCCAGCAGCATGCCCATGGCGCTCGCCGCCAGCGCCCCGCCCCCCGCGCCGGACAGCATGCCGCCCAGGTTGCCGGAGCCGCCGAGCAAACCGCCCAGGCCGCTGGATGGCTTGCCTTGCGAACCGCCGCCCTTGTTCTGCAACATTTCCTGACCGGACTTGAGTAACTGATCGAGCAATCCACGGGTGTTCATTTGCCGCCTCCACGCATTCGGGTTAACCGGATCATAAGGCCCTCAGCCTAGAACGAAAGTGCCCTACTACCCTTGGTCACATTGCTTCGAGATGTTGCCTGGGCAACCAGAGTCTCGCCGGCAACATTCGATAAAAACGATATACACTTCAAGGTCTCGATAAATCCGATCTCAGGATATGCGTCATGATGACCCTGCGCCAGATCCGTCATTTCATCGCAGTGGCCGAGACCGGCTCGATCTCCGCCGCCGCGCAGACCGCATTTATCTCCCAATCGACCTTGACCCTGGCAATCCAGCAACTGGAAGAGGAAATCGGCGTCAGCCTGTTCAACCGCCACGCGAAAGGCATGACGCTGACCCATCAGGGACACCAGTTCCTGCGCCAGGCCCATCTGATTCTCGCCACGGTCGATAACGCCAAGCGTAGCCTGCAGCAAAGCACCGACCAGGTGGCCGGCCAGATCACCATCGGCGTGACCAGCCTGGTCGCCGGTTACTACCTGGCGGATCTCCTGACCCGTTTCCAGCGCGCCTACCCCAATGTGGCAATCCGGGTTATGGAGGACGAACGTCCCTACATCGAACATCTGCTGGTCAGCGGTGAGATCGATGTCGGCGTGCTGATCCTCTCCAACCTGGAAGACCGCCACGCCCTGCAGACCGAAGTGCTGACCCACTCACCCCATCGCTTGTGGTTGCCGGCGCAGCATCCGCTGCTTGAAAACGACAGCATCCACCTGGCGGATGTCGCCCGGGAACAGCTGATCCAATTGAACGTCGATGAAATGGACCGCAACGCGCAACGCCTGTGGCGCGGCGCCGGCCTGCAACCGCAAATCACCCTCCGCACAGCCTCGACCGAAGCGGTACGCAGCCTGGTGGCGGCCGGCCTGGGTGTTTCGATCCAGCCGGACATGACCTACCGCCCCTGGTCGCTGGAAGGCGACATCATCGAGGCGCGCCCCATCGCCGACCTCAACCAGACGCTGGATGTCGGGCTGGCCTGGCGCCGGGGAACTGCACGCCCGGCCTCGGTCGACCCGTTCCTGGCGGTCGCTCGGGAACAATCCCATGGCGGACGCAAGCCATCGATTTAATAGAACGCAGCGTTGAGTATTTCGAATTTGTAGGCCTTGCGAGTGCGCACTAGTCTTGCTGAATCCTCAAGACTGCTGACAACTCGAGAAATAAAACATGGCTGGCACGCAAACCCCGTTGTGTACCGCGTTGTTGATCAACGGAGAATTGGCGGCCGGCGAGGGTTTTGTCGAGCCGATTCTCAACCCGGCCACGGGTGAAGTGGTTGCGCAAATCGCCGAGGGCAGTATCGAACAGGTCGAAGCCGCGATCCTCGCGGCTCATCACGCCTTCGGCGGCTGGTCACGTACCACGCCGCAACAACGCTCGAACCTGCTGCTGGAAATCGCCAGCGCCATCGAAAAAAATGCCGATCACCTGGCCCGTCTCGAATCCTTGAACTGCGGCAAGCCCTTGCACCTGGCTCGCCAGGATGATTTGAGCGCCACGGTGGATGTGTTCCGTTTCTTTGCCGGCGCGGTGCGCTGCCAGACCGGCCAGCTCAGCGGTGAATACCTGCCGGGCTACACGAGCATGGTGCGCCGGGACCCGATCGGCGTGGTGGCCTCCATCGCGCCGTGGAACTACCCCATCATGATGGCGGCCTGGAAGATCGCCCCGGCCCTGGCCGCTGGCAATACCTTGGTGTTCAAGCCTTCCGAGCACACGCCGCTGTCGATCCTGGCCCTGGCGCCAATACTGGCCGAGATCCTGCCGCCCGGCGTCATCAACATCATCTGCGGTGGCGGCGAAGGCGTCGGCAGCCATCTGGTCAGCCATCCGAAGGTGCGCATGGTCTCGCTGACCGGCGATATCGTCACCGGCCAGAAGATCCTTCAGGCGGCGGCGAAAACCCTCAAGCGCACGCATCTGGAACTGGGTGGCAAGGCCCCAGTGATTGTCTGTGACGACGCCGATCTCCAAGCGGTGATCGAGGGCGTGCGCACCTATGGTTATTACAACGCCGGACAGGATTGCACCGCCGCCTGCCGGATCTACGCCCAGGCCGGTATCCACGACCGGCTGGTGGCGGAACTCGGCGCGGCGGTCGGCAGCCTGCGCTTTGCCGGCAAGCGCGACGCCGACAATGAAATCGGTCCGCTGATCAGCGTGCGCCAGCGCGACCGTGTCGCCAGTTTTGTCGAGCGAGCCCTTGGCCAGCCGCACATCGAACGCATCACCGGTGCGGCGGTGCATTCCGGGGCCGGTTTCTACTATCAGCCGACGCTGCTGGCCGGCTGCAAGCAAAGCGATGAGATCGTCCAACGGGAAGTGTTCGGCCCGGTGGTCACCGTGACCCGCTTCGACGAGCTCAGCCAAGCGGTGGACTGGGCCAACGATTCGGAATATGGCCTGGCCTCCTCGGTATGGACCCAGAACCTGGACAAGGCGATGCAAGTGGCGGCACGGCTGCAATACGGCTGCACCTGGATCAACAGCCATTTCATGCTGGTCAGCGAGATGCCCCACGGCGGCTTGAAACGCTCGGGCTATGGGAAAGATCTGTCCAGCGATTCGCTCCAGGACTACAGCGTGGTGCGCCATATCATGGCCCGGCATGGCCGGGAGCTTTGAGCTGCGAGCTTTCAAGCCCTTCGCTACCTTGCAGCTTGCGGCTCAAGGCTTGCAGCTAAGCTAAAACAATAACCAGCGACACGTTCTCAAAAAACTGCCCCGACCATAATTAAAGCAAGAGGGATTTCCATGTACGCGCACAAGACCGTATTGCTCAGTGCAATCACCACGGCGCTGCTGACCAGCGTCAGCGTCCAGGCCGCCGAACCGCTCAAGGCCATTGGTGCCGGCGAAGGCCAATTGGATATCGTCGCCTGGCCGGGCTACATCGAACGCGGTGAAAGCGACAAGGCCTATGACTGGGTCACCGGTTTCGAAAAGGAAACCGGCTGCAAGGTCAACGTGAAAACCGCCGCCACGTCCGATGAAATGGTCAGCCTGATGAGCAAGGGCGGCTATGACCTCGTCACTGCTTCGGGCGATGCCTCGTTGCGGCTGATTGCCGGCAAACGCGTGCAGCCGATCAACACCGCGCTGATCGCCAATTGGAAAAACCTCGACCCGCGCCTCAAAGACGCGCCGTGGTATGTGGTCAATCAACAGACCTACGGCACGCCCTACCAGTGGGGCCCAAACGTGTTGATGTACAACACCCAGGTATTCAAGCAGGCACCGACCAGTTGGAGCGTGCTGTTCGAAGCCCAGAACCTGCCCGACGGAAAGCCGAACAAGGGGCGCGTGCAAGCCTACGACGGCCCGATCTACATCGCCGACGCGGCGCTTTATCTCATGACCGCCAAACCTGAACTGGGTATCAAGGACCCGTACCAGCTCGACGAAACCCAGTACAAGGCTGTGCTCCAATTGCTACGGGCCCAGCAACCGTTGATTCACCGCTACTGGCATGACACCACCGTGCAGATGAGCGACTTCAAGAACGAAGGCGTGGTGGCGTCCGGCGCCTGGCCGTATCAGGTCAACGGTTTGATGAACGAGAAACAGCCAATCGCCTCGACCATTCCCAAAGAAGGCGCCACCGGCTGGGCCGACACCACCATGCTGCACGCCGAGGCCAAGCACCCCAACTGCGCCTACAAGTGGATGGATTGGTCGCTGCAACCGAAAGTCCAGGGTGACGTGGCCGCATGGTTCGGCTCCTTGCCTGCCGTGCCCGAGGCGTGCAAAGGCAGCGAACTGCTGGGCGCCGAAGGTTGCAAAACCAACGGTTTCGATCAGTTCGACAAGATCGCTTTCTGGAAAACGCCCCAGGCCGAGGGTGGTAAGTTCGTACCGTACAGCCGCTGGACCCAGGATTACATAGCGATCATGGGTGGGCGTTAACGCACTATCTCCGTGGCGAGGGAGCTTGCTCCCGCTGTTGGCGCAGCCATCCCAAAACCAGCCGATGCGGTGAAACAGGCAAGACCGCATCGGTCGGTTTTGGGCGTGCTTCGCCCGCCAGCGGGAGCAAGCTCCCTCGCCACGGGATTGCATTTCAATATTCATAGCGCCCCGTTTTGTGGAGCCCCGCACCATGACACTTGCAGTCCAGTTCACCCATGTGTCCCGTCAGTTCGGCGATGTGAAGGCCGTCGATCGGGTCTCCATCGACATCCAGGACGGCGAGTTCTTCTCCATGCTGGGCCCTTCCGGCTCCGGCAAGACCACCTGCCTGCGGCTGATTGCAGGCTTCGAGCAACCCAGCGCCGGTTCGATCCGTATCCACGGTGAAGAAGCCGTGGGTCTTGCGCCCTACCAGCGGGACGTGAATACGGTTTTCCAGGACTACGCCCTGTTCCCCCATATGAATGTGCGCGACAACGTGGCCTATGGCTTGAAAGTCAAAGGCGTCGCCAAGGCCGAGCGCATCAAGCGCGCCGACGAAGCCTTGGAGATGGTAGCCCTGGGCGGCTACGGCGAGCGCAAGCCGGTGCAACTTTCCGGCGGCCAGCGCCAGCGTGTCGCCCTGGCCCGTGCGTTGGTCAATCGCCCACGGGTATTGTTGCTGACGAGCCGCTGGGCGCCCTCGACTTGAAGCTGCGTGAACAGATGCAAGGCGAACTGAAGAAGCTGCAACGGCAGCTGGGCATCACCTTCATTTTCGTTACTCATGACCAGACCGAAGCGTTGTCGATGTCCGATCGCGTGGCGGTGTTCAACAAGGGCCGCATTGAACAGGTCGATACGCCGCGCAACCTGTACATGAAACCGGCCACTACCTTCGTTGCCGAATTCGTCGGCACCTCCAACGTGATCCGCGGCGAACTGGCGCGACAACTGAGCGGTTATCCACAGCCGTTCTCGATTCGTCCGGAACACGTGCGTTTTGCCGAAGGACCGCTGGCGAGTCATGAAATAGAGGTCAATGGCCTGCTCCATGACATCCAGTACCAAGGCAGCGCGACACGCTACGAATTGAAGCTGGAAAACGGCCAGACCCTGAGCCTCAGCCAGGCCAACACCCAGTGGAGCGACAACGGCACCCGGCATCAGGCCGGCCAGCACCTGGCCGTGCGCTGGGCCCGCGAGGCGATGGTTGCCCTGCACGACACCGTCGGCAGCGAGGTCTGAGATGAGCACCCTGGCCATGACTCAAACAGCGACGCACGGCTCGGCGTTGCGGCGCTTTTCGAATCTGCTGTACCGACGACCGAATCTGTATCTGTCGATGCTGCTGGTGCCTCCGCTGATCTGGTTCGGCGCGATCTACCTGGGTTCGTTGCTGACCCTGCTCTGGCAGGGCTTCTACACTTTCGACGACTTCACCATGGCGGTCACGCCGGACCTGACCCTGGCGAATTTTTCAGCACTGTTTCAGCCATCGAATTTCGACATCATCGCTCGCACCCTGACCATGGCGATTGCCGTGTCCATCGCGAGCGCCCTGGTTGCGTTCCCGATTGCCTATTACATGGCGCGCCACACCAGCGGCAAGACCAAGGCGTTCTTCTACATCGCGGTGATGCTGCCGATGTGGGCCAGCTATATCGTCAAGGCTTATGCCTGGACGCTGTTGCTGGCCAAAGGCGGCGTGGCGCAATGGTTCGTCCAGCACCTGGGCCTGGGGCCGCTGCTGCAATGGGCGCTGGAGATTCCCGGCGTGGGCGGCAGCACGTTGTCCACATCGCACTTGGGGCGCTTCCTGGTGTTCGTCTACATCTGGCTGCCGTTCATGATCCTGCCGATCCAGGCATCCCTCGAACGCCTGCCGCCGTCGCTGCTGCAGGCCTCGGCGGACCTGGGCGCCCGCCCACACCAGACATTCATGCAAGTGATCCTGCCGCTGTCGGTCCCAGGCATCGCGGCCGGCTCGATCTTCACCTTCTCGCTGACCCTGGGGGATTTCATCGTGCCGCAACTGGTGGGCCCGCCGGGCTACTTCGTCGGCAGCATGGTCTACGCCCAGCAAGGCGCCATCGGCAACATGCCCATGGCCGCGGCATTCACGCTGGTGCCCATCGTGCTGATCGCCATCTATCTTTCCATCGTCAAGCGACTGGGGGCTTTCGATGCACTCTGACTCTCGAGCGTCATGGGGCCTGCGCATCGCGGCATGGGGCGGGCTGGTGTTCCTGCACTTCCCGATCCTGATCATCTTCCTTTATGCCTTCAACACCGAAGACGCCGCGTTCAGCTTCCCGCCCAAGGGCCTGACGTTGAAATGGTTTAGCGTGGCCTTTTCGCGCCCGGACGTGCTGGAAGCGATCAAGTTGTCGTTGCAAGTGGCGGCTGTCGCCACGCTGATCGCCATGGTGCTCGGCACCCTGGCCTCGGCGGCGCTGTATCGCCGGGACTTCTTCGGCAAACAAGGCATTTCCCTGATGTTGATCCTGCCGATTGCCCTACCGGGGATCATCACCGGCATTGCGCTGTTGGCGACCTTCAAGAGCCTGGGCATCGAGCCGGGGATGCTCACCATCATTGTCGGCCACGCAACCTTCTGCGTGGTGATCGTCTACAACAACGTCATCGCCCGCCTGCGCCGCACGTCCCATAGTCTGATCGAAGCCTCGATGGACCTGGGCGCCGACGGCTGGCAGACCTTTCGCTACATCGTCCTGCCCAACCTTGGATCGGCCCTGCTGGCCGGAGGGATGCTGGCGTTTGCCTTGTCGTTCGATGAAATCATCGTCACCACCTTCACCGCCGGCCACGAGCGCACCTTGCCGCTCTGGCTGCTCAACCAGCTCAGCCGCCCTCGCGACGTCCCAGTAACCAATGTGGTGGCGATGCTGGTGATGTTGGTCACGATGTTGCCGATCCTCGGCGCGTATTACCTGACCCGTGGTGGTGAAAGCGTGGCGGGGAGCGGTGGGAAATAGATTCGCCGCCAAGATGAATATCCCCTGTGGGAGCGAGCCTGCTCGCGATGACTGACCAGCGCTCAACACAGATGTCGGCTGCAAGGACGCCTTCGCGAGCAGGCTCGCTCCCACAGAAAAGCACTAACGTTCAAGAGGACATGGACATGCAAACCAAACTGCTTATCAACGGCCACCTCGTCAACGGCGAGGGCCCTGGCCAGGCCGTTTTCAATCCGGCCCTGGGCCGGGTGCTGGTGGAAATCAACGAAGCCAGCGAGGCCCAGGTCGATGCCGCGGTCCGCGCTGCCGATAACGCCTTCGAATCCTGGTCGCAGGTGCCGCCCAAGGACCGTTCCCTGTTGCTGCTCAAGCTGGCGGACGCCATCGAGACCCATGGCGAGGAACTGGCGAAACTGGAATCGGATAACTGCGGCAAACCGTTCAACGCCGCGCTGAACGACGAAATCCCGGCAATCGCCGACGTGTTCCGCTTCTTTGCCGGCGCCAGTCGCTGCATGAACGGCTCGGCGGGCGGCGAATACCTGCCGGGCCACACCTCGATGATCCGTCGCGACCCGGTGGGCGTCATCGCGTCCATCGCACCGTGGAATTACCCGTTGATGATGGTTGCCTGGAAAATCGCCCCCGCCCTGGCCGCCGGCAACACGGTGGTGCTCAAGCCGTCGGAGCAGACGCCGCTGACAGCGTTGCGCATGGCGGAATTGGCATCAGAGATATTTCCGGCGGGCGTGCTCAACGTGATCTTCGGCCGCGGGCAAACCGTGGGCAACCCGCTGGTCACCCACCCGAAAGTGCGCATGGTATCCCTCACAGGCTCCATCGCCACTGGCTCGAACATCATTTCCAGTACCGCCGACAGCGTCAAACGCATGCACATGGAGTTGGGCGGCAAGGCCCCGGTGATCATTTTCGATGATGCCGACATCGACGCTGCGGTGGAAGGCATCCGCACCTTCGGCTTCTATAACGCTGGCCAGGATTGCACCGCCGCTTGCCGCATCTACGCCCAGCAAGGCATCTACGACAAGTTTGTCGAGAAACTCGGCGCCGCCGTCGCCAGCATCAAGTACGGTCTGCAGAACGAGCCCGACACCGAGATGGGGCCGCTGATCACTGCCCAGCATCGTGACCGAGTGGCCGCCTTCGTCGAGCGAGCCATTGCCCAGCCCCACATCCGCCTGGTCACCGGGGGCAAGGCGGTAGAAGGCAACGGTTTCTTTTTCGAACCGACAGTGCTAGCCGATGCCCAGCAGGATGACGAAATCGTCCGCCGCGAAGTCTTCGGCCCGGTGGTGTCCGTCACGCCGTTCCTTGATGAAGCGCAAGTGTTGGCCTGGGCCAACGATTCGGACTACGGACTGGCCTCATCGGTATGGACCACCGACATCGGCCGCGCCCATCGCCTCTCGGCGCGGCTGCAATACGGCTGCACCTGGGTGAATACCCACTTCATGCTGGTCAGCGAAATGCCCCATGGCGGTCAGAAACGTTCTGGCTACGGCAAGGACATGTCCATGTATGGGTTGGAGGATTACACAGTGGTGCGGCATGTGATGTTCAAGCACTGATGTAAAGACAACGTTGGCAACACATGCCCATGCCTGCCCCGCGTTCGTCCTGCTAAGGTTTTCGTCGATCGGTGCACGCCGCCGGTTGACGGAGATTCTGGCAGCGCCTAGGGTGTCTACAATGTATACATCCAGGAGATGAACCATGGCCTCGCCCGTTTTGTCCTTTCGTGTCGAGGAAGGTCTGGCCCAGCAATTGGACTTGCTGGCTGCCGCCACCGACCGCGACCGTCAATATCACCTCAAGCGTGCATTGGTTCGATATGTGGAAGCCGAATCGTGGCATCTGCAAGCGATCAGCGAAGGCATGGCGGATGCCGATGCTGGACATCTGACCGACCTGGACGCCGTGAAGGCTAAGTGGGCAAAGCGTGCCGAGCATCGTACTGACCGACAAAGCACAGAGTGACCTCGACTCGATCCATGAATATTACTCCCACGCTATCGGCCCGGACGATGCTGATGAGGTCGTCCTCACGATCCTTGGAACGTTGCAGCAACTGCAGCGTTTTCCTGGCTCGGGTCGTCCCTCACCTGCTCCCGATATCCGAGAGCTGGTGCTGACGCGCTATCCGTTTTTTGCCCCTTACCGACTCTTGCATGGGCAACTGCAGGTCCTGCGAGTATTGCACCAGCGCACCGAGCCCCCCCCGGACTGGTCAGAGCAGTAACGCCGACTAACACCTCCCGACCCAGCCGCCGATCTCCATGGGTATTCAAAACCGCGAAACACTGCGCATCGCATCCAGCAGGTAGCGCATGGCGATCCGGTCGCTTTCCGACAGCTCCCGGTACCGTTCGACCAATCTCAATTCTTCCCGGCTGAGCCGGCGTTTCTTGCGCGCGTTGATCAGGCCCGGGAAGACTCCCAGCATTTCGGTAAGGCCCTGTATTTTCGTCATGACTTGTCCTTCTGTTACGTCGAGTTGACCTGATAGCGCCCGGTGAACCGGTTACATCGTCCTTCACACTCAAGAATAGGGAGGATTCATCGGGTGAAAAGGGAGTTTTAGAGTAATTAGTCAAAAAAACCCAAAATGTTCATAAAAAAGGAAATAACTGTAAGAAATTTTGACCAGGTCACGCTTTCCTGTCTCTCCAAGCTCGCATTTCCCCTATGATTTTGCGCCTCGGTGAACCGATCCAGCTCTCAGGTATCTGTTCTTACGTTCGTCGCGTTTGGCCAAAGGCATGTCCGAACTCCTTTTTCAATCTCTGTTGCCAGGATCGGCTCGGGATTGCTTTGATTAAGGTTGTATTTATGCACCGCAGGAATTTGCTCAAGGCCTCCATGGCCTTCGCCGCCTACACCGGGCTATCGGCGTCGGGACTCATGGCCGCACGCGCCTGGGCCGCTGACCAGACCGCCGACGGCGAAGCCCGTCCCTTCGATTTCAAAGGGCTGAAGGATCAGGCCCGGCGGCTGGCCGAGAGCCGCTACGTCGACACCAAGCAAGTCCTGCCACCGACCCTGGCCCAGATGTCGCCGCTGCAGTTCAATGCCATCCGGTACGACGCCAACCACTCCCTGTGGAATGAGCTGGACGGGCAATTGGACGCGCAGTTCTTCCATGTCGGCATGGGTTTCAAGCAACCGGTTCGCATGTACAGCGTCGACCCGAAGACGCGTATGGCCCGTGAGGTGCATTTCCGCCCGGAGCTGTTCAACTACGAAAAGACCACGGTCAATACCTCGCAATTGACCGGTGACCTGGGCTTCGCGGGTTTCCGGGTGTTCAAGGCACCGGAGCTGGACCGGCACGACATCGTTTCATTCCTGGGGGCCAGCTATTTCCGCGCCGTCGATGCCAGCGGCCAGTACGGGCTGTCGGCCCGGGGCCTGGCCATCGACACCTATGCGAAGAAGCGCGAGGAGTTTCCGGATTTCACCAAGTTCTGGTTCGAAACCCCGGACAAGAACAGCACCCGTTTCGTGGTCTACGCCCTGCTCGACTCGCCCAGCGCCACCGGCGCCTATCGTTTCGATATCGATTGCCAGCCGACCCGGGTCGTCATGGAAATCGATGCGCACATCCATGCCCGTACCGCCATTGAGCAACTGGGCATCGCGCCGATGACCAGTATGTTCAGCTGCGGCACGGTCGAGCGGCGCATGTGCGACACCATTCACCCGCAAATCCACGACTCCGACCGGCTGGCCATGTGGCGCGGCAACGGCGAATGGGTCTGCCGCCCGCTGAACAACCCCGCCACCCTGCAATTCAACGCGTTCGCCGACAAGAATCCGAAAGGCTTCGGGCTGGTGCAGACCGACCATGACTTCGACAGCTACCAGGACACCGTGGATTGGTACAGCAAACGTCCGAGCCTGTGGGTCGAGCCTACGACCGCATGGGGAGAAGGCTCAGTCGATCTGTTGGAAATTCCTACAACCGGCGAAACCCTGGATAACATCGTCGCGTTCTGGACCCCGAAAAAACCCGTCGCCGCCGGTGATTCGCTGAATTACGGCTACAAGCTCTACTGGAGTGCCTTGCCACCCGTGAGCACCGACCTGGCGCGTGTCGATGCCACCCGCTCCGGCATGGGCGGCTTCATCGAAGGCTGGGCACCCGGCGAGCATTACCCGACCGTCTGGGCGCGGCGCTTTGCCGTGGACTTCACCGGCGGTGGCCTCGACCAGTTGCCACCGGGCACCGGTATCGAACCGGTCGTGACCTGCTCCCACGGCGAGGTCAAGGACTTCAACGTGTTGGTACTGGACGCGATCAAGGGCTACCGCATTACTTTCGACTGGTACCCGACCGACGATCGCGTGGACCCGGTAGAGATGCGGCTCTTCCTGCGTTCCAAGGACCGCACGTTGAGCGAGACCTGGCTGTACCAGTATTTCCCGCCGGCGCCGGATCGGCGTAAGTATCCCTGAACCAACTCTGGACACCCGATAAACAAAAAACGAAAAGCCCCGGCCAATGACCGGGGCTTTTTGTTTCATCGCCAATTCAGTCCCGCAGATCCGACTCATGGATCGGCTGGTCCCGATGCGTCGCCCGCTGGTACTGCGCCGGCCAAGTGGCCTTGCGCCCACCCAAGTCATCATCGGCATGCAAGGCCCAATACGGATCGCGCAACAATTCCCGGGCGAGGAAGATGATATCGGCCTGGCAGGTGCGCAGGATGTGCTCGGCCTGGGCCGGCTCGGTAATCATGCCCACGGTGCCGGTGGCAATTTCCGACTCCTTGCGTACCCGCTCGGCGAAGCGGGTCTGATAACCCGGGCCGGTGGGAATTTCCGCATTCGCGGCGGTTCCGCCCGACGACACGTCAATCAAGTCCACCCCCAACATCCTGAATCGTCGCGCCAGTTCCACGGTTTCGTCCGGGTTCCAACCGTCTTCGACCCAGTCGGTGGCGGAGACGCGAACGAACACCGGTAGTTCTTCTGGCCACACCGCCCTCACCGCTTCAGTCACTTGCAGCACCAGCCGGATACGGTTTTCGAACGACCCGCCGTATTGATCGCGGCGCTGGTTGCTCAAGGGCGACAGGAACTGGTGCAGCAGGTAACCGTGGGCCGCATGGACCTCGACCACCTTGAAGCCTGCGGTCAGGGCACGCTTGGCCGCGTCCACGAATGCCTGGATCACGCCAGCGATCTGCCCCTCGTCCAATTGCATCGGCTGGGTGTGTTGTGGGTCGAAGGCGATTGGCGAAGGACCGACCGGCACCCAGCCGCCGTCCTCCGGCTTGACGCTGCCATGCTTGCTCAACCAGGGCCGCCAGGTACTTGCCTTGCGACCTGCGTGCGCCAGCTGGATGCCGGGGACGGCCCCTTGGGCGGTGATGAAACGGGTGATGCGTTGCAGCGCCGGGATTTGCTCATCGTTCCACAACCCAAGGTCCTGGGCGGTGATACGGCCGTCCGCGGTGACTGCGGTGGCTTCGGTGAACACCAGCCCGGCGCCGCCCACGGCGCGACTGCCAAGGTGTACCAGGTGCCAGTCGTTGGCCAGGCCATCGACGCTCGAGTATTGGCACATCGGCGAAACCGCGATGCGATTGGGAAGGGTCAATTGGCGAAGGGTATAGGGTTCCAGCAGCAGACTCATGGGGCACCTCTCGAATCAGTGGGCAGGCTCCAGGGTTCTGTTTGAAAAGTCGACGAGTGACAAAAAGGTACAACACCCGCCCCCGCGGGCAAAAATCCGACAAGACGTCACAAGGGCTATCAAGCAGTGCTTAGAGACTAGTCGACAACTTCGAAGGAGGGAGGGTTCCGATTCCAAAAACCGACCCTGGGTGGCCAAGCTGTTCGCCTGGGTCTTGTGGCAAGCGAGCTTGCTCCCTCGCCACAGGTTTCGCTTGGGTTCTGCTATCGCGGCTCGATATGGGCGATCATCAGTTGCACCGTTTCCTGGCCACGAAACTCGTTGAGGTCGAGCTTGTAGGCCAGTTCCACCCAGCGCACAGTCGGGTTCGGCCAGATCTCACGGTCGATGCCAAAGGCGATGCCATCGAGCTTCAGCGAGCCGCACTCACTTTTGAGAACAACCTTCAAGTGACGTTCGCCCACCACTCGCTGCTCGACCAACTGGAAAACACCGTGGAACACTGGCTCCGGGAAATGCTGGCCCCACGGTCCCGCATGGCGCAGTGCCCGGGCCAGTTCCAGATGGAATTCCTCGACCGCCAGGGTGCCGTCCGACAGCAGTCTTCCAGTCAGGTCCTCCTCACGCAGTTGCCTACGTACTTCAGCGTCGAATGCCTCGGCGAACAACGGAAAATTCGCCTCGGGCAATGTCAGCCCCGCCGCCATGGCGTGGCCGCCGTATTTGCTAATGAGGGTTGGATGCTGTGCCGCAACGACACTCAGGGCATCGCGGATATGGAAGCCTGGCACTGAACGACCGGAGCCCTTCAGAAGACCGTCGCCGGCATCGGCGAAAGCGATGGTCGGACGGAAATAACGCTCCTTCATGCGCGAGGCGAGGATACCGATCACGCCTTGGTGCCATTGCGGGTCGAACAGACACAAGCCGAACGGCATCGACTCCACCGGCAGGTCCTTGAGCTGAGCCAGGGCTTCACGCTGCATGCCCTGCTCAATGGATTTGCGATCCTGGTTCATGCCGTCCAGCTGGGCCGCCATCTCACGGGCCAGCGTTGGGTCGGCGGTCAGCAGGCATTCGATGCCCAGGCTCATGTCGTCCAGGCGTCCCGCCGCATTCAGTCGTGGACCGACGATGAAACCCAGGTCCGTGGAGGTGACGCGCGACGGATCGCGCTTGGCCACTTCCAGGATGGCCTTGATCCCGGGACGCGCGCGGCCAGCGCGAATACGCTCCAGACCCTGGTGAACCAGGATCCGGTTGTTGGCGTCCAGGGGCACCACGTCGGCCACGCTGCCCAGCGCCACCAGGTCCAGCAACTCACCAATGTTCGGCTGGGGCGTGCTGGCATACCAGCCCAGGCCGCGCAGGCGCGCCCGCAGCGCCATCAGTACATAAAAAATCACCCCGACGCCCGCCAAAGCCTTGCTTGGGAATTCGCAGCCCGGCTGGTTCGGGTTGACGATTGCATCGGCCTGCGGCAACTCCAACCCAGGCAAGTGGTGATCGGTAACCAGCACCTTCAGGCCCGCCGCCTTGGCCGCCGCCACGCCTTCCACGCTGGAAATGCCATTGTCCACGGTGATCAGTAACTGTGGCTCGCGTGTCAGGGCGACTTCGACGATCTCCGGCGTCAAGCCATAGCCGTATTCGAAGCGATTGGGCACCAGGTAATCGACATGAGCCGCGCCCAGCAGCCGCAGGCCCAACACACCCACGGCACTGGCCGTCGCGCCGTCGGCGTCGAAGTCGCCGACAATCAGGATCCGCTGGCGTTGCTCGAGCGCCGCCACCAACAGATCCACCGCCGCATCGATCCCCTTGAGCTGCTGGTAGGGAATCAGGCGCGCCAGGCTTTTGTCCAGCTCAGCCGCCGATTGCACGCCTCGAGCGGCATAGAGGCGAGTCAACAAGGGCGGCAGGTCACCAAGGAACGGCAGGGTGTCGGGGAGTTGGCGGGGTTCTATGCGCATGGGGGACGGACATTTCTCTACTTTTTGGTCCTGGACCGTGGCGAGGGAGCTTGCTCCCGCTGGGCTGCGTAGCGGCCCCCTTGATTGTGGGCGCTGCGCACCCAAGCGGGAGCAAGCTCCCTCGCCACAATGAGTTCACTCAATACTTGTCAATGGCTCAACCACGCTCACCCAGCAACCATTGCAACTGGACTTCATGCTGGCCACGGTCGTCGGTCACGAAAATGGTCCCTTCGCTGATCATCACGTCCCACTTGATGACGCGGGGCATGTCCTTGGCCAGGGTTTCGAGGACTTCCTGGGGCACGGCGGCGATGTTCACGTTTTTCAGGGTCTTCACGGCTGGAATCACCTTGCCCTCCCAGACACGCAGGCTGCCATAGGCCAGCAGGCTGGTGCGCTCGGTACGACGCGAGCACCACGTCAGGCGTTCGGCATCCGGCTGGCCGACTTCGATCCAATGCAGGACACGGTCATCCAGGCTTTTTTCCCACAGGGCAGGTTCATCGACGTCTGCCAGGCCACGACCAAACGCCAGCAGCTCGTTGTACCAGAACGCGTAGGCCAACAAGCGCACGGTCATGCGTTCCTCGGTTTCCGAAGGATGGCGGGCGATGGTCTGCTTCACGCTCTCATACACACTGCGGTCGAGGTCGGTGAGGTTCAGTTCGAATTTGTAGGTCGTGGACGGCTGGGCCATGAACGGGCTTCTTGATACGAGGAAAGTCGGCAAGTCTAACCGATGAGGCGGCCAATCCACGAATTGCCGACCATCAACCTGCGGCGACAGGCGTTGGCCTATGATAAAACGCTCTATTCGTTCTGCCTTTGTCCTACAGGATTCGCCATGTCGCTTACTGCCAAACCCCTTGCCGGAGTCAAAGTCATTGAACTCGGCACCTTGATCGCCGGCCCCTTCGCCTCGCGGATCTGCGGTGAATTCGGTGCCGAGGTGATCAAGGTCGAATCCCCCGACGGCGGCGATCCGCTGCGCAAATGGCGCAAGCTGTATGAAGGCACGTCCTTGTGGTGGTTCGTCCAGGCACGCAACAAAAAGTCCCTGACTCTGAACCTCAAGCACCCCGAAGGCCTGTCGATCCTGAAACAGCTGATCGGCGAAGCGGACATCCTGATCGAGAATTTTCGCCCGGGCGTGCTGGAAAAGCTCGGTCTGGGCTGGGACGTATTGCACGCGCTGAACCCTAAACTGGTCATGGTGCGGCTCTCCGGTTTCGGCCAGACCGGGCCGATGAAGGATCAACCGGGGTTTGGCGCCGTCGGCGAATCCATGGGCGGCCTGCGCTACATCACCGGTTTCGAGGATCGTCCGCCAGTGCGTACCGGAATTTCAATCGGCGACTCCATTGCCGCACTCTGGGGCGTGATCGGCGCACTGATGGCCTTGCGTCACCGCGAGGTAAATGGCGGGACCGGACAAATGGTGGACGTGGCGCTGTACGAGGCGATCTTCGCCATGATGGAAAGCATGGTGCCGGAGTTCGATGTGTTCGGCTTCATCCGCGAGCGCACCGGCAATATCATGCCCGGCATCACCCCGTCATCCATCCACACCAGTGCCGACGGCAAACACGTGCAGATCGGCGCTAACGGTGACGCAATCTTCAAGCGCTTCATGCAGATCATCGGCCGCGACGACCTGGCCAACGACCCGCAACTGGCCGGCAACGATGGACGCGACAGTCGCCGCGACGAGCTGTATGGCGTGATCGATCGCTGGGTCAACTCACTGCCGCTGGAGGCTGTCATCGACCAACTGAACCAGGCCGGAGTACCGGCCAGCCGGATCTTCAGCGCCGAAGACATGTTCAGCGACCCGCAGTTTCTCGCCCGGGAAATGTTCTTGCAGGCCAAGCTGCCGGACGGCAAGGCGTTCAAGATGCCGGGCATCGTACCGAAACTGTCGGACACGCCGGGCACATCCGAATGGGTCGGGCCGGCGCTGGGTGAACACACGGCACAGGTACTCGGCGAGCTGGGCTACGATGCGCAGCGGATCGCCAAACTGCGGGCCGATGGTGCTATTTGAGATAAGCAGCTAAAGCACGTTGTCAGATCTTTAACTGTGGGAGCGATGCCCTTGGCGGGATAGAACGAGCCAAGCCCTGAACGCCAGGCAAAAAGAAACCCCGAGAAGTGGGGAGACAACTCGGGGTTAAACGTGACCATTCAAGGTCCGTGCAACAAGCGACAAGCACCGGAGCACAATGCTCGCTCTTGTTGGTAAAAGGTCTGACTCACAGGGACGTAGGAAGGTTCCCTCAAACCGTCGCTCAATTAGGGACAGCCATGGCCTTGTCCCCTGCCAGATTACGCAAAGCCGCGATCACGCAGGGCTCCAGGCGGCCTTCGGCGATCAGTACATCGCGGTGCAGGCCATCGACCACGTCGGTGAGCTGGCGCTTGTCGGCCAGCTGGGCCTGGTTGAACACCCGCTCGACCATGATGGCCCCCGTGGGGTTTTTCAGCGTTACCAGGCATTCACCCTTGGCACCGGAGGGAGTGAGCGTGACCTGATACGGGCTCAAGGCTTCATTCAGCAACAGGCTGATACTTTCCATTCGATCACCCTTCAATAGTCCGAGAAAACAACTGCACATTAAGTGACCGTGGGCCATGGCCTAAAGTTCTGCCAGCGCAACGAACCGACACTTTTGCAGCGTGTTCAACCGAGCATGCGCGCCCAATATGACAGGTTGGCAACAGGCACGGCCATCATCAAGCCAGGAAGCGGTTGCGGCGCCAACGATGCCCAACATCGATCCACCCTCCCAGCAGACCGCGCAACTGACCATCGGCCCCATAGAACGGCACTGACCAGTGATAGATGTCCCGCAAGCCACCGCTGAACATCAGTTGGCGGTCCACAAAACGCGGCTGGCGGGTTTGCAGCTGCTCCATCAACTCGCCGTGCAACAATTCGGCGGTTGCTGCTGGAAACGTCGCGGAATCGGTCAGGCGCGTGCCCAGCAGCTTCTCGAAGCGAGTCTCGAACTGATCCTCATAACTTTTGTTGCACATGATCAGGCGACCTTCCAGGTCGCGAATGAAGATCGGATCGGGGATCGCGTCCATCAGGGCTCGCTGGAACTTCAGTTGGTCATTGAGTACGGCCTCGACCTTGAGCCGTTGATCAATCTGGACCTGCAGGCGTCGGTTCCATAACAGCGACAGCAGGGACAACAGGCCAAACACCCCGAACACGACCACACACCAGTAGCCCCACTGTTTGATGTACAACCAGGAAGACGGTGACGGATGGGGAGCGATGCCTGTCAGCCATTTCGAGCGCAGCGCTCGCATCTCTTCGGCGGGGAACGCTTCCAGCGCCTTGTTCAGGATGCTTAACAATGGCCGAAGGTCTTGGCGCACAGCCAGATAGTCGGGCTCCCACTTGCCTTCGAGATTGCTTCCTACTTGCAGCTGCCCCGCAGGGTACAGGTGCGCGCCGGTTTCATTTTCAATGGTGGCGTAGGCTTCACCGCTTTCCACCAGCGCCCGAGCTTCACCGTACGTCTTGACCGTGCGCAACTCGATGGCTGGATGATTGCGCCTGATCTCCGACTCCAACGCATGCCGTGCCGGCAACACCAGCACCTTGCCTTCGAGTTGCTCCAGCGAACGAAGTGCGGGCTCTGCGTCACGTCCGACGAAGACCCAACCGGAACCTCCGAAGGCATGGCTGAAACTCAAGAACTCCCTGCGCTCGTCATTCATCGCCAGGGTAGTCGTCATGTCGGCCTCGCCTTTTTCCAACAGGGCCATTAATTGATCGGGAGAGAACGACTCCCGATGAACGAATTCAAGTCCGGTCATGTGCTCGATACGCCGGAGAATATCGTCGTTCAGCCCGTTCCATTGCCCACGTTCATTTTTGAACAGGTACAACGGGAACTGCATCGAGGCGACGACGACGCGAGGGTTTTCGCTGATCCACTTCAGCTCCTGGGCATCGAGCGCGATCCGTCCGCTGGATTCGAACGGTGGCTTGCCAGAGGCCGCCAACTGGGCCGCGCCTCCCCATGGCGCCCCAAACAAAAACACCAGGCCCATCATCCAGCTCATCACTGGTTTGCAACGTATAAAGAACAACATCTGCACTTCCTTCGAGATTACCCGCCCGTCCCTCCAAGGGCGGAAACCCGGCCAGTTTGGCATGCAGAAACAAGAAAGCCCGTCAGGAGACGGGCTTCAAAATGTGACAACTTCCAGCTATCAGAGAGGCTTGCCGCGGTTGCCATGCTGGCTGACAAAGGCCTGCACGGCTTTCAAGTCATTGGGCAACACCGTGCAACGCTCGTTTCGCTCAAACAAATCCGAAAGATGTGCAGGCAGTTCAAGCGCTTTTCCTACGCCAGCTTTCTCCACGGCTTCCGGAAACTTGACCGGGTGTGCGGTGCCCAGGACGACCATCGGGGTATCCAGGCTGCGGCGGCACTCGCGTGCAGCTCTCACGCCAATGGCGGTGTGTGGGTCGAGCAGCTCACCGCTCTGCTCGAACACCTCGGCGATGGTTTCGCAGGTCTGCGCGTCATCCACTGCAAGGGAGTCGAACAGCTTGCGGGCTTCGGTCCAGCGCTCGGCTTCGACGCTGAAACCGCCACCCTGGCGGAAGCTGTCCATCAGGCCGGCAATCGCGGCGCCATTGCGACCGTGCAAGTCGAACAACAGGCGCTCGAAGTTCGACGACACCATGATGTCCATCGAAGGTGACAGCGTGGCGTGCAGGGTTTCCTTGACGTACTGGTTACCGCTCATGAAGCGATGCAGGATGTCGTTGCGGTTGGTGGCGACGATCAACTGGTTGATCGGCAGGCCCATGTTGCGCGCCAGGTAACCGGCGAAAATATCGCCGAAGTTGCCGGTAGGCACCGAGAACGCCACCGAACGGGCCGGGCCGCCCAACTGCAGCGCCGCGTGGAAGTAGTAGACGATCTGGGCCATGATCCGCGCCCAGTTGATCGAGTTCACCGCCACCAGCCGGGTGCCCTTGAGGAAGCTCTGGTCGGCGAAACTGGCCTTGACCATTTCCTGGCAGTCATCGAAGTTGCCTTCGATGGCGATGTTGTGGATGTTGTCGCCGAAGATCGTCGTCATCTGCCGACGCTGCACTTCCGAGACACGGTTGTGCGGGTGCAGGATGAAAATATCGACGTGCTCGCAATGCTTGCAGCCTTCGATCGCGGCCGAGCCGGTGTCGCCGGACGTTGCGCCGACGATCACCACGCGCTCGCCACGCTTTTGCAACACGTAGTCCAACAGGCGGCCGAGCAGCTGCAGGGCGAAATCCTTGAACGCCAGGGTCGGACCGTGGAACAGCTCCATGACCCATTCGTTACCGTTGAGCTGGCGCAACGGTGCGATGGCATTGTGGGAAAAGACCCCATAGGTCTCTTCCAGAATCTTTTTGAAATCGGCGTCCGGGATGCTGCCGGCAACAAACGGGCGCATGACCCGGAAAGCCAGCTCGTGGTACGGCAGGCCGGCCCAGGAGGCAATCTCTTCCTGGGTGAAACGTGGCAGGTTCTCCGGCACATAAAGACCGCCATCCGTGGCCAGGCCGGCCAGCAGGACATCTTCGAAATTCAGGGCCGGTGCCTGGCCGCGGGTGCTGATATAGCGCATAGGGGCAAACCTTCGGTTTGAGCTTCAAGCCTCAAGCTGCAAGCTACAAGTGAAAAGCGGTTCGGCTTTTACTTGCAGCTTGCAGCTTATAGCTTGCCGCTAAATTAGTTCAAATGTTCGACGCGGATACGGACCACTGGGCCAACGACCCCCTGGAGCGCTTCCAATGCCGCAATCGCATCGTTGATGCGCTGCTCGACCACGCGATGGGTCAGCAGGATCATCGGCACCAGGCCATCATGTTCCTCGACTTCCTTCTGCATGATCGACTCGATGTTGATGCCGCGCTCCGAAAGAATGCTCGCCACCTGGGCCAATACGCCCGGATGGTCCTTGGCCTGGATACGCAAGTAGTAGGCACTTTCGCAAGCATCGATCGGAAGAATCGGATGGGCCGACAGCGAATCCGGCTGGAAGGCCAGGTGCGGCACTCGGTTCTCTGGATCCGAGGTCATCGCGCGAACCACATCCACCAGGTCGGCGATCACCGACGATGCAGTCGGCTCCATGCCCGCGCCAGCCCCGTAGAACAGCGTCGACCCGCAGGCATCACCATTGACCATCACTGCGTTCATCACACCGTTGACGTTGGCGATCAGGCGGTCGGCCGGGATCAGCGTCGGGTGTACGCGCAATTCGATGCCGCTGGCGGTGCTGCGCGCCACGCCCAGGTGTTTGATGCGGTAGCCCAAGGCTTCGGCATAGTTCACGTCAGCGGTGGTCAGCTTGGTGATGCCTTCGGTGTAGGCCTTGTCGAATTGCAGCGGTATTCCAAAGGCGATGGAAGCCAGGATCGTCAGCTTGTGCGCCGCGTCGATGCCCTCCACGTCGAAGGTTGGATCCGCCTCGGCATAACCCAGGGCCTGGGCCTCGGTGAGGACGTCCTCGAAGGTGCGACCTTTCTCGCGCATCTCGGTGAGGATGAAGTTGCCGGTGCCGTTGATGATTCCCGCAAGCCAGTTGATACGGTTGGCCGACAGGCCTTCGCGAATCGCCTTGATCACCGGGATGCCACCCGCCACGGCGGCTTCGAACGCCACGATCACGCCTTTCTCTCGTGCCTTGGCGAAGATTTCATTACCGTGAACGGCGATAAGCGCCTTGTTCGCGGTGACCACATGCTTGCCATTCTCGATGGCCTTGAGTACCAGCTCTCGGGCAACGGTATAGCCGCCCATCAGCTCTATCACGATGTCGATCTCAGGGTTCGTGGCCACTTCGAAGACATCGTTGGTAATCGCAATACCGGTCGTCTGGAACTGAGGCTTTGGCGTGCGCATGGCAATTTGTGCCACTTCGATTCCACGCCCGGCACGACGAGCAATTTCCTCGGCGTTGCGCTGAAGTACGTTGAAGGTGCCGCCACCGACGGTACCTAACCCACAGATGCCTACTTTGACCGGATTCACTCTTGACTCCCCATGAAACGGCCGACGCAAGGTCGGCCGTGAAATACAGCCGCGCAGCAACGCGACTTTGTGTTTAACGGCCCGACGAACGTTTTCGCCGAGCCGTGATCTTCAAAAGCGGATCGACGCAGGTCATTTTGCGTCCAAAGCCAGTTTGGCGACTTGCGGCGCCGGCTGATAGCCCGGAATCACCTGGCCGTCCGCCAAAACGATGGCCGGCGTACCGTTGACGCCGATGGACTGGCCGAGGGCGAACTGCTTGGAAACCGGATTCTCGCATTTGGCAGACTTGATCTCCTTGCCGTCGACCATCTTGTCCATGGCTGCTTTCTTGTCCTTGGAACACCAGACCGCCTGCAACTGCTCGTCACCCGGCGAGCCCAGGCCCTGGCGCGGGAACGCTACATAACGCACTTCGATGCCGCGCTTGTTGAGTTCGGGCACTTCAGCGTGCAGCTTGTGGCAATAAGGACAGGTGGTGTCGGTGAACACGGTGATGTGCGACTTGGTTTCGCCGACTGCTGGATAGACCACGGTTTCGGCGACCGGGATGCCGTTGATCAACTTCGAAATGCCCTGGCGTTCGGTGATCTCGGTGAGATTGACCGGCTTGCCGTCCTTGAGCGTGAACAGGTTGCCCTGGACGATGTACTGGCCGTCGGCGCTGGCGTACAGCACGCGGCTGCCCTTGAGCTTGACTTCATAGAGCCCGGACATGGGACTGGCAGAGATGGCTTCGATCGGCACTTCGAGCTCGAGGTTGGCCAGGCTCTTGCGGATAGCCTGGTCAGCCGCGTCGTCGGCGATGGCAAAGGTGCTGGCCAACGCAATGGCGGCGGCGGTGAACATCTGGATCAAACGCATGAGGACTCCTGAGGCGAACAAATGGGACGGGAACCAACGACCCGCAGATTCGGGTTCCAGCCGCCCACCGTGCAAACCGGGAAAGCCTACCACATAAGGCTGGCGTGGCCGAATGCCGGTGATGCAAGGCAATGGCGAGCGCTTATCTGTGGGGTCCTTCTTCAGCCGCGGGGATGATGCTTGGCGTGCAGGTCCTGCAACCGCGCCCGAGCCACGTGGGTGTAGATCTGGGTGGTGGACAGGTCGCTATGTCCCAGCAACATCTGTACTACCCGCAGATCAGCGCCATGATTGAGCAGGTGCGTGGCGAAGGCATGGCGCAAGGTGTGGGGGGACAGCGATTTATTGATTCCCGCCACCTTGGCCTGGTGCTTGATGCGGTGCCAGAAAGTCTGGCGGGTCATCTGCTCGCCGCGCAGGCTCGGAAACAGCACATCGCTGGGACGCCCACCCAGCAGGTCATGACGCGCATCGCGCATGTAGCGCTCGACCCAGACGATCGCTTCCTCGCCCATGGGCACCAGGCGTTCCTTGCTGCCCTTGCCCATCACCCGCAGCACGCCCTGGCGCAGGTTCACTTGCTCAAGTGTCAGGCTGATCAGTTCGGTGACCCGCAAACCACAGGCATACAGCACTTCCAGCATCGCTCGGTCGCGCTGGCCGATGGGGTCACTGAGGTCGGGGGCCGCCAGCAATGCTTCCACGTCCGTTTCCGACAGGGATTTTGGCAGCGGACGGCCCAGTTGCGGCATTTCCACGCGCAAGGTCGGGTCCACCGCAATCACTTTTTCCCTCAGCAAATAGCGATAGAAGCCACGCAACCCGGAAAGAAATCTGGCGGTAGAGCGGGGTTTATATTTCTGCTCCAAACGCCACGCCAGATGATCGAGGATCAATTCCCTTCCGGCGTAGATCAACTCCAGATTCTGTTCCTGCAACCAGCCATTGAACAAGGCCAGGTCGCTGCGATAGGCGCCGCGGGTGTTATCGGAGAGCCCCTTCTCCAGCCACAGGGCGTCGAGGAACTGGTCTATCAGTGGATGGTCGATGGCTGGCATAAAGACTCATGAGCTAGCGAAGGCTGCGTCGCATAAAAAACGACGAGTGAAGAGTGCTCAAAGCACAAATCGCAGGCAACAAAAAAGCAGCCCGCAGGCTGCTTTTTTTTGCATCGGAAGCTGGACTTAAGCCAGTTTTTCCTTGATGCGAGCTGCTTTACCCGACAGGTCACGCAGGTAGTACAGCTTGGCTTTACGCACGTCACCGCGACGTTTCACAGCCATGCTGTCGATTTGCGGGCTGTAGGTCTGGAAAGTACGCTCTACGCCAACACCGTTGGAGATTTTACGAACGGTGAATGCACTGTTTACGCCGCGGTTACGCTTGGCGATAACAACGCCTTCGAACGCTTGCAGACGCGAACGGTCGCCTTCCTTCACTTTCACCTGAACGACAATGGTGTCGCCTGGGGCAAAGGTAGGGATCTCTTTGGTCATCTGCTCTGCTTCGAGTGCAAGGATGATTTTGTTAGTCATGCTGTGCTCCTAAGGCAAGTCAACGGACTTACCATCGATACGTTGTTAACTATCGTCCCGCTCGCGGATGTATTCCTCGAGCAGCTTCTTCTCTTCTCCAGAAAGCGAGCGGCTTTCCAGAAGATCGGCGCGTCGTTCATAGGTCCGACCAAGGGACTGCTGTAAACGCCAACGCCGGATGTGCGCGTGGTTGCCACTTAGCAACACGTCGGGAACACGCTGATCCGCATACACCTCCGGTCGGGTGTAGTGCGGGCAATCCAGCAGACCATCCGTAAAGGAATCTTCCTCGGCGGAATCCGCATGCCCTAAAGCTCCAGGCAGCAGTCGTGTAACCGCATCGATCAGGACCATCGCCGGCAGCTCGCCGCCAGACAGTACATAGTCGCCAATCGACCACTCTTCATCGACATGAGCTTCAATGAAACGCTCGTCAATGCCTTCATAACGGCCGGCAATCAGGATCAATGCATCCGAATTCGCCAGCTCGCGTACCGCCGACTGAGTCAGCTGACGGCCTTGGGGCGACAGGTAGATCACCCTCGCACCCTCCCCGGCTGCCATCCTGGCCTGAACCAGCGCATCTTCCAGGGGCTTGATCTTCATCACCATGCCCGGACCACCGCCAAACGGGCGATCGTCCACAGTGTGATGCCGATCCGTGGTGTAGTCTCGCGGATTCCAACAGGTGAGCTGCAATAGCTCCTGTTTCACCGCGCGGCTGGTTATGCCGTATTCGCTGATGGCGGAAAACATCTCGGGAAACAGCGTGATGACTTCAACGCGCAAATTAGCCACGTTTAGAAATCCGCATCCCATTCCACCTTCATCTCGCCTGCTTCAAGGTCGACTGCCAACACGCATTGCTCCGTATAGGGCAACAGGCGTTCGCGATCATCCAGGCTGCCGACGCAAGGCTTGACCACCATGACATCGTTCGAACCGGTCTCGAGCAGATGATCGATCTTCCCGAGCAATTGCCCGAGGTGGTCGATGACCTTCAGACCCACCAGCTGGTACCAGTAGTACTCGCCGTCGGTCAGTTCAGGGAACAGGTTGCGCGGCACGCAGATCTCATAACCGGCCAGAAGACGCGCTTCTTCACGATCATCGAGACCCTTGAGCTTCGCGACCAGGAATTTGTCGTTCCCGCGTCCGCTGACCAGCTCCACCTGTTTCACGCTACCTTCGCGCTTGAGCGTCCAGGTTTTGTAGTCCAACAGGTTCTTGATCGGATCAGTAAAGGAATACACCTTCACTTCGCCGCGAACGCCATGTACAGAGTAGATCTTGCCGACAACGATCAAATCACCGGCATCTTTTGGCGTCGCGTTCATATTGCTCAGGCCGCGGCCTTAGCCGATTCCTTCAACAACTGAGCAACACGCTCAGAAGGTTGTGCACCAACGCTCAGCCAGTAGGCCACGCGCTCTTGGTTCACGGACAGACGAACTTCCTGACCACGGGCAACAGGGTTGAAGAAACCAACCTGTTCCTTGTGGGAACCGTCACGCGGGTTGCGGCTGTCGGTTACGGTCAGGTGGTAAAACGGGCGCTTTTTGGAGCCGCCAAGGGCAAGACGGATTGTTAGCATGTGAACATCGTTCCTGTAGTCGGTGCTGCAAATCTAAATGCACAGCGGGCATAGGTGCCCGAAAGGCCGCATATTCTAAGGAATATCCGGACTTTTGCAAATGACTTTTTCCGGCGCCTGGCGCGGTGCAATCAAGATTTGCCATAGAGCCGTCATGAAAAACGGCGGGTCAGCTCCCGCGTAGCGCGGGTTTGCTGGAAATCCCCGCTTCCGTGCGAGGCAACGCCGACATGACAGCCGGCGCAGATTCTTTACATTTTCGGCATGCCGCCGCCGGGCAACATACCGCCCATGCCGCGCATCATCTTGGCCATCCCGCCCTTGGCGGAGAATTTCTTCATCATCTTCTGCATCTGCTTGTGCTGCTTGATCAAGCGTCCGATGTCCTGCACCTGGGTGCCGGAACCCATGGCGATACGACGCTTGCGCGAACCGCTGATCAGCTCAGGGTCGCGGCGCTCGGCCGGGGTCATGGAGTTGATGATGGCTTCCATCTGCTTGAACTGCTTTTCAGCCGCGCCCTGGGCATTGCCCATCTGCGCCAGGTTCACGCCGCCGATGTTCGGCAGTTTGTCCATGAGGCCGCCGAGGCCGCCCATGTTCTTCATTTGTTGCAGTTGGTCGCGGAAGTCTTCGAGGTCGAAGCCCTTGCCCTTCTTCAGCTTCTTGGCCAGTTTGTCGGCCTTGTCCTTGTCGAGGGTCTGTTCGGCCTGCTCGATCAGGCTGAGCACATCGCCCATGCCGAGGATGCGCGAAGCGATACGCTCGGGGTGGAACGGCTCGAGCGCTTCGCTCTTCTCGCCCATGCCGATGAACTTGATGGGCTTACCGGTGATGGCGCGTACCGACAGCGCGGCACCGCCACGGGCGTCGCCGTCGACCTTGGTCAGGATCACGCCGGTCAGCGGCAGTGCGTCACCGAACGCCTTGGCGGTGTTGGCCGCGTCCTGGCCGGTCATGGCATCCACCACGAAGAGCGTTTCCACGGGGTTGATCGCGGCATGCAGCGCCTTGATCTCACCCATCATCTCTTCATCGATGTGCAGGCGACCGGCGGTGTCGACGATGACCACGTCGATGAATTTGAGCTTCGCTTCCTTTATAGCCGCCTGGGCGATGTCCACCGGCTTCTGGCTCAGGTCGGACGGAAAGAACGTCACGCCGATATCGCTGGCCAGGGTTTCCAGCTGCTTGATTGCCGCCGGACGGTAGATGTCCGCCGACACCACCATCACCGACTTCTTCTTGCGCTCCTTAAGGAAGCGCGCCAGCTTGCCGGCGGTGGTGGTCTTGCCCGCGCCCTGCAGACCGGCCATCAGCACCACCGCTGGCGGCACGGCGCTGAGGTTCAGGTCTTCGTTGGCGGCGCCCATCAGGCTTTCGAGCTCGGCCTGGACGATCTTTACGAACGCCTGGCCCGGGGTCAGGCTGCGGGACACTTCGGTGCCGACGGCGCGTTCCTTCACCGAATTGACGAAGTCCTTCACCACCGGCAGGGCAACGTCGGCTTCGAGCAACGCCATGCGCACTTCGCGCAAGGTGTCTTTGATGTTGTCTTCGGTCAGTTTCGCCTTGCCGGTGACATGGCGCAGCGTCTGCGAGAGACGGTCGGTTAGGTTTTCAAACATGCGCGATCCTTTCAGGCCCAGATAAGACCGGGATAATGGCGGCCCAGACCGTGAAATATGTGCTCGGCGAGCCTGCGGCGTGGGCAGGTCGCGGATTATAGCGAAGAAGCGTGCGACGTACACCTCGCCGTCGGTTGCGGCGGTCTTTCGTGCGGTAGGGGTTCTATGCCAAACTCAGCGCCTTTCGGGCCTGCCTAACAGGATTTATGCTCCCCTTGTCACCCAGCTTGCTTGCAACCCTCGCCGCCGCTTGTCTTTATGCCGCTGCGACCTTCTATCAGGGCACCCGTCTGGCCTCCGGCGCCAAGGCGAACAAGCGCCTGCTGGTCACGCTCGGCGTGCTGGCGGTGCTCGGCCATGCGGTCAGCCTGTTCACCCACTTGATGACGCCGATCGGCCTGGGCCTGGACTTCTTCAACGCCGCCAGCCTGATCGCCATGGCCGTGATCGCGCTGACGCTGCTGGCCTGCTCGCGCATCCCCGTGGAAAACCTGCTGGTGCTGCTGTTCCCCCTCGGGCTGGCCACGGTGCTGCTGGCGCAATTCGCGCCCTCGGGCACCGTGCAGATCATCGACGAGGAACCGGGCATCCTGGCGCATATCCTGTTGTCGATCCTCGCCTACGGCCTGTTCACCATCGCGGTGTTCCAGGCACTGCTCCTGCTGTTGCAGGACCACCAGCTCAAGCACAAGCACCCCTCCGGTCTGATCCGCAATTTCCCGCCCCTGCAAACCATGGAAAGCCTGCTGTTCGGCTTCCTCTGGGCCGGCTGGACCCTGCTCTCGCTGTCGTTGATCTCCGGCTGGCTGTTCGTCGAGAACCTGTTCGCCCAGCATCTGGTGCACAAGACTCTGCTGGCGTGCCTGGCGTGGGTCGTTTTCAGCGTGCTGCTGTGGGGTCGCAACCGCCTCGGCTGGCGTGGCCACAAAGCCATTCGTTGGACCCTGGCGGGATTCTGCCTGCTGATGCTGGCCTACTTCGGCAGCAAGCTGGTCCGCGAATACATCCTGCATGTCTGACGGACGACGCTGATGGATAGGCTGCCCTTGGGGCCATTGTTTGCGGTAATGGTCGTGCTGATCCTGTGGTCAGCCCTGTTCACGGCCATCGAAGCCGCCCAACAGTATCTACTCGCCCAACGCAGGGCCTCGCGCTCCGGCGACAAGCCATTGGCGAAGCTCAGCTTTCCCTTGGCCAGCCTGATCCTGTGCAACACCCTCTGTCGCGCCCTCGCCGTGGTCATCGGCACGTGGCTGGCTATTTTCACCTGGCTGGAAAACGGCCCCTGGCTGGCCTGGCTCGGCACCAGCGTGGCCCTGCTGGTTTTCGCCGACTACCTGCCACGCACGCTCGCCACCCGTCATCCCGATGCGGTGCTGGCCCTGGGCAACGGTTTGCTGGGCGTTCCGTTGAAAATCGTTTATCCGGTGGCCTGGCTGCTCAATGGCCTCAGCCAGTTGCTGCTGCGCCCTTTTGCCCGCAAGGCTGGCGCGGTCCAGCAAAGCGACGACGAGCCCCCCGCGACGCCGCGTGCCGAGGAACAGGAACAGACCAGCGGTCGGGTGCATCCGGTTTCCGGTATCCACGCGCTGGACAACATCACCGTCAACGACATCCTCGTCCCTCGCAGCGAGGTGGACGGGATCAATCTCGACGACCCCATCGGCGACATCATCGAGCAGTTGCGCCTGAATCGGCGAACCCGCCTGCCCGTGTTCCACAGCGATATCAACCAGGTCGAAGCAGTCCTCAATACCCGCCAGGTTCGCCATCTACTGGCGGATGCGAGCCTGACCAAGGAAGCACTGCTGGCTGCCTGCCACGAACCGTATTTCGTTCCCGAGAGCACCCCGCTGCAGCTGCAGCTGCTCAACTTCCACAAGCAGCAACGCCGCTTGGGCATGGTGGTGGACGAATATGGCGAAGTCATGGGCATCGTGACCCTGGAGGACATCCTGGAGGAGATTGTCGGCGAGTTCGAAAGCGAGCACAGCCTCGACAATCCCCACGTTCATCCCCAACCCGACGGCCGCTTGATGATCGATGGCGCCGCGTCGATCCGCGAGCTGAACAAGACCCTCGGTTGGCATTTGCCCTGCGACGGCCCCAAGACGCTCAATGGCTTGGTGACCGAAGCATTGGAAACCATCCCGGAAAGCCCGGTGTGCCTGAAGATCGGCCGCTACCGCCTGGAAATCATCGAGACCGTCGACAACCGCGTCAGCCAGGTGCTGGTGTGGCATAACAGCTCGGTGCCTGCTGTTTCCTGAATCCCTGTCTGGACCTGATAGCCCTTGTGGCGAGGGAGCTTGCTCCCGCTGGGCTGCGCAGCAGCCCCAAAAGCAGCCCCCCCCCAACCTGCCTGACACACCGAGTGATCAGGTTTCAGGGCCGCTTCGCAGCCCAGCGGGAGCAAGCTCCCTCGCCACAAAAAGCTCGGCGCACGCCTCAATATTGTGTGCGGGCTCACTTGTTGAATCATTAGCCTCCTTCCTATACTCAAACCGCTTACCCAGCCCCGCCCGAACCTCGTGCCTACCCTGCACACAGACGGTTCCGGGCCGTTCACCGGTTCTATTCGCTTCAGCCCTGCGACTGTTCCTACCCGAAACAGCGACAGCGCCCACCCCACATCCCTGGGTGTTTGACCATAATAATTCGCTCCAACGGAGCATATGACTGTCAGGGACAACCGCATGACAACCACTACCTGCAACGAAGCAGTGCCTGTCGAGCCGACCAACTCCGCCACCCGCGTGGCGACCGCGAGCTTCATCGGCACCGCCATCGAGTTCTATGATTTCTACGTCTATGCCACCGCCGCGGCCCTGGTGATCGGACCGGTATTCTTTCCGCAGACCTCAGGCACGGCACAGATGCTGTCGTCCTTTTTGACCTTCGGTATCGCGTTTCTCGCCCGCCCCCTGGGCTCGGCGCTGTTCGGCCACTTCGGCGACCGCATCGGGCGCAAGTCGACACTCGTGGCCTCGCTGCTGCTGATGGGCGTGTGTACCACGCTCATCGGCGTGCTGCCTGGCTACGCCAGCATTGGCGCCTGGGCCCCGATTCTCTTGTGCCTTTTGCGTTTCGGCCAAGGGTTGGGGCTTGGCGGCGAATGGGGCGGCGCGGCCTTGCTGGCCACCGAGAACGCCCCAAAAGGCAAGCGCGCCTGGTTCGGCATGTTCCCGCAACTGGGCCCCTCCATCGGTTTCCTGGCGGCCAACGGATTGTTCCTTACCCTTGCCATGACCCTGGATGACGAGCAGTTCCGCTCATGGGGCTGGCGGATTCCGTTCTTGCTCAGCGCCGTATTGGTGATCGTCGGCCTCTATGTACGTCTCAAGCTCCACGAGACGCCGGTGTTCGCCAACGCCATGGCCCGCCAGGAACGGGTGAAAATCCCGCTGGTGGAGTTGTTCAGCCAGTACTGGGCGCCGACACTGCTTGGCGCGGCCGCGATGGTGGTGTGTTACGCCCTGTTCTACATCTCCACGGTATTTTCCTTGAGCTATGGCGTCGCGACCCTGGGCTATAGTCGCGAGACCTTTCTCGGCCTGCTGTGCTTTGCAGTGTTGTTCATGGCCGCCGCCACGCCGCTGTCGGCCTGGGCAAGCGACCGGTTTGGCCGCAAGCCGGTGCTCATCACAGGCGGCCTGCTGGCGGTGGCCTCGGGCTTCCTCATGGAGCCCCTACTGACTCAAGGCTCCACGGGAAGCGTGGCGCTGTTCCTGTGCATCGAGCTGTTCCTGATGGGCGTGACCTTCGCGCCCATGGGCGCGTTGCTGCCGGAGCTGTTTCCTACGCATGTGCGCTACACCGGCGCGTCGGCGGCCTACAACCTGGGTGGCATTGTCGGCGCTTCTGCGGCACCGTTCTTCGCGCAGAAGCTGGTGGCGATGGGCGGCCTGAGCTACGTCGGCGGTTACGTATCCGCTGCCGCGGTGCTCAGCGTGATCGCCGTACTGTGCCTGAAGGAAACACGCCACAACGACCTGAACCGCGTAGGCTGAAACGCGTGGCGAGGGGGGCATCCCCTCGCCACGCCAACCTGTCGCCCACCTGAATACCCATCAATGAAATAACCGCTGACAATTGCCCGCCATTGAAACAACCCCCTGCCCGCCCCATCTAAGGTCCATACCCCATTGCGCAGGTGCCCCATGAGCGACCAGCACTCTACTGAAGCGAATAACGAATACACAGAATCCGAGCACATCGAACACACCGTTTCCGGCACCGGCCTGGCCCTGCCCGGCCAGAGCCTGCCGGACAAGGTCTACATCATTCCTATCCACAACCGCCCGTTCTTCCCGGCCCAGGTGCTGCCGGTCATCGTCAACGAAGAGCCGTGGGCCGAAACCCTGGAACTGGTGGCCAAGTCCGAACATCATTCCCTGGCGCTGTTCTTCATGGACTCACCCCAGGAAGACCCGCGCCATTTCGACACTTCGAAGCTGCCGCTCTACGGCACGCTGGTGAAGGTCCACCACGCCAGCCGTGAAGCCGGCAAATTGCAGTTCGTTGCCCAGGGCCTGACCCGCGTGCGCATCCGCACCTGGCTCAAGCACCACCGCCCACCGTACCTGGTGGAAGTCGAATACCCGCACCAGCCGAGCGAGCCGACCGACGAGGTCAAGGCCTATGGCATGGCGCTGATCAACGCGATCAAGGAGCTGCTGCCGCTCAACCCGCTGTATAGCGAAGAGCTGAAAAACTACCTCAACCGCTTCAGCCCCAACGACCCGTCACCGCTGACCGATTTCGCCGCCGCGCTCACCTCCGCCACCGGCAGCGAATTGCAGGAAGTACTCGATTGCGTGCCGATGCTCAAGCGCATGGAAAAAGTCCTGCCGATGCTGCGCAAGGAGGTCGAGGTCGCGCGGTTGCAGAAAGAAATTTCCGCCGAGGTCAACAGCAAGATCGGCGAACATCAGCGCCAGTTCTTCCTCAAGGAACAACTCAAGGTCATCCAGCAGGAGCTGGGTCTGACCAAGGACGACCGCAGCGCAGACCTGGAACAGTTCGAACAGCGCCTTGAAGGCAAGGTATTGCCGGCCCAGGCCGAGAAGCGCATCGAAGAGGAAATGAACAAACTCTCGATCCTGGAAACCGGCTCACCGGAGTACGCCGTCACACGCAATTACCTGGACTGGGCAACATCAGTGCCTTGGGGCGTGTATGGCCAGGACAAGCTCGATCTCAAGCATGCGCGCAAGATTCTCGACCAGCACCACGCCGGGCTGGGCGACATCAAGGAGCGCATCCTGGAATTCCTCGCCGTGGGCGCGTACAAGGGTGAGATCAGCGGTTCCATTGTGTTGCTGGTGGGCCCGCCCGGCGTGGGCAAGACCAGCGTCGGTAAATCCATTGCCGAATCCCTCGGGCGGCCGTTCTATCGCTTCAGCGTCGGCGGCATGCGCGACGAAGCCGAAATCAAGGGTCACCGGCGCACCTACATCGGGGCCCAGCCGGGCAAGCTGGTGCAGGCGCTCAAGGACGTCGAAGTGATGAACCCGGTGATCATGCTCGACGAAATCGACAAGATGGGCCAGAGCTACCAGGGCGACCCAGCATCCGCGCTGCTGGAAACCCTCGACCCCGAGCAGAATGTCGAATTCCTCGATCATTACCTGGACATGCGCCTGGACCTGTCGAAAGTGCTCTTTGTGTGCACCGCCAACACCCTCGACTCGATCCCCGGCCCGCTGCTGGACCGCATGGAAGTCATTCGCCTGTCGGGCTACATCACCGAAGAGAAGGTTGCCATCGCCAAGCGTCACTTGTGGCCCAAGCAACTGGCCAAGGCCGGCGTGTCCAAGGGCAGCCTGAGCATCAACGATAGCGCCCTGAAGGCCCTAATCGACGGCTACGCCCGTGAAGCCGGGGTACGCCAGTTGGAGAAACAACTGGGCAAACTGGTGCGCAAGGCCGTGATGAAACTGATCGAGGATCCAAAAGCCGTGATCAAGCTCGGGCCCAAGGATCTCGAAGCCTCCCTGGGCAAACCGGTATTTCGCAACGAGCAGGTGCTGTCTGGCGTCGGGGTCATCACCGGCCTGGCCTGGACCAGCATGGGCGGCGCCACGTTGCCGATCGAGGCAACGCGGATCCACACTCTCAATCGCGGCTTCAAGCTCACCGGGCAACTGGGCGAGGTGATGAAGGAGTCTGCGGAGATAGCCCACAGCTACGTCAGCTCCCACCTGAAGCAGTTCGGTGGCGATCCGAAGTTCTTTGACGAGGCCTTCGTGCACCTGCACGTACCGGAAGGCGCCACGCCCAAGGACGGCCCGAGTGCCGGCGTAACCATGGCCAGCGCCTTGCTGTCCCTTGCGCGCAACCAGCCGGCGAAGAAAGGCGTGGCCATGACTGGCGAATTGACACTTACCGGCCACGTCCTGCCGATTGGCGGCGTACGCGAAAAGGTCATCGCGGCGCGCCGGCAGAAAATCAATGAGTTGATCCTGCCGGAAGCCAACCGTGGCAACTTCGAGGAGCTGCCGGACTACCTGAAGGAAGGCGTCACGGTGCACTTTGCCAAGCGGTTTGCGGATGTGGTGAAGGTGTTGTTCTGATGTTCCTGTAGCGGCTGGACTGGCCTCATCGCGAGCAAGCTCGCTCCCACAGGGTTCGGTGTGGATCACAAATGCTGTGAACACCACAAATCCCCTGTGGGAGCGAGCTTGCTCGCGATGAGGCCTTAACAAACAACACATCTCCAGCTGACACACCCAGTAGCATCTTCGGTTATGCTCGCCGTTCGTCGTGAATGCCGGAGCCCTTATGTCCCTCACCCGCCTGCTTGTCCCCGTCAGCCTCGCCTTGCTGAGCGCCTGCGCCACACAGCCGAAACACAATGTGACGGTGGAAAAACAGAGCCAATGCCCGGTGCAGCTCAAAAACGGGCAGAACCTGATCCTGAGTTTGCCGAGCAATCCCACCACCGGCTATCGCTGGAGCATCCAGGATTCGGCCGGCGGTGTTCTCAAAGGCCTCGGCCCCGAGGTTTACCGTAACCCGGAAGATGCCGGCATCGTCGGCGCCGCCGGTGTCTCGACTTGGCGCTTCCAGGCGTTCGACGCCGGCACCGGGCGCTTGCGCCTGACTTATCAACAGCCATGGGCACCCGAAGTGCCACCCGTGGAAACGTTTGACTGCGCTATTTCGGTGAAATGACCGTGGGTTGGCTGATCCTCGCGCTGATGGGTGCGGCCACCTTTCTATATGGCCTGAGCGTGCATGCCACGTTGCTGTGCCTGCTGGTCAAGCCAATGCCGGTGCTGGCCCTGCTGGGCTGGCTGCACGACGCGCCGCCGGGCGATTACCGACGCTGGATAAGCCTGGGCCTGATATTTTCAGTGGTGGGCGACGTATTGCTGGCCTGGCCAGGAGATTTGTTTGTATTGGGGCTCGGCGCTTTTTTGTTGGCGCACCTGGCCTATTTGAAAGCCTACCTCAGTGACTGCCGCCGCCCGGCGCTCATGCCGTTGACGATTGCCTTGTTCATTGGCGCCTTGCTGTTGGGAATATTGGTGTCGAACGGCCTCGGGCCGCTGCTGGTGCCGGTGGTCGTCTATGACTTGGTCATCAGCGCTATGCTCTGGAGGGCCCTGGCGCGCTTGGGGACCGAGGTGCCGAAACGCTCGGCCCTGCTCGCAGCCGTTGGAGCGCTGGGGTTTGTCTTTTCCGACAGCCTGATCGGGATCAACCGGTTCGTGGCGCCGTTCCATGCCGCGCCCTACCTGATCATCATCAGTTACTGGCTGGGGCAGTGGGGCATCACTGCATCGGCGTTCCCCCGAAAGCCGCACTAAAGCACCGTTTTTCTGGTTAAAATGCCGGCCTTTTTCAACACCCCAGCCGCTGGAACCGCCGTGAGCAAAGAGCCCGACCGCCTATTCGCCCAACCCTTGGCCCAGGTGCCCGACTTCGCCTTCAATGAAGACGTGGTGCGGGTGTTCCCGGACATGATCAAGCGGTCAGTGCCAGGCTACCCGACCATTGTCGAGAACCTCGGCGTGCTCGCGGCGCAATTTGCCCAGCCCAACAGCGTGCTTTATGACCTGGGCTCCTCCCTCGGAGCCGTGACCCAGGCATTGCGCCGCCACGTGCGCACCGAGGGTTGCCGGGTGATTGCGGTGGATAACTCTTCGGCCATGGTCGAGCGCTGCCGCGAATACCTCAACGGCCAGGACTCGATGTTCCAAGAGCTGCTGCCGGTGGAAGTGATCGAAGGTGACATCCTCGCCCTGACGTTTCAACCGGCCTCGGTGGTGGCGTTGAACTTCACCCTGCAATTCATCGCGCCGGACCAGCGCACCGCGCTATTGGGCCGCATTCGCCAATCGTTGCTACCCGGCGGCGCCCTGATCCTTTCGGAGAAGCTGCGCTTCAACGATGCCGAGGAACACGCGTTGCTCACCGAGCTGCACGTGGCGTTCAAGCGCGCCAACGGCTACAGCGAACTGGAAATCGCTCAGAAACGCAGCGCCATCGAAAACGTCATGAAGCCCGACAGCCTCGAAGAGCACCGCGAGCGCCTGCTGGCCGCCGGGTTCTCGAAAGTCGTGCCGTGGTTCCAGTGTCTTAACTTTGCCTCGTTGATTGCCCTGCCATGATCGATCTGTCTCCCCTCGCCCGCCATCTGGCCGGCACACCTCTGGCCGACTGGGCCGCGACGTTGCAAACGCAGCTCGACGTCAAGATGGAGAAGGGTCACGGCGACCTGGAACGTTGGCAAAGCGCCCTCGATGCGCTGCCGCTCTTGCAGCCCACCACGGTGGATTTGCTGAATGGGCTGACGCTGGACGCCGATTGCTCCGACGAAACCCGCGCCCAAATGCGTACCGCGTTGATGGGCCTTTCGCCTTGGCGCAAAGGCCCGTTCGATCTGTTTGGCGTGCATGTGGATACCGAATGGCGCTCGGATTGGAAATGGTCGCGCGTCGCCCCGCATCTGGATCTCAAGGGCAAGCGGATCCTCGACGTTGGTTGCGGCAACGGATACTACATGTGGCGCATGCTGGGCGCCGGAGCCGACACGGTGATCGGCGTCGATCCGAACTGGCTGTTCTTCTGCCAATTCCAGGCGGTACAGCGCTACCTGTCCCAGCCCAATGCCTGGCACCTGCCGTTTCCCTTCGAGGCCCTGCCGCCAGAGCTCGAAGGCTTCGATACGGTGTTTTCCATGGGCGTGTTCTACCACCGCCGCTCGCCAATCGAGCATCTACTTGCTTTGAAGGATTGCCTGGTCAAGGGCGGCGAACTGGTGCTGGAAACCCTGGTGATCGAGGGCGACGAGCATCAAGTGCTGGTGCCCGAAGATCGCTACGCGCAGATGCGCAACGTGTGGTTCCTGCCATCGGTCCCGGCCTTGGAGCGCTGGCTGCGTCGCGCCGGGTTCAGCGACGTGCGCTGCGTGGACGTGAGCCTGACGACCGTGGAGGAACAGCGCGGCACCGAATGGATGAAATATCAGTCGCTCAGTGATTTCCTCGATCCGGCGGACCACAGCAAGACCATCGAAGGACTGCCGGCGCCGATGCGGGCGGTGATCGTGGCGCGCAAATAAATCGCCCGAGCCCCCTGCGGGAGAGCAACCTACTCACTTAAGGGCTGCCAATCATTGTGGCGAGGGTATGTGTTCAACCTTGCGATTTGGCTCTTCGGGTCTTGAAGAACTCACTCAGCACGGTGCTGCACTCCTCAGCCAGCACCCCGCCCTCGAACAGCACCCGATGGTTCAAGAACCCCTGGCTGAAAAACTGCCCCTGACTCTGCACGATTCCGGCCTTGGGCTCCAATGCGCCGTAGACGACCCGGGCGATGCGCGAATGCACGATCAGCCCGGCGCACATGCTGCACGGCTCCAACGTGACATAAAGGGTGCTACCCGGCAGGCGATAGTTGCTCACGGCCTGGGCGGCGGCGCGGATCGCGACCATTTCCGCATGGGCGCTGGGGTCGTGGCCACTGATCGGGCAGTTGAAGCCGCGCCCAATGATTTCACCGTCCTGCACCAGCACCGCACCCACCGGCACTTCGCCCAGGGCGGCGCCTTGTTCCGCGAGGGCCAGGGCTTCGCGCATGAAATCCTGGTCACGGCTGCGGTCGATGATCTTGGCGGGACGAATCTGGCGCATCACGCCACCTCGATGGCGGCCATCAGGCCGGTTTCCATGTGGTCGATCACATGGCAGTGGAACATCCACACGCCTGGATTATCCGCCACCAGCGCCACCTGCGCCCGCTCGTTCTTGCCCAGCAGGTAGGTGTCGGTGAAGTAAGGGATGACCTTGTGCCGGTTCGACGCGATCACTTTGAAGCTCATGCCGTGCAGATGGATCGGATGTTGGTACTGAGTCATGTTCTTCAATTCAAAAATGTAACTCTGGCCTTTTTTCAGCGTAGCGATCGGCCGGTCGGAACAGGTCTTGTCGGTGATGTCCCAGGCCTTGCCGTTGATCTGCCACAGGCTCGGCGGCTTGCCATTGTCGACATTGACCGACACCGAACCGACCCATTCGAAATTGAAGTTGAGCTTCTCGGCATTGGCCAGGTCCGGCTCGGCCACCGGGTTGGGCGGCAATGCTGGCGGCCATGGGGTCGGCGCGTCATTGTTTGGCACCGAACGCAGGGTCCCCAAGCGCACCGGGCCATTGCGCAGCGACAATTCTTCACCGGCCGGCGGGGCCTTGATCGCCAGGCAAATGCGCATGCCTGGCCCCAGCCAGTATTCCTTGCCCAGCGGACGCGGCTCGATGGGGTTGCCATCCAACGCATAGATCTGCGCCTCTACGCCTGGAATGTTGATGCGATAGGTAAGCGTGTTGTCGAGGTTGAGCAAACGCACCCGGGTAATCTGCCCTGCCGGCAGATCGATTACCGCCTGCGGCACGCCGTTGATGGTCGACAACCGTCCAGCCGTACCACCACGCGCAGCCTCGCGGGGAATGCTGAATTCGACGAACTGGCCCTGCTCGTCCACGTGCCAGCTCTTGAGGCTCAGGGTCTGTTCGTATTTGAAACCGGTGGGCTCGCGCTCTTCGACGATCAGCGGCCCCACCAGCCCGCGCCCGAGCTCTTCACTGCTATTGACGTGGGGGTGATACCAATAGCTGCCGGCGTCCGGCACGCGGAATTTGTAGTCGAAGTACTCACCCGGCAGCACCGGCAGTTGCGAGACATAAGGTACGCCGTCCATCTCCAGCGGCAAACGGATACCGTGCCAGTGAATGGTCGTCGCGACCGGCAAATGGTTGATAAAGCGAACCCGCAACCACTCGCCCTGACGCACCCGCAACTCCGTCCCCGGCGCCGAGGGGCCAAACGCCCAGGCCTGGGTCTTGTGCCCGGCCACCAGCTCCACGTCCAAAGGCGCCGCGATCAGCTCGTAGTCGTGACCGGCCTCGGCATCGGCCATTTTCCCCAGCCAGTACCGCGACGCGCCTCCCGCCCCCACACCAACGACAACAAGACCGGCCAGGCCACCGAGTATTTGGCGACGCGTGAAAGACATGAACGCAACTACCTCTGGATCTGCGACGGACCGGTGGGCCCGCAAAAGGCGAATACGATACACCCGCAGATGAGAAACGGTAAGGAAAGGAAGATGAAAAAACATATAGGGGTATGCCACACACCCGTATCGACAATGCAAATGACACTAGCTCGCTTCCCCAAAGCGGATCACCGTTGGTCGTCACTGTCAGGTCTGACAGTAGGCGCTAGCAAAACCGACTTCTAGCATCCCTTCCATACCGGACAGAAGAAGGCAACTTAATCAGTGCAGGCTCCCGTCCATTCCTGGGAACGCTCTTATAAAAGTCAGCAAGAGCAAAATTCCCAATCAGTCTGAGGAGAATAACAGCATGAGCTTTCCCATACCGGTTTCAATCAATGCTCCCGTAGGGCCTGTTTCACCTTTCACCATCAGCGGTGTGGCCAGCCCCGGTGCCAAGGTTGTGGTCTATGCCCCCGGTGGCGCCGTTCGCTACGACAATAACAAGCTTTACGCTGATGCCAATGGCAATTGGTCGATCACCAACGTTAGGAAGCCCGTCGGGACCTATCCGGTCACCGCCCAGCAGTCTCTGAATGGCCAGACATCTGGCTGGTCAACCACGCAAAAGTACGTCGTCAGCACCTGGTCGGCCGCGCCGAGCAAGAGCCCTCTCTCTGCGCCGTCGATCATCCCGCCCCCGGCAAATCATGTTTTCTCGCCGTTCACCATCAGCGGCAAGGCAGCACCCGGCGCCAAGGTCGTCGTTTATTCTTATAGTCGCGACGTTCGCTACGATGACGACAAGCTCTACGCTGACGCCAACGGCAATTGGTCGGTCACTAACATTGAGAAACCCGTCGGGACCTATCCGATCACCGCCCAGCAATTGATGGGTAGCCAATACTCCCCATGGTGTGCCAAACAGGATTATTCGGTGCAAGAAGCCCCGATGCAGCTCCGCGCCCTTGCAACGCTAAAAATCGACTCTCCACGACCAGGATCAGACCATGGGCGCAAACCCGTAATCACCGGAACATGCTTTCCCAGGAAGTACAACGACGGTATTTTAGAGGTAAGAGATACTGCTGGAACTTTAATTGCGCACACAACAATAATGCCGGACCAGCAAAGTTGGGCCATAAACGTCGACTTCCCGCTGTCGCTGGGCAAACACACGATACATGCACAAATAGGTACGAAAAATAACGGCTGGGAAGAGACCAGCGAGAGCGTCACCTTTAACGTAGAACTCCCGGAGTGGGAAGCGCTCCCAGCTCTATTCTCCAACCGAAACCTGGAAACAGAAGGCGTCAATCCTCTAACCGGGCAATTTTACACATCACTTCCTATTGCCACTCTTATTGGCAACGCAGGCCACGGCCCAGCCCTGGACCTGACCTTGTCTTATTCAGCAGAGCGTTTCATTGATTTTGGCAATTGGGCATTAAATATTACTTATTGCCGCGTAATCAAAAAGAACGACACCTGCACCGCAGAACTTTTCATAGCCAACGAACCCAAGGCAATCGAAATCCGGCTAAACGTAGCACCTACCGACACCAATATCGGAACCTATGCGGCACACTATAAAATCATACCGCTGCATTCGAACAATATATCTGAAGGTTTAAAAGTCATAAGATCTGATGGCACCACCGAGATACTCGTGCCGTTTAAGTCAGACGTGGCAGTTAATCGCGGTCATTTTTATTTGGTACCCGAAAAAATAATCACAAAATTGGGCTTCGCACTCAATTTTTCCTGGGAAACCCACCCAATCTCGAACAATTTCCAAGCCCCTCGCTTGACCGCCATTACCGACGAGCAGCAGACGCTTTTCAGTATTAATTACAACGCCGACTCTGCAGTTATGAGCGTTAACAGTAGCCGCCACAGCCACGAACTAAAAATCGACAATAACAAGCTGACAGAAATAATCCTATCCACACCGGAAAATCAAACATTCAAAAAAACGTTTACCTACAGCACCACGCCAGGCATTGGTGTGCCTGACAATTTCAAAGTCATGACCATCAGTGATTCCTGCGGCCTTGCCACCGAGCTAAAATATGGCGACTTCAACAAGGTCGTCGAAAAAACAGATAGCATCCCAACTGATATACCAAGCACAACCACGTACACTTATGAAAACAGTCAAGATACACGCACAAAAGTGCAAACTGTCGCCGAGCAAGTTAAAACCAGCATCTTTGAGTATGATGAGAGTCACGCCCTGAAGAGCGTTACTTCCTACCTGAACGATGACACACAGAACACCACGGTCACCACTTTCAAGCTCTCAGAAAGTGAAACAATCACCCAAACATATCACCACAGTGCAAACACCACTAATCCCTCCCCTAGCACCGTATCCACCCTGAAATTTGATAAAAATGGTAATTTAAGTAGTAAAACAGTGAACAATATCACAACCGAGTACACTTATTACTTCGGTGGCCCTAGACACACAACTACTACAAAAACAGGCGAATACGAGGTCGAATATAACCCAGATGATTACTCGGACGCTTCAGGAAAAGTATTCGGTGCAATCGGCTACGGGGTAAATTGGGCAGCGGACAATCTAACCCCATACGGCCTATTGAACAAAATATTCAACAAAAAAGGTTTTACCTGGGCCAGGTATTACGAAGTTACCGAGACAATTTCAGCATGGGAACAATTTAGAAAAGAAGAATACCAGCTACCCGTTTACGTCGGCACAGATGGTGACCCGAACTACTTCAGCACATATCTGGAGTGCGAAAAAAGCTATCAAATCATCGATGGAAAGAGAGTTGATTTGCAATGGATTTACTATAGCTATCGCGCTGGAGCTGCTAAAAGCAGCGAAGTAGCAGATGGTCCTCTTCAGCCCGTGCAGAAATTAACTATCTTGAGGCCCGTTCCTACTCCAACTTTTATGGGACTAGCGCAGTACCAAGAGTCCTCGATGCTCCTGGAATCAATTGACTGGGGTGAAGATCCATCGGATATCGCGACTTATGGCCGAGTTCTCTCTCGCTATAAACAAACCCTGGACGCGGGCGGCTATGTCATACCTTCCACCCGTCAGCAATCCGTATTCACTTACAGCCTCGACAACGACCGCCTGACCACCAACGTAGAAACAATCGTTGATGGCATCACCCAAACAACACAAAAGACCACCTCGACGATGACTGGCCAATTGCTCAGCGTCATTGATGAGTTAGGTAACACGACTGAATATAGCTACGATTCATTTAACCGTGTGATCACTCAGGTTAATTTCGCCCAAGACCCTCAGTTACGCCGGGAGACTCATTATATCTATCAGCTCAACGGCGATGGTCATACCATCCAAGTGATTTACCCTGATAACGAACAGGTCCGGGAGGCCTATGACGCACTAGGCCGTTTGATGTACACGGAAAACTGGCACGCTCCGACGTCAGCATGGAAACGGCTCACAGAGATCGGTTACAACTTCCAGGATCAGGAGACCTCGATAAGAGAATATGATTACGATCCGGGCGGGGTACAGATAATTGACCGACTGACGAAGTTAACCTATGACGCTTGGGACAATCCATTGTCAAGAGAAACAGTCGGCGCAGGCACACAATACGCGCAAATTTCACCCGAAAAGCTGACCCTGACGCAGTGGCGAAAATATCCGGATGGTAGTTCGAGCGGTAAAGTCGTTAGCTCATACAACACACATGGACAAGTTGAGAAAATCAGCTTCCAAAACTCCAGGGGCTCTGAATACCAGTCACACAGGTACGTCTACGACACCTGGGGATGTCTAAGCGAGGAGATCCCCTCCAACAATCCGACCAGCACGTATGCTTACGATACCAGCGGTCGAATGACCAGTCGAAGCTGTAATGGTACGACTATCAAACGCAGTTATCCGCCAAGCATGATGTTATCCGTTGCCACAGACATATCCATTGAATCGTCTTCTGATGGCGCAGCGTACGAGCTTGGTAAACGTAGAATAGACGGGCTTGGGCGAGTTGCTGGCATCGATGTTGGCGGACGCAGCTTGAACTTTTCTTACGACGGCAGCTCACGCTTCGGATATGCTAATACAGTGTCCCCTCCCAACAGCTCTTTTGTCATAACCTCAAGCTATGACCCTGGCACTGGAATACTCACTGAATTCAATACCCCAACCGAGAACGTGCACAATGGTTTCAAGGGGGATAAATCGGCCACCTATTCTCATTCGTTACGAGGTCTCTTACTTTCCGAAACAGATGTCTATGGAAATCGTACAGAGCATCAGTACGACGGTCTTGGACGACTTAGTCAATCCTCCAGCCAAAAAGTTGAGCGAAGAATAACCTATGACAGTGCGCAGCGGCTCCAGGAGGAATATGTCACCGACAAGGGTCGAAACACTACGATGCAGATCACTTACACTTACGACGATCAGGATCGGGAAATTCAACGCAGCTTCAAAATCGAGAGTTCAACACTGACATTTAAACAAGTATACAACAAGGAGGGACGCCTGGATAAAACCGACATCATCCTAGACAATTCTCCGTTGCGCCATGAGCTTTTCACCTACGATGACAATAAACGACTGTATAGCTATGTCTGCTCCGGACCAGTAAAACCTACAGATGCTCACAATAATATCCTGAACGCCCAAGACTTCCACTACAACGCTCTTGGTGGAATCACTGAATACACCAGCTATTCAGATACTGGCAACATTAGGTATATTTATGAATACGACACTGCTGACCGGACTCAGCCAAGGACAATCAGCAAACCGGACTCTACAGTCGACCTGGAATACGACGCATCAGGACAGCAGACCAAAGACCAACTAGGAGCATCGTACACTTACGACGCCGCAGGTAACTTGCTAAATTATATTAAATCGCATCAACAGTACACTTTCCTTTACGACTCCCTAGGCCGGCAGAGTGCCTGCGAAGGGCTCGATTATTATGAACGTTACTTTTACAATGGGCAGTATCAATATGCCAGGCAAGGCCAATTCAATCACAACAGTATCTTGTATTCAAGAACTTCAGTACTTCTGAATCGCAGTGCTGGCTGTCGGCTCATGGAGCAGGAACTGAAACCCGATGGGGGAGCAAGCGAATTTTCCAACAGTTTTGAAATTCTGGATGCCAGAGGTAATTTGCTGGCCAGCTACGATTTACAAAACCAGTCGTTTACTCACTTCGCCTATACTCCGTTTGGCTATCGCCCCGACAGTTGGGAAAACAGAAGCTGGCTCGGCTTCAATGGCGAGCCGCTGGACCGGAGCTCAGGTCTTTATCATTTGGGCAATGGTACGCGCAGTTATAGTCCGATGAGCCAGTGCTTCCTGGCCTATGATGAATACAGCCCATTCGACGAAGGAGGTATCAACGGCTATGCCTACTGTGGCAACGACCCTATTAATTTCAGCGACCCAACGGGCCTGACCGAGGTAGTACGTAAATACATAGAGATGCCCCATCAACCCCTTATTTATAATCGGGTCGCCCAAGCCATCCTCATGGGTGGCATTGGGGTGGCACTTGCTCCGTTTACTGGAGGAGGCTCCTTAGGCGTGGCCGCAGCGATGACAGGACTGGCAATTGTATCGGCAGGGTTCGGCGTCGCCGCTGCGGCAACTTCTGATAGCAATCCGGAACTGTCGACTTTTTTCGATGCGATGTCGATCGGAACAGGTCTTATCACTGCCGGAAAATTTGCTGGAGCTGCAAGAGGCGCTGTCTACAAGGGCATGCCGAAGACCATGGCTCGAAGCAGCCCACGCGGATTGGTTACAATGGGCGGCAAAATGCAGGAGGTGACGCAAATTAACGGGGAGTTCTACACCTTCGTCGACCGCTACAAAGGACTGGATCGCCTGAATGTCGCGGTCCACGGTGTTGACCTCAATATCGTAGAACGATATTTCAATAAGTCATCTAAAGCCCTACTCAACAACGCGGAGTTAACTGCTGCTGAACTAATACAGAATTTACGAAGCAAAGGCTTCGACCCTTCCAATTATCCTAATACCCGCTTGTTGATTTGTTTCTCTGCCAACGGCGGGGATGCTTCACTTGCCGCGGACTTCCAACGACTGACACAACGTAACGTCAAGGCCTTTTTGGGAAAGGTAACAATGGATCGGGGATCGACGGCCATGGCAGAAATTTTTGCTGACCCAAAATATACGGCTGCTGAAATACGGCAGATTTTTGCCGATAAAATTACTCATAATGTCCCAAAAACCAACCCATATAGTTTTACTACAGAACCTTTGGACTTTCTGAAGTGGGAATATAAACCAATACACTTCCCGCAAAAATAAGAGCGGACAAAGCCTGAAGGCCGGTGGTTTAATTATCGACCTTCAGGCTTCCCACTGCATCAAAAGGCTGCCGCAGGCTTTCTTTCACAACGTGACCTCAACGCCACTTGGGTAAGCGGGTAGATACCTGCCCTTGGCCTGCTGCCAGCTCAGAACATCCCCTAAGTACCAGATCGATGCAGTGCTTCAAGCAAGGCGTCGGGACGCTGCCGAGATGAGCGCCAACATCGATTTGCGCATATTCTGTCGCGATACACCTACGATCTCAGCGACGTCGGTCAACCGCCCAGGTGCAACCCGTTTGGCCACTGGCAGCGCGCGATGAACGTCGGCCAGAGCACTAAGCACTGCCTTGACCGCATCAGGCGCATCGCGACTGAACTCAAGCGCCAGCCGCCCCGGCTGCCCGATAGCGACCAGGGCATCGTCGCAGCCCGCTTCACCCAACCACTTGACCAATTCATCCGGGGGCACAACCATTGTCCGTCCATTTATCTCAAAGGCCCGCGACACGGCCTCAACGATTGAGGCCCACTCCGACCTGTTCCGGCACGGGCATTTCAAAAATATGCCGTGCACCTGATACTGCCAGCTAACGGTTAAGGTTGTGAAAAACGATTAGATAACAAGAGCCGCGCAAAAAAACGATTGCTCCTGACAACCAACTCATCAAACTGAGGAGGAGGCTAGGCATGGCGTCATCCAACCAAAGCGTCCAACTCTTTGGAAGCCATGCCAGATAACCGTCGCCCCTCTTTCGCAACGTTGACCTGCAACGCTACCTGGGCCACATCCAACACATTCTGGGTAAGCGAATAGCTGCCCTTGGCCTGCAGCCAGGTCAGTACATCCGCCAGATGCCAGATAGATGCACTCCCCTCGTGCACCGGTGTCGGGAAGCTGCTCGGATGAGCCAACATCAGCTTGCGCATATTCTGCCGAGACACGCCTACGATCTCCGCTACATCGGTCAGCCCAACCAAATCAGGCGCAACCTCGATCAATTTGGCCGATGGCACTGCGCGATGGACGTCGGCCAGAGCGCTAAGCACCGCCTTGACCGCATCAGGCGCCTCGCGGGTGAACTCAAGCGCCAGCCGGCCCGGTTGCCCGATGCCGACCAGAGCATCGTCGCAGCCCGCTTGTCCCAGCCGCTCCACCAGTTCATCCATGGCACAGCCATCGTCAGCAAGCTGATATTTCAAGGTAAAAATATATTCCATTGTTCTATTCCTCATCATCGCCATCAGCGCCGCGCCGATTGCGATGCGCAGTGCAATTATCCACGACGCGTCGCAATGCTCGCGCGTGGTTGCCAGGATTCTTCGGCGTGCTCCATATCGATGTGATACAGAATTCGCCACAGCGGCATTCCGCGTCTTTGTATGGGCAATAAATCCGCCCCCAAGCGTGACTGCCACCAGCGTCTATGCGCCACCCCTGCCCTTCGGCATACCTAAGCGTTTCTTCGATTTCTTTTTTCGGGTGCGTTGGACGAATCATCCGTGATCTCCAGTATTCGCATGACCAGCAAGGTTGTCAAATGACAACCTTGCTCTTTCTTTCAAACGATGCTCTGCCCAGTGGGGGTCACGTTTGCCCGGTCGCAGCATGGATACAGCGGGAGCAAGCTCCCTCGCCACGGTTTTGTGTTTGGCGGGCAATGACGCGAGCCTTTCAAGTCTCATCACGTCAGTGACAAAGTGCTGATCCAGCAATAGAAGGATCTGGAAGCCGACCGCGTGCTGGCGCGGACCGACTACAAGGAGGTGCCGAACCCCAAAATGCCAAAAGCCCGCAATCAAGCGGGCTTCAGGGTGTTCCTTGCTAGAGGCTACCGGTCAGCGCCGGACGCCCCGTCACTCCCATTCAATCGTCGCCGGCGGCTTGCTCGACACGTCATACGTGACGCGAGAAATGCCTTCGATTTCGTTGATGATCCGCCCGGAAACGGTTTCCAGCAGCTCGTACGGCAGGTGTGCCCAGCGAGCGGTCATGAAGTCGATGGTTTCCACGGCGCGCAGGGCCACGACCCAGGCGTAGCGACGGCCATCGCCGACCACGCCGACCGATTTCACCGGTTGGAACACCACGAATGCCTGGCTGACCTTGTGGTACCAGTCGGCCTTGCGCAGTTCTTCGATGAAGATGTGGTCGGCGCGACGCAGCAGGTCGGCGTATTCCTTCTTCACTTCGCCGAGGATCCGCACGCCCAAGCCTGGGCCCGGGAATGGGTGGCGGTAGACCATGTCATACGGCAAGCCCAGTTCCAGGCCGAGGCGACGCACTTCGTCCTTGAACAGTTCGCGCAGTGGTTCGACCAGCTTCAGGTTCATCTCTTCCGGCAAGCCACCAACGTTGTGGTGGGACTTGATCACGTGGGCCTTGCCGCTCTTGGCGCCGGCCGACTCGATCACGTCAGGGTAGATGGTGCCCTGGGCGAGGTACTTGATGTTGTCCAGCTTGCAGGATTCGGCATCGAACACGTCGATGAAGGTACGGCCGATGATCTTGCGTTTCTTCTCCGGGTCGGACTCGCCGGCCAGGTTGTTCAAGAACTGCTCTTCGGCATTGGCGCGAATCACCTTGACGCCCATGTTCTCGGCGAACATGGCCATCACTTGCTCGCCTTCGTGCAGGCGCAGCAGGCCGTTGTCGACGAAGACGCACGTCAGCTGGTCGCCGATGGCCTTGTGCAGCAGTGCGGCAACCACCGAGGAATCAACGCCGCCAGACAAGCCCAGCAATACGTTGTCGGTGCCGACCTGGGCGCGGACCTGGGCGATGGCGTCTTCAGCGATCTTCGACGGAGTCCACAAGGCTTCGCATTCGCAGATGTCGAGGATGAAGCGCGACAGAATGCGGCCGCCCTGCTTGGTGTGGGTCACTTCCGGGTGGAACTGCACGCCGTAGTAGCGACGCTCGTCGCTGAACATGCCAGCGATCGGGCAGCTCGGGGTGCTGGCCAGGATGTGGAAGTCTTCAGGCATCTTGGTGACTTTGTCACCATGGCTCATCCACACGTCGAGGCCGAACAGGCCGTCGGCGTCGATATGATCCTCGATGCCGTCCAGCAGGCGGCTCTTGCCGACCACGTCGACGCGAGCGTAACCGAACTCACGCAGGTCGGAACCCTCGACCTTGCCGCCCAGCTGTTCAGCCATGGTCTGCATGCCGTAGCAGATGCCGAACACCGGTACCCCCAGGTCGAACACCGCTTGCGGGCAACGCGGGCTGTTGGCTTCGTGCACGGACTCGGGGCCGCCGGCGAGGATGACGCCTTTCGGAGCGAATTCGCGAATCGCTTCGTCATCCATGTCGAACGGATGCAGTTCGCAGTACACGCCGATCTCACGCACGCGGCGGGCGATCAGCTGGGTGTACTGGGAACCGAAGTCGAGGATCAGGATGCGGTGAGCGTGAATGTCGAGGGCCATGACTCATTCTCATGTAGTGAATCAGAAACAACTCGGGGCTGAATGAACAGCCCCGGTGATTAACGTTTTGCTGGAAGCCTTAACCTACGCGGTAGTTCGGCGCTTCCTTGGTGATCTGCACGTCGTGTACATGGGACTCGGCCATGCCGGCGCCAGTGATGCGCACGAATTCCGGCTTGGTGCGCATCTCTTCGATGTCAGCGCTGCCGGTGTAGCCCATCGAGGAACGCAGGCCGCCCATCAGTTGATGGATGATGGCGCTCAGGGTGCCCTTATACGGCACGCGACCTTCGATGCCTTCCGGCACCAGCTTCTCGGCACCCGCGGAGGAGTCCTGGAAGTAACGGTCGGAAGAACCCTGGGCCTGGGACATGGCGCCCAGCGAACCCATGCCGCGATAAGCCTTGTAGCTACGGCCCTGGAACAGTTCGATCTCGCCCGGCGCTTCTTCGGTACCGGCGAACATCGAACCCATCATCACGCAGTAGGCACCGGCGACGATGGCCTTGGACAGGTCACCGGAGAAACGGATACCGCCGTCGGCGATCAACGGCACGCCGGTGCCTTCAAGGGCAGCGGCGACGTTGGCGATGGCACTGATCTGCGGCACGCCGACACCGGCGACGATACGGGTAGTACAGATCGAGCCTGGGCCGATACCGACCTTGACCGCGTCGGCGCCCGCTTCGGCCAGGGCCTTGGCGGCAGCGCCGGTGGCGATGTTGCCGCCGATCACCTGTACGTCGGGGAAGTTCTGCTTGACCCAGCGCACGCGGTCGATCACGCCTTTGGAGTGACCGTGGGCGGTGTCGACCACCACCACGTCAACGCCAGCGTTGACCAGGGCGGCGACGCGTTCACCAGTGTCCTTGCCGGTGCCGACAGCGGCGCCGACGCGCAGACGACCCTGGTCGTCCTTGCTGGCCAGCGGGTAGGCCTTGGCTTTTTCGATGTCGTTAACGGTCATCATGCCCTTGAGGGCGAATTTGTCATCGACGATCAGCACGCGCTCGATGCGGTGCTTGTGCAGCAATTCGCGGACGTCGTCCTTGCTGGTGCCTTCCTTGACCGTGACCAGGCGCTCTTTAGGCGTCATCACCTGGCGAACAGAGGCGTCCAGGCGGCTTTCGAAGCGCACGTCACGGGAAGTAACGATGCCGACGAGGTCGCCATCGTGCAGCACCGGAACACCGGAGATGTTGTGCATGCGGGTCAGTTCGAACAGATCCCGGACCGTGGCGTCAGCCTCGATGGTGATCGGATCCTTGACCACGCCAGCCTCGAACCGCTTGACCTTGCGCACTTCAGCGGCCTGCTGTTCGATGGTCATGTTTTTGTGGATGATACCGATACCGCCTTCCTGGGCCATGGCAATGGCCAGACGGGCTTCGGTCACGGTGTCCATGGCGGCGGAAACCAGGGGGATATTCAGTTCGATGCCACGGGTGAGACGGGTTTTGAGACTGACTTCGTTAGGCAGCACCTCGGAATAACCGGGCACTAGGAGAATGTCGTCGAAGGTCAGAGCTTCTTGGCTGATACGCAGCATCGCGGGGGCTCCCGAGCGGGAAAATGGAAGCGCGCCATTATACTCATGCACCCCGTCTGGCTCAATGTAAAACTCTGTCTATTATTGGCGGGGTGATTGACGGGCTGAAACCTACCTCATTGCAACACAATCCCCTGTGGGAGCGAGCTTGCTCGCGATAGCGGTGGATCAGCCAGCAACAATGTTGAATGTGCCGCCGCCATCGCGAGCAAGCTCGCTCCCACATTGGCTCATCGGCGCTCTTACAATTCCACCTTCACCCAACTCACCGGCTGATCCAGCCAGTCGGCGAATTCATCAAGAAACCCCTGCTTGAACCCCGCCTCCAGCCAGTTATTGAAGATGAACCCCAGGTTGGAGAACGCGCAGGGTTGCAGGAACAGGAAGCCATTGATGTCGTCCTCATGCCCGCACTCAGGACAAGTGAAATTGTCGGTGCGCCCCGGCATCCAGTCTTCCAGGCTTTCGAACAGCGCTTCGCCGACTTCCTTGCGGCACTCGGCGCAACCGGCCTCCTCCAGAAAACCCTTGGCCGGGGTATAGATGCAACGCTTGGTGATGATCTCCAGGCCGTTGATCGGCTCGCCGAACGGCAAGGCTTCGGGATGCATGACCACGTCGCGCGCACCGGGAGCGATGGCGTGGGCCATGCGATTGCCGGTGCGGCCGCAAGTGGTCAATTGCTCTTCGATAATGTTCTTGCGCACCAGCCAGCGCACGATTGCCCGGGCCCGAGGCTCGTGGACCGGCAGTGTGGAGATTTTCGGGACGATAATGCTTTGCGAATTCATGGCGAGGCCTGGCTGTTTCCCTGGCAGGATCTGATAAAAGGCCGGCAGCTTAATCCCTGGCCGTGCCAGGTCAAGCACTCAGGTAACGGCCGATCAACGCCAGCCCGCTGGCGAGCACCAGCCAGGTGACCAACCGCACGAACGCTTCGCGCGACATCTTCAGGGTCAGGCGACGCCCCACCCACAACCCCAGCGCCATGGCCGGCAATAAACACAGCGCCAGTACCAGCAAGGGTAGCTCGGCATACACGCCCGCAATGACAAACAAACTCAAGCGCACCACAGTGCTGCAACTGATCAGCGCATTCTGGGTCGCCCGCGCCGCCTCCTTGGGCAAACGGCTGTTCAGGTAGATGGCATATAAAAAGCCGCCACTGCCAAACAACGCTCCGAACATCCCGCCCACCGTGCCCATCGGCAACGCCCACAATGAAGATAACTGCTTGGGCCTGGTTTTTATCAACAGGCTGTAGATCGCATAGGCGCTAATAAACAGCCCCATCAACAGCAGCAAAAGATCTGACTTGAGGTTGAGCAGGAAAATCACACCCAAGGTGCACCCCACAGCCATGCAGGGCAGCAACCGCAGCAGCTCCGGCCGGGACACGTCCCGCCGCGACGGCAACAAGTTGCCAAAGGCGGCGACAAAATCCAGCAAGACCAATAGCGGGACAATCTTCGACAGCGGCATGAACAACAGCAGGATCGGCGCAGCCACCAGGGCGGTGCCGAACCCGGCGATGCCGAACACGATGTAGGCCAGGACAATGGCCGAGGCGATTACCAGCCATTCCATCGGGGCAAATGCCCACTGGCCCAACCATGGGAGAAGATTCATCCGGCACTTCCTTGATGAGGAGAGCGGGGACTTTAGCCAGATGTGTCGGGGCATATCCAGTATTTGTGCTGACTGGGCTACTGCTATCGCGAGCAAGCTCCCACACTGGATCTTCGGTGCGACATGGATCCCCTGTGGGAGCGAGCTTGCTCGCGATGCAGACAACCCGGTCTAATTGTCTGCACACCATTGGCGAATCCCCTTATCATGCCGCCCATGATTAAAGATCCCTTTGCCCGACTGGGCCTGGACCGCGAGGTCCTGACTGTCAGCCAACTCAACGGCCGTGCACGGGTGTTGCTGGAAGACGTGTTCAGCAACATCTGGGTCGAGGGCGAGATCTCCAACCTCGCCCGCCCGGCTTCCGGCCACGTGTATTTCACCCTCAAGGACAGCGGCGCCCAGGTGCGCTGCGCGCTGTTCCGGCAGAACGCCGCACGGGTGCGCCAGGCCTTGAAGGATGGGTTGGCGGTGAAGGTGCGCGGCAAGGTCTCGCTGTTCGAGGGCCGTGGCGACTATCAACTGATCCTCGACACCGTGGAACCGGCCGGCGATGGTGCCCTGCGCCTGGCATTCGATGCCCTGAAGGAAAAGCTCAGCGCCGAAGGGCTGTTCAGCGCCGAACGCAAAGTGCCGCTGCCGGCCCATCCGCAACGCATCGGCATCATCAGTTCGCCCACCGGCGCGGTGATCCGCGACATCATCAGCGTCTTCCGCCGCCGCGCGCCGCAGATTTCCCTGACCTTGATTCCCACCGCAGTGCAAGGCCGAGAAGCCACCGGGCAAATTGTTCGCGCCCTGAAACTGGCCGATGCCCGCGGCTTCGACGCGCTGATCCTGGCCCGGGGCGGCGGTTCGCTGGAAGATTTGTGGTGCTTCAACGAAGAAGCCGTGGCCCGGGCGGTGGATGCCTGCGTCACGCCGATCGTCAGCGCCGTCGGCCATGAGACCGACGTATCCATCAGCGATTTCGTCGCCGACGTCCGCGCCCCGACCCCGTCCGCCGCCGCCGAACTGCTGGCACCGGATGCCGGCGACCTGGTCCGCCGGGTTGAAAGTCTGCACCGCCGGTTGGTGATGCGCATGCGTGACCGGCTGATGCGCGACCAACTGCGCCTCGAAGGTCTTACGCGGCGCCTGCGTCATCCCGGCGAACGGCTGCGCCAACAGGCCCAGCGCCTCGACGATCTGGACATGCGCATGCGCCGGGCCTTCGAACGCAGCCTCAACACCCGCCGCGAAAGGCTGATCCGCCTGGAAACCCGTCTGGCCGGACAGCATCCGGGCCGGCAATTGGCCATGTTGCGTCATCGCCTCGATAGCCTTGCCGAACGCCTGCCCCGGGCCATGCGCGAAGGGCTCAAAACGCGACGCGTGCAGTTGCAAAACCAGATGCAGACGCTGCACATCGTCAGCCCGCTGGCGACCCTTGGTCGTGGCTACAGCATCCTGCTCGACGAGCGCGGCCATGCCATCCGCAACGCCGGGCAAACCCAGATGGGCCAGCGCCTGACCGCCAAGCTCGGCGAAGGCGAACTGCTGGTGCGGGTCGAAGACAACCACCTGACGCCAGTCACCCTTTCTTTATTGGATTGATTCATGCCGCGATTCCTCGCTCCGCTGCTGTTGCTGTGCCTGACCTTCAACGCCCACGCCGACAGCTACATCACCCGCCTGTTGAACAAACCGGTGCCCGGCGGTGTGGCCGTGGTGGATCTGGGCAGCGCGGCCCAGGCGCCAAAAGCCACCTACCAGGGCAAACCGGTGCTGGTGGTCAAGGAGCAACAGAACTGGCTGGCGATTGTCGGCATTCCGTTGACGGTACAACCCGGCACGCAGCAGATCAGCAGCGGCGGCAGCGCTCAGCCCTTCGTGGTCGGTTACAAGAAGTATCCCGAGCAGCACATCACGCTGAAGAACAAGCGTCAGGTCAACCCTAACCCGGCGGACCTTGCGCGCATCGACGCCGAGCTGGCGGTGCAGTTGAAGGCCTACCGCAGCTTCAGCCCGAACATCCCCAGCAATCTGTTGCTGGATAAACCGGTGAACGGCCCGCTGTCGAGCAAGTTCGGTGTGCGCCGTTTCTTCAACGGCGAAGAACGCAACCCCCACGCAGGCCTGGACTTCGCCGTGCCCGCCGGCACACCGATCAAGAGCCCGGCCGCCGGCAAGGTGATCCTCACCGGCAACTATTTCTTCAACGGCAACACGGTATTCGTCGACCATGGCCAGGGCTTCATCAGCATGTTCTGCCACATGTCGAAAATAGATGTGAAGGTCGGCCAGCAGTTGGCCCGTGGCACAGTGGTCGGCAAGGTCGGCGCCACCGGCCGGGCGACCGGGCCGCATATGCACTGGAACATCAGCCTGAACGATGCTCGTGTGGATCCGGCGATTTTTATCGGGGCGTTTCAGCCCTGAGCATTGCGGGGAGGCTACTGGCCTCTTCGCGAGCAGGCTCGCTCCCACATTGGGATCTGCGTAGACCACAACATTGCAACCACAAAGATCCCTTGTGGGAGCAAGCCTGCTCGCGAAGACGTAGGCCCTGGCACCACCATCCTTGGAATTGCCGAGCCCTAAATATCAGCGCAATCCTTTGAGCCTATTCTGACCGCTTACGCGATAAAATCTCGCAAACCCATCCGAAAACAGAACTTCTCCCAATTTTTTCCGACTGCTTGCAACCCCCCGTCCACGCGGTTAGGGTTGAGGGCATGAAAACCTCTCACACCCTCATTCAGCTTCGTCAGCACCGCAGCCTGTGCCTCGTCAGCGCACGACTGCCGGGCTGAATCGCGGCAACTCGTCCCGGCTGACAAGCCACCCCATTCGAACCACCGGCAGGCCGCCTTTTTCCGGCCACGACAATAAGGATTTCCTCATGAGCATGCTCAAAGACCCATCTTCGAAATACCGCGCCTTCCCGACCATCAACCTGCCGGATCGCACCTGGCCGTCGAAAACCATCACTGCCGCGCCGATCTGGTGCAGTTCCGACCTGCGTGATGGCAACCAGTCGCTGATCGAGCCCATGGACGCGGCCAAGAAGCTGCGCTTCTGGAAAACCTTGGTGGCGGTGGGCGTGAAAGAAATCGAAGCGTCGTTCCCGGCCGCTTCCCAGACTGACTTCGACTTCGTGCGCACCCTCATCGAAGAAGGCCACATCCCGGACGACACCACCATCCAGGTGCTGACCCAGGCCCGCGAAGACCTTATCGCCCGTACCTTCGAATCCCTGCGTGGCGCGAAGAAAGCCATCGTCCACCTCTACAACGCCACCTGTCCGTCGTTCCGCCGCATCGTGTTCAACCAGGACAAGGAAGGCGTGAAGGAAATTGCAGTGAACGCGGCCAAGCTGTTCGTCAAATACGCCGCCCAGCAGCCGGAAACCCAGTGGCAGTTCGAATACTCCCCAGAAACCTTCAGCGCCACCGAGCTGGAGTTCGCCAAGGAAGTCTGCGACGCCGTGATCGAAGTGTGGAACCCGACCCCGGAGCGCAAGGTGATCCTTAACCTGCCCGCCACCGTGGAAGTCGCCACGCCGAACATCTACGCCGACCAAATCGAGTGGTTCCACCGCAACATCAGCCGTCGTGACAGCGTGCTCATCAGCCTGCACACCCACAACGACCGTGGCACCGGCGTGGCCGCTACCGAGCTGGGCCTGATGGCCGGCGCCGACCGTGTCGAAGGCTGCCTGTTCGGCAACGGCGAGCGCACCGGCAACGTCGACCTGGTGACCGTCGCGCTGAACCTCTACACCCAGGGTATCGACCCTGAGCTGGATTTCTCCGACATCGACGGCGTACGCAAAGTGGTCGAAGAGTGCAACCAGATCGCGGTGCACCCGCGCCATCCATATGTGGGCGACCTGGTCCACACTGCATTCTCCGGCTCGCATCAGGACGCGATCCGCAAGGGCTTCGCCCAGCAGAAACCCGACACCCTTTGGGAAGTGCCGTATCTGCCGATCGACCCGGCTGACATCGGCCGCAGCTACGAGGCGGTGATCCGCGTGAACAGCCAGTCGGGCAAGGGCGGCATCGCCTACCTGCTGGAGCAGGAATACGGCATCAGTCTGCCGCGTCGCATGCAGATCGAATTCAGCCAAGTGGTGCAGCGCGAAACCGATCGCCTGGGCCTGGAAATGACTGCCCAGCAGATCCATGCCCTGTTGCAGCGTGAATACCTGCAAGCCAACACCCCGTATGCGCTGGTCAGCCATCGCCTGCAGGAAGAAAACGGCAACAGCGCCGTGGAAGTGGAAGTTGCCAGCAAAGGCCAGGGCGAAACCAACCTGCACTGGCGTGGCAAAGGCAACGGCGCGCTGGAAGCGCTGGTGGCCGGCCTGCCGATTCCGGTGGAAATCATGGACTACAACGAACACGCCATCGGCGCCGGCACCAACGCCAAGGCGGCGGCTTACATCGAGCTGCGGGTCAACGGTGAGCGTGCGGTGCATGGCGTGGGCATCGATGAAAACATCACCACCGCCAGCTTCAAGGCGCTGTTCAGTGCACTGAACCGCTCGCTGAGCCAGCCGGAAGCCAAGGCGGCCTGACCAAGGCTGAAATGCAAAAAGGCCCTGGGGTGTGAACCTCAGGGCCTTTTTGTTTGGCTGATGATTTGAACTGGCTGCTCTGGCCTGTTCGCGAGTCAGCCAATAAAAATCTCAGGCATGGGTATCGATCGAAATCGTCATCGCCTGCAACAGCGCAGCCTGCAAGGTCTGCAAGGTTGCCTGGGTCGCCATGATCTGGGTCTGGATCGCCATGGCTTGCTGGGATTTCTGCGCCTGGTCGGCCTGGCTTTTCTGGACGCGGGCCAGTTGGGCTTGCTGGTCGGCCAGCAATTTTTCGGTTCGTTCGATCTGCTTCTTCAACTGTTCGATGACATCGCTGCTGGCGCTGCTGCCGCCGGCACCTGCGATGTTCGCGCCGCTGGTGTCGACTTTCAGTGGCTTGTCTTTGTCTTCGGCGGTTTCGGTCGGTGTCACTGGACTGACCGCCCTGTCTTCCTCAGCCCCGCGGATGGTGACTGTGGGAGCAGACAATGGATAAGGGTTTACGGTCGTTGCGCTGATGCTGGTCATAGGGGATTCCTCCTTGGCTGACCGGTTATCGGCGCGCAACACCGTTCCTTGAGGCTGAATCGTTTCAATAGATGAATTCGAAACGATCGGCATCCAGGTTCGCTGGAAAGCGTTTGCGATACTCAGCCAGGTCCGCGGCGCTCAGGCAAACCGTGAACACACCGTCGGCTTCGCCGGCGCCGAGCAGGGTCTCGCCCTGGAAGTCCAGCACCTGGCTGTCGCCGGTGTAGGCGAAGCCCTTGCCGTCGGTGCCGATCCGATTCACCGCCGCCACATAGCACAGGTTTTCGATGGCCCGTGCCGGCAGCAAACGGTTCCAATGCTGACGCCGAGCGCCCGGCCAGTTGGCGGTGTACAGCAACAGGTCGGTGTCCTCGGCGTCGCGGCTCCACGCCGGAAAGCGCAGGTCATAGCAGATCAACGGGCGAATCCGCCATCCCTTGAGCTCGAACAGTACCTGCTGATCACCCGGCGTGTAGTGGTTGTGCTCACCGGCCATGCGGAACAGATGGCGTTTGTCGTAATGCAGCACCTCGCCGTCGGGCCGTGCCCACAGCAAGCGATTACGATGGCTGCCATCGCCGGCCTGGACGATCACGCTGCCGGTGATCACTGCATCCAGTTTCGCCGCTTGGTCCTTGAGCCATTGGCGCGTCGGACCATTCTCGGGCTCCGCCAACGTCTCGGACTCCATGGAAAAGCCCGTGGTGAACATTTCCGGCAGGATGATCAGGTCCGCCCCCCGCGCCTGTTCAAGCAGCGCGTCGAAATGCTCAAGGTTGGCTCGACGGTCATGCCAGGCCAGGGTTGTCTGGATCAAGGCAACGTTCAGGTTGGGCAAGGTGCTCAAATCACGCATAGCTTTTGCGCCGCTTCACGCAGCGTCTCCTCGCGCTTGGCAAAGCACAGGCGCACCAGGCGCTGGCCTTGCGGTGGGTTCTGGTAGAAGACCGAGATCGGAATGGTCGCCACGCCATGTTCGCGGGTCATCCACACCGCCATGTCGACGTCGTTGAGGTCCGGGCGGATCTGCGAGTAATCCACCAGCTGGAAATAGGTGCCGGTGACGCGCTTGAAGCTGAACCGCGACGGTGCCAGCAGATCGCAGAACAGATCGCGCTTGGCCTGGTAGAAGTCCGGCAGTTCGTCGACGTGCTCCGGATGCGCGGCCATGTAGTCGGCCAAGGCATACTGCAACGGTGTGACGCCGCAAAAACTGACGTACTGATGCACCTTGCGCAACTCCGCCGTCAGGGCCGGTGGCGCGACGACATAACCGGTCTTCCAGCCGGTGACGTGGTAGGTCTTGCCAAACGAACTGACCACGAAGGCACGGCGATACAGTTCTTCATGGGCAAGCACGCTGACATGAGCCACGCCGTCGAACACCAGGTGCTCATACACCTCGTCGCTGATCAGATAGATGTCACGGTCGCGGATCAACGCCGCCAATTGGTCCAGCTCGGCGCGGCTGATCAACGCACCGCTGGGGTTGTGCGGCGTGTTGAGGATGATCATGCGCGTGCGCGGGCTCAGGGCTTCGCCGAGCTTTTCAAAGTCGATGGCGAAATCGCCCAGGCTCAATGGCACATGCACGCAACGCCCGCCGGCCAGTTGCACGGACGGCTCGTAGCTATCGTAGGCGGGGTCGAAGACGATGACTTCATCGCCGCTGTTAACCACCGCCGCGATGGCGCAAAAAATCGCCTGGGTCGCGCCAGGGGTCACGGTGACTTCCTGATCGGCATCGACGGTAGCGCCATAGCTGCGGGCAACTTTGGCCGCAATCTGCTGGCGCAGCGCCGGCAGGCCGGTCATGGGGGAATATTGGTTGTGGCCTTGGGCGATGTGCCGGCCGACAGCATCGCGCAGGGCTTGCGGGCCATCGAAATCGGGAAACCCCTGGGACAGGTTCAGCGCGCCGGTCTGTGCGGCGAGTTGGGACATCTGGGTGAAAATCGTGATGCCGACGTTCGGCAACTTGCTGGTGATCATCGAGGGTTCCCTGGGTCTGCACCCGGCTCTGGTGCGGCGCGGGAGAGGTCGAGGATAGCCCAATCGCCGGGCATGAAAAAGGGTGCCCGTGGGCACCCTCTTCAATTGTCGCCGAACCACCGTGGCGAGGGAGCTTGCTCCCGCTGGGGTGCGAAGCAGCCCCTGTGTTTCATCTGATGCACTGCGGTGGCAGGTACATCTTTGGGGCTGCTGCGCAGCCCAGCGGGAGCAAGCTCCCTCGCCACAGAGCGGTCCTGAGCAAACCTGATTCAGCGCTTGTCGCGGCGCTTCTTGTCGGCCTTCTTGTGGTGCGACATCAAGCGGCGCTTCTTGTTGACCTGGCGGTCGGTGAGTGTGTTCTTGTTGCCTTCGTACGGGTTCTCACCGCCCTTGAACTCGATGCGGATCGGCGTGCCGACCAGCTTCAGGACTCGGCGATAGGTGTTCTCCAAGTATCGAACGTACGACTTGGGCACCTTTTCGATCTGGTTACCGTGGATCACGATAATCGGCGGGTTGGCACCGCCCAAGTGGGCGTAGCGCAGCTTGATCCGACGGTTGTTGACCATCGGTGGCGCGTGCTCGCCGACCGCATCTTCGAGGATCTGGGTCAGGCGGTTGGTCGGCCAGCGGGTAACCGCCGACTTGAACGAGTTCTGCACCGAAGCGTAGAGGTTGCCCACGCCCGTGCCGTGCAGCGCCGAGATGAAGTGGATGTCGGCGAAGTCGACGAAGAACAACCGACGCTGGAGTTCGACTTTCACAAAGTCGCGCTCGCTCGGCGTCATGCCGTCCCACTTGTTGATCGCGATGACCAGCGCACGACCGGCTTCGAGGGCAAAGCCCAGCAGGTTCAAGTCGTGATCCACCACGCCTTCGCGGGCGTCCATCACGAAGATCACCACGTTGGCGTCCTTGATCGCCTGCAGCGTCTTGACCACGGAGAACTTCTCGACTTCCTCGTGGATCTTGCCGCGCTTGCGCACACCGGCGGTGTCGATCAGCGTGTATTTCTCTTCGTTACGCTCGAAGGGAATATAGATGCTGTCGCGGGTGGTGCCGGGCTGGTCGTACACAATGACCCGGTCTTCGCCGAGCATGCGGTTGACCAGGGTCGACTTGCCCACGTTCGGGCGGCCGATGATTGCGATCTTGATCCCGTCTTTTTCGCTCGGGCCCGGAATGCGCTTGGCTTCCTCGCCTTCGGCAACGACTTCTTCCTCGCCTTCTTCCGGCTCGTCTTCATCGTCCTTGGGGAAACTCTCAAGGGCGATTTCCAGCATCTGGGTGATGCCACGCCCGTGAGCGCCGGCGATCGGGATCGCCTGGCCCATGCCCAACGGTGCAAACTCGGCGCGGGCCATGTCCGGGTCGATGTTGTCGACCTTGTTGGCGACCACGTAAGAACGCTTGTTACGCTTGCGCAAATGCTCGGCGATCATCTGGTCGGCGGCGGTAAAACCGGCCTTGGCGTCTACCAGGAACAGCACCACATCCGCTTCTTCGATGGCGAGCAGCGACTGCTCGGCCATTTTTTCATCCATGCCGTGTTCATCACCGGAGATGCCGCCGGTGTCGACCAGAATATAGGTACGCCCTTGCCACTTGGCCTCACCGTATTGGCGATCACGGGTCAGACCGGACAAGTCGCCGACGATGGCGTCGCGAGTCCTGGTCAGGCGGTTGAACAAGGTGGACTTGCCGACGTTCGGTCGGCCCACCAGGGCGATTACGGGAACCATGCGGCTCTCCACTTCGTTATTTCCAGAAAATACAAAAGCCGCTGCGAGGCAGCGGCTGGTGCTCGGGGCAGCCTGTGCAAGCACTGCAAGCCTCGCGAACAAGGCCGCTTGGGGGATAAGCCCCAAGCATAGTCTTACTTGATGGTCAGGGCTTCCAGTTTGCCGCTGTTGCCATACACATAGATCATGCTGCCCACCACCAGCGGACGGGCACGCAGGCCGTCGCTGTCGATGCGCTCACGGCCGACGAAACGACCGTCCACCTGGCTGAGCAGGTGCAGGTAACCTTCCAGGTCACCCACTGCAACGTAGCTGGAGAAAACTTCCGGGGCCGACAGTTGACGACGGGCCAGGGAATCGTTGCTCCACAATGCGGTGGTGGAACGCTCGTCGACGCCTTCGACGGTGCCCGAGGACAGGCTTACGTAGACGCTGCCAAAGCCTTGGGCGACACCGGCGTAGCTGGACGCATCGCGCTGCCACAACGGACGACCGGTTTCCAGGTCGAGCGCCGCGACGCGGCCCTGGTAGCTGGCGACGTACAGCGTACCGCCGGACAGCAGCAAGCCGCCATCGATGTCGACCACGCGTTCCAGTTCCGAACGGCCTTGAGGGATCGCTACACGCTGCTCCCAGACTGGCACGCCATTGGAAATGTCCAGGGCCACGACTTTACCGGTCGACAGGCCAGCCACCGCGAGGCGGTTGGTGACGATCGGTGCGCTGGTGCCGCGCAGGGTCAGGACCGCCGGGGTACTGTCATACAACCAGCGCTGGTCGCCGGTGGCGGCGTCCAGGCCGATCAGACGGTCGTCCTGGGTCTGGACCACGACCACATCACCGTTTGTGGCAGGCGGCGCGAGGACTTCACTGGTCACGCGGGCGCGCCATTTCTCTTCGCCGCTGCTCGCGTCAAGGGCGACGATCTCGCCCTTGAGCGTGCCGATCATGACCAGCCCGTAACCCACGCCAACGGCGCCGGACACAGGCAGCTCGAGATCTTTTTCCCACTTCACGTCGCCGTTCGTGCGATCCATGGCCATGACGACGCCAGTAACGTCGCCGGCATAGATGGTGTCGCCGTCGATGGCCGGCACCAGCATATTGTAGGTTTCACCCTGGCCGTCACCGATGGAGCGGCTCCATTGCTTCTGCAGCACGACTTCTTCTTTGAAGTCGGTCAGTTCGGCCGGAGGCAGTTCTTTCTTGCTGTTGCTGCTGCAACCCGCGGCCAGAATGGCCAGGGTCAGCAATGCTGCATGTTTCCAACGGATCACGTCACGCATCCCCTTTGGCCAGGTCGTCCAGCTTGATTTGCAGGCCACCGACCGCGGCTTCATCCGACAGCGCAGCCTTGGCTTTTTGGTAGGCCGCATGGGCCTCATCGGCACGACCCAGCTGTACCAGCAGGTCGCCCTTGAGTTCTTCGCGAGTCGCCAGGAACGCCTTGTCGGCGTCGCCGTCGAGCAGCTTCAATGCATCTTCAGCCTTGTTCTGTGCCGCCAGCACCTGTGCCAGGCGCTGACGCGCCACTTCGCCCAGGGTCGGGTTGGCCGGCTTGTCGACGATCGCTTTCAGCTCGGTGGCCGCATCGTCCAGCTTGCCGCTGTCCACCGCGACCTTGGCCACGAAGAGGCTGCCGTACTGGGCATAGGCGGTGCCGCCGAACTCTTTGTTGAGCTTGCCGGCCAGGTCCGCCACGCGGGCCGCGTCAGGCTTGCCGTCCGGGGTCAGGGTGGTTTCCAGCAATTGCTGGTAGAGCATCGAGGCGCCTTGCGACTGGTTGCTCTGGTATTTCTGGTAGGCCTGCCAGCCGAACACGATGACCAGCGCCAACAGGCCGCCAGTGACCAGCGGCTTGCCATTGCGCGTCCACCAGTCCTTCAAATCCGCCAGCTGTTCATCTTCGGTACTCGACACCCCAATACTCCTTAATCGCTAAATCGGCTGTTTGACAGCTTCAACCCTGCACGACGCAGGTGGCCAGGTGCGCGGCAAGCGCATCCCAGGCAATGCTTTGTTGTTCGCCCTGGCCACGCAGGGGTTTGAAACCTACCACTTGTTGGGCCAGTTCGTCGTCACCGAGGATCAATGCGTACAGCGCACCGCTCTTGTCGGCCTTCTTGAATTGGCTCTTGAAGCTGCCGGCGCCGGCATTGATCTGCAAGCGCAGGTTGGGTAGCTGGTCACGGATCCGCTCGCTCAACGACAAGGCGGCCAGTTCGGCGGCCTCGCCAAAGGCGCACAGGTATACGTCGACCTGGCGGGAAAGCTCTTCAGGCACTTTATCCAGAGCTTCAAGCATCAGTACCAAACGTTCGATGCCCATGGCAAAGCCCACGCCCGGGGTCGGCTTGCCGCCCATCTGCTCCACCAGCCCGTCGTAGCGACCACCGGCACACACGGTGCCCTGGGCGCCGAGCTTGTCGGTGACCCACTCGAAGACGGTCTTGCTGTAGTAATCCAGGCCCCGGACCAACTTGGGGTTGATCACATAAGGAATGCCAACGGCGTCCAGGCGTGCCTTCAACCCTTCGAAATGCGCCCGGGACTCGTCGTCGAGGTAGTCGGCCATTTTCGGCGCGTCCACCAGGATCGCTTGGGTTTCCGGGTTCTTGGTGTCCAGCACGCGCAGCGGGTTGGTCTTGAGGCGGCGCTGGCTGTCTTCGTCGAGCTTGTCGATGTGCGCGGACAGAAACTCCACCAGCGCTTCGCGATAGCGGCCACGGGACTCGCTGGTGCCCAGGCTGTTGAGCTCAAGCTTGACTGCGTCGCGCAGCCCCAGCTCGCCCCACAGGCGCCAGGTCATGACGATCAATTCGGCGTCGATGTCCGGCCCTTCGAGGTTGAACACCTCGAGACCGATCTGGTGGAACTGGCGGTACCGGCCTTTCTGCGGACGCTCGTGGCGGAACATCGGGCCGACGTACCAGAGTTTCTGCACCTGGCCCCCGCCGGTAATGCCATGCTCGAGCACTGCACGCACGCATGCCGCCGTGCCTTCGGGGCGCAAGGTCAGGGAATCGCCGTTGCGGTCGTCGAAGGTGTACATCTCTTTTTCGACGATGTCGGTCACTTCACCGATGGAGCGCTTGAACAGCTCGGTGAACTCGACGATCGGCATGCGGATCTGCCGATAACCGTAGTTATCCAGCAAACGCGCCACGGTGCCCTCGAAATAGCGCCACAGGGGCGTCTGCTCGGGCAGGATGTCGTTCATGCCACGAATGGCTTGCAGAGACTTGCTCACATGTATTCCTTAATCTTGCGACTTAACCGCGCGCGATGACCGCTGCGTCGGCTTCGACCTTTTCGGCCGCTTTCTGGCGGATCAGCTTTTCCAGCTCATCCACCAGATTGTCATTCGTCAGTTTCTGCGACGGCTTGCCATCGATGTAAATCAGGTTCGGTGTGCCGCCAGTGAGGCCGATATGGGCCTCCTTGGCTTCGCCAGGCCCGTTGACCACGCAGCCGATCACCGCGACATCCAGCGGCACCAGCAAATCTTCAAGGCGCCCTTCCAGCTCGTTCATGGTCTTGACCACATCGAAGTTCTGCCGCGAGCAGCTCGGGCAGGCGATGAAGTTGATGCCGCGCGAACGCAGGTGCAGGGACTTGAGGATGTCGTAGCCGACTTTCACTTCCTCGACCGGGTCAGCCGCCAGCGAGATGCGGATGGTATCGCCAATCCCTTCGGCGAGCAGCATACCGAGGCCGACGGCGGATTTCACCGTACCCGAACGCAACCCACCGGCTTCGGTGATGCCCAGGTGCAGCGGCTGGACGATTTCCTTGGCCAGCAGGCGGTAGGCTTCGACGGCCATGAACACATCGGACGCCTTTACGCTGACCTTGAAGTCCTGGAAATTCAGGCGTTCGAGGTGCTCCACATGGCGCAGGGCCGACTCCACCAGCGCGGCTGGGGTCGGTTCGCCGTATTTTTTCTGCAGGTCTTTTTCCAGGGAGCCAGCGTTGACGCCGATGCGGATCGGAATGCCGCGATCACGGGCGGCATCCACCACGGCCCGCACACGGTCTTCGCGACCGATGTTGCCGGGGTTGATGCGCAGGCAATCGACGCCCAATTCGGCCACGCGCAGGGCGATGCGGTAGTCGAAGTGGATATCGGCCACCAAGGGGACCTTGACCAGTTGCTTGATCTTGCCGAATGCCTCGGCGGCGTCCATATCCGGCACGGACACGCGCACGATGTCGACGCCGGCGGCTTCCAGGCGGTTGATCTGCGCGACCGTGGCGGCCACGTCATTGGTGTCGCTGTTGGTCATGCTCTGCACAGCGATTGGCGCATCGCCGCCCACGGGCACGTTACCGACCCAGATTTTCCGGGACTCGCGACGCTTGATTGGAGATTCGCCGTGCATGACTTATTGACCCAATTTCAGGCGAGCGGTCTCGCCACTGGTGAACGGAGCCACATCGACCGGCTGGCCGTTGTAGCTGACCTGCGCGCCACGGGCATAACCCAGGCGTACGGCAAACGGTGGCTTGCCGTTGACTGAGGTGCTGTCGCCCTTGCGCTTGAGGCCACTGAACAACACCTTGCCGTTGCCGTCGGTGATCTGCGTCCAGCAATCGGCGGTGAACTGAATCTGTACCTGGCCGTCGCCCGGTGCGGGGGCCTGAGCGGTTGGAGCAACCGGCGCCGCCGGCACCGTTGGAGCCGCCACGGTCGGCGCGGGCGTGACAGGGGCCGGAGCTGCCGGGGCTGCTGGTGCCGCCGGAGCGCTGCCAGCCTGGACCGGCGCGGTCGGTGCGGGCGCAGTGGCTGGGGCCGTTGGAGCGGCTGATTCGGTACCCGCGGCGGCACCGGTCTCGCCATTGTCAGGGCCTTGCGGCAGGGCCAGGGCGGTTTCGCCTTCGGCCTGGCCTTCGACGACGGCCTGGTCTTCCGGTTCGTCCAGCGGATGGATCTGGGTCGTGCCGTCGGCGCCTTCGACTTCGACGTGCTCGGGGTTCATGGCAACCGGCTCCTTGCCACGCAAGGAAGCCTGGTCTTGCCACCAGACAAAACCACCACCAATCACCGCAATCAGCAGCAACAGACTGACGATTCGCAAAATGGTGTGGGAAACGCGAACCGGCTCCTCGATACGACCCAGGCTGTGCACGCTGCTGCCCTGGGCATCGGAACCGGTGTATTGATCGAATTGCTGGACCAGCGTGGTCTGGTCCATGCCAAGCAGTTTGGCATAGGCGCGGATATAGCCCCGGGCAAAGGTATGCCCTGGCAATTTGTCGAACGCGCCTGCTTCCAGGTTGCTCAGGGAAGTCACGGTGAGGTTGAGCTTGAGGGCCACTTCGGCCAGCGACCAACCATTGCTTTCGCGGGCTTGACGCAGGGTCTCACCGGGATTTACGCGAGTCGCTGCTACAACTTCGGGATGCGCCGCTTTCATCATTGCTCCGACAGGTATTGCTGATATTCCGGCGTACCGGGATAAAGTCTTTTGAGTTGCAGGCCGTAGCTTGCGGCCTTGTCGCGATCTTCAAACACATGTGCCAGCCGAACGCCGAGCAATAGACTACGTGCATTTTGCTCGCTGAGCAGGCTAAAACGCTCGTAATAGTCGCGCGCGGGCACATAATGCCTGTCTTCGTAGGACAACTCAGCCATTTCCAGCAACGCACGGGGTTGTTGGCGGTTGAGCCGCAGCGCTTTTTCCAACTGCTGGCGGGCCAGGTCGCGCTGGCCGAGTTTCGCGGCGGTCATGCCGAGGTTCTCGAAGACCCGTGAGCGCTCGGGGTAAAGGGTATCGGCGGCGGCTTGCTCGAAACGTTCGTAGGCGTCCTTGTAGCGGGCCTGTTCGTAGAGAAAACTGCCGTAATTGTTCAGGATCCGGGCATCTTGCGGCTGGGCCGACAGCGCCTTGCGAAAATGCTCGTCAGCCAGTTCCGGCTCCAGCTCCGCCTGGAACACCAACGCCAGCGCCGCGTTGGCATCGGCGTCGGAGCTGTCCAGTTCCAGGGCTTTCTTGAGAGGCACCTTGGCCCGCTCGGTCATGCCCTGCTGCAAGTAGCCAATGCCCAACTGCACATAGGCTTCGCGCGCCTCGTCGCGCCCTTTGCTGGTCTTCATCGGGTTGTAGTCACCCGACAGGACACAACCGGAGCAGAGTCCGGCCAACAGCAACAGCAGCGCGAAGCGCAGGGACATAGAGTTCCTCTCTTAGTGACTGTTCGCAGCGTTCTGCGCGACTTCGTCGGCGGCGTTCAATTCGCGCACGGCGATGTAGCGTTCGCTGCGACGGGTGCGATCCAGCACCTGTCCAACCAATTGGCCACACGCGGCGTCGATGTCTTCGCCGCGGGTGGTGCGCACGGTGACGTTGAAGCCAGCGTGGTGGAGCTGATCCTGGAAGCGACGAATCGCGTTGTTGCTCGGACGCTCGTAACCGGAATGCGGGAACGGGTTGAAGGGGATCAGGTTGATCTTGCACGGAATGTTCTTGAGCAGCTCGATCATCTCGACCGCGTGTTCAACCTTGTCGTTCACGTCCTTGAGCAGGGTGTACTCGATGGTCAGCACGCGTTTTTCGCCCAGGGACGACATGTAGCGCTGGCACGACTCGAGCAGCATCTTAAGCGGATATTTCTTGTTGATCGGCACCAATTGGTTACGCAATGCGTCATTGGGTGCGTGCAGCGACAACGCCAGGGAGACGTCGATGTGCTTGGCCAGCTCATCGATCATCGGCACCACACCGGAGGTGGACAGGGTCACGCGGCGCTTGGAAATGCCGTAGCCCAGGTCATCCATCATCAGGTGCATGGCGGAGACGACGTTGTCGAAGTTCAGCAGCGGCTCACCCATGCCCATCATCACCACGTTGGTGATGGCACGGTCGACGGTCGCCGGGACGCTGCCAAAGGATTTGTTGGCAATCCACACCTGGCCGATCACTTCGGCGGCGGTGAGGTTGCTGTTGAAGCCTTGCTTGCCGGTGGAGCAGAAACTGCAATCCAGGGCACAGCCTGCCTGGGACGAAACGCACAAGGTGCCGCGCTTGCCCTGGGGAATGTAGACGGTCTCGACGCAGCTGCCGGAAGCCACGCGCACTACCCATTTACGGGTGCCGTCGCTGGAGATGTCCTGGCTGACCACTTCGGGACCGCGAATCTCGGCAACAGCCTTGAGCTTTTCGCGCAGGGCCTTGCCGACATTCGTCATGGCGTCGAAATCGTCGACGCCAAAGTGGTGAATCCATTTCATTACCTGGCCGGCACGGAAACGCTTCTCCCCGATCGAGTCGAAGAATTTCTCCATTTCCGGCTGGGTCAGGCCCAACAGGTTGGTTTTGCCGTTCGATGTAGTCATGGATTCACCTTCACTCAAAAGCCTGGGCTTAGCGAGTGGTTACTTCAGTAGCGGAGAAAAAGTAAGCGATTTCGCGAGCAGCGGCAGCTTCGGAGTCCGAACCGTGGACGGCGTTGGCGTCGATGGATTCAGCGAAGTCAGCACGGATGGTGCCGGCAGCAGCTTCTTTAGGGTTGGTAGCGCCCATCAGCTCACGGTTGCGAGCGATGGCGTTTTCGCCTTCCAGCACCTGAACGACAACCGGACCGGAAGTCATGAAAGCAACCAGCTCACCGAAGAAACCGCGCTCGCTGTGCTCAGCGTAGAAGCCTTCGGCTTCGGCTTTGGACAGTTGCTTCATTTTCGAAGCTACAACGCGCAGGCCAGCGTCTTCGAAGCGGGTAACGATCTTGCCGATCACGTTTTTAGCAACGGCGTCAGGCTTGATGATGGAGAAAGTACGTTGAACAGCCATGGTGTAACTCCAGAAACGGTAATTTACGAAAAATTAAACCCGCGAATTATACGCGGGTTCTTAGGTATTGCCTAACCTGCGAAGCGATCAGTCCAATTCGGCGGCCCAGAGCTCCTGAACCGCTTCCAACACCTTCTCGCCGACTCGGCCAGAGGTGGCATCGAAGCCAGGCAGCTCCAGGATCATCTGCTGCAGACGGACGAAACCTACAGAGTACGGATCGAGGCCCTCATGGGCTTCAGCCAATTCTTCTGCGATGCGCTGTACATCATTCCAACCATAGCTCATGACAGTGTCACCATCAGTGCGGCGCTTCGGCCGCATGGTTAAGCGAATATTTCGGGATTTCGACGGTCAGGTCTTCGGTGCCGACGATAACCTGGCAACCCAGGCGCGATTGCGCTTCCAGTCCCCAGGCCCGATCAAGGAAGTCTTCCTCCAGTTCGTCCGCCTCTTCCAGCGAGTCGAAGCCTTCGCGAATGATGCAATGGCAGGTCGTGCAAGCACAGACGCCGCCACAGGCACTTTCCATCTCGATATGGTGCTCATGGGCCAGCTCGAGAATGGAGATTCCGGGCTCAGCCTCTACGACCATGCCCTCCGGACAGAACTTCTCGTGGGGCAGAAAAATCACCTGCGGCATCAGTTATTCCTCGATTTCATTCAGGTTGCGCCCCGCCAGGGCGGCTTTCACCGTCGAGTCCAGGCGGCGGGCAGCAAAGGCATCGGTGACTTGCGACAGACGCTTGGTCTGCTGCTCGATGGCATAACCATCGGTGCCTTTGAGCAATTCGGACAATTCCTGCACTTGCAGCTCGATGACCATGCGTTCCTCGGCGTCGAGCAAACGGTCGCCATCCGCTTCAAGGGCGGCTTGCACGGCTTCGATCAGACGCTGGCCGTCGACTTGCTGTTCACGCAACACACGGGCAACCTTGTCGTCGCTGGCGTGCTGGAACGAGTCCTTGAGCATCTTGGCAATTTCACCGTCGGTCAGGCCATAGGACGGCTTGACCTGGATGCTCGCCTCCACGCCCGAACCCAACTCGCGGGCGGAGACGTTGAGCAGACCGTCGGCGTCGACCTGGAAGGTCACGCGGATCTTCGCTGCACCGGCAACCATCGCCGGGATGCCGCGCAATTCGAAGCGGGCCAGGGAACGGCAGTCGCTGATCAGCTCACGCTCGCCTTGCAGCACGTGGATCATCATGGCCGACTGGCCGTCTTTATAAGTGGTGAAGTCCTGGGCGCGGGCAACCGGGATGGTAGTGTTGCGCGGAATTACCTTCTCCATCAGGCCACCCATGGTTTCCAGCCCCAGGGACAGCGGGATTACGTCGAGCAACAGCAGCTCGCCACCGTCGCGCTTGTTGCCGGCCAGGGTGTCGGCCTGGATCGCGGCGCCGATGGCGACTACCTGGTCCGGGTCGATTTCGGTCAGCGGCTGGCGGCCGAAGGCCTCGGCAACGGCTTCACGAACCCGCGGCACTCGGGTCGAACCACCGACCATGACCACCGCTTTCACATCCTCAAGCTCCACGCCGGAATCACGCACGGCACGGCGGCAGGCCTTGAGGCTGCGGGCAACCATGGGTTCGATCAGTGCGTTGAAGGCTTCACGGGTAAGGGCGGCGCTCCAGTCGCCATAAGCGACTTCAACGGAGGCAGCGTCGGTCAAGGCTTCCTTGGCCGCGCAGGCGGTTTGCAGCAGATGGCGCTGGGCACCTGGGTCGAGGTCGGCAGAGAGGCCGGCCTGCTCGATGATCCAGCCAGCGATCGCGTGGTCGAAATCGTCCCCGCCCAGGGCGCTGTCGCCACCGGTAGCGAGGACTTCGAAGACACCGCCGGTCAGGCGCAGGATCGAAATATCGAAAGTACCGCCACCCAGGTCGTAGATCGCGACCAGGCCTTCGGCGTGCTGGTCCAGGCCGTAGGCAACGGCAGCGGCGGTCGGCTCATTGAGCAGGCGCAACACGTTGAGGCCGGCGAGCTTGGCAGCGTCCTTGGTGGCTTGGCGCTGGGCGTCGTCGAAATAGGCCGGAACGGTGATGACCGCTCCCACCAACTCACCACCCAATGCCGCTTCGGCGCGCTGGCGCAGGACCTTGAGGATGTCAGCGGAAACCTCGACCGGGCTTTTCGGCCCCTGCACGGTCTCGATGAACGGCATGTGGGACTCGCCGCCAACGAAGCGGTACGGCAGCTGTTCGCCCAATTGCTTGACGTCGGACAGACCACGACCCATCAAGCGCTTGACCGACACAATGGTGTTCAGGGGATCGCTGGCGGCGGCCAGCCTGGCCGAATCGCCTACTTCGACGCGATCGGCGTGGTAGCGCACGGCGGACGGCAGGATGACCCGCCCCTGCTCGTCGGCCAGCGGTTCGGAAAGACCGCTGCGCAAAGCAGCGACCAGGGAATTGGTGGTACCCAAGTCGATCCCGACAGCCAGGCGACGCTGGTGCGGTTGTGGACTTTGGCCGGGTTCGGCGATCTGCAGTAGGGCCATCGTAATCAGGACTTATCTGTAATCAGGCGTGCGACCGGAGCGGCACTGGGTTAATCGTCGAGGCGCTCTTCTAACTGGCGCACTTCGTGGGTGAGCTTGTCGAGGAACTGCATGCGCCGCATCAGGCGCTCGGCCTGTTCGCGTTGCGCGGCATCGTTCCAGCAGGCTGCGAAGTCTTCGTTCAGTTCTTGCTGGGCGTCTTTCAAGCGACGCTTGAATACCGCGACACCGGCCAGATCCGCGCTGTCCTGCAGGTCTTCGAGCTCTTCGCGCCATTGCATCTGCTGCAAAAGAAACTCGGGATCATGGACCGTGACCTCCAGCGGCAACTCATGGCCGCTGATAGCCAGCAGGTAGCGCGCGCGCTTGGCCGGGTTCTTGAGCGTCTGGTAAGCCTCGTTGAGGTTCGCCGACTGCTCGAGCGCCCGCCGCTGCTCCGCCTCGGAGGCATCGGCAAAGCGGTCGGGATGAACACCACGGGCCAGTTCCAGGTAACGCGCGGACAACTGATCGAGGTCCAGCTGGAAAGCAGGCTGCAACTGGAACAACGCAAAATGACAAGGAGTACCCACGAGCAGCCTCAGATGTTGAAGCTTTCGCCGCAGCCACACTCACCGCGCACGTTGGGGTTGTTGAACTTGAAGCCTTCGTTCAACCCTTCCTTGACGAAATCCAGCTCGGTGCCGTCCAGGTACGTCAGGCTCTTCGGGTCAATGATCACTTTCTGACCATGACTTTCGAATACCTGGTCCTCTTCGCCCACTTCGTCGACGAATTCCAGCACGTAGGCGAGGCCAGAGCAGCCCGTGGTGCGAACACCCAGGCGGATACCCTCGCCTTTGCCGCGCCCTGCAAGAGAACGCTGCACATGCTTAGCTGCTGCTTCTGTCATCTGGATAGCCATGGAAACTCCTTACCGTAACGCGGATCAGATCAAGCCTTTTTTCTGCTTGTAGTCGCGAACGGCGGCCTTGATGGCGTCTTCAGCGAGTACCGAGCAGTGGATCTTCACTGGCGGCAGGGCCAGTTCTTCGGCCAGCTGGGTGTTCTTGATGGTTTCGGCTTCGTCGAGGGTCTTGCCCTTCATCCACTCAGTAGCCAGGGAGCTGGACGCGATGGCCGAGCCGCAGCCATAGGTCTTGAACTTGGCATCCTCGATGATGCCTTGCTCGTTGACCTTGATCTGCAGGCGCATCACGTCGCCGCACGCCGGAGCACCGACCATGCCGGTGCCGACGTCAGGATCCTGCGCGTCCATCTTGCCGACGTTGCGCGGGTTCTCGTAGTGGTCGATGACCTTTTCGCTATATGCCATTTGCTTCAATCCTCATCAGTGGAGCCGCTCTGGTGGCGACTTCTCAGTGCGCTGCCCATTCGATTTTCGAAATGTCGACGCCGTCTTTGTACATGTCCCACAGCGGCGACAGTGCGCGCAGCTTGGTCACTGCCTCGCAGACTTTCTGCGCGGCATAATCGATTTCTTCTTCGGTGGTGAAGCGGCCGAAGGTGAAGCGGATGGAGCTGTGGGCCAGTTCGTCGTTGCGGCCCAGGGCGCGCAGTACGTACGAAGGCTCCAGCGACGCCGAGGTGCACGCCGAACCGGACGACACGGCCAGATCCTTGAGCGCCATGATCAGCGACTCACCTTCAACGTAGTTGAAGCTCAGGTTCAGGTTGTGCGGGACGCGGGCGGTCATGCTGCCATTGACGTACAGCTCTTCGAGGTGCTCGACCTGCTTGAAGAAACGATCGCTCAAGGCCTTGATGCGCACGTTTTCGGCAGCCATGTCTTCCTTGGCAACTCGGAACGCTTCGCCCATGCCGACGATCTGGTGGGTCGCCAGGGTACCGGAACGCATGCCGCGCTCGTGACCACCGCCGTGCATGGTCGCTTCGAGGCGAACACGCGGCTTGCGGCTGACGTACAGGGCGCCGATGCCTTTAGGACCGTAGGTCTTGTGGGCCGAGAACGACATCAGGTCGACTTTCAGCTTCGACAGGTCGATGTCGACCTTGCCAGTGGATTGCGCCGCGTCGACGTGGAACAGGACGCCCTTGGAACGGGTCAGCTCGCCGATGGCGGCGATGTCGTTGACGGTGCCGATTTCGTTGTTCACGTGCATGATCGAAACCAGGATGGTGTCGTCGCGCAGGGCGGCTTCGACCATGGCCGGGGTGATCAGGCCGTCTTCACCGGGCTCGATGTAGGTGACTTCGAAGCCTTCACGCTCCAGTTGACGCGTGGTGTCCAGGACAGCCTTGTGCTCGATCTTGGAGGTGATCAAGTGCTTGCCCTTGGTGTGGTAGAAATGCGCGACACCCTTGATTGCCAGGTTGTCGGATTCGGTGGCACCGGAGGTCCAGACGATCTCGCGCGGGTCGGCGTTGACCAGGTCGGCGACCTGGCGACGAGCGTTTTCGACCGATTCTTCGGCTTTCCAGCCAAACACGTGGGAGCGCGAAGCCGGGTTACCGAAGTTTCCGTCGACCAGCAGGCATTCACTCATCTTTTGCGCGACACGCGGATCAACCGGGGTGGTCGCAGAGTAATCAAGGTAAATCGGCAATTTCATGGACTCTCTCCTAAATCAGGCTGGCTGGCGTTCCGCTTGCTCTGCGGCGGTCATTCGACGGCGGACGCTTCGATCTTGTCCAGGTGCGGCGCCTTGCCATTGCAACGGCGCTGGTCCTGACGTTGGGCGACTTCTTGCACCTCACGGCGAGTTACAAGGTCGGCCAAGCTGATACCGCTCAGAAACTCGTGGATCTGCAGGCTCAAGTCACACCACAGATGGTGGGTCAGGCATGTATCGCCGCCATGGCAATCGCCCAGCCCCTGGCATTTGGTCGCATCGACCGATTCGTTCACGGCATCGATCACCTGGGCGACCTGGATGCCTTGCATCTCGCGTGACAGCTGGTAGCCGCCACCGGGACCACGAACGCTGGAAACCAGGTTGCTGCGGCGCAGCTTGGCGAACAGCTGTTCGAGGTAAGACAGGGAGATGCCCTGGCGCTCGGAGATATCGGCCAGGGACACCGGCCCGTGCTGCGCATGCAATGCCAGATCCAGCATTGCGGTCACGGCGTATCGGCCTTTTGTAGTCAGTCGCATGGACAATTACCACGGAGTTCGGAATGGGGGCGAGTATGCAATTCCCGAGTATTTAAGTCAAGTATAAGACCTAGTGCTTTACTCGGGATTACCCGCAAAAGAGCGCGCGCATGATAGCAAAGGTAGGCGGCTAACGACCAGCTATACCGCGTTACCGTTCTCCGCGAACAGGCTCGCCCCCACAGGAGATCACCGCTGTAGGCGTGGGAGCGAGCCTGCTCGCGATGAGGCCAGCAGGGTTTCAGCCAGCCTGGGTCTCATCCTTGTCCTTCACACACGCGAAGTCTTCTTCGCGCAGCTCAGGCAGGTCCTTGGCACAATAATTACTGCCCAGGTCCTTGAGGGCTCCGCACATCCCCTCCAGGCGTCCATCGACGGCCTGCAAATGGTCCAGCAGCTGGTTGATGGCGCGGGCGACCGGGTCGGGCATGTCTTCGCCGACACCGTAGGCGTCGAAGCCGATCTTTTCGGCCATGGCTTTGCGCCGTGCGTCCTGCTCTTCATCCGATTTGACGATGATCCGCCCCGGAATACCCACCACGGTCGCGCCAGGCGGCACGGCCTTGGTAACCACGGCGTTGGAACCGACCTTCGCCCCCGCCCCTACCGTGAACGGCCCGAGCACCTTGGCGCCGGCACCGACGACGACGCCGTCCTCCAGCGTTGGGTGGCGCTTGCCTTTGTTCCAGCTGGTGCCGCCGAGGGTCACACCCTGGTACAGCGTCACGTCGTCGCCGATCTCGGCGGTCTCGCCAATGACGATGCCCATGCCATGGTCAATGAAGAACCGGCGACCGACCTTGGCGCCCGGATGGATCTCGATCCCGGTCAGCCAGCGGCCGAAGTTCGAGACCAGCCGCGCCAGCCATTTCCAACCCATGTTCCACAAGGCGCCGGACAGGCGATGGATCCAGATGGCGTGCATCCCCGGGTAGCAGGTCAATACTTCAAAGGCATTGCGCGCCGCCGGGTCACGATGAAAGACGCTCTGGATATCTTCACGCAAACGTTCGAACATTTTATTCCTTCCGCTTAATCAGCTCGCCACGGGCCGCTTTCTGGGTTTCCGTGAGGATGCCGCGCAATATATTCATTTCCGCCCGGCTCACCGAGCTTCGTCCGTACAACCGACGCAGGCGCGCCATCAAGTGTCGAGGCTTGTCCGGGTCGAGGAATTCGATGTCCACCAGGGCTTGTTCCAGGTGCTCATAGAATCGCTCCAGTTCGTCCATGGTCGCCAGTGTCTCACTGCGCGGCGACGTCGCCTCGAATTTTTCCACCTTGCTGGGCTGGCCTTCGGCTTGCAGCCAGGCCATGCGCACTTCATAGCTCAACACCTGCACCGCCGCCCCAAGGTTCAGCGAGCTGAATCCAGGGTCGGAAGGGATATGCACGTGATAATGACATCGCTGCAGTTCTTCGTTGGTGAGGCCGGAATCTTCTCGGCCGAACACCAAAGCGATCTGCACGCCCTGCCCCGCCTCCTCGACCACTTTGGTGCCGCATTCGCGGGGATCGAGCAGCGGCCACGGGATACGCCGATCACGGGCGCTGGTGCCGAGCACCAGGTTGCAACCCACCAGGGCGTCTTCCAACGTGGCGACGACCTCGGCATTGGCCAGGATGTCGTTGGCGCCGGATGCCCGGGCATCGGCTTCGTGATGGGGAAACGAACGGGGCTCGACCAGCACCAGCCGCGACAGGCCCATGTTCTTCATGGCCCGCGCAGCTCCGCCGATATTTCCCGGATGGCTGGTATTGACCAGGACGACACGAATGTTCTGCAACAAGGGAGGCGCTCTCGAACACATAAAAGGGAGCAAATCTTACCTAAGCACCTACCGTTAAGCTATGAAAGCGAACACCAACCTTCTCCTGAGAAAACTTTCTGATAGAATGCGCGGCTTTCTTTAACAACCTTAGGTGACACATCCATGCAGCCCATGCTGAATATCGCGCTGCGCGCCGCCCGCAGCGCCAGTGAACTGATCTTCCGCTCCATCGAGCGCCTGGATACCATCAAGGTCGATGAAAAAGACGCCAAGGACTACGTGTCCGAGGTCGATCGCGCCGCCGAACAGAAAATCGTCGACGCCCTGCGCAAGGCTTACCCGAACCACTCTATCCGCGGTGAAGAGACCGGCATGCACGCCGGTACCGGCATCGAAGGCGAAGAGTACCTGTGGATCATCGATCCGCTGGACGGCACCACCAACTTCCTGCGCGGCATCCCCCACTTCGCTGTCAGCATCGCCTGCAAATACCGTGGCCGCCTGGAACACGCCGTCGTGCTGGACCCGGTTCGCCAGGAAGAATTCACCGCCAGCCGTGGCCGTGGCGCCCAGTTGAACGGTCGTCGCCTGCGCGTCAGCGGCCGCACCAGCCTGGACGGCGCCCTGCTGGGTACCGGCTTCCCGTTCCGTGACGACCAGATGGACAACCTGGACAACTACCTGGGCATGTTCCGTGCCCTGGTCGGCCAGACCGCCGGCATCCGCCGCGCCGGTGCCGCCAGCCTGGACCTCGCTTATGTCGCGGCCGGTCGTTTCGATGCGTTCTGGGAGTCGGGCCTGTCAGAGTGGGACATGGCAGCAGGCGCTCTGCTGATCCAGGAAGCGGGTGGCTTGGTGAGCGACTTCACTGGCGGCCATGACTTCCTTGAAAAAGGCCACATCGTTGCTGGCAACACCAAATGCTTCAAGGCTGTGCTGACGGCGATCCAGCCACACCTGCCGGCCTCGCTGAAGCGCTAAGCCGCTTGGCTCAATAGAAGCACCCTTCGGGGTGCTTTTTTTTGCCTGTTCAAACCACTCTGTTCAGATGTGAACACTCCGTGGCGAGGGAGCTTGCTCCCGCTCGGCCGGGCTGGCGCTCCAGTGCGCAGCGACCGCAAGATCTTGGGCCTGCTGCGCAGCCCAGCGGGAGCAAGCTCCCTCGCCACAGGTTTATCTGGAATATGAATGCAGCTTTCGCGAGCAGGCTCGCTCTCACAGAGGATATGGGATGGGCATAAAATGTGGGCGCAAAAAAAGCACCCCGAAGGGTGCTTTTTCATAGCGGTTGGATCACTGGGCCGGTTCGTTCTGGCCCAGGATCAGTTGGCCTTCCTTGCTAACCGGGATCTGGTTGCCCGGGTCGCGGTCCATGCGGACTTTTCCTTCCTTGCCGTCGAGCATGTAGCGGACGTCGTAGCCGACCACCTTGTCGCTGATGTCATTGACCGTGTTGCAGCGAGTTTGGGTGGTAGTGTACGTGTCGCGTTCTTGCATGCCTTCCTGGATCTTGTTACCGGCATAACCACCGCCGGCCGCACCCGCCACCGTGGCGATTTTCTTGCCGGTGCCGCCGCCGATCTGGTTGCCCAACAGGCCACCGGCCACAGCACCGAGCACGGTGCCAGCGATCTGGTGTTGGTCCTGGACGGGCTTCTGCCGAGTCACGGTGACGTCCTTGCACACTTCACGCGGAGTCTTGATCTGGGTCTTGACCGGTTCCACGGCCAGTACTTGCGCGTACTCAGGGCCACTTTTTACCAAGCTGTAGGTGGCGACCGCACCACCGGCTGTTACACCGACAGCACCCAATACCGCACCAACCAGCATCGATTTGTTCACTTGAACCTCCTGACCATCACAAGCGGAATAATCCGCGCTTCTCCCAGCCTTGGAGCATAAAAAAAGGCGCGAGTTCAACTCGCGCCTTCTCAGCGGTGACGGACGGAAAACCGAGCCTTACGGGCGGTCGTCCACCTCGGTCTCCGTAGCGGCCGGAGGAATCAGATCCTCGGTGCTCAGGTTCAGCCAGATCAACACCACGTTGGCGATGTAGATAGAGGAGTAGGTACCCGCCATCACACCGATGAACAACGCGATGGAGAAACCGAACAGGTTGTCGCCACCAAAGAACAGCAGCGCGGCAATCGCCAACAAGGTGGAGATCGACGTCGCCATGGTCCGCAACAGGGTCTGGGTGGTCGAGATGTTGATGTTCTCGATCAAGGACGCCTTGCGCAGCACACGGAAGTTCTCACGCACCCGGTCGAACACCACGATGGTGTCGTTGAGCGAGTAACCGATGATCGCCAGCACCGCCGCCAATACCGTCAGGTCGAAGGTGATCTGGAAGAACGACAGGATGCCCACGGTCACGATCACGTCGTGGATCAGCGAGACAATGGCGCCCACCGCGAACTTCCACTGGAAGCGGAAAGCCAGGTAGAGCATCACGCCGCCCAACGCCAACAGCATGCCGAGGCCGCCCTGGTCGCGCAGTTCTTCACCCACTTGCGGGCCGACGAACTCGACGCGCTTGACCACCGCCGGGTTGTCGCCACCAGCCTTCTGCAAGGCATCCGCTACGCGCTGGCCCAGTTGCGGGTCTTCACCCGGCATGCGCACCAGCAAATCAGTGGTGGCGCCAAAGCTCTGCACCACGGCGTCGCTGTAGCCCGAGGTCGCCAGTTGCTCACGCACCTTGGTGACATCGGCCGGACGTTCGTAGGTCAGCTCGATGAGCGTACCGCCGGTGAAGTCCAAGCCGTAGTTCAGGCCCTTGGTGGCCCAGCTGAACAACGCCAGGGCCGTAAGAAACAATGTGACGCCGAACGCAATGTTGCGGACGCCCATGAAGTTGATTGTACGTAACATGTCAGCCCCTTAAATCCACAACTTCTTGACGTCACGGCCACCATAAATCAGGTTGACCATTGCACGGGTCACCAGAATGGCTGTGAACATCGAGGTAAAGATCCCGAGGGACATGGTCACTGCGAAGCCTTTGACCGGGCCGGTGCCCATGGCAAAGAGAATCCCGCCGACCAGCAACGTGGTCAGGTTGGAGTCGATAATCGCAGTGAATGCGCGGCCGAAGCCTTCGTTGATTGCCCGCTGGATCGACATGCCCGCGGCGATCTCTTCACGTATCCGCGAGAAGATCAGCACGTTGGCGTCCACCGCCATGCCCATGGTCAAGACGATACCGGCGATACCCGGCAGGGTCAGCGTGGCGCCCAGCAAGGACATCAGGGCCAGCAGCAGCACCATGTTCACCGCCAGCGCAACCGTGGCGATCAAGCCGAAGAAGCGGTAGATGGCGATGATGAACAGCGACACGAACAGCATGCCCCACAGGGATGCATCGACACCCTTGGTGATGTTGTCGGCGCCCAGGCTCGGGCCGATGGTGCGTTCTTCAGCGAAGTACATCGGCGCGGCCAGGCCACCGGCACGCAGCAGCAGGGCCAGTTCCGAGGACTCGCCCTGGCCGTTCAGGCCGGTGATGCGGAATTGGCTGCCCAGCGGCGACTGGATGGTCGCCAGGCTGATGATTTTCTTCTCTTCCTTGAAGGTCTGGACCGGTACGTCTTTTTCGACGCCGTTGACCACTTGCTTGGTGTAGGTGGTGGTCGGCTTCTGCTCGATGAAGATCACCGCCATGCTGCGACCGACGTTGCTGCGCGTGGCGCGGCTCATCAGTTCGCCGCCGTGGCCGTCGAGGCGAATGTTCACCTGCGGACGACCTTGCTCGTCGAAGCCCGCCTGGGCATCGGTCACCTGGTCACCGGTGATGATCAGGCCACGCTCGATCTGCGCCGCCGGACGGCCGCCCTCACGGAACTCGAAGCTCTCGGAAGTGGCCTTGGATGCACCCGGCTCAGCGGCCAGGCGGAATTCCAGGTTGGCGGTCTTACCGAGGATACGCTTGGCTTCGGCCGTGTCCTGCACGCCCGGCAGCTCGACCACGATGCGGTTGGCGCCCTGGCGCTGCACGATCGGCTCAGCCACACCCAGCTCGTTGACGCGGTTACGGACCGTGGTCAAGTTCTGCTTGATGGAGTATTCGCGGATTTCCGCCAGCTTGGCCGGGGTCATCGCCAGACGCAGCACCGGTTGGCCATTGAGGTCGGCCGGCACAATGTCGAAATCGTTGAAATTCTTGCGGACCAGCGCACGGGCCTGTTCGCGGGTATCTTCATCACTGAAGCCCAGCTGAATGGCACCTTCGAACTGCGGCAGGCTGCGATAGCGCACGCGCTCTTTGCGCAACAGGCTCTTGACGTCGCCTTCGTAGACTTTCAGGCGTGCGTCGAGGGCTTTTTCCATGTCCACTTCCAGCAGGAAGTGCACACCACCGGACAAGTCCAGGCCCAGCTTCATTGGGTGGGCGCCGAGATTGCGCAGCCATTGTGGGGTGGTCTGGGCCAGGTTCAGGGCTACAACGTAATCGTCGCCCAACGCCTTGCGCACCACGTCCTTGGCCGGCAACTGGTCTTCAGACTTGACCAGGCGCAACAGGCCGCCCTTGCCGTTTTCGGCGATGGACGCAGCCTTGACCTCGATATTGGACGCCTTGAGCGCAGCGCTCGCGCGGTCCAGATCGGCCTGGGTGACCTGCAGCGCAGTGCTTGCGCCACTGACCTGAATGGCCGGGTCATCCGGGTAAAGATTGGGAGCGGAATAAATCAGACCGACCGCCAGCACCGCCAGGATCAGTAGGTATTTCCACAGAGGGTATTTGTTCAGCATCACGCCGCCCGCTTATGACGCGGGGCGCCTTGCGCGCCCCGTCGATTGAAGAGAAGTTGTTACTTAGATCGCTTTCAGCGTGCCTTTTGGCAGCGTGGCCGCGATGGCGCCCTTCTGGAACTTCATTTCAACCGTGTCGGACACTTCCAGTACCACGAAGTCATCGGCCACTTTGGTGATCTTGCCGGCGATGCCGCCGGTGGTGACCACTTCATCACCTTTTTGCAGGCTGCTGAGCAGGTTCTTCTGCTCTTTGGCGCGCTTGGCCTGTGGACGCCAGATCATCAGGTAGAAGATGACCAGGAAGCCGACCAGGAAAATCCACTCGAAACCGCCACCCATTGGCGCAGCTGCAGGTGCAGCGGCATCGGCCATGGCGTTAGAGATAAAAAAGCTCATTTAGCACTCCAGTTGCAAGTATTGAATCTAGGGATCGGAAAACTCAGTCCAAAGGCGGAACAGGCAACCCGCGCTTGGCATAGAAGGCCTCGACAAAGGCGGCCAATGTACCCTGTTGGATAGCCTCGCGCAAACCAGCCATAAGCACCTGATAATGGCGCAAATTGTGGATGGTATTGAGCATGCTGCCGAGCATTTCGCCGCACTTGTCCAAATGATGCAGATAAGCGCGGGAGAAGTTCTGGCAGGTGTAGCAATCGCACGTCGGATCCAGCGGCGAATCATCATGGCGATGGAACGCGTTACGGATCTTCAGCACACCGGTGTCGATGAACAGATGCCCATTGCGGGCATTACGGGTTGGCATCACGCAATCGAACATGTCCACCCCGCGGCGCACACCCTCAACCAGATCTTCCGGTTTGCCAACGCCCATAAGGTAACGAGGTTTGTCAGCGGGCATTTCCCCCGGCAGGTAATCGAGCACCTTGATCATTTCGTGCTTCGGTTCACCCACCGACAGACCGCCAATCGCCAGGCCGTCGAACCCGATCTTGTCCAGGCCTTCCAGCGAGCGCATGCGCAGGTCGCGGTGCATGCCGCCCTGGACGATGCCGAACAGCGCCGCGGTGTTTTCGCCGTGGGCATTCTTCGAACGCTGGGCCCAGCGCAACGACAGCTCCATGGACACCCGCGCCACGTCTTCATCGGCCGGGTACGGCGTGCATTCGTCGAAGATCATCACGATGTCCGAGCCCAGGTCGCGCTGCACCTGCATCGACTCTTCCGGCCCCATGAATACCTTGGAACCGTCCACCGGAGAAGCGAAGGTCACGCCCTCCTCTTTGATCTTGCGCATCGCGCCCAAGCTGAACACCTGGAAACCGCCAGAGTCGGTCAGAATCGGGCCTTTCCATTGCATGAAATCGTGCAGGTCGCCGTGGGCCTTGATCACTTCCATGCCCGGGCGCAGCCACAGGTGGAAGGTGTTGCCGAGAATGATCTCCGCGCCAATTGCCTCGATATCACGCGGCAGCATGCCCTTGACCGTGCCGTAGGTGCCCACCGGCATGAATGCCGGGGTTTCCACGGTACCGCGGGGGAAGGTCAGGCGTCCGCGACGAGCCTTGCCATCGGTGGCAAGCAACTCGAAGGACATGCGACAGGTGCGACTCATACGGTTTCCTCGGGCCCGCGTGGCGCGGGGTTACGGGTGATGAACATCGCATCACCGTAGCTGAAAAAGCGGTACCCATGCTCGACGGCGGCCTTGTAGGCGGCCATGGCTTCGGGGTAACCGGCGAAGGCCGAAACCAGCATCAACAGCGTGGATTCGGGCAAATGAAAGTTGGTGACCAGGGCATCGACCACATGAAACGGCCGGCCCGGGTAGATAAAGATATCGGTGTCGCCACTGAACGGCTTGAGCACGCCATCGCGCGCGGCGCTTTCCAGAGAGCGCACGCTGGTGGTCCCCACCGCCACCACCCGCCCACCGCGCGCGCGACAGGCCGCCACGGCATCGACGACTTCCTGGCTCACTTCCAGCCATTCGTTGTGCATGTGGTGGTCTTCGATGCGCTCCACCCGCACCGGCTGGAACGTGCCGGCGCCGACGTGCAGCGTCACGAACGCCGTCTCCACGCCCTTGGCCGCAATCGCCTCCAGCAACGGCTGATCAAAATGCAGCCCCGCCGTCGGCGCCGCCACCGCCCCCAGGCGCTCGGCGTATACGGTCTGATAGCGCTCGCGGTCCGAACCTTCGTCCGGGCGGTCTATATAAGGAGGCAACGGCATGTGCCCGACACGGTCGAGCAGCGGCAACACCTCTTCGGCAAATTCCAGCTCGAACAACGCATCGTGCCGCGCCACCATCCGCGCCTCACCGCCGCCGTCGATCAAAATCGACGAACCCGGCTTGGGCGACTTGCTCGACCGCACATGGGCCAGCACGCGATGACTGTCCAGCACCCGCTCCACCAGAATCTCCAGCTTGCCACCGGAGGCCTTCTGGCCAAACAACCGCGCCGGAATCACCCGGGTATTGTTGAACACCATCAAATCGCCCGGACGCAAATGCTCGAGCAAATCAGTGAATTGACGGTGAGCCATGGCACCGCTGACCCCGTCCAGGGTCAACAGTCGACTGGCGCGCCGCTCGGCCAGCGGGTGGCGAGCGATCAGCGAATCCGGGAGTTCGAAAGTAAAGTCAGCAACACGCATGATGGGGTTCGTCTAGCAGGGCCGGAAAGTCTAGCGGAAATATTATAAATTCACCATGAAACGTGATTGACCAACGGTAGGCACCTCTCTATACTTCGCCGCCATTGAGCCCTGATGGCGGAATTGGTAGACGCGGCGGATTCAAAATCCGTTTTCGAAAGGAGTGGGAGTTCGAGTCTCCCTCGGGGCACCATATTAAAGAAAGACCTTGAAATTCAAGGTCTTTTTTTTCGTCTGCAAGAAAGTGGTTAGGCCCATGATCGACGCCACCAGCCCGCTTTTGTGGCGAGGGGATTCATCCCCGCTGGGCTGCAAAGCAGCCCCAAATACCAGCCCAGTGGCGAGAAAGAACCTGCAATAAGGAAGACAGGAAGTAGGGAAAACCCCGTGGCGAGGGAGCTTGCTCCCGCCTGAGCGCAAAGCGCTCACAAAATAGTCACTCCCCACACCGATACTCCGACTAGCACTCGCCAAGCCATGAACCCTCAACCCAACTCCACCCCACCCTCCTCACCCAGTCACAAAGGATTTCACCCCATGGAATTGCTGCTGGAAACGGTCGCTCTCTACTCCCTCAAACTGGCTTATGAGACAGAAGGCCACAGCCCGATCCTGCGGGATGATCCGTTGATGGGCAGTTGCGACCGGGAGATTTTCGAGTTGTTGGTGCGGCGGGGCGATGTGGCCGGGATTCAGGGCGAAATCAGTCGATGCCTGGATTTGGCGTTGGGGGCGATTGGGGGGGTGGATACAGTGCTGGGCCGAGAGCTGCATCGTTTGGCTACGGATTTCAGCTCAGCGCAAAAGATAGACGACCTTCACGCTCCGCTCATCGCGCTTAACGCTTATGTGAAAGATATTCTATAAACCCCAGCGCTCGTTCCCACGCTCCGCGTGGTAACGCATAAGGAACTGAGAGCTGCTGGTCTTGGGCAGGTTTATACCGCTCCAAGACCAGACAATCCACCGCAACATCAAGGCAAGGAAATCTTGTACTCGGCAAGCTTGGCCTTGTGCTCATCCCGAACGTACTTTTCATCGACGATTTGCGAAAACTTCATGAAGTCGATCTTGGCATCGTCCTTGTCCCCCAAATGATCATAGGCGATCCCGCGCGCATAATAGGCCCAGGCATAGTTCGACTGACGCTCAAGGCCGGTGCTGAATGCTTCAGCGGCCTCTCTGTACTGACCCAGGTCTGTCAGCGCGAGGCCCAGATGATAGTAGGTCGGCATGTGGAAGCCCGAACCCTTTCCGGCTTCTCCCAGCCCGTTGTCGAGGTTGTATTGCACAAGTTCCAGCGCTTTTTTCGGATTGCCAGCGTCGCGATACATACCGCTCAAATCCAGATTGGCGCGTGCATCAGGCTTGGCCGCCAACTGGATGGATTTTTCCTTGGCAGCCACAGCTTCGGGAAAATGCTTGAGGTTGCTGTGGGCGTCAGCCTGCACCGCGTAAATCAGACTTTCCAGCGAGGCAGGCAGCGTATTTTTCTGTAAGCACAAATCACCTTCCTGCAGCACCAGTGGATAGTTTTCGGCTTTACCCGCCTTGAGCTGATTTGTGCAGTGCGCAAGGTTGGCTTTTTGCGGGTTCTGCATCCCGGCACATCCCATCAGGATGAGGGAGCAAGCGATCAGTGCGGGCCAGCGAGCTTTCATGAAGAGCAACCTTGTCAGTCGAAGAGACGAGCGTTGAGGTCAGGGCGATAGGCCTGCAAGAGCGGCGCGGTCACGGTGCCTTGGAGCGAGCAGAACACGGTTGTATGCCCGGCGAGCGGCGGTGTCGTGTCGCCCGTGTCGACCATCAACACACGGTCTACGAAACCAAACGGAGTGGCGACGCCAGGGCCGGTCAATTCTTCGGTGCGCCATTGGCCGATCGGGTCACCGACGCGGCGAATTTCGGCGCGGGCAATGGCTTTGCCCTGACTGACAAAGCGCGCGTTATCGACGATCAACGGCTTTAGTTTCGCGGCCACCTCTTGCGGCGAGCCATCGACTACGAACCCCCAGAACAGAAAATTACCGAGATCCTTGATGGTTTGGGCCTGGTTGTAATAGCCGACCATACGCACACCGTTGACGATCAGGGGCGCTTCGAAATGTTGGTAAGTGCCACCCTCCTGGAGCGGATTCATAATGGTCGGTGCCCTGACCGAACCGTAATCACTCAGGCGCACTGTACCTGCCGGCAGGCGGGCGTCACGCAGGCTCTCGAAGAAACGCGCATCGCAACGAGAAAATTCGGTCAGCAGTTGTTCGGGAGTGGTGACGGTCTGGGCCTGGGCCGTGCAGGCAGCGGCGGCAGCGAGCAAAGCAACGCCGGAAAAAACGGAGCGGAACATTAGAATCATCCGTGAGGTGGAAACGAAGGCTGTCGGCTTATGGGTCACGAACTTTAGTAACGCGGGCCTGCGGGAGAAGCCCCGGACTCCGAAAACCAGAGATCAGACTCATGATCCGCTGAACGCTCAGTGATATCTGAAAAATATCCAGTGAACGACGGCGTAATCAAGGGCTGGTATTAGCCGGAAAAGATTAGAGTTAGGATGCAACAAGCCAGCCTCTGAAATCAGTGGCAAACTCTGGAAAGCTATCACAAAAGCGGCCTGAGCTTCACGGGACAGTATCGCTAAGGAATGTCGCATCAATGAGCAAGAAAAACGCCATCGACCGGCTGACAATCAAGGGCTTCAAGTCCATAAAAAATTTGGAGGGCCTGGAGCTTGGCAGCCTGAACGTCCTGCTGGGCGCCAATGGTGCCGGCAAGAGCAGCTTCGTCTCCTACTTTCGCATGCTTGGCGAGATGATGGAACAACGCCTGAAGAAATGGACCGCTCAACAGGGCTCTGCTGATCGCATCCTCAGTTTCGGCGTAAAAGAAACTCAGAAAATCGTGTCCTTCGTCAAATTTGGCCTAAACGGATACCAATTCGAGCTTGAGCCAACAGTGGATGGGGACTTTGTATTTTCGAATGAGAGACTTTTCTTTGATGGCCCTCGGTACGGAGCACAATGGATAGAGCTAGGTTCTGGACATCAAGAAGCGAAACTGAAAGAAACATTCAATTCCAAGCGTTTTTATGCCGATTACAAAAACGATGTGGTCTCCTACTGCTACGAATCGATTTCCAGTTGGAAAGTATTCCACTTCCATGACAGCAGCGATACAGCAAGCGTCAAGCGTCGCGGCCCCGTCCACATCAACGACTACCTGCGCCCAGACGCATCCAACCTGGCAGCCTATCTATATCGGCTCTTTACAGAAGCGCCGGATGTCTACGAACAGATTCGTAAAACAATTCAATTGGCGATTCCGTTTTTTGATGATTTCGTGCTCATTCCTCTTCGCTTAAAGACGGAAGAGGAGCTGATCAACTTGCTGTGGCGACAGAAAGACAGCGATTACGTCTTCTGGCCCAGCCAGCTCTCAGACGGTTCTATCCGCTTCATTTGCCTGGTCACTGCGCTACTACAACCGGAGCCGCCTTCCACAATCATCATTGACGAACCTGAACTGGGTTTGCACCCGTATGCAATTACTTTGTTGGGCTCCCTGCTTCGGTCGGCCTCGACGAGGATGCAAGTGATTGTCTCAACCCAGTCAGTTCCGTTGGTGAATGAGTTTCCCATTAGCGATCTGATCATAGTCGAGCGCGAAGAAGGGGCGACGGTATTCAAACGGCTCGACGAGAACGAGTTTGATATCTGGTTAGAAGATTATTCAGTTGGTGAGCTTTGGGAGAAAAATATCCTTGGCGGGAGGCCGCGTAGATGATTCGAGTACATGTCATCTGCGAGGGTCAGACCGAGGAAATGTTCATTAATGAGGTGCTTGCACCAGCCTTCCATCATTTGAACATTTATCTTGTGCCAGCCTTAATAGGTAAACCGGGGCACAAGGGTGGTAACTTCCGTTTTGAGCGCTTGCTTACTGATGTTGAGAAACGGCTGCTCGGAGACCGTCAGGCCTATTGCACTACCTTCTTCGATTTCTATGGCTTGCCCGAAGCGTTTCCCGGAAAAAATGAAGCCAACAGCAAGGAAACTATGGATGCCAAAGCTGATTGCTTGCTGGAGACCATGACAGAAAAGCTACGAGAAAAGCTCGGTGGCGAGGTAATGCGCCGCTTCATTCCTTACGTCCAAATGTATGAATTCGAGGGATTACTGTTCAGCTGTCCCACGCGACTTGCCCAAGGAATCAATCAACCGGCCCTCGAAGCAAAGCTGCTGCGGATCCGAAACGATTTCGATACTCCGGAAGCCATCAACAATAGTCCGTTGACAGCTCCGAGCAAACGAATCCAGAACCTATACCAGGGCTATGACAAACCATGGCATGGCTCGTTGGCAGCAATTGAGATTGGGCTACCGGTGATTCGGTCGCAATGCAACAGATTTGATGCTTGGATCAAATGCATGGAATCCTTGCTACCCATCACATAGAAGAATATTCTACAGCCTTTGCTGACGCTCAGCTACCTTATGGGTCGCCATCATGGGTCAGGGCAGACATGTCTATAAAGCGCACGGGAATACAAAGCCAATAGCTCGACAGCTTCAGCCCGAGCATGGGTACTCTCAACCCAATAGCTGTCTCAACGTCGTAATAATTGTGCTGAGGTTCGATCCGATCGACGTTTCTTTCTCAAGCTTTTCGAGATCACTGACGGCCTGTGAATCCGCAGCGTATTGCACATTTATCGTATCGACGCGCATGGTTGGTGCAGGCATCTCTTGAGGCGCTTCGACTGCGCTCACGTTTTGGGGCGACGCGCTGTAGCGTAACTTCGATACAAGAAACTCTTCGGTAGGCAAAGCCTCATATGAGTCGTATGCCCCTAGCGAAAACACACGGCGCATCCGGTCGATTTCCGAGTCGATGCGGATGGCTATGGAAGCATAGGTGGTGTGTTCAATTTTTTCCTTTTTGACCTTCACCCGCCAATTGTAAAGATCGACGATATTGTCAAACGGATAAAGGACATCCAGCCCCAGATAACATAGTCGCTTTAGCGCTTTCGGCCCTAACGCGATGGCGCACGAGTGGGCTTCGATCGCAAGCGTAATTAGTTCAGGAGGTCCGAAACCGCCGTTCGGCTCTGCGGTACGAAACGTCGGATAGTGTTCGAGCATAAGATGAAAATACTTATCATGGGCTGCCTCGAATGCATCCAGTATCGCTAGCTTGTCCATGCGCTTTCCATCAGTTATTAGGGTGAGCCCGTCGCTATCCGCCGGGAGTCCGTGGGTCGCTCTGACGACCTTATCGTATGCCTTATCTCGTGCCTACCGCATGCATGCTGGCGAGCCTGTTCCGCACAAGGCTTCAGGTAAAAAACCAACGCTCGCGTGGCGGCGTCATCGATTTTCTTATTTCGGGCAGATGGAGCACGGGAGACGTGTTCGTTTGTATCGGGAAGATTCGGAGTAACTTTCGCCAACATCTTGCTTCCTGTAGTGGGAGCCATCACTGATGAGCATTGACAGGCCCCGAAGTACCGACGCAACCGGAGGCGGACAAGCCGGCGGATTCTGGCGTAGTTGTAGGCAAAGGCGCAGGGCGACGTGGGGCTTACGGGCGCTGTTAGCCAAGACTGTCAGACCTTTCAAAAGAAGCAATTTTCCGGCTCATTCATCCATCCGATCAAACGCCTGGGCCAGATCCGCACACAGATCCGGCGCATGCTCGAGCCCAATGTGTAAACGAACCAGCCGCCCCTCGTCAGGGAGCGTCTTGATCGAGCGCAGTTCGTGTGGAATGGCGGGCATGACCAAACTTTCATACCCGCCCCAACTGGTGCCTAGGCCAAACAATTTCAACGCGTTGATGAAGCGTTCAAATGCGGCTTCATTGCAAAGTTGCAGTTCGAAGGTAAAGGGCCCGGCGCCACCGGAAAACTGTCTTTTCCAGAGGGCGTGCCCGGGATCGGAGGCCAATACTGGAAACATCACGCGTTTGACCTTCGAATGTGCACTTAACCATTCAGCCACTTCGATTGCGCTGGCTTGATGCCGGGGCATGCGCACGGCGAGTGTTCTCAATCCGCGCAGGGTGAGCCAGCACGCATCCGGGGAGGCATGCGAGCCGTGGCGGCCACACCATTTGCGCGTCGTGTCCAACGTTGAGTAAGCGCCGGTCACCAGGCCGAGAATGACGTCTGAGTGGCCGTTGATGAACTTGGTAGCCGCATGAATCGAGATATCGATCCCCAGCGCATGGGCGTTGAAGTACATCGGTGAGCCCCACGTTGAGTCGCAGGCAACCGGTATGCCCCGTTCATGGGCCGCCGCGCACACTTGCGTGATGTCCAGCATCTGCATCGTCAACGATGAAGGCACTTCGATGAAGACTAGGCTCGTCTTGTCGTCGATCAGTTGGCCGACTTCGGCGCTGTCGTTGAAGAAGCTGATCTTCGTGCCAAGTGCTGTCAGCGATTGCTCGCAAAATACTCGGGTCGGACCATACACGCCGTTGTAGACCAGGATATGTTTTCCCGGCCCCGCATGTGCGCCTAACACTGCGGCGATAGCGCTCAAACCGCTGGAGGTGGCGATGCAGGTTTCGGCATTTTCAAGACGTGCCATGGCCTCTTGTAACTCAAACGTGGTGACCGTGCCCGAGCGCCCATAACGTGACGATTCGAAAACCCTGCCCTGGTACGAATGCCGATATTCCTCCAGGGTTTCAAACACTACTGTTGAGGCGCGTACCAAGGGTGGGTTCACCGCATGAACCGCTGCGGCGCTGGTGCGGCCCAGGTGAACAAGAGCAGAGTCACGGTGCATGATGGCCTCGATTCGAGTGGTCAGAGTCCTATAGTATGTTTGGCATGTCAGACTCCATCAGCCAAAAAATATCGCTGACGCGCCATCCCGAGCCCGCCGAGTTTCGCCTGTTAGCGAAGCGGCATGAGCGCGGCGCTGTGTTGCCTTCGCACGAGCACCAGACCGGGCAATTGGTGTTTGCGTTGCGCGGCACGATGTTGGTTGAAACACAGCAAAGTCGCTGGACGGTTCCACCGCAACGGGCGTTGTGGATACCGCCGCATCAATCCCATGCCCTTCAGATCCTGTCGGATGTTGAGATGCGAACGGTGTATTTCCAACCGGCATTGTTCACTCAAATCGCCGGTTTCGTGCGTTGCAAGGAAGTGCACGCGGTCGTGGCATCCAGCCTTATCAGGGAACTGGTACTGGGCTTGTTCGAACAGCCGCGCCAGGGTGAGATGCGCGAATTGATGGTGCAGTTATTGCTGCATGCATTGGGTGAAGCGGCCTGCCTACCGACACACTTGCCGATGCCGACTAACGAGCGGCTGCGCGCGGCATTGATGGAGCTGATTTCAGGCAATCAGTGGCATTGGTCGATATCTGAAATTGCGTATCGTGCGGCCATGTCCGAACGCACCTTTACGCGGCGCTTTAGCGCGGAAGTGGGCTTGAACTATCGCACATGGTACCAACGGGCGCGCATCGTTGCCTCGCTGGATCTGCTGGCATCGAATCGGTCCGTCAAATCGGTTGCACATACTTTGCAGTTTGCGAGTGCAGCAGCCTATGTGGCGGCCTTTCGAAAAATAACAGGCAGTACGCCACGGGCCTTTCAGTCCACTCATTTAATGCAAAGCGCGCCTCAGTGATTCCTCGTTACATCATCGCCCAGATCAAAACGACTCTGGTCCTTCCACACACGCTGCAGGTCTTAAGTGTGCTTTGATGCTCCCGTCAGGCGGCAGGAAAGGTCTGCTGCGCAAGACCTTTCCTGCCGAGGCGAACGCCTCGGCTACCTCACCTCAACAATATCCAACGCCCGATTCGCCAACAGCTCACTTACCTCAATCACCTGCAAAATCCCCATCGCAACCCGCCGCCGCGACCCATCCAGGTCAAACGCCAAATCACTGATCATCGCGTTCGCCGAAGCCAAATTCTCACTGAGATTCGCAAGCAAACACTCAGAATCCACACTCGGATCAATCCGTAAAATGGAGTCAGTCTTGTCAGACGTTTCGCCCTTAGGCTTGGGTTTCAGATAACAATCCAACGCTCGCGTGGCAGCGTCGTCGATTTTCTTGTTGCGGGCAGACTGAGCACGGGAGACGTGTTCGTTCGTGTCGGGAGGATTTGGAGTAACTTTTACCATCGTTTTGCTTCCTGTAGTTGGAGCCATCACCCGCTCGCGACTAAACGATGGGAGGCAGCTGTACGCAGGTTAGTCGACCGGGGAAACAAGAAACCGGCGCGTCCGAGGACGCCCTGCGCACAGCCACCATCAAGTGCAGGATGGGAATCCCGACTGGATGACGCCTTGCACAACCTGTTTCACCCTGGGCGACTAAACCCGATCACTGATGAGCAGTGACAGGTCCCAAACTACCGACGCGGCCCAAGGCGCACAAGCCGGCGGATTCTGGCGTAGTTGTAGGCAAAGGCGCAAGGCGCTGTGGCTTGGCAGGCCTTGTCGCTAGTGTCTGTCGGTCTTTACTGACAGGACGTCACTCGACTGGTCCGAGCAGGTGTCCGATGCCGTTCAATTGAGGCTGTCGAAAGATCTGTGGCAAGGCGCTCATGGGAGGGGGCTGCTGCGCAGCCCAGCGGGAGCAAGCTCCCTCGCCACGGGGTTTGGTGTTTACCCAGCGAGCAACGCGGTGCTAGGCGTCTTCGCCCTTCTGTGCCGATTCAGCGCTGTGCACCACCACCAGCAACTGCGCCTGAACATCACCCACCGAGCGCAGGCGATGGGGTTTTTGCGCGTTGAAATGCAACGCATCGCCGCGATTCAACACGACGCGCTCGTTCATGAAGTCCACTTCCACCTGGCCTTCGTGAACGAACAGGAACTCCTCGCCCGTGTGTTCCTTGAACGCATGGTGCGCGGCGAATTCGGCCGGGGGGTAGAGGATGAAGGGCAGCAAGGTTCGCTCGGAAACCTGGTGAGCCAACACGGCGTATTCAGCGCTGCCAGGGTTCGCCGCCAGGGATTGGCGGTCTTCACACCGCACCAGGCTGTAGCTGTCGAGCGAGACGTTTTCCTCGGAGAACAACTCCTCGACGTTCACGTTCAACGCCTTGGACAGCTTGAGCGCCGTGGCGATGGAGGGCGTGCTCAGACCCCGTTCCACCTTGGACAGATAGCTCTTGGTCATTCCGGTTTTTTCAGCCAGGACGTCCAGCGTCACACCGAGTTTTTTTCTGAGCAATTTCAAGCGAATGGACATAGGTAACCCACATTTCCAGGGAAACGGACAATCTGCGATTGCAAATGACACTTTGTGTCATATAGTCTATTTAGTGTCATTAGCACGTCCATCCCACAGCTTCCATGACGCGGATCAAGAACGGTCAAAGAACGAATCAGGAGAACTGACATGAGCAAGACACTGGCGACGCCCAAGGACCAATTGGTCCAGCATGCTGTAAACCAGATGCAGAAATCACTGCCGGATAATACGTGGACTGTGCGACAAAAGCTGGCCCTGACCTGTCGCATCTTGTTCGAGAACGGTCACGACTCCGGCCTCGCCGGGCAGATTACCGCACGCGGGCCGCAGCCTGGCACTTACTACACCCAGCAACTGGGCCTGGGGTTTGATGAGATCACCGCCGGCAACCTGCTGTTGATCAACGAAGACCTCGAGGTCCTGGAAGGCCACGGCATTCCCAACCCGGCCAACCGGTTTCACACCTGGGTCTACCGCGCCCGGCCGGATGTGAATTGCATCATCCACACCCACCCGACCCACATCGCCGCACTGTCGATGCTGGAAGTGCCGCTGCAGATTTCCCACATGGACCTCTGCCCGTTGTACGAAGACTGCGCGTTCCTGGAAGGCTGGCCGGGCGTGCCCGTGGGCAACGAGGAAGGCGAATTGATCGCCGGCGCCCTGGGTGACAAGCGGGCGATTCTGCTTTCCCACCACGGTCAATTGTCCACCGGCGAGACCGTGGAAGAAGCCTGCAACATCGCCCAGTTGATCGAGCGCGCCGCGAAGCTGCAATTGCTCGCCATGGCCGCCGGCGAGGTGAAGCCGATCCTGCCGCACCTGGGCCGCGAAGCTCACGACTGGATCGCCCGTCCCAAGCGTCACGCCGCCGCCTTCAACTACTACGCCCGGCAGAACCTGCGCCAACACGCCGATTGCCTGAACTGAACCCAATAGGAGCGACGCCATGTCTACCCCCAACATCCACGGCATCATCGGTTACACCATCACGCCCTTCTCCGCCGACGGCCAAGGCTTGGACCTGGACGCATTGGGCCGGTCCATCGACCGCCTGATCGACAGCGGCGTACATGCCATCGCGCCCTTGGGCAGCACCGGCGAAGGCGCCTACCTGAGCGACGCGGAGTGGGACCAGGTCAGCGAGTTCAGCATCGCCCGCGTTGCCGGCCGGGTGCCGACCGTGGTCAGCGTGTCTGACTTGACCACCGCCAAAGCGGTGCGCCGCGCGCGTTTTGCCCAGGATCACGGCGCCGATGTGGTGATGGTCTTGCCGGCTTCCTATTGGAAACTGAGCGAGGCGGAAATCTTCAGGCACTACCAGACCATCGGCGCCAGCATCGATGTGCCGATCATGCTTTACAACAACCCGGCCACCAGCGGCATCGACATGTCCGTGGACTTGATCCTGCGGATTTTCAACGCGGTGGATAACGTCACCATGGTCAAGGAAAGTACCGGCGATATCCAGCGCATGCACAAGCTGCAACTGCTGGGCGAAGGCCAGGTGCCGTTCTACAACGGCTGCAATCCACTGGCGCTGGAAGCCTTCGCGGCCGGTGCCAAGGGCTGGTGCACCGCCGCGCCCGAACCTCATCCCGCAACTCAATCTCGACCTCTACGCCGCCGTGTTGGCCAATGACCTGAGCAAAGCTCGGGCATTGTTTTATCGTCAATTGCCGCTGTTGGATTTCATCCTCAAGGGCGGCTTGCCCGCTACCATCAAGGCGGGTCTGCGCACCCTCGGCCTGGAAGTCGGCGACCCGCGCTTGCCGGTGTTTCCGCTCGATGAGTCGGGGAATGACCGGCTGCAAGCGATGCTGAAGCAACTGCTCTGATTCGCCCTGCCCTGCGACCCGACGGGTGGCGACTCAAAACGTCAACCTGTCGGTCGCTTCACTTCATTCTCAAACTGCAAAACGGCGAGGCGTGAGATGGACACCTATAAACCGTTGCACTGTGACCTGCATGACTACTTGGAGATCGCTTGCCTGTGCGGCTACACGCTGGACATCGACTTGACTGACGGCCAACGCGTGACGGCTCGGGCGATTACCACGCGGACCGCTTCCACGCGGGAAGAGTTTCTCGAAATCGAAACGGCGGACGGTCGTCAGGAGATTCGCCTCGATCAGTTATTGGCAATTACGCCGCTGAATGAGAACGCCAGGTTTGGTCGGGTTATGTTGACGGTGGATGACCAGGTTGGTCAGTGAAAGGATCCGCTAACAGACGCACCGCTATCGCGAGCAAGCTCGCTCCCACAAGGGACTGTTGCGCCTGAAACTCAACGGACGTCCAGTTATCCCCGTGGCGAGGTAGCTTGCTCCTGTACAGCCGTAATCATTCAGTCAGTAAAGTAGCGGGGCAGGGGCTTCGTCTCATTAAGCTATTTGCGAGGTCCTTTTGCTCTCAGCTTTTGTCACTTTTTTGCCCTTGTGCTCAGACTCCCATCCTTTACAAGCCAGGGCCACATGCTTGGGAATCATTGAGGTTCCACTGCTATAAGCGGTGATAGTGCGACGGGTAAAGCCCAGCTCCTGCGCGGCGGTCGTCAACGAGAGTTTGTTGGCGGCCATCCAGCGTTTGAATGCCTGGGTCGGCATCACCTCACCGGCTTGCTCCAGCGCCAACCGATGCAAAGTGACGGCCGCCAGTTCCAAGTCATCCCCCCAGCTCACATCGAAGCCCCATTCGCCCACTTGGGCGGTGCCGAACAACGACAAGTCCTCCAGGGGCTTGAGCACCGGGAATTGTTGGATGTATTCCCGCAAGTCAACGTCGTAGCGCTTACCGTTAGCAAACTCCACCTGCAAGGCATGTTTGCCGGGGACAGGCTTCACGCTGCTGATTCTGGCTTTGCTGATCATGGGTCAGTGCCTCCGATTCTGTTCATTCCAAACACGTTGCAGTCCAGCCTTGTGACTTGTCGCCCACGCCAAGGCGGCTTTCAAGGCTTTAGGGTTGGCTCCTTTGCCAAGGACCTGGAGCCCATCGATCTCCACCAGCGATTCACCGTCAGGCGTTTGTACATGAAAATGCGGCGGAGCGTGATCGTCCGGGTAGATTTTTATTTTCCAGTTACGGTCGCTATATACGGCAGCCATGCCAAGCATGGCTAGGGAATTTTTTTCCCTACCGCAAGGACGCCGGACATCCATCCGCCCGCCGGCTGATATCACCCGCCCAAAAATATCTTTCCACTCCATCCCCTCCCGCAAAGCCCCCATCCCCTCCAGCAAACACCCCACCGCCCCCCCACCTCGATAATCCCCCGCTTCACCCACCCCAAGCGCTACAACCGAGCACCGCGTCCCTCCCATGAACCTACACACCTTCATTCGCAGCTATTGCCTGAACTCCAGGCTTGCCACGAATGCCCTGACCCGCCTGCACAAATCGCTCTCTTCCCTGGTCCGCTACTTGGCCCTGCAAGGCTTCGATTCCAATACATGGCCCACCACCCGCGACGAAGCCGCCCTGGATCGTCACCTCAACACCCTGTGCCCAGAGCTGGCCACCACCGTGTTCTGCCACGCCCGCGAAGGCATCATCCTCGTTGATCCCTTCGGCCGGGTCATCGCCGTGAATGAGGCCTTCACGCGGCTCACCGGTTATGGTCAGGAAGAGATTCAGGGCCATGAGCTGAACTCCCATCGCATGGTCCGTCGCCTCACCGCGTTTTACGCGCCGATGAAGAACGCGCTGGATTTCCACGGGCATTGGTCCGGTGAGATTCAGACCAACCATAAAGATGGCCGGGAGATGACGTCGAGGATCAGCATCAGTGCGGTGCATGACCGTCACGGCAATGTTCAGCACTACGTGGCGCTGTTCAGCGACATGACGCAGATGAAGCAGCGCTTGCAGCTGCTGGAACGGGATGCGCGGTATGACGCGCTCACGCAGTTGCCCAATCGGTTGTTGTTGGCCGAGCGGATGCGTCAGGCGTTGGGCAAGGCGCGGGTTCATCAGCAGAAGGTGGCGATTGCGTTTATCGACCTGGATGGGTTCAAGGCGCTGAACGACAGTTATGGGCATGACTGGGGGGATCGGGTGTTGCAGATTGTCGCGGCGCGGATCAATGCGACGTTGCGCGAGGGCGATACGTTCGCGCGCCTTGGGGGGGATGAGTTTGTGGCCGGGTTGGTGGGGCTACAGGAAGTGGAGGATTGCGAGCCGATGCTCAAGCGGATGCTGGCGGCGGCCAACGCGCCGATTCTGATTGGCGCGCAGACGGTGGAGATTGCCGCGAGTATCGGGGTGGCGTTTTTTCCGGAGCATGGGCTTGAGGTGGATGGGCTGATCAGCAAGGCGGATCAGGCCATGTATCTGTCGAAAAAGGCCGGTGGTAATCGCCTGGCGTTTTGTCCAACCCGCTGCCTTTCGGTCAATAACGAAACCTGACGGTGGTGCCGACGGTGCGTTCGCTGCCGGTCATGACGCCGTAGTCGCCGGCACCGAGCAGTGAGTAGACGGCGGTGATGTAGTTGCGATCGAACACGTTGCGCACCCAGCCTTCGACTTCCCAGGCGCGATCCTGGCTGCGCATGCCCAGGCGCAGGTTGGTGAGACCGTAGCTGGGTTGATAGCTGCCTTCGCCGCCTTCGAGGGTGCCGTAGTAACCGGTGCGGAAGCTGTAGTCGACGCCGCTGTAGAGTTCCAGGCCATAGGGCAGCGGGTGGGTGTGGTCGAGGCCGCTGCTCAGGTTCCATTCCGGCGCGTTGTAGAGGCGCTCGCCGCTGAGGTCGCAGGTCCATTGACCCGAGGCCGGTGGGCACGGGGCGTTGGGGAAGCTGCGGTAGCGCGCGTCGCTCCAGGCCACGCCCAGGCGCCCGGTGAGTTGGGAGGTGAGTTGCCACGCGGAATCGAGTTCGATGCCGCGCAAGCGGACTTTGCCGACGTTGATCAGGTTGTCCCGCAGCGGCGGCGCGAACAGCGATGTCGGCGGGCTGTAGGTGAGCGCTTGGTAGTCATCGACGTCGGTCTGGTAGACGGCAAGATTGAGCAATGCGCGCTGATCCCAGAACTGCGTCTTCATGCCCACTTCCAGGGACGTGGCGCGTTCCGGCTCGAAGGTGGGCTCGGTGAACGGCCCGATCACGTCGAAGTTGATGCCGCCGGCCTTGTAGCCCCGCGACCAACTGACGTAGCCCATCACGGCATCGCTGAAGCGATAGCTGGCGCTGAGCAGGCCGGAGACGTTGTTTTCTTTTATGGAGTCTTCACGGTAATAAGTACCGCCGAGGGCGATGTCCCGCAGCAATTGCCCGCCCACCTGGAACACCGGGGGTAAGCCGTTCAGCGGGGCAAGGTTGCTGACGTCGCGGGAGATCCAGCCGTCCTTGCGCTCCTGGCTGTAGCGCAGGCCGCCGGTGAGTTCCAACGGGTCGATCGGACGCCAGGAAAGTTGACCGAACACCGCCCGGCTGTCGCCCTTCTGCTCGCCGTCATAACGCTGCCGAGCGCCATCGAGCAGCGCGGAAGGCACCTGACTCGGATCGGTAAACGTGATGCCGAAGATTTTTTGCAGTGCCTCCAGTTGATCACCAACAAACCAGGGCGCGGCGTCCGGGCCGAATTCGGCGTCGATCTGGCGGTCGAGCTGTTGGCGCAGGTAATAGAGCCCGGCGACATAATCGACGGACGAGCCGGCCGTGCCGGACAGCCGCCATTCCTGGCTGAACTGCCGATGGCCCAACTCGGTTTCGGATTGGGCCACCGCCAGCGCGGTGCTGTCACCGTCGCGGCCGGCGCGGTAGTCCCAGTCGCGGTAGGCGGTGATGCTGGTGAAGCGCATCGCCTCGTCCAAGTCCCAATTCAATTCCAGTGACACGCCGTTCTGCAGAGTTCGCGGGCGACCCGGCGCGTCGATGCGGTTCTCCCGTTGGTAAGGGTCGGGCTCCGCCAGCGGATAGCCAAGGAATTTGGCGCGCTTGCGGGTTTGCTCGCTGTAGTGATTGACCAACAGGACGTTGCCGGCTTCGTTCTGCTCGGCGTAGTCGGCGATCAGGCGGGCGCTGAAGTCGCTGTTCGGCGTCCACAGCAGTTGGCCGCGCAGGCCTTGGCTGTCGGCGTCGCCGAGGCGGCTGCCGTCGTGCAGGTTTTCCACGGCGCCCTCGCTGGAGCCGTCGAAGACATTGAGCCGCCCGGCGAGAACGCCGTCTTGCAGCGGCCCGGAGACGGTGCCGCGATATTCCCGCAGACCGCGCTCGCCGTAACTGGCTTCGAGGTTGGCTTCGGGCTGGAAAGTCGGCTGGCGCGTGACGATGTTCAGCGCGCCCGCGGTGGTGTTCTTGCCGAACAAGGTGCCTTGCGGCCCGCGCAACACTTCGATGCGTTCGATGTCCATCAACTCGCTGAAGGCCATGCCCTGGCGTGCCTGGTAAACGCCATCGACGTAGGTGCCGACGCTGCCTTCCAGACCATCGTTGTAGGCGGTCGCGCCAAAGCCGCGCAGGCCGAAACCGGCATAACGGGCATCGTGGCCGGACACCACCAGGCCCGGCACCCGTTGTTGAATGTCTTGCAGACGATGCAGGCCGGCTTCGTCCAGCTGATCGCCGTAGAGGACGTTGATCGGGATCGGCACGTCTTGCGGGTCTTCTTCGCGGCGGCGAGCGGTGACGGTGGTCTGGTCAAGGACGAGGCCGCCGGAGGTGTCTTGCGCTGCCTTGGCCGACAGCCAAGGCAATACCGTAAGGCTGCCGAGCAAGAGCAGCCGATAACCCATACCCGGCATGCTAGAACTCCCGGGCCATTGCTCGATGCACCGTGTCCGGGCAAACCAGGGTCTTGATCCGCGCCAGCAATTGGCGGCTGTCGGTGGGCTTGAGCAGCACAGCGTCGAAGGCCAGGTCCTCGGGGTAACCCGGCGGCCTGTGTGGCGGGACCGCTGAATAAAGCATCACGGGCAGATCATGCTCACGGGCACGCACGTGTCGCAGCAGTTCCCAACCGTCCATCCCAGGCATCATCTGATCGCTGATCAGCAGGTCGACTGGCTGTTCCGCCAGGCAAGCCAAGGCATCTTCGCCGCTCGCCGCCATGCTCACATCGAAACCGTAACCGGCCAGCAGGTCATAGAGCCATTCGCTGTTTTGTTCGATGTCGTCCACCAGCAACACGTGTTTGCCCTGGCCATCGAGCGGCGTGATGTTGTTATCGACGATGCCGTTTTCCAGGTCATCTTCTTGGGCGCATTTGAGTTGCAGGCGAAAACTGAAGTGGCTGCCCTGCCCCGTGGCCTGGGGTTCGAGACGGCTTCCCATGCGTTCCAGCAATTGGGTGACGATGGACAGCCCCAGCCCGCTGCCTTCGTAGCGTTGGGCGTTGCGGCCACGGCGGAACGGTTGCAGCAGTTGTTCGAATTCTTGCGGGTCGATGCCGATGCCGGTGTCGATCACGCTGAAGCGCAGCTCCACGGTGTCAGCGGTTGCTCCCGGACAACAGCCCACTTCGAAACGGATCTGGCCGTTGCGGGTGAACTTCGCCGCGTTCGCCAGAAGGTTCATCAACACCTGCCGAAGCCGCTTGAAGTCGGCCTCCACCAGGGGCGGCAGATCCTGGGCCATTACCGCGTTGAAGCTGTTGCCCTGGCGCGCGGCGAGAAAGCCCGCCTCGTCGGCGATTTCCTGGAGAAAGCCGTACAGATAGCCCGGCGCGAGGGTCAGTTGCATCTGCTCCAGCTCGCCCTGGGAGAACTCGAGCATCTCGTCGATCAGCTCCAATTGTTGACGGGCGTTGCGCTCGATCGTCGCCGGGTAGTCGCGATTCGGCCCGCCGTGTAGCAGGCGCGCATAGTCGATGATGCGCACCAGTGGCGAGCGCAGGTCGTGGCTGATCCGTGCCATCAATGCGCTGCGAGCCGCGAGGGAGTCGCGCAGCTGCGAGGTGCGCAGGGCCACGGTGCTTTCCAGGCGCTCGTGCTCTGCCTGGCGTTGCTGTTCGAGGGTCGACAGCGCGTGCTTTTCCCGGTTGCGGCTGCGGGCCACTTCCATGATCAAGGTGCACACCAGCAACACCACGCCCGCCAAGGTGGAAGACAGGCTGTACTTGCTTTCCGGCGACTGCCAGGGCAATTGTTCCTGGGGGAAGAAAATCCGCATCAGCAGTTGCCCCACCAAGAGCCCGGGCACCAGCCATGCCATCCAGCTGTAGCTCAGCCGCCTGCGCCACGCCATGAATAACGTAGCGAACAACACGCCGTAGAAACTCATCAGGAAGACCTGAACGATCTGCGCGCCCTGGACCGCATCGATCTTCAACCACCAAAGTCGGCCGAAGACACAACCTAGCAGCGGCACCCAATAGCTCCAGCCGATGATCCTGGGCAGCTGGGACACCTGCAACAGTACACGGAAGTACGCCAGGAACAGTACGAACGAGAGCGCGCTGGCGCAGGTCAGCAGCTCGCGCATCCAGCCCAGCGCCGACGGCCAGTAGATCAGGTAACCGTTGAGGATGCAGGTCAGCAGGATGTAGCTCAGTACCGCACCCGCGTTCACCATCAGCAGCCGGGAGCGCAGGATCCAGCCGACGATAAAGCCGAACGGCACGACCAGCAGGACAATGCCGAGGGAGAGCCCGTCGCTCAGGTACGTCTGTTGCTGACTGCGCAGCAGCGCCGGTTCGGACCACAGTTCCGGCTCCAGCAGCATCTGGAAGTTGCTCGCCACCCGGACGAACACCGTGGTGCTCTGCCCCGCCGCCAACGACACCGGGAACGCCGGCTGACGCGCCGCCGGCTGAGGCCATTCGGCCAGGGGATAGGCGCCGCCGCCGTGTGCCTCGTACCCCGGTCGGTAGACGCGGATGTCTTCCAGGCGCGGCGCCCCGACCACCAGCAAGCGCGAACACGCCGCATCGCTCGAATTGGTCAGCCGTAATTTCAACCAGAAGGCGGAGCGGCTGTAGCCCTGCGTCGGCCAGCTTGGGGTGGCGGCTTTGAACTGCGTGTCTGGCAGCCGAGCGACTTCTTCCAGGCTCAGGCGTGCCTGAGTGTCTTCGAGAATCCGCACGACGGACATCAGGTTCAGAGAGTCGGCGCGGCAGATATCCACAGGTGCCGCACGCAGCAGGCCTGTGGATAACAATGTAATGGTCAGCAATAGAAACTGAAGAAGCCGCATCAGGTGCGCCCGGCCGACTCGGTTTCAACGATGCCCAGGGTTTGCTGGCGAAACTGGCTGGGCGTCATGCCGATTCGCTGGCGGAAGGCCGTGGTGAAGTTGCAGGCGCTGCGAAAGCCCACCAGTTCGGCGACATCCTGCACGCTCATGGCGCTTTCGCACAGTAGATCCTGACCGCGCCGCAATCGCGCGTCGCGAATATAGGCGAACACGGTCAGCCCGAGATGCTCGCGAAAAATGGCGGAGAGGCGTTTCTCATGGGTGCCGACTTTTTGCGCGAGCATGCCCAGGGACGGCATGTCGTCCAACTGGTTCTCTATCAGTCGCATGGCCGCGCGCAGCACGATTTCATCACCCTGCGGCTCCGGATCGGCCGGACTTTCCTGGACGGTCGGTGGTGCGCGCCAAGTCAGCTGCAGGTGGATCTTGATGCGCGCCAGCACTTCTTCGGGGGCGCAGGATTTGGGGATGTAGTCCACGGCGCCCACGGTCAGCCCTTCCAATCGTTCCAATGAGGTATTTGCAGAAGACAGGAACAGAATCGGGATATGCCGGGTGGCCGGTGCCTCGCGCAAGAGCCTGCACAGGCTGAAGCCGTCCATTTGTGGCATGTGCACATCCAGGACGATCAGGTCCGGGCGCAGCGCAAGTGCCCGTTGATAGCCCTGATAGGCGTCGCTGGCCAGGGAAATGCGCCAGGGCTGGGCCTTCAAGAGGATGAGCGTGGCGCGGATGTCTTCGGGGATATCATCGATCAGCAGGATATGCGGCACGGGCTCGGACACCGCCGTGCCCTCCGCCGTCGCTGCCTGCCTTGCGTATCGTCCGTTGTCCATTCGCCAGGTCTCTTGTTGTGTTTAGCCAGCTCTCTGTCGCGAAACTGCCGGCGGAAGATCACCTATCGGGCCGGCAATAAATGGATATAACGGCAGGGCGGGCGAGAACTGAAGCTATCAAATTTTCAACAGACGATAAACGGTCATGCCGTTCGGGGCGGGATGTAGTTGGGGGGCATAGACATGTGGCGAGGGGATAAATCCCCTCGCCACAAACGAGATATGGTCGACTAACTGTGCCGAACTGCAGGGCCTGCTGCGCAGCCCAGCGGGAGCAAGCTCCCTCGCCACGGGTTTGTTGAGTACCTTGAATCAGCGGCGTTTGGTTAGAACTGGTAACCAATCTGGGCCAGCAGTTGTGGGTTTTCCTGACGCGTGTCGCTTTGCGCTTCACCGCCGGAGTGACGCCAGGCGACCGTTGCGTCGAACGAGAGCGGGCCGTACTGAGCGCGCAAACCCACACCGCCGCCGGAGATGCTGCGGGTGTTTTCCTCATCAGCCCACTCGTCGTGGTTGATGCGCACTTTGCCGGCGTCCCAGAACAGGTAAGGCGTCAGCTTGTCGATGGGGTAGCGAAGCTCGATCTGGGTCAGCATGCCTTCGTCGCCCGAGGCTTCGCTTTGTGGATAAGCCCGCACCCCATCGATGCCACCGAGGCTGAAATCTTCGGACGAATCGAGGTTGTCCTGGCTCCATTGGCCGAGGAACCGGGCGAACAGCGTGAAGTTGGCGGGCAGCGCTTGCAGGCGGGCAAGGTCGACGTTCACCTTGCTGAATTGACCTTCGGTCTGGGCGGTCTGACGGTCGCCCTCGCGCAGGGCGGAATCGAGTTTCAGGTCACCGTAGGTCAGCGTCGCGCCGCCGTAGGTGATGCCGCCGCCGAGCAAGGTGTCCCTTACATCGAACTGCAGGCTGATGGGCAGCGAGTCGCTGCTTTTTTCAAAGCTCAGGCCCAGTACTTCGTACTTATCTTCTAGATCCTTGTGCTGGTACTGCCCGGCCAACATGAGGTTCGCCTGATTGCTGCGTACGAGCGGATAACTCAAGCCGACGCTGCTGACTTCGGCGGTACCGGTCGCACCCAGGTCGGCGAATTCAGCGCCCAGGTCATAGGAGCTCTTGGCGTAGCCCACGTTGCCGCGCAGGCCAGAGGTTCCCAATGGCATCGAGTAGCCGAGGCTGCCGAAATACAGCTCCTCATCCGTGGCCATCACGGCGGCGCTCAGCCGGTCGCCCAGCATCATCGGGCTGTTCCAGTCGCCTTGTACCGTCAGGCGATTGCGCCCCGAATACCGGTTGCCGTGGTTGTCCAGCGTGGCCTTGCCTTCGAAGGCCTTGGTTTTGCTCACCTGGGCATCGAGGTCGCCCGTACCGAGCTCGTCACCCGGGCGGATGACCGGACGAACCGCCACGCCCGGCAGGTCGGACAGCACCAGAATGCTGCGCTCCAGGCGGTCACGCTCGATCACGTCGCCCGGCTGCAAGTCGTCCAGGAAGGGCTGCGCCTGCGCGGCCAGTTTTGCATCGTCGTTGACGGCAGTGACTTTGCCATAACGCCCTTCGATCACCGCGATGGTCAGCTCGCCGTTGGCCATGCGCTGAGCCGGCAGGTAGGCACGTGCAAACGGGTAACCGTGCTCACGGTAGTAAAGCGTGACCTGCCGGGCGATTTCCCGCAGCTCGTCCAGATCAAGGGACTTGCCAATGGCCGGCGCGACGACGCGTTGCAGGCTGGCCTCGTCGATACGGGTATTGTCGGTGAAACGCACGGCATTGAGCTGGACCTTGGCGCCGCCGACTTTTTCCTGCGCCGGTTGCGGCGCCTCGACGTCCAGGCGAATGCTTTGCGGCAGTTCCTGTTGAGGAATCGGCAGTTCTTGCAGGATGCGCCCCGCGTCAGGGATTGGGCGTGCCGGTAGGGTCGCCGCCCAGGCCGGGGAAGTGGACAACAGCGCCAGACCAGCGGCGCAATACATCAATTTGTTATGCATTGAATATGTCTCGAATAAAGCGGGTTGCCTGAGCCCATGACCGCGTCCGGGGACGCGGCCAAGGGGCTCCTTCAAAGGGAAAAGTGAGTGTCAGGGGTCAGGGACGCATGGCCAGGCTCGGCAAGCGCACACCGCCGCGCACGACGAAAACAGTCTGTGGCGGGTAGGCCGCACAGGCGGCCCCACCCGATACACCGCCGTCGGCGCAGACAGTCCCGGCCAGTTCCCGCTCGCTGTCGGCGTCCTGGGCCTGGGCAGCCGAATCGCCGTCGCCTTGGGCCAGGGCGTCGCCCGCAGCGTTGCCGCCATTGGCGTTTGCCGGCGCGCCGCTCTGATCCACCAGCAGCAGGCCGCCGTCCTCGACCCCGACGTCGGACCAATCAGTCGGTTTCGGCTGGACCGGATTGAGCTCCGGCGCATGGGGCGAAGTCACTTGCACGACGATGCGCGTTGCATCGGCGACGCTCTGCTGGATGGCGCTGATATCGATGGACTGCGTCACCGTGAGGTTGGCATTGGCCGGGTCGCTGACGATCAGGTAACCGAGGTCAGCCAGCCCACCGATATTGATCTGGTGGGTGCCGGGGTCTGGGTTTCCTATCGAATACTCCGGCTGGCCGAGCATCTGTTTGGTGTCACCGTTCTGCAGGCCGTTGACGTCGAAACCGGCTGCACCGCCACCGTTGAACGTGGTTTGGCCGTCGAATGGTTTGGTCTGGGTGGTCGTACCGTTCGTGGACACCACCAGCGTCGGTTGCTCGCGGTATACGGCATGAACCCCGGTGTCACCCAGCGCCCGACCGAAATTGCTCTGCTGCTCGTCGCTGTTGTAGCGGAAGTTGCCGCTGCCACTGCCCACCACATCCACCACGCCGGTGCTGCCGGCGAGGCTGCCGGTGTAGATCACCGCCCGGCCACCCGCGCCGGTGGACACCGTCACGCCCGCGTTGGCTTTCACGTCACCGCCCGAGGCCACGCCCGCCGAAGCGGATTGACCGGCGTTGAGCACGATCGCATCAGCGGCATTGCTGGTGGTGCTGACGTTCTCGGTCAGGGTGATATTACCGGTGGTCGTTACAACCTGGACTTTGCCGGTGTTGCCGATGCCAACGATCTGATCCAGCTGGGTGCCGTCAAGCGCCGTCTCGGTCAGCCTGCCGACGGTGACGTCCGTGCGGTTGACGAAGTTGACGTCCTTCGCCCGGCTGGCGATATCGCCGACCCAGTTGCTGGCATTGCGCAGGTCAAAATCGCCGCCCTTGAGCGCCAGGCCATCGGCGGTGATGGTGCCGTTGGCATCTTGGGTGGTCTTGCCATCGACGTTGAGGAACACGTTGCCGTTGGTGGCCAGCGCTTCGTTGATCGCCAGATCGCCGTCGGTGCCGATGCTGACGTCGCCGGTGTTGTTCACGCCGGTGGTCGTCTTGACCACGTTGCCGTTGCCGTCGGTTTCAGTCAGCGTGCCGACCTTCAGGTTGCCAGTGTTGTTGAACGCGACCTTGCCCGCCTCGCTGGCGATGTCGCCCACCACGTTGCCGTTGTTGCGCAACTCGAAGTCGCCGCCGTTGAGCGCCAGGCCGTCCGCGGTGATGTTGCCGTTGGCATCTTGGGTGGTCTTGCCATCGACGTTCAGGAACACGTTGCCGCTGGTGACCAGTTCTTCGTTGATCGCCAGATCGCCGTCGGTGCCGATGCTCACGTCGCCGGTGTTGTTCACGCCGGTGGTCGTCTTGACCACGTTGCCGTTACCGTCGGTTTCAGTCAGCGTGCCGACCTTCAAATTGCCAGTGTTGTTGAACGCGACCTTGCCCGCCTCGCTGGCAATGTCGCCCACCACGTTGCCGTTGTTGCGCAACTCGAAGTCGCCGCCATTGAGCGCCAGGCCGTCAGCGGTGATGTTGCCGTTGGCATCCTGGGTGGTCTTGCCATCGACGTTGAGGAACACGTTGCCGCTGGTGGCCAGCGCTTCGTTGATCGCCAGATCACCGTCGGTGGCGATGCTGACGTCGCCAGTGTTGTTCACACCGGTGACGGTCGTTTGCGTGCCATCGGCATGGGTCGCGGTAAGCGAGCCCACTTTGAGGTTCCCGTTGTTGTTGAACTGGACCTTGCCCGCATCGCTGGCGATATCGCCGATCACGTTACCGCTGTTGCCCAGGCCGTAGTTGCCGCCCAGCAGCACCAGGCCGCTGGCATCGAGCTTGGCCCCGGCGTCACCGGCCTGAGTGGTGTTGCCCGCCACTTCCAGGGTGATGATGTCGTCGGCGCGGGTTTGACCCTGGCCGGCGTCATCCCGTGGGCCGTTTTCGATGGTGATGCCTTTTACCAGCGACAGGTCGTGGTCGGTTTTCAGGGTGACCGCTTCGTCGGAGGTAATCCCAACGGTGCCGTCCACGACGCCAACCGTCAGGTTGCCGTTGCCGGCGAATTTCAAGCTGCCGACATCGGCGGCGATCACGCCCACGTCATTCCCCTTGCCCAGGTCGAAATCGCCTTCGCCGCGCAGGGCCAATTCGTCTGCGGTAATGGTCGCCCCCGTTGCCTGGGTCGCCCCTTTGCCGGCGTCGACGGTGAGGGTCAGGCCTTTGCCGGTCGTGCCGTCTTCGTCGGTGCCTTCGGGATCCTGGAGGGTCAGATCGCCCAGCAGGTTCAGGACACCGTTGGCGACCAACGCCAGGTCGTCCATGAGCGTCGCGCCTTCATCGTCGACGGTGATGTTGCGGGTCTTGTCATTGCCGATGACGACCTTGTCGAAACCGTCCTGGATGTTGGCCAGGTCAGCGTCGGACAGCACCAGCGGATCGTTTGGCCCGGTCACCTCTGGGTCATCACTGCCGCCCACGTGGATATCCAGGCCTGGGGTTTTCTGCTGCAAGGTGAGACTGCCGCCACCGGCAACGCTCGCGGCGAGATCGATTTCGTCGGCGGTCAGGCTCGTATTGCCCTGGGTCGCCAATGCCTGGCCGACCGTGAGCGTGTCGGCGATAAGGTTCAGGTCGCCGGTCTGAGTCATGCCGGCCACCGGCACACCTTGCGGGTTCGCCGGGGTCTGGCTGTCAGGAACGGTGACGACGCCGACGGTCAGGTCATCGACATCGGCAAAGCTGACGGTGCCGGTGTCGCTGGCAATCGTGTCGACGTCGTTGGCGGCGTTGTCCAGGTCATGGACGGCGCCGTCACCCAGCAACACCAGGCCATCGGCGACAATGGCGCCGCCAGCGGTCTGGTCGATCTTGCCGCCATTGCTTTGCAATGCCAGGACCGGAGCCGGTTTGTTGTCGTCGTTGCCGGTGCCCGGTGCGTCCGCCACGGTCAACTGGTCATTGATGTGGATATCGCCGGTGCCGGCATCGAGGATAAGGTTGTCGTTGATGCGGGTGGCTTCGATGATGCTGATGTCACCGGTCATGTCCGCGCCACCGATCTTGACGGAAGTGAACCCGTCGCCCAGGGCGCTGATGTCGGTGCCGGTCAGTTCCAACGAACCGGCGGCGTCGCCGGTGCTGCCGCCCACGGCAATGTTTTTGCTCGGGGTGTTGGTTTCAAGGGCAATGGAGCCATTGCCGGTAACGCTGCCGGCGCCGCCGTTGAAGTTGATATCGTCGGCCTTGATGGCCAGGTTGTTGTCGGTGCCGTTGAGGCTGCCGTTGAACGTAATCGAACTGCCTTGCAGGCCCTTGCTGCCAGAGGTGTTGGTCTTGATGTTGTCGACGTACAGCGAGCCGCCAACCTGCTTGCCGGCGGTCTGGTCGAAACTGCCCGAAACGAACACGAATTTGTACGTGCCGGCCTTGTCAGCGGTCGCCGTATGGCTTTTCCAATCCACCGCGCCCGTGCCGTTCCCCGTTTCGTTCAGGATGATCTGGTATTCACCGGTGTTGACGTTCAACAGATAGCCGAAGACATCATAGGTATCGCCGCCCGCAACCGGTTTGTAATCGAAACTGACCGCTTCCCCCGCCGCCAGGGAGACCGTGCCCTCGCTCACCACCGACGGACCGCGCATGATGCAACCGGCGGGTGCGTTCTGGCAGTTGGAGTTGTTCTCGGTGCCCAGCAGCAGCGCAGCGCCACCGTCCTGGCCCTGGCCAGCCGCGACGACCGGTGTGAGGGGCTTGTAGTTCATGTCGCCCTGGTCGCCAGGCGAAACGCTCGGCGGGTTGCCATTGGTCGGCGATGTGGTTGGCAGCGTCGGGTCATCGGGAGATACCACGCCCTCCACCACGGTCACACCAGTGAAGAACTGGTCGATGGAGGTCTTCCAGCCGACCAGGCCGTTTTCGAAGTCGGCGTTCAGGAACTGCGAGGTGCCCATCTCAACCGCACCGTTGTAGACCTGCTCGCCGCTGGTGAAGACTTTTGCACCGTTGATATACGTCTTGCCGGCGCCACTGGTGGTCGCGTACAGGGCGCCCAGGGCGCTGTTACCGCCCACCATGTCGCTGAAGATGATCGAGCCTGAACCTGCGTCCACGCGCAGCTCGCGCTTGTTGGCCACCGCATCGGAATCCACCACGCCGGCAAACACGATGTTGCCGCCGTTGCTCTTCAGGCTGACGTCGGTGTTGAGCGCCATCTTGCCATTGAAGATCAACGCCAAACTGTTGCCATTGCCCGCGCCGCTGGCGTCGATGTCACCGTTGAGGAAGATATTGCCGAAGACGTAGCGGCCCGTGCCGACGTCGTTGTGCCCGGACTGCAAGGTCAGCGTCCGATCGCCGCTGATGTTCGTCGGGGTGTAGTCGCCGTTCCAGTGGATGCTGTTGTCGGCTTTGATCGCCACATCGGTGCCGCCGGCCAGGGCCGTATCGATCGCGTTGAAACCGACCGTGGCCTCTGTCCCGTTGGCGCCGCCCGTCAACCCGCCGTTGCCCGGTCCCACCGTGACGCTGTCCGGATCGAGCAACCACAAGCCGCCCTTGCCGTTTTTGGCCGAGGCATCGGCGGCTTTGCTCACCGCCAGCTTGGCGCCGCTGGTTTCGATCTTGCCGCCGTCACCGCCCTTGGCGCCGCCGGTGGCTTTCAAGGTGCCGTCCACGCGCGTCACGCTGCCAGGCTTCTTCACATCCGACCAGGCCACCACGGTGCCGCCTTTGCCGTTATCGGTGGCCGATGCATCGAGCACGGCGCCAGCGGCGATAGTGGTCTGGCTGGCCTGCTTGATCGAAGCGTCCTTGCCTTGCCAGCTTCCGCCCACGTAAATCTCGCCGCCGCCCTTGGCGCCGGTGGCGTCGAGCGCAGCGCCGCCGTTGATGGCCACGCGATCCCCGGTCACGACGATCTTGCCGCCCTTGGCGGTGTCGGAAGACACATCGATGCGCCCGGCGACTTGTACGTCGCCCCGGTCGCCCATCAACGTGACCACGCCGTTTTCACCGACATCCAGGGAACGGGCTTCGATCAGGCCGGTGTTGTTGATGACGGTGCTCGCCAGGGTTTCCGCCGCACGGGCGGTCAGCAGGATTTTCCCGGCATCGGCACGAATGGCACCGCCGTTTTCAATCAACGCCTGCAACGCGCCTTCCTGGACTTCCAACTGCACCGGCCCACCCAAGTCGAGCGTCACGACGCTGCCGGCGCCCAGCAGCACGTTGCCCTTGTGCGCGGTGATGTTGCCTTCGTTGACGATTTTCGCAGCGATCAGGGCAACAGTGCCGCCTTGCGCTGCGTTGATGTTGCCCTGGTTGACCACCGACGCGGCGCTGTCGCCACTGAAACGGTAATTGCCGGCAAGGAAATCTTCGGTGGATAGATTAAGCGTGGAGGCCACCAGACCGCCCACATCCACTTGCGCGCCGGGGGTGAACAATACGCCGTTGGGGTTGACAAGGAACACCTGGCCGTTGGCTTTCAGCGCGCCCTGGATCACCGACACATCCGAGCCTAATACCCGGTTCAATGCGACAGAATTCGCGCCAGGCTGGACGAACTGGACGGTGTTGCCCTTGCCGATGGAGAAGCTCTGCCAGTCAATCGCAAGCTTGTCGCTGCCCTGATGAATGACCATGCCCGTGCCGCCCTGGTGGATGCTGCCGTTACCCGCCACGATATTGCCGCCGGACGGCAAAGGCCCCGCCGTGGCAAACGAGGCGAATACACTGCCGCCCACGCCCATGACGAGGCTCAGCCTGAGGTTGAGGGATTGACGGCTTTTGTCCTTGCCCTGGCTTTTGACCAACTCGGATGCCACCTGCCATGCGCCCATCACGACATTCCAGACGACTCGGTAACTTCTATTCATTGTGTTCACTCATTCCTGATACAGCGGGTCACGCCAAGACGACCCGACGGTTCCTGTCGACAAATCAAACGGAGAAACCGAATCCGGGGCGGATTGCGGCTCGAAAAATCCCACAGTGCTGCGCCCATCATGTCCGCCGCGCTGGGGGCAGTGCCTTTGCTTGAGCGCCCATGGCTTTTGAATGAGGGGATGGAATTCCAATTTTCCGATGGGTGGCTCGCTGGTCACCTCCTCGTCGGCGACCTATGCTCAGTCGGTCCAGTTTCCACAGGCGGGCCCTGATGATCCGATGCAAACGCGCCTACGAAACCGCTACCGCCGAGGATGGCGTGCGGGTGCTGGTCGACCGCTTGTGGCCGCGTAACTGCCCCAAGGATGCCTTGGCGATCGCCGAGTGGCTGCCGCAGCTCGGGCCTTCCCACCCATTGCGCAAGGCGTTCAAGGCGGGCGCGGTTTCGTTCGAGCAGTTCCGCGAGGCGTATCGCAAGGAATTGGCGGCGCGGCCGGAGCATTGGTGGAAGCTGGTGGACCTTGCGCGGGATGGAAGGCTTACCCTGGTGTATGCGGCCAAATCGACGGATGAAAATAACGCGGTGGTGCTGGCGCAGTGGTTGGAGGATGAGGTGGAGAAACGCACGGAGTCGAGCTCACCGGTGTGTTATCTGGATGAGTTTCCAGAGCTTTGAAAGGGGCTTGCTGTAACACCGTGGCGAGGGACCTTGCGCCCTCGCCACGGGTTATCGATTTGCCTAAGATCGGCGCAGAGAATTCACCGGGAGGACAGCCGTGACGCCATCGCCCTTTGATCCGTTGGTTCATATCGATTGGAAAACACCCGGCAGCGACTTGCTTGGGCTGCTGCAGCATTACTACCCCGACATCGGGGTGTTTGCGGGCCCGGGGTTCGAGACGTTATTGGATGAGCTTTCCAACGAGATGCCCGAGGTCTGCTTCGAGGCGCTGGCGGCGCTGTTGTCGCACCAGGGTTACGACCTGTGGAACCTGGACGCCGGCGGCGATGATTATCGGCCGGTTATTTTCCCCTCCGACCAACGCGAGGCGTTTGCCCAGCATTGGCAAAGCCCACGTGGCGAACCCAGATTCACGCCGAGATTGATCGAGCCGCCCAAGCCCATGGTGACCGAACACAAACCGGCCAAGACCAAGCGCGGCAAGGTGAACTGGCTGCAGGAAGTCCATGACTACCCCGGCCCCACTCACGTGCATGAATACAACTACCGCAATGGCTGGGCTGCCATCACCGAGCAGGACGAAGACCGGTGGTTGTGCTTTTTGATCGACTACAACCAGTGGCCGCCTGTCGAGCTGGACATGCTCGAACAACGCACCGATGAGGTGGATGGCGGGGACCTGCGGCTGATCGACGCCAACGCCCAGCGCAGCCTGTGGCGACGCCAGGTCAAACGCGGCGATTACAGCGCGGATGATCGGTTCAAATATGAGATTCGCCGGGGCGATACCATCGAGGACTTCGGACCTGCCGGCCAGGAGTGGCAGGCATTCGAAGAACCCTGCGTTGTGGCAGACGACACGATTTTCGAGCGCCAGCGCATTTACGAGCCCAAGCACCTGACGAGGATCTGGCGGACCACGGCGGACAGCAGCGAGGTGATTTTCGAGGACTCGGATGAGCTGACCATCCTGCCCGTCGGCCCGCGCCGATTGCTGTTCATGCAACACAACGGCAAGCGCTGCTGGGTCTGGAACCAGGACCCGCCGCACCAGGCCGTCGCCGCCAAGCCAATGCCCGCCGAGGCTTATAAGCTGCGCGCATCGACCGCGTACCTGGGCGGTGACGAGATTTTGCTGTTCAGCGAAGGCGCGCGGCCGAACGTCGAGCACTCGGGTTATCAAGAGACGGTGCTGTTGGCGTGGCGCTTCAATTTCATCACCGGTGCCAAGGCGAAGGCGACGTTGGACGGCTTCGGCAGCGAGCTGCGCCAGGACACCCGCCTGCTGGTCACCCAGCCCAAGCAGGTGATCACGCTGCGCACGTTCCATGGACAGCTTCATGTGTCCCGTGGGCATGGTGATTGGTGGGTGTGGCGTTATCGCGCCAACACCTTCGGCACCCAGACCCTGGCATGGTTTTGGAATCAACGCAGCAATGAGGTAGTGAAGCTCTCGACCAAGGATATCCCGCGCGTCAAGCCTGAGATTCGTTACGTGCCGGCGCAGGAACGGTATCTGGCGTTCGAGACGGATTTTGTGGCGCGGTTGCCGGGCTTCGCGCAGATCCTTGAGGCCAAAGGATGTGAGGTTCTGACTTTTCAGTGAGGCGATTTCGCCACGGGTTTGTCTTAAACCTGCAGCACCCCACGAAACCCACGCGCCGCGTAATACGACTGCACCCCATTGTGGTAAACGAACACCCGGCCATAACGAAAATCGCCAAACAACGCCCCACCCAGCGCCCGGATTTCCGAAGGTGTTGCCAACCAACTGGACGTCTTGGCATCAAACTCACCCAGCGCTTGTAATGCCCGGTATTGCTCTTCGGTCAACAGGCTCACGCCCATCGCTTCGGCCAATTCCAGGGCACTGCCTTTGGGTTTGTTCTCCTTGCGCGCATCCAGGGCCGCACGGTCGTAGCAGAGGCTGCGGCGGCCGGTCGGGCTTTCCTTTACGCAATCGCAAAAGGTGATAGAGCCTGTCTTCGCGTCCAGGCCAATCACGTCGGGCTCGCCGCCGGTGGCTTCCATGGCTTGGAGCGTTTCAAGGGCGCTGGGGTTGTTGTCGAGCCGCGTCTGGACGTCGGCCCATGGGATGTTTGGATGGCGGTCGGGGTTCTGTTCAAAACGGGCCCGCAGGGTTTGCAGCAAGGTTTGTTGTTGTTCTTTCATGGCGCGAGGTCCTTGGGTGCCGATGGGTTGTGCATGGAGCGCTTAATACGATATGCAGCAAGTCACAGCTTCGATATTTCAATTTGATATTGGCTACTGTCGACTCTGACAGTAGTTGCGCAGCGGCGTTGGCTCTTAACCTGCTACAGGTTCGCGAGCAGGAGCCTAGGGTGAATACAACGATAAGCTGCATCAGAGCGCTCCCACTTATCCTGCCTATTACATTGGCCGGCACCTGTTTCCCGGCGCTGGCGACCGAGGACTGCAATATTCAGAAAGTCGGGCTGGCGATGATTCTGGAACCTGGAGGTATAGCTCAAAAAGCCTTGTCCAAAGCCCAGTACAAGGAAAAACTGGATGTGAAGCGCGTGCGGATCACCCACTCGGAACGGGCCAAGCATCCGGATAAATCTCGCCTCACTGTGGTGATCGACAAAAAAAGAAAAGTGAAGCACATCTATTGCGAATGAACACCCGCTGCTGGTGAGCCCGTGGAAAGGACACCCGGTCAGCGCCTCACCTGGGCGCTACGCGGCGCGGGCGGTCCGGCCAGCGTCTTCGTCCTTGAGAAGATAACGGGCGAGGCATTGAGTGAGTGAGACCGCCGCATCCTCAAAGGACGCGCCGGCTCACTGTAATACCGCATCGTCAAGGTTCGCGCTAACTCACGCGCTTCACCTCAAGACGCCCGCAAGGCGGCCCACTTAATTGCTCGCCCGTTTCCAGGCTGAACACCGAAAAGTGCAACGGGCAGGTGATGCTTTTCCGCTGCTCATTGATCACTCCATGTTCCAGCCATCCAGCGCGATGCGGGCATGTGTGCGGCACTTCAAAGTGCTGGTCGTCAATGACGATGGCGAACGTGCCTGGGCGATAGAATTCAGATGGCTCGCTCACACATGCGCTCCTTATCGAAGTACTTCTGCCGCCTCGCCTTTTCGACAGCGGCATCGAAGGCGGCGTTGGTGATGTCCCGTCCCATGCAGATGCCTTTCCACGCTTTGACAGGATCCAGGTCCCTCGCCACGTCCATTGCCTTGAGCAGGCGCTGGCCTTCAATCGCATGGAAGACATCGATGTGAACATGCTCGGAATAGTAGGTATGGGCCTTGATCTGCAAACGCGAGCAGATGGACGTGTAGCATTCAAAAAAGAACGGTACGACGGTTTCGAAGTAAGTAATCACCCCCGCGAAATACGACGGATCATCCGCCCTCATCGTCAACCAACAGAACATGTTGGGAAACGAGAAACCAGCCGGGGCGTTAACGTCGATGTAGAAGTCCAGGTCGGTAGGCATTCCCAACTCATTAAGCAGATCAATGTACAGCGTCGTATGGGAGCGCTTCAGGTTACCGGACCCGAACTCGTCGATCATCATGCGCAACATCGGCATCTGCGCCGCCAGGCTGAGCCGGGGCATAAGGTGATAAAACACTTGTGCCTCGGTCAAACCATCCAACGCGAACTCCTGCACCAGGATCCTGAACTCGTCGAGGCTCATATGCTCGCTTACATAGGCTGCGCTGGGCGGGATCACGCTGCGCTCCATTTCCACCAGTTCAGCCAGTTGCTTGCGCAATGCAGCGAGGTTGGTCGGTGGGTTGGCGGTTCGCGTCTTCTGGATAGTCGACTCGATCCACTCACGCTCGAAAGCCAGGATATGGTTTTCCAACGGTTTGAGCTGTTTGATGCATGACCGATTCGCCAGGAATAGTTCTTTCTGCAAGTCGCTCATGCCATGGCCTCCTGCTCTGCGAACACACGGTCAGTGCTGATGATGCCGCGGGCCTTGAGTTCTTTCTTGACCTGGGCGTACCAATCGTCGGCGCCTAGTTCAAAGCGCTCATTGAGCTCTTCCACTAGTTCACCGATTGAAGTTTGCCGGGCGCCAATTGCCAGTCGACAGACTCCGGGTTCCAGATTGGCCAAGGACACCACATTACCGTCGGACTCGAGCTCCCGCGCAAGCAGCATTTCCCAGCCAATGAGGTAATCGAGCCCCTCGTTGCGCAGGCGCTCGATCTCGCTTTGCACACGCGGCTGGGAGGGTGAGTCCTTGATACCGATGACTCTCGGTAGTTGGGCGATCGAGAACAAGGTCTCGAAGCTTTTCTCGTTACCGGATAACGCTGACTCGTTATAAATGAAGATATCCAGCGACGTCGCATCATGGACCGCCCGGTAATGCTCGATCATGTCTTGTTGGCTTGTGCCTGAAGCAAAAGGCGATGTGAACATGACCGCCTGGGCCCCAAGCTTTTGCGCCAACAATGCGTACTCGACGACTTCAGCCGTCGTCGCGCGTTCTATACCGGCTATTACCGCCTTGTCCTGTGCGTGGGCCAGCGTCAGCTCCAGCATGCGCTGCCACTCCCGCCGACCCAGCCGCCAGCCCTCGCCGGAAGTCAGGCAAGGAATGTATCCATCGACAAACGGCCGTGAACAATGAAGCAAGCGACGCACGCTCGCTTCGCAGACGCGCGACTGATCATCAAGAGGCGTGATCAACGGTACGTAGATGTGCTTAGTCGACATGCTGGAAGTCCTCTTGTCCGATGGTCATCTGCAACGACTGCTCGTACAGGCCCTGTAGCTTTTCAGGAAACACGGACTGCGAGGACGCCATGGGAAACGTCTTCAGGTAGGGCTTGAGCAACGTCAGATCGCGAAGCGAATCGTCATGGGTGTAGAACGGTTGTTGATGCTCGACCACATGGGCGACCAGCATCTTCTTTTCCACACTCAAGTGCGCCCAGTCGGGCTCCAGGCAGGCGCGCTTCAAGACTTTATTGCTATAGCCCTGGCGCTGGATGTTCATGTCCGTATGAAGTACGTCCATGAACGGGTAATAGACGTCCTGCAGGTGTCGGCTCTTCTTCCAGATAATGGCATCGCATATGCCAATCTGGCCAAAACTCATCAGCACCTGACGTGAATAAAAAGCGCTGAAAAACCCCAGCGATTGCGCCCTTACCTCAGGGTCGCGATGATGCATACCCATGAACACAGTGGCGTCCATAACCGCAATGGAGGCTTCAGCCATGATAGTTCTCCAGTGCCAGGGCGATGGTCCTGACCGCCTGTTCGAACTCCTCAGGCTTGCGCGCCAATGCCAGGCGGATGTATTTCTGCCCTGCCTGCGGTTGGCTCCAATAGAAATATTTGCCAGGCAGGACGTACACCTCATAGGCCATCAGGTACGCCTGCAAGTCATCGGCCGACACGCCATCACGCAGGATTTCGAACCAGGCAACACTGGTCTCAACCGCCGGCGTCAAATAACTCAGGAAACTGCCGTGCAAATGTTCTCGGGCGGCCGCGCGGTTTACATCGAGTACCGAACGTACCGACTCGAAATCGTCAGCGTTGCTGTCTCGAATGTATTGAGTCACGACATTCAGAATAAAGGGCGACACGTTCAGCAATACGCTGGTGACGATGCTGTAGATGTCAGCGTTGATGGCCCGGCTGGACATGATCGTCGCGCACTTGGTGTCTTGCAGCGGCCAGGTTTTTCCTGTGTCTTCCATGATGATGTACTCGGTACCGATGTCATCCAAAATGGCATAGGCATCGAGGCGGCTACCCCCTGAAGCTTTGAAAAACGCGGCGAAGCAAAAATCCAGAATCAACAACTTGCGGTGATCCTTGCAGTAACGCGCCACTTCGACAAAGGTGTCGGCGCCGTCGGCAAACATGCTGGTACCGGTCGGGTTGTTGGGATCCACCAGGAAAATCGCATCGACGTTTGCCGCCGCGGCTTGAAGCTTTGCATAGACACTCGTAGACGACTGCAAAAGGGCTTCGTCCAGTGGAGTCAACGGCACTTCCATGTGCTTGAGCAGGTCATGCAAGTTGTCGAAACAAGGTTCGATCAAACCCACGCTCATGTTGCGTTTGCGCAGATAGGTCGCGGTGATGTGCATCGCAATGGAGGCCGCGTAGACCAGATAGATTTCATCATGTCGCTTGAGCGCATGCTCTTGACCATGGAACGTGAAGAACGCCTGGATAAATTCCTGCTCGCTCTGATATTGGCTCTGGCCTTGGGCGCGATACCAGAGTTCGGGCAGACGGCTGACAATCTCTCGCTGGGTGACGCTTTGGTCCTGATGCGTATGGGCGTCGGCGAGATTGAAGCGTGTTTTCAAGGCAGAAATTTCATGTTGGGTGATATCTTCTTTATCATCCAGGCGGGTCAAGACGCTCATATTATTATTCCTATAGGTACTGAGTATGTTCATCTCGCTGGCCGGCTCACGGCGCCGTAGATAAACCCTGATCTATAGTTAGCATTGTTTCATTGTCGAACAACTGTACTTGGGTGCAGCTTGGCATTTGCATTCCTGTATCTAGGTACAGTTGCTTTTCCTGGTTCATGCCGCCATGCTCGGCGCGCACGATAATTCAGCATAAATACCCAAGGGCATTGCAGGACATGGACAACGTCAGCTTTCATGCCATCAATTATTCCGATGCCTCAGAAGAGCTATTGAGTGACCTGTACGGTTTGAGAAAAGAAGTTTTTGCGGACCGGCTTGACTGGCGCGTCACGATTCAGCACGGAAGGGAAATTGACGAATATGACAATGCCAATGCAACCTATCTCGTCGGTCTGTGTGCGGGGCAAGCGCTGGCTAGTTTGCGCCTGATCAATACGCTGAACCCTTACATGGTCGAAGGTCCATTCCGAAACTTCTTCAAGTGCGAAGTTCCAAAACACAATTCGATGGCCGAATCCAGTCGTTTCTTTGTGGATAAAACCCGTTCTCGCGCCATGGGTTTGAACCAACTACCGCTTACCGAAATGTTGCTGTTGGCCATGCACGAACATGCCGCCCGGCAGGGCCTGGGTTCGATCATAACGGTGGTCAGCCAAGCCATGTCTCGCATCGTTCTGCGGGCGGGTTGGCACTACGAAGTTCTGGATACTGGCGAAGCTTCACCCGGCGAAAAGGTGTTGCTGCTCAACATGCCAGTGCGCCCCGAAAACGACCGGAGCCTCAGGCAAACCATCGAGTCGAAGCAGCGCCGCGGCGTGGCGCAGGCTTGCAAACAAGGGTTGCCCTGCTAGGGCACCTGCTGTCGGTTCAGACCAGCCCCATGCTGACAGCCTTGTAGACCGCTTGCTTGGCGTTGCAGACGCAGAGCTTGTCCACGATGTTCGCCATATGGAATTTAACGGTGCGCACGGAGATGGCATGGATAGCGGCGATTTCGCTGTAAGCCTTACCCATGACGACCCATTTCAGGACCCCAAGCTCCCTGTCCGACAGCCCGGCTTCGGTCAACTCCGGGAATAATTCGCTCAACGAAAAACAATCAGTCAACCTGCTTTGAAACTGAACGAGCGTCATCTGGATTTCTGCCGCCCTGCGCGTCATGGTCTGCTCGAAATCCTGACGACGCTCGGTATTGCTGATACTCAGTGCAGCAAACAAGCCATTGGCATCGTGCAGGTTGAAAGTGAAGCCGTCCGATATCCGGTATTTTTCCGACGATGCAAAAACCGCCTGCCCTTGACCTGACGTCTTGGATTCAAGCGCTTCATGCCAAAAGAACGGCGCTATGCATTTCATGCCATGTTTAATGACCGGATCGATAAGGTGGAAATTCTCAGCCCTATACACGTCGAGCCAGCGTTTCGGATAATTTGAGAAAATCCTCGGTTTTACTTCACGCCCCTTGTACATGACAAAGTAAGCATAATGACAACCTTCCAACGGCCGCAGGCACTTCTCGAATGTATTCTTGAGTCTTTCATCCAATTCAGACCCGGTATTGATGAAGCGCCGCCCTCTCAAAGCTTGATTGCTCATAAAAACTCCCTTTTTTATGGTTTCGTTGCTTGAGTAGATCCTTGCTGCAGAATGATGAAAAAAGCATTCAATCCAAGTCTCAATTCGTAGTAAAGCCAAATGACCACTACATACTCGACGACCGAATTGAAGCAAGACTCGCCTCCGTTGGGGTAAGCCGTCCTTCTCTTGCGGATCAGGCGGCTCGCTCCAGTTTAGAGTCTGTATGGAACGTGTATCAACTTACCGGCATATCCCGGGATTCGGCGAGCCCGGCTTGCACGGCAGGACGGGACTCAATCGTTTTCAACCAGCGCAGCACATGGGGGAACGCCGTGATATTCAGGTCCAACTCTTCGTAGGTGCGCAACCAGGGAAACGCCGCGATATCGGCAATGGAATATTGCTCGCACGCCAGGTAACTGCGCTCGGCCAACTGCTTATCCACCACCCCATAAAGGCGCAGGGCCTCTCTGCGATAACGTGTTATAGCTTCCTCGTTGCGTGTAGTGCTGCCATGCAGGAACCACCACAGTTGGCCCAACATTGGACCAATGGCCCCGACCTGGAAGAACAGCCATTGTTGGACCGCGAGCCGTTCGGTAGACGCATCGGGTTGCAAAAAACCATGCTTGTGCGACAGGTAATCCAGGATGGCGGCGGATTCAAAAACCGAAACGCCCGCTTGGTGATCAACGATGGCGGGGATTTTCCCGTTCGGATTGATGGCCAGGAATTCCGGCGAGTGTTGTCGGCCTTCCGAGAGGTTGAGTTTCACAATTTCGCAAGCAATCCCTGCCTCCTTCAGGAAAATACTGATTTTTTGTCCGTTAGGCGTATCGGCCGTATACAGCGTGATCGGAACAGCAGCGCTCATGAGGAACTCCATTTCGTATCAATTTAATTGCATTTGCAATCATATTAATCCGTGCAGTAAGGTGCAAGCACGACGGAACGCACGGAGATTGTGGAATGATCGGCTTTTCCAGCTTCAGTAAAACGCCTGAGACCCGCCTCGCCGCACAGGCCTGTATCGATAAGATTCGAACGCTTGCCGATCAGCACGCAGGTGGGTTTTGCTCGCCGCTCTACACCATGATCGATATTGCCAACCGCCTCGAAAGAGATCCGGGAACAGCTCGGAACATCTGGGTGATTCGAGCCAACATACAGCCTCAAGCCGAAAGCCATCACACCCGCATCAGTGCTTGGCCGTTGCGCATGAGCCCTGCCGCCCGCGCGAGCGAGAAACCGCTGTTGTACCTGACCAGTTCAGCGACATCGGCCGAACTTTGCGCGCTGTCAAACGAATCGGCAAACCGCGGAATACTGTGCAACGACATAGAAACCCTGCCCTCGCGCTGGCCCAAGGGGGCTCATCCCTGGGTGCCGCTCTGGCTGGTGGCCAATCCGCAATGCCTGCCATTCGACCCAGCCAGCGGCGCCGAAGCGCATGCCATTGCCCTGGCCGCTCTGGAGAGCCTTTACGTGGAGGGCAACGATGGTTTTTATTACATGGCGCTTCACGATGAGCCCAATGATTTCCTGGCCCCAATCGGCAATGCCAGCGCGAGCCAGGCGCTCAAGGGAATGTACAAGCTGACCGAAATCGAGACCAATGTTGGCGCCCCTCGGGTTCGCTTGTTGGGCGCGGGGTTGGCGTTGCAATCGGTGGTGAGCGCGGGGCAAATGTTGAGCGACCACTGGGGCATCGCGAGCGAATTGTGGAGCTGCCCCAGCTATACCCGCTTGGCCCGTGACGCGCACAAGGCACAGCGTTGGAATCGCATGCACCCCGGGATGCCAAGACGATCGTCGCATCTGCTCGACTGCCTGGGCCCCTCGGACAGTCCGGTCGTCGCGGTGACGGGTTACGCGCAGCACGTCGCCGAGCAGATCGGCAGCCACATCGGCTCACGGTTCGTGGCCCTCGGCGCCGACTCTATCGGTGCCGCTTGCGCAGCGGTGGATAAACACTGGATCGTGGTGTCGTCGTTGCAGGCCCTGGCTCAGGATGGGCTTATCGACCGAGCGTTGGTCGAGCAGGCGATGAGCCAATACCTGTTGCAATGACCACACATCGCTCATCCCGCTCGCCCACTGGAGCGCGCCGCTTTGGCCGCACGTTCCAATGCTTCGCTGAAGACTCGTTGCTGGTCGTCATCGAACTGCGACAGGAACAATTCGTCCACCGCGCCTTCATAGACCTTCCACATCTTCTTGCGCAGCGCTTTCCCGCTCTCGGTGATGGCCGCGTACGCGCCTCGACCGTCGTCGCTGGCGCGGCTGCGGGTGACCAGGCCCTCAGCCTCCAGGCGGTCGACCAGGCGCGTGAGATTGTAGCGTTCGATGGCCATGACATCGGCCAATTCGCTCATCCGCCGCGCGCCGTCAGGGCCACTTTCCAAGCCCCATAACGCGTCGTACCAAGCATAGGCAGGCAGCCCCTCAGCCGCCAGGCGACGCTCTATTTCGCGGATCAGGCAGCGGTGGGCCCGGACGAATCTGAACCAGGTGTCCGGCTCGTTTGAAGACATGCAGCACCTTTTTGATGAGATCGATTTAGTTGCAATTGTAGCGCGTGGCAGGATAAGTTCTCGCTCGTAGTTGCAAATGCAACTACAAAATTCCAGAAGGTTGGCGTCCACCCACGCCCCTTAGTCAGGCACCAAACGACTCGGTGCTGCAGCACTGTCCAGGAGACGACAACGATGGCACAACAATCCATGTTTCTCGACGAGGATCCACAAGAGACTCGCGAATGGCTCGAATCCATTGAGTCGGTGGCAAGCGTCGAAGGGCGCCCTCGCGCTCACTACCTGATCGACCAGATGCTTGATTTCGACGCCAACCGCCACGGCGATTTCTACGGCCGAGTGACGACCCCCTACGTCAATACGATCCCGGTCGACCGCCAGCAGCCCTATCCTGGCGACCTGGCCGTCGAGCGCCGGATCAACGCCTATATCCGTTGGAATGCACTGGCCATGGTGCTGCGCGCCGGCAAACATTCAAACGTGGGCGGGCACATCGCGTCCTATGCATCGGCGGCCGTTTTGTATGACGTCGGCTTCGAGCATTTTTTCCGTGGCCGCACCGAGCAATTCGCTGGCGACATGGTGTACATCCAAGGCCATTCTTCACCCGGCATCTATGGACGCGCCTATCTGGAAGGTCGCCTGAGCGAAGAGCAGCTGGACAACTTCCGCCGCGAGACTGACCGCGACGGTGTTTCGTCCTATCCGCATCCACGGCTGATGCCAGACTTCTGGCAGTTTCCAACGGTCTCCATGGGGCTCGGACCGATCACCGCCGCGTATCAGGCCCGGTTCATGCGCTACCTTGAAGATCGTGGCCTGAAAGAACACCAAGGCCGCAAAGTCTGGGCGTTTCTCGGTGACGGTGAAATGGATCAGCCGGAATCGCTGGCGGCCATTTCCCTGGCGGGCCGGGAGAAGCTCGACAACATCATTTTTGTCGTCAACTGCAACCTGCAACGCCTGGACGGTCCGGTGCGTGGCAACAGCAAGGTGATCCAGGAATTCGAAAGCCTGTACCGGGCGGCCGGCTGGAATGTCATCAAGGTGATCTGGGGCAGCGGCTGGGATGCCCTGCTGGAAAAGGACAAGAGCGGCCTGCTGCGCCAACGGATGATGGAATGCGTTGACGGCGACTACCAGAACTACAAATCCCAGAACGGCGCCTATGTGCGTGAACACTTCTTCGGCAAGTATCCCCAGTTGCTGGAGCTGGTCAGCGACCTGAGCGACGACGACATCTGGAAGTTGTCTCGCGGTGGCCACGATCCAGAAAAAGTCTACAACGCCTATGCCGCTGCCATGCGCCACACTGGCGGGCCGACAGTCATTCTGGCCAAGACCGTGAAAGGCTTCGGCATGGGCGAAGCGGGTGAAGGCCAGAACATCAATCATCAACTCAAGAAAATGGGCGACGAGGCGGTCAAGGCGTTCCGTGACCGGTTCGCACTGGCGCTCACCGACGACCAGTTGGGTGACATGCCTTATCTCAAACCCGCCACGGACAGCGTCGAAGCCCTCTACCTGCAAGCCAGGCGGACCCAGTTGGGCGGCTATATCCCGGCGCGTTTCAACGCCGTGGCGCCATTGCAGGTGCCACCCTTATCAGCGCTGGATACACAGCTCAAAGGCACGGGCGAACGGGCGATTTCCACCACCATGGCGTTCGTGCGCATCCTCGGCACGCTGCTCAAGGACCCGAACATCGGCAAGCTGATCGTGCCCATTGTGCCGGACGAATCTCGCACCTTTGGCATGGAAAGCCTGTTCCGCCAGATCGGCATTCACTCCCATGTCGGCCAGTTGTATACCCCACAAGACGCCGGCCAGTTGAGCTACTACAAAGAAGCCCGGGACGGCCAGATCATGCAGGAGGGTCTGAACGAGTCCGGCGGGATATCTTCGTGGATCGCCGCAAGCACGTCCTACAGCACCCATGGCGTGATGACGGTGCCGTTCTACATCTTTTACTCGATGTTCGGCTTCCAGCGCGTTGGCGACCTGGCCTGGGCGGCGGGCGACGCACGCGCTCGCGGCTTCCTGCTCGGGGCGACTTCCGGCAGGACGACGCTCATGGGTGAAGGCCTGCAACACGACGACGGCCATAGTCACGTGCTGTCCTCGACCATCCCGTGTTGCGTATCCTACGACCCGACCTACGCCTACGAACTGGCGGTGATCATCCAGGACGGTATGCGGCGGATGTACGCTGAAAACGAAGACATCTTCTATTACATCACCGTACTGAACGAAAACTACGCCCACCCACCGATGCCCGAAGGTGTCGAGGAAGGCATTCTCAAGGGCATGTACCGCCTCTCGGCGTCGGAAAAACCTGTCGAAGGCAAGCATGTGCAGCTGATGGGTTGCGGTTCGATCCTTCAGGAAGTCGTTGCGGCGGCCCAATTGCTGGAACAGGATTTTGCTGTCAGCAGCGAAGTCTGGAGCGTGACCAGCCTGACCGAACTGCGCCGTGACGGCCAGGAAGCCGAACGCTGGAACCTGCTGCATCCCGAGCACGCGCCGCGCGTCGGTTATGTGGAAAGTTGCCTGCACGACAAACAGGGCCCGGTGGTGGTCGCGACGGACTACATGAAGATTTTCGCCGACCAGATCCGCCCGTTCGTACCCAAGCGCCGCTTCGTGGCCCTGGGCACGGATGGTTTCGGTCAATCGGACACTCGCGAGTCGCTGCGCAGATTCTTTGAGGTGGACCGTCACTTCATCGCCCTCGCGGCGTTGAAGGCCCTGGCCGACGACGGGCAAATCCCAAGGGGAAAAGTCGCTGAGGCGATCACACTTTATGGGATCGATCCGCAAAAGCAGAACCCTGCGAAAGTTTGACCCCACGATCAACCTGTGGGAGCGAGCTCGCTCCCACAGTGGATGGTGATGCAGGTCATTGCGCCTTCAGTTCGACCACACCCCGGACTCGCTGCAACATATTGATCAAATGCAACCGCATCGAAGCCCGTGCTGCTTGCGCATCGTGCCGCGCCAACGCCGCGTAGATCTGCTCCCGCTCGCGCACCACCAGTGCCCGGTTCTGGCCTGTCACCGACGGCCCGGCCTGTTGCACTACCTCGATCAACGTGTTGCCCACATGGGCCATGGCATCGATGAAAAAGCTGTTGCCGGTGCACTGGGCGACCTGCCGATGAAACTCGAAATCGACCCGGGCGCTTTCCTCATCCGTTGGATCAAGCGCATTCGCCGCATCGAGCGCCTCACGCATCGTTAGCAACTGATCCGGCGTGGCGCGTTGCGCAGCGATACCCGCAGCTTCCACTTCCAGGCTCAGGCGCAGCTCGATCACGGCCAGCGCGTCATAAGCGCCACCCTTGACATGTTTGCCGCCCTGGAAATCTCCCGGGCGCGCGGTGTCCACCACAAACGTGCCGATGCCATGTCGGGTTTCCACCAAGCCTTCAGCCTGGAGCCGGGACATGGCTTCACGGACAACAGTCCGACTGACGCCACGCTCCTTGATGATCACCTGTTCCGTTGGCAACTTGCTGCCCGCAGGCAGGTCGCCCGTGAGTATCTGCTGCGTCAGGTCGACCACCAGTTGCTGAGTCATGCTCAGGCGTCGATCGGTTGTGACACGCTCCATTGCACCTATCCATCAAGCCAGACGATCGCGGCATTATAGCCGCGACCTTGCCTCAAAACTCACTATAATGCCCGCTGATCTCACTAGAGCACGCCGATGACGGACCAAGCGTTATCTCCATTGAACAAGCCGCGCCGCCTGGCCGAAACACTGGTCGACCGTTTTGCCCAGCGCATGCGCGACGGCATCCTGAAATGTGGCGAAAAACTGCCCACCGAAGTGCACATCATGGAAGCCGAAGGCGTCAGCCGTTCGGTGGTGCGCGAGGCATTGTCGCGTTTGCAGGCGGCGGGGTTGGTGGAGACGCGCCATGGCGTCGGCACGTTTGTTCTGGATATGCCGGCACCGGAAGGGTTTACCCTCGGGCCAGCGACGATTGCCACATTGTCCGACGTGCTCAACTTGCTGGAGTTTCGCCTGAGCCTCGAAGTGCAGGCCGCCGGCATGGCCGCCGAACGCGCCACGCCCGAAGCCCTGGCCGAACTGGCCCAGGCGTTGGATGCGTTGTTGCAAGGGCCGGAAAAATCCGGCACCACCATCAACGCCGACTTTCAGTTCCACTTGAAAATCGCCAAGGCGGCCGGCAATTACTACCTGATCGACATCATGAAGCACCTGGGTACGAAGCTGATCCCGCGCACCCGGATGAACTCCGCCTACTCAGGGCAAAGTGATCGCAGCGCCTACCTGCAGGGGATCAATGCCGAGCACCAGCAAATCTTCGATGCCATCGCCAGTCGCAATGTCGATGCGGCGCGGGCGGCCATGTACCTGCATTTGAGCAACAGCCGCATGCGCCTGTGTGAAACCCAACAACGCCAGGCGTTCTACAACGACTAAATGCTTGTAGGCCCCTGTGGCAAGGAAGCTTGCTCCCGCTTGGGCGCGAAGTGCCCACAAAGAAGGACTGCTGCGCAGCCCAGCGGGAGCAAGCTCCCTCGCCACGCAATTCAACTATTGCTCGAATGAGCAGTGCCGCCTCACTACTTAGAAGAAGCTGTATTTAACGCCGACCCGCAACCGCAGTTGTCGATCACTGTCCACCGAGTTGACTTTGATATCACCCACTTCAAAGAACGGCGCCCAGCGTTTATCCCACTGGTATTTAACCACGGCATTCTGCTCATAGTCGTCAGTACCGCCGTTATAGCGAATGTAGTCGGCATCGAAGTAAGTCAATTGATATTCATAGGCCCACGGTCCTTGAGGACCGTAGTTGACATAAACATCGTAACGGTTGACCTTCTGGTCGTCTTGCCCATTGTGCGGAACGTCACGGTCAATCTTGTCGCGGTCCAGCTTGGCTGAATCATAGCGATAGCGACCGGCGATACTCAGCTCTTTGGTTACTCGGTAACCCAGGCGCAGGCCCAACTTGTAGGTGGTGGACTCCTCATCGCTGTCCAGGGCCAACGAAGGCGTCAGCGTCCAGCGATCATTGATCTTATGCTGGTAGTTGACGGTAAATTCATGGCCGCTGCCGACGGTATTGTCGAAGGCGACGTCTTTCCGGTCACCGGCCGTCTTGTATTTGAGTTCACCTTCCAGGCCCACGCCGTTATCCAGCCTGATGCCGAACTTGGCGCGGTCGGCATGCATTCGAGTCTTTTCAGCATATTGATGCCGGACATTGATATAACCGGTATCCGCCTGAGCGACAACCGAGGTGAACAACGAAGCGATCGACAAAACTACGAGGGTCTTTTTCATATTTTTTATTCTTGTAAGTTGAAATCATTAGTTGGGTTGAACGCCAAATCGCAGGCGAGCGCGTACGCGCATTGAAACGTGCGGTTCAACGTGTTCTGCGGTTTAAAACAGGTACAGCGGGTCAGTTACTTCAAACGGCAATAGGTACGCGTTGAATATCGCGACTGGCTTGCACCAACAGGCGCGTGTATTCATGGTCGGCGCCATTGTTCGCGAGCAAGTGACTGTCGAGTGTCTCCACTACCCTGCCCTGCTGCATCACCGCCAGCCGATCGCACAAATGCGCAACGACCGCCAAGTCGTGGGTGACCATCAAATAGGTCAGCCCTTCCTGACGACGCAGATCGGCCAACAGATTGAGGATTTCCGCCTGCACCGAGACATCCAGCGCCGAGGTCGGCTCGTCCAACAGCAATACCCGAGGGCGCAGGATCAGCGCACGGGCAATCGCCACGCGTTGGCGCTGGCCGCCGGATAATTGATGCGGGTAACGAAAGCGAAAGCTGTCGTTCAAACCAACCTTGCGCAGGATCTCGCTGACCTTCGGCCCACGCCCGTCGATACCGTGGATACGCAGTGGCTCCTGCAGCGCGGCGTCGATGGTGTAGCGCGGATGCAGCGAGGCGTACGGGTCCTGGAAAACCATCTGCACGGTACGGTAGTGGTCCAGCGGCAGCTTGCGCGTCACTGCCCTGCCGGCGATTTGCAGTTGACCAGTCCAGTGCTGGTATTGTCCGGCCAGGCAACGCAGCACGGTGGTCTTGCCCGAACCGGACTCCCCCACCAGGCCAAACGCCTCACCTTCGCCAACGCTCAGGCCCACGTCGTGCAGTACCGCGTTCAGTGCCGCGCCGGTGCCGAAACTGAGGTTCAGGCCGGTGATTTCGATCATGCTCATGACAGGCTCCTCAAGGATTCAACCAGTGTGGGTCGCGCTGCAACACCGGCAGCGTGGCGCGCGGATGGTCCAGGCTGGGCAATGCGGCCAACAGGCCTTGGGTGTAGGGATGGGTGGCGTTATCCAGGTCGGCGGCGGCAAACGACTCGACCACGCGGCCGGCGTACATCACCAGCACGCGGTCGCAGAAATGCCGTACCAGGTTCAAATCGTGGCTGATGAAAATCAGTCCAAGGTCACGCTCGCTGACCAGCTCTTCCAGCACGTTGAGCACCTGCCGGCGCACCGATACGTCCAAGGCCGAGGTGGGTTCGTCGGCGATGATCACCTGGGGATCGGTGATGACCATCATGGCGATCATGATCCGCTGGCCCATGCCGCCAGAGACTTCGTGGGGGTGCAGGTCATAGACCCGACGAGGGTCACGAATGTGCACCTTTGCGAGCATGTCCAAGGCCCGTTCCCGCGCTTGGCGATGGGGCACTTTGTGATGGGCAAGATAGGCTTCGGCGATTTGCTCGCCAACGCGCACCACCGGGTTCAGTGAATATTTCGGGTCTTGCATGATCATCGACATGCGCGCGCCGCGAATCGCCTGGATCTGCTTTTCGCTCGCGCTCAGCAAGTCGATATCGGCGAAGCGCAGGGTCTTGGCGGTGACCCGCGCCGTCGGCGGATGCAGACGCAAAAGGCTGCGGCCGACGGTGGATTTACCCGAGCCGGATTCGCCGACAATGGCGAGTTTTTCCCGGCCCAGGTTGAACGACACATCACGCACCGCCAGCGAGGTTTTGCCCGCGTTGCGAAACTCCACGCACAAATCCTGTACCGCAAGTTTTATCTCAGTCATGACTTGTTCCTCAGGATTGGCTGCGGGGATCAAGGACGTCGCGCAAGCCGTCGCCCAACAGGTTGAAGGCCAGGCTGACCAGCATGATCGCCGCACCGGGCGCCGCCACCAGCCACCAGCTTTCGAGCATGTAGCGCCGCCCGGTGGAGATCATCGCCCCCCACTCCGGCAAGGGTGCCTGAGCGCCGAGGCCGAGAAAGCCCAGGGCGGCGGCGGTGAGGATGATGCTCGCCATGTTCATGGTCAGGCGGATGATCACTGACGACAGGCACATCGGAATGATGTGGCGCAGGATGATCCGGGGACTCGACGCGCCCTGGAGCTGGACCGCCACGACAAAGTCAGCGTTGCGCAGCGGCAGGGTTTCAGCGCGTGCCAATCGGGCTATCGGCGGCCACGCCGTCAGCGCGATGGCGATCACCGCGTGCTCCAGGCCCGGGCCGAGGGCAGCGATGAAAGCCAGCGCCAACACCAGGCTGGGGAACGAGATGAAGATGTCAGTGATGCGCATGAACAGGCTGTCGACCCAACCGCCGAAGTAACCGGAAACCGTGCCGACCAACAGGCCGATAGGGCCGACGATCACCGTCACCAGCAAGACGATGTACAGCGTGATTCGCGAGCCATACACCAGCCGGGCGAACACATCGCGACCGTACTCGTCAGTGCCGAACCAGTGCTCGCTGCTGGGCGCATGCAATGCGCCAGCAAGGTTCTGCGCCAAGGGATCGTGACCGGCGATCCAGGGCGCGAAGGCCGCGACCAGGATCAGGGTCGAGACGACGACCAGGCCGGCGAACGTCATCGGGTTGCGCAGCAGAAATCGCAGCAGCCGGGTGGCGCTGGCGACCAGCGCAGCCGTACTCGAAGCAGGCAGCGCGGCACTGCCGGCTGCGCTGGAAGCAAGGGGCAGGTTCATTAGCGAGTCCTCGGGTCGAAGATCTTGTAGAGCGCATCGCTGATCAGGTTCAGCGTCACGAAGATGAGGCCGATCAACAGAACGCAAGCCATCACCGCGTTCATGTCACCGAGCAACAGACTGCTCGTCAGGTACTGCCCGAAGCCCGGCCAGGCAAACACGGTTTCGATCAGCACCGCGCCTTCGAGCAACCCGCCGTAGGCCAGCGCGACAATGGTCAACAGCTGCACACGTATGTTGCCGAAGGCATGGCCCCAGACGATCTTGCGCTGGGACAGCCCCTTGACCCGGGCCGTGATGATGTACTCCTGGGACAGCTGTTCGAGCATGAAGCTGCGGGTCATGCGACTGATGTAGGCGACCGAGTTGAAGCTGAGGATCACCGCCGGCAGCAGGATGTGCCGCAGTGCGCTGCGAAAGGCCTCCCAATCGCCGGACCAAGCCGTGTCGATCAACAACAATCCGGTGTGACTGGGGATCAGCCCGTCATAGGCCAGGCCGATCCGCCCAACGCCGCCGGCCCAACCCAGCCAGGCGTAGAACACCAAAAAAGCCATCATGCCGATCCAGAAAATCGGCGTGGAATAACCGAACAGTGTGATCAGCCGTGCGATATGGTCACCGGCACGGCCCTGATGGGTCGCCGCGTAGACACCCAGCGGCAGGCCCGCCAGCACGCCGAACAGAATGGCCAGGGTCGCCAGTTCCAATGTCGCCGGGAATACTCGGGCGATGTCAGTGATGACTGGGTTGCCCGTCAGCAACGCCATGCCGAAATCACCGTGAACCAGATCGCCGAGATAGATAGCGAACTGGGTCCACAATGGCTTGTCCAGGCCGAGCTCTTTATATACCTGGGCATACGCCGAAGCGTCGGCGTCCGGGCCGACGATGGCCAGCACCGGGTCCAGGGGCATCACGCGCCCGATAAAGAAAGTCAGCAGCAGCAACCCCAGCAGCGTCACCGCCACCGAGCCGCCGCGCCGGGTCGCCGAAACGGCCCGGGTGGTCCAGATTGAAAAGGATGCAGTCGACATATTCATTCCTGCCTTGGCCTGCGGCCGTCGATTTCAGCGCTGCTTGTAGACGTCCCGAAGGCGCGTGGTAGCGGCGGTGTGTCCGATGTAGTTGCGCACGTCAGCGTGGATCACCACCTCATCGACCATCTGCGAGACCGGCATGATTGCCCCGGCCTGTTGGTCATAGAGGGTCTGGACCTGGGCGTACATTTGCCGCTGGCGCTCGGGGTCGCGCTCGCTCTCGGCCTGTTCGATCAACTGGTTGAGCTGCGGGTTGAAGAACGAGGTGCGCCAGCCCTGGAAGTTGCTCAACTTGGCTTCGGTGCGGTTGTCCGGGTTGTACACCAGAGCGCGCAGGCTCGAATGCGGATGGCGCTCAGCCCCGCCACCACCACGCCCCACGAGGATGTCGAACTGTCGGTCGCGCATCGCCCCGTAAATCTGGTTGCCGGTGCCGGTGATGATCGTCGCCTGGATGCCCGCCTGGGCCAGCGTCGCTTGCAGGCTGGTGGCGATGTTGATGAACGGCGGGTCGGTCAGCGAACGGATGCTCACCTTGAAGCCTTCGGCGTGACCGGCTTCTGCCAGCAGGCGCTTGGCCTTGGCAACGTCCAGGCGATAACCCGGATCCTCCAGGCGCGCCGGCAAGCCCAACTGCATCGGCCGCTGGTTGATCACGCCGTAATGCGGCATCACCACATCGTTGATGCCCTGGTAGTCGATCAACAGACGGATCGCCTGGCGCACGCGGATGTCCTGGAACAGCGGTTGCTGCATGCTCATCGCCACGTAGTACAGCGTTCCGCGGGCGATGCTCTGAATGCGCACCTCGTCGACCTTGCCCAGCGCCTTGATGTCGGTGGCGGCCATGCCGCGCGCTACGTCCAGGTCACCCCGCTCGACCATCAGGCGCAACGCCTGTGACTCGGTCATGTTGCGCATGATCACCCGGCGCAACTTCGGCGCGCCGCGCCAATAGTCGTCATTGCGACTCATCAGGATCACATCGTTGGCCCGCCATATGTCGAGCTTGAATGCGCCTGACCCGGCCGTATGCGTAGCCAGCCAGGCCGCGCCCTGATCGTCACCGACCTGATGCTGCAAGGCCACCGAGCGGTCGACGATGAAGGCACTGGGCGAAGTTGCCAAGGTATTGAGCACCAGCAGCGGATCGGTGCTGCGCGCCAGCTCCATGACAAAGGTGTGCGGCCCTTCTGCCCGCATCAGTTTGACGACATTTTCGGCTGTGAAACCGTAAGCTTTCCAAGTCGAAGCCAAGGCGCGGTTGAGGATGACAACGCGCTGCAAGGACCAGGCGACATCCTGCGCAGTGAGCGGAGCGCCGGAGTGAAAGCGTACGTCGTCGCGCAATTGAAACGTCAGGCGCATCCGGTCCGGGCTGATTTCCCAGCTTTTGGCCAGGGCCGGAACCAGCGTGTCCGGCTGCGCCGCGTCTTGCTCCAGGAGCATGTCGTAGACGTTGGCGTTGACCTCGGCAACCTCCAGGCCCGTCGCGGCGGCCGGGTCCAGGGACAGCAGGTTGATCATGCTCATGCCCACCACCAATTGGTCGGCGGGCGTTTCGCCTTTGGCCAGGCTGACGGGCACCTGCACTGTGCACAGCGCCACGATGACACACAGCAGCCTGGACAGGCGCTTGGGCCAGAATTTCATGGTTCAGTCCTTTTTTATATTTATATAGACTTGCCGTCCGGGCCATTCAGCCTCGGACGCAGTGCGCCATCAATGTCGGGATAATGTGTTGGCTTCGATATAGGCGAAGTTGATGTCCTCGCCCAACCCCGGCCGATCAGACAGGTGCACATAACCGTCGGCGTCCATCGGATCGACGATGCTGTTGAGATGCGCCGGCACTTGCTCGTAATCGAGGAACGGGTGCAGCAGGCCACGCTCGTACCAACGACAATTGCTGATCGCCCCCACCACGGCGAGGTTCGCCGCGCCGTTGCCGTGGACTTCGCAATCCATGCCGAACGACTCGGCCAGGTGCGCCACTTTCAGGCAGGGCCCGATGCCGCCGACGCCGGCCACGCCGGCGCGCAGGATGTCACAGGATTTGTGCGTGACCCAACTGGCGCGGCTGTGGAATTTGCCGGCGATGCTTTCGGGGCCCAGCACCGGAATATCCAGGTTGGCCGCCAGCCAGGCGTAGGACTCGGCGGAGTCTTCCATCATCGGCTCTTCGAACCAGGCGAAATTCAACTTTTCCAGGGCCTTGCCGATGGTCAGCGCGTCCATGCGGCTGTACCAGTGATAGCCGTCGAGCATCAGCGCGATGTCCGGGCCAACCGCTTCGCGCACGGCGGCGCAGGCCTGGATATCCATTTGCGGATTTGGCGCGAAGGAAATCGGCGGCATCCAGGTGTGCAGCTTGATTGCCTTGTAGCCGCGCTCGACGAGCTTTTCGGCAAACTGGCCGTACTCATCCGGCGTCGATAGACCGCCCGGCAGATCATCGCCGCACATCGTCGAGCCGTAGGCCAGGACTTTGTCGCGGTAACCGCCGATGAGCTTGTGCACCGGCAGGTTCAGCTTGCGCCCGGCCAGATCCCACAAGGCTTGTTCCACCAGGGCCAGCGCCCGGTCGGTGAACTGCCCTGCGCTACCGCGTTGCCAATGCGCCAGGTCCTGCCAGATGCGCTCACGATCCATCGGGTCGCGACCGATCAGCACCTTGCGCACGAAGGATTCGATGATGTGAGGTCGAATCAATTCAGGCGTACCGAACGCATAACCCTCCGATCCATCGTCACAGCTGATCCGCAGCAGGGCCATCTTGATCATGACTTCGTCGCCGGGATGAGCGTGGCCGGCGCTGTCCTGGGCGCGACGCGACGGAGTGGAAAATATTTCGACGTGAACGCCTGTGATTCTCATAGGGAGGGCACCGTGTTGTTATTTGTATTTGTATGTGGTCATACAACATGTCCGATTATTTGAACACCTTAGCCGACCTGTCAACCCATCAAATCAACGAAATAAGAGATTTATCTTGTCCAGACAGCTTTTTACAACCATGACATTTTAAGAAGTCGTCATACCACAAACCACTTCCTCGCCACGAATCAGCCCGTGCCCGTTGCGGGAATTGTTGGCTACAGTGACTGGACTCATTGGCGCCAGAACTCATGCGGAGGCCGACATGAAGAACTTCAGCATCGAGCGCATCGACCACATCGTCTTGCGCGTGAAAGACATCGAACGCAGCCTCGCCTTCTACACATCGGTATTGGGTTGCGAGCTCAGGAAACGTCGGGACGATCTGGGACTGATCCACCTCGGCGCCGGAGCATCGATGATCGATCTGGTGGACGTCGACGGGCCACTTGGCCGTCAGGGTGGCGAAGCAGCCGGCGAACACGGCCATAACGTCGACCATTTCTGCCTGCGCATCGAACCGTTCGACGAACCAGCGCTGCTCGCTCATCTACACGCAGCCGGCCTGGAGGTCGAGAAAGCGCAAATGCGCTTCGGGGCGGAGGGTAAGGGCTTATCGATTTACTGCTGCGATCCGGATGGCAACCAGATCGAGTTGAAGGGGCCGTCGCTGGAGCCCTGAGTTCCAGCCGGCCTGCTGCGATCAGGCCAAGAGGTGCCTGGAGATGACCTTGGAGATTTCAACGATACCGGTCTTGCCGGTGAATTCGAACTTCACCTTGCCCAGGGACGAAAAGTAAATCTCCAGTTCAGAATCCAGGTCGAAGGTGCCGGAGGTTTCCACCGAGTACGCGACGATGTTTTTATAGGGCAGCGAAGTGAAGTCCTTTTTGCTGCCGGTGATGCCCTGCACGTTCACGGCAATGATGCGTTTGTTGGTAAAGACCACCCCATCGCGCATGGACTTGTAGGCGTCGATGACTTGTTCGCCGTCCAGCAAGAGGGCTGTGACGCGTTCGGCGTACTCATCGTTTTGCTTGAGCTTGAAGAAACCTTTGTTGTTGAAATCGATCATGGAGCGAAGTCCTTGCTGGTATTTGAGAACATCCTGCTTGCTTGATTCTGAAGGCCAGTCCCGGCAGGTGCCAAGCGATTTTACCCACCACGCCAAAACAGCCCGGCGGCCCGCATTTTATCTCCTAGACTTGCCATTGTTTGCTGTTCGCAGGGGCATCGAAGGTGTCCGTACGATAAACATAATTTCAAGAGATCCGCCATGCTCAAATCCTTGTGGAAAGCGCTCGCCTGTACATTGGTCATTACCGCATCGGGCGCCGCCATGGCAGCCGATCCCATCGTCATCAAGTTCTCCCACGTAGTCGCCGAGCAGACGCCGAAGGGCCAAGGCGCGCTGATGTTCAAGAAACTGGCGGAAGAACGCTTGGCGGGCAAGGTGAAGGTCGAGGTTTACCCCAACTCCACGCTGTTGGGCGATGACAAGGAGATGGAAGGCTTGCTGCTGGGAGACGTGCAGATCATTGCCAGGTCACTGGCGAAGTTCGAGCAGTACACCCGCAAAGTCCAACTGTTCGACCTGCCGTTTCTGTTCGATGACATCGCGGCGGTAGATCGCTTCCAACAAAGCCCCCAGGGCCAGCAATTGCTCAAGTCCATGGAGAGCAAGAACATCACTGGCCTGGCCTATTGGCACAACGGCATGAAACAGCTCTCGGCGAACAAACCGCTGCGCATGCCCAGCGATGCGCAGGGCCTGGTGTTTCGTGTGCAGACTTCCGCCGTGCTGGAGGAGCAGTTCAAGGCGGTAGGCGCCAAAGGGCAACCGATGATTTTCTCGGTGGTGTATCAGGCCCTGCGCGCGGGTGTGGTCAATGGCGCGGAGAACCCCTATTCGAACTTTTACAACCAGAAACTGAACGAGGTGCAGAAGTACGTCACCGAGACGGACCACGGCATTCTCGACTACATGCTCATTACCACGTCCGATTTCTGGAACGGTTTGCCAGCGGACATTCGCGTCGAACTGGACAAGATCGTGGTCGAGGCAACCGCCCATGCCAACAAAGAGGCGCAGCGACTGAACCAGCACGACAAGGAACGGGTTCTGGCCGCCAAGACCACCGAAATCACCACCCTCACGGCGGACGAGCGCAACGCGTGGCGCGACAAGATGAAGCCCGTTTGGGCGAAGTTTGAAGCAGATATCGGTCCGGACCTGATCAAGGCTGCCGAAGCGTCCAACAAGACGCAGTAAAGCCGTGCACTTGATGTCACAATGCCCCGGCAAGCTAATTTCTGCCTAGACTTGCAACTGTCCCACCGTGCGTTGTGTTTTGAATGAGCCCGCACGGGCGAAACTAAAAATAAAAGGAAACCCCAATGTTTAAACCTATGTGGAAAGCACTCGTCTGCACGCTGGCTCTCAGCGCGCTGAGCACCGCCATGGCGGCTGATCCGGTGGTCATCAAGTTCTCGCACGTGGTGGCTGAACAAACGCCAAAGGGCCAGGGCGCGCTGCTGTTCAAGAAGTTGGTGGAAGAACGCCTGCCGGGCAAAGTCAAAGTCGAGGTGTACCCTAACTCCTCGCTGTTCGGCGACGGCAAGGAAATGGAAGCCCTGCTGTTGGGCGACGTGCAGATGATCGCCCCGTCCCTGGCCAAGTTCGAGCAGTACACCAAGACGGTGCAGTTGTTTGACCTGCCCTTTCTGTTCGATGACATCTCCGCCGTGGACCGCTTCCAGCTGAGCCCAGAGGGCCAGAAACTGCTCAAGTCCATGGAAAGCAAGAACATCACCGGCCTGGCCTATTGGCACAACGGCATGAAGCAACTGTCCGCCAACAAGCCACTGCGCGAACCCAAGGACGCCCGTGGCCTGAAGTTCCGCGTTCAGGCGTCGGCCGTACTGGAAGAACAGTTCAAGGCGGTGAACGCCAACCCGCGCAAGATGAGCTTCGCCGAGGTGTACCAAGGCCTGCAGACCGGTGTGGTCAACGGTGCGGAAAACCCGTACTCGAACATCTACAGCCAGAAAATGCATGAAGTTCAGAAGTACATCACCGAGTCCAACCACGGCTTGCTCGACTACATGCTGATCACCAACACCAAGTTCTGGAACGGCCTGGACCCAGACGTTCGTACCGAACTGGACAAGATCGTGGTGGAAGTTACCAAGCACGTGAACAAAGAAGCCGAGCAACTGAACCAGAAAGACAAGCAGAACATTATCAACGCCAAGACCACCGAGATCATTACGCTCACGCCTGAAGAGCGCAACGAATGGCGCGAGAAGATGAAACCGGTGTGGAAGAAGTTCGAAGGTGACATCGGTGCCGACCTGATCAAGGCCGCCGAAGCCTCCAACAAGGCTCAGTAATGGGTTGGCCGGCGCTGCCGTCATGGCAGCGCCGACCTGTCGTCCTCCCTGCAGGAGATGCCATCCATGAACGCCCTTCGGCGCACTTGGGAACATTTCGAGGAAGCTTTCATTGCCTTCCTTTTGGCCGCCATGACGTTGGTCACCTTCGTCTACGTGGTCCTCAACAACCTTTATGCGGTGTTCTATAGCCTTGGCGACAACTGGCCGGCCGCCAGCGAGCCCATGTTCGCCATCGGCGACGGCATCATGGGCATGGCCCAGGCCATGACCTGGAGCAGCTCCTTGACCAAGGCGCTGTTCGGCTGGTTGATTTTCTTTGGCCTGTCCTACGGCGTGCGCACCGCCGGGCACATCGGTGTCGATGCGCTGGTGAAACTGGCGAGCAAACCGGTGCAACGCTACATCGGCGTGATCGCCTGCCTGTGCTGCCTGGGTTATGCCGGGTTGCTCGCGGTGGCGAGTTTCGAGTGGATCAACACCTTGATGATTGCCGAGATCGGCGCCGAAGACCTCGGCCACTTCGGCATCATGCAATGGCATATCGGGCTGATCGTGCCCGTAGGATTCGCGTTGGTATTCATCCGCTTTGCGGAAATTCTCGTACGCATCCTGATGAATCGTCAGACCGGACTGGGCCTGGCCGATGAAGCGGCGGAAGCGATCAAACTGACCGATATCGAGGAAGACAAGCCATGACCATTGCCTTCCTGTTCCTCGCGCTGTTCGTGCTGATGTTTATCGGCGTGCCGATCGCGATTTCCCTGGGCCTGGCCGGATCGCTGACGATCATTTTCTTCAGCCCCGACTCGGTACGTTCCCTGGCGATCAAGCTGTTCGAAACCAGCGAACACTACACCCTGCTGGCGATTCCGTTCTTCCTGCTGGCCGGTGCGTTCATGACCACGGGCGGCGTGGCGCGACGGCTGATCGACTTTGCCAACGCCTGCGTCGGCCACATCCGTGGCGGCCTGGCGATTGCGGCGGTGCTGGCGTGCATGCTGTTTGCCGCCCTGTCCGGCTCCAGCCCCGCGACGGTGGCGGCGGTGGGTTCCATTGCCATCGCCGGCATGGTGCGTTCGGGTTATCCGCAGGCATTTGGCGCGGGTATTGTCTGTAACGCGGGCACCCTGGGCATCTTGATCCCGCCGTCGATCGTCATGGTGGTGTACGCCGCCGCGACCGAAACCTCGGTGGGCAAGTTGTTCATGGCCGGTGTGATACCGGGCCTGCTGCTTGGGACCGCCTTGATGGTGGTGATCTACATTGTCGCGGTGAAGAAAAACCTGCCGGCCATGCCCAGGGCAACCTTGCGTGAATGGCTGACGGCAGCGCGCAAGGCAGGCTGGGGCCTGCTGCTCATGGTGATCATCCTCGGCGGGATATATTCGGGGATGTTCACACCCACCGAAGCAGCAGCCGTGGCGGCGGTCTACTCAGCGTTTATCGCACTGTTCGTCTACAAGGACCTGACGTTCCGCGAAACGCCCAAGGTGCTGTTGGAGTCGGCCAAGTTGAGCATCATGCTGATGTTCATCATCGCCAACGCCATGCTCTTCGCCCACGTGCTGACCACCGAGCAACTGCCGCAGCAGATCACTGCGTGGGTGATCGAAGCCGGGCTGACGCCGGTGACCTTCCTGCTGGTGGTGAACATCGTGCTGCTGATTGCCGGTGCGTTCATGGAGCCGTCGGCGATCATCCTGATCCTGGCGCCGATCCTGTTCCCCATCGCCATGAAACTGGGCATCGACCCGATCCACCTGGGCATCATCATGGTGGTGAACCTGGAGATCGGCCTGATCACACCGCCGGTGGGGCTGAACCTGTTCGTCACCTCGGCGGTAACCGGCATGTCGTTGACAGCGACCATCCGCGCGGCCATGCCGTGGCTGATGATCCTGCTGGCGTTCCTGGTGCTGATTACTTATGTGCCATGGATCTCGTTGGCATTGCCGAACTGGCTGGGCATGAGCTAAGTCTTGTGGCGAGGGAGCTTGCTCCCTCGCCACACCAGTGCAGCCTCCACAGCCCTCGGGCACATTGCGTTATGATCCTCGCTTTCCTTTGAAAGCAGAGCTTTTCCACGCATGTTGCCGTCCTCTTCCGACACCTCTTGCACCCTGCCCTCCGTCCTTGTAGGCCCGCTGCTGCGGCGGCTGGAGCCCCGGCGGCTGGTGATGTGGCTGGTGGGCTCGCGGCCGTTGGCGTTGACCTTGCGGCTGGACGGCGCAGCCGATCTGCAACTCGACGCCCTGCATTGCACGGTGGTGCCGGTGGGCCGCCACGCGTTTGTGCATTTGATCGATGTGCAACTCGATACCGCCCTGCCGCTGGACGCGGCGATTGACTATGACCTGCTGGTGGACGGTGCCGGCATCGCCGAATGGGCGCCGCATCTGGTGTATGACGATGCACGGTGTCCAAGTTTCATGGTGCATTCGCGCATCGACCAACTGGTCCACGGCTCCTGCCGCAAACCCCATTTCCCCGCCAACGACGGATTGCTCTGCGTCGACCGGTTGTTGGCGCAATCCCCCGAACAACGGCCGGCGCTGCTGATGATGAGCGGCGACCAGGTGTATGCCGATGATGTGGCGGGCCCGATGCTGCGGGCGATCCATGCCTTGATCGAGCGCCTTGGGCTGTTTGAAGAGTGCCTTGAAGGCGCGGTGGTGCAAGACAGCGCCAAGCTTTACCAACACCCGGCCAGTTACTACCACCGCGCCGATCTGCTGCCGGCACTGGAAAGCAACGAAACCCTGCGGGAACGATTTTTCGGCGGGGCACGCAAGCCGATCTTTACCAGCAGCAGCGCCGATAATCACTTGGTGACCTTCGCTGAAGTCATGGCGATGTATTTGCTGGCGTGGTCACCCGTGCCGTGGACGCTGATCGATCCGCAACCGCCGGAACTGACCGTCGAACGGCGCCAGCGCTACGATCTGGAACACCAACGGATCGAGGCCTTCAAGACCGGGCTGGACGGCGTGGCGCGGGTATTTGCTCACCTGTCCTGCCTGATGATCTTCGATGATCACGACATCACGGACGACTGGAACCTGTCCGCCCAATGGGAAGAAACCGCCTACGGTCATCCCTTCTCCAAGCGCATCATCGGCAATGCATTGATCGCCTACATGCTCTGCCAGGGCTGGGGCAACAACCCGGATGCCTTTGGTGAGGTCATCCAGCAAACCGTGGCCTTGAGCGGAACCGCCCAGGACCGCTACATCGACAGCGCCCCCCAGGATGCGTTGATCGATAGATTGCTCAGTTTCCAACAATGGCATTACGTGTTGCCGACGACCCCGGCGCTGGTGGTCCTCGACACCCGTACTCGCCGTTGGCGCAGCGAGAACAGTCTCAAGCAGCCGTCGGGCCTGCTGGATTGGGAGGCCCTGAGCGAACTGCAACAAGAATTGCTCGACCACCCTTCGGCGATCATCGTCTCGCCGGCGCCGATTTTTGGCGTCAAGCTGATCGAGACCGTACAACGGGTGTTCAGCTGGTGCGGCTACCCGCTGCTGGTGGACGCGGAAAACTGGATGGCCCACCGTGGCGCGGCCCAGGTGATCCTGAATATCTTCCGACACTCGCGCACACCGGGCAGCTACGTGGTGCTGTCCGGCGACGTGCATTATTCGTTCGTCTACGAGGTATTGATCCCACATCGCAAGGGTGGCCCGCGCGTCTGGCAGATCACCAGCAGCGGCATCAAGAATGAATTTCCGCCGGCGTTGCTGGAGTGGTTCGACCGCCTGAACCGCTGGCTCTATTCACCCCGTTCGCCGTTGAACTGGTTCACCAAGCGCCGCAGCATGCGCATCGTTCCCCATGTCCCGGAACACGCCGAGGCCGGGGAACGGTTATGGAACTCGGCCGGGATCGGCCAGGTATTTTTCAACGAACAGGGGCAACCGGCGCGAATCTATCAACACAATGCCGATGGCAGGCCGCCAACGCGCATGCTGTCGCCAAAAAACCCCATGAGCTGATCAATTGCTGTCAGAGGTCATCAACGCCTATGCAACTGAACGACCGCTTTCGCGAGCAAGCTCGCTCCCATAGAGGGTGGGGCCAGGTCAGAATGCCAGTTGCAGGCTCTGCTGGCCTTCAAGGCTGAGCAAATACTGTTTGGCGGCGAGGCCGCCGGCGAAACCGGTGAGGCTGCCGGATGTACCGATGACCCGATGACACGGGGCGATGATCGAGATCGGATTGCGGCCGTTGGCCGCCCCTACCGCCCGGGTCGCGGTCGGTTGGCCGATCTGGATGGCGATGTCGCGATAACTGCGGGTTTCGCCGAACGGGATGGTCAGCAACGCCTGCCAGACCCGCACCTGGAAGTCAGTGCCGGCGAAGTCCAGTGCCAGCTCGAACTGGCGGCGCTGACCGGCGAAATATTCAAGCAACTGGCGCTCGGCCTCCTTGAGGGTCGGGTGATTGCTGTCGAGCTCCAGCGGTCCGAGGCGCACCCGGTTGAGCCGTTCGTTTTCCCACAGGATGGCTGCCAGCTTGGCGTCGCGAGCAACGAGGATCAGCTCGCCGACCGGGGATGGGATGGTTTTGTACAACGGCAACATTCGAGTGATTCCTTGGCTCAAACCCAATAGGTGCTTGTGGCGAGGGAGCTTGCTCCCGCTGGCATAAAGCAGCCCCATGCAAAGCCTGATACACCGCGGCGCTTGATGTTGGGGTCCGCTTCGCAACCCAGCGGGAGCAAGCTCCCTCGCCACAGGTTTCTCACAGCATCGTCATCCCAACAATCCCAACGCTTTGGCACGAGCCACGGCCTGGGTGCGGCGCTCGACGCCGAGCTTGCTATTGATATGGCTGGCGTGGGTCTTCACCGTGTGCAGCGAGATGAACAGTTGCTCGCTGATCTCCTGATTGGAACATCCCTGGGCGATCAGTTGCAGCACCGCTCGCTCCCGGCTGCTGAGGGTCTCCACCGATGGCGCGGCCTCGACAGGCAGTACCGTCGACGGTAAACGATCGAGCAACTGTTGACGCAACTCGCTGTGCGGCGCTTGCAGCAGTTGCTCACGCAACCATTCGGGACGCTCCTTGAACAACCATTCAAATGGCTGCAGCGCCCCCCCGATGGCGGCTTCGAAAGCCTCGGCCAATGTGCCGCGCGCATCGGGTTCGCGGCCCACGCTCAGCAGCAAGGCGACTTTCTGGTTGAGCACCATCACGGCGAGCATCTGCCGTCCGGTTTGCTGGGCGTGCTGGAGCAACGCATCGAGCCGCCCTTCAGCCTGCATCGGCTGGCCGCGGATGGACTCCAGCAGGGCTTGTTGCAGCTCGACATGCAGCGGCAGTTGCGGATGGAATTCCGGTGGCGCGGCGGCGCGTTCGCCGGTATAGGTCTGCCCCAGCCGCGCCAGCCAGGCTTCGGCCAGTTCAGTGCGACCCTGGGCCAACCAGAGCTCGCATTTCACAAGGGTGATCATCGCCAGGTAGTACACCGGCGGAACATCCCAGATATGCATCAGGCGCTCGGCTTCGGCCAGTTCGGCAAAGGCTCGGGCAAATTCGCCCGCGTGGCCTTCGACGCGGGCGATCACGCAATGGCCGATCAACACGCTGATATCCCGGCAGGTACGGGCTTCAGTGAGGCCTGCCTGCAACCGCGCCAACCCGGCCGTGGATTGCATGCGCAGCGTCAACAGGAAACCTTCGTACAGGACCAGTCGCGCGCGCACCGCATACAACCGTTGAGGCGAGAGCGCGTGCAAGCGCTGCAAGCCCTGTTTCACCTCATCGAGCGCCCTCAGGATTTCCCCTCGGGCCTGCAACACCCGGGCGCGATCGTAATGGGCCAAAGCCTCGAAGAGGGGGTTGCCGACCCGCTGCGCCAGTTCCAGGGAATCGCGGTTCAGCGCCCGGGCGCGCCACAGGTCGCCGTCGGCAATCGCCAGGTTCGACAAGGTGGACAAGCACATCAGGCGTTGTCCGTAACGTTTTTGCGGCAGGCTTTCCAGGGCTTCGGTGCAATAGCGAAGGGTGGCCTGGCGATCGCCACGGCCACGGGCGACGATGCCGCTCAGGGCCAGCCACTGGGCGAGCATGGATTTATGCGCGGTGGCCGACGGGGCCGGCAGAAAGCGGCTCAAATGAGCGGCCAGCTCCTGCGCGGCATCGAGTTGGCAGGCCAGGCCCAAGGCCCAGCTGTAGAGCACGATCAAGCGCGGCGTGCTGATGAGCAGGCTGTCGGGCAGGTCCATTTTCCAGCGCAGCAACATACCGACATTCTGTTCGGCCAGCAGTTGTTCCTCCGAAAGGTTTTGCACCAGGTTTGCCGCCACGTCCAGATGCCCGGCGCGTAGCGCCTGCTCCACGGCTTCATCGATCAGGCCTTGTACGTTGAACCAGCGACAGGCGCGCAGGTGCAACGTTGCGCCCGGCACCATGGCTTGCGCGCTGGGCCGACTGCGCAACAGATCGGAAAACAGGTGATGGAAGCGATACCAGCGCCCGTGCTCGTCCAGCGGCACGAGGAAAACCTGATGGGCCGCCAGGTATTGGAGAATTTCCTGGCTGTCGTGGGCGTCGCGCACCGCATCGCACAGCTCGCTGCAAAAGCGTTCCTGCGGGGCGATGTCGTAGAGAAACGCTTGCACCTCGGCGGGCAGGCAATCGATGACTTCCTCCAGCAGATAGTCACGGATCAGCCCTTCCCCGCCGTGCAGGGCCTGGGGCAATCGCCCCTCGCTGCCGGCCTCGGAAGCAGCCAGCAGCCAGAAACGCAGCCCGGCGACCCAGCCTTCGCTGCGCTGGATCAGGTTTTCCAAGGCTTCCCCACGCAGTGAACTGCTGTGGTGCTGGAGCAGCGTCAGCGCTTCGTCGTGGGTCAGGCGCAGGTCCTGCTCGTTGAGCTCGAGCAACTGGCGCGACAGGCGCAAACGCGCCAGATGCCAGTCCGGCCGCTGGCGACTGGTCACCAGCACCAGCAACCCATCGGGCAAGTGGTTGAGGAAAAACTGCAAGCAGCGATCCAGCACCGGGCTCTGGGCAAGATGGTAGTCATCGAGCACCAGCAGCAAGGGCGCCCGTGGCGATAGATGCCCGGACAGCTCGTCCAGCAGGCCGTCCAGCCATTCCTCGAAAGCAAAGGGCTGGTGGCGCTGGCGCATCTTCAACAGGCCCAACGCCTGGCCGCCCAACTGGGGGAAAAACGCCTGGAGCCCTTCAAGCAACCGCTCCAGGAAACGCCCCGGATCGTTGTCCCTGGCACTGAGCCCCAACCAGAGGCTGTGCCAATGCGTCGGCAAACCCTGGCAAAACTCCACCGCCAACGAGCTCTTGCCGAACCCCGCCGGGGCGCTCATCAACAGCAACCGGCCACCGAGCCCAGCGCTCAGGCGCTCGCACAACCGCGGCCGCACGACGTGCCCATCGGGCAAAGGGGGGCGATAAAAGCGCCCTTCCTGTACCGCGAAGGCTGCGCGGGAAGAATCCGGGAGTGAAGACAGATCAGTCATGGCCGGCTCTTGTTGGGATGCGGGTGGCGGCGTTGCAGATGTCCGCAGACTAGCCGTAAACGAGGACGTATTGAAGGGAGTGCTACAAATGGCTACAAAAAGACTACAGATTGTTTATGGCGGTTGTGGCGAGGCAGCTTGCTCCCGCTGGGTTGCGAAGCGCCCCCCAAAACGGACCGCCCTGGCTTATCGGATACCGTGGGAAGGTTTGATCTGGGACTGCTTCGCAGTCCAGCGGGAGCAAGCTCCCTCGCCACAAAAGATATGCGTTGGCAAAAAAAAACGCCCCGAACCAGTCGGGGCGTTTTTTCGAGGATGCGGCCTCGGGCAAAGCGGTTAGCGAACGCCTTCCTGGCGCAGCGCCGCTGGGGTGAAGTCGCTGGTGGACGCGGTGAAGCCGAAGTCGTAGGCCGATTTCTCTTCGTTCTTCATGCCCAGGGCCAGGTAACGACCGGACTGCAGGTCGTAGAGGGTTTCCAGGGCGTACCACGGCACTTGCTTGTCGTAGTAGTTCTCGGCATGGGCCTCGGCCACGCGCCACAGTTGGCCGCGACCATCGTAGTGGTCGATGACCGCCGCTTGCCAGGTGTCTTCGTCGATATAGAAGTCACGCTTGGCGTAGATATGGCGCTGGCCTTCCTTCAGGGTCGCGGTCACGTGCCAGACACGACGCAGTTCATAGCGCGCCAGGTCCTGGTTGATGTGGCCGGCCTTGAGGATGTCGGCGTACTTGAGTTGCGGCGAATCGATCTTGTGGCTGTTGGAGGCGATGTACAGCTCTTTCTTGCCTTCAAGCTTCCAGTCGTAACGGTCCGGCGCGCCGTTGTACATGTCCAGGTTGTCGGAGGTGCGCAGGCCGTCGGCGGCGGTACCCGGGCCGTCATAGGCGACTTGCGGGGCCTGGCGCACACGGCGTTGGCCGGCGTTGTAGATCCAGGCCTTGCGTGGTTCCTTCACCTGGTCGAGGGTTTCGTGAACCAGCAGCACGGTACCCGCCAGGCGTGCCGGCGCGGTCACTTGCTGCTTGAAGTAGAACAGCACGTTGCCCGGGTTGGCCGGATCGAAGCCCTTGATCTTGTCGCGGAAGACGAACTGATCCTGGAAGTACACCAGGTTGTACGAACCGTTTGGCTGCGGCGTGGCCTGGGTCACCAGGCGGGTCACGCTGCCGCCGCGATAGCGGGTGATGTGGTTCCAGATCACTTCGAGTCCGCTCTGGGGAATCGGGAACGGCACGGCCGTCTCGAAATTCTCCAGGCCGTTGCCGCCGCCCACCAGTTTGGTGTTCACGGCGTTTTTCTTGATGGAGGCCAACACGTCATCGGGCACGGTTGCGCCGCGATGGGTCGTGTAGACCGGCATCTTGAAGGTTTCCGGGTAGCGCTTGAACATCGCGTACTGGCCGGGGGCGAGTTTGTCCTTGTACTGGTCGACGTTTTGCGCGGTGATCGTGAACAACGGTTTTTCACTGGCGTACGGATCGGCGAGGAAACCCTTGCCGTCCACGCTACCGGCGTTCTTGGTCATGGGTTTCCAGGCCGAAATCGAACCATCGGCGTTACCCGCCATCTCGGCGCCCATCGGCGTCAGGCTCTTGCCCAGCTTATCGGCCTCGGCCGCAGGCACGGCGGCCATGACGCTGGCCGCCAGCAGGGACAACCCCAGCGCTCCGACTTGCAACAGATTCTTTGTTATTTTCATAGTGTGTCGTCCTGAAATACGGTGCTTAGAAGGTCACGCCGACGCTGAGCGCCAGGAAGTCGCGATCGTCCACGGTACTGAAGTCGCCACCAAAGAAGTTGGTGTAGGCCAGGCTCGCGTTATAGGTGTTCTGGTACTCGGCATCCAGCCCGAGGCTGACGGCCTTGCGGCCTTCCTCGAAGTTGGCGCCAGGGCCTGGCGAGTAGCCTTTCACGTCATGGGACCAGGCCACGTTGGGCTTGAGGTTCACACCGGCGAAAACGTCCGGGTAGTCCCAGATGGCACGAGCGCGGTAGCCCCAGGAAGTGGCGGTGGTGAAGCCGTCGTTGTTGCAGTTGGTATTCAAACCGGTGCTGCCAGGCAAGCCCGCGCCATTTCCGGTAGAGGTATTGAGCAGGTCGCATGCGCCGCCAGGAAGCTGTCCTGGGCCGAACACTGGATCACGGCCGTAACGAAGGTCGGACTTGCTTTCCAGGCCGCCCACGTGGGTCACGCCAACTTCACCCACCAGGGTGAGACGGCTGGCGCCCATGACTTGGTCAAGGAAGTGAGTGAACGTGGTCTGGAATTGAGTAATTTCCTTACGGCGATAACCGTGCAGATCCTGGCCCGGTACCCCGGTGAGCAGCGAAGCGTTGCCCAGCACGGGACCGCCCAGCGGACGAACCCCGGCAAACAGGATATCTGTGGTGCTCAGTTGAACTGGTGCATTCGGCCGATAACTCAGTTCACCGCTCCATGCCGTGCCGGTGGGCAGAGTAGTGGAGAAGCTCAAGCCGTAAAGGCGTATGTCTTCCGGGTACTCGACAAAGTATTGAGAGTTGCCGGCAATGACCAGCGGAGCCAGAGGGCCGAGAAATGGCGCACCGTTGTAGACGGACTGTGGCGCACCGGTCGCACTAAAGATAGGTGCGCGGCTGTGGTAGTTCATGAAGTAGGCACCGAACTCAGTGTCCAGCGGCTCGAACATGTACTTCAGGGAAGCGCCCCATTGGCCAGTGTCCCTGGCATCACGGTCGGGTCCACGGCGCACCAACACACCTTCTTCGTTGATGTCTACGCCGTTTGCGGACAGCAACGGCAAGAACGCACCAGGAATGGTGGATCGTTTGTTCAACACCCGCAGATTGTCAGAGCACCCATCGGCAATCACATCCGGCTGGGAGAAGAACGTCCCGCAGTTATCCACGACGGTCTGATCCCACTCAATTTGGTAGAAGGCTTCAGCCGACAGGTTATCGGTCAAGCTCTGGGACACATAGAACATGTTGACCGGGATCAGGCCTTCCTTGACCTCGGCGCCTGGACGACGGAACGCGGACACGTCGACCGGGTTGATGGCGTTGATACCGCCCTGGATGAAGGTGCTCTCACCCCAGCTGACGACCTGCTTGCCCAGGCGGACCGACCCCGGTTGATCGGCAATCGCGTAATTGTGGTAGACGAATGCATCAAGGATCTGACCGCCGGAAGACTTGGCGCCTTCCTTGCGGTTGCTGTCGCTGATGTCTTTGAAAAGACGATTTTCGTCCTTGAGCTCAAAGTCGTACCAGTATTTGCCACGCACAAACACACCGGTGTCGCCGTACTTCAGTTCAAGATCGTGGATGCCCTTGAAGATCTTCGAAAACGTTTCCCCACGTTTAAAGTTCAGGTGTCCGTCATCGGACGTCTGGGACAGGCCCTTGCCGCCGTTGTTAGCACCAATCAGGTCGCGGTTGGCCTTGGCCGTGGACCAGCTCGCGCCGACCGACAGGGACGAATCGAACTGGCCTTCGATTTCACCAATGTTGAAGCTGACGCCGAATGCCGGGCCGGCGAGCGAGGAGGCAAGACTGACGGCCAGAGGCAGTTTTGCCCGGCGCCAGAAACTGTTTGCTGAGGTCATCGACGCAACTCCATGTGTTTTATTGTTATGGCAGTGGACGTTTCCGGAAACCCTTCGCCGTGCTGGCACGCGCGTCCCATTCCGAAAAGCCTTGAGCGGACTATAGCCAGCAGGTAGTACGGCTTGATCCCTCTAAAGTGTGATTTGCAGCCCCCGACCACTCTGGAACAGTCCTTCGCCAGGCCGACGTTTGTCGGCACGGCAAGGATGGCTGAAATTTCCGATTTAACAAGACAAGCGCTTGCTTGGTGGGGCTGCCGTGCCCTTTTCGGGCACGGCGAGGACGCTCAAAGCGTCGAAAGGAAGGTGCTGTTGTTGCTCTGCCATTCGGTGATGTCAACGCGGATACGTTTCTTGTCGAGCTTGCCGACGCTGGTCTTGGGAATTTCCGTAACAAGGGCAATCTGGCTAGGGATCGCCCATTTGCTCAGGTGCCCCAGCTCGACAAACGGCTTGAGGTGCTCCTTGAGCTCGCGAGCCCCGATCTGGTGCCCCTCACGAACGACCAGCAAGGCAAACGGCCGCTCGCCCCACTGCGGGTCGGGAATGCCGACCACTGCTACTTCGCGTACCGCCACATGCCGACTGATAAGGTCTTCCAGGTCCAGGGACGAGATCCATTCGCCGCCGGTCTTGATCACATCCTTGATGCGGTCGCGAATGTCGATGAAGCCCATGCCGTCGAGCGTGGCGACGTCGCCAGTGTGCAACCAGCCGCCACTCCAGAGTTCGGCGCCCTTCTGCGGTTCGTTGAAATAACCTTCGGTGAGCCATGGCGCGCGCAATACCAATTCGCCCTGGGTTTCGCCATCGGCGGGAAGGAAGCGGCCCTCGCCGTCGACGATCGCTGCCTCCACCAGTGGCCCTGGCACGCCGGCCTTGATCCGATAAGTGATGCGCTCGTCTTCGCCGCCGGCCATCAACTCATCGTTGAGGTGGGCGCAGGACACCAACGGGCCGGTTTCGGACATACCGTAGGCGGCGGTGAGCTGGATGCCCTTGGCCTTCGCCGCCTCGTACAGGCTGCGGTTCAGGGCGCTGCCGCCGATGACGATTTTCCAGCCGCCGAAATCGGTGTCCTGGGCGCCCTTGGCGTTGAGGACCATTTGCAGGATGGTCGGCACGCAGTGGGAAAAAGTGACCTTTTCCTTGCGCCACAGCTCCACCAGGAACTCCGGGTCGTAGCGACCGGGGTAGACCTGATTGAGGCCGAGCATGGTTGCCACGTACGGCAAGCCCCAGGCGTGAACGTGGAACATGGGGGTGATGGGCATGTACACGTCGTTGGTGCCCAGCAGGCGCACGCTGTCGATGGCGCCCATGATGGTCGACACACCCAGGGTGTGCAGCACCAGCTGCCGATGGGTGAAATACACGCCCTTGGGGTTGCCCGTGGTGCCGGTGGTATAGAACGTGGTGGCGACGGAGTTTTCGTCGAAATCCTGGAAATCGTAGGTCGGACTGGCGCCGGCCAGCAGTTGCTCGTACTCGCCCACGAGGTCGGGCAGGTCGGCGGTCTTGTCCGGCTGGTCGGTCAGCAGTAGCGTCTTTTTCACCGTTGTCAGCTGGCCGGCGATCGCCTGGTACAAGCCGACGAACTCGCTGTTGACCAGCACGAAGCGATCCTCGGCGTGGTTCATGGTGTAGAGGATCTGTTCCGGCGACAGTCGCACGTTGATGGTATGGATCACCGCGCCGATCATCGGGATCGCGAACATGCATTCCAGGTACCGATGGCTGTCCCAGTCCATGACCGCCACGGTATCCCCGGCTTTAACCCCGGCCTCGGTCAGCACGTCAGCCAGCCGTGCGACGCGCTCGATCAGGGTGGGGTAGCTGTAGCGCAACTGGTCCCGGTAGATGATCTCGCGGGTTTTCTCATAGCGTGCGCCGGACATCAGCAGCCGCTTGATCAGCAACGGGTATTGGTAAACGCCCTCGGCTGGAGGAATAACGCGAGTCTGCAACATAGGAATCCCTTTTCTGACTGCACGGTCTTGGCTGGAAAAGTAAGCACTTTAAAGCGCTTGTCCGCGGATCAAATCAGCCGAAGGAATGATTTGATCCGCCCGCAAACACTAGCCTTGAGCCATCATCAGGATTCGTTCAACTCGTTCAATGGGCCTCGGTAAACGCCAGTTTCACGCCGATGGCGATCAGCACGGCGCCCATGGTCCGGTCGAACCAATGGCCCATGCGGGCAAAACCGGCACGCACCCGTGCCTGGCTGAACAACATTGCCACCATGCAGAACCAGGCCGCCGTGGCAACCGCCAGGTACACACCGTAGCCGGCCTGGATCGCCAGGGGCGTATGGGGATTGATGACCACGGTAAACAGGGACAGGAAGAACAGCGTCGCCTTGGGGTTCAGGCCGTTGGTAACGAAGCCGGCGGTAAACGCGCCCCGAGCGGTGCGCTCACCTGCCTCCTTGTGCAGGTTTTCCGGGTTCGCCTTGGCCGGCTGGGCGCGCAGGGCCTTGAAGCCGATGTAGAGCAGATAAGCGGCGGCGGCCCACTTCAAGGCGTTGAACAGCACGATCGACTGGGACACGATCAGGCCGATGCCCAGCAACGAATACCCCACGTGCAGGAAAATCGCCGTGCCGACCCCCAACGCCGTCCAGGTCCCGGCGCGGCGGCCGTGGGTCACGCTTTCGCGGACCACCACGGCGAAGTCCGGGCCAGGGCTGGCCACGGCCAACAGGTGGATCAGGGCGACAGTGAGAAATTCGGCGAGGTACATGGTGGTGCTCCTGGCGACAATCTTTGTTGAATGAAATCCGTGGCGAGGAGCTTGCTCCCGCTCGGCTACGCAGCAGTCGCTCGTCGCGTATCGGGGCCTTGCCTTGCAGGCCAGCGGGAGCAAGCTCCCTCGCCACGGCAACTCTTCTGATAGGCTCGCCACATTACGCCTTCAGTCTTCTACATGACAGGTACAGCTGATGACCAATACCGCACGCGCAGTTTTCCTCGATCACGCTTCACTGGACCTTGGCGACCTGGAGCTGGCTCCATTGCGCGATTGCTTCACCGAACTGCAGCTGTTTCCCGGCACCCGCCCGGATGAGGTGGCAGGCCGGCTCGAGGGCGCCACGGTGGCGATCACCAACAAGGTCGTGATCGACGCAGCCGCCATGGCCGCCAACCCTGAACTGAAGCTGATCCTGATCAGCGCCACCGGCACCAATAACGTCGACCTCGCCGCTGCCCGCAGCCATGGCATCGTCGTCAGCAACTGCCAGGGCTATGGCACACCGTCGGTGGCCCAGCACACGATCATGCTGCTACTGAACCTGGCGACGCGCCTGGGCGACTATCAAAAAGCCGTGGGCGAAGGTCGCTGGCAACAGGCTTCGCAGTTCTGCCTGCTGGACTACCCGATCGTCGAACTGCAGGGCAAGACCCTCGGGCTGCTCGGCCATGGCGAACTGGGTGGCGCCGTCGCACGGCTGGCCGAAGCCTTCGGCATGCGCGTGCTGCTGGGGCAGATTCCAGGAAGGCCCGCCCGTGCGGACCGCGTGGCCCTGGACCAACTGCTACCCGCGGTGGATGCCTTGACCTTGCATTGCCCGCTCAACGAGCACACCCGCCACTTCATTGGCGCGCGTGAACTGGCGTCGCTCAAACCCGGCGCGTTCGTAGTCAACACCGCACGCGGTGGCCTCATCGACGAACAGGCACTGGCCGATGCGCTGCGCAGCGGTCACCTGGGCGGGGCGGCCACCGACGTGTTGAGCGTTGAGCCGCCGACCCAGGGCAATCCGCTGCTGGCAGGTGATATCCCCCGGCTGATCGTCACGCCGCACAACGCCTGGGGCAGCCGCGAGGCCAGGCAACGGATCGTCGGCCAACTGGCGGAAAACGCCCGGGGCTTTTTCAGCGGTACAGCGCAACGAGTCGTCAATTGATAGACTGCCGCACTTTTTAACAAGGAGCAGACCATGGATCCGCGCAGTGAAGTACTGCTTCGTCAGGCCGAGTTATTCCAGGGTCCGGTCCTGCTGGCCGGGCTCCCAGCCGACGACCTGCTTGGCCGCTTGCCCGAGGCCCATGGCTGGTGCTGGCATGCCGGCGACCAGGCGGCCCTGGATGCCCGCTTCCCAGGGCGCAGCCATTTTGGCGTGAATGTACCCGAACTTTCGTTCGACGCTGCCGTGGTCTTCCTGCCCAAGGCCAAGGACCTGACCGACTACATCCTCAACGCCGTTGCCGCGCGCCTGGCTGGGCGCGAGGTGTATCTGGTGGGGGAAAAGCGCAGCGGCATCGAAGGCGCTTCCAAGCAGCTCAACCCCTTTGGCAAGCCGCGCAAGCTCGACAGCGCACGGCATTGCCAACTGTGGCAGGTCACCGTCGCCAACGTCCCTGAAGCCAAGCCGCTGGAAAGCCTCGCGCAAACCTATGAATTGCCACTGGTCGAGGGCCCGCTCAAGGTCATCAGTTTGCCGGGAGTATTCAGTCACGGCCGCCTTGATCGCGGCAGCGCGCTGTTGCTGGAGCATCTTGACAAGCTGCCCAGCGGCCACCTGCTGGACTTCGGCTGCGGCGCCGGCGTGCTGGGGGCGGCGGTCAAGCGGCGCTATCCCCATAACACCGTGACGCTACTGGACGTGGATGCCTTCGCCGCCGCCAGCAGTCGATTGACGCTGGCCGCCAATGGCCTGGAAGCCAAAGTGCTGACGGGTGACGGGATCGACGCCGCGCCCATGGGCCTGAACGCGATTCTGAGCAACCCGCCGTTCCACGTCGGCGTACACACCGACTACCACGCGACCGAAAACCTGTTGCGAAAAGCGGCCAAACATCTGAAAAACGGCGGTGAACTGCGCCTGGTTGCGAACAGTTTCCTGAAGTATCAGCCGCTGATCGAAGAGCACCTGGGCCCCTGCGCGATCAAGGCCGAGGGCCAAGGCTTTCGCATCTACCGGGCCAAGCGCGGCTGAAGCGTTTTGAGAAACAGCGCTTGCCCAATCGGATTTGCCTAGGCAGAATCCGCACCGTCCTAGGGGAGTAGTCTCCCGCGAGCGCCCTGCTCGCCCGGCATACGTCAACATACTTGGTCAGCAGACCATGGCGTATGCGGCCCAAGCGTCCACGCAGATGGTCGCTGGGTTTGACAAGACCTATGACACGCACACCTTACCCGGGGCGGGAAGGCTGTACGTGTCATAGCCGTGTCGACCCGCCCCTCTTAGGAATTACCTGATGCTGGACTCTTTCCTTGTTCCCACCGCCATCGTTGCACTGGCCGAAATCGGCGACAAGACGCAACTGCTTGCGCTTATCCTCGCTGCTCGCTTTCGCAAGCCGTGGCCGATCATCGCTGGCATCGTCGCCGCGACCCTGGCCAACCATGCGGCCGCGGGCGCGGTAGGAGCCTGGGTCAGCGGGTTCTTTTCCGATGCGGTGTTGCACTGGATATTGGCGGCAAGCTTCGCGGCCACGGCCCTTTGGACCCTGGTGCCGGACAAGCTCGACGATGAAGAGGCGAATACGGCCCGCAAGTTCGGCCCCTTCCTGACCACACTGATCGCGTTTTTCCTGGCGGAAATCGGTGACAAGACCCAGATCGCGACGGTGATGCTCGCCGCGCAATACCCGGAACTGTGGCTGGTGATCATTGGCACCACCGTGGGCATGTTGATTGCCAACGTGCCGGTGGTACTGGCTGGCAACTTTGCCGCCGAGAAACTGCCCCTGGCCCTCATCCGCCGCCTGGCCGCCTCGGCGTTTTTCATCCTGGCGATCGTTGCGGTGTACAAGGCGATGCAGAGCAGTGGGTGGGTTTGAGGCTGTTGTGGCGAGGGAGCTTGCTCCCTCGCCACAAAAAAACTTCACCACATGACGGTGGTTACTTCTTGGCTTGCTGATAAAGCGGCATCACCTTCGGAATCGCCGCCTGCAACGAGGCGATCCGGCTGCTCGAGGACGGGTGGGTGCTCATGAATTCCGGTGGTGCCCCTTCCGAAGCCTTGGCCATCTTGTTCCACAAGGTGATCGCGGCGTTCGGGTCGTAGCCGGCGCGGGAGGCCAGCTCCAGGCCGATCAGGTCGGCTTCGTTCTCGTTGCCACGGCTGTTAGGCAGGGTCATGCCATAGTTGGCAACCGTGTCGGCCAACGCCAGGCTATCCTGGCCCAGGCCGAATATCGCACCGGCACCCTGCTTGGCCATTTCGATGCCATAAGCCTTGGACATGGCTTCACGGCCGTGCTCGCGCAAAGCGTGAGCGATTTCATGGCCCATGATCGCGGCGATTTCAGCGTCGGTCAGCTTCAGTTTGTCGATCAGGCCGGTGTAGAACATGATCTTGCCGCCGGGACCACAGTTGGCGTTGAGTTCATCACTCTTGATCAGGTTCACTTCCCAGTTCCACTGCGCCGAATCCGGACGGAACACAGGCGCCTGGGCGATCAAACGATCAGCGATAACCTGCAGGCGCTTGGCGTCGCTACTGGTCTTGTCCAGGGCACCTTGCGCACTCGCCTCACCCAACGTCTTCTGATAGGACTGGGCATACATCTGGTTGACCTCGGCGGTCGACAGCATGCTGAACATGTACTGCTTGCGCTCCACGCCCACGGCTCCGCCGCTGGTGGTGTTGACTGACTGGCAACCGGCGAGCAGCAGAGCCGCGCCCAGAGCGCTCACCATCAAAGTCTTGTTCATACAAAAGAAGCTCCATGGAATCGTGGGCGTATCCTAGGCTTTGATTTGTATCGGCGCCAGATACACAGCGAGCGATTACAGTTTTTTCGGACAGGTCCCACTCATCCTTTTACGACTCCCACCTAACCAATACAGTCACCCGACGAACAGCGCCTCATGCCCGCCCACGGAAATGCCGATACAGATACCAGACGTCATTTCCGGGTCCGGAGCCATTATGAAATTCAAATCGATCCAGTTTTCCGTTGCCGCCCTGGCCGGTGCCATCGTCCTCAGCGTTGTTGGTGCCCTGGTGCTGTACGCATTGTTCGCCGGCGCCCGTACCCAGGAAATGGTGCAACAACGGACCAAGGCGCAATTCGAGCAACTCATCGAACAACGCCTCAGTGCGCTCGCCCGCACCCAGGCCAGCCTGATCCAACGCGAGCTTGAAGCACCGCTGTTGCTTGCCCGAGGACTGGCGACGACTAACGCCCTGATGGGCATGAACGGCACGGACGGCAACCCGTTATTGAAGATGCCCCGTGAGCAGATGATCAGCCTGTTGCGCGAGTCCGTGGTGCGCAACCCGAAGGTCCTGGGTGCCTACATCGCCTGGGAACCGAACGCTATCGACCACGACGACGCCAACTATGTGAACAGCCAGGTGCTCGGCATGGAAACCAATGGGCGCTTCCTGCCGTGGTGGTTTCGCAACCAGGACGGCACCTTGGGCCTGGAAAAGCTCGCCGACGTGACTGACCAGAAACTGCTGTCCACCGGCATTCGTGCCAGCGAATACTACCTGTGCTCCCAGGACAGCAGGAAAGCCTGCGTGATCGACCCGGCGCCCTACCGCGTCGGCAGCACCATGACCATGCTGGCCTCCTTCATCGAACCGATCCTCATCGATGGTAAATTCCAGGGCATCGTCGGCGCCGACCTGTCGGTGAACTTCATCCAGGACATGCTCGTTGCCGCTGACGCCAAGCTGTACGACGGCGCCGGGGAAATGGCCTTGCTCGCCAGCAACAATCGCCTGGTGGCCTTCACCAAGGACCCAAGCAAGCTCGGGGAAAAAGCCAGCGACCTGCTGGACGCCAACGAGCTGGACAACCTGGCCAAGCTTGGCGCTGGCGAAGTGCGTTACGACGTCGACGAAGCCCACGGTCACATCGAGGTGTACATGCCGTTCGGCATCGGCGAGACCAGCGCTCGCTGGACGCTGATGATGCAACTGCCGTTGAACGCGGTGATGGCAGATCTGCAAGCCTTGCAGAAGGACCTCGACGATCAGCGCGAGACCGACATTTTCGGCATGGCCATGGTCGGCCTGGCGATTGCCGCCATCGGCCTGCTGGTGATCTGGCTGGTGGGCCACGGCATCGCCCGGCCGCTCAAGCAAATGGTGGCGATGCTCGATGACATCGCCCAGGGCGAGGGCGACCTGACTCGCCGATTGACCAGCGACCGCGCCGATGAACTGGGCGCCATCGCCAAGGGCTTCAACACGTTCCTCGGCAAATTGCAGGGGATGATTACCCAAGTGGTGACCTCGGTGCAGAGTGTCAGCGATTCGTCGGAGCACACCGCCGACATCGCGATCCGCACCAACCAGGGCGTGCACAAGCAGATGTCGGAGATCGATCAGGTCGCCACCGCCGTGCATGAAATGACTGCCACCGCCCAGGACGTGGCCCGCAATGCGACCCAGGCCGCCCAAGCCGCCAGTCACGCCGACCAGGCCGCCAGCCAGGGCATGCAGATCGTACGCGACACCTCCACCTCCATTGGCGCGCTGGCCGTGGAAATCGGCAAGGCCGTGGGCGTGGTGCAAACCCTGGCCAAGGACAGCGAGAACATCAACGCGATCCTCACGGCCATCCGCGGGATCGCCGAGCAGACCAACCTGCTGGCCCTCAACGCGGCCATCGAAGCGGCTCGGGCCGGTGAACAAGGTCGAGGTTTTGCGGTGGTCGCCGATGAGGTGCGCAACCTCGCGCAGAAAACACAGCAGGCCACGGAAGAAATCCAGTCGATGATCCAGCAATTGCAACAGGGCACCCGCGATGTGGTGCGCGTCATGGAAGACAGCCAGCACCGCACCGATGAAAGCGTGCAGCACGCAGCCAAGGCAGCCCAGGCGCTGGAGACAATTACCCAGGCGGTGTCGGTCATCAACGACATGAACACCCAGATCGCCAGCGCCGCCGAGGAGCAAAGCGCCGTAGCGGATGACATCAACCGCAACGTGATCAACATCGGCCAAGTGGCGAACGAGGTGGCCAGCGGCGCCGACGAGTCGAGCGCGGCCAGTGCCGGGCTGACCAAGTTGGCGGAGCAGCAGCGGCGGTTGATCAATCAGTTCAGGGTCTGACCCAAGCACCTCATTGCGAGCAAGCTCGCAATGAGGCCTGCACAGCCATCACAAACCTCAAGCCGGCGTCAGGCATTCCGGCCCATTGAGTTTCGGGTCGTTGACCATGTTGGCCAGCACCCGCTCGCGCAGTTGCGCAGGCTCGCTCGCCAGCAGCCCTTGCAAGGCATGCAAGGGTGTCTCGGGGTCGAGCCACAACCGTTGGCCTTCTTCATCCAGAATCAATGGACGCCGCTGACCGGCCGCCGGCTGGGTGATGACGGCGGTGCTCAACCACACCTGTTCCTGCACCGGATACGCTTCCCAGATCGCCGCAAAAAACAGCGACGAACCTTCCCCCGGCGTCAGCCAATAGGGGCGTTTACGCGAACCACCGCGCCATTCGTAGAACCCGTTGGCCGGCAGCAGACACCGACGCAACCGCAGGGCCTCGCGGAACATCGGCTGTTCGGCGACGGTTTCGGCCCGAGCATGGGCCGGGGTCCGGGACAGGTCCGTCAGCCACGGCGGCGTCAGCCCCCAACGGACGCGGGCCAATTCGCGCTGGCCATCGGCGCCAGCCCGCAGCATCAGAACCGAATCATTGGGCGATATGTTCCATTGGGCCTTCTGGTCGGCAGGGAAGCCAGGCAAGGCCGCAAAGGCGGGGTTCCAGCGAAACAGGGCATAACGTCCACACATGGGGTAACACGACTCTCCTATCAAACGGCGGCCAGCCTAGGGTCTGTACGAAATGTATTCGCGCGAAGGCCAGACAAGGCGAAACGGGGCGAGGAAGCGCAGTGTACTGGAGTACATGAGCATTCCGAGCCCCGTTTCAACGCAGTATGGGTGAGTGCGGATACATTTCGTACAGAGCCTAACAGACCAGCGTTCCGGGGTAACTGTCCGGCTCATCGCCGGGCACCGGCAGCGCGGCATTGTAGGCGGCGATCAGTTCCTGGGCGTATTGCGCCTGTTCATCGTCCACCGCCAGCCCCAGCAAGCCATGCATCGGCAATTCCCCTGCGCCCCCCACCAGGTCACGTCCCACCAGATGCGCGGTGATGCCTTCGCTGGCGAGCATGCCTTGCAGCAATTCGCCTTCCATCAGGTTTTCCAATTCGTAGATTCGCTGCATGGCCGCCCCTCATTCGTTTTCGCTGAAGACCTCGAGGTGCCATTCTTCATCGTGTACCTGCAGTACGAAAGTGATCGGCCGGCAACAGACCTGGCAATCCTCGATATAGGTCTGGTCGCCACCGGAAAGATCCAATGAAGTCTCGACCTCTTCTCCACAATACGGACATTCATATTCAGCAGCTTCCAGCATCGCGGTCTCCCGAGTGACTTGTGCGTATAATCGCCGGTCTATTTGCAGGGCTATTGTTGCCTGGACTGTCTTCCTGGCCGTGCCCTGGCGCTATTTATCGAACCTTTACTTACCCTAGCCGTTTCCAACAAGAGAGCATGATGGGCGAATTCGATGCCATCCGACCTTACGACGACAGTGAAGTCCCAGCGGTGCTGGCACGGCTGCTCAGCGATAAGGCGTTTCTAGATATCCTCACCCACTTCCGCTTCCCGCGCCTGGCCGGTGCTTTCGGCTGGATGCTCAAACCCCTTATAGCGCAGAAGCTGCGTCGAGAGTTCGCCGGTGTGACATCGGTCGCCACGTTGCAGGACAAAGTGGAGTTCTATGTCGACCACACCATCGAACGCGCCACCGATGGCGTGACCTACACGGGGGTGGAGCAGTTCAAGTCCGGCAACGCGTACCTGTTCATCGCCAACCACCGCGATATCGTGATGGACCCGGCATTCGTCAATTACGCCGTCTACCACGCGGGCCTGCCGACGCCGCGCATCGCCATCGGCGACAACCTGCTGCAAAAGCCGTTTGTCAGCGACCTGATGCGCTTGAACAAGAGTTTTATCGTTCACCGTTCCATCACCGGTCGCCGGGAAAAAATGGCGGCGTACCAGTTGCTGTCGGCGTACATCAATCACTCGATCCGCAACGATTGCGCCTCGATCTGGATCGCCCAGGCCGAGGGCCGAGCCAAGGACGGCGATGACCGGACCGAATCGGCGATCCTCAAGATGTTCCACATGAGCCGCAAGGACGAGCCGTTCGGCGAGGTCATCCGCTCGCTGAACCTCACGCCGGTGTCGATCAGCTACGAATATGATCCGTGCGACCAGGCCAAGGCCCGGGAGCTTTACATCCGCGCCACCACCGGGACCTACACCAAGGCACCAGGCGAGGACGACGTCAGCATCGCCAAGGGCATCACCGGCTACAAAGGCCGGGTCCACGTGAACTTCTCCGCGCCGATTACAGAGCTGTTCGAGGACACCAAGCAGTTGGCAGCGGAGATGGACCGGCAGATTCTCGGCGGTTATCGCCTGTTTCCCGTGCACTACCTGGCCTACGCCCAATGGACCGATGCCGACCCGCAGCTGCAGGTGCCGACGGCGGCTGAAGTGTTCGGTGCCGAAGAACTGGCGAAAGCTCAGGAAGAATGGCAGCGTCGGTTGGATGCGTGCCCGGCGGAACAGCGGCCATTCCTGGTGCTGCAATATGCAACGCCGGTGCGTAATCAGTATCGGGTCAAGGCGGGGTTGCCGCTTTAAAGCAGTGATTGCCCAGCAACTTTAATGGCGAGGGGGCTTGCTCCCTCGACACTGAAGCTGCTGCGCTCAGAGCTGCGTGCTGATCCAGGACATCAGCAGCGCGACGCCCAGGCAGGCAAAGCCGAACCGGTAGAAAAACCGGTTCATGCGCTGGGTGGCCAGGTCCAGCAGGGCTTCGAATCGTTCATTGCTTTCGCCACTGCGCGCTTGGAGGCAGGCGCGTGCTCGCTGTTCGCGGCGGCGCGTTGCATGCAATACCCAGCCACCCGGGCAGGCAAACAGCAGCGCGAGCAGGTTGATCAGTTTGGCCGGGTGGGCAGCGAACAGCGAAAACAATTGCAACGACATCACAGACCTCAAGCGAATAACGGACGCCTTGCGCCCGGGACCTACGAACAGGGCGCGGATTCTACCGAAAGCCTGGCGTGCTGCGTCGGTTTTTCCGACCGGTAACGATGCCTCGCAAGGTTGGGTGCTTTTGGGCGAGCGTGTTTGCGGATTAATTTCATCGGTAACGGTTTCGTCATATGGATAGGCCACCCTGTCGCCCTCCAAACCCGCACGGAACCCGTCATGCTGCACGCCGAAAACCAGGATCGCCTCTATCTCATCAGCCCGAGCGACGAACAACAGAACCTCGTCGACAGCCTGTCCTTCAACGTGCAGGACCGGCACTGGCTGGTGTATTGCGCCCTCGGCGGCCATTCACATGCCGATCTGCCGGAGACGGACCTGCTGACCGGGATCAGCGTGCTGGAGCTCTATTCCCAGGCGGCGTGAATTTATCGCCCATAAAAAACCCCTGTGGGAGCGAGGTTGCTCGCGATGACGATGGATCAGCCAACATCGAAGTGGCTGAAACATCGCTATCGCGAGCAAGCTCGCTCCCACAGGGGATACGGGTCTTCAGTCGTTACTCTGCCAACACCTGACCGATGGTCGGGTCCTTGAACAGACGGGTCAGGGCATCACTCAATACATCGCTGACCAGCTTGGTATTGGTGTCCTGGTTGGGCGCCATGCCGAAGCGTTGGTCCAGCGAAGCGCCATAACGACCGCTGTAGCGACGATTGGCGTTCTGCACGTCAGAGCGGAAGGTCGCGCCAATCGTCGCCTCGGTCACGTACATGCCTTCCTTGGGCGACTGGTATTTCAGTTCCGCCAGGGTCACGGTCAGTTGCGGGGCATTCATTGCATTGGCGGTGGGGGTGAAGCCCAGCAAACGCACGGCCGCCTCGGCCTGGGCCTGCAATTTAGGCAGGATTTGCGCACCCTGCACCGTGATCACGCTGGTTTCCGGGTACAAGCCACCACGTGTGCCGAGGGTCGGCGACGGACGACCGTCCACGACACGGACCACCACCGGCTGGCCGCGACCCACCGGCGCCAGTTGGGCGTTGAGCTTGGGCTCCGGGTTAAGTTGTTGCGGGCTGTGGGCACAGCCGACGAGGGTCAGACTGGTCACTGCGATCAAACCGAACAACAGGCGTTGCAACATGCTCTTCTCTCCAGAATCGGGCACAGACAGGCCGGCAGTATAGCGGTGCGCCATCGCGGCGAACCAGCGCCTTCGATGAATACTGAATTGTCTGACACGGGCCCGGATAGGCGGTTCCTGTCACCCCTTTGTCACGGTCCTTACACCAGGGTGTCATGGCTGGCTGTCAGGCTGTCCCCAAGCTCCCCGGACACGGTACCTGACCATGCGTTTTCTCATCTCCCTGTTTACCCCGCGCCCGCATCATCGTTGCTTCGCCCTGCTGGACCGTACCGGCCGCTGCCAGGCATTCAAGCAGTGCAGCCTGCAGCCCATGGGCGATGGCTGGGTGGAAATCGAAGAGATCCGCCTCAACTGGCTGCACCAGCCCTTGCCTGCCAGTGCCCTGGTACAACCGCCTCGCACTCGCGTACGTAACCGCCAGCTGTTGGCCTTCTGACCGCAAGGCTAATAAAAGTCATAAAACACGACCATTTCTACGCGTTTCTTCGTTACAATCTCCCCCCGATTATAAGGACGTCTCCTGATCGGGCCTCGCAACGCCGCTGATGCGCTTGTATTGGCACCCCGCACCGCCCACAGAGAGCCGCCCACACAGATCGAGTGAAGCTGGCGCGCTTGCTGTTTCCCTGGCAAATCACCGCTTTTCGCGAATCTGCAGAGCTGTCATTACGCTCGGTCACTGAGCTGTCTGCCCGTTTTGCCTGTCATGTATTGCATGGGGGCAACCAAACCGGGCCCGGTGCCAGGCTGGGACAGCCCTTTTTTGAGGTTCACGTCTTCAAAAGAGCGTGAAAAAACGGGTTTTCACAACTTCACAAGAGTGTGGCGAGCAAATGAAGAGTTTTGCGTCTGAACAAGCACCATCAGCGTCTGGAACAGCCCAACGACACAGGACCGGATATCGCTCAAGAACCGCCGCCTGAAGCCTGTCCGCTACGGATTTGGTTGCACGAACGGATGTCTCGGCCATAAGTCGAATTGCTTGCCCTGCGCTTAAATGAGTTCATGGGACTCTAGAGGCCAGGCTGCATGCATCCGCAAGAGTGCGAAAAATTGCGAAGATTCGGACATGGCGATTCCTGGCCATGGATACCTGGGGCGCAACTGACCTGCCCCGCTTCCTGGCCGCTATGCCGACAATTTGGTGCTGCAGATTTTGGAGACGCGTTAAATGGCGCATAACGAAGCAGTTGATGTAGTTCTGGTAGGGGCCGGCATCATGAGTGCCACCCTGGCCGTACTGCTCAAGGAGCTCGACCCGGCGATTTCCCTGGAAGTCGTCGAGCTGATGGACTCGGGTGCCGCGGAGAGTTCCAACCCCTGGAACAACGCCGGTACCGGTCATGCCGGGCTGTGTGAGCTGAACTACACGCCCCAGGCCGCCGATGGCACTGTCGACATCAAGAAAGCCGTGCACATCAACACCCAGTTCGAGGTGTCGAAGCAGTTCTGGACGTACCTGACTAAAAAGGGCACGTTCGGCTCGTCGAAATCCTTCATTGCCCCGGTGCCGCACCTGAGTTTCGTACAGGGTGAGAAAGGCGTGGAGTTCTTGAAGAAGCGCTTCGAACTGATGAGCCAGCATCACGCCTTCGCCGACATGGAATACACCGAAGATCGCGACCAGATGGCCGAGTGGATGCCCCTGATGATGCCAGGCCGGCCCGCCGATGAAGTCATCGCCGCCACCCGCGTCATGAACGGGACCGACGTCAACTTCGGCGCCTTGACCAACCAGTTGCTCAAGCACCTGGGCAGCGCGCCGGACACTCAGATCAAATACTGCAAGCGCGTCACCGGCCTCAAGCGCAAAGGTGACGGCTGGACCGTGAGCATCAAGGACGTCAATTCCGGCAGCACCCGCGAAGTCGACGCCAAGTTCGTCTTCCTCGGTGCCGGTGGCGCCGCGTTGCCGCTGTTGCAAGCGTCGGGTATCGAAGAAAGCAAGGGCTTCGGTGGTTTCCCGGTCAGCGGCCAGTGGCTGCGTTGTGACAACCCGGAAGTGGTCAAGCACCACCAGGCCAAGGTCTACAGCCAGGCCGCCGTGGGCTCGCCACCGATGTCGGTGCCGCACCTGGACACCCGCGTGGTCGACGGCAAGAAGTCCCTGCTGTTCGGGCCTTACGCCGGTTTCACCACCAAGTTCCTCAAGCACGGCTCGCTGATGGATCTGCCGATGTCGGTACGCGCCGGCAACATCGGCCCGATGCTGGCCGTGGCCCGGGACAACATGGACCTGACCAAGTACCTGATCAGCGAAGTGATGCAGTCCATGGAGCAGCGCCTGGAATCCCTGCGCCGCTTCTACCCCGAGGCGAAAGCCGAGGACTGGCGCCTGGAAGTGGCCGGCCAGCGGGTGCAGATCATCAAGAAAGACCCGAAGAAAGGCGGCGTACTGCAATTCGGCACCGAACTGGTGGCGGCCAAGGACGGAACCCTCGCCGCCCTGCTCGGCGCTTCGCCAGGCGCCTCGGTCACCGTTTCGATCATGCTGGAACTGATCGAGCGTTGCTTCCCGGAAAAAGCCAAGGGCGAGTGGGCCACCAAGCTCGCGGAAATCTTCCCAGCCCGGGAAAAAGTACTGGAAACCGATGCCGCGCTGTATCGCAAGATCAATGCGCAGAACAACATTGCGTTGGAACTGGTTGAAGAAAGCAGCGAGACCCAAAGCTACGCTTGATTCGGTCGGCTAAAAAAAGCCCCGCTCTCCATGAGGGCGGGGCTTTTTTTTTGAAGCTTTTCGTGGCGAGGGAGCTTGCTCCCGCTGACCTGCCAGGCAGGCCCTCGGCCTATCAGCCACGCGCCTTGTTGATCAACTCGATGTATTCCTCGGCGTTGCGCTGGTCCTTGTTCAGCGCAACGAAATCATTGCCATGTTCGTCCTTGCCATCGAGGTCGTAGCCCGCCTCGACGAAAAACACCAGGAAACGCTCGAAGTCGTCGACACGCAGCCCACGGTAGGCCTTGATCAGTTTGTGCAGCGACGGCGACGTAGCATCGACCGGTTCAAAATTGAGGAACAGCTTGATCTGTTCGTCGCCAATCTCGTCACCAATCACTTGTTTCTTGTCTTTACGCATTGCCGGCTCCAACTCGCACAATTCACGGGGCGGGCAGTTTACCCCCGGCGGGCGTTGCGGCTCAACGCGGGCGTGCGGTGCCGGTGTGCAGATCGGCCCAGATATGGCCGTTGGCGTAGCTGAGGAATTGCACGTACACCGTGTCATTGCGCAACAGGTCAATGACCACCCGGTACTGGGCCTGTGGATAAGACAAGGTCAAGGTCTTGCTCGCCTCGTCGTACGCCGGTTTCTTCAGGCTTTTGCTTTCCCCGTCGAAATTGAGAATCACCTGGCTGATGGTCGCGCCCTTGTTCAACGGTTTGCCTTTGAGGCGCACCATCAATGGTGAGGTGACCGGGATCGGCTGCTGGTTGGAAGGGCGCTGGTTGCCCAGCACCACCGAGTATTCGGTGACTTGCAGCAACTGCTGCTGTTCAGGCTGCTCCTGGCGCGCCACGAGGTCATCCGGCGGCAAGAACTGACTGTGCATCGGCGCGGCCACGGCCATCAAGGGCAAGCTAGTTAGCAACAGCAAAGTGGCGCAGCGGCGGATCGATACACTCATGACAGGCTCCGGAGGCTTGGCCGGGCACGCTAGCATTCATCGAAAAAATAAGCGACCCGGACAATTCATTCGCGGCACAGGCTATCAGCGCGGGCCTCATAAAAGCGCGATCGCCATCGATATTAGTCGAATTGAGCGCGCATCCAGGCCTGGTATTGCGCAACACCGGGCTCGCCTTCGCGGGGCGCCCAAGGGGCCAGTTCGCCGTCGCCCACCGGCCGGTAGGGGCCGGCTTTGCATTCGAACATCAGGCTGTCAGCCTCCAGTACCACCAGGCCATGGTAGACACCGGCCGGCAGATCGACACCGAGGCAATCGCCACCGGCCTGCAGGATGCGCTTGCCGGTCACGGTTCCGGTTTCATCGAAGATCAACACACCGAGGCGGCCTTTGAGCACCAGTAAGGTTTCAGCCTTGTCGGCGCTCAGGTGGCGATGCGGCGGGATGTAGGTCGAGGGCTGCAAACCCACCGCCATGCGGTGGCAAGGCTCATCCATCTGGTGGAAATTGTGGTGTTGGCGCCCACGCGCACTGGCCCCGGCCTTCTCGGCCAGCTCATCGAACAAGGCTTGATCCAGGAAGGCAGGGCAAGTCATCCGATTACATCCCCTTGACGGCGAAAATGCCATTGGCGTTGCGCCAGTAGCCTTTATAGTCCATGCCGTAGCCGAAGATGTAGCGGTCGATGCACGGCAGGCCGACAAAATCGGCCTTCAGGTCAGGACGGGCCTTGCGGTCGTGGTCCTTGTCGATCAGCACGGCGGTGTGCACCGCGCGGGCGCCAGCGTGTTTGCAGAAATCGATGATCGCGCCCAGGGTATGCCCTTCATCCAGGATGTCGTCGATGATCAGCACGTCACGGTCGATGAACGAGACTTCCGGCTTGGCTTTCCAGAACAGGTCGCCGCCGCTGGTCTCGTTGCGATAACGGGTGGCGTGCAGGTAGGAAGCTTCCAGCGGGAAGTTCAGATAGGTCAGCAGCTTGCCGGAGAAAATCAGCCCGCCGTTCATCACGCAGAACACGACCGGATTGCTTTCAGCCAATTGATCGTTGATTTGCGCACCGACACGGGCGATGGCCGCTTCGACTTCAGCTTCGGTGTACAGGCAGTCAGCCTCTCGCATGACTTGACGGATATGCTCGAGATCAGCGGACATGTGCGCTCTCCAGGGGTGGCAGTTCGGAAAAGCGGGCAAAGGTACGCATCCCGCCCGGCCAGATCAAGCATTTGTGGACTAACGTTCTGTATTGTCTATAGGACAACACCCTCGGATAGATTAATCTAGGCCGGTTTTTTTGCCCGCCGCCGGAGCCTTCCCCATGCCCATCCTCGAGATCCGCCATCCGCTGATCAGACATAAACTCGGCCTGATGCGCCGCGCAGACATCAGCACCAAGAACTTCCGCGAACTCGCCCAGGAAGTCGGCGCCCTGCTCACCTACGAAGCCACCAAAGACCTGCCGCTCGAATCCTACGAGATCGCCGGCTGGGCCGGTGCGGTGCAAGTGGAAAAAATCGCCGGCAAGAAGATTACCGTGGTGCCGATCCTGCGCGCCGGTATCGGCATGCTCGAAGGCGTGCTCAGCTTGATCCCGGGCGCCAAGGTCAGTGCCGTGGGCGTGGCCCGCAACGAGCAGACCCTGCAAGCCCACACCTACCTGGAAAAACTGGTGCCGGAAATCGACGAACGCCTGGCAATGATCATCGACCCGATGCTCGCCACCGGCAGCTCGATGGTCGCCACCATCGATCTGTTGAAAAAGGCCGGTTGCCGCGATATCCGCGCCATGGTGCTGGTCGCCGCGCCCGAAGGCATCAAGGCCGTGGAAGATGCCCACCCCGACGTGACCATCTACACCGCCTCCATCGACCAGAAACTCAACGAACACGGCTACATCATTCCGGGCCTGGGCGATGCCGGCGACAAGATCTTCGGCACCAAGCAGAAGGACGCCTGAGCATGCAGGACGAATTCAACGATCCGCTCTGGCGTCAGGTGCTGTCCGGCGCGCAGATGCTGTTCGTCGCCTTCGGCGCGCTGGTGCTGATGCCGCTGATCACGGGCCTGGACCCGAACGTGGCACTGTTCACGGCGGGCCTGGGGACGATCCTGTTCCAGATCGTCACTGGGCGCCAGGTGCCGGTGTTCCTGGCGTCGAGCTTTGCCTTCATCACACCGATCATCCTCGCCAAGGGCCAGTTCGGCCTGGCGGCGACCATGGGCGGCGTGATGGCGGCCGGTTTCGTCTACACGTTTCTGGGCCTGGCGGTGAAGATCAAGGGCACCGGGTTCATTGACCGCCTGCTGCCGCCGGTGGTGATCGGTCCGGTGATCATTTCCATCGGCCTGGCGATGGCGCCGATTGCCGCGAACATGGCCATGGGCAAGGCCGGCGACGGTACCGAGCTGATTCATTATCAGACCGCGATGATGATTTCGATGCCGGCGTTGCTCACCACGTTGATTGTCGCCGTGTTCGGCAAGGGCATTTTCCGCCTGGTGCCGATCATCTCCGGCGTGCTGGTGGGCTTCGCCATGGCGTTTTTCTTTGGCGTCGTCGACACCGCGAAGATCGCCGCGGCCCCCTGGTTCGCCCTGCCCGCCTTCACCGCACCGGAGTTCAACTGGCAGGCGATCCTGTTCATCGTGCCCGTCGCGCTGGCACCGGCCATCGAGCACATCGGCGGCGTCATTGCCGTGGGCAGCGTGACCGGTCGCGATTACCTCAAAAAGCCAGGCCTGCATCGCACGTTGTTCGGCGACGGCGTCGCCACCACCGCAGCCGGCCTCTTCGGCGGCCCGCCCAACACCACTTACGCCGAAGTCACCGGCGCGGTGATGCTGACCAAGAACTACAACCCGAAGATCATGACCTGGGCCTCGATCTTTGCCATCAGCCTGGCGTTCATCGGCAAGTTCGGCGCGCTGCTGCAAAGCATTCCGGTGCCTGTGATGGGTGGGATCCTGTGCCTGTTGTTCGGCTCGATTGCCGCAGTGGGCATGAACACGCTGATTCGTCACAAGATCGATCTGGGCGAGGCGCGCAATTTGGTGATCGTTTCGGTGACGCTGGTGTTCGGCATCGGCGGCGTGCTGGTCGGCACCGGCACGGGCCCGGACGACTTCGGCCTCAAGGGCATCGCGCTGTGCGCCGTGGTGGCGATCGCGTTGAACCTGATCTTGCCAGGCAATGACGGATGGAAGCAGAAGAAGGCGGATGAGCCGCTGGTCTGACTCAGCTTGAGGTTATTGCTGTCAGTCAGATTGCTTTGGCGAGCAGGCTCGCTTCCACAGGAGATCCGTTGTGAACACAAATTTTGTGACCACTCGAGATCTACTGTGGGAGCGAGCCAGCTCGCGAAGGGGCCGCAGAATTTTTATAGCGCTAAAGGCGCCCGTTCGCAGAGGGTACTCAAGGCCTGCGCCCAGCGCGGATCGTCATTGAGACAAGGCACCAGTACCAACTCCTCGCCTCCCGCCTCGCGGAACTGCTCTCGGCCGCGATCACCGATTTCCTCGAGCGTCTCGATGCAATCGGCCACGAACGCCGGGCACATCACCAGGACTTTTTTCACGCCGCTCTTGGCCAGTTCCTCCAGACGCGCTTCGGTGTAGGGTTCGATCCACTTGGCACGGCCCAATCGCGACTGGAACGACACCGACCATTTACCCTGCGCCAGGCCCATGCGCTGGGCGAACAATTCGGCGGTACGAATGCACTGGGCGCGGTAACAGGTCGCCATGACTTCAGGCGGCGCGTTCTTGCAGCAGTCGGCATCCCTGAAGCAGTGGTAACCGGTGGGGTCGAGCTTGGTCAGGTGCCGCTCGGGCAAGCCATGGAAACTCAACAACAGATGATCATGGTCCTGCATCAGGTACGGCTTGGCGGTGGCAACCAGCGCATCGAGGTATTCCGGCTGATCGTAGAAAGGCTGGAGAATCGAGAATTTCACGTCGAGCTTCTTCTCGCGCACAACCCGCTTGGCTTCTTCGATGACCGTGGTGACGGTGCTATCGGCAAATTGCGGATACAACGGGGCCAGGGTGATGTTCTTGTGGCCCTGGCTCGCCAGGCGCACCAAGGTGGACTCCAGCGACGGCTCGCCGTAACGCATCGCCAACTCTACGGGCCCCTGCGTCCATTGGGCGGTCATCGCCTGTTGCAAGCGGCGGCTGAGCACTACCAGGGGTGAGCCCTCTTCCCACCAGATCGACGCGTAGGCGTGGGCAGACTGTTCGGGGCGCTTGATCAGGATCAGCGACACCAGCAACCGCCGGACCGGCCATGGCAGGTCGATCACGTACGGGTCCATCAGGAATTGATTGAGGTAGCGGCGCACATCGGCCACCGAGGTGGAGGCAGGCGAACCCAGATTCACCAGAAGCAACGCGTGATCGGTCATGCAACGTCCTATTTCAAAGGCGACCCGATAAATCTTCCAGGGCCGCGGGCAAATCAGTGAACTGGAATGAAAAACCCGCCGCCTGCAATCGGGCCGGCGTGGCGCGCTGGCCGCCCAGCAACAGCAATGACAATTCCCCCAACGCGACTTTCAGCGCAAGCTCCGGCATCGGCACCACGGCCGGGCGATGCAACACGTGCCCCAGGGCCTTGGCAAAATCGCGGTTGCGCACCGGGTTCGGCGCGCAGGCATTATAAGGACCGCTGGCATCACTGCGGTGCAGAAGAAAATCAATCAGAGCGATTTGATCGTCGATATGAATCCATGGCATCCACTGTCTCCCGTTGCCGATACGCCCGCCCAGCGCCAGTTTGAAGGGCAGCAGCAACCGCGACAAAAAGCCGCCCTCGGCGGACAGGACCAGGCCGGTTCGAACCAGGACCACGCGCAGGCCCAAGGCCTCGGCCCGCTGCGCCGTTTCCTCCCAAGCGATGCACAGCTGGCTGGCGAAGTCCTCGCTGACCGGCCCTGATTCCTCGGTCAGCTCCCGCTCGCCACCGTCGCCATACCAGCCCACGGCGGATCCGGAAATCAGCACCTGCGGTTTCTGCTCGCACCGTTCCAGCCATGCAAGCAAAGCCTCGGTCAACGTGATGCGGCTGCTCCACAGCAAGATCTTGCGCTTGTGGCTCCAGGGCCGATCAGCGATGGGCGCGCCGGCGAGGTTGACCACCGCGTCCACCGGCTCGCCAATTTCATCGAGCGCGGCGATGCCGCGCACCTGCGCCCCGCAGATTTTCGCCACCTGCTCGGGTCGACGACTCCATACCGTCAAGCGATGGCCTTGCTCCAACCAGTGCTGGCAGAGCTGACGTCCGATCAAACCAGTACCGCCGGTCAGCAATATGTGCATGAGGTGTTCCTCGCATCGCGTTTTACCCGGTCCATTAGTCTATTTTTATAGGTAGAGTTTTTTCACATCGGCCAAGGTCTGTTTCTAACAATAGGACAACCTGCCAAAACGCGAACGGTAAAACTTATACCAAAAACCAAAATTGTACAGGATTAAACGACGGCGTAGTCTGTACAGAAAGTAAACGAGGCCCTCATGACTGTACCTATCGCAATCATCGGCACCGGCATCGCCGGACTCTCCGCCGCCCAGGCCCTGACGGAGGCCGGGCATGTCATCCAACTTTTCGATAAAAGCCACGGTAGCGGCGGACGCATGTCGAGCAAGCGCAGCGACGCTGGCGCGCTGGACATGGGCGCCCAGTATTTCACTGCCCGGGACCGGCGCTTCGTCACGGAGGTGCAGCGCTGGCAAGCCAACGGCTGGGCAGCGGAATGGAACCCGCAGCTCTATCACTTCCAGGACGGGCAGATGAGCCCTTCACCGGACGAACAGACCCGTTGGGTCGGCACCCCGCGCATGAGCGCGATTACCCGTGCCCTGCTCGGCGACCTGCCCGTGCAGTTCTCCTGCCGCATCACCGAAGTGTTTCGCGGCCAGGAGCACTGGCATCTGCAGGACGCTGAAGGGTTCACCCATGGCCCGTTCGGCCAGGTGGTCATCGCCACGCCCGCGCCCCAGGCGACCGCATTACTGGCCGCGGTGCCGAAACTGGCTGGCGTGGCCGCCGGGGTGAAAATGGACCCGACCTGGGCGGTGGCGCTGGCCTTCGAACAGCCTTTGGATACGCCCATGGAAGGCTGCTTCGTGCAGGACAGCCCTCTCGACTGGCTGGCACGCAACCGCAGCAAGCCAGGCCGCGATAGCAAGCTCGACACTTGGGTGCTGCACGCCACCAGCGACTGGAGCCGCCAGCACATCGACATGTCCAAGGAAGCGGTCATCGAACACCTGCACGGTGCCTTCGCCGAACTGCTGCACAGCGCGATGCCCGCTCCGAGCTTCAGCGTAGCCCACCGCTGGCTGTACGCCCGCCCCGCCAGCAGTCACGAATGGGGCGCGCTGGCCGATGCCGACCTGGGGTTGTACGTGTGCGGAGATTGGTGCCTGTCCGGCCGGGTCGAAGGGGCTTGGCTCAGCGGCCAGGACGCCGCGCGCCGGTTGCACGCCAGCCTCCAATAGATCGCCCTTGCCTCCCTCGCTGCTGTCGCAACAGACAGCAGCCCATCTGCGCCCTCCGTGGCATCGCCCGTTCATTCCATTGCCGGTTGACTTGTGTCCATTCGGACCTATGATTAAAAATATTGTACAGCGAAGTAAATATGTACAAGATTTTTATCCCAGAGGTAGCTCATGCCCAGCGAAGCGAACGCCAAACCCAAGATTGCTATCAGCGCATGCCTGATGGGCGCCGAAGTTCGCTTCAATGGCGGGCACAAGCAATCCCAGCTATGCAGCCGCACGCTTAATGACTTTTTCGATTTCGTCCCGGTTTGCCCTGAGGTCGCCATAGGCTTGGGCATTCCCCGGGAACCGATTCGGCTGGTGGGCAAACCCGAGCAACCCCACGCGGTCGGCACCGTGAACCGCGATCTCGATGTCACCCAACCGCTGGACGATTACGGTCGGCAAATGGCCGAGGAACTAAACGACATTTGCGGCTACATCTTCATGCAGAAGTCGCCGTCGTGCGGGCTGGAACGGGTCAAGGTCTACGATCACAACAGCGTGCCCCAGGACGGCGGCGGGCGTGGTATCTACGCGCAGGCCTTTTGTGCGCGGCATCCGGACCTGCCGGTGGAAGAAGACGGTCGCCTCAACGACCCGGTATTGCGTGAGAACTTCCTCACGCGTGTGTTCGTCTACGCCGCTTGGCAACCGCTGCGCCGTCGCGACCTGACCCGGCGTGATCTCATCGAATTCCACTCGCGCTACAAATACTTGCTGATGGCTCACGATCCGGTGCAATACAAGGCCCTCGGCAACCTGTTGGGCAACATGGGCACGTCGGATCCCAATGAGTTGGGCCCGCGTTATTTCAGTGCCCTGATGACGGCCTTGAAGAAATGCGCCACCCGCCGAACCCACGCCAACGTACTTCAACATTTGAGCGGCTATCTCAAACGCGCCATCGGCGCCGATGACAAGCGGGAAGTGCAGCACCTCATCCAGCAATATCGCCTCGGCATCGTGCCCTTGGTGGTGCCGCTGACGTTACTCAAGCATCACCTGCGCCAGCATCCCGATCCATATCTTGCGCAACAGGCGTACCTGCAACCCCACCCGGAAAACCTCAGCCTGCGAAACGCCATCTGATGAACGACGAACCCGACTCCAGCGCCAGCGAAGACCTCGGCGCTGATTTTGCCACAGCGCTGGCGCAGGGCTGGCTGCCCATACGCGAAGTGTCCCGGCGGACCGGCGTCAACGCCGTCACGCTGCGTGCCTGGGAGCGCCGCTATGGCTTGATCGTGCCGCACCGCACCCCCAAGGGCCATCGCTTGTTCAGCGCTGAACATGTGCAACGGATCCAGAGCATCCTCACTTGGATCAATCGCGGCGTGGCCGTGAGCAAGGTCAAGCCGTTGCTCGACACTCCGCAGCCGCCCGACGAGCCATTGGAAGATGATTGGCAGTGCCAGCGCCACGCCCTTGCCCTGGCGGTGATGCAACTGGCCGAGCGGCAAGTCGATCATCTGGTCAACCAGGCGATGGCGCTTTATCCGCCCAGTACTGTTTGCGAACAGTTGCTGCTGCCCTTGCTCGACGAATTGCAGACACGTTGGCAAGGGCAGTTCGGCGCGCAGTTGGAGCAGGTGTTCTTTTATTCCTGGCTGCGCAGCAAGTTCGGCAGCCGGGTCTACCACAACAACCGCCAGGTGCATGGCGCGCCGTTGCTGATGGTCAATCATTCTCTGTCGTCCCAGGAACCGCACCTGTGGTTGACGGCCTGGCTCGCCAGCAGCTCCGATTGCCCCGTGGAGGTCTTCGATGCGCCTTTGCCGGCGGGAGAGTTGGCGCTGGCGGTCGAACGGCTCAAGGCCCGCGCCGTGTTGCTGTATTCAAGCAATGCCTTGAACCTTTCCCAATTGCCTAGGCAACTGAATGCCGTCGACTGCCCGATCATCATCGCCGGCCCGGCCGTGTCCATTCATCTCGCCAGGCTATCCACCGACGTCTCGATGCCCCACGTCAGTTGGGCCGAAAACCCGCTCTGCGCTCACGCCGAACTGAATCGTCGGGCGCTTCTTTAAAGAGTATGTCCATGCAATTGATCTGGCTGCGCAGCGATTTGCGCGTGCACGACAACACCGCGCTTGCCACCGCTGCCGCCCGAGGCCCCTGCGTGGCGGTATATCTGCCAAGCCCGGGGCAATGGCGCGCCCACGATGATGCGCCTTGCAAAGTCGATTTCTGGTTGCGCAACCTGGCGTCGCTGAGCACGGCGTTGGAAGGACTGAACATCCCGCTGCTGATCCGCCAAGCGCCCCAATGGGACCAGGCGCCAGAAGTATTGGCGACACTGTGCCGGGAGCTGAACATCGACGCCGTGCACGTCAACGAAGAATACGGCCTGAACGAAACCCGACGCGACACCGAAGTCGCTCGTGCGCTGGCTGGAGAGGGTGTCGAGTTTCATAGCCACCTCGACCAGCTCTTGTTCAAGCCCGGCAGCGTGCTGACCAAGACCGGCAACTATTTCCAGGTATTCAGCCAGTTTCGCAAGGTGTGCTACCAACGCTTGCATTTCTCACTACCGAGCGTGGTGCCCACGCCTGCCCGGCAAGCGTCCACCGCCATAGCCAGTGATCCCGTGCCGACGTGCGTCGAAGGTTTCGAGCCACCCAGCGAAACGCTGCGAACCCTGTGGCCGGCCGGTGAGAGCGAAGCCCGGCGGCGGCTGGATGGGTTTGTCGAGCAGCACATCGACGACTACCTGACTGAGCGGGACTTCCCGGCCAGGACTGGCACCAGCCAGCTTTCGGCCTACCTGGTGGCCGGCGTGGTATCGCCGCGCCAATGCCTGCACGCGGCACTGCACGCCAACCAGGGTGAATTCGAAAGTGGAAATGCAGGAACAGTGACCTGGATCAATGAATTGCTCTGGCGGGAGTTTTACAAACACATATTGGTGGGCTATCCACGCGTGTCCCGACACCGCGCGTTTCGCCCGGAGACCGAGGCCTTGGCGTGGCGCCAAGCGCCGGATGAACTGGCGGCGTGGCAACAGGCGCGCACCGGCCTGCCGATCATCGATGCGGCCATGCGCCAGCTGCTGGAGACGGGCTGGATGCACAACCGGTTGCGGATGGTGGTGGCCATGTTCCTGACCAAGAATCTGCTGATCGACTGGCGCGAAGGCGAACGTTTTTTCATGCGCCATCTGATCGACGGCGACCTGGCGGCCAACAATGGCGGCTGGCAATGGAGCGCTTCCACCGGGACGGACTCGGCGCCCTGGTTCCGCATCTTCAATCCACTGAGCCAATCGGAGAAATTTGATCGCGAGGGACTATTTATCAAGCGTTGGCTGCCTGAATTGAACAATTTGGATAACCAACGTGTCCACCGTCCTGATGCCCAGCGCGAACTGTTTGACGCAACGGATTATCCGTCACCGATCGTTGATCTGGCGCAATCAAGAATGCGGGCTTTGGCGGCCTTCAAGCGGTTGCCGTCTCGCCAGGACATGAAATCAAACTGAAGCGCGATTATCAGACATGAAATTGGCCAGATCGGGAATTCACATCGCGCTGGACCTTATATAGTCTTACTAACTTAGGGCTTCTGCATAGGAGAACAGGATTGGGACGAAGGTATTGGCTAACCGGTGCGGCTGATGGCGTGGGTGCCTCGCTGGCTGAAGCATTGCTTCAGACCGGGGCGCAGTTGGCTATCGGCTCGTCTAAAATGTCCAACCTCCTTTCCCAGCGCTTTCCCGACCAAGTCTTGGCGGTACCGGCCAAATTGACCAACAGCCAGATCGCTCGAGAGGTCGGCCAATTGATTTCCCAGCAATGGGGCGCGTTGGACACGGTGATCATCAATGCCGGAACGGCCGAATACGTTGAAGGCCAACCGGCTGACCATACGCTGGTCGAACGCATCATCCGCAGCAATCTGTTGGTTGCAAGTTTTTGCATTGACGTGGCGCTGCCGTTATTGCGCCAGGGGGGCACGCCTCACCTGGTAGGCATTACCAGCCCCGTCACGTACCTGGCGCCCTCCCACGCGCCAGGCGACGGCACTACGCTGCGCCAGGTGTTTGAATCGGTTCGTGGCGCCCCGTCCGGCAAAGGCATCGACGTAACGCTGGTTATCCCAGGATTCGACGACCCGGCGATGGGTCTCGACGGTAGCCTTCCCATCCCGACCCGATGGTCGGCCCCAGCGACGGCGAACTACATCTTGGCGCAGTTGAACGAACGCCCCCACGAAACGCCCCTACCCGCCGCCTCCATGAAGACCCTCTGGCCGTTACCCTCCCCGGCCAACAATTTTCCCGCGGACACCCAGCCCGCTGGCGAATCCCCGATCAAGGGACAACCCTGATCGACCCGGTTGCCTTACACTGCGCGCCATGAAAACCATCCCCCTCGTTGAACTGCCTGCGCCGGTCGTCACATGCTCGACATGCGCGGCGTGCTGCTGCCAGCTGGAAGTGATGTTGATCACCGATACTGGCGTTCCGGAACGTTTCATCGACACAGACGATTGGGGTGGGGAGGTCATGCTGAGGCTCGATGACGGCTGGTGCGCGGCGCTGGATCGCGACAGCATGATGTGCACGATCTACGAAAAGCGCCCGCTGATCTGCAGAGAATTCGAGATGGGCGCGCCGGAGTGCCTGGAAGAACGCCAGGGCATTGCGACGGCGTATCGATAAAGAATGGTCTGACGCACTGGATCCCTGTGGAGCGAGCTTGCTCGCGATAGCGGTGGACCAGGCGAGTGCAGGCGCTGGTCACCGCTATCGCGAGCAAGCTCGCTGACACGGTTTTTGCTGTTACAGCGGCATCGTGTAGTGCAGCGCGTAACTTTCTACCCCGTCGTTGTCCGACGAGATGCCGGCGTTGGAATAGTGAGTGGCACGAATGCCCACTTCGTGTCCGCCATTGAAGCGCAGGCCGAAACCGACACGGTCTTCGAACTGGAACGACGTACCGAGCTTGTTGGTTTCGATCTCGGTATTGTCAAAAAACGCGACGCCGATCCCCGCCTCGATGTAGGGCTTCACGTTCTGACCCGCAAATTCGTACACAAACACCGGCGAGAACGACAGGCTATGGTTACTGGAGGTCTTGTCCCCTTCCCAGTAAGTGTAGGCACCGCTCCAATAACCGGTCAGCCGACCCACGTCACTCTGCAGCCAGCTCTTGTCCCAATCGAACTGCATGCCCAGGCGATAGGTCATGGTCGAGTCGCCGGTCTGGCCGACCCCGAACTCCACGCCTGCCGCCTGTGCGGTGTAAGTGTGCCCCAGCAACGCAGCCGCAAGCGCGGCAAAGCAGAATAAACGCTTCATTAGAAACATCCTTTTCCGACAGCTTTAGTTAGTTTTTTCTTACAAACAGACAGAGCTATAGAAATCCGCGCCAAAACAGAAGTTCAGCACGATTTACATAATTTTCACGTTTTTTTTACAGGACGAAGCTTCGCACAATGCCGGAAGAATTCCATAGCATCGGTAGGATTTTTCTTAAATGTGACGGATCGGCACTGCTCCAGAATTGCGTTTCGCCAGCAGGCCCCTCGGCAGCTATTGCCCGCTCGCTCAGTAAGCGCTGGAGTTGGCGAGCCACGGCAGCGCCAGTGTCGATCAGGCTGACATCCTCCGGAACCATCTCTTTGAGCAGTGACTTGAGGAATGGATAGTGCGTGCAACCCAGGATCACCGTGTCGCAACCAGCCGCCAGCAACGGGGCAACGTAGCCCTGCAGCACCTGGCGCAAGGCCGGGCTGTGCAAGTCGCCAGCCTCGATCAGTTCGACCAATCCGGGACAGGGCTGCGTGACCACTCGCACGTCCGTGGCGAAGCGGTCGAGCAATGCGGCAAATTTGGCGCTCTGCAACGTGCCTGTGGTGGCGAGCACACCGACGATGCCGCTTCGAGTCGCCGCAGCGGCCGGCTTGACCGCCGGTTCCATGCCGACAATGGGCCAGTCCGGATAATCACGACGCAGGTCAGCCACTCCGGCGACGGTTGCCGTATTGCAGGCCACCACCAGCGCCTTGGCTCCCTGGCGTTGAAAAAAATCGGCAATGATCGCGCACCGCCGACGGATGAATTCCGGGCTTTTTTCTCCGTAGGGAATATGCCCGCAATCGGCTACGTACAGCAGCGACTCATGGGGCAGCAATCGGCGAATTTCCCCCAGCACCGACAGCCCGCCGACCCCTGAATCGAACACCCCGACCGGTGCCTCACTCATGTCGGGTACCGCAAACGCCGCACTCCGGATCACGCTTGACCCGCAATTCGCGAAATCGCGTGCCCAGCGCATCGATCAACAGCAGGCGCCCCATTAGCGGCTCACCAAAGCCGGCCAACAGTTTCAGGGCCTCAAGCGCCTGGAGACTGCCCACCAACCCCACGAGCGGCCCAAGAACGCCGGCCTCGCTGCAGGTCAGCTCGGCTTCGCTGCCGTGCCCGTAGAGGCAGTGGTAACAAGGGCTTTCGGGGCGGCGCGGGTCGAATACCGACAGTTGGCCCTCCAGGCGGATGGCCGCGCCGCTGATCAAGGGCTTGCCCGCGGCGACGCAGGCTGCGTTCACCGCTTCGCGGGTGGAAAAGTTGTCGGAGCAGTCCAGCACGACGTCGACCGCCGCCACCGCGTCAGCCAGGCTGCCGTCGTCCATGGCCGTTGGATGGGGGACCAGTCGGACTTCAGGGTTGATGGCGGTGAGGCGGCGCATCGCCGAATCGACCTTGGTCAACCCGACGCTATCAGTGTCGTGGATGATCTGTCGCTGCAGGTTGGTCAGGTCGACCGTGTCGAAGTCGGCCAGGTGCAACTCGCCGACACCGGCTGCGGCCAGGTACAACGCCACTGGCGCGCCCAGGCCACCGAGGCCGACAATCAATGCGCGGCTCTGCTTGAGGCGCAGTTGCCCATCGATGTCGACGTGTTGCAACAGGATCTGTCGACTGTAGCGCAGCAGCTCTTGATCGTTCAGCACGGCAGGCGTCCCAGACTGATGCGTTCGTGATCACCGAGGTCCTTGCGGCTATGGACCTGGGCAAAACCTTGTTCTTGCAGCAGCCCCCGCACCGCGTCGGCCTGGTCATAACCATGCTCGAGCATCAGCCAGCCGCCTGCCTCGAGGTGATCGGGGGCCTGCTGGACAATCACGCGCAAATCGTCGAGCCCGTCCGGCCCCGCCACCAGCGCACTGGCCGGCTCGAAACGCACGTCGCCCTCGGCCAGATGCGGATCGCTGGCGGCTATATAGGGCGGGTTACTGATGATCAGCCCGAAACGTTCGCCTTCCAGCGCACTGAACCAGTGGCTGCTCAGGATTGCGACGTTACGCAGGCCCAGGCGCTGGCGATTGCGTTCGGCCAACGCCACAGCCTCCAGCACACGATCGACCGCCGTCACGCTCCAGGCCGGACGCTCGCTGGCCAATGCCAAGGCAATCGCGCCGCTGCCGGTGCCCAGGTCGAGGACCCGGGCCGGCGTGGCTGTCAGCAGCTCCAACGCAGCTTCAACCAGCAACTCGGTGTCGGGACGCGGGATCAATGTGTGGGGCGCGACTTCCAGGTCCAGTTTCCAGAAACCCTGCTGCCCGAGGATATAGGCCACCGGCTCGCCGGAGCGACGACGGCGTAGATATTCGGAAAACACCAGCGCGGCCTCGCTCGGCACGATCCGCTCGGGCCAGGTGTGCAGGAAGCTGCGGGACTTGCCCAGGGCAGCGGCCAGCAACAACTCCGCATCCAAGCGTGACGTGGGGGAATCCGGCAATTCGGCGGCGCGAAGCAAACTGGCGATGATGGTCATTGGGTCACCCGTGCTTACTCGCCAATCGCGGCCAGTTGGTCGGCCTGGTATTCGGCGAGCAAAGGCTCGATGACGGCGTCGACACCACCGGCCAGGATCTCGTCGAGGGAGTACAAGGTCAGGTTGACCCGGTGATCGGTCACCCGGCCCTGGGCAAAGTTGTAGGTACGGATGCGCTCGGAACGGTCGCCCGACCCCACCAGCAGTTTGCGCTCGCTGGCGATGGCGTTGGCGGCGGCGCTGGTCTGCTGGTCGTTGAGCTTGGCCGAAAGCCAGGCCATCGCCCGTGCCCGGTTCTTGTGCTGGGAGCGTTCTTCCTGGCACTCGACGACAATGCCCGAGGGCAAGTGAGTGATGCGGATCGCCGAATCGGTCTTGTTGACGTGCTGGCCACCAGCCCCCGAAGAACGGTAGGTGTCGATCCGCAGGTCCGCCGGGTTGATCTCGATGGCTTCCTGCTCGTCCGGCTCGGGCAACACCGCGACGGTGCAGGCCGATGTATGGATGCGGCCCTGGGATTCGGTGGCCGGCACCCGTTGTACGCGGTGGGCGCCGGATTCGAACTTCAACTTCCCGTAGACGTTGTCGCCCTCGACCCGGGCGATGACTTCTTTATAGCCACCGTGTTCGCCTTCGTTCTCCGACAGGATCTCCACCCGCCAGCCGCGACGCTCGGCATAACGCGAATACATGCGAAACAGGTCGCCGGAAAAGATCGCGGCTTCGTCGCCGCCCGTGCCGGCGCGGATTTCGAGAAAGACGTTTCGTCCGTCATTCGGGTCCTTTGGCAGCAACATGCGTTGTAGATTGCTTTCCAGCTCGACCAATTGCTCCTTGGCTTCGCGCACTTCCTCCACGGCCATTTCGCGCATGTCCGGGTCGCTGTCCTTGAGCAGCGCCTGGGCGCCCTCAAGGTCGCCCTGCACTTTGAGCAGTTGCTTATAGGTGGCGACAATCGGCTCGACTTCCGCGTACTCCTTGGAATAGGTGCGGAATTTGTTCTGGTCGGAAATGACTTCGCCGTCGCCCAGCAAGGCGGTCAGTTCCTCGAAACGGTCCTGGAGAATGTCCAGCTTATTGAGCAGTGACGCTTTCATTGCGATTTTTTATCCGAAAAGCTATCCGGTGAAGCCTCACCGAGGGCGAAAAGTTCCTGGGCCATGGCCAGCGCATCGAGGCGGCCCTCGGCCGTCAGCTTCTTGAGCTGGACGCTTGGGGCATGGAGCAATTTGTTGGTCAGGCCGCGCGCCAGTTGCACCAACACCTCTTCGGCGCTGCCGCCGTTGGCCAGCAGGCGCTGGGCCTTTTGCAATTCTTCGTCGCGCAGGCGCTCGCTTTGCTGACGATACGCCTTGAGCACGTCCACCGCCGCCAGCTCGCGCAGGCGCACCATGAAATCCTCGGCGCCAACGGTGATCATTTCCTCGGCGGCCTGCGCCGCGCCTTGCCGGCTCTTCAGGTTCTCGGCTACGACTTCGTGCAGGTCATCGACACTGTAGAGGTATACGTCATCCAGTTCGCCGACTTCGGGCTCGATGTCGCGGGGCACGGCAATGTCGACCATGAAGATCGGCTTGTGCTTGCGCAGTTTCAAGGCGCTTTCCACCGCGCCCTTGCCCAGAATCGGCAACTGGCTGGCGGTGGAACTGATGACAATGTCGCTGTGCACCAGTTCGGCGGGAATATCCGACAGCAGCACCGCATGCGCACCGAATTGCTCGGCCAGGGTACTGGCGCGCTCAAGGGTGCGGTTGGCGACCACGATGCGCTTCACCCCCAGGTCATGCAGATGGCGGGCGACCAGGGTGATGGTCTCGCCAGCACCGATCAGCAGCGCCTGGCTGCGTTGCAAATCGCTGAATATCTGCTTCGCCAGGCTGACAGCGGCAAACGCCACGGACACAGGGTTTTCGCCAATGGCGGTGTCGGTGCGCACTTGCTTGGCGGCGTTGAAAGTGGCCTGGAACAGACGCCCCAGCAGCGGCCCGACGGTGCCGGCCTCGCGCGCCACGGCATAGGCCGACTTCATCTGGCCGAGAATCTGCGGTTCGCCGAGCACCAGCGAATCGAGCCCCGAAGCGACACGCATCATGTGACGAACAGCCGCATCGTCCTCATGGACATAGGCACTGGCGCGCAGCTCTTCCAGACTCAGGTCATGGTATTCGGCCAGCCAGCGCAGCACCGAATCGGCCGAGACGTGATCCTGTTCTATATAAAGCTCACTGCGATTACAGGTGGAGAGGATCGCAGCTTCGCGGCTGTCGGTGAGTCGGCAGAGCTGCTGCAGGGCCTCAACCAGCTGCTCAGGCGTAAAGGCCACGCGCTCGCGGACATCTACTGAAGCAGTCTTGTGGTTAATACCAAGTGCAAGGAAGGCCATTCAAGGTCGCTGATGGTGACGTGAAGCCGGCAATTGTCCTACTTCGCCAGATTGAGAACAACCACCACCGACTATTGTCACAATTACCTGTGCCTATAAGGCATCCGCCGAGACTCGGTTATGTTTGACCGATGGCTTGTGTCATGATGATCCGACCGCAGGTAAGTCGTCCTCTTCCTATATGAATAGATCTTTTGCGTTGCTCCTCGCTTTTGCCTTTCTCGGCGGCTGCCAGTCCATGGCCCCCGTTTCGACGGACGGTACGCCACCGGTCGAAGGCAGCACTCCGGCTCCCGAAAAGCCCAAGGTGTACGGCTCGTTCAGCGAAGAAACTGTCTTCAGCCTGCTGAGTGCCGAGCTGGCAGGCCAGCGCAATCGTTTCGACATTGCCCTGGATAACTACGTCACCCAGGCCATCAACACTCAGGATCCGGGCATTTCCGAGCGGGCGTTCCGCATTGCCGAATACCTGGGGGCCGACCAGGCCGCGCTGGATACGGCGCTGATCTGGGCCAAAAACGCCCCGGACGACCTCGAAGCGCAACGCGCCGCCGCCGTGCAACTGGCGCGCGCCGGGCGTTACGACGATTCCATGGTGTACATGGAAAAAGTCTTGCTGGGCAAGGGCGATACCCATTTCGATTTCCTTGCGCTGTCCGCCGCCGATACCGACCAAGAGACCCGCGACGGCTTGAAGAAGAGTTTCGATCGCCTGCTGGAACGTCACCCGAACAACGGCCAGTTGATTTTCGGCAAGGCCTTGCTGCTGCAGCAGGACGGCGACTCCCAAGGCGCCCTCACCTTATTGGAAGACAACCCGCCGGAAGCGGGCGAAGTGGCGCCTATCCTGTTGCGTGCACGCTTGCTGCAAGGCATGAATCGCGGCGACGAAGCGCTGCCGCTGATGGAAAAAAGCATCAAGAAGTACCCGGACGACAAACGCCTTCGCCTCACCTACGCCCGCATGCTGGTGGAAAACAACCGCATGGACGACGCCAAGGTCGAGTTTTCCAGCCTGGTGCAGCAATACCCCGAAGACGACGATTTGCGTTATTCCCTGGCGCTGGTCTGCCTGGAGGCCAAGGCGTGGGAAGAAGCCAAGGGTTACCTGGAAGACCTGATAGCCCGGGAAAGCCACGTCGACTCGGCCCACCTGAACCTGGGCCGCATCGCCGAGGAGCGCAACGATCCCGAGAGCGCGCTGATCGAGTACGCCCAGGTCGGCCCGGGCAATGACTACCTCCCAGCGCAGCTGCGCCAGGCTGACATCCTGATCGGCAACGGCCGGACGGCCGAGGCCCAAAGTCGCCTGGCCGTTCAGCGCGACACCCAGCCGGACTATGGCATCCAGCTCTACCTGATCGAGGCCGAAACCCTGTCGGCCAACAAGCAGGGCGATAAAGCCTGGGCTGTTCTGCAACAAGCGTTGAAGCAATACCCGGACGATCTGAACCTGCTGTACACCCGCGCCATGCTCGCGGAAAAACGCAACGATCTGGCCCAGATGGAAAAAGACCTGCGGCTGATCATCCAGCGCGACCCCGACAACGCGATGGCCCTCAACGCCCTCGGCTACACGCTATCGGATCGGACCACCCGCTACGATGAGGCCAAGGTGCTGATCGAGCAGGCCCACCGGATCAATCCGGAAGACCCGGCCGTACTCGACAGCCTCGGCTGGGTGAATTTCCGCCTGGGCAACCTCGACGAAGCCGAACGCCTGTTGCGCCAGGCCCTGGAGCGCTTCCCCGACCAGGAAGTCGCCGCGCACCTGGGTGAAGTACTGTGGGCCAACGGCAAACAACGCGAAGCCAGGCAGATCTGGGACAAGTTCCTCAAGGAACAACCGGACAGCCCGATTCTGCGCGGCACCATCAAACGCCTGACCGGATCAGAGACCCTTTAAGATTATGTTTGTGCGCCACTTCATTATTTTCAGTTTCATCGCCCTGCTCGCCGGTTGCGCGGGCTTCGGCGCCCGAGAATCCGTCCAGGGCCATGGCGACCCGGCCCAGTGGCGCGAGCATAAAGAACAGCTCAGCGGCCTCGACGGCTGGCAGATCGACGGCAAGATCGGCATTCGTGCGCCCAAGGACTCTGGCAGCGGTACCTTGTTCTGGTTGCAGCGCCAGGATTACTACGACATTCGACTTTCGGGCCCCCTGGGGCGCGGTGCGGCGCGGCTGACCGGCCGGCCGGGGCAGGTTTCGCTGGAAGTCGCCAACCAGGGACGCTACGAGGCTCCGAGCCCCGAAGCACTGCTGGAAGAACAGCTGGGCTGGAAACTGCCGGTTTCCCACCTCACCTGGTGGGTTCGCGGCCTCCCGGCACCGGACAGCAAGAGCCGTCTGACCCTGGACGCCGACAGCCGCCTGTCGAACCTGGAGCAGGATGACTGGCAGATCGAATACCTGAGCTATGCCGAGCAGAACGGCTACTGGTTGCCGGAGCGCATCAAGCTGCACGGCAGCAACCTGGACGTCACGCTGGTCATCAAGCAATGGCAGCCGCGCAAGCTGGGGCAATGACATGACCGCTGCACGCCTGACGCTGCCCTCCCCGGCCAAGCTCAACCTGATGCTGCACATCCTCGGTCGTCGCCCGGATGGCTATCACGAGCTGCAAACGATTTTCCAGTTCCTGGATTATGGCGACGAGATCACTTTTGCCGTGCGCGATGACGGCGTGATCCGTTTGCACACCGAATTCAACGGTGTTCCCCACGACAGCAACCTGATCGTCAAGGCGGCGAAGAAGCTTCAGGAGCAATCCGGCTGTTCGCTGGGCATCGACATCTGGATCGAAAAAATCCTGCCCATGGGCGGAGGAATCGGTGGCGGCAGTTCGAATGCGGCCACGACGCTGCTAGGCCTCAATCATCTCTGGCAGTTGGGCTGGGACATGGATCGCCTCGCGGCGCTGGGCCTTTCGCTGGGTGCCGACGTACCGGTTTTCGTGCGTGGCCACGCGGCTTTCGCCGAGGGCGTCGGGGAAAAACTCACACCGGTAGAGCCCGAGGAACCTTGGTACTTGGTGCTGGTGCCGCAAGTCTCTGTAAGTACAGCAGAAATTTTTTCAGATCCACTGTTGACACGTAACTCTCCTCCCATTAAAGTGCGCCCCGTTCCCAAGGGAAACAGTCGAAATGACTGCTTACCGGTGGTAGCAAGGCGTTATCCAGATGTTCGTAACGCATTGAATTTGTTAGGTAAATTTACCGAAGCAAAACTCACCGGAACTGGAAGTTGTGTGTTTGGGGGCTTCCCAAGCAAAGCTGAAGCTGATAAAGTCTCGGCCCTTCTTACAGAGACCCTTACAGGGTTTGTAGCAAAAGGAAGCAACGTTTCGATGTTGCATCGCAAGCTGCAAAGTCTGCTCTAAAAGGAATCGAGTGCTGGGCACTCGCAGCAACAGATACAGGGGCGTCGCCAAGCGGTAAGGCAGCAGGTTTTGATCCTGCCATGCGTTGGTTCGAATCCAGCCGCCCCTGCCATTTTCCTATACTCATCCAGGTATACCCTCAGCCTTCAGGTACTGCGCGTGTCCAAGATGATGGTCTTTACGGGGAACGCTAACCCCGATCTGGCTCGGCGTGTCGTACGTCAGCTGCATATCCCTCTCGGTGACATCTCTGTCGGTAAGTTCTCCGACGGCGAAATCACTGCCGAGATCAATGAAAACGTTCGCGGTAAAGACGTCTTCATTATTCAGCCGACTTGCGCTCCGACCAACGATAACCTGATGGAACTCGTCGTGATGGCTGATGCCTTCCGCCGTTCCTCGGCTACTCGTATTACTGCTGTTATTCCTTACTTTGGTTATGCCCGCCAGGATCGCCGTCCGCGTTCCGCACGCGTGGCCATCAGCGCGAAAGTCGTTGCCGATATGCTGACCGTGGTCGGCATCGATCGTGTACTGACGGTCGATCTGCATGCTGACCAGATCCAGGGCTTCTTCGATATTCCCGTGGACAACATCTACGGCTCCCCCGTCCTGGTGGATGACATCGAGGATCAGCGCTTCGAAAACCTCATGATCGTGTCCCCGGACATTGGCGGCGTCGTGCGTGCACGGGCCGTAGCCAAATCCTTGGGCGTTGATCTGGGTATCATCGACAAACGCCGCGAGAAGGCCAATCACTCCGAAGTGATGCACATCATCGGCGATGTCGAAGGGCGCACCTGTATCCTGGTCGACGACATGGTCGATACCGCCGGCACCCTGTGCCACGCGGCCAAGGCCTTGAAGGAGCATGGCGCTGCCAAGGTCTTCGCCTACTGCACGCACCCTGTGCTGTCGGGTCGGGCGATCGAAAACATTGAAAATTCCGTGCTGGACGAGTTGGTGGTGACAAACACCATCCCGCTGTCCGCTGCAGCACAAGCCTGTGCGCGTATCCGTCAGTTGGATATCGCACCGGTGGTTGCCGAGGCGGTTCGCCGCATCAGCAATGAAGAATCGATCAGTGCGATGTTCCGCTAAGGGCCCTGCCCTTTCCCGGATATCTCGTTGACGAAAAGCGCCCCGCCCCAACACTCATGTTGGGGCGGGGCTTTTTTGCCCATACCGCTTTGGCGTCGGTCGCAGACGTCATTCGGATATGGCTATTTTGGAGAAACAACATGACCGATTTCATTCTGAACGCCCAAGCGCGTACCGACCTGGGGAAAGGTGCGAGCCGCCGCCTGCGTCGTCTCGCCAGCCAGGTTCCTGCCGTTGTATACGGTGGTGACAAGGCCCCTGAATCCATCACCATGCTGGCCAAAGAAGTGGCCAAGCTGTTCGAAGACGAGGCTGCTTTCAGCCACGTGATCGAACTGAACGTTGATGGCAAGAAGCAAAACGTCATCGTTAAAGCGATGCAGCGTCACCCGGCCAAGCAGTTCATCATGCACGCTGACTTCATCCGCGTCGTGGCTGGCCAGAAACTGACCGCTACCGTTCCAGTGCACTTCATCAACGAAGCTGCTCCGATCAAGAAAGGCGGCGAAATCTCGCACGTGACTTCCGAGCTGGAAGTTTCCTGCCTGCCGAAGGACCTGCCTGAATTCATCGAAGTCGACCTGGCTGACGCCGAGATTGGCACGATCGTTCACCTGTCCGACCTCAAGGCTCCTAAAGGCGTTGAGTTTGTTGCCCTGGCACACGGTGATGACAAGGCTGTTGCCAACGTCCACGCTCCACGTGTTGCTCCAGAAGCGACTGAAGAAGGCGCAGCAGAGTAATTACACTCTGTCGCCGGAGTGACCGGAAACATCGCGGACTGGAACGTAGCGAGACAACGGGCAAGAACGCGAAGTTTACTTAACGGTAGATCCGCAATTTTCGTTCGTTGTCGCCACACCGTCTGACCGCGACATGTTAACCACCACTCCAGGAAGGGCCCCTATCGTGACTGCCATCAAACTGATCGTTGGCCTGGGAAATCCAGGCGCCGAATACGAACAGACCCGGCATAACGCAGGGGCCCTTTTTGTTGAGCGCATCGCGCACGCCCAAGGCGTCAGCCTGGCCGCCGATCGCAAATATTTTGGCCTGACCGGGCGTTTTTCACACCAGGGTCAGGATGTTCGCCTGTTGATTCCCACCACCTATATGAACCGCAGCGGCCAGGCCGTGGCGGCGTTGGCCGGTTTCTTTCGCATCAAGCCTGAAGAAATCCTGGTGGCCCACGACGAACTCGACCTGCCTCCGGGCGTTGCCAAGCTCAAGCAGGGCGGCGGCCATGGCGGTCACAACGGGTTGCGCGACATCATTGCGCAACTGGGCAATCAAAATACCTTTCACCGCCTGCGGCTCGGCATCGGCCACCCGGGCGTTGCCAGTATGGTTTCAAATTTTGTCCTGGGTCGCGCGCCTCGCGCCGAACAGGAAAAACTCGATGCCAGCATCGACTTTGCCCTCGGCGTGCTGCCGGATATCCTCGCCGGTGAATGGAACCGCGCGATGAAAAACCTGCACAGCCAGAAGGCCTGACACTTATCCGAGGGGAAACACCATGGGATTCAATTGCGGCATCGTCGGCCTGCCTAACGTCGGCAAGTCCACCCTGTTCAACGCCCTGACCAAATCCGGTATCGCGGCCGAGAACTTCCCCTTCTGCACCATCGAGCCGAACAGCGGCATCGTGCCGATGCCCGATCCGCGCCTGGACGCACTGGCGGCCATCGTCAATCCCAAGCGCATCCTGCCGACCACCATGGAGTTCGTCGACATCGCAGGCCTGGTGGCCGGTGCTTCGAAGGGTGAAGGCCTGGGCAACAAGTTCCTGGCCAACATCCGCGAAACCGATGCCATCGCCCACGTGGTGCGCTGCTTCGAAGACGAGAACGTGATCCACGTTTCCAACAGCGTCGACCCGAAACGCGACATCGAGATCATCGACCTGGAACTGATCTTCGCCGACCTCGACAGTTGCGAGAAACAACTTCAGAAGGTTGCCCGCAACGCCAAGGGTGGCGACAAGGATGCAGTCGTCCAGAAAGGCCTGTTGGAGCGATTGATCGCTCACTTCACCGAGGGCAAGCCCGCGCGTAGCCTGATGAAGGACATGAGCACCGACGAGAAGCTGGTGATCAAGGGCTTCCACCTGCTGACCACCAAGCCGGTCATGTATATCGCCAACGTCGCCGAAGACGGTTTCGAGAACAACCCGCATCTGGACGTGGTCCGTGCCATCGCCGAGGAAGAAGGTGCCATGGTCGTTCCGGTCTGCAACAAGATCGAAGCGGAAATCGCCGAACTGGACGATGGCGAAGAGAAGGACATGTTCCTCGAGGCCCTGGGCCTGGAAGAGCCTGGCCTGAACCGGGTGATCCGCGCTGGCTACGAAATGCTCAACCTGCAGACCTACTTCACCGCCGGTGTCGAAGAAGTGCGCGCCTGGACCGTTCGCGTGGGCGCCACCGCCCCGCAAGCCGCTGGCGTCATCCATACCGACTTCGAAAAGGGCTTCATCCGCGCCGAAGTCATCGCCTACGCCGACTTCATCCAGTACAAGGGCGAAGCTGGCGCGAAGGAAGCCGGTAAGTGGCGTCTGGAAGGCAAGGAATACATCGTCAAGGACGGCGACGTGATGCACTTCCGCTTCAACGTCTGAAATGAAAAAAAACACCGCGTGGCAGTGACTGTCACGCGGTGTTTTTTTATGGGCGTCAACTTAACAAATGCCATTGATCGACGTCTGGCGCCACCCCGATCAGGCCTAGTTGGGCGTCGGGAGCCGCTGTGGGAGCAAAGACCATGTTGTCTTCGCCGAGGCTTTCCCGCCAGTCCCCGGCCAGCGCAATCTGGAACGAATGGCCTTTCGCGTCCGCTTGCGCATCCTTCAGGTAAGTGCGGTCCAATGCCTCGTTGTAGACCAACTTCAGCGTAGTGCCCGTACCCTCTCCGAAGCCGGTGTAGCCCAGTGCCGACACATCGATCTTGTCGTCAACCGTAAAGCCTTCGATAAGGTCGGCAAAGCTCTGGTTGTCGGTACGGTAGCTGTCCTCGATGGAGAGATAGCGGAACACGTCGGCGTTTTCCCGATTGTCCGTCCACAACGAAATGTCGGCTCTGTCCCCACCGTTGAGACGATCGGCGCCCGCGCCGCCGATGATGACATCCGCTCCGGCGCCGCCGTTGATACGGTCATTGCCGTTCAGGCCATGGATGATTTCCGACAAGGCAGAACCGGTAATCGTATCGTTGGTAGATTCCCCTTCAAGAGTGGGCGCTGTGAACACAAGATTCGTGTTGTTCAATTGCCCGACCAGATTGCCATCCAAGGTCAGTTCAAAACGTTGCCCGGTAGCATCGGCGTCGAAGCTCTTGAGGTAGGTGCGGGTGCCGTCCGCGCTGGCCTGGATGGCCAAGGTACCGTCATGGCCATCGCCAATACCGGTGAAGCCCAGGCCGATCAGGTCAATGCGGTCCTCGGAGACATCGAAGTCCTGGATTCGGTCGCTGCTGTTCAGCGTGGCGGTGCGGAAGCTGTCGCCCAGTTCGGTAAAACGGAAGATGTCCGAGCCTGAGCCACCTTGCAACACATCACGCCCGCCGTCGCCGTGGAGCACATCATCGCCCGCCAGGCCGTGGATGATTTCGGCGGCATCGGTGCCCCGCAAGATTTCCTCGCCGGCGTACCCCTCCATATGGAGCTTGCCGTCCTGGCTGCCAAAGCTTGAGTCCAGGCTACCGTCGGCGTTCAAGCGGATGACATTGAAATCTCCGTTGTTCGTGCCGGCAGCCACGATCCTGCCATCGGCTTGCACCGTCAAAGCCGCCGGCGTGTCGGCCTCGAAGGTCACCGAGCCATTGCTGCCGAAACTACTGTCGAATGACCCGTCAGCGTTGAGCCGCGCCACGGTAGCCAGGCGATCGCCCTCGCCATGCCCCATCACGATGATCTTTCCGTCAGCCTGCACGGTGACCACCGAGTCTTCCCCAAACCCCATGGCAGCGCTCAAATGCAGGACGCCGTCGTCACCGAAACGGGTATCCAACTGACCGTCGGCGTTGAAACGCTGCAAGGCGAACGTCGGATCGCCCGTGCCGGCGGCATTGTAGGCAGCCCCGACCACGACACTCCCATCTGCCAACACCGCACTGGAGATCCCTCCGTTGAAAAACGGGTCTTCGTAAATGTCGACGGTGAGCACGCCGTTGTGACCAAAGCCGTCGAACAAGCTGCCGTCATTGCCAGCCTTGGTCACGGTAGCCTGGTCAAACCCGCGGGCACTGACCTGAAAGGTGCCGTCCATATTGGCCGTCAGGTCGATATCCTTGAAATCATGGCTGATGTCGACCGTCACGACACCGTTCTGACCAAAGCCGACATCACGCGTCCCGTCACTGTTGTAGCGCTCCACCTGTATGCCGGTGTTCAGCGCCACAGCGACGAGCACCTTGCCATCGGCCTGCACCGCCGTCAGCTCATAGCGGGACGCTGGGGCTGTCGTGGTCGGTATCGTATCGACGCCACCTTCATGAAAGCGGGTGTCCAGGCTGCCATCCGCATTCAGGCGGATAACGGAATGGTTCTGCTCGTAGCCGTAGCTTTCCTCACCTGGCGCCCCGGGGTAGCCCCATGCCAGGTACTCGGTATAGCCGCCAATCAATATCTTGCCGTCCGGCTGGATAATGATGCTCTGGGCATCATCTAGCTGGCCGGTGAGGTCGACCTGGACAGTGCCGGGGCCGGTTCTTACGGTATGGGAATTCAGGTTCGGGTTATCGACGGTTGCCATGGTTTAGTCCCTTAAAAGAAATGCCAGTTTCGTCACCTGGTAGAGCGACAACGCTTTGCACGCTGCCTCGGTCATAACCATGACCGGTGGCTTCTTGTTGGAGCCAATTGACTGGAACAGGCTCTTTGCGTCGGAAACACCAAAGAGCGGCAAGTTCATTCATGGCTCAGGGACAACGATAAACGGTACATCGACCCCATCCGGGGTCGAGAGCAAAAATGCCTGATGGATTGACCGAGGCTCTGTACGAAAGGTATCCGCACTGGCCCATACTGCGTTGAAACGGGGCTCGGAATGTTCGATTCAGGCCCTTTTGGTCCTTGGCAGGAAAATCGCCAACACGCCGAACAACGGCAGGAACGAGCACAGCCAATACACGTATTCGATACCCCGGATGTCCGCCAGATGCCCCAGCAGCGCGGCGCCGATCCCACCGAAGCCGAACATCAACCCGAAGAACACGCCGGCGATCATCCCAACGTTGCCCGGCACCAGCTCCTGGGCATACACCACGATGGCGGAGAAAGCCGAAGCCAAGATGAAGCCGATCACTACGCTGAGGATGCTGGTCCACAGCAGGTCCACGTGAGGCAAGATCAGCGTAAATGGCGCCACACCCAGAATCGAGAACCAGATCACCGCCTTGCGTCCGATCTTGTCGCCGATCGGGCCGCCAAAGAAGGTCCCCGCCGCCACTGCGCCAAGGAACAGGAACAGGTGCAGTTGGGAAGATGCCACCGACAGGTCGAACTTTTCGATCAGGTAGAAGGTGAAATAGCTGGTGAAACTGGCCATGTAGAAATACTTCGAGAACACCAACAGGCCAAGCACCACCAACGCACTCAGGACCCGCCCCTTGGATAAGCCATGCGTCGCCGCCTGGCCTTGCTTGAGCTTGAACAGGTTCAGGTGATTGGCGTACCAACGGCTGATGCGGTACAGCACGAACAAGGCAAACAGCGCGAACAAGCCGAACCAGGCCACATTGCCTTGACCGTAGGGAATGATGATCGCTGCGGCCAGCAGCGGGCCGAATGCGGAGCCGGCGTTTCCGCCCACCTGGAAAGTCGATTGCGCCAGGCCGTAACGACCGCCGGAAGCCAGTCGCGCCACTCGCGATGCCTCGGGGTGAAAAGTCGACGAGCCGATACCGATCAAGGCCGCCGCCAGCAGGATCATGGCAAAGCTGCCGACCATGGACATCATCACGATGCCGATCAGCGTGCACACCGTTCCGGCCGGCAACAGCCAGGGCTTCGGGTGCCGATCGGTGTGATAGCCGACCCAAGGCTGCAACAAAGATGCGGTCAACTGGAACGTAAGGGTGATCAGGCCGACCTGGGTAAACGTCAGGCCATAGCTGTCCTTGAGCATCGGATAGATGGACGGCAGCACAGCCTGGATCAGATCGTTGATCAGATGAGCCAACGCCACCGCACCAATGATGCGCATGACCAAAGGACTGCTTTGGGGCGTGGCGCCAATGGGCGTCGCGTCAGCCGGGGTATTGCTGATAGCCATGGGAAGTTTCCAGACGGCAGGTGGGAACACATGGGCAAGGTTCGCCAATGTGCCATTTTTCAGTGCGACAAGGCTATCCCATTAGCTTGCTATCGACCGATAAAAAATAGTCGGCAAACAAGGTGATAGCGCAACGCCATGGTCTGAATCTTGCCTTGTAAAAGTCTTACGACGCGGCCCCTTACAAAGGGGACCGAGAATGGGAAGTTTCGCTACAGAGCAGGCCTACAGAGCCGGCCTGGACAAGCTTTCGAGGCCTTTTGAAAGAGCACCCGTTTCGGCACTTGTGTAAAAACGCACAAAAAAAGTGCAAGGGTGTTCAGGGGAGTATGGGCATGCAGGCTTTTCTATCACCGGGCATCCGGTTGCTGGGGCATTTTGGTTTCGCCCGTAAATTCCAGTTGTTGTTCCTTTTGTTCATCCTGCCGCTCATGGGCAGCCTGTGGCTCATCGGCCAGGACTACCGGGACAAACTCAACCTGATTTCCGGAGAGCGCGCCGGCGTACGCCAGTTGCTCGCCCTGGATAACCTGGACAACCTGCTCGCCGCACAGCGCAATCGCGCGGCGCGCTGGCGGGCCACGGAGACCAATCGACAACCCACCCCTGCGACGATCGCCGCCATGGCCGCGTTCGATGCGGTGCAACCAGAGCTCAACCAGGTCGCCAACGATCTTGGCGCGACCTTGCAGGCCGAGGGCGTCGAAGCCGACACCCTCGCCCGCTACCAGGCCTTGCAGACCAGCCTCAACGGCCTGGATTCCAAGAGCCTGGGCGCCGTGGGTTGGTGGCCGGATGGCTATGATCGTTTCACCGCTGCCCTCAGCGCATTGCAAGCGTTGCGCGAACAGATGGTCATGGACAATCGCCTGACGCTCGCCTCCTGGCTGGAAACCTACCTGCTCACCCAGATTTCGACCCAGCAGACACCCGAGCTGATCGAACGTGTCGGCCGCCTGGCCAGCGTTGGCCAGGCCTCGGTGGTGTCAGGCCAATTCACTTTGCAGAGCCGCCTGCAACTGCGTGACTTGCGCAGCCGCATCGGCGACGCCCGGGATCAGTTGGTCAAGACCGGTGCGTTGCTGGAGACACGCTTGCCCAGCGAATTGCAATCCTGGGCCGGACAGTTCCAGGGCAGCCTCAAGCACTTGGACGCCGGCTTGAAAGTCTTGGATGACGGCGTGTTCGGTGGCTCCATCAATCTCAAGCCGGAAGCGTTCGAGAAACACATGGACGCCCTTCTTCGGGACCTGGCGACCCTGCGACAACAATCGCTGTTCGCACTGGACACGCGGCTGGACCATTACCACGGCTCTGCGATCCGCCAGTTCACCTTGGTCGCCACGGTGCTTGGCTGCCTATTGCTGGCGGCGCTGTACCTGTTCGTCTGCTTGCAAGCCTCTATCCGCCGCAGCGCCAGTGGCATAACCCTACTGGCCGAAGCCCTGCGTGACGGCAACCTGAGCCTCCAGGTACCCGTGCAAGGACGCGACGAGCTGGCAGCTATCAGCACCGCGCTCAATGTCGCCGTGGTGCAGTTGCGCACCAGCCTGCTGGGCGTGGATCACGAAACGCTGCAACTGAGCGACGCCGTGCGCACCCTCAATACACACTCCAGCGGCGCCTTGGGCGAAGTCGAGGCTCAGCAGATGCAAATCAGCCAGATCGCCGCCGCCGCGACGCAGCTGGCCGCGACCTCCCAAGGCGTTGCGAAAAGTTGCGAACAGGCGTCAGACAGCGCGCAACAGACCCGCCGCATCGCCGCCGACAGCAGCCGCGACAGCCAGCGCACCACGGCGAGCATTCAGCAGCTCAACCAGCGGCTCAACGAAACCGCCGCCGCCTTGGGCCGGGTCAGCGAGCAGGGCCAACAGATCCAGCTGGTGGTCGATACCATTCGCGGCGTGGCCGAGCAGACCAATCTCCTGGCGCTCAACGCCGCCATCGAAGCCGCCCGCGCCGGTGAACAAGGCCGGGGCTTTGCCGTGGTGGCCGATGAAGTGCGCAGCCTGTCGCAACGTACCCAGTCCTCCACCCAACAGATCGCCGGCACCGTCGACAGCCTGCGCGCCACGGTCAACGAAGCCGTCAGCCTGATGGAAGCGGCGTGCGGCCAAGCCCAGACCGACGCGCAAGCCGTGACCGGCCTTGGCGAGCGTCTGGGGGAAATTGCCAGCGCCGTACAGAGCGTCACCGATACCCTGGCGCAAATCGCCACCGCGGTGGATGAGCAGGCCAGCACAGCCGACGAGGTCAGCGGCAATATCCAGCAGGTCGATCAAGCGGCCATGCGCCTGCTGGAAGGCGCCCGCGCGGTGAACGTGGCGGCGGACACCTTGAGCCAAGGCAGCCAGGCCTTGAGCGCGAACACAGGGAGATTTCAGCTCAGTTGACGCACATTGGCGACGAGGATGGTTAAGCGGTTGAAAGTGCAGAGAAATATTTTGGATTTACGCTTGACACATCTTCGTTACCAGCGAATAATGCGCGCCACTTGGCTACATAGCTCAGTTGGTTAGAGCATAGCATTCATAATGCTGGGGTCCGGGGTTCAAGTCCCTGTGTAGCCACCAAGTCCTGTTCAAAGATGTTCCTGAATGTCTTTGAACAACAAGAAGCCCGCCTAGTGCGGGCTTTCTTGTTTCTGGATATATCTCCCTGAATGCCCCCGCAAGATTCAGCTATTCCCACGGGGCGTAGTGATTTATGTGGCTTCCTGGAAATCCATCTCCGGTGGCTGGCGACGAAAACCTCCCGTCAGCACCGCCAGATACACCAAGCCAATCGCCAGCCAGCTCAGGCCAAGGTAGATCGCCAAGTGATCGAGGCTGACCATCAGCCATACATCAGCCGCCAGACCAACGAACGGGAACAGCAGGAACAACACGAATTCACGCAGCCCTTTCTTCTGCGCGCCGATCCAGTAGTGAAAAATCACCGACAGGTTCACCAGGCTGAATGCCAGGAACGCGCCGAAGTTGATGAACGAGGTTGAGGTGGTGACGTCCAGTTTCAGTGCCAGCAACGCGACCACAGCGCACAAGAGAATGCTGTTGACCGGCGTACCGAAGCGTTCATGCAAGGCGCCAAAGAACGATTTCGGCAGTACGCCATCTCGGCCCATGGCGAACAACAGCCGGGAGCCGCTGGCCTGGGCCGACAGCCCCGACGCGAATTGGCCAACGATCAGGCCGATCAGGAAGATCGATACGAACAGGTCGCCACCAATATTGCGGGCAATTTCATAGGCCGCCGCGTCGACACTGTCGAACTGGGACGACGGATGGGCGATCTGCACGAAGTACGACACGCTGACGAAGATCAATCCGCCGACCAGGGTAATCAGCATGATCGCTCGTGGAATGGTACGGCGCGGATCGCGGGTTTCTTCGGTCAGGGTACTGACCGCGTCGAACCCCAGGAATGAATAACAGGCGATGGCTGCGCCGCTCATGATCAATGGCATCTGCATGTCACCGTTAAAAAAGGGCTCGACCGACCATAACGGTGTGCTCGCATCCCCGCCGACATAATGAACGCACAACGCAACGAAGGCGATCAGCACCAGGAATTGCACCAGCATCAATAGCGCGTTGATGCCGTTGGCCAGTTTCAGACCGACGATGTTGATCGCACTTGTGATGCCAATGAAGACCAGCACCCAGAGCCACTGCGGCACGGTCGGGAATGCGGAATGAAGGTAGGCCGCGCCGATCAGCCAGATGGCCATGGGCAAGAAAAGGTAATCGAGCAATACCGCCCAACCGGCGATGAAACCGAGTTTCGGGCTGATCGCCTTGCGGACATAGCTGTAGGCCGAACCGGCGACAGGGAACGCCGCGGCCATTCGGCCGTAGCTCATCGCGGTGAAGAACATCGCCACCAGTGCTGCCAGGTAAGCGGCGGGGACCATGCCGGAGGTGGATTGAGCGAGAATACCGAAAGTGCCAAGGACAATGATCGGTGTCATATAGGCGATGCCGAACAGCACCACCGACCCCAATGACAGGGTGCGTTGCAAATGAGCCATGAGTGACTACTCCGAATTATTAGATTTATGGCAGAGCCGAGTTCGGCGCAATTTCGGGTGTTAGGTTCTTGTTCTGTTTTTTTCAACGCAAACGTGTTGCTTGTCAGGGCCTCTTCGCGGGCAAGCCCTGACGACACAGATTCAGGATCAACGCGAAGGAATCAACAGCTCTCGCAATCCATAGGGATGCTCGACAATCTCTCCCGGCATCTTCAGCCGCTGATCATCGAGGTAGCGATAATCACGCCGCGCCGCCGTCAGTTGGTTCAGGTCCAATTCCACCGCAAACTGCCCTTCTTCGCGCCCGGCCTCGAACAACAGCGTGCCCAGCGGGTCCACCAACGCACTGCCGCCTGCGAACACCAACCCGCCATCCCCTTCTTCCACCCGATTGACCATCAGCGCATACGCTTGGTTTTCCTGGGCTCGAGCCATGATCGCGGTGCGGTGAGTCGGCCCGTAGGGGTCCATGTTGCCGTTGGTGACGATCAGCAGTTCGGCCCCCAGTTGCGCCAGGGCTCGGGCGGTTTCCGGGAACTCGATGTCGTAGCAGATCAGCAGACCGACGCGCACACCGTTCCACTCACACGTGGCGTAACGGTCGCCGGCCTCGAACACACCGCGGTCCGACGCCCAGAGGTGGGTCTTGCGATACTTCAGCGCGATGCCCTGCGGGGTGATCAGCAGCGTGGTGTTGTAGAAGCGGCCACGGTCGTTTTCGGCCACGCCTATGACCACGGCAATGTTGTGCTCCCGGGCCGCAGCAAGCACCGCGCTGACAGTCGGGCCATCCAATGGCTCAGCGGTTTCTGCCACTGTCTCAAGCGATGGGAAGCCCATCAGGTGCGTTTCGGGAAATACGATCAACTGCGTATCGGCCGCACAGGCGGCAATCGCCTGAAGGGCGCGTTCGAGGTTATAGGCCGTGTCGTTATCACGGCCCGCCAACTGGGCGAGTTCGACTTTCATGGGTATTCCTTGTTCTAACCAGGCGGGCTGAAAGATTGCCCGGTCGGTGTCTGTGCGCCAGTATGCGCAGCAGGCCCACGGCGGGAAATCACGCCGCTGGGGTAACCCGATAGGGGTAGAGGCATGACACTTTCGTTAGACGACATTGCGTGGCACCGCTCGGTTGGGCAACTGATCGACGCCTTGGACAAGCCTAATTTCTGGACGCAGCTGGTCCGTTTGCTCGATCAATACGTACCTTTCGACAGCTGGGTGGCACTGCTTTTCAGCGCCGACCAGCGCCCGCAGGTATTCGCAGAGTGCCCGGGTGCGGACGGCAGTCCGGATCAATTGTTCCAGGATTATCTGCGCGGCCTGTATCTGCTCGATCCGTTCTACATCGCCTGTCGCGAGCAGTCGCGCACCGGGCTGTATCGCCTGTCGGAAGTCGCACCGGAACATTTCGAGTTGACCGAGTACTACCAGCGTTACTTCCGCCTGAATGTGGTGTCCGATGAGGTCCAATTCAATTGCCAGCTCGAAGGCGACCGCACGCTTTGCCTGTCGCTGGGCAGCAAGCAGCGGTTCAGTGGCGAGCAGACTGCCTTGCTGTCACTCATCCAGCCCTGGGTGCTCGGCCTGTTGCGCCAGCGCCTGCCTTACGAAATCAACGAAGTGGTGGCCCTTGCACCAGCACCGCCGCAAGCCGATTGGCGCGTGCAGCTGGAAGCGTCAGTCCAGCAGCTCAAAGGCGCGCAATTGACCGCACGGGAGCTGGATGTCGGGCGCTTGATGCTCAGCGGTTGCTCCAGCAAGGAAATCGCCCGCAAGCTGGAAATTTCCGCCGAAACCGTAAAAGTCCATAAAAAACATATGTACAGCAAACTGGGGATCAAGTCCCAGTCCGAGCTGTTTTCTATTTTTCTCCAGGCGCAGAACGCCTGACGTCTTGTGGGGGCGAAGCCGAATCGCCGCCCCCCGTCGATTTGCGCCCCACGCCTCGTATCGCTACAGTCGATCTCAATATCCTTGGCCCATGGACGGAGCGACACGTGCTTTCAGATCTCAAATCGAATCTTCATCGCCTGTCAGCCGTTTCGCTGCTGGCTGTCGCCTTGGCACTCGTCGCCTGCAAGGCTCCGCCCTCCTCCACGTCCGCTTCTGCCTTGCCCACGGCTCCGGAAATCGCTTCCGGCTACCGCACCGACCTACAGACACATCATGCCGACAAACACATGGCCGCCGCGGCAAACCCGCTTGCCGCGCAAGCCGGCCGGGAAATGCTCCGGCGCGGCGGGTCGGCCATCGACGCGGCAATTGCCATGCAGGCAGTGCTGACGTTGGTGGAGCCGCAGTCTTCCGGCATCGGCGGAGGTGCGTTCATTGTGCTGTGGGACGGCAAGGCGGTGCGTACCTACGACGGCCGCGAAACGGCGCCGGCCGGTGCTACCGAAAAACTCTTCATCCAGGCCGACGGCAAACCGATGCCGTTTACCGCCGCGCAGATCGGCGGCCGCTCCGTGGGTACACCGGGCGTGTTGCGTGCCCTGGAGCTGGCCCATCGCAAACATGGCCGCCTGAAGTGGGCGACACTGTTCGAGCCGGCGATTGTATTGGCGGAACAGGGGTTCAGGATTTCGCCTCGACTTCACTCGATGATTGCCGCCGATGCCTCTTTACCCGGCTCCCCCGACATGGCCGCCTATTTCCTGAATGCCGACGGCAGCCCCAAGGCAATGGGCACCCTGCTTAAAAATCCGGCACTGGCGGGCGTCCTCAAGCGTATTGCCAACGAAGGCCCCAATGCTTTGTACGAAGGGCCCGTTGCTGAAGAAATTGTCGCCAAGGTCCAAAGCCACGCCAATCCGGGCAGTCTGTCGTTGAGCGACCTCAAAGGTTACGCCGCCCGCGAGCGCGCGCCGTTGTGCACCGACTACAAACGCTGGCAAGTCTGTGGCATGGCGCCGCCCTCCTCCGGCGGGATTGCCGTGGCGCAGATCCTCGGAACATTGGAGAACCTGGAACAGCGCGACGGCCTAACCGCCCTCGCGGCATTGAAACCGATCAAATCCACGAACCCCGCTGGTATCGAGCCTTTGCCCGAAGCCGTGCACATGATTTCCGAGGCTGAGCGCCTGGCCTACGCTGACCGCGCCCTCTACGTTGCCGATCAGGATTTTGTCCCCGTGCCGGTCAAAGGCTTGGTCGACCCCACGTATCTGGCGAGCCGCGCAAGCCTCATCGGCCCTCGCAGCATGGGCGTTGCCAAGCCGGGAACACCACCGGGCATCCAGATGGCCTTCGCGCCGGATCGCTCGCCCCTGCGAATCTCCACCTCGCAAGTAGTGGCCGTGGATGACCAGGGCGGCGCCGTGTCGATGACGACCACGGTGGAGTCAGCGTTTGGTTCGCACTTGATGGTGCAGGGATTCATGCTCAACAACCAGATGACTGACTTTTCCTTCATACCTGAAGAGAACGGGCGCAAAGTCGCCAACCGCGTCGAGCCCGGCAAACGCCCGCGATCGTCCATGGCTCCGACCCTGATCTTTGATCGACAGAGCGGCGAATGGCTGGCCGCGGTTGGTTCCCCAGGTGGATCGCAGATCATTGAATACGTCGCCAAGTCCGTCATCGGCCTGCTGGATTGGGACCTGGACCCGCAAGCCGCCATCAATCTTCCCAACTTCGGCAGCCGCAATGGCCCCACCGAACTGGAACAGGGGCAATTCAGCCCGGCGTTGGTCCAGGCGTTGAAAGACAAAGGCCACACAGTGGGCGAAATCGACATGACCAGCGGCACCCAGGCGATCATCCGGGTGCGTGATGGCCAAGGGAAATCCTCGCTGGCTGGCGGGGCGGATCCAAGGCGCGAAGGTCAAGCGCTGGGCGACTGATCGGATTCGCTTCGCGGCTGGTAAACCAGCAGGTCGGCCGGCTGACAGTGCAGATAGTCACAGATGGCTTCCAGGGTCGCCAAACGTATGCCCTTGACCTTTCCCTGCTTCAACAGGGAAAGGTTGGCCTCGGTGATGCCAATGGCGGCGGCAAGATCCTTGGACTTGACCTTGCGCATCGCCAGCATCACATCAAGTTGAATCACGATAGGCATGGGTATCTCAAACGAAAGTTCGGTTTTCTGAATCGACTTCAGCGGCCTGGGACAATATCCGGGCAATGATCGCAATGCACGCCGCCAGAAACAAAGCGACGAAGGACGGCGCGGTGATGCTCAAGCTCAGCAATCGCTGGCCAACGGGCGCATTGATCGTGAGCAGCAGGCTCAACAAAGGTTCGCACAGGAAATCCAGCAGCACCCACAATGCCACCGCGCGGCCGGCCTTGCCCAGTGCAATGGCGGCTTCGCCGGAGAAATACTGCCCCTGCGCATAGCGCTTGAAGAGCTGTCGCAGATTGACCAGCCCGACTGTCAGCGCCAGCAGAGGGATACTCGATAAGAAGATCGCGCCGAGGCTCTGCCAACCAGTCAACAAGGTCGCCTCCCCTGACAGGCTGGACAACTGACGCTGAGTCAACGCAAAGCCCAGGCCGTACTGCGACTCGATATCAGGAAACACCCAGACCAGGGCATTGATGACCATCATGGCCGCAATGAATATCAGCGTGATGGCAGCCATGCGTTGACTATAAACAGCTAGGCGATTCGAACCCATGTGAGGCTCCAACAGAACGAAAGGAGCCCAGAACATAGCCCTAAAATTATCGGAATACGATAATTAATTTGTAAAAAACAACAATAAACCGCCCTTATGTTGATAACTGATTGGCAAACTGGCTCACCGCGTCCACGACTTTCTTCGCGCCGTCCTGAATTTCGACGATTACCGTTCCCGCCTCGGCCGCCAAGGCCAGGCCCTGTTCAGCCTGGTGTTGGCCGTCGGTCATCAGCGCCACGGCATTGCGAGCCATGTCCTGGTTCTGGCGAACGACGCCGACGATCTCATCGGTTGCCTGGCTGGTACGCGACGCCAGTTGCCGGACCTCATCGGCCACCACCGCAAATCCGCGCCCTTGTTCACCGGCCCGGGCAGCCTCGATTGCGGCGTTGAGCGCCAGCAGGTTGGTCTGTTCGGCGATGCCGCTGATGGTCTTGACGATGGTTCCGATGACCAGCGACTGTTCGTTCAGTGCCTCGATACCCTGGCCAGCGGTCTGCATATGCCGGGCCAGGTCGCGCATCACGTCCACGGCCTGGGTCACGACGGTGGTGCCGCGCTGGGCGCTGTTATCGGTTTGCAGGGAAGTGCTGTAGGCGATGTTGGCGGCCGCGGCAACGGCTTTTTCCTGCTTGACCTGGTCGGTGATGTTGGTGGCGAACTTGACGATCTTGTACAGGCGATCGTTGGCATCGACCACCGGATTATAGGAAGCTTCCAGCCACACCTCGCGACCGCTGCTGTCGATACGCTTGAAGCGCCCGGCAACGAACTCGCCGCTGTTCAAACGCTTCCAGAAATGCTGGTAGGTCGCGCTGTTGTATTGCTCAGGCTCGCAAAACGTACGGTGATGCTTGCCCTTGATCTGCGCGAGGCTGTAACCCATCGCATTGAGGAAACGGTCATTGGCCGTCAATACATGGCCACCCAGGTCGAACTCGATTACCGCCGTCGAATGCACCAGGGCACTTATCAGGTTCTCATGCTCGCGGGAGTTTTCGATGGTGCGAGTGAGGTCGTTGGAGTACATCGAAAAAGAACGAATTCGCCCCTCGGCATTGCGTATGGGCTGGAGGATCGAGCGCAGCCAGGCCTCTTTGCCGTCGCCCCGCATCAGGCGCACGGCGCCGGAAAAATGCTCGCCACGGGTCAGCGCGGTCTTGAAGCGCGCCTGGAATTCATTGGACTTCAGGTAAGCCGGTACCAGTTCCTCGACAGAACGGCCAATCAGGTCTTGGCTCTTGTAACGCATGTCATCGAGAAAGTTCTGGTTGACCGACTGTATCCTCCCCTCAGCATCGAGGGTCAAACCGAGCATTTCGCGATCAAGGCTCTCTTTTATCTGCATGAGACTGGAGAATTCTTGGCGAAGAGCGAGCAGCTCCTGCTTCAAGCGATTGTTGAACATGGCAAGCTCCGGCAGGCAGGAGAATTACTGCTGTTCCTTGCCATCGGCCCAAGGATTTTTTTCTGAAGAGCGCCGGTGTTCGGTCTGAAAAAAATCACGTCGTACTCCGAACGCCGGTCCGTCTCCCACGGTCATTGGAATGTTCCAATATTGGCGCCCGACCGCCGATGCTTCGTCGCTCCAGATACCGATAATCATAAAAACCCGAGGTGATTGCCGTGACCACTGACATTGAAGACAGCCGTTCCGCCCGCTTCGCGCTGCGCTGTTCCAGTTTTGCCGAGCGCTGGTTCCCCGACTCCTGGGTCTTTGCCGCGCTGGCGGTGCTGGTGGTCGCGCTGGCGACGCAGCTCATTGGCGCCACGCCCACTGCCGCAGCCATGGCTTTCGGCGATGGGTTCTGGAGCCTGATTCCCTTCACCATGCAAATGGCGTTCGTGGTGATTGGCGGTTATGTAGTGGCCAGCTCGCCTCCAGCCGTCAAGCTGATCGACCGCCTGGCGCGCATTCCCAGCAATGGCCGCTCCGCGGTGGCGTGGGTGGCCGTGATTTCCATGGTCGCATCGCTGCTCAACTGGGGGCTGTCGCTGGTGTTCGGCGGCCTGCTGGTGCGTGCCCTCGCCCGGCGCGCGGACTTGAAGATGGATTATCGCGCCGCTGGCGCTGCCGCTTACCTGGGCCTGGGCGCGGTGTGGGCGCTGGGGTTGTCTTCTTCGGCCGCGCAATTGCAAGCCAACCCGGCCAGCCTGCCGCCATCGATCCTGTCGATTACCGGCGTCATCCCTTTTACCCAGACGATTTTCCTCTGGCAGTCCGGTGTGATGCTGCTGGCGCTGATCGTGATCTCGGTGATCATCGCGTATGCCACCGCGCCGGGCCCCAACAGCGCGCGTGACGCCGCCGCCTGCGGGATCGACCCCAGTTTCAGCATGCCGGCGCTGCAACCGCGCACCCGCCCCGGGGAATGGCTGGAGCACAGCCCGCTGTTGACCATTGCATTGGTGCTGCTCGCCGCTGGTTGGCTGTTCCATGAGTTTTCGACCAAGCCGGCCATCAGCGCCATTTCCGGGCTCAACACCTATAACTTTCTGTTCATTATGTTGGGCGCCTTGCTCCACTGGCGGCCACGCAGTTTTCTCGATGCCGTGGCCCGCGCCGTGCCAACCACCACCGGCGTGCTGATCCAGTTCCCGTTGTACGGATCGATTGCCGCACTGTTGACCACCGTCAAGGGCAGCGATGCGCAGACGCTGGCACACCATATCTCGACCTTTTTCGTACAAATCGCCTCCCATGACACCTACGCCCTGTTGATGGGCGTCTACTCGGCGGTGCTGGGCTTTTTCATTCCTTCCGGCGGCGGTAAGTGGATCATCGAAGCGCCCTATGTCATGCAGGTGGCCAACGACCTGAACTACCACTTGGGCTGGGCCGTGCAGATCTATAACGCCGCCGAAGCACTGCCGAACCTGATCAACCCGTTCTACATGCTGCCGTTGCTGGGCGTTCTGGGGTTGAAAGCGCGGGACTTGATCGGATTCTCTTTCGTGCAGTTGCTGGTTCACACGCCGCTGGTATTGGTGCTGCTGTGGGCCCTGGGGACCACGCTGACCTACCTGCCGCCAGTAATGCCATAAAGCCATAAAAAAGGGCCGATTTTTCCATCGGCCCACTTCTTCTTCGGCTCCGTCTGTTTCAGTATGGATACACCCTGTTTCCAAGGGCCCACGCTGAAAAGGATCTGAGCATGTTCAAACTCGCCGTACTTCCTCTCGCCGCCTTGGCCTTGAGCGCCACCGCCCAAGCCGCCGACATCGGTGTCAACCTTGGCAGCACCGAACGCGTCACCCGCCTCTTCGCTTACCCCAACAACTGCAATGTCATCTGTTTTCGCAACTGGACACTCGAGCAGACCGTCGAGCATTATTTGACGCAAAGCGTCCAGCGCGACGGCTACGACGCGGCCAAAGTCGAGGTCAAAAGCGACAACGGCACCGTCTACGCCAACATCAGTGGCGTGCCGAAGAGTTATGGCCAACCGTTGGCCGCCTTGCTCAACGCCGGCGACCTCGCCTATAACGGCGCCACGAAACTCAACAACGATAAAAAATGGGCCTACAACTGGTACCTGTTCCTGCCCCTGGGCATGGCGCTGGAGAACCGCAAGAGCGTCGAGCTGCTGCACTTCCCGCCGGATTATTCGCTGACCCAGGCCCAGGATTATCTGGAGTCGGCCACCACCGACCGCTGGGCCACGCTGCTGACCGCCAACGGCATCGCCGCCGGGGACACGCCTGCTTACCAGACCATCATCGACATCGCGCCCATTGCGGCGCCGTCCAATGCGGGCAGTACACTCGCCGGCCTGTACAGCTATTTCAACGATTACCAGACCACCATGGTCAAGGAAGTCACTCGGAACGCCAGCGGGGCGTCGCTGCCGATGGTGGCTTTCGGAGCGCCCGTCCGGGACTGGATCAAGACCCAATACGGCCAGACCGTGGCGGTACTCGGCCTGGCGACCATCGAGCCTGCGCCGGGGGCCAAGGTTCCGGTGCTGGGCTCCAACCACCCCAGCTACATCTGGTACGCAGCCGATCCGGACAGTTATGACGGCGACCAGGCCAAGGCCGATGCCGCGGGCTTGAAAATCATGGGCCAGGACCTGAGCGCTGCATGCTGGCAGGCCGGAATGGGCAGCAAGCCAGGTACCGACCCGAGCGCATTGCTGAGCCAATGCACCCAGACGTGGCAGGTCACGCAAAAAGAGCAGACTTGCGAGCTGTTCTATACCTCGGTTCGCAAGCTGAGCGAGGTGGACGCAGACAAGAAGTGCGAAACACCACCGGTCAAATCGCAACTGCAGCAGTTGAAAGTGCCCATGCCATTACCCGCCGAAGCCGTATAAACCCTGACGAGCCTTTCCTGTGTAAGCCTGCGCTCACACGGGAAAGCGCTTATGGCACCTGTCAGAGTCGACAGTAGATACGCATCACGGCTTGGAGGAAGCTATTGGAGTTTTTAACCGCCGCCGGCTGGAGGCCAGCGCTGAAAAGTCGAGTGTCCAGCACCGACAAGGACGGTCATGATCGAATTCATCGACAATTGCGTCGATTCAAAGACCCGGGACTGCATCTATCCGGGAAAACAATTCAGCCCTCGCCAGGGCTATCCCTCGGTGCGCGATTTTGAAGTGCGCCAGACCAACGCCGGTCGCGGCAATGGGATCATCGCCCGCAAGCCATCCGCCCCCATGACGCGGATGTGCAGGGTATCGGGGCTGCTGATCAGCCGCCGACGCCTGCACACATTGCAGCTTCTGCCGGATGTCCACATGTACGACCCACACTTCGCCGGATTGCTGCTGCACTCCTGCAATCCCAATGTCTTCCTGGACATGAGCGAATTGTGGCTGTGGTCCCTGACGGATATCCGTGAAGGCGACCGCCTGGCGATGGACTACGCCAGTACTGAACGCAAGCTGTATCGGCAATTCGCCTGCCGGTGCGGTTCATCCAACTGCCACGGCTGGATTACTGGCTATGACGAATCGCCGAATGAGCGAGGGATGGAATTTTTGCGGCACTGGCGGCGCCGTTGTCATCGCGACTAGAGGTTGCCCTCAGGGCGCGTCGACCGGACGTAGCCGATACTGCGGCGGCAGTTGCTCGAAGCCGCTGATCGTGGTGTCCAGGCTTTTCCAGCGGCCGTCCTTGATGCCGTAGATGCAGCCATGAATCGACAACTTCTGCCCACGGTGCCAGGCGTTCTGCACGATGCTGGTGTGGCCCACGTTCGCCACTTGCTGGATCACGTTGAGCTCGCACAAACGGTCCACGCGTTCTTCTTCGGTGGGGAGCTTGGCCAAGGCATCGCGATGCTCGTAATACAGATCGCGAATCGAGCGCAGCCAGCCGTCGATCAGGCCCAGTTGGCGGTCTTGCATCGAAGCACGCACGCCGCCGCAGCCGTAGTGACCCGTCACCAGGATGTGCTTGACCTTAAGCACGTCGACTGCGTATTGGATGACCGAAAGGCAATTCAGGTCAGTGTGCAGTACGACGTTGGCGACATTGCGGTGCACGAACAGATCACCCGGCAACATGCCAACGATTTCGTTGGCCGGTACCCGCGCATCGGAGCAGCCGATCCACAGGTATTCAGGGGTCTGCTGACGAGCCAGCTTGGCGAAGAAGTCAGGATCCTCCTGCTTGATCGCATCGGCCCAGCGCGCGTTGTTATCAATCAGATCTTGTAATTCATTCATGCTGTCCAGCCTCGATAGAGAGTGCCCAACTGTGACAGACGACCGCCGGTCGAGGTCACGTCGGCGATGCATTGGAATTCCTGGCCCCACAATCGGTCGACTCTTAGTAAGGCCCACAGTATGAGGAATTGCCATGAATGATTCACGACGTCCCTACGATGCGGTGCAACCGGAACCCATCGACGACAACGAAGACCGCATGGGCTCGATGCGTGAGCTGGAATTCGATGACGATGAATACGACGCCAGGATCGGCGATGAATTGCCGGAGGAAGAACGCGAGCAACTGATGCCGGATGAACGCGTGCGTGAAGCGGGCATGACAGGGGCCTCGATGGAAGACCGCCAGCCGACCGATGATGACATGAGCCCCGAAACCTTGATCCGCGAAGACGGTGCCCGGGATGCCCACGAGGCCGGCGAGGATGAACAGGCCGATTGGGACCTGAGCGTCGTTGGAGAAGACGATATAGGTGGAGGCGACGGGTTGGACGAAGCGGAAATGGCCGATATCGATCCGCTCGACGGCAAGCGCTGACCGGTAACGCCACCGCTCCCACAGTGGTTTTGTGCTCTCAGGTTCTGGGAACGCCCATTGTCCCTGTGGGAGCGGGCCTGCTCGCGATGACCGCAGACCAGTCGATTCAATCCACCAGCGTACACACCATGACCACCGCATCCTCGCGCCCACCCACGGCAGGGTAATAGTCGCGGCGCCGCCCAACCTCGTTGAAGCCATAGCGCTCATACAGTCGGAACGCCGTGCGATTGCTGTCGCGCACTTCCAGGAAGCACTCACGCGCCTCGGCCTTGTAGGCAATCGACATGAGGTGTTCCAACAGCCGCAGGCCCAAGCCCCGCCCTTGGTTTTCCGGTTTGACGGTGATGTTAAGCAGGTGCGCCTCATCCAGGATGATCTGCACCACCCCATGGCCGACTTGCTGCTGGCCTTCGAACATCAGCCAGATCTGGTATTTGCCCAGCCCATCAAGAAATATCCCGCGGGTCCACGGGTGGCTATAGGCCGCGTATTCAATCTTCAGCACAGCGTCGAGGTCCGCCTCGGTCATCGGGCGGAACGATACAGCGTCACTCATTCGATTCTTTCCAGCGCGCCATCAGCCGGCGCATGGCTTGCCAGACTTCAGCCTTGCGCTGTGGCGTTTCCATTAACGATTCAAGCCCCGGCAACGCCCAGGCAGAGCCCAGGCCTTCGACCTGCAATTCACGGTAGAACGCGTCGAAGTCCGCCTCGCCAGCGAATTTCACCGCGGGCAGGCCAACCAGCCACAAGCACACACACGGTTCGTCTTCGAGCCGCGCCGAGACGAATCCCTGGACGAAATCCCGAGCCGCCTCGGGCCCCTGATCCATCGTGCCCCGCGACAACAACGGCCAGCGCACCGGTTCGCCAATGATCTGTGGGCTGTCCGGCAGGCCAGCGGCGCGCAGCATGTCCTTGAGCAACAGGTAAGCGGGATCGCGGCTTTGAAACGGCTCGCCTGTGGGTAACTCCACCAGCAACAGGCAACGCCCGGCCCGCAGCAATTGCAGGGCGAAGCGCGGCGGCGGAACATGGGCGACCTTGATCGGGGCCGGCGCTACGTCGGCCTCTTCTACCGGTTTGGCATTCGTACGGGTCGAGGCCAGGCTCGGACGCGGGACTTCGATTTTCGGCCGTTCAGCGGCAGGCGCAACCGGTTCGGCGGCAGCCTTGGCTACGGGCGCTGCGTGAGGCGGCGCGATTTCCACCGGCTCCGGCGTTTCCAACAGCTCAGGCCGCGATGGCGCGGCAAAGGGCAATTCGGTACGCGGCAGCCAATTGACCACCTGCATGGCGGTCAGATAAGCGCGGCGACGGGACTCGATAAGCAAAGGTCGGCCACTTGGGGATAACTGAAAGTGGCAGCGATTCTACCGCCCTTCGGCGCGGACCGCTTCCCTGTCGGTGGATTAGTTGATCAATACGCGACGACAGTCCGTCTCGGGGGTGAATCGCAACCGGCCCGATGCAGTACAATCGCCGCTTTTAATTGCCAACCCGACGGCCATTGCGATGATCGAACCCAAGCGCGTCTTGCGCGCCCTCGCTGAACACTGGGCATTGCTGGAACCTTTGTGTGAGCATTTCGACCAGGGCACCCTGAGCCTCAACGAATTGCGTTCACAGCTGGCCGCCCAACAATTGGACAGCACGCCCCAGGACATCACCCATCTGCTGGACGTGTGGATCCGCCTGGACATCCTCGTACCGGTAGCGAAAAGCCCGAACCGCTTCGAGCTCAACGCCCAGATCCACGATTTCCTCGCCTACCTGCGCCGCGAACACCGCTTGGGCCTGTGCCTGGAAATCGAAGCCTACCTGCGCCACCTCGAGCGTCTGGCCGGCTATATCCAGGACGCCTTCGATGTGCGCGACGGCAACGACCTCGCCCGCCAGTTGCGCCTACTGGACATGCGCGTGCGCGACGTTCTCAAGAAGCTCGCCAACGACGAACAGGCGCTGGTCGCCGTCGCCGAACGGGCCAAGACCAGCGACCGGCAGATCCCGCTGCGCCAGCGCTACGCCGAAGTGCTGGCGACCTGGGACGAATACGTCGAGCCGATGATCCAGTTGGTGAACGCCGACGGCGCGTTCGAGCAAGGTGTGCGCAAGGTCGAGAATGTATTGCTGCGCATGCTCACCGAACAGCAGCGCCTCGGTCACCTGGTGGACGACGACATGCTGCTGCGCACTCACGCGCGAATCCTGGAGATGCAGACCAGCGCCCAGCTGACCCTGCGCCATGCGCGTGAGCTGCTGCTGCCGCTGCGCGAGGAGGCCCGCCGCCACAACGCCGTGACCCGTGGCGCAGCCCTGGCCCTGGCCGCCATTCGCCGTAAAGGTCTCGATGCCGTGCCGCAAGCGGCGATGCCGCTGTTCACCCGACCGCAAAGCACCTTCCTGGGCAGCGCCAGCCAGGTCGAAGCCTACGTGTATGCACTGGCCCGCTTCGAACCAAAACCGGCGCGGTTCCCCAAGTCTCACAAGACCCACAAGGGCGGCGATGCGCCGCGTGCGCCACGCACCGTGCGCGAGATGGTCGAGCGTTGCGAAGACGCCCTGCCGATGCCGGACCTGATGACGTGGCTGCTGGAGCAGGAACCGGACGGCGCCACCGACGAATTGCTGTACTGGTTCTCGCGTCTGTCGCGGGAAAAACGCTTCAAGCGCGAGCGTCTGGAACGCCGCGACTACCATACTCACGAGCATCAGGTCAGCCTGCGCTCCTTCGCCCTGCTCTCGGCCGGCGACACCGCCGCCGAGGATTCTGCGAGCATCCCCCATGCATCTTGATCTATCCGAACTGTCCCAGCTGGCGCCGATCTTCCGCGAGCTGTTCAAGGGTTATCACGTCAGCCGCCGCGACCCGGAGCTGTACGCCCAATTATCGAACTTCCAGGATCAATACCGCACGCTGTTCAAGGCCCTGGGCTTCGAGCTGGTGTGCGATACCCGCGGGTTCTATTACTTCGTGCCGGACCTGGCCGCCGCGGCAGTGAACAAGACCGCCCAGCGCCTGGCCCTGTTTACCTTCATCCTCGTCGAGCACCTGGCCGACCAGGGCCGCGACCCGATCGCCGTGCTCGACGGTGGCAGCCTGGGCCGTGATGAGCTGCCTTCGCTGCTGGAGAAATACCGCGACCTGTTCATCCAGGCCGAAGTGCAGACCCAGGAAGAGTTGGAAGAAAAAATCATGCGCCGCATGACCCAACTGGGTTTCGCCAGCGAAGAGAACGGCGTGTACCGCTTCCTGCCGCCAATGCATCGCTTCCTCGACGTCTGCCTGTCGGTCCAGCAGGACCGCGACCTGGCCGCCAGCCTGCACAGCGTGTTGCCGCTGCCAGCGCCGGTGCTGATCGACGAAGACAGCGACGAAAAACTGCTTCAGACCGATGACCCGCTGGACCTCAGTGAATTCGACGGTGAAGAAGAAAGCGAAGAAGACGCACTGGCCCGCGCCATTGCCGAAGAACAGGAGACCGACGCATGAGCAAGGAACGCTACGGCATCCGCCGCTTTGCCCTTTTGAACACCGCCGGCTACAGCCTCGGCCTGTTCCCCCTGGAGGAACCGCTGTCGGTGTACGGCGCGAACAACCTGGGTAAATCCGCCTCGATCAACGCCCTCCAGTTTCCGATCCTGGCGCGCATGTCGGACATGAGTTTCGGCAAGTACAGCCTGGAACAATCCCGGCGCTTCTACTTTGCCTCCGACACCAGCTACATTCTGGTGGAAGTCGCCCTGCCCCACGGCCCACACGTGATTGGCGTGGTAGGGCGCGGCCCTGGCGGCGGTTTCGGCCACCAGTTCTTTGCCTATGCCGGCAAACTGGACCTGGCTCATTACCAGAAAAACGACACCTGCCTGCGGCAGAAAGAACTGTTCACCAACCTGGAGCGCGAGGGCCTGAAAGCCTACGAACTCAAGCCGGATGAACTGCGTCGCCTGCTGGTGGGCGGCCACACTTCGATTCCGCTGGACCTGACGCTGATTCCGCTTCGCTCCACCAGCGAGCAAAGCCTCAAGACCTTCCGCGCGTTGTTCATCAACCTGCTGCACATGCGTGAAATCACCGCGGCCAAGCTCAAACAACTTTTCCTCGATGCGTTCGAGCACAGCCTGCGCTCCGGCAGCGTGGACTACATCGCGGCGTGCGAAGAAGCCTTCCGCGACGTACGACGCATGGAGCAGGACTACAACTCACTCGTGGCGGCCGGTCCGCTGGTGGAAGCCTTGGCCAATGGCGTGAAGCAGCGCGATGTCCTGCGGGGCAAACTGCATCGCCTCTCGCCGCTGCTCGACTCGCTTCTGGGCACCTGGTCGGATTACGCCAGTGCACGCAAGGAAGAGCTGACCATCCAAGCCGAGCATTACCGCAACGAGCAGGATTCGCTGCAGAACGACCAACGCGGCGGCACTCAGGAGCTGATGCGCCTGGAGCGGGAAATCAGCGGCATCCAGCGTTGGCTAGGCGAGCTGTCGGTGCTCAAGCATCGCTTTGCCCTGGTGGATGACGCCAAGGTCCTGGAGCAGCAACTGCTCGCCGCCAAGGACGCTCACGACGAACTGGCCGGCGCCCTGGCCCAGTCCCGTCAATTCAGCGCCGAAGACCTGGAAGAGCGCCTGCGGGACCTGGAAAAACGCCTCAAGTCGGTCAAGCAGCAACTCGACCACGCCGATAACAACAGCTACGCCCGCCTGCGCGAAGAGTTCTCCCAGCAGGACGTGGAACGCCTGATGCGCTTGTTCAACAGCGCCCTGTTCAGCCTGCCGTTGGGCGAACATGGCATCGCGCTGGATGAGAACGGCGAGTGGGTCAAGTCCATGGAGCTGATCCTCGACGGGTTCAAGGGCGAGCGGTTCGAAGTGCCGGGCCTGTCCATCGACCTGTCCCACATCGAGCCGCCGGCCCTGCAAGCCCTGGCCGACCGTGCCGCACTGCGGGATCAGAAAGAGCGTCTGGAAAAAGAACTCAAGCAGCTCAAGACCCAGCAAGCCGTGGCCGCCGACCGCGCCGCAAGCAAGACCCAGACCGAGGCGCTGTACCAACAAGTGCTGGATGCACAGAAAGCCCTGGAAGACTTCCGTCGCACCCAGACCTTGAGTGCCGAAGAGGGCGAGAAGCTCGAGCAACTGGCGCAGATGGAAGCCGCCCAGGATGAGCTCAAGCGCTCCAGCGATGCCTTCACCGAGCGCGTCCAGCAGTTGTCCGCCAAGTTGCAACTGGTGGGCCGGCAGATCGCCGACATGGAAGCCAAGCAGCGCACCCTCGACGACGCCCTGCGCCGTCGCCAGTTGCTGCCGGCGGACCTGCCGTTCGGTACGCCATTCATGGACCCGGTCGACGATTCCATGGACAACCTGCTGCCACTGCTCAACGACTACCAGGACAGCTGGCAAGGGCTGCTGCGGGTTGACGGTCAGATCGAGGCCTTGTATGCCCAGGTACGCCTCAAGGGCGTGGCCAAGTTCGACAGCGAAGACGACATGGAGCGGCGCCTGCAACTGCTGATCAACGCCTATGCCCACCGCACCGACGAGGCCCTGACCCTGGGCAAGGCGCGCCGTGCGGCCGTCACAGACATTGCCCGAACCCTGCGCAACATCCGCAGCGACTACGACAGCCTCGAGCACCAACTGGCGCTGTTCAACCGCGAGATCAACAAGCGTCAGGTGTCCAACCTGCAGAGCTTCCGTATCGTCCTGGCGCCGAACAAGGAAGCGCTCAAGCACATCGACCAGATCATCCACAGCGCCGGCCAGTACGAGGAAGGCGAGACGCTGTCGGTGTTCGACCTCAGCCAGAGCGCCGAGCAGGACAACAAGAACGAAGAAGCCAAGGAGTACCTGGCACGGCTGGTGGCGGCGAACCACAACCAGCTCGGCCTCAAGGACCTGTTCGAACTGGCATTCGAGATCACCAAGGTCAATGGCCAGCCGGTGATCCACACCGACATCGACGGCGCGGCGTCCAACGGCACTACCATGACCATCAAGGCGCTGACCAACATGTACTTGTTGCTGCACCTGATGGACCGTGAACAGGCCGGCCGCGTGCGCCTGCCGTACTACCTGGACGAAGCGGCGGACATCGACGAGAAGAACCAGGCCGCACTGCTGGAAACCAGTCTGCAATTGGGCTTCGTGCCGATCCTGGCGAGCGTGAAGCCACAGGTCTGCGCCAGTGTCGCCATCGACCTGGAGGGCGGCAGCGGCCCGAACGGCATCTACATCGATGAGGCGGACTGGAAATACATTCGTCGCCATGATGCCATGAAGGCCACGATGAACGTCCAAGCCGATGAACCGGAGCTGGATTCGGTTTGAGGTGATCATCTGGATGTGAAAAAGGCCGCGATCCAATGGATCGCGGCCTTTTTTGTTATCGCATACTCAGTGGCGAGGGAGTTTGCTCCCTCGCCACTGGTGTTGCATCCGATAAGCTTACTTGGCGAGACTGATCTTCGGCGCCCAGGTCAGCCATTCATCTTCAAACTTGTCGAACAGCGGGAAGGTTTGCTCCGGGCGTGCCGGGTTGCCCATCCGCTCGCCGTCTGGCGTTGCGAATGCGATACCGCCCTGGATCAAGGTTTCAAGCGACTCGGTTCGCACCGTCGCGCCCTTGAACAGGCCGAAGTCCAGGCCGAAGCCGCTGCTGTTCCAGAAACGTGTACCGCTGCGCACCAGTGGCGCGTATTTAGGCTCGATCAGGATGTGAATCAGCACCCGGTCCGCCGTCTGGCCCAACTCGTAGCCTGTGACTTTACCCACAGTCACTTCGCGGTAGGTCACCGGCACGCCAATCTTCAACGAACCACGTCGGGCGGCACTCAACACCAGGCTCAAGCCAGCTTCGGGAACAACACTTTCGGGTGGTTCGGCCAAGGCCACGAAGTTTTTCTGCGGCCCCAGGTTCTTCGTCGCGGGCTGCACTTCGATGTACTGGCCGGTCACCAGGGTTTCCAGATTCGATGTCTTCATCAGTCCCAATTCAGGCTTGACCACCCAGAACTGAGTCCCTGTGCGGGCGATACGCTCGGGCACTTCGGTGATACGTGCGGTGACCAGCACCGACTGCATATCGGCGCTCAGGTCGACGTCCTCGATCTTGCCCACATCCAACCCCTTGAACCGGATCGGCGTGCCGCTGCGCAAACCGTCGGCACGATCGACCTTGATCGTCACGACAGTGCCTCGTTGCTGCGCGGTTTCACGATCTTCGTGCAAACGGAACCGGGGGATGCGCCGTTTCAGCGGCACGTTCGGCTCAGGAGTTTCGAAAGCGATCCCCCCGGCCATCAAGCTTTGCAGGGACTCGCTCTTGACCTGTATCCCGCCGGTCAAGCCGCCCGTGAGGGTAACGCCGCTAGCGTTCCAGAACCGCGTGGAGCCGTTGACCAACCCTTCGTATTCCTTCTCGATATGCACTCCGATGATCAGTTGCTTCTTCTTGCGGGAAAACTGGTAGCTCTGCACCGATCCGACCTTGACCTGTTTGTAGAGGATCGGGCTACCGACCTCCAGCGACCCGAGATTTTCGGTCAGCAAGACCAGATGCAGCCCGGGTGAACGAAGGTCCAACGGCGGCGCCTTCGCCCTGGCCTCGAACTCGCGCTGCGGCGCTCCGCCTTTGTCGCCAGGGCGCACGGCGATGTAGTTACCCTTCACCAACGCCTCCAGGCCCGTGATGCCCGCCAGGGAAATCGATGGTTTGACGACCCAGAACTGAGCGCCGGCGACCAGGTAATCTTCCGCCAACGGATCGAGCGTCAACTCGGCGCTGGCGCTGGACAGGTCCGGATCGACTTTCAACGTCTTCAGGCTGCCGACCTGGATGCCCTTGTACATCACTGGCGTACGGCCAGCCTGCAATCCCTCGAAATCACTGAGCTTGACCTTGACGCGAATCCCGGCGGCGGCTGCCTCGAAATCTTCATACAGGCGAAATGGCAGGCTTGGATCCGTCGGAGGGCTGTCCTTGCGGTTTTCCGGAGTGGCAAACGCGATGCCGCCTGCCACGATACTGGCCAGCGACTCGCTGCGTACTTTGACGCCTGACAAATTGGCATCGATGCTGATGCCGCTGGCATTCCAGAAGCGCGTGTGCTTGCGGACCAGGCTGGCATAAGTCGGCTCGATAAAGACCTTGATCTCTACTGCGCGTTGATCTTCGGACAGTGAGTAACTTTTCACCTGGCCAACTTGGATCTGTTTGTAGAAAACCGGACTGCCACGGTCTAGCGACCCCAGTCGATCGGCCTTGATCGTCAAGTGCAGGCCAGGCTTGGCGTCAGACAGCGGGGGCTCTTCGGCCAAGGCCTTGAACTTGCGAGTCGACTCGCCTTCCCCCGGGCTGATGGCGACGTAATTACCGGAAACCAACGTCTCCAACCCGGTAATCCCTGCCAGGCTCACACTTGGTTTGACCAGCCAGAAACGTGTGCCGGTCTTGAGATATTGCTCGACTTCCTTGTTCATCTCGATGGTCGCAATGACCCCCTTCGAATTCCCTTCATCATCAAGCGTGAGGTCCTTCACCTTACCGACCGTCATGCCTTTGTAGACGACCTCTGTCTTGTTGACCTGGATGCCCTCACCGCTTTCAAAACGCACGTTGATCTCAATACCGGTCTCGTTATAAGCACGCCAGCCAAGCCAGCCGCCAATAATCAAGGCAATCAACGGCAGGACCCAGATGGCCGACCAATTTGAAGCCGGTCGGGTTTTAGCAGTAGGCAAATCAGTCATGGTCGTCATCCGACTCCGTGTTATCCCAAATCAGTCGGGGATCGAAGGTTACTGCGGCAATCATTGTCAGGATCACCACGCTGGCAAACGCGATGGCGCCAAGACCGGCTTCGACACTGGCAAGCCGGCCGAAATTCACCACCGCCACCAGAATGGCGATTACAAAAATATCCAGCATCGACCAGCGGCCGATAAACTCAATGAAGCGATACATCAGGATGCGCTGGCGCGCCGACATGGGTTGGTGACGTTGCACGGAAAACAGCAGCAATGCGATACCGACCAACTTGAAGGTGGGGACTACGATACTGGCAATGAATACCACCGCTGCAATGGGAATCATGCCGTGTTGAACCAGCTCGATAACACCCGCCATGATGGTGCTGGGCGCGCCCTGGCCGAGCGAGTTGATGGTCATGATTGGCAGTACGTTGGCAGGGATATAGATAATCGCTGCCGTGATCAGCAATGCCCAGGTCCGCATCAAGCTGTTGGGACGCCGAGGGTGAATACGAGCGCCACAACGAGTGCAGACTTGCTTCTGGGTGGCGTCGTCCTGCCGATTCAATTCATGACATTCAGTGCAAACCAAAATGCCCGCATCAATTGCTCGCATGGACGTCTTCCCCTGACAACGCGTGCCAGATCTGGTGCGGTGACATCACCACTTCCAGCCAGACCTGAACCAGTAACAAGCTGATAAAGCACACCAGGCCCAACCCCACGGTAATCGCCGCCATGTCCGCAAGTTTGACGATGGCAACCAGTACGCCCATGAGATAAACCTCGAGCATCCCCCAATCCCTTAGATGATGATAAATGCGATACCACAACAAGCCGTAACTTCTTCCAACGTTCCAGCGGATGGTCAGCAGTACAGCCAATTGGCAAAGCAACTTGAGCAACGGAATGCCCATGCTGCATAGAAATACCACCACCGATACACCTTGCATTCCGGTGCCGAACAGACCGACCACGCCACTCCAGACGGTGTCTTGGGCGGATTGTCCGAGCAGATTGAGCTGCATGATGGGTAAAAAGTTCGCGGGTACATACAACAGCAGAGCGGCGACAACCAGGGCAAGGCTGCGATCAATCACATTGTGCCGGTGGGCGTAGAGCTCGTATCCACAGCGCGGGCATTCGGCTTTCTCGCCATCGGCCAACTGAGGCTTGCGCATCAACAGGTCACACTCATGACACGCTACCAGATCGTCCAGGGGTAGATCTGACAACCTATCAATGTCTGACGGATCGGGCATAAACAGCTCTGGGCTCAACTAAGGTGCGGCTATTCTAGTGCTGCGGCTCAAAAATAACTGTGCAAATTTAACATGAGCCGTCGCGGATTTTTATGACGAGCAAAAACAAAACCCCTACCTGCGTCAGCAGGTAGGGGTTTCGGAATTTAATCTTGACGATGACCTACTCTCACATGGGGAAACCCCACACTACCATCGGCGATGCATCGTTTCACTTCTGAGTTCGGGATGGGATCAGGTGGTTCCAATGCTCTATGGTCGTCAAGAAATTCGGTAGCCAGCGCGTGCCTTACGGTCACGTTCCAGCAAATGGGTATGTGATAGCGTGTTGCTTGTGAGTATCTCGAACTTTCGGTTCGTTTCGTCTTCACAACACCGCAATCTGGCCTCTTTCGAGTCTACAAATTGCTTGGGTGTTATATGGTCAAGCCTCACGGGCAATTAGTACAGGTTAGCTCAACGCCTCACAGCGCTTACACACCCTGCCTATCAACGTCGTAGTCTTCGACGGCCCTTCAGGGAGCTCAAGGCTCCAGTGAGATCTCATCTTGAGGCAAGTTTCCCGCTTAGATGCTTTCAGCGGTTATCTTTTCCGAACATAGCTACCCGGCAATGCCACTGGCGTGACAACCGGAACACCAGAGGTTCGTCCACTCCGGTCCTCTCGTACTAGGAGCAGCCCCTCTCAAATCTCAAACGTCCACGGCAGATAGGGACCGAACTGTCTCACGACGTTCTAAACCCAGCTCGCGTACCACTTTAAATGGCGAACAGCCATACCCTTGGGACCGGCTTCAGCCCCAGGATGTGATGAGCCGACATCGAGGTGCCAAACACCGCCGTCGATATGAACTCTTGGGCGGTATCAGCCTGTTATCCCCGGAGTACCTTTTATCCGTTGAGCGATGGCCCTTCCATACAGAACCACCGGATCACTAAGACCTACTTTCGTACCTGCTCGACGTGTCTGTCTCGCAGTCAAGCGCGCTTTTGCCTTTATACTCTACGACCGATTTCCGACCGGTCTGAGCGCACCTTCGTACTCCTCCGTTACTCTTTAGGAGGAGACCGCCCCAGTCAAACTACCCACCATACACTGTCCTCGATCCGGATAACGGACCTGAGTTAGAACCTCAAAGTTGCCAGGGTGGTATTTCAAGGATGGCTCCACGCAGACTGGCGTCCACGCTTCAAAGCCTCCCACCTATCCTACACAAGCAAATTCAAAGTCCAGTGCAAAGCTATAGTAAAGGTTCACGGGGTCTTTCCGTCTAGCCGCGGATACACTGCATCTTCACAGCGATTTCAATTTCACTGAGTCTCGGGTGGAGACAGCGCCGCCATCGTTACGCCATTCGTGCAGGTCGGAACTTACCCGACAAGGAATTTCGCTACCTTAGGACCGTTATAGTTACGGCCGCCGTTTACCGGGGCTTCGATCAAGAGCTTCGCGTTAGCTAACCCCATCAATTAACCTTCCGGCACCGGGCAGGCGTCACACCCTATACGTCCACTTTCGTGTTTGCAGAGTGCTGTGTTTTTAATAAACAGTCGCAGCGGCCTGGTATCTTCGACCGGCGTGGGCTTACGCAGCAAGTGCTTCACCCTCACCGGCGCACCTTCTCCCGAAGTTACGGTGCCATTTTGCCTAGTTCCTTCACCCGAGTTCTCTCAAGCGCCTTGGTATTCTCTACCCAACCACCTGTGTCGGTTTGGGGTACGGTTCCTGGTTACCTGAAGCTTAGAAGCTTTTCTTGGAAGCATGGCATCAACCACTTCGTCACCCAAAGGGCAACTCGTCATCAGCTCTCGGCCTTAAGATCCCGGATTTACCTAAGATCTCAGCCTACCACCTTAAACTTGGACAACCAACGCCAAGCTGGCCTAGCCTTCTCCGTCCCTCCATCGCAATAACCAGAAGTACAGGAATATTAACCTGTTTTCCATCGACTACGCTTTTCAGCCTCGCCTTAGGGACCGACTAACCCTGCGTCGATTAACGTTGCGCAGGAAACCTTGGTCTTTCGGCGTGGGTGTTTTTCACACCCATTGTCGTTACTCATGTCAGCATTCGCACTTCTGATACCTCCAGCAAGCTTCTCAACTCACCTTCACAGGCTTACAGAACGCTCCTCTACCGCATCACTTACGTGATACCCGTAGCTTCGGTGTATGGTTTGAGCCCCGTTACATCTTCCGCGCAGGCCGACTCGACTAGTGAGCTATTACGCTTTCTTTAAAGGGTGGCTGCTTCTAAGCCAACCTCCTAGCTGTCTAAGCCTTCCCACATCGTTTCCCACTTAACCATAACTTTGGGACCTTAGCTGACGGTCTGGGTTGTTTCCCTTTTCACGACGGACGTTAGCACCCGCCGTGTGTCTCCCATGCTCGGCACTTGTAGGTATTCGGAGTTTGCATCGGTTTGGTAAGTCGGGATGACCCCCTAGCCGAAACAGTGCTCTACCCCCTACAGTGATACATGAGGCGCTACCTAAATAGCTTTCGAGGAGAACCAGCTATCTCCGAGCTTGATTAGCCTTTCACTCCGATCCACAGGTCATCCGCTAACTTTTCAACGGTAGTCGGTTCGGTCCTCCAGTCAGTGTTACCTAACCTTCAACCTGCCCATGGATAGATCGCCCGGTTTCGGGTCTATTCCCAGCGACTAGACGCCCTATTAAGACTCGCTTTCGCTACGCCTCCCCTATTCGGTTAAGCTCGCCACTGAAAATAAGTCGCTGACCCATTATACAAAAGGTACGCAGTCACCCAACAAAGTGGGCTCCCACTGCTTGTACGCATACGGTTTCAGGATCTATTTCACTCCCCTCTCCGGGGTTCTTTTCGCCTTTCCCTCACGGTACTAGTTCACTATCGGTCAGTCAGTAGTATTTAGCCTTGGAGGATGGTCCCCCCATATTCAGACAAAGTTTCTCGTGCTCCGTCCTACTCGATTTCACTTCTAAGATCCTTTCGCGTACAGGGCTATCACCCACTATGGCCGCACTTTCCAGAGCGTTCCGCTAAAATCAAAGAAGCTTAAGGGCTAGTCCCCGTTCGCTCGCCACTACTAAGGGAATCTCGGTTGATTTCTTTTCCTCAGGGTACTTAGATGTTTCAGTTCCCCTGGTTCGCTTCTTGCACCTATGTATTCAGTACAAGATAACCATCTTATGATGGCTGGGTTCCCCCATTCAGACATCTCCGGATCACAGTCTGTTTGCCGACTCCCCGAAGCTTTTCGCAGGCTACCACGTCTTTCATCGCCTCTGACTGCCAAGGCATCCACCGTATGCGCTTCTTCACTTGACCATATAACCCCAAGCAATCTGGTTATACTGTGAAGACGACATTCGCCGAAAATTCGATCTGGCTCTAAGAGCCACTCACAAATTTTACCTTAGCCTGATCCGTTACCAGTGAAAGTAACGTTCAGTCTATCTTTCTATCACATACCCAAATTTTTAAAGAACGATCTAATCAAAAGACTAGAAATCAACATTCATCATCCCGCGGATGGAATGCTCATTTCTAAGCTTTAAACGTTGGAACCAATCTGTAATGGTGGAGCCAAGCGGGATCGAACCGCTGACCTCCTGCGTGCAAGGCAGGCGCTCTCCCAGCTGAGCTATGGCCCCGTATCGCTACAGGGTACACCATGAAATTGGTGGGTCTGGGCAGATTCGAACTGCCGACCTCACCCTTATCAGGGGTGCGCTCTAACCAACTGAGCTACAGACCCAATCGTCTTCTTCAATGAATCAAGCAATTCGTGTGGGAGCTCATGGAGCCGCTGCTGTCGTCGATTAAGGAGGTGATCCAGCCGCAGGTTCCCCTACGGCTACCTTGTTACGACTTCACCCCAGTCATGAATCACACCGTGGTAACCGTCCTCCCGAAGGTTAGACTAGCTACTTCTGGTGCAACCCACTCCCATGGTGTGACGGGCGGTGTGTACAAGGCCCGGGAACGTATTCACCGCGACATTCTGATTCGCGATTACTAGCGATTCCGACTTCACGCAGTCGAGTTGCAGACTGCGATCCGGACTACGATCGGTTTTGTGGGATTAGCTCCACCTCGCGGCTTGGCAACCCTCTGTACCGACCATTGTAGCACGTGTGTAGCCCAGGCCGTAAGGGCCATGATGACTTGACGTCATCCCCACCTTCCTCCGGTTTGTCACCGGCAGTCTCCTTAGAGTGCCCACCATAACGTGCTGGTAACTAAGGACAAGGGTTGCGCTCGTTACGGGACTTAACCCAACATCTCACGACACGAGCTGACGACAGCCATGCAGCACCTGTCTCAATGTTCCCGAAGGCACCAATCCATCTCTGGAAAGTTCATTGGATGTCAAGGCCTGGTAAGGTTCTTCGCGTTGCTTCGAATTAAACCACATGCTCCACCGCTTGTGCGGGCCCCCGTCAATTCATTTGAGTTTTAACCTTGCGGCCGTACTCCCCAGGCGGTCAACTTAATGCGTTAGCTGCGCCACTAAGAGCTCAAGGCTCCCAACGGCTAGTTGACATCGTTTACGGCGTGGACTACCAGGGTATCTAATCCTGTTTGCTCCCCACGCTTTCGCACCTCAGTGTCAGTATCAGTCCAGGTGGTCGCCTTCGCCACTGGTGTTCCTTCCTATATCTACGCATTTCACCGCTACACAGGAAATTCCACCACCCTCTACCATACTCTAGCTCGACAGTTTTGAATGCAGTTCCCAGGTTGAGCCCGGGGATTTCACATCCAACTTAACGAACCACCTACGCGCGCTTTACGCCCAGTAATTCCGATTAACGCTTGCACCCTCTGTATTACCGCGGCTGCTGGCACAGAGTTAGCCGGTGCTTATTCTGTCGGTAACGTCAAAACACTAACGTATTAGGTTAATGCCCTTCCTCCCAACTTAAAGTGCTTTACAATCCGAAGACCTTCTTCACACACGCGGCATGGCTGGATCAGGCTTTCGCCCATTGTCCAATATTCCCCACTGCTGCCTCCCGTAGGAGTCTGGACCGTGTCTCAGTTCCAGTGTGACTGATCATCCTCTCAGACCAGTTACGGATCGTCGCCTTGGTGAGCCATTACCTCACCAACTAGCTAATCCGACCTAGGCTCATCTGATAGCGCAAGGCCCGAAGGTCCCCTGCTTTCTCCCGTAGGACGTATGCGGTATTAGCGTCCGTTTCCGAGCGTTATCCCCCACTACCAGGCAGATTCCTAGGTATTACTCACCCGTCCGCCGCTCGCCACCAGGTACAAGTACCCGTGCTGCCGCTCGACTTGCATGTGTTAGGCCTGCCGCCAGCGTTCAATCTGAGCCATGATCAAACTCTTCAGTTCAAACATCTTTGGGTTTTGAGAAAACCCTAAACTTGGCTCAGCAATCGTTGGTTACATCTTTGATTTCTCGCGGAGTAACTTGTGATGCTGATAATCTGTTGACTAGCAGTCTGACTCCACAAGCACCCACACGAATTGCTTGATTCAGTTGTTAAAGAGCGGCGGGTTGAGCCTTCCGTCTCAACCGAGGCGCGCATTCTACAGCGCCCCGTGTATCTGTCAAGCGGTTATTTTAAGAAGCTTTCAAAGTTTCGCTTGGAAATCCTTAACAACTTCAACCACTTGCGCTTTCGATCTCTCGTTAGCGGGAGGCGAATTCTACAGCGTTACTCGCTGCTGTCAACACCTCTTTTTTACCGCTTTCGACCGAGAAGATCGAACCGTCGATAGCGCCCAACAAACCGGCCTACCCACTCCTTCCGCGCCTCAATGAACTGAAGCGAAGCACTTACCGAAACTTGGTTAACTCATTGAAACTCAAGGAGTTTTCCGTTTCGACTGCGCCGGAAGTGGGGCGAATTATAGACATCCAGAATTTGCCGTCAACCCTTTATTTCGTTTTTATTACCGACGGGATCTTCTTGCCGATTAAACGAGGGATCCGCCGCGCAACCGGCCCGATCCTCAGCACCAACAATACGCCGCCTATAAAGGCATATATCGACCACTCCTTGAGATCCGCTCGCACGATCCACAACATATGCAGCAAACCAAGCCCGAGGATCAGGTAGGCCAGCCGATGCAGCTTTTTCCAGCGGGCTCCAAGTCGCCTTTGACTATAACGATTGGACGTAACTGCCAAGGCCAGCAGGCCAAGAAAGCCGAGCGCTCCAACGATGATGTAGGGCCGCTTGCTCAGCTCGACGCCTAATTGCGACCAATCGAACCCCAGGATGAACGCCGCATATCCCCCCAGATGCAACACGACGTAAGCAAAGCACCACAACCCCAACTGTCGTCTTACGGCAATCCACCCAGCCCAGCCGGTCAGCTTCTGCAGCGGCGTCATGCTCAATGTGATCAATAGCAGTACCAGGGTTCCCAACCCGAGTCGATCCACCAGCACCTTGCCTGGATCCGGTCCCAACGAATTCATCAACGCTTCGTAAAGCCAAAGCAATGGCCATATCGCCGCTGCGACGAAAACGCCTATCCGCCATGCCAGGAAACGCATCAGTAGTCTTTCCTCAGATCCATCCCTGCATATAAAGAAGCCACTTCCTCCTGGTATCCGTTGAACATCAAGGTATCGCGCACATTGGGGCTGAACAGACCGCTTGGCAAACGACGCTCTCGCGCCTGGGTCCAACGGGGATGATCGACGGTGGGATTCACGTTCGCATAAAAGCCGTACTCATCGGAGGCTATGCTTTGCCAAGTGGTCTTGGGCTGCTCACCCACCAGGCTGATGCGCACGATGGACTTGACGCTCTTGAAGCCATACTTCCACGGCACCACCAACCGTAAAGGAGCGCCATTCTGGTTAGGCAGCTCCCTTCCGTACATACCAACCGCCAGGATGGCCAGCGGGTTCATCGCTTCATCCAACCGCAAACCTTCCACGTAGGGCCAGTCGATCAATGCAAAACCTGAACGCTGGCCTGGCATGGTCTTGGGGTCCTGCAAGGTTTCAAAACGAATGTATTTGGCCTTGGACGTCGGCTCGACTTGCTTGAGTAACGCGGATATGGGGAAACCAATCCAAGGGATGACCATTGACCAAGCCTCGACGCAGCGCAAACGGTAGATACGCTCTTCGAGCTGATAAGGCTTCATGAAATCTTCCAGTCCATAGCGCCCCGGCTTGCCCACCTCGCCATCCACCACTACGGTCCAGGGCTCGGTTTTCAACGATCCCGCATTGGCTGCCGGATCGCCTTTGTCAGTGCCGAACTCATAAAAGTTGTTGTAGTGGGTGGCATCCTTGAAGGGTGTGATCGCCTCCCCCTTGGCGGTCACCGCATCCCATTGGGTAGCAGGCAGCTTATCGGCAAACCAGGACGGCGCGTTTCCAGGCTCCACATTGGGATAACGCGCCACATCAGCGGCGCCGGCCCAGCGCGGCAGACTGCTTATGGCGACGCCAGCCACGGCGGCCCCCAGCATCTGGCGACGGGATAGATAAAGGGATTCGGGCGTGACGTCCGACTCATGACAATCGGACGACTTGGGGATCTTGATCAGCATGACGACTCCGCAGCATTGGGGGGAGATGCACCAATAGACTGCGGAGTATGGGGGAAATTAGATTAAGGCAACATTTAGCGGCGGCGAAGACGCAACAAATATTGCACCGGACCGGAAGCGGCATAGGCGAGGAAGACCAGCAGCAGGATACGTGGCGGATCGCTGAACACCACCGCAAACACCAGTACTACGGCCAGGATGGCCACGAACGGCACACGGCCCTTCAGGTCCAGCTCCTTGAAGCTGTTGTACTTGATGTTGCTGACCATCAGCATTCCGGCCGCCGCGACCAACAATGCGACCAGGAACGACATCTTCGAGCCCTGGATCCCGTAGTCGCTGAACGCCCAGACCACCCCCGCCACGACCCCAGCAGCCGCAGGACTGGCGAGACCAATGAAGTAGCGCTTGTCCGCAGTGCCGACCTGGGTATTGAAACGCGCCAGACGTAACGCGGCACCGGCTACATAGATGAAGGCAACCATCCAGCCGACCTTGCCCATGTCACCCAGCGCCCAGCCGAATGCCAGCAACGCAGGGGCGACACCGAACGCAACCATGTCGGACAGAGAATCGTATTCGGCACCGAATGCACTCTGGGTGTTGGTCATGCGGGCCACGCGCCCATCCAGGCCATCGAGCACCATGGCGACGAAAATCGCAATCGCGGCAAAAGCGAAGTAGCGACTCGCCCCAGCGCTGTCACCCGCACTTAATGCCGCCTGGGCACTCATGGAGCTGATGATGGAATAGAAACCGGCGAACAGGTTCGCGGTGGTAAACAGGTTCGGCAGCAGATAGATGCCACGATGCCGGACCTTACGGCCTTCCGCGTCATGCCCCTCTTCGACATGCTCGTCGATAGGCAACAGGCTTTCGGCGTCAGGAGCCTGGTTCGGCTCGTCGGGACGTTCGCTCATGGACAGTACCTTGCAACGGTGTGAAAAATTCGACAGGTGCCCGGGGCGACGGTTCGACCCCAAACGATGCAGCTTTATACCAGAAGCCGACGCCCAAACGAAAAAACGCGGCCTGGGCCGCGTTTTTTTCGATCAAGCTCGCGACTCAGTTCTTGGCTTTGTCGACGATCTTGTTGGCACCGATCCACGGCATCATGGAGCGCAGTTGCTCGCCGATGATCTCGATACCATGAGCGGCGTTGTTACGACGCTTGGCGGTCATCGAAGGATAGCCAGTAGCACCTTCGCTGATGAACATCTTGGCGTATTCGCCGTCCTGAATACGTTTCAGGGCATTGCGCATGGCCTGACGGGACTCGGCGTTGATGACTTCCGGACCGGTCACGTACTCGCCGTACTCGGCGTTGTTGGAGATCGAGTAGTTCATGTTGGCAATACCGCCTTCGTACATGAGGTCAACGATCAGCTTCAGTTCGTGCAGGCATTCGAAGTAGGCCATTTCAGGCGCGTAGCCTGCTTCAACCAGGGTTTCGAAACCGGCTTTCACCAGCTCAACGGTACCACCGCACAGAACGGCTTGCTCGCCGAACAGGTCGGTTTCAGTCTCGTCCTTGAAGGTGGTTTCGATGATGCCGGTACGACCGCCACCAACACCGGCAGCGTAGGACAGGGCCACGTTCTTGGCGTTGCCGGACGCATCCTGGTAAATCGCGATCAGGTCAGGGATACCGCCGCCCTTGACGAACTCGGAGCGTACGGTGTGGCCCGGTGCCTTCGGCGCGATCATGATCACGTCGAGGTCGGCGCGTGGCACAACCTGGTTATAGTGGATCGCGAAGCCGTGGGAGAAGGCCAGGGTGGCGCCTTTCTTGATGTTCGGCTCGATTTCGTTCTTGTACAGCGACGATTGGAACTCGTCCGGGGTCAGGATCATGACCAGGTCGGCAGCGGCTACGGCGGAAGCCACGTCGGTGACTTTCAGGCCATGGGCCTCGGCCTTGGCAACAGTGGCCGAGCCTTTGCGCAGGCCCACGGTCACGTCAACGCCGGAGTCTTTCAGGTTGCACGCCTGGGCGTGACCTTGAGAACCGTAGCCGATGATTGCGACTTTCTTGCCCTGGATGATCGACAGGTCGCAATCTTTATCGTAGAAAACTTTCATGAATTTCCCCTATATCCGGCCGTTCCGGCCATTCGCTAATTTGGTTTAGATGCTCAGTACTTTGTCGCCACGGGCAATCCCGGTGACGCCACTGCGTACGGTTTCCAGAATCGAGGCAGTGCCGATCGATTGAATGAAGCTGTCGAGCTTGTCGCTGGTACCGGTCAACTGAACGGTATAGACGCTGGCGCTGACATCGACGATCTGCCCACGATAAATATCGGTAGTGCGTTTGATCTCGGCGCGCTGGGCACCGGTGGCCTTGACCTTGACCAACATCAGTTCGCGTTCGATGTGAGCGCTTTCCGACAGGTCCACCAGCTTGATCACCTCGATCAGCTTGTTCAGGTTCTTGGTGATCTGCTCGATGACTTCATCGTGGCCCACGGTGGTCAGCGTCAGACGCGACAAGGTCGGATCCTCCGTTGGTGCCACGGTCAGGCTTTCGATGTTGTAGTTGCGCTGTGAGAACAGGCCCACTACGCGAGACAGAGCACCCGGTTCGTTTTCCAGAAGCAAGGAAATAATGTGTCGCATGATTAGGTACGCTCCGTCTTGCTCAGCCACATATCGCGCATGGAGCCGTCTTTGATCTGCATCGGGTAGACGTGCTCGCTGGTGTCGACCTGGATGTCCAGAAACACCAGTCGATCCTTCATGGCGAAGGCTTCTTCGAGCCCGGACTTCAAGTCCTTCAGGTCAGTGATGCGGATGCCGACGTGACCATAGGCCTCGACCAGCTTGACGAAATCCGGCAACGACTCCATGTAGGAGTGCGAGTGACGGCTGCCGTAGCTCATGTCCTGCCACTGGCGAACCATGCCCAGTACACCGTTGTTCAGGTTGACGATTTTCACCGGCAGACCGTATTGCAGGCAGGTCGACAGCTCCTGGATATTCATCTGGATGCTGCCTTCACCGGTCACACAGGCAACATCGTTGTCCGGGAAGCTCAACTTGACGCCCATGGCCGCCGGGAATCCGAAGCCCATGGTGCCGAGGCCGCCGGAGTTGATCCAGCGGTTGGGTTTGTTGAACTTGTAGTACTGCGCCGCGAACATCTGGTGCTGGCCCACGTCCGACGTCACGAAGGCGTCGCCGTTGGTCACTTCGCACAACGTCTCGATGACGGTCTGCGGCTTGATTACGCTGCCGTCGCCCTTGTCGTACGGGAACAGGCCCCGATCACCACGCCATTCATCGACCTGCTTCCACCAACTGGCCACGGCATCTTTGTTAGGAGCCTCGCCAATTTCCTTGAGGATCGCGACCATCTCGGTCAGCACGCTCTCGACAGGACCCACAATAGGCACGTCTGCCTTGATGGTCTTGGAGATGGACGCCGGATCGATATCGATGTGGATGATCTTGGCGTTCGGACAGAACTTCGCCGGACCGTTGATGACACGGTCGTCGAAGCGCGCGCCCACGGCCAGGATCACATCGGCATGGTGCATCGCCAGGTTGGCGGTGTAGCTGCCGTGCATGCCGAGCATGCCGATGAACTGGCGGTCGGTACCTGGGTAGGCGCCGAGCCCCATCAGCGTATTCGTAACAGGCAGGTTGAGCATCTTGGCCAGTTCGGTCAGGGGCTCAGAACCACCGCCGAGGATCACGCCACCGCCGGAATAGAGCACTGGACGCTTGGCCGCCAGCAGCATTTCGGCAGCCTTGCGGATTTGTCCCGAGTGACCGCGCACGGCCGGGCTGTAGGAGCGCAGCTTGGCTTTCTTCGGATAGATGTATTCGAACTTCTCGGCCGGGTTGGTCATGTCTTTTGGCACGTCGACCACGACAGGGCCCGGACGACCGGACTCGGCCAGGTAGAACGCCTTTTTCATGACCTCCGGGATTTCCGAAGCGTGCTTGATCATGAAGCTGTGCTTCACGATCGGCCGGGAGATACCGATCATGTCGGTTTCCTGGAACGCATCGGTGCCGACCATGGTGCTGGGCACCTGGCCGGAGATGATCACCATTGGAATCGAGTCCATATAGGCCGTGGCGATACCGGTAATGGCGTTCGTGGCGCCGGGGCCGGATGTCACCAGAACCACGCCGGCCTTGCCGGTGGCGCGGGCATAGCCGTCAGCCATGTGGGTGGCCGCTTGTTCGTGGCGAACCAGGATGTGGGTCACTTCCGGTTCTTTGAACAGGGCATCATAGACATGAAGAAGAGCACCACCGGGGTACCCGTAGATATATTTGACGCCTTCGTCACGCAAGAAGCGGACGAGCATCTCACCGCCAGATAAAAGCTCCACGTTGTTCACCTCTAAAACGCCAGAATACCGACCCATGGGAAAGGGACGGGTCTTAATAGGTTTACTTCTCGGCAGAGCATGAGCGACGGTGGTCGCCGACTACGTCAGCACTGACTGAGCAAGTATTGGGATCGTCCCAAGTGTTGCGGGCCTTTCCCACCCAGCGCGAGGTAACGCGTTGCGGGTGTAACAGGTCGGCGCGGATGTGCGCCTCATGATCTGCCGAGTGGGTCTGCTTCTGGCAGTCCCTCTACAGCGGACTTTGGATTCTTCTGTTTCGCCCTCTGCAAGTCAAGTCGTCAATGTGCTTTATTGAAGTAAGCACATGAGAACGCAAGAAAAAACCTTTAAACGGCTACTCTGTTAGCTTCGATTGCGCAACCCAGGACAAGGAAACAGCATGCGAATGATGTTATTGACGGCCAGCCTGTTGGTGGGCCTGAGCCCAATGAGCATGGCCGGCCAGATCTTCAAGTGGGTCGATGCCCAAGGCGTGACCCATTTCGGCGCCCAGCCGCCCGAGGGCGTCCAAGCGACCACCGTGGGCAAATCCGCGACGCCCGCCCCCAAACCTGCGGCGCCAGCTTCAGGAGGAGTCATTGGCGACCAGAAAACCATCGATCAGCAGGTAAAACAGCAGGTTGCTGAACAGGAAGCTCAACTCAAGGCGTTTTGCGAACAGGCACGGACAAACCTGGCGCAGCTGCAGAACAACCCTAGGGTACGGGAAGAGGTGGAAGGCGAAATGCGCCGGCTTACCGACGAAGAGCGGCGCCAGCGCATCGATGAAACCCGTGCGCAGATCGACGAGAACTGCCAGTGAGTACCGTCAGCTGACGGCGGCGATCAGCTGGTCGAATTGTGCCAGCAGTCGCTGCAACTCGGTCCCCTGCCCTGGCCGTTGGGCATAGACCATTTCAGCCATGGCCAGAATACCCGAGGCGTTGGGCAGCGGCAGGTCGTTTTCCAGGATGGCTTTCATGCGCGGAAGAAAGATCCATTGCAGCCACTGCTCGAAATCCAGGGTGTCGACGGCGAACGGCTCGACACTGGCCAGCGCCTCGGCCGAAGGCGAAACATCACTCCACCAGCCCTGGACCCGCAGCTCTCGCTCGATCAGCAGTAGCTGATCGGCAATCTTGGGAAACCGAACATCCATCAGAGCGAAACCTTGGCTTTCTGGCGGGCCAATGCCGCGCCTGCCGAATCGCCTTGCTTCTCGCGAGCCTGGGCGATCAATTCCCACAGGCTCGCCTGGAGCGCCGGGCGACCGCTGGAGAATGTCAGGCCGCGACGAGCCAGTTGTTCGGCTTGCGGCGCATCGCCCTGGGCCATGCGTACCTGGGCCAGACGATAAAGAACCTGCGGCTCACGCGGCGCAACACGCTGGGCTCGCTCGAGGCTCGAGGAAGCGCCGTTGAGATCCCCTCCCGCCTGCTGCTGTTGCGCCGTGGTCAACAGGGCCAATACCGGTCCGTCCAGTTGCTCATCGGCGGACAAGCCACCGGAACTGGCCGATGGGATACTGCTCGGCGTCGATGGCATGCTGTAGCTGCCCTGGTTGATCGGCGAGGTTTCGATAGGTCCAGGCGTGATCGGGCCCGGCGTGATCGGCGTGCTGCTGATCGGTGCCGACGTGGTGGCGCCACCTCCCGGCACCATTACCACCACGCCGGTGTCCCCTTGGGGAATCGCCTGCGCCTGGCCTTGTACTGGCCGTTTGACCGTCGTCTGACGGAAACCACCGTTGGCCGAGACTCGCTCGCTATTGGAAACGGCCGTACCGGAGTCGACGACCGGAATCGAACCGCGCTGTACGGTGGAACAGCCACTGAGCAAAGCCACGGCGGTTACCGCTGGAATCAACCACTTGTTCACTTGAAACCCTCTTTGCTTAATTCATCCAGTCCTTGACCCAATCCATCACCGATTCGGCGGGATTCTGACCACCACAGGCTGCACCGGGTGGCGGTTCGCTGCCGCGAATATACGGCATCTGCACAGCGCCCGGGCAGTTGGCATCGGAGCCTTGCCCAGTGCGCGAATCGACCCAGGCCTGGACGATGTTGTCGGGTTGCGGCATGTCCAGAGGCAGCGGATCGGCCTTGCGCATGAAACTGGTCCAGACCTGCAACGCACCGGTGGCGCCAGTGAACGGCGTCTTGCCATTGTCGTCACGGCCAAGCCAGACAACCGCCAGCAAGTCCTGGCTGAATCCGGCGAACCAGCTGTCGCGCGAATCGTTACTCGTACCGGTCTTGCCCGCCAGGGTCAACGTCCGTGGGAGTACGTTATAGACCGAACTGCCAGTGCCTTCGCGCATGACTCGTTGCATGGCGCTCTGGATCAGATAAATAGAAGCCGGGTCGAAGCGTTGCTGAATCTGGAACGGATAACGCTTGAGCGGCTCGCCATCGGCGGTCAACACGCTGCGGATCCCGCGCATCGGTGTGTTGAAGCCACCATTGGCAAGGGTCTGGTACATGGCCGCCACTTCGATCGGAGCCAGGCCACCGGCGCCCAACAGCATCGATGGGAAGGCCGGGAATTCGCGGTTCACTCCCAGGCGCGCCAAGGTCTTGAGCACATTCGGCACGCCGACTTCCAGCCCGAGGCGGGCCGTCGATAGGTTGTAGGAATGCGCCAGGCCTTGGTACAGGAACACCGTGCCGTGGGGACGACGATCATAGTTCTGCGGCGTCCAGACCTGCCCGTCCGCGCCCTTGACCGAGAACGACTCATCGGACAGCCAACTGGTGAGCGTGTACTGGCTTGGCTTTTCCAACGCAGTGAGATAAACCGCCGGTTTGATCAGCGAGCCGATCGGTCGCACCGCGTCCAACGCCCGGTTGAATCCTGCGAAACTGGCCTGGCGGCTGCCGATCATCGCCTGGACTTCCCCGGTTTCAGGGTTGGTCACCACCATAGCCGCTTCGACTTCGTCGGAACCCTTGCGCCCCGCCAGTCGCTTGAAAGTGTCATTGACCGAGGCCTCGGCCTTCATCTGCAGGATCGGGTCGAAACTGGTGAAGATCCGCAGGCCTTCTTCGGTCAAGTCTTCGTCGCGGTAGTCTTCTCGCAGTTGACGCTTGACCAGGTCCATGAAGCCAGGGAAAGAACTGTCCGCCAAGCTGCCACGCTTGGTCACGCCCAGCGGCATCTTTTTCGCCGCCTCGACTTGTTCTGCCGTTGCCACGCCCTGCTGCTGCAACAGATCGAGCACCAGGTTGCGCCGCTCAAGCGCACGCTCCGGATTACGACGCGGGTTGTAGGAAGACGGCCCCTTGACCATGCCCACCAACAACGCCACCTGGTGCAGCTTGAGTTCGGACAGTGGCTGGCTGAAGAAGAACTGGCTGGCCAGGCCGAAACCGTGCACCGCGCGCTGGCCGTCTTGCCCGACGAAGACCTCGTTGAGGTACGCCTCCAGGATCTCCTGCTTGTCGTAGTGCAGCTCCAGCAGCAACGCCATCATGGCTTCGGTCAACTTGCGGGTCAGGCTGCGCTCGTTGGTCAGGTAGAAGTTCTTGACCAACTGCTGGGTCAAGGTACTGCCGCCCTGGCGCATGTGCCCCGAAGAAGTATTGACCCAGACGGCACGGGCGATCGACTTGGGCGAGACGCCGAAGTGATGGTAGAAATCACGGTCCTCGACGGCAATCAGCGTATCGAGCAGGAACGGTGGCACCTGGTCGATCTTGATCAGGATGCGGTCTTCGAGGTTCTTGGGGTATAGGCCGCCAATCAACAGCGGCTCAAGACGCACCACGGACAGCTTGGCATTGTTGGCACCGGTCAGCGCGGCTACATAGTCGCCGGAAAACCGCACCCGCACCGGTTGCGCCTGCTCCATGCCTTCATAGAACTGGAAACCGCGGGTGTTGAGGTCGATGGTATTGCCGTTCACCGACGCCGCCCCGGGACCATTGGCGACGCTTTCGCGGCGATAACCCAAGGCATCGAGCTCAGTCAGGAAATCATCCTTGCTCAGCTTTTGTCCGACGAACAGCTCCAACGGCCGTGCGTAGACCTTGGCCGGGATGGTCCAGCGCTTGCCGGAGAACTTCTCCTGGACGATAGCATCGAGGTAGACGGCAAAACCGGCAAGCACGACAAGGCCTACCAGGCTCAGTTTAAGGGCCCAGCCCAACCAGGGCCGCAGGCGGCTGGCGGGTGGTTTCTTGGGGGTGCGGGGGGATCGGGTACGAGTCATGGCGGCGGATTATACGCACTTTGTCGAGGTTCAACATGAGTCCGCCAAGGTTTGCGTTAGCGCCGCTTGCGGCCATAATGACCGCCTTGAATTTTCCAGTCTCTGAAGGATCGCCCGTGAGCCAATCACTGATCGCTGCCCTGCAAAACCCAGCCCTCTACCCGCATCCCATCGAAGGGTTCCAGGTCATCGAAACCCACATCTCCTGGGTGTTGCTCACCGGCCCCTACGCTTACAAATTCAAGAAACCGGTCAATTTCGGCTTCCTCGACTTCACCAGCCTCGACGCACGCAAGCATTTCTGCGGCGAAGAACTGCGCCTGAACCAACGCCTGACCCAGGATCTTTACCTGGAAGTCTTGCCGATCACTGGCAGTGCCCAAGCGCCACAACTGGGCGGCGACGGCCCGGCTATCGAATACGCCTTGAAAATGCGCCAGTTCCCCCAAAGTGAACTGCTCAGCACGCTGCAGGCCAATGGCGAACTGACCACCGCGCACATCGATGAAATGGCCGCGCAGATCGCCCAGTTCCACCTCACCACGCCAAAAGTGCCTGCCGACAATGCGGCGGGCACACCAGACAGCGTCATGGCGCCGGTGCGGCAGAATTTCGAACAGATCCGTCCATTCCTCAACGACAAGGCTGACCTGCTGCAACTCGAGGCTCTCCAGGCCTGGGCGGAAACCAGCTTCGAGCGGCTCAAGCCGTTGTTTACCCAACGCAAGGCCGACGGTTTCATTCGCGAATGCCACGGCGACATCCATCTGGGCAACGCCACGGTGATCGACGGCAAAGTGGTGATCTTCGACTGCATCGAATTCAACGAGCCATTCCGTTTCACCGATGTCTACGCCGACACCGGGTTCTTGGCGATGGACCTTGAAGACCGCGGCCTCAAGTCCCTGGCGCGACGCTTCGTCAGCCAATACCTGGAGCTGACCGGCGATTACGATGGCCTGGAATTGCTGAACTTCTACAAGGCCTATCGTGCCCTGGTCCGCGCCAAGGTCGCGCTGTTCAGCATGCCCGCCGAAGCCGATCCGGTGCAGCGCGCCACGACCCTGCGTCAATACCGCAACTACGCCAACCTGGCGGAAAGCTACAGCACGATTCCTTCGCGCTTCCTGGCCATCACCCATGGCGTGTCCGCCGTTGGCAAAAGCCACGTAGCGATGCGCCTGGTGGAAGCGCTTGGCGCGATTCGCCTGCGCTCGGACGTGGAACGCAAGCGCCTGTTCGGTGAACAGCAAGTGCCGAACGATCCACAGGCCGGCATCTATAGCAGCGATGCCAGCAGCGCCACGTACGCCCGGCTGCATGAGGTCGCCGATGCGATCCTCCACGCCGGTTTCCCCGTGGTGATCGATGCCACCTACCTCAAGCATGATCAGCGCGACGCCGCGGCCAAGGTTGCCGAAGGCACGGGCGCGCCGTTCCTGATTCTGGATTGCGAGGCGCCGCAAGCAGTGATCGAGAGCCGGCTCGCCCAGCGCCAAGCCGACCAGAAGGATCCTTCCGATGCCAACCTGACCGTCATCGCCTCCCAGCAGGCCAGCCGGGAAGCACTGACGCCGGCAGAAATCCTTTGCAGCAAACGGGTTCAAACCAACGAAAGCGGCACGCTGGATGTCGTGGTGGCGCAGATCCGCCAGCGCTTGCCGGGCCTGTAGAAACTATTTCGGCCGTGAAGCGACGCCCGGCTTCACGGCCGCCAAATAGTGGCACTACACTGGCGTCATAAAACCATCAGGTGATATGCCATGAGCCACCCAAAGCTTCTCGATACCCCGCTTTATGCCTTGTTGCGCAAAGATGACGTCGCCGGGTTTAACGCCGAACGACCTCAAGGTCCTATCGACATGCGCGGCGGCGATTTTCGTGGCCTCGACCTGCGGGAACTGAACGCCGACGACGTGGATTTCACGGATGCCTACTTCCGTTCCACCGATTTGCGCGGCATCGATTTTCGCAAGTCGTCACTGGAAGGCGCGAGCCTGGCTCATGCGCAGATCTCCGGCACCTACTTTCCACCCGAGCTATCTGCCGACGAGATCCTGATGTCGATGAATTTCGGCACTCGCCTGCGCTATCGCACCCGCTGAAACGACGGCACCCGTGGTTGCGGCACCATCACTCTCCAGCGCCCCTGCCTGCGCTGGACGATGCGCTTTTCCTTCATTCCTCAACCATCGTGCGTAATGCATTAGAAGCTTTTGCGTCGATTCCGATCAAAGAATCACGCTTTTCCTGCTGAACGCTACACTCCTGAAAAGCTTGCCCACTGCACCAGTCGGCCGTCGCAAGGAGGCTCGATGAATGATGAACTGCAACACCTGAAGAATCTGGGCAAGACATCAGCCCAGTGGCTGCACGCCGTGGGCATCCACAGCGCCTCGGATCTGCGCCGGCTCGGCGCGGTAGACGCCTATCGCGCCGTACGCACTCGCGGGTTTCGCGCTTCCAAAGTGCTGCTGTATGCCATCGAAGGCGCGCTGATGGACATGCATTGGAACGATATCCCCCCGGAACGCAAGGAAGCCCTCAACAAACAGTTGGATGCCATTTCGGCGCGGCACAAAGCCTGAAACCCTTTTTTCTCGCGTCCGACCCGCTCACGCCAAGAAACTTCGGGCAATCGGGAAAGAATGTTTGACTTGGTAATGAGAATCGCTATGATTACCACATCCGGTCGCGAGACTGGTCGATATTTGAAAAGCCCTTGGTTCGGACTCTCAGATATCTCCTCATCAGGCTAATCACGGTTATTTGACCCGGCTTTTGCCGGGTCTTTTTTTGCCTGGAGAATCACTTCGCGTCGCCTGAACGCATTTGCGCGCAGTAATCCTGCGGCGGCATTGCCGGGGTGTACCACACGTAATCCGCCATGGCCGGTGTCACATTGCTGCCCTCTTCAGCCAACATCAGCACCGACGGCGCATCGTGGGCCCCCAGATCCAGCGCATGCAGCGGCACGCCAACGTCCTTGCGGCCATGCCAGGCGCCCGCGAACAACAACGCCGGCGCGGGAGCCTCAAGCAATCGTTCGGCCATGCGCCGGTCACGCTGCTGCTGCACAGCCAGCATCGCGGGCATTTGCGACTCTGGCAGGAGTCCGCAGTGGGACTCACGGATCTGCTCCAGCAGCACGCCCTTCACAGCATCCGAATTGGAACGAACTCCCTGCATCACAGGCGCTTGACGATAAATCCGTTGGATCTGCGCGCTGTCCAGATTGGCCGCCAGCACGGGATAGGATTGCATCAGGGCGAACTCGACCATGGGCCCGTAGAGGCTCCAGTCCCAACCTGGCGACCAGTCCAACGCGCCGGGCAGATCCCTTGGCAAGGCAGACAACTGGCGAGCCGCGTCGACCCGTGGTTGTTGCTGGGGCGTCAACATCTCCAGTAACAGGCTGCCTTGGGCCCGTCGCTCGGCCAAGGCCTGGAGCAGCCAACGCTGCAATTCATGGTGATCGCGATTGTCATGTTGCTCTCCAACCACGACTCGCTGGGCACCCGCCAAACGCTTGACCAATACCTGGGGCGTGATCGATTGGCCGGTGTGCAAATCACGAATCCGTCCACCAAGCGGAGGGGGCTCGACAGTTTGACAGGCCGTCAACACAGCCAATGCCAGCATCAGGATCAAGCGCATATCGGTATTCTCCAGCCAGACTCAGCGGGCAATGATCAACGGATGGCCGCGCTCCGGATGGGATTGCACCAGCACGTCCAGGCCAAACACCGCCTTGAGGGGCTCCGGGCGCAGCACTTGCTGGGGCGAATCCAGGGCCACCGGCCTGCCGGACGCCAGCAGCAACAGGCGATCACAGTAACGCGCCGCCAGGTTCAGGTCATGCAGGATCACCAGCACCGCCGCGCCACGACCGGAAAATTCACGCACCGCTTGCAGAATGGTGTGCTGATGCAGCGGATCGAGCATGGAAGTGGGTTCGTCCAGCAGCAGGATCTGTCCCGCCTCGCCCGGCCACAATTGCGCCAGTACCCGGGCCAGATGGACCCGCTGTCGCTCACCGCCGGACAAGCTCAGGTAATTGCGACCTTGCAAATGTGCGGCGTCCGCAGCCCGCAGCGCCAATTCGACAATTTGCCCGTCACGTATCCGGCCGCTCTGGTGGGGCAGCCGCCCGAGGCCGACGACTTCTTCAACACGGAATGCGAAATCCAGGGTCGAGGTCTGCGGCAATACCGCCAGGCGACGGGCGCGCTCGCTGCCTTCCCACTGGGCCAGTGGCCGATCATCGAGCCAGACCTCTCCCTGTGCCGGACGCATTTCTCCACACAAACCGGCGAGCAGCGTACTTTTGCCCGCCCCATTGGGACCCAGCACACCCAGCACTTCGCCCGGAGTGAGCTGCAGATCAATATCCGCCAATACGGTTTTGTGGCCCCGGCGAATGTACAGGTTCTGCGCTCGCAACATCAGGCGCGCCCCCGCAACAAAAGATAAAGGAAAAACGGCGCGCCGATGAAGGCCGTGACGATGCCGATCGGCAGCTCAGCCGGGGCCAGCGCCAGACGCGCGACCAAATCGGCGAGCAGCAACAGGCTCGCCCCCGCCAGCACCGATGCCGGCAACAGGACGCGGTGGTCCGGCCCCGCCATCAACCGTACCAGGTGCGGCACCACCAGCCCGACAAAGCCGATCATGCCCGCCGCCGCGACGGCAGCCCCGACGCCCAAGGCGGTGCAGAACACCAACTCTCGCTTGAGCCGTTCGACGTCGATGCCCAGATGGGCGGCTTCCGATTCGCCGAGAAGCAAGGCGTTAAGCGCCCGGGCGCGACGCGGCAGCCAGATCGCGACGCCGACGCTGACCAGCAACAACGGCCACAACCGCCCGTAGCTGGCACCGTTTAGGCTCCCCAGGTTCCAGAACGTCAGGGTGCGCAAGGTCGCATCGTCCGCCAGGTAAGTGAACAAGCCGACCGCGGAGCCGGAGAGCGCGGTCAAGGCAATGCCAGCCAAGAGCATGGTGGCGACATGCGTCTGGCCGTTGCGCCGGCCGAGGCGATAGACCAGCGCCGTGACTCCAAGCCCGCCGAGAAACGCACACAACGACAACACGTAAGGCCCCAACGCTTCGGGCACCCCGCCCAGCGCCGAGCCGGCGACGATGGCAAACGCGGCACCCAACGCCGCGCCACTGGACACGCCCACCAACCCCGGGTCGGCCAGCGGGTTACGAAACAATCCTTGCATCGCCACGCCAGACAGCGCCAACACTCCCCCCACCATCAGTCCCAGCAACGTGCGCGGCAGACGAATCTGGCCAAGGATCAGCTCGGCCTGCTCCAGGCCATCGGCGGCCACCGGCAAACCCAACAGGCGCAGGGCGGCCCGCAAGGTATCGAATAAGGGCAAGCTCACCGGTCCCAACGCCAGGGACAGCCAGGTCGCCAGCAGACACAGCAGGCCCAGCCCAACAAACAACGTGCGCGGCTTGACTAGCGCCGTCATGGCACCCGGGCCGGATAGAACGCATTGGTCAGCTTCACCAGGCTTTGCGGCAAACGTGGGCTTAGTCCGCCCACCAGCAACGTTGGGTCCAGCTCCATGACGCGCCCGTCCCTGGCGGCGCGCGTCGAGGACAGGATCGGATTTTCCTTGAACAACGCCGCGCGCGCCTCTTCACCGCGCAAGGCACGATCGGCGAAAACCAGCACTTCAGGGTTCAGGCTGGCCAGGGTTTCAACGGAGAACGGTTTGTAACCGCTGTGGGTCGCCAGGTTGTGGCCGCCGGCCTGTTGCAGTAGCCAATCAGCGGCGGTGTCCCTGCCCGCGACCAGCGGCTTGCCGCCGGCGCTGCCCACCAACAGCAATACACCAGGCGCCTTTCGCTTGAGCCGGGCTTCATCCACCCTAACGCTATGCCGGGAAAGACTCTGGCGATAATCCTCGAACAATTCTCTAGCCCTGGACTCGGCTCCCAACAACTGACCCAGGTGACGCAGATTGTCCTGGAGCGCCGCCAGGCTTGGCGCCGCAGAGAACAGTTCGACCTGCACCCCGGCGTTGCGAATCTGCGCCAAAACCGGAGGCGGCCCCATTTCTTCGGTACCCACCAGGATCTGCGGACGCAAGCTCAGCACGCCCTCCGCCGATAGCTGCCGCTGATAACCGATACTGGGCAACGCTCGCAGCGATTCGGGATGCTGGCTGGTCGTGTCCACGCCCACCAGTTTCGATTCACCACCCAGCGCGCCGACCCACTCGGACAAGGCGCCGCCGGCGCTCACCCAGCGCTGCGCAAGATCGGCCGCCAACGCTCCCTGGCAGGCCAGCAAGACGATACAGAGCGCAGCAACGCGGACATTCAGGCGCATCGGGCAGCTTCCTCGAAGAAGTTTTCCACAGGGTCGGGCTTGGACAAGTATCCTCGACACCACCTGCGAAGGAGGCGCCATTTGATAATTGTTTTCATTTGACCGTCAAGCATGGCACTCGACAACATAGCCTTCAACGAGCCCGTCCTTATGACACCTAGAGACTCACATGAAATTTCTTTGTAGCACCGCTGAGCTGGCTGAAAGCGGCAGTCGCGGTTTCGACATGAATGGGCGCAAGGTCCTGGCCGTGCGGCGCGCAGGCCAGGCGTATGTCTATCTCAACCGCTGCCCGCACCGCGGCGTGCCGCTGGAATGGCAACCCGACCAGTTTCTCGATACCAGCGCCAGCCTCATCCAGTGCGCGACCCACGGCGCGCTGTTCCTGATCGAAAGCGGTGAGTGCGTCGCCGGCCCTTGCGCGGGGCAATTCCTGGCGGCGCTAGATAGCCGGGAGGACGATCAAGGCATTTGGGTCGAGCTGTAGTGGCTCAAGCAACACCGGCAGCGGACGATCGACCCACATCTGCTCCGGCGTCAGCATGGCGCCATATGCCAACACTTCCACCCCGGCGGCCACGGCCTCGCGCAACGCCGCGGCGTACACCGGGTCGATTTCGTGCGCCGGCCGCACCGCATCGATGCCGCTCAGGTTCACGCAATACAACTGCACCGCGCGCACGCCCTCCCGCGCCAGGCAAGCCAGCTCTCGCAGGTGCTTGGCGCCACGCAGGGTTACCGCATCGGGGAACGCCGCGACATTCGTCCCGTCGAAACCCAGCGTGACGCTTTTCACCTCGACCCAGGCCGAGCTGCGATCCGCGTAGTCGAGCCGAAAATCGATGCGGCTGTTCTCGACGCCATAGGCCACTTCCCGCTTGAGCCCTATGAACCCGTTCAGCTCACTGATGACACCGGCGCGCAGCGCTTCCTCGATCAACCCATTGGCCCGCGCGGTGTTGATACAGGCCAAGCGCCCCTGAGGGGTTTCGCCTATTTCCCAAGTGCCCGGCAACTTGCGTTTGGGGTCGTTGGAGCGACTGAACCAGACGCGCGCGCCCTCGGCCATGCAATTGAGCATCGAGCCGGTGTTGGGACAATGAATTGTCAACAGTTCGCCATGAACGGTCTCGATATCGGCGAGAAAACGTTTGTAACGTCGAATCAACCGTCCTTCTTCCAAGGCAGGGGAAAAGAGCATCAGCCTTGCCAGCTCCGCAGTCCGCGTTCAATTCGCTCCACCGCTTCTTGCAGCCGCGGCAGGCTTTGGGTGTAGGCGAAACGCACGTGATGACCGGCCTGATGACGACCGAAATCGAGCCCCGGCGTGAACGCCACGTGTTCGGTTTCTAGGAAGTGCTGGCAGAACGCGAAGGCATCTGCGCCGAAAGCGCTGATATCGGCATAAAGGTAGAACGCCCCTTGGGGCTCCACTGCGATGCCGAACCCCAGCTCACGCAACGCTGGCAGGAGAAAGTCACGACGCAGCGCGAACTCGGCGCGCCGTTGTTCGAAAATCGCAATGGTCGCCGGCTCGAAACAGGCCAAGGCCGCGTACTGGGCCATGCTTGGCGCACTGATGTAGAGGTTTTGCGCGAGCTTTTCCAACTCAGCGACGGCCGCCGAAGGCGCCACCAGCCAGCCCAGCCGCCAGCCGGTCATGCCGAAATATTTGGAAAAGCTATTAAGGACGAACGCATCGTCATCGACTTCCAGCACGCTGGCGGCGTCGGTGCCGTAGGTCAGGCCGTGATAGATCTCGTCGACGACCAGGTGCCCGTTGTGGGCCTTGATCGCCTTGGACAATCCCGCCAATTCATCCCGGCTGAGAATCGTCCCGGTCGGGTTGGCCGGGGAAGCCACCAGGGCACCGACGCTGTCCTGGTCCCAATGGCGATCCACCAGGTCCGGCGTCAACTGATAACGCACGTCCGGCCCCACGGGCACCAATTGTGCCGCGCCTTCGATCAGCCGCAGGAAATGACGGTTGCAGGGGTAGCCTGGATCGGCCAATAGCCAATGTTTACCAGGGTCCACCAGCAGAGCACTGGCCAGCAACAACGCGCCGGAGCCACCCGGAGTAACCAGGACGCGCCGGGGATCGATCTCCACGCCGTAGCGCTGCGCGTAGAAACCGGCGATGGCTTCGCGCAGCTCGGGAATGCCCCGGGCCGCGGTGTAGCGGGTCTTGCCGGCGGCCAGGGCAGCCTGGCCGGCCTGGATGATCGGCTCGGCGGTGGTGAAGTCCGGCTCGCCGATTTCCAGGTGAATGACATCGTTCCCGGCGGCCTGCAGTTCGTTGGCGCGCGCCAGCAGCGCCATGACATGGAATGGTTCGATGGCACGGCTGCGTGCGCTGTAGGGCTGGGCCATTGGGCCGTCCTTCACGAAAAAAGAACCGATTCTACCCAACTCGGGAACGGGTGCGGGAACGAGCGCAAATCTAAAACGGTCCTAGCGCTAGCTGGAAATGACTCCAGCGTTAAACCCAGACTTGACTAAAATCAAGCATTGAGCAGGTTTGCAACACCACCGAACCGGACCCGATCATGTTTTACGGGCCCCAGCCGCGCCAGGCTCGACAACCGGGAGTAGCGCAGGCTGATTTGATCTGGTAAGTTCGCCCGCTTGCAGCCGCAGGGCCGGCAGGTGTCGGTGATGGAGCAATCCTGCGTAGTGGATTACAAGAGTAGAGGCGGTCCATTCATGCCCACCCAAGCAAAGCAGAATCAAAATCAGTCGCTCAGCGGGTTTGAGCCGTATGTCGCGAAAGAGGGCGAAGAGTACATGGGCGCCCCCATGCGCGCGCACTTCACCAAGATCCTGAACAAGTGGAAACAGGACTTGATGCAGGAAGTCGACCGCACGGTTGACCATATGAAGGACGACGCTGCTAACTTCCCCGACCCGGCCGACCGTGCCAGCCAGGAAGAAGAATTCAGCCTTGAACTGCGCGCTCGCGACCGTGAACGCAAGCTGATCAAGAAAATCGACAAGACGCTGCAACTGATCGAAGACGAAGAATACGGCTGGTGCGAGTCCTGCGGCGTCGAGATTGGCGTCAAGCGACTGGAGGCACGTCCGACCGCCGACATGTGCGTCGACTGCAAGACCCTCGCGGAAATCAAGGAAAAACAGGTCGGCAAGTAATCGCCGGGGCTGTCATCGAAACGGAGCGTTCATACGCTCCGTTTTTTGTTTGCGAGGCTCCCATGCCCTCAGTTTTTGTGGGAGCGAGCCTGCTCGCGAATGCGTTCGTCCCGCCAACATTGATGTGACAGCCACACCGCTTTCGCGAGCAGGCTCGCTTCCACAGGAAATTATGCTCCGTCATCAAGATTTGCACTCCTTTCGCCCGGACCCCGTAAAATTCGCTCTATGACTGACTACACCGGACGCTTCGCCCCCACCCCCAGCGGCCACTTGCATTTCGGCTCGCTGGTCGCCGCCCTGGCGTCGTACCTCGATGCCCGGGCCGTGGGCGGACGCTGGTTGTTGCGCATGGAAGACCTCGACCCGCCCCGGGAAGAGCCCGGCGCGCAGGCGGCAATTCTCAAGGCGCTGGAGAGCTACGGGTTTGAATGGGATGGTGAAATGGTGCGCCAGAGCGACCGCCACGCCGCCTATCAGCAGGTCATCGATCGCTTGTTCAACCAAGGCCTCGCCTACGCCTGCACCTGTTCGCGCAAGCAACTGGAACCCTATCAGGGCATTTATCCGGGACTGTGCTGCAACGCAGGTCACAACACCGAAGACGCCGCCATCCGCCTGCGCGTCCCCGAACTTGAATACCATTTCGTCGATCGGGTCCAAGGCGAATTCCGCCAGCACCTGGGCCGCGAGGCCGGCGATTTTGTGATTCGTCGCCGCGACGGGCTGTATGCCTACCAATTGGCAGTGGTCCTGGACGACGCCTGGCAGGGTGTCACCGATATAGTCCGAGGCGCCGACCTGCTGGATTCCACGCCGCGCCAGCTATACCTGCAAGAACTGCTTGGGTTGCCACAACCGCGCTATCTGCACGTGCCACTGATTACCCAGCCGGACGGGCACAAACTCGGCAAATCCTATCGTTCACCACCCTTGACGGCCGATCAAGCAACGCCTCTGCTGTTGAGAGCGCTGCGCGCACTGGGCCAGCAACCGGCATCGGAGTTGGTCGATGCCAGCCCACGGGAGTTGCTGGCCTGGGGCATTCGCCACTGGGATGCGGGAAAGATCCCACGCACACTGTCCCTGCCCGAAGCGCAAATACAGTGACGGCCCTTGCAGCCTGCCGCCTATCCGTTACCATCGCCGCACGTTTTCGGGCACGTGCATAAAAAAGAGAGGCCGGGATGTACATCTATCGCTTGGTCCTGCTCCTGGTAGTGGGGATTTACCTGTTCTCCCCAGCCATCATGGATTGGTGGATCGATGCCACGGGTGCCTGGTATCGGCCCTATCTGCTCTGGCTGATCCTGATCGTCGTGACCTTCATCCTGCAGAGCCAAAAAGATGCCGATGAGCTTTAGCCTGACCCAGATGATCCTGATCAGCGCCGCCTATCTGGCGGTGCTGTTCGGCGTGGCTTGGATCAGTGAACGAGGCATGATCCCCCGGGCAATCATTCGCCACCCGCTGACCTACACCCTCTCGCTGGGCGTCTACGCCAGTGCGTGGGCGTTTTATGGCACGGTCGGCCTTGCGTACCAATACGGCTATGGCTTCCTGTCCAGTTACCTCGGGGTGTCCGGCGCCTTCCTGCTGGCGCCGGTGCTGCTTTATCCGATCCTGAAAATCACCCGCACCTATCAATTGTCTTCGTTGGCCGACCTGTTCGCCTTTCGATTCCGCAGCACCTGGGCCGGTGCGCTGACCACCATCTTCATGCTGGTCGGCGTGCTGCCATTGCTGGCGCTTCAAATGCAGGCGGTCGCCGACTCCATCAGCATTCTGACCCACGAACCGGTGCAGCACCGGGTGGCGCTGAGCTTCTGCGTCCTGATTATCCTGTTCACGATTTTCTTTGGCTCGCGGCACATCGCCACGCGGGAAAAACATGAAGGCCTGGTGTTCGCGATCGCCTTCGAATCGGTGATCAAGCTGGTCGCCATCGGCGGCGTCGGCCTCTATGCCTTGTATGGCGTATTCGATGGCCCGCAGCAGCTCGAGATCTGGCTGTTGCAGAACCAGACCGCCCTCGCCGCGCTGCATACGCCGCTCCAGGAAGGCCCGTGGCGCACGCTGCTGCTGGTGTTCTTCGCCTCGGCGATCGTCATGCCGCACATGTACCACATGACCTTCACCGAGAACCTCAACCCGCGCTCGCTGGTCAGCGCGAGCTGGGGCTTGCCGCTGTTCCTGCTGTTGATGAGTCTGGCCGTGCCGCTGATCCTGTGGGCCGGCTTGAAACTGGGCGCCAGCACCAACCCGGAGTATTTCACCCTCGGCATCGGCATCGCCGCCAACAATGAAGCCTTGGCGCTGCTGGCGTATGTCGGCGGCCTGTCAGCGGCCAGTGGCCTGATCATCGTGACCACCCTGGCACTGTCGGGCATGGCTCTCAACCACTTGGTACTGCCGCTCTACCAGCCTCCAGCCGAGGGAAACATCTATCGCTGGCTGAAATGGACCCGTCGCGCATTGATCGTCGCGATCATCATGGCCGGCTACGGTTTCTATCTGATGCTGGGCGACGGACAGGACCTGGCCAACCTGGGCATCGTCGCGTTCGTTGCGACCCTGCAATTCCTGCCCGGCGTCCTGTCAGTGTTGTATTGGCCGACCGCCAACCGCCGCGGCTTTATCGCCGGCCTGCTGGCGGGGATCGTGGTCTGGCTGGTCGCCATGCTGCTGCCGCTGCTGGGCAACCTGCAGGGTTTCTATATTCCGCTGTTGAACATGATCTACGTGCTCGACGACACCAGTTGGCACATGGCAGCCATCGCCTCGCTGGCGGCAAACGTGCTGATGTTTACCCTGATCTCGCTGTTCACCAATGCCAGCAGCGAAGAAGCCAGTGCCGCCGAAGCCTGCGCTGTGGATAACGTGCGCCGGCCCCAGCGCCGTGAACTGCACGCTGCCTCGCCCCAGGAATTCGCCACTCAACTGGCCAAGCCTCTTGGCGCCAAGGCCGCGCAAAAGGAAGTCGAACAGGCCCTGCGCGACCTTTACCTGCCATTCGACGAACGCCGTCCATACGCCTTGCGTCGGTTGCGGGATCGGATCGAAGCCAACCTGTCCGGCCTGATGGGCCCCAGCGTGGCCCAGGACATGGTCGAAACGTTCCTGCCCTACAAGGCCGGCGGCGAGAACTATGTCACCGAAGACATCCACTTCATCGAGAGCCGCCTGGAGGATTACCACTCGCGCCTCACCGGCCTGGCCGCCGAGCTGGATGCCTTGCGCCGTTACCATCGCCAGACCCTGCAGGAACTGCCGATGGGCGTGTGCTCCCTGGCCAAGGACCAGGAGATCCTCATGTGGAACAAGGCCATGGAAGAACTGACCGGGATTGCCGCGCAGCGGGTGGTCGGTTCCCGCCTGAGCACGTTGGGCGAGCCGTGGAAAGGCTTGCTGCAAGGCTTCATCGACCTGCCGGACGAGCATCTGCACAAACAACACCTGGCCCTGGACGGACAGACCCGCTGGCTGAACCTGCACAAGGCAGCGATCGACGAGCCTTTGGCGCCGGGCAACAGCGGCCTGGTGCTGCTGGTGGAAGACCTGACCGACACGCAGATGCTCGAAGACAAGCTGGTCCACTCCGAGCGCCTGGCCAGCATCGGTCGCTTGGCCGCCGGGGTGGCCCATGAAATCGGCAATCCGATCACCGGCATCGCCTGCCTGGCGCAGAACCTGCGCGAAGAGCGCGAGGACGATGGCGAGCTGACGGAAATCAGCGGCCAGATTCTCGAACAGACCAAGCGCGTATCGCGCATCGTCCAGTCGTTGATGAGTTTCGCCCACGCCGGCGGTCATCAGCACAACGACGAGCCGGTGTGCCTGGCCGAAGTGGCCCAGGACGCCATCGGCCTGCTGGCGCTCAACCGGCGCAACTTCGAAGTCCAGTTCTTCAACCTGTGCGACCCCGAACACTGGGTCGACGGCGACCCCCAACGGCTCGCCCAGGTGCTGATCAATCTGCTCTCCAATGCGCGCGACGCCTCACCGGCCGGCAGCGCGGTACGGGTCAAGAGCGAAGCTTTCGAACATACCGTCGACCTGATCGTCGAAGACGAAGGCAGCGGTATTCCACAGAACATCATGGACCGATTGTTCGAACCCTTCTTCACCACCAAGGATCCTGGCGAAGGCACCGGTCTGGGCCTCGCACTGGTCTATTCCATCGTTGAAGAGCATTATGGACAAATCACCATCGACAGCCCGGCCGATGTTCAGAGCCAACGCGGCACCCGTATTCGGGTGACCTTGCCGCGTCATGTCGAAGCGACGTCCGCTGTGAACTGAGACCGTCGAGAGAATCGAATCAATGCCGCACATTTTGATCGTCGAAGACGAAACAATCATCCGCTCCGCCTTGCGCCGCCTGCTGGAACGCAACCAGTACCAGGTCAGCGAAGCCGGTTCCGTGCAGGAAGCACAAGAACGCTTCAGTATTCCAACCTTTGACCTGATCGTCAGCGACCTGCGCCTGCCCGGCGCACCCGGCACCGAGCTGATCAAGCTGGGCCAGGGCACGCCCGTACTGATCATGACCAGCTACGCCAGCCTGCGCTCGGCGGTCGATTCCATGAAAATGGGCGCGGTCGACTACATCGCCAAGCCATTCGACCACGACGAGATGCTCCAGGCCGTGGCCCGGATCCTGCGTGATCGACAGACGGCGAGCAGCCAGCCAGCGGAAGCGACGAACGGTAAGGCCGCGGCGTCCGGTAAGGTGGGCGCAAGCAACAGCAACGGCGAAATCGGCATCATCGGCTCTTGCCCTCCGATGCAGGACCTTTACGGCAAGATCCGTAAAGTGGCGCCGACCGACTCCAATGTGCTGATCCAGGGCGAGTCCGGCACCGGCAAGGAACTGGTGGCCAGGGCGCTGCACAACCTGTCCCGCCGGGCGAAGGCCCCGATGATCTCGGTGAACTGCGCAGCCATCCCGGAAAGCCTGATCGAGTCCGAATTGTTCGGCCACGAAAAAGGCGCATTCACGGGCGCCAGCGCCGGGCGCGCCGGCCTTGTTGAAGCAGCGGACGGCGGCACGTTGTTTCTCGATGAAATTGGCGAACTTCCTCTGGAAGCCCAGGCGCGGTTGCTGCGCGTGCTCCAGGAAGGCGAAATCCGCCGGGTGGGCTCCGTGCAATCGCAGAAAGTCGATGTGCGCCTGATCGCGGCGACCCACCGGGACCTCAAGAGCCTGGCGAAGATCGGCCAGTTCCGTGAGGACTTGTATTACCGCCTGCACGTGATCGCGCTCAAGCTGCCGCCGCTGCGCGAGCGTGGCGCGGACGTCAATGAAATCGCCAATGCCTTCCTGGCCCGCCAGAGTGCGCGTGTCAACCGCACCGACCTCAAGTTTGCCCCGGACGCCGAGCAGGCCATTCGTCACTACGCCTGGCCGGGTAACGTACGCGAACTGGAGAATGCCGTGGAGCGCGCGGTGATCCTGTGCGAGAGCCCGGAAATTTCCGCCGACCTGCTGGGCATCGATATCGAGGTGGGCGACCTGGACGATGAGGAGTTCATCGGGCTCGCACCGCAGCAAAACGGCGCGAACAACACCAGCCACGAGCCCACCGAGGACCTGTCGCTGGAAGACTACTTCCAGCACTTCGTCCTCGAGCACCAGGACCACATGACCGAGACGGAGCTGGCGCGCAAGCTGGGCGTGAGCCGCAAATGCCTGTGGGAACGCCGGCAGCGCCTGGGTATTCCACGGCGCAAGACCGGGGCCACCAGCGAAAGCTGAGGTGCCCAGGTAACATCGCTGGATGTGAAAAAACTGTTACCTCAGCTTTTTCACGTAACAAAAGCCGGGGTTTACGGTAACGAAATCCCGGCTTTTTTTTGCCCCGAGCAAACCGGAATAAGCATAGAACCCCCGTCTTTCCTGGGCCTTGCAAAAGTTGGCACGCACCCTGCTATAGCTTTGGTACAAGAACAACAACAAGCAATGCACAAGACAATAAAAATAAGACGAATCGACTCACGCACAATAAAAACAAGACGGCGAGAGGCGCAGCTAACTGATTCTTTTGGAGAGGCGTTGTATTTGGGGCATGCCCCACAACCAGGCCGAGAACAATAAAAACTGTCTCAAGACAGGTGCCTGAACTGGTTGGATCGATTGATCACTGCAACACAGCGACCAAAGCAATCCGTTTGCTCTTGGCTCCCGATTGGGAGGGTCACGAAGGGAAGACCTCGTGATATGGGCGCTCAACAAAAACAAGAAGCCCAAAACCAATAATAAAAAAAGAGCACGCAACTAATTCTGGGGGAGCTTCGGCTCCCCTTGTGGTTTCTGTCGTTCAGCCTTCCCGCATCCTACAAGCTTGTCGCTCAACGCTTGCAACACAAAACGCCTGCGTCCTACACCATCCCTCGACTAAATGCTAGAATCCCCGCCCATCATGCGGTCATTCTTGGTTTTTGGCCGAATATTCCTTCAAACAGTGCATCCCATGCTGAAGAAGCTGTTCCAGTCATTCCGTTCTCCCTTGCGTCGTACGCAACACATACGCAGCACGCCTGAAGTGCTCAATAGCGGCCAGCATTCGTTGCAAAAGGCCCAATTCAGCCGTTACGCGGTGAACATCGTCGAACGCCTGCAGAACGCCGGCTACCAGGCCTACCTGGTCGGCGGGTGCGTGCGTGACATGCTGTTGAACATCACCCCCAAGGATTTCGACGTTGCCACCAGCGCCACGCCAGAGCAGATACGGGCCGAGTTCCGTAACGCACGGATCATCGGGCGTCGCTTCAAGCTGGTGCATATCCACTTTGGCCGCGAAATCATTGAAGTGGCGACTTTTCGCGCCAACCATCCGCAGAATGACGAAGACGAAGACAGCAACCAGTCTTCTCGCAACGAAAGCGGACGCATCCTGCGCGACAACGTCTACGGCACGCTGGAAGAAGACGCGCAACGCCGCGACTTCACCATCAACGCCTTGTATTACGATCCGGTCAGCGAACGCATCCTCGATTACGCCAACGGCGTACACGACATCCGCAATCGGCTCATCCGCCTGATCGGCGATCCCAGGCAGCGGTACCAGGAAGACCCGGTGCGAATGCTGCGGGCCGTGCGTTTCGCCGCCAAACTGGATTTCGGTATCGAGAAACACAGCGCCGCGCCTATCCGCGACCTGGCCCCCATGCTCAGGGAAATTCCTTCGGCTCGCCTGTTCGAAGAAGTGCTCAAGCTGTTCCTTTCAGGCAACGCCGCAGACACCTTCGAGATGCTCGTCGACCTGCAATTGTTCGACCCGCTGTTCCCAGCCAGTGCCGAGGCGCTGGAATACAACCCGACCTACACCCACACACTGATCAGCGAAGCGCTGATCAACACCGACCTGCGCATCAAGCAGAACAAACCGGTAACTCCGGCGTTCCTGTTCGCCGCTTTGCTCTGGCCGGCCCTCCCCGCCCGCGTCTTGCGCTTGCAAGAGCGCGGCATGCCGCCGATCCCGGCGATGCAGGAAGCCGCCCACGAGCTGATTGCCGAACAGTGCCAGCGCATCGCCATTCCAAAACGTTTCACGATGCCGATTCGCGAAATCTGGGACATGCAGGAACGCCTTCCCCGCCGCAGCGGCAAACGTGCCGACCTGCTGCTGGACAACCCGCGTTTCCGCGCCGGCTACGACTTCCTGCTACTGCGCGAAAGCGCGGGCGAGCAGACCGACGGCCTGGGCGAATGGTGGACCGATTACCAGGACGCCAACGACAGCGAACGCCGCGACATGATCCGTGACCTCAGCGGCAAGGACGACGGCACCGGCGGCCCGCGCAAGCGCCGACGCAGCAGCGGTGCCAAGCGCAAGCGCGCGGGTGTACCGAGCGCCTCGGGCGAGTAAGCGATGGAACGCATCTACATCGGCATGGGCAGCAACCTGGCCGAACCCGCAGGACAACTGCGCAGCGCCGTCGAAGCGCTGGCGCGACTGCCCGAGACCCGATTGGCAGGCGTCTCGGCGTTTTATCAAAGCGACTCGCTGCTTCCTGGCCAGCCACGCTACACCAACGCCGTGGCGGCGCTGGAGAGCAGCCTCGCACCGCTGGATCTGCTCGATGCGCTGCAAGCCATCGAAACCGATCAAGGGCGTGAACGCCTGGAGCGCTGGGGCCCGCGGACGCTGGACCTGGATATCCTGCTGTTCGGCGATCGCTTGATCGACGAACCCCGTCTCAAGGTTCCTCATTACCATATGCAGGCCCGGGCCTTCGTGCTCTATCCCTTGGCAGAGCTGGCGCCCGCCGACCTGCGCCTCGCTGACGGACGCCGTCTCAAGGACCTGCTTGCGGCGTGCCCATTCGTCGGCCTGGAACGCTTGCCTCTTATCTGACGAAGACATCCCCTGTGGGAGCGAGCTTACTCGCGATGCCGGTGGATCAGTTGCCCCACCTGTAACTGACACAGCGCTATCGCGAGCAAGCTCGCTCCCACAGGATCCGGGACCCGGCAGTCAGATTCGAAACACGCCCCTGCGCTGAAACGCATCAGTAACCCCGGTAACACCCGGCGGTAACACATCCAATTGACTTCCCCGGTACTCCTCACGACTATAGGCGTCCCGTCGCCGCCAACGCGGCGCTAATGGGTGCAATCCAGGCCTTACAAGCACCGCGCATAGAAGGTGCGCCTGTATTGGAGCGCCTAATGAGGACTTTTTCATGCCAGCTATTACCCTGACCACGCTGCAAGGTCTCAAGCAGAAAGGTGAGAAGATCACCATGCTGACCTGCTATGACGCCACCTTCGCCAATGCCTGCAACGAGGCCGGAGTTGAAGTGTTGCTGGTGGGCGACTCCCTCGGCATGGTGCTGCAAGGTCATGACAGCACCTTGCCGGTGACAACCGCCGACATGGCCTACCATGTGGCCGCCGTCAAACGCGGTAACACCGATGCGCTGATCCTCGCCGACCTGCCCTTCATGGCCTATGCCACCCTCGAACAAACCATGACCAACAGCGCCCTGCTGATGCAGGCCGGCGCGCACATGGTCAAGATCGAAGGCGCGTTGTGGCTGGCCGATTCGATCCGCTTGCTGGCCGAGCGTGGTATCCCGGTATGCGCACACCTGGGCCTCACCCCCCAGGCGGTGAATATCCTGGGGGGTTACAAGGTCCAGGGTCGCAGTGAAAACCAGGCGCGGCAGATGCGTGCCGATGCAATCGCGCTGGAACAGGCCGGGGCCGCCATGCTGTTGCTCGAATGCGTGCCCAGCGAACTGGCCCAGGAAATCACCCAGGCAGTGAGCATCCCGGTGATCGGCATCGGCGCCGGCAACGCCACCGACGGCCAGGTGCTGGTGCTCCACGACATGCTCGGGCTGTCGATCACCGGTCGCGTGCCGAAATTCGTGAAAAATTTCATGGCTGGGCAACCCTCTATCCAGGCAGCCCTGCAGGCCTATGTCGCCGAAGTGAAGGCTGCGTCCTTTCCCGGCGCTGAGCACGGATTCTCCGCATGAACACCGTCAAGACCGTACGCGAACTCCGCGCCGCAGTGGCCCGCGCCCGCGGCGAGGGCAAGCGCATCGCTTTCGTGCCGACCATGGGCAACCTGCACAGCGGCCACATGGCCCTGGTGACCAAAGCCTCGCAACGAGCCGATTTCGTCGTGGCAAGTATTTTCGTCAACCCGCTGCAATTTGGCGCTGGCGAGGATCTGGACAAATATCCCCGCACCCTCGCCGCTGACCAGGAAAAACTGCTTCAGGCCGGTTGTCATTTGCTGTTCGCACCCGGTGTCGAGGAAATGTATCCCGATGGCATGGCCGGGCAGACCCGGGTCAGCGTCCCGCAGTTGTCCGAAGGATTGTGCGGAGCCAGCCGTCCGGGGCATTTCGAGGGTGTGGCGACCGTGGTGAGCAAACTGTTCAATATGGTCCAGCCGGACCTGGCAGTGTTCGGCCAGAAAGATTTCCAGCAATTGGCGGTGATCCGCGCATTGGTCCATGACCTGAACATGCCGATCCAGATTATCGGTGAGCCAACCGTCCGCGCCGAGGACGGCCTGGCGCTGTCGTCGCGCAACGGCTTCCTCAGCCCCGAGCAGCGCGCCGTCGCGCCCGTGGTCTATCGCGTCCTGAGCCAGATCGCTCAAGCTATCCAGCAGGGGCAACGGGATTATCCGGCGTTGATCGATGAACAGCTCAAGCAACTCGAAGCCGCGGGCCTGCGCCCCGACTACCTGGAAATCCGTCACGCCAAGACCTTGCGTCCGGCCGTGAGCGAGGACCGCGACCTGGTGATCCTGGCCGCTGCTTTCCTGGGCACCACACGGTTGATCGACAACCTGCACCTGGATCTCGACGCGCCCGCCTGAACACCTCAGTCCGAATGTGGGAGCGAGCCTGCTCGCGATAACGGTAGATCAGTTGATATCGACTTTGACTGGCACACCGCTATCTCGAGCAGGCTCGCTCCCACGGGGGGATGTGGTATTCAACAGACTGCATTTGCAAATTCCAGCCGTATTGCCGCTCCCAAAGCCTTCGGGCAAACTGCCCGCCGTTTGGACCCGACCAGAGGAAACACCCATGCACGCCATCATGCTCAAGGCCAAGTTGCACCGCGCCGAAGTCACTCACGCCGTGCTCGATTACGAAGGCTCCTGCGCCATTGACGGTGAATGGCTGGACCTGTCGGGCATCCGTGAATACGAACAGATCCAGATCTACAACGTCGATAACGGCGAGCGCTTCACCACCTACGCGATTCGTGGCGAAGAAGGCTCGCGGATGATTTCAGTCAACGGCGCCGCCGCGCACAAGGCCAAGGTGGGCGATCGCGTCATCATCTGCGCCTACGCCCACTACAGCGAAGCCGAGCTGCTCAACTTCAAGCCTCGCATGCTCTACATGGCACCGGGCAACGAACTGAGCCATACCAGCAACGCCATTCCGGTTCAGGTCGCCTGACCGAAACCCTCTGCATCACCATACTTGTGTGGGAGCGAGCTCGCTCCCACAGTGGTTCATCAGGATCCACCGCGTTCCGTCTGTCGGCCCCTTCCATCCCCCGCTGTATAAAAAAGTACCGGGAAACTGTCAGACAAAGTCAAGACAGATCGCAACGCGAGGTTTACTGTAGTCGCCCTGCGCCTGGTGATCGTGTCGGTGCAGTTATCCGGAAGGCCGCTTCGAGCCGCGCCGGAATTTTTCGTGTACAAAAGGTCGTTCAAGTAAAAAGGAAACCCGCAGCGATGGCGTATTACCGAACTCCTCAAGACGTGACCGCTCTGCCCGCCTGGCAAGCGCTGAATGACCACCGCAAAGCCATGCAGGATTTCAGCATGCGCGAAGCGTTCAATGCCGATCCGCAGCGTTTCAACCAATTCACCTTGTCGAGCTGCGGCCTGTTTCTCGACTATTCGAAGAACCTGATCAACGCCCAGACCCGCGACCTGCTGGTGGGCCTGGCGAACGAAGTCGACCTCCAGGGCGCGATCAAGGCGCTGTTCGAAGGAGAAATCGTCAACGCCTCGGAAAACCGCCCCGCCCTGCACACCGCCTTGCGTCGCCCGGTCGGCGACAAGTTGCTGGTCAATGGCGTCAACGTGATGCCAGACGTGCATAAAGTGCTGAACCAGATCACCGACCTGGTGGGCCGCATTCACGACGGCCTGTGGCGCGGTTACACCGAGAAGCCGATCACCGACGTGGTGAACATCGGTATCGGTGGCTCCTTCCTCGGCCCACAGCTGGTATCCGAAGCGTTGTTGTCCTATACGCATAAGGGCGTTCGCTGCCATTACCTGGCGAACATCGACGGCAGCGAGTTCCACGAGCTGACGATGAAACTGCGCGCCGAGACCACGTTGTTCATTGTCTCGTCGAAATCCTTCAACACCCTCGAAACCCTGAAAAACGCCCAAGCTGCACGTGCTTGGTACCTGGCCCAAGGCGGTTCGGAAGCGGAGCTGTATCGCCACTTCATCGCGGTGTCGAGCAACAACGCCGCGGCCGTGGCCTTCGGCATCCGCGAAGAAAACATCTTCCCGATGTGGGATTGGGTCGGCGGGCGTTACTCGCTGTGGTCAGCCATCGGCCTGCCGATCGCCCTGGCCATCGGCATGTCGAACTTCAAGGAATTGCTGTCCGGCGCCTATTCCATGGATCAGCATTTCCAGAGTGCGCCGTTCGAACAGAACATGCCGGTGCTGTTGGCATTGCTGGGCGTGTGGTACGGCAACTTCTGGGGTGCGCAGAGCCACGCGATCCTGCCGTACGACCACTACCTGCGCAACATCACCAAGCATTTGCAACAGCTGGACATGGAGTCCAACGGCAAGAGCGTCCGCCAGGACGGCACGCCGGTGTCCACCGACACTGGCCCGGTGATCTGGGGCGGCGTCGGCGCCAACGGCCAGCACGCTTACCATCAGTTGCTGCACCAGGGCACCCAATTCATCCCGGCCGACTTCATCGTGCCGATCGTCAGCTTCAACCCGGTTTCCGACCATCACCAGTGGCTGTACGCCAACTGCTTGTCCCAGAGCCAGGCGCTGATGCTCGGCAAGACCCGCGCCGAAGCCGAGGCCGAGCTACGTGAGAAAGGCGTCAGCGAAGCAGACGTACAGAAACTGGCCGCCCACAAGGTGATCCCGGGCAACCGTCCGAGCAACACCCTGGTGGTGGAACGCATCAGCCCGCGCCGTCTCGGTGCACTGGTCGCGCTGTATGAACACAAGGTCTTCGTACAAAGCGTGGTCTGGGGCATCAACGCCTTCGACCAGTGGGGCGTGGAGTTGGGCAAGGAACTGGGCAAAGGCGTCTACAACCGTCTGGTGGGCAGCGAGGAAAGCGCGGCCGAAGACGCCTCGACCCAAGGCCTGATCAATTATTTCCGCGGGCGTCATCGCGGCTGATCCCAGGTTTTGCATTGCCTTTGTGGGAGCGAGCCTGCTCGCGATAGCGGTTGATCAGTTAACACCTAAGTTGACTGACCCACCGCATTCGCGAGCAGGCTCGCTCCCACAGTTGTTTATGGGTGACTTGAACCCTACGGCCACTGGGCGCATCTTTATATCTTGTCGCAAAACAAGAATAAGGAACCGTCATGTTCGATATCAGCCAGTACCCCCAAGCCGATGCCGTCCGCCGGGCTGCGCAACTGAGTCAAGACGAGTACAAGCGGCTCTACAAGGAATCCATCGAACACCCCAGCGCCTTCTGGGCCGAGCAGGCCACGCGCTTTCTCGACTGGATGACGCCGTGGCAGACCGTCCAGCGCTACGACCTCAGGAGTGGCGAAGCCAGTTGGTTCACCGGCGCCAAGCTGAACGTCAGCGCCAACTGCATTGACCGTCACCTGGAAGCCCGAGGCGATCAGACAGCGATCATCTGGGAAGGCGACAACCCTGCCGAATCGGCACAAATTACCTACAGCAAACTTCATCACCATGTTTGCCGACTGGCCAATGTGTTGAAAAGCCGTGGGGTGAAGAAAGGCGACCGGGTATGTATCTACATGCCGATGATCCCGGAGGCGGCGTACGCCATGCTCGCCTGCACCCGCATCGGTGCGGTGCATTCGGTGGTGTTCGGTGGATTCTCGCCGGATTCACTGCGCGACCGGATCCTCGACGCCGACTGCCGCACCGTCATCACCGCCGACGAAGGCGTACGCGGTGGGCGCTTCATACCCCTCAAGCGTAATGTCGACAAGGCGCTGCAAAGCTGCCCGAACGTCAGCACCGTGCTGGTGGTCGAGCGCACCCAGGGCGAGGTGGATTGGGTCGAAGGCCGTGATCTCTGGTATCACCAGGCCACTCATGAAGTGAGCGACGATTGCCCGCCCGAGCCGATGGACGCTGAAGACCCTCTGTTCATCCTCTATACGTCCGGCAGCACCGGCAAGCCCAAGGGCGTGCTGCACACCACCGGCGGCTATCTGCTGCAAGCCGCGATGACTTTCAAGTACGTGCTGGACTACCGCGACAACGAAGTGTTCTGGTGCACCGCCGACGTCGGCTGGGTCACCGGCCACAGCTATATTGTCTACGGCCCGCTGGCCAACGGCGCCACCACGCTGATCTTCGAAGGCGTGCCGAGCTACCCGAGCAGTTCGCGGTTCTGGCAGGTAATCGACAAACACCAGGTCAATATCTTCTACACCGCGCCGACCGCCCTGCGCGCCCTGATGCGCGAAGGTGCCGCCCCCTTGCAGGACACGTCTCGCAAGAGCCTGCGTTTGCTCGGCAGCGTCGGTGAGCCAATCAACCCCGAGGCGTGGGAATGGTACTTCAACGTCGTCGGCGAGCAGCGCTGCCCGATTGTCGATACCTGGTGGCAGACCGAAACCGGCGGCATCATGCTCAGCCCCTTGGTGAGCGCGCCAAGGCTCAAGCCGGGCTGCGCCACTCGGCCGATGTTCGGCGTGCAGCCGGTGCTGCTGGATGAGACCGGCAAGGAGATCAGCGGGCCGGGCAGTGGCGTGCTGGCGATCAAATCCAGCTGGCCGGCACAGATTCGTAGCGTCTACGGTGACCATCAACGCATGGTCGATACGTACTTCAAACCCTACCCCGGCTATTACTTCACCGGCGACGGCGCCCGCCGCGACGAAGACGGCGACTACTGGATCACCGGACGTATCGACGACGTCATCAACGTCTCGGGCCACCGCATCGGCACCGCCGAAGTGGAAAGCGCGCTGGTGTTGCACGACAACATCGCCGAGGCGGCCGTCGTTGGTTATCCCCACGACCTCAAGGGCCAGGGCATCTATGCGTTTGTCACGCCAATGGACGGCGTCGAGGCCAACGACGCGTTGAAGCAAGAGCTCCTGGCCCATGTCAGCAAGGAAATCGGCAGTTTCGCCAAGCCGGAGCTGATCCAGTGGGCGCCGGCGCTGCCAAAGACCCGGTCAGGCAAGATCATGCGCAGGATCCTGCGCAAGATCGCCTGCAACGAGCTCGACAGCCTGGGTGACACCTCGACCCTGGCCGACCCAAGCGTGGTGGAGGGTTTGATCGACAAACGCCTGAACCGCTGAGGCAACATAAACCCCGTGACGAGGGAGCTTGCTCCCGCTCGGCTGCGCAGCAGACGCAGTCGCTATCACCCCTTTGAAAAAAGGGGGCGCTTCGCACCCCAGCGGGAGCAAGCTCCCTCGCCACAAAAAGCGCTGCCTGACGCAAATCTGCAGACAATACCCGAGTATCCATAACTGGTAAACTCCCGCGCCTCATTTCTCTAAGGCGCGCCCGGCATGTCTTCCTTGAATCTGGCGCTGCGCGCCGCCCTCGACCAGCGCCAGGCCCTGCTCGACCAACTGCACCAGCAAGGCACCGATTGCTATCGCCTGTTCCACGGCAGCCAGGAAGGCGCGCCGGGCCTCACCGTCGACCGCTATGGCCCGCAACTGCTGGTGCAGAGTTTCCATCAGTCGCTGGAACTGGAACCCTTGCTGCAGCTGCACGGCATCGTCAATGAACACCTGCACCTCGACACCCTGCTGGTCTATAACGACCGCTCCCGGGGCAATTCGCGTATCGACCGTCAGGACAGCGTCTACCAGGCCGATGAGGCCGCCCTGCAAGACCTCGTCGGGCATGAGTGGGGTTTGAACTACCGCGTCCGCGGCCGCCATGCCGGGCAGGATCCGTTGTTGTTTCTCGACTTGCGCAACGCCCGCGGCTGGGTCAAGGCGCACAGCCGGAACAAAAGCGTGCTGAACCTGTTTGCCTACACCTGTGGTGTAGGGCTCAGCGCGGCGGCCGGCGGGGCGCGGGAGGTCTGCAACCTGGATTTTGCCGAAGGCAATCTGGCGGTGGGCCGCGAGAATGGCCTGCTCAATCCCGAGCTGCCGACGATGGAATTCGTACAATCGGATTATTTTCCAGCAATCCGCCAGCTGGCCGGCCTGCCCGTCAGCCAACGGCGCGGACAGAAACTTCCAAGTTACGTGCGCCTGGAACAGCGCCAGTACGATCTGGTGCTCCTCGACCCACCCGCGTGGGCCAAGAGCGCATTCGGCACCGTCGATTTATTGCGCGACTACCAGAGCCTGCTCAAGCCGGCACTGCTCGCTACCGCCGACGATGGGGTGCTGATCTGCTGCAACAACCTGGCGAAAGTGCCCATGGAGGACTGGCGTGAACAAGTCCTGCGTTGTGCGCAAAAGGCTGGTCGCCCGGTCCGCGAGTGGAGCGTGCTGGCGCCCGGCGACGATTTCCCGTCGCGGGACCAGCAGCCACCGCTCAAAACGCTGATTCTTCAATTCTGAGCACGCCTCAGCGATCCCACCAAAAAAACGGACAAATCTCATAAAACACAGTGGCTTCGGAACCGTAAACGCATGCCATACTCCAAGGCACTCCGATTCATACCAGACGAAGCCACACATGCCCAAAGGATTGATTCGCGCTTTCGGCGCCCTGTTGACCGCACTGGCCCTCTACAGCCTGATGGGTTTCCTGATCTTGCCGGGCATCGCCCTGCGCATCGTCAATCAGCAACTGGCCGCCCACGCCACGGTGCCGGCCCAGATCCAGCGTATCGAACTCAATCCCTTCAGCCTTGAATTGACCTTGTGGGGCCTGATCGTCGGCGAGCCGGGCAAGGAGCAGGTCGGCTTCGAACGCCTCTACGCCAACCTGCAAGTCGACAGCCTGTGGACGGGCGCCCTGCACCTGGCGGACATCGAACTGGACAAGCCCAAGACCGAAGTGTTGTTCGCCAAGGACGGCCAATTGAACCTGCTGGGCCTGTTCAAACTGCCACCCAGCGAGCCGACCCCGGCCGATCCGGATGCCAAGCCGTTTCCCCTGCGGGTGGATCGGGTCAGGCTTGCCGGCGGCTACGTGCATTTCCAGGACTTGCGCCCCAGCGAGCCCATCGAGTTCCTGTACGACGCCCTCGATTTCGAGCTGAAAAACCTCAGCACCCTGCCCGACGACAGTGCAGACATGACATTGGTGGCCGCGGGCCCCGAGGGTGGGCAGATCGACTGGACGGGCAATTTCAGCCTCGCGCCAATTGCCTCCGAGGGCACACTGAAAATTACCGATGGACAGATGAAAGCCTGGTGGCCCTACGTGCGTGACGCGGTGCCCCTGGTGTTGGAAAACGGCGTGCTGAACCTCAGCACCGACTACAAGCTCAACCTCGCCCAGGGCACGCAATTGCTGCTCAGCAACGCAGCGGTCAGCGTCGCGCCGTTCGCCATGAAGGCGCCTGACGGCCGTCCATTGGCACGGCTGGAGCGCCTGGACGTAAGCGAAACCTCCGTGGACCTGGCCAAGCAGCAGGTCATCGTCGGCAAGATCCGCAGTCAAAAGCTGGAAACCTGGGCCGCTCGGGAAGCGGACGGACAATTGGACTGGCAGAAGCTATTCGCCAGCCAGCCAGCCAAACCGCAGGTCAAGGCCGAACCCGCCTCGGCCCCGGCAGCCGCCGACTCGCCCAAGCCTGAGCCGACAGCACCCAGCAAACCGTGGCAAGTGCTGCTCAAAGACGTGCAGTTGCGCGATTACCAGGTGCACCTGGCCGACCGTCAGGCACAGCCGCCCGTAGCCTTGGAGGTTGGCCCACTGAACCTCGACCTGCAAAACTACGACACCCTCAACGGCTCGCCCTTCAACCTGAAGCTGGATACCGGGCTGGGCAAGCAGGGCAAGGTACTCGCCGATGGCGTTGTCAACCTCAACCCGGTCACCGCGAAGCTCAACGTCAAGACCCAGGACATCGACCTGCGAGTCGCCCAGGCCTACATCAACCCGTTCATTCGCCTGGAGCTACGCTCCGGGATGCTCGGCAGCGACCTGGTGGTGGATCTCAAGAGCACCGAGCCGTTGGCATTGGCCGTCACCGGCCGCGCCCAGGTCGACCAGTTGCACACCCTCGATACGCTCAAGACCCGCGACTTCCTCAAATGGCAACGCCTTGAACTCCAGGGCCTCAACTACCAACATGGCGACAGCCTGTCGATCGCCAAGGTCAATCTGCTCCAACCCTACGCGCGGTTCATGATCAATGACGATCGCACCACCAACGTCGACGACCTGTTGATCCCGCAACCCGCCGACGGCACGGCCAAGGACAGCGGGGCCAAACCGGCATCGAAGGAAAAGCCGCTGGGCATTCACGTCGGAGCCATTGCGATCAATGACGGTTCGGCCAATTTTGCCGACTTCAGCCTGACGCCGAACTTCGCCACGGCCATCCAGCAGCTCAACGGAGAGATCGGCACCATCGACAGCCGCCAGGCCAAGCCCGCCACCGTGGACGTAAAAGGCAAGGTCGACCGCTACGCACCGGTGACCATAAAGGGCGCGGTCAACCCCTTCGACCCGATGGCCAGTCTCGATATCGCCACCAGTTTCAAGCGGGTCGAATTGACGACCCTGACGCCCTACTCCGGCAAGTTCGCCGGCTATCGCATCCGCAAGGGCCGGCTCAACCTCGACCTGCATTACCGGATCACCAAGGGCCAGCTCCAGGCCGACAACAAAGTCGTGGTCGAGCAATTGCAATTGGGCGAAAAGGTCGACAGCCCGGACGCCGTGAGCCTGCCGCTGAAGCTGGCCGTCGCCCTGCTCAAGGACTCCGAGGGGAGGATCTCCATTGAACTGCCGGTCTCCGGCAACCTCAACGACCCGCAGTTCAGCGTGATGCCAATCGTCTGGCAAACCCTGCGCAACCTGGTGGTCCGCGCTGCCCAGGCACCGTTCAAGCTCATCGGCGGGCTGGTGGCCGGCGGCGGTTCGGAAGACTTGGGCAGCGTGGCGTTCGCCCCCGGGTCAAGCGACCTGAGCCAGGACAACGAAAGCGTGTTGTTGAAGTTGTCCGAGGCCTTGGGCAAACGTCCGGAACTGCGCCTGGAGATCGAGGGTACCGCCGCCCAGAGCAGCGACGGCCCACTGCTCGCCGCCCAGCGCCTGGAACGCGAATATCAGTACAACTACTACAAGATACTGCAGCGCCGGGGCGATAAAGTCCCGGCCAAGGCTTCCCTGTTGCAAGTACCGGAAGACGAAAAAGCCCCGCTGCTGGAAGGTATCTACCGCACCCGCCTGAAGACCCAGCCACCGGCTGAATGGACGCAACTGGACAAACAGGCCCGCATCGACAAGCTCCGTGAAGGCGTCATCAAGTTCTGGAGCGGCAGTGATGTACTGTTGCGCGAACTGGGCCAGGAGCGGGCCAGCAGCATCAAGGATTTCCTCGTGGACAAGGGCAAGCTGGCCGATGACCGCGTGTACTTCATTGACGCCAGCCTGGGCCAGGCCGAAAAGGACGGCACCGTCATTACGCCAATGCATCTGGATGCGGAGTGAAATGAAGTATTGGTACGGATTCAGCCTGAGTCTGCTGCTATTGGCAGCCGGCCAGGCCACAGCCGCCAATACGTTGCGCTGTGGCAGCCATTTGATCAGCATCGGTGATCGTACGAGCGAGGTGCTGCAAAAATGTGGACAGCCTGCAGCGCGTGATGATCTTGGCTACAAACGCAGCGTCAACCGCCGGGAGGAGTATCCGGTGGAGGAATGGACTTACGGACCCCGTAGCGGGATGTACCAGTACTTGCGCTTCGAGAGGAATCGGCTGGTGGAGATTACCAGCAAGCGTGGGCGGTGATTGGTTGGGCTATTCCAGGGTATCTGCAGCGACAGTGCCTACGCCTTCGCGAGCAGGCTCGCTCCCGCATTTGATTGCATTTCTACCTGAAGAAACTCGGTCCGCCGTGGGAGCGAGCTTGCTCGCGATGGGGGCAACTCGGTCTCCCTGACTGGCTCACATTTCCTCTCCCAGAATAGAACAGGCCCCCGGCACGAATGCCGGGGGCCTGTAATGGCCACGTCCATGTGGCCTTTCGCATGAACTCCAAAGCATCGGCAAGCGTAAAACACAGCCCGCTTGCCACGCCTTCTCCCGTCCAGGCGAGAAGCCTTGCCTTACTCGGATTTCAGGCCATCGGCCGACACATCACGTACGCCTTTGATTTTTTTGGCGATCGCGACGGCGGTGTCTTTCTGGGCATCGCTCAACACAGCGGTCGAAGACAGGGACACGACGCCCTTGTTGGTTTCAACCTTGATGTCGGAGCCTGGAATGCCTTTCTCGGTCACCAGGTCGGCCTTGACCTTGGTGGTGATCCAGGTATCGGAAACGTCTTCCTTAGCCTCTGTCACTTCGCCCGCAGCCAGCATCATCGGGGCCTGAGTTGCTTGGGTGGTCTCGGCGAAAGCGCTAGCCATGGTCAGGGTCAGTGCAGTGGCAGCAGCGGCAGTGATAGCGAACTTCTTCATACGAGTAACTCCTGTTTTTCTCAGAAACTGCCGAAATTGCATCGCGGCAGGTTGTCAGGAGTAGTGCGAAGGCTGTGCCAGTTTTGAAACAACAAGAAAGTCGTTATTAATCAATCAGTTAAGCGAAGCGGCTATTTTCATAATCATGCAAATTGCATGACCGAGGGATTTGGTACATGCAACATGCGGGTTTTGCCGGATTGCTAAGCTCATGAATTACCGAGGTTATTTCGATATTGGAGATTTACCCCCGCTAAATGACAAAGCCCCGCTGATGCGGGGCTTTGGTTAGTCTCGCAACAACTGTCAACCCGGTACCGCGCCAGCCGCTGCTGTGCAACCGCCCGCAGGCAAGAACTCTTCCGCAACGTTAGAAGTACATGTCCAGGCACCTGTCCCGGCACGGCTGAGAATGATCGTCTTGCCTATGATGGAGGCAGGTGCCTCTTTGATAGTGCAAGTGATGCTGGCCGTCCCAGCGGCCGCGTCACCCCCAATGGTCATCGTGCAGTTATTGCTCGACGCCGGTACGCCCGTGTTGGCAGCGGTTGGCGTTGTACCTTTATTCAGAAGGTCTTCAACCGGCACCTTCAATGAAGAAGCTTCCGCCAGCCCGACCGTCACCTTCGCCCGCGCCTGGTACTTCGAGTACTGCGGCAACGCAAACGTCGCCAGGATCCCAATGATCGCCACCACGATCAGCAGCTCGATCAGTGTAAAACCCTTTTGCTTATTCATAGACATCTCCCGTGCATGAGTCGAAATCTCATGACCTGAAACGGTCATTGCAGGGCACATGCCAACCCTGGAAGCCCCGCCAGCCCAGGCTTTCCCTGCCGCATGAGATCAACGTCCTACCCCAACAGCCGCACTATCTGACGCTTTTTGTCACCTCTGCCCGCTGGTCAGCCACCGATGCTTGACTAGGCTATAAATCATGAACAGTTCGCGTCCGGTATCCCCATGAATGACATCGCCCTCAGCGGCCTGGCCAAGCAATTGGTGTTGGCTGAACTGATCACCGAACAAAGCGCGCAGCAGGCTTTTCAACAGGCCCAGCGCAACCGAGTGCCCCTGGTCAGCTACCTGGTGCAAAACAAACTGATCCAGAGCCGCCAGGTGGCGGAAATCGCCTCCGAGCATTTTGGTATCGCCCTGCTGGACCTCAACAGCCTAGACAAAGACAACCAGCCCGCCGGCCTGGTCAGCGAGAAACTGGTGCGCCAGCATCACGTGCTGCCGCTGTGGCGGCGCGGCAACAAGCTCTATGTGGGCATTTCCGACCCCACCAATCACCAAGCCATCAACGACATCCAGTTCAGCACCGGCCTGACCACCGAAGCCATCCTGGTGGAAGACGACAAGCTCAGCGATGCCATCGAAAAATTCTTCGAATCCAGCAGCACCGGCCTGGAGGGCATGGCCGACGTCGATCTCGACGGCCTGGACATCGAGTCGATCGACGACCGCAAGCAGGACACTATCGCGGGGCAGGACGGCGACGATGCGCCGGTCGTGCGTTTCGTCAACAAGATGCTGCTGGACGCGATCAAGGGCGGCTCTTCCGACCTGCACTTCGAGCCTTATGAGAAAACCTACCGGGTGCGGGTGCGTACCGACGGCATGCTGCGGGAGGTCGCCAAGCCTCCCATCCAGCTAGCCAACCGCATTGCCGCGCGCTTGAAAGTCATGGCGAGCCTGGACATTTCCGAGCGACGCAAACCCCAGGACGGTCGACTGAAGATGCGCCTGTCGAAGACCAAGTCCATCGACTTCCGGGTCAATACCCTGCCCACGCTGTGGGGGGAAAAAGTGGTGATCCGGATCCTCGATCCCTCCAGCGCGCAAATGGGCATCGATGCCCTGGGCTATGAGCCGGAACAGAAAGACCTGTACATGACAGCCTTGAAGCAACCACAAGGGTTGATCCTGGTGACCGGGCCGACCGGCTCGGGCAAGACCGTGTCGCTCTACACCGGCCTGAACATCCTCAACACCGTGGATATCAATATCTCCACGGCGGAGGACCCGGTGGAAATCAATATGGAAGGCATCAACCAGGTCAACGTGAACCCGCGCCAGGGCTTGGATTTCGCCCATGCCCTGCGCTCGTTCCTGCGTCAGGACCCGGACGTGATCATGGTCGGCGAGATCCGTGACCTGGAAACCGCCGAAATCGCCATCAAGGCCGCCCAGACCGGGCATCTGGTGCTGTCCACCCTACACACCAACAGCGCCGCCGAAACACTGATCCGCCTGCAGAACATGGGCATCCCCGGCTTCAACATTGCCACGGCGGTCCACCTGATCATCGCCCAGCGCCTGGCGCGCAAGCTGTGCGCACAGTGCAAGAGAGCCATCGAGATTCCCGAGGAAACCCTGCTTAAAGAGGGTTTCCCCCGGGAACGCATCGGCTCATTCACGATCTATGAGCCGGTCGGTTGCGAACAGTGCAACAGCGGTTACAAAGGTCGCGTGGGGGTATACGAAGTGGTGAAGAACACGCCAGAGCTGCAACGATTGATCATGGCCGAGGGCAACTCCCTGGAAATCGACCTGCAGATGCGCAAGGACGGCTTTAACGACTTGCGCACCTCGGGGCTGTTCAAAGTGATGCAAGGCATCACCAGCCTCGAAGAAATCAACCGGGTCACCAAGGATTGAACATGGCGGTCAAGGCAGTAAAAACCGACGTCTACACGTGGGAAGGCAAAGACCGCAAAGGCACGAAAATGTCCGGCGAACTGACCGGCCAAAGCCCGGCACTGGTCAAGGCACAGTTGCGCAAGCAGGGCATCAACCCGGGCAAGGTTCGCAAAAAGTCCACCTCAATATTCAGCAAGGGCAAGCGCATAAAGCCGTTGGACATCGCCCTGTTCACCCGCCAGATGGCGACGATGCTCAAGGCCGGGGTGCCGCTGTTGCAGGCGTTCGACATCATTGGCGAGGGCTTCGACAACCCGAATATGCGCAAGTTGGTGGACGAGGTGAAGCAGGAGGTCGCCGCCGGTAACAGCTTCGCCGCCTCGCTGCGCAAATGCCCCCAGTATTTCGACGAGTTGTACTGCAACCTGGTAGATGCCGGTGAGCAGGCCGGTGCCCTGGACACGCTGCTGGACCGCGTCGCGACCTACAAGGAAAAAAGCGAGGCCCTCAAGGCCAAGATCAAGAAAGCCATGACCTATCCTGCCGCGGTGATCGCCGTTGCCGCCGTGGTCACAAGCATCCTGCTGATCAAGGTCGTGCCGCAGTTCGAGTCGGTATTCGCAGGCTTTGGCGCAAAGCTGCCGGCCTTCACGCTGATGGTCATCGGCTTGTCGGAGTTCTTGCAAGAGTGGTGGTGGATGTTGCTGGGCGGGCTGGTGGGTGGGTTCTTCGGCGTGAAATATGCGCTCAAGCGTTCCCAGGCATTTCGTGACTGGCGAGACAAATGGCTGCTCAAGCTGCCCTTGATCGGCACCTTGATGTACAAGTCCGCCGTGGCTCGCTACGCCCGTACGCTGTCGACGACCTTTGCGGCCGGCGTACCATTGGTCGAAGCCCTCGATTCCGTGTCGGGCGCTACCGGCAACGTAGTGTTCAAGCGCGCGGTACAACGCATCCGGCAGGATGTCTCGACCGGCATGCAGTTGAATTTTTCAATGCGCGCTTCCGGCGTTTTCCCGAACCTGGCGATTCAGATGACCGCCATCGGCGAAGAATCAGGCGCGCTGGATGACATGCTCGACAAGGTGGCGAGTTTTTATGAAGCCGAGGTGGATAATCTGGTGGACAACCTCACCAGCCTGATGGAACCCTTCATCATGGTAATCCTGGGGGTGGTGGTCGGTGGCCTTGTGGTTGCCATGTACATGCCCATCTTCCAACTCGGCTCTGCGATCTGACATGCCCCTGAGCGAATTCTTCGTGCTTTACCCCTTGGCTTTCGTGCTGACCGCATTGCTGCTCGGGCTGATCGTCGGCAGCTTTCTCAATGTGCTGGCGTGGCGCCTGCCCAAGATGCTCGACCGTGAATGGCGCCTGCAAGCCCAGGACCTGCTGGGCCTGCCGACGCAGGCCCCTGGCCCGGTCTACAACCTGATGCTGCCTCATTCCCAATGCCCTCATTGCGGCCACCGTATCCGGGCGTGGGAAAATATTCCGCTGCTGAGCTACCTCATGTTGCGCGGCCGTTGTTCGAGTTGCGCCGCGCCCATCGGCAAGCGCTACCCACTGACCGAACTGGCCTGCGGCGCGCTGTCGGCTTTCGTTGCCTGGCATTTCGGCTTCGGCTGGCACGCCGCGATGGCGATGGTGCTGAGCTGGGGCCTGCTGTCCATGAGCCTGATCGACGCCGAGCATCAGCTGCTGCCCGATACCCTCGTACTGCCGTTGTTGTGGCTGGGGCTGATCGTCAACAGCTTCGAGCTGTTCGTCTCGCTGAACCAGGCATTGTGGGGCGCGGTGGCGGGTTATCTGGCGCTGTGGTCGGTGTTCTGGGTCTTCAAACTGATCACCGGCAAGGAAGGCATGGGCTACGGCGATTTCAAGTTGCTGGCGATGCTGGGCGCCTGGGGGGGCTGGCAAATCTTGCCGCTGACGCTGTTGCTGTCTTCGCTGGTGGGCGCCGTCGTTGGCATTATTGTGCTGCGCATGCGGGACGCGCCGGCCTCGACACAAATCCCCTTCGGCCCCTATCTGGCCATCGCCGGCTGGATTGCGCTGCTCTGGGGTGGTCAAATAACCGACTTCTATTGGCAGTCAGTCGGTTTCTAATGAACAGCCCTGCGAAAAAACCCTGGATTCTCGGCCTGACCGGCGGCATCGGCAGCGGCAAGAGCGCCGCCGCCCAGCATTTCATCGACCTGGGCGTGCACGCGATCGATGCCGATCATGCGGCACGCTGGGTGGTCGAACCTGGACGCCCGGCACTGGCAAGCATTGCCGAGCACTTCGGCCCTGGCGTGTTGCAGGCAGACGGCGCGCTGGATCGCTCGGCGCTGCGCACGCTGATCTTCGAGAATGCCGATGAGCGTCGTTGGCTGGAAAAGCTGCTGCACCCGCTGATTGCCGAGGAAATTGCCCATCATCTGGGGCAGGCCCAATCGCCCTACGCGATCCTGGTGTCACCGCTGTTGATCGAGTCGGGACAATACGCAATGACCCAGCGGATCCTGGTGATCGACGCGCCTGAACAACTGCAGATCGAACGCACCTTGCAGCGCGACCAGACCAGCGAACAGCAGGTCCAGGCGATCCTCAAGGCCCAATCCAGCCGTCAGGACCGCCTGAACCATGCCGACGATGTGGTGGTCAACGACCGCGATCTCACCTGGCTGCACAGCGAGGTCGAGCGCCTGCATCACTTTTACCTTACCTTGCGTGGAGGCCAACCATGAGCCAACCCCCCATCGTCGATTGCCCAACCTGTGGCGCCCCGGTCGAGTGGACCCCTGAAAGTAAATTCCGGCCATTCTGCTCAGATCGCTGCAAGCTGATCGACCTGGGCGCCTGGGCGTCGGAAGAACACAAGATCCCCGTGGCCCCGGATGCCGAGGATGAGTTGTTCAGCGAAGACTTCAACCCTCGTTCCCACCATTAAACGGCGCAATCAAGGCTTGTCGTCGTCGTTCCAGGGTGCCGACAGGTAGCGCGTGCGGTTGAAAGTCTCCAGCCATTCGGGGCTGAACACCACCAACGCGCTGACCACCATGCCGTTGATGAAAGCCTCGGGAAAAATGATCAGCCAGAGGTAGCCGATGAAATCCCCCAGCCAGTAAGGCATGGCAAATATGCCGTCATGCCAGAGCAGGCCCAGCCCCAGCAGCAGGCAGACCAGCGCCGAAAGCGCGGCAGCCAGGAACCCCGAGCAGAAGATATACACAAACAGGTTGCGCGGCTGGGCACGCTCCACCAGGATCGCGCAACACTCGGTGATCAGCACTGGCAGGAGAACCAACAGCGCGCCGTTGATGCCGACCGCCATCATGTCCTGACGGCCCAGCAGCACCAGCGCGAGCTGCGCGCACAAGCCACCAAGGATCGCCAGCGGCCAGTCCAACAGCAGAGTCACGGCGGTCAGGCCGATGAAGTGATACGAAACGCCCGTGTCGAAGTCTCGTCGCACCAGCCACAACATGAACAGCGCGAACACCGTGCCGAACAACAGATGCTGGCGACGACCGTCGGTAAACAGCTCGACCCACGGAGCACGCGCCACCGCCCAGGCCAGCGCCGGCACATAGATCAGCCAGCCGGCCACCAAGGTCTGCGACGAGAGCAATTCGGCTCCGATCATCGATCTACTCCTTTGGCATGCCCGTGCAACACAGACCCCGTGGTCGCCCCGAGATTCAAGCTGGCAGTCTACACCTCCCCACGGGACGCCATTAATCAACGCAACGCTTTGGGCTTGTAGCAATTGAACGCTAAGCTTGGGTTCATGGATGATTCCGATTATTTACGCCTGCTGACCATCGCGGCCGAGCAGGCCAACGCCTTTCTCTCCAACGCCCGCAAATGGGAGCGTGAGCGGTGGGTCTGCCAGCGCCTGTTGCAAGGGCTCAACGTGCCTTATCGCGCCGACGAATTCGCTCCGGCCGGAGAGCCGCCGGATGTGCTGTTTCGCGACGCCAATTTCGAAGTATTTTTTGTGCTCGACGAGGGCCGTCGTCTCAATGACGAATGGCGCGATGAACTGCAGCGTCGTCGTAGTGCCTTCTCACTGAGCCAACTGGTGCGGCGCGAGGCCAAGCCCCGACGAATTCCCGCCAATGAGTTTCTGATGAGATTGGCACCGACCCTACGCAAGAAAGCCCATAACTACACCGAGCGTGGCATGGACCTGGGCGAACTGGACATCATCGCGTTCGCCAGCCTCAAGCGCGAAGTCCTGGACCTCAACAGCCACTTCCCACCGCCGACCGAATACCTGCGCCAGGGCTGGCGCTCGCTGTCGCTGGTGGGGCCGACGTTCGCCCGGGTGCTGTTCGCCCACCCCGATGCGCCGGACTTCCTGCGAGGCAACCTGGGCCGCAGCATTGTCTTCGACGTGGGGATCAGCCTGTGATTCGCTTGTCGTCTCAGGGCTGTATACGCCGGATAGCCAGACACTGTAACGTCTTCACATTCCGCAACGTCTACCTGACGAGGCCTTTATGACCAGCCGCCTGAACCCAGATGACCAGAAGCATGTCGAAGAGTACCTGCAACTGTCCCAGCACCGAGTCGAGCGCCGGCCTTTCCGGCCGTGGATGCTCCTGGTGGTGGTACTGGCCATCACGATTGGCCTGGGCCTGTTGAGCCGATTGATCAGTTACCTGACGCTATGAGCCGCTATTTGTCATTGACGCTCGCGCAGGTAACGGCACCGAATTCCTTTAGCCTTGCGAGATATCCCCATGACTCATCGTATTGTCATCGTTGGCGGCGGCGCCGGCGGTCTGGAGTTGGCTACCCGTCTGGGTAAGACCCTGGGCAAGCGTGGCACGGCCAGTGTGATGCTGGTCGACGCGAACCTGACCCACATCTGGAAACCGTTGCTCCACGAAGTAGCGGCCGGCTCCCTCAACTCCTCCGAAGACGAACTCAACTATGTGGCCCAGGCGAAATGGAACCACTTCGAGTTCCAGCTCGGGCGCATGAGCGGCCTGGATCGCGAGAACAAGAGAATCCAACTGGCCGCCACCTATGACGAGGCGGGCGTCGAGCTGTTGCCAGCCCGGGAGCTGGGCTACGACACGCTGGTGATCGCGGTGGGCAGCACCACCAACGATTTCGGCACCGAGGGCGCGGCGCAGCATTGCCTGTTCCTCGATACCCGCAAGCAGGCCGAGCGCTTCCACCAGCAGTTGCTTCACCACTACCTGCGCGCTCACGCCGGGCAGACCGATACCATCGAGCGCATCAGCGTTGCGATCGTCGGCGCCGGTGCGACCGGCGTTGAACTGGCGGCCGAGCTGCACAACGCCGCCCACGAACTGCATGCCTACGGCCTGGACCGGATCAAACCGGAGAACATGCACATCACCCTGATCGAGGCGGGCCCACGGGTCTTGCCGGCACTGCCAGAGCGGATCGGCGGGCCAGTGCACAAAACCCTGGAAAAACTTGGGGTGAATGTCATGACCAACGCCTCCGTCAGCCAGGTGACTGCCGACAGCTTGATTACGGCGGACGGCAAAGTGATCGACGCGAGCCTGAAAGTCTGGGCCGCCGGGATCCGCGCGCCAGAATTCCTCAAGGACATCGACGGACTGGAGACCAACCGGATCAACCAGCTGCAGGTGCTGCCGACACTCCAGACCACTCGCGACGACAACATCTTTGCCTTCGGCGACTGCGCCGCCTGCCCGCAACCGGACAGCGACCGCAACGTCCCACCCCGCGCCCAGGCAGCGCATCAGCAAGCCTCGCTGCTGGCTAAATCGCTGAAGTTGCGGATCGAGGGCAAGGCCTTGCCTGAATACAAATACACTGACTACGGCTCGCTGATCTCGCTGTCGCGCTTTTCGGCGGTGGGTAACCTGATGGGCAACCTGACCGGCAGCGTGATGCTTGAAGGCTGGCTGGCGCGGATGTTCTATGTGTCGTTGTACCGCATGCACCAGATGGCGCTGTACGGGATGTTCCGTACCGCGATGCTGATGCTGGGTAGCAAGATCGGGCGTGGGACCGAGCCACGGTTGAAACTGCACTGACATGACGATCGTTCCCACGCTTCGCGTGGGAACACCGCCCGTCCAGCACTTAGTCGTCAATCAAACCTGAAACCGCTGCACCATCGTGCGCAGCGAGTTTGCAAGCTGCGACAATTCATGGCTGGAGGCACTGGTCTGATCCGCGCCGGAAGCCGAGCGCACGGACAAATCGCGAATATTCACCAGGTTGCGATCAACCTCGCGAGCCACTTGCGCCTGTTCTTCGGCGGCACTGGCGATGACCAGGTTGCGCTCATGGATCTCGCTGACCGATGCCGTAATGGTTTGCAGCGCTTCCCCTGCCCGCTCCGCCATCGCGAGGGTGCTCGCCGCACGGCTGGAACTGGCTTGCATGGAATCCAGCGCCTGGGTGGCACCGCTGCGCATGCCCTGGACCATCTGCTCGATCTCCTGGGTCGATTGCTGCGTGCGATACGCCAGCGCCCGCACCTCGTCGGCAACCACCGCAAACCCCCGCCCGCTCTCTCCCGCCCGGGCCGCTTCAATGGCCGCGTTAAGGGCCAGCAAGTTGGTCTGCTCGGCAATGGCCCGAATCACATCCAGCACTTTGCCGATATCCTGGGATTGGCTGGCCAGTGACTGCACCAGGCCGCCGGTAACCTGAACATCGTTGGCGAGCGCGCTGATGGCGTCGACGGTGTCGCTGACCCGCTCCTGCCCCAACGTCGCCGATTCGCTGGATTGGCGGGTGGCGTCGGAGGTTGAAACGGCGTTGCGCGCGACTTCCTCCACGGCGGTGGTCATCTCGGTGACGGCAGTGGCAGCCTGTTCAATTTCGTTGTTCTGCTGCTGCAGGCTGTGGGTGCTGTCGAGCGTGACGGCGTTCAGCTCATCGGCTGCCGTGGCCAGTTGCGCGGCCGAGCCGCTGATGCCCTGCAACGTCTCACGCAGATTCTGCTGCATGGCCGCCAGCGCCATGAGCAAACGGCTGACTTCATCGTTGCCGTGGGTCTCGATCGGCCGGGTCAGGTCACCCCGGGCTACGCTCTGCGCAGCATTCAGCGCCTCGCCCAGGGGCTTGACGATGCTGCGGGTGAGCAACATGGCCAGGGCCACCGTAGCCAGGGCGGCAAGCACAATGAACAGGCTGACGATCATGCGGGAATTGACGTAGTGCTCCTGGGACTTCTGGCTCTCGATCGACACCTGCTTGGAGAATAATTCCGCCAGATCATTGAGCTGTTTGCCCGAACCGTCCACCACGGTTTTCATGTCCACCAGCAACAACTTGATCAGCTCATCCCGACGCCCCTGCTCCGCCAAGGTAAACGACTGGGCGATACCCGAGCGATAGGCGGCGAAAGTCTGTTTGAACTGGTCGTAAAGCGCCTTGCCTTCCGGCGTGACGACCAATTTGTCGTAACTGGCGATTTTTTCGCTCAGTTCTTTATCCCGGGTATCCATCTGGCCGCGATACACCGCAATGTTTTTCGGGTCCTGGTCCAAGGCCATGCGCAGGGAAATGGTGCGAATGCGCAGCATCAATTCACGGATCTCGTCTCCGCCACGGATGCTGGGCAACCACTGGGTTTCCACCGCGACCTCACTGTCGCGAATGCTCGACATCTGTCCCAGCGCAAAGACCCCGAGCAGCGCCACCAGGACGGCGATCAAGGCAAAACCCAGCGCGGCGCGGCGGGCAATATTCAGTTGGCGAAGGAACATATCGGGCGCCTTTTCTTGTTGTTGGCCTGAAGGTGGGCGATCGATGCTTGCCCTGTTGGCGGGTTATCGGCAGGTTGTACGACGACTTGAAGTCATCGGCTTTTCCGCAGGCAAAAAAAATCCCCGTATCTTTCGATACGGGGATTCTTAATATGGTCGGGGTAAGGGGATTCGAACTCCTGACATCCTGCTCCCAAAGCAGGCGCGCTACCGGACTGCGCTATACCCCGGTAAAAAAAAGGCGACCTTCGCAAGTCGCCTTCCTCGATCAGCGCTTTTGGCCTCTGATCTTAAGATTCGATTCCAGCGAACTGGTTTCAAAAATGGTGGGTCGTGTGGGATTCGAACCTACGACCAATTGGTTAAAAGCCAACTGCTCTACCAACTGAGCTAACGACCCAAATATGGTCGGGGTAAGGGGATTCGAACTCCTGACATCCTGCTCCCAAAGCAGGCGCGCTACCGGACTGCGCTATACCCCGATTGAAATGGCTCCGTGACCAGGACTCGAACCTGGGACCCAATGATTAACAGTCATTTGCTCTACCGACTGAGCTATCACGGAACTGATATTTCAAGTTACTGCTATTTGAAGCTACAACATTGAAGCCAGCTTCAACCTCTTCTACCCGTCAGCATCGCTGCGTTCGTGTGTCTGAGGCGCGCTATTCTACAATCTTCGTAACCTCTGTCAACCCCTTAAATTGCTTTCAAGACAATGATTTGCAACTTATTTTAGGTTCCTTCCCAAAGAGAAGTCGCCCTTGGGGTGACGTACTGCGGGGCGCACTTTACAAGTCTTTTCCTTTGAGTTCAACGGCCTGATGAAAAAAATGGCCTCGCAATGCAAGGCCATTCCAATATCCGGCGATGCCGGCCTTCAGTTGAAGACGATTTCGTCGTTTTCCACGGTACCGGTCACGGTTTCGCCCGGCATGAACCGCCCGGACAGAATCAACTGCGCCAACGGGTTTTCGATCCAGCGCTGGATCGCTCGCTTGAGCGGCCGCGCGCCATAGACCGGGTCGTAACCCACCGCGATCAGCTTGTCCAACGCCTCGTCGCTCAGTTGCAGCTTCAACTCGCGCTCGGTGAGGCGGCTGCGCAGGCGACCCAGCTGGATCTCGGTGATGCCGGCGATCTGATCCCGGGCCAACGGCTCGAAGATCACCACTTCGTCGACACGGTTGATGAACTCCGGCCGGAAGTGCGTGGAGATCGCATCCATCACTGCGGCACGTTGCGCCTCGCGATCGCCGACCAGCTCCTGGATCTGCGTCGAGCCCAGGTTGGAGGTCATCACGATCACCGTGTTGCGAAAGTCCACCGTGCGCCCATGACTGTCGGTCAGGCGACCGTCCTCCAGCACTTGCAGCAGGATGTTAAAGACATCCGGGTGCGCTTTCTCGACCTCATCGAGCAATATCACCGAGTACGGCTTGCGACGCACGGCCTCGGTCAGGTAACCGCCCTCTTCATATCCAACATAGCCCGGCGGTGCGCCGATCAAGCGGGCCACGGAGTGCTTCTCCATGAATTCGGACATGTCGATGCGCACCATGGCTTCCTCGGTATCGAAGAGGAACTCGGCCAGCGCCTTGCACAGCTCGGTTTTACCCACACCGGTCGGGCCGAGGAACATGAACGAGCCGCTCGGACGGTTGGGGTCCGACAACCCGGCACGGGACCGGCGCACGGCGTTGGACACCGCCACCACCGCTTCTTCCTGGCCGATCACACGCTGGTGCAACAGGCTTTCCATCTTCAGCAGCTTGTCGCGCTCGCCTTCGAGCATCTTCGAGACCGGAATGCCGGTCCACTTGGACACCACTTCGGCGATTTCTTCCTCGGTGACCTTGCTGCGCAGCAGCTGGTTTTCGCTTTTGCCGTGTTGGTCGACCATCTGCAGGCTGCGCTCCAGGTCCGGGATGACCCCGTACTGCAGCTCGGCCATGCGGTTGAGGTCACCTTTGCGGCGAGCCGCTTCCAGCTCCTGGCGGGATTGTTCGATCTTTTGCTGGATCTGAGCCGAACCCTGGACTTCAGCTTTTTCCGAATTCCAGATCTCTTCGAGATCGGAATATTCGCGCTCGTGACGAACGATTTCTTCCTGCAACCTTTCCAGACGTTTCTTCGCCGCTTCGTCGCTTTCTTTTTTCAGCGCCTGGGACTCGACCTTGAGTTGAATCAAGCGTCGCTCCAACCGATCCAGCACTTCGGGCTTGGAGTCGATTTCCATGCGGATACGGCTGGCGGCCTCGTCGATCAGGTCGATGGCCTTGTCCGGCAACTGACGGTCGGTGATATAGCGATGGCTGAGCTTGGCCGCCGCGATGATCGCGCCATCGGTGATGGCCACTTTGTGGTGGACCTCATAGCGCTCCTTCAGGCCGCGCAAGATGGCGATGGTGTCTTCTTCGCTGGGCTCATCCACCAGCACTTTCTGGAATCGCCGCTCAAGCGCCGCGTCTTTCTCGATGTATTGGCGGTATTCGTTGAGCGTGGTCGCACCGACGCAATGCAGCTCACCACGGGCCAGCGCAGGCTTGAGCATGTTGCCGGCGTCCATCGAGCCTTCGCCCTTGCCGGCGCCAACCATGGTGTGCAATTCATCGATGAATAGAATGATCTGGCCTTCCTGCTTCGACAGTTCATTGAGCAGGGCCTTGAGCCGTTCTTCGAATTCACCGCGATACTTGGCGCCAGCGATCAGCGCCCCCATGTCCAGAGACAGCAGGCGCTTGCCCTTCAGCCCATCCGGCACTTCGCCGTTGATGATGCGCTGGGCCAAGCCTTCGGCGATGGCGGTCTTACCCACGCCGGGCTCACCGATCAGGACCGGGTTGTTCTTCGTGCGCCGTTGCAGGACCTGGATGGTTCGACGGATTTCATCGTCACGGCCGATCACCGGGTCGAGCTTGCCTTCTTCGGCGCGCTTGGTCAGGTCGACGGTGTATTTATCCAGGGCTTGGCGCGCTTCCTCGTGGTTCGGGTCGTTGACCGCATCGCCCCCGCGCAGGTTGTTGATGGCGTTTTCCAAGGCTTTCTTGCTCACGCCCTGACCGAGCAGCAACTTGCCAAGCTTGCTGTTCTCGTCCATCGCGGCGAACACCAGTTCGCTGGAAATGAACTGGTCGCCCTTCTGCTGGGCCAGGCGGTCGGCCTGGTTGAGCAGCCGCGCCAGATCCTGGGACATGTTCACATCACCGGTCGGATTCTGGATCTTGGGCAACTGGTCGAGTTCTTTGGCCAGTTCCTTGCGCAGGCTGTTGACGTCAAAGCCCACTTGCATCAGCAGCGGCTTGATCGAGCCGCCCTGCTGTTCGAGCATGGCCTGCATCAAATGCGCCGGTTCGATACTGGGATGGTCCAGCCCGACGGCCAAGGACTGGGCGTCGGACAAGGCCAATTGTAATTTGCTGGTTAAACGGTCAATACGCATGGGTCACCTTCCTTTTGAGCAGGCCGGACCTAAGAAACATCCTGAATGAAGAAACCTGCCAGATACCGCTATAGATGTGGCCGATTCTGGAAGATTCAAGCAGCGCACTGTTGATACAGATCAGGAGAGTCTAGCGTTCGAGCCAGATCAAGGAAGCGAAGCGACCGGTGCGCGCGTTGCGGCGATAGGAAAAGAAGCGTGGGTCGGTCACGGTGCACAAGCCGCCACCGTACACGGCGGTAACGCCCCGTGCCGCCAGACGCAGGCGCGCCAGCCCGTAGATATCAGCCAGGAACTTGCCGGTGTTGTGGCTGGGTACGAAGGCTCGCTCTGCGTCGGCCAGTTGCGTAATAAAGGCTTCGCGCACTTCCGGCCCGACTTCGAACGCTTGCGGACCGATGGCCGGGCCGAGCCAGGCAAGGATTTCATCCGCGGGCATGGCAAGGCTATCGAGGGTGGCTTCCAGCACACCGTTCGCCAGTCCGCGCCACCCGGCATGGGCCGCCGCGACATGGGTTGCGGCGCGGTTGCAGAACAACACCGGCAGGCAATCGGCCGTCATTGCCGTGCAAGCGACACCCGGCGTGGCGCTCCAGCTCGCATCAGCGGTAACCACCTGGGTCGGATCAGCCTCGACCACGTCAATACCGTGGACTTGCTGCAGCCAGGTTGGAGTGACCGCGAATCGGTCGGTGAGGCGGCGACGATTTTCAGCGACGTCCGCGGGGTCGTCGCCGACATGGTCGCCCAGGTTGAGGCTGTCGAACGGCGCCAGGCTGACGCCGCCTTCGCGGGTGGTGACGCAGGCTTTGACCCGGGCTGGCGCGGGCCAGTCGGGGAGCAGCCAGTCATTCATCCGATGAACGCCTCGCGGTCCTGCTTGAGCAACGTCAAAAGCCAGACAAAATCATCCGGCAGCGGCGATTCCCAGCTCATGCGCTTGCCGGTCGTCGGGTGATCGAGCTCAAGGAAGCGCGCGTGCAGCGCCTGTCGAGGGAAATTCTTCAGTGATTCCACCATGGTCTGGCTGGCAGCCGGTGGAATACGGAAACGACCGCCATAGGCCGGGTCGCCCACCAATGGGAAATTGATGTGAGCCATGTGCACGCGGATCTGGTGGGTCCGGCCGGTTTCCAGCTTGACCCGCACGTGGGTGTGGGAACGGAAGCGTTCAAGCACGCGGTAGTGGCTGACGGCCTGCTTTCCGCCTTCCATCACGGCCATGCGCTGGCGCTGCTGGCCGTGACGGCCGATCGGCGCGTTGATCTTGCCACCGGCGGTGACCACCCCGATCACGATGCACTCATAGATGCGGCTGACGCTCCGGCTTTGCAGCTGTGTCACCAGTTGCGTCTGCGCCTGGATGGTCTTGGCGACCACCATCAGGCCGGTGGTGTCCTTGTCCAGGCGATGGACGATACCGGCGCGCGGCACATTGATGATGCCCGGCACGTGGTGCAGCAAGGCGTTGAGCAGCGTGCCGTCGGCATGACCGGCCGCCGGGTGGACCACCAGGCCCGCAGGCTTGTTGATCACCAGGATATCGTCGTCTTCATAGACGATGTCCAGGGCAATGTCCTGGGCGACCCATTCTCCCTGGGCCTCCTGCTCGGCGGTCAGCTCGAGGACGGCACCGCCATGGACGATGTCGCGCGGGCGGATCACCGCCCCGTCCACCGTCAGGCGGCCGTCCTTGATCCAGGCGGAAAGGCGCGAGCGCGAGTGCTCGGCGAAGAGTTGGGCGGCGACTTGATCGAGGCGTTGGCCGCCCAATTCGGACGGCACCTCTGCGCGAAGTTCTATTTTATCGGACATGCTCGGACTGGGCGTCGGCACAGCCTTTGGTTTCGGCTGCGCGCTTGTGGTTAAATACGGCGTCTTTTGCCCCGAGGCTTTCAACGGGGCGCTCATCATAACAGGACGGCCCCGCCCAAGACAGCGGCCGTCATAGGGACGCAAGCCGCCATGCAAGTGAAACACCTGCTGCTGATCGCCATCCTCGCATTGACTGCTGCTTGCTCGTCGAAGGAAGTCGTAGACGAAAACCTGAGCGAAGTCGAACTGTACCAACAGGCGCAGAACGACCTGGATAACAACAGCTACACCAGCGCCACCGCCAAGCTGAAGGCGCTGGAGTCGCGGTATCCGTTCGGTCGCTACGCCGACCAGGCGCAGTTGGAGCTGATCTACGCCAACTACAAGAACGCCGAGCCGGAAGCTGCCAAGTCCGCCGCCGAGCGCTTCATTCGTCTGCACCCGCAGCACCCGAACGTCGATTACGCTTACTACCTCAAGGGCCTGACCTCCTTCGACCAGGACGTCGGACTGCTGGCGCGCTTCCTGCCGCTGGACATGACCAAGCGTGACCCGGGCGCCGCGCGCGACTCCTACAACGAGTTCGCCCAGCTGACCAGCCGCTTCCCCAACAGCCGTTATTCGCCCGACGCCAAGCAGCGCATGATTTACCTGCGCAACCTGCTGGCGTCCTACGAAATCCACGTGGCTGATTACTACCTGACTCGCCAGGCCTACGTCGCCGCCGCCAACCGTGGCCGATACGTGGTGGAAAACTTCCAGGAAACCCCATCGGTCGGCGACGGCCTGGCGGTGATGACCGAAGCCTACCAGCGCCTGCACCTGGACGAACTTGCGGCCACCAGCCTGGAAACCCTGAAGCTGAACTACCCCGACCACCCTTCCCTGGTCGACGGCCAATTCACCCCACGCGTCGACGAAGCCGACAACCGTTCGTGGCTGAGCAAGGCGACCCTTGGCCTGATCGAGTCCCGTCCTCCGCTGCCACCGGGCGAAACCCGCGCCAACCAGGACGTACAGCGTCAGTTCCAGGATGCCAAGGAAGCCATTCCGAACGAGCTCAAGCCAAAGGATGAAAATGGCGACGTGATCGAAGAGCCAGAGCCTGAAAGCGAGTCCAGCGACCGCTCCTGGTTCAGCTACATGACCTTCGGCCTGTTCGACTGACACACGGCCCGATGAAAAAGGAGACTCGCGAGTCTCCTTTTTTGTGCCTGGGTTTTATTGCGCTGTGCGCCGTTCCTGTCCTTGGCTAAACTGCCTGATCTCTAGCCAAAAAGTCGCCCACCATGCTTCGTCTATTGTTCTGGATCGTACTGATTGCCGCCGCGATATGGCTGTGGCGCAAGTTCAAGGGTGCCTCCTCCGCGTCCAACTCGCCCCGGGAGCAGGACGCGCCGCCGATGGTTCGCTGCGCCCATTGCGGCGTTCACTTGCCACGGGACCGGGCGCTGGAGCTCCAGCAACAATGGTACTGCAGCCAGGCTCATCTCGAGCAAGGCCCGGGCACTCGTGATCGCTAAGGACGAACGCCCTCGCGTCAAACAGGCGCAGCGCCTGCTGCGCCTTTATCACCTGTACCGCCTCAGCATCGGCATCACCCTGGTGCTGTTGATCTCCAGCAACATGGACAACCGCCTGCTGGAGTTCGCCAACGACGACCTGCTACGCAGTGGCAGTTGGTTATACCTGATATTGAACATCCTGCTGGTAGTGTTCCTGGAGAACACTCGCCACCCCCCGCGACTGTTTGGCCTGGCATTGACCGACATATTGCTGCTGTCGTGGCTGTTCTTCGTCGCGGGCGGCGCCCCCAGCGCCATCGGCAACCTGATCATTGTGTCGGTGGCGATCGGCAACACCTTGCTGCGCGGCCGAATCGGCCTTCTGCTCGCCGCCGTGGCCACCCTCGGAATCGTCGGCTCGACTTTCGTGCTCGGCCTCAGCGATTCGAGCCGGCCCAGCAGTTATTTGCAGGCGGGCACCCTGGGCGCCTTGTGCTTTGCCGCCGCGTTGCTCGTGCAGCGCCTGACCCGACGACTGGAAGCGAGCGAGATCCTCGCCGAGCAAAGGGCCAGCGAAGTGCTCAGCCTCGAAGCGCTCAACGCATTGATCCTGCAACGCATGCGCACCGGCATCCTGGTCCTGGATCGTCAACGCAGGGTCCAACTGGCCAATGAAAGCGCCTTGAACCTGCTGGGCATGCATGACCTGATCGGCCAGCGAATCGACGACTCATCGAGCGCCCTGGTCGAACGACTGCAACTATGGCTGAACAACCCCAGCCTGCGGCCGCAAAGCCTGACCATCAGCGGCAGCGGCCTGACGTTGCAGCCCAGCTTTATCGCCCTGGGATCGCAGGATCAGCAGCAGATCCTGGTATTTCTCGAAGATCTGGCCCAGGTGGCCCAACACGCCCAGCAACTGAAGTTGGCTTCCCTCGGTCGCCTCACCGCCGGTATCGCCCATGAAATCCGCAACCCGCTGGGAGCGATCAGCCACGCTGCGCAATTGCTGCGCGAGTCCGAGGAACTGAACGACGCGGACCGGCGTCTGACGCAGATTATTCAAGATCACTCCCAACGTATGAATCGCGTCATCGAGAATGTCCTGCAGCTGTCACGCCGCCAGCAAACCGCGCCCCAACGCCTGGATCTACGCACCTGGTTGGAGCAATTCGTCCAACAGGCCAGGGAAAGCGCCGCGCAACACCAACAGTTGCACCTGGACATCGCTCCAGGCGACTACATCACCCTGATGGACCCCGGCCAGCTGGCCCAGGTGCTGGATAACCTGCTGCGCAACGCCTGGCGCCACAGCGCAATGGCCCATGAACAGGCCGAGGCGTGGCTGGAGCTATTCATCGATCCCCGCAGTCAACTGGCGACACTGGACATCCGCGACAACGGCCCCGGCGTGACACCTGACCAGCAGACACACCTGTTCGAACCGTTCTTCACCACCAGCAACCAGGGCACCGGCCTTGGGCTCTATCTGTCCCGTGAGCTGTGCGAAAGCAACCAGGCCCGCCTAGACTTCAAACCACGCCAAGGCGGCGGCTGCTTTCGCATCACCTTTGCTCACGGACGGAAACAGATTTGAATACACGCTCACGGCAACGAATCCTGGTCGTCGATGACGAGCCGGACATCCGCGAACTCCTGGAAATGACCCTGGGAAGGATGAAACTCGACACCCGCAGCGCCAAGAACCTGGCCGAGGCGCAATCCGCCCTGGCGGGCGAAGCCTTCGACCTGTGCCTGACCGACATGCGCCTGCCCGATGGCACCGGCCTGGAACTTGTGAAACATATCCAGAAACGTTATCCCCAACTGCCCGTGGCGATGATCACCGCCTACGGCAGCCTGGACGTCGCCATCGACGCCCTCAAGGCCGGCGCCTTCGATTTCCTGACCAAGCCCGTAGACCTGACTCGTCTGCGGGAACTGGTCGGCAGCGCCCTGCGCCTTTCAGCCGGCATCCCGCCCGCCGCCACCGTCGAACGCTGTCTATTGGGCGATTCGCCACCGATGCGCAGCGTGCGCAAGCACATCGAAAAACTGGCCCGCAGCCAGGCGCCGGTGTACATCAGCGGCGAATCGGGTTGCGGCAAGGAACTGGTCGCCCGCCTGATCCACGAGCAAGGGCCCCGTGCCAGTCAGCACTTCGTGCCTGTCAATTGTGGGGCGATTCCCAATGAGCTAATGGAAAGCGAGTTTTTCGGCCATCGAAAAGGCAGCTTTACCGGCGCCATCGAAGACAAACCCGGACTGTTCCAGGCCGCGCACGGCGGAACGCTGTTCCTCGATGAAGTGGCCGACCTGCCGCTGGCGATGCAGGTCAAACTCTTGCGCGCCATCCAGGAGAAAGCCGTTCGCGCCGTCGGAGGCCAGCAGGAAGAAGTGGTGGACGTACGAATCCTCTGTGCCACCCATAAAGACCTGGACGCTGAAGTCGCCGCCGGGCGCTTTCGCCAGGATTTGTACTACCGACTGAACGTCATCGAACTGCGCGTCCCGCCCCTGCGCGAACGCCGTGAAGACATCGAACCGCTGGCCAACCACATGCTCCAGCGCCTGGCCGCCAGCACTGGCAACCCTGTGGCGAAGCTGCACCCACAAGCACTCGAGGCTCTGCGCAACTATCGTTTTCCGGGCAACGTGCGGGAATTGGAAAACATGCTGGAAAGGGCCTATACCCTTTGCGAACACCATCAGATCGAGGCCGATGACCTGCGCCTTGCCGAGAGCTACGCGGGTGGCGACGTGGCCAATGCCGACCTGGTGCGGGTCGACAACCTGGAAGACTACCTCGAAGACGTTGAACGCAAGGTCATCCTCCAGGCGCTGGAGGAAACCCGCTGGAATCGCACGGCGGCGGCACAACGATTGAAGTTGTCGTTTCGATCGATGCGATATCGGTTGAAGAAGTTGGGGTTGGATTAGCTCAAAGCTTGGGGTTCATGCTCATCCCGTGGCGAAGGAGCTTGCTCCCGCTGGGCTGCAACGCAGCCCTAATCTGGCACCTCGCTGTATCAGGCGGACCGAGTCGTTGCTGTTGGGGCTGCTGCGCTGCCCAGCGGGAGCAAGCTCCCTCGCCACATGGGTTGTGATTACCGCAGAGGCGCCGTCTACCGCCCGGTCACCGGCACCTGCTCGTCCAGCACTCGATTGGCGAGCAATTCACCCAGTTCAATCAGTTGCTGTACGCCCAGGGCGATTTGTCGATGGTGCGCTTGGTGGCTTCATCGAGCCCTTCTGGGTTAAGGCTGGCGTCAGGAGAGGCTTTATTGTTTTCTGAAGGTGAAGAAGGCTTGTCATACATTGCGGTACTCCAAAGAGGAATGGATTACCAAGTTAGCGGGCCGCGACGCCCGGACGCTGAATTGGCAGCGACGGGAATAGGTTAGCGAGAGTTCTTCCCACCCGGCAACCGCCAGACCTTGTCGGATAATTCGGCTTGATTGAGGACGCTGTCCGACCATTCCGACAAATTTTGGCCAGTTGTTTAGGCCTCCATCGCTGGTGTGTATATCCGTTTCTGCGGTAACGACCACGGGCGGTTCCGCTCTTACAGCGGGTCACTTTTGGAAGAGCGCCAAAAGTAACCAAAAGCGCTTTGCCCCACCACTCGGCACCTCGCCTAGGCGAGGTGTTCCCTCACTCCGGCATTGCTCCGTGGGCCCGCCGCGAAGGGCCATCCATGGCCCAGCGCGGCTATCCCGGCATCCATGCCGGGATGCCCACTACACAATGCCTGCGTTCGGCCAGCGTGGTTTAACGGGGCGTATAGATCAAAATCAAAAGCAGAGCAACAGCAACAGCAACAGCAACAGCAACAGCAACAGCAACAGCAACAGCGGACGGCCCCGCATTAGCTTGATGACGATCTACAGATTTGTGGGCCACCGCAAATCCCACAATTTGGATTGGAGTGTGACTGCCGTTGATTTTGATTTTGATCTGAGGCGCCCCGTTAACCACGATGGCTGAACGCAGGCCTTGCGCAGTGGGCATCTCGGCATGGATGCCGAGGTAGCCGCGCTGGGCCATGGATGGCCCTTCGCGGCGGCCCGCTGAGCAAGGCCGGAGTGAAGGCATGCCGAGCCTAGGCGAGGCACCGAGTGGTGGGGCAAAGCCTTTTTGGTTACTTTTTTGGCGTCTGAAAAAAGTGACCCGCCGTAAGGGCGGAACCCTAAGCAGCCATTACCGCAGATATGGATATGTACCCGGTCACAACTACAACCGCCCAGCCGGCGCATAAGGCACAGGATCAACCACCGGCTCGCGCCCCAACATCAAATCCACAAACAACCGACACGAAGCCGGCGCCAGCACCAGCCCATTGCGATAATGCCCACAGTTCAACCAAAGCCCCGCAAACCCTGGCACTTCGCCAATATAGGGAATCCCTTTCGGCGACCCAGGTCGCAACCCCGCCCAGTGCCCAACCACCTCGGCATCGGCAAGCTCAGGAATAAGCGCCACCGCCGAAGCCTTGAGACTCTCCAGCGCGGCATCGGTCGGCGTCTTGTCAAAGCCCTCACGCTCCAGCGTACTTCCAACCAAGATGTGCCCATCACGACGTGGAATCGCGTAGCGCCCCTTGGCCAGGACCATGCTCGACAAAAAATCCTCCGCGCATTTGTACAGGATCATCTGCCCCTTCACCGGTTCGACCGGTAACTTCAAGCCCAATGTCTTGAGCAGCTCGCCACTCCAGGCGCCAGCCGCCAATACCACTTGATCGCCGCGAATCGCTCCAGCCGAGCTGTCCACTCCCACCACGCGCTCACCGTCGCGTATGAATCCCCGGACTTCGCAGTACTCATGGAGCGTGACGTTGGGCAGCGCTGCCAACGCGGCCTTGAGGGATTTCACCAGCCGGGGATTACGCACGTTAGCCACGTCGGCCATGTAGATCGCCCGGGAAAACCCTGAGCCCAGCACCGGCACGGCGTCGTGAACCGCCGAGATATCCACGGCGCGCAACGGACGCCCTTCCCGCTCGGCCCAGGCCAGCGCTTCGTCCTGGTCATCGAGGTCGAGCCAATACAGCCCGGTGACATGCACCTGTGGATCAATCCCGGTGGCGGCAAACAAGCGCTCGCCCAGCTGTGGATAAAAATCCTGTGACCAATGGGCCAGCGCGGTGACCGCCGGGCTATAACGCCACGGGTACAACGGCGAAACGATACCGCCACCCGCCCAGGATGACTCCTGCCCAACGCCGGAGCGATCCAGCAGCACGACGCGCTGCCCCTCGCAGGCCAGATTGAATGCGGTCAGAAGGCCAATCACCCCACCGCCGATGATCACCACTTGCTGTTGCCTGGTCATGTTCTGTTTCGACTCATTAGACAAAGGGCGCAACGCCGCGCCCATCAATAGAAAACTCAGCGGCCCCAGCAGTCCTTGACGGTCACCCCGGCAGCGGCGTTCGTGATGTCCCGCTTGCCCGTGTTGTTGATCGTGAAATCACCGCACTTGTCCGCGGCCATGGACGAGCCGCTCCTGCGCGCGGCCGTCAACGTAAAGGTCTGGTCCGTCAAGGTCGTAGGGATAATGGTGTAGAAGTCATTCCCAGTGCTCAGGCCGGTCGCGTTGGAATAGACGTTGTTCTTCGAGTAGTGACGCTCGAGGATCTGCGCCTGCTCCGACAGCAGCGAGGCAATCTCGGTACGCCGGGCCTTTTTAATGTATTCGGTCAGGCTCGGGTAGCCGATGGTGATCACGATACCGATGATCGCGATGACAATCATGATTTCGATCAAGGTGAAACCTCGGTTGGATCTGTGCATGCCTTGCCTCTCACTGTATTTGTCGCCACATGATGCGGCGGCTGCCGCCGACGGCTTTGCCCAGCAGATCGGTGATACCACCACCGGAGTCGTTCACGATCATATTAGTAGCCCCGTTGGCACTGACCACCGCGCTTAGGGTCGGGATCCCGCCCGTGAACACCACGCCGGCGGAAATCGTGTCGAGGCTGTTGAGCGAACCATCGTTATTGGTATCGAGTACCGCATAGTTGAGCATCTTACCGTTGAACGCATCCACTTCGATCAATTTGCCGGTACCGAAGCTGGCGCATGGGTCGGTGGTGTCCACGGCGGCCGTGGTGAAGACAACGCGACCAAGTACCAGGTTGGCCGGATTGATGACACGCTCGCCGGTGAGTGCATTGTTGTATGTCAGCGGCAGATACCAGCCTTTCTTCGTGGGATAGGCCACGTCGGTCTCGCTGGTCGTTATGAACTGCCCCGTAGCGCCGGAAAAGATACCCGTGATTGACTGGGCTTGCAGGCTCGAGACGGTGATCTGCCCCGTGCCGCCAGTGGCGTCCCAGATTGAATAGAACCCCTGCAGATCCTTGTTGAGCTTGTCCACGGACTCGTTGAATTTGCCCGTGCCGAAAAACACCTGAATGCCGCCCTGGGGATTTTCCGCCAGCAAAGGTTGGGCGGTAATCGGCTGGGTCGTCCCGCCGGGGGTGGTGAACAATGGCTGACCGGCGAATGCCAGGCCCCAAGTGTTCGGTGAGGTGCCACTGAGGTCGAACTTCCACATCCGTCCTCTCAGGTCACCGCCATAGGCGGCCTGAACCACATTCTGGGAATTGACCCGAAGCTTGACCGACGACAGCCCGTTATTGGTTTCGCTGCTGTTGACGATGATTTTCCGGATCAGCGAACCGTCGCGAATATCCACCACGTACAGCGCGGCCACACCGGTGTTGCTGCCGTAACCATTGGAAATGAACGCGGCCCAACGGCCATCCGCCAACCGTGCCACTTCGGGGCGTGCGTAGGCGTAGCCCAGGTCATTGAAGGGGTGCGCTGTGTTGGCGACCGTCGGCGCGCTGATTTCCCACAACGCCCGAATCGCGTTGCCCGCCGATGCATCGAACAGTTGCACCGCATAAAAAGCCCGGCCACCCGCGCCGGTTCCGCCCAGGGCAAGGGTTTTCCAGACGGAGCCCAGTTGTGCATCAAAAACGCCGAGCTGCCCATCCACCAGGAATTTGTGGCTTACGCCGTTGACGTAGCTGGGGTCGGCGATGAGCTGCAACGACGGGAGGACGCTCGATGGCATGTAAGCGTAACGCCGGGTGCCGTTCGTACTGTTGATGACGCTGAAGAAACCATCGTTGGCGTTCACCACCAGGCTGGCGTTCATGTTCGCCGCCTTGGTCGTCAGGTAGGCGCTGTAGCTGGTGTCATTCACCAGGTCGGAGGCGGTCTGGTCGTTGGGCGAAGCCAGCAGCAGCGGTGAATTGATGATGTCCCCGAGCAAGGCGCTGCGCGCTTTCAGCCCGGTCTTGTTGATGCCCTTGCTCCATTCCACCAAATCGTTGCCGGTGACCCCTGTAGGCAGGCCCTGGCTCAGGCTGGTCTGCTGAGCCGGGGAGAAGTTCCCGTAGGCCAGGGTTACCGGCACGTTGGTGGCGGTGTTCCAGGACTGATAGATCGGCGCCGTCGCGCCGGGCACGATAGCGGTGTCGGTGGTCCATTGAACCGCCGCCGTGTTGACCGTCCCGGTGGTGTTGAAACCGAACGCCTTGATGGTCCCGCGCCAATCCCTGGGGTCATAGGTGGTCTGGTAGTAACTGGAGGTGCTTGAGAGCGTGGCGCCATTGCTGGTGCCGCCGCCTCCCGAACCGGCCTTGGAGGTGATGTCGCTGAGGGCCGATGACAGCGCCGAGTTCAAGCCCTCGCTGTCGGTGGCCGGATAATATTTGCCCGCACCATAGCGAGCGGCGTCGGAAAGCATCTGGTTAGTAACGGCAAACCCAACGGTATAAGTGTTGAGGTACTGCCGGCGAAACTCGGCCCCATCCCAGCTCTTGCCCGTGACATCGGTGCCTGTGGTGCGCATGTCAATGTCGAAGGCGAACTTGGCGATGTCATCCAGATAAAGCGTGTCGCCCTCCGCATCGCCGCTGGAGCTGGCACCATCGTTGGCACTGATGCCATCCCAGTTCGGCAAGCGGTTGCCCCCTAGGGGGTCGTTGGTTGGAAACGTGCGGTCATAGGTGGGCAGGCCATCCGTGATCACCACGCCAAAGTTCTTCTGGCATCGGTATTGGATCGGGCTGGTATAGGTGCTGGGTGTACCGTTGTAATACGGCGCCATGCCTCGGAAATAGCGGGTGACTTCGTAATAACTTTCGGCCAAAGGCGTGTTGGCAACGGCGCCCAAGCCGTTGATGGCGTTGATCAAGGCGCTGTAGTTATTGTTGGCCTGGGCCTGGGTCACGCTGCCACTGACTGAAGAAAGATCGCTGATGGCCCGGGCAATGTAGCCGCCCGGGCCGGAGTTGCTGCTGTTGGGCGGGTTGAAGGTGGCAAGGCCAATGCGCAGGGCGCGGTTATTGGCGACCAGGTCGGTCGAGACATCCCGTGCAACGTTGATGCGATAATCGTTGGGAATCGTCCCCGTGGTGAAGTCCCGGCTGGCACCGTTGGCCAGGGTTACCAGATAGGCCAGGTACTTCCCCGCGTAACGGGTATTACCCCCGCCCACCGGATCTGGCAGTCGCAGGCAGATTCGCCCGATGCCGGTCCGATAGAAGCCGTACCAGCCAGACAAGCAGCCGCCCCGCAACAGGCTCACCAACAGAATGTTCGAATCGTCCTGATCCAGCTCATACCTGTCGTTGCAGTTGTTACTGGAGTTACATGCAAAGGTGCGCGTCTGCGTCGCCGCCGGATCAAAGCCGGCGGCCCAGATGATGTTGTTCATGCTCCCGGAATCATCGATCAGCAGCATCACGTTGGGCGTCACCGCCGCCGCGCTCAACAGAGGCGACTCCGAAGGCGTGAAGCCATAGACCGGCGCCGCCAGGTAAAGGCTGAGCAACGCCCCCCACAACGAACCGAGCAGCGCCCTAATACTTCGCATAGATGCTCTCCACCACGCTGCGCTGATTGTTGCCCACTACAGCCACCGCAGTGATCCGATACAACGTCGCCGAGGTATTGACCGGCACGTTGACTGCCGCAAGGGTCGTGCCGATATTCTGCACCCCATAAAAGCCGCCCGCGGCGGCCACCCAGAGCACCCCCGACGACGAATTACGCCCCGCGCCTGTCACCGTCGCCGACTCGGCCGGTGGAGCACATTGTGCAGGGGTGCTACAGACCGGCAATGAATACGTCTCGACCTGCACAGCGCTTTCCCCCACCCTCAGCGCAGCCTCGGCCAGTTGGAACGACTGGTTGCGCTGCATGACGCTGCCGGTCATTTTTTCCTGGAGCGTGGCGCTCTGCATCGACGACAGGCCGATCAGCGTCAATAGCAGCAAAAAAACCAGGCTGACCAGCAATGCCATGCCGCGCTGGCGATGTCCGAGGCCTGTCGAAGTCATCGGTCGCTCCCTCATGGCAGCCGGTTGCGCAAGGCGGCAACCACGTTGAAGGTCTGATCGCGCACGCTGTTCCTCGGATCGAACAGCGTCAGTGTCAAGCGCACGCTGCGAATCAGCGCCGGGTCGGTCGGGTTGGCGCTGTAGTTGGTGGCCGCGATATCCGTCGCACTGTCGGCCACGCCAAAGGTCACGTCGAACGCCCGCACGTTGTCCACCAGCACCGCCATGGTCGGGTTGCCGCGGCCACTGCCCAGGAGCAGTTGATTGTTGCTGAAACCGTAGATCAAACGACGAATCGGAAAAGCCAATTGCCCGCTCGCCGGTAATCGCGCCCCGGTGTAGGCGGTCGCCGTGTTACGGCAGTCGGAAATGATCGTCCAGGCCGGCGTGCCGCCGCTGTTGCCGATGTCGGCCGTCACCAGGGTCAACCTTCGGTTGGCGTTGTCCCAGCGAATCGGGGTGAGCTGGCTGGCGGCGAAATCATTGTTCGAGGAGGCATCGGTGATGGTCGCCAGGCAGCCAAACATGCCCACCATGCGAATCTCCTGGATCATCTTGCTCAAGGCAAACCGTGCGTCCTCCTGCATCACCGCCGCAGCGTTCTGGCTGGCATAGGTGTTCTTGGCCGAGATGAAAATCTGCACGACGCCCAACACCACGACCAGGCTGATCACCAGCGCGATCATCAATTCAATCAGGCCGAATCCCCGGTTGCTTCTATTCATGGTGGCGTCGCCACCGGGTCGACGGCGACACGGCTGGTCAATACGAAGCTACGCCTGGCCTGCGCTGTGTTTGTCGTGTTGGCGGCCCGGGCATCGTCCCAGGAAACAGTGATGGTGTAGACCCGCTGATTCAGCGCGACAGTGCCCGTGGCCGTGGCGCCGCCGAAGGCGACGATGTTGGTCTTGAAGTCGTACAGGTCCTGGTCCCGGGCCACGCTGAAATTGGGTGAGCTGGGCGGCGTGATGGTGTAGTCGGCGGCTGAATTGGCGCGGATACGGTCCATCAGGTCGTAGGCGATGAAGCTGGCCTGGCTGGTCATGCGCGAGCTGTCGGTGTACTTGAGCGCATTGAGCTGGACCATCGCCGCCCCCAACAGGCCCACGCCAAGGATCAGCACCGCCACCAGCACCTCGATCAGCGTCATGCCCTCCTGTGCCCGTCTACTGCAACCCTTCATCCGCAACTTCCATCCAATACAATTCGTCCATTGAGGCAAACACTGAGCGTCCTGCTCTGCGCCCCCCGTACATAACTGAAACTCACCGGCGTGGCCGGTGCCGATAATCCGCCCAGGTTGTTGAAATCGATACTGGTCACATCTGAGGTTAGCGTCAGAGTCACGCCGCTGCCCATCGCTGGAACAACCCGCAACACATTGGCCGGATTGCCGGTGCTGTCATACACGGTCAACTCACCACTCCAGGCTCCACCCTGCGTGGTGGGACGAATTCGCGTGGTAATGCCACGATTGATCGCTTCCATTCGCGCGAAGTTCAAGGCACGGCGCAAGTCGCCGATCTCGGTATCGGCCTTGCTGCTTTGCAGCGACCCGGTGAACGACGGCACCGCCATGGTGATCAGGATCAACAGCACACCGAGGGCCACCAGCAGCTCGATCAGCGTGAAACCTTTTGTACGAAGATCCATCGATGCCCTCCGTTGCCGTCGGCTATACCTGCTTCTACAACGCTAGAACAAACCACCGCTTGTGGCGAGGGAGCTTGCGCCTTCGCCACAACATGCTTCCTGCCAATCGCGCCGCTTCATACTCTCCAGGGAGGAGACGTCATGTACCAACAAGGCTTCAGCCTGCTCGAACTGCTCATGGGACTGGCAATTGCCGCGATTGTTCTGCCGTGGGCCGGCACAAGCTGCAAAGAGCTGATCGAATCCATGCAGCGCGAGGACACGGCGCATTTGCTGCTCAGCGGGTTGCGCAGCGCCCGCAGCGAAGCCATCACGCGCAACCGCCGGGTGCTGATACAAGGAATAGACAACGATTGGGGCAAAGGCTGGCGGATCACGCTGGACAACAAGGAGAAAACCTTGCTGATGGAGCGCAGCGCACACGCTCGGGTGATCGGCAACTCGACGGTCAAACGCAGGGTGAGATTCGGCAGCCAGGGGGAAGCGCTGCACCTCAATGGCTCTTTCCAGGCCGGCACGCTGCATGTCTGCGCCAAGCGCGAACCGGTCAGCCATCACCAGGTGATATTGGCGCCCTCCGGCCGCGTCCGTCTGGAAAGTATCGAAGCCGAACAGGCCCTGTGCGCAAAAGGACTTAAAGCAGGGAGCGGACGCGCAGTTCCTTCGGCATCGAAAACGTAATGTTTTCCTCGCGACCGGCCAGCTCGTCAGCCCCGGTGGCGCCCCAGGCCTGCAACTGTTCGATTACGCCACGTACCAGGACTTCCGGCGCGGAAGCACCGGCGGTGATGCCGATCCGCTCGACGCCGTCGAACCAGCTGCGCTGCATGTCTTCGGCACCATCGATCAGGTAGGCCGGGGTGGACATGCGCTCGGCCAGTTCGCGCAAGCGATTGGAGTTGGAGCTGTTCGGGCTGCCGACCACCAGGACCACATCGCATTCGTTGGCCAGTTGCTTGACCGCGTCCTGACGGTTTTGGGTCGCGTAGCAGATGTCATCCTTGCGCGGTCCGCCGATAGCCGGAAAGCGCGAACGCAAGGCATCGATCACCCGACTGGTGTCGTCCATGGACAGAGTGGTCTGGGTGACGAAAGCGAGCTTTTCAGGATTGCGCACCTGCAAGGCCGCCACGTCTTCCTCGTCCTCGACCAGATAGATGGCGCCGCCGTTGCTGGCGTCATACTGGCCCATGGTGCCTTCAACTTCCGGATGGCCCTCATGCCCGATCAGGATGCATTCACGGCCGTCACGACTGTAGCGGGCCACCTCGATGTGAACCTTGGTGACCAATGGGCATGTGGCGTCGAACACCTTCAGGCCGCGACCGGCGGCTTCGGTACGCACCGCCTGGGAAACGCCGTGGGCACTGAAGATCACGATGACGTCGTCCGGCACCTGGTCCAGTTCCTCGACGAAAATGGCCCCGCGACTGCGCAGGTCCTCGACGACGAACTTGTTGTGCACCACTTCATGGCGCACGTAGATCGGAGGCCCGAAGACTTCCAGGGCGCGGTTGACGATTTCGATCGCCCGGTCCACGCCAGCGCAGAAGCCACGGGGGTTGGCGAGTTTGATTTGCATGCTGTGCCTCGTGTCTGTGGGAGCGAGCCTGCTCGCGATACGGTGGATCAGTCAACTCGATGGCGACTTTGACTCAGCTTTCGCGAGCAGGCTCGCTCCCACAGGTATTGTGGGGGCGATAATTGCCGTTAAACCTTAAACCGCCTTGACCTCAAGAATTTCCACTTCGAAACTCAAGGTCTTGCCCGCCAATGGATGGTTGAAGTCCACCGTCACCTGGGCATCGTCGAAAGCCTTCACCACACCCGGCAGCTCGGCGTTGGCCGCATCGTTGAAAATCACCAGCAAGCCCTCGGACAGTTCCATGTCCTGGAATTGCGAGCGTGGCATGGTCTGCACGTTTTGCGGGTTGGGCTGACCAAAGGCATTTTCCGGTGGAACGACCACGGTGCGCTTGTCGCCGGCCTTGAAACCGAAGAGCGCCGCCTCGAAGCCCGGCAGCAGGTTGCCGTCGCCGACCTTGAACACCGCCGGCGCCTTGTCGAAAGTGCTGTCGACCGTGTCGCCGTTTTCCAGGTGCAGGGCGAAGTGAAGCTTCACTTCGGTGTTTTGAGCGATACGCTGCTCAGTCATGGACGGCTTCTCCGGTTTTCTTGCTCTTGAACATATCCAGGGCGAGCATCACGGCGCCCACGCTGATGGCGCTGTCGGCAAAGTTGAACGCGGGGAAGTACCAGCGATTCTGCCAATGCACCAGGATGAAATCGACGACGTGGCCCAAGGCAATCCGATCGTAGAGATTGCCCAGCGCCCCACCCAGGACCAAGGCCAGCGCCACCGCCAGCCAGGTTTCGTCACGCCCCAGGCGCTTGAGCCAGACCACCAGCACGGCGCTGACCACCACGGCGATCAGCGCGAAAAGCCAGCGCTGCCAGCCCGAGCTGTCGGCCAGGAAGCTGAACGCTGCACCGGTGTTGTAGGCCAGTGTCCAGCTGAAGTAGTCAGGAATGACCACGATCTGCTGGTACAGGGTCAACGAACCCTCGAAGTAGTACTTGCTGGCCTGGTCGATCACCAGCACCAGCACGCTCAACCAGAGCCAGCCCAGCCGCCCGAAACGGCCCGCCACATTAGGCATAGTGGCGAACCTCGCCTGTGCCGCTGATGTTGTCGACGCAACGACCGCAGATTTCCGGATGCTCCGGGTTCACGCCGACGTCTTCACGGCAGTGCCAGCAACGGGCGCATTTGACGAAGCTCGACTTGACCACCTTGAGCTTCAGGCCACTCACTTCGGTGACCACAGCATCGGCCGGCGCCTGCGCCAACGGCGCGACACTGGCGGTGGAGGTGATCAGCACGAAGCGCAGCTCGTTGCCCAGCTTGGCCAGGTCGGCGCCCAGGGCGTCTTCGGTGTAGAGCGTCACTTCGGCCTGCAGGTTGCCGCCGACGGCCTTGGCCGCCCGCTGGATTTCCATTTCCTTGTTGACCGCTGCCTTGACCGCCATCACTCGATCCCAGTACGCACGGTCCAGCTCGAAGCCTTGCGGCAGTTCGGTCAGGCCTTCGTACCAGGTGTTGAGCATCACCGACTCGTTGCGCTCGCCCGGCAGGTATTCCCACAGCTCATCGGCGGTGAACGCCAGGATCGGCGCGATCCAGCGCACCAGCGCTTCGCTGATGTGGAACAGCGCGGTCTGGCAGGAACGGCGCGCCTTGCTGTTGGCGCCGGTGGTGTACTGGCGATCCTTGATGATGTCGAGGTAGAAACCACCGAGCTCCTGCACGCAGAAGTTGTGGATCTTGGAGTAGACGTTCCAGAAACGGTATTCGCCGTAGTGTTCCTGCAATTCGCGTTGCAGCAGCAAGGTACGGTCCACGGCCCAGCGATCCAGGGCGAGCATGTCTTCGGCCGGTAACAGGTCGGTGGCCGGGTTGAAGCCGGTCAGGTTCGAGAGCAGGAAACGCGCGGTGTTACGGATTCGCCGGTAGGCGTCGGCGCTGCGTTGCAGGATCTGCTCGGAAACCGCCATCTCGCCGGAGTAATCGGTGGACGCAACCCACAAGCGCATGATGTCAGCGCCGAGGGTGTCGTTGACTTTCTGCGGCGCGATCACGTTGCCCAGGGACTTGGACATCTTGCGGCCGGACTCGTCGACGGTGAAGCCGTGGGTCAGCAGCTCGCGGTACGGCGCGTGGTTGTCGATGGCGCAACCGGTCAGCAAGGACGAGTGGAACCAGCCGCGATGCTGGTCCGAACCTTCCAGGTACAGGTCGGCGCGCGGGCCGGTCTCGTGGCCCATCGGGTGTGAACCGCGCAGCACGTGCCAGTGGGTAGTGCCGGAGTCGAACCAGACGTCCAGGGTGTCGCTGATCTTGTCGTACAGCGGCGCTTCGTCGCCCAGCAGCTCGGCGGCGTCCAGCTTGAACCAGGCTTCGATGCCTTCGGCTTCGACGCGCTGGGCAACTTGTTCCATCAGCTCGACAGTACGCGGGTGCAGCTCGCCGCTTTCCTTGTTCAGGAAGAACGGAATCGGCACGCCCCAGTTGCGCTGGCGAGAAATGCACCAGTCCGGACGGTTGGCGATCATCGAGTGCAGGCGCGCCTGGCCCCAGGCCGGCACGAACTGGGTCTCTTCGATAGCCTTGAGCGAACGCTGGCGCAGGGTGTCGCCGCTGGTGGGCTGCTTGTCCATGCCGATGAACCACTGCGCCGTGGCACGGTAGATCAGCGGGGTCTTGTGGCGCCAGCAGTGCATGTAGCTGTGCTCGATGACGGTGGTGTGCAACAGCGCGCCGACTTCGGTCAGCTTGTCGACGATGGCCGGGTTCGCTTTCCAGATGAACTGGCCGCCGAAGAATTCCAGCGACGGCACGTACACGCCATTGCTCTGCACCGGGTTGAGGATGTCATCGTTGACCATGCCGTATTTCTTGCAGGTCACGAAGTCGTCAACGCCATAGGCCGGCGCGGAGTGAACCACGCCGGTGCCCGCGCCCAGTTCCACGTAGTCGGCCAGGTACACCGGCGACAGACGGTCGTAGAACGGATGGCGGAAATTGATCAGTTCCAACGCCGAACCTGGCGCGGTGGCAACCACCGAACCTTCGAGGCCGTAACGGGCCAGGCAGGATTCGACCAGCTCTTCGGCCAACACCAGCAGCTTGTCACCGACATCGACCAGGGCGTAGTTGAATTCCGGGTGGACGTTCAGCGCCTGGTTGGCCGGGATGGTCCACGGGGTGGTGGTCCAGATCACGATAGCCGCCGGCTTGGCCAGCTTGCCCAGGCCGAACGCGGCGGCGAGCTTGTCTTCATCGGCGATCGGGAATGCGACATCGATGGTCGAGGACTTCTTGTTTTCGTACTCGACTTCCGCCTCGGCCAGGGCCGAACCGCAATCGAAGCACCAGTTCACGGGCTTGAGGCCCTTGAACACGAAGCCACCCTCGACGATTTTCGCCAAGGCACGGATTTCGCCGGCTTCGTTCGCAAAGTTCATGGTCTTGTACGGGTTGGCGAAGTCGCCCAACACGCCGAGGCGGATGAATTCGGATTTCTGCCCTTCGATCTGCTCGGTGGCATAGGCACGGCACAGCTCGCGGGTCTTGTCCGCGCCCAGGTTCTTGCCGTGGGTCACCTCGACCTTGTGCTCGATCGGCAGGCCGTGGCAGTCCCAGCCCGGGACATACGGCGCGTCAAAACCCGACAGGGTCTTGGAGCGGATGATCATGTCCTTGAGAATCTTGTTCAGCGCGTGACCGATGTGGATGGTGCCGTTGGCGTACGGAGGGCCGTCGTGCAGGACGAACTTCGGACGATCCTTGCCAATTTCGCGCAACTTTCCGTACAGGCCAATGCTGTCCCAACGCTGCAGAATCTGTGGTTCGCGCTGAGGCAGGCCGGCCTTCATTGGGAAGGCGGTGTCCGGAAGGTTTAGCGTGGCTTTATAGTCGGTCATTTAAGGCTCTTCATTAGCGATTGGCGCTGGTTGCGACAAGGGCACGGGCGGCGGCGATATCTGCATGGATCGCCGTCTTGAGCGCCTCCAGAGAGGCAAAACGCTGCTCTTCACGCAGCTTCTGGTGGAAAACCACCGTCAAACGCCGGTCATACAGATCGCCGGCAAAATCCAGAATGTGTACTTCGAGATGGGCCTTGCCATCTCCCTGGACCGTCGGCCGTACACCGATATTGGCGACGCCGGGCCAGGTCTTGCCATCGATGTCGACACTCACCAGGAACACCCCGGTGAGCGGCACACGACGGCGCTTGAGCTGCACATTGGCCGTTGGCGTGCCTAATTGGCGCGCCAGTTTCTGCCCATGCAGGATCCGCCCGGCAATCCGGTACGGCCGGCCGAGCAAGCGCTCGGCCAATTCGAAGTCGGCGGCCGCCAAGGCGTTGCGGACCTGGGTGCTGCTGACGCGCAAACCGTCCATCTCGACGGTCTGCGCCGCTTCAACCGTGAAGCCCTGGGCGATACCTGCCTGTTGCAGGTAATCAAAATCTCCGGACCGATCACAGCCAAAACGGAAGTCATCGCCGACTTCCAAGTGTTTCACATCGAGACCATCCACCAGGATGGTATCGACGAATTCGGCGGCACTGAGTTTGCTCAGGCGCTGGTTGAAGGCCAGGCACAGGACCCGGTCGACGCCTTCGGCGGCCAGCAGCTGCAGCTTGTCCCGCAGCCGCGCCAAGCGGGCCGGAGCGGTGTCCGGGGCGAAAAACTCCCGGGGCTGCGGCTCGAAGATCACCACGCAGCTGGGCAGGCCCAATTCCAGCGCACGCTCGCGCAGCCGCGCCAGGATAGCCTGGTGACCACGGTGGACACCGTCGAAGTTGCCAATGGTGGCGACACAGCCCCGATGGCGGGGACGCAGGTTGTGAAGGCCTCGAACCAGCTGCATAACGCGCTTCTTGCTCATAAAGTGGCCGATTATAACCACACCCGGCGGTCGGTGACAGGCAACACCGTAACCCAAAGTGATCGAACCGACAAAACCGCCGTCGGGCCCGTGATCATACAGAGCAGGTGCTCAGTTCAAGGCTTTGCGATTGAAGTCGCGCAAACGGAACCCCATCAGCAGCAACATGCCGAAATACGCCACCACGCCCGCCACGACCAACACGCCCAGGCGCAGGAAACGCTCGAGCATCTGCCCTTCGCCCCAAGCCGGCATGAAGTGCATCCCAGCCAGCAATACCGCCGACATCACCGCCACGGCGACCAGCAGCTTGAGGCCGAACTTGCCCCAGCCCGGCAGCGGTTGATACATCTTCTGCTTGCGCAGTTGATAGAACAGCAGCCCAGCGTTGAGGCAGGCCCCTGCACTGATTGCCAAGGCCAGGCCGGCATGGGCCAGGGGACCGATGAGCAGCAGGTTGAACAGTTGGGTCATCACCAGCGTGAAGACCGCGATCTTCACCGGCGTGCGGATGTTCTGCTGGGCATAGAAACCTGGCGCAAGGACCTTGATCACGATGATCCCGAGCAGCCCCACCGAATAGGCAATCAGTGCCCGCTGCGTCATCAGGGCATCAAATGCATTGAATTGACCGTACTGGAACAAGGAAACGGTCAGCGGCTCGGCGAGGATCCCCAACGCCAGCGCGCAAGGCAGGACCAGCACGAAGCACAGGCGCAGGCCCCAATCGAGGATCCGCGAGTACTCATGGCGATCCTGGCTGGCGTAGGTCTTGGCCAGGGTCGGCAGCAGAATCGTGCCCAGCGCCACGCCCAGCACGCCGGACGGCAACTCCATCAAGCGGTCGGCGTAGTACATCCACGACACCGAGCCAGCCACCAGAAACGAGGCAAAAATGGTGTTGATGATCAGCGAGATCTGACTCACCGAGACACCGAGAATCGCCGGCAGCATCTGCTTCATGACGCGCCACACGCCGCTGTCGCGCAGGTTCAGCCGCGGCAGCACCAGCATGCCGATCCTCTTCAGGTGCGGCAGTTGATAGAGCAACTGCGCCAGGCCACCCACCAATACCGCCCATCCCAGAGCCATTACCGGTGGATCGAAATACGGCGTCAGGAACAACGCAAACACGATCATGCTGACATTGAGCAGCGTCGGCACGAAGGCCGGCACCGAAAAGCGGTTCCAGGTATTGAGGATCGCCCCGGCCAGCGACGACAGGGAAATCAGCAATATATAAGGAAAGGTCACCCGCAACAGATCCGAGGTGAGCTGGAACTTTTCCGGCATGTCGGTGAACCCTGGCGCGGTGGCCCAGATCACCCAAGGCGCGGCGAGCATGCCGGCGGCCGTGACAAGTGCCAACACCAGCGTCAGCAACCCCGTTACATAGGCGATGAAGGTGCGGGTCGCCTCGTCGCCCTTCTGGCTTTTATATTCCGCCAGGATCGGCACGAAGGCCTGGGAAAAAGCCCCTTCGGCAAAGATTCGCCGCAGCAGGTTGGGCAATTTGAACGCAATGAAGAAGGCGTCGGTGGCCATTCCGGCACCGAATATCCGGGCGATCAGCGTATCGCGAACGAACCCCAGGACACGGGAAAGCATCGTGATAGAGCTGACGGCAGCCAACGATTTAAGCAGATTCATGAAAAGAGTTTTTGCCTGTCGATAAACAGCAGGCGAACAATGCGCCCACTTGTGCGATACTCCGCGCCGCTAAACAGCACAGCGCCAAAGCCCGCGAGTTTACAGGTCGCACGCCGGAAAGAAATCATTCGGTGCGCCGCACCTGCCATTCAGCGGAACGTGTCACCCGCCCTTGACAAGACCTCAACTCATCGGCATGATTCGCGGCCTATTTTGTTTGCTATTTCCTAAAAAGTCTTTCGAGGAGCTCGACGGTGGCCAACTCACCTTCCGCCAAAAAACGTGCAAAACAGGCTGAGAAGCGTCGCAGCCACAACGCCAGCCTGCGTTCCATGGTCCGTACCTACATCAAGAATGTAGTCAAGGCCATCGACGCAAAAGACGCTGAAAAAGCACAAGCTGCTTACGTTCTGGCTGTGCCAGTTATCGACCGCATGGCCGATAAAGGCATCATCCACAAGAACAAGGCTGCTCGCCATAAGAGCCGCCTGAATGGCCACGTAAAGGCCTTGAACGTTGCCGCTGCTGCCTAAGCGACGCGCTCGTTAAAAAACCGACCTCAGGGTCGGTTTTTTATTGCCTGGGATTTATCAGCCACACCGCAAAAAACTGTGGGAGCGAGCTTGCTCGCGAATGCTGTCTGCCAGCAGCATTGATGCCACCTGACACACCGTATCGCGAGCGGGCTCGCTCCCACACAGGGGCATTGAGCGTAGGTTATTGAGCCCGAGCCCACGGCAGGATCGGAATCGCCGTCACCGCATTTTGCGGGCTGCCCTCGATCACGCGATCGCTATAGACCAGATACACCAGCGTATTGCGCTTCTTGTCGAGGAACCGCACCACCTGCATGGTCTTGAACACCAACGAAGTGCGCTCGCGGAACACCTCTTCGCCGTCCTTGAGGTCGCCCTTGAAGCTGATGGGCCCGACCTGCCGACAGGCGATGGACGCCTCGGCGCGATCTTCGGCCAGGCCCAGACCACCTTTTACACCACCGGTCTTGGCTCGCGACAGGTAACAGGTCACGCCGTCCACCTTGGGATCGTCAAACGCCTCGACCACGATCCGATCGTTCGGCCCGACAAACTTGAACACCGTCGAGACCTGGCCGATTTCCTCGGCCGAAGCCAGCAGCGGCAGTGCCAGTAGCAAACCGATCAATCCTTTTGCCATACCCATGTTTTTTCCTTAGACGAGGATCAGGTTGTCACGGTGGACCAATTCGGGCTCTGCCATGTAACCCAACAAGCCGACGATCGCATCAGACGACTGGCCGATGATTTTCTGCGCTTCCAACGCGCTGTAGTTGGCCAGGCCGCGGGCGATTTCGCGACCGTCCGGCGCGACGCATACCACCATCTCGCCGCGACGAAAACTGCCCTGGACCAGCTTCACGCCCACTGGCAGCAAACTCTTGTTGCCCTGGGACAAGGCCGACACCGCCCCCGCATCCAGCACCAAGGTGCCACGGGTTTGCAGATGCCCGGCCAGCCATTGCTTGCGTGCCGCCAGCATGCCGCGCTCGGGCGACAACAATGTTCCGATACGCTCGCCAGCCTTCAGGCGATCCAATACACGTTCCAGCCGACCACCCACGATAATCGTATGCGCCCCGGAGCGGGCCGCCAGGCGCGCCGCGCGCAGCTTGGTCTGCATGCCGCCACGCCCCAAAGCCCCGCCGGTGCCACCCGCCACGGCATCCAGCGCCGGATCATCGGCGCGGGCCTCGTAGATCAGCTTGGCGTCGGGATTGTTGCGTGGATCGGCATCGAACATGCCGTCGCGATCCGTGAGGATCACCAGCAGATCCGCCTCCACCAGGTTCGCCACCAGCGCGGCCAGGGTGTCGTTGTCGCCAAAACGGATTTCGTCGGTGACCACCGTGTCGTTCTCGTTGATCACCGGGATAACCTTCAGCTCGACCAACGCCCGCAACGTACTGCGGGCATTGAGGTAGCGCTTGCGGTCGGACAGGTCGTCATGGGTCAGCAGGATCTGCGCCGTGTGGCGACCATGCTCGGCGAAGCTCGACTCCCAAGCCTGGACCAGGCCCATCTGGCCGATGGCGGCGGCAGCTTGCAGCTCATGCATCGCGCTGGGTCGCGACGTCCAGCCCAGGCGACTCATGCCGGCAGCCACGGCCCCGGAAGAGACCAACACCAACTCGACACCCGCCTCATGCAAGGCCACCATCTGTTCGACCCACACCGCCATAGCCGTGCGATCCAGGCCCTTGCCATCCGCCGTCAGCAGTGCGCTGCCGATCTTGACGACCCAGCGCTGCGCACCCGTCACCTTGCTCCGCATTTTCTTCAACCTTTGCCAGCGAACGGCGCGACCCAGCGCCGCCCATGGGATTATTCGTATTTGCGTTTTACAGATACCAAAACGCCGCTCGATTGAGCGGCGCCTTGGAAACCGGCTGGCTGCGATGATAACACCGCCCTGGACCAGTTAATGCCAGCCACACGAGAATCCTTGTGGGAGATTCTATGGTGCATGGCTAGCCTTAGATGCCTTTTGGTAGGTATTCGCTCTGGTTCTTCAACAGAGCGAATACCACTCGGGCAAGCTTGCGGGCCAGTGCCACTAATGCTTCGGTTGTGCTTAGCCCTCGAGCCCGCAGAGCCCCATAAAAACCCTTCCACGCCGCTGTGCGGCTCGCCGACATCGCGGCGTTGTGCATCAATCGGCGCGCCTCCGGGTCACCTCGCTTAGACAGGCAGCGGCGTCCCTTCTTTTTTCCCGAGTCCGATATGCGCAGGTCCAGCCCTAGAAAAGCGATGAAGGCATCGGCATTTCTGAAATCTCCACGCTGAAACGACGTAAGTAAACGCGCACCGCTCAACAGCCCGATTCCTTCGACTTTCATGCAGCGCTTGAGCTGACTGCCCAGACCGGCTGCATCCAATTGCGTCTGGATTGTTTTCTCAAGCAAGATTTCCAGTCGCTGCATGGCCTTTATCTGGTTCTCAAAGGCCGTTTTGAGCAACGGTTCGTTCGACCAACTTTGCTTGAGGCTGACACGCGCCTGAACCAAGGCTGCCCGGCGCCGGAAAAGGCTTATAAGCCGGCAATACAGGGGCGATGGCGGGGTCCACGGGTGCAACTGGTGGCCTTCGTTGTTCAAGTAGCGAGCCAACAACCGAGCATCCAGCGCATCGGTTTTGGCGCGAACTTTCACACCTTTGCGGTAATGGCTGAGTTCGTAGCCGCCGATCATGTAGATCACACAGCCCTGCGCATAAGCCAGGTCGGCGAAGTCCTGGTGATAGATATTGGTGGCCTCGATGGCGACATCCACTGGCGCAGGCAATTCCTTGAGCCACTTCTGGATCGCAGCTTTGGTGTTGGGGATCGCTTCCAGTCGATCTGTTTCTGCGTGATAAATCACCAACTCATCTTTGGCGACATCAACCCCCACGATCGGCTTTGCGACAGAAACCGGCATTGCCATTGAAAATCCTCCGCGCTAAGGTTTGAACACTTGAAGGGTTCACCCAGAGGCGCAGGCTTGTTCCTATCGTCGGTCTAGGCCAGATGCATTCTTTATCGGCGCTTGGGTGAAAGGAGGAGGGGTGAAATCTCCCACGGTCTGTACTGCGCGAACAGTCAGAATCGAGCCTTGTCCCTCCTCCTCCCTTCAAGTCCTACCATACAAGCGAGCCTGCTCGCTCCCACAGGTTTTGCCTTCAAGCGGCCGGCATCAGCACAAGATCAGTCGCGGACGTAGATGATCTCCGGACCGTCCTCGTCATCCACATCTTCTTCGTCCCAATCGTCGTCACCGATGTCATGGACCGACTTGACGCCACTGCGGCGCAAGGCACGCTGGTCGTCCAGCGCCTGCAACTGGGCGCGCGCCTCGTCTTCGATGCGCTGGTCGAGCTCGGCCAGCTTTTCCTTGTAGGCCGGGTCGTTGGCCAGGCGATCGGCGCGATCTTCCAGGTAACGCATGATGTCGTGGCACAGACGCTCGGTGTTTTCCTTGGCGATGGCCGAGATCACGTAGACCGGACCTTCCCACTCCAGGCGATCGACGATCTCCTTGACCCGCTCCTCGTGCTCTTCCTCGAGGATCTGGTCGCACTTGTTCAGCACCAGCCAACGGTCGCGCTCGGCCAGGGCCGGGCTGAACTTGGTCAGCTCGTTGACGATGACCTCGGCAGCATCGGCAGCACTGGTTTCATCCAGAGGCGCCATGTCGACGAGGTGCAGCAACAGGCGGGTACGGGACAAGTGCTTGAGGAAGCGAATGCCCAGGCCGGCACCCTCGGAAGCGCCTTCGATCAGCCCCGGAATGTCGGCGATCACGAAGCTTTTCCAACGGTCGACACTGACCACGCCCAGGTTTGGCACCAGGGTGGTGAACGGGTAGTCGGCCACTTTAGGCTTGGCCGCCGACACCGAGCGAATGAAGGTACTTTTACCGGCATTCGGCAGACCTAACAGACCCACATCGGCCAACACTTTCATTTCCAGCTTCAGGTCACGCTGTTCGCCGGGCTTGCCTGGCGTGGTCTGGCGCGGCGCGCGGTTGGTACTGGATTTGAAACGGGTGTTGCCCAGACCGTGCCAGCCACCATGGGCCACCAGCAAACGCTGGCCAGCCTTGGTCAGGTCGCCGATGACTTCCTGGGTGGCGGAATCGATCACCGTGGTACCGACCGGCACGCGCAGGATCAGGTCTTCGCCCTTCTTGCCGGTGCAGTCGGTGCTGCCACCGTTGGAGCCACGCTCTGCATCGAAGTGCCGGGTGTAACGGTAGTCCACCAGGGTATTGAGGTTTTCATCGGCGAGCATGTAGATCGAGCCGCCGTCGCCCCCGTCACCACCGTTGGGGCCACCGTTTTCAATGAATTTTTCCCGACGGAAACTCATGCAGCCATTGCCGCCGTCGCCAGCCTTTACTCGAATCGATACTTCATCAACAAACTTCATGACACACGCCTCTCGCCGTACGGACGAGCCGAAAAAAACAAGACATAAGACTCTTGCAAAAATGAGCGCAGCGACCTCAAAACACGCCCCAACCGCAGCGCCGACAGCCCATACAAACAGTTTTGCAAGAGACTCACCCCACAAACGAAAAAGCCCCGTCGCAAGACAGGGCTTTTCCAGCGGTCTCGCAATTAAGCTGCGATAACGCTTACGTAACGACGACCGAAGGCGCCTTTTACTTCGAACTTGATCACGCCTTCGATTTTAGCGAAGAGGGTGTGATCCTTACCCATGCCAACGCCGTAGCCAGCGTGGAATTGGGTGCCGCGCTGACGCACGATGATGTTGCCCGCTTTGATAGCCTGGCCGCCATACATCTTCACGCCAAGGCGTTTGGCTTCTGAGTCGCGACCGTTACGGGTACTACCACCAGCTTTTTTGTGTGCCATGAGTTCAATTCTCCTAGTGAGGAATTAGGCTGAAATTAAGCCTGAATACCGGTGATTTTGATCTCGGTGTACCACTGGCGGTGGCCCATACGCTTCATGTGGTGCTTACGACGACGGAACTTGATGATGCGGACTTTATCGTGACGACCTTGGGAGATCACTTCAGCCACAACGGTAGCGCCAGCAACGACTGGAGCGCCGATATTCACGTCATCGCCATTGGCGACCAACAGAACGCGATCAAAAGTCACGGATTCGCCGGTAGCGATTTCCAGTTTTTCGATCTTCAGGTATTCACCTGGGGCGACCTTGTATTGCTTGCCACCAGTAACGATTACTGCATACGACATGGTATTTCTCCGATAATCCTGCTCACCCAGCGCTTTATAAGAAGAGGTATTGGCTGGCATGGCTGCATGGGCTGGAAGGCCCGGATGCAATTGCGTAAGGCAGGTGCTGCCCAGGAAGTTCAGGGTGCGCGATTGTACGCAAGCTGACCGAGCCTTGCAAGTGGCCGCCCCGCACTGTAGAAGCATGCGCCTTGACACCTGCGGACGTGGGTCCTAGCATGCCGCGCAACCCTTCTGGAGCGCCTGTCGCTGATGCAACCCCAAGCTTTCTACCGCGCAGTGGCGGACGATTTTAGTGCCGTCGACGGTATCATCAAGAAGCAGCTGACGTCCCGCGTGCCGCTGGTATCGAAAATCGGCGACTACATCACGTCGGCCGGCGGCAAGCGCCTGCGTCCTTTATTGGTGCTATTGTGCGGCAAGGCACTGGGTCGCGAAGGCGACGACATGCGCCTGCTCGCCGCCACCATCGAATTCCTGCACACCGCGACCCTGCTGCATGACGACGTCGTCGACATGTCCGGCATGCGCCGTGGCCGTTCGACCGCCAACGCCATGTGGGGCAACGCCCCGAGCGTGCTGGTGGGTGACTTCCTGTACTCGCGCTCGTTCGAAATGATGGTCGAGCTGGGCTCGATGCCGGTAATGAAGATCCTGTCCCAGGCCACGCGCATCATCGCCGAAGGCGAAGTGCTGCAGTTGTCCAAGGTGCGCGATGCCAGCACCACCGAAGAAACCTACATGGAGGTCATTCGCGGCAAGACCGCGATGCTCTTCGAAGCCTCGACCCACAGCGCCGCCGCCCTGGCCGGTGCCACCGCCGAGCAGAGCGAAGCCCTGCGCACCTTTGGCGACCACCTGGGCGTGGCCTTCCAGCTGGTGGACGACCTGCTGGACTACAAGGGCGACGCCGAGACCCTGGGCAAGAACGTCGGTGACGACCTGGCCGAAGGCAAGCCGACCCTGCCGCTGATCTACACCATGCGTGAAGGCACACCTGAACAGGCAGCTTTGGTACGCCAGGCGATCCAGAAAGGCGGGATCGAGGACCTAGAGAGCATCAGGATCGCGGTCGAAGCTTCCGGATCGCTGGAATACACCGCGAAATTGGCCCAGGACTACGTCGCCCGCGCAATCAAGTGCCTCGACGCCCTACCGGCCAGCGAGTACCGCGATGCGCTGGTGGAACTGAGCGAGTTTGCGGTCGCCCGCACCCATTGATTGCATGAAAACGGCGAGCTTTTGTGGCGAGGGAGCTTGCTCCCGCTCGGTTGCGCAGCGACCGCAAGTGCCATAAGGGGGCGGCTGCGCAGCCCACCGGGAGCAAGCTCCCTCGCCACAAAAGCCCCGTATCACCCTCCTGGCAACAAAACCCTATACAATGTGCGCCCTTTTGCCCTCCTGATACCAAGGAACCTTAGTGAGCACGTTGCCTCCCTGCCCGAAATGCAATTCCGAATACACCTACGAAGACGGTACCCAGCTGGTCTGCCCGGAGTGCGCCCATGAATGGTCCGCCGGCGGCGAAGCGCAAGCGCCGTCCGACGACATCGTGAAGAAGGATTCGGTTGGCAACGTCCTGCAGGACGGCGATACCATTACCGTGATCAAGGACCTCAAGGTCAAGGGGACTTCCTTGGTGGTCAAGGTTGGCACCAAGGTCAAGAACATCCGCCTATGCGATGGCGATCACGATATCGACTGCAAGATCGACGGCATCGGCCCGATGAAGCTTAAATCCGAGTTCGTCAGAAAAGTCTGAATCTGTTGTATTTCCCATCCCATGCCCCGCGTGGGATGGTGCTTGCCTTCCCCCTCCCCAACCCTATTTTGTGCGGCCCCACGGGATTCCACCCGCTTGGGCTTTCACAACCCATCGTCAGAAAAAAACCGTTGCGCCAATAGAGACTTGCTATTTAGCGAATAAGAATTATTCTCATCGAACCCATCAAGGAGATGAGAACCATGACTTATTTGATCGATGCCTGGCTGGACCGTCCACATCCCTACCTGAGGATCCTGCACCGGGAAACCGGGGAAGTCTGTGCGGTGCTTGAAGAAGAAGCCTTGAATGAGCTGCAGGACCAGGGGGATCTGGACCTCAACAGCCTCAACTCCAGCGAACCGCTGGTGCTAAAGGAGTTGGTGCGAAACCTGTTCCTGTTCTGCTACGCCCGGGCGTTGCGCCCAACGGGTGACTTCAGCGGCAGATTCCATGGATGAGCATAAATAACCTGTGGGAGAACCTGTGGGAGCGATGGTGCGGCTCGCTCCCACAGTTTTTTGTCCGGCTGTAAAACCGGACAGGGTCTTACAATACGTCCAACAGCTCGACGTCGAACACCAGCACGCTGTGCGGCGGGATGCTGCCAACGCCCTGGGCGCCGTAGGCCAGCTCGCTAGGCACGTACAAACGCCATTTACTGCCGGCGTTCATCAGTTGCAGCGCCTCGGTCCAGCCAGGAATCACGCCGCCTACCGGGAATTCGGCTGGCTGGCCACGATCGTAGGAACTGTCGAACACAGTGCCGTCGATCAGGGTGCCGTGGTAATGGGTGCGCACCTGGTCTTCACGGGTCGGCTTGGCGCCTTCACCCTGGGTCAGCACTTCGAATTGCAGGCCGGAGGCCAGGGTGGTGATGCCATCGCGCTTGGCATTTTCAGCCAGGAACGCACGACCTTCGCCCGCAGCGGCCTCAGCCTTGGCGGCGGCTTCCGCTTGCATGATTTCACGGATGACCTTGAAGCTGGCGGACATCTCGTCCTGGCCCACGCGGCTTGGCTTGCCGGCGAACGCGTCGGTCAGGCCGGCCAGGATCGCGTCCAGGCTCACGCCCGGTGGCGGATTGTCGCGCAGTTGGTCGCCCAACTGACGGCCAATGCCGTAGCTGACGCGTGTTTCGTCGGTGGACAGGTTAACTTCGGACATGATGCTGCTCCGCTGTGCGGACGGCCCGGGAAGTTGCCGTGCGTACACAGCGCCTCCCGGAGCGCCCGGAACCAAAAGGGCGAGCAGACTAGCACAGATGCCGCAGCGCGTGACGAACCTCAGTGCTTGGTCAGCTTGTCCAGATACCCCATGGCGAAGGCCGACACCACGAACGTCATGTGGATGATCACGTACCACATCAGGTGGTCGGGATCGACATTCTTGGCATCCATGAAGATACGCAACAAATGGATGGAAGAGATGGCTACGATCGACGCGGCCACCTTCATCTTCAGGGATGAAGAGTCCATGGTGCCCAGCCAGTTGAGCTTTTCCTTGTCGGAATCGATGTCCAGTTGCGAGACGAAATTCTCATAGCCGGAGATCATCACCATGACCAGCAAACCGCCCACCAGCGCCATGTCGATCAGCGACAGCAGTACCAGGATCAGCTCGGACTCGGCCATGGAAAACACGTTGGGGATGACGTGAAAGACTTCCTGGAAGAATTTCAGCGCCAGGGCCAGCAAGCCCAGAGACAGCCCGAAGTAGATCGGCGCCAGCAGCCAACGGGAGGCGTACATTGCATTTTCGATAAAGCGTTCCATTGAGTCTCACACCAGGGCTGAAAAAACGCGGCGAGTATACCAGCCACGCCCCTACCGACAAACGCCGGTCCGGCCTGCGGTTCTACTGGCTGAGCATGCCCTTGGACGACTCACTGAAGCGGACGAAACTCGAAACCGCCAACGTTGCGACAACGCCCTCCGTTGATCTCCCGCAGTTGCGCCTGCATGTGCAGGGACCAGATCTGCGGATCGTCGGCCAGTTCATAACCGTGGGTTGTCAGGCTCTGGACGATGGTGTCGAGTATGGTTTCTGCGGCGGTCGGCCCGGGAAACGGCCCCTGGGCCTTGATGGCGGAAGGTTGCTCGCCGGCCATTCCGGCGGCGAAGAGCACGGTCCACATGCCCGTGTCTCCAGCGAGCGGACGGACAGCACATTCAATGCGGGTCACCAGGCCCAGGCACTGGCGGGTAAGGCAAAGGTTGCGCGACATGGCGGCGCCCCTCGGTAGATCCGGTATTCAGCCCAGGCGGGGCTGTTTCGATCCAATGATGGCTCTCGTTATCCTTGAACTGAGGATAGGAGAAAAGTTCCGGCGGCGAAGGATTTTGAAACCAGAATGCGCCGAGCGGTCACAGTGTGAATATTGACGCCAAACTGGTGGCGCATTAAGAAAAAATGATCCACAACAAAACAGTGTGGGAGCGAGCCTGCTCGCGAAGGCGGATGGACAGCAACAATGATGTCGACTGTCCATCCGCTATCGCGAGCAGGCTCGCTCCCACAATTAGGTTTCCGATATCGAGAAAAACCTCAAGCCGGCTTGGCCTCCGCCAGCGCCTGCTGCGCCAGTTCCTTTTCCGCCTCCTTGATATCGTCCTCGCTGATCATTTCCGCGATAACCCGCAGCCGCTCCACCACGCGCGCATTGACGCTGCCCTCCGGGAACTCGCCGTTCTCGTCCGGCTCGCCCGCGGGTTCGCCCACCAGCAGGCTCAGGGCTTCGTCGGCCTGGCGCACGGCGTAGACGTGGAATTGCCCGGCGCGCACGGCGGCCAGCACTTTTTCATCGAGCATCAGGGTCGCAACGTTGGCCTGGGGAATGATCGCCCCCTGCTCGCCTGTCAGCCCGCGGGCTTCACAGAGGCGGAAGAAGCCTTCGATCTTCTCGTTGACCCCACCCACCGCCTGCACTTCACCAAATTGGTTGATCGAGCCGGTGATGGCGAAGCACTGCTTCAATGGCGTCTTCGACAAGGCCGAGATCAGCGTGCAAGCTTCGCCGAGGGATGCGCTGTCGCCGTCCACATAGCCGTAGGACTGTTCCAGGGCGATGCTGGCCGAGATCGCTAGCGGGAATTCCTGGGCATACCGGCTTCCCAGGTAGCCGGTGAGAATCATCACACCCTTGGAGTGGATCGGCTGGCCGAGGTTGACCTCTCGCTCGATGTCGACGATACCGCTGCCGCCGGGATATACCGTGGCCGAAATGCGCGCCGGGACACCGAACGCAGAGTCGCCCACCTCAAGTACCGTCAACCCGTTGCACTTGCCCACGGCCGCGCCGTCGGTGTCGATGAGGATGATCCCCGCCAGCATGTCGTCGAGGATTCGCGCCGAGACACGCCCGGTGCGGGTGGCCTTGGCCTTCAAGGCGCGCTCGATGTGACCGGCATCGGTCATCTCGTCACCGGCCAGTTGGCGGATGAAATCCGCCTCGCTGACCAGTTGGAAAAGGTCACCGATACGCGCCGAAAGGCGTCCCTGGTGTTCGGCCAGACGCGCACTGTAAGTCGCCAGGCGCGCCACCGCATCGGCGGTCAGCGGCGCCATGCCCTCTTCCGAGGTGCGTGTCTTGAGCAACTGGGCAAACTGCTCCAGGCTCTCGTCGCCCATCGGGATGTCTTCATCGAAGTCCACCAGTACGCGAAACATTTCCTGGAAATCCGAATCCAGGTCCTGCAAGGCGTAATAGAGCTGGCGCGCGCCGATGATCACGACCTTGACCTGCAACGGGATGTGCTGCGGCGTCAGGGTGACCGTCGCCAGCCGCCCCAACTCGCCCAGTGGCGACTCCATTTTCAGCTTGCGCGACTGCAGGGCACGCTTGAGCGCATCCCACACGAACGGCTCGCCGAGCATCTTTTCCGCTTCCAGGATCAGAAAACCGCCGTTGGCACGGTGCAAGGCGCCTGGGCGCAACTGCCGATACGTGGTGTAGAGCGCGCCCTGGTCGGTGCTGTACTCGATGCGCCCGAACAGGTTGTCGTAGGTCGGGTGCGGCTCGAACACCACCGGCGCGCCACCGCTCGCCGGATGGCCGACGACCAGGCTCGGCGCGTATTGCTCTTCCAGCAGCTTGCGGGCGACGGCGTCGGTCTTGCTGTCGTCCACCAGTTGTTCGACCACGGTCTTGAGCAGATAGACCTGCATGGCTTGCAGATATCCACAAACCGCGGCGTTCTCGGCGTACTTTTCCGACAACGGCGCCAGCAAAGGCTGTAAGGCCAGGGTGATGGTTTCTTCGTTGAGCTGACGCAACTGGTTGTTGGATTCGCGTTTCCACTGCGGGAGGCTGGCGAGCTCTTCGTTCAGGCGCTCCTCCAAGCCGGAAATATCTTCGTGGAACCGCTCGCGCTCGGCCTCCGGCAGTTGGGCGAACTCCGCCTCGTCCAGCGCCTTGCCCTCGCTCATCGGCGTGAACGCGATGTTGCTGCTGTCACGGTACAGCGCGACATCCTTTTCCAATGCCAGGCGCTCGATCACATCGAGAGCGCGGTCGTAGCGCTGGTTGAAGGCGCGGTCGATGGCGCTTTTTTTCTGCTGGTAGGACGGGTGCTCGAACACGGCCGGAAAAGTCGCCAGCAGATTGTCGATAAGGCCATTGATATCGCCAATGAACGTGCCCGCCGTACCCGAGGGCAGCTCCAGGGCGCGTGGCTCGCGAGGCTCATCGAAGTTATTGACATAGACCCAGTCCGACGGGGTCTGCATGCGCTTGCCTTCGGCCTTGAGGTAGCGCTTGACGAAAGAGAACCGGCCAGTACCGGGCTCACCCATGACGAATACGTTGTAACCGGGGCGTGGCATCGCCACACCGAACTGCAATGCTTCGACCGCACGCTCCTGGCCAAGCACACCGCGGAAGGGCTCCAGATCATTGGTGGTAGAGAAGCTGAACTGTTCAGCGGAAAACGGACGGGTCAGCGCTTCGGGCGCTAGACGCAAGCTGGCAGCAACAGGATCAGGCATCGGGCTTCCTTACATCAGGCGGGGCAGATAGCGGCATTCTGGCGCTGCCTATACCTGACTGGCAAGGAGCGTCTCAGGCCAAAGCATAGTCGAGGGAAAAACCCAGCGCAGAGCCCCGCAAGCAACGGGTTTGCAGTAATGTTTTTGCAAAATGTCACGGAACCCTCGGATCGTGCCTAAACTCCAAACTGCGCGGCTGGAACAATAACCGGCCCACTGGCTCCTGTAGGGGCCAGACCCTGTCCATTGGTATGCACATAAAGAGAACATAGCTATGAAACGGATTCTTCTCGGTACTCTCTTCACCGCTGTATCCATCAACGCCATGGCTCAGGCGCCGGGCGGCCCGGATTGCGGTTGGGGCAACATGTTGTTCGAAGGTCAGCGTGGCACCCCGGCCCACTTCCTCGCATCCACCACCAACGGCACCTCCGGCAACGCCACCTTCGGCATGACCTCCGGCACCAACGGCTGCTCGACCAACGCAGCACTGACCTACGGTGGTAAGTCCTGGCTGGCCATGAATGGCATGATGAACGAGCTGTCCGAAGACATGGCCAAGGGTCAGGGCGAAGCGCTGACCACCTACGCCGTGGTACTGGGTGTGGCGCCGGAAGATCGCGCTCACTTCTCCGCTGTGACCCACGAGCACTTCCAGCAGATCTTCAGCAAGGCTGATGTGACCGCAGAAGACGTGCATGCCAACACCCTGGCCATTCTGAAAAACGACCCTCGCCTGGCCAAGTACGCGACTCAAGCTTAAGCTCGACACCACTCGCTCCTTTCGGGGAGCGGGTTTTCTTTCTGGGGCCCTCTCGGTCTTTATTTTTCGATCTTCCAAGTAGCCGACTATGCTCAAACGCCTTGCCTGGCTGGCGCTCTGTGTGTGCGCCCCGCTATCCGCCGCGCCTCATGTCGACCCTCAACGTTTGCAGCAACTGGCCAATGACCGCTTCTGGATTTCCCTTGGCCACTACGAAACCGCCAAGCTCGGCGGCTGGCGCAGCTACATCAGCGACAAGAAATTCTTCCTCGCACCCGACGGCAACGAGCATCCCGACCGCGAACTGACCGCCACGCTGCAAGCCCTGTACGGCCCGGCCAGTGCCGGCCAGCAGCATGCCCAGTGCGTGTACCCGGCGCGTACCCGCTGGCTGAAGGCGCAGCTCGACCTGACGGACCTGCCCTCGGTCAATTGCAGCGATTACACCCAATGGTTCAAGGACGTTTCGCCCCACAGCGCGGTGATGATCTTCCCGGCCGCGTACCTGAACAGCCCGTCATCGATGTTCGGCCATACGTTGCTGCGCATCGACCAGGCCGATGTGCAAAGCGACAAGACCGCGCTGCTCAGCTACGCGATCAACTTCGGCGCCTACATTGAAGGTTCGGATAACAGCATCCTCTACGCCTGGAAGGGCCTGATGGGCGGCTACCCTGGCCTGTTCGCCCTGGTGCCGTACCAGGAAAAACTCTCCGAATACCGCAGCCTCGAGAATCGCGACCTATGGGAATACCGCCTGAACCTGAGCCAGGCGGAAACCGAACGGATGGTCGAGCATGTGTGGGAGCTCAAGCAGATCCAGTTCGACTATTTCTTCTTCGACGAAAACTGCTCCTATCGCCTGCTTGAATTGCTGCAAGTCGCCCGTCCCAGCCTGCGCCTGACCGAACAGTTCCCGCTCACGGCGATCCCCACCGACACCGTCAAGGCGGTGAAAGAAGCCGGGCTGGTGGAAAGCATCCAGTACCGCCCGTCCCGGGAGCGAGAGTTGCTCAGCCGCGCCGAACCGCTCAGCGATAATGAGCAGCAGTGGGTTTTGAAGGTCAGCGCCGACCAGCAACAATTGCAAACGCCCGACTTCAAGGCGCTACCGCGCGAGCGCCAGGCGCTGATCATCGATGCCGCCTACCGCCTGGAGCGTTATCGCGCCAACGGCCAGGAGCGCGATCCACAGCGGGCCCAGCGCAGTTTCGAGCTGCTGAGGGCGATCAACCAGAACCCCGCGCCGGAACTGGACATCCCACAGCCGGGCCTTCCGGAAGACGGCCACGAATCGCGCACCTGGCAGGCCGGCCTGGGTACGCGGGGTGACCGTGCGTTCGGTGAGTACGGCCTGCGCATGGCCTATCACGACCTCAACGACAACGCCGAAAGCTTTCCGCTGGGGGCGCAAATCGAGATCCTTCAACTAAAGCTGCGCCAGTACGAAGGCAACGACTGGCAAGTGCAGCAGCTGGACCTGGCGACCATCCGCTCCCTGACCCCGCGCAACGAGCTGCTGCAACCGTTGTCCTGGCAGGTCACTGGTGGCCTGGAGCGGGTGCCGGGCAAACACGACGATGAAACATTGGTCAGCCACGTCAACGGCGGCGCGGGTGGCACTTGGGCGCTGGGCGAAGATGTACTGGGCTTTGCACTAGGCACGGTGCGGGTCGAACACAACAACGATTTCGCTCAATTTATCGCCCCGGCCGCCGGATTCAACAGCGGCGTGCTGTGGAAGAACCCGCTGGGCAACCTGAGCCTGGAAGCCAAGGGCGATTACTTCGTCAATGGCGAGGTACGCCGTAGCCTGAGCCTGAACCAGCAGTGGGAATTGTCCCGCAACCTGGGCCTGCGCCTGAGCGCCCAGCGAGAGTTCAGCCACTTGGCCTCGCCAGAGAACGAGGTGATGCTCGAGGTGAAGTGGTACCACTACTGAACGAACGCAATAGTCACCGCGGCCTCACGCCATTCAGCCCTCGCCAGTACCAGACCATGGGTGAGAATGAAGATCGCGACGCCGCTCGGGCCTATCGCACGCAGTGAGTCGCTCAGAGACATCCGTCGAAACCAAAACCTTGCGACCATGGCCCAAACTCCAAAGAGGAGAACCCTATGAGTCGCGCTTTCGTCAACGAAGACAACGCCGCCGCCCAGGCCGATCAACCGGTCGAACGCCAGGTCAGCGCACAGCCCAACTACGTCACGCCGGCGGGGCTTGCTCAATTGCAGGCACGGGTCACCGAACTGCAGCAACTGCATAGCCAACAGTCTGCCCAGGGCGAGCGGGCAGACAAGCAGCGTATCGCCGATATCGAACGGGATCTGCGATATTTCAATCAACGCCTGCAAAGCGCCCAGGTCGTTACGCCGAGCCATTGCGCTCAGGTGCGAATCGGGCACTGGGTGACTTTCGCCGATGAGCACGATCAGGAACGGTGTGTGCAATTGGTTGGGGAAGACCAGGCCGATGCGGCCAATGGACTGATCAACTGGGGCTCGCCGCTGGGGCGGGCCTTGCTGGGGGCGAAGGTTGGGGATGAGGTGGTGTGGAAGCGGCCGGCGGGGGATCTATCGATTGAGGTGGTGGCAATTGACCTGAAGTAAAGCCACGGCCCATGAAAAACGGAGCCCGAAGGCTCCGTTTTTCATGCAACCGACCGAATCAGGCCAATTTCTTGTGCCGTACGCGATGCGGCTGGGCGGCGGCTTCGCCGAGGCGTTTCTTGCGATCGGCTTCGTACTCGGTGTAGTTGCCTTCGAAGAACACCGCTTGGGAGTCGTCTTCATACGCCAGGATGTGAGTTGCCACGCGGTCAAGGAACCACCGGTCGTGGGAGATCACAATGGCGGCGCCCGGGAAGTCCAGCAAGGCTTCTTCCAGGGAACGCAGGGTTTCGACGTCGAGGTCGTTGGACGGTTCGTCGAGCAGCAAGACGTTACCGCCCTCCTTCAACGTCAACGCCAGGTGCAAGCGACCGCGCTCACCGCCGGAGAGATCCTTGACGAACTTCTGTTGATCGCCGCCCTTGAAATTGAAACGACCGACATAAGTGCGCGACGGGATTTCGTAGTTGCCGATACGGATCTGGTCGGAACCGTCAGATATCTGCTGGAACACGGTCTTGCTGCCGTCCAGGTCCTCACGGCTCTGGTCGACGCAGGCCAGTTGCACGGTTTCACCGATCTCGATGGTGCCGGAGTCCGGGGTTTCCTTGCCCATCAGCATGCGGAACAGCGTGGATTTACCCGCACCGTTACCACCGATCACACCGACAATGGCGCCTTTAGGCATGGAGAACGACAGGTTGTCGATCAACACGCGGTCGCCGTAGCCCTTGGTGACGTTCTTGAATTCGATGACCTTGTCACCCAGGCGCGGGCCGGCCGGGATGTAGATCTCGTTGGTTTCGCTGCGCTTTTGGAATTCCTGAGACTGCATTTCCTCGAAGCGTTGCAGGCGAGCCTTGGATTTGGACTGGCGGGCCTTGGCGCCCTTGCGCACCCATTCCAGTTCTTCCTTCATGGCTTTTTCATGGGCCGACTGCTGCTTGGACTCCTGGGCCAGACGATCGGACTTGGCTTCCAGCCAGCCCGAATAGTTGCCCTCGTACGGAATGCCCGCGCCGCGGTCGAGTTCCAGGATCCAGCCGGCGACGTTGTCCAGGAAGTAACGGTCGTGCGTGATCGCAACCACGGTGCCTGGGAAGTCGTGCAGGAAGTGTTCGAGCCAGGCGACGGAGTCGGCGTCCAGGTGGTTCGTCGGTTCGTCGAGCAGCAACATGTCCGGCGCGGACAGCAGCAGGCGGCACAGGGCCACGCGACGCTTTTCACCGCCCGACAGATGTTCCACTTTCGCGTCCCAGGCCGGCAGGCGCAGCGCATCGGCGGCCACTTCCAGCTGGCGATCCAGGTTATGACCGTCGCTGGCCTGCAGGATCGCTTCGAGCTTGGCCTGTTCGGCGGCCAGCTTGTCAAAATCGGCGTCCGGGTCGGCGTAGGCGGCGTAGACCTCGTCCAGGCGCGCCTGGGCGTCCTTGATCACGCTGACCGCTTCCTCAACCACTTCACGCACGGTCTTGGTCGGGTCCAGTTGTGGCTCTTGCGGCAGGTAGCCGATGTTCAGGTCGGGCATCGGACGGGCTTCACCGTCGAACTCCTTGTCGACGCCGGCCATGATTTTCAGCAGCGTGGACTTACCCGAGCCGTTGAGGCCCAGTACGCCGATCTTGGCGCCAGGGAAAAAGGAAAGAGAAATGTTTTTCAGGATTTCCCGCTTCGGCGGAACAACTTTGCCCAGCCGATGCATGGTGAAGACGTATTGAGCCATGGTGAACCTAGCGTCAGTGACAGTGAAAAGAACGAGCCAGGCCATGCGCGGCGCGGGCAGTTGATGTTGATCACTGCCTGCGAGCCGATGGAGCCTGGGAATCCGGAGCTGGAACGCTCTTGTTTGACCGGCAAAGCTACCTCAACCGTCGGTCCAGGTCCAGCCGCCGAGGGCTGGCACTTTGCCACAAGTCAAGGCATGCTAGCCGCCCTTCGGGCGTCCGGCTTATAGTGACGTCGCGCCAGTCCAGCAAACCGCAGGATTACAGCTTGTCCAACGTCACTCCGCCCCCGTCCCCACGCGCACCCGTCGCCGTGCCAGGCTTGCCCCTGCGCGGGACATTGAAGGGCGGGCTGGCCTCGCTGGTGCTGTTGTTGCTGGGGCTGCTCTTCTGGCAGTTGCTTGACCAACTGCGCGAAACCCAACAGCAGCAGCGCCAATACACCATCGACTACACGGCCGACCTCGCCGCGCAAGTCAGCCTGAACATGGCCCTGAACGCGCAAATAGCCCTCAATCTGCTACCAATCGTCGAACAACCGCAAACCGCCGACGAACAGCAGGCGCTGTTGCGCAAGCTCCAGCAATCATTGCCCGAATTGCGCAGCCTGGCGCTGCTGAGCCCCTCCGGCAGAGTGCTCAGCGACAGTGACGCGGATAGCCAGGACGCGGATTACCTGGCCGAACTGGTACGGCGCAGTCACGCCCAGGCTCACTATTTCAGCAATGCCGAGGACGGCTCCGTGGTGCATCTGCTGTTGCACCAGGCCAGCGGCAGCTCTCGCGGATACTGGGCGCTGCGCCTGTCTCCGAGTTTCTTTTCGACATTGACCAAACAGGGCGATACGGGCCTGCGGCCACTGTGGCTGGTGGAGAACCGTCTCAATCGGCAGATCATCAGCCGCGACGAAAGCCTGCCCACGATCACCCCGTCCCAACTGACCCCGCAGGACCTGAGCAACACGGTGTTGACCGTCCCCCTGAGCAGCAGCGACTGGCAGCTGCGCGGGCTGTTCGACCGGCGCCAGGTGCTCGAGCAGCTGCTTCCGGCCTTCATCGGCAAATGCCTGCTGGGCCTGGCGTTTTCCATGTTGCCGGTCATTGCCCTGCTGAACATGCGCCGACGCCAGCGGCAGCTGCACGAAGGGCGCCGTCGCTATCAGGACATTTTCGAGGGCACCGGCGTGGCCCTCTGCGTGCTCGACCTGTCCGGCCTCAAGGCGTTTTTTGCCAGGACTGGCCTGCACAACGGCGAGCAATTGCGCGCCTGGTTGCAGGTTCCGCAACAGCTCGAACAGTTGCAACAGCAAGTGCACGTCACCGAAGTCAACCAGGTGGCGTTGAAGCTGCTCAATGTCGACTCCTGCCAACAAGCCTGGCAACTGCTGGTTGGCAACGCCGAAAAGGACAACAACCCGGTCGGTTCGAAACTGCTCGAAGCGTTGCTCGATCCCCATAAACAGCTGGAGCTGGAAATCAGGCTCCAGGACGCCCACGGCCGGGATCAGCATCTGTGGCTGGTGTTGCGCCTGCCGGAAACCCAGCACGACTATAACGCGGTCATCCTGAGCATCAGCGACATCACCAGCCGCAAGCTGATCGAACTGTCGCTACTGGAACGCGAAGGGTTCTGGTCCGATGTGGTGCGCACCGTTCCGGATCATCTTTATGTGCAGGATGTGATCAGCCAGCGGATGATCTTCAGCAACCACCACCTGGGCCAGACGCTCGGCTACGACCGAACCGAACTGCACCAGATGGGCGAGTATTTCTGGGAAATCCTGCTGCACAGCGACGACGCCGATCACTATCACACGCTGCGCCAGGAACAGCGGCGCGGCGGCTACACGCAGTTGCTGCAATGCCAGCTGCGGTTCCGCCATCGCAACGGCAAGTGGCGCCGTTTCGAGGTCCGCGAACAGGCCCTGGCCCGGGACCGCTACGACCAGGTGACCCGGATCATCGGCGTGGCCAAGGACATTACCGAGCAGATCGAGGCCAGCGAATCGCTGCGCGACAGCGAGCAACGCTACCGGATGCTCGCCGAAAGCATCAGCGATGTGATTTTCTCGACCGACAGCAAGCTGTCGCTCAACTATGTCAGCCCGTCCGTCCAGGCGGTGCTGGGCTACACCGCCGACTCGATCTTCCGGAACGGCTGGCAGTCGACCATCGCCAACCCGCAACAACTGACCGGCATCTACAGCCTGATGGACCGGCTCAGCAAGGCCCTCGACAAGCCCGACCAACTGACCGAGCTGCGCAACCAGATGCAGACCCAGTTGTATCTGTTCGACTGCCTGCGCGCCGATGGGCGCAAGATCCCTATCGAGCTGCGGCTGGTGCTGGTGTGGGATGACCATGGCGCGTTCGAAGGTGTACTGGGGGTGGGCCGTGACATCAGCCAGCAGCGGCGCGCCGAAAAAGACCTGCGCATGGCCGCCACCGTATTCGAGCACTCGACATCGGCGATCCTGATCACCGACCCGGCCGGCTACATCGTTCAAGCCAACGAGGCGTTCAGTCGCGTCAGCGGTTACGCGGTATCGCAAGTGCTCGACCAACTGCCCACCATGCTGACCGTGGATGAGCAGCAGGAAGCCCATTTGCGCTACGTGCTCAAGCAACTGCAACAACACAGCACCTGGGAAGGCGAAGTCTGGCTCAAGCGCCGTAATGGTGAACATTACCCGGCCTGGGTCGGCATCACGGCGGTGCTCGACGACGAAGGCGACCTTGCCAGCTACGTGTGTTTCTTCAGCGACATCAGCGAACGCAAGGCCAGCGAGCAGCGCATCCATCGCCTGGCCTACTACGACGCATTGACTCACCTGCCCAACCGCACGCTGTTCCAGGACCGTCTGCACACCGCGCTGCAGTCAGCCGAGCGGCAGAAGACCTGGGTCGTGCTGATGTTTCTCGACCTGGACCGCTTCAAGCCGATCAACGACTCCCTGGGCCATGCCGCTGGCGACCGGATGCTCAAGGAAATGGCGACGCGCCTGCTCGGCTGCGTAGCCGACGACGACACCGTGGCGCGCATGGGCGGCGATGAATTCACCCTGCTGCTGCAACCGCGAGCCACTCGCGAGATGGCGTTGAACCGGGCGATCACCGTGGCCGAGCAGATCCTTGCCAGCCTCGTCCGGCCCTTCGTGCTCGAAGGTCGCGAGTTTTTCGTCACCGCCAGTATCGGTATCGCCCTCAGCCCCCAGGACGGCAACGAACTCAGCCAATTGATGAAGAACGCCGACACGGCCATGTATCACGCCAAGGAGCGCGGCAAGAACAACTTCCAGTTCTACCAGGCCGACATGAACGCCAGCGCCCTGGAGCGGCTGGAATTGGAAAGCGACCTGCGCCACGCCTTGGAACAGAATGAGTTCGTGCTCTATTACCAACCCCAGTTCAGCGGCGACGGCAAGCGCCTGACCGGCGCCGAGGCCTTGCTGCGCTGGCGCCATCCGCGACGCGGGTTGGTGCCGCCGGGGGATTTCATCCCGGTGCTGGAAGAACTCGGCCTGGTGGTGGACGTCGGCGACTGGGTCATCAGCGAAGCCTGTCGCCAGCTCAAGACCTGGCACCAGGCCAAGGTCCGGGTGCCGAAGGTCTCGGTCAACATCTCGGCCCGGCAGTTCTCCGACGGCCAGCTCGGCACACGCATCGCCAATATCTTGCGCAGCACTGGGCTGCCACCGGCCTGCCTGGAGCTGGAACTGACGGAAAGTATTCTGATGCGCGAAGTCAGCGAGGCGATGCAGATCCTCGCCGGGTTGAAAAACCTTGGCCTGAGTATCGCGGTGGATGACTTCGGCACCGGCTATTCGTCGCTCAACTACCTCAAGCAGTTCCCCATCGACGTGCTGAAGATCGACCGCACCTTCGTCGACGGCCTGCCGTCCGGCGAGCAGGACGCGCAGATCGCCCGGGCGATCATCGCCATGGCCCACAGCCTCAACCTGGCGGTGATCGCCGAAGGCGTCGAGACCCACGAGCAACTGGACTTCTTGCGCGAACACGGCTGCGACGAAGTACAGGGCTACCTGTTCGGCCGGCCGATGCCGGCGAATCGGTTTGAAGCGCAGTTCAGCAATGATGCGTTGTTCATGATCGACTGAAATTTTTGGTGTCTGGACTGGCCTCATCGCGAGCAGGCTCGCTCCCACACTTGTTTTGGGTGCCTTGGCAATCTACATACACCACAGATCCCTGTGGGAGCGAGCCTGCTCGCGATGAGGCCGGTACAGGCGACGCTGAGCCCTGCGTGAAACCCATTCGTCCAAGACATGACGCCCTTTCATATGCCTTCCAAAACCGGTTGAGGTAGAATGCCCCCCTTTTCTGCCCCGATCCTTGAGGACCGCCATGTTCAGCCGTGATTTGACTATTGCCAAGTACGACGCCGATCTCTTTGCCGCCATGGAGCAAGAAGCTCAGCGCCAGGAAGAGCACATCGAGCTGATCGCTTCGGAAAACTACACCAGCCCAGCGGTGATGGAAGCTCAAGGCTCGGTACTGACCAACAAGTACGCCGAAGGCTACCCAGGCAAGCGTTACTACGGTGGTTGCGAGTACGTCGACGTGGTCGAGCAATTGGCCATCGACCGCGCCAAGCAGCTGTTCGGCGCCGATTACGCCAACGTCCAGCCACACGCAGGTTCCCAGGCCAATGCCGCCGTGTACCTGGCGTTGCTGTCGGCCGGTGACACCATCCTGGGCATGAGCCTGGCCCACGGCGGTCACCTGACCCACGGCGCCAGCGTTTCCTCCTCCGGCAAGCTGTACAACGCCGTTCAGTACGGTATCGACGGCAATGGCCTGATCGACTACGACGAAGTCGAGCGCCTGGCCCTCGAGCACAAGCCGAAAATGATCGTGGCCGGTTTCTCCGCCTACTCCCAGATCCTCGATTTCCCGCGCTTTCGCGAGATCGCCGACAAGGTCGGGGCCTACCTGTTCGTCGACATGGCCCACGTTGCCGGCCTGGTTGCCGCTGGCGTGTACCCGAACCCGGTACCGTTCGCCGACGTGGTCACCACCACCACCCACAAGACCCTGCGCGGTCCACGTGGCGGCCTGATCCTGGCGCGCGCCAACGCCGACATCGAGAAGAAGCTGAACTCGGCGGTATTCCCAGGCGCCCAGGGCGGCCCGCTGGAGCACGTGATCGCGGCCAAGGCGATCTGCTTCAAGGAAGCCCTGCAGCCTGAGTTCAAGGCCTACCAGCAACAAGTGGTGAAGAACGCCAAGGCCATGGCCGGCGTGTTCATCGAGCGCGGCTTCGACGTGGTGTCCGGCGGTACTGAAAACCACCTGTTCCTGCTCTCGCTGATCAAGCAAGAGATTTCCGGCAAAGACGCTGACGCGGCGCTGGGTAAAGCGTTCATCACCGTCAACAAGAACTCGGTACCCAACGATCCACGTTCCCCGTTCGTCACCTCGGGCCTGCGTTTCGGCACCCCTGCGGTGACCACTCGCGGTTTCAAGGAAGCCGAGTGCAAGGAACTGGCTGGCTGGATCTGCGACATCCTGGCCGACCTGAACAACGAAGCGGTGATCGACGCCGTGCGTGAGAAGGTCAAGGCGATCTGCAAGAAGCTGCCGGTATACGGCGCCTGATAGCAGTAGCAAAAAAAAACCGGCCCCAGTGGCCGGTTTTTTTATCGTTGGAAAACCACTCGCCCCACGCGTGGATGGTCAGTGGAGCGCGGCTTCGAAGCCGGCGCGGATCTTTTCTTCGGGCAGTTCATCGGCGATGAACACGATAACGCTTTCTCGGGCCTCGCCTGGCGCCCAATCGGTGTCCCAATCGAAACCGTACAATTTGAGCACACCCTGGAATACCAACCGACGGGACTCGCCCGCGATGTTCAAAACGCCTTTGTAGCGCAGCAACTGCTTGCCGTGTTCTTCCAGCAACTGGTTCATGAAGTCGCTGAGCTTGTCGATGTCCAGCGGCTTGTCGGTGCGCAGCACCAGGCTGCTGATGCGATCGCCCGTGGTCGCCTTGCCAACCGGACGAAGGCTGAGCCCGGCGCCCAGGTCCGCATTGAGGTTGAAACCGCGGATGTCCAGCAATTCGGCCAGGTCGATCTTGCCGTGTTCGACCACCCGAATCGGCGCCCGCCGGTTGATGCGCATCAGGCGTTCGCGAAGAGCCTCGACATGGGCCGCGTCGACCAGGTCTGTCTTGCTCAATAGCAGGCGATCGGCAAATCCGACCTGGGCCTGGGCAATGGCCTGGGCCAGGTGGGTGTCGGCATGCGCGGCATCCACCAAGGTCAGGATACCGTCGAGGATGTAGCGCTCACGCAGGTCCTCGTCGATGAAAAAGGTTTGCGCCACCGGTGCGGGATCGGCAAGACCGGTGCATTCGATCACTAGGCGGTCAAATTGGATCTCGCCGCTGTCCAGCCGCTCGAGCAACAAGTACAGGGCCTTGGTGAGGTCGGTGTGGATGGTGCAACAAACGCAGCCGTTGGCCAGGGTCATGACCTGCACCGGCTCTTCGCCCAGCAACTGGGTATCGATGCCTGCATCGCTGAATTCGTTCTCGATCACGGCAATTTTCAGGCCGTGCTCGGCCTTGAGCAGATGACGCAGCAGCGTGGTCTTGCCAGCGCCGAGGAAGCCGCTGAGGATCGTGACCGGGATGGGAGAGGACAAACTGAATCTCCTTGATGCCTGAAAAAGAAAGCGGATCCTGTGGGAGCGAGCTTGCTCGCGATGGCGTCAGGTCAGTCAAATCCTCGTCAACTGACACTCCGCTATCGCGAGCAAGCTCGCTCCCACAAGGGAACCGGTGGTGTACAAAAATCCTGAGACCAGCCCAAAACAACTGTGGGAGCGAGCTTGCTCGCGATGGCGTCAGGTCAGTCAATTCATCATTAACTGACCCACCGCTATCGCGAGCAGGCTCGCTCCCACAAGGGATGGGCCTCAGCTCAACAGCACTTGGGCCCGGCCTTGCCGCCGTAACGGGCCTCTTGGCGCTCTCGGAAGAACGCCTCGTAGTCCATCAGCGGCTTGTCCGGGTGCTTGGTTTGCATGTGCTCGACGTAGTTGTCGTAGTCGGGCATGCCGACCATCAGGCGGGCGGCCTGACCGAGGTATTTACCGAGGCGACTCAAGTCATTGAACATCGTTGCAATCCTCTATCAAGCGTCCGGCAGGGCCTGGAATGGCGCTTCTTTGTCCGTGCGCTCTTTCATGCCCCAGGCGGCGATGCCGACCTTGAGCGCGTAGAACAGGATGCTGAAGACCACGAACAGGAACAATACCGTCAGCGTTGCGTTGGTGTAGGCGTTGAACACCACGTGCTGCATCTGCTCGATGCTCTTGGCCGGGGCCAGGATCTGGCCGGCGGCCAGGGCATCGTTGTATTTGCGCGCCAGGGCCAGGAAGCCGATCGCCGGGTTGGCGTCGAACAGCTTGATCAGGCCCGCGGTGGTGGTGCAGATCAGCAGCCAGCTCGCCGGCAGCAGCGTGACCCAGACGTAGCGCTGGCGCTTCATCTTGATCAGCACCACGGTGGCGAGCATCAGGGCGATACCGGCCAGCATCTGGTTGGAGATGCCGAACAGCGGCCACAAGGTGTTGATGCCGCCCAGCGGATCGATCACGCCCTGGTACAGCAAGTAACCCCACAGCGCGACGCAGCCGGCAGTGGCGATCAGGTTGGCGGTCCAGGATTCGGTACGCTTGAGGGCCGGCACGAACGAGCCGAGCAGATCCTGCAGCATGAACCGCCCGGCACGGGTGCCGGCGTCCACCGCGGTGAGGATGAACAGCGCTTCGAAGAGGATCGCGAAGTGATACCAGAAGGCCATGGTGTTCTCACCCGGCAGCACCGAGTGCAGGATCTGCGCGATACCGACCGCCAGGGTCGGCGCACCGCCGGCACGGGCCAGGATGGTGGTCTCACCGATGTCCTTGGCCACCGCTTGCAGCGCGTCGGGGGTGATTGCAAAGCCCCAACTGCTGACGGTCTGGGCCACGGCCACCACGTCAGTGCCGACGATCGCCGCCGGGCTGTTCATGGCGAAGTACACGCCCGGCTCGATCACCGAGGCGGCAACCATCGCCATGATGGCCACGAAGGACTCCATCAGCATGCCGCCGTAACCGATGTAGCGGGCGTTGGTTTCGTTATCCAGCAGCTTGGGCGTGGTGCCCGAGGAGATCAGCGCATGGAAACCCGAGACCGCGCCGCAGGCGATGGTGATGAACAGGAACGGGAACAAGCCGCCCTTCCACACCGGCCCGGTGCCGTCGGTGAACTGAGTCAGCGCGGGCATTTTCAGCTCGGGCATGGTGACCAGGATGCCGATCGCCAGGGCGACGATGGTGCCGATCTTGAGGAAGGTCGACAGGTAGTCCCGTGGCGCCAGGATCAGCCACACCGGCAGGACCGCCGCGACAAAACCGTAGCCGATCAGCATCCAGGTGATCTGGATTCCGGTGAAGGTGAAGGCCTTGGCCCAGACCGGATCGGCGGCGATCTGCCCGCCCAGCCAGATCGAACCCAACAGCAACAGCACGCCGATGATCGAGATCTCGCCGATGCGGCCCGGGCGGATGTAGCGCATGTAGATGCCCATGAACATCGCGATCGGGATGGTCGCCATCACCGTGAAGATGCCCCACGGGCTCTCGGCCAGGGCCTTGACCACGATCAGCGCCAGCACCGCGAGGATGATGATCATGATCAGGAAGCAGCCGAACAGCGCAATGGTGCCGGGAATGCGGCCCATTTCCTCGCGCACCATGTCGCCCAGGGAGCGACCGTTGCGGCGGGTGGACAGGAACAGGACCATGAAGTCCTGCACCGCACCGGCCAGCACCACGCCGGCGATCAGCCAGAGCGTGCCGGGCAGGTAGCCCATCTGCGCGGCCAGCACCGGCCCGACCAGCGGCCCCGCGCCGGCAATGGCCGCGAAGTGGTGGCCGAACAGGATGTGCTTGTTGGTCGGGACGTAGTCCAGGCCATCGTTGTTGAGCACGGCAGGCGTGGCCCGGCGCGCATCGAGTTGCATCACGTTGTTGGCGATGAAGAGGCTGTAGTAGCGATAGGCGACCAGGTAAATGGCCACGGCTGCGACGACGATCCAGAGGGCGTTGATCGCCTCGCCTCGACGCAATGCCACGACGCCCAGGGCGCACGCTCCTACGACGGCCAGCAGTAGCCAGGGCAGATGGCGTAGCAGGCTATTATTGTTTTTCATTTTTATATTCCAGCCAGGGTGGACAAGAAAGATAGCCACTGGAGTTTAGCGCTAACCAGCGTAAAGGCCATACCCCGACATTCGTCGGCCACTGACCGAACGACAACGACGGCGCGCCAGTTGGGTCTATAGTCAGTGGATCTTCAGGGGGAATGGGTAATGAGCGAACGCCGCCGCTTCGTACGAATTGAATTCCATGCCAGGACCGAACTGAGCCAAGGGCCCTTCATCTGGCCAGTGAAGTTGCTGGACCTGTCCCTCAATGGGCTGCTGATCGAAAAGCCCCAGCCTTGGCTCGGTGACCCCGAGGCGCCTTTCATGGCAGACATCCACCTGAGCCCGGAGGCAGAGGTCAAGATGGAAGTCCGGCTGGCTCACGACGACCACGGCCACCTGGGCTTCGTCTGCGAGCACATCGACCTGGATTCCATCGCCCACTTGCGTCGATTGGTGGAACTGAACCTGGCCGACCATGATGAACTGGAGCGGGAACTGGCGGCGTTGATCCAGATTTGAATCCAGCGGTGCCCCCTGTGGCGAGGGGATTTATCCCCGCTGGGCTGCAAAGCAGCCCTAAACCTGACAACTCGGTGTGCCAGGTTGATTGGGGTCGCTTTTTTGGGGCTGCTGCGCAGCCCAGCGGGGATAAATCCCCTCGCCACAGATAAATCCCCTCGCCACAGATAAATCCGCTCACCACAGTGGACCGCACCCGCCTCGGTGCTATTCGAACAACGCATCCAACGCCTGCTCCAGACGTGTCACCGCGATGATCTGCAACCCCGCCGGCGCCTCCTTCGGCGCATTGCCCTTGGGCACGATGGCGCGCTTGAAGCCATGCTTGGCCGCTTCTTTCAGCCGCTCCTGGCCACTGGGCACCGGTCGCACTTCTCCCGACAACCCCACTTCCCCAAACACCAACAAATCGTGGGGCAGCGGCCGGTTTCGCAGGCTGGACATGACCGCTGCCATCAGTGCCAGGTCGGATGCGGTCTCCAGCACCTTGACTCCGCCCACCACGTTGAGAAAAACGTCTTGGTCGTGCGTAGGAATCCCGCCGTGCCGGTGCAGGACAGCCAGCAACATCGCCAATCGGTTCTGATCCAGCCCCAACGTGACACGGCGCGGGTTCGCCAGGTGACTGTCATCCACCAACGCCTGCACTTCCACCAGCATCGGTCGGGTGCCTTCCCACGTAGCCATGACAACGCTGCCTGGAACTTCTTCCTGTGCGCGTGTCAGAAAGATCGCCGAGGGGTTGGATACTTCCTTCAAGCCCCTGTCGGTCATGCCAAATACACCCAGTTCGTTGACGGCGCCGAAGCGATTCTTCACCGCCCGCAGCAATCGCAGGCGACCATCGGATTCGCCTTCGAAATACAGCACGGTATCGACCATGTGCTCCAGCACCCGGGGCCCGGCTAGCGCGCCTTCCTTGGTGACGTGGCCTACCAGGAAAATCGCCGTGCCGCTCTGCTTGGCGTAACGCACCAGCAACGCAGCGCTCTCGCGCACCTGGGAAACGCCGCCCGGGGCCGATTGCAGTTGTTCGGTAAAAATCGTCTGGATCGAGTCGATCACCATGACCTTGGGTTTTTCCAGGCGCGCCGTGGCGATGATCGTTTCGATGCAAGTCTCGGTCATGACTCGCAACTGATCCTGGGGCAACCCCAGGCGTCGGGCGCGCATGGCCACCTGCTGCTGGGATTCTTCGCCAGTGACATACAGCGCCGGCATGCGCGTGGCGAGATTGCACAACGTCTGCAACAGGATGGTGGACTTGCCGATGCCCGGATCGCCGCCGATCAACACCACCGAACCGTCCACCAGACCACCGCCCAGCACGCGGTCCAGCTCACCGGATGCCGTGGAGAACCGCGGAATTTCCTCAACGCTGACCTCGGCCAGCGTCTTGATCTGCGCCTGCTGGCCGGCCCAGCCCGTACGCCCGGTGGGCGCCGCCGCGCCGCCGCTTTCCACCATGGTTTCGGTCAGAGTGTTCCAGGCCCCGCATTCGCTGCATTGGCCGGCCCATTTGGGAAAGGTCGAGCCGCACTCGGTGCAGCCGTACATGCGCTTTGCCTTGGCCATCTGAACTCCGGGTAAAAACCGCGATGATAACAGCCGGGCTTTACCGCGGGGCCGGCATTCTGATTTCACCCTTTGCCAGATCTGCCGGGGTGTTGCCCAGCGGATCCCTGGCCTCCAGGTCGGCCCCCTTGGCCTTCAGGGCATCGAGCAACTCGCCACGCTTGAACAGACCGGCATACATCGCGGCGGTCTGCCCGGCACCGTTGCGCTGATCTGGGCTGCAATCGGTGGACAATAAACGACGCGCGATCTGCACTTCGCCCTTGAAAATCGCCCCCATCAACGCGGTGTTGCCACGTTCGTCCTGGGCACAGGCATCCGCCCCGGCGACCAACAGACGCTCGACCGCCGGGCCATGACCGTGATACGCCGCCAGGATCAGCGCGGTGTAGCCCTTCTCATCCCGCGTGTCGAGCGAATAGCCGGCCTCGATGAAGGTATCGAGCATCGGCACATCGCCCCGGCGGGCGGCATCGAAATAATAATCTTGCAACTGTGCCCGCACCTCATCCGCGCCGGCGGTCGGAGCTTGATCGGCCAGCACAGCCCATGACCATGTGACTAATATCAATGAAAGGAACTTACGCATCATGACCTCTCCATGCGACTGCGAATTATGGGAGCCGAACCCACTCGGCTCCCATAAGCGGATCAGTCGCTCAGCTTTTCGGCCAGCGCCTTGACCCGCGCCAGGTCGCCCTTGGCGACCCGGGCCACTCCCGTCCCGTATTCAGGATCGGCCTTGTAGAGGAACGACAGGATGATGTGCTTGCTCTCGTCATCGGTAGTCGCCAAAGACCCACCAAAACTCTCGATCAAGTCACTGCGCTCCTTTTGGTTGAACGAGCGGTACAGGTCGCCCGCCTGCTTGAAGTTCTGCTCGCGCTGGATTTTCGCCTGTTGGGTGCTACCGGTCAGCTCGGCCTGGCTATAGCGCGCCGCTTGTTGTTCTTCACGGGGCATCAAGCGGCTCGGCTGGTAATTCACGCCGGTGCTGGTCTTGCCAAAATTCATCGCGCCATCCTGGTTGCCGTTGTTGACAGCGACCTTGGGGGCATTGATTGGCAACTGCAGCGCGTTCGGCCCAACCCGGTACATTTGCGTATCGGCATAGGAAAACACCCGCCCCTGCAACAACCGGTCTTCCGAAGGCTCGATACCCGGCACCAGGTTCGCCGGCGCCATTGCCACTTGTTCGGTTTCCTGGAAAACATTCGCCGGATTACGGTTCAACACCATTTGCCCAACTTTTCGCTCAGGAACATCCGGCCATATCTTGGTCGCGTCCAATGGATCGAAGTCAAACTTGGCCAGGTCCTGAGGCTTGAGCACCTGGACGAACAAGTCCCACTTTGGAAAGTCACCCTTATTGATATGGCTGACCAAATCGTTGGTCATATGGCTGTAATCCTGTCCTTGTACCTTCACCACTTCTTTCGGGTCGAGATTTTTGAGGCCCTGCAAACTTTTCCAATGAAACTTTACGTAACTGATCTCGCCCTTTGAGTTGATCAGTTTGTAAGCATGTACACCGTTACCGTCCATCTCGCGGTAACTGGCTGGTGTCCCGGAGTTTGAATACAACTCGGTCAGGGTGCGAGTCGCTTCTGGAACATGGGAAAAGAAGTCGAAACGACGGGAGTCATCATCCAGGTTGGTTCGCGGATCGGGTTTGAACGCGTGGACCATGTCAGGGAACTTGATAGCGTCACGGATGAAAAATGTCGGGAAGTTATTACCCACCAGATCCCAGTTACCCTCCGCCGTATAGAACTTGGTGGCAAAGCCACGCGGGTCGCGCAGTGTTTCGGGCGAATGATTGCCATGCACCACGGCGGAAAAACGTACGAACACTGGCGTGACCTGGCCCGCCGCGAAAACCTTGGCCTTGGTCAGGTCGCTCAAATCATCGGACACGGTAAATTCGCCATGGGCACCGGTGCCACGGGCATGGACGACGCGCTCGGGGATACGTTCGCGGTCGAACCGCTGGAGCTTCTGGATCAGTTGCACATCCTGAAGCAAGGTTGGGCCATTGGGCCCCGCCGTTTGCGAGTTCTGGTTGTCGCCTACCGCTGCACCATTATCGCGAGTCAGCGTGGCGGCATGGATGGACAGGGAAAACAGGCTGGCGGTCAGCACAACAAGGGAACGGCGACCGGACATAGCGCCGAGGCCAAGGGAAGTGTTCATTGAAGTTTCCTCTGATTTTATAAAGCGCATCCATGTGCGCCTTTCAGAGGCTAGTGCTCGGAAAATGAAAACCTAAATAGAAATGCCATACCGCGCTGATAGAAAAAACAATATAGGGAGTCAGCCCTGAAGCGCGTATCGCGCGCAATTGGTGGCACTTTGTAAACTTTTCGCGGGGGGCCGGGTCGATTACAGGCACGCTTTGTAAGCATTCATGTCGAGCGAGACACCGATGACTGGCTTACACTGCGGCTATCAACTCATCTGTCACAAGGAATCATTCATGGGCGTGCTAAGCGAGTTCAAGGCCTTCGCGGTCAAAGGCAATGTCGTCGACATGGCCGTCGGGATCATCATCGGTGCTGCTTTCGGCAAGATCGTTTCGTCGTTCGTGGGTGACGTCGTCATGCCTCCGATCGGCCTTCTGATCGGCGGGGTGGACTTCAGCGACCTGGCCATCACCCTCAAGGCCGCCCAAGGCGATACGCCGGCAGTTGTGCTGGCCTATGGCAAATTCATCCAGAGCACAGTGGACTTCATCATCGTCGCGTTCGCGATCTTCATGGGCGTCAAGGCCATCAACCGGCTCAAGCGCGAAGAAGCCGTCGCCCCGAGCGCCCCCCCTGTGCCGACCAAGGAAGAGCTATTGCTGAGTGAGATCCGCGACTTGCTCAAGGCCCAGAACGAACGGCCCTGATATTCCCGCGCCTAGAAATGGCGTCCCCGGGACGCCATTTTTCTACCAATAGTTTTCCACCGCTACCTGGCCGGGCCGGCGGGTGAGGCTCAGTTGCAGGCCCCTGGCCTTGAGCAGCTTGCGCGTGTCGTCAATCATCTGGGGATTGCCGCACAGCATGACCCGGGAATGCTCAGGCGTCAGCGGGACACCGGCGACCCGTTCCAGCTCACCGTTTTCTATCAACGTAGTGATTCGCCCGTTAAGGGCCTCTGGAACCTGCTCACGGGTGACGGTCGATATAAACCGGAACTTATGCGCGTATTCGGCCAGGTAGTCTCGCTGGAACAACCCCTCGATAAGGTCTTGGTACGCCAGTTCCCTGGCCTCCCGCGCACTGTAGACGAGGATGATCCGTTCGAATTTTTCCCAGACCTCGAAATCCTGCAGGATCGAAAGAAACGGGGCGACACCCGTTCCCGTGGACAACAGCCATAGATCACGACCGTCGACAAAACGGTCCAGCGTCAAATAGCCAAAGGCCTGGCGCTCGACCAGCAGATTATCCCCTGGTTTCAGACGGCTCAGCTCGCTGGTGAATTCACCGCCCGGGACGACGATCGAAAAGAACTCGAGAAACTCGTCGAACGGCGATGACACCATGGAATAAGCGCGCCAGACGGTGCTCCCATCCGCCTTGACGACACCGAGCCGGGCGAACTGACCAGCCCGGAAGCGGAAACCGCGATCCCTGGTGGTGCGTAGCGTAAACAAGTGAGGCGTCAACGTTTGTACGTCGACCAGTCTCTGGCGGGTAAACTTTTCTGCATTGTCGGTCATGGGGCACTCCAATCGAACAAGGCCTGCAGTGTCCCGCAAAGTGAGGATATTAACCACCGCCGAAGATTGATAGCGTTAAGCCACCCACCTTGTACATCGGCGGATAAAGCTCTACAAAGTAAAAAACATGTATCAGAAACACTGTTAGTAAAGTGCCTTCGTCAATAGCGACGACGCCAGACAAAAGAAAAAAATCTAACTACCGAGCAAGGAAAAGTCCTACACTCATTTTCGCGTCACCGATTGGATCCACCTCGTTGAAAGTTCCAAAGGAGAAATGCAATGGACGAGTGGAAGGACTTGCAACTGCGAAAACTGTCATGTGAAAAGGACTTGCAAAGGGCCTATCGTCTGGTACTGGATTTCTTTAATTTTCAAGGATTTGAATACTGTGCCTTTGCCGCATACTCGGGCGTTCCCGATCGGTATGCCAGCAAGATCAATATTAATAATTACCCTTATGGATGGGACCGGCTTTATGAACAAAATGGTTACGTCAACAATGACCCGATAGCGGCGCATTGCAACCAGTCCGCATTACCGATCCTGTGGAGTGAGAGTGCATTTTCCGAAGCACCCAAGTTATGGCGGGAACTTAACCGACAGGGTCTCAGGCACGGCTGGACACAAGCCATACATGATGAGCACGGCTCCCATTACAGTTTATTCAGCCTCGCCAGGACGCATTGTCCGATCGATGCCGACGAGCACTATGGGAACCTTGGCTATGCCATCTTCGCCAGCCAGAAATTGCATGCTCTGGCGGGCAAGAAGCTGGTCGACAATATGGTGCCCCCGCAAACCTACCACCTCTCCCCCCGGGAGATCGAAGTGCTGAAGTGGTCCGCCGAAGGAAAGACCGCGTCGGAGGTCGGGCGCATCCTGTGCCTGTCCGAACGTACCGTGAATTTCCACGTCTGCAGCTGCATGCGGAAGTTGAACGTGACCAATAAAATCTCGGCGGTGGCGAAAGCTGCGCACATCCATGTGATCTAGGTAACCACTCAGTCCGCAAAAACCCACGGGTAATGCCTGGCAAAAAAACGTACCATTTACGGCCCCACTTGAATGATGACGCGCCTAGTCCGCGACGCAGTTCATTCAGGAGGTCCCGCTGACAGACCTGCCCAAGGCAGCGGGACACCCGTTGATTTGCCAGAGTCCCAGCCATGCCCTTGCTCGATACTCCCTTCGCCCAACTCGACCTGATCCGCCAGCCCGAACAGCCGAACGAACCCCTGCAAGCGTTCGACGCTGCCGATGAATATCTGCTTGCGCACCTGGCCGAACACCAACCGGGCGCGGAAACCCGGGTGCTGGTACTCAATGATGGCTTCGGCGCCCTGGCGGCCAGCCTCGCAGGCAAGGTCAAGGTCACCAGCAGCGGTGACTCGTTCCTGGCGCTGCAGGCATTGGAAAAGAATCTGGTGCGCAACGGGTTGCCGTTCGATACGGTGCCCATCGTGCCGGCCAGCGAAGCGCTGACGGGGCCTTTCGATTGTGTCCTGGTCAAGGTGCCCAAGACCCTGGCGCTGCTGGAGGAGCAACTGATCCGGCTGCAAGGGCAACTGGCACCTGGGGCCCAGGTGATCGCTGCCGCGATGGTCAAGCACCTGCCCCGGGCCGCAGGCGACCTGATGGAGCGCTACGTCGGCCCGGTGCAGGCCTCGCTCGCTGTCAAGAAGGCCCGTCTGTTGATTGCCACGCCGCAACCGAGGACACCGGCCGCTTCCCCTTACCCCACTCGGTATGCGCTGGATGAGCCGAACATCGAGTTGCTCAATCATGCGAATGTATTCTGCCGTGAAGGGCTGGACATCGGCACCCGCGCCTTCCTGCCGCACCTGCCCAAGAACCTGGGCTCGGCGCGTGTAGCGGACCTGGGTTGCGGCAACGGCGTGCTGGCCATTGCCAGCGCCCTGGCTAACCCGGACGCTCGCTACACCCTGGTGGACGAGTCGTACATGGCCGTGCAATCAGCCGCCGAAAACTGGCGAGCCGCCCTGGGCGAGCGCGAAGTGATCGTGAGGGCGGGCGATGGCTTGGCCGGGCAAGAAGCGCAGTCCCTGGATGTGGTGCTGTGCAACCCGCCCTTCCATCAGCAGCAAGTGGTGGGCGATTTCCTTGCCTGGCGCATGTTCCAGCAGGCCCGTGAAGCGTTGGTGGTCGGCGGCGCGCTGTACATCGTCGGCAACCGTCACCTGGGCTATCACAGCAAGCTGGCGCGGCTGTTCCGCGGTGTCGAGCAGGTGGCCGCCACGCCGAAGTTCGTGATCCTCAAAGCCCGCAAATAACTCCGTCAGTGAGTCGTCAAACCCGCGGCGTTCATGAACATCCGCATCAAGCTGGCTACGATGAACAATGCCAGCACGCTACCGGCCCAAATCGCCGCCAGCCAACCGAGCCGCTGCCATAGCGGCTTTTTTTCCGCGGCCTCGATGTCTTTCAAGTCAGGCTTGGCCATCTTCGGCACCTCGCAGGTCGGTCAATGGTAGCCATCGTCATGGGTCACCTTGCCGCGGAACACGTAGTAGCTCCAGAAGGTGTACACCAGGATCAACGGAATGATGAACAACGTGCCGACCAGCATGAAGCCCTGGCTCTGTGGCGGCGACGCGGCGTCCCAGATCGAAATGGACGGCGGCACGATGTTCGGCCACAGGCTGATGCCAAGGCCGCTGTAACCCAGGAAAATCAGCACCAGCGTCAGGATGAAAGGCGTGTAGTTGGCGTTGCGGGCCACGGCGCGGAACAACCCGTACATGGTCACCAACACCAGGATCGGCACCGGCAGGAACCAGAACAGGTTCGGCAAGGTGAACCAGCGCGCGGCGATATCGGCATGGGCCAGTGGGGTCCAGATGCTGACGATGCCGATCACCGCCAGCACCACGAAGGCCAACGGCCTGGCCAGGTCATGCATCTGTTCTTGCAGCTTGCCTTCGGTCTTCATGATCAGCCAGGTACAGCCGAGCAAGGCATAGGCGGCGATCAGCGCCAGGCCGCAAAACATGGTGAACGGCGTGAGCCAGTCCAGGGAACCGCCGGCGAACTGGCGATTGACCACTTCGAAGCCGTCGATGAACGCCCCCAGGGCGACCCCCTGGAAGAAGGTCGCCGTCAGCGAGCCACCGATAAATGCCTTGTCCCAAAGATGCCGCTTCTCGGCCTTGGCCTTGAAGCGGAACTCGAACGCCACGCCCCGGAAGATGAGCCCGATGAGCATCAGAATCAGCGGCAGGTACAATGCCGAGAGCACCACCGAATACGCCAGCGGGAACGCCCCGAACAGCCCTGCCCCGCCCAGCACCAGCCAGGTCTCGTTACCGTCCCAGACCGGCGCGACGGTGTTCATCATCACGTCGCGGTCGCGCTCGCCCTTGACGAAGGGGAAGAGAATGCCGATGCCCAGGTCGAAGCCGTCCATGATCACGTACATCATGATGCCGAAGATGATGACCACGGCCCAGATCAGCGGAAGATCAATACCCATGACTCAATTCCCCTTGTTCGAGCTGTCGTTGTGGTCCACTTCGTCGTCGCCTTCGTTGGCGGCCGACAATGGACGGGCCGGGGTGCGTTTCTGACCGGGGCCACCGTCGGTCGGCTCGGCTTCCTGGGCCACCGGGCCCTTGCGCACCAGACGCATCATGTAGCTCAACCCCGCGCCGAACAGCGCGAAATACACCACCACGAACATGACCAGGGTGAAGCTCATCTGCGCAAAGCTGTGGCCGGACGACGCATCCGCCGTGCGCATCAAGCCGTAGACTACCCACGGCTGGCGACCGATTTCCGTGGTGAACCAGCCGGCCAGGATCGCGATCAGCCCGGAAGGCCCCATCCACAGCACCAGGTGCAGGAACGGGCGGGATTGGTAAAGCCGGTTGCCGCGGCGTAGCCAGAGGCTGCACAGCCCAGTGAATATCATCAGCAACCCCAGGCCCACCATGACCCGGAACGACCAGAACACGATGGTCGAATTCGGTCGATCCTCAGGCGGGAAATCCTTCAGCGCCGGCACCTGATCGGTCAGCGAGTGGGTCAGGATCAAGCTGCCCAGGTACGGGATTTCCACAGCGAACCTGGTTTGCTCGGCCTTCATGTCCGGCCAGCCGAACAGAATCAGCGGCGTGGGTTCGTCGCCGACGTTTTCCCAGTGCCCTTCGATGGCGGCAATTTTTGCCGGCTGGTGCTTCAGCGTATTGAGACCGTGGAAGTCACCGATTACCGCCTGTACAGGCGCGACCAGCAGGGCCATCCACATCGCCATCGACAACATGCGGCGAATGGCCGGGTTATCGCGACCGCGCAGCAGGTGCCAGGCCGCCGACGAGCCGACGAAAAACGCGGTGGCGACAAAGGCCGCGACCGACATATGCATCAGCCGGAACGGAAACGAGGGGTTGAACACCACGGCCAGCCAGTCCACCGGAATGACCCGGCCATCGATGATTTCGTAGCCTTGCGGGGTTTGCATCCAACTGTTGGACGACAGGATCCAGAAGGTCGAGATCAGCGTACCGATCGCCACCATGACCGTGGAAAAGAAGTGCAAGCCACGCCCCACGCGATTCCAGCCGAACAGCATTACGCCGAGGAAGCCCGCTTCGAGGAAGAATGCCGTGAGCACTTCATAAGTCAGGAGCGGCCCGGTTACAGCGCCAGCGAAATCCGAAAAACGGCTCCAGTTGGTGCCGAACTGATAAGCCATCACCAGCCCGGAGACCACCCCCATGCCGAAGTTGACGGCGAAAATCTTCGACCAGAAGTGATACAGGTCGCGGTAGGTATCGTCGTGTGTCTTCAGCCACAGGCCTTCGAGTACCGCCAGGTAACTCGCCAGGCCAATGGTGATGGCCGGGAACAGGATGTGGAACGAGATGGTGAACGCGAACTGGATTCGGGCGAGATCGAGCGCCTCCAAACCGAACATAAGTCTTCCTCTGTCAGGTAAAACCGGCTGCGGGCGGGGCTTGCATCACAGCCCCCAGGGATATGGAGTGCGATGCTTTTTAAATCGTTCTTTTTAAACCGTCACAACGCAGGACTTTGGCCCAATGGCCGCCAGCACAACGCCCCAAGGGGATTGACCTGGGTCAAGCAATGTTCAAAGAGTAGTCGCTATATGGCCGATGGACGGCGTGGTTTTTTGTCGCGTGGCAGGTTGTCCCAGGTGCTCAGGACATAAGCAAAAACTCTTGTCGCGAGGGGATTCATCCCCGCTCGATTGCACAGCACTCGCAAAGGCTTGGGCCGCTTAGCGCCCCAGCGGGGCGGTGCGACGTTTCGCTAAATCCCCTCGCCACAAATGTTCCCTCAAGCCAATATCGATGTTTGGCTAACTATTTTTCCAACCACCGCAACTTCCTGTTACAGCTCAGTGATAATCTCGACCTTCCCATCACCGGACCCCGTCACAGATGCCCAGCCAAGCGCCCCTTCTGCTCCGTCACCATCGTCCCTTCATTGCTTTCTGGCTGGCTCGGATATTCACCGCCAGCGGTTTCCAGATGCTGACGGTGGCCATCGGCTGGAACCTCTATCAACTGACCGGCAATGTCCTGGACCTGGGGCTCGTCGGCCTCGTGGAGTTCGCCCCACGGGTGCTGTTCATGCTGCACACCGGGCACGTGGCGGATCGATACGATCGACGTAAAGTCGCGGCCATCTGCCAATCGTTGCAAGCGATGATCGCCCTCACCCTGGCGATTGGCAGCGCCAGCGACAACGTTACGCGCGAGATGATCTTCATCCTCGCGTTCCTGCTCGGCGCGGCCCGCTCCTTCGAAATGCCGACCACCCAGGCGCTGTTGCCGAGCATTGTCCCTGCCGCGTTGTTTCCCCGGGCAGTGGCCGCCGCGCAATCAGCACAACAATCGGCCACCATCGTCGCCCCGGCCCTGGGCGGTTTGCTGTACGCCTTTGGCAGCGTCTGGGTCTATGGGCCAACCGTGTTGCTTTATGTCATCGCCTGCTGCCTGATGCTCAACCTGCCCGCCCGGCAGACACCGCTGAATAAAGGCAAGGCGACCCTCGACTCGCTGTTGGCCGGTATTCGCTTCATTCGCAGCCGCCCGGACATCCTAGGGGCGATCTCTCTGGACTTGTTTGCGGTGCTGTTGGGCGGCGCCACCGCGCTGTTGCCGGTATTCGCCAAGGACATCCTGCTCACCGGCCCCTGGGGCCTGGGCCTGTTGCGTTCGGCGCCGGCGGTCGGGGCCTTGCTGATGTCGCTGTGGCTGGCGCGGTTTGCCGTGGAGCGCAAGGTCGGCCGGGTGATGTTTACCGCCGTGGGCGTGTTCGGCGTCGCCACCATTGCGTTCGGCCTTTCCACGTCGTTCTGGTTCTCCCTGGCGGTATTGGTGGTGCTGGGCGCGGCGGACATGATCAGCATGGTCATCCGCGCCTCCTTCGTGCAGTTGGAAACGCCCGACGAGATGCGCGGTCGGGTGAGCGCTGTGAATGGGTTGTTTATCGGCGCCTCGAACCAGTTGGGCGAATTCGAGTCCGGGCTCACCGCCCACTGGTTCGGCACGGTGCCGGCGGTGGTCATGGGCGGCGTCGGCACGCTGCTGGTGACCGGGGCCTGGATCAAACTGTTCCCGACCCTGGCCAACCGTGACCGGATGCACGAACCGGTGGACGAGGCGAAAGCCTAGAGCAATTTATCCAGGGTGATGGGGAAATCCCGCACCCGTTTGCCCGTGGCATGGTAGATCGCATTCGCCACCGCCGCGGCCACGCCGACAATGCCGATTTCGCCGACGCCCTTGGACCCGAGGGCGTTGACGATCTCGTCATGCTCTTCGACAAATATCACGTCTATCTCGCCAATGTCGGCATTCACCGGCACATGGTACTCGGCCAGATTGTGGTTCATGTGGCGGCCAAGGGCATGGTCGGTCAAGGTTTCTTCGTGCAGTGCCATGCCAACGCCCCAGACCACCCCACCGAGGATCTGGCTGCGGGCAGTCTTCGGATTGACTACCCGGCCCGCCGCGATGGCGCTGACCACTCGGTTGACCTTCACCGTGCCAAGGTCTTCATCCACCAACACCTCAACGAAAACCGCCGAATGCGTGGCGGTCGCATAGGCCTGGCGTTTTTCATCCGGTCCGGTGGCGACCTCCGCGTGCAACGGCATTTCGCCGCTTTTTTGCGCCAGCTCCGCCAGGGCGACACGGGCCTCGCCCATGCGCAGTTCACCGTCGATGAAGGTTACCTGCTCAAGGGTCGCGCCGCTGAAGGCAGGACAGGACTGACGGGCCACGGCGAGCAGCTTTTCCCTGAGCGCTTCGCAGGCTTTCTGCACCGCCGTGCCCACCGACGAGACGGTAAACGAACCACCCTGCAATGGTGCCGTTGGCAGCGACGAGTCGCCCAGGACAAAGGTGACGTCCTCAAGGGAAACGCCTGACGCCTCGGCGGCAATTTGAGTCATGACGGTATAGGTGCCGGTGCCGATGTCCGTCGTTGCGCTGCTGACGGTCAACTTGCCGTTGGCGTCCAGCGAGGCGCGGGCACTGGCTTTTTGCTGCATGGCTTCCCACACGCCGCCCGCCATGCCCCAGCCCACCAGTTGCCGGCCGCTGCGCATGCTGCGCGGTTCGGGGTTGCGCTTGCTCCAACCGAAACGGTCGGCGCCCTGGGCGTAACAGGCCAGCAGCTCCTTGCTGGAATAGGGCTTGCCTTCGTTTTCGTTGCGTTCGGCATAGTTGATCAGACGCAACTGCACCGGGTCGATCGCCAGGGCGCAGGCCAGCTCGTCCATCGCACATTCCAGCCCGATCAACCCGAGGGCCGCGCCCGGGGCGCGCATGTCCAGCGGTGTGTAAACGTCCAACGGCGCCAGTTTGTACGTCAGTGTCACGTTATCGCAGTGATAGAGCATGCCGCTCCACTCCACCACGTGCTCGGTAAAATCTTCGAAACGCGAGGTCTGGCCAATGGCGGTATGCGTTACCGCGAGCAATCTTCCGTTGGCCGCAGCACCCAATTGCAAGCGCTGGAATGTCCGAGGCCGATAGCCAAACGTAAACATCTGCTGGCGCGTCAGGCTGACCCGTACGGAGCGCTTGAGATGCAGCGCGGCCATCACCGCGAGCGCCAATTGGTATTGCGGACGCAGGCCGGAACCAAACGCGCCGCCCACGTAGGCGGCAAATACCCGCACTTGCTCCTTTTCCAGCCCGAATACTTTTTGCACGTACGCCTGGCAGTTCTGCGCGCCTTGGGTCTTGTCGTGGATATGCAGGCTTGCGTCGGGTTGGTACAACACGGTGGAGGCATGGGGCTCCATCGGGTTGTGGTGTTCTATCGGCGTGCTGTAGGACACGTCCACACTCAGGGCTGCGCTCGCGTACTCGCCCTGAAAATTCCCACGGGGCTTGGGCAGTTCTGCAGGTGCTGGATGGGCTTCGTTTTGCAGGATTGTCAGATCGGTCTGATGCCCCTCAGCCTCGTATTCAATCTCCACCAGCGAGCCGGCATAACGGGCCAGCTCCAGGTTTTCGGCGACCACCAGGGCCAGCGGCTGGCCGCTATAGAGGATCTGGTCGTTGAACAGTGGCCGGAACGGCGAGCCCTCCGCCGCGTCGGCATCCTGATAGGGTTCGTCGTAGCTGGCGATTTTGGGCCGATTGGTATGATCGATCACAGCAACGACACCCGGCAGCGCCAGGGCGCGGGAAGCATCGATACCCACCACCCGCCCCCGGGCGATGGCACTGGATACGACACTGCCGTGCAACAAGCCGTCTTCCGGATATTCCCCGGCGTAACGGGCCCGACCGGTCACCTTGAGGAGGCCATCAACCCGGTCCAGCGGTTGGCCTATGGTTTTGCTCGGTGCATTCATCGGGCGATTCCTCCCACCAGTGCGGCATCGCTCAAGGCGCGGACAATCGCCCGGCGCGCCAACTTGACCTTGAAACCGTTGTGCTCTAGCGGCTCGGCGTCTTGCAGCAGCGCATCCGCGGCGGCCGTGAACGTCTCGCGGCTGACCGGCTGCCCCACCAACCAACTCTCCACGGATCGATCACGCCAAGGCTTGTGGGCCACGCCACCCAGGGCCAGGCGAGCCTGGCGAATCACCGGCCCGTCCAGCTCCAGCGCGGCGGCGACCGAGACCAGAGCGAAGGCATAGGACGCGCGGTCACGGATCTTCAAGTACTGGCTGTGTTCGGCGAAGCCTGTGGGCGGTAGCTCGATATAGGTGATCAGTTCATCATCGGCCAGTTGGTTGTCCCGGTCCGGAGCGTCGCCGGGCAGGCGATGGAAGTCGGCGAATTCGATGGTCCGTGGACCCCCCCGGCCCAGCACATGGACCACCGCGTCAAGCGCGGCCAGTGCCACGCACATGTCGGAGGGATGAGTCGCGACGCATTGATCGCTCGCCCCAAGAATCGCGTGAATACGGTTCAAACCGCTTCGAGCCGGGCAGCCACTGCCAGGCCGGCGTTTGTTGCACGGCACACCGGCGTCATAAAAATAGTAACAACGGGTACGCTGCAACAGGTTGCCACCCGTGCTGGCCATGTTGCGCAGCTGTGGCGAAGCACCGGCAAGAATGGCCTGGGAGAGCAACGGATAACGGCGCTCGATCCAGGGGTGCCAGGCCAAATCGGCGTTACTCACCAACGCGCCAATCATCACCCCGCCCGATGGCGTTTCGCTGAGGTCGGCCAAGGGCAGCCCGGTGATATCGATCAGGTGCTGGGGGCGGGTGAGGTTTTCCTTCATCAGGTCGAGCAGGTTGGTGCCGCCAGCGATGAAACGCGAATCGGCACTCGACAGCTCGACGGCGGCCTGCAGCGTGTCGGGCTTGCTGTAGCGAAAGGGATTCACGACTCACCTCCGGTCTGCTGGCAGAGCGGCAGGGCTTCTTCGATGGCATCGCGAATGTTGTTGTAGGCACCGCATCGGCAGAGGTTGCCGCTCATCAGCTCGCTGATTTCGGCGCCAGTGCTCGCCCGCCCCTCGTGGGCCAGCGCCACTGCCGAACAGATCTGCCCGGGAGTGCAATAGCCGCACTGGAACGCGTCATGCTTGATGAATGCCCGTTGCATCGGATGCAACTCGTCGCCATTGGCCAGGCCCTCGACGGTGGTCAACTCGGCACCGTCGCACATCACCGCGAGGGTCAGGCAGGCGTTGATCCGTTTGCCGTCGCGCAGCACCGTGCAGGCGCCGCATTGGCCGTGGTCACAGCCCTTTTTGCTGCCCACCAGGTCCAATTGTTCGCGCAGCAAATCGAGCAACGTAGTCCAGGGCAGCACCTGCAACTCGCGCACCGCGCCATTGAGTGTCAGACGTATGGGATGACGGACGAAGGACGCCTGCGTCGCTTCGGACAAGGTCGCGCTCATGGAACACCTCACGGTTGGTCGTACACGCGGCGTTTTGGAAAACCGCCGTCATAAGGGGTACGACTTCGGGGTGGGATGAGCGTTCCAAGACAATTGCCCGCCCCCCAATGCACGAGTCCAGCGCGCCTGTGCGGTACATATGTATCGCACAGACTGTAATGTATCGCCTTACACTCCATTCCATGATTAAATCCTTCCAGCACAAAGGCCTCAGGGTCTTTTATGAAACGGGTTCGACGCGGGGAATTCGGGCAGACCACGGGAAGCGGCTGGCTCGCATGCTTCAGTTCATGGACAGGGCATGCATGCCAAGCGACCTGGACATCCCCGGGTGGCGATTGCATTCGCTCAAGGGTGATCTGGTCGATTATTGGTCGCTGAGCGTTTCAGGGAACTGGCGAATTGTCTTCCGCTTCATCGAGTCCGACATCGAACTGGTCGATTACCTCGACTATCACTGACAGGAGGCTGGAACATGCCCATGCACAATCCGCCACATCCTGGCGAAACATTGCTGATGGACGTATTGCCCGAGCTGGGCATCACGGTGACCGAACTGGCGAGACACCTCGGTTTCGCTCGACCGCACCTTTCTCGGGTACTGCACGGCCATGCATCGGTCAGCCCAGACCTGGCAGTACGCCTGGAACGCGCAGGCATCGGCAAGGCACGCGTCTGGCTGGGCGTCCAGACCGACTATGACCTATGGCAAGCCGAGCGGCGCGAACAACCAATGATCGAACCCCTTGCCCATCACATTTGACGCTGTCACGCCAACAACTCCGCCGCGACCACGCTCCTCACCCCTTTACCGGCTAATGCTTCCACCAGCGCAAGGGCAAACACCAAGGCGGCGGCGGAACCCTGGGCGGTGATGCAATTGCCGTCCACCACCACCGGCTGGTCGACGAAGCTGCACCCGGACAGTTGCTGGCTCACGGCGGGCAGGCAGGTCATCCGGCGCTGGCGCAGCACGCCGAACGCCTGGAGCACCAACGCCGGGGCTTCGGCGATGGCGGCGAAGATGCGCCCGGCGGCCGCCTGGTCTTTGATCAACTGTTGCAAAGGCGGGTGGGCCGCCAGGTGTTGCACGCCGATGATGCCGCCCGGCAAGACGATCAAATCGAAATCCTGCACCAGCACGTCCACCAGCATGCCGTCGGCGGTCAGGCGCGTTCCGCGTGCGCAGGTGAGCATGCGACGGCCTTCGATACTCGCCACGACGACTTCAAGCTGCGCCCGGCGCAACACGTCGATCAGCGTCACCACCTGCAAATCATCAACGCCTTCAGCCACGGCGATCAGGACTCGGGGGATCTTGGTTCCAGGCATCATGGGCACTCTCCGCTGGGTGATCCTTCAAGACTAGTCAGCTTTGCCGGGCCCTGTCAGCCGAAGGTCGTCCACGGCATGTCATTTGATGTACAACTGGGTCGACATTCGGTTGCCCGGTGCGTTGATCGACACGTTGCTGAAGCTGAAGGTGCCTTCCTGCTTGCCCTTCAGATCGAAGATATACAAGTAGCCGACCGTTCGCCGGGCTCCGGTCGAACAATCATTGAGATTGCCATTGTCGTATGCACACACCGGTGAACGGGTGCCGTCGACCTCGAAGCCGTCCAGCGTGACATTTGGCTGGTGGCCTATGCCGAGCTCCAGCACGTAGACCTTGATATGCGGGCCACTGTGGTCGCAACGGGTTTGCGCCTGTCCTGCGGAAACGTCTTCGAAACCACAGGCCGGCGACTCGACCTTGAGCACCTTGACCTCGCTCAGCGGTGGTGCCGACGCGGCGTGCGCGACCGGCACGGCCAGCCCCAGGCCGAACACCCAGGCCCATGCAATGTTTTTCATGCGATACATCCCGACCGTCCGAAATCGGCCGCAGTATGGCCCAACTTTTGCCTGCGCACACTTATGCGACGCACACCGAGGATCGCAGCCACATCGCCGCGCTGCTATGATGCGCGGCTTTTTCCGACCCGCAGAAAATCCCGGCGCCCCTGGCGACCTGTGCTTTGCTGTTGAGGTCGATACATTCACGGCGCCGCGCGCGCCACGGGGAGCAGACATGCTGGAAAGGCTGTTTCAACTCAAGGCACACAATACCAACGTGCGGACTGAGATCCTGGCGGGCGTCACGACGTTCCTGGCCATGGCCTACATTCTGTTCGTCAACCCGAGCATCCTCGGCGAAACCGGCATGGACAAGGGCGCGGTATTCGTCGCCACCTGTCTGGCGGCGGCCATTGGTTCCACAGTCATGGGCCTGATCGCCAACTACCCGATCGCCCTCGCGCCGGGCATGGGCCTGAACGCCTTCTTCACCTACACCGTGGTCCTGCACATGGGCCATACCTGGCAAGTGGCGCTGGGGGCGGTGTTCGTCTCCGCCGTGCTGTTCTTTCTGCTATCGATCTTCCGCATCCGGGAATGGATCATCAACAGCATCCCGCTGCCGCTGCGCTCGGCCATCGCCGCCGGTATTGGCCTGTTCCTGGCGCTGATCGCCCTGAACAACGCCGGCATCGTGGTGAAAAACCCAGCGACCATGGTCGGCCTCGGCGACCTGAAGCAACCGGCGCCGATCCTGGCAACCCTGGGCTTCGTACTGATTGTCGCTCTGGAGGCGCTTAAAGTGCGCGGCGCGGTACTGATCGGCATCCTGGCGGTCACCATCGTCTCGATCCTGATGGGCTTCACGCCCTTTGGCGGCATCATTTCCGCGCCGCCATCCCTGGCCCCGACCTTCCTGCAGCTGGACATCAAGGGCGCCCTGGACATCGGCCTGGTCAGCGTGATCTTCGCGTTCCTGTTCGTCGATCTGTTCGATAACTCCGGCACCCTGATCGGCGTCGCCAAGCGCGCCGGGCTGATGGGCAAGGACGGCCACATGCCGAAAATGGGCCGTGCGCTGATTGCCGACAGCACCGCCGCCATGGCCGGTTCGCTGCTAGGCACTTCGACGACCACCAGCTACATCGAATCGGCGGCGGGCGTCAGCGCCGGCGGCCGCACCGGCCTTACGGCGATCGTGGTCGCGATCCTGTTCCTGCTGGCGCTGTTCTTCTCGCCGTTGGCCGCCAGCGTCCCGGCCTTCGCCACCGCGCCGGCCTTGCTGTTCGTCGCGGTATTGATGACCTCCGGCCTGGCGGAAATCGACTGGGACGACGTTACCGTTGCCGCTCCGGTGGTGATCACTGCCCTGGCGATGCCGTTCACCTATTCCATCGCCAACGGCATCGCCTTCGGCTTCATCGCCTGGACCGCCATCAAACTGGTGTCCGGCCGCGGCCGTGAACTGAACCCGGCGCTGGTCATCCTTTCGATCCTGTTCGTTATCAAGTTGGGTTGGTTCAACGCATGACTTTTGATTCCCAGGCCTACGCCACCCAGTTGCAAGACAAGGTCGTGCGCCTGCGCGACCTGCTGGCTCCGTTCGATGCCCCCGAGCCCGAGGTGTTCGACTCTCCGCTACAGAACTTCCGCCTGCGAGCCGAATTCCGCCTGTGGCGCGAGGCCGGCGAACGCCATTACGCGATGTTTTCCCAGGAAGACAAGCGCACGCCGATCCTCATCGAAGCGTTCCCCATCGCCAGCCTGCGCATCAACCAATTGATGCCGCAGCTCAAGGCCGCCTGGCAAGCCAGCGCGCCGTTGAGCCACAAGCTGTTCCAGGTGGAGTTCCTGACCACCCTGGCCGGCGACGCGATGATCACCCTGTGTTACCACCGTCCGCTGGATGAACACTGGCACGTCGCAGCTTCGAAACTGGCGGCCGAGCTGGGCGTAAGCATCATCGGCCGCTCCAAGGGCAAACGCGAAGTGATCGGCCACGACTACGTGGTGGAGAAACTCGACGTGGGCGGCCGCACCTTCAGCTATCGCCAACCCGAAGGCGCCTTCACCCAGCCCAACGGCACGGTGAACCAGAAGATGCTCAACTGGGCTTATGAAGCCCTGGGCGATCGCAATGACGACCTGCTGGAGTTGTACTGCGGCAACGGCAACTTCACTTTGCCGCTGGCAACCCGTGTGCGCAAAGTGCTCGCCACTGAGATCAGCAAGACTTCGGTCAACGCCGCACTGAGCAACCTCAGCGAGAACGCGGTAGACAATGTCACGCTGGTGCGCCTGTCCGCTGAAGAGCTGACCGAAGCCCTGAACGAAGTTCGGCCGTTCCGGCGCCTGCAGGGCATCGACCTGAAAAGCTACGAATTCGGCAGCGTCTTCGTCGACCCGCCTCGCGCCGGCATGGACCCGGACACCTGCGAGCTGACCCGGCGCTTCGACAACATCCTCTACATCTCTTGCAACCCCGAAACCCTCGCCGCGAACATCGCGCAACTGAACGATACCCACCGCATCACGCGCTGCGCGTTGTTCGATCAATTCCCTTGGACCCACCACATGGAATCCGGGGTGTTGTTGACGCGGCGCTGAATCCTCCCTTTCGGGGTGAAGGATTACCCTGTGGCGAGGGGATTTATCCCCGCTGGGCTGCGAAGCGGCCCTCTGCTCTGTCTTGTCTGGCCTCTTGCGAGTGCTGCGCACTCGAGCGGGGATAAATCCCCTCGCCACAATTGCTCTCCCTCACCTTTCGGCCGGCAATGTTCGATCATCGAACACTTATTGCCCGACAACCGCTGCTTTATTTGACCAAATTAACCATCTAGTACAATTTATCTCCACCGGCTGAAACCCGCCGAGACCAACAATAAAAATGTGGAGATTGTGCGATGCCTCCGATCGTTCTGGTGCTCAACGGCCCGAACCTGAACCTGCTCGGCACCCGCGAGCCGGCGACCTATGGCCACGAAACCCTGGCCGATATTTCCGCGCTGTGCGGCCGCGCCGCCGAGGAGTTCGGCCTGACCGTGGAATTTCGCCAGACCAACCAGGAGGGTGAATTGATTGATTGGATTCACGGCGCCCGAGGCCGGTGCAGCGGTATCGTCATCAACCCGGCGGCCTGGACCCACACCTCCGTGGCGATCCGCGATGCCCTGGTGGCGAGCGAAGTGCCGGTCATCGAAGTCCATCTTTCCAACGTCCACGCCCGCGAGACGTTTCGCCACCACTCCTTCGTCTCATCCGTCGCCATCGGCGTGATGTGCGGGTTTGGCAGCCATGGTTATCGCCTGGCCCTTGAACATTTCAGTCATCGGTTGAAGGGTTGAGCGCATGCCGAACGTCACTGTACTGGCCGGCCTGATCGGCGCGGGTATCCAGGCGTCTCGCACGCCAGCGCTGCACGAGCGCGAAGGCGATGCCCAAGGCATGCGTTACCTGTATCGACTGATCGATCTCGACGCGCTGAAACTCGACAGCAGCGCCCTGCCCGACTTGCTGATGGCCGCCGAACGCATGGATTTCACCGGCCTGAACATCACTTTTCCTTGCAAGCAGGCGGTCATCCCTCTGTTGGATGACCTTTCGGCGGAAGCGCGGGGAATCGGCGCGGTGAACACCGTGGTGCTCAAGGACGGCAAGCGCATCGGCCATAACACCGACTGCCTGGGTTTCGCCGAAGGTTTTCGTCGAGGCCTGGGCGATGTCGCGCGCAAGCGCGTGGTCCAGATGGGCGCTGGCGGCGCTGGCGCAGCGGTGGCCCACGCCTTATTGGTGGAGGGCGTGGAGACGCTGAGCATTTTTGATGTCGAGGTCAGCCGTGCCGAGGCATTGGCCAACAACCTGAACCAACACTTCGGCGCCGGTCGCGCCCGTGCCGGGCATGACCTTCCCGCTGCCATGGCCGAAGCCGACGGCTTGGTGAACACCACGCCCATGGGCATGGCAAAACTACCGGGCATGCCGATGCCGGTCGAGTTGTTGCGGGGCGACCTGTGGGTGGCGGAGATTGTGTATTTCCCGCTGGAAACCGAACTGCTGCGCAACGCCCGCGCGCTCGGCTGCCGCACACTGGACGGCGGCACCATGGCGGTGTTCCAGGCGGTGAAGGCGTTCGAACTGTTCAGCGGCGTGGCGCCGGATGCGAGGCGGATGCTGGCGCATTTTCAGAGCATGAATCCCTGAAGCTCGCGACAAACTCCCTGAGGGAACTTGTGGGAGCGAGCTTGCTCGCGATAGCGGTGGATCCGTTGATATCAACGTGACTGACATGCCGCCATCGCGAGCAAGCTCGCTCCCACATAGGCTCGCTCCCACAAGGTCTGCATAGGTTCAGGATCAGGCCTGCAAGTACCGCAACACCGACTCACACACCATCTGTCGGTGCCGCTGCTTGACCGCTTCGTCCGACAAGTCGATCTGAAAGATCTCACCAAACGTCTGGCGGTTCGACACCCGGTAGAAGCAGAACGAACTGATCAGCAAATGTACATCCAGCGGTTCCAGGCCGGCGCGGAACACCCCTTCTTCGGCGCCGCGACGCAGGATCACGCCCAGGGAGTCGAGGATGGTATTGGTCATCGCCTTGATTGCACCAGACTGTTTCACGTACTCGGCGTTGTGGATGTTTTCAATGCAGACGATACGCACGAAATCCACGTTGCGGTCGTGGTGATCGAAGGTGAATTCCACCAGGCGCCGGATCGCCTCGACTGGCGCCAGCTCTGCCAGATGCAGGCGGCTTTCGGTGGTGCGGATATCGCCATAGAGTTTCTCCAGCACCTCCACGTACAGCTGTTCCTTGCTGCCGAAGTAGTAATAGATCATGCGCTTGGAGGTGTGGATGCGCTCGGCGATAGCGTCGACCCGAGCGCCCGCCAGGCCTTGCTGGACAAACTCGACGATGGCTTCCTGGAGAATGTTCTCCCGGGTTTTCTCCGGGTTGTTCTTGCGACTCTTGCGCGGCGCGGCGACAGGTTCGTCGAGGGCTGCGGAAAGCTCTGGATTCATAGTCATTGCGGGCTCACGGCCGTCACTGCACAGGTTGGCGATTATGGGCCGCACCGGGCAGTGAAGGAAGCCAAGGCACTGCCCTTTACCGCCCTCGTTACGATTTCCCTACAACTTGGCGTGCCGCACGCCGCCACTGCGGGACTTGGCCATGGCCGCCAGGCGCACCGCGACGTTGGCGGCGCCGTACCCCGCGTAACCGTTCTTGCGCTGGATGATTTCGAAGAAGAAACGCCCTTCGAACGGCTCGGTATAGACATGAAACAGCTCGCCACCCTGGGCATCCCGGTCGTACAGCACGTTGAAGTATGCCAGCTCGCTGAGGAACTCATCGTCGAAATCGAAACGCGCCGCCAGGTCGTCGTAGTAATTGAGGGGGATGTCCAGCAACGGCACCCCGGCCTCCTTGGCACAACTGACCTGGGCAAAGATGTCATCGCAATCGAAGGCGATGTGATGCACGCCGGAACCGCGATAACTCGACAGCGCATGTGAGATTGCGGTGTTGCGGTTCTCGGAAATGTTCAACGGCAAGCGAATCGAGCTGCAGCGGCTGCGCAGCGCACGGCTTTTCACCAGGCCATACGGGTCCGGCAGTACCACTTCGTCGTCGGCCTCGAAGTCCAGCAGGCTCTTGTAGAACAGCACCCAGCTGTCGAGGCTGTCGGCCGGCAGGGCCATCGCCATGTGGTCGATGCGCTTGAGCCCGGCGCCGATGGCGGCAGCGGGCTGCAGATTGAAGTCGGTGCCGTAGACGTCGGCGTCCTGATCCACCAGGTAGATCAGGCTGCTGTCCGGCGCGCGTACCGCCGCCAGCTCCAGTTCATTGGGCCCGACGAGCCCGCGATACGGCTGGCCCTTGTAGGCCACGGCCCGTTTCAGGGCGCTGGTGCTGTCCTTGACGCGTACCGCCATGGCGCACAGCGAAGGGCCGTGGGCCTCGAAAAAACTATGGGCGAAGGAATACGGCTCGCAATTGAGGATCAGGTTGATATCGCCCTGGCGCAACAGGCTGACGTTCTTGGAGCGATGCTGGCCGGCCTTGACGAAGCCCAGGCGCTCCAGCCAATGGGCGAGCTTGGCGCCGAGATTGTCGTCCACGGCAAATTCAAGGAACTCGATGCCGTTGTATTCGCTGGCCGCAGGGGTCTCGAACAGAATTTCAGGCGTCTGCGCGGGCGCTTCCTCGGCCAGGCGCTGGCGCGTCTTCTCTTCCAGGTACAGCAGTGAACGCAACCCATCGGCTGCATTGGCCCTGGGCGGCGCGGCGCGAAAGCCGTCGTTGAAGATTTCCAGCGACAGCGGCCCGGTATAGCCGCTCTTGATGATCGGCGCGAGGAATCCCGGCAAATCGAATTCGCCCTGACCCGGGAAACAACGGAAGTGCCGGCTCCATTCCAGGACGTCCATCGCCAGGATCGGCGCATCGGCCATTTGCACGAAGAAGATTTTCTCGCCTGGAATCTCGGCGATGGCGCTGGGGTCGCCCTTGAGCGACAAGGTATGGAAACTGTCGAGCAGCACGCCCAGGTTCGGGTGATCGGCTTGGCGGACGATGTCCCAGACCTGTTGATAGGTATTGACGTGCCGGCCCCAGGCCAACGCTTCATAACCGATGCGCAAGCCTCGGGCGCCGGCCCGCTCGGCCAGCAGCCGCAGGTCATCGATCAGTATCCGTTCGTCGCCGACGCTGTCGGCCGAAGCATTGCTGCACACCAGCACCAGGTCGGTGCCCAACTCCTGCATCAAGTCGAACTTACGCTCGGCTCGCTCCAGGTTGCGCGCCAGGCGATCCCGGCGGCACCCTTCAAAATCTCGAAAGGGTTGGAACAGCGTGATGGCAATGCCCAGGTCGGCGCACATCTGCCTGATTTCCCGAGGGCTGCCGTCGTAGTAAAGGAGATCGTTCTCGAAAATCTCCACACCGTCAAAACCGGCGGCGGCAATGGCTTCGAGTTTTTCCGGCAGGGTACCGCTCAAGGAAACAGTGGCAATGGAACGCTGCATGACTTCGGCTCCCGGGACTGGCGTCGGCTACAAAAAATGCGCCGCTTTTTAAAAAAGTCGGGGGATTATTGAGCTGCCGGTTTCTTTGGGCAATTTAATATGTACCATCCGGTTAGTTTTTTGGGCGATTATCGAACACTATGCCCGATCAGCGAATTGACGATTTTTTGTCCACTGCCCACCATCGACATCACATTGTTGCCAAGCCTCAATGCAGACCCAGACCACGCCATAAGAATTTCAAGAACGGGTGACCCTATGATTCCTTCCCAAAGTTCCCGCCTGGCCCACGGCCCGGTTGTCGCCAGCGGTGGCATCGGCGACAAGATCCGTGGCGCGATGGCCGTGGGCAAGACCCGTTGGGGCATGCTCGCCCTGGTATTTTTCGCCACGACCCTGAACTACATCGACCGCGCCGCCCTCGGAGTCATGCAGCCGATCCTGGCGAAGGAGATGAGCTGGACGGCGATGGACTACGCCAATATCAATTTCTGGTTCCAGGTCGGTTACGCGGTCGGTTTCGTGCTGCAAGGGCGGTTGATCGACAAAATCGGCGTCAAGCGCGTGTTCTTCTGCGCCGTGCTGCTCTGGAGCCTGGCGACCGGCGCCCACGGCTTGGCTACCTCGGCGGTGGGCTTCATGGTCTGCCGCTTCATCCTTGGCCTGACCGAAGCCGCCAACTACCCGGCCTGCGTGAAAACCACGCGGTTGTGGTTCCCGGCGGGCGAACGCGCCGTGGCCACCGGCATCTTCAATGCCGGGACCAACGTCGGCGCGATGTTCACCCCAATGCTCCTGCCGCTGATCCTGCACGTCTGGGGCTGGCAGGCCGCGTTCCTGTGCATGGCGGCCCTGGGCGGTATCTGGCTGGTGTTCTGGGGCCTGAAATACTTCAACCCCGAAGACCACCCGAGCGTGAAGCAGTCGGAACTGGACTACATCCAGGCCCAGGAAGAACCGGACCCGGTAAGTGTTCCGTTCTCCCGCATCCTGCGCATGCGCGGCACCTGGGCATTCGCCCTGGCCTACTCGATCACCGCGCCGGTGTTCTGGTTCTACCTTTACTGGCTGCCGCCGTTCCTGAACCAGCAATACAACCTGGGCATCAACGTGACCCAGATGGGCATCCCATTGATCATCATTTACCTGACCGCCGATTTTGGCAGTGTCGGCGGGGGGATCCTGTCGTCATTCCTGATCGGCCGCGGGGTCAATCCGATCAAGGCGCGACTGATGTCCATGCTGCTGTTCGCTTGCTGCATTGTCGGGGTGATCATGGCGGCCGGCTCCAGCAGTTTGTGGGTGGCGGTACTTGCGATTTCCCTGGCCATCGGCGCGCACCAGGCCTGGACCGCGAACATCTGGAGCCTGGTCATGGACTACACGCCCAAGCACATGATGAGCACGGTGTTCGGCTTCGGCGGCATGTGCGCGGCCATCGGCGGGATGTTCATGACTCAGTTGGTGGGGCACATCCTCACCATCACTAACAACAACTACACCGTGCTGTTCACCCTGATCCCGGCGATGTACTTCATCGCGCTGGCCTGGATGTACTTCATGGCGCCGCGCAAGGTGCCTACCCTGGAAAATTGATGGGGCTATAACGCCCCGTGGCGAGGGAGCTTGCTCCCGCTCGATTGCGCAGCGATCGCAAAAAAGCGAGGGCCGCTTCGCAGCCCAGCGGCAGCAAGCTCCCTCGCCACAAACGTCAGCGCCAACCCTCAGGGGTGTGTGCAGCCCGTTATCTGCGCCGCTGTTGCCACGCCGCCGCCAACCCGCTCAAGCAGATCAGCGTAATACCCACCACCGTCGTCAGCGTCGGCGTATGGCTGAAAAACAACCAGCCCAGCAGCCCGGCAAAGATGATCTGGCAATACCCGAACGGCGCAAGCAGCGCCGGGGCGGCGAAGCGGAAAGCCTGGGTCAGCATCAAATGCGCGGTCATCCCGCACGCCCCCAGCGCCAACATCATCAAGCCGTGGGTCACGCTCGGCACCTGCCAGAAGAACGGCACCAAGGCGCTCATCACTAGCGTATTGCACAGTCCGGCGAAAAAATTGCTGGTGGTGGGGCTGTCTATCTCGGCGAGTTTGCGCGTGAGCAGTTGATAGAAGCAGAAGAACAGCGCCGAACAGAACGGCAACAACACCGCCGGCGTGAACAAATCGCCACCGGGGTGAACAATGATCAACACCCCGATGAAACCGAAGATCACCGCGATCCACTGACCACGTGTCACATGCTCGCCCAGCAGCGGTACCGACAATGCCGTGACCAGCACGGGGGCGAGGAAGTTGACCGCCGTCGCCTCCGCCAATGGGATGAACATCAGCGAGGTGGTAAAAAACAAACTGGTGCCTAACAGGCATAAAGCCCGGGCAACCTGCCACAACGGGCGCTTGGTACGCAGCACCCGCAACCCCGAACGTGGCAGGAAAATACCCGCCATCAACAAGGTGTGCACCACGTAACGGGCCCATACCACCATGATGATGGGATAGAAACCCGAGAGATATTTGGACAACGCATCGTGACTGGAGAACAAAAACGTTGCGACCAGAATAAGCACGATGCCCTTGAAAGCCTGATTGACGCCGGAGAGCGGAGTGCTGATGGTCATGAAGGAAACCTGCATTGCTTGATATTGAGGCCGGACGCACAGTGCAGTTATTGGGCCAGCGAGGGTTCCGATAAGTTCTGGATCCCAAGTGTAATGAAAAATCCACAGCCGGACAGGATCGGCTCGCCGATGAACCAAAATCCCCGGCGGTTGCCTGACTGCTCAAGCGCGACGCGCGCCTTGAACGCCTGAAGGCTAGACTCATCGCCACGGCAGTCATTTCTTCGCAGGGCCATTCAGAGGATTTCCCACATGTTATGGAAAAAAGGTCGCCGCAGTGACAACGTGGTGGATGCCCGGGGTGACGGTGGGGGCGGCGGCGGGATGCGTTTCGGCGGTGGCAAGGGGCTGAGCCTGACGGCCATCATCCTCATCGTCGGCATCGGCTGGATCACCGGCCAGGACCCGATGCAGATTCTCGGACAACTCACCGGGCAGATGGAACAAGGTTCCGCGCCCACCTCTTCGCAATCCCGCCAGGCGCCACCGGCCAACGATGAGCAGGCGGAATTCGTGCGCTCGATTTTGGGTGATACCGAGGACACATGGGGCCAGGTCTTCCAGCAGGCCGGGCGCCAGTACCAGCAACCGAAGCTGGTGTTGTTCAGCGGTCGGGTCAATTCTGCATGCGGCCTGGCATCCTCGGCCACCGGACCATTCTATTGCCCGGCAGACCGACAGGTCTACCTGGATATGAGTTTCTTCCATGAAATGTCCCAGCGTTTTTCCGCCGCCGGGGACTTCGCCCAAGCCTACGTCATCGCCCACGAGGTCGGCCACCACGTGCAGACCCTGCTCGGCGTGTCGGCGAAAATCCAGGAGGCGCGCCAGCAAGGCCGGCAAATGGAAGGCGACGGCGGTTTGCTGGTGCGCCAGGAATTGCAGGCCGATTGCCTGGCCGGCGTCTGGGCCAATCACGCGCAGAAACGCCTCAACTGGCTTGAGCCAGGGGACATCGAGGAAGCCTTGACCGCCGCCAATGCCATCGGCGACGACCGCCTCCAGCAGCAAGGCCAGGGCCGCGTTGTGCCGGACTCCTTCACCCACGGCACTTCGGCCCAGCGGGTGCGCTGGTTCAAGACCGGTTTCGCCCAGGGCCAGGTCAGCCAGTGCGACACCTTCGCAGCGAAAAACCTGTAGATGAAGTGGGCGGCGTTGATCGGGCTGGTGCTCTGTTGCGCCGTTTCCCAGGCCGAGGAACACGGCGTCCAGGCGGTCGCCCAGGGGCGCCTGCTGCTCAAGGGCGGGATCATGGCCGTTGCCGTGAGCCCGCCGCCGGCTTCGATCGAGCGGGTGTTGATCATCCTTCACGGTCGGCTGCGCAATGCCGACACCTACCTTCACAGCGGTGAAAAGGCCGCCGCGCAGGCCGGTCAATCGACCACGACGTTGATCATCGCCCCGCAGTTTCTCAACGAACTGGATGCGGCACGTCATCAGTTGCCCGCCGACCTCCTGCGCTGGCAAGGCAACGACTGGATGGCGGGCGGCTTGTCCATCGGACCGAATCCGGTCAGTTCATTTCAAGTGCTGGACGACATCGTGGCGCGGGTCAGCGACCGACAGCAGTTTCCAGAAGTGAAGGAAATCGTCATCGCCGGCCATTCCGGTGGCGCCCAGGTGGTGCAGCGCTACGCCCTGCTCGCCCACGGCACGTATCGCATCGCACCTCGGTTCGTCATCGCCAATCCATCGTCGTATGCCTATCTTGACGCGCTACGGCCCATGGCGTTCGACCCGGCCAGTTGCCCGGCTTTCAATCGCTGGAAATATGGCTTGGAGTACCTGCCCGCCTATGCGTCCGGACAAACCGCCACGCAGCTCGAAGATCAATACATCAAGCGCGACATCACTTATTTGCTGGGACAACGGGACATCGACCCGGAGCATCCGGCGCTGGACAAAGGCTGCGAGGCTCAGACCCAAGGGGCGTATCGCTTACTGCGCGGGCATTTCTTTTTCGACTACCTGACGCGGCGCCATCCGCAAGGACTCAACCAGCGGCTGATCGAAGTGCCAGGGGTTGGGCATGATGGGGATGGGATGTTCAACTCGCCGGAGGGGCTACAAGTATTGTTTGGGCAGTAAGTCTTGTGGCGGCGTATCGGGCCTCATCGCGAGCAAGCTCGCTCCCACAGTGGGCCTGGTGCAGACACAAATCTTGCGCTCGACGGAAATCTCCTTGTGGGAGCGAGCTTGCTCGCGATGACGATCAATCAGCCAACCGACCTCTCAAGCCGACAACATCCGCCGCAACTCCTCGCAATCCCGCGCATGCCAGTCCGTCAATTCAGGCCAGGGATTGTCCGGCAGGTTCACCAACACCGTCCGCGCCCCCGCTGCACGGCCGCAGTCCAGGTCAAAGCGGTAATCCCCCACCATCACCATCGAGCCGGGCGCCACTTCCCACGCCTCGGCCAGTTTCAACAGGCCACCGGGGTGCGGTTTGGGCGGTGCCTCGTCGCGGCCCAGCACGTCTTGCACCGCAAAACAGTCAGCCAGGCCGATGGCTTCGAGGGTGATATGCGCCAGCTCGCGGGCATTGCGGGTCAGGATGCCCAGGCGGTACCCACGCCCGGCCAGCTCACGCACCAATTCGACCGCCCCCGGCGCGGGCTTGGAGCCCAGCGCCAGGTCCCGTTCGTGCTCCAGCAACCAGGCGTGCTTGGCGGCGGCTTCTTCCGCGGGCAATGCCGCCAGGTGCGTAAGGATGTCGTCTTCGGCCGGAATCGCCAGGGCGACGCGGATCGCGGCGAAATCATGCACGGCAATGGTCAGCGTGCCATCCATGTCGAACACCCAATGGCGCACATCGGACAGGCTCATGCCCAGTCCTTGCGATGGCGGATGAGGCCTTCCTGGGTCACCGATGCCACCAACTGCCCGGCGCGGTTGAACACGCTGCCTCGGGAGAATCCACGGGAATTTCCGGCCCACGGGCTGTCCATGGCATAGAGCAACCAGTCATCGGCGCGCAGGTCGGCATGGAACCACAACGCGTGGTCAAGACTGGCGACCTGCATATCCTTGTGCCACACCGACTTGCCGTGGGGCAGCAGCGAGGTGGTCAACAGGCCGAAATCCGACGCGTAGGCCAGCAGGTATTTGTGCAGGGCCGGGATGTCCGCCAAGGCGCCATCGGCACGGAACCACACGTATTTGACCGGATCGGCCGGTTGCGGGTTGTAAGGGTCTTTTTCGGTGACCGGACGCACCTCGATCGGCTTGGGGCAAAGCAGTTTTTCGCGCATGTGCTCGGGCAGCAGATGGGCGCGCTGCTGGGTCAGCTCCAGCTCGGACGGCAGGTTCTCCGGCCCGACGACTTGCGGCATGGTGCTCTGGTGCTCGAAACCCTGCTCGTCATATTGGAACGATGCGCTGCAGGTGAAGATCGGATTGCCCTTTTGAATCGCCGTGACCCGCCGGGTACTGAAACTCCCGCCGTCCCGTACGCGGTCTACCTGATAGACCACCGGCAGGGCCGCATCGCCCGGACGCAGAAAATAACCATGCATCGAATGCACGTGGCGCGCCTCTTCCACGGTCTGGCTGGCCGCCGACAACGATTGGCCCAATACCTGGCCGCCGAACAACTGGCGAAACCCCAGGTCCTGGCTACGACCGCGAAACAGGTTCTCTTCGATCGGTTCCAGGGTCAGCAGGTCGACCAGATCTTCCAACACGTGGCTCATTCAGACTTTCCTCACACAGCGCAAAAACCGCGCAGTCTACGCTGCGGCGGCGGATCGATAGTGGCCCGGGCCATTTTGGTGGGCATTGTAACGTCCGTGTCGGCTAACCGTGCAGAGTCTGCAACCACTGCTCTCGGTCAATGCGATAGAGCACATGGTGACGCAATGGATGACCGACCGCGAGCTTTGGATGTTCGAAGTCATCGGCCGGGTCGTGGTGCATGCCGATGGCCTGCATGACCTTCTGCGACGGCAGGTTGTCGGTGGCGGTAAACGCCACCACCTCGTCCAGCCCCAGGCGGTCGAAGGCGCAACGCAACGCCGTCCACGCCGCTTCGCTGGCATAGCCGAACCCCCAATGCTCGCGGGCCAGGCGCCAGCCGATTTCCACCGCCGGGGTAAAATGCGCGTCGAATCCGACCACGCCCAGCCCGGTAAAGCCAATGAAAGCGCCAGTATCCTTGCGCTCCAACGCCCACAAACCAAAACCATGCTCTGCAAAATGCCCGCGCACGCGGCCGATCAACGCAGCGCTTTCCAGGCGACTCAAGGGTGCCGGGAAATAACGCATCACTTGCGCATCGGCAGACATGGCCGCGAACGTGGGCAAATCATCGTCGCGCCATTGCCGCAGTATCAACCGTGCGCTTTCCAGTTCCAGTATCGGCTCCATCTTCACTCCCTTTCCATGCCCCAGAGTCTACATCGCTGGTAGGATCCGTGGCTCAACCACCACTGAAAACACCATGCCGCTACCGTTGATCTACCACGAAGACTACAGCCCCGAGTTCCCAGCGGAACACCGCTTCCCCATGGACAAGTTCCGCCTGCTGCGCGATCACCTGGTGGAGAGCGGCCTGGCCCGGGACACAGACCTGCTGCGTCCCGCCCTGTGCCCGCCGGAGATTCTCGCCCTGGCCCATGATCGCGCTTATATCGAACGCTACATGGGCGGCGAGTTGTCCCGCGAAGACCAACGGCGACTTGGCCTGCCCTGGAGCGAAGCCCTGGCGCGGCGAACGGTGCGCGCCGTGGGTGGCTCGCTCCTGGCCGCCGAAAAGGCGCTTGAACACGGACTGGCCTGTCATCTGGCCGGCGGCACCCATCACGCCCACTACGACCACCCGGCCGGCTTTTGCATTTTCAATGACCTGGCCGTGATCAGCCGCTACTTCCTGGCCAGCGGCCGGGTTTCGCGAGTGTTGATTTTCGACTGCGACGTGCACCAGGGTGACGGTACGGCTCGAATACTCCATGACACTCCAGACGCCGTGACAGTTTCCCTGCACTGTGAAAAGAATTTTCCCGCACGCAAGGCGCAGAGTGACTGGGACATTCCACTGCCGATGGGCATGGAAGACGCTGCGTACCTTAAAGTCGTGGACGATGCGCTCAATTATCTGCTGCCGCTCTACCAGCCGGACCTGGTGCTGTACGACGCCGGCGTCGACGTACACAAGGATGACGCCCTCGGTTACCTGAAACTTACCGACGCAGGCCTCGCCGCCCGGGACGAAAGCGTCATGCGCCATTGCCTGGGGCGGGACATTCCGGTAGTGGGCGTCATCGGCGGGGGCTACAGCAAGGACCGCAAGGCCCTGGCCCGGCGCCACGGAATCCTGCACCACAGCGCACAAAAGGTCTGGGCGTCATCAGGCTGTCACTGAAATCTGGGCGCTTTACCCACAATGCCTGTGGAGCGGCCTGTGGATAACCTGAGCGAAACGGCTTACAGCCTATGGCGCGTATAGCTTGCGCAGATGTGGTTGTTTTTTGAACACGTATTCAGAAGGCACCCCATGCAAATGTGGGAGCGAGCCTGCTCGCGATAGGGGCATGTCAGTCGACATGATGTTACTGATCCGCCGCTATCGCGAGCAGGCTCGCTCCCACAGGAGTTTGTACTGATAGAATGCCGCGCTATTCCTCGTTTCCGCAGTTCACACCATGACCTCGACCACCCAGCCCTCCTCCCCACACATCGCCATCATCGGCGGCGGCCCCGCCGGCTTGATGGCAGCCGAGGTGTTGAGCCAGGCCGGTGTCCAGGTCGACCTGTACGACAGCATGCCGTCGGTGGGCAGGAAATTTCTATTGGCGGGCGTGGGCGGCATGAACATCACCCACTCCGAAGCGTTCCCGGCGTTCCTGTCCCGCTACGGCGAACGCTCGCCAAATATCGCCCCGCTGCTGCGGGCATTCGGCGCGGATGAGTTGTGCCAATGGATACAGGGCCTGGGCATCGACACGTTTGTGGGCAGCTCGGGGCGCGTCTTTCCGACCGACATGAAAGCCGCCCCACTGCTGCGCGCCTGGCTCAAGCGCCTGCGGGACGCCGGGGTGGTGATCCACACCCGCCACCGCTGGCATGGCTGGAGCCCCGACGGCGGCTTGCGCATCGCCAGCCCGGACGGTGAAAAAACCTTGTTCCCCGACGCAACGCTGTTGGCGCTGGGCGGCGGCAGTTGGTCGCGCCTGGGTTCCGATGGCGCCTGGATGCTGTCGCTGGAACAGCGCGGCGTGGCGTTGGCACCCTTGCAACCGAGCAATTGCGGATTCGACGTGGCCGCCTGGAGCGACTTCATGATCGGCAAGTTCGCCGGTGCCCCGCTCAAGAACATCGCCATCGGCCTCAACGACGATGTGCCACGCCTGGGCGAATGCGTAATCACCGCCACCGGCCTCGAAGGCAGCTTGATCTATGCCCTGTCGGCAGCGATTCGCGAGGCCATCAACCAGCACGGCAGAGCGACCATTCATCTGGACCTGTTGCCAGGCCGGCCTGTGGATAAAATCCTCCAGGCCTTGAACAAACCACGCGGGTCACGCTCGATGGCCAAGCACTTGCACAGTCAATTGGGGCTCGACGGGGTCAAGGCAGCGCTGTTGCGCGAGCTGACGTCCGCCGATTGCTTCGCCGACATGGCGCGGCTGGCGAAAGCGATCAAGGCCTTGCCGGTCACGCTGGTGAAAACCCGTCCACTGGACGAAGCCATCAGCAGCGCCGGCGGCGTGCCCTTCGAAGCGCTGGACGAACGGCTGATGCTCAAGCAATTACCCGGCGTTTTCTGCGCGGGGGAAATGCTCGACTGGGAAGCGCCGACCGGCGGCTACCTGCTCACGGCGTGCTTTGCCAGTGGCCGGGCGGCGGGGTCGGGGATGCTGGAGTGGTTACAGCGCCTGGATTGAAAACCTGGGCGCGGCCATCGCGAGCAAGCTCGCTCCCACAGAAGATCTGTGGTGCATTCAGGATCTGTGAACACCTGAGCACCACTGTGGGAGCGAGCTTGCTCGCGATAGCGGTATATCAGGCGCAGCAATATCAAGGCTTACGCTTACGCGGCCCAGTGTTGAAGACCGGCACTTTGCGCACAGGCTTGACCGAAGGTTCCACAGGCGCAGCGTCGCCACTGTCCACCCACTTGCCCAGATTGCGCTTGCCGCCGCCACCGGAGGTCTTTGGTTTCTTCGGCTTCTTCGGTTTTTTGATGACCTGGCCGCTGGAATCGGTCTCCGGCACGCGGTGTTCAGGCTCGAAATCCTGTTCCATCTGGCGCGGCAATGTCTGACGGGTCAGGGTCTCGATGGCCGACAGCAGGTTCACTTCATCGGCGCAGACCAGGGAAATCGCCTGGCCCGTAGCACCTGCCCGGCCCGTACGGCCGATGCGGTGGATGTAGTCCTCGGCCACGATTGGCAGGTCAAAGTTCACCACCAACGGCAAGTCCTCAATGTCCAAGCCACGGGCGGCGACGTCGGTGGCTACCAGTATCTGCACTTCGCTGGCCTTGAAGCGATCCAGCGCGCGCTGGCGGGTCGCCTGGGGTTTGTCACCGTGGATGCCGTCGGCATTCACACCGAGGCCCTGGAGTTTTTCCACCAGCGCATCGACGCCGTTGCGGGTCTTGGCGAACACCAGCACCTGCTTCCACTTGTGCTTGCGCATCAGGTGAGTGAACAGTTCCGGCTTGCGCTTCTTGTCCACCGTCACCACCCATTGCTTGACGGTATTGGCAGCCACGTTGCGCGGGCTCACTTCGATGCTCAGCGGGTCGTTGAGCATCTGCCCGGCCAACAGGCGGATCGCATCGGAGAAGGTCGCCGAGAACAGCAGCGTCTGGCGCTTCTTCGGCAATGCCTTGTAGATGTTCGCCAGCTCTTCGGAGAAACCCAGGTCGAGCATGCGGTCGGCTTCGTCCAGCACCAGCGTTTGCAATTGGTTGAACTTCAGCGCGTTCTGGCGGAACAGATCGAGCAAGCGGCCCGGCGTGGCCACCAGCAAGTCGACACCTTTGCGCAACTTCATCATCTGCGGGTTGATGCTGACACCGCCATATACGGCGTAGGTGCTCAAAGGCAAGTGCTGCGCATATTGGCGCACGCTTTCGTGGACCTGCTCGGCCAGCTCGCGGGTCGGCACCAAAATCAGCGCACGCACCGAGTTGGCGGCGACTTTCGGCCCTTCGGTGGTCAGCAACTGCAACAGCGGCACGGCGAAACCGGCGGTCTTGCCGGTGCCGGTCTGGGCCGCGGCCATCAGGTCGCGCCCGGCGAGCACGGCCGGCATGGCTTGGGCCTGGACCGGGGTCGGAGTCTGGTAGCCGAGCGTCTCGAGGGCGCGCAGCAGGGGTTCGATCAGGCCAAGGGTGGCGAAAGTCATGGAGGTACCGTAGGAAAAATCAGCGCAGGGTGTGCAATGCGCGGCAGTTTACCCTAAATCAGGATTCGGCCGGTGCGGGCTTGGGCTTGCGCCACTGGGGCAAACCGATCAGCACCACGGCGCTGATGATCACCAGCATCGCCAAGGCTTCCTCGATACCAATGGTCTCACCGGCGAAGACGATCCCCAGCAACACCGCCACCGCCGGGTTGACGTAGGCATAGCTGGTGGCCGCGGCCGGGCGCACATGCTTGAGCAGATACATGTAGGCGTTGAAGGCAATGATCGAACCGAAACCGATCAGGTAGACCAGCGCGAACCAGCCTTCCAGCGGCGGCATGTGGTCCAGACGTTCGCCGCTGGCAAAGCTGCCGATCAATAGCACCACGCCGGCCACCAGCATCTCCACGGCGCTGGCCATCGCTCCCGCCGGCAACGGCAGATGTTTGCTCAGTACCGAACCGAAGGCCCAGGAAGCCGCCGCGAACACCAGCAAGGCCGCCCCCAACGGGCTCGATTGCAGGTTGGAGCCCAGGTTGAGCATGGCGATGCCGATCAATCCCAACACAATACCGGCCCATTCGAGACGGGTATTACGCGCGCCCCAGAAATATCCACAGAGCAAGGTAAACAAAGGCACCGTCGCCACGGCCAACGCCGCCACCCCCGACGCCACGCCCATGTGCTCGGCGATGCTCACCGCACCATTGCCGAACGTCAGCAACAGCACGCCGATGAGCGCCCCGGCCTTCCATTGCGCCCAGGTCGGTGCCGGCGCCCCGCGCCAGCGCAGGAAGCCGTACATCAGCGATCCGGCGATCATGAAGCGAATCCCGGCCAGCAGCAACGGCGGCCAATGCTCGACGCCAATGCGAATCACCAGGTAGGTCGAACCCCAGATGACGTACAAGGCAAAAAAAGCAGCGATCAGAGGCAAGGGGAAACGGCGTGGGCCAGGCATGTTCAGCTCGAAGTCAGGACGATGAAACCTGTCATTCTAAAAAGGCGATCGACAGAAATTAAGTTACAAAATCTGTTTATCCGAGCCATACACTTTTCAAGACACGACAGATCTCAGATCAACACAACCCATCCTGTGGGAAGGTTTCGCGGTGTATTCAGAACCCGCGATGGCGTTTGAGGTGTTCGTCGATCTTCGCCGCCGGCACTTTTTGCAAGCTGCACAGCAAGTCATGGGACAACGCCCGCAGCCCATGCTTTTCTCGCAGTTCCGAGGCCAGGTGCGCGGTGAGGTTGGCGGCCATTTCGGCGTCGGCCATGGCGCGGTGAGCCTGGCCGGTGTGGGGCAAGCCGGCGAAAGTGTTGAGGGTGCCAAGCTTGTGGTTCGGCGCCGCTGGCATCAAGCGCCGGGCCAGCAACAGCGAGCAGGCAAAGTTCTGCAAGCGGGTGCGCTTGATGCGTCCCAATTCGAAATCCCAGAACTTCTGGTCGAACGCGGCGTTGTGGGCCAGCAGCGGCGTGATGCCGACGAATTCGTTGACCTCGTTCATCACTTTTTCCGCCGGGGGTGCGCTGCGCAACATGGCGTTGCTGATGCCGGTGAGCTGTTCAATGAAGGCCGGGACGTGAACGCCCGCGTTCATCAGGCTCTGATAACGGTCGACGATCCGGCCCCGTTCAAGGATCACCACGGCGATTTCGGTGGCCCGGCAGCTGCTGCTCGGGGTGATGCCGGTGGTTTCAAAGTCGATGACTGCGATGCGTTCCAAACCTGTGGGGCTCCTTGAAGATCAGTTCTTGAGCAGCAGCGCGCCTTCAATGGGCACGTAGCGGCTGACGGCGCGGATCAGCGAGTTGGCGGTCAGCCCTGGTACACCGTAGGCCACCGCCTGCACGCCATGCTTGCTGATGATGCGTTCGAGCAGCATGTCGAAATCGCCGTCGCCGGAGGCCAGCACCACCTCATCGACGTGATCGGCGGCGTCCATGATGTCCAGCGTGATGCCCACGTCCCAGTCGCCCTTGGCCGAGCCGTCGCTGCGCTGGATATAGGGCTTGAGCTTCACGGTGAAACCCAGGTTGCGCAGGATCTGCTGGAATTGTTGTTGCTTGCTGTCGCCGCGATCGATCGCATAGGCATAGGCCTCGACGATCTGACCCTGTTTGCTGACATCAGCCCACAACGCCGCATAGTTGAAATGGCAGCCGTAGGCTTGGCGCACGGTGTAATAGAGGTTCTGGACATCGGCGAACACTGCGATTTTTTTCACCGCGTTTCCTCATGAGTGCACACGCGCGCAGGCCACCAGGCCCGAAAAGTCGCCCAGTATGCCAGCCTCAAGGAATGTTCCGCGAATAATCGGCCCGAGGCGGCTGGGCGCCTCGGACGAATGGCAGGTCAGACGAAGGAGTCGTCGTCGCCGAAGAAGGACGAATCGTCGCTGTAATCCGCGTCGCTGAAACCGCCCGGGTCGTTGTCGTAGGTACTGTTGTCGGCCGTGCGCGAGTCATCGCCCCAACCGTTGCCACTGTTATCAACCGTGTCATTGACGGGTTGGGCCGGTTCTTCCTTGAGAATCTCAACGATTTCCTGAGGCTGATTGCTATGGAAAAGGCTGCTGATGCCTTGCGCCAGCATCACGCCACCGGCCACGCCCGCTGCGGTTTTCAGCGCACCGCCCAGGAAGCTGCCCGCCGCTGGGGCTTGCTGCGGCGGCGCGCCATAGTTGCCGGGCGCTGCGCCGAAGCCTTGCTGTGTCGGCGTATTAAAAGATGGCCGTGCCGGTTCGCGCCAGCCGCCACCGCTGGGTGCCGGCGCGCTTGCGGGACGTGAATCTCGGTTGCTGCCGCCGAAGATGCTTGAAAGAAAGCCACCGCCACCGCTTGGCGCCGATGCCTGGTTGCGCGCCTGCTGCAACTCGGCTTGCAATTGCTCGACCTGCTGGGCGAGTTGCTTGTTCTGCTCGTCCAGTCGCTTGATCGCCGCCTCTTGCACCAGGATCGCCTGGGCCATGAAATAGCCCGCCGCAGGCTGCTTGGCCAAATGCTCCTTGATCCGCGCCTCAGCCTGGGCGTCGCGCGGGGCTGAATCCTTTTCGGCCTGTTGCAACCGTGAAAACAGTCCATCGATCAGGGTTTGTTCTTCGCTGTTCATGGCGACCTCATCAGATTGCCGAATAAAAAACCAGGCCGGTCCGCAAAAGACCGGCGCCCGTTTGTAATGGGGCCCGCCAAGACGCTTTCAATGGTCTTTACCTGATGTTTACGTTTGTTTATGCGGGCAGCTGATGGGTAAAGTGTCGGACCGCTTTTCTGAACTGCGATACCGACCCATGAATCCGTTAGAAGTACTGCGTGACTCCTTGTATTTTTTCAAGCGCCATCTGGGCCGGATCGCCCAGTTGTGCCTGCCGCTGGTGATACTTGAAGCCGTGCTGCAACAAGGGGTGGACAGCGCCGTCGGGGCCGAGGGCTTTTCCGGTTACAGCGTGATCGTCGGGCTGTTGGTATACCCGCTGTACACCGCGGCGTTGATTCTGTTTCTTGACGCCCGCAGTCGTGGCGAAGCCCCCCGCCCTCGCGACCTGCTCGCGGCCTCGCTCCTGCAATGGCCACGCTTTGCCTTGCTGACCGCCCTCAATACGCTGCTGATCCTGATTGGCATCTCGTTGTATTTCCTGCCAGGGCTTTGGCTGATGGTTGTCCTCGCCTTCGGTGAGTATCTGGTGGTACTCAAAGGCTTGGCACCACTGGCCGCGATGAAGGAAAGCCTGCGCATGAGCCGCGGTCATTTCTGGCGGATCCTGCTGTGTATCCTGGCCGTGATGATCCCGCTGTGGCTGCTCAAGGGCGCCAGCGTCTCGGTGTATCCGCCGCCGCAAAACCCCTTGGTCAGTTTGCTGATCGACAGCATCCACAGCTTCCTGCAATTGTTCACTACGGTGGTGCTGTTCCGAATGTTCATGTTGATTGCAGAAAAACCTGAGCCATGACCCGCCTGCTGCGATACGCCCTGCTGGGCCTGCTGTTGATTGTCGGAATCGGCGCCTTTTCGGTTTATGGCCTGACCTGGCGTCCACAGGCCCGGGAAACGCTGCCCGTCAGCTGCGCCGCCAACGCCGCGCCGCTGATACCCGGCCAGGCCTTGAAAGTCATGACCTGGAACGTCCAGTTCCTGGCCGGCAAGCGCTATGTGTTCTGGCACGACCTGGCCCAGGGCAACGATGAAAGCCCGACTCCTGAAGACATGGCCTTCAGTCTGGATGAAGTGGCTCGGGTCATTCGCGACGAGCAACCAGACGTGGTGTTGCTCCAGGAACTGGACAACGGCGCCAAGGCCAGCGAGTACCAGGACCAGCTCAAGCTGTTGCAGGAACGCCTGGCCGACCTCTACCCGTGCGGCACCAGCGCCTTCGATTGGAAAGCCGACTTCATTCCCGATCCGCGCATCTTCGGCAGCGTCGGCCGACAGCTGGCGACGCTGAGCCGCTACCGCATCGACCATGCCGAGCGGGTGCAATTGCCGGTGGCCGATGGGAACTTCATCAGCCGTCAGTTCCAGCCGAAAAACGCCTTGCTCGTGAGTTACCTGGCCCTTAACGGCGGCGGTCAACTGGCGGTGCTCAATACGCACCTGGAGCGAGCCACGCAGCTGCACGACACGGCGCGCAGGCAGGTCGAAGCCATTTCCAAGTCCCTCGACAAGCTCGAGTCCGCTGGCACGCCCTGGCTGATCGGGGGCGATTTCAACCTGTTGCCCCTGGGCCAATACCGGCGCCTGTCGATCGAACAGCGCTCGCCCTACTCCGCGGACAGCGAGCTACATTTGCTGTGGGACAAATACCCGATGATCCCCACCAACAACGAGGCCAGCGGTCTCGACCGCACGCACTGGCTGACCCACTACCCCAACGACCCCGGCCTCAACGGCCCCGACCGCACCGTCGACTACCTGTTCTACAGCCCACGCCTCAAACGGGTCGAAGCCCTGGTCCGGCAGGACGACACGTTGCGCATCTCCGACCATTTGCCGGTAATCGCGCGGTTTTTGTTGCCGGCGATGCCTTAGTCAGACTCGCCTTGCCCACTGTGGGAGCGAGCTTGCTCGCGATCGCGGTGTGTCTGCCAATACTGATGCAGCTGATTCGCCGCCATCGCGAGCAAGCTCGCTCCCACAGTGGGCCTGCGGTGGGACCAGGTCACTTGCGCGGCTTGACCCGCGCCGTCGCTTCAGCCACCAACGGGTCGTCCGGCCAGTAATGCTTGGGATACCGTCCCTTGAGGTCCTTCTTTACCTCGGCGTAGGTGCTGCGCCAGAAGTTCGCCAGGTCCTGGGTCACCTGCACGGGCCGACGAGCCGGCGACAGCAGGTGCAACTTGACCACCTGCCGCCCCCCAGCAATGCGCGGGGTGTCGGACAGGCCGAAGAGTTCCTGCAAGCGCACCGCGAGGATCGGCGGGTGTTCGCTGTAGTCCAGGCGGATCGACGAGCCCGAGGGCACGCTCAAATGGTGCGGCGCCTGTTCGTCCAAGCGTTGCGGCAAAGGCCAGGGCAACAGGTTATGGACGATGCTCGACAGATCCAGGCTGGCGAAATGACTGAGACGCGACACCCGTCCCAGGTACGGCATCAACCAGTCTTCGAGGCTGCCCAGCAACGCTGCGTCGCTGACGTCCGGCCATTCGCTCTGGCCCTTGCTCTCCACATCGAGGCGACGCAACAGCGCCACCCGCGCCTGCCATTGCCGCAACTCCGGCGTCCATGGCAGCAATTCCAGGCCCTTGCGCCGCACCAGGTTGACCAGCGCCTGGCTGCGGGCCGTTTCCTCCAGCCCGGTCAACGGCTCGCGACTGAGCACCAACTCGCCGACCTTGCGCTGGCGCTCGGCGCGCAGTACGCCTTCGCGCTCATCCCAGTCCAGCTGGTCGACCGTATGCACCTGCTCGGCCAGCACCGAGTCGAACAGCGTCGGGTCGAAATCCGTCGCCAGATAAATCCGCTCTTCGCGCTGGCCTTGGCGGCTGCCCAAATCGGCAATGACCAGCCAGGGTTGCTTCATCAGGCTGTCGGCCTCGGCAAACAGCGCCGCACGACCGTTGGCCAGGCGATACTCCGCGCCGCCGGGCCGGCGCTGTTGGGCGACGCGATCCGGGTAAGCCAGCGCCAGCAGCGCGCCGAGCCAACGTGGATGATCGGGATCGGCCACGGCTTCCCCAGCCTTGCCCCGCAAGTAACCGCGATATTGCCGGGCCAATTGCCGCGCCCGCTGCACGCCACCCTGGGCGCCGCGTGCCTCCCGTTCCTCGCCGGAGAGCAAGGCCAGGCGACTATGCAGGTCCGCGCCGGCGCCGCGAAGAATGTCGCGCTCGCCCAACAACGCGGCGACGTTGCAGGCCATGTCCGCCAGCCCCAGCCCCTGGCCGCGCAACAGCAAGTGGGCGATTCGCGGATGAGCCGGGAGTTCGGCCATGGCCTGGCCGTGGCGGGTCAGTTGGCCGCCATCGAGTGCGCCGAGACGTTGCAACAGGTCTTGGCCCTGGGCATACGCGGCGGTCGGCGGGACGTCGAGCCACACCAATTGCTGCGGCGTCATGCCCCAGCGCCCCAATTGCAGGGCCAGCCCGGCCAGGTCCGCCGAAAGAATTTCGGCGCTGCCATAAGCGGCCAACTGTTCGTGCTGGTCTTCGGACCACAGCCGATAGCACACCCCCGGTTCCAGGCGTCCGGCACGGCCGGCCCGCTGGGTCGCGCTGGCGCGGGAGATGCGCTGGGTGTCCAGGCGGGTCATGCCGCTGCCCGGATCGAAACGCGGGACGCGGGCGAGCCCGGCATCCACCACCACCCGCACGCCATTGATGGTCAGGCTGGTCTCGGCGATGTTGGTCGCCAGCACGACTTTGCGCAGCCCGGGCGGTGCTGGATCGATGGCGGCGCGCTGGGCCGTCAGGTCCAGTTCACCGTGCAACGGGCACAGCAACACGTTGCCGCCGTCGCCAAGGGCGTCGGCCAATTGATGATGAACCCGGCGGATTTCGGCTTGCCCGGGCAAGAACACCAGCACGCTGCCGGTTTCGTCGTGCAGCGCTTCGAGCACGGTCTGCACCAGTCGCGGCTCGATGAATTCCCCAGGTTGGAACGGCCGACCCCAACGCACCGTCACCGGGAACACCCGTCCTTCGCTGCGCAGGATCGGCGCGTCGTCCAGCAATTCCGCCAGGCGCTCGCCTTCCAGAGTCGCGGACATCAGCAGAATTTTCAGTGGCTGGTCTTCGCGAAACAGCTCCCGGCCATTGAGGCTCAAAGCAAGGGCGAGGTCGGCGTCGAGACTGCGCTCGTGGAATTCGTCGAAAATCAGCAGCCCCACGCCTTCCAGCGCCGGATCGTCCTGCAGGCGGCGGGTGAGAATGCCTTCGGTGACCACTTCAATGCGCGTGTTGGGGCCCACCTTGCTGTCGAGGCGAATCCGGTAGCCCACGGTTTCACCGACCTTTTCCCCTAGCTCACTGGCCAGGCGCTCGGCCGCCGCCCGTGCCGCCAGGCGCCGGGGTTCGAGCATGAGGATGGTCTGCCCGGCCAGCCAAGGCTCGTTCAGCAGGGCCAAGGGAACACGGGTGGTTTTACCGGCGCCGGGGGGCGCTTCGAGCACCGCTTCGTGGCGCGAGGCCAGGGCTTGGCGCAGCGCGGGTAAAACTTCATCAATCGGCAAAGAAATCATGCTGGCTCCAAAACAAAGGGCCGAGTATAACGGCGAACTGTTTGGCGTGGTCTGGACTCCAACCAGCAACGCCCATACCTGCTCAGGAGATTGCTATGCGTATTCCCTTTCGCGTGATCGGCGGCGTCCTGGTCGCCACCCTGCTGACCCAGATCAGCGCGTGCGGCTCGATCTTCTACCCGGACCGTCGCGGCCAGATCGAAGGCAAGATCGACCCGGCCATCGCCGCGCTCGATGCCGTTGGCCTGCTGTTCTACATCATCCCCGGCCTGATCGCCTTCGCCGTGGACTTCGCCACCGGCGCGATCTATTTCGAGCCGGGCCGCAGCGTCCAGATCGAGCCAGAAAAACTCAAGCCGGCCATCAACCCCGACGGCACGGTCAATAACCACAAGCTGCAAGCGATCCTGGAAAGCGAGCTGGGCCGCAGTTTCCCGCTGGATGATCCACGTCTTATCCAGCACAAGGGCAACGTCCAGCAACTGGCCGCGTTCGGTCTCAAACCCGCCGCATAAGAGGCGCAGCCCAAGGAAGACCGCGCCATGACCACCCGTACCGAACACGCTCGCCTGCTGCGCATGGCCACCCGGGCATCGGTGGCCGTGGCGCTCGTGCTGATCGTCGCCAAGGCGCTGGGCTGGTGGCTCAGCGGCTCGGTGAGCATGCTCGCCGGCCTGACCGACTCGGCGTTGGACGGCGTCACCTCGCTGCTCAATCTGCTGGCGGTGCATTACGCGCTGCGCCCCGCCGATGAAGATCACCGCTACGGGCATGGCAAGGCCGAATCCTTGGCCGGCATGGCCCAGGCGCTGTTTATCGGCGGCAGCGCGGTATTGATCGCGTTGCAGGCTTTCGAGCGGCTGAAGGACCCGGTGCCCGTGGACGCGCCCTGGCTCAGCGTCGGCGTGATCGTGTTTTCCCTGTTGCTTACCTTGGCCCTGCTGGCGCTGCAGCATCGGGTCATCCGCGCCACCGGCTCCAATGCCGTGCGCGCCGACTCGCTGCATTACCGTTCGGATTTGTTGCTCAATGGCAGCATCCTGGTGGCGCTGGTCCTGGCCGGGTTCGGTTGGTATCAGCTCGACGCCTGGTTCGGCCTGGGGATCGCGGTATACATCCTGTGGAGCGCGATCCAGATCGCCCGGGAAAGCTTCGCGGTGCTGATGGATGAGGAGTTGCCGCCCGACGTCAGCCAACGCATGCTCGAGCTGGCCTGCGCGGTGCCCGGCGTGATCGGCGCCCATGACCTGCGCACGCGGGTCTCCGGCAACCATTGGTTCGTGCAACTGCACCTGGAACTGCCAGGGGAACTGACCCTGTCAGTGGCCCACGGCATCAGCGACCAGGCCGCCGATGCGATCCAGCGTGCTTATCCGAAGGCCGAAGTGCTGGTGCATGCCGATCCGTCGGAAGTGGTGAAGCGCGCCAGCGCCTAGCTCGTGCACACAAACTTGTGGCGAGGGGATTTATCCCCGTTGGACTGCGAAGCAGTCCCAAAGCAGCCAACTCAATCTGCCTGGCACACCGAGGCGGTGGTTCAGGGCCGCTTCGCACCCCAGCGGGGATAAATCCCCTCGCCACAAAAAGCAGCGTCCGCACGATCTTTGCCACGCCTCAGTACGTCACCTGATACCCACGGCTGCTCAAGCAATTGCCCTGCGCCTGGCGATAGGTCTGCACCACCTCCGGCGCCGGCGGGTAGGTGTAGTTGCGCGGGTCGAACCCACTCTGCTGCACCGCCCAGCGATAGCAATCGTAGCCGTCCTGGTTGACCTGTTCCCGGGACTGGCCGTTGGCCGGATAAGCCACCACATCAAAACTGTTGCCCTGCGGTTGCGGCTGCGGGTTGGCGACCGGCGCGTCGACCACGACGTAGTCCTGGGTATTGGCTTCGTAGATGTAATAGGCGCCGGCGGCGAGGAAGAACAGCGAACTGCCGATCCAGACCTCGCGGGCATAATCGGGCAGATAACGGGTGCGAATGCCCCGTGGCGGCTGGACCACGACATAACGCGGCCCTTGAGGGCGATACCAGTAGCCACCGGAGTAGAAATAATCGTGGCCGCGATAAGGCACACGATAATTGCGATCCGGGAAGCGATCGATCACATAACCCGGGCGATATTGCGGCCCCGGCCCCCAGCCGTTGCCATGGCCGTCAGGCCGGCCGGGCCAGTGCTGCTCGGGACGCCCCTCATGACCGGGACGAGGCCCGCCATTGGGGTAGCCATCGTTGCGGCGCGGGATGTCGCGGTAGTAGCCCGGTTGCGGTTCACGGGTCTGGTTCACGCTGTCGGGCCGGCCCTGGATCGGCAGGTTGTTGCCCGGCTGTTGCGGTGGGCGGCCGTGACTGTTGGGGTCCTGCGGTGGACGCTCATATTGCTGTCCACCCGGGTTTTGCGGCCTGACCTCGAACTGTCGGCTGTTATCGCCCCGGATGATCTCGTTGCTTTGCTGCCTGGGTTGCCCTGAATAACCCTGGCCGTTGCCGCCTCGTCCGTCCTGCCCGCGGTCACCGTCCGGGCCGCCACGGTTTTGCTGATCGTCGGCCACCCCCTGCGCACTGACACTTGCCCACAACAGACCAACACCTGCCAAACGCCAGATGCGCGACTTCATGAAATTCCTCACAACGGTTCGGGGCCTGGACGTAAGACTGGAAAAGCCCAGGCCGGTTCGGCGATAGGTTATCAGCCGCGGGGTTTATTTCGCAGGCATAAAAAAGGGAGGCCCGTCGGCCTCCCCTTGAGAATCTAGTCCGTGCTCGACGCTTTTGACGTCGGCTCACCTCACGCCGTCTTCTGGACAGTGTGCAGCTCGGGGGTCTGCCAGTACCGGTGGGTACTGCGACCGCAGCCGGCCGGATTGGGCGGGCTGCACTGGACTGTTTGTCCGAGCAGTGATCTTGGTGATAAGCATAGGCCCGAGGCGTCGGCAGGCGATTGCGAAGATTGCTCGAATAAACTCCACTTGCGCAATTTTTACCTCAGGATGGATAATCCAACGCAATTAACCGAATAAAGGCCCGCTCGATGAGCAAACTTGACCGTTACGACCTGAGTATTCTGGCGGAATTGCAGCGCGACGCACGTATCTCCAACCAGGAACTGGCCGAACGCATCGGCCTCTCGCCCTCACCGTGCTCGCGGCGGGTCAAGCAGTTGGAAGACGACGGCTATATCACCCGCCAGGTTGCCCTGCTCGATCGCAAGATGCTGGGCCTGAGCCTCACCGCCTACGTGCTGATCGGCATGGATCGCCACACCCCCGATCGCTTCGAGACCTTCGAAGCCGCGATCCGCAACCTGCCGCAAGTACAGGAATGCAGCCTGGTCACCGGCATCGATGCAGACTACCAGCTCAAGGTGGTGGTGCCGGACATGGACCACTATCAGAAATTGCTGTTGGGGCATCTGACCCGAATCGAAGGGGTCACCAGCGTGCGGTCGAGTTTCGTGTTGAACCAGGTGCTCAACAGCACCGAACTGCCGTTGACACATCTGCGCAGCTGACCGCTTTTGTGGCGAGGGAGCTTGCTCGCGCTCGACTGCGCAGCAGTCGCAAACCGGCCCACTGGCAATCAGGAACCGGTCAGATCTTTTTGGGGTCGCTGCGCAACCCAGCGGGAGCAAGCTCCCTCGCCACAAAAGCTCCAGCTTGCGATGAATAGCTGCGACACACCGCCGCAGCCCAATCCTGCGCCCCGCCCCCATGCCGTATACTCGCCGCGCCTTTACAACCCCGCCAATGCCGGAGTGCCCCGATGGATCCTGCTGTTTTCGAAGAGTGGATGATGACCGGCCTGGTCAGCATCCTGATCATTTTCATGGGTTTCATCGTCTGGGACCTGGCGAAGAAGTCCAAGGCCGGGCGCTTTGGTTCGTTCATCCTGTTTTTTGTGCTGGGCCTGGGCGTCGCGGCGTTCATCATCAAGAGCGTGGTGATCGGCCTGATCGAATCCGGCGCGTTATAAGCGCGCCGGTACTTCCTTCCATTGGCCCTGGTCGAGCCCTTCGATCGTCCAATCGCCGATCCTGACCCGCACCAGCCGCAGAGTCGGCAATCCCACGGCGGCAGTCATGCGGCGTACCTGGCGGTTGCGCCCTTCGCGGATCACCAGTTCCAGCCAGCTCGTCGGCACGCTTTTACGAAAACGCACCGGCGGGTTGCGCGGCCACAACTGCGGTTCGTCCAGTTGGCGGGCCTCGGCCGGCAGCGTCATGCCGTCGTTCAATTCCACGCCATCGCGCAAGCGCAGCAGCTGTTCGTCGCTCGGCTCCCCCTCGACTTGTACCCAATACGTCTTGGCCATTTTGTGCTTGGGGTCGGCGATTCGCGCCTGCAACTGCCCGTCGTTGGTGAGTAACAACAGCCCTTCGCTGTCACGGTCCAGCCGACCGGCCGGGTAGATGCCGGGCACGTCGATAAAATCCTTGAGCGTGGCGCGCCCTTCGCCGTCGCTGAACTGCGTCAGCACGTCAAAGGGTTTGTTGAACAGGATCAGCTTCGGCTCGGACGGCGGCGCCTTGGCCACGCGGCGCGGGGCGGAGGCTGAGGGCTTTGCGCCAGGGCGGCGGGAAACGGGACGGGGCGGTCGGGGCATGGCAGTGAAACATCTAACGGTCTGGGCCGACCATGCTAGTGGCCCGACCGTTAAATGACCACCACCTGATCAGCGGAACGGCGGCTCATCGAAACTGCGCAGTTTGCGCGAGTGCAACGAGTTGAGTTCGTTGCGCAGCAGGTCCAGCGCCGCGATGCCGATCTTCAAATGCTGGTTGACCGCCCGCTCATAAAACGCGTTGGCCGAGCCCGGCAGCTTGATCTCGCTGTGCAGCGGTTTGTCCGAAACGCAAAGCAACGTGCCATAAGGCACCCGCAGGCGATAACCCTGGGCAGCGATGGTGCCGCTTTCCATGTCCACCGCGACGGCGCGGGAGAGGTTGATCAACGGTCTCTCCTGGGCCCAGCGCAGCTCCCAGTTGCGATCGTCGTAAGTCAGCACGGTGCCGGTGCGCAGGCGCTTTTTCAGCTCGTCGCCTTTCTCGCCGGTGATGTTCGCCGCCGCCTGCTGAAGCGCCAGTTGCACTTCGGCCAGGGCCGGGATCGGGATGTTCGGCGGCACGACGCGGTCGAGGATGCCATCGCGGCGCATATAGGCGTGGGCCAGCACGTAGTCGCCGATAGTCTGGGATTGTCGCAGGCCGCCGCAGTGGCCGATCATCAGCCAGCAATGCGGACGCAGCACGGCCAGGTGGTCGGTGATGTTCTTGGCGTTGGACGGCCCGACGCCAATGTTCACCAGGGTTACGCCATGGCCGTCGCTGGCCTGCAAATGATAGGCCGGCATTTGGTAGCGGTGCCAGACCACACCCGCGGCGATGGCCGAGGCTTCGCCGTGGTCCATGTTCTTGTCGATGATCACGTTGCCCGGCAGCACCATGCGCACGAAGCGCGGGTCGCTGCGCAATTGCTCCAGGCCATGGACGATGAATTGGTCGACATAACGGTGGTAGTTGGTCAGCAGAATCCACGGCTGCACATGGCGCCAGTCACTGCCGGTGTAATGCACCAGCCGACGCAGGGAAAAGTCCACCCGCGCGGCGTCGAACAGCGCCAGGGGCAGCGGGTCGGTGTTTTCCCAATCGTAGAGGCCGTCGGCGATGCCATCGGTGGCGGCCGACAGGTCGGTACTGGGGAAAACCCGCGCCAGCACGGCGGCGGTCACACCGGAGCCGGCCAGCTCATCGCCCTGCTCCACCACGTACGGGTACGGAATGTTCTGCTCGCTGACGCCCACTTCGACGGTGACAGTGAAGTCGTGCATCAACGGAACGAGTTGTTCCAGCAGGTACTTACGGAACGCGGCCGGGTGGGTGACGGTGACGCTGTAGGTGCCTGGCAACTGGACCTTGGCGTAGGCGCGGGTGGTTTGCGGGACCTCGCCGTGGCAATGGTAGGTCAGGCGCAGGGCCGGATAGCGGAACAAGGCCCGTTGCTCGGCATCCGGCTCGATGCGGTCCTTGAGATACCGCTTGAGCGCCTGGTTCAGCGCAGTGGTCGCACGCTCGTGCAGGGCCGCCAGCCGATCCACGGCTTGCTCGGCGGTTTGAACGACAATAAACGCTTCGGTCACGATCAGCTTCCTGTGTTCTGACTTGCAGGCCTTCATCTTGCCTGCATCGTGGTCCGACGGGAACAGTGGCGTATGGGTATTGCGAGAGCGAGCCTGCTCGCGATAGCGGTGTGTCAGGCACTGGGAAGGGTTGTGCCGACGCTATCGCGAGCAGGCTCGCTCCCACAGGGTCATGTGCCGAACTGAGCCCTTTTTAGAAACCCCGTGGGGTCGAGCGAGCGACGATGGCCTCCACGTTCAAGCCTCGGGGCAATGCGCCGTAGACCCTGGCGCCGGCCCCAAGGCGACTGGCAATGAACCCATCGCTGACGTCGCTGTTGCCCGCTTCAAGCAGCAATCGCGCCTGCAGCCCAACAGCGATGTCTTCGGTCAATTGCCGGGCGCGGTATTGGATGTCGTCGGTGTCTTTGAATGCCGCGTGCAATTGGTCGATGTGGCGGGCCAGGCGTTTATCGCCATGGCCATCGCCCAGTTCGTTGAACAGCACTTCCAGTACGCCCGGTTCCTTGGACAGGGCCCGCAACACATCGAGGCATTGCACATTGCCGGAGCCTTCCCAGGTCGAATTGACCGGCGCCTCACGATACAGGCGAGGCAGGATGCTGTCTTCGACGTAGCCGGCGCCGCCCATGCACTCGGCGGCTTCGTTGATCATCGCGGGGGCGCGCTTGCAGATCCAGTATTTGCCCACCGCCGTCACCAGTCGGGCGAACTTGGCCTCGTGGTCGTCGTTCAAGTGGTCCAGCGCCCGCCCCATGCGCAGGCTCAGGGCCAGCGCGGCTTCGCTTTCCAGCGCCAGGTCGGCCAGCACGTTTTGCATCAATGGCTGTTCGCTCAATACTCTGCCACCGACCTTGCGGTGCGCGCAGTGATGACTGGCCTGGGTCAGCGCCTGGCGCATCAGTGCGCTGGAGCCGACCATGCAATCGAAGCGAGTCATGGCAACCATCTCGATGATTGTCGGCACGCCTCGGCCCTCCTCCCCGACCATCCAGGCCAGCGCACCGCGAAACTCCACTTCGCTGGATGCATTGGAACAGTTGCCCAGCTTGTTTTTCAGTCGCTGGATATAGAACTGGTTGCGCGTGTCGTCCGGGCGATGGCGCGGCAGCAGGAAACAGGTGAGGCCCTTGTCGGTCTGGGCCAGGGTGAGGAAAGCGTCGCACATCGGCGCCGAACAGAACCATTTGTGCCCCACCAGTTCGTAGGCCTGGCCAGGCCCGCTGGCGCCTACCGGATACGCCTTGGTGGTGTTGGCCCGCACGTCGGTGCCGCCCTGTTTTTCGGTCATCGCCATGCCAATCGTGACCCCGGCCTTGTGGGCGATGCCGACGTTGCGCGGGTCGTACTCGGTGGTGAGCACTTTCGGCACCCAGCGCTCGGCCAGGTCCGGTTGCAGGCGCAGGGCCGGCACGCTGGCGAAAGTCATGGTCAACGGGCAACCGGTGCCGGCTTCGGCCTGGCTGTGCAGATAGGTCATCGACGCACGGGCGACATGGGCGCCGGGTTGCGGATGAGCCCACGGCAGGCTGGGCAAGCCGTGCTCGACGGCGGTGCGCATCAACTCGTGATACGCGGGATGAAACTCCACCAGGTCGATGCGATGGCCATACCGGTCATGACTGGAAAACACCGGCGTGTTCTGGTTGGCCAGGAACCCCGCTTCCATCAACGGCCCGCCGGCCAACGCACCGTAGGCATCGATCCGCGCCTGCGCCCAACCGGCACCGAAACGCTGGGACCACTGTTGCAACGGCAGATCGATGCGGTACAGGTTGGCGCCGTCCAAGGACGGCGGCTGATTGGTGACGTCGTGGGTTTCGGCGAACTGATGCAAGTTCATGACGGGGCTCCTCGGTCGGCCAGCAGAGGATCAGTTAAGCACCGCCTCCAGGTCGATCAAAGTGGCATATCCGCCTAAATATCGGCGCTTTCACCCTGTTTCGGACAAAGCACCCGTCGCTGCAGAATCGCCTGGAGCACCTCGAACTTCACCGGTTTGCTCAGATAGTCGATCAACGCTCCAGACGGGCATCGCTCCTGTTCGAGGTTCGGACTGACTACCAGCACGGGCAGATCCTCACAACCGGACAGCGCTCGGATCTGGCAGCAGAGCGACACCCCGTCCAATGGCGCCGAATGGCAATCGAGGAGCACCGCGTCAACACTCTCGCCCTGTAGCAGGTCCAGGGCCGCCCGACCGTTGTCGGCGGTGCGCACCCGATAGCCCAGCTTGAGCAACATGCCTCGCATGACCAATTGATCGACGGGGTTGTCGTCCGCCAGGAGTACCGTGCAGTCCTGGGGCTGGCGGGAATCCCGGCGCCCACCGAACGAAAAAGGCGTCGGGACCTCCACTGGCAAGGCGATTTCGAATTCCACGTCCAGCTGGAAACGGCTGCCGCGCCCCGGCTCGGAAATATGAGTCAGGCGCCCGTCGAGCAATTCGACCAGTTGGCGGCAGATCGCCAAGCCTACGCCGAGCCCCCCGTACTCGCGCGTCATCGAGCCATCGAGCTGGAAGAAACGCTGGTACAACGTCGCCTCGCCAAGATCGGTGAAACCGATGCCGGTGTCGATCACCGCGAATGACAGCACCAGGCGATCGAGCTCCGACGGTCGTCCACTGACCCGCAGGGCGATGCCACCCGAGCGGGTGAACTTGATAGCGTTGTCCAGCAGGCATTCCAGGCACTGGGCCAATTTAGCGCTGTCGCCCACCAACCGATCCGCCAGGCTGGGGCTTATGTCGACCTTGAAGTCCAAGCCCTTGGCCGCCGCGTTGGCACCGAACTGCACCTGCAGGGCATCAATCACACCACGCAGGCTGAACGGCGTCGGGTAGACCTTGAGCTTGCCGGCCTGCAACTCGGTAAGGGTGAGGATGCCGTTGACCATGCGCATCATGTCCCGCGCCGAACCGGCGGCGGTCTGTTGATACTGGGTCAGCTCCTCGTCCATCTCGACGGTTTCCATCAGCTCCAGGGAGCCGATCACACCGTTCATCGGGGTGCGCAATTCATGGGTGAGGGTGGCGAGGAATTCATCCTTGAGTTTGTTGCCGTGGGCCAATTGCTGGTTGAGCACTTCCAGTTTCTGTCCGGCGTCGAACAGCGTCTGGGCCTGCTGCTCGCGCATGGCGTTGATGCGGTCCGCCAGGGCCAGGGACAACAATGCCACCTCGATGGCAGAACCGATCTGGCTGGCATACATGGTCAGGAAGATGTTCGGCAGGTAACCGAGCACCATCATCGTGTTGACGATCCCCCCCAGCAGGAACGCCGACCAGGCGATAATGAAATAACGCGCCACCCGCAGGCCACGCCACCAGGCGAACAGCCCGGCGGCGAAAATCACCACGGTAAATACCAGGGCCAACGCCGTCGCCAGGCGCAGGGCCAAGGCGTAGCTGGTCATCAGCGACAGCCCTACCACCACGGCACTGTAGGCGATCAGCGCCAGCAGCAGTCGATCGAGCCAGCGACTGTGTTGTGAGGTCTGCAGGAAGCTGCGGGCGAATTGACTGCCGAACAGCCCCGCGCAGCCGATGAAGAACGGCGTTGCGGCATTGGCCCACCAGGGATTGTCCGGCCAGAAATATTCCACCGCCGCGCCATTGACCGACAACTGATACAGGCCGAACGAGGCGATATAGAAGATGTAGTACAAATAACTGGTGTCGCGCACGCTCAGGTAAATGAACAGGTTGTAGACCAGCATCCCCAGCAGCACGCCATAGATGATCCCCAACACATACAGGCGCACCGGCTGCTGCTCCAGGTACGCCGTGCTCGACCACAGCGTCAACGGCGCCTGGATCGAACCCTGGCTTTGCAGACGCAAGTACACGACCTGGCGTTGATCCGGCTGGAAGTCCAGGCTGAACAGGTAATTGTTCTGGCGGACCTCGCGACTGGCAAAAGGCAGAGCATCGCCCGTCTGGCGGACCAGGCGATAGGCTCCGCTGCCGTCGGCCAGGTACAGGTCCAGATGATCCAGCGGCGGATACGCCAGCTCCAGCAACCAGGTCCGCTGGGCATCGGGATTGGCAGGACGATAGTGCAGGTCCACTTTCAACCAGAACGCCGAACGTGAGTAACCGGCGTTCAGCGTGGCTTTGTCATGGGGCTTGAAACGACCGGCCGCGGCCTGGGCCAGAATCTCATCGATGGAGGCCGTGCCACTGGGGTCTTCCAACACTTGCAAAGCGTGGCCCAAAGGCAGGCTTTGGGTTGATTCATCGAATTCGAGCGCACTTGCCAAGGGGGACAAGCACAGCAGCAACATCAGCAAATAGCGCATTTAAGCCCCAGCGTGGCCTGTCCGGTTGAGTCAGGAAGCCCCCCATTCCCTGAGTAGACGTAAAACCGGCATTACCTGTTATTGGTTGGATCCATCTCTAGCATAGCCGTTGATGGCCAATTTGCACCACGGAAATTTTTCCGACAAAAGGCTCTAGCACGGGCGTCTCAGCGCCAACCATTGAGATAGAGCTGTTGCTTTGGTCAGGTTGCCAATTGGTGAAGCACAAAAGCGGTCGCCAACAAAACCCTCTGAGGCCAATCACCGATAAAAGAGGTTTGGTGATAAGCTCGCGCACCATGAATATCTACAGCTCTCGCCCCGTTGTCCTCTGTCTCTCCGGCCACGACCCCAGTGGTGGCGCCGGCTTGCAGGCAGATATCGAAGCCCTGCTTGCCCAGGGATGTCATGCCGCCCCGGCCGTTACTGCGTTGACCGTGCAAGACACGGTCAACGTCAGCGATTTCCGCGTGCTGGATCGCGAGTGGGTGCTGGCGCAAGCCAATGCCGTGCTCAACGACTCCCCCGTCGCGGCGGTCAAGCTGGGCATGCTCGGCTCGCTGGAAATGGTCGACACCGTGGTCGAGCTGCTCCAGGCACACCCGCAGTTGCCGATGGTCTGCGACCCGGTGCTGCGCGCCGGCGGTGGCGGACGGCTGGGCAAGGATGAAGTCGGCTACGCCATGCGCGAGCGCCTGCTGCCCCTGGCCACCATCGCCACGCCCAACCTGCCTGAAGCACGCATCCTCGCCGAACTGCCCGAAGGCAGCGCCGATGAATGCGCCGAAAAACTGCTGCCCTTCGTCAAGCACCTGCTGATCACCGGCGGTCATGGCGACGAGCATGAAGTCCATAATCGCCTGTACAGCCGCGACGGACACCGCGAAACGTTCACCTGCCAGCGCTTGCCCGGCAGTTACCACGGCTCCGGCTGCACCCTCGCCAGCGCCATCGCCGGCCGACTGGCCCAGGGCGAACAACTCTCCAGCGCGGTCAAGACAGCCCTGGACTACACGTGGCGCACGCTGCGCGATGCCGAACAACTGGGCAAAGGCCAGTTCGTACCGCGTCGCCTACCGCTGGATTTCTGCTCGTAGCACAGGAGCCGTGGAATGAAATTACGTGGCCTTTATGCCGTGACCGACAGCCAACTGCTGGCCGGCAAGTTCCTTGCCTATGTGCAAGCCGCGCTGGAAGGCGGCGTGACCTTGCTGCAGTACCGCGACAAAAGCAGCGACGAGGCCCGCCGCCTTCGTGAGGCCGAGGCCCTGCGCAACCTGTGCGAGCGCTACAAGACCCAACTGATCATCAATGATGACGCCGAATTGGCTGCGCGCCTGGGCGTCGGCGTGCACCTGGGCCAGACCGATGGCCCGTTGGCGCCGGTGCGGGCGTTGCTGGGCCACAAGGCAATCGTCGGCTCAACCTGCCACGCCAGCCTGGAGTTGGCCGAACAGGCCGTCAACGAAGGCGCCAGCTACGTCGCGTTCGGGCGCTTCTTCAACTCCAGCACCAAGCCTGGGGCACCCAGCGCAAACCTTGAACTGCTCGAACAGGCCCGCATCAAACTGCATATACCGGTTTGCGCCATCGGCGGCATCACCCTGGAAAACGCCGCCCCGCTGGTGGCCCATGGGGTCGACCTGCTTGCGGTGGTCCACGGCCTGTTCGGCGCCGACAGCACCGCTGAGGTGACGCGCCGCGCCCGCGCCTTCAACGACCTGCTGCACATCAAATAGTCATTTCCGTTTTCGAGAGCCCTACCATGTCCCGTTCCGAAACCCTGTTTGCCAACGCCCAGAAACATATCCCCGGCGGCGTGAACTCGCCTGTTCGCGCGTTCAAGAGCGTCGGCGGCACACCGCTGTTCTTCAAGCACGCCGAAGGCGCGTATGTCACCGATGAAGACGACAAGCGCTACGTTGACTACGTCGGCTCGTGGGGGCCGATGATCCTCGGCCATAGCCATCCGGACGTGCTGGATGCGGTGCGCCAGCAGCTGGAGCACGGGCTGTCCTATGGCGCGCCGACGGCGATGGAAACCGAGATGGCGGACCTGGTCTGCTCCATCGTGCCGTCGATGGAAATGGTGCGCATGGTCAGCTCCGGCACCGAAGCGACCATGAGCGCGATCCGCCTGGCCCGTGGCTACACCGGCCGCGACAGCATCATCAAATTCGAAGGCTGCTACCACGGCCACTCCGACAGCCTGCTGGTCAAGGCCGGTTCCGGCGCCCTGACCCAAGGCGTTCCGAGCTCGGCGGGCGTGCCAGCGGCATTTGCCAAGCACACCCTGACCCTGCCGTTCAACGACCTTGAAGAAGTCGAGAAGATGCTCGGCGAAGTCGGTCAGGAGGTGGCATGCATCATCGTCGAGCCGGTGGCCGGCAACATGAACTGCGTGCCGCCGGCGCCAGGCTTTCTCGAAGGTCTGCGCAGCCTGTGCGACCAGCATGGCGTGGTGCTGATTTTCGATGAAGTGATGACCGGCTTCCGTGTCGCCCTTGGTGGCGCCCAGGCCCACTATGGCGTGACGCCGGATTTGAGCACCTTCGGCAAGATCATCGGTGGCGGCATGCCCGTGGGCTGCTTCGGCGGCAAACGCGCCATCATGGAATGCATCGCGCCGCTGGGCCCGGTCTATCAGGCCGGCACGCTGTCGGGCAACCCGTTGGCGATGGCTGCTGGCCTGACCACCCTGCGCCTGATCAGCCGCCCGGGCTTCCACGCCGAACTGACCGAATTCACCACGCGCCTGCTCGATGGCCTGCAGGTGCGCGCCGACGCGGCCGGCATTCCGTTTGTGACCACCCAGGCCGGCGGCATGTTCGGCCTGTATTTCAGCGGCGCCGATGACATCGTGACCTTCGACGACGTGATGGCCAGCGACGCCGACCGCTTCAAGCGCTTCTTCCACCTGATGCTCGAAGGCGGCGTCTACCTGGCGCCAAGCGCCTTCGAAGCCGGCTTCACCTCCATCGCCCATGGCGAGGCGGAACTGAAAATTACCCTCGACGCGGCTGAACGAGCCTTCGCGGCACTGAAATAAGCCTGTGGATAACTGACGCTGGCTGACACCAGCGTCAGTTATTGCCCATAACCCACCGTGCCTTTTCCTACATATCTGCCCAACAAACCGTCGTTGCGGTTCCTTTGCAGCAGAAAAACGAGTAAAGACTTTGTAAGGATGGCCCCGCTTATTTCATAATGCGCGCTTATTGGATCCCCCGAAGGGTCCACGCGCCCCTCAGAGGTAAGTCGATTCCCATGAACCGCACCGGCCGCACCCTTGCCTTGGGCTGCCTGTTGCTCCTTCAGCCCCTGCTCGCTCATGCACAGGCAGGCGGTAACTCGTTGTTGATCCCGGCGATGGGCCGTTGCACCCTCAACACCCAGCCACAAGATCTCGCACCGGCACTTGACGCCTGTCGAAAAGCGGCCGACGAGGGCGATGCCCAAGCGCAATATGAATTGGGCGAGTTCTACTACGACGGCAAGGCCGCGCCCCGCGACCTCAAGCTGGCCCTCAACTATTTCGAAAAAGCCTCGCTACAAGGCCACGCCCAGGCGCAGTTCAAGCTTGGCGGCATGTTCTTCCATGGCGAAGGCGTACCGGCCAACAATGTCCAGGCGTATATCGTCTTGAAGATGGCGGCGGTCAACGGCGCCGAAGAGGCATTGGACACCGCCGACGAAGTCGCCGAGCAGATGCCCCGCGACGAGCTGGAAGTGGCCACCCAGGTGCTGGGGCAGATTTTTCGCAAATACCTGATGGAATTGCAGAACGCCGACGGACGCACGCCGTTCTCGCCACTGCCCTGATTAATGTTCTGGCCTTGAAGGCCTCATCGCGAGCAAGCTCGCTCCCACAGTTGGCTCTCTGGCGACGCAAGATTTGTGCTCGGCGATTTACTGTGGGAGCGAGCCTGCTCGCGATTGGGAGCAACCCGGTCTTGAACCCTACTTCTCAGGCATCGGCATCGGAAACGGCATCACATTGCCGACCGCGCCGCGGGCTTCGCTGATTTTCGGAGTGCCAAGGCGCTCGACCTCATCGATGCGCACGATCGAATGCATCGGCACGAAGCTGCGTACCACACCTTCGAATTGCGCCTTGAGCTTTTCTTCGCTTGGGTCGACGACCACTTGTGTGCGCTCGCCAAAGACGAACTCTTCCACTTCCAGAAAGCCCCACAGATCACTCTGATAGATCTGCTTGGCGTACATCTCGAACACCTGGCCCTGGTTGAGGAAAATCACCTTGTAGATTGGAGCTTCACGTTTGGTCATGGCTGGCGAAACACATCGGCGGGTAAAAATGAGGGCGCGAACTATAGCATAGCCACTGCTCGCGCAGCGGTAGGAACCGGGGGACTTGTTGCCTATAATGCGCGGTTCTTTGAATCACGTGATGATCCGTCCATGGCCAAGAAGCTTTACATCGAAACCCACGGTTGCCAGATGAACGAGTACGACAGCTCGCGCATGGTCGATCTGCTGGGTGAACACCAGGCCCTGGAAGTCACCGCCCGCGCCGAAGACGCAGACGTGATCCTGCTCAACACCTGCTCGATCCGCGAGCGCGCCCAGGACCGGGTGTATTCCCAACTGGGCCGCTGGCGTGAACTGAAGCTGGCCAACCCGGAAATGGTCATCGCGGTCGGCGGCTGCGTCGCCAGCCAGGAAGGCGCGGCCATTCGTGACCGCGCGCCGTACGTGGACGTGGTCTTCGGCCCCCAGACCCTGCACCGCCTGCCGGAAATGATCGACGCGGCACGCGTGACCAAATTGCCCCAAGTCGACGTTTCGTTCCCCGAAATCGAAAAGTTCGACCACCTGCCCGAGCCGCGCATCGACGGCCCCAGCGCTTATGTGTCGGTGATGGAAGGGTGCAGCAAATACTGCACGTTCTGCGTGGTCCCCTATACCCGCGGCGAAGAGGTCAGCCGGCCGTTCGACGACGTGATCGCCGAGATCATCCACCTGGCGGAAAACGGCGTGCGTGAAGTGACCTTGCTGGGGCAGAACGTCAACGGCTATCGCGGCCTGACCCACGACGGTCGCCTGGCGGACCTCGCCGAGTTGATCCGCGTCGTGGCGGCGGTGGACGGTATCGACCGGATCCGCTACACCACGTCCCATCCGTTGGAGTTTTCCGACAGCCTGATCCAGGCCCACGCCGAAGTTCCCGAGCTGGTCAAGCACCTGCACCTGCCGGTGCAATCGGGTTCGGACAGAATCCTCGCAGCGATGAAGCGCAACCACACGGCGCTGGAGTACAAATCCAAACTGCGCAAGTTGCGCGCCGCAGTGCCGGGGATCTGTATCAGCTCGGACTTTATCGTCGGATTCCCTGGCGAAACCGAGAAAGATTTCCAGCAGACCATGAAGCTGATCGAAGACGTGGGCTTCGACTTCTCCTATTCCTTTGTCTACAGCCAGCGCCCCGGCACGCCGGCGGCCGACCTGGCGGATGAGACGCCCGAGGAAGTGAAGAAGGAGCGGCTCAATGCTTTGCAGCACCGCTTGAACCAACAGGGCTTTGAAATCAGCCGACAGATGGTCGGTTCGATCCAGCGGATCCTGGTCACCGACTACTCGAAAAAAGACCCGGGCGAATTGCAGGGGCGTACGGAAAACAACCGTATCGTCAACTTCCGCTGCGACACGCCAGCCCTGATCGGCCAGTTCGCCGACGTACACATCGACGCCGCGCAACCGCACTCGCTGCGGGGTTCGCTGGTGCAGTAACTGTACAGATCCCTGGGGGAGCGAGCCTGCTCGCGAAGCGGTCTATCAGCCAACAGATGCGCTGGATACAAGACCGTTTTCGCGAGCAGGCTCGCTCCCACAATGGGCTGTGTAAGTCCTGTTGTCAGATTGCGCCGCTTAAGACCTTTCGCACCCAGCCTACTGGCGTTATCCTTGATTTAACCTTAATTGCCCCTGGGCGGCTAAAAACGACCTTGAACGCACCCATCGAACCTCATCGTTTCATTCTCGAGCCCTTTGAGGCTCGCCGCTTCGCCAATCTGTGCGGGCAATTCGACGAGCATCTTCGCTTGATCGAACAGCGCCTGGCCATCGAGATCCGCAATCGCGGGAACCAGTTCGAACTGATCGGCGATCCCAAGCACACCACCTCCGCGGAAAACCTGCTGCGCCGTCTCTACCGAGAAACCAAGGCGAGCGAGCTGTCTCCGGACATGGTCCACCTGTTCCTGCAAGAGTCGGCGGTCGAAGAACTCGACAATCACGCCCCGTCGGAACCTGCCGTGGCCCTGCGCACGAAAAAAGGCATGATTCGCCCTCGCGGCTTGAATCAGCAGCGCTACGTGAAGGAAATCCTGGCCAACGACATCAACTTCGGCATCGGCCCGGCCGGTACCGGCAAGACCTACCTGGCCGTAGCCTGCGCGGTCGACGCGTTGGAGCGCGAACAGGTGCGCCGCATCCTGCTGGTGCGTCCCGCCGTCGAAGCAGGGGAAAAACTCGGTTTCCTGCCCGGCGACCTGACCCAGAAGATCGACCCGTATCTGCGCCCGCTCTATGACGCGCTGTACGAAATGCTCGGCTTCGAATACGTCGCCAAGCTGATCGAGCGACAGGTCATCGAGGTCGCGCCGCTGGCCTACATGCGTGGTCGGACCCTGAACAACAGCTTCATCATCCTCGACGAAAGCCAGAACACCACCGTCGAACAGATGAAGATGTTCCTGACCCGGATCGGTTTCGGCTCCACCGCCGTCATCACCGGGGACATCACCCAGGTCGACCTGCCCCGAGGCACCAAGTCCGGGCTGAACCACGTGATCCAGGTGCTCAAGGACGTCCCGGGCATCAGCTTCACGCACTTCATGCCCAAGGACGTCGTACGCCATCCGTTGGTGCAGCGCATCGTCGAAGCCTACGAGCGTTTCGAGAACCGCGCCGATGAAGATTCGGCCGAAAGCAAAGGCAATCGCCACAATGCTTGAACTCGACCTGCAAGAGGCCAGTGAACACCCCGCCCCCAGCGAAGCCCAGTTCCGCCAATGGTGCGAACTGGCGCTGCGCCAGCGCAGCGCCGACTCGGAACTGACGATCCGCCTGGTGGACGAAGCCGAAGGCCGCGAGCTGAACCACACCTGGCGGCAGAAAGACTACGCCACCAACGTGCTGTCGTTTCCCGCCGACGTGCCCGACGAAATGCTCGACATCCCGTTGCTGGGGGACCTGGTGATCTGCGTCCCGGTCGTCGAGCGCGAGGCCGCCGAACAAGGCAAGTCACCCGAAGCCCACTGGGCCCACCTGGTGATCCATGGCTGCTTGCATTTGCTTGGTTACGACCATATGGAAGAGGACGAAGCCGAGGAAATGGAAGCGCTGGAACGAACGTTGCTTGCCGAGCTGGGTCATCCCGACCCGTATGCCGGCGACGAACACTGAAACATCAACCTGTAACGACAAAGGATTCAGAGTAATCGCTATGAGCGAAGATCGATCGACCAACGGGCAGAAGTCATGGCTGGGCAAGCTCACCCAGGCTTTTGCCCATGAGCCGAAAAACCGCCAGGAGCTGTTGGAGCTGCTGCGCGATGCACACCAGAACAAATTGCTGGACAGCGAAGCGCTGGCCATCGTCGAAGGCGCCATCCAGGTGGCTGACCTGCAAGTTCGGGACATCATGGTCCCGCGCTCGCAGATGATCAGCATCAAGGCGACCCAGACTCCCCGCGAATTCCTGCCCGCCGTGGTCGACTCCGCTCACTCGCGCTACCCGGTCGTCGGCGAGAGCCATGACGACGTCATGGGCGTGCTGCTGGCCAAGGACCTGCTGCCGCTGATCCTCCAGGAGAACGGCGACAGTTTCAATATCAAGGACCTGCTGCGCCCGGCCACGTTCGTGCCCGAGTCCAAGCGCCTGAACGTACTGCTGCGTGAATTCCGCGCCAACCACAACCACATGGCCATCGTCATCGACGAATACGGCGGCGTGGCCGGGCTGGTCACCATCGAAGACGTGCTTGAACAGATTGTCGGCGACATCGAGGATGAGCACGACGTCGAGGAAGACAGCTACATCAAGCCCTTGCCCAGCGGCGACTTCCTGATCAAGGCCCTGACGCCGATCGAGAACTTCAACGAGTTCTTCGACAGCGAATTCTCCGACGATGAGTTCGACACCGTCGGCGGCCTGGTGATGAGTGCCTTCGGCCACCTGCCCAAGCGCAACGAAACCACCGAGATCGGCTCCTGGCGCTTCCGCATCCTGAATGCCGACAGCCGCCGGATTCATCTGCTGCGCCTGTCACCCATTGCCCGTTAAACTCTGCAAGAGCCGCTAAGGAAACACATGCGCTGGATAAACCGCCCCGGCTGGCCCGGTAACCTGCTGGCCGTGGCGGCCGGTGCGATCACCACCCTGGCCCTGGCGCCGTTCGATATCTGGCCGCTGGCATTGCTGGCGGTCGGGCTGTTCTATGCTGGCCTGCGCGAGCTCTCGCCGCGCCAGGCCCTGGGGCGCGGCTGGTGTTTCGGTTTCGGCCTGTTTGGCGCCGGCACCAGTTGGATCTACGTCAGCATCCATAACTTCGGTGGCGCCTCGGTGCTGCTGGCCGGGCTTTTGATGCTGCTGTTCATTGCCGCGATCGCTTGGTTCTTCGCCCTGCCCGCCTGGCTCTGGGCGCGCTGGCTGCGGCGCAACGAGGCACCGTTGGCCGATGCCCTGGCCTTCGCCGCGCTCTGGCTGGGCCAGGAAGCCTTTCGGGGCTGGTTCCTGACCGGATTCCCCTGGCTTTACTCTGGCTACAGTCAACTCGACGGCCCGCTGGCCGGCCTTGCACCGCTGGGTGGCATGTGGCTGATCTCCTTCACCCTGGCCCTGACCGCCGCGCTGTTGTACAACGCGCCCCGATTGCTGCGTTCCGGGCGCAAAGGCTTCGTCGTCGCGGGTGTGGCCTTGCTGATCGGCCCCTGGGCGGCCGGCTTTGCGCTCAAGGGGCATGCCTGGACCAGCCCCTCGGGCGAGCCGCTGAGTGTCGCGGCCATCCAGGGCAACATCGAACAAAGCATGAAGTGGGACCCCGAGCAGCTCAACGCGCAACTGGCGCTGTACCGTGACATGAGCTTCACGTCCAAGCGCGTCGACCTGCTGGTCTGGCCGGAAACAGCCGTGCCGGTACTCAAGGAGTCCGCCCAGGGCTACCTGGACATGATGGGCAGTTTCGCCGCCGAGCGGCATTCGGCACTGATCACCGGCGTACCGATCCGCCAGGAAGTACGTCATGAGAAGCGCTATTTCAACGGCATCACCGTGACCGGCGAAGGCGACGGCACTTACCTGAAGCAGAAGCTGGTGCCCTTCGGCGAGTACGTGCCATTGCAGGATATCCTGCGCGGCCTGATCGCGTTTTTCGACCTGCCAATGTCGGATTTCGCCCGGGGCCCGGCTGATCAGCCATTGCTGCAGGCCAAGGGTTACCAGATCGCGCCATTCATTTGCTACGAAGTGGTCTACCCGGAATTCGCTGCCAACCTTTCAGCGCGAAGCGATCTGTTGCTGACGATCAGCAACGACACTTGGTTCGGTACGTCGATCGGCCCGTTGCAACACTTGCAAATGGCCCAGATGCGCGCGCTGGAGGCCGGGCGCTGGATGATTCGCGCCACCAACAATGGCGTGACCGGCCTGATCAACCCCTTCGGCCAGATCACCGTCCAGATCCCGCAGTTCCAACGCGGCATCCTCTACGGTGAAGTGGTGCCGATGCACGACCTGACGCCGTACCTTCAATGGCGCTCGTGGCCGCTGATCATTTTGTGTGTATTGCTTTTGGGTTGGGCGCTGGTGGCGGGGCGGATGGCCAAGACGGTTTAACTCGCTCCCCCCATCCCTGTGGCGAGGGAGCTTGCTCCCGCTGGACCGGTCCGACGCTTCGGGCGCAGCAGGCCCCGCTTTTTGGGGCCGCTGCGCGCCCCAGCGGGAGCAAGCTCCCTCGCCACAATAAGCGTTCACTTCAATGATTCAGCGATAAAACAACCAATACCCCACCAACCCCACCGCCTCGTTCATCAACTGCCCCGATTGCCACACCGATTTGAATTCCGGCATCCAGCCACCCAACGGCCGGGCGTTATCCTGACCCAGGAAACCGACAGGCGCAGGCACCACTTCAAATCCAGAACGTTCAAAACTCCAGACCGCCCTTGGCATGTGCCAGGCCTGGGTCACCACCACCACGCGCTTCGCCCCTTCGGGCAGTAGGATCTGCGCGCTCATCTGGGCGTTCTCCCACGTGGTGCGGCTGTGGCCCTCCTGCCAGCGCACGTCGACGCCGAAATCCTCACGCATCGAGTCAGCCATCAGCTTGGCCTCGCTGGGCGGGGTGCCGTAATGCAAGCCGCCGGTTGTCAACACGGGCAAGCCCGAAGCCTTGGCCAACCGCGACGCATAACGCTGGCGCTCCAGGCCCACCCCGGTGGGCTGGTCGGTGCCCCAGGCCAGGTCACCGCGCTCGCGGCCCGAGCCCAGCACCACAATGGCGTCGGCGCGCTGGGCCAGGGTCGCCCATTCACTGCGCAGCAGCGGCGGTTCGCGCTCCAATGCCTTCGCGCTCCACTGCACCACTATCGGCAGGCTCATCAGCCAGAAACCACCCAGCCCCAGGATAAAACACACGCGGGCCAGGCGCGGCCGGGAATCACGCCACCACCAGGCAAGCGCCAGCAAAAGCAAAAGAATGCCAGGCGGCAATAGAAGTTGTTTGATGAAATAGCGAAACGGCATCGGGCATCTCCATAGATGCCCGAAGCCTAGGTGGGTTGACGCAAAGCGACAACAGATTCCAAGAACCTCGAATCAAAAAAAGCGACACGCGTGAATCCGGCCTTTACTTGAACTGCAGGGACCGGACCTTTACAGCATCCTTGTCGGGCGTCCGATCCTTGAGCCAGACAACCTTGGCCGATCGGGGCGCTTCGAGACGCTTGTTTGCCTGGGCCCCATTTGCTGAGGCCTGGTGCCCGGCCTGTTCAAGGTAAGCCTTGACCAGCTCGAACTCTGCGGGGCTCAGGCCTCGCAGTTCCAGCTCTGCCGGGCGTTCATCACGCAAGCGACCGGCGGTTCTTGCGGCGTCCAAGGCCATCCCCAGGCGATCGATCAGTTTTTCATACAACTCAGGTGTAGCGACTTTTCGTTGTGATTCAACCATCCCTCACCTCATTGAAGATAAGACTCACTCCCCATTCAGAAGCTTAGCTTCGCTGGGCAAACCGGCTGGACGCCGCGACCAACGGCCCAGAACCCCGGTCGTCGCCAATGGTCGGCAAAAGGCTCGGCAATGGTTGAGCAGCAATCAGGGTTTCCCTCGGCGGAGCGCGGTCATGTATGCTACGGCGCTTCCTGTAACTCCACTTCCAGCTTGGCTGGGCATCGAAAACGCCGCATTCGGCGTCATCTGCGTCCAGCATGGCAATGAAGAGGATTGGGCCACCCCATTCAGTACAAAAGTAGCCATGCACGAACACTACCAGCCCCGTGAAATCGAAGCCGCCGCCCAGTCGTTCTGGGACGAGCAAAAGTCCTTTGAAGTCAGTGAACAGCCAGGCAAGGAGACGTACTACTGCCTGTCGATGTTCCCTTACCCCAGCGGCAAGCTACACATGGGGCACGTGCGCAACTACACCATCGGCGACGTGATCTCCCGCTACCAGCGCATGCAAGGCAAGAACGTCCTGCAACCCATGGGTTGGGACGCCTTCGGCATGCCGGCGGAAAACGCCGCGATGAAGAACAACGTCGCCCCCGCAAAGTGGACCTACGAAAACATCGCGTACATGAAGACCCAGCTGCGCAGCCTGGGCCTGGCGGTGGACTGGTCCCGCGAAGTCACCACCTGCAAGCCCGACTACTATCGCTGGGAACAATGGCTGTTCACCCGCCTGTTCGAGAAAGGCGTGATCTACCGCAAGAACGGCACCGTGAACTGGGACCCGGTGGACCAGACCGTACTGGCCAACGAGCAAGTGATCGACGGTCGCGGCTGGCGCTCCGGCGCGCTGATCGAAAAGCGCGAGATCCCGATGTACTACTTCAAGATCACCGCCTACGCGGATGAACTCCTGGAGAGCCTCGACGAGCTGACCGGCTGGCCCGAGCAGGTCAAGACCATGCAGCGCAACTGGATCGGCAAGTCCCGGGGCATGGAAGTGCAGTTCCCCTACGACGTCGCCTCCATTGGCGAAGCCGGCACCCTGAAGGTCTTCACCACCCGTCCGGACACCCTGATGGGCGCCACTTACGTGGCCGTGGCCGCCGAGCATCCGCTGGCGACTCTGGCAGCGCGGAACAACCCCGAGCTGCAGGCGTTCATCGCCGAATGCAAGGGCGGCAGCGTCGCCGAAGCCGACGTCGCCACCCAAGAGAAGAAAGGCCTGCCGACTTCGTTGTTCGTCGAGCACCCGCTCACCGGCGAGAAACTGCCGGTGTGGGTCGCCAACTACGTGCTGATGCACTACGGCGACGGCGCGGTCATGGCGGTGCCCGCCCACGACGAGCGTGATTTCGAGTTCGCCCACAAATACAACCTGCCGGTCAAGCCGGTCGTGCGCACCAGCGCCGGCGACCAGACACCAGCGCCTTGGCAGGACGCCTACGGCGAACACGGCGAGCTGATCAATTCCGGTGAGTTCGACGGCCTGGATTTCGCTGGCGCCTTCGATGCCATCGAAGTGGCCCTGATCAAGAAGAACCTCGGTGCCTCGCGCACCCAGTTCCGCCTGCGCGACTGGGGCATCAGCCGCCAGCGCTACTGGGGTTGCCCGATCCCCATCGTGCATTGCGACACCTGCGGTGACGTACCGGTGCCGGAAGATCAGCTGCCGGTGGTCCTGCCGGAAGACGTCGTACCCGACGGCGCCGGTTCGCCCCTGGCGCGCATGCCCGAGTTCTACGAGTGCAGCTGCCCGAAATGCGGCGCACCGGCCAAGCGTGAAACCGACACCATGGACACCTTCGTCGAGTCCTCGTGGTACTACGCCCGCTACGCCTCGCCGCACTTTGAAGGCGGCCTGGTGGAAAAATCCGCGGCTGACCACTGGTTGCCGGTGGATCAATACATCGGCGGCATCGAACACGCCATTCTTCACCTGCTCTACGCGCGCTTCTTCCACAAGCTGATGCGTGACGAAGGCCTGGTGAGTTCAAACGAGCCGTTCAAGAACCTGCTGACCCAGGGCATGGTGATCGCCGAGACGTACTATCGTCGCGAAGCCAACGGTGCCTACACGTGGTTCAACCCGAGCGACGTCGAACTCGAACGCGACAGCAAGGCCAAGGTCATCAGCGCCAAGCTGATCGCCGACGGCCTGCCGGTGGAAATCGGCGGCACCGAGAAAATGGCCAAGTCGAAGAACAACGGCGTCGACCCTCAGTCGATGATCGACCAGTTCGGCGCGGACACCTGCCGCCTGTTCATGATGTTCGCCTCGCCACCGGACATGAGCGCCGAATGGTCCGACTCCGGCGTCGAGGGCTCGCACCGCTTCCTCAAGCGCGTCTGGCGCCTGGCCCAGGCCCACGTCACCCAGGGCCTGCCGGGGAAACTGGATGTCGCCAGCCTGAACGACGAGCAGAAAGTCGTTCGCCGCGCGATCCACCTGGCCATCAAGCAGGCCAGCCATGACGTCGGCCAGAACCACAAATTCAACACCGCCATCGCCCAGGTGATGACGCTGATGAACGTACTGGAAAAAGCCGCCCAAGGCACCGAGCAGGATCGCGCGTTGATCCAGGAAGGCCTGGAAGCGGTGACACTGTTGCTGGCGCCGATCACCCCGCACATCAGCCACGAGTTGTGGAATCGCCTGGGTCACGCTGACCCGGTGATCGACGCCCGCTGGCCGCTGGTGGACGAAAGTGCGTTGGTGCAGGACAGCCTGACCCTGGTCATCCAGGTCAACGGCAAACTGCGTGGCCAGATCGAAATGCCGGCCGCCGCCACGCGCGAAGAAGTCGAAGCCGCCGCGCGGGCCAATGAAAACGTGCTGCGCTTCGTCGATGGCCTGACGATTCGCAAAGTGATCGTCGTGCCCGGCAAACTGGTCAACATCGTCGCAAGCTAATTGGATCGGGCGTCCGGGCCAGGGGCCCGGCGCCGAATTTGACCTGCGGGGCCGCACGCTCGGCCCATGGGTTTCAAGGGGAGCAACAAGATGATCAAACGTAATCTGCTGGTTATGGGCCTGGCGGTCCTGTTGAGCGCCTGCGGCTTCCAGCTGCGCGGCACCGGCACCACCGAACTGGCCATCACCGAACTGGACCTCAGCGCGCGCGACGCCTATGGCGATACCGTAAAAGCGTTGCGCGACACGCTGGAAGACAGCGGCGTGAAAGTCTACAGCGGTGCGCCGTACAAGCTGGTATTGACCCGCGAACAGCAAAGCCAGCGCAGCCTGAGCTATGCCGGCGCCGGTCGCTCGGCCGAATACGAGCTCAACAACGTGCTGAACTATGAAATCCGCGGGCAAAACAACCTGGTGCTGCTGGACGACAAGCTGCAAGTACAGAAGGTCTACCTGCATGACGGCAACAACATCACCGGCTCCGACCAGGAGTCCAGCGAAGTACGCGAAGAGATGCGTCGCGACCTGGTACAACGGATGATGCTGCGGCTGCAACAACTGAGCCCGGCCCAGTTGGAGCAGCTGCAACAGACCGCCGACGCCAAGGCCAAGGCCGAAGCCGAAGCGCTGGAAGCAGCACGCAAGGCGGAAGCGGAAACCCCGCAACAATCGCCTATGCAAATTCCTGCTCCATAAGCCTTGCGGGGCGCCTCGGTGCCCCGCTCGCCTTCTCTCCTGAACAGCGTTTATGAAACTGGCCCCCGCCCAACTCGGCAAACACCTGCAAGGCGCCCTCGCGCCGGTCTACATCATCAGCGGCGATGACCCGCTGCTGTGCCAGGAAGCCGCCGACGCCATCCGCTCCGCCGCTCGCCAACAAGGCTTCGACGAACGCCAGGTGTTCGCGGCCGACGCCAGTTTCGACTGGGGCACGCTGCTGCTGGCAGGGGCGAGCATGTCGCTGTTTGCCGAAAAACGCCTGCTGGAACTGCGCTTGCCCTCGGGCAAACCCGGTGACAAAGGCGCCGCCGCGCTGATCGAATATTGCTCGCGACCGGCCGAAGACACGGTGCTGCTCATCAGCCTGCCGAAACTCGATGGCAGCGCGCAGAAAACCAAATGGGGCAAGGCGCTGGTCGAAGGTCCACAGACCCAGTTCGTGCAGATCTGGCCGGTGGATGCCAGCCAGCTGCCGAACTGGATCCGCCAACGCCTGTCCCAGGCCGGTCTATCGGCCAGCCAGGACGCGGTTGAACTGATTGCCGCCCGGGTCGAAGGCAACCTGTTGGCCGCCGCCCAGGAAGTCGAAAAGCTCAAGCTGATGGCCGAGGGCGGCCAGATCACCGTGGAAACGGTGCAGGCCGCCGTGGCTGACAGCGCCCGCTTCGATGTCTTCGGGCTGACCGACGCAATCCTCAACGGCGAAGCCGCCCATGCCTTGCGCATGCTCGAAGGCCTGCGGGGCGAAGGCGTCGAACCTCCGGTGATCCTCTGGGCCCTGGCCCGGGAGCTGCGGCTGCTGGCCAACCTGTCGCTGCAATACAGCCAGGGGGTGCCCCTGGACAAGGCCTTCAGTCAGGCTCGCCCGCCAGTGTGGGACAAGCGCAAACCGCTGATGAGCAAGGCGCTGCAACGCTATTCCGCGTCACGCTGGGCCCAATTGCTGCTCGAGGCCCAGCGCATCGACGCGCAGATCAAGGGCCAGGCCGCCGGCTCGCCGTGGATGAGCCTCAGTCGGTTGTCGTTGTTGATGGCCGGACAACGACTCCCTTTACCCGCGGAATAAACCTCTTTTCCAAGCAACAGATTTTCTGTGTCAAGCATGATTTTGTGGCGAGGGAGCCACAATCCCCTCGCCATCTTGAAATTTCCTACGCAATGCAGGGACTGGACAAAACCCCAGTCCTGTCCCATGATTTCCCCCCGCACAACCACCCCACGAGAGATCCAATCATGAGCAAAAAGCCATCAAGGCATGGCCCCAACAAAGCCAAGTCCATCGTCGCCCAACCCCTGTTCCGCAGCCGCCAGGAACGACCCGCCAAGGGCAAAGGCAGCTACCGCCGCGAAGCCTTCCAGTCTGACAACTGGGAGGCTTCTTGCTTTCTGGCGGCATGAAACACCTGGACAAGCCCTACAGCCCTTTCGCATGTTAAGGTCAGCACCTGATTTGATTTTCTGGACCCCTGAATGCCCTTCTGTCTTCCCCGTGGTTGGCCTTTGCGCCAATTGATTGCCGCCACAAGCGTTGTCCTGCTGGTGGCCTGTGCAGAGAAACCCACCGCCGCCGACGCCCAACCGCTCCAGACCGCTCCCGTCGTGACAGCGCCGGCTATCGTGCCGCCTGTCGTGCCTACCGGGGACGACCTGGCCATCGTGCCCACCCAGACCTTTGCCGAATGGCAAGCCGGGTTCCGCAAGCAGGCATTGGCCGCCGGGATTCGAGCCGACCTGTTCGACCGCGCCTTCATCGGCGTCAGTCCGGACATGAGCGTGATCAAGGCCGATCGCAGCCAACCTGAATTCACCCGGCCGGTGTGGGAATACCTCGACGGAGCGTTGTCGCCTCTGCGGGTACGCAAGGGCCAGGCGTTGGTCCAGCAGCACGCCGATATCCTGCAAAGCATCGAGCAACGCTATGGCGTCGATCGCGCCGCGTTGGTGGCGGTGTGGGGCATGGAGAGCAATTTCGGCCAGTTCCAGGGCACCAAGTCGGTCATCAACTCCTTGGCGACCCTGGCCTATGAAGGACGACGCCCAGGTTTTGCCCACGCACAACTGATCGCCGCGCTGCAGATCCTGCAACAGGGCGATATCACGCCAGAAAAAATGCTCGGCTCCTGGGCCGGCGCCATGGGCCAGACCCAGTTCATTCCAACCACCTACAACACCCATGCGGTGGACTTCGACGGCGACGGCCGCCGGGACATCTGGGGCAGCTCTACCGACGCCCTGGCCTCGACCGCGCATTACTTGCAAAACTCCGGATGGCAGCGCGGCCAGCCGTGGGGGTTCGAGGTGCGGCTGAAGGAAGGCTTCGACTATCCGCTGGCCGACGGCTTGATCCGCAAGCCCGTCGCCGAGTGGCTGCAACTGGGTGTAAGCCTGCCCAACGGCGCCCAGCCGCCGGCCGGCTCCGAACATTTGTCGGCAGCCCTGCTGTTGCCCGCGGGCTATCGCGGCCCGGCGTTCCTGGTGCTCGATAACTTCCGTGCAATTCTCAAATACAACAACTCGTCGTCCTATGCATTGGCGGTCAGCCTGCTGTCGGAGCGTTTCAGCGGCGCAGGGCTGATTGACGGCTCATGGCCAAAGGACGACTTGCCCCTGAGCCGCAGCGAACGCATCGAATTGCAGACCCTGCTGGGCAAACATAATTACGACGCTGGCAACCCCGACGGCATCATCGGCGCCAATACCCGCAAGGCGATCCGCAGCGCCCAGCAGTCGCTTGGCTGGCCGGCGGATGGGTATCCGACGCACAAATTGCTGGAAGCGTTGCGTAGCCGTTGAAGCCGCTTATGGCGGAGTATCGCCATCGCGAGCAGGCTCGCTCCCACAAGGTCCTTGGAAAGCCTGTGGGAGCGAGCCTGCTCGCGATGACTGATTTGCAAACGCTCAATAACTAGCGACTGACCACCACATCCTGCCCCAACACCAGCCTCTTCTCCCCCGCATCCAGCGTCACCAGCGCCCCCATGGGCAACGTCAGGTTCGGATCACAGTGCCCGCTGCGCCAACCCGACAACACCGGGATGCGCAACGGCGCGAAGGTCTGCTTGAACAAGCGATTCAACGCCTCGACGTCCACACCCGCCACGTCTCCCAACAGCACTCCTCGCAATTTGGCCAGGGTTCCCGCCAATCGCAGCTGGGTGAGCAGGCGATCGATGCGGTAAAGCGGCTCGTTGACGTCCTCCACCAGCAGGATCACCCCTTCGGCGTCGATTTCGTAGGGCGTGCCCATGGTCGCGGCAATCATCGACAGATTGCCCCCCAGCAAACGGCCGTGGGCGATGCCCGGTTCGACTGTGGTCAACGGATACGCTGCCGGATGGCTCAACACGTCACCGGCCTTCAATTGCCCGCGTAGCAGGCTGAAGAATGAGGTAATGGTCGATGGCTCCTTGTCGCCCAACAGGTCGGCATTGAGCAAGGGGCCGTGGAAGGTGACGAAGCCTGCGTAGCGGCTGATGGCCAGGTGCAGGGCTGTGATGTCGCTGTAACCTACGAATGGCTTGGGGTTGCCTTTCAAGAGGTTGAAGTCGATGCGATCGAGTAGACGCGGGGTGCCGTAGCCGCCGCGCAGGCAGATGATGGCTTTGACTTCTGGATCGGCGAAGGCGGCGTGGAGGTCGTTGAGGCGTGTTTCGTCGCTGCCGGCGAGGTAGCCGTTCGTTTCGTAGACGCCTGGGAAGATGCGCAGTTCGTGGCCCCTTGCGCGCATCCATTGGATCGCTTTCTCCGTATCCAGGGGGGCGGGGCCGGCGGGGGCGATCACGCCGACCAGGCCTTCGGGTGGGAGGGCTGGGACGGGGTGATGTGGGGTTAGGGTGTGGACCATGGGTTTTCCGATTTTTAAATCGTGTGAATATCCGTTTCTGCGGTAACGGCGGCTTATGGTTCCGCTCTTACAGCGGGTCACTTTTGGAAAGAGCGCCAAAAGTAACCAAAAACGCTCCGCCCCACCACTCGGCACCTCGCCTAGGCTCGGCGTACCCTCACTCCGGCATTGCTCCGTGGGCCCGCCGCGAAGGGCCATCCATGGCCCAGCGCGGCTATCCCGGCATCCATGCCGGGATACCCACTGCGCAATGCCTGCGTTCGGCCAGCGTGGTTTAACGGGGCGCCAAGATCAAGATCAAGATCAAGGTCCAAAGCAAGAGCGACACAAAATTCATATGCGCCGCAAACTCCTGTGGGAGCGAGCTTGCTCGCGATGAGGCCGGCACATTCGGCATAACCGCAAACTGACACATCGCTATCGCAAGCAAGCCCCCCACAGAAGAAACGCGCTCACCAAAAAACAGGTCGGCCTAAAGGCCGCCTCGCTTTTGCTTTTGCTTTTGATCTGAAACGCCCCGTTAACCACGATGCCTTCGTTCAGGCATGCCGAGCCTAGGCGAGGCACCGAGTGGTGGGGCAAAGCCTTTTTGGTTACTTTTTTGGCGTCTGAAAAAAGTAACCCGCCGTAAGGGCGGAACCATAAGCCGCCATCACACAATAACGGATCTACACACCACCCAAAGCTAAAAGATCAGGACCCCAGAAGCTCAGCCTTGACCAATTTGGCCTGCTCATCAGCATGATACGAAGAACGCACCAAAGGCCCCGAGGCCACATTCTTGAAGCCCATCTTGTACCCCTCCTCAGCAAACCAGGCAAAGGTATCCGGGTGCACAAAACGCTGCACCGGCAAGTGGCTGCGCGAAGGTTGCAGGTACTGCCCCAAGGTCAACATGTCGATGTCATGCTCACGCATGCGCTTCATGACTTCGATGACTTCCTCATCGGTCTCACCCAGGCCCAGCATCAAGCCGGACTTGGTCGGAATATGCGGCATCATTTGCTTGAAGCGTTGCAGCAGGGTCAACGACCACTGGTAATCCGAACCCGGACGCGCGGCCTTGTACAGGCGCGGCACGGTTTCCAGGTTGTGGTTGAACACATCCGGCGGCTCGGCGGCGGTGATTTCCAGGGCGATGTCCATGCGGCCGCGGTAGTCCGGCACCAGGGTTTCCAGTTGGACATTCGGCGACAGCTTGCGGATTTCGCGGATGCAGTCGGCAAAGTGCTGGGCACCGCCGTCACGCAGGTCGTCGCGGTCCACCGAGGTGATGACCACGTACTTGAGCTTCAGGTCAGCGATGGCGATGGCCAGGCTTTCCGGCTCGTTGGTGTCCAATGGCTTCGGACGGCCGTGGCCGACGTCACAGAACGGGCAGCGACGGGTGCAGATGTCGCCCATGATCATGAACGTCGCGGTGCCGCCGGAGAAGCATTCGCCCAGGTTCGGGCAGGAGGCTTCTTCGCAGACGCTGTGCAGCTTGTGCTTGCGCAGCAGCGCCTTGATGCGGTCGACTTCCGGAGAGACCGGGATGCGCACGCGGATCCAGTCGGGCTTCTTCGGCAATTCGGTGGTCGGGATGATCTTGACCGGGATGCGTGCAACCTTCTCGGCGCCGCGCAGCTTGACGCCGGCCTCTACCTTGGCACGCGGGGCCGGACGCTCGGTGACGTCCAGCGTCGGGATCATGGTTTGCACTGCATCAGTAGTCATATCAGTCGATTCCGCCCGTGAGGGTCGTCTGCTCAGCATAGTCGAGGTGTTTGACGAGCTGCGCGCGCAGCCGGGCATTTACCTCGGCAAATTCAATCGATCCTGTGTGATCGCGCAGCTGGGTCATCGCCAGCCCTGCGTAGCCACAGGGATTAATCCGTCGAAACGGCTCAAGATTCATGTCCACGTTCAACGCCAGGCCGTGAAACGAACAGCCATGGCGGATCCGCAGCCCAAGGGAGGCGATCTTCGCCCCGTCGACGTACACGCCCGGCGCATCGGGCTTTGCCGCCGCGCTTACGCCGTAGCTGGCGAGCAAATCGATCAGGCACGTTTCCATGCGGGTGACCAGCTCGCGTACACCGAATCCCAGCTTGCGCACATCCAGCAACAGATAGGCGACCAGTTGGCCGGGCCCATGGTAAGTCACCTGCCCGCCCCGGTCGACCTTCACCACCGGGATGTCGCCGGGCAACAACAAGTGCTCGGCCTTGCCCGCCTGGCCCTGGGTGAACACCGGTGGGTGCTCGACCAGCCAGACTTCATCGTCGGCGGTGGTACCGCGTTCGTTCGTGAAGCGTTGCATGGCATGCCAGACCGGCTCGTAAGCCATCGTGCCCAGCTCGCGAAAGCCCAGCGTGCCCGGCATCACAACACCATGTGCACGAAACCGGTCGCTCGCAGCTCGCTGTTGATGTCGTAGAGCTGTTCCTGGCCGGTGGCAATGATATGCAGCTGGATGGTCGTGTACTTGCCGTTGGTACTCTGGCGCTCGGCCAGCGTCTTGAGGTCAACGGTGGCGTGCTTCTCAAGGATCGCGACGATCTTGTCCTTGAAGCCCACACCGGTGTCGCCGATTACTTTGATCGGGTAGTCCTCGCAAGGAAACTCGATCTTTGGCGCCTTTACTTCGGAGTCTGTCATGGCGTAACGGCCTCGCAAGCCGTGGTAACGAACATGGCCCCGTGCCGGAAAGGAACGGGGCCATGCAGGTCAACACTTGAAATCAGTTGAACAAGCCGTAGAAGAATAGACGGATGCTATCCCACATGCGGCGGAAAATACCACCTTCCTCGACCGCATCCAGCGCGATCAGGTCGGCGCTGTGCACCACTTTGTCGTCCAGTTTGACTTCGACCTTGCCGATGACGTCACCCTTGGCGATCGGCGCGGTCAGTTGCGGGTTCATGGTCATGCTGGCGGCGAGCTTCTTGAGCTGGCCTTTAGGCAAGGTCATGGTCAGGTCCTGGGCCAGGCCGGCCTTGACCTGGTTGGTGGCGCCTTTCCAGACCTGGGCCTGGGCCAGTTCGGTGCCCTTCTGGTAGAAGGTCTGGGTTTCGAAGAAGCGGAAACCATAGGTCAGCAGCTTCTGGGTCTCGGCGGCGCGGGCCACTTCGCTGTTGGTGCCGAACACCACGGCGATCAGGCGCATGCCGTCACGAACGGCCGACGACACCATGCAGTAACCCGCTTCCTCGGTGTGGCCGGTCTTCAGACCGTCGACAGTCTTGTCGCGCCACAGCAGCAGGTTGCGGTTGGGCTGCTTGATGCCATTCCAGAAGAACTCTTTCTGGGAATAGATGGCGTAGTGCGCCGGGTCTTCATGAATGATGGCCCGCGCCAGGATCGCCATGTCGTGAGCCGACGAATAATGCTCCGGGTTCGGCAGACCGGTCGGGTTCATGAAGTGACTGTTGGTCATGCCCAGGTCGGCCACGGTCTTGTTCATCATGTCGGCGAATGCGTCTTCGCTGCCGGCGATGTGCTCGGCCAGGGCGACGCTGGCGTCGTTGCCGGACTGGATGATGATCCCGTGCAGCAGGTCGCTGACGGTCACTTGCGAACCGACCTTGATGAACATCCGCGAACCGCCGGTGCGCCAGGCGTTCTCGCTGACGGTCACCGGATCGTTTTCACCGATCTGGCCACGACGGATTTCCAGCGTGGCGATGTAGGCCGTCATCAGCTTGGTCAGGCTGGCCGGTGGCAGGCGCTGGTCACCGTTGTTCTCCACCAGCACCTCGCCGCTGCTGGCATCCATGAGCACAAAGGATTTGGCGGCCAATTGAGGCGGCGCCGGCATCATCTCGACCGCGAACGCGGCCGGTGAGAGAAGCAGCGGGACTAGCAGGCAAAGGCGTTTGGCAAAGGTGGTGATGTTCATCCGTCTCTCGAAATCGCTAATGGAAACTGCCCGGAGGCAATACTAAACAGGCAGCTTTCTAACGGGCCGCCGCGCACTTAAGTTGCTCACTCACAACCCTTGCCGGGCTTTTGTTATTCATCGAGCCAACAACCTGACCCGCCCAAACCACAAGCGGGCCTCAATCAATTATTCAGCGGTGACCAGGCTCGGCGAACCGAGATTGGCCAGGCGCACGCTGTTCTGTACCTGCTGGACCTCACCCGGAGAACCGATCGGCCCCAGGCGCACCCGATGCAGTGTCTGCTGGTTGCGCACGATCGAGCTGATGAACACCGGTGCGCTGACCATCGAGCTCAGCTTCGATCTCAACAGCTCTGCAGCGTCCGGGTTGGCGAACGCGCCCACTTGAAGATACTGGCCAGACGCTGTTGCAGAAGCGTTTTTTTTTGCGTCGATCTGCACGGGCACCACGGCCGCCGCATGCTGCTGCGGCGGTGGGGTCCATTGCTCGACCGTGCCGGTGGAAGCCGTCACGGTTGGCGCGGCATTCTGCGCTACTTTTGGCTCGTTGAGCATCAAAGGCGCCGGACGGCCGCGCTGGGCCCACCATTCCTGCGGATCGATGCCCTCGACTTTTACCCGCGCGGTGCCAGTTTCAGCGTAACCGAGCTTTTTCGCCGCCGCATACGACAAGTCGATGATGCGATCGGAATAGAACGGCCCACGATCGTTGACACGCAGGATCACCGTCTTGTTGTTGTCCAGGTTGGTCACCCGCACATAACTGGGCAGTGGCAAGGTCTTGTGGGCCGCGCTCATGCCATAGAGATCGTAGACCTCGCCATTGGCGGTGTTCTGGCCGTGGAACTTGGTGCCGTACCAGGACGCCGTGCCCGAGGCGACGTAGCGCTTGGATTCAGCCATCGGGAAATAGGTCTTGCCCAGCACTGTATACGGGTTGGCCTTGTAGGGGCCGGTGTGCAGGGTCGGCGTCGCGTCGGGAATGCGCGAGACATCCACGTCCCACCACGGCGCGCCGTCCTTGTGGGCCCGGTTGATGTCCAGGCCTGGGGTGGCGCGCACGACGCTGGGGCTTTTCTGGGTGGGTGCGCGGCTGGTCGAACAACTGACAACCAGTAACGACAGTGCCGCCAATGCCACCAGCTTGAGGGGCCTGGCTTTCAGGGGTTGATAGGTAGGCAATGCCTGCATTATTTGACGCCCCGTGCTTTGACCAGCTCTTCAGACAGTTGATATACAGCCATGGCGTACATCACGCTGCGGTTATAACGCGTAATCGCGTAGAAATTCTTCAGGCCCATCCAATATTCAGGGCCCTGCTCGCCTTCCAGGCGCATCGCGGTGACGGACATATCGTCACGCAGCGCATCATGACTCGACCAGCCCAGCGCTCGCAACTCCCCGACGGTTTTCGTCGGCTCGATCCCTTCGGTCAAGCCCTCGTCAACCTGCTCGCCGCGCACGTCGGCACGGCTGACCACCGGCTCGCCGGCTTCCCAGCCGTGGCGCTTGAAATAACTGGCAACGCTACCGATCGCATCGGTCGGGTTGGTCCAGATATTGATGTGGCCATCACCGTCGAAATCCACCGCGTAGGCGCGGAAACTGCTGGGCATGAATTGCGGCAGGCCCATGGCTCCGGCGTAGGAACCCTTGAGAGTCAGCGGATCGACCTGCTCTTCGCGGGCCAACAGCAGAAACTCGCGCAGCTCCTTGCGGAAGAACTCGGCGCGCGGCGGATAATCGAAGCCCAGGGTCGACAATGCGTCGATGACCCGGAAATTGCCGGTGTTGCGGCCAAAGAAAGTTTCAACGCCAATGATCGACACGATGACCTGGGCCGGCACGCCATATTCCTGCTCGGCGCGAGCCAGGGCCGCCTCGTGCTGACGCCAGAAGTCCACGCCCCGGGCGATACGCGCCTCGGTGATGAACATCGGCCGGTACTCGCTCCACTGCTTGACGCGCTCGGCGGGCCGGGAGATCGCATCGAGGATCGACTGCTTGCGCTCGGCCTCGCGGAACACCCCCATCAGCTGCTCGCCGGCAAACCCGTAGTCGCGGGTCATCTCACCGACGAATTCGGCCACTTGCGGCGAGCCTTCGTATTCGCCCGCCAAGGCATGCGGCGCACAGCCCAGTAAGCCGACCAGGCCGACCCACGGCGCATATCGCGTCGACCAGCCACGCATTGCTTGCATTGAACTCTTCACCTTATTCAAACCTGCGCGATCCATTTGCGATGCGTATGAATCGACATCAAAACCCCAAACGCTGACAGTAGCGTCACCAGCGAAGTTCCTCCGTAGCTAATGAATGGCAACGGCACCCCCACGACCGGCAACAGGCCACTGACCATACCGATGTTGACGAAAACATAAACAAAAAAAGTCATGGTCAGGCTGCCAGCAAGCAATTTGCCGAACAGGGTCTGGGCCTGGGCGGTGATCACCAGGCCTCGCCCGATCAGCAGCAGATAGATCAGCAGCAGCACGCAGATGCCTACCAGGCCGAACTCCTCGCCCATCACGGCAATGATGAAGTCGGTGTGGCTTTCCGGCAAAAAGTCCAGGTGCGACTGGGTGCCCATCAGCCAACCCTTGCCGAACACCCCACCGGAACCGATGGCGGCCTTGGACTGGATGATGTTCCAGCCGGTGCCCAGCGGATCGCTTTCCGGGTCGAGGAATGTCAGGACGCGTTGCTTCTGGTAGTCGTGCATCACGAAATACCACATGGCCACCGACACCGGCACGGCAGCGGCGATCACGCTGAGGATCCAGCGCCAGCGCAACCCGCCCATGAACAGCACGAACGCGCCGCCGGCCAGGATCAGCAGCGAAGTGCCCAGGTCCGGCTGGCGCACGATCAGGATGAACGGGATACCGATCAGCAACAGGCTGATACATACATGCTTGAGTTGCGGCGGCAACGAGCGTTTGGCCAGGTACCAGGCAATGGTCGCCGGCATGATGATCTTGAGAAATTCCGAGGGCTGGAAACGGATCACCCCGGGGATGTTGATCCAGCGGGTGGCGCCCATGGCGTTATGACCCATGATGTCCACCACCACCAGCAACCCCACGCCGACCACATAGGCCAGTGGCACCCAGCGCGCCATGAAGCGTGGTTCGAGTTGGGCGATGACGATCATCGACACCAGGCCGATGCCGAACGAGGTGGCCTGCTTGGCCAGCAGGTCCCAATTCTTGCCGCTGGCTGAATAAAGTACGAACAGGCTGCCGGCCGCCAGTGTCAGCAGCAGGATCAGCAGCGGACCGTCGATGTGCATGCGCTGCAGCAACGTGGCGCGACGGCGCATCACATCTTCGCTGGAGAGGATGCGGTCGAAATTATTCTTCACGGGCCGTAGCCTCCGCGCTGATCGGGCTTGCGAATTCGGGCTTGAGCTGGCCGTGCTCATCCAGCAGCCAGGCGTCCATGACCTGGCGCACCACCGGCGCGGCGACACCAGAACCGGACTCACCGTTCTCGACCATTACCGAGACGACGATCTTCGGGTTATCGGCCGGCGCGAAACCGACGAACAAGGCGTGGTCGCGGTGGCGCTCCTGGACCTTGGAGCGGTCGTACTTCTCACCCTGCTTGATGGCCACGACCTGGGCGGTCCCGCTCTTGCCGGCGATCCGGTATTGCGCACCGATGGAAGCCTTGCGCGCCGTGCCCCGGGCACCGTGCATTACCTGTTGCATGCCGATGTTGACCTTCTGCCAGTCCGATGGATTGCGCAGGATGATGTCCGGCACCGGGTCCGGATCCACGGGCTTCTGGCCCTCGATGGTCTTGGCCAGGTGCGGGCGATACCACTTGCCCTTGCTCGCCACCAGAGCCGTGGCCTGGGCCAGTTGCAACGGCGTGGCCTGCATGTAGCCCTGGCCGATCCCCAGGATCAAGGTTTCGCCCGGGAACCAGGCCTGTCGGCGGGTCGCGCGCTTCCACTCCCGAGACGGCATCAGGCCCGGCGATTCTTCGAACATGTCCAGGGAGACTTTCTGGCCGAGACCGAACTTGTTCATGTAGGACGACAACCGATCGATCCCCAGCTTGTGGGCCAGGTCATAGAAGTAGGTATCGTTGGAGCGCATGATCGCCGTTTCCAGGTCCACGTAGCCGTCACCGGTGCGGTTCCAGTTGCGGTACTTGTGGTCGTAGTTCGGCAGTTGGTAATAACCGGGGTCATAGACCCGGCTCGATGCAGTGACCACGCCGGCATCCAGCCCGGCGATCGCCACGGCCGGCTTGATGGTCGACCCCGGCGGATACAGGCCGCGCAGCACGCGGTTGAACAGCGGCCGGTCGATGGAATCGCGCAGCTCGGCGTAGGCCTTGAAGCTGATGCCGGTGACGAACAGGTTCGGGTCGAAGCTTGGCTGGCTGACCATCGCCAGGACTTCGCCGGTGCTGGGGTCCAACGCGACCACGGCGCCACGCCGTCCGCCCAGCGCCGCTTCGGCGGCTTCCTGCAACTTGATGTCCAGGCTCAGGACGATGTCCTTGCCAGGAATCGGGTCGGTGCGCTTGAGCACCCGCAACACCCGGCCTCGGGCGTTGGTCTCGACTTCCTCGTATCCCACCTGGCCGTGCAGCTCGGCCTCGTAGAAACGCTCGATACCGGTCTTGCCGATATGGTGGGTGCCGCTGTAGTTGACCGGATCGAGGGTCTTGAGCTCTTTCTCGTTGATCCGTCCCATGTAGCCGACCGAGTGGGCAAAGTGCGGCCCTTGCGGATAATGCCGCACCAACTGCGCCACCACCTCGACGCCGGGCAGGCGGAACTGGTTCACCGCGATCAGCGCGATCTGCTCTTCGGTCAGCTCGAACATGATCGGCACCGGCTCGAAGGGGCGCCGGCCCTGGCGCATGCGCTTCTCGAAAATCGCCCGGTCCTCAGGTGTCAACTGCAGTACCTCGACGATCACGTCGAGGACTTTTTGCCAGTCGCCAGAGCGCTCGCGGGTCATGCTCAGGCTGAAGCTGGGCCGGTTATCGGCCACCACCACGCCATTGCGGTCGAAAATCAGCCCTCGGGTCGGCGGAATCGGCTGTACGTGGACGCGGTTGCTCTCCGAGAGGGTCGAGTGATACTCGTACTGGATGACCTGGAGGAAATACAGCCGCGCGATCAGCACGCCGATCAGCGTGACCACGGCGATAGCCCCGAACACGACGCGGCCCCGCACCAGACGGGCGTCTTTTTCGTGGTCCTTGATGCGGATCGGCTGAGGCATGAGGGCAGGATTACTTGTGATAAGGGTGCCCGGACAAGACTGTCCAGGCACGGTACAACTGTTCACCGATCAGGATCCGCACCAGTGGGTGCGGCAACGTCAGGGGCGACAACGACCAGCGCTGATCGGCCCGCGCACAGACTTCAGGCGCCAGCCCTTCCGGGCCACCGACCATGAAATTGACCGTGCGCGAATCCAATCGCCAGCGATCGAGCTCCACCGCCAGTTGCTCGGTGCTCCAGGGCTTGCCGTGGACTTCGAGCGTGACGATCCGCTCGTTCGGCCCGACCTTGGCCAGCATGGCTTCGCCTTCCTGGCGGATGAAACGCGCCACGTCAGCGTTCTTGCCACGGGTATTGAGCGGAATTTCCACCAGTTCCAGGGCCAGCTCGGACGGAAGACGCTTGGCATATTCATGCCAGCCTTCTTCCACCCACTTGGGCATGCGAGAACCGACGGCGATCAGGCGCAGTCGCACAGCGATCCCTTATTGCTGGTCTTTGTTGAGCTTGGTGAAGTGCTCATGGGAGTTTTCCGGGCTGTGGTGCGCGGCACTGGCCGAACGGCTCTGCTCGGCGCCTGCCCACAGGCGTTCCAGGTCGTAGAACTGGCGCGCCGACGCGGTCATCATGTGAACGATGACATCGTCCATGTCCAGCAGCACCCAGTCGCTTTCGCCCTTGCCTTCTTCGCCCAACGGCTTGGCGCCTTGCTTTTTGACTTCTTCGCGAACTTTTTCCAGCATCGCATTGATCTGGCGATTGGAGGTACCGGTGGCGATGATCATGTAGTCGGTGATGCTCTGCTTCTCGCGAACGTCGATCACCTGGATGTCCTGGGCCTTGACGTCTTCCAGGGCCGCCACGGCCACCTTGACCAGCTCTTCGCCGGTCAGCGCCACGCCGGCGTGTGCTTCTACCGGCAGCGGGGCGCTCTTGAAGGTGCCCTTGCGCTTAACTTTGTTCAGGTCTTTGTCAGTCATAGAAAACTCGTTTTGCTCATGTGTTCGGGTGCTCGGTACACGTGGATTCGTGTCGGCGGAGCACGCCTTGTTCAGTTCGACGCACGGTACAGCCCGTGCGCATCGATGTAGGCCAGGACCGCGTCGGGCACCAGGAAACGTACCGACTTACCGCTGGCCAGCAGTTGACGGATCTGGGTGGCGGATACCGCGAGCGGCGTCTGCCAGACGAATGCAATCTGTCCGCTCGGCCCCTTGAGGGCCAGCGGGTCGCTCACCGAGCGCGCCGCCAGCAGGTTGCGCAAGGCATCCGGCGGTTCGCTGTCGGCATCCGGGCGTTGCAGCACCAGGATGTGGCAATGCTGGAGCAACTCTTCCCAGCGATGCCAAGTGGGCAGGCCGCAAAAAGCGTCCCAGCCCAGAAGCAGAAAAACCTGGGCATCGGTGGCCAGTTCGGCACGCATCAGCTCCAGGGTATCAATGGTGTAGGACGGTTTGTCCCGCTGCAATTCGCGGGCATCCACCACCAACGGCGCCACGCCGGCCACCGCGCACTCGACCATCGCCAGGCGATCCCGGGCCGACACCTGCGGCGTGTCCCGATGAGGCGGCCGGGCGCTGGGCGTCAGGCGCAACTCATCGAGGGCCAGCCCGTCGGCGACTTCCAGCGCACCGCGCAGATGGCCGATGTGCACCGGGTCGAATGTGCCACCCAGGATACCAATGCGCTTTGGCGCGATCGCCGTCACAACGGGCATCGTCATAGAGGCCAGTGGGTCGAGGTCGCCCAAGTCAGGCCGGCTCCTGTCCGCGCAACTGGCCGTCACCGACCACGATGTACTTCTCGCAGGTCAGGCCTTCGAGGCCCACCGGACCGCGGGCGTGCAGCTTATCAGTAGAAATGCCGATCTCGGCACCCAATCCGTATTCAAAGCCATCGGCGAAGCAGGTCGGGGTGTTGATCATCACCGAAGCAGAGTCCACTTGCGCCACGAAACTCCGGGTTTCGCCCTGGAGTTCGCTGACGATGGCGTCGGTGTGATGGGAGCCATGACGGTTGATATGCTCGATCGCCTGGTCGAGCCCATCGACCACGCGGATCGACAGGATCGGCGCCAAGTATTCGGTATCCCAGTCTTCTTCCGTGGCCGCAATGGCCTCGATGATTGCCCGCGTGCGCTCGCAACCACGCAGCTCGACGCCTTTTTCGCGGAACTGGGCAGCCATCGACGGCAGGAAATCCTTGGCTACGGCCTGGTCCACCAGCAGGGTTTCCATCGCACCGCAGATGCCATAACGATAAGTCTTGGCGTTGAAGGCAATGCGCTGGGCCTTCGGCAATTCGGCGTGGGCGCTGACGTAGACATGGCAGATGCCGTCCAGGTGCTTGATCACCGGCACGCGGGCGTCGCGACTGACGCGCTCGATCAGGCCCTTGCCGCCGCGGGGCACGATGACGTCCACAAACCCGGGCATGGTGATCAGCGCCCCGACCGCGGCGCGATCGGTGGTTTCCACCACTTGCACGACGGCGGCCGGCAGGTTGGCTTCGGCCAGGCCACGCTGGATGCAGGCGGCAATGGCGCGGTTGGAATGGATCGCCTCGGAACCGCCACGTAGGATGGTCGCGTTACCGGACTTCAGGCACAGGCTCGCGGCGTCGATGGTCACGTTCGGCCGCGACTCGTAGATGATCCCGACCACGCCCAGGGGCACGCGCATCTTGCCGACCTGGATACCCGATGGCCGATAGCTCATGTCGCGGATCGCCCCGACCGGGTCCGGCAGTGCCGCGACCTGGCGCAGACCGACGATCATGCCGTCGATGCGCGCCGGTGTCAGCGCCAGGCGTTCGAGCATGGCCGGCTCCAGACCATTGGCCCGGCCAGCGGCCAGGTCCAGCTCATTGGCGGCGGACAACTCGGCGCGAGACGCGTCCAGCGCGTTGGCGGCGGCCTGCAAGGCGCGGTTTTTCTGCGCGGTGCTGGCACGGCCGATGACGCGCGACGCTTCGCGGGCGGCGCGACCCAGGCGGGTCATGTAGTCAAGAACGGACTCAGTCATGGTCTGTGTGGTCTTGGCAAAGAGGAAAGCGGCAGATTATAGCTGTCGTAACCCTCGACTAACAGCATGGACTCACAGCGGTGACCGGCGGAGGCGCAAAACAGCCATCGAACGCGAATGTTTCCGTGAATGTTCAGCGGTAATTAAGCTTTCCATTGTTATCATCGCGCTACTTTTGGCCTTACTTCGTCCATCGACATGACCGAATCGCCTTCCGTACCCATCGCTTTGCCACACGCTTTTTTTGATCGCGACGCCCAGGTGCTCGCCCGGGACCTGCTGGGCAAGGTCATTCGGCACAAGGTCGGCAGCCTGTGGCTCAGTGCGCGGATCATCGAGACCGAAGCCTATTACTTCGCCGAGAAAGGCAGCCACGCCTCCCTGGGCTACACGGAAAAGCGCAGGGCGTTGTTTCTCGATGGCGGCCACATCTATATGTATTACGCCCGGGGCGGCGATTCTCTGAATTTCAGTGCGCAAGGCCCGGGTAATGCGGTGTTGATCAAGTCTGCGTATCCCTGGGTGGATGCCATCAGCGGCCCGGACAGCCTGGCGCGGATGCTCCTCAACAACCCCGACGCCCAAGGCCGACCACGCGCGCCACAAAAGCTGTGTGCCGGCCAGACCTTGCTGTGCAAGGCCCTGGGCCTGAAAGTGCCGGACTGGGACGCCAAACGCTTCGACCCTGAACGGCTGCTGGTGGAAGATGTGGGCGTGCCGACGGTGAATGTGATCCAGACCACTCGCCTGGGCATTCCACTGGGACGAGACGAACACCTGCCCTACCGCTTCGTCGATGCCGCCTACGCGCAATGGTGTACCCGCAACCCGCTGCGGCGCGGACAGGTCGAGGGCCGGGATTATGTTTTGCTGTCCTGAACACAACGCCGTGCATGCCCATCAATATTCAATGGAGTTGTCTTTATGGGCCAATGGCTCGATAGCATTACCGGCTGGCTGACCGTCAACCCACAATGGCTGGCGGTGGCGGTGTTTGTCGTCGCTTGCGTTGAATGCCTGGCCATTGCCGGGTTGATTGTGCCGGGCACGGTGTTGTTGTTCGCCATCGCGGTGCTGGCCGGCAGTGGGGCGTTGTCCCTGGGCGAAACCTTACTGCTGGGCCTTCTCGGCGGATTGCTGGGGGATCTGGTTTCGTACTTTCTCGGACGGCATTTCCACCAGAACATCCGGCGCCTGCCGGGGCTGCGACAACATCCGGAATGGATGAGCGCAGCGGAAAGCTATTTCCAGCGCTACGGTATCGCCAGCCTGTTGGTGGGGCGTTTCATCGGCCCGCTGAGGCCGATGCTGCCGATGGTGGCCGGGATGTGCGACATGCCGTTCCCACGCTTCGCGGTCGTCAGCGTGGTGGCGGCGGCAGGCTGGACCGTTGCCTACCTGCTTCCCGGCTGGGCCACCGGAGCGGCGTTCCGCCTGCCACTGCCCGAAGGCTTCTGGCCACAAGCCGCCGTCGTCATCGGCAGCATCGCGGTGATGCTCGGCCTGAGCGTCAACAGCAGCCTGCGTCGTCACCGTCATGCCTCGGCAATCATCGCGGGTGTTGGCCTGGCCATCCTGATCGGCCTGTTCACTGGTTTTCGCTACCTGACGGCTTTCGACCAGGGCCTGATTGCCCTGGTCCAGGAACATCGCAGCGCAACGCTGGATGAAATCGCCGTGACCTTCACGCTGATCGGCGAATTCCGCTACATGCTGATCTTCAGCGCCCTGGTTACCGGACTGTTGTTATTGGGACGCCAATGGCGCCAGGCAATCTTTGCCGGGGGCACGATGCTGCTCACGGCCCTGGCCAACACCGGCTCCAAACTGTTTTTCGCCCGCGTGCGCCCTGAGATCCTGAGCGAACCGTTGACCAGCTACAGCATGCCCAGCGGCCATGCTTCTGGCGCATTCGCGCTGTTCCTGACCCTCGCCGTGCTGGCCGGCCGGGGACAGCCGCCGCGCCTGCGCTTGACCTGGCTGCTGCTAGGCGCATTGCCGGCCCTGGCCATCGCCCTGTCGCGGGTGTATCTCGGGGCGCATTGGCCGAGCGACATCGTTGCCGGCGCCATGCTCGCCGCCACCGTCTGCGCCGCCGTCCTGTGGCTGACCCAGCGCCAGGAACCGCTGCGCGCCATGTCGCCAAGAGTCTGGTGGCTGGTCCTGCCGGCGCTGTTGGCGGCCTTCAGCTTCTTCGCCCTGCGGCACCTGCCGCATGCGATGTTGCGGTATGCCTATTGATGTCAGGCAAACAGTTCGCCCTGTAATTCATCCAACAGCGCTTGGATCGCATCCAGCCGCTGTTGCGGGTCGTCAAGTTGCAGGAGGTCGATCTTGTCCAGTTCATTGAACGGCAGCAGATAGGCCAGCTGATTGGCGAGGGACTGTTGGCCCTTGGCTTCGGTGCCCATGTTCAGCGCCTCGACCATCGGGTGTTCGGCGAGGGCCTTGAGCAGCGCCACCAGGTCGGCATCTTCATCTTGCAACGGTTGTTCCGGCTCGTCCTCCAGCCACTCGACCTGCGCCACGGTGAGCTGATCCGCCTGGACGCTGGTGCTGTGCACCAGGAAACGCCGTGCGCCTTGCACGCGGATCCCCAGCAAACCGTTTTCCTGCTGGGAAAAATCGGTGATCAGCGCTTCACACCCGACCCGCGCGTAGCCATCGGGCGCAATGCCGACTTCCTCGCCATCGAGGATGCACACCACGCCAAAACCTTCGCCTTTTTTCATGCAGCGCCCGATCATGTCGAGGTAACGCGCCTCGAAGATTTGCAGATCAAGAGTGCAACCGGGGAACAACACAGTGTTCAACGGGAACAGCGGCAAGCTCATAACCCATTCCTTAAACAGTCATCGACACCACCAGCGGCAGCAGCACCGCCGTGGCCACGCCCATCAAACTCATCGCCAGGGCCGCGAAGGCGCCGGTCTCCTCGCTTTCCTGCAACGCCACCGAGGTGCCCACCGCGTGGGCGGTCAGGCCCAGGGCCATGCCCCGCGCTTCAGGGCTGTGGACACCCAATCGGGTCAAAATACTCGGCCCCAGGATCGCCCCCAGCACACCGGTGATCAGCACGAATACCGCCGCCATGGCCGCCACGCCGCCAATCTGCTCGGCCACCAGCATGGCGATCGGCGACGTCACCGACTTGGGTGCCATCGTCATGAGGATCATGTGCTCGGCGCCAAACGCCCAGCCCAGCACCACCGCGGAACCGGTGGCGAACACCCCGCCTACCACCAGCGTAGTAAAAATCGGCCAGAACAATTGGCGGATTCGCCGCAGGTTCAAGTACAACGGCACCGCCAGGGCCACGGTTGCCGGCCCCAGCAGAATGCTCAGGATCTCGGTGCTCTTGCGATACTCGGCGTAACTGATGCCGCAGCCCACCAGCACGGCGATCAACACCAGCATCGACATCAATACCGGCTGAAGAAACACCCAGCGAGTCTTCTCGAACGCCGCCAGCACCAATTGATAGGCGCCCAGGGTAATGCCGATGCCGAACAGCGGGTGATGGATGACCGAGGTCCAGGCGCCTTGCCAATCGAACATCATGGGGCGTCCTCCGGCTCGACACTGTGGCGCCGGGCCAGGCGCTGCATCATCACGCCCGTCAACGCCACCGAAAGGACCAACGACAACATCAGCGCACCGACAATCGCCCAGAAATCGGCGGCGATCGCCCGGGCATATACCATCACCCCAACCGCCGGCGGCACCAGCAGCAACGGCAGGTAGCGCAACAGGCTGCTGGCGGCCAGGTTCAACGGCTCGCTGACTTCGCCGCGAGTGATCAGGTAGCCCAGCATCAGCAGCAGGCCAACGATCGGCCCCGGCAGGATCGGCAGGAACAAATGGTTGATGGCAGTGCCCAGCAATTGGAACAGCACCAGCCAGGTCAGGCCCCGTAGCAACATCCGCTCTTTCCCCCGCAACACGTGTTCAAAGAATGCGCCGGCATTATAAGCACGCCCACGCTATGGTTCGGCATTCGTAAAAAGCATGGTCGATGACCTTCCCGGTCGGCCATGTTGATCTACAGTGGTTCTCGGGGGCGCAGACCTCCGTTCCATAAAAGCAGGACAGATGAACCAAGGAGAGTCTCAATGCCCTACGTTCCCGTTACAGCGCTCAAGGATTATGTCGGCAAGGAACTGGGATGTTCCGACTGGCTGACCATCGACCAGGACCGCATCAACCTGTTCGCCGAAGCCACCGGCGACTTCCAGTTCATCCATGTCGACCCGGTCAAGGCCGCGCAGACCCCGTTCGGCAGCACCATCGCCCACGGTTTCCTGTCGCTGTCGCTGATGCCCAAATTGATGGAAGACATCCTGATCCTGCCCGAGGGTGTGAAGATGGTCGTCAACTACGGGCTCGACAGCGTGCGCTTCATCCAGCCGGTGAAGGTCGACTCCAAGGTCCGGCTCAAGGTCGATCTGGTGGACGTGACCGAGAAAAAACCTGGCCAATGGCTGCTCAAGGCCACCGCCACGCTGGAAATCGAAGGTTCGGAAAAACCGGCCTACATCGCCGAGCCACTGTCGCTCTGCTTCGTGTAGACCCTCGCGGTCGCGAAACCGCTCATGCAGTTTCGCATCGCGTCAACGCGCATAGCTGCGGCATACTCGTCGCCTGATTACCTGGATCCCGTTATGCGCGCACTTGTACCCCTGACCCTGGCCCTCCTGCTCACAGCCTGCGGCGATGGCGAATCGCTGCTGCCTCCCGATGCACGCCTGCCCGATGGCGGGCGTTATCGCGGCGACCTGGTGGACGGCCTGTTGCAAGGCCAGGGACGCATCGATTACCCCAACGGCAGCTGGTACGCCGGCCAGTTCGACAAGGGCCAGTGGCACGGCACCGGGGAGTGGCATGGCAGCAATGGCGAGGTCTATCGCGGCCAATTCGAGCAAGGCCTGTTCCATGGCCAGGGCAGCCTGACCACACCGACCAGCAGCTACACCGGCGGCTTCAAGCAAGGCCGGCGGGACGGCGAAGGGACGCTCAAGGAAAACGGCATGACCTACCGGGGCGAATTCAAGGCCGACCGTTACTCCGGCCTCGGGCGTCTCGAACTCGACGATGGCAGCCAGTATCAAGGCCCGTTCGCCAACGGCAAGCCCAACGGCGAAGGCCAGCGCTTCGATGCCAGCGGCAACCAGTTCACCGGGCATTTCGTCGACGGCCAGCTCCAGGGCAAGGGCACGTTCAACAGTGCCGAAGGCGACGTTTACATCGGCGGTTTCCGCAACAACCAACTCAACGGTCGGGGGCGTTATGAAAATGCCGACGGCGATGTCTGGATCGGCCAGTTCAAGGACGGCGCGCTGACCGGCAAAGGCGAACTGATTGGCGCGGACGGCAGTCATTATCTCGGCCAGTTCAACGAATGGCGCTTCACTGGCGAGGGCCGCCTCAACCTACCCGACGGCAGCTTCTACGTGGGCCAGTTCGAAAGCGACAGCTACCACGGGCGCGGCACCTTGGTACTGACCGACGGCACGGTGCAAAGCGGCACCTGGGCCAACGGCCTGCGGATACGCGACGCCGACGGCAAGCTGCTGCCGGACGTGCTCGAACGCGGCATCCTGGCCCAAGGCCGCCTGCTCGACGAAGCGCTGGCCGATATCCCCGCGTCGACGCCTGAGGTGGAACTGTACAGCCTGACCCTGGGCGGCGACGGCAAGCAGAGCGTGTTCCTGCGTGAGTCCGACTACGTTGCCAATATGCTTGCCAGCCGTTTCGGCGCGACCGGCCAGATCCGCCTGGTGAACCACCGCGATCACCTCAGCGACCGGCCCATGGCCAGCCGCGAAAGCCTGCGCCGCGCCGCCGTCACTTTGGCCGAGCGCAGCGGCCCGGAAGACCTGATATTCATCTACCTGACCAGCCACGGCACCAGCGAGCACGAACTGGTGCTCGACCAACCTCGCATGGAACTGGCCGACCTGCCCGCCGACGAATTGGCCGTTGTCCTGGCGCCGCTCAAGCATCGCGACAAGATCGTGGTGATCTCGGCCTGTTATTCCGGTGGGTTCATTCCGGCGCTCAAGGATGAACGCACGTTGATCATGACCGCGTCCCGGGCCGACCGGGTGTCATTCGGCTGCTCCGAGGAGGCCAACTTCACTTATTTCGGCGACGCCCTGTTCGCCCAGGCGCTGAACCAGACCGACGACCTGGAGCAAGCGTTCAAGCGCGCCAAGGGCATCGTTGCCGAACGCGAGCAGGCGGACAATTTCGAAGCCTCGGAACCGCAGATCTGGGCGCCGAGGACGGTGCTGTCCCACTGGCAATTGCTGCGCAAGCAACAAGCGCGAAAAGCATTGCGAAGTGCTGCATTGAACGACGAGGGCAAAAAGAGCAACTAAGCTGAACCGTATCAAGGGGGAGACACTATGTACTTGACGCCTCAGCATGTTTTGCTCGCCGGCGCGACCGGATTGACCGGGGAACATCTGTTGGATCGGCTGCTCAATGAGCCGACCATCACCCGGGTACTGGCGCCTTCCCGCCGGCCACTGGCCGAGCATCCGCACTTGGAAAATCCGGTTGGGGAACCGGCCGAGTTGCTGCAACGGCTCGAAGGCCCGGTCGACATCGCCTTCTGCTGCCTCGGCACCACCATCAAGAAAGCCGGCTCCGAACAGGCGTTTCGCGCCGTGGACCTGGACCTGGTGGTGGCCTTCGCCAAACGCGCCCGGGAGCTGGGCGCGCGGCATCTCATCGTGATCAGTGCGTTGAATGCCGACGCGAAGTCGTCGATCTTCTACAACCGGGTCAAAGGCGAAATGGAGGCGGCCCTCAAGGCCCAGGATTGGCCGCAACTGACCATCTGCCGCCCTTCCCTGCTGCTCGGCGAGCGGGTTGAACCGCGCCTGGCCGAGCAACTGGCCGGGCCGTTGTCCAAGCTGATTCCCGGCAAGTACCACGGTATCGAAGCCTGCCAACTGGCCCGGGCCATGTGGCGTCTGGCGCTGGAAGAGCAGGATGGGGTGCGGGTGGTGGAGTCGGATGAGTTGCGCAGGCTTGGGAAATGATTCTGTAGCGCCTGCGTGGATGCATAGTGGCGAGGGAGCTTGCTCCCGCTCGACTGCGCAGCAGTCGCCTTGGATCTCAGGGGAAAAAGCTGGGGGCTTCTCCGCAGCCCAGCGGGAGCAAGCGCCCTCGCCACAGGTTGTGAGGCAATTGCTTGCTACAACCCCCCAGTCGCCTGGAACCCCACACCCAACGCCGTAAACAACGACAACGGCAACAACAAAGTATCGAGCAACGCGCTCCCAGGCAGATCGAGGCCCGGATAGCTCGGCGCCTCAGCGCCAAAGCGGTCCTTGGCGCAGCAACCGCCGTTCAGCGCATAAAGATCCAGGCGCGTCCCGGCGTACACCACCGGCGCACCCGGCTTGGCGGCGTCGAGGGTGCGGGCGGTGGCGCAACCGGTCAGTTGCAACGCCAGCAACACCGCCAGCAGCTTATTCATCGCTGCTCAAATGATGCTCGCCCCAACGTGGCAGCATGTCTTGGGGAATGTTCATCAGGTTGAGGATCCGGGCGACCACGAAATCGATCAGGTCATCGATGGTCTGTGGCTGATGATAGAAACCCGGCGAGGCCGGCAAAATGGTCACGCCCATGTTCGACAGCTTGAGCATGTGCTCCAGGTGAATGCTCGAATACGGCGCTTCCCGGGGCACCAGGATCAACTGGCGACGCTCCTTGAGCGTGACGTCCGCCGCCCGTTCGATCAGGTTGTTGCAGGCACCGGTGGCAATCGCCGACAGCGTCCCGGTGGAACACGGCACCACCACCATCGCCGCTGGCGCGCCGGAGCCGGAGGCCACCGGCGACATCCAGTCTTCCTTGCCATACACACGAATCTGCCCCGCCGCCGCTCCGGTGTACTCGGTGAGGAAGGCCTGCATCATCTGGGTCTTGGGTGGCAAGGTCACGTCGGTCTCGGTGGCCATCACCAGTTGCGCGGCCTTGGAGATGAGGAAATGCACTTCGCGGTCTTCGCGCACCAGGCAATCGAGCAAGCGCAAGCCGTACTGGGCGCCGGACGCACCAGTCATCGCCAGCGTGATGCGTTCCGGGCCATTGCCCTGCAAGCGAGTGTTCATTTCAGCGCCTCGGCCAGTTTGCCGTGCAGGCCGCCGAAGCCGCCATTGCTCATGATCACCACGTGGGTACCGGGCTGGGCCTGGCTTTTGACGCGTTCGATGATGCCTTCCAAGGAATCGCTGACAATCGACGGCACCGTACACAGCGCGGCGGTGGCGGCCAGATCCCAACCCAGGTTGGCCGGCGCATACCAGATCACCTGGTCGGCATCGACCACGCTTTCCGGCAAGCCGTCGCGGTGGGCACCGAGCTTCATGGAATTGGAGCGCGGCTCGATGATAGCGATCAACGGCGCATCACCGATGCGCTTGCGCAAGCCATCGAGGGTGGTGGCAATAGCCGTCGGGTGGTGGGCGAAGTCGTCGTAAATGGTGATGCCGCGGACTTCGGCAACCTTTTCCATCCGCCGTTTCACGCTTTTGAACGCGCTCAACGCGGCGATGCCCATGGACGGCACCACGCCGACATGCCGGGCCGCCGCCAGGGTCGCCAGGGCATTGGCGACGTTGTGCTGGCCGGTCATGTCCCACTCGACCACGCCTTGGGGCTGGCCTTCGAACATCACTTCAAACTCAGAGCCGTCATCCTTGAGCAGCTTGACCTGCCACTGACCGCCCGCACCGGTGGTTTGCACCGGCGTCCAGCAGCCCATTTCAATGACGCGCTGCAACGCCGGCTCGGTAGTCGGGTGGATCACCAGGCCTTCGCTGGGGATGGTGCGCACTAAGTGGTGGAATTGCCGCTCAATGGCCGGCAAATCGGGGAAGATGTCCGCATGATCGAACTCGAGGTTATTAAGGATCGCCGTGCGTGGACGGTAGTGGACGAACTTCGAGCGCTTGTCGAAAAATGCGCTGTCGTACTCATCGGCCTCGATCACGAAGAACGGCGTGCCACCCAGGCGCGCCGACACCGAGAAATTCTGCGGCACGCCACCTATCAAGAAGCCCGGGCTCATGCCCGCGTGCTCCAGCACCCAGGCGAGCATGCTGCTGGTGGTGGTCTTGCCGTGGGTGCCGGCCACGGCCAGGACCCAACGACCCTGCAGCACATGGTCGGCCAGCCATTGCGGCCCGGACACGTACGGCAGGCCTTTGTTGAGCACGTACTCCACCGCCGGGTTGCCACGGGACATGGCATTGCCGATGACCACCAGGTCCGGCGCCGGGTCCAGCTGTGCCGGGTCATAGCCCTGGGTCAACTCGATGCCCTGGGCTTCCAGCTGAGTGCTCATGGGCGGATAGACGTTGGCGTCGGAACCCGTCACGTGATGGCCTAATTCCTTCGCCAAAACCGCCATCGAACCCATGAAAGTGCCGCAAATACCGAGAATATGGATGTGCATAGTCGACCTCGTAAACATGGCCGCAGGTTAGCGTAGGGAGGGGAAAATCGCACCTTGTGTTTAGCCTTCACCGAGATCCACCGTGGGAGCGAGCCTGCTCGCGAAGGGCCGCGACGCGGTTATCGGGCAATCGCGTGCTTGCGCAGTTTGCGGTAGAGGGTATTGCGGCTGATCCCCAGCTGTTCAGCTGTGTGGGTCATATGCCAGCGCTGGCGCTCTAGCGCATCGAGCAACGCCAGCCGCTCGGCATCTTCCAGCGGGTGTTCTGTCGGGGCTTCTACCTGCTCCACCGGGCATTGGCGGATCATCGCCGGCAAGTCTTCCAAACCAATCCGCCCGCCGTCGCATAACGCAGCGAGGGTACGCAGCACATTGCGCAGCTGCCGGACGTTGCCCGGCCAATCGAAGCCCAGCAACGCCTGGCGCGCCGGCTCGTCGATAAACACCGTCTCGGCGCCGCTCTCTTCAGCCAACAGGAAATCCAGCAGCTGAGATTTGTCACTGCGCTCACGCAACGCCGGCAACGGGATTTCCAAGCCATTGAGGCGGTAATACAGATCCTCGCGAAAACTGCCATCGCGCACCCGGTCGAGCAATTGCCGGTGAGTGGCGCTGATGATGCGTACGTTCACCGCCTCGGGTTCGCCGCCAATGGGCACCACGAGGCGATCTTCCAGCACCCGCAGCAAGCGAGTCTGCAAGGCCAGCGGCATGTCGCCGATTTCATCGAGAAACAGCGTGCCGCCGTCGGCCTGTTGCAACTTGCCGCGCATGCCCTCTTTTCTCGCGCCGGTGAAGCTGCCGCCGCGATAACCGAACAGCTCGCTTTCGATCAGGCTTTCTGGAATCGCGGCGCAGTTGAGGGCGACGATGTTTTTCTCGGCGCGCTGGCTGGCATGGTGCACAGCCTTGGCAAACGCCTCCTTGCCGGAGCCGGTCTCGCCGTGGATCAGCAGCGGCACATCGCGTTCGTAGACCCGCAGTGCCTTGCGAAAATGTTCCTGCAACGCCGCATCCCCCAGGCAGATCCCCGGCAGACGTGCCGACTCGATGACTTTGAGGGCCGGCGCGACCGGGGCCGGGACGCTACGCGGCTGGCCGCGCAACACGGCAAACAGATGTCGGCCGTCACGGGTGCGCAACGGCCAACTGGCGCTGGCCTGGGCACTGGCCCGGCCCATCAGCTCATCCAGGGAACAATCAAAAAAGTCTTCGACCCGCTGACCAAGCAAGCCGCCACGAATGTGCCCGAGCAAGTTCAGCGCGCTCTGGTTCACCGCGCAGATCCGCCCTTCGCCGTCGAACGCCATCAGCCCTTCGCTGAACAGCCCCACGGACTCGGCCTGCAAGTGGAAGCGCAGCAACCATTGATTGTCGAAGCAACGCAGGAAATAACAGCTCTCGATCATCTTCGCCGAGAGATTGACCAGGGCCATCGTGTGGAACTGGCTCTGGCGCGACACGTCTGGCCGGGCCGAGGACACATCGAGCACCGCCAGCAGTTCGCCATGAGGGTCGAACACCGGGCTCGCCGAGCAGGTCAAGCCGGTGTGACGGCCGCGAAAATGTTCTTCCTGGTGGATGGTCAGGGCTTGGCGTTCCACCAGGCAGGTGCCGATGCCGTTGGTGCCTTCGCAGGCTTCGCTCCAGTCGGCGCCCAGCCAAAGGCCGGCCCGCTCGAAAATTTTTCGCTCGCTGGGGGCAGTGACGCAGTTGAGGATCACGCCCCGAGCGTCGGTGAGCAGCACAGCGTGGCCGGCGCCGGAGAGTTGCTGATGCAGGCTGGTCATTTCCGTGCCGGCGATATGCAGCACTTGCTGCAAACGCTCGCGGCTTTCCAGCACGCGGCCATGTTCAAGCACCGTCGGCGCCAGGTTCTGCGCCGGGTCGAGGTGATAGTCCTCAAGGCAGCGCAGCCAGGAACGGGCAATCGACGGATCGCTGCCAGGCCCCTGCAAATGGGCCTTGCCCTGGGTGACCGTCAAGACTTGCTGGGCATGGCGACTCAAATGGTTGCTGTGCATTTCTTATTGTTCTCCCCGAAGGACCTTTTTGGACCTGCAGACACATTGCCCCGTGGCGAGGGAGCTTGCTCCCGCTGGGCTGCGCAGCGGCCCCAAAACCTGAGCACGCGGTGCATCAGGTTGACCGAGTTGGCTTTGGGGGACCGCTTCGCGATCCAGCGGGAGCAAGCTCCCTCGCCACATAAGCGGTCCGCCCATGGCCTCGCCGTCGAAGCCAGCATCCTCCAGCCCACCGACCTTTGCAATGCTGGCGCGACCTGCCGGTCACAGACTGTCTCAGCCATGGCACAAACTGTCACACCCTGCGTATCGCAACCGTGACACAGCCCCTCCGTTTGTCTGACGAATTCCTCCCAAAGTCTTGATTTCCGGGCCCTGCAAGGCAATGGCCCAACCTTTGCTCTAGGCTTAAGTACCAGCGCGAATTTGCGCGGCTCCCTAATAAGCACAAAAGCCAAGGAGAACTCATCATGCGTTACGCTCACCCCGGTACTGAAGGCGCTATCGTTTCGTTCAAGGCCAAATACGGTAACTACATCGGCGGCGAGTTCGTCGCGCCTGTCAAAGGTCAGTACTTCACCAACACTTCGCCGGTCAATGGCCAGCCCATTGCCGAATTCCCGCGCTCCACGGCCGAAGACATCGACAAAGCCCTGGATGCCGCTCACGCCGCCGCTGATGCCTGGGGCGCTACGTCGGTCCAGGCCCGTTCGCTGATCCTGCTGAAAATCGCCGACCGCATCGAAGCGAACCTCGAAACCCTGGCGATCACCGAATCCTGGGACAACGGCAAGGCCGTGCGTGAAACACTCAACGCCGACATCCCATTGGCAGCCGACCACTTCCGCTACTTCGCCGGTTGCCTGCGAGCCCAGGAAGGCAGCGCCGCCGAGATCGACGGCAACACCGTGGCCTATCACATCCATGAACCATTGGGCGTGGTCGGGCAGATCATCCCGTGGAACTTCCCGCTGCTGATGGCCGCCTGGAAACTCGCCCCGGCTCTGGCCGCCGGCAACTGTGTGGTACTCAAGCCGGCCGAGCAAACCCCGCTGGGCATCTGCGTGCTGATGGAACTGATCGGCGACCTGCTGCCACCGGGCGTGCTGAACGTGGTGCAAGGTTTCGGCAAGGAAGCCGGTGAAGCCCTCGCCACCAGCAAGCGCATCGCCAAAATCGCCTTCACCGGTTCCACCCCGGTGGGCTCGCACATCATGAAATGCGCCGCCGAGAACATCATCCCGTCCACCGTGGAACTGGGCGGCAAGTCGCCGAATATCTTCTTCGAAGACATCATGCAGGCCGAGCCAAGCTTCATCGAAAAAGCCGCCGAAGGCCTGGTGTTGGCGTTCTTCAACCAGGGCGAAGTCTGCACCTGCCCATCCCGCGCCTTGGTGCAGGAGTCGATCTACGACGAATTCATGCAAGTGGTGATGAAGAAAATCGAGCAGATCAAGCGCGGCGACCCGCTGGACACCGACACCATGGTCGGCGCCCAGGCATCCGAGCAGCAATTCGACAAGATTCTTTCGTACTTGGAAATCGCCAAGGGCGAAGGCGCGCAACTGTTGACCGGCGGCCAGGTGGAGAAACTCGAAGGCAACCTTTCCAGCGGTTATTACATCCAGCCGACCCTGCTCAAGGGCACCAACAAGATGCGCGTCTTCCAAGAAGAAATCTTCGGCCCGGTGGTGAGCATCACCACCTTCAAGGACGAAGCCGAAGCCCTGGCCATCGCCAACGACACCGAGTTCGGCCTCGGCGCGGGCCTCTGGACCCGCGACATCAACCGCGCCTACCGCATGGGCCGGGCGATCAAGGCCGGTCGCGTCTGGACCAACTGCTACCACCTGTACCCGGCCCACGCCGCGTTCGGTGGCTACAAGAAGTCCGGCGTCGGGCGCGAGACGCACAAGATGATGCTCGACCACTACCAGCAGACCAAGAATCTGCTGGTGAGCTACGACATCAATCCGCTGGGGTTCTTCTAAGTAAAATAGGGCGAGGCAGGCAACCCTGCTTCGCCCTTTAGATTGCCTTCGCGAGCAGGCTCGCTCCCACAGGGATTTGTGGATAACTCTTCTTCAGGGTTGGAACCGATCCACTGTGGGAGCGAGCTTGCTCGCGATGGCGGCGGCACATCCAGCACAGCTACAACTGAATCACGCGTCATGAGCAAGCCCGCTTCACAGGGCCAAAAAAAATAAAAACAGGTGAACCCTTATGCCAAGCGATCATGCAACCCCGCAACCGGCAACGTCCTCGGTCGATTTCGAAAAAGTCGGCTCCGAATATTTCCAACAACGTGAACTGAAGAAAGGCGCGGCGGGCTGGGTCCTGCTGGTGGGCCTGGGCGTGGCCTATGTCATTTCCGGCGACTACGCTGGCTGGAACTTCGGCCTGGCCCAGGGCGGCTGGGGTGGGATGTTCCTCGCCACGCTGCTGATGGCCGCGATGTACCTGTGCATGTGTTTTTCCCTCGCCGAGCTGTCTTCGATGATCCCCACCGCCGGCGGCGGCTACGGTTTTGCCCGCAGCGCATTCGGGCCTTGGGGCGGATTCCTCACGGGAACCGCGATCCTGATCGAATACGCCATTGCCCCGGCGGCGATTGCCGTGTTCATCGGCGCCTATTGCCAGTCGCTGTTCGGCATTGGCGGCTGGATGATCTACCTGGCGTTCTACATCATCTTCATTGCCATCCACATTTTCGGCGTCGGAGAAGCCCTCAAGCTGATGTTCATCATCACCGCCGTCGCCGCCCTGGCACTGGGGGTTTTCCTGGTGGCGATGGTGCCGCACTTCAACGTCGCCAACCTGCTGGACATTCCGGTCACCGAGGCCGCTGGGGCCAGTTCGTTCCTGCCGTTCGGCTACGTCGGCGTCTGGGCGGCCATCCCTTATGCGATCTGGTTTTTCCTCGCCGTGGAAGGCGTGCCGCTGGCCGCTGAAGAAACCAAGAACCCCAAGCGCGACCTGCCGCGCGGCCTGATCGGCGCGATGCTGGTGCTGGTGGCCTTTGCCCTGCTGATTCTGGTGATCGGCCCGGGCGGCGCGGGCTCCAACGCGTTGATGGCGTCGGGCAACCCACTGGTGGAAGCCCTGGCCAAGGCCTACGGCGGCTCGACCTGGATGGGCAACTTCGTCAACCTGGTCGGCCTGGCCGGTTTGATCGCCAGTTTCTTCTCGATCATCTACGCCTACTCGCGGCAGATATTCGCGCTGTCCCGCGCCGGCTACCTGCCGCGCAAACTCTCGGAAACCAATAAAAGCAAAGCGCCGGTCCTGGCGTTGGTCATCCCCGGCATCATCGGTTTCGGCCTGTCCTTGACCGGCCAGGGCGACCTGCTGATTCTGGTGGCGGTGTTCGGCGCGACCATTTCCTACGTGCTGATGATGGCCGCGCACATCACCCTGCGCATCCGTCGCCCCAAAATGGACCGGCCATACCGCACGCCGGGCGGCATCTTCACCTCGGGCGTGGCGCTGGTGCTGGCGTGTATCGCCGTGGTGGCGGGCTTCCTGGTCGATCCTCGGGTGGTGATCGGCGCCGCGATCATCTATGGAGTGTTAATTGCTTACTTTGCTTTCTACAGTCGGCATCACTTGGTCGCAGGCACGCCCGAAGAGGAATTCGCGGCCATTCAAAAAGCCGAAGAAGCCTTGCACTAAGCCGTAACGTGCCGAAAAACACGGCGCCGCCCAGCGGCGCCGTCACGGAGAACCTGTATGGCCAGTTTTGCACACACGGTCGGCGCCCAGACCTACCGCTTCGACAGCCTCAAAGACCTGATGGCCAAGGCCAGCCCGGCGCGTTCCGGGGATTTCCTGGCCGAGATCGCCGCGCTCAACGATGGCGAGCGCGTGGCCGCGCAAATGGCCCTGGCTGACTTGCCCCTCAGCCATTTCCTGCAAGAAATGCTGATTCCTTACGAGGCCGACGAAGTCACCCGTTTGATCGTCGACACTCACGACAAACAAGCTTTTGCCGTCGTCAGCCACCTCACGGTCGGCGGTTTTCGCGATTGGCTGCTCAGCGAAGCCGCCGACGAACAGAGCCTGCGGGCACTGGCTCCTGGCCTGACGCCGGAAATGGTCGCCGCCGTGTCGAAAATCATGCGCGTGCAAGACCTGGTGCTGGTGGCGCAGAAAATCCGCGTGGTGACCAAGTTTCGCGGCACCCTCGGCCTGCGCGGGCGATTGTCCACGCGCCTGCAACCCAACCACCCCACCGACGAACCCGCCGGCATCGCCGCGAGCATCCTCGACGGCCTGCTCTTCGGCAACGGCGACGCCATGATCGGTATCAACCCGGCCACTGACAGCACCGCCTCGATCTGCGCCATGCTGGAAATGCTCGACGCCATCATCCAGCGCTACGACATCCCCACCCAAGGTTGCGTGCTGACCCACGTCACCACCTCCATCGAAGCGGCGAACCGGGGCGTGCCCCTGGACCTGGTGTTCCAGTCCATCGCCGGCACCGAAGCGGCCAACGCCAGTTTCGGCATCAGCCTGAACATTTTGAAGGAAGGCTACGACGCAGGGCTCAGCCTGAATCGCGGCACCTTGGGCAACAACCTGATGTATTTCGAAACCGGCCAAGGCAGCGCGCTGTCGGCCAATGCCCACCACGGCGTCGATCAACAGACCTGCGAGACGCGGGCCTACGCCGTGGCGCGACATTTCAACCCGTTCCTGGTGAACACGGTTGTAGGCTTCATCGGTCCGGAATACCTCTACAACGGCAAACAAATCATCCGCGCCGGCCTCGAAGACCACTTCTGCGGCAAGCTGCTCGGCGTGCCGATGGGCTGCGACATCTGCTACACCAACCACGCCGAAGCCGACCAGGACGACATGGACACCCTGCTGACCCTGCTGGGCGTGGCCGGGATCAACTTCATCATGGGCATCCCCGGCTCCGACGACATCATGCTCAACTACCAGACCACCTCGTTCCACGACGCCCTCTATGCCCGCCAGACCCTGGGCCTCAAGCCCGCGCCGGAATTCGAAACCTGGCTGGCGAACATGGGCATCTTCACTCAGGCCGATGGCCGGGTGCGGTTCGGCGACAACCTGCCACCGGCGTTTCGTCACGCCCTCGCGCATTTGGGATAAGAGACCTGCCCATGGATAAAAACCCCGTCGACTCGCAAAACCCTTGGCTGAACCTGCGCAACCTCACCCCGGCGCGCATCGCCCTGGGCCGCACCGGCACCAGCCTGCCCACCTCGGCGCAACTGGACTTCCAATTCGCCCACGCCCAGGCCCGCGATGCGGTGCACCTGGCGTTCGATCACCAGGGCATCCGCGCACAACTGACTGAGCGTGGCCGTGAAAGCCTGTTGCTCCACAGCGCAGCCAGCGACCGCAATAGCTATCTACAACGCCCGGATCTGGGTCGACGGCTCGACGACGCCTCCGCGCAAATCCTTCAGGACTACGCCGCCGCCCATCCCGGCGGTGTGGACTTGGTCATTGTGGTGGCTGACGGGCTGTCAGCGCTGGCGGTACATCGCCATACGCTGCCGTTCCTGGCGCGCCTGGAAGAACAGATCGCCGCCGAAGGCTGGTCTGTGTCGCCCATCGTTTTGGTGGAACAGGGCCGCGTCGCGGTGGCCGATGAAGTGGCGCAGCGGCTCGGCGCAAAAATGTCGGTGATCCTGATCGGTGAACGCCCCGGCCTCAGCTCCCCCGACAGCCTGGGGCTGTATTTTACCTACGCCCCCAAGGTCGGCCTGACCGATGCGTATCGCAACTGCATCTCCAACGTGCGCCTCGAAGGCCTGAACTATGGCATGGCGGCCCATCGCCTGATCTATCTGATGCGCGAGGCCTGTCGCCGACAGCTCTCGGGGGTCAATCTGAAGGACGAAGCCCAGGTAAACACTTTAGAGGCGGAAAACGGTGCCGATATGAAAGGTAATTTCCTACTGGCGCCGCCCCCAAGCTGAACCTGTCATGCAATTGCGCTTTTGATCCGCTTTCAGGCAGCATCTGGGCACGGCAGTCCGCCGTTGTTGTCAGACTTGATGTCGACCTTTGCAGACGAGACCTACCATGCGGATTATCCAAGCGACGCTGGAACACCTGGACCTGCTGACCCCATTGTTCGTCAAATACCGGGAGTTCTACGGCTCGCTGCCTTTTCCGGACTCGTCCCGGGCCTTCCTGGAAAAACGCCTGCGCCGCAAGGAGTCGGTGATCTACCTGGCCCTGCCGGATGACGACGACAGCAAGTTGCTCGGTTTCTGCCAGCTCTACCCCAGCTTCTCGTCGCTGTCGCTCAAGCGCGTTTGGATCCTCAACGACATCTACGTCGCCGAAGACGCCCGCCGCCAACTCGTCGCCGACAACCTGATCCGCACCGCAAAAAAAATGGCCAAGGAAACCAACGCCGTCCGCATGCGCGTCTCCACCAGCAGCAACAACGACGTCGCGCAGAAAACCTACGAGTCGATCGGCTTCAAGGAAGACTCCGAGTTCAAGAACTACGTGCTGCCGATCAGTGAAGGGCTTTGACCCCTGCGGCTAGATGAAGCCTCTGTGGCCAGATGAAACCTTGTGACTGAGTGAAACCCTCGTGGCGAGGGAGCTTGCTCCCGCTGGGCTGCGCAGCAGCCCCAAAACCTGAGCACGCGGTACATCAGGCCGACCGAGCTGCCTGCTTTGGGACCGCTACGCGGTCCAGCGGGAGCAAGCTCCCTCGCCACAAAATCGGTCCGAGCCACGCCTCATCCAGCCAGTCCCCTTGGAAATCCCCCGCTACAAACTCAACACGCGCTTCACAATCCCCACCGTATAATGCCGCTCTTCCCTGCTTGTAAGAAAAAGCTACACACCCTGTAGCCCATACTCAAAGCCAGACCCACCAGCCCCGCCGAGTCGGGCCGCCACCAAGGTGTTACGCATGGATTTCAACCCCCTCGACCTCATCCTGCATCTCGACGTCTACCTCGACATGCTGGTGACCAACTACGGGACGTGGATCTACGCCATCCTGTTCCTGGTGATCTTCTGTGAAACCGGCCTGGTGGTCATGCCGTTCCTGCCGGGCGACTCCCTGTTGTTCATCGCCGGCGCCGTAGCCGCTGGTGGCGCCATGGACCCGGTACTGCTGGGGGGCCTGTTGATGCTCGCGGCCATCCTCGGCGACAGCACCAACTACCTCATCGGCCGTACCGCTGGCGAAAAACTGTTCAGCAACCCCAACTCGAAAATCTTCCGCCGCGACTACCTGCAGCAGACCCACGATTTCTACGATAAACACGGCGGCAAAACCGTGACCCTGGCGCGCTTCCTGCCGATCATCCGCACCTTCGCGCCCTTCGTCGCCGGCGTCGGAAAGATGAACTACCTACGTTTCTTCGGCTTCAGCGTCCTGGGCACCATCCTATGGGTTGGCGGCCTGGTGACCCTCGGCTACTTCTTCGGCAACGTGCCCTTCATCAAGCAAAACCTGTCGCTGCTGGTGGTGGGCATCATCCTGCTGTCGTTGCTGCCGATGATCATTGGCCTGGTGCGCAGCAAGATGAGCCAGCGCGGCTCAAAAGCCGAAACGCGCTGATCGCTCCATGTGGTCCTTGAGCAACTGGCGCCGCCGACGCGCCCTCGCCAAACACCCCGTGGCCGAGGACACCTGGCAACGGGTGCGCCAGCAATTGAGCTTCCTCGACGGCATCAGCGCCGAAGAAGACCAATGGCTGCGTGAAGCCTGCGTACTGTTCCTGCACGACAAACACCTCACCGCCCTGCCCGGCGTCGAACTGCACCAGGAACAACGCCTGCTGCTTGCCGCCCAGGCCCAATTGCCGCTGATGCACCTCGGCGACCTGAACTGGTACCAGGGCTTCCACGAAATCGTCCTCTACCCCGACGACTTCCTCAGCCCCCAGCGCTACCGCGACGCCAGCGGCATCGAGCACGAGTGGGACGGCGAACACAGCGGCGAAGCCTGGCCCCAAGGCCCGATCATCCTGGCCTGGGACGGCGTGATGGCCAGCGGCGGCTGGGACGGTTACAACCTGGTGATCCACGAACTGGCGCACAAACTCGACATGCTCAACGGCGACGCCAACGGCCTGCCACCGCTCCACGCCGACATGCGCGTCAGCGACTGGGCCGACGCCATGCAACATGCATTCGATGATCTGGACCGCCAACTCGACCACAACCCCGACGCAGAAACCGCCATCGATCCCTATGCCGCCGAAAACCCCGCCGAGTTCTTCGCCGTCACCAGCGAATACTTCTTCAGCGCCCCGGATCTGCTGCACCAGGCCTATCCTCGGGTGTATGAACAGCTCAAGGCGTTTTACCGCCAGGATCCGTTGGCCCGGCTGCGGCAACTTCAGGCCGAAGATCCGGTCTATCAGGCGTCATACTAAGGTCTAGGGCAAAGCCCAAGACCCTGGTAGCGTGGCAACAGCGGCCGAATATGCCTATAATCGCCGCCACTTTTTGGTCAATCCGACCAGTCATCTGGTCAACTAACGGGGGCACCGCCCAATGAGCTACAGCAAGATTCCGGCTGGCAAAGACCTGCCGAACGACATCTACGTCGCGATCGAAATCCCGGCCAACCACGCCCCGATCAAATACGAAATCGACAAAGACAGCGATTGCCTGTTCGTTGACCGTTTCATGGCCACCCCGATGTTCTACCCGGCCAACTACGGTTACATCCCCAATACCCTGGCCGACGACGGCGACCCCCTCGACGTGCTGGTCGTAACCCCTTACCCAGTGGCTCCAGGCTCGGTCATCCGCGCCCGTCCAGTCGGCATTCTGAACATGACCGACGACGGCGGCGGCGATGCCAAAGTCATCGCAGTACCCCACGACAAACTGTCGCAACTGTACGTCGATGTGAAGGAATACACCGACCTGCCACCACTGCTGATCCAGCAGATCGAGCACTTCTTCGCGAACTACAAAGACCTCGAAAAAGGCAGGTGGGTCAAGATCGAAGGCTGGGCCGGCGCAGACGCCGCCCGCGAAGCGATCACCAAGTCGGTTGCCGCCTACAAAGGCTGAGACCGAACTTAAAAAGAACCCCGGTTAACCGGGGTTTTTTTATGCTTGGACCCTGGCTAATACAACTTCGTATTACCAGCGTTTACCTGCGTTTATCCCGCTAGTTTTGGTTCCTGCAAACGGAAAGATCATCTTATAAATTCACACGACATGTTTATTGCCGAAAGCACAGTCGCCCCTAAACTTTCCGTTTATGAAAATACATTCCAGTGGCGACCGCTTCAGAGCCCTTCTCAAAGAAGCCAACATCCGATCCGCCGACTTCGCGAAGTTGTACGGCGTAAAATCGCAGCATGTAAATAACTGGTTCAACCGTGGCATCCCACCGGGACGCATCTACAGCATCGCCGGCCTGCTCACCGTCAGCCCGCAATGGCTCGCCACCGGTGAAGGCCCGCAAACCCCACTGGGCCTCGGCCCCGGCACCACCTATGAAGCCGCCGAAAACGACGGCGTCTACAGCGTGGCGGAAACCACGGACATCGAACTGCCGTTCTACAAGGAAGTCCCGATTGCCCCCGGCGAAACCAAAACTTACATCACCGAAATCCCCGATCAATCCATCCGCCTGCCCCGCACCCACCTAGAATCCCTGGAAATCGACCCCAGCGACGCCATCTGCACCACCATGGTCGGTGACAGCATGGCCGAACGCATCGAAGACGGCTCCACCCTCGCCATCGACCGGGGTCTGACCCAAATCGTCGACGGCCAAATCTACGCCCTCGAACACGACGGCATGCTGCGCATCAAATACCTGCACCGCATCCCCGGTAACCGACTTCGGCTGCGCAGCCACAACAGCGCCGCCTACCCCGACGAAGTCTTCAGCGCCGAACAGATCGACGCACAACACATCCACGTGATCGGCTGGGTGTTCTGGTGGTCAACCCTCAACAAACAGAGACCGCCGGTGTCCGATTGACTTCCCAACGGCAGGGATCGCTTTTCGTGGCGAGGGAGCTTGCTCCCGCTGGGCTGCGCAGCAGCCCCCCGCTGTTCCCCCTGATTCACCCCTAACCCAATGATTCCACACCACTTACCACTGGGATTCCAAAGCAAACCCGCGTATCCTCCGCCCCACATTTGCGAGCCCACGCCTCGCACCGACAAGGCAGATCACTTTCTGACCAAGTCCCACAGCCGGCCGCAAGAGCCGGATGTACGTTTTGAAGGCTGGTAAGGTTTGTCAAAAACGAACTGAATCAGTCAACGAGAAGCCGGCCATAAGCCGGCTTTTTATTGTCTGAATTCCAAGGGGTCCAGCGGGTTCTTGCCTATCCGGAACCAATTAAAGATTTGCCCTACAGACCCTATCTCCTTTCCTGACTTATTTCTCCAGCCATCCCCGGCAAAGTCTCGCGCCTTCCTGCGTTGCGAGATGTCTGAATGCGTTTCCCTGACAAGACCCCGTCTCTAAGCGGCGCCATTGGTTCGCTGGTCCTGGCCGTCATGAACAAGCCCAATGTCGAGGCGGTGCTACAGGATTTTCGCAATTGCCTGGGCGACTACGACACCTGGGCGCAAAAGTTCTGGAACGGCCAGACGCTGGACATCGAGCAGGTGTTCAAGGTCGGCAATGAGGTCTCGCTCGCGCCTACGAAGGACGGCGGCAAGCAAGTCAGTGCCGTGGTGGCGAGCTGTCCGGCACAAGGTCCATTGACCCTTGTGCATATGTTCCAGGCATCACGTTTCGTGCCAATCGGCGACACACCGGTGGTGCTCGAGCCCATCATTCGGGACGCGCTGGGGAAAGAAACGTTTGGCGATCCAATCCCATACGTCATCGGCCCCAGCGGCATCCTGGAAATCCCTGAATGCGACCGCGGCCAGCGTTACCGCATCAGCTTTTTTCCGAATGTCACGAGCGATCACGTCAGGGCGCTGTATGCCTCTTATCAAACAGCGATCGCCGAGCTCGAAGGTTGGCTGAAAGCCGAGTGGAACGAGTTTCAACCACAGTGGAAGGAATTCTCCGACAGCCGTTTTTTCAAGCGCGTCGACCTGTTGGAGCAGTCTCAGTTACGCGGCTTTGAAAAAGGCCTGTTTGAACTGTGGGACGACATCAAACAGATCTTCGATCTGCTGGCGGACCTTAAGGCCAACAGTGAAAAGCTCCTGGAATACCTCACCGGGGCCGAGCTTGAGCAACTGCTGGAAACTTCGTCAGAGGCGATCGCCAAAGCGCTGATGATTGTGAGCGATGAGCCCTTGCTCTTCGTTTACACGGCGGCGTTCACCAGTTGGCTGCGGATGTTGCCACCGCAATATTTGGCCGAAGTCCTGGGCGAAGTGCGCGCTGCGGTGCTGATCAACTTCATCCTGGCAATCGTTACCGGCGGCTTAGGCATAGGCCTGCGCCTGAGCGGCAAGGCGCTGCGCTTGGTTCGCTCGGAACGAGCCCGCGCATGGTTGCAGGCCTCGAGCCAACGCCTGGGCCAACTCGGTGGCGACAGCCTTAACGCTCATGCCGATGTGCTCAAGCCGGTCGTGATTGCGGGGCGAGGACCTTCAGTGGGGCCGGCGCCTGTCAGACCCTTGCAAATCACCACGGGAGACTCCCCACCTCTGTCGGTCAGCAATCCTGCCGCGATCGTGCGGGAAAAATCCCAGCCGTCTACGCAACTGAGCAAACAAGAACACCACGACGACGCCCCCGCCCAATCGAAAAACCCCAACGGCGACCCCGCCGACAGCGCCGCCCAGACCCGCACCGACGGTTGCCCGGTGTCCATGGTCACCGGCGAAGAGCTGCTCACCCTCGAAGACGGCACCCTCGACGGACGCTTGCCCTTCGTCTTCACCCGCCTCTACCGCACCAGCGCCGCCGACCTGGACATCGGGCTCGGCCGCGGATGGACCCATGCCCTGGCCCATCGCCTGTTGATCGACGGCGAGCAGGTGACCTGGATCGACCAGGAAAACCGCCGCACCACGTTTCCCCGGCCCAGCCTGCAACGCCCAGCCATCCACAACAGCCTGGCCCGCGCGGCGATTTACCTGAGCAACGAGCCGGACGAATTGATCGTCGCCCAGCCCGGCGAAGACGCTCCTTTCCTACATTTTCGCGACGGTCATCTGACGGCCCTGAGCGATCGGTACGACAACCGCCTGACCGTCCAACGCAACATCTACGGCGACATCAGCCGTCTGGACAACGGTGCCGGCCGCTGTTTGCGTTTGCGCTACGAACATCGGCACCTGGTCGCCATCGACTATCAGAGCTTCCACCCGGCGCTGACCCTTGACGAAGCCTGGCGCACTGAACAGACCCTGGTGACCTACCGCTACGATGCGCGTTCGCGCCTCATCGAAGCGACCAACGCCGCCGGCGAGAGCGAGCGCTACGACTACGACGACCAGCACGTCATCCTCCAGCGGCAACTGGCCGGGGGCGCGAGTTTCTACTGGGAGTGGCAAGGCCTCGGCCCGGCGGCGCGCTGTGTCCGGCATTGGGCCTCGTTCGCGCAGATGGACAGCCGCTACACCTGGGGCGACGACGGCAGCGTCACGGTCCGGCATATCGATGGCAGCCAGGACGTGTATGTCCACGACGACCACGCGCGGCTGGTGCGCCAGGTCGATCCCGCCGGCGGCGAACACCTCAAGGCTTATGACGAACAGGGCCGTCTGATCGCCGAGCAAGACCCGCTGGGCGCCGTCACCGAATACCGCTACGACGAAGTCGGACGGCTGGTGGCGCTGATTCCGCCGGAAGGCGAGCCCACGTCCTACGAATACCGAAACGGTTTCCTACACGCCCGGACTCGCGGCAAGGCCGTGTGGACCTACTGGCGCAATGCCCAGGGCGACATCATCGAAGTCGTCGACCCGGCTCGCCAAAGCACCTGGTATCACTATGACGACCAGGGGCAACTGAACACCATCAGCTACCCGGACGGCGGTGCCCATCATTTTGTGCGAAACCCGTTGGGCCAACTGACGGAAGAAATCCTGCCGGACGACGGCCAGCGAGTTTTTTCCTACGACGCCCTGGGCCGTCTGCTGACCCGTCAAGACGAACGCGGCGCCGTCACCCATTACCAATGGGACGCCGTGGGCCGCTTGCTACAGACCACCCTGCCCACCGGCGCGACCCGTGCATGGAGCTACAACGCCTACGGCAAGGTCACCGCGGAGCGGGACGAACTGGGGCGCATCACCCGCTACGAATACGCCGACGATCTGCACCTGGTCAGCCGCCGCCTCAACCCCGACGGCAGCGAACTGAAGTACCGCTACGACTCGGCGCGGCTGTTGCTGACCGAAATCGAGAACGAATCCGGCGAAAAGTATCAGCTGGACTACACGCCCAACGGACTGATCCGACAGGAAACCGGCTTCGACGGCCAGCGCACCGGCTACGCCTACGACCTCAACGGCCACCTGCTGGAAAAGACCGAATTCGGCGCCGACGGCAGCCAGCGGATCACCGCCTACCAACGCGACACCGCCGGCCGCCTGCTGCGCAAGACCTTGCCCGACGGTGCCACGGTCGAGTACGGCTACGACGCCCTCGGGCGACTGATCAGCGTTGAAGACGGCCATTGGCCGCTGGCCTACGAATACGACAACCAGGACCGCCTCGTCGCCGAACACCAGGGTTGGGCGAGCCTGCATTATCGCTACGACGATGTCGGCCGGCTGGTCCATTGCCGCCTGCCCGATCGCAGCACCCTGGATTACCGCCACCTGCGAGGCGGGGCGCTGATCGCCATCGACCTCAACGGCACGTGCCTGACCGAACACCGCTTCAAGGGCGGCCGCGAACGCCAGCGCCAGCAGGGCCAGTTGCTCAGCGACTACAGCTACGACGAACAGGGTCGCCTCAAGGCCCAGACCGTGTGGCAAAGCCAGCAAAAACAACTGTTCTGGCGTGACTATTCCTACACCGCCAACGGCAACCTCGCCGCGCTTTCCGACACGCGAAACCGACGCGGCTACCAGTACGACGCGCTGGATCGCCTGGTGCGCATCGACTACGCCCACAGCCAACCCCCGGAACACTTCTCCCACGACCCGGCCGGCAATGTGTTGTTCAACGACCGTCCCGGCCCGACCACCCTCAAGGGCAACCGCCTGCTGATGGAGGGCGATCGTCACTATGACTACGACGCCTACGGCAACCTGGTCCGCGAACGCCGCGGCCATGCCCAGTGCCTCGTCACGCAATACCGCTACGACAGCCAACATCGGCTCATCGGCGTCACCACCCCCGACGGGAGCGAAACCTCCTACCGCTACGACGCCTTCGGCCGACGCATCGAAAAGACCGTGGACGGCCTTACCACGGAATTCATCTGGCAGGGCGACCAGGTCATCGCTGAAAGCAGCGACCGTCACTACCAGAGCTACGTCTATGAACCCGGCACCTTCCGCCCCCTGGCCCTGCTGGAAGGCGCAGGCCCGGAAAAAGCCACGCCGTTCTACTACCACCTCGACCACCTCGGCACCCCTCAGGAACTGACCAGCCACCAAGGCGAAGTCGTCTGGGCCGCGCGCTACAACGGCTACGGCAAACTCACCGAACTGCGCCACGGCGACGGCAAACGACTGGAACAACCGCTGCGCTTTCAGGGGCAATACCACGACCGGGAAAGCGGCCTGCATTACAACCGGCACCGGTACTACAATCCGGAGACGGGGCGGTATCTGACGCTGGATCCGAGCAAGCTCAAGGGTGGGCTCAATGGGTATCGGTACACCCTGAACCCGACGGGGTGGGTGGATCCGTTGGGGTTGGTGGATTGTCCTGGGAGCGGTGGGTGTAAGCCGGCGGTTGGGGTTGAGGAGCCGACAGATAAGGTTGGGGTGAACGAAGGTGAAACATCTCCTCCAAAACCACCGTACCTTTATCGAGGAGACTCAAGAGGGCCCGAGGTCATATTTGAAGAAGGCTTCGTTAGCTTAGGAGAAAGCACCGACCTATTACTTCATGCATTAGATAATACGAATCCACCGAGCAAATATGTCAGTGCGACTACTGACGTCGATGTCGGGATCGATTTTGGATCAAGATACGGGACTCGGAAGGGATACTTATACGTGCTCAAGAGAATTCCTGGCCGTGATGTTAACAAGGAGTTACCCAAAAAAGACATTCCTTTCAGCTATGAACATGAGATTGCGATTCCCGACCGCATAAAACCCGAGGACATCATAGGCGTGACACCTTTGAAAAAAGACGGCTCCTATGTAGGCTATTCATTGCCCAACCCTCAAAGGAAACAGCCATGACAGATAAAAAGATTATTTGGGTTATCAGGAATGGGCACAAAGAAAAAGCCCAACTCGATATTAATGAAAAAACATGCAGTATCTTGCTAACTTTCCAGAATGGCTGGGCGAAAAATTACACAGATCTAAACATCTATAATTGCTTGGGAAATATTATAAAAGAGCATTCAGACGTGAATTTTTTATGCAAGGGGGCGAAGCGAAACGTGCGTCCTTCAAGCATGTCCGCTCAGATGACATCAGGAATCATGGCCTACGAAAACACTTTGGGTGAGCCAGCTTCTAGGCAAAATCTCGTAAACATATTTGATTTTGATGATCAGGACATCATTAACGACCCCCAATTACAGAAAGACTTTTTCTCTGCTTGGATGAAATCGATACAGATAGATTAGTTAACCGTGTCTAGTTTGTACGTGTTTATCGCGAGCAGCTCACCTCCACCGAGGGAGGCAACATTGCTGCCAGAGCCGTACTTCGAACCGGCCGTTGAGCCAACAATCAAAAAAACGGAACCCAATCCCAGCGGCCCCGCTCAATTTTAAAGAGACCAACCCAAGACGGAGCCCCGCCGCCATGAACAACCCTACCCTCACCTTCGCCCAACTCCACCCCGGCGACCGCTTCACCCTACCGGCCGATCACCGTTTATTCACCAAGCTCACCGACAGCACCGCCCGAGAGCACAGCGTGCATTCGATCAATCTGAAGGAAGAAGGCTACGGCTACGCAGAAGACCCAATAAAACCCCTGCCCGAGGAAGCGCCGGTCGAGTACGTCCCGGTAGGTGGCCCGCTGCGGGCTGGAGGCTAGCGCTCAATCGACATTACAAACACCGCACCATCAGCCATTGCTCCTTGCCCCAAGCCTCGAAGCGCTCCAGCACTTCCCAGCCAAGCTTGGCGTAGTAATCCCGTTCACTGTGGGTGTGCAGGAACAACGTCGCAAAACCTGCTTCTTTGGCATGGTTGCAGATGCCTTCGATCAATTGCGCGGCCAACCCCCTTCGTCGGGCATCCGGGTGGACGAATACGCAGGCCAACCACGGGCCGAGCTCGGGGTGGTCGGGCAGGTCGTCATGTGCCAGCGAGGCTCCGCCCAGCAGTTGGTCATGTTCCATGGCGATCAGGCATTTCCAGCGGCCATCGCGCTGGCCTGCCGAGAATTCCTCCTGCCAGTGGGCCAATGATTGGTGGGCGAATTCATAGGTAAATTCTCGATACAGCCATTCGGCCATCAGGTTGCATTTATCCATGTGGTTGAGGAGCCAATCCACTTGCAGCATCTTAACCATCCTTCTGTAGTCTTTTTCCACCGCGTATACGGCGCAGATGCCTACCCGCGCTCATTCCCAGCAAATACCCACCTGCAAGGCCTCAACCTATCGTAATCTCGCAGCTGAACAAGCCCAGCCCCGAATCCGGCCGAGATCTCATTTCACATGCCTTCCATTTATCAGCTCAAGCCTGCCTTCCAAAACCTGCTTCGTCCCACCGTACAACGCCTTTACGACAAAGGCATCACCGCCAACCAGGTGACCTTGCTCGCCGGCTTCGTTTCCGTGCTGGTGGGGGCGGTGATTGCATGGTTCGCCAGCCATCCGTGGGTTTTCGTCCTGGTGCCGGTGTGGATGTTCCTGCGCATGGCGTTGAATGCGGTGGATGGCATGCTTGCGCGGGAGTTCGGCCAGCAATCGAATCTGGGCGCCTACCTCAATGAGCTATGCGATATCATCGCCGACGCGGCCTTGATCCTGCCTTTTGCCCTGTTTCCCGATACCAGCCTGTTGCTCGTGTTGTTGGTCACGCTGTTGGCGTTGTTCAGCGAATACGCTGGCGTGCTGGGCGCGATGGTCGGGGCTTCGCGGCGCTATGACGGGCCGATGGGCAAGAGTGACCGCGCGTTTGTGTTTGGCGTGCTGGCGACCGGTATTGCCCTGGGTTGGCTCGGGGCGCTGTGGGTTGATGGTGTGATGGCGGTGGTTGCCGCCCTGCTCGTTTATACCTTGGTCAATCGGGTCCGCCATGGCCTGAGCCAGGTGTCGGAAAACGCTCCCTCAGCATAAGGAAATTGCAATGCGTGAAGCCCAGGAACTGACGTTCACCACCCACGACGGCGTGGAGTTGTTCTACCGGCACTGGCCGGCTGTCGAGGCCACGGCGGGTGAACCCCGTCAGGCTGTGTTGTTGTTTCACCGCGGTCATGAACACTCGGGGCGCATCGCGCACCTTGTGGATGAGCTGGATCTGCCCGGGTTCGAATTTTTCGCCTGGGACGCACGTGGCCACGGCCAGTCGCCGGGCGAGCGCGGCGACAGCCCTAGCTTTGCTACCAGCGCCCGTGACGTGCAGACTTTTTGCGATCACATCGGCGCCACGCACCAGATCGACGAACAGAACATCGCCGTGGTCGCGCAAAGCGTCGGCGCGGTGATCGCGTCTACCTGGGTCCACGACTACGCGCCGCGCATTCGCTCGCTGGTGCTGGCGTCGCCAGCCTTCAAGGTCAAGCTCTACGTACCATTCGCCCGTCCGGGCCTGGCGCTGATGCGCAAGTTCCGTGGCAACTTCTTCGTCAACAGCTACGTCAAGGCCAAGTTCCTCAGCCATGACCCGGAGCGGGTGGCGTCCTACGACAGCGATCCGTTGATCACCAAGGCCATTTCGGTGAACGTGCTGCTGGGCCTGTACGAAGCGGCCGACCGGGTTGTAGCCGATGCCCAGGCGATCCAGGTACCGACGCAGCTGTTGATCTCCGGTTCCGACTTCGTGGTGCATCGCAAACCCCAGGAGCAGTTCTTCGAGCGCCTGGGCAGCCTGCACAAGGAGAAGCACATCCTGCCGGGCTTCTTCCACGACACTCTGGGCGAAAAGAACCGTGCGCCAGCCATCGCCAGCGCCCGTCGTTTCATCCTGCAGAATTTTGCCCGCCCGCTGGAGCGCCCTTCCCTGCTGGACGCCGATCGCCTCGGCGTGACCTGCGCCGAAGCCGAAACCCTGGCGACGCCGCTGCCGCACAACTCGCTGCGTGATCTTTACTGGCGCATGACCCGCGCCAGCATGCGCTTAGGCAGCAAGCTGTCTGCCGGCGTGAAACTGGGCTTCGACACCGGCTTCGACTCCGGCAGCACCCTGGACTACGTCTACCGCAACCGCCCCACCGGCACGTCGGCGCTGGGCAAGATGATCGACCAGAACTACCTGAACTCCATCGGTTGGCGCGGTATTCGCCAGCGCAAGGTGCACGTCGAGGAGTTGCTGCGCCTGGCGATGGCCGAGTTGCGCGCCCAGGACCGCGAGGTGCGCATCGTCGACATCGCCGCCGGTCATGGCCGCTACATTCTGGAAGCGCTGCAAGGCGTCAGCCCGTTGCCGGAGTCGATCCTGCTGCGCGACTACAGCGACATCAACGTGCGCGACGGCAGTGCGCTGATCGTCGAGAAGGGCTTGGGCGACATCGCCCGATTCGTCAAGGGCGATGCCTTCGACCGCCAGGACCTGGCGGCGCTGGAGCCCAAGCCGACCCTCGCCGTGGTGTCCGGCCTGTACGAATTGTTCGCCGATAACCAGATGGTCGGCGGCTCCCTCGCGGGCCTGGCCGAAGCGGTGGAGCCCGGCGGTTTCCTGGTCTACACCGGTCAGCCGTGGCACCCGCAACTGGAACTGATCGCCCGCGCCCTGACCAGCCACCGCGCCGGCCAGGCCTGGGTGATGCGTCGGCGCACCCAGGCGGAAATGGATCAGTTGGTCGAGGCGGCGGGCTTTCGCAAGATCACACTGCGTGTCGATGAGTGGGGCATTTTCAGCGTGTCGCTGGCGCAGCGGGTCCAGTAATGAGCGCCGTCATCGCTCCGGTCCGCGAACCCGCGCTGCTGAAACCGGCGGTGCTGTGGCTGCTGTTGCTGGCGCCTCTGTTCTTCACCACGTACGGCTTCGCCACCTGGGTCACGGCCCAGCGTGACGACGTCGGCAGCCTGGTGTTCGGCTGGGAAAGCCACATGCCGTTCATGGCCTGGACGATCGTGCCGTACTGGTCGATTGACCTGTTATACGGCCTATCACTGCTGTTGCCCAACAGCCGCGACGAACTCAAGCGCCACGCCTTGCGCCTGCTCACGGCCCAAGGAATTGCCGTCAGCTGCTTCCTGCTCTGGCCGCTGACTTTTACCTTCCCTCGGCCGGAAATGGACGGGGTGTTCGGCTGGATGTTCGACGTACTGGCCGGCTTCGATAAGCCGTTCAACCAGGCGCCGTCGCTGCACATCGCGCTGCTGGTGGTGCTCTGGGTCTGTTATGAGCGCCACCTGCAAGGCGTCTGGCGTTGGCTGATGCACGGTTGGTTCGCGTTGATCGGCGTGTCGGTGCTGACCACTTACCAACACCATTTCGTCGACGTGCCGACCGGCGCGCTGGCCGGGTGGTTGTGTGTCTGGTTGTGGCCGCTGGACCGACCAAGTCCGCTGTTGAGTGCGCGCCTGGCGACCGATCCAGCCCGTCGACGCTTGGCCATGCGTTATGGCTTGGGCGCGGCGGCGATGTTCATCCCGGCGTTTGCCTTCGGTGGCGCGTGGCTCTGGCTGATATGGCCCGCGGTGGCGCTGCTCATGGTGGCACTGAATTATCTGGTGTTCGGCGCGAGCGGGTTCCAGAAACGTGAAGACGGCCGGCTGAGCCCGGCGGTGCGCTGGTTGCTGGCGCCTTATCTGATGGCGGCGTGGATCAATTCCCGCCTGTGGACGCGCAAGCACCCGCAACCTGACCAGATCATGGATGACGTCTGGCTCGGGCGGATTCCTACGTCGACAGCGCTGAAGGACAGACCGTTCAACGGGGTGCTCGACCTGTGCGCCGAGTTGTCCATGGACAGCACGGCAATCGCTTATCGCACCTTGCCTGTGCTCGACCTGACCGCACCGACCACCGAGCAATGCCTGGAGGCCGCGCAGAATATCGAGCAGTTGCGCCAGCACGGGCCGGTGCTGGTCTGCTGCGCCTTGGGTTATTCGCGCAGCGCCACCGCCGTGGCGGCGTGGTTGCTAAGCACTGGCCGTGCTGCCAGTGTCGACGCAGCCATTGCGCAGATCCAGCGTGTGCGCCCGCGTGTCGTCCTGCACCCGGCCCATCGCCAGGCGTTGGGGCAAATATCCGCAGGGTTCGGGGAATGGTCATGAGCAGTGACATCGAACTGCACACCGTGGCGAGCTTGTTGCGCCGGGGTCATTCGCTGGATCAGCTTTCCACTGGCCTGACCCTGTTGGCGGCGCTGATCGGCCTGGGCCAATGGCTGGTGGGCAGCGTCGATCCGTGGCTGCTGTTGCTGAGCTTCGGCGTGTTCGTCCTCGGCATGCAGGAAAAATATTTGGCGTTTCGCGTGGCCTTTGATGCCGATCTGTTTCAAATCGTCGCGGATGCCGGCAAGCCACTGACCGAACGCACCCAAGCATTGGACGAGGCCCTCGCCAATCTCGGCCTGCAACCGGCCGAGCGTGGCGGGCGGTCGTGGCCCGAGCGCAGCCACGGCTCGATGCGCCTGCTTCGCCGCCAAGCCTGGCTGGTGTTTACGCAAGCTTTGTTGACCGTGAGCTTCGTCCTGGCCAGTCCCTGGCTGGTTTATTCGGACCTTGGAACTTAAACAGGAAATAAATGGCTTTTGTGGCGAGGGAGCTTGCTCCCGCTGGAGGGCGAAGCCCTCCCCTATGATCTGCCTGATAAACCGCGACCTCAGTGTTAGGGCTACTTCGTAGCCCAGCGGGAGCAAGCTCCCTCGCCACATTGTTTGCCTGCGATAGATGTCGCATAACTTCAAGCTTTCAGGACAAGGAATCCTCATGTTCGAACCCGTGGTCGCCAATCTCATCACCTCCGCCGCGCGGATGGTCACCGGCGCTCGCAGCCTGTGGCTCGGCTGCGCGCCGACGCCGGTACAGCGGATCTATTTCGCCAACCACAGCAGCCACGGTGATTTCGTGTTGCTCTGGGCCTCGCTGCCACCGGCGCTACGCAAGCTCACCCGCCCGGTTGCCGGGGCCGATTACTGGCAAACCAGCCCGGTGCGCCGCTACATCATCAACCGGGTGTTCAACGGCGTGCTGGTGGATCGCGAGCGCAAGGACCCTGCCTACAATCCATTGCAGCCGATGCTCGACGCGCTGGAAAACGGCGACTCGTTGATCATCTTCCCCGAGGGCACGCGCAACCCGGACGAAGGCCTGCTGCCGTTCAAGAGCGGGATCTACCACTTAATGAAAAGCCACCCGGAGGTGGAGGTAATCCCGGTGTGGATCGCCAACCTCAACCGCGTCATGCCCAAGGGCCGCGTGCTGCCCTTGCCGCTGCTGTGCACCACCAGCTTCGGCGCGCCGCTGTGCATCGAGGAAGGCGAAAGCAAAGAGCAATTTCTAGAACGCAGCCGTGCCGCGCTGCTGGCACTGGCCCCGGAGCACGTCTGACATGGATCGATATACCTTGATGTTGTTTGGCGGGATCGGCGCGATTCTGCTGCTGGCTTCGTTGATCGGTTTCATTCTCAAGCTGCGGACCAAAGGCGCGCCGAACTCAGTCATCGAGAACCTCAACGCGCGGATCAACGCCTGGTGGATCATGGTGCTGGTGATCGGCATCGCGTTCTGGCTCGGCAACGCGGCGGTAATCCTGCTGTTCTACGCCGTGTCGTTCTACGCGTTGCGCGAATTCCTGACCCTGACGCCGACCCGGCGCAGTGACTATCCCGCCCTCGTGGCGGCGTTTTACCTGGCACTGCCGCTGCAATACCTGCTGATCTACTACGACTGGTACGGACTGTTCTCGATCTTCATTCCGGTGTACGTGTTCCTGCTGTTGCCGATCCTCGCGTCGCTGGGCGGTGACAGCACGCACTTCCTCGAACGCGCGTCGAAAGTGCAGTGGGGGTTGATGATCGCGGTGTTCTGCATTTCCTTCGTGCCCGCCCTGCTGACCTTGGACATTGCAGGTTTTGAAGGGCGCAACCTGTTGCTGATCGCCTACCTGGTGATCGTGGTGCAGCTTTCGGATGTGTTGCAGTACGTCTGCGGCAAGTTGTTCGGCAAGCACAAGATCGCGCCGAACCTGTCGCCGTCGAAGACCGTTGAAGGTTTTGTCGGCGGCATTTTCCTGGCCTCGCTGATCGGCGGCGCGCTGTGGTGGATCACGCCGTTCAACCCCTGGCAGTCATTCCTTATCGCTTTGCTGATCAACCTGCTTGGGTTTGCCGGCGGCATCGTCATGTCGGCCATCAAGCGCGACCGGGGCGTGAAGGATTGGGGCCACATGATCGAAGGCCACGGCGGCATGCTCGACCGCTTGGACTCGGTGTGCTTCGCCGCGCCGATCTTCTTTCATCTGGTTCGGTATTGGTGGACTTGAGATAACCCTGTCCTGAGGCACCGCTTAACTGTGGCGAGGGAGCTTGCTCCCGCTGGGCTGCGCAGCAGCCCCCAGATCTTAGGGCCGCTCCGCGCCCCAGCGGGAGCAAGCTCCCTCGCCACAAAAGCGGTGTAGTGCACATTCAATGCGCCAACATATTGTGATGCACGCTGTACATGATCCACAGCGACAGCCCCACCAGCAGCGCAATCACCACCGCTGAGAACGCCAGCGCCGTCAGGTTCCAGCGTTGCTGCGGTGAGAAGTTCAGGTGCAGGAAATACACCAGGTGGACGACGATCTGGATCACCGCGAATATCGCCACGATCCCGGCCGTCACGGGCTTGGGCAATGTGGGATACATCACCAGGGCGAAGGGGATGACGGTGAGGATGACCGACAGCACGAACCCGGTGAGGTAGGATTTTGCGCTGCCATGGCTGGCATCGACGCTGCTCTGATGACTGCTCATTACATCACTCCAAACAGATAGACCACGGTAAACACACAAATCCACACCACGTCGAGGAAGTGCCAGAACAGGCTCAGGCAGCCCATGCGGGTCGCGTTGACGGTGGTCAGGCCTTTGCGTTGAACCTGGAACATAACGACAGCCATCCACAACAGGCCGGTGGCGACGTGCAGGCCGTGAGTGCCCACCAGGGTGAAGAAGCCCGTGAGGAAGGCGCTGCGGTTCGGGCCATAGCCTTCGGCGATGAGTTTCTCGAACTCATGGATTTCCATGCCGATAAACGCAAGGCCGAGAAGGAACGTCACGCCGAGCCAGGCCAGCACTTTTTGCTTCTGGCCAGCGCTCAGCGCGAGCATGGCGAAACCGTAGGTGATGCTGCTGAACAGCAGGATGAAAGTTTCCGTAAGGACGTAGGGCAATTCGAAAATGTCGGCGGCGCCAGGGCCACCGGCGACGCTTTGCCCCAGTACCGCATAGGTCGCAAACAGCGTTGCGAACAAGATGCAGTCGGTCATCAGGTAGATCCAGAACCCGAACAGGGTCATGGAGCTGGCGTCCGAGTGCCCGTGTTCGGATTCCGGCGCGGTGGCGTTGGGTTGAACGAGATTGGACATGATCAAGCCTCCGCCAACATCTTGATGCGTTGATTTTCGATGCGCGCCACCTCCTCGGCGGGCACGTAGTAATCGATGTCGTCATCGGCGCTGCGCCAGATCACGCCGCCGATGGTCGCGACCAACCCGACAATGGCCAGCCACCAGATATGCCACACCAGGGCAAAGCACATGATCAGGCTGAACAGGCTGATGACCAGTCCCATGGTGGTGTTTCGCGGCATGTGGATGGCTTGGAAGTCGGCTTCGATGGCAGTTTTCTGCCCACGCTCCTTAATGCCCCAATAGGCGTCGATGCCCTCCACCACCGGTTGCTGGGCGAAGTTATAGAACGGCGGCGGTGACGTCGTGGACCACTCCAGCGTGCGACCGTCCCATGGGTCGCCCGTCAGGTCGCGGTTCTGGTGGCGGTGGCGGATGCTGAAGTAGAACTGCAAGATCTGGCAGACCACGCCGCACAGGATGATGCCGACACCGATCAACTCCAGCTCCAGCCAGGGCCGCCACTGCGGAACATCAAAGTGGTTCAAACGCCGCGTCATGCCCATGAAGCCCAGGAAGTAGGACGGCATGAAGGCGAAGTAGAAGCCGACAATCCAGCACCAGAACGCCGCCCGTCCAAAGCCGTCATGGAGCTTGAAGCCGAATGCCTTGGGAAACCAATAGGTCAGGCCGCACAGGTAGCCAAACACGGCGCCACCGATGATCACGTTGTGGAAGTGGGCGATCAGGAACAGGCTGTTGTGCAGCAGGAAATCCGCCCCGGGCACCGCCAGCAGCACGCCGGTCATGCCACCGATGCTGAACGTGACGATGAAGCCCACCGTCCACAGCATCGGCGTTTCAAAGCGAACTCGCCCGCGGTACATGGTGAACAGCCAGGTGAAAATCTTCACTCCCGTAGGCACGGCGATGATCATGGTCATGATGCCGAAGAAGGCGTTGACGTTCGCCCCCGAGCCCATCGTGAAGAAGTGGTGCACCCAGACGATGAACGACAGGATGGTGATGACGATTGTCGCCCACACCAGCGAGTGATAGCCGAACAGACGCTTGCGGCTGAAGGTGGACGCCACCTCGGAAAAGATGCCGAACGCCGGCAGGATCAGGATGTACACCTCCGGGTGGCCCCAGGCCCAGATGAGGTTGACGTACATCATCGGGTTGCCGCCCAGCTCGTTGGTGAAAAAGTGCATGTCCAGGTAGCGGTCGAGGCTGAGCATGAACAGCGTCGCGGTAAGAATCGGGAACGATGCAAGAATCAGCACCGCCGTGCACAGCACCGTCCAGGTGAACACCGGCATGCGGAAAAGCGTCATACCCGGTGTACGCATTTTCAGGATCGTGACGAAGAAATTCACCCCGGTGAGCAACGTTCCGACCCCGGATATCTGTAATGACCAGATGTAATAGTCCACCCCGACCCCGGGGCTGTAGGAAAGCCCCGACAACGGCGGATAAGCGACCCAACCGGTGCGGGCGAACTCACCGACCGCCAGGGAAATGTTCACCAGCATCGCGCCGGCCACGAATAGCCAGAAACTCAACGCGTTGAGGAACGGGAACGCAACGTCCCGGGCACCGATCTGCAAGGGCACGACGATGTTCATCAACCCCACCACCAACGGCATCGCCATGAAGAAAATCATGATCACGCCATGGGCGGTGAAGATCTGGTCGTAGTGTTCCGGTGGCAGATAACCGGGCGAACCGTCGGACGCCATCGCCTGCTGCGTGCGCATCATGATCGCGTCGGAAAACCCGCGCAGCAGCATCACCAGGCCCACGACGATGTACATCACGCCGATGCGCTTGTGATCGACCGAGGTGAACCACTCTTTCCACAGGTACGTCCATTTGCGGCGGTAGGTGATGGCGCCGATGCCCGCCAAGGCGACCAGCCCCACCACCGCGAGGGTCCACATGATGATGGGCTCATCCGTCGGGATCGCCTCAAGGTTGAGTTTTCCAAACATGCTGTTCTACTCCAGGATCTTGTTACTGCCCTTGCGGGGCCCCGACGGGTGATTCGATGCTGCCTTGCATGTGCTCCATGCGATGCTCGACCTCACGGGATCGGTTCATGCCTTCGTACTTATCTATGATGCTCTGGAACAAGTCCGGCTGGAGCGAGGCGTAGTGCTCCACCGGGTGTTTGACCGTGGGTCGGGCGAGTCGGGCGTAACTGTCCTTGTCCAACCGCCCTTGCCCTGCGCGGACGTCGGCGACCCACTTGTCGAAGCCCGCCGCATCGGTGGCCAGGGTTCGGAAGTGCATGTCGGAAAAACCCGGGCCGTTGTAGTTGGCGGCGATGCCCCGGTATTCCCCGGCCTCGTTGGCAATCAGGTGCAGTTGGGTCTGCATGCCGGCCATGGCGTAGATCTGCCCGCCCAGTGCCGGTATGAAAAACGAGGTCATGGCACCGTCGGACGTCACGCGAAAGTTCACCGGTGTGTCCAGCGGCATCGCCAACTCGTTGACCGTAGCGATCCCCAGTTCCGGATAGATGAAGACCCACTTCCAATCCGCCGCGATGACCTGCACCACCAGCGGCTTCACGTCCGAATCCAGCGGCCGGTAAGGGTCCAGCGCATGGGTGGACTTCCAGGTGACCACGCCCAGAATGATGATGATCACCAGCGGGACACCCCAGACCACCGTTTCGATCTTTCGCGAATGCGCCCACTCCGGCGTGTATTTCGCCTTTGTGTTGGAAGCGCGGTACTTCACCGAAAAGACGAACGCCATGACGATGACCGGCACCACCACCAGCAACATCAACAGCGTCGAGAGAATGATCAAGTTGCGTTGGTCAACGCCGACCTGTCCCTTGGGATTGAACAACACCATGTCGCAACCGCCGAGCAACAGCATCCCGCCGACCAGCAACAACCTTGATAAGTAACAAGGCAGTCGAGTTCGCATGTCTTACGCTTCGCTTATTGAGTGTTTGCCAGTTGCTGCGCGATCTTGTCTTTGATCGACAGGCGCTGTTCCTTGAGCTTACGGATATCGTCACCCTCGACATTGCCCGCCGAAATCGATTCGGCCGCTAGCACTTGGTTATCCAAATCCGTGTATTCACCGAGCAGGCGATCAAGTTCCGGATCCTGCTGACGACGTTGTTGAACCGCCTCTTTGCTGCAATTCAAATCCTGATAAAGATCATGAGAAGCAGGCATGGCCTTCTCCTTTTAACGGTGTTGTTGGGGTACACGATTTTTAGAATTGGCCCCTTCGGCTAAGTTGAAAGAAACATCTGGAAACGGTGACGAACGGCATCGTGAACAAAAAAAAGCCCACGAGACGTGGGCAAAGGGAAGAGTCGTTTTGACTTGGATCGGGTCAGGAAGATTGTTTGCCGGTGGCCGACGGCATTGCATTGGAATCGACACGGACTGGGTGCTGCTGGACGGCCCGCTCCCATTCCTTGGCATCGTGACTGCAGAAAATTTCCACGTGCCCATCCTGGACCCGTGCCAGCTCCCGCAGCCGTTGCTGATTGCGCATCCGCGCCGAACGATAGGTGTCCATCATGTATTGATAAAACTTCAGCCCCGGCGGACAGCGACGCTCGGCTTGATGGACTTCATCGTGAAAAAAATAGGCATCGCCGGCGTGCAGCAACCAGCCGTCGGACGTGCGCACGGCAATACCCGCGTGCCCGGCCGTGTGGCCTTGGAGCGGCACCAGGAAAATGTCCTCTTCTTCCGCGCCGATTAATGCGCGCACCGAGTCGAATCCGAACCAGGTGTCGCCATCCGGAGCATAAAACTCCCAGTTATCGACGCCCTGCCACTGACGCGCCTGGAACCGGCGTCGACTGATCCAAGTGTCGGCGGTGCGGGCCGCCGCCATTTCGTCGCGCATGACGTGAACCCGGGCCTGGGGAAAATCCTGCAGCCCGCCGGCGTGGTCGAAATCCAGATGGGTAACAAGAATGTGCCGCACGTCGTTGGCATCGAAGCCCAGGCGCCGCACTTGCTCCAATGCAGTGAGGCGATGCTCGAACTTGATGTTGTTGAACGCGCGGAAAAATCGACTCAGACGCTCGGGCGTCTGCACATCGCGCTGGCCAAAACCGGTGTCCACCAGTATCAGACCGTTGGTGTCGGTTTCAATCAACAGGCAATGACACACCAGGCACGCCGTCAGCCCCCGGCTGTAACCGTCGAACAGCTTTCCGCCCACCGGGCACATGCAACCGCAGTTGAGGTGGTGGATATGCATGGAGGCCTCCTGCACGAATGGCGCGTCGATTTCGGGTTATTTCCGGACTCTAAGAAATCGACAGGAAGGCGACAGGCTCAATTCCGCAAAGGCGACAGGCGGTGCCCATGCCTGGCCAAACCACGGATTGGGCGGGAGCGAGCCTGCTCGCGAAAGCGCTGGGTCAGCTTGCATTGATGTTGAATGTGCCCTCGTCTTCGCGAGCAGGCTCGCTCCCACGGGTATTTTGGTGTTTGAGCGCTCCCTCACCAAAGGGATCATAACCACAGGTTTATGGGTAGCTGAAGCTCTTCACCAACGTCAGCTCCCCCACCGCCCGCATGGGCACCACGAAGGTTTCCATCTTCTCGCTCGGCGTGCCTTCTTCGGTGATGACGGTGACTTTCGCCGTGGTCAGGGCCTGTTGCGCCTGTTCGACTTGTTCGCCATCGCCTTCTTCATCCTCGTCACTGCGATAACCGCCGCCGTAGTAGTTCACATACACCAGGTATTGGCCTTTGATCGGCGCGGGCATGGCGAAGATTTCCGGGCCGTAGCCGGTGGTGACGTCGACGTCGAGGGCGGCGCCGTTGGCGACGGCGCGGTCGCCGTACCAGATGTGGGCGCCGTCGGGCGTAACCAGGTGCAGGTCCAGGTCGGTACCATCGCTGTCCCAGGTCAGCAATACCCGCAGCTTGGCCGGGGTCGCGCCGCCGCTGGTGTTGAGGAATTGCGTGCGGTGGCGCTGCTGGCCATCGGCGCTGCGCACTTCCACGCTGTTGCTGCCGTTGGGGAACGAGAACGGCCGATCGAAGCGGCCTTCCTCATCAACCTTCAACGGCAGGCTCACACCGTTGACGATGAGTTGGCCTGGCTCATTGCTCTTCGGCGTGCCTTTGATCTGACCGCTGATGCGCGCCGTGTTCGCCTGGCCCTGGGGCGTGTTGACGGACGAGGCCGGGTAGTTGACGGTCTGGCTGAAGCTTTCGCCCTCGCCGCCCGGCGCGCCGCTGCGCCAGCCGCCGACTGGGGTTTCTAGCTTGATCGGGTCGGCGGCCATGGCCGATGGCAACGCAGCGAGGCCGCAAAGCAACAGCAAGACCTGTGGATAACGGAGTGTCATGGTCTATTCCAGCAAAAGGTGACGGGCGAGCCCTTCGATATAGGTTTCGTCCTGGCCGTTGGGGTGAGCTTCAAAGGCCAGGTGCAGATATTCATGGGTCAGGTCGAGGCGGTCTTGCAGCGACAGCACGCCGCGCACGTAGATGCGCTGGCGCTCGCGGTCCACATACGGCCGGCCGAAGGCGACGCGGCACACCGCGAAGGAACTGATTTCGTTGTAGCCCACTTCGCTTTCCAAGCGTTGACGCCAGCCACGACGCTGCTTCAGCAACCATTCCTGGGCGGCGGGCAATGCTTGGCAGGATGCCACCGGATTGTCCCAACGGCTGAGGCTCGCGCGCGGATAGGCATGCAGCAGGATCGCGTCGTAACGCTGGCCGTCGTGGGCTTGTTCGACGGCTTGGACCCAGGATAGTTTGTCCGGGCCGGGTTGATCGGAGTGATAAGTGACGTCGGTGCCAGCCAGGACCAGGTCGCTGGTCCAAGCGGCAATGGCCCGGGTTTCAGGCGCCGCCGGACGTGGCGCGACGCGCTGGCGATGGCTGCTGTCGTCGATGCTCAGGCAATCGCCGTTGCGCTGGGCGTTTTGCAGCAGGTAGGTGCGAATCGCCACGGCCAGGGCTTTGGCCGCTTCGGCGGGTTCGGCCTTGGCTTCGCGTTGCAGGACCCGGGCGACGTATTCCTCCCGGTCCAGTCGCGCCACCAGTTTGCCCGGCAGCAGGAACAGTTCGCCGTCGCTGTGGATGTCCAGCTGGTTACCGTTGGTGAACTCGACGCGGTAGTCGCCGCGCAACTGGCCCGGCGTGGCGGGTCGCTCGCCAGCCATCACCCGTTGCAACGGGTAACGGGCAAACAGGTCGACTTCCACGCAGCGTCCGGTGTCCACAGGCCAGCGGGACGGCAGCGCCGTGGCCAAGCCATCGCCGAATTTCTTCAGGACCTGCTGACTGGTGCCGCGGCCACCGGCCCACACCGGGGTGCCATCAGCCAGCCAACCGGCGAAACCGCCTTGGCGCGACGAGGGCCCCTGGTCGCCCAACCAACTCCAGGTCTTGACCCGCAGGCGAGCGCCCAACTGGCCGACCAACCGACCATCCGCCGCGCCCAGCACCACGTCGAGCAATACCCGACGGGCCTGCTCCTGGGCCGGTAGCATCGCCAGCGCCTTGAGCAGTTCGGCCACCGGCACCTGGGTTTGCGGCTGCAATGTCGGCAGGTCCAACAACCATTTCGGCGCCTGGCGCGCCTGCCAGTAATCACGCCATCCCGGCGCGGAAATCCCGAGTCGCTGGGGTTCGAAATACAAACCACAGGACTTCACCAGCGCCTGATCGCGGCCGATGCTCTGCCCAGCGTTGCAGCAATAGACCTCTTCCTTCGATTCGCCGCGGCATTCGTAAACCGGCTCGCGAGCATCGGTGTCCACCAGCCAGGCGTAGACGAAGAGTTTCCACAAACTGCCCAACGGTGCCTGCAAGGAATTGGTCAACGGCTGGCGATCCAGCACCTGGGTCTGGCTCACCCGCAACAGTTGACCGTCGAAGGCCAGGCGCAACGGCTCCTCCTGCGCTGTCGTCAGCGCAGGAATCAGGCACAACCACCACCAGCCCCAAGCCCTGCGCATGTCAGTTGACCGTCACCTGACCCAGCGCCGGTTTCTGTTCCCGCGCCTGGTTCTGTGGCGCATAGACCTGGGTGAAACGCACAGGCGGCAAGGTGAACTGACCCTTCTGGGAGAAGCGCACCAAATGTCGCAGGCGCAACTCGCCACTGAGGGCATCGACCGGTACCGCGTAGGCCATCTGGCCCGGCTCGAAGCGCGCCTTTTCCAGGGAAGTTGGCTCGCTGTCGGCCTTGCCCATCAACTGGATGCCCCACGTGGTGCGCTCCACATCGGCGCCCGGTGGCAACGGCACTTCGAGCATGCCGTAGCGCAGCGGTGTCGCGGCCTTGCTGTTGATGATCACTTCATCCAGGTAGAGGGCGTCGCTGGACAACGGCTTGTTGCCCACGGCTTCAAGCTTGAAGGTGAAAGCCTCGTCGCCCGGCACCAGGCGCGACAGGCGACGGGTGATGGACACCGCCATCGGCGCGACGGGCGCTTGCTGACTCTGGAAGCTCAATGCCGCTTGCAACGGACGCTCCTGGGCGCCGCTGAGCGTCAGCAAGGTCGGCAACTGCGCGCCCTGCCATTGCCAGTAGGTTTCACCCGTGGCGCCTTGCTGGGCTTTCCAACCTTCGCCCGGCGTCAATGCCACGGCCGGCGCGGCCTGTTCGATGCTGCGTTGCAGCCAGGTCAGGGCCAACGCGCGTTCCAGGGTGGATTGCTGCGGCAGCACGCGCTCCAGCAATGCACTGGCGCGGGCCTGATCGAAGCCCTGCAACGACAGCAGCAGTGCTTCCACGAACGGCTGCGAGCTCAGCTCCAACTGCTGTTGCGCGGCCTCGGCCTGACGGCTGAACGCTGCGGGCAACGGCACCTTCGCCTGCTTGGCGAGGGATGCGGTCAGCACCCGGGCGCTGGCCAGGCCGAGGGCCGAATCCGGCGCGTACATGACCAGGCTGTCTTCACCGCTGTCCAGCACGCTCTCGGTGCTGTCTTCACTGGCTTTCGCCAGGTCGTCCATCAGCCCGCTGAGCAAGGTATTCACCGGCAGTTGCATCTGCTTGGCGAACGACAGGATCAACGCCCGCTGCAACAGCGGCGTGTCAGCGGCCTGCTTGGCATAGACCTCCAGCACCCGCTGCCAGTGTTCCGCCGGCAGGTTCAGGTCCAAAGCCTTGCTGGCGTGCCAGTCGGCGTAATAGGCATAAGCGGTGAGGAATGCATCCGGCTCGCCGTCCTGGCCCCACCAGGTGAAGCTCGCCGACGGCCCGGCCATCTGCACCAGGCGCAAGCGGCTGTTCTGCATGATCAACCGCAAGCGGTCGCGGATCTGCGGGTTCGACGCCAGGGTCGGATACGCGATGCTCAATGGCAACAGGCGGCTGGCCGTCTGCTCGACGCCGCCGTACGGGTAGCTCAGCAATTCGTCCAGGGCCGAACGGAACAGCGCTTGCGGGCTATCGTCCAGGCGCAGGCGGATATCGCTGGCGTCGGCCGGCAGGTTCAGTGGTGTGTCGCCGCCGGCCACATCGAGGCGCTGGCTCTGGGTGACTTGCCAACCGTTGCCGATGGCATTGAGGTGCATGGCCAGGGCGTCCTGGGTCTCACCGTTCAACTGCAACTGGACGCTCAAGTCGCCGCTGCTCAGTTCCAGGGCCGGCAACGCTACGTAGTTGATGCCATTTTTCAGTTCCGCCACCACGCGCTGTTCGGCGCCGGCGTAGCGGATCAGCAGCTCGGCTTTCAAAGGTTTCTCGGACTGGCTGAAAGTGAACAGGCCCAATTGCGGCTTGTCGCCCGTGCGGAAGCGGGTCGGGCCGCTCCACTTCAGGTACAGCGGTTTTTCCGACGCGATGAATTGCTTCTTCTGGCCCACCTGGCCGTCGTCCGCGATTGCCTTGGCGGTGATGCGCCAGCGGGTCAAGGAGTCAGGCATCTTGAAGGTGAAGCGGGCCTTGCCGTTGGCGTCAGTGACCAGCTCCGGTTGCCAGGCTGCGGTGTCGACATCTTCGCGACGCGGCCGCTCCAGCACCTTGACCCCGCGCTCGCTGCGGTTGGCCTTGCCCGGCGCGCCGGGGCTGCCCGGCAGTGCCACGTCGTAGCTGATGAACGACAGGCTGGCGCTGGTGCGCACGTTGTTGCGGCGCGGGTGATAGAAGAATTGGTCGATGGTTGGCGCGACTTCCGGTTGCAGCGCGTAGACCATCTCATCGACAACGCTGACGGTCAGGTGCGCCGGGATCGCCTTGCCTGCGAACTGGGTGCCCAGGTCGACGGTCACCGTGTCGCCGGGGCGATAGGTCGCTTTGTCGGTGGTGATCGCTACGTCGATCTGCGGCGCGACGACCTTGATGCCTGCGTTCTGGAAACTGTACTGGCCGCCCTTGGTGTACAGCACGGAGAAGGTCAGGTTCGGCGCGAAATGATCCTTCACGGCGATGCGTGCGCGGTACTGGGTATCGCTGAGTTTTTCCATCTTCAGCCAGTCGGCGCCCTTGGAGAGCATCGCGGTGGCCTCGACCTTGTCCCGCTCCAGTGACAACAGCGCGTCGCTGACCGGCTCCGGGAAGGTGATCAGCGCCAGGGCTTCGTCACCGGTCTTGTACTCGGCTTTATCGAGGACGATTTCGACCGTGCCCGGCACGGCCTTGATGCCTTCGCCCGTCACCGCATGGCTGGTCGCGCCGATGGCCCGTCCATGATCGTCCTTGAGCGTGAGGTTGTAGGTGCCGGGACGGTCGAAGGTCAGGCTGAAGCCCTTGTCGTTGGCGGCGAGCTTGCCTTCGCCGGTGGTCTGGTCTTCCAGACGCACCCAGGCGTAGCTGCCCGGTGTCACGGCCTTGCTTTGTTCGCTGCCCCCTTCGTTGGCGTAGCTGAACGCGACTTTCTCGCCGGCTGCGCTGAAACGTCGAGGCGCGCCCAGGCGGAAATTCGCCGCGCCGCGGTCGATGAGGATTTCCTTGGTGGTCTTGACCCGATACGCCGCGCCATCACTGGCGAACACCGTGAGCGTGTAGCGGCTCGGTTTGTCGGCGGCCGGCAAATCGAGCGTGGCGTTGCCCTTGTCATCGGTGGTCACTTCGCTGCTGGTCAGCTCGACCGGGAATTGCCCAAGGTATTGCAGCTCGTTATCCACCATCGACAACTGCTGGGCCCGCAGGCTCAGGCTGACCTTGGCGTTCGCCACTGGCTTGCCGTCCGGGTACAGCAGCACCAGATTGCCCTTGACCGGCTCACCGGTGCGGTAATCCTGCTTGGCCAGGTTCAGCGCGATCTCGAAATGCGGCTTGATGTATTCGGCCACGCGGAAGGCGCTGCTGTAGAGCTGGTCCTTGTAGCTGAAGCGCAATTCATAACCACCGGCCACGGCATTTTCCGGCAGTTGGAAACGACCTTGTGTACCGGCCTTGGAATCGAGCTTCAGGGCCAGGGTTTGCAACGCCGTGCCGGTGGCATCGAGCACGCTGACGTTGACGTCGGCGGCCGCTGGTTGCACCGAGTCGCGGGCGTTCTTGAACTCGCGACCGACGATTTTCAGTGACACCCAATCTCCTGGCCGGTACAGCGGCCGGTCAGTGAAGGCGTAGAGCTTGGTGTCGTAGATTTCGCTGTCGTAGTAAAAGTTTTCCGAGACGAATACTCCGCCCTCTTCGTCTTCACCGATGACAAACGAACGCTCCGGGCTGACGTGCTTGAGACGCACCAGGCCGTCTTCATCAGTGGCACCGCTGCTCATCACGCCCAGGCCGTCGGTCCACAGCACATTGACCTTGGGTACCGAGCGCCCTTCATGCTTGCGCGCGGCCCAGACCAGCAATTCGTCCCCGGCGATCTTGCTTACGGCCACGGTATTGGACACGAAAACCATGGTGGTCGCGCGGTATTTGCCAATCAGCGCTTCCACCAGGTACAGGCCCGGTTTCAACTGCCCCAACGGCACGTAGACGTTACCCGGCGCGACGCTGACGAACTCGCTGGACGAACCGGCCAGGTTGACGCCGGCTGGCGGCTGGATCGGCTTGGCCTGCCACAGCGGATAGCGGAACTGGCTGACCACCGGCAAACCGGGGATCAAGGCGAATTGTGCCGGCGCATCGTATGGCGTCGGCGCGATCAGGGCGTTGCCGATCTTCAGCTCCGGCACCTCTTCGGTAACCTGCTGGCGGGATTCGTAGGAGAACGCCCGCTGCATCACGCGACGGGATTTGCGGTACCAGTTGTCCCACAGGTACGCGAGGGTGTTGGACAGGCCTTCACCCTTGAACTGGCCGTCGCTGACCACCCTGTGGAGGTTCTTTTGGCGCTTGAGGAACTCCAACGGCTTTTCGATCCGATAGACCCGGATATCAGCACCGCCGTAGGGCTCCATGCGAAACCGTCGGTAATCACGCCCCGGGGCTTCGAGGCGGACCATCGCCTGCTCGTCGCTGGCGAAGCTGCTGTCGGCCAGCAGGAAAAAGCTTTCGCCGGACACCGGCGTATAGCCGCTGGGCTCCACGGTGTCTTCGGCATTCACGAGGGGCGCCAACAACAGAGCAAACAGCAGGGGCAGTTTCGAACACAAGCGCAGCATGCGGGCACCGGTCATTGGGTGAGAAAGTTGAGTCGATAGACGCCGATGAAGTTGGGGTTGGCTGCGTCGGGTATCCATCGGGTGTCCTTCCAGTTCATGAGTTGTTGCAGGCTTGCGGAGCGCATGCCGTTGTCGGTTGGGGTGGTGGTGCCGGTGTGATAGGCGATGTAGCGGCCCATCCAGATCATCAAGTGTTGATCGTCGCCCTGATCGAAGAACATCAGGTCGCCGGGGCGGGCCTGGGTGACATCCCGGCCCACCAGGCGGCTGTTGAACTGGATCAGCTTGATCGCATTGACGTAGGGCCCGATCTTGCCGCCGCCCTGTTGCCATTGCTGGGCGAGACGCCGTTGCGCATCGCTGAGGGGCAGTTCCGGCGGCAGGTAGCGATTGGACAAGCCATTGCTGCGCAGCCATTTTTCATCGTGGACCTTGAGCGCTTCGTTGGCCGCGAAACGCACCAGCCCGGCGCAGTCCTGCTGGTACCAGCGCGGGCTCGGGCCTTTGGTCAGCTGTTCCTGGGCGATGCGCACGAACCAGGCGCGAAAGACCTGGGATTGCTGTGCATCCAGCGCCGGCGCCTCGACGGCAAGCGCCGGCCCGCCGAGCAGCAAAGCCAGCAGCAACGCCCATGCGCGGTTGCGGATCAATCCCGTCACAGCGCTTTCCATTCCAGCGGCAACCACTGCCAGCGACCGTCCGGCTCGCTGCCTTCAGGCAATGTCAGGGCGTATTTGCCATAGCCACCGAGGGTGCGCAGTTTAGGGATCAGATAGGTTTGCGCGGCGTTGTAGAACACCGGCTCCATGTCTTGAGGCAGGCTGTCGAGGGTTTCGCGTTGCATCAGTTGCGCCATGGAATCCGGGCCGAAGTAGACCGGCATCAGCAAGTCCTTGGGCACCACGTCGGCCATGGGCGGGAAGCGCTTGTCGAGGGTACCGAGGGCTTTGTCGACCAGCTTGTCATCAAGGGAGAACAGCAACGTCGAACCGTGGCGCGCCAGGCTCACGCGCATGAACGCCTTGCCGGTGATCGCTTCAGGCTGCTCCGCCTCTTTGGCCGCGTAAGGGCCGAAGTTGGTGCTGACCTGGCGTTGCCATTGGTGCGTCGAACCTTGTTGTTTCTCTACCACCGGGAACGCGTGTTCAGCGACGTTGTTTTCATACGCCCCCACCATCGAACCAAACAGGTTGCCCAAATCGGCGTCGAGCTTGCCATCGTCTTCGTTCAGGCTCGCCACCAGCAATGGCGTGTACAGGCGAGAATCGGCGTACCAGCACAGGCCCGCCGCGCCCGCCACATGATCAACCATGGCCTGGGCGGCTTTTTCCTCGGCGCCCAGTTTCACCAGCAACGGTTTCTGCTGCTCGGCGGCCAGGGGCAACGCTACGCAGGCGCTGGCGCCCATGGGCATGGCTTGCCAGATCGGCTTGAAATCGAAGTCCGGCTGGTTTTCCAGTTCGTCCATGGCCAAAAAGCTGTGCCAGCCCTTGTCGTCCATGTCGAAGCGCAAGCCGGCGAAGTTCGGGATGAAACGCTGGTAGCCCATGGCAAGCACACTGGCGTTGACCGAGATGCGCTGCTTGACCTCGGGTGCCTTGGCCGCCAGGCCGAATGCTTCGGGGAAGAGTTTTTCCCCCGCCAGCAGGGCTTCTAAGGCCTGGGTCGAAACCATGCCGGCTTCATCGGTAGGGCCATGGCCTTGGTCGTACAGCTTGCTCGGGTTGGAGAGCACGACGAGTTTGTCGCCGTGGGAGGCGAAAACCAGGGATTTGCTGGCGTTATAGCTCAGTTGATAGAGCGCGACCTCATCGCCGCTCACCTTCAGGTCGCCGAGCTTGCTCAACTGGGTGTCATCCAGGGCGACTTTCGCCAGCGGTTCCAGGACCTTGGCCAACCCGCCGCGATCCATCACCAGCAGGAAATCCTTGAGACGACCGTCCGCCCCGCGCCACAAGGCCACGTCCGCCGGCTGGTCGAAAAGCTGCTCGATCAGGCTGTCCTGCAGCTTGAGGTCATGCTCGTAGATGATCCGGCGCAGGCTGCCGATCAGGCCGAGACGGTCGGCGTGGGCTTCGTAATAGAAGACAAAATCCTCGGTGAGCGTGGCCTTGAGAAACGGCACCGTTAACAGGTCCTTGGGCAACTGGCTCAGGGAATGCGCCTCGATCAAGCCGTCGGGACGACTCACGCCGAGTTTTTCCAACGCCAGCGCCATGGGCGGGGCCTTGGGCTTGGTCATGAACCAGCCCAACCCGGCGGCAGCGCCGGCCACCAGGCACAGCCCGATCAGAATCGCCGGCCAACGGCGCCCAGGTTTGGCGACAGGTGTCGGCGTGGTCGGGGAAGCAGTGTTGTCGCTCATATTCACAAGGGCCTATTCATCCGTGGAGCGGAGTACTTAGTAGTTGAACGTCTTGACCAGCAGCAGATCGCCAATGGCGCGCAGGGGCACGACAAAGGTTTCGCGTTTTTCATCGACGGTGTTTTCGTTGAGCACCAGGTTGATCTGCGAGGTGATTACCTCGTTCTGGTTGCTGGCTTCGTCGAAGTTGTAGCCGCCGCTGCCGTAGTTGCCCCAATAGTTCACGTACACCAGGTAAGTGCCGTGCATGGGTGCGGTCATGGTGAACATCTCGGGGCCGGGGCCGTCGACGCCGTCCGGGTCGAGGCCGCCGCCGTTGGTCAGGGCCGGCCGGCCGAAAAAAGCATGTTGGCCGTCGGGTGTGACGATATGCAGGTCGAGTTCGGCTTTCGGATCGTCCCAGCCCAGCACCACGCGGATTTGCGCCGGAGTGCGCAAGTTGTTGGCTTCATAGAATTGCACGCGCTTGAGGGACTGGCCTTCGGAGCTGCGCACCTCGACGCTGTTGGAGCCGGCGCCAAACGCGTACGGCCGGGCGAAACGCCCCTCGTCATCGGTGTAGAGATTCAGCGGGTTGCCGTTGACCGACAAACTATGGGGCTGGCGCGCCGTGCCCATGTCCTTGATCCGGCCTTCGATCATCGTGCGGTTGCGCTGCACGCCCCGATCGATCGGTGGCGTGGGGTAGGCGACTTGCGGGTTTTGCGTGCGATCGAGCAAGCCGTGGTAACGCCAGCCGCCGACCGGCTCCGACATTTCAGCCGAAGGCCCGGCCCACGCCAGCGGCGCGCCGAGCAGCACGATCAACAATGAAAGAAAACGCACTATGCCTCCTGCCATGCACGACGCAACCCGGCGCCCTTCCTCGGCGCTGCTTGTCATTGTTCGGGTTTCGTCTGAAGGCCCCGTCGCAAGAGGGCCGTAGATGGCGCGAAGAGTAGCCATTTGACGGATTTTTCACAATCGGGGGACGCGCGATTCTGTGTGGGAAATCACGTATCGAAGCTGATGTGAGCCGAATACGGAACCCGACGTCACTTCTGACGAAGTCCCGTGGCGAGGGAGCTTGCTCCCGCTGGGCTGCGCAGCAGCCCCAAACCCGCCGTGTTGATCCAGTTTGCGACCGCTGCGCGCGCGAGCGGGAGCAAGCTCCCTCGCCACAAAAGCACTGGATCATAGCCTGCGTTACCCCGCCCTGATTTGCCCGAGCACCCCATGTCTGCTAGTGTCGCGCCGGTTTAACAGTCAACCGGAATAGCCGCCATGGCCCGCAAAAAAGCTGCATTGGATTTCGAACAATCTCTGGCCGACCTGCAGACGCTGGTCGAACGCCTGGAGAACGGCGAACTGTCGCTGGAAGACTCGCTGACTGCTTTCGAGCAAGGTATCGGCTTGACTCGCGACTGCCAGGCAGCGCTGGCCCAGGCCGAGCAGAAGGTACAATTGCTGCTCGAACGCGACGGCGAGCTGACCGAAGAACCTTTCGACGCGGAACAGCCTGAATGATCGGCGCCTATCAGGCCAGCAGCCAGGCCCGGGTCAATGCTGCACTGGAGACCCTGTTCAGCGCCCCGAGCCCGGAACTGGCGCGCCTGTACGAAGCCATGCGCTACAGCGTGATGAACGGCGGCAAGCGCGTGCGCCCGCTGCTGGCCTATGCCGCGTGCGAAGCCCTTGGCGGCGTGGCCGAGCAGGCCAACGGCGCGGCCTGCGCGGTCGAGCTGATTCATGCCTATTCCCTGGTGCATGACGACCTGCCCGCCATGGACGACGACGACCTGCGTCGCGGCCAGCCGACAACCCACAAGAAATTCGACGAAGCCTGCGCAATTCTTGCGGGCGACGGTTTGCAGAGCCTGGCTTTCAGCGCCCTGCTGGACCCGACCCTGAGCGAATGCCCGGCGCAGGTTCGCCTGGACATGGTCAGCGCCCTGGCGTTGGCGGCGGGCCCGGCCGGCATGGTGGGCGGCCAGGCCATCGACTTGGGTTCGGTGGGCCTGAAGCTGGATCAGAGCGCGCTGGAATACATGCACCGGCACAAGACCGGCGCTCTGATCGAGGCCAGCGTCCGGCTCGGCGCCCTGGCCAGCGGCCGGGCCACGCCGGAACAACTGCAAGCCTTGCAGACCTACGCCCGGGCCATCGGCCTGGCGTTCCAGGTTCAGGACGATATCCTCGACGTCGAAAGCGATACCCAGACCCTGGGCAAGCGCCAGGGTGCCGACATTGCGCGCGACAAGCCGACCTATCCGGCCTTGCTCGGCCTCGATGCAGCCAAGGCCTACGCCCTGGAACTGCGCGACCAGGCCCTGGCCGCGCTGCGACCCTTTGACGCGGCGGCCGAACCGTTGCGCGATCTGGCGCGTTATATCGTCGAACGACGCAGCTGATCCACGGTCAACCCATTTAAGTGCGTATCGGCCAAGTTCCGGCCGACGCGTGGGCAGCTTGCGATGCATAAGGTAAACTGCCGCCTCTTTCTATACCTATAACGATTCGCCTGATGCCCACGACGTTTCAAGAGATCCCCCGCACACGCCCGACCACGCCCCTGCTGGACCGCGCCAACACGCCGGACGGCCTGCGTCGACTGGGTGAAGCCGAGCTGGAGGCCCTGGCCGATGAGTTGCGCCTGGAACTGCTCTACACGGTCGGCCAGACCGGTGGGCACTTTGGCGCGGGCCTGGGCGTCATCGAGCTGACCATCGCGTTGCACTACGTCTTCGACACCCCGGACGACCGGTTGGTGTGGGACGTCGGGCACCAGGCGTATCCGCACAAGATCCTCACCGGTCGTCGCGACCGCATGGGCACGTTGCGCCAGAAGGACGGTGTCGCCGCCTTTCCGCGCCGCTCCGAGAGCGAATACGACACCTTTGGCGTCGGTCACTCCAGCACCTCCATCAGCGCCGCCCTGGGCATGGCGATTGCCGCCCGCCTGCAAAACAGCGAGCGCAAGGCAATTGCCGTGATCGGCGACGGTGCACTGACCGCAGGCATGGCCTTCGAGGCGCTGAACCATGCGCCGGAGGTCAACGCCAACATGCTGGTGATACTGAACGACAATGACATGTCGATCTCGCGCAACGTTGGCGGATTGTCCAATTACCTGGCGAAGATCCTCTCGAGCCGCACCTACGCCAGCATGCGCGAAGGCAGCAAGAAGGTCCTGTCGCGCCTGCCGGGCGCCTGGGAAATCGCCCGACGCACCGAAGAATATGCCAAGGGCATGCTGGTGCCCGGCACGCTGTTCGAGGAGCTGGGCTGGAACTACATCGGCCCCATCGACGGCCATGACCTGCCCACGCTGATCGCCACCCTGCGCAACATGCGCGATCTCAAGGGCCCGCAGTTCCTGCACGTGGTCACCAAGAAAGGCAAAGGCTTCGCCCCGGCGGAAGTCGACCCGATCGGTTACCACGCCATCACCAAGCTTGAACCCCTGGATGCCCCGGCCGCCGCGCCGAAAAAGACCGGTGGGCCGAAGTATTCCGGCGTGTTCGGCCAATGGCTGTGCGACATGGCCGCCGCTGACCCGCGCCTGGTGGGCATTACCCCGGCGATGAAGGAAGGCTCCGACCTGGTAGCGTTCAGCGAACGCTACCCGCAGCGTTATTTCGACGTAGCGATTGCCGAACAACATGCCGTGACCCTTGCGGCCGGCATGGCCTGCGAAGGCGCCAAGCCGGTGGTGGCAATCTATTCGACTTTCCTTCAGCGCGGCTATGACCAACTCGTCCACGACGTGGCTGTGCAGAACCTCGATGTGCTGTTCGCCATCGACCGCGCCGGGCTGGTGGGCGAAGACGGCCCGACCCACGCCGGCAGCTTCGACTTGTCCTACCTGCGCTGCATCCCGGGCATGTTGGTGATGACGCCGAGCGATGAAAACGAACTGCGCAAGATGCTCACCACCGGCCACCTGTTCAATGGCCCGGCGGCAGTGCGCTACCCTCGCGGCACCGGCCCGAACGCGACGATCGAGGCTGACCTTGAGCCCATCGAGATCGGCAAGGGCGTGATCCGCCGTCAAGGCAAGCAAGCGGCCCTGTTGGTGTTTGGCGTGCAGTTGGCCGAAGCCTTGAAAGTCGCCGAAAAGCTTGATGCCACCGTGGTGGACATGCGCTTTGTCAAACCCCTCGACGAAGACCTGGTGCGCGAGATGGCCGACAGCCACGAACTGCTGGTGACCATCGAGGAAAACGCCATCATGGGTGGTGCCGGCGCCGCGGTCAGCGAATTCCTGGCGCGGGAAAACATCCTCAAGTCGGTACTGCACCTTGGGCTGCCGGATCTCTACGTCGAACACGCCAAGCCTGCGCAAATGCTGGCCGAATGCGGGCTGGACGAGGCGGGGATCGAAGCGGCGGTGCGACTGCGGTTGCAGCTGTTGGGCCTGTAACTCTTCAGACCACACGGCCCCCCTGTGGGAGCGAGCCTGCTCGCGATAGCGGTAGACCAGTCGATGCTGTGCTGACTGACCTACCGCTATCGCGAGCAGGCTCGCTCCCACATTGGTTTGTGTGTGGACCACGAAATCATGGAACACCGATGAAACGCCGCCTCGCCCTCGCCCTCGCCCTGCTCCCCACCCCCGACCTGCTGGCCAATACCTTCGAACGCGACCAAGCCCTCAAGCTGCCCGACATCCTCATCAGCGCCAACCGCCAGGTAGAGGCCCGCAACGACAGCAGCGCCGCCAACACGGTATTCACCCGTGACGACATCGACCGCCTGCAACCGGCCAGTGTCACCGACTTGCTCAGCCGCGTGCCGGGCGTGCAAGTGGCGCCATTGGGCGGGCGCGGCAGCCTGCCGGGGATTTACATCCGCGGCACCAAGTCGGCCCAGAGCCTGGTGTTGGTGGACGGCCAGCGCATCGGCAACGCCACCTCTGGCGACAGCAACCTGCAACGCCTGAATATCAACCAGATCGAGCGGGTAGAAGTGTTGCGTGGCTCGCGCTCGGTGATCTACGGCGCCGATGCGGTGGGCGGGGTGATCCAGATCTTCACACGGCGCGGCAACGATCAAGGGCTGCGACCACGCCTGCGCCTGGGTATTGGCAGCCACCAGACCTGGGAGCGCAGCGTGGGCATGTCCGGAGGCGACGAGCAGACGCGTTTCAACCTCGGCGCCAGCCTGGACGAAACCGCAGGAAGCAATCGGACCCACGAGTCCTACGCCAGCGACCGAGACGCCGACGCCAACCGCAACCGGTCCTTCAGCCTGAGCTTGAGCCATGCCGCCAACGACGATCTGGAGCTCGGCCTGAACCTGCTGGATAACCGTGGCAAAAGTGAATACGACAACCCGTTCGGCCGCTTCGACCCCAGCACCTTCGAGTCCTTGCCCCAGCAGCCGTACAGCGAGTTTGCGGTAAGCAGTTTCAGCAGTTACGCGGACGCTCGGATCAACGACGCCTGGACGTCCCGCCTCGAACTGAGCCACAGCGAGAACCGTGAGAAAACGTTCGACAAGCTCAGTGATGTTCGCGAAGTCTTCAACACCTACCGCGATTCGGTGAATTGGCAGAACGACGTGACACTGGACGAGCGCAACAGCCTGATCGTGGGCGGCGACTGGTATCAGGACCGGGTCAACAGCAGCACGCCGTTCGAGGAAGACAGCCGCTGGAACCGCGCGGCGTTTATCCAGCATCGCTACCAGGCCGAAACCTTCTCGACAGAGTTGGGCCTGCGCCGCGACCAGAACCAGCAATTTGGTGGCCAGAACAGTTGGAGCGGCACCTTCACCTTGCCAGTGAACTCAGACAACGACGTATTGCTGACCTACAGCGAAAGCTTTCGCGCCCCCACATTCAACGACTTGTATTACCCGGACTTCAGCAACCCAGACCTGAAACCCGAAACGGCCAAGAGCTACGAAGTGCAATGGCGCAGCCAACTGAGCGACAGCGCCCGCCTGGAGGCTTCGCTGTACCGCACGGACCTGGAGGACGCGATCATCTTCGGCAGCGGCTCACGCCCGCAGAACGTTGCGTCGGCGCGGATCAATGGTTTCGAAGCGGCCTTGCGGCAGGAATTGTTCGGTTGGCAGGGCAACCTGGGCCTGGCCTTCATCGACCCACGGGACCGTGACAGCGGCCACACCCTGGCCCGCCGCGCTCGGCGCACGTTGAGCCTGGACCTGGACCGACAATTCGATCGCCTGGGTTTCGGCGCCACCTGGCAAGCGGTGAGCAGCAGCTATGACGACCAAAACAACCGCAATGCCCTGAGCGGCTATGCCCTGCTCGGGTTGCGCGGCAGTTGGGCGCTGAGCCGGGAAGTGAAGTTGGAGATGAAGGTGGATAACCTGCTGGACAAAGGTTACAGCCGGGCGCTGTATAGCCATGAGGGGTTGCAGCACGGGTATCGGGAGGAGGGTCGGGCGTGGTTGTTTGGGGTGACCTGGACCCCGGAATTTTGATCCAGAATCTGTTGTGCCTGGGCCACCCCCATCGCGAGCAGGCTCGCTCCCACAATTTGATTCGATGTGAATCCAAAATCAGCGGCGCTACGAATCCTTGTGGGAGCGAGCTTGCTCGCGATTGAAGGCACCGCGGTCTACCGGTCGGGCGCAATCAACCCGCACAGCCGCGCTGTCGCCTCGATCATCTGCCCACTGGGCCGCTCCAGCCCTTTGTCATCCACCAGCAAAAGTCGCCCCTGCGCGACCGGCCAGGCTTTCCAGGCATCGAGCTGTGCCTGATCCGTGGCGAGGATCATCTGCGGCTGGCGCTGGAGTACCGATTCCACACTCACTTGCGGCGCCGGTACGCTCAGGTCGGCAAACACATTGCGCGCGCCGCATATCGCCAAGGCGTCACTGATGATCTGCCCACCGCCGACGGTATACAGCGGCCGGTCCCAGACCTGATAGAACACCGGCACAGGCCTCTCCCGTCGGTAGCGTTGGCGTAGCGCCTCCAGGCGCTGGCGCAGTTGCGCCGCTCGCTGCACGCCCCGCTCCGGGCGGCCGAGTTGGGTGGCTATATCTTGAATTTGCGTAATGAGTTGATCGAGATCGTGGGGCTCGGCGATGTAGATCGGGATGCCCAACGCCTTGAGCTGCTGGCGCTGGGCCGGGCCCACGCTGCCTGGCCAAAGCAGGAGCAGATCAGGCTTGAGGCTGAGCAGGCGTTCCATATCCAGTTGGCCGTAACGCCCAACGGAAGGCAGCTCTTTGAGGGCCGGCGGACGTTCACCACCGTCCAACACACCCACCAGCAGGTCAGCGGAGTCCAACTCAACGACTATTTCAGAAAGCGAGGGCGCCAGGCTGACAACGCGCGAAGCCGCCATGGTCGAGGCGCTGGCGGCCAGCAGGAGGACCGCCAGCCAGAGACGCATCAACCGAGCTGACGCGGGATGCGATACAGGTAGAACAGCACGGCGGTGGATAACGCCAACAGCATCAGCGGCACCGCTTCGAGGCCGACGAATACCGCCAACGCGCCAATCCAGGCCGGCAGGCCTGCCACCAGGAAAGCTGCGCGACGCCGGGCTGCCAGGGTGATCCAGGCCTCGGGTTCTTCAGGCGTATCGAGGGATTTTTGCGTGGCGATCAAGGCGTTTTTATAGCCGCCAAAAAACCTCAGACTGACGAACATCGACGCGACGCCCGCGATGAATAGCGGCATCGCCAGCACCGGCAGGATCGCCTCGCCCTGACCAAATACCGTGTTGATCACAAATAATGGCAGCAAGGCCAGCGCCAGGTACTGCCACCAACTGACGGCCAGCCGCCGCCGAACCTGGCCGCGCGTCACGCCCGGTCGACCTCGCCCTGGTGCTCGTTGCCCATCATGTGGTCGAGTTTGCTGGCTTTGGTCGCCAGGTAGAGCTTGTTGTGAGGGTTGTGGCCGGTGTGCAGCGGCACGCGTTCAGCCACCACGATGCCCATGTCGGTCAGTGCCTTGACCTTGCGCGGGTTGTTGGTCATCAACCGCAAGGCCTTGACGCCCAGATGTTCCAGCATCGGCAGGCAGATGCTGTAATCGCGCAAATCGGCGGCGAAGCCGAGGCGCTCGTTGGCTTCCACGGTGTCGGCCCCGCCGTCTTGCAATTCATAGGCACGGATCTTGTTCAACAGGCCAATGCCGCGCCCTTCCTGGCGCAAATACAGCAGCACGCCGCGACCTTCACGGGCGATGGCTTGCAGCGCGGCTTCAAGCTGCGAGCCGCAATCACAGCGCTGGCTGAACAACGCATCGCCCGTCAGGCATTCGGAGTGCAGGCGACCGAGTACCGGAGCGCCGTCGGCGAAATCACCCAGGCTCAGCACGACGTGCTCGCGACCGGTGGCTTCATCGAGAAAACCATGCATGGTGAATTGAGCAAAAGGCGTTGGCAGCTTGGAAGCGGCAACAAAAACGACAGGCACCGGTGTGCTCCTGATCTAGTACTGGAGATTCGCAGAGGCGGGCATTGTAACAGCACGATCCGATGGGCGCTTAGGCTGAATTATCACGCATAACCATCGAAAAGTTTGATCACAACTTCGGTGGTTTGCCGTGCTCATCGAAGGGATAGGGTTGATTCCAACGCTCGAAAATTGGTTTCAGCTCACCGCTCTTCACTAACACTTCCATGCGTCGGTCGAACAGCGCACGCAGCACGCGACCGTTTTCGTTGTCGGCGAAGCCCAGGTACAGCGGTAGATTGATCAGCGGCGACATTTTGAATTGCTGGGGATCGTCGGCCTTGGCGAGCACCTCTTCGATCTCCATGGAAGCATCGATATAGAAATCGGCACGGTCATGGGCCAGCATCGGCAGGATTCCCACGGCGCGATGAATTTCGTTGAAACGTCGTACGTTGGGCAGGTAGTTGTCGTACTCGTAGCCGCGCATCCACACCAGTCGATAGTTGCCGATGGTGGCTAACGTTGGGGACGGCTTGGAGGCCAGTCCGAGGGCATAGATATGATCAACATCGTAGTGCCACTTTGGGTAAAGCACTCCTGCGGACTCATTCCGATAGGCGCCGACCTGCACATCGACCTCGCCGCGCTGCACCAACCCGATCGAGCGCGTGTAGGGCACGCTACGGGTTTCCAGCTTGACGCCTTCAGGCTCGAATACCGCGCGCAAAAGCTCCCACCCCATGCCCTGCCCATCGGCCTGTGTGTAATCGGCCCACTCTTCACTGGCGGCGCGAATCTTGCCGGGCAGCGGCGCCGACTCGGCCACCCGAACGCCGAACAACGCTCCGATACACAGCAACAGCAAAAGTGCGCGGCTTACGCCCATGCCTCGTTCCCTCAGGTGAAACACCACACCAACCCTTGCATTGCAAGCCAGGCAAAAACGCCGGCCAACACGTCGTCGAGCATGATGCCGACACCCCCGTGTACCTTCCGGTCGATCCAGCGGATCGGCCATGGCTTGAGGATATCGAAGAAGCGGAACACCAGGAAACCGGCCAACAGCCATTGCCAACCTTCAGGCACCAGCCACAAGGTGATCCACATGCCGACCATTTCGTCCCAGACGATGCCTTCGTGGTCGTGTACCCGCAGGTCATCCGCCACTTTGCCGCACAGCCAGAAGCCGAACAGCATGGTGATGCCCAGCATCAGCCAGTAGCCCCAATCCGGCAACATCTGCCACAACGGTATAAAGGGTAGCGCAACCAGCGAGCCCCAGGTGCCCGGCGCCTTGGGCAAGGTACCCGAACCGAAGCCGAACGCCAGGAAATGCCAGGGATTGCGCCAGACCGAGGGCGGAACGAATTCGGCCGGTACCTGGTTGGGATGATCTGTCACGGTGTCTCCCCAAAATGTTGATAGCCCCGTGTTTGCGGGGTGATGTCGCGCCCGAGGTCGTCAACCAGCATGACGCCCTGCCCCTGCGTGACACTGCCGACCACATGGATCGGCCAGCCTTCGGCCAGAAGTGCCGACAATCGGACCGACGGCAGGGTGAACAGCAATACATAGTCGTCCCCACCACTCAGGGCGGCGTGTTGCGCGCCTGACGGGCCGAGCAACGCCAGAAGTGCATTGGACAGCGGAAGCCGGTCACGTTCAACCGTCAACGCCACGCCGGACGCCAGCGCGATATGCCCACAGTCGGCCAGCAGGCCGTCGGAAATGTCCAGCGCCGCGCTGGCCTTGCCCCGCAGTGCCAGGCCGAGGTCGATCTGCGGTCGCGGTGCCCAGTAATGGCCCAGCAATGGATCGGCGACTGCAGGCGCAGCGCTGCGCTGGCCGAGGACCAGCGGCAACGCGCCGGCGGCATTGCCCAGCTCACCGCCGACACACAGCAGATCGCCGGGCTGCGCGCCGCCGCGGGTCAAGGCCTGGCTGGACGGGACGCGGCCGAACACGGTCAGGGTCAGGCTCAGGGGCCCCCGCGTGGTATCGCCGCCCACCAACGCCACGCCGCATGCCCGGGCCATCTGACTCAAACCATGGGCATAGGCTTGCAGCCAATCGGCGGCAACCATCGGCAAGGTCAGGGCAAGGGTAAAGGCGAAAGGGCTCGCGCCCATGGCGGCCAAGTCACTGACCGCCACGGCCAGCGAGCGCTGGCCGAGCAGGAACGGATCGCAAGGATCCGGGAAATGCACACCGGCGACCAGCGTGTCGGTGGAAACCGCCAGCTGTTCCCCGGGAGGGACGGCCAGCAAGGCGCAGTCGTCGCCGATCCCCAGCGCAACGCCCTCGCCGCCCTGCGCGCATGGCGCAGCGGCGAAGTAGTTACGGATCAGCTCGAATTCACCCATAGTCAGTCGTCACAAACGCCAATCAGCGCTTGAACGCCTTCACTTCGGCTTCACGCAGGCGCGGGGCGAGCTTGTCGAGCACACCGTTGACGAACTTGTGGCCGTCGGTGGAACCGAAGACTTTCGCCAGCTCGATCCCTTCGTTGATCACCACGCGGTACGGCACGTCGACGCGCTGCATCAGCTCCCAGGTGGACAAGCGCAACACGGCGAGCTCGACTGGGTCCAGCTCATCGATGGTCAGGTCCAGGCAAGGTGCCAGTGCGTTGTCGATTTCAGTCTTGTGGGCGGGGACGCCGTGCAGGATCTCGCGGAAGTACGCACCATCGACATCACTGAAATCGTTATCGACGCGAAACTGCGCTTCGATCTCGTTCAGCGATTGCTTGGCCATGTGCCACTGATACAGGGCCTGGGTCGCGAGCTGACGGGCTTCGCGGCGCTTGACGCTTTTCGAAGGCTTGCCGGCGTCCGCAGGCTTTGGATCGCGCGGGTTGAAACGATCGCTCTCGTCGCTAATCACTTGGCCTCCAACTGCGCCAGCAGGCTGACCATTTCCAGGGCGGACAAGGCAGCTTCGGCACCTTTGTTACCGGCCTTGGTGCCGGAACGTTCGATGGCTTGCTCGATGGAATCGACGGTCAGCACGCCGAAAGCGACCGGCACGCCGAACTCCATGGACACCTGGGCCAGGCCCTTGGTGCATTCGCCGGCCACGTATTCGAAGTGCGGAGTACCGCCACGAATGACCGCACCGAGGGCGATGATTGCCGCAAATTCGCCCTTTTGGGCGACTTTCTGCGCAACCAGCGGGATTTCGAAGGCGCCAGGCGCACGGATGATGGTGATGTCGTCTTCGCTCACGCCATGGCGAACCAGCGCATCCACCGCGCCGTCGACCAGGCTTTCAACCACAAAGCTGTTGAAACGGCCGACTACCAGCGCGTAGCGGCCCTTGGGGGCGATGAAGGTACCTTCGATGGTCTTCAGGGTCATTCGTCAGATCTCTTAAAGAGCCGGAGCACGTTCTATACGCGCTCCTCAGTGATATTAGCCACGAATACAGGGCGGGAAATCCCGGGCCATTATTCGGAGGGCACGTATTCTACAACTTCCAGGTCGAAACCGGATATCGCATTAAATTTCATCGGCGCGCTCATCAGACGCATCTTGCGCACGCCCAGGTCGCGCAGGATCTGCGAACCGGCGCCGACAATGCTGTAGGTGGTCGGTTTTTTCACCGGTTGCTGCTCGGTGGTCTCACGGATGTGGGCCAACAGCACGTCACCATCGAGTGGATGCCCCAGCAACAGCACCACGCCGCTGCCCGCCTCGGCCACGGCGGCCATGGCCGCGCGCAGGCTCCAGCGGCCCGGTTGCTTGACCATCAGCAGGTCGCGCAGAGGGTCCATGTTATGCACGCGGACCAGGGTCGGCTCTTCAGCACAAACAGTGCCCAGGGTCAGCGCCATGTGCACGTCGCCTTCCACCGAGTCGCGGTAGGTCACCAGGTTGAACTGGCCCAGTTCGCTGTCCAGCGGCTGCTCGGAAATCCGCTGAACGGTACGTTCGTGGATCATTCGGTAGTGAATCAGGTCGGCGATGGTGCCGATCTTGATGTTGTGCTCGGCGGCGAACGCTTCCAGCTCGGCGCGACGGGACATGGTGCCGTCGTCGTTCATCACTTCGCAGATGACGCCGGCGGGCTCGAAGCCGGCCATGCGCGCCAGGTCGCACGCCGCCTCGGTATGGCCGGCGCGGGCCAGGGTGCCGCCGGCCTGGGCCATCAACGGGAAGATGTGGCCGGGGCTGACGATGTCTTCGGCCCTGGCGTCGGCGGCCGCGGCGGCTTGTACGGTGCGCGCGCGGTCAGCGGCGGAGATACCGGTGGTCACGCCCTCGGCGGCCTCGATGGACACGGTGAACTTGGTGCCGAAGCCCGAGCCATTGCGCGGCGCCATCAGCGGCAGCTTCAGCAGCTCGCAGCGTTCGCGGGTCATCGGCATGCAGATCAGGCCACGGGCGTGCTTGGCCATGAAGTTGATGTGTTCGGCCTTGCAGCATTCGGCGGCCATGATCAGGTCGCCTTCGTTCTCGCGGTCTTCGTCATCCATGAGGATGACCATCTTGCCTTGGCGGATGTCTTCAACCAGTTCTTCGATGCTATTGAGCGCCACGCGGCACCCCCTTGGGTCAGGATTTGAGGTAGCCGTTAGCGGCCAGAAAGCTTTCAGTGATATTGCCGGCTGCTGGCTCCGCGGCCTTGTCGCCCAGCAGCAGACGCTCCAGATAGCGGGCCAGCAGGTCGACCTCCAGGTTGACCCGACGACCAGGCCGGTACGAGGCCATGATGGTTTCGCTCAGGGTATGGGGGATGATCGTCAGCATGAACTCAGCGCCGTCCACCGCGTTGACCGTCAGGCTGGTGCCATCGACGGTGATCGAGCCTTTATGGGCGATGTACTTGGCCAGCTCTTTCGGGGCCCGGATACGAAACTCCACGGCCCGGGCGTTATCGGTACGCGAGACCACTTCGCCGACACCGTCGACGTGGCCGCTGACCAGGTGCCCGCCGAGGCGCGTGGTCGGCGTCAGGGCTTTTTCCAGGTTGACCGGGCTGCCACTCTTGAGATCGTTCATCGCGGTACAGTCGAGGGTTTCGCGGCTGACGTCAGCCAGGAAGCCATTGCCGGGCAGCTCGACGGCAGTCAGGCAGACGCCGTTCACGGCGATGCTGTCGCCCAACTTGACGTCGCTCAGGTCGAGCTTGCCGGTTTCGACATGCACCCGCACATCGCCGCCCTTGGGGGTGAGTGCGCGGATACTGCCGATGGATTCGATGATGCCGGTAAACATGGAGTCCTCCTCGAGAACGGGCCGCCGCTTGAGCGAAAGCCGGGAATTATACGCTGGCCGATGAAACGGGAACGGCGATGACTCGCCAGTCATCGCCCACGGCGCGGATTTCGGTGATTTTCAGCGGCGCGGCGTCCTTCATCTGCGCCAGCGGCCAGTCCAGCAGCGGTCGCGCCGAGGAGCCCAGAAACTTGCCGGCGATGAAAATCTGGAACTCGTCCACCAGGCCCTGACGGGCAAAGGCTCCCGCCAGGCGCGGGCCGGCTTCCACCAACACTTCGTTGACGCCTCGGGCCGCCAACTCCGCCAACAGGCGGCGCAGATCGACCTGACCGTCGTCACCCGCCACGATCATGCATTCGGGGCCGTTGGCGTACTGTTCTTCCACCGCCATGCAGGTAGCGACGAGCGCCGGGCCGGCCCTGAAAAACGGCGCATCCAGCGGCACTCGCAAGCGGCCGTCCACCAGCACCCGCAGCGGCGGACGGCTCATGGCCAACGCGGTCTGCTCGGCGTCCAGCCCGAGCTCGTCGGCACGCACGGTCAGCCGGGCATTGTCCGCCAGCACCGTATCGGCGCCGGTCAGCACCACGCTGGCCTGGGCCCGCAGGCGTTGTACTGCCGAGCGCGCGGCGGGGCCGGTGATCCACTGGCTCTCGCCACTCTCCATGGCGGTGCGCCCATCAAGGCTCATGGCGAGCTTGACCCGCACGAACGGCAGGCCATGTTCCATGCGCTTGAGGAAACCTTCATTGAGCTTGCGCGCTTCGCCTTCCAGCACGCCGCTTTCTGTGGCGATGCCGGCCTGGGCCAGCCGCTGCAGGCCGCGCCCGGCGACTTCCGGGTTCGGGTCTTGCATCGCGGCCACCACCCGCGCCACCCCGGCGGTGACCAACGCATCGGCACAGGGCGGTGTGCGCCCATGGTGGCTGCACGGTTCGAGGGTCACGTAGGCCGTGGCGCCCCGGGCATTTTCACCGGCGGCGCGCAGGGCATGGACTTCGGCATGGGGTTCGCCAGCGCGGATGTGCCAGCCTTCGCCGACGACTTCGCCGTCCCGCACGATCACGCAACCCACCCGTGGGTTGGGATGGGTCGTGTAGTGACCGCGTCGCGCCAATTCCAGGGCGCGGGCCATGTAATGGGCGTCGAGGACGGCTTGTTGCGCCGGGCTGGTCATTCTTTCACCGGCTCGCGGGCCAGGCGGTCGATTTCCTCGCGGAACTCATTGAGGTCCTGGAAACGCCGGTACACAGAGGCGAAACGGATGTAGGCCACTTCATCGAGCTTCTGCAGCTCGGCCATCACCAGCTCGCCGACCACCAGGGATTTGACCTCGCGCTCGCCGGTCGCCCGCAGCTTGTGCTTGATGTGCACCAGCGCGGCTTCCAGGCGTTCGACGCTCACCGGGCGTTTTTCCAGGGCGCGCTGCATGCCGGCGCGCAGTTTTTCTTCATCGAACGGCTGGCGACTGCCGTCGGTCTTGATCAGGCGCGGCAACACCAGTTCAGCGGTCTCGAACGTCGTGAAACGTTCGCCGCAGGCCAGGCATTCGCGGCGGCGGCGGACCTGTTCGCCCTCGGCGACCAGTCGCGAGTCGATGACTTTGGTGTCGTTGGCACCGCAGAAGGGACAGTGCATGGTGGGCAGGCAACAAAAAAAGGGAGGGCCATGGTAGCGCATCCCACTGGCAAGACAAGCCATAGGGTTTACGGTATACAGACGGGCTTAACGCCAGATCCATCGAATTCACCTTGCTGGAGCCACCCATGCCGCTACGATCCATTGTTCTGCTCAGTCTCTTCAGCCTGCTGATGGCGTGCAGCAGCGACGCCCCGAAACCCGCCGCGCCAGCCCCGGCGCCCGCGCCTAAACAGGCTCAGGAAAAGGCCCGCCAAGCCACCGAGCTTGGGCCGCTGCCGGCGCATCAGCGAGAACTGAGCGGTACCTTGCAAGGCGTGCCGGCAGGGGCCGAGGTGGAACTGGCGCTGCTGGTGATCGATGACAAGGATCGCCCGCAGCAACTGCTCGCCAGTTCCAGCCTGATCGGCACCAACCAGGCACTGCCCTTCCGCCTGCGCTTCAACCCCGAAGCCTTCCCCGTTGGCGCCCGCGTGGAACTGCGCGGCCGGGCCAGCCAGTCGGGCCAGTTGATCCTGCACCTGCCGGAGCAACGCATCAGCCAACCGACCACCCAGGCGCTGGGCGTCCTGCAATTCGTCAAAGCGCCATGAGGCCACCGCAGGACCTGCAACAAGCGCTGGACGAGTTACTTGGCGATGCACGTTTGGTGGCCTGTGCGCTGCCGGACACAGACTTGAAGCTGTGGTTGATCGACGGCGACAACATGGACCGAGCCTTCAGCCCGGAAGAAACCCGGCGCATCCTCCACGAGCCGCCGTATTGGAGCTTCTGCTGGGCCAGCGGCCTGGCGATGGCTCGCTATCTGGCCGAACAGCCACAATGGGTCGAGGGCAAGCGAGTGCTGGATTTCGGTGCCGGCTCCGGCGTGGCGGGCATTGCGGCGGTCAAGGCCGGGGCGCTGGAAGTGGTGGCCTGCGACCTGGATCCGCTGGCGCTTGCCGCGTGCCAGGCCAATGCAGTGCTTAACGGCGTGACGTTGGGTTATTCGACGGATTTTTTCGCCGAGGCTGATCGCTTCGATCTGATCCTCGTCGCCGACGTGCTCTACGACCGGGCGAACCTGCCGCTGCTGGACCAGTTCCTCAGCCGTGGCCGCGAGGCACTGGTGGCGGATTCCCGGGTGCGGGACTTCCAGCATCCGCTGTACCGACGCATCGAAATGCTCGAGGCCATGACCTTGCCGGACCTGGCTGAGCCGGAGGAGTTTCGGCATGTGAGCCTGTACCACGCGCGGCGCTTGTCTTAAAGCGTCGCGAGCAGGCTCGCTCCCACATAGAACTTTGTTCAGTTCATGAAAAATGCAGGCAGCATAAAACACGGTGGGAGCGAGCCTGCTCGCGATAGCGGTCTATCAGGCGCCGCAAGCCCCCGCTTTCAGCCACCCCCACCAAGCCGTATAGTTGCCCCATTCAAGCGTTCTACGAGATTCCCCATGACCCAGGACACGTCTTACATCTTCGACGCCACCACGGCCGATTTCGACCAGTCGGTGATCGCCAACTCTTTTCACAAACCGGTGCTGGTGGATTTCTGGGCCGAGTGGTGTGCGCCCTGCAAGGCACTGATGCCCATGTTGCAAGGTATCGCCGAGAGCTATCGGGGCGAATTGCTGCTGGCCAAGGTCAACTGCGACGTCGAGCAAGACATCGTCGCCCGCTTCGGCATTCGCAGCCTGCCGACCGTGGTGCTGTTCAAGGACGGCCAGCCGGTGGATGGCTTTGCCGGGGCTCAACCGGAATCGGCGGTGCGGGCAATGCTCGAACCCCATGTGCAGATGCCGCCTCCAGCCGCAGCCGACCCTTTCGAACAGGCCCAGGCGCTGTTCGATGAGGGCCGCTTCGCCGATGCCGAAGCCGTGCTCACCGTGTTGCTGGGCGAAGACAACACCAACGCCAAGGCGCTGATCCTTTACGCACGTTGCCTGACCGAGCGCGGCGAGCTGGGCGAGGCGCAAACGGTGCTCGACGCCGTGAAAAGCGATGAACACAAGGCCGCACTGGCCGGCGCCAAGGCGCAGATCCAGTTTCTCGGCCTGGCCAAGGATCTGCCGGACGCCGCCGACCTCAAGGCGCGGCTGGCGAAAGATCCTCAGGACGACGAGGCGGTGTATCAACTGGCGATCCAGCAACTGGCGCGCCAGCAGTACGAGCCAGCGCTCGAGGCGCTGCTCAAGTTGTTCATCCGCAATCGCAGCTACAGCGAAGGCCTGCCCCATAAAACCTTGCTGCAAGTGTTCGAACTGCTGGGCAACGATCACCCGCTGGTGACGACCTACCGTCGCAAGCTGTTCGCCGCGCTTTACTGACCGATCCAGCTATAGAGCGGCGTATCCCCGCCGCTCAGCACCTTGACCTCGGCGCTGTGGCGCAGGCGCACCAGCAAGCGCTTGCCTGACGAGGTGCTGCCGGTCAGGCCCTCAAGCTGTTCGAGCAAGTCCGGGCCGCTCAGTTGCCCGGCCTTGCGCAACAACTCCCGGGCGATCTGCCACTGGGCGTCATCCTGATTCGTCGACTTGGCGGGCGCCGCCGCCGCGCCTTCGGACTTGGCCACTTGCAACCGCGCGCCGAGCTGCGCCCAGTCGCCTTCATCCATCTCTATCGTCAAGTCCACCGGCCAATCACCGACCGTCCCGCGTATCCGCAACATCAGCGTGCTCCTGAAGATTTCATCTGCCCATGCTCCCATGGGCCTTGCGCGACGCCAAGCAGATGGTCAAACTCCTCGCACTATCGTTATAAGATTACATAACCTTTCTGGAGATTCGTCATGCGTCGTTTGCTTCTTGCCCTGCCATTCGCCCTGCTGCCATTGGCTGTCGCTCACGCGGCGGTGGAGCATGACCACGATCATGAGCATGATCACGAGCACGGCAGCCTGGGCGCCCATGAGCACGGCGTCGCCCGGTTGAATGCGGCCCTGGATGGCCAGACCCTGGAATTGGAATTGGAAAGCCCGGCGATGAACCTGGTGGGCTTCGAACACGCCGCCAGCAGCGATGCCGACAAAGCCAAGGTCGCCGCCGTGCGGGCGCAGCTGGATAAACCCCTGGCGTTGTTCAACCTGCCGGCCGCCGCCAAGTGCACCGTGGCCCAGCAGGAATTGGAAAGCCCGTTGTTCGGTGATGAGCCGGACCACGAAGACCACGACGAAGAGGCAGATGGCGACGAGCACCATGGCGAACACAGCGAGATCCATGCCGACTATCAATTCACTTGCACGGCCCCTGGCGCCTTGAAGAACCTGGATCTGGCGACACTGTTCAAAACCTTCCCGGCCACGCAGAAAATTCAGGTACAACTGATCAGCCCGAGCGGCCAGCAAGGCGTGGAAGTGACGGCCAAGGCGCCAGCCCTGAAATTCTGATTCACTACCCCCCTTGTGGGAGCGAGCTTGCTCCGGGCGGCGATCCGACGATGAGGCCGGCACATCCAACACATATGTTGTCTGACCCTTCGCCATCGCGAGCAAGCTCGCTCCCACAGGGTTGATTTTTAATCTGACCGGTTTCATATGACCCAAGCACTCATCGAACTGTCCGACCTGGGCTTCAGCTGGCCCGGGCATCCGCCACTGCTGGACATCCCGGCGTTTCGCCTGGATGCCGGCGAAACCTTGTTCCTCAAAGGGCCGAGCGGCAGCGGCAAGACCACTTTGCTGGGGCTGTTGGGCGGTGTGCAAACGCCGGATCGCGGCAGCATCCGCCTGCTTGGCCAGGAGCTCACCGAATTGGGCGCGGGCAGCCGCGACCGCTTTCGCGTGGACCACACCGGCTACATCTTCCAGCAGTTCAACCTGCTGCCGTTTCTCTCGGTGCGCGAGAACGTCGAACTGCCTTGCCATTTCTCGAAATTGCGCGCGCAACGGGCCATCCAGCGCCACGGGAGTGTCGATCAAGCCGCCGCCACATTGTTGGCCCACCTGGGGCTGAACGATACGAACCTGCTGGAGCGCCGGGCCGACTCGCTGTCCATCGGCCAACAACAACGGGTCGCCGCCGCTCGGGCCTTGATCGGCCAACCGGAACTGGTGATCGCCGACGAACCGACCTCAGCCCTGGACTACGACGCCCGGGAAAACTTCCTGCGTCTGCTGTTCGCCGAATGCCGCGAAGCCGGGTCGAGCCTGTTGTTCGTCAGTCACGACCAGAGCCTGGCGCCGCTGTTCGACCGTCACCTCTCGCTGGCCGATCTGAATCGCGCCGCCAAGCCACTCGAGGTCTGAGATGTATTTGCTCCGTCTAGCCATGGCCAGCCTGGCGAACCGTCGCTTCACCGCGATCCTTACCGCTTTTGCCATTGCCCTCTCGGTGTGCCTGTTGCTCGCGGTGGAGCGAGTGCGCACCGAGGCGCGGGCCAGCTTCGCCAGCACCATCAGCGGCACCGACCTGATCGTCGGCGCCCGCTCCGGCTCCGTGAATCTGTTGCTGTATTCGGTGTTTCGCATCGGCAACGCCACCAACAACATCCGCTGGGACAGCTTCGAGCAGTTCGCCAACAACCCGAAAGTGAAGTGGGCGATCCCCATGTCCCTTGGCGACTCCCATCGCGGTTACCGGGTGATGGGCACCACCGAGGCCTACTTTGAGCATTACCAGTACGGCCGCCGGCAACACCTGGCGTTGGCCGATGGCCGGGCGTTCGCCACCGACCCATTCGAAGTGGTGCTCGGCGCGGAAGTGGCCGAGGCGCTGCATTACAAACTCGGGGAAAAGCTGGTGCTGGCCCACGGCGTGGCGGCGATCAGCCTGGTCAAGCACGACGACAAACCCTTTACCGTGGTGGGGATTCTCAAGCGCACTGGCACGCCGGTGGATCGCACGCTGCACATCAGCCTCGGCGGCATGGAGGCCATCCATATCGATTGGAAAAATGGCGTGCCGGCCCAGGGCAATGGGCGCATCAGCGCCGACCAGGCCCGCAACATGGACCTCACGCCGAAAGCGATTACCGCGTTCATGCTTGGCCTCAACAGCAAGATTTCCACCTTCGCCTTGCAACGCGAGATCAATGAGTTTCGTGGCGAACCGCTGCTGGCGATCCTGCCGGGCGTGGCGCTGCAAGAACTGTGGAGCCTGATGGGCACGGCGGAAAAAGCCTTGTTCGTGATCTCGCTGTTCGTCGTGCTGACTGGCTTGATCGGCATGCTCACGGCGATTCTCACCAGCCTCAACGAGCGGCGCCGGGAGATGGCGATCCTGCGTTCGGTGGGCGCGCGGCCCTGGCATATCGCGAGCCTGCTGGTACTCGAAGCCTTCGCCCTGGCATTGGCCGGGGTCACCGCCGGGCTGGCCTTGTTGTACATCGGCATCGCCGCCGCCCAGGGTTATGTGCAGTCGGCCTACGGTTTGTACCTGCCATTGGGCTGGCCGAGTGAGTATGAATGGACGCTGCTGGCTGGCATTCTGGTCGCCGCCCTGCTGATGGGCAGCGTGCCGGCCTGGCGCGCCTATCGCCAATCGTTGGCCGATGGCCTGTCGATCCGTTTATGAGGACGTTGAAAATGCCCCGCGCCCTGCTTGCGCTGTTGATGATGGTTTCCCTGCCGCTGTGGGCGGCCGAGCCGAGGGACCTGGCCTGGTCGGAGATGATCCCACCGGATGCGCCGCCGGAAGTGCCGAACATGACGCCCCTGCACGACCTGTCGAAGATGAGCGATGCCTTGGCCGCCGAATCCGCCCCGGCGGCCAAGCAGGACCTGCCCAATGCCCCGGTGGTCAAGGCCCTCGATGGCCAGCAGATCCGCTTGCCGGGTTATATCGTGCCGCTGGAAGTCAGCGAGGAAGGCCGCACCACCGATTTCCTGCTGGTGCCGTATTTCGGCGCCTGCATCCACGTGCCGCCCCCGCCGTCGAACCAGATCGTGCATGTGAAAAGCGAAGTCGGGGTCAAGCTCGACGAGCTGTACCAACCGTACTGGGTCGAAGGACCGATGCAGGTCAAGCCGTCCACCAGTGAACTGGCCGATGCCGGGTATCAGATGGAGGCGCAGAAGATTTATGTCTATGAACTGCCGGAGTGAACCCCGCAGTGATGCGTTGTTTTTGCGATAGCTTGCTCGCGATGGGCTTCATCACATTTTCATTGAGCTGAGTCAAAAGACCGGACCAGACGGCTCCGTACCATGGGACATCAATTTTCGATGCCTTCTGGAGCCCCCATGCACAAGTCTCTGCTCAGCGCCTCCCTCATCGCGCTAGCCCTCGCTGCGCCGTTTGCCCAAGCCCATACCGCCGGCGACATCATCGTTCGCGCCGGCGCGATCACGGTCAACCCGGACGCCGACAGCTCCAGCGTCAAGGTCGACCGTGGCCCGCTGGCCGGCGCCGACCTGGGCGGTAAGGCGACCCTGAGCAGCGACACACAGTTGGGCCTGAACTTCGCCTACATGCTCACCAACAACTGGGGAATCGAATTGCTGGCGGCCTCGCCATTCGAGCACGACGTGAAACTCAAGGGCACCGCACTCGGCCCCGCCAACAACAAGCTCGGCACCCTCAAGCACCTGCCGCCGACCCTGAGCGTGGTCTACTACCCGCTCGACGCCAAGTCGGCATTCCAACCCTATGTCGGCGCCGGCATCAACTACACCTGGATCTATGACGAACACGTCGGCAGCGAAGCCAGCGCCAATGGGTTCAGCAACTTTCGCGCGAAAAACAGCTGGGGCATGGCGTGGCAAGTCGGTGCCGACTACATGCTGACAGACAACATCATGATCAACGGCCAGATCCGCTACATCGACATCGACACCACGGCCTATGTCGACAACAACGCCGTGGCCGGCGGTACCCGGGCCAAAGTGGACGTCGATGTGGACCCGTTCGTCTACATGGTTGGGTTGGGTTACAAGTTCTGACCCCACACGACATTGACATGCCTACACACCCCGTGGCGAGGGAGCTTGCTCCCGCTGGACTGCGAAGCAGGCCCGACGAATTTGCGACCGCTTCGCGCTCGAGCGGGAGCAAGCTCCCTCGCCACAGGTTTCACTTGCCACAAAAGCGATGCATGACTTACAAAAAAGGCGCCCCGAAAGGCGCCTTTTTTTCGGCTGCGAAACTCAGCGCCCCAACAACCGCGCCAGTCCCACGCTCATCGGCGTTTGCTTCGGGACGTTGAAGCGCTCCAGTAAACGAGCATTGTTTGCCCGCGAATGGCGGATGTCGCCGGAGCGCGCCGGGCCATGGCTGATCGTAGGTAAATCGCCCACCACCACGGCCAGGGCCTGGAGCATCTGCTTCAAGGTCGTGGCCTGGTTCCAGCCGACATTCACCGCGCCGACCTCCACTTCAGGTTTTTCGATGGCCTGGACCAGCACGTCCACCAGATCCTCAACGTAGACGAAATCCCGAGTCTGCTCGCCGTCGCCGAACACGGTGATCCGCAGGCCTTTCTGCGCCCGTTCGCTGAAGATACTGATGACGCCTGAATACGGCGAGGATGGATCCTGGCGCGGACCATAGATGTTGAAGAAGCGGAACACCACCGGCTCCAGTTCATGCTGGCGACGATAGAAGTCGAAATAGAATTCGCTGGCCAGTTTGTCTGCCGCATAAGGCGTCAACGGCGCCTTGGGCGTCTCCTCGTCGATGGACTGGCCTTCGCCATTGTTGCCGTAGACCGCGGCGCTGGAGGCGAACAGCACCCGCTTCACTCCGGCCTGGCGCATGGCTTCGCAGACGTTCAGGGTGCCGATGAAATTGCTCTGGTGCGTGCGCACCGGGTCATCCACCGAGGCTTGCACCGAGGCCACGGCGGCCAGATGCGCCACGGCGCTGCAACCGGCCACGGCCCGGGCGACCAGCGCGGCGTCGGCGACATCGCCCTCGATCAGCTCCAGAGCCGGGTTATCCAGCGGCAGATTGCTGCGCTTGCCAGTGGACAGGTCATCGAGAATGCGCACCGAATGCCCTTTGGCAAGCAAGGCGTCGGTCAGGTGCGAACCAATGAAACCCGCGCCGCCGGTGATGAGAACTGGGCCTTCAGCCATGGCGATAGAACCTATCCAGTAGGGCCGGGAGTGCGGCGCGCCAGGCGCGGGGCTTGATCCCGAAGGTGTGCAGAATTTTCTTGCAGGCCAATACCGCGTGCTGCGGTTCTTGCGCCGCGTCCGGCCTTGCGGCGTGGGCCTGGGGCGTCGGCGACTCGATGGCCAGCGGGTGCAGGGCGCGGGCTTCGGTGAGGATCGCCTGGCCCAAAGCCAGCGGCGTGGTCGCCTCATGCCCGGCGTAATGATAGGTGCCCCACAGCGGCGCCGCGCAATCGAGTTGCTTGAGCACCGAGATGATCACCCTCGCGGCATCGTCCACCGGCGTGGGGTTACCCCGACGGTCGTCGGCCAGCAACAGCTCTTCAGGCTGCTCGGCCCGGGCCAGGAAACGGCCGAGGATGCCGTCGGCGCTGTCGTCCAGCAGCCAGCCAAAACGCAGCAGAACATGTTGCGGGCAAGTGGCGCGCACGCTTTGCTCGATGCGCCACAACGCCTGGCCACGCAGGCCCAGGGGCACCGGTTCATCCTTTTCGCTGTAGGCGGTGGCGCGGGAGCCGTCGAATACGCGATAGCTCGACGGTTGCAGCAAGACAATGTTGTGATGCTGGCACAGTTCGGCCAGGCGCTCGACCGCCCGCTCTTGGCTGGCCAGGCGTTGCTCGCTGACGGTTTCGGCCTGGAACCAGTCGAAGTAGTACGCCAGGTTGATCAAGGCGTCCGGCCGGGTGTCGTCGAGCAACTGCGTGAGGCTCGCGGCATCCCAGCCGTCTTCGGGGGGGCGGGGGGCGAGAAAACCGATGTCTTCTTCCGCACCGAGGCGAATCAGCGCCTGCCCAAGGGCATTTCCGCCGCCCAATAACATAAGGCGCATTCGCATAAAGTCAGCAGGCCCAGTCTGTTGGCACAAGAATTTGGTCGACAACGCCCGAGGGCGTCGCCGGAATCGTTGCATTTTGCGGGTTTAGTGCGCAACCGTCATCCGTAATGTGTAGATCGCCGGGTTTGCCGTCTTCCAAGGCGGTTGCCGAGCTCTTGTGGCGAGGGGATTTAGCGAAACGTCGCACCGCCCCGCTGGGCTGCGCAGCAGCCCCAACCAAGCAAATGAGGCGAGCCTGACCCACCCAGGTGTTAATCAAAGGGACTGCTGCGCAGTCCAGCGGGGATAAATCCCCTCGCCACTTGCATCCTCCCCACCCCACCCGCCTAAACTGCCCCCATGAATCTGCCCCTTGCAGCCGACCACGCCATGGCAGGCTTTCATCCCGCCGTTCGCGCCTGGTTCAGCCAGACATTCCCGGCCGTCACGGCCGCCCAGGCCCGGGCGTGGCCGTTGATCGGCCAGCGCCGCTCGGTGCTGGTCGCCGCGCCCACGGGTTCGGGCAAGACCCTGACCGCATTTCTCGCGGTCCTGGATGACTTGGTACATCGTGGCCTGGAGCAAGGCGGGCTGCCGGACGAGACACTCGTGGTCTACGTCTCGCCGCTCAAGGCTTTGAGCAACGACATCCAGATCAACCTGCAGAATCCCCTGGCCGGCATCACCGAGCAATTGCAGCGAATGGGGCTGCCGCCCTTGCCCATCACCACCGCCGTGCGCACCGGCGACACGCCGCAAAAAGAACGCTCGGCGATGCGCAAGACCGCGCCGCACATCCTCGTGACCACGCCCGAATCGCTCTATGTGCTGCTCGGCTCCGATTCCGGCCGGCAGATGCTTGCCAGCACCCGCACGGTGATCGTCGATGAAATCCACGCCATCGCCGCCAGCAAGCGCGGCAGCCATCTGGCCTTGAGCCTGGAACGGCTGCAAGCACTGTGCGCCGAACCGTTGGTGCGCATCGGCTTGTCCGCCACGCAAAAGCCCATCGAGGCGGTATCGCGGTTTCTCGTCGGTGAAGGACGCGCCTGTGAAATTGTCGACATCGGCCACGCCCGCCCCCGCGACCTGGACATCGAGGTGCCGCCGGTGCCGCTTTCTGCGGTGATGGCCAATGACGTCTGGGAACTGGTCTACAACCGCCTCGCCGAGCTGGCCCGGGCGCACCGAACCACACTGGTATTCGTCAACACCCGGCGGCTGGCCGAACGCCTGAGTCGTCACTTGAGCGAGCGCCTGGGCAAAGACTCGGTGGCGGCCCACCACGGCAGCCTGGCGAAGGAGTTTCGCCTCGACGCCGAGCAACGCCTCAAGCGCGGCGAGCTGCAGGTACTGATCGCCACGGCGTCGTTGGAGTTGGGCATCGATATCGGCGACGTCGACCTGGTCTGCCAGATCGCCTCCCCCCGTTCGATCTCGGCGTTCCTGCAAAGGGTTGGCCGCTCCGGTCACCAGGTCGGCGGCACGCCCAAGGGGCGCCTGTTCGCTACCACGCGCGACGACTTGATCGAGTGCGCCGCCCTGCTCGATTGTGTGCGCCGTGGCGAGCTGGACATCCTGCACATCCCCAAGGCGCCGCTGGACGTCCTGGCCCAGCAGATCGTCGCCGAGGTCAGTTGCCAGGAATGGCATGAGCAGGCGTTGCTGGAGATGTTCCGCCGCGCCTCGCCCTATGCCGGGCTCGACGAAGATCATTACCAGGCCCTGTTGCAAATGCTCGCCGAAGGCCTCAATGGCCGGCAAGGCGTACGCAGTGCCTACCTGCACCGCGATGCCGTGTCCCGGACCTTGCGTGGACGGCGGGGTAGCAAGCTGACGGCCGTGACCAGCGGCGGCACCATCCCGGACAACGCTGACTACAGCGTGCTGCTCGAACCGCAGGGCTTGAACATCGGCAGCGTCAACGAAGACTTCGCCGTCGAGAGCATCGCCGGCGACGTCTTCCAACTCGGCAATACCTCGTACCGGATCATTCGCGTCGAGACCGGCCGCGTGCGGGTCGAGGACGCCCAGGGCCAACCGCCCACCATTCCGTTCTGGCTCGGCGAAGCCCCAGGGCGCAGCGCCGAACTGTCCCTGGCCGTGGCCCGGCTGCAAGCCCAGCTGGATCAGTTGCTCGGCGCCACGCCGGGCAACCTGCAACCGGCCCTCGACTGGCTGACCGGCACCTTGCACCTGAACCTCGCCAGCGCCGAACAGATCCTCGACTACCTGGCCCCGGCGCGCCTGGCCTTCGGCGCCCTGCCCTCCCAGGACACCTTGGTGATGGAACGGTTTTTCGACGAATCCGGCGGAACCCAACTAATCATCCACACGCCCTTCGGCAGTCGCATCAACCGCGCCTGGGGCCTGGCCCTGCGCAAGCGTTTCTGCCGCACCTTCAACTTCGAATTGCAGGCCGCCGCCAGCGAGGACGCCATCGTGCTGTCGCTGTCCACCAGCCACAGCTTCGAACTCGACGAAGTCTGGCGCTACCTCAACAGCCAGAGCGCCGAACAGATCCTGGTCCAGGCGGTGCTGGACGCGCCGTTGTTCGGCGTGCGCTGGCGCTGGAACGCCGGCGTGGCCCTGGCGTTGCCGCGCTACACGGGCGGGCGCAAAGTCGCGCCGCAGATCCAGCGCATGAAAAGTGAAGATTTGATCGCCAGCGTATTTCCCGACCAGATCGCGTGCCTGGAAAACCTCGCCGGCGAGCGTGAGATTCCCGACCACCCGCTGGTGGAACAGACCCTCGACGATTGCCTCCATGAAGCCATGGACAGCGAAGGCTGGCTGGCCCTGCTGCGACGGATGGAGGCGGGCGAGATACACTTGGTCAGCCGCGACCTGCCTGCGCCCTCGCCCCTGGCGGCAGAAATCCTCAGCGCCCGGCCCTATACCTTTCTCGACGACGCGCCGCTGGAAGAACGCCGCACCCAAGCGGTGATCAATCGACGCTGGAGCGATCCGCAGTCCACCGATGACCTGGGCGCATTGGACGCCGATGCCATCCAGGCCGTGCGGGAAGAGGCCTGGCCGACGCCGACCAGTATCGATGAAATCCACGAAGCGCTGATGAGCCTGGCCTGCATCGCCGACAGCGAAGCCAGCGCCGAGCCGTCGTGGCGGGAGGGGCTGCAAACCCTGGCCGAGCGCGGCCGCGCCAGCCATGTGCGAATCAGCGATGAACGCGGCCTGTGGGTGCCGTTGGAGCGACTGACATGCTTGCAAGCAATTTATCCACAAGCCCAATGGCAGCCGCCGCTGGCACCGCTGCCGGGGTTTGATGCGCCGTGGGACAGCGACGAGGCCGTGGTGGAAGTGCTGCGCGCGCGTCTCAGTGCCTTTGGCCCGCAGCCATTGACTGCGATCGCCTACCCGCTCGGGCTGTCGCCGGCGCAAGCGACCCAGGCCCTGGCCCAGCTGGAACAGCAAGGCTATGTGCTGCGCGGTCGCTTTACCCCGGGCACCGGGCAAGAGGAATGGTGCGAACGGCATCTGCTGGCGCGGATCCACCGCTACACGGTCAAGCGCCTGCGCCGGGAAATCGAGCCGGTAACGTTGCAGGATTTCATGCGGTTCCTGTTCGACTGGCAGCACTTGTCGCCGTCCAGCCAGGGCCGGGGCAGCGCTGTGCTGCCATCGATCATCAGCCAGTTCGAAGGCTACCCGGCCGCCGCCTCGGCCTGGGACAGCGACCTTTTGCCGGCGCGGATCAAGGATTATTCGCCGAGCTGGCTTGACGAGCTGTGCCGCAGCGGCAAGTTCGTCTGGACGCGCCTGAGGGCCCGCCAGAAGCTGTCCGCCAGCGCCCTGCGCAGCACGCCAATCGTGTTGCTGCCGCGCGCCAAGGTCGCGCTGTGGAGCAGCCTCGCCGAGCAGACACCGATCAGCGAACTGTCGCTCAAGACGCAAAAAGTCCATCAAGCCCTCAGTGAACACGGCGCGTTGTTTTTCGATGAATTGCTGCACGAGGCCCACCTGCTGCGCAGCGAACTGGAAACCGCCTTGCAGGAATTGGTCGGTGCCGGGCTCGTGAATGCCGACAGCTTCGCCGGGCTGCGGGCCTTGATCACCCCCGCCAGCAAACGCCAGGCCCGCAGCAGCCGGCGCGGGCGCGGGGCGTTTGTCGGTGGCATGGACGATGCCGGGCGCTGGGCCTTGCTGCGCCGCAGCTCGCCAGCGCCAGAACCCGGCAACCGGCCCGCGCCCACACCGCCCGACACCCTGGAACACATCGCCATGACCCTGCTGCGCCGTTATGGCGTGGTGTTCTGGCGTTTGCTGGAACGCGAAGCCGACTGGCTGCCGAGCTGGCGTGAGTTGCTGCGCACGTTTCATCGCCTGGAGGCGCGAGGCGAGATTCGGGGCGGGCGTTTCGTCAGCGGGCTGGCCGGCGAACAGTTCGCCCTGCCTGAAGCCATTGCGCTGCTACGCGACGCAAGACGTCGACCCGCCGATGGCAGCCTGGTCGCGGTGTGCGGGGTCGATCCGTTGAACCTCGCTGGCACGTTGCTGCCGGGGGCGAAAGTACCGGCGCTGGCGAGTAATCGGCTGGTTTATCGGGACGGGTTGCCGGTGGCTGCGGTGGTTGCGGGCAAGCAGCATCTGTTTGTGGAGTTGGATGCAGAAGGGATGGCGGGGGTCAGGAACAAGCTTATTCAGAAAAGTTGAGGGTGTCTGGCTGGACCCCATCGCGAGCAAGCTCGCTCCCACAGGGGCTGTCCAATCACCACAAACCTACTGTGGGAGCGAGCTTGCTCGCGATGGAGCCATAAGCCCCACCACAAACCTGAAGTAATCATTGAGCTTGATCAGCCTGCTCGCCCCCTGCCTTCGGCTCCTCAACCAAGCGCTTCGGCAACACCACCTGCTGTGGATAAGTCTGCGCGAAGTGCACCGACGGCTCGTTATCCACAAGCTTTTTCAACCGCTGGTTGAACGCCCGGCTCACGGCATATTGTCCGCCCGAGACCGTGCGGAACTGGGCGGTGAGGACCACGCCGTTGAGGTCCATCTTGTCCACGCCGAATACATCCAGCGGCCCTTGCAGGTTGAACTTGAGAAATGGGTCCTCGGAGATCGAATCGCCGGCTTCGCGGATCAGCTCGATGGCGCGGTCCACGTCGGTGTCGTAGGTGAACTGCACCGAGAAAAACGCAAAGGCGAATTGCCGGGATTGGTTGGTCACGGCCTTGATCTGCCCGAACGGCACCGAATGCACGAAGCCCTTGCCGTCGCGTAGGCGCAGGGTGCGGATGGTCAGGCCTTCGACGGTGCCGGCATGGCCGGAGCTGAGCACCACCCAGTCGCCAATGGACAGCGTGTCCTCGATGATGATGAACAGCCCGGTGATCACGTCCTGGACCAATTGTTGCGATCCAAAACCAATCGCCAGCCCCACCACGCCGGCCCCCGCGAGCAATGGCGCGACGTTGATGCCGAGATTGGCCATGGTGGTGATCGCGCAAATCACCACCAGGATTATTTTCGACGCGTTGCGCAACAGCGGCAGGATGGTCTTGACCCGCGTGCTGGGCTGGCGAGCGCCGCGCTTGTTGAGCGGTGGTTTCAGTGCTTCCTGGATCGCCGTGTCGAGCACTACCCACGTCAACCACGTCACCAGGAAGATCAAGCCAATGCGGCTCAGGGAATCACTGATCGCCCGCCCCACGGCATTGCGCGAGGCGAACTCGAACAGCGACACGCCCCAGATCCGCCCGAGGATCTCAATGAATGCCACGGCCATGACGATGCGCAACAATCCATGCAACAGGCTCAACAGCCGCCCTTTGTAGGCGCTGTGGCGCTGGATGGCCTCGGCTTTGGGTGATTTGAAGATGTGCTGGAACACGGTGCTGAGGAACACCGTCGCGATCAGCAAAATGGTGGTAAACAAGGCGCAACGCAGGGCTTTCTGGTTGTCCTCGCCGACACCGACCAGGCTCACCGCCGACACCAGCACCATCAGCAGGATCGGCCAGTACCAAAGGCCGGAAAAGATCCGCAGCGACTCCTGCAATGCGGGTTGCTTCAAGCGCTGGGCCAGCGACCGGTTGCGGATGAGATGGGCCACCGGCCGGCGCATGTGGATCACCAGCCAACCGAAGATCATCGAAGCCGACAGGCCGGTGAACACCGCGACGCTGCTGGTAATGTTGCCACCCAACTGTCGAGCGATCTGCGGGCTGGTCAAGGCATCGCTCAGCGCGGCCAGGAAGCCGATCAGGAACAACGGCCGCGGGCTGAAACGACGAAGGATCGCCACTGCTCGCCGCTTGTGGCCGCCATTGAACATGACGATGACGCAGAGCAGCACCGATGTGGAAACAATGCCGCTGCTGGTGGCGTAGGCGAAACACAACGCCAACGCCCGGCCGACCGACACTTGCAGGAAATGGCTGACATAGAGGGTCAGCGGCAGACAGGCCACGGCCGGTAACGTGTAAGGCAGCAGGTAGCCGAGCAGGTCCAGCATCCGTTGGCGAGTGCGCAGCCAGCGGCGCCGACTCAAACGGCGCATCAGCAATCGCGCGCTGCTCCATATCAGCGCAAACGTCCCCAGCCACACGCCCGAAAGCAACAGGAAATCCCCCGCCACACGCCACGACGAGCGGGACGTCTGATCCACCAGGCGATCCACCTCGTCCGCCGCACGATCCGCCCGCAGACGCCACGCGCCCACCAGGCTGCGGTCAAGGTCGAGCTTGTCCTGGACATCGTCGATGCTCGAGCTGATGGCCCCCAACAGGCCCCCCTGTACCAGCGGCTCGGGTTCGGCCGGGGCTTCGGCGGGCTTGGAGGTGCCGGGGATCGCAGCGGTCCCGTAGGCGCTGGTGCCGGTCATGGCCAGCAGGAAAAGCAGCAACACAGTGCTCAATCGGGACAAGACGCAGGGCTCCTTCACGCAGGATCGGTAAGGAACTGATCAACAACGGGCCGGCAAGTTCGCTCGGAAGGCCAATACAACCCTGGTGGCGAGGGGATTTATCCCCGCTGGGCTGCGCAGCGGCCCCAAAAGCAGCCCCTCGGTGTCTCAGGCTGATCATGCCCGACCTTATTGGGGCCGCTGCGCAGCCCAGCGGGGATAAATCCCCTCGCCACAACTGCTCAGCCCCTTCCGTCGGTAAGGCCATCGAAACTTTCCAGCCCGCCCAGCGGTCATCAAAAGACACAGGCGGTACGAGGTCATTGGCACGGGAGGGATACATGACGGCGATCCACATTGGCATTTCCGGTTGGCGCTACACGCCTTGGCGGGGCGACTTCTACCCCAAGGGGCTGGCGCAGAAACGGGAACTGCAATTCGCCTCTCGAGCGGTCAACAGCATCGAAATCAATGGATCGTTCTACGCCCTGCAACGTCCCGAGCGGTATGCCCAGTGGTACGCCGAGACGCCGCCAGGCTTCGTGTTCAGCGTCAAGGCGCCGCGCTTCATCACCCATGTCAAACGCCTGCGGGATATCCACAAGCCGTTGGCGAATTTCTTCGCTTCCGGGGTGCTGGAGCTCAAGGAAAAACTCGGCGCCATCCTCTGGCAGTTTCCGCCCAACTTCAAATTCGACCCGGAGCTGTTCGAGGACTTCCTCAAGCAGCTGCCCCACGACACCCACGCCGCCGCCGCGCTGGCACGCGAGCACGAGTCGCGCCTGGACGGCCACGCCAGCACCGAGACCGATAAAAAGCGACCATTGCGCCACGCGGTGGAGATCCGACATGAAAGCTTCGTCGACCCACGCTTCGTCGCCCTGCTCAAACGCTACGACGTCGCCCTGGTGGTCGCCGATACCGCCGGAAAATGGCCCTATCGCGAGGACGTGACCAGTGACTTCGTCTACCTGCGCCTGCACGGCGCCGAAGAGCTGTACGCCAGCGGCTATACCGACGAGGCGCTCAAGCGTTGGGGCGACCGGATCGAGGCCTGGAGCCACGGCACGCAGCCGAGCGACGCCCAGTTGATCGATCCGAAAAAAAAGCCTCGGGCACGCAAGAGCCGAGAGGTGTTCTGCTATTTCGACAACGACATCAAGGTCCGCGCGCCCTACGACGCGCGCCACCTGCTGGAGCGCTTCGACCTGGACAAGCACCTCGCCACCGCTCCCGGTGAGCGCCCGGCAGAAGGAGTATTGCCATGAGCACGCCAGAATCCAGCGAAGCCACCCGCGAGCCGTTGCAGGACGCCGCGCAGCGCTTGCTCGACCAGGTCAATCGATTCACGGTGCTGACGGTCAATACGCACAAGGGCTTCACCGCGTTGAACCGGCGTTTCATCCTGCCGGAACTGCGCGAAGCCGTGCGCAGCGTTTCCGCCGACGTGGTGTTCCTGCAAGAAGTGCATGGCACCCACGAGCACCATCCCCAGCGCTACAGCAACTGGCCGAGCATTCCCCAATACGAATTCCTCGCCGACACCCTCTGGCCGCAGTTCGCCTACGGGCGCAACGCGGTGTATCCGGCGGGCGACCATGGCAACGCGTTGCTGTCGAAATTCCAGATCATCCGCCACGACAACCTCGACGTGTCCATCAGCGGCCATGAAAGCCGCGGCATGCTGCACAGCGTATTGCGCCTGCCGAACGCTGAGGGTGGACGGGACGTGCACGCCATTTGCGTCCACCTGGGGCTGCGTGAAGGCCATCGCGTCGAACAATTGAAGTTGCTTTGCCAACGCCTGGGCGAGCTGCCGCCCGAGGCCCCGGTGATCGTCGCGGGGGATTTCAACGATTGGCGCGGCAAGGCCACTGACCTTCTCGAACCTTGCGGTTTGCGGGAGGTGTTCGCTGAACAGTGGGGCAAACCGGCCCGAAGTTTTCCGGCACGCCTGCCGATTTTGCGCCTGGACCGGATCTATGTGCGCAACCTCAAGGCCCATCACGCCCAGGTACTGAATGTACGACCCTGGTCGCACCTTTCCGACCACGCACCGCTGTCGGTGGAGATTGAATTATGAGCGCGACGATGAACAAGGCGACGGTGGAAAAGGTCGAGGTACCGCCCACCGAGCGCAACCCGGCGCTGGCCGACGTCGAATATGGCTGGCATGGCAACAACCGCGTCACGCTCCTGGAAAACGGAGAGGAGTATTTCCCACGTGTCTTCGAGGCGATTCGCCGTGCCCAGGAAGAAGTTCTCCTCGAGACTTTCATTCTGTTCGAGGACAAGGTCGGCTTCGAACTGCGGGACATATTGGTGGACGCGGCCAAGCGCGGCGTACGCATCACCGTCAACCTCGACGGTTTTGGTTGCGGTGAGCTGAGCACTGCGTTTCTCGCGTCGTTGAGCGATGCCGGAGTACGCCTGCAAATGTTCGACCCTGCCCCACGGCACCTGGGCATCCGCACCAACTGGTTCCGCCGCCTGCACCGCAAGATCGTGGTAGTGGATGGCGTGATCGCATTCATCGGCGGGATCAACTTTTCCGCTGACCACCTGGGCGATTTCGGCCCCGAGGCCAAGCAGGATTATTCGGTGGAGATCAAAGGCCCGGCGGTGGTGGATATCCATCACTTCGCGCTGCTGCAAACCGGGCGTCCGGCCCGGGCCAAGTATTGGTGGCAACGTCGCCGCAGCCGCCGTACCGAGCTGGCATTCAATGATCATGACGGTCAGGTGCGCCTGGTTTATCGCGATAACCACGAGCATCAGACCGACATCGAGGAGGTCTACCTTCAAGTGCTGCGCAGCGCCCAGCGCCGGGTAGTGATCGCCAACGCCTATTTCTTCCCCGGCTATCGGTTGCTGCGTGAGCTGCGCAACGCCGCGCGACGCGGCGTCGAGGTGCGGCTGATCCTGCAAGGGCAACCGGACATGATGATCGCCAAGCTCGCGGCGCGGATGCTTTATGACCATTTGATCAAGGCCGGCGTGACGATCTACGAATATTGCGAGCGCCCGCTGCATGGCAAGGTCGCCCTGGTGGACGAGGACTGGGCCACCGTGGGTTCGAGCAACCTCGACCCGCTGAGCCTGTCGCTGAACCTGGAAGCCAACGTGCTGATCCGCGACCGCGGCTTCAACCGCGAGCTGTTCGAGCGTCTCGAACACCTGAGCCGCAATCACTGCACCGTCATGCCAGAAAACCACGCCCCGCGCGGGCTGCTCTGGCGCATGACTATCGGTTTCATGGTGTTCCACTTCCTGCGTCATTTTCCGGCCTGGGCCGGATGGCTGCCGGCCCATAAACCACGTCTGAAACCTTTTTCACCGCCGACGGCGGTCCGGAGCGAACCCCATGAACCACTCTGACGCGCACACCGCGCCGAGAGATGCCCATGCGCCGGAACAGGCCAAGCCCAAGTCCCGCTGGAGCCGCTGGAAACGCCCGCTGACCCTGGCTTTTTTCCTGCTGTTGATTGTGCTGTTCACCGCATTGGCTCGGCGCATCGACTGGTCCGAGGTTTTCACCACCCTGGCGGACTTCAAGCTGCGCACGCTTTTCATTGCCGCCGCCCTGACCATCACCAGTTTCGTCACCTACGCCTGCTTCGATCTGATCGGCCGTACCTACATCCGGCAGAAACTTGGGTGGCGGCAGATCCTGCCGGTGGGGGTGATCAGTTATGCGTTCAATCTCAACCTCAGCGCCTGGGTAGGTGGCATCGCCATGCGATATCGACTTTATTCGCGGCTGGGGGTGAGCACGGGCAATATCGCCAAGATCCTGGGCTTGAGCCTGGCAACCAACTGGTTCGGTTATATGACCCTGGCCGGCGTGGTGTTCAGCAGCGGCCTGGTGACCATGCCTCCAGGCTGGAAGCTGAGCAGCAATGCACTGCAAGGCGTCGGGGCGCTGTTGTTGCTGGCAAGCGCCGGCTACCTGCTGGCCTGCCGCTTTTCAAAACGCCGCGCCTGGACGGTTCGTGGGATGGAGATCAACCTGCCTTCCCTGCGCATGGCCGTGCTGCAACTGGCCCTCGGGGCGTTGAACTGGTCGCTGATGGCGGCGGTGATCTTTACGTTGCTGCCGAGCAAACTGGATTACCCGGTGGTGCTCGGGGTGTTGCTGATCAGCAGTATCGCCGGGGTGATCACTCACATTCCCGCTGGGCTCGGCGTGCTGGAAGCGGTGTTCGTCGCGCTGCTGCAGCATGAGGTGTCGCGGGGCAGCTTGATCGCGGGGCTGATTGCCTATCGGGCGATCTATTTCATCCTGCCGTTGTTGATCACGGTGGTGATGTACCTGGTGATCGAGGCGAAGGCCAAGGCGTTGCGGGTCAAGCCTGGGGTCAAGTGATGCGGTGCCTGATCCGACGAACAGGCCCGCCTGGACACTTATGTCTACCGCTCCTGAATGATGCTCAACCGCTCGCCCACCACCATCTCCGTGATCCAGCTCACCAGGATCGAGGTGTAGGCCTGTTGTGACACGGGGTCGCTCAGGGAATGGTCGGCGCCGTCGATGATCCGGTGGGTCAGCGAATGGGTCTGCTGACAGGCGGCGCGGTAGCTCATGATGGTGGCATGGGGCACATGATCGTCGGTCTCGGACTCCACCAGCAGCACATCGCCTGTGAACTGCGAGCACGCGTGCAAGGCGCGATTGGTGTCGGCATGGACGAGCGTGCTGCGATAATCGAGCAGGTCGGCTTTATCCAGGTCGCGCTTGGGCGTGTGCCATTGCTCGTCGCGATAAAGTGCCGGCACGCGCAAGGCGAGCCAACGCACCGGACGCAGCGAGGTCAGGATCGAGGCCAGGTAGCCACCGTAGCTGGTGCCAACCACGGCTATCGCCGAGGTATCGAGGGCGGGATGGGCGAGCAATCGGTCGTAGGCCGCCAGCAGGTCCCGCAGATTGTCCTCCCGCGTGACCCGTGACAGCGGGATCCCGGCGCCCCCCGTATGCCCGCGCAAGTCGAACGTCAGGCAGACACAGCCCAGGCCGGCGATGCCCTTGGCCCGCTCCAGGTCGCGCTCCTGGCTGCCGCCCCAACCGTGTACGAACAACACGCCGGGGACCTTCGACTTGGGGCTGAGGAAGGTCCCGTTCATATGCTCATCGTCAATGGCAATCTGGATGGTTTCGCTTCTAGCCGTCATAGGATTGGACCGTTACGTATTTGAGTAGGAAATCACCATTCTCTGCCGCGCCGCGATAAACCTCCGTAGCGCCGGCCGGCAGTGGTTGGTCGGTGTAGGTCTCAACCGAGGACACCCGAACCGCGCGGGTCGCGGGATCCTCGACAAACACCTGCAATGCCGCGAGCTCCGCGCTGCTGGCGCCGCCCATTCGCCACGACTGCTCCAGCACGCCGCCGCGAAATTGGCCACCGGTGTCGGTCCCTTGGGCAATGTCGTAGTTGCGCCGCGAAGCAAAGAACGTGGGATACGCCTGGTTGGCAGCGTCATCGAACACCTGCGCCAACCGCACCGCTTCGCGTACATCGTCCGGCAATTCCAGGCCGAGCAACTCGATGTAGCCACCCTGGGCCACCAGCAGGTCAGAGCCGCCGTAGACCTCTTCGCCTTGGTTGTCGCGGGTCAGGTGCTGGACGCCGCAATAGCTCAGGACCTTGCCGTTGATAAAGCTCTGGCCCACGCTCTGGGTCTTGACCTCATTGAGGTTCTGCTCCAGCACGATCCCCTCGCTGAATAACGCCTGGGCGTCTGGAGCCGCGACGATTTCATCGAATTGCGCGATGCTGCGGATAACCCGCTGACCCCGTCCGGCACAAGCATGGATTGGCTTGAAGCGAATCGGCCCGGCGTAGAGCAAATGCTCGGCGGCCTGGCGCGCATCCTTGAGCGAGAAGACGCTGACACCATCAAGCACGACGCCACGGGTCAACTTGCCGAACAGCGGTGACCAGCCCTTCGGCGCGACCGCGTCCTTATTCAACAGACCATGGGCAATCGCCTTGGTGCAGATGAAATCGTGATCGACATAGCCGCCCCAAAGATCGTCCGGTCCCTTGACGCCCAGACGCAACGCGGCCTCTGGACCGATCAGAGTTTGCGTAGGCAACAGATACAAATCCCGCTCGGCGTGTTGCTGGCTGTCGTAACTGCCGCCGTATTCCAAGCCAAGGATATTCGCCAACCAGCGGGCCAGAGCCCTATTGGTTTCGACTTCATGCAGGGGGGCCTGGGGATTGACCGAGTGGGCCACCACTAATTTGTCACGAGGGATCGACGTCATGCGTTGTCCTTTTAACTGCGCTCAATAGCCGTAGCTATAAGGATTGCAGAGATCAGGCCAACGGCTCAGCGGGGGACGAACGGTCGAGGAAACGGGGGGATGGGCGAATAATGTGGCACGGGGCCTGTTTCATTCTGCACGACTGCAAGCGGCCGTCCGGCAATTTGCACGACCGTTGCGCACATCCCCCTCAGCCTCTGGGTGCGTTCTGAGGGGTCACGCCAAATTTCGCCCGGTAGTCACTCGGCGCTAAGCCGGTGATTTTCTTGAAAGTCGCTCGAAAGGCAGAAGGGTCCTGATAGCCGACGGTCCAGGCGATGTGATCGATGGTGCCGTTGGTGAATTCCAGCATTTCCCGGGCCTTGCCAACTCGCAGGTGCTGGCAGTATTCGGTGGGCTTGAGGCCCGTGGCCGCGCGGAACCTGCGCAGGAAGGTGCGCTCTTCCAGTCCCGCCTGTTCGGCCATCGCGCCAAGGGAAACATCCACCGCGCCGCTGCGTTGCAGCCAGTGTTGCACCTTCAGGATCGCACCGTCGCCATGCCCCAGGATTGGCGCGAAATTGCTGCCGCACTGGCTCGCGCTGTCGCTGTGCTCGATCACCAGGAACTGCGCGGTGCGTGTGGCGATGCTTGGCCCGAGCAGACGATCCACCAGCCGCAGCCCAAGCTCCGCCCAGGCCATGAGCCCGGCGGTGGTGATCAGATCGCCGTCGTCCACAATGGGTTTATCGGCGTCCAGCTTGATCTTGGGATAACGCGCCGCGAAGGTCGTGGCTGAAGTCCAATGGGTGGTCGCGCTGCGCCCATCCAGCAAACCGCTTTCGGCCAGCAGGATCGAGCCGACGCAAACCCCTCCCAAAACGGTGCCGCCTGCGTGCTGCGTCCGTAGCCAATCCATCAGTGTCGGCGTCGCGATAGCTTCATTGAAGCCGGCAATAGAGGGCGGTATCAACAAGGCGATCAAGGGCGCGTGCGGACCGGCATCGCTGGCAAACACCCGCGACGGCACTTCGCCGTTCGCCGTTTGCCAGTGACTTACGCGCAGCCGTGGCAATTGCACACTGGCCTGCTCCGCCGCGATGGCATCCGCCACCGCAAACAGGTCGGTCAAACCGTGCACCGCCGCCATTTGCGCGCCGGGGTAGATCAGCACGCCGAGTTCGACGAATGCCCTTTCCTGCGCCATTGTCAGTTTTCCCTCGCTTATTGTCGTTGCGGCCAATCGTCGAATCCCGGACAAACGCCAATACTGGCGCCACATCCTGATTAAACGAGGAAGACCCCATGTCAAAGCAAGCGCTCATCGTAGTCGATATCCAGAATGACTACTTCCCCCAAGGGAAATGGCCTCTGGCCGGCGCCGAAGCAGCCGCCGATAACGCCGCCAGGTTGATCGAGGCGTTTCGCCAGGCCGCAAACCAGGTGATTCACATCCGCCACGAATTCACTTCCGACCAGGCCCCTTTCTTCACGCCAGGCTCCGAAGGCGCGCAGTTGCACCCGAAGGTAACCAACCGCGCCGACGAACCCGTGGTGCTCAAACACTTCGTCAATGCGTTTCGCGAAACCGAGCTGCAAGCGACACTCGAGCATCACGGTATCGAACGGCTGGTGGTCGCGGGTAGCATGAGCCACATGTGCATTGACGGCATTACGCGGGCGGCCGCTGACATGGGTTATGAGGTGACGGTGGTCCACGACGCCTGCGCCAGCCGCGACCTGGAATTCAATGGGCTTGTCGTCCCTGCTGCCCATGTCCATGCCGCGTTCATGTCGGCGCTGGGGTTTGCCTATGCGAAGGTGGTGAGTACGGAACAACTACTGGCTGTCGAAAAGCCCTAACCAACTCTCAGGCAGAAAAAAACCGCGCCTCGAGAACCGAAGCGCGGTTTTGTTTCAGCTTGGAGCTTGGGGCTTGATGCTCAGAGCTGCCTCAGAACGGAATATCGTCATCGAAGCTGTCGAAATCCGGTGCCGGCTGCGGCGCGGCCTGTTGTGGGGCCGGGCGCTCGCGTTGTGGCTGTGGCGCTGACTGCGGACGAGGGGCTTGCTGGCGCGGGGCGGACTGCTGGTAGTTGTTGCCACCCTGCTGCTGGTCGCCTTGCGGACGGCCACCAAGCAATTGCATGGTGCCTTGCATGTCGACCACGATTTCAGTGGTGTAGCGCTTGATGCCGTCCTTTTCCCACTCGCGGGTCTGCAGCTTGCCTTCGATGTACACCTGCGAACCCTTGCGCAGGTATTCGCCGGCGATCTCGGCCACTTTGCCGAACATCGACACGCGGTGCCATTCGGTCTTCTCGACCTTCTGGCCGGTCTGCTTGTCGGTCCATTGTTCGCTGGTCGCCAGGCTCAGGTTGGTCACGGCGTTGCCGTTAGGCAGGTAGCGAACTTCTGGATCCTGGCCGCAAGTACCGACCAATATGACTTTGTTAACCCCACGGGCCATAACGTTCTCCTAGGCTTCGCACGCTGCCGGGGCCGGGTTGTTCACCAGGCGCTCGAGCGTCGCACGATCCAATAATTCGGTGTCCAGTTTGATGTATACGGCCGCCTCGTCGGCGACCACCACTGCATCGGTTACTCCAACGACGGCCCTGAGGCGCTCGGCCAGGCCTGCTTCGCGAATGGCTTCGGGCGACAACGGCAAGCGCAGGCTCGTCACATACGGAGGTTCGCGCATGGTAACAGCAAAGGCCAACCAAAGTGCAGCCAGCGCGGCGCAACCCAGGAACACAACCGACAAACCGCCATGCTGGAACAGCCAGCCGCCGAGAATCCCGCCCAACGCCGAACCGAGGAATTGGCTGGTGGAATACACCCCCATCGCCGTGCCCTTGCCGCCCGCCGGTGAAACCTTGCTGATCAGCGACGGCAACGACGCCTCCAGCAGATTGAACGCGGTAAAGAAAACCACGGTGCCGATCACCAGGGCCCGCAGGCTGTCGCCGAACTGCCAGAAGAATAGCTCAGTGAGCATGAGGGTCACGACGGCGCCGAGTAAAACTCGTTTCATTTTGCGTCGCTTCTCGCCATAGATGATGAACGGGACCATGGCGAAGAACGAAATAACCAGTGCCGTCAGGTATACCCACCAATGCTGCTCCTTGGGCAGGCCGGCCTTTTGCACAAGTGCCAGCGGCAGGGCCACGAAGCTGGACATCAGCATGGCGTGGAGGACGAAGATGCCCAGGTCCAGGCGCAGCAGGTCGGGATGTTTGAGTGTCGGCACCAGCGCCTGGCGGGCCACGCCGGATTCGCGGTGCTGCAAGGGCCCGGTAGAGCGCGGCACGAAGACCGCGACGATGAGGATACCGACCAATGCCATGGCACCGGTTGCCAGGAACAGGCCCGATAAGCCAAAGGCACGCGTCACCAATGGTCCTACAACCATGGCGACCGCGAACGACAGACCAATCGTCATGCCGATCATGGCCATGGCTTTTGTCCGATGCTGTTCGCGAGTCAGGTCTGACAGCAAGGCCATGACGGCGGCGGAAATCGCCCCCGCCCCTTGCAGGATCCGTCCGGCGATCACGCCCCAGATCGAATCCGCGTTCGCCGCCAGCACACTGCCGAGGGCAAACACGATGAGCCCCAGGTAAATGACGGGACGTCGCCCGATACGGTCGGAAATAATGCCGAAGGGAATCTGGAAAATGGCCTGGGTCAGGCCATAGGCGCCGATCGCCAACCCGATGAGGGCCGGGGTCGCGCCCGCCAGGTCCATGCCATAGGTCGCCAGTACCGGCAACACCATGAACATGCCCAGCATGCGGAAGGCGAACACCAGGGCCAGACCGCTTGCCGCGCGGGTCTCGCCGCTACTCATGCGTTCGCTGTGGGGATCGTGCATGGAAAAACCTCGTGTGAACCGGCGGGGATTCTACCAGTCCCATCGATTGAGGGGGTATATGGCGACCGTTTGCCGCGCAGTCTTCATGTATGACACTTGATAGTGTGTATCCATCCAGTGTTTACCCGTATACTCCTACGTTTTCGACGCCCGCCGAGCGAGGCCACTTTGGACAAGATCCTGATTCGTGGGGCCCGTACCCACAACCTGAAGAACATCGACCTGACCCTGCCCCGGGACAAGCTGATCGTCATCACCGGCCTGTCCGGATCCGGTAAATCATCCCTGGCCTTCGATACCTTGTACGCCGAAGGCCAGCGACGCTATGTCGAATCGCTGTCGGCGTATGCCCGGCAGTTCTTGTCGATGATGGAAAAACCCGACGTCGACACCATCGAAGGCCTGTCGCCGGCGATCTCCATCGAGCAGAAATCGACCTCCCACAACCCGAGGTCGACGGTAGGCACCATTACCGAGATCTACGACTACCTGCGCCTGCTGTATGCGCGTGTCGGCATGCCCCGCTGCCCCGACCACGACATCCCGCTGGAAGCCCAGACCGTCAGCCAGATGGTCGACCTGGTGCTGGCCCAACCCGAAGGCAGCAAGTTGATGCTCCTGGCGCCGGTCATACGCGAGCGCAAGGGCGAACACCTTATGGTGTTCGAAGAACTGCGCGCTCAAGGCTTCGTACGTGCCCGGGTCAACGGCAAGCTGTGCGAGCTGGACGAACTGCCGAAGCTGGATAAACAGAAGAAGCACTCGATCGACGTGGTAGTGGACCGTTTCAAGGTCCGGGGCGACCTGCAACAGCGCCTCGCCGAATCCTTCGAGACGGCCCTGAAACTGGCGGACGGCATAGCGTTGGTTGCGCCGATGGACGACGAACCCGGCGAAGAGATCATCTTTTCCGCGCGCTTTGCCTGCCCAATCTGCGGCCACGCCATCAGCGAGCTGGAGCCCAAGCTGTTCTCGTTCAACAACCCGGCCGGCGCTTGCCCGACCTGCGACGGTCTGGGGGTCAAGCAGTTCTTCGACACCAAGCGTTTGGTCAATGGCGAACTGACCCTGGCCGAGGGCGCGATTCGCGGCTGGGACAGGCGTAACGTCTACTATTTCCAGATGCTCGGGTCGCTGGCGGCTCACTATAAGTTCAGCCTGGACAAACCCTTCAACGAACTGCCCGCCGAACAGCAGAAGTTCATCCTGCAAGGCAGCGGCTCGCAAAACGTCGACTTCAAATACCTGAACGACCGTGGCGATATCGTCAAGCGCTCCCACCCGTTCGAAGGCATCGTGCCCAACCTGGAGCGGCGCTACCGCGAGACCGAGTCGGCCAGCGTGCGTGAGGAACTGGCCAAGTTCCTCAGCACCCAGCCCTGCCCGGACTGCCGCGGCACCCGTTTGCGCCGGGAGGCGCGGCACGTGTGGGTCGGCGAGAAAACCTTGCCGGCGGTGACCAGCCTGCCGATCGGCGATGCGACCGATTATTTCGGTGGGCTCAAGCTGACGGGCCGTCGGGGCGAAATCGCCGACAAGATCCTCAAGGAAATCCGCGAGCGCTTGCAGTTCCTCGTGAACGTAGGCCTGGACTACCTGACCCTCGACCGCAGCGCTGACACGCTGTCTGGTGGCGAGGCCCAGCGTATCCGCCTCGCCAGCCAGATCGGCGCCGGCCTGGTGGGCGTCATGTACATCCTCGACGAACCGTCCATTGGCCTGCATCAGCGGGACAACGACCGCTTGCTCGGAACGCTGAAACACCTGCGGGACATTGGCAACACAGTCATCGTGGTCGAGCACGATGAGGACGCGATCCGCCTGGCCGACTATGTAGTGGACATCGGTCCCGGCGCGGGCGTGCACGGCGGCCACATTGTCGCCCAAGGGACGGCGGCCGAGGTCATGGCGCACCCTGACTCGTTGACCGGCAAGTACCTGTCTGGCCGAGTGAAGATCAAGGTGCCGGCCAAACGTACGCCGCGTAACAAGAAGTTGTCGCTGACCCTCAAGGGCGCCCGCGGCAACAACTTGCGCAATGTCGACCTGGAAATTCCCATTGGTCTGCTGACCTGCGTCACCGGCGTATCCGGCTCCGGCAAGTCGACGTTGATCAACAACACGCTGTTCCCGCTGAGCGCCACGGCCTTGAACGGTGCCACGACCCTGGAAGCCGCCGCCCACGACAGCATCAAGGGCCTCGAGCATCTCGATAAAGTCGTTGACATCGACCAGAGCCCGATTGGCCGGACGCCACGTTCCAACCCCGCGACATACACCGGATTGTTCACACCGATCCGTGAGCTGTTCGCCGGCGTACCGGAATCGCGTTCACGGGGCTACGGGCCAGGCCGGTTCTCGTTCAACGTCAAGGGCGGACGCTGCGAAGCCTGCCAGGGCGATGGCTTGATCAAGGTGGAAATGCACTTCCTGCCCGATATCTACGTGCCGTGCGACGTATGCAAGAGCAAGCGCTACAACCGGGAAACACTGGAGATCAAGTACAAGGGCAAGAACATCCACGAAACCCTGGAGATGACCATCGAAGAGGCCCGGGTCTTCTTCGACGCGGTGCCGGCATTGGCGCGCAAGCTCCAGACATTGATGGATGTAGGCCTTTCGTACATCAAGCTCGGGCAGTCGGCGACGACCTTGTCCGGTGGGGAGGCCCAACGGGTGAAGCTATCCCGCGAGCTGTCCAAGCGCGATACCGGCAAGACCCTGTATATCCTCGACGAGCCGACCACCGGTCTGCATTTCGCCGATATCCAGCAGTTGCTCGACGTGCTCCACCGCCTGCGCGATCACGGCAACACCGTGGTGGTTATCGAGCACAACCTGGACGTGATCAAGACCGCTGACTGGCTGGTGGACCTGGGGCCGGAGGGCGGATCCAAGGGCGGACAGATCATCGCGGTGGGTACGCCGGAACAAGTGGCGGAAATGAAGCAGTCCCACACTGGGCATTACCTCAAGCCATTGCTGGAGCGTGACCGGGACTGATTGGCCCGGACACGAAAAAGCCCCTGGCATCCCATCGATGCCAGGGGCTTTTCGTTTTCCAGAGAGAACCTGCCTACGATCAATATTGCGATTGCAGGTAATTCTCCAACCCGATCAGCTTGATCAGGCCCAACTGTTTTTCCAGCCAGTAAGTGTGATCTTCTTCGGTGTCGTTGAGCTGCACACGTAAGATCTCGCGAGTTACATAGTCGTTGTGCTGCTCGCACAGCTCGATGCCTTTACACAAAGCAGCGCGAACCTTGTACTCCAAACGCAAGTCGGCAGCGAGCATGTCAGGCACGGTAGTGCCGATGTCCAGGTCGTCCGGACGCATGCGTGGCGTGCCTTCAAGCATCAGGATCCGGCGCATCAGCGCATCGGCGTGCTGAGCCTCTTCTTCCATCTCATGGTTGATACGTTCGTAGAGCTCGGTAAAACCCCAATCCTCGTACATCCGCGAATGGATGAAATATTGATCACGGGCCGCCAGTTCGCCGGTCAGCAACGTGTTGAGGTAATCGATTACGTCTGGGTGACCTTGCATCGCCCTACATCTCCACAAGCTTTGAAAGGCTCTAGTTTGAACCAAGCTGACTGCAAGGTCACTCGCCCAGCGCAACAAAAGCGAAGAAAATCTAAGAAAAGAGCGCTAAATAACGCAAAAACCGCCCAAATGAGGGCGGTTCTGCTTCTCGTTTAGACTTAGTTAAGCTGTACGCCCAACGCCTTCGCGATACCCTCTCCGTAAGCAGGGTCTGCCTTGAAGAAATGCTGCAGTTGGCGATCAATCACGTCAGCCGACACGCCTGCCATTGCACCGGCGATATTGCTGATCAACAGCGCCTTCTGTTCCTCGTTCATCAAGCGGAACAGCGCACCTGCATGGCTGTAGTAGTCGGTGTCCTCGCGATGATCATAACGATCCGCTGCACCGCTGAGGGCCAGTGCCGGTTCCGCATAACGCGGGGCTTGCTTCGGCGCCTCCACGTAACTGTTGGGCTCATAGTTTGGCGCTGCGCCGCCGTTACTGCCAAAAGCCATGGAACCGTCGCGCTGGTAGGTATTGACCGGGCTGCGCGGAGCATTCACTGGCAGTTGCTGGTGGTTGGTACCTACGCGGTAGCGGTGAGCATCGGCGTAGGCGAATACACGGCCCTGCAACATGCGATCAGGCGAAAGACCCACGCCCGGCACCATGTTGCTCGGCCCGAACGCAGCTTGCTCCACTTCAGCAAAGTAGTTCAAGGGATTACGATTCAGCTCGAGTTCGCCGACTTCGATCAGCGGGAACTCCTTCTGCGACCAGGTCTTGGTCACGTCGAACGGATTCTCGTAATGGGCTGCAGCCTGGGCTTCGCTCATGATTTGGATGCAGACGCTCCATTTTGGAAAGTCACCGCGCTCAATCGCATTGAACAGGTCACGCTGGGCGTAATCCGGATCGGTGCCCGCCAGGCGCGCGGCTTCGGCCGGCGCGAGATTCTTGATGCCTTGCTTGGTCTTGTAGTGCCATTTAACCCAGTGACGCTCGCCTTGGCCATTGATCAGGCTGTAGGTGTGACTGCCGAAGCCGTGCATATGACGGTAGCCGTCAGGAATACCCCGATCGGAAAACAGAATGGTGACCTGGTGCAGCGCCTCTGGGGAATGCGACCAGAAATCCCACATCATCTGGGCACTCTTGAGGTTGCTTTGCGGCAAGCGTTTCTGAGTGTGGATGAAGTCTGGGAATTTCAGCGGGTCGCGGATGAAGAACACCGGGGTGTTGTTGCCAACGATGTCCCAGTTACCTTCTTCTGTGTAGAACTTAAGGGCGAAGCCTCGAGGATCGCGCTCGGTATCCGCAGAACCGCGCTCGCCGCCCACGGTAGAGAAGCGAAGGAACGTAGGCGTCTGTTTACCGACCGATTCGAACAGCTTGGCGCTGGTGTATTGGGTAATGTCACGCGTTACGGTAAACGTACCGTATGCGCCCGACCCTTTAGCGTGCACACGACGCTCGGGAATATTTTCGCGGTTGAAATGAGCAAGCTTCTCGATCAGGTGGAAATCATCGAGCAGCAGCGGGCCACGAGGACCTGCGGAGCGAGAGTTCTGGTTATCGGCGACGGGGGCGCCGCTAGCGGTCGTAAGCGTTTTGATCTGGCTCATGCTCAATTCTTCCTAGGTCGGTCTTCGGACTGCCGGCTAATCGGCTGGTGAGGAGTATTGATCAACAAGATGAGCGCCACAAATTCATTAAATTGTGCGCTTCAATAGAAATTATCTAACAACAACCCCAACGCCATATAGTGGCGTTTGCGACCCAAGCAAGCTTGTATGAATAAGCTGTTTTCTTGCGAGCACAAAAAACCGGGCACTGGGCCCGGTTCTTCGTTTCAGACTGTCGTCTTACTCGGCGCTTACAGCTTCGCCAGCAGTAGCACGATCAACCAACTCGACGTACGCCATAGGCGCGTTGTCGCCAGCGCGGAAACCGCACTTGAGGATGCGCAGGTAGCCACCCTCACGGGTAGCGTAACGCTTGCCCAGGTCGTTGAAGAGCTTACCAACGATGGCTTTCGAACGAGTACGGTCGAAGGCCAGGCGGCGGTTAGCCAGGCTGTCTGTCTTGGCCAGAGTGATCAGCGGCTCGGCAACGCGGCGCAGTTCTTTGGCTTTCGGCAGTGTAGTTTTGATCAGCTCGTGCTCGAACAGCGACACCGCCATGTTCTGGAACATGGCCTTGCGGTGCGAGCTGGTGCGGCTCAGGTGACGACCACTTTTACGATGACGCATGGTTCATTCCTTACCAAACACAACGTTCGGTGATTACGACGATCAGGCAGTCGCCTTGTCGTCCTTCTTAAGACTTGCAGGCGGCCAGTTGTCGAGGCGCATGCCGAGGGACAGACCGCGGGAGGCCAGAACGTCCTTGATTTCAGTCAAGGATTTCTTGCCAAGGTTCGGAGTCTTCAACAGCTCTACTTCGGTACGCTGAATCAGGTCGCCGATGTAGTAGATGTTTTCCGCCTTAAGGCAGTTAGCCGAACGTACAGTCAGTTCCAGATCGTCAACCGGGCGAAGCAGGATCGGATCGATCTCGTCTTCCTGCTCGATAGCCTCAGGCACGATGTCACCCTTGAGGTCGACGAACGCAGCCAACTGCTGTTGCAGAATGGTTGCAGCGCGGCGGATTGCCTCTTCAGGATCCAGGGTACCGTTGGTTTCCAGATCAATAACCAGCTTGTCCAGGTTGGTACGCTGTTCGACACGGGCGTTTTCCACCACGTATGCGATACGGCGAACCGGGCTGAACGAAGAGTCAAGCTGCAAGCGACCAATGCTGCGGCTTTCGTCTTCATCGCTCTGACGCGAGTCTGCCGGTTCATAACCACGACCACGAGCTACGGTGAGCTTCATGTTCAGGGCGCCGTTAGACGCCAGGTTAGCGATTACGTGATCGGGGTTAACGATCTCGACATCATGATCCAGCTGAATATCGGCAGCGGTAACCACCCCCGAACCCTTCTTCGACAAGGTCAGCGTAACTTCGTCACGACCGTGCAGCTTGATAGCCAGACCTTTAAGGTTCAACAGGATTTCAATTACGTCTTCCTGTACACCTTCGATGGCGCTGTACTCATGGAGCACACCGTCAATCTCGGCCTCGACTACTGCACAGCCGGGCATTGAGGACAACAGGATGCGGCGCAGCGCGTTGCCCAGGGTGTGGCCGAAACCACGCTCGAGAGGCTCGAGTGTGATCTTGGCGCGGGTTGGACTGACAACCTGCACATCAATATGGCGGGGTGTCAGGAACTCATTTACCGAAATCTGCATGGATGCACCTATTTTCTAGCCCTTACTTGGAGTAGAGCTCGACAATCAGGCTTTCGTTGATGTCGGCGGACAGATCACTGCGAGCAGGAACGTTCTTGAAAACGCCCGACTTCTTCTCAGTGTCTACTTCTACCCATTCTACGCGGCCACGTTGGGCACACAGATCGAGAGCTTGGACAATGCGAAGTTGGTTCTTTGCTTTCTCGCGAACAGCAACCACGTCACCAGCACGAACCTGGTAGGACGGAACGTTCACGGTCTGGCCGTTAACGCTGATCGACTTGTGCGATACCAGCTGACGGGATTCGGCACGAGTAGAACCGAAACCCATACGGTATACAACGTTGTCCAGGCGGCATTCGAGCAACTGCAACAGGTTTTCGCCGGTTGCGCCTTTCTTGCCAGCAGCTTCTTTGTAGTAGCCGCTGAATTGACGCTCGAGAACGCCGTAGATACGACGGACCTTCTGCTTTTCACGCAGTTGGGTGCCGTAGTCGGACTGGCGACCGCGGCGTTGGCCGTGGATACCAGGTGCTGCTTCGATGTTGCACTTCGATTCGATCGCGCGCACGCCGCTCTTCAGGAAGAGATCGGTGCCTTCGCGACGAGCGAGTTTGCATTTTGGACCAATGTAACGAGCCATTCTTTACAATCTCCTGGATTACACGCGGCGCTTCTTCGGCGGACGGCACCCGTTGTGCGGGATTGGCGTCACGTCGGTGATGCTGGCGATCTTGTAGCCACAGCCGTTCAAAGCGCGGACTGCGGATTCACGACCTGGACCTGGACCTTTGACGTTGACGTCGAGGTTTTTCAGGCCGTATTCCAGCGCAGCTTGACCAGCACGCTCAGCAGCTACTTGAGCAGCGAACGGGGTGGACTTGCGGGAACCGCGGAAACCCGAACCACCGGAGGTAGCCCAGGAAAGAGCGTTACCTTGACGGTCGGTAATGGTCACGATGGTGTTGTTAAAAGAAGCATGGATGTGGGCGATGCCATCAACCACTGTCTTTTTAACTTTTTTACGAGGACGAGCAGCAGGTTTTGCCATGATTAAATTCCTGTCGATTCGCTGGGGCGATTACTTGCGGATCGGCTTACGCGGACCTTTACGGGTACGCGCGTTGGTCTTGGTACGCTGACCGCGTACTGGCAGACCACGACGATGACGCAGACCGCGATAGCAACCGAGGTCCATCAAGCGCTTGATTTTCATGTTGATTTCGCGACGCAGGTCACCTTCAGTGGTGAACTTCGCCACTTCGCCACGCAGCTGTTCAATTTGCTCGTCGCTCAGATCCTTGATCTTTGCGGCTGGGTTGACCCCAGTCTCTGCACAAATTTTCTGTGCAGTAGTGCGACCAACACCATAGATGTAGGTCAGCGAGATAACAGTATGCTTGTTATCTGGAATGTTAACGCCTGCAATACGGGCCATTCAGTGGGACTCCAATTGACAGCTACCTACGCCCCGGAAGCCAAGAAATAGGGCGCGAGATAATATCGCTGTAATAACAAATAATCAACCCGGCAGCGCACTAGCTGCCGGGCTTAAAGCACAATCACACTCAGCCTTGGCGCTGTTTGTGACGCGGTTCCGCGCTGCAAATTACCCGAACAACACCTTCGCGGCGAATAATCTTGCAGTTGCGGCACAGCTTTTTCACCGATGCACGAACTTTCATCACCAACTCCTCGAACCTTATGGACGCTACTCAGCGCAACATGCCGCTGCCGTAGCCCTTCAGGTTGGCTTTCTTCATCAGGGATTCGTACTGGTGCGAAACGAGGTGCGATTGTACTTGGGACATGAAGTCCATCACAACCACGACCACGATCAGCAACGAGGTCCCGCCAAGGTAGAACGGAACGTTTGCCGCAACCACCAGGAACTGGGGAAGCAAGCAGACGGCCGTCATGTAAAGAGCACCGAACAAGGTCAAACGAGTCAGAACGCCATCAATGTAGCGCGCAGACTGCTCACCAGGACGGATACCCGGAATAAAGGCACCGGACTTCTTCAGGTTTTCCGCTACGTCTTTCGGATTGAACATCAACGCCGTATAGAAGAAGCAGAAGAAAATAATCCCTGCACTAAACAGCAGAATATTCAACGGCTGACCAGGAGCGATCGACTGCGAGATGTCCTGCAACCAGCCCATACCTTCAGACTGGCCGAACCAGGCACCCAACGAAGCCGGGAACAGCAAGATGCTGCTCGCGAAAATGGCCGGGATAACACCGGCCATGTTCACCTTCAACGGCAAGTGGCTGGTCTGCGCAGCAAAAACCTTACGGCCCTGCTGACGCTTGGCGTAGTGAACAGCAATACGACGCTGACCACGCTCGATGAACACCACGAAACCGATAATCGCTACTGCCAGCAAACCGATGGCAACCAGAGCAAAGATGTTGATATCGCCCTGACGCGCAGACTCGAAAGACTGCCCGATCGCTCTCGGAAGACCGGCGACGATACCTGCGAAGATCAACATCGAGATACCGTTGCCAACACCACGCTCAGTAATCTGCTCACCCAGCCACATCATGAACATCGCGCCCGCCACAAAAGTGGTTACCGCGACGAAATGGAAGCCAAAGTCACCAGTGAACGCTACGCCCTGCCCCGCCAGACCGATGGACATGCCAACGGCCTGGACGAGAGCGAGGACGACAGTGAGGTAGCGGGTGTACTGGCTGATCTTGCGACGGCCAGCTTCACCTTCCTTCTTCAACTGCTCCAACTGCGGACTGACAGCGGACATCAGCTGCATGATGATCGATGCCGAAATGTACGGCATGATCCCCAGTGCAAAGATGCTCATCCGCTCCAGCGCGCCGCCGGAAAACATGTTGAACAAGCTAAGAATGGTCCCCTCATTCTGTCGAAACAGGTCCGCGAGTCGGTCCGGGTTGATACCTGGAACCGGGATGTGTGCGCCTATTCGGTAGACGATAATCGCCAGGAACAGAAAACGCAGACGAGCCCAGAGTTCAGACATACCGCCTTTGCCGAGCGCAGAGAGAGCACCTTGCTTAGCCATTTATTCCTCGAACTTGCCGCCAGCTGCTTCGATAGCCGCACGCGCACCTTTGGTGGCGCCGATTCCCTTTCCGATGGTGACAGCACGAGCAACTTCGCCCGACAGCATGATTTTCACACGCTGTACGTTCTGGTTGATCACGTTGGCATCCTTCAGGGACTGCACGGTGACGATGTCGCCGTCCACTTTGGCCAGCTCGGACAGACGCACTTCAGCGCGGTCCATGGCTTTCAGGGAAACGAAACCGAACTTCGGCAGGCGACGATGCAGCGGCTGTTGGCCGCCTTCAAAGCCTGGAGCGATGGTGCCACCGGAGCGGGAGGTCTGACCTTTGTGGCCACGGCCACCGGTCTTGCCCAAACCACTACCGATACCACGGCCCGGACGATGCTTTTCGCGACGGGAACCCGGCGCTGGACTCAGATCATTGAGTTTCATCGATTAACCCTCGACACGCAGCATGTAGTAAGCCTTGTTGATCATCCCGCGATTCTCGGGAGTATCCTGGACTTCTACAGTGTGACCGATGCGACGCAGACCCAGACCCTTAACGCACAGTTTGTGGTTAGGGATGCGGCCGGTCATGCTTTTGATCAGCGTAACTTTTACGGTAGCCATGATCAGAAGATCTCCTTGACGCTTTTGCCACGCTTGGCGGCAATGGATTCAGGAGACTGCATTGCTTTCAAACCCTTGAAAGTGGCGTGAACCACGTTTACTGGGTTAGTCGAGCCGTAGCACTTGGCCAGAACGTTCTGAACGCCAGCAACTTCGAGGACAGCACGCATAGCGCCACCAGCGATGATACCGGTACCTTCAGAAGCAGGCTGCATGTACACCTTCGAAGCGCCATGGGCAGACTTCATTGCGTACTGCAGGGTGGTGCCGTTCAGATCAACCTGGATCATGTTGCGGCGAGCAGCTTCCATTGCCTTCTGGATCGCAGCAGGCACTTCACGCGACTTGCCACGGCCGAAGCCAACACGGCCCTTACCATCACCTACCACGGTCAACGCGGTGAAAGTGAAGATACGGCCGCCTTTAACGGTTTTGGCTACGCGGTTAACTTGAACCAGCTTCTCGATGTAGCCTTCGTCGCGCTTTTGGTCGTTATTTGACATAACTTAGAACTCCAGCCCAGCTTCACGAGCAGCATCAGCCAGCGCCTTGACGCGGCCGTGGTACTTGAAGCCAGAGCGGTCGAAAGCCACCTGCGAGACGCCAGCGGCTTTAGCACGCGTAGCGACCAGCTGGCCAACCTTAGTGGCCGCGTCGATGTTGCCAGTGGCGCCATCACGCAGTTCTTTATCCAAAGTCGAGGCACTTGCCAGGACTTTGTTGCCGTCGGCCGAAATGACCTGGGCGTAGATGTGCTGCGACGAGCGGAACACGCAGAGACGCACGACTTCGAGCTCGTGCATTTTCAGGCGTGCTTTGCGAGCGCGACGCAGTCGAGTAACTTTTTTGTCGGTCATTTGCTATGCCCTACTTCTTCTTGGCTTCTTTACGACGGACGACTTCGTCCGCGTAGCGCACACCTTTGCCTTTGTACGGCTCTGGTGGACGGAAGTCGCGGATCTCGGCGGCCACTTGACCTACCAGCTGCTTGTCGATGCCCTTGATCAGGATATCGGTCTGGCTAGGAGTCTCAGCGGTGATGCCTTCCGGCAGTTCATAATCCACTGGGTGCGAGAAGCCAAGAGCCAGGTTCAGCACTGTGCCTTTTGCTTGCGCTTTGTAACCAACACCGACCAGCTGGAGCTTGCGCTCGAAGCCTTGGCTTACGCCTTGGACCATGTTGTTAACCAACGCACGAGTGGTACCAGCCATTGCGCGAGTCTGTTGATCGCCATTGCGAGCAGCGAAACGCAGCTCACCAGCTTCTTCAACGATCTCAACGGACGAATGGATGTTCAGTTGCAGAGTGCCCTTGGCACCCTTCACCGAAAGCTGTTGGCCTGCGAATTTGACTTCGACACCGGCTGGCAGCTTAACGGGGTTCTTAGCGACGCGTGACATGCTTATCCCCCCTTAGAACACAGTGCAAAGAACTTCGCCGCCGACACCGGCAGCGCGCGCAGCACGATCCGTCATCACACCTTTGTTGGTGGAGACGATAGACACGCCCAGGCCGCCACGAACTTTCGGCAGATCCTCAACGGACTTGTACTGACGCAGGCCAGGACGGCTAACGCGCTTCACTTCCTCGATGACCGGACGGCCTTCGAAGTACTTCAGCTCGATGGACAGCAGAGGCTTGATTTCGCTGCTGATCTGATAACCCGCAATGTAACCTTCGTCCTTCAGGACTTTGGCAACAGCTACCTTCAACGTGGAAGATGGCATGCTTACGACGGACTTTTCAGCCATCTGGGCATTACGGATACGAGTTAGCATGTCCGCTAACGGGTCCTGCATACTCATGGGCTAGACGCTCCTAATACACAAAAAATTAGCCTTTCGGCTAGTACGTGTCGCCGAGCGCATCCGCGCAATAAAAACACGGGCTCAGACGAGCCGGGTATTCTAGACACACCCCAGAAATGAATCAAGCCCCAAAAGGGGCTTGATTCAAGTTCAAGGTCACCGGCGGTCAGGATCTCGCGACCCCGAACACCAGGACATTGACAGTGCTTACCAGCTGGCTTTGACCAGACCTGGAACGTCACCACGCATAGCGGCTTGACGCAGCATGTTACGGCCGAGGCCGAACTTGCGGTACACGCCGTGCGGACGACCAGTCAGGCGGCAGCGGTTACGCATGCGCGAGGCGCTGGCGTCACGTGGCTGCTTCTGCAGTGCTACGGTAGCTTCCCAACGCGCTTCTGGACTTGCGTTCAGATCAACGATGATAGCTTTCAGCGCTGCACGCTTGGTGGCGTACTTGGCAACGGTGAGCTGACGCTTCAGCTCACGGTTCTTCATGCTCTTCTTGGCCATTGTCCTACTCCAATCAGTTGCGGAACGGGAATTTGAAAGCACGCAGCAGCGCGCGACCTTCTTCATCCGTCCGAGCAGTGGTGGTCAGGGTAATGTCCAGACCGCGGAGAGCATCGATCTTGTCGTAATCGATTTCCGGGAAAATGATCTGCTCTTTCACGCCCATGCTGTAGTTGCCACGACCATCGAAGGACTTGGCATTCAGGCCGCGGAAGTCGCGAACCCGAGGCAGGGAGATCGACAGCAGACGATCCAGGAACTCGTACATACGCTCACGGCGCAGGGTCACTTTGACGCCGATCGGCCAACCTTCACGGACTTTAAAGCCAGCGATGGATTTCCGAGCGTAAGTCACAACGACTTTCTGACCGGTGATCTTTTCCAGGTCGGCAACGGCATGCTCGATGACTTTTTTGTCGCCGATCGCTTCGCCCAGACCCATGTTCAGGGTGATTTTGGTAACGCGCGGAACTTCCATCACGTTCGAAAGCTTAAGTTCTTCCTTAAGTTTCGGTGCGATTTCCTTCCGGTAAATCTCTTTTAGTCGTGCCATGGTCTTCTACCTAGCAGTGTTCAAGCATCAACCGCTTTTTGGGTCGACTTGAAGACACGAATTTTCTTACCGTCTTCTACTTTGAAACCAACGCGGTCAGCCTTGTTGGTTTCGCCGTTGAAGATGGCGACGTTGGAAGCGTGCAGTGGCGCTTCTTTCTCGACGATACCGCCTTGTACGCCCGACATCGGGTTAGGCTTGGTATGACGCTTGACCAGGTTCAGACCACCAACAACCAGACGGTTGTCAGCAAGAACCTTCAGCACCTTACCGCGCTTACCCTTGTCTTTGCCGGCGATCACGATGATCTCGTCGTCACGACGAATCTTTTGCATGTCGGATCTCCTTACAGCACTTCTGGGGCGAGCGAGACGATCTTCATGAACTTCTCAGTACGAAGTTCACGGGTCACTGGCCCAAAGATACGGGTGCCGATTGGCTCTTGCTTGTTGTTCAACAGAACAGCAGCGTTGCCATCAAAGCGGATGATGGAGCCGTCAGCACGACGAACACCGTGGCGAGTGCGGACTACGATAGCAGTCATCACTTGGCCTTTTTTCACCTTACCGCGAGGAATTGCTTCCTTGACGGTAACTTTGATGATGTCACCGATACCAGCGTAACGACGATGGGAGCCACCCAGCACCTTGATGCACATAACACGGCGAGCGCCGCTGTTATCGGCCACATCGAGCATGGATTGAGTCTGAATCATATAATTTCTCCGACCCCTAGCCCTTAGACTTCCACAGCGCGTTCGAGAACATCAACCAGTGCCCAAGACTTGGTCTTGGCCATCGGACGAGTCTCACGAATAGTGACCTTGTCGCCGATGTGGCACTGATTGGTTTCGTCGTGCGCGTGCAGCTTAGTCGAACGCTTAACGTATTTACCGTAGATCGGGTGCTTAACGCGACGCTCGATCAGAACGGTGATGGTTTTGTCCATCTTGTCGCTGACAACACGGCCAGTCAGCGTACGGACAGTTTTTTCGGCTTCAGCCATGATTACTTACCTGCCTGCTGGTTGAGCACAGTTTTCACGCGAGCGATGTCACGCTTAACTTGCGAGAGCAGATGAGACTGCCCCAACTGGCCAGTTGCTTTCTGCATACGCAGATTGAACTGGTCGCGCAGCAGGCCGAGCAGTTGCTCGTTCAGCTGCTGTGCTGATTTTTCACGAAGTTCATTCGCTTTCATCACATCACCGTCCGTTTAACAAAGGAGGTGGCGAGCGGCAGCTTTGCAGCAGCCAGGGCGAAAGCCTCACGCGCCAGCTCTTCAGAAACACCCTCGATTTCGTACAGGACTTTGCCTGGCTGAATCTGGGCAACCCAGTACTCCACGTTACCCTTACCTTTACCCATCCGAACTTCGAGTGGCTTCTTGGTGACAGGCTTGTCCGGGAATACACGGATCCAGATCTTGCCGCCACGTTTTACGTGACGGGTCAGAGCACGACGCGCTGACTCGATCTGACGAGCGGTGAGACGACCACGAGCAACAGACTTCAGCGCGAACTCGCCGAAGCTGACTTTGCTACCGCGCAATGCCAGGCCACGGTTGTGACCGGTCATCTGCTTGCGGAACTTCGTACGCTTTGGTTGCAACATTTGGCGTACCCCTTACTTAGCAGCTTTTTTACGAGGCGCTGGTGCTTGTGGCTTCAGTTCTTCTTGGCGACCACCAATTACTTCGCCTTTGAAGATCCAAACCTTTACACCGATCACACCGTAGGTGGTGTGAGCTTCGTAGTTGGCATAGTCGATGTCGGCACGCAGGGTGTGCAGTGGCACACGACCTTCGCGATACCATTCAGTACGTGCGATTTCAGCACCGCCGAGACGACCGCTCACTTGGATTTTGATGCCTTTGGCACCAATGCGCATTGCGTTCTGTACAGCGCGCTTCATAGCGCGACGGAACATTACACGGCGCTCCAGCTGCTGAGCTACGCTCTGCGCAACCAGCATACCGTCGAGTTCCGGCTTGCGGATCTCTTCGATATTGATGTGCACAGGCACACCCATTTGCTTGGTCAGGTCCTGACGCAGTTTCTCAACATCTTCACCTTTCTTCCCGATAACGATACCTGGGCGAGCGGTGTGGATGGTGATACGTGCAGTCTGAGCCGGACGATGGATATCGATACGGCTGACGGACGCGCTTTTTAGTTTGTCTTGGAGATACTCACGCACCTTCAGATCAGCGAACAAGTAGTCCGCATAAGTCCGACCGTCTGCGTACCAGACGGAGGTGTGCTCCTTGACGATTCCCAGGCGAATGCCAATGGGATGTACTTTCTGACCCATCTCTTCGACTCCGTTACTTGTCAGCAACCTTGACAGTGATATGGCAAGACCGCTTGACGATGCGATCAGCACGGCCTTTGGCACGTGGCATGATGCGCTTCAGCGAACGCCCTTCGTTGACGAAAACGGTGCTGACCTTCAGGTCATCAACGTCTGCGCCTTCGTTATGCTCGGCGTTGGCTACGGCCGACTCCAGCACTTTTTTCATGATCTCGGCGGCTTTCTTACTGCTGAAAGCCAACAGGTTGAGCGCTTCGCCCACCTTCTTCCCGCGGATCTGGTCGGCGACCAAGCGGGCTTTCTGGGCGGAGATTCGAGCGCCCGACAACTTAGCGGCTACTTCCATTTCCTTACCCCTTAACGCTTGGCTTTCTTGTCAGCCACGTGCCCACGGTATGTGCGGGTACCGGCGAACTCGCCCAGTTTGTGGCCGACCATGTCTTCGTTCACGAGAACTGGGACGTGCTGGCGACCGTTGTGTACAGCGATGGTCAGACCGACCATTTGTGGCAGGATCATCGAACGGCGCGACCAGGTCTTAACTGGTTTGCGATCGTTCTTTTCCGCCGCCACTTCGATCTTCTTCAGTAGGTGAAGATCAATAAAAGGACCTTTTTTCAGAGAACGTGGCACTGTCGTATCCCTCTATTTACTTGCGACGACGGACGATCATTTTGTCGGTACGCTTATTACCACGAGTCTTCGCGCCCTTAGTCGGGAAGCCCCATGGCGATACCGGATGACGACCACCAGAGGTACGACCTTCACCACCACCATGTGGGTGGTCAACCGGGTTCATGGCAACACCACGAACGGTTGGGCGAACGCCACGCCAGCGCTTGGCACCAGCTTTACCCAACGAACGCAGGCTGTGCTCGGAGTTCGAGACTTCGCCCAGGGTCGCACGGCATTCAGCCAGTACTTTACGCATCTCACCAGAACGCAGACGCAGGGTCACGTAGACACCTTCACGAGCGATCAGCTGAGCCGAAGCACCAGCGGAACGAGCGATTTGCGCGCCTTTACCTGGCTTCAATTCGATGCCGTGTACGGTGCTACCAACTGGAATGTTACGCAGTTGCAGAGCGTTGCCCGGCTTGATCGGCGCCAAGGCACCTGCGATCAGCTGGTCGCCAGCGCTCACGCCTTTAGGGGCGATGATGTAGCGACGCTCGCCATCTGCGTACAGCAGCAGAGCGATGTGAGCAGTACGGTTTGGATCGTATTCGATACGCTCGACGGTGGCAGCGATGCCATCCTTGTCGTTGCGACGGAAGTCGACCAGACGATAATGCTGCTTATGACCACCACCAACGTGACGAGTGGTAATACGGCCATTGTTGTTACGACCACCAGACTTCGATTTTTTCTCGAGCAGCGGTGCGTGAGGAGCGCCTTTATGCAGCTCCTGGTTGACCACCTTGACCACAAAACGGCGGCCAGGGGAAGTCGGTTTGCATTTAACGATTGCCATGATGCACCCCTTCCTTACTCAGCACTGCTGCTGAAATCGAGATCTTGGCCTGGCTGAAGGGAGATAACTGCCTTCTTCCAGTCATTACGCTTGCCCAGACCGCGAGCAGTGCGCTTGCTCTTACCCAGAACATTCAGGGTAGTAACGCGCTCTACTTTGACGCTGAACAGGCTTTCGACGGCCTTCTTGATTTCCAGCTTGGTTGCATCGGTTGCAACCTTGAAAACGAACTGGCCTTTCTTGTCTGCCAGAACCGTAGCCTTCTCGGAAACGTGCGGGCCAAGCAGAACTTTAAATACGCGTTCCTGGTTCATCCCAGCAGCTCCTCGAATTTCTTCACGGCCGACACGGTGATCAACACCTTGTCGTATGCGATCAGACTGACCGGATCGGAACCCTGCACGTCACGAACGTCGACGTGTGGCAGGTTGCGAGCAGCCAGGTACAGGTTCTGATCAACAGCGTCAGACACGATCAGGACGTCAGTCAGACCCATGCCATTCAGCTTGTTCAGCAGATCTTTGGTTTTCGGTGCTTCAACAGCGAAGTCCTGAACCACGACCAGACGATCAGTACGCACCAGCTCAGCAAGGATGGAACGCATTGCTGCGCGGTACATCTTCTTGTTCAGCTTCTGGGAGTGATCCTGAGGACGAGCTGCGAAAGTGGTACCGCCGCCACGCCAGATTGGGCTACGGATAGTACCGGCACGAGCACGGCCAGTACCTTTCTGACGCCATGGGCGCTTACCGCCACCAGAAACGTCGGAACGGGTCTTTTGCTGCTTGCTACCTTGACGGCCGCCGGCCATGTAGGCCACGACTGCTTGGTGAACCAGCGTCTCGTTGAATTCGCCGCCAAATGTCAGTTCGGAAACTTCGATCGCTTGAGCGTCATTTACATTTAATTGCATGTCAGCTTCCCCTTAACCGCGAGCCTTGGCTGCTGGACGTACAACCAAGTTGCCGCCAGTAGCGCCAGGAACAGCGCCCTTGACCAACAACAGATTGCGTTCAGCGTCCACGCGCACTACTTCGAGGGACTGCACGGTCACGCGCTCAGCGCCCATATGACCGGACATTTTTTTGCCCTTGAATACACGACCAGGAGTCTGGCACTGGCCGATAGAGCCTGGAACGCGGTGGGATACGGAGTTACCGTGGGTGTTATCTTGCCCGCGGAAGTTCCAACGCTTGATCGTACCCTGGAAGCCTTTACCTTTGGACTGACCGGTTACATCAACCAGTTGACCAGCAGCGAAGATTTCAGCGTTGATCAGATCGCCGGCCTGGTACTCGCCTTCTTCAAGGCGGAATTCCATTACGGTACGACCAGCGGCTACGTTCGCCTTGGCGAAGTGGCCAGCTTGAGCAGCTGTTACACGCGAAGCGCGACGCTCGCCGACAGTGACTTGCACTGCACGATAGCCATCGGTCTCTTCAGTTTTGAACTGGGTGACGCGATTCGGCTCGATCTCAATGACCGTGACCGGAATGGAGACACCTTCTTCGGTGAAAATACGGGTCATACCGCATTTACGACCGACTACACCAATAGTCATGTTGTAAACCTCATGAGTGTACGGGGCTTTCACCCGCTATGGCCGCCCATTTCAGAGCGTTACACGACTAAGACCGAGTCTTAGCCGAGGCTGATCTGCACTTCCACACCGGCCGCAAGATCAAGCTTCATAAGAGCATCAACGGTTTTATCCGTTGGCTGGACGATGTCCAGAACGCGCTTATGAGTACGGATCTCGTACTGGTCACGCGCGTCTTTGTTGACGTGCGGGGAGACCAGAACGGTGAACCGCTCTTTACGGGTAGGCAGTGGAATTGGACCACGCACTTGAGCACCAGTACGTTTCGCGGTTTCCACGATTTCCTGGGTGGATTGGTCGATCAGGCGATGGTCAAAAGCCTTCAACCTGATACGGATTTGCTGATTTTGCATTGGATTTCAGACTCCGGCTGCTATTCCCACCGGGCGCAATACGCCCGTTAAAAGGAGGCGCAATTCTATAGACGCCCCTGATAGGTGTCAACCTAATAAAAAAGCCCCCGCTAAGCGGGGGCTTTCCTGTTCATCGAGTCGACTCTGAAAGAGTCTTATTCGATGACTTTGGCTACGACGCCAGCGCCGACGGTACGACCGCCTTCACGGATAGCGAAACGCAGGCCGTCTTCCATCGCGATGGTCTTGATCAGAGTGACAGTCATCTGAATGTTGTCACCTGGCATTACCATTTCAACGCCTTCTGGCAGCTCGCAGTTACCAGTCACGTCAGTTGTACGGAAGTAGAACTGTGGACGGTAGCCTTTGAAGAACGGAGTGTGACGACCGCCTTCTTCCTTGCTCAGAACGTAGACTTCTGCGGTGAACTTGGTGTGCGGCTTGACGGTGCCTGGCTTGACCAGAACCTGGCCACGCTCAACGTCGTCACGCTTGGTGCCGCGCAGCAGTACGCCGCAGTTCTCGCCAGCACGACCTTCATCGAGCAGCTTGCGGAACATTTCAACGCCGGTGCAGGTAGTTTTCTGAGTGTCGCGCAGACCGACGATCTCAACTTCTTCCTGGATACGGACGATGCCACGCTCAACACGACCAGTCACAACAGTACCGCGACCGGAGATCGAGAACACGTCTTCGATTGGCATCAGGAACGGCTTGTCGATAGCACGCTCTGGCTCCGGGATGTAGCTGTCCAGAGTTTCCACCAGCTTCTTGACAGCAGTGGTGCCCATTTCGTTGTCGTCTTGGCCGTTCAGAGCCATCAGAGCCGAACCGATGATGATCGGAGTGTCATCACCTGGGAAGTCGTAAGTGCTCAGCAGGTCGCGCACTTCCATCTCAACCAGTTCCAGCAGCTCAGCGTCGTCAACCATGTCAGCCTTGTTCAGGAAGACAACGATGTACGGAACGCCTACCTGACGGGACAGCAGGATGTGCTCACGGGTTTGTGGCATCGGACCATCAGCGGCCGAGCAAACCAGGATCGCGCCGTCCATCTGGGCAGCACCGGTGATCATGTTTTTTACGTAGTCGGCGTGACCTGGGCAGTCAACGTGTGCGTAGTGACGCACGGACGAATCGTATTCAACGTGAGCGGTGTTGATGGTGATACCGCGAGCTTTCTCTTCCGGGGCGCTGTCGATCTTGTCGAAGTCAACCTTGGCCGAACCGAAAACTTCGGAGCAGACACGGGTCAGAGCAGCGGTCAGGGTAGTTTTACCGTGGTCAACGTGGCCGATGGTGCCAACGTTGACGTGCGGTTTGTTCCGTTCAAATTTTTCTTTAGCCACGACAATTAACTCCTAGCTTAAAGGGGCTGGATCAGCCTTGCTTTTTGGTAACAGTCTCGACGATATGCGACGGAGCTGTATTGTATTTTTTGAATTCCATAGAGTAGCTTGCGCGACCCTGAGACATGGAGCGAACGTCGGTTGCGTAACCGAACATCTCACCCAACGGAACCTCGGCGCGGATAACCTTGCCGGAAACCGTATCTTCCATACCCAGAATCATGCCACGACGACGGTTAAGGTCGCCCATGACATCACCCATGTAGTCTTCAGGCGTAACGACTTCTACCGCCATGATAGGTTCAAGCAACTCACCACCGCCCTTCTGGGCCAGTTGCTTGGTAGCCATGGAAGCAGCCACCTTAAACGCCATCTCGTTGGAGTCGACGTCGTGGTAAGAACCGTCGAACACAGTCGCCTTCAGGCCGATCAGCGGATAGCCGGCAACAACGCCGTTCTTCATCTGCTCTTCGATACCTTTCTGGATCGCCGGGATGTATTCCTTAGGAACCACACCACCAACGACTTCGTTCAGGAATTGCAGACCTTCCTGACCTTCGTCAGCCGGTGCAAAACGGATCCAGCAATGACCGAATTGGCCACGACCGCCGGACTGGCGAACGAACTTGCCTTCGATTTCACAGCTCTTCGTGATGCGCTCACGATAGGAAACCTGAGGCTTACCGATGTTGGCTTCGACGTTGAACTCACGGCGCATCCGGTCAACCAGGATGTCCAGGTGCAGCTCGCCCATGCCGGAGATGATCGTCTGACCAGTCTCTTCATCAGTCTTGACGCGGAAAGAAGGGTCTTCCTGAGCGAGCTTGCCCAGAGCGATACCCATTTTTTCCTGGTCGTCCTTGGTCTTAGGCTCAACGGCAACCGAGATAACCGGCTCCGGGAAGTCCATGCGAACCAGGATGATTGGCTTGTCAGCGTTGCACAAGGTTTCACCGGTGGTGACGTCCTTCATGCCGATCAAGGCCGCGATGTCGCCAGCGCGCACTTCCTTGATTTCTTCACGGGCGTTTGCGTGCATTTGCACCATACGACCCACGCGCTCTTTCTTGCCTTTTACCGAGTTGATCACGCCGTCGCCGGATGCCAACACGCCCGAGTAAACTCGAACGAAGGTCAAGGTACCCACGAATGGGTCAGTAGCGATCTTGAACGCCAAAGCCGCGAACGGCTCGTCGTCACTTGCGTGACGCTCCATTTCCTCTTCCTCGTTATCCGGGTTGGAACCCTTGATAGCAGGAATGTCGGTTGGAGCAGGCAGGAAGTCGATAACGGCGTCGAGAACCAGGGGAACGCCCTTGTTCTTGAAGGAAGAACCGCAAACAGCCAGAACGATCTCACCAGCGATAGTACGCTGACGCAGAGCGGCCTTGATTTCCTCGTTGGAGAGTTCTTCGCCCTCGAGGTACTTGTTCATCAGCTCTTCATTGGCTTCGGCCGCAGCCTCAACCATGTTGCTGCGCCATTGCTCGGCTTCTTCCAACAGCTCGGCAGGAATTTCCTTACGAACAGGGACCATGCCCTTGTCGGAGTCATTCCAGTACACGGCCTGCATGTTGATCAGGTCGATCTGGCCCTGGAAGTTGTCTTCCGAACCGATAGCGAGCTGGATAGGCACCGGAGTGTGACCCAGACGCTGCTTGATCTGACCGATCACGCGCAGGAAGTTGGCACCAGCACGGTCCATCTTGTTTACATAAACAAGACGTGGAACACCGTATTTGTTGGCCTGACGCCATACGGTTTCCGACTGAGGCTCAACGCCCGAAGTACCACAGAACACAACGACCGCGCCGTCGAGTACACGCAGGGAACGCTCAACTTCAATGGTGAAGTCTACGTGGCCCGGGGTATCGATAACGTTGAAGCGATGCTCGTGCGGGTACTGCTTCTCGGAACCTTTCCAGAAGGCGGTGATAGCAGCAGAAGTAATGGTAATACCACGCTCCTGCTCCTGAACCATCCAGTCTGTGGTCGCGGCGCCGTCATGCACCTCGCCCATTTTGTGACTTTTGCCGGTGTAAAAAAGGACGCGCTCGGTGGTGGTGGTCTTACCAGCATCCACGTGAGCAACGATACCGATGTTACGGTAGCGGTTAATCGGTGTAGTACGAGCCATAAAGCCCTCGCAAATTGAGTGACGCTAAAATTAGAAGCGGTAGTGCGAGAAAGCCTTGTTGGCTTCAGCCATACGGTGCACGTCTTCACGCTTCTTAACTGCAGCACCTTTACCTTCAGCAGCGTCCAACAGTTCACCAGCCAAACGCAGGGCCATGGACTTCTCGCCGCGCTTGCGGGCGAAGTCTACCAGCCAGCGCATTGCCAGGGCGTTACGACGGGAAGGACGAACTTCGACCGGAACCTGGTAAGTAGCACCGCCTACACGGCGCGACTTCACTTCGACCAGCGGAGCGATGGCGTCGAGAGCTTTCTCGAAGATTTCCAGGGGATCGCTGTTCTTGCGTTCCTTAACTTTGTCCAGTGCGCCATAAACGATACGTTCGGCAACGGCTTTCTTGCCGCTTTCCATAACGTGGTTCATGAACTTGGCGAGAATCTGGCTTCCGTATTTCGGATCGTCCAGAATCTCACGTTTGGCTGCTACGCGACGTCTTGGCATGATAAGCCCTCAAGCGGTCTTCAGGTTAGCCCGGGACAGCGGATGCGTGCCCGACCTTACTCTTATCGACTCAATAAAAATGAAAAACTGCAAAACGACCGATTACTTCGGACGCTTGGTACCGTACTTCGAGCGACCCTGGTTACGACCTTTAACGCCGGAAGTATCCAAAGAACCGCGGACGGTGTGGTAACGAACACCTGGCAAGTCTTTTACACGACCGCCGCGGATCAGTACCACGCTGTGCTCTTGCAGGTTGTGACCTTCACCACCGATGTACGAGGAAACCTCGAAACCGTTGGTCAGGCGCACACGGCATACTTTACGCAGTGCCGAGTTAGGTTTTTTCGGCGTGGTGGTATACACACGGGTGCATACGCCACGACGTTGCGGGCAGTTCTGCAGCGCAGGCACGTCGGATTTCTCGACGATACGCTTACGCGGCTGACGTACCAGCTGGTTGATAGTTGCCATCTACTAGCTCCACTGTTGTCTTGCGACGCTATTGTCTTACAAGAAAAGCAAAATGGCAGGAACGAATTCCCGCCAAATTTAGGGGATCAAGAGTCTAAAGAGGATCTTGTCCCCAGTCAAGGCAAGGCCCCGACCTCCCCGCCCACCGAATCTCGACAATTTGTCTCGATCCGCCGAACGGGATGGCCAGGGCCAGGCACTTAATCAACGCCGAACTCAGTTACCGCTCGAGTTCAGTGCTTCGGTCAGTGCAGCTTCCACTTCACTGGCGCTCACGCGCAGCGGCTTGTCTGCATCACGACGACGCTTGCGTTCGCTGTGATAGGCCAAACCGGTACCGGCCGGGATCAGACGACCCACGACCACGTTTTCTTTCAGGCCGCGCAAGTAGTCGCGCTTGCCGGTTACCGCCGCCTCGGTCAGTACGCGAGTGGTTTCCTGGAAGGAAGCCGCCGAGATGAACGATTCGGTGGACAGCGACGCCTTGGTGATACCCAGCAGTACGCGGGTGAACTTGGCAAGGAACTTGTCCTCGTTCGCCAGACGCTCGTTTTCCACCAGCACGTGAGTCAGTTCCATCTGGTCGCCCTTGATGAAGCTGGAGTCGCCAGACTCGGAGATCTCAACTTTACGCAGCATCTGACGCAGGATGGTCTCGATGTGCTTGTCGTTGATCTTCACGCCCTGCAGACGATAAACGTCCTGGATTTCGTTCACGATGTACTTGGCCAGCGCACTGACACCCAGCAGACGCAGGATGTCATGTGGATCGCTCGGACCGTCGGAGATAACTTCGCCGCGGTTTACCTGTTCGCCTTCGAAGACGTTCAGGTGACGCCACTTAGGAATCAGCTCTTCGTACGGATCGCTACCGTCGTTCGGGGTGATAACCAGGCGGCGCTTGCCCTTGGTTTCTTTACCGAACGCGATGGTGCCGCTGACTTCAGCCAGAATCGAGGCTTCTTTCGGACGACGAGCTTCGAACAAGTCGGCAACACGCGGCAGACCACCGGTGATGTCGCGGGTCTTCGAAGTTTCTTGCGGGATGCGAGCGATAACATCACCGATCGCGATCCGCGCACCGTCCGCAACACCGACCAGGGCGTTGGCTGGCAGGAAGTACTGAGCGATTACGTCAGTACCTGGCAGCAACAGATCCTTGCCGTTGTCGTCGACCATCTTCACGGCCGGACGGATGTCCTTGCCTGCAGCTGGACGATCTTTTGCGTCGAGCACTTCGATGTTGGTCATACCGGTCAATTCGTCAGTCTGACGCTTGATCGTGATGCCTTCTTCCATGCCCACGTAGGTCACGGTACCTTTCATCTCGGTGACGATTGGGTGAGTGTGCGGATCCCACTTGGCCACGATGGCACCAGCGTCGACCTTGTCGCCTTCCTTCACCGAAATCACGGCACCGTACGGCAGCTTGTAGCGCTCGCGCTCACGACCGAAGTCGTCGGCAATCGCCAACTCACCGGAACGGGAAACGGCGACCAGGTGACCGTCGACACGCTCAACATGCTTCAGGTTGTGCAGGCGGACAGTACCGCCATTCTTCACCTGAACGCTGTCGGCCGCGGAGGTCCGGCTTGCCGCACCACCGATGTGGAACGTACGCATGGTCAGCTGGGTACCCGGCTCACCGATGGACTGGGCAGCAATAACGCCGACCGCTTCACCGATGTTCACCTGGTGACCACGTGCCAGGTCGCGACCGTAGCACTTGGCGCAGATGCCGTAGCGGGTTTCACAGCTGATCGGCGAGCGCACGATCACTTCGTCGATGCTGTTGAGTTCGATGAATTCGACCCACTTCTCGTCAACCAGGGTGCCAGCAGGAACGATGACGTCCTCGGTACCCGGCTTGAATACGTCACGGGCGATGACACGACCCAATACGCGCTCACCCAGCGGCTCTACAACGTCACCGCCTTCGATGTGCGGAGTCATTACCAGGCCATGCTCGGTGCCGCAATCGATCTCGGTCACGACCAGATCCTGGGCAACGTCTACCAGACGACGAGTCAGGTAACCGGAGTTCGCCGTTTTCAACGCGGTATCCGCAAGACCCTTACGAGCACCGTGAGTGGAGATGAAGTACTGGAGTACGCTCAAACCTTCACGGAAGTTCGCAGTAATCGGGGTCTCGATGATGGAGCCGTCCGGCTTGGCCATCAGGCCACGCATACCGGCGAGCTGACGGATCTGCGCAGCAGAACCCCGCGCACCCGAGTCGGCCATCATGTACATCGAGTTGAAGGATTCCTGGTCGACTTCCTTGCCATGGCGGTCGATGACCTTCTCTTTCGAGAGGTTGGCCATCATGGCCTTGGATACTTCGTCGTTCGCCTTGGACCAGAGGTCGATCACCTTGTTGTACTTCTCGCCCTGGGTTACCAGGCCGGACGCGTACTGGCTTTCGATCTCTTTCACTTCTTCGGTGGCTGCACCGATGATGCGGGCTTTTTCATCAGGGATAACGAAGTCGTTAACACCGATGGAAACGCCGGAGATGGTCGAATAGGCAAAACCGGTGTACATCAACTGGTCAGCGAAGATCACGGTCTCTTTCAGACCAACCACGCGGTAGCACTGGTTGATCAGCTTGGAGATCGCCTTTTTCTTCATCGGCAGGTTGACGACATCGAAGGACAAGCCTTTCGGCACGACCTGGAACAGCAGCGCACGGCCGACGGTGGTGTCGACGATACGAGTGTTGGTCACGCTGTTGCCATCACGATCGTTTACGGTTTCGTTGATCCGCACCTTGACCTTGGCGTGCAGTGCGGCTTCGCCGGCACGGAACACACGGTCAACTTCCTGCAGGTCCGCGAACACACGACCTTCGCCCTTGGCGTTGATCGCTTCACGAGTCATGTAGTACAGACCCAATACAACGTCCTGGGACGGAACGATGATTGGCTCACCGTTGGCTGGCGACAGGATGTTGTTGGTCGACATCATCAACGCACGCGCTTCGAGCTGGGCTTCCAGCGTCAGCGGTACGTGCACGGCCATTTGGTCGCCGTCGAAGTCGGCGTTGTACGCAGCACAGACCAGCGGGTGCAGCTGGATAGCCTTACCTTCGATCAGTACCGGTTCAAACGCCTGGATACCCAGACGGTGAAGGGTCGGTGCACGGTTGAGCAGCACTGGGTGTTCGCGAATTACTTCGGCAAGAACGTCCCAGACCTCTGGCAGCTCGCGCTCGACCATCTTCTTGGCGGCCTTGATGGTGGTCGCAAGACCACGCATTTCCAGCTTGCCGAAGATGAACGGTTTGAACAGTTCCAGGGCCATTTTCTTTGGCAGGCCGCACTGGTGCAGACGCAGGGTCGGGCCTACGGTAATTACCGAACGACCGGAGTAGTCAACACGCTTACCGAGCAAGTTCTGACGGAAACGACCCTGCTTACCCTTGATCATGTCAGCCAGGGATTTCAGAGGACGCTTGTTCGAACCGGTGATAGCGCGGCCACGACGACCGTTGTCGAGCAATGCGTCCACCGCTTCCTGCAACATACGCTTTTCGTTGCGCACGATGATGTCCGGAGCGGACAGATCGAGCAGGCGCTTCAAGCGGTTGTTACGGTTGATCACCCGACGATACAGATCGTTGAGGTCGGAAGTCGCGAAACGACCGCCATCGAGCGGAACCAGCGGACGCAGGTCTGGCGGCAGTACCGGCAGAACGGTCAGCACCATCCACTCTGGCAGGTTGCCGGAACCCTGGAAGGCTTCCATCAACTTCAGACGCTTGGACAGCTTCTTGATCTTGGTTTCGGAGTTGGTTTGCGGAATCTCTTCACGCAGACGACCAATCTCGTGCTCCAGGTCGATAGCGTGCAGCAGTTCGCGGACAGCTTCGGCACCCATGCGGGCATCGAAATCGTCGCCGAACTCTTCCAGCGCTTCGAAGTACTGTTCGTCGTTGAGCAGCTGACCTTTTTCAAGAGTGGTCATGCCTGGATCGATAACGACATAGCTCTCGAAGTAGAGAACGCGTTCGATATCACGCAGGGTCATGTCCATCAGCAGGCCGATACGGGACGGCAGCGATTTCAGGAACCAGATGTGGGCAACCGGCGAGGCCAGTTCGATGTGCGCCATGCGCTCACGACGAACTTTTGCCAGCGCGACTTCAACGCCGCACTTCTCGCAGATCACGCCGCGATGCTTCAAGCGCTTGTACTTACCGCACAGGCACTCGTAATCCTTTACCGGGCCAAAGATCTTGGCGCAGAACAGACCATCACGCTCGGGTTTGAACGTACGGTAGTTGATGGTTTCCGGTTTTTTTACTTCACCGAACGACCACGAACGGATCATCTCAGGCGAGGCCAATCCAATACGGATGGCGTCGAACTCTTCGACTTGACCCTGGTTTTTCAGCAAATTCAGTAGGTCTTTCAAGGCCTTTCCTCCTGGCGGAGCAGAGAGCGGGCAAAACAGCCCCGCTCTCGATTCGCGTCACGTGTTATTCGGTTTCCAGATCGATATCGATGCCGAGGGAACGAATTTCCTTGATCAACACGTTGAAGGACTCGGGCATGCCCGGCTCCATACGGTGATCGCCGTCCACGATGTTTTTGTACATCTTGGTCCGGCCGTTCACATCGTCCGACTTCACTGTGAGCATTTCTTGCAGAGTGTATGCAGCACCGTATGCTTCCAGTGCCCAGACCTCCATCTCCCCGAAACGCTGACCACCGAACTGCGCCTTACCACCCAGCGGCTGCTGGGTAACCAGGCTGTAAGAACCGGTAGAACGAGCGTGCATCTTGTCGTCTACCAAGTGGTTCAGCTTCAGCATGTACATGTAGCCAACGGTAACCGGACGCTCGAACTTGTTGCCGGTACGACCATCGAACAGCTGCATCTGGCCGCTTTCTGGCAGGTCCGCCAGTTTCAGCATGGCCTTGATTTCGCTTTCCTTGGCACCGTCGAACACCGGGGTAGCCATTGGAACGCCGCCGCGCAGGTTCTTCGCCAAGTCCAGGATTTCCTGGTCGGAGAAGGTGTCCAGCTCTTCGTTGCGCCCGCCGATCTCGTTGTAGATCTCGTGCAGGAACTTACGCAGATCAGCGACCTTGCGCTGCTCTTCGATCATGCGGTTGATCTTCTCGCCCAACCCTTTGGCCGCGAGGCCCAGGTGAGTTTCGAGAATCTGACCAACGTTCATACGCGAAGGTACGCCCAACGGGTTGAGAACCACATCGACCGGGGTGCCATTGGCATCGTGCGGCATGTCTTCAACCGGCATGATCACGGAGACCACACCCTTGTTACCGTGACGACCGGCCATCTTGTCGCCCGGCTGGATGCGACGACGGATTGCCAGGTAAACCTTGACGATTTTCAGCACGCCTGGAGCCAGGTCATCGCCCTGCTGCAGTTTGCGCTTCTTGTCTTCGAACTTGTCGTCCAGCAGACGGCGGCGATCAACGATATAGGCCTGGGCCTTCTCGAGCTGCTCGTTCAGAGCATCTTCAGCCATGCGCAGCTTGAACCACTGGCCATGCTCAAGACCGTCGAGGACTTCGTCGGTGATCTCCTGACCTTTCTTCAGGCCGGCGCCGCCTTCGGCTTTGTGGCCGACCAGGGCGGAGCGCAGACGCTCGAAAGTCGCGCCTTCGACGATACGGAACTCTTCGTTCAGGTCCTTGCGGATCTCGTCGAGCTGAGTCTTCTCGATCGACAGTGCGCGAGCGTCACGCTCAACGCCGTCGCGGGTGAAGACCTGTACGTCGATGACGGTACCTTTGGTGCCGGTAGGCACGCGCAGGGAGGTGTCTTTCACGTCGCTGGCTTTTTCACCGAAGATCGCACGCAGCAGCTTCTCTTCCGGAGTCAGTTGGGTCTCGCCTTTCGGAGTGACCTTGCCGACCAGGATGTCGCCCGCGCCTACTTCAGCACCTACATAAACGATACCGGCTTCGTCCAGCTTGTTCAGTGCAGCTTCACCCACGTTCGGGATGTCCGCAGTGATTTCTTCTGGGCCAAGCTTGGTGTCACGAGCCACACAGGTCAGTTCCTGGATGTGGATCGTGGTGAAGCGGTCTTCCTGGACCACACGCTCGGACAGGCAGATGGAGTCTTCGAAGTTGAAGCCGTTCCATGCCATGAACGCGATGCGCATGTTCTGACCCAGCGCCAGTTCACCCATGTCGGTGGACGGGCCGTCGGCCATGATGTCGCTGCGCTGAACCCGATCACCTTTGCTTACCAGCGGACGCTGGTTGATGCAGGTGTTCTGGTTGGAGCGGGTGTACTTGGTCAGGTTGTAGATGTCGACACCGGCTTCGCCCGGCTCTACTTCGTCATCGGCAACACGAACCACGATACGGCTGGCGTCGACGGAATCGATCACACCGCCACGACGAGCCACGACGCAAACGCCGGAGTCGCGCGCAACGTTGCGCTCCATGCCAGTACCTACCAGTGGCTTATCGGCACGCAGGGTCGGTACAGCCTGACGCTGCATGTTCGAACCCATCAACGCACGGTTGGCGTCGTCGTGCTCGAGGAACGGGATCAGCGACGCTGCAACCGACACTACCTGCTTCGGCGATACGTCCATCAAGGTGACGTCTTCCGGCGCCTTGACGGTGAACTCGTTCAAGTGACGAACAGCTACCAGCTCGTCGGTCAGGACTTTCTTGTCGTTCATCGTGGCCGAAGCCTGGGCGATCACGTGATCAGCCTCTTCGATGGCAGACAGGAACACGATCTCGTCGGTGACCAGGGCGTCTTTCACCACACGGTACGGGCTTTCGAGGAAGCCATACTGGTTGGTGCGCGCATAGGCGGCCAAAGAGTTGATCAGACCGATGTTCGGACCTTCCGGCGTTTCGATCGGGCATACACGACCGTAGTGAGTCGGGTGTACGTCACGAACTTCGAAGCCTGCACGCTCACGGGTCAGACCGCCTGGGCCGAGTGCGGAAACACGACGCTTGTGGGTGATCTCGGACAGCGGGTTGTTCTGGTCCATGAACTGGGACAGCTGGCTCGAGCCGAAGAATTCCTTCACCGCCGCGGCCACTGGCTTGGCGTTGATCAGGTCTTGCGGCATCAGGCCTTCGCTTTCAGCCATCGACAGGCGTTCCTTGACCGCGCGCTCTACGCGCACCAGGCCAACACGGAACTGGTTTTCGGCCATTTCGCCTACGCAGCGAACGCGACGGTTACCCAGGTGGTCGATGTCATCGACGATGCCTTTGCCGTTACGGATGTCGACCAGGGTCTTGAGCACCGCAACGATGTCATCCTTGTTCAGCACGCCCGAACCTTCGATCTCAGTACGACCGATACGACGGTTGAACTTCATCCGGCCGACCGCGGAGAGGTCATAGCGCTCAGGGCTGAAGAACAGGTTGTTGAACAGGGTCTCGGCAGCATCCTTGGTTGGCGGCTCGCCAGGACGCATCATGCGATAGATCTCGACCAAGGCTTCCAGCTGGTTGCCAGTGGAGTCGATCTTCAGCGTGTCGGAGATGAACGGACCGCAGTCGATGTCGTTGGTGTACAGGGTCTCGATACGAACGACCTGAGCCTTGACGATCTTCGCCAGGATCTCGACGGTGAGCTCGGTATTGCACTCAGCGATGATCTCGCCGGTGGCTGGATGCACGATGACCTTGGCGGTGGTGCGACCCAGGACGTAGTCCATCGGCACCTGCAGCTCTTTGATACCGGCTTTTTCCAGCTGGTTGATGTGGCGAGCAGTAATACGACGGCCTTGCTCGACAATAACCTTGCCCTTGTCGTCCTGGATATCCAGGACCGCGATTTCACCGCGCAGGCGCTGAGGCACCAACTCCAGGCTCAGGTTCTCACCTTGCACATGGAAGACGTTGGTGGTGTAGAACGCGTCCAGCACTTCTTCGGTGGTATAGCCGAGCGCGCGCAGCAGTACCGATGCAGGCAGCTTGCGACGACGGTCAATACGCACGAATACGCAGTCTTTCGGGTCGAACTCGAAGTCCAGCCACGAACCGCGGTAAGGAATGATGCGCGCGGAGTAGAGCAGTTTGCCGGAACTGTGCGTCTTACCACGGTCGTGGTCGAAGAACACGCCCGGGGAACGGTGCAGCTGGGAAACGATTACACGCTCGGTACCGTTGATTACGAAGGTACCGTTCTCAGTCATCAGGGGGATTTCACCCATGTAGACTTCTTGCTCTTTGATGTCCTTGATCGCTTTATTCGACGATTCTTTGTCGAAAATGATCAGGCGCACTTTTACCCGCAAAGGTACGGCGTAAGTAACACCGCGCAATACGCATTCTTTGACATCAAATGCCGGTTCGCCCAGGCGATAACCGACGTACTCCAGCGCAGCATTGCCGGAGTAACTGATGATCGGGAAAACGGATTTGAAGGCCGCATGCAGGCCCACGTCGCGGAACTGATCTTTAGTCGCTCCCGCTTGCAAGAATTCACGATACGAATCCAGCTGGATGGCCAGGAGGTACGGCACATCCATGACGTCCGGCAACTTGCTAAAGTCCTTGCGGATACGTTTTTTCTCAGTATATGAGTAAGCCATCAGCGTTCCCCAGCTTGGTCACCTGCTTGTTTGGCCCCTCCCGACGGGAGCAGCCAGAAAATCGTGCAAACCCCATGGTTTGCGCCACCACATCGGGTGGTTACAGCTCGCGATCAGCACCGACCCAGTCGGCTGCCAATAACGGAAAAAGGCCGGTGGCAAGAGCCACCAGCCATCAGCCTGTCGCTTAACGCTCGGGCTGGAGACGCAAAGTCGATGCTTACTTCAGCTCGACTTTAGCGCCTGCTTCTTCCAGTGCTGCTTTGGCTTTGTCAGCTGCGTCTTTGGCAACAGCTTCCAGAACCATGGCAGGAGCGCCGTCAACTACAGCCTTGGCTTCTTTCAGGCCCAGACCGGTCAGTTCACGTACTGCCTTGATCACGTTTACTTTCTTCTCGCCAGCTTCGGTCAGCATGACGTTGAATTCGGTTTGCTCTTCAGCAACGGCAGCGGCAACAGCTGGACCAGCGGAAGCAGCAGCAGCGGTAACACCGAATTTTTCTTCGAAAGCTTTGATCAGCTCAACAACTTCCATTACGGACATGTTGCCAACGGCTTCGAGGATATCGTTTTGAGAGATAGACATGACTCTAAATTCCTGGATTGGGGGACGGCCTACGCGACCATCGAAATAAACAAAAAACGCGAAAAGGAGTGTCGAGCCTTAGGCTGCGGCAGCTTCTTTCTGGTCGCGCAGTGCCGCCAGAGTACGAGCCAACTTGCTGGTAGCGCCTTGAATCACGCTCATCAGCTGGGAGATTGCTTCGTCACGGGTCGGCAGAGTTGCCAGTACGTCGATCTGGTTAGCTGCGAGGAACTTGCCCTCGAACGCAGCTGCCTTAATCTCGAACTTGTCCTGACCTTTGGCGAATTCCTTGAACAAACGGGCAGCAGCGCCAGGATGTTGGGTGGAGAACGCGATCAAGGTCGGGCCGGTGAACACGTCGTTGAGGACACTGTATTCAGTGTCAGCAACAGCGCGCTTGAGCAGGGTGTTACGTACTACACGTACGTAAACGCCAGCTTCACGAGCCTCTTTACGGAGTCCGGTCATAGCGCCTACTGTTACGCCACGGGCATCAGCCACGACAGCGGACAGAGCAGCTTTGGCAGCCTCGTTGACTTCAGCGACGATGGCCTTCTTGTCTTCGAGTTTAATTGCCACGGGTTTAACTCCTGCTTGTTACCGTTTCATCCGATCGAAACCGAATGTCGTTTTGGTGTCTGATTCGGTAAGGAACCGGGAGCACCATCTGCGTAGGCTTGTGGTTTAAGACTTTCGTCGCCTACGGTCTTGGACAGCCCCCGCCAGGCAGGGACCCCAATATTTGATTGGCGCAATCGCTTGCGCCAACCTTTGTCTTACGCGTCGAGCGAGCTCTGATCGATGATCAGACCTGGGCCCATAGTGGTGCTCAGGGTAACGCGCTTGACGTAGATACCTTTCGAAGAAGCTGGCTTGATGCGCTTCAGATCAGCGATCAGAGCTTCAACGTTTTCCTTCAGCTTGACGGCGTCGAAGCCGATTTTGCCAACGGAAGTGTGAATGATGCCGTTCTTGTCGGTGCGATAACGAACCTGACCGGCCTTGGCGTTTTTAACCGCGGTGGCTACGTCTGGGGTTACGGTGCCGACTTTAGGGTTAGGCATCAGACCACGTGGACCGAGGATCTGACCCAACTGGCCTACAACGCGCATGGCATCCGGGGATGCGATCACGACGTCATAGTTCAGGTCGCCGCCTTTCATTTCAGCAGCCAGATCGTCCATGCCTACGCGATCAGCACCAGCGGCCAGAGCAGCTTCAGCTGCTGGGCCCTGGGTGAACACGGCAACACGAACAGTCTTGCCAGTGCCGTGTGGCAGCACGGTAGCGCTACGTACGACCTGGTCGGATTTACGTGGGTCAACGCCCAGGTTAACAGCAACGTCGAACGACTCGCTGAACTTGACAGTCGACAGCTCGGCCAGCAGAGCGGCGGCGTCTACAAAGTTGTAGGCCTTGCCTGCTTCGATTTTGCCGGCGATAGCCTTTTGACGCTTGGTCAGCTTAGCCATTACACACCCTCCACGTTAAGGCCCATGCTACGAGCAGAACCGGCGATAGTACGCACGGCTGCATCCATATCAGCTGCAGTCAGATCCGCGTTTTTGGTTTTCGCGATTTCTTCCAGCTGAGCACGGGTAACGGTGCCAACCTTAACGGTGTTTGGACGAGCGGAACCGCTGGTCAAACCTGCAGCCTTCTTCAGCAGAACCGAAGCAGGGGTGCTTTTTGTTTCGAAAGTGAAGCTGCGGTCGCTGTAGACAGTGATGATCACTGGAGTCGGCAGACCTGGCTCAAGACCCTGAGTACGGGCGTTGAAAGCCTTGCAGAATTCCATGATGTTCACGCCGTGCTGACCCAGTGCAGGACCAACAGGTGGGCTTGGGTTAGCCTGAGCGGCCTTCACTTGCAGCTTGATGTAAGCGGTAATCTTCTTGGCCATGAGGCACTCCAATTACGGGTTCGAACGCCTCGAAAGGCTCCCCGGTTGCTTGCGCGTTTATCCCAGTGACGACAAAACCCCACAGCCTTGGGCTGCGGGGTTGGGATGCCTGTCCAATCAGACCTTTTCGACCTGACTGAACTCCAACTCTACCGGAGTAGAGCGACCGAAAATGAGCACCGCGACCTGAATCCGGCTCTTTTCGTAGTTAACCTCTTCAACCGTGCCATTGAAGTCAGCGAATGGACCGTCAGTGACGCGTACAACCTCACCTGGCTCAAACAATGTCTTCGGCTTCGGCTTGTCGCTACCATCAGCGACACGACGCAGAATCGCTTCCGCCTCTTTATCTGTGATCGGCGCCGGCTTGTCGGCGGTACCGCCAATAAAGCCCATCACCCGAGGGGTATCCTTGACCAAGTGCCAAGTCCCTTCGTTCATATCCATCTGTACCAGCACATAGCCTGGAAAGAACTTACGTTCACTTTTGCGCTTCTGGCCATTACGCATTTCAACCACTTCTTCAGTGGGAACCAGAATCTCGCCAAAGCCATCTTCCATGCCTGCCAGCTTCACACGCTCTATCAACGAGCGCATAACATGCTTCTCGTAACCCGAGTAAGCATGCACAACGTACCAACGCTTAGCCACGGGACACCCTTAGCCAACAATCAAGGAAACAAGCCAACCGAGCAGGGAATCGAGCCCCCACAGCAGCAACGCCATCACCAAAACAACAGCCACAACGATCAACGTGGTCTGCGTGGTTTCCTGGCGAGTCGGCCATACGACTTTACGAATCTCGGTGCGAGCTTCCTTAGCGAGTACAAAGAAAGACTTGCCCTTGGCTGTCTGCAGGCCTACAAAGGCAGCTACAGCAGCAATGGCAAGCAATGCAAGTACACGGTACAGGATCGGCGAAGCAGAAAAATACTGATTGCCAACAACGCCAACAACCACCAAAGCGACTACCACTAGCCACTTGAGCAGATCGAAGCGAGAGCCTTGAGCTTCAGCTTTAGGAGTCATCTATGAAGATCCTGTGAAAAGAAAGCCAGACACACCGAGTGAATCTGGCAGGTCAGGAGGGAATCGAACCCCCAACCTACGGTTTTGGAGACCGTCGCTCTGCCAATTGAGCTACTGACCTAAAACAAAATCAGGCCGACCATTATGCCGGCCCGAAAAAGACATTACAACTATTTACTCGATGACTTTGGCTACGACGCCGGCGCCGACGGTACGACCGCCTTCACGGATAGCGAAACGCAGGCCGTCTTCCATCGCGATGGTCTTGATCAGAGTGACAGTCATCTGAATGTTGTCACCTGGCATTACCATTTCAACGCCTTCTGGCAGCTCGCAGTTACCAGTCACGTCAGTTGTACGGAAGTAGAACTGTGGACGGTAGCCTTTGAAGAACGGAGTGTGACGACCGCCTTCTTCCTTGCTCAGAACGTAGACTTCTGCGGTGAACTTGGTGTGCGGCTTGACAGTGCCTGGCTTGACCAGAACCTGGCCACGCTCAACGTCGTCACGCTTGGTGCCGCGCAGCAGTACGCCGCAGTTCTCGCCAGCACGACCTTCGTCGAGCAGCTTGCGGAACATTTCAACGCCGGTGCAGGTAGTTTTCTGAGTGTCGCGCAGACCGACGATCTCAACTTCTTCCTGGATACGGACGATGCCACGCTCAACACGACCAGTCACAACAGTACCGCGACCGGAGATCGAGAATACGTCTTCGATTGGCATCAGGAACGGCTTGTCGATAGCACGCTCTGGCTCTGGGATGTAGCTGTCCAGAGTTTCCACCAGCTTCTTGACAGCAGTGGTGCCCATTTCGTTGTCGTCTTGGCCGTTCAGAGCCATCAGAGCCGAACCGATGATGATCGGAGTGTCATCACCTGGGAAGTCATAAGTGCTCAGCAGGTCGCGCACTTCCATCTCAACCAGTTCCAGCAGCTCAGCGTCGTCAACCATGTCAGCCTTGTTCAGGAAGACAACGATGTACGGAACGCCTACCTGACGGGACAGCAGGATGTGCTCACGGGTTTGTGGCATCGGACCATCAGCAGCCGAGCAAACCAGGATCGCGCCGTCCATCTGGGCAGCACCGGTGATCATGTTTTTTACGTAGTCGGCGTGACCTGGGCAGTCAACGTGTGCGTAGTGACGCACGGACGAATCGTATTCAACGTGAGCGGTGTTGATGGTGATACCGCGAGCTTTCTCTTCCGGGGCGCTGTCGATCTTGTCGAAGTCAACCTTGGCCGAACCGAAAACCTCGGAGCAGACACGGGTCAGAGCAGCGGTCAGCGTGGTTTTACCGTGGTCGACGTGACCGATGGTACCAACGTTGACGTGCGGCTTATTACGTTCGAACTTTTCCTTAGCCATCGAAATCACCCCTAGGAGAAGAATTTAGCAAGTCACACGAGCCATTAAAACAAAGGCAGATATTTTCATATCTGCCTTGTAATATGGAGCTCTTGAGCGGATTTGAACCGCTGACCTCACCCTTACCAAGGGTGTGCTCTACCAACTGAGCTACAAGAGCAAAACATTTTGCACAACCTGCAAACTTGGAGCGGGTAGCGGGAATCGAACCCGCATCATCAGCTTGGAAGGCTGAGGTTCTACCACTAAACTATACCCGCGGAGCTTGCAGCTCACGCTAAAACTGGTGGAGGGGGAAGGATTCGAACCTTCGAAGTCGTAGACGTCAGATTTACAGTCTGATCCCTTTGGCCGCTCGGGAACCCCTCCTAAGCGAGCCGGCATTCTATATCATGCCAGCCTTCTGTCAAGCATTTTCTCATTAAAAACCTGAGGTTAGCTGCGTTGACATCGCTCCGCACTGATAACCGTTAAAGGCCTTCACTGCGAAGCGGGCGCCATTCTATGCAAACTACCCAGCAGGCGCAACCCCTTCGCATGGCATTATTTTATGTTTTAACTCATTGAATTCTTTAGAAAGGTTTTGAACCAACCCTTCATTAACCTTTCCTGCGCTTTCAGGAACAACCTGGACCCAAAATCCTCCGCCCTCAGGCGCACCTTCGGAGCTCAGCACAGATGTACGCCCCATCACGCCCAAGGAAACCAATCGCTGCTCCAGCTGCCTGGCCAGCTCAGCACGAGCAAAACCGCCTAGATAATTACAATTCTTGCGCACCTCTCCGGACTTGCCGAAATCACGCCTGACAAGCGAATCCGCCGTTTCACTCAGAAGATGAATATCCTGCTGCGAGCCGCGATACAAGCTCAGTGGCGTTACATCCTTGGCCCGCAGCGGGGCCTCCTGCTGATGCCAGACATAGTAGAAGCCATTCAGAACCAGTAACAACAGAAACAGCCACCGCATAGAAACCTCAAGACAAAGGACAAGCCATCGCCAAGCCAACAAAAACCAGGTCAGGCGCAACCTTGGCTTGCGGTACAACCCCAACAACCAGATTGGCGTCCCCTCCCGTTAAAAACACCTCGAAATCCTGCCCCCAGTATTGCCGCGCCAATTCAAGCTGGGTCAGGACGAAACCTCTGAGCATCAGCATACAACCGCGCTCAACCGCCTCGACCGTCGCCCTTCCCGGAGCAAGAGTCTCGTGCGCTCGCTCAGCAGCAGTGTCATCGTAGCGAATTCGCCGAGTATGGGTACGCAACTGGTTGCGCATCAAAGGCATGCCCGGACAAATGAACCCCCCTAGATGCTCACCGTCCGCCGCCACGAAGTCGGCTGTAACGGCCGTGCCAAAATCGAGCACCAGGCAAGCGCCGGAAGCGAGATGGAAACCGCCAAGCAAGGCAAGCCAACGATCAAGACCTAACCGATCGTACTCTTCGTAACCATTTGTCACGCCCGCCATTTCTCGAGCCGGTACGGCACGTACCACGGACACCCCGAAGGTCTGTGTCAAGGAAGCGACCAACGTGTCAGTTTCCTCGGGCGTCCTGACGCTGACCAGACGGCATTTCTTTAGCTGAAACTTCTGGGCATCGCTCAGGCTGGCGAGCAGATCATCATCGGAACCGACCACACCACCTTCAACAGGCGTAACACCGTCGGAGCAAAGAACCCGCCATTTGATAAAACTGTTGCCGCAATCGAGCTCAAGAATCATCACGCAACCTCAAACTGAGCTCACCGCCGCTAAAGCTCTTTTCCACACCATCCACCTTCAAACGCAGCGCTCCCTGGTGGTCAATGCCCATCACTACGCCGTCAATCTGGTTCACACCCGCAATTAGCGAAACGGCACGGCCCTGCCATAAATGATAGTTTTCCCACTCCAGCTGGATCGCCGCAAACCCCGACGCATGATGCAACTCGAGGTACTGTTGAAGCTTCGCGCTCATATGGACCACAAGATCGTTACGATCAAATACACGGCCTGCCTCTAGGCTCATGGACGTCCACTGCTGATCAACCTCGTCAGTTGATTGCATATTCACGTTGACCCCGACACCCAGGACGACATGACAGACGTCCGCCGGATCACCCACTAATTCGAGCAAGATACCGGCAATTTTTTTGTTGCCCACCAACACATCGTTGGGCCATTTCAACCCAGCCTCAGCGATTCCAAAATCACGAAGCGCATGCATGACAGCGAGCCCAACGACGAGACTCAGCCCTTCGATTTGCCGCATACCGCCATCAATGCGCAAGACCAGACTGTAATAAAGATTGGCAGCGAACGGACTGACCCACTTACGGCCACGACGACCGCGCCCAGCGAGCTGCCGCTCAGCCAAGACCAAGAATGGCGCATCCACTCCGCGCTCTATGGAACGCAACGCTTCGGCATTAGTAGAGTCGATGGAGTCATGGATATAGATAGGCCACTCAAGACCTTCTTTCGCGCAGATTTTCGCAGCATCCAAAAGTGACAGCGGCCTAGCCAACTGATACCCCTTGCCTCTAACTTTATGAACAGACAATCCCAACTCGGCCTCCAGATGCTGCAATTGCTTCCAGACAGCACTGCGACTGATGCCCAGCCCGGCACCTAGTGCCTGGCCTGAATGGAAACGACCATCCTTCAGAAGTTTTAACAACGTGAGCATACGAACCGCGCCTGATTACCGAGGCCAGCATGATAGCCATGCACAGGACTGTTGCATAGAAACTCGAAACGGCTTTACCAAGCGCAAAAACAAAACCCCTACCTGCATTAGCAGATAGGGGTTTCGGAATTTAATCTTGACGATGACCTACTCTCACATGGGGAAACCCCACACTACCATCGGCGATGCATCGTTTCACTTCTGAGTTCGGGATGGGATCAGGTGGTTCCAATGCTCTATGGTCGTCAAGAAATTCGGTAGCCAGCGCGTGCCTTACGGTCACGTTCCAGCGAATGGGTATGTGATAGCGTGTTGCTTGTGAGTATCTCGAACTTTCGGTTCGTTTCGTCTTCACAACACCGCAATCTGGCCTCTTTCGAGTCTACAAATTGCTTGGGTGTTATATGGTCAAGCCTCACGGGCAATTAGTACAGGTTAGCTCAACGCCTCACAGCGCTTACACACCCTGCCTATCAACGTCGTAGTCTTCGACGGCCCTTCAGGGAGCTCAAGGCTCCAGTGAGATCTCATCTTGAGGCAAGTTTCCCGCTTAGATGCTTTCAGCGGTTATCTTTTCCGAACATAGCTACCCGGCAATGCCACTGGCGTGACAACCGGAACACCAGAGGTTCGTCCACTCCGGTCCTCTCGTACTAGGAGCAGCCCCTCTCAAATCTCAAACGTCCACGGCAGATAGGGACCGAACTGTCTCACGACGTTCTAAACCCAGCTCGCGTACCACTTTAAATGGCGAACAGCCATACCCTTGGGACCGGCTTCAGCCCCAGGATGTGATGAGCCGACATCGAGGTGCCAAACACCGCCGTCGATATGAACTCTTGGGCGGTATCAGCCTGTTATCCCCGGAGTACCTTTTATCCGTTGAGCGATGGCCCTTCCATACAGAACCACCGGATCACTAAGACCTACTTTCGTACCTGCTCGACGTGTCTGTCTCGCAGTCAAGCGCGCTTTTGCCTTTATACTCTACGACCGATTTCCGACCGGTCTGAGCGCACCTTCGTACTCCTCCGTTACTCTTTAGGAGGAGACCGCCCCAGTCAAACTACCCACCATACACTGTCCTCGATCCGGATAACGGACCTGAGTTAGAACCTCAAAGTTGCCAGGGTGGTATTTCAAGGATGGCTCCACGCAGACTGGCGTCCACGCTTCAAAGCCTCCCACCTATCCTACACAAGCAAATTCAAAGTCCAGTGCAAAGCTATAGTAAAGGTTCACGGGGTCTTTCCGTCTAGCCGCGGATACACTGCATCTTCACAGCGATTTCAATTTCACTGAGTCTCGGGTGGAGACAGCGCCGCCATCGTTACGCCATTCGTGCAGGTCGGAACTTACCCGACAAGGAATTTCGCTACCTTAGGACCGTTATAGTTACGGCCGCCGTTTACCGGGGCTTCGATCAAGAGCTTCGCGTTAGCTAACCCCATCAATTAACCTTCCGGCACCGGGCAGGCGTCACACCCTATACGTCCACTTTCGTGTTTGCAGAGTGCTGTGTTTTTAATAAACAGTCGCAGCGGCCTGGTATCTTCGACCGGCGTGGGCTTACGCAGCAAGTGCTTCACCCTCACCGGCGCACCTTCTCCCGAAGTTACGGTGCCATTTTGCCTAGTTCCTTCACCCGAGTTCTCTCAAGCGCCTTGGTATTCTCTACCCAACCACCTGTGTCGGTTTGGGGTACGGTTCCTGGTTACCTGAAGCTTAGAAGCTTTTCTTGGAAGCATGGCATCAACCACTTCGTCACCCAAAGGGTAACTCGTCATCAGCTCTCGGCCTTGAGATCCCGGATTTACCTAAGATCTCAGCCTACCACCTTAAACTTGGACAACCAACGCCAAGCTGGCCTAGCCTTCTCCGTCCCTCCATCGCAATAACCAGAAGTACAGGAATATTAACCTGTTTTCCATCGACTACGCTTTTCAGCCTCGCCTTAGGGACCGACTAACCCTGCGTCGATTAACGTTGCGCAGGAAACCTTGGTCTTTCGGCGTGGGTGTTTTTCACACCCATTGTCGTTACTCATGTCAGCATTCGCACTTCTGATACCTCCAGCAAGCTTCTCAACTCACCTTCACAGGCTTACAGAACGCTCCTCTACCGCATCACTTACGTGATACCCGTAGCTTCGGTGTATGGTTTGAGCCCCGTTACATCTTCCGCGCAGGCCGACTCGACTAGTGAGCTATTACGCTTTCTTTAAAGGGTGGCTGCTTCTAAGCCAACCTCCTAGCTGTCTAAGCCTTCCCACATCGTTTCCCACTTAACCATAACTTTGGGACCTTAGCTGACGGTCTGGGTTGTTTCCCTTTTCACGACGGACGTTAGCACCCGCCGTGTGTCTCCCATGCTCGGCACTTGTAGGTATTCGGAGTTTGCATCGGTTTGGTAAGTCGGGATGACCCCCTAGCCGAAACAGTGCTCTACCCCCTACAGTGATACATGAGGCGCTACCTAAATAGCTTTCGAGGAGAACCAGCTATCTCCGAGCTTGATTAGCCTTTCACTCCGATCCACAGGTCATCCGCTAACTTTTCAACGGTAGTCGGTTCGGTCCTCCAGTCAGTGTTACCTAACCTTCAACCTGCCCATGGATAGATCGCCCGGTTTCGGGTCTATTCCCAGCGACTAGACGCCCTATTAAGACTCGCTTTCGCTACGCCTCCCCTATTCGGTTAAGCTCGCCACTGAAAATAAGTCGCTGACCCATTATACAAAAGGTACGCAGTCACCCAACAAAGTGGGCTCCCACTGCTTGTACGCATACGGTTTCAGGATCTATTTCACTCCCCTCTCCGGGGTTCTTTTCGCCTTTCCCTCACGGTACTAGTTCACTATCGGTCAGTCAGTAGTATTTAGCCTTGGAGGATGGTCCCCCCATATTCAGACAAAGTTTCTCGTGCTCCGTCCTACTCGATTTCACTTCTAAGATCCTTTCGCGTACAGGGCTATCACCCGCTATGGCCGCACTTTCCAGAGCGTTCCGCTAAAATCAAAGAAGCTTAAGGGCTAGTCCCCGTTCGCTCGCCACTACTAAGGGAATCTCGGTTGATTTCTTTTCCTCAGGGTACTTAGATGTTTCAGTTCCCCTGGTTCGCTTCTTGCACCTATGTATTCAGTACAAGATAACCATCTTATGATGGCTGGGTTCCCCCATTCAGACATCTCCGGATCACAGTCTGTTTGCCGACTCCCCGAAGCTTTTCGCAGGCTACCACGTCTTTCATCGCCTCTGACTGCCAAGGCATCCACCGTATGCGCTTCTTCACTTGACCATATAACCCCAAGCAATCTGGTTATACTGTGAAGACGACATTCGCCGAAAATTCGATCTGGCTCTAAGAGCCACTCACAAATTTTACCTTAGCCTGATCCGTTACCAGTGAAAGTAACGTTCAGTCTATCTTTCTATCACATACCCAAATTTTTAAAGAACGATCTAATCAAAAGACTAGAAATCAACATTCATCATCCCGCGGATGGAATGCTCATTTCTAAGCTTTAAACGTTGGAACCAATCTGTAATGGTGGAGCCAAGCGGGATCGAACCGCTGACCTCCTGCGTGCAAGGCAGGCGCTCTCCCAGCTGAGCTATGGCCCCGTATCGCTACAGGGTACACCATGAAATTGGTGGGTCTGGGCAGATTCGAACTGCCGACCTCACCCTTATCAGGGGTGCGCTCTAACCAACTGAGCTACAGACCCAATCGTCTTCTTCAATGAATCAAGCAATTCGTGTGGGAGCTCATGGAGCCGCTGCTGTCGTCGATTAAGGAGGTGATCCAGCCGCAGGTTCCCCTACGGCTACCTTGTTACGACTTCACCCCAGTCATGAATCACACCGTGGTAACCGTCCCCCCGAAGGTTAGACTAGCTACTTCTGGTGCAACCCACTCCCATGGTGTGACGGGCGGTGTGTACAAGGCCCGGGAACGTATTCACCGCGACATTCTGATTCGCGATTACTAGCGATTCCGACTTCACGCAGTCGAGTTGCAGACTGCGATCCGGACTACGATCGGTTTTGTGGGATTAGCTCCACCTCGCGGCTTGGCAACCCTCTGTACCGACCATTGTAGCACGTGTGTAGCCCAGGCCGTAAGGGCCATGATGACTTGACGTCATCCCCACCTTCCTCCGGTTTGTCACCGGCAGTCTCCTTAGAGTGCCCACCATAACGTGCTGGTAACTAAGGACAAGGGTTGCGCTCGTTACGGGACTTAACCCAACATCTCACGACACGAGCTGACGACAGCCATGCAGCACCTGTCTCAATGCTCCCGAAGGCACCAATCCATCTCTGGAAAGTTCATTGGATGTCAAGGCCTGGTAAGGTTCTTCGCGTTGCTTCGAATTAAACCACATGCTCCACCGCTTGTGCGGGCCCCCGTCAATTCATTTGAGTTTTAACCTTGCGGCCGTACTCCCCAGGCGGTCAACTTAATGCGTTAGCTGCGCCACTAAGAGCTCAAGGCTCCCAACGGCTAGTTGACATCGTTTACGGCGTGGACTACCAGGGTATCTAATCCTGTTTGCTCCCCACGCTTTCGCACCTCAGTGTCAGTATCAGTCCAGGTGGTCGCCTTCGCCACTGGTGTTCCTTCCTATATCTACGCATTTCACCGCTACACAGGAAATTCCACCACCCTCTACCATACTCTAGCTCGACAGTTTTGAATGCAGTTCCCAGGTTGAGCCCGGGGATTTCACATCCAACTTAACGAACCACCTACGCGCGCTTTACGCCCAGTAATTCCGATTAACGCTTGCACCCTCTGTATTACCGCGGCTGCTGGCACAGAGTTAGCCGGTGCTTATTCTGTCGGTAACGTCAAAACACTAACGTATTAGGTTAATGCCCTTCCTCCCAACTTAAAGTGCTTTACAATCCGAAGACCTTCTTCACACACGCGGCATGGCTGGATCAGGCTTTCGCCCATTGTCCAATATTCCCCACTGCTGCCTCCCGTAGGAGTCTGGACCGTGTCTCAGTTCCAGTGTGACTGATCATCCTCTCAGACCAGTTACGGATCGTCGCCTTGGTGAGCCATTACCTCACCAACTAGCTAATCCGACCTAGGCTCATCTGATAGCGCAAGGCCCGAAGGTCCCCTGCTTTCTCCCGTAGGACGTATGCGGTATTAGCGTCCGTTTCCGAGCGTTATCCCCCACTACCAGGCAGATTCCTAGGCATTACTCACCCGTCCGCCGCTCGCCACCAGGTACAAGTACCCGTGCTGCCGCTCGACTTGCATGTGTTAGGCCTGCCGCCAGCGTTCAATCTGAGCCATGATCAAACTCTTCAGTTCAAACATCTTTGGGTTTTGAGAAAACCCTAAACTTGGCTCAGCAATCGTTGGTTACATCTTTGATTTCTCGCGGAGTAACTTGTGATGCTGATAATCTGTTGACTAGCAGTCTGATTCCACAAGCACCCACACGAATTGCTTGATTCAGTTGTTAAAGAGCGGTGGGTTGAGCCTTTCGTCTCAACCGAGGCGCGCATTCTACAGCGCCCCGTTTATCTGTCAAGCGGTTATTTTAAGAAGCTTTCAAAGTTTCGCTTGGAAATCCTTAACAACTTCAACCACTTGCGCTTTCGATCTCTCGTTAGCGGGAGGCGAATTCTACAGCGTTGCTCGCTGCTGTCAACACCTCTTTTTTACCGCTTTCGACCGAGAAGATCGAACCGTTGATAGTGCCCAACAAACCGGCCTACCCACTCCTTCCACGCCTCGATGAACTGAAGCGAAGCACTTACCGAAACTTGGTTAACTCATTGAAACTCAAGGAGTTTTCCGTTTCGACTGCGCCGGAAGTGGGGCGAATTATAGACATCCAGAATTTGCCGTCAACCGTTATTTTCAGCTTTACGCAGATTTCAGCGTAATACGTGCGAAAGCCTTCTTGCCGGCCTGGCACACACGGGTAGAACCCAGCTTATATATGTAGGTGCGATCCACCACCTCACCATCTATACGCACACCTCCCGAACCCAGGAGGTCCCGCGCCATTGCGGCATTCTTGACCAAACCTGCCTTATTAAGCACCGCAGCGATCGGCATATCCTCAGCGGCGATCAACTCGACCTCAGGCAAATCATCCGGCAACTCACCATCTTTCATGCGATTACCTGCTGCACGATGAGCATTGGCCGCAGCCTCCTCACCATGGAAACGCGCAACGATTTCCTCGGCCAACTTGATCTTGATGTCACGCGGATTCGCCCCAGCCTCCACATCCGCACGGAACCCATTGATCTCGTCCATGGACCGGAAACTCAACAGCTCGAAATAACGCCACATCAGAACATCAGGAATAGAGACCAATTTGCCATACATGACGCCTGGCGCTTCCTGGATGCCTACGTAGTTGCCCAGGGACTTGGACATCTTCTTCACGCCATCGAGCCCTTCCAGCAGAGGCATGGTCAGGATGCACTGAGCCTCCTGGCCATAACCGCGCTGCAGCTCACGCCCCATCAACAGGTTGAACTTCTGGTCGGTTCCGCCAAGCTCAACGTCCGCGCGCAACGCGACCGAGTCATAACCCTGCACGAGCGGGTAGAGAAACTCATGAATGGCGATCGGCTGGTTGGTTGTGTAGCGCTTGTCGAAATCATCACGCTCGAGCATGCGGGCGACAGTGTATTGGGACGTCAGGCGAATGAAATCAGCCGGCCCCATCTGATCCATCCACGTAGAGTTGAAAGCCACTTCAGTCTTGGCGGGGTCAAGAATCTTGAAAACCTGAGTCTTGTAGGTTTCCGCGTTGTCGAGAACCTGCTCACGGGTCAACGGTGGGCGTGTCGCGCTCTTCCCGCTCGGATCACCGATCATCCCGGTGAAGTCACCTATAAGAAAGATGACCTGGTGCCCAAGGTCCTGGAACTGGCGCAGCTTATTGATAAGCACGGTATGGCCAAGGTGCAGGTCAGGCGCCGTCGGATCGAAACCAGCCTTGATGCGCAGCGGCTGCCCGCGCTTGAGCTTTTCGATCAGCTCGGACTCGACCAACAGTTCTTCCGCACCACGTTTGATCAGCGCTAGCTGCTCTTCAACCGACTTCATAACAGACCCGTAAGGCTCAGATTCAAAGGGCCCCAACCATACAAGATCGCGCACCAAATACAAGGTTTGCCGGGCATGAGGAAGCCCATCCAACAGAACAGAAGGCTCGCGGGCTTGCTTCGCAGGGGTTTTGGTTATATTTTATACAGTTATTTCATCTTCATCATGTCATTCATCTTTTCCAATTCATTTTTTAAAAGTCAAAATTACTTATGACCTCAGAACCGTCTAAAGCGCCGCCGCTTTACCCGAAGACCCACCTGCTTGCTGCAAGTGGCATCGCAGCCCTCCTTAGCCTGGCGCTCCTGGTGTTTCCCTCCAGCGATGTTGAAGCCAAAAAGACGACTTTGAGTCTCGAACTGGAAAGCCCTGCTGAACAACTGACACAAGAACAAGACGCCGCCGAAGCCGTTCAGGCCACAAACGAAGCGGCCGCCTCTCCTTTTGCGCAGATTGAAAACAGCCCGGAAGATACTGCCCAGGCTGCAGCACCTGTCGCAGAAGAACAGAAAGGACCGGACCATCGCGAAGTGATCGTTGCGAAAGGCGACACGCTCTCTACCCTTTTTGAAAAGGTCGGCCTGCCCCCGACTGCCGTCCATGAAATCCTGGCCAGCGACAAGCAAGCCAAACAATTCGCCCAACTGCAACGCGGCCAGAAGCTGGAATTCGAAATCGATCCAGAAGGCCAACTGACCAACCTGCACACCAAGCTGAGCGATCTGGAAACCATCACCCTGACCAAGAACGACAAGGGTTATGTGTTCAACCGCGTCACCGCCAAACCTACCGTTCGCTCAGCCTACGTTCATGGCGTCATCAACAGTTCGTTGTCTCAGTCGGCAGCGCGCGCCGGCCTTTCCCATAGTCTGACCATGGACATGGCCAATGTGTTTGGCTACGACATCGACTTTGCCCAGGACATTCGCCAGGGTGACGAATTTGACGTCATCTATGAACAGAAGATGGTTAATGGGAAGAGCGTCGGCAACGGCCCGATTCTTTCCGCGCGCTTCACCAACCGTGGAAAAACCTACACCGCGGTGCGCTACACCAACAAACAAGGCAATAGCAGTTACTACACCGCTGACGGCAACAGCATGCGCAAGGCATTCATCCGCACACCGGTTGATTTCGCCCGCATCAGCTCGAAGTTTTCCGCCGGTCGCAAGCATCCGATCCTGAACAAGATCCGCGCCCACAAAGGTGTCGATTACGCCGCTCCTCGCGGTACGCCAATCAAGGCTGCCGGTGATGGCAAGGTACTGCTGGCCGGACGTCGCGGCGGGTATGGCAATACGGTGATCATCCAGCACGGCAATACCTATCGCACGCTGTACGGTCACATGCAGGGCTTTGCCAAAGGCGTGAAAACGGGCGGCACCGTCAAGCAAGGCCAAGTCATCGGCTATATTGGCACCACCGGCCTGTCCACCGGTCCGCACTTGCATTATGAGTTCCAGGTCAACGGCGTCCACGTCGACCCGCTTGGCCAGAAACTGCCGATGGCCGATCCGATTGCCAAGGCCGAGCGCACGCGCTTCCTGGCTCAGAGCCAACCCTTGATGGCTCGCATGGATCAAGAGAAAGCCACGATGCTAGCCTCGAGCAAGCGCTAAGTCATGGCGCGTTATATCGGTGTGATGTCCGGGACCAGCCTGGATGGCTTGGATATCGCACTGGTCGAACTGGACCCGGCGATCAAATTGATCGCCACCCATTACATCCCCATGCCCACCGCCCTGCGCACCGAGCTGCTCGAATTGTGCACCAGCGGGCCCGACGAGATTGCTCGCTCGGCGATTGCCCAGCAAAACTGGGTAAAGCTGGCCGCACAGGGCATACACGCCTTACTCAACGAACAGAAACTCAAGCCGGCGGACATCACGGCAATTGGCAGCCATGGCCAGACCATTCGCCATGAGCCGGCCCGTGGATTTACCGTGCAGATCGGCAATCCAGCATTGCTGACTGAGTTGACCGGCATCACCGTCGTTAGCGATTTCCGCAGCCGTGATGTGGCTGCTGGCGGACAAGGCGCCCCACTCGTTCCTGCGTTTCACGAGGCGCTGTTTGAAGAGCGAGTCGGAAATCGCGCCGTTCTGAACGTCGGCGGCTTCAGCAATCTCAGCCTGATAGAGCCCGCGAAACCCGTAGCCGGTTTCGACTGCGGTCCGGGGAACGTATTGCTCGATGCCTGGATACTTCAACAACGAGGCGAGCACTTCGATCGCGATGGCCAATGGGCCGCCAGCGGGAAAGTCGAACCAGTCCTGCTGAAGACTCTGCTCAGCGACCCGTTCTTCGTCACCAAGGGGCCGAAAAGCACCGGGCGTGAAGTCTTCAACTTGCCTTGGCTGACCCGGCATCTGTCGCAGCTGCCAGGCATCGCCCCGCAAGACGTACAGGCCACGCTGCTCGAACTCACTGCCCTGACGATTGTTGAATCACTGCAACATGCCCAGTCAAATACCCAAGAATTGTTGGTCTGCGGCGGCGGCGCGCACAACCACACGCTCATGGAGCGCCTGGCTGACTTGCTGCCGCATGCTACCGTCAACAGTACTGCAGTTTACGGCGTTGATCCGGATTGGGTCGAAGCCATGGCCTTCGCCTGGCTTGCCCATTGCTGCCTTGGCGGTATTCCAGGCAATCGCCCAAGCGTCACAGGCGCCCGCGGCCTGCGCGTTCTCGGCGCTATCTACCCGGCCTGAGGTCAAAATTGCAGGCAACAAAAAACCGCAGTGCCGTAAGGCACCCGCGGTTTTTTTATGAAGCTATCAGATCGAGAATGAAGAGCCGCAGCCACAAGTAGTGGTAGCGTTTGGATTCTTGATCACGAAACGCGACCCTTCCAGGCCCTCCTGGTAATCCACCTCGGCCCCGGCCAGATACTGGAAGCTCATCGGATCGACCACCAGGCTCACGCCTTCGCGCTCGACAATGGTGTCATCCTCAGCCACTTCTTCGTCAAAAGTGAAGCCGTACTGGAAACCTGAACAACCGCCGCCCGTTACAAATACGCGCAGCTTCAAACGATCATTGCCCTCTTCATCGACCAGGCTCTTCACCTTGTGCGCGGCACCTTGGGTGAATTGCAAAGCCGTGGGGGTGAAGGTTTCGACGCTCATGCTGAATATCTCCCGGCGCTTACGCCGCCATAATGCGTGATGGCGGGCATTATCCGCTTCTCCTACAAAATTGGTCAACTATTAGAAAAGCAACGGCAGCTACAAGCCCGAGCCTATAGCTGCCGCGGTGAAGCTTGCAGTTGCGGTTACGGCAACATCCCTGCGTGGGACAGGCCCAGACGTTCATCCAGGCCGAACAGGATGTTCAGGTTCTGCACTGCCTGGCCGGACGCACCCTTGACCAAGTTGTCGATGACCGACAATACCACTACCAGGTCGCCATCCTGCGGACGGTGCACGGCAATCCGGCAAACGTTCGCACCACGCACGCTGCGGGTCTCAGGGTGGCTGCCGGCGGGCATTACGTCGACAAACGGCTCATTGGCGTAACGCTTTTCAAACAACGCCTGCAGGTCCACCGAACGGTCGACGACGGTCGCATACAGGGTGGAATGGATACCACGTATCATCGGTGTCAGGTGCGGCACGAAGGTCAGGCCGACATCCTTGCCCGCTGCCCGGCGCAACCCTTGGCGAATCTCCGGCAGGTGGCGGTGCCCCTTCACCGCGTAGGCCTTCATGCTTTCCGACGTTTCGGAATACAGCGAACCGACACTGGCGCCACGCCCGGCACCGCTGACACCGGACTTGCAGTCGGCAATCAGCCGCGAGGTATCTGCAAGGCCGGCTTCCAGCAGCGGCAGGAACCCCAGTTGCGTTGCAGTCGGGTAGCAACCAGGGACAGCGATCAGCCGTGCCTGCCTGATTTTCTCCCGATTGACTTCCGGCAGCCCATAGACCGCCTCGTCAAGCAGCTCCGGCGCGCCGTGAGGCTGGCCGTACCACTTGGCCCATTCGTCGGCGTCCTGCAGGCGAAAGTCCGCTGACAGATCGATGACCTTGGTTCCGGCGGCGAGCAATTCGCCTGCCAGCGCGTGAGCCACGCCGTGGGGGGTGGCGAAGAACACCACATCGCAGGCGCCAAGGGTCTTGATATCCGGAACACTGAATGCCAGGCCATCATAATGACCACGCAGGTTCGGATACAGGTCGGCGACGGCCAGGCCGGCCTCGGATCGGGAGGTGATGACCACTACCTCAACCTGCGGATGCTGTGCCAGCAGACGCAGCAGTTCGACACCGGTGTAACCCGTGCCGCCGACAATACCGACCTTGACCATAGACCTGCCCTCAACGAACCCACTGGAAAGCCGTCGATGATAGGGGGCACGCGTCGCCGCGACAACCGCCAAGGTGACGTGTGGCCGCTCTAACCTCTACTATCGGCCTACCGTGAATCTGGGAATAACCAAAAATGCTCTATCTGTGGCTCAAAGCACTTCACATCGTCAGCATGGTCTGCTGGTTTGCCGGCCTGTTCTATCTGCCTCGCCTGTTTGTCTATCACGCCCAAAGCGAAGACAGCGTCAGCAAGGAACGCTTCAGCATCATGGAACGCAAGTTGTATCGCGGCATCATGGGTCCGGCGATGATCGCTACCCTGGTGTTTGGCATCTGGCTGCTCAGCCTTAACGCCGGCGCCTACTTCACTCAAGGCGGCTGGATGCACGCCAAGCTCACCCTGGTGGTATTACTGATCGGTTATCACCACATGTGTGGAGCCCAGGTGAAGCGCTTCGCCCGTGGCGAAAACACCCGCAGCCATGTCTTTTATCGCTGGTTCAATGAAATACCGGTCGTGATATTGCTGGCTATCGTAATTCTCGTCGTGGTCCGGCCGTTCTGATTTCAAACGCACACTGACCCGGGGTACCTCCAATGTCACTGCCCGCCTTGCTTGAACAACGTCTGCGGCTGCCCGTCGTGGCAGCACCCATGTTTCTCATTTCCAACCCCCAATTGGTGCTGGCCTGCTGTCGCAACGGTGTAGTCGGCAGCTTTCCGGCCTTGAACCAACGCGAGAGCAGCGGCTTCAAGGCGTGGTTGGAAGAAATCGAAGCGGGCTTGGCCAAGCTGGAAAAACCGGCCCCCTACGCGGTCAATCTGATCGTTCATAACAGTAATCCACGGCTTCAGGCCGACCTGGCGATCTGCATCGAACACAAGGTGCCGATCGTCATCACCAGCCTGGGCGCAGTGAAAGAACTGGTCGATGCGGTCCATGGCTATGGCGGACTGGTCTTCCACGATGTGACGACTCGCCGCCATGCCGAAAAAGCCGCCGAAGCAGGCGTCGACGGCCTGATTGCCGTCGCGGCCGGTGCGGGTGGGCATGCCGGGACCTGGAGCCCGTTCGCACTGGTTGCGGAAATCCGGCAATTCTTTGATAAAACCCTGCTACTCGCAGGATGCTTGAACCACGGTCATCAGATCCTGGCGGCTCAATTGCTCGGCGCGGATCTGGCCTACTTCGGAACGCGCTTTATCGGCACGATCGAAAGTCACGCGTCCGACGCTTATAAAGAGATGTTGCTCACATCCAGAGCCGCGGACATCGTGCATACTCCCGCTGTATCTGGAGTGCCGGCCAGTTTCATGCGCCAGAGCCTGGAAAGTGCTGGCTTCGACCTGGCCGCCCTGCAAGGCAAGGGTGCGTCGGGCTCCGATTCGAAACTCAAACCGCTCAATGATGAAGCCAAGGCCTGGAAAACCGTATGGTCCGCAGGTCAAGGCGTGGGCGAGATCGATGATTTGCCAAGCGTCGACCAACTGATCGCACGCCTGGATGAAGAATACCGCCAGGCGCAAGCGCGGGCGGCACAGCTTGGCGGCCAATGGCCCCGCTGAAACCAACCACAAATACAACTTGGAAAGACAAGGATGCCAGGCATGAGCGAAAACCGCTTCAACATTGTATTCGACGGGGCTTTGCTGCCTGGCGTCGATACAACTACCGCCAAGCTCAATCTCGCCGAACTGTTCAAAAGCGATGTCAGTGCCATAGAACGTCTGTTCAGCGGTCGCAAAGTGTCCCTGAAGCACAACCTCTCCCAGAATGAAGCGCAGCAGTATCTGGAAGCGCTCCATAAAACCGGGATCGATGCACGGATCGAAACGGAACCGTCCCTCCAACTGAACCTTGGCGAAGTGCAGGAATCGCCCCAGTCGAGTGCGCGTCATCCCGAGTCGGTCATCGACCCAGTCTCTCCCTACGCGCCTCCTCGGGCACAGGTAGGTGAAGCATTCGCCGAGTACGGCACGCTCAAGCCCTTCAGTTTCGAAGGCCGTATCGGGCGCCTGCGCTACCTGGCATGGACCATGGTTTTGACTCTGGCCGTCCTGCCGCTGGTCGGCCTGGGATTCTGGCTCGCCACGACCTGGCTCCTCGCTTCCGATTCGATAGCGGGGCTGATCGTCGGCGGCCTGGTCGCTGCCGTGGTTGTGCTGGCTTTTGCCTTCGTGAGTATCCAGTTCAACGTCCAGCGCCTGCATGACCTCGGCTGGTCAGGTTGGTTGTGGCTGATCAACCTCGTGCCTTTCGTGGGCAGTATTTTCCCGTTCATCCTCATCATCGCCCCGGGCAATACCGGCGCGAACCAATACGGCCCACCTCCGCCACGCAATACCACGGCAGTCAAAGTACTTGCGTCGCTCTGGCTGGTGATGATCGTGTTGATTTTCATGGCCACGTTTGCCGGCATCTTCGGAGCCCTCCAGGATTACGACAGCAGCGACGTAAGCAGCTATGAGAGCAGCGAATACAGCGACCAGAGCGCCGAAGAACCCGCCGTCGAGGCAGCCGAGCCCGCCTCGCCTTCTGTAGACTATCAAGAAGAAGAGGAACAATAAGCGTACTTCGTGCCGGTGACTGCCCCATCCACCGGCGCGAAGCCGTTGCGATGGAGAACCGCATGACCCGTTACGCTCTGATCACTGGCGCCTCCAGTGGTATCGGCCTGGCCATGGCCGAAGCACTGGCTCGGCGCGGGCGCAACCTGTTACTGGTAGCTCGACAGCGCGATCGGCTGGAAAGCATTGCGATCGAACTGACCCAACGATTTGGCGTGGAGGTTTTGTTTCGGGCCTGCGACCTGAGCGAGCCCCTGCGGCTTTCAGGTTTCCTGCTCGAGCTGGAGGAAGGTGAACGCCAGATCGACCTGCTGGTCAACTGCGCCGGTATCAGCACCTGCGGTCCGTTCCTGGGCCAGGACTGGATGACCGAGCAAGACCTGATCGAGGTGAACATCCTTGCCCTGACCCGCCTTTGTCATGCCGTAGGCAATAGCATGGCGTTGCACGGAGGCGGTCAGATTCTCAACGTTGCTTCTATCGCAGCGTTCCAGCCTGGCCCCTGGATGAGCACCTATCACGCCAGCAAAGCCTATGTATTGCACTTCTCCGAAGCCCTTCGAATAGAGCTGAAGAAATATGCAATCAACGTATCGGTACTTTGCCCAGGCCCCACCCAAACTGCCTTTTTTAGCAAGGCCCAGCCCGACGGGAAGACGCTGCGCAGCACTAGCAACTCGATGCCCCCTGAAGAGGTCGCGCTGTACGCCGTCCGTGCACTGGAAAGAAACCGGGCCATCATCATTCCTGGGCGCCGCAATCGCTGGATTGCCCTGCTGCCACGACTCGGGCCGCGCTGGCTGGTTCGAATCCTCGCCGGCAGATCCAACAGAGCCTGTTACGCACGTTGAAGCCCCTTCCCCTGAAAAACCCGGGCTCGATGACCGAGCCTTCAGTAAACTTGGCTCAAACAACTCAACGGAGAAACAGCTGTGGATACTCTGTTTACCAAGATCATCAACCGGGAAATCCCAGCCAGGATCATTTACGAGGATGATCAGGTCCTGGCCTTCCATGACATTGCCCCACAGGCTCCGGTGCACTTCCTGGTCATTCCGAAAAAGCCGATCCGAACCCTCAACGACCTGACCGAGGAAGACAAGGGACTGGCCGGGCACATCCTGTTCACCGCCCAGCGCCTGGCGCTCGAACTTGGCTGCGAGGAAGGCTTCCGCGTGGTGATGAACTGTAATGAACTTGGCGGGCAGACTGTCTATCACATCCATATGCACGTGCTGGGACAGCGCCAGATGAACTGGCCGCCGGGTTGATACCCTGACCCAACGCAAATCCTCAGCGGCCGATTGAGTTAGACTGGCCGCCGTGATTTTTTCCGGAGGTAAGCATGACTACCCAACGTCACTACTCGCCCATTGACCGTCTGTTGCTGCAGGCCGATACCGCGATGCGCACGCTGCTGCCTTTCAGTGGCCAACCGTACCGCCCATCACCGGCAATCGTGCAGCCGGAAGTGCAGATGAGCGATGAAGAGACTCGCCATGTCGCTGGGCTGATGCGCATCAACCACACCGGCGAAGTTTGCGCCCAGGCCCTATACCAGGGCCAGGCGCTGACGGCGAAACTGCCGCAGGTCCGGGAGGCGATGGAACAGGCCGCCGAGGAAGAAATCGATCACCTGGTCTGGTGCGAGCAACGTATCCACCAACTGGGAAGCCACACCAGCGTGCTGAATCCCTTGTTCTACGGCATGTCTTTCGGGATCGGCGCAGTCGCCGGGTTGATCAGCGACAAGGTCAGCCTCGGCTTCGTAGCGGCAACCGAACATCAAGTGTGCAAGCACCTGAACGAACATTTGCAGCAATTGCCGGCCGAGGACGAAAAGTCCAGGGCGATTCTCGAACAGATGCGCCAGGACGAAGAACATCATGCTGAAAGCGCGCTCGATGCAGGCGGCTTCCGATTCCCGGCCCCCGTCAAATTCGGCATGAGCTTGTTGGCCAAAGTGATGACCAAGAGCACCTATCGGATCTGACAGCGGACGCGGAACCAAACCTTCAAAAACAAAAAAGGCGACTGTCCATTCAGGGCAGTCGCCTTTTTTTTCAGCCGAAACCTTAGCGCGGCATGTTGCGCGCGTAGAAGATCTCCAGCATTTCGTGTTTCACGCGCTCTTCCACCTGGCCACGCTGTTCGATGGACAGGTTGCTGGTGGCGTCACCGAACAGGTAGTTGTCCAGTTCGAAGTCCTTGAGGAGCATTTTCGTGTGGAACAGGTTCTCCTGATACACGTTCACGTCGGTCATCTGGTACGCGTCGCGGGTGTCTTCGGAGAGGTAGTTCTGGATCGAGTTGATTTCATGATCGATGAAGTGCTTGTGCCCTTCCACGTCCCGGGTAAACCCACGCACACGATAATCCACCGTCACAATGTCGGAATCGAACTGGTGAATCAGGAAGTTGAGCGCCTTGAGCGGTGAAATGACGCCACAGGTCGACACATCAATGTCCACTCGGAACGTCGCGATACCGTCCACCGGATGAATTTCCGGGTAGGTGTGTACCGTGATGTGGCTCTTATCGAGGTGGGCCAGGATAATTTCAGGCAACGGGCCCGGCGACTCTTCGATCTGGCTGTCGGTCGGTGTCACCGGCTCTTCCGAGATCAGAATGGTCACGCTGGCGCCTTGGGGTTCATAGTCCTGACTGGCGATGTTCAGGATGTTGGCACCAATGATATCGACAACTTCCGTGAGGATCTGCGTGAGGCGCTTGGCGTTGTACTCTTTATTGATGTACTCGACGTAGGCCTGTTGGTCTTGCGGGGTTTCCGCATAGCAGATGTCATAGATGTTGAAGCTCAAGGTCTTTGTCAGGTTATTGAACCCATGGAGCTTGAGTTTGCTTTTCACCGTTTGAAAACTCTCTGTGTATTGCGGCCTGGCCGCGTGATCAAGCATGCCCGTCAGATGCGAACGACGCACCTGCGTAGGACGGTTAACACCTCTTCGCGATGGCGATTTTGGTTGTCTGTCCAGACAAGTGAGCGGCCGCTGGCCGATCACTGCCCTGAAAAAAGTGGCGCATTATGCAGACGTCAGCTTCTGATCGCCAGAGCTTGCACCGCTTTTGTGATGGTTGGATGTCGATTTAACCCAACTCGATGATTTCATAATCATGGGTGATTTCGACGCCTGCCGCACCGAGCATGATCGAGGCCGAGCAGTATTTCTCCGCCGACAGCTCAATGGCGCGCTTGACCTGGGCCTCCTTCAACCCTCGGCCCTTTACTACAAAATGCATATGGATCTTGGTGAACACCTTTGGATCCTCGGTCGCGCGCTCGGCTTCCAGAAAAGCTTCGCAGCTTTCCACTGCCTGGCGCGACTTCTTGAGGATGCTGACCACGTCGAAATTACTGCAGCCACCCACACCCAGCAGAAGCATTTCCATTGGTCGAACACCCAGGTTCCGACCTCCGGCATCCGGCGGGCCGTCCATGACAACTACATGACCACTGCCCGACTCACCGAGGAACATGGCTTCGCCAGCCCATTGGATGCGTGCCTTCATCGCCAAGACTCCACTGTCAAAAAAAGGGGGCGCCAGCTTAGCACAGGGCCCCGTCATGGCAGCGGTCGCCTGGGGTTACTTGGAGCTGATACAGCTAAGTAAATTCTCGAATCAATTTTGAACGCCTCTGTTAAGCTGGCGCCCAATCGCTGGCGTATGGCCAGCTTTTTTTGCGAAAGCTATTCGCACCCACAACAACACCAAACCAACACAAAGCGCAGTTTTCCGGGACACAACCATGGTTGCTATTACTCCCACGTCCAAGATCAAGAATCTCGACAAACTCTTGATGCATTGCCAGCGTCGCCGTTACCCCGCCAAGCACAACATCATCTGCGCAGGTGATCGTTCCGACACGCTGTTTTTTATCATCAAGGGTTCGGTCACTATCCTGATTGAAGATGACGATGGGCGAGAGATGATCATCGCCTACCTCAATTCAGGGGATTTTTTTGGCGAGCTAGGGTTGTTCGAACAGGCGGGGAAAGAGCAGGAACGCAGTGCCTGGGTGAGAGCCAAGGTCGAATGCGAAGTTGCGGAAATCAGTTACGGCAAGTTCCGGGAACTGTCGCAGCAAGACCCGGACATCCTTTACGTCCTAAGTGGACAAATCGCACAGCGCTTGCGCAACACCACTCGCAAGGTCGGCGACCTCGCCTTCTTTGATGTAACAGGCCGCGTTGCCCGCTGCCTCCTGGAACTGTGCAAGCAACCCGACGCCATGACTCATCCGGACGGCATGCAGATCAAGGTGACCCGCCAGGAAATCGGTCGGATCGTGGGCTGTTCGCGGGAAATGGTCGGCCGGGTACTCAAGGATCTGGAAGAACGTAACCTGGTCAATGTCAAAGGCAAGACCATGGTGGTGTTCGGAACCCGCTAAAGGCTGTCGAGCAAGTTCTGATAGAGCGTTTGGAGCCGTTCCAGCGCGTGAGGCGCCGGGTATTTTTCATGGAGGGCGATGTGGCTCTCGGCGCGCACGCGCTGCTCCAGGCCACACGCCTCATTGAAACGATTGACCGCATCCACCATGCAGTCGCGTTCGTCTTCCAGCAACAACGCGCCATGCACCAGCCCTACAGGCCGTTGCCCGCCCTTGCTCTGGCGCCAGCGCTGCGCAGTGCCGACCATCTTGCGACCGTCAAGATTGACATTGAAGCGCCCGTCACAAAACGCTCCCTCCACTTCACCCAGCGAAGCGACCCCGCCCAACTCATCGAGCAACTGGCAGATGGGATCGCACAAGCGGCGGTAAGCGATTTCGATCCGACCGTGGTCACCCTCGCTTCGCGGTGGTGCGTAGACCAACGCGATATTGACGGTGGCAGCGGATTGAGGCACCGGCTCACCGCCGGTTTCACGCAACAGCACGGGCCACCCATTGGCGGCCGATACTTCACAAGCCAGCTCGAAGCCAGGCAAACGGCTCAAGCGCCGCGGCATGACCAACGCGCGGTCACTGGGCTGCCAGAACAGCAAGCCGGACTCAGCGTCCCCGGCGCAGATGCTGGCCAGCAGGTCCTGTTCGGCTTGGAGTCCGTTTTCAACGGTGAAGGCTATGGCTGGAGGCATCATCAGTCCAGCGTCGAGCCGCTTACCGGAACGCCGCGCTCAGGGAAAAACAACCGCTGCAATTCCGTGCCCGGGCTTTCAGCCCGCATGAACGCCTCGCCCACCAGGAACGAATACACATCGCTGACTTCCATCAACTCGACATCGGCCCGGTTGAGGATGCCGCTCTCGGTGATGACCAGCCGATCACGGGGGATCCGTGGCAACAGGTCCAAGGTCGTCTCCAGGCTGACTTCAAAGGTGTGCAGGTTGCGGTTGTTCACGCCAACCAGTTTGGTGTCCAACGTCTTGAGGGCACGCTCCAGCTCGTCGCCATCATGAACTTCCACCAGCACATCCAGGCCAACGTCCTTGGCGACCGCAGCCAACTCGGCCATCTTCACGTCGTCCAGGGCAGAGACGATCAACAGCACGCAATCGGCGCCCAACGCTCGCGCCTCGACGATTTGATACGGATCGATCATGAAGTCCTTGCGGATGACCGGCAACTTGCATGCCGCCCGAGCCTGCTTGAGGTAATCGTCCGCACCTTGGAAAAAATCGACATCGGTCAGCACCGAAAGGCAGGTCGCGCCGCCTTTCTCGTAGCTCTTGGCAATGTCGGCCGGAACAAAATGCTCCCGGATCACGCCCTTGCTGGGGGAAGCTTTTTTGATCTCGGCGATTACCGCCGGTTGCTTTCTCTTCGCCTGGTCGATCAATGCCTGGGCAAAGCCACGTGGCGCGTCCGCCAAACGTGCGAGGGCTTCAAGCTCGGTCAGACTGACCCGGGCACTGCGCTCGACGACTTCCTGCCTTTTGCGGGCCAGAATGTTTTCCAGAACCGTTGGCACGCTCATCCTTCATTCTCCACTTTGAATACGGCGGTAAATGCGCCCAATTCTTCCAGTTTTTCCCTGGCCAGCCCGGTGTGCAATGCATCGTGGGCGAGCTCTACGCCTTGCTTGAGGCTGCTGGCGTGATCAGCGGCGTACAACGCGGCACCCGCGTTGAGCATGATCATTTCCGCCGCTTTCTGGCCATTCTCCGTTTTACGACGTCCCAGGGCATCGCGGATCAACTCCAGCGACTGGGCCGGTCCATCCACCGCCAGGCCATGCAGGCTCTGGCTCTTCATGCCCAGGTCTTCAGGTTCGACCCAATATTCAGTGATCTGATCGTTTTTCAGCTCAGCCACGAAGGTCGGCGCGGCGAGACTGAACTCATCCAGGCCATCCTTGGAATGGACCACCAATACGTGTTTACTGCCCAGGCGCTGCAGGACCTCGGCCAAGGGGCGGCACAGCGCCTGGCTGAATACGCCGACGACCTGGTGCTTCACGCCGGCCGGATTCGTAAGCGGGCCGAGCATGTTGAACAGCGTGCGCAGCCCCAGTTCACGGCGCGGTGCCGCCGCGTGCTTCATGGCGCTGTGGTGGGTCTGGGCAAACATGAAACCGATGCCGACGCTATCGATACACCGCGCCACCTGGACTGGCGTCAGGTTCAGGTAGATACCGGCGGCCTCCAGCAAGTCGGCGCTGCCGCTCTTACCCGAGACAGCGCGATTGCCGTGTTTGGCGACGGTGCAGCCGGCTGCCGCAACCACAAACGCCGAGGCCGTGGAAACGTTGAAGATGTTGGCGCCATCGCCCCCCGTACCCACGACATCCACCACGCCGTCCAGCGTCTTGAGTTCAACTTTGTCCGCCAATTCACGCATGGTCGTGACTGCACCGACGATCTCGTCGATGCTCTCGCTCTTCATGCGCATGGCCATCATGAACGCGCCGATCTGCGCATCCGTGCATTGGCCGGTCATGATTTCGCGCATCACGTCGCGCATTTCATCGGTGCTCAGGTCGAGCTGGCCGACGATACGGTTCAGGGCTGCCTTGATATCCATGAAAAGTCCTTAGCGCGTGCCGCCGCTTTGTTTGAGGAAGTTGGCGAACAGCTCGTGGCCCTGCTCTGTGAGGATAGACTCGGGGTGGAATTGCACACCCTCAATATTTAACGTCTTGTGTCGCAGTCCCATGATCTCGTCCACCGAGCCGTCTTCGCGCTGGGTCCAGGCGGTCAATTCCAGGCAATCAGGCAAGGTTTCGCGCTTGACGACCAGGGAATGGTAGCGAGTGACCGTAAGCGGATGATTCAGGCCTTCGAATACGCCCTTGTCTTGGTGGAACACCGGGCTGGTCTTGCCATGCATGACTTGCCGGGCGCGCACGACGTCGCCACCGAACGCCTGGCCGATGGACTGGTGGCCCAGGCAGACACCGAGGATCGGCAATTTGCCGGCGAAATACTTGATGGCCTCGATGGATACGCCCGCTTCGGTCGGCGTGCACGGGCCGGGCGAGACCACGATACGTTCGGGCTTGAGGGCCTCGATCTCGGCGATGGTCAGCTCGTCGTTGCGCACCACCTTGACCTCGGAGCCCAGCTCGCCGAGGTATTGCACAACGTTGTAGGTAAAGGAGTCGTAATTATCGATCATCAGCAACATGGCGTAGCAACCTTTGGATTCACTGACTTTAAATACGGCCTCGGAGCGCGAAAAAGCTCCGGGCCACAGGTTGTCGGGGAGCAATTCAGTTGCCTGAAGTCTGCTCCGCCAACGCCACGGCGCGGAACATCGCCCGCCGCTTGTTCAAGGTTTCTTCCCACTCCAACGCGGGCACAGAGTCGGCGACAATGCCACCGCCCGCCTGTACATGCAGTTCGCCGTTCTTGATGACCGCGGTGCGAATGGCGATGGCCGTGTCCATGTTGCCGTTCCAGGCGAAATAACCCACCGCGCCGCCGTACACACCGCGCTTGACCGGTTCCAGCTCGTCGATGATTTCCATCGCCCGGATTTTCGGCGCGCCAGACAAGGTCCCCGCCGGCAGGATCGCCCGTAACGCATCCATGGCCGTCAATCCGGCCTTCAACTGGCCGGTGACGTTGGACACGATGTGCATCACGTTGGAATAGCGCTCGATGACCATTTTCTCGGTGAGCTTCACCGAACCCACTTCCGATACCCGCCCGGTGTCATTGCGGCCAAGGTCGATCAGCATCAGGTGTTCGGCAATTTCCTTGTCGTCCGACAGCAGGTCTTCTTCCAGAGCCCGATCCGCTTCTTCCGTGGCGCCGCGAGGACGAGTGCCGGCAATCGGACGCACGGTGATCAGGTTGTCTTCGACTCGCACCAGCACTTCCGGCGAACTGCCCACGACGTGGAAGTCGCCGAAATTGAAGAAGTACATATAGGGTGTGGGGTTGAAGCAGCGCAGCGCCCGGTAGAGGTCGATAGGCGCGGCCTTGAAGTCGATGGACATCCGTTGCGACGGCACGACTTGCATGCAGTCGCCGGCGAGGATGTATTCCTTGATGGTATCGACGGCCCGTTCGTAATCGTCCTGCGTGAAGCTGGAGCGGAACACCGGGTCGGTCGCCGACTGCTTGCTGAAATCCAGGCCTGGGCGTGGCGTGATCGGCTGGCGGAGTTTTTCCAGCAGCGCCTGCAGGCTTTTCTGACCTTGCTCGTAGGCATCTTCCTGAGACGGATCGGCCAGGACGATCGCGTGCATCTTGCTCGCCAGGTTATCGAAGACGACAACCGCATCGGAGACCATCAACAGGATGTCCGGTACGCCCAACGGATCAGGGTTGGGACAAGTGCCGAGGCGCTTCTCCACATAGCGCACGCAGTCGTAGCCGAAATAACCCACCAGGCCGCCGTTGAAACGGGGCAGGCCGGGGATGGTCGGCACGTTGTAGCGAGCCTTGAAGGTCTCGACGAACGCCAGCGGGTCTTCGGCTTCGAGGCTTTCGATCTCAACGCCGTCCTGGGTCACGCTGATGTGATGGCCATGCACCCGCAACACGGTGCGACACGGCAAGCCGATGATGGAATAACGGCCCCATTTCTCACCGCCCTGCACCGATTCGAGCAGATAGGAGTTGGGCTGGTCAGCCAGCTTGAGATAGATCGACAACGGCGTGTCGAAGTCGGCCAGGGTTTCGCAGGCGAGCGGGATGCGGTTGTAGCCGGCAGCGGCTAGACGCAGGAATTCTTCGCGGATCATGGGGTGCCTCGTGGCAAGAGGAGCTGTCAGTCAGGTATGCAAACGCGCCGGATAACCGGCCAGGAACAAGTCAGGCGCGCCAACGCCAGCGGGCCAAGGCCTTCATGACTTTCATCCAGAGTTTGCGAGTGACCACCACGATGGCGTTTCCAGAAGAGGATTGAACAGCGTCGGGCAACGTTATCTCAGCGGCCGGGTCCAGGCAACCGGGAATTAACAGGCGCAAATCATCGATCACCAGTGTCGGAAACTCTTCGGCGATCGGCCGGCCGTGGTTGTAGCCATAACTCAGCGCCACGCATTTGACTCCGGCCGCCTTTGCCGCCAGCACATCACTGCGCGAGTCGCCGACGAACAGCGATTGGGAAGCCGGGACATTGGCCATTTTCATCACGAAGAACAGCGCGGCCGGGTCTGGCTTTTTCTGCGGCAGGGTGTCGCCGCCGATGATCCAGCGAAAATATCGGCCGATTTTCATCTGGTCCAGCAGCGGCGCGACGAAGCGTTCCGGCTTGTTGGTGATCAACGCCATCTCCACGCCTTGCTTGTGCAGCCATTTGAGCGTGGAACGCACTCCGGGATAGACCACTGTCAGTTCGTGGTTGCCTTCGTAGGCTTCGTTGAAAAGCTCCATCGCCCGCTCGGCCTCGGCTTCATCGACGCCCTGGGCATCGATGTGGTTGGCCAGGGCCCGGCGCACCAGCATGGGCGCGCCGTTGCCAACCCATTGGCGAACCGCGTCGATACCAGCGGGGGGACGTCCAAGTTTGAGCAGCATGCTGTCCACGGCTGCCGCGAGGTCCGGGACCGAATCAACCAGCGTGCCATCGAGGTCGAACATCACCAGGCGCGGCAGGCTGCCGGGAAACAGCTGCTCGAAACCGCTCATGGGCGCGCCAGGGCCAATTCGGCGCGCATTTTCTCAATGACCTCTTTGTAGTCGGGCGCATTGAAGATCGCCGAACCGGCGACAAAGGTGTCGGCGCCGGCCGCGGCGATTTCGCGGATGTTGTTCACGTTCACGCCACCGTCGATCTCCAGCCGGATGTCGCGCCCCGAGGCATCGATCAGCGCCCGGGCTTCGCGCAGCTTGTCGAGGGTGCCCGGGATGAACTTCTGCCCGCCGAAGCCGGGGTTGACGCTCATCAGCAAGACCATGTCGACCTTGTCCATCACGTATTTGAGTACATCCAAGGGCGTTGCCGGGTTGAACACCAGGCCAGCCTTGCAGCCACCTTCGCGGATCAACTGCAAGGAGCGGTCGACATGCAACGAGGCTTCCGGGTGGAAGGTGATATAGGTCGCGCCTGCCTCGATGAAATCACCGACGATGCGATCCACCGGGCTGACCATCAGGTGCGCGTCGATCGGAGCGGTGATGCCGTACTTGCGCAGCGCCGCGCAGACCATCGGGCCGATGGTCAGGTTGGGTACGTAATGGTTGTCCATGACATCGAAGTGCACGATGTCGGCCCCGGCGGCCAGAACGTTGTCCACTTCTTCGCCCAAGCGGGCGAAGTCGGCGGAGAGAATCGACGGAGCAATAGCGAAGGGCTGCATGACGCACCTGTTTTGAGCGAAATCACGATGGCGCGCATTGTATACCTCAAGATTTGGCGCGCCCACCGTGGCAGACGATCAATACGCCGCGCGGTAGATCTTCTCGATATCGGCGGCGCTCAGTTGCCGCGGGTTGTTGCGCATCAGCCGCTCTATCCCCGCAGCCTCCGCTGCCATGGACGGGATCACATCCTCGGTCACGCCCAAGCCGCTGAGCCCTGAGGGGATTTCAACGGCGGCACACAACGCAACCATGGCTTGCACCGCCTCGTCCGCGGCTTCGAGGTCGCTCAGATGGGCGGTCTTGATGCCCATGGCGTCGGCGATGTCTCGCATGCGTTCGACACAGGCCATTTTGTTCCACGCCATGACATAAGGCAGCAGCAACGCGTTGGCCACACCATGAGATACATGGAACCGCCCGCCCAGCGGATAAGCCAGCGCGTGCACAGCCCCCACCCCGGCATTGCCGAACGCCATGCCCGCCATCAGGCTTGCGGTGGCCATGTCTTCGCGGGCTTGCAGGTGCGAAGGGTTGGCGTAGGCCTTGGGCAGTGCGCGGGTGATCAGTTTGATTGCGCCGATGGCCAGGGCATCGGTGATCGGTGAAGCATTGAGCGACAGATAGGACTCGATCGCGTGCACCAGCGCATCGACACCGCTGGCGGCGGTCACCCCCCGCGGGCAGGTGAGGGTCATTTGCGGGCTGACCAGCGCCACGTCCGGCAACAGGTAATCGCTGACGATGCCTTTCTTCAGCTGTGCAGCCTTGTCGGAGAGGATCGCCACGTTGGTGACTTCCGACCCGGTACCGGCCGTGGTGGGGATGGCGATCATCGGCGGGCCTTTGCGCGGCACCTGATCGACGCCGAACATGTCTTGCAGTTCGCCGTGATAACCGGCATAGACGCCCACGCACTTGGCGATATCGATGGCACTGCCGCCACCCAGGCCGATCAGGCCGTCATGGCCACCGTCGCGGTAGGCTTGCATGCAGTCTTCGACGATGGCGATTTCCGGGTCCGGCATGACCCGGTCGAAAATCTCGTAGTCGCGACCGCCAAGATGCTGCAGCGCCAACTCCACGGTGCCGGACTTCACCAGCGCCGCATCGGTCACGATCAGCGGGTTGTCGACATCCAACCGCGTCAGTTCCGCCGCCAGTTGCTCGATGGCAGCGGCACCGGTGATCAGTTTGTGGGCGATCTTGAACGAGGAAAGACTCATGTGCGCGGCCTCTTGCTCGAGAGTGGGCTGGCACAAGGATAGCTCGGTATGGCGGGTTGTCTGCTATTCAGCGTGTGAATGCCCCAACGAATCCCAATGTGGGAGCGAGCCTGCTCGCGAAGCGGAGTGTCAGCCGACATAAAACGTTGAATATGCCACCGCATTCGCGAGCAGGCTCGCTCCCACACTGCTTTACCGCAAGTCTCAGACCTGGGTAGTACGCAGCTTCTCGCTGCGCCCACGCAACCACTCCAGGGTCAGCAACAGGATCACCGAGAAGGCGATCAGCAGCGTTGCTGCCGCCGCGATGGTGGGGCTGAGGTTTTCACGGATGCCGCTGAACATCTGCCGAGGCAACGTCGCCTGCTCCGGCCCCGCCAGGAACAAGGTCACCACCACTTCATCGAACGACGTCGCGAAGGCGAACAGCGCGCCGGAAATGACGCCCGGGGCGATCAACGGCAAGGTCACCCGGCGAAACGCCGTCAATGGCGACGCTCCGAGGCTGGCGGCAGCCCGGACCAGGTTGTGGTTGAAGCCCTGCAAGGTCGCCGAAACGGTGATGATGACAAACGGTACGCCCAGCACAGCGTGGACGACGATCAGTGAAAAGAAGCTGTTACCCATTCCCAACGGCGCGAAGAACAGGTAGCTGGCCACGCCGATGATCACCACCGGCACCACCATGGGCGAAATCACCAGGGCCATCACCAGCGCCTTGCCCGGGAAGTCGCCACGGGTCAGTCCGATAGCGGCCAATGTGCCAAACACCATCGCCAACAGCGTCGCCGCCGGGGCGACGATGATGCTGTTCTTCAAGGCCCGCATCCATTCCGCCGAAGCGAAGAAGTCGTGGTACCACTGCAGCGAAAAGCCCTGCAACGGGTAAACCAGGAAGCTGCCGGAGTTGAACGACAATGGAATGATCACCAGCACCGGCAGGATCAGGAACAACAGGATCAGCCCGCAGAGTATGCGCAAGCTGTAGAACCACACCCGTTCGACGGGGGACATGTAAGGACTCAGCATTTCGATCTCCCCTTAGCTCAGGCGCAGGCGACTGGCGCCCACCAGCCAGCTGTAAATCAGATAAAGCACGATGGTCGCCAGCAACAGCAGGCCGCCGAGCGCCGTGGCCATGCCCCAGTTGATGCTGGTGTTGGTGTAGAACGCGACGAAGTAGCTGACCATCTGGTCGTTCGGGCTGCCCAGCAGCGCTGGGGTGATGTAGTAGCCGATGGCGAGAATGAACACCAACAGGCAACCGGCACCGACACCTGCGTAGGTCTGCGGGAAGTACACCCGCCAGAAACTGGCGAACGGGTGGCAACCCAGGGAAATCGCCGCGCGCATGTAGGTGGGCGAGATACCCTTCATCACGCTGTAGATCGGCAGGATCATGAACGGCAGCAGGATGTGGACCATGGAGATGTACACACCGACGCGGTTGAACACCAGTTCCAAAGGTTTATCGATGATGCCCATGGCCATCAAGGCGCTGTTGATCAAGCCTCCCGATTGCAGCAGCACGATCCACGCCGCCACACGCACCAGAATCGAGGTCCAGAACGGCAGCAGCACCAGAATCATCAACAGATTGCTCTGGCGCGACGGTAGGTTCGCCAGTAGATAAGCCAACGGATAGGCGAGCACCAGGCAAATGGCTGTAATGACCAGGCCCATCCAGAAGGTGCGGGTAAAAATGTCCAGGTAGATCGCCTGGTCGGGAGTGGCCGGCGCGAGTTCACCGAGATCGTCGATGCGATGGTCGACCGCCGCTAGCAGGTAGTACGGCGTGACGTCGCTGGTGTTGCGGCGGATCACCTGCCAATAGGCCGGGTCACCCCAACGTTCGTCGAGGCCTTCGAGCGCTTCTTTATAGGAAGCCGGTTCGGCAGCGAACGGCAGCGCCCTGGCAGTCTTGGTCAGGAGGCTGCGATAGCCGGCCAGTTCCATGTTCAATCGTTTGGACAGGTCGCCCAAAGTCTGATTTTTCCGGGCTTCGGCCAGGTCCTCGCTGGCTGCCTTGTAAACAGGCTCGCCTGGCAATCCACGTCCATCCCAGGTGGCGACCGCAGCCACGGTGCGCGGCATTGCGTTGACCACTTCCGGGTTGCTGACGCTTTTGAACAACAGCGCGACGATGGGCACCAGGAACACCAGCAACAGAAACAGCACCAACGGCGCGATCAAGGCCTGGGCCTTCCAGCGGTTGACCCGCTCGGCGCGCTTGAGCCGCTGCTTTAGGGTGGGGCTGGTGCCCGCGTTCAGTGGAACGGCGATGGCCATGGCGAACTCCGCAAATCTTTTTATCGTTACAGGGGCGGCGGGCCGCCTCTGTTCTTTTGAAACCACAACCTGGACGTACGCGTGATCGTGGCGAGGGAGCTTGCTCCCGCTGGGCCGCGAAGCGGCCCCAAAAATGTCGGCAATGCCTATCTCGTGAGTGCTGCGCACTCAAGCGGGAGCAAGCTCCCTCGCCACAAAAAGCCTCGCCTCCCAGGAAGACGTGGGTTACTTCGCCGCCCAGGAGTTGAAGCGCTGTTCCAGTTGCTCGCCGTTGTCAGCCCAGAAGCTCACGTCGATCTGCACTTGGTTGGCAATGTTCTCCGGAGTGGTCGGCATGTCCTTCAGGACATCCTTGGCCAGCAACGGAACAGCCTGGGTGTTGGCCGGGCCGTAGGCGATGTTTTCCGAGTAGGTCTTCTGCTGCTGTGGCGCCACAGAGAAGGCGATGAATTTCTTCGCCGCTTCTGCGCGCGTCTTGTCCAGGCCACGAGGAATAGCCCAGGCGTCGAAGTCGTAGATGCCGCCGTTCCACACCACTTTCAGGTTGCTTTCTTTCTGCACCGCGGCGATCCGGCCGTTGTAGGCCGAGCTCATGACAACGTCACCGGAAGCGAGGTATTGCGGCGGTTGGGCACCAGCTTCCCACCATTGGATGTTCGGCTTGAGTTCGTCCAGCTTCTTGAAGGCGCGGTCCTGGCCATCTTTACCAGCCAGCACTTTGTAGACGTCTTTGGGCGCCACGCCGTCGGCCATCAAGGCAAATTCCAAGGTGTACTTCGCGCCCTTGCGCAGGCCACGCTTGCCCGGGAACTGCTTGGTGTCCCAGAAATCAGCCCAGCTGGTCGGCGCGGTTTTCAGCTTATCGGCGTTGTAGGCCAGCACGGTCGACCAGACGAAAAAGCCCACGCCGCAAGGCTGGATGGCGCCCTTGACGTAGTCTTCGGTCTTGCCGAACAAGGCCGGATCGAGCTGCTCGAACATGTCCTCGTCGCAGCCACGGGACAATTCCGGCGACTCGACTTCCACCAGGTCCCACGAGACGCTCTTGGTATCGACCATGGCCTTGACCTTGGCCATTTCGCCGTTGTACTCGCCCGCCACGATCTTGCCATTGCCGGCCGCTTCCCACGGTGCGTAAAAGGCTTTGACCTGAGCCGCCTTGTTCGCCCCGCCGAAAGACACCACGGTCAGGTCCGGGCCCGCCGCCATCGCGCTTGCCGCACCCATCATGCCCAATGTCAGGGCTGTGAACTTCAAGGATCTCAACATTTATTGTTCTCTCCACGTGCAGGGTTGGTGTTGGTACAGCAGGGGGGCGATCAGTTCGCCTCTAAAAGGGGATCGAGCGCGCGCACATGCTCGACTTGCCAGCCAAGCGGAACCACGTCCCCGACGGCGAGCGCGGGATCGAGCTCGGCAATGGGCTGTTTCACGAAGAAGTCGTTCTTGCCGCAGACCTCCAGGCGAACCCGGACGTGGTCGCCCAGATAGATGAATTCCGCCACCCTCCCTGAAAAGCGGTTGACGCATTGTTCGCTGAAGCCGTTGAGGCTCACCCGCTCCGGCCGGATCGAGAGCGTCACCGGCTCGCCAGGCTGGCCGACATTGACGGCCAGGGCCTCGACTTTCTCACCGCGCCCCAACTCCACCAGGCAGCGATCGCCGGTCTGGCTGTGCAGGCGGCCGTTGAGGCGGTTGTTTTCGCCGATGAAGTTGGCGACGAAGGTGTTTTTCGGTTCTTCGTACAGTGTGCGCGGCGGGGCGATCTGCTGGATCTCGCCCTGGTGGAACACGGCCACACGGTCGGACATGGTGAGGGCTTCGCCCTGGTCGTGCGTCACGTAGACCACGGTGACGCCGAGGCGCTGGTGCAGGTGCTTGATTTCCATCTGCATGTGTTCGCGCAGCTGTTTGTCCAATGCACCAAGGGGTTCGTCCATCAAGACAAGTTGCGGCTCGAACACCAGCGCCCGGGCCAGGGCCACGCGCTGCTGCTGGCCACCGGACAATTGCGCCGGATAACGCTGGGCGAAGGTTTCCAGCTGGACCATGCTCAAGACTCGCTTGACCCGATCACCGACGTCGCTCTTGTTCAAGCCGCGAACGGTCAACGGGAAGGCCAGGTTCTCGGCGACGGTCATGTGGGGGAACAAGGCGTAGTTCTGGAACACCATGCCGATGTCGCGCTTATGAGGCGGCACGTTGTTGATGGAACGGCCAGCCAGCAGGATTTCACCGGCGGTCGGAGTCTCGAAACCGGCGAGCATCATCAGGCTGGTGGTCTTGCCGGAGCCGGAAGGTCCGAGGAGGGTCAGGAATTCGCCTTTGCGAATGTCCAGGTTGAGGTCTTTGACGATCAGGTTCTCGCCGTCGTAGCTCTTTTGCACACCACGAAAGCTGACCAGCACATCACTGGCCCCCGCGCTTGAATCGACCTGGCTCATACCCGCACCTTTTGTATTGATGACTGCTTGTGAGTCCAAGCCTAGTGGAGCCCGGGACCCGCGCAAATCGGGCCGCAGGAGAGAATCGCCTCAGCCGGATGGAAGAGTCGGGGTAGGGATTTCCCTACACGGGTGGCGGGATTGGATAAGTGCAGTGGCAAGTTTCAAGCAGCGAGCTGCAAACCGGGGCAAGCGCTGTGCTAGGGCGTGTCGCAAATGGATATGCCAACACAAACCCTGTGGGAGCGAGCTTGCTCGCGATGGCGGTCTGTCAGCTACCTATGCGCTGTATGGTCCGACGCTATCGCGAGCAAGCTCGCTCCCACAAGGGGACGATGGTGGGATTCAGAGCAACTTGTGCTCCATCGCGTATTTCACCAGTTCCGCCAGCGAGGTGATGTTGAGTTTCTGCATCAGCCGCGCCTTGTGGGTACTGATGGTCTTGCTGCTCAGGGCCAGTTGCTGGGCGATGTCGTTGACATTGGCGCCTTGGGCGAGGCGTTCGAAGACTGAGAACTCGCGCTCCGACAATAGTGAATGCAGCGGTCGGGTGTCGGTCAGGCCCACTTCGAAGACCATGCGGTCGGCCAGGTCCGGGTCGATGTAGCGTCCGCCGGCAGCGACCTTCCGAATCGCCATGAGCAGCAATGCCGGGTCGCTGTCCTTGGTGGCATAGCCGGCGGCGCCGACCTTAAGGGCGCGAGCCGCCATTTGCGCTTCGTCATGCATGGACAACACCAGGATGGCCGGCGGGTTGTTCAACGACCGGATCCGTGGGATCGCCTCCAGGCCGTTGACGCCCGGCATGGAAATATCCAGCAGCACGACTTCGCAGGGCACGTGTCGCAGAGTCTCGAGCAGTTGTTCGCCATTGCTCGCCTCCCCCGCCACCACCAGATCCTTGGCCAGGCCGATCAACTGCTTGATCCCTTCGCGGACGATGGTGTGGTCTTCGGCTACCAGTACACGGATCACATTGTTCTCCAGATTCAGAATCTCATCGCGAGCAAGCTCGCGTAACATTAATCCATGTGGGAGCGAGCTTGCTCGCGATGCGGTCACCCCGGATAACCACTCCCGTCATGCCTCACCCAACGGCACGCGCACCGACAAGGTCGTCCCCTCCCCCGGCTCGCTGCCCAGAGTCAACTGTCCGCCCATGATCAACACACGCTCACGCATGCCAACCAAGCCAAAGGACGTTGGCCTACTGGCGTCGGCAATGAATCCTACACCGTCATCGCTGACCGTCAGGCATAGATGGCCGCCTTCCTGGGTCAGCGTCAGTTCCACAGTATGCGCCTGGGCGTGGCGCATCACATTGGTCAGCGCTTCCTGGAGAATCCGGAACAGACCGATGGCCTTCGCGTCGCTCAACGGTGGCAAGTTGTCAGGCACCTGCACCAGGCACGGGATGTGGGTACGCGCCTCGAAGCGCCGTGCCTGCCATTCAATGGCCGAAGCGATACCGGCATCCAGGATAGGTGGGCGCAACGCTGTGGCCACGTCTCGCACCAGTTGAAACAGCTGGGCGATCAAGCGCTTCATGCTGTTGAGCCGCTCCTGCAGGCCAGGATCCAGCTGCGCGTAGGCCAATTCGCACATGGAAGTCTCCAGCTTCAGCACCGTCAGCATCTGGCCCAGCTCGTCGTGGACCTCCCGGGCAATACGTGCTTTTTCTTCCTCTCTTACGCTTTCCAGGTGCGCCGACAACTCACGCAACTGTTCACGCGAGCTGGCCAGCTCCAGTTCGATGCGCTTGCTTTCAGTGATGTCCCAGACGATACCGTCCCAGACGTAGGCGCCATCCTCGAGACGACGTGTGATTGCCTTGATCTCGGCCCAGCGTTGCTGCCCTTCGCGCGTCAGGATGCGGCCTTGCCATGACCAGTCGCTGTCGCTGTCCAGCGCCTGGTCCTGGGTGCGGTGGTAATCGGCCTTGTCGTCCGGATGGACCAGGCTGCGCAGACCGGTATCACTGCGGGCCAAAGTCGCCGGGGAGTAGCCCACCAGGCTTTCGCTGCCTTCGCTGATGTAGGCAAAGTCGATTTGTTCAGTCACCGGAGCCCGCTCCAGTCGAAAGACCAACCCCGGCACGTTCGCCGCGATGCCTTGCAGGCGCGCCTCGCTTTCACGCAAAGCCGCCAATGCGCGTCGACGCTCCGTCACGTCGTTAAGGTAGACGACCAGGTATTCGGCATCGCGAAAACGCAGGAAACTCAGGGAAACGTCGGCCGGCAGGATGCTGCCATCGGCGCGCACACATTCGGTCTCGAAACTCTGCGGCCCGTCTTCACTGGCTCGGGCGCGCTTCCACAAATTCAACCAACGGTCCATGTGCAAGCCCGGCTCGAAATCGATCAGCGGTCGGTCGATGATCCCGCCCGGGCCGTAGCCCAGCATGGTTTCGGCGGCGCGGTTGGCGTAGCGCACATGGCTGTCCCAGTTGACCCAGAGGATGCCGACCGTACTTTGATCGATGGAAAACTGCGTCAGCCGCAAGGCTGCTTCGCTGGCGGTGCGTTGGGCGATGTCCTCTCGCGCGGCACGCAACCGGCGCTCCAGTCCACGTTGCTGGCGGCGTTGCCAAGACACGGTGGCCACGCTGGCGAGCAGCAATGCCAGCAACAGCAAGGTCAGGTTCTGCCAGAAACCCGGAGTTTCGGTCAGGCGCGGGTATTTCGGCTTGAGCCAACGACTGTGCAGTTGCTCAAGTTCCTTGGCCGGGATGGCTTGCAGCCCCTTGTCGATAATTTCGGCCAACTGGGGCCAGTCCCGGCGCGTGGCGACCCGTAGCAACTGTGGCGACCCAATATCGCCCACCACCGCCAGTTCCGAGAACTCGGGCTCGACCATCAACCGTCCCAGCTGCGCCTCATCGACCACCGCGAACCGCGCCTGCTGGGTCAGCAACAATTGCAGCGCCTCGCGCTCCATCGGCACCCCTTGCAGGTTCAACGCTGGGTAATTGCTGCGCAGATAATCCGCCGTGGCGCTGGGCATGCGCACCGCAACGCGGACCTGGCCGTCGAGCTTCTCCAGCTCCACGCCCTCGGCGCTTTTCTGCGCGCCGACGATCAATTGCGGCACTCGCATGTAAGGGTCGGAAAACTGCCAGAGCCTGAGCCCGACCGGGGTTTGGGTCAGGCCGGGCGCGACATCGATTTCGCCGTCACGTACCGCTGCTTCCAGCTGCGCGACGTCTTGGAAATTGCGCCAGGTCAACTCGACGTTCAGCGTCTTACCCAGCCATTGCATCAACTCGACATGGGTACCGGACAACCGCTGTAAACGCCGATCGTATTGTGCATAGGGGGCCTGCAATACCACGCCGACCCGCAGCTGTTGATGTTGCGTCAGCCATTGACGCTGTTCCGCACTCAGTTGCACGCCATGAACCTGCGGCGCAGGCGCAGCCCAAGCCATCAAGGGAAGCCATAAACAGCCGATAACCCACAGGCAGCAATAACGCATCATCGAAGTCTCATGCACTGACAAATACTGACCAACCCATTAGGCTGCCGGAAATACTTCTGGTCATGGAATATCCGATGCCCTCTGTTTATCGCCTGGCGTTGCCAGCATTGTGCCTGTCGCTGATCCTGCCGAGTGCATTTTCTGTGCAGGCTGGCGAAACGGCACCCGCCGCAGTGGAACCATCCGCTGGGGAAAAGCCGGTCGAACGCCAACCCTTGCTCGAGCGTAGCCAGGAAGAGGCAGCGGCGCTCGTAAGAAAAGTCCCCGCTCAAGAGCAGCAACAGCTACAAACCGGTAGCGACGCCTTCCTCGCGCTGTGGAAGCCAGCCAATACCAGCGAGCCCAAGGGCGCCGTCATCATCATCCCTGGCGCCGGTGAAACCGCTGACTGGCCTCAAGCAGTCGGCCCCCTGCGCAAGAAACTGCCTGATGCCCAATGGAGCAGCCTGAGTATCACCCTGCCGGACCTGCAAGGCGACGTCATCGCTCCGCGCACCGTGGAAACGCCACCCGAGACCAAACCCGCCGACGTCGCGGCCGCGGCACCGGACGCCACCACCGCCGCACCGATCGAGCAAGTGACGGGGGGCGAAGCCGAGGCAGCGGATGCCGCCATCGCCGAAACCGGTGAAGAACACGCCAACGCCGATGCCGAGCGCATTTTCGCCCGCATCGATGCGGCGCTGGCCTACGCCGAACAGCAGAGCGCCCGCAGCATTGTGCTGCTAGGCCATGGCACGGGCGCCTATTGGGCAGCGCGCTACCTTAGCGAAAAGCAACCCTCGCAGATCGAACGCTTCGTGATGGTCGCGGCCCAGACTCCGGTAACCGCCAAGCCTGGCCTGGCAGAGCTGACACCCACCCTGAAGCTGGCGACCGCCGATATCTTCTATATGGACAAGCCACTGGACCGCAACGCGGCACTGGAGCGCTTGCAAGCGAGCAAACGCCTGAAAGGATCAACCTTCAGCCAGGTTGCCCTCAAAGCCGTGCCGAACCGTTCGGCGGAGCAAGAGCAATTGTTCCGTCGGGTCCGGGGTTGGTTGAATCCGCAAAACCCTGGGGAGTGAGACCTTCCCAGCGGTAAGCGACACGCTAGCTATCTGTGGCAAGGGAGCTTGCTCCCGCTCGGCTGCGCAGCAGTCGTCAGCCAACTGAGACTCCGTAAGAAATTCGGCGCCAGGTTGAGGCGCCGCTTCGCGAACCAGCGGGAGCGAGCTCCCTCGCCACAGGCACCCCGTATTAGCGGAAATCCCTCCGCTCGCGAATCAAACGATAGGCATTGTGCAGCTCTCGGGTCCTGTCGGTCGCTTCACGCACCTGTAAAGGCGTGGCGCCGCTGCCGGCGATCTTGTCCGGGTGATGCCGGCTGAGCAAGCGGCGATAAGCCCGCTTTATTTGCGACGGCTCGCTGGTGGCCGAAACACCCAGCAATCGCAATGCCTCCTGATAAGTCACGCCGCTTGAGGGTTGCGACAGTTTCTGCGGTTCGTAATCCATCGCCAACGCCTGGACCTGCTGCGGCGTCCAGCCCAGCCATTTGCCCCACTGGACAAGCAACTCGCGCTCGCTGGCGCCAGCGCGACCGTCAGCCCAGACCATCCTCCAGCAGGCGCGTAGCACGCCTTCGGCCGCGTGTGGCTGAGTGGCGAGGCGACGCAGATAACCGCGCAAGCGATCATGCTCGGACTTGCCTCGGTTGAATGCCGCAATGGCACGACGCTGCGCCGGTTCGCTCAAGTCGAGGGCGCGCATTTCCAGGCGAGCCTGCTGAATGTGACCGTCCACAACCCGCCCATCGCTTTTCGCCAGCCGTCCGAGCAACACGAACAATAATTCATCGTTGCGCAACGCCGGGCGCCCGCCCAGCCGTTCACGCACTTGCGCCCAGCTGTGGACGTTCAGGCGCCTGTCCAGCGCCTGTCCCAGCAATGCGCCAAGCATGGCCCCCGGGATGCTGGCTATGGCAAAGCCTGCTCCCGCTCCGATCAGAGTCCCTGGCCACCACATATCAACGGCTCGCTTCTATCAATTTTTCAACCTGCGCCAAACGTTCAAGGGTTCCGACATCTACCCAATGACCTTGCAGCCGCTCGCCGCTGACCTGCCCATGGTCCATGGCCTTGCGCAGCAACGGTGCGAGCTTGAACGCGCCAGCCGCGCAACCGTCGAATAATCGCGGATGCAGGACGGCGATACCGCTGTAGGTCAGTTTGTCGGCCGTGGACGCGCCTTCATGAACCTTTCCGTCGGTGAGGACGAAATCGCCATCTGGGTGATGTTCAGGATTGTCCACCAGCACCAGATGAGCCGACGCGTCGAGCGAACGAGGCAAGGTGCTGAAATCGAAATCAGTCCATATGTCGCCATTGACCACGAGAAACGCTTCATCGCCCAGCAACGGCAGCGCCCGGAAAATCCCCCCGCCGGTTTCCAGCGGCTCGCCTTCCGGGGAATAGACGATGCGCACGCCGAACCGTGAGCCGTCCCCCAGGTGGTCTTCGATCTGCTGCCCGAGCCAGGCGTGATTGATGACGATCTCGCCAAACCCGGCGGCGACCAGCGCCCGCAGGTGATATTCGATCAAGGGAATTGCGGCGACACGGATCAAAGGCTTGGGCGTGGTAAGCGTCAGCGGGCGCATGCGCTCCCCCTTGCCCGCCGCGAGGATCATCGCCTTCATGCGTTTGCCTCGGCCGATTGGCGCAGGCTGCGGAGCAGTTCATCCAGCGGCGCCAACTCGGGACGGCGGGTAATGACCGCTTCTATATAGTCGAAGAAGCGCGGTACGTCCCCCAGGTAGCGCGGCTTGCCGTCGCGGTGGCAAATGCGCGCGAAGATGCCGATCACCTTGAGATGGCGCTGCACGCCCATCAAGTCGCTGGCCCGCAGGAAATCTTCGAAGTCCGGCTGCACAGCAATGCCAAGGGCACCAGCCTGCTGCCAATAATCCTCCAGCCAACCGCGCACTCGCGCCTCGGGCCAACTGAGGAAAGCATCCTTGAAAAGGCAGGTCACATCGTAGGTCACCGGCCCGTAGACCGCGTCCTGGAAATCGAGCACACCTGGATTGGGATCGCTGAGCATGAGATTGCGCGGCATGTAGTCGCGGTGCACCAGCACTTTCGGCTGGGCCAGGGCGCTGTTGATCAACAGTTCGCAAGCCTGCTGCCAAAGTTGCTGCTGTGTCGCATCGAGTTCGATGCCCAACTCGCGCTTGACGTACCACTCCGGAAACAGCTCCAACTCGCGACGCAGCAAAGCAACGTCATAACTGGGCAGCGGAGCCACCATCGGCAATTGCTGAAAAGCCAACAATGCCTGCAAGGCATCGCGGAATAAATCGTCGGCATTTTCGCCGTTGATTACATCCAGGTAGGTCTGGTTACCCAGATCATTGAGCAAAAGAAAACCGCGATCGAGGTCTTCGGCATAAATTTTTGGCACATTGATGCCGGATTTCGCCAGCAAAAACGCGATATCCACGAAGGGTTTGCAGTTTTCCTGGGGCGGCGGTGCATCCATCACGATCAGGCTGCGGCCCGCGCCTTCCCAGCGGAAATATCGCCGGAAACTCGCGTCGCTGCTGGCCGCGGTCAACGTGGCCGGGGGTACGGCACCCCACCCCTGTTGATTGAAAAGGATCGGTAACTGCTCATCGAGCCAAACTTTCAGGTGTTGCAAGCGTACATCTTGGTCAGGCATTGCAAGGGTCTCCGACGGCGCTAGCCGTCAAGCGGGTCATGCTTTATTATCCAGCATCTTTTTCAGACCATCGAGAGGCGTGCGGCCCACACCGCGGGCAGATGGCACGCAGGAAGCCCGGACTAATAAGATGGCATTGAAATCCCCCGCGTTTCGTAAAAAATTTCCGTTGCTGGTTACCGGCAGTCTGCTGGCCCTGCAACCCCTGGCCTCTTCATTCGTCGTTGCGGCGCAACAGTATGACTGTTCCGTCTCCGCTTCGGGTGCCTGGGACTGTTCACCCAAGACGCCGGCCGCTGCATTGCCGCCACGTCCCGTGCATGAAGGCAGCGCGGTTGCCGGCAGCGGCAGCGCACCGGCCGACAGCGATTCGGGCGAGGTGGCCGGCGACAAGCCGATGCTCGTCACCGAAGCCAAGGGCCGCGGCTTGAAGACGCGCAGTGAAGACTACAGTCACTTGGACTGGGTTCCGCGCGAGAACCTCACGCCCGCTCAACTGGCTGAAACCGGTCCTTACTGCGCTGGCGCGTACATCGAGCCGACGCGTCCGGGCATGAACGACAAGACCGCCAAGAGCGACGCGCCGACCTTCCTGGGCGCCAAGGCTTCGCGCTACGAGCAGGAGCAACAGGTGGCGACCCTGGCCGGCGACGTGGTCATGCGCCAGGGCAGCATGCAGGTCGAAGCCGACGAGGCCAGCCTGTACCAGGCCGAGAACCGTGGCGAGCTGAACGGCAACGTGCGGGTCCGCGACAACGGCGCGCTGATTGTCGGCGACCACGCCGATGTGCAGCTGGACACCGGTGAAGCCAAGGTCGACAACGCCGAATACGTGATGCACAAGTCGCGCATCCGCGGTAACGCGCTGTACGCCCGCCGCGCCGAAAACGCGATCATCCGCCTCAAGGACGGTACGTACACCACGTGCGAACCGGGCAGCAACGCGTGGACACTCAAGGGCAACAACATCACCTTGAACCCGGCCACGGGCTTCGGCACCGCGACCAACGTCACGCTGCGGGTCAAGGACTTCCCGGTCCTGTACACGCCTTATATCTATTTCCCGATCGACGACCGTCGTCAGTCCGGCTTCCTGCCGCCGACCATCGGCAGCGGCAGTGATACCGGCTTCCTGCTGGTCACCCCGTACTACTTCAACCTGGCGCCGAACTACGACGCCACGTTGTACCCACGCTACATGAGCAAGCGCGGCCTGTTGATGGAAGGCGAGTTCCGTTACCTGACCAAGTCCAGCGAAGGCCAGTTCGGCGCCGCGTACCTCAACGACGAAGACGATGAGCGCAGCGGGCAGAGCGACTACGACAAGACCCGCTACATGTATAACTGGCAGCACAAGGGCGGCCTCGACTCGCGCGTGCTGACAGAAGTCGACTACACCAAGATCAGCGATCCGTATTATTTCCAGGATCTGCAGACCGATCAGATCGGCGTCGAGTCGCGGGACTACGTGAACCAGCAAGGCGCTGTCAGCTATCGCGGCGACAACTACACCGCTCGGCTCAATGCCCAGGCTTACCAGATGGCGACGATTTCAAAAATCACGCCGTACAATCGCCTGCCTCAGATCACCTTCAATGGCTCGCTGCCCGAACATCCGTATGGACTGGATTTCGCGTACAAGACCGAACTGGTGCGGTTTGATCGTGATTTGCGCACCGGTGACTACACCGATGAAGACGGCAATACCGAGCCGTTCCTGGATAACAACATCCGCGGCTTGGCCAGGGCTAACGGCGACCGTCTGAACCTGGCACCCGTCATGAGCCTGCCGATGACCGCAAGCTATGGCTACATCAAGCCGTCGCTCAAGTACCAGTACACTCAATATGACCTGGACCTGGATAGCAGGGGCAGATCTCAGGTCGCTGCGCAGAACGCCGAGGCCGATCGCCTGCGCGGCACCTACAGCAGCAGCCAGAGCCGTGGTGTTCCAATCGCCAGCATCGACAGTGGCCTGTATTTCGACCGTGACACCCAATGGTTCGGCACCAACTATCGCCAGACCCTGGAGCCTCGCCTGTTCTATCTCTATGTACCGGAGAAGGACCAGAGCGATATCCCCGTGTTCGACACCAGCGAATCGACCTTCAGCTACTCCTCGCTGTTCCGGGATAACCGTTTCACCGGCTCCGACCGTGTTGGCGACGAAAACAAATTGTCCCTTGGCGTGACCAGTCGCTGGATCGAAGAAAACGGGTTCGAGCGTCAGCGCGTCAGCGTCGGCCAGGCTCTGTACTTCAAGGATCGTGAAGTCCAACTGCCAGGCATCGACTTCAAGACACGTGAAGACGCCAAGTCCGACGTTTCCCCGTATGCCTTGGAATACGAATATCGCTGGAACCGCGATTGGCGCACCACGGCGACCTACAACTGGGACCCGGACACCCGCAGCCCCCGTTCGGGCAGCGCGATGTTTCACTACCAGCCTGAAGACAACCCGAACAAGGTCATCAACGCCGGTTATCGCTATCGCAACGACCAGGTCCGCTATGACGAATCCACCGGCCAATGGCAAGTGGGCGGTGGCGACTATGGCCGTCCGGGCGATCCGAACTACGTGAAGGACTACTACAAGATCAAGCAGCACGATTTCTCGATCATCTGGCCGATCGTGCCGCAGTGGAACGCCATCAGCCGCTGGCAGTATGACTACAACCGCAACCGTACCCTGGAAGCCTTCGGTGGTTTCGAATATGACAGCTGCTGCTGGAAACTGCGCCTGATCAACCGTTACTGGGTCGACTATGAAGAATTCAGTCAAGCCGCCCCGCAAAACGAAAAAGGCGACCACGGCGTCTTCCTCCAAATTGTTCTGAAGGGACTCGGCGGCCTTACCGGCGCCAAAGTAGAGAGTTTCCTCGACAAAGGCATTCAAGGTTATCGTGAACGTGAAGACCAAGCTTTCTGATTGTCTGCGCCCGCTGATGCTGGGCGCGCTGTTCCTGGGTACCGCAGCGAACGCTGCGGTACAGTCCATCGACAAGGTCGTGGCCATCGTCGACAACGACGTGGTCATGCAGAGCCAACTGGACCAGCGTGTCCATGAAGTGCAGCAAACCATCGCCAAGCGTGGCGGCGGCTTGCCACCACCGGGCGTGCTGGACCAGCAGGTGCTCGAGCGCCTGATCGTCGAAAACCTGCAGCTGCAGATTGGCGAACGTTCCGGTATCCGCATCACCGATGAGGAACTGAACCAGGCCGTCGGCACCATTGCCCAGCGCAACAACATGTCCATCGATCAGTTCCGCGCCGCCCTGGCTCGCGACGGCCTGTCCTTTGATGACGCCCGCGACCAGATCCGCCGTGAGATGGTCATCAGCCGCGTACGTCAGCGACGCGTGGCCGAGCGCATCCAGGTGTCCGAGCAGGAAGTGAAGAACTTCCTCGCTTCCGACCTGGGCAAGATGCAGCTGTCTGAAGAACTGCACTTGGCGAACATCCTGATCCCAACCCCCGAGAGCGCCAACTCCGAAGCGATTCAGAGTGCCTATCGCCAGGCGATGGATGTTTACCAGCAGCTCAAGCAAGGTGCTGACTTCGGCCAGATGGCCGTGGCGCGTTCGGGCAGTGAGAACGCCCTGGAAGGTGGTGACATGGGCTGGCGTAAAGCCGCTCAATTGCCGCCTCCGTTTGATCGCGAGCTCAGCGCCATGGCCGTGGGCGACATCACCCAGCCGGCCCGCACTCCAGGTGGTTTCATCATCCTCAAACTGCTGGAAAAACGCGGCGGCGGCACACAGGTGCGCGACGAAGTACATGTCCGCCATATCCTGATCAAGCCGAGCGAGATCCGTAGCGAAGCCGAGACCAAGCGCCTGGCCGAGAAGCTCTACGAGCGGATCACCGCCGGCGAAGACTTCGCCGAGCTGGCCAAAAGCTTCTCGGAAGACCCGGGTTCCGCCCTTAACGGTGGCGACCTGAACTGGGTCGACCCGAATGCGCTGGTCCCCGAGTTCCGCCAGGTCATGGCCGAAACACCCCAGGGCCAACTGTCCAAGCCGTTCAAGAGCCCTTACGGCTGGCACGTCCTGGAAGTCCTTGGCCGTCGCGCCACGGACAGTACCACCCAGGCGCGCGAGCAACAGGCGATGACGGTATTGCGTAACCGCAAATACGACGAAGAGTTGCAAACCTGGCTTCGCCAGATTCGCGACGAAGCCTACGTCGAGATCAAACTCCCTGGTGCAGACCAGGCCGCGCAGTGAAACCCAAGCGTTTCGCGCTGACCCCCGGCGAGCCTGCCGGCATTGGTCCCGACCTGTGCCTGCTGCTCGCCTCGCAAGCCCAGCCTCACCCCCTGATTGCCATCACCAGCCGCGACCTGCTCCTCGAGCGGGCCGCGCAACTGGGGCTGGCCGTCGATCTGCGCTTGGTTACGCCAGACGCCTGGCCCGATGCCCCGGCACCTGCGGGCAGCCTGTATGTCTGGGATACGCCCCTAGGCGCACCGGTCGTCACCGGTCAATTGGATACGGCAAACGCGGCGTTTGTTCTGGAAACCCTGACCCGCGCCGGCCAAGGCTGCCTGGATGGGGCTTTCGCCGGGATGATCACCGCCCCGGTACACAAGGGTGTCATCAATGAATCCGGTATTCAGTTTTCCGGACACACGGAATTCCTGGCAGACCTGACCCGAACCTCGCAAGTCGTGATGATGCTCGCCACGCGCGGCCTTCGCGTAGCCTTGGTCACCACTCATCTGCCCTTGCGAGATATCGCCGACGCGATCACACCGCAACGCCTGGAACGGGTCACGCGCATACTGCACGCCGACCTTCAGGAAAAATTCGGCATCGTCCGGCCACGAATCCTGGTGTGTGGGCTCAATCCCCATGCCGGCGAAGGCGGACACCTGGGCCGTGAAGAAATCGACATCATCGAACCTACATTGGAACGCCTGCGTAGCGAGGGCATGGACCTGCGTGGCCCGCTGCCTGCCGACACTCTGTTTACCCCCAAATATCTGGAGCACTGCGATGCGGTGCTGGCGATGTACCACGACCAGGGCTTGCCCGTGCTGAAGTACAAAGGCTTCGGCGCGGCGGTCAATGTGACGCTGGGCTTGCCGATCATCCGCACCTCCGTGGACCACGGCACCGCCCTGGACCTGGCCGGCAGCGGCAGGATCGACACCGGCAGCCTGCAAGTCGCCTTGGAAACCGCTTACCAGATGGCCGAGACCCACTTATGACCGAGCAATACCAACACCGCGCGCGCAAGCGCTTCGGCCAGAATTTTTTGCATGACGCTGGCGTGATCGACCGCATCCTGCGTTCCATCAATGCCAAGCCCGATGATCGCCTGCTGGAGATCGGTCCAGGCCAGGGTGCACTGACCCAAGGCCTGCTCGGTAGCGGCGCGCAACTGGACGTGGTGGAACTGGACAAGGATCTGGTGCCGATTCTCAACCAGCAATTTGCCGGCAAGAGCAATTTCAACCTGCACCAGGGCGACGCACTGAAGTTTGACTTCAACAGCCTGGACGCCGCGCCGGGCAGCCTTCGGGTGGTTGGCAACCTGCCCTATAACATTTCCACGCCGCTGATTTTCCATCTGCTGAGCAATGCCGCACTGATCCGCGACATGCATTTCATGCTGCAGAAAGAAGTGGTCGAGCGCCTCGCCGCCGGTCCTGGCGGTGGTGATTGGGGCCGACTATCGATCATGGTCCAGTACCATTGCCGGGTCGACCATTTGTTCAACGTGGGCCCGGGAGCATTCAACCCGCCCCCTAAAGTCGATTCCGCGATCGTCCGCCTCGTACCTCATGCGGTCCTTCCGCACCCGGCCAAGGATCACCGCCTGCTGGAACGCGTAGTGCGCGAAGCTTTCAACCAGCGTCGCAAAACCCTGCGCAACACGTTGAAACTGCTGCTCAGCAGCGCTGAAATCGAAGCCGCGGGTGTTGACGGCAGCTTGCGCCCCGAGCAACTGGACCTGGCGGCCTTCGTGCGCCTGGCCGACAAGCTCAGTGAACAGGTCGCGCCAAAAGACAACGCCATTTGACATGCGAGGCCGTTATCGGGAAGTACGCCGGTCTGGTTTACTACCCGACACTTGGCCTAGACTGACTCCCTCAGTTCTTCCCGCGTCCCGCTTTCAAGGCCTTTTTGCATGTCCGATCCTCGTTACCAGGTCGACGTCAGCGTCGCCACCCGCTTCCTCGCTGAACAGTCACAACCCGAGCACGACCGCTTCGCCTTCGCCTACACCATCACAGTGCGCAACAATGGCTCGCTGCCCGCCAGGCTGCTGTCACGGCATTGGATCATCACCAACGGCGACGGCCATGTAGAAGAAGTGCGCGGTGAAGGCGTGGTTGGCCAGCAACCGTTGATCGATGCCGGCAAGAGCCACAGCTATAGCAGCGGAACAGTGATGACCACCAAGGTCGGCACCATGGAGGGCACCTATCAAATGCTCGCCGAAGACGGTAAGCGCTTCGATGCGATCATCAAGCCCTTTCGACTGGCGGTGCCCGGAGCGCTGCACTGATGGCCACGTATGCGGTTGGTGACCTGCAGGGCTGCCTGGACCCGCTCAAATGCCTGCTGGAGCAGGTAGCGTTCGACCCACGCAAAGACACGCTGTGGCTAGTCGGCGACCTGGTCAACCGTGGCCCGCAGTCGCTGGAAACCCTTCGTTTCCTCTATGGTATCCGCGACTCTTTGGTATGCGTGCTCGGCAATCACGATCTGCACCTGTTAGCCGCCTGGCAAAACATCGAGCGCCTGAAAAAATCCGACACCTTGAGCGAGATTCTCGACGCCCCCGATTGCGTCGAGCTGCTTGAATGGTTGCGCCAGCAAAAACTCATGCATTACGACGAGGCGCGCAACCTCGCGCTGGTCCATGCCGGCATCCCACCCCAATGGTCGCTGCGCAGAGCGCTCAAGTGCGCTGGCGAAGTGGAACAGGCGTTGCGCGACGACAACCTGTTCGGCCCCTACCTGGACGGCATGTACGGCAACGAACCCGTCAAATGGGACAACGACCTCACCGGCACGGCCCGTCTTCGCGTCATCACCAATTATTTCACGCGCATGCGCTTCTGCACCCGCGACGGCAAGCTCGATCTCAAGGGCAAGGAAGGCATCGAGACCGCCCCGCCCGGCTACGCGCCGTGGTTCAAGCACAAGGAGCGCAAAACCCGCGACCTGAAGATCATTTTCGGGCACTGGGCGGCACTCGAAGGCCAAACTGACGAAGCCGGGGTTATTGCCCTCGATACCGGCTGCGTCTGGGGCAGCGCGATGACACTGATGAACGTCGACACCGGCGAGTTGCTGCGCTGCGATTGCGACGAGAAGGGCCACGCCAGACTCAATACATCGACCATTGCATCATTGCCGGCCGGCACCGACGCTTGACCGGCGTTGCGCCCAAGGCCACAGGAGTACCTCATGACCGAATTCAAACGCATCTCCCCCGAGCAGGCCCAGGCCCTGCGTGAACAAGGCGCGGTGCTCGTCGATGTGCGCGACCCGGCCACTTACGCAACTTCACATATCAGTGGCTCCAAGCATCTGGATAACCATTCCCTTCACGCTTTCATCCAGGGCGCTGATCTCGATGCGCCTACCATCGTAGTCTGCTATCACGGCAACTCCAGCCAAAGCGCAGCGGCTTACCTGGTCAGCCAGGGTTTCAGTGACGTGTACAGCATGGACGGCGGCTTTGAGCTGTGGCGCACGGTTTATCCTGATGAAACAGAGCAAGGCACCCACGAATAATTTTTTATGACACCCAAGCCCACGAGAACCGCGGGCTTGGGCCATGGCGGACGAACGGTCTGCCACAACTAATTACGTATTCAACCTTTACCTCTCGGATTCCGAACTATCCTTAGCCTCAGGCCATCCAAAACAGGGGAGAGCCGGTACACCGGCGCGCGGATCATCGGGAGTCAGCTTTCAGGAGCCGCATTCTTGAAAGCATTCTGGGGGGTAAAACGGCAACTGGGGTCCCAGCGGCTGTCCAGCATCGACTGATTGATCCGACACCGGCTCCACGTATCGAGCGAGGTGACGTCATGAGTATTTTTAGCCACTTCCAGCAACGTTTCGAGTCCACGCGGCAGGAGGAGTACTCGCTGCAGGAATACCTCGAACTCTGCAAGCAAGACCGCAGTGCCTACGCATCGGCTGCGGAGCGTCTGTTGCTGGCAATCGGAGAACCGGAACTGCTGGACACCTCGACCAACTCGAGGCTCTCGCGGATTTTTTCCAACAAAGTGATCCGGCGCTACCCGGCCTTTGCAGACTTCCACGGGATGGAGGAATGCATCGAACAGATCGTGTCCTATTTCCGCCATGCCGCCCAAGGCCTGGAGGAGAAGAAGCAGATTCTCTATCTGCTCGGCCCCGTCGGTGGCGGTAAATCGTCCCTGGCCGAGAAACTCAAGCAACTGATCGAAAAAGTGCCCTTCTACGCCATCAAGGGCTCTCCTGTCTTCGAATCGCCCCTGGGGCTTTTCAACGCCACCGAGGACGGCGCGATCCTCGAAGAGGACTTCGGCATTCCCCGTCGCTACCTCAACACCATCATGTCGCCATGGGCCACCAAGCGCCTGGCGGAGTTCGGCGGCGACATCAGCCAGTTCCGCGTGGTCAAGCTCTATCCTTCGATCCTCAACCAGATCGCGGTGGCCAAGACCGAACCAGGTGACGAAAACAACCAGGACATCTCGGCCCTCGTGGGCAAGGTCGATATCCGCAAGCTAGAAGAATTCCCACAGAACGACGCCGATGCCTATAGCTATTCGGGCGCGCTGTGCCGGGCCAACCAGGGCCTGATGGAGTTCGTCGAGATGTTCAAGGCGCCGATCAAGGTGCTTCACCCATTGCTGACCGCCACCCAGGAGGGTAACTACAACAGCACCGAGGGACTGGGGGCAATACCATTCAGCGGCATTCTGCTCGCTCACTCCAACGAATCGGAATGGCATACCTTCCGCAACAACAAAAACAACGAAGCCTTCATCGACCGGATCTACATCGTCAAGGTGCCTTACTGCCTGCGCGTCTCCGATGAGGTGAAGATCTACGACAAGCTGCTGTTCAACAGCTCGCTGTCCAAGGCCCATTGCGCGCCCGACACGCTGAAGATGCTCGCACAGTTCACTGTGTTGTCGCGCCTGAAGGAGCCGGAGAACTCCAACATCTATTCGAAGATGCGGGTGTACGACGGCGAAAACCTCAAGGACACCGATCCGAAGGCCAAGTCGATCCAGGAATACCGGGACAACGCGGGCGTGGACGAAGGGATGAACGGACTGTCCACCCGTTTTGCGTTCAAGATCCTGTCCAAGGTGTTCAACTTCGACCCCCACGAAATCGCCGCCAACCCTGTCCATCTGCTGTACGTTCTCGAGCAACAGATCGAGCAGGAGCAGTTCCAGGCGGAGACCCGGGAGCGCTACTTGCGTTTCCTCAAGGAGTACCTGGCGCCACGGTACATCGAGTTCATCGGCAAGGAGATCCAGACGGCCTACCTGGAGTCTTACAGCGAGTACGGCCAGAACATTTTCGACCGTTACGTGCTGTATGCGGATTTCTGGATCCAGGACCAGGAATATCGCGATCCGGAAACGGGCGAGATTCTCAATCGCGTAGCGCTCAACGAAGAGTTGGAAAAGATCGAGAAACCCGCGGGCATCAGCAATCCGAAGGACTTCCGCAACGAAATCGTCAATTTTGTCCTACGCGCCCGGGCCAACAACAACGGCAAGAACCCTACCTGGCTCAGCTACGAGAAGCTTCGGGTGGTCATCGAGAAGAAAATGTTCTCCAACACCGAAGACCTGTTGCCCGTCATCAGCTTCAATGCCAAGGCCAGCAAAGAGGACCAGCAAAAACACAACGACTTCGTTACACGCATGGTCGAACGTGGCTATACCGACAAACAGGTACGGCTGCTGTCCGAGTGGTACCTGCGGGTCCGTAAATCACAATAGCCAGCAACAAGCCGCAAGCGACAAGCTGCAAGAGGAAAGCGCGTGAACCCTGGAGCCGGGTTACTGCTTCCACTTGCAGCTTGCAGCTCACCACTTGAAGCTGCCCGGAGGGCACCCATGAGCTATGTGATCGACCGACGCCTGAATGGCAAGAACAAGAGCACGGTAAATCGCCAGCGTTTCTTGCGGCGCTACCGCGACCACATCAAGAAGGCCGTCGAGGAGGCGGTCAGTCGTCGTTCCATTACGGATATGGAACATGGCGAGCAGATCAGCATCCCTGGCCGGGATATTGACGAGCCGGTGCTTCACCATGGCCGGGGCGGCAAGCAGACCGTCGTACACCCCGGAAACAAGGAATTCACCAGCGGCGAGCATATCCCTCGTCCACCCGGTGGAGGCGGCGGCAAGGGCCCGGGCAAGGCTGGCAATTCCGGCGAGGGCATGGATGAATTCGTCTTCCAGATCACCCAAGAAGAGTTCCTTGAATTCATGTTCGAGGACCTGGAACTGCCAAACCTGGTCAAACGCAACCTGACCGGCACCGATACTTTCAAGACCGTGCGCGCCGGTATCAGCAATGAGGGTAATCCGGCGCGGATCAATATCATCCGCACCCTGCGCTCAGCCCACGCACGTCGCATCGCGCTTTCGGGCAGCAGCCGGGCAAAACTGCGCGAGGCCAAGGAGGAGCTTGCCCGCCTCAAGCAGGAGGAGCCGGACAATTTCGGCGACATCCAGGCCTTGGAAGCAGAAATCGAGCGTCTTAGCGCGCGCATCCATCGCGTGCCGTTCCTCGATACCTTCGACCTCAAGTACAACCTTTTGGTGAAGCAACCGAATCCTAGCTCCAAAGCGGTCATGTTCTGCCTGATGGACGTGTCCGGCTCAATGACGCAGGCCACCAAAGACATCGCCAAGCGGTTCTTCATCCTCTTGTACCTGTTCCTCAAGAGGAATTACGACAAGATCGATGTGGTGTTCATCCGGCACCACACCAGCGCCAGGGAAGTCGACGAAGAAGAGTTTTTCTATTCAAGGGAAACCGGCGGCACCATTGTTTCCAGCGCCCTGAAGCTGATGCAGGAAATCATGGCCGAACGCTACCCCGCCAACGAATGGAACATCTATGCGGCCCAAGCGTCCGACGGTGACAACTGGAACGACGACTCGCCGATTTGTCGCGACATCCTGATCAACCAGATCATGCCGTTCGTCCAGTACTACACGTACGTCGAGATTACGCCGCGCGAACATCAAGCGCTGTGGTATGAATACGAACGCATTGCCGAAGCGTTTTCCGATACTTTTGCCCAGCAGCAACTGGTCTCGGCCGGGGATATCTACCCGGTCTTCCGTGAACTCTTCCAGCGCAGGTTAGTGACATGACCGCCAAAAAAGAGCAGAAACGCCAGCCTATTTCCACCGGCTCCGAATGGACGTTCGAGCTGATACAAGCGTACGACCGCGAGATCAGCCGTATCGCGGATCGCTATGCCCTGGACACCTATCCCAACCAGATCGAAGTGATCACCGCCGAGCAAATGATGGATGCCTATGCATCCGTCGGTATGCCGTTGGGTTATCACCATTGGTCGTATGGCAAGCACTTTCTCAGTACCGAGAAATCCTACAGCCGGGGCCAGATGGGCCTGGCCTATGAGATCGTGATCAACTCCGACCCATGCATCGCCTATCTGATGGAGGAGAACACGATCTGCATGCAGGCGCTGGTGGTGGCTCATGCCTGTTATGGCCATAACAGCTTTTTCAAGGGCAACTATCTGTTCCGCACATGGACCGATGCCAGCTCGATCATCGACTACCTGGTCTTCGCCAAGCAGTACATCATGCAGTGCGAAGAGCGCCATGGCATCGACGCGGTGGAGGACTTGCTGGACTCTTGCCATGCCCTGATGAACTACGGCGTGGACCGCTACAAGCGACCCTATCCGATCTCCGCCGAAGAGGAACGGCGACGCCAGAAGGATCGAGAGGAACATCTGCAGAAACAGATCAATGACCTATGGCGGACCATTCCCAAAGGCGCCGACAAGTACAACGAGAAGGACAATGCACGCTTTCCGGCCGAGCCCCAGGAAAACATTCTCTACTTCATCGAAAAACATGCGCCCCTGCTGGAGCCCTGGCAACGGGAAATCGTGCGTATCGTGCGCAAGATTGCCCAGTATTTCTATCCGCAGCGCCAGACCCAGGTCATGAACGAAGGGTGGGCGACGTTCTGGCACTACACCTTGATGAACGACCTGTACGACGAGGGTCTGGTCACGGACGGCTTCATGATGGAGTTCCTGACCTCCCATACCAGCGTGGTGTTTCAGCCCGGCTTCGACAGTCCGTATTACAGCGGCATCAATCCCTATGCTCTGGGTTTCGCCATGTATCGGGACATCCGGCGCATGTGCGAAAACCCTACGGAGGAAGATCGCCGCTGGTTCCCGGAAATCGCCGGCTCGGACTGGCTGTCGACGATCAAATTCGCGATGAGCAGCTTCAAGGATGAAAGTTTTATCCTGCAATACCTGTCGCCCAAGGTAATACGCGACCTCAAGCTGTTCAGCATCCTTGACGACGATCAAAAAGATGACCTACTGGTGCCCGCCATCCATGACGAAGGTGGTTACCGCGTCATCCGGGAAACCCTGGCGGCGCAATACAATCTGGGCAACCGCGAGCCCAACGTGCAGATCTACAGCATCGACCGCCGCGGTGATCGCTCACTGACTCTGCGTCATCAGCAGCACAACCGCAAACCGCTGGGCGAATCAACGGATGAGGTACTCAAGCACCTGCATCGTCTATGGGGGTTCGACATCCATCTGGAAACCCTGCAGGGCGATCAAGTGATGAAAACCCATCATGTGCCGCCACGCACCGAACAAGCCGAAGGAGATTATGGGCGCCTGGATCTGGCCGTCATTCATCTTTGATCACGCTTTCGCCTCCGAACGTCCGACATAAAGGTTTATCCTGTCGGCCCAACGGAGGTTTTTTATGCAGATCTACAAAGTCGGCGGCGCTGTACGCGATCGCCTGCTAGGCATCCCCGTCACCGACGTTGACCGGGTCGTGGTGGGCGCCACTGCCGAGGAGATGCTCGCCAAGGGTTTTCGCCCCGTAGGGGCTGATTTTCCGGTATTTCTTGATCCAAAGACTGGCGAGGAATACGCCCTGGCCCGCACCGAGCGCAAGAACGGCCGAGGTTATGGTGGTTTCGTGTTCCATGCCAGCCCCGAGGTCACGCTCGAAGAAGACCTGGTCCGCAGAGACTTGACGATCAACGCGATGGCCGAGGACGACCACGGCAATCTCACCGATCCCTACCACGGGCAGCGCGATCTGGAAGCACGCTTGCTCCGTCACGTTTCCCCCGCATTCGCCGAAGATCCCCTTAGAGTCTTGCGCGTTGCCCGTTTTGCGGCACGCTATGCCCCCCTGGGTTTCAAGGTGGCCGACGAGACGCTCGAGCTGATGCGCCAGCTCAGCGAATCCGGCGAACTGGAGGCATTGACGGCTGAACGCAGCTGGAAGGAAATTTCCAGAGCGCTGATGGAGAGCCAGCCCCAGGTATTTATCCAGGTACTGCGCGACTGCGACGCCCTAAAAATCCTCATGCCCGAAGTGGATGCGCTGTTTGGCGTTCCACAACCCGAAGTCCATCATCCGGAAATCGACACCGGCGCTCACACGCTGAGCGTGCTGGAACAGTCGGCACGGCACAAGCAACCGCTGACCGTGCGCTGGGCTTGCCTGCTGCATGACCTGGGCAAAGGCCTGACACCCGAGCATGAATGGCCGAGACACATCGCCCATGAGCACAAGGGGCTGAAGCTGATCAAAGCGGTCAACGAACGCTTCAAGGCGCCACGCGACTGTCAGGAATTGGCACTGCTGGTTGGCCAATATCACACGCATGGACACCGCGCGCTTGAATTGAAGGCGTCTACGCTGCTGGAACTGTTGCAAAGCTTTGATGTGTACCGCCGTCCCCAGCGCTTCGAGGAGTTCATCATGGCCTGCGAAATGGATGCACGGGGGCGCAAGGGGCTTGAGGAACGGAATTATCCACAGGCTGATTATCTGCGGGGAGCCGCGGCAGCGGCTCGCGCAGTGGCGGTGCAGCCGCTGTTGGAAAAGGGCTTCAAGGGACAGGAACTGGGTGAGGCAATCAAGCGTGAGCGCCTCAGGGCATTGAAGGCCTACAAGGAAGCAGCAGCGAACTAAAGACGGTCGTGCCAGTTTCCACGTGTTCGCCGGGGGTTCCGCCGCCTCAGAGCAGATCCGGTGGCGTAAGCTGCTGCCCTCGCCATTGGAAAGCCACCGGGGCCAATACCTGGTCGATCTGCGCCTCGTCCCACAACGTGGCAAAGCTTTTGCCCACGCCAGGGTGGATTCGATCCGGCGCGATCAAAGACAAAGGCCACAGGACAAAGGCATTCTTGAGAATTTCGGCACGCGGCAGGATCAAGCCGTCGAAGTTGCCTACCTGCTCGCCATACAACAACACGTCGATGTCCAGCGGCAGGCCCTTGCGGTCCGGTGCATAACGACCGTTGTCGGCCTCGATGAACTTGAGGCGACGGTCCAACTCAATCAGCGACAGGTCAGTGAAGGCCGACAAGACGAAATTGAAAAAAGGCCCACTCTTGATACCCACCGGCTGGCTCTCGAACACGGCCGAACAGCGCATGTCCACCAGGAAACCGGCCAGTGCTTCAAGCCCCGCGCATAGATGGGTTTCGCGCTCGATATTGCTACCAAGCCCGAGGAAAACCTGTGTCAGCGACATCCGCGCTCGATCTCCACGCCCACACCGCTGGCAGCCGGTACGGCGCCAGGCTTGGTCACTTTCAGGCGCAGCCAGGTGATTTCGAACTCATCCATGAGCACCTGGGCCAGTCGTTCGGCAAAGGTCTCGACCAACTGGAACTGCGCCTGCTCGGCGAACGCCTGGATGCGTGACGATACGCTGGCGTAATCGAGCGCCAGGGTCAGGTCGTCGCCCGCAGCGGCCGGACGGTTGTCCCAGGCAAAACTCAGGTCAAGGCGCAGGCACTGTCGGATGCCTCGTTCCCAGTCGTAGGCACCGATTACCGTGTCGACTTCAAGGCCTTCGATAAAAACTCTGTCCAAGCACTCTTCTCCGCAGCACGACAAGGGCGCATTGCGCCGTTAGAATCAGGGCGTCCCCGCCCGGAATGGTTAGCATGTTTTGGTTACTGGCGATCCTCGCCTACCTGCTCGGCTCACTGTCCTTCGCCATTTTGCTCAGCCGCCTGACCGGTCGTCCGGATCCGCGAATGAGTGGCTCGGGTAATGCCGGCGCCACCAACATGCTACGCCTGGCCGGACGAAAACTCGCCATCCTGACCCTGCTCGGAGACCTCTGCAAAGGCCTCTTCCCGGTACTGATCGCCAGCCTTGCAGGACTGTCGTTACAGCAACAGGCCTGGATCGGCGTCTGTGCCGTCATCGGCCATCTGTTCCCATTGTATTTTCGCTTTCGTGGCGGCAAGGGTGTCGCCACCGCCGCTGGAATGCTGCTGGGCCTGTATCCGCCCGCCGCCCTGCTTGCCGTCTGCACCTGGCTGCTGACCTTCTACCTGACCCGCACCAGCTCCCTGGCCGCGCTGATCGCCACACCGCTCACCCTGCCATTACTGGCTTGGCAGGAGCCGGCGGCCCTGCTGCCGATGACAGCGCTCGTCGCGCTGATCGTCTGGCGTCACCGGGGCAATCTACGCGACCTGTTCGCCGGGCGCGAACGGCATTTCTAAACATCGCTTCACAGCGGCGACAACTGCTCCATTGGCCAACGGGCCTGCACGCTGATCGCCAGGCTCTCCTGCTGGCCCGCTTGCAGGCGCTGGCAGCCGGCAAAGGCAATCATCGCGCCGTTATCCGTGCAGAACTGTGGTCGAGCGTAGTAAACGTCGCCCTTCATGTCGCCGAGCATTTTTTCCAGGGATATCCGCAACGCCTTGTTCGCGCTCACGCCGCCGGCGATAACCAGACGCTTGAGCCCGGCCTGCTTCAACGCGCGCTTGCACTTGATGGTCAAAGTCTCTACCACGGCCTGCTGGAACGCCAGGGAGATGTCGCAACGGGCTTGCTCACTGTCGTCCCCGGCGCTGACACATTGCTGCCAGGTGTTCAGCGCGAAGGTTTTTAAGCCGCTGAAGCTGAAATCCAGACCCGGTCGATCGCACATCGGACGCGGAAAGACGAAACGTCCTTCAACACCCTGGGTTGCCAGCCGTGCGATTTCCGGCCCGCCCGGATAGTTGAGCCCCATCATCTTCGCGGTTTTGTCGAAAGCTTCCCCGGCGGCATCATCGAGCGATTCACCCATGAGCTCGTATTGACCGATCCCATCCACGCGGACCAGCTGGGTATGCCCACCCGACACCAACAAAGCGACGAACGGGAATTGCGGCGGCTGCGGCTCCAGCATCGGCGCCAGCAGATGGCCTTCCATGTGATGCACGCCCAGCGCCGGGATGCCCCAGGCAAAGGCCAGCGCCTGGGCGCAGGAAGCGCCGACCAGCAGCGCGCCCACCAGGCCCGGCCCGGCCGTATAGGCAATGGCATCGATCTCGGTCGGCACACAGTCGGCTTCGGCCAGGACCTGGCGGATCAAGGGCAGCATGCGCTTGACGTGGTCGCGGGACGCAAGCTCGGGCACCACGCCGCCGTAGGCGCGATGCAGGTCGATTTGACTGAACAAAGCGTCAGCCAGCAGGCCGCGCTCACTGTCGTAGAGGGCAACGCCGGTTTCGTCGCAGGATGTTTCTAATCCCAGTACTAGCATGGGTTTGCGCCTTGTAGAGGCTGAATTCGAAGGCGCGCATAATAGTCGCCGCGTTGTGCCCCGACCAGCGGTTTTCGATCAGAGGCTTTGCATTCCGAGCGATGAGGGGTTAACATCCGCAACCCTTAAAAACCGACGTCTTCAAGTGCTCTTTTGCCGCGAGGATGTTGACCCCGGTAATGAATGAAGGTAGCTCTGGATGCCAGCCGTCAAAGTAAAAGAGAACGAACCCTTCGACGTAGCTCTGCGTCGTTTCAAGCGCTCCTGCGAAAAAGCCGGTGTTCTGGCTGAAGTTCGTAGCCGCGAATTCTACGAGAAGCCGACTTCCGAGCGTAAGCGCAAAGCAGCAGCCGCTGTTAAGCGTCACGCCAAGAAAGTTCAGCGCGAACAGCGCCGCGCCGTACGTCTGTACTAATACACAGACGCCCGTCGCAAGCTTCTTGCCAAGCCCGGCCTTCAAGCCGGGCTTATGGCATTTGCGGAACAACGCTTGATGCTTCACCGTCAAAGTCGCAGACGCGACCTAGACAACCCGCTTCACCGCGTCAGACCTGGCTCTTTTGCCAGCGGTGCACGTCTCTTCTGACGAGCCTTCCAAGGCTACTGACGAGCACACCCTGATTCCTCTAACGACGATCAGCCCAAGGCACCTGCCTGCGTGCCCGCTTCATGAGCTATCCGTGGCCAGATCGGCCGTTACCGGATTCAGCGCAACACATTCATACAGTCGAGTACTGATAGTAATTAACGTCAGTGGACAATCGGCAGATACACTTCCGACAGCAATGAAGCAAACGATCCGGTCGAGCCACCTTTTTGCCGTGCCTCGAAACCTGGAATCGATCATGCCTGCTGGTTTCGGATCCCTATTTCGCGCAGTGATGATGAGAACGCCATGGCCGGGCTAATTCCCCAGAGCTTTATTGACGACCTCCTGAACCGCACCGACATCGTCGACGTGGTCAGCTCTCGCCTGCAAATGAAGAAAGCAGGCAAGAACTACACCGCCTGCTGCCCGTTTCACAAAGAGAAAACCCCGTCCTTCAGCGTCAGCCCCGACAAGCAGTTCTATTACTGCTTTGGCTGCGGCGCGGGCGGCAATGCCCTCGGCTTCATCATGGACCACGACAACCTGGACTTCCCCCAGGCAGTCGAAGAACTGGCCAAAGCCGCAGGCATGGAAATTCCACGGGAAGAGAGCGGCCGGCAGCACAAGCCACGCCAACCCACCGATTCGCCGCTTTATCCGCTGCTGACGGCGGCAGCGGATTTTTATCGCCAGGCGCTTAAAAGCCACCCCGCGCGCAAGGCGGCGGTGGACTACCTCAAGGGTCGCGGATTGACTGGCGAGATTGCCCGGGATTTCGGCCTCGGCTTCGCCCCGCCCGGCTGGGACAATCTGTACAAACACCTGAGCAGCGACACGCTCCAGCAGCGCGCCATGATCGACGCAGGCCTGCTCATCGAGAACGCCGAGACAGGCAAGCGCTACGATCGCTTCCGTGACCGAGTGATGTTTCCGATCCGCGATACACGGGGGCGCATCATCGCCTTCGGCGGCCGGGTTCTGGGCGATGACAAGCCCAAGTACCTGAACTCTCCGGAAACCCCGGTTTTCCATAAAGGCCAAGAACTCTACGGCCTTTACGAGGCACGCAAGAACAACCGCAACCTCGACGAGATCATTGTCGTGGAAGGCTACATGGACGTTATCGCCCTGGCACAGCAAGGCTTGCGCAACGCCGTTGCGACCCTGGGAACGGCCACCAGCGAAGAACACATGAAGCGCCTGTTTCGCGTGGTGCCCAGCGTGCTGTTCTGCTTCGATGGCGACCAGGCGGGACGCAACGCCGCCTGGCGCGCATTGGAAGCGACATTGCCATGCCTGCAGGACGGGCGACGTGCACGTTTCCTGTTCCTGCCCGAAGGCGAGGACCCGGATACCCTGGTGCGCTCCGAAGGCACCGACGCATTTCGTGCGCGGATCAACCAGCACGCCCAACCGCTGGCCGATTATTTTTTCCAGCAACTGACCGAAGAAGCCGATCCACGCTCCCTTGAAGGCAAGGCCCACATGGCCACTCTCGCGGCACCGCTGATCGACAAGGTGCCCGGCGCCAACCTGCGCACACTCATGCGCCAACGGCTCAGCGAAATCACCGGCCTGAACAACGAAGCGATGAATCAATTGGTGCACAGCGCTCCGCAGGAAGCACCGCCAGCGTATGACCCTGGCATCGATTACGACGCGATGCCGGATTTCGCCGACTATCATCAACCTCAGCAGGATTACGCGCCTCAGCAGGAATGGACGTCGAAAAAAACCGCCGGTGGCGGCAAGAAATGGGACAAGAAACCCTGGGACAAGAACGGCAAGCGGGGCGATCGCGACCAGCCACGTGTCCCGCGCGTGCCGGCCGCCGTCGAACCACCAACACTGGCCGCCCTGCGCACCTTGCTGCATCACCCGCAACTGGCTGAGAAGGTCGAGGACGCCGGACATTTTGCCGCCGAGGACCACAGCAATACACAATTGCTGGTCGCACTCCTTGAAGCCGTGCAGAAGAACCCCAAGCTAAACTCATTCCAGTTGATCGCTCGGTGGCATGGCACCGAGCAGGGGCGCCTCTTGAAGGCGCTGGCCGAGAAGGAATGGCTGATAGAGGGAGACAACCTTGAACAACAGTTTTTCGACACCATTACTAGCTTGTCCGCCCGCCAACGCGAGCGAAACCTGGAACAACTTCTGCGCAAAGCTCGCCAGAGCGAGTTGACCAGCGAAGAGAAAAACCAATTGCGGGATTTACTCAGCCGCAATGTTTGCGCATCAAACCCGACCTCAACTGGCGCGTGAGGTCACAGCTCAGGTATAATCCTCTGCTTGTTTTTTGCCCGCCAAGACCTTCAGTGGATAGGGTGTTATGTCCGGAAAAGCGCAACAGCAGTCTCGTATCAAAGAGTTGATCCTATTGGGTCGTGAGCAGGGCTACCTGACTTACGCGGAGGTCAACGACCACCTGCCGGAGGATATTTCAGATCCGGAACAGGTGGAAGACATCATCCGCATGATCAATGACATGGGGATCAACGTATTCGAGGTTGCTCCAGATAAGGATGCCCTTATGCTGGCCGACGCCGATACCGACGAGGCGGCCGCTGAAGAAGCGGCCGCAGCGTTGGCGGCGGTCGAGACCGACATTGGTCGCACCACCGACCCCGTGCGCATGTATATGCGTGAAATGGGTACGGTAGAGCTCCTCACGCGTGAAGGCGAAATCGAAATCGCCAAGCGTATTGAAGAAGGCATCCGTGAAGTGATGGGCGCGATCGCGCACTTCCCTGGCACGGTCGACCATATTCTCTCCGAGTACACCCGCGTTACCACCGAAGGTGGCCGCCTGTCCGACGTCCTGAGCGGCTACATCGACCCGGACGACGGCATCGCGCCGCCTGCCGCTGAAGTGCCGCCGCCGATCGACGCGAAAGCCGCCAAGGCTGACGACGATACCGATGACGAAGACGCCGAAGCGAGCGACGACGAAGAAGAGGCCGAAAGCGGTCCCGATCCGGTCATCGCTGCCCAGCGCTTCGGTGCCGTGGCCGACCAGATGGAGATCACCCGCAAGGCCCTGAAAAAGCATGGTCGCAACAACAAGCAGGCAATCGCCGAGCTGTTGGCGCTGGCCGAGCTGTTCATGCCGATCAAGCTTGTACCCAAGCAGTTCGAAGGCTTGGTAGAGCGTGTTCGCAGTGCCTTGGATCGCCTGCGTCAGCAAGAGCGCGCGATCATGCAATTGTGCGTTCGTGATGCGCGCATGCCCCGTGCAGACTTCCTGCGCCAGTTCCCTGGTCACGAAGTCGACGAAAGCTGGACCGATGCACTGGCCAAGGGCAAGAGCAAATACGCCGAAGCCATTGCCCGCCTGCAACCGGACATCATTCGTTGCCAGCAGAAGCTAAGCGCGCTGGAGACCGAGACCGGCCTGAGCATCGCTGAAATCAAGGACATCAACCGTCGCATGTCGATCGGCGAAGCCAAGGCCCGCCGCGCGAAGAAAGAGATGGTCGAAGCGAACTTGCGTCTGGTGATCTCCATCGCCAAGAAGTACACCAACCGCGGCCTGCAATTCCTCGACCTGATCCAGGAAGGCAACATCGGCCTGATGAAAGCGGTGGACAAGTTCGAATACCGTCGCGGCTACAAGTTCTCGACTTATGCTACCTGGTGGATCCGTCAGGCGATCACTCGCTCGATCGCCGACCAGGCCCGCACCATCCGTATCCCGGTGCACATGATCGAGACGATCAACAAGCTCAACCGTATTTCCCGGCAGATGTTGCAGGAGATGGGTCGCGAACCGACCCCGGAAGAGCTGGGCGAACGCATGGAAATGCCTGAGGACAAGATCCGCAAGGTACTGAAGATCGCCAAAGAGCCGATCTCCATGGAAACCCCGATCGGCGATGATGAAGACTCCCATCTGGGTGACTTCATCGAAGACTCCACCATGCAGTCGCCGATCGATGTCGCCACCGTTGAGAGCCTCAAGGAAGCGACTCGCGAAGTACTTTCCGGCCTCACGGCCCGTGAAGCCAAGGTTCTGCGCATGCGTTTCGGCATCGACATGAATACCGACCACACCCTCGAGGAAGTCGGTAAGCAGTTCGATGTGACCCGTGAGCGGATTCGTCAGATCGAAGCCAAGGCGTTGCGCAAACTGCGCCACCCGACGCGAAGCGAGCATCTACGCTCCTTCCTCGACGAGTGACCTTCAAAACCCCCGGCCCTGCCGGGGGTTTTGCTATGCGCAGATAAAACGCTTTCGTTGCCACCCCCGCCCTTTTGCCCGTCTACACTCGAAACATCCTCCCCAAGCCAAGACGAGACCGTGATGCCCAGACTGACGGCCGTGCTTTTGCTGTCACTGATGACATGGACCGCGACGGCCGGCGCGTTGACGCTCACCGACGAAGAGCGCCGCTGGCTCAAGGACCACCCCGACCTGCGCCTGGGTGTCGATGCCTCATGGCCGCCGTTCGAATTCCGCGACGATCAGGGGCGCTACCAAGGCCTGGCTGCCGATTACGTCGATATCATTCGCCAGCGATTGGCGATTACATTGACGCCCATCGAGCCAGTGAGCTGGACCGTGGTGCTGGAGCAGGTCGCACAGGGCAAAATCGATCTTTTGCCGGGCATCATGTCCACCCCCGAACGCCAGAATTATCTGGCTTTTACCCGTCCCTACCTGGATTTCCCGATTGTCATCCTCGCCCATCACGGGGGCGCCCAACCGCGCAGGCTGGAGGACTTGTACGGCTTGAAGATCGCCGTGGTGGAAAACTATGCCCCCCACGAGTTGTTGCGCAATCACCATCCCGACCTGAATCTGGTTGCCCTGCCCAACGTCAGCTCGGCCTTGCAGGCGCTGGCGACGGATCAGGTGGATGCCGTGGTGGGTGACCTTGCTTCAAGCGTCTGGAGCCTGCGCCAGCTCAAACTCGATGGGCTTTATGTAAGCGGGGAAACGCCTTACCGGTATCAATTGGCGATGGCCGTCCCCCAGGAAAACAAGATTCTCGTGGGCATTCTGGACAAAGTGATGGCAGACATGACGTCAGCCGAAATCAGCGAGATCCAGGAAAAGTGGATCGGCAATGTGCGCGATTATCGTCAACTCTGGTCAGATCTGCTGCTTTACGGCCTGCCCGGAATGCTTCTGCTGGGCGGCATCCTGGCCGTGGTGATTCGCATCAATCGTCGCCTCAGCTCGGAAATAGCCCGGCGAGTCGATCTTGAACAGGAACTGCGCAGCAGCGAATACCATTATCGGGGATTGGTCGAGAGCCTTTCGGCCATCGCATGGGAAGCGAGGGTCAGCGATTTCACCTACAGCTACGTGTCGCCCCACGCCGAAGAGCTGCTCGGCTACCCTCTCGCCCATTGGCTCATTCCTGGCTTCTGGCGCAACATCATCCACCCGGCAGACCTCATACGCGCCCAGACTTATTGCGACCACGAAGTGCTTGCCGGCCGCGATCACTGCGTCGATTACCGGGTTATCACTGCTGATGGTCGCTGCCTCTGGGTCAGGGATATCGTCAGCCTCATCCAGCACGGCCACGAGCCGCTGATGCGTGGCTTGATGATCGACATCAGTGAAGCCAAGCACACCGAGGAAGCGTTACGTCTTTCCGAACAAAAATTCGCCTCGGTGTTTCGCCAGTGCCCCGACATCCTGGTGATTGCGCGCCTGCAGGACGGCTGCCTGCTGGAAGTGAACAAAGCTTTCGAGGAACAGATCGGCATCAGTGCCGACCAGGTGATTGGCAAAAACACTACGGACCTGGACATCTGGGGCATCCAAGGCGTCGGGCCAAGCCTGTTGCAGCGTTTGCAGGCCGGAAGCATCCGCAACCTCGAAATGCCCTTTCGACGCAGCAACGGCCAGGTGTTTACCGGCCTGATCTCGGCCGAACCCTTCGATCTCGACACCACCCCCGCCCTGGTGGTGGTCGTGCGCGACATCAGCCAACTCAAGGAAACCCAACAACAACTGCAGACCTCCGAAGAAAAATTCGCCAAGGCTTTTCATGCCTCGCCCGACGGCCTGTTGCTGTCCCGGCAAAGCGACGGCCTGCTGATAGAAGTCAACGAGGGCTTCAGTCGCATCACCGGTTTCAACAGCGCCCTGTCGGTGGATCGCTCCACGCTGGACCTCGGCATCTGGGTCAACCTCAACGAACGCAAACAGATGCTCGACCTGCTGCAACGGGACGGTTTCGTCAAGGATTTCAGCTGCCATATCCGCCGCAACGATGGGCAGATCCGGCTCTGCGAGGTGTCCAGCCGTCCCCTGCCCATCGGCAATGAAGACTGCATGCTGACCATCGCCCGGGACATCACTGAGCGCCACTTCATGCAGGAAAAACTGCAACAGGCAGCCACCGTGTTCGAAAGCACCGCCGAGGGCGTCCTGATCACCGACACGCAACAGCACATCAACGCCGTCAACCGCGCCTTCACCGAAATCACCGGCTATAGCGAAAGCGAAGCATTGGGCCACACCCCCCGCTTACTGGCCTCCGGCCTACATGACAGTGCCTTCTATGCGGCAATGTGGCATCAGCTGACGGCGGAGGGTCATTGGCAAGGAGAGATTTCCAACCGACGTAAAAACGGGGAACTGTACCCCAGCTGGCTAACCATCAGCGCCGTTCGCAACCGGGGCCATCAAATCACTCACTTCGTTGCGGTTTTTGCCGATATTTCAAGCCTCAAGCACGCCCAGGCCCGACTCGATTACCAGGCACACCACGACCCGCTCACCGGCCTTCCGAATCGCACCTTGTTCGAAAGCCGCTTGCTGACCGCCCTGAACAGCCAGCAGGAAAACGGGGGACAAGGCGCAGTGTTGTTCCTTGATCTGGACCGTTTCAAACACATCAACGACAGCCTCGGGCACCCGGTCGGTGACCTGCTGCTAAAGGGCATCGCCGTACGGCTGCGCGAGCAGCTACGGGACATCGACACAGTGGCGCGCCTGGGAGGCGACGAGTTCATCATCCTGCTGCCTGGCCTGCAACAGCCCAGCGACGCCGAGCACATCGCCCAAAAACTCCTGAACTGTTTTGGCGCGCCTTTCCAGGCAGGTGAACACGAGTTTTTCATCAGCGCCAGCATTGGTACCAGCCTGTATCCTCAGGATGGCTGCGACGTGGCCACGCTGGTCAAGAATGCCGACGCGGCGATGTACCGATCCAAAGCCAAGGGGCGCAACCGGGTAGAAAGCTACACCCGCGACCTCACGGCCCAAGCCAGCGAGCGCGTGGCGCTGGAACACGAACTGCGACGGGCGATCGAGCGCAACGAGTTGTCGTTGTCTTTCCAGCCAAAAATCAGCCTGGTCGACAACAGCCTGGTGGGCGCCGAGGCACTGATTCGCTGGACCCATCCGACGTTCGGCGACGTGCCCCCGGAACACTTCATCCCACTGGCCGAAGAAAACGGGATGATCCTGCAGATCGGCGACTGGGTGCTAGAGACCGCCTGCCGACAGCTATGCGAATGGAATTGCACTCACGAAAGCCTCGGCCCGCTGTCAGTGAACCTGGCTGGCGTCCAACTGCGCCAACCCAACCTGCTGGGTCGTATCGAACAACTCTTGCGGGAAAACCATCTCGAACCGGGCTTATTGCAACTGGAGATTACCGAAAACTTCATCATGAGCCAGGCCGAAGAAGCCCTGGCAGTGTTGCACCAGTTGAAAAAACTCGGTGTGCAACTGGCCATCGACGACTTCGGCACCGGCTATTCCTCACTCAGCTACCTCAAGCGCCTGCCGCTGGATATCCTCAAGATCGACCAATCCTTCGTCCGCGGCCTGCCCGATGACCCCCACGACGCGGCCATCGTACGGGCAATTATCGCCCTGGGTCGCAGCATGCAATTCACCATCATCGCCGAAGGCGTCGAAACCCTGGCCCAACAACAATTCCTCGCCGAGGAGGGCTGCGAACAGATCCAGGGCTACATTGTCAGCCTGCCCCTGTGCGCCGAAGAGTTCGCCGCAACGTTTCTGCGTGTAACCGTATCGGATTTTTCGGATAGCACAGCCGAGAAACCGTCGCTATAATCCGCGGCCTACTGAGGGCCCATAGCTCAGTTGGTTAGAGCAGAGGACTCATAATCCTTTGGTCCACGGTTCGAGTCCGTGTGGGCCCACCAATTCGAAAGCCGCGCATTGCGCGGCTTTTGCTTTTCCTGACGGTCATCATCTTGACTTGTCGGGGCCAGAAAAAAGCGTACAACCATCAATCGCAAGCACTACGTCACGGTCATCATTTCCCCCGCGCGACAACCCTTACGTGTCACGCTGATTTTTCGGTACTGAGCAGCCACCGGAGCTTTGCGCTCCAGCAGCTCCAGGCAGGTTTCAGGTTCGTCGAGGGGCAGCGTCTTCAATTCCTCCACCTCGATTTCCCACCACCGACTCGCCAACAGGCGCTCGATAACATCAGGAGCGTGCCTGAACCGCACTACCTTGGCCGGGACGCCCGCTACGATTGCGTAGGCCGGCACATCCCCAGCCACGACTGCCCGGGTTGCAATCACCGCGCCCGTGCCGACGTTGACGCCCTCCATGACCATGGCATGGCTGCCCACCCAGACGTCGTGGCCAATCGTGGCCATTTGGGTCCTGGCACGGTAACTCAGCGGGGAAGCCGTGTATTGGAAAGGATGAGAGCTGAGCCAATCGGTGGGATGCGTGTGCTTTTCCTGGCCTATCACCACGCCAGTGCCCATTGAGCAAAAGCGACCGATCGATGCCACCAGGGATAGATGGCTGCCACTGCGGATATAAGTGTGGGCGCCGATCGCGAGACGCGGCGAGTCAATGTCGACGTGCCCAAGGGCAACGCCCTCCTCCAGGGTCAGCTTTGTCCTCCTGCTCAGCGATTGGAGGCCGCCAGCAAGCTTGCACCGGTGTCTCTTGACCCAACGCTTCCAGTAAAAATCTTTTAACGATCCCATCTTGTTTCCCAAGACTGCAAAGCAGTTCATAGCGGAACGCAATTGCAGCAGAGATACCGGGCCGTGTATGTCAGGCCATTCCGAAAATCCTCATGAAGCCGGTTAGCCTCGACCCGTCGTTTTTTTCAGTGCGGCTCACTTACAATTGCAAACCCCGGCCTTCGAGAGACCTCCATCATCGCCACTCCCAGCCTGTCCCGCCTGTTCCTCGAACTCTTCTGGCAACTCGCCATCCTCGTGGTGCCAGCCTTTTTCGTTACCGTTCTGCCCCCGCCGCTGGCCTTGCTGGCAGTGATTTTCCTAGGGTCGCTGATGGGCCTCGCCGCGCGCCTGGGCGCTCTGACGATGGGCCGGGGCATCGCGAGGCTGACGGTGGGTGCCGTATTTGGCCTGGGCTTCAGCCTGGGCCGGGCGCTGCCGGAGTGGTGGGGCATTCTCGTGGCGATCATCGCCATCATTGTCGGGCTCGCCTGTGTCAGCAAATGGGAGCGGCGCCTTGGGTTGGCACCGGTTTCCACCAAGGGGCCAAGCGCCTGGGGCGGTAACGAGCCGCTTCTGACCCCGGAAGGCGAGCCAATCCGGGTGTTCAACCACAGTGAAATCGCCATGGGCGGTCCTGTGTATTGCGATTACTTGTTTCCAGACGGCGTACTTTTGCAAGGGATCGGCTCTTCGGCGGTGTTTTCCAGCGAAGGGCGCTATTTTGCCGCGCCGGTGCCGTCACGGCAGGACTGGGGACTGGTCATTCTCGACCGCCAGCAGCGCACCTTATACCGCTGCGCCGAAAGCGAATTCTGGGAGCTGGACGCTTTTGATTCTGATCAACTGAGCGGCCGCTACAGCCCATTGGTCGATAACGGCGTCCGTCAGGTTCGCCTGGAAAAGCTGCTACAAACCGCAGAGGCAGTCGACCTGATTCCCGTCGCGGATCTTTGGCTGGAGCCTGGCCTGCACCCGGACAATCTCCAGCCTACCTTCGAACGTCCGTCCGCTGATGGTCGACAATGCCTGGCTGGCAACATCATCTTGCCGGCTACGCTGCGCGATTTGGACCGACCCCTGGAGCCACTGTATTCGCCGCGCTATGCCGTCAGCATCAATGGGCAGCCGTCCGGGCTCTTGATGACCGCCGATGCGCCATTGGTGTGGAGCACCGATCACCGCGCCCTGGTGTGCCTGGCCGGGGAACAGGCCAACGAGGCGCAAGGCGAACGGTATTGGTCGTGGCAAGTGGACAAAGGCTGGCGCGACCTGCCCTTGCCTTGGATCAAGAGCACCACCGAACCGTCTTTTTATTGGCATGACTTGCTGAAGCTCGATGCAGGCCAGGTGCATATCGACGCTTACCTCGACTATCCACGACCGGGTTCCGGCCAGTATGGCTACCGCTTGGACAGTATCCACAGCGATACCGAGACCCAGACGGGCCACGACATTCAGGGTCGGGTGCAGGTGGGCGAGTTCAAGCTGACGCGCATGGCCATCGTCATGCCATTGGACAGCCCGGGCCGCCGGGGCGATTCGCACATCGAGACACAAGCGCTGCTGGGCGGCACAAGCGCGCGCCTGAGCTGGCAGGGTGACAATCGCGAAGGGCTTGGTGGCTATCGCTGCCAGATCGGTGACTGGCTCCTGCCGGAACGCTGGCTGCTGGATCATCGCGCCTCGGATTGTGGTCGCTACCTGGCGCTGCTGCCTTTTGGAGGGGCAACGACCGTTGCCACCCATGCAGTGGTGGCCGACGTGCAAGAGCGGCGCCTGCTGAAAGGGCCCGCCATGTGGGTAGAACGGATCCTCGACTTTCGCGATGGTCGGTTGAGTCTGGCGGTGGTCGTAGGTCGTCTCGACAATGATCTGCAGAGCAGCCCGCTCCGGCGCTTCAATGTCGCGGCGCCAGAGGTCGGCAGCGACGCGTCTTTCTGTCGCCCCAACGAGCAATCCCGGCTGTTCTATAACACGGTGCAGTTGCAGCCCACAGACTCGCAACTGAGCGTCATCCCCCCATGGCGCTTGGTGGATCGGCCGCAGGCGGCGACTGCCGATGGCGATTTCATCCAGCCCGCGCCGACTCATCGGGACGCCGCCTGGCTGTTCGGCAGCGAGACCGAATATGCCGACAGCTGGGTGCGCGCCGGTACGCCGCGGCTTGGCGGTTATCTGCTGACGGCTTCAGGCTGCGCCTTGGTCGATCTGGCCCCTTCGATGATCTGGTCCTCGGATGGCCGCTACCTGGCCCTGACCCGCATGGCAACTGACGTGGCGCAGCTGTGCGGAAGTTATCGGGGCTGGCAACTGATGCTTCTCGATGTCCAGGCGCACACGCTGCGGATTCATCCGCGATGGCTGGGCAATCGGCCCGAGTTCGAAGGCTTCGATGAAGAAAAGCTGCGGGTCCGGTGTTTCGAACGCGACTGGGAAACCGAAGACGATGAGGATCGAGGCGCGGCGCAGTCGTTTACGCTCGACGATTTGCTGCTGCTGCCCGCGGAACAACTGATCGGCGAGGACGGCCTCTGGCTCAGGTCTTCGCAAGCGCACCTCGCCCCAGCCTGGCAAGCGCTGGCCTTGCCTGCCATCAGCTACTTCGAACGCCGGAGCCTGTAACATGCCCGCCAATGATGCCTGCGCCGGAGCTGACCTTGACTGATACCCGCCCTCCCGTCCTCGACGAAATTGATCGCCAGCTGATCGCGGCGCTGCAAATCAACGCCCGGGAAAGCGTCGCCGTGCTTGCCCGGCAGTTGGGCATCGCCCGCACGACCGTGACCTCGCGCCTGGCTCGACTGGAAAAATCCAAGATCATCACCGGATACGGCGTGCGTCTGGGGCAGCGAGTGATCGATGGCGGTTTGCAGGCTTACGTCGGCATAAAGGTCCAGCCACGCTCGGGTAAAGACGTATTGCGGCGCTTGAGTGCGATGGCCCAGGTCCAGCAGTTGTGCGCGGTGAGCGGCGAGTTCGATTACGTGGCCTGGCTGCGCACCGACTCGCCGGAACAGCTGGATCAACTGCTGGACCAGATCGGCAGCGTGGACGGGGTGGAGAAAACCACCACTTCGATCATTCTCAGCAGCAAGATCGACCGGGGGCATCCCGTCTAGAACCTGCCCAAAATCCTGTGGGAGCGAGCCTGCTCGCGATGGCGGCGGATCAGTCAACATTTGCACGGGCTGACGGCCCGCTATCGCGAGCAGGCTCGCTCCTACAAGAGCTGGTTTCGTCATTAAGCCTATCTAGCCAGTGAAAATGACGGCGATACGTACAAAACGACGACACATTGCGTCTTATTAACGTGTTTCATGCTCTCTAGAATGGCTGGCATCTTTCCTATACTCAGACGCGAACACCGCGCCGAGTCGCCTACCAAGGTCAGCCATGAACAAGAACAATCGCCACCCTGCCAACGGCAAGAAACCCATCACCATTTTCGGACCGGACTTTCCCTTCGCCTTTGACGACTGGATCGAACACCCAGCTGGCCTGGGCATGATTCCGAAGCACAATCACGGCGCCGAGGTAGCGATTGTCGGCGCCGGGATCGCCGGCCTGGTGGCGGCTTACGAGCTGATGAAAATGGGCCTCAAACCGGTGGTGTACGAGGCGTCGAAGCTGGGCGGACGCCTGCGCTCCCAAGCGTTCAACGGCGCCGAAGGTATCGTCGCCGAACTCGGCGGCATGCGTTTCCCAGTGTCGTCCACGGCGTTCTACCACTACGTCGACAAGCTGGGCCTGGAGACAAAACCCTTTCCCAACCCGTTGACGTCGGCCTCGGGCAGCACGGTCATCGACCTTGAAGGGCAGACCTATTACGCAGAAAGCATGGCTGACCTTCCGGCGTTATTCCAAGAAGTGGCCGACGCCTGGGCCGACGCATTGGAGGCTGGCTCGCGCTTCGGCGATATCCAGCAAGCGATCCGCGACCGCGACGTCCCGCGTCTCAAGGAGCTGTGGAACACCCTGGTGCCGCTGTGGGATGACCGCACCTTCTACGACTTTGTCGCTACGTCCAAGGCCTTCGCCAAGCTCTCGTTCCAGCATCGCGAAGTGTTCGGCCAGGTTGGTTTCGGCACTGGCGGCTGGGACTCGGACTTTCCCAACTCGATGCTCGAAATCTTTCGCGTGGTGATGACCAACTGCGACGATCATCAGCACCTGGTGGTCGGCGGCGTCGAGCAGGTCCCCCACGGAATCTGGAAACACGTGCCAGAGCGCTGCGTGCATTGGCCGGAAGGCACCAGCCTGAATTCGTTGCACCTGGGCGCGCCTCGCAGCGGCGTGAAGCGCATTGCCCGTGCCGATAACGACCGCTTCACCGTGACCGACGTCTGGGGTGACACCCGGGAATACGCCGCCGTGCTGGTGACGTGCCAGACTTGGCTGCTGACCACCCAGATCGAATGTGAAGAAGCGCTGTTCTCGCAAAAAATGTGGATGGCCCTGGACCGCACCCGCTACATGCAAGCATCGAAGACATTCGTGATGGTCGACCGGCCCTTCTGGAAGGACAAGGACCCGCAGACCGGCCGCGACTTGATGAGCATGACCCTCACCGACCGGCTGACTCGCGGCACTTACCTGTTCGACAACGGCGACGACAAGCCAGGCGTCATCTGCCTGTCCTACTCATGGATGAGCGATGCGTTGAAAATGCTGCCGTATCCCGTGGAAAAACGCGTGAGACTGGCGCTTGATGCGCTGAAAAAAATCTATCCGAACGTCGACATCGCCGCGCGGATCATTGGCGATCCGATCACAGTTTCCTGGGAAGCCGACCCCTATTTCCTCGGTGCATTCAAAGGCGCCCTGCCGGGCCACTACCGATACAACCAACGCATGTATGCACACTTCATGCAAGACGACATGCCGGCTGAACAAAAAGGGATCTTTATCGCCGGTGATGACGTCTCATGGACACCCGCCTGGGTAGAAGGCGCGGTCCAGACCTCGCTCAATGCCGTGTGGGGGATCATGAAACATTTCGGCGGTGAAACTCACCCCGAGAACCCGGGGCCAGGCGATGTGTTCGACGAAATCGGTCCGATCGCCTTGCCCGAATAAGGAGTTGTCGATGCGCGTAGCCCTTTACCAATGCCCACCGCTGCCCATGGAACCGGCCGGCAACCTGCAGCGACTGCACCAGGTCGCGCTGGAAGCCAGGGGTGCCGATGTGCTGGTGTTGCCGGAGATGTTCTTGACTGGCTACAACATTGGGGTCGATGCGGTGAATGTACTGGCCGAGGTCTACAACGGCGAATGGGCGCAGCAAATCGGCCGCATCGCCAAGGCGGCCGGCCTGGCCATTCTCTATGGTTACCCGGAGCGCAGCGAAGATGGGCAGATCTACAATTCGGTCCAATTGATCGACGCCCACGGCGAGCGCCTGGCCAATTATCGCAAGAGTCATTTGTTCGGCGACCTCGACCGCACGATGTTCAGCGCGGGCGACTCAGCGTTGCCGATCGTGGAGCTCAACGGTTGGAAGCTCGGCTTCCTGATCTGCTATGACCTGGAGTTTCCAGAAAATGCCCGGCGCCTGGCGCTGGCCGGCGCCGAGCTTATCCTGGTACCCACCGCCAACATGCATCCGTACGAGTTCATCGCCGACGTCACCGTGCGCGCCCGGGCCATCGAGAACCAATGTTTCGTGGCCTATGCCAACTATTGCGGCCACGAAGGTGAGTTGCAGTATTGCGGTCAGAGCAGCATTGCCGCCCCGAACGGCAGCCGTCCGGCGTTGGCGGGGCTGGACGAAGCGTTGATTGTGGGTGAGCTGGATCGGCAATTGATGGAGCAATCGCGGGCAGCCTACAACTACCTGCACGATCGGCGTGCCGCACTGTACGGCGACTTGCATAAACACTGATCCGGGCTAATCCGCTAGCATGAGCACATCCCAGTCCTGGAAGCGCTCATGCCGGCCCCCGATTCCCTCCGCCCCCATACCGAAACCCTGTCCAACGGACTGAAATTGACGTTGCGTCATGCTCCTGGCCTCAAGCGCAGCGCTGCGGTGTTGCGCGTGGCCGCCGGTAGCCATGATGCGTCCAAGGCCTGGCCGGGGCTGGCGCACTTTCTTGAACATCTTTTCTTTCTGGGGACGGAGCGTTTTCCCACTGGGCAGAACCTGATGGCCTACGTGCGGGACCACGGCGGGCAGGTCAACGCGCGTACCAGTGAACGCACCACGGATTTTATCCTGGAGCTGCCACCTGCCGCCCTGCCCGGTGGGCTTGAGCGGTTGGCGGACATGCTGGCCCATCCGCGTCTGGATGAGACCGACCAGTTGCGAGAGCGGGAAGTGCTGCACGCAGAGTTTATTGCCTGGTCCCAGGATGCGGCGGCCCAGCGGCAGGTTGCCTTGTATGAAGGACTGTCGAAGGGTCACCCACTGCGCGGCTTTCATGCGGGCAATCGCGACAGCCTCGCCGTACCACAGCCAGAATTCCAGAGCGCGCTGCGCGATTTCTATCAGCGTTTCTATCAGAGCGGCCAGATGACCTTGAGCCTGGCCGGCCCGCAACGCATCGGGACCCTGGAGGCGCTGGCCACTCAGTTCGGTGAAAGCCTGCCAACCGGCAGGACGCAGGTCAGGCAGCCACCGCCGAGGCTCATGGCAGCAACCGAGACCGGGTACCAGCAGGTCCGGCAAGATTCGCTCGACGTACTGTTCGCCTTCGAAAACTTGCCTGCCGCCTCGCCCCAAGCCTTGGATTTCCTCTGCCACTGGCTCAACGCCCCTAAACCGGGCGGGTTGCTTGCAACGTTGCGCCAACGCGGTCTGGCTGACAGCCTCAAAGCCGTGCCCCTGTATGAATTTTCTGGTCAGGCACTGCTTCACATCGAGTTCAAGCACGACCGCGACCAGGTGCCGACTGATATCCAACCGCTGCTGCGCGATTGGCTGGGTTTTTTTGCCGCTCAGGATGACTGGGCATCACTTCGCCAGGCGTTCACTGCGCTACGCCAACGCCAACTGGAGACGGCAGCAGCCCTGCAACTGGCTCGTTGGGACAGCGAAGGACGCCAAGGCCCCTTGTCGGAAAACGACCTGATGCGCCTCAGGGAAATCCTCAAGCAATTACACGCCGTCGATCAGCCCGTCGAACCGTGGCAATTGCCCTCGCCCAACCCGTTTCTGCAAAGCATCAACGAACCACCCCGCGCCGGATTGATTCGCGGCCAAACCAGTGCCCACCGCGGCTTACGAACATTCGCACAAGACCGCAGCCGGGGCCGGCGCGAACGCTCGCCCATGCAGTTCAGCCAGGCATTGCCGGATACCTCGCCGGAAGGCGCGGTGTACCTGCGCTGGCTATTGGCGGCCCCCGTATCGCCCGGCCACCAACGCAGGCTCGATCGGCAATTGGCGGATCTGCGCGAAGACGCCCGCCAGGCCGGCGTGGACATTACCTTCGAGACTCATGACGAACAATGCCTGCTGAAACTGACCGGCTTGCAGGCACCGATGCCGCGAGTACTTGAACACCTGCTGGTGGAACTGGGCCAGCCGCTGCCGCCAGTCCCGGCCAATAGCGAGCCTCCCCTGATACCGATCCGACAGCTGTTGCGTGAATTGCCGGAGCTCTTGCGGCAAACCCCACGATCGCCATCATCGTCCGACAGCGATCAGAGCGTCTGGACGAACGCCCGATGGGACGGCTTGGCCGTCGGTCTGGCGGCGGCCACTCAAGTGGCGCTGGGCCCCGTTCTGGCGCGAATTCCTGGGATCGCCCGAGAAGAAGCGGTGTCGACGCTCGTGGCTGCTCCGGGACGCGCCTGGCACACGCTCGAAACTCCAGGAGACGACCACGCTGTACTGATGTTCTGCCCCACGGCAACCCAGGACATTTGCGACGAGGCTGCGTGGCGTTTGCTCGCCCATCTGAGCCAAACCCCGTACTACCAACGCCTGCGAGTGGACCTGCAACTGGGCTATGCGGTGTTCAGTGGTTTGAAGCAGATCGACGGACGCACCGGCCTGCTACTGGGCGCCCAATCACCCGGTGCCTCGGCAGCGCAGTTGGCTGAACATATGGAGCAGTTCCTGGAAACCTTGCCTGAGTTGATCCAGCAGCCAGACGACTCGACCCTGACCAGCCAGCAACAGGCCTTGGCCAGCCAGATTCAAAGCGCGGCGATGCCCATCGCCCAGGCAGCCGAACTGCTCTGGCAGGGCAAACTGGCCGGTCGTCCAACGGACTACCTGCAACGGTTACCCGACGTCATAATATCGATGACACGCGGACAACTGGTCGACGCCGCGCACCGTTTGAAAGAAGCCCTCGGCGGACGTTCCTGCCTGAGCAACGCGCCGTGCCCGGGAACGCCCTGGCGCGCGGTGCGATGATCGTTACCGGCCATGCAACGAGCTTTCTCAAAGAATCGCGGCGAAGGAATTTGTCAGATTTAGTAACATAGCCGCCTAAGCATCTGAACATCTCCGAGCGGAGGTGGACTATATGTATAGGTTCCACCCGTACCATCTAACCGAAGTATCCCAACCAAAGGAGTATTCCCATGTCCTGGTCCAAACCCGCATATATCGATCTGCGTATCGGCTTCGAAGTCACCATGTACTTCGCCAGCCGTTGATTGCTGCAGGCGGTAGTACGCAACACCACGCCTCGGTCATCCGGGGCGTTTTTATTTTCGGTTTGCAGATGGAGCGACCATGTTCGTCCAGATTCTAGGCTCCGCCGCGGGCGGCGGTTTTCCCCAGTGGAACTGCAACTGCGCCAATTGCGCAGGTTTTCGCAACGGCAGCCTGCGGGCCCAGGCGCGTACCCAGTCGTCCATCGCGATTTCCGACGACGGCGTGAGCTGGGTGCTGTGCAACGCCTCGCCGGACATTCGCGCCCAGCTCCAGGGATTTGCCCCGATGCAGCCTGGCCGGGCCCTGCGGGACACCGGTATCGGCGCGATCATTCTGATGGACAGCCAGATCGACCACACCACCGGCCTGCTCAGCCTGCGCGAAGGTTGCCCGCACCAGGTCTGGTGCACCGACATGGTCCATGAAGACCTGAGCACGGGTTTCCCACTGTTCAACATGCTCACCCACTGGAACGGCGGCCTGAGCTGGAACCGCATCCAACTCGATCAGAGTTTCACTATTGCCGCTTGCCCAAGCCTGCGCTTTACCCCACTGCCACTTCGCAGCGCCGCCCCGCCCTATTCCCCGCACCGCTTCGACCCGCACCCGGGCGATAATATCGGGCTGATCGTCGAAGACCTGCGCACCGGCGGCAAGCTGTTCTATGCACCAGGCCTGGGCAAGGTCGACGGTCCGCTGCTGGACATCATGGCCGGCAGCGACTGCCTGTTGGTGGACGGCACGATGTGGGACGACGATGAAATGCAGCGCCGTGGCGTCGGCACCCGCACCGGTCGGGAAATGGGCCACCTGGCGCAGCACGGCCCTGGCGGCATGCTTGAAGTGCTGGAGCAACTGCCCGAGCAGCGCAAGGTCCTTATTCATATCAACAACACCAACCCGATACTCGACGAGGATTCACCCGAGCGGGCCGAGCTGGTGCGACGCAATGTCGAAGTCGCCTACGACGGCATGAGCATCGAACTGTAGGAGGCCCCGAAATGACTGACACGCCATTGACCACCGCAGAATTTGAAGCAGCCTTGCGCGCCAAGGGCGCCTTCTACCATATCCATCACCCGTACCACGTGGCGATGTACGAAGGCCGTGCCACACGCGAGCAGATCCAGGGTTGGGTCGCGAACCGCTTCTATTACCAAGTGAACATTCCGCTCAAGGACGCCGCGATCCTGGCCAACTGCCCGGATCGGGAGGTCCGCCGCGAGTGGATCCAGCGTTTGCTTGACCATGACGGCGCCCCTGGCGAAGACGGCGGCATCGAAGCCTGGCTACGGCTGGGCCAAGCGGTGGGCCTCGATCCCGATCAATTGCGTTCCCAGGAACTGGTGCTGCCAGGTGTGCGCTTCGCCGTGGACGCCTATGTCAACTTCGCCCGCCGCGCCTCTTGGCAGGAAGCCGCCAGCAGCTCGCTGACCGAACTGTTCGCCCCGCAGATCCACCAGTCGCGCCTCGACAGTTGGCCGCAGCACTACCCATGGATCGACCCGGCCGGCTACGAATACTTCCGCACCCGCCTGGGCCAGGCCCGGCGCGACGTGGAGCACGGGTTGGCGATCACCTTGCAGCACTACACCACGCGTGAAGGCCAGGAACGCATGCTGGAGATTCTCCAGTTCAAACTCGACATTCTCTGGAGCATGCTCGACGCCATGAGCATGGCCTACGAACTGAACCGCCCGCCCTATCACACCGTGACCGACCAACGGGTCTGGCACAAAGGAATCGCCTTATGAGTTTCGATCGCAGCCAAATCCCCGATTGGCGCCCCGGCTATCGCTTTCAGTACGAACCGGCCCAGAAAGGTCACGTGCTGCTCTATCCTGAAGGCATGATCAAGCTGAACGACAGCGCTGCGCTGATCGGTGGCCTGATCGATGGCGAGCGCGATGTGGCGGCGATCATCGCTGAGCTGGACAAACAATTTCCCGGTGTGCCTGAGCTCGGTGACGACATCGAGCAATTCATGGAGGTCGCCCGTGCTGAGCACTGGATCACCCTTGCCTGAGAAGCCCGCCGTCGGCCTGCCGTTGTGGCTGCTGGCCGAGCTGACCTATCGCTGCCCGCTGCAATGCCCGTACTGCTCCAACCCGCTGGACTTTGCCGAGCAAGGCAACGAACTGAGCACCGAGCAGTGGTTCAAGGTGTTCCGCGAGGCCCGGGAGATGGGCGCTGCGCAGTTGGGCTTTTCCGGTGGCGAACCGCTGGTGCGCCAGGACCTGGCCGAGCTGATCGGGGAGGCGCGCAAGTTGGGTTTCTACACCAACCTGATCACCTCCGGTATCGGTTTGACCGAACAGAAAATCAGCGATTTCAAGAAGGCCGGCCTGGACCATATCCAGATCAGTTTCCAGGCCAGCGATGAGCAGGTGAACAACTTGCTGGCCGGCTCGAAGAAAGCCTTCGCGCAAAAACTGGAAATGGCCCGGGCGGTGAAGGCCCACGGCTATCCGATGGTGCTGAACTTCGTGACCCATCGGCACAACATCGACAAGATCGATCGCATCATCGAGCTGTGCATCGCCCTGCAAGCCGACTTCGTCGAGCTCGCCACGTGCCAGTTCTATGGCTGGGCGCACCTCAACCGCGTCGGCCTGCTGCCCACCCGGGAACAGCTGGTGCGGGCCGAACGCATTACCAACGAATACCGGGCCAAGCTGGAAGCCGAAGGCAATCCGTGCAAGTTGATCTTCGTGACCCCAGACTACTATGAGGAACGCCCCAAAGCCTGCATGAACGGCTGGGGCAGCATCTTCCTGACCGTCACGCCGGACGGCACCGCATTGCCGTGCCATGGCGCCCGACAGATGCCGGTGCAGTTTCCGAATGTGCGCGATTACAGCATGCAGCACATCTGGTACGACTCGTTCGGCTTCAACCGTTTCCGCGGATACGACTGGATGCCCGAGCCCTGCCGCTCGTGCGATGAAAAAGAAAAGGATTTCGGCGGCTGCCGCTGCCAGGCGTTCATGCTCACAGGCGACGCCAGCAACGCCGACCCGGTGTGCAGCAAATCCGAACACCACGGCATGATTCTCCAGGCGCGCGAAGACGCCGAGCATGCCACGCAAACCATTGAACAACTGGCCTTTCGCAATGAACGAAACTCGCGCCTCATCGTTAAAGGCTGATCCGCTCAGCGCCGCCCAGGCTGTCGCGGCAGGCATCGACTTTGCCGAACTGCAACTCGGGCCTTTGGGCCTGTTCTGGAATGAATACCGCCCAGCGGATGGCGCCTGCCGGATCTGGCATTGGCAAGATGCCAAGGCCCGCTGTCTGACCCCGGACGGGTTCAGCGCGCGCAGTCGGGTCTACGAATACGGTGGCGGGTCGTTTTGCCTGAGCGATGACGGCGTGCTGTTTGTCAACGAGGCCGACCAACAGCTGTATCACCAGTCATTGGACGGCGATCGTTCCGTGGCGCTGACTTCGGGCGAGAGGCGATATGGCGACCTGCACTTCGCCGCGGGGCGAGTGCTGGCGGTTGAGGAACAGGCCAATCAGCATCGTCTGGTGTCGATTGGGCTGGCCGATTTTAAGCGACGGGTGCTGGCCGAAGGTGCGGATTTCTACGCCGCGCCGATCCTGAGCCCGGATCAAAAGCGCCTCGCCTGGATCGAATGGAGCCGTCCTCATCAACCCTGGACGGCCACGCGACTGATGTTGGCAGAGCGTAACGATGCAGGTTGGAGTGAGCCGCGCTGCGTGGCCGGCCAAGGTGAGGATGAGTCCATCCAGCAACCACGATTCGACGCGGCGAATCGTCTTTATTGCCTGACGGATCGGGGTGGTTATTGGCAGCCTTGGGTCGAAGACGCCGGCTTCTTGAAACCATTGGCTGCCGCCGAAGCCGATCACGCCCCGGCGCCTTGGCAATTGGGCGGCTGTACGTGGCTGCCCCTGGGCGAGGACATTTACCTGGCGAGCTGGACCGAAGCGGGTTTTGGCCGGCTGGGCCTGCGCCATAGCGGCGCGATTGAGGAGTTCACCGGACCCTACAGCCGCTTTCGCAGCCTGGCCTTGGATGAGCAATTCGTTTATGCAATTGCCGCTTCGCCGACCAGCCCGTCGGCGGTCATTGCTATTGAACGACAAAACCACGAAGCCATAATCGTGGCCGGCGGCGTTTCGCCGTTACCCGCCGAGCACATCAGCTGTCCGCAAACCTTGCGCTATCCCGTCGCTTCAAGCGAGGCCCACGGGTTCTTTTATCCTGCGATGGACGCCGAGGCTAAACCGCCGCTGGTGGTGTTTATCCATGGCGGGCCGACGTCGGCCTGCTATCCCATTTTCGACCCGCGCATCCAATACTGGACCCAGCGCGGCTTTGCCGTGGCCGATCTCAACTACCGCGGCAGCAGTGGCTACGGCCGGGCTTACCGGCAGGCATTGCATTTGAACTGGGGCGTGGTGGATGTCGAGGATGCCTGCGCGGTTGTCGCGTATCTGGATGAGCAGGGCTTGATCGATAGCCGCTGCGCCTTCATTCGTGGCGGCAGCGCCGGTGGGTACACGACACTTTGCGCCTTGGCGTTCCGGAACGTATTCCGTGCCGGCGCCAGCCTCTACGGCGTCAGCGACCCCGCTGCCCTGGGCCGCGCGACACACAAATTCGAAGGGGACTACCTGGACTGGCTGATCGGCGATCCACAGCTGGACGCCGAACGCTACAGGGCCCGCACGCCGTTGCTTCACGCCGACCGGATCCGCGCGCCGATGATTTTTTTCCAAGGTGAACTCGATGCCGTGGTCGTGCCGCAGCAAACCCGCGATATGGTCAAGGCCTTGGAAGACAACGGTGTTCCGGTGGAGGCGCACTACTACCCGGACGAGCGCCACGGCTTTCGCAAGGCGTTGAACCAGGCGCATGCGCTGGAGCATGAGTGGTTGTTTTATCGAAAAGTGATAGAAGCGAGCTTATAAAAAGTGGCGAGCTCTTGTGGCGAGGGAGCTTGCTCCCGCTCGATTGCGCAGCAATCGCAGGGCTTGGGGCCGCTCCGCGACCCAGCGGGAGCAAGCTCCCTCGCCACAAGAGCAATCCTCTAGCTGCAAACTTTCAGCGCTTGGCGATGATGTACACCGCATGCACGATGCCCGGGATGTAGCCCAACAGCGTCAGCAGAATATTCAGCCAGAAAGCCCCGCCGAAACCGACTTGCAGAAAAACACCCAGCGGCGGCAGAAGAATGGCGATGATGATGCGAATGATATCCATGGATGACTCCCTGATTGGCGATGGCCATATTGCCATATGCTCATGGACACCTGACCGCTCGTCAGGGTTCAGTGCGGACCATCAAGGGGCGCCCAAAGGGAAGGTTATGCGCGGACAAAAAACGCAGGCAAAAGAAAACCCCGCCGAAGCGGGGCTTTGCAGACTGTTTCCCTGACATCCATTTCACTCCGCCTTCCTGGCAGAATCCTACGTGTCCGTGTTGTTACTTTTGCGCGTCCTGCGCTACGTCCATGGAAGCTAGATTAGCCGTGGATCCAATCTGCCGATAGAGGGAAATCGCCAGCACGTGATGTAAGCATTTGCTTACATCACGACACGTTTTCAGAACTGACCCGGCTCCAAGAGGAACAGCGACTCACTGCCCGCCTTCACCGAAGCGCTCAGCGAATGAATTCGCGGTAACAGGCGGGCGAAGTAGAATCGCGCCGTGCCCAGCTTGCCTGCGTAGAAATCATCCTGGCTTTCCTTGCCCAGGGCCGCCCTGGCCATCAACGCCCACATGTAGGCATAAGCGGTGTAGCCGAACGCTTGCAGGTATTCCACCGAAGCCGCGCCAATTTCGTTCGGGTTGTTTTTTGCCCGACCGAGCAGCCATTCGGTCAGCTCGTCCAGCGTGCCAACGGCATCGTTCAACGGTTGGGTGAACTCCGACAAATCGTTGCTTGCGGTGGCGGTGAAATGACGGATTTCATCGGCGAACAATTTATAGAACGCCCCACCACTGCCGACGATCTTGCGCCCTACCAGATCCAGCGCCTGGATACCGTTGGTGCCTTCATAGATCTGTGTGATGCGCACGTCACGCACCAGTTGCTCCTGGCCCCATTCGCGGATGTAACCGTGACCGCCGAAGATCTGCTGGCCATGGACCGTGGTTTCCAGGCCCAGATCGGTCAGGAAAGCCTTGGCCACCGGCGTCAGCAGCGCGACCAGGTCTTCCGCGCGCTTGCGCGTGGCTGGGTCTTCGCTGAATTTCGCGGTATCCAGTTGCATCGCCACGTAGGTAGAAAATGCGCGGCCACCTTCGTTCGAGGCTTTCATGGTCAGTAGCATGCGGCGCACGTCCGGGTGGACGATGATCGGGTCAGCGATCTTGTCTTTGTTTTGCGCGCCGGTTGGCGAACGGCTTTGCAGGCGATCGCGGGCGTATTCGATAGCGTTCTGATAGGAACGCTCGCCAGTGGCCAGGCCCTGGATACCGACGCCCAGGCGCTCGTAGTTCATCATGGTGAACATCGCCGCCAGGCCTTTGTTGGGCTCGCCGACCAGATAACCTACCGCTTCGTCGAAGTTCATCACGCAGGTGGCGGACGCCTGGATGCCCATCTTGTGCTCGATCGAACCGCAGTTGGCTGCGTTGCGTGCGCCCAGGCTGCCGTCGGCATTGACCATGAATTTCGGCACGAGGAACAGCGAGATGCCTTTCGGCCCGGCCGGTGCGTCCGGGAGCTTCGCCAACACCAGGTGAATGATGTTTTCGGTGAGGTCGTGTTCGCCGCCTGTGATGAAAATCTTGGTGCCGCTGACTTTGTAGGAACCGTCGGCCTGGGGTTCAGCCTTGGTCCGGATGATCCCCAGGTCGGTACCGGCGTGAGGCTCGGTCAGGCACATCGAGCCGGCCCAGATGCCCGCGTACATATTCGGCAAGTACGCGGCCTTCAACGCTTCGCTGGCGTGGGCATTGATCGACAGGCAAGCCCCGGCGGTCAGCATCGGGTACAGCCCAAATGAGAGGCTGGCGGAGTTGACCATTTCCTCGACCTGGGCCGAAACAGCCTTGGGCATGCCCATGCCACCATACGCCGGATCACCACCGACACCCACCCAGCCGCCTTCGGCATAAGTCTTATAAGCCTGTGGGAAACCTGCCGGGGTCGTGACGGCGCCGTCAGCCCAGTGGCAACCTTCCTCGTCAGCCGCGCGGCTGAGGGGCGCTACGCTTTTGCTGGTGACCTTGCCGGCCTCTTCAAGAATCGCCTCGACAGTTTCAGCGTCCACAGTGTCGGCCAGCGCCGGCAATTGAGCCCAAAGTTTCGCGACCTCGAATACTTCATTGAGGACGAAGCGCATATCGCGCAGGGGCGCTTTGTAGTCAGCCATGGCAAACCTCGCAGGATCTAAACAATTGGTTCGTGGGAAAGCGTTTCACAATGGGCCAGAGTGTACCCCAACAACTTTTGCGACACATAGGGTCAACCCATGACCGTTTTGTAATTTTTAGTCACGATCGAAATTTGATGTTTTATCGTGGCGAGGGAGCTTGCTCCCGCTGGGGTGCGCAGCAGCCCTTTTTTGAGAGCTACGCACTCAAGCCGGAGCAAGCTCCCTCGCCAAGGAGATATTTCAGCCCTTCAAAGCGCAAACAACTGCGCCGGCAACTTCATCAGGCATTCGCTTCCCGCCTCGACAGCTGAGCGATGAGCGGCCGTGCGCGGCAACAGGCGCTTGAAATAAAATTCACAAGTCGCCAGCTTGGCCTGGCAAAAATCCGCGTCGCCATCGCCACTGTCGAGTTGCGCCTGAGCCACCAACGCCATGCGCAACCACAGGTAAGCCAGGATGATGTAACTGCTGTACATCAGGTAATCCACGGAGGCGGCCCCCACCTCATCGGGATTTTTCATGGCAGCCATGCCGACCTGGGTCGTCAAATCACCCCATTGCCGATTAAGCCCGTCCAGTTGCGCAATGTATCCCTGGAGTTGCGCATGCCCGGTATTGGCGGCGCAGAACTGATGAACAATTTTGGTAAACCCGCGCAGCAGCTTGCCTTGGCTGCCCAGCACCTTGCGTCCCAGCAAGTCCAAGGCCTGGATGCCGTTGGTGCCTTCGTAGATCGGCGCGATCCGACAATCGCGTACCAATTGTTCCATGCCCCACTCGCGGATAAAGCCGTGGCCGCCGAGAACCTGCATGCCGTGGTTGGTTACCTCAAGCCCCGTGTCGGTCATGAACGCTTTGCAGATAGGCGTGAGGAAGGCCAACAGGTCTTCGGCCTCTTGGCGGGCGGTTTCGTCGCGGCTCAAGTGCGCGGTGTCGAGCAATTGCGCAGTGAAGTACGTCAGCGCCCGGTTGCCTTCGTTGAAGGCCTTCATCGTCAATAGCATCCTGCGCACGTCAGGGTGGACGATGATTGGGTCGGCCGCTTTTTCCGGCGCCTTGGGGCCGGTCAGCGAGCGCATCTGCAGACGATCATTGGCGTATCTGACCGCGCCCTGGAAACTCGCCTCGCCCAGACAAAGACCCTGCATGCCGGTGCCGAGGCGGGCATGGTTCATCATGGTGAACATACAGTTGAGGCCCTTGTTCGCCTCGCCGATCAGGAACCCCTTGGCGCCGTCGAAGTTCAGCACACAGGTCGCCGAGGCCTTGATGCCCATCTTGTGTTCGATCGACCCGCAGGAAACGCCATTGCGCTCCCCGGCCTCGCCTGCGGCGTCGGGCAGGAACTTCGGCACGATAAACAACGAGATGCCCTTGGTTCCGGCCGGAGCATCCGGCAGCTTGGCGAGCACCAGATGGATGATGTTGTCGCTCATGTCGTGCTCGCCGGCGCTGATGAAGATCTTGCTGCCGGTCACCGCATAGCTGCCGTCAGCCTGGGGCACCGCGCGGGTCTTGATAATGCCCAGGTCGGTGCCGCAGTGGGCTTCGGTCAGGCACATGGTACCGGTCCACTGGCCGGCGGTGAGTTTGCTGAGATAGGTCTGCTTCTGTTCCTCGGTGCCATGGGCGTGGATCGCCGACATGGCGCCGTGGGTCAGGCCAGGGTACATGCCCCAGGAAGTGTTGCTCGACCCGATCATTTCGCTGATGACCAGGCCCAGGGAACTGGGCAGGCCTTGGCCGCCATACGCTGGGTCCGCCGCCAGGCCGTGCCAGCCGCCTTCCACATACTGTGCGAACGCCTGCCGGAAACCTGTAGGCGTAGTCACCACGCCATTGTCGAAATGGCAGCCCTCCTCGTCACCTGGACGATTGAGCGGCGCCAGCACATTCTCACAGAACCGAGCACCTTCCTCGAGGATGGCGCTGACCATGTCCGGGCTGGCATCGCTGGCACCCAGTTCGGCATAGCGGCCATGGAAATCGAAGACGTGGTCGATCAGAAAGCGCATGTCGCGCAGGGGAGCTTTGTACTCGGGCATGGTGGTTTTCTCCGGTAGCAGATCGTTTAAACCTACTGCCGGCCACCGGGGCCCACAATCACAGTCCAGACGCTGAATGCGCCATCATCACTCAACCCGCGGCGGCCTCCATGCGCACCGCACCACGACGACTCTGCCCGAAGGCGACCACACAGTTTCGCCCCGCGCCCTTGGCGTTATACAGCGCCTGGTCCGCCGATTTGAGCACCTCTTCGGGCGTACGCTGCTCGATTCGCTCGGCCACGCCGATGCTGACGGTTACCGATACGCTGGAGGCGCCAGCGCCCGAGCGACGCTGGCGCCCTTGCTGATCGTCCTGGGGGCGACTGTCGGAATTACGCAATTGAATAGCGTAGGTCTCTATGGACTGACGGATGACTTCCAGATGGGGCATGCACTCATCAATGGTTTTACCGGCGAACACCAGCGCAAATTCCTCACCACCATAGCGATAAGCCCTACCGCCCCCGCCGATTTTCGACAGCTTGCTGGCCACCAGGCGCAGCACTTGATCGCCGACGTCGTGGCCGTGGGTGTCGTTGAACTTCTTGAAATGGTCCACGTCGCTCATCGCCAATACGTAATTGCGCCCCAGGCGCTGCATGCGCTCATTCAAGGCACGACGTCCCGGCAGGCCGGTGAGCTCGTCGCGGAACGCCATTTGATACGCCTCGTGGGCGACCGCGGCGGCAATCATCAGCATCACCTGGCTGCACATGATGTTCAGGGTGAACGGCAAGATGAAGGTTTTCGGCAGCATCCAGAACAATCCCAGCAGCCCCACCAGTTGCGCCGCGTGCAGAGGCCGGGGGTTACGCCAGTATTGCCAGGCCAGCAGCAGGAACGCGGCGGCGAACATAGGGTAGGACAATTGGATCAGGCTCATCCAGGCGCCGTGCAACGCGGGCCAGCGGATCTCCGAAAGCCACAACAACAAGGCCTGGGGGAAACTTTGCTCCAGGGCCAGCGCCACGCTGCCGAAAACCAGCAACACCGCGAACCGCGCCACCATGTCCTGGAACAGATGGGTGCGCTCCTGCCACGCCGCGAACAGCCCGAACAACAGCGGCAGCAACAAGCAGACGAGATGGAACACCACCGCCGCGTCTTCACGCACCTTACCGTTATCGCGGTAGAAATCGGTTTGGGTGTCCAGCAGGAAGTAGGCGATGTACACCGTGACCATCAGAAACAGCTCACGCTGGCGCCGGTAAACGGAGCAATACGCGCCCCCCAGTAGCAATACCAATGTAGGAAGCACATTGAACAGGGAGGTAAAGAATACGTTGAGATCCTTGACGTAGGCAGCCGCGAGCCCTGCCAACAACAGCAACAGTGACGGTAGGAAATGGCTGAGACGTACAGCGGAAGAACGCGGCAAGGGTAAGCTCCGACCCGGCTGATCAAGGATGGCATTGTGCCTGCGCTGTGTGACCGATGTCACACTGCCATCGCTGTAACGGCAGAGGCCGGAGTTTTCTTAAGGCTTTGTTGGATGAATATTGTTTCAGGATCGCTATAAATCCCCGTGGCGAGAGAGCTTGCTCCCGCTCGGCTGCGAAGCAGTCGTAAACCGGCGGGTGCGGTGTGTCTGATGCTCGCATTCGGCAGGTTTGGGGCCGCTTCGCAGCCCAGCGGGAGCAAGCTCCCTCGCCACGGGTTCGTCGAAGGCCTTGATTGGGGTTATGGCAGGCATGAAAAAGCCGCTACTCCCGAAGAAGCAGCGGCTTGTGGAGAATCGCCTAAGGCTTAGTAGCCCAGCGCGAAATCTTCTTCTTTCATGTCCATCAGGTTGTTGGCGCCCGACAACATGGCCGCAACATGGGTGCGGGTACGCGGCAGGATGCGCTGGAAGTAGAAGCGCGCGGTCTGCAGCTTGGCGGTGTAGAACGCTTCTTCGGTGGTGCCGGCTGCGAGTTTTTCCGCTGCCAGACGCGCCATGTCGGCCCAGAAATAGGCCAGGCAGGCGTAACCGGAGTACATCAGGTAATCCACCGAGGCCGCGCCGACTTCTTCGCGATCCTTCATGGCCGCCATGCCAACCTTCATGGTCAGCTCGCCCCATTCTTTGTTCAGCGCAGCCAGGGGTTCGACGAACTCCTTGACCGCTTCGTTGCCTTCGTTGCCCTGGCAGAACTTGTGGACGATCTTGGTGAAGCCCTTGAGCGCTTCGCCCTGGGTCATCAGGACTTTACGGCCCAGCAGGTCGAGCGCCTGAATGCCGGTGGTGCCTTCGTACAGCATCGAGATGCGGCTGTCGCGAACGTTCTGCTCCATGCCCCACTCGGCGATGAAGCCGTGGCCGCCGTAGATCTGCACGCCATGGTTGGCCGATTCGAAGCCGACTTCGGTCATGAAGGCCTTGGCGATCGGCGTCATGAACGCCAGCAGCGCATCGGCTTTCTTCTTCTCTTCTTCATCCACGCCGTACTTGACGATATCCACCTGCTTGGCGGTGAAGTACACCATCGCCCGGTTGCCCTCGGCGAAGGCCTTCATAGTCAACAGCATGCGGCGCACGTCAGGGTGCACGATGATCGGGTCGGCGGCCTTGTCTGGCGCTTTCGGGCCGGTCAAAGAACGCATTTGCAGGCGATCACGGGCATATTTCAGGCCGCCCTGGAAGCCGATCTCGGCGTGGGCCAGGCCTTGCAGCGCAGTGCCCAGGCGTGCGGTGTTCATGAAGGTGAACATGCAGTTCAGGCCCTTGTTCGCCGGGCCGATCAGGAAACCGGTGGCCGCGTCGAAGTTCATCACGCAGGTGGCGTTGCCGTGGATGCCCATCTTGTGTTCCAGGGAACCACAGCTCACGGCGTTGCGCTGGCCGACGGTGCCGTCGGCGTTCGGCAGGAATTTTGGAACGATGAACAGCGAGATGCCCTTGGTGCCGGCGGGTGCATCCGGCAGGCGTGCCAGCACGATGTGGACAATGTTGTCGGCCATGTCGTGTTCGCCAGCCGAGATGAAAATCTTGGTGCCGGTCACTTTGTAGGAACCGTCGGCCTGAGGTTCGGCCTTGGTGCGCAGCATACCCAGGTCGGTGCCGCAGTGAGGTTCGGTCAGGCACATGGTGCCGGTCCATTCGCCGGACACCAGCTTGGTCAGGTACGCCTCTTGCTGCTCGGGCGTGCCGTGTTCGGAAATGGTGTTCATCGCGCCATGGGACAAGCCTGGGTACATGCCCCACGACCAGTTGGCTTCACCGACCATCTCGCTGACCGCCAGGCCCAGGGACTCCGGCAGGCCTTGGCCGCCGTGCTCGACGTCATGGGCCAGGCTTGGCCAGCCGCCTTCGACGAACTGCTTGTAGGCTTCCTTGAAGCCGGTCGGAGTTTTCACGCCGGACTCGCTCCAGGTGCAACCCTCAAGGTCACCCACGCGGTTCAGCGGTGCCAGCACCTGCTCACAAAACTTGGCGCCTTCTTCGAGAATGGCGTCAACCATGTCTGGAGTTGCGTCCTGGCAAGCCGGAAGGCTCTGATAATGCGCTTCGTAGCCGAGCAGTTCGTCACGAACGAAGCGAATATCACGCAAGGGGGCCTTGTAGTCAGGCATAGCGATAAACCTCTGCTGATGTAACCGGGGATGAACGACCGCGCGGATTTGTTGTAGCGGTCAAACAGTTGTTTGAAACATACGTTTACGCCCAAAACTTGTCAAGCATCGATCTTTTGCCATTCGTCATCGATTAGCAGGCGTTCGGGACGAGAGAAATCCATCGCTATGAATTGTGCGCAGGACGCGCAGGGAAAGATTAGTTGAGGGAGAAGGAGTTAGAGACAAAAACGCCGCGATTATCGCGGCGTTTTCAAAGTCCGTGTCGGGTCGGATCAGGCAAATGTGTTGATCAAAGTGCCGAGCATTTCGTCGGAAGCCTTGGCGACGTTCACGCCCAATTGGACCTGGAACTTGCCTTGGGCCATGTCCACCATGTTGCTGGCCAGGTCCGATTGCCGGCTGCGATCCACCGAGCGCAGGCGATCGACCTGGACTTCGGAGGATTGGCTGGTGACCGAACGCTCGATCGTGTTGTTGGCGATCTGGCTGGAAGCCTGGTCGACACGGTTCTGCCCTGTCTGAATCGTGCTCAGACCGGCGTAGAACGCGGTATTTCCTGAGATTTCCATGGCGGGGCTCGTTTTCTTGAAAGGGTCGGCACTGGCATTGAACCAGAAGGCTTGGCAAAAGGCCCGACAAAAACACTAATGGCACAGTGCCTTGTCATAGGCAAAACCTTGGCAAGTCGTCAGTCCAACAGGTCCATCTGCAGGTGCCCGGCCACAGCCTCGGCGGTTACGCTCTGGATCCGCGCCACCCTGCCCAGGCAAGGCGCCGGGAGGCGCTCGGCCAGGGTTGCCAGGTTTTCTTCCAGGCGTGAGGTGGCCGGATCGATGATGTTCGCCACCCATCCGGCCAGTTGCAAGCCGTCGCGGGCGATTGCTTCGGCGGTCAACAAGGCGTGGCTGATGCAGCCCAGGCGCACGCCCACCACCAGGATGACGGGCAAGCCCAGCGCAATCGCCAGGTCGGACAGATTGTCCTGGCCGGCCAGCGGCACGCGCCAACCGCCCGCGCCCTCGATCAGGGTGAAATCGGCGCCCAGCGCCAGCACTTCACGCATCGGCCCCAGCAGCGACTGCACCGTGAGCGCGACGCCCGCCTCCCGGGCGGCGAGGTGCGGCGCAATGGCTGGTTCGAACGCCACCGGATTGACCTGTGCATAACTCAACGGCACCGAGCATTCGGCCAACAAGGCCAAGGCATCGGCGTTGCGCAGCCCTTTGGGCGTCACGTCGCAACCGGAAGCCACCGGTTTTCCGGCGGCCGTGCTCATGCCGGCCTGGCGCGCCGCGTGCAGCAGGCCCGCCGCCACGGTGGTCTTGCCCACATCGGTATCGGTGCCGGTGATGAAATAAGCCTGGCTCATAGCGGTTTCTCCAACACGGCGTAGACCGCCTGGTAAGTCGCGGGCAGGCCCTGGACCTGGCGAAACTGTTCATAGGCTTCAACCAGCGCCAGGATCCGTGCCCTGCCCGTCAACCCACCGGGACGGCCGGGATTCAGATTATGGGCGCCCAATGCTTTCAATTCGTGGGTCAGGCTACGTACATCCGGGTAATGCAAGACGTGGGGCTGATTTTCCAGACTTAGGACGTTCAAACCACTGCTTGCGCATAACTGTCGATAAGTCTCGAAATCACGGAAACGGTTGACGTGTACCAAGCCATCCACCTGACGCCAACTGTCGCGCAGTTCGTACAACGTGCCGACACACAGACTAGTAAAGGCAAACAGTCCACCCGGCCTCAAAACACGATGGGCCTCGCGCAACACCGAGGCGAAATCATCGCACCACTGCACCGCGAGGCTGGAAAAAACCAAGTCGCAGCTCGCCGAGTGCAAAGGCAAACGCTCCGCATCCCCAGCGATAAAATGCGCAGCACCGCCCTGCGGGCGGGCATGGATGAGCATCCCCTCGGCGATATCCAGCGCCAGGCCCGCATCCTCGCCGAACCGCGCGCCCAGCGCTCGGGTGAAATAGCCCGTGCCGCAGCCCAGGTCCAACCAGCGCTGTGGATCGAGCGACGAAGGCAAGCGCCCGAGCAATTGCCCGCCTACATCGCGCTGTAGCTCGGCAACACTGTCATAACTGGCCGCCGCCCGGGAAAACGAGGCCGCTACCTGACGTTTATCAGGCAAAGCACCCGGTAGCTTCACAACGGATAAGTCAGTCATCACCGGACTCATGCAAGAAAGCCTGGATCGCCCCCGCCACGCCGTGGGGATCCTCCAGCAGAAATCCGTGGCCGGCCTGTTCAATCAGGCCGATTTCGACATCCGGCAGCAACGCCAGCAACTCGCCCGCCGCTTCGGCCGGCACCAAGGCATCGAGCCCGGCAAACAAATGCAGCTGAGGACCGCGAAAGCCCTGCAACGCAGCCCGGGTATCGAGTTGCGCCAATAATTCGAGCCCGGCCATCAACACGTCAGGCGCGGTGTTCGGTGCACCGCCGAGCAGCAATCGCGACAACCCGCGTGGGTCGTCGCACCCTTGGGCGCACAGCAAACTGAAGCGCTTGAGCGTCTGGCGCGGATCGGCAACACACCCGGCAAGAAACCCATCGAATATTTCTGGGGCCATCGCCCCCGGCCATTGTTCATGGGCCACGAAAGACACATTACTGGCCAAGGTCAGCAAGCCGCAGCAGCGCTCGCCCCGGCGCGCGGCCAGTTCCGCGGCCAACATGCCGCCCAGGGACCAGCCTCCCAGCCAGGCATCCTGGGGCAACGCAGCATCCAACTCATCGAGCCAATCATCGAGCGCACTCGACGCCAAAGCGGGCAAGGGTTCGATTTCCACCTGCAAGTGCTCATCGAGCCCTCGCAGCGCAGCGGCCAACGGTTCGAGGGGCGAAGTACCCAGGCCCCATCCTGGCAACAAGATCAATCGATCACGCATGGTTTGGCTCCGGTCCCAGCCTTGCATAACAATCGGCCAATGCATCCAACAATAGCTGGACCTGGGCCTCGCTGTGGGCGGCGGTCAAGGTGACCCGCAGGCGGGCGCTACCGGCCGGCACGGTGGGCGGCCGGATCGCCGTTACCATCAGCCCGCGCTCGCGCAGCATCCGGGACAGCTCCATCGCCCGCCCCGCATCACCGATCAGGATGGGTTGGATCGGGGTGAAACTGTCCATCAAGCGCAAGCCGATCTGCTCGGCACCCTGGCGGAACTGGCTGATCAACTGCCTCAGATGTTCTCGCCGCCAATGCTCACTGCGCAGCAGTTCAAGGCTCCTGAGCGTGGCGCAGGCCAAAGCGGGTGGCTGGCTGGTGGTGTAGATGTAGGGCCGGGCGAACTGGACCAGGCTTTCGATCAGTTCCTCACTGCCCGCCACAAAGGCGCCGGCGGTGCCAAACGCCTTGCCCAGCGTGCCGACCAGCACGGGCACGTCTTCCTGGCTCATGCCGAAATGTTCGACGACACCGCCGCCGGTACCGCCCAGCGTGCCGAAGCCGTGGGCATCATCCACCATCAGCCAGGCGCCCTTGGTCTTGGCTTCGCGGGCGAGCGCCGGCAAATCCGCGACATCCCCGTCCATGCTGAAAACACCATCGGTCACCACCAGCGTGTTGCCAATGGCTTTCTCCAAACGCTGGGCCAGGCTTCGGGCATCGTTGTGCAGATAACGATTGAAGCGCGCGCCGGATAACAGCCCGGCATCGAGCAACGAGGCGTGGTTGAGGCGATCCTCCAGCACGGTGTCGCCCTGCCCCACCAAGGCAGTGACCGCGCCAAGGTTGGCCATGTAGCCGGTGGTGAACAGCAACGCCCGCGGCCGGCCGGTCAGCTCGGCCAGGGCTTCTTCCAAGGCGTGGTGAGGCGCGCTGTGGCCGACCACCAGGTGGGACGCTCCACCGCCGACGCCCCAGCGCGCTGCGCCGTCGCGCCAGGCCTCGATCACTTGCGGGTGATTGGCCAGGCCCAGGTAGTCGTTGTTGCAGAACGCCAACAACGGCTGGCCGTCCACTACGACTTCCGGGCCCTGGGGGCTCTCGAGCAGCGGTCGCTGGCGATATAGATTTTCGGCACGACGGGCAGCCAGGCGTGCGGCGAGATCGAAGGGCATGCAGGCCTCAACTGTCTATGGATTGGCCCAGGACCTTTTTGGTAGCGAGCCTGCTCGCGATTGCGGTGTACCAGTCGACATGAATGTTGAATGTTGCATCGCTATCGCGAGCAGGCTCGTTCCCACAGTGTCCTGCTTCCAATCAGGGGAATTGCCGAGCGATCAAACAGCGGCGTTATAAAACTGCTCGCTGCTCTTCTGCTCCACCAATGCCTGTTCAATGGCCGCCTGGTGCACTTCGTCAGCGTGTTCTTCGCGGGCTTCGGGTTGGATGCCCAGGCGTGCGAACAACTGCATATCCTTATCGGCTTGCGGGTTGGCGGTCGTCAACAGCTTGTCGCCATAGAAAATCGAGTTGGCGCCGGCAAAAAATGCCAGGGCCTGCATTTGCTCGTTCATCGCTTCACGGCCGGCGGAAAGACGTACATGGGATTGGGGCATCATGATCCGCGCCACGGCGAGCATGCGGATGAAATCGAACGGATCGACGTCCTCGGCATTTTCCAGCGGCGTGCCGGCGACCTTGACCAGCATGTTGATCGGCACCGATTCCGGGTGCTCCGGCAGGTTTGCCAGTTGGATCAGCAGGTTGGCACGGTCGTCCAGGGATTCGCCCATGCCCAGGATGCCGCCGGAGCAGATTTTCATCCCCGAATCCCGTACATAGGCCAGGGTCTGCAGGCGCTCGCTGTAGGTGCGGGTGGTGATGATGCTGCCGTAGAACTCAGGCGAGGTGTCCAGGTTGTGGTTGTAGTAATCCAGGCCAGCCTGGGCCAGCGCTTCGGTCTGCTCCTGGTCGAGGCGTCCGAGGGTCATGCAGGTTTCCAGCCCCATGGCCTTCACGCCCTTGACCATCTCCAGCACGTAAGGCATGTCCTTGGCCGACGGATGCTTCCACGCCGCGCCCATGCAGAATCGGGTCGAACCGATGGCCTTGGCGCGCGCCGCCTCTTCGAGGACCTTCTGCACTTCGAGCAATTTCTCTTTTTCCAGCCCGGTGTTGTAGTGGCCGGACTGCGGACAATATTTGCAATCTTCCGGGCAAGCGCCGGTTTTGATCGACAGCAGCGTGGAAACCTGGACGCGGTTGGCGTCGAAGTGCGCGCGGTGCACGGTCTGCGCCTGGAACAACAGATCATTGAATGGCTGGACAAAGAGTGCTTTGACTTCGGCCAAAGACCAGTCATGACGCAGGTTGGCAGTGGTGCTGGCGCTCATGGGCATTTCCTTGATTATGCTTGGCTGGCGCCCGGGGGAAATCGAATACCCACAGGCGCGACACGGATGTTCGGCATATTTAAGGAAGAGTCATGCGCTGTCAACCACGACACACAACACCGGTTTACATCTGGTTAAAAAACAAACAGACCTGTCTGCTGTGCGGCGAATCCACCGACACACCGCAACCCATCTGCACGCCGTGCGAAAGCGAGTTGCCCTGGCTCGGCGATCAATGCAGCGTCTGTGCGCTTCCGCTGCCGATGGCCGGGCTCCGCTGTGGACAATGCGCCACGCGACCGCCGGCCTTCGAACGGGTCGTGGCGCCATGGGTCTATGACTTTCCCGTGGACACGCTGGTCACCCGCTTCAAGCATCAGGCCAAGTGGCCGCTTGGCCGTTTGCTTGGCGAACTGTTGGCGCAGTCGGTCCAACATCATTTCGATGAAGGGCTGGAGCGACCCGATGCGCTGGTGCCGGTACCGCTGGCGGCTCGTCGACTGCGCCAACGCGGGTTCAACCAGGCGACATTGCTGGCCCGCTGGCTCAGCGGGCCGCTGCACATCCCTTGCGAAGAAAACCTGTTGCAGCGCATCCAGGACACGCCTGCACAACAAGCCCTCGACGCCCCGGCAAGACGTCGAAACCTGCGCCATGCCTTCGCCCTGACGCCCGACGCAACCTTGGCAAACCGTCACCTGGCGCTGGTGGACGATGTGCTCACCACAGGCGCGACGGCCCAGACGCTTGCGCATCTGCTACTCGAAGCCGGCGCCGCCCGGGTCGATGTGTATTGCCTGGCTCGCACGCCGAAACCCGGCGACCCGGCTTGACGCGCGGGCGCCGAGGCGCCAACGTCCTTGCTTCGATCCCGCGCAGTTTCCGTCATGTCATTGCCTACGCTCCTGACCCAACACATCGTCCGCCGACCACAACGCATCGCGCTGTTGCAGCACATCGCCGAGCAGGGCTCGATCACTCGGGCGGCCAAGAGCGCCGGGCTGAGCTACAAAGCGGCATGGGACGCGATCGATGAGTTGAATAACCTGGCCGACCGGCCACTGGTCGAGCGCAGCGTTGGTGGCAAGGGCGGAGGCGGTGCAAAGCTGTCGGAGGAAGGCCAGCGCGTGCTGCGTCTTTACCAGCGCCTGCAAACCTTGCAGGCGCAGCTTCTGGAAGCGAGCGAGGACGCAGGCGACCTGGGCTTGCTCGGTCGCCTGATGCTGCGCACCAGCGCCCGAAACCAATTGCATGGCAAGGTCCTCGATATCACCGCCCAGGGCCACAACGATCGTGTTCGCCTTGAACTGGCCCGCGGGCTGGTCATCGAAGCGCAGATCACTCATGACAGTACGCAGCGGTTGGAGCTGGAGACCGGCACCGAAGTCGTCGCGCTGATCAAGGCCGGCTGGCTGGAACTGTACCCCTCCGATCAGCCGGAGGATCCGTCGACCAATACGCTCCACGGCATCATCGAACACATCGCCATCGCCGAAGACGGCCCCAGCGAAGTGCGTATCGGTCTGCCCAACGGCCAGACCCTTTGCGCCCTCGCCGCCCCGTCTCAATTGGGCGAACGCAACCTGGCCTGCGATTCGCCGGTGCAGGTGCGGTTTTCTTCGACAAATGTACTGCTGGGCACGCCCCTATAAAGCGCTGCAACAAAATCGTCATCGACCCGCTTTAAGGTGGCTGCCAAAACCAGCAGGGAGCCCGATGATGAGCCTATTAGAAGAAAACCAATCCACCGATCTGGAAAAGATCGTCGGCCTGAGCCGTCGACGTTTCATCGGCGCGGGTGCCCTGTGCGGCGCGGCGATGTTCCTGGGCGGCAACCTGCTGAGCCGCAGCGTCATGGCCGCCGCCGTGAGCGAAGGCAACAAAAGCATGCTGGGCTTCGACAGCATTGCCGCCGCGACGACCGACACCATTACCCTCCCACCAGGCTACAAGGCCTCGGTGTTGATCAGTTGGGGCCAGCCGCTACAGAAAAACGCCCCGGCTTTCGACCCCAGCGGCAACGGCACCGCCCGCGCCCAGGAAGTGCAGTTTGGCGACAACAACGACGGCATGAGCCTGTTCCCGTTCCCTGGCGACGAAAACCGGGCGCTGATGGCGATCAACAATGAGTACACCAACTACCGCTACCTCTTCCCCCACGGCGGCCAACCGCAGTCGGCCGAAGAAGTGCACAAGGCCCAGGCCAGCGAAGGCGTGTCGGTGATCGAGATCGAGCGTCGTCAAGGCCAATGGCAGTTCGTCCAGGACTCGCGCTACAACCGCAGGATTCATGGCAACACGCCGATTCGCCTGAGCGGCCCGGCTGCCGGTCACGACTGGGTGAAAACCCTCGCCGACAAGAGCGGCAAGAATGTGCTGGGGACCTTCCAGAACTGCGCCAACGGCATGACGCCATGGGGCACTTACCTGACCTGCGAAGAAAACTTCACCGACTGCTTTGGCAGCAGCCAGCCCGACCTGAAATTCGATGACGGTCAAAAGCGCTACGGCGCTACCGTCACCAGCCGCGAAATCAACTGGCACCTGCACGACCCTCGCTTCGATCTGGCGAAGAACCCCAACGAACTCAATCGCCACGGCTGGGTGGTGGAAATCGATCCGTTCGATCCAAAATCCACCCCGGTGAAACGCACCGCCCTGGGTCGCTTCAAACACGAAAACGCCGCCCTGGCGCAGACCGATGACGGTCGCGCGGTGGTGTACATGGGCGACGACGAGCGTGGCGAATTCATCTACAAATTCGTTAGCCGTGATCGTATAGATCACCGCAATGCCAAGGCCAACCGCGACCTGCTCGACCACGGCACCTTGTACGTGGCGCGCTTCGACGCAGGCGACGGCAATCCGGACCATCCCAAAGGCAAAGGCCAGTGGATCGAGCTGACCCATGGCAAAAATGGCCTCGACGCGGCAAAAGGCTTCAATGACCAGGCCGAAGTCCTGATCCATGCGCGACTGGCCGCCAGCGTCGTTGGCGCCACTCGCATGGACCGCCCAGAGTGGATCGTGGTAAGCCCCAAGGACGGCCAGGTCTATTGCACCTTGACCAACAACGCCAAGCGCGGCGAAGACGGCCAGCCGGTGGACGGGCCCAACCCCCGGGCGAAAAACGTCTACGGGCAGATCCTGCGCTGGCGCACCGACCGCGACGATCACGCCGCCAACACCTTCGACTGGGACCTGTTCGTGGTCGCCGGCAACCCGACGGTACACGCCGGCACGCCCAAGGCCGGATCGTCCAACGTCAACGCGCAAAACATGTTCAACAGCCCTGACGGCCTGGGTTTCGACAAGAGCGGGCGGCTGTGGATCCAGACCGACGGCGACTCCAGCAACACGGGGGACTTTGCGGGAATGGGCAACAACCAGATGCTGTGCGCCGACCCCAACAGCGGTGAGATTCGCCGCTTCATGGTCGGACCGGTGGGCTGTGAAGTCACCGGGATCAGTTTCGCCCCGGACTACAAGGCCATATTCGTCGGCATCCAGCATCCAGGCGAAAACGGCGGCTCGACGTTCCCCGAGCATCTGCCCAACGGCAAGCCACGCTCTTCGGTGATGGTGATTACCCGCGAAGACGGCGGCGTCATCGGCGCCTGACACTTTCCTGGCGGGGGAGCTTGCTTCCTCGCCACGAAGAGCGACCCAATGCCTACCGACCCATCATGACCGCTTTGCGCTACCATGCTGGGCCGGACGCGGCAGCCCTGCCGCTGCGCAGGAGTCAGCATGTCCCATCCGTTTGAAACCCTCACGCCCGACCTGGTCCTGGATGCCGTCGAAAGCATCGGCTTTCTCAGTGATGCCCGGGTGCTGGCCCTCAACAGCTACGAAAACCGCGTTTATCAAGTGGGCATCGAAGATGCAGAACCGCTGATCGCCAAGTTTTATCGTCCGCAGCGCTGGACCAACGAAGCCATCCTGGAAGAGCACCGCTTCACCTTCGAACTGGCTGATCACGAAGTGCCGGTGGTGGCACCGCTGATTCACAACGGCGCCAGCCTGCATGAGCACGCAGGGTTTCGTTTCACCCTGTTTCCCCGTCGAGGTGGACGAGCGCCGGAGCCGGGCAATCTCGATCAGCTCTATCGCCTGGGCCAACTGCTCGGGCGCTTGCATGCGATCGGAGCCACCCGCCCGTTCGAGCACCGTGAAGCGCTGGGCGTGAAGAACTTCGGCCATGACTCGCTGGAGACGGTACTGCAAAGTGGTTTCGTCCCCACGAGCCTGCTACCCGCCTACGAGTCGGTGGCCAGGGATCTGCTCAAGCGTGTCGAAGAGGTCTACGCCGCCACGCCCCATCAGAACATCCGCATGCATGGCGATTGCCATCCCGGCAACATGATGTGCCGCGACGAGGTGTTCCACATCGTCGACCTGGATGACTGTCGCATGGGCCCGGCCGTGCAGGATCTATGGATGATGCTCGCCGGGGATCGCCAGGAGTGCCTGGGCCAGCTATCGGAATTAATGGACGGCTATCAGGCATTCCATGACTTCGACCCGCGCGAACTGGCACTGATCGAACCCCTGCGTGCCCTGCGCCTGATGCACTACAGCGCCTGGCTGGCCCGCCGCTGGGATGATCCGGCGTTTCCGCGAAGCTTCCCGTGGTTTGGCAGTGAGCGTTATTGGGGCGACCAGGTGTTGGCATTGCGCGAGCAATTGGCGGCGCTCAATGAAGAGCCGCTGAAGTTGTTCTGATTGGGCTGGGTCCCAAAGCCACTGGAAATCCCTGTGGGATCGGCAATGAAAGGTTCGCTGCACAACCAGACAAATCTCCTTACAATCAATTTTTTGTTAGCTGCCTAAGCAAGGATTCTGCATGCAAGCCGCCAACCCGCGTCGCGGGTACATCCTGGGCCTGAGCGCCTACATCATCTGGGGTCTGTTCCCGATTTATTTCAAAGCCATCGCCAGCGTCCCATCGGTGGAAATCATCATCCACCGAGTACTCTGGTCGGCCTTGTTCGGCGGGGCGTTGCTGATGGTCTGGAAACACCCTGGCTGGTGGCGCGAGTTGCGGGACAATCCGCGTCGGCTGGCTATTCTGGCCCTGAGCGGCACGCTCATCGCGGCCAATTGGCTGACCTATGTCTGGGCTGTGAATAATGGTCGGATGCTTGAAGCCAGCCTTGGCTACTACATCAATCCGCTGGTCAACGTGTTGCTGGGCATGTTGATCCTGGGTGAGCGGCTGCGGCGCATGCAGTGGGTGGCCGTAGGGCTGGCGGCGGTTGGCGTGGCCCAGCAGGTCTGGCAGGTGGGCAGCCTGCCGTGGGTATCGCTGGTGCTGGCGCTGACTTTTGGCTTCTACGGCTTGATCCGTAAGCAAGCACCAGTGAAGGCTTTGCCCGGGCTGGTGGTGGAAACATGGATGCTGGTGCCGATCGCCATCGCGTGGCTGTTGTTCAACCCGACAGCCACCAGTGCCCAGGCCGCGTTCTGGACCACGTCCGAAGCGTGGTGGCTGGTGGCGGCCGGCCCCGTGACGCTCGTGCCATTGGTGTGCTTCAACGCGGCGGCGCGACACCTGCCCTATACCACGCTGGGTTTCCTGCAATACATCGCCCCAACCCTCGTGCTGCTGCTCGCAGTGCTGCTGTTCGACGAGCACCTGTCCTCCAGCACGCTGATGGCGTTCCTGTTCATCTGGGCCGGTTTGGCTGTGTACAGCATCGATGCCGTTATCGGCATGCGCCGTCGCAGCTGATCAAAAAACGCACACACCTCTACAGGCCACGTTTTGCGTGGCCTGCGCTTATCCTTCCAAAGGTTATCCACAACGTGATCCCCGCCGTTTGTGCACAACCCCTTGAAAACTGGTGATTTTTTGATCATCGCTGGCTGAGGCCCGACGGGCCTGGGCTGGCGCCAGGTCTCTACAGGTTATCCACAGGCAGGCGCAGTTTTTCCTTGGATAACACCTGTCAGGTTTCGTCGCTGAATTTCAACTCAACCATCAATTCATCGGCCAGGGTTTCCAGGCATGCCTGCAGCGTGTCCAGCGACAAGGTCAACGGCACCCCAAGGATCGCCTCGGCATGAAACAGCAACTCGCTGCTCATCGGTGCCGGTCGCACCTGGGTGATCAAGCGCTCGACGTTCACGCCCTGCTCGCTCAGCAGACGAGTGATGTCGCGCACGATACCCGGACGGTCATTGCCCACCAATTCCATCGCGATAGGTTTCCAGGTGCAGGATTCTTCGATCGCGTTCTCGGCGATCAGCACGCGAATGCCATGGGCCGACAGGCCTTGCAAGGCTTCGATCAACTCTTCATGGGACTCGGCCGGGGCGCTGAGACGCAGGATTCCGGCAAACTGCCCGGCGAGGTGGGACATGCGGCTGTCCAGCCAGTTTCCGCCATGTTCGGCGATGCATTGGGCGATTCGCTCGACCTGCCCTGGTTTGTCCGGGGCGAAAACAGTAATGACGAGATGGTCCATGGCGCAGCCCTGTTATGGATGGAGAAGACAGTATAGGCAAGGCCCGCCTACAGCGCGGCCGGGGCATTTTTCGTTAATGTGTACAGTTATTGAGATTTATCTGGAACAATCTATCTGTTTTTTGAGAACATCCCATGCCGCGCAATGACTGTACTGCTTTAGTCGGTCGCAGAACGACGCAATTAGTCTAATTTTCACAAGCGCAAATGATCATGTAGTATTCCCCAGCGAGCACTACATAATCGCGGCAATCCTGTTGTACCGATGTCTGCTTAAGGCCAGTCGCACCCCTGAAAGCCCCGTCCAGCAAGGCTTAACAACCCAGCCGCCAGCGATGGCATGTACTGGTTCAGGGGTTTGTGGTTTAAATGTCCCGAGGCTTCATTGTCAAAATCGAAGAGCTGAAAAGCGAAATAGCTGAGCAGAGTGAGGCAAGCAATGACTGAACACGTTCAAGTCGGTGGCCTGCAGGTCGCCAAAGTCCTGTTCGACTTCGTTAATAACGAAGCCATTCCCGGAACCGGCCTCACCGCCGACGCATTCTGGGCCGGCGCCGACAAGGTCATCCATGACCTGGCTCCGAAGAACAAAGCCCTACTCGCCAAACGCGACGACTTCCAGGCACGGATCGACGCCTGGCACCAGGCCCGTGCCGGCCAGGCCCACGACGCCGTGGCTTACAAAGCCTTCCTGCAAGACATTGGATACCTGCTGCCAGAAGCGGCGGATTTCCAGGCCACGACTCAAAACGTCGATGACGAAATCGCCCGCATGGCCGGCCCACAACTGGTAGTGCCGGTGATGAACGCCCGCTTCGCCCTCAACGCCTCGAACGCCCGCTGGGGTTCGTTGTACGACGCGTTGTACGGCACCGACGCCATCAGCGAAGCCGATGGCGCGGAAAAAGGCAAAGGCTACAACAAGGTGCGCGGCGACAAGGTCATCGCCTTCGCCCGCGCATTTCTCGACGAAGCGGCCCCCCTGGCGGCCGGCTCCCATGTTGATTCCACTGCCTACAAAATCGTCGACGGCAAGCTGGTGGTGGCCCTCAAGGGCGGCGCCAACAGCGGCCTGCGCGACGACGCCCAACTGATCGGTTTCCAAGGCGATATATCGGCGCCGAGCGCGGTTCTGCTGAAACACAACGGCCTGCACTTCGAGATCCAGATCGACGCCAGCACCCCCGTCGGCCAAACCGACGCCGCCGGTGTCAAAGACATCCTGATGGAAGCCGCGCTGACCACCATCATGGACTGCGAAGACTCGGTTGCCGCGGTCGATGCCGATGACAAAGTGGTGATCTACCGCAACTGGCTCGGCTTGATGAAAGGCGACCTGTCCGAGCAAGTCGCCAAGGGCGGCCAGACCTTCACCCGCACCATGAACCCCGACCGCGCCTACACCGCCGTCGACGGTTCGGGCTTGACGCTGCACGGTCGCTCGCTGCTGTTCGTGCGCAACGTCGGTCACCTGATGACCATCGACGCGATCCTGGACAAGGACGGCAACGAAGTGCCGGAAGGCATCCTCGACGGGCTGGTCACCAGCCTCGCGGCGATCCACAGCCTCAACGGCAACACCTCGCGCCGCAACAGCCGCACCGGTTCGGTGTACATCGTCAAGCCGAAGATGCACGGCCCGGAAGAAGTGGCGTTCACCAACGAACTGTTCGGCCGCGTCGAAGACGTGTTGAACCTGCCGCGCAACACGCTCAAGGTCGGCATCATGGACGAGGAGCGCCGTACCACGGTCAACCTCAAGGCCTGCATCAAGGCTGCCAGCGAGCGCGTGGTGTTCATCAACACCGGCTTCCTGGACCGCACCGGCGACGAAATCCACACCTCCATGGAAGCCGGCCCGATGGTGCGCAAGGCCGACATGAAGGCCGAGAAGTGGATCGGCGCCTATGAAAACTGGAACGTCGATATCGGCTTGAGCACCGGCTTGCAAGGCCGCGCGCAAATCGGCAAGGGCATGTGGGCGATGCCGGACCTGATGGCAGCGATGCTCGAACAAAAGATCGCTCACCCGATGGCCGGCGCCAACACCGCCTGGGTTCCGTCGCCGACCGCCGCCGCGCTGCATGCGCTGCACTACCACAAGGTCGACGTGTTCGCCCGCCAGGCCGAACTGGCCAAGCGTGCGCGCGCCTCGGTTGACGACATCCTGACCATCCCGCTGGCCGTCAACCCGAACTGGACGGCAGAGCAGATCAAACACGAACTGGACAACAACGCCCAGGGCATCCTTGGCTACGTGGTGCGATGGATCGACCAGGGTGTCGGCTGCTCCAAGGTGCCGGACATCAATGACATCGGCCTGATGGAAGACCGCGCGACGCTGCGCATTTCCAGCCAGCACATCGCCAACTGGTTGCGCCACGGCATCGTCACGCAAGAGCAGGTGATGGAAAGCCTCAAGCGCATGGCACCGGTCGTGGACCGCCAGAACGCCAGCGACCCGCTGTACCGCCCGCTGGCGCCGGACTTCGACAGCAACATCGCCTTCCAGGCGGCGGTCGAGCTGGTGATCGAAGGCACCCGGCAACCAAACGGCTACACCGAGCCGGTGCTGCACCGTCGCCGACGCGAGTTCAAGGCCGCCAATGGGCTGTGATTGAGCGGTAGAGCAATGAAAAAGCCCTGGCCGAAAGACCAGGGCTTTTTCATTTGCGATCCCTAACTGCTTTTGTGCCGAAGGCGCTTGCTCCCGCTGGGGTGCGCAGCAGCCCTTCTTTTCAGCTATTTTGAAACCTTAATCTGCGGACTTGCGACTGCTGCGCAGTCGAGCGGGAGCAAGCTCCCTCGCCAAAAAAACCAGCCAGTACAGCGGTCTAGAGATCCATCCCCAACTCATGCTTGACCAGCCCCAGCAGCTTGTCGGTATCGATCGGCTTGAGCAGGAAATCCACCACGCTCAAGTGCATCGCCTCGATGGCATCCTTCACGTCGGCGTCGCCGGACACAATGATGATCGGCAGCGCCGCACGCTCCGACTCGCGCACCAGGCGCACCAGTTCAAGGCCATCGACATTGCCCATGCGCAGGTCCGTGATCAGAAGGCCGATGGACGGCTTGGTCTCCAGCATCTTGAGCGCGGTTTCGCCACTCGCGGCGGTCATGCAGTGGATGCCGTCCAATGCCAGGATTTCCGACAACAGCTCGCGGGCGTCCTTGTCGTCGTCGACGATCAACACACGCTGCGGCGGCAGGTCGGGTTCCAGCATGACGGCACTCAGCGCCTCGCGCTCGGCGTCACTCAAAATATCGTGGTCGGACATGGTGCTCTCTACGTTCCTTGAATCGATCCCTTGGCACAGTGGTCAGACATCGTTCTGCGGCGCTTCAATGTGCACTTCGTCGGATTTTTTTCCAAGAGTCTTCCCTGAAGAATTTTCCGAGGCGAGGCGTGGGATATTTCCGTAGTTCCGGCTCTATCGTGGCGACCTAGACTTACGTCCAATGGGCACTCCACGTCCAGAGGCCGACCATGGCGAACAGATCCGACCACAACAATTCGAAAAAGATTGCGCAATGGTTATGAAAAAAGCGGACGCCTTCATCCAGGCAGGGAAAACCGCCGTGTTGCAGAACATTCAGGGGACGTTGCAATTCCTCCAGCGCTTCCCCCCGTTCAACCAGATGGAAAACGCCCACCTGGCCTATCTGGTGGAGCAATGCCTGCTGCGCTTCTACGCGCCGGGCGAAACGATCATCAAGCCGGCCGACGGCCCGGTGGAACACTTCTATATCGTCAAGCAGGGCCGGGTGGTGGGCGAGCGTCCCCATTCGGCGAAGGGCGGCACCGAGACCACTTTTGAAATCACCACGGGCGAATGCTTCCCCCTCGCCGCCCTGTTGGGTGAGCGCGCTACCCGCACCGAGCATCGGGCCGGTGAAGATACGTTCTGTCTGCAACTGAACAAGTTGGCGTTCATCAAGCTGTTTGCCTTGTCCGGCCCGTTTCGCGACTTTGCCTTGCGCGGCGTCAGCAGCCTGCTCGACCTGGTCAACCAGCAAGTGCAGCAAAAATCTGCCCAGACGCTGGGCACGCAATATTCGCTGAACACCCGCCTGGGCGAGCTGGCGATGCGTCATCCGGTCAGTTGTTCACCTGAAACACCGTTGCGCGAAGCCGTCAAACTCATGCATGAGCAACAAGTCGGCAGCATCGTCGTGGTGAACGAACAGAAAGCGCCGGTAGGCATTTTCACCCTGCGCGACCTGCGTCAGGTCGTGGCCGACGGTACCGGGGATTTTTCCGAGTCGATTGCGATGCACATGACTCAGGCGCCGTTTTTCCTGTCACCGGAGCACAGCGCCTTCGATGCCGCCATTGCCATGACCGAGCGTCATATTGCCCATGTCTGCCTGGTCAAGGAGCATCGCCTGTGTGGCGTGGTGTCGGAACGGGATCTGTTTTCCTTGCAACGCGTCGACCTGGTGCATCTGGCGCGCACGATTCGTAATGCCCCTCGTGTGGAAAACCTGGTCACCCTGCGCGGAGAGATTGGCCAACTGGTGGAGCGCATGCTGGCCCACGGCGCGTCATCGACCCAGATTACCCATATCATCACCTTGCTCAACGACCACACCGTGTGCCGGGTCATCGAACTGACCCTGGCCGATAAAGGCGACCCAGGCGTGCCCTTCAGTTGGCTGTGTTTCGGCAGCGAAGGCCGCCGCGAGCAGACCCTTCATACCGACCAGGACAACGGCATCCTGTTCGAAGCCCGGGACGCCGCCCACGCCGCGCAGATCCGTGGCCTGCTGTTGCCCATCGCCCAACAGGTCAACCAGAGTCTGGCGCTGTGCGGTTTTACCTTGTGCAAAGGCAACATCATGGCCGGCAACCCCGAGCTGTGCCTGTCCCGCGCGGAATGGGCGCGTCGCTTCGCGGCCTTCATCCGCGAAGCGACGCCGGAGAACCTGCTGGGCTCAAGCATCTATTTCGACCTGCGAGTGGTCTGGGGAGATGAACAAAGCTGCGAGCAACTGCGCCAGCAGATTCTCGATCAAGTGGCCGACAACCGATTGTTCCAGCGCATGATGGCCGAAAACGCTCTTCGCCATCGGCCGCCTGTTGGACGCTTCAGGGACTTTGTGCTGACCCGCAAGAACGGCGAAAAAGCCACCCTCGACTTGAAGGTACAAGGGCTGACGCCTTTCGTCGACGGCGCGCGACTGCTGGCCTTGGCCAATGGCATCGAAGCCAACAATACCCTGGAGCGCTTGCGGCAACTGGTGGTCAAGGAAGTCATCGAGCCGCTTGATGGCGCCGCTTATGAAGAGGCCTATCACTTCATTCAGCAGACCCGGATGCAACAACACCAATTGCAAACCCGGGAGAACCTTCCCTACTCCAACCGCGTCGATCCAGACAGCCTCAACCACCTGGACCGGCGGATCCTGCGCGAATCCCTGCGCCAGGCCCAACGTCTGCAAAGCAGCCTGACGTTGAGGTATCAGCTGTGAGCCTGTTTTCCTGGCTGCGTCCGGTCCAGCCGACGTTGTCGCAGGATTTGCAACAGCGCCTGGAAGCCCTGCCCGCGGCAGCACAACTGATTGAATGCAGCCTGCGGGAACAGCGTTGGGTCGTGGTCGATCTGGAAACCACCGGCCTGAACCTGAACAAAGACCAAGTGTTGTCCATCGGTGCGGTGGTGATAGAAGACGGCGCCATCGACTTCAGCCAGCAGTTCGAGCGGACGTTGCAATGCGACAAACAAAAACTCGGGCCAAGCGTGTTGATACACGGGTTGGCGCCAAGCGCCATCGCCGCCGGCAGCGACCCGGCCGACGCGCTGCTGGCGTTCATGGAGTTCGTCGGCGACAGCCCACTGCTGGCGTTTCATGCGCCTTTCGACAGCCACATGCTCGGACGAGCGTTAAAGGAATACCTGGGCTATCGCTTACAGCATCCCTTCATCGACGTGGCGGACCTGGCCCCGATGCTTTGCCCACAGGCTCATATCCGCCAAGGAGGCCTGGACGACTGGATCGACTGGTTCAAGTTGCAAGTCTTCGATCGCCACAACGCCAGCGCCGACGCCCTGGCCACCGCGGAGCTGGCGCTGATCCTGTTCAGCCGCGCCCGCCAGAAGGATATCCACAGCCCGCTCGACCTGCAGCAACGCCTGGGACAATGGAAACGGCGGCAGCAGGCGCCTTCGCTTTAATCCAAGACCCGAGCGCTCGGGAGCTTTTGTGGGAGCAAGCTTGCTCGCGATGGCGCAGTGTCAGTGAACCTCAATGCCACTGACCCACCGTTATCGCGAGCAGGGTCGCTCCCACAGAACTATCGAGTTATGGGCTCCGACCAGCGCCAATTGCTTTCCCTCCCCCGCCTCTGCCACAATCGCGAACAATTCTCGTTACTTAAAACGTCGGTGATGCTCTGTGTCGTCAGTCCCCAGTCCTCATAGTGATCTGGTTGGTGCGTTATACCGCGACCATCGCGCTTGGCTATTGGCGTGGCTGCGACGCAACGTGGCCTGTGCGCAACGGGCCGAGGACCTGAGCCAGGACACCTTTGTGCGCTTGCTGGGGCGCGAGGAGTTGAAGGCGCCCCGCGAGCCGCGCGCGTTCCTGCTGGCGATCGCCAAGGGGCTGTTGTTCGACTACTTCCGTAGGGCTGCGCTCGAACAGGCCTATCTGACCGAACTGATGCTGGTCCCGAAAGGCGAGCAGCCGTCGGCGGAAGAGCAACAACTGATTCTCGAAGACCTGAAGAATATCGATCGCCTGCTTGGAAAATTATCCAGCAAGGCCCGGGCGGCATTCCTCTACAACCGCCTCGACGGCCTCGGCCACGCTGAGATCGCCGAGCGCCTTGGCGTTTCGGTCCCGCGGGTACGGCAATACCTGGCCCAAGGCATGCGGCAATGCTACATCGCGCTTTATGGTGAGCCGACATGACCGCAGCCCTTGGCAAACCGGTCTCGGCGCGCGTTCTCGATGCGGCCATTGCCTGGCAGCTGTCCCTGGATTCTGGCTGCGGCAGTCCCCAGGAGCGGGAAGCATTCGCTCAATGGCACGCCGCCGATGAAGAGCACGCCCGCGCCTGGCAACAGCTCGGCATGCTTGACCAACGCTTCAGCATCGCCAGCGGACCTGCCCGGGCCGCGTTGCTGCAATCGAAGGCCAGCATCCGGCGACGGGTGCGCAAGGTTGGCAGTGGCCTGGCCAGTGTCGTCGCGGTCATCGGCCTGGCGCTGTTCGCCGGCGACCGTTACCTGCCGCTGGATTATTGGCTGGCCGACCAGCGCACCGCCACGGGCGAACAGCGCACGTTGCGCCTGGCGGACGGCACGGTGGTCAACCTCAATACCCACAGTGCGCTGGATGTACGTTTCGACGACAAGCAGCGGCTTATCGTTTTGCAGGAAGGCGAGATTCTCGTGGAGACCGGCCACAACGATCCGCGGCCGTTCATCGTCGAGACTCGCGAAGGCAGCATGCGCGCCTTGGGCACGCGTTTTCTGGTCAAGCTCGAAGACCAGGGCACACGCTTGAGTGTGTTGAAATCGGCGGTGGCGGCGCACCCGCAGCGCAGCGAAGGAGAACAGATCCTGCGCGAAGGCCAGCAAGTGCTGATGCACCGGGATGGCCTCGGGCCGGCCGTGGCCTTGAACGCGGGGGCCGATGCCTGGACCCGCGGGATGCTGGTGGTGGACAACGCGCGCCTTGAAGATTTGATCCGGGAGCTGGGGCGTTACCGGCGTGGATATCTCGGCGTCGAGCCCCAGGTGGCGGACTTGCGCATCACCGGCAGCTTTCCGCTGCACGACACCGACCTGGCCCTGACCGCCCTGCTGCCGACCTTGCCGGTGCAAATCGAGCATCACACGCGTTGGTGGGTGGTGGTGGGGCCTAGGGCTGAAGCCAAGCGCTGAAGCGTATTGTTGCCAGTGATGGCCTCATCGCGAGCAAGCTCGCTCCCACAGGGGTTTGCACTTCAGTCCCATGTGGGAGCGAGCTTGCTCGCGATGAGGCCATTGGCCCCACCACAAAGCCACCGGCCGCAATCTGAATCTAAATTATTTTCATCCAGCCCTATCACTTTTCGACTTTCATCCGGCACACAGGCAATTGAGAAATATTTCCATTCAGGAGCCGCCGTATGTCCCGTCCGTTTGAGACCCTGTTGCGCCCCAGTCTATTGGCCGTTGCCATTGCCTTGAGCACCCCGTTGGCCTGCGGCCCGTTGCTCGCCGCCGAACAGGCATCTGGCGTTCGTGCCTACAATCTGCCCGCGGCGCCATTGGCCAGCACCCTGAATCAGATCGCCAGCCAGGCCGGTCTCGCCTTGAGCCTGAACCCGTCATTGGCGTCGGGCAAGACCTCGGCCCCGGTTCAAGGCCAATTCGACGCCACCGGCGCCTTGCGCGAGGCCTTGCGCGGTACCGGCCTGCAACTGGAACAAAGCAGCGCCGGCACTTACAGCCTGGTGGCCGTGCCCGAAGGCGTCATGGTGCTGCCGGAAACCAGCGTGATCGGCGCGGGAATCAGCGAAACGGCGTGGGGGCCTAGCGAGGGCTACGCTGTGACCCGCACCGCCGCCGGCACCAAGACCGATACCCCGATAGTCGAGCTGCCACGCTCGGTCTCGGTGGTCACGCGCCAGCAGATGGAAGACCGCTCCGTCCTCAACCTCAATGACGCGCTGCGCTACACCGCCGGCGTGCAGAGCAGCGGCTACGGTTCGGACTCGCGTAACGATTGGCTATTGGTGCGCGGTTTCGTGCCAACGCAATTCCTCGATGGCCTGCCGCTGCCCAAGGGCAACTACATCACGACGAAAATCGAACCCTGGAACCTTGAGCGCATCGCAGTGCTTCGCGGCCCTGCTTCCTCGGTCTACGGCCAGACGCCCCCCGGCGGCATGCTCGACATGGTCAGCCGCCGCCCACAGGCTGAAAGCAGCAATGAAGTCCAATTGCAGGCCGGCAGCTACGAGCACAAGCAGATCAACTTCGACAGCACTGGCAAAGTCGATGACGAAGGCCAGTTCCTGTACCGACTCAGCGGCACGGTGCGCGACAGCAACTCCCAGGTCGACCACATCCCGGACAAACGCTACAACATTGCTCCAAGCCTGACGTGGAATATCAACGACGACACTCGCCTGACCTTCCTGTCGCAATACACCCGCGATGACACGGGTATCACTGGGCAATTCCTGCCGCTGCAAGGCACAAAGCTGGCCTCGCCGGCGGGCAAGATTTCTCATCACAAGAACCTGGGTGATCCGGACTGGGAGTTCTACGATCGCACCTACTATGCGCTGGGCTACAACTTCGAGCATCGCCTGAACGACACCTGGCAGTTCCGCCAGAATCTGCGCTATACCAAGAGCGATCTGGAATTTCAGGGCATCTCCGCCGGTGGGGCTTTTTTCCCAGATGGCCCGGACGAATCCGTGAGCGCCGATGGCACCGTCAGGCGCAGCGCAAGTATTGTTGATGAAGACATCAGCCAATACGCCGTGGATAACAATTTCCAGGCCGATTTCCAGACCGCAGCCTTGAGCCACACGCTGCTGCTGGGCCTGGACCACCAGCGCTCCAATAGCAACGCTCGCTGGCGCTGGGGTTCTGGTGGTGTGCCCACCAGCAACGTCAACAACCCGACTTACGGACAGGACTTCTCCAACGTCCAGTATTTCGACATGTACCACTACAACCAAAAAACCCACCAGACTGGCCTGTACATCCAAGACCAGATCGCTCTGGACAACTGGCGCCTGACCCTTGGCGGCCGTGAGGACTGGATTCACACCGGCACCGTTTTCCACAACCAGAACGACGCGACCAACACCCAGCGCGACAAGAAATTCAGCGGCAACGCCGCATTGAGCTATGTGTTCGATAACGGCGTGACACCGTACGTTTCCTTCGCCCAGTCGTTCCAGGCCGTGGCGGGCTCAGCCGTCAACAGCACTGACTCGTTCAAACCAACTGAAGGCGAGCAGTACGAAGTCGGCATCAAATATCAGCCACCGGGTACCAAAACCCTGTTGACCGCCGCGGTGTTCGACCTGACTCAGCAAAACAACTCCGTCACGGAGAACAACATCACCCGGCAGGTGGGCGAGGTCCGCGTGCGTGGCCTGGAACTGGAAGCGTCCGGCGACGTCACCGACAACCTGAAACTGGTCGGTTCCTACACCTACAACGACAGCGAAATCACCAAGGGCGCCGCGGCCGAAGAAGGCAAGCGCATGGCCCAGGTACCGCGTAACCAGGCCACCGCATGGGCCGACTACACCTGGCATAACGGCCCTCTGGACGGGTTCGGCGTGGGGGCTGGCGTGCGTTATGTCGGCGACACCTATGGCAACACCACCAACACCGATTGGGGTCACGTCGGCTCCTACACGGTGTACGACGCCTCGGCCCACTACGACCTGGGCCGTTTGAACAAGACGCTCAAGGGCGTCACGGTGGCAGTGGACGCGAAAAACATCTTCAACAAGGACTACCTGTCCACCTGCGATGGTTTCTATTGCTACTACGGCGACCAACGCAACGTCGTCGCCAGCGTGAATTACAAATGGTAAACGGTTAGCATTTGCGCAAACCTCTTTGAGGGCACCTGCAACTGAGCTCAATCAGTCAGATGAAATGCCTGTGGGACGAGTCTTTGTGGGAGCGAGCTTGCTCGCGATGGCGGTGAGTCAGCTGCGTTGATCTTGACTGACACTTCGCTTTCGCGAGCAAGCTCGCTCCCACACAAGCTGGCTCCCGTAGGTTTCACGGTTGGCTGAACGACCTCAAGCATCGTCGCCCTTCAGCATTCGGATCGATCATGAAAAGCAAAACCATCCGCCGCTGGTCCTTCGTCCACACCTGGACCAGCCTGATCTGCACGGTGTTCCTGCTGATGTTGGCAATCACCGGGTTGCCGTTGATTTTCCATCATGAGATCGAGCACCTGTTGGGCGATGCGCCAGAGCTGCGGGAGATGCCGGCCGGCACGCCGCCGCTGGACCTGCAACAACTGGTGGAAAAAGCCAAGGCCCATCGTCCGGGCGAGGTGGTCCAGTATTTTGGCTGGGACGAGGACGACCCCAACGGCATCATCACCATCATGGCGCCGACGCCGGGCACCGAACCCAACTCCTCCCACACGTTCATGCTCGATGCACGCACGGGCGAAGCCCTGGAAATGCCCTCGGCCAACGGCGGTTTCATGATGGTCATGCTGCGCCTGCACGTGGACATGTTCGCCGGTTTGCCGGGCAAGTTGCTGCTGGCGTTCATGGGTTTGCTGTTCGTGATCGCCATCGTCTCCGGCGTGGTGCTGTATTTGCCATTCATGCGCCGCTTGAAGTTCGCCACGGTGCGCCAGGACAAATCCACGCGCCTGCGCTGGCTCGACCTGCACAACCTGATCGGTGTGGTCACCCTGGTCTGGGCGCTGACCGTCGGCGTGACTGGCGTGATCGCCGCCTGCGCCGACCTGATCATTGCCGCATGGCGCAACGATAGCCTCAGCGCCATGGTCGAGCCCTATCGCAACGCGCCACCATTGACCGAGCTGGCCCCGGCAACCCGCTTGCTGGACATTGCCAAGGATGTCGCTCCCGGCATGGAGCCGAGCTTCATCGCCTTCCCCGGCACGCTGTTTTCCAGCGAGCACCATTACAGCGTGTTCATGAAAGGCAGCGCTCACCTGACCTCTCATCTGCTGACGCCTGTACTGATCGACGCCAGCACCCTGGACGTCACCGCCGTGGCCGAACGGCCCTGGTACATGGACATGATGAGCCTGTCCCTGCCCTTGCATTTCGGCGACTACGGTGGCCGGCCAATGCAGATCTTCTGGGCGACCCTGGACATCCTGACCATCATCGTCCTGGGCAGTGGTGTTTATCTGTGGGTGGTTCGGCGCAAGACCGCCAAGCGCGCAATCGTCGGCGCGGAGGTCGAAGCGTGAGGCCTCGGCAGTCTAATTTCTGGAAGGTGTTTGGTATCCCCGTGGTCATCGGCGCTTTGAGCGCGGCGGGGCTGTTTTCAGCATTGTTGGGCGATGGCGCGTGGGATGCGGTGAGTTGGGTGGGCTTGGGCGTACCGACGGTGCTGGGGACCTGGGGTTTGTTCAAGCGCCGATAATTCCAGCGCGCAATAAACCTGTGGGAGCAATCGATACTCGCCAGCCGCCGTGCAACTGTCTAGGCTAAGCCCCAGCCCGCCCCATCGAGGATCTCTGCATGTCCAGCCCCAGCATGACCTTGTTCCACAACCCCGCGTCCCCCTTCGTCCGCAAGGTGCTGGTGCTGCTGCACGAAACCGGCCAGCAGGACCGTGTGGCGTTGCAGTTGAGTCAACTCACGCCGGTCAAGCCCGACCGGGCGCTGATCGAAGAAAACCCGTTGAGCAAGATCCCGGCCCTGCGCCTGGCCAACGGGACGGTGATCCACGACAGCCGCGTCATCCTTGATTACCTCGATCACCAGCATGTCGGCAACCCGCTGATCCCCCGCGAGGGCGCGGCCCGCTGGCGGCGCTTGACCTTGGCCTCCCTGGCCGACGGGATCATGGACGCGGCGGTGATGATCCGCTACGAGACCGCGCTGCGCCCCACGGAAAAACACTGGGCCGAATGGCTCGATGCGCAACGGGACAAGATTCGGCGCGCCGTGGCCCTGCTCGAAGCCGAGGCGATTGCCGAACTGGCCTGTCATTTCGACATCGCCTCCATCAGCGTCGCCTGCGCCCTGGGTTACCTGGACCTGCGCCATCCGGACCTGGAATGGCGCAAGTCCAATCCCCAGCTGGCGGCGTGGTTTGCCGAGGTGAGCTTGCGGCCTTCGATGCTCGAGACGGTGCCCAGGGTTTAATTTTTACTGAATATCACGACTTTTTCGCCAGCAGGCTCGCCCCCCATTGATCGTGTGGTCCCTTTGGGAGCGAGCCTGCTCGCGAAGGCCGCGCTCCGGATCCATCGGAAACAACCCAGCAATTCGCTTCACCAGCAGCTCTCCCAACCACTGATCCTCCCGCAACCCCAGCGACCGACTCATTTCACCTCTCCCAGATCGAAGCTCATCGCCGCAACAGGCTTCGCGCCCACGCCGTACCAGTCCAACTTGCGGGTCAACACCATGAACACACCGAGCAGGCCGAACAGCAGCAGCGAGCCCATCAACAGCGCGTAGTCTTCAGCGCTTAGCAACCCATAGAGCAAACCGTACAACCCCGCCAACCCGGCTGAAAAACCCAGGCCGTGGCTGACGCTGCGCAGCACATGGCAGACATAAAAGCCGATCAACACCACGCAGGCACTGGCCGAGACCAGGTACGCCAGGGTGAAGCCTATGTGTTCCGAAAGCGACAACAGCAATAGATAGAAGAAGGCCAGGGCCACGCCCACCAGTGCGTATTGGACCGGGTGCACCGCCAGGCTCTTGAGCACTTCGAAGAGGAAGAACCCGGCGAACGTCAGCGCAATGAACAGCAGCGCGTATTTGATCGCCCGATCGCTCTTGAGGTATTGGTCCACCGGATCGACGAAACTCACGCCGAATGCACGGCTGCGGAATGCTTCGCAGCCATCGCTGGGCTCGCATGCCTGCAATGTTTCCAAGAGGTTGGTGGAGAAAAACGAGGTCTGCCAATCGGCACTGAAGCCCTGCTCGTTGACCTCGCGATCGACCGGCAGGTAGTTGCCGATAAAGCTGGGGTGCGGCCAGTCGGCGGAGAGGTGCACCTTGGTGGACTTGCCCACCGGCAGGATCTGCAATTCACCGGTACCTTGCAGGCGCAGGTCGAAACCGAAGGTCAGCTCGGGGCTGCCTTGGGCGGTGATCATGGGCAGCGGTACATGCACGCCTTGCCCAAGCCAGCCAAGCCGCGAGCCGGGAAGGAAGTCGACGGTCTGCTGGTTCAACGTCAGGGTCAAGGCATTCTCGATGCCGCGAATGTCGCTGATACCGACGCTCAGGTACGGCTCGTCAAAGCGATAGTCGGCGAAATCCTTCGCGGCGACGCCATAACGCTCCGGCACTTTGAAGCGCCCATCGATCCGATTGTCAGCGTGAAACAAGCGCGCCTCGTAGATACCCCGGGCGCGGGTTTCGGTGCGCACCTGGCCGTCGAGTTCGAATTGCTCCGGCAAAAAGTACAACTCACCACTTCGTTCGACGGTCTCCAGGAAACGCACGCCCGTCTTTTCGTTGGTATTCCAGACTTTCACGTCCTTGCGAAACGGCACGACGATCATCGGCCCGATCAGTTGCTGGCTGTGGCTGGAACTGCGGGCGATGTCCTGCAGCACCCCGTCGCGCAGCTCTTGGCGCTCATCGATAAGGCCGCTGATCATCAACAACGGAATCATCAGCAAGAGGATCAAGAGGGCAATCATGCCCAGTTTTATAGCGAGACTGCGGTTCATGTGAGGCTCTCCCTGTTCGAATGAGGGAGAGTCTGGCGTGGCCGTGTGGGGGGTTTATGGGGCGAATGTGGAGATTGTGTAGAGAATCGCGACCGGGAACCTGTGGGAAATCAGCAACAGTGGTTCAGGGCAACCGCAGCAGCACTTCCACCCCTCCCTCGACATTGCCTATGCTGAACGCCCCGCCATGCAACTGCACCACCTCCTCAACGAAGTTCAGCCCCAGGCCAGTGCTCTTGCGGCCGCTGTCCGGGCGAGGCAAGGAGTAGAAACGTTCGCTCAAACGGGGCAGCGCATAGTCGGGAATTGGCTCGGCCTGGTTGAACAGGCGGATCTCGACCGCGCTGCCGATACGCTCGGCGCTGAGCCGTAGCAGGCCCGCGACAGGCGTGAAGTCCAGGGCATTTTCCAGCAGATTGCCCAACGCCTGGCGCAACAGAAAAGGCTCCCCGGTCAGCGCCAGGTCGGCAGCGATGTGCTGCTCGATCTTTAACTGGCGACTTTCGATCCAGCCGCCACGCGCTTGCAACAACTCATCCATCAACGCCGTCACCGGCACCGCTACCACCTCCTCCAGGCCTTGCCGCTGCTCGACCTGGGCCAGGTTGAGCAAACGCTCGATCAACTGCTGCATCCGCACGCTTTCGCTGTCGATGTTGCTGACGAAACGCTGGTGCTGGGCGGCCGGCATGTCGCTCTGCAGCAGCTCGGCGGCGCCGCGAATCGCCGCCAGCGGACTCTTGAGTTCATGGGTCAGGGTATGTACGTATCGCTCGACATACGCCTTGCCTTCAAGCTGGGTGCGCATATGCTCCACCGCCCCCGCCAATTGTTCGAACTCGCCGCCGCGATAGTGCGGCACCTCCACCCGACGGCCCTGGCTGACCGCCTGGGCATAAGCCGTCAAGCGCCGCAATGCCGCGCTGAGCCACCACGACAGCAAGGCGCCGAGCAACAGGCCAAGGCCGATCAGACCGGCGCCGTAGGCGAGCAAACGCCGTTCCGTGCGGTCGACGTAAGGCTGCAAGGAGCTATTGGGCTTGGCCACCGTCACCACGCCTATGATCCGGCCGTTGTCACGGATCGGCGCCCCGACGTGCATCACCGAAGACGCCGGGTCATCCGGATCGCTGCGGGTCGAACGGGCGCCATAGTGACCGCGCAGCGTCAGGTAGACGTCGTTCCAGCGCGAATAGTCCTGCCCCACTGCCGCGCCGCTGGAATCGAGCACCACGATGCCGTTGGCGTCGGTGACGTAGATGCGGTGGCTGACCTGGTTTTTCGGCAGCCCCCAGATTGTCGCGGCCGGCTGGCGCTCACCATAGGATTTGAGCAGTTGCGGCCAGCGGTTCTGGCTAAGCGTTCCGGCCTTGAAATCGTCCCGCAGGATCTCAGCCATCAGGTTGGCCGTGTCCACCAGGGTTTCCTCGGTGGACTGGCGCACACCGGGGCGGATTTCCTCCATGACCGTGTTGAGCACGAAATACCCGGCCAAGCCAATAAACAACACATAGGCAAGGAAGATACGAATGCCCAGTGACATCAGCTGTGCCCCGGGCTGTAGCTGTAGCCGAGCCCCCGATGAGTCTGGATCGGCTCGGCCTCGGCCCGGACCAGGCGCAGTTTGGCACGTAGGCTCTTGATATGACTGTCGATCGTGCGCTCGTAACCGGCGTCGCTGGCCACGCCTAGGGCATCGAGCAACTGTTCGCGGCTGAAGACCCGTTCGGGCTGGTCCAGCAAACAGTGCAACAAGCGAAACTCGTGGCGCGTGAGGTTCAGCGGTTTGCCGCGATAGTTGATCTGCATGCGATCAGGGTCGACCTGGAACAACGCTGTCCCCGTTTCGGCGATCGGTCGCGGCGCCACTCGCTTGAGGATGGTGCGGACCCTGGCGGCCACTTCCCGAGGGCTGAAGGGTTTGACCACGTAGTCGTCGGCACCAATCTCCAAGCCCACCACCCGATCAATCTCGCCGTCCCGAGCTGTAAGAAAGATGACCGGGACGTCGCTGAAACGTCTGAGATTCTTACACGTCTCAAAACCACTGATATCCGGCAAGCCTACATCGAGAATGATCAGGTCCGCCGGCGTGTTTTTCTGGTGCTCGAGGGCAGCTGCGCCAAGGCTCAGCCAAGTGGTGTCAAAGCCTTCGCCCTGCAGGGCAAATACCAGCGTATCGGCAATGGCGGCTTCGTCTTCGACAATCAGAATATGAGGCATGGCGTCCGAGCCCGACAGGAAAGTTGCCGGAACGGTGCCCCAAGCCTCGGGGCACGTCAATCGCGCAAATCAACAGTCCGGTTTATCCGCTGTAAACCGCCGTGCCGGGTTGACCGCCGCCTTGAATTCGCGCAAGGCCTTGGCGCCGATCAGTAGCGGGTAGTTGAAGCTGCTGCGGTCGGTCAGGTTGACCTCGACGGTGCGCTTGACGTTACCCAGGCACATTTCCAGTTCCACCACCGGACGTTTACTCGGGGCGATCTTTTCATCGTCGTCCTCGTCCTCTTCTGAACGGGTCTTGATCTTGCTGATGCGGGCAATCTTATGCTCATAGATCTTGTTGCTCGCATCTTTGGTTGCCAGGCGAAACCGTACCCAATCATCGCCGTCACGGGTAAACGTCTCGATGTCCTTGGCCGACAGCGAAGCGGTCAGCGCACCGGTGTCCATTTTCGCCTTGAGCACTTCGCCGCCCATTTCCGGCAGCGCTATGTATTCATAGCGCCCGTACAAGGTGGGTTCGGCGGCCAGTACTGGAAGGGCCACCAGGGAAAGCAGGGCTAGAACGGATTTCATGTAGGAGGCTTCCATTGTGGGAGTGGGATTTTAGACCGTGGTCCGTGAATTCGTTCGGTTAACTTCGACAGGGATGGCTACGGGAAAACCAGCCTATCGATCAAAAGGTGAAACATTCGTACATCGCGATTTGGCCTGTCGCTCGAAGCTGCTTATCATGGCCCGCCCACCCGTTTGCAAGAGTCATCTATGCGCCGCCTGCTCACCGGCTGTCTCGTCACCCTGTTGCTGCTGCTCAACACCTTGGTGCTGTTCGGACCGCTCATGGTGTTTGCGCTCTTGAAACTGGTCCTGCCCGGGCGTTTTCGCGACTACGCCTCGTTGGCGGTCATGTGGATCGCCGAGACCTGGGCCGAAATCGACAAACTGATCTTTGCCCTGTGCATCCCCACTCGCTGGGACATTCGCGGTGGCGAAGGCCTGCGCGGCGACACCTCCTACCTGGTGATCAGCAACCACCAATCCTGGGTGGACATCCCCGCCCTGGTCCAGGCCCTCAACCGGCGCACGCCTTTTTTCAAGTTTTTCCTCAAGAAGGAACTGATCTGGGTGCCCTTCCTTGGCTTGGCCTGGTGGGCGCTGGATTACCCCTTCATGAAACGCTACACCAAGGCCTTCCTGGCGAAGAACCCGGAACTGGCTGGTCGCGATCTGGAAATCACCAAGGCCGCCTGTGAGCTGTTCAAGCGCCAACCGGTCACTGTGGTGAACTACCTTGAAGGCACGCGTTACACAACGGCCAAAAGCCAGGCGCAGCAATCGCCCTTCGCTCACCTGCTCAAGCCCAAGGCCGGCGGGGTGGCATTCGTGCTGGCGGCGATGGGCGAGCAACTGGACGCGGTGCTGGACGTAACAGTGGTCTACCCGCAAGAGCGGATTCCAGGTTTTTGGGACTTGATCAGCGGGGCGGTGCCCAAGGTCATCATCGACATCCAGACCCGCGAACTGGACCCGACGCTATGGCAGGGCGATTACGAGAACGACCCCGTGTTTCGCCAGCACGTCCAGGACTGGGTCAACTTGCTGTGGGCCGAAAAAGATCGGCGTATTGCTGCGCTGCGCAGCGAAGGCCGGCTTGGGTAACACCTTCTAAGCTGAGAATTGAGGTTTATCGCGAAAAAATCAGATCCCGCCATGGGTAGTTCCAAATCGAGATAAAAAATTGTCAGGGTTGACAGTAGCCCTCACCGGACACAGCCGTAACGATGTCGCCGAGAATTAAATTGGAGACATGCACATGCGATATTTCATTGGAGGCGGCGCGGGAATGATCCTGCTGATAATCGGCCATGTTCAGGCTGGAGAAGCTTCTTGTCCGGCGTTGACACAACTCCAGGACGACACTGCAACTGTCAATATCCAGGATGCTCCTGACTGGCAGAGCCAAACCATCGTGCAAGAGCTCAACCCTGCGTCACTACAATTCGACGAAGCGGAATTCGCGATCCAGGAACCTGACGAATATCAACAGGTCAGCGTGATCTACCAGCACTGCGAGACGAAACTTACCCTTGACTACCTTACACCGGGATTGAACGGTCATTGCACAAGCCTCGGCACCCGTGCTTGCCAATTTCGGAACAGCAGCGATTATTTCAGTCTCAGATTTTGATGAGTCCGTGGCGGATTTTCGAGGTCGCCACCTTCATCAGACACCTGCGCCAGCCGCACTGCGGGAAAGCCAGGCTGGCCGCCGCTGAAGAATAGCTTTTCTATCGCTCACAAGTTTCTACATAACAGAGAAACTTCCTACAGCAAACTCCGAAACTTCCAATTTCTTTTGTATTTATCTCACGCTAGAGCAGTGAGCCGATATATATCTATACATAATTACGGATTGACATAAAGGACTGTCAACTCTGACAGTAGCCCGACCTGGAAACAGCCGTAAGAATAGCCATGGGCCGAGCCAGGAGGCGCGACATGTTTAAGATACGAGCCCGCGGCGTGGGGTTATTGCTAGGGGTTATTGGCCAGGTTAACGCTGGCGAAATAACCTGCCCCGCGGCCACGGACATACACAGAAACATCGAGGCGGTAGAAGATGTTTATTTTGTCGAAGGGCACGATGAGTTCGAATGGCGGAGCGAAAACCTCGTGGATTCGGTCAACCCGAGAAAACTGTTATTCGAAGGCGCGGAATATGTACAGCACGAAGAGAGCGAGGACGAAGAAGAACTTGCCATTCGTACCACCATCACATGCCGATATGGCGATATGAATCTGGTCATGCAATATCCCCACGTTCAAGAACCCACCTTTTCGCCGTGGATAAACAATAACTGTAAAAGCCAGGATGTTAACGAGTGCCAACTCATCAATGCCGATTATTTTCAAGTCAGCTTTGATTAAGGTCAGGTACGTAGTCCGAGTTTCGCTACTCCAAACCTGCTCTGCCATTCCCGCTGGGGTTACCGTAAAGTGCGGCATCTTCTTACCAGAGCTTGCTCATGAATGTACAAATCGGTGGCGCCACCCTCGCCGTCATCCTGACCGGCATGCTGATTGTCCTGGGCGTCAATGAATGCCAGCGTGGCCCTTTGAATCCGGATCTTGCCGACAACCTCAGTGACGAGCAGAAGGCATGGCTGACCATCGAACATCGCATCAAACGCTCGGACCCGGCCCTTACCGAAGTCATCCGCAACCAGCAATCCTTGACCGTCCTCTACCGTCCAGACGCTGCCACGCAGGCGTCAGAACCGTGGGTGGAGCACATGTTGCGCGTGGTTGGGCATGGCCTGGCCGCACTCAACAACGCGCCCGGCGCCAAGCAATACACACACGTCACGATCAAGGCGCGGATGCTTGTCGATGATGATGTGGAACTGGTTTACGACATGCCGGGTTTTGACGCAATCAAGACGCAACAGGGCGGCTACGTGACCTTTGCCAGCATGCCGCAAAGCATGGTGTTCAGTCGCGAGGCCTTGACCCGGGCCCAGGAATATTGCCGTGGCCCCAGTGCCCGGGGATTTTATCCCGAATTCTGCGAACGGGTCCTGACACCGCAGGGTCCTGAATAAAAAGGGCGACACCACTGCCGCCCTTTTTCCGTCTTGCCTACAACCTTACGCCGCGCTGAACAACTTGTGCGGATCGATCACAAACTTCTTCGGCACGCCCGCATCGAACTCGCCATACCCCTTCGGCGCGTCGTCCAGGCTGATGACCTGCACACCCACGATTTCGGCAATGTTGATACGGTCCCACATGATCGCCTGCATCAGTTGGCGATTGTATTTCATCACCGGGGTCTGGCCGGTGTGGAAGCTGTGGGATTTAGCCCAGCCCAAGCCGAAGCGGATGCTCAGGCTGCCCATTTTCGCTGCGGCATCGACCGCGCCCGGGTCTTCGGTGACGTACAGGCCGGGGATGCCGATCTTGCCAGCGACGCGGACCACGCCCATCAATGAGTTGAGCACGGTGGCCGGGGCTTCGTGCTTGACGCCGTCATGGCCATGGCCGCGAGCTTCGAAGCCTACAGCGTCGACCGCGCAGTCGACTTCAGGCTCGCCCAGCAGCGCGGCGATCTGCTCATGCAGCGGAGTGTCCTGGGACAGGTCGGCAATTTCGAAGCCCTGGGCCTTGGCGTGGGCCAGGCGGACCGGATTCACGTCGCCGATGATGACCACGGCCGCGCCCAACAGGCGAGCGGACGCAGCGGCCGCCAGGCCAACCGGACCGGCACCGGCAATGTAGACGGTGCTGCCTGGGCCAACGCCGGCGGTGACGGCGCCGTGGTAGCCGGTGGGCAGGATGTCGGACAGGCAGGTCAGGTCACGGATTTTCCCCATGGCCTTGTCACGATCCGGCAGCTTCAGCAGGTTGAAATCGGCGTACGGCACCAGCACGTATTCGGCTTGGCCGCCGGTCCAGTCGCCCATGTCGACGTAACCGTAGGCACCGCCGGCACGGGCCGGGTTGACGGTCAGGCAGACGCCGGTGTGCATTTCCTTGCAGGAACGGCAGCGCCCGCAAGCCACGTTGAACGGTACCGACACCAGGTCGCCGATTTTCAGGTTCTCGACGTCGCTGCCCTTCTCGATCACTTCACCGGTGATCTCATGGCCCAGGACCAGCCCGGTCTGGGCGGTGGTACGACCGCGCACCATATGTTGGTCGGAGCCGCAGATGTTGGTGGAGACTACGCGCAGGATGACGCCGTGCTCGATCTTCCTGCCGCGCGGGTCCTGCATTTTGGGATAGTCGATTTTCTGTACTTCGACCTTGCCGTTGCCGAGATACACGACACCACGATTACCGGACATGCTTTCACCTCGCTGTTGTTTTTATGAAACTGCGCTGCCCAGGCAGGCAGCGCGTTGATTGCTCGGGTTGGTGCTTGTGGCTTGTTTCTGTGTTCGGTGCTTGTTTTGGTGTTGTCAGTAAAGGCCCTATCGCGAGCAAGCTCGCTCCCACAATGGACTGTTGGTGCGTCCAGAATCTGCAGGCCTACACAGATCCTGTGGGAGCGAGCTTGCTCGCGATGACGGTCTAAAGAACAACCGTGCGATTGGCGTTCAAGAACACCCGCCGCTCAATGTGATACCCCACCGCCCGGGCCAAGGTGAGCCCTTCGATATCCCTGCCCTTGGCAATCAAATCTTCGGGGTAGTGGCTGTGGTCCACCACTTCCACGCCTTGGGCAATGATCGGCCCTTCGTCCAGATCGTTGTTGATGTAATGCGCCGTGGCGCCCACCAGCTTCACGCCTTTGTTGTAGGCCTGGTGATACGGCTTGGCACCCTTGAACCCCGGCAGCAACGAGTGATGGATGTTGATCGCCTTGCCATCAAGCTTGCGGCACAACTCTGGCGACAGCACTTGCATGTAGCGGGCGAGGATCACCAGTTCGGCGCCGGTGTCTTCGATCACCTGCCACACCTGCCGCTCCTGGGCCGGTTTGTCGTTCGGGTCAAGGGGGAAATGGTAGTAGGGAATCTGGTGCCAGTCGGCCAACGGCTTGAGGTCTGGGTGGTTGGACACCACGGCCACTACGTCCATCGACAACTGGCCGATGCGCTGGCGGTAGAGCAAGTCGTTGAGGCAGTGATCGGCCTTGGAGACCATGATCACCACTTTGGGTCGATAGTTGGGCGGGGTCAGTTCGAAGACCATGCCAAAGGCTTCGGCACGCTCGGCCAGGCCGGCGCGGAAACTCTGCTCATCGAAACCGTCAGGCTGGCGAAACTCCACGCGAATGAAGAAGCGCGCCGAGAGTCGGTCGTCGAACGAGTGGTGTTCGGTGACGTAGCAGCCCTGCTCGAACAGAAAGCGGGTCACCGCGTCCACCGTGCCGAGCACGCTGGGGCAATCGGCAGTCAGGATCCATGTGTCTGGGGCGCGGCTCATTGCGGTGACTCCTGTTTGTTATGGACAAATCCCCCCGCTAAGCACAGAACCCCTGTGGCGAGGGGATTTATCCCCGCTGGGCTGCGGAGCAGCCCCTAGACCTGCTACTTCAGAGTGTCAGGTTGATCACATCAAGCTTTTGGGGCTGCTTCGCAGCCCAGCGGGGATAAATCCCCTCGCCACAACAGTGTTCAGCTTTAGCCTCTGTGTATCAGGCCTGCACGCTCAACCCATACTCCGCCGCGGCATCCTGCAACCACAGCCACCAGTAGTCGGAGAAGCTGCGGCGGATCACCAGTTCACAGGTGTCTTCAGCCGTATGGCGGATCACCAGTTGCGACTTGGCGAACACCGTGCCCACGGCTTTGCCCACCGGGAAATTGCTTGGGTGTACATCGTAGCTGGTGGATTTCATCAGCACGTCGCGCACGTTCGGGCCGGACAGTTCGAGGATCTGCTGGCCGCCGCTGACATTGACGATCTGGATGTGCAGGTCGCCGAGGGCTTCACGCAGCTTTTGCTCGGCGGCGAATTCCTCGCCGGTGGGCACCACCAGCAGCCACTCATCCGGGCCGAGCCATTGCAGGCTGGTTTCGCCCTTGATGACGACGGTCAGCGCGGCCGGCAATTCCAGGCCCAGGGCCTTATGCACGCCAGCGGCGAACGCTGGGTCATGGCCGTCGCCACGAATGGTCAGGTGGCCCAGGAGTTTTTTCTCGCGCACGGTCACGCCGGCGTTCTTGCGACCCTTGCCCACCTGGCTTGCGAGGTCGGCATGGTGCAGCGACGACTCGGCCTTGGCCCCGGTGGTTGGGCGTTGTTGATACACGTTGACTGCGGTCATATGGAGCACCTGTCTGAATACTATTGAGCCAACCTTGTGGCGACCTTCAGGCCGTCATCGCGAGCAAGCTCGCTCCCACAAGGGTTACGCGATCAACTGTGGGAGCGAGCTTGCTCGCGATTGCGCCCCACAGGATCTCAAGCCAATCAGATGTTCTGCCGATCCCCCTTCGGATCGAAGAACACCGAAGAAACGATCTCTGCCTCGATCACCCGGCCGTCGGCCAATGGCGCGAACACCCGCTCGCCCAGGCGCTTCAAGCCACCCTTGACCACACCCATCGCAAACGAATAACCCAGAGAGTTATGCGCATAGCTGGAGGTGACGTGGCCGACCATCGACATCGGGATCGCCTGCTTGGGGTTGAACACCAGCTGGGCGCCTTCCGGCAGCCAGACATTCGGGTCGATCGGCTTGAGCCCCACCAGTTGCTTGCGATTTTCGCGCACGCAATCTTCGCGATTCATCCCGCGCCAGCCGATCCAAGAGAACGGCTTGGTGCGGCCGACGCACCAGCCCATGTTCAGGTCGTCCGGGGTCATCGAACCGTCGGTGTCCTGACCGACGATGATGAAGCCTTTCTCAGCCCGCAAGACGTGCATGGTCTCGGTGCCGTACGGGGTCAGGTTGTATTTCTTGCCGGCCTCGACGATCTGCTCGAGCACACCCATGGCGTAGTCGGCCTGCACGTTGATCTCGTATGACAGCTCACCGGTGAACGAGATACGGAACACCCGCGCCGGCACGCCGCCCACCAGGCCTTCCTTCCAGGTCATGAACGGGAAGCCGTCCTTGTCCAGGTCGATGTCGGTGACTTCGCTCAGCAGCTTGCGGCTGTTGGGCCCCGACAGGGTCATGGTTGCCCAGTGGTCGGTGACCGAGGTGAAGTACACCTTCAAGTCCGGCCATTCGGTCTGCTGGTAGATCTCCAGCCATTGCAGCACACGAGCCGCGCCGCCAGTGGTGGTGGTCATCAGGAAATGGTTGTCCGCCAGACAGGCTGTCACGCCGTCGTCGAAGACCATGCCGTCTTCCTTGCACATCAGGCCGTAGCGGGCCTTGCCCACGTCGAGCTTGGTCCAGGCATTGGTGTAGATGCGGTTGAGGAACTCACGGGCATCCGGGCCCTGGATATCGATCTTGCCCAGGGTCGAGGCGTCCAGCAGGCCGACGCTGTCGCGCACGGCCTTGCATTCGCGCTTGACTGCGGCGTGCATGTCTTCGCCGTTCTTAGGGAAGTACCAAGGGCGCTTCCATTGGCCGACGTCTTCGAACTCGGCACCGTTTTTTACATGCCAGGCATGCAGCGCGGTGAAGCGCACCGGCTCGAAAATGTGCCCGCAGTGACGGCCGGCCACCGCGCCGAAAGTCACCGGCGTGTAGTTCGGACGGAACATGGTGGTGCCCATCTGCGGGATGCTCACGTTCAGCGAACGGGCCGCGATGGCCAGGCCGTTGACGTTGCCCAGCTTGCCTTGGTCAGTGCCGAAGCCCAGGGCGGTGTAACGCTTGACGTGTTCCACCGACTCGAAGCCTTCGCGGGTGGCGAGTTCGATGGCGGCGGCGGTGACGTCGTTTTGCAGGTCGACGAATTGCTTCGGCGCCCGAGCGGTGGTTTTTTCGTGGGGCACCTGGAACAGCGCCAGGGTCGGTTCTTCGTGACGGCTCAGGGCTTTGGGCAACACGCCCTCCACTGCCTTGAAACCCGCTTCGCTGGCCGCGCGCACGCCGCCTTCGAAACCGTCGGCCAAGCTATCGCCGAGGCTGTACACGCCATTTACACCGCCGACGCACACCCGTTTCTGCGGAGCTTCGCCCGGTACGAAACCGAGGATGTCTTCACGCCAGATCGGCTTGCCGCCCAGGTGCGAAGCCAGGTGGACCACCGGGCTGTAGCCGCCGGAGCTCGCCACCAGGTCGCAGTCCAGCCATTCGCCGGGGCTGGTGACTGTATGGGCGCGCACATCGATCGCGGCAACCCGTGCCCCGGTGACGCGCTTGCTGCCAAGGGCTTCGATCACGGCGCTGCCGGTAAGGATGCGGATGCCCTTGGCGCGGGCTTCTTCCACCAGTGCGCCACGTGGGTTGCTGCGGGCATCGGCCACGGCTACCACTTGCAGGCCGGCGTCGAACCAGTCCAGGGCCACGCGATAGGCGTGGTCATTGTTGGTGCTCAGGACCAGTTTCTTGCCCGGCGCCACGCCGTAGCGGCGGATGTAAGTAGAAACCGCGCCAGCCAGCATGTTGCCCGGCACGTCGTTGTTGCCGTAGACCAATGGCCGCTCGCAGGCGCCGGTCGCCAGCACCACGCGCTTGGCGCGGACCCGGTTGATGCGCTGGCGAACCTGGCCGATCGGAGCGCGATCACCCAGGTGATCGGTGAGGCGCTCATGGATGGTCAGGAAGTTATGGTCGTGGTAGCCGTTCACCGTGGCGCGAGGCAGCAACACCACTTCCGGCATCGAGCGCAGTTCAGCCACCGCGGCAGCGACCCACTCGGTCGCCGGCTTGCCGTCCAGACTCTCGCGGGAATCGAGCAGGCTGCCACCGAACTCTTCCTGCTCGTCAGCCAGGATCACGCGCGCACCGCTGCGGGCCGCGGCCAGTGCGGCGGCCAGACCAGCAGGGCCGGCGCCGACGATCAACACGTCGCAGTGACGGTTCATGTAGTCGTAGGTGTCCGGATCGTTCTCGGTCGGCGAGCGACCCAACCCTGCGGCCTTGCGGATGTACTTTTCGTAGGTCATCCAGAACGATTGCGGGTACATGAAGGTTTTGTAGTAGAAGCCCGGCGGCATCAGCTTGCCGCCGACCTTGCCGAGGATCCCCATCATGTCGTTGTTCACGTTCGGCCAGCCGTTGGTGCTGGTGGCGACCAGGCCTTGGTACAGCGCTTGTTGCGTTGCCCTTACGTTCGGAATCTGGGTGGCTTCGGTGGCACCGATCTGCAGCACCGCGTTCGGCTCTTCGGCGCCGGCGGCGAAAATGCCGCGCGGACGGGAATACTTGAAGCTGCGACCGATGATGTCGACCCCGTTGGCCAGCAGCGCGGCGGCCAGGGAGTCGCCCTCGAAGCCTTTGTAGGTCTGGCCGTTGAAGGTGAAGCTCAGCACTTTGTTACGGTCGATCCGTCCGCCGTTGGACAGGCGATTGATCTGGCTCATACCTTCTCTCCCAGAGCCTGCGCGGCCGCTTTCGGACTGTCAGCCTTGTCGGTGAATTGCGGCTTTTGACCGATCTTGTAGGTTTCGAGAATTTCGTAGGTCACGGTGTCACGGGTCGCGTTGAAGTACTGGCGGCAACCGGCGGCATGGATCCACAACTCGTGATGCAGGCCGCGAGGGTTGTCGCGGAAGAACATGTAGTCGCCCCACTCCTCGTCGGTGCAGGCGTTCGGGTCCAGTGGACGCGGGATATGCGCCTGGCCGGATGCATGGAATTCCTCTTCGGAGCGCAGTTCGCCGCAGTGAGGACAGAAGATGTGCAACATGGGGATTTCTCCTGTTAGTGGGCGACGGCAGCAGCGCCGTGTTCGTCAATGAGTGCGCCGTTGTGGAAACGGTCGATGGAAAACGGCGCGGCCAGCGGGTGCATTTCACCCTTGGCCAGGCTTGCGGCAAACACGTTGCCCGAGCCAGGTGTGGCCTTGAAACCACCGGTGCCCCAACCGCAGTTGAAGAACATGTTCGGCACCGGGGTCTTGGAGATGATCGGGCAGGCGTCCGGGGTGGTGTCGACGATGCCGCCCCACTGGCGGTTCATGCGCACCCGCGAGAGCACCGGGAACATTTCGACGATGGCCTGGATGGTGTGCTCGATCACCGGGTACGAACCACGCTGGCCGTAGCCGTTGTAGCCGTCGATACCGGCGCCGATCACCAGGTCGCCCTTGTCGGACTGGCTGATATAGCCGTGTACGGCGTTGGACATGATCACACTGTCGATGATCGGCTTGATCGGCTCCGATACCAACGCTTGCAATGGATGGGACTCAACCGGCAGGCGGAAGCCCGCGAGCTTGGCCATGTGCCCGGAGTTACCGGCGGTCACCACGCCGACACGCTTGGCGCCAATGAAGCCCTTGTTGGTTTCAACGCCGATGCACACGCCGTTTTCCTTGCGAAAACCGATCACTTCGGTCTGCTGGATCAGGTCCACGCCCAACGCGTCCGCCGCCCGGGCAAAGCCCCAGGCCACGGCATCGTGACGGGCCACGCCGCCGCGACGCTGGACGGTGGCGCCCATCACCGGGTAGCGGGTGTTTTTCGAGCAATCCAGGTATGGGATTTCGTCGGCCACTTGCTTGGCGTTGAGCAGCTCGCCGTCCACGCCGTTGAGGCGGTTGGCGCTGACGCGACGCTCGGAATCACGGATGTCCTGCAGGGTATGGCACAGGTTGTAGACGCCACGCTGGGAAAACATCACGTTGTAGTTCAGGTCCTGGGACAGGCCTTCCCAGAGTTTCATCGCATGTTCGTACAGGTGGGCCGACTCGTCCCACAGGTAGTTGGAGCGCACGATGGTGGTGTTGCGCGCGGTGTTACCGCCGCCCAGCCAGCCCTTCTCGACCACGGCCACGTTGGTGATGCCGTGTTCCTTGGCCAGGTAATAGGCGGTCGCCAGGCCATGCCCGCCACCGCCGACGATGACCACGTCATAAACCTTTTTCGGCGTCGGCGTGCGCCACATCCGCTGCCAGTTTTCATGGTGGCTGAGTGAGTGTTTGAAGAGGCCGAAGCCCGAATAGCGTTGCATAGTCATTTACTCCAAAACCGACTCAGCGATAAACCGGGAAGTCCGCGCACAGGGCCGCCACTTGCTGCGCGACATTGGCCTCGACATCGGCATCGCCGAGGTTGTCGAGGATGTCGCAGATCCAACCGGCCAGCGTGACGCACTGGCTGACCTTGAAACCGCGCGTGGTCACCGCCGGGGTACCGATACGCAGGCCCGAGGTCACGAACGGCGATTGCGGGTCGTTCGGCACGGCGTTCTTGTTGACGGTGATGTGGGCGCGGCCCAGGGCGGCGTCGGCGTCCTTGCCCGTCAGGCCCTGGCGAATCAGGCTGACCAGGAACAGGTGATTATCGGTGCCGCCGGATACCACATCGTAGCCACGCTTGATGAACACGCCAGCCATGGCCTGGGCGTTTTCGATCACTTGCTGTTGATAGGCCTTGAAACCTGGTTCCAGGGCCTCCTTGAAGCACACGGCCTTGCCGGCGATCACGTGCATCAGCGGGCCGCCCTGGGCGCCGGGGAATACCGCGGCGTTGAGCTTCTTCTCGATTTCTTCGTTGGACTTGGCCAGGATCAGACCGCCACGGGGACCGCGCAGGGTCTTGTGGGTGGTGGTGGTGACCACGTCGGCGTACGGCAGTGGGTTTGGGTACAGGCCGGCGGCAACCAGGCCAGCGACGTGGGCCATGTCGACGAACAGCAGCGCACCGACCTTGTCGGCGATCTGGCGGAAGCGTGGAAAATCCAGGGTCTTGGAGTAGGCAGAGAAACCGGCAACGATCATCTTCGGCTTGCACTCGACCGCCAGGCGCTCGACTTCGTCGTAGTCGATCAGGCCGGTGGTGGTGTCGATGCCGTATTGCACCGCGTTGTAGAGTTTGCCTGAGGACGACACTTTCGCACCGTGAGTCAGGTGACCGCCGTGGGCCAGGCTCATGCCCAGGATGGTGTCACCGGCTTGCAGCAGGGCCAGGTAGACGGCGCTGTTGGCCGACGAACCGGAGTGGGGCTGGACGTTGGCGTAATCGGCGCCGAACAACTGCTTGGCGCGCTCGATGGCCAGGGCCTCGACCTTGTCGACGTGCTCGCAGCCACCGTAGTAGCGCTTGCCCGGATAGCCTTCGGCGTATTTGTTGGTCAAGCCGCTGCCCTGGGCCTGCATCACACGCTTGCTGGTGTAGTTCTCGGACGCGATCAGTTCGATGTGGTCTTCCTGGCGTTGCTCCTCGGCATTCATCGCCGCCAGCAGTGCATCATCGTAGCCTTGGATTTGGTCTTGCTTGCTGAACATCGCGTCTCTCCCAGCGGCGGCGGTGCGCCTTTCGTCTCGGTGAGGCACGGACCGTTTCGGTCGTGCCCTTTGGATGCGATGGTATGGCCGGCGCAGGCAGGTCAAATGCCTATGGACGCCACGCAAAGGTGCGTTTACGACATGGGATCAAATGGAATCGAACACCTTCCCTTGTGGTGAGAGAACAAGGGTTATGCAAAGGCTTGGCGAACCGCGAGCAACAGCAGAAAGTGCGCGGGATAGAGCAGATAGGCCCAACGTCGCATCGGCACCGGATGAAAACGACCCGCGTGTCGCAAAAGCACCAGGCCCAGCCCTGGCGCGATCAGGCAAGCCACCAACCCCCACAACGCCACCGCATCCCCCAGCCACGCGGCGCCATACAGCACCCGCCATTGATTGGCCGCCACGCACACCAGTCCCGGCAGCAAGGCCAGAAACAGCGAGCGCTTGAACGCCAGCAATGTCGCCAGTGGCAGCAGCACCCCATAGAAGCCAAACATCAACCGCGACGAAAACAGCGCCGCCAGCAGCAACGCCATCGCGGCCAGGCATCGCGCTTCCAAGGTGGGCGTCTGCCAACAACGCGCTACCAATAACCCAAGCACCAACGTAGGCATGACATTCAAGGTGGCGGGGGCGGGAATGAACAAGCGATAGGGAATTTCGCTGACGGCGCTGAACAGCAACAGCCAGCCCAGGTAGCGCCACGCATCGGTGCCGGCGGCGCCGCCGCTGCGCGCCAGGTTTGCCGCCATCGCCAGGCAGAACCACGGAAACGCCAACCTCCCCGGCACATACAGCCAATCGACGGAAAAACCGACATATCGCAGATGATCGAGGACCATCGACAACAGAGCCAGCCACTTGAGCAGGTCCAGGGCGCCGTCGCGTCGACTCATGTGCGTCGCGGCCCTGGGGCTTTGTGATTTTCTGACAGAAACATCCCGTATGTTCCCCCGCTAATCTTGGGTAAAGTGCGCACCAACATAAACCACGGCGTTGCGCACTCAAGCACGCCGGACCAAGGAACCCCCATCCGGGAATTCCGCCAGGGATCTCTTACCCAGGACTCTCTAATCAAGGAGCACGGCCATGACCGACAAGAGTCAACAATTTGCCAGCGACAACTATTCCGGCATCTGCCCTGAAGCCTGGGCGGCCATGGAAGAAGCCAACCAGGGCCACCAGCGCGCCTACGGCGACGACGAGTGGACCCATCGCGCGGCGGATGATTTCCGTGCCTTGTTCGAAACCGACTGCGAAGTGTTCTTCGCGTTCAACGGCACGGCGGCCAACTCCTTGGCGCTGTCCTCACTGTGCCAGAGTTATCACAGCGTGATCTGCTCGGAAACCGCCCACGTCGAGACCGACGAATGTGGCGCGCCGGAATTCTTCTCCAACGGCTCCAAGCTGCTGGTGGCACGCACCGAGAACGGCAAGCTGACGCCCGACTCGATCCGCGAGGTCGCCCTCAAGCGCCAGGATATCCACTACCCCAAGCCGCGCGTCGTGACCCTGACCCAGGCCACGGAAGTGGGCAGTGTCTACACGCCGGAGGAAATCCGCGCCATCAGCGTCACCTGCAAGGAGCTGGGCCTGAACCTGCACATGGACGGCGCGCGATTCTCCAACGCCTGCGCCTTCCTCGGCTGCACCCCGGCAGACCTGACCTGGAAGGCCGGCGTGGACGTGTTGTGCTTCGGCGGGACGAAAAACGGCATGGCGGTGGGCGAAGCAATTCTGTTCTTCAACCACGACCTGGCCGAAGACTTCGACTACCGCTGCAAACAGGCCGGGCAACTGGCGTCGAAAATGCGCTTCCTGTCCGCGCCCTGGGTCGGCCTGCTGCAAAACGACGCCTGGCTCAAGCACGCCCGCCACGCCAACCGCTGCGCGCAATTGCTGGCGGAGCTGGTCAGCGACATCGAGGGCGTGGAACTGATGTTCCCGGTCCAGGCCAACGGGGTGTTCCTGCAACTCTCGGAGCCGGCTATCGCCGCGCTGACGGCCAAGGGCTGGCGCTTCTACACCTTCATCGGCAAGGGCGGCGCACGCTTCATGTGCTCCTGGGATACAGAAGAGGCGCGGGTGCGGGAATTGGCGGCGGATATTCGGGAAGTGATGGCGGGCTAGGAAATATTGCAGGTTCACCTGTGGCGAGGGGATTTATCCCCGCTGGGCCGCGAAGCGGCCCTGAAATCTGCGGACGCGATGTATCAGATTGATCGAGTTGATTGCTTTAGGGCTGCTTCGCAGCCCAACGGGGATAAATCCCCTCGCCACAAGAGCTCATCGCGCGCCTGAGAGAACGGATCAAAACTCGATCCGCACATCCCCCTTCGGCACGCTGCAGCACGACAGGATATAACCCTCGGCCTCGTCGTCCTCGGTGATCCCGCCGTTGTGCTCCATCTCCACTTCCCCGCCCAGCTTCAACACCTTGCAAGTGCCGCAGATGCCCATGCCACAAGCCTTCGGGATCATCAGGCCGAGCTTGGCGGCGGCCGCGTGGACGGTTTCGCCCGGTGCTACGCCGATGCTCTTGCCGGAGGCGACGAATTCCACCTGGTGCAGGTCCGCCTGGTCAACTTCCGGTGCGTCAGCGGCCTGTTCGGCCTGTTCCACCGCATCGGCGCGGGCTTCCGGTGGCGTGGCGCCAAAGGATTCCTCGTGATAACGCTTCATGTCATAGCCGGCGGCTTCCAGCAGGCGCTTGACCGCACTCATGTACGGCGTCGGGCCGCAGCAGAACACTTCGCGCTCGAGGAAATCGGGCACCATCAATTCCAGCATCTTGTGATTCAAGTATCCGCGGTACCCGGCCCACGGCTCGCCCAGGCCATGTTTTTCGCAAATAAGGTGCAAGCTGAAGTTGTCGATCCGCGACGCCATGTGCTCCAGCTCGCGGTGGTAGATGATGTCCTTGGGCGAGCGAGCGCTGTGGACGAAGGTCATGTCGACGTTAGCGTTGGTATCGTAGAACCAACGCGCCATGGACATGCACGGCGTAATTCCCACGCCACCGCTGAGGTAAAGCACTTTCGGACTCGGGAAATCGATGGCGTTGAACAGCCCCACCGGCCCGTGCACCGCCAGTTCCTGGCCCTCGTGCAGCGTATCGTGCAGCCAGTTGGAAACCTTGCCCCCCGGCACGCGCTTGATGGTCACCGAGAAGCTGTAGGGCACCGACGGCGAACTGGAAATGGTGTAGGAACGCATGATCGGCTGGCCTTCGATTTCCAGCTCCAGGGTGACAAATTGCCCGGGCTTGAAAAAGAACATGATCGGCTGGTCGGCCATGAAACAGAATGTGCGCACATCCCAGGTTTCCTGGATGACTTTGACGCAACGAACGATATGTCGGCCATTGGCCCAGGTCTGGGTGGTGACCGGGTTCAGGAAATTATTGGACATGCTGATCTCCACGGCCGACTGTCGGCCTTAATGATGGCGATTGTGCTTAGGCGCCTGTACCGCCATTTACCTATCTGCGACATTCACATACTTATCGCGACCAGCCCCCAACTACCGGGGCTTGCGCGTCGGGAACAGATTGGGCCATGTCGCCCATGGATAAGGTTGCGCCCCTGCGCGGCCCCACACTCGCCCCAACAGACAATCACAAATTTCTGCCTTGCGTAGCACAACCGATCAGCCACTTTTTTGATGGTCTCGTAGAGGACCATGAGGACAAAACGATGGACGTCACCACCACCCTGAGCCTGGGCGATCCGCTGGAACCCGCACGCAAGGCCACCGCGCAGATGCTGCAAGAGCGCGAGCGCACCTTTTCGCTGCCGCAGCCGTTCTACTCCGATGAGCGCCTGTTCGATATCGACATGCAGGAAATTTTCCAGAAGGAATGGTTGATCGCCGGCATGACCTGCGAAATCCCGGCGAAGGGCAACTACCTGACGCTGCAGATCGGCAAGAACCCGATCATTGTGATTCGCGGCGCCGAGGGCGTGGTGCATGCCTTCCATAACGTCTGCCGCCACCGTGGTTCGCGGCTGTGCACCAGCGACAAGGGCAAGGTCGCCAAACTGGTCTGCCATTACCACCAGTGGACCTACGAACTGGACGGTCGCCTGCTGTTCGCCGGCACCGAGATGGGTGCCGACTTCGACATGAAGCAGTACGGCCTCAAGCCGGTGAACGTGAAGACCGCCGGCGGCTACATCTTCATCAGCCTGGCCGAGAACCCACCGGCCATCGATGATTTCCTGTCGACCCTGAACCACTACATGGAACCCTACGACATGGAGAACACCAAGGTGGCGGTGCAAACCACCTTGATGGAAAAGGCCAACTGGAAACTGGTGCTGGAGAACAACCGCGAGTGCTACCACTGCAACGCGTCGCACCCTGAACTGCTAAAAACCTTGCTGGAATGGGACGACGTCACCGACCCACGCGCCGACCAGGCGTTCAAGGACCACGTGGCCGCTTCCGCCGCCGCCTGGGAAGCCGAGAAGATCCCTTACGCCCACGCCAGCTTCGGCCTGCGCAACCGAATCGTGCGCATGCCGCTGCTCAAGGGCACCGTGTCGATGACCATGGACGGCAAGCAAGGCTGCGCCAAGCTGATGGGCCGCATCAAGAACCCGGACCTGGGCTCGATGCGCATCCTGCACCTGCCGCACTCGTGGAACCACTGCATGGGCGACCACATCATCGTGTTCACCGTGTGGCCGATCAGCGCTCAGGAAACCATGGTCACCACCAAGTGGCTGGTGCACAAGGACGCGGTCGAAGGCGTCGACTACGACGTAGAGCGCATGCGCCAGGTCTGGGACGCCACCAACGACCAGGACCGTCGCCTGGCCGAGGAAAACCAGCGCGGCATCAACTCCACCGCCTACCAACCGGGCCCGTACTCCAAGACCTACGAGTTCGGCGTGGTGAATTTCGTGGATTGGTACAGCGAGCGCCTGCTCAACAACCTGGGGGCCGAACCTGCGCCGTACCTCAAGGGCGTTCCGGTCCAGGGCTAAGTCAGAAGCATCGTTGGATCGCCGCCCGGAGCAAGCTCGCTCCCACAGGTTCTGTGACCGACACAGACCCTTGTGGGAGCGAGCCTGCTCGCGATAGCGGCCTGACATTCACCGACTACCTGGAAGACCACCGCACACTGCCATCCTCCCCATAAAACGTCTCGACAATCTCCTCCCCCCTCAGCTGAACCTTCACATACCCATTCAACACCCGCTCCGGATACGTCTCGTCCCCCGCCAGTTCAGTTTCCGACCATAGCACCCGGGCATGCCCGTTCAACTCGCTGGTGGTGCCATAGGGAATCGCCCCGTGCCCGGCGCAGCGCGCATGCAGCCCACCTTGGGGTGCGTAACAGATTCCATTGTGCAAATGGCCCCAATACCAATAATCCGGCTCGCGCCCCAGGGCGTCGCAGACCGGTTGATAAAGCGCGGTCTTGTTGTGCCCTGAAATGTCGAAGCCTTGGTGATGACTGAGCACCATGAGCTTCTTGCGCTTGGGCAGGGTTTTCATCCACTCGATCTGCTGGGTGTTGAGGGTGCCGTCCATGTACAGGTTCATTGCGTCCGAAGCGTAGGCACTGTCGAGCCCGACCACCAGCCAGTCGTCGTTGTACAAGGCGAAATAACTGGTGCCCTGTTGCACCGGAAAACGCGACGCCAGCTCCTTGAAGTAGCCATGGGCGCCGCTGTACATCTCATGGTTGGAGTTGAGGGTGAACGACCCATGCTTGCCCTGCGGCCACCCGGCCATGTCGACATCTTCCTGGGAATGCGTGCCGGCGTAGTAGACATCGCCCAGGTGGATGGTGAAGTCAGCCTGGGCCAGTTGCATCTGGTTGGCGACGGCCACCGCGGGTGCGTGACTGTCGAACGGCCCGGTGCCCCAGTCGCCTGCGATGGCGAGCACCACGTCGTTGTCCATTTTCACCAGCGCCGGGGTGGTGGCGAACGTCGCGTGGTGGCGCAGGTTTTCAATCCATTTGAGCAGCGCCTCGCTCCAGAGCAGGTCCAGCAATTCCCATTTGCGGCACCCCAGCAAGGTGCCGTCCTTGAGTACTCGGGTGCGTAGTTCGTCTTCGCTTTGCGGCAAGGCGCTGGCGTTGCCGATCTTCAGGATCGACAAGCCATGAGCGAGCTCCCAGGGCACGGCCGGCTCATCGTCCGGCAGATCGCCGTGATCGATGACGTGCCGGGCCTGGTCATGGCCTCGCTGCAGCAGCTTGACGATGGCCTGGAATTCCTCCGGTTCCAGGTCGTTGACGAGTTTTTTCCAGGACATTTCCAGCCGCGTGACCAACCCATGCAGGCGGACCTTGACCTTGTCGAACTCATGTTCCCAATGATGCAGTAATGACATGTGGACGCTCCTTCGTTGTGCCCTGGGCTACAGGGTCTTCATGAATTCGATCAGGGCCCGCTTGTCGATGTCCGACAGTTGCGTGCCATACAGGTGACCGCCGTTGTGATTGCCTTCCAGGCGGGTGTCGTATTTGAAATCGGCCGACGCCTTCATCTGCGCGCCGCTGGTGATGAAGCCGACCTTCTCCTGGTCGTAGATATCGGAGCCGGTGTAAAAGACTTGCGGACGCTGCTCCGGCGCTTGCAGCAAATCCCACAAGGTCGGCACCGAGCCGTTGTGCAGGTACGGCGCACGCAACCAGATGCCGTCGGTGGGCGTGTTGCTGTAGCTCTGGGTCTTGCGGTAGGCGCCAAAGTCGAACGGTGGTTTCTTGAAGCCGTGGAACGCGCTCACCAGGCCGGTGGTAAAGGAGTTCAGGCGATGGGGATCGGTGCCCAACTGGTCGATATTGGTGGTGACTTGCCCGGTATCACTGCGCCCGAAATCGTGGCAACCGGCGCAGTTTTGATCCCAGATCGGCTTGCCCTGGGCAACTTTTCCTTGGTCCAGGGCGAACGGCCACGCCGGCGCCTTGTGGCCAAGCAGCCAGTTGGTCACGCGGTTGAAACTAGGCGGCAATACCGATCCCGGCGTCGCGCCCACGGCCATGGCGGCGGCGTAGTTGCGTTCGTGGATCTTGTTGTTATTGCCGTCCCAGTGCAGGTACATGGACTCGCGAGGTTTCTGGTTCCACACCTGCGGCAAGTCCACGGTGCCGATGGTGGAGTCATCCGGGAAGCCAAAGACCACCATCTTGGTCGGGTTGAAGGTGTCGGTCCGCCCTGGCCCCTGGGCCGGACGCAGCTTCTGCCAGGCATAGGCCTGCTTCTGCTTGAGCAACGCGCTTTTTGCCATTGGGATGATCAGGTAGCGGTTGTAGAGCTTTTCGAAAAAGCCCAGCTGGAACTTGCCGTTGATCGCTGCCATGACGGCGTCGGGGGTGAATTTCGGGTCGCTGGCACACTCGTAGGCGAACCATTGAAAGGCTTGCAGTTGCAGGGTATTGGCCGGCGCGGCGGCGACGGGCACCGCGACGTCGGAGGCATTGGCCCGATACGAACCGGTATGGCACAGGGCGCAGTTCGGCTCCACGGTGGGGTAGCCGAGCTGCCGCTTGGCCATGCCGATGGGCAGGTCGTTGCCATTTTCATAGAGAAAACCGAACACCTCGTAGCCGCCTGGCTTGGGCATTTTTTCCGGACACATCTGCGGCAGCACGGCGAACAGGTAATAGGGAATCCGCGCCTCGATGCCCAGGCCGATGGCGGCGTATTTGTAGTGATCTTCATCGGATGCAAAGTCCGGTTGCGGCACTTCCCGGATCATCTGGTACCAGGTCTGGTAGCCGATGAAACCCAACAACAAGATCACCACCAACGTGCCGACCCTGAACGCGTGGCTCTGCCAGCGCAGCGCCCAGCCGGCGCGCCACTCGCGCCAACCGGCCTGGAGCAAGGCCAGCGGACGGTTGGCCACCGGGCTGCCCAGGTAAAGCAGCACGCCCAGGATCAGGAACATGCTCAGGTCGCCCATCAACATCGGCACGAACAACGAGCCCTGGTTGTTGGTGTTGATCAGGTAGATCCAGAACACCACCGCCACCAGCCGCGACAGCACGCACAACCACGAATGCACCACGAAACGCGGCGCGTTGAAGCCCGAAGGCATGTAGAACAGGCTGATCCCCACCAGCAACATGCCGGTGTTCTCCAACCAGGGATCGGACAGCACGGGCGGCAGGCCAAGCATGGACGTCAGCAACGCCGGCGCGAACAGCGCCGGGATCGCGAAGACCATGTTCATGACGATGCCGATCCAGATGATGCGTTGGAACCAGCGGATGTGAGCGTTCATGGCATCCTTTTCCTTATTCTTGACTCACCACAAAACCCATGTGGCGTGGGAGCTTGCTCCCGCTGGGCCGCGTAGCGGCCCCCAAGACTTCAAAAGCGACGACTGCTTCGCAGCCGAGCGGGAGCAAGCTCCCTCGCCACCGAGGGCAGCCAGCTAGCCCAGCGCCGTTTTCTCCAGGTGCTCAAGAATGATCGGATACACATCCACCACCGCATCCTTGCCGAACATGCAGTCGATGTGACCGTAGCCGGGTATCTCGTGGCGGCTGAACAGTTGCGGGCCATGCATGTCGCACAGCCGCTCGTAGGTCTTGAGGGTGCTTTGCGGCAGGTAGCACTGGTTGTCGGCACCGCTGATGAAGCAGATCGGCAAACTCAACCGATCGAAATGCGGCATGTAGACGTCGTTGCCCTTGAAGTCCACCAGATGCCCCTTGCGCACGATCAACGCCAGATGCTCGAAGGTCTGGATGTTCGACTCGCCGAACAATTCGTGCAGGTTGTCGTGCAGGGTTTCGTTGAGGGTGTCGTGGCGGTACAGCGAGGCGTACATGAACGTGATGCGATGACAGACCGGGTTGGTGCAATAACCCTGAGCCTCGATCCGGGCATAGCCATTGAGGGCCTTGTCGTAGAGTTTGTTGAACCAGCTTTCCTTGGTGTCGGCGTAGGCCGTCATGGATTTGATGCCGATGGCATCGAGCACTCCCGGCAGGTGCAGACCGGCCTTGAGCCCCGTGGCGGTGGCGACCACCGTGTCGGCCGCGATCTGCGAGCAAACCACCGAACGCACGCCCTGCAACCCGGCGAGCATCGACATGAAGAAGGTCGTCGCGCCATAGCAATGCACCACGCATTGCACGTCGCGGGCCAGGGTTGCCTGCTGGATCTGCTCGATGGCCGCCTTGAAGTCATACTGGGCCACCTGGTCGCCATTCCATTCATGCTTGCTGGCCGGCAGCAGGATGCTGACGCGCAGGTCCAGTAGCCAGACGTCATATTCGTGCTTGCACAGGTACTCCAGCAGGTTGGTGTGGATGGTGTCGGTGGAGAAGATATTCGAGCCCACGCCCAGGCCATGCACCAACATCACGGGGCCCTTGCTGCCAGCTTGGTAGCGGGTCAGGCGAAGCTCGACGTTATCTTCGGTCTGGAAGAAATGCACCACCGGGGCCGGCGCATCCAAGGGGCGTTTCAAGCGTGGCGGCGCGTCCGGGTTGAAGTAGACGTCGCCGGAGAAGACGCCGCCGTAGCTTTCCCACAAGATACCCGCGAAGAACTTGCCGAACCGCGCCAACGCCTCCACGCGCTCACGCTCATTGCGGGCGTTGAGCACTTTCATGGTGGTCATCTGCCTGGCGAAGTCGGCCGGCAGAATGTGCATGACGCCGGAGCCGAGCACCGCGCCGGTCTTGTCCGGCCCGCGATAAAGCGTGACGTACAGCGTGCTGGTGTCGTGCCAGATGTTCAGCACGCCGTTGTCCTCGGGCACGGTCTTGAAGGCGCTGAAGTAATAATCGCTGCCGTCTTCGGCGGTCAGCTTCATGTCGTAGTTCATGTGCCGCACGCCGACCTGCTCCTGGTATTGCTCGAACAGGTTGAATACGCCATTGCTGGCAACCAGGGGCTTGGGCGACAGCAGCGGCGCATCGAGGGTGCCCACCAGCGTCGCGGCGTGCTCCGGCTCCTTGATCAGGCGATTGAGGTCGGCGGCGGTGATGGTCAGGGTGAACTCGATGGGTGAGTTGTCCGCCTGGCCGCGCTTGGCCGCCGCTTCGTAAAGGCTGAGGTCGGTGCCTTGGGGCTGGGTGAACGCCGTGGAGAAGAAGCCCTTCATGGTTTCGGTGAACTGCACGCCGAGGGTTGGCGCCGCCACCGGTTTGCGCGGCGCCGACGGTAGCGTGTAATCGATCAGCCAGCCGCGATCAGCCGCCAGCAGCCCCATGTTGCGCTCACTCACTGCTGAAATCGTCAGCAAGGGATTGACCGCCAGAGAGGTCGGAATCACCGAGCCGTCCGTCACATACAGGCCCGGGTAGACGTCGGTGCCGCTGGCGCCGCTGAACACCTGGCCCTTGTGGTTGACCACGCCCTGGACCGCGTCCTCGCCCATCACGCAACCGCCCAGTGGATGAACCGAAACGATGCTGTGCTTGAGCAACTTGGTCCAGATCGGATTCTCGACCCAGATCCCGCCCAGGGCCTTGGTGCTCTGGTGCAGACGCTCGTTGCCAAGGGTGACGTTTTCCTGCTCGCCGACACCGGGCCAGTCGATGCGCAGTTGGTCCTTGTTATCGAGCACCATGCGGCCCTTGCCGTTGTCATGGCTCATGATCAAATAGGTCTGCATGTTGTGCAGCGCGCCGTAATACGGCCCACGCAGGAAACTCTCGGCCTCGCGGCCCTTGTACTTGAGGCTGGCACCGAAGCCGGTGTCGGTGGGCACGCCGATCGTTTCGGCGAACGCCGCCATGCTTGGCACCATGGCTCGGCCGAGGGCGCCGGGGATCGAGCCTTCCTCGATCACCATGCGGCTGCGCCAGTCGCCCTCGGTGCGCATGTCGATGATCGACGTAATGCATGGCCCCACCGGCTCGAGTTCCTTGGCCGAATGGGCGCCAAAGCCGATGCCGTTGATCACTTGATCGCAGTTGTGGCCGAAACCGAGGATGTCACCGTTGCCGCTCATGTTTTCGCCCAACTGGGCGGACATCGACAGGCCCTTGTCCCGCGAGCGCAGCATGATTTCGGTGGAACCCAGGGTGCCGGCGGACACCACCACGATGTCCGCGCGCACAAAGAGCGTCGGCGCCGAAAACATTTCGCGACCGCTGTCCAGGTATTGGAAATGCACGATCCAGCCGTCACCCTCGCGCTCCAGGTGACGCACCTCGGCCTGGCAGAAAATCTCCGCGCCATGGTTCCAGGCATCCGGCAGGTAGTTCATCAGCGTGGTGTTCTTGGCCTTGTTGTTACAGCCCGAGACGCAGTCGCCACAGCCATTGCACGGCAGTTGCTCAACGCCGACGTGATTGAGATTGTTGGGCAGCTTGTCGAAGGTGACGTTGATCGGCGGTTTGTAGAAGTGGGCGCCTTGCTTGAGGTAGTCCGCCGACTTCTTGTGGGCGTCGAGCTTGGGCAGGTTCGGCGAGGACGCCGGATAAGGGTTGGGCTTGAGCATTTCACGGGCCCGGGCGTAGCCGTCCTTGAGCAACGTATCGCTGTGCTCGCGCATCGCCAGGGGCCAGCGCGGGTCCTCGAAGACACCGGGCTCGGCTTCCAGCGCTACGTTGGCGTTGATCAGCGAGGTACCGCCCAGGCCACACCCGACCACGACGTTCTGCTGGGCGTTGACGTGCAGGTCGAACAACCCGGTGCGCGAACCAATGTGGCCGTCCGGGTCATGCACCTGCAATTCTTCGGTGGCGGCGAGCAAGGTATTGGGATACTCGCCGGGCTGGATCTCCCGGCCGCGCTCCAGCAGACAGACCTTGCGCCCGGCCCGGGACAAGCGTGACGCGGCGATACCGCCGCCGTAGCCGGAACCAATGACGATAACGTCGTAGTGCTCCTTGATTTCACTGATGGGGGTCGAGATCCGTGTCATGTTCAAGTCCTCTCAGGCAGAAGGGGCAACTCTGCGGTTGCCTGTAAATTCACAGGCGCAGGAACGCCTGGCCACTATCCCGTATGGGTTGAAGCGGCAGTCAACGGTGACTGGGGAAAAGCTCAGGTGTTATAGGCGTGCACGCTGATTGGCCCCGCGACGATGGGTGCGTCGAAGCGGCGAGACGGCAGGCGTGGGGATGCATGTCGGGGCTGAAGCGGGAAACGGTTGGGGGGCCTTGCTATCCATCGTGCGTTCTCCCTGAACCAGATATGGATAATGTTCGCTGTCCTTGTGCCATGAGTGAAGACAGGCGACACCCCTACGTCAAGGCAGTTCCTTAGAACTGTATGAAATTTGATCTATCGCGATTAGCACTAAGCCGGCCGTGGCTCCCAGAGTTCCGCGAACAAGTTATCCACATGACCACCCACAGCAAATGGGGACAAATGTGCACGCGCCGGCAATTTGCTGAGGGCCAATGTGAATAAAATCCGTGAGTTATCTAACGACAACAGTTTCCTGACGGTGTGACTGTTTTTTGATCAGCACTCTGAGAGCCTTTGATTTAAAGGGCTACAGGGCATAGCGAACACCTTATCCACAGAAGCGCCAACAGGGTTTGGGGGTAACTTTGACGGTTTTGTGGAAAACCCATTTCACGCCCTATAGATCCATGTTTTCCAGTGGTTTTCCGGGTGACGGCGCGAATCTGGCTATTATTTGATCAGCGCTGTGAAAGCCGCGAAGCGCTTGGCCTGTAGCGGACAGCGAACATCTTATCCACAGAAGCGCCAACAGAGATTGGGGGCAAGTTTTGCTCGAAGCGGGGTTTTATCCGCGGAGAAAAGCCAATAAAAACCGTAAGTTAGGCTGGCTGTTTTTTGATCGAAGGGCTACAGCGCCTGATTGGCGTGGGCCGTAGCGAGGGGCGAACAGGTTATCCACAGAGGCGCACACAGGGATTGTGAGTAACACCGAACCAACTATGGGAGCGAGCCTGTTCGCGAAGACGGCGCATCGGTAGATACCTTCAGCGGCTGACGGAATGTCTTCGCAAGCAGGCTCGCTCCCACAGGGTTTTGTTTTGAATTAGGTTTAACGAACCACCCCTTCCTCTACCAACAATTTGAGAATCGCCTCTGCCCCTGCCTCCGGGCTCACGCCCTTGAGCACCTGCCCGCCCCCGCCGCTGGCCTTGGCCGTGGCGGCTTTCATGCGATCGGCGCCGCTCTTGGCCTTGATCACTTTCAGGCGCTTGGGCCTTGGCTTGGCCGGTTGCAGGGTCGCCACGGCCAACAACGTATCGTCAATGACCTCGACCTCTTCAGCATGCAACGCCCCACGCCGCGCCGGGCCGTAGGCGCTTTGCCGAGGTTTTGGCGCGGCGTTATCCACAGTGGCGAGAAATGGCAGGCGCACCTTGAGCCGCCGCCGCTGACCACGGGGCAAGGCTTGCAACACCAGGGCCGCGCCGTTTTCGATGGATTCGACCTGGGCCAGCCCCACCACCAGCGGCCAACCGAGGCTCTCCGCTAGCAAAAATGGAAGCATGCCCGAACCTTCGCCGGTTTCCGCCTGGCTGCCGGTCAGCACCACCTGGGCGCCGGCGTCACGCAGATAGTCGGTGAGGGCCGGCAGCGCGTCGGCTCCGACGGGGTTTTCCAGGACGTGAAGTTCATCCAGCCCCATGCCCAGATAAGCGCGCAACGCCGGTTCCGCCACATCCCCGGCATGCAGCACTTGCAGGTCGTTGCCGGCCAGCTGCAGGCCCAGTTCCACGGCACGGGCGTCTTGCTCGGCGCGCCGTGGCCGACCGGAGGTCGGGTGGGCGCCGATGGAGACAAGGCTGATCACTTGGGTACTCATGAGCGTTTCCTTAGCTTAAGCCGCATCGCGCCTGGCTTCGTTGCGGTAAGCCTCTACCGCCGCGATCAGGGCCTGGAGAATCGCCGCGCTGTCACCGATCACCGACAGGTCCGCCCGTTTGATCATGTCGCAGCCCGGATCGAGGTTGATCGCCACCACCTTGTCGCAGGCGCCGATGCCTTGCAGGTGCTGGATCGCCCCAGAAATCCCGACGGCCACGTAGACCCTCGCCGTGACCCAGGTGCCGGACGCACCGACCTGGCGATCCCGGGCCATGAAACCGTCGTCCACCGCTACCCGCGAGGCACCCTCGGTCGCGCCCAAGGCCGCCGCTGTCCTGTGGAAAAGCGCCCAGTCCTTGACGCCGTTGCCGCCGGAGAAAATGAACTCGGCCTCGGCCATCGGAATCGCACCCGGGTCAACCGCCACCGCGCCGAGGTCTTCAATGCGCGACAGGCTGCGCGCCACGCTTGTGGATAACTCCACCGGCAGGGCTTCGTGACGGGTTTCGCTGACCGGCTCGGCGCATTCGGCGGCGGCCAGGATCAACCGCGCCAATGGCCGTGCGAGGTCTTGCAGCCCCGCACCGGCGCGGCCGATGCAGGCCTCGCCCTGGACCTGCCAGACCCGCGTGGCCGGGCGTTCGCCCAAGGCCGCGGCAAAGCGCCGACCCAGTTCGCCACCACCGCTGCGGCTGTCGGGCAGCAGCCAGTGGCGTGGGTTGAATTGGTTATCCACAGCCCGTAACCCTTGCACCCGCTGCTCCGGTGCATAACCGCTGAATTCCTCGCCATCGAGCACCAGCAAGCGGTCCACGCCCGCCGTGGTGAAGGTGTTCTCCTTGTGCTCGCCGAAGACCACGGCCAGCACCGCCCCGTCACTGCCGGCCAGCTGATGGGCCAGGCCCAGCAAATCGCGGTCGTGGCTGCTGAGGCGGCCGCCGACCATATCCGGCACAACGCTGATGTAGAACGCCGGTTGCACGACTTGATGCAGCGGCAATTGCACTTGCGTCGCGGCGGTGCGTTTGGTTGCACCGCCCTGCTGGGCACCGCTACGGTCGATGCGCTTGATGCCGTTGGGGCCGATGAAACCGACGCCATGGACGTTCTTGCGAATGACGCCGTTGGGCCCCATCCAGCTGTGCTGCACCGGTTGCATGGCTGTGTGCAACGGATGCAGGCGGTTGCGGGCAATCCACTCGGCGCGAGGGTCGCGGCGGATGATGTCGCTCATTAATGCACCTCCGCAGGTTCACGTTTGGCCGGCGCCACAGGCTTGCGCGGCGCGGCTTCTTCTAGCAGCGCGTCGGCCACCAGTTCGGCAATGTCCTTGATCATCGGCCGAGGTTCGACCACGCCTTCGAGCATCGCGGTGCATTGTGGACAACCCACCGCCACCAGCTCGGCGCCGGTTTCACGGATGTCTTCCATGCGCATGTCCGGGATGCGCTGCTTGCCCGGGATGTCGGTGATCGGCGCGCCGCCGCCACCGCCGCAGCAACGGGAACGGAAACCGGAACGCTGCATTTCCTTCACCTCGATGCCGAGCGCACGAAGCACTTGGCGCGGCGCTTCATATTCGCCGTTGTAGCGGCCCAGGTAGCAAGGGTCGTGATAGGTCACGCTGTCGCCCTTGTGCTGACCAAGATTCAGGGCGCCGGCGTCGATGATCTCGGCCATATAGGTGCTGTGGTGCTGCACCAGGTAATTGCCATCAAAGGCACCGTATTCGTTTTTCAACACGTGAAAGCTGTGGGGGTCGCACGTGACGATGCGGTTGAAGCTGTATTTGGCCAGGGTCTGGATATTGCGCTTGGCCAACAGCTGGAACGTCGCTTCATCACCCAGGCGCCGGGCCACGTCGCCGCTGTCGCGCTCCTCGAGACCGAGCACGGCGAAGTCGATTTTCGCCGCCTTGAGCACTTTGACGAAGGCGCGCAGGGTGCGCTGGTTGCGCATGTCGAAGGCGCCGTCGCCGACCCAGAACAGAACGTCGGTGGATTTCTTCTCGCTGAGCAGGTCGAGGTTCAGGTCCGCCGCCCAGTTCATTCGCCCGCCCGGGGCGAAGCCGCCGGGGTTATCGGTGGCGATGAGGTTTTCCAATACTTCGGCGCCCTTGTTCGGCGTCGCGCCTTTTTCCAGGGTCAGGTGACGGCGCATGTCGACGATGGCATCGACGTGCTCGATCATCATCGGGCATTCCTCGACGCAAGCCCGGCAGGTAGTGCAGGACCACAGGGTCTCGGCGTCCACCAGGCCGTTGACGATCGGCTGATGTGGATTGCCGCCGTGCTCACCCACCGGTTTGCCTGGATAAGGGCTGCCGGCGAATTTCGCATCGGTGCCGCCGGCCAGGCCGACGACCATGTCCTGGATGAGTTTCTTCGGGTTCAACGGCTGGCCGGCGGCGAACGCCGGGCAAGCCGCTTCGCACTTGCCGCACTGCACGCATGCGTCAAAGCCCAGCAGTTGGTTCCAAGTGAAGTCCTTGGGTTTTTCCACGCCCAGCGGTGCGGCAGGATCGTTCAGGTCCAACGGTTTGAGACCGGTGGAACGGCCGCCACCGAAGCGCTCGGCGCGGCGGTGCCAGGCCAGGTGCAGGGCACCGGCGAAGGCGTGTTTCATCGGCCCGCCCCAGGTCATGCCGAAGAACAATTCCGACACGCCCCACAACACGCCGACACCGAGGATCGCCGCCACCAGCCAGCCGCCAAAGTTTTCCGGAAGGATGCCCGCCACCGGCAGCGTCACCAAAAAGAACGACACCGAGAAGGCCAGCAGGCTTTTCGGCAGGCGCATCCACGGGCCTTTCGACAAGCGCGCCGGCGGGTTGCGCCGACGCAGGTACATGAAGATCGCGCCCACGAACATCACCGCCGACATCAGCAGCAAGGCGTAGCCGAGGATGCGGTTGTGCAGGCCAAAACCGTGGACCAGGATCGCCAACACAATCGACGCCACCGCACCACCCGCCGTGGCGACGTGGGTGTTGGCAATGTATTTGTCCCGCGCCACCACATGGTGCAGATCCACCATGTAGCGTTTGGGCATGGCAAAAAGTCCGCCGATCAGATCGACCTTGGCCGGTCGTCCCCGGCGCCACATGTTCACCCGCCGCAAGGCGCCGAGGGCAGCGAGGCCCAGGGCTGCGAACAGCAGGATTGGAAGAAGGGTGTTCAACATAGGTGTTGCTCCCAAAGACCTCAGGGTCTTGCAGGTCGAGATGCCTTACTCGGTGCCTGTGGGAGCGAGCTTGCTCGCGATTGCATTCTGTCAGTCACATTTGCATTGACTGACCCACCGCTTTCGCGAGCAAGCTCGCTCCCACAGGATCATGTGCAAGCCGTTAGAAATCCTTGCACAACCGCAGGGCGTCGTAGATGGCCGCGTGGGTATTACGCTGGGCCACGCAGTCGCCGATGCGGAACAGCAGGTAACCGTCGCCGCTCTGCTCCAGGCACGGCTGGGGTTTGATCGCGAACAGGGCTTCGACGTCGATCTGGCCCTTGTTGCGCGAACCTTCCTTGAGCGCGTAGTAGATTTCTTCGTCCGGCCGCACGCCGTTCTCCACCACCACCTGGTCGACCACGCGTTCTTCCTTGGCGCCGGTGTATTCGTTCTCCAGCACCGCCACCAGCTTGTCGCCTTCGCGGTAGACCTTTTCCAGCATCATGTCCCCGGTCATGATCACTTCCTTGGGGTACATGCTGCGGTAGTAGGTGGGGAACGAAGTCCCGCCAATGGCCACGCCCGGCTTGATGTCGTCGGTGACGATCTCGACCTGGCTACCCTTGTCGGCGAGGAAGTCGGCCACCGACATGCCGGTGAATTCGCAAATGGTGTCGTAGACCAGCACGTTCTTGCCCGGCGCGACCTTGCCGTCGAGCACGTCCCAGCTGCTGACCACCAGCCCTTCGGCGGCGCCCCAGTGTTCGTTCTGCTCCACGTTCGGATGACCGCCGACGGCGAGCACCACCACGTCCGGACGCAGGTCCATGATGGTCGGCGCGTCCGCCGCCACGCCCAGGCGCAGGTCGACTTTCAACCGCGCAAGTTCCAGTTGGAACCAGCGGGTGATACCGGCGATCTGGTCCCGTTGCGGCGCTTTCGAGGCGGTGGTGATCTGTCCGCCGATGAATTCCTTCTTCTCGAACAGGGTCACGTCGTGTCCACGTTCGGCGGCCACGCGCGCCGCTTCCATCCCGGCCGGGCCGGCACCGACCACCACGACTTTGCGCTTGGGCCCGGTGGACTTCTCGATGATGTGCGGCACGCCCATGTATTCACGGGACGTCGCGGCGTTCTGGATGCACAGCACGTCCAGGCCCTGGTACTGGCGGTCGATGCAATAGTTGGCGCCGACGCACTGCTTGATCTGGTCGACCTGGCCCATTTTGATCTTGGCGATCAGGTGTGGGTCGGCAATGTGGGCGCGAGTCATGCCGACCATGTCGACGTAGCCGCCCTCCAGGATCCGCGTGGCCTGGTTCGGGTCCTTGATGTTCTGCGCGTGCAGCACCGGGACTTTGACCACTTCCTTGATACCGGCGGCCAGGTGCAGGAACGGCTCCGGTGGATAACTCATGTTCGGAATGACGTTCGCCAGGGTGTTGTGGGTGTCGCAACCCGAACCCACGACGCCGATGAAGTCGAGCATGCCGGTGTCGTCGTAGTACTTGGCGATCTGCTTCATGTCCTCGTGGGATAAGCCGTCCGGGTGGAACTCGTCACCGCACAGGCGCATGCCCACGCAGAAGTCGTCGCCCACTTCGGCGCGCACGGCCTTCAACACTTCCAGGCCGAACTTCATGCGGCCTTCGAAGCTGCCGCCCCATTCGTCGGTACGCTTGTTGACCCGCGGGCTCCAGAACTGGTCGATCATGTGCTGGTGCACGGCCGACAGCTCGACGCCGTCCAGGCCCCCGGCCTTGGCACGCCGCGCGGCCTGGGCGTAGTTGCCGATCACCCGCCAGATTTCTTCCGGCTCGATGGTCTTGCAGGTGGCACGGTGCACCGGCTCACGCACGCCGGACGGCGACATCAGGGTCGGCCAGTTGAAGCCGTCCCAACGCGAGCGACGGCCCATGTGGGTAATCTGGATCATGATCTTGGCGCCATGCTTGTGCATGGCGTCGGCCAGGTTCTGGAAATGCGGGATGATACGGTCGGTGGACAGGTTCACCGAGCTCCACCATTCCTGCGGGCTGTCGATGGCAACTACCGACGAGCCACCGCAAATCGCCAGGCCGATGCCGCCCTTGGCCTTCTCTTCGTAATACTTCACGTACCGGTCGGTGGTCATGCCGCCGTCGGTGGCGTAGACCTCCGCGTGCGCGGTGCTGAGCACGCGGTTGCGGATGGTCAGCTTGCCGATCTGGATCGGCTGGAACATTGCTTCAAAAGCCATGGCGCGATCCTCGACTTACAACGGCTTGACGATGAACAGGCCGTCGTCGTGGCCTTCTTCGGAACCGCCGTAGACCTGCTCGGCCACGGTGCGGATCTGGCTGCCGCGCGCGGCGAGGATCTGGTCCATGGCCCCGGCGAACCAGCCGGTGAACATGTAGTCGACCTTGCGCCCGACCTTGCCGTACACATAGACGAACGCCGAGTGTTCGAGCTTGACGCTGGCGGTGCCTTTGTCCAGGTCAATGTCCTGGATCTTGAACAGGCCCCAGCCACGCTGCGAAAGGCGCTTCATGTAGTGCTCGAACACCGCGACGCCTTCCAGGCCGTGGCATTCGGCTTCTTTTTCACACCAGTGCCAGGCGGATTTGTAGCCAGCCTTGTAGAGAATCTCGGCGTAGGCGTCGGCGCCCAGCACTTCCTCGATGCCCATGTGGTTGTTGACGAAAAAGTGGCGCGGCACGTACAGCATCGGCAGGGCGTCGGAGGTCCAGACACCGGTTTCGCTGTCGACTTCGATAGGCAGTTGCGGGGCGATCTTGGCCATGAAAACTTGACTCCGGAAATTCGTGATGTGCCTGCGGCGCGAGTGGCCGCAGGTAAAGGATTCAGTGACGCGACGGCGTTTATTCGCCCCAGACATCTTTCAAAATGTTGACCCAGTTCTCGCCCATGATCTTGCGCACCACCCGCTCCGGGTGACCGCGCTTGAGCAGCGTTTCGGTGAGGTTCGGAAACTCGCCCACGGTGCGGATGCCCAGGGGGTTGATGATCTTGCCGAAGCTGGTCAGACGACGGGCGTAGCCCTTGTCGTGGGTCAGCATTTCGAAGAAGTCCTGGCCGTGACCCTGGGTGAAGTCGGTGCCGATGCCGATGGCGTCCTCGCCGACGATGTTCATGGTGTACTCGATGGCTTCGGCGTAGTCGTCGATGGTCGAATCGATGCCCTTGGCCAGGAACGGCGCGAACATGGTCACGCCGACGAAACCACCGTGGTCGGCAATGAATTTCAGCTCTTCATCGGATTTGTTGCGCGGGTGTTCTTTGAGGCCGGACGGCAGGCAGTGGGAGTAGCAGACCGGTTTCTTCGATTCGAGGATGACTTCCTCGGAGGTCTTGGAGCCAACGTGGGACAGGTCGCACATGACGCCGACGCGGTTCATCTCGGCGACGATTTCGCGACCGAAGCCCGACAGGCCGCCGTCGCGCTCGTAGCAACCGGTGCCCACCAGGTTCTGGGTGTTGTAGCACATCTGCACCACACCGACGCCGAGCTGCTTGAAGATCTCGACGTAGCCGAGCTGGTCTTCGAAGGCATGGGCGTTCTGGAAGCCAAAGATAATGCCGGTCTTGCCCTGTTCCTTGGCGCGGCGGATGTCGGCGGTGGTTTTCACCGGGATCACCAGGTCGCTGTTCTCGCGGATCAGTTTCTGGCTGGCAACGATGTTGTTGATGGTGGCCTGGAAACCTTCCCACACCGACACCGTGCAGTTGGCTGCGGTCAGGCCGCCCTTGCGCATGTCTTCGAACAGGTCGCGGTTCCACTTGGCAATGATCAGCCCGTCGATAACGATGCTGTCGGCGTGCAATTCGGCTGGGCTCATCAGGCAGTCCCCTTGTTGGCGATTCATGCGCCGAATCGTGTGCCGGCGCTTTGGGGCCAGCATATGCCGGAGGGCCGTGGCGACCGGGTGCAAAAACGACAGGGGAATTGCCGAAAGCGTCAATCCACGATAATGGGCTGCGACGGGCCCCCTCTGTCCATCTGTTATTTACCCGGCGCTTGGGCCAGAATCCGCGGCACCACTGGCTTTCACTGGATTTGAGCGACAACCCGATGAAATCGATCTTCCTTGCCCTGGCACTGATCAGCACCGTCGCCCACGCGACCGAAGACACCGAGCCCAACCCCTGCGACGAAGTTGAAAACGACGTCCAGACCCTGGCCTGTTCCGCCTATGGCAAAGCCGCCGCCGAGCAGTTGCTCAGCGACAACCTGCAGAGCCTCAACGAACGCCTGCAAACCCGCTACGCCAGCGACAAGGCCCAGCTCAACGACATCACCGCCAAGATCAAGGCCGCTCAACAACTCTGGCAAAAACAGCGCGAAGCCGACTGCGCCATCGCCGCCTTCCCGGCCAAGCCCGGCAGCAACGCCTACAAAATCGCCGAAAACGACTGCATGGCCCAGGTGAGCGATGACCGGTCGGAGTTCTTGGAATCGATTGGGCAGGAGTGAACGAACAGCGGTTATAGGAAGAACTGCGCAACGCCGTCTACACTGGCTGCATACCCGTCCGAGCCGGGCTGTACAGACGAGTCACACACGACGATCAGAGGATTTTCGTATGCACTCTCTTACAGCCTTGCCCTTCTACGGGTTAGCCATCTTTATCGCCATCGTGCTGGGCATCGAGGCCGGTCGCCAAGTCGGCAACCGTCACCTGGCCCAGGACCCGGACGGCGCTCGCCAGGGCATCGGGGCCATCGAAGGCGCGGTGTTTGGCCTGCTAGCACTGCTGATTGCCTTCACCTTTTCCGGGGCGGCCTCGCGCCTGGACCAGCGCCGCGCGTTGATCGTTGCCGAAACCAATGCCATGGGCACCGCCTGGTTGCGCCTGGATCTTCTGCCCGCCAGCGAACAACCGGACATCCGCCAGGCATTCCGAGAGTATGTCGATGCCCGTATCGAGTATTACCGCGACTTGCGCGAAGACGAAGTCGACGAAGCGGCCCATGACCGAGCCAATGATCTGCAGCAAACCATCTGGAAACGTACCGTCGCCGCCCTGCAACAGATGCCCACCCCAACCTTGGGAACGCCTGTGCTGCAGGCGCAAAACGAAATGATCGACATAACCACGACGCGCGCCGTGGCTCACGAAACCCACCCACCCCTGACCATTTACCTGATGCTCGTGACCATGACCCTGATCAGCGCCATGCTGATCGGCTACGGCATGGCCGGCACCCGGCAGCGCAACTGGCTGCACAGCCTGGGCTATGCGGCGGTGATGGTCTGCGTGTTGTATGTGATCCTGGATTTCGAGTACCCGCGCTTTGGGGTGATCCGGGTCGACTATTTCGACAAGATCATGCTGGACCTGCGGGCGAGCATGAATTGAGCAAGGCGGATAGACTGGCGTTCCAGACCTCCGGAATCCAAGGCCAAGCATGATCATCTGCGGCATCGAAATCAAAGGCAGCGAAGCGATCATCGCCGTTGCCTCGCTGGACCAGCAGGCGTTGAGCCACGTCGCGCTGAACACAAAAAAAATCGCCCTGGACGATGACGACGAAGCCGCCAACGTCAAAGCCTTCGCCGCGCAAGTGCGGGCTTTCGTGGCGGACAATGGCATCGACCGCATCGCCATCAAGAAGCGCAGCAAGAAAGGTGAGTTCGCGGGCGGCCCGACCACCTTCAAGATCGAAGGCGTTTTCCAATTGCTCGAAGGCTGCGAAGTGACACTGCTGTCGCCACAGACCATCAACGCACAGAGCAAAAAACATGACTTCGCCCTGCCGACGACGCTGAACAAGTATCAGCATGAGGCATACAAGGCGGCGTGCTCGGCGTTGATGAAGAAGTAGCCCTTTCCAAACACAGTAACCGTGGCGAGGGAGCTTGCTCCCGCTCGGCTGCGCAGCAGTCGTGAACCGGTTTACAGAGGTTACCTGTTGCACCGCGGTGTCTGGTTTTGGGGGCGGCCGGGCCAGCCTGTCAAACCACCTCCCGCTCATCCCCCTGCCGCCGCCGATCCTCCCTAGGGCAACGTGCAAACCGTGCCCTGTAGCTGCGGGTGAAATACGACGGCGATTCGAATCCACAGGCAATGCTGACTTCCAGCACACTCATGTCGGTCTGGCGCAGCAGTTGCCGGGCCTTTTCCAAGCGCAGGCGCAGGTAGAAATTACTCGGCGTGTCGTTCAGGTGCAGGCGGAACAGGCGTTCAAGCTGGCGGCGCGTGACGTTGATCGATTCGGCCAGCGCCAGGGTGCTCAGTGGCGGTTCGCTGTTGGCCTCCATTTCTCCAATCACATGCACCAGCTTCTTGTTGCGAATGCCGTAGCGGGTGGCGATTTCCATGCGCTGGTGATCTTTGCGTGGACGAATGCGACCGAGCACGAACTGCTCGCTGACCTGGATTGCGAGTTCCGGGCCGTGGGCCTGCGCGATCAGGTCGAGCATGAGGTCAATCGAGGCAGTGCCGCCGGCGCAAGTGATGCGGCGGCGGTCGATTTCGAAGAGCTCCTGGGTCACGGCGAGCTGGGGATAGGACTCCTTGAACGCCTCGATCGCCTCCCAATGCAGGGTGACGCGATGGCCATCCAGCAATCCCGCCTCCGCGAGCACCACGCTGCCGGTGTCGATTCCGCCGAGGATGACACCGTCGTTATCCAGCCGGTGCAACCACCTCTCAAGCACCGGGCTGACGAACTTCAACGGCTCGAAGCCCGCCACGATCCAGAGCGTCGCGCCCTTCTTCAGCGGCTCCAGCGCAGCATCGGCGTTGACCGACATGCCATTGCTCGCCAGCACCGCTCCGCCATCGGCACTCAGGACATGCCAGCGGTAAAGCTCGCCACGAAACCGATTGGCGACCCGTAACGGCTCGATGGCCGAAATGAAACCGATGGCCGAGAAACCCGGCATCAATAAGAAATAGAAATCCTGGGACATGAAACGCTCTCGGTTGGCGGGCAGCGTGCGGACCTTGATACGCCAGTTGCAACAACCGTTCAAGAGTCGCTGTAGTGCAAGAGCACGTCGCCGCTGTGCGTTTTGCCCCGCCCGGGCCTGCGTAACGTGGCATCACCGGCGCACAGACACCGGGCCCCATAACAATAAGCTGCCGAGGAACCCGACAATGAAACGACTGATCAGCTGCTGCGTTATTGCACTCAGCACCACTTCTTTACTGAACCAGGCCGCCCTCGCAGCCGAACCCGCCGCCTGCCAGAATGTGCGCCTGGGCGTGGTCAACTGGACGGACGTCATTGCCACCAGCGCCCTGACCCAAGTGATGCTCGACGGCCTCGGCTACAAGACCAAGCAGACCAGCGCCTCCCAGCAGATCATTTTCGCCGGCATCCGCGATCAGCGCCTGGACATGTTCCTGGGCTACTGGAACCCGCTGATGACCCAGACCATCACCCCGTTCGTCGAAGCCAAGCAGGTCAAGGTGCTTGAGCAGCCCAGCCTGAAGGACGCCCGCGCCACCCTGGCCGTGCCGACTTACCTGGCCGACAAGGGTCTGAAGACGTTCGCTGACATCGCCAAATTCGAGAAGGAGCTGGGCGGCAAGATCTACGGCATCGAGCCCGGCTCCGGCGCCAACACCCAGATCAAGGCGATGATTGCCAAGAATCAGTTCGGCCTGGGCAAATTCCAACTGGTCGAGTCCAGCGAGGCCGGCATGCTCGCCGCCGTGGACCGCGCCGTGCGACGCAAGGAAGCCGTGGTGTTCTTCGGCTGGGCGCCGCACCCGATGAACGTCAACGTGCAAATGACCTACCTCACCGGCAGCGAAGACGCCCTCGGTCCGAACGAAGGCATGGCCACCGTGTGGACCGTCACCGCGCCGAACTACGCCGAGCAATGCCCGAACGTCAGCCGTCTGCTGAGCAACCTGACCTTCACCGCCGAAGACGAGAGCCGGATGATGCAGCCGCTGCTCGATCACAAGGATCCGCTCGAATCGGCCCGGCAATGGCTCAAGGATCATCCACAGGACAAACAGCGCTGGCTCGAAGGCGTGACCACCTTCGATGGCAAGCCCGCCGCCGACAACCTGAAACTCACTAGCAACTGACTGAACGTTAATTCTCTGCGCAGCACTTGTGGCCTGTACGGTTAATTCGAGCACTCAAATTCGAGTGTCAGGACTTGCCAGGCAAGGCGCCATGACGAGTCGTAGCTCGCTACGGCGAGGAATGGCAACGCAGTCTGGCAAGTTCTGGCGCCGAAGTTGGGTGCACGAATCAGCCACACAGGCCACTAACTGCGCGGTGACTCACCACGCCTGAAGGAATCCGCACCATGAACCACGACGTCATCATCACCTGCGCACTCACCGGTGCTGGCGACACGACCGCCAAGAGCCCTCACGTGCCGGTCACCCCGAAACAGATCGCCGCCGCTGCCGTCGAGGCCGCGAAAGCCGGGGCCACGGTGGTCCATTGCCACGTCCGAGATCCGCAGACCGGCAAGTTCAGCCGCGATGTGGCGCTGTATCGCGAAGTGATGGAGCGCATCCGTGAGGCGGACGTCGACATCATCGTCAACCTCACCGCCGGGATGGGCGGTGACTTGGAGATCGGCGCGGGCGAACGACCGATGGAATTCGGCCCCAACACCGATCTGGTGGGCCCGCTGACCCGCCTGGCCCACGTTGAAGAGCTGCTGCCGGAAATCTGCACCCTGGATTGCGGCACCCTGAACTTCGGCGACGGCGACACCATTTACGTCTCCACTCCGGCGCAACTGCGGGCCGGCGCCAAGCGCATCACCGAGCTCGGCGTGAAGGCCGAGCTGGAGATCTTCGACACCGGCCACCTGTGGTTCGCCAAGCAATTGATCAAGGAAGGCCTGCTGGACAATCCGCTGTTCCAACTCTGCCTGGGCATTCCATGGGGCGCGCCGGCCGACACCACCACAATGAAAGCCATGGTCGACAACCTGCCCGCCGACGCGGTGTGGGCCGGCTTTGGCATCGGCCGCATGCAAATGCCAATGGCGGCCCAAGCCGTGCTGCTGGGTGGCAACGTACGGGTCGGGCTGGAAGACAACCTCTGGCTGGACAAAGGCGTGCTCGCCACCAACGGCCAACTGGTGGAGCGAGCCGGCGAAATCCTCAGCCGCCTCGGCGCACGGGTGCTTACGCCTGCCGAAGGTCGCAAGAAAATGGGCCTGGTCCAGCGCGGCTAAACCGAATCGACGCATAACCCTGTGGGAGCGAGCTCGCTCGCGATAGCGATATTCCAGACTTCGACGATGCGTCGGATGTACCGCCGCCATCGCGAGCAAGCTCGCTCCCACAGGTGATTTTCACTCTTTTCAGGAAACCACCATGAGCTTTATCACCGACATCAAGACCTTCGCCGCCCTGGGCAGTGGCGTCATCGGCAGCGGCTGGGTCAGCCGCGCCCTGGCCCATGGCCTCGACGTGGTCGCCTGGGACCCGGCGCCCGGCGCCGAAGCCGCGTTGCGCAAGCGCGTCGCCAATGCTTGGGGCGCCCTGGAGAAACAAGGCCTGGCCCCTGGCGCTTCGCAGGATCGGCTGCGTTTTGTCGCGACCATCGAGGAATGCGTGCGCGACGCCGACTTCATCCAGGAAAGTGCCCCCGAGCGCCTGGAGCTCAAATTGCAGCTGCACAGCCAGATCAGCGCCGCCGCCAAGCCGAACGCATTGATCGGGTCGAGCACCTCCGGGCTGCTGCCGAGCGAATTCTATGAAAGCTCGACCCATCCGGAACGGTGCGTGGTCGGTCACCCGTTCAATCCGGTCTACCTGCTGCCCCTGGTGGAAGTGGTCGGCGGCAAAAACACCGCACCCGAGGCCGTGCAAGCGGCGATTCAAGTCTACGAATCCCTCGGCATGCGGCCGCTGCACGTGCGCAAGGAAGTGCCCGGTTTCATTGCCGACCGCTTGCTTGAAGCGCTCTGGCGCGAGGCGTTGCACCTGGTCAATGACGGCGTGGCAACCACCGGCGAAATCGACGATGCCATCCGTTTTGGCGCCGGCCTGCGCTGGTCATTCATGGGCACATTCCTGACCTACACCCTGGCCGGCGGCGACGCTGGGATGCGTCACTTCATGGCTCAGTTCGGCCCGGCGTTGCAACTGCCCTGGACCTACCTGCCGGCACCGGAACTGACCGAGAAACTGATCGACGATGTGGTGGACGGGACGAGCGAACAGTTGGGGCAGCACAGCATTTCAGCTTTGGAACGCTATCGTGATGATTGCCTGTTGGCGGTGCTGGAGGCGGTGAAGGCCACCAAGCAAAAGCACGGAATGATTTTTAGCGAATAACACCATTCCTATGGCGAGGGAGCTTGCTCCCGCTCGGCCGCGCAGCGGTCGCAAAACCAGCGAATGCCATTTGGCTGATACACCGCGTACAACCGGTTTGGGGCTGCTTCACAGCCCAGCGGGAGCAAGCTCCCTCGCCACGATTGCATTGGAGTCCAACATGCCCACCCTCACTACCTACCAAACCCGCATCCTCCCAGAATGGGTCGACTACAACGGCCACCTGCGCGACGCCTTCTACTTGCTGATCTTCAGCTACGCCACCGATGCGTTGATGGACCGGCTCGGCCTGGACAGCCAGAGCCGCGAAGCCAGCGGCCATTCGCTGTTCACCCTCGAGATGCACCTGAACTACCTGCACGAAGTGAAGCTCGGCGCCGATGTCGAGGTGCATACGCACATCATCGGCCACGATGCCAAACGCCTGCACCTCTACCACAGCCTGCACTTGGCGGGCGGCGACAAAGAGCTGGCCGGCAATGAGCAGATGCTACTGCACGTCGATCTGGCGGGGCCACGTTCGGCGCCGTTTAGCGAACAGACCCTGGGCCAACTCAAAGCCCTGCTCGACAGCCAGTCCGACCTGCCGGCGCCATCCTGCATCGGGCGTGTCATCGCCCTGCCACCCGCCCGATAAGCCTCCTATAGGAGACCGACATGCACACCGCCGCCGCAATTGCCGACTTCCGCAGCTACCCTCTGGTCCACGCCTTGACTGCCGCAATCCCCTTGGCCGACCGGGTTCACGTCACGTGGGCCGATGGTCGGATCAGTCCTTTTCATCACCAGTGGCTGCGGGACAACTGCCCTTGCCAGGCATGCGTCTACAGCGTGACCCGTGAGCAGGTCCTGGAGATTGTCGATGTGCCCGAAGATCTGGCGCCGGATGAAATCCGCGTTGATGGTGAAGGCCGCCTGCGCGTGGCCTGGCGGGACGGCCACCAAAGCCAATTCGACCCGGGCTGGCTGCGCGCTCACGCCTATGACGAAGTCTCCAGGGCCGAACGACTCGACGGCAGGCCGCAACGCCAGCTATGGCAGTGCGACCTGCAGCTGCCAGTGTTCGAATACCAGGCGCTGATGGAGGATGCCGACGCGCTGCTGCAATGGCTGCTGGCGGTACGCGACATCGGCCTGACCCAAGTGCGGGGCGTGCCCACCGAGCCCGGCTCGCTGAAACAGATTGCCCAACGCATTTCCTTCGTTCGCGAGAGCAATTTCGGCGTGCTCTTCAACGTGCAATCCAAGGCCGACGCCGACAGCAACGCCTACACCGCTTTTAACCTGCCGTTGCACAGCGACTTGCCGACGCGGGAATTGCAGCCGGGGTTGCAGTTCCTGCATTGCCTGGTGAACGAGGCCGTGGGTGGCGAGAGTATCTTCGTCGACGGTTTCGCCATTGCCCAGGCGCTGCGCCAGGAAGATCCCGATGCCTTCGAGGCGCTGTGCCAGATCCCGGTGGAATTTCGTAACAAGGACCGCCACAGCGACTACCGCTGCCTGGCGCCGATCATTGCGTTGGACGCCCTTGGGCAAGTCTCGGAGATCCGCATGGCGAACTTTCTGCGCGGCCCCTTTGACACCTCGGTGGAGCAGATGCCCAGGCTCTACCGCGCCTACCGCCGCTTCATCGCGCTGACCCGCGAGCCACGCTTTCGCCTGGTGCAACGACTCGAACCCGGGCAGCTCTGGTGCTTCGACAACCGCCGCACGCTTCACGCGCGCAACGCCTTCGACCCTGCTACCGGGGCGCGGCATTTCCAGGGGTGTTATGTGGATCGGGATGAATTGCTGTCGCGCATTCTGGTGTTGCAACGTTAGACCGCGTCATCGTTCATCGCGAGCAAGCTCGCTGCCACAGGTGAAAGCATTTCCCTGTGGGAGCGAGCTTGCTCGCGATAGCGGCCTGCCAGACAACCGATTATTTGCGGATTCACACAGGCAAAAAAATCCCCGATCAAGCCGTGACAGGATCGGGGCAGGAGCGTTACTGGAGGAGCTGTGGCGCGAGGGTGACCAAACCATCGTGATGCAGCTTGGGGCCAGTGTGCCCAGTCCCGGACCCAGCGAGTTAGCCGAAAACGACGCGTTCATAGTCAATCATGACAGAACGACGATTTGCCCTTGCCGCCGATTCGGGTGGCTACCAGAATCCAGGCACGACCCCAATCCCTGAACAAGGAAAAGCGTCATGATGTACGCCGATTTGATCGACCAGGAAGACCTGCTGGGCCATCTGAAGGCCCTGGGGTTGCAGATACCCAGTGGCGCGACTGCCGAGCAGGCGTGCGAGTGCGCCGTACGAGGCCTGGACAGGGCTCGCGCCAATGAGCTGCGCAGGCTGGTCAAGGAAATGTACACCAGCAGCGCGACCATCCTGCCGGCGGTGCGCCAGGCAATCGATCAGCAACTGTTGCCGGCGTTGGCGCAGTACCAGCAGAACCATAACGCCTGATGAAACCCATCGCGAGCAAGCTCGCTCCCACAGGATTTGTGAACGACACAAAACCTGTGGGAGCGAGCCTGCTCGCGATGAACGCGCTGAAGTCTTAGAGCCTCACACTCGCAAACGTCGACTCATTGCGCGCCTGGCTCAGCGCCGACAGCGGGCCGGACAGCGGCGACAGCACCAACGCCTGCGGCAGCGGCATCATCGCCACTTGTTGCGTGGTGTTGGAGCCGACGCGCTCGTCCCGTGGCGGAATGCCGAAGTATTCGCGGTAGCACTTGGAGAAATGCGGCGTGGAGACGAAGCCGCACACCGAGGCCACTTCGATGATCGACATCGGCGTCTGCTTGAGCAGTTGCCGCGCACGAATCAGTCGCAGCTTGAGGTAATAGCGCGACGGCGAACAATGCAGGTATTTCTGGAACAGGCGCTCCAGCTGACGGCGGGACACAGCGACGTACACCGCCAACTCGTCCAGGTCGATCGGCTCCTCGAGATTGGCCTCCATCAGCGCGACGATTTCCTGCAACTTCGGCTGGTTGGTGCCAAGCATGTGCTTGAGCGGCACACGTTGGTGATCCTGCTCGTTGCGGATACGCTCGTAGACAAACATTTCCGAAATCGCCGCCGACAACTCGCGACCGTGATCACGGCTGATCAAGTGCAGCATCATGTCCAGCGGCGCGGTGCCGCCGGAGCTTGTGAAGCGGTTGCGGTCAAGCGTGAACAGGCGCGTGCTCATCGAAACCCGTGGGAAAGCTTCCTGCATCGCGGCCAGGCATTCCCAGTGCACGCTGCAATCGAAACCGTCCAGCAGGCCGGCGCACGCCAGGGCCCAACTGCCGGTGCAGACTGCGCCAAGACGACGGGATTGACGGGCCTGGCCTTGCAGCCATGAGACATGTTCGCGGGTTACGGTGCGCTGGATGCCGATGCCGCCGCACACGATGACGGTGTCCAGGGCCGGGGCTTTGTGCATGGAGGCGTCCGGGGTGATCTGCAAACCGTCACTGGCCCAGACCTGGCCGCCATCGACGGTCAGGGTGGTCCAGCGGTACAGCTCGCGCCCCGACAGCTGGTTGGCCATGCGTAGCGGTTCCACCGCGGACGCCAGGGAAATCAGCGTGAAATTGTCCAGCAGCAGAAAGCCGATGGATTGAGGCGCACGGTTCTGGGGTTGGGCCCCGGAGTTGGACGTCGTCATCGCGGTATCTCCTCACACAAAGCGGGTGATGGCCTCAGGCGGAGGCTCTTGTTATTGCCCTCATTCTCTTGCGTGAGAGGGGCTTTATCGGGACAGAGCAATTGCCATGCCTAAATTTGAATGCGCGTTCAATAACTCCTGAAAACGACATGCCGGCGTGTCTATATAAGGGCCCCGTCGAGGCCGGGTTCCAAGTGCCATCATGGGCTGCGGGCGAACGCCAGGGCGGGCTGTGAGCAGATCGGTAGCACTTGTGGTCACTGGCCCGCGCCGTTTGCGCGATGGTTGTCACCGCAAGCGCGGGGACGGACGGTAGGGCGGCGTACAAAGGCGTGACCGCCAAGTCACGCCTTATCTGTTTGCGACGCGCCAAAACGTGGCGTGTTTTTCCTGCGGTGTGCGTTTTACGAGCGATTTTTCAACACCCGTGGCGAGGGAGCCTGCTCCCTCGCCACGGGATTATCTTGCAGTGCTGAATCAGCATTCCACCGCGCTTACCGCCAGCCCGCCCCGTGAAGTCTCTTTATATTTGTCGTGCATGTCGGCGCCGGTATCGCGCATGGTGCGGATCACACGGTCCAGGGAGATGAAATGCTGACCATCACCCCGAAGGGCCATCTGCGCGGCATTGATTGCTTTCACCGCGGCGATGGCGTTGCGCTCGATACACGGCACCTGGACCAGGCCGCCCACCGGATCGCAGGTCAGGCCGAGGTTGTGCTCCAGGCCGATTTCCGCCGCGTTGCACAGTTGCTCCGGCGTGGCTCCGAGGATTTCCGCCAGGCCTGCCGCCGCCATGGCGCAGGCCGAGCCGACTTCACCCTGGCAGCCGACTTCGGCGCCCGAGATCGAGGCGTTCTTCTTGCACAGGATGCCCACCGCCGCCGCGCCGAGGAAATAATCCACGACGTTGGCGTCAGTAACGGCCTCGCTGAATTTCATGAAGTAATGCAGCACCGCCGGAATGATCCCCGCCGCGCCGTTGGTCGGCGCCGTGACCATGCGCCCGCCAGCGGCGTTTTCCTCGTTGACGGCCAAGGCGTACAAGTTGACCCACTCCATGGCGCTCAGGGTCGAGCCGATCACGTTCGGTTTGTTCAATTCTTGCAGGCTGCGGTGCAACTTGGCCGCGCGCCGGCGCACATTCAAGCCGCCAGGCAGGATGCCCTCGTGCTTGAGGCCCTGCTCGACGCAGTCCTGCATGGCCCGCCAGAGTCTCATCAGGCCGCTGCGAATCTCTTCTTCCGAACGCCAGACCTTCTCGTTGGCCATCATCAGCTCAGCCACTCGCAGGTTATGCATGCGACACAGCCCGAGCAGTTCCTCGGCGCTGGAGAAATCGTAAGGCAACTCGGTGGTGTCCAGGTCCATCACGCCGCTGGACGCCTGGGCCTGGTCGACCACAAAGCCGCCACCGACCGAATAATAGGTGTCGCGGTGCAGTTCGCCGTTTTCACCCTCCGCCACCAGCGTCATCGCGTTGGGGTGGAACGGCAGGTTTTCGTCGAGCAGGCGCATATCGCGGGACCAGACGAAAGGCACCGGCAGGCGGCCATCGAGCAGCAGGGTCTGGGTCTCGCGCAGCAGCTCGATGCGCGTACCGATTTGCGACGGATCGATCGAGTCGGGCCATTCGCCCATCAAGCCCATGATCGTGGCGGTATCGCTGCCGTGACCGATGCCGGTGGCCGACAGCGAACCAAACAATTGCACCTCGACCCGCCGCACGTCATTTAAAAGCGACTTGGCCCGCAACGCTTCGACAAACAGCGCCGCTGCGCGCATGGGCCCCACGGTGTGGGAACTGGACGGGCCGATACCAATCTTGAACAGGTCGAACACGCTGATGGCCATTGCCTTGACTCTCCAGAACGGACACATCCGGGCGCGGGAGCGTCCGGTGGCGCAGCTGCTACGCTCAACGCCGGGATGGCCGCATCATCCGGCTTTTGAATGGGCTTTCGACGTCTGACACCGACGCAATCATGCCCACCAACGCCGCGTCTTTGTCGCCCAGGTTTTACGACGTTTTTTACGTATCAGAAGCCAGCCGAGGGCCGAAAAAATCTGTAAACGACGTCACCAACACTGGATGCGACCCTCCCTGTACTGGATACGACGCGCCCTGTAGGCGTCGGATTTGCACTGGTACATGATCGGTTACGGCTCGTTTGCAAGGCCGCGTGCCACGAAGAGTGCCCACGCGCCGCCAACCGCAACTTAAAAAAAGCAAAAAAGCGCGGTTGTCCCGACCGGACACTGCCGATAAAACACCAGGAGTCCACCCATGAAAGGTTCCACGCCGTTGTTGTTGGCCGCCATGCTGAGTCTTCCGATGCTGGCCAACGCTGCAGAACCCGCCCAATGCAGTACCGTCAACTTCTCCGATGTCGGCTGGACGGACATCACCGTGACCACCGCCACCACCAGCGTCGTGCTCGACGCCCTCGGCTACAAGACCAAGACCACGATGATCTCCGTGCCGGTGACCTACAAGTCCCTGGCCGATGGCAAGAACATGGACGTGTTCCTCGGCAACTGGATGCCGACCATGGAAAACGACATCAAGGCCTATCGTGAAGCGGGCACCGTGGAAACCGTGCGCGCCAACCTGGAAAACGCCAAGTACACCCTGGCGGTCCCCGAAGAGCTGTACAACAAAGGCCTCAAGGATTTTGCCGACATCGCCAAGTTCAAGAAGGAACTGGACGGCAAGATCTACGGCATCGAACCGGGCAACGACGGCAACCGCTTGATCCAGAGCATGATCGACAAGAACGCCTTCGGCCTCAAGGACGCCGGCTTCAAGGTCGTCGAGTCAAGCGAAGCCGGCATGCTTTCCCAGGTCGATCGGGCCCAGCGTCGCAGCACCGCCGTGGTGTTCCTGGGCTGGGAACCGCATCCGATGAACACCCGCTTCAAGATGAAATACCTCACCGGTGGCGATGAATACTTCGGCCCGAACTTCGGCCAGGCGACCATCTACACCAACACCCGCAAGGGCTATGCCCAGGAATGCAGCAACGTTGGCCAGTTGCTGAAAAACCTGGTCTTTACCCTGGACATGGAAAGCACGCTGATGGGCAACGTGCTGGACGACAAGATGAAGCCTGAAGCCGCCGCCAAGGCCTGGTTGAAGAAAAACCCACAAGTACTCGATACCTGGCTCGCCGGCGTCACCACCGTTGACGGTAAACCTGGCCTGGAGGCCGTGAAAGCCAAGCTCGCGCAGTAAAAAGCTTATGCCGGGCGAGTTCGCTCGCCCGGGCTGTTTATTCCTTGCATGCGGACGTTCACTACCATGCTTATTGATCAGAAAATACCCTTGGGCCAGTACATCGCGGGCTTTGTCGAATGGTTGACGCAAAACGGCGCCGACACCTTCGATGCAATCGCAATGTTTCTGGAAACGATGATTCACGGCGTGACGTTTGCGCTGACCTGGTTCAATCCCCTGGTGCTTATCGGCCTCATCGCGCTACTGGCGCACTTCATCCAGCGCAAATGGGGCCTGACCGTTTTCGTTATCGCGTCCTTCTTGTTGATCCTCAACCTGGGTTACTGGCAAGAGACCATGGAAACCCTCGCCCAGGTGCTCTTCGCGACCCTGGTCTGCGTGCTTATCGGTGTGCCGCTGGGCATTGTTGCCGCGCACAAGCCGATGTTCTACACCATGATGCGTCCGGTGCTCGATCTGATGCAGACCGTACCGACCTTCGTCTACCTCATTCCTACCCTGACCCTGTTCGGTCTGGGTGTGGTCCCGGGCCTGATCTCCACGGTGGTATTCGCGATCGCCGCGCCCATCCGCCTGACCTACCTGGGCATCCGCGACGTTCCGGACGAACTGATGGACGCCGGTAAAGCCTTCGGCTGCTCCCGGCGCCAGCTCCTGTCGCGCATCGAACTGCCTCACGCCATGCCGAGCATCGCCGCCGGAATCACCCAATGCATCATGTTGTCGCTGTCGATGGTGGTCATCGCGGCACTGGTCGGTGCCGACGGCCTGGGCAAACCCGTGGTCAACGCATTGAACACCGCTGATATCGCCCTGGGCTTCGAAGCCGGCCTGGCGATCGTATTGCTGGCGATCATGCTCGACCGAATCTGCAAACAACCCGACGCCAAAGTAGGGGGTGACGCATGAGCATAATCCGCTTCGAAGAAGTCGACGTGATCTTCTCCAAAGATCCACGCGAAGCCCTCAAATTGCTCGACAAGGGCATGACGCGCAACGAAATCCTGAAGAAGACCGGGCAGATCGTCGGCGTCGAAAAAGCCAGCCTCGACATCGAAAAAGGCGAGATCTGCGTGCTGATGGGCCTTTCCGGCTCCGGCAAATCCAGCTTGCTGCGTTGCATCAACGGTTTGAACACCGTGAGTCGCGGCAAATTGTTCGTCGAGCACGAAGGCCGGCAGATCGATATCGCCTCCTGCACTCCCGCCGAACTGAAGATGATGCGCACCAAGCGCATCGCCATGGTGTTCCAGAAGTTCGCCCTGATGCCTTGGCTGACGGTGCGCGAAAACATCAGCTTCGGCCTGGAAATGCAGGGCCGGCCGGAGAAGGAACGCAAGAAGCTGGTGGATGAAAAACTCGAGCTGGTGGGCCTGACCCAGTGGCGCAACAAGAAGCCCGACGAGCTGTCTGGCGGCATGCAGCAACGGGTCGGCCTGGCCCGCGCCCTGGCGATGGACGCCGACATCCTGTTGATGGACGAACCGTTCTCGGCCCTCGACCCGCTGATCCGCCAAGGCCTGCAGGACGAACTGCTGGAACTGCAACGCAAGCTGAGCAAGACCATCGTGTTCGTCAGCCACGACCTGGACGAAGCCCTGAAGCTGGGCAGCCGTATCGCGATCATGAAAGACGGCCGCATCATCCAGTACAGCAAGCCGGAACAGATCGTGTTGAACCCGGCGGACGACTATGTGCGCACGTTCGTCGCCCATACCAATCCGCTCAATGTGCTCTGCGGCCGCAGCCTGATGCGCACCCTGGACAACTGCAAGCGCATCAACGGCTCGGTGTGCCTGGATCCGGGCGGCGATTCCTGGCTTGACCTGGCCGAAGGCAACACCATCAAGGGCGCCCGGCAGAACGGCGCCGCCCTAGACCTGCAGAACTGGGCGCCAGGGCAGTCCGTCGAAGGCTTGGGGCGTTTCCCGACCTTGGTCGACTCCAGCATCGGCATGCGCGACGCGTTGCAGATCCGCTACCAGACCGGCAACAAACTGGTGCTTCACGATAATCAGCAAGTCGTCGGCATCCTCGGCGACAGCGAGCTGTATCACGCCCTGCTCGGCAAGAACCTGGGCTAAAGCCAATGCACACAAAAACGCCGCGAGATGATCGCGGCGTTTTTGTTTGTGTGTGTGTGTGCAGGAACCAGAATTGGAATACTTTTGTGGCGAGGGGATTTATCCCCGCTGGAGTGCGCAGCACTCCCGAAACCAGACGACTCGTGTCTTCAGGTAAATTGAGTCGCATCTATTGGGGGCCGCTTCGCAGCCCAGCGGGGATAAATCCCCTCGCCACAACAGTGTTCTCAACCCTCGAACGGGTCAGCTATAGACCCGGCCCAACTCCACCAATTTCTGCTGCTCCGCCTGCACATCCTCGCGCATGGCCTTGTGCAGCCCGAACATGAAGCACACCAGCACCACCGAGAACGGCAGGCCAGCCAACACCACCATGGTTTGCATCGCCTCGAAGTTGCCCGCGAACAACAGGCCGATGGTCACCAGCGTGATCACCACCGACCAGAAGATCCGCAGCCAATGCGGCGCGTCTTCGTCAACGTTGCCGCCCTGGCACGAAAGGTTCGCCATCATCACCGCGCCGGAGTCAGCCGGGGTCAGGAACAGGACGAAACCGACGAAGATCGACACGCCGATCACGACCTTCGACGCCGGATAGTATTCGAGCAGCTGATAGATCGACATCGACGGCTGCGTCAACGCCGTCTTGCCCAGCTCGACCGCGCCGTGGTTCATCACCAGGTCCAGGGCCGAGTTACCGAAGATCGACAACCAGGCCAGGGTGAAGCCCAGGGGAATCAGCAACACGCCCGCCACCAACTCACGCACGGTGCGGCCACGGGAAATGCGCGCGATGAACATGCCGACAAAAGGCGCCCAGGAGATCCACCAGGCCCAGTAGAACAGGGTCCACAAGCCCATCCAACGGCCCGATTTCGCGGTGTCGTCGGCATAGACGTACAGGTCGAATGTCTTGAGCACCACGCCGTTGAGGTAGTCGCCGATGTTCTGCACGAAACCGTTGAGCAGGTGCAGGGTCGGACCGAACAGCAACACGAAAATCAGCAAGCCGCTGAACAACACGATGTTCAGGTTGGACAACCGGCGGATGCCGTTTTCCACGCCGGACACGGCGGCGATGGTCGCCACGGTGCTCATCACGATGATCACGATCAGCAAATTGGTGTTGCTGTGCTCGATGCCAAACAGGTTTTCCAAACCGGACGCGACTTGCAGCGAACCGATCCCCAGGTTGGTCACCAGCCCCAGCAGCGTCACGAACATGCCGAAACCGTCCACCGCATGGCCGGCCGCGCCCTTGACCCAGCGCTCGCCCACCAATGGATACAGGGCCGAGCGCAGCGCCAGCGGCTGGTTGTGCCGATAGGCGAAATACGCCACGGCCAAGCCCACCAGGGCATAGATCGCCCAACCATGCAGGCCCCAGTGCAAGAACGTCAATTGCACGGCCTGGCGCGCGGCCATCTGGCTGCCGGCCACGCCTTCAGGGGGGTTGAAGAAATGGTCCAGCGGCTCGGATGCGCCGAAGTACAGCAATGAAATGCCGATGCCCGACGAAAACAGCATCCCGGCCCAGGCGCCGTAGCTGAAGTCCGGCGTATCGTCCTTGCCGCCCAGCTTGAGCTTGCCATAGGAGGAAAATGCCAGGCCGACCACAAACACCAGATAGGCAGCGATGACCACCATGTAGTACCAGCCGAAGCTGCGGGACAACCACGCCTGGGCAATGCCGAGCAGACGGCCGGCCTCCTGCGGGGCGATGATCAGAATGGCGGTCAGCAACAGAATCAGCGCGGTGGAGGTGTAGAACACCCAACCGTTGACCGTCACCTTCTGCGGCGGGGTCTTTATTAGCAAGGCAGAACTCATTGCACGGATGCTCCAGGCAGTGCGAGAGAAGGACAAGGCAACGCGATACCCGGCCAATCGGTGGGTTGGCAGCCGACCGGCGGGTGATATAAAGACACCCGGAAAGCCCTTGCCCCGCGATTGCGCGGGTCTCTGGGCTCTTGATGTCTCGTTTCTGCGCCATTTACCCCGTAGGAAAACCGGTAAATCGCGACGAATTGTCGCAGAGCTTATTCTTTGTTGATTGAACGTTCAATCAAAACAAAATAGACTGGCCCTCATGACGGCGGACCTTACTCATCCGCCCGATGGCCTAAGGAGATTTGCAGATGCCCAAGGTCGGTATGCAACCCATCCGCCGCCAGCAATTGATCGAAGCCACTTTGCAGGCTGTCGATCAGGTCGGGATGGGGGACGCCAGCATTGCGCTGATCGCCCGTTTGGCCGGTGTTTCAAACGGCATCATCAGTCACTACTTTCAGGACAAGAATGGCCTGATCGCGGCTACGGCCCAGTACCTGATGACCGTCCTGAGCGAGAACGTCACCGCGCGTCGTCAAGCGCTGACGGACCCGAGCCCGCGAGCTCACCTGAAGGTGATCATCGAGGGCAACTTCGACGCCAGCCAGGTCAACGGCCCGGCAATGAAAACCTGGCTGGCCTTCTGGGCCACCAGCATGCATCACCCGTCATTGCACAGGTTGCAGCGGATCAACGATCACCGTCTGTATTCCAACCTGTGTTGCCAGTTCCGCCGCGTGTTGCCTGTCGACCAGGCACGCAGCGCGGCCCGGGGCCTGGCCGCTCTGATTGACGGTTTGTGGCTGCGCGGAGCGCTGTCGGGAGACGCGTTCGACACCGCCCAGGCACATCGGATCGCGTACGAATACATGGATTTCCAACTGGCCAAGGCAGGAGCGCCAGAGCACACAGAACCGCTCGACTCCTGAACCCCCACCGCAGCGCGTAGTCAGCTGTAAACGACACGCTCGGTGGTCAGCCAACCACTTATGCACTTGCGAGGACTTTATGGCCCGTTTCGAACTGCAAAAACTCTACATCGATGGCGCGTACAGCGATGCCAGCGGCGACGCCACTTTCGAAGCCATCAACCCGGCGAACGGTGAAGTACTCGCCCTGGTGCAGCGCGCAACGAAAGAAGACGTCGAGCGTGCCGTGGTCAGCGCCGAAAAAGGCCAGAAAGTCTGGGCGGCGATGACCGCCATGCAGCGCTCGCGCATCCTGCGTCGCGCCGTGGACATCCTGCGCGAACGCAACGATGAGCTCGCGGCCCTGGAAACCCTGGACACCGGCAAGGCCTATTCCGAAACCCGCTACGTCGACATCGTCACTGGCGCCGACGTGCTGGAATATTACGCAGGCCTGGTGCCCGCTATCGAAGGCGAACAGGTTCCGCTGCGCACCACGTCGTTCGTCTACACCCGCCGCGAGCCCCTGGGCGTCGTCGCCGGTATCGGCGCATGGAACTACCCGATCCAGATCGCCCTGTGGAAATCCGCCCCGGCCCTGGCCGCTGGCAACGCGATGATCTTCAAGCCCAGCGAAGTCACCTCGCTGACCACCCTGAAACTGGCCGAGATCTACACCGAGGCCGGCGTTCCAGCAGGCGTGTTCAACGTGCTGACCGGCAGCGGCCGTGAGGTCGGCACCTGGCTGACCGAGCACCCGCGCATCGAGAAAATCTCCTTCACCGGCGGCACCGACACCGGCAAGAAGGTCATGGCCAGTGCCTCGAGCTCTTCGCTCAAGGACGTGACCATGGAGCTGGGCGGCAAGTCGCCGCTGATCATCTTCGACGACGCCGACCTGGACCGCGCCGCCGACACCGCGATGATGGCCAACTTCTACAGCTCCGGCCAAGTCTGCACCAACGGCACCCGGGTGTTCGTGCCGAGCCACCTGAAGGCTGCCTTCGAAGCCAAGATCGCCGAGCGCGTGGCGCGCATCCGCATCGGCAACCCGGAAGACGAGAACACCAACTTCGGCCCGCTGGTGAGCTTCGCCCACATGGAAAACGTGCTGGGCTACATCGATAAAGGCAAGGCCGAAGGCGCGCGCCTGCTGTGCGGCGGCGGTCGCCTGACGGAAGGCGAACTGGCCAAGGGCGCGTTTGTGGCCCCGACCGTGTTCACCGATTGCACCGATGACATGACCATCGTGCGTGAAGAAATCTTCGGCCCGGTGATGAGCATCCTCACCTACGAAACCGAAGAAGAAGTGATCCGCCGCGCCAACGATACCGACTTCGGCCTGGCCGCCGGTGTCGTGACCCGCGACCTGAACCGCGCGCACCGCGTGATCCACCAGCTCGAAGCAGGCATCTGCTGGATCAACGCCTGGGGCGAATCGGCGGCGGAAATGCCGGTCGGTGGCTACAAGCAATCGGGCGTGGGCCGGGAGAATGGGATCAGCTCGCTGACCAACTACACGCGCATCAAGTCGGTGCAGGTCGAAATGGGCGATTACACGTCGGTGTTCTGATCTGAGACCGAGCCTGAGGCCGGGGCCCTTGTGGCGAGGGAGCTTGCTCCCGCTGGGCCGCGAAGCGGCCCCGACCCAGCTCCCAGGTTCATCCAGACAGAACACGGTCGCCCTGTTTGCGACTGCTGCGCAGCCGAGCGGGAGCAAGCTCCCTCGCCACAGAAAATGTGGCACTCGATACCCGCGACCTGAACCAACTCCAAAAGAGGGTACATTTCATGTCCCAAGAATTCGATTACATCATCATCGGTGCCGGCTCGGCCGGTAACACCCTGGCTACCCGCCTGACCGAAGACGAAGGCGTTACCGTCTTGCTGCTCGAAGCCGGCGGCCCGGACTATCGCCTCGACTTCCGTACCCAGATGCCCGCCGCCCTGGCATTTCCTCTCCAGGGTCGCCGCTACAACTGGGCCTACGAGACCGATCCGGAGCCGCACATGAACGGCCGTCGCATGGAATGCGGTCGCGGCAAGGGCCTGGGTGGTTCTTCGCTGATCAACGGCATGTGCTACATCCGCGGTAACGCGCTGGACTACGACAACTGGGCCAAGCTGCCCGGCCTGGAAGACTGGACCTATCTCGATTGCCTACCGTATTTCCGTAAAGCCGAAACCCGAGACATCGGCCCGAACGACTACCATGGCGGCGACGGCCCGGTCAGTGTGACCACGCCCAAGCCTGGCAACAATCCGCTGTTCCACGCCATGGTCGAAGCCGGCGTTCAGGCCGGTTACCCGCGTACCGAGGACCTCAACGGCTTCCAGCAGGAAGGTTTCGGCCCGATGGACCGTACCGTCACGCCCAATGGCCGTCGCGCCAGTACCGCGCGCGGTTACCTGGACGTCGCCAAGAAGCGCTCGACGCTGACCATCGTCACCCACGCCCTGACCGACAAGATCCTCTTCGAAGGCAAACGCGCGGTCGGCGTGCGTTACCTGGTGGGCGCCGCCGAAGAACGCGTCGAGGCCCGGGCGCGCAAGGAAGTGCTGCTGTGCTCCGGCGCCATCGCCTCGCCGCAGATCCTGCAACGCTCCGGCGTCGGCCCTGCCAAGCTGCTGGAAAACCTCGACGTCCCGGTGGTCCACGACCTGCCGGGCGTCGGTGAAAACCTGCAGGACCACCTTGAGCTGTACCTGCAATACGCCTGCACTCAACCGGTCTCGCTGTACCCGTCGCTGCTCTGGTACAACCAGCCGGCGATCGGTGCCGAGTGGCTGTTCAACGGCACTGGTATCGGCGCCAGCAACCAGTTCGAGGCCGGCGGCTTCATTCGTACGCGCCCCGAGTTCGATTGGCCGAACATCCAGTACCACTTCCTGCCGGTGGCGATTAACTACAACGGCAGCAACGGCGTGAAAGAGCACGGTTTCCAGGCGCACATGGGCTCCATGCGTTCGCCAAGCCGTGGCCGGATCCAGGCCAAGTCCAAGGACCCGCGCCAGCACCCGAGCATCCTGTTCAACTACATGGCCACCGAGCAGGACTGGCAGGAATTTCGCGACGGCATCCGCCTGACCCGCGAGATCATGCAGCAGCCGGCGCTCGATCCGTTCCGTGGTCGCGAAATCAGCCCGGGCATCGAGGTGCAGACGGACGAGCAATTGGACCAGTTCATCCGTGAGCACGCCGAAACCGCGTTCCACCCATCCTGCTCGTGCAAGATGGGCACCGATGATATGGCCGTGGTGGATGGCGAAGGCCGCGTGCACGGCATGGAAGGGTTGCGCGTGGTCGACGCCTCGATCATGCCGATCATCACCACCGGCAACCTGAACGCGCCGACGATCATGATCGCCGAGAAAATCGCCGACAAGATCCGTGGCCGCAAGCCTTTGCCGCGCAGCACCGCACCTTACTACGTCGCCGGCGACGCGCCGGTGCGCGGCAAGCCGTTGCGTGAAGTGGCGACGGCCGCGCAGTAAGACTCCAGATCGCGGCGCGGCCTTCGTCGGATCGCCGCCCGGAGCAAGCTCGCTCCCACAGGGGATTGGCGGTGAACACAGATTTTGTGACTACCAAAGATCCACTGTGGGAGCGAGCTTGCTCGCGATGACGTCCGACCTGACACCGCAAATCCCCATCTGCCTTGATCCCTCCCCCGCCCCAGGCCTACTCTAGAGCCGCCCGCGCCAATGCGCCGCACCTCGCTGCATCGCCACTCCAGACAAGGAGGTTCCATGTTCGACTTCCAACCCCAGCTCAAGCAGCGTTTCGCTGCCTTGCGCACGGGCGCTGAGTTCTTTTCCCTGCGTTACGTACGCGAGTCCGGCCAACACTTGTCGGTGCGCAAGAACGTCGCCGAACCTCCGAGCCTGAGCCACGACGAAGGTGCGATGCTCACCGTGCGGGTCAACGGTGTCGAGGCGTATGCCGCCACCAATGATTTGTCCCAGACCGGCCTGCAAGCGGCGCTGGAGCGGGCCGAGCAATACGCTCGCCAGCTCAAGCCCCACGCCCTGCTGGACCTGCGCGACCAACCGGTGTCCAGCGACCGCGCCGACTACTTCTCGCCGCATTTCGACCAGGCCTTCCCGCCCCTGAGCGATTGCTACCAATTGCTCGGCGACGAATCGGCCGCGGTGCCCGTCGACGAGCGCCTGGTGAACTGGCAGGCCAGCATCGGCCTGACCCAGGTCGAGCAGATCTACCTCAACAGCGCCGGCGCTGAACTGCGCCAGGCCCAACGCTTCATCTACCCGGCCCTGGACGTCACCGCCTTCGACGGCAACGACAGCCAGACCCGCACCCTGGGCCGGGAAAATTTCGGCCAGCAAGGCGGTTTCGATGTGATCAGCCGTTGCGGCCTGATCGGCGCCGGTCCAAGGATCGCCGACCAGGCCCTGCAATTGCTCATGGCGCCCAACACGCCCCAAGGTCCCCGCGACCTGCTGCTGATGCCCGACCAGATGATGTTGCAGATCCACGAGTCCATCGGCCATCCGCTGGAACTGGACCGCATCCTCGGCGACGAGCGCAATTACGCCGGCACCAGCTTCGTCAAGACCGAGGATTTCGGCCACCTGCAGTACGGCTCCAGCCTGTTGAACGTGACCTTCGATCCGGACATTCCCGAGGAATTGGCCAGTTACAGCCATGACGACGACGGCACCGCCGCCAGCAAGCAGTTCCTGATTCGCGAAGGCCTGTTGCTGCGCCCATTGGGCGGCGCGCTGTCGCAGTTCCGCGCCGGCCTCGACGGTGTTGCCAACAGCCGCGCCTGCGGTTGGAATCGTCCGCCCATCGACCGCATGGCAAACCTGAACATCGAGCCCGGCGACCAATCCCTGGAGCAGTTGATCCAAGGCATCGAGCATGGCGTGCTGATGCGCACCAACCGCTCCTGGTCCATTGACGACGCCCGCAACAAATTCCAGTTCGGCTGCGAATGGGGCCAGTTGATCGAGAACGGTGAGCTCAAGGGCGTAGTGAAGAACCCCAACTACCGGGGCATCTCCGCGCAGTTCTGGAAGAGCCTGCGGGCCGTGGGCGACGCCAGCACGTCCCAGGTACTTGGCACGCCGAATTGCGGCAAGGGCGAGCCGAACCAGGTCATCCGCGTCGGCCATGCGTCGCCGGCCTGTGTGTTCAGCAACGTGGATGTGTTTGGGGGAGACGCCTGATGAGCACCGTCGATAATCAAGCTGGAGCGTTCAAGGCGCTGGTCGATTGGCTGCGCGATGCGTTGCGCGAACCTGAGCAATTCACCCTCGGCTACGCCGCCGAGTCGTCGGCCTTCGTGCGCTTCAACCACGGCAAGGTCCGTCAGGCCGGCCAGGTGCAACAGGCCAACGTCAGTTTCAAGTTGATCAATGACGGCCGTCATGCCGATCTGCAGATCACCTTGTCCGGCGACACCGAGACCGACCTGCGACGCTTGGCCGACGGGTTGCAACAGTTGCGCGAGACGTTGCCGCTGCTGCCAGCCGATCCCTACCTGCTGCTCAACCACAACCATTGGCAGAGCAACAACGTGCAGGGCCATCCCCTGCCGGACACCGAGCAAGCCGTCGCTGAAATCAGCCGTGCCGCCGAGGGCCTGGACTTGGTCGGCTTTTACGCCGCAGGCCCCATCAGTCGTGGCTTCGCCAGTTCCTCGGGAGCGTTCGGCTGGCATCAGGCCAACAGTTTCAACTTCGACTTCAGCTTGTTCCATGAAAACGGCCAGGCCGTGAAGGCCAGCTACGCGGGACACGCCTGGAGCAGCGAAGGATTCGCCCAACGTTTCGAGCAGGCACGCCAGCAGCTGCAATTCCTCGGCCTGCCCCTACGTACGCTGCCGCCGGGCGAATACCGCGCCTACCTGGCGCCGGCCGCGCTGGAAGAAATCATGGGCATGCTCAGTTGGGGCGGATTCTCGGCCCGGGCGATCGCCAGCAAGCAAAGCCCGTTGCAGAAATTCTACGCCGGCGAAGCCCACTTCAGTCCCAACGTGTGGTTGACGGAGCAGGTCAGCGGCTCATTGAGCCCGGCATTTTCCGACGAAGGTTATCCCCGCGATGACCTGGGGCTGATCGCCAAGGGCATGGCCAACGCGCAACTGGTCAACTCCCGCAGCGCCGCCGAATACGGCCTCGCCGCCAACGGCGCCAGCAGCTATGAATACCCCACGGCGCTGGACATGCAGGGCGGGCAATTGGAACAGAAGTACATCCTCGAGCAGCTCGGCACCGGGCTGTACATCAGCAATCTCTGGTACCTGAACTACTCCGACCAACCGGCGGCGCGTCTGACCGGCATGACCCGCTTCGCCACGTTCTGGGTCGAGAACGGTCAGATCCAGGCGCCGGTGAGCACGATGCGCTTCGACGACAGCGTCTACAGTTTGCTCGGCTCGCAACTCGAAGCGCTGACCCGGGAGCGGGAACTTCTGCTTTCGGCCAGCACCTACAGCCAGCGGGCCACGGCCTCGATGTTGCTGCCGGGGGCGTTGGTCAAGAAGCTCACGTTGACGCTATAACACGCAGTGCCCCGTGGCGAGGGAGCTTGCTCCCGCTCGGCTGCGAAGCAGTCGTAATCCAGGCGACGCTATCTGTCAGGCACACCGTGTTCACCGGTTTGGGGGTGCTCCGCACCCCAGCGGGAGCAAGCTCCCTCGCCACAGGTAATTGTTTTATTTCACACAAGAGGTCCCATGCCCAACCGCGCTCCCCTCGACGCCGTCACCGCCCGCTGGCTTCCGTGGGTGGTGGCGATTGCCTTCTTCATGCAGTCCCTGGATGGCACCATCCTCAACACCGCCCTGCCCGCCATGGCCAGCGACCTGGCGGAAAACCCGCTGCGCATGCAAGGCGTGATCATTGCCTACATGCTCACCGTGGCCTTGCTGATCCCGGCCTCGGGCTGGATCGCCGACCGCTTCGGCACCAAGAAGATTTTCTTCGGCGCGATCCTGCTGTTCAGCTTCGGCTCGCTGCTGTGCGCCTTGTCCAACTCGTTGAGCATGTTGATCGGCGCACGGGTCGTCCAAGGCTTGGGCGGTGCGCTGATGTTGCCGGTGGGCCGGCTGGTGGTACTGCGGGCTTACCCGCGCTCGGAGTTGGTGCGAATCATGGGCTTCATCACCATCCCCGGGCTGCTCGGCCCGCTGATCGGCCCGACCATGGGCGGCTGGATGGTGGAGTACATGACCTGGCACTGGATTTTCCTCATCAATCTGCCGGTGGGCGTGGTCGGTTGCTACGCGGTATGGAAATTCATCCCGGACCTGCGCGGCACTGAGCGCACGCGCTTCGATGGCGTGGGCTTTCTGTTGTTCGGCGCGGCGATGGTGCTGATCACCGTCGCCATGGAGGGGCTGGGTGAACTGCACCTGCCGCACCTGCGGGTGATGCTGCTGCTGTTTGGCGGCATGGCTTGCCTGGCGGCTTACTGGGTGCGCGCCGGGCACGTCGAGAACGCGCTGTTTCCACCGTCGCTGTTCAAGACCCGGACCTTCGCGGTGGGCATCCTCGGCAACCTGTTCGCGCGCCTGGGCAGCGGTGCACTACCGTTCCTGGTGCCGTTGCTGTTGCAAGTCGCCCTGGGTTATTCACCGTCCCAGGCGGGGATGAGCATGCTGCCCCTGGCGGCCGCCGCGATGGTCGCCAAGTCCGTGGCCCGCCCGCTGATCGAACGCTTCGGCTATCGCATCGTCCTGACCGGTAATACCCTTGCCCTCGGCGTGATGCTGGCGAGCATGGGCTTGGTCAGCGAGCAAACACCGTACTGGCTGTTGCTGGCGCACCTGGCAGTGCTGGGAGCGATCAACTCGCTGCAATTCACCGCGATGAACACCGTGACCCTGATCGACCTGGACGACGCCAGCGCCAGCAGTGGCAACAGCCTGCTGTCGGTGGTGGCGCAACTGTCCCTGAGCCTGGGCGTGGCTTGTGCAGGTGCCCTGCTGGGAGGCTTTACCGCCCAGGTCGGCAACGACGGAGTGGACACGGTGCTGGGCGCCTTTCAATTGACTTTTGTGACGGTGGGGATCATGGCGATGCTGGCGGCGACGATCTTTTCCCAGCTGTCGAAGCAGGATGGGCGACGGGTCAAGCGTCCGGATGAGCATATCGAGCACTAGATAGGACTCGAACGGTTTTAAGGCTTCAGGGCTTTTGTGGCGAGGGAGCTTGCTCCCGCTCGGCTGCGCAGCAGTCGCAATCCAGGCAATGCGAACTTTCAGGTGCACCGTGTTGGCCGGTTTGGGGCCGCTTCGCGCCCCAGCGGGAGCAAGCTCCCTCGCCACAGGGAATTCGCCCACTTCAGAACTGCGCCACAGCTCGTCCAGATCTTTCGAAGAAAGTGGCACGAGGCTGCTACACTGCGCGACATTTTGTTTTGCAGGCCCGTCCCGTGACCACCATCGCCACCGCTTTTAATACTTTGCCGTTGTCCGCCGCCATGCTGGCTAACCTCGAATCACTCGGTTATGCCCAGATGACGCCGATCCAGGCGCAAAGCTTGCCGGTGATCCTCAAGGGCATGGACCTGATCGCCCAGGCCAAGACCGGCAGCGGCAAGACCGCGGCCTTCGGCATCGGCCTGCTGAACCCGATCAACCCACGCTATTTCGGCTGCCAGGCCCTGGTGATTTGCCCGACCCGCGAGCTGGCCGACCAGGTCGCCAAGGAAATCCGCCGCCTGGCCCGCGCCGAAGATAACATCAAGGTCCTGACTCTGTGCGGCGGCGTGTCTTTCGGCCCGCAGATCGCCTCCCTCGAACACGGCGCCCACATCATCGTCGGCACGCCAGGGCGTATCCAACAGCACCTGCGCAAGGGTTCGCTGGTGCTCGATGGCCTCAACACACTGATTCTCGACGAAGCCGACCGCATGCTCGACATGGGCTTCTACGACGCCATCGAAGACATCATCCAGCAGACCCCAGAACGCCGCCAGACGCTGTTGTTCTCCGCGACCTACCCGGTGGGCATCAAGCAACTTGCTTCCAAATTCATGCGCGACCCGCAGCAGGTGAAGGCCGAAGCGCTGCACTCCGACGCGCAGATCGAACAGCGGTTCTACGAGATTTCTCCCGAGGAGCGCATGGACGCGGTGGTCAAGGTCCTGGCGCATTTCCGTCCGGCGTCTTGCGTGGCGTTCTGCTTCACCAAGCAGCAGGTCCAGGAAACCGTCGACCATCTGACGGCCAAGGGCATCTCCGCCGTCGGCCTGCACGGCGACCTGGAACAGCGCGACCGCGACCAGGTGCTGGCAATGTTCGCCAACCGCAGCACCTCGGTGCTGGTGGCCACCGACGTCGCGGCCCGCGGCCTGGACATCGATGCCCTGGACATGGTGATCAACGTCGAACTGGCAAGGGATTCGGAAATCCATATCCACCGCGTCGGCCGCACCGGTCGCGCCGGTGAGAAAGGCATCGCCATCAGCCTCGTGGCGCCCTCCGAAGCCCATCGCGCCCAGGCCATCGAGCAACTGCAGAAATCGCCGTTGAACTGGGACCAACTGGACAACCTCAAGCCTCAGGGAGGCGGCCCGTTGCTGCCGGCCATGAGCACCCTGTGCATCGGCGCCGGGCGCAAGGACAAAGTCCGCCCCGGTGACATCCTAGGCGCCCTGACTGGCGAGGCCGGCATCCCCGGGGCCCAGGTCGGCAAGATCGCAATCTTCGATTTCCAGGCCTATGTGGCCGTGGAACGCGGGATCGCCAAACAGGCGCTGCAACGCCTGAACGATGGCAAGATCAAGGGTCGGTCGTTGCGGGTGCGGATCCTCTGACCGATAGACAGAGATCAAACTGTGGGAGCGAGCTTGCTCGCGATGAGGCCGGTACATTCAACATTGATGTTGTCTGACAGTCCGCCATCGCGAGCAAGCTCGCTCCCACACTGGGTTTTGTGGCGACACATTTAGAGGACACCGTTTTGCGCTCTACCGAAGTCGTGATCATTGGCGCTGGCGCCGCGGGGTTGATGTGTGCGCTCACCGCTGCCGCGCGCGGGCGCCAGGTGATGTTGCTGGACCACGCCAACAAGGCTGGCAAGAAAATCCTCATGTCGGGCGGTGGACGCTGCAATTTCACCAACATGTATACCGAGCCGGGCAATTTCCTTTCCCAGAACCCGCACTTCTGCAAGTCGGCCCTGGCCCGCTACACCCAGTGGGATTTCATCGCCCTGGTGGCCAAGCACGGCGTGCCCTATCACGAAAAAAAACTCGGTCAGTTGTTCTGCGACAACAAGTCCAGCGACATCCTTGGCCTGCTGCTGGATGAATGCGACCAGGCGGGCGTCAATCTGCACCTGGACACTTCCATCGAGCAGATCGAAAAGACCGACGGCGGCTACCAGTTGCAGACCACCCTCGGACCGATCGCCTGCCAGTCCCTGGTGATCGCCACCGGCGGGCTATCGATCCCGACCCTGGGCGCGACCGGTTTCGGTTATCAAGTCGCGAAGCAGTTCGGCCATCAATTGCTGCCGACCCGCGCCGGGTTGGTGCCGTTCACCATTACCGATCAACTCAAGGCCCTGTGTACCGAACTGTCGGGCACCTCGGTGGATTGCCTGGTGAGCTGCAACGACCAGAGTTTTCGCGAAAACATCCTGTTCACCCACCGCGGCCTGAGCGGTCCGGCGATCCTGCAGATTTCATCATTCTGGGAGCCAGGGGACACGGTGCAGATCAACTTGCTGCCCGACCATGACGTGCCGCAATGGCTGCAACAGCAACAAGCCGAACGCCCCAACAGCGAGCTGAAGACCTTGCTGGGCGAGCTGTTCACCAAGAAAATGGCCAACCTGTTGGCGGACACCTGGTTCGTCTCCAAACCCATGAAGCAATACACCCACGCGGAGCTCGCCGACATCGCCGAAAAACTGGCGAGCTGGAACGTGGTGCCGGCCGGCACCGAAGGCTACCGCACCGCCGAAGTCACTCTGGGTGGCGTCGATACGCGGGAAGTCTCGTCCAAGACCATGGAATCGTTGAAAAGCCCTGGCCTGTATTTCATTGGCGAAGTGCTGGACGTCACCGGGCACCTGGGCGGGTTCAACTTCCAGTGGGCATGGGCGTCAGGGTATGCGGCGGCGCAGTACGTTTGATTCTCACCGATGTGGAGCCTGCTTTTGTGGCGAGGGAGCAAACTCCCTCGCCACAGGGTAAAGGTGTGTCCTTGGCATGCAGGAACACTTTTTGCTGCCAGATGTGATCGCCGCCATTGCATCGGCGTCATTACTGCCTCAATTTAGCGTCATTGCCCGTCAGGCCCTTGCACTTCATGTCATCGACCTCGTTTAGCCAGTCACTGCGTCGCCTTTGGGCGTTGGACAAGTTCAGTTATAGCGTGCGGGTGTTCATCGCCCTGACCGGCAGCATGGGGCTGTGCTGGTACCTGGACGAGATGGCGCTGCTGATTCCCCTGTTTTTGGGCATCATCGCCAGCGCCCTGGCCGAAACCGACGACAGCTGGCAAGGCCGCCTCAACGCACTCGCGGTGACGCTGGTGTGCTTCAGCGTCGCCGCGCTGTCGGTGGAATTGCTGTTCCCCTACCCCATCCTCTTCATCGTTGCCCTGGCCCTGGCGGCATTCGGCCTGACCATGCTCGGCGCCCTGGGCGAGCGGTATGGCGCCATTGCTTCGGCGACTCTGATCCTGTCGGTCTATACCATGATCGGCGTGGACCAACGCGGTGGCGCGGTCACGGATTTCTGGCATGAACCCTTGCTTCTGGTGGCGGGCGCCGCATGGTACGGCCTGCTCTCGGTGGTGTGGCACGCGCTGTTTTCGAACCAGCCGGTGCAGCAGAGCCTGGCGCGACTTTTCCGTGAACTGGGGCGTTACCTCAAGCTCAAGTCGTCGTTGCTCGAACCGGTCCGACAATTGGACGTCGAGGCACGACGCCTGGAACTGGCCCAGCAGAACGGCCGGGTGGTCGCTGCGCTCAACAGCGCGAAGGAAATCATCCTGCACCGCGTCGGCAATGGCCGGCCGGGCTCGAAAGTCAGCCGCTACCTGAAACTCTATTTCCTCGCCCAGGACATCCACGAACGCGCGAGCTCGTCCCACTACCCCTATAACGCCCTGGCCGAGGCCTTCTTCCACAGCGATGTGCTGTTCCGTTGCCAGCGTCTGCTGCGCCAGCAAGGCAAGGCCTGCCAGGCATTGGCCGAGTCGATCCAGCTACGCCAACCGTTCGTCTACGACGACAGCTTCGCCGAAGCCTTGAATGACCTGCATGCGTCCCTTGAACACCTGCGCATCCAGAGCAACCCGGCCTGGCGTGGCTTGCTGCGCTCGCTGCGGGCGCTGTCGGTGAACCTGGGCACGATGGACCGCCTGCTCAGTGATGCGAGCAACCCCGACGCCCTGGCCGATGCCTCCGACAGTAGCCTCCTCGACCGCTCGCCGCGCAACCTCAAGGACGTCTGGCTGCGCCTGCGCACACAGCTCACGCCCACTTCGCTGTTGTTTCGTCACGCCCTGCGCTTGCCCCTGGCCCTGAGCGTCGGCTACGCCATGGTGCATCTGATCCACCCTTCCCAGGGCTACTGGATCATCCTCACCACGTTGTTCGTCTGCCAACCCAATTACGGTGCCACCCGGCGCAAGCTCGGCCAGCGGATCATCGGCACCGCCATCGGCCTGACGGTGGCCTGGGCGCTGTTCGACCTGTTTCCCAACCCGCTGGTGCAATCGTGCTTCGCCATCGTCGCCGGAGTAGTGTTCTTCACCAACCGCACCACCCGCTACACCCTGGCCACCGCCGCCATCACGATCATGGTGCTGTTCTGCTTCAACCAGGTCGGGGACGGCTATGGACTGCTTCTGCCACGGTTGTTCGATACCCTGCTGGGCAGCCTGATCGCCGGGCTGGCGGTTTTCCTGTTCCTGCCCGACTGGCAAGGGCGGCGGCTGAACAAAGTCCTCGCCAACACGCTGACCTGCAACAGCATCTATCTGCGCCAGATCATGCAGCAATACGCGGCCGGCAAGCGCGACGACCTGGCCTATCGCCTGGCCCGACGCAACGCCCATAACGCCGACGCCGCGCTGTCCACGACGCTGGCGAACATGCTGATGGAGCCCGGGCACTTCCGTAAGGAAGCCGATGTCGGGTTCCGCTTCCTGGTGCTCTCCCATACCCTGCTCAGCTACCTGTCGGGCCTGGGCGCACACCGGGGCACGGAATTGCCCACGGACGTGCGCGAGTACCTGATCGACGGCGCGGGGGTGAAACTGGCCACCAGCATCGACGAAATCGCCCAAGGCCTGGCGAGCAAGCAGCCGATTGCAATCCAGAGCGACGAGGAAGAAACCCTCGCCAGCGAGCTTGAGCAGATGCCCGATGAAATCGACGAAGGCCAGCGCCTGGTGCAGACGCAACTGGCATTGATCTGCCGCCAGCTGGGGCCGTTGCGCACATTGGCGGCGCATTTGATCAAGGACACCAGTGAGGCTTGAGTGTTGCGGTGGCCAAACCAGCCCCTTCGCGAGCCTGCTCGCGAAGGAGATCAGCCACGCTGCGGTCTCACATCCCGTGCGCCTTCAATAGCCGCTGATAACTCCCATCGGCCTTCATCGCCGCAATCTCGCGATCGAAACCGGCCACGATCCGCTCATGCTCGGGGGTCTTCAGGCTGACCAGGATGTGCAGGCTGTTCTCGCTCAGGGGCTTGGGCAGGAATTCCACGGCATTGCGCACCTTGGGGGATTCTCGAGCCAGGTAGTAACGGGCGACGTATTCGTCTTCCAGGGTCAGCTTCACCCGGTCGGCGGCCACCATGCGCACGGCCATCGCGAAGTTATGCACAGGGACCTTCTGCATCTGCCCGTCCTCGTCGAACGCCTTGGCATAGGCGTAGCCGCGCACCACGGCGACAGGAAAAGCGTAAAGCTGTTGCAGATTGTCGAATTCGATGGCCGCGTCCTTGCGCTTGATGAAGCGCACGCGATTGAGCAGGTATTCGGCCGAAAACTGGCCCACATGGGTGCGCTCTTCGGCATACCAGGCGTTGATCAACACGTCGTAGCGCCCTTCACTGATACCCAGCATCGCCCGGGCCCAGGGCACCTGCTCGAAGTCGCTGGCATAACCGGCCCGTGCCAGTGCAGTGGTGACGATATCGGTGGCCAAGCCGCCATTGATCAACGTCGAATCGGTGAAGGGCGGCCAGGCATCCGCGACCAGGCGCAACTTCTGCGCGCAGGCGTGGTGGCTCAGCAACAGCAGTCCGACCAAAGCAAGAGCTCGATGCAATCGCGGCATGCCAAACATCCTTGACGGGTTCAAAGCCCGGTTTGTTTTTAGCCGAAACTCAAGGGAAGTCCTGAGACATCCGGTCCTAACGTTAGCTCATCGAAACCGCTGCGCAGTGCTCGAATAAAGATTACACAAAGAAGACGGGACCGCGACACATCCATGATGGCATTTTGGCCTTTATCACAGTTTTTTCGTCTGATCGCAGAAGAGACTTCCGACGCAAGGGCGCCTAATATCGGCATCAGGTTCTCAAGGAAATTCAAAAAATGGATATCGACTGGGTCTGCAAACATCACAACGACCTGAACAAGGAACAGCTGTACGCCATCCTAAAATTGCGCGCTGAGGTGTTCGTCGTAGAGCAGAACTGTGCCTATCCGGATGTCGACGGACTGGACCTTGAGGGCGACACGTGCCACCTGATGGCTTGGCGCGACAACCATCTGGTCGCCTACCTGCGCTTGCTCGATCCACATTCGCAAAACAGCGATGTGGTGATTGGTCGGGTGGTCATCGCGCCCGAAGCACGAGGCCAGGGGTTGGGACACGCGCTGATGGAACACGCCCTCAAGCAGGCGGAAAAACACTGGCCAGATACGTCGATTTCATTGTCGGCCCAGGCGCATCTGCAAGGTTATTACGGGCGATATGGGTTTGAGGCGGTGGGCGTGGAGTACCTGGAAGATGGGATTCCACATATCGGTATGCATCGTCCCTGAGGTCCGCTTCGCGAGCAGGCTCGCTTCCACCAAGGTTGCATTCAAATACGGGAGCGAGCTAGCTCCGGGCGGCGGTCCGACGATGGGGCCAGTAAAACTTCAGGGATACCCAAGCACCGCCTTGATCCGCTCGAGGTTCTGCTCGATCCACCGCCGATCAATCGCCCCCCAATCACGAATTCGATACTGCCCGGCATGGTTGCGCGCGCCTTGCTGCTGTTCGAACTCACAGATGATGTCCAGGTCCGCCAATGCCGCGACAGTATCCTGCGCGGTACGCCGTGGCATGCCGGTGGCCTCGGTGAGCGCGGGAATGTTGCTGGCCAGGTCGCTGTCGATCAGGTAAGCCACATACAGGCGACGATAGAAGCTGCTCTTGGTCTTGCTGACGTCCATCCACTATTCCTTGTCTTGTTGCAGGTCGCGCCAGGTCAGGTACACGCGCAAGTCGAATTCCAGCTGGTGGTAGCCCGGCAGCATGTGTTCGCAAAGGTTATAGAACGCCTTGTTGTGGTCCGACTCCTTGAAGTGGGCGAGCTCGTGAACCACGATCATCTTCAGAAACTCAGGCGCCGCGTCCTTGAACAACGAGGCAATGCGGATTTCCTTCTTGGCCTTGAGCTTGCCGCCCTGCACCCGCGAGACCGCCGTGTGCAGGCCGAGCGCGCGGTGGGTCAGGTCGAGACGGTTGTCGAACAGCACCTTGTCGATCGCCGGTGCGTTGCGCAGGTATTGCTGCTTGATTTGCAGCGCATAACCATACAACGCCTTGTCGCTCTGGATCGGATGGCGGCCGGGATAGCGCTGGTGCAGGTAGTCGCCCAGCCGATCCTGGGCAATCAATTGCTGCACCTGGGCTTGCAGGGCGGCGGGGTACACCTGGAGGTACTTGAGCGTGGTCATCGGCCGGCAACAAATCACAAAAAGGTTGCCAGTGTAGCGAATTCAGGCCTGCACCGCGCTCCAGTCGAAGGGCCGGGCAAAGGCATCGGTATCCTCGGCCATCAAGGGCCGGGCCACCAGGAAACCTTGTACATATTCACAACCGTGATCCCTGAGCCACTGGTACTGCGCCGCGGTTTCAACCCCCTCGGCGATCACCCGCAACCCCAGTTGACCGCACAGATCGATCACCGAGGCGGCCAACGCGGCGTCCCGTGGCGAGTCCGGCAAGCGGGCAATCAAATGCCGATCAAGCTTGAGGGTATCGAGCTCAAGATCGCGCAGATGCGCCAGCGAGCAAGGGCCCGAACCGAAATCGTCCAATGCCACCCGCACGCCCAGGTGACGCAGCAGCCGCAACTGTTTATGGGTCTCGTCGGGGTTGCGCATCAACGCATCTTCCGTCACTTCAACCTCCAGTTGCCGGGGCTTCAAGGCATGGCGCTCCAGCACCTGGCGTAATTCGGTGACCAGGTTCGGCATGCCGAACTGCGTACTGCTAAGGCTCACACCCAGCACCAGGTCATCCGCGAACATGCGTTCCCAGACTTTGCGCTGGGCCGCGCTGCGATGATAAATCCAGCTGCCCAGCCGGCTGATCAACCGTACCTCCTCAAGCAACGGCAGGAACAAGCCTGGCGGCACGTCGCCGACGCTCGGATGCTGCCAGCGCAACAGCGCTTCGAAGCCGCGAGTGCGCCCATCGCGAATGCTGACCTGCGGCTGATAGACCATGTTGAAATCACGGTTCTCGATTGCCGAACGCACGCTCTCTTCGAGCATGAGCCGTGAACGGGCTCGACCGTTCATTTCATGGTCGTAGAAACGGTATTGCTGGCGGCCGGCACGCTTGGCTTCGTACATGGCGATGTCGGAGGCGCGCAGCAAACCGTCGAGGTTGGAGCCGCAGTCCGGATAGGTCGCGATACCAATGCTCGCCCCCAGCGTCACGTCCATGCCGTCGATCTGCTGGCAGACCGAGACCCGCTCGATGAGCTTTTCGGCAATCTTCGCCGCCTGCTCAGGCAGTTCCAGATCCAGCAGCGCGGTGAATTCGTCGCCCCCCAGGCGCGCCAGGATGTCGAACGGACGCAGGCACGTCTTCAATTGCTCCGAGACCCAGCGCAGCACCCGGTCACCGGCATCGTGGCCCAGGGAATCGTTGACCCGCTTGAATCCATCCAGATCCAGGTACAGCAACACCCAGTTGCTTTCCAGCCGCTCGCTGCGCATCAGCAGGTTTTCCGCCGTCTGATAGAACCCCCTGCGGTTGAGCAGGCCGGTCAAGGGGTCGGTGACAGCCTGGAATTCGAGTTGCTGATGCAGATGACGAACCACCGACATGTCCTGAAGCGTGACCACCATCGCCCTCTGCTCCGCAGGCAATGGCGCGCAGGACAAGGCTACCGACACCTGCTGGCCAGGCGCGGTACGCAACACGGCATCGTGCAAGCGCCAGGTTTCGCCGCGCATGTAGGCGGTATGGATGTCGGAATCAAGCCATTCGGGAATGTGGGGTTTTTGCAGGAAATCGAGGAACGCCGAGCCCTGCAACCGGTCGGCGGTGGCGTTGAGCAAGCGGCAGGTGGAAGGGTTGGCGAACCGGATGCATCCGTTCTCATCCACCACGAGGATTCCCTCGGCGGCGTTGTCCAGCACCGAGGCATTGAAGGCCCGGGCAGCCTCGAGATCCTGGCTCAGACGCTGCAACGCGCGCCGGTTGCGCTGGTGCTCCAGCAAGGCATGCACCTTGGGCTTGAGGATCTGTGGATCGAATGGCTTGAACAGGTAATCCACCGCGCCACTGGCGTATCCCTTGATGACCGCGTCCTGGGATTGCTCATTGGCCGTCAGGAAGATGATGGGCGTAAGCCGCGTGCGCTGGCTGCCACGCATCAGGCGCGCCACTTCGAAGCCGTCCATGTCCGGCATCTGCACATCCAGCAGCACCAGGTCGATGTCGTGTTCCAGGAGCATGTTGAGCGCCTCGACACCAGAGGCGGCGGTCATCACCCGCCAATCCGGACGCTGCAACAACGCTCGCATGCTGAGCAGGTTTTCAGGGTAGTCATCAACGATCAAAAGGACGGAGCTGTCTTCGCCAAACGGGGGTTGCGCGCATTCCATGCTGCTTCTCTTATCGGGGCGCCATGTCCGTCTTATGGAACAAGGCGGACAACATACAGTGATCTCACTCTAGACCGGGATTTTGAAAAGCAGTAGGTGTCATCGCGCCATCATCCAGACAAAGCCCGAAATAGCCGACTAACGGTCACCCTCTCCAGGCACAGAAACTGCAATGACCTACTCGACGAACAATTGACGTCAAACATTCGCCGACCGGTCAACAACAAAAAGCCCCATCCAGCGTTTCGAGACGCTTCAAAGGGCGGTTTAAAGCCTCCCGACACGGCGTGCACCTTTTACATCAGATACGTAGGAACCTGGACATGATCGATCTCGCAACCTGGAACTTGAGCATCCCCGAAGGCAGCCCGGCGATGACCATCGACACCCCTCGCCTGGCCCAAGGGTTCAAGGACCAATATTTCAACGCCGAAACCGGCACCGTATTCTTTTGGGCGCCAGTGACCGGCACCAAAACGGCCAACGCGAGTTACCCGCGGAGCGAGCTGCGGGAAACCTTTCCCGACGGACGATTGCGCAACTGGCTCTACCCTGCGGCAGATAACACCTTACGCGCGACCGTGGCGGTCAACCAGGTGCCCAGCACCGGCAAGATCGTGATCGGCCAGATTCACACAAAGGACAGCAACAGCCCGATGGTGAAGCTGGAATACCAATACAAGACTAAAAGTTCGACCGGCAACATCGTCGCCAAAGTGCGCATGCGCCCGGATGACAAGGAGGGCCAGGTCATCACCGTCGCTACCGGTGTGACGCTCAACCGCAACTTTTCCTACATGATCCACCTGAGCCCCAAGGGCGCGTTGGGCATTTCCGCGGCGGGTTACAACTGGCGCACCACCGTTGACCCAAGCTGGAAAGTCAAACCGCTCTACTTCAAGGCAGGCGCGTACGTGCAAGACAACACCGGTTATGTCACTGAAGGCGGGAAAGTGACGTTCAGCAAGTTGGAAATCAAGCACACCACGCTTTGATCGCCGACCCGCTCCGCCGCCATTGCAGCAGGGACGCTGCGATGGGTTCCCGCCTTCATCCCTCGGTTTCAACAGGCCCATGATGTCTTCACGCAACAAGCGTCAAAAGGCCATCGTGTAATCGTTCCCTCGAAAATCCAATTTCTCGACCAGCGGTCCCTTCTCTCGGGCACAAAACCGCAAAACGCCACTCTGACGGTCTGCTGACGCCAACCCTTCGCCGGACGAACGTGCCAATTTTTCGTCCGCGCCTGCGTCTGGCCTCAGCAAAAGCGCGTCTTAGAGCCTCCGGCTGTGGCGTAAATCATTTCTTTTTCTCAGAAAGGATCCGAACATGGTCGATCTTGCAACCTGGAACCTGAGCATTCCCGAAGGCAGCCCGCCGAAAACCATCGAAACGCCGCGCCTGGTGGACGGGTTCAAGGATAAGTATTTCAATTCCCAAGGCAGCACGGTGTATTTCTGGTCGCCGGTGACGGGCTCCAAGACTGAAAATGCGATCTACCCGCGCAGTGAACTGCGCGAAACCTATAAAGACGGAAGGTTGCGCAATTGGGTCTACCCAGACGCCGACAACTTCCTGAGGGCAACGCTCGCCGTCAATCAAGTACCTAGCAGCGGCAAGATCGTCATCGGTCAGATCCATGCCAAGGACAGCAGCAAACCCATGGTCAAGCTGGAATACCAATACAAGGACGACAGCGACACCGGGAACATCGTCGCCAAGGTCCGCATGCGCCCCGATGACAGCGAAGGCAGGGTTATCACCGTCGCCACGGGGGTGAAGCTCAATCGGTCCTTCTCCTACCGGATTCACCTCGATCGTACCGGTGACCTGGGCATCACCGCGGCCGGCAACAGTTGGTACACCACCGTCGGCCGCGCCTGGCGCGACAAGCCGTTGTACTTCAAGGCCGGGGTATATGTGCAGGACAACTCGGGCTACACCAGCGAAGGCGGGAAGGTGACGTTCAGCGTGCTGGATATCGATCACAACACCTGAGTTTTCACGTCCTAAAATCTCGTAGGAATTTACACCATGTGGCGAGGGAGCTTGCTCCCGCTGGGCTGCGAAGCGGCCCCTTCTTTCCGCCAGCCCCATCTCATGCACCGGTTTTGCGGGGGCTGCGCCCCCGAGCGGGAGCAAGCTCCCTCGCCACAGGGGGCCGGTGCGTCCTACAGGGCCGATTTTGGCCTTGGGAATCTGCTCTATAGTTCGGTGGGTCTGCTGGCTTTGGTTGGTGGACAAGGGTTTCGCAGCCCGTGTGAGTTAGAATCACGACCGTCAGAAATCGACATAGGCACTCCTGTCTATGCTCGGCTTTTCATGGCGGCTGTGTGTGGGAGATCTTCGGGTCTGCCGGGTTTCTCTAACTCCTCGGTCTGCGAACCCGCACATGGCTGCCACCAAATTTGTTTCGCAGCGAACGGTGGCAAATACCTATTTGAGTTAGAGGTTTGTCATGAAAGCCGAACAATTGCCCACTCGCTTCACTCCGCTCACCCCGATCGCCACCACCCAGCCCGTCCTGTTCATCGATAAAACCGTCCCACTGACCGAGCTCCACGCCTGCGCCAGCGGACGCTTGCATGCCACGCTCGACTACCTGACGCTCATGGCCTGCGCCACCTTGCGCGACTCGGCTGCTGGCGACTTCAACACCCTAACGAACGTCGCCCGGATCCTCGACCAAGACGTGACGGACGTGTTCGGTGTCATTGAACAGCGCGGCCTCGAAGACCAATAGAGGTCCCCTGTGTGCGAGCCTGTTCGCGAATCGGCAAAGCAGTGATATCCACTGACACACCGCGAGCGCGAGCAAGCTCACCTAATCCGCAGGCAAAGTCATCGGACGATAGGAGGTCATGTGCATATTCTTTTGAGCAGAGTAGGATTAAATCCCATCTTACCCAGGAGGCTCATCATGCGTAGCACTCAACAGTTCAGCATCACGCTGCCTAACCAGATGGCTGACGTAGTGAAAGCCAAGGTGGCTGCCGGTGAGTACGCCACTGAAAGCGAAGTCATTCGGGATGGCCTCCGAGCACTGCTAGCTCGTGATCGTGCGTTGGAAAACTGGCTCGTAGGCCAAGTGGCCCCAGCTTATGACGCGTTGAAAACCGATCCCTCGCGAGCATTGAACGTGGACCAGGTGCGCTCCCGATTGGCGGCAGAGCACGAAAATTCCACTGTGAAACCGTGAATGGCTTACACCGTCGAGTTTGCACCGGAAGCCCTTGAGCAATTAGCTGCCCTCTACCGCTACATTGCCACAGCGGCTTCGCCGGAAATGGCCCGTCGGTATACCGACGCCATCGTGACCTACTGTGAAGAACTACAGACGTTCCCGCACCGAGGGAACCAAAGGCACGAGATACGCCCGGGTTTGCGTATCACAAACTACCGTAAACGGACCGTGATCGCCTTTGCTGTTGAAGCCGAGCTGGTTTCCATTCTGGGCGTGTTTTATGGCGGACAAGACTTTGAGGGCGCTTTGCAGAGTGGACTGGACGATTAAAACCAGCTCACTCTCGAAGCGGCCAACCCAAGCACCGGCTATACACACAAATCCGCCCCATTAAAAAACCCGCATCACTGCGGGTTTTTCTCACAACGTTGAAGCCTCAGTTGACCTTAGCGTTCAACTCACCCTTCAAATACCGCTGATACATGGCTTCCAACGAGATCGGCTTAATCTTCGAAGCATTACCCGCAGTACCAAACGCCTCATAACGCGCGATACACACATCCCGCATAGCGGTCACGGTCGCGCCAAAGAATTTACGCGGGTCGAACTCGCTCGGATTGGTCGCCATCAACCGACGCATGGCACCGGTAGAAGCCAGGCGCAAATCGGTATCGATGTTGACCTTGCGCACGCCGTACTTGATGCCTTCGACGATTTCTTCAACCGGCACGCCGTAGGTTTCCTTGATGTCGCCGCCGTACTGGTTGATGATCGCCAGCCACTCTTGCGGTACCGAGGACGAGCCGTGCATCACCAGGTGGGTGTTGGGGATGCGCTTGTGGATTTCCTTGATGCGGTCGATCGCCAGTACATCGCCGGTAGGCGGCTTGGTGAACTTGTAGGCGCCGTGGCTGGTGCCGATGGCGATGGCCAGGGCATCGACCTGGGTTTTCTTGACGAAGTCCGCGGCTTCTTCCGGGTCGGTCAGCATCTGGCTGTGATCCAGCACGCCTTCGGCGCCGATGCCGTCTTCTTCGCCGGCCATGCCGGTTTCCAGCGAGCCCAGGCAACCCAGTTCGCCTTCCACCGAAACGCCGCAGGCGTGAGCCATGGCGACGGTCTGCTGGGTGACCCGCACGTTGTATTCGTAGTCGGTCGGGGTCTTGCCGTCTTCGCCGAGGGAGCCGTCCATCATCACCGAGCTGAAGCCCAGTTGGATGGAGCGCTGGCAGACGTCAGGGCTGGTGCCGTGGTCCTGGTGCATGCACACCGGGATGTGCGGGAATTCTTCGATCGCTGCCAGGATCAGGTGGCGCAGGAACGGCGCGCCGGCGTATTTGCGGGCACCGGCCGAGGCCTGGACGATTACCGGGGAGTCAGTCTTGTCAGCGGCTTCCATGATGGCGCGCATCTGCTCAAGGTTGTTGACGTTAAAGGCTGGGACGCCGTAGCCGAACTCGGCTGCGTGGTCCAGCATCTGACGCATGCTGATAAGTGCCATTGTGTGTATCTCTCCCGGTCGAGGGTCGTTAATCGTGCCAGCCTGCCGGAGCGGCGGCGGCTATTCAAGTCATTGCGGATCGGGGGTTGACCCGATCTGCGTGTCCAATGAAACAAAATCTCACTACAAACAAGAAACCCTGTGGGAGCGAGCCTGCTCGCGATGAGGGCCTAGCAGTCAACATCTCTGTTGCCTGAGGCATCGCTTTCGCGAGCATCCTCGCTCCCACATTGGGTTTCGGCAGATCAGTCAGCCTTGCAGCCACGCCCAATCAAGTCATTGGTGGCGACCCAATACGCCAGGCCTTCCTCACCCTTGACGTGCAGCGCCAGCATGTCATCGCTGTACAGCGATCCTTCAGCGCCCGGCTCAAGCTTGAGACGGTAGACCTTGTCTGCGCCGCCCAGGCGAACATCCACTTCCTTGCGCGTTGCATCGGTATAACGCCAGAGCACCTTGGCCCCGCTATCACATGTCCAACTCGTCCAGCCTTCTGCAACGGGCTCGGACGATTGTAGAAAACCCAGTTGCGAGCAACCGGCCAACAATGCCAACGCCACAACGGCGACAAAGCCTTTCATCCGTGTTCCTCGGCTGACGGCCGAGCCGCCCGCCATGAGCTAATGAGTCTGACCCGTCAAGGGCAACCATGTTCCTTGACCGGCGCTTGCGTCTCGTATTTATCCAGGCCGTCCGGTCCTGAGCGCTTGTTCAGCACCGGATTGGTCTCGGCCTGCCAGTCAGCCTGGTAACAGCCTTTTTCGGGCGCCGGCACCGTATTATCTGGCGCCGTGCCTTGCGGGCTGCTGGAACAGGCTACCAGCAACGTCGCGGCCATCAGCGCCATGAACGTCTTGACCATCGGAACACTCCTTTGCCTGGTCAACGTCGCCTCAGGCCTTGGCCCGGCTTTCCAGGACTTCCACGGCAGGCAGCACTTTGCCCTCGACGAATTCGAGGAACGCGCCACCGCCGGTAGAAATGTAGGAGATCTGCTCGGCGACGCCATATTTATCGATGGCGGCCAGGGTGTCGCCGCCGCCCGCGATGGAAAACGCAGCGCTTTCGGCAATGGCCTGGGCCAGTACCTTGGTGCCGTTGCCGAACTGATCGAATTCGAATACGCCAACCGGGCCGTTCCACAGGATGGTCTGGGAGGATTTCAGCAGTTCGGCGAAATTGGCTGCGGTTTCCGGGCCAATGTCGAGGATCATGTCGTCTTCGGCCACATCAGCGATCAGCTTCACCGTCGCGGCGGCGCTCTCGGCGAACTCCTTGGCGACCACCACGTCCACCGGCAGCGGCACGCTGACCTTGGCGGCGATTTCACGGGCGGTTTCCAGCAGGTCCGGCTCGTACAGCGACTTGCCGACGGGATGTCCAGCGGCGGCGAGGAAGGTGTTGGCAATGCCGCCACCGACGATCAATTGGTTGCAGACCTGGCTCAGGCTGTTGAGTACATCCAGCTTGGTCGACACCTTGGAGCCAGCAACGATAGCGGCCATCGGTTGAGCTGGAGAGCCCAGGGCCTTGCCCAGCGCATCAAGCTCGGCAGCCAGCAACGGGCCAGCAGCGGCGACCTTGGCGAATTTCGCCACGCCGTGGGTCGAGCCCTCGGCGCGGTGCGCGGTGCCGAAGGCGTCCATCACGAATACGTCGCACAGGGCGGCATATTGCTGGGCCAGCTCATCGGCGTTCTTTTTCTCGCCTTTGTTGAAGCGCACGTTTTCGAACAACACGACGTCGCCAGCCTTGACGTCGACACCACCCAGGTAATCAGCCACCAGGGGCACGTCACGGCCCAGGGCCTTGCTCAGGTAGTCGGCGACAGGCTTGAGGCTGTTTTCCGCCGAGAACTCGCCTTCGGTCGGACGGCCCAGGTGCGAGCAGACCATCACCGCAGCGCCTTTTTCCAGGGCCAGCTTGATGGTCGGCAGCGAGGCCAGGATGCGCGCGTCGCTGGTGACGACACCGTCCTTGACGGGGACGTTGAGGTCTTCGCGGATCAGTACGCGCTTACCTTGCAGATCGAGGTCGGACATCTTCAACACGGTCATGGGTCGCAATTCCTGGGTAACTGTTTAGAGAGCAGGTTTATTGGAAGCTGTTTGCAGGTAGTGCTCGGCAACGTCCAGCATTCGATTGGCAAAACCCCATTCGTTGTCGAACCACGCCAGGATGTTCACAAGCCTCGGCCCGGAAACACGTGTCTGGCTGGCATCGACGATGGCCGAATGCGGGTCGTGGTTAAAATCACAGCTGGCATGAGGCAACTCGGTATAGGCCAGAAGGCCTTTGAGCGGGCCGCGGGTGGCGGCTTCGCGCAGGATCCGGTTGACCTCGGTGGCGTCGGTATCGCTCACGGTCTGCATCGTGATGTCGAGGCAGGACACGTTGACCGTCGGCACCCGCACGGCTTTGGCCTGAATTCGTCCGGCAAGTTCCGGCAACAGCCGTTCGATGCCGCGCGCCAGACCAGTGGACACGGGGATCACCGACTGGAAGGCCGAGCGGGTACGGCGCAGGTCCTCGTGGTGATAGGCGTCGATCACCGGCTGATCGTTCATTGCCGAGTGGATCGTAGTGATGGACACGTATTCCAGGCCAATGGCCTGGTCCAGCAGGCGCAACAGCGGCACGCCGCAGTTGGTGGTGCATGAGGCGTTGGACACCAGCAACTCTTCGCCGGTCAGGCAATCCTGGTTGACACCAAAGACGATGGTGGCGTCGACGTCCGCCTCGCTGGCCATCGGCTGAGAAAACAGCACCCTTGGCGCGCCCGCAGCGATGAAACGCTGGCCATCGTCGCGAGTGTTGTAGGCGCCGGAGCATTCAAGCACCAGGTCGACACCCAGGGACGCCCAATCGATGCCTTCGGGGGTGGCACTGCGCAGGACCTTCACGCAATCGCCATTGATATGCAGACAGTCGCCCTCGACCCGCACTTCGCCGGGGAACCGGCCATGGGTGGAGTCAAAGCGTGTCAGGTATTCGATGCTGGCCATGTCGGCCAGATCGTTGATGGCCACGATCTCGAACCCAGCCTTCGCCCCTCGCTCGAACAACGCACGCAAGACGCAACGACCAATGCGGCCGTAGCCGTTGAGTGCAACTTTGTAGGGACGCGGTTGGGGCATGGGGTTCTCTGACCTGTGAGTCCAAAGGCTGCGTCGTCGGAACCACCGCTATCGTCGGATCGCCGCCCGGAGCGAGCTCGCTCCCACAGGGTCGGTGGAGATCCTTGTGGGAGCGAGCTTGCTCCGGGCGGCGATCCGACGATGGCAGAACAGACAACTTATGTGGATCAGTCTTCCAGCAGCTCTTCAGCCTGCCCCAGGATATTGTCCAGGGTGAAGCCGAATTCCTCGAACAGCGCCGAGGCAGGCGCCGATTCGCCATAGGTGGTCATGCCGATCACGCGACCTTCCAGGCCCACGTACTTGTACCAGTAATCGGCGTGAGCGGCTTCGATGGCAATCCGCGCGCTGACTTGCAGTGGCAACACCGCTTGCTTGTAGCCGGCGTCCTGGGCATCGAACACGCTGGTGCATGGCATGGAAACCACGCGCACGTTGCGGCCCTGCTCGGTCAGCTTGTCGTAGGCCTGGACGGCCAGGCCAACTTCCGAACCGGTGGCGATCAGGATCAGCTCAGGCTCGCCGATACAGTCCTTGAGCACATAGCCGCCACGGCTGATATCGCCGATCTGGCCGGCATCGCGGACCTGGTGTTGCAGGTTCTGGCGAGAGAAGATCAACGCCGACGGGCCGTCGTTGCGCTCGATGGCGTGTTTCCAGGCCACGGCCGACTCCACGGCGTCGCATGGGCGCCAGGTGTCCAGGTTCGGCGTGCAGCGCAGGCTCGCCAGTTGCTCGATCGGCTGGTGGGTCGGGCCGTCTTCGCCCAGGCCGATGGAGTCGTGGGTGAACACATACAGCACCCGCTTTTTCATCAGTGCCGACATGCGCACGGCGTTGCGAGCGTATTCCATGAACATCAGGAAAGTCGCGCCGTAGGGCACCAGACCACCATGCAGGGCAACGCCGTTCATGATCGCGCTCATGCCGAATTCACGAACGCCGTAGTACATGTAGTTGCCGCTGGCGTCTTCAGCCGTCACGCCTTTGCAGCCTTTCCACAGGGTCAGGTTGGAACCAGCCAGGTCGGCCGAACCGCCCAGCAACTCCGGCAACAGCGGGCCGAAGGCATTCAGGGTGTTCTGGCTGGCCTTGCGGCTGGCGACGGTTTCGCCCTTGGCCGCGATTTCGGCGATGTACGCCGAAGCTTTTTCGGCGAAATCGGCCGGCAGCTCGCCGCTGAGGCGACGCACCAGTTCGTTGGCGAGTTCAGGGAATTCGGCGGAATAGGCCGCAAAACGCTGGTCCCACTCGGCTTCGGCCGCGCGGCCTTTTTCCTTGGCGTCCCATTCGGCATAGATGTCGGCCGGGATTTCGAACGGGCCGTGTTCCCACTTCAGCGCGGCACGGGTCAAGGCGATTTCCTCGGCACCCAATGGCGCGCCGTGGCAATCTTCCTTGCCCTGCTTGTTCGGCGAACCGAAACCGATGGTGGTCTTGCAGCAGATCAGGGTTGGCTGAGCGCTCTTGCGGGCCGTCTCGATGGCGATCTTGATTTCTTCCGGGTCGTGACCGTCGACGTTACGGATCACCAACCAGTTGTAGGCTTCGAAACGCTTGGGCGTGTCATCGGTGAACCAGCCTTCGACTTCGCCGTCGATGGAGATGCCGTTGTCATCGTAGAAAGCGATCAGCTTGTCCAGGCCGAGAGTGCCAGCCAGGGAAGCGACTTCGTGGGAAATGCCTTCCATCATGCAGCCATCACCCAGGAATACGTAGGTGTGATGGTCGACGACGTTGTGGCCGGGACGGTTGAACTGCGCCGCCAGGACTTTTTCCGCCAGGGCGAAGCCCACGGCGTTGGCCAGGCCTTGGCCCAGTGGACCGGTGGTGGTTTCCACGCCTGGCGTGTAGCCGTATTCCGGGTGGCCCGGGGTGCGGCTGTGCAGTTGGCGGAAGTTCTTCAGGTCATCGATCGACAGGTCATAACCGGTCAGGTGCAGCAACGAGTAAATCAACATCGAGCCGTGGCCGTTGGACAGCACGAAGCGGTCACGGTCAGCGAACGATGGGTTGCTCGGGCTGTGCTTGAGGTAATCGCGCCAAAGCACCTCGGCGATATCCGCCATACCCATGGGGGCGCCGGGATGGCCGCTGTTGGCTTTTTGCACGGCATCCATGCTGAGGGCACGAATGGCATTGGCACGCTCACGACGGCTGGGCATCGCTGATCTCCTGGGTTTTGAATAACGAAAAGGCGAGCATTTTCCCTCACCCACCCGCCCCGGGGCAATCAGATACTCGTCCAAAGGCGATATTTGCGGCGGAGAAAGTCGCATCGGGCAGGTGAAACCTTTCCGCTGATGGTGGGTAGAGTCAAGCACACGCAAGGAAGTGCCATTTATCGAGCAATATCAAAACTTTTTGATATTGGCCTTGCGATGGACCAGGCCCGTCACTAGACTGCCGCCCATGAACTTACGCGTGCCTTCCATTCGCCATGATGACAGCGATGAGCTGGCGGCCCTTTGCAAGGCCGGCGGCGATCCGTTGCGGCTCAATGTATTGCGCGCCCTGGCGAACGACTCGTTCGGTGTATTGGAGCTGGCGCAGATCTTCGGCATTGGCCAGTCCGGCATGAGCCATCATCTCAAGGTCCTGGCCCAGGCCGACCTGGTGGCGACGCGGCGCGAAGGCAACGCGATCTTCTATCGGCGCGCCCTGCCCCACACCGAGCTTCTGGGTGGCAAGCTGCACGCCGCGCTGCTCGAAGAAGTGGACGAGCTGGACCTGCCGATGGAGGTACAGGACCGCATTGCCCAGGTCCACGGGCAACGCGCCGCCGCCAGCCAGGATTTTTTCGCACGAGTAGCAGAGAAATTTCGCGCCCAGCAGGACCTGATCGCCGGGCTGCCGCAATACCGTGACAGCGTCGTGGCACTGCTCGACAAGCTGAGCTTCGGCCCCTGTGCCACGGCGATGGAAGTCGGCCCCGGCGACGGCGCTTTCCTGCCGGAACTGGCGCGTCGCTTCAGCCAGGTGACAGCGTTGGACAACAGCCCGGCGATGCTCGAACTGGCCCGCCAGGTATGTGAGCGCGAGTCCCTGGCTAATGTCAGCCTGCAATTGGCCGATGCCCTGAACGGCGTGAGCCTGCGGGCCGATTGCGTTGTATTGAACATGGTGCTCCACCACTTTGCCGCACCGGCCGACGCGCTCAAGCACATGGCCAACCTGCTGCAACCGGGCGGTAGCCTGTTGGTGACAGAGTTATGCAGCCACAACCAGAGTTGGGCCAAGGAGGCCTGCGGTGATCTCTGGCTGGGGTTTGAACAGGACGATCTGGCCCGTTGGGCCACCGCTGCGGGCCTCGTGCCCGGGGAAAGCCTCTATGTAGGCTTACGTAATGGTTTCCAGATACAGGTCCGCCATTTTCAGCGGCCGGCTGGCGACACTCACCATCGGTAACTTGTAGGAAAACATCGAGATGAGCGAATACTCCCTTTTCACCTCCGAGTCCGTGTCTGAAGGGCATCCGGACAAAATCGCCGACCAGATTTCTGATGCGGTGCTGGACGCCATCATTGCTGAAGACAAGTTCGCCCGCGTGGCGTGCGAGACTCTGGTGAAAACGGGCGTGGCGATCATCGCCGGCGAAGTCACCACCTCGGCCTGGGTCGACCTGGAACAGATCGTTCGCGACGTGATCCTCGGCATTGGCTACAACAGCTCCGACGTCGGCTTCGACGGCGCGACCTGCGGCGTGATGAACATCATCGGCAAGCAGTCCCCGGACATCAACCAGGGCGTTGACCGCGCCAAGCCAGAAGACCAGGGCGCCGGCGACCAGGGCCTGATGTTCGGCTACGCCAGCAACGAAACCGACGTGTTGATGCCGGCTCCGATCACCTTCTCGCACCAGTTGGTCCAGCGTCAGGCCGAAGCCCGCAAATCCGGCCTGCTGCCTTGGCTGCGCCCGGATGCCAAGTCGCAAGTGACCTGCCGCTACGAAGGCGGCAAGGTCGTCGGCATCGATGCCGTCGTGCTGTCGACCCAGCACAACCCGGAAGTGTCCTACAAGGACCTGCGCGAAGGCGTGATGGAACTGATCGTCAAGCACGTGCTGCCTGCCGAACTGCTGTCCAAGGACACCCAGTTCCACATCAACCCGACCGGCCAGTTCATCATTGGCGGCCCGGTGGGCGACTGCGGCCTGACCGGTCGCAAGATCATCGTCGACAGCTACGGCGGCATGGCGCGTCACGGCGGCGGCGCGTTCTCCGGCAAGGACCCATCCAAGGTTGACCGTTCGGCGGCGTACGCCGGTCGTTATGTCGCCAAGAACATCGTCGCCGCCGGCCTGGCCGAGCGTTGCGAGATTCAGGTTTCCTACGCCATCGGCGTAGCCCAACCTACGTCCATCTCGCTGAATACCTTCGGCACCGGCAAGATCGGCGACGACAAGATCATCCAGCTGGTGCGTGAAGTGTTCGACCTGCGTCCATACGCGATCACCACTATGCTCGACCTGCTGCACCCGATGTACCAGGACACCGCAGCCTACGGCCACTTCGGTCGCACGCCGCAGACCAAGACCGTGGGCGACGACACCTTCACCACGTTCACCTGGGAAAAAACCGACCGCGCCGACGCCCTGCGCGCCGCTGCTGGCCTGTAATACGCGCTGCAATGAAAAAGCCCCTGGCGACTCGGTCGCCAGGGGCTTTTTTTGCGTTTTGACAAAGGGGTATTGCTACGTCCGCCGCGCCACCAGCAAGAACGAAGCAGCACTCGCCAGCAACGCCGCACACATCCGGTTGAACAAGCGCTTGCCGCTAGGCCGGGCAAACAATCGCCGCGCATAAATGCCCATGTAGCAATACAAGCCGATCGCCACGCATTCCAGGGCGAGGAACAGCCCGCCCAATACGGCGAACTGTTGAGTGACAGTGCCAGTACGATCAACGAACTGCGGCAGGAAAGCGGTAAATAAAAGAATCGCCTTGGGATTGCCGATTGCCACCAGAAATTCCTGGCGCGCCAGGCTGGCCATGCTCATCGAGTTGGTCGCCGCCTCGCTGCCGGCGTCAGGCTGCGCGCGCCATAACTGCACGGCGAGGTAAAAAAGATAGCCGGCGCCGACAAGCTTGATGCCCAGGAACAACAATTCCGAGGTGTGCAACACAGCCGTCAGCCCCACCGCCGCCAGGGCAATCATGATGGCAAAGGCCACCAATCGACCCACTCCGCCGCTGCACGCTCGGACGAACCCATAACGCGAGGCGTTACTGATCGATAGCAGGTTGTTCGGGCCCGGCGCCATGTTCAGCGCGAAGCAGGCAGGGATGAAGACAGCGAGCGTCGTCAGGTCCATCGTTTGCACTCCTGGCAGATCGGATCGAGCGCCCATTCTGCACCGGCCACCGACGGGTTCAAGGGACAGTTGCGCAGCCAGATCGACCCGGACTGTACCGTCGGCGATTCGCCTTCATTTCTTCGTAAAACCCGGTAACGCTCCAGGCCTCGCGCCTTTCACGGCAGCGGCTAGCCTTCGAGTACCTCATTTAGCAAGGATGCTTCGATGCTGCCGTTATTGCGCGTCTTCGCCTGTTATCTATCACTCGTGGCCCCGGCCATTGCTGCGCCGTGCCCCGATTGGCCCAAGGAGCGCGCCCAGGCGCAGGTCGACATCCTCCAGCGACAAGTCGACGCCTGGGACGATGCCTATCATCGCCTCGGCCGCGCCCTGGTGGCCGACGAGCTGTACGACCAGTCCCGCATGCAGCTGGAGCAATGGCGCCGTTGCCAGGGCCTAGCCCCCCTAGCCTCGTCCTTGCGAACGGCGGGCGGAAAAGTACCGCACCCTGTCGCTCATACGGGCCTGGATAAACTCCAGGATGCCAAAGCCGTGGGGAACTGGCTTGAAGGGCGATCGGACGTCTGGGTCCAGCCAAAGGTCGATGGTGTCGCGGTGACCCTTATCTATCAGGGTGGGCACCTGCAACAGGCAATCAGCCGCGGCGATGGCAACCACGGGCACGACTGGACTTCGAACGCCCACAAGATCGAGGCCATTCCCCGCCAGTTGCGTCAACCCACGGACCTGCTCGTTCAGGGCGAGTTGTATTGGCGGCTCGACGATCATGTACAAGCCACTCGTGGCGGACTCAATGCCCGATCGGCGGTGGCCGGGTTGATGGCCCGCAAAGACCTGCCCCCCGGCCAGGCATCAGGAATCGGCCTGTTTGTTTGGGACTGGCCCGAGGGCCCGGCGACCCTGCCCGAACGGATCGCCGCGCTGAACGAGCTGGGCTTTGCCGATACGACCGGCTACAGCCAGCCTGTCGAGGCATTGGCCGATGCCGAACACTGGCGCAACCACTGGTATCGCACGCCCCTGCCATTTGCCAGCGATGGAATCGTGCTGCGCCAGAGCCACCGCCCACCGGCCGACCGCTGGCAGGCCCGGGCGCCGTTCTGGAGCGTGGCCTGGAAGTACCCGTACGCCCAGGCCCTGGCGCAGGTACGCAAGGTGCGTTTCAAGATCGGCCGTACCGGGCGCATCACACCCGTGCTGGAGCTTGAGCCCGTGACGCTCGATGATCGCCAGATCCAGCGGGTAAGCGTCAGCTCGCTCAAGCGTTGGGAGCAGATGGACATCCGCCCCGGCGACCAGGTGGCCATCAGCCTGGCCGGGTTGACCATTCCACGGCTCGACAGCGTTGTACTGCGCAGCGTCGAGCGCCCGGACCTCGAGGTACCGATCGCCGCCAACTACCACTTCCTGAGTTGCTGGCAGCCGACGCCCGGTTGCGAAAGCCAGTTCCTTGCGCGCTTGAACTGGCTCAGTGGCAAACATGGGCTCGGCCTGCCCCATGTCGGCCCCGGCACCTGGGAAAAGCTGCTGGCCGCGGGTCGACTCGACGGATTACTGGATTGGTTGACCCTCGATGCCACGGAGCTTGCTAATATTGCCGGTTTCGGCGAGCGCAGCAGCGCCCGCCTGCTGGCCAGCCTGCACAGCGCACGGCAGCAGCCTTTTCGGCGATGGCTCAAGGCCCTTGGCCTGCCGCCCACTGCTGAGGCCAAGCTGGACGGATCGTGGCAGGCGCTGGCTGGGCGCAGCATTGAACAATGGCAAGCCGAAGCCGGTATCGGGCCGGGACGCGCCGCGCAACTGAGCGCTTTTTTTCGCGACCCGCAGGTGCTGGCCTTGAGAGAAACACTACACACCGCTGGCGTCGACGGTTTCTGATTCGACCCGGCGCGGTTGAACCCAAGGGGCGGACATGCGTTCCAACAGCGCATCTACACCGACCGCCCGAGAGCCTTTATACGGAGTTGCTATGAATTTCCTGTCCCCCGTTGCCCTGCTCGCCCTGTGCGGTGCCATGGCTTCGCCTTTGATGGCAACTGAGCAACCCCCGGAGCTGACCGGGTGCGCGGCAAAGCGCCAGGGCATCATCAACCAGATCGAACTGGCCAAGTCCCGAGGCAATTCGGCCCAGCAAGCCGGGCTCGAAACAGCGCTGAACGAAGTGACCACTCATTGCACGGACGCATCCTTGCGCAAGGAGCGGGAAAACAAGGTCCTCGAGGCCAAGCACGAGGTGAGTCGTCGCCAGGCCGACCTGGAAAAAGCCATGAAGAAAGGCGACGCGGAGCGAATCAACAAGCGTAAAGACAAACTGGCGGCTTCCCGCAAGGAATTGCAGGAAGCGGTGGATGAGTTGGATAAATAAGCGGCAAGCTGCAAGCTTCAAGCGGCAAGCTCAAAGCTCCATGCTTTGAAACTGCCCACTGCTTCACGATCAGTGATTGCGAAACTCTTTATGGCAGGCACTGCACGCATCTTCGACTTTCTGCACCGCCGGCCCCAGGTTGCTGGCCCTGTAAGGCTGGACCTTGCTGGCCGTCACCAATTCACCGGTGGCCGCCTCAAGATTGCGGGCCAGTTCCTGAAAGCGCGCCTGCTTTTGCCAAACCTCATCCGTGGCGCTGGTGTGGTCTTCTTCACGAACCGGCGGGAAGTGCTTCCAAGGTTCGTGAGACAGTTGGTCCAGCTTTACCGCGCCGTCGGCAAAACGCACGCCGTCGAACGGAACACGGCCGCGCAGCATGCCGCCCAGTTCTTCACTGGTCTTGAGCATCTGTTTGAAAATCGCCTTGCGCTGGCCCAGGGGAGAGTTGGGATCGACGCCACCGCAGCCGGATAACATCAGGCAGGCCAGCACAGCCATGGAAAATCGTCTTACAAACATCTTTGCCTCGGGACAGGAAACGGCCGTTAGTATCCCCGGGTCGCCAGAAAAGACCAATGGCCCTATCAACAATACGGGTTGTCCAGTGCGCGAAGGCACCCGACGATTGCAAAGGAAACCTTCATGAATAGCCGCTTCAAGTCATGGCACAAAAACCTGGCGCTGACACTGCCGTTGATCGTGCTGCTGGCCGGCTGCAACCGCGGCGAAAAGGTCGAAGAACCCAAGACTCACGCCCTTGCCACTTACGTCAACGCACCTTGGGAAGCGTTGCCGCCGGTGTCCGATGAGGACTTGCTGGCCGGCTTCGGCTCCTGGCGCAGCGCGTGCGTCCGGCTCAAGGCGGACGCGAGCTGGGGCCCAACCTGCGCGGCAGCGGTGAATGTGCCGCAGACCCCACAGGATGTTCGCAACTTCCTCAAGCAGACCCTGGATGTCTATGGTCTGCGTTCGGGGGACAACAGCCCCAACGGCCTGATTACCGGCTACTACGAACCGGTCTATCCCGGCAGCCTCACCCAGACTGCCACCGCCAACGTGCCAGTCTACGGTGTACCGGAGGACATGATCATTGTGTCGCTGGACAGCATTTATCCCGAGCTCAAGGGCAAACGCCTGCGCGGCCGTCTCGAAGGCCGGGTGCTCAAGCCGTATGACGACGCCGCCACCATCGAGAACAGCGGGGTGAAGGCGCCTGTCATCGCCTGGCTGACAGATCCGATGAACCTGCAATTCCTGCAAATCCAGGGCTCGGGGCGCATCCGTCTCGATGATGGCCGCCAACTGCGCATCGGTTATGCCGACCAGAACGGCCACCCGTATCGCCCCATTGGCCGCTGGCTGGTTGAGCAGGGCGAGCTGAAAAAAGAAGACGTGACCATGGGCACCATCAGTGCCTGGGCCAAGGCCCACCCGAACCGTATTCCCGAATTGCTGGCCAGCAATCCGAGCTACGTATTCTTCAACCGCAACCCCGACAGCAATGAAGGCCCGCGAGGCTCGCTGAACGTCCCTTTGACCGCGGGCTACAGCGTGGCCGTGGACCGCAAGGTAATTCCCTTGGGCAGTCTGTTGTGGCTGTCCACGACTCGACCCGACGGCAGCGCTTTGAACCGCCCCGTTGCAGCACAGGACACGGGAGGTGCGATTACCGGCGAAGTGCGTGCGGACCTGTTCTGGGGCACGGGCGAGGCCGCCGGGCAATTGGCGGGGGATATGAAGCAACAAGGCCAGATCTGGATGCTGTGGCCCAAGGGGATGGCGTTGCCTCAGGTGCCGCAGGTGGCGAATGCGGTCAGCGCCAATCCTTGAAGGACGTGTTTATTGTCCCGGCCCCATCGCGAGCTTGCTCGCGAGAGGCCGGCAAAAACACCGAAACGCCAAAGCCGGGTTCAAGCCGAAACGAAGAAGAAACTCGCCACCAACCCTACCCCCACGAACCATACCAGCGAACGCAAGACTGCCCAGTCGGCCAAATAGCAAATGATGTAGAGCAGGCGGCTGGTGATGAACAACACAGCCAGGACGTTGATGGTCACCAGTTCGGCATTGCCGGCCAGGTGCGCAACGATCACGGCGGCGGCAAAGAACGGAGCGATTTCGAAACTGTTCAGTTGCGCGGCGTAGGCGCGCCGGGGAGCACCTTCGAGTGAGTCGAGAAAGTCCCGGGGATCGTGGTTATCTTGCAGCCTATATTTCCCGCCTGCCTTGGCGATGCCGATACACAGGTAAGGCAGGAGAAAAGCGATCAAAACACACCACAGGGCAACCGTCATATCGCATTTTCCTTTATTAGTTTTAGAGATTCGAAGGCAAGCATCTCAGGATTTCATCACCAGCATGCCAACCTGCACCAGCCCGCAGGCTAAGAGTCGCTGCCAGCCGAAAGGTTCTTTCAGGCAGTGCATGCCTAAGAACACGCGCTCCATTACGCCTGCAGAATAGACTCGCGATCCGTTAGCAGCCGTTTATACTGCACTCGACCACGCCGCACTCAGTTGCGCATAGACCAATTCCAATAATTCTGCCGCCGCCTCGTTCGTCCGAACCAAGGCGTCGGCATGCGTATGCCTGATCCGAGCGTCAAGACTATAGACAGAGACCTTGCGCATGCCACTCGCCTTGCTTGCTTTGGCCGTTGCCGCTTTTGGCATCGGCACGACCGAATTCGTCATCATGGGCTTGCTGCCCGACGTCGCCCGAGACCTGGCCGTGAGTATTCCTCACGCCGGGTTGCTGATTACCGGTTATGCCCTGGGGGTTGTGTTCGGCGCGCCGATCCTGGCGATCGGCACCGCGAACATGCCGCGCAAGGCCACGCTGCTGGGAATGACCCTGATGTTCATTCTGGGCAACGTGCTCTGCGCCCTGGCGCCGAACTACACCACCCTCATGGCCGCCCGGGTCATCACCGCGTTATGCCACGGGGCGTTTTTTGGTATCGGCTCGGTGGTGGCGGCCGGGTTGGTGGCGCCGAACAAACGAGCCCAGGCGATCGCGATGATGTTCACCGGCCTGACCTTGGCGAATGTCCTGGGCGTGCCGCTGGGTACGGCCTTGGGCCAATATGCCGGCTGGCGGTCGACGTTCTGGGCTGTGTCGGTGATCGGTGTGATCGCGGCCATCGCCCAGTGGGTCTGGCTGCCCAAGGAAATCCCGATGGACAAGGCCAACCTCGCCAGCGAGTTCAAGGTATTGGGCAAGGCCAACGTATTGTTGGCCCTGGGCATGAGCGTGCTGGCCTCCACCAGCCTGTTCAGCGTATTCACCTACATCGCGCCGATCCTGCAGGACATCACCGGCGTCAGCCCTCACGGCGTCACCGTCATGCTATTGCTATTCGGGGTCGGCCTGACGGCGGGCAGTTTCCTCGGTGGACGCCTGGCCGACCGGCGCTTGCTGCCATCCCTGGTGGGCATGGCGCTGGCCGTGGTGCTGGTGCTCGCCGCCTTCAGCCAGACCAGCCGATCGGTGATCCCGGCGGCGATTACCCTGGTGCTGTGGGGCGTCTTTGCCTTCGCCCTTTGTCCGATCCTGCAACTGCTGATCATTGACCAGGCCCATGAGGCCCCGAACCTCGGCTCGACCCTGAACCAGAGCGCGTTCAACCTTGGCAATGCCGCCGGCGCGTGGATCGGCGGCCTGGTCGTCGCCAGCGGGGCCGACCTTGCGGATCTGCCGTGGACCGGCGCCCTGGTTGGCGGGCTGACCGTACTGGCCGCGCTTTACTTTATTTTTCGGCAGCGTCGCTTGGGCGCCGTGGCACGCCTTGCCGACTGAGGGGCGTATTGGTCTCGCTGCGCACTTGGGCGTGGCTGATCAGCGCGAAGATGAAACTGCCGCCAATAATGTTCCCCGCCAACGTCGGTGCGGCGAACACCATCCAGAAGTCTTCCCACGACAGCTGGCCGGCAAACACCAGGTAAGACACCTCGGCCGAGCCGACGACGATGTGGGTGAAATCCCCAAGCGCCATGAGGTAAGTGATCAGCACGATGATCCACATCTTGGCGCTTTCCATGGACGGGATCATCCAGACCATGGTGGCGATCATCCAGCCGGAGATGATGCCCTTGGCGAACATCTGGCCCGTGTCGTTTTCCATGACCTTGCGACCGATATCGAGAAAGGCCAGGTCGGTGCGCTGGTCAAAAATCGGTAGATGCAGCATCACGTAGGCCACCAGCAGCGTGCCGCAGAGGTTACCCACCAGCACCACGCTCCATAGCCGGAACAACCGGCCGAAGTTGCCCAGTGTCGGCTTGCTCATGATCGGCAGCACAGCGGTCAGGGTATTTTCGGTAAACAATTGCTGGCGCGCGAGGATCACCGCCAGGAAGCCCGCGCAATAGCCGAGGCTGGCGATCACCTTGAAACCTTCATGATCCGGCAACCGCGAGTTGAGCAGCCCCATCGCCATCAGCGACAGCCCCATGGTCAACCCGGCCGCAAGGGCCGACCACCACAGCGCCGCCACGCTGCGCTCCAATTCCTGGTCACCCTGGGTGCGGATGATTTCATGCAACACCGCGGCGCGAGGCGGCTGGTTGCGGTCGACTTCGTGCTGCTCCTCTGCCGAGAGATCAGGGGTCTTGCCGTCTTTATGAGTGTCCATACAGCTCCTGAACCGGTGGCGTGATGTAGCTACGACACGCGGCGTACGGAGCTGTTCAGTGGTGCCCGCAAATGAGAGGCATATCGCCATCCTATTCGATGGCATCGTCCTGGAATTGATCCTTGACGTACTTGATCTCGGTCCGGCCATGGGGGGCGGGCAAGCCGTCTTCGCCAAGATTGACGAAGACCATTTTTTCCACCGTCAGGATGCTTTTGCGGGTGATCTTGTTGCGCACTTCGCAGGTGAGGGTGATGGAGGTACGACCAAACTCCGTGGCGGTGATACCCAGTTCGATGATGTCGCCCTGGCGCGAAGCGCTGACAAAATTGATTTCGGAGATGTACTTGGTGACCACGCGCTGGTTGCCCAGCTGGACGATGGCATAGATGGCCGCCTCTTCGTCGATCCAGCGCAACAGGCTGCCACCGAACAGCGTGCCATTGGGATTGAGGTCTTCGGGCTTGACCCATTTGCGGGTGTGGAAATTCATGATCACTCCTGGACGTCTGGCCGATGAATGCCCGCATCATGGCAGACCGTGCAGATCCGCTCTACGCCGCGGCGCCTATAACGATCATCGGCAATTTTGATTTGCCGACAGAAACCCTTTGGAAGATCCGCTTAGCCCGTTATAATCGCCCCGCTTTACCCGGCCCACCCTTTGGTCCGGTCCCGCCACCTGTCCGAGGGGCGCTGCAGCAGGCTCGACCTGTCAGGCTCGGATGGGGCGTTGCTTGTACGGGGCTCCCCGCACAGGCACTAAACGCACAACGGCGCCCATTCGCATACATTACGAATGGAGGCTCTTGATGAGCGCTGTTATCACGCCTGCTGCTTTTACCGACTACAAAGTCGCCGACATGTCCCTGGCTGACTGGGGCCGTCGCGAAATCATCATCGCCGAATCCGAAATGCCAGCCCTGATGGGCCTGCGTCGCAAATACTCTGGCGAACAGCCATTGAAGGGCGCGAAGATCCTCGGCTGCATCCATATGACCATCCAGACCGCCGTGCTGATCGAGACCCTGGTTGCACTGGGTGCCGAAGTGCGCTGGTCCTCCTGCAACATCTTCTCGACCCAGGACCAGGCTGCCGCCGCCATTGCCGCTGCCGGCATCCCGGTCTTCGCCTGGAAAGGCGAGACCGAGCAAGAGTACGAGTGGTGCCTGGAGCAGACCATCCTCAAGGATGGCCAGCCATGGGACACCAACATGATTCTTGACGACGGTGGCGACCTGACCGAGCTGCTGCACAAGAAGTACCCGGCCGTGCTGGACAAGGTCCATGGCGTGACCGAAGAAACCACCACTGGCGTACACCGCCTGCTGGACATGCTGGCCAAGGGCGAGCTGAAAATCCCGGCCATCAACGTCAACGACTCGGTGACCAAGAGCAAGAACGACAACAAGTACGGCTGCCGCCACAGCCTCAACGACGCCATCAAGCGCGGCACCGACCACTTGCTGTCCGGCAAGCAGGCCCTGGTGATCGGCTACGGTGACGTGGGCAAGGGCTCGGCCCAGTCCCTGCGTCAGGAAGGCATGATCGTCAAGGTGTCCGAAGTCGACCCAATCTGCGCCATGCAAGCCTGCATGGACGGCTTCGAACTGGTTTCGCCGTTCATCGACGGGATCAACGACGGCACCGAAGCCAGCATCGACAAAGCCCTGCTGGGCAAGATCGACCTGATCGTGACCACCACCGGCAACGTCAATGTCTGCGATGCCAACATGCTCAAGGCTTTGAAGAAGCGCGCCGTGGTCTGCAACATCGGCCACTTCGACAATGAGATCGACACCGCTTTCATGCGCAAGAACTGGGCATGGGAAGAAGTGAAGCCACAGGTCCACAAGGTTCACCGCACCGGCACTGGCAGCTTCGATCCGCAGAACGATGACTACCTGATCCTGCTGGCCGAAGGCCGCCTGGTCAACCTGGGCAACGCCACCGGCCACCCAAGCCGCATCATGGATGGCTCGTTCGCCAACCAGGTCCTGGCCCAGATCTTCCTGTTCGGCCAGAAATACGCCGACCTGCCACCGGCCCAGAAAGCCGAGCGCCTGACTGTGGAAGTACTGCCGAAAAAACTCGACGAAGAAGTGGCCCTGGAAATGGTCCGCGGTTTCGGCGGCGTGGTCACCAAGCTGACCAAGCAACAGGCTGACTACATCGGCGTTACCGTCGAAGGCCCGTTCAAGCCGCACGCTTACCGTTACTGATCGGCGCCCCCCTTCCGGGGGGATGCACTTTTGTAGGAGCGAGCCTGCTCGCGATCGACGTCGCCTCGGTCTGACACTCCGATCGAGGTGCCTGCATCGCGAGCAGGCTCGCTCCCACACTGGCCCGCCTCCACAGGGCTCTGCAAGCCTCACGGCCTACGAGTTTCCAAGGATATGACCATGTCCCAAGACCGTCGCTACAGCTTCGAATTCTTCCCGACGAAGACCGATGCTGGGCATGAAAAGCTGATCGCCACTGCCCGCCAGCTGGCAAGCTACAACCCTGATTTTTTCTCCTGCACCTACGGCGCTGGCGGTTCGACCCGCGACCGCACGATGAACACCGTGTTGCAGCTCGAAAGCGAAGTCAAAGTCCCCGCCGCGCCACACCTTTCTTGCGTGGGCGACAGCAAGGACGACCTGCGCAGCCTGCTGACCCAATACAAGGCAGCCGGCATCAAGCGCATCGTTGCCCTGCGCGGCGACCTTCCGTCGGGCATGGGCATGGCCAGCGGAGAGCTGCGCCACGCCAATGAACTGGTTGAATTCATTCGCGAGGAAACCGGCGAGCACTTCCACATCGAAATCGCCGCTTATCCGGAGATGCACCCGCAGGCGCGCAATTTTGAGGATGACCTGCACAACTTCGTGCGCAAGGCCAACGCCGGCGCCAACAGCGCGATCACCCAGTATTTCTTCAATGCCGACAGCTATTTCTACTTTGTCGAGCGTGTTCGCCAGATGGGTGTGGACATTCCCGTGGTTCCGGGAATCATGCCAATCACCAACTACAGCAAGCTGGCGCGTTTCTCGGACGCCTGCGGCGCGGAAATCCCGCGCTGGATCCGCAAGCAGCTGGAAGCCTATGGTGACGACACCGCCAGCATCCAGCGCTTCGGCGAAGAGGTCATCACGCAAATGTGTGAGCGTTTGTTACAAGGCGGCGCACCGGGGCTGCATTTCTATACCCTGAACCAGGCCGAGCCTAGCCTAGCGGTATGGAACAATCTCAAACTGCCGCGTTAATGACTTAATGCAGTGGTACAAAAGGGCCCTGGCAAAAACCAGGGCCTTTTTCTTTAAAAAAAGGACATCAGGAGCAACTCGATGCCGAATGGTCAAAGGTCGACGACCCCACAACTTATCTATTTGGTCTATGGGGCCGAGACCTATCACCAGGAAGCGGTGTTCAGTATCGCCAGCGCCTTGGCGGGCCTGCGGGAGACCCCCGATGAGGCATTGGACATCCAAGTGTTCACCGACAATGCCGCGCTCTACGTGGATTTGCCCGTTCGAGTGCGCCACCTGGACAACGAAACGCGCCAAGGGTGGATCGCTCCCCACGGCTATCATTTCCGCGCCAAGCACGTGGTCATGCGGAAGGTGCTCGAGGAAAGCGACCTGGCATTGCTGATCGACACGGACACCTTCTTCCATTGCTCGCCGATCGAGCTGTTCAAGCGGATCGAGCCGGGCACACTGTTGTGCAATGCCGTCGGCATGAACTATGGCGCCAACAAGGATGCCGGGCTTTACCTGACCCTCGCCCAGCCCTTGGCTCAACGAGAACTGGCCGACGACAACATGCCGCTACTCAATTCCGGCGTGATTGGCCTGTACGCAGTCGATGCGGCAATCCTCGATCACTCCATTGCGCTGATGGACGAATTTTATCCGTTGGCCCAAGGAGCCTATACCCTGGAAGAGTTCTGCCTCTCGGTGGCGGCCTATCGCAAGGTCAAGGTGCGTGAATGTCCAGACCTGATCCACCACTACTGGAGCCGCAAGCAGCTGTTTCGGGCCAAGACCAAGGCCTGGTATGACAAACACCGCGCAGCCCCCGTGGGCCAACATGCCCTGGATGAAACGCGGCAAGTCACTGCCATACTACCGCGCCCACCTACCTTCCAGCGCCTGGCCTACAAATTCATTACCGTGGCGTTGCCCGGTCACAAACGTCAGTTCATGCGCGAGATCCTGTACGGCTGCTATCGCCATACCAATCCATTCGACCAGGCGTGCGGCCCGGTCTGGTGGGAAAAGGCCCTGGAGAACGTCGAGCACCGGTTGAAGAAGCCTTTGGAAGACCATGAGCTCAAACATTGGCTCAGCCATCCCGTGATTCGCCTGGTGCTGGGTAAACGCCGAGAAGCCATCTATCGACACCTGATGCAGACAAAGAGCAACTGAGCCACGTGCTAGAGCGCTCTAGCTATTTGATGAGTTCTCGTCGTAACCTCCGGTCATGCCCGTAATCCTCCCGTTGCTGACAGCCCTCCTTCTCTCGTGCCTGAGCGTTGCCGCCCAGGCCGAGAAGTTGCGCATTGTCACCGAACCCTGGGCACCTTATGTCTACGAGGAAAACGGCAAGACCCTTGGCCTGGACTATGAAACCACGGCCATTGTGTTCAAACGCCTGGGCATCGATGTGGAATGGCAACTGCTGCCGTGGAAGCGCTGCCTGGCCATGCTGGAGCAAGGTTTGGCGGACGGCGCGCTCGACATATTCCACAGCGACGAGCGCGATGCCCTTCTGCTATACCCCAGCGAACCGCTGTCGGAGGTGGAATTCGTCATGTTCTACGCCAACGCCCGCCCCCACCCTTTTCGCACGCTCGACGACCTGGACGGGCTGACCGTCGGCACGTCGCCCGGTTATCTGTATAGCCAGGCGTTCAGGGAATCGAGCCGATTCAAACGGGAAGCGGCTCCGACCCACGAAGCCAACTTCGGCAAGTTACAGCTGGGCCGCATCGACCTGCTCATCACCGACCGTCGTGTAGGCCGACACGCCGTCAAGGCGCTTCAACTGGACAACCAGATCACAGAGAATCCCACCGTGGTGAGCCGCCAGAGCCAATACCTGGCGGTACGACGCAAGGCGGGCATGGACTTGCTCGTGCAACGCTTCGGCGCCGAGCTCAAGCGTTTCAAGCATGAACCGGCCTATGCCGAGCTGAGTGCTCGTTATGGCGCTGCTCCGGCGGCCAAGGCGGCTGGGCACAACGCGGTGTCACGCTGAAATGCACCGTTGAGCAGCAGGAAAGCAGCGCAGGGCGATTGCTCTGTTATACTCCGGCCTTCCCGCCAGGCTCACGCCCGGACGCCCGGTCTTGCAAAAGGCATCCCGACACCGCTACAGCGCAGCTTCCAGCCCGCGCGAGCCCTGTCCGGACGTGTCTTCCAGACCCGGCGGGACCGGACGGGATGAGGTCTCCAATCGACCGCATTCGCGCCAGGCAAGACTATCCCATTGGGCCAGGCCCTCACTAAAAACAGGATTACTCATGTCCTTTGCTTCCCTCGGTCTCTCCGAGGCTTTAGTCGGCGCCATCGAAGCCGCCGGCTACACCCAGCCTACCCCGGTGCAACAGCGAGCCATCCCCGCCGTGTTGCAAGGTCGCGACCTGATGGTCGCCGCACAGACAGGTACTGGCAAGACCGGCGGTTTCGCCCTTCCGATCCTGGAGCGGCTGTTCCCTAACGGTCACCCAGACAAATCCCAGCGCCACGGCCCGCGCCAACCGCGCGTTCTGGTCTTGACCCCGACCCGCGAACTGGCCGCCCAGGTGCACGAGAGCTTCAAGGTCTATGCGCGCGACCTGAAATTTGTCAGTGCCTGCATCTTTGGCGGTGTCGGCATGAACCCGCAGGTCCAGGCCATGGCGCGCGGCGTCGACGTGCTGGTGGCCTGCCCCGGTCGCCTGCTGGACCTCGCCGGCCAGGGCAGCGTCGATCTGTCCCACGTGGAAATCCTCGTGCTGGACGAAGCCGACCGCATGCTCGACATGGGTTTTGTCCATGACGTGAAGAAAGTGCTGGCACGCCTGCCGGCCAAGCGCCAGAACCTGTTGTTCTCGGCGACCTTCTCCAAGGACATCACCGACCTGGCCGGCAAGCTGTTGCACAACCCGGAACGCATCGAAGTCACGCCGCCAAACACCACGGTCGAGCGCATCGAACAGCGCGTGTTCCGCCTGCCGGCCAGCCACAAGCGTGCCCTGCTGGCGCATTTGATCACCACAGGCGCCTGGGAACAGGTCCTGGTGTTCACCCGCACCAAGCACGGCGCCAACCGCCTGGCTGAATACCTCGACAAACATGGCCTGCCGGCCGTGGCGATCCATGGCAACAAGAGCCAGAACGCTCGCACCAAGGCCCTGGCTGACTTCAAGGCCGGCGAAGTGCGCATCCTGGTCGCCACCGACATCGCCGCCCGTGGCCTGGATATCGACCAGTTGCCCCATGTGGTCAACTTCGAACTGCCGAACGTCGATGAAGACTACGTGCACCGTATCGGCCGTACCGGCCGGGCCGGTCGTTCGGGCGAAGCGATTTCCCTGGTCGCGCCGGACGAAGAAAAACTGCTCAAGAGCATTGAGCGCATGACCAAGCAGAAAATCCCCGACGGCGACCTGATGGGCTTCGATGCCAGCACGATCGAGGCCGAAAAGCCTGAAGTGCGCGAGCGTCCGGATGTGCGCAACCCGCGCAACCCACGTGGCCCGCGGGGCGACGGCCCGAATGGCAGTGGCGGCGGTCGCAAGGACAAGGACAAGGGCAAGGGCAAGGACAAATCGGCCAGCAACGGTCGCGGCGAGCGCCCGGCCCGCGAGCAGAAACCACGCGAAGGTACGCCGGCCCGCGAACAGCAGCGCCCTGCCCCTCGCGCCGCAGCCGATCGCGGCCCGGCCGATCGCGGCCCGGCCGATCGCGCCCCGGACGAGTTCCTCGACGACGATATCGATAACTTCGGTAACCGTGTCGACTACGTGCCACAGCAGAAACCGGCCCAGGGTCGCGGTCGCCGTCCTGGCGCCCCGGCACAAGGCGCAGGTTCGGGCGCACCGCGCGGTGGCCAGTCACAAGGTCGCCAGAACGGCCCGCGCAACAGCAACGGTTCTTCCACCGGCACCCCGCCGGCCAAGCGCAACGGCCCGCGCAGCGGCGCCCCACGTGACGGCCAGGCCCGGCGCGAAGACTCCCGACCTCGCCGCCAGGCCCGTGGTGACGACCAGCCTCGCCAGGAACCCGCCGTGCAGAACCCGCGAGGCAACCAGCCGAAAATCATCCACAAGGAATCGAAAACCGATCGTTTCCCGACGCCTGAGCAGCTGGACCAATTACCAAGCCGTCCGCGTGGCGAAAAACCGGCCTTGCTGACACGCAATCGCTGAGTTTCTCCAAGCCATGAAAAATGCCCCGGGTCTCACGACCCGGGGCATTTTTTTTGTGAACTCTTCCAGCTGTGGGAGCGAGCTTGCTCGCGATGGCGGCAGGCCTGCCACATTGATGTTGGCTGAAGCACCGCTATCGCGAGCAAGCTCGCTCCCCCCAGCATCCTTTGTATCGCCGAAATCCAGAGCAATAAAAAACGCCCCTGGCCGCAAGACCAGGGGCGTTTTTCGTCAGGGGCTAACGTTACTTCGCCTTGACGCCTTCAAACGAGACATACAACTCGACCGCGTCGGATTTCGGACCCAGGTCTTTCTGCTTGCCGAAGTCGGAACGCTTGATGGTGGTAGTGCCTTCGAAGCCGGCACGGTAGCCACCCCACGGGTCCTTGCCTTCGCCCAGGAAGGTCGCCTTGACCACGACCGGCTTGGTCACGCCCATCAGCGTCAGGTCACCGGTCACGTCGGCGGTGTTTTCGCCGGTGGACTTGACGCTGGTGGACACGAACGTGGCCTTGCCGAATTTGCTGGCGTTCAGGAAGTCAGCGCTGGCGATGTGTTTGTCGCGCTCGGCGTGGTTGGTGAACACGCTGGCGGTGTTGACGTTGAACTCGATCTTGCTGTCTTCAGGCTTGGCGGCGTCGAAGCTGAACTTGCCGTCAATATCCTTGAAGGTACCGGTGATGAAGCTATAGCCCAGGTGGCTGATCTTGAAATCAACGAAGGCGTGCTGGCCTTCCTTGTCGACCACGTAGTCTGCGGCCATGGCCTGGCCGGCGGACAGCAGGGCAGAACCGATTGCCAGGGCGGCGAGCGTCTTTTTCAACATGCTTTCTATTCCTTTGGAGTCGAGGTTGAACATCAGGCTTGGCGCCCCAGCATGCGCTTGAGGGTCGCGTCACGGTCGATAAAGTGGTGTTTCAATGCTGCCAACGCATGAAGGCCGGAAAAAATTACCAACGCCCATGCCAGGTAAAAGTGGATCTGGCCGGCGACGTCTGCCTGATCGGGCAGTCCGGACACCAGCGCGGGTACTTCAAACAGACCAAACACCGAGATCCCGACACCGTCTGCGGTGGAAATCAGGTAACCGGCAATCATCACGGCGAACAGCCCGAGATACAGCGCGCTGTGGCCAAGCTTGGCGCCTACGCGGGTCAGTCGCCCGTAGGTTTCCAGGGTCGGTGGCGGCGGGCTGACAAAACGCCAGAGCACCCGCAACACCATCACCGCCAACAGCACCAGGCCGATACTCTTGTGCAGCTCCGGCGCGTCTTTGCGCCAGGTGCTGTAGTAGTCCAAACCGACCATCCACAAGCCCAGCGCAAACAGCCCATACACCGCCAAGGCAACGGCCCAATGGGAAACGATGCTGACCCAGCCATAACGAGAAGAGGAGTTGCGAAGCTGCATTGCTCATATCCTGTAAAAACTGCGATCAAGACTAGCGACTTATCTATCGATTTAAAGCGGAAAATTTCGCTTTGAAATATCGAGAAATACGATGATCAGTCTGCAGAGGGTGGGTTAAGGAAAGATTAAAGCGGATGCGTTGCGTGGTGGCGAGGGGAAGCGGGCATGGATCCCGCAAGATGGAAGGGGCTCATCGTGAGCAGGCTCGCTCCACGAAAGGCCGTGCTGGGTGATATTCCCTGTCTCCTCAAGCCCCGGGGAAGCGCTCGTATCGATATTTTCCGTGGCTTCGTCCCGGGACGGATGTCCAAGCCAAAGCGGGTCAAAAGTTTATTTGAGGACGTGGAAATTAAAAACTTGGTCGTTTTCGCTACCGCCTCTCTAGAGTTATCTGTTGACGCACTCAGGCCTGTAAGGATCCATATCGCATCTATACGACAATTGAGGATCGTGTTTTTTAAGTATCATACGGCCATCTGTACAGCCGCTGCCGAAGAGCATGATCAATGATATTAATGCCGCCACCGGTTTCATATGTTGCTCCAGTTCTACGCGTCTAACGCTTTGAATCAATTAACCGAGCACTCAGGCTTGTATGGATCAAAGGTGCATTTGTACGCCAACTGAGGGTCCCGTTCTGGAATCATCGGAATAATCAGGGGATCCCGACATTCACCATACACACACCCGTACAGCGAAACCGATACGACCATTGCCATTAGTATTTTCATACGCGCTCCTGTTTTTCGAGGAGCCTAGACTTTTGGCTTGGTGCGCTATATCGCCTGCTTCCGGTTAAAGGGTGGGAAGTTTCCGATATCTCGTCTAGCCCTGTAGGACGTCGGCGTAATGATCCACCCGTGGCGAGGGAGCTTTCTCCCGCTCGGCTGCGAAGCAGTCGTAAACCGGCGGGTGCGGTGTGCCTGATGCTCCGCATTCGGCAGGACTGGGGCCGCTTCGCGGCCCAGCGGGAGCAAGCTCCCTCGCCACGGGTTTATTGATTGCCTTAAGTGAACGGCAGCGTTCTTTGCACCTGACCTTACTGAGCCTTGATCTCAGTAGTCGCTGCCGGCTTGGCGGCGGGTTTCTTCACTGGCTCAGCCTTTTTCACTGGAGCCTTGGCCGGGGCCTTTTTAGCCGGGGTCTTGGCCGCCGGCTTCTTCGCCGCTGGCTTGGCCGTGGCTTTCTTGGCTGGCTCGGTCTTCGCCGGCGCCGGCGCGGGTGGCTCCACCGGCGCAGGGGCTGGGACGGGGGCCGGTGCCGGCGCTGGAGGCGGCGCTACCGGCTCGGGAGCCTTGGCCGGCTCCGGCTTCTTGTCGTCATCCGAGCCGCCGAACAGGTTACTGAAGAAATTGCCTTTCTTCGCCGCCACCGCTCCTGCGGCAGCTGCTGCGGCCGGGGCGACTTTTGCTGGTTCGAACGACTTGCCCGCCGCCAGGCCTTCAACCTGGCTGGCGGCACGTTGGCCGCTGCGCAGCGCGCCTTCCAACGTGCCTGGATACATGGCGTCGGTGTGTTCACCGGCAAAAGCTACGCGCTGCAAGGGCTTTTCCCACAGGCGCCAGTATTTGCTGATCTGACCCGGACCAAACGCCAGGTACGCGCCGCCCATGGAAGGGTCGGTGCTGTAGCGACGGATTTCATAACCGGTGAACGCACCGCGCGCTTGGGGATAAAACGCATGCAGGCGGATCAGCACTTGGTCGACCATCTGCTTGTCGCCAAAAGCCTGCATCACCCGGGCATTGTCGCCGGACAGGTTGATGACCACATTCGCCCCGCCCTTCAAAGCCGGCTCGATCCACATCATGCCCAGGCCGGCGTTGCTGTAGATCTCGCCCGACATGCGCGCCTTGCTGTCCCAGACCGGGGTCTTGAACTTGAGCATGATCTGGTCGCGCCAGCCGTAATTGGTGCCTTTGATCGCGCCCTGGTGCTGGGCATCGAGGGCCGGGGTCAGCTGGATCTTGTTCAACGCCCGCAGCGGCACCGCGAGCACGACGTAGTCCGCCTGGTAACCCACGCTGCCGACCTTGACGGTGACGCCGTCCTTGTCCTGGGAGATGGCCGAGACCGGGGAACCGGTCTTGATCGTTTTCAGTTGCTTGACGAACGCCTGGGCCAATACCGGGCTGCCACCGAGCAGGCGCGAGGCGCGCAGGTCACGGTCGGATACGCCGCGATAGACGCGGTTCTGCTGTGCGAAATACAGCAGCGACAGGCGGGACGGCTCGTCATAGCGCGTGCGAATTTCCTGATTGACCAACTGCCGCGCGGTAGCGGGCAGCTGCAAGCGGTCGAGCCAGTTGGACACGGTGATCTGGTCGAGGGCGTGCAGCGTGTTGGTGGCCGTCGGGTTCAGCGGATCGTCGATGGACCGCGCCAGCTCGTCCAGGGTGGTTTCATAGCGCTTGAGCGCTTCGGCGGTGGCGGGCTGCTTGGTCGCCAGGTCGGCGGCGGTGAAATAAGTACCGTCGATCAGGTAACTCGGGGTGCGCACGAATTCCGGCGCCGGCGTGGTGCTCAGCTTGAAGGTGGAGACGTATTTGTTCAGCACCGGCTGGGTCTTTTCGTTGCCGATCCACTCACTGGTGGCCATGCCCGAGCGGCCGCCCAGGCTCGGCTTGGCTTCCAGCAGCGTCACGGCCCAGCCTTTGTTCTGCAATTCGTAGGCCGCCGTCAGCCCGGCCAATCCACCGCCGATGACGATGGCCGTCGGTTGCTTGTCCTTGGCCAGCGCCGAAACGCTGAACAGCCCTATCATCACCAGCGCACAGGCGCGCAGCCAACCAGCAGACATTCAACGAACTCCGGAACAAAGCGTAAGAATTTTCGGTTTTTTGAGCCAGTCGGCTCTCGGTCTTTCGAGCCAGTCGGCTCAGGGAACGGCGAAGAATACGTCAGCCATCAAAGCGCCGCCAGCGACGTCTATCGCCTGGCCCAAAGTCGCGTGAATGACACAATGGGTTGTCCGCGGGGCCGCCATTGCATAGGCTTGCGCGATTGTTTTGCCCGCGCCCGCCGCGAGCCGCCTCGAGGAGACTGTACATGGGCCTGAATAACCAGTGGATGCAACGCGATCTCGCGGTGCTGTGGCACCCCTGCACGCAGATGAAAGATCACGAACAGTTGCCGCTGATCCCCATCAAGCGCGGCGAAGGCGTGTGGCTGGAAGACTTCGAAGGCAAGCGCTACCTCGACGCGGTGAGTTCCTGGTGGGTCAACGTCTTCGGCCACGCCAACCCGCGCATCAACCAGCGCATCAAGGATCAGGTCGATCAACTGGAGCACGTGATTCTCGCCGGTTTCAGCCACCAGCCGGTGATCGAGCTGTCCGAGCGTCTCGTGAAGATGACGCCTGAAGGACTGACCCGGTGCTTCTACGCCGATAACGGTTCGTCCTGCATCGAAGTGGCGATGAAGATGAGCTTTCACTACTGGATCAATCGCGGCCGGCCGGACAAAAAACGCTTCGTCACCCTGAGCAACAGTTACCACGGCGAAACCATCGCGGCGATGTCGGTGGGCGACGTACCGCTGTTCACCGAAACCTACAAGGCGTTGCTGCTGGACACGATCAAGGTACCCAGCCCCGACTGCTACCACCGCCCCGAGGGCATGGGCTGGGAAGAGCACTCGCGAAACCTGTTCGCGGCCATGGAACAGACCCTCGCCGAACACCACGACAGCGTCGCCGCCGTGATTGTCGAACCGCTGATCCAGGGCGCCGGCGGCATGCGCATGTATCACCCGGTGTACCTGAAGCTGTTACGCGAAGCCTGCGACCGCTACGGCGTACATCTGATCCACGATGAAATCGCTGTCGGCTTCGGTCGCACCGGGACGATGTTTGCCTGTGAGCAGGCCGGCATCACCCCGGATTTCCTTTGCCTGTCCAAGGCACTGACCGGCGGCTACCTGCCGCTGGCGGCATGCATGACCACCGACGAGGTGTACAGCGCGTTCTACGACGACTACCCGACTCTGCGCGCCTTCCTGCATTCCCACAGCTACACGGGTAACCCGCTGGCCTGCGCCGCAGCCCTGGCAACGCTGGATATCTTCGAAGAAGACAACGTCATCGAAACCAACAAGGCCCTGGCCCAACGCATGGCGAGCGCCACCGCGCACCTGGCCGATCACCCGAACGTGGCCGAAGTGCGCCAGACCGGCATGGTGCTGGCCATCGAGATGGTCAAGGACAAGGCCAGCAAAACCGCCTATCCGTGGCAGGAACGGCGTGGGCTGGCGGTGTTCCAGCATGCCCTGGAGCGCGGTGCGCTGTTGCGGCCGCTGGGCAGCGTGGTGTATTTCCTGCCGCCCTATGTCATCACGCCGGAGCAGATCGATTTCCTGGCGCAAGTGGCCAGCGAAGGCATCGACGTTGCCACCCGGGAAAAGGTTAGCGTGGCAGTGCCGAAGGACTTCCATCCGGGTTATCGCGATCCGGGCTGAATCCCGGCCTCCTGTTGAAACACTGTTGTGGTGAGGGGATTTAGCGAAACGTCGCCTCGCCACAGATTTAACTTTTCAGAGACTCCACATGAGACTGTCCCGCTTCTTCATCGACACCCCCCTGAGCCTTGGCGATCACGAGTTGCCTGAAGCCCAGGCCCATTACATCGGCCGGGTGCTGCGCATGGCCGAGGGCGATGCGGTGCAGGTGTTCGATGGCTCGGGCCAGGAGTTTCGTGGCACCCTGGCCGAGGTCGGCAAGAAACGCGTGCGCGTGCAGCTCGACGAGCAATTTGCCGGGCAAGCCGAGTCGCCGTTGCGCATTCACTTGGGCCAGGGCCTGTCCCGGGGCGAGCGCATGGATTGGGCGATTCAGAAGGCCACCGAGCTGGGAGTCACCGAGATCACGCCGATCTTCACCGAGCGGTGCGAAGTGCGCCTCAAGGACGAGCGCGCCGACAAGCGCCTGCTGCATTGGCGCCAGGTGGCGATCAGCGCCTGCGAGCAATGCGGGCGCTCCACCGTGCCGGTGATCCACCCTCCATTGCTGCTGGCCGACTGGCTGAAGCAGACCGACGCCGAATTGAAACTGGTGTTGCACCCGGTGGCCGATCCGCTGACCAGCCATGCCAAGCCCTCGTCCCTGGCGTTCTTGATCGGCCCCGAGGGCGGGTTGTCGGATGGCGAGGTCGAGCAGGCCAAGGCCGCCGGCTACCACGCCGCCCGCCTCGGCCCCCGCGTGCTGCGCACCGAAACCGCTCCGGTGGTGGCGCTGGCGGTGGCGCAGCAGTTGTGGGGGGATTTCTGAAGCCGAATGTAGATCCCTGTGGGAGTGAGCTTGCTCGCGATGGCGGTGGGCCAGTCAACATCGATGCTGACTGATCCGGCGCTATCGCGAGCAAGGGCTCACCGGCACATGACAGCTACTGCACCGGATCGCTCGTCGGCTTGGCAATGATCGCCTTCAACTCGCTGGTCATCGGGAACTCCAGGTTCAGCCCCTTCGGCGGGATCGGCTTCTGGAACCAACGGTCGTAGATGGTGTTGATTTCTCCTGATTTGTACAGGTCCGCCAGGGTCGCGTTGACCAGCGCCAGGAATTGCGGATCGTCCTTGCGCACCATGCAGCTGTAGATTTCCCGCGACTGCTCTTCCCCGACCACGACCCATTTGTGTGGATCGCGCGCCTTCGCCCGTTCGCCATAGAGCAGCGCGTCGTCCATGTAGAACGCCGCCGCCCGACCGGTCTCGAGCATCTGGAAGGCTTCACCGTGGTCCTTGGCGCTGATGACGAACATCTCGACCTTGTTGTCCAGGTTGTAGCTTTTGAGGAACCGCTCGTTGGTGGTGCCGGCGGTGGTCACCACGTTCTTGCCCCGCAGGTCGGCGAAGCTGTGAATGCCGCTGTCCTTGGCCGTCAGCAACTGGCCCTTCACGTAAATGAAACCGTAGGAAAACGCCACTTGCTTCTGCCGCTCGGCCGTTACGCCAGTGGAGCCGCATTCCAGGTCCACGGTGCCGTTCTGCACCAGTGGGATGCGGGTCTGGGAAGTGACGAGGTTGTATTTCACGTTCAGTTGCGGCAGCGCCAGTTGCTGCTTGATCCGCTCGACGATCTTGCTCGCCAGCTCCACGGAGTAGCCCATCGGTTTGCCGCTGTTGTCCCCCACATAGGAAAACGGCACCGAGGCGTCGCGATAACCCAGCGTGATGCTCTTGCTGCTGGCGATCTTGTCCAGCGTGCCGGCCGGCGGCGCTTCGTTGGCGAATGCCGGGGCGCTCAACAGCAGGCTCAGGGTGCAGCCGATCAACGTGATTCTTTGCATTGTTATTCTCCGTTGCGGGTGGGTCAGGCGGCGCGGGGCGCGAGGCCTCGCATGTCGATGGAAGGTGTACGTTGGCGGATCAGTTCACTGAGCAAGCGGCCGCTGCCACAGGCCAGGGTAAAGCCCAAGGCGCCATGGCCCAGGTTGAGCCACAGGTTGCGATAGCCGGTGGCGCCAATCAGGGGCACGCCGCTGGGCGTGGCCGGACGCATGCCCGCCCACTCGACGGCGCGTTCGTAGTCCCCGGCCTGTGGAAAGGTTTCCATGGCCTGGCGGCGGATCAAGGCCAGGCGCCTGGGGTCCGGTGCCGGGTCAAAACCGACAATGTCCACCATCGCCGCCACTCGCAATTGTTCGCCGATGCGAGCGTAGACGACCTTGCGGTCATAGTCGGTGATGCTCAGGTCCGGCGCCCGGTGCCGCGCCTCGATGGGGACCGTCAGGCTGTAGCCCTTGAGCGGGTACAACGGCATTCGTACGCCAGGCAACGCCAGCGCTGCGCTGCGGTGGCCAGCGGCGATCACCAAGGCGTCCACGTCCAGGCGATGGCCGCCCAGGTCGATAGCCTGCACCTCACCGTTGGCATGATGGATAGCAGTCACCGCACGCCCCAACAGGAACTCGCAACGCCCCGAAGCCCGCAACCGCGCCGCCAATTGCTGGCAGAAGCCATGGCAATCGCCAACCTCCTCGTCCGGCGTATAGATCCCGCCCGCGAACGGCACGTCGGCCAATGCGGGTTCCAGGCTCGCGCAATCGGCGTGACCCAGTACCTGCTGAGCAGGATCCGTTATTCGCCGCCGAGCGTGTGCGAAATGGCTGGCATTGCGAAACGTCACCAATTTGCCGTTGCGCCGCCAGTCAAAGCCGTCGAGGCGATCCTCTTCACGCCAGGTCTGCAATGTCGCTTGGCTCAGCAGTGCCAGACGCAACAGGTGTTCACCGTTGCGGCGGTTGACCGAGGTCCGGCACGCGGCGATAAACGCCGCCATCCAGCGCCATTGGGCCGGGTCGAGGCGTGGGCGCAGCTTGAGTGGCGAGTCCGCGCGCAACATCCAGCCAAGGGCCTGCCACGGCACCCCGGCATCCGCCAGCGGCGTGACGTAGCGATAAGATAACTGCCCGCCATTGGCGAAGCTGGTTTCGCTGCCCAACGCGTCGCGGGCTTCCACCAGTGTGACATCGACGCCTTCGCGGACCAGCGCGTAAGCCGTCGCCAACCCGATCACGCCTCCACCGATGATGCAAACCCGCTGAGCCATGTTCATCCCACACCTGTTTTGAATGGGTCAAGGTTAGGATCGGATGACAGCGTTCGAACAATGAATAAAGATGGGCCTCCTATAAACAAAGGTTATGGACTCGCCATGCGCCTTCGTCATATCGAGATTTTCCAGGCCATCCGCCAGACCGGCTCCATCAGCGGGGCGGCGCAGTTGTTGCACGTCTCCCAGCCGGCCGTGACCAAGGTGTTGCAGCATGCCGAACAGCAACTGGGGTTTGCGCTGTTCCTGCGGGTGCGCGGCAAGCTGCAGGCCACGCCCGAAGCGCTGGAACTGGAACGCGAGGTCGACAAGGTCAGCGAAAGCCTGCAAGGCGTTCGGCGCCTGGCCCAGAGCCTGCGCCGCGAGCCCGGCCACAGCCTGCGGATCGGCGCCACGCCAGCCTTGGCCTTGTCGCTGATGCCGGCGGCGATCCATCACTGGACCCGACTGTATCCAGACATCGTGTGCGAATTATCCAGCGCCCACAGCCGCGAATTGACGCAAAACCTGCTGATGCGTGAGATTGACGTCGCCCTGACTTTGCAACCGCCCGATCACCCCGGCCTCAAGGCCCAGCCCCTCGCCAGCGGCGTGCTGGTGGCCCTGGCGCCCAGCGGGCACTGGCCCGAAATGGCCATCGGCACGCCCATGCCATTGCAGGCCCTGGCCGATGCGCCGTTGATCGGCCTGTCCAGCACCGACCCGCTATCGGCCAGGCTGGACGGCTATCTCAAGTCAGTGGAACCGCCGCCGCGCATCAACATCGCCGTGCAGACGTACTCACTGGCCCGGGCCATGGTCGAGTCCGGTGCCGGGCTGGCGGTGATCGACCCGTTCACGGCCTTGGGCGCTTCGAGCACCCGCACGGCCATCCGCCCGTTGTCACCTGCGCTGCCCATTTCCCTGTACGCCGTGACCCGGGCCAACGAGGCCCCAGCCCATACAATGGGTGCCCTGCTGGAGATTTTCGCCAGCCAGGCCCAGGCGCAACTGGATCGTCTGTTTACAAGTGCTCAAAGCACGTAGAACAGAATCGCCACGAAATGCAGCAGGCTGCCGGCAATGACGAACAAATGCCAGATGCCATGGGCATGGCGCAGGCGTTGGTCGAGCGCGAAAAAAACGATGCCCACGGTGTAGAGCACGCCGCCCGAGGCCAGCCAGGCGAACCCGGTGCTACCCAGCGCCGCCAACAACGGCTTGACCGCCACCAGGACGATCCAACCCATCACCGCGTAGATGACGATCGAGAGGACCCGCGCTTCGGAGCGTGGCTTGATCTCCTGCAGGATGCCGATCAGGGCCAGTCCCCAGACAATCCCGAATAACGTCCAGCCCCACGGCCCGCGCAGGGTCACCAGGCAGAACGGCGTGTAGCTGCCAGCAATCAACAGGTAGATCGAAAAATGATCGACCTTCTGCATGATTTCTTTTTTGCGTCCGCGCACGCTGTGATAAACCGTCGAGGCGCTGTAGAGCGCCAGCAAGGTGAACCCGTAGATTGCCACGCTGACAATCTTCCACGGATCGCCGGCCATCCCGGCAATCACCAACAACCACACCGCGCCGATAAACGCCGCGACAGCCCCCACCAGGTGCGTCCAGGCGTTGAGTCGTTCTCCGTGATACATCCAATCCCACCCCACATTCCGAAACTGGCGCCAAGGCTCAGGCCTGGCGCCTGAAACTGCAATGAATTGCTTTTCAAATTGCGATACAGCACGTGTGGCGAGGGGATAAATCCCCTCGCCACAAAGGCAGGTTCGGGCACAATCAGCCCATACGAATAAGAGTCTGCCTCCCATGCTGATCGACGAAGAATTGACCCTGAAAAAACTCGAGGTGTTCCTGGCCTTCATGCGCACCGGCAACCTGGCGCGGGCGGCGGCCGATCTGCAAACCAGCAACGTCAGCGTGCATCGGGCCATTCACTCCTTGGAGAGCGCCCTGCGTTGTCCATTGTTCAAGCATGAGGGCCGCAACCTCACGCCGCTGGAAAGCGCCTATGTATTGGAAGAGCGTGCGCAGAAATTGATCCAGGACGTGATCGAAAGCGTGCGCCTGACCCGTGAGGCGGCTGGTTTTTCCGCCGAACGTTTCAAGTTGGGTTCGTTGTATTCATTGACGGTCAAGACCGTGCCGCAGCTGATCATGGGCCTGAAGATCCGCCGCAGCGAGCTCAATATCGACTTGATCATGGGCTCCAACATCGACCTGTTGTACAAGCTCAAGAACATGGAAGTCGATGCGATCCTGGTGTCGCTGGACGACAGCGTCAACGACCCGGACTGCGAGCAGATCCAGCTGTTTTCCGATGACATCTTCCTCGCCACGCCGGCCGACTCCCCCTTCGCCCAGCGCAGCGAAGTGGACCTGGCCGAAGTGCGCGACGAGACCTTCATCACCCTGACCCAAGGCTTCGCCACGCATCAGGACGGCGTTCGGGTATTCAAGCAGGCGGGGTTCGAGCCGAAGGTGGCGATGCAGGTCAACGACATCTTCACCCTGCTGAGCATGGTCAGCTCCGGGGTAGGCTATGCCTTGCTGCCGGGCAGGATCGCGGCGGTGTACGAAAACCGGGTGAAACTGATCCCGTTGCAGGAAAAGTACCGTTTGCAGCAGCACATCGGCGTAGTCTTTTTGAAAGCCAAGGAGCGCGACCCGAACCTCCTGGCGCTGTTGGCGGAGTGCCGGATGTATGCCAATCGCCTGGCTTGAAACCGAGCCGCGCCCATCGCGAGCAGGCTCGCACCCACATTGGATCGGTGTTCACAAATCCCCTGTGGGAGCGAGCTTGCTCGCGATGATGCCAGTCCATTCAAAGAATAACTGAAGCCCTACCCCATCAACCCGCGCATGATCAGAAACAACAGCGAAGGCCCGAGCAAGCAGCCAAGCGCCGTATAGAACGCCGCCGTCAGGCAGCCATACGGCACCAGCTTCGGATCGGTCGCCGCCAGGCCGCCGGCCACGCCACTGGAAGTACCCATCAGCCCACCGAAGATCACCGCGCTGCGCGGGTTGTTGAGGCCGATGAAGGGCGCCACGAACGGCGTCGCCACCATCACCAGGATCGCCTTGATCAACCCGGCGGCGATGGACAGCGCCATCACCTCGGAACTGGCGCCAATCGCTGCCCCGGTCACCGGCCCGACAATATAGGTCACCGCCCCGGCGCCAATGGTGGTCAGGCTCACCACATCGGTGTAACCGAAGGCCATCGCCACCCCAACACCGGCGATAAATGAAGTCCCGACCCCGACGAACAAGGCCAGTATCCCCACGAAGCCGGCGCGCTTGAGCTCCTCGACGCTGACACCGAACGCCGTGGCGACAATCGCAAAATCACGCAGCATCGCGCCACCCAGCAAGCCGATCCCGGACAGCAGCGGGATGTCCACTACGCCCTTCTGCCCGCCGGTCATGGCCCCGCCGATGTATGAAAGCACCAGGCCCAGCAGGATCGCGATGGCCGAGCCATGCAGGCGACCTTTGGTGAACGTGTTACTCATCCAGTAGGACACCCACATGGTGATCCCGACAATCGCAAAACCACTGATCAGGCCGTAGCCGGTGATGACTTTCATCATGGATTCGTACATGGCGATCACCCGACCGTTTTCACGGACACGTTGGATTGAGGGTCCTTGTTACCAATGCGCACCAGCACCGGTACCAACGCAAAGGCAATCGCCACGGCCAGGGTCCCGGCCAGGATCGCCATCGGCCCGCCTTTCAGCGCGCCATAGACGTTTTGCTGCGCCGCCATCGCCACCACGATCGGGATATAGATGGCACTCCAGAATTCCACGCCAGCTTCAGACTTGCCCTTGAACAGGCCGCGCTTGTTCAGATAGCTGCCCAGGCCGATCAATAACAGCATCGCAATGCCGACACCGCCGACATTGGCCGGCACGCCGATCAATTTGCCCAGCAGCTCACCGATGAAAATACCCGCCATGGTACAAAAGGCCAGAAACGCCACACCGTAGATAATCATTGTCGTAATCCTCAAAATGCATCGTCGAAGTTGTTGTTTTTGTGCTTCGCCAGCTTGAGTCGGTGTCTAGGGTTGGCGGCGTCCCTCCTCATGCAGTAGCGCTTGCAGCGTATCCAGCCGCGCGCCATCAAACGCCATGACAGTGCCTTGCTCGAACACCCGGCGCGCCAGCCCGGTGAGCACCGCGCCGGGCGGCAATTCGATTTGCAGGCGCACGCCACGCTCATAGGCGCTCTGCACCGTGCCGCGCCAATCGACGACACGGCACATGTTGAACGCCAGATCGTCGCGTAGCGCATCGGTCTTGAACATCGGCCGGGCGCGGCTGCCACTGAGATAGCCCAATGTTGGCGCCTTCAACGGCACGTCGGCGAATGCCTGGGCCAACGTCCGGGCCGGTGCATCCAGCAACGGGCAATGGGACGGCACGCTGACCGCCAGCCGGCAAGCCTTGCCCGCGCCTTGACGCCGGGCCTTTTCGGCGACGAGGCCCATGGCTTCGTCGCTGCCGGCGATGACTACCTGGTTATCGGCATTGATATTGGCGAGGTAGACCGGCGCTGTTTCGCTGTGTACCTGGGCAAGCAAGGTCTCCACCACCGCGAGGTCCAGGCCGATGATCGCCGTCATGCCGTAGCCTCGTGGATACGCCTGCTGCATCAGCTCGCCCCGCAGGCTGACCAGGCGCAGCGCATCCGCAAAATCCAGCGCCCCAGCCACGACCGCCGCCGGATAAGCACCGATGGACAGCCCCGCGACGTAATCCGGAGCGCGAGCCTGCTCAAGCAACCGACGAGCCGCCGCCACGCCTGCGATCAGCAGGCACAGCTGCACGGCGCGAGTCGATTGCAAAGCCTGGGCACTGTCCAATCGCAATACATCTTCACCCAGCACATCCCCCGCCTCTTCGAGGATCAGCGGTGCCAACCCATGGAGCATGCCCACGCGCTGCGCACCCTGGCCGGGAAAGACGAAAAGGCTGCTCACGCGACCTGCTCCACTGGAGATTGCCAAGGGTCGCTCACCAGGCGCGCCTGGACATCATCCTTGAGCAAGACCCGACGCGACGAGCCCGCCCACTCGCGTAGGGCGACGGCGCCGCAAGGCGTTTGCAACTGCATGTCCACGGCGCAGACCGAGGCATCCAACAGCGCCAGCAGTTCCTTGGCCGGGAGACGATTCAGACGACGCGGCGCGCGCAGAATCAAATCCAAGTCACTGCGTTCATGCAGCGCCTCGACACCCGTGGCCAATTCGAACCCGGCGCTGCCGCTCACGCCCCAGATCCAACCACTGGCGTCGAGCAAGGAGCGGAGCTGCGCCAGGGCGATCAGCGCAGGCAGGTCACGACGGCATTCGACATGACAAAGATCTTCCGGGCGTACCCGGCGCTGGACCGCAACCACAGGCATCGACGCGGCGTAACGCTGTTCCCGGGAGGGGCCGCGCAGGCCCACCGCGACGTGCCCGGGCAAGGTGAGCGCCCGACGCACCACCACCGGCTGCCCGAGGTCGAGCGATTCGACAGCCCAACCCGGCGCATCCGCAGGCAACTGCAAGGCAGTCATCCCCCAGAGCAGGTCATGGGCCAGGAACGTGCTCACCACTGCGCCCTCAACAACTGGCGAACTTGGCTGGAAGCTGCGCGATGGGCCGCCCCCAAACGCCCGCTCAGATCCCGAGGCGCACCCGCCACGTCGTTGATCGCCTGTTGCAGGCAATCAGACACCCGCCCCAGATCCGCTGCCGTCGGTTGCTCGATCTGCTCAACCGACAAGGTTTCCCAGAGCAAACCCAGGCTGGCGTAGCTGTCGATGTCATAGGCCATTGGCGGCACGCTGGCAGCCAGGGCTTCAAGTTCTTCGACACTGCGCAAGGTCACCCGCGCCGCCGAGGCCTTGCCCATGGCATGGACCATCACCCCCGGGTCGCGCAGGGCAATCAGCCGGTTGGCCTGGTAGCCGTGGGCCAGGAACGCGCCGGACATCGCCTTGCCCACCAGCAAGCCAATCACCGGGTGCCCGGCCAATCGGGCGCGGACATAACTGTCTGCCGCGCCAGCCAGTGCTTGGTGAATGCCGAGGGCTTCTTCGCGACGGCCGTATGCCTGGCTGGGCACATCGACGATGGCGATCAGCGCACGTTTGCGGGGCGCGTTGCGGTCGGCTTCGATGGCATCGTCCACCGCCTTGGCCAAGCCCCAACCTTCGAGCAACCCGACTTCGCCATTGCGCGCCCGAGGAAAACGGTTGTCGGGATCGGCCACCACGGCGATCAACCGCGCGGTTTGTTCGCCCAGTTGGACGTCGGCCACTTGCAGCGAAGCCGGCAAGCCATCCAACGGCTTGGCGCCGCCGCTCAAGGCCTCGAACCAGCGCGCGCCTCTCATTGAATACGAACTCATGGGCGTTCTCCCTGATACAGCTGGCGAACCGCTGACGGTTCGATTTGCACGTCGGTGTCCAGGCGGGCCAGGCGTTGCAGGAACAAATCGGCCTGACCGCTGCGGTGTTCGTCGGGCACACCCAGGTGCAACAGTTCGCCGACCTGCCGACGGATCTGCGCGACGTCATCGGCAACGTATCGGTCCACCAGCCCGGTCGCGTAGCGCTGCTCGCCACCGGTCAGGCTCCAGATGAACGGACGATCGCGGGAGTCGTACTCGTCGATGCCGGCCTCCTGCTCGATCACTTGCGGGCCGTTCAACCCCAGCCGCGCTTCCTGGGTCACCAACAGGTAACTGCACAACCCGGCGGCAATCGACATGCCGCCAAAGCAGCCAACGCTGCCCGCTACCACGCCGATCACCGGTTGGAATTGGCGCAGGTCGACGATCGCCGAGTGGATCTCGGCGATCGCCGCGAGCCCGAGGTTGGCCTCCTGCAACCGCACGCCGCCGGTTTCCAGCAGCAGCACGACGCGGGTCGCGATGCCTCTGCGGTTGTCTTCAGCCGCCAGTTCCAGCGCACCGGCAATTTTTGCCCCGCCGACTTCGCCGAGGCTGCCGCCCTGGAACGCACCTTCGATGGCGGCGATCACCACCGGTAGGCCATCGAGCGTGCCCTTGGCGATCACCACGCCATCGTCGCTCTGCGGCACCACGCCTTGGCGCAGTAGCCATGGCGACATGACGCGCTGGAAGGGGTCGAGCAGTTCACGGAATGTTCCCTCGTCGAGCAAGGCCTTGGCCCGTTGCCGGGCACCGAGTTCGACGAAGCTGTGCTTGTTGAGCAGCGTTGCGCTGTCAGTCATGGCCGATCTCCTCGAAGCCTTGCTCCAGGCGCAGACGCACCACGCCTGGGGTGGCGCCGAAATCATGGATGTCGATGTTCATCGCCGGGGGCGTCTGGCCGTCGAACATGCGGGCGAACAAATGCTGCCAGCGTTGCTCGCTGCCATTGACCGAAGTCTGCACCTGAATGGTCAATTTTCCCGCCAGCCCCGGTTCGATCAGCACCTCCAGATCGCCCGAGCCGACGCAGCCCACCAGCGCCCGGCCTCGTGGCGGCTGTCCGGCGGAAAATTCAAAGGACAAGGTTTCCATCAGCACACTCCTGGAAAGAGGTCATCGCCGCGCTCGATACGGTCGAGAAAGAGGCAGGCGGCAAGCAGGTCGGCAGCGCCGCCGGGCGAGGCGTTCAAGGCAATCAATTGTTGGTCCAGCGCATGGAGTTGGCGGCGACCCACCAGGCTCGCGCTGCCACCGGCGTCGAGCACCGCTTTGGCGCCCTGTTGCATGGCTTGCAGCCCCGCTTCGCCGGCGCGGTAGAGCACGCAGGTGTCGGCCAGGGTGGTCATGATCGCCAGCAAGGCATCGAGCCGGGCGTTCTGTTCGCCCGCCCCAGCCGCGCGGCTGCGCTTGAGTTGCGGCAGGCCCAGGCCGGTGACGGCCGGGAACGCCAGCTGCGCTTCTTCCCGGGCACCGCGTACGCCGTAACGCTGGGCGACCTGGACGCCATGGCTCAAGGGTTGGGGCGCATAACGGTCGTTGAGCAAGGCCAGACGAGCGGCGCGTAGGGTGACGGCGCCCGCGACGTTGGATTCAGGCTTCAGCGCCGCCGCAGCGATCAACAGGCCCAAGGCCCAGATCGCGCCACGATGAGTATTCACCCCACCCGTGGTGGCGAGCATCGCGGCTTCACCGTCGCGGCCGATGCGGCCCAGGGCTTCGCGCAATGGCAGGCCGATCTCGCCACAGTCGAGGGTGGCTTCGGCCATTTCCTTGAAGGCCGGCCACAATGACAACGCCGAAGCGTGCATCAGACCCAAGTGCAGATCGGTGTGGGCACCGCTGCCGCGCCGATCCACCAGCGCCGGTTTCGGCGAGAGGTCGGCCTCATCGATCAACGCGTCCACCGCCAGGTCGGCCAGACGTTCAGCCAGGGAAATTGGCTTGGGTTGCAGATTCAAGGCGCGCATTTACCAGCTCCTGAACTTGGCGGGCGGGTTGTAGAGGCCACCGGACCACTCCACCAGATCGGCCACGCTCTTGGCCGCGAGCAGCTCGCGGGTGGCGTCGGTGCGGCGGATACCGAGGTCTTCGGGCAAGGCAATCAACCCTTCGCGGCGCATGCGCGCGGTGTCTTTCGGGTCATGGCGCAAGCCGACGGCCGTCACCCCGGCCACGGCGGCGATCATCGCCTGGCGCTCTTCGAGGGAGCGGGCCTTGTACAGGTAGGCGATGCCTTCTTCGGTGAGCAGGTGGGTAACGTCGTCGCCGTAGATCATGATCGGCGCCAGGGGCATGCCGGCCTTCTTCGCCACGTCCACCGCGTCGAGGGTGTCGACGAAGGTCGGTTTGCCGCCCTCCTGGAACGTCTCGACCATCTGCACCACCAGCTTCTTGCCGCGCTCGAGCAGCGGCGCTTCGCCGTCGCCGTGGCGCATGTCGAGCCAGGCCGGGGTGCCATGACGACGGCCGCGCGGGTCGTGGCCCATGTTCGGCGCGCCGCCAAAACCGGCGAGTCGGCCACGGGTCACGGTGGAGGAATGACCGTCGCCGTCCACTTGCAGGGTAGCGCCGATAAACAGGTCCACCGCGTATTGCCCGGCCAGTTGGCAGACCATGCGGTTTGAACGCAGCGAGCCGTCATGGCCGGTGAAGAACACGTCGGGCCGGGCGGCGATGTAGTTCTCCATGCCCAGTTCGGTGCCGAAGCAATGCACGCTTTCGACCCAGCCACTTTCGATGGCCGGGATCAGGGACGGGTGCGGGTTGAGGGTCCAGTTGCGGCAGATCTTGCCTTTGAGGCCGAGGGATTCGCCGTAGGTCGGCAGGATCAATTCGATGGCGGCCGTGTTGAACCCAATGCCGTGGTTCAAGGATTGGACGTTGTGTTTTTCGTAGATCCCACGGATGGCCATCATCGCCATCAGCACATGCACAGGCTTGATGTGGCGCGGGTCGCGGGTGAACAGCGGCTCGATGTAGAACGGCTTGTCGGCCACCACCACGAAATCCACCCAGGACGCCGGGATGTCCACACGGGGCAGGTCGCTGACGTCGTCCACCAATTGGTTGACCTGGACAATGACGATGCCATCGCTGAAAGCCGCCGGCTCGATCAGCGCGGGGGTGTCTTCAGTGCTGGGGCCGGTGTAGATATTGCCGGCGCGGTCGGCCATGAAACCGGCCGAGAGCACAACGTTGGGAATCAAATCCACCACCAGCCGGGCATAGAGTTCGATGTAGGTGTGGATCGCGCCGATTTCCAGCAGGCCGTCTTCCAGCAATTGGCTGATGCGCAGGCTTTGGGTGCCGGCAAAGGAAAAATCCAGCTTGCGAGCGATGCCACGCTCGAAGAGGTCCAGGTGCTCGGAACGGCCGACGCTGGGCATGATCATGTGCAGGTCGTGCAGCTTCGATGGATCGGCCTTGGCAAGGGAGCGCGAAAGAAAATCCGCCTGCTTCTGGTTATTGCCCTCCAGCACCACACGGTCGCCGGGCAAGATCAATGCCTCCAACGCCGCAACGATGTTATCGGTGGGCAACACCACGCCATCGGCAAGGTCTTTGACCAACGCCAGGCGCCGCTGCTTTTCGCCGCGCCGCCGCGTCCATCGCGAGTCGGGGGATATTGTTGTTGTCATGACCACTCCACGGGTTCGCTTTCGTGGGGCTTACCTTAGGAGTGTTGTGGCGAGGGCATCAATCAAGCTCGATGGTGGATCGTTACGGTGGGAGTAATGGTTGGGTGCGGCGCGATGGACAGCGCTTTTCGTGGCGAGAAAGCTTGCTCCCCGCCACGCATATCAGCTCTGGGACAGCCCCGCGGCAAGGACCAGCTCCTCCAACGCCAACAGATCCGGTACTTTCGCCACATGTTCCCCGACCTGCACGGCGGCCTGCTCCAGCCCGCACAGCGGCACGTCAACGTAGCTCAACTGGCTGTCGAGCTTGTAGGAGCGCGGGATGCCTTGGACCAGCAGGGCAATGAAGCGCAACTCCGGGCGGCCGCCCAGGGCGTTGAGCACGACGATGCGCGCGCGCTCGCCGATCATGGTTTTCTGGCCACAGGCCGACTCGAAACTCAGCAGTGGGATCTGGCGTTCGCGCCAGCTCACCCAGCCCAGAAACCAGGGCGGTGTGTCCATGTCGAACGCGCTGCTTTGGTAGTCGATCAGCTCCGCCACCGCGACATTGGGCAATACCAGATGCCGGTCGGCCAAGGGCAGCAATAACCCGGTGAGATGACTGGCGCGAAATTCATCCATGGTTTTTGCTCCAGTAGGCGATGCTGTCGAGCAGCACCGATTCCTGGTACGGCTTGCCCAGGTAATCGTTGACACCGATGGTCATGGCGCGGTCGCGATGCTTCTGGCCGGTGCGGGAGGTGATCATGATGATCGGCAAGTGCGCCAGGCTTGGGTCGTTGCGCACTTGGGTGGCGACTTCGAAGCCATCCATGCGCGGCATTTCGATGTCCAACAGCATCAGGTCAGGCGTGTGTTCGCTCAACAGGGCCATGGCGTCAACTCCGTCCTTGGCCGTGAGGACATGCATGCCATGGCGCTCCAGCAAGCGGCTGGTAACCTTGCGCACCGTCACCGAGTCGTCCACCACCAAAATCAGCAGCGGTCGCTGGGGTTCGCTCTCGCTTTGGGTAGACAACTGGCGGCGCGGCACCTGGTGCGGCAAGGCGCGGATCGGCGCCAGCAGGTCGAGGATCAGCACCACCCGGCCGTCTCCCAGGATTGTCGCCCCGGACAAACCCCGTACCGCTGAGAACTGCGAGCCGAGACTCTTGACCACGATCTCCCGGGTCCCAGCGGTGGCGTCCACCTGCACCGCGACGTGCCGTTCGTTGCACTGCACCAGCAGCACCGGCAAGGGCTGGCTTTGCCCCAGTAATTTCGGGCGGGCCGCGGTTTTCAGCAGCTCCCCCAAATAACACAGCTCGTAGCGCTGCCCGGCGTAGGTGTAGGTGGGCGGATCGAGCTGGTAATAGCCGTCCAGTTCAGCGGGCAATACCTGGACGATGCTGTCGATGGTGTTCAACGGAATTGCGTACTGGTCTTCATGGCACTGCACCATCAACGCCCGGTTCACCGACACCGTGAACGGCAGGCGAATGCGAAAGTGCACACCCTGCCCCGGCGTCGAGTCGATGGACATGGTGCCGCCCAACTGCCGCACCTCTTCGTGGACCACGTCCATGCCGACGCCACGCCCGGAAATCTGGGTAATTTTTTCCGCCGTGGAAAAGCCTGGCTGGAGAATGAACTGCAGCACATCACGGTCACTGATGTCGCTGTCGGGCGCCAGCAAGCCACGCTTGATCGCCTTGCGCCGCACCGCGTCCAGTGGCACTCCCGCACCGTCGTCGCGAATGTCGAAGATGATGTCGCCCCCCTCCCGGGACAAGTCGAGGCTGATGCGCCCCTTGGCCGGCTTTCCGGCGGCGATACGCACATCGGCGGGTTCAAGGCCATGGTCGACGGCGTTGCGCAACATATGCTCCAAAGGCGCCGCCATGCGTTCGAGCACGTTGCGGTCCATCTCGCCCTCGGCATTGTCGACCACGAACTCGACGTCCTTGCCCAGTTCTTGGGCGACTTGCCGGACGATGCGCTTGAGTCTCCGCACCATGCGCTCGAACGGCACCATGCGCGTACGCATCAGGCCTTCCTGGAGCTCGGTATTGATGCGCCCTTGCTGTTGCAGCAGGTTTTCCGCGTCGTGATTGCTGCGGTCAAGGGTTTCCTTGAGATCGAGCAAGTCCGAAGCGGACTCGAACAGCGCCCGGGACAATTGCTGCAACTGGGAATGGCGGTCCATCTCCAAGGGGTCGAATTCTTCGTAGCCCAACCGCTCGGCTTCCGCTTGCTGGCGGCTGAGAATGCGCCCCTGGGTTTCGGTATCCAGGCGACGCAACTGATCGCGCATGCGCTCGATGGTGGTTTCCATCTCGCCCAGGGCAATACGCGCGTCGTTGACTTGTTGCTCGATACGGCCACGGAAGATCGATGTTTCGCCAGCGAGGTTGACCAAGTCGTCGAGCAATTCGGCGGAGACCTTCACTGTGTCCACGCCGTCGCCCGACATTGCGGGCTCGGGTCGCGACGGCAGCGTTGCTGGCGCCTGGATCGAGGCAGGCTCCGGTGTTGCAACAGGTTCGGGCGCCTCGTTCTCCTGCGGATGGCCCACCGCGTGGATCCGCGCGATCAACCGATCGCCTGGCGGACACGGCTGCCCTGCGCGGACCGCGTCGAGCATCTGCGCCAGTCGGTCATGACTGCTTTGCAGCAGGACAAATAGCTCGGGGCCCGGTTGCAGCAGACCCGCCGACAGGCCTTCGTAAAGGTTTTCCAGTTCATGGGCGAGATCGCCGATGGGGGCGATTTCCACCATCCGTGCGCCGCCCTTGAGGGTATGCAAGTCCCTCAGCAAGGTTTCCACGGCCTGGCGGTTGCCCGGGTCTTCCTGCCAGCGCAGCAAAGCAGCGCCGGAACTGTCGAGGATGTCGAAACCCTCCTCGAGAAAGATTTCCAGCAGCTCCGGGTCATGCCCCGTGGCATCGCTCGGACTCGCCCCCGGTGTCTCGATGGCGTTCGGCCGGTCCTGGCGGAACCGGTGGATAGCGTCGATCAGCGCAACGGGATCGCCCAGTGGCTGGCCTTGCTGCAACTGCCCGAGCAAAAGATCGAGGCGCGCGTGGCTGCTGTCGAGCAGTTGCGCCAGTTCCTCGCTGTAGCTGTAGCGGCGATCCACCAGTCCCTCATAGAGGCTTTCGAGCTCCTGGGCGAGGTCACTGACCGGCCGGATATTCGCCATGCGCGCGCCGCCCTTGAGCGTATGCAGATCGCGCTGCAGCGACGACAGCGGCGCGCCGTTGTCCGGATCGGCGAGCCAGCGCTGCAAGGCCTGGGCGGCGCTTTCCAGGATGTCCTGCGCCTCTTCGAGGAAGATCGAGGCGATGTCGTCGTCGACCGAGGTCTCGGTGGTCGCGCCCTGCTCCATTTCGGCGGTCGCCTGTCCCAGCTCGCGGATGCTAAGGGTGCGACTGCCGTCGCTGCGAATCAGCCCCGTGGCGGCTGGGTCGAGACTCTCTTCGAGCAGTTTGCGCAGGGCTTGCACCCGCTCGGACCGCGAATGCACATGCTGGCCGGCCGCCAACTCGTCGAGCATGTCGATCAACGCTTCGTGGGCGCGTTGCGCTTCCTGGAAAAAGGCGTCGCTGACTGCGAGGCTGCTTTCCTCCACCGCGCCGTAGAGGTCGAGCAACGCTTCGCAGAGCTCGTCCACCGGGTGCAGGTCGGCCAGGTGCGCGCCTTCGCCCAGGGTGGTCAGCTCATCGAGCAAGGCACTCAATTCCTGGCTTTCAGCGGGATGCTGCTGCCAACGCTGCAACAGGTTCTCTGCGTCCAGCAGGATATCCATGCCTTGGGCGAGGAAGTTATTGATCAACTGCGGATCACGCTTGGTCCGCGCGCCTTGATCCGCCGCGCCCACCGCCGCCTGCAAGCGCTCGGCCAGCAGCGCCCGGGCCCGCTGGATCAAGTCGGCGGCACCGGCTATCGAAGCCAACGGTTCGCTGTGCAACTGGCGCAGGCCGCGTCGCAACAGCCCCTCGCCCTCAAGCAGCAGTTCAATCTCATCCAGGTCCAGCGCCAGCGAATGCGCCTTGTATTCCCGGGCCAGCTCGTCCAGCGCCCCGGCAAGCTCGGCAATGGGCAGCACACCGGCCATCGATGCGCTGCCCTTGAGGGTGTGCAACGCCCGTTGCAGTTCGTCGCTGGCCTGCAACGGCAGTTGTTCGGCGGCTTGATCAAGGAAGCGATCGAGCGTGGCGAGGTGCCCTTGGGCTTCGTTGTCGAAAATGTTCAGGAGCAGCGGATCGAGAGCCGTCACGTCTCGCTCGTCGTCATCGTCTTCATCGCTGCCCTTGGCAAGGGCATGGGCGCGAGCCGCCAGACGATCGACGTCGTCACGCTGGGATTGGCGGTGCGCGGCGAATTCGGCGACCAGGGCCGGCAGCAGTTGCACCGTTTCTTCAATCAACTGCCGGACCGAAGCGCCCGGCTCCACGCTGCGTTCCAGCACCCGGTTGAGCAGGTTTTCCACGGCCCAGGCCAACTCACCGAGGATCAGCGCCCGAACCATCCGGCCGCTGCCCTTGAGGGTGTGGAAGGCTCGGCGCAGTTCTGTGAGGGCGCCGTGATCGTCCGGATGGGCAGCCCAGCGCGGCAGGTACTCATTCAAGACATCGAGCACTTCGGCGGTTTCCTCGAGGAACACCTCGCGCAGCTCATCGTCTATCGGGCTTTCGTCCGCCGGGGGCGGCAGCAGGCTGGCCGGCATGTTTCTCGCCGGCGGGTTGACCGCCGAGACCGGGCTGGCCAGGACTTCGGCCAAGGATTGCACGGTCTGCGGGTCGTCCAGCTCTTGCAGATCCTGCATGACCTGGGCTTCGTTGGGGCTGAGCACGTCATCGAGTAACGGCACGCGGGCTTCGTCGGGGAAATACCCGAGGGCGCCCAGGCTGCGCTCGACCCCATCAAGCAGGTTCTCGGCAGGCTTGTGGGGGTCTTCGCTCAAGCGCTCCAGGTAATATTCCAGGCCGGTGATCACGTCGGCCAGGTGATCCAGCTCTTCCCAGCCCGGTCGGGCATGCTCGAGCAACAGGTGCTCGTGGATGAAACCGTGGCAAGCCTCTACGAGGCTGGCAGCACGGGTCAACGGGATCATCGCCAGCGCACCGCGCACCTGGGTCAGCAGCGCCGGCAATGGCTGGAGCTGCTCGCTGTTCCAGTCCGCGTCGATGTAGTCGACGATCAGGTCCTTGGCCTGCTGCAGGCAAGTGTGGGCTTCCTTGATGACGATCTGGTGGATCTGGGTCAGGTCGGTGGTCGGCAGACGGTTGTCTTCGCGGCTCTCCGGCTCGACAGTGCCGACCATGCCGGCCAGGGTCGCCTCGACATAGAGCAGGGCTCCGGCGACGTCCATCAGGGTCGCGTCATCCGGCTCGCGCTGGCCCTGGGCCAGGCTCAGGACCACCGCCAACTGGTCGATGATCACTTTTCGGGGCTGGCCGAAACCCAGCACCGCCAGGGTGTCGGCGATCTGGCGCAGGGGCGCCAGCAAACTGTCCAGCTCCGTGACGTGCTGCCGATCGCTGCGCACGAACAGGTCCAGGCGTTCCTTGACCCGGACCAGTTCCTCGCAGAGCGCCGCCAGCACCGAGCGCATGGCATCGCGGTCGGGCCCGGCCAGGCGGGCCCGTTCCTCATCGACCATGGCGCTGTCGGGCAGCGCGTCGTCCAGTGAGTAGCGTTCTTTCATGATCTGCATCTGCCCGCTGGGATGTTCGGCCTTGGCAATATAGAACAACAGGCTCTTGACCAGGTGTGACGGGGCCGGTTGATTGACGCCTGGCATGCCCTGCACCAGCAGGCGCTTGAGCTCCTTGTCGGCATCCTTGAACAGGCTGCGCAACGCCGGGCTGTTGGCGATGCGCCCCTCGCGCATGCCCTCGACCAATGCCGAAGCGACCTGCCACAACGCATTGAGTGGCGCCCCGGCGCACAGCGTTTCCAAACGGTGGAAGACTTTGGCCAGGTAGCCGAGGTGAGTGACGTCGTCTTGTTCGCGCAACAACCCCACCAACGCGACCTGCAAGGTTTGGCGCAGCTTGCGCAGGGTGCCTGGCAGGTCGGCGGGTTCGAGCCGTTTCAAGGCGTCATCCCTGAGAGGCGCGACATCAGGCAACTGCGGGCTGAACAGACTGGTCTCCGACAACAGGCTTTCGCCCCTGGCGCTGCGCAAGTCGTTGATCAACGGCAGCACCACCAGCGGCAGGTCGCGACGGGCGCCTTGCACACGTTCAAGATAGGCCGGCAATTGGCCCAGGGCCTGGCGCAACAGGCTGACGGCCTCGTCGCGGTGGGCAATACGATTGTCCTGCAGCGCGATGCACAGTTGCTCCATTTCTTCGGCGAGTAACGCCGCGCCATAAAACTCGACCATCTGCAGGCCACCGTGGACCTGATGGATACAGGCCAGGCATAGGGCAAGTGCATCCGGCGCCTGCGGGTCGTCCTCCGGACGATTGAGTGCCAGATGAGCCTGCCTCAGCGTTTCGGCAATCTCGCCCTTGACCCACTCCAGGGCCACGTAGTCGTGCCGATCACCCATATCCACTCCAAATCAACAGTCATATGCAGCAGAGCACCTCAGCCCTTATTGCGAGGGAACTTGCTCCCGCTGGGCCGGTTCGACGCCTCGGGCGCAGCGGCCAAGGATTTTATGAGCGCTGCGCGCTCAAGTGGGAGCAAGTTCCCTCGCCACAAAAACTTCCTCGCCAGATGCGTTTTTTCAATGTGCAGCGCTGGTCAGTCACTGCTTGTCCTCATCGCCAGCCGGTGCCGGCGGCAAGGTGAAACCCGACACCGAGCGGCGCAGTTGGCTGGCCATCTTCGCCAGGTTGCCGATGCTCTCGGCGGTGGCGGTGGAGCCGGACGAGGTCTGCGAGGTGATCTGCTGAATCACGTTCATGGTCAAGGAAATCTGCCCTGCGGAGGTGGTCTGCTGCTGCGCCGCGTTGGAAATGCTCTGGATCAGCGCCGCCAGGGTCTTGGACACACCTTCGATTTCCTCCAGGGCGACGCCGGCGTCCTGGGCCAGTCGGGCACCGCGCACCACTTCGGTGGTGGTCTGTTCCATGGAAATCACCGCTTCATTGGTGTCGGCCTGGATCGCCCGCACCAGCGTCTCGATCTGCCGGGTCGCCGCCGAGGAACGCTCCGCCAACCGCTGCACTTCGTCGGCCACCACTGCGAAGCCGCGACCGGCATCACCGGCCATGGACGCCTGGATCGCCGCGTTGAGTGCCAGGATGTTGGTCTGGTCGGCGATGTCGTCGATCAGGCTGACAATGTCGCCAATTTCCTGGGACGACTCGCCCAACCGCTTGATGCGCTTGGCGGTGTCCTGGATCTGTTCGCGAATGTTGTCCATGCCATGGATGGTGTTGTGCACCACCTCGTTGCCCTTGTTGGCGATTTCCACGGAGCGCTCGGCCACCGCCGACGACTCGGCGGCATTGGCCGACACCTGATCGATGGATTGGGCCATTTCATTGATTGAAGTCGATGCTTCGGAAATTTGCTGGGCCTGGTGCTCGGATGCCTGGGCCAGGTGCATCGCTGTGGCCTGGGTTTCCTGCACGGCGGCAGCGACCTGGCCGGCGGTGAGGTTGATGGTCGCCACCAGATCACGCAACTGATCCACCGAGTAGTTGATCGAGTCGGCGATGGTCCCGGTGAAATCCTCGGTGACCGAGGCAGTGACGGTCAGGTCGCCGTCGGCCAGGTCCTCGATTTCGTCGAGCAATCGCATGATTGCATTCTGGTTGCGCTCGTTCTTTTCCGCCGTCTCTCTCAACTGGCGGTTGGTTTCGCGAACCATGACCAGGCCGATAAGGATAATCGACATCAGCGCCAGCAGGCCCAATACATAGCCGCCAATGGTGTTGACCGAACGCCCGCCCGCCAGGTTCTCAAACGCCGTGGCCAGGTGCGAGGCCTCATCGAGGAGGGTTTGCGACAGGCTGAAGATATTGCTCGCCGACTCGCGGACCTTGAACAGTTCCGGGGAGGTTTCGAGGATTTCATCCACCGAGCCCGAGACGAACTCGAACAGCTCGCTGATTTCCGACAGGCGCGCCCGGGCATCGCGATCCTGTACCTGGGGGATCTTCAAGGTCGGGTCCCCTTGCAGCATGCCGTTGAGCACCTGGCCGAAACGCGCGGCGTCGCGGCCAAAGGTATCGGCGGCCTGGCTGGCATTTTCATCGCCGGCCAATACGGTATTCACCGCGCCGAGGATTCGTTCGGCCAGCAGCGACTGGCGCTGGGCCATGGCCACCTGGGCGGCCGGCGCGCCACGTTGCAGGAGGATCTCGACGACTTTTTCATACTCGACCTGCAGTTGCGGAACGGTTTCGGCCAGGGTCGCCGCGACTTGATGCAGCGACAGGACGGTTTGCTCGCTGGAGAGGATGGCATCGGTATTCTTCAGCAGCCGCTCCCAGTCCAACTGCACGGCACGCATCTGCGGCCGCAGGGTGGCGGGCGCTGGCGGCAGGCCGGTCACCGGATCGCCCTGTTTCAGGTAGCCCCAGCGCTGAGCGAAGTCGTTGCGCGCATCGCTCAGCAGCTTGAACGCAGCCGCCTTGCCGGCCGCGGCCTCTGTGGCGTTCTTGGCGATGCGCTGGGACAACACCCGCAGCTCACCGGCATGGCCGATGTACTGTTTGTCATAGGTGGACTGGACGTTGAGGTACGCGAAATTGGCGAACAACAGCATGATGAAGACAATCAGCGCGACGAACAGCACGATGATCTGCGAACGACTGCGCGACGCTTCCAGTGGCTTGCCTGTTTTTGCTTTGATCATCGGTTCTCGCCTGTCCCCAAAACCCCAAACCACCGCCATTCAAATGTGGGAGCGAGCTTGCTCGCGATAGCGGCGGTACAGCTTGCATCAATGTTGACTGCACTGGCGCCATCGCGAGCAAGCTCGCTCCCACAGGGGCCGCGCTGCGGCCTGTTAAACCGCCACATCCATGAACCCCGGCGAACGCGCCAAGGCAAACGGGCTGAACACCTGCCATTGCCGCTCGCCGGCGAAACGGCCCTGGACGTACGCCGATTCCGGGCGATCCAAGGAGGCCGTGGGAATCGCTTCAAGGCTGTCCTTGGCAAAATGCTGCAAGCCGAGCACTTCGTCCACCAGCAAACCGGCGAAGACTTCGTCATGGTCCACCACCAATACCCGCCGCTGCTTGCGCACGCTGGACAGTTCATGGCCGAAAAAACCGCACAGGTCCATCAGTGGCAACAAGCGCCCCCGCAGGTTGGCGACTCCGCGAACCCATGGCTTGACCCCGGGCAACGAGGTGTGGCGCGGCTCATGCAGCACTTCACTCACTTCGCCCATGGGCGCCACGTACCAATGTTCGCCCAGGCGAAAACCGATGCCGCTCCAGCTGTCCCGGTGCATGGGCTGGGACGGGAGGTCCGCGCCCAGCAACCGGCAGCGTCGATCGATCTGAAGCAACAGTTCGAATGCGGTCAGGGAGTGGCTCATGCCCGCGTCGTCAGCCTTCCAGCACTTTGTTCAGGGTCGTGATCAGGGTGTCCTCGTCCACCGGCTTGGTCAGATAGTCCTTCGCACCCTGGCGCGTACCCCAGACCTTGTCGGTGTCCTGGTCCTTGGTCGTGATGATGATCACGGGGATGTGTCCGGTATCAGGGTCCTTGGTCAGCTGGCGCGTGGCCTGGAAACCGTTGAGGCCGGGCATGACGATATCCATCAATACCGCATCGGGTTTTTCCTGGCGGGCCAATGCCACGCCATCGGCGCCGTTTTCGGCCTTCAGGACCTCGTGGCCGTGCTTTTCCAGCATGCCAGTGAGCTTGTACATCTCAGTCGGCGAATCATCGACGATCAGAACGCGTGCCATGGTGTTCCCCATTCTTCTGGACCTCGGGCCCGAGGCCGAGCGTCATTAATGTGCCTGGTGCGACTGGACAGCGGCAAAGCCCGGGACATGGGCCTGTATCGCGCCCAGCAGTTCTTCCTTGCTGAAAGGCTTGGTCAGGAATTGATCGGAGCCGACGATGCGCCCCTTGGCCTTGTCGAACAGACCATCGCGGGACGACAGCATGATCACGGGCGTCGCCTTGAAGGCGCTGTTGTTCTTGATCAGGGCGCAGGTCTGGTAACCGTCCAGGCGCGGCATCATGATATCGACAAAGATAATGCCTGGATGATGATCGACGATCTTGGCCAGGGCATCGAAGCCGTCGACCGCCGTTATCACTTCGCAACCAACGTTGCGCAGCAGGGTTTCGGCGGTGCGGCGGATGGTCTTCGAGTCGTCGATGACCATCACCTTCAAAGCGCTGGGTTGCTGCTGCGTAAGATGCTCTGCCATTGCCACTGCGAACCGGTTTTTAACGCATAAGTGTGATCGACAGCGCAAACCCTTGATGTTCAAGGTCCGCACGTCACATGGCAGCCTTTTTAGCACAGTCTCCAGCAACGATCTATCCGCCGCTCGGTACGGTGGTTTTTCCTTGACCGCCAATCTTCGGGGCGCCACTCTGACGCCACTTTTTCAGCCATTTGTGCCCATCAAATTTCGAGGAACCAAGCCATGAGCGTACGCGTCGGCATTGTCATGGACCCAATCGCCAGCATTTCCTATAAGAAGGATAGCTCGCTGGCCATGCTGCTGGCCGCTCAAAAGCGCGGCTGGGAGTTGTTCTACATGGAACAGCGCGACCTCTACCAGGCCGAAGGCCAGGCCCGGGCACGGATGAAGCCGCTGAAAGTCTTCGCCAACCCCGAGAAATGGTTCGAACTGGGTGACGAGAACGACGCGCTGCTAAGCGACCTGGACGTGATCCTGATGCGCAAGGATCCGCCGTTCGACATGGAATTCGTGTATTCCACTTATCTGCTGGAACAAGCTGAAAGCGCCGGCGTGCTGGTGGTCAACAAGCCGCAGAGCCTGCGCGACTGCAACGAAAAGCTGTTCGCCACGCTATTCCCGCAATGCACGCCGCCCACCATCGTCAGCCGTCGCCCGGACGTGTTGCGCGAATTTGCCGATCATCATGGCGACGTCATCCTCAAGCCCCTGGACGGCATGGGCGGCTCTTCGATCTTCCGCCACACCGCAGGCCATCCGAACCTGTCGGTGATCCTGGAAACCCTGACCTTGCATGGCCAGCAACAGATCATGATCCAGGGCTACCTGCCGGCTATCGTCGACGGCGACAAGCGCATCCTGATGATCGACGGCGAACCCGTCGATTATTGCCTGGCGCGCATCCCGGCGGCCGGCGAAACCCGTGGCAACCTGGCGGCCGGTGGTCGTGGCGAAGCTCGTCCGCTGACCGACAAGGATCGCTGGATCGCCGCCCAGGTCGGCCCGACGCTGCGCGAGAAAGGCCTTCTGTTCGTCGGCCTGGACGTGATCGGCGAGCATCTGACGGAGATCAACGTCACCAGCCCGACCTGCATCCGCGAGATCGACAATGCCTTCGGCACGGACATCGGCGGCATGCTGATGGACGCCATCGAGAAGCAGCTGCAAGCGGCAAGCCACACGCGGCAAGCTTGATGCAGCTTGTCGCTTGCTGCTTGAGGCTTGAAGTTAAAAACCAACATTGCGTTATCATGCCCGGCCTGTGAAACCCGCGATGTTGGTTTTTTTGCCATGACACTCCCGTCCGATCTGCCCCAAGAGCTCGCCCATCGTGGCGTGCGCCCGGCTGATCGCCTTGGCTTCACCCTTTTCCTGGCGGCATTGATCCACCTGGCGGTGTTGTTGGGCGTCGGCTTTGCCACGGTCGAACCCAAGCAGATCAGCCAGACCCTGGAAATCACCCTGGCCACCTTCAAGAGCGAAACCAAGCCACAGAAGGCGGACTTCCTGGCCCAGGAAAACCAGCAGGGCAGTGGCACCCTGGAAACGAAAGCGACCCCCAAGACCACCGAGATCGCGCCGTTTCAAGACAATAAAGTGCAGAAGGTGACCCCGCCGCCCACGGCCAAGCCGGAAGTCCAGGAGACGGCGCCCAAGGCTGCCGTGACCACCGTGGCGCCGAAGCCGAAAAAAGCCCCGGTAAAGGAAGAGGTCAAGCCCGATCCGAAACCGAAGGCGCCAGAACCGACTTTCGACAGCTCGCAGTTGTCCAGCGATATCGCCAGCCTGGAAGCCGAACTGGCCCAGGAACAGCAGTTGTACGCCAAGCGCCCGCGCATCCATCGCCTGAGCGCAGCTTCGACCATGCGCGACAAGGGCGCCTGGTACAAGGACGAGTGGCGCAAGAAGGTCGAGCGCATCGGCAACCTGAACTACCCCGACGAAGCCCGGCGCAAGCAGATCTACGGCAACCTGAGATTGATGGTTTCGATCAACCGTGATGGCTCGCTGTACGAAGTGCTGGTGCTCGAATCCTCCGGCCAGCCGCTGCTGGACCAGGCGGCCCAGCGAATCGTGCGCCTGGCCGCGCCCTTCGCACCGTTTACTGGTGACCTGTCGGACATCGACCGCCTGGAAATCATCCGCACCTGGAAGTTCGCCCGGGGTGATCGGCTGTCCAGTAACTGATCTTCAGACAGTATCAATACCCTGTGGGAGCGAGCTTGCTCGCGATTGCCATCGATCATTCAGCATGAATGGCGACTGACACACCGCATCGCGAGCAAGCTCGCTCCCACAGGGGATTGGTGACAGCCCCAAGCATTTCCCAGCTTGTCAGTTCGCCCCCACGCCGCCACACTAGCGCCTATGAAAAACGTCAGCCCCACCTACCTCAAGCATCACTTCCTGATCGCCATGCCGCACATGGCCGATCCGAATTTTGCCCATACCTTGACCTACATCGTCGAGCACACGGCCAATGGGGCCATGGGACTGGTGGTCAATCGCCCACAGGAGCTGAACCTGGCGGATATCCTCGAGCAACTGCGCCCCGAGGTCGAGCCGCCATTGCTGTGCCAGCATGTGCCGATTTTCATCGGTGGCCCGGTGCAGACCGATCGCGGTTTCGTGCTCCACCCGTCGGGTCCCAAATTCCAGGCCACCGTCGATTTGAACGGTGTGTCGCTGTCCACATCCCAGGACGTGCTGTTTGCCATCGCCGACGGCGTCGGCCCGGAAAAGAGCCTGATCGCCCTTGGCTATGCCGGCTGGGAACCCGGGCAACTGGAAGCCGAACTGGCCGACAATGCCTGGCTGACCTGCCCGTTCGACGCCGACATCCTGTTCAACACCAGCAGCGAACTGCGCCTGGAAGCGGCCGCCAGCAGGCTGGGCGTCAACCTCAGCTTGCTCACCAGCCAGGCAGGACACGCCTGATGGCTCTCCGCCTGCTGCTGGGCTTCGACTACGGCACCAAACAGATCGGCGTTGCGGTCGGCCAGGTCGTCACCGGCCAGGCCCGCGAACTGTGCACCTTGAAAGCACAGAACGGCGTTCCGGACTGGAACCAGGTCGAAGCGCTGATCAAGGAATGGAAACCCGACGCCGTGGTGGTCGGCCTGCCGTTGAACATGGACGGCACGCCCAGCGACATGTGCGTGCGCGCGGAGAAGTTCGCTCGACGGCTCAACGGCCGCTTCAATCTGCCCTTCTATACCCATGACGAACGCCTGACCACGTTCGAGGCCAAGGGCGAACGCCTGGTCCGCGGTGGGCAGAAAGGCAGTTACCGCGACAACCCGGTGGACGCCATCGCCGCCGCCCTGCTGCTGCAAGGCTGGCTCGATGCCAACGCCGCCCTGTTCGAAACCTGATTTTTTGAAAGCGCCGCGAGGCGCTTTCTTTTAGCGATAAACCGAGTCACCAGCACCGACCCGGAAACCTGAAGGAGCCAGCATGAGCCTGCCCAATCCCGCCGAACTGATCAGCCAGATGGCGATCCGTCTCACGGCGCACCTGGAACAACGCGGCATTAGCGAACCGCGCTACATCGGCATTCGCACCGGCGGCGTCTGGGTTGCCCAGGCCTTGCTCGATGAACTGGGCAGCGATTCGCCGCTGGGTACCCTGGATGTGTCCTTCTACCGCGATGACTTCAGCCAGAACGGCCTGCATCCACAAGTACGTCCCTCGGCCCTGCCGTTCGAGATCGAAGGCCAGCACCTGGTGCTGATCGACGACGTGCTGATGAGCGGCCGGACCATCCGCGCCGCCATGAACGAACTGTTCGACTATGGCCGCCCGGCCAGCGTGACGCTGGTGTGCCTGCTGGACCTGGACGCCGCCGAGCTGCCGATCCGCCCGAACGTGGTCGGCGCGACGCTGACGCTGGCCACCCATGAGCGGGTCAAGCTCTCCGGGCCGTCGCCGCTGCAACTCGAACTGCAAGACCTTGCCCTTTAACTGCCCTTGTAAGAGTCCATCGCGATGACGCCTCTCGAAACCAAGCGCCCGCTGCAGCTCAACGATCAGGGCCAGCTGCGGCATTTCCTGTCCCTCGACGGCCTGCGCCGCGAGCTGCTGACGGAAATCCTCGACACTGCCGACTCATTCCTCGAAGTCGGCGCCCGAGCGGTGAAGAAAGTCCCGTTGCTGCGCGGCAAGACCGTGTGCAACGTCTTTTTTGAAAACTCCACCCGCACCCGCACCACCTTCGAACTGGCGGCCCAGCGGCTGTCGGCGGATGTGATCAGCCTCAACGTGTCCACATCCTCGGCGAGCAAGGGCGAGACCCTGCTCGACACTCTGCGCAACCTCGAGGCCATGGCCGCCGACATGTTCGTCGTGCGCCACGGTGACTCCGGCGCGGCACACTTCATCGCTGAACATGTCTGCCCGCAAGTGGCGATCATCAACGGCGGCGACGGCCGTCACGCCCACCCGACCCAGGGCATGCTCGACATGCTGACCATCCGTCGTCACAAAGGCAGCTTTGAAAACCTGTCGGTAGCGATCGTTGGCGACATCCTGCATTCGCGGGTGGCGCGCTCGAACATGCTGGCCCTCAAGACGCTGGGCTGCCCGGACATCCGCGTAATCGCGCCGAAAACCCTGCTGCCCATCGGCGTCGAGCAGTACGGCGTGAAGGTCTACACCGACATGACCGAAGGCTTGAAGGACGTGGACGTGGTGATCATGCTGCGCCTGCAACGCGAGCGTATGACCGGCGGCCTGCTGCCCAGCGAAGGCGAGTTCTACCGCCTGTTCGGCCTGACCACGGCACGCCTGGCCGGAGCCAAGCCGGACGCCATCGTCATGCACCCGGGGCCGATCAACCGCGGCGTGGAGATCGAGTCGGCGGTGGCCGACGGGCCGCGTTCGGTGATTCTCAACCAAGTGACCTACGGCATCGCCATCCGCATGGCCGTGCTGTCCATGGCCATGAGCGGGCAAACGGCCCAGCGCCAACTCGACCAGGAGAACGCCCAGTGAAGCTCAGCATTCTCGGCGCACGCGTGATCGATCCGGCCAGCGGCCTGGATCAAGTGACTGACATTCATATCGATGCCTGCAAGATCGTCGCTCTGGGCGCCGCGCCGACAGGCTTCGCGGCGGTCGAGACCCTCGACGCCCACGGCCTGGTAGCCGCCCCCGGTCTGGTTGACCTCAACGTCGCCCTGCGCGAGCCGGGCTACAGCCGCAAAGGCAGCATCATCAGCGAAACCCGGGCGGCCGCCGCCGGTGGCGTGACCAGCCTGTGCTGCCCACCGCAAACCAAACCGGTGCTGGACACCTCGGCCGTGGCCGAACTGATCCTCGACCGCGCCCGCGAAGCCGGCAACACCAAGGTCTTCCCCATTGGCGCACTGAGCAAGGGCCTGGAAGGCGAGCAACTGGCCGAGCTCATCGCCCTGCGCGACGCCGGTTGCGTGGCGTTCGGCAATGGCCTGAACAATTTCCGCAACACCCGTACCCTGTGCCGCGCGCTGGAATATGCGGCGACCTTCGGCCTGACGGTGATCTTCAACTCGCAGGACCTTGACCTGGCCGAAGGCGGCCTGGCCCACGAAGGCCCCACCGCCAGTTTCCTTGGCCTGCCGGGCATCCCGGAAACAGCCGAGACCGTGGCACTTGCCCGGGACCTGCTGCTGGTGGAGCAAAGCGGCGTGCGCGCGCACTTCAGCCAACTGACCAGCGCCCGCGGCGCCGCGCTGATCGCCCAGGCCCAGGCACGTGGTTTGCCAGTGACCGCCGATGTGGCGCTGTACCAGTTGATCCTCACCGACGAAGCGCTGATCGACTTCAATAGCGTCTATCACGTCCAGCCGCCGCTGCGCACCCGCGCCGACCGCGATGGCTTGCGCGAGGCGGTGAAGTCCGGGGTGATCTCGGCCATTTCCAGCCATCACCAACCCCACGAGCGCGATGCCAAGCTGGCCCCCTTCGGCGCCACCGAGCCGGGCATCAGCAGCGTCGAGCTGTTGCTGCCGCTGGCCATGACACTGGTGGAAGACGGATTACTGGATCTTCCGACCCTGCTGGCACGCCTGAGCACCGGCCCGGCCCAGGCGCTGCAATTGCCTGCCGGGAAACTGGCCGTGGGTGCCGCGGCGGACCTGGTGCTGTTCGATCCCGCCGCGTCCACCGTGGCCGGTGAAGCCTGGCGCTCCAAGGGTGACAACTGTCCGTTCCTGGGTCACAGCCTGCCGGGGGTGGTGCGCTATACCCTGATGGATGGGCGGATCACTCACCAGGTTTGATACCGCGTCGTCCCTATCGCGAGCAAGCTCGCTCCCACAAGGGGATCTTTGGTGAACACAGGATATGTGAACACCCTCGATCCAGTGTGGGAGCGAGCCTGCTCGCAAATGCAGGCGACACGATCTACCTGTCTTAATGGAAAGCCCCACGCTTCTGCGCATTACGAATCGAGACCTGGTCATTCAGCGTCCAGAAGTCATACAGCACCCCCAGGAAAAACACCCCGCCGGTCAGCAGGTAAAGGAGCCCACTGAGCCACTTGCCTTGGTACATGCGATGCACACCAAGCACCCCGAGGAACGTGAGCAGGATCCACGCCACGCTGTATTCGATGGGGCCAGGGGTAAAGCGCAGGTCCGCTTCGCGGTCCATGGCCGGGATCAGGAACAGGTCGATCAGCCAGCCAATGCCCAGCAGGCCGAAGGTGAAAAACCAGATCGTGCCGGTCACCGGCTTGCCGTAATAGAAACGGTGAGCGCCGGTAAACCCGAGAATCCAGAGCAGATACCCGATGACTTTGCTGTGGGTATCGCGGATTGCGTCCTGTTGATAGCTGTTCATGAATGGTCTCTTTTGCCTCGATAGAAAAATTTGTTCGGACTTTTTGTGACTTTTTTGTGTCTCGCCGACAAGCGGTACTGGTCGACCCGAGCCGGGGAAACGCCCGTACTACGGGGCCTGTGTCGGACAATCAGGCCAAAATGACGGTATTGTGCGGCGTTTACGCTGGGTTCCGGATCGACAAACGGCCTCGGAAAGCGAAAAAAAGCTGTTATAAAGTTGCGCGCTAACCTTTATGAGCCCTGCCTAATGCGTCCATTTTTAAAGACATGGCTGACTATCTGCCTATTATTGCCACTGGCCGCCCACGCCACCAACCGTGAGCAACGTCTTCCCAACATCAATGGCTACACCCCTAAATCCCATGTTTCTGCTCCGTCGAGCAAGAACAAGCAAGGCGTCCAGCGCGTGAGCACGGCTCAGAGCCGACTGGTGCCACCCATGGCGACCAAGACCACCAGCAATGTCTTGAGCCGCGCCGTGAATGTACTCGGCACACCTTACCGTTGGGGCGGCAGCAGCCCAAGTAAAGGTTTCGATTGCAGTGGGCTGGTGAAATACGCCTTCAACGACGCCACCTTCGATTTGCCGCGCACATCCAACGCGATGGCAGCCGGCCACGGTGAAAAAATCGAGCGCAAGGACTTGAAGCCTGGGGATCTGATTTTCTTCAAGCTCAAGAGCCGGCGAGTCAACCATGTGGCCATCTACCTGGGCAATGACCGCTTCATCCACGCCCCGCGCCGTGGCAAGTCGGTGACCATCGACACGCTGAACAAGCCGTATTGGAACACCCATTACGTGGTTGCCAAGCGGGTACTGCCCAAAGAGCCGGGTGCGATGCGGGTGGTTCAGCGCTGATCATCGGCCTCTGTGGCGAGGGGATTTATCCCCGCTGGGCTGCGAAGCAGCCCCAAGATGGTCAGTCTGAAATAAAGATTCAAGCCTATGCATTGTTGGGGGCGCTTCGCACCCCAACGGGGATAAATCCCCTCGCCACAAGGCCTCCTTGCCCCGCTAGAAATTATCCGGCGTACGCGCCCGCTCCCGCGCATGCTCGCGGCTGATCAGTCCCTTGTTCACCAACTCCTTCAGGCACATGTCCAGCGTCTGCATCCCCAGCGAGCCGCCGGTCTGAATCGACGAATACATCTGCGCGATCTTGTCTTCCCGGATGAGATTGCGGATCGCCGAGGTGCCGAGCATGATTTCATGCGCCGCAACCCGGCCGCCGCCGATCTTCTTGACCAGCGTCTGGGAGATCACCGCCTGCAACGACTCCGACAGCATCGAACGAACCATGGACTTCTCGTCACCGGGAAACACGTCCACCACCCGGTCAATGGTCTTGGCCGCCGATGTGGTGTGCAGCGTGCCAAACACCAAGTGCCCGGTTTCTGCGGCAGTCAGCGCCAGCCGGATGGTTTCCAGGTCGCGCATTTCCCCCACCAGGATCACGTCCGGATCTTCCCGCAGGGCCGAGCGCAGCGCCGTGGAAAAGCCCTGGGTATCGCGGTGCACCTCGCGCTGGTTGATCAGGCATTTGCGCGGTTCATGGACGAATTCGATCGGGTCCTCGATGGTGAGGATGTGATGATGCTTGTGGCTGTTCAGGTAATCGATCATCGCGGCCAGGGTGGTGGACTTGCCGGACCCCGTCGGCCCGGTCACCAGCACGAGCCCACGTGGGGCCTCGGTGATCTTGCGAAACACCTCGCCCATCCCCAGGTCTTCCATGGTCAGGACTTTCGAAGGGATGGTCCGGAACACCGCCCCCGCGCCACGATTCTGGTTGAAGGCATTGACCCGAAACCGCGCAACGCCTGGCACGTCGAAGGAAAAGTCGGTCTCCAGAAACTTTTCGTAATCCACTCGTTGCCGGTCATTCATGATGTCGTAGATCAGTTCATGGACCTGCTTGTGGTCCAACGCCGGCAGGTTGATACGCCGCACATCGCCATCGACACGGATCATTGGTGGCAACCCGGCGGACAGATGCAGGTCCGACGCCCCCTGTTTGGCGCTGAACGCCAGCAGTTCAGTGATATCCATAGCGCTCCTCAATTCCAGTAGAATGCCGCGAACCTCAGACCCGCTGGCCTTTCTTTATGACCACGATAGCAGACAACATTGCTCAGGTTAGATCGCGCATCCATGCGGCGGAACAGGCCGCCCGACGCGCCGGACACAGCGTCCATCTACTGGCCGTCAGCAAGACCAAGCCCGCCCAGGCCCTGCGCGAAGCCTACGCCGCCGGCCTGCGTGACTTCGGCGAGAACTACTTGCAAGAAGCCTTGGGCAAGCAGGCCGAACTGACTGACCTGCCCTTGATCTGGCACTTCATCGGCCCCATTCAATCGAACAAGACGCGCGCTATCGCCGAACATTTCGACTGGGTGCATTCCGTGGATCGCTTGAAAATTGCACAGCGCCTGTCCGAGCAGCGGCCAGCCGAGCTGCCACCATTGAACATCTGCATTCAGGTCAACGTCAGCGGCGAAGCCAGTAAATCCGGCTGCGCGCCAGCGGACCTGCCCGCCCTTGCCAGCGCCATCAGCACGTTGCCACGCCTCACGTTGCGCGGGTTGATGGCGATTCCCGAACCGACCGACGATCGCGCTGAACAGGACGCGGCTTTTGCTGCTGTCCAGCGCCTGCAAGCCAGCCTGGACCTGCCCCTGGATACGCTGTCCATGGGCATGAGCCATGACCTCGAATCCGCCATTGCTCAAGGCGCCACCTGGGTGCGCATCGGTACTGCGCTGTTTGGGGCTCGCGACTACGGTCAATCGCCCAGCTGACTCACTCATCTTTCATAAGGATCCGTCATGAGCAACACGCGTATTGCCTTTATCGGCGCCGGCAACATGGCCGCCAGCCTGATCGGCGGCCTGCGGGCCAAGGGCCTGGATGCAGCGCAGATCCGCGCCAGCGATCCGGGTGAAGAAACCCGCCAGCGGGTGAGCGCAGAGCACGGCATCGAAGCCTTCGCCGACAACGCCCAGGCCATCGACGGCGTGGACGTCGTGGTGCTCGCGGTCAAGCCGCAAGCAATGAAAAGCGTGTGCGAAGCCCTTCGCCCGCATCTCAAGCCACATCAACTGATCGTGTCGATTGCCGCTGGTATTACTTGCGCGAGCATGAACAACTGGCTCGGCGCCCAGCCCATCGTGCGCTGCATGCCCAACACCCCGGCACTGCTGCGCCAGGGCGTCAGCGGCCTGTTCGCCACCGAACAGGTGACGGCCGCCCAACGCCAGCAGGCTGAAGAATTGCTGTCGGCCGTGGGTCTTGCGCTGTGGCTGGAAACCGAGCAGCAACTGGACGCGGTCACCGCCGTCTCCGGCTCTGGCCCGGCGTACTTCTTCCTGCTGATCGAAGCCATGACCGCCGCCGGCGAGAAACTCGGCCTGCCCCGGGAAACCGCCGCTCAGCTGACCTTGCAGACTGCCCTGGGCGCCGCGCATATGGCGGTCGCCAGCGATGTCGATGCGGCGGAGCTGCGTCGCCGCGTGACTTCGCCGGCCGGTACCACCGAAGCGGCCATCAAATCATTCCAGGCCGGAGGCTTCGAAGCCCTGGTTGAAAAAGCACTCGGCGCCGCCGCGCACCGCTCGGCCGAAATGGCCGAACAACTGGGCCAATAAGGAGCCATTCATGATTGGATTGAACACTGCAGCGGTCTATGTCCTGCAAACCCTCGGCAGTCTGTACCTGCTGATCGTGCTGATGCGCTTCGTGCTGCAACTGGTGCGCGCCAACTTCTACAACCCGTTGTGCCAGTTCATCGTCAAGGCGACCCAACCGCTGCTTAAACCATTGCGCCGGATCATTCCGAGCCTGTTCGGCCTGGACATGTCCTCGCTGTTGCTGGCGATCCTGTTGCAAATGGCGCTGATGGCCCTGACGCTGCTGCTGACCTATGGCATCACCGGCAATCCGCTGCAATTGCTGATCTGGTCGATCATCGGCGTTACCGCACTGTTCCTGAAGATATTTTTCTTTGCCCTGATCATCAGCGTGATCCTGTCCTGGGTCGCGCCGGGCAGCCACAACCCGGGCGCCGAACTGGTGAACCAGATCTGCGAGCCGGCCCTGGCGCCGTTCCGCCGCATCGTGCCGAACCTCGGCGGCCTGGACATCTCGCCGATCCTGGCATTCATGGTGCTCAAACTGATCGATATGCTGGTGATCAACAACCTGGCGGCGATGACGATGATGCCGGAGATCCTGCGGGTGCTGATCTAAAGCACGCTGCAACTTTTCCTGTGGCGAGGGAGCTTGCTCCCGCTGGGCCGCGAAGCAGCCCCAAGCCGGGCGCCACCGTCGTCCAGACAGCCCCGGGCGGCAGCATTCAGGGCCGCTTCGCGCTGGAGCGCCAGCCCGGCCCAGCGGGAGCAAGCTCCCTCGCCACAGATTGATCCAGTCACCACAGGGTTTGCATCAGCGGACAATCAGCGCCGCCCTTTGCTTGCCGCTAACCCCAGCGGTCTTTAGACTTACGCCTCATTTCAACGAGAGCAGGGTCGATGCCAGCTGCCTTTCCCCCCGATTCCGTTGGTCTGGTGACGCCGCAAACGGCGCATTTCAGCGAGCCCCTGGCCCTGGCCTGCGGCCGTTCGTTGCCAGCCTATGACCTGATCTACGAAACCTACGGCACCCTCAACGCCACGGCGAGCAATGCCGTGCTGATTTGCCACGCCTTGTCGGGGCATCACCACGCCGCCGGCTACCACAGCGTCGATGACCGCAAGCCCGGCTGGTGGGACAGTTGCATCGGCCCCGGCAAGCCCATCGACACCAACCGGTTCTTCGTGGTCAGCCTGAACAACCTCGGCGGTTGCAACGGCTCCACCGGCCCCAGCAGCCTCAACCCCGACACCGGCAAGCCCTTCGGCGCCGATTTCCCGGTACTGACCGTGGAAGACTGGGTCCACAGCCAGGCCCGCCTGGCCGACCGCCTCGGCATCGGTCAATGGGCGGCGGTGATCGGTGGCAGCCTCGGCGGCATGCAGGCCCTGCAATGGACCATCACCTACCCGGATCGCGTGCGCCATTGCCTGGCAATCGCCTCGGCGCCCAAGCTGTCGGCGCAGAACATTGCCTTCAACGAAGTGGCGCGCCAGGCGATCCTCACCGACCCCGAGTTTCACGGAGGTTCGTTCCAGGAACATGGCGTGATTCCCAAGCGCGGGTTGATGCTGGCGCGGATGGTCGGGCACATCACCTACCTGTCCGACGATTCCATGGGTGAAAAATTCGGCCGAGGCCTCAAGAGCGAAAAGCTCAACTACGACTTCCACAGCGTGGAATTCCAGGTCGAGAGCTACCTGCGTTATCAGGGCGAGGAATTCTCCGGGCGCTTCGACGCCAACACCTACCTGCTGATGACCAAGGCGCTGGACTACTTCGATCCGGCGGCGAACTTCGACGATGACCTGGCGAAAACCTTCGCCAATGCCACCGCCAAGTTCTGCGTGATGTCGTTCACCACCGACTGGCGCTTCTCCCCGGCCCGTTCCCGGGAGCTGGTGGACGCACTGATGGCCGCGCGCAAGGACGTCTGCTACCTGGAAATCGACGCACCCCAGGGCCACGACGCCTTTTTGATTCCGATCCCGCGCTACCTGCAGGCGTTCGGCAACTACATGAACCGTATTACGCTGTGAGGACGCCATGAGAGCCGATCTGGACATCATCCAGGAATGGATCCCCGCCGGCAGCCGCGTGCTCGACCTGGGCTGCGGCAACGGCGAATTGCTGACCTGGCTGCGCGACAACAAGCAAGTGACGGGCTACGGGCTGGAAAACGACCCGGACAACATCGCCGAATGCGTGGCCAAGGGCATCAACGTCATCGAACAAGACCTGGACAAAGGGCTGGGCAACTTCGCCAGCAACAGCTTCGACATCGTGGTCATGACCCAGGCCCTGCAAGCCGTGCATTACCCAGACAAGATTCTCGACGAAATGCTGCGCGTCGGGCGCCAGTGCATCATTACCTTCCCCAACTTCGGTCACTGGCGCTGCCGCTGGTACCTGGCGAGCAAGGGACGGATGCCGGTGTCGGAATTCCTGCCCTATACCTGGTACAACACTCCGAACATCCATTTCTGTACGTTCGAGGATTTCGAAGAACTGTGCCGCGAGCGCAAGGCCAAGGTCATCGACCGGCTGGCGGTGGACCAGCAGCACCGCCACGGGTGGGCCAGCAAGCTATGGCCTAATCTGTTAGGTGAGATTGGCATTTACCGGGTCAGCAGCCCGGGCCTTGCCGACCATCAGGTCGCGGTGTGAGCACCCGCCTTTTCAGGAGCACGACATGAAGCGTCTAGCGTTGCTGTTAATCACCTCCTGCCTGAGCATCGGCGCCATGGCCGCCGATGTCATCAAGGCCGAGCGCAAGGAAGTGTTCGGTGACGTCACCGTTCACTACAACACGTTCAACTCCACCTTCCTGACCCCGGACATCGCCAAGGGCGCCGAGCTGATTCGCAGCAAGCACCAGGGCGTCATCAACGTCTCGGTGATCAAGGAAGGCAAGCCGTTGATGGCCCAGGTCAGCGGTACGGTCAAGGACCTGACCAGCAAGACAGTCCCGCTCACCTTCCGCCAGGTCACCGAAGCAGGCGCGATCTACTACATCGCCCAGTATCCAGTGGAACAGCAGGAAACCCGCACCTTCGAGATCAAGGTGCAAACCGGCGACAAAATCAACACCATCAACTTCAACCAGGAACTGTTTCCGGGCCAATGATCAACCTTACCCAACTCGTACTGGCCAGCCACAACGCCGGCAAACTCAAGGAACTCCAGGCGATGCTCGGCGGATCGGTGCAGCTGCGCTCGATCGGTGAATTCAGCCAGGTCGAGCCGGAGGAAACCGGTTTGTCGTTCGTCGAGAACGCCATCCTCAAGGCCCGCAATGCGGCGCGCATTTCCGGCCTGCCAGCGCTGGCCGACGATTCCGGTCTGGCGGTGGACTTCCTCGGCGGCGCGCCGGGCATCTTTTCGGCCCGTTACGCCGATGGCAAAGGTGACGCAGCGAACAACGCCAAGCTGCTCGAAGCCCTCAAGGACGTGCCCGAAGCCGAGCGCGGCGCGCAATTCGTTTGTGTGCTGGCGCTTGTGCGCCATGCCGACGATCCACTGCCGATCCTCTGCGAAGGCCTGTGGCACGGGCGCATCCTCGCCAAGGCCAGCGGCGAACACGGCTTTGGCTACGACCCGTTGTTCTGGGTGCCTGAGCGCAATTGTTCCAGCGCCGAGCTGGGCCCCGTTGAAAAGAACCAACTGAGCCACCGCGCCCGCGCCATGGCCCTGCTGCGCCAACGCCTGGGCCTGCAATGACCACCGACTCCCCCGCACCGCTGATCCACGGCGGCGCACAGACACCTCGGGCGCCGCTGCCCATGCTGCCGCCCTTGGCGTTGTACATCCATATCCCCTGGTGCGTGCGCAAATGCCCGTATTGCGACTTCAACTCCCACACCGCCAGCCCGCAGCTGCCGGAGGAGGAATACGTCGACGCCTTGCTGGCCGATCTCGACCAGGATTTGCATGGGGTTCACGGCCGGCCGTTGTCCTCCATTTTCTTTGGCGGCGGCACGCCGAGCCTGTTCAGCGCCCAAGCCCTGGGGCGTCTGCTGCGGGGCGTCGAGGCGCGCATCCCTTTTGCGCCCGATATTGAAATCACCCTGGAAGCCAACCCAGGCACCTTCGAGCAAGAGAAATTCGTCGCCTACCGGGCGCTGGGCATCAATCGTCTGTCCATTGGCATCCAGAGCTTCCAACAGGCCAAGCTCCAAGCGCTTGGCCGAATCCATAACGGCGACGAGGCGGTGCGTGCCGCTGGCATGGCCCGCCAGGCCGGGTTCGATAATTTCAATCTCGACTTGATGCATGGCCTGCCGGATCAATCCCTCGAAGATGCCTTGAGCGATCTGCGCCAGGCCATTGCCCTGAAGCCCACCCATTTGTCCTGGTATCAACTGACGCTGGAGCCGAACACGGTGTTCTGGAACCAGCCGCCAATCTTGCCGGAAGACGACACGCTGTGGGACATCCAGGAAGCCGGGCAGGCGCTGCTCGCCGAGCATGGCTACGACCAATATGAGGTCTCCGCCTATGCCCAGCCAGGGCGCGCGGCGCGTCACAACCTCAATTATTGGAGCTTCGGTGACTTCATCGGCATCGGCGCCGGGGCCCACGGCAAGCTCAGCCATCCGGACGGGCGCATCGTGCGCACCTGGAAGACTCGCCTGCCCAAGGATTATCTCAACCCGGCCAAACGTTTCCTGGCCGGCGAAAAGAGCCTGGCCAACGAAGAACTGCCTTTCGAGTTCCTGATGAACGCGCTGCGTCTTACCGAAGGTGTAGCGGCGCAGCTTTATCCGCAGCGCACCGGCCTGTCTTTGGAAAGCCTGGCCGACGGCCGGCGCGAGGCCGAACAAAGTGGGTTGTTGCAGGTCGAACCGTCACGTCTGGTGGCGACCGAGCGCGGACAGCTGTTTCTCAACGACTTGCTGCAGAAATTTCTGAGCTGATCAACACAAGGAAATCGAATGGATCTGGTACTCGACCTGCTCGCCACCGTATCCCGCTGGAGCCGCAGCAACCTGTCGGAAATCTCCCTGGCGTTGGTAGGCTGCCTGCTGGTGTTGTTTGGTGCGGATATTAAGGGCTGGGTCGAACAGCGCCTGGGCAGCATCGCCGGCGCCTTGCGCGTCCCGCTGATCGCCCTGCTGTGCATGATCGGCAGCGGCGCCGCGCTGATCTACGCCACGCCGTGGATCGTCCGGGGCTTGAGCCAGTTCAACAACTACAGCCTGGCGCCGGTGTTATTGGTGGTGTTGGTGTTGATCGGCGTGGTGGCGGATCGGCGCTGAGCCAGCCACAACCAAAAACAATTGTGGGAGCGAGCTTGCTCGCGATGAGGCCATGACATTCAACATTTTTGTCGATTGTCAGGCCGCCATCGCGAGCAAGCTCGCTCCCACAGGGGGGCGCTTTTCAAAGAGTCTTCGGGTGCTTAAGCGACCTTCTCGAACTTCAAGTCCCAAACCCCATGCCCGAGCCGTTCGCCACGACGTTCGAACTTGGTGATCGGCCGTTCAGCCGGGCGCGGTACGCACTTGCCGTCCTCGGCCAGGTTGCGATAACCCGGCGCGACGTTCATCACTTCCAGCATGTATTCGGCGTAGGGCTCCCAGTCGGTGGCCATGTGCAACACACCGCCGACCTTTAACCTGCTGCGCACCAGCTCAGCGAACGACGCCTGGACGATCCGGCGCTTGTGGTGTCGGCTTTTGTGCCACGGATCCGGGAAGAACAGCATCAGCCGATCGAGGCTGTTATCGGCCACGCAACGATTAAGCACTTCGATAGCGTCGCAATCGTAGACCCGCAGGTTGGTCAGCCCTTGGGTCAGCACGCCGTTGAGCAGCGCACCGACACCCGGACGATGGACCTCCACGCCGATGAAATCCTGTTCCGGCGCGGCGGCGGCCATCTCCAGAAGCGAGTGGCCCATGCCAAAACCGATTTCCAGCGAGCGCGGCGCCGAGCGTCCGAAGACCTGGTCGAAGTCGACCGGTGCATCGGCCAGGGGCAGGACATACAGCGGGGCGCCCTGTTCCAGGCCGCGTTGCTGGCCTTCGGTCATGCGCCCGGCGCGCATCACGAAACTCTTGATGCGGCGGTGCTGGCGCTCTTCGCCTTCTTCCGGCAGGACAGGCGTGTCGTTCGATTCAGTCATCAATGGCTCTTACTTGATCAGACCATCCAGCGGCGAGGACGCGCTGGCGTAGAGTTTTTTCGGCATGCGGCCGGCCAGGTAGGCCAAGCGGCCGGCAACGATGGCGTGCTTCATGGCTTCGGCCATCAGGATCGGCTGCTGGGCATGGGCGATGGCCGAGTTCATCAGCACCGCTTCGCAACCCAGCTCCATGGCGATGGTGGCGTCGGATGCGGTACCGACACCGGCATCCACCAGCACCGGGATCTTGGCTTCTTCCAGGATGATCTGCAGGTTGTATGGGTTGCAGATCCCCAGGCCGGTGCCGATCAGGCCGGCCAACGGCATGACCGCGATGCAGCCGATTTCCGCCAACTGACGGGCGATGATCGGGTCATCGCTGGTGTAGACCATCACGTCAAAACCTTCCTTGACCAGGGTCTCGGCGGCCTTGAGGGTTTCGATCACGTTGGGGAACAGGGTTTTCTGGTCCGCCAGCACTTCCAGCTTCACCAGGTTGTGACCGTCGAGCAGTTCACGGGCCAGGCGACAGGTGCGCACGGCCTCGATGGCGTCGAAGCAACCAGCGGTGTTCGGCAGGATGGTATAGCGATCCGGCGGCAGGATATCCAGCAGGTTCGGTTCGCCCGGGTTCTGGCCGATGTTGGTGCGGCGCACGGCGACGGTCACGATTTCGGCGCCCGAGGCCTCGATGGCCAGGCGGGTTTCTTCCATGTCGCGGTATTTGCCGGTGCCTACCAGCAAGCGCGACTGGTAGGTACGACCGGCCAGGACGAAGGGCTTGTCGCTACGAACGATGCTCATGGGAAATCCTCTGTTGGGGTGAGGTTCTTGCGAAAGGCTGCGAAACCGAGGCGACTAACCGCCACCGATGGCGTGGACCACTTCGACGCTATCACCGTCGTTCAATTTGGTTTCGGCGTGCTGGCTGCGCGGGACGATATCCAGATTGAGTTCCACCGCGACGCGGCGTCCGGTGAGTTCCAGACGGGTCAGCAGGGCCGCGACGGTTTCACCGTCGGGCAGATCAAGGGGTTCGCCGTTCAACTGAATGCGCATGCCGGATGCCGCCATCATTTTTAGGGGCTGGCATTCTAGCCCGATCAGTCTGGGTGACCCAAGCCCCTTGGTCAGCTACGAGCGACAAGCTTCAAGCGGCAAGTTGCAGGCGCCAGGCCGCGATGCCCAGGCACAACCAACCGATCAGAAAAGCCACGCCGCCCAGGGGCGTGATCATGCCCAGCTTGGTGACACCGGTAAGGGTCAGCAGATACAGGCTGCCGGAGAACAGCAGAATGCCGATCACGAATGAAATTCCGGCCCAAGTGACGATACGACCCGGGATGTGCGTGGCCAACAGCGCAACGCCGAACAGCGCCAGGGTATGCACCAGTTGGTAGGTCACCCCAGTGTGGAAAATCGCCAGATAATCGGCGCTCAGGCGGTTTTTCAGGCCATGGGCGGCAAACGCCCCCAGCGCCACGCCCGTGAAGCCGAAAAAAGCCGCCAGCATCAGAAAGCTACGCAACATGGGAACTCCGGTCAGACTCGATGGACAGGGTCTGTATAATGGCCCGCTCGACGGGTTCGGCCAAGCCATCTCTATGCTGCGTTCATTGTTTCGACGATTCATTAAAGCCCTGTTCTGGTTCGCCGCCTGCAGCGTTGTGCTGGTGCTGCTGTTTCGCGTGGTGCCACCGCCGTTCACCGCGCTGATGATCGAGCGCAAGGTGCAATCCTGGTTCGGAGGCGAACCGATCGACCTGCAGCGTGACTGGCAACCCTGGGACAAGATTTCCAATCATCTCAAGGTTGCGGTCATTGCCGGGGAAGACCAGAAATTTCCCGAGCATTGGGGCTTTGACATCGGCGCAATCCAGGCCGCGTTCGCCCACAACGGGCGCGGCGGTTCGATTCGTGGCGCCAGCACCCTTAGCCAGCAGGTTTCCAAGAACCTTTTCCTGTGGTCGGGCCGCAGTTGGCTGCGCAAGGGGCTGGAGGCCTGGTTCACCGCGCTGATCGAAGTGTTCTGGCCCAAGCAGCGGATCCTCGAGGTGTACCTCAATAGCGTCGAGTGGGACGACGGGGTGTTTGGGGCCGAAGCGGCGGCGCGGCATCATTTTCGTGTCGGTGCAAACGCCTTGTCCCGACAACAGGCCAGCCTGCTCGCCGCAGTCCTGCCCAACCCGAGGGCCTGGAGCGCCAGTCGGCCGAGCCCTTATGTGCTCAGGCGTGCGAGTTGGATTCGCCAGCAGATGAGCCAATTGGGAGGTGATGGTTATCTGTTGCGGTTAGATGAGTCTCGGCCGGCGCCCTGGGCTCAATAGCCGCGATACCACGGATTCTTGTGGGAGCGAGCCTGCTCGCGATGACAATCGAGCATTCAGCAGAGATGTCGCCTGACCCACCGCCATCGCGAGCAAGCTCGCTCCCACAAAGGCTGAGTTGACGCTTGCATCGCACAAACAAAAACGCCCCGATCAGTAATGATCGGGGCGTTTTTGTGATAGCTGTCGCAGGTCAAGCCGCAATCGACACCTTGAGCTTGTTCATCGCGCTCTTCTCAAGCTGGCGAATTCGCTCGGCCGACACGTTGTACTTTTGCGCCAGGTCGTGCAGCGTGGCCTTCTCCTCGGCCAGCCAGCGCTGGTAGAGAATGTCGCGGCTGCGCTCGTCCAGCACTTCCAGCGCTTCGTGCAGGTTGGTGTTGGAGTTGTCACTCCAGTCGGCGTCCTCCAGTTGACGCGCCGGGTCGTACCGGTGGTCTTCCAGGTAGTTGGCCGGCGATTGGAAAGCGCTGTCGTCGTCCGCTTCGGCGGCCGGGTCAAAAGCCATGTCATGGCCGGTCAGGCGACTTTCCATTTCGCGCACTTCACGAGGTTCCACACCGAGGCTCTCGGCCACGCGATGGACTTCCTCGTTGTTCAACCAGGCCAGGCGCTTCTTCTGGCTGCGCAGGTTGAAAAACAGCTTGCGCTGGGCCTTGGTGGTCGCGACTTTCACGATGCGCCAGTTGCGCAGGATGAACTCGTGGATTTCCGCCTTGATCCAGTGCACTGCAAACGACACCAGGCGCACACCCATTTCCGGGTTGAAACGCTTGACCGCCTTCATCAGGCCAACGTTGCCTTCCTGGATCAGGTCGGCCTGGGCCAGCCCGTAGCCGGAATAGCTGCGGGCGATATGTACGACAAAACGCAGGTGGGCGAGCACCATCTGCCGAGCCGCCTCAAGATCCTGCTCATAGTAGAGACTCTCGGCCAGTTCACGCTCCTGCTCGGGGGTCAGCAGCGGGATGCTGTTGACCGTGTGCACATAGGCCTCCAGGTTCGCACCTGGGACCAGAGCATAAGCAGGTTGCAAAGAAGTGGTCATACGAAAAAACCTCCGACTCACATAACTCGTGCAGTTCAGCACTGCGAAAATTGACCGGGAACCGTAGGACAAGTTCCCACAAAAACCGAAAGGTCAATACGCGCAAAAACAACTATTTTGGCGCAAGCTCACGTAGGTGGCGTGCTACCGCAATCCATGCACCGATATAACCCAACAGCACCGCGCCTAGCAAGAGCGACAGACCGTCAGCGACTGGCACTCCGGCCAGCGCGAAGTCACTGCCATACAAACCGGCCAGTCCCACTACCGCATCGTTCAGCCAGTCCAGGCCGAACGCCAATACACCCCAGGACAGGATGCCTGCGCCGAAGCCATACAACGCTCCCATATAAAGGAAAGGCCTGCGTACATAACTGTCCGTACCGCCGACGAGTTTAATCACTTCTATCTCGGTGCGGCGGTTTTCAATATGAAGACGAATGGTATTGCCTATCACCAAAAGTAATGCAGAAACCAAGAGCACCGTCAGGCCGAAGACAAACCTGTCGCCGAGCTTGAGGATCGCCGCAAGACGCTCGACCCAGACTAGATCAAGTTGCGCCTGTTGTACCTTCGGCAGCTCGGAAAGTCTTTGTCTTAATGCTTCAAGGGTCGGCTTGTCGACCTCATTTGGGGTGACCAGCACAACGCCTGGCAGCGGGTTCTCCGGCAGCTCCTTGAGGGCTTCGCCCAGGCCCGACTGCTGCTGGAACTCTTCCAGCGCCTGCTCGCGACCCACGTATTCGGCATCGGCCACGCCCGGCATGGTCTTGATCTGCTCACGCAGCGCCTCGCCTTCGCCTGGCGTCGCATCCAGTTGCAAATAAAGGGAGATCTGCGCCGCGCGCTGCCAGGAACCGCCCAGGCGCTCCACATTACTCAGCAGCAATGACAGGCCCATGGGCAGGCTCAAGGCCACCGCCATCACCATGCAGGTAAAGAAGCTGCCGATCGGTTGCTTGCCCAGGCGCCGAAGGCTGTCCAGCAGGCTGGCGCGATGGCTTTCGATCCAGGCGTGCAACAGCGTGGTGAAATCCGGGCCATCGTCATCGTCGCGCTTTTTCTTCTGCGGCTGCGGATCGGTGCCCTTCGGGGCCACGCGTTCGGCCACTTTCGGGCTGCGAGTAGCACTCATACGCCTGCCTCCCCGTCGCCGATCAGTCGACCGCGTTGCAAGGTCAGCATGCGGTGACGCATACGCGCGATCAGTGCCAGGTCGTGGCTAGCGATCAGCACGCTGGTGCCCAAGCGGTTGATGTCTTCGAATACGCCCATGATCTCCGCCGCCAGTCGCGGGTCGAGGTTACCGGTGGGTTCGTCCGCCAACAGCAAGGCCGGGCGATGGACGATGGCGCGGGCAATGCCGACGCGCTGTTGCTGGCCGGTGGACAGGTCGCCCGGGTACAGATCGGTCTTGTCCGACAGAGCCACGCGCTCCAGGGCCGAATCCACGCGTTTGTTGATTTCGGCCTTGGACAGCCCAAGGATCTGCAAAGGCAGCGCCACGTTATTGAATACCGTGCGATCGAACAGCAGTTGGTGATTCTGGAATACCACGCCGATCTGGCGCCGCAGATAAGGGATCTGGGCGTTGCTGATGGTGCTCAAATCCTGGCCGGCCAGCAGCAGCTTGCCGGTGGTGGGCCGTTCCATCGCCAGCAGCAGGCGCAGCAAGGTACTTTTACCGGCACCGGAGTGGCCGGTCACAAACAGAAACTCGCCCCGACGGACCCGAAAGCTCAGCTCGTGCAAGCCGACGTGACCGTTCGGATAGCGTTTACCGACCTGTTCGAAACGAATCATGAATGCTCCCGCTCGGCAAACAGCGCCTGGACAAAGGGCTCGGCTTCGAAGGTGCGCAGGTCATCGATGCCTTCACCCACGCCGATGTAGCGAATTGGCAGGCCAAACTGCTTGGCCAGGGCGAAGATCACCCCGCCCTTGGCGGTACCGTCGAGCTTGGTCAGGGCCAGCCCGGTCAGTTCGACGGTCTGGTTGAACTGCTTGGCCTGGTTGATGGCGTTCTGGCCGGTCCCGGCATCCAGCACCAGCAACACTTCGTGGGGCGCATCGGCGTCGAGCTTGCCGATCACCCGGCGGACCTTCTTCAACTCTTCCATCAGGTTGTCTTTGGTGTGCAGGCGACCGGCCGTGTCGGCGATCAGCACATCGACGCCACGGGCCTTGGCGGCCTGCACGGCGTCGAAGATCACCGAAGCGGAGTCGGCACCGGTGTGCTGGGCGATGACCGGGATCTTGTTGCGCTCGCCCCACACTTGCAGTTGCTCGACGGCGGCGGCGCGGAAGGTGTCGCCGGCGGCAAGCATGACCTTCTTGCCTTCGAGCTGCAGCTTCTTCGCCAGCTTGCCGATGGTGGTGGTCTTGCCGGCACCGTTGACGCCAACGACCAGAATCACGAACGGCTTGTTCTGCGAGGCAATCACCAGCGGCTGCTCCACGGGCTTGAGCAGGTTGGTCAGTTCGCCCTGGAGGGACTTGTACAGCGCATCGGCATCGGTCAACTGTTTACGCGCGACTTTCTGGGTCAGGCTCTGGATGATCACCGAGGTGGCCTCGACGCCTACGTCGGCGGTGAGCAGGCGGGTCTCGATGTCTTCCAGCAGCTCGTCATCGATGACTTTCTTGCCCAGGAACAGGCTGGCCATGCCCTCGCCAATACTGGCGCTGGTCTTGGACAGGCCCTGCTTGAGGCGGGCAAAAAAACCGACCTTGCTCTCTTCAACGGGCCGCGGCGGTTCGACCGGGGCCGAAGCCTCTACCACGACAGGTTCAGGCTCGGGGGCGAGCTCCGGGGTCGAAGGCGCGAGCACGGCAGCCGGCGTCTCCTCCGGTTGCGTCGGGGCTGGGATTGGCGGCGTGACGTGGGGTGCCTGGGCGTCCTCTACCAGCGCGACCGGTTCTTCCGCCACGGGCAAGGTGAGCCAAGGGGCCTGCCCGGGAGGCGGGGTCAGGGGTTGCTCGATCACCGGCTCATCCACCGGTTCAGCCACTGGCTCGGCTTCGGCCTCGGCCGGTTGCAGCACCGGCTCGGCGATCGGCAGGACAATGGGCGCAGCCTCTTCGACCACCGTCTCGTCGGCGGGCTCAGGCTGCGGTTGCGGCTGTTCGCCCACGGTTTCCTGCGGCTTCTTGCGCAGCCATCCGAACAGGCTTTTTTTCTCGCCAGCCGCAGCTGGGGTCTTCTTGTCGTCGTTGGAACCAAACATGGAGGACGGCTATCTCACGGTAGCGACGCGCCTGGAGGGCGCCTCGGTGATAAATATTCGATGCTGAACAGACTGCGTTTCATCGAGCTTGTTCACGCGCAACAGATTGTCGAAATGTCGCCAGGACACCTCATGGTCGATTTTTTCGAAGGACTGGTACGGCATCGTCGGCGAAAACGCGGGGATACAGGAACAAACCCAACGTTTGTGCACGGAACCCAGACAGCCTTGGGCCGATAAAAGACCCGATAGGCGTGGCCGCCAGTAAAACGGACCGTTATCCTAGCACCTCCTCGCCTGCTGAGGCTAAGACCCGGCAGGCAGCCCGACAGGTTTAAACACGAATGAATGCTCTTGCCCGCCGCGCCGCAGGCCTGCTGCTCAGCACGGTTTGTCTGCCCTTTTCAGCCTTTGCTGCCGATCCACAACCTACCCACGAATTCACCCTCGACAACGGCCTCAAGGTCGTGGTGCGTGAAGACCATCGCGCCCCGGTCGTGGTTTCCCAGGTCTGGTACAAGGTCGGCTCCAGCTACGAAACGCCGGGCCAGACCGGTTTGTCCCATGCCTTGGAACACATGATGTTCAAAGGCAGCGATAAAATCGGCCCTGGCGAAGCATCGTTGATCCTGCGCGACCTGGGCGCCGAAGAAAACGCCTTCACCAGCGATGACTTCACTGCCTACTACCAAGTGCTGGCCCGGGATCGCCTGGGTGTGGCCTTCGAACTGGAAGCCGATCGCATGGCCAGCCTGCGCCTGCCGCCGGAAGAGTTCAGCCGCGAGATCGAGGTGATCAAGGAAGAGCGCCGCATGCGCACCGACGACAAGCCGATGTCGAAGGCCTTCGAGCGCTTCAAGGCCATGGCCTATCCAGCCAGCGGCTATCACACGCCGACCATCGGCTGGATGGCCGATCTGGACCGGATGACCGTCGGCGAGCTACGTCACTGGTACGAATCCTGGTACGCCCCGAACAACGCAACCCTGGTGGTGGTGGGTGACGTGACGCCGGATGAGGTCAAGAACCTGGCCCAGCGCTATTTCGGTCCGATAGCGCGGCGCCCGGTGCCCGCCGCCAAGATCCCTCTGGAGCTGGCCGAACCGGGCGAGCGCAAGCTCACCCTGCATGTACAGACCCAACTGCCCAGCGTCATGCTGGCCTTCAACGTGCCCAGCATCGCCACCGCGACGGATAAGGGTTCGGTCAACGCGCTTCGCTTGATCTCGGCCTTGCTGGACGGCGGCTACAGCGGCCGGATTCCGACCCAGCTGGAGCGTGGCGAGGAACTGGTGTCGGGGGGCTCGTCGAATTATGACGCATTCACCCGTGGCGACTCGTTGTTCACTTTGTCGGCAACGCCTAACACACAGAAAAACAAAACCCTCGCCCAGGCCGAAGCAGGTTTGTGGCGCTTGCTCGAACAACTGAAAACCACGGCCCCGACCGTCGACGAACTGGAGCGCGTCCGCGCCCAGGTCATCGCCGGGTTGGTGTATGAGCGCGACTCGATCACCAGCCAGGCCACCGCCATCGGGCAATTGGAAACCGTCGGCCTGTCCTGGAAGCTGATGGACACCGAGCTTGCCGAACTGCAAAGCGTGACCCCGCAGGATATCCAGAAGGCAGCCCAGCTGTATTTCACCCGCTCGCGCTTGAGCGTTGCGCACGTCCTGCCCGAGGAGAAAGCCCATGAGTAAGCGCCAATCATCACGCCTGGTGCTGATGGGCCTGGTGTTGGTTGCCCTGGCCGGTTCCCTGGCCGTCTACCTATCGCCATCGAAGAACACCGATGCCAGCCAGGCATTGGACAAGGCCAAGTCAGGCAACAAGTTGCAATCGCTGGCCGAACTGGATGACAAGGCACCGAGCCGCCGCCAGCTCGATGTGCAGACCTGGAAAACCGCTGACGGCGCCAAGGTCCTGTTCGTCGAGGCCCGGGAATTGCCAATGTTCGACCTGCGCCTGACCTTTGCCGCCGGCAGCAGCCAGGACGGCGACGCCCCCGGCCTGGCCCTGCTGACCAATGCCATGCTCAACGAAGGCGTGGCCGGCAAGGATGTCAGCGCCATCGCCCAAGGCTTCGAAAGCCTCGGCGCGGACTTCGGCAACGGCGCCTATCGGGACATGGCCGTGGCCTCCCTGCGCAGCCTCAGCGCGACGGACAAGCGTGAGCCGGCGCTGAAGCTGTTTGCCGAAGTCGTCGGCAAACCGACCTTCCCCGCCGACTCGTTCGCCCGAATCAAGAACCAGATGCTCGCCGGTTTCGAGTATCAGAAGCAGAACCCCGGCAAACTGGCGGGCTTGGAGTTGATGAAGCGCCTGTATGGCGATCATCCGTACGCCCACTCCAGCGACGGCACCGAACAGAGCATTCCACCGATTACCCTGGCCCAAACCCGGGCCTTCCATGCCAAGGCCTATGCCGCCGGCAACGCCGTGATCGCCCTGGTGGGGGACCTGTCCCGCGCTGACGCCGAAGCCATCGCCAACCAAGTATCAGCCGCGCTGCCCAAGGGCCCTGCGCTGGCCAAGACTCCGCCACCGGTGGAGCCGAAAGCGAGCGTCAACCATATCGAGTTCCCGTCCAAGCAGACCAACCTTATGCTCGCGCAGTTGGGCATCGACCGGGACGATCCGGATTATGCCGCCGTGTCCCTGGGCAACCAGATCCTGGGCGGCGGGGGTTTCGGTACACGACTGATGACCGAGGTCCGGGAAAAACGCGGCCTGACCTATGGCGTGTACTCCGGCTTCACGGCAATGCAGGCTCGCGGTCCGTTCATGATCAATCTGCAAACCCGCGCGGAAATGAGCGAGGGCACGCTCAAGCTGGTGCAGGACGTGTTTGCCGATTACCTCAACAATGGCCCGACCCAGAAAGAACTCGATGACGCCAAGCGCGAGTTGGCCGGGAGCTTCCCGCTGTCCACCGCCAGCAATGCCGACATCGTTGGCCAGCTCGGCGCGATGGGCTTCTATGATTTGCCGCTGAGCTACCTGGAAGATTTCATGCGCCAGTCCCAGGCGCTGACGGTCGAGCAGGTCAAGGCTGCGTTGAATAAACACCTGAGCACCGACAAGATGGTCATCGTCACCGCTGGCCCGACCGTGCCGCAAAAGCCATTGCCGGCCCCCACTGACAAACCTGCCGAGCAGCCGCTCGGGGTTCCGGAGCATTAATGGCCCGCCCATCCAATTCCAGCAAGAAACCCGTGCACAACGGCGTGAACCAGTTGCGCATCATTGGCGGCGAATGGCGCAGCCGGCGGCTGAGTTTTCCGGATGCTCCAGGGTTGCGACCGACACCGGACCGGGTTCGTGAAACCCTATTCAACTGGCTAGCGCCTTACGTGGCGGGCGCCAAGGTGCTCGACCCGTTTGCCGGCAGCGGCGCACTGTTTCTCGAGGCGTTGTCCCGTGGTGCGGCCATGGGCCAGGCGCTGGACGCCAGCAGCCTGGCCGTGTCCAGCCTGAAGGAACACCTCGGCACCCTACGCTGCACCGTCGGCCAGGTGCAGACAGCCGATGCGCTGCGTTACCTTGACAGCCAGCCGGCAACTCCATTCGACCTCGTCTTCCTCGACCCGCCATTCAACCAGAATCTGCTGCCGACGGTATGCGCCTTGCTCGAGGAACGTCAGTGGCTGGCCGAGGATGCCTGGGTCTACACTGAAAGCGAGACCGCTCCGTCCACCCTGGGCTTGCCGAGCAATTGGCGCTTGCATCGCGAGCAGAAATCCGGACAGGTGCATTACGCGTTGTGGCAGCGTTTACCAAAGGACATTGGCTGAACGGCTGGCCGTGCATCGAGAAATAGTCAGAATGTCCGCCGCATCCGAACCTTTCGTCCCTGCCCCTGGGCTTGGCAACCCGCACCTGCAAACATTGTGGGGGCCGTTATGGCGGAAGTCCTGCCCCATCGATCGCGAACGGGAGCGGCTGTGGCTGGAAGACGGCGACTTTCTCGACCTCGACTGGTATGGACCCCATAGCGCCGAGGCGCCATTGGTACTGGTACTTCACGGGCTGACCGGTTCTTCCAACTCGCCCTACGTGACCGGGCTGCAACAAGCACTCAACGACCAAGGCTGGGCCAGCGTCGCGTTGAACTGGCGCGGGTGTTCGGGGGAGCCGAACCTGCTGCCCCGCAGCTACCATTCAGGAGTGAGCGAAGACCTGGCCGCCGCCCTGACGCATCTGCGCACCCGGCGACCTCTGGCGCCATTGTTTGCCGTGGGCTATTCACTGGGCGGCAACGTCTTGCTCAAGCATCTGGGCGAGACCGGCAGCGACAGCCAACTGCTGGGCGCGGTGGCCGTTTCGGTGCCGTTTCGCCTGGACCAGTGCGCCGATCGTATCGGGCAGGGCTTCTCCAAATTCTACCAAGCGCATTTCATGAGGGAGATGGTCGCCTACATGCGCAACAAACAGCGCCAATTCCAGCACGACGGACGCCAGGAAGGGCTTGCGGCCCTGGCCGCGCTGGGCTCGCTGGACAATATGCGCACGTTTTGGGATTTCGATGGGCGCGTCACCGCGCCCCTACACGGATTCTCGGATGCGGCGGACTATTATCGTCGCGCCTCCAGCCGCTATTTCATGGCGGAGATCAAAACGCCGACCTTGCTTATCCAGGCCGCCGACGATCCGTTCGTATTTCCCCACAGCCTGCCCGCCCCTGAAGAGTTGTCAGCGTCGACCCGGCTTGAATTGCATGCCCGAGGCGGACATGTCGGATTCGTCGACGGGACGTTACGGCGTCCCGGCTACTATCTGGAACGACGCATCCCCAAATGGCTCGCCACCCTGGGCCATGGCTGACGATTCGCAAGCGAGAAAACTTTTCTGGGAGCGAGCTTGCTCGCGATAGCGACAGATCAGCGACATGACTGATACACCGCCATCGCGAGCAAGCTCGCTCCCAATTGGTTGTAGGTGCCTCGTTATTCGCCCTTCGCCACGCCCCGCCGCGGATCATTGATCCACTCGCTCCACGAGCCGGCGTACAGCTTGCCCAACGGATACCCTGCCAGGCACAAGGCGAACAGGTTATGGCATGCTGTCACGCCCGAGCCGCAATAGGCCACCAGGCCGCTCGGCGAGCGATCGCCGAATTTTGCGGCAAAGCGCTGCTTGAGCTGGTCGGTCGGCAGGAACCGCCCATCGGCGCCAAGGTTATCGGTGAAGGCCGCGCATTGCGCGCCCGGGATATGCCCGGCCACCGGATCGATCGGCTCGACCTCACCTTTGAATCGCGGCAACGCCCGCGCATCCAGCAACGTCATGTCCGGCTGGCCGAGACGTTGTTGCAATATGTCGGCATTGACCAGCAGATTCGCGTCCGGCGAACCACTGAAGGAGCCGGCCTGGATGGCCGGCGGATCGAGACTCAGGGGCAAACCGACCGTGTGCCAGGCCTTGAGGCCGCCGTCGAGAATGTAGACGCCCTCGCGCTTGCCCAGCCAGGCCAGCAGCCACCAGGCCCGGGCAGCGTAGGTACCGGGACCATCGTCGTACAGCACGACGTCACTCTCATTGTTGATGCCCCAGGTCTGCAGACGCGTAACCAAGGCCTCAGGTGCGGGCAAAGGATGGCGCCCGGTCACGCCTTTGACCACCGGACCGCTCAGGTCGCGCTCAAGGTCCGCGTGAGACGCACCGGCGATATGGCCTTCGGCATAACTGCGCTGGCCGTAGTCCGGGTCCTCCAGGGCAAAACGACAATCAAGGATCACCAGCCCAGGCTGTGATCGCCTCTGTTCTAAGGCCTGGGGGCTGATGAGTTGCGCGATGGGCATGGTGAACTCCTGTGGCTGAATCAAGCAGGTCCGATCCTTATTGCCCTTCCTCCAGGGTCTGGGCCAGGGGGACATAAAATTCTTTGAACAACGCATCCACCGCTTCACGGGCCTGGTCAGTCACGAAACCCGCCTCGAGCACCAGGACCTGGTATACGCCACGCTTGATGGCTTGTTCGCTCAAGTGGCTGGAGTTTTCACGGGTCGTGCACAGGAACCGTACCCAGGACGTGAGGATGATCCAGGCGTTGAGGGTCAGGGATTCGATCTGCACGCGGTCCATCTTCAGGATACCGGCTTCGACGAAGCCCTCGTAGATGGCGGTGCCATGGATCAGGCAGCGCTGGGAAAACCGCCGATAACGCGCCGCAAGTTCCGGGTCGCTGTCGAGCAGGTGTTCCAGGTCGCGATGCAGGAACCGGTAACGCCACATCGCCGACAGCAGCTCTTGCAGATAAAAGCGCTTGTCGTCCACCGTGGCCAGGCGGCCTTGGGGCGGGCGCAAGAAGCTGTCCACCAGGTTTTCATACTCACTGAACAGCACGGCGATGATCGCCTGCTTGTTGGGGAAGTGGTAGTAGAGGTTGCCGGGGGACATCTCCATGTGAGCGGCAATATGGTTGGTGCTGACGCTGCGCTCGCCCTGGCGGTTGAACAACTCGAGGCTGTTCTGCACGATGCGCTCGCTGGTTTTCATTCGTGGGGCCATGGCTTGGGCTTTAATAAAAAGTGATCGAAGGGCATCTTACGACCTATCGGTCACAGGATAAAACCCAAGGGATTTACAGAGGCTCATTTGACTTTCTAGAGCATAAGCTCTAGAAAACACCGATTCCAATAATAATCCGGTGCCCGCCATGCCTGCCGATGTCGCTTACCTGCACGAGTCTCAACAGCAGCTGGACGAGCTCCAAGCGCTCTTCATCGCCCAGCGCCAAGCCTACGCGGCTCACCCGATGCCACCGGCGGCGCAGCGACTGCAATGGCTCAAGGCATTGGGCGAACTGTTGAGCAATGAACGGCAGGCCTTGATCGACGCCATCAGCGAGGATTTCAGCCACCGCAGCGCGGACGAAACATTGTTGGCCGAGCTGATGCCGAGCCTGCACGGTATCCATTACGCCAGGCGACACCTCAAAGGCTGGATGAAGCCCTCTCGACGCAAGGTTGGCCTGGCCTTCCAGCCGGCATCGGCCAAAGTGGTCTATCAACCGCTGGGGGTGGTCGGGGTCATCGTGCCCTGGAACTATCCGCTCTTCCTGGCCATAGGGCCTTTGGTCGGAGCCTTGTCGGCGGGCAACAGGGTGATGCTAAAACTCAGCGAATCGACCCCTGCCACCGGCTTGTTGCTCAAGCAACTGCTGGCCCGGATATTTCCCCAGGACCTGGTGTCCGTCGTGCTTGGCGAAGCAGACGTAGGCATCGCGTTCTCCAGGCTGCCGTTCGATCACCTGCTGTTTACCGGCGCCACCAGCATCGGCAAGCACGTCATGCGTGCGGCCGCGGAAAACCTGACGCCCATCACCCTGGAACTGGGCGGAAAATCTCCGGCCATCGTTTCCGATGACGTCCCGCTTGAACACGCTGCCGAGCGCATCGCCTTCGGCAAGACCCTCAACGCCGGGCAAACCTGTGTCGCACCGGATTACGTGCTGGTGCCGCAAAATCGTGTCGGGGCGTTCGTCGAGGCGTATCGCGAGGCCGTACGCGGGTTCTATCCGACGTTGATTGACAACCCGGACTACACCGCCGTAATTAACGAACGACAACTGGCACGGCTTAACGGCTACATCGGCGATGCAACAAGCAAAGGGGCGTTGCTGATCGAGCTGTTCGAGCAAAGCCAGGGACAACGCATGGCCCACAGCCTTTTGCTCAATGTCACGGACGACATGACGGTCATGCAGGACGAGATTTTCGGGCCGCTGCTCCCCATCGTCCCTTATGAGAACCTCGACCAGGCATTTGCCTACATCAATCAGCGACCTCGCCCCTTGGCGCTCTACTATTTCGGCTACAACAAGACCGAACAGAATCGCGTGCTCGACGAAACCCATTCCGGCGGCGTCTGCCTCAACGACACGCTGTTGCACGTGGCCCAGGACGATATGCCGTTTGGCGGTATTGGCGCCTCGGGGATGGGGCACTACCACGGACATGAGGGGTTCCTGACCTTCAGCAAGGCCAAGGGTGTGCTGGTCAAGCAGCGGTTCAACGCGGCGAAACTGATCTACCCGCCCTATGGAAAGCCGTTGCAGAAACTGATCCAGAAGCTGTTTATCCGCTAACCAGTGTCTTCCCGGGTAATAACAATAATGAACCCAAGCCTGACCGATAAGCCCGCCCTGTCACGACGCGGTTTACTGCAACTGAGCTTCGGCGCCAGCGCCTTCCTGGCCACGGTGGGATTGGGCGCCAGCCTGAGCGGCTGCTCCTCCAGCCAACCGGCCCGCGGGCTGGCGGCATTGCGCGACAGCGACTTGCCGTTCTTGCGTGCCGTGATTGCCGTCATGCTCGACGGGGCCACAACAGCTGGAACGCTCCCCGCCGCCACCGATGCCACGCTGCAAAGCCTGGATCGAGGGCTGGCGCACCTGTCGCCCGCCATGCTCAAGCTAACGCACCAGCTATTCGACGTGCTGACGCTGGGGATTACCCGCGGGCCGCTGACCGGGATCTGGGGCGCGTGGGAAAACGCCAGCGCCGATGACATTCGACAGTTTCTGACGCGGTGGGAAAACAGCTCGCTGAGCTTGTTGCGCCAAGGCCACGGCTCGTTGCTGCAAATGGTGATGATGGCGTGGTACAGCCGGCCCGAGTCCTGGGCCCATTGCGGGTACCCGGGACCACCGATGGTTTGAAAGCCACAGTGGACTCCAGCGCCGTCCATAACAACAAGGGACCCCTAGCATGCCCGTACCCGACCCGTTCCGTGAAGGCCTCGCCCGTGGCTGGACCACCTACAACGGCGCGCAACTGAGCCAGGACCTCACGCTGGAAGCGGACGTGGCGATCATCGGCAGCGGCGCCGGCGGTGGCACCACGGCGGAAATCCTCAGCGCCGCCGGTTACAAGGTATTGCTCATCGAAGAAGGTCCGCTGAAGACCAGCCACGACTTCACGCTGCGGGAGGACCAGGCCTATACCAGCCTGTACCAGGAAGGCCTCGGACGCATGAGCAAGGACGGCGCCATCACCATCCTCCAGGGACGTGCGGTGGGCGGCACGACGTTGATCAATTGGACTTCAAGCTTGCGCACCCCAACGCAAACCCTTGAGCACTGGGCGGCCGAACACAACGTCAAAGGCCACGGCCCCGCCGACATGGCCCCTTGGTTTGAACGGATGGAACAACGCCTCGGCGTGGCACCCTGGATGATTCCACCCAACGCCAACAACGACGTGATCCGCAAGGGCTGTGAACAATTGGGCTACGCCTGGCATGTCATCCCACGCAACGTGCGAGGTTGCTGGAACCTGGGATACTGCGGCATGGGCTGCCCGACCAACGCCAAGCAATCGATGCTCGTCACCACCATACCCGCCACGCTGGACAAGGGCGGCGCGCTGCTTTACCTCGCGAGGGCTGAGCGTCTGGTCATCAAAAACGATGCGGTCGTCGGCTTGGATTGCCTGGCCATGGACGAGCATTGCGTGGCACCGACCGGGCGGCGCATCACGATCAAGGCGCGGCATTATGTATTGGCCGGCGGCGGTATCAACAGCCCTGCCCTGCTGTTGCGCTCCGAGGCACCGGACCCGCACGGACGGCTGGGCCAGCGCACGTTCCTGCACCTCGTGAACATGTCGGCCGGCCAGTTCGATGAAGTGATCAACCCGTTCTACGGCGCTCCGCAGTCGATTTATTCGGATCATTTCCAATGGCAGGACGGCGTCAGCGGCAGGATGTCGTACAAGCTGGAAGTGCCGCCATTACATCCCGCCCTTGCCGCCACGCTGCTGGGTGGCTTCGGCGGCGAAAATGCGGCGCACATGGCTCACCTGCCCCATACCCATGCCATGCTGGCGTTGCTGCGTGACGGCTTCCATCCGGATAGCCCCGGCGGCAGCGTCGAATTGCGCAGCGACGGCACGCCAGTGCTCGACTATCAGCTGTCGCCCTACGCCTGGGATGGCCTGCGCCGGGCATTTCACAGCATGGCCGAAATCCAGTTCGCCGGAGGCGCCCGGGCCGTGATGCCCCTGCACAGCGATGCCCATTATGTGAAAACCCTGGCGCAGGCCCGCGAAATGATCGACGGGCTTGATATGGTCCTGTACCGCACGCGCCTGGGCAGTGCCCATGTCATGGGCGGCTGCGCCATGGGAGAAGATCCGAAGGCTGCCGTGACAGACAGCCTCGGCCGACATCATCAATTGGGCAATCTCTCCATTCACGACGGCTCGCTGTTCCCCACCAGCATCGGCGCCAACCCGCAATTGTCGGTGTATGGATTGACGGCACAACTGGCGACATCCCTGGTTGAACGTCTGGAAAAACCTTGAAAACATGGATTATTCGCAGCGTCTATAGTGCTTTCTTCGCCAACAGCCGACTTGGCCGGCCGAGATGGCTGCGATACCATCCGACTCCCCAACGGACTCCCGCCAGGACGACGCGATGAACCGAGTGTTGTACCCAGGTACCTTCGACCCTATTACCAAGGGCCATGGCGATCTGGTCGAACGCGCCTCGCGCCTGTTCGACCATGTGATCATCGCCGTCGCCGCCAGCCCGAAGAAAAACCCGCTGTTCCCGCTGGAACAACGAGTGGAGCTGGCCCGCGAGGTCACCAAGCACCTGCCCAACGTGGAAGTGGTCGGTTTCTCGACCCTGCTCGCGCATTTTGCCAAGGAAAAGAACGCCAACGTGTTCCTTCGTGGCCTGCGAGCGGTCTCGGATTTCGAGTACGAGTTCCAGTTGGCGAACATGAATCGCCAGCTGGCGCCGGACGTCGAGAGTCTTTTCCTGACGCCGTCGGAACGCTATTCCTTCATTTCTTCGACGCTGGTGCGAGAAATCGCGGCCCTGGGCGGCGATATCACCAAGTTCGTCCACCCGGCGGTGGCCGACGCGCTGACCCTGCGCTTCAAGAAATAACCCCTCCGGGCGACGATCCCTAACGCGGCTCGACAGTCATGCGTGCGCAGTCCATCGCGCCCGCGTGCACTGCGCGCGTGATTGCGGCACAATTGCGTCTATTCGTTTTCAACTGCCCGGGCCCTACGCCCCGGCCGGAGTCTGCATGTCCCTTATCATCACCGACGACTGCATCAACTGCGACGTCTGCGAACCCGAGTGCCCGAACGAGGCCATTTCCCAAGGCGAAGAGATCTACGTCATCGACCCGAACCTGTGCACCCAGTGCGTCGGCCATTACGACGAACCCCAGTGCCAGCAAGTCTGCCCGGTGGATTGCATCCCGCTGGACGAGGCTCATCCGGAGACGGAAGAACAGCTGATGGCGAAATATCGCAGGATTACTGGCAAGGCTTGAGCGGCCTTGCCGGCCCTATCGCGAGCAAGTGATTTATTTCTGCCACACAGCGAATCTCTGTGGAAGCGAACCTGCTCGCGACAGGGCCATCAGCCACACCACAAATGCACACAAGTGACGATTCACTCCTGCCGCTCGAACCCCTCACCGATACACCCCAGGCATCGCACGAATGTGGCCTTCGCCGGGTCCACCACCAACGCCTTGCCCGCATCGCCCACGCCGCCGCCCAGCGCGGTAAAGGGTAACGAAACGACAAACGCGCCGGCGCCGATCACAGTGGCAGCGAGCAGCAGCGGTCGCGCGATCAGCAAGTCGCCGATCATGGCGTAGGCCGGTGGGTTCTGGATGGTGTAGCGCGGATCACCGCTTTCGGTGTTTGCGAATACAGGCAAACCGACACTCAGCGAGAGCGCCAGAACGACAGGTCGAATCAGACTCATGGGTGCGATCCTTCGGCTAAATCAATATGACTACTGACTATAGACCGTAGGACGAATCAACTCTGGCAGCGTGGACACCAGACACTCGCTCGCTGCCCCAGGCGGATCTCCCGCAGCCCCGTGCCGCACATCTTGCACGTCTGCCCGCCTCGTCCGTACACGAACAATTCCTGCTGGAAATACCCAGGCTGGCCGTCGCCGCCAATGAAATCCCGCAGCGTGGTCCCGCCGCGCTCGATGGCATGGGCGAGGATGCGCTTGATCTCGATCGCCAGTTTCAAATAGCGCGCCCGGGAAATGCCCCCCGCTTCGCGGCGCGGGTCGATTCCGGCGGCGAACAGCGCTTCCGTCGCATAAATATTGCCCACGCCCACGACGATCGCGTTATCCATAATGAACGGCTTGACCGCCATCGAGCGGCCGCGGGAAAGCTGGAAAAGCCGTTCGCCGTCGAACAGATCGGTCAGCGGCTCAGGCCCAAGGCGGATCAGGAGTTCGTGGTTGAGCGGATCAAGACTCCAGAGCATCGCGCCGAAGCGACGAGGGTCGGTGTAGCGCAGAGCCAGGCCCGACTCCAGTTCGATATCGACATGCTCATGCCTCGCGGCGGGCATGCCGGTTTCAACCAGCCGCAAATTGCCGGACATGCCCAGATGACTGATCAACGTGCCGACTTCGGCGTTGATCAGCAAATACTTGGCCCGCCGTTCCACTTGAACGATGCGTTGCCCCGAGAGGCGCACATCGAGGTCTTCAGGAATCGGCCAGCGCAAGCGGTGATCGCGCACCACCACGCGGCTGACCCGCTGCCCCTCGAGGTGTGGCGCGATTCCGCGGCGAGTGGTTTCGACTTCCGGCAGTTCTGGCATGGGGTTCTCGAATCAGGCGAAGACTGGCATTCAACGACTGGCCAGGTCGCGTATTTCCTGTTTCTGGGTCTGGAAGTCATATTCCGACAACCCGATATAGTCGAGCACCAGCGGTCCGACGCATTCCCACTCGTGATCGTCGGCCTGGTTACCCAGCACGCGGTGGGACGCGCAGATGTTTTCCGACATCTTCAGGATCGCCAGCAGATTTTTCAGCGGGCAGTTATTGCGCGCATTTTCGTCGCTGAAGATCGCCAGGGCGTTGTGATGATTGGCGATGGCCTGGCTGACATGGTCCGGCAGGCGCCAGGACTTGGAGGTGTAGTAACCGACCACGGCATGGTTGGTATTGAACACACGGTTTTCGGTGTCCACCACCCGGCATTCGGCACTGGCGTTGGCGTAGGCCTCCTCCAGCACGCTCATGTAGGTTGGGAACTGCTTGAGCATCAGCGGCACGCCACAGTCGTGGAACAGCCCGAGGGCGTAGGCTTCGTCACCATTCTGCATACCGAGGCGCTTGGCCAGGGTCAGGCAGGTCATCGCCACGTCCTGGGCGGTGTCCCAGAAACGATTCAAGGTCACGATGGTGTCGTCGTGCAACTCTCCCTTGATCGATTGGGCATTGATCAGGTTGATGATCGAACGGCTGCCCAGCAGGTTCACCGCGCGCTGGATCGAGGTGATCTTGTTGCTCAAGCCGTAATACGGCGAATTGACGATCTTGAGCAAGGCCCCGGAGAGGCCCGGATCCTGGGAAATCAGCTTGGCGATGGTCTCCAGGTCCGGATCGGGCATGTACTGCTCCATCTGCAGATCCACCATGATTTGCGGCTGCGGCGGGACGCTGATCCCTTGCAGGGACTGTTGGATCTGTTCGGTGGAAAGCTCTTTGGACATGGGTACGCGCTCTGGGCCAGGCGGGGATTCTAACCCTTAAAGATAAATCCGGCACACCGCCGGGTAGACCGGCGGAACTTTCATTCAAGCCTCGGCTTCGGATTTTGTAGGACCGACAACCAAGCCTGCTTACCGGCTTAGGTCGGCAGCTCACCCACTCAGCTTGAGGAGATTTTTCATGCCCGGCTCCCTGAATGACAAACGCGTGGCCATCCTGGTGACAAATGGTTTTGAACAGGCCGAACTGACCGGTCCCAAGCAGGCGCTGGAGCAGGCCGGGGCCAAGGTGGAAATCGTTTCGGCCAGCGAAGGCCAGGTCAAAGGGTGGAACCATGACCAGCCGGCCGACGATTTCCAGGTCGACCTGACGTTCAAGGCCGCCAATGTCGAGCAATACGATGCCGTGGTGCTGCCCGGCGGGGTACAGAACTCCGACACGATCCGCATCGACCCCGACGCCCAGAACCTGGTCAAGGGCTTCGAGGCGGCCGGCAAGCCCATCGCAGTGATTTGCCATGGCGGCTGGTTGCTGGTGTCGAGCGGGCTGGTCAAAGGCAAGACAATGACCAGCTACAAGACCCTCAAGGATGATTTGACCAATGCCGGCGCGAACTGGGTCGATCAGGAAGTGGTCAAGGATGGCAAACTGATCAGCAGCCGCCAGCCTGATGACATTCCTGCTTTCAACCGCGAGCTGATCAGCGCGCTGTCCGCCTGAAGCCGTTACATTGCGGCGAGGCGAGCGCGCTCCTTCGCCGCATGTCCAGCATAAGCCCCGCAACGGTTGCAACACGGTATACTCCCGCTCTTTTTTCCGGAGCGACGTCATGTCCCTGCCTAGCCTGCGCCTCAAAGCCAACGCCGACCGTCGCCTGCGCGCCGGCCATTTGTGGGTCTACAGTAACGAAATCGACGTAGCCGCCACCCCGCTGCACGGTTTCAAGGCTGGCGACCAGGCCATCCTGGAGGCTGCGGGCGGCAAGCCGCTGGGCATCGTCGCGATGAGCCCCAACAACCTGATCTGCGCCCGATTGCTGTCCCGTGACGTGAAGCTGCCCCTGGACAAATCCCTGCTGGTGCATCGCCTCAACGTGGCGTTGTCCCTGCGCGAGCGCCTGTTCGACAAGCCGTTCTATCGCTTGGTCTATGGTGATTCCGATTTGCTGCCGGGGCTGGTGGTCGACCGTTTCGGCGACATCCTGGTGGTCCAGATCGCTTCCGCCACCATGGAAGCCCATAAAGACGACGTGATCGCCGCCCTGACCCAGGTCCTCAAGCCCAGCGGCATCCTGTTCAAGAACGACTCCGCGGCCCGTGACGCCGAAGGCCTCGAACGCTACGTCGAGACTGTGTTCGGCCTGGTACCGGAATGGGTCGCCCTGGAAGAGAACGGCGTGAAGTTCGAAGCCCCGGTGATGGAAGGCCAGAAGACCGGCTGGTTCTATGACCATCGCATGAACCGCGCGCGCCTGGCGCCGTATGCCAAGGGCAAGCGCGTGCTGGACCTGTTCAGCTATATTGGCGGCTGGGGCGTGCAAGCCGCCGCGTTCGGGGCCAGCGAAGTCTTCTGCGTCGACGCATCGGCATTCGCCCTTGACGGCGTGGAGCGCAACGCTGCCCTGAACGGCTTCGCCGAACGGCTGACCTGCATCGAAGGCGATGTATTCGAAGCCTTGAAGGAGCTCAAGGCCGGCGAGGAGCGTTTCGACGTCATCGTGGCCGACCCGCCCGCCTTCATCAAGCGCAAGAAGGATCTGAAGAACGGCGAAGGCGCCTACCGACGCCTCAACGAGCAAGCCATGCGCCTGCTCAGCAAGGACGGCATCCTGGTCAGCGCTTCGTGCTCGATGCACTTGCCCGAGGACGACCTGCAAAACATCCTGCTGACCAGCGCCCGTCACCTGGACCGCAACATCCAATTGCTCGAACGCGGCGGCCAAGGCCCAGACCATCCGGTGCATCCGGCAATCGCCGAAACGCGCTACATTAAGAGCATTACCTGCCGTCTGCTGCCCAACAGCTAAGGCCTTGTTGGGCGTAGCCGCTGCTGCGCCCAGCCTGCAACAATTAGAACGTCCCCACGCAGCCCAGGCTGCGTTTTTTTTGGTCGTAAGAAAAGTTACCCCCTTCAGGAAGCAAATAATTGTATTAGTGGATCTTGTATGAACTATCCCACGCAATTACTGGAGCCGTCCTACCTGATATTTGCTTGCCATGCATTCGTTAGAAACTATGATTGAGCTGTCACACCGGAAGTGACAACCCATAGTAAAAAACAACACTTAACGAACAAGGAGTTTCGTCATGAAAACAATTACCCTCGAAGTCAGCAAAATCGCCAACCTGGCAGGCTTGGTGACGCCTAAAGCCCGCTAAGCAAGACGACGGGGACGCGGTTGCCGGCGCCTCGCCCCCTTCTTTCTCTTCGCCACAGCGGAAACGATGCCATGCAAATAAACCCTTGCCTGTTCATATTGGCGCGCCCACCCCATCAAGTCGTATGGAATTATGAACAACACACCCAGTTCGAACTGGACATCTATTACGCAACCAGACTGGCGCAACTTATAAACGACCCTTCACGATTCGATCGTTCAAACCCCATCGACAGGGAATTTGCCAAAGTCGATATATTGGTCGAGGGTCGGACTAAGAATATTGACTGGAAGTGGGACGAACTCTCCAGGATCTTTCATATCGGAACAAAAAACATTCCCTGCGAGAGCGTCCCCCAGGATGTGGACGAATGGGCGACGCTTTACCTGCACCATTGCGCCGAAGTCCTCTCCTCTCCCGCGCCCCCAGCCAGGACAACACCCTGTCCCGTCGGGCGAACCGTCCTTGAGCGCCCTTCATGGGATGAACTCAAAGAGGTGTCGCTGGTACGGACGCTCGTCAGCCGAAGCACCTCCCGCTCATTCGACAATCGCGCCATTTCCATTGCTCAGGTCAGCACTCTCCTTTACCTGGCCTTGGGTTACCTGAACGAACGATCATGCCCTCTCGAACGGTTCGCCGCGCGAAGAAGCAGCCCCTCGGGTGGTGGTCTTAATGCCTGCGAAGGTTATTTGTACGTGCGTAACGTCACGGGACTTGATGCGGGCCTCTATGCCTATCACCCGGACGAACATTCGGTCAGCCTGATCCGGACGCTGCCGGATGAATCCCTGGGCCAGCTGCTGTGCGGCCAGCATTTCATCAACAACCTGCCGTTCGGGCTGTTCATTACTTCGCGCTTCGACAAGCTCTGGTGGAAGTACGAACATTCGCGCGCCTATCGGATGGCTTTTGTCGAGACCGGCCATGTCTCCCAGAGCTTCCTGATGGTAGCCACCGCCATGGGCCTCGATACATGGCTGACAGGGGCCTTGGCCGACTGCCAGGTGGAGCACTTGCTCGGCCTTGAGGGAACCCCCGAACAACCGTTGTTCTTTGTCGGCTGCGGCCACGGTGACGGCCAGGTCCACTGCCGCGAGTTGATATCGTTGCTCGACGAACAGGACGCTGCGCCATGAGCGAGCAGACCTTTGTCCAGCCACCGCTTTACTCCTTGGCCGACTGGAATCGCAAAGCCGCCGTACGAGCAGGTAAGGACGACTATCGCCTGCCTGACGATCTGGAGCGACAGTTATCGAGCCGGCACTGGTTTCCACCAGCCTTCATTCCCTATGTCGAACACCCGTTGGTCATACACGCAGGTCAATCCGTTGCCCAACGGCTGGCGGCCAATCACCTGGTGTACTTCCTCGATTACACGACGATGCTGGAACACCGGATCGTCAACCGCTCCGTGGAGGCACTGGTCCATGGCGAACTGGCCGTGCCGATTCCGACCGAAATGAAAACCGCGGCCCTGCAGCTGTATACGGACGAGGGCTACCACGCACTGTTTTCCAACGAGGTGGCTGAACAGATCGCTGCCTTGTACGGCATCCAGGATCGCCCTCCGGCCAGGCGAATCGGTCGGCTGTTGGGCGTGATCCAAAAATGCCCACCCCCAGACCGCCCCCTCGCGTGGTTCCTGTTGGGGTTTGTCTCCGAAACGATCATTGCCCGGGAGCTGCTCACCCTCCCCCGGAAAACCTTGGTCTGTACGGTCTACCGCATGTTCAAAACTCATCTGCAGGACGAAGCGCGCCACAGCCGATACTTCAGCGAGGTCTTCGGCTACCTCTGGCCGATTCTCGACGCAACACAACACGAGTGGGCGGCGAGGCTGCTGTTGGAGATCATCGGGCTCTATTTCGAACCGGATATCCCCTGGTTGATGGGCAGCCTCGCCAGCGTGGGCTTCGACGAGACGGCATCCCTTCAGGTCGTTGCCGACATCGTGCCGCCACATGCCCATGCCGCACGGGTTCGCTCAGGTGCGGTATCGACATTCGCGGCCATGCAACGAGCCGGTTTTTTTGACAATGACCACAACCGAGCGCTCTTTTGCGAGGCGGGGTTCCTTGATGGCTGACCTATCCAGTCGTCCATCTGTGGACAAGCCAGCCATCGTCGGGCTCCTGACGATGTTGACGCTGCTTGGCGTGTTTCCGATCGATGTTGTACTGCCTTCGTTTCCGGCGCTGGCTGGGCACTTTCGCAACTCATCCTCAGACATTGCCCTGTCTGTCAGCCTGTTTGCCGTAGGCATTGCGCTCTCACAGCTATTGATTGGCCCGCTTTCCGATGCCATGGGCCGCAAGACACTGTTGTTGGTCGGCATCGCCGTCTCGGTTGTCGGCGCAGCGGGGTGCACCTTGACTGACGACTTCCGGCTGTTCCTGGTTTTTCGGATCATCCAGGCGTTGGGGTGCGGTTGCTTTGTGCTCTCCCAGGCACTGGTCCAGGACCTGTTTACCGGAACGCAACAGCAGCGGCTGCGTATCTTTCTGGTCACCTGCGGCGGCGTCTTTATTTCCATCTCGCCACTGGCCGGCACTGGCCTACAAGGTTGGATGGGGTGGCGCGGCAGTTTTCTGGTGTTCATCGTACTGGCAATCGGCGCATTTGCCGGCGCCTGTCTTTTACTTGAAGGCCCGGCCCAAAACTGCCGATCCACGCGGATGAACTTCTTTGCGTCTTATCGCAGAGTCTGCGGTCATTTCAGCTTCATGGCCTATTGGCTGATTTCGGCACTTGCGTTTTCCTGTCATTTTTCATTCATTGTCATTTCGCCATTGATCTTCATCGACCAATTGCAGCTCTCGCAGCAGGCTTTCTCAGTGATGCTCCTGGGCTACGGGCTGGCCTATATCGGCGGCGGCGCATTCGCGACCGTACTCGACAACCGAATCGACTCGCACACCCAGATCATCACCGGCCTGAGCCTGATCCTGACGGCGGGTCTATCGATGCTGGTGCTTTTCTACATCATTGGCCTGTCCATCACGACCGTTCTGCTGCCCATGGTTGTATGCACCACTGGCACAACGATTGCGCGCGCGGCCGCCCATACCCGGGCGATGAACACCTTTGCGGAGCAAGCGGGTACCTCCGCATCGGCGGGCAGCGTGCTGATCTTCATCACGGGCGGCCTGGCCAGCGCCGGAATCAGCCTCTCTCCCTTACCCTTGCCTTTCACGCTTGCGCTATGCCTGACCGCGTTCAGCCTCCTTGGCATGACGCTCAACACGCTGGTCAGGCTTCGTCACCGAAGGTTATTGCCCGGCTGAACGCTGCCAGTCGTCATCCCGAGCGTGAGATTGGCGACAGATCGGCGCTTTGCGTCATTTCATCCTGGCGCCAGCGGTGTAGAATCGGGGCATTCATCGCCATTCATCCCCGGCGGGTTTATGAGCTCATGCTGAGGCACGCAGCGATCCTGCAAAGTCATCGGCCACTTCCGGACACACCGCCAATCCCGAGTGTTCCAGACGTCGACAGAAGCTCACTCCCCATTGATACCTGATAAGTACCTGATTAGCCGCCCGGAGTGCTCCATGCCTGATTACCGTTCGAAAACATCCACCCATGGCCGCAACATGGCCGGCGCCCGTGCATTGTGGCGCGCCACGGGGATGAAGGATGACGACTTCAAGAAGCCGATCATCGCCATTGCCAACTCTTTCACCCAGTTCGTACCGGGTCACGTCCACCTCAAGGACCTGGGCCAATTGGTTGCCCGTGAAATCGAACGTGCCGGCGGTGTTGCCAAGGAATTCAACACCATCGCCGTGGACGACGGCATCGCGATGGGCCACGACGGCATGCTTTATTCGCTGCCCAGTCGCGAGATCATCGCCGACTCGGTCGAGTACATGGTCAACGCCCACTGTGCCGACGCCATCGTCTGTATCTCCAACTGCGACAAGATCACCCCCGGCATGCTCATGGCCGCACTGCGCCTGAACATCCCGGTAATCTTCGTTTCCGGCGGCCCGATGGAAGCCGGCAAGACCAAGCTCGCCAGCCACGGCCTCGACCTGGTGGACGCGATGGTAATCGCCGCCGACTCCAGCGCTTCTGACGAGAAGGTCGCCGAGTACGAGCGCAGCGCCTGTCCGACCTGCGGTTCGTGCTCCGGCATGTTCACCGCCAACTCGATGAACTGCCTGACCGAAGCCCTGGGCCTGGCATTGCCAGGCAACGGTTCGACCCTGGCCACCCACAGCGACCGCGAGCAACTGTTCCTGCAGGCCGGCCGGACCATCGTCGAGCTGTGCAAGCGTTACTACGGCGAAAACGATGAATCGGTGCTGCCACGCAACATTGCCAACTTCAAGGCGTTCGAGAATGCCATGACGCTGGACATCGCCATGGGCGGTTCCACCAACACCATCCTGCACTTGCTCGCTGCCGCTCAGGAAGCCGAGATCGACTTCGATCTGCGCGACATCGACCGCCTGTCCCGTCACGTACCGCAGCTGTGCAAAGTCGCGCCGAACATCCAGAAGTACCATATGGAAGACGTGCACCGCGCCGGCGGCATCTTCAGCATCCTCGGCTCCCTGGCCCGAGGCGGTCTGTTGCATACCGACCTGCCAACGGTACACAGCAAGACCATGGCCGAGGCCATCGCCAAGTGGGACATCACCCAGACCACCGACGAAGCCGTGCATCACTTCTTCAAGGCCGGTCCGGCGGGCATCCCGACCCAAACTGCCTTCAGCCAATCGACTCGCTGGGAAACCCTGGATGACGACCGTGAAAACGGCTGCATCCGCAGCGTCGAGCACGCCTACTCCAAGGAAGGCGGCCTGGCTGTGTTGTACGGCAACATTGCCCTGGACGGCTGTGTGGTAAAAACCGCCGGCGTCGACGAGTCGATCCATGTATTCGAAGGCAACGCCAAGATCTTCGAAAGCCAGGACAGCGCCGTGCGCGGCATCCTTGCCGATGAAGTGAAGGCCGGCGATATCGTGATCATTCGCTACGAAGGCCCGAAAGGCGGCCCGGGCATGCAGGAAATGCTCTACCCGACGTCCTACCTGAAGTCCAAAGGCCTGGGCAAAGCCTGCGCGCTGCTGACGGACGGGCGGTTCTCTGGCGGCACCTCTGGCCTGTCCATTGGCCACGCTTCGCCGGAAGCGGCGGCTGGCGGCGCCATTGGCCTGGTGCGCGATGGCGACAAGGTATTGATCGACATTCCCAACCGCTCGATCAACCTGCTGATCAGCGACGAAGAATTGGCCGAACGCCGCGTCGAGCAGGACAAGAAAGGCTGGAAGCCGGTGGAAGTGCGTCCGCGCAAAGTCACCACCGCCCTAAAGGCCTACGCCCTCCTCGCCACCAGCGCCGACAAAGGTGCGGTGCGCAACAAGGCGATGCTTGACGGGTTATAAGCGTCCTAGCTTCGAACAAAATGCCCCGCCAAGCGCGGGGCATTTTTTGGGCTTCAGTCTGACCCTTTTGGGCCAAGTGCTCCCTCGCCACAGGGTTACTTGGTATCAGTGTGGGGGACGGGTTACTGAATGTCCTCGGGCTTGACGATCACCCAGTTCTTGTCAGCCGTCACCGGCAATCCTTCCTTGGCCTGGGCGGCGGCGTGCTTGGCCATCATGCCGTTGATCTGGGTCATGTACTTGTCCTTGCGGTTGACCCACAGGTGGATGCCGCCCTTGGCCACGTCCACATCGTGGAACAACATGTAGCCGTCGCTGCTCGGCGTATCGCCGGCGACGAGTACGGGTTTTTTCCATTCGTCGATGTAGGTCAGGATCGCCGCATGCTTGCCGGCCATCCAGGTCGCCGGGGTCCAGAGGTAGGGGGTGTACTCCAGGCCCAGGTTGGCCTTCTCGTCGTATTTGCCGTTTGTGATCTGTTTGCGCGCGGTGGTCAGCTCGCCGGTCTTGCGGTCCTTGAGCAGCGTGGTCACGCCGATCACGTTCTGCGGCTTGAGGTTGTAGCCGTACTTCGGATCGGCCGCGACCATGCGCACCAGCTCTTCGGAAGCCGCGGTCATGACGTAGACCTCGATACCGTTTTCCATCAGTTTGTTGTACAGCTCGGTCTGGCCGGTGAAGATTTTCGGCGGGTTGACGTTGTACTGGACCACCTTGTCGCCATCGTAATAGGTGGTCGGCACCGGTTTGCCTGAAGCCATCAATTCATCGACATAACCCTTCAGCTCCTTGAGCGTGAACCCAGAGAACACCTGGGCCACCCACGGGTAGCAAACCATGTCGTCCAGTTCGCACAGGCGGTAGTAATAGCTGAAGAGGCTTTCCTTGTGTTCAGCCGTATCCTTGAACGGCATCAGCTTCAGGGATGGGTCCAGGGTTTCACGGCTGATGAGGCCCTTGTTCTCCATGAACGGCAACAGCGACTCCTCCAGGTCGTAGCGGTAGCTGGTGTTGTCCATGTCAAAGACCGCGTAGTTACCTTGTTGGCGTTGGCCGCGATCATCGCTTCCAGCGCCTTGGCCTGTTCCGTCGGCCAGTGCTTGAGATCGGTGGCGAGCGCTTGGCCGACGAGGCCCAAGCCTAGAGCGACAGCGAGCAGGTGCGGTACGAGCTTCATCGGCGTTTACTCCCAGTTTGTAAGAGTTCGACGCTAACAAATGCCTGTGACGGATCCCGCCTGTGGGCGACCGCTTGCGTCCCGATAACGGCAGCGGCATGTCCGTGGGCGCCAGCGCCTTATTCCAGAAGCGACAGTAATCATTCTTTTTTAGTATTAATTCTTTAGATATCAGACTGTTAGGCTTTCCGGCTCACAGTCGCGGCTCGTGGCGACTGGCAAAGTCTTATCGGAGCTTTTCATGAATGTGCCGCTGATACTCAATCTGCTGGTGTTCATTGGCCTGCTGTTCGGCCTGGCGCAAACCCGCCACAGCACCTGGAGCCTGGCCAAAAAGGTCTTGCTGGCGCTGGCGCTGGGCGTGGTGTTCGGTATCGCCCTGCATACGATTTATGGGGCAGCGAATCCCGTGCTCAAAGCGTCGATCGGTTGGTTCGACCTCGTGGGCAATGGCTATGTGCAGTTGCTGCAGATGATCGTGATCCCGCTGGTCTTCGCCTCGATCCTCAGCGCCGTGGCCCGCCTGCACAATGCCGCGTCCCTGGGCAAGATCAGCTTCCTGACCATCGGTACGCTGCTGTTCACCACCGCCATCGCGGCGCTGAACGGCATCGGCCTGACCAACCTGTTCGGCCTCACCGCCGAGGGCCTGGTGGCCGGCACCCAGGAACTGGCGCGCCTGCAAGTGATCCAGGGCGACTACGCCGCAAAGGTCGCCAACCTGAACATTCCGCAGCTGCTGCTTTCGTTCATTCCACAGAATCCTTTTGCCGACCTCGCCCGGGCGAAGCCGACGTCGATCATCAGCGTGGTGATTTTCGCGGCGTTCCTCGGTGTCGCCGCGTTGCAGTTGCTCAAGGATGACGCCGAGAAAGGCCAGAAGGTGATCGACGCCATCGACACCCTGCAAAGCTGGGTGACGCGCCTGGTGCGCCTGGTGATGAAGCTCACGCCATACGGCGTGCTGGCGCTGATGACGAAGGTGGTCGCCGGCTCGAATCTGCAGGACATCATCAAGCTCGGTAGTTTCGTAGTGGTGTCGTACCTGGGGCTGGGCTTGATGTTCGTGGTCCATGGCCTGCTGGTGTCGGCCGCCGGGATCAACCCGCTGCGTTTCTTCCGCAAGATCTGGCCGGTGTTGACGTTCGCCTTCACCAGCCGTTCCAGCGCCGCGACCATTCCGTTGAGCATCGAGGCCCAGACCAGTCGCCTCGGCATTCCCCGGGCGATCGCCAGCTTCAGCGCCTCGTTCGGCGCCACCATCGGCCAGAACGGTTGTGCTGGGCTGTATCCGGCGATGCTGGCGGTGATGGTCGCGCCCACCGTGGGCATCAACCCGCTGGATCCGGTGTGGATCGCAACGCTGGTCGCCATCGTGACCTTGAGTTCGGCGGGCGTGGCAGGAGTCGGTGGTGGCGCGACGTTCGCCGCGCTGATCGTGCTGCCGGCCATGGGTTTGCCGGTCTCGCTGGTGGCGCTGCTTATTTCGGTGGAGCCGCTGATCGACATGGGCCGCACTGCATTGAATGTCAGTGGCTCGATCACTGCGGGGGCGATTACCAGCCAGGTGATGCAGCAGACTGACAAAGCACTGCTCGATGCCGACGAGCATGGGGAGTTGGCGCAGGCTTGACGGGGGGCCTGTTAAATCGGCTATCGCGAGCAAGCTTGCTCGCGATGCTTCAGCGTTTTTCCCAGACTTCGAAACTGTAGGCCGGCTTGTCCCCTTCGGCCGGATTCGGCTGGTTCGAAACCAGCTTCCACTGGTTCGAATCAAACGCCGGGAACCAAGCATCCCCTTCCGGGCTCAGCGCCACGCGGGTCAGGTACAGCCGATCCGCCTGATCCAATGCCTGGGCATAGAGCTGGGCACCGCCGATCAGCATCAGCTCGTCCACGCCTTGTTCCAGCGCCCAGGCTTCGGCCCGTTCCACTGCGGCTTCAAGCGTGGAATAAACCTGCGCGCCTTCCAAAACCAGGCCGGGTTGGCGGCTCACCACGATATTCAAGCGACCCGGCAGCGGTCGACCGAGGGAGTCCCAGGTCTTGCGGCCCATGATGATCGGCTTGCCCAGAGTGGTGGCCTTGAAATATTTGAAATCCCCCGGCAAGTGCCAGGGCATGGTGTTGTCGATGCCGATCACACGGTTTTCACCGAGGGCTGCGATCAGGCTTAAGGGAAGAGTTTTTTTCATGAGGGCGAGAATACCAGAGGCCCGGACTGGCGCCACAGCGGTTATGCTCTTTGCTCATTCGAGCAACGGAAGCGCCCGTGACAGAACTGCAGAACCTCTGGTTGACCGAGACGATACGCCTGCGTGAAGAACACGCCGGCCCGCTCGAGGACCAGGAAGCCAATCGCCTGGCCCGCGCGGCAGGAGGCGATCTATCCACCCGCATCCGCCACCGCGCCCGCTGGCTGGCCGACCGCGACGGCCTTGCTCAAGCCCTGCGCCACTGGCTGCAGGGAGCGCGGCTGGCGCTGATGGCGTTGGCGGTGCTCGCCATCGCCAGCGGCGCCGGCCTGGGCTTCGCCGCCCTCGGCGATGGACGCGCGCCGGTCAACGTTTTCTGGGCCTTGGGCAGCCTGTTGGGGCTGAACCTGCTCCTGCTCATTGGCTGGCTCCTGGGCCTGCTGTTCGCTGGGGAGCAAGGCGCCACGCTGGGACGCCTTTGGCTGTGGCTCAGCGAAAAACTGGCGCGCGATGCCAAGGCTGCCCAACTGGCGCCAGCCCTGCTGCTGTTGTTGCAACGGCACCGGCTCAATCGCTGGGCGCTCGGCGTGCTGGTCAACGGCTTGTGGCTACTGGCGATGCTCAGCGCGCTGGTCATCGTACTGATGCTGATGGCGACCCGGCGTTATGGCTTCGTCTGGGAAACCACGATTCTGGGCGGCGATACCTTTGTCGCCATGACCCAGGCCCTCGGTGCGCTGCCCGCCCTGCTGGGCTTCAGCGTGCCGACCGTCGAGATGATCCGCGCCAGCGGTGACGCCGCGTTGGATATCGAGAGCGCCCGCCAGGCCTGGGCCGGGTGGTTGGTCGGCGTCTTGCTGGTCTACGGCGTGCTGCCGCGCCTGTGCCTGACGCTGCTGTGCCTGTGGCGATGGCGTCGTGGCCGCGCCAGACTTCGCCTGGACTTGAACCTGCCCGGTTACGCGCAGTTGCGCGAGCGGTTGATGCCCAGCAGCGAGCGCCTGGGGGTCAACGATGCCGCGCCCGCACAGTTGCACAGAATCGACAGCGCCGTCGGGGCAATGGAAAGTGACGGCGCGTTGCTGGTGGCGATCGAGCTGGACGAACGTCCCTGGCCGCCCAAGCTGCCCGACTCCGTTAAAAACGCCGGCATCCTCGACAGCCGCGAGTCCCGCCACAGACTCTTGGAACAACTGTCGCGTTTCCCACCCGCGCGCCTGGCGATTGCCTGCGACCCCCGGCGTTCGCCGGACCGTGGAAGCCTAGCGTTGATTGCCGAGCTGGCCCGCAGCGCCAGCGCTACCCGTATCTGGTTATTGCAGGCGCCACCCGGCGAAGCGCTGGACGGCGAGCGCCTGGGTGATTGGCATAACGCGCTGCAACAGTTGGAGTTGCCGTTCGCCGATTGCGCCCCGATGAACTGGCTGGAGACCGGCCATGACTGAATCCATCAAGCCCCTGAAGCTCGCGGTGGTCGGCCACACCAATGTCGGCAAGACCTCCTTGCTGCGCACCCTGACCCGCGACGTCGGCTTCGGCGAGGTGTCCCATCGCCCGAGCACCACCCGTCACGTCGAAGGGGCTCGCCTGTCGGTGGATGGCCAGGCGCTGCTGGAACTGTACGACACGCCGGGGCTGGAAGACGCCATCGCCCTGCTCGATTACCTGGAACGCCTGGAGCGGCCGGGCGAACGCCTGGACGGCCCGGCACGCCTGGCGCGCTTCCTCGATGGCAGTGAGGCCCGGCAACGCTTTGAGCAGGAAGCCAAGGTGCTGCGGCAGTTGCTCGCCAGCGATGCCGGACTGTATGTCATTGATGCCCGCGAGCCAGTGCTGGCCAAATACCGCGATGAGTTGGAAGTCCTCGCCAGTTGCGGCAAACCGCTGCTACCGGTGCTCAACTTCGTCAGCAGCGCCCAGCATCGCGAACCTGAGTGGCGCGAAGCCCTGGCGCGATTGGGCCTGCATGCGCTGGTGCGCTTCGACAGCGTCGCCCCGCCGGAAGACGGCGAACGACGTCTGTACGAAAGCCTTGCGCTGTTGCTGGAAAACGCTCGCGAACAGCTGGAGCGACTGATCGATGATCAACAGGCCCAGCGCCAGGCTCGCCAGCAGAGCGCAAAGCGCCTGATCGCCGAACTTCTGATCGACTGTGCCGCCTGCCGACGCAGCGTCGCCAGCGATGCGGATCTGGAGCACCAGGCCATCGGCCAATTGCGCGACGCCGTCCGTCAGCGCGAGCAGCGCTGCGTTGAAGCGCTGCTCAAGCTTTACGCTTTCCGTGCCCAGGACGCGGCCGCCAGCGATTTGCCTCTACTGGACGGTCGCTGGGGCGATGACCTGTTCAATCCCGACACCCTCAAGCAATTGGGCGTGCGAGTCGGTGGCGGGATCGCGGCCGGGGCAGCGGCGGGTGCGGGCGTGGATTTGCTGGTGGGAGGGTTGACCCTTGGCGCCGCAGCCCTGGCCGGAGCCATTGCCGGCGGTGCGCTGCAAACCGCCCGCAGCTATGGCAACCGGTTGATGGGCAAGCTCAAGGGCCAGCGCGAACTGACCGTGGACGACAGCGTGCTGCGCCTCCTGGCCTTGCGCCAACGGCAATTGCTGCAAGCGATCAATCAGCGCGGTCATGCGGCGATGGACAGTATCCGTATCGCCACGCCCCACGATAAGACATGGCGCGAAGGCAGGTTGCCCGAAGCATTGAACAAGGCCCGGGCGTATCCGCAGTGGTCGTCGCTCAACCCCAGTCCCCGCTTGAGCCAGGCCGAGCGGCAAGAGCAGATCGAGCTATTGGCCGAGCAGCTTTAGACACCGTCATTTCTGTGGTGAGGGCATTTATCCCCGTTGGGTCGCGAAGCGGCCCCCTGCTTTTTGGATGTGCGGCTGTGGTCGATATTTTTTTGGGGGCGCTTCGCACCCCAGCGGGGATAAATCCCCTCGCCACAAAAAAACGGTTCGCCGCAATTATTCCGCGGCCAACGCTTTTAGCGCCGACGCCGCTTCCGCCAGCTCCAGCTCGCTGAACACCCGTACGCCATGGCGCTTGAGCAACGCCGCCGTCACGCCCTCGCCGAGGACTTTCACACCGCTGAATGTCCCGTCATAGGTGAGCAGGTTGCCGCAGGAGGGGCTGTTGGCCTTCAGCACGGCGATCCGGATGCCGTGTTCGCGCACCAAATCCAACGCTTGATAGGCACCCGACAAAAACTGCGCGCTCACATCCTCGCCATCGGTGGTGATGACCGCCGCGTCGCCATCGAGCACTTTCACTCCTTGCCCGCCAGGAATCTCCGCCGCCGGCCGGGGCGTGGGCAAGCCGCCGGCGACCTCCGGGCACAGCGGCACGACACGACCCTCGTCGAGCCATTGCTGGAGCTGATCGAATGGCCCGCTGGCGCCACCGTCGTAACGCACGCGATGACCGAGCAGACAGCGACTGACGAGGATTTTTTCCATGCTCAGAACAACTCGTTGCCGCGGCGTCGGAACCAACCAGTCAAGGACAAGCGCTCACGCGTCGCCGGCAGCACTTCATGGGGAATGTCCCCCGAGAGAAACACCACCAGGCAGCCACCGGTGGGCACTACATCGTGCTCACTTTCGCCCAGGTACATGCGCAACTGACCGCCGTGTTCCGGCAGCCACGCGTCATTGAGATAGAGCACCGCCGAGACCATGCGCCGGTCATCGTCACGGAAGCGGTCGACGTGCTTGAGGTAGAACGCGCCGGGCGGGTACAGGGCGAAGTGGCTCTCGAAATCCTCCAGGCCCAGGAACAGGCCGCGGTTCAAGGCCTCGCGCAGGCTGTCCATCAACCCCAGGTAACGGTCGCAGGCGTCAACCTGGCCGGGCTCGATCCACTGGATGTGATCGCCACGGATCCCTTCGCGAATTTCCGAAAACGGCCCGCGTCCAACGGCGGCCGGGGCCAGTTCACCTTCAGCGGCGCGCTGGCGGCACTCGGCCGCCAAGGCGCGCGTCAGCGCATCCGGCAGGAAGATGTTCTGCTGCGACCAGCCGCGCTCGGCCAGGTCGTCGACGATACGTAACAGCAACGGATGATCAGAAGGTATTTGCATGGCGCGCATAGTATTCCTGTGCCTGCAAAACCGACAGCGCCGCGCAGCGGGTTCGCTGCGCCAGGTGGCACCGCCGTACGAACTTGATACGAATTCTCGACAAGTTCCCGCACCCCACGGAGAATAGTCGGCTGCTGACAGGAGTCCCTATGCGCCGTTTGCTTTTCTCACTGTTGATGTTCTGCGTATTGCCCGCCTGGGCAGACAGCTACGACCAGTTGTATAAGGTCGCCGGCTGGCCGGAACAACGGGCGCATTTCAATGACGCCTTGAATGCCGCGCAGCAGCGCTATCAGAACAGCCTGCCGCCAGCGGTATTCCAGGCGTTGGTGAACAACAGCAACCAACGGTTCGCGCCCCAGGCCATGGACCAGCGGGCCGAGGCCCAGCTGCGCAAGAACCTTGCCGACCCGGACCCGGCCCTGACCTTTTTCCAATCGCCCCTGGGCCGCAAAGTCGTCGCGGCCGAACTGCTCGCCACCCGCCGCGACCAATTGGCGAAGAACGCCAAGGGCCTGCCTAAGATGCAGGCCAGCGATAACCGCCTGCTGATCATCGGCCATCTGGCCCAGGCCCTGCCCGCCCGTGAAGCCGGCGCCGAAGTCAGCCTGGCGATCGCCGGCGTGGCGGCCGACAGCCTGAGTTCGATGATTCCAGGCTTGCTGGGCGGCGGGCAGGCTCAAGGCATGTTGAACGGCCAGCGCCAGCGCCTGATGGACCAGATCGGTGCGGACCTGAACAACACGTTGCTGTACGTCTACCGTGACCTGACCGACACCGAGCTGGAAGAATTCGCCACCTTCGCCGAGTCGGCCGAGGGGCAGGCCTATTACCAGGCGGCGCTGGCGGCGATTCGGGCGGGGTTGGCGGTGGGGCAGAACTTAGGACAGTAGGGATTCAACATCGCTATCGCGAGCAGGCTCGCTCCCACAGGGACTGATTGCACAGACCCATCGTGGGAGCGAGCCTGCTCGCGAACGCGATAGATCGATCACCGCCGGACCCGACTCATCCGCCTGCTCAAGAACTCAAACATTTCCTGACGCATCGCCAACCTCTCATTCGCCAGGTGATGCCGCCCCTGCGGCAACATCAGAACCTGCGGCCGGTCGAATTTGGCCTGCAACACTTGCAAGTTGTGTCGCCAATCCACCGTCATGTCCGCCTGCCCCTGGACGATCAACGGCTGGCGCGGGCTGCTCGGCGCCGCCTCTATGCGCTTGATCCACTGCGCGAGCGCCCCGACCCACGCGGTGGGCAGGCGCAGCGGTTGCAGCGGGTCGGCCTGCAGGAACGGAAGGAAATCCGGGTCGGTGGAATTCTCGGTGAACCGCCGGGCAATGCCGGTCACGAACGGCTTGAGCAGGTAATAACTGAGGCGCGACCAGCCCCAGGCGCGAGGCCGGACCAGGGGCGACAACAGGATGACCTGGCCCTGGGCCGGGCTGTTTGCGCCCTGGTTGAGGACATGGTCGACCACAATTGCCCCGCCGGTGCTTTGTCCGCACAGGTGCCAGGGTTGCGGCAAGCCAAGGCTCTCCCCTTCTGCCAGCAAACCTTGCAATGTCGCCTGGTAGTCGGCGAAATCGCCGATGCTGGCGCGCTCGCCACTGGACAATCCATGGCCCGGCAAGTCGCAGCTGATCACCACGAACCGCTGCTCCAGCGCCCAGTCGATCAAGTGCCGGTAAAGGCCCATGTGGTCGTAATAGCCATGGAAAAGGAACAGGGTCGCCACGGCTTTTTCCGGCCACCAGACCTGGCCGACCAGCTCATACCCCGCAACGTCGAAACGACCCAGGCCGCTGCGCAGCGTGCGTGCCGGGAAATCCAGTCCATAGAATTGCTGGTAGGCCTGCGCTTGCGCAGACAGCGGCTGCCACTGCGCCAAAGGTTGCAGGCTGGCGCGCAGATGATCAGGGTCAAAAGAAGCGGGCATTGGTATTCCAGGCAGGAGCGCATCGCGCGAAACAGGCTTTGTAAGCCTGTGATATTCATCTGTCGCGTCGGGCATGGCAAGCTACGCGGCTCCAGAGGATCGACTCCATGCGCCCGTCCCACCGCACGACCTTGCTTGCCAGCCTGCTCGCCCTCGCGTGCGCCGTCGTGCTGTGGCTCGCCTACGACTGGTTCCAGGGCCGATTCCTGAGGACGTTCAGCCAACACACGGCAGTATTTTCCGGCGACCCCCTGCGCCTGCCGCCCGACCTGGCCGGCCCCGGCGCAATCCGCCTGGTGCATTTCTGGGATCCGGCCTGCCCGTGCAACGTTGGCAATCAGCAGCACCTCTCCGAGCTGGTCGAGAAATACACCCCCCTTGGCGTGGCGTTCTACGCAGTACAAAAAACCGGCAGCCAGGGCCGCCTGCCTGCCACGCTGAATAGCCTCAAGGCACTGCCGGCGCTTCCCGGTTCGGAACAGATTCCTGCCAGCCCCGCCGTGGCGATCTGGGACCGCCACGGCAAACTGGCGTATTTCGGCCCGTACAGCGAAGGCTTGACCTGCAATTCGAGCAACAGCTTTATCGAACCGATTCTCGAAGCGTTGAGTACCGGCCGGCAAGTCGACGCAACCCACACCATGGCGGTGGGTTGTTATTGTCCGTGGGCCCAGGACACATCCAGCAAACAGTAGGGCCGAAGATATCCCTCCGAGGAACGATGCACCGGGAAGCGGTCACGTGTTAAACAGGCGATCCACAGCGAGATCGTGGGACCGCTGCCACTCGAATAAGGAATGACCATGAAACGGACCCTCGTCGCCTTCCTGTCACTGGTCGTCACCGCCGTTATCGTCGCGGGCGGCTACCTCTACAGCAAGCAGCCCACCCGCCAGGGCACGGTGCAGTTGCAAGGGCTGCAAGGCTCGGTGACGGTGCGCTACGACGAACGCGGCGTGCCGCATATCCGCGCCGAGAACGAAACCGACCTGTACCGTGCCCTCGGTTACGTCCACGCCCAGGATCGGCTGTTCCAGATGGAGATCATGCGGCGCCTCGCCCGGGGCGAGTTGGCCGAGATCCTCGGGCCCAAGTTGCTCGACACCGACAAGCTGATGCGCAGCCTGCGCATTCGCGAGCGCGCCGCCAGCTACGTCGCCGAGCAGGATCGACAGTCGCCGGCCTGGATCGCTACGCAAGCGTACCTGGACGGCATCAACGCCTATCAGCAAACCCACACGCGGCCGCTGGAGTTCGATGTGCTGGGCATTCCCAAGCGTCCCTTTACCGCTGAAGACACCGCCAGCATCGTCGGCTACATGGCCTACAGCTTCGCCGCGGCCTTTCGCACCGAACCCTTGTTGAGCTATGTGCGCGACGAACTCGGTGCCGAGTATCTGAAGATTTTCGACCTCGACTGGCAGCCCCAGGGCGTCCTGCCTCAGGATCCGGCAGGCGGCACGACACTGTCCGCCACTGACTGGAAAGACCTCAACGCCCTCGCCCGCCTGAGTGAGCAGGCCTTGGCCGACCATGGCCTGCCGCAGTTCGAAGGCAGCAACGCCTGGGCGGTCTCGGGCAACCGCACCCACAGCGGCAAGCCTTTGCTGGCGGGCGATCCGCATATCCGCTTTTCCACGCCGTCGGTGTGGTACGAAGCCCACCTGTCGGCGCCAGGTTTCGAACTCTACGGCCAGTATCAGGCCCTCATGCCGTTCGCCTCCCTGGGCATGAACAAGGATTTCGGCTGGAGCATCACCATGTTCCAGAACGACGACCTGGACCTGATCGCCGAGAAGATCAACCCGGACAACCCCGAACAGGTCTGGTATCGCGGCCAGTGGGTGGACATGACCCGCAGCGAACAGCAGATCGCCGTCAAAGGCCAGGCCCCGGTAACGCTGGTGTTGCGCCAGTCGCCCCACGGCCCGATCGTCAACGATGCCCTCGGCGCCAATGCGGGCAAGACGCCAATCGCCATGTGGTGGGGGTTCCTGGAAAGCCGCAATCCGATCCTCGAGGCGTTCTACCAGCTCAACCGCGCCGACACCTTAGTGAAGGCCCGCGGTGCGTCGGCCAATATCCATGCGCCGGGGCTAAACGTGGTCTGGGCCAATGCCAAGGGCGACATCGGCTGGTGGGCCGCAGCGCAATTGCCCAAGCGGCCGGCTGGCGTGAAACCCGGCTTCATTCTCGACGGCACCAGCGCCGAAGCGGAAAAAGACGGTTTCTACCCTTTCAGCAGCAATCCCCAGGAAGAGAACCCGGCCCGGGGCTACATCCTCTCAGCGAATTTCCAGCCGGTGGCGGCCAGCGGGATCGAGATCCCTGGCTACTACAACCTCGCCGACCGGGGTCAGCAACTCGACCGACAACTGAGCGACAAACAGGCCAAATGGGACATCCAGACCACCCAGAAACTGCAACTGGGCACCACCACCGCCTATGGCCCGCGGCTGATTGCACCTTTGTTGCCGATCCTGCGCGAAGCGGTCAGCGACCCGCAGGAGCGCAAGTGGGTGGAACAACTGGCTGAGTGGAAGGGCGACTACCCGCTGGACTCCATCAGCGCCACGTTGTTCAACCAGTTCCTGTATGACCTGGCCAACACCGCCCTGCGGGACGAACTGGGCGACGGATTCTTCGAAACCGCGCTATCGACCCGTGTCATCGACGCCGCGCTGCCACGCCTGGCCGCCGAGAAAGACTCTCCGTGGTGGGACGACCGATCGACGCTGGGCACCGAAACCCGCGCCGACACGGTGATCAAAGCCTGGGACAAAGCCCTGGCGCACTTGAGGGCGACGCTGGGGGCCGACCCCGCCCAATGGCGGTGGGGTCAGGCACACACCCTGACCCACGGGCATCCCCTGGGCCAGCAAAAGCCACTGGACCGGGTCTTCAACGTTGGACCGTTCGCCGCACCCGGCACCCATGAAGTGCCGAACAATCTCTCGGCCAAGATCGGACCGGCGCCCTGGCCCGTGACCTATGGCCCTTCCACTCGGCGCATCATTGACTTCGCCGACCCGGCCCACAGCGTCACCATCAACCCTGTCGGCCAGAGCGGCGTACCATTCGACAAGCACTATGAGGACCAGGCCGACGCCTATATCGAAGGGCTGTATCACCAGGCGCACCTGGCCGAGGAAGAAGTCACCGCCAACACCCACGGCACACTGAAACTGCTGCCCGCCAGGGCCGAGCCCTGACCATGGCATCGGAATGTTTCTGACGATCGACAGGCTTGGACATCAATGATCGTCAGGACTGCAAAAGCCCAACCCGTTTATCACAATGGAGTCGATGCAATGTTCAATAACTGGTCCGAACTGCTGCCCACCATCAAGAGCGCCTTTGGCGCCCTGGGCAAAAGCAATCCGAAAATGGTCAAGGCCTACATGGCCCTGGATGAGGCTGCCGCCGAGAACAACGTGCTCGACGCCAAGACCCGTGAACTGATCTCCATCGCCGTGGCGATCACCACCCGATGTGACGGCTGCATCGGCGTACACACCGACGCCGCGATCAAGGCCGGCGCGACCCGCGAAGAAATCGCCGCCACCCTGGCAACGGCGGTCTCGCTGAATGCCGGAGCGGCTTATATCTATTCCCTGCGGGCGTTGGAGGCCCATGACGCACTGAAAAAATGAGCTTAAAGCAACGCGGCAAAATTCAACCTGAACTGTTGCGGCGTCACGCCCAACCGCCGATTGAAGACGCTGCGCATGTGTTGGGCATCGCGAAAGCCGCATTGGTAACCGACGGTCTTGAGCGGTGCCCGAGTGCTTTCCAGCATCACGCGCGCCGCGTCTACCCGGGCCTGTTCGACGAACTCGGCTGGCGTGACCTTCGCCTCCCGGGCGAACACGCGGGAGAAATTGCGTGGGCTCATGTTCGCCGCGCTGGCGAGGTTGGCGATGCCCAGATCACCGTTGAGATTCGCCAGCACGTACGCCTGGACCTGGGCCACGGTGGAGGTCGGCTCGGCATGGGGCGCGAGAAACGGACTGAACTGTGATTGACCGCCTGAACGCTGGGTGAACACCACCAGCCGCTTGGCGACATTCAGTGCCACCTCCGGCCCATGGTCCTGAGCCAGCAGAAACAACGACAGGTCGATTCCCGCCGTAACGCCCGCCGAGGTATACAGCTCGCCGTCCTGCACGTACAGCCGATCGGCTTCGATCCGGGTCGAGGGGCACAGCTGCGCCAGCGCCGAAGCATCGCCCCAATGGGTGGTGACGGTCCGCCCCTGGAGCAATCCCGCCCGAGCGAGCATGAACGCGCCATTGCAGATCGAACCGAAGCGCCGGGCCCGGGCGCAGGCTTCGCGCAGCCAGGCATTGAACGCTGGGCCAACGTCCATGAACGGCAATTGCGGCCCGCCCGCGACCAGCAGCGGGTCGTACGGCCCTGACGCTTCGCTGAAATGGCGGTGGGGATTGAGGGACATGCCGTTGGAGCAAGACGTCGCACCGCGCTCGACGCCGATCACTTCCAGCCGATAGTGATCCTGCGCGGCGAGAAAGCGATTGGCTTCGCAGAACACATCCAGGGGGCCGCTGACATCCAGGGACTGGACGCCCGTGAACACCACGATGGCGACGGTTTTTTCCATGGTGCTCACTTACCTGTCCGGGTTGACCACAGAACCCTAGCCAATCCGGCGTGCAGAAGCCAGATGGCATGAAACCCAAGTTCATTGGCCGTAATCGCAGCCATGGCGCGATTGCTGCGCCGTATCCCGGCGAACAGACTGAACCCTCAGCGCCGCCACGGCGCACCGTCAAGAGGAGAGCAGCATGACCCGCATCGCCGGCATCCAGATTCCCGACAGCGCCCTCGCCCGGGCCACCACCGAATACATCCGCGACATTGAATCGGACCTGCTGTATCACCATTCCCGCCGGGTGTTCCTGTTCGGCGCCTTGAGCGGCCAGCGCCAGCAGTTGGCTTACGATCCGCAGCTGCTCTACGTCGGCGCGATGTTCCACGACCTCGGGTTGGTGGAAGGCTACCGCAGCGACGATGAGCGCTTCGAAGTGGACGGCGCGAATGCCGCCGCGGCCTTCCTCAAACCCTACGGGTTGAGCGATGACGACATCGAGCAAGTGTGGCTGTCGATCGCGCTGCACACCACGCCCGGCGTGCCGAAGCACCTGCGCCCCAACGTCGCCCTGGTGACCGCTGGCGTGGAAATGGACGTGCTGGGCATGGATTACGCCGCGTTCCCCGCCGCACAGCGCGACGCCGTGGTGCATGCGCATCCCCGGGGAGAAGGCTTCAAGGAGTGCATCATCTGCGCCTTCGCCGACGGCTTGCGGCATCGTCCACATACCACCTTCGGCAATGTGAAAACCGATGTGCTGAGGGATCAGGAGCCGGGGTTCAAGCCGATGAACTTCGTTGAAGTGATCCGCAGCTCGCCCTGGAATTCATAGCCAGCACACCCCACCGCTATCGCGAGCAGGCTCGCTCCCACAAGGGGATCTGCAGTGAGCCACGGATTTGCAGGCAAAAAAACACCAGTGGGAGCGAGCTCGCTCCCACATTTTGGTCCCAGAGTCGGTTAGGCCGAAGCGGTTTCCGCCCGGCGTACTTCCGGTTGCTTCCAGGAATCGGCGGCGCTTTCCTCGATCGCTTGCTGGATCGCCCGCTTGCGGTTTTCTTCGGCACGGCGGCTGAAGTACCAGACCAGGAAGGTCACCAGGGACACCGCCAGCAGGATCAGGCTCGCCACGGCGTTGATTTCCGGTTTCACCCCCAGGCGCACCGCCGAGAAGACTTCCATCGGCAAGGTGGTCGAGCCAGGGCCGGAGACGAAGCTTGCCAGCACCAGGTCGTCGAGGGACAGCGCGAACGACATCATGCCGCCCGCCGCCAGCGACGGCGCGATCATTGGAATGGTGATCAGGAAGAACACCTTCCATGGCCGCGCGCCGAGGTCCATGGCCGCCTCTTCGATGGACAGGTCCAGCTCACGCAAGCGCGCCGAGACCACCACCGCCACGTAGGCCGCGCAGAACGTCGTGTGGGCGATCCAGATCGTGACGATGCCACGTTCCTGAGGCCAGCCGATCATTTGCGCCATGGCCACGAACAACAGCAACAGCGACAGGCCGGTGATCACTTCCGGCATCACCAATGGCGCGGTGACCAGGCCGCCGAACAGCGTCCGACCCTTGAAGTGGGTGATGCGGGTCAGCACGAAGGCCGCCAGCGTGCCCAGGGCCACCGCGGCAATCGCCGTGTAGCAGGCGATTTCCAACGAGCGCATCACCGAGCCCATCAGCTGGCTGTTGTCCAGCAGGCCGACGTACCACTTGACTGACCAACCGCCCCACACCGTCACCAGTTTGGAGGCGTTGAACGAGTAGATCACCAGAATCAGCATCGGCGCGTAGATGAACAACAGACCCAGCACCAGCATCAGGCTTGAAAAACTGAAGCGCTTCATTACTTGCCCTCCATTTCTTTGGCCTGACTGCGGTTGAACAGGATGATGGGCACGATCAGGATCGCCAGCATCACCACCGCCAAGGCGGATGCCACCGGCCAGTCTCGATTATTGAAGAATTCCTGCCACAGCACTTTGCCGATCATCAGCGTTTCCGGGCCGCCCAGCAGTTCCGGAATCACGAACTCGCCCACCACCGGGATGAACACCAGCATGCAGCCGGCGATGATGCCGTTCTTGGACAGCGGCACGGTGATCTTCCAGAAGCTGTTGAAGGTGCTCGAACCCAGGTCCGACGCGGCTTCCAGCAGGCTGGCATCATGCTTCACCAGGTTGGCGTAGAGCGGCAGGATCATGAACGGCAGGTAGGAATAGACCACGCCGATATAGACCGCCAGGTTGGTGTTGAGAATTTGCAGGGGTTCGCTGATCCAACCCATGCTCATCAGAAAGCCGTTAAGCAAGCCGTTGTTGCTGAGGATACCCATCCACGCGTAGACGCGAATCAGGATCGCGGTCCAGGTCGGCATCATGATCAGCAGCACCAGCACCGTCTGCATCTCTTTGCGGGCGTTGGCGATGCCATAGGCCATGGGGTAGCCGATCAGCAGGCACAACGTGGTGCTGATCAGCGCCATCTTCAGCGAGCCGAGATAGGCGGAGATGTACAGCTCATCCTCGCTGAGCATCACATAGTTGCCAAGGTTGAGCAGCACCTGCAGCTTCTGGTCGATGTAGCTGTAGATTTCGGTGTAAGGCGGGATCGCCACGTCGGCTTCGGCGAAACTGATCTTCAGGACGATGAAGAACGGCAGCATGAAGAACAGGAACAGCCAGATGAAGGGCACCCCGATGACCATCTGACGGCCACCGGGCGTTATTCGGGCGAGACGGCGTTTGAACTTGCGCATGTTCATGAGCGAAGCACCACGCCGCTGTCGTCTTCCCACCAGACGAATACCTGGTCGCCCCAGGTCGGACGCTGGCCTCGGCGTTCGGCGTTGGCGACGAACGACTGCACCAGCTTGCCACTCGGCAGCTCGACGTAAAACACCGAGTGGCCGCCCAGGTAGGCGATGTCATGGACCTTGCCACTGGACCAGTTGTGCTCGCAGGTTGGCTGCTCGGGCGTGACCAAGAGTTTTTCCGGGCGGATGGCGTAGGTGACGGACTTGTCCTGCACCGAGGTGCTGATGCCGTGGCCGACGTAAATGTTGCGGTCCAGGTCCTTGCACGTCAGCACCGCGTGGCCCTCGGCGTCGTCCACCACTTCGGTCTCGAAGATGTTGACGTTGCCGATGAATTCACAGACCAGGCGGCTGGTCGGGGTCTCGTAGATATCGATCGGGCTGCCGATCTGGGCGATCCATCCCAGGTGCATGATCGCAATGCGCTCGGCCATCGTCATGGCCTCTTCCTGGTCGTGAGTCACCATCACGCAAGTCACGCCGACCCGCTCGATGATCTCCACCAGCTCAAGTTGCATCTGCGAGCGCAGCTTCTTGTCCAGAGCGCCCATTGGCTCGTCGAGCAGCAAGAGTTTGGGCCGCTTGGCCAGGGATCGGGCCAGGGCCACGCGCTGGCGCTGGCCACCAGAGAGTTGGTGCGGCTTGCGCTTGGCGTACTGGCTCATCTGCACCAGCTTGAGCATTTCAGCCACGCGGGCGTCGATCTCGGCTTTCGGGATCTTGTCCTGTTGCAGGCCGAAAGCAATGTTCTGTGCCACGGTCATGTGGGGGAACAAGGCGTAGGACTGGAACATCATGTTGATCGGCCGCTCGTAGGGCGGCAGGTCGGTGATGTCCACGCCATCGAGGAAAATCCGCCCCTCCGTGGGCCGCTCGAAGCCTGCCAGCATGCGCAGCAAAGTGGATTTGCCCGATCCCGAACCGCCGAGCAAGGCAAAGATCTCGCCTTTCTTGATTTCCAGGGACACGTCGTCCACGGCAATCGTCTCGTCGAACTTCTTCGTGACCCGGTCGATCTTGACCAGCACCTGCTTGGGTGTCTGGTCGCCCTCGAGGGCTTTCTTATAGGCGCCGGAGGCAACTGCCATTTACGAAACTCCCACAAAATTTGCAGCTCGCCCAAGACGGGCGAACCTTGGAAAAGTTAGAGCGCTTGACGCTATTTACCCGACTTGACCTTGGTCCAGCTGCGGGTCATGAGTCGTTGGATCTTGGGCGGCAACTCGGAGTTGACGTAGAGCTTGTCGACAACCTCCTGCGGGGGATAAACCGCTTCGTCGGTGCGCACTTCCTGGTCCATCAGTTCGCCAGCCTTGGGGTTCGGGTTGGCATAACCGACGTAGTCGCTCACCTGGGCGATGACCTCAGGCTTGAGCAGATAGTTGATGAACGCGTGGGCCTCCTTGACGTTGGCGGCGTCGCGTGGGATTGCCAGCATGTCGAACCAGAGGTTGCCGCCTTCCTTGGGAATCACGTAGGCGATTTCGACGCCCTTGCCGGCCTCGCTGGCACGTTCACGGGCCTGGAAAATATCGCCGGAGAATCCGGCAGCCACGCAGATGTTGCCGTTGGCCAGGTCCGAGATGTACTTGGAGGAGTTGAAGTAGGTCACGTAAGGCCGGATCTTGAGGAGCTGGGCCTCGGCCTTCTTGTAGTCTTCGGGGTTCTGGCTGTTGGGGTCCAGGCCCAGGTAGTTGAGCATCGCCGGGATCATCTCGTCGCCCGAGTCGAGGAACGAAACGCCGCAGCTGGACAGCTTCTTGATGTTTTCCGGTTCAAACAGCATGGCCCACGAGTCGATTTTTTCGACACCCAGTACCGCCTTGATCTTCTCGACGTTATAGCCGATGCCGTTGGTGCCCCACAGGTAAGGCACGGCGTATTGATTGCCCGAGTCGTTTTTTTCCAGACGCTTGAGCAGCGAAGGATCGAGGTTGGCGTAGTTCGGCAGCTGCGATTTGTCGAGCTTCTGGAACGCCCCGGCCTTGATCTGCTTGCCCAGGAAATGGTTGGACGGCACGACCACGTCGTAACCGGTGCGACCGGCCAGCAACTTGCCTTCCAGGGTTTCGTTGGAATCGAACACATCGTAGACCGGCTTGATCCCAGTGGCTTTCTCGAAGTCCGCCAGGGTGGATTCGCCGATGTAGTCCGACCAGTTATAAATATGCACGGTGGAAGCCGCTTGGGCACTGACAGCGAGTGTCAGGCCAGCACCGACCAGCAAGGCGTTGCGCAACAAAGAAAAGACAGGCACGTGGAGGTCCTCTTAAATAGTTGGGCCCAAGTTGCCCCCGTTACCGGGCAACGATATGCCCTGCAACAAAACCGGCGCGCAACTTACCCTCGATAAACCGATCCAGCAAAACTTTTAGTTATTTAATTGCTCCTGTTGCCGCCCTCCCGGGGACGGCGACAACCGGAGCGTGCTTCAAGCCGGCTTATTTGCCGGATTTGATCTTGGTCCAGCTGCGGGTCAGGATCCGCTGGGTCGCCGACGGCAGGTCGGCGATGGCGTACAGCTTGGCCTTCACTTCGTCCGATGGGTAGATGCTCGGGTCACCGGAGATTTCCTTGTCCACCAGCGCGGTGGCGGCCTTGTTGCCGTTAGGGAAACGCACGTTGTCGGTGATCTCAGCCATGATTTCCGGCTGCATGATGAAGTTCATCCACTTGTAGGCGGCTTCGACGTTTTCGGCATCTTTTGGAATGGCGACCATGTCGTAGAACGAACCGGCACCTTCCTTCGGAATGGTGTAGGCCACTTTCACCTTGCCGCCAGCTTCAGCCGCACGGCTCTTGGATTGCTCGATATCACCCGAGTAACCCACGGCCACGCAGATATTGCCGTTGGCCAGGTCCGAAATGTACTTGGAAGAGTGGAAGTAACCGATCGATGGGCGCAGCTTGAGGAACAGTGCTTCGGCTTCGGCCAGTTGCTTCTTGTCCTGGCTGTCGGTCGGGTAGCCGAGGTAATGCAGAGCCACGGGAATCATTTCGGTTGGCGAATCGAGGAAGCTCACGCCGCAGCTCTTGAGCTTGGCAATGTTCTCGGGCTTGAGCAGCACGTCCCAGGAGTCGATCTTGTCGACGCCCAACGCGGCCTTGACCTTCTCGGGGTTGTACCCGATGCCGATGGTGCCCCACATGTACGGAAACGCGTGCTTGTTGCCCTGGTCGCTGGCATCGCCGACGGCCTTGAGCAGGTCGGGGTCCAGGTTCTTCCAATTCGGCAGCTTGGACTTGTCCAGCTCCTGGTAGACGCCGGCCTTGATCTGCTTGGCGAGGAAGTTGTTCGACGGCACCACGACGTCATAGCCGGATTTGCCGGCCAGCAACTTGGCTTCCAGCGTCTCGTTACTGTCGAATACGTCGTAGACGACCTTGATCCCCGTTTCCTTCTCGAACTTGGCGACCGTGTCCGGCGCGATGTAGTCGGACCAGTTATAGACGTGCAGCACCTTGTCGTCCGCCTGGACGGCGCCCGCCATCACGCCCATCAGGGACATGGCGAGGAGGGTCTTGCCAGCTAACTTCATACCTAATGTCTTCATGCCTAATGCCTTCATGAAAAGTGCTCCAGTTATTCTTCTTGGCCACGGTTGCGTAGCCGGCTCTCTGGCAACTTGAACAGCGGGGGTAGTCTGGCAAGTTACAGGGCAAGCTTTCAACAAAAGCCCAGCCTTTTGTTCACGCTGGGCGAGGCCCATGCCGGCACCTCGCTCAGAGCCTAGCACTTAGCCCTGCAACGCACTGAGCGTCAGGTCCAGGCATTGCCGCGCCTTGGCCACCAGTTCGTCGATCTCGGCCTTGCTGATCACCAGCGGTGGCGCAATGATCATGGTGTCGCCCACGGCGCGCATGATCAGCCCATTATCGAAGCAGAACTGCCGGCAGATCATGCCCACGCCCTTGCCTTCGTAACGCTTGCGCGTGGCCTTGTCCTGGACCAGCTCGATGGCCCCCAGCAAACCGACGCCGCGCACTTCACCCACCAGCGGATGATCGTTCAGTTCCCGCAGACGTTGCTGCAAATAGGGTGCCGTCTCGCCGTGGACACGCTCGATGATTTTCTCGTCGCGCAGGATCCTGATATTTTCCAGGGCCACTGCCGCAGCCACCGGATGGCCGGAGTAGGTGAATCCGTGGTTGAAATCGCCGCCTTCGTTGAGCACCGCAACCACGTCGTCGCGCACGATCAGGCCACCCATGGGGATGTAGCCGGAGGTCAGGCCCTTGGCGATGGTCATCATGTGTGGTTTCAACCCGTAATGGTCGGTACCGAACCACTCGCCGGTGCGCCCGAAACCACAGATGACCTCGTCGGCCACGAAGAGGATGTCGTACTTGGCGAGGATTTCCTTCATGCGCGGCCAGTAGCTGTCCGGCGGCACGATCACGCCACCGGCGCCCTGGATCGGCTCGGCGATGAACGCACCGACGTTATCCACGCCGATCTCGAGGATTTTTTCTTCCAGCTGATTGGCCGCCCAGATGCCGAACTCTTCAGGGCTCATGTCGCCGCCTTCACCGAACCAGTACGGTTGGGCGATGTGGACGATGCCCGGGATCGGCAGGTCGCCTTGCTCGTGCATGTAAGTCATGCCGCCCAGGCTCGCGCCGGCCACGGTCGAACCGTGATAACCGTTCTTGCGACTGATGATGACTTTCTTGCTCGGCTGGCCCTTGATCGCCCAGTAGTGGCGGACCATGCGCAACATGGTGTCGTTGCCTTCGGAGCCAGAGCCGGTGAAGAACACGTGGTTCATGCCTTGCGGCGCGATATCGGCGATGGCCTTGGACAATTCCAGCACGGGCGGGTGAGCGGTCTGGAAGAAGAGGTTGTAGTACGGCAGCTCACGCATCTGTTGGCTGGCGGCGTCCGCCAGTTCATCGCGACCGTAACCAACGGCCACACACCAGAGGCCGGCCATGCCGTCGAGAATCTTGTTGCCTTCACTGTCCCAGAGGTACACGCCCTTGGCGTGGGTGATGATGCGCGGGCCTTTCTCTTTCAGTTGCTTGAAGTCGCTGAACGGTGCCAGGTGATGATCGCTGCTAAGAGCCTGCCATTCGCGAGTTTGCGGGTTGTTGCGGGTCATGCGAATTCTCCTTTATTCCATGAGGGCGGGGCCTATGGCAGCCCCGCCCGGCGCATCAGACGGCAAAGAGCAGGAATTCCCGCTCCCACGAACTGATGACGCGCTTGAAGTTTTCATGCTCGGCCCGTTTGACCGCGACGTAGCCCGTGATGAATTTCTTGCCCAGGTACTTCTCGATGGTGGTGCTGTTCTCCATGCGTTCCAGGGCGTCTTCGATGGTCAGCGGCAGGCGCAGGTTGCGGCGCTCATACCCTCGACCCACCACCGGCGCGCTCGGGTTGATGCCTTCGACCATGCCGATGTAGCCGCACAGCAGGCTGGCGGCAATCGCCAGGTACGGGTTGGCGTCGGCGCCCGGCAGGCGGTTTTCCACCCGACGGTTCTGCGGCCCGGCATCCGGCACCCGCAGGCCCACGGTGCGGTTCTCTTCGCCCCACTCCACGTTCACCGGCGCCGAGGTGTCGGGCAGGAAGCGGCGGAACGAGTTGACGTTGGGTGCAAACAGCGGCAACAGCTCAGGGATGAATTTCTGCAGGCCACCGATGTGGTGCAGGAACAGATCGCTCATGGTCCCGTCTTCATTGGAGAAGACGTTCTTGCCTGTTTCCTTGTCGATAATGCTCTGGTGCAGGTGCATGGCGCTGCCCGGCTCGCCGGTCATGGGCTTGGCCATGAACGTGGCGGCCACGTCGTGCTTGAGCGCGGCCTCGCGCATGGTGCGTTTGAACACCAGGATCTGGTCGGCCAGGGACAGCGCATCGCCGTGACGGAAATTGATTTCCATCTGCGCGGTGCCGTCCTCGTGGATCAGTGTGTCGAGGTCCAGCTCCTGCAATTCGCACCAGTCATAGACGTCTTCGAACAGCGGGTCGAATTCGTTGGCCGCTTCGATCGAGAACGACTGGCGACCGGTTTCCGGCCGACCGGAGCGGCCGATCGGTGGTTGCAGCGGAAAGTCCGGGTCGTCGCTGCGCTTGGTCAGGTAGAACTCCATCTCCGGCGCGACAATCGGCTGCCAGCCCTTGTCCGCGTAGAGCTTGAGCACCTTCTTCAATACGTTGCGGGGCGACAGCTCGATGGGGTTGCCCTGCTTGTCGTAGGAGTCATGGATCACTTGAGCGGTGGGCTCGATGGCCCAGGGCACCAGGAAGACTGCGTTTTCGTCCGGGCGGCACATCATGTCGATGTCGGCAGGGTCGAGCAGTTCGTAATAGATGTCGTCTTCGACATAGTCGCCCGTTACGGTCTGGAGCAGGACGCTCTCGGGCAGGCGCATGCCTTTTTCGGCAATGAACTTGTTGGTCGGCGAAATCTTGCCCCGGGTGATGCCGGTCAGGTCGCCAATCATGCATTCGACTTCTGTGATCTTGTGGTCTTTCAACCAATCGGTGAGCTGGTCGAGGTTGTTACTCATAAATGCCTCTAGGCGTGAGTTTCCTGGCTGCTATTAGTAGTCAGGCGTTGTTTGACGCATCGGCGTCGCGTTGTGTTGCCCTTGCTCGGCAGGCATCGCCAAATGCCTGGAAAATCGCAAGATAGTTCGGATTAGAGCCTACCGCCCATTCCGGGTGCCATTGCACACCTAAAGCAAAAGCCTTGCCTTGTACAACCGAGACGGCTTCGATCAGGCCATCCGGCGCCAGCGCTTCAACCCGCAGCCCCGGTGCCAGGCGCTCGATGCCCTGGCTGTGAATCGAGTTGACCTCAATGTTCGGCGGCAGGCCCAGGGCCGCGAGGACCCCGCCTGGCTGGACATGCACGGCATGGGCCGGGCCGTATTGAATGTCCACCGGCTGGGTGTCGTCTTCACGATGATCGATGAAGGTTCCGACTTCATGAACTTTCTGATGCAGGCTACCGCCAAAGGCTACGTTCATCTCCTGGAAACCCCGACAGATGCCCAGCACCGGAACGCCCGCATCGACGGCAGCGCGTATCAGTGGAAGGGTAATGGCATCCCGTGCAGGATCATGGGCAGTGCCTGGCGCGCTGGCCGGGCCTTGATAGTGAAAAGGTTCTACATTGGAAGGAGAGCCGGTAAAAAGAATACCGTCCAGGGCGTCCAGAATATCGGACGGTGCGAACAGATCCGCCAGGGAGGGAATCAGCACTGGCAAACCCTTGGCGGCTGTTGCGACAGCCCGGGCATATTTGTCGCCAGTGGTGTGATACGCATGCAAACCGATCTGCCTGGAGCAGGTGGTGACGCCGATTAACGGCAGGCGAGACATGAAGCACCCCGGTATTATTGCTGTTATGGGTTTGAATCGAGCTTAGCCTTGTTCATTTTTTTACACAACACCCCCGTAAAAAATACAACACGGCACGCTCAAGCCTGCGGGCGCGAAGGCCCTCAAAGGAAAAAAAACGGCCCAAACTGCCTCAAAAATGCCCCTCGGGTGCTTTTTTAGGGCACAAAAGGCCCAGCTTGACTTCGGCATGCCGTTCGGGTTGACTGGCTTTCGAAGAGATCAATGATTGATATTTTTAACAACAAAGGTGTTGCATCATGTCGGTACCCCCGCGTGCCGTTCAGCTTAACGAAGCGAACGCGTTCCTTAAGGAACATCCTGAGGTTCTGTACGTTGACCTTCTGATTGCGGATATGAATGGTGTGGTGCGCGGCAAGCGCATCGAACGCACCAGCCTCCACAAGGTTTACGAGAAAGGCATCAACCTGCCGGCCTCTCTATTTGCCCTGGATATCAACGGCTCGACGGTGGAAAGCACCGGCCTGGGCCTGGACATCGGCGATGCGGACCGCATCTGCTATCCCATCCCCGGCACCCTGAGCAATGAACCCTGGCAGAAGCGCCCGACCGCGCAACTGCTGATGACCATGCACGAACTCGAAGGCGACCCGTTCTTCGCCGACCCTCGGGAAGTCTTGCGCCAGGTCGTGACCAAGTTCGACGAATTGGGCCTGACCATTTGCGCGGCATTCGAGCTGGAGTTCTACCTGATCGACCAGGAGAACGTGAACGGCCGTCCGCAACCACCCCGCTCACCGATCTCCGGCAAACGCCCGCATTCGACCCAGGTCTACCTGATCGATGACCTGGACGAATACGTCGATTGCCTCCAGGACATCCTCGAAGGGGCCAAGGAGCAAGGCATTCCCGCCGACGCCATCGTCAAGGAAAGCGCCCCGGCGCAGTTCGAAGTGAACCTGCACCACGTGGCCGACCCGATCAAGGCCTGCGACTACGCGGTACTGCTCAAGCGCCTGATCAAGAACATTGCCTACGACCATGAAATGGACACCACCTTCATGGCCAAGCCGTATCCGGGCCAGGCGGGCAACGGCCTGCATGTCCACATCTCGATCCTGGACAAAGACGGCAAGAATATCTTTGCCAGCGAGGATCCCGAGCAGAACGCCGCGCTGCGTCACGCGATCGGCGGTGTGCTCGAGACCCTGCCCGCGCAGATGGCTTTCCTCTGCCCGAACGTCAACTCCTATCGTCGTTTCGGCGCGCAGTTCTACGTGCCGAACTCGCCGTCCTGGGGCCTGGACAACCGCACCGTGGCCTTGCGCGTGCCGACCGGCTCAGCCGATGCCGTGCGCCTGGAACACCGGGTTGCCGGCGCCGACGCCAACCCGTACCTGCTGATGGCCTCCGTGCTGGCGGGCGTTCACCACGGCCTGGTCAACAAGATCGAGCCCGGCGCGCCGGTCGAAGGCAACAGCTACGAGCAGAACGAGCAAAGCCTGCCGAACAACCTGCGCGATGCCTTGCGCGAACTGGACGACAGCGAAGTCATGGCCAAGTACATCGACCCGAAATACATCGATATCTTCGTGGCCTGCAAGGAAAGTGAGCTGGAAGAGTTCGAACATTCCATCTCCGACCTTGAATACAACTGGTACCTGCATACCGTGTAAGCGGTTGCGGTAAAAAAGAAACGCCGCAGGCCTTATGGCCTGCGGCGTTTTTTTATGTCTGGGCGGGTGGCCGCCTTCGGCCGATCGCGAGCAAGCTCGCTCCCACAGGGATTTTCAGCGCACATGATTCAAGGGGCACCGCACACTCAATGTGGGGGCGAGCTTGCTCGCGATGACGGCCCGGCAGACAACACAAGACCCGACTCGTACAATGCCCGGCAGCCCCGCAGGAGACATTCATGACGCGCATCGCCACCCCTCGCAAACCTCGCGCCCGCAGCCAGGCCCGGATCGACTCGATCCTCGATGCCGCCCGTACGCTGCTTGCCGCCGAAGGCGTGGCCAGCCTGTCGATCTACAGCGTCGCCGAACGCGCGGGGATCCCGCCCTCCTCCGTCTACCACTTCTTTGCCAGCGTCCCGGCACTGCTCGAAGCCCTGACCGCCGACGTTCACGCCGCCTTTCGCGCCTGCCTGCAAGCACCGATCGACCATGGCGCGCTGAACCATTGGCACGACCTGTCGCGGCTGGTGGAACAACGGATGCTGGTGATCTACAGCGAGGACGCCGCCGCTCGGCAACTGATCCTGGCCCAGCATGGCCTCACCGAAGTCACCCAGGCTGACCGCCAGCACGACCTGGAACTGGGCGCGTTGATGCACACCGTGTTCGCCCGGCATTTCGAGCTGCCGACGCTCCCCTCCGACGTCGACGTATTCGCCCTGGCCATGGAACTGGGCGACCGCGTCTACGCCCGCTCGGTCCAGCAACACGGCCAGATCACTCCGCGAATGGCTGAAGAAGGGATGCGTGTGTTTGACGCGTACCTGGGGCTGTATCTGCCACCGTATCTGCCCAAGCGCCCTGATTGATCGTGCCCACGCTCCGCGTGGGAACGATAAGCCCCGAAGGGCTCACGCCGTCCGGGGCCCGGGGTAAAACACGGATCACAACTTGGCGATCGACACCTCGGTGGATTTGACGAAGGCAATCACTTCGCTGCCGATCGCCAACTCCAACTCCTTGACCGAACGCGTGGTGATGACCGACGTGACGATGCCCGAAGCGGTCTGCACATCGATTTCCGACAGCACGTCGCCTTCGACGATTTCCTTGATGGTGCCTTTGAACTGGTTGCGTACGTTGATGGCTTTGATGGTCATGGTGTCGATTCCTGTCTGGATGAAGTTATTGCGCCCAACGCAACTGCGTGGGCAAGGGTGAAACGGGTTCGGGTTCCGGCGGTTGGCCGGGCAAGGACAGCACACGGTTGAGAACTTCGGTTTCCAGGCTCGCCAGGCGATGCGAGCCGCGAGCACGGGGGCGTGGCAGGTCGATGGCCAGGTCGAGACCGATCTGGCCGTCCTCGATCAGGATGACCCGATCGGCAATCGCCACTGCTTCGCTGACGTCATGGGTCACCAGCAGCACGGTAAAGCCGTGTTGCTGCCACAGACGCTCGATCAGTTGCTGCATTTCTATCCGGGTCAAGGCATCGAGCGCGCCCAAGGGCTCGTCCAGCAACAACAGGCGCGGTTGATGGATCAGCGCGCGAGCCAACGCCACCCGTTGCTTCTGGCCGCCGGACAACGCCGCCGGCCATTCATGGGCACGATCCGCCAGGCCTACGGCATCGAGCGCCTGCAAGGCTTGTGGCCGCCAGTTGCCCTTCAGGCCAAGGCCGACGTTGTCGATGATCTTCTTCCAAGGCAGCAGACGCGCTTCCTGGAACATCAGCCGAGTGTCTTCTCGCGCGGCGCTCAGCGCTGCCGAGCCGGCCAGCAACTGGCCGCCCGAGGGCTGATCCAACCCGGCCAACAAACGCAGCAAGGTGCTTTTACCGCAGCCACTGCGCCCCACTACCGCGACGAACTGCCCAGCCGGGATATGCAGGTCGATGTCACGCAATACCTGTCGCGAGCCAAACGTCTTCTGAAGATTGCGCACCGCCAGCGGAATGCCTCGCAGCAGGCGCGGTGGTTGTTGGGCGGTCATGCGACACCTCCCTTGTTCACTTGGTAGGCCGGATGCCAGCGCAGCCAGACCCGTTCAAGCCCACGGGCGGCGAGGTCAGCCAGCTTGCCAAGCACGGCGTACAGAAGAATCGCCAGCACCACCACATCGGTTTGCAAGAATTCCCGGGCATTCATCGCCAGGTAACCGATGCCGGAACTGGCCGAGATGGTTTCCGCCACGATCAGCGTCAACCACATGAAGCCCAGGGCAAAACGCACACCCACGAGGATCGAAGGCAAGGCACCCGGCAGGATCACCTGGCGAAACAGGCTGAAACCGGACAAGCCGTAGCTGCGGGACATTTCCACCAGCGCCGGGTCGACGTTACGGATCCCGTGGTAAGTGTTGAGGTAGATGGGAAACAGCGTGCCCAGCGCCACCAGGAAAATCTTCGCCGACTCGTCGATGCCGAACCACAGGATCACCAGCGGAATCAATGCCAGGTGCGGCACGTTCCGCACCATCTGCACAGAGCTGTCCAGCAGCCGCTCGCCCCACTTCGACAGGCCGGTGATAAAGCCCAGCGCGAGGCCGATACCGCCGCCGATCAGGAAGCCGACCGCCGCGCGCCAACCGCTGATGGCCAGGTGAGTCCAGATCTCGCCGCTGCGCACCAGGCTCACGCCAGCCTCGATCACTGCCACTGGCGCCGGCAGGATCCGCGTGGAGAGCCAGCCGGCCGATACCGACAATTGCCACACCGCCAATAACAGCAGCGGCACCGCCCACGGCGCCAGGTTGTGGATAACTTTCTTCATGGCCGCCTCAACTCTGGGACGCGGCTTTGGGCAGAATGTCGTTGGCGACCATCTCACCGAACGGGCTCACGTAGCCCTGGCTTTTCGGCAATTGCGGGCGTTCCACGTCCAGGTGCGGAAACAGCAGCTCCGCCACCCGATACGACTCTTCCAGGTGTGGATAACCCGAGAAGATGAACGTGTCGATGCCCAAGTCGGCGTACTCCTTCACCCGCGCGGCCACGGTCGGGCCATCGCCCACCAGCGCCGTCCCGGCACCGCCGCGAACCAGGCCGACACCGGCCCACAGATTGGGGCTCACCTCCAGTTTGTCGCGGCGACCGCCGTGCAGCGCGGCCATCCGCTGCTGACCCACCGAGTCGAAGCGCGCGAGGGAGGCCTGGGCGCGAGCGATGGTTTCGTCGTCCAAATGGGAGATCAAGCGGTCGGCCGCTTGCCAGGCCTCGGCGTTGGTTTCCCGTACGATCACATGCAGGCGAATGCCGAAGCGCACAGTGCGTCCTTGCTTTGCGGCCTTGGCCCGCACCTGTTGGATTTTTTCGGCGACGGCTGCGGGCGGTTCGCCCCAGGTCAGCACCATTTCCACCTGCTCGGCGGCCAGGTCCTGGGCAGCTTCCGACGAGCCACCGAAGTACAGCGGCGGGCGCGGTTGCTGGATCGGCGGATAGAGCAGCTTGGCGCCCTTCACGCTGATGTGTTCGCCGTCGTAATCCACGGTCTCGCCTTCCAGCACCCGGCGCCAGATCCGGGTGAATTCCACCGAGGCCTGGTAGCGCTGTTCGTGATCGAGGAACAGCCCGTCGCCGGCCAGCTCGTCCGGGTCGCCGCCAGTGACCAGGTTGAACAGCGCGCGTCCTCCCGAGAGTCGATCCAACGTCGCGGCCTGACGCGCCGCCACCGTCGGGGAAATGATCCCGGGCCGCAGGGCTACCAGGAATTTCAAGCGCTGGGTCACCGGAATCAGGGAAGCGGCCACCAGCCAGGAGTCTTCGCAGGAACGCCCGGTAGGAATCAGCACGCCGCCGAAACCCAGTCGATCGGCCGCCTGGGCAATTTGTTGCAAGTAACCATGATCGACGGCGCGGGCGCCTTCAGCGGTGCCAAGGTAATGGCCGTCGCCGTGGGTGGGCAGGAACCAGAAAATATTAAGGCTCATGGAGTGGTCTCCTAAGGGATCGAATTACTGCGCGTTCGCAACGGCCGCCGGCGGCGTCCAGATCACGTCCTTGATGCTCAAGGGCTTGGGAATCAATTTGAGCTGGTAGAAGCTGTCGGCGATTTTCTGCTGCGCCGCGACGACTTTCGGCGTCAGGAACAACGCCCCGTAGCCTTGCCGCTTGACCGAGGTAAGCGTGATATCGGCAGGCAAGCCGAGCAGCGGCGAGACCTGCCGCGTCACGTCTTCAGGATTGGCCCTGGACCACTCCCCTACCGCCCGCACCTCTTCACCAGGGCCGTAATCACCTGGGGATTTTTCTGCGCATAGGGTTTGGTGGCGAGGTAGAACTGGTGGTTGTCGACGATGCCTTTGCCGTCACGCAGGGTGCGCGCCTGCAATTGCTGCTCAGCGGCGGCCTGGTACGGATCCCAGATCACCCAGGCGTCCACGCTGCCTCGTTCGAACGCCGCGCGGGCATCCGCCGGTGGCAGGAAAACCGTCTGGACGTCGGTGTATTGCAGGCCCGCATCTTCCAGCGCCCGTACCAGCAGGTAATGGACGTTGGAGCCTTTGTTCAGCGCGATTTTCTTGCCCTTGAGATCCTGCACCGATTGGATCGGCGAGCCCTTCGGCACCAGGATCGCTTCACTGTTGGGCGCCGGCGGTTCATAGGCCACATAGAGCAGGTCCGCGCCGGCTGCCTGGGCAAACACCGGCGGGGTTTCGCCGGTCACGCCAAAATCGATGGAGCCGACGTTCAAGCCTTCAAGCAGTTGCGGGCCGCCAGGAAACTCGGTCCATTGCACGTCCACGCCTTGGGCGGCGAGGCGTTTTTCCAGGGTGCCCTTTGCCTTGAGCAGCACCAGGGTGCCGTACTTTTGATAACCGATCCGCAAGGTTTCGGCTTGAGCCTGGGTGATGACGCCGAAGGACACAGCCGCAGCAAACAGAGCGACCAGCCCGCGACGCAAAATGACAGTGCGCATGGCGCCTCTCCTTTTTGCTATGGGGTTTTGGCTGCACCTGCTGGGCCGTTGGCGGCTGAGTAAGGTGGAGTTGAATCAGGGATGTAGCGCGTCAAATGCTCCAGCGAGCACTCAACAGACGTTCGTTCAGTACGCTGGGATCCAACGGTTTGGGCCGACGGGCCATGGCGCTGTAGAACTGCTCCAGCGCTTCATCCAGGCGCTGTTGCAAGGCAGGCGTCAACCGCGCTTGAGCGCTGCCTTCGCCGTAGGCTATCTGGTTGTCTTCAGCGAAGATCCCATGGAGCATCTCCTGGGCCTTGAGCGCCGACAGTACCGGCTTGAGGGCATAATCCACCGCCAGCATGTGGGCGATGCTGCCACCTGTCGCCATGGGCAACACCACCTTGTGGGCCAGAGCCCGTTCCGGCAGCAGATCAAGGACGGTCTTCAACGCACCGGAAAAAGACGCCTTGTATACCGGCGTGGCGATCAACAGGCCATCGGCGTTTTCGATCTGTGCCAGCAGGTCTACCACCTTGGGACTGTCGAAGCGGGCATGGAGCAGATCCTCGGCCGGGAAGTCCCGTACCTGATAACTCACCACTTCCACACCTTGATGTTGCAACCAACGTTGCGAGCGCTCCAACAGCACACCTGAACGTGAGCGCTGGCTGGGACTGCCGCCGAGCGAGACAACCAACATGCCAACTATTCCTTAAGAGTCGTGCGCGATTCGCGGTGGGCGATCTCGCTGTATGGACCAAACCATAACAGCGCTTTGATATATCTTTAAATCATATTTGTTCATTTACTTATTCTTTACGGAGATATACGTTCTGCTTTTTTCGGCACAATAAAAAAGGCCGTCGAAACGGCCAAACCCTTTGGTAAATCCATTCCTGTGGGAGCGAGCCTGCTCGCGAAGACGGCGTACCAGTCAATATAAATGCATCTGACAGACCGCTTTCGCGAGCAGGCTCGCTCCCACAGGTTCTGCGTCAACGATTAGGTTGAGGCGTGAGGCGCAGATAGGGCTTCACGGCACGGTAGCCCTTGGGGAAGCGCTGCTTGAGTTCTTCTTCATCCTTGAGCGACGGCACGATCACCACTTCATCACCGTCCTGCCAATTGGCGGGCGTGGCGACTTTGTAGTTGTCGGTCAGTTGCAGGGAATCGATGACCCGGAGGATTTCATTGAAGTTGCGTCCGGTGCTGGCCGGGTAGGTGATGGTCAGACGAACTTTTTTGTTCGGGTCGATCACGAACAATGAGCGCACGGTCAAGGTATCGCTGGCGTTGGGATGGATCAGGTCGTACAGGTCGGACACCTTGCGGTCGGCATCGGCCAGGATCGGGAAATTGACCACGGCGTTCTGGGTTTCGTTGATGTCGTCGATCCACTTGTGGTGCGAGTCCACCGGGTCCACCGACAGGGCGATGGCCTTGACGCCGCGTTTGGCGAACTCGTCCTTGAGCTTGGCAGTGAGACCCAACTCGGTGGTGCACACCGGGGTGAAGTCCGCCGGATGGGAGAACAACACGCCCCAGCTGTCGCCGAGCCATTCGTGGAAGCGAATCTTGCCGGCGCTGGAATCCTGTTCGAAATCGGGGGCGATGTCGCCGAGTCTGAGGCTCATGATGCGGCTCCTGAATGTTTTTGGAGCCCAACTGTGCACCGCTTTTCGTTGCTTTAAAAAGAATGAATACCCATTTATCTAGATCATTAAGAAATATAAAAAACTGTTCACTGGTGCCGCAGCGCATAGCGGCCCAAATCATTCCCGAGGTTTCGAGAAGGCCTCGAGTTGCTGAAAAGAGGGGAAGGTTCGGGAAAGGCTACAGGGGTGGGCCGGACCCGAAACGCAAAAGCCCCGCCGGGCGTGATGCCGGGCGGGGCTTTTTTGTTTTGTAGGTACATTTCGGAAATTGTTGACGCGATCTCCGGACGAGCGGCTAGGATAGGCAGCATGAACGCTCATGCCTTGTTGACTCACTTGCAAAATCATCTGCCTGAACTGTTGGCTGTTTACCTGTTCGGCAGCCACGCCCAGGAGACCGCCGGGCCTGACAGTGATGTGGATTTGGCTGTGCTGTTGTCAGGCAAGGTCGACCCAGTGTCGTTGTGGCAACTTTCAGGCGATTTGGCGGACATCGCTGGCAACCCGGTGGATCTGATTGATCTACGGGCGGCCTCCACCGTCATGCAGCACCAGATCGTGACCCGAGGCCGAAGACTCTGGGCCAAGGACGTACAGGCGGGGTTGTTCGAATGCTTCATTCTCAGCGAGAAGACTGCTCTCGATGAGGCTCGAGCGCGATTGCTCAAGGATATCCAGGAAGAAGGCAGGGTGTATGGTCGATGATGTACTGATCAATAAAGCAGCAAGCATCGAGCGTTGCGTTGCCAGGGTGCGGGAGGAATACGAGAAGGACCCCGCTACCTTTGCTACGGATTTCACTCGCCAGGACTCGGCCGTCCTGAACATTCAGCGTGCCTGTGAAGCCGCGCTGGACATGGGACAGCATCTGATTCGGCGTGAACGATTGGGGGTCCCGCAAAGCGCCCGCGATACGTTCGAGTTGCTTTTTCAAGGCGGTTGGGTCGAAGAAGGTCTGGTGAAAAACCTGAAGAACATGGTGGGGTTCAGGAATATCGCCGTGCATGACTACCAAGCCCTGCAATTGCCGATCATGGTCGCGATCATTACCGGCCATCTGGATGATTTCCTGGCGTTCAGCGCATTCATCCTGCGTAAGGACGCGATGGAACCCAGGGGATAAGGCGATAGCCGGCTCGTTGAGCCAAAAACGCAAAAGCCCCGCCGGGCGTGATGCCGGGCGGGGCTTTTTTACTTCGCTACGTCTTACATGAAGCTGTAAGTGTAGTTGAAGATTACGCGGGTCTGATCCTGGTCGTCGCCGACACCGCCGCTGCGGTAGCTACCGTGACGCACAGTAGTACCGAAGCCTTTCAACGCGCCTTGCTGGATCACGTAATCCACACGCATGTCGCGTTCCCACTCGGAGTAATCGCTTGTGCCGCTAGCGGTCTTGACGTCGTCGCCACGCAGGTAGGCAACCGAGGCTTTCAGGCCTGGAACGCCCATGGAAGCGAAGTCGTAGGAGTACTGGCCGAAGGTGGTGTTCTCACCGGCACGGACAAAACCGTTGATCATGCTGTCGGTGAACAGGTAGAAGCTCGCACCACCAGCACCTTCAGGACGGTTGTTGCCGTCAACCACGTTGCCTTGGTTCAGGTAGACGAAGCCACCGTCATCGCCGACTTGTTGATGACCCAACAGGAAGGCACTGCCACCCAGGGTGTAGGTGAACATGGCGCTCCAGGTCTTGTTATCGACCTCGCCCGGGTTCTTGGCATAGCCACCGTTGTTGTTGAAGCGATAGCCCAGGTCACCGTTGCGGCCATCCGAACTGCTGTCGAAGTAACGCAGGTCAGTCTTGAAGGACTGACCTTCGCTGATCGGGAAAACATGGACCGCGCCCAGGAAGTGTTGCTTGTAGTAATCCTGCAGGTTCGCGTAGTAGTACTGCAGCGTCAGGTCTTTGGTGACCTTCCAATCAGCACCCGCGTAACGGAACTGGTTACTGTCCTGGGTACCGCCCGCCACGGCCAGGCCAGTGCTGTTGCTCGATGCACGGCCAGTGGCCTGCTCCAGCTGACCAGCGTTGAGCGTGACGTTGTCGATTTCCTTGGAGGTGATGGTGCCACCCTCGAAGGTCTGCGGCAGCAGGCGGCTGTCGTTGGCCACCAGGATCGGCAGGCTAGGCGCCAAGGCACCGCCCAGGTGAGCTTCGGTCTTGGAGAAAAGAGCCTTTACGTTACCGGACAAACGGCTCCACTCGTGGACCGCCGCACCGTCGGTATCGGCTGGCATATAGGAACCGTTGTTACGACCCCTGCCGCCATCGAGACGGATACCCACCAGAGCCTGGGCGTCGATACCGAAGCCAACGACACCTTGCGTGAAGCCAGACTTGTAGTCGAACTTAAGGCCAGTGCCCGTTTCGCGCAGGTCTTCACTGCCCGTCTCGTGGTTGTCGTTGTTGAAGTACAGCGTACGGGAACTTACGGACGCCTTGCTGTCTTCGATAAAACCGGCGGCGCCTGCCTGCTGCGCCAATACCCCAAAGGCCACTGCCATGGCCAAGGTAGACTTCTTCATGCTTCGCTCCTCTCGTTTTCTAATTCTTGTGTGTCTTTGGTTCCGAATCGAACGCCCGGAATCCGCGGATGCGCGATTAGCGCCAGACCGTGACTGGCAAGTCAACCGTAACCCTTTCGGCCTACGACCATGGTCTAACCCCGCGACACCGGCCCGGAGAATAAAGGATTATTTATAAATCCAAAAAGAATTGTTTCGGCAGTTTTCAGCGTTTTTTGACATATGAGTGCCATCACTGCGTAATCAAGCCGTGAAACGTCTTATCGGCGGCGCAAAGGATTACTGAATGGTGTTTTGTCGCCAGCTTTGGAGACCCGCAAAAGTCTGGCGCAGAGATGTGTTTGCGCGCCTCCTGCGCCTTCGATCCAGTCAACAACCGCTCGCGTATGCCGCGATCTTGACGGGATCCAGACTAGCTGCTCATTGTCTGAAATCAAGAAGACCGCGGTAACGCCAGTTTGCCGAATGGCTGCCTACAGGGTTTTTTCGAAGATTTTCGAATTGCGCTGGTAGTTGTAAAGCGATGCCCGGGCCGCAGGCAGGCGCTCGACGCTGCTGGGTTCGAAGCCCCGCTCACGAAACCAATGGGCCGTGCGCGTCGTCAATACGAACAACGTCTTGAGCCCCTGGGCACGGGCCCGGGTTTCGATCCGTTCCAGCAACTCATCGCCCCGGCCACCGTGGCGATACTCCGGATTCACCGCCAGGCAGGCCAGCTCACCGGCATCCGAATCGGCGATCTGGTAGAGCGCCGCGCAAGCGATGATCATTCCTTCGCGCTCTACCACGCTGAACTGTTCGATCTCACGCTCCAACACCTCACGGGAACGGCGCACCAGGATGCCCTGTTCTTCCAGAGGACTGATGAGGTCGAGCAATCCGCCGACGTCTTCGATGGCTGCTTCGCGCACCACCTCGAACTGCTCCTGGGCCACCAGTGTGCCGCTGCCATCGCGAGTGAACAATTCGGCCAGCAGCGCGCCGTTTTCGGCATAGCTGACGATATGGCTGCGGGCAACACCGCCGCGGCAGGCCTGGGCCGCCGCATCCAGCAGTTCGGCTTGGTAGTCGCTGCCCAAGCGCTGCATATGGGCCGGGACCTGTTGCGGGCGCAGCTCACGGACCAGTCGGCCATCTTCGCCAATCAGGCCTTGCTCGGCGCCGAACAGCAGCAGCTTGTCCGCCGCCAGGTCGATGGCGGCCCGAGTGGCGACGTCTTCGCAGGCGAGGTTGAAGATCTCCCCGGTGGGCGAATAGCCCAACGGCGACAGCAGCACGATGGAACGCTCGTCCAGCAGGCGATTGATGCCCTTGCGATCGACCCGGCGCACTTCGCCGGTGTGGTGATAATCCACACCCTCGAGCACGCCGATCGGCCGGGCGGTGACCAGGTTCCCACTGGCGACCCGCAACCGCGAACCCTGCATCGGCGATGACGCCATGTCCATGGACAGGCGTGCCTCGATGGCGATGCGCAACTGGCCGACCGCGTCGATCACGCATTCCAGCGTCGCGGCATCGGTGATGCGCATGCCGTGATGGTAATGGGGCGTCAGGCCCCGTGCGGCCAGGCGGGTTTCAATCTGCGGGCGAGAACCATGGACCAGCACCAGGCGCACGCCGAGGCTGTGCAGCAGCACCAGGTCATGGACGATGTTGCCGAAGTTGGGGTGCTCGACCCCGTCGCCAGGCAGCATGACGATGAAGGTGCAATCGCGGTGGGCATTGATGTAAGGCGAAGCGTGACGAAGCCAATTGACGTATTCGGGCATGAACCTGGACCTGTAATAAATAACAGCCGAAAAAAGACGAAACAGAACGCACAGCGGGCTGGTGGTTATCGTCGGAACAGGCTTGGCGACACGCGCGCTCTCCTCATGTGATGGATACGGGCCCGCACGCGGGCAATTTAATCGGCCGTGGTCGGCGTCAGGCAGTAATGACCGATCAACTGACGGAGCAATTGCACGGTAGGTTGCAAACGTGACATTTCAAGGTACTCGCCCGGCTGATGAGCGCAGGCGATATCGCCAGGGCCCAGCACCAGGGTTTCGCAGCCAAGGCGCTGAAGATAAGGCGCTTCGGTGCCGAACGCCACTGCTTCGGCGCGATAACCGGTCAGCCGCTCGGCTACGCGCACCAATCCGCAGTCTTCGGGCTGCTCGAATGGAGGGACTTCAGGGAACAACGGAGCGTAGTCGATCTTGACCTTATGCCGCTCGGCGATGGGGTCGAGCTTCTGCCGGATCGCCGCCCGCAGCACTTCAGGGTCCATGCCCGGAAGGGGGCGCAAGTCGAACTCCATGGAACATTGCCCACAAATTCGATTGGGATTGTCACCGCCGTGGATGCAGCCGAAATTCAGCGTCGGTTGCGGCACGGTGAATTGTGGATTACGGAATTCACGCTGCCATTGCAGGCGCAAACCACGCAGTTCGCCCATGGCGTCGTGCATGGCCTCGAGGGCGCTGTGGCCCAGGCTTGGGTCGGATGAATGGCCGCTGCGCCCGAGGATGTCGATGCGCTCCATCATCACGCCCTTGTGCAGGCGAATCGGTCGCAGGCCGGTGGGCTCGCCGATCACCGTAGCGCGGCCCAACGGACGACCGGCATCCGCCAGGGCCCGGGCGCCGGCCATGGAGCTCTCTTCATCGCAGGTGGCGAGGATCAGCAACGGTTGCTTGAACGGTTGGTCCAGCAGCGGCCTGACCGCCTCGATGGCCAGGGCGAAGAAGCCTTTCATGTCGCAACTGCCCAGGCCCACCCAACGCCCATCGACTTCGGTGAGCTTCAGCGGATCGGTCTGCCATAACGCGCCGTCGAACGGCACCGTGTCACTGTGGCCGGCCAGTACCAGCCCGCCAGGGCCCGTGCCGAAACTGGCCAAAAGGTTGAACTTGCCGGGGCTGACCTGTTGGATGTCGCAGCGAAACCCAAGCTCGGAGAGCCAGCCCGCCAGCAGTTCGATGACGGTGCCGTTGGACTGATCCAGCGCGGGCTGGGTGCAGCTGACCGACGGTGCAGCGATCAGGGCAGCGAATTGGTCTTTCATGGACGGCAAAGGCATCGCTGGCTCCGGACTTGCAAATTGAAGTCCATCATAGAGCCATCGAGCGCAAGGATGGAACCGTTCGGCGCGTAGGCTCGACGAGTCCTGTACACTGCACGGCCTTGGCAGCCACACCTTCCCCCGGCTGCGCACCCGATCCCTGGATTTTCCGGCCATGCAGAAAGAAACCGAAATCAAGCTCCGCGTCAGCCGCGAGACCCTGGCAGCGTTGCGTGAGCATCCGCTGTTGAAAAAACGTAACAAGAGTGGCTGGGAACGCCACGAACTGATGAATCAGTACTTCGACACTCCAGAACGCGACCTGGCTCGGGCCAAGGTCGCCCTGCGCCTGCGTCGCGATGGCGAAGCAGTGATCCAGACCCTCAAGACGCGGGGCCAGAGCATCGCTGGCCTTTCCGAGCGCAACGAATACGATTGGCACCTGCCCAAGGCCAAGCTCGACCTGAAGAAACTCGACGGCGAATGCTGGCCCGAGGCGCTGGCTGACCTGGACAAAAAAACCCTCAAAGCGATCTTCACCACCGACTTCGTTCGCGAACGCGCCGAAATCGCCTGGGGCCGTGGCAAGAGCAAAGTGGTCATCGAAGCCGCCCTGGACCTGGGCCACGTCGTGGTGGGCAAGCAGAAGGAAGAAATCTGCGAGCTGGAACTTGAACTGCGCGAAGGCGAACCCGCCGCCTTGCTGGAACTGGCCGCCGAACTGGCCGTGACCCTGCCCTTGATGCCGTGCGACATCAGCAAGGCCGAACGCGGCTATCGCCTGCATGATGCGAGCAGTTATGCCCTGAGCCTTCCGGCCCCGCAATTGACCGCTGAAACGCCGCTGGACGACGCCTTCGCCGCATTGAGCTGGCACCTGCTAGGGAGCAGCCAGCGCCTGGCCGAGCAGTACCGTTTCAACGGCCATTGGCGCCTGCTGCAAGACTGGGTGGAAAATCTCGCCGAACTGCGTGCCCTGCTCAGCAGCCTCGGCCAGGCCGCGCCGCGCCAGTCGACCCACGACCTGCGGGTGGCCCTGGACGCGCTGCTGGAGGACTGGCGTCCACTGGTTCAGGCCGGCATCGAAGACGAAGACGTGCGCAAGGCCGCGCCGGAGCAATTCCTCGAGGAGCTGCAGGACCCGCGTTGGGGCCTCTTCTCTCTCCAAGCGTCACGCTGGCTGCTGGCCCGCAGCTGGGCCGCCGACCGCAACACCCGGGGCAATCGCCAGGGCGCGGCGCAACTGGGCAGTTGGCTGCCACGGCTGCTGGGCGAAGAAGCTTCGTCGCTGCAACTGCAACGCTACCAACAGCAGCCGGAAGACCTCGCCGAACAACTGCCGCGCATCGAACGCATCCAGGCCTGGCTGCATCACGCCCGCCAGGTGCTGGAAATCCCTGAAATGGACCGACTCTACGGTGAGCTGAACAAGCTGGCGCAGCTGGCCAACGAACCGATCACCGACGAACTCCTGGACGCGCGCAAGCAACAGGCGATCGCGGTGTATCAGAATCGGGCCTGGAAGACTTTGTTGCGCCTGTAAGATCGCCATCGTCGGATCGCCGCCCGGAGCAAGCTCGCTCCCACAGGGGTCCAGCGTTGCACACAGATCTTGTGGCCGCTGAAGATCAACTGCGGGAGCGAGCTTGCTCGCGATGAGGCCAGCCCAAACATCGCAAAAACAAGCTCAGCGCACCACCGGCAAACTCGTCGTCGACTTGATCTCCGACAGCGCCACGATCGAATTCACTTCCTGGATCCCCGGCACCATCGACAGCTTCTCGAAAAAGAAGCGCTCGTAGGCCTCGATGTCCGCCGTGACAATGCGCAGCAAGAAATCCACCGACCCCATCAGCACGTAGCATTCCAAGACCTCAGGGAAGCCGCGGATCGCCTCCGTGAACTCGGTAAAATTCGAGCGTCCATGGGCGTTTAGTTTGATTTCGGCGAAGATTTGCGTGTTCAGGCCGATTTTCTTACGATCCAGCAACGTCACCTGCCCGCGAATGATCCCTTCTTCCTTCATCCGCTGAATCCGCCGCCAGCATGGCGATTGGGACAAACCTACCCGTTCGGCGATCTGCGCGCTGGAGAGCGAAGCGTCTTCCTGCAACAAGGCCAATATCTTGCGATCAAACCCGTCCAGCTCGCTTTGCATAAAAAATCCCCAATAAGGCCATCACAATGATTTGTCCAATTCGCCAGGTTGGCGAATAAGCCTATCTTAGATAAGAAATACCCCCGATCCCATGCAAAGATTTCTCTCCAATCTCAGGAGAAATGCCATGCCCTCTTTGCAAGCCCCCGGCACCGCCGCGCTCCGCGCCGACGTCTGGCACACCGCCAATCCCTATTGTCGCGCCCGCTTTCATTTGCTCGGGGAAGCCGAGGCGGACCTGCCCTGCCGGGTGCTCAACCTGTTCGCCTTGCAGGGCCTTGTTCTGGAAACCGCACGCATCGAACGTCTCGACGAATTGCTCTCGATGGAATGCCTCCTGACCGGGCTGAGCTGGCACCGCGCCCAAGTCATCGCTGGAAAATTGCGTAACCTGATAAGCGTCTGTTCAGTCGACTTGCAAGACGCTGATATCGCGCGGGCCGAGCCGGTGCTGGCGGCCGGTTGAGGGCCTCCAGGCAAGAATTGGAAACGCATTGGTCGGGTAGTGGCCCAACGGTCCGCAGGGTCGGGACTATTCTTTTGCAGAACGAGCCACGACGCCGAAGCGTCTGTATCGCGGCTTTGCTGCAATTGTCCAATAGGAACCCGAACGCCCATGTCCACCAAACACGCCACTCAGGACCGCTGGCTGGACCTCAACGACCTGCTGCGCCAACTGGTTGCCCAAGGCCTCATCAGCCAGGACTCTGCCGAGACTGCGCTCAATGCCCGCCGGCGCCATAACGCCAACAGCCAGCTGCATCCACTGGAGTTCATCGCCAACCAGCATCTCGACGACCTCAGCCGTCCCGGCAAGCGCCTGGACCTGGAAAACCTGACGTTGTGGCTGGCCCAGCAGGCCGACCAGCCCTACATGCGCATCGACCCATTGAAGATCAACGTCGCGGCCGTTACGCCGCTGATGTCCTACGCCTTTGCGCAACGCCACAAGATTCTCGCGGTAGCGGTGGACCGGGACGCCGTGACGGTCGCCAGCGCCCAGCCCTATGTCAGCAGCTGGGAAGCGGACCTGACCCACGTACTGAAGTTGCCGGTCAAGCGCGTGGTGGCCAACCCTGTGGACATCCAGCGCCTGAGCGTGGAGTTCTATCGACTGGCCAAGTCGGTCAGCGGCGCGACCACGGTCGACCAGCAACCCAGCAATCTGACCAACTTCGAACAACTGCTCAACCTGGGCGCCAGCGATCAGGAGCCGGATGCCAACGACGCGCATATCGTCAATATCGTCGACTGGCTGTTCCAATACGCCTTCCAGCAACGGGCCAGCGATATCCATATCGAACCGCGCCGCGAGCAAGGCACCGTGCGCTTCCGCATCGACGGCGTGCTGCACACCGTCTATCAATTTCCGCCACAGGTGACGATGGCCATCATCAGCCGGCTCAAGAGCCTGGGCCGGATGAACGTTGCCGAAAAGCGCAAGCCCCAGGACGGCCGCGTGAAGACCAAGACCCCGGACGGCGGCGAGGTGGAGTTGCGACTGTCGACCTTGCCGACCGCGTTCGGCGAGAAAATGGTCATGCGGATCTTCGACCCGGAAGTGCTGCTCAAGGATTTCGACCAGCTCGGCTTCTCTGTCGACGACCTGCGCCGCTGGCAGGACATGACTCGCCAGCCCAACGGCATCATCCTGGTCACGGGCCCCACCGGGTCTGGCAAGACCACGACCCTGTACACCACGCTGAAGAAACTGGCGACGCCTGAAGTGAATCTCTGCACCATCGAAGATCCGATTGAAATGGTCGAGGCGTCATTCAACCAGATGCAGGTCCAGCACAACATCGACCTGTCGTTTGCCGCGGGGGTACGCGCATTGATGCGGCAAGACCCGGACATCATCATGATCGGCGAGATCCGCGACCTCGAAACCGCTGAAATGGCGATCCAGGCAGCGCTCACCGGGCACCTCGTGCTCTCGACCCTGCACACCAACGATGCACCGAGCGCCATCAGCCGGCTGCTGGAACTCGGCGTGCCGCATTACCTGATCAAAGCGACGGTGCTCGGCGTCATGGCCCAGCGCCTGGTGCGAACATTGTGCCCGCATTGCAAGGCTCCCCTGACCCTGGATGAAGACGACTGGCAAACCCTGACGCGTCCCTGGCAGGCGCCGTTGCCCAGCAATGCCCAGCAGGCCGTGGGTTGTTCGGAATGCCGTGACACCGGTTATCGCGGTCGCGCCGGGGTGTACGAGATCATGCAACTGAGCGACAGCGTCAGAGCCTTGATCCATCCCGACACCGACCTGCTTGCCGTGCGCCGCCAGGCGTTCAAGGAAGGCATGCGAAGCCTGCGGCTTTCAGGCGCGCAAAAGGTGGCGGCGGGCTTGACCACGGTCGAGGAAGTATTACGGGTGACACCACAGAGCGAGCAGAAGTAGGCACGGTCCGGCTCAGGGACCGGAAACGTCCCACAGACATACCGGAACGGACCGTAGCGAAGATAATGGCCGCTTGCCCTACACTCAGGGTTAGCAGGTCCATTCAATTCGTACAGGGAACCGTCATGCAGATCGGCAGCGTGCTTCTACTCTTCATCGGCCTCGTGGTCGCCATCCTGTTCATGGGGTTCAAGGTGGTGCCCCAGGGTTATCAATGGACGGTCGAGCGGTTCGGTCGCTATACCAATACGCTCAAGCCTGGCCTGAACATCATCATTCCCGTGATGGACCGCATCGGGCGCAAGATCAACGTCATGGAAAGCGTGCTGGACATCCCGCCCCAGGAAGTCATCACCGCCGACAACGCTACAGTGCAGATCGACGCCGTGTGCTTCTTCCAGGTGGTCAATACCGCCCAGGCCGCCTACGAGGTCAACAACCTCGAACACGCCATCCGCAACCTGTTGCAGACCAACATCCGCACGGTGCTGGGCTCCATGGAACTGGACGCCATGTTGAGCCAGCGCGACGGTATCAACGAGAAGTTGCTGCGCACGGTCGACGAAGCCACGGCGCCATGGGGCATCAAGATCACGCGGATCGAGATCAAGGACATCAGCCCGCCGGCCGACCTGATGGCCGCCATGTCGGGGCAGATGAAAGCCGAACGTATCAAGCGTGCACAGATCCTGGAAGCCGAGGGGCTGCGAGCGTCGGCGATTCTTACCGCCGAGGGCAAGAAACAGGCCCAGATCCTCGAAGCCGAGGGCAGCCGCCAGGCCGCGTTCCTTGAATCCGAGGCACGTGAACGCCAGGCGCAAGCCGAAGCCCTCGCCACCCAGGTGGTGTCCCAGGCAATCGCCGACGGTAACGTACAGGCCGTGAACTACTTCGTTGCGCAAAAATACATCGACGCGCTGGGGCAACTGGCCTCGGCCAACAACAGCAAGGTGATCCTGATGCCGCTGGAAGCCAGCCAGGTCATCGGTGCAGTGGGCGGCATTGGCGAAATCGTCAAGGCCACCTTCGACAACAAGAAAGCCTGAGGCGCGTATGTGGCTGTTCCTGCAGCAATTGTCTTATTGGGACTGGCTGGCGCTGGGCGTCATCCTGTTGATACTGGAAGTGTTCGGCGCGGGCGGATACCTACTGTGGATTGGCATGGCCGCCGCAGCGGTCGGCGTGCTGACGTTCGTCCTGCCGCAATTGGTGTGGGAGATCCAGTTCCTGCTGTTCGGCCTGTTCGCTATCGCGACAGCCCTGTATTGGTGGCGACGCCAGCGCAGCGCCATCCGCCAAAGCGACCAGCCGCACCTGAACCTGCGCGGGCAGGAGCTGATCGGCAAGGTGTTCCAGGTCCACGAGGCGATTGTCGATGGGCGCGGCAAGATCAGGGTGGCCGACGGCGTCTGGTTGGCGAAGGGCCCCGACCTGTCCATTGGCACGCGGGTCAGGGTGGTGGCACAGGAAGGTACGGTATTGACAGTGGAAAGGGCTGACTGACGTGCTATGGAACTGAACCGGGGCAACCGTAATCCAACGTCATAGTTAACCCTGTGGAGTCACCTATCATGCGTCTCAAACTTGCTGTCGCGACCCTGGCCTTGCTTTCTCTCCCCGTGGGCTCGGCAATGGCCGACACGTTTTGGCGTAACGTCATTTCGTCCGGCGCAACCACCGGTTCCACCTACCTGACCTTCAAGGATAACAAGCTGATCGTCGCCGCCCAGGACGACGCCGGCAGCTTCGTCGCCAGTGACGGCGGCATTCGTGGCCCTTACCTGGAAGCGGCCATGCAGAAAGTCCGTGCCGACAACCCTGGCCTGCAAGCCACCGACATGGAACTGGCCAACGCGATCCTGGCGAAGAACGCCATCGCCCAGGAGTGATTCCCGCCCCATAAAAAATGCCGCTCGATCGAGCGGCATTTTTTATGGGCAAACAACTGCTGAGCTTCTTTCCTACATCGAACCGGCCAACAACCCCGCCGCTACGATGAAAGTTCACCTGCCCGCGGAGGAAGGCTCTGATACAAACGTGCGAGGCTGGCACCGCAAACTCTATCGATTCGAACTTTACCCACAATGCGAACCGATACTCATGAACAAGCCATGCCTTTCGTTGCTGCTGATCACCGCCGCACTTAGCACCACGTCACATGCCGAGGGCCTATACGGCTCGATAAAAATCCTGAGCGTGCAGCAAGATCTTTCCGATGCCCTCCTTACCAGCCCCAGAGTCAACAATCGTGTTGTCAGCCCGACCAGCAACAAAGACGTTGGCGGATCTGTAGCGGTTGGCTATGGATTCGAAGGCAACTGGCGGCTGGAAACCGAGTATTCACTCAAACAGAATTCGGAGTTCAAGAGTCATTGGGCGCCGTTCGATGCCAACGTCAACAATATGCAAGTTTCGTCCAGCCGCTTGATGATCAACGGGTACAAAAACTTCCCGCTTAACCAACATTTTTCGCTGTACGCCATGGCTGGCCTGGGTGTGGCGTTTATCGATTCCGAGGGTTACCAGTCCAACCCTTCGCGACGATTCGCAAACAACAGCCAGAGCAACTTCGCCTATGCACTGGGCGTAGGGGCGGATATCAAGCTCAGCCAGCAACTCACCCTTGGCACTGGTTATCGCTACGTTGACATGGGCGATATCGAAACCGGTTACAACACCTTTGCCAATCGCATCAACGCTCGGGACGAACAGCTCAAGGGCAAATTGCGTGAACAGAACCTCTACGTCGAGGCACGGATGGCGTTCTGATCTGAGACACAAATCAGAACTGCGGTGCACACTCAAAAAAATGCCGCTCAGTTGAGCGGCATTTTTGGCCCGGTGAGCTCTAGCCAGGTCCGGGTTATTCGCCGATTGCAGCTTTGTAGCCGGCCGCATCAAGCAACTTGTCCAGCTCGGCCTCGTCGCTTGGCTTGAGCTTGAAAATCCAAGCGCCGTACGGATCAGAGTTCAGCAGCTCTGGTGAACCACCCAGCTCTTCGTTGATTGCAATCACTTCTCCCGAAACCGGGGCATAGATATCGGAAGCGGCCTTGACCGATTCCACCACGCCGGCTTGATCGCCTGCAGCAAAAACTTTACCGACTTCAGTCAGCTCGACAAACACCACGTCGCCCAACGCTTCCTGTGCATGGTCGCTGATGCCCACGGTGACGGTACCGTCGGCTTCCAGGCGTGCCCACTCGTGGCTTTCGGCAAAACGCAGTTCGGCAGGGATATCGCTCATAATTCTGTGTCCTCAAGAAAAAGTGTCAGCGGCCGGCGGCCCGCCGTAAAAAATCAGATCAGGGTTTTGCCATGGCGGACGAAGGTCGGCTTGACCACTCGTACCGGGTACCACTTGCCACGAATTTCCACCTCGGCACGGTCGGCGGTAGCCATCGGAACGCGTGCCAGGGCAATCGACTTGCTAAGCGTAGGAGAAAAACTACCACTGGTGATCTCTCCTTCGCCAACATTGGCGATACGGACCACTTGGTGGGCGCGCAATACACCGCGCTCTTCCAGCACCAACCCCACCAGTTTGTGCTGCACGCCGGCGGCAAGTTCAGCCTCCAGCGCAGCGCGACCGATGAACTGACGGCTCGCCGGTTCCCAGGCAATGCTCCAGGCCATGTTCGAGGCCAACGGTGAAATATCCTGGTGGATGTCCTGGCCGTAGAGGTTCATGCCGGCTTCCAGGCGCAAGGTATCGCGGGCGCCGAGTCCGATGGGAGGAATACCGGCACCCACCAGGTCGTTGAAGAAACTCGGGGCCTCACGGGCCGGCAGGACAATTTCCAGGCCGTCTTCTCCGGTATAGCCGGTACGGGCAATGAACCAATCACCGTCGGCGCGACCTTCGAAGGGCTTGAGTTGCTGGATCAACTGGCCGCGTGGTTGCGTAACCAGCTCGGCAATCTTGTGCCGGGCCTGGGGGCCTTGGATAGCCAGCATCGCCAGTTCGGCACGCTCGTGCAGCTGCACTGCGTAATCGCCGAGTTGCGCTTGCATCCAGGCCAGGTCCTGGTCGCGTGTCGAGGCGTTGAACACCAACCGGTAACCGTCCTCGACACGATAGATGATCATGTCGTCGACAATGCCGCCGCGCTCGTTGAGCATCGTGCTGTACAACGCGCGACCAGTGTCCTGCAAGCGATCGACGTCGTTGGCCAGCAGGCGCTGTAGCCAGGCTTTGGCCTGGGGGCCGGCTACATCGATCACGGTCATGTGGGATACATCGAACACACCGCAGTCGCGACGCACCTGATGGTGCTCTTCAACTTGCGATCCATAGTGCAAGGGCATATCCCAACCGCCAAAATCGACCATTTTCGCGCCGAGGGCGAGATGAAGGTCATACAGAGGCGTACGCTGTCCCATGGGTTTCTCCTTCCGGGCTTGGCGAAGGTGCGGATGGGTACTGCCACAGCCCGAACGCCTGAAAAAAGAATTTTCCGACGCTCCTAGCTACCCGGTCCGACAGACGGACCGCACCGAATGCCGCGCATTGTATCCGCATGATCCAAGGCTGGCACCTAGGCGTGTGCTCTATTCACTCAGAACGCGTCGATGGGCCGAACGCCGTATCAATCCGATGACTGGCAGCAGCCCCACCAGCACCAGGCTCAGCGCCGGTAGGGCGGCCCGCGCCCACTCCCCTTCGCTGGTCATTTCAAAGATCCGTACCGCCAGCGTGTCCCAGCCAAACGGGCGCATCAGCAAAGTCGCCGGCATTTCCTTGAGCACATCGACGAATACCAGCAGCGCGGCGCTCAGGGTGCCAGGGAGCAGCAACGGCAGATACACTTTGAAAAACAGTCGCGGCCCACTCACCCCGAGACTTCGTGCGGCTTCGGGCAACGACGGGCGAATACGCGCCAGGCTGCTTTCCAACGGGCCATAGGCCACGGCCAGGAAACGCACCAGGTACGCCAGCAACAGTGCCGACAAACTGCCCAGCAGCAACGGTTTGCCCGCGCCTCCGAGCAGTGTCGACAGCGGGATGACCAGCTCGCGATCCAGATAACTGAACGCAAGCATGATCGATACCGCCAGCACCGAACCGGGCAAGGCGTAGCCCAGGTTCGCCAGACCGACCCCGGCGCGGATCGACCGGGTCGGCGCCAGACGTCGAGCGAAGGCAAGCAGCAAGGCGACGCAAACCGTGACAAGTGCCGCGAGTCCGCCCAGGTAGAGGGTATGGAGAATCAACCCGGCGTAACGCTCATCCAGGTCGAAACGACCGCGCTGCCAAAACCAGACCACCAATTGCATGAGCGGAATGACAAACGCACAGGCGAAAACCAGCAGGCACCAGCCGCTGGCCGCCACCGCCTTGAGTCCTCGCAGGTGGTATAGCGCCTGGGCTCGCGGTCGCTCGTTGCCGGCCCGCTGGGCGCCCCGGGCGCGGCGTTCGCCGTAGAGGACCACCATGACCGTCAACAACAGGAGACTGGCCAGCTGGGCTGCGCTGGAAAGGCTGAAAAACCCGTACCAGGTCTTGTAGATGGCCGTGGTGAAGGTGTCGAAGTTGAACACTGATACCGCACCGAAGTCCGCCAGGGTTTCCATCAGCGCCAGCGCCACGCCGGCGCCGATTGCCGGCCTGGCCATCGGCAGCGCCACACGCCAGAACGCCTGCCAAGGCGATTGCCCGAGCACCCGCGCCGCTTCCATCAGGCCCTTGCCTTGCGCCAGGAAAGCGCTTCGCGCCAGCAGGTAGACATAGGGGTAGAACACCAGGACCAGCACCAGGATCACACCGCCAGTGGAACGCACCCGAGGCAGGCGCAGGCCACTGCCAAACCATTCGCGCAGCAACGTTTGCACCGGACCGGCAAAGTCCAGCAGGCCTACGAAGACAAATGCCAATACATAGGCAGGCACCGCGAACGGCAGCATCAGCGCCCAGTCGAGCCATCGACGGCCGGGAAATTCGCAAAGGCTCGTGAGCCAGGCCAGGCTCACGCCCAGCAGCGTCACCCCAACACCTACACCAAAGATCAGCGTGAGGGTGTTACCCAACAGGCGTGGCATCTGGGTGTCCCACAAATGGGACCAGATTTGTAGATCAATGCTCTGCCAGGACAGCAGCAGCACGCTCAAGGGCAACAAGACTAGCGCAGCGACGGCGAAGACCAGGGGATACCAGCGGCGTTGGGCGGGGTGGGTCAAGGAAAGTTCTCGTTCGCGTCATTACTGACAAAGGGCTCATGTGGCAAGGGAGCTTGCTCCCGCTGGGCTACGAAGTAGCCCTAACGATCCGGATCATGCCCCGTCAGATAGACCCGGTCGATAGTTGGGGAGGGCTTCGCCCTGGAGCGCCAGCCCGATCCCGCGGGAGCAAGCTCCCTCGCCACACTTCATCGATGGACTGAGCGATCCCGTCTCAATTCCAGCCAGCACGGTCCATCATGCGGATGGCTTCGGCCTGGCGCTTACCGGCCACTTCCACTGGCAAGGTATCGGCCTTGAACTTGCCCCAGGCAGCGACTTCCTTGGAGGGTTCCACTTTTGGATTCGCCGGAAACTCCTGGTTCACGTCAGCAAAGATGCTTTGCGCTTCAGGCGTGGTCATCCATTCCACCAACTTCTTCGCGGCTTCCGGGTGCGGCGCGTGCTTGGTCAGGCCGATGCCCGAGAGGTTGATGTGCACGCCCCGATCGGCCTGGTTCGGCCAGAACAACTTGACCTTCAGGTCCGGCTTCTGCTGGTGCAGGCGACCGTAGTAATAGGTGTTGACGATGCCGACATCACACTGGCCGGCATTGATCGCTTCAAGCAGCGCAGTGTCGTCGGAGAACACGTCGGTGGAGAGGTTCTTGACCCAACCCTTGAGGATTTCCTCGGTTTTTTCCGCGCCGTGGGTTTCGATCAGCGTCGCGGTCAGGGACTGGTTGTAGACTTTCTTCGACGTCCGCAGGCACAGGCGGCCTTCCCACTCCTTGCCCGCCAGCGCCTCATAAGTGGTCAACTCACCCGGTTTGACCCGGTCAGTGGAATAGGCGATTGTCCGCGCCCGCAGGCTCAGGCCAGTCCAGGCATGGGAGGACGCGCGATATTGAGGCGGGATGTTGGCGTCGATGACCGACGAGGTGAAGGGCTGCAGGATCCCCATCTGCTCGGCCTGCCAGAGGTTCCCGGCGTCCACGGTGAGCAACAGGTCGGCGGTGGCGTTTTCACCTTCGGCCTTGATCCGCTGCATCAACGGCGCTTCCTTGTCGGTAATGAACTTCACCGCTACGCCGGTCTTCTTGGTATACGCGTCGAAAACCGGTTTGATCAATTCATCGATGCGCGAGGAATAGACCACCACCTCATCGGCGGCCTGGGCCGTGGTAGTGCCAATCAGGGCCAAGGCGAGGGCGGACAGCAGGCGTTTTGTGGCCGACATGGTGGCGATCTCTCGATTGTGAACAGAGCGCAAATGATAAGGACTCACATTTAGCACCACAATCGAACAGTGGGCAGACACGTTTCCAAATGTTGCAACGGTGGGGTCGAGGTAGCGGTTCCGGCCTCATCGCGAGCAGGCTCGCTCCCACATTGACTTGCTTTCACATAACCCTGTGGGAGCGAGCCTGCCGCGATGAGGTCATGAGCCCCGACACACCTCTCAGGCCCTGGCCAGTTCCGGCAAATCCCCGGTCAACCCCAGCGCCTCGCGCACGAACAACGCCTTGGCTTCAGGCAGGCGGTCCACCAACTTCAGACCGGCGTTGCGCAACCAGCGAACCGGCAACGGATCAGCCTGGAACAACCGCTCGAAACCTTCCATCGCCGCCATCAACGCCAGGTTATGGGGCATGCGGCGGCGCTCGTAGCGGCTCAATACCTTCACGTCAGCCAAGCGTTCGCCACGCCCGGCCGCTTGCAGCAGCACTTCGGCCAGCACGGCGGCATCCAGCAAGCCCAGGTTCACGCCCTGCCCGGCCAGCGGATGGATGGTGTGGGCCGCATCACCGATCAGTGCCAGCCCTTCGGCCACATAGCGCTTGGCATGGCGCTGGCGCAGTGGCACGCACAAGCGCGGGTCGGCGCTCAGTACCGTGCCGAGCTGGCCTTCGAAGGCACGCTCCAGCTCGTTGCAAAACGCAGTGTCATCAAGAGCCATCAAGCGCTGCGCTTCATCGGGAGTGGTGGACCAGACGATCGAACACCAGTCTTCCTGACCCTCGCGGGTCAGTGGCAGAAACGCCAGCGGGCCGTTGTCGGTGAAACGCTGCCAAGCCGTCGTCCGATGAGGACGGGCGCTACGCACGCTGGTGACAATAGCGTGGTGCAGGTAATCCCACTCCCGCGTGGCCACCCCGGTCAGGCGACGCACGGCTGAATTCGCGCCGTCGGCGGCAATCACCAGCGGCGCGCGCAAGGTACGGCCGTCGGCCAGCGTCAGCAGCCAGTCATCACCTGAGCGGCGCATCTGCTCCAGGCGCGCGTTGGCAAGCAGGCCTAAATCACAATCGTGCAGTCGGTCCAGCAGCGCGTCCTGGACGACGCGGTTTTCAACGATATGCCCCAGCACGTCGGCATGCAGACTGGCGGCGGAAAAGTGAATCTGCCCAGTGCCGCTGCCATCCCAGACGTGCATGTCGGTGTATGGGCTGGCCCGTCGGCCGGTGATCCCGTCCCAGACACCCAGGCGTTCGAGGATCCGTTGGCTGGCTGCCGACAGAGCACTGACCCGTGGCTCGAATGCGGCCTGGGCATCAAAGGGCTTGACGCTCATCGGGCTGCCGTCGAGCAGCAGCACTTGCAGGCCACTGCCCTGCAACGCCAGCGCCAGGGCGCTGCCGACCATGCCGGCACCGACAATCAACAGATCTGCACGCAATTCCATGCTTTAAGCCTGTGTTGCTGGCGACATCAGCCGCCGGTGAAAGGAATGATCCGTATCAAGCATCAGGGCGTGTTCCCAAACCCATGGCCTGACGGGCGAACCAGCGCTTGGCGGGCGGCAGCAGGTCCAGGCCCAGCAGGCCGAGATTACGGCCCAGGGACACCAGCGGCAGATCGCTGCTGAACAGCCGCGTCACCCGGTCGGAGAAGCCCACGGTCAAGGCCTGATCCATCCGCTGACGCTCGCGATAGGCTTGCAATACGGTGAAGTCGCCGGGCGTGCTGTCGCTCTCAAGCAAGGTATCGGCCAAGGCCTGGGCGTCACGCAGGGACAGGTTGAAGCCTTGCCCGGCAATCGGATGCAAGCTGTGGGCAGCATTGCCCAGGATGGCCAGGTGCGGACGCACCTGTTCCTCGGCTTCCACCAGCGCCAATGGATAAAGATGACGCGCGCCTACTTGCTTCAGCGTGCCCAGGCGATAGCCGAACACATTCTGCAATTCACTGAGGAAGCTGCGCTCGTCAAGGGCCGCGAGTCGTTGCGCATCCATGCCCTGGCGAGTCCAGACCAATGCACAGCGATTTTCCGGCAGCGGCAACAACGCCATCGGGCCGTCATCGGTGAAGCGCTCGAAAGCCATGCCGTTGTGCGCTTCGCTGGGCGTGATGTTGGCAATCAAGGCGCTCTGGTCGTAGGGACGATTGCGCACCCCGACCCCCATCTGCTCCCGCAGGCCGGAGCGACCGCCGTCGGCCAATACCGCGAGGTCGCATTCCACAACAGTTTCGTCGTCCAGCGTCAGGCGATAGCCCGCGATTTGCGGCTCCATCCGAGCGACCTGCGCGGGGCAGCGCCAACTGACGACATCCTTGTCCAAGCCTTGCCACAGGCATTGGCCGAGCCAGGCATTCTCCACGACGTAGCCAAGGGCCGGCACGCCCTCCTCCATTGCCGACAACCGCGCCGTCGAAAACCGCCCGCGGTCGGACACGTGGATCTGCTTGATCGGCTCGGCCCGGCGGGAAACTTCCTGCCACAGGCCCAAGCGTTGATAAATTTGCCGCGCGCCGAACGAAAGCGCCGACGAGCGCGCATCGTAGCTCGGCTGCCAGGCGTCACCGGGAGCGAAGGGCTCGATCAGCATGATCTTCCAACCCCGTGCCTTGGCACCGGCTTGCAGCGCCAGCGCCAGGCTCGCGCCGACCAGGCCGCCACCGATGATTGCAACGTTGACCCGGTTCATGCCGCTTGAGTCCGTGCGGCGGCCATCAAGGCCTCGATTTCGGCGACCGTCTTCGGTACGCCGCGGGTCAGGATTTCACAACCGGTCTTGGTCACTACCACGTCATCCTCGATGCGCACGCCAATGCCGCGCCATTTCTTCGCTACGCCGCGATTGTCCGGGGCAATGTAGATGCCCGGCTCGACGGTCAAAGTCATTCCGACCTCCAGCACTCGCCACTCGCCACCCACGCGGTATTCGCCCACATCGTGTACATCCATTCCCAGCCAGTGGCCGGCGCGGTGCATGTAGAACGCCCGGTGGGCTTCGCTTGCGATCAGTTCGTCCACTTCGCCTTCCAGCAGCCCCAGGCGGACCAGCCCCTCGGTAATTACCCTGACGGTCGCCTCGTGGGCCTGGTTCCAATGTTTGTTCGGCGCGATTTGCGCAAATGCGGCTTCCTGGGCCGCCAGCACCACTTCGTAGATCGCCTTCTGCTCGGCAGAAAACTTCCCGCTGACCGGCCAGGTGCGGGTGATATCGCTGGCATAACAATCGATTTCGCACCCGGCATCGATCAACACCAGGTCGCCATCCTTGAGCACGGCATCATTTTGCTGGTAATGCAAAATGCAGCTGTTGCGCCCCGCCGCGACGATGGAACCGTACGCCGGCATCTTTGCCCCGCCCTTGCGAAACTCATAATCGAGCTCGGCTTCCAGGCTGTACTCATACAGCCCAGGCCGCGCCGCCTGCATCGCCCGGATATGTGCCTGGGCGGAGATCCGCGCCGCTTCGCGCATCACCTTCACTTCCGCCGCCGATTTATACAGGCGCATGTCGTGCAGCAGATGATCCAGGGCAACGAATTCGTTCGGCGGCTGGGCACCGAGGTGGGCCTTGGAGCGGATCACGTTGATCCACTCCATCAGGTGCCGGTCGAACTCCGGATTGCTGCCCATGGCCGAGTACACCCGGTCGCGGCCTTCGATCAGCCCCGGCAGGATGTCGTCGATGTCGGTGATGGGGAACGCGTCGTCGGCGCCATAGTCACGGATCGCTCCCTCCTGGCCGGCACGCAGGCCATCCCACATTTCCCGCTCGGCATTGCGCTCGCGGCAGAAGAGGATGTATTCGCCATGGGCCCGGCCGGGCATCAACACGATGACGGCCTGCGGCTCGGGAAAGCCGCTCAGGTATTGGAAATCACTGTCCTGGCGATAGACATGCTCGACGTCGCGGTTGCGGATCGCAACGGCGGCGGCGGGCAGGATTGCGATACTGTTGGGCTCCATCTGCGCCATCAGGGCCTTGCGGCGACGGCTGTATTCCGACTTCGGGATATGAATCATGGGCAGACGGTGTTCCCTTTCAAGCGATCAGTGCAAGGACGGTTTGGCGGCCGGTTCAGCGGTCTTCTTGGTCTCGGTGAACAGGAGCAGAGGCGCGACCCGCAGGTACTCCATCACTTCCATATAGTCGCTTTCGCCGTCGTCGGACTCTTCCAGGGCATCCTGTACCTGGGAAATCGCCGCCAGGTCTTGCAGGACTTCCTTCGCTTCATCGCTCAGGGCGTATTCGCGGCGGGTCAGGCCGAAACCGGCGAGAAAGCCCTGGCACCACTGGCCCAGCGCAGCGGCGCGCTCGCTCAGCGGCGCATCGTCAGTCGGCAGCAGCAGGACGACGGTCATGTCATCGCTGGTCAGCTCGCCCTTGACCATTTCCTGCAGGCCGATGAGCGCATTACGCACGTTGTCCGCCGGCTCGCCTTCGAGCAGCTCGGCGGCGTCGGCCAACCAGCCGTCGACCTCGAAGCCGGCGCCGGCGCAGCTGCGGCCAAGCAACAGGCCGTGGAGTTCGGCGGGCGAGACAGGATGACCGCTGGTGCTCAGCAGGGTGGCGAACGCTTGATACGGGGAATTCTGAATGGGCATGGGCAGCTAGGCGCCAGACGGCGCTATGTCTAGAATGGAGGCCTTGTATCCTACATCGACAGACTCGCCAAGACCATTAAAGGCTGTGCGACCTTTATCCCCCAGCAGACACAATCTTCAGTGGACACAATGGAAGACACCGACCTGCAAGCGCTGATGGCCAGACTCGAGCTGCTAATTGAACGGGTCGAGCAACTTAAGAGCCAAAACGGACTCCTATTAGCTCAGGAAAAAACCTGGCGCGAGGAACGCGCGCACCTCATTGAAAAAAACGAAATCGCCCGGCGTAAGGTCGAATCGATGATTTCGCGCCTCAAGGCCCTGGAGCAAGACTCATGAGTTCAAGCAATAGCGTTACCGTGCAGATCCTCGATAAAGAATATTCGATCATCTGCCCCCAGGAAGAGCGTAGCAACCTGGTGAGTGCCGCCCGTTACCTGGACGGCAAGATGCGCGAGATCCGCAGCAGCGGCAAAGTCATCGGCGCCGATCGCATCGCCGTGATGGCCGCCTTGAACATCACCCACGACCTGCTGCACCGCCAGGATACGCCGGACGTACAGGTCAGCGGCTCGACCCGCGAACAAGTCCGCGACCTACTGGATCGAGTGGATTTGGTACTGGCCACCGATCCGGACGTCAGCAAGGGCTGATTCGCGAGGCTGCCTGGGGTATACTTGCGTCACTCCCTGGGGTGCTTGCCAGTTGGTGATGTCCCTGAGCCGATACGCACAACCACGGGGGTTGCACGTTGGGGCCGGTGTGCATGTCCGCTTGACGGAAAGCCTTAACGCCTCCTGCAACTTCCACCTTGAACTTTCGGGTTCAAGGGCTAAGCCGACAGCGGTTCATCCGGGGAGCCTGATTCTCGAAACAATGCCAGTCATCATGACTGGCATTGTCGTTTCTGGCGTTTGGCATTTCTGGCGCCGTTGTTTGCGGTTACGCTGTTTCGATGCCACCGCCTCGGAAACCTCGATATGACCGAACCTGCGTTGCCGACCCGCCCGCAACTTCGCCGCCTGCTGCGCCAGGCGCGTCGCTCCCTGACCCCGGCCCAGCAACGGGACGCCGCCCAAGGCCTCTACAGGCAACTGGCCCAGCACCCGCTGTTTCGCCGCGCGCGACACATCGCCCTGTACCTGCCCAACGACGGCGAGATCGATCCACGCCTGCTACTGCGCGCGGCCCAGCGTCGGGGCAAGGCGACGTACCTGCCGGTGCTCAGCCCATGGCCGCAGACGAAAATGGTTTTCCAGCGAATCCATCCCGGCGAGAAGATGCAGCCCAATCGCTTTCGCATCCCGGAACCACGCAAGAATATAGCCCGGCAACGCAAGGTCTGGACGTTGGACCTGGTGCTGTTGCCGCTGGTCGGGTTTGACGATGCCGGGGGTCGGCTGGGCATGGGCGGGGGATTCTACGATCGCAGCCTGGCGTATCTGTCGCGCCGCAAACAATGGCGCAAGCCGACCTTGCTGGGGCTGGCCCACGAATGCCAACGGGTCGAGCGATTGGTACAGGCAAGCTGGGACGTGCCGCTGCAAGGAACAGTCAGCGACAGGCGTTGGTACATCGCATGATAGGCGCCACCGGAATCAGCGGCGCCTGAAAGAAAGCGCTCAGCGCTTGAGCGATGGGGCAGGCTGGGCGATGTTCATCGGAACATCGTTCTTGCTGCTCCACAAGCTCTGGGCGTAACCCGTGGTCACGACACCCAGGCCGAACAGAATGACCAGTATCCACAACAAATCCGGTTTGCGTTTCATCGATTGCCCCCCTCAAGGCATATCACACACGATGACAGCAGCGGTTTTCTTATTGGCCGTGCAGCAGCGTCAAGCTTGGAAGGCCGGCATTTTGCGATAACCCGGACCCACACGCAAACTCTGGCGTCAACCGACTGTCGGTTTGTCATAAAATCGCTGAACTATTTTTAACTATATCGCCCAGGAGTAGAAATCATGGCTTATTGGCTGATGAAATCCGAGCCCGACGAATTGTCCATCCAGGGCTTGGAAAAGCTCGGCCAAGCTCGCTGGGACGGAGTTCGCAACTATCAGGCACGCAATTTCCTGCGCGCCATGGCAGAAGGCGATTTATTTTTTTTCTATCACTCCAGCTGCCCGGAGCCTGGCATCGCGGGCACCGGAAAAATCATCAAGGCCGCCTACCCCGATCCCACGGCGCTGGAGCCTGACAGCCACTACTTCGACGCCAAGGCCAGCCCGGAGAAAAACCCCTGGACCGCGATCGACGTGGCCCATGTCGAAACGTTTCGCCACGTCCTGAAGCTCGACCACCTCAAGCAACAGACCGCCCTGGCAGAAATGCCGCTGGTGCAGAAAGGCTCGCGACTGTCAGTGATGCCGGTGACGGCGGAGCAATGGGCGGCGGTGATTGCTCTGAAGCCTTGAGTGATTCGCTGTCCGGTAGGCCACCATCGCGAGCAAGCCCGCTCCCACAGGGAATCTCGGTTGCTCACTGTTCATTGGAGATCCTGTGGGAGCGAGCCTGCTCGCGAAAGGGCCCGCCTGGTTACCACAAGACTTATTGAATGATCAGGTTGTTGAACAACAGATCCTCAACCATCGGCTTGCCGGTCTCGTCGTTCATCACTTGCTGGGTCTGCTTCAACGCTTCCTGACGCAGCTTTTCCTTGGCTTCAAGGTTGTTCATGGTCTCGGTCGTCTGCTGAGCGAACAGCGCCACCAACTGGTTGCGAATCAACGGCTCGTTCGCTTTCACCGCCGCAGCGGCAGCATCGCCGGTCACGCGCAAGGCGACGTCAGCCTTGTAGACCTTCAGCTTGGTCGTACCATCCAGCCCATAGTTGCCCACGAACGGCGGGCTCAACGTGATGTAACTGACCTTGGGTGCCTCGCCTTCCTTGCTCTCTTCGGCCATCGCCGCCACAGGCAGCGACAGGGCCAGCATCAACATCATCCACGCTTTCACATTCCACTCCTCATTCGGTTTGCGGCCCAGCATACCGACCCGCCGTCCAAGCACAAGCTTATGGCCGGCTATCAGGGCGGGGCATGCTCGTTGACCCGTTGACTCTCACACCTACACTTATCGGCCATCACTCCCAAAGGAATAGCCCTGATGAAAGCCGTGCTGTGCAAAGAATTCGGTCCCGCCGAATCGCTGGTGCTGGAAGACGTCGCCAGCCCTGTCGCAAAGAAGAATGAAGTGTTGCTGGATGTGCACGCCGCCGGGGTGAATTTTCCTGACACGCTGATCATCGAGGGCAAATACCAGTTCAAGCCGCCCTTCCCGTTTTCCCCGGGTGGCGAAGCGGCCGGGGTCATCAGCGAAGTAGGGGAAAAGGTCAGCCACCTGAAAGTTGGTGATCGGGTCATGGCCCTGACCGGCTGGGGCAGCTTCGCCGAGCAAGTAGCGGTACCGGGCTACAACGTGCTGCCGATTCCCTCCGCCATGGATTTCAACACCGCGGCCGCGTTCAGCATGACCTACGGCACGTCGATGCACGCCCTCAAGCAGCGCGCCAACCTGAAGCCCGGAGAAACCCTGCTGGTGCTCGGTGCATCCGGCGGGGTCGGCCTGGCGGCGGTGGAAATCGGCAAGGCCATGGGTGCGCGAGTCATCGCGGCCGCCAGCAGCGCGGAAAAACTCGCCGTGGCAAAGGCCGCCGGTGCTGACGAGTTGATCAACTACAACGAAACCAGCCTGAAGGACGAAATCAAGCGCCTCACCGACGGCCAGGGCGCCGATGTCATCTACGACCCGGTGGGCGGCGACCTGTTCGACCAGGCCGTGCGCGCCATCGCCTGGAACGGCCGGTTGTTGGTGGTTGGCTTTGCCAGCGGGCGCATTCCCGAGCTGCCGGTGAACTTGGCCTTGCTCAAGGGCGCCTCGGTGGTCGGTGTGTTCTGGGGCTCCTTCGCCCAGCGCCAGCCCCAGGACAACGCCGCCAACTTCCAGCAGCTGTTCGGCTGGTTCGCCGAAGGCAAGCTCAAGCCGCTGGTGTCGCAGGTCTACCCGCTGGACGATGCCGCCCAGGCGATCAATGACTTGGGGCAGCGCAAGGCGGTCGGCAAGGTGGTGGTGCAGGTTCGCTGATTGGCCGCGATTCTGTTTCATCTGTACCGGGTCGAAGCCCTACGACCCGGCTTCGCCATTCCCGCAACGCCCTTCATTTATATCTGAGCGACATGTTCATAAAAGAACATGCCAAATCCAGCATTTCCACTGTTTTGCTGATTCGAACCAATGCTATTTTCGGTAACGAAACTGTAACATTCGCATCCGCAGTCAAAACAAGAATTCTGGAGCACTTGAATGTTTGCTTTCTTTCGACCCGCCGCACATCAGGCAACCCTGCCTGAAGAAAAAATAGACAGCACCTACCGACGCCTTCGCTGGCAGATCTTCGCGGGGATTTTCATCGGCTATGCCGGTTACTACCTGCTGCGCAAGAACTTCTCCCTGGCCATGCCCTACCTCATCGACGAGGGCTACTCCCGTGGCCAACTCGGCCTGGCCATGTCGGCCATCGCGATTGCCTATGGCTTGTCGAAGTTCTTGATGGGCCTGGTGTCCGACCGCTCGAACCCCCGCTATTTCCTGCCATTCGGCTTGCTGGTATCAGCCGGCGTGATGTTCATTTTCGGTTTTGCGCCCTGGGCGACGTCCAGCGTGACGATCATGTTCATCCTGCTGTTCATCAACGGCTGGGCACAAGGCATGGGCTGGCCGCCGAGCGGACGGACCATGGTGCACTGGTGGTCGCAGAAGGAACGCGGCGGCGTAGTGTCGGTGTGGAACGTGGCGCACAACGTCGGCGGCGGCCTTATCGGCCCGTTGTTCCTGCTGGGCATGGGCTGGTTCAATGACTGGCATGCGGCATTCTATGTGCCCGCTACCGTAGCACTTGCCGTTGCGGTGTTTGCCTTCGCGACCATGCGCGACACCCCGCAATCGGTGGGCCTGCCGCCGATCGAGAAGTACAAGGACGATTATCCGGAAGGCTACGACGACAGCCACGAAAAGGAATTCAGCGCCAAGGAAATTTTCGTCAAGTACGTGCTGCGCAACAAGATGCTCTGGTACATCGCCATGGCTAACGTCTTCGTCTACCTGCTGCGCTACGGGGTGCTGGACTGGGCACCGACCTACCTCAAGGAAGCCAAGGGCTTCACGGTGGACAAGAGCTCCTGGGCCTATTTCTTCTACGAGTGGGCGGGCATTCCCGGCACGCTGCTGTGTGGCTGGATGTCGGACAAGATCTTCCGTGGCAATCGTGGCCTGACCGGCATGGTATTCATGGCCCTGGTGACCGTGGCCACCCTGGTGTACTGGCTGAACCCGGCCGGCAACCCGACCGTCGATATGATTGCCCTGGTATCCATCGGCTTCCTGATCTATGGCCCAGTCATGCTGATCGGCTTGCAGGCATTGGAACTGGCGCCGAAAAAAGCCGCCGGCACCGCCGCCGGTTTCACCGGCCTGTTCGGGTACCTGGGTGGTTCGGTCGCGGCCAGCGCCGCCATGGGCTATACCGTCGACCATTTCGGCTGGGACGGCGGTTTTGTACTGCTGGTCGGCGCTTGTCTGCTGGCGATGGCGTTCCTTGCGCCAACCTTGTGGCACAAGCAGATCGCCAGTCAGAGCCGCGAAGCGGTCGCCTGATCCCACATTGATTGGCAGCGCTTGAGCCGCGCCTCCAGGTTCCGGTCTGGCATGGCGTGGCTGCGCAGGGCGTGTACGGTCTGCTCGACATAATCGCGAGTGGTGCCGTAACGCCCGCAAGCGCTTTCAAAGACCTGGCTCAGCACATGGTCCGGCAGGTTGCCGGCATAGCTGGGCAGGTGTCGCTCCAGCACGAAGCCCAGGGCTTGCACCCGATTGCCACCCTCGAGACGGCAACTGAGCCAGTGCGGGCGATAGGACGGCACCGGCATTTCCCGCTGCCACAACGCGAACAGCGAATCCTCGAGGTTTTCCTCCGGCAGCCGGTAGGCGAAACCGCTGCACGAACCGCCGCGATCCAGTCCGAACACCAACCCTGGCAACTCCGGAGTGCCGCGATGTTCGTGGGACCACAGGTATAAACCGCGATGGTAGCCATGGACCCGACCGCGCACGCGCTCCACCGCCGTGCATTCCGGCCGCCAGATCAATGAACCGTACGCGAACAACCAGACCGGACCGCCCTGGTGGAGACTCATGGTCAATCGCATCGAGGCGAGTAGTTGTTCATGGGTCAGCTGCGCACCCAGCTCGAGTCGTGGCGGGTACAAGGCGCAGGTAATGGCGGATTCGATAGCGGTCATGGCCGTTAGCGGTTGGCTTCTCAGAAAATAAAGGGACGCCAGTGTGTTGACGTTCGTGAGGAGCGAGGCAAGTTAAATGCCAGCCCGACGCTATATACGTTATCGGTATCTGGCCGGCCAACTAAATACCGAAGCGCAATATATGAAGTTATATCGAGGGCGGTCAGGGCTTTTGTGGCGAGGGAGCTTGTTCCCGCTCGGTTGCGCAGCGACCGCCTCTTTTGGGACTGCTTCGCCCGAGGCGTCGGACCGGTCCAGCGGGAGCAAGCTCCCTCGCCACAACGGCACAGCTCAAGGCTCGGTTGGGTCAAGCCCTTGGCGCATACGCAAACACATCGGCGCGCATCTGGTGAGCGTCCATGCCGGCTTCCACCAGGGCGTCGAGGGTGGCATAGATCATGGCCGGCGAGCCGCTGGCGTAGACGTGCACACCAGAAAGGTCGCTGATGTCCTCACACACCGCCTCATGGAGCATCCCGCAGCGCCCTTCCCAGCCACACAAGTCGCTGACGACTTTATGCAGGAACAGGTTCGGCAGTTTTTTCCATTCGTCCCAATGCTCGATTTCGTAGAAATCTTCCGGTCGCCGTACGCCCCAATACAGATGCACCGGGTGCTTGAAGCCCGCCGCGCGGCAGTGCTCGATCAAGCTGTGCATCTGCGCCATGCCGGTCCCGGCAGCGATCAGCACGAGCGGACCGTCAGGAAGCTCGGACAGGTGGGTGTCGCCAAACGGCATCTCGATGCGCACATTGGGGTTGCGCTGCAGTTGCTCCAGGAGCTTTTGCGCACTGCTTTCGCGCACCAGCACGTGTAGTTGCAGGTCGCGCCCCGAGTGCGGCGCCGAAGCGAGGGAGAAGGCTGATTTTTCACCGTTGTCGCGCTCGATCAACAGGTATTGCCCGGCGTGGTAGCGCGGCGGTTTGCCCGCTGGCGCGCGCAAGCGTACCCGCCAGACGTCGCCGCCCACTTCAACGCATTCGCTGACCTGGCACGCCAGGTTGCGCACCGGCAGCTCGCCCGGTGCCAACACGCCATCCCACAACACCACGCAGTCCTCCAGCGGCTCGGCGATGCACGTGAAGATCTCGCCATGGTCACGCACTTCACCGGCCTGCTCCACGCGACCTTCCACCAACAATGCGCCACAGACATGGCAGTTGCCATTACGACAGCTTTGGGGGCAGTCGTAGCCCAGACGCCGCGCGCCGTCGAGAATCCGCTCGGCCGGCTGTATCTCCAGCACCGCGCCGGAAGGCTGCAAGGTTACACGCATCAATCTATTCCTAACTGATTCCAAATGGCATCGATCCGTTGGGTAACGGCTTCATCCTTGACGATAACCCGACCCCACTCGCGGGTGGTTTCACCGGGCCATTTATGCGTGGCATCGAGCCCCATCTTCGACCCGAGGCCGGATACCGGCGAGGCGAAGTCGAGGTAGTCGATCGGCGTGTTCTCGATCATCACCGTGTCGCGCTTGGGGTCCATGCGCGTCGTGATGGCCCAGATCACGTCGTTCCAATCCCGTGCGTTGATATCGTCGTCGGTGACGATAACGAACTTGGTGTACATGAACTGTCGTAAAAACGACCAGACGCCCAGCATCACTCGCTTGGCGTGCCCAGGATACGACTTCTTCATCGTCACCACGGCCATGCGATAGGAACAACCTTCGGGCGGCAAGTAGAAATCGGTGATTTCCGGAAACTGCTTCTGCAGGATCGGCACGAACACTTCGTTCAGCGCCACGCCAAGAATCGCCGGCTCATCAGGCGGACGACCGGTGTAGGTGCTGTGGTAGATCGGTTTGATCCGGTGAGTGATGCGCTCGACAGTGAACACCGGGAAGCTGTCTACCTCGTTGTAATAACCGGTGTGATCGCCGTAGGGACCTTCATCGGCCATTTCGCCGGGGTGGATCACGCCTTCAAGGATGATTTCTGCGGTGGCCGGCACTTGCAAATCGTTGCCCCGGCACTTCACCAGCTCCGTACGGTTGCCGCGCAACAGGCCGGCAAACGCATATTCGGAGAGGCTGTCGGGCACGGGCGTGACAGCGCCGAGGATGGTCGCCGGATCGGCGCCCAACGCGACCGACACCGGGAATGGCTGGCCGGGATGCTTTTCGCACCACTCCCGATAATCCAGCGCGCCGCCCCGATGGCTCAGCCAACGCATGATGACCTTGTTGCGGCCAATCACCTGCTGACGGTAGATACCCAGGTTCTGACGGTCCTTGTTCGGGCCTTTGGTGACGGTCAGGCCCCAGGTGATCAGCGGCCCGACGTCGCCCGGCCAGCAGGTCTGCACCGGAAGCATGGCCAGGTCGACATCGTCACCCTCGATCACCACTTCCTGGCAGACCGCGTCCTTGACCACCTTCGGTGCCATGGAAATGATCTTGCGGAAAATCGGCAGCTTGGACCAAGCGTCCTTCAGCCCTTTCGGCGGCTCGGGCTCCTTGAGGAACGCCAGCAGCTTGCCAATCTCGCGCAGCTCGCTGACCGCCTCGGCGCCCATGCCCAGGGCCACGCGCTCCGGCGTGCCAAACAGGTTGCCCAGCACCGGAATGTCATAACCCGTGGGGTTTTCAAACAGCAGCGCCGGGCCTTTTGCGCGCAGGGTGCGGTCGCAGACCTCGGTCATTTCCAGGACGGGTGACACCGGCACCTGGATGCGCTTGAGTTCGCCGCGCTGTTCCAGACCGCTGATAAAGTCGCGCAAGTCGCGATACTGCATGCAAAAGCCTCATGGTGTCCGTGGCGTTCGGGGGCCCGAGTTTAACGCCGCCCGTCCAGAATAGTGAATGCACGGACAGCAAAAAGCCGGGTTTCCCCGGCTCTTGCTGGCCTGCTCGATTTACTTGCGTTTCATCGACAGGAAGAACTCATCGTTGGTCTTGGTCGTTTTCAGCTTGTCGACCAGGAACTCGATGGCCGCGACTTCATCCATCGGATGCAGCAGCTTGCGCAGGATCCACATGCGCTGCAACTCGTCATCGGCCGTCAGCAATTCTTCGCGACGGGTACCGGAACGGTTGATGTTGATGGCCGGGAATACACGTTTCTCGGCGATGCGACGGTCCAGGGGCAGTTCCATGTTACCGGTACCCTTGAACTCTTCGTAGATCACTTCGTCCATCTTCGAGCCGGTTTCGACCAGCGCGGTGGCGATGATGGTCAGCGAGCCGCCTTCTTCGATGTTCCGCGCGGCGCCAAAGAAACGCTTCGGCTTTTCCAGGGCATGGGCATCGACACCACCGGTCAGTACCTTGCCGGAACTCGGGATGACGGTGTTGTAGGCACGGGCCAGACGGGTGATGGAGTCGAGCAGAATCACCACGTCCTTCTTGTGCTCGACCAGGCGCTTGGCCTTCTCGATCACCATTTCGGCAACCTGCACGTGACGGGTCGGCGGCTCGTCGAACGTCGAGGCAACCACTTCGCCGCGCACGGTGCGCTGCATCTCGGTCACTTCTTCCGGACGCTCATCGATCAGCAACACGATCAGGTGGACTTCAGGGTTGTTACGGGCGATGTTGGCCGCGATGTTCTGCAGCATGATCGTCTTGCCCGCCTTCGGCGGCGCCACGATCAGGCCACGCTGGCCCTTGCCGATAGGTGCGCACAGGTCGATGACACGACCGGTGAGGTCTTCGGTGGAACCGTTGCCGGCTTCCATCTTCATGCGCACGGTCGGGAACAGCGGAGTCAGGTTCTCGAAGAGAATCTTGTTCTTCGCGTTTTCCGGACGGTCGAAGTTGATGGTGTCGACCTTGAGCAGTGCGAAGTAACGCTCGCCTTCCTTAGGAGGGCGGATCTTGCCAACGATGGTGTCACCGGTGCGCAAGTTGAAGCGACGGATCTGGCTCGGCGAGACGTAGATATCGTCCGGGCCGGCGAGATAGGAAGCGTCTGCGGAGCGGAGGAAGCCGAAGCCGTCCTGGAGAATCTCCAGCACGCCATCACCGGAGATTTCCTCGCCGCTTTTCGCGTGCTTCTTGAGCAGGGAGAAAATCACGTCCTGCTTGCGCGAACGGGCCATATTTTCTATGCCCATCTGTTCGGCCAATTCGAGCAGTTCGGTAATCGGCTTTTGCTTGAGTTCAGTCAGATTCATATAGGAATGACGTAATCATTTATGGAGGGGAAAATTAAGCTTTTGGCTTAATGAGGCCGCGCCGCGGAGAAGGCGACAGGATCGCGTACTTATTCGAAAGGAGAGCGTCGGCGACGGCTTGCAGGGGGCAATGGAGAAACCAGTGCGGGGCCGAATGTAACACCTGGATTTGCGAGCGTCTAGCCCCGGATAACGAAAAAGCCCCGCGATTTGCGGGGCTTTTGGCAAGGCATTCGACGCTTAGATGTTGGCGTCGAGGAACGCGGCCAGTTGCGACTTCGACAGCGCGCCGACCTTGGTGGCTTCGACGTTGCCGTTCTTGAACAGCATCAGGGTCGGAATACCACGCACGCCATGCTTGGCCGGGGTTTCCTGGTTTTCGTCGATGTTCAGCTTGGCAACGGTCAGCTTGCCCTTGTAGGTCTCGGCAATTTCGTCCAGGACCGGAGCGATCATTTTGCAAGGACCGCACCACTCAGCCCAATAGTCGACCAGCACTGCGCCTTCGGCTTTGAGTACGTCAGCTTCGAAGCTAGCGTCGCTAACGTGTTTGATCAGATCGCTGCTCATGGAAATCTCCGGGGTAATCAGCAAAAAAACGTGGCCCATCATAGCTGCCCTTCCCAGGTTCAGGAAGCCGCAGTTGATTGAGTCTCCCTATGGTGACCGATGGGTTTACGTATGGCCCACGTCAGGAAGCGGTCGGGGCGATAAAGGAAATACCGGTGCGCAACGCAGCATTACGTACATGTTCTTGCATGGTTTTGTGCGCCGAAACCGATGCGCGACGGGCCAGGGCGCGAAGGATCTTGCGGTGTTCCTGCCACGTTTCCATCGCCCGCTCCGCCCTGATGAACGGTAGCTTCTGACTCTCAAGGAAGATATCGGCGCTGGCGGTGAGAATGCTCAACATCGCCTGGTTGCCGCTGGCCAGCAGAATGCGCCGGTGAAATTCGAAATCCAGTTGTGCCGCTGCGTCGAACTCCCCGGCCTTCAATTCGCGGCGCATGGCCTCGACGTTGTCATCCAGTGCGTCGAGTTCATCGGCGCTCAACGTCACGGCCGCCAATCCGGCCGCGAAACCTTCAAGGGCATAGCGCAGCTGGAAGATATCCACCGGCGAGGCCTGGGCGGCGAACGGCCAGCGCGCTGTCGAGTCGTCGCGCGCGACCTGCGCTGCTCCCTGGACGAAAACGCCCCTACCCGGTTGGACGCTGATCAACCCCAGGGCGCTCAACGATGACAGCGCCTCGCGCAGAGACGCCCGGCTGACGCCCAGTTGCAAGGCCAGGTCCCGTTGAGAGGGCAGCGCATCGCCCGGGCCGAAGCCTTCGTCGACGATGAGTTTGCGGATGGCTTGCAGCGCCACTTCAGGCACGGCACGAGCGATGGAATTCATGGTTTTCCAGACAACCCGGACGAATGAGCGGCTAGTTGTAAAGCTATTCGAAGCCCCCGGCAAGTCGTGCCCCAGCGGGGTTCGGCCGCCCGACGCGACGCTCGATAACGGTGCGAAAAACCACCCAACTGTTCAGACCAGTCAGACCGACCGGTGCCTGCAAAACCGTGGCTTTGGCGGACCGACGCCCGGTTTGGCATGCCCTGTGCTGTGTCCGATCGGAGAAATCACACCATCGACCGCGGAGATTCACCATGATCCAGCGTTGCAGCGTCCTGCTCACTGCCCTGTTTGCCAGCCTGATGCTTTGCCAATTGCCCGCCCACGCCGATGGCCTGGAAGACGTGGTAAAACGCGGCACGCTCAAGGTCGCGGTGCCCCAGGATTTTCCACCGTTCGGTTCGGTCGGCCCGGACATGAAGCCGCGCGGCCTGGATATCGACACGGCGAAACTGCTGGCCGACCAGCTCAAGGTCAAACTGGAATTGACGCCGGTCAACAGCACCAACCGCATCCCTTTCCTGACCACAGGCAAGGTCGACCTGGTGATTTCCAGCCTGGGCAAGAATCCGGAGCGTGAAAAGGTCATCGACTTCTCCAGCGCCTATGCGCCCTTCTACCTCGCCGTGTTCGGCCCGCCCGATGCCGCAATCACCGGCCTGGACGACCTCAAGGGCAAGACCATCAGCGTCACCCGTGGCGCTATCGAGGACATCGAGTTGACCAAGGTCGCCCCCGAAGGCGCCACCATCAAGCGTTTCGAAGACAACAACTCGACGATCGCCGCCTACCTGGCCGGTCAGGTGGACCTGATCGCCAGCGGCAACGTGGTGATGGTCGCCATCAGCGAGCGCAACCCCAAGCGCGTCCCGGCGCTGAAAGTGAAACTCAAGGATTCTCCGGTCTACGTGGGCGTGAACAAGAACGAGCCGGCGTTGCTGGACAAGGTCAACCAGATTCTCGCCACCGCCAAGACGGACGGAAGCCTGGAAAAGAACGCGCAGACCTGGCTCAAGCAACCGCTGCCGGCCGACCTCTGATCGTCGCTTGAGAGGCTGAGCATGGCTTACCAGTTCGATTTTCTGCCGGTGGTGCAAAACACCGAGCTGCTGTTGCGCGGTGCGCTGTTCACCGTGGAACTGACAGCCATCGGCGCGTTGCTCGGGGTTGGCCTGGGCATCGTCGGCGCGGTGGTGCGGGCGTGGAATATCCGTCCGTTCGCGGCGATCTTTGGCGTGTACGTGGAGCTGATCCGCAACACGCCGTTCCTGGTCCAACTGTTTTTCATCTTCTTCGGCTTGCCGTCCCTTGGCTTGCAGATTTCCGAGTGGCAAGCGGCGGTGCTGGCGATGGTGATCAACCTGGGGGCGTATTCCACCGAGATCATCCGGGCCGGTATCCAGGCCATTGCACGAGGGCAACTGGAAGCCGCCGCGGCGTTGGCGATGAGCCGCTTCGAAGCGTTCCGCCACGTGGTGCTGCTGCCGGCGCTGGGCAAGGTCTGGCCGGCCTTGAGCAGCCAGATCATCATCGTGATGCTCGGCTCGGCGGTCTGTTCGCAGATCGCCACCGAAGAGCTGAGTTTCGCCGCCAACTTCATCCAATCGCGCAATTTCCGCGCCTTTGAAACCTACGCACTGACGACGCTGATCTACCTGTGCATGGCACTGCTGATCCGCCAGTTCCTGAATTGGGTCGGGCGTCGCTACATCGCCAGGAGCAGCCAATGAGCGATTTCACGTTCTGGGACGTGGTGCGCAACCTGCTCACCGGCCTGCAATGGACTCTGGCGCTTTCGCTGGTGGCGTTTATCGGCGGTGGTGTGGTCGGCTTGTTGGTGATGGTGCTGCGCATCTCCAAACGCGCCCTGCCCCGCAACATTGCCCGCACGTATATCGAGCTGTTCCAAGGCACGCCGCTGTTGATGCAGCTGTTTTTGGTGTTCTTCGGCGTGGCCCTGGCCGGGGTGGAGATTTCGCCGTGGATGGCGGCGGCGATTGCCCTGACGCTGTTCACCAGCGCTTACCTGGCGGAGATCTGGCGCGGTTGTGTCGACTCGATTGCCAACGGCCAATGGGAAGCCTCCGCGAGCCTGGCCCTCAACCCGTTGGAGCAGTTGCGCTACGTGATCCTGCCCCAGGCCCTGCGCATCGCCGTGGCGCCGACCGTGGGCTTTTCCGTGCAGGTGGTCAAGGGCACGGCCGTGACGTCGATCATCGGTTTTACCGAACTGACCAAGACCGGCGGCATGCTCGCCAACGCCACGTTCGAGCCGTTCATGGTGTATGGCCTGGTCGCCCTCGGTTATTTCCTCCTTTGCTACCCCCTGTCCCTCAGCGCGCGCTACCTGGAAAGGAGACTGCATGCCTCTGCTTAGAATTTCCGCCCTGCATAAATACTACGGCGATCACCATGTGCTCAAAGGCATCGACCTGAGTATCGAAGAAGGCCAGGTGGTGGCGATCATCGGTCGCAGCGGCTCGGGCAAATCCACCCTGCTGCGCACCCTCAATGGCCTGGAATCGATCAACGATGGCGTGATCGAAGTGGACGGCGAATACCTCGACGCGGCCCGCGCCGACCTGCGCAGCCTGCGGCAGAAAGTCGGGATGGTGTTCCAGCAGTTCAATCTGTTCCCGCACCTGACCGTCGGCGAAAACGTCATGCTCGCGCCGCAGGTTGTACAAAAAGTGCCCAAGGCCAAGGCGGTGGAACTGGCCCGCCAGATGCTCGAACGGGTCGGGCTCGGCGAAAAATTCGACGCCTTCCCCGACCGCTTGTCTGGCGGGCAGCAGCAACGGGTGGCGATCGCCCGTGCCTTGGCGATGTCGCCGAAAGTCTTGCTTTGCGATGAAATCACCTCGGCGCTGGACCCAGAGCTGGTCAACGAAGTGCTCAGCGTAGTGCGGCAACTGGCCAAGGAAGGCATGACACTGATCATGGTCACCCATGAAATGCGTTTCGCCCGGGAAGTGGGCGACAAACTGGTGTTCATGCACCAGGGCAAGGTGCACGAGGTGGGTGATCCCAAGCTGCTGTTCGCCGATCCGCAGACGGCGGAGCTGGCGAACTTCATCGGGACGGTGGAGCCTGCCTGATTTTTGCTGCCAAAGAACACTCTGTGAACGGCTCTGGATCAAGGGTTTGGATCAGGTGCGTTGGCGTAGGCGGTCGATCGTGGCAGGATGGCAAGGTTATCGACCGAGACTCTCTGACCATGCCGCCATCCCAAGCCAAGAATCTGTCCCTGATCGCCGCTATCGACCTGGGCTCCAACAGCTTCCATATGGTCGTCGCGAAGGCCCAGAACGGGGAAATCCGCATTCTTGAGCGGCTCGGTGAAAAGGTTCAGCTGGCCGCCGGGATCGACGAAGAACGCAGGTTGAGCGAGGAGTCCATCCAACGCGGGCTCGATTGCCTCAAGCGATTCGCCCAGTTGATCAACGGCATGCCGTTGGGCGCGGTGCGGATCGTGGGTACCAACGCCCTGCGCGAGGCGCGCAACCGTGGCGAGTTCATCCATCGCGCCGAAGCGATCCTCGGCCATCCGGTGGAAGTCATTTCCGGCCGTGAAGAGGCCCGCCTGATCTACCTCGGCGTTTCCCACACCCTGGCTGACACCCCCGGCAAACGCCTGGTGGCGGACATTGGCGGTGGCAGCACCGAGTTCATAATCGGCCAGCGCTTCGAACCGCTGTTGCGCGAAAGCCTCCAGATGGGTTGCGTCAGCTACACCCAGCGTTATTTCCGCGACGGCAAGATCACCCCGGCCCGCTATGCCCAGGCGTACACCGCAGCTCGCCTGGAAATCATGAGCATCGAACATGCCTTGCACCGGTTGACCTGGGACGAAGCCATCGGCTCCTCGGGGACCATCCGCGCCATCGGCCTGGCGCTCAAGGCTGGCGGCCACGGCACCGGTGAAGTCAACGCCGAGGGCCTGGCCTGGCTCAAGCGCAAGGTGTTCAAGCTTGGCGATTCGGACAAGATCGACTTCGAGGGCATCAAGCCTGATCGCCGGGCGATTTTCCCGGCGGGCCTTGCGATCCTCGAGGCGATCTTCGACGCGCTCGAATTGCAACGCATGGACCATTGCGAAGGCGCCCTGCGTGAGGGCGTGCTCTACGACTTGCTCGGGCGGCATCATCACGAAGACGTGCGCGAACGCACCCTGGGCTCGCTCATGGAGCGTTATCACGTCGACCAGGAGCAGGCGGCGCGGGTCGAGCGCAAGGCGCTGCATGCCTTCGACCAGGTGGCCGACGATTGGGACCTGAACGACGGCGTTTGGCGCGAACTGCTGGGTTGGGCCGCCAAGGTGCATGAAGTGGGCCTGGACATCGCCCACTACCATTACCACAAGCACGGCGCCTACCTGATCGAGCACTCCGATCTGGCGGGTTTCTCACGCGAAGACCAGCAAATGCTGGCGCTATTGGTACGTGGTCATCGACGCAATATTCCCAAGGACAAATTCGCCGAATTCGGCAATGACGGCATCAAGCTGATTCGCCTGTGCGTGCTGTTGCGCTTCGCGATCCTGTTCCACCACATCCGCGGCACCCAGCAAATGCCCCAGGTTACCCTGCACGCCGACGGCGATCAGTTGGATGTGATATTCCCCGAAGGCTGGCTGGACGAGAACCAACTGACCCAGGCGGACTTTGCCCAGGAAGCCGAATGGCTGACGCGGGTGGGGATTTTGCTGAACATTCACTGATCGGCACACAGCAAGCTCCCCCGTGGCGAGGGAGCTTGCTCCCGCTCGGCTGCGCAGCAGCCGCAGGATCTGCCTGAAATGGAATTTTTCCTGACCCACCGAGCTGAATGGCTTCGGGGCTGCTTCACGCAGCCCAGCGGGAGCAAGCTCCCTCGCCACGAAAAACCAATCTACTCCGGGCTTTAACTAACCGCCAACACCGGGCTGCTCAAGCGCTCCAGCAAAGTCGCCTGGGCGCTGCGCGGGTTCTGGTTGCCGGTCGGTGTGTTGCGGATGTAGCGACCGTCCGACTGCAAGCTCCAGCTGTGAGTGTTGTCGGTGAGGTAACTCTCCAGCTCTTTCTTGACCCGCAGGATCAGCTTCTTGCCCTCCACCGGGAAGCAGGTCTCGACGCGCTTGTCGAGGTTGCGCTCCATCCAGTCGGCACTGGAAAGAAACATCTGCTCCTCGCCACCATTGAGGAAATAGAACACCCGCGTGTGCTCCAGGAAACGCCCGATGATCGAGCGCACGTGGATGTTATGGGACACCCCCGGGATACCCGGCCGCAGGCAGCACATGCCACGCACCACCAGGTCGATGCGCACGCCCGACTGGCTGGCCTTGTACAACGCACGGATGACTTTCGGATCGGTCAACGAGTTGAACTTGGCGATGATGTGCGCAGGCTTGCCGTCCAGGGCGAACTGGGTTTCCCGGGCGATCATGTCGAGCATGCCCTTCTTGAGGGTGAACGGTGCATGCAGCAGCTTCTTCATCCGCAACGTCTTGCCCATGCCGATCAACTGGCTGAACAACTTGCCGACGTCTTCACACAAGGCGTCGTCGGACGTCAGCAAGCTGTAGTCGGTGTACAGGCGGGCGTTGGCCGCGTGGTAGTTGCCGGTGCCCAAGTGGGCGTAGCGCACGATCTCGCCGGCCTCGCGCCGCAGGATGAGCATCATCTTGGCGTGGGTCTTGAAGCCCACCACGCCGTAAATCACCACCGCACCGGCCGCTTGCAGACGGCTGGCCAGTTGCAGGTTGGACTCTTCATCGAAGCGCGCGCGCAATTCGATCACCGCCGTGACCTCCTTGCCGTTTCGCGCCGCGTCCACCAGGGCATCGACGATCTCGGAGTTGGCGCCACTGCGGTACAGCGTCTGGCGCACCGCCAGGACATGTGGATCCTTGGCGGCCTGGCGCAGCAAGTCGACCACCGGGGTGAACGACTCGAAGGGGTGCAACAGCAGGATGTCCTGCTTGCTGACGACACTGAAAATGTTTTCGCTGTTTTGCAGCAGTTTCGGGATCTGCGGTGTAAACGGCGAATATTGCAGCTCCGGATGGCTGTCCAGGCCGGTGATGCTGAACAGCCGCGTCAGGTTCACCGGACCATTGACCTGGTACAGCTCGGTCTCATGCAGGTTGAACTGCTTGAGCAGGTAGTCGGACAGGTGTTTCGGACAGGTATCGGCCACTTCCAGGCGCACCGCATCGCCATAGCGACGGGAGAACAACTCGCCGCGCAGGGCGCGGGCCAGGTCTTCTACATCCTCGGTGTCCACCGACAGGTCGGCGTTGCGGGTCAGGCGGAATTGGTAGCAGCCCTTCACCTTCATGCCCTGGAACAGGTCATCGGCGTGGGCGTGGATCATCGACGACAGGAACACATAGTTGTCGCCCGGGCCGCCGACGTCTTCCGGGACGCGGATGATCCGCGGCAGCAGGCGTGGCGCCGGAATGATCGCCAGGCCGGAATCACGGCCAAAGGCGTCGATGCCTTCCAGCTCGACGATGAAGTTCAGGCTCTTGTTCACCAGCAATGGGAACGGGTGAGTCGGGTCGAGGCCGATCGGGGTGATGATCGGAGCGATTTCGTCACGGAAGTAACGGCGTACCCAGGTCTTGAGCTTGGTGGTCCAGTAGCGGCGACGGATGAAGCGCACCTGGTGCTTTTCCAGCTCCGGCAACAGGATGTCGTTGAGGATCGCGTACTGGCGATCGACATGACCGTGCACCAGTTCGCTGATGCGTGCCAGGGCCTGGTGCGGTTGCAGGCCGTCGGCACCGGCCTGCTCGCGGGCGAAGGTGATCTGCTTTTTCAGCCCGGCGACGCGAATCTCGAAGAACTCGTCCAGGTTGCTGGAGAAGATCAGCAGGAATTTCAGCCGCTCCAGCAGTGGGTAGGACTCATCCAGCGCCTGTTCAAGGACGCGGATGTTGAATTGCAGTTGCGACAGCTCACGATGGATGTACAGACTGCTGTCATCCAGGTTGGGCACCGCAATCGCCGGCGCTGGGGCCGGCTCGGGCGCCGCAGCGGGGGCCGGTTCCAGCTCCGGTGGCGTTTCGGCGACTGGCTCGACCACGGGCTGAGCGTCTTTTACGGCAACTTCTGTGAGTCCTTCGGTATTCATCGCAAGTTCCTGGGAGGCTATTTCTGCTCTCGTAACAATTGGGCGGCGCGCACGGCAAAGTACGTCAGGATGCCATCAGCACCCGCGCGCTTGAAAGCGGTCAGGGATTCGAGAATCACCCCTTCGCTCAGCCAGCCGTTCTGGATCGCCGCCATGTGCATCGCATACTCGCCGCTGACCTGATAAACAAAGGTCGGCACTTTGAATTCATCCTTTACCCGACAGAGAATGTCGAGGTAAGGCATCCCCGGCTTGACCATGACCATGTCTGCCCCTTCTGACAAGTCGGCAGCCACTTCGTGCAGGGCTTCGTGGGCATTGGCCGGGTCCATCTGATAGGAGGCCTTGTTGGCCTTGCCCAGGTTCAGGGCCGAGCCGACCGCGTCGCGGAACGGGCCGTAATAGGCGCTGGCGTACTTGGCCGAGTAGGCCATGATGCGCACATTGACATGCCCGGCCACTTCCAAGGCTTCGCGAATTGCCTGGATCCGGCCGTCCATCATGTCCGACGGCGCCACCACCTGGGCACCGGCCTCGGCGTGGGACAGCGCCTGCCTGACCAGCGCATCGACGGTGATGTCGTTCTGCACATAGCCTTCTTCGTCGAGAATGCCGTCCTGCCCGTGGGTGGTGAACGGGTCCAGCGCCACGTCGGTAATCACCCCCAGCTCCGGGAAACGTGCGCGCAGGGCACGGGTCGCGCGCTGTGCGATGCCCTCGGGGTTCCACGCTTCGGCGGCATCCAGGGATTTCAGGCCCGGCGGCGTGACAGGAAACAGTGCCAACGCCGGGATACCCAGCTCGACCCACTCGGCCGCCGCTTCCAGCAACAGGTCGATAGTCAGGCGCTCCACGCCTGGCATCGAGGCCACCGCCTCACGGCGATTCTCGCCGTCCAGCACGAACACCGGCAGGATCAGGTCGTCGGTGGTCAGCACGTTTTCGCGCACGAGCCGACGAGAAAACTCATCCCGGCGATTGCGACGCAGGCGAGTGGCGGGAAACAGACGGTTGGCGGGGGTAAAGCTCACGGCAGACTCCTGAGCCCGCAAAAACGGGCGAGCGTGACAGTTATAAGCGGCCATTATGACGAACACATGACAGTTGTGCTAAAGCGTGACCGGTAGTCGCAGTCATTGTCTTCTGTAGGAAATGTTCACGTCGAGACACATTTCGATACTTTCCTGAATGTGCCTGAAGGGTTAGGCTGCGCGTTCATTTCGCCAGCACCCAGACAATGCTCCAACAATTTCTCCACGACTTCGGCTACCTGGCCCTGTTCATCGGCACGTTCTTCGAAGGTGAAACCATCCTCGTGCTCGCAGGTTTCCTGGCGTTCCGTGGCTACATGGACATCAACCTGGTGGTCGTCGTGGCGTTTTGCGGCAGCTACGCCGGTGACCAGCTGTGGTATTTCCTGGGGCGCAAGCACGGTCGCAAGCTGCTGGCGCGCAAACCGCGTTGGCAGTTGATGGGTGACCGGGCGCTGGAGCACATCCGCCGGCATCCGGACATCTGGGTCCTGAGCTTCCGCTTCGTCTATGGCCTGCGCACCGTGATGCCAGTGGCGATCGGCTTGTCAGGCTATCCACCGGGCCGCTATCTGTTGCTCAACGGTATCGGTGCGGCGATCTGGGCCACGGCGCTGGCTGCCGCCGCGTATCACTTTGGCGCGGTGCTCGAAGGCATGCTGGGCAGTATCAAGAAATACGAACTGTGGGTACTCGGCGCCCTGCTGTTGCTGGGCTTGGGCCTGTGGCTGCGCCGTCGCATCAAAAATGCCCGGCTGGCCAGGAAAAATCTCGAGACCGAGCGACAGGAACAAGCCAGGGCCAGCGAATCTACGCCAGGCGAGTGAGTCGGTTGCGACAGCAGTAAAGCCCGATGCCACTGACCAGGCTGTAGCTCAACAACCCCACCCAAGCCACCGGGCTCGCTGGCCACAACCCTGCCACCGGCGCCAACCCTACCAGCGGCAGGTTCGCCGCCAGCCGCAGCAGCTCCAGCTTCAGCGCCCAAGGGCGATTCTCAAGGGCCACGCCCAAGGCAAACAGCCCCAACGCAATCGCCCCCCAGCCCAATACCAGGGCGGCAACCGGCAGGCTGTTTTCAAGGTTCATCAGATAGCTGCCCAAGGCGATGTAGATACAGAACTGCAGCGCCACATACCACCGCTGGCGTGCGTCCAGCGGCACTTCGAATTTGCGGAATTGCGACAGGTCAGGCTTGTTCAGCGGGTATCTGGCGGCCACATCGGCCGGGCGCCAACCGGTGGGCATGAACCAGATCCGCAGCTTGTCCCACCAGCGCTCGGCCCGCCGGGCATCAGCCCAGAGCTGCCCATAGAACTGCACGTTCGCCCACAACGGATTCCAGCTCGCCAGCGGCGTAGTCACGCCAAACACCACCGGCTCATCCTCGTCCTCTTCCTGGAAGGTGCCAAACAGACGGTCCCAAATAATGAACACGCCGCCGTAGTTGCGATCCATGTAGAGAGGGTTCTGCGCATGGTGGGCACGATGATTGGACGGCGTGACGAAGCACCATTCCAGCCAGCCGAGCTTTGGAATGTGTTGGGTGTGGACCCAGAACTGATACAGCAGGTTCAGCGCCGCGACGCTAACGAACACCACCAGCGGCACGCCCAGGATCGCCAGCGGCAGATAGAAAATCCAGCTCAGCAGAAAGCCTGTGCTGGTCTGGCGCAAGGCGGTGGAGAGGTTGTAATCCTCGCTCTGGTGATGCACCGAATGAGCGGCCCAGAGGATATTGCGTTCATGGCCCATGCGGTGCAGCCAGTAGTAGCAGAAGTCATAGAAGACGAAGGCAGCCACCCAGGTCCAGGCCTGGTCAGCCGGCAGTTGGAAGATTGCCAGGTGCTCCAGTGCAAAGGCATAGGTGACCAAGCCGACACCTTTGGTCAGCAGCCCGGTGGTGGTCGACAGCACGCCGGTACTCAGGCTGTTGATGGCGTCCGCCAGCCGATAATGGCTCACGCCGCGCCAACGATCGGCGAGCAACTCGACGGCGATCAACACGAAGAAAAACGGCACGGCATACAGAATGAAATTCATGATGCGACCCGGGCAGGCAAGGCAAGGAAGATAGTCGGCAGATTAGGTGTAGCTGCCCGAGACCCCTATGGCAACGAGTGACAAATTAGTAGACATTTAACGCCATGAATCTGGAGAAAAAGCCCATGAGCAAAAAAGTTGCAGTGATCCTTTCCGGCTGTGGCGTGTACGACGGCGCGGAGATTCACGAAAGCGTGATTACCTTGCTGCGTCTCGACCAGCGAGGCGCACAGGTCCAATGTTTCGCCCCGAACATTGCCCAGCTGCATGTCATCAACCATCTGACTGGCGAGGAAATGCCCGAAAGCCGCAACGTGCTGGTGGAGTCGGCGCGCATCGCCCGAGGCGATGTGAAAGACCTGCGCGAAGCCAAGGCCGAGGACTTTGACGCGCTGATCGTGCCCGGTGGTTTCGGCTCGGCGAAAAACCTGTCCAACTTCGCTGTCGAAGGGGCCGGTTGCGTCGTGCAGCCGGACGTCCTGGCGCTCACCGAGGCGTTCGCCGAAGCGGGGAAACCCGTGGGGCTGATGTGCATCTCACCGGCCCTGGCGGCGAAGATCTACGGCCCCGGCGTGACGTGCACCATCGGCACGGATGCCGATACCGCCGCAGCCGTGACCAAGATGGGCGGCACCCATGAAGAATGCCTGGTCACCGATATCGTCGAGGACACTGCGCGCAAACTCGTCAGCACACCCGCCTATATGCTGGCGAAGAACATCAGCGAGGCGGCTTCGGGGATCAACAAGCTGGTGGACCGGGTGTTAGAGTTGACCCACGAGAACGACGCCTGACGCCATTTCCTCTTTCCTGTGGGAGGGGGCCAGCATCAGGACAAGCGAGCCAACCGCGTCAATATCCGATCCAGCGCATTGGCGAAACCCTGCTTGTCCCGCTCGCTGTACGCCGCCGGCCCGCCGCCCACATGGCCCTGCTCACGCAAGTCGGTAAACAGGTTGCGCACCGCCAGTCGATCGCCCATGTTCTGCGCGTCGAATTCCTTGCCCCTCGGATCGAGGGCGGCGACGCCCTTCTTGACCAGGCGGTCCGCCAGCGGCACGTCGCTGCAGATGACCAACTCACCCGGGACGGCGTGCTCCACCAGGTAGTCATCCGCCGCATCAGGACCGCTTGGCACTACGATCAGCTTGACCAGGGCCAGGCCCGGCTTTATTTGCGGCTGCCCAGCGACCAGCACCACTTCGAACTGGCGCTTCAAGGCGAACTTGACCACCAGTTCCTTCGCGGCCTTGGGGCAGGCGTCAGCGTCGATCCATACGCGCATAAGTGGTTTCCTCTATCTAAAAAGCATCGCGAGCAAGCTCGCTCCCACAGAGACAGCCTACATCCTGCGGGAGCGAGCTTGCTCGCGATTATGAGCGCAGCGAATGCGGCCGTTCAGGAAACCTGGACCCGACGCTTCTCCGCCACCCAACTGCGCCCGTACAGTACGACGATCGCCAGGATCGCCACCACCTGGGCGGTCAGCGAATAAGCATCGGCATGAATGCCCAGCCAGTCGAACTCGAAGAATGCCACCGGCCGCGTGCCGAATATCCCGGCTTCCTGCAGCGCCTTCACGCCATGGCCAGCGAACACCACCGACAGCGCACAAAGCAACGCGGCGTTGATGCTGAAGAACAGCGCCAGGGGCAGTTTCGCAGAGCCCCGCAAGATCACCCAGGCCAACCCGACCAGCAACACCAGCGCCGTGGCGCCGCCAGCCAATACGGCGTCATGACCGGCGGGACCGGCCTGCAACCACAGGGTCTCGTAGAACAGGATCACTTCGAACAATTCGCGATAGACCGAGAAAAACGCCAGGATCGCGAATCCGAAACGGCCACCGCCGCCCACCAGGCTGCTTTTGATGTAGTCCTGCCAGGCCGCTGCGTGACGCCGGTCATGCATCCAGACACCCAGCCACAACACCATCACGCTGGCGAACAACGCGGTGGCGCCTTCGAGCAACTCACGCTGGGCGCCGCTGACGTCGATCACATAGGCGGCCAGCCCCCACGTCGCCAGGCCGGCGAGCAATGCCAGCCCCCAGCCGATGTTGACGCTGCGAACCGCCGACTGCTGGCCGGTGTTGCGCAAGAATGCCAGGATAGCCGCGAGCACCAGGATCGCTTCCAACCCCTCGCGCAACAGGATCAGCAGGCCAGAGATGTAGCTCAACGACCAGCTCAAGCCATCGCCACCCAACAGGCCGGCGGATTCCTTCAACTTGGCCTTCGCCGCGTCCAGGCGTTGTTGGGCCTGGTCCACTGGCAAGCCATCCTGTAAAGACTGACGGAAAGCCATCAACGCCTTTTCGGTGTCCTTGCGCACATTGGCGTCGACGTTATCGAGCGAACTCTCCACCAGCTCGAAGCCTTCCAGGTAAGCCGCGACCGAAAGGTCGTAGGCCTGGTCATGATCACCGGCGCGATACGCCGCGATGCTTTTGTCCAACGTCGTGGCGGTGTAGTCGAGCAACTGCGCCGGGCCGCGCTGCACTTGCGGCGGCTGGGCACGTTGGGCGCGAAACGTCGCTGCTGCCGCGGGCCCTTGGGCAGCCAGGATTTCGGCCGGAGTCTGGCGGGCCAGATCGGCCAGATTGTAGGTCAGCTCGCTTTTTGTCGCGGCCGGGTCGGCGCTGAAGCTGGCAATGTAAGTTGCCAGGTCCCAGCGCTGGCGGTCGTCGAGCAGGTCGGCGAAAGCTGGCATGTCCGTGCCCTCGACGCCCATGTCCAGGGTGTTGTAGATCGCGTAGAGGCTCAGGCGATCCAGGCGCTGGCCATCACGCAGGTTCGCCGGTGGCGGCTCCAGGCCGACGCCGGCCGGACCATCGCCAGCACCGGTGTCACCATGGCAAACCGAGCAATTCTGCGCGTACAACGGCGCACCGCGCGCCGGATCCGGGGTAATGATCGGCGCTTGGCTGACTTCGTACGCCACCGCCAGCCTTGCCCCCAACTGCCGAGCCAGGCGGGCGACGTCGTCGCCGTCCCGGCGTTCGGTGATAGCCCCGCGCAACGTGCCGATGCCTTGGGTCAACTCAGCCTTTTCCGGCTTGGCCGGCAGCGCAGCAATCAACCCCTCCAACACTTGGGTGAACTCCAGTTGCTCGCGGTATTCCGAATCGTCGATGACTTTTCCCGCTTCGACAGTCGCTGGGTAATCCGCCCCGATGTAATCAAGCAGGTGCAAGGCCTGGGGAGCGCCTTCAGTGGTATCGGCCAGCAGATCGGCGCTGCACAGCGCCAACAACGGCAGCGCTAGCCAAGCCAGGAAACGAAACGGGGCAGGCATGAATGACTCTCGGTTGGAAATAAGAAGTAACATATTGTTCACTTCCAATGCGCTTGGCTCAAGTACCGATGTGTTTTCCACGCACATTTTCATCGGATCTTCATGGTTTGGAAGTGACATCACAAAAACATCATTTGGCGATTAAAAAGCCACTACGCGGTCAATCCTCCTGTTTATAATGCGCCGCCCTCTTATTTGTTGAAGGCATAAGAGCTCCTCTGTCCATGAGGAACCGACGGCGCTCCCGTGCCCCGTTCGTGGATCGCCCCAGCCCGACCCGCACACCTGGCTGATATTCAGGGAAGAAGTGTTCATGGCATCCCGTGCCTGTTTTCCGGTCGCCCTCTGCGCGATCACTCTGCTGTCCGGCTGCTCGGCCTTTCGCAACTACGACAGTGAATTGGCCCAGACCAATCAGCAATTGGCCTCCGGCAATGTCGACGCGGCGCTGGCCCTGCTGGAGAAGAACAACTCCAGCCAAGATAAAGACCTGCTGTATTTCTTCGAGAAGGGCGAGTTGCTGCGGGCCAAGGGTGACCTCTCCGGCAGCCAGGCGGCCTGGGGCAGCGCAGACCAGCAGGTTGGCCAATGGGAAGACGCGGTCAAGCTCGACACCGCCAAGTACCTGGCGCGGTTCGGCAGCTTCCTGGTCAACGACAAGGTCCGGCGCTACGAGGGTTATGACTATGAGAAGGTCATGCTCACCACGCAGATGGCCTTGAACCTGCTGGCGGTGAATGACTTCGACGGCGCACGGATGCAGATCAAAAAGACCCACGAGCGCGAAGCGGTGATTGCCGACCTGCGGGACAAGGAATATCTCAAGCGTGAAGAGGACGCCGAAAAGCAAGGAGTCCAGACCGAATACAAGGACCTCAAGGGTTACCCGGTTGCCAGCCTGGACGCACCGGAAGTGGTCAGCCTGAAAAACAGTTACCAGAGCGCGTTCAGCCATTACCTGGCGGGCTTCGTGTACGAGGCGTTGGGCGAAAAAGACCTGGCCGCGCCGGGTTACCGTAAAGCCGCCGAACTGCGCCCCAATACCCCACTGCTGGAGCAGGCGCTGCTCAATCTCGACAAGCCCGCCGCCAAGGACGACGACAGCGATATCCTGATCGTGGTGCAGAGCGGGCTGGCGCCCTCCCGGGATTCGATCCGTATCCCGCTGCCCCTGCCCATCAGCGGCAACGTGGTTATCACGCCGTTGTCATTCCCGCTGATCAAGCCGGACACGTCCACCGCCACCTTCGCCCAGATCGGCGTCGACGGCCGGCAACTGGACCTGACCTCACTCAACAGCACCACGGCCATGTCGCGCCGCGCCCTGCGCGATGACATGCCGGGGATCATCCTGCGTACCACCGTACGCGCGGTGAGCCGTGGCGTGGCGCAAAAGCAGATCAACGAAACCAATCCCCTGGCCGGCCTGGCCGTGGGCATTACCTCGGCCGTGCTTGAAGGGGCCGACACCCGGACCTGGCGCACCCTGCCGGATTACACCCAGGTGGTGCGCCTGCGCCTGAAAAAAGGCGAGCACCAGGTCACCTTGCCAAGCGTGGTCGGCGGCTCGGTGGTGAAGGTCAAGGTCGATCAGCGTTACCAGGTCATCACCCTGCGGGCGGTGGGCAACCAGGTGTTCGCCGGCGGCCTGGCGGCCCAGGTAATCCCGAGCGCCAATCCCACCGCCATCGCCCTCAAGCAACCTTAAGAACGGAGTCTTGTTCACATGCGTTTAAAACTGATCGCCGTCGGCGCCCTGGCCTTGCTGGCCGGCTGCGCCACCCCACCGCCACCGGAGCCGGGCAGCGCCGCCAGCAAGGTCGTGGCAATGGGCAAGACCAAGAACATCGTGGTGGGCGCCATGCGCGTCGCTCGGGAAAACGGCTACATGACCGTCAATGTGCAGCTGAGCAACACCAGTTTCAACAACAAGAACATGTATTACCGCTTCGCCTGGCTGGGACCGGAAGGCTTCCCCATCGCCGAGGAAGAAAGCTGGAAAAGCCTGACGCTGTACGGCGAACAGACCCGCTTCCTGCCGGCCATCGCACCGACACCCAAGGCGGTGGATTTCCGACTGGAAATCAACACCCCGTGAGGTGCTGAAACCTGTGGGAACGAGCTTGCTCGCTCCCACACCAGCCCCCGAGTGATGCCTGATCCCTTTATTCAGCTTTGAGAGCAACCCCTATGTTCCTACGCATTTCCTCCCTTGCCCTCGCCGCCCTGCTCGTCAGCGGCTGTGCGAACAACTCACCGGTCCTGGGCAACAAGAACATCAGCTATGGCGACACCAAGGCCGTGGAAACCGTCACCAACGAATTCGGCTCCACCGATCTGCAAATGATCGCCGAATCCATGACCCGCTCCCTCGCCCAGTCCGGCGTGCTGCAGGGTCGCCCAGTGGTCCAGGTCTATGACGTGAAGAACAAGACCAGCGAGTACATCGATACCCGGGAAATCACTACCAGCATCAAGACCCAACTCATGAAGACTGGCGCGGCGCGCTTCGCCAGCGACAACAACGCCATGGACAGCCAGGTCGACCAGCTGAAGTTGCAGAACCAGAGCGGCCTGTACAAAAAGAGCACCGTGGCCAAGACCGGCAACATGATCGCCGCCAAATATCGTATCGAGGGCTCCATCAGCTCGATCGTCAAGCGCAGCGAAGATTACAAGGACGTGTTCTACAAGTTCAGCCTGCAACTGATCGACGTCGAAAGCGGCCTGGCCGAATGGATGGACGAAAAAGAAATCCGCAAGACCACGGAGCGTTAAGCCATGCGCACATGGATCGCAATGATGGCCCTGGCTTGCGCATTCACTGCGCAAGCGGCCCCAAAAGTCGCGGTGACGGATCTGGCGTACCAAGAACGCGTCGAGGAATACATCCACTCGGTTTCGGCCCAAAGCAACTTCCAGGCAAGCCCGTACAGCGCCAGCGCGTCGTCGAGCTACGACGAGATGGAGGCCACCAGCAGTTACATCGAGCAGGGTGAGCTGCGCAAGTTCACCGGTGATATCAAGGGCGAGATGCTGCGCAGCGGCATGTTCCAGCTGGTGCAGGGTACGCCGTATACCGCGTCGTCCAAGGGCGACGTATACGACGTTATCAAGCGTATCAAGGCGGGGAACTTCAAGGGGGCCGACTACGTGCTGTTCGGCACTGTGTCAGACATCGACTTCACCCGCGACATCAATGAGCTTGGCACTGCCGACAGCTACTCGGCGGTGCTGGCCCTGACGTTGGTGGCGGATTTCAGCCTGATCAACACCAAGACCTTTGAAATCACCTCGGCCTTCACCGCCATGGGCGAAGGCCAGGACACCAAGCTACTGAACCACCGTGACGTGCGCATCAGCCTCAATCGTCCGCGGGTCGTGCGTGAAGTGTCCAAGGCGCTGGGGGAGGATGTGGCACGGCAGTTGAGCGAACAGCTCGGCGGCCCGATCCAGGAGCAAGCCGGCGAACCTGTGCAGCGCAACAATCTGCCGAGGGACACGGCGCCAGTGACCCTGCGCTGATCCTCAGTCGGGTAACTGATTTTGGGGTGAGGGGATGGCTCCCCTCACCCCATTGGTTTACACCGCAGCCTTGCGGATCGTCGCCAGCAAACCCGCCGCGCCAATGAACAATCCGGCAAAGGTCCGGTTCATCCGCCGTTGCTGCTTAGGGGTACGCAACAGGCGCAACACCTTGGACGCCAGTCCGGTGTACCCGGCCATGACAATCAGATCGACGCAAATCATCGTCACGCCAAGGATCAGGTATTGCTTGACCAAAGGTGCATGGGGATCGATGAACTGTGGCAGCACGGCGAGCATGAACACCAGGGCCTTGGGGTTGCTGATGTTGACCAGAAAGCCGCGAAACACCAGCGCCAAGGGCTTGCCGATGGGGCGCACCGCCGCGTCGTCGCTGAGGTCGCCGGGGACGGCCCGCCACTGCTTGACGCCCAGGTAGACCAGGTACGCCACGCCGAACCACTTGATTGCATAGAAGGCGGTTGCCGACGCGGTGAGGATCGCGCCCACGCCTGCCGCGACAATTGCGATTTGCAGCGCCAGGCCCAATTGCAGGCCCAAGGCGTTCCAATAACCGCGCCAGAAGCCGTATTGCAAGCCACTGGACATCGATGCAATGGCACCGGCGCCCGGCGAAAGACTGATGACCCAGCAAGCGGCGAAAAACGCCAGCCACGTTTCCAGCAACATTGCACACCTCGGCTCAGATCCATCGAAACGACTAAGCTAATGCGCCGCCGGGCCGGTGGCCATTCTTTTTTTCAGGGGACGCCAGGGTAGGTGCAGGGTTATTCGACGAAACCGCCGACCGGAAACGCCTCGCTGCCGCGCCAGCGCCGCACCGACCGTTGGAAAAACAGGCTATTGGGCACCTGAACCATGGAACTGCCGGTGCCGAGTTCCTCGGGTTCGATCAATGTGGTGTAGAGCAGATTGATCGCCACCACCCGCCCCTTGATGCCTGGCTTGTCGGTGGCTTCCACCAGCTCGACTACATCGCCCAGGCGGAACGGGCCGACGGTGTAGATCAGGATGGCACACAGCAAATTCGACAATACGCTCCAGATGGCAAAGAACGCGACCGCCGCAACGGCAACGAACCCCGACAGCGCGGTCCAGAGCACCGTGGCCGAGACACCGAGGCGCTCCAGCGCCACCAGCACTGCGCTGCCCATGATCAACCAGCGCAGCACGCCGCGCAGGATGATCATCAGCTGGGTCGGCAATGGATAGCGCTCGCCGAGCCCCGTGAGGAAGCGCGCCACGAACCGCTGGGCAACATAACCTACCAACAGGATCAGCAGGATTTGCACACCGAGCCAGATCGGCTCGATCCACAGGACCGGTATGGGCAAGGACAACGCTTCCATCAGGACAACGCCTCCAGCTCCGCTTGCAGGTTTTCCAGCAACTCCAGGGCTTGCATCCACGCCTCCTCAAGTTCCGCTTCCCGAACCTTCAGCTTGGCCTGTTCGGCCAGCAGATCACGCAGCTCGTCCTTGCGTGCCGCCTCGTAGAGACCACTGTCCCCGAGGCTGGTTTCGATTTTTTGCAGCTTTTCATGCAGCTTGCCCAGCTCGCCTTCGAGCTTGTCGGCTTCGCGCTTGTGCGGCGCCAGTTGCTGGCGCAACGCCGCGGCGGCCTGGCGTTGGGCTTTCTTGTCGGTTTTGTCCGGGTTGACCTGCGCGCTGCTGACCGGTGCGTTGCGCTGGCGATAATCCACCAGCCAGCGCGCATAGTCTTCAAGGTCGCCGTCGAACTCTTCGACTTTACCGTCCGCGACCAGATAAAAGTTGTCCGTGGTGCTCTTGAGCAAGTGCCGGTCGTGGGAAACCACCAGCACCGCGCCGCTGAATTCCTGCAAGGCCATGGTCAGGGCCAGGCGCATCTCCAGGTCCAGGTGGTTGGTCGGTTCGTCGAGCAACAGCAGGTTCGGCCGCCCCCAGGCGATCAACGCCAGGGCCAGGCGGGCTTTTTCGCCGCCGGAGAAATTCAGAACCGGCTCGTCGATGCGCGCCCCGCGGAAATCGAAACCACCGAGGAAGTCCCTGAGTGTCTGCTCACGCTCGGTTGGCGCCAGGCGCTGCAAGTGCAGCAGCGGGCTGGCCTTGGCATCGAGGGAATCCAGCTGATGCTGGGCAAAGTAGCCGACCACGGTGTTTTCACCGCGCGTCAGGCGCCCGGCCAGGGGCTGGAGCTCACCGGAAAGGTTTTTGATCAGGGTCGATTTACCGGCGCCGTTAGGCCCCAACAGACCGATCCGCGCGCCGGGGGTCAGTTGCAACTTGACCTTCTCCAGCACGGTTTTTTCGCCATAGCCCAGTCGTGCATCCGACAGGTCAATCAACGGGCTGGAGATCTTCGACGACTCGCGGAAAACAAAATCGAATGGCGAATCGACATGGGCCGCCGACAGCTCTTCCATCCGCTCCAGGGCCTTGATCCGGCTCTGCGCCTGGCGAGCCTTGGTGGCTTGGGCCTTGAAGCGAGCGATGTAGCTTTCCATGTGCGCGCGCTGCGCCTGCTGTTTCTCATAGGCTTGCTGTTGCTGGGCCAGGCGCTCGGCGCGGGCACGCTCGAAGGCGCTGTAGCCGCCGCGATACAAGGTGAGCTTGCGCTGATCGACATGGGCTACGTGATCCACCACGGCGTCGAGGAAATCCCGGTCGTGGGAAATCAGCAACAACGTGCCCGGATAGCTCTTGAGCCAGTCTTCGAGCCAGATGATGGCGTCGAGGTCCAAGTGGTTGGTCGGTTCGTCGAGCAACAGCAAGTCCGACGGGCACATCAGGGCTTGCGCCAGGTTCAGGCGCATCCGCCAACCCCCGGAGAAATCACCGACCTGACGGTCCATCTGTTCATTGGTAAAGCCCAGCCCGGCGAGCAATTTACGAGCCCGGGCGTCGGCGGTATAACCGTCGGCGCTGTCGAGCTCCGCGTGCAGGCGAGCTTGAGCGGCGCCGTCATGGGCGGCTTCGGCTGCGGCGAGGTCGCGCTGGACCTGACGCAGGCGCAGGTCGCCATCGAGCACATAATCCACCGCCAGGCGTTCGAGGGTGTCGACCTCCTGACGCATATGGGCGATGCGCCAATCGGCGGGCAGCAAGCAATTGCCGGAGTCCGGGTGCAACTCGCCGCGCAACAAGGCGAACAGGCTCGATTTGCCGGCGCCGTTGGCACCGATGAGGCCGGCTTTGTGGCCGGCGTGCAGGGTCAGCTCGGCGTCTTCTAGCAGACGTTGCGGGCCACGCTGTAAAGTCAGGTTCTGAAGTCGAATCATAATGGCGGCGGAGTCTACCAGCTTCGCCCGCAACTGGCGCGAGTAGCACGATGTCGTCTGATCTGTGGAGCTTTTCGATCAACCTCTACGCCAAGCCTGGTGTGGAATCCGCGTGCCTGGCACTACAGACAGGTGGCGCGAACGTGTGCCTGCTGCTCTGTGGGCTGTGGTTGGAACAACGCGGCGTGAGCTGTGATGAGCAAAAGCTGCAGCAGCTTAAGCATCTGGCCGGACCATGGGACTCGACCGTCGTGCAACCGTTGCGCAAGTTACGCACCCAATGGAAAAACCTTGCCCTTCAGGATCCAGGGCTGGGTGGCTTGCGCGAACAGGTCAAGAAACTGGAACTGGAAGCCGAACGGCTATTGCTTGAGCGGCTGGAGGCAACGGTCAAGGAATGGCCAACGGGACAATCCTTGGATTCAGCGCAGTGGCTGCAAAGGCTTGCGGCAAATGCCGGCCAAGCCAACCACGACGCGCTGCATCAGCTGCGCGTCGCGGTTTCCGGCACTTAGGAAGCGCGGGTTGGAGTGGGGCTTGGGACGGTGGCTACACTCGGGTTCAGTGCCGGTGCTGGCGTACCAACCGTTGGCGCGGGGGTCGCCGCCGGAGCTGGCGCAGCAGGTTTGGCAGCCGGAGCGGTTGCCGGTTTTGCAGCGGCTGGCTTGGCGGCGGCTGGCTTTTTCACGGCCGGCTTCGCAGCGGGCTTGGCGGCGGCAGGTTTGGCGGCAGGCTTGGTCGCGGCAGGCTTGGCGGCAGCGGTGCTCGCTGGTTTGGCTGCAGCCGGTTTAGCCGCAGGCTTAGCCGCAGCTTTGGCAGGCGCCTTGGCGGCGACTGGCTTGGCCGCGGATTTCGCAGCAGGTTTGGCAGCAGCACGTTTGGCAGCAGTGGCCTTGGTCGCAGTTGGCTTGGCAGCCGGCTTCGCAGCGGGTTTGGCGACCGCTTTCACAGCCGGTTTGGCAGCGGTGGCTTTCGTTGCCGCAGGCTTGGCGGCAGCGGTTTTCGCCGCGGGCTTGGCAGCCACTTTGGCAGCAGGCTTAGCGGCGACAGGTTTGGCAGCGGCTGCTTTTACGGCAGGCTTGGCGGCAGCTTTGGCGGCCGATTTTTTCGCAACGGGTTTCGCCGCGCTGGCAGCAACCGGTTTTTTCACGGCAGGTTTGGCCACTGGCTTGCTGGCTGCCTTTGCCCCTACCTTGGTCACTGGCTTGGCGGCCACTTTTGTTGGAGTTTTTGCCGCGACAGGTTTAGCCGCTGGCTTCTTGGCCGATACAGCGGCAGGCTTGGCCGCGCGAAGCGTCAGCGCCTTGCCTGCGGCTTCCTGGACGCGACCCACGCCTTGGGCCAGCTTCAGGCTTTCCTGGGCGTCACGCTTGAGTTGCAGGATGTAGGCGCGGGTTTCGGATTGACGATCCTTCAGGGCATCGAGCAGGTTCTCGAGTTCCTTCACGGCATCCTTGGCCTTGGCTTGTGCCTTGGCTTTGCCAGCGGTTGCCGCGTCTTGCAGTTTGGTGCGCGACTTGTGAAGTTTTTCCTGCGCCTTGCCGCGTTGTTTTTCCAGCTTGGCGAGTAGTTTTTCAGCATCAGCCAGGGCTTGGGAGCAGGCATTTTCCAGATGCTCGAGCAAGCTGCCCGACAGTTGTTGGAGCAAGTGCAACGGAGTGTTTACAGGCTTCTTAGTGGCCGACATGGTTTACCTCCTGACTGACGTGAGTGCGGCTCATACTAGACCTCTGCTGCAACCGCCGCTAGGGCATGTTGACACTACACAAGGCGTTGCGTTGCACAGCACAAGAAATCTTCTGCGCCGGCGCCTGGGCAATTCACTTTTACTGTTTGCGGCACTGGCATAATCCCTCGAATCGAGGCCGGAGAAAGTACACATGTCGCGTCATCTTTTTTTACTTCTTTGCATGATTTTCCCAGTGGCCCAAGCCACAGAAAAACCCAACGCAAACGAAGCCCGGGAGCTGGCCTACAGTCTTGGCGCGAGCCTGGGGGAACGCCTGCGCCAAGACGTACCCGACCTGCAGATACAAGCCTTGGTCGAAGGCCTGCAACAGGCCTATCTTGGCAAGCCGCTGGCGTTGGACGATGAACGCATCGAAAGGATCCTGGCCGAACACCAGGCGCAGTTGACGGCGCAATCGGCGACGCCGCAAGACCAAGTGGCGCTGAAGACCGAGCAGAAGTTTCTCAACGAGGAAAAAGGCCGGCCAGGCGTCCAGCAATTGCCGGACGGCATCCTGTTGACCGAACTCAAGCCAGGCAGTGGCACGAAAGCCGGCCCCCACGGCAAGGTCCAAGTGTTGTATGTCGGTCGTCTGCCGGACGGCACGGTGTTCGATTCCAACCATCAGGCACAGTGGTTCAATCTTGATAGCGTGATCGATGGCTGGCGCAGTGCATTACCGCAGATGCCCGTAGGCGCGAAGTGGCGGTTGGTGATTCCTTCAGCCTTGGCCTATGGCGCCGAAGGTGCCGGAGACGTTATTCCACCTTTCACGCCCCTGGTATTTGAAATTGAACTGCTGGGCGCGACGACTTGACGCCCTGAAAAGAAAAACGGCACGCAATGCGCACCGTTTTCTGTCCCGAAGATGTTCTCAAGCCTGGACCGCAGCTTCTTCCTTGTGGGCGTTGTGCAGCACTTCGATCAGGCAGTCTTCCAGCTCGAAACGCTCGTGCAACAAGCCGCCCAGTTCCTTGAATTTTTCCGCCACGCATCTGCCTTCATCGCACAGGTCGTTGAAGGCCAGCAGCTTCTCGGTGATGACATCGATGCGCGGGTAAATCGTGTCGGCCAGTTCCAGGCCGCGCTTGTCATTGAAGGCCTTGGCCTCGCCCGTGAGTTGCTCGTAGATCTCGAAATGACCCGCGGACACATAGTCCACCAGCACACCACAGAACTCTTGCAAGGGCTTGCGGCTTTCACTCAGTGCTTCAGGCTTGTCGCCAAGAGCATCATAGGCTCGAACCAGTTCGTGACGCTCCTGCAACCAGCGGTCGATCAGCAGATGCACCCCACCCCAGCGTTCCTGAGCATTCTGACAACTTTCGAGCATGGTGATTTCTTCCCTTCTGAGTCACGCCCCTCGCCGTCTGAAACACCCGCCTGAATGATCAGGAGCAAGCCAGACACAACATGATCGAGTGGCATGATTCCAATGATACGTGCGGGCCAGATTATGCCCGCGCGACAACTGCTTCAAGGTACGCAGGAGAGAAAGTTCATACAAGTGTTTAATCCAGCGCCCGGACCAACTGCGACGTCTCGCCGCCGAGCGGCCGTACCAGGGCATCCCAGACCAGGCGCAACAGCAGGTAAGTCATCGAGACAGCAACGGCGAGGAAGAACAGCAGGCTCCATTCGGGGATGCTCAGGTCGAACAGCGTCCAGGTGACACTCGCACAGTCGGGGGCACCATTGGCGACGCGATGCGCGGCACTCCACCACGAGTCCACTTCCGGCAATTGGGCCACGCAGTCAGGCAGCAGCTCATTTGACTCGCTTTGCACCAGTACATTGCGCCAAGCCAACGCCAACCCTGCCGATGCAAAGGCAGCCCCCATCGCTGCATAGGCGATGCAGCCCTTGCGGGTTGGGCCATGCACGCACGCCACGAGGCAATTCACCAGCAAGAGCATCAGGCACAGCCGCTGCAAGATACACAGGCTGCAAGGGGACAGGCCAACCGCGTATTCCAGATAACTGGCGACGCCCATAGCCAGGGCAGCAGCGATGGAAGCCATGAGAAACAAGAAGCGTGAGCTGGCCAGAGACATGGCGGATCCGTAACAGAAGAGACAAGCTGTAACGGTAGAGGAAAGCCCCTGGGCCTTTCAAGGCAGCCCCGCGCAGACACTTCACCAGAGGTGTAGGGAATTCCCGACAGGCCAAAGAGGATTCAGCTCAGTGTGCTGTAGGACTTCCCTGAGCGCTTGGTCAGACCTCCAAAAACCGGGCCGGGATTCGCCACCGTTTGCCTCAGGATGGGCACGACGCCGTGGCGAGAGAGTGTGCTCTCCCTTCCCTGCGGTTCATACCCACCTCAAAGAGTCTTCGTCCCGCCTCAAGTTGACAGGACTTGAGGCGAAACCGGCAGCGGCGCCGCAAGCAAGCGCTCATCCAGCAACCCCAACCCCTCCTGGAACAGCTGGTTGCTTCGCTCGGCATCCCCCAACTGCGCCAGCAGCCGCGCCAACTCGGCGCAAGCTTCGGGGTTGCGCTGCATGCGCAGGCTGCTTTCCAGATAATCCCTTGCCTTGCCCCACAGGCTGTTCTGCAGGCACAGGCGCCCGAGCGTCAGGAGCAGGCTCGGATCATTCGGATGATCCTTGAGCCAGCCTTCAGCCACCTGCAGTTGCCGGCTCGAATCCGCGCCACGAACCAGGCCATACAGGCGCGCCAGGTGGCTGTCGTAGTTGCGCTTGAGCGCAGCGCGCAGCACCTCTTCCGCCTCTACCTGGGCACCCAGTTGCCGGAGCTGCTCGGCGTAGGCCAATACCAGTGCCGGTTCCTGGCGCTGGGCGGAAGTCAGTTGCTGCCACGCGCGATCAAGCGATTGCAGGCCAACACTGCCATCGGCCTCGCGGTGGGCTGCCAGGGTGAGGTTTTCGCCCCAGGCCCGGCGCTCCAGTTCTGCCAGTTCGGCGGCAGGCAGGACCTTGTCCTTGCGCAACTCGGGCAGCAACCGGATCACCGCCGGCCAATCCCCCCGCTGCTGGTGCAAGCGTTGCAGCTGACGCAAGGCCTGGGTGTTATGGGGGTAGCGTTCGTGCATGGCTTGCAGGGTAGTCAATGCACCGTCTGTGTCGCCACGGTCCATCTGCAACTGGGCGTGAGTCAGCGCGATAGCCAGCTCCGCCTGGGGCTGACGCTCCAAGGCGCGCTCCAGCAAGCTGTCGCTCTGATCGTAAAGGCCCTGCTCGTTGGCAGCGCGAGCGGCGCCGAGGTAATACAGCAACGGCTGCCGCTCGGCTTCGGCGGCACGATGCAAGTGCCGTTGGGCGCTGGCCCAGCGTCCCTCTGCCAGGTCCAACTGTCCGTGCTCGATTGCAACCTGGATTCGACGACTGCGGTTGCGCCGCGACCACGGGTTGACCACGCCGGTCGAGGTGGTCACCAGCCCAATCAGCGCGGTGACACCTCGCCACAGCAACCAAAGCACCGCGATCAATGCCAGCGTGACCCACAACCCGGCCTCGTAGCGGAAGTTCTTGTACGCCACCAACACGTAACCCGAATGCTCGGCAATCGCGACGCCCAGCACAGCGGCAACGGCGATGACCACGAACAGAATCACGTAGAGGCGCTTCATGGCGTGGCCTCCTGCTCACCTGCCTTGGGCAACGGCTTGACCGATTCTTCGGCGTTCACGTTGCGGCGTTCAAGATAGGCCTGGACGGCGCTGAGCGTGCCGGTCATGTCTGGCGTGACCACCGTCACCGGCATCTTGCCCAGCTCAACGACTCGCTCCAGCATGATTTTGCTTTGCGGGTTGTCCTGGTTGAAATTGTTCTTGAGGACGTCACGGGCTTCGGCCAGCGCCTGGGTGTACACCGGCGCCTGGCCGTTGAGGGCGGCCCATTGCGCCTGCTCCAGGGCCAGGCTCAAGGCCAGGCGCACCTGCATCAGGCTCTGGCCGGCGAGGAGCGGACGGACATTTTCATCGGCATTGAAATCGATGCGGATGTAGCGCGAAATACGATCCCACCACTGCGACCACTGGCTGGCGCCGTCGCCATCGGCGGTCAGCCCCAGCAGGGATTCACCGCGGTCCTTGTATTCGGGAGCGATTTCCGACAACTGCAAGACCTGGTCACGCAGGGCGCCCAACTGGAGGAACAGGCCGGTGCGATCCGGCTGCTCTGTGCTGCGCAACGCAGCGAGGGTCTTGGCCAGCTGTTCGCGGGCAGCGAAGGACCCAGGATCGTTTTGCTCGCGAAGGATTTCATCGGCACCCTGCACAAGGGCCTGGGCACTGTTGATGTCTTGCAGGGCGGAAAGTCGCAGGCTGGCCAGGCGCAACAGGTGCTCGGCTTCGGCCAGGCGCCAGTCCTTGCGGCTGGAACCAAGCACGGTTTCCAGGCGCTGGTTCAGGCGCTGCTGGTCGCCTTGCAACTGGGCGACCTGACGTCGCCGCTCTTCCAGCTCTTGAGCTGGAGGCAACTGCTCCAGGCGTTCGCTCAGCCGCTGCTCGTTGAGCTTGAGGTTCTGGGCCTGGTCGTTGAGTGCCTGGACCTGAGCGGCCTGCTGCTGGGTATTGGCTTGCAGGTGACGCACTTGCCAGATACCCCATCCGCCCACGGCCACGCCGGCAGCGCCCAACAATAACGCGACAATCGCAAGCCCGTTACCGCGACGCGGCGCCACCGGCACCGACGGGTCAGTCGGAGCTTCGACCGCTGGCTGATCTTGATCTTTTGGCAAGGCTGTTTCGCTCACGTATCCATCCTTTGCATTAGAAAACGGCACGGACTGTTCCCGTAAAGCCGCCAGCAAAGCCGCGGCACTGGCGCCACGACAATCCACAACTGTCCTGGCCCCGGCGGCACGCGCCATCTCGGCGACCCTGGGGCTTGGAACAAACAAGGGTAGCCGCGCCAGGGCGGGCCACGCGTCACCGGCCAGCCGGTGCAGATGCTCGAAGCTCTGCCCACTGCTGACCACCAGCGCGTTCAAGCGTTCCGCCTCGACCTTCGCTGGCAACTCGCCTTCGCCGTAGTGCGGCAAGCCGCGACGGTACAACTCCAGGTAGTCGACACTAGCACCTTGCTCTCGCAAACGCTCTGCCAGCAAACCGCGCCCACCCTCGCCACGCACGATCAAGACACGTGCGTCAGGCCGGTCGATAGCCTGGCGCAACGCCGCCAGCTCAAGCAGGGCTTCGCTGTCGTCACCGTTTTCGGGGTAAAAAACGCGGAGGCCGGCATCGGCCAGAATTTGCCCGGTCGCGGCGCCTACGCTGAACCAGGGTTGCTCTGGAAGGCGCGGCCAGTATTGACGCAGCAACTCCACGGCCAAGCGTGCCGCAGGCTTGCTGACGACGATCACCGCGCTGTACCGATCCAGAGCCTGGAACTTGTCTCGCTCGGACTCGGACAGGGGGACCGGCGTGATATCCAGCAGCGGCATGGCGCTGCTATGGATGCCCGCCTGCGCCAGAACGGCCGCCAACGCAGACGACTCGTCCGCCGGCCGGGTCAGTAGCAGCCGCCATCCCGTCACGCGTCGCCGGCCTCGCCGTAGACTTTCTTGAGAATATCGTCGGCGCCTTGGCTCAACAGGTCCTCGGCGACGCGCACGCCCAACGCCTCGGCATCGCGACGCGGCGCCCGGGCCTCGGCGGCGAGCAGTTGGCCGCCACTCGGATCGCCCACCAGGCCCCGCAACCAGACCTGCTCACCTTCAAGGACGGCGTAGCAGGCGATTGGCACCTGGCAGCCGCCGTTCAGATGCTTGTTGAGTGCCCGCTCGGCGAAGACTCGGATAGCCGTGTCTTCATGGTGCAGCGGTGCCAGCAGAGCGTGAATCTCGCTGTCGGCGCTGCGGCATTCAATGCCCACCGCCCCCTGCCCTCCGGCCGGCAGGCTGTCATCGACGCTGATGGCCGAGGTGATGCGTTCTTCGAAACCCAGACGGATCAGGCCCGCTGCGGCGAGGATGATCGCGTCGTACTCGCCGGCGTCGAGCTTGGCCAGGCGCGTGTTGACGTTGCCCCGCAGGAAGCGGATCTGCAGATCAGGGCGACGGGCCAGCAGCTGTGCCTGGCGGCGCAGGCTCGATGTGCCCACCACACTCGCGGCGGGCAGCGCGTCAAGGCTGGAAAAGTCGTTTGAGACGAATGCGTCGCGCGGATCTTCTCGTTCGCAGATGCAAAAAAGGCCCAGGCCTTCGGGGAAGTCCATGGGCACGTCTTTCATTGAATGCACGGCGATATCGGCTTCATTGTTCAGCAAGGCTGTTTCCAGTTCCTTGACGAACAAGCCCTTGCCACCGATTTTCGAGAGTGGCGAGTCCAGCAGCTTGTCGCCGCGACTGACCATGGGCACCAGCGTCACGACCAGCCCCGGATGGGCCGTTTCGAGGCGGGCTTTGACGTATTCGGCCTGCCAGAGGGCCAAGGCGCTTTTACGGGTGGCGATGCGGATCTCGCGAGGGGACATGGATCAATCCGTACTTAAAAGATACGGCAGATAATAACAGCTCAGCCAAAACCGCTTTGACTTGAATCACGACGTCGCGGCCTCCCTGGCCGCCAATCCTGGAAACGGAACGCTCGAGGACGTCGCGCTAGAGCTGCTGCATCATCTTGCGCACGCCGGCGACATGCCGCCGACTGACGATCAGCGCATCGCCATTCAATCCCTTCAGGTACAGCTGGAAATGCCCCAGCGGCGTACGCTGCAAGCGCTCGATACGTTCGCGGGCCACCAGGGCGTTGCGGTGGATACGCACGAACCGCTCGCCGAACTCATCCTCGAGAGCCTTGAGCGGCTCGTCCAGCAACACTTCACCGCTTTCGTGACGCAAGGTCACGTACTTGTGGTCGGCTATGAAATAAACCACTTGGTTCAAGGGGATCAATTCGATGCCCTTGCGGGTCCGCGCGCTGATGTGGCTGCGTGGGCCACTGCCACTCTCGGCGGCCGGGCGGGTGAGCGCCGCCAACTGCGTGCGGTTCGGCCGCTCGGCCTTGCGCAACGCCTCCTCCAGCGCCTGGATGGACACTGGCTTGAGCAGATAGCCCACGGCACCGGTCTGCAATACCTCGGGAGGAAACTCGTCACGCGTGGTGCAAAACACCACCGCCGGAGGTGACTCGCGCTCGCAGAGCTTCGCCGCGACCTGCAAGCCGTCGAGACCCGGCATGCGAATGTCGAGCAGCACGATATCCGGCTTGTGGCTGTCGATTAGGGCCAATGCCTCTTCGCCATTGGTGGCGCTCGGCTCCAGGACACTGTAACCCTCGAGTTCACGGAGCAATCGGCTCAGGTCCTCGCGGGCCAGTGGTTCGTCGTCAACGATCAGGACATTCATATAGCGCTGGATTCCTGCGTGAGTCTCGCACAAGGATAGCGTAGACAGGGGAAGTGACATCCGTCACCGCGATCCACGCTAAGACTCGTCCGAGGGCCAAAAAGTGCCGCGAGGCGGTTGTCGATCTTTACCAGCGCTTGCCCACCGATGCTCGAGGCCTGTTGTCGCACAGCGTCGCCACAGGGTTTGTTAAGACTCGATCTGACCAATATGAGCACCCCCCTTTAATGGTGCGTCCGATGCGTCCAGGATGAAAAAGCAAAGACCTACCGTCCACTGTAGACGGTTGCCACGACGATATTGCTCAATCGAAAAATATCCTTGTGCAAAAAACCCATGCAATGGTTGACCCGCACGGTAAAAAACCTGCCGAGCAGTGCCAGCGCCAGCCCCGGCAACCCTGTTATCATCCGGGCCAGCGTTAACCGTTATCTTTTTCCAGCCGATCACGAGCGAATTCATGAGCACTGACAAGACCAATCAGTCCTGGGGCGGCCGCTTCAGTGAACCCGTCGACGCTTTCGTCGCCCGCTTCACCGCCTCCGTCAACTTCGACCAGCGCCTGTATCGCCACGACATCATGGGCTCGATTGCCCACGCCACCATGCTGGCCAAGGTCGGCGTGCTGACCGATGCCGAGCGCGACAGCATCATCGATGGCCTGAAGACCATCCAGGGCGAGATCGAGGCAGGCCAATTCGACTGGCGCGTTGACCTCGAAGACGTGCACATGAACATCGAAGCGCGCCTGACCGATCGCATTGGCGTGACCGGCAAGAAACTGCACACCGGCCGCAGCCGCAACGACCAGGTCGCCACCGATATCCGCTTGTGGCTGCGCGATGAGATCGACCTGATCCTGGCCGAAATCACCCGCTTGCAAAAAGGTCTGCTGGAACAAGCCGAGCGCGAGGCCGAGAGCATCATGCCGGGCTTCACGCACCTGCAGACCGCCCAACCTGTAACGTTTGGGCATCACATGCTGGCCTGGTTCGAAATGCTCAGCCGTGACTACGAGCGCCTGGTGGATTGCCGCAAGCGCACCAACCGCATGCCCCTGGGCAGCGCCGCGCTGGCCGGCACCACCTACCCGATCGACCGTGAATACACCGCCCAGTTGCTGGGCTTCGACACCGTCGGTGGCAATTCGCTGGATAATGTCTCGGACCGCGATTTCGCCATCGAATTCTGCGCCGCCGCGAGCATTGCCATGATGCACTTGTCGCGCTTCTCCGAAGAGCTGGTGCTCTGGACCAGCGCGCAGTTCCAGTTCATCGATTTGCCCGACCGTTTCTGCACCGGCAGCTCGATCATGCCGCAAAAGAAAAACCCCGACGTACCGGAACTGGTACGCGGCAAGAGCGGCCGGGTGTTCGGCGCATTGATGGGCCTGCTGACCCTGATGAAAGGCCAACCGCTGGCCTACAACAAGGACAACCAGGAAGACAAGGAGCCGCTGTTCGACGCTGCCGACACCCTGCGTGATTCGCTGCGGGCGTTCGCCGACATGATCCCAGCCATCAAGCCCAAGCATGCGGTCATGCGCGAAGCGGCCCTGCGCGGTTTCTCCACCGCCACCGACCTGGCCGATTACCTGGTGCGCCGTGGCCTGCCGTTCCGGGACTGCCATGAAATCGTCGGCCATGCCGTGAAGTATGGCGTAGACAGCGGCAAGGACCTGGCAGAGATGAGCCTGGACGAACTGCGCCAGTTCAGCGACCAGATCGAGCAAGACGTGTTCGCCGTGCTGACCTTGGAGGGTTCGGTCAATGCACGTGATCACATTGGCGGCACCGCACCGGCGCAGGTCAAGGCCGCCGTGGTGCGTGGCCAGGCGCTGATTGCCAGCCGCTAAAAAGCCAAAAGCATCGCGAGCAGGCTCGCTCCCACATTTGATCTGCGCAGGCTCACACAATATGTGATCACTGAAGATCTAACCGTGGGAGCGAGCCTGCTCGCGATGGCGACCTGTAAGGCGCTAGAACTTCACTTCCTGGCAGCAATCTTCGCCAAAAATGCGGGCATCTCGGCATCCCGATCCGCCGCGATCCGCTGCACGTGCGGATTCTGCTCCAACAACTCCATCAAGTTCCTGGCTGCCGGCATGTCCGCCAACAGATCGATGTCGAAGACTTTCCGGCCCACCTGCAAAACCAACGAAAGGCTGTAGTAGAAATACAGGTCCGCGATGCTGAACGTCTCTCCCGTCACATAAGGCGAAAACTTGCCGTGCCGGCTGAGCGAAGCGAACCCCAACAGCAATTCACCTCTGGCCTTTTCCTTGATCGCATCGGGCACCGACATGCCGAAAAACGCTTCCGGATAACAGGCGCGCCCCGGCAGCTCGATGTACAGCTCGATTTCCCGGCACAAGGCCAATACCTGGGCTCGCCCGAACGGGTCCGTTGGCAGCAAGGCCTTGCCTGGCTGGGTTTGCTCGATGTACTCGAGGATCACGCTGGTCTCGTTGATGAAACCCTGCTCGGTCTTCAGCACCGGAACCTTGCCGCGCGGGCTGATGGCCAGCGCTTCCGGAGTCTGGGCGCCAAAGAACTGGACTTCTTCGAAGGGCACTCCCTTCTCCAGGAGAGCCAGCTTGACCATGTTGTAATAATTGCTGACAGAAAAACCATAAAGCTTGAGCATTCCATAGCCTCCAGGCCGTGCGGGGTTGGCAGCCTTGGGTTATAGACCGCCGGCGTGTTTCGCGCCAGGCGCATCACGCCGCTGAATACAGGTAAACTGGCGCCTTTTCCCAGAGGAGGCTGCCATGAGCGAGCCCATCGACAACGGCAACGACATTGACGAAGAAGAGTTCGTCGAGAATACGCTGATCCAGGCCATCGAGAATCAGATCGAAAGCGACAATCCACCAGCGGCCAAGGCCACGTTCAACAAGCTGACCCTGGTGGGTTATGAGCGTGAAGAAATTCTCAACCTGATGGCCCACGTACTGGCGGTGGAAATCGACGCGATCCTCGAAGAAGACCGTCCGTTCAATACCGAGTGGTACGAAGCTGCATTGCGCGCCCTGCCCGAGTTGCCGCCGGAAAAAAACTAAGCTGTTCTTGTGGCGAGGTAGCTGGCTCCCTCGCCATGAAAAAGTTCCCGGACAAAAAACCATGACTCTGACACTGGACAGCTCGCCCAAGTGCGCTCACCTTAGTGACGCTGTCGTCCAAATTCCTAGAAAGTCTGGAGTCCTTATGTCGCTTACCCCTGAGCTGGTTGCCGAACTGGAAATCCTTGCACTCTTCAACCTGGACAGTTCCCAGGAAGGCCTGAAAATTCATCAGACCGCTGCCCCCAAAGCCATCGCCGCTGCCCAACGCCTGTTTGACAAAGAACTCATCACCCAACCCGATGGCGGTTACCTGACCAGCCTGGGCCGTGATGCCGCACAGAATGTGCAAACGGTCCTGACGATTCTTAGCGTCCAAGAAACCGCCTGATTTTCCGCCTCGCCCACGGGAATCCCTCTGCTCGGGATTTCCGCAGGCGCGTGGCGCCTCCGTAAAAATACTTGGCTCGACCGCGTTTTCCAGCTCAAGAATTCCAGGAACCGGGCGCTATCCTGCCATCACCTGTTTTTTTCCCCACGTTCGACGCCGCGATCCGGTTTGAGCTGACATGACCCGCAACCACGAAATACGCCCCGATCTGGACGAGGGAATCGACCGCAAGGTCTTGAGCCAGCTGCGCGCGCGTTTCCTCAAGCTCAACAGCGGCCGAATGGAGCGCGCCCTCGAAGGGCTGTCGACCCGCCAGCAGGGCGTGTTGACGCTGCTTCCGCTGTTTTTTCATGTCAACCATCCCTTGTTGCCCGGTTATGTCTCGGGCAGCACACCGGCCGGGCTGTCCAATTACGAACCCGACACCGACGTCCTCGCCGAGGCCCAGCGGCTGACTCGCTCGTTCTCGTACAAACCTCGCCACGGCAGCAACCCACCGCGGCCCATCCTCGGCCTGTTCCTGATGGGCAGTCTCGGCACCTTGGCCCAGGCCGATCAGAGCGACATGGACGTTTGGGTGTGCCATGGCCCGGACCTGAGCGACGACGAACTGGCCGAACTGCGAAAGAAATGCCAGTTGCTGGAGACCTGGGCGGCCACCCAGGGCGCCGAAGCGCACTTCTTCCTCATCGACCCGCAGCGATTCGTCCGCGGCGAACGGGACAATCAGCTCAGCTCCGACGACTGTGGAACCACCCAGCATTATCTGCTGCTGGATGAGTTCTATCGCACCGCGATCTGGCTGGCCGGGCGCACGCCAATCTGGTGGCTGGTGCCGGTCTACGAAGAAGAAAACTACCAGCAGTACACCCATACGCTGATCTCCAAACGCTTCATTCGTGCGGACGAGACTCTGGACTTGGGTCACCTGGCCTACATCCCGCCGGGAGAATTCATCGGCGCCGGGCTCTGGCAGTTATTCAAGGGAATTGAATCGCCCTACAAGTCGGTGCTCAAGCTACTGCTGACCGAGGTCTACGCCAGCGAACATCCGGATGTCCGCTGCCTGAGCCTGCGTTTCAAGCAGGCGGTGTTCGCCAATCACCTGGATCTGGATGAGCTGGATCCGTACATGGTCGTTTATCGCCGCCTCGAGGAATACCTGATCGCCCGCGGCGAGCCGGAACGTCTGGAACTGATCCGGCGCGCCCTGTACCTGAAGGTCAATCGCAAGCTCACCGGCCATGCTCGCAGCAGCGGCTGGCAGCGCAACCTGCTGGAGCGCCTGGCCCGGGATTGGGGCTGGGACCAACGTCAACTGGCGCTGCTGGACAGCCGCAGCCAGTGGAAGGTGCGCCAAGTCAGCAACGAGCGGCGGGCCCTGGTCAACGAGCTGACCTACAGCTATCGCTTCCTGACCCAGTTCGCCCGCACCGAGAAAACCGTCAGCCTGATCAACAAGCGCGACCTTAATGTTCTCGGTCGCCGGCTGTACGCGGCCTTCGAGCGCAAGGCCGACAAGGTCGAGTTCATCAATCCCGGGATTGCCCCGGACCTGGCGGAAGACACCCTGACCCTGGTCCAGTCGCCGAACAAGAAAGAGCCCGGGCAAAACCAATGGGGTTTGTACAACGGCAGCCTGAACGCGCTGGAATGGGAAAATTTCGCCCCCATCAAACGCAGCCGCGAGCTGCTTGAATTACTCACCTGGTGCCATCGCAACGGTGTGATCGACAGCAGCACGCGTCTGGCGCTGCACCCCGGCGAAAGCGACCTGAGCGAGTTTGAACTGTTCAACCTGTTGGGCAGTTTGCAGCAAGCCATCGCTTTGCCCCTGGCCACGGTCGACGAAGAACAGTTGCTCCACGCCAGCGTGCCCAGTGAAGTGTTGATTCTGGTAAACGTGGGCGTCGACCCACTCAAGCATCACCGCGACCTGAACATCCTGATGACCACCGAGCGCACCGATTCCCTGAGCTACGCCGGGGTCCGGGAAAACCTGGTGCTGACCCTCGACCAGGTCACGCTCAATAGCTGGAATGAAGTGCTGGTCAACCGCTTCGACGGCGAGCATGCCCTGCTCGATTGCTTGCGCGACTACCTCAACGCCTTGCCTGCGATACAACGCCAGCCGCGCTTGCAGGTCCGGTGCTTCTGTCACAACCGCGCGCAATTCATCGCACGCCGGGTCGAAGAAGTCATCGAGACCACCCAGACCCTGCTATTGAGCAAGCTCAATTACCGTTATCTGCTGCAAGTCCAGCAGCACTACCACGTACTGGAATTGGTGCCGGGCCAGGTCAGCCACGTGGCGCTGGGCAGCCTGTCGGCATTGATGGATTACCTGGGGGAAGAGCTGACGGCCTATAGCCCGCTGCACCTGGATTCAATGGCGCTGGAAGATCACGATGTGGCGCTGATCCTGCCCATGGGCCAACCCGAGTGCATCCAGGTGTTCTACCGGGTCTATGAGGACGAAGCCGAGCTGTACGTGCTCGATGAGCTCAACGCCTTGTGGCAGCAGCGCTTGCCTTATCACGACGAACAGAGCCTGCTGGTACCGCTGCAGCGGTTCCTGCAATCGGTGCTGTACCGCCGCGATGCCTTGCTACCGATGGACGCTGCCCAGCCGGTCACGCTGGAAATGCTCTATTACCAGCTCCTGCCTTCAGGGAACGGGCGGGCCCGGAGGGTCGAATCACGACAGGCGCCGCAGACGCCGGTCAACAAACCGTTCTATGACGTACAAGCAATCATCGGCAAAGCGGCGCACGGACAAGTGCACGTCACCCTGTATTGCGATCAGCGGGAATTTTCGGAACTGGAGCATGGCGACCAATTGTTTCATGTGGTCGCCAGGGAAATTGTCGGGCAGCGCCGCGACGCCGAACGCTATCGTTGCTACATCACCGACCTGGACCTCTCGGGCCTGGTGGGTGACGGCGCCAGCCCAAGTATCCTGTTCCTGCGCTACAAAGCCGACCTGGAACGGGCACTGAACGAGGCGCTGAACCAGGTCTGAGGCGGGCTTCAGAATGCGCAGTCGCCACCGTTGACCGGCTGCGACTCGACCTCCAGCAATGTCAGCTTCAAGGTCTTGCCGCCCGGCGCGGGCCAGTCGATGTGCTGGCCGACTTTCAAGCCCAGCAAGGCGCTGCCCACCGGCGCCAGGATCGAAATCTTGCCCTCGTCGGCGTTGGCATCCTTGGGGTAGACCAGCGTCAGGTGATAATCCTTGCCGCTGCTTTCCTCGCGACAGTGCACCCGCGAGTTCATGGTTACGACATCGGCAGGCACTTCATCGTGACCCACCAGGTTCTCGGCGCGATCCAGTTCGGTTTGCAAGGCGATCACGCCGGGAAGCGTTTCATCCAGGCTGTCGATCAAACGCTCCAGACGCTGCACGTCCAAGCGAGTAAGGGTAATGGAAGGTGCGGTCATGATTCAGGCAGACTCCTTTCTTCTGCACGAAAAAGCAAAACCCCGCCACATAAAGACGGGGTTTTCACGCGCCTCGATGAGTTGAGGCGTTGCTGGACACTACCACAGCTCAAAAAATATACAACCCAAGGGCTCTCGCCACAAAAGCGCTCTCGCCAATCCAGCGATTAAACCAGCGACTTGCGCTTGAGCGCCTCGGCGCAAATCAACCGCCGACGCTCATCATCAGCCGAGCGCCATTCGCGTATGTCCTCCACATGCCGGAAACAACCCAGGCAGACCTTGCGTTCATCGAGCTTGCACACACTGGTGCACGGCGACGGCACGGCCGGGCTGACATTGCTGTAGAGCGGCTTGGGCGGCCGCGCCGGGACGGTCTGGCTCACGGAATCACAAACCTTCGAAATCGAATTCGACGCCAGCCTGCTGCTTGACGATGCGCTCGAGCATCTCGCCCAGTTGCTCTTCGCTCTTGTCACACATCCAGCGCTCACTTTCCTCGTCGTAGTCGAAGTGGAAACCACCGGACACCGCCGCCAGCCACAACTGCCGCAACGGCTCCTGGCGGCTGAAAATCAGCTGGCTGCCATTTTCGAACTTGACGGTCAGTACGCCGGCGGAGATTTCCAGGTCGATGTCCAGGTCGCTCTCGTCGAAGATATCCTCCAGCTTTTCCTGGGTTTCATCGACCAGATCGTGGAAACGGGCTTCAGTCAAACTCATTGCGACAACCTCAAAATGTCTGATCATGCTCAAGCGCCGCAAGATACGGACGCGCCCGGCTGAATGCAAAGGATAACGACCAAGGGCCCGTGGGTGCTGAACATTGTCCATCGAATGAACGCCCCTGGAGCCCAAGGCCCGCCGGACGGGCGCCCCGTTGCATAGGCAAGCTGTCGGGTGGCCGGTATACTCCGGCGCAATTAACGCATTTTCAAGGATTTCGCCATGAAGCGCCTGATCTCTTCCCTTGCTGCGCTCGTCGCGGTTGCCTGCCTTGTGACAGCCTGTGGTCAAAAAGGTCCGCTGTACCTGCCTGATGACAGCAAGTCCCCTGAAGAGCAGGCCAAGTCGTCGCAATCCAAGTCCCACTCGCACGACACCCAGACCACTTACTAAGGGACCGCCATGGACGCTTTTAACTACCGTGGCGGGGAGCTGTTCGCGGAAGGGGTTGCCCTGTCCGCGATCGCCGAACGTTTCGGCACGCCGACCTACGTCTATTCCCGGGCCCACATCGAAGCCCAGTACCGGACGTTCGCCGATGCCCTCGAAGGCATGCCGCACCTGGTGTGCTTCGCTGTAAAAGCGAACTCGAACCTGGGCGTGCTCAACGTCCTGGCGCGCCTGGGCGCAGGCTTCGACATCGTGTCCGGTGGCGAGCTGGAGCGCGTGCTGGCCGCGGGCGGCAATGCCGACAAAATCGTGTTCTCCGGCGTCGGCAAGACCCGCGAAGACATGCGTCGCGCCCTGGAAGTCGGCGTGCACTGCTTCAACATCGAATCCACTGACGAACTGGAGCGCCTGCAAGTCGTCGCCGCCGAACTGGGTGTTCGTGCGCCGGTTTCCCTGCGCGTGAACCCGGACGTCGACGCCGGCACCCACCCGTACATTTCCACGGGCCTTAAGGAAAACAAGTTCGGCATCGCCATTGCCGACGCCGAGGACGTGTACGTACGCGCCGCCCAACTGCCGAACCTGGAAGTGCTGGGCGTCGATTGCCACATCGGCTCGCAACTGACCACCCTGGAACCGTTCATTGACGCCCTCGACCGCCTGCTGGCGCTTGTCGATCGCCTCGGCGATTGCGGCATCTACCTGCGTCACATCGACCTGGGCGGCGGTGTCGGCGTGCGCTATCGCGATGAAGAGCCACCGCTGGTGGCCGACTACATCAAGACCGTGCGCGAGCGCCTCGAAGGCCGTGACCTGGCGCTGATGTTCGAGCCCGGCCGCTACATCGTCGCTAACGCCGGCGTGCTGTTGACCCAGGTCGAGTACCTCAAGCACACCGAGCACAAGGATTTCGCCATCGTCGACGCGGCGATGAATGACCTGATCCGCCCGGCGCTGTACCAGGCCTGGATGGACGTCACAGCCGTGCGCCCTCGCGATACCGCGGCCCGCCCCTACGACATCGTCGGGCCGATCTGCGAAACCGGCGACTTCCTTGCCAAGGGCCGGGAGTTGGCGCTGGAAGAAGGCGATCTGCTGGCCGTTCATTCGGCGGGCGCCTACGGGTTTGTCATGAGTTCCAACTACAACACCCGCGGCCGCTGCGCCGAGGTGCTGGTGGACGGTGATCAGGCATTCGAAGTACGCCGCCGCGAGACGGTAGCCGAACTGTTTGCCGGCGAAAGCCTGCTGCCGGAGTAAAACCATGCTGCTGCGTTTTACCAAGATGCACGGCCTGGGCAATGACTTCATGGTCCTCGACCTGGTCAGCCAGCACGCGCATATCCTGCCCAAGCACGCCAAACAATGGGGCGACCGGCACACCGGCATCGGTTTCGACCAATTGCTGATCGTCGAGGCACCAAACAACCCGGACGTGGATTTCCGCTACCGGATCTTCAATGCCGACGGTTCGGAAGTGGAGCAGTGCGGCAACGGCGCGCGCTGTTTCGCCCGTTTCGTGCTGGACAAGCGCCTGACCGCCAAGCGGCAGATTCGCGTCGAGACCAAAAGCGGCATCATCGAACTGGATGTGCGCAGTGACGGCCAGATCGGCGTCAACATGGGCGCCCCGCGCCTGGTGCCGGCGGATATCCCATTCCAAGCGCCAGCCCAAGCCCTGAGCTATACCGTGGACGTCGACGGCACCGCGGTGGAACTGGCGGCGATCTCCATGGGCAACCCCCATGCCGTACTGCGCGTGGACGACATCAACAGCGCTGCCGTACACGACCTGGGACCAAAGATCGAAAACCATCCGCGCTTCCCGGCGCGCGTCAACGTCGGCTTTTTGCAGGTCATCGATCGCCACCGCGCCCAACTGCGTGTATGGGAACGTGGCGCCGGGGAAACCCAGGCATGCGGCACGGGCGCCTGCGCCGCAGCCGTCGCCGCGATCAGCCAGGGGTGGATGGATTCGCCGCTGCTGATCGACCTGCCCGGCGGGCGTCTGTCCATCGAATGGGCAGGCCCAGGCCAACCGGTGATGATGACCGGCCCGGCCGTACGCGTATACGAAGGACAAGTTCGTCTTTGAGTGAGCCAAACCCATGACCGACAAGCCAAAGGTTCCAGCCCCGCAGCCCGACGAATCCTCGAGCCCCTCAGACGCCGCGGCCGTGGCCGCCTACCTGGAGGCGCATCCGGACTTCTTCGTCGAGCATGAAGACCTGCTTGCAACGATGCGGATCCCCCACCGGCGCGGCGATACCGTGTCGCTGGTCGAGCACCAGATGAAGATCCTGCGTGAGCGCAACATCGAAATGCGCCATCGCCTCTCGCACCTGATGGACGTCGCCCGGGACAACGACCGGCTCTTCGACAAGACCCGTCGGCTGATCCTCGCGCTGATGGACGCCAGTACTCTTGAAGACCTGGTAATGAGCGTCGAAGACAGCCTGCGCCAGGATTTCCAGGTGCCCTTTGTCAGCCTGATCCTGTTTGGCGACAACGCGATGCCGGTGGGCCGCTGGGTCACCCACGCCGACGCGCAGACGGCCATTGGCGGGCTGCTTACCGAAAACAAAAGCGTCAGTGGCAGCCTGCGCGAACATGAGCTGGATTTCCTGTTTGGCGAAGAACAGCGCAAGCAGATCGGCTCCACCGCCGTTGTCGCCATCGCCCACCAAGGCGTGCATGGCGTGCTGGCCATCGCCAGTCGCGATCCGCAGCACTACAAGAGCTCGGTGGGTACGCTGTTCCTGAGCTATATCGCCGAAGTGACCGGCCGTGTGCTGCCACGGGTTGCCGGTTCGCTGCGTTCGGTACGCTGATGATGGAGCGGCAACTGGACGCCTACTGCGAACACCTGCGCAGTGAGCGCCAGGTGTCCCCTCACACCCTGTCGGCCTACCGTCGTGACCTCGAAAAGGTGCGGGGCTGGTGCCAGAAGCAAAACATCGACAACTGGTCGGCCCTCGACATCCAGCGCCTGCGCAGCCTCGTTGCTCGCCTGCATCAGCAAGGGCAATCCTCCCGCAGCCTGGCGCGACTGTTGTCGGCGGTGCGCGGCCTGTATCAATACCTCAATCGCGAGGGCCTGTGCGATCACGATCCAGCCACAGGCCTGGCACCCCCCAAGGGCGAACGCCGGTTGCCGAAGACCCTCGACACCGACCGTGCCTTGCAATTGCTCGATGGCGCCGTCGAGGATGATTTCATGGCGCGACGGGACCAGGCGATCCTCGAACTCTTCTACTCCTCAGGCCTGCGGCTTTCCGAGCTGACGGGGCTGAACCTGGACCAATTGGACTTGGCCGACGGCCTGGTTCAGGTACTCGGTAAAGGCAGCAAGACCCGCTTGCTGCCTATCGGCCGCAAGGCCCGCGAAGCCCTGGAGCTTTGGTTGCCACTACGAGCGCTGACCAACCCCGTCGATGACGCGGTCTTCGTCAGCCTGCAAGGCCGACGCCTGGGCCCACGTACCATCCAGCTGCGGGTCAAGGCCGCCGGCGAACGGGAGCTCGGTCAGAACCTGCACCCGCACATGCTCCGGCATTCGTTCGCCAGTCATCTGCTGGAGTCTTCCCAGGACCTGCGTGCCGTCCAGGAACTGCTTGGCCACTCGGACATCAAGACGACCCAGATCTATACCCACCTGGATTTCCAGCACCTGGCGTCGGTCTATGACAGTGCCCACCCCAGGGCCAAACGCATCAAAGGCGACGAATCATGACCATCGAGCTCATCACCTTCGACCTAGACGACACGCTGTGGGACACCGCGCCGGTGATCGCCAGCGCCGAAGCCGTACTACGTCAATGGCTGACCGACAACGCACCCGACCTGGGCGATTTTCCCGTGGAGCGCTTGTGGGCGATCCGCGCCCAAGTGCTCAGCGAAGAACCGAACCTCAAGCACCGCATCAGTGCGTTGCGCAGGCGCGTGCTGTTCCGGGCGCTGCAAGATGCCGGCTACGACCAGTGGCGAGCCTCTGAGTTGGCGGACCAAGGATTCGAAGCATTCCTGCATGCCCGCCATCAACTGGAGATCTTTCCAGACGTACAGCCGACCCTGGAAATCCTCGCCAATCATTTCGCACTTGGCGTCGTCACCAACGGCAACGCCGACGTGCGACGCCTGGGGCTGGCGGATTATTTCAAGTTTGCCCTGTGCGCCGAGGACATTGGCATCGCCAAGCCTGACGCAAGACTGTTCGAGGAAGCCTTGCAGCGCGGCGGTGCCACGGCACAGACCGCCGTGCATGTAGGCGATCACCCGGGCGACGACATCGCCGGCGCCCAGCAGGCCGGCCTGCGTGCGGTGTGGTTCAACCCGATGGGCAAGGCCTGGGATGCCGATCACGCACCGGATGCGGAGATTCGCAGCCTGACCGAACTGCCAGGGTTATTGGCGGCGTGGCATAGCCAACCCTGAACCTTGTGGGAGCGAGCTTGCTCCCACAGGGCCGAGCCTGTCCGTGGAGTTTATCCCGCCCATGAAAAAGCCCGCAGCGACGGCGGGCTTTTTCAGCAAGCAAGAAACAGAGGCTCAGATAGGGCGACTGCCATATTTGTTGTCGGGCTTCTTGGGCGGATCGGCGACCACGTTGGCCTCCACTTCCTGCACCTTTCCGCCCCTGGCCAGGAATTCCTCCATGGCCTTGGCAAGCGCGTCACGCTCCTTGTTCTTGGCCTCTACGCTCGGTAACTCGTCGACTGATACCGCTGCCTTGGCCTTGCCTTTGGCAGTGGGGACCGGAACATCGGCACCTTCGTCGTCGGCAACATCTTCAGCCGCCGCTTCCAGGCCTTCTTCGGTCTCGTCTTCGTCACCTACTTCGAGGTCGTCGTTTTCCAGATCATCGTCGCTCATGTTCTACCTCATGACTTGCGAAAAGCAGATTAGTTATAGCCCAGCTTCGCCATCTGTCGAAGGCTGCCAGAAAAAATTCAAGATCCGCTGACAAGCAGCGGTCATGCCCCTTCACCGTGCAAGGTGGCGAGGACTTTACGAGCACCGCCATGATCTCGGTGCTCGCCCAGATAAACGCCTTGCCAGGTACCCAACGCCAACCGTCCCGCCGTCACCGGAAGGCTGAGCTGACATCCCAGCACACTGGCCTTGAAGTGCGCCGGGAGGTCGTCCAGGCCTTCGTCGTTGTGCTCATAGCCGGCGGTTCCTTGTGGGATCAGCCGATTGAAAAATCGTTCGAAGTCTCGACGTACCGCCGGATCGGCGTTCTCGTTGATGGTCAACGAGGCCGAGGTGTGCTGCAGCCACAGATGCAACAGACCGACACGACATGCCTTGAGTTCAGGCAGGCCGGCGAGTAGCTCGTCCGTCACCAGATGAAAGCCCCGGGGCCTCGCCCGCAGGGTTATCAGCGTCTGTTGCCACATACAGATCTCCGCACGTTCGGCGCGCATTCTAGCGCGCTCTGGAAAAAAACAAAGGGCCTAATATTCCTGCCTCGATGTAAGTCTTTGGCGGTAGAAAAACCCATGTCGTATACACAACAAAAGGCGTCGGAAAAAACCGGCGAACCTTGTGAGCAATGACAAATTCCAGACAAAAAAATGCCCGGCGAACCGGGCATTTTTTTTGCGCGTTGCTTACAGGTTGTAACCACGCTCGTTGTGCTGGGCCAAGTCCAGGCCCACGGCTTCTTCTTCCTCGGAGACACGCAGGCCCATGACGGCGTCCAGTACCTTGAGAATGATGAAGGTCACGACCGCGGTATAGATCACGGTGAAACCCACGCCTTTGAATTGAATCCACACTTGTGCGCCGATATCGGTCACGGTGCCGAAGCCACCCAGTGCCGGTGCAGCGAATACACCGGTCAGGATCGCCCCGAGGATACCGCCGATGCCATGTACGCCGAAGGCATCCAGGGAGTCGTCATAGCCGAGCTTGCGCTTGAGGGTGGTGGCGCAGAAGAAGCACACCACGCCCGCCGCCAGGCCGATGACCAACGCGCCCATCGGGCCCACGGTGCCGGCAGCCGGGGTGATTGCAACCAGGCCGGCCACCACGCCCGAGGCAATGCCCAGCGCGCTTGGCTTGCCGTGGGTGATCCACTCGGCAAACATCCAGCCCAGTGCCGCGGCAGCCGTGGCGATCTGGGTGACCAGCATCGCCATGCCGGCAGTGCCGTTGGCCGCGACGGCGGAGCCGGCGTTGAAGCCGAACCAGCCTACCCACAGCATGGCCGCGCCCATCAGGGTATAACCCAGGTTATGCGGTGCCATTGGGGTGGTCGGGAAACCTTTGCGCTTGCCCAATACCAGACAGGCTACGAGACCGGCGATACCGGCGTTGATATGCACCACGGTGCCGCCGGCGAAGTCCAGCACGCCCCAATCCCACATCAGGCCGCCGTTGCCGGACCAGACCATGTGCGCAATCGGCGCATACACCAGGGTGAACCACACGCCCATGAAGATCAGCATGGCGGAGAATTTCATCCGCTCGGCAAAGGCACCGACGATCAGCGCTGGGGTGATGATGGCGAAGGTCATCTGGAAGGTGATGAACACCGCTTCTGGAAACAATGCAGCCGGACCGGTCAGGCTGGCCGGGGTGACGCCCGCCAGGAATGCCTTGCCCAGGCCGCCGATGAAGGAATTGAAGTTGACGACGCCCTGTTCCATGCCAGTGGTGTCGAACGCGATGCTGTAGCCGTAGATGACCCACAGGACGCTGATCAGACCGGTGATGGCGAAGCACTGCATCATCACCGAAAGAATGTTTTTCGACCGAACCATGCCGCCGTAGAACAGCGCAAGGCCAGGGATGGTCATGAACAGGACAAGAATCGTGGCAGTCAGCATCCAGGCAGTGTCGCCGGAGTTGAGGACTGGGGCTGCCGCTTCTTCCGCCATGGCCAGGCCAGGCATTACGAAGGACAACAGGGCTCCTAGCCCTGCGAATTTACGCAGAGTCATATTGTTTTCTCCTGGGGCGTTGGGTTTGACGGCTTAGATAGCGTCGGTATCGGTTTCGCCGGTACGGATGCGAATGGCCTGTTCCAGATTGACCACGAAGATCTTTCCGTCACCAATCTTGCCGGTGTTGGCGGCCTTGGTAATCGCCTCGATGACCCGATCAAGATCCTTGTCGTCGATGGCGACATCGATCTTCACCTTGGGCAGGAAGTCGACCACGTATTCCGCGCCGCGATACAGCTCGGTATGACCTTTCTGCCGACCGAAGCCTTTGACTTCAGTAACGGTAATGCCCTGCACGCCGATTTCGGACAGCGACTCGCGTACGTCGTCCAGCTTGAACGGCTTGATGATGGCAGTGACTAGCTTCATGAAACTCTCTCCCGAATTGGTGGACTTGCCCCAGGAAAACAAACCCGACTCAAGTCTAAGCGCAGTGCCTGGCTTTGTAACGCGTCGTCGGCCCAAGTTGCCCGACCGGTGCCAGCTGACTACTCCTGACGAAACTCCCCGCTCCGCCTGCTGCACTGCATTCGTCACAGCGACTGCATCAGTGCATGGGTCACCAGCCACTAAGCAGAAAGCTTGCCATCTGTACCCAACCCCCCTGATTTCAACCCTTTACCCGTTGCGCCGGCCTGCGCCGAACCACGAACCGCAGCGATACGCACAACAACGGTGCGGTGATGCCCGGGGCCGTGCGCGAAAAGCGTGCAACCCGAGCCGCGAATTGACTATAGACATTGCGTGATACACTGCCCGCCATTGTTTCCAGGACACCTGACATGCTCGCGCCCAAAGACCTCCTCGACGCCCTGAGCGGCCACGCCTCCCGCCTGTTGAGCGGCGACACGCCACTCCCCAAGAATGAAATCGAAAGCCAGTTCAAGGCCCTGCTGCAAAGCGGGTTCAGCAAACTGGACCTGGTCAGCCGGGAAGAATTCGACAGCCAGATGGTCGTGCTGGCCCGGACCCGGGCACGGCTGGAGAGCCTGGAAGCCAAGGTGGCCGAGCTGGAGGCGCGACTCGACCCCAAGGACGAGTGAGCACCTCTTGCCAGGGATGCGGCGTTAAGCGCGTGATTTGTCCCAGGCCCACCAGATCATCCAAAGCGCCGGCAGGGGCTCGCCGCCTGTAACGGCAATTGAAAAACAACCGCCTGAATGGCGGTTGTTCATTCATGCCCCCACTTGCGCAACATCCTGCGAAAATTTGCCCCTTCAATTGCCCCGCCCTCTCAGTTTCCCCGGACTAGTCTTCAAGAGCCGCAGGATGCGGCTCTCCATCAGTCAAGGAACGCTTCATGTCGCTCGCCATCGTCCACAGCCGCGCCCAAGTGGGGGTCGAAGCCCCTGCCGTTACCGTTGAGGTTCATCTGGCCAACGGCTTGCCGTCACTGACGATGGTCGGCCTGCCGGAGGCGGCGGTGAAGGAGAGCAAGGACCGGGTGCGCAGCGCGATCATCAATTCAGGGCTCAATTTCCCGGCGCGGCGCATCACCCTGAACCTGGCGCCAGCGGATCTCCCCAAGGACGGAGGCCGGTTCGACCTGGCGATTGCCTTGGGAATCCTGTCGGCCAGCGTGCAGGTGCCGACCTTGATGCTGGACGACGTGGAGTGCCTCGGCGAACTGGCATTGTCCGGCGCCGTGAGACCGGTACGCGGCGTGCTCCCCGCGGCGCTGGCGGCACGCAAGGCTGGACGCATGCTGTTGGTACCCCGGGCCAACGCCGAGGAAGCTTGCCTGGCGTCAGGGCTGAAGGTGATCGCCGTGGACCATCTGCTCGAAGCAGTGGCGCATTTCAACGGCCACGTCCCAGTCGAGCCTTTTGTGTCCAACGGGCTGCTCTCGGCCAGCAAACCCTATCCCGACCTCAGCGAAGTACAAGGTCAAGCCGGAGCCAAGCGCGCCTTGCTGATCGCGGCAGCGGGAGCTCACAATCTGTTGTTCAGTGGCCCACCCGGTACGGGCAAGACGCTGCTGGCGAGTCGTTTGCCGGGGTTGCTGCCACCGCTGGCCGAAAGCGAGGCCCTGGAGGTCGCGGCTATACAGTCGGTCGCCAGTTGCGTGCCCTTGAGCCATTGGCCGCAACGGCCGTTCCGCCAGCCACACCATTCGGCGTCCGGCCCTGCCCTGGTGGGTGGAGGCTCCAAGCCGCAACCGGGGGAAATCACCCTCGCCCACCACGGCGTGCTGTTCCTGGACGAGCTTCCAGAGTTTGATCGCAAGGTATTGGAAGTCTTGAGGGAGCCCTTGGAGTCGGGGCATATCGTGGTTTCGCGCGCCCGCGATCGCGTGCGCTTCCCGGCCCGCTTCCAGTTGGTAGCGGCCATGAACCCCTGCCCCTGTGGATACCTTGGCGAGCCCAGCGGCCGCTGCTCGTGCACACCGGACATGGTGCAGCGCTATCGCAACAAGCTGTCCGGCCCCTTGCTCGACCGCATCGACCTGCACCTGACTGTGGCGCGGGAAGCCACGGCGCTCAATCCCAAAGGCGAACCGGGTGACGACACCGCCACCGCGGCCGAGCGGGTGGCCGAAGCCCGGGAACGCCAGCAAACCCGCCAAGGCTGTGCCAACGCATTCCTCGATCTACCGGGGCTGCGCCGCCATTGCAAACTGTCCTCGACCGACGAGGCGTGGCTGGAAACCGCCTGCGAACGACTGTCCCTGTCGCTGCGAGCCGCCCACCGCTTGCTGAAGGTCGCCCGCACGCTGGCCGACCTTCAGCAGTTGGAACGGATCAGCCGCGAGCACCTGGCCGAAGCCCTGCAATACCGGCCCGCAACGCCATGAAACAGGTCACGGCTTGCTCAGGTCCACCAGCGGTGTGTCTCGCACCTCGACTTTTCGATCGCCCTGGATGTCATCAATGCGCTTGAGGGCTTTGTCCACGGCCCCCTTGTCCGCCAGAAGACTGTAGTGGATCTGGAACTGCTTGCGCTCTTTCGGTGCGATGCTGGGCACCAGGCCCAGCGGACGCTGGTAGCGGCGGTTATAGGAAAAACTGGTACCTGGCTCCAAGCCGGTCACGTAGCCCTGGCCTTGGGTATCGGTGTTTTTCCACAGGGAAAACACCGGAAGCGTCCCGGTATTGAAGCCCACGGAAACGCCGAGGCTACCGGCCTTGTTGTGCAGGACGGTCAGCGTATCGCCCTTGGCGTCGGCGTAAGGCACGACGTTGTAAACGGTTTCATCGTAGTCCTTGGTGGGAGCTCGATAGGTGGTCCAATCCTTCAGGTCGCCCTTGGCCTTGTCGTTGAACGGCGAAACCTGTTTGACCGGGGCGGCGAAGCGGGCCCCCTGCTCCAGGAATGGCGTGCTGAAATTGCTGTGATAGAGCGCCTGGTATTCCTTTGGATAATCGCCATTGTTGGTCAGCGTGTCGTTGAGGGAAAAGGTCACGCTGCCGGGCTCGGTGACCAATTCAGTCTGGACCGAGAAGTCAACCTTCTTGAACGCCTGCTCCTTCAACTCGCCTCGCAGGGTGATGGCGTAAGGTGGCTTTTCATCAATGTGCAAGGTGACTTTGTTCGCCGAAATGTTCGCGGCGCGCCCATGCAAGGTCAGCAGCTCACCGTTGTCGATGCCGGGGTGGCCGATCCACTCATAGCCGCAGCGGGTCACCAACTCATTGAAGCCTTCGAGCCAGCCCAGGCCACCTCGGCCGTTGAGTTCGATGAATGCTGGATTGACCACTTCTTTGACCGGCGAATCCCAGCCCATGCGCACATCGCCGACCGAGGCTTGAAGCACGTTCATGCCACGGGTAGGGACGACTGACAGCTTCAGAGTGCCGTTGTCGATGTCGACAATGCTCACGCCTTCCTGACGCCCCCCGTGGAGGGTGCGCATCGTCACGGAAAACGGCTTATCGGTTTTCACGCCCAGTTGTTGGCTGGTGATTTGCCAGGGTTGGGCGGCTTTATCGGAGTCGAGCAGTACGTAATCCCACGCCATCGCATGGGAAGCTACGCCCAAGGCGCCGAGGGCAACGAAGAGTCTTAGGGAATTCATGGAGACGGCCTTTTGTTGGAGTTGTGCGGTTTTTATAGACTTGAAGAAACGTTTCAGCAAGCCAAAAAACAGCAACTACCTGAAAAAGTACACGGCTACAGATTGGAGATTTTTTGCGGGAAACGAGCTTGCTCGCGGTGATTTTTTGCCTATGCAGCCTAGAACCGGTGGCGGGGGGGAGCTTGCTGCCGCTCGACTGCGCAGCAGTCGCAAGACGCGACGATAAGGTCTGCCTGAAAAGGCGCGGGCCTGCTGTGCAGGCCCGCGGGAGCAAGCTCCCTCGCAACGGGATTGGGTTGGCTTGCTCGTGAGGGGACGGTTTCAGCGGAACCGATCGACTTCTTTGCGAAGGTCCTGCGCCAGTTTTTCCAGTTCCTTGGCGGTGATCGCCAGGTTCGAAACCACTTCGCGCTGTTCGCTGTTGGCCATGGCAATACTCTGCAGGTTGCTGCTGAGCAGGGTCGCGGTGCTGCTTTGCTCCTGCGTAGCCGTAGTGATCGCGGCGAATTGCTGGCCGGCCGAGCGGCTTTGCTCATCGATACGCGCCAGGGCCGAGGCCACGTTGGCGTTACGCGACAAGCCTTCCTGCATGAGCAGGTTGCCCTTCTCCATGGTACTGATGGCGTTGCCGGTTTCCTGCTGGATGCTGTTGATCATGCCGGAAATTTCGTCAGTGGCCTGGCGAGTGCGCGAGGCCAGGCTCCGAACCTCGTCAGCTACCACGGCAAAACCACGACCCTGCTCGCCCGCCCGTGCAGCTTCGATGGCGGCGTTCAACGCCAGCAGGTTGGTTTGCTCGGCGATCGAAGTGATCACACCGACAATGCCACCGATCTCCTGGGATCGCTGGCCCAGCGTGTTGATGACCGTTGCAGTGCTGTTCAAGGCGCCCGCGATCTGTTCCAGGGACGATGACGCTTCGTCCATCGAGGTACGGCCGATGCGAGTCTGTTGGGCATTGTCCTGTGCCAGGCGCTCGGTATTGCCCATGTTGTCGGCGATGTTCAGGGAGGTGGCGCTGAATTCTTCCACCGCCCCGGCCATGCTGGTGATCTCGCCGGACTGTTGCTCCATCCCTTCATAGGCGCCACTGGACAATCCGGAGAGCGCCTGGGCACGGCTGTTGACCTCTTGGGAGGCTTTGCGAATGTGCTCGACCATGGTCGACAAGGCTTGGCTCATCTGGTTGAACGCACGGGCCAGTTGGCCGATCTCGTCGTGGCTCGACACATTCAGGCGCACGCTCAGGTCGCCGGCGCCCAAGGCTTCGGCCTGACGCACCAAGTCACCGAGGGGAGCCAGTTTGCTGCGCAACAGCCATACCGCCGCACCGACCGCCAGCAACATCGCCAGCAAACTGCCGATCGCCAGTTGCGTACCGACGTTCCAGGTCACTGCGTTGATCTCGGTTTTCGGCATGCTCGCCACGACCGACCAGGGCCCGCCCTCGAACGGCACGGCAACGCTATAGAACTCCTCCGCGGTGTCGTCCCAGAAAGCACCCTTGCCAGGCTTCTTGACCAACGCTGTGATGGCCGCGGTAGCACGGTCCAGCGCCTGCACGCCGGCCGGCGGCACCAACCATTTGTTCTGCTCGTCCAATAACGCCAGCGAACCGGTCTGTCCGATTCGGAAGCGCTTGAGGTTTTCGAACTGCGCATTCTGCGCATCGGTGTAATCGAATCCTACGTACAACACGGCAATGATCTTGCCGCTGCCATCACGTACAGGCGTGTACTGCGACATGTAGAAGCGCCCGAACAGCAACGCCCGGCCAATGTAGCTCTGGCCGCTGATCACCGGGCCGTAGGCCGGTCCGGCGCGGTCGAGCACAGTACCGATGGCGCGCGTACCGTCCTGTTTGCTGACGGATGTACTGACGCGGACAAAATCGTCGCCGCTGCGCACGAATACCGTGGCCACGCCGGCGGTCATCGTCTTGAAATCATCCACTTCCTTGAAATTGTTGTTCAACACTTCGCTGCCAAGGCTCAAGCCAGGCGTCTGAACGCCCGCCACCGTCACCGGCTGGTCCGGATGCACGCTCAAGCCGGCGCTGAAACGCTTTTCGAACAGACCCGCCAGCCGTTGGGTGCTTTCGCGCAACGTGCTGTGGAACGTGTTGAGCTGATCGGCCATCAGCCGCGCTTCGCTCGCGAGATGCTCTTCACGGGTAGAAAGGTTTGCAGCGTCAAGCGAACGCAAGGCAAAGACAGTACTGCCGGAGATCACGACCGCCAGTATCACGGCAAGGGCAAGGCCTAGCTGTGAGGCGATCCGGGCACGAGGTTGAGACATGACGGCTCCTGGCCGAGAGACTGGATCATCTTGATCACATCGCACGCTCGGCATCTGATTCGATGAGGTAGGTATTGGCCCTTTCTGAACGAAGGTTCTATGTTCACCTTCGGCCGTAACGCCGAATACTTGAGGGCTTTGGAAGGAATAATACCAAGTGGCTAGCACGGCGACTGCAACGTTTCAGCCCAGGCGCTTGACCTCAGGTAGTTGCATGGCCTTCACCTCGCTCTGGAGAAAGTCGCTGAGCCGGCGCAAACGTTCACCCCCGGGCCGGGTTTTCGGCCAGACCAGGTAGTAATGCTCGCCGCTGGCGACAGCGGTTGGCCATGGCAGGCTCAAGCGCCCCTGGGCAACGTCCTCGGCCACCATCAACAAATCGCCCATGGATACGCCGTAGCCGCGCGCGGCCGCGATCATGCCCAGTTCCAGGGTATCGAACACCTGACCGCCCCTGAGCGAGACTTTGTCCGCCAAGCCCATGCGCTGCAGCCAATTGCGCCAGTCGCGGCGATCCGGAGTGGGATGCAATAGCTCGGCCTTGGCCAATCGCGCCACATCCCAGGGTTGGTCATTGAGCAGGTTCGGAGCGCCGACCGGTATCAACTCCTCGGGAAACAGCAGGCTGGCCTCCCAGTCCGCAGGGAAATGCCCATTGCCCAGCAGGACTGCGCAATCGAAGGGCTCGGTATTGAAATCCACCGAGTCGATGTCCATCCAGGCGCTTGTCAGCTGCACTTCGTTGCCCGGTTGCAGATGGCGAAAGCGGCTCAGGCGCGCCAGCAGCCAGCGCATGGTCAGGGTCGATGGCGCCTTCATCCGCAGGATGCCGTCTTCTCCGTGCAATGTGTGGCAAGCCCGCTCCAGCGCCATGAAGCCCTCCCGCACGCCCGGCAGCAGCAGGCGCGCCGACTCGGTCAGTTGCAGGTTGCGCCCGCTGCGCTGGAACAGTCGACAGGCAAAGTGATCTTCCAGTGTGCGGATGTGCCGGCTGACGGCGCTCTGGGTGATCGACAGCTCCTCGGCGGCGCGGGTAAACGAGCTGTAGCGCGCCGCGGCTTCGAATGCCCGTAGCGCATAAAGCGGAGGAAGACGGCGAGACATCGCAAAAGCTCCATGGCGTGGTTTGCAAACCCTACCAGAAACCCATTCAGCATGAGTTTTAATCATGCCAGCGATCTTTTTTATCCTTTTGTGCAATCCGGCGGGAGGGCCGAGAATCTTCGTCTTACTGCCTTGCTGGAACATGGAGTGTGATGATCATGCGGCATCCTGTGCGTACCGAACTCTGGGCCATCCTGCGCCTGGCGGGACCGTTGATTGCTTCGCAGTTGGCGCACATGCTGATGGTGCTGACGGACACCCTGATGATGGCTCGCCTGAGCCCCGAAGCCCTGGCCGGCGGCGGGCTCGGGGCGGCGAGCTATTCATTCGTATCGATTTTCTGCATCGGCGTGATCGCGGCGGTGGGCACCCTGGTAGCGATCCGCCAGGGCGCGGGCGACATCGAAGGCGCCACCCGGCTGACCCAGGCCGGACTATGGCTGGCGTGGTTGATGGCGCTGGTGGCGGGCCTGCTGTTGTGGAATCTCAAGCCGGTGCTGTTGATGTTCGGCCAGACCGAAACCAACGTGCTCTCTGCCGGGCAATTCCTGCTGGCACTGCCGTTCGCCCTGCCCGGTTACCTGAGTTTCATGGCCCTGCGTGGCTTTACCAGCGCCATCGGGCGGGCCACGCCGGTGATGGTGATCAGCCTCGGCGGCACGGTGGCCAACTTCCTTCTCAACTATGCGCTCATCACCGGCATGTTCGGCCTGCCGAAGCTCGGCCTGATGGGGATCGGCCTGGTCACGGCCATCGTCGCCAACTGCATGGCCCTGGCGCTGGCCTGGCACATTCATCGGCACTCGGCCTACCGCGCTTATCCATTGCTTGCCGGCCTGTCGCGACCCAATCGCCAATACCTCAAGGAACTGTGGCGACTGGGCTTGCCGATTGGTGGTACTTACGCGGTGGAAGTCGGCCTGTTCGCATTCGCCGCCCTGTGCATGGGCACCATGGGCAGCACGCCGCTGGCGGCCCACCAGATCGCGCTGCAAATCGTCTCGGTGGCCTTCATGGTTCCGGCGGGCATGTCCTACGCCATCACCATGCGTATCGGCCAGCATTACGGTGCCGGGCAATTGCTCATGGCGCGCCTGGCCGGGAGGGTCGGGATTGGTTTTGGCGCGGCCGCCATGCTGGCGTTCGCCATGGTGTTCTGGCTGCTGCCGAATCAATTGATCGGCCTGTTCCTGGACCATGAGGACCCGGCGTTCCGCGCGGTCATCGACCTGGCGGTGAGCCTGTTGGCCGTGGCGGCGTGGTTCGAGCTGTTCGACGGCACACAAACCATCGCGATGGGTTGCATCCGCGGATTGAAGGACGCCAAGACCACGTTTCTGGTGGGCCTGGGTTGCTATTGGTTGATCGGCGCGCCGGCGGCGTGGTGGATGGCGTTCCATTTGCATTGGGGCCCGACCGGCGTCTGGTGGGGCCTCGCCCTGGGCCTGGCCTGCGCGGCGGTGAGCCTGACGTTGGCGTTCGAGTGGAAGATGAAGCGGATGATTCGCAGCGAGCCGGGACAGCAAGGTTTCGAAGCGATCCAGGCCAAATGAAACAAAGCCCCTTGTGGGAGCTCGCTCCCACCGGGTTTTGGGTTAGCTGATTTCCAGCATCGACTGCTGATCACCCTCGGACATCAGGTATTCAACCAACTCCGCCAGCGGCAACGGCTTGCTGATCAGGAACCCCTGCACCTGGTCGCATCCGAAACCGCGCAGCAACTCCAGTTGCTCGCGGGTCTCGACGCCTTCGGCCACCACCTCGAGGTTGAGGTTATGGGCCAGGTTGATCATCGCGTGGACCAGCTTGCGGTTCTCTTCGCGCTGCTCCATGCCGCCGACGAAGCTCTTGTCGATCTTGAGCAGGGCGATGGGCAGGCTGTTGAGGTGCACGAACGAGGAGAATCCGGTGCCGAAATCATCCAGGGAGAACCGTACCCCCAGGCGACCCAGGGCATCCATGGTCTGTTTGACCAGTTCGCTGCGACGCATCACGGCGGTTTCGGTGAGCTCGAACTCCAGCCATTGGGCCTCGACACCCCGTTCGGCGATCAACCGGCTCAGGGTCGGCAGCAACTGGCTGTCCTGGAACTGCCGGAACGACAGGTTGATCGCCATGTGCAACGGCGCCTGCCCACGTTCACGCAGGTCCTGCATGTCCCGAAGGGCCCGGGCAATCACCCAGTAACCCAACGGCACGATGAGCCCGCTCTGCTCGGCCAGCGGCACGAACTCACTCGGTGGCAACAAGCCGCGCTCGCCATGGCGCCAGCGCACCAGGGCTTCGAGGCCGACAATCGTGCCATCTGCCAGGTTCAGCCGAGGCTGGTAATGCAATTCCAGCTCATCACGTCGCAACGCCCGCCGCAGCTCGCTTTCCAGGTCGGCGAGGCTGCGGGCGTTGCGGTTGATGCGCTCGTTGAAGATATGAAAGGTGCAGCCTTGGGTGCTCTTGGCCTGCTGCATGGCGATGTGGGCGTGCCACATCAAGGGGTCCGCACCGGCTTGCGCCCGGGCGTGGGCAATGCCCAGGCTGCAACCGATCAACAGGCTTTCACCGTCGACCCAGTAGGGTTCGGCCATGGCTTCGATGATGCGCTCGGCCATCCACTCCGCTCGCTGAGGCGCCCGGCGGGTGTCGATCAACAAGGCGAACTCGTCGCTCCCCAGCCGTGCCAGCTGATCACCGGCCTCAAGCGCGCCTTTGAGCCGCGAGACAACCTGCAGGATCAGCCGATCGCCGGCCTGGTGGCCGAGGGCGTCATTGGCGTGGCGGAAATTGTCGAGGTCCAGGTGACCCAGGGCCAGGCCACGGCCTTCGTTTTCAGCCAGGCGAGCCGCCAGCAAGGTCTGAAAACCCTGGCGGTTGGCGATGCCTGTCAACGGGTCCTGCTCGGCGAGCCGTTGCAGGGTGTTTTCGAGCATCCCCCGCTCGCGCACGTGACGCAGGCAACGACGCAGGGTCGCCTCATCGAGGGCGTCGCGCACCAGCCAGTCGCTGACGCCATCCGGGGAAACCGAAGGTTCATGCTCGAGCAACAGAACTGTCGGCAAACGACAACGACCCGGTGCCGGCTGCAGGGCGGCAACGGTGAGCAGCACCGCGTTGCGGTTGTCCTCGAACAAGCTGCTGACCGAGTCCCAGTTCGGGGCGCTGATCAACACGACCGAGGGCCCCATGGGCGCCAGGCACTCGCGCAATATCGCTGACCACTCAGGCGTTTCGGCCAACAACAGCAAACGCAAGGGTTCGACAGGCGTGGACAAGCTGACTCCCTAGACTCTGCAAGGTGGTAGGCGCGGGGCATTATGACGCGCCGATGGGCAATCACCAATGCCAATGGTTCTCAGATACCCGCTTTTTGAAGCTTTTTCATCTCAAAAAACGAACGTTGGAACCAATTTCCGTCCGCATCCTGAGGGAAAGTGACGAAAGCGGCAATTGCAATGATGCGCAACGTCACAAGTCGGACAGGGCAGCACAATTCTCAGAGCCTGTTAAAATGCCGGCCCATTTCGCAAACGACTCCCTGAACCCTGTCATGTCCCGACTCAACCCCCGGCAGCAAGAAGCCGTGAACTATGTCGGCGGCCCTCTTTTGGTGCTCGCCGGTGCAGGCTCCGGCAAGACCAGCGTGATCACCCGCAAGATCGCGCACCTGATCCAGAATTGTGGCATCCGCGCCCAGTACATCGTCGCCATGACCTTCACCAACAAGGCCGCCCGGGAAATGAAAGAGCGGGTCGGCGGCCTGCTGCGCGCCGGCGAAGGTCGCGGCCTGACGGTCTGCACCTTCCACAACCTGGGCTTGAACATCATCCGCAAGGAACATGCGCGGCTGGGCTACAAACCGGGCTTCTCGATCTTCGACGAGGCCGACGTCAAGGCCCTGATGACCGACATCATGCAGAAGGAATATTCCGGCGACGACGGCGTGGATGAGATCAAGAACATGATCGGCGCCTGGAAAAACGACCTGATCCTGCCGCCCGAAGCACTGGAAAACGCCCGCAACCCCAAGGAACAGACCGCCGCTATCGTCTACGCCCATTACCAGCGCACGCTCAAGGCGTTCAATGCGGTGGACTTCGACGACCTGATCCTGTTGCCGGTCAAACTGTTCCAGGACCACGCCGACATCCTCGAGAAATGGCAGAACAAGGTCCGCTACCTGCTCGTGGACGAATACCAGGACACCAACGCCAGCCAGTATCTGCTGGTGAAACTGCTGATCGGCAAACGCAACCAGTTCACCGTGGTGGGCGACGATGACCAGTCGATTTACGCCTGGCGCGGCGCGCGGCCGGAAAACCTGATGCTGCTCAAGGAAGACTACCCGTCGCTCAAAGTGGTGATGCTGGAACAGAACTACCGCTCCACCAGCCGGATCCTGCGCTGCGCCAACGTGCTGATTTCCAACAACCCCCATGAGTTCGAAAAACAACTGTGGAGCGAGATGGGCCACGGCGACGAGATCCGCGTGATCCGTTGCCGCAACGAAGACGCCGAAGCCGAGCGCGTGGCCATGGAAATCCTCAGCCTGCACTTGCGCACCGACCGGCCGTACAGCGATTTTGCGATCCTGTACCGCGGCAACTACCAGGCCAAGCTGATCGAGCTGAAACTGCAGCATCACCAGGTCCCGTATCGTCTGTCGGGGGGGAACAGCTTTTTCGGCCGCCAGGAAGTGAAGGACCTGATGGCCTACTTCCGCCTGATCGTGAACCCGGACGACGACAACGCCTTCTTGCGGGTGATCAACGTGCCGCGCCGGGAAATCGGTTCGACCACCCTGGAAAAACTCGGCAACTACGCCACCGAGCGCAAGATCTCGATGTACGCCGCCACCGACGAAATCGGCCTTGGCGAGCATCTGGACAGCCGCTTCACCGATCGCCTGGCGCGCTTCAAGCGTTTCATGGACAAGGTCCGCGAGCAGTGCGCCGGGGAAGATCCGATCTCTGCGCTGCGCAGCATGGTCATGGACATCGACTACGAAAACTGGCTGCGCACCAACAGCTCCAGCGACAAGGCCGCCGACTACCGCATGAGCAACGTCTGGTTCTTGATCGAGGCGTTGAAGAACACCTTGGAAAAAGACGAAGACGGCGACATGACCGTCGAGGACGCCATCGGCAAGCTCGTGCTGCGGGACATGCTCGAACGCCAGCAGGAAGAGGAAGAAGGCGCCGAAGGTGTGCAGATGATGACGCTGCACGCCTCCAAAGGCCTGGAGTTTCCCTACGTGTTCATCATGGGCATGGAAGAAGAAATCCTGCCGCACCGTTCCAGCATCGAGGCCGACACCATCGAAGAAGAACGGCGCCTGGCCTACGTCGGGATTACCCGGGCACGCCAGACGCTGGCCTTCACCTTCGCCGCCAAGCGCAAGCAATACGGCGAAGTGATCGACTGCGCCCCGAGCCGCTTCCTCGATGAGTTGCCGCCGGACGACCTGGCCTGGGAAGGCAACGACGATACGCCGACAGAGGTCAAAGCCGTTCGCGGCAACAGTGCCTTGGCGGATATACGCGCGATGTTGAAGCGCTAGAATTTTCCACTATTTCAGGCGCTGAACGCGTCCCAGAGGAGGCTTCATGGAAGCCCTGCACCAGAAAATCCGAGAGCTAGGCATCGTGCTGTCCGACCAGGTATTGAAGGTCGATGCGTTTCTCAACCACCAGATCGATCCGCAGTTGATGAAGCTGATCGGTGATGAATTTGCCGCACTGTTCAAGGATTCGGGCATCACCAAGATCGTCACCATCGAAGCCTCGGGCATCGCCCCGGCGATCATGACCGGGCTGAATCTTGGCGTGCCGGTGATCTTCGCCCGCAAGCAACAGTCCCTGACCCTGACGGAGAACCTGCTGTCGGCCACCGTGTATTCCTTCACCAAGAAGACCGAAAGCACCGTCGCCATCAGCCCGCGCCACCTGACCAGCAGCGACCGCGTGCTGATCATTGATGATTTCCTGGCCAACGGCAAAGCCTCCCAGGCGCTGATTTCCATCATCAAGCAGGCCGGCGCCACCGTCGCCGGGCTGGGGATCGTGATCGAGAAGTCGTTCCAGGGCGGCCGCGCCGAACTGGATGCCCAGGGCTATCGCGTCGAATCGTTGGCCCGGGTGAAGTCGTTGGCGGGTGGGGTTGTGACCTTCCTCGACTAATACCCATTCCCCTGTGGGAGCGAGCCTGCTCGCTCCCACAGGGGATGGTCGATTTCTAAGGCGCGGTCGCCTTGAGCCCCGCCAGCAACAGCCGTTGATACAGCTCTTCCTTCAGCCCCTCCGGGCTCGTCAGCTGCATTCGCTCCAGATGCCCGGCATATTCCCAGGGCTGCGGCGCATCCAGGGCGGCTTTGCCCAGATCCAGGATCTCGGTGAGCTTGAATTTGCTTTTCAGCCAATTCAGCGCCCGCAATAAGTCCCGCTCGACCTCATCGAAATCACAGCCCAACGGGTACTCCGGAAACAGGTTGGGATGCCGCGCCTGGATCCCCTGCAAACGCTCCGAGGTGTTGTCGGCAAAGCGTGGATCGAGGCGAAAGTCCTTCGGCAGCTTGCCGGCATTTTGCGCTTGCTCGATCAATCCGGGTTGGAAGCGTGAATCGCTGATGTTCAGCAACGCCTCGATCACCGCGGCGTCGGTCTTGCCCCGCAGGTCGGCGATGCCGTACTCGGTTACCACAATGTCACGCAAATGGCGTGGAATCGTGCAGTGACCGTATTCCCAGACAATGTTCGAACTGACCACCCCTCCCGATTCCCGCCAGCTACGCAACAGCAGTATCGAACGCGCCCCTTCCAGCGCGTGGCCCTGGGCGACGAAGTTATACTGCCCACCGACGCCGCTGAGCACCCGCCCGTTTTCCAATTGGTCAGCCACTCCCGCGCCCATCAAAGTCATGGTGAAGACCGTGTTGATGAACCGAGCATCGAGGCGCTGCAAGCGCTTGAGCTGCTCTTGGCCGTACAGCTCGTTGATGTAGCTGATACGCGTCATGTTGAATTCAAGCAGACGGCTCTGCGGCAACTCGCGCAAGCGCTCGTAGAAACTGCGCGGGCCGAGGAAGAATCCGCCATGAATGCAGATGCCATCGGGTTGCGCCGCCTCGTCGAGGGTTCCGGCAATGGCCCGCTCCTGGGTCGGCTCGTCGGGGTAGACCTTGCGCCGGATAATTCCTGCTTCCGCCAGCACCAGCAAACCGTTGACGAACATCTCACTGCAACCATACAACCCCTTGGCGAAAGGCTCGACCCCGCCTTCGCGCTCGATCAATTGCGCCCACTGGCTGAGGTTCAGTTCCGCCAACAGAGCCTGGTAACCGGCGTTATCGGCTTGGCGCGCCAGCAGTGCCGCTGTCAGTGCGTCGCCCATGGAGCCGATGCCGATTTGCAACGTACCGCCATCGCGCACCAGGGTGCTGGCATGCAGGCCGATCAAGTGATCCTGGAACCCCACCGGCATGTTGGGCGTGGAAAACAACGTGTGGCTGTCCTTCTCGTCGATCAACAAGTCGAAGCCATCGATGCCGATTTCCGCGTCACCGGGCATGTACGGCAAGTCGCTGTGGACTTGGCCCACCAGGAGAATGGTCTCCCCCGCCTCGCGCCGCTTGGCGATCATCGGCAACAGATCCAGGGTAATGTCCGGATTGCAACTCAGGCTAAGGCGATCCGGGTGCTCCGGGTCGCTCGCCACCAGTTGGGCGATCAGGTTCAAGCCTGCCCCGTTGATGTCCCGGGCCGCGTGGCTGTAGTTACTGCTGACATAGTCCTGCTGGGCCGACGCGCTGTGTAAAAGGCTGCCGGGCTGCATGAAGAATTGTTGGACGCGGATATTGGCCGGCAGGCTGTCGCGCTGCAGGTCGGCCAGGTAATCGAGTTCGGGATAATCGCCAAAGACCCGTTCGACGAAGGGTTCGAGGAAGCGCTTCTGCAACCCATCGCCCAAGGTCGGCCGCCCCAGGCTCAAGGCGGTGTAAATGGTCAGCTGTCGCTCGGGCAGTTGCGCGATGCGCCGGTACAGCGCGTTGGCGAACAGATTGGGTTTGCCCAGCCCAAGGGGCATGCCGAGGTGGATATGCGCGGGCAGACGCTCGAGTACGTCATCCACCGCCTGTTCGATTGAACACAACTGCACCATCCGACCCTCCGGGACATTCCATGAATGTGGGTTGGACCGAGCTTGCCGGGTCTTGGTTGCGATGACCAGTCCGGAAAAAAATCCCAGGCACAAAAAAGCCGCTCGTAAGCGGCTTTTTTGCGGAAGATGAATGCCTGTTACAGACCGGACATCTCTTTGATGGCGCCTTTGAGTTCATCATCGGTGCAATCGGCGCAGGTGCCTTTAGGCGGCATGGCGTTGACGCCCGTGATGGCCTTGGCCAGGATGCCATCGAGACCGCCCTGGTGGTCGGCGCGTTCTTTCCAGGCTGCCTTGTCACCGATTTTCGGCGCGCCCAGCAGACCAGTACCGTGGCAAGCGTTGCAATGTTTGGCAATGACGTCTTTTGGCGCCTTGGCACCGCCGGCACCGCCCGCCGCTGTAGCCACTTCCATCCCCTTGCATTCCTTGCCCTGGACGCAAACCTGGCCGACGGGTTCAAGGCGCTTGGCGATGTCATCGTTGGGCGCCGCTTGAGCGCTCGCAGCCCATAGGGCCAATACGGTTGCTGGTGCAGCCAGCATTTTCATAATTAGGTTCACGCGTACACCCTCAATGGTGGCTAGTCACGCCTGCGGCCACGGTTTGCAGGCGGGCGCAAGTATAGCGGTAAGCCTGTCACTCCGAAACAACCCCAAAGTCGCAAGGGTCTTGTTTGTCATGACAGGCCAACCTTCGGGCGCCTTTGCCCCTGCGGGCTCGGCGCCTCTTGGTCTAGAAATTGGCCGGTGTGGCTGCGCTGATCAGTCGCGCCGGCACGTCGAACGGGTTACGGAAGCGGTGGGGCTTGGTGCTTTCGAAATAGTAGCTGTCACCGGCTTCGAGCACGAAGGTTTCGGCGCCCACCACCAATTCCAACCGCCCTTCCACCAGGATCCCGGTTTCTTCGCCTTCGTGGGTGAGCATCTCGTCGCCCGTGTCGGCGCCAGGCGGATAGATTTCGTTCAAAAACGCAATCGCCCGGCTCGGATGCGCCCGGCCCACCAGTTTCATGGTCACGGCGCCATCGGAGATGTCGATCAGTTCGTTGGCTTTGTAGACGATCTGAGTCGGTTTCTCCTGGAGGATTTCTTCGGAGAAAAACTCGACCATGGACATGGGAATCCCGCCAAGGACCTTGCGCAGCGAGCTGATCGAGGGGCTCACGCTGTTTTTCTCGATCATCGAAATGGTGCTGTTGGTGACGCCCGCGCGCTTGGCGAGTTCACGCTGGGAAAGGCCTTTGAGTTTACGAATGGATTGCAGTCGTTCACCGACGTCCAATGCTGGAGCCTCCAGGGAATCAGGTTGTGTGTAAAGTGAGCGTTATCATGGCGACAGCGTTCAGTATTTACAACACTTTGGCCCGAATCCTGTGCGGTGAAGCGACTTTCGGTAGATCGCGCTCAGCCTCACCCCTTGGAATAGAGCCTTGGCACCCGCCGCAGGTTGCAGAATATCTGGTAGGGAATCGTGCCGGCAGCCATCGCCACGTCGCTGGCGAGGACATTTTTGCCCCATAGCTCGACCGTGGAGCCGAGCCCGGCCTGGGGGATATGGGTCAAGTCCACGCACAGCATGTCCATCGATACCCGCCCGACCAGTTGGCTACGCTGCCCGTCCACCAGCACCGGCGTGCCGTTGGGCGCCTGGCGCGGGTAGCCGTCGGCGTAGCCCATGGCGACCACGCCCACGCGTGTCGGTTGCGCCGTGACAAAGCGTGCGCCATAACCCACGGGCTCGCCGACGGGAAGCTCGCGCACGCTGATGATTCTAGACTCCAGCGTCATGACCGGCTGCAGGCGCGAAGCAACGGCATTGGCCTCCTCCAAAGGCGTTGCGCCGTACAGCATGATGCCGGGCCGCACCCAGTCGCTGGGGATCTGCGGCCAACCCAGCACCGCCGGAGAATTGCGCAGGCTGACCTCTGCCATCAGGCCCTGGCGGGCCTGCTCGAATACCGCTAATTGTTGCAGGCTGCTGGGGTCATGCAGTTCATCGGCACGGGCGAAGTGACTCATTAATACGATCTTCGCCACGTTTCCACTGGCCAGGAGGCGACGATACGCCGGCTGGAACTCGTCCTGATGCAATCCGACCCGATGCATACCCGAATCGAGCTTGAGCCAGACCGTGATCGGCTTGCCCAGCGTCGCGCGCTCGATCGCTTCGAGTTGCCACAACGCATGCACCACGCACCAGAAATCATGTTCGACGATCAAGGCAAGCTCATCGGCCTCGAAAAATCCTTCCAGCAGCAGGATCGGTCCACCAATACCGCCCGCTCGCAGCTCCAGGGCCTCTTCGATACAGGCCACGGCAAACCCGTCGGCCGTTTCCTGCAAGGCTTCGGCGCAGCGCACCGCCCCGTGCCCATAGGCGTCGGCCTTGATCACCGCAAGGGCTTTGGCCCCCGTGACTTCGCGGGCCAATTGATAGTTATGACGCAAGGCTTGGAGGTCGATCAGGGCACGGGCAGGACGCATGGCGGCACGCTTCTAGGCAGTCATGGATAAAAAAACCGGCGCAGGCTGACAGCATCAACCACCAACAGCGCCGGGAGAGGGAGAGTTTTGACAGCTGTCAGGGCAGCGCGGCCGAAACACTCAAGCAGTCATTGGTGAGCTGGCGCTGGATTGCCATGTTTTGCGGACTCCTGGGGTTTGCTGCCATAACGGGAAATGTCGAGGCCTTCGGCGCTGATCTGTGGCTTTTTCTTCGCCATCAGGTCCGCCAGCAGGCGACCGGAACCACAGGCCATGGTCCAACCGAGGGTGCCGTGGCCAGTGTTCAGGAACAGATTCTTGAACGGGGTAGCGCCCACAATAGGCGTGCCGTCCGGTGTAGTTGGGCGCAGGCCTGTCCAGAAACTGGCCTGGGCCAGGTCGCCGCCCCGAGGATAAAGGTCGTTGACGATCATCTCCAGGGTTTCGCGCCGACGCGGGTTCAGCGAAAGGTCAAATCCAGCGATTTCGGCCATGCCGCCGACGCGAATACGGTTGTCGAACCGGGTGATCGCGACCTTGTAGGTCTCATCGAGAATGGTCGAGGTCGGCGCCATCGCCGGGTCGGTAATCGGCACGGTCAGGGAATAGCCCTTGAGCGGATACACCGGCGCGCGGATACCGAGGGGCTTGAGCAACTGTGGCGAGTAGCTGCCCAAGGCCAGGACGTAGCGGTCGGCTGTTTCCAGCTTGCCGTCGATCCAGACGCCGTTGATGCGGTCACCGGCGAAATCCAGGCGCTCGATATTCTGGTCGAACCGAAATTGCACGCCGAGCTGGACAGCCATTTCCGCCAGGCGGGTGGTGAACATCTGGCAGTCGCCGGTCTGGTCATTGGGCAGGCGCAGCGCACCAGCGAGGATGTCGGTGACGTTGGCCAACGCCGGCTCGACCCGGGCGATGCCTGCGCGGTCGAGCACTTCGAACGGCACGCCAGACTCCTTCAACACGGCGATGTCCTTGGCCGCGCCATCGAGCTGGGCCTGGGTGCGGAACAGTTGAGTAGTGCCCAGGCTGCGGCCCTCGTAGGCAATGCCGGTCTCGGCGCGCAACTCGTCCAGGCAGTCACGGCTGTACTCGGACAGGCGGACCATGCGCTCCTTGTTGATTGCGTAGCGGCTGGCAGTGCAATTGCGCAGCATCTGCGCCATCCAGAGGTATTGATCGATGTCGGCAGTGGCCTTGATCGCCAACGGCGCGTGACGCTGCAACAGCCACTTGATGGCCTTGAGCGGCACACCTGGCGCGGCCCACGGCGAGGCGTAACCCGGCGACACCTGGCCGGCGTTGGCGAAACTGGTTTCCATGGCCGGCGCCGGCTGACGGTCGACCACCACCACTTCAAACCCGGCACGGGCCAGATAGTAAGCACTGACGGTACCGATGACGCCGCTACCCAAGACCAGAACGCGCATGTTGAATCCTCATCGCGGATGACCGCTGACGTTTGTTGTACAAAGCTTAGATGGGCGCAGTGTAAAAAAGATCAGCCAGTGCTTTTCACTATATAAATCCCTATATTTGGCGAGAATTCTCGGCAAAAACCCTTTTCATGGAGGCGCATCACCTGTGCGTACCAATACCCAGACCAAGCGCGAGCTGGACAAGATCGACCGCAACATTCTGCGCATCCTCCAGGCGGACGGGCGGATTTCCTTCACCGAACTGGGCGAAAAGGTCGGTCTCTCCACCACGCCATGTACCGAGCGGGTCCGGCGCCTGGAGCGCGAAGGCATCATCATGGGCTACAACGCCCGGCTCAATCCGCAGCACCTGAAGGGCAGCCTGCTGGTGTTTGTCGAGATCAGCCTCGACTACAAGTCCGGCGATACCTTCGAAGAATTCCGACGCGCAGTGCTGAAATTGCCACACGTCCTGGAATGCCACCTGGTGTCGGGCGACTTCGATTATCTGGTGAAGGCGCGGATTTCCGAGATGGCCTCGTACCGCAAGCTGCTGGGCGACATCCTGCTCAAGCTGCCCCACGTGCGTGAGTCCAAGAGCTATATCGTGATGGAAGAAGTGAAGGAGAGCCTGAACCTGCCGATCCCGGATTGAGAGGCCTAGACCAACACCTGCCGGGTACTCGCCATGTACTCATGAATCTGCTTCTCGACACGCGGGTGGATCAGCTCCACCGGCCGTCGACCATTGGGACATGGCAAGGTCGCCGTGGTGCCGAACAGACGGCAGATCAACGGCCGCTCGTCGTAGACCGTGCAACCGTTCGGCCCCAGGTGCACGCAATCGAGCGCTTCCATGGCGGCGTCCTGTTCGGCGCGGGTCTTGCGCGGTAGCCGGGACATTTCCTCGGGCGAGGTGGTCACCGGGCCGCAGCAGTCGTGACAGCCCGGCACGCACTCAAACGTAGGGATCTGCTGACGCAGCGTGCGGATTTTTTGGCTGTTGCAGCTCATCGAGGCGAGTACCGGGTCGGGACAGCCTTGGATTCTGCCTCAAAAGGCGCAGGCCAGACAGCGTCAGCCGACCAGAGTTGCCGATGGAGGAAAGCACGGCTTATGCTCCGTAAAATTTCTCAAACACATCAATCAGGATTACGCACATGAACGCCCGTGTTCAGCAACCTGTCCCGAGCCACGCGCACGCCGCCTCTTATTACGCCGCCAGCAGCCTGCCGCAGCCGGACCATCCGGTGTTGCAAGGCGAGCTGATCGCGGACGTCTGTGTGGTGGGCGGCGGGTTCTCCGGGTTGAACACGGCCATCGAACTGGCCGAGCGCGGGATGAGCGTGGTGTTGCTCGAAGCACATAAAATTGGCTGGGGTGCCAGCGGACGCAACGGCGGCCAGTTGATTCGCGGCGTTGGGCACGGCCTCGACCAGTTTGCTTCGGTCGTCGGTAACGACGGCGTCCGTCAGATGAAACTGATGGGGCTTGAGGCGGTGGAAATCGTCCGACAACGAGTCGAGCGCTTTCAGATTTCTTGCGACCTGACCTGGGGTTATTGTGACCTTGCGAACAAACCCGGCGACCTCGAGGGCTTCGCCGAAGACGCCGAAGAATTGCGCAGCCTGGGCTACCGCTACGAGACCCGACTGCTGCGCGCTGACGAAATGCACAGCGTGGTGGGCTCGGATCGTTACGTTGGCGGCTTGGTCGACATGGGTTCGGGTCACCTGCATCCGCTCAACCTGGCGCTGGGAGAAGCCATGGCGGCCCAGCAATTGGGAGTTCGACTGTTCGAACGATCAGCCGTCACCCGCATCGACTATGGCCATCAAGTAAAAGTACATACCGAGCACGGCTCGGTCCGCGCCAATACCCTGGTGCTGGGCTGCAACGCCTACCTCAATGGCTTGAACCAGGAGTTGAGCGGCAAAGTGCTGCCGGCCGGCAGCTACATCATCGCGACCGAGCCGTTGAGCGAAACTCAGGCACATGCGCTATTACCGCAGAACATGGCCGTTTGTGATCAGCGGGTGGCGCTGGATTATTACCGGCTTTCGGCGGATCGCCGCTTGTTGTTCGGCGGGGCTTGTCATTATTCCGGGCGCGATCCGCAGGACATCGGCGCCTATATGCGTCCGAAAATGCTCAAGGTTTTCCCTCAGTTAGCGGACGCGAAAATCGATTATCAATGGGGCGGGATGATCGGCATCGGCGCCAACCGCTTGCCACAGATCGGCCGCCTCAAGGGTCAGCCGAACGTGTATTACGCTCAGGCCTACTCGGGCCATGGCGTAAACGCCACGCACCTGGCGGGCAAACTGCTGGCCGAAGCAATCAGTGGGCAACAGGGAGGTGGCTTCGATCTTTTTGCAAAGGTGCCGCACATAACATTCCCAGGGGGCAAACATTTGCGCTCACCGCTGCTGGCATTGGGGATGTTGTGGCATAGATTGAAAGAACTGGTGTGACAGGGGCCGAGGGAGCTTGCTCCCTCGCCACAGGTTTCTTATCGATTCAAATCCGCCAGAACGGCTTCAAGCCTTCCGCCCGCGCCTGCTCCCGACTCAGTCCAATATCACGCAACTGTTCGGTCGACATGTCCAACAGGGCTTTGCGTGTATGCAAACGATGCCAGAACAGTCCCCAGCGACTCAGGCCGGCTGGCGCATTGCGCAAAGCCCCGCTGCGCAGCTCCTTTTCCTGCCCAGCCGCCAGTTCCTGACTGTGTAACGTCAGCCGTACATCGCTCAAGCCGTTCATTTTTGATCGCTCCTGTTTACTTGGGTAGCCAGAGCTTTCATGATGCGCGGACGGCCAAAAGCAATACAGATTCAGGCGATGTCTTTTATAAGCATACAGAATCGGCGTTTTCGGCACTGAATCGAAGTTTTGCGCCGCAACTGTATTGGTTGTCGCTTTCCCACTTCACTGAGAACGCACCATGACGCTGTACGTGAACCTCGCCGAGCTGCTCGGCACCCGTATCGAACAAGGCTTCTACCGCCCCGGTGACCGGCTGCCGTCGGTGCGCGCCTTGAGCACCGAACACGGGGTCAGCCTGAGCACGGTCCAGCAGGCCTATCGCGTGCTGGAGGACAGCGGGCTGGCAATGCCGAAACCCAAGTCTGGCTATTTCGTGCCGGTCAGCCGGGAACTGCCGGACCTGCCGGCGGTGGGCCGTCCAGCCCAGCGCCCGGTGGACATTTCACAATGGGACCAAGTGCTGGAACTGATACGCGCCGTACCGCGCAAAGACGTGGTGCAGCTGGGTCGCGGGATGCCGGATATCCATTCGCCAACCATGAAGCCATTACTTCGCAGCCTGGCGCAGATCAGCCGACGGCAAGACATGCCCGGCCTGTATTACGACAACATCTATGGCAACCTGGAACTGCGGGAACAGATCGCCCGGCTGTCCTTGGACTCCGGCTGCCAACTGGGCGCCAACGATCTGATTGTCACTACCGGCTGCCACGAAGCGCTGTCAGTGAGCGTCCGCGCCACCTGCGAGCCAGGTGACATCGTCGCGGTGGATTCACCCAGCTTCCATGGCGCCATGCAGACGCTGAAGGGCCTGGGCATGAAAGCCCTGGAAATCCCCACCGACCCACTCACTGGCATCAGCCTGGAAGCTTTGGAACTGGCGTTGGAGCAATGGCCGATCAAGGCCATACAGTTGACCCCTAGCTGCAATAACCCGTTGGGTTACATCATGCCCGAGGCCAACAAACGCGCCCTCCTGACCTTGGCACAGCGCTTTGATGTGGCGATTATCGAAGACGATGTGTATGGCGAACTGGCCTACACCTACCCGCGTCCGCGCACCATAAAGTCTTTCGACGAAGATGGGCGCGTCCTGCTCTGCAGTTCTTTTTCCAAGACCTTGGCGCCGGGCCTGCGAGTGGGTTGGGTTGCTCCCGGCCGCTATCTGGAACGGGTGCTGCACATGAAGTACATCAGCACGGGATCTACCGCGCCGCAGCCCCAGATCGCTATTGCCGAGTTTCTCAAGGCTGGTCATTTCGAGCCGCATTTACGCCGCATGCGCGGGCAATACCAGCGCAATCGCGACGTAATGATGGACTGGGTCAGCCGATATTTCCCCCAGGGCACCCGCGCCAGCCGCCCTCGTGGCAGCTTCATGCTCTGGGTCGAGTTGCCGGAAGGCTTCGATACGCTGAAGCTCAACCGCATGCTTCATGACCAAGGGGTCCAGATCGCGGTCGGCAGTATTTTCTCGGCATCTGGCAAATACCGTAATTGCCTGCGCATGAACTACGCTGCCAAGCCAACGGCGCAAATCGAAGATGCTGTACGCAAGGTGGGTGCCGCCGCGAGCAAGCTGTTGAGCGATGTCGCCAACGTCCAATGAAGCTCATCGCTCACTGAATGATCGGCGGTGCAGGTACGCTCAGCCAACCTGGCAAGCCACCTCAAGACGATCAATAGGCGCTGAGGATGCCGGCATCTGGCGAGTATCGATTTCCAAGCGGCAGATTTGCTCATCGGCAAGCGCTATAGAGAGTTTTGCCACGACAGGGGCATCCTCCAGATATACCAGGCCCGTATCGACCACCGTCGTCAAGTACTGACCCGCGTGGTCGTAAACCCCAAGGCCCTTGGCCATGGGCACCCCCTCTTCGTTGCGCACGTATAGCAACAAGCGACGAACCCTGGCGGCCTGGAAGTCGAGCCGCGGCACAGCGCCGCGCGCTGCCCGCACTTCTTGGTAACCATTTGGCACCTCAATGTTGCGAGGGAGGCTAACCGTGTCGATTTCAACACGGCTCGCCTGGTAAGGCGGCAGTTCAGCCGCCACCGCACGCCCGGCTCCATCGGTCCAGACGGGCCCCTGGGGCGTTCCAATCTTGACTCCGGCGTAGTCGCCGACTTTGAGCAGGCCAAACGTGTCGCGCAGCGGATACGGCGAAGGCGTCACGCCCTCGTCGTGCAAAGCCAACCCCCCGCGTAGCGTCAGGTCATAATGGCGCGCGCCGGCGCTGCTCCGGGAATACCCCAGTTCTGCGCTGGTATAACGGGGCACGGCGTTAAGCCTGGCGTTGAAGTCGTTCCGGTCGTCGGCGAAGCGATCGGCACCGATGCTATAGCCAAGGCTGTCACTGACCTGCTCCGAATAACGTGCGCCACTGCGCACTCCTCTCGAATCATCGTAACGTACAGAAGTGCTTATTCTTCGGTTGCGTCCCAGGGGCACACCCACGTTGACGAACGCACCTGATCTACCCGCTTGCTCAAACCTGTCGTGTTCAAGGCTCAGCGAAAACGTCGCCCAGTCGAAACCCCGCGACCATGCCGCGCTGACCCTCGAATGAGCTTTTCCACCCCCGCCCTGATAGCGAGCCAATGATCCGCTCAGCGCACCCCATGCCGGATCCGCTCTCCTCAGCGATAGGCTCCAGTGATTGGCCGCGCGGGCAAACGGGTCACCTCCAACGGCATCACGCCCGGCCTCAGACAAGTATCGAAACCCAGGGCTGCGCTGGCCCGCTGTCAAACCGACCGATAGCCCGTCGCCCAGCGTCGTGTTGAGTGTGGCCTGGATCTCTTGGCCGCCGATGCCTCGTGTCGTGCGTGAACCGAGCTGCTGCAGGGTCAGCACGGTCGCTGGGGTCAGCGCTTGAGAAACGCCCCATCCAATGGATTGGTAACCGTCGGCCCCCATCCACCCTGCGCTCGTCTGCGTCCGAGGGCCCCATCGCCAGTCCCGGCTGGCGGCAAAAAATGACGGGGTGTCATGGTCACGCCCGATCTGCCGGATCCTGCCTGCCGCCAATCCATAACTGGGCAGGGTGCCTAGTCTCGCGGGACGCACTTGCGCGGCAGGCACATGAAAGTCGCGACGCTCACCGCTTTCTTCGAACACGCTGACTTCCAGATCCAACCTATCACTGATCAGCGGCAGGTCGCGCAAGGTGAACGGCCCGGGGGGGACCAGAGTGGTATAGATCACGATGGCACTCTGACGGACCTCGACTCGGGCCGTCGAATAGGCCAACCCTTGGACCTCGGATCCCGCGCCCAGCCCACCCGCATCCGCGGAAAGCGCCGTTTCCGGGAAGATTTGCACCCCGGTGAACGGGCCCGTGGAAAACAACGAGGAACGCATGTTCAACTGGCCCAACTGCACCTGCGCGCCAAATCGCTCCCAGGTCTTGGATGCTTGGGTGTACAGCGTCTCGAAACGCGTCACGCCCTGGAACGACGTGTAATTCTGGCGGCTGCGTACGACCCAATCTCCGGCATTGAAACCCAGCTCAGTGCCCAAGCTGCGATAGTGGCTGGACTGCCCCGCAGCGGAACCGTCGATGACCAGAGCATCGTAATTCCACACACCCGCCACCCCTCCGGAGTCCCAGCCGCCGGGACGCTGCCCTGGCGTCGCCAGCAAGTCGGCGGGCACCACCACTGAAACCAGGTTCTGTCCCGGATCAAGCTGCACCTGGAAGCCGGCCAACGCTTGTACGGCAGACAGGCAAAGCGCCTCATCAACGCCTGGATTCACGTTCGACGGCGCGGCGACTCCCACGTGCTCAAACAAGTTCGCATCGGCGCACAACTGCCCTTCGTCATCGAACGTCACGAAGATCTGCCCGGAAGGTACGCCATTGACATTCAGGGCGACGCGGTTGCGTCCTGCGGCAAACCGCGCGGCGCTGCGAAAGTACTCGGCGACATTCGGATCGATCCCCCGGGCTTCGAGCACCGAACGGTCAAATTCATCGGACGCCTGTGCCGAGGCTTCGGTCCAGGCAATCGACATCAGGACCAGGCTGCCGACAGGCCGCCAGAAGACACCCAGGCCCACTACTGCAAGCTCAAGCGTGCGTCGTGGCTACCAGCGGCAAACCCGTAGGTGGTGGCTGGGAACAACCGGACATGTGTGCCCAGGCTCGATGGCGTGGCGAACGCCAGCGTTTCCCCCGGCAGGATATAGGTACGGCCGATATCCAGTGTTGCACCACCGGGAATCAGACTCACCGACCGTGCCAGCCTCACAACATAGGGGCTGGGATTGCTCACGCTTATCTCACCGGTCCTGGCGCTCCAGACCAGCCATTTCCAAGGCATTCGCTCCGTTGCCAGGCCAGCCGGACGAATAATCACCGGGATGTTCTGGCGCACGCCCATGGAGATTTGTGCGCCGCTCGCCGCCGGACGCGCTTTGATGCCCTCGAACACGACGCGCTTGAGCCGCTCCGTCTGCAAGACAGCGGCACTGTGAAGGATAAAACGCACTTGCTGGCTCTGGCCGGGTTCCAGTCGAGCCACGGGAGGGTTGACCAGGAGCAACGGTTCCTTGTCCTGCGGAAGGTCAAGGACAGCGCTATAGAGCAATGCCGGTTGATCGTCCGTATTCCTGACATTCAGGGTCGCCTCCCCTATGCCCTGGTCGACAATCACAACCGGCGTTTCCGGGACCATTCCGGCCGCCTGGGCGCCAAGGCCTATGAATGGCAGGCACAGCGCTGCCATCGCACTCGTCCACAGCGAGCAATTTCGAACAAACATGGAAATCTCCAGAGGCACCGACCGAGACATGCCAGGCACGTCTCGTCGGCATCAAACCTACCCGCAGGAGCACGGCTCCTCAGGCGAATCGATAGCCCTTCAGACGCGCATCACGCGTCGCATGCGCCAGGAGTCAGAGGTAAAACACATCGAACGTAACCGAACCGTCGAGATCGAAGTCATCGGTGGTAGCCGGTAATTCGGACGTGGCGCGAATGACCGCGGCGACTTTCATCGGGAAGGTGTGAAGACGAGCCGGTGCGGGACCGGCTGCCGGGCTACCCCCCCAGGAGTAAGTCGTTGGCGCATTGGTCACCAAACCATTGGTCGGCACGCTCCAGCCCGGATTGGCCGCCGTTCGTAGCAGCAGTGACTGCCAAGCGCCGTCGGCCCGAGGCTGGCCACCCAACAAACCGAAACCACCGATGCCGACCCCCTGGGTGCTACCCAGGCCGTAATACAGATCATCGCCTCGGCTTCCGTTGAAGGACAGGCCCGGCACTTTGGAAGCACCGCGGTTGTCAGTCACGGCAATTTCCACGGCCGCCGGAGCGGAGCAGGTGATTTGCAGGCTGACGTCCCGCTGAGGAAGATCGTTCTGCCGATCGGGGGCCAGGGTGGACGAAAAAATCCGGCCTAGGTTGACATCGCTACCACCGGCAAATGCCGGAACGCAGGAGGTCGGAATGACCCGGCCAGTTACATTCAAATCAACACTGGCCGCCTGGGCGATCATGGGCGTGGAAGCAGCAGCCAGCATGCTGGCCAGGAATATTTTTTTCATGATTACTTACCTGTGGAATGGGAGGGAGTGGAGTCATGCGATGGCTATCAGGGAAGGAAACCAGCCACCGGCAGCAATGCCTGCGTATCGTTGCCTACCAGATGGGATTTTTCTGTAGGAAAAGGCTCCTCGACGCGCCATGTTTTTCAGCAAAACGCGTGGCTCTCTTGGCCTTGGAGGCGGTGTCCCACACCCAAGGGGCATCGCATCTCGCAGGCATGACGGATCAAAAAGCCGTGCCATACTCCTTCGCAACGACCCGGGATGATTCGACTTGAAACCCCACGTTCCCCTGACATTCGCTCTGTTGCTCGCCACGACTCTCTGCGGCTGCGCGAGCCTGGATATCACTCGCGAGCCCAGCCAGGCGCTAGCGGCGGAGCATTCGACCTTCGGTCGCTCAGTCCAGGCCCAAGCCGCTCTTCACGAGGGCCGCTCGGGCTTTCGTCTACTGTCGGACAGCTCCGAGGCCTTCACCGCCCGGGCCGAATTGATCCGCAACGCTCAAAGCAGCCTGGACTTGCAGTACTACATCGTCCATGACGGGATCAGCACGCGAATGCTGGTGGACGAGTTGCTCAAGGCCGCCGACCGGGGCGTACGCGTGCGCATCTTGCTGGATGACACCACCAGCGACGGGCAAGAGGAGACCATCGCGACGCTCGCTGCCCACCCCAACGTCCAGATCCGCCTGTTCAACCCTTTGCATCTTGGCCGCGCCACCGGCGTGACCCGCGGCCTCGGGCGGCTGTTCAACCTGTCGTTGCAGCATCGAAGGATGCACAACAAGCTTTGGCTGGCGGACAACAGCATGGCGATCGTCGGAGGCCGAAACCTGGGGGATGAGTATTTCGATGCCGAACCCAACCTGAACTTCACCGACATCGACCTGCTCGGCGTCGGGCCGGTGGCCGAGCAGCTGGGACATAGCTTCGACCAGTATTGGAACAGCGCCCTGAGCAAGCCCATCGAGCAGTTCATGTCCCATCGGCCCACTGCCCAGGACTTGGCCGACAGCCGCTTGCGCCTGCAAGCGTCCCTTGATCAGACGCACAAGGAAAACCAGGCGCTGTATCAACAGCTGACCACCTACAAGACCCAGCCACGCCTGGACACCTGGCGCAGTCAATTGATCTGGGCCTGGAACCAGGCATTGTGGGACGCGCCTAGCAAAGTACTGTCAAGGGATGAGCCTGACCCCCAATTGCTGCTGACAACGCAACTGGGGCCGGAGCTGACCGGAGTGAGCAAGGAATTGATCATGATCTCGGCCTACTTCGTCCCCGGCCAGCCGGGCCTGGTGTACCTGACCAGTCGCGCCGATGCCGGCGTATCGGTGAGTCTGCTGACCAACTCCCTGGAAGCCACTGATGTGCCCGCTGTTCACGGCGGCTACGCGCCGTATCGCAAGGCCCTGTTGCAGCACGGCGTGCGCCTGTTCGAACTGCGACGACAGCCGGGCGACAATGGCAGCAGCCCACATCTGTTCTATAGCAAATCCTACGGCGAGTCGGACTCCAGCCTACACAGCAAGGCGATCATCTTCGACGGGCAGAAGTCCTTCATCGGCTCGTTCAACTTCGACCCGCGTTCGGTCCTGTGGAACACCGAGGTCGGTGTCCTGGTGGACAGCCCGGAGCTTGCCGACCAGGTGCGCGAGCTGGCGTTACAGGGGATGGCGCCGACCCTGAGTTATCAAGCGCGGCTTGAAGAGGGAAGAATGGTATGGACCACCGAAGACAACGGCAAGCTACACGACTTGGACCGCGAGCCAGGCAGTTGGTGGCGCCGGTTCAATGCCTGGTTCGCCACGACGATCGGGCTTGAGAGCATGCTCTGAGGGTTGACTGCTTTTCTGGCAGTCCGCCTTTGTGGCGAGGGAGCAAGCTCCCTCGTCGCCGGCCTCTTCTAACTTCAGGCGGGCTGTGTCGCTCCGAACGCGCCTTGTCGCAACAACAGAATCACCAACCCGAACGCCCCCGCAGCCATGAACAGGGGCAGCGCGTGCCCGCTGATCCATTGGCTGCCCGCCCCCGCCAACAAAGGTCCAACCAGGCATCCAATGCCCCAAAGCTGGGCAATATGAGCGTTGGCCCGGACCAGCGCATCGTCGCGATAACGCTCGCCGATCAAAATCAGCGACAAGGTGAACAGCCCTCCCGCGCTGGCACCAAACAGCACCCACAGCGGCCAGATGAAGAGCGTGTCGATCAGCAGCGGCACTGCCAGGCTGGACAACATCAAGACCACCGCGCAGCCAGTGAACAGCGAGCGACGCGAAAGACGATCGGCCAGGGCACCGATGGGCAATTGCAGCAAGGCATCGCCGACCACCACTGTGCTGACCATCGCCAGTGCGACATCGGCGCTGAAGCCCTGGCGCAAGCAATAGACGGGCAGTAACGTCAGGATCATGGCTTCAAAGGCGGCGAACAACGACACGGCCCAACCAATCGCCGGCAAGCCCCGGCAAAAGCCCCAGAGATCCTTGAAGGTGACACTGCTGGCTTCACTGCTGGGCGCCCCGCTACGGCCAAGCAACAATAAGGGCGAGACCAGCAGCAGGCCGACGCCCACCCAGAAGCCATAGTCGTGGTCGGTCCCAAGGGCGCCGAGCAGCAACGGACCGGACAGTTGGCTCAACGCATAGCTGCTGCCGTACAGCGCGACCAACCGGCCGCGCCATTGTTCGACGACCAATTGGTTGATCCAGCTCTCGCCAAGGATGAATACCAGCGTCAGGACCACGCCGATCAACAGCCGCAGCAGCAACCACACCGGATAACTGGGCAACAGCGCCAGCAACCCGATGGACAGCGCCCCGCCCCAAAGGCACAGGCGCATCAATGCCGCCGTGCCGAAGCGCGCCGCCAGTCGGCTCGATACCTTGGCCCCGACCAGCACCCCAACGGCCGGCATGGCGGCCATAACGCCGATGGCGAACGAACCGTAACCCCAGCCCTCCAGGCGCAGCGACACCAGCGGCATGCTCACGCCCAGGGCCAGGCCGACACTCAGGACAGACGCCAACACGGCGAAATAAGTCGCCCAACGCATTTACCTGCTCCTGTAGCAATCACTCAAAACCAATGCGGGAGCGAGCTTGCTCGCGATGGCGGCGCGACATTCAACGATGTCGTCGACTGTCATACCGCTGATCGCGAGCAAGCTCGCTCCCACAGGGGACTAGCGCTACTTGAGGGCCCGAACCGGATCCGGAGCCGTCATTTCATCAGAGCTTGATCCAGGTCGCCTTCAGCTCGGTGTATTTGTCGAACGCATGCAACGACTTGTCCCGGCCGTTACCGGACTGCTTGAAGCCACCGAACGGCGCGGTCATGTCACCGCCGTCGTACTGGTTGACCCAGACGCTGCCGGCGCGCAGCGCCTTGGCGGTCAGGTGGGCCTTGGAGATGTCCTTGGTCCAGACCGCGGCAGCCAAGCCGTATGGCGTGTCGTTGGCGATCTGGATGGCCTCTTCGGCGCTGTCGAAGGCGATGACGGACAATACCGGGCCGAAGATTTCTTCCTGGGCGATCTTCATTGCGTTGCTCACGCCATCGAAGATCGTCGGTTCAACGTAAGTGCCGCCGGTCTCTTCGAGGATCCGCTTGCCGCCCGCCACCAGCGTGGCGCCGTCGCTGTGACCGGCCTCGATGTAGGACAACACGGTATTCATCTGCTGGGTATCGACCAGGGCACCGACATTGGTGGCCGGGTCCAGCGGGTTGCCAGGCTTCCAGCCCTTGAGGGCCTCGATCACCAGCGGCAGGAAGGTGTCCTTGATGGAACGCTCCACCAGCAGGCGCGAGCCGGCGGTGCAGACTTCGCCCTGGTTGAAGGCAATGGCACTGGCGGCGGATTCGGCGGCGGCTTGCAGGTCCGGGGCATCGGCAAACACGATGTTCGGGCTCTTGCCGCCGGCTTCCAGCCAGACGCGCTTCATGTTGGACTCTCCGGAATAGACCATCAGTTGCTTGGCGATCCGGGTCGAGCCGGTGAATACCAGCGTATCGACATCCATGTGCAAGGCCAGCGCCTTGCCAACGGTATGGCCGTAGCCCGGCAGAACGTTCAGCACACCTTTGGGAATACCCGCCTCAATTGCCAGGGCGGCGATACGGATCGCGGTCAGCGGGGATTTTTCCGATGGTTTCAGCACCACGGAGTTACCGGTGGACAACGCAGGGCCGAGCTTCCAGCAAGCCATCATCAGCGGGAAGTTCCACGGCACGATGGCGCCGACCACGCCGACGGGTTCGCGGGTCACCAGGCCTAACTGATCGTGGGGCGTCGCGGCCACTTCGTCGTAGATCTTGTCGATGGCTTCACCGCTCCAGCTCAGCGCCTGGGCGGCCCCGGGCACGTCGATATTCAGCGAATCGCTGATCGGCTTGCCCATGTCCAGGGTTTCCAGCAGGGCCAGCTCCTCGGCGTTCTGCTTGAGCAGCCCGGCGAAGCGAATCATGGCGGCTTTGCGCTTGCTCGGCGCCAGGCGCGACCAGACGCCGGAATCGAACGTGGCGCGAGCATTTTCGACGGCGCGCTGGGCATCGGCCACGTCACAGCTGGCGACCTTGCCCAGCAGGCGGCCATCGACCGGGCTGAGGCAATCGAAGGTTTCGCCGGACACCGCATCGGTGTATTCGCCGTTGATGAAAGCGCGGCCTTCGATCTTCAGGTCGCGGGCACGCTGTTCCCAGTCGGCACGAGTCAGGGTGGTCATGCGAGTGTCCTCCTCTTATTGGGTAGGAACGCCGCGGCACCCGCAGCGCTCAAGAATTCTGCCCGGCCAGCCCGTTTTCGGCGCTGTTATCGGCACGGAACATCCGCCACCCTAAACCAGCCGCCGCTAATGTTTCAATATATTTGACATAACGCTGGCAAACGGCCTTGCGATGTTCGTTTTAATAAACATAGACTCGAGGCCTTCCACGCTATCTCCGGGGATCACTTGCATGCATATTCAGGACATCGTCGATTTCAGCCAGGCCAACACTACCCCCGAACGCTATCGCCCGGACCCCACCAAAATACTCAAGGGTGATCCTGAACAGGCGGTGTTCAATCATTACAACAGCCCATGCGGCCAGATGAATGCCGGGGTCTGGGAAGGTGCGGTCGGCCAGTGGACGGTCAACTATACGGAACACGAATACTGCGAAATCGTTCAGGGCGTATCGGTGCTGCGGGATGCCGAAGGCAATGCCAAGACACTTCGGGCGGGCGATCGCTTCGTGATTCCGGCCGGGTTCAAGGGCACCTGGGAAGTGCTGGAGCCTTGCCGCAAGATTTATGTGGTGTTCGAGCAGAAGGCCTGAGGGTTTTGTGCTGTCTGGGCTTGCTCGCGAGGGCGCCCTGACAGACAAGACACCGTTAACAAAAAAGGCCCGTATCTCGCGATACGGGCCTTTTTCGTAAAGAAGGAAAAATCAATTACTTGATTTTGCCTTCCTTGTAGATCACGTGCTTGCGAACAACCGGATCATATTTCTTGATCTCGATTTTGTCCGGGGTAGTACGCTTGTTCTTGTCGGTAGTGTAGAAGTGACCAGTACCGGCGCTCGAGATCAAACGAATCAATTCACGCATGATTAGCTCCCTTAAACCTTGCCATCGCGACGAAGTTCGGCCAGCACGACACTGATGCCACGCTTGTCGATGATGCGCATGCCCTTGGCAGATACGCGCAGACGTACAAAACGTTTCTCTTCTTCAACCCAGAAGCGGTGATGCTGCAGGTTCGGCAGGAAACGACGACGGGTTTTGTTGTTTGCGTGGGAAATGTTATTCCCAGTCACCGGACCCTTACCGGTAACTTGACAGACTCTCGACATGCCTCAGCCCTCTAAAACCACATGCCCAACCCGGCATGGGTTGGCCGCTTAATCTCTCAGTCATTTGGCGCCAGGCGCCGCGTTTCTTTAAGGGTCTTACCGGCTACACCTACAGTGAAGGAACCGGGCCCCTAGAAAAGAGCGCTGCTTTATACCAGAAAGACCCCAGCACAACAACAGCCGGTGTGATTTGTCTTCGTTGGAAATCATCAATCGGCAGCCCCGGGCGGCTGGGGCAAGGGCCGGCGATGGCCTTACCGCTCGTCGCGGCGCGCAGGTTTTTTTCAATCGATGCCGGGTTCCAACCCAGGGCACCTCCTGCGAAGCGCAGGAAAGAGTGCCGGAAAATGCAAAATGGGGATAGTCATTTGCAGGCGAGCCCACTAGGGTAGACCTTTTCCAGACTGCACTCGCAGATGGGCCTCCGACCTGCACAGGAAATCAAATCATGCGCCTCGCTGCCCTACCACTGATGCTCGCCCCTCTGCTGATCAGCCCTCTGGTCCAGGCCGCCGCCCTGAGCGTATGTACCGAGGCCAGCCCGGAAGGGTTCGATGTCGTTCAATACAACTCGTTGACCACCACCAATGCTTCGGCCGACGTGCTGATGAACCGCCTGGTGGACTTCGATACGGCCAGCGGGAAAGTGGTCCCGAGCCTGGCCGACAGCTGGGAAGTGTCGCCCGATGGACTGACCTATGTGTTCAAGCTGCGTCCTCGGGTCAAGTTCCACCACACCGACTATTTCACACCGCACCGCGACTTGACCGCCGAAGACGTCAAGTTCAGCTTCGACCGCATGCTGGATCCCGCCAACCCTTGGCATAAAGTGGCGCAGAGTGGCTTCCCACACGCTCAATCCATGCAATTGCCGTCGCTGATCACAAAAATCGACGCCCTGGACCCGCTAACGGTGCGATTCACACTGGACCATGCCGACTCGACCTTCCTGGCGACGCTGAGCATGGGCTTTGCGTCAATCTATTCAGCCGAATACGCAGACCAGTTGCTGAAGGCCGGCAAGCCGGAACAACTCAACAGCCAGCCCATTGGCACCGGCCCGTTCATTTTCAGCCGTTTCCAGAAAGACGCCTCGATCCGCTACAAGGCCAACAGCGAATACTTTGGCGGCAAGCCTCAGGTCGACCCCCTGATTTTCGCCATCACCCCGGACGCCAACGTTCGCCTGCAGAAACTGCGGCGCAATGAATGCCAGATCGCGTTGTCGCCCAAGCCGTTGGACGTACAGGCCGCCAAGCAAGAGCCTACGTTGAAAGTGGAACAGACTGACGCCTTCATGACCGCCTTCCTGGCGATTAATAGCCAGCATCCCCCCTTGGACAAACCTGAAGTCCGTCAGGCTATCAATCTCGCGTTTGACAAGCCCAGCTACCTCAAGACCGTTTTCGAAGGCACCGCCGAAGCGGCCAACGGTCCTTACCCCCCAAACACCTGGAGCTACGCCAAAAACCTGCCCGGCTATGCCCATGATCCGGCCAAAGCTCGGGACCTGCTGGCCAAGGCCGGGTTGAAAGAGGGCTTCAAGACCACCATATGGACTCGCCCTTCCGGCAGCCTGCTCAACCCCAACCCGAGCCTTGGCGCCCAACTGCTGCAATCGGACCTGGCGGAAATCGGCATCCAGGCGGAAATCCGCGTGATCGAATGGGGCGAGCTGATCCGCCGCGCCAAGGCTGGCGAGCATGACCTGCTGTTCATGGGCTGGGCCGGTGATAACGGCGATCCGGACAATTTCCTCACGCCGCAATTTTCCTGCGCGGCGGTCAAGTCCGGCACCAACTTCGCCCGTTATTGCAACCCGGACCTGGACAAGCTGATCAGTGCTGGCAAGACCACTGGCGAGCAAGGTGTCCGCACCAAGCTCTACGAACAGGCACAGGCTCAGATCCAGCAGCAGGCCCTTTGGCTGCCGTTGGCGCACCCGACCGCCTTCGCATTGACCCGCAAGGATGTGCAGGGGTATGCGGTGAGCCCGTTTGGGCGCCAGGATTACTCCAAGGTCAGCTTCAAGTAACCCCAGCCCCACAGCCCCCCTGTGGGAGCGAGCTTGCTCGCGATAGCCGCGCATCAGACACATCAATGCTGACTGAGCAACCGCTATCGCGAGCAAGCTCGCTCCCACAAAGGGTCTTGTTCGTCAGATCGAACCTACATCCACCCATACTCCGCCATGGACAGTGGCTCCCCATCGCCAACGATGAAATGATCGAGCACCCGCACATCGATCAGCTCCAGCGCCTCCTGAAGCCGCTCGGTGAGCATTCGGTCGGCCTGGCTGGGCTCGGTGTTGCCGGAGGGGTGGTTGTGGCACAGGATCACGGCAGCGCAATTGTGGGCCAGGGCCCGCTTGACCACTTGCCGAGGGTGAACGGTGGCCGTGGCGATCGAGCCGCGAAACAGTGCTTCAAACGCCAGCACCTGGTGCCGTGAATCAAGGAACAGACAACCAAAAACCTCATGAGGCTCGTGGCGCAGCATTGACTTCAGATAGTCACGAACAGCCTGCGGATCCTCAAGCATTGATTTTTGCCGCATCCGCTCTGCCAGATGTCGCCGGCCCATTTCGAGAACTGCCCGTAACTGTGCGAATTTCGCCGGGCCCAGGCCCATCTGACTGCTGAACGTAACCTGGTCCGCTTCAAGCAGCGCGCGCAGGCAGCCAAATTGACTCAATAGGTGTCGCGCCAGATCCACCGCGCTTCTGCCCGCCACTCCCGTGCGCAAGAAAATCGCCAGCAACTCGGCGTCCGAAAGACTCTCCGCTCCCGATGCCAGTAACCTTTCCCGCGGCCGCTCGGCCACGGGCCAATCCCGAATACTCATGGCATCTCCCTGATAGTGGGCGCCGCTGTTCCATAGCGGACGCTGTGATATCTTAGCCCATCTTTTTTGCAGGCGATTTTCACCCAGGCAGCTCACGCCAAGGGTTTCGCTCTGCGCTGACCACTGAAATCGAAAGGCAGGCCTATGCAGCGGCTGTATCGGAAACGCATCGTTCTGGGCGTCGGCGGCGGCATTGCCGCCTACAAGAGCGCCGAGCTGGTTCGCAGGCTTATCGACCAGGGCGCGGAAGTGCGGGTCGTCATGACCCGTGGCGGCAGTGAATTCATCACGCCGCTGACCATGCAGGCCCTGTCCGGCCACCCGGTCCACCTGGATCTGCTTGACCCGGCGGCTGAAGCCGCCATGGGCCATATCGAACTGGCCAAGTGGGCCGACCTGGTGTTGATCGCCCCGGCCACGGCCGACCTCATCGCCCGCCTGGCCCAGGGCATCGCCAATGACCTGTTGACCACCCTGGTGCTCGCCACCGACGCGGTGGTCGCCGTGGCACCGGCCATGAACCAGGCCATGTGGCGCGACCCGGCCACCCAGGCCAATCTGGAACTGCTTGAAAGTCGCAACCTGAAAATCTTCGGTCCAGCTTCCGGCAGCCAGGCCTGCGGCGATGTCGGGATGGGCCGCATGCTAGAAGCCACCGACCTGGCCCAATGCGCCGCCGACTGCTTCAAGCGCGAAGCCCTGACGGGCAAGCACGTATTGATCACCGCCGGGCCGACCCAGGAAAACATCGACCCGGTGCGCTACATCACCAACCACAGCTCAGGGAAAATGGGCTTCGCCCTGGCCGAAGCCGCCGTAGAGGCTGGCGCCCGGGTGACGCTGATTACCGGCCCCGTGCACCTGCCGACCCCAGACCGGGTTACGCGCATCGACGTCGTCAGCGCCCGGGACATGCTTGCCGCCTGCGAAGCGGCCATCCCGTGCGACCTCTTCATCGCCTCGGCGGCAGTGGCGGACTACCGGCCTGAAGTCGTCGCCCCGCAAAAATTGAAGAAAGACCCTACGAGCGGCGACGGCCTGCTCCTGCAAATGGTGCGCAATCCTGACATTCTGGCCACCATCGCCACCCGCCCCGACCGTCCGTTCAGTGTGGGTTTCGCCGCCGAGACCGAACACCTCCTCGATTACGCCGCGCGCAAGCTCAAGGACAAGAATCTGGACCTGATCGTCGCCAACGACGTCGCCAACCCGAGCATTGGGTTCAACAGCGAGGAAAACGCCTGCAGCGTGATCGACCGCCAGTTGCACGCCACGCTTTTCGCCCAGACCAGCAAGGGCAAGATCGCCCGCCAACTGATCACTTTCATCGCCGAACGGCTGAACCAGGTTTAATTTCAATGCACGCTCTACAAGCCAAGATCCTCGACCCACGCATCGGCAACGAATTTCCATTGCCGCAGTACGCCACACCGGGCTCCGCCGGCCTCGACCTGCGGGCCATGCTCAAGCAGGACACCGTCCTGGAGCCGGGCCAGACCCTGCTGATTCCGACCGGCCTGTCGGTCTATATCGGTGACCCGGGCCTTGCCGCGCTGATCCTGCCACGCTCGGGCCTGGGCCATAAGCACGGCATCGTGCTGGGCAACCTGGTCGGCCTGATCGATTCGGACTACCAGGGCGAACTGATGGTGTCCTGCTGGAACCGTGGCCAGACCGCTTTCAACATCGCAGTGGGCGAACGCATCGCTCAGCTTGTGCTGGTGCCAGTGGTCCAGGCCCACTTCGAACTGGTCCAGGAATTCGACGAAAGCCAACGTGGCGCCGGCGGCTTCGGGCATTCCGGCAGTCATTGATACTGCGTTGCAGCCGGGCACCTTGCCTAGCTGCTTTATTAAGCTTCTGTTTCAGGACGAAAAATGCGCAACGGCTGGCGACAAGGTTTCCCACCGGGAATCAAGGTTTTAGACGGTTCAGACCGGGATACCGCTGTCTCATGGCACGCTCCCACCGCGAACTCTCTGCCAAAAACGCCGTCATACCCTTCAGCTTGAGCCTGCCGACGCCCCTGTCGGCGTGTCCAGTCACTTTCCTGATAGAGCGCCCGCCCATGAACACCCCAGCCGCAATCGCCCCGATCTTTCCTGACAGTATCTTCCGCGCCTACGACATCCGTGGCGTCGTGCCGGAAACCCTGACGGCTGAAACCGCTTACTGGATTGGCCGCGCCATTGGTTCCCAGAGCCTGGCCCAGGGCGAACCGAACGTGAACGTCGGCCGCGATGGTCGTTTGTCCGGCCCGGAACTGGTCGAGCAATTGATCAAGGGCATTGCCGACAGTGGTTGCCATGTCAGCGACGTCGGCCTGGTGCCAACACCGGCGCTGTACTACGCCGCCAACGTGCTGGCTGGTAAATCCGGCGTGATGCTCACCGGCAGCCACAACCCGTCGAACTACAACGGCTTCAAGATCGTCATCGCCGGCGACACCCTCGCCAACGAGCAGATCCAGGCCCTGCACACCCGCCTCAAGACCAATGACTTGAGCAGCGGCCAGGGCAGCGTGACCAAGGTCGACATCCTCCCGCGCTACAACGATGAGATCGTCAAGGACGTGAAGCTCGCTCGCCGCCTGAAAGTGGTGGTCGATTGCGGCAACGGCGCGGCTGGCGTGATCGCCCCTCAACTGATCGAAGCCCTGAACTGCGAAGTTATCCCGCTGTTTTGCGAAGTCGACGGCAACTTCCCGAACCACCACCCGGACCCGGGCAAGCTGGAAAACCTGCAAGACCTGATCGCCAAGGTCAAGGAAACCAATGCCGACCTGGGCCTGGCCTTCGACGGCGACGGCGACCGCGTGGGCGTGGTGACCGAGACCGGTAGCGTCGTGTTCCCGGACCGCCTGCTGATGCTGTTCGCCAAGGACGTCGTGGCACGCAACCCCGATGCGGAAATCATCTTCGACGTGAAGTGCACCCGTCGCCTGGTGCCGCTGATCAAGGAATACGGCGGCCGTCCGCTGATGTGGAAAACCGGCCATTCGTTGATCAAAAAGAAAATGAAACAGAGCGGTGCCCTGCTGGCCGGCGAAATGAGCGGCCACATCTTCTTCAAGGAGCGTTGGTTCGGTTTTGATGACGGCATCTACAGCGCGGCACGCCTGCTGGAGATTCTGAGCAAGGAAAAATCCACTGCGGAAGAACTGTTCGCAACCTTCCCGAACGATATTTCTACGCCGGAAATCAATATCCATGTGACCGAAGAGAGCAAATTCAGCATCATTGATGCACTGCACGATGCCCAGTGGGGCGAAGGCGCCGAACTGACCACCATCGACGGTGTGCGGGTCGACTACCCACAAGGCTGGGGCCTGGTTCGCGCCTCCAACACCACGCCGGTGCTGGTGCTGCGCTTCGAGGCCGACAACGAGGCCGAACTGCAGCGCATCAAGGACGTGTTCCACACCCAACTCAAACGTGTTGCACCCGATCTCCAACTACCGTTCTGATTTTTGAATCACCACCGGAGCCCTGAATGACCCTCGAACGCGAAGCCGCCGCCAACACCGCCAAGGTCCTGTCCGAAGCGTTGCCTTATATCCGACGCTATGTCGGCAAGACCCTGGTGATCAAGTACGGCGGCAACGCGATGGAAAGCGAGGAGCTGAAAACCGGCTTTGCCCGCGACATCGTGCTGATGAAGGCCGTGGGCATCAACCCGGTGGTGGTGCACGGTGGTGGCCCGCAGATCGGCGACCTGCTCAAGCGCCTCTCCATCGAGAGCCATTTCATCGACGGCATGCGCGTCACTGACGCACAGACCATGGATGTAGTGGAAATGGTGCTCGGCGGCCAGGTCAACAAGGACATCGTCAACCTGATCAACCGTCACGGCGGCAGCGCCATCGGCCTGACCGGCAAGGACGCCGAGCTGATCCGCGCGAAGAAGCTCACCGTTACGCGCCAGACCCCGGAGATGACCCAGCCGGAAATCATCGACATCGGCCAGGTGGGCGAAGTGGTCGGCATCAACACCGACCTGCTGAATTTGCTGGTCAAGGGCGACTTCATCCCGGTCATCGCGCCAATCGGCGTGGGCGCCAACGGTGAGTCGTACAACATCAACGCCGACCTGGTGGCCGGCAAGGTCGCCGAGGCGCTGAAGGCCGAGAAGCTGATGCTGCTCACCAACATTGCCGGCCTGATGGACAAGACCGGCAAGGTCCTGACCGGCTTGTCGACCCAGCAAGTCGACGACTTGATCGCCGACGGCACCATCTACGGCGGCATGCTGCCGAAGATTCGTTGCGCGCTGGAAGCGGTACAGGGCGGTGTGGGAAGTTCGTTGATCATCGACGGTCGCGTGCCGAATGCGATCCTGCTGGAGATCTTCACCGATACCGGCGTGGGTACGTTGATCAGCAATCGCAAGCGTCCTTAAGCGATACCTGCAAAAAAAAGACCCCGCTCAACCTGGTTGAGCGGGGTCTTTTTTTATTTAACTTTCAGATGAGCTTCTGTGGCGAGGGAGCTTGCTCCCGCTCGATTGCGCAGCGATCGCAAAAATATTGGGGCCGCTGCGCGACCCAGCGGGAGCAAGCTCCCTCGCCACAAGATCAAAATCATCGGGCTTCTTAGACGCCAAACTGCGCCCGATAAGCCTCAACCGCCGGCAGATGCTGCTTGAGCTGCGGATCATCGGCCAAGAATTCCAGCACCTGGTTCAGCGAGACAATGCTGATCACCGGGATGCCGAAGTCGCGCTCAACTTCCTGAATTGCCGACAGCTCACCATTGCCGCGCTCCTGGCGGTTCAGGGCGATCAGCACGCCGGCGGCCTTGGCGCCTTCTTGCGAGGCGATGATCTGCATCACTTCGCGAATGGCGGTGCCGGCGGTGATGACGTCATCGATGATAAGCACATCGCCGGTCAGCGGCGCGCCGACAAGGCTACCGCCCTCGCCATGGGCCTTGGCTTCCTTGCGGTTGAAGCACCAGGGCAGGTCGCGGCCATGGTGTTCGGCCAGGGCGACGGCGGTGGTGGCGGCCAGCGGGATGCCTTTGTAGGCGGGCCCGAACAATACGTCGAACGGGATGCCGCTCTCGACGATGGCCGCGGCATAGAACCGACCCAACTGCGCCAGGGCGGTGCCGCTGTTGAACAGGCCGGCGTTGAAGAAGTACGGACTGGTGCGCCCGGACTTGAGGGTGAACTCACCGAAGCGCAGAACACCGCGATCGATGGCAAAGCGAATGAAATCGCGCTGATACGCCTGCATGAAAAAAAGCCTCAAATACCGCGGATTTAGCTAAATAGGTACACGGCGTGTATCATACACGCACGTGATTTTTGGGGCCATTTATGCGGATCATCAGTGTGAACGTCAATGGTATTCAGGCTGCAGTGGAGCGTGGTTTGCTCAGTTGGCTGCAAGCACAGAATGCCGACGTCATCTGCCTGCAGGACACCCGCGCCTCCGCCTTTGAACTGGACGATGCAGCCTTCCAACTGGATGGTTACTTCCTTTATGCCTGCGATGCTGAAGTCCCCGCCCAGGGTGGCGTGGCTTTGTACTCGCGGCTGCAACCGAAGGCTGTCATCAACGGTCTCGGTTTCGAGACGGCGGACCGCTACGGGCGCTACCTGCAAGCCGATTTCGACAAGGTCAGCATCGCGACCTTACTGCTCCCTTCGGGGCAGAACGGCGATGAAGATTTGAATCAGAAATTCAAGTTGATGGACGACTTCGCCCGTTACCTTGATAAACAGCGGCGCAAACGTCGCGAGTACATTTATTGTGGCTCGCTGTACGTGGCGCAACAGAAGCTGGATATCAAGAACTGGCGCGACAGCCAGCAATCTCCTGGTTTCCTGGCGCCGGAACGGGCCTGGATGGACGAGATCATTGGCAACATGGGCTATGTCGACGCCCTGCGTGAAGTCAGCCGCGAAGGCGACCAGTACAGCTGGTGGCCGGACAACGAGCAGGCCGAGATGCTCAATCTCGGCTGGCGTTTCGACTACCAGTTGCTGACGCCTGGGCTGCGCCGCTTCGTACGCAGCGCCCGCCTGCCGCGCCAGCCACGGTTCTCGCAGCACGCGCCGCTGATCGTGGACTACGATTGGACGCTGACGATCTAAGCGTATCGACGAGCTGCTTCAGGCCGACCGGTCAAAAAATACCCGTATCGCGAGATACGGGTATTTTTTTGGAGCATGTATCCGCTTCAGGCTTCAAGCCGCGGCAAATAACGGCAGGGCAAGGTACAGCTTGATGACGATGACGTTGACGATATCGATGAAGAACGCTCCCACCATGGGTACCACCAGAAACGCTATCTGCGAGGGTCCGTAGCGCTGAGTCACCGCCTGCATGTTGGCAATCGCCGTCGGCGTAGCCCCCAGCCCGAAACCGCAATGCCCTGCCGCCAGGACCGCGGCGTCGTAGTGGCTACCCATCAGCCTGAACGTCACGAAAATCGCAAACAAAGCCATGATCAACGTCTGGACTGCCAAAATGATGAAGATTGGCAAGGCCAGTGACGCCAGGTCCCACAACTTGAGCGACATGAGGGCGATCGCCAGGAACAGCGACAAGCTGACGTTGCCAAGCACAGACACTTCACGCTCGAAAACCTGATACAAGCCAAGCGCCGAAAGACCGTTGCGCAAGATTACCCCCACGAACAGGACGCAAACGAACGTCGGCAACTCGAATGCGGTACCGTGGAGCTGCCCGTTCAGGAGCGTGCCAGCCAACAGGCTGACAGCGATAAGAGCAAGTGTCTCGATGAACGAGAACGGCGTGATCGAGCGTTCTTCGTTCGGCTGCTCGAACCCCTTGGGCGCGCGAGGCTTTTGCGACTCAAGGCAACCGGGCACTTGGACACGCTTGATGAGCAGGCGAGCAACCGGACCACCGATCAAACCGCCCAACACCAAGCCAAACGTCGCAGAAGCCATCGCGAGTTCGGAAGCGGAAGCCAGGCCGTATTTCTCACTGAACACCGTTCCCCACGCTGCGCCTGTTCCATGGCCGCCCGCCAAGCTAATCGAGCCGGTCAGCAATCCCATCAAGGGGTCGAGCCCCAGCGCTTTTGCCAGCCCGATGCCCATGGCGTTCTGGACCACCAGCAAGCCGGTCACCGCCAACAGGAAAATCCCCACCACGCGCCCGCCTCTTCTCAGACTGGCGAAATCCGCACTCAGGCCGATCGTGGCGAAAAAAGCCAGCATCAATGGCGTTTGCAACGAAGTATCAAACCGAACTTCAATATCAAGTGCGCGCAAAGCCAAAAGAACCAAAGCCACTACCAGCCCGCCTGCTACAGGCTCGGGGATATTGTAGACACGCAGAAAACCAACACGGCCCACAAGCCCACGCCCCAGTAAAAGTACCAGGGAGGCGGCGACAAGCGTGCCGTAGAAATCGAGCTGAAACATGAATATCCATCTTTTCTGTATCTATTCAAGGGCGAACTTTTTACCTGGACACGCCACTTGAGCAGGTTGAATGCTCAACACTGATTGGTCTTTAATTCAAACGCCTTCAATGGCTTGAATATATCGAAATATTTCACGGAGAATATTGCTTGGAGCGACTCTATCAACCGAAGACTATCGATGCCAAGCATATGGGCCACGCGAGCATCGATCAGTTGTGACTAAAAGTTTAAGAGCGGCAATATACCTACAAGAGACCATGCGCAGCTGGACACGACGGCTGTTGCAATGAACGGTTTTGTGACATCAATCTCTGAGTTCTTAACTTCTTGTTTCGATACTTCCATCAGTGATGGAATCACATCAAGCAAGAATCCATTTCTACGAAGCGTTATCAGACTTTTCCGATTGTTTTTATAGAAACACCAAGTTTCGCACCCCTAATAAAAATGCCCCGATAACCGGGGCATTTTTATATCGCAGCGCTGTTCGCTATTTAACCAACCGCCAGGTAAAGGGATATCGGTACGGCTGCCCCTCATTGGCTTTCACACCGCCAATAATGGTCAGCACCAGCGCACCGATGGCGACCAGGCCAAACAGGAAGAAACCGATCACCACGATCATCAGCAGCAAGCTGATCGCCGCAGCGATAGCCACAGTGATTTGGAAGTTCAGCGCTTCCTTGCCCTGGGCATCGATGAACGGGTCGGACTCACGCTTGAGCTGCCAGATGACCAGCGGCCCGATCAGCGAACCGAACGGAATGAAAATTCCCAACAGTGCAGACAGGTGACAAAACATTGCCCATTGCCGCGCTTCTTTGCTCGGTTGGGGCAACAGGACTTGCTCATCACTCATGACATTCTCCTTGTCTGAAGCGCACAACAATCAGTCGGCCAACGCGGCCTTTTGCAATTCGAAGATTTCGGTCATGCCTTTCTTCGCCAGCTCCAGCATAGCGTTCAATTCTTGCGGCTGGAACGGCGCGCCTTCGGCAGTGCCCTGGACTTCGATGAAGCCTCCAGCGCTGGTCATGACCACGTTCAGGTCGGTCTCGGCGGCGGAGTCTTCGAGGTAGTCCAGGTCCAGCACCGGCTCGCCCTGGTACATGCCCACCGACACCGCGGCGATCATTTGCTTGAGCGGGTCACCGCCCTTGAGGCCACCGCGTTTCTTGATCACTTTCAAGGCGTCGACCAACGCAACCATCGCGCCGGTGATGGAAGCGGTGCGGGTGCCGCCGTCAGCCTGGATCACATCGCAATCGACATACAGCGTCACATCACCAAGCTTGGACATGTCCAGCGCAGCGCGCAGGGAACGGCCGATCAATCGCTGGATCTCCAGGGTCCGGCCGCCCTGCTTGCCACGGCTGGCCTCGCGCTGGTTCCGCTCGCCGGTGGCGCGCGGCAGCATGCCGTATTCGGCGGTCAACCAGCCTTGCCCCTGGCCCTTCAGGAAGCGAGGCACGCCGTTTTCGACGCTGACGGTGCAGATGACCTTGGTATCACCGAATTCGACCAGTACAGATCCCTCGGCGTGTTTGGTGTAGTTGCGGGTAATGCGGATCGAGCGAAGCTGATCGGCAGCGCGACCACTTGGACGTTTCATAGGGAACACCTGTACAGGGGACGGAAAACTGCTGGGCATTATAAAGCCGTGCGCTGCCATAAGGCAGGTCTAAAAATCCAACGCGACGGACGAACGCGCTCAAAGCCCCGGCCGACGGGCTGCAGCGCTTTGTTACCGGAGCTGTTTGGGCGCTTGCGTCGCACTGCGCTACAATCCTGCGCCTTTGCTGTCCTTCAGCATCAACCCACAGACCCCAGGCCCCACGACGACCGATTGTGGCCGGCTTGCATTGCGAGGAATCCCCATGGTGCACAGCATGACCGCCTTCGCCCGAGTCGAAAAGGCCGGCGCCCAAGGCACGCTGAGCTGGGAATTGCGCTCGGTCAACAGCCGCTACCTGGAGCCGCATCTGCGCCTGCCCGAATCCTTCCGCGATCTGGAAGGCAGCGTGCGCGAAGCGCTGCGCCAGGGCTTGTCCCGGGGCAAGTTGGAATGCACCCTGCGCTTCACCGAAGAAAGCAGTGGCAAGACGCTGCAGGTCGATCGCGAACGCGCTGCGCAACTGGTCGCGGCCGCAGAAACCGTCGCCGGCTTGATCAAGAACCCCGCCGCCCTCAATCCGTTGGAAATACTGGCCTGGCCAGGCGTGCTGGTCGGCGATGCGAGCGATCCCCAAGCGCTGAATGCCGAGGCGCTGGCACTCTTCACTCAAGGGCTGAAGGAACTCAAGGCGGGTCGCGAGCGTGAAGGCGCGGAGCTGGCCCGTCTGATCAACGAGCGCCTGACCTCTATTGAAGAAGATGTCGTCACCCTGCGCGAACTGGTCCCGCAAATGCTCGCCACCCAACGCCAGAAAGTCCTCGACCGCTTCGCCGACATGCAGGCCGAGCTGGACCCGCAGCGCCTGGAACAGGAAATGGTCATGCTCGCGCAAAAAAGCGACGTGGCCGAAGAACTGGATCGCCTGAGCACCCACATCATCGAAGTTCGCCGGGTGCTCAAATCCGGCGGTGCGGCCGGTCGCCGCCTCGACTTCCTGATGCAGGAGCTCAACCGCGAAGCCAATACACTGGGCTCCAAAGCCTTCGACCCGCGCAGCACGCAGGCGGCGGTCAACCTCAAGGTGTTGATCGAGCAAATGCGCGAACAAGTGCAGAACATTGAGTAAGGCTAACCCGACATGACCCACAGCACCGGCACTCTCTACATCATTTCCGCGCCCTCGGGCGCTGGCAAGACCAGCCTGGTCAAGGCATTGATCGATGCCGAGCCGCAGATCCGCGTCTCGGTCTCGCACACCACCCGCGCCATGCGCCCGGGCGAAGTGAATGGCGTGAACTATCACTTCGTTGACCGTGAAGAGTTCGTGAGGATGGCCGAGCACGGCGACTTTCTCGAGCGCGCCGAAGTCTTCGGCAACCTCTACGGCACTTCGCAGAGCTACCTCCAGCAAACCCTCGACGAAGGCCACGACCTGATCCTGGAAATCGACTGGCAAGGCGCCGAGCAAGTTCGCAAGCTGATGCCCCAGGCCCGCTCCATCTTCATCCTGCCGCCGAGCCAGCAAGCCTTGCGCCAACGCCTGACCAACCGCGGCCAGGACAGCGATGAAATCATCGAAGGCCGGATGCGTGAAGCGGTCAGCGAAATGAGCCATTACGTCGATTACGATTATCTGATCATCAATGACGATTTTGCCCACGCGCTGGACGACCTGAAGGCGATTTTCCGCGCCAGCCAGCTGCAACAGAAGCGCCAGCAGCAACGTTTCGGCAAGCTTTTGGCTGAACTGCTGGGCTGAACAGCCCTTCCCAAAACCGCTGCGACGGCTTTACATTGGTACTCGCAGCGCGCCGAGGGGTTTGATCAAAAAATCAGCGCTTCCCTAAACGCTGGTGTTTTTTTAAACTGTTGAGTCCGCTCGCCCAACCGGGCAGCGCGCATATTGCATTCGCTCCGAGGAATACCATGGCCCGCGTAACCGTTGAAGACTGCCTAGAACACGTGGAAAACCGCTTTGAGCTGGTCATGCTCTCTACCAAGCGTGCCCGTCAACTGGCCACCGGCGGCAAAGAGCCATTGGTCCAGTGGGAAAACGACAAGCCTACCGTGGTAGCGCTGCGTGAAATCGCCGAAGGCCTGATGAGCTACGAGTTCATCGCCAACGCTGAAATCGTTGAAGACGAACCGCTGTTCGCAGCGTTCGAGGACGAGTCCAACGAGGCGGTCTAAGCCTATGCCTGGTCGACGTAGCACGGCGCGGGGTCACAGCACACGGCAGGAGTCACTATCATGCCGAGCATAGACGCCCTCGCCGATCGCTTATCGGCCTACCTCGGCACGGACCAGGTCAACCTGGTCCGCCGAGCCTATTTCTACGCCGAACAAGCCCACGACGGCCAGCGCCGCCGCAGCGGCGAGGCGTACGTCACGCACCCGCTCGCGGTGGCGAATATTCTTGCCGACATGCACATGGACCATCAGAGCCTGATGGCGGCCATGCTGCACGACGTGATCGAAGACACCGGCATTGCCAAGGAAGCGCTGCAAGCGCAGTTCGGCGAAACCGTGGCCGAACTGGTCGACGGGGTCAGCAAGCTGACCCAGATGAACTTCGAGACCAAGGCCGAGGCCCAGGCCGAAAACTTCCAGAAAATGGCCATGGCCATGGCCCGCGATATCCGCGTGATCCTGGTCAAGCTCGCCGACCGCCTGCACAACATGCGCACGCTGGAAGTGCTGTCCGGCGAGAAACGCCGGCGAATCGCCAAGGAAACCCTCGAAATCTACGCACCCATCGCCAATCGCCTGGGCATGCACGCAATTCGCATCGAGTTCGAGGACCTGGGTTTCAAGGCGATGCACCCGATGCGTTCGGCGCGCATCAACCAGGCCGTCAAGCGCGCCCGGGGCAATCGCAAGGAAATCGTCAACAAGATCGAAGAGTCCCTGAGCCACTGTCTGGCCATCGACGGCATCGAAGGCGAAGTCAGCGGGCGGCAGAAACACCTGTACGGCATCTACAAGAAAATGCGCGGCAAGCGCCGGGCCTTCAACGAAATCATGGACGTCTATGCGTTCCGGATCATCGTCGACAAGGTCGATACCTGCTACCGCGTGCTGGGTGCTGTCCATAATTTGTACAAACCGCTGCCTGGGCGCTTCAAGGATTACATCGCGATTCCCAAGGCCAACGGTTACCAGTCGCTGCACACCACGCTGTTCGGCATGCACGGCGTACCGATCGAAATCCAGATCCGCACCCGTGAAATGGAAGAGATGGCCAACAACGGCATCGCCGCCCATTGGTTGTACAAATCCAGTGGCGACGAGCAACCCAAGAGCACTCACGCCCGCGCGCGGCAGTGGGTCAAAGGCGTGCTGGAAATGCAGCAACGGGCCGGCAATTCCCTGGAATTCATCGAGAGCGTGAAGATCGACCTGTTCCCGGACGAGGTCTACGTCTTCACGCCCAAGGGCCGGATCATGGAGCTGCCCAAAGGGTCCACAGCGGTGGATTTCGCCTACGCCGTGCACACCGACGTCGGCAACAGCTGCATTGCCTGTCGCATCAATCGTCGCCTGGCACCGTTGTCCGAACCGCTGCAAAGCGGCTCCACGGTGGAAATCGTCAGCGCCCCCGGCGCGCGCCCCAACCCGGCGTGGCTCAACTTTGTGGTCACCGGCAAGGCCCGCACGCATATCCGCCATGCGCTGAAGCTGCAACGTCGCTCCGAGTCCATCAGCCTGGGCGAACGCCTGCTGAACAAGGTACTGAACGGCTTCGACAGTTCCCTGGACAAGATCCCGGCCGAGCGCGTACAGGTCATGCTCCACGAATACCGTCTCGAATTGATCGAAGATCTGCTCGAGGACATCGGTTTGGGCAATCGCATGGCCTACGTCGTCGCCCGCCGACTGCTCGGCGAAGGCGAACAATTGCCGAGCCCTGAAGGTCCGCTGGCGATTCGCGGCACCGAAGGCCTGGTCCTCAGTTACGCCAAGTGTTGTACGCCGATTCCTGGCGATCCGATTGTCGGCCATCTGTCCGCCGGCAAAGGGATGGTGGTGCACCTGGACAACTGCCGCAATATCAGCGAAATCCGCCACAACCCAGAAAAATGCATCCAGCTTTCGTGGGCCAAGGATGTCACCGGCGAATTCAATGTCGAACTGCGCGTCGAGCTGGAGCACCAGCGCGGCCTGATCGCACTGCTGGCCAGCAGCGTCAACGCCGCCGACGGCAACATCGAGAAAATCAGCATGGACGAACGCGACGGTCGCATCAGCGTCGTCCAACTGGTGGTCAGCGTGCACGACCGCGTACACCTGGCCCGCGTGATCAAGAAACTGCGCGCCCTGACAGGGGTCATCCGCATCACTCGCATGCGCGCATAGCGTCTCACTCGCCCTCATTACAAGGAGTCATGAATGACCAAGACCGTTATCTCCAGCGACAAGGCCCCGGCCGCCATCGGTACTTATTCCCAGGCGATCAAGGCGGGCAACACCGTTTACATGTCGGGGCAAATCCCGCTGGACCCGAAAACCATGGAGCTGGTCGAGGGCTTCGAAGCCCAGACCGTGCAAGTGTTCGAGAACCTGAAAGCCGTGGCCGAAGCTGCCGGCGGCTCGTTCAAGGACATCGTCAAGCTCAACATCTTCCTCACCGACCTGAGCCACTTCGCCAAGGTCAACGAGATCATGGGCAAGTATTTCGACCAGCCTTACCCTGCCCGCGCTGCCATTGGCGTGGCTGCCTTGCCAAAAGGCGCCCAGGTCGAGATGGATGCCATCCTGGTCATCGAGTAAAACGCCCGGCGCAGCCTTTCCCGCTGCGCCGTTTTCGTTCTGAAAGGATTCCACCATGCGCAAAGCGCTTGCTTTCTCCCTGCTCGCCCTGCTCCTGGGCGGCTGCGCCAGCGACCCTGCAGACCGTGACATCAGCGGCACCTGGATCAACCAGGCCGCCATCGACGCTGCCGCCAAAGGCGGCCCGCTTCGCGAAGCATTGCAGGCCTATGGCCCGAACCTGGAATGGGACGTCAACACCCGGGCTGGCCAGGCGCGTTACACCAATGGTTTTGAGAATGTCGAAGGCAAGTTGCAGGGCGAAGAAGACGGCGCCTGGAAAGTCGACTTCTACGGCAGCTCGGCCAGCGAACTCAAGCGCGACGGCGACCAGTTGAGCCAGGCCGCCACCGAAAACGAACCACAGCAAGTGTTCGACCGCGCCCAAGTACAGGTACCGGAAGGCGCGCCGATTGGCGCCAGTTTCGAGCGCGCCCTGTATTCGGCTTATCTCGGCGGCATCTGGAACATCGCCGAAGGGCCTGGCCAGGGCGCCACCGTGCAATTCCAGCCCGATGGTCAAGTCAGCGGCTTGCCGGGCACTGATCGCTACGCCTTGTGCCTGGCCGGCGACTGCGCCTCCATGAGCGGTGGCAACGACAACATCTGGCTGCAACAGAACGGTCAGGGCAACACTTGGATTTTTTCCCGCGACGGCAAGAAACTGGAAATCTTCCAGACCGTGAACGCGGCGCTGGCGGATGAAATGCCATCGTTCACGCCGGGTGATCGCAAATGGGTGCTTGAAAAGCGATAACCCGGTGTGCCCCCTGTGGGAACGAGCTTGCTCGCGATGGCGGTGTAACGGTCAACCTTGATGTTGACTGTTAGGGCCTCATCGCGAGCAAGCTCGCTCACACAGTTGGTTTGGGGCTGTCAGGCGAATCAGCAACGACTTTCCAGAATCGCCGCATACCCCTCGCGAAAGCTCGGATAACGCGGCGTCCAGCCCAACGCCTTGGCCCGGGCGTTGCTGCAGCGCTTGCTGCCGGCGCGGCGCACGCTGGCGTCGTCGGCCCATTCGGTAACGCCCATGTAGTCACGCAACCAACCCACCACCTCGGCCAGCGGCGCGGGGGTGTCATCGACGCCGATGTAGCAGTCTTCCAGCGTCTTGCCCTGATGATCAGCTTTCAGCAGAAACGCCAGCAGGCCGGCGGCATCGTCGGCGTGGATGCGGTTGGCATAGAGCGGCGGGTCGATCACCACGCGATAGCCTTGGCGCACCTGGCTCAGCAGCCATTCCCGCCCCGGTCCGTAGATGCCGGTCAGGCGTATGCGACTGGCCGGGATGCCGCTGTCGAGTGCCACCTGCTCGGCTTCCAGCATCACTCGCCCGGAATAACCGCCCGCCTCGGTGGGCGAGCTTTCGTCCACCCACTCCCCGCCCTGCTGTCCATACACGCTGCTGCTGGACACAAAGAGCAATCGTTTGGGCCGCTGGCCATGCTGTTCCAGCCAGCCCAACACATGCTGTAACCCTTCGACATAAGCGGCACGATAGCCCGCCTCGTCATGATCGGTAGCGGCGGCGCTGTACACCAGATAATCCAACGACCCCACAGGCCAGTCGACGGGACACTGCGCACTGAACAGGTCCCCCGCGACTCCGACAACCCCGGCCGGCAGGTTCGAAACCGTACGCCGCAAGCCATGGACCCGCCAATGTTCGGCCACGAGCTGGCTCGCCAGGCGGCCGCCTATATCGCCACAACCGGCGATCAAAACAGAAGGCGCGGACATCAAGAACTCCTCTGGGAAAGCCGCAGACTAGCCTTCGCATTGGACGAGCGGCTAGCCATGAAGCAAAAAAAGTTACTGTATTACTTTTGTTAACAAGAATTACTTGCAATAATGCTCGCCACTTTTGTTCTCGGCCTCACGAGGCCTGGAAGAACATCAACCTTCTTTTATTCTCAGGTCCGGCCAGCATGACACGTTCTTTCTCTTCCGCTTCGCCAACCAACCGACCCCGCGCCTGGGGCGCCGTGGCAGCCTTGCTGCTCAGTCTGATGCTGGCGCCGAGCGCCGCCTTCGCTGATGCGCAGACGCCCGCATCGACCCCCGCCACCACGCCTGCTGCCACCCAGGCACCGGCGGACCCGGCCGCACCTGCTGCAACGCCCGTGGCCACCGATCCGAGCCAGGCCGTCGAGGCCGAGGCGCCTCAAGTGCTCGAAGCCGACAATACCCTGGGCATGGCCCACGACCTGTCGCCGTGGGGCATGTACAAAAACGCCGACGTGGTCGTCAAAGCCGTGATGATCGGCCTGGCCATCGCCTCGATCATCACTTGGACGATCTGGATCGCCAAGGGCTTTGAACTGCTTGGCGCCAAGCGTCGCCTGCGGGGTGAAATCGCCGCGCTGAAAAAAGCCACCACTCTCAAGGAAGCCAGTGCCACCGCCGGCAAGGAAGGCACACTCGCCAACCTGCTGGTCCACGATGCGCTCGAAGAAATGCGCCTGTCGGCCAACAGCCGCGAGAAGGAGGGCATCAAGGAGCGCGTGAGCTTCCGCCTCGAGCGCCTGGTCGCGGCCTGCGGTCGCAACATGAGCAGCGGCACCGGCGTGCTCGCCACCATCGGCTCCACTGCGCCGTTCGTCGGCCTGTTCGGCACCGTGTGGGGGATCATGAACAGCTTCATCGGCATCGCCAAGACCCAGACCACCAACCTTGCCGTCGTTGCCCCCGGTATCGCCGAGGCCTTGCTGGCGACCGCATTGGGCCTGGTCGCGGCCATCCCGGCGGTGGTTATCTACAACGTCTTCGCCCGCTCCATCGCCGGCTACAAGGCCCAGGTTTCCGACGCTTCGGCCGAAGTCCTGCTGCTGGTCAGTCGCGACCTCGATCACCTGCCGCCCGAGCGTGGCTCGCAACCACACATGGTGAAAGTGGGGTAATCGGCCATGGGCCTGCATTTGAAAGAAGGCGCAGACGACGATCTGGCCGAGAACCACGAAATCAACGTCACGCCGTTCATCGACGTGATGCTGGTGCTGTTGATCATCTTCATGGTGGCCGCCCCGCTCGCCACCGTGGACATCAAGGTTGACCTTCCCGCGTCCACGGCCAAGCCGTCGCCACGGCCCGAGAAACCGGTGTTCCTGAGCGTCAAGGCGGACCAGCGCCTGTTCCTGGGCGAAGAGGAAATCAAGGTCGAGAGCCTCGGCCCGACCCTCGATGCCAAGACCCAGGGCAAGAAAGACACGACGATCTTCTTCCAGGCCGACAAAGGCGTGGACTATGGCGACCTGATGAGCGTGATGGACGCCCTGCGCGGCGCCGGTTACTTGAAGGTCGGCCTGGTCGGACTCGAGACGGCGCCGAAGAAATGATCACGACGCGCCAAAAACTGACGCGTTACAGCGGTAGCCTCGCCGTGGTGCTGGGCGTGCACGCGCTTGCCATCGCGCTGGCGCTGAACTGGACGACGCGTCCGCCCCTCGAATTGCCGCCCCAGGCGATGATGGTCGAGCTGGCGCCAGTTCCTGCCCCGCCACCGCCTGCACCGCCGAAAGTCGTCACACCGCCGACGCCTCCGGAGCCGGTGGAAGAGCTGCCATTGCCAAAACTGGCCGAAGCACCGAAGGCGGAAATCGCCGTGCCCAAGCCGGTCAAGCCCAAGCCGAAGCCCCAGCCGCCCAAGCCCAAGCCGGTGGAGAAAAAACCGGAGCCGCCGAAGGAAACGCCGTCGGAGCAAAAGCCCGCCGACACTCAGCCCACCCAGGCGCCGACCGAAAAGTCCGCACAACCGGCCCCAGGCCCGTCGCCCGCGCAAATGGCGGCCAAGGCGAGCTGGCAAGGCACACTGCTGGCGCACCTGGGCAAATACAAGAAGTACCCGGCCAGCGCCCAGGCACGCGGCAAGGAAGGCATGAACCGCCTGCGGTTCGTGGTGGATGCCGAAGGCAACGTGTTGTCCTTCGAATTGGTGGGCAAGTCAGGCAACGCCGATCTGGACCGGGCCACCCTGGACATGATCCGTCGCGCCCAACCGCTGCCCAAGCCACCGGCCGACCTGCTGACCAACGGCACGGTCGAGCTGACGGCGCCGTTCCTGTACTCCATCGACAAGCGCCGGCGCTGACCTCTAATTGCAAGCCCCTGTTTCAGGGGCTTCTTATTTGTGGCGAGGGGATTTATCCCCGCTGGGGCGCGTAGCGGCCCTAAAAAAGCTGACATGCCCCCCGGCTTTCCCGTCGCCAATCCTGTTCTTGGGGCCGCTTCGCAGCCCAACGGGGATAAATCCCCTCGCCACATCAGACATTCGACAGTGTCGCCGCGCGCCTCCAGTCTGATAACGTGCGTCTATCGATTGCAGCCGGTATGCTTGGCTCGCAACTTCACGGACGTTTCGCCATGACCCTCACAGAATTACGCTACATCGTGACCCTCGCCCAAGAGCAGCATTTCGGCCATGCGGCCGAGCGTTGCCATGTCAGCCAGCCGACACTGTCGGTGGGTGTGAAAAAGCTTGAAGACGAACTCGGTGTGCTTATTTTCGAGCGCAGCAAAAGCGCGGTGCGCCTGACCCCGGTCGGTGAAGGCATCGTGGCCCAGGCGCAAAAGGTCCTGGAACAGGCCCAGGGCATTCGCGAGCTGGCCCAGGCCGGCAAGAACCAGCTGACCGCCCCATTGAAAGTCGGCGCGATCTACACCGTCGGCCCGTACCTGTTTCCGCACCTGATTCCACAACTGCACCGGGTCGCCCCGCAGATGCCGTTGTACATCGAAGAAAACTTCACCCACGTGCTGCGCGACAAGCTGCGCAACGGCGAGCTGGACGCAATCATCATCGCCCTGCCGTTCAACGAAGCCGATGTCCTGACCCTGCCGCTCTACGACGAGCCGTTCTACGTCCTGATGCCGGCCCAGCATCCCTGGACCCAGAAAAAAACCATCGACGCCGGTCTGCTCAACGACAAGAGCCTGTTGTTGCTGGGCGAAGGCCACTGCTTCCGCGACCAGGTGCTGGAAGCCTGCCCGACGCTGACCAAGGGCAGCGAAGGTGCCAAGCACACCACGGTGGAATCCAGCTCTCTGGAAACCATTCGCCACATGGTTGCTTCCGGCCTGGGCATTTCCATCCTGCCGCTGTCGGCGGTGGACAGCCATCATTACTCCCCCGGCGTGATCGAAGTCCGCCCATTGATAGCGCCCGTGCCGTTCCGCACCGTTGCCATTGCCTGGCGCGCCAGCTTCCCGCGACCCAAGGCCATCGAGATCCTCGCCGACTCGATCCGCCTGTGTTCCGTGGCCAAGCCGCCCGCCGCCAAGTAAGCCGTGGCCATGACTGAGCTGTCGAAAGTGCCGGTCACGGCACTCAAGGGTGTCGGTGAAGCCATGGCCGAAAAGTTGGCCAAGGTCGGCCTGGAAACCCTCCAGGACGTGCTGTTCCACCTGCCGCTGCGTTATCAGGATCGCACCCGCGTGGTGCCCATCGGCCATTTGCGGCCTGGACAGGATGCAGTGGTGGAAGGCACCGTCAGCGGCGCCGACGTGGTCATGGGCCGGCGTCGTAGCCTGGTGGTGCGCCTGCAGGACGGCACCGGCGGGCTCAGTCTGCGTTTCTATCATTTCAGCAATGCGCAAAAGGAAGGCCTCAAGCGTGGCACCCGCGTGCGCTGCTACGGCGAGGCGCGGCCCGGAGCCTCGGGGCTGGAGATCTATCATCCGGAATACCGCGCCATCACCGGCGACGAACCGCCGCCCGTCGCGGAAACCCTGACGCCGGTCTACCCGCTCACCGAAGGCCTGACCCAACAGCGCCTGCGCCAACTCTGCCAGCAGACCCTGACAATGCTCGGCCCCACCAGCCTGCCGGACTGGCTGCCCAAGGAGTTGGCCCGGGACTATCAGCTCGCGCCACTGGCCGACGCGATTCGCTATCTGCATCACCCGCCCGCCGATGCAGATGTGGAAGAGCTCGCTCTCGGACATCACTGGGCCCAGCATCGCCTTGCCTTTGAAGAACTGCTGACCCATCAACTGTCCCAGCAACGCCTGCGCGAAAGCCTGCGCTCGCTGCGCGCCCCGGCCATGCCCAAGGCGACGAAGCTGCCGGCCCGTTACCTGGCCAACCTCGGTTTCACCCCCACCGGCGCGCAGCAGCGGGTCGGCAACGAAATCGCCTACGACCTGAGCCAGCCAGAGCCGATGCTGCGGCTGATCCAGGGCGACGTCGGCGCCGGCAAGACCGTGGTCGCCGCCCTCGCCGCGCTGCAAGCGTTGGAGGCCGGTTATCAAGTGGCCTTGATGGCGCCCACGGAGATCCTGGCCGAGCAACATTTCATCACCTTCCAGCGCTGGCTCGAACCTCTGGGCATCGAAGTCGCCTGGCTGGCCGGCAAGCTCAAGGGCAAGAACCGCGCCGCCGCCCTCGCGCAAATCGCCGAGGGCGCGCCGATGGTGGTCGGCACCCACGCTCTGTTCCAAGACGAAGTGCAGTTCAAGAACCTGGCCCTGGTGATCATCGACGAACAACACCGCTTCGGCGTCCAACAGCGCCTGGCCCTGCGGCAGAAAGGCGTCGGCGGGCGCATGTGCCCGCATCAGTTGATCATGACCGCGACGCCGATCCCACGGACCCTGGCGATGAGCGCCTACGCCGACCTCGACACCTCGATCCTCGACGAACTGCCTCCCGGTCGCACGCCGGTCAATACCGTGCTGGTCACCGACACCCGGCGGGTCGAAGTGATCGAGCGCGTACGCAGCGCCTGCGCCGAAGGCCGGCAAGCCTATTGGGTGTGCACCCTGATCGAAGAGTCGGAAGAGCTGACCTGCCAGGCAGCCGAGACTACTTTTGAAGACCTCACCGCCGCCCTCGGCGAGTTGAAAGTCGGGCTGATCCACGGCCGCATGAAGCCTGCCGAAAAAGCGGCGGTCATGGCCGAGTTCAAGGCCGGCGTCCTGCAACTGCTGGTCGCCACCACCGTGATCGAGGTCGGCGTCGATGTTCCCAACGCCAGCTTGATGATCATCGAAAACCCCGAGCGCCTGGGCCTGGCGCAGTTGCACCAGCTGCGCGGCCGGGTCGGCCGGGGCAGTGCCGCCAGCCATTGCGTGCTGCTGTATCACCCGCCGCTGTCACAGATCGGGCGCCAGCGCCTGGGGATCATGCGCGAAACCAATGATGGTTTCGTGATCGCCGAAAAAGACCTCGAACTGCGCGGCCCAGGCGAAATGCTCGGCACGCGCCAGACCGGTCTGCTTCAATTCAAGGTGGCCGACCTGATGCGCGACGCCGACCTGCTCCCGGCGGTTCGCGACGCCGCCCAGGCGCTGCTGGAGCGCTGGCCCGACCATGTGAGCCCGCTGCTGGATCGCTGGCTGCGCCATGGGCAGCAATACGGCCAAGTGTGAGCACGCGCTCAGTTTTCTGGACGCGCCTTCTGGACAAGCTGGTTATACTGACCCACTTGTAGAATACGGACACCGACCATGACCGAAGCTGCCCTCGTCCCCGTAACCCCGCACGCTCCGTCTGTTATTCGGCAATTGCTCGAAAAACTGGGCATCGCCTTCGACGAAATCATCGAGCGACCGGGCCTGAATCCTGCTCGCAAAGTGCAAGCCGTGCTGCTGCACGATGCCGTCGGCGCGCTCATGGTCCTGTTTCCACAAAATCAGTTGCTGGACCTCAACCGTCTGGCCGAACTCACTGGCCGTAAACTCACGGCGGTGCCGACCGAGCGCCTGGAGCGAATGCTGGGCAAGCACAGCCTAAGCCTCCTGCCGGGCCTACCCGCGCTGACCAGCTCGCCATGCCTGTACGAAGAAGGCTTGCTGCGCGAGCCCAAGCTGCTGATCAACTCAGGCGAGCCGGGGCTGCTGCTGGAAGTCACCAGCGAAGCCTTCAAGACCATGCTCACCAAGGCCAGCGCCGCGACGTTTGGCGAACCCTTGGGCAATATCTCCCCGAACCTGGACCGCCCGGATGACGACCGCAAGGAAATCACCCAAGCCGTCCAGGCATTCACCGCCCGGCGTATCCAGCAACGGCTGGAAGAGACCATCGAGATCCCGCCGCTGGCCGAAACCGCGCAAAAAATCATCAAGCTGCGGGTCGACCCTGACGCCACCATCGACGACATCACCGGCGTGGTCGAAACCGACCCCGCACTGGCCGCCCAAGTGGTGAGCTGGGCCGCATCGCCGTATTACGCATCGCCGGGCAAGATCCGCTCGGTGGAAGACGCCATCGTCCGGGTGCTGGGCTTCGACCTGGTGATCAACCTGGCGCTGGGCCTGGCCCTGGGCAAGACCCTGAGCCTGCCCAAGGACCACCCGCAACACACCACGCCGTACTGGCAGCAATCGATCTACACCGCCGCCGTCATCGAAGGCCTGACCCGCGCCATGCCACGCGCCCAGCGCCCGGAGGGCGGCCTGACCTACCTGTCGGGCTTGCTGCACAACTTTGGCTACCTGCTGCTGGCCCACGTCTTCCCGCCGCATTTCTCCTTGATCTGCCGGCACCTGGAAGTCAACCCGCACCTGTGCCACAGCTATGTGGAGCAACACCTGCTGGGCATCAGCCGCGAGCAGATCGGCGCCTGGCTGATGCGCTACTGGGACATGCCCGACGAACTGGCCACCGCCCTGCGCTTCCAGCACGACCCCCACTACGACGGCGAATACGCCGCCTACCCGAACCTGGTGTGCCTGGCCGTACGCCTGCTGCGCTCACGCAGCATCGGCTCCGGACCGGATGAGGACATCCCCGATGCCCTGCTCGAACGCGTTGGGCTGACTCGGGAAAAGGCCAATGATGTGGTGAGCAAGGTGCTTGAAGCCGAGGTGCTACTGCGGGAATTGGCTTCGCAGTTCAGCCATTGATGACTGGCCCAGGCAGTTGAGCTTCTGTGGCGAGGGGATTTATCCCCGCTGGACTGCGCAGCAGACCCAAAAAGGCTAACTGCGGTAAGCCTGCATAACCGAGGAGTCAGGTTTTAGGGCTGCTTCGCAGCCCAGCGGGGATAAATCCCCTCGCCACAATCATCCACTAGGCTTTAGCCTTCCTCGGCTTCAAATACTTCATCAACCCCTGAAACCAGATCACCAGCGCCGGATTACCCTTGATCTGGATCGACTTGTCCTGGATCCCGGTCATGAACGCCAGTTGCTTGTTCTTCGCCTGCATCGTGGCAAAGCCATAGGCAGCGTCCTTGAACGCGATGGCGAAGGCCGGCGTTGGATAAACACCCGACTGGCTGGTGATGCGCTGGTTCTTCACGGTGAAATACCGAGCGATCTTGCCGTCCAGGGTTTGCAGCTGGAACACCAGCTCCTTGTCGCCCAGCTGTTGTTGGAAGGCTGGATTGGTGCGGCTGGCCTTGCCCATCAACCACCCCAGCATCCACAGCAAGAAACGAAATTTCATTGGCACAGCCTCGTGAGAAAAATGAACGGCTGGCGCAGTTTATCGTTTCCCCAGCGGAACGCCATCATCGAATCCGGTTTAAGGAAGATCGCCCGCATTTTGCGCACGATGACTGCCAAGTCATGTTTAGAAGGGGCATTCCATGGCCTTCAGACCCGTCGGAGATTTCCTTCAAAACACCGGGCTGTTCATGAACTAGGCAGGGCAACCGAGCGCGGCTAACCTCTATTCGTCATCGCAAAAAACGGTGACACGGACGTGCAAGTCCGATCTCAGGTGCATTCGGTTATGGCTATTCGTCGAGCATTTTTCTATGCTCGCCGATCGTTATGGCGGCTGCGCGTGGGAGACCTTCGGGTCTGCCGGGTACCTGAGACCGGTCTTGCACACCTACGTACAGCTGCCACCTTTTTTCGAAGTGCAATCGAAGGGTGTCGGCTCCATCTCTCAGGAGCTTCACTATGTTCAAGGCAACTCCAAATCCCCCGCAAAACGAACACAAATCCCGCGTCGAAAAACTTGAAGAAAAACGCCTCGAAGACGCCACCACCCGCGCCCTCGACTACTACCTAAAGCCCCACCCCGCCTCACCGCCTGAACCCGATAAAGACCAGCTCTTCATCGTCTCCCCCCACATCGACACCGAAACACTGCTCGCCAACGCCTCCGAAGACCTGCTCTCCATCAGCACCATCGCCGCCGACCTGGCCGACGACATCGATGAATCACGCCGCTGCATCGCCCTGGCGATCAGCCGTATGGCCGATGGGGTTCAGTTGTTGGTCGAGCGCGCGTTGGATCATTTGGAGACGAAGGGGGTGGCGGCGTCTGCAGCCAAGGGATAGGACGGACATAGTGGCAAGCTGAACCGACGCCTTCGCGAGCGGGCTCGCTCCCACAAGGGATCGGGGTTGTCGCAAATATTTCAGTCACCACAAAACAAATGTGGGAGCGAGCTTGCTCGCGAAAGCGGTCGATCAGTCGCTATCGATGCAAGCTGAACGGCCGCCTTCGCGAGCAAGCTCGCTCCCACAGGGGAAACGCGGTCCCACCGAGAGCCAGGTCGGCTTCAAGGCCGCCTCGGCTTGGCTTTTGATCTACGGGCCCCGTTAACCACGATGGCCGAGCGCAGGCATTGTGGAGTGGGCAACCCGGCATGGATGCCGGGTTAGCCGCGCTGGGTCATGGATGACCCTTCGCGGCGGGCCCACGGAGCAATGCCGGAGTGAGGGCATGCCGAGCCTAGGCGAGGCACCGAGTGGTGGGGCCAAGCCTTTTTTGCTTACTTTTTTTGGCGTCTGAAAAAAAGTGAGTCGCCGTAAGGGCGAAACCGCCAGCCGCCATCACCGCAGCAACGGATATGCCCCCGATCAAACATTCGGGCAAGGCACCGGAGCCCAGTCGCCCAGGTCCGGGTTTTTGCACATGCTGTTCACCTGCGTAGTACCCGCGCTGGCAACCTGCTTGCTTTCATCCTGCTTGGCCTTGGCGGTCTGCAGGGTTTTCTCGGTGGCGACCGCTTCTTTCGGCACGGCTGGCAGTTCTTTCTTTTTCGCCGGCTTCACGATTTTCTTGGTCTTGGTGCTGGTCTGCGCCGCCACAACCTGCGTGGTGTCAGCAGTGGCCACGGTCACCACGTCAGTACGCTGCACACCCACTTGCTGCAGGTCCTTCTCGTAGGCCTGGGTGTAGTTGTTCAGGTCTTCGGAAGCCTTGCCGTTCACCGCGACGATCAGGTCATTGGATTCTTTCAGGCCGGCAACGATTTCCGCCAGGCGCTTGCGGCCTTCGGTGTCGTTGACGGTCTTGGCCTTGCGGTCGGCGACCAGTTTGCTGAACGCGTTCTGGTAGCACTGTTGCGACGCCTTGGCGTAGGCGGTGCTGCGGTCGATGTCCGAAGCGCTCTTGCTGACGTCGGCGGCGTAGGAGGCGATGCGCATGTTGTCATCGGCGATCTGCTTCTGGCGCTCGGTGTAGTAACCGGTAGCGCCACCGGCCAAGGCGCCGCCCGCGGCACCGATGGCGGCGTTACGGCCACGGTCTTCCTTGTCGGCGGTCAAGGCGCCCAGCAGCGCACCACCGACGGCACCGACGGCTGCGCCGGTGACGACCGACTTGGTCATGTTCCCTTCGGTGGAGCGCAGGTGCTGCACCGGCTCGTAGCAGTTGGGGTAGTACTCGACCTTGGTGCTCGAAGCGACCTTGGACGTCGGCGACGAAGCGCAGCCAGTCAGTACGGTGCTGAAGCCCACAGCAACCATCAGCAAATGACGCTTGGAAACCGAAGCAAAAGGTTTACGGGAGAAAAGCATAGTTGTGTTCTCGTTTAAGTTTTGACCAGCTCAGCACGGCCCCATCGCCGCCTGAGTCCCTTCCAAGCTCGCTGACAACGAACACTCAAGACCGCTGAGCGCTCGATGCGAGCAATTGCTTCAATATCGCCGCCGGGTCGGCTCGTTTCTGCTGACGATAATCCCCGACATGGCGAACGAATAACATTGCACGCGCCACCAGGCTCTTGCCCAGTACCGGTTTGCGCTCAAGCTCTTCCTTGATGCGCTGCAATTGCGCCTGGATCACGGCATCGGTGTAGCGCGTGCCGGTCGCCAGGTTGTCGATGTAGATCGCCACCGCGCCGTCCAGCGCACTGCGACCATTTTCAATGGCCGTGGCAAACAGCGTGGCGCTGGCGTCGTCCTTGGCATCCAGGGCCGCCTGCCGACTGTTCTGCAGGTTGGTCAGGCGAATGTTGTAGTTGTTGATGGTCTCGGCCACCAGGGCCGAAGACTGGATCAAGTTGCCCGCCGCTTCCTCGCGCTGTTGGGCGATGAGCGAGACGTTGCGCTTGAGCTCTTCGTTGACCAGGCCCAACTCCGCTTGAAGGCGCGGGTCGGCGCTGGCGGCGATGATGCTGTCCAGGCGCTTGGTCGGGTCTTCGGCGTCGTCGATGGCGTCGGTCAGGGACGCGAGCCGGCCCTCTTTCTGCCACTGGGCGAACAGTTCCTTGTAGCGCGAACGCGGCGCCGACAACGCGCCGACAGCCACACGGAAACCGGTGGTTTCGTTGTTTTGCTCGGTGCCGTCCGCGGCGAACAACGGGTACTCGCGGCGCATGCCGGTGAACAACGTGCCCTCGCCTTCCAGGTAGTTGCCGCCCTTGACCACGAAGCCGCCATAGGCGCCCTGACGGCGACCGGCGTGCACCAGTTGGAATGATTCCTGGACCATTTCGGCGGCGTTGCCCACCACGTCGAACAGGCCGATGGGGTTCGGCAACTTGGTGCCGATGGGCATCAAACGCGCCGCTTGGCCCGTGCCGCCGGCGACTTGGTTGAACACTGCCCAATCGGCCAGCGGCCCGTCGCTTTCACTGCCTTCAAGGCGCCGGGGGAACAAGCGCCCTTCCAGGTCCTGACGGCTCACAGCTTGCCCACCTCGGGCGGCGAATTCCCACTCCACTTCGGTGGGCAGACGCACGAAGCCCAGGCCGCCGTCTTCGGCGGATGCGCCGCGACCGCTCACTGGCAGCAGGTCCTTGTGGTATTTCATCAGCCAGGCGCTGTACACCGCCGCAAAGCGCTCGGCCTCGAATTTCGACAGTTTCACCTTCGGCAAGCGCCCGGCCATACCCTGGGGCAACTCGGCTTGCAAGGCTTCGCAGGCCGGCGCCGGCTCGCCGCTGGCCAGGGATTGCGCCTGGGCCATGACCTGAGCGTACTGGCGAGCGGTGACTTCGTATTTGCCGATGAAGTACAGCATCGGCTTGAGCGGCGTCTTGGCGTCGGTCTTGGGCATCAACGGCGTGATGGTCTTGTTCCAATCCTTGGGCAAATCCTTGAGGGTGAACTGGCCATTGATGAAGTCACGCCGGTAGCCGGAAATGAACGACTGCTGGTAGCCGGCCTCGCCTTCGCTGAACGGGTAGCCGAGGCTGATCTCGCGGTCGTCCAGGGTCCCTTGGGCAAGAATGTAGACGTAGCGAAACACCATTTGCCCTTCACACGGCAGCGGCAGGCTGACGTCGTCGGGCAACGGCTTGGGGTTGTCCAGCTTGTCCGTGCCTTCATCGGCACAGACCAGACCGGCCAGGCTCAGCGCCACGGCGGCGCCCAATAACTTATACATCGCGAATTCCTTCACATGCCTGGATGCGCGCCACCCGCCAGCCGCCACACGCCGCCGCGACGGCGCTGATGCCGAGCACGGCCACCAGGGCCAAGGTGTAATGACGCACCAGCAGATGGCTGGCGTACTCGCCGGGCATCTGCGCAAATAAATAATTGAGGCCCGACTGCGCCAGGCCATACAGCCCGGCGCTCAGCAGGGCCGCAAACGTGGCGCTGTAGAGCGCCTGCAACACCACGAACAACAACAGCGCCGCCGTGGACACGCCCAGCAGGCGCAGCACCGACAGCTCCCGACGCTTGCGCTCCACCGCTGCCAGGGCCCCGGCAAAAATCGCTGCGAACCCGCCGGCCAACGCCAACCCGGCGATGATCCAGAACACGATCGACAGGTTGCGGCTCAACGATTGCACCTGTGCGATGGTCTGGGCCTGGGTCGACACCAACAGGTTCTGCCCGGCGAAGTACTGGCGCAGCGGCTCGACATCACCAAGGTTGCGCGCGTACAGGCGAAACGCCGGATAGACCCGCTGCCCAACCTCGCCCACTGCATCGCCCGGCCAGCCGAACGCGGGCACGGCACGGCCGTCGCGGTAATCCTCGGCGGCCTCCAGCAACGCCAGCGGGGCAAACAGGCCGTCCCGGGTGAAGGCTTCCAGTGGCAGCACATGCATCACCTGCACGCGAGTGCGCTGCGCCTCGCTGCGACCGGCCACTTGCCGGCCGAAACCGGCCTGCAACCAATCACCGGCCTTGGCGCCGAGTTTCTCGGCGGCGGTCTGGCTGAGCACCACTTGATCCAAGCCCTGCGGTACCGGCAGGCGATCGAACAAAGGGTCGCCAGCGGCCGTGGGAATCATCTCGACCGTGACGGCGGCAGCCTCGCTGCTCAGATCCGCCGTGGCCGCGATCTGTCGGGTGCGCGGCAAGGCGAAGGCGACGTCGCTGCGCTGTCCCAATTGCTCGACGAAGGCGGCACTGAAACGGCCACCGCCCAACGGGATGATTTCCCGGGTAGCCGGGTCACGTTCCAGACGCTCGGTCAGGCTGCTGACCAGGCCGAACTTCAGGCCAAACAGCACCAGCAACGGCGCCACCACGGCCACCAACGCCAGCACCGAACACGCCGACAGCCAAGCGTCGTTGCGGTAATCCTGCCAGGCCAGGGAAGCCACCAGCGCGCCGCGCATCAGCAGGCCTCCCCGAGCGTAGCGGTGACGCCGCCGTCGGCATCGCGGCGGCAACTGATGCGCAGCACTTGCAAGCCGCTGGCGCGGGCCAGCGCCTCGTCATGGGTGGCGACCACACAGCAGACACCCTGCTCGCGGGCCTGGGTGACCAACAACTGCATGACGCGCTCGGCGTTCAGCGGGTCGAGGGCGGCGGTCGGTTCGTCGGCCAGCAGCAGGCGCGGGCCATGGGCCAAGGCGCGGGCGCAACTGACCCGCTGGCGCTGGCCGACGGAAAGATCCGCGGGTTTCTTGTCCAGTTGATCGGCAATGTCCAATTGTCCGGCCAGGCGCTTCACGCTGCCGTCATCCTTCAAGCCCAGCAGTTTGCGCGACAACGCGATGTTGCCGCGTACGTCCAGGAAGCCCAGCAGGCCACCGGTTTGCAGAACATAGCCCAGGTGGCGGCCGCGCAACTCAGCCAAGGTGCCTTGTTGCGACGTGCGCCACAGTTTGGCGATGTCCAGCGGCGCGTTGGCCGGCGTGAAGTCGAACTGCCCCGCCTGATCCGGCGCCAGCACCAGCGCCAGCAAGTCCAGCAAGGTGCTCTTGCCGCAGCCGCTGGGACCGACCACCGCCAGCTGTTCACCGGCGCGCAGTTGCAGCCGTGGAATCACCAGGCTGTAGCGTTGGCCACCGGCGCCCCGGCTCTTGTGCACTGCGCTCAGGTTCAGCATCACGGCAGCGTCGACAACGGAACGCGGTACAAGGCGTCGCCCGGCTCGGCATCGCCGAAGCGCACCCAATTGGCGAGGTCGTTGTGGAAGGTTTCGTAGAGGCGGATCTTTGATTCCAGCTCGTCGATGAAATCCTCCTGCTCGGCCACGCTCAACGACAGCCACAAATCCTGGGTCATGTTCAGCGATTTGCTGCGGTACGGCAGCCCTTCCAGGTACTCGCCGAGAATCCCACCCGTGGCGAGGTTGCCGCCTTTGCGCAGGGCCGATGGGTCGCGGCTCATATAGGCGCTGGCGCTGGCGATTTCCTGGAAGAAATCCTTGGGCGAGCTCTGGGTTTTGCGGGCCGCGTCGACGATGAGCTTCAGCGATTGCTGCAGGTCGTTGAGTTGCAGCTTGGTCAGCATCACGCAGACCTGGAATGCCGGCAGCGCCGGGTTGGTCAGGTCGCGGTCGGCGGTCCAGGCGCTGACCAATTGCGGCGCCTGGCTGGCGGCTTTGCGCCCCAGGAAGTCCATGTGCATCGCGTAGCCGACCGCTGCCGATTTGTCGGCCAGGCTCGGCGCGGCGCTGAGCAGCGGCACGCTTTGCGGCTTGTTGCTGCGCACCTGGTGGACGAGGTCGGCGAACACCGAGCCGATTTCGTCGACCCGATCACCGAACTTACGTACGTCGGCACCCGGCACCGCAATGTACAGGTCACCGATTTGCGGGTTGGCGTCGGCAGTCAGTGTGCGGTACTGGGACTGTGCGCCGGCGTGGGTTTTCTTGCCGGCGTCGCTGAGCAGGTGCAGGGCGTATATCTTGATTTGCTTGCCCAATGCCGCCTGGCGCACTTCGGCCTCGTTCATTTGTGTGGCGGCAAATGGGTCGTTCTTGCGCAGCGCACCGGCGTCGGTGACGAGCAGGATCAGGCGCCCGCCGTAGCCGGACCAGTCCATCCCTTCCACCGCCTCCATGACACCGGCAAACGCATCTTCATTGAACGAATGGCTCGACACGGTAGATGCCTTGACCTGCCGCGCCATCTCCAGGAAGCGTTGCGGGTCGCGGCCCTGTTCCAAGGTGATCAAGGTCTTGGCGGTGTATTCCAGGCCTGGGGTTTTCTTGATGCTGCTGCGAAAACCCACCATGCCGAAACTGACGCTATCAAGCTCGCCACGTTCGCCGATGCGAGTCTGCAATTGATGCACCACGTCACGGACCTGATCGATGTAGGGCTGCATGGACACGGTGGTGTCCACCACCAGCACCACGGCGGTACGGAACGCGTCGGCGTTGGCGGCGGTGACCGGCGTGTTGGTCGCAGCCTTTTGGGCGGTGCCAGGGTCGATGGACGCCACGTTCAGCAACTGCACCGGCTGTCCGTTATCGTCGAAGCTCTCGCGGGAATCGAAGATTGGCAGCAGATAGAACTGATTCTGCGGCACGGCGCTGGCGGCCGGCTCCAGAGCCAGCACTTGCTGATCGTCCTGGGGGTTCTGCTGAGCTTTGAGCAACGCGTTTTTGGCGGCGGCCGGGTTGGCCAGTAGCTTTTCCACTTCGCCGGGCTGACGCAGGAACATCACCGGCGCACGGCCGGAGCGCTCGGTGAACTTGAGCACCAGGCTCTGTTTCCAATCGCTGACCTGAGCGGCGGGCAACCAGCCGTCGCTGCGCCCGTCGGTGGCGGCGCCGACGCGCACCCAGGCGCTGCCGTCCACGTCCTTGCGCTGGTAGACGTACAGCACGGAGAACGCCGGCAACGCCTTACCCGGCGCAGCGCCAGGCTCGGCGGCCAACTTGGCCCCCGGTTTGCTGAGCACGCGCTGGAACAGAGTTTTCTTGCCAGCCATCAGCAGCGGACGCTGGCCGCCATCGGCCTCGGTCGCCACGGGCGGCTTGACCGCAGGTACGTCAGGGGCTTTCGGCGGGGTGACTTCCGGGGGCTTGGCCGAGGTCGTCTTGGCAATCGGCGTTTTCATCTCTTTGCCGTCATTGCCAGACAACCACCAATAACCCGCGCCACCCAGCGCCAACGCCACGGCCACCGCAACAGCCGCGAGGGCAAACACCGGACCCTTGCGTTGCTCCGAAACCGTGGATTGCGCTGTTGGCTTGAGCGGCGGTGGCACAGGCTTGGGTTGTGGCGGCGAGTAAGCCGGGCCGCTGGGAATGTCGATGGACATGGGCGTCAAGCCCGCCAGGTCATCCACCGCAGGCGGCACGACCGGCAGTTCAAACGACAACGGCCGGATCAGCGTCGCTTCCGACGATTGCTCCGGCAAGTTATCCAGCGCCCGCAGCAGCGCCGCCGCATCCGGGAAACGCTCCGCCGGATCCTTCGCCAGCAACTTGCGCAGCACGTCCTGGTAACGGCCATGGTGCACCGGCAGTTCCGGCAAGGGCTCGGTCAGGTGCGCCAGGGCCGTGGACAGTGCATCGTTGCCGGTGTACGGCAACTTGCCGACGAGGATTTCATAGAGCACCACGCCCAAGGCGTACAGGTCGGCGCGACCGTCGATGTCTTGCCCACGGGCCTGTTCCGGGCTCATGTAGCTCGGTGTGCCAACGGCGAAACCGGCTTGGGTGAACTGGGTGCGGTCGTCCAGGGATTTGGCGATGCCGAAGTCCGACAGCACCGCCGTGCCGTCGGCGCGAAAGAGGATGTTGGCCGGCTTCACGTCGCGGTGGACCAACCCCAAGCCGTGGGCATACCCAAGGGCCGAGGCGATCTGGCGAATGTAGGTCAGGCCCTGCTCCGGCGTCAGGCCCGCGGCGATGCGTTCCTTGAGCGTGCCGTTGGGCAGGTATTCCATCGCCATGTAATACAGCTCACCGACGTTGCCGATGTCATGGATGGTGACCGTGTGCGGGTGGGACAAGCGCGCCAGGGTCTTGCCTTCGCGCAGGAAACGCTCGCAAAACGTCGGGTCGGCGGCCAGGGCTGCCGCCATGACTTTCAATGCCACCTTGCGCTCCAGCGAACGCTGGGTCGCCAGGTACACGCTGGCCATCGCGCCTTCGCCAATCTCGCCGTCGATGTCGTAACCGGGGATGACAAGGTTAAGGGTCAAGCTCATGACGGCACCTTCACGACGACCACGGTGATGTTGTCCGGCGCGCCGCGCATCAGGCCCAGGGACACCAGGCTACTGGCGATCTCGCCGGGCTCGTCGTGGCTCAATACTTCACGGATTTCCTCGTCCTCGACGGTCTTGGTCAGGCCGTCGCTGCACAGTAGGTAGCTGTCGCCGGGCACCAGCAGCAATTCGGCCAGCGCCAGGTTCAGTTGCGCCTCGACGCCGATGGCGCGGGTGACGATGTTGGCGCGTGGATGCACGCGGGCTTCGGCTTCGCTGAGCAGGCCGCTGTCTTGCAAGTCCTGGACGTAGCTGTGGTCCCGGGAAATGCTTTCGAGCACGCCATCGCGCAGGCGATACAACCGGCTGTCACCGGCCCACAGGCACATGCCGCGCAGGTCGCGGGCGGCCAGTACCACCACGGTGCTGCCCATCATGGTCACGCCACGGTTGGCGGTTTCTTCGCGCACGGCGGCGTTCACCCGCAACAGGTCGCTTTGCAGTGCCGCGATGTATTCATCCAGGGAACGGCCCACGGCAATGCTGCGCAGGCTGTCGATGATCAGGCTGCTGACATAGTCGCCCGCCGCGTGCCCGCCCATGCCATCGGCGACCACCCACAGGCCGTTTTCAGGCATGTCCAGGCAGGCATCTTCGTTGACCTGGCGGACCATGCCGACGTGGCTCTTGCTTGCAGACTTGATTGCTTTTCCGGCACTTGGACGCATCTACACAACACCTTCTTGGCCGAGCAAAAATTGCGCAAAATCAGCCGCCGCCGGTAATCCCTGGCAGCGCATCAAACCGGGCGCGATGCGCTCCGAACCCAGGCCCCACCACAGGCTTGCGCCTTCACAGGCCGACTCGGCCAGGGCGCTCATCCTTCGCTGCGGATCGGTGGCATCGAAACGATGCAGGCTGGCGAAGCGACTGCTCAAGGTGCGCGGCAGGCACATTGGGCTGCCAAGGGTTTCAAGCTCTTCGCTGAACGCTTCGAAACTGGCTTCCACGCTCAATGTGCTCAGCAACAGGCTCTCCACTCGCTCGAACCAGTCGTCCGCGCCACCGACCACCGAGGCTGGGTCCGCCTCCGCGTCCATCAATACCGCGACGGTCAGCGGGAAATAGCGCCCGACCCGGTCGATGCTGGGCATCACCACCCCGACGGCAGCGTCCGGGCCGCACACGCCGGGCGCGACCATGAAGCGCCATAGCGGGCTGACCAGATAGGCGTCCAACCAACGCTCGCCGAGGCTGCTCTGGCTGGCGAGCAAACCCGCCGCCAGCCAGGAGTCCCACGGTTTGATAAAACTCTGGGGCAAGCCTCGGCTGACGAAATCCCCGCGGCTGGCCAACTTTCCATAGAAGCCCGGCGTACTCATAGACGCTCCGGCAGGCTGAAGCCGCTGAGCACGCGGCTCTTGAACGGGTTGAAAGCACTGTTGGCCCGCAGCTCATAAGAGGCGCTTGCGCCATCGACCCGCAGGCGCAGGTTGAAGCGATCCGGCGAGTTGCCGGCGGTCAGGTCCGATTGTTCCAGCAGGCGGAACCAGGCCCATGGCCCATCCAGGGTGATACCGGAACGACCGCTGGAGGAAGGTGGCATGATCGAAATCCGCACCACGCCGATGCTGCCGGGGTTCGGCCACTGCAACGCGGTCGGGCGGCTCGGGCCGTGGTCGTAGCTCAGCTGCTGACCGTCGAGGTCGAGCAGGAACTGGGTGATGGTCGAATCCATCGCCACCGGCTTGAGCTCGAAGCGCACCATCGGCTGGGTGCCGCCGGAGCGGAAAAACGCATCGCGGATGGTCGCCGCGCGCTGGAAGGTCTGCAACACGCCAGGAGAAATCCCGAGCTTCTGCGCCGCGCCCGGCTGCCAGCGCCAGGTTTGCGTCGAGGTATCCACGTACGGTTGCAGGTACTTGCGGAAGTAGTTGTCCATCACCCCGCCGACGCCGAAGAACTGGCCGAAGTCATCAAGGGTGGCGTCCCGCGCACTGCCTGGCGACATCGGGTAACGCCCGGCCAGGGACTGGCGGTAGATGTTCACCACTTCGCTGGTCCAGGCCGCGTTCAGTTGATTGCGCACCCCGCCCATCATGGTGTTGGTGGTGGAATTGACCACTGACTTGACCAAGCCCTGCACAAGTGGCGGCTGGCGTTCGGCGTTGAGGCTCAACCGGGTAGCGGCGGCCGACGCCTGGTTCTTGGCCTCGCCGAGCAAGGCATCGCCGCTGGCGCCGACCATGGCGCTGACTTGCACGTACAGCGCGTTCATGTCGGACAACAGGCCGTCGATGGCCGCCGGTTCGCCTTCGTTCTTGTTGACGATGCTGTTGAGCTCGGCGAAATGCGCGGTGATCGGATCATCGCTCGCCGTCGGCGCGTTCGACGTCGCCTGTTCCTGGCCGAGCACGCTGCCGAGGCGCTCCTTGAGCTTGTCCACGCTGCCCTCCACCGGCGCACCTTGGGCGGCCAGCAGGCGCTCATCCTGTTGCAGGTCGGTTTCCTTCGCCACTGCCACCAGCAGTTTTTTCAGCGGCGAGGTCGGGCCGGAAATCACCCGCAGCACATCGGCGGCCTGGGCCACGCTGGTGATCGGCACGAAGTCGATGTCGGCCAGCAAGGCGTCCCATTGGCGCATGTAGTCCTGGAAATACAGGCGACGCACATCGGCGGCCAGGCTGGCGACGTTCTGTTGGTCGGCCTCTTCATGGCCCAGCACCCATTGCTCTTCAGCCAAGGTGCCAGTCTGGCTCAGGCTGCTGAGCAAAAAGCCCTGGCGATACCCTTTGACCGTGAAGAACCCACTCAACGGTTCGCCCAACGGCTTGCCGCTCTTGCGGCTGAACACCAGCGCAGCGTCACGCCCGGCGGCTTCGTTGATGCGGAAGTCCGGAATGCCTTCTGGCAGCTTCTGGCGCTTGATGCGGTCGTAGACGCGCTGGGCCACCGGCAACTGTTGCAACTGGCGGCGCAGGTCTTCGATCAGCCGTGGGTCCAGGCGCGCGGTCGGCGGACGCCGTTCGAACAGTGCCTGCAAATGTCCGGTCAGGGCTTGGCGCTGCTCGGCTGGCAAGTCCCGTGGCAAGCTGCGATCCCAATCCAAAGCGATCCAGGCCTTGATGAAGTCGGCGTCGTAATGCTCGTTATCGGCGAGCATCAGATAGGCCTTCAAGCCTTCGTAGAGGAAGTCCGAATTGCCGCCGCTGTGCAGTTGCTCTTCGATGCGCGTCAGCAGGCGTGGCGCGAACACCGCGATCAACAGCTTGCGGTAGACGCTACCGGACTCGGCTTCCAGCATGTCGCCCTGATAGAGGCCCAAACCTTCAGCCCAATCGGGGGCGTCGTCGGCCAGGTGTTTCACGGCGTTGAGCAGCGGCAACACCGCAAGCACGTCGCGCTGGGCCGGGCTGAGGTTCTGCACGGTCTGGCCCAGCGGCGCGACCTTCTGGTCGACCTGGGCGATATAGGCCTGGTTGGCGCGATAGCTGACCCACCACAACGTGCTGACCACCAACACCAGCACGACGGTTGACGCGAGCACGCCACGAGCGATCCACTTGCGCCGGCGCTCGACTTTCGGGTCCACCCCCACCAGCCCGCGCTCGGCGAACGCCACGGCGCTGAACAGTTTTTCGATGAAGTAGCTGCGTCCGGTGCCGGTCTGGCGCGCCAGGTGCTGGCGGTCCAGGTTCATGCTCTGGGCCATGGAGCCGATCAGACGATCGATCGGGCTGCCTTCCTGAGTACCGCTGGTAAAGTACACACCGCGCAGCAATACCCGCTCTTCAAAGGCGTTGGGTTTGAACACTCCGTCGAGGAAGCTTTGCAGGCAATCCTTCAACGCACCGAACTGCTGCGCGAAGCCGTAGATCAGGTCGCGCCGCGCCGGGTCGCGCTCTTGTTGCAAGCGCTCGACCAAGCGGTAGTTCAGGCGCTGTTCCAACAGGGCGAATTCGCTTTGCAGGTGCGCCAACGGACTGTCGTTGCTTTTGCCATCGTCCAGGGCGAAGGTCATGCCCCAGACCTGGGCGCGTTCTTCCTTGCTGAGGCTATCGAAGTACTCCATGAAGCCTGGCACCAGGTCGAGCTTGGTGAGCATGAGGTAGACCGGGAAACGCGCGCCCAGTTGGGTGTACAACTCCTGGATGCGCAAGCGAATCGCCGCGGCGTGGGCCGCGCGTTCGGCGTCGCTGCCCAGCAGCAGGTCCGAGAGGCTGATGGCGATGAACGCGCCGTCGATGGGGCGACGTGCCCGTTGTTTTTTCAGCAGGCCGAGGAAGCCCAGCCATGCTGCCTTGTCGACGGCCGCGTCACTGTCCTGGGTGGTGTAGCGGCCAGCGGTGTCGAGCAGCACGGCCTGGTCGGTGAACCACCAGTCGCAATTGCGCGTACCGCCGACGCCGCGCACCGCACCGGCGCCGAGCTGCGCGGCCAACGGGAAATGCAGGCCGGAGTTGACCAGCGCGGTGGTCTTGCCGGAACCGGGCGGGCCGATGATCACGTACCACGGCAGCTCGTAGAGGTTGCGCCGCTCGTCACCGCCGAGCTTGGCTTTCTTGAGCAACGCCAAGGCTTCGTCCATGCGCTGGCGCAGGGTTTCGAGTTCCTCGGCGGTGGCGATGCTGGTGGGGTCCGGCGGCGTCTGCGCGGCCAGGCTGCGCATCACTTCGGCGGCTTGGCGCCGAGCCTGGATAATGCGCAACACCCGGTAGGCGATCCACACTGCGAACACCAGAATGATCAACGCCCAGCGGCGACCTTCAGGCACCAGCCAATCGAGCAGCGGGCCAACGAACCAAATGATCAGGCTGAGGGCGATCAGGCCCAGCAATGGAATGACCCAGCGGATCATGAAACTGAAAAACGCCTTCACTCGACCCCCTCCGCCAACACTGTGATTTCAACCCGTCGATTGCGTGCGCGCCCCTCGGTCGTGGCGTTGGACGCCAGCGGCTCGGTGTCGCTGCGGCCCTCGGCACTGAAGCGCTCGGGTTGGCCGGTCTTGGCCGAAAGAATGTCCAGCACCGACCGGGCACGCGCCTCGGACAAGGCCCAGTTGGACGGGAATCTCAGGGTGGCGATCGGGCGATTGTCGCTGTGGCCAGTCACCAGCACCTGGCCCTTGACCTTGCGCACCGCGTCAGCGATGCGCAGCATCAGCGGTTGGAAATCGTCTTTGATGCTGGCGCTGCCGGAGGCGAACAGTTCATCGCCACGGATGGTCACCACCGAGCGATCGACGGCGTCTTCCACGGCCACCTTGCCGGAGCGGATTTCATCGGCGAGGAAACCGGCCAGGCGTGGGCGCTCGATCACTTTGGGCTGGACCACGGGACGGTCGATGGTCTGCACCGGGATTTCACCGAGGAAGTGGATGTTCTTGAACACCGGCTCGGCGTCGGAGGCCAGCTTCATGCGCAGGCCGAACAGCAGCGCCAGCAGCAGCGCCGCGCCGATGGCCAGGGCGATCCACGGCGGCATGAATTGCGCCAGGCGATCACGGGCCACGGTGACACCGCGCCAGTGCGGCGACAGCTCGCGCTCGTAGTCGCCACGAGCGCTGCGAATGACGCCCGCGGTACGCTCGCGCAACGCCTCCAATTGACTGCGGCCGTCGTTCATTACCCGATAACGGCCTTCGAACCCGAGGCACATGCACAGGTACAAAAGCTCCAGCAGATACAAGCGCTCGCGCGGGCTTTGCAGGCAGTGCTCAAGCAACTGGAACACCTTCTCGCCGCCCCAGGCTTCGTTATGCACGGTGATCAAAAGGCTTTGCTTGCCCCAATCGCTGGTGCCACCCCATGGGGTGCTCAACACCGCTTCATCCAGGGCGGTACACAAGGCGTAGCGGGCCAGCAACACGTCGTTGCGCACCACGCCGGCGGCCTCGGCGCGCTCTTCGAACTGGCGCAGGTAGGCCAACAGTTGCGCGCGCAAGCTGGCCGGCGCCGGGTGGGCGATGGTGTTGCGCAAGCGCGTCAGCAGGGCCAGCAACGGGCCGGCGGCGCCTTCCAACGGGTTGAGGCCCTGGGCCTTGCCGGTCAGGACCGGCGCGGCCGGCATCGACAACGGCGCGGGCGTCGGCTGTTGGCGTGCCGGGTCCGGACGGAACGGATCCGCGCCGCGGCCACCGGGCGTCGGCATGAACTGGGTACGATCGTCGTTGCTCATCGCGGTTTATCCTCGGATCGCCCAGAACGCCAGGTTCAGCCCCGGGAACTGGCCGGCGATGTGGAACGCAAAGCCGCCGGAGTTGCTCAACTGCTGCCAGTGATCGCTGCCTCGGTCGAGCTCGTAATAGGTGGAACCGGCGTGGTACGGCAGTTGGCGTGGCGCTACCGGCAACGGCAGCAGGCCGATGCCCGGCAATTGCAGGTTGACCAGGTCACGGATGTGCTCCACCGAGCCGACCTTGCTCTGCTGGCCGAAGCGGCCGCGCAGGGTTTCGGCGGGCACGTCGGCGCGTACCACCAGGATGAAACTGGCGCTGTCGAGCAGGGTTTTGTCGGCCAGCATCGCCACGTGAATGCCGTAGGCTTTTTCAACAATCGGGATCGGCGTGGCCTTGCTGTCGATCAACATCGACAGGGCCTCACGCAAGGCCTGCATCACCGGCGCGTAGCTGAGCGCCAGGTCATCGTGCTGGTACTGCGGATAGGGCTGCGGCCGCCGTGCTGACGCGGTAAAGGTCGAGAATTCTCCCGCCAGGCTGACCAGTTCGCTGTAGAAGCGCTCGGGGTGCAGCGGCGTCAACTGGCTCAGGTGCTGGATCAGCGGCTGGGCGCGGTTGACCAGTTGCAGCAGCATGAAATCAGCGATCTCCGAGGCGCCACCGGCCCCCGAGGCCACCACCCGCCCGGCCAAGGCTTCACCGCGTTGATGCAGCAGGCCCAGCAGTTCGCTGCGAAACGCCGCCAGTGGCTTGGAAGCCGCCACATCCAGCAGCGGTGGAATGTAGCTGTCGTCGAGGACCAGGGCCCGGTCGGCGCGTTTTTCCTTGATGCGCACCACGCCAATCGCGGCGTAGTCGCCGATGCCATCCTGTTCGGTCAACAAGCGCAACGCCCGGGAACCCACGGCCACCGGCGCGCGGTTTTCGAACGGCGCGTTGTCGTCGCGCACTTCACACACCTGGCTGACATAACGCGCAGCACCGAGGTCTTCACCTTCGTCCACGGTGTCGCGGGCACCGGCGCGCTTGAGCGGCAACGCCAGGTACACCACGCCATCGCGCAGGTTGTCGTCGATGTTCAGTGGGGTCGGCGCCAAATCATCCTGGGGAATGTTGAACGGCGTGCCGTCCGGCAGCAGGCCCCGCGCCGAGAGGATGGCCAGCTTGCCCTGGGCCAGCAGGCCCTGGTCGATCAGCAATTCGGAAAAACCCCAGGCACCGGCCGACAAGGGGCGGCTGCGGGCGTCGATGAGGTTTTCCAGGTAACGGTCATGCTGCTGGAAGTGCTGCGTTCCAATGAACATGCCTTCCGACCAGACCACGCGATTGTTCCAGGACATGGGGGCTCCGATTCCTTATTGGGCAGGGCTGGATGGGGGAACGACGACGGCGCTGCGCACGGCGCGCACGTCGAGGCTGATCTGGTATTCGGTGTATTCGCGCGCCGGTACATTCATCACCGTGCGCCATAGCGACTGGTCCAACTCGCGATAGCCCACCAGTATTCCGATGTGCCGAGTGGCCGGGTCGAGCTCACGTTTCAGGCTCAATTGCTGGTCCGGCTGGATCAGCACTTCGTCCTGGTCGATCAGGTCCGCACCGAGCGTCGCCTGGGCCCGCTCGGCCAAGGCGAAATAATCGGCGCGGCCAAAAGTGGCCGCATTCTTCAGTTCAAAAATACGCACCCGCACCGGCGCTGGCTGGCCGGAGGCACCGGGGTTGAGCCCGGCGATGGAATGGAAGTGCAGCTCGATGGCGGCGGTGTCGGCCTCAGCTTCTTCGGGCTGGGGTTGGGCCGCATCCTTGGCGCACGCCGTCAGCAGAAGCGCTACGGCGACTGCGAGTAAAAACCTGGGGATCATCCTGCGTCCTCAATGACGTTTGAGCTATCCGTTGTTGTCTTGATCAGTATCGTTAAGGCGGCGCCGCTCAACGGCGTCGCTGTCGTGTGCTGTGCTCTTCGTATGCGCGGCTGAACTCACGACCGAACAGGTCCTGGAAATCCTCTTGGGCTTCCCGGGAAATGTTGCTGTAGAGCTCGGTGAATTGCTGCCAGTACTGGGCCTGTCGCGAGCCGCTGAAAATGCCTGAAAGTCCACCAGGCTTGGCCATGCGTTCTTCCAGTTGCGCCGGCTCGAAGCGCGCCAGCAAATGCTTGATCGCCGCTTCCACGCCGGCCATGACCGCCAACTGGTGGGCGCGCAGATCATCGAAACTGTCACGCACCGCCTCGTCCGGGGCCATGAATGCCTGGTTGCCATGGCGCAACAGCAACAGCAGGGCCTCATCGACATTGGGGGCGAACTTCAGCGGGTTGTTTTCCACCGGCTGGATCATCGTCTGCTGGATGCGGAATTCACCCTTGAGGCTGCTGCGGGCGCGCAGTACATCGATCAGCCCTTCGACCATCAAGCGATAACTGCGCCCGATGCTCTCGATCTGCGCCTCGGCGTTGGCCTTGTCCAGGCGCAACTGATCCAGCCCGGCGCCGCGCAGGAAAGCCTGGAGCAGGTCGGGTTGAGAGGTTTGCACCGGGGAGGTCGTCGGTTCGACGCGGCTGACGGGCGCTTCTGGTCGCGGCGCGGATTCAATCGGCGCAACGACCTCAACCACAGGGATTGCCGGTACGGGTACCGGCTCGGGCAGCGGCGCGACGGGAATCGGTGCCACGGGCGCTGGCTTGTCGCTGAACAGATCCCAGTCTGCCGGAATGACCGGTGCCGGCGTTCCCGCCACTGGCTCGAACACCGGCTCAGCCACAGGCGGGGGGGTCGGGCGGGGGATCGGCGTAGGCGCACGGAAATCGTGCTGCTCGGCAGGCACATGATCCGACTGGGTGGCCGGCGGGACGCTGGGCGGGGTGAGGAAGTCGAACAGGTCGGGCAGCGTGTCCATGGACGATACGCCCTGGAAGTGGGCCGGCATGGCGACGGGCATCGACGAAGGCGTTTTCACGGATGCGTTCTGACGGCCCATCAAGGCTTCGAAACTGCTGGGGGCTTCGGCGAACGGATTGCTATCGGTCATCGGCAGGTCGAAGTCGACCCGCGCCTGGATCTCATAATCGCCAATGCGGATGATCTCGCCGTCCTGCAACGGCTCGCTATTGCCTTTGCGCAGGCGAATACCGGCCTTGACCAACTCCACACCGTTAGTGCTGTTATCGGTCAAGTAATAACGCCCGTCCTTGTATTGGATAACGCAATGCTTGCCCGAGACCAGGCGTTCCGGATCTGGCAGAACCCAATCATTATCGGAACTACGGCCAATTGCCATCACGCCCTGACCCAAAGTCTTTTCAGAACATTGTCCGGGGGTAATCTTGTGATAACTAGTGATAGTCAAACACAGCGGCATCTCGCCTCCTTGCTGAATACTTCTTGTCGCTGGCGATACATAAGAACGGGGCCCCGTCGATGCGACATAGGATCCTTGCCTGCGACCGGAACGGCTTTTTGCCAGCATGATCGCTGATCTTAACCGGCCTGCGTGACAAAAAAACCTGTTCCAGTGCCTGCTTCGACCTACGAGTCGCGCGGGTTGTTAAGCGCCTCACAACTGTCACATCGGCGAAATAGCTTACCTTGACAACGGATAAGTACTACACCAAAAATGCACAACTTGTTGAATATACATGATGGCACTTTAAGATCATCTCGCTCTTATAGCGCCATTATCCTCAAGGAACATGTGAAGTTTCATCCGAAACTTGCGTGTGCACTGCCCGACTTCTTCAGCGGGTGATAGGGAGATCGATCCAAGTGGATGTGCCTTTGTTGCTCGCCGCCGTTTCCGCGAATTCGCCTTGCGGTGAAGACCTGGAATATGACGCGGATTTCTTGCGCCTGGAACGTGATTCCCGAGGCCAGCCCGAACGCAGCATGGGCGATTCGATCCTGCCCGCCGAACCCCCTGAATGGCGCAGCATCCAGCAGCAGAGCCTGGACCTGTTGCAGCGCAGCAAAGACCTGCGCATCACTCATTTCCTGTTGCAGAGCTCCCTGGCCCTGGAAGGCATTCCCGGCCTCGCCCGCGCATTGACGCTGATCAGCGAGTTGCTCAAGCAATACTGGGCGGACCTGCACCCGCGCCTGGACGCCGATGACGACAACGACCCCACCGTGCGCATCAATGCCCTCGCCGGCCTGACGTCGGACGTCACCATTCGCCTGTTGCGCGAGAGCATCCTGGCCCGCTCGCGAACGTTCGGCGCCGTCAGCCTGCGCGCCGCCGCCAATGCCAGCGGCTTGCAAAGTTTCCCCGATGAAAGTCTCGGCGCCGAACAGCTCGCCGGCGCCCTGCTCGACAGCGACCCCGAGCAGCTGGAAGTCATCCGTGCCGCCCTGCTGGAAGCCCGCAGCGCCGCCGAAGCCATCGAACAGCAGGTCAGCGACCAGGTCGGTTCCGCCCAAGGCGTGGACCTCGGCCCTTTGAAGCAGCCGTTGAAAATGGCGTTGCAGATTCTCGGTCAGTTCGCCCCGCAGAGCGGCGACAGCGACCTTGCCGATCCTGTCGAAACCGACGACACCGCACCCGTCGAATACACCAGCTCACCAGGCGCGCCCCGCAGTACCGTCCCGGGGGAAATCAACAACCGTGACGACGTGCTGCGCAGCCTGGACCGGATCCTGGCGTACTACACCCGCCATGAGCCCTCCAGCCCGCTGCCGGTGCTGTTGAATCGGGCGAAGAATCTGGTGCACGCCGACTTCGCGGCGATCGTGCGCAATCTGATTCCCGACGGCATGAGTCAATTTGAAAACCTGCGCGGCCCGGAAAGCGAATAAAAAGCGAGCGGATCACGCAGTCACGTCATAGGTACCTCCCGATGACGCCAACACCGTCGCTCAAGCGACCAGGAGCAGCAACGTGGCGAAGCAAAGTTCTCAGAAATTCATCGCGCGCAACCGCGCGCCTCGAGTGCAGATCGAGTACGACGTCGAGCTCTACGGCGCCGAGAAAAAGGTCCAGTTGCCCTTCGTCATGGGGGTAATGGCCGACCTCGCCGGCAAGCCCGCCGAGCCTCTGGCACCGGTGGCCGATCGCAAGTTCCTCGAGATCGACGTCGACAATTTCGACTCGCGCCTCAAGGCCATGCAGCCGCGCGTGGCGTTCCATGTGCCTAACGAATTGACCGGCGAAGGCAACCTGAGCCTGGACCTGACCTTCGAAAGCATGGACGACTTCAGCCCGGCAGCCGTGGCGCGCAAGATCGACTCGCTGAACAAGCTGCTCGAAGCGCGTACCCAATTGGCCAACCTGCTGACCTACATGGACGGCAAGACCGGCGCCGAGGAAATCATCATGAAGGCGATCAAGGACCCAGCGCTGTTGCAGGCCCTGGCGAGCGCGCCGAAGCCCGCCGACGCAGAGCCCAAGGCTTAAGGACTAACGATCATGAACGATTTGGTACGCGACAATCAGCCCCAGAACCTGGGCGCCACCGAAGAAACCAGCGAGTTCGCCTCGCTGCTGCTGCAAGAATTCAAACCCAAGACCGAACGTGCCCGCGAAGCCGTCGAGACCGCCGTGCGCACCCTGGCCGAACAGGCCCTGGCGCAGACCGACCTGGTGTCCAACGACGCCATCAAGTCGATCGAGTCGATCATCGCCGCCATCGACGCCAAGCTCACCGCCCAGGTCAACCAGGTCATCCACCACCCGGATTTCCAGCAATTGGAAAGCGCCTGGCGTGGCCTGCACTACCTGGTCAACAACACCGAGACCGATGAGCAGCTCAAGATCCGCGTACTCAACATCTCCAAGCCTGACCTGCACAAGACCCTGAAGAAATTCAAGGGCACCGCGTGGGACCAGAGCCCGATCTTCAAGAAGATGTACGAAGAAGAATACGGCCAGTTCGGCGGCGAGCCTTACGGCTGCCTGGTGGGCGACTACTACTTCGACCAGTCGCCACCGGACGTGGAACTGCTGGGCGAACTGTCGAAAGTCTGCGCCGCGATGCACGCGCCGTTCATTGCCGCTGCCTCGCCAACCGTGATGGGCATGGGCTCCTGGCAGGAACTGTCGAACCCGCGCGACCTGACCAAGATCTTTACCACGCCGGAATACGCCGGCTGGCGTTCGCTGCGTGAGTCGGAAGACTCGCGCTACATCGGCCTGACCATGCCGCGCTTCCTGGCGCGCTTGCCGTACGGCGCCAAGACCGACCCGGTGGAAGCCTTCGCCTTCGAAGAAAACACCGACGGCGCCGACAGCTCCAAGTACACCTGGGCCAACGCTGCCTACGCGATGGCGGTGAACATCAACCGTTCCTTCAAACACTTCGGCTGGTGCTCGCGCATCCGTGGCGTGGAGTCGGGCGGTGAAGTGGAAAACCTGCCGGCCCACACGTTCCCGACCGACGACGGTGGCGTGGACATGAAGTGCCCGACTGAAATCGCTATCTCGGACCGCCGTGAAGCGGAACTGGCGAAGAACGGTTTCATGCCGCTGCTGCACAAGAAAAACACCGACTTCGCCGCGTTCATCGGCGCCCAGTCCCTGCAGAAACCGGCCGAATACGACGACCCGGACGCCACCGCCAACGCCAACCTGGCCGCGCGCCTGCCGTACCTGTTCGCCACCTGCCGTTTCGCCCACTACCTCAAGTGCATCGTGCGCGACAAGATCGGCTCCTTCAAAGAGAAGGACGAAATGCAGCGCTGGTTGCAGGACTGGATCCTGAACTACGTCGACGGTGATCCGGCGCACTCCACCGAGACCACCAAGGCCCAGCACCCGCTTGCTGCCGCCGAAGTGATCGTCGAAGAAGTCGAAGGCAACCCGGGGTACTACAACTCCAAGTTCTACCTGCGTCCGCACTACCAGCTCGAAGGGCTGACCGTGTCGCTGCGCCTGGTATCGAAACTGCCTTCGGCCAAGGGCGCGTAAAGATTTACTGAACGGTGCAAGGCCAATGTGGGAGCGAGCTTGCTCGCGATTGCGGTGGATCAGTTGTCATGGCTGTATTTGACACTCCGCTATCGCGAGCAACCTCGCTCCCACAGGAGATCACCGTGGCTGTTCCGAACACAGATTTCGCAAGGTCAGCGTCAACCAAACAACGTGGTAGAGACCACACAGGGAGAAAACATGGCTGTTGATATTTTCATCAAGATCGGCGACATCAAGGGCGAGTCCATGGACAAGGTCCACAAGGACGAGATCGACGTCCTGAACTGGAGCTGGGGCATGTCCCAGACCGGCAACATGCACGTGGGCAGTGGCGGTGGCGCGGGCAAGGTGAGCATCCAGGACCTGTCTCTGACCAAGTACGTCGACAAGGCTTCACCGAACCTGATGATGCACTGCGCCAGCGGCAAGCACGTCGACAAGGTCAAGCTGACCGTGCGCAAGGCCGGCGGCGAAAACCAGGTCGAGTACATGATCATCAACCTGGAAGAAGTGCTGATCACTTCCCTGAGCACCGGCGGCTCGGGTGGCGATGATCGCCTGACCGAAAACGTCACCCTGAACTTCGCCAAGGTGCTGGTGGACTACCAGCCGCAGAAAGCCGACGGCACCAAGGAAGGCGGCCCGGTCAAGTTCGGCTGGAACATCCGTCAGAACGTCAAGGTGTAATCGAACACGCCCCTGGCGCCACGCGCCGGGGGTGTTTGGTGCTTGCTCGCATCCCATCCTTTCCTGCCCGGTGTCTGAGTCATGGCCAAGCCTGCGTTTATCAATTTGTGGAAAGCGTATTCCGATTTGCGGATAACCCATCCCGATGCAAAGCCTTGCGACGGTCCGTGGGCCAACCAGTGCGCCATACGCATGAGCGTGACGCTCAATGCCGAGAAGACTATCAAAGTCAATAAATTCACCTACACCGAACCCAAGTGTGCCCATGAACACGCCAGGGGCGCCGAATCGTTGGCGAACTGGTTGTGGAAGCACCATCTGGGGCGTCCTACCATCCTCAGCAATAGCGCCGCCGACCGGCAGAAGTTGATGAGCAAGACCGGGTTGATATTCTTCAAAGACTGTTATCGGCAACAGGGCCAGACCGAGGAAAACCGCACCGGCGATCACATCGATCTATGGAACCGGGGCGTGACTCAAACCGGTGATCTTTTCTACAGGTCCAAGGCTGTCTGGTTCTGGGAGCTGACATGATGAAAAAGCACCTGCTCGCTGCTTGCCTGGCGATGAATCTGGTTTGCCTGAGCGCATGTGCCGAACATACCGAGACGACGGCAACCCGAGCTGTTTTCGCTGGGCAAGCACTTAGCCTGATTGACGATCAAGGCCAGTGCGCACTGCTCAAACCCGACCAGAGCCGCATGCAATTGGATATGGAATGGCCCTGCAGCTTTATGTTGGACAAGCAGCAGCTGCGCGTGGAGAAGTTCAACGAAGTACCGATATTTGCGGTTTGGCGTAGCGAGCAAATGCCCGCGCCCAGTCGCGATTGCATCACCAAGATGCAGGCTATCCGTCAGATGCCGCAGGGCTTTGAAGCAGCTCCGGTAAGCATCTATGCATTCTGCGGCCCGGGAGCGGACCAGAAAATGTACGTAGCGCCATTCACGTGGTAACCGAAATCGCCACCCGCGATCGCTTGCAACCGTCCCTGCTGGACCGGCTGACCGACGACGATCCGACCAACCCCAAGGAAAGCGCCGACAAGCGCGTGCTTTCTCTGACGCAATTGAAAGCCTCGGTGCTGCGTGACCTGGCGTGGCTGCTCAACACCACCTCGCTGCTCGACGGCGATGCCACGCTGCACACGCCGGCGGGCACGTCGGTGGTGAATTTCGGCCTGCCGGCGCTGGCGGGCAACAGCGCGTCGAACGTCGACGTCGCCGCCCTGGAAACCTTGATCCATCAGGCCATCGCCACGTTCGAACCGCGCATCCTGCGTCACACGTTGCGCGTGCGAGCCCGGGCGACGGCCGAGATGAACCACAACGCCCTGAGCTTCGAGATCGAAGGCGACCTCTGGGCGCAGCCGGTGCCGCTGCGCCTGATGCTGCAAACCGACCTGGACCTGGAAACCGGCCACGTGCGCGTCGTCAACGCCGACCAGCGGAGACGCCCATGAACCCGCGCCTGCTGGAGCTGTACAACCAGGAACTGCACCACGTGCGCGAAAGCGCCGCGGAGTTCGCCAAGGAATACCCCAAGATCGCCAGCCGGCTGACCTTGGCCGGGATGGACTGCGCCGACCCGTATGTCGAGCGCCTGCTGGAAGGCTTCGCCTATCTGACGGCGCGGGTACAACTCAAGCTCGACGCCGAGTACCCGACCTTCACCCACAACCTGCTGGAAATCGCCTACCCGCACTACCTGGCGCCGACGCCGTCGATGACCGTGGTGCAGATGCAGGCCGACCCGGACGAAGGCTCGCTGAGCAGCGGTTTCCCGCTGCCCCGCGATACCGTACTGCGCGCCGCCCTAGGTCGCGAATCCCAGACTTGCTGCGAGTACCGCACCGCTCACCCGGTGACGTTGTGGCCGTTGCAGGTCAGCCAGGCCGAATATTTCGGCAACCCGTCCGCCGTGCTCGGGCGCCTGGCCGCCAGCGAACCGAAAGCCAAGGCCGGCCTGCGCCTGACCCTGCGCACCGGCGCCGAGCTGCCGTTCAACAGCCTGGCCCTGGACAACCTGCCGCTGTACCTCAGCGGCGCCGACGAACAGCCCTTCCGCCTTTACGAACAACTGCTGGGCAACGCCTGCGCGGTGTTCGCGCGCCAGCCCGGCGGCAATTGGGTCGAGCGGTTGCCCCAGGATGCATTGCGTTCCCAAGGCTTCGATGACGCCGAGGCCGCATTGCCGGTGGTGTCGCGGGCGTTCCAGGGCTATCGCCTGTTGCAGGAATACTTCGCCCTGCCCCATCGTTTCCTGTTCGTCGACTTCACCCAGCTCAGCCGTGCGGTCAAGCGTTGCGAAGGCCAGGAGCTGGAATTGATCGTGCTGTTCGACCGTCACGATCCGAGCCTGGAAGGCAGCGTTGGCGCTTCGCAGTTCCTGCCGTTCTGCACCCCGGCGATCAACCTGTTTCCCAAGCGCCTGGACCGCATTCACTTGTCGGACCGCGTCAACGAACATCACGTGATCGCCGACCGCACCCGGCCGATGGATTTCGAAGTGCATTCGCTGACGGGGCTGACCGGCCACGGCACCGGGCCGGAGCAACCGTTCCTGCCGTTCTACGCCGTGCGCGATCCGTCCCGCTATGGCCGCGACAAAGCCTATTACACGGTACGCCGTGAGCCGCGCGTGCTGTCCAGCGACCAGCGCCGCAACGGCCCGCGCTCGACCTACGTCGGCAGCGAGACCTTTGTCAGCCTGGTGGACAGCCAGCAAGCGCCCTATCGCCACGACTTGCGCCAGCTGGGGGTGACCGCGCTGTGCACCAACCGCGATCTTCCGCTGTTCATGAGCGTGGGCAACGGCAAGACCGATTTCACCCTGGCCGACAGTGCGCCGGTGGGCGCGGTGCGTTGCGTGGCAGGTCCCAGTCGTCCACGGGCCAGCCATGCCCATGACGCCAAGGCCTGGCGATTGATCAGCCAGTTGTCCCTGAACTACCTGTCGTTGAGCGAACAGGGCCAAGGCGCCGCCGCCCTGCGTGAGCTGCTGCGACTGTACGGCGACAGCAACGACGCCGCGCTGCAATTGCAGATCGAAGGCTTACGGGAGGTCAGCAGCAAGGCCTGCACCCGACGCCTGCCGATGCCCGGCCCGATCGTCTTTGGGCGTGGCCTGGAGATCATCCTGGAATTCGATGAAAACGCGTTTCGCGGCACCGGGGTGTTCCTGCTCGGCGCGGTACTGGAGCGCTTCCTGGCACGCTACGTGTCGATCAACAGTTTTACCGAGACGGTGATCCGTACCACCGAACGCGGCGAGATCATGCGATGGAAAGCCAAGCCCGGACGTCGTCCGACCCTTTGAGTACCCTGGAGGCGATGCACCAGGAACCCTGGGAATACGACTTTTTCCAGGCGTTGCGGCGCATCGAATGTGAAACCCCCGAACTGCCGCGCCTGGGCCATTCCCTGCGCCTGGCCGATGACCCGTTGCGCCTCGGGCAACAGGCCGACTGTACCTTCGCCCCGGCGACCCTGGCCTCGGTGCAACCGGGCGTGGACGGCGCGCCGGCGCGCCTGGAACAGTTCTTCTTCGGCCTCGGCGGCCCCAACGGCCCGATGCCGCTGCACATCACCGAATACGTGCGCGAACGCCAGCGCAACAATGGCGACAGCACCAGCAAGCGCTTCCTCGACGTGTTTCACCATCGCCTGCTCAGCCTGTTCTACCGGGCCTGGGCCGAAGCGCGGCCGACCGTCAGCCACGATCGCCCGGACGATGACTATTGGTCGGCGCGCCTGGCGGCACTCAGCGGCCGGGGCATGCCGAGCCTGCTCAACCAAGGGTTGATCCCCGACACGGCGAAGCTGCACTACAGTGGCCACCTCTCGGCGCAAACCCGTTATCCGGACGGCCTGAAGGCGATCCTCAGCGAGTATTTCGGCCTGCCGGTGGAAATCGAAGAATACGTCGGCCAGTGGCTGGAACTGCCGGAGCGCAGCCGCGTCGGTGTCAGCGCCCATCAGTTGGGCGTGGACTTCTGCCTGGGCCGTTTCGTGTGGGACCGCCAGCACAAATTCCGCATTCGCCTGGGCCCGCTCAAGCTCGATGACTACATGGGCATGCTGCCCGGCAGCCAACCGTTCAACGAGCTGGTGGCCTGGGTCGCCGAATACCTGGGACACGAGCTGGACTGGGACCTGAACCTGGTGCTGGAACAGCCCGAAGTGCCCCCACTACAACTCAATGGCCGTTTCCGCCTGGGCTTCAACACCTGGCTGGGACGACCTGAAAAAGATGCCAACGATCTAATACTGGCCCGGCACTACGCCGAACAGGCCAACACCTCACAGACCTCAAGGAGCCATGAGCATGGGTGAAATCAGTCGCGCCGCGTTGTTCGGCAAACTCAACAGCGTGGCCTACAAAGCCATCGAAGCCGCCACCGTGTTCTGCAAATTGCGCGGTAACCCTTATGTGGAGCTGGCCCACTGGTTTCATCAATTGCTGCAACTGCAGGACTCGGACCTGCACCGCATCATCCGCCAGTTCAACATCGAGCCGGCGCGCCTGGCCCGTGACCTGACCGAGGCACTGGATCGTTTGCCACGCGGTTCGACATCGATCACCGACCTGTCCTCCCACGTTGAAGAAGCCGTGGAACGTGGCTGGGTCTACGGCAGCCTGATGTTCGGCGAAAGCCAGGTGCGCACCGGTTATTTGGTGCTGGGCATCCTCAAGACGCCGAGCCTGCGCCACGCGCTGCTGGGCCTGTCGTCGGAGTTCGACAAAGTCAAGGTTGAAGCCTTGAGCGAACGCTTCGATGAATACGTTGGCGACTCGCCGGAAAACGCCCTGGCCGCCAGCGACGGTTTCAACGCCGGCGCGGTGCCGGGCGAGGCCAGCGGCGCGATGGCCCCTAGCGCCATGGGCAAGCAGGAAGCGCTCAAGCGCTTTACCGTCGACCTCACCGAGCAGGCCCGCAGCGGCAAGCTCGACCCCATCGTCGGCCGTGACGAAGAGATCCGCCAACTGGTGGACATCCTCATGCGCCGTCGGCAGAACAACCCGATCCTCACCGGTGAAGCCGGCGTGGGCAAGACCGCCGTGGTCGAAGGCTTTGCCTTGCGCATCGTCGCCGGCGACGTGCCGCCGTCCCTCAAGGACGTGGAGCTGCGCAGCCTCGACGTGGGCCTGTTGCAGGCCGGCGCGAGCATGAAAGGCGAATTCGAACAACGCTTGCGCCAGGTCATCGAAGACGTCCAGGCCTCGCCCAAGCCGATCATCCTGTTCATCGACGAAGCCCACACCCTGGTGGGTGCCGGTGGCGCCGCCGGCACGGGCGACGCGGCCAACCTGCTCAAGCCGGCCCTGGCCCGCGGCACCTTGCGCACCGTGGCCGCCACGACCTGGGCCGAGTACAAGAAGCACATCGAAAAAGACCCCGCCCTGACCCGCCGCTTCCAAGTGGTGCAAGTCGCCGAACCGTCTGAAGACAAAGCCCTGCTGATGATGCGGGGCGTGGCCTCGACCATGGAAAAACACCACCAGGTGCAGATCCTCGACGAAGCCCTGGAAGCCTCGGTCAAGTTGTCCCACCGCTACATTCCCGCGCGCCAGTTGCCGGATAAATCCGTGAGCCTGCTGGACACCGCCTGCGCCCGCGTCGCCATCAGCCTGCACGCCGTGCCCGCCGAAGTGGACGACAGCCGCCGCCGTATCGAAGCGCTGGAAACCGAGCTGCAAATCATTGCCCGCGAGCACGCCATCGGCGTGGCCATCGGCAGCCGCCAGACCCAGAGCGAAAGCCTGCTGGGCGCCGAACGTGAGCGTCTGGCGGAGCTGGAAAGCCGCTGGGCCGGAGAGAAAACCCTGGTGGACCAATTGCTGGAAACCCGCGCCACCCTGCGCGAGCGCGTCGGCGCGGTGGACAGCGAAGACCGCAGCGAAGCTTCTGACAACGAAAGCCACGCCCTGCGCGAGAAACTGGTGGACCTGCAACAGCGCCTGACCGCCCTGCAAGGTGAAAACCCACTGATCCTGCCGACCGTGGATTACCAGGCCGTGGCCTCGGTGGTTGCCGATTGGACCGGTATCCCGGTGGGCCGCATGGCCCGCAACGAACTGGAAACCGTGCTCAACCTCGACCAGCACCTGAAAAAACGCATCATCGGCCAGGACCATGCCTTGCAGATGATCGCCAAGCGCATCCAGACCTCCCGCGCCGGCCTCGACAACCCGAGCAAGCCGATTGGCGTGTTCATGCTCGCCGGCACCTCCGGCGTGGGCAAGACCGAAACCGCCCTGGCCCTGGCCGAAGCCATGTACGGCGGCGAGCAGAACGTCATCACCATCAACATGAGCGAGTTCCAGGAAGCCCACACCGTGTCCACCCTCAAGGGCGCGCCACCGGGCTACATCGGCTACGGCGAAGGCGGCGTGCTGACCGAAGCCGTGCGGCGCAAACCGTACAGCGTGGTGCTGCTGGACGAGGTTGAAAAAGCCCACCCGGACGTACATGAGATCTTTTTCCAGGTATTCGACAAGGGCGTGATGGAAGACGGCGAAGGCCGGGTGATCGACTTCAAGAACACCCTGATCCTGCTGACCACCAACGCCGGCACCGAGCTGATCGCCCAGGTCTGCAAGGACCCGCAGAACGTGCCCGAGCCGGAAGAGATCGCCAAAGCCCTGCGCCAACCGCTGCTGGAAATTTTCCCGCCGGCGCTGCTGGGTCGCCTGGTGACGATCCCGTATTACCCGCTCAGCGATGAGATGCTCAAGGCCATTACCCGCCTGCAACTCAACCGCATCAAGAAGCGCGTGGAGAGCACCCATAAAGTGGCCTTCGACTACGACGACGCGGTGATCGACCTGATCGTCTCGCGTTGCACCGAAACCGAAAGCGGCGGGCGCATGATCGACACCATCCTGACCAACAGCCTGCTGCCGGACATGAGCCGCGAGTTTCTCACCCGCATGCTCGAAGGCAAGGCCATGGCCGGCGTGCGGATCAGCGCGGTGGACAATGAACTGAAGTACGATTTCAGCGATGCGGCCTGACTTCAGGTAACACCGCACGACCCTGTGGGAGCGAGCCTGCTCGCGAATGCAATCTTTCAGTGACATCCTTGTTGACTGACACACCGCTTTCGCGAGCAGGCTCGCTCCCACAAGGGCTATTCGGTTCCGTCAGTTATTACCCTTTACATGAGATCACCGATGCTATTCAACCAAGCCTCACGCCTGGCCAAGATCACCAGCCCGCTGGGGCCCGAGGTGTTGTTGCTCAAGGACATGGGCGGCGGCGAAGAGCTGGGGCGGCTGTTCAACTATGAGTTGCAGCTGCACTCGCTGGACAACGCCATCGACCTCAATCAGGTGCTCGGCAAACCGATGTGCGTGAGCGTTCAGCTGGACGGTGGCGGCGAACGGCATTTCCACGGCATCGTTGCGCGCTTCAGCCAGAACGTCGACCAGGGCCAGTTCGCCAGTTACCAGGCCACGCTGCGCCCTTGGTTGTGGCTGCTGACACGCACTTCCGACTGCCGGATTTTCCAGAACCTGACCATCCCGCAGATCATCAAGCAGGTGTTTCGCGACCTGGGTTTTTCCGACTTCGAAGACACCCTCAGCCGCCCGTATCGCGAGTGGGAATACTGCGTCCAGTACCGCGAGACCAGCTTCGATTTCGTCAGTCGGTTGATGGAACAGGAAGGCATCTACTACTTTTTCCGCCATGAACAGGGCCGTCATGTGCTGGTGCTGGCCGACGCCTACGGCGCCCACACCACGGCGCCCGGCTATGGATCGGTGCCTTACTACCCGAAGAACGAGCAGCAGCGCGAGCGCGACCATATCCACGACTGGCACCTGGCTCAGGAAGTCCAGCCGGGTTCGCTGGAGCTTAACGACTATGATTTCCAGCGCCCCAGCGCGCGCATCGACGTGCGCTCGGCCATGCCCCGCCCGCACGCTGCCGGCGACTATCCGCTGTTCGATTACCCGGGCACCTACGTGCAAAGCGAAGACGGCGAGCACTACGCCCGCACCCGAATCGAAGCCTTGCAGACCCAGCACGAGCAGGTCGAGCTGGCGGGCAACGCCCGGGGCCTGGGGTCGGGGCATCTGTTCAGCCTCACCGGCTTCACCCGACAGGACCAGAACCGCGAATACCTGATCGTCGGCGCGCGCTATTACATCTCCCAGGAAAGCGGCGAGAGCGGCGTCGGCGCGCCTTCGGCACAGTTCGAAAGCAGCCTGACCTGTATCGACGCCCAACAGAGCTTCCGGCCGATGGCGATCACCCACCGGCCCATCGTCAAGGGACCGCAGACCGCGTTGGTGGTCGGCCCCAAGGGCGAGGAAATCTGGACCGATCAGTTCGGCCGGGTGAAAGTGCACTTCTATTGGGACCGGCACGACCAATCCAACGAAAACAGCTCGTGCTGGATTCGCGTGTCGCAGTCCTGGGCCGGCAAGAACTGGGGCTCGATGCAGATTCCGCGCATCGGCCAGGAAGTCATCGTGAGCTTCCTCGAGGGCGACCCTGACCGGCCGATCATCACCGGTCGTGTCTACAACGCCGAGCAGACCGTGCCCTACGACCTGCCTGAAAATGCCACCCAGAGCGGCATGAAGAGCCGTTCGAGCAAAGGCGGCACGCCGGCGAACTTCAACGAAATCCGCATGGAAGACAAGAAAGGCGCCGAGCAGTTGTACATCCACGCCGAGCGCAACCAGGACATCGTGGTCGAGGTGGACGAAAGCCATTCGGTGGGCCACGACCGCAACAAAAGCATTGGCCACAACGAAACCGTGACCATCGGCAACAACCGCCTGCGCATCGTCAAGCAGGAGGACATTTTGTCGGTGGGCCAGCGCAAGACCGACAGCATCAGCCAGAGCTACGTCATCGAAGTGGGCGAGAACCTGCGCCTGGTGTGCGGTGAAAGCATCCTGGAGCTCAACGCCAGCGGCCAGATCAACCTGACCGGCGTGCAAATCAGCTTTTACGCCAGCGGCGATGCCGAATTCAACACCGGCGGCGTGCTGCACCTCAACAATGGCGGCGGCCCCGGCGCCACGCCGGACGGTCAGGGCGTCAAGGCCAGCATCGACGCGAACGTCGCCGCCGCGTTCCCGGCGCCCAAGGGCTAATTCAGAGAACCAAGCACCATGACTTACCGCCTCAACGAATTCCAGCTGCAACTGCCGCCCGCCGAGTTGCTCGACGCCTCGATCAATATCCTCAAGTTTCCTGAACTGGGCACGTCGCTGATCGTCAGCCGCAGCCTGCTGGCCGAGGGTGAAACCTTGCAAAGCAATCTCGACGAGCAGCTCAAGCGCTTGGAGAAACAAGTCCAGGACCTGCGCTGCCAGCCGGGCGCCACCCTGCGCGTGGGTGCGAACCAGGAAGTCGAAGCCATTGAATTGCGCAGCCAGTTCAACAAGGGCAACGAGAAGGTCTTCCAGTATCAACTGGCGCTGGTATTGCCGGGCACGCGCAAGATGCTTGCCTTGAGCTATGTAAAAGCCCAGAAGCTGGGCGATGCCGAGGCAGCGCACTGGGCGACGATCAAGGGCTCGTTGACGTTTTGATGCGCAGGCGTGAACCCCTCGCTACAGAGCGGCTTCGTACCTGCGATGTCGGCTTTTTGTCCTGACCAGGCAATGGCCGGCTCAGATATTGGCCGGCACGAAATCCGGCCCGCCCAACTTGTCCCGCACCATCACCGCCGAACGCATCAAGGGCGTCCACATGCCGTCCGGGCTGTTCCACGCCGCACCGGCCCACCGCGTATCGGCCACCAGTTCGGCCTTGTGGTTTTCCAACAGGCGCTTGAGGGCCAAGGCGACGCCGCCCATGTCCACGTCGAACAGATCGCCGTAGGGGCCCAGCGGCTGCTGGCGCTGCTTGTCCTGGCAGAAACGGTAATACCAGACCCAATCGGCAGCGATGTAGATCGCCCGTGTCCGGTCTGGATATGTCGCCAGCATCCGCAACAGGCCCGCCACGAATCGCGCCGGGAAACTCGGGTCATGGGTCTGGAGCCAGTAGGGCATGATCAACCGGTCGAACGCCGCGACTACGTTTTGGGGCTCGTCGTTGTCGTTCTTGGCCTCGAGAAAGTAGAACGGCTCGCCCACCAGGAATTTATCCAATTCATCATTGGCGAGGGCCAACAGCAGCACGTTGTCTTGCGGGTTGTTCATTGGATTCTCACTACGTCTCGGGTCGTCATCAGCGCATTGATGTCGTTGCCGTGGGCGATGGGCACGTTGTCCAGCACGGCTTCGCGCATGCCGCCTGGATGGGTCAGGCCGCCGGGTCGCCATAGGGAGTTCACACCGCCCTCGTTGCCGGTCGGCATCAGCACCTTGGGCTTGTCCAGGTTCATCATGTAGATGTCCTTGCCCACCAGCGACCCCGGATCGTAACCCAAGGCCGATTCCAGTACCGAAACGTCGCCGGTTTTTTTGTACTCGGCGACCACCGCGTTCAGGTCCGACTTCGCCATGACGAACTTGTTCGGGTTGAACGACCCGTATTTGGGGTTGGAAATATCGTCGGCGGTGAAGAGGAAACTGCCGCCCTCATCCTCGAAGGTCTTGAGGTGCTTGTCGATGTACGGGCCTTCGAGATAGTCGCTCGGCGGTGGCCGGCTGCCCTTGGGGATCGCCATGATATCGGCCTCGGTCGTGCCTGGCTTGTAGGCCGCGACACGCGGTTTTGGCCCCGCGCCGAGACGCGCCATTTTCGGCCCCAGCCCCAGCAGCGCCATGCCGGCGATGCCTTGGAGCAGATCGCGATAACCGGGGCCGAGGCGGTCGCCCAGGTCGCCCAGCAGCGCCATGCCGCCCATCATGGCGCCACCGATGACCACGAACCCGGCAAAAGCCGCCGCTCCGGCCATCGCCGCCAACACGGCGGCAGCGCCCATGGCCACCAACCCCAATGCTTCAAGTCCGGTGTGCAGCCAGCCTTCGATGTCGAGGACAAACGCCACCGAGACCGTCGGCCCGCCGATGAATGTATTCGCGCTGCCAGTCTTGATGTGGGCGCCGCAGACCATCTTGCTCTGCAACCGCGCCGCCGGTTTCCCATTGATGTAGACCGTGGCGCTGCCTTCGGCAATCAGCACCGGGAACGGCCAGATCGGATGGTTCATCGGCAGCCCCGTGCAACCGGCCGACATGTCGACACCAGCGCGCATGGCATTGCGTCGGTTGATGTGCACGTTGAGACTGCCCATGATCAACGCCCCTGTCGTGGGCTCGGGCAAGTTGAAAATGGTGTTCAGGCCCTTGAGGATCTGGAACATCGACAACCCGCCGGCGGCAATCGAACCGGCCATGATTGCCAGCGCCACGCCCCCGGTCGCCACGGTGGCCGCCACCACCGCCGCGCCGATCAATGCCCCGGCCACGGCACCGGCGACCATCGCGGCGACACCAAAACCGTGGGCTATTTCATCGCCAAGGCGCGCAGCAGCCAGCATGTCCATTGCGTTGTCTTCTTCCTGGAATGATCAGGCGGTCGCCGGCAAGACCTTGAAGGAATGCATGGCCGCTTTCCAGGCCGGCTCGTGAAACACGAGGTCGTTCGGCGTTGTCGTCAGCGTGGTAATCAGCCCCACGGGCTGGCGGTCGATAAACACCTGGCGCAGCATCAACTCTCGCCCTTCGCGCTGCCAGCTGTAATCAAGCAACACTGCGGCGCGCTCGTGCAGCAAGAAATCCCAACGCTTGATCAGCTTGAAACCCGGTAACTGCTGTTCGGCGCTCGCCAGTTGTTGGTCGACATAGTCGTTGAACGGCGTATCGCCCCGGCTCGGATCGCGGCTGATGACGAAACTGGCTTCCTTGGCACCGCCAACGGCAGGCAGCTTGAAGATATTGATGCTCTGGTCCTGCCAACTGTCAGGGATGTCGAGATCGGCTTCGTGGAGGCGGTAGAGCGTCATGATTCGGGTCGTTTCCAGGCAGAGGGAGGCATCAACGAGCGAGAGATCTTCAAGCAATGAATGGCAACAATCAAGGTGCCTGGAGAGAGCGTTTTCGAGGCCATGACGCCAGTCTCATTTTTAGGTAGCACCCAGAAGGACGGCCCAACGACGCCCTCGGTCCCGTGACGAGCGAGCTTGCTCCCGCTCGGTTGCGCAGCGAACGCAAGATTATTAGGGCCGCTGCGCGGCCCAGCGCAAGCAAGCTCCCTCGCCACGGGCCTTAGGCAGGCTGTCAGGCTTTGTCGATGTCTTGATCAGGTTCGCAGGAATGCCCGGTGCAGCTCATCCAACGTCTGGAAGTGGTGCACCGGGTTTTCCGCGCTCAATTCCTCGAAACTGCCAAACCCATACCCCACTGCTGCCGCGTCCAGGCCGTTGCTGCGGGCGCCGATCAGGTCGTGTTTGCGATCGCCGATCATCAGGGTGGCGGCCGGGTCCAGGCTTTCTTCGGCCATGAGATGGGCGATGAGCTCGACCTTGTCGGTGCGGGTGCCGTCCAGTTCGCTGCCGTAGATCACTTTGAAGTGCTTGGCGAAGTCGAAATGGCGGGCAATTTCCCGGGCGAAAACCCAGGGCTTGGACGTGGCGATGTACAGCTGCCGATTTTGGTCGGCGAGGGTTTCCAGCAGCGGCAGGACGCCATCGAACACGCGGTTTTCGTACAGGCCGGTGACCTTGAAGCGCTCGCGATAGAAAGACACCGCCTCCCAGGCTTTCGCTTCATCGAAGCCGTAGAACTGCATGAAAGCCTGCAACAGAGGCGGGCCGATGAAGTGTTCGAGGCGGGTCAGGTCGGGTTCGTCGATGCCCAGTTTGCTCAGGGCGAACTGGATCGAACGGGTGATGCCTTCCCTGGGGTCGGTAAGGGTGCCGTCGAGGTCGAAGAGTACAGTCTGGTAGTGCATGAAAATTCCTGGGCAGTGGCGGGACGGTTCAGGGCTGGTCGTAGCCTTCGGCCAGATGCAGGTCCTTGAGCTTTACGTAGTTCGCCGCGCTGTAGGTGAAGAATGCGCGTTCCTTGTCGGTCAGGGGGCGGACCTGTTTCACCGGGCTGCCGACGTATAGGAAGCCGCTCTCCAGGCGCTTGCCCGGCGGCACGAGGCTGCCGGCGCCGATGATGACGTCGTCCTCGACCACCGCGCCGTCCATGACGATGCTGCCCATGCCGATCAGAATTCGACTGCCGACGGCGCAACCATGGAGCATGACTTTGTGGGCGATGGTCACGTCATCGCCGATCAATAACGGAAAGCCATCGGGGTTGAACGGGCCGGCGTGGGTGATGTGCAGCACGCAGCCGTCCTGGACGCTGGTGCGCGCGCCAATACGGATGCGGTGCATGTCGCCGCGGATGACCGTCAGCGGCCAGACGGAGCTGTCTTCGCCGATTTCGACGTCGCCGATCACCACCGCGGTGCTGTCGACAAAAGCCCCACGGGCAAGCCGCGGGCTGTGATTCTGGTACGTGCGAAGGGTCACGATAGGCTCTCTCTTATCGGGTGATAGGCGCTGCTAGCTGCGGTGAAGGTCGATTGTAATTAAGATGGGCCCATGTTTCTTCCAGCGAAGGTGTCAACCGTGAGCGTGAACAACCCTCTTTTGCAGCCCTACGACCTGCCGCCATTCTCGGCGATCCGTGCCGAACACGTGCAACCGGCCATCGAGCAGATCCTGGCTGACAACCGTGCCGCCATCGCCGAAATTCTCAAGACCCAAGTCAAGCAGCCTACCTGGGCCGGCCTGGTATTGGCGATGGACGAGCTCAACGATCGCCTCGGCGCGGCCTGGAGCCCGGTGAGCCATCTGAACGCCGTGCGCAACAGCCCCGAACTGCGCGAAGCCTACGAGGCATGCCTGCCGGCGCTCAGTGCCTACTCCACCGAACTGGGCCAGAACCGCGAGCTGTTCCAGGCCTTCGAAGCCCTGGCGAACAGCCCCGAGGCGGCCGGTTTCGATGTGGCGCAAAAAACCATCCTGGAACATTCCCTGCGCGATTTCCGCCTGTCGGGCATCGACCTGCCGCCCGAGCAGCAGAAGCGCTACGCCGAAGTGCAAAGCAAATTGTCCGAGCTGGGCAGCCGCTTTTCCAACCAGTTGCTCGACGCGACCCAGGCCTGGACCAAGCACGTCACGGACGAGGCCGCCCTCGCCGGCCTGACCGACTCGGCCAAGGCGCAAATGGCTGCCGCCGCCCAGGCCAAAGGGCTGGATGGCTGGCTGATCAACCTGGAATTCCCTAGCTACTACGCCGTGATGACCTACGCCGAAGACCGCGCCCTGCGCGAAGAAGTCTACGCGGCCTACTGCACTCGCGCCTCGGACCAGGGCCCGAACGCCGGTCAGAACGACAACGGCCCGGTGATGGAACAGATCCTCGACCTGCGCCAGGAACTGGCCCACCTGCTGGGCTTCGCCAATTTCGCCGAGTTGAGCCTGGCGACCAAGATGGCCGAGTCCAGCGACCAGGTGCTCAGCTTCCTGCGTGACCTGGCCAAGCGCAGCAAACCGTTTGCCGCCCAGGACCTGGAGCAACTGAAAGCGTTCGCCGCCGAACAGGGCTGCCCCGACCTGCAAAGCTGGGACAGCGGCTTCTATGGCGAGAAACTCCGCCAGCAGCGCTACAGCGTCGCCCAGGAAGCCCTGCGCGCCTACTTCCCGATCGATAAGGTGCTGAGCGGCCTGTTCACCATTGTGCAGCGCCTCTATGGGATCGAGATCGCCGAGCTGAAGGGCTTCGACAGCTGGCACCCGGATGTGCGCCTGTTCGAGATCAAGGAAAACGGCCAGCACGTCGGCCGATTCTTCTTCGACCTCTATGCCCGCGCCAACAAGCGTGGCGGCGCCTGGATGGACGGCGCACGTGATCGCCGCCGCACCGTCGACGGCGTCTTGCAAAGCCCGGTCGCCAACCTGGTGTGCAACTTCACCCCGGCCGACAGCGGCAAGCCGGCGCTGCTGACCCACGACGAAGTCACCACGTTGTTCCACGAGTTCGGCCATGGCCTGCATCACCTGTTGACCCGCGTCGAACATGCCGGCGTGTCCGGCATCAACGGTGTGGCTTGGGACGCCGTGGAGCTGCCTAGCCAGTTCATGGAAAACTGGTGCTGGGAACCCGAAGGCCTGGCGCTGATTTCCGGCCATTATGAAACCGGCGAACCGCTACCCCAGGACCTGCTGGAGAAAATGCTCGCGGCGAAGAATTTCCAGTCCGGCCTGATGATGGTTCGCCAGTTGGAGTTCTCGCTGTTCGACTTCGAGCTGCACGCCACCCACGGCGACGGCCGTAACGTATTGGAAGTGCTCGAAGGCGTGCGCGACGAGGTGTCGGTGATGCGTCCGCCGGCCTACAACCGCTTCCCGAACAGTTTTGCGCACATCTTCGCTGGCGGCTACGCGGCGGGTTACTACAGCTACAAATGGGCGGAAGTGCTGTCGGCCGATGCGTTCTCCAAGTTCGAAGAGGACGGTGTGCTCAACGCCGACACCGGTCGCGCCTTCCGCGAAGCGATCCTGGCGCGCGGCGGCTCCCAGGAGCCAATGGTGCTGTTCGTCGACTTCCGTGGCCGCGAGCCGTCGATTGACGCACTCTTGCGTCATAGCGGCCTGAGCGAGGACGCGGCAGCATGAGCGAGGGGCCTGTGATTACCAAACGACGCTTTATTGCCGGGGCGGTCTGCCCGGCGTGCAGCGAGCCGGACAAGTTGATGATGTGGAACGAAGACGGCGTGCCCCATCGCGAATGCGTGGCCTGCGGTTATTCCGACACGCTCAACGAGCAAGGCCTGTCGGTGCCCAAGGAATTGGGCACCCGGGTCAACACATCGGCGCTCAAGACGCCCGATGCGAAAGTCCAGGCGGTGCAGTTTTTTCCCAACCCGAAATTGAAGAAAAAACCCGACTGACATCTTCGGCATCACCTTCCGGGCCGCTCGGCCCGGAAGCGATACATAGTTACCGCAAGGTTGCCCCCTTTCCTGATCAGACTGACCTGACACGTCCGACTGACAGGAAGCCCCCATGCAACACGCTGATAACCCCCTGCTGCAGCCTTACGACCTGCCGCCCTTTTCGAAGATCCAGGCCGAACACTTCTCCCCGGCCCTTGACCAGATTCTTGCCGAGAGCCGGGCCAAGGTCGCCGAGATCATCGAGACCCAGGCCCCCTTCCCGACCTGGGACGACCTGGTGCTGGCGATGGACGAAATCCACGGGCGACTGAAAGGCTTCGGCTATGTACTGGACCGCATGGCATCCACCAGAAGTGGCGAGGCCTGGGCGCGGGCTTCACTCGACTGCGAGGAGCGCCTGGATGATTTCCAGCGATCGCTGCTGCGCAATACCCAATTGTTTCAACTTTACCAGCGCCTGGCGGACAGTGAGATCGCCGTGCATTTTTCCCCGGTCAGGAAAAGAACGCTGAAAAAAATCCTGCGGCAGTGGCACCGGGACGGGATGGGCTCCGCCGCGCAGGAAACCCTGGAAGATTTGAAGGCGCGTATGGAGGGTGCGCGAAGCCTGTTCTTGGAACACTTGCATGAGGCAAACAAGGCCTGGAGCAAGTCCTTCCAGGATGAAGCAGCATTGGGCGGGCTGCCCGTTGCGTTCAAGCAGCAAATGGCCAGGCAAGCGCGCGAACAGGGCCAGTCCGGTTGGTTGCTGACACTTGACGATGAATCGTTTCGCATCGTCACCCGCTATGCCGACGACTCCAGCCTGCGCAAGCAAATGTACATCGCCTACAGCACGCGCGCTTCGGATCAAGGACCCCATGCCGGGATTTACGACAACGGCGGAGTGCTGCGCCAGTTGCTCAAGGATCGCCATGAATTCGCGACGCTGCTCGGTTATTCGAATTACGCGCAGATGGCGATCGAGCCGGAGCAAGCACATTCGCCAGAGGAGGTCCTGTCATTTCTCAACGGGCAGCTCGAACAGCACCAAGCCTCGTTCGACGAGGACAAGAAGCAGCTCGATGCATTCGCCAGGACGCAAGGCTTCAGCAAGGTGGAGCCTTGGGATTATCTCTACCTGGCCCAGCAGCTTCGTCGGCAAACGGCCGGCGTTTCGGAACAGGACGTCAGCGCCTGGTTCCCGTTGGAGCCGACGTTCGCAAGGTTGCTTTTGGTCGCCCGGGACCTGTTTGGCGTGGATATCATCGAGCGTGCGGACGTGACAACCTGGCACCCGCAGGTGCGGCTTTTCGAGGTCAGCGAGCGAGGCGAAACCGTTGGCTATTTCTATTTCGACCCTTTCGAACACGCGGACCAGAATGGCTTTCCACAAACCAGCACCCTGCGAAACCGCCGCATCACCGCCGAGGGGCGGCCTCGTTATCCTGTGGCAGTGCTGAACGGCTGGTTGCCACAAGGCTCCGCTGCGACCCCGCTGTTGCTGGACCATCGTCAGTTACGAGTGCTTTTTCACGAATTGGGACATTGCCTGCACCATGTGTTGAGCCGGGTCGAATACCGCGACGTGTCGGGCATCATCGAGCTCAGTCGGGACGCCGCCGAATTCGCTGGCGAACTGTTCGAACGATGGTGCTTCTCCAAACAATTTCTGATCCGAGTGTCGAAGCACCACCAGACCGGGGCATCGTTGCCGAACGAAGTCGCCGACCGATTGCTGACGTATCTGAAGACCCAAACCAGTTGGGTCGATGCGGGGCTTTTGCGCGCTGCGTTATTCGACATGGAGCTGCACCGCAGCCACGGCGACGGGCGGACGCCCCAGCAAGTGTTCGATCAGGTCCGCGAGCAAGTCGGCCATTTGCCGGCGTTCGAGAACGAACGCTGGCCCAATGGCCTGGATTACATGGTCACGGGCTATGACGCCGGGATTTATGCCTACGCCTGGTCCCGAACCCTGGCCAAGACCATATTCAAGCGCTTCAAGCGCAACGGGTTGTTTGACCGAAAGACCGGCAAGGCGCTACGCAAAACGATATTGGAACGCGGCGATTCACGGCCACTGTCCGAGTCCATCGCGGATTTCTTGCAGGCGACCGATCAACGGGAAGGAACAAGCGTCTGAGGGTCGAGGTGGCATGCCCTTGCTCCCGCTCGGTCTGGCAGCGACCGCTGAACCTTGGGGCCGCTTCGCCCGAAGCGTCGGACCGGCCCAGCGGGAGCAAGCTTCCACAAGCGCAATCTGAACGCCGAAGGTCATTTAGTCTTGGCCACTTTCCATGCACCGTCCATCTTGCCGTCGCCAGTCATGTCTCCGGCCTCCTTGTCCATTACGAAGGTGTACAGTGGTTTACCCTTGTAGGCCCACTGCATCGAGTCATCGTCACGCTTGATCACGGTCCAGTCCCCCTTGGATTCATCTCCTTTCTCGGCCATCAGCGGCGGCCAATTAACCGCGCACTGGCCATTGCATGCGGACTTGCCGGCCGAGTCCTTGGCAAAGGTATAAAGGGTCATACCCTTGTGGTCAGTGAACATGCCATCCTTCTCCATTGCAGGCTCGGCAGCCATCGCCAATCCAGGCAGAACCAGGGCAGCAGATATCAGCAGGGCTTTGAGAGAAACATTCACGCGCGTCATGGAAACCTTCCTTTGCAGTTGTCAGGATTCGGACTCAAAGCGTAGTCCAGGATCCCCTTTGCTGCCGCCTCAGGAAATAACTGTCACACGACTGCAATAATTCCGTTATCTAATGCGGCGCAAGACAGTTAAATGACAAGAGGATTAACCCATGGTTGGCAGGAGCATTCTGATCGTCGACGACGAGGCGCCCATTCGCGAGATGATCGCCGTTGCGTTGGAGATGGCCGGCTATGACTGCATGGAAGCAGAGAACTCCCAACAGGCCCACGCCATCATCGTCGACCGCAAGCCGGACCTGATTTTGCTGGACTGGATGCTGCCCGGCACGTCTGGCATCGAATTGGCGCGGCGCCTCAAGCGCGATGAGCTGACCGGCGACATTCCGATCATCATGCTCACCGCCAAGGGCGAAGAGGACAACAAGATCCAGGGCCTGGAAGTCGGCGCCGACGACTACATCACCAAGCCGTTTTCCCCTCGGGAACTGGTGGCGCGCCTCAAGGCCGTGCTGCGTCGTGCCGGGCCGACGGATGGCGAAGCGCCCATCGAAGTCGGCGGCCTGTTGCTCGACCCGATCAGCCACCGGGTGACCATCGACGGCAAGCCCGCCGAGATGGGCCCGACCGAATACCGCCTGCTGCAATTCTTCATGACTCACCAGGAGCGCGCCTACACCCGCGGGCAGCTGCTGGACCAGGTCTGGGGTGGCAACGTGTACGTCGAGGAACGCACCGTGGACGTGCACATCCGGCGCCTGCGCAAGGCCCTCGGCGATGCCTACGAGAATCTGGTACAAACCGTGCGCGGCACCGGGTATCGTTTCTCGACAAAGGCCTGATACGAGCCCTTACCGCCCGACAAGCTGACAAGGACGCGCGTTCACGTGAATCAAAACTGGCATGGCACCCTCATCCGCCATATGTTGTTGCTGGTTACCGGATGCCTGTTGATCGGCCTGATCACCGGATATTACGGCTGGAGCCTGGCCGTGGGGCTGGCGCTTTACCTTGCCTGGACCCTCAAGCAATTGCTGCGCCTGCATGAGTGGCTGCGCCTGCACCAACCCGACGAAGCCCCGCCCGATGGCTACGGCCTGTGGGGCGAGGTGTTCGACAGCATCTATCATCTGCAACGGCGCGACCAGCGCGTTCGTGGCCGCCTGCAAGCGGTGATCGACCGCGTCCAGGAATCCACCGCGGCGCTCAAAGACGCGGTGATCATGCTCGACAGCGAAGGCAACCTGGAGTGGTGGAACCGCGCCGCCGAAACCCTGCTGGGCCTCAAGACCCCCCAGGACAGTGGCCAACCGGTGACCAACCTGGTTCGCCATCCGCGGTTCAAGGAATATTTCGAGCAGGACAACTACTCCGAACCGCTGGAAATCCCTTCGCCCACCAACGATCGATTGCGCATCCAGCTCTACATCACCCGCTACGGCAACAACGAGCATTTGATGCTGGTGCGGGACGTGACGCGCATCCATCAGCTGGAACAGATGCGCAAGGATTTCATCGCCAACGTGTCCCACGAGCTGCGTACCCCGCTGACGGTGATCTGCGGTTACCTTGAAACCTTGCTCGACAACGTCGAGGAAGTGAACCCGCGCTGGAGCCGGGCCTTGCAGCAGATGCAGCAACAAGGCGGGCGCATGCAGACCTTGCTCAACGATTTGCTGCTGCTGGCGAAACTGGAAGCCACCGATTACCCGTCGGACAACCAGCCGGTACCCATCGACGAACTTCTGCAGATCATCGTCGAGGATGCACAGGAACTGTCCGGCCCCAAGCAACAGGCCATCACCCTCGAAGCCGACCCGGCCGTCCAGCTCAAAGGCAGCGAGGCGGAACTGCGCAGCGCGTTTTCCAACCTGGTGTTCAACGCGGTCAAGTACACGCCCGAACAAGGACGGATCCACGTCCGCTGGTGGGGCGATGAACAGGGCGCGCACCTGAGCGTGCGCGATTCCGGTATCGGCATCGACAGCAAGCACCTGCCGCGCTTGACCGAACGCTTCTACCGGGTCGACTCCAGCCGCAACTCCAACACCGGCGGCACGGGGCTGGGACTGGCCATCGTCAAACACGTCTTGCTGCGCCACCGTGCACGCATGGAAATCAGCAGCGTGCCCGGTCACGGCAGTACCTTCACCTGCCATTTCGCTCCAGCACAGGTGGTTCGCACGCGCCTTCCCAACCGCGACGAGTGACGCCGACCAGCCCTTCCCTCTAGGCAATCGCCAAGTCAGCCGCTACATTGGCTGACTTATGCCTGCCTTTTCAGGCACTGATTTCGAACCTTACGCACTTACGGAACCTGCAAAACTCCATCATGGACCCTTCCCCTGGCTTGTCCCTCGTTACGCTCTTCGCCGAATTCGGCATGATTCTCTTTGCTTTGATCCTGGTCCTGCTCAACGGATTTTTCGTTGCGGCGGAGTTCGCCATGGTCAAGCTGCGCTCGACCCGGGTCGAGGCCATCGCCGAGCAGCATGGCTGGCGTGGGCATATCCTGCGCACTGTCCATAGCCAGCTCGACGCCTACCTGTCGGCTTGCCAGCTGGGTATTACCCTCGCCTCCCTGGGCCTGGGCTGGGTCGGTGAGCCGGCGTTCGCCCATATCCTCGAGCCGTTGCTGGGCGCGATCGGTGTCGAGTCGCCGGAAGTGATCAAGGGCGTGTCGTTCTTCACTGCGTTCTTCATCATTTCCTACCTGCACATCGTGGTCGGCGAGCTGGCGCCCAAATCCTGGGCGATTCGCAAACCCGAGCTGCTGTCCTTGTGGACGGCCGCGCCGTTGTACCTGTTCTATTGGGCCATGTACCCGGCGATCTACCTGCTCAATGCCAGCGCCAACGCCATCCTGCGCATCGCCGGCCAAGGCGAGCCCGGGCCTCATCATGAACACCACTACAGCCGCGAAGAGCTGAAGCTGATCCTGCACTCCAGCCGTGGCCAGGACCCAAGCGACCAAGGCATGCGCGTGCTGGCTTCCGCCGTGGAAATGGGAGAGCTGGAAGTGGTGGACTGGGCCAACTCCCGGGAAGACCTGGTGACGCTGGAGTTCAACGCGCCGCTCAAGGAAATCCTGGCGATGTTCCGCCGCCACAAGTTCAGCCGTTATCCGGTGTACGACAGCGAGCGCCAGGAGTTCGTCGGCCTGCTGCACATCAAGGACCTGCTGCTGGAACTGGCGGCCCTGGATCACATTCCCGAATCGTTCAACCTGGCCGAACTGACCCGGCCATTGGAGCGCGTGTCGCGGCACATGCCGTTGTCGCAATTACTGGAACAATTCCGCAAGGGCGGCTCGCACTTCGCCGTGGTCGAAGAGGCCGATGGCAACATCATCGGCTACCTGACCATGGAAGACGTGCTGGAAGTGCTGGTGGGCGACATCCAGGACGAACACCGCAAGGCCGAGCGCGGCATCCTGGCCTACCAGCCGGGCAAGCTGCTGGTGCGCGGCGACACGCCGCTGTTCAAGGTCGAACGCCTGTTGGGGATCGACCTGGACCACATCGAGGCCGAGACCCTGGCCGGGCTGGTCTATGAAACCCTCAAGCGCGTGCCGGAAGAGGAAGAAGTGCTGGAAGTCGAAGGCCTGCGGATCATCATCAAGAAGATGAAGGGGCCCAAGATCATCCTGGCGAAGGTGTTGATGCTCGATTGACCGTCCCGGCGGGCCTCCTGTGGCGAGGGAGCTTGCTCCCGCTCGGCCGGTCCGACGCTTCGGGCGCAGCAGTCGTCGCTTTTTGGGCCGCTTCGCGGCCCAGCGGGAGCAAGCTCCCTCGCCACGAAAAGCCCCCGCGAACGTCTACTGCTTACCCACCGCAAAATTGGGCAGGTCGCCCACCGGTTGGTTGAACTGGTAGGGAATCGACACCAGCCCCAACCCGGTATTGCGCTGCACCACGAAATGCAGGTGCGGGCCGGAGCTGTTGCCGGTGTTGCCCGAGAGCGCCAACGGCGTACCGACCGCCACCCGCTGCCCTTCCCGTACGCTCACCGAGCCCTTTTGCAGGTGCAGATAGACGCCCATGGTCCCGTCGTCATGCAGCACGCGCACGAAGTTGCCGGAAGGGTCGGTGCCGCGTCCGGTCTGCGAGTTTTCGGTCTTGACCACCACGCCGCCCCGCGCCGCGATGATCGGCGTGCCCTCGGGCATCGCGATGTCCATGGCGTAGCGGTTCTTGGGACCGTAGTGGCTGTATTGGCCATTGGCACCCTGGCTCAATCGAAACGGCCCGCCGACCCAGGGCAGCGGGTAGCGATACGCCTGCGCGGTGCCTGCCGGGTCGCCCAGGGAATATTCGAACCTTGGGGTGTACACGAGGGGCCTGCCGGGCCGGGTGGCGGTGAGCAGCGCCAGGCGCAGGTTGCTGCGCGCCGGCATCACCCGACGAATCGGCCGGCTCGGCGCCCCGCTGACGTTGCGCAACCCGACGAAACTCAGCTCGATCTCGACGGGCGCATACAGGTCATTGCGCACGTAAACCGCGTCCGCGCCCTTCTGCTTCTTGATATCGAGGAACACCTGCCGCTCCAGGCGTTCGACCATCCGATCACGGAACACGAACACCTGGGCGCCTTTGCTGGGGCGGTCGCTATAGGAAACCACGCCATTGGCATCGGTGGATTTGTAGATGGTCATGGCCAGGGCCGGGGTGGCGGCCAGGACGAGACCACAGGCGAACAACAACGGCACGAGCATGGGCAAGAATTCTGTCGAAATGAAGGCCTGCAAAGCAGCCTAGCAGCTGGGATGGACCAGCGTAGTCGGCAGATGTTTCAAAAATGGATCAGCGGTCGGTGTTGGAGCTGATGGCCTCTTCGCGAGCAGGCTCGCTCCCACAAGGGATCTGCTGCGGACACAAATTTTGTGACAAACACAGATCAGTGTGGGAGCGAGCTTGCTCCGGGCGGCGATCCGACGAAAGCGGTCTGAGGGGCGCCGCCGTATCAGGCGCCCGGTACGAAGTGCTTCTGCGCCGTGCCACGGGCAATCAGGCGGGAGATGTAGTCGAGTTTCTGCGGGTCTTTGTCGACGAAGCGGAAGGTCAGTTGCAACCATTCGCTGTCGGGCGTCTGCTCATGGGCGACGATGGCGTGCAGGTAGCCGTTCAGACGAGCGGTCTCGGCGTTGTCGCCCTGTTCCATATCCAGTACCGAGCTTTCCAGCACTTGCGGCAGCGTATCGGTGCGCTTGACCACCAGCAGCGCTTCCTTGAGGCTCAGGGCCTTGATCACGCATTGCTGGGTGCCGCTGGACAGGCGCAACTGGCCTTGGCCACGGTTGGTCGGCGAAGCGGTGGCGGCCGGTGCCTTGACCGGCGGGCTGTTGAGCAAACCACGGGCTGGAGCAGCTGGGGCGGGCACAGGGGCGGCGGGGGCCGACGCAACAGCCGCCGTCGGGGGCTTGCCACCGGTCAGGGCGCTGAGGGAGTCATTGCCAAACGCCGAGTTCATCTTGGTCGGCGCGCTGTTCATGAGTGTGTCGAGCTTGCCAACCTTGTTCAGGGCCTGTTTGACCTTGGTCAGCAGCTGTTCATTGGTGAAAGGCTTGCTGACGTAGCCGGATACGCCGGCCTGGATGGCCTGGACCACGTTCTCCTTGTCGCCACGGCTGGTCACCATCACGAAGGGCATGCCTTTGAGGTTGTCCTGCTGGCGGCACCAGGTCAACAGTTCCAGGCCGGACATCTCCGGCATTTCCCAGTCGCACAGCACCAGGTCGAACGCTTCACGGGCCAGCAGGGCCTGGGCTTTCTTGCCGTTCACCGCGTCTTCAATGCGGATACCTGGGAAGTAGTTGCGCAGGCACTTCTTCACCAAGTCACGAATGAACGAAGCATCGTCCACGACCAACACACTGACCTTACTCATCCAGATACACCTCTAAAAAATCCCGGCAAGCATACCGCCTTACTGATGGCATATTGCCAAAAAGCTTCAGTCACGCCGGGACTTTTCGTTCGCGGGGTGCTGCTTTCGACTAAAAAAAGCGCAAAAAAAAGCCCGACCAGAAGGCCGGGCGCTTTTCTTGGCAATCTTACTTATCGTCAGTTTCACCGGGAACATTAGCGGTTTCGGACGGGGTGCCCTCCACTTCTTCCTTCATCCGCTTGAGCCCCATGTGGCGCACATCGGTGCCACGCACCAGGTAGATGACCAATTCGGAGATGTTGCGCGCATGATCGCCGATACGCTCCAGGGAACGCAGCACCCAGATGATGCTCAAGACCCGCGAGATAGAGCGTGGGTCTTCCATCATGTAGGTCGCCAGTTCACGAAGGGCGGTCTTGTATTCGCGGTCGATGATCTTGTCGTACTGCGCCACCGACAGCGCCAGGTCGGCGTCGAAACGGGCAAAGGCGTCCAGCGCGTCGCGGACCATGTTGCGCACCTGGTCGCCAATGTGGCGAACCTCGACGTAACCGCGCGGGGCTTCGCCTTCTTCGCACAATTGGATGGCACGACGGGCGATCTTGGTGGCTTCATCGCCGATCCGCTCAAGGTCGATCACCGACTTGGAGATGCTGATGATCAGGCGCAGGTCGGAAGCGGCCGGCTGGCGACGGGCAAGGATGCGCAGGCACTCTTCGTCGATGTTGCGTTCCATCTGGTTGATCTGGTCATCGATCTCGCGCACCTGCTGGGCCAGGCCGGAATCAGCCTCGATCAGCGCGGTCACCGCGTCGTTGACCTGCTTTTCCACCAGCCCGCCCATCGCCAGCAGGTGGCTGCGCACCTCTTCAAGCTCGGCGTTGAATTGCGCGGAAATGTGATGAGTGAGGCCTTCCTTCGAAATCATGGTTTTGCTCCGCAAAAGCTGTGAGCTGCAAGCTTCAAGCTGCAAGCTGATGTGTGTCGTTACTCGGATCGCTTTTTACTTGCCGCTTGCAGCTTGACGCTTGCGGCTCTAGGGCTAGCCATAGCGACCTGTGATGTAGTCCTCGGTCTGCTTCATGGCCGGATTGGTAAACAAGGTATCGGTGTCACCGAACTCCACCAGCTTGCCCATGTACATGAACGCGGTGTAGTCGGACACACGCGCCGCCTGCTGCATGTTGTGGGTCACGATGACGATGGTGAACTTGGACTTGAGCTCGTAGATCAGCTCCTCGACCTTCAGTGTCGAGATCGGGTCCAGTGCCGAGCAAGGTTCGTCGAGCAGCAGGACTTCCGGCTCCACCGCGATGGTGCGGGCGATGACCAGACGTTGCTGCTGACCGCCGGACAGGCCCAGGGCCGAATCGTGCAGGCGATCCTTGACCTCGTCCCACAGTGCCGCGCCCTTGAGGGCCCATTCCACGGCTTCGTCGAGGACCCGCTTCTTGTTGATGCCCTGGATGCGCAGGCCGTAGACCACGTTCTCGTAGATGGTTTTCGGGAACGGGTTGGGCTTCTGGAACACCATGCCAACGCGGCGGCGCAGCTCGGCCACGTCTTCGCCCTTGCGGTAGATGTTGTTGCCGTAGAGGTTGATCTCGCCTTCGACGCGGCAACCGTCCACCAGGTCGTTCATGCGGTTGAAGGTGCGCAGCAAGGTCGACTTGCCGCAGCCCGACGGGCCGATGAACGCGGTGACGCGCTGTTTCGGGATGTTCAGGCTGACGTCGTACAACGCCTGCTTCTGGCCGTAGAACAGGTTCAGGCCGGGCACTTCGATGGCGACGGTTTCCTGAGCCAGGTTCAAGCTCTGCTTGTCGCGGCCCAGGGCCGACATGTTGATGCCGTGTGTGTGTGCTTCGTGTTGCATGGGAGGCTCCCTGTGCTAACAAATTCGGTTCGGTTGGCCAATGAGTGGCCAGGCCAATTTGTGTATGTGTGGGAGCGAGCCTGCTCGCGATTCAGGCGACTCGGTCTGATTTTAGAACCGAGGTGATGCCATCGCGAGCAGGCTCGCTCCCACAGGAAATCGATGTGTAATCAACTATCCAGTGCTTTGTACTTTTCGCGCAGGTGGTTACGGATCCACACCGCCGACAGGTTCAGGATCGCGATCACCAGCACCAACAACAGCGCCGTGGCGTAGACCAGCGGGCGGGCTGCCTCGACGTTCGGGCTCTGGAAGCCGACGTCATAGATATGGAAGCCCAGGTGCATAATCTTCTGGTCCAGGTGCAGGTACGGGTAGTTGCCATCCAGCGGCAGCGACGGCGCCAGTTTCACCACGCCCACCAACATCAACGGCGCAACTTCGCCAGCGGCACGGGCCACCGCGAGGATCATGCCGGTCATCATCGCCGGGCTCGCCATCGGCAGGACGATTTTCCACAGGGTCTCGGCCTTGGTCGCGCCGAGGGCCAGAGAGCCTTCGCGCACGGTACGTGGAATCCTTGCCAGACCTTCTTCGGTGGCGACGATTACCACCGGCACCGCCAGCAACGCCAGGGTCAACGATGCCCAGAGCAGGCCTGGGGTACCGAAAGTCGGCGCCGGCAAGGCTTCGGGGAAGAACAGTCGGTCAACCGAACCGCCCAGCACGTAGACGAAGAAGCCCAGGCCGAACACGCCGTAGACGATGGCCGGGACACCGGCGAGATTGTTCACCGCAATGCGGATCAGACGGGTCATCGTCCCCTGGCGCGCGTATTCACGCAAGTAAACCGCCGCCAGCACGCCGAACGGCGTCACGATCATTGCCATGATGAGGGTCATCATCACGGTGCCGAAAATCGCCGGGAAGATACCGCCTTCAGTGTTGGCTTCACGCGGATCGTCGCTGAGGAATTCCCAGACCTTGCTGAAATAGAAACCCAGCTTGGTGAGCGTGCCCATGCCGTTTGGCTGGTAGGCATGCACCACTTTGCCGATTTCGATTTCCACTTCCTTGCCGTTGGCATCGCGGGCCGTCAGGCTGTCGCGGTTGAACTGGCCATGCAGGTCGGCCAGGCGCGCCTCGATGTCCTTGTAGCGAGCGTTGAGTTCGGCGCGTTCGCTTTCCAGATCGGCCTGGGCGGCGGCGTCGAGCTTGCCGTCCAGCTCCAGCTTGCGACCGTGCAGGCGGATGCGCTCCAGGCCAGCGTTGATCGCGCCGATGTCGGTTTTTTCCAGGGTCTTGAGCTCGTCGGCCAGTTGGTTGACCCGCTCGATACGCGCCTGCAACTGCGGCCACGCCGCTTCGCCCTCGGCGATGACCTTGCCTTGTTCCTTGACGTTGACCAGGTAGCCGTAGAAATTGCCCCACTCGCGGCGCTCAAGGGCCATCAGCTCCGGTGGTGTAGTCTGGTTGGTCAGCCAGTCGCCGACGATCCAGGTGAAGTCGGTGCCGTTGAGGTCACGGTTGCCGACCTTGACCAATTCACGGGTCATGAACTCAGGGCCTTCGTCCGGCACCGGCAGGCCAGCACTTTTCAGGCGCTCGCGAGGCACTTCTTCTTTCTGTACGACTTCGCCTACCACCAGGTGCGCAGGCATGCCCGGCACGTTGTAATTGGCGTGGATCAGGTCCGCCGGCCAGAAGTGGCCGAGGCCGCGCACGGCAATCACCGCCAGCAGGCCAATGGTCATGATGACCGCGATGGACACCGCGCCACCGCTGATCCAGACGCCAGGGGCGCCGCTCTTGAACCATCCTTTCAGGGAGTTCTGTTTCACAGACTTCTACCTTTCTTAAAGCGACGAATATTTCTTGCGCAGACGCTGACGGATCAGCTCGGCGAGGGTGTTCATGACGAAGGTGAACAACAGCAGCACCAAGGCCGACAGGAACAGCACGCGGTAATGGCTGCCCCCGACTTCGGACTCAGGCATTTCAACCGCCACGTTGGCCGCCAGGGTGCGCAGGCCTTCGAACAGGTTCATCTCCATGACCGGCGTGTTACCGGTGGCCATCAGCACGATCATGGTCTCGCCCACCGCGCGGCCCATGCCGATCATCAGCGCCGAGAAGATGCCCGGGCTGGCGGTGAGGATCACCACGCGAGTCATGGTCTGCCACGGCGTGGCGCCGAGGGCCAGAGAGCCCAGGGTCAGGCCGCGCGGCACGCTGAACACGGCGTCTTCGGCAATCGAGTAGATGTTCGGGATGACAGCGAAGCCCATCGCCAGGCCCACCACCAAGGCGTTGCGCTGGTCGTAGGTGATGCCCAGGTCATGGGAAATCCACATGCGCATGTCGCCGCCGAAGAACCAGGCTTCCAGGTACGGGCTCATGTACAGCGAGAGCCAGCCCACGAACAGGATCACTGGGATCAACAGCGCGCTTTCCCAGCCATCCGGCACCCGCAGGCGAATGGATTCCGGCAGGCGGCTGAAGACGAAGCCGGCGACGAGGATGCCGATCGGCAGCAACATCAGCAGGCTGAAGATGCCCGGCAGGTGCCCTTCGACGTACGGCGCCAGAAACAGGCCGGCGAAGAAGCCGAGGATCACCGTCGGCATCGCTTCCATCAGCTCGATCACCGGTTTGACCTTGCGGCGCATGCCCGGCGCCATGAAGTAGGCAGTGTAGATCGCGGCGGCAACCGCCAGCGGCGCGGCCAGCAGCATCGCGTAGAACGCGGCCTTCAAGGTGCCGAAGGTCAGCGGCGAAAGGCTCAACTTGGGTTCGAAGTCGGTGTTGGCGGCGGTCGATTGCCAGACGTATTTGGGTTCGTCGTAGTTTTCGTACCAGACCTTGCTCCACAACGCACTCCAGGACACTTCCGGGTGTGGGTTATCCAGCATCAACGGTTGCAGCTTGCCGCCCTGCTCCACGATCAGGCGGTTGGCCCGTGGGGACATGCCGAACAGACCTTGGCCGTCGACTACCTGATCCACCAGCAAGGTGCGGTGGGCGGTGCTGTGGAACACGCCGAGCTTGCCGGCGGTGTCGAGGGCCACGAAACCCTTGCGGCGTTCCTCGGCGCTGATCTCGACAATGGGCGCGCTGCCCATCTGGAAAGTACGAATCTGTTTGAAGCGCGATTCACCGTCCGGATCGCGAGCCATGAACCACTGGGCCAGGCCACCCTTGGAGTCGCCGATGATCAGCGAAATCCCCCCTACCAACTGGGCGGCCGCGGTGACTTGGGCATCGGCGTTCTCCAGCAGCTTGTAGCGACCGTTCAGGCTCTTTTCCCGCAGGCTGAACACGTCGGCCTGGGCGCGACCGTTGACCACGTACAACCACTGCTGGCGCGGGTCGACGAAAATGTTCTTCACCGGCTCGGTCATCTGCGGCAGGTCGATACGCGTCTGCTCGCTGGTGATTTCGCCGGTCATCATGTTTTCTTCGCTGGTCAGCGACAGCACATACAGCTGCGCGCCACTGGAGCCGGCCAGCAGCAGCGTCGAATCGGTGGCGTTGAGGCTGACGTGTTCCAAAGCCGCGCCCTGCTCGTTCAGCGCGATCGGCGCCTCGCCGTACGGGTATTCGATCGCGGGCGAAATGGTTTTCTTGCCATCGGGGTAACTGACTTTATAAGTGTGGCGGAACACCAGGGCCTGGCCGTTGGACAGGCCGATCGCCACCAATGGGCTGCCGGGCTGGTCTTCACCAATGGACGTCACACTGACGCCGGCCGGAACCGGCAGGTCGACGCGGCGCAGTTCGGCACCGCTGTCGAGGTTGTAGAACAGCGCCTGGCCCTTGTCGGAGACCCGCATGGCCACTTGGTTCTGCTCTTCGATGGCGATCATCAGCGGCTTGCCGGCGTCTTGCATCCAGGCTGGGGTGATCGAATCCTTGGCGGTCAGGTCCGCGCCCTGGAACAGGGGCAGCACCACGTAGGCGAGGAAAAAGAAAATCAGGGTAATGGCCGCCAGGACGGCGAGGCCGCCCACCAGCACGTACCAGCGGGTCAGGCGATCCTTGAGCGCACGAATGCGGCGCTTGCGTTGCAGCTCAGGCGTATTGAAGTCAATGCGCTTGGGGGGGGAAGTCGTAGTCATTGTGGAGTTGGCCAGATCATTCATGCGCACACCCTAGCGATCCTGTATGACAGAAAGATGACAGTGAAGTGACGCAACAAATCCGCCGCCAGCTAGAAGCGGCAGCGGATGGGAAAATTGGGCGGTGGCAGTGGTCTGCACTCCCACCGCAGCCCGGGCGTTGGCCCGGGCTCAGGTGTTACTGCTTGGCGACGTTGCCGCCTTCCTGCAGGCCCAGGTCAGCCAGTGCCTTGGCGGCAACTTTGGCTGGAACCGGGATGTAGCCGTCCTTGACCACGACTTCCTGGCCTTGCTTGGACAGGATCAGCTTCACGAACTCGGCTTCCAGCGGGGCCAGAGGCTTGTTCGGCGCCTTGTTGACGTAGACGTAGAGGAAACGCGACAACGGGTATTTGCCGTTCAGGGCGTTTTCTTCGGTGTCTTCGATGAATTCGCCGCCTTCTTTCTTGGCCAGGGCAACGGTTTTCACGCTGGCGGTCTTGTAGCCGATACCCGAGTAGCCGATGCCGTTAAGCGAGCTGCTGATCGACTGCACAACCGAAGCCGAACCCGGCTGCTCGTTGACGTTTGGCTTGTAGTCGCCCTTGCACAGGGCTTCTTCCTTGAAGTAGCCGTAGGTGCCGGACACCGAGTTGCGACCGAACAGCTGGACTGGCTTGTTGGCCAGGTCGCCGGTCACGCCCAGGTCGCCCCAGGTCTTGACGTCAGCCTTGGCGCCGCACAGGCGAGTCGAGGAGAAGATCGCATCGACCTGGGCCATGGTCAGGTGCTTGATCGGGTTGTCCTTGTGCACGAACACGGCCAGGGCGTCCACGGCAACCGGGATAGCGGTTGGCTTGTAGCCGTATTTCTGTTCGAAGGCCTGCAGCTCGTTGTCTTTCATCTTGCGGCTCATCGGGCCCAGGTTGGCGGTGCCTTCGGTGAGTGCGGGTGGCGCGGTGGAGGAACCGGCGGCCTGAATCTGGATGTTTACGTTCGGGTATTCTTTCTTGTAGTTCTCGGCCCACAAGGTCATCAGGTTGGCCAGGGTATCGGAGCCGACGCTGGACAGGTTGCCCGACACACCAGTGGTCTTGGTGTAGCTCGGGATCGCAGGGTCAACAGCGGCAACCGCGTTGGCAGTCGCAACGCCAGCAGCGACAAAGGTCATTGCCGCCATCAAACGCTTCAGTTTCATGCCTTACTCCTAGCAGATAGGTGTGTTAAGTCGGCCAAGTATTGGGAAGCCGTGTGAACACTCTATGGCTGAAATATGACAATTGGATGAAAGGCCAGCATTGAGGTTTGCAGGATGTTGTGGCGAAGGGATTCATCCCCTCGCCACAGGGCTGTTCGGCGCCGCTTAGCGGCCTTTCTTCCAAAGATACCCACCGATCACCATCCCGATGCCGCAGATGATCGCGACGTAATACGCCGGCCCCATCGGGCTTTCTTTCAACAGCAGGGTCACGATCATTGGCGTCAAACCGCCGAAGATTGCGTAGGCCAGGTTGTAGGAAAACGATAGCCCACTGAAGCGCACCACGGCCGGGAAGGCATTGACCATGACGTAGGGCACTGCGCCGATGGTGCCCACCAGCAAGCCACTCAAGGCGTAGAGCGGGAACAGCCACTCAGGGTGAGTGAACAGGCTGTGATAGAAGGCCCAGAACGTGATCAACAACAAACCGCTGCCAAACACGAACACCCGGCCGGCACCAAAGCGGTCGGCCAATACACCGGCGCCAATGCAACCGAAACTCAGGAATACGATTGCCAGGCTATTGGCCTGCAGCGCCGTAGTCGGGCTGAAGTGGTGCACCGTCTGCAACACCGTCGGGGTCATCAGGATGACTACGATGACGCCGGCCGACAGCAGCCACGTCAACAGCATGGAAATGACAATGGCTCCACGATGGTCGCGCAGCACGGCGCGCAACGGCACTTCTTCGGCCAAGGCCTTGCGCAATTGCAGTTCGGCAAACACCGGGGTTTCGTGCAGCCAGCGACGCAGGTACACCGAAAACAGGCCGAACACGCCGCCCAGCAGGAACGGGATTCGCCAAGCGTAATCCGCCACTTCCACCGGCGTATAAATGCTATTGATGGCGGTGGCGACCAACGAACCCAACAGAATCCCCGCCGTCAGGCCGCAGGTCAGGGTGCCGCAGGCGTAGCCGATGTGGCGCGCCGGCACGTGCTCGGAAACGAATACCCAGGCCCCCGGTACCTCGCCACCGATCGCCGCCCCCTGGATCACGCGCATCAGCAACAAGAGAATCGGCGCCCACATGCCGATCTGCGCGTAGGTCGGCAACAAACCCATGATCAGGGTCGGCACGGCCATCATGAAAATGCTCAGGGTGAACATTTTCTTGCGCCCCAGCAGGTCGCCGAAGTGAGCCATGATGATCCCGCCCAGCGGCCGGGCCAGATATCCGGCGGCAAAAATGCCAAACGTTTGCATCAGGCGCAGCCATTCGGGCATTTCAGCGGGGAAGAACAGCTTGCCGACCACGGTGGCGAAGAACACGAAAATAATGAAATCGTAGAACTCCAGCGCGCCGCCCAGGGCAGAAAGCGACAGGGTCTTGTAGTCGTTACGGGTCAGCGGACGGGCAGGTTGTGCGGGCGTCGCCGTGCTCGAAGGCGCAGTGGTCATGGCAAGGGTTTCTCTTATAGTCGGTTCTCGGCCCGACAACACTGATGAGAGCCCGGGCAGGTTCGGCACGATAGCAAATTGTTCGAAAAAGCACATAGAGGCGCGTAATTGACAGTCAAAATCAGAACCCAGTGGTCGTCTCGACGTCTATCGCCCGATATACTCGCAACCTTGCGACACTCTGTAAGGGGTTGCTGTGCGAAAACGCCGTTGGTGATGTAGTACAAGATCAGCCGGTTTCGCAGAGTTTCCCTTTGGCGCGCCTTTACGAAAAACGTGACGAACGTGGCAGTTCGGGCTGAATCGTTTTTTACAAAGACGGCTATTCACCTGAAAGACAAGACAGAGTTACGGGTCAGAGGCACCCCCGGCATGATAGAGCTCGAACAAGAAGATCCAATCCCGCAAGGCGACCTGGCCCTGCAAATCACCGCGCTTCCCCGTGATACCAACGGCTTCGGCGACATTTTCGGCGGCTGGCTGGTGTCCCAGATGGACCTGGCGGGCACTGCGATGGCCAGCAAGGTGGCGGGCGGCCGCGTGGCGACCGTTGCGATTGATCGCATGGCGTTCCTGGTACCGGTGGCGGTGGGTGCGCAGTTGTCCTTCTATACCCAGGCGTTGGAGATCGGCCGCAGCTCGATCCAGATGATGGTCGAGGTGTGGAGCGATGATCCGTTGTCCAGCGAATGGCGCAAGGTCACCGAAGCGGTGTTCGTCTTCGTCGCCATCGACGGCAGTGGCCGCACTCGCTCGGTTCCACCACGCGCCCGTTAAACGCGGGGGCCGTTTTGCGGTCCATTGCAGTCCATGTTCCTGAACGAGATGCGTCCCATGCCTACGCCCAATGTCGAAGCCGTCAAACTGGATGAACTGAACGGTTGGCGCATCCGCCACGGTCAGGCCGAGTTGCTGGTGGCCCAGCAAGGCGCGCATATCCTCAGCTATCAGGTGGATGGCCAGCCGCCGCTGATCTGGCTCAATGACCAGGCTACGTTCAAGGCGGGCAAGAGCATCCGCGCCGGTGTGCCGGTGTGCTGGCCCTGGTTCGGCAACCTGACCCGCAACCCCGACAGCATCCAGGCCATGCGCGTCAGCAATGAACCGGCCACGGCCCACGGCCTGGTGCGAGCGATGGATTGGGAATTGAAAGGCATCGAGGCCGTGGGCGAGCGCCTGAAAATCGAATTCATGCTGCCCTACCCGGAAAACGGCCTGCCTGGGTGGCCCCATCAGGTCGACCTGACGCTGACCATCGTGATGGATGAGCAACTGCATATCCGCCTCACCAGCCATAACCGAGGCAGCGAGACCGTCAGCCTCAGCCAGGCGCTGCACAGCTATTTCGCGGTCAGCGATGTGCGCAACGTACAGGTCGACGGGGTCGACGGCCTGGACTACATCGAGACGCTGGACGACTGGAATACACACACCCAGGCGGGCGACCTGCGCTTCGTCGGTGAAACCGACCGTATCTATCTCGATACCCCACCGACACTGAGCATCGTCGACCCCCATTGGAATCGACGCATAGAACTGACCGCAAGCGGATCACGCTCGGCGGTGATCTGGAACCCCTGGACCGATCGCGCCAAGGCCTTCAGCGACATGGCCGACGATGGCTGGCAGCGCATGCTTTGCATCGAGACGGCCAACGTGATGGATGATGCGGTGACGTTGTTGCCGGACGCCAGCCATACCCTTGGCGTGAGTATTTGCAGCAAGCCGCTCTGACACCGCAAGGCTACTGTGGGAGCGAGCTTGCTCGCGATAGCGGACTGACAGTCAACACCTGCATCGACTGACGTATCGCCATCGCGAGCAAGCTCGCTCCCACAATTGGAACTGTGTCAGGTCAACCGGCCGGTCACAAATCCGCCTCCTGCACCACCCTCACCTTCTCCGCATCCAGCGCATACGCCGCGCTCGCCAGGTCGTTGTCGACCTTCTCGATCTTCAGGGTGCCGGTGACCCACAGCGGCGTATAGATGTCGTCGAGCTTCACGCCCTTGGGATAGCGCACCAGTACCAATTGATTGGGCGGCGGCGGGGGAACGTGGATGCAGGCGCCCGGGTAAGGCACCAGGAAAAACAACGTGCTGCGGCCTTTGGCGTCGGCCTCCAAAGGAACCGGATAGCCGCCAATGCGCAGGTGCTTGTCATTCATTGACGCCACGGTCTTGGTCGAGTACATCACCGCCGGCAAGCCTTTGCTTTGCTTCAAGCCACCTTTTTCAGTGAAGGTGCCACTGGCTTCGGGGGAGTCGTGATCGATCTCGGGCATCGCCTCGAGGGCTTTCTGGTCCGACTTGGGCATCAGTTCGAGCCAGTCGGTTTCCGGTAGCTCGGCGGCGTGGGCCAGGCCACTGCCCAGCAAAAGAAGGGTCAACACTAGACGGCGCATGAAAGGGCTCGGCAATGAATGGAATGAAACGCCGGGCAGTTTAGCCCTCTCCGTGCGCCGCGCGGAGAGGGCTTCATCAGGTTTGATCAGTTTCTTTTGATCAGGCCGTAGATCACCAGCAACACGATGGCACCCACCAGGGCGCCGATGAAGCCCGCGCCTTCGCCGGCCTGATAGATGCCCAGGGCCTGGCCGCCGTAAGTGGCCGCCAACGAACCGCCGATACCGAGCAGGATAGTCATGATCCAGCCCATGCTGTCATCGCCGGGCTTCAGGAAGCGTGCGAGCAGGCCAACGATCAAGCCGATTAAAATGGTTCCGATGATTCCCATGGCATTTCCCTCTGATTGAACGCTAAGCCAAAACCCTGATCGGGTTTTGGCACTTAGCCATGAGAGAGGTTAGCCGATGAATGGTTCCACCGCCGTTGCAGACTATTGTTCGGCGATCAGCGTTTCGACCTTGATGATCTGCTGGGCCAGCGTGGCACGGTCGGCGCAACGCAGGTTGGCGTGGCCAACCTTGCGCCCCACTTTGAAAGCCTTGCCATAGTGATGCAGGTGGCAGTCGGCGATTGCCAGGACTTTCTCGGTGTCCGGCACTTTGCCGATGAAATTCAGCATCGCGCTTTCACCGACCTTGGCGGTCGACCCCAGCGGCAACCCAGCGACCGCCCGCAGGTGGTTTTCGAACTGGCTGCACTCGGCGCCTTCAGTGGTCCAGTGCCCGGAGTTGTGGACACGCGGGGCGATTTCGTTGGCCTTGAGGCCGCCGTCCACTTCGAAGAACTCGAACGCCATCACACCAACGTAGTCAAGCTGCTTGAGCACGCGGCTGGAGTAGTCTTCGGCCAGGGCTTGCAGTGGATGGTCGGTGCTGGCGACGGACAGCTTGAGAATCCCGTCCTTGTGGGTGTTGTGCACCAGCGGGTAGAAGCGGATTTCACCGTCGCGGGCACGCACGGCGATGAGCGAGACTTCACCGGTGAACGGCACGAAACCTTCCAGCAGGCAGCCGACGCTGCCCAGCTCGGCAAAAGTGCCGGCGACATCTTCAGGGTTGCGCAGGACTTTCTGGCCCTTGCCGTCGTAACCCAGGGTACGGGTCTTGAGCACGGCCGGCAGGCCAATTGAAGCGACCGCGGCTTCCAGGTCAGCCTGGGACTGGATGTCGGCAAAGGCCGGCGTCGGGATGCCCAGGTCCTTGAACATGTTCTTTTCGAACCAACGGTCGCGGGCGATACGCAGGGCTTCGGCGCTCGGGTAGACCGGGACGAACTGGGACAGGAAGGCCACGGTTTCAGCCGGGACGCTTTCGAACTCGAAGGTCACCAGGTCGACCTCATCGGCCAATTGGCGCAAGTGATCCTGGTCGCCATAATCGGCCCGCAGGTGTTCACCCAAGGCAGCGGCACAGGCGTCCGGCGCCGGGTCCAGGAAAGCGAAGTTCATCCCCAGCGGCGTACCCGCCAGGGCCAACATGCGACCCAACTGGCCGCCACCGATTACACCGATCTTCATTCTTCAACAACCTCAGGCAATGCGTGGGTCCGGATTGTCCAGGACGCTGTCTGTCTGCTCAGCGCGGAATTTTTTCAGCACGGTATGAAATTGGGGATGCTTGGCGCCCAGGATACTCGCCGACAGCAGGGCGGCATTGATCGCGCCGGCCTTGCCGATGGCCAGGGTAGCGACCGGAATGCCGGCCGGCATCTGCACGATCGATAGCAACGAATCGACACCCGAGAGCATCGAGGACTGCACCGGCACGCCCAGTACTGGCAAATGAGTCTTGGCCGCACACATGCCTGGCAAGTGGGCCGCACCACCGGCGCCGGCGATGATCACTTCGATGCCACGCGCGTCGGCTTCTTCGGCGTACTGGAACAGCAGGTCCGGGGTACGGTGGGCAGACACCACTTTCACCTCGTAAGGGATGCCGAGCTTTTCCAGCATATCGGCGGTGTGGCTAAGGGTGGACCAATCGGACTTGGAGCCCATGATCACGCCAACCAGTGCACTCATCGTCGTGCCTCTTCTCTCTGGGCGCCCTGGGGCGCGTCAAAAAACAACAAGCCACGCAGGAAACCGGCGTGGCTTGTTGTACGAATGATGGCCGGATGAACCGACCGAAGGCCGGGCAGTATACCGAAAACGAAGGATTAAACGCACTTTCGCCGACCATCTGCCTTTTGTGCTGAAGCGGTGGTTTTATTGACTTAGAAGTCAATGTTGCAGCATTGCAAATCCCTGTGTGGGAGCGAGCCTGCTCGCGATAGCGGTGTATCAGTCGAGCAAGTATTGCCTGCTAGTCCGCCATCGCGAGCAGCCTCGCTCCCACAGGGTTTGCAGTGCTATCAAGATCCCGTGACACCCTGCACTACCCCACCCTCGAGCTTGCGCCACAGCAACCGCACATTGGCCTTGCGCACCAGGGCGCAGCGGTACAGGCGGATCTCCAGCGGGACATGCCATTGCGCCCCGCCGCAGATCACCAGCTCGCCCCGGGCCAGTTCGTTGCGCACGCTCAGGTGAGGCACCCAGGCGATGCCCAGCCCTTCCAGGGCCATGCTTTTCAGGCTGTCGGCCATGGCCGTCTCGTACACCGTGGTAAAGCGCAGCGCACGCTGGCGCAGCAATTGGTTCACCGAACGCCCGAGAAATGCCCCCGCGCTGTAGGCCAACAGCGGCACGCTGGCTTCGCCTTCGAGGTCGAACAACGGCCTTGCGTGTGGATCGGCCGCGCACACCGGCAACATCTCGGTCTGGCCCAAGTGCAACGAAGGGAAAATCTCTGGATCCATCTGCATGGCTGAATCGGGGTCATAAAAAGCCAGCATCAAGTCACAACCGCCCTCGCGCAAGGCGTGCACGGCATCGCCGACGTTCGTGGCGACCAGCCGCGTGGCGATGTTCATGCCTTCGTTACGCAGTTGAGCGATCCAACGGGGGAAGAAGCCCAGCGCCAGGGAGTGGGCCGCCGCCACCTGGATGACTTCTCCCTGCCCGCCTTCGAGATGATGCAGATGCCGCAGCACTTCGCCCAACTGCTCGACCACCGTGCGCGCCGTCACCAGAAACAACTGCCCCGCCGCCGTCAATTCGATCGGCGTGCGCGAGCGGTTGACCAGCGTCAGCCCCAGCGCCGCTTCAAGGCTGCGGATCCGTCGGCTGAAGGCCGGTTGCGTCACGAAGCGGCGTTCGGCCGCCTGGGAAAAGCTGCGCGTCGCGGCCAAGGCACTGAAGTCCTCGAGCCATTTGCTTTCTAGATTCATTACCGTCCTCCCGAGGGACGCACCAAAACAGGTCACACGCTCGCCGCACTGTCGGCGTCACACGGGCATTATGCCGAATATGCATAGGCCAGTGTTTAACAGCATTGGCCCAAATTTTTCTGAAAGCCTAGGATTCACAGCGTTCCGGCTCTGACCGGGTCCTTATTGAGATGATTTCCATCATGTCCTCCGCTGCATCATTCCGCACAGAAAAAGACCTGCTTGGCGTACTCGAAGTACCGGCGCAAGCGTATTACGGCATCCAGACCCTACGAGCGATCAACAACTTTCGTCTCTCCGGTGTCCCGATCTCGCATTACCCAAAACTGGTGGTCGGTCTGGCAATGGTCAAGCAAGCCGCCGCTGACGCCAACCGTGAGTTGGGCCAGCTCAGCGAAGCCAAGCACGCCGCGATCAGCGAAGCTTGTGCACGGTTGATCCGCGGAGATTTCCACGAAGAATTCGTGGTGGACATGATCCAGGGCGGCGCCGGCACGTCGACCAACATGAATGCAAACGAAGTCATCGCCAACATCGCGCTGGAGGCCATGGGTCACCAGAAGGGCGAATACCAGTACCTGCACCCCAACAACGACGTGAACATGGCGCAGTCCACCAACGACGCCTACCCGACCGCGATCCGCCTGGGTCTGCTGCTGGGCCACGACGCGTTGCTGGCCAGCCTCGACAGCCTGATCCAGGCGTTTGCCGCCAAGGGTGAGGAATTCAGCCACGTCTTGAAAATGGGCCGCACCCAACTGCAAGACGCCGTGCCGATGACCCTCGGCCAGGAATTCCGTGCCTTCGCCACCACCCTGAGCGAAGACCTGGCGCGCCTGAAGACCCTGGCGCCCGAGCTGCTGACCGAAGTGAACCTGGGCGGCACCGCCATCGGCACCGGCATCAATGCCGACCCACGCTATCAGGCCCTGGCCGTACAGCGCCTGGCAACCATCAGCGGCCAGCCGCTGGTGCCGGCCGCCGACCTGATCGAAGCCACCTCCGACATGGGCGCCTTCGTGCTGTTCTCCGGCATGCTCAAGCGCACCGCGGTCAAGCTCTCGAAGATCTGCAACGACCTGCGCCTGCTGTCCAGCGGTCCACGCACCGGCATCAACGAAATCAACCTGCCGGCCCGCCAGCCAGGCAGCTCGATCATGCCGGGCAAGGTCAACCCGGTGATTCCGGAAGCGGTCAACCAAGTGGCATTCCAGATCATCGGCAACGACCTGGCCCTGACCATGGCGGCCGAAGGCGGCCAACTACAACTGAACGTGATGGAGCCGCTGATCGCCTTCAAGATCTTCGACTCGATCCGCCTGCTGCAACGGGCCATGGACATGCTGCGCGAGCACTGCATCGTCGGCATCACCGCCAACGAAGCGCGCTGCCGCGAGCTGGTCGAGCACTCGATCGGCCTGGTCACCGCCCTGAACCCGTACATCGGCTATGAAAACGCCACCCGCATCGCCCGTGTTGCCCTGGAAAGCGGCCGCGGCGTGCTGGAGCTGGTGCGCGAAGAAGGCTTGCTCGACGACGCCATGCTCGACGACATCCTGCGCCCGGAAAACATGATTGCTCCGCGTCTGGTCCCGCTCAAGGCTTGATCGACGCCACCACCGCTCACCAGGTCGAGGGACTAGACACCTCTCACCTTTTGAGGGCTTGGGGACTCGTACCCCAAGCCCTTTTTTTTAACCGTCAACTGAGGCGCCAGCGAAATTTGTAGGAACAAGCCTGCTCGCGACAAACAACGACGCGCTGCCGTTGTACCCCGCGTCGCCAGCCATCGCGAACCGGCTTGCTCCTTCAGGAACCTGACCGAAAGGCCAGGAGATAAAAGGGTTCGTTTCGTCGTATGCACCACAACTGTGCAGACGGGCGTCGCACTGATAGGTATAGTGCCGCCCCTCTTCGCATGGGTGGTCGTCGTCAACGAGGCCTCGAAACATGCGAAAACCGAACTAATAACAAACCCGCGAAGTGGACCGGGACGAAACATCGCCCCCTCTGTCGAGCCGCGTGCCGACGGATGTAACACGATGTTTCCAAATGGCCAGCATTTGCTTTTAACAAAAAACAGCGAGGAATACTCATGCTCGAAGTCATCAACGACTTCCTCTCAGGGAAAGTGCTGATCGCGCTCATTGTCGGGCTCGGTGGCTACTTCACGATCCGCTCGCGTTTCGTCCAGTTCCGTCATTTCTTTCATATGTTCGCGGTGTTCCGTGACAGCCTGAAAAGCAGCACCGACCAGCTCAGTTCGTTCCAGGCCTTGATGCTCAGCCTGGCCGGCCGCGTCGGCGCGGGCAACATCGCCGGTGTCGGCATTGCCGTGACCCTCGGTGGTCCGGGTGCGGTGTTCTGGATGTGGGTGACCGCGCTGGTCGGCATGTCCAGCAGCTTCTTCGAATGCTCCCTCGGCCAGCTCTACAAGCGCTGCGACTCCGAAGGCCAGTACCGTGGCGGCCCGTCCTATTACATCCAGCACGGCCTGCAGAAGCGCTGGTTGGGCATGATCATGGCATTCCTGCTGCTGATCACCTTTGGCTTCGCCTTCAACGGCCTGCAAGCCCACGCCGTGACTCACTCGTTGAACAACGCCTTTGGCCTCGACACCACCTACACCGGTTTGGGCCTGGCGGTATTGCTGGGCCTGGTGTTCATCGGCGGGATCAAGCGTATCGCCAAAGTGGCCGACCTGCTGGTACCGGTCAAGACCCTGGCGTATATCGCCGTGACCCTCTACGTGATCGTGCTGCAGTTCGAACACGTGCCGGGCATGCTGGCGACTATCGTCAAGAGCGCCTTTGGCCTGGACCAGGCTTTCGGTGGCCTGATTGGCAGCGCCATTGTCATGGGCGTCAAGCGTGGCGTATTCGCCAACGAAGCCGGCCTGGGCAGCGCGCCTAACGTCGCGGCCGTTGCGTCCGTCGAGCACCCGGTCGCCCAAGGCGTGGTCCAGGCGTTCAGCGTGTTCCTGGATACCTTCGTGATCTGCACCTGCACCGCGCTGCTGATCCTGTTGTCGGGCTTCTACACTCCAGGTTTCGAAGGCGACGGCATTGCCCTGACCCAGAACTCCCTGGCGGCCGTGGTCGGTGACTGGGGCCGGGTCTTCATCTCCGTGGCCCTGTCGTTGTTCGTCTTCACCTCGATCCTCTACAACTACTACCTGGGCGAAAACAACCTGCGCTTCATGCTGGGTGAAAACCGCAAGGCGCTGATGGCGTATCGCACCCTGGTCCTGGCACTGATTTTCTGGGGCGCCATCGAGAACCTGGGCACCGTGTTCGCGTTCGCCGACATCACCATGACCCTGCTGGCGTTCGTGAACCTGATCGCGCTGTTCCTGCTGTTCAAAGTCGGCATGCGCATCCTGCGCGACTACGACGACCAGCGCTCGGCCGGCATCAAGGTGCCTGTCTTCGATTCGAGCAAGTTCCCTGACCTGGACCTGGACCGCAAAGCCTGGCCAGCGAGCCCGTCGGCGCCTGCCGCCGATTCCGGCAACGCTCCGGCAAGCCTGGCTGCAGCGCAACGCTGATCAACGGTCTGTTGGAAAAAAACCGGGCGCATCCCCTGCGTCCGGCGTGACACAACATAAGGTCGGCGTCATGCTCGACCCTATGTTGCGGCAGCGAGTGAAGCTGCTGTTTTCGTCCTCGGAGAACTTCCCATGAATGCCTCGACCTATCCTGCCGCCCAGCACGTCATGGTGCTCTACACCGGCGGCACCATCGGCATGCAAGCCAGCGCCAACGGCCTGGCCCCGGCATCCGGCTTCGAAGCGCGGATGCGCGACTACCTGCACAGCCAACCCGAACTGGTCGTGCCCCAGTGGCGCTTCCGGGAAATGGCACCGCTGATCGACAGCGCCAACATGACGCCAGCGTACTGGCAGCAACTGCGCGAAGCGGTGGTCGATGCCGTGGATGTGCAAGGCTGCGACAGCGTGCTGATCCTCCACGGCACCGACACGCTGGCCTACAGCGCCGCTGCGATGAGCTTCCAGTTGCTGGGCCTGCATGCGCGGGTCTGCTTCACCGGTTCGATGCTGCCCGCCGGCGTGACCGACAGCGATGCCTGGGAAAACCTCAGCGGCGCGCTGGTCGCCCTGGGCCAAGGCCTGGCGCCGGGCGTACACCTTTATTTCCACGGTGAACTGCTTGCGCCGACCCGTTGCGCGAAAGTGCGCAGCTTCGGCCGTCATCCGTTCAAGCGTCTGGAACGTCAGGGCGGGGGCATCAAGGCGGCTTCCCTGCCAACGCAGCTGAATTACAACCAGCCCAAACACTTGGCGAATGTCGCGGCGCTGCCGCTGTTTCCCGGCATCGGTGCCGAGATCATCGATGGCCTGCTGGGCAGCGGCATCCAGGGCCTGGTGCTGGAGTGCTACGGCAGCGGCACCGGGCCGAGCGACAACCCGGCGTTCCTCACCAGCCTGGCACGGGCGCGGGACAGCGGCGTGGTGGTCGTGGCGGTGACGCAGTGCCATGAAGGCGGCGTCGAGCTGGACGTGTACGAAGCCGGCAGCCGTTTGCGCGGCGTTGGCGTGCTGTCCGGCGGCGGCATGACCCGCGAGGCGGCGTTCGGCAAGTTGCAGGCATTGATTGGCGCGGGGTTGCCGGTGGATGAGGTTCGCCGGCTGGTTGAGCTGGATCTGTGTGGCGAGTTGATCTGACGCTCTGTTAACCCTGTGGGAGCGAGCTTGCTCGCGATAGCGGCAGCCAGTCGACGTCTGCCTCGACTGACACACCGTCATCGCGAGCAAGCTCGCTCCCACAAGGTTTAGTGGCCGCTTTGCGGTCCTGGGCCGGCATACAACTTGCTCCGTCTCCCGTCTCCCCAGGCTGGAAACGGACCATGTTGCATTCCCACCTCACCACCCTCAACGCCGTCTCCCTGGTACTCGATGCCTTCAAGCACGATGGCCTGCCCAGTGATGCATTGCTGGCCGGCAGCGGCATCAGCACGGCGGACTTGAGCCGGGCCGACACGCGCATCACCACCAACCAAGAGATGCAGGTCTGTGCCAACGCCGTGGCCCTCAAGCGCGACATTGGCTTGGAATTGGGGCGTAACATGCACGTTTCTTCCTACGGCATGCTGGGATACGCCCTGCTCACGAGTGCCACCTTAGGTGACGCTTTGCGCCTGGCGTTGCGCTACCCGGCGCTGTTGGGAACACTCTTCGAGCTGGCCTTGGAGGACGACGGCGAGCACATCTGGCTCAGCGCCGGCGACTACCGGGAGAACCCGGCCCTGGCGGTGTTCAACGCCGAGTTCTGCATGGTGTCGCTGAAGGTGATCTGCAACGACCTGCTCGGTCACCCGCTGCCCTTGCGCGCGGCGCGCTTCGAACACTCGGCGCCGGACTACCAGGCGCGCTACGCCTACCTGTTCGACTGCCCGGTGCGCTTCGACAGCTTCGACAACGCCTTCGCCTTCGATCGCCACTGGCTGGAACAACCCTTGCCGCTGGCCGACCCCATCACCCATCAAGCCATGGCCGAACGTTGCCGGCGGCAAAACACTGAATTCACCGGCCGCCAAGCCTGGCTGGGACGAATTCGCCAACTGCTCGGCGCGCAACTGGACGCCGCCCCGGGCCTGGAAGGCCTGGCCGAGCAAATGAACTGCTCGGCGCGCACCCTGCGCCGGCACCTCAAGGACCTGGGTTGCAGCTATCAAGAACTGCTCGATGAACTGCGCTTCGAGCGGGCCAAGCAGATGCTCTGCGAGGATCAGCTGCCGATCTACCGGATCGCCGAACTGCTTGGCTTCAGTGAAACAGCGAGCTTTCGCCATGCCTTCGTGCGCTGGAGCGGCGTGGCGCCGAGTCGGTTCAGGGCGTGAAAGTTGGCTTCAACACGATCCCCGTGGCGAGGGAGCTTGCTCCCGCTCGGCGGCGTAGCCGTCGCAAACCGGCTGACGCGGATTATCTATAGAAACGCGTTGGATCGGTTGGGGCGGCTTCGCCCCCCAGCGGGAGCAAGCTCCCTCGCCACGGGTTGTGAAACTGCGAACCCGTCCACGCCCCGAATCGGCTCACACCCGCGCCAACAAGGGGCGATTTACGGTCAAACCTTTTGGCCATTTCGATCCCCTTTTGGCCTCTCCTGCCGTTCTCCGAAACGCTTCGCGCCGCAAGACTGTGTTCCAACGAATCAGCCCTGCGGAGAACAAGAATGCTGACGATCTACTCAGACGATCACCACCTGCACCACGGACGCTGCGAATTGATGGATGGGCAGTTGATGCCCTGTTTCGAAATGCCGTCCCGGGCCGACCATGTGTTGGAGCGGGTCAAGGCTCGGGCGTTGGGGCCGGTGGAGGCGCCGAAGGACTTCGGCCTCGCGCCGATCCAGCGTGTCCACAGCCCGGCGTACCTGGAATTTTTCAAGGGCGCCTGGGAGCGTTGGACCGAGTTCAATCGCGACGGTGACCTGCTGCCCTACACCTGGCCGGCCCGCACCTTGCGCTCGGTGATCCCGACCAGCCTGCACGGCCAGCTCGGCTATTACAGCTTTGATGGAGGAGCGCCGATTACCGCCGGTACCTGGCAAGCGGCGTACAGCGCAGCCCAGGTCGCCCTCACCGCCCAGGCCGACATCCAGCGTGGCGCCCGTAGCGCCTTCGCGTTGTGTCGCCCACCGGGACACCACGCTGCAAGCGACTTGATGGGTGGTTATTGCTACCTCAACAATGCCGCCATCGCAGCACAGGCCTTTCTTGACCAGGGGCACAAAAAGGTTGCGATCCTCGACGTGGACTACCACCACGGCAACGGCACCCAATCGATTTTCTACGAGCGCAGCGACGTGCTGTTCGCGTCGATCCACGGCCACCCGGAGGCCGAGTTCCCATTCTTTCTGGGCTACGAAGATGAGCGCGGCGAAGGTGCCGGCGCGGGCTTTAACTTCAACTACCCTTTGCCGGCGGGCTCGGGTTGGGAAACCTGGAGCGCCGCGCTGGAGCAAGCCTGCGGCGAAGTCCAACGCTACGATGCCGATGTCATCGTCGTGTCTCTGGGCGTGGACACCTTCAAGGAAGATCCGATCTCGCAATTCAAGCTCGACAGCCCGGATTACCTGGCGATGGGCAAACGCATCGCCGCCCTCGGCAAACCGACCTTGTTCGTGATGGAAGGCGGCTACGCAGTGGCAGAAATCGGCATCAACGCCGTGAACGTCCTTGAAGGTTTCCAAAGCGCCCAATGAGGAACAACAGCATGAACAGACTCAAGCGTTTGATGGCCCCGGCCCTGTGCGCCGCGCTGCTGTGTGGCGCCGCTCAGGCCGAGGAGCGCACATTGCGCGTCTACAACTGGTTCGACTACATCACGCCCAGGGCCTTGGATGACTTCAAGGCGCAGAACAGCCAGGTCAAGCTGATCTACGACATTTTCGACACCAACGAAGCCCTGGAGGCCAAGTTGCTGACGGGCAACGCTGGCTACGACGTGGTGGTGCCGTCCAACGTGTTTCTGGCCAAGCAGATCGAAGCCGGGGTGTTCCAGCCCTTGGATCGCAGCAAGCTGCCGAATTGGAACCACCTCGATCCCAAGCTGATGAAGCTGATCGAGGCCAACGACCCAGGCAACAAATTCGCCGTGCCTTACATGTACGGCACCATCCTGATCGGCTTCAACCCGGACAAGGTCAAGGCCGCGCTGGGTGAAAACGCGCCGGTGGACAGCTGGGACCTGATCTTCAAGGAAGAAAACATCAGCAAGCTCAAGCAGTGCGGCGTGGCCTTGCTCGATTCGCCGTCGGAAATCCTGCCCCTGGCCTTGCAGCACCTAGGCCTGGACCCCAACAGCAATAAGCCGGCGGACTACGCCAAGGCCCAAGCGCTGCTGTTGAAGATTCGGCCCTACATCACCTATTTCCACTCCTCCAAATACATGGCGGATATCGCCAACGGCGATATCTGCGTGGCCGTCGGTTATTCCGGCAGCTTCTCCCAGGCGGCCAACCGCGCCAAGGAAGCCAAGAACGGCGTGACGGTGGACATGCGCCTGCCCAAGGAGGGCGCGCCGATCTGGTTCGACATGCTCGCCATTCCTAAAGGGGCGAAAAACCCGGACGACGCCTACACCTTCATCAATTACTTGTTGCAACCGCAGGTGATCGCGCCGATCAGTGATTTTGTCGGTTATCCGAACCCGAACAAAGACGCTACCGAAAGCGTCGACCCAGCGATCCGCGGCAACTCCAACCTGTACCCGACCGAAGCGGCCATGGCGACGCTGTATACGCTTCAACCGTTGCCGAGGGATGCCGAGCGCGCACGCACGCGAGCCTGGACGCGAATCAAATCCGGCCAGTAACCACGTCGTATCGGCGCCAAGGTCATACGTCGGCCTATACATAGTTACCACCTCCCCCAGTCCGTGCCTCCCTAACATGAAAAACCCGAAGCGTTCGGCTTCGGTTTTTTCATGTTCAAGGAGGGACACGCAAATGGCACTCGACTCGACCGACACAGACCCTACGTCCGATACAAGCATCAAGGCAGCATTGCTCAACCAATTGCTAGCAGGCCCCACCTACCCGGAAGTGGCCGCCGGGCTCCTGCAAGGTGCGCTCAAGGACCTTTACCCGTCCTTGGACCTGGACCCCTACACAACCGTCCTCGCCGAACCGGCCTGGGACATCGTCGACGGTGAAATCGTAGCGCTGCCAACCCGTTATGAATCACTGAGCAACTTACTGGCCGATCAGACAGGCCAAGAAAATCCGAGCTTATTGATCGAAGGTTTGCACTTCCTGACCCGGCTGCCGATTACCGAACCCGAAGTGCACTTGCCGGTGCGCATCGAGCAAATCGGAAGGTTGATCAATGAGCTGGCGCCCGCGATGTTGAAGGCCAACCAGGAACAACAACTGGCGTACTGGAACATGCCATTCGCTCATTACGGTGCCCGCTGGCATGAGCTGTCCAATACCTTGCGCAAATTCTGGGACGTACGGCAAATCAAGGGCTGGACGGCGGACGAATGTGCCATGGCCAGGCAACTTTACCTGTACCCCGACCCGCAAGACCGTAAGGATAAATTCCAAAGCCACGCGTACCTGGTCGACGTCGATGCAGTCGCTGACACTCAGGTCACTCGCTTGAACGAGAACTCGCTGGTCGTCCTGATCGGTCAGATCGATGACAAGGAGGTCATCCTTACGCACTCGTTGTACAGCGGTTATGAGAAGTTCGAGACACGTGACGCATTGGGCCAGTCCCTTACCGATCATCTATCGCTCTCTCACCCCACCACCGCGATACGCTGGCGGCTCTATGAACCGCGCGCAAACATTTTCGACAGCAAAGCCTGTGGACTTATTGGTGTGCAGGTCAGGGTGCTCGGAAACCCTCGTGCGGAGTCGGACGCTGTCGCTGCTGAGCCCGAAATACCCATCAGTGGAATCGCGGTCGGACCAGGCGAGGCGTGGTTGAAGCAGCAGATACCCGATTGGTTACGCAACGCACCAGTAGCCGACCAGACGTTGTTCGCTCAATACATGAAAAACCTGTCGGCGCTGGGCAGTTCCCACGCCGGCGAAACTTACCTGGACGATATCCCTTCGATCAAGGACTACGCGTCAAATGCCTTGAAAACCCAGATGCAATCCGACCACAGCGATGTTTCGACTCTGAAACCGGAAACAATCGTCATCGAGATAACAAGCCCGGTGGTCTGGGGGACCTTTGTCGTTCCGTTCAAGTTCGACACAACCGAGTTCAACTTAATCGATCTCGCCTTGCAAAACCTGATTGCGCTTCCACAGGGCAACAAAACCGTGAAGTCCGTGGACGGGACCGAGCTTCCCGAATGGGTGACGGTGGACTACCTTGAGCGCCTTATTACCCAGATCGATATCGGTCGCGTCTATCCAGAGCTGATCAAACGAAAACTACTCGACGATCCAACGCAATCGTCCCGTCGAGAGCGCCTGTTCAGTTCACAGCTACGCATACAACTGCCCCTGCTTGCGCTGGAAAGTAAATTGAAGGGGTTGGGCGATATCGATGATCGCGGCTGTCGTTACGTCGCGGCGCTGATGGAGCCGCTGGAAGCCGACCGCAAGGTTGACGGGCAAGCCATTGTCCTGCGCAAGCTGGCGTTCGTGCCAGAGTTGCAGCTCGGTATTTCCGAGGACATCGTGGCCAATATGTTTGTGATCGGCCCGCAGACACCCAGCGCCGGCCCCTGTCTGCTCTACCGCCCTCTACTCGAACCGCAGCTGTGCCAGTTCCCCTCGTTCAGCAATTTGCTCTATGCCATCAAGCAGTCAGCCACGTTGCGCCAATCGGTACTGGCGTGGCTGCCCGATGGGGTGCGGGACACTTACAGCCGACTGGTTTTCCCGGGCGCCCTGCCTTCGCCCTGGGCCGTTTTGGAGTTCGTGGCGACCCCCATCACATCATTAGCCAACGCGGGGCCCATCACCTTAAGCGACGAATCCTTGGGAGCCGATTTCATGCCGCTGTTGTTCAAGGCCAACGCCAACGCCCTGGTGACACTCGCCGATAAACAATCGGTTTCCAACAGCGAGAGCCGTTGGGAGTCGTTCAAACAGGCGGGGTGGTTGATTTTCAATCTGGCGTTGCCCTATCTCGGCACCACGGCGAACACCGCGACCTGGCTCTGGCAGATACTGGAGGACGTGGACCGAATAGCGCAGGACGACGGAGAGCGCAAGGGCCAGCCCAAGTGGGAGATCGTCGTTGATTTACTGTTGAACGTAGCGTTAGGCGTGGCCAATATTGCTATCGATCGTTCCAAAGCCGGCAACCGCGAGCGACCAACAGAAGCGCCTGAGGTGGCCCCGAAAGCAAATGTGCCAACACCCTTACCCAAACTCAGCATCGAGACACTTTCGCCACTCGTGCAAAAAGAACTGTCACAAGAGCACTACGAGTTCATCCATACCAGTGGCGCCTTGATGGGTAAATCCGGCAGTCACGCCGGGCTTCTCGCTAGCTTCAGCATCGATGCGCCCGATAACCTCGGGCAACCCGAGAGCGAAGGCGTGTTCAAAGGCCTCTACCCGAAAAATGGGAAGTGGTATGCAAAGCTGGCGAGCCAGTGTTTTGAAGTCAGCGTCGAGGGCGAGCAGGTCAGCATCATCAAGGACACACGCTCCGGCCCCCCCTTGCTCCGGGACGAGCGTGACCAGTGGAGAATCGATAGTCGCTTGCGATTAAAGGGCAGCGGATCGAAAGGCGTCAGGCAGAAAGTCGTCGTCGCGGCACAACGCCGCAACATCGAATTGCTTGCCGAACTCAATAAATTTGAGGAAAGCAGAACGTATAACGAATGGGCGCTGAATATCGGTGCTCAAAACATGGAGCGGGCATCGGCCGATACCAGGGACATTTTTGCTGAAGCTTATAGAGTCTCCCTGCAAACGCAGCGGCAAAACTATGAACGGGCATTGAGCGCTTTGATGGAGTGGCCGGTCTTCCAGGCGAGGCCGGATGCTCCGCGCGTGAGCCTTGGTTACCTGAACGCGCAAATAAATTTCACTTTCGCTGACATGGACATATTGCGGGAACAATTTCTGCCCGCCATGGCGCAGGCGAGGGTCATGATCACCCCTCGCTTCCAAATGCGCGAGCAACGACACGTCGATGCTGCCAACAGCATGATTCAGCTCGGTGACAACATGATCGAGCGTCTGGAATATATTGAGACACGCTTTTCCAAGCTCAAGAAACTCGGGCTCGGAGGCTTTGAGTTTGTGCGCGAATACCGCAGAAAAATGCCTTCCTACACCAGTGACGATCTACGAATTCTTCAATTGGAAATGTATCGCCACCTCTGCCTGACCCTCGACAGCGTTAAAACAATGCCCGAAGGTTGGCTGGAGATTGACCGACTGATCGACAATGCGATGGTGGCCTTCCAAACCTTGCGCGAGGCGCTCGATGAAACAACTAAGATCCGGCTGGACGAACAAATCGATGCACTCGGCAGCCTGACGGAACAGTTCACTGCCATCCGGGAGCACCTGGACTACATGGGAAACGAATACCAGGACAGTGCTAACACTCAACAACTCAAGCATCTGGGTAATCGAATAACCAAGGCAAAAGAGCGAGCGTTGCGTCATCTGGCCAAGGCCCTCGACGAGCGAAGCAATGAAAGACAATCGCTGACTGTGCATGAGGAACGCCCCCGCTCCAGGAGGAAATTTATCAGGGGCCGCTTCTGGGGAGTCGTCAGCGGCGTGGCTCGCCTGTCCAGCTCGTACGAAGAAACGGGTTGGGTCGAGGTGAGGAATCCGTTATCCGGTGAAATGATCGCTTTATTCCACCGCAAAGAAACCGGTGAATGGGTCCCCCATATTGAGACCAACGAACCTCCGGCGATCCCCTCCCTGAAAACCAGCGTCAAGAAAGGCAAAGCCCTGATCAAAGGACTCTCTGCATTCAAAACACAAGTCCAAAATGACTTGCAGCAGCCAGACCGTACACCGTCCGGTATTTCATTGATCATGGGCGCCCATGCGAGCCGGTTCGATACAGTCGCCAATGCAATCGAAAAGGCGCTCGACCGGGCCAGGAACGAAACGGTCGAACTTGCGCCAGAAGAACGGAGTTCCGCCGAATCCTTGCGATTGCAGCTCAAGAGCGAAGCGACGGCGCTACGCGCCGAGGAACACGAGACCGTACTGGGGCTCGTCAAACGAAGCCCGCCCAACATGAGCGGCGTCACTTGGCTGAACGAACGAAACCTCATCCACGTGACTAAACGAATCGACCGAAAGCGCATCAAGACCCCGGCGGGAAAGAGATACCTCGACCGGTATGAAATTCAGGACAAGCAAAGCGGCAAGCCGCTATGGTTCGCGGACTTTCACTACTCCACCTTTTGGGGGGTCGACCTCAAGTTTCTTTCGGCACACCTGAGAACCCCTGAGCAGGTCAAGTCAGGCATGGCAGACATCTCCTTGGATCGATTGAACCAACGTCAATTGATTGATCGTTACCGCAGCGAAATTGCCGTGGATCAGGCCATACAGGTGTTCTTTCCAAAGAAACGGCCATGAAGCCGAGCCTGGCCTGCGATTGATGTCCCGGCCGCGGGCCGTCAGACATCCCAGGCCTTAGCCAGGCTCGCCAGCGCCGTGCCGATCGCCGCGGGCGGGACTGCCGCGAACCCCAGCACCAGCCCGGCGCGGACCTGCGCAGGCGTGGTAGGCAACCAATAGCCGCTCAGGCCATTGATCTCCACGCCGACGCTGGCCGCCTTGGCAATCAGCTCCCGTTCACGCTCGATGCTGTCCACAGGTACCGTGACATGCAGCCCGGCGACGACCGTGGGCATGGCGCCAACACCCTCGACAGCCTTGGGCCAACCCGCCAACAACGCATCCCGCCGAGCCAGGGCCGCCCGACGCATGCGCCTGATGTGTCGCTGGAAATGCCCGGCGGCCATGAACTCGGCCATCACGGCCTGGGTGCTGACTTCGGAGTGGCGCACATCCACGGCGCGCCGTCGGGCGAAGGCGTCGACCAGGCCCGGCGGCAACACCAGATAACCCAGGCGCAGGGCCGGGAACGCCACCTTGCCGAAGGTGCCGACGTAAAGTACCCGGCCCTGGCGATCCAGCGCGGCCAACGGCGCCAGCGGCGCGCCGCTGTAGCGGTATTCGCCGTCGTAATCGTCCTCGACGATCCAGCCGTCGTTGCGTTCGGCCCAACCCAGCAGCTCCAGCCGCCGCGCAAGGCTCATGACCACCCCGGTCGGGTATTGATGGGAGGGCGTGACATAGGTCAGCCGACAATGGCTCAACGCCGCGAGCGCCGCGCAATCCAAGCCATCGCTGTCCACCGGCACGCCTCGGACGTCGGCTCCAGCCACCGCAAACGCATGCCCCGCAGCGCGATAACCTGGGTTTTCCACCGCCACCACGTCACCGGGATCTACCAACAGCTGTGCACAAAGGCTGATGCCCTGCTGCGCGCCGCTGGTGATCACAATTTGTTCAGCCGTGCACTGCAGGCCCCTCGAACTGCGCAGGTAAGCCGCAATCAGGCCACGCAAGCGTTCGTCTCCTTGAGAATCGCCGTAGCACAGCTGTTGAAGATCCGGCTTGCGCCAGAAAGCCCCGTTCAGCTTGGCCCAGACATCAAAAGGGAACAGGTCGAAGGCCGGCACACCCACCCGGAATGCGCGCGGTGGTCCCGCCGGCGGCTGGGCCAGATGATGCTTTTCGACACGTAGCAGCGCGTCGCTGTGGATAACTTTACTGGATGGGCCCACAGGTAAATCGAGCCATTCTGTGGATAAACCTGTGGGTAAGCCTGTTGAAAAGCCTGTGGATGCTTTTGTGGATAATTTCTTCAGCGGCAACGCCACTGCGGACAGATTCGCCACATAGGTTCCGTCACCGACGCGTCCTTCGATAAAACCTTCGGCATAGAGCTGGTCGTACGCACGCACCACGCTGTTGCGGGAAATGGACAAGGCCGCCGCCAGGTCGCGGCTAGCTGGCAGACGCGTGCCGCTTGCCAGGCGACCATCCAGGACGCGGGCCCGCAATGCCTGATAAAGCTGCCGGCCGAGCCCGTGGCGGCGATCCAGTTCGATTCCAGCGGGGTTGAACGACAGCGGCGGCACGGGGTTGTTCATTCACACAGCCTCAGGAATGGACCTATCAAACTGGCCTGGAGTGGCTCTTACAACAGACCAATAGCCTGCCTAGGATGCTGGCATTCGCCAAGGAAAAACTTTCATGTACAACCCAAAAGCCTTCGCCGTCCAAGACATACCCCAGTTACATCAAATGATGAACGAGTGCCGCTTGGCCGTACTGGTCACCCAGGGTGAACACGGCCTACAGGCCAGCCACTTGCCGCTGCTGCTGGATACGCGACAGGGTCCCCACGGAAGCCTGCGCGGGCACATGGCCCGGGCCAATCCGCAATGGCGCGACCTGGAGGCCGGGGCCGAGGCCCTGGTGATATTTCCCGGCGCCGATGCCTACGTCAGCCCGGGCCTGTACCCCAGCAAGGCCGAACACGGCAAAGTGGTGCCGACCTGGAACTACCTGGCCGTACACGCCTATGGCACAGCCGAAGTTTTCAGCGACGCCCATCGCCTGCGCGAAGTAGTCGGCGCCCTCACCGAACGTCACGAAACCGGCCGCGCCCAACCCTGGAAACTCGATGATGCACCGGCCGAGTACGTCGAAGCGATGCTCAAGGCCATCGTTGGTTTTTCGCTGCCTATCCAGCGCCTGGAAGGCAAACGCAAGCTCAGCCAAAACCGCAGCCCCGAAGATATCGCCGGAGTGCGCAACGGTCTCGCCACGAGCACCGATCCGCAAGATCAGGCGCTGTCACGCCTTATGCCTGATGCATCCACCAAGGAGTGAACATGAGCCACACCGAGATCCGCCTCGTCACTGCTGAAGACCACGCTGCCTGGCTGCCGCTATGGCAGGCTTACCTACGGTTCTACAACACCGAACTGCCGGAAGCGGTGACCCACAGCACCTGGCAGCGCCTGCTCGACGATCGCGAACCAACCCACGGCGCCCTCGCCTGGCACGGCGATACGGCGGTGGGCCTGGTGCATTTCATTTACCACCGCTCGAACTGGAGCATAGAGAACTCCTGCTACTTGCAGGACTTGCTGGTGACCGAGCAAAGTCGGGGCACCGGTGTTGGTCGGCAATTGATCGAATTCGTCTATGCCACGGCCAAGGCCGACGGTTGTGCCAAGGTCCACTGGCTGACCCACGAGACCAACACGACCGCGATCCAACTCTACGAACGCATCGCCGAACGCCCAGGCTTCATTCAATTTCGCAAAGCCTTGTAAGGAGCACTGCATGTCGACCCCGCTTACCGATTGGAAAGGTGTCTCGGCGCCATCTACGCGCTTGCTCGAAGGGCGATTCATCCGCCTGGAAAAACTCGACCCGGCGCGTCATGCCGAGGGTCTTTGGCAAGCCCTCGAAGGCCCCGGGGCCGATCCGAAACTCTGGGACTACTTGCCCTACGGTCCCTTCAAGGTTCGTGGCGACTTCGACGCCTGGCTGGACAACCATGCAGCCAACACCGACCCGTATTTTTTCAGCGTGATCGACCGTGCCAGCGGCGAGGTGCAAGGGATCCTCAGCCTGATGTCCATCGTGCCGGCCCACGGCCGCATCGAGATCGGCCACGTCACTTTTGGCGCGCCGATGCAGCGATCGCCGAAAAGCACCGAGGCGGTTTATCTGCTGGCCAAGGAGTCGTTCGCCCTCGGCTACCGTCGCCTCGAATGGAAGTGCAACAACGGCAACGCCCGCTCCAAATATGCCGCCGAGCGGCTGGGCTTCACGTTTGAGGGGGTGTTCCGCCAGCACATGGTCGTCAAGGGCCAGAACCGCGACACGGCGTGGTATTCGATGCTCGACTCGGAGTGGCCGGCGATCGGAGCGGCATTTGAACGATGGCTGAGCGAAGAAAATCAACGCGAAGGCGGGCAGGTCCGAAGCTTGGCTGCTTGCCGTTGAGCAAGAGCAGATGGCTATCGCGAGTGACCTTGCGATAGCCATCGTTGCATCACTCTTTATATATTTTGTATTGCCATGCCCAGTCCGGTATCCGGTTATAACAACCCACGTATTCGGCAAACATCAAAAGACTGTGTTCCGCTCGATTCGCAGTAAAGTCGAAGCGATAGAGATGATTCAGTACCTGCGCCGAGGTCGTGGGATCGGCAAAGACTCTGTCAATCAGCTGATGCGCGCGTGCCACATCCTGCTGCAGAGCATTGATCAATGCCGATGTGAAATTCGCTTCGGAGTTCAATGGGCGAACCTGCCCAAGCGCGTCGTAAATATTCAAGTCACTGTAGTACGGGCTGATCAACTCTCTCCAAATACTCCTGGCCTCCTCTCGGGTAAAATTATTGGTCAGATTAGCCAACAAGTTAGGGATGTCGAGCAGCATAACGATTCTGGAGTTCGACGGAACGCCATCAGAGCCGCTCAGCAGCTTGGCGATACTCGCCATACCGATATCTCTGGCGCTTGCCGGCTCCAAGAAACGGATAAAAGCCGCCAGAGATCCTGAATGCATTTCGATATTTCTCAGCGTCTTGTCCGTGAACAAGTGGATCCACCGGATATCGATATTGCCGGTATCCAATAGCTCCTGAGCACGGGTGTCGGCATACCTGGCAATAAAATCCAGCTTCGCTGAACCGAGGGACGGATGACTTATCCACCTTGAAAATACAGATACGGCCAAAGCACCGCCAAGATTGGTTGCGATCACGCGAGAAACCAGAACTCGCTCAGCCCTGGCCAATAACCTGCTTCTGTTGCGAAGCGCACCTCGAAGCAAGCCGACGGTTCGTCCGACCATTTTTTTATAACGAAAGAACTCTATCAACTCATTGATCAGCCTTCCCTCGCCTCGATTTACCTTGAGGGTATTGGCGATCTCGGCCAACTGATGTGGGTGTACCAGTTCCCTGCCGTTAAGGAGCCCCCGCACATCCCCGGCAGCCGCCTCGCTGCTCGGAATATATGCGTTCGGGTTCTTGGGATAGAACTTATGCCACTCGTCGATATCGACGCCGTACTCAAGCAAGATATGAATGGAATCCCGGTTCAACTGAAAATAGCCATCCCTGGCCAGAAGATCGATCGTTCTCCCACCCACGCTGCTGACCAGCGTCATATCCAGGAGCTCTTCGACAACGCTTCTTTCGGCGGGTGTGTAGGGGGTGAAAGAGGTTGCCAGTCCATACAAAGGCCGGGCCGGAGTCAGTTGCTCGATTTGCCTCCAGAGCTCCGACGAGGAGACACCGACGGCTGTCAAGCCTGCACGCAGCGACAGATGTAGCCGAGGCGATCCAAACAATTTATATGGGTTGCGCGCGCCAGCGATCAGGCTCGTTAAAACTTCCACGGTCTCCCTGCCCAGGAGATTTTCAAGCGTGGCCTCCGTTTTCGCTAACACCTGTTTCGCCTTCGCGACCGCCTCCTCGCTCTGACCAGCCGGTTGCCGCATTGGGCGGGAGGTGTCCTGAAGCTCCAAGTGGCGAAACGATTCGAGGTTTTGGCGAATGTATCCTGCCGACGCCAGGCGCAACTCTGTTGGGGTGAAAACGACCCTCCCCTCAAGTTCGTCCAACCCCTGGGTAACAGCCGAGAAGAAACAGTCACCGGTGCTTCGAATTGTGATGACACGATCTGCCTGGACCAGATCATAGTGGTTGTCGCTCGACCGTCTCACCACGACATCCGTGGCGTAATCCGGACTGCTCGACAAACGTTCAGGGCCTGCCTGGCGCGAGAGCCGCAAGGTGGAAGGGAGCCTCCCGGGCCTGACATCCATGATGACCAAGCCCCTGTTCTGCGGCCAGCCTGGAATATGGGGCACGAGTTCGGGAACGATATCCATCAGGAGAAAATCCCATTGGCCGGGCTGTTCCAGCACAGAGATCATGTCCTCGAGCGTTTGGCCACCCGTTCTCGAACCTGAGGGGCCCTGCCGCGTTGAACGTTCCCCGCCACCTCCGCGGCCGAACCCGACCGCACGCCATTCCCCATCTGGCATGCGTGCCACGGTGCTCCTCATCACACCACTGGAGCGGATACTCGACCCTGAGACTGGGTCGACCAAAGTCGCCTCGGTTGCGTTCAGCTTCGTACTGTCGTGCACGCGGAGCACCATTGCCCCCGGTTGTCGCACATACACTGGGCGAGCGGTGACGACGCCTGTCGCTGCATCCCGAACGGTAACGCGGTAAAACCCACCAGCGTCCGGGGTCAGCCCTCGTATAACCGTAGCATCCTTCACCGCGTAGGGACCGTAGATTGCTTGTTCCAATGGCAACCCAATCGGTTTTTCCTGTTGGTTTAGACGGGCCAATACCTCCCGGGAAAACGATCTATTTCGTGAGGTGCCCATCGCACCGCCGATAGGTCGCGGCGCGATGCCGGAGCGGATCAGATATTTGACAATGTTCAGGTGAAGCGGGATTTGGCCGGTCTTGGCGACCATCAGGTACAGCTGCAACGCGGCGTAAGCGGGTGCCAGAAACGAAACCACGTCCAGGAGCGTTTCGAACGCCATCACGGTCAGGTTGAAAATGGTTTGGTGCAGGATGTTGCGGTTGCTGTTGGAACGATGATCGGCATGGGCAATTCGAAATCTCACATGCGCCCCATGGAGCGCTTCAGACAGATCGCCGCCGATCAACGAGCCACGCGCCAACGGTCGACCGCTTCGCGTCCCGAAAATCTGCTTCAGTTCTTGAGGATTGTTGGTGGCGATGCGGGAAGCGAAATAGACCTGCCATTCCTCCCGTTGAAGAAGATCCGCGACACCATCATTGAGATTGGCAAACTCATGCAGATCATCTCCACCGGGACTGTCCGGAAAATAGACGCCAACGGTTCCCTGTATTGTCGGCCCGTCCTGATCTGAAAAAATCAGCACACCGTCGACACTGGTCGCGTTGCCCAAGGTGCCGTGCTGTCCTCCCGCGCCTACGGTCCCGCCCAGCAGCAGACCGTAAACATGTACCTCCCTTCCCTGTACTCTTACGCGATCCTTTGCCTTCGATGATTGGATAACCGCATCCTGCCAGAGAACAACCCGTTTTTCGGTGCGTGCTGGATGGACACTGACATCCGTCGCGGTCTCTTTGAGTACATCACCTTTGAGGACGACTTCGTAGCCCTTGAGGGACATATTGGCCAGGTAAGCATCCCACCAGGCCTCCTTGTAGTCCGGCGCATTCATCTTTTCCTTGAGGTACGTCTCGTAACGGTCACCGATATCAAGACTCGTCGCCATCCTGGCAAGCTCAGGCCCCGTTAAAAGAATCAAAAGACGGGTCAGCGGGTGACTGATCGGTTGGCCGTCCTTATCGACAAGATAGACCGGCCGGATTTCCTTCATTGCATTCGGGTACTGCGCAGGGCGCGTATTGTCGATCATCAATTGGGTCAAGCTGGTCAGTCGCGAGTCGTTCAACGTACAGGCGCGACCTTGAAACAAGGTAGTCAATGTCCGGTCTGGATCGGGGTCAATCTCCTTGTGCAGTTGCTCCCGGAGATAGGCGACGATTTTTTCGCGACTGAATTCCGATATTGTCTGAACGCGTCTTTTGGCAATTTCACTTTCAGCCGTCAGCGCCTGCTCTTCCAAGATGCGATAGATGCGTTTGTGCACAACCGTCGCGGCTCTGTAGGCGTCCGGGCGACTGTTTTTGAGCAAGGTTTCGCTTCGGGCGACCAGCACACCGTCAAGCGCCAGCATCGGAAGTTGCAGCGCTTTCTCAGCATCCAGAGCAAAGCGGGCCAAATCGAACTGCACAAGTTCCGGTGCTTTCAGAACGGCTTGTAACGACGCGTACTGAAGATCAAGCAGGTCTTTGGCTGCCCGCTCGAAAACATGCTCAGGAAGCGCCTGATCAATACTTTTGATTTTGCGCTGCTGCCCTTGATAGACCGGGGTTACCGAATTCACCAACTCCCGGAACTCATCGAACCGCTCTATCCCCCTCTCCATGGAGTACAGGAATAAAGCCGGCTGATCACGTTGCTTTATCACCATCGCGGCCGGCCACTTCTGCGACAAGTCGCCCTCCATTTCAAGCATGACCTTATATACATGGGGAAGATGCTCTTTCCTCATCAAACTTCCCCTGGCCGCCTCTGAAGGGTGGGTCGTGATGATGCTCAGCAGGCGATCCTCGTCATTGCGCAGGTTCCGCTCCCCATGGGTTAGCCGTGCAGTGGGATCTCGATCGGCTTTGTATAAATCCAATAAATACAGGAATCGTTGGGAAAGTCTGAGGACCAACTCATCTTGCGCGGTGGAGGGGATAACCGGGTCGAGCGCGTCTCTCAGGGTCTCCTTCGTGCGAAATGCCGCCAGGTCATCAAGGAACTGACGCCTCAGGTGGTTATTGGTTGTAGGGTTCTCAATACGGAACGCCGACGTCATGGCCGCCAGGATTCGAGCATCCATCGGGTCGACGAATAGGCTGTCGGTGTCTTGCACCGTGTCCGAGCGAGTGAAAAAACCCACGCTTCCCTGGGCGTATACAGGAGACTCATCAGTGGACAAACAGTCCATCATGACTTCGCTGAAACTCAATGAAGAAACCAATGAGCGCGCCCCAAGTGAATCTGTCGTGAAGTGATTCACATAACAATTGTCCGGGTCGATCGCCTGTCGCGCTGCGCCACGGAATTTGTCCGGCTCGATTTTTTTCCTGATCGAATCGACCAGCAGATTCTTCAACGCCGTGTCGAACGTGGGCAAGCCTGCAAACAAACGATTCAGGTCAGCTTTATGGGTGGCCAGACATTTCAGCTGTTTATGGCGAGCTTCTTCCTGAGGGGCCAGCGAGGCGTCTTGACTGACGGAGTCGGCCTCCAAAGCGAGCCCAGGCCCCCTGTAGCCCGGAGGCACGCCTGCTTGCAACTTCTGCAACAGGTTTCTTGGAAGCACAAAGCCGTCGATACGAAGTGCCGAAAAATCCCGCTTCATATGGCTTCTGTGGGGATACTCGATCCAATCCTCGCATCGATGAAAAGCCGCGTAGGCAGCAATTGGCTCGCTTTGATAGGCCTTGAGAAAACCCTGAGTGACAGCGGCACGCAAGGGAACCGATGCGGTTTTATCTTCAGCAGCCGAATCGACAGCTTCAACTTCCTGGTAGGTCACACGAAGCGGTGTATCGCCCAGCAATCCCAACTCCAGCAACCACTGATCGGCAAACTTGTGCGGCTCGAATGCATCGCCGTCAGGTAATGGATCAATGCGTGCAAGGGTGACGGGCGGCGCCTGGCGCGGCACGCCTGGTTCATCGTTAAGCAAAAGGGTCATGGAGGGTCCGTTTGTTTGATTAAAGAACCCAGACCCTATCCTCCCGCCACCGCCGTGAAGCCATACATATATATGGGCAACCTGAGCCTGCTATATACATATGTAAACGTAAGTTTCCGTAGCGTTGCGAGGCTGCTGCGCATGAGTAACTGTGACAGACATTCTCGCGAGTCAGCCATGTGATGGCGATTGGATCACTCCGCTTTTGGCGCAAGCCTCTTGGCCAGAAATTTAACGAGGGATTCGGGCGTCGCCCCCTCTTTGGCATACTGCCAGGCCCATTCGGGTATTTCCCCTCGATGACTCACGTGGCGTGCGAAACTCAAACGACTATGCTCGGCCCGATTGCCTGAAAACCCGAAGCGCTGCAGAAATTGCTGGGTTTCCCCTTGGTTCACCGCATAAGCCCCCATAAGCAGTTGGTGGGCACGGGTTTCCTCGCTTATCAGGCTGTCCACCAATGCACCTGCCAAAGCCGGCTCGGACGCTCGGTAAAGGGCTGGGTTTATCGGTTGGTTCGGGGAGCATTGGACTGTCCAAGGGTTGATTGGAAAGTCCGCAAACCTATCGTGCCGGCGAGGCAGCGTTGACATACATATGTATGGCGTCCCTGCCGCGTTGGGTAGGAAATCGTAAGCGCGGGTGAACAAGCGGTCGGCCAATTCCTCGGCCAACCGCCACGCCTCTCAACCCAATCGTTGGGCCAGGACGGCGATATGTTCCGGCCCGATTCCGCAGCAGCCCCCCAGGTGACTGGCCCCGCGCTTTTGCCAGTCCGTTGCCCACTGAAGATACCCCGGTGGATCGAGGTCGTCGCGCAACGGGTCCAACCCGTCGTTGGCGGTCGCCTCCTTGGGCTGCGGCGGAAACGCGTTGGCGTAGGCACCGATGTGGATTTTCACGCCCAGGCGCTCGAACGTCTGCCGCGCGGCATCGATGGCGCCACCGATCACCTCCGGCTGACTGCAGTTGAACAACAGCGTCTCGACGCCCAGCTGCGCTGCGACGGCCGCGGCATCCGCCACGGGTTCACCGGAACGCAGGCGCGGCACTTCATCCGTGTCCTCGTCTTTCAAGGTGAACGAGAGCCAGAACGGCTTGCCATCCCGTGGGATCCCGGCACGGATGGCTCGTGCCTCGACCGTTGAGCTTTGGGTTTCTGCCAGCCACAGGTCGACGTGGGGCGCTAGTCCCGCCACCAAAGGCGCCAGCAGCTCACTTGCACGGGACGCATCGAACAGATCGGGACGGTAGGAACCGAACAGCGGCGGCAGCGACCCGGCCACTCGTACGGTTTTGCCTGAAGCCTGCACCGCCCGCCGCGCCAGTTCACCGGCCAAAGCCGCCAGTGCCTGACCTTCGGCGGCAAAACGCGCCTCGCCAATATGGAACGGCACCACGGCGTAATTGTTGCTGGTGATCACGTTGGCGCCGCTGGCGATATAAGCGGCATGGACATCTTCCACTGCCTGGGGCGCTTCGCTCAATGCCAGCGCCGACCACTCGGGCTGTCGAAACGGCGCGCCACGGCGTTGCAGTTCACGGCCCATGCCGCCATCGAGAATGACTGTTGCTACGCCCATATGCGATTCACTCATAAACTTATGAAAAATACTCACTACCGGAGTAGTTCTTATAACTATTTAATGCGCACTCTTTCGCCAATCACAACCTCTTTTCCAACCAGGGATCGCCCATGAAATTTCAACCGTTGCTGGCCCTGGGCCTGGGTCTGCTGGCTGCGTCTTCCCAAGCGCTCGCAGGTATCACCCTGGATCGTATCGAACAGAAAAAAGAGCTCGTCGGCGTGTTGATGGAAAGCTATCCCCCTTTCTCGTTCCTCAATGACCAGAACCAGCTTGACGGTTTCGACGTGGACGTCGCCAAAGCCGTCGCGCAGAAACTGGGTGTGAAGCTGCGCCTGGAAACGCCGTCCTGGGACGTGATTGCGGCCGGTCGCTGGAGCGGGCGCTACGATATCTGCATCTGCTCCATGACACCGAGCAAGGCCCGCGCCGAGGTGTTCGATTTCCCGGTGCAGTACTACGCCTCGCCAGCGGTCATCGTGGTCAACGCCAAGGACGACAGCATCCATGGCGCCAAGGATCTGAGCGGCAAGAAGGTCGGCCTCACCAGCGCCTCCAGCTACGAGAGCTACCTGAACAAGAACCTGGTGATCGAAGGCGCCGAGGATACCCAACTGAGCTATCCATTCGAGAACGTACAGATCGCCCCGTATGACACCGATAACGTGGCGTTCCAAGACCTCGGCCTGGGCGCCGGAGTGCGCCTGGACGCGGTGCTGACCAACCTGGTGACCGCTCAGCCACGCCTGACCGAAGACAAGCGCTTCAAACTCGCTGGCGAAGCACTGTATGCCGAGCCAAACTCGGTCGCCATCGAAAAGGGTGACGCCGAGTGGAACAGCAAGGTGCAAGAAGTCTTCGCCCAACTGAAACAGGACGGCACCCTGAGCAAGCTCTCGCAAAAATGGATCGGCGCCGACATCAGCCAATGACCTCCATTCCGCCTCCTGTCCAGCTACCGCCACCGGTGACTGAGTCGCGCCTGCATAAAATCTTCGGCTTTCGCACACGCTTGTACCTGACGTGGGCGGTCATGCTGGTGCTGTTCGCCAGTTTTTTCCTGAGCTTCGACCTGAAGTTCTCGATCATCCTCGACAAACTGCCGAACCTGCTCGGTTTGCATCTGGCCGCCAACGGCTTCCTGCAGGGCGCGGTGCTGACGTTGTTCCTGTGCCTGTGCTCGATCGTCGCGTCGTCACTCCTGGGCTTCATCACCGCGCTGGCGCGGCTGTCCAGCAGTGCGGTGGCGTTCGGCATCGCCAGCTTCTATGCGTCGTTCTTTCGCGGCACCCCGCTGTTGATCCAGATTTTGCTGATCTACCTGGGCCTGCCCCAGCTGGGCATCGTTCCTGGCGCCATTGCCGCCGGCATCATCGCGTTGTCATTGAACTACGGCGCCTACCTGAGCGAAATCTTCCGCGCCGGCATCCTCGGCGTTCCCCCCGGCCAACGCGAAGCCTCCCTCGCCCTGGGCATGGGCGAAACCGTGATCTTCTGGCGCGTCACCCTGCCCCAGGCCATGCGCACCATCATCCCGCCGGCCACCAACCAATTCATCTCCATGCTCAAGGACTCCTCCCTGATCTCGGTGATGGGCGTCTGGGAAGTGATGTTCCTGGCGCAATCTTATGGTCGCTCCAGCTATCGCTATATCGAAATGCTGACCACGGCCGCGATTATTTACTGGCTGATGTCCATTGCGCTGGAGCTGATTCAAGCGCGGATGGAGCGGCATTATGGAAAGGCTTACCTAAAGCGCAGCTAATCGATCGTGTATGAACCTGCTGTAGGGTAAAGCTACAGGCTCCGCCAGCCATCGCGACGATGGAGGGAACCGAGCACGACCGGCCTACGCTCTTCATCCGCCAATTCGCCTCTGCGGCGAGAAGATGGCTGGCATCGCCGCTTTCGGTGAATTTTTAGAGTGCGACCTTCTCCACTACAGGTCGCATTCAATGCCTACCCAACACCTATTCCTGCCCCACCATCTTGCCTTGGCAATAACCTTGGCCCTCGGCTGTGCCGAGGTTTCGATGGCCCAGTCAGTTACCGAGGACCCCCGCCCCGTTGAAACAACCGCGAAGATGCAGGCGAGGCTCAAAGCGTTCGCGGCGGCGCCGGATACAAACATCGAACCGGTCACCAAGGCCCAGGAAGCGCCCCTATCGATGAGCGACGGCAATGACCTTGTAATTGTCAGCAAGCAAGGCGAACTTTTCGGGCCCACTGACGGCGGCGGCGGTACCAATGTTCTGCAGTTGGATATCAGCAAGGGAGGCGTAATCGGCCCAACCGGCAACTTCAAGGATCTGTACCTCAAGCAAGGCGAATGGTTGAACAGTGGCGCGCTCACCGGTGCAAGCCTGGTTGACTCAAAGGCAAAGCTGGCCAACACCGGTCAGATAACGGGCGCGGTGCATGTGCTTGGCGTATTCCATAACCCAGGTACCGTGGCCGGGCCTGTGTTCGTTGGAAAAAACGGCACGTTCAGCGGCAACGGGACGGTCGACGCGCTGGATGTGACGGGTTTGGTTGAAGTCGGTCCAGTCATGGGTGCCCCCTCGGTTACCCATGACCTGAAGCTGTCCAAAAGCGCGACGCTGGCTTATGGAGTCGACGCGGAGAAAGGCGGCGCCACGATCAAGGTTGGCGGTACCGCGACGTTAGGCAATGCAACGTTGAAGATCACGTCTCTGTCGGGCGAGTCCATCGCTGAGAACAAACACGTCGTGATAAAAGCGCAAAAAGTCGAAGGGAAGTTCGGGAACGTCATCAACGAACTGGCCTTGATGACGGCAACACCTGAGTACGCCACGGGAGAAGTAGGATTGACCCTTGCGCTTAAGGACAAGGTGCCCAACGAGATCGCGCCCACGGTTAATAGCCAAGCGGTTATAGGCAGTATCGTGGAACACCATGCCGAAGCAACGGAGGCTGGCCCCGCCGTCGCTTTACCCGCTGAACAAATATCCGCCACAGAATCGCAAACCCGTCATCCCGCGTCATATCCCAACGAACCCGCGAAAGTGGCAGCCAACCCCAAACCCAACGCCGCCATCAACGCCCTGCTCGGTACCAACATGGCCACCGCCGCCGATGCCATCGACCAACTGGGCGGTTACGACACGGCAGACCTGGGCAGTGCGACTTTAAGCAGCGTCGCACCGATCAGCTCGGGAATGCTCTCCGCCATGGGCCGGAACAACCCGACGGGTGAGCATGGCAATGGCCAGGTCTGGGTCCAGGCCATCGGCAACAACGGCAGCCTCGCCAAGCAATTGGGCAGCCTTGCCCTGAAGCATTCGACCAAAGGTTTGATGCTGGGAACCGACTGGGCCGTCAGCCCCGATTGGCGCCTGGGCGTCATCGGCAGCAAAACCCAGACACGGCTGGACAGCTATCAATTCGACGGCGCGCTCGACAGTTGGCTGGTGGGTGCCTATGCCTTGCGCCAGGACGGGCCAGTGGCCCTGCGCCTGGGTGCCGTTTATGGCAGCCATGACGGAAGCACCAAACGCCATGTTGGGTTCAATGGTTTCAGGGATCACCTCAAGGGTCGCTACGACGCCACGACACAACAGATCTTTGGACAGGTCGGCTACAACCTGGACGTCGGACACTTCGATATGGAGCCCTACATCCAGGTGGGTTACCAACGCTACCAACGCGACGCCTATGCAGAAAAAGGTGGCGATGCTGCATTGCAATACCACGACCAGAGCCAGGAACACTTCAGCAGCGATCTCGGCCTGCGTATCGCCCACCCTTTTGCGTTCGACCAAGGCATGCGGTTGACGCCACGCGTGGATGTCGGCTGGAAACACCTATACGGCGACATCAGGGGCAGCTCCCATCAACGCCTGGCTAACGGTGGCAGCACCTACATCATCCAAGGGGTGGAACTGGACCGGGACAGCCTGCTCTTGCAAGCGGGGTTGGACCTGGCCATGTCGCCACGTCACACCCTGGGGTTGAGCTACAGCGCAGAAACGGGCCAGGACAACCGTAACGGCGCGTTGACCGGGCAATGGCGGATGGCGTTCTAACGGGCAAAAAAAGGGGAGCACCTGCTCCCCCGAGGTAAAACGTTATATCGCGGCTGTTCGGATCAGCCTTCGATTTCCACCAGGATTTCGCCCGGATTGACCCGGTCGCCCTTGGCTACATGAATCGCCGTGACCTTGCCTGGGATGGCGGCCTGGACTTCGGTCTCCATTTTCATGGCTTCGGTAATCAGCACTGCTTGGCCGGCCTTCACCACGTCGCCCTCCTTGACCAGCACATCAACGATGTTGCCTGGCATGGTGGTGCTGACGTGGCCCGGCGCGGTGGCTTGCTTGCGCTTGCTGCTGCCGCCGCTGACGAACTCATTGAGCGGTTCGAACACGACCTCTTCCGGCATACCATCGATGGAGAGATAAAAATGCCGCTTGCCCTCGGCCTTGACGCCTACGCCGGTGATGTCGACGCGATAGGTTTCGCCGTGGACATCGATGACGAATTCGGTCGGTACACCTTCGCCGCCAGCGGAGCTCACGCTGCCCGCCTCTGGGATAGGCAGCAGTACTTCGGGGGTCAAGGTGCCGGCTTCACGCTCCTCGAGGAACTTGCGCCCGATGTCCGGGAACATCGCGTAGGTCAGCACGTCTTCCTCGGATTTGGCCAAGGCACCGATTTCACCACGCAACCGGGTCATTTCCGGCTTGAGCAAGTCGGCCGGACGCACATCGATCACGTCTTCGCTGCCGATGGCCTGGCGACGCAGCTTCTCGTTCACCGCGCCAGGTGCCTTGCCGTATCCGCCTTGCAGGTAGAGCTTCACTTCGTTGGTGATGGTCTTGTAGCGCTCACCGGCCAATACGTTGAAGAACGCCTGGGTGCCGACGATCTGCGAGGTCGGGGTCACCAGCGGCGGGAAGCCGAGGTCTTCGCGTACTCGTGGGATTTCCGCCAGCACTTCGTTCATGCGGTTCAGTGCGCCCTGCTCTTTCAACTGGTTGGCCAGGTTGGAAATCATTCCACCCGGAACCTGGTTGACTTGGACGCGGGTGTCCACCGCGGTGAATTCACTCTCGAACTGATGATATTTTTTGCGAACGGCGTAGAAGTACAGGCCGATTTCCTGCAACAGTTCCAAGTCCAGCCCGGTGTCGAACTCGCTGCCTTTAAGGGCCGCAACCATCGACTCGGTGCCCGGATGGCTGGTGCCCCAGGCGAAGCTGGAGATCGCGGTATCAATGTGATCGGCACCGTTTTCGATGGCCTTGAGCTGGCACATCGCGGCCAGGCCGGCGGTGTCGTGGGAGTGGATGAACACCGGTAACGATTGCTCGCTCTTCAGCGCTTTCACCAGCTCGCCAGTGGCATATGGGGTCAGCAGGCCGGCCATGTCCTTGATCGCCACCGAGTCGCAACCCATGGCTTCCATCTGCTTGGCCTGGGCCACGAACGCGTCGATGGTGTGCACCGGGCTGGTGGTATAGGCGATGGTGCCCTGGGCATGCTTGCCGGCAGCCTTCACCGCTTCGATGGCGACCCGCAGGTTACGCACGTCGTTCATCGCATCGAAGATACGGAACACATCGATGCCGTTGACCGCAGCCTTGGCCACGAACGCCTTGACCACGTCGTCGCTGTAATGGCGGTAGCCCAGCAGGTTCTGGCCGCGCAGGAGCATTTGCAGGCGGGTGTTGGGCAGCGCCGCACGCAGTTGGCGCAGGCGCTCCCACGGGTCTTCCTTCAGAAAGCGCACGCAGGCGTCGAAGGTTGCGCCGCCCCAGACTTCCAGCGACCAATAGCCGACTTTGTCGAGCTTGTCGCAGATCGGCAGCATGTCTTCGGTGCGCATGCGAGTGGCGAGCAGCGATTGGTGGGCGTCGCGCAGGATTGTGTCGGTTACGTGGATCTTCTTGGACATTGTCATGATTCCTTACAGGCCTGCGTGGGCGGCAATGGCGGCGGCGATGGCCAAGGCCAGCTCTTCGGGTTTGCGCTTGATCGAGTAGTTGGTCAGTTCCGGATGGCTTTCAACGAAGCTGGTATTGAACTGGCCGCTGCGGAACTCCGGATTGCGCAGGATTTCCTGGTAATACGCGGCGGTGGTCTTGACCCCTTGCAGGCGCATGTCATCCAGGGCCCGCAAGCCGCGGTCCATCGCTTCTTCCCAGGTCAGCGCCCAGACCACCAGCTTCAGGCACATCGAATCGTAGAACGGCGGAATGGTGTAACCGGTGTAGATCGCCGTGTCGGTGCGCACGCCCGGGCCACCCGGGGCGTAGTAGCGGGTGATCTTGCCGAAGCTGGGCAGGAAGTTGTTTTTCGGGTCCTCGGCGTTGATGCGGAACTGCAACGCAAAGCCGCGGTGCTGGATGTCTTCCTGCTTGACCGACAGCGGCAGCCCGGAGGCGATGCGAATCTGCTCGCGCACCACGTCGATACCGGTGATTTCTTCGGTAATGGTGTGCTCTACCTGGACCCGGGTATTCATCTCCATGAAGTACACCTCGCCTTCGGCGAGCAGGAACTCAACGGTACCGGCATTCTCGTAACCGACAGCCTTGGCGGCGCGCACAGACAGGTCGCCGATATAGGCACGCTGTTCGGGGGTCAGTTGCGGGCTGGGGGCGATTTCGATCAGCTTCTGGTTGCGGCGCTGGATCGAGCAGTCCCGTTCGAACAGGTGCACCACATTGCCGAAACTGTCGCCCAGGATCTGCGCTTCGATGTGCTTGGGATTGACGATGCATTTTTCGAGGAACACTTCCGCCGATCCAAACGCCTTCGTGGCTTCGGAGATGACACGCGGGAAGGCCTGTTCGAGTTCTTCGCGGCTGTTGCAGCGACGGATACCCCGACCGCCGCCACCGGACGTAGCCTTAAGCATTACCGGGTAACCGATTCGGTCGCCTTCGGCCAGGGCTTCTTCGATGCCCGCGACGTTGCCTTCGGTGCCTGGCGTCACCGGTACGCCCGCCTTGATCATGCTGCGGCGCGCTTCGGTCTTGTCGCCCATCCGCCGAATGACTTCCGCCGACGGACCGATGAATTTTATTCCGCGTTCAGCGCAGATATCTGCCAGCTCGGCGTTTTCCGACAGAAAGCCATAGCCGGGGTGCAAGGCATCGCAGCCTGTTTCCACGGCGAGGTTGACCAATTTGCGCGGGTTGAGGTAACCGGCCAGCGGATCGGCGCCAATGCTGTGGGCCTCGTCCGCGCGCTTGACATGCAGCGCATGGCGGTCCGCGTCGGAGTAGACCGCGACCGAGCGAATGCCCATCTCGGCGCAGGCGCGCACGATGCGGACGGCAATCTCACCACGGTTGGCGATCAGGATCTTTGTTACCAATTGGAGGTTCCCTTGAGCCGGTGATACCACGGCCTGGGATCCAGGCCGACGCGTGACCAGATGTAACAATTGGTCGCAGCCCCACACTAGTCCTGGCTGGGGATTAACAAAAATGAATAATTATTGGGTCACGCATAAGCAAACACTTATAGTTGGGTGATCAGTCTCGGACCAGAGTGCTTGAAAAATGCGTAAGTCATTGATGCGTATGACGTTGCGTCAGCTGCAAATCTTCAATGAGGTGTGCGATCTGAGGTCCTACAGCCGTGCGGCGGATGAAATGTCTCTCACGCAACCGGCCGTTAGCCTACAGATTCGATCCCTGGAAGAGCTGATCGGCCAGCCGTTGTTTGAGTATGTCGGCAAAAAACTCTACATGACCGAAGCCGCCGAAGCGCTGCAACGCGCCAGCCGGGATATCTTCGGGCGTTTGGAAAACCTCGATATGCAGCTTTCCGACATGCAGGGCTCGCTGCAAGGCCAGCTGAAGCTTGCGGTGGAGTCCAGCGCCAAGTACTTCGTCCCGCATCTGTTCGCCGCGTTCAAGCGCCAGCATCCGGAGGTCAACCTGAACCTTACGGTGGTCAATCGCGGCCAAGTCATCCGCAGGCTTTCGGATAACCGGGATGACCTGGTGATCATGTCCATGGTGCCCCAGGACATGGGCCTGGAGTTTCTGCCGTTTCTCAATAATCCCATCGTTGCGGTGGCGCCGCCCGATCATCCGCTGTGCCACATGGGCTCATTGCGCTTGCAAGACCTGGAACCCTATACGCAGCTGTTGCGCGAGCCGGGTTCAGGCACGCGGCTGGCCTGTGAGGAATATTTCAAGGAGAAACGGGTGCATTTCACCCAGACGCTGGAGGTGGCGTCTGCCGAAGCCCAGCGTGAATGCGTGGTGGCCGGGCTGGGCGTGGCGCTCTTGACGCGCCACGCCGTGAGCCGGGAATTGTCGTCCGGCGCGCTCATCGAGTTGCCGGTGGAGGAGCTGCCGCTGTATCGCAGCTGGTGCCTTGTACAGGCCCGGGCCAAGCGCCTGTCACCGGTGGCTCATGCGTTTCTGGCATTCGTTCGCGGCGAACGTGCGCAGATCATCGGCTTGGTTGAGCGTTTCGACGGGAAACCGCCGGCGTTGCCTGCCAGTAATTGATTTCCATCAGGTCAGGATATTCGCTTATTTGCGCCAGGAGCTGACGCTGCTCATAGCGGTCTTCGATGGCACGACGGAACGCCATGCGGCGCTGGTCTTCCTGCTGGCGACGGGTTTTGGCGGCGCTGCGTTCTTCGTAGGACTGGGTCATGTCGAGACTCCCAAGACGTATACGGGAGCTTCACGATGACGGTGAGGGATGACGGTTTGGCGGCGCGAGCGTTACAGAACGATGAATTCGGCCAAATGCCCCGTGGTGAGGGAGCTTGCTCCCTCGCCCAAAAACCCTGACTTCCAAGGCCTCGTTCAGTCGTCCAGCGCCTTCACCGACTTGGGTGACAACCGCAAGCTGCGAAGGCTGCGCTTCACGCTCTTGAGGTGGTTGACCAGGCTTGGGCCACGCGCCATGGCGACGCCCATCGCCAGCACATCGATAACTACCAGGTGGGCAATGCGCGACGTCAACGGCGTATAGATTTCCGTGTCTTCGTGCACGTCGATCGCCAGGTTCACGGTGGAGAGCTCAGCCAGCGGTGTCTGGCTCGGACACAAGGTGATCAGCGAGGCGCCGCTTTCACGCACCAGATTGGCAGTGATCAACAGATCCTTGGAGCGCCCCGACTGGGAAATACAGATCGCCACGTCGGTCGGCTTCAACGTGACGGCCGACATGGCCTGCATGTGCGGGTCGGAATAAGCCGCCGCCGTCAGCAGCAACCGGAAAAACTTGTGCTGGGCGTCGGCCGCCACCGCACCCGAGGCGCCGAACCCGTAGAACTCGACACGTTGGGCCTGGGACATTGCCGTCACGGCTTTCTGCAGCGCGACCGGGTCAAGTTTCTCGCGGACCTCCATCAGGGTGTGCAGCGTCGTGTCGAAAATTTTCAGGCTATAGTCGGCGACCGAATCGTCTTCATGAATAGCGAATTGCCCGAAACTGGCACCGGCCGCCAGGCTTTGCGCCAATTTGAGCTTCAAGTCCTGGAAACCCGAGCAACCGATAGCCCGGCAAAAACGCACGATGGTTGGTTCGCTGATGCCAACGCTGTGGGCCAGATCGGCCATGGAACTGTGCATCACGGCCGCGGGATCAAGCAGTACATGATCGGCGACTTTCAGCTCCGATTTGCGCAGCAAGTGGCGTGACTGGGCAATGTGTTGCAACAGGTTCAAGGGGCTGGACTCTTGTTATGGGCAGGTGCCGGGATGTAGCAGGCTTGTAGTTATACTACAAGAATCGGCTCTTCGCCTGTCCAATACGTAACTGAATTGACCTTGTTGCCCCTTGTTTTGGCGGGCGACGCTCCTTGTAGCCGTCTCGCAGGCTCGGCGCACGCCAAGTCCAATCCTATCCCTGCTCCCGCAGCAGACGGGCGAGGCCTTCGGCTCCAACCGGTCGACTGATGAGATAACCCTGGACTTCGTCGCAGTGCTCATTCTTCAGGAACTCAAGCTGTCCCTCCCGCTCGACACCTTCGGCCACAACCTTGAGCGACAGTCCGTGGGCCATGGCAATGATCGCGCGGGTGATGGCCGCGTCCTCGCCCCCCTCCTCCAGCCCACGAACGAAGGCCTGGTCGATCTTCACGTAATCCACCGGGATGCGCTTGAGGTAGCTCAGGGACGAATAACCGGTGCCAAAGTCATCGATGGCCAGCTTGACTCCCAGATCCCGCAGCTGTTGGAACGTAGCGATGATGTGCTCGACGCTGTCAAGCAACTGGCTCTCCGTGAGTTCCAGCTCCAAATAATGCGGAGCCAGGCCGGTTTCTTCGAGCACTTGGCGCACCAGGCTGACCAACTTGCCCTGGCGCAACTGATGCACCGAAAGGTTGACCGAGACACGAATGGACTCCAGCCCCTGGCGCTGCCATTCACACGCCTGCCAACAAGCCTGGCGCAGCACGAACTCGCCGATCGGACCGATCAGCCCGGTTTCTTCGGCGAGACCGATAAACTCCCCGGGTGGAATCTGGCCCATGCTCGGATGCTCCCAGCGCACCAACGCTTCGGCGGCATTCAGACGCCCCGTCGCCAGGCATAGCTTGGGTTGGTAGAACACTTTCAGTTGTTGTTCTTCCAACGCCTTGCGCAACTGGTTCTCCAACTGCAGACGCTCCAGCGTGCTGGCTTGCAGGCTGTCGGTGTAGAACTGGAAATTATTCCCGCCCAAGTGCTTGGCGTGTTGCATGGCCATGTTGGCCTGGCTGACCATGGTGGAAATTTCCCGCGCGTTATCCGGCAGCAGGCTGATGCCTATGGAGGCGCTGACCACCAGTTCGTGACCATCGATCGTCACCGGCACGCGAAGCTTGGTGGCCAGTCGGGTCGCCACTCGCGCCAGGCTCGAAAGATTGCCGTAGGCGTCGAACAGTACCGCAAACTCATCGCCGGACAGCCGGGCGATGGTGTCGGCTTCGGGCAATGCGTTGATCAGGCGCCGAGCCATTTTCTGCAAAAGCTGGTCGGCGATGTCATGGCCGAGGCTGTCGTTGAGCAGTTTGAAACGGTCGAGGTTGATGTGCAGCAAGGCCAGGCTACGCCGTCCTCCCTGGCGCACCCGCTGATGGGCTTCGTTCAAGCGCTCACGGAACAGCGAGCGGTTCGCCAGCCCGGTCAGCTCGTCATAATGGGTCAGATAGCGCATCCGCTCTTCGGATTCGCGCCGCGCTGAAAGATCGGCGAAGAAACCGACTATATGGCTGATATTTCCCCGCGAGTCCCGCACGACATTCAACTGGAGCCACTGTGGGTAGAGCTCGCCGTTGGCGCGCGCCTCAACCAGCTCGCCTTGCCAGGTGCCGTGCTGCTTGAGCGCTTGGCGAATCACCGGATAGTGCCGACGCGCGTCGCGACTGCAAGGCAGATCAACCACATTGCGCCCCAGCATGTCCGCGATATCGAAGCCGGTCACTTGTGTAAACGCCTGGTTGGCGGCAAGCAGCGCGTAATTGGGATCCAAAATCACGATACCCTCACTGGCGGCCTCGAACACCGTGGCGGCCAGTTGGCGCTGCTGTTCCAGCTCCTTGCTGACGCTGATGTTGCGGCGCGTACCGACCATGCGCAGTACCCGCCCATTCGCGCTGCGCTCCACGGCCCGGCCGCGGTCTTCGATCCAGACCCAATGGCCGTCGCCGTGGCGCACGCGGTATTCGATCTGGTAATCCTCGCTGCGGCCCTTCAGATGTTCGACAAGGGCACGCTTGAGTGCCGGAAGGTCTTGGGGATGCAGGCGCGGGGTGAGATGACTGAGCATGGCCGTGATGTATTCAGGTTCCAGGCCAAACAGCTCCTTGAGCTGGGTGTGATGAACCTCGTCGGTCTGCAGGTTCCAGTCCCACAACCCCAGCTCACTGGCCTTGAGGGCCAACGCCAGGCGCGCTTCACTCTTGACCAGGGCCTGGCTGGCCGCCTCCAGTTCGAGGCTGCGCTGCGCTACCCGCGCCTCCAGGCCAACCTGCGCCGTGCGCAATTGGGCCTCGGCGGAGCGACGCTGTTCGACCTCCCGGGCCAACGCCTCGTTGAGCTGCGCGCCGCGGCTTTGTGCCTGCTGCAAATGCTCGATCAACGCCTGGTTCTGGAACCGTCGCAACATCCCGTTCTGTATCAGCCGGTTGACCTGCCAGGCCACCACGCTCAGCGAGACCAGCACCACCAGCCCGAGCCAACCCCAGCCACGTTGATGCTCGTCCGGCCCCCAGAAAAGATAAGCGATAGCCGGCAAAAGACAGGGCAAGGTAAAGGACAGGAACGCCGGTAGACTCACGGCGTAAGCGACACTGGCAGAGAGGGTCGCGGCGCCGATCAGGCCGAACACCCAAGCCTGTTGCTGGAAACTGTCTGCCGGCACCAGGGCAATGCCCGCACCGGCCAGCGTCAGGCCGGTCATGGCCGAGCCCAGAAGAAACATGCGCAACCAGACCGGGTGGGCCTGGCGGCTTGGTATCGCCGAATCGAAAGCGGCCACCTGGATCACCCGCAGCGCGACCAGCGACAGTAACCAGACCAGCCACACGCTGACCAGGAAATAGCGCTGAGGCTCCCACAGCAGCGCCGCGCAGACCAGACCGTTGATCAGCATGAACAATGTGGGCAGCAGCGAGCCCTGGTACAACAACCTGGTGCGTTCGACCGCCATTTCCGTGGCGTACTGCTTGCAGATAATCCGCGGCTCTACACGCGGGCCTGCCAGATCGGAATTGAAGGTCATAAATGTTGTTCTTGTTCTTATTCAGGGGAGCATGGTGAGCCCGAAACGATCACCGAGCATACACAAGCCAAAGGCCATCCCACACTGCCCTGGTTCATAAAAATACTGAAAAAACGCGGATCCAATTGCGCGCCGGCCACCGTAACCGAGCCCCGCCGATGCTTGCGGGCGCTGACTGACCGGTCGTCCGCAGGCGGTGTTTTGTCGGCCAATGCAAAGCTCGGTTTGCCCGAGGTGGCGCCGCACCCTAGAATGCCTCGATGCGCGATGATCTCTCCCTTCTGCTGAACTCCCTAAACGATGCCCAACGCCAGGCAGTTGCTGCCTCCGTGGGCCGTCAATTGGTCCTGGCCGGTGCCGGCTCCGGCAAGACCCGAGTGCTGGTGCACCGTATCGCCTGGTTGATCCAGGTCGAGAACGCCTCGCCCCATTCGATCCTGTCGGTCACCTTTACCAACAAGGCTGCCGCCGAGATGCGCCATCGCATCGAACAGTTGATGGGCATCAACCCGGCTGGCATGTGGGTCGGTACGTTCCACGGCCTGGCCCATCGCCTGTTGCGCGCCCATTGGCAGGAAGCCGGCCTGAGCCAGACCTTCCAGATCCTGGACAGCGACGATCAACAACGGTTGGTCAAGCGCGTGATTCGCGAACTTGGGTTGGACGAACAACGCTGGCCCGCCCGCCAGGCTCAGTGGTTCATCAATGGTCAGAAGGACGAAGGCCTGCGCCCGCAGCATATCCAGGCCAGCGGTGACCTGTTCCTGGCAACCATGCGCAGCATCTACGAAGCCTACGAGGCGGCCTGCCAGCGTGCGGGGGTTATCGACTTCTCGGAACTGTTGCTGCGGGCGCTGGACCTGTGGCGTGACCACCCGGGGCTGCTGGAGCATTACCAGAGGCGCTTCCGGCATGTCCTGGTGGACGAATTCCAAGACACCAACGCCGTTCAATACGCGTGGTTGCGCCTGCTCGCCAAGGGCGGCGACAGCCTGATGGTCGTGGGCGACGACGACCAGTCGATCTACGGCTGGCGTGGCGCCAAGATCGAGAACATCCACCAGTACTCGGCGGACTTTCCCGACGCCGAGGTGATTCGCCTGGAACAGAACTACCGCTCCACCGCTGGCATCCTCAAGGCCGCCAACGCCCTGATCGCCAACAACACCGGTCGCCTGGGCAAGGAGTTGTGGACCGAGGGCAACGAAGGCGAGGCGATCAATCTCTACGCCGCGTTCAACGAACACGATGAGGCCCGCTATGTGGTGGAAACCATCGAGAGCGCGTTGAAAACCGGCCTGGCCCGCAGCGACATCGCCATCCTTTATCGCTCCAACGCCCAGTCGCGAGTGCTTGAAGAGGCCTTGCTTCGCGAACGGATCCCTTACCGTATCTATGGCGGCCAGCGCTTCTTTGAACGCGCCGAAATCAAGAACGCCATGGCCTACCTGCGCCTGATCGAAGGACGAGGCAACGACGCGGCCCTGGAGCGGGTAATCAATGTGCCGACGCGGGGCATCGGCGAGAAAACCGTCGAGGCGATTCGCGACCATGCCCGTCACAGCCATGTGTCGATGTGGGAAGCCATGCGCCAGCTGGTGGACAACAAAGGCGTCACCGGCCGTGCCGCCGGCGCCCTGAAGGCTTTCATGGACCTGATAGAAGACCTGGCCGCCAAATGCGGGGAAATGCCCCTTCACTTGATGACCCAGACCGTCATCGAGCAGTCCGGCCTGATTGCCTACCATGAAGCTGAAAAAGGCGAGAAAGGCCAGGCCCGGGTGGAAAACCTTGAGGAACTGGTCAGCGCTGCGCGCAACTTCGAAAACACCGAAGAAGATGAAGACCTGTCGCCGTTGTCGGCCTTCCTCGGCCACGCCTCCCTGGAGGCCGGCGACACCCAGGCGGACGAGCATGAAGACAGCATTCAGCTCATGACCCTGCATAGCGCCAAGGGCCTGGAATTCCCCTACGTCTTCCTGGTGGGTATGGAAGAAGGTCTGTTTCCCCACAAGATGAGTCTGGAGGAGCCCGGACGCCTGGAAGAGGAACGGCGCCTGGCTTATGTCGGCATCACGCGTGCCATGCAGAACCTGGTGATGACCTACGCTGAAACCCGACGTTTGTATGGCAGCGAGACCTACAACAAAGTGTCGCGATTCGTACGTGAAGTGCCGAAGGGTCTGATCCAGGAAGTGCGTCTTTCCAACAGTGTCAGTCGACCGTTCGGCGGCAGTCAGCAACAAGGCACCAGCAGCCTGTTTGGCGGCAGCGACATCCCGGAAACCGGCTTCAGCCTGGGCCAGGCCGTCCGACATTCGGTATTCGGCGAAGGCGTGATTCTCAACTTCGAAGGCGCCGGTGCCCAGGCTCGGGTCCAAGTCAACTTCAGCGAAGGCAGCAAATGGCTGATGCTGGGGTATGCCAAGTTGGAAGCGATCTAAAAGCCTCGGTAATCCCCTTTGTGGGAGCGAGCTTGCTCGCTCCCACAATTATTCTGGAAACATTAAATATTTCCGATAGAACTTGTTCACCTTTCCTACAGCCCAAAGCGAACAAGGCTCCTTGCGCGAGCCGAACCTGAACCTTGGCTGTCACGCAAAAGCCCGAAACACTCTGCTGCTAGCCAGCAACAGTTCACCTGTGCAACATGGCGCGCGTGCTATCCACAAATGGGAATGCCTTTATATGAAACGTTTTCTTAGCATCGCCATGGCGTTGTGCATCGGCCTGACGATGGCCATCGACGCCAATGCCGCCAAGCGTTTTGGCGGTGGTAAAAGTTCGGGCGCAGCCCCGACTCATCAGACCAGCCAGATGGCGCCGTCGTCTGCCGCCGGGTCCACTGCCGCCACCGCGGGCGCGGCAGGTGCTGCTGGCGCGGCCACCAAGGCCAGCGGCGCTTCGCGCTGGCTCGGCCCCCTGGCCGGTATCGCGGCCGGTGGTCTGCTCGCTTCCATGTTCATGGGCGACGGCTTCCAGGGCATGCAGATCTTCGACATCCTGATCATGGCGGTCATTGCCTTCCTGGTCTTCCGTTTCATCGCAGCCCGTCGTCGCAAGCAGCAGGAGCAATTCGCTCCGGCCGGCCATGCGCCGATGCAGCGTGAAGTGTTCAACCAACAACCTGCCGGTGGCTCGATCTTCGGTGGCGCGGCTGCTCCAGTGGCGCGCCCGGTGATCAACGCACCTGCCTGGTTCAACGAAGAACGCTTCATCGAAGCGGCACGCAGCCATTTCATGTCCCTGCAGCAGCATTGGGACGCAAACGAAATGGACAAGATCGCCGAGTTCGTCACCCCGCAATTGCTGGAGTTCCTCAAGCGCGAGCGGGCCGAGTTGGGTGATGGCTATCAGTCCACCTACATCGATAACCTCCAGATACAACTCGAAGGCGTCGACGATCGCGCCGACAAGACTATCGCCACCCTGACCTTCGTCGGCGTGTCGAAAGACTCTCGCTTCGACCAAGGTGAAGCGTTCAGCGAAAGCTGGAACATGGAACGTGCCCAAGGCGAAAACCAGCCTTGGCTGGTCGCAGGTATCCGCCAGAACGGTTGAACCTTTGCGCGTTTCGCAGGTTGAAATAAAAGAACCCCGGCACTTGCCGGGGTTTTCTATTTCGCGGTTGCATCTACAGCGGGCTACTGTATAAACCGCCCTATAAAACCGCGCCATCGAGAAAGAGGATCCCGGACGTGGAAGAAATCATCGAACAATTACGCGAAGCCAACGAACCCGTACCGGTTCCATTGGAATTGCCCGACGAAGACTTGCTGGTGGAAATCGAAGAGCAGCTGTTCATCGATATCCCGTTCGTGTTCCGGGAGTTTTTGCTCACCGTCAGCGATGTCGTCTACGGCAGCCTGGAGCCGGTGACCGTTACCGATCCGCAGTCCCATACCTACCTGCCGGATGTGGCCGCCAATGCCTGGGATGCCGGTGTTGATCGAAGCCTGATTCCGATCTGCCAGGACGGCGATGACTACTACTGTGTCGAAGAAGACGGCACCGTAGTGCTATGGCAGGCAGAAGAGGAGCTGATCGCCGAGGAAACGTGGGAATCGGTATGGCACTGGGCAAGGGATGTCTGGTTGGAAAGTTGATGCTCTAGCGTCCGGCGCTGATCAATGCCCGGACGATCCCTTGTGATTGTCCAGCGTTTCGAGCAAGGCCACCTGCATTCGTGTATGCAGGCGGACAAACCAGCGCCAAAGCAGGGCCGCCAAGGCAATCGCGACCACTGCGATCCATACCAGCAGCTTGTTGGTCGGCAAGATACTGGCTGACAAGGCTGCCAGCAGCAGGAAAATCACCAGCAGCGAAAGGAGCGGAATCACTTCGGCGATCACGCGACGCACGCGCTGGGTGTGGCGGCCGGCCATCTCCGGCTTTACACCCATTTCCGCCAGCAGCATCGACAACGCCTTGAGCTTGCGGTACGCCGCGATCAGGAACGGTAGCGACAGGAACAGCGAGCCGCCCCAGATCAACGCTTTCTGCCAGCTCGGATCGCTGATCCAGTCTTGCAGATAGGCAGACACTCGTTCGGCAAAATACCCCCCCGAGACAAAAATCGCGATCACCAATGCCAGGTTGACACCCACCTGCAGCATGATGCGCCTGATGATGGAAGCCAGCATGGCTCCCTCACCCTGTGGCTGGATGCTGCGCAACCATTCTCCATACATGCCCAGCACGCGCGTCAATCGCTGCGGCATTGCCGACGCCAATCTGACCGACAACGGATCAGCGGCCCGAATCAGATAAGGGGTCGACAATGTCGTGAGCACCGAGACAGCCACAGCGACCGGATAAAGGAAATCGCTGGTCACCTGCAGGGTCATCCCCAACGAAGCGATAATGAAAGAAAATTCGCCAATCTGTGAAAGCCCCATCCCGACTCGTAGAGAGGTGCGTCCATCATTTCCCGCGACAAAGGCGCCGAGACCACAAGAAAATATCTTGCCCAATACCACCGCGCAGGTAATGACTGCGATCGGCCACGCATATTGAAGCACAATGGCCGGATCGAGCATCAGCCCGATAGCCACGAAAAATATTGCGCTGAACAGATCGCGCACAGGCTCCACCAATCGCTCGATCTTCAGCAATTGTCGAGACTCGGCCATGATCGCACCGATCAGGAACGCCCCAAGCACCATGCTGTATTCCAGCTTTACCACCAGCAGGCAGAAGCCGAAACAAAGCCCCAGTACGGTAATCAACAACATCTCGTTGCTGTCGAACTTCGCCACGTACGCCAGCAATCGCGGCACCAGCAGGATGCCGACGACCAACGCGACGATCATGAACAGCGACAGCTTGCCGACCGTGGAAAACACCTCGCTGGAGCTTACGGTGCCGCTGACAGCGATGCTCGACAGTAAAGCGATGATACCGATGCCGAGAATGTCCTCGACGATCAATACCCCGAAGATCAACTGCGCAAAGCGCTCGTTTTTCATCTTCAGGTCATTCAAGGCTTTGACGATAATCGTGGTTGAGGAAATCGCGAGGATCGCGCCGAGAAACAGCGAGTCCATGGCGCTCCAGTCGAACCAGCGACCAATTTCATAGCCGATCCATATCATCAATACGATCTCTAGGAACGCAGCGATAAACGCCGTGGCTCCCACCTTGAACAGTTTGCGCAGGCTGAACTCCAGGCCGAGGGAGAACATGAGGAAGATCACGCCGAGCTCGGCCAGGGTCTTGATCGTTTCTTCATCGTGAATGAAGCCGAACGGCGGCGTATGCGGGCCGATGATAAAGCCGGCGACAATGTAGCCCAGCACCACCGGTTGCTTGAAACGATGGAACAGTACGGTGACCAACCCGGCCGCCAGCAAGATGATCGCCAGGTCTTGAATGAAACTGATGGCGTGCATTGTGGGGCTCCTTGTCGAAACGACTCCAGGTGAAGTCGGGTACGTCCGTTTCTTTTGTAGGAATACCCGGCATGACGGGTTTTTTGCAGGTTAACACCGGGACTTCTTACAAAAAAACGGTGCAATATATGGAAACAGATCCACCCAAGCGTGACGGCAAGTCGTGGCGCAGCGTCCCGATATGAGTGGTTTGAACCCGCTAACCACATTCCAGCGCCCGCAGAGGCGCGCCCTCGAAACTGCTGCCTTGAACCGTGAGAACGTTATGGAACCCGGAAACGCCCAGCTGTCGATGACGGTGTTGATGACCCCCGATATGGCCAACTTCTCTGGCAATGTCCATGGCGGCACCTTGCTCAAGTACCTGGATGAGGTGGCCTACGCTTGTGCCAGCCGCTATGCCGGCCGATACGTGGTGACATTGTCGGTAGACCAGGTGATTTTTCGCGAGCCGATTCATGTCGGCGAGTTGGTTACCTTCCTGGCGTCGGTGAACTACACCGGCAATACCTCGATGGAAGTGGGCATCAAAGTCGTGACCGAGAACATTCGTGAGCGCTCGGTTCGCCATACCAATAGCTGCTTCTTCACCATGGTAGCGGTGGATGACCAGCGCAAGCCCGCGCCCGTCCCGCCGCTGCAACCGCAGAACAGCGAAGAGAAGCGCCGCTACGAACAAGCGCAGCAACGTCGCCAGATTCGCCAGGAACTGGAGAGGCGTTATCAGGAAATCAAGGCGGACGGGCCGTAACCCGCCGTCGAAATCAAGGTGGGAGCGAGCTCGCTCCCACAGCGATCAAAGGCTGATCGGCATGGCCTCGAATCGCACGCGAGGATGGGCAATACGGTCCTGGGCGCGGACCAGCTGCAATTCGTAGCTTGCACACGCCTGGGTTTCCAACAGCACCTCATGCACGGCCGCAGCGGTGAATTCAAAGGCTGCCGACAGGCTGTCTCCCAACAGTATCCGCGCCAGGAACAGCCCCGACGTCAGGTCGCCGACTCCGACCGGTTGGCGGGGGAACGCCAGCAATGGACGGCGCAAGTGCCAGCTGCCTTCAGCCGTGACCAACAGCATCTCGAAGCTGTCTTCGGGCTTGCCGGGATAAGCCAGGTGCTTGACCAGCACGACTTTCGGGCCACGGGCCAACAGCGCACGGGCCATCGCCAGGCAGTCGAGTAGTGATTGCGCCTTGCGGCCGGAAAAACTGTCCAGCTCCAGCTGGTTAGGACACATGATGTCAGCCACGGCAGCGGCCTCTTCCAGCAGGAACCTGCCCACCTCGGGCGCGACAATGCAGCCCTTCTCCGCATGCCCCATGACCGGGTCGCACAGATACAACGCCTTGGGATTACAACGCTTGATGCGCGCCACACCCGACAGGATCGCCTGTCCCTGGGCTGCGCTACCCAGATAACCGGACAGCACCGCGTCGCAATTGCCCAGCTCGCCAATGGCCGCGATACCCTCTACCAACAGCGGTATCTGGTCCGGCGGGAGCACTTCACCGGCCCACTGCCCGTATTGGGTGTGATTGGAAAACTGCACGGTGTTGAGCGGCCACACGTTTACGCCGACCCGCTGCATCGCAAACACGGCGGCGCTGTTGCCGGCATGGCCGAATATCACGTGGGACTGTATGGCAAGCAGATGGGGCGTGCGTTTCATGCGGGAAATGTCCGTAAAACGATTGAAATTCAAGCCGCGCAGTATGCGACTAAACGCAGCCTGTACGACAGACCGGCGACACAGTTAAGCTGACGGCAACTTGTTGGAGCTCTTCGTTCATGCTGACCCTTGGAAACATTTTCGTGCTGATGCTGCTGGCTACCGGCGGCGCCTGGCTGTGGCACAACCATGGCTTGCGCGAACGAGCCTTGGCGAGGGTCATGCAACATTGCGCCAACCTGAAGATCGAGCTGCTGGACGGCAACGTGGCGCTGCGAAAGATCGGATTCGTCAAGGACGCCAACGGACGGCGGCGCCTGGCACGTATCTATAATTTCGAATTCACAGTGACGGGCGAGACCCGTCATACCGGCACCATCACTCAGTTCGGTGCCCACAGCGCGCATATCGAACTGGCTCCCTACCCGATGCCCTTCGAAGACGCCCCGCCCACGCCAGTTGAGCCGGTGCAGACCCGGCCCAGGGCTGAAGTCATCGAACTGAGCCAGTGGCGTCAGGAGCACAACAAATGGAAGCCTTGAAGCAAAGCTGATTCAGGTGCACCGAGCAATCAACAGACCCGTTTGCAGGCGATCAATGTCTTGCTGCTGGTCGAATATCAGCTCGATCCGCGAGTCTTCGCGCCATTCACTGGCTTGCCATTGCAGTGCCGCCGCTTCCAATGCATTCGCTGAAACCCAACCGTCGGCACTGTGGATAACCATCTTCGCGCGCTTCCAGTGATGATCTTTCAGCCAATGCGTAAGCGCCGCTGCGTCGAATTGCTGGCTGGGGTGCCAGCGCCAGCCGATACTCCAGCCGCCCTCCTGCTGTTGATACAGGCGGATCGGCACCGCCGGGTCGGTCCATATGGCCGCCATTCGACCCAGGCTTTTGGGCAGGCTCAAGTTATCCACAGCCTCGCTGCCCCGAGCCGCCAGGCCAGGCAATTGGTCGATCGGCAACGCTGCGTGCTGCGTCCAGTACAGCGTCCGTCCTGGCAGTTGCATCGCCAGCCGTTCCCGGTCGGCTTGCGTAAGGGTCTCGGATTTGTTCAGCACCAGCAGTCCGGCATCCGCCAGGGTTTGTCGCTGCGCATCGGGCAACGGCTTGCCGTCCGCCATCGCCTGGGCATCCAACACCAGCACGCAGGGTTGCACCGCCAGTACACCAAGCCAGGGTGCTTCGTTCAGCTGCCGCACCAACTGCACCGGATGGCCGAGGCCCGAGGGTTCGATAAACAGCCGATCCGGCCGAGCCTTGCGCAGTAGACGCCCAAGACCGATCTGAAACGGCGCGCCGTTGACGCAGCACAAACAACCGCCGGCCACTTCGCCCAGTGCGATACCATCGCCAGCCTGGGTCAGTAACGCGGCATCCAGGCCGATCTGACCGAACTCGTTGATCAGCACCGCCCAGCGCTCGCTGGCCGGGCGCTGGGCCAGAAGATGCCTGATCAGGCTGGTCTTGCCGGCGCCCAAAGGGCCGGCTATGACATGAGTGGGGATGTGCTGCAACATAATCGACGGCTTTCGATGGAGGTGAACATGCGAATGATCGGCTGGTTGTTACTGGCGCTGACGTCGAACCAGGTACTGGCCCAGGCTTGCGTGGTTCACAGCCAGGCGGAGCGGCTCGATGTGAAAGTCTGCCAGCAGAACCGCAACATTCCGCAGAAGCTGTTTGCCGATGGCTTCTGCCAGCCAAACCTGGCCGGCCAGAAGGTCGAGGTGCAATACGTCGATCAGTGCCCCGGCGGCGCGTTCGGCGTTTGCCGCAACGCTCAGGTCGCCAATATGCCTTACCGCCAGGATATTCACTACTACGGCGTGGCGACCGATGCCGCTTACCTGCAGCCATTTTGCGAAGGGCAAAGCCAGGGCACCTGGCTCAAGCCTTAAGCCAACCAGTCCAGCGTGAGAATCAGGCGACGCTCTTGCGGGGCGGGTTCCGGTGAGCGGTGGATCAGGCCAAACCCCTCGTTGCCGTGCCATTTCTCGCCTTTAAGCAAGCCGACATCACCGCAACAGAACCGCTCGATCACTTGTGGATCCACCGGTTCGGCCTCAGGTTGCCCCAGGCGCTGGCGATCCATGACGCCCTCCTTGAGCCACTGGCTGCCGACGCCCCCATAGGTGGTCAGCAGCCGCACCGGTACGTGATCAACGTGAAAGCGCGGGCACATGGCCTTGTCCAACGTGCGAAGACGCAGACCGACCCGTTGCGCCCCCAACAGGCAAGCAAATGCGCAAACCAGCCAAGAGACGTCGGCGATAAAGCCTTCATAGCCGTGCAGGTCGCTGAAGCCTGCAGCCAGGCCTTGCAGCGCTGGCTGGGCGTCATCATCCGGCAAGTCGAGCACCCGTGATTCGGTCAATGGCTGGTCCAACGCAAGTACCAGTGCCGCGAAATCGCCGATGTGCGCGGGAAGCTGACGTTGCCAGACCGCCAGGTTGGTGCCGTCGTCCAGGATCTTCGTGAGTATCTCCGGTGTATCGCCTTGGGCCTGCTGTACCTGCAATGCCCTTTTCAGACTCGGCGCCAGCATCACGCTGCCGCCTCTTCATGCCATGGGCCGAATGGATCGGACAATAGCCGCCAACTTTCGACACCAAGGGCTAATTCCTCGTCGGTGAGCAGGCAGGCGTCCAATTCGGCGGTGAGTTGACCAAAGTCGATGTCCTGGCCAATAAACACCAGCTCCTGACGGCAATCGCCGGTGGCTACAGACCAGTTCTTCATGATGGCCGCTGTGCTCTCTTGGTCCTGCGGCCATTGGTTTTCTGGTACGAACCGCCACCAGCGCCCGGCAAATCCGTGGCGCATCAGGCCGCCGGCCTGGGACCAGCTCCCCGCCTCCTCAGGTTTGCTGGCCAACCAGAAGAACCCCTTGGAGCGCAGGAGCTTGCCATTTGGCCACGGACGGTCGATGAAGTTGAAGAAACGCTGGGGATGAAACGGCCGACGTGCCCGGTAGGCGGTCGAGGCAATGCCATATTCCTCTGTCTCAGGTACATGCTCGCCACGCAGTTCCTGTAGCCAGCCAGGCGCCTGGGCGGCGCGCTCAAAGTCGAAAAGGCCGGTGTCGAGAATACGGCCCAGCGGTACCTGCCCCATGACCATTGGAATGATCTGCGCCTGGGCGTTGAGACGCTGCAGAATCGCGGTCAACTCTTCCCGCTCGTGTTGGCTGATCAGGTCGATCTTGCTGATCAGAATCACGTCGGCAAACTCGATCTGTTCGATCAGCAGGTCGGTGATCGAGCGTTCATCGTCCTCGCCCAGAGTTTCCCCCCGTGACGCCAGGCTTTCCGCGGCCTGATAATCCAGCAGGAAATTCACCCCATCGACCACCGTCACCATGGTGTCGAGCCGCGCCACATCGGCCAGGCTTCGGCCCTCCTCGTCACGAAACGTGAAGGTTTCGGCCACCGGCAACGGTTCGGAGATGCCTGTGGATTCGATCAGCAAATAATCGAAGCGCCCTTCCCGGGCAAGTTGCCCGACTTCTTCAAGCAAGTCCTCACGCAACGTGCAACAAATGCATCCGTTGCTCATTTCCACCAGTTTCTCTTCCGACCGGCTCAAGCTGACGTCTCGCTGGACTTCGCTTCCATCGATGTTGATCTCGCTCATATCGTTGACGATGACGGCAACGCGAAGGTTATCCCGATTGCGCAGGACGTGGTTAAGCAGGGTACTTTTTCCGGCACCGAGAAATCCGGAAAGCACGGTCACAGGGAGACGCTTGGTCATCAGAGGATCCTCGTTGGGACGCCGTTATTCACGGGGAGTCTTCAGGCATTGGTTCGATGAAAGGCTGGTCGATATACATGTTATAGTATAACAGTGCAAGCTGACCAAACGATTTCCATGGGCGACACCGTATGCTGAGCTTTTCGAATCTTTTGCCGATAGGGCTGTTATTGCTATTTTCAGTGGGTGCTTCGGCTCACCCTCCCACGCCGGCCAATTGCACGCGCAGCGCCAATCTGCTCGCGTGCGTCGATGCACAAGGCAATGCCTACAGCGTTTTCACGGCAGGAAATACCTTTTATTTACGAGGTTTTGAGGCTACCGGACGGCGCTATTGGTCCCAGACAAATAGCCGTTATGGTCAGCTGACGTTTTTCACCGGGTTTGCTTCTGATGGCGAAGCCTGGGTTGGATATAGCCGGCGCGTGGGTTGGACCACTATCAATCGCTTTTCCAGCTCCGGCGGGGGCGGTGGCCGGTTTGTATGCGGCCGTATGAGCGGGTGCGAGCAACCGAAACGCTGATGTTTCACGTGGAACGCTGCCCATGAAAAAGCATTCATGAAAAAGGCCTCGTCGCACTTATTGTTATACTATAACATTCAAGCGAACCTCTTCTGGACCTTCAAGATGAATGCGTTAACTCTGCCAGACGTCGCGGCACAGGCATCTCGCCAGAACTTGCCGCTAGATTGGGTCGGCATGTGCGGCATTGCTGTACCGCTGTTGATCGACGGTCAACGCTTGAGCGCAACTGCTGACGCGGGCGTCAGCCTCGATGATGGCGAAGCTCGTGGCATCCATATGTCACGCTTGTATCTGGCGCTGGAGCCGCTCGAAAACTCCCCACTTTCGCCGTCTCTTTTACGACAGATTTTACAGAGCTTCCTTGATAGCCATGGGGGATTGTCCCGGCGCGCCTCGCTTAGCCTGAAGACGGATCTCATGTACAAACGCTCCGCCTTGATCAGCCCTCTTGCTGGGTGGAAACTGTACCCCACCAAGGTGGACGCTCACTTGGACGATTCGATGTTCCACGTGGAACTTGAGATTCAGGTTCCGTATTCATCCACCTGTCCCTGCTCGGCAGCGCTTGCGCGTCAGCTCATTCAGCAACAATTCATCGAGGATTTTGCAAACAAAGCGCTCGAGCATGCCGACGTGCTCGCTTGGCTGGGCACATCAAAAGGCATCGTCGCTACCCCTCATAGCCAACGCAGCCTCGCCACCTTGAAAGTGCGGCTGAACATCGATATCCGTGAATTACCATGGCTGGCTCTGATCAACGAGGCCGAGGCTGCCCTGGGCACCGCTGTACAAACCGCTGTGAAGCGTGCGGACGAACAAGCCTTTGCCCTGGCCAACGGCCAGAACCTGATGTTCTGTGAAGACGCTGCGCGTCGATTGAACGTCGCGTTGCAAAAGATGCCCTGGATCTCCTCATTTGACGTGCGAGTGGTTCACGCTGAAAGCCTCCATGCCCACGATGCCGTCGCCCAGAGTCACTGGGTACGGGAGGCCTCATGATTCGTTGCCAAGCCTTGAGATGGGGTGCGCCGGGTCAACCGCTCACGCCCCCGCTGGACATGGAACGACCTGAAGGCAGCCTGACCGCCATCATCGGCGCCAACGGCTCCGGAAAAAGCAGCCTTTTAAAAGTGCTGGCCGGGTTGCAAAAGCCGCTATCGGGAACAGCCTCATTGAATGTGCCTCGGCGCGGCGGTGTTTCATTCCTGCCCCAGCAACAACACTTGGACCGGCATTTCCCGATCAGCCTGCAAGAGCTGGTTGCAGCAGGCTCATGGGGCCTTCGACAAAATCCCGCGACCCGAAACCAGCGACTCAAGGCCGTCCTGGACGATTGGAATCTAAGCGGCCTCGAACATCGCCCGCTGATGGCTCTGTCGGGTGGTGAGCTACAGCGTTCCCTGCTCGCCCGGTTGAGCTTGGCCGAGGCACCCGTCCTGCTGCTCGACGAGCCTCATGCTGCGCTCGACGAAATGGGCCAGGCGCTGTTGTGGAAACATATTCACCAATGGCACCGAGAAGGTCGGACCTTAATGGTGGTCTGTCACGACCTCGCTGCGGTACATCGGCATGTTCCCCACACCTTGCTGATCAGTCCTACAGGTTGCGCATTGGGTCGCAGCGTCGACTTGATCGAACGGCCTCAGTACACGCAGGTCGCCTGATGCTCAGCGCAACCCACCTATGGCAGCCCTTCCTGGATTTCCTGTTCATGCGCCGGGCGTTGTTGGGCGGACTGGTACTGGCGTGCAGCACGGCTCCACTAGGGGTGTTTCTGATTCTGCGGCGGATGAGCCTGATCGGTGATGCCGTGGCTCACGGCATCCTGCCGGGCGCAGCGCTCGGGTTCTGGTTCGCCGGGTTGAGCCTGCCTGTCCTGACCGTCGGAGGCCTGGGGGCCGGCCTGAGCATGGCCGGGCTCGCAGCGTGGATTACCCGCCGCACTGGACTGCGAGAGGACGCCAGCCTGGCGGCGATCTATCCCATATCCCTGGCGGCCGGCGTACTGATTCTCGGCATGGCCGGCAAACGCCTGGACTTGCTGCACCTGTTATTTGGTTCCGCACTAGCAGTAGACAGTCCGACACTCACCGGCATGCTCTGGGTTTGCGCCGCAAGCCTGGGTGCAATGGCGCTGATCTATCGCCCGCTGTTGCTCGATACCCTGGACCCCTTGTTTCTGCGGACAGTCAGTCGTCTGGGTCCGTTGGCCCACGGCGTGTTCCTGACACTTGTGGTGTTGAACCTGGTGATCGGCTTCCAGGCCATCGGAGCGCTGATGGTTGTGGGCCTGATGATGTTGCCTGCCGCGGCTTCTCGGTTCTGGAGCCGCCGCCTGCCGACCCTGATGGCTTTGGCCGCACTGTTCGGCTGCCTTTCGGTGTGGCTGGGCCTGCTGCTGTCCTTCTACTTCTCGCTGCCCAGCGGACCGGCCATCGTACTGGTGGCGGGCGTGCTCTATTTGCTGTCCGTAGTATTCGGTCCGGTGCATGGCTTGCTGCGCCGCCCGCCTTTGCTCACATCCCAATGAGGTTTTGCCGATGCGCGCCCTGCTCCTGATATTCAGCTTGATGGTGTCCATGTCCTCCCCTGCTGCCGAAAAGCTGCAGGTTGTCACCAGCTTCAGCATCCTTGCCGACATGACCCAACAGGTCGGCGGCGAACACGTTCAGATCGTCAACATGGTCGGTCCCGACGCCGATGCACACACCTACGAGCCCACCCCAGACGATGCCAAGGCGCTGCTGAAAGCCAAGGTGATCATCAAGAATGGATTGGGCTTCGAGCCGTGGCTGGATCGCCTGGTCACCAGCACCGAAACCACCGCGCCGGTAATCAGTGCCAGCCGTGGCGTGATTCCACGTTCCTTGGACGAAGACGGGGAGACCATCCCAGACCCGCATGCGTGGCACAACCTTGCCAACGCCGTGCTCTACGTCGGCAACATCACGAAGGCATTGGAAGCAGCCGACCCGGCCAACAAGGCCGATTACGAACGTAACAGCCAGGCGTACCTGAAAAAGATCCATGCCCTACTCGCCGAAGCCAAGGCGAAGTTCACCGCTTTGCCACCCGGCAATCGCAAGATCGTCACTTCTCACGACGCCTTCGGTTACCTGGGCCAAGCCTACGGCATCGATTTCATGGCACCGCAAGGCTTGTCTACTGAACGCGAGCCATCGGCTGCCGAAGTCGCCGCCTTGATCACGCAAATCCGCCAGGCCAAAGTCAAAGCGGTGTTCATGGAAAACATCAAGGACGCACGCCTGCTCAAGCAAATTGCCGATGAAAGCGGCGCGCACATCGGCGGCACCTTGTACTCCGACGCCCTCGCCGCCAGCGGACCCGCGAGCACGTTTACCGGCCTGTTCGAGTACAACCTCAACACCCTGTACGAAGCGTTGAGCCAGCCCTGAAATCAAGCCCTCGGCTTGACCGTTCCGCAATCCTGCCCCAGCCACACGGCGCGGGTATCCAGGCTACCGTTCTGCTGGATGCCCGTGGCGTTGAACGTGCCATTGACCTTGGTGGTGAATTCGCGATCACTCTGGAAGGTCGCGATGCCGCTGCCCTGGGCTTTCGGACAACTGAAGCGAAACTTCCATTGGTTGCCGGTCCGCTCGGTGATCTGCTGCTTGCACCCTGACTGCGGATCCTGCAGCGGGATGTCGTTGGTCTGGACTTGCTCCGGCGTCAGGCAAACCCGAATACCTTTACCCCCCATGGTGATGCCTTGCTTTTCCAGCATCGCTCGCTGCTCGGGCGTCATCTGGTTCTGCAACTGGCCGAGGATCAATTGCAGGTCAGGCAGATTCTGGTTATCGACCTTCATGTTGCTTGTCGTCAGTTCCCACAGGCCCGGTTGAAGCATCTGCGCATGAGCCGCTACAGGAACCGAGAAACCAATGGCCAAGGCCAAACCCAGCAGGCGAACTTTCATTGCGAAAACTCCAGAGGACAAGTGGCCGTTAGACGCTGCCCGCAAGCTTCGGTTCAGGCAAGCACAGGTGAATTAATTAGCGACATTCGTTGCGTAACATGGTCTGTTAAGCATTGAAACTTCAGGAGCACGGCTGCCCCATGGACTATTACGGCCCGCATGTTTTCGGTTACCTGATCGCGCTGCTCCACACCCTCGGTTCCATCGCTGCGGTCCATGCGGTACTCACCGTGCGAACCGCCCAAGGCTCGATCGCCTGGGCCCTGTCACTGGTGTTCATCCCTTATCTGACGCTTATTCCCTACCTGGTTTTTGGCCGCAGTACTTTCGACGGTTACATCAAGGCGCGACGACAGGCCAACGAAGAGATGCGCAAGGCGATCTCCGAGCTGAACTGGCGGCCTTGGGTCGAAGAGGCGCTCACAGCCCGCGCGTCCCACGCTTATGCTTCCTTGCGCGCCATGCCGAAGCTCGGACGCGCGCCTTGCCTGGCGAATAACCAGGTGCGGCTGCTGGTGGATGGCCACGCCACGTTCGAGGCGATTTTCCAGGCCATGGAAAGTGCGCGGGAAGCCATTCTGATCCAATTCTTCATCATCCATGACGACCGTCTCGGCCAACGCTTGCACGCGTTACTGTTGAAGAAAGCAGCCGAGGGCGTGGCGGTATACCTGCTTTATGACCGTATCGGCAGTCACTCCCTGCCCCACCGTTATGTCCAGGCACTGCGCGACGGCGGCGTCCATGTGAAAGCCTTTGCCACCCGCAGCGGTTGGTTGAACCGGTTCCAGGTCAACTTCCGCAACCATCGCAAGATCGTGGCCGTGGACGGCGTCCTGGGGTTTGTCGGTGGTCACAACGTGGGCGACGAATACCTGGGCGAAAAGCCTCCGTTGGCCCCATGGCGCGACACCCACGTCGAAGTGCGCGGCCCCGTGGTGGCGAGCATGCAGGAATCCTTTGCGGAAGACTGGTTCTGGGCCGCCCGTGCGTTGCCGCCATTGATCCTGCCGGACACCTATCCGGATGGCGGCGTGCTCTGCCAACTGCTGGCCAGCGGTCCGGCGGACGCGCAGGAAACCTGCTCATTGTTTTTCGTCGAAGCGATCCACGCTGCAAACGAGCGAATCTGGATCACCACGCCCTACTTCATCCCTGACGAAGCGGTTTTCGCGGCGCTGCGCCTGGCCGTCTTGCGCGGCGTGGATGTGCGTATCCTGCTACCTTCGCGGCCCGATCACAAAATCGTCTACGCGGCGTCCAGCCTCTATGCATTCGAAGCGGTGCGGGCCGGCGTCCGGGTGTTTCGTTATGAGCCAGGATTCCTGCACCAAAAAGTCGTACTGATCGATCAGGAAATAAGCGCGATCGGCAGTGCGAACCTGGATAACCGTTCGTTTCGATTGAATTTCGAAGTCATGCTGCTGACCGTTGATATCGCGTTTGCCAGCGAAGTGGAGCAAATGCTCGAGAAGGATTTTGCCCAAGCCCACGAAGTGGCCAAACAAGAAAGCCGGGAGACCCACCGCCTGCAAAAAATCGGCATGCGAATCGCCCGGCTCATTTCGCCGATTCTTTAAGGCGTGTAAATGTCGTCGCGAGTCCAAGGCAATTCATGGCTGCCATCGGCATGGGCCTTGACCGCGAGAATCTGGTGCAGGTTTATCCAGCCCTTGGCGAACGCGTAGGCGCAGCCCGCCAGATACAGCCGCCAGATTCGCAAGGCCTGCTCCGGTACTTCCCTGGACGCGGCTTCGAGGTTGTCCTCCAAACGCTCGCTCCAATGATCGAGGGTGCGCGCGTAGTGCATGCGCAGGCTTTCTACATCGACGATTTCCAGCCCGGCTTCGCTGATTTCGGCAGAGATCATCGACAGATGCGGCAACTCACCATTGGGAAACACGTATTTCTCGATGAATTCGCCCGCCCCGCGCCCTACCGGACGGCCATCGGTGTGCTTGGCGGTGATACCGTGATTCATCACCAAGCCGCCTTCACGGACGGCACCGAACAGCGTCTTGCAGTACTGGGCCAGGTTGGCGTGCCCCACGTGTTCGAACATGCCGACACTGACCACTTTGTCAAAACGTCCGTCCTGGGGCAGGTCCCGATAGTCCAGCAACTGCAGCTCCACCTGATCTTCCAGGCCTTCAGCCTTGACCCGCTCCCGAGCCAGGGCGAGCTGCGCCTTGCTCAGGGTAATGCCAAACACCTTGGCTCCGAATTCCCGCGCCGCGAAACGCGCCAACCCGCCCCAGCCACAGCCAACGTCCAACAGATAGTCTCCGGGTTGCAGGCGCAGCTTGCGGCACAAATGGCGGAATTTCGCTTGTTGCGCTTGTTCGAGGGTTTCGCTGCCGGTCTCGAAATAAGCGCATGAATACACCATGTCGCTGTCGAGCCAGAGCTGATAAAACGCATTGGACAGGTCGTAGTGATAGGAGATCGCCTTGGCGTCGGTTTCCTTGTCGTGGACAGTACGCACCGGCAAGTTGCTGTCGTCTTCGTCCACCAGGGCCTGGCTCAGCTCGTCACATACACGAATGACTTCATTGATAGAGCCTTCAAGCTCGAGTTTGCCTTCGACAAACGCTGCACCCAGTGCATCCAGGCTGGGGTGGGTGAATTGCGCGACCACTTGAGGGTCCTTGACCACAATCGTGACGCTGGGATCGGCACCGAGCGTGAACTCATGGCCATCCCAGAGCCGCAAACGAAGCGGTAGATGCAGATTCTGTAAGGCCGGCGGAAGTTGAGCGAGCATGAAAAATCCCCCCTTGTTTCAGACGTCTGAAATGAGGGTAGACCATGCTAGAAAAATAGCAGGCTATCGAATTTATAGCCTTTTTCTATCGCCCTGTTACCAGCTGTGTTTTAGCAGTGACTGCTGGCGAAGGAGTGCCCTCTCGTAAGTGACTGCGGACGCCGCCAACAGTTCGCTCCAGCTCGCTCGTTAGATTCTCAACAGCGGTTCCTGGAACCGCAGCAGACGCCCAGCGTTTCCCAGCACCAACAGGGTGCTCAAGTTGTGCAGCAACGCGGCGATCATCGCGCCCGCCGCGCCCAGCCAGCCAAATGCGGCGAAGGCAACGATAGCGAGCGTCCAGCCCAGGCCGATAATGACATTGACCTGCAACGTGCGTCGGCACTGCCGGCTCAACCGTACACAGGTTCCAAGGCGCCTCAGATCACTGCCAATCAGGACGATATCCGCCGACGCAAGCGCGATATCCGCCCCGCCGGCACCTATTGCGACCCCCACCACCCCGGCCTTCAGCGCCAGGGAATCGTTGATCCCGTCACCCACCACCATCGGCCGGAAGCCGTGACCGATTTCGGCCATGACCCGTTTAAGTTTGTCTTCCGGCAAAGCCTGCGCTTGCAGATCGTTGATACCAACCTGCTGCGCCAACGCAGTCGCCACGCTTTGGCGATCTCCGGTCAACAACAATTGGCGACCCAGGCCAAGCTCGCGCAACTCGGCCATGGCCGCCCGCGCTTCTGGTTTGACGCTGTCGGCCAGCAGCAACCAGGCGAGAAATTGCCCATCGAGGGCCAAGCCGGCGATTGGGCCGTCATGCTCGGGAATGGCCGGCGTCTCGATTCCCAGCCGGGCGAACAACTCGGGACGACCAAGTGCGGCTTCGCCCCGTCCGGTCATGGCCACCACGCCCAGGCCCTGGCGTTCGTGTACATCGCTAAGCGGCAGATAATGTTGCGCAGCCACCTGCCCTGCCAGCGCTCGGCTGACCGGATGACTGCTGGCCGATCCGAGGCTGGCGGCCAAAGGCAGCAGCTCGGAGCGATCCGCCGAGGCGCCTTGTATCGATTGCAGTTGCAATGTGCCGTAGGTCAAGGTTCCGGTCTTGTCGATGACCAGCGAAGTCAGGTCGGCCAGCTCCTCCAAGAAAGCCGAGCTGCGAATCAGGATCCCGTGACGTGCAGCCACCGCAATCCCGGCAATGGCCGTTGCCGGCGCTGACAGCACCAAGGCGCAGGGACACGCCGCCACCAGGACCGCGAGCATCGCCTGGGCATCGTTCGTGACAAACCAGGTCACCGCCGCCAGCAGCAACACCAGCACCAGGTAACGACCGGCGTAGCGTTCGAGCAAGCGGGTAATCGGCGGCTTGGAACGCTCGGCGTTTTGCATCAGGGCAATGACTTTGCCCAGCGTCGACGCTTCGCCAATGCGCGTCACTTCCAGGCGCAGCAGACCGTCGAGGTTGATCGCGCCGCCAAACACATCCATCCCCGCGACCGCCTCCACAGGTACGGACTCGCCCGTGATGGGCGCGGTGTCGAGGCTCGCTTGCCCGGACAAGACTCGCCCGTCGGCAGGCACCCTGTCACCGGCGCGAACCTCCACCACATCGCCTGGTCGTAGCGTGCCGTTATCGACTTCGATGACCGAGCCGTCGGCCTGCACTTTGCGACCTTGGCTTCGGGTCAACTGGCCGAGGGCGTGGATGGCTTCCTGGGAGCCGATCACACTGCGTTCTTCCAGCACGTGACCGAAGATCATGATGATGGGCAACAGCGCGGCCGTCAGCAGATCGCCGGTGGCCCAGGCCCCAAGCATTGCCAAGGCGATGAGTTGATCCGTGACCCCATGCAAGCTCGGATACCGCAAGCTGTACCAGGCGGAACGCATTACCGGCACCGCTACCAGCAACGAGGCAGCACCCAACAACAACTGGCTGACACCGTTTTGCCCTGGCGACCAACCGCGCCATGCCAGGCCCAAGGCGAGCAGACCGAGTGCGAGCATCGCCAAGGTCAGCTGCCGAGCGGCTGCATGCTGTTCGGCAGAAGACAACATCGGTGCGGCAGTGGCTTGAGCGGTCATTGCCCGGCTCCTTGGATAATCAAGCGGGAATCGTCTTTCGGATCGACCGTGGTCACCGACCCGGCCCGACGCAGGATTTCAGGCATGCGTTCACGGTACAGCCGCCACGGCATCTGCGGATCGCTACCCTGGGTCTTGGCCAAGCCGAACACCGAAGCGGTGTCGGACGACGCTTTGGCGAGCCGTTCGCCAGCCTGGGCATGGGCCACCTGCAAGGCCCGGTCGGCTTCCTGGCGGGCTGACTGGGTCTGTTTTTCCGCCTCGGTACGGGCGCTGGCGACAGCTTTGTCGGCCTGCTGGCTGGCGGTCAGTACTGCGTTGAAAGCCCCCACGGCAGGCCCGGGCAGGCTCGACTGCACGTCGACTCGCACCACTTCGATTCCCAACCCCTGCCCTGTCGCGGCAAGATCAGCGAGTCGCCGGTTGATACCTTGCACCAGATCGCCACGAAGGCGCTCGCGACGCTCCGCGGCCTGGCTATCGCTACCCAACAATTCGGGGCGAGCCACCAGGATCGTGTCCAGGTCCCGGGCTGCGGCAAGAGCCACGGCACTGCGGGTCGCCAACCGATCCAGGGCCGGCAAGACATGTTCGCCTTGCAGGACGAACGCGTAAGGGTCGGTGACCTTGTAGAAAACCCGCACGTCCAGCTGCACCACGCCGGCGTCACCGGTCAATAAATAACCAGAACCCGCCAAGGCATCCGTCACTGGCGAAGCGAAGCTGGCCACTCGATCGGCCTGTAGCGCCGCATCCGAGCGGAGCAGATTTTCTACGCGGCGTTCCAGGACTCGATCCGCCGCCGGCAGTAGGATCACCTGTTCCACGGGACGAGGCCATGCCCATAAAAGTCCCGCGTTCTGGACACGATCCAGTGCGCCAAAGTGCAAAACCATCGCGCGGTCCTGCGGAGCAACCTGCCGCACGTTGGCGAATAACCAGGCCAACGCGGCAAGGACAGTGACCGTGTAAAGCGCAAGGAACGACAGGCGTCCGGCCTGAATCCATGGACTGGACAGCTCGTTTGTTCCACGTGGAACCAAACTCATGGCTGGGTCCCGCCCTTGGGTTCCAGTGAAGGAGGGCCGTCCACCAACACCCGGAATGGCGCCGCGTCTGTGCGCAGAATCAGCTTGGTGCCCGGGCTGACGATGGTCTCCAAGGTGTCCAGCGAGCGAAGCAGATTGTAAAGCTGGGGCGAACCCGCATAGGCCCTTCCATAGATCTGCGCTGCCTCCACGCGAGATTGTGCCTCTATCTCGGCAGCTTTGACGGTGGCGTCGGCTTGCATGATTCGCGCGTCACGTTCAGCCGCCGAACGAATTTGTGCTGCTTCACGCTTACCGATGGCGGTGCGCTCCGTGGCGATGGTTTCTCGTTCGGCACGCATGCGGTCCACGGTTGCGGTAAGCGTTACCGAAGGCAAAGTCAGGCGCTCGATGCCCACTTGCAAGACCCGCACACCGTAGGTTGTCAGCAGTTGCTGCTCGATCTGTTGACGCAGTTGGGTTTCAAAATCGACGATGCGCACTTGGCTGGCATCGGTATTGACCAGATTCGCCAAATCGAAACTGGCGGCCGTGGTTTCCAGCGCCGAGCCGACAAACGTGCGTATTTGCCGTGCGGCTTCGTCTGGCTGGTTCTGCACTGCCCGCATGAAACGCTGCACATTTTCCGGGTCCGCTTGCACCTGCCAAGTGACATAGGCCTGAACAATGATTCGCAGCCCATCGCGAGTACCGACATCCTGCAATCCGCTGGAGCTGGTACGTAACCGCAAATCCACCGGGACCGCTGCTTCGAATGGCGCCGGCCAGCGCCAGCCCAGGCCCGGTTCCAGCAGCACTCGCGCCGGGTTGCCAAAACGGGTGATAACGGTGGCCTCCCCCGAGCGCACTTGCACCAGGCTGGCAGCCGCTATGGCAAACACCACCAACAGCGTTGCCCAGCCCATGCGCCTCCAGGGAAACGGACCAGCCTGCTGCGGGTCGCCGTGGTGATGATGATGCCCGTGGTGATGACCAACATGGCCGTGGTCGTGATGGTCGTGTGACGAAGACTGGCTCAATGGGCAGCTCCTGGCAGGACAGGGTTACGTGGCGACGCAGGGTCCGCCGGCAGCGGGAAAGTGCGCAGATCCAGGGTCGGCGCGTTGCCGCTGCCGCCCACGCGATGATCGAGAATCAGCAGATTGGCCTTGTCCAGGCCATGGCTCAGTTGGCTGAAGTACTGCTCAAGGAGGAAGGCGTGGCCTGCCTTCGCATAGGCTTGGCGTTCGGCATCGAAGCGCAGGCCCGCGGCTTCGGCGGCGGCGTTGATTTCCCTCGCCGTGGCTTGGGCCTGGTCATGGGCGATGCTGGCTTGCAGTTGCGCCTGGTTGGTCTGTTCAGCCGCGGCGCCGCGCTCCCGGGCGACCAATGCCTGCGCGCCGATCTGCGCCGCTTGCACACCGTGATAGGCATTCGCCGCGCCAGCCGGAGGATGGATCGCCTCGACCACTGTCGCAAGAATCTCAACGCCGCTGTCCAACGATTGCAAGTCAGCCTGCACCGCACGGCCGATTTCGTCGGCCAGGCTGACCCGGTCCGCGCCCAGCAAACCGTCCAGCGTGCGCGATGCGAATTCATGCACGAGGATGCGGCTGGCCGTGCTGCGGATCATCGTTGGCACATCGGCACTGTTGTACGTCGCAGCAAGCGCTGCGGCATCCGTCAGGCCGATGCGATATACAAAGCGCACATCCATGTTGACGATCTCGAAGCTTTGTTTATCGGCACGCCGGCTGGCGATGACTTGGGATTTATCGTTCACATGCGTGGCGTCCCATAACCGATTGGCGTTGACCGGCGCCGGTCCTTCGGCCGGTTCCGCTTGCACAAGCGCGTTGCTATCGCCAACGCTGGTCGCCAATTCATGCACGACACCATTTTCCACTTTGAGCACCCTGCCCCACGGCCAAGGGAGGCCCCCATGCAGGCCTGGGCCAAGGACTTGCACCGGCTCGCCGAATCGCTCGTAGATTCCGCGCTCCTGCAACGCCACTTCATGCACGCCGGTGAGCGACCAGCCCACCAGCGCCACCAGCGCCAGCACAGGAAAGAATGCCCGGCGCATATAGCTGAACGCCCAGATCTGACGCAGGTCGATGCCGAAACGGTTGTGCAACTCGTGCTGCAAGACCAGCAACGGTTGCGGCGGCCAGCGCAGCAGATCGGCGACAAAGCTGCGACCCATCAGCGTCGGCTCGAGGGAGTCGCGGCGCGGGCTGAATAAGGAGAGTATGGCGCGCAACAGCAGCTCCACCGCGACCAGCCCTGGCAACACCCCGATCAACACTCCCAGGCGCGTCGGCCAGATCGACGTATCGGCGGCGAACAGCAGGCACAATGCGCCAAGGACAAGCACGGCGATCGCCACCCGCGCGAGCTGTGCCAATGGCAAGGCTTCCGGCCACTCGATTGGCGGTTGCTGGGCCAGTTGGCGTTCAAACACCAGCAAGCTGAACGCCAGCAATAACGAGACCACCGCCCCGACACTCGCCGACACCCCAAGCGATGCAGCAGGCAAATCTAGATTCCAGGCTTGCTCAAGGCTCAGCAACGCCAGGAGCGCCCAACCAGAAAGCCACAACGCGGGCGCCCCGATTTGCTTCAGCAGACCGACCCAGCGGGCGCTGATCCCCTCGAGCATCCGCTCATACCAATCCGAGTCTTCAACCGGCTCGGTTTCAACAAGTGCGTTGTCCACCGCAGGCGCCAGCGCCTCGCTGCGCCAACGCGTCACCCACCCGGCCGATTGCAGGCCCGCCAACAACACAATAAGGCCGGCGCTTTGGCTGACCAACAGGGCAGGCCACAAGGATTGCGGCGAGAACAATCCGATGAAAAACGCCAGTGCCAGGCCCAATCCCGCCAGGCCGGCCAGCGCCAACGCGATCCGCTTCAAGCGGCGTGTCTGGAGCGCAGCACGCTGAAAGCGCGGCCACTCGGCCACCCGTGCCCCTTCGATTTCTAGATCGACTTGCATGTCATCCCAGCGCATGTGGAAAAACCAAATTCAGGGCTGTGGATAAAACCGCCACCGCTCCGCTACGTTCGTTACTTTATAACCGGTGCTGTGAAATTTCCGTGTTGAATTTTTCACGGCCAGCCCTGGTGACTTTAGCCTTGACCGTAATCTCCGGAAACGCTCATATTACGTACATAATTTTTTGGACGAGGCGGGAGAACAGTGATGAGCGATTACGATGTGATCATTCTGGGCGGCGGTCCCGGCGGCTATAACGCAGCGATTCGGGCCGGGCAGTTGGGCTTGAAGGCCGCCTGCATCGAAGGCCGCGCAACGCTGGGCGGCACCTGCCTGAACGTCGGTTGCATGCCCTCCAAGGCACTGCTCCACGCGTCTGAGCTGTACGAAGCGGCCAAGGGCGCGGAATTTGCCAATCTGGGCATCAACGTCAGCCCTACCCTCGACCTCGCTCAGATGATGAAACAAAAGGACGAAAGCGTGGCGGGCCTGACCAAGGGCATCGAGTTTCTGTTTCGCAAAAACAAGGTCGATTGGATCAAGGGTTGGGGCCATATCGATGGGCCCGGCAAGGTGAGCGTCACCGGCGGCGATGGCGGCAAGGTTGAACTCGGCGCCAAGGACATCGTTATCGCCACCGGCTCCGAGCCGACGCCACTGCCCGGAGTAGAGGTCGATAACCGGCGCATCCTCGATTCCACTGGCGCATTGTCCCTCGGCGAAGTGCCCCGTCACCTGGTGGTCATCGGCGCGGGGGTCATTGGTCTGGAACTGGGCTCAGTCTGGCGACGCCTGGGCGCTGAAGTGACCGTGGTGGAATACCTCGATCGCATCTGCCCGGGTGTGGATGCGGACACCGGCAAGACCTTGCAGAGAGCCCTGGCGAAACAGGGCATTCAATTCAAGCTGGGGGCCAAGGTCACTGGCGCCGTGTCCTCGGCCAACGGCGTGCAGTTACAGGTCGAATCCGCAGCAGGCGGCAACGCGCAGACGTTGGACGCCGATTACGTGCTGGTCGCCATTGGCCGCCGGCCTTACACACAAGGGCTGGGGCTGGAAAATGTCGGGTTGACGACCGACCCGCGTGGCCTGCTCGCCAACAAGCGCCACCGCACTGAGGCGCCCGGTGTCTGGGTGATCGGCGATGTCACGTCCGGGCCGATGCTCGCCCACAAGGCCGAAGACGAGGCCATGGCCTGCATCGAGCAGATTGCCGGCAAGGCCGGCGAGGTCAATTACGACCTGATCCCCAACGTGATCTATACCCGGCCGGAACTGGCCAGCGTCGGCAAGACCGAGGAACAGCTCAAGGCTGCGGGCCGCGCCTACAAAGTCGGGAAATTCCCTTTTACGGCCAACAGCCGGGCGAAGATCAATCACGAAACCGAAGGGTTCGCCAAAGTGTTGGCCGATGAGCACACCGACGAGATCCTCGGCGTGCATCTGGTTGGCCCAAGCGTCAGCGAAATGATTGGCGAATACTGCGTAGCGATGGAGTTCGGCGCCTCGGCCGAAGACATCGCCCTGATCTGCCACCCGCACCCGACCCGCTCGGAGGCATTGCGCCAGGCGGCGATGAATGTGGAAGGAATGGCGACGCAGATGTAGCGCCGCATTCCTGTGGGAGCGAGCTTGCTCGCGATGGCGTCAGGTCAGTCTCATCCACACCTACTGACTCAGCCTCATCGCAAACAGGCTCGCCTCCACAATCAGCGCGCCGCCAACCGTGCCTTGCGCTGGCGACGGCTGATCAATGCCAGCCCAACGGCTACAACCAGCACTACGCTGCCCACTTGCACCCAGATTTTATAGGGCCGCAACGCCGAGCGAATCGGACTCAGCGCCTGCGTGACATAGCGCTTGTCTGCCTTGTCAAAGTCCGGAAATGGACATAACTCCCCAAAATGCCATCCCCATTCCACGTAAGGCCCTTCCTCTATATACCGCCGGTACAACGCTCCCTGCTCTTCAGGGCTTGAATTGTATCTCCATGCATAACACAGCACCGCTGCAAACGCCTGGCTGGTATGGGGTAGATTGTCCGCCGCCCGACTCGCCAATGCAGTGGCGACAAACCGATAGTGATATCGCTGGTCCGGTTCGGCTGCGCTGGCCTGTTGCCTTTGCACCTCGCCTTCAGACAATAAGGGGCCAACCTTCAGTTCCACTGGTTCAAAACTGTAGTTGCCTTCCAGACTGGCGTAATCCGGCGCCATCTCATAAGCGAGCAGCTGCATGCCCATGTCGCGCGCTACCGTGGACGCAAGGAAATACGCCTTGGCGCGTCCGGTCGGCCACCATTTGGACTCGGCATCCTTGCGCATTTGCCCGTAATATTCGGCACTTACCTGCAGCTGAACGCTGTCGAAATACGCCGGTGCTTCGTCGTAGCGCCCCTCGCGCAGCAGACGACGACCCAGCAGGTTACGCAGTTTCGCCGGCACCGACAGTTGTACATAATTGTCCCGCTCTTCCTGGCTCAATGGCGGCGGAGCCGTAACCTGGGCGTCTACGTATTGCTTGAGTTCATCGACCGTCAGCACGCGCTCGGCGACCGTCGCGGCGTCATACCAATAATTGTTGCCGCCGCGATAAAGCTGATCGAACGCTTGCAGGTAATCACCACGCTGCAACGCTAGGATCGCGCTTTCACCTTCGACCCGGCACTTGGGCTGGACCGTCTCGTAGTCCCAGTCCGGCGTGCGTCGATCGCCCCAGGATTCCTCCTTCGGAAATGCCTGGGCGGCCTTGGCATAAGCCGCCGCCGCAGCAACCTTGTCTCCGTCGCGCAGGGCGAGTTTGGCGCGCACCCACCAGGCCAGCCCAGTGTCGGCGGCTTTATCCACGAAAGCCTTGGCGCCGGAGTAGTCGCCGTGTTGATAACTCACCGCAGCCAGGCGATCCGCATCGTCCAGGTTGCCCCGGGCGCTGGCCTGCAGCAACTTGACGAGTTGTTTCTCGCCGGATGGCTCTTCGCCGTCCCACCAGCCGACGCGGCTGAGCAAATACGCCGTCGCCAGGCGCTGGACGCCTTTGGTCTTGAGCAATTCCCTCAGGCGCTCGTCGGATTCGAGCTTCAGGCTACTCGCCAACTGCAACAACGAGCTGTAGCCGACCGGAGAACCCTGCAGGTTCTGGGTCGCGTACAGCCCGATGGCACTGTCCCAGTCATCGGCGGTATAGGCCACCCTGGCCTCCTCACCGAGACTGGCGACGCCCAGTTCCAACGGGTCGCTGAAACCGGCGACGCTCAACTCTCGGGCCTGGCGAAAGGCTTGGCGCGCCTGATCCCGCAAAATAGTGGGGTCGCCGCGACCGGCCTCGGTGCTCATGGCGAACAACGCGCGGCCCAGGGAATAGGCCGCCCAGGTGCTGCGCAGGCGGCGCTCGTCGGCGGGCAGCGCCAGCAATTGTTGCAATGATTCGGCGGCGCGCTGGTGATCGCCAGCGTTGAAAGCCGCCGCGCCCACCGCGTACAAGCGCAGCTCGGCGGGCAGGTTCGCCGCTTCGCTGGCGACCTGCTCAACATCGCCCACTGCTCGCAGCCGCTCTACCACCGCTTGTTGCGGTGGCGTCAGGCCGAGCTGTTCGGCTTTGTTGCGTTGTTCAACGTAGGAGGCCACATCGTCATAACTGTAGTCGGGGTTGCGCGTCGCATCCGTGGTTGGCTTCAGCCCCGCAATGGCCTGACCGAGACGGCTGACCTCGAAACGAAAGCTGCCTTCGGGCAACTCCGCCAAGGATTGGGCCCGGTTATCCAGCAGGCGCATGGGGAACTCCGGTCCACAGGCCAGCGCCTGGCCCATGGGCAGGCTGAGGCTCAGGCATAGCAGGCGACGAGGCCACTTACGGGTAGACATTGAAACCTCCTTGGTCAATTTTTGTGCAGCGCGCCCAGCCGATCGCCCGTTGGGCACCGGCAGCCAGGCGACCTTCCTGAATGCGCGTGAAGGTAAGCACTCCGGGGGTATGTTGCAATGCATAACCCGACAGGGCATCGACCCCGTCACATGCGCCCACCGTCAGCGTCAGCCGCTGGGGCCAAGCGCTGTCGAGATTGCCCTGGTTCACCAGCCAGATATCGTAGAGGCCGTCCTGCTCGTCAATGCGCACCGCCATACGACTGTGGAGCCTGTCGCCACGGGCCACCGCGCCAAGGGTGGCCAGGCTCCATGCCCGTCGATCTCCCGGCAGCGGTAACCGAAACCAGACGATTCCGGCCAGGTGCCCAGGCGGTTCGGCGCGCAGCTTTGCCGTCAGGTCGGCGACCTGTTGTGGATCGGCCCGCAATTCCCGGCGTTCGCCGCCCCGGTCGATAGGCACTTCGCTTTCCACCACGGGCGCACCGTTTTCCTGGGTCAGCAGCGCGACACCATACGCCGGCAAGGCCAAATAGAACGGCCGCGCGGTGATCTCGCCCCAGCGTTCGGCCCAACGCCTGGCCTGTTGCGCATCGAACAGACCTTGGCGAGGATCGCTGACCGCATGGACCTGCAAGACGCTACTGTCCACGGTCGCCAACAATTCAGGCAACTCGGGGCTATCGAGCCAGGCCGGCAGCGCCGTGATGCTGAGCTGTAGCGTGGTGGGTAAGGTTTGTCGCAACCGGGTGAGAAAGGTCCGGTACGCCGGTAGCCGTGCAGTGCCCGCATCGTGATCGATTTCCACACCCATCGGCACCAGGCCCTGGGCCCGCCAGTGGGCCAGCAACTGTTGGATCTGTGCGATCACATCGTCCTGGTCCAGAGATCTGAGCTGGCCGTCCAGACGAATCACCGCAACCAGCGGTCGGCCGTCAGCCTTGAGCAATGCGGGGTCAATACGCGCACGGCTCCAGCCAGCTCCCGGAAACGCCTGCAACGCCAACACCCGCAAGCTGGAAAAATCGCCGTGGCTTTGGCGCAGCGCGCCTTCGTGGGCCGGCGTCCACTGGCGTTGCCAGACATAGAGCTGTTGATCAAGGACGGCAGGCGCGGGCTGGTCACAGCCGCTCAGGAACAACGCGGCGAAGACCAGCGCCAGCCTGTGGATAAAAGTCATGAAACGCAGCCAACCGAGAAAGGTTGGCAGATTAACCCTTCCAGGTTCCTTCAGAAACCGCTGGCGGGGGCATTGCCCCCGCCATAACCGGCCAGGCGCTCAGACTTCTGTCTGCAATCCCGCAGCCGTACGCGGCATCCCGACGAAGCCAGGCAGGGCTTCGATCCGCGCCAGCCATGCGCGCACATGGGGATAGTCTTGCAACGAAACATTACCCTCGGGCGCGTGGGCGATGTAGCTGTAACTGGCGATGTCGGCAATGGTCGGGGCGTCGCCGACCAGATAGGCGCTGTTGGCCAGGGCTTGGTCGATGACTTTGAGCAGGCTGTGGGCACGGGCGATCACCTCTTCGGCATTATGAGAGGCACCGAACACCGTGATCAGCCGCGCCGTGGCCGGTCCGGCATGCAGTGGCCCGGCGGCTACCGACAACCAGCGCTGGACGCGAGCGGCGCCGACCGGGTCCGTTGGCAGCCAACGGCCCTGGCCGTACTTGTTTGCCAGGTACACCAGGATCGCGTTGGAGTCAGCCAGTACCACGCCGTTGTCATCAATGGCCGGCACCTGGCCAAACGGGTTGATCGCCAGGAAATCCGCTTGTTTGTGCGCGCCCTTGGCCAGGTCGACAAAGCTGATCTCCACAGGCAGATCGAGTAGCGAGAGCATCAGCTGCACACGGTGGGCGTGGCCCGAGAGTGGAAAGTGATAGAGCTTGATAGGGTTCATGGTCGACTCCGCTCAGAGATGACGCCATCAGCAGAACGGCGTCGATGGCCCATCTTCTGCCCAAGCCCGACGCTGTGGAATCACCTGCAAACGCAATCCATTATTTCTGCTGGCGAAACAATGCGTCAGCCTTTCAAGGCCGGGTGTTCTCGCAACGCGCCGACCATGAAGTCGACAAAGCTGCGCACCCGCGCCGACGCATTGCGCCCGCCCTGATACACCACGTGGATCGGCAGGGGCGGCAGCTCGAATTCCTCCAGGACGATTTCCAGCTCACCGGCAGCCAGGTTGCCGGCCACTTGGTAAGACAGCACCCGCGTCATCCCCAAGCCTTGGCACGCCGCAGTGATGGCGGCCTGATTGGCCGTCACCACCAGCCGCGGCGCGGGCCGGACGGACAATGGCTGGCCGGCCTCGACAAAGGTCCAGTTCTTGATCTGGCCGATCGCCGATGAAGACACCACCGGCATCCGCTCGAGGTCTTGAGGGTGCCGCGGAAGGTCGTGGCGGGCAAAGAAATCCGGGGAGCCACACACCACCCGCCGCACCTCACCGACACGTACGGCGTGCAGGCTGCTGTCGGGCAGCTCGCCGATGCGCACGGCCACGTCTATGCCCTCCTCCACCATGCTGACGGTGCGATCGAGCAGCAAGGCGTTGACGCAGACCTCGGAGAAGCGACCCAGATAATCCACCAGCAATGGCGTGACAAACAGCTGTCCGAACAGCACGGGTGCCGTGATGGTCAATTGCCCGCGGGGTTGGGCGTGACTGCCCGCGGCGGAATCCTCGGCTTCCTGCAGGTCGCCCAGGATCCGCCGGCTGTCATCGAGAAAGCGCTGGCCGGCTTCACTCAGGTAGACGTTGCGTGTAGTCCGTACCAACAACGGCGTACCGATGCGTTGCTCCAACGCAGCCACTGCGCGCGTCACGCTGGCCGCCGACAAACCCAGGCGTCGCGCAGCCGATGAGAATCCCGACTCCTGGGCCACGGCGACAAACACCTGCATTTCCTGGAACCTGTCCATCCATCCTCCGATGAGAAATCCTGATACAAGTTTTGTACACGCCGAAAAGCCGCGGCGGACGCCATTGTAGGGGGCTTGGCAAGCGAACCGTAGCCAGCCGCGAGGCCATAGGCCAACAATGGCTACTGGGCTTGATACCATCCAGCACACTGTTATGAAAAACTCATGACCATTAAATGAAATCTTGTGGGAGCGAGCCGTTCCCGCAAGGTGTGTGATTGGTTAGACCCGAAGGCCGTTTTCCGTGAATATTGTCCACCGCCCCCTGACTCATCCCCTCGCGCGCCTCATCGCCTTGGCGGGATGCGTCCTCTTGGTCCCCATGGGACTGCGCGTCGCATTGGGCTGGTCCGACCCGCTGGGCTATCTCTCGGATATCGCCATGGGCACCCTGCTGGTCGTCCTGCTCTATCGGCGTCCCTGGTGGCTGGCCTTGCCCGTGTTGCTGGCATGGTGTGTATTGACGCTCACCAGTATCGAGCTGGTCAACGCGGTCGGGCGGATGCCAACGCCTGCGGACATCCAGTACCTGACCGACCCACAATTCGTCGAGAACTCCAGCAGCGGCGGCTTCGCGCATCCCTGGCTCGCGGCAGTCATGTTGACAGCCCTGGTGCTTTGCCTGGCCGTCCAGTGGGCCAATCGAAGCCGCCAGGCCCCGCCCTTGCCGCGCCACGCCTGGGCCATGCCGACAATGCTGTTGCTGGCCCATGCCGGCGTTCAAAGCTGGCGCCCCAGCGAGGCGGATCAGTGGAACCTGTTCAACCTGCCCCACCAGCTCATGACCGCCAGCGTCGCCGCCGGGCAAGAACATCTGGAGCAGTGGCTGGCGGGCAACACGCCGGAACCGCTTCCCCCCATGGAAGGGCTGACCCGCCTGGACCTGGAGGGGCAAAAGCTGCTTGCCGCCCCGGGCCGCGCGCGCAATGTGCTGATCATCGCCCTGGAAGGCATTCCGGGTGCCTATCTGGAAACCAACCGCCAGGCTTTGCAAAGCAGCTATCACGCGAATCTGATGCCGCGCCTCAGCGCCTGGTCGGAGCGCGGGATGAACACGCCCGACTACGTGCTGCACAGCCACCAGACCATCCGTGGCCTGTACGCGATGCTGTGCGGGGATTACGACAAACTCGACAACGGCACGCCCAAGGGCGTCGAGATGCTGAACCAGACCCAGCGCAACCAGGCCTGCCTGCCCGCCCAGTTGCGCAAGCACGGATTCTCCACCCACTTCCTGCAAGGTGCCGGGCTGCGGTTCATGGCCAAGGACCGGATCATGCCGCATATCGGCTTCGATACGACCCTGGGCATGGAGTGGTTCACTCGACCGGCTTACCTGGAGTTTCCCTGGGGCAAGGATGACAAGACCTTTTTCGAAGGCGCGCTGGATTACGTCGGGCAACTGCAACAAGCGGACAAGCCGTGGATGCTCACCCTGCTGACGGTAGGCACGCACCAACCCTACTCGGCACCGGACGATTATCTGGAGCGCTACGACACCGCCAAGCAGGCGGCTGTGGGCTATCTGGACGACGCGCTGGACGTCTTCCTGACGAGCCTTGAACACCAGGGAAATCTGGACAACACCCTGGTGGTCATCACCTCGGACGAGTCCCATGGCATCGACGACGTGCGCCTGGCATCGTCCTGGGGTTTCAACCTGACTCTGGCACCAGAGCCCTTGCCGGCAATCAAGCAAGGGGTGCATGGCCATGTCGACCTGACCGCTTCGGTGCTCGATTACTTCGGTTTCGACGTGCCAACGTCCCTGTCCGGCCGCTCGATGTTCAGGCACTACGCGACGGGCCGGGAAATCATGTCGTTCACCAACGGCAAGCTGCGCTATCACGATGGCAAGGGCACCTTCACCGAATGTGATTTCCTGCAACGCTGCCGTGACTACAAGAGCGAGGGTTTCATCGCCGATCGCGCCACTTACGCCGGGCAATACAGCGGCCAGCGCGCCCGGCTGATCGCCGCGCGGGCCACCGCCCTGGACCAAACGCTGCTGGCGACGCCCCTGAACCAGCATTACCAGTTTGGCAGCAACGAAAAAATCCCGCTGCCCGCCCAGGTTTCCAACGATTGGACCGACAACCTGATCGGCGCCCAATACCTGGAAATGCCCAAGGGCACCCGCACACGCGTCAGCCTGACCATTCGCGCGGTGGACACTGGCCACGCCGCGTACATTTCACTCAAGGCCAAGGAATTCGAGCAGGACGTGCCGATGGACTTGCCCACCGACGTGGCGGTTACCATGGATCAACCGCTGGTGATGGACATCCATTTCGACAACCCGCAACCGCGCAAGGCGTTCTCTTTCCACTTGCTGGGTCATGGTGTGGGCGCTATCGAAATCAGCGACTTCAGCGTTGTGACCGAGCTGCCCGACCAGACCGACCAACCGGAATATCTGGATGACATGCAGGACGACAGCGAGGCGCAGTCCAGCTGAAAGCAAAAACGCGCAGCCGCTGGGGGGCGGTTGCGCGTCAGGTTCACTCAATGCCTGGTTCGATCAGTCACTGACCAGTTGCATGATCTCGAAGGCATTCAACGCCGCGCCCCGCAGCAACTGATCGCCGCTGATGAACAGGTCCAAGCCGTGTTCGCCGTAGATCAGGTTGTAGCGAATCCGGCCAACCTCGACCGCATGCTTGTAGGTCGATGTCATGGGCATTGGATAAACGCCCTGCTGGGGTTCGTCCACCACTTCGACGCCCGGCGCAGCCGCTAGCAACTCGCGCACCTGGGCCAGCGATTGCACCGGTTTCTTGAAGCGCAGGCTCAGGCTCTCGGCATGGGAGCGCAGGGTCGGCACCCGCACCGCCGTGGTGCTGATGGCCAGCTCCGGTTCGCCCAGGACCTTGCGCAGCTCCCAGACCACTTTCATCTCTTCGCGGGTGTAGCCGTTGTCTTCGAACGAATCGACTTGAGGGATGACGTTGAACGCCAGGTTATGGGCGAAATTCTCGCTACCGTCCTGGTCGCCGTAGTCGCTGAACGCCTTGGCCTTTTCCCGCAGCTCGAGCATGGCCGGCTGCCCCGCGCCGCTGGCGGCCTGGTAGGTGGAAATGATCGCGCTTTCGAGCCCGAAGGTTTCGTGCAACGGCCCCAGCACCATCAGCGCAATGGCCGAGGAACAGTTGGGGTTGGCGATCAGCTTTTCGCCCTTGTAGCGCTGACCATTGATCGGCGGTACCAGTAGCGGAATGTCTGGGTGATAACGAAAAGCCGATGAGTTATCGATGACATAAGAGTTTTCAGCCAGGCGCTCGCCATATTCCAAGGCAAACGATCCGGAAACGCACAGGAAGACGATATCGCACGAAGCGCAGCCTTCGACCGAAAAAGGCTCGATCAGGTGCTCGGTATTGCCAGCCTTCAAGCGCTTGCCGGCCGAACGCTCAGAGGCCATGCAGACCACTTCGTAGTCGGTTTCTTCAAGCAATTGCAGCATGGTCATGCCCACTGCACCGGTGCAACCCACCACGGCGACTTTCTTCATTTCGATTCCCTTATCCTGAAAAACCCGCGCCGCTGTAGACGGCGCAGGCGGGTATGTCATGCCGTACGCATTTGCACGGACAACCTGGCGGCTGCCGCTGCACGCTGGACCCGAATGGAATTCAACGTGAACAATGCAAGCGCCAGCCAGATGAACGAAAACGCCGCCAGTTTCAACGATGAGACCGGTTCACCATAAACGAACGCCGCCAACAGGAAGTTGCAAATTGGCGGGACAAACTGCAAGAAGCCCAGCGTGATCATCGACAACTGCTTGGCCGCCAGACTGTACCACCACAACGGCAGCACCGTGATCAGGCCCGTCGCGATCAGCAACACGTCGCGGGTGCCCGATTGCAGGAACTGATGCCCTACTCCCTGGGCTTGGGCCAGCAGCAGGAACAGCGCCGCGAACGGCAACAGTACGGCAATTTCCAAGGTCTGGATGACCACCGGATCGCCCGGGACCTTTTTCTTGAAAATGCCATAGAAGGAATAGCAGAAGCCGATGACCAATGCGATCCACGGGAAGGAATGCAGGTTCAGCAGTTCGAACGCCATCAGCGTCACGCCAGTGACGGCCAGGAATATCGCCCAGGTCTGCAATGACGTGAGGCGCTCCTTGAAGATGACCCGCGAGACCACCATGCTCATGATCGGGCTGAGGAAATAGCCGAAAGCCACCTCCAGCACGCGCCCAGTCATGATCCCGTAGATGTACATCAGCCACCACAGCCCGAGGACCGCCGACACTGTCAGCACATTCGCCGGACGCACCGTCTTGAGGGTCGAACGCAACGTTCCTACCCGGGCGGTCAACAGTACCAGGGCGAGGAGAAACAGCTCGGCGAAGACGACCCGCCAGGACAGCAGATGATAGGCATCGAGCCCGGCCAGCGGCTTGTACCAGAGCGGGTACGAGCCCCAGAGCAGCGTGGCGCCGAGCCCGAAGGCGACGCCTTGTCCGGATTCATTCTTGGCGGTCATTGACGTCCTCCGGCGTTGAGTTTGCGCTCGATACCATCCCAGTACACTTCCATCAGGTGCAGGTACTGTTCAATGCCTTCGGCGAACAGGCGACGCTCTTGCGGTGTTTGCAGGTGCTTTTCCATGACGTTGAACACAGCGTTGGAATGCCCGACTTCGACTTCCATATGCAGCGTCCAGAAGAACCGTCCACGCTCGCTGACGCCTTCCTTGATCAGGCCATCGTTGTACTTGGAAACCATCGAGGCCGACATCGCCTCGTCGGCGAACAATCCGCCCAGGGCCTTTTGCAGGGGCGGCTTGCTGTAGAGCGCGCAAATTCCGTCATTCAAGGCCTGGGTGCTGGGCAAGCACTTGTAGGCTTCGATCTGCTCTTCGCTGATGCCCTTGTCGTGCAGGAACTTGCGATACAGGTCGGAGTGGGAGTGCGTTTCACCCAGTTCGTCGCGGGCATTGAACGCGATCGTGCGCAGCACCGCTTCGTCACGAGTGATGGTGGAAATGCCACACACGTAGAACGGCAGGTACTTAAAGTAATGCAGGGTTTCCAGGTACAGCACCTTGCTTTGCTCCGGCGGCAGGCCGTGCTGGGCGTAGGCATTGAGGAACGGATGTTCGGTCGCTCGATGCTTGAGAATGTAGTCGATCTGCTCATCCATGAACGATTGAAGTTCCAGGTCGACACCTTCGTTGCGCACGACGTAAGCGGTTTCGGACTGAAATGTTTCTTGGGTAATGGACATGGCCTGCTTCCTTGAGCCCCGGGGGCAACGTTGATTTTGAAATATGAACCGGGCGGACACCCATCCGCCCGGCCGGTTGCCGTCAGGCTTCTTCGGTGCTCCGGGCCTTGGTGTCCCAGATCACTTCAATGCTTTCGTGGGCGACGTCGGTTCGCCGGTCATGGGCGCTTGCCCAACAGGTGTTGAGGATGATCCGAGTGGTTTCCTGTTGGATCGGCACGACGTGGTGCAACGTGGTGTCGGACTTGAGGAAATACACATCGCCCTTGAGGTGGTGGTAGGACTTGATCGGGTTGTTGAGGATGTACTGCCAGATCTGCGGGTTCTGCTTGTCCCACTCGCTGTGTGGCACGCATTGCAGCACGCCGCCGATCGCCGGGTCCTCGGGTGCTTCGATGATCCAGATCATGGTGTAGGGGTAATCGCCCCAATGCCAGCCGTGGGTATCGCCCGGGTGGCTCAGCTTGGTGATCAGGTATTGCTCTTGCTCCCAGCAGGACGCCAAGTCATCGCCCGCGATGTTGCCGAGAAAATTGCGCAGCGACTCCGATTGGTAGAGCGCAGGGATGAACGTCCCGCCCTCGGCGATCTCTGGTTGGTTGACGTTGTACATCTTGCGGTAAGTATTACCGGTGGAAGGAACCGTAACATCGCGACGTACCGAATATTCATCCAGCAAGGCATGAACTTCGGTGTGAACGTTTTCCAGGATTCTTTTTGGCAGAAAGGAAAAGTTCTTGAAGTTGAAATAACCGTCGCGGCGAAATTCATTACGAATCTGCTTCATCCGGTTTTCATCTTGCAAAATAGCCTGGAAATGCCTGGCCAGTTGTTGCTCCATGGCTTCAATGACCAAGCTGGATGTTTGTTCGCTCATTTATCGCTCCATTCCATTGTTATCGGTCGGTGTTACAAATCCGTTGGGGGATGACACTCTCGCCATTGACGGAGTGCCGGTCGCAACTTTCTTGTTATGCAGATTCATCAGCGGGCCGGTCATCAGCGTGGTGACGATGGTCATCACCACCAGGGCGGTAAACAGCTCGCTGCCGATGATCCCCATGTCCAGGCCGATCTTGAGCACTACCAGCTCCATCAGCCCGCGGGTATTCATCAGTGCCCCGACGGTCAGGGAATCGGACCAGGAGCATCCCACCAGCCGGGCGCCCAGGGCGCTGCCGGCCACTTTGCCGGTAACAGCCACCACCAGGATCACCAGCAGCACCCAGACGCCAAGGCCCGAGAAGGCCGAGGAGGTTGTGCTCAAACCTGCAAGGGCGAAGAAGCACGGCATCAATATGATCAACGACACGTGTTCCAGCCGCTCGATGATCATGTCCAGCAGGCCCTGGTCCCGTGGCAGGCACAGGCCGAACAGGAAAGCCCCGAACACGGCGTGTACTTGCAGCGCGTGGGTCAGGCTGCCGTAGATCATCACTCCGGCCAGCAGCGCCACCAGCACCATGGGTTGCGCGAGTTTTCCTTCAGCGGCGAGCCAGCGCGCCAGCAACGGCTTGAGCACCAGGAACGAAAAGACCACCAGCGACAACAGACAGGCGCCTCGCAAACCCAGGGCCATCCAGTTGTCGTCCTGGCCATTCACCATGGCGACGGCTGCTACCAACATCCACGCCACCACGTCGCTCATGGCGGCAGCCAGCAAGGCAATCGCACCTGTTTGCGTGCCGAGCATGCCTCGCTCCTTGAGGATCCGCGCCAGAACTGGAAAAGCGGTCACGGAGAACACGGTGCCGATGAACAGGACGAAACCCAACCGAGAGGTTCCGGGCGTGGCGAAATGCTCGAACAGCCAAGGGGCTATCGCGGCGCCGAGGGAAAAAGGGATCACTATGCTGAAAGCGCCGATGACCATGGCCTTGAAGCCGGTCTTGCTTTGCTTGAGAGGGAAGCGAAACTCGGCACCAATGACGAACATGAACAACAAGATGCCCAGTTCACTCAATACTTTCAGTTGGGTAATGGCAGTGCTGTCAAATAGCTGCTGATGGAAGGCGGGAAACAACTGACCGAGTACAACAGGCCCCAATACAAAGCCGGCTATCATTTCGCCAACAACCTGAGGTTGCCCCAAGCGATTGAATACCGCGCCCAAAAGTTTTGCTGACAACATCACAAACAGAATCTGGATCAGCAACATAGTCCATTCCCTTACAACGTCCAGGTTAATCCGGTTACAACTGACAACTCCTCGACACCGCCGAAATCCGTTGGCAGCGTCGTTAACAGAAATCAATCAGATGCGCACACTCGCGCAGCTCGCACTTATCGAACTTCTGTAGAAGCAGGAATAAATCTGGAAGTGACAATCCTCTACCGGCGCGATGGGGTGGGGTACCGGTAATGCGACAGTCACCTTTGTGGGGTGCGGCCGTCTTGGTTTTCCTGATTGCCTGGCAGCGATTGTAGGGGCATGGGATCGTCCGCTACAGTGCAGCAGACGACAATAATCGGTGAATTTACGCCAAATGCACGCTCATCCCGGAACAGTGGCAATCCTCGTTTATGAGGGCCTTTGCGTATTCGAGTTCGGTATCGCCCTGGAGATATTCGGGCTGCCACGCCCAGAATTGGACGTCCCTTGGTACACCCATCGCATCGTCGCGGTCGACCAGGGCCCGATGCACGCGCTGGGGGGCTTGCAGATTTCCGTCGATGCCGGCCTGGAAGCGCTTGAAACCGCACAGACCATCATCGTGCCCGGTTGGCGCAGTCGTCTCGAGCCGCCTCCAGAGGCTTTGTTGCAGGCCCTTAGGCGAGCCCACGCCCGCGGGGCACGCTTGCTGTCGATCTGCTCGGGGGTCTTCGTGCTCGCCGCCACGGGGCTGCTCGACGGCGAGACCGTGACCACCCATTGGCAATTCTCCCAGGAACTGGCCGAGCGATACCCCAGCATCAAGGTCGACCCCAACGTGCTCTACGTCGATCTGGGGCAACTGATCACCTCAGCCGGCAGCGCCGCCGGGATTGACGCCTGTCTGCATCTGATCGCACGGGATTTCGGCACGCATATCGCCAATTCGGTGGCGCGGCGCCTGGTCATGGCGCCGCAACGAACCGGCGGGCAATCGCAATTCATCGTCGCGCCGGTGTGCAAGTCACCGCGCAACGAGCTGACGCGCGTGCTGCAATGGATTCGCGAGAACCTCGATCAACCGCTGAGCGTGGCCGACATGGCGGCTCGCGTGGCGATGAGCGAGCGCACGTTTTTGCGGCGTTTCATTGAGACAACCGGCCTGTCGCCCAAGGTCTGGCTGCAGCAGGAACGGCTGAACCGGGCAAGGGAAATGCTGGAAAGCACGGACCAGAACACCGCCGGCATCGCACACGCCTGTGGCTACCGGTCAGTGGAAAGTTTTCGCGCGGCCTTCCGCAACGCGGTAGGCCTGGCTCCCTCCGCCTATCGCGAAAGGTTCGGCAGCGGCGAGATCAGCAAACAGGCTGCCTGGGTCGCCAACTGCTGAAACCGGCGTCAATCGAGCAACCGATGCAGCTTGGCGTACTGCAACAGCATGATGGTCTTGCCGTCACAGATCTCCCCCGTCTCGATCATGCCCAGGGCCTGGTCGAGCGGCATTTCCAATACTTCGATCTCCTCACCTTCGGCCTCGAGCCCTCCTCCTTCGTGCTGCTTGTCCTCGTCGAAATATTCACCGACGAAAAAATGCACGCGCTCGGTCACCGATCCCGGGCTCATGAATGCCTCGAACACCTTGCGCACGTCCTGGACGATGTACCCGGTTTCCTCCTGGGTTTCCTTGCGGATGCAGGTTTGTGGATCATCGTTATCCAGCAGGCCGGCGCAGGTTTCGATCAGCAAGCCGTCGTGCCCGTTGACGAACGCCGGGAAGCGGAACTGCCGGGTCAACACCACCGTTTGCTTGGCCTTGCTGTAAAGCAGGATGGTGGCGCCGTTGCCGCGATCATAGGTTTCACGCGCCAATTCACGCCATTGGCCATCGCGGCCGAGGTAGTCGTAGGTCGTCTTGCGCAGGATGTACCAATTGTCCGAGAGAACTTCGACGTGCTTGATGCGCACGCGATCCTTGGTGCTGATGGCCTGTGTCATTCCACCCTCCATGTCCGGTGTCAAACCGGCAGGCTAGCAGAGCCGGGCCCGGTCACTCCAGCCCAGCGGCGAACACTTTGCCTGGGTTCATCAACCCCAGGGGATCCAGCGTGCGCTTGATGGCCCGCATCAGTTCCATTTCCAGCGGGTCCTTGAACTGGGCCGCGGCCCGGGGCTTGGCTTGTCCAAGCCCGTGCTCGGCACTGATGCTGCCGTTGTAGGAGCTGGTCATCCGGTAGATGACGTTCATGATCGCCTGCTCCTGCGACTTGAACGCGGCATCGGCGTGGCCCAGCGGTTTGCTGATGTTGTAGTGCAGGTTGCCGTCGCCCATGTGGCCGTAGGACACAATGCGCACGCCGGGAAACTGGTCTTGCAAGGCCCGGTCGGTATGCTCGATGAATGCCGGGATCTGGCTGACCGGCACACTGATATCGTGCTTGAGGCTGGGCCCCTCATGATTCTGTGCTTCGGAGATACCCTCGCGCAGGGCCCACAACGCAGCGGCCTGGGCATGATTGCTGGCGATGACTGCATCCAGGACCCAAGCCTTTTCGAAAGCATGGCCGAGCCCGGTTTCAAGCAATTGGGCCAGCGGCGCATCGGGCACCGTGTCGCGCAGTTCGATCAACGCATACCACGGGTGTGGCTCCGCCAAGGGATCGCTGCAGCCGGCAACATGTTCCAGGACGAACTCCACGCTCTGGCGCGACATCATCTCGAAGCCTGTCAAACGGTCTGCGCAGAGGCCACGGACATGGCCGATCAAGTCCACCGCCGCCTGCGGCGAGGGCAGCGCGACCCAGGCGGTGGCCTTGCTGTGGGTGGCCGGGAACAACTTGAGTACCGCCGCCGTGATGATGCCCAGCGTACCCTCCGAGCCAATGAACCAATGTTTGAGATCGTAGCCGGTGTTGTCCTTGCGCAAGCCACGCAAGCCGTTCCAGATTCGCCCGTCCGGCAATACCACCTCCAGGCCCAGCGTCAGTTCGCGCATGTTGCCGTAGCGCAGCACCGCTGTACCGCCCGCGTTGGTCGCCAGATTGCCGCCTACCGTACAACTGCCCTCCGCCCCCAGCGACAATGGGAACAGGCGCCCGGCCTCACTGGCGGCTTCCTGCAATTGCCGCAGGATGCCCCCCGCCTCGACCGTGACGGTTTCATTGGCCAGGTCGATGTCGCGGATGCGTTTCATCCGGGTCAGGGACAACACCAGCTCAGTGCCGGAAGCATCCGGAATCGAGCCACCGCATAAACCGGTATTGCCGCCCTGGGGCACCACCGCCACCCTCGCGTCATGGCAAAGCCGCACCACTGCCGCCACCTCCTCGGTGGTGGCGGGCCTGACTACCAACGCGGCCTGGCCTTGATAGGCGTTGCGCCAGTCTGTCAGGTAGCTGGCCATGAGCGCCGGATCCCGTACCACGCCTGCGGCACCCACCACCTGCTCGATGCTGTGGATAAACTCAGGACTCAACGCCATGCCGCGCTCCTCATCGAACTGATCATGGACGCCGCCCGATCTCAACCTGGTCCGCCGTCCATCCCGCCACACGTTCGCTCAACGACAGCCCAAGGCCAGGCCGGGTCGGCACCAGCATTCTTCCGTCGCGGGTTTCCATGCGTTCGTTGAATAACGGCTCCAGCCATTCGAAATGTTCGACCCAAGGCTCGCGACTGTAGGTGGCGGCTAGATGGATATGCAGCTCCATCGCAAAATGTGGCGCGATCATCAGCCCCGCTTGTTCAGCCGCTGCCTGGACTTTCAGATAAGGCGTGATGCCGCCGACACGCGGCGCATCGGGCATGAGGTAATCGGCGGCGCGCAGTTTTATGAATTCCCTGTGCTCGGCCACGCTGGTCAGCATCTCGCCGGTGGCGATCGGTGTGTCGAATTGCTGGGCCAGGGCGGCATGACCTTCGGCGTCATAGCAATCGAGCGGTTCCTCGATCCACACCAGGTTGTATTGTTCCAACTGACGGCACATCCGTTGCGCGGTGGGCCGGTCCCACTGCTGGTTGGCATCGACCATCAGCGGGAACGCATCACCCAGGTGCTTGCGGATGGTGCTGACACGGTGCAGGTCCAGCGCCTGATCCGGCTGGCCCACCTTGAGCTTGATACCGCCAATGCCTTTTTCTCGAGAGATGTCGGTATTGATCATTAATTGCTCAAGCGGCGTATGCAAAAAACCGCCGGACGTGTTGTAGCACTGGACCGAATCACGGTGGGCTCCGAGCAGTCGCGCCAATGAGAGATTGGCCCGCTTCGCTTTCAGGTCCCAAAGCGCCACATCGAAGGCGCCAATCGCTTGGGTCGCCAGGCCGCTGCGGCCCACCGAAGCCCCGGCCCAGCACAGCTTGTCCCAGAGCTTGGCGATATCGCTGGGATTCTCGCCTATCAGGCCAGGGGCAAGTTCCCGGGCGTGGGCAAACTGCCCGGGGCCGCCGGCGCGCTTGGAATAGCTGAATCCCAGGCCATGATGGCCATCCCTGGTCTGGATTTCGACGAACAGCATGGCGATCTCGGTCATCGGCTTTTGCCGACCGGTCAGCACCTTGGCGTCACTGATAGGATTTGCCAGCGGCAGGAAAACCGAAGCAACACGAATCCAGGCGATACGGTCATCATCGGCCGAGGGCGAGTGAGTCAGGTCTTGCATGTCGATCTCCGGGCGTATCGGTTCAGTTGCTGCCACGCTTGACGGCGTGGCAGCAGCGAGAGCGGATGGATGCGCTGGACTAGCTGCGCATCAACTCGATGGCGGCGCTTTTCTTTTGACGGATCACGGTAACCAGGTGCCAGGAAATCGAGGCGGCGGCCAAAATCAGGAAACCGGCCGAGATAGGGTTGGCGAGGAAGCCGCTGAAATTCCCATCGGACAACATCAGGCCCCGGCGCAGGTTGGTTTCCGCCATGGGACCGAGAATGAAGCCAATGATGAAAGGCGCGATCGGCAAACCGCTCTTGACGAATCCATAGCCCAGCAAGCCAAACAGCAGCACCGCCCAGACGTCGAAGATCCGGCTGTTCAAGCCAAAGGCGCCGACGACGCAGAGCACCAGGATGATCGGCAACAGGATGTGCTTGGGCACCGCCAGCAATTTGATGAACATGCGCAGGCCATAGAACTCCAGCACCAGCATCATCACGGAAGCGAGGATCAGCGCGGCGAAGATCGTGTAGACCAACGGTGCCTGGCTGATGAATAGCAGGGGCCCGGGCTGGATCCCGTGGATCATGAAGCCACCCAGCATGACCGCTGTGGTGGTATCGCCGGGAATGCCAAGAGTCAGCAGCGGAATCATCGCCCCACCGATACCGGCGTTGTTTGCCGTTTCGCTGGCCACCACACCGTCGATCTTGCCTTTACCGAACTCTTCCGGGGTCTTGGAGCGTTTCTTGGCAACGATGTAAGAGACGATGTTCGACGTACCGGCACCGATGCCGGGCAGGATGCCAATACCCAGGCCGATCAGGGATGAACGGGTGGCATTGGGCAGCTGGCCGACGAATTCCTTCATCGAGAAACCAAAGCCTTTCACGCCTTTCATGCTGACGTGCTGCGGTTTGGCCCGGTGGCTCAGGCGTGCGCTTTCGGCGAACTTCAGCACTTCGGCAACCGCGAACATACCGATCATGACCGTGAGCATGGCAAAGCCGCCATTGAGACTCGGCAGATCAAAGGTAAAACGGCGGATGGCCTCGACCGGGGCGATCCCCACGGTGGAGAAGGCAAAGCCCAGGGCACCGGCAAACAACCCTTTGACCAAGGAGCCGGTGGACAGCGTAGCGATCAACGTCAGCGAGAAAATCGCAATGGAAAAATATTCGTGTGGGCCAAAGCTCAGCGCCAGATCAGCCAGGATCGGGGCGATGAACATCAGCGCGGCAATGCTGAAAATCGTGCCCAGGAACGAGAACACCACGCCAATCCCGAGGGCCTTGACGCCGTGGCCTTGTTTCATCAACGGCCAGCCATCGAACGTCGTCGCAATGGAGGCCGGCGTTCCCGGTATGTTGAGCAATATCGCCGATATCAACCCTCCCGAGGTGGCGCCGACGAACAGCGCGACCAGCAGGGCCAGGCCCGTGCCAGGCCCCATCGAATAAGTCAGTGGCAGACACAGCGCGATGGCCATGGTGGCTGATAGCCCGGGCACCGCACCGAAGACAATCCCCACCGCCACGCCAAGGAGGATGATGATGAAAACGTAGGGTGTGAGTATGGCCCCGAAGCCTTGTTGCATGAGTTCAATCATGGCCGTCCCCTAGAAATCCAATAAACCGACCGGCAGGAGCAAGTCGAAGCCATGGCGGAAGATGTAAAAGATCAACACCGACGAGACGACCGCGATCAGCCCGTATTGCAGGTGCTTGATTTTCTGTTCCGCAGGGGTCAGTACGATGAACTGGGCATAGAGATAAAGCACAGTCGTGATCACGAAACCCACCGGCTCCATCAGCGCTGTATACAGCAGCACCAACGCCAGGGATTTGAAGACCGTTGGGTAATCGATCGCCTCGGGTTTTTCCGCGGGTTCGGCACTTTTGTTCGGCAGCTTTCGCCAAGCCCACAATTGCAGCGCGCCCAACAGGCACAGCGACACGGCGAGCACCCAGGGCACAAACGCGGCATCGACCGTCCCGCGACGTGGCAGGTTCAAGGTCAACACCAGATAAGCCACGCCAGCGCCGAGCATGGCCAGGCCGGCGATCAGCTCGTTTCTTTTATAGGAATCCATACAGGCTCCTCTTGCTTGGAAGGACGGGGCGTCGGGTGCCTGCCAGCGAGGCGTGCGCCCGAGCCGCTACGCAGATTATTTAGCCTTACGCATCTCGTCCTTGAACTGCATGAAGCTGTCGCGGGTTTTGTTCAACGTGGCAATGGCTTCTTCGGTGCCCTGGAAACTGACCGGCTGTTTGAACGACTTTTTCAGCTCTTCGGCGTATTCAGGTTCTTCGGTGATTTTTTTCATGGTGTCGGCCATTTTCTTGACGATGGCCGGGTCGGTGCCTTTCGGGAACGCGACGACGTAAGGCTTGTCCAGAACCAGGTCCACGCCTTGCTCCTTGAACGTCTTGACGTCACCCAGCAGCGCGTTGCGCTCGGCGTTGGGTTGGCCCAGGGCGGTCATCTTGCCGCTGGAAATGTAATCCTGGACCGAACCATAGCTGATGGCCCCCAGATCGATCCGCTTGCCCAGCAAGGCGACGATCTTTTCCGAGACGGTGCCGCTGTCCACCATTTTCAATTTCACGCCGGCGAGCTTTTCAAACATCAAGCCTTGCAGGTGGGAGAAGTTGCCCATCTCGGTGCCGTAGGTGATGGTGCCGGGCTTGGCCTTGGCTGTTTCAATCAGTTGGTCGAGGCTGTCGATGCCCGAGCTCTTGGCCGAGACGAACACCGCGCCTTTGTCGACGCCAGCGATGCAGGAGATATCAAACGCATCGAAACGGTCTTCGGACAGCCCCGCCACTTCATTGACGATCAACTGGCCGGTGTGGGTGAAAAGAATGGTGTTGCCATCGGGCGCCGCGCTCTTCACCGCATCGGCGGCGATGGTGCCGCCCCCGCCGGCCATGTTGGTGACCACCATGGTCTTGCCGGTGACCTTGGTGAAGTACTTGGCCATCATGCGTGCGTTGAAATCGGTGTCCCCGCCAGCGTTGGCGATCACCACCACCTGTATCGGACGATTTGGCCAGTCGCTGGCATCGGCAGCGATCGCCGTCCCGGCAGTCAGGCTCAGGAAAGACGCGAGCAGTGAGGCATAGAGTTTTTTCTTCATTGTTGTTCTCCAAATACTGCCATTCAGTGTGAGGGGGAAACGGCTCGAGCAGCGCCTGCGCCAACGCTAGATGCCTGGCGGGACGGACGATGTCGATAAAGGGATGCGAGGGAGGAATCGGGTTGTGGTTGCAAGCAGGCGAAAGGGTTTTCAAGCGCCGACGCGAAGCGTGGCGGCAGCGCATCAGTGGCCGAGGCTGGCACGATCTGCAATGGATGGGCTGCAAGTGTGGAAACCATGACTGCGCCTTTCGTTTTTATTATTTTTTAATGTCATACGTTGTCGTACGACTGAATATCAACACCTATGCCCGGCATTGTCAACGCAGTTGTTCACTCGCCCATGAGGAAAGCGACAAACAGGAAAGGCGCGAATCAGAGGGCCCTCCGTAGCGCGTTTGCCCAAGGACGAGCCGGACCTTTTCCCAGCCCAAGAATAAACCCTTGGGTTTCAGGGGGTTAGTGCTCAAGCCTGGGGGCTTCTGATCGCTGGAAAAACTACTTGTGCCTGCATAACAAAGGGGGTCCCAACCCGTCCTGATTCGCGGCCGCTAGGAGTAGACGAGACATGGAACAAAAAAGATTTAAATCGCCCCAGCAACCTCGGGATCGGTACAGCGCGACATTTCGGCCATTTGAGAACGAACTCACTGACGTTCGTTGAAGCAACTTTGCGCTGGTAATGACAGGGTCACGTCAGCAAATTCCTTCACCATATAAACCGCCGATGCAGGGCAGAGCGCTGTGAATTCCTCGGAGTTGGAAATCACCTCCGGCGCTTGGGAGCGATCTCTGCGCTCGTATCCCCGAGCCTCGAAAAACTCGGGCGCCGTGTCGGTCAGAAGATGTGACCTAGGACAGGCTGAATATCTGATTTACCGCATATTCCAATAAACGTATATTCCCGTTTCCAGATATGAGCCACGCATTTCCCAGGAGGCCACATGCAGGAACCCCTGACACCCCTCGCCCTTTTCAAGTGTCTTGCTGACGAAACCCGAGCCCGGATGACCTTGCTGATTGCCCGTGAGGGCGAGCTTTGCGTATGCGAGCTCACCTGCGCGCTGGACGTGAGTCAGCCGAAGATCTCCAGACACCTGGCACAACTGCGTGAAGCGGGAGTCCTCATGGACCGGCGCCAAGGTCAATGGGTTTATTACCGGCTACACCCGTCTCTGCCTGAATGGGTGGGCGTCATGCTCAAGGGAATTGTTGATGCGAACAAGGAATGGTTGAGCACCGATGCGCTGCGTCTCGCAGAAATGGGCGAGCGGCCGCAGAGCCTGACCGCCTGTGCCTGACCTTTTCTTCCGCTGACAGAGTAGTACTCATGCTGATCGCATTTCTGATTTTTCTGGTGACGATTGTTCTCGTCATCTGGCAGCCAAAAGGTTTGGGTGTGGGTTGGAGCGCCGCTCTAGGGGCTCTCGTGGCGCTGCTGGCAGGTGTCGTGAGCGTGTCCGATATCCCCGTGGTGTGGCAGATCGTATGGAATGCGACTGCAACCTTCATCGCCGTCATTATCATCAGCCTGTTGCTGGATGAGGCGGGATTCTTCGAGTGGTCGGCGTTGCATGTGGCCCGTTGGGGCAACGGTAGCAGTCGTAAATTGTTCGCCTTCATCATCCTGCTGGGGGCGGCGGTATCGGCCCTGTTCGCCAATGACGGCGCGGCGCTGATTTTGACTCCGATCGTCATCGCGATGCTTTTGGCCCTGCGCTTTTCGCCGGCCGCTACGTTGGCGTTCGTCATGGCGGCGGGATTCATCGCTGATACCGCGAGCTTGCCTTTGGTCGTATCCAATCTGGTGAATATTGTTTCCGCTGATTATTTCAACATCGGCTTCAGCGAGTACGCTGCCGTCATGGTGCCGGTGAACTTGGTCAGCGTCGCAGCGACCCTGGTCATGCTGCTGTGGTTCTTTCGCAACGATTTGCCACGTACGTATGAGCTTGATCAGTTGAAGGCCCCCGAGGCAGCCATCCGCGACAAGGCGACGTTTATTGCAGGCTGGTGGGTACTGGGTTTGTTGCTGATCGGTTTCTTCGTTATCGAGCCGCTGGGCGTCCCGATAAGCGCCATAGCGGCCGTCTGTGCGTTTATTCTTTATTTGATCGCCGCCCGTGGGCACGTTATTTCGACTCGCAAGGTACTAAGAGAAGCACCTTGGCAGGTCGTAGTGTTTTCGCTGGGCATGTATCTCGTGGTCTATGGCATGCGTAACGCTGGCCTCACCGATTACCTGGCGCAAATTCTAAATGTCTTCGCTGGTTATGGCGTGTGGGGAGCGGCGTTTGGGACAGGGCTGCTGGCCGCAGGTCTTTCGTCGGTCATGAACAACATGCCCACTGTTTTGGTGGGGGCGCTGTCGATCCACTCCACAGAGGCTACCGGTGTCATCCGCGAGGCCATGGTCTACGCCAACGTCATCGGCTGCGACCTGGGACCGAAAATCACTCCTATCGGCAGCCTCGCCACCTTGTTGTGGCTGCATGTGCTGGCGCGCAAGAACATCGTCATCACCTGGGGCTATTACTTTCGCACCGGCATCGTCCTGACGTTGCCAATCCTGCTTGCCACCCTGGCCGCATTGGCCATCCGCCTGAGCTTTTGAACCGGAGATGGTTAATGAAAGTCTTGTTCATGTGCACCCACAACAGCTGCCGCAGCATTCTGTCCGAGGCGTTGTTCAATCACTTGGCACCCTCCGGTATGGAGGCCGTCAGTTCAGGCAGCTTTCCCAGCGGCAAGGTCAATGAGCGGGCACTGAAAACACTGCAAGCCGCCGGTATTCCCACTGTCGGTCTTTCGAGCAAGGCGTCGGATGCCTTCGAAAGCGCCCCCCCCGATATCGTCATTACCGTGTGCGATCGCGCAGCCGGCGAGGCCTGCCCGATCTTCTTCGGCCCGTCACTCAAAGCCCATTGGGGCCTGGCCGATCCCTCTGCGGCAACGGGGAGCGAGGCGCAGATCGAGGAAGCCTTCCAAAACACTGTGGCGAAAATTGATGAACGGGTACGCGCTTTCTTTGCGCTGCCTTTGCAACAAATGAGCCCGGATGAATTGAAAGGAGAGCTAGCCCGCATCGGCTCGCTCTGATCCTTGGATCAATGGAGACTGAAATGAACGACAACCTGCCGAATATTCAATCAGAGCTGATTGATCTCCCGTCGCTTGAGCGGCTGGAGCCCAAGGATCCTTCTACTCACAAACCGCGCATGCTCCTACTGTATGGATCAACCCGTCAGCGCTCATTCAGTCGTCTTCTTGTCCAGGAAGCAGCCCGCCTGTTGGAGGAACTCGGCGCCGAGGTCCACATTTTCGATCCGTCCGGGCTGCCGTTGCCGGATGACGCTCCCGACTCACATGAAAAGGTGCTTGAGCTTCGTAAGCTGATGCAATGGTCCGAAGGCCAGGTGTGGTGTTCGCCTGAGCGCCACGGCTCGATGAGCGCCGTTTTCAAGGCACAGATCGACTGGGTACCACTGGCGATGGGGTCCGTGCGCCCAACCCAAGGCAAGACCCTGGCGGTGCTACAGGTCTGTGGCGGTTCGCAGTCCTTCAACGTAGTGAATCAGTTGCGAGTGTTAGGCCGCTGGATGCGCATGTTCACTATCCCTAACCAGTCTTCGGTACCTAAAGCCTTCCTGGAATTCGACGATGCCGGGCGTATGAAGCCCTCGTCCTTCTATGATCGGTTGGTCGATGTGATGGAAGAACTGATGAAGTTCACGCTGCTGCTGCGCGATCGCCAGGACTATTTGGTTGACCGCTACTCCGAGCGCAAGGAGTCGGCGGAGGAGCTTTCCAAACGGGTCAACCTTCGGTCCATTTGAGGTATCGAAACCATTATTGTGTTTGTGACATTCCACCCGCGAAGCTGCTGAGCTCGATTGAGCTGGTTACCTACAACATAGTTTGACACAGACCCTCAAGTAAACCGGGGGCTGTAGGATGATCCGGGATCCACACAACAGCAACATAGACTGACACACGCGCGTCACATTTCAAATACGGTACCCGATTGGTAACAACATAGATTGACACAACAGCGTCGGCGTTCGTTCATGCCGAAACGCTATGCGAGCGCGACTTGGCACTCACCCGTTCGGAATAGAGTTTTCAGCACAGGCTCAGTGCGATGTCTAAACCTGTGCGCAACCTTCGACCGGCCCCCATCAGCACGTAAACGGTGTTTTTTGTTAGAAACAAGCAGTCGTGGATGAAGGAAACACCCAGTGTCGTTTTGACCCAATCACCAGGTGCGAAGCGGCCTTTACTGTCTTGGATAACGGTCGAAGCGTAAACGAGAGCAGGAATCAGCTCTCTATCCGTAATGGCTTTCCGCTGACTTGTTGTGACGTCGAGATCCAATATCGCCCAATCAGCAACAAGACAATAGGCACGGGAAGGGAAATGCAGGCGGGCGAGCGCTACAGCATCTGGGGTGGTGAGTTGGCATCCGTCTATTTTCTCACCACAAGAAAGCACTGAAATATAATCTGCCAAATTCATGACTACCTCCTGCCGATCAAAAAACCGATTCGAACGAGAAGCTCAAAATGACATGCCCTCCGACACTTGAATCAGCATTTCTTCGACTAAATGTGTGCCAAAAGTTGTAGCGACCAACGACGATGGGCTTTCTCCCAAAAAGCGGGCTTTGGGTTTGGAAAGCCATTGTTTGGCCTTAACTTTGTCACCGAAGATCACCTCGGCCATGGCGGTAATATGTACAAACCGGAAAAGGCGATCGCTCTCAGGCAGCGTTAAAAGCTGATTGGCTGACAATCTTGTTTTTAGCGTTTTGGGTTGAATGATTCTGTCGCGCTCTTGGTCGCTTAAGGTTCCATCATCACAAAGCATTTTGATCAGGCTGACCGAGAAGCCAGCTACTATCATGTCGTGAATGTCCAGATCCGAGGCATTGACAGAGATATGAAGAAGCCTCTCCAGACGCATGCGATAAGCATGATAGACATCCTGACGCAGGACGACAGAAACCATGGGCCGCACTGATGTTGCGTTGTGCACGGGCGTTAGCACTAATGTGCCATTCGCTACCATTAGCTCCAGGTCGTCCCCAACACCTAACCTCATTTGGTCAAGCAACTCTTGAGGCAGATCGATGATGATGTCGCCAGTACCGTCCTCAGTTTTTTGGCACTTGACTATCCAACGCTCGTTTTCACTCATGATCGTCCGGCCCTCATCCGCCATCAGAATGACACACATCATTATGCTTGGGCGCAGAGCTGACCAAAGGAACCGGCGTTCCGCTGACAGACAGGCGCTGCCGCTGCTCGAACGCCAGATAGCGAGTGAAAGGGCAAAAAATGGGTCAACGGCAATACCTGCCTTTCCACCTTCACATGGCTAAGCCTGAGCGTGATCAGGTAACTACACGAAAGGATATGAAATGCACCCTGATGAGCTTTATGTTTCCGTCGATGTCGAGACGTCTGGGCCTATACCAGGCGAATACAGTCTGCTTTCCATTGGAGCTTGTCTTGTAGCCCAACCTGAAACGTCCATTTATCTTGAACTACGACCTGACAGTCCGAAACACGACCCCGAAGCGCTGGCAGTATCGGGGCTGAGTTTGGAGAAGCTGGAGCGCGATGGCCTCGCTCCGCAACAGGCGATGCTGACATTTGATAAGTGGCTGAAGTCGTCCTGTAAAACGGGGCAAAAGGTCATTTTCGTAGGACTCAATGCACCGTTTGACTGGTCATTCGTCAACTACTACTTTCATAAATACTTGGAAACTAACCCCTTTGGTTTTACCGCTATCGACATGAAGGCCTACTTTATGGGCGCTGTAGGTTGCAGCTGGCAGGAAACAAAATCATCCAAGATGAACGCTGCGCTGAAGCCACTCAGCGAGCCGAACCATAACGCATTGGATGATGCCCGCTTTCAGGCAGAGCTCTTCGCCCTGATGCTAGCGGGTAAAGGTAAACGCTGACCTGCCTTCCACCCTCACGGACTTAAAGCTCATCTGACCCAGGTGGCCTCAACATATCTGCCGTCCCTGAACGACCACGCCTTGATACCTTCGGGTTTTTCGGACTTGCCGACAATAACGGCTATCGGGCGCGGCAGATCCTGCGTGTAACGTGCAGCGAATTTGGAGAAGCTGCCGATGTCTGCTGGAGAGATCACCGGAACGGACTGGGGATGCGTATGCCAATACCCTACCAGACGTAACCCTTGTTCGTTGGCAGCCTGGATCTCCTGGCGGCACCGCTCCGCATCCAACTCTAGCCAAGACCAGCCTGATCGATCGGCGCGATGGGGCACCGTGGCTAAGGCCAGCAGCAACCCTTTCGGATCAACCGGGTTGACGAATAACTGTCCCCCTCGCTCCACGCCAAAAAGGCCCTGCCGATGACTAACCAAGATGTCCGCGACAGCTTGGGACACCAATAGCTCGGAATTCACCTCCGGCCATCGCCAGCGCCATGCGATATCCGTCATACCGTTTCGTCCTTATCTTCCGGCCATCCACGCTCGAGTAGGATTTGCTGCGCCCCCACTGGCAGTTTGGGCCCTTGGTATCGGCCTCCCAGGCTCAGCACATCTTCAGGTCTGTAAATGCTGCTGATCCAAGATGCAGTGGCGATGTTGCCAGTCAATGCGCGTAGGGCCGTGTGCGACACCATAGAGGCGATATTGGTCATCCCCAGTGACCCGCCTGGAATGAAGCTCTCCCCACAGGCGGGCAGCGGAACAACGCCTCCTCCCGGCCATTCTGTGAATCTATGCACGAAATCGCCGACGTCCGTGAATAGATGACGGCCATCAAAGGTGCCGGCTGGTGCAAATAGCGCATGACCTACTTGGGTATGCGGCTCGCTCCAGGCTTGTACAAGCCCCCAAGGAGCGCCGCTGGATTTGACTCGCCATACAGTGACTTCCGACTGCCAGTCTGCTGTCGTGATCACCACCAGATCTGCGTTATCGAACACTTCTGGTTTGCTGCTCATTACCACTTCGGCAAAAGTTGAATATGCGGTGCATTCTGTCGTCGGAAGATCTAACAGAATCTTGTCCCTTAACGCTGAAGCTTTCAGTCTCCCTAGACTATCCGCTCCCAGAACGTGCCTTCCCAGATTGGCTGACACCAAGGTGTCAGGATCGATGAGAGTAAGGTGGCCGACACCGGATCGTGCCAACTGTATTGCCACTGCGCTGCCTAACGAGCCAACGCCAACACAAACGACTCGAGCATTTTCAAGGTGCTGCGCAGTGCCGCTTATATCGCGGGACAGAATGGACGCTCGATCAAGCACGTCCAGGGTAGTTGCTCGGACGAGCGCCGGTGGATGTGCATTTGCGATAGCTGGCCGGCGCCGCGCTGTACGCAGGCCAAACTTTGCCCCCCGCTCCTGCTGTACGCCGAGCGAGCGCACGTTGAGGCAGTATGTTGGAGCATCTGCCCCTCCTGGAAGCTCCAGAACAATCCATCGACTCGCCAACGTTCCATTCTGCTCAAACCATGCCAGCAATTGCTCGGCATCGTCGGGTTTAAGGTGGGGCGTTAGCCACGGCAATAAATCTTCTGGATCCGGGGTGCGGATATCCGGATAAGTCTGAAGCTTGACGTAAAAACCGGGAGTTTCAGCCGCGCGAATGACAGTGGAACGCCCGACAACCCGTCGGTAATGCCCTTTGAGTGCAGCTACGTTCGATGCTAACCAAACCGTTTCCTGACCGGATGGCACAGCCCGGCGCGGATCGCTGAGTGCAAACAACTGCGAGGCGGCCTGAGGTCGATCCAACAGTAAAAGGTTCTGGAATGACTGACCGTGCTGAAAAGACCAGTAGGTAGTGATCTCATTCTGAAATTCGATATCGCGCGTTGCCTGGCTTGATCCCATCTTGGACAACGAAACGATCTGTGCCAAGCGAGCAAGGCTGTCCTCTACCACAACCTCCGGGGAGCCCATGATGGGGCGTTCCTGAAAGCCATGAAGGCAAAGCCCCGACCTGGTGGCATGCGGCCAAACCAGCCATGGAGAGGGTTCGACGTTCAGCCGCAAAAGCCCACGGGGAAAATTGGAGGGGAAACCAATACGCAGTCGCCGCTCCTGCCCCGTGTAATCGATGGGCAAGGGAAAGTAAAAGGACGCCGCTTCGTCAGCCCGCATGGGTGCGGGCTGGAGCAATGCATCGGCAGCGTCCTGACCTAGGGTATTTCGCAGTGCGACGATTCCGCGCTGCAACGGCGTCGTAATAGGATCAGCCAAGGCGTCCAACTGGCTTTACGCTCGACTGAGAGGTTGCGCCACCGCTGGCCCCTCCGAAGAGCGAACCCATCGAAGCAGAATTTCGAGTAGTGCCATCCGGTCGACCGGGCATGGTCCAATTCGCAGGGATCTCATTGTTCACTGCTGTAATGAATGCCGGTGCTATACCGAAATTCTTTTTTACTGCCTCGGCAAAGGAATCATTGGATTCAAAACTTTCCAAACCCAATGATACGGATGCACTGGCGTCCGCATGCCACTTGGCAAATGCCTGGCGATAGCCTTGCCCTTCGCCTGGTCGATTCCACTTTTCTGCAAAGTTTTCGCCGTTATCGGCAGGGTTGCAGACAAAGCAATCGTTACCTCTATGCGCGATGTGCTGCGGCATTCTGCGGACGATTTCCAAAATTGCATCGAGCGGAGCCAAAGGCTTCGACTGCGATTCCTTCACGACATCCAGATATGCGTGAGTGGCCAGGGTGGTGATGACCGCAGATATGGGGCGAGTATCAGCACTCCTTGTGTTGATGGCCCATTCATCGCGATGCCGCTTGAGCAGCTTTATGGTCGCACGAAGGGGATCTTGATCGATGTAATCCTGATAATGCGGCAAAGGATCTTGTGTCGCGGCATCGAGCATCCGCTGGCTTTTGGCAACTACCAAGCTTTCCAGAGAGATTTCCTGGGCGGAGGCAACCTGTAACCAATTCGAGTACGGGATAGGGCTGCTTGCTTTCCACCCTGTGACCCGATCCGGAACCTCCAGCTTTCCCTCGCCGTTTGCTTCGCCATTTCCGTTGATTGCGCGGGCAGGCGTGACGTCGATGTGGAAGCCTGGATTTTCGTCGGCATAAACGATGCGGATGCCCCGACGTAACTGTTTAACTTCTTCCTGAACGCGGGAACCTTCCCTAAAACGCTGCTCAATCGCCTCTAGAACTTCCTTCGCACTAGCGCCTTGAGCGTGAGGGAGCCAGATAATCGCGTCCGCATCAATGGTGTCCAGATCCGCAGGCGCGCCGGGGATTGGCTTGATAGTCGTTTTCAGCCGCATCGAGCCTTGAACGAAGATATGGGCCTCAGCGAGCAGCGGGTTGTCGGAAGCCGAGAGGATTTTTTCCAGTTGGGAGTAGCGGTCATTGATTTTTTCGTACTGCGCTTCCGACAGCGAGATCTCCCGCGCGGCGCGAAGCAGAAAATATTCCCAACTGCTGCGCTTGGTCTGTTCGTTGCTCAATAGCATTTACCTAGCCTCCTGGGCCACCGAGCCCAATTGCAGTGTTTGCGTAAACCGATCATGGTTTTCTTTGTCCCGATCGAAGATCAGGTACGTATGTTGATGCTGCGTTGTGAGCAACGCGCCAAACTCGATGGCCAATGCCGCAGGAATAGCGGCGAAGACGTGGATAGGGTCAGGAGTCAGAGCTTCAAGCTGGCTCAGTCGTATTTGAAGTGCGTCGCGAAAGGCATGAATCACTCGACGGTTCTGTACCATCGCATAGCTTGGTTCTGGGATCGCCAGCTCTGCAATACGTGCACCGGGCAGAGCGTCGGTCACGTCGCGAACTGGGACTTGCGCAGAAATAGAAAGCACCAGCGCCAGTGGCCCGTCGCCTTCGGGGGGAGGTGTAAACAAATAAACGGGCGGCTCAGCGGACTGATCGGGCCAGCGCAAACGATGTTCGCGGTGAAAGGAGAAGAGCAAGCGCTTGGAACGGTCGCCGATACTCTGGCCCAGCATCATCAAAGCCGGGATGTCGGCCAAGCCGACTACTGCCAGCGCAGGCGAATCGCCGTAGGTGCCGCCGCGACGCTTGAGTTGCTGTTCCAGCTCATAGTGGATGCTGTCTTTGACGTTCTGCCAATAGGTAGTGTCGCGGCCGCGTGGTCCGGGCGCAGGGAAAGTGATTTTGATGCCTTGATCGAAGGCGGTTAATCCCTCGGCGGACATCGCAGTCAACAGATCGCGAACGGGAATATCGTTGATTGTCTGAAAATGCTGACTTTGGACGATGAGAGGAATGGCTCTACCACCATCGGGGGTCGTTGCGGCGAGTCGGATGCGTTCCAGGTACGCTTGGTGTAAACCACTCAAATCATTTTCAGGATACCCATCTGCGTCACGATCAATTTTGTCATGACAACCTGGGCACAGGAGCATCAGATTAGCGGTATCGTTTGTGTGCGCCTCAGCATCATGATCGGCGCGTCCCCGAGGGCCTTTGGGACTGGCGGGCAGAATATGCGCCACTTCGCCCCATCTCATTGGCTTGCCGGCACGATAGTCGAACGTCAGATCCGTACCGCACAGTTCACAATGACCAGCGGTCTGTGTCCATACGATCCGCTTCGTCTCATCATTTGTGTTGAAGCGCCCGCTTGCGGGCTTAGCGTCTTCTTGTTCTGCCATTCCGACCTACCCCCGAGAAACATCCATGATTGAAAACGATGATGGCAAGATAAGATCATATTAAGGTCATTTGCCTCAATTTCAAGAGAGATCTGTGGGTGACGAATGTTGAGTCGGCTGTGAGCCAGAATGAATTCTTGGCTCATCGAAACGCAGTGGTGGCAGCGTTCGTTTTCAGGCAAGTGCTGGTGGGTAATGGCACTGACCACAGCGTATGTATCGAAATTAGCGAGTTTATGCAAAAGACATAAACTCGCTAATTTCAATACATATCGCGAACAGGACTGATGAGAACGAGCTGTGCAGCTCAAACGAAGCCGCAAAAGCAGCCCCCCTTTTGTACATTCTCTACGCGTCAGTCCCTGCCAAGCTCAGCGGATAGGTTTCGACGGCGCATGAGCTGATAGGCCGCCGGAATGACAAACAGCGACAGCAAGGGCGCCGTGACCATACCGCCAATCATCGGGGCGGCAATGCGGCTCATCACCTCGCTGCCGGTACCGCTTCCCAGAAGTATAGGTAACAAACCAGCGATAATCACCGCCACGGTCATGGCCTTGGGTCGAACGCGCTGCACAGCGCCTTCACGAATCGCAGCCATTAACCCGCGTTCTGTGTTGTCACCGACGTCTTGACGCTCGGCCCAGGCATTTTTCAGGTAGAGCAGCATGATCACGCCAAATTCGGCAGAAACGCCGGCCAAGGCGATAAAGCCCACCCCGGTGGCAACCGACAGGTTGAATCCCAAAAGATAAAGAAACCATGCACCGCCCGTGAGGGCAAATGGCAGCGTGGCCATAATCAGCAGGGCCTCGTCAAACCGGGCAAATGTCAGGTAAAGCAGCACGAAGATGATCAGCAGCGTGGCAGGGACCACCAGTTTTAGTCGTGCGTTGGCCCTCTCAAGAAATTCGAACTGACCTGAGTAGCTCAGGCTCATGCCGGGCTGCAACTTGACCTGCTCGCTGACGAGCCGGCGCAAATCGGCGACAACGGAGGCAATGTCCCGGCCGCGCACGTCGATGTACACCCAGCCTGAAGGCCGTGCGTTTTCACTTCTGAGCATCGGCGGCCCGTCGTTGACCTTGATCTTCGCCACTGTGCCAAGGGTGATCTGGCTGCCTAGCGGGGTGTAAATTGGCAACTGCTCCAAAGCGCCAAGCGAATCCCGCCACTCCCGAGGGTAACGGACGTTGATAGGGAAGCGTGCAAGCCCTTCAATGGTCTCGCCGACATTTTCACCGCCGATAGCGCCGGCCACGATTGACTGCACATCGGCGATATTCAGTCCGTATAGGGCGGCGGCTTTTCGGTCGATATCCACGTCGATGTAACGTCCACCGGTCAATCGCTCGGCCAGAGCCGAACTGACACCGGGTACGCCCTTGGCCACTCGCTCGACCGCCTGTGTCGCGGAATCGATCTCCGTCAGGTTGGTACCGGCAATCTTTACGCCAATGGGACTTTTGATCCCCGTAGCCAGCATGTCGATTCGGTTGCGAATCGGTGGTATCCAGATATTGGTCAACCCAGGAACCCGCACCGCTCGGTCCAGCTCCTCCACCAGTTTTTCCTGAGTCATGCCCGGGCGCCATTGCTCCTGCGGCTTGAACTGGATAGTGGTTTCGAACATCTCCAGCGGCGCCGGGTCGGTGGCAGTTTCGGCACGTCCCGCTTTACCGAAGACATGTTCGACCTCCGGCACGGTTTTGATCAGGCGGTCAGTCTGTTGGAGCAGCTGCGCCGCTTTCTGCGCGGACAATCCGGGCAGCGCTGAAGGCATATAGAGCAGGTCGCCTTCATTTAAAGGCGGAAGAAACTCGCCACCCAAGCGCGACATTGGCCATAGCGCACTAAAAAACACCAATGCCGCCACCAGCAGCGTGACCCTCGGTCGCCGAAGCACTGCATCCAGAGCCGGCTGGTAGATCCGGATGAGCCAGCGGTTCAGCGGGTTATTTTTTTCACTAGGAATCCGTCCTCGAATCCAATAGCCCATCAACACCGGCACCAAGGTCACTGACAAGCCTGCTGCTGCGGCCATGGCGTAGGTCTTGGTGAAAGCCAGCGGGCCGAACAACCGCCCCTCTTGCGCTTGCAGGGTGAACACCGGAATGAACGAAAGGGTGATGATCAACAAACAGAAGAATAGAGCTGGTCCAACTTCAGTCGCTGCTTCGGTCATTACATGCCAATGACGCTCACCCTTCAGTTCCTCACCAGGATTGGCTACGTGCCAGGCCTCAATCTTCTTGTGTGCGTTTTCGATCATTACCACAGCAGCATCGACCATGGCGCCGATGGCGATGGCTATCCCGCCCAAGGACATGATGTTCGCGTTAATCCCTTGGTAGCGCATGACAATAAAGGCCATCAGCACACCGACCGGCAGGGAAATGATCGCCACCAGGGACGAGCGCAGGTGCCAAAGAAAGATCCCGCAAACCAATGCGACAACGATGAACTCTTCGATGAGCTTGTGGCTGAGATTTTCCACAGCACGGTCGATCAGCTTGCTGCGGTCGTAGGTGGTGACGATTTCCACCCCGGCCGGCAGGCTGCTTTTCAGTTCGTCGAGTTTGGTTTTGACCGCCGCAATGGTCTCGCGAGCATTCTTACCGCTGCGCAAAATCACCACGCCGCCAACCGTCTCGCCTTCGCCGTCGAGTTCGGTGATGCCACGGCGCATCTCCGGCCCCAACTGGATCGTGGCGACATCACCCAAGTTCACCGGCACACCGCCCGATCCCAGCTTGAGTGGGATCGCCCGAAAATCATTGAGCGTCTTCAGGTAGCCGGATGCACGCACGATGAACTCGGTCTCTGCCATCTCCAGCACCGCGCCACCCGTTTCCTGATTGGCCTTGCTGATCGCTTCGCTCACCTCGGCCTGCGTAATACGAAGGCTGGCCAATTTGAGCGGATCTAGCTGTACCTGGTACTGCTTGACCATGCCGCCCACAGTGGCCACTTCCGCCACATTGGGCAGGGTCTTGAGTTCAAACTTGAGGAACCAGTCCTGAAGTGCGCGTAGCTGCGCCAGATCATGCCCGCCAGTGCGATCCACCAGCGCGTACTGGAAGATCCATCCTACGCCTGTCGCATCTGGCCCCAACGCTGGCTTGGCGCTGGCCGGCAAGCGGCTTTGTACTTGGCTCAAGTACTCCAACACCCGCGAGCGAGCCCAATACAAGTCAGTGCCGTCTTCGAACAGCACATAGACAAAGCTGTCACCGAAGAACGAATAACCACGCACCGTCTTGGCACCTGGCACTGAGAGCATGGTGGTGGCCAACGGATAGGTGACCTGGTTCTCGACAATCTGGGGTGCTTGTCCCGGATAAGGGGTGCGGATGATCACCTGCACATCGGACAAGTCTGGTAGCGCATCAATGGGCGTGCTCTGCACCGACCAAAGGCCCCAGGCCGTTATAAACAGCGTCGCCAGTAGCACAAGGAATCGGTTGGTTACTGACCAGCGAATAAGGGCAGCAATCATGGCTGGCCCCCTGATTTGTCCAGACGCTCAACACGCAATCCGTCGTCGGTCTGATTCACACCTATCCGGACCTTGTCGCCCGTTTTAAGGCCCTGCATCAGAGCGGGAGTGGCGAGCGGGAACGTCATCGTCATGCCAGGCATGCCCAACGTCTTGAAAGGGCCGTGAGCGAGAGTGACTTCTTTATCGTTGATCTCAACGATTTGCCCATCCGCTTCATGCAAACCGGCGGCGGCTGCGCTGGTGGGTGAAGGTTCCTCTGATTTGGCAACGATGCCCTTAAGACTGGCCTCTGAGTCGAGCAGGAACTGGCCAGAGCTAACCACTTTCTGGCCCTCTTCCAACCCTTTCAATATCGCCGTCTTGCCATCGTTTTCCTGCCCAAGTTGCACCTCCACGGGACGATAGCGACCGGCGTCTTCAGCGAGCATCACCAAGGCACGTCGACCGGTGCGAATGACTGCCTCGCTCGGCACCCACAGCACACTTTGCTCCATCGCGCGATTAAGGCTCACGCGTGCGGTCATACCCGGCCTGAGACGGCCTTCCGAGTTAGGCAATTCGACGCGCACGCGAAGGGTGCGACTATCGGGATTGGTTTCTGGAAGAATCGCGCTTACCACGCCATTGAGCACGACGCCTGGGAACGCGGGCAAACGCGCCTCAGCCACTTGTCCCAGCTGGATCGACCCGGATTCAGTCTCCGGGACCGCCAGAGCCAGCCAGACGTTATTCAAACCATTCACGCGTGCCAGTGTTTCGCCGGCAGCCACTGTCATACCTTCGCGCACATCGAGTTCTTGCAACACCCCACTGATGGGGCTGGTGAGGGTCAGGTTTGGGTGGACTTTGCCACTGCGCTCTACTTGAGCAATCGATGCCGCCGGCATCCCGGTGAGCCGCAAACGCTGGCGAGCCGCTGCCAGCAAGCCCGCATCGCCGCTACGCTTGAGTGCGAGAAACTCCTCCTGAGCCGCAGACCACTCCGGGACAAGAATATCCGCCAAGGCGGCGTTGGCTTTGATCACATCGCCAGGAGCATGGGCATACACACGCTCGACGAAACCCGCCGTACGGGCCTGGATGACGGCAACGTCGCGCTCGTTGAAGGTCAATACACCCACAACATCCAGACTCGAACCAAACACACCTCGACTGACAGTAGCCAGTCGCACGCCAAGATTCTGGGTCAGGCTTGGATCAATGCGAACAGTGGCGCTGTCCCCCTTGCTATCCGCGTACTGAGGGACCATCTCCATGTCCATGAAGGGCGACTTACCCGGCTTATCGAATTTCTGTTGTGGGTACATGGGGTCGTACCAATACAGAACCTTGCGATCGACTGAGGACTCCGGCTTCTGCTCCGATGCTGCGTCCGGCACTGCGCTCACCCTCGGCTGGGCCAACCAGTAACCGCCGGCAACGCCCAAAGCAATTGAGATGCTGACAACAAAAAACCCTTTCCATGTCCCAGAAATCATTGAGCGGACTCCCCATAGGCGAAATACAGGCGAGCGCTGGTGAGAGCACGCTGCTCTTCAACATCAATCTGCCTAAGACGGGCTTCGATAAGCTCGCGCCGAGCGGCCACGACGGAGTTCAAATCGCCCCTGCCGGCGCGATAGCTAGCCATAGTGAGCTCGACCTTTTCTTTAGCCAAAGGGAGCAGACTGCTCTGGGATCGATGGACGGCGCGATTCAGGCGCTCATAGTCGGCCACCTGATCTTCTAGTTGCTGGGTGTGCTCGCGTGAAAGGACTTCACGCTCAGCCTCAAGCTGGTTGAGTTCCGCGTGCTTGGCTGCAATTTTGGGGTTTTGTCGTGAATCTGGAAACAGCGGTAGATCCCATGAAAATTGCACGCTGACCATGTCGCCGAACTCTCGGCCGCGATGCTGGTAATCGACTTCCCAGCTCCAATCAGACCGCTTTTCCGCTTCGGCCTCGCGGACCCTGGCCTGCGCTTCGCGGGTCATTGGTGCAAACGCAGCCAATTCTGGGTGATGTTGAACCTTATGAGAGTAACCAGAGGCTTCTACAGGCCATTCAGGCAAGCTGCCCAGAGGTTTATCGTTCGCGGCTGGTCCAATCCAGCGCTTCAGGGCCGCTCGGGCTTGCGCTCTTTGACGAATGAGATCGTCTTGCCGCTCTTCCAATTGTGCCGCCTCTTGTCTGGGCGTGACGGCATCAGCAGGTTGAGCGCGGCCACCGGCAATTTGGGCGCGGACAGTATCGGCCAGCAGGCGGTTTTCCCTATAGAAGTCCTGGAACAGCGCGTCTTTACGCTCAACGGAATAGCTGCTGATCCAGGCCAGCGCCGTGGCCTGACGAACCTTCAGACGTTCGACCTGACGCTCGGCGGCAGCGCGGTCAATGGCTGCATCAGCAACCTCGATCCGGGCTTTTCGTTTGGCGCTGTTCGGCATTTCCTGACTCACGCCGACCATTTGCATGGTCATGAAGTCCTGATCGATGCTCCAGCGATCCGGCCCCCCAATGGGATAGTTCTGTATACCTACCAGCAACTTGGGATCGGGTAGTTCCCCGGCTGGGATGGCTGCACTATTGGCAGCACGAATTTTTGCATCTTGTGCAGTCAGCGACGGCGCATTGTTTTCAGCCAGCTGCAAAGCTTCATCGAGTGTCAATGCAGCAGCGAGACTCGGCAAGGCCAGTACGCTTGCCGCCAATATGGTCACGAGGGGCCACCCTGTGCAATAGCACTTGGATTTCATGGTCACGATTCCTGTGATGATCCACCGCGCGCCTCATGAGACATGCGCGCAGATATGCCATCCCGCATGACGCGGAATGAGGCTCAGTGTGGTACAGGAATCAAATGCGGGGAGGTCGCCATACCCCTGATGGAGTTTGGACAGGATGGGAATCTATGGAGATGGACGCTTCGAGGGGGCTCGACAGGGTCACCGGAGGCTTGATGATGGAGACTTGCAGCATGCCGCCAGTCTTGCACTCCTGGCCCGGCTTACAGGGTTTACCGTGCTCGGTTGGGCTTTTCATGTCATGGCAGCAGTCTTGGCCCATGCCGTCCATCATCGCCATGCCCATGGTTTGCATCGGGCACGGCTCTGTCGGCGCCTGAACACCCGCCATCCCGCTGAAGGGAAGCGCCAGGCTAATCAGGAAAATCAGGCAAAGCCGTAGATAGCGTGTCATGGGCTGAAGTGTAGCCAGTAGAAATGGTGCTAACAATCACGTTCTAGGCTTCTTGGTTAGCTGCCAGTAACCTCTATTGCGCGCTCATTTCCATTTCAGGACTTAGCGTGCCTAACCATGCGACAAGACAGATGATGAGGATTGCCATCAGGAATTCGAATTTCATGCTGCGGCGCAAGGCATTGACCGCTACAGAGTATTGACCATTGCGAACTGAGCGCTCCAATAGCGGGCTTAAGTGAAAGCGGTTCAGCGTGGCTAAAACGATCATTCCAGCAAAGAGCAGGATCTTCAAAAACAGCAACTGACCATAGGTACTCAGCATGACCTCATCAAGGTTGGGACCGACGATGAAAAGGTAATTAACGACTCCCGTTACGCTTATGATCGCAACGATCACACCGCCGGCCGACTCAAAGCCAGTCAGCACGCGGGCAAGAATTCGTGCTTCCTCTTCACCCTTCAGTGATTTCAACCGCAGCAGTAGGGCGAAGGCCGCTAGAGCACCCAACCAGCCACCTGCCGCTAATAAATGGAAAATATCGCTGAGAAAATGCCAGTAGCGGCGGCTGCCTTCGTCCATGGCACCATGCCCTGTCCAGGCTAGCGTGGCCAACGCGATTGCTCCACAGACGGTGACGATCCAGAGGCTGGGTGTCGGAAATCGTTTATTCAACGCGACGCCCAGAATTGCCCCCACCAAGGCGGCTATCCGAACCATCCAGGTCAACCCAACATCGGTGCCCATGATGACCATTTCAAAAATGTGATGATGTAGCTCCATAAGCTCCGATACACCGCTCATTGCTTTTGCAAGCAACAACATCGCAGCAAGGGACAGAGCTACACCTGCAACAGAGGTACCGTAAAGAAGCGACTCAAAGTTCAAGACCGTGCCCGATACCCTCTCTTTTCCCCTGAGGCTGTACAAGCCAAATATGGCCAATCCAAATAACAACATCAGGTCAAAATAGAGAGCAAAGCGAACCACGATATTTAATGAGTCGCTCATGGATCATTTCACTTTGAATGAAAAGTTGCCGGTGATCGGGTGGGTGTCCGAAGACACTGCACGCCATTCAACTTTGTAGGTACCGGTGGTCAGCGGGGCAGCCGGCGTAATCACCATCGTTTTCGGATCACCACCAGCAGCGACGGCGGCCTTTACACCCATGGGTGAGTTAGGCATGCCTGGCATGTCGGTCATGATCAGCTTTGCACCGGAGAATTGAGTGGTGAGATTCTCAGAAAAATGCAGTTCGATTTTCGACGGAGCCGCCGCATCCGAGCCTTCTGCCGGAGTGGAAGAAAGTAGTTTTGGATGTGCCTGGGCCACTGCACTCAGAAGCAAACCAGCAGTGATTGCAACCGCCACGGACGTAGTTTTAAGGAATGACATGCAAGACTCCTCACAGCAAGCGCTGTTGATTCGAGGTTTTTTGGGAGGAACTAGTTTTTAATTTCGTTAAAAAACCACTGTTGATTAACTCGGAGCCCCCGTCCTCTTCGCCAAGTTGAACAGGAGAAACTCGCTAGCCCTAACGTCACAGTGCGAGAACACGATGCCACACGATCACAAACTGTTCGATTACATTTCAGTCAGCTTGATCCGAGTTTTGGCATCTAATCGTTGAGCGTAGCAAGGGCTGGAAAAGAGACAGCGTACCGCAGGACCGGGGAGTTAATTCGCTCCGCAAATTCGCAGAGGCGTAGCAAACGCAGAACGCCAAGACGCCGTTGGTCCCAAATGTTTTGTCGCTCAGCTAACCGTGGAATCGACGGCCGGAAATTCAAGATGAAAAGCCGTTTTTCCGTCGCCTGACGTACACCAGATCTTGCCATTGTGCGCCTCGACAATTGATCGGGTAATCGACAGACCTAGCCCTGCGTTGCTTGGACTTCCTTCTCGCCGCGCTGGGTCCACGCGATAAAAACGATCAAACAGCTTTTCAAGGTGTTCGGGGGCAATGGGCTGACCATGGTTTTCCACGACAACCGTTACCGACGCGTCCTTGTGCTGAATATCGACACTGATTGACGTCCCTTCATAGGTATAGCGCAGCGCATTTGAGAGCAGATTTGAAATAGCCCGGTCTAGCATAAGGACATCACCTCGCACGCTCCCCCGTCCTGAAACCTTGAGCTCGATCCCGCGTTCATCCGCCAAGAGGCGATAGTACTCAAGCAATTTTTCCACGACCGCCACCAGGTCTATTGGCTTGTTCTCGTGGGTAATTAGACCGTTGTCTGACTTCGCCAGAAAAAGCATGTCATCAATCATCCGGCTCATGCGCTTCAAGTCATCAAGATTGGAGTACAAATTGTCTTCGTAGTCCTCGATGTTTCTTTTTCTTGAAAGCACCACTTCAGTGTGGGTCATCAAGTTGCTCACGGGGGTCCGTAGTTCGTGGGCAATGTCTGCCGAAAAGTTGGATAACCGGACAAACGCATCGTCGAGCCTGGATAACATGGCGTTGAACGACAACACCATCTGTTGAAGCTCTTTCGGAACGGGTGCCAGGGGAATACGCTCCTTGAGTGATTTTGCTGACATGGAGGCAGCAACCCGTGTGACCTGGCGGATAGGCCGCATGCCACTGCTAGCGACCATCCAGCCGAGTGCAGCACTGACCAATGCGCTGATCACCAACCCTATCCAAAACCATCGTTCGAGCGTCTCGAAAAAGGACATATGCTGCGTCACGTCAAAAATCAACATGACAGTTAATGGCTTTTCTTGTCCCGTCACTACGGATTGCGCAGTCACACCACGGAACATCTGCTCTTGCTCCCGCCATTCCCAGACGGTTGTGTTTGTGGTTGTGCGAAAGGCCTTCGGAACGTCGACCGGGCCGGGATCCGCAAACAGCACCTTGCCGTCGCCATCGATGATAAGTGCAGTCAAATCACGGTGTGCGCCCAGCAGCGCTTCTAACTCCGGTTTAGCCTCGCTGAATTGATCGATGTTGCTCAGCCCGGACAAGATCCGCTGGGTCGAATGGAGTTTTTCGTACAACGCCTGCTGATCCAGCATCTTGAAATGATGCCGGCTGAGGTTATTGAAACTGAGTCCGGCGACCGTGAGCACGGCCGTTACCGCGAGCATAAACATCAGGCTCATACGAGTCGTCAGGGACATCCGGTTCATCACGACTCCGAATCTGGTGCATCGAGCATGTAACCCATTCCCCTTGAGGTATGAATCAACTTGACCTCAAAATCGTCGTCTATCTTGGCCCTGAGCCGTCTCACTGCAACCTCGATAACATTGGTATCGCTGTCGAAGTTCATATCCCAAACCTGGGAGGCGATAAGTGATTTTGGCAGCACCTCCCCTCGACGACGCAGCAGAAGCTCAAGCAACGCGAACTCTTTGGCCGTAAGGTCTATGCGTTTGCCTCCTCGGATGGCTCGTCGCTTGAGCAGGTCCACTTCAAGGTCAGCCAGTTTCATAAAGGTTTGCGAAGGTGCGCTGCTACCTCGACGCAGCAACGTTCTGACTCGAGCAAGCAATTCAGAAAACGCGAAGGGTTTGATCAGATAGTCATCCGCACCGAGTTCAAGTCCCTTCACTCGGTCTTCAACGCGGTCTCTGGCAGTGAGAAAAAGCACCGGGACGTCTTTCCCGGAAGCGCGAACCTTCTGCAGGACTTCCCAGCCATCCAAACCCGGCATCATGACGTCGAGAATCAGCAGATCATAGGCTTCGCTCAAAGCGTGCTGAAGCGCCTCTTTTCCATTCGTGAACCGGTCGACATTGAACCCGGCCTCGTTGAGCCCTTGCTGCAAATAGATACCTATTTTTGGTTCGTCTTCAGCGACAAGAAGTCTCATGAGGTCGTTCTCAGATAATGGTTAAGCGAAGTCTGCAACGAAAACTGGCAGCCAACCAGCAACTGACAGAAAAGTAATCTTGGCTTCAGGTAGATGTCAGCGAGTGCTGGCTAGGGTTCAGACATGAGCACTTCATTGGTGCTCGACCGACCTCTGAGCGATGAATCGTATGGAAGTCGGATTCCCTCATGAGGAGCTAACCCTATGAACCGCCTGAAAATGCTGTTTTTTGTAAGCTCGATACTCGTCTCGGCTTCTGTGTGGGCTGAAAGCGGTGGAGATCGTGTGATTGAGCGTATGGAAGGTTTGCGCGAAAAGGCCGAAGCCACGTTGATGAAAGCTGAACAAGCCCCTGAAGGAGAGCGTCACATCCACATGGCAGAGCACATGAAGATGCTTGGAGACATCATGAGCCAACTCCACAACGATCACCCAGATGCCTCAATGTCACCGCAGCAGCATCTAGCCTGGATGGAGAAGCACGACAAAATCGTCGATGACGTTTTGCGCCAGATGCAGCGCGAGCACAAATTGATGCTTTCAGGAAACCATCAATAAACGCCCCTGGATAAGTACTTGTCAGCATCTTGTTGCGGCGTCAATTGGACGCCGTATCTATTTATAAAACTGACAAAGAAGTAATGCCCAAGTCAGTTAGCTGGCAGCTGAGCATCATTAGCATAGCCAATGTTCCCCACGTATTCCTGAGGTCACCATGAAAACTACGCTCGCTACCCCGTTCATCGCAGCTATGACCCTGTTTTTCGCTGCCACGGCTATGGCCAATGCAGGGCATGAACAAGACGACATAGGCCAGCCTGGTGTGGCCTCTGACGTTACCCGCACGGTAGAGGTCGAGATGGGCGACATTTTTTTCAAGCCTAAAAGCATCGACGTAAAACCTGGTGAAACAGTCCGCTTTGTCCTACACAACGAGGGTTCGCTGCTGCATGAGTTCAACATCGGCAAAGCCGCTGCTCATGTAGCACACCAGAAAGAAATGGCAAGTATGTTCGAGAACGGAACACTGAGCCCTACCGGTACCGGGAAGATGAGCGGCATGAGCCACGGCATGGGCGGAATGAAGATGGTGGCAATGGAGCATGACGACCCTAACAGTGTCCTGATTGAGCCTGGCGCAACCCAAGAGCTGATCTGGACCTTCAACGACAGTGCAGGGCTTCAGTTTGCGTGCAACGTGCCGGGGCATTACCAATCGGGAATGGTCGGCGAGTTTGATCTGAAATAAACCGGAGTCGGCTGTTTCTGCCGGCCCAACGCAAGAGTTGGCTACGCTATGTCGCAAGGAACATAGCAACGCTTACTCAGCCTGGGTCCGGGCGCAAACATCACCGCACCACTGTGGCGCCGCAAATCACCGTTGTACTGAATATGCTCATTTCTAGTAGCACCTTACAAGGGGAATAGACATGCCTACCACATCTGGCCATCACGACCATAATCACACCCATGCTGCTTCCCGGGATGATGCTGATCTACATGACCCGGTGTGTGGAATGGCAGTCACTTCGTCGAGTAAATTTGCTGAGACTTACCAGGGACAGACGTATCGGTTCTGTAGCCTGAAATGCCAGGAGAAGTTTCGAGCGGACCCTGAGCGCTACAGTGGCCACGTGGTGCGCGACGAGTCAGGCAGCACAACGCCCGAGTCTGCGGTACAAACGGGCGCTGAATTTACGTGCCCGATGCATCCTGAAATACGGCAGACCGGACCCGGTAACTGTCCTAAATGTGGCATGGCACTAGAGCCTGTCATGCCGGCGCTTGATGAAGAAGAAAATCCTGAACTCCGGGATTTCAATCGCCGCTTCTGGTGGTCGCTGCCCTTAACCGTGGTCGTAACCGTGCTCGCGATGGCGGGTCACTCGTTACAACTTCTTCATGGTTCGACTCAAAACTGGATTGAGTTCGCTCTGGCGACACCCGTGACCTTGTGGGCAGGATGGCCTTTTTTTGTAAGGGGACTGGCCTCGGTTAAAAATCGCAGTCCCAACATGTGGACTCTGATTGGGTTGGGCACCGCCGCAGCTTATCTGTACAGCGTCATAGCAACGCTCTTCCCCGAAAGTTTTCCCGCCAATTTCATACAAGATGGACGTATCGGCGTTTACTTCGAAGCGGCAGCGGTCATCATCTCGCTCACGTTGCTTGGCCAGATCCTTGAGCTCAAAGCCCGATCACAAACTTCCGCCGCCATTAAGTCTCTTCTCGGCCTTTCGCCCAAAACTGCACGTCGGATCAATGCCAGTGGCCAGGAGGAAGACATTCCTCTCACCCATGTGCACCTGGGAGACCACTTACGGGTGAGACCAGGTGAAAAGGTGCCAGTTGATGGTTCGGTACTTGAGGGTGAAAGTGCGGTGGATGAGTCGATGCTCACTGGCGAGCCAGTCCCGGTAATGAAGAAAGCTGGAGATAGCCTGATCGGCGCCACGCTTAATACGCATGGAAGCCTGGTAATGGAGGCGCAGAAGGTCGGTGCCGAAACCATGTTGTCTCAGATCGTACAGATGGTCGCGAGAGCTCAGCGTTCCAAGGCGCCGATGCAACGAATGGCCGACTCGATTGCCGGCTACTTCGTGATGGGTGTTATCACGATTGCGATAATGACATTTATCGGTTGGGGGCTTTTCGGTCCTGAGCCCAGTTGGGTGTTTGGTCTAATCAACGCTGTCGCCGTGCTGATCATCGCTTGTCCCTGTGCGTTGGGACTTGCTACGCCTATGTCGATCATGGTGTCGACAGGTAAGGCAGCCAGCATGGGTGTTTTGTTCAGAGATGCCAGTGCAATTGAAAGCCTTTGCAGAATCGACACGCTGATTGTTGACAAGACAGGCACCCTGACAGAGGGACGGCCCGTGTTTCACAGCGTGGAAGCCACTCCCACCTTCAATCCCGACGACGTCCTTCACTTGGCTGCCAGCCTTGATCAAGGTAGCGAGCATCCTTTAGCACATGCGATCGTCGATCACGCCCGAGCCGAGAACATCAAGCTCACCAAGCCCGAATCCTTTGAGTCTGATTCGGGTATCGGGGTCAGTGGCGTTGTCGATGGCAAAAAGCTCCAGCTGGGGAACACAGCGTTGATGGAAGCCGCAGGCGTGAGCACCAACTCCCTACAAGAGCGCGCTGAGGTGTTGCGACTTGACGGCATTAGTATTATCTACCTCGCAGTCGACGGCGCATTGGCAGGACTGTTGGCCGTATCAGATCCGATCAAGCCAACCTCAAAAGAGGCCGTCACCAAGCTTAAGGCTCACAACGTGAAAATCATCATGGCTACTGGGGACGGGCTTACTACCGCTCGGGCTGTCGCCAGGGAAATGGGGATTGAAGAGGTCCACGGTGAAGTCAAACCCCATGACAAGGAGCGCCTGGTGGCAGATCTACAGCAACACGGGCGAAAAGTGGCCATGGCGGGTGACGGGATCAACGATGCTCCGGCCCTAGCGCGAGCAAATGTCGGGATAGCCATGGGAACGGGGACTGACGTGGCGATGAATAGCGCGCAACTCACGCTGGTAAAAGGTGACCTGATGGGGATCTTACGAGCACGAGCTCTTTCAGTCGCCACAGTTAAAAACATGCGCCAGAATTTGGGCTTCGCTTTTCTCTACAACTCAATGGGTATACCTCTTGCCGCTGGTTTGCTCTATCCATTGACGGGGCACCTCCTGTCGCCAATGATCGCTGCTATAGCCATGAGCGTCAGTTCTGCATCTGTAGTATTCAATGCATTGAGGTTGAGGAATAGTCGAATTGACTGAGCGTCGATGACGCTCACGAACTTGATCAGATAATCGTTGACCTTGCCATGGTGTCAACGTCGATGCTGTCGTTGCGGGGAAAAGACACCGCTCAGCACGAGGGTAATTAACATGGTCGTCTTAGATGTATCAGGCATTGGTTGCGGCAGCTGCGTCGGCAAAATCACCAGAGCGATCCAGGCACTGGACAACAACGCTACGGTCTCCGTCGATCGATCAACCGGGAAGGTGAGTGTTGAAAGTAGCGAAAACGCGGAACAGCTTCGTAAAGCTGTGGAGGCGGTTGGTTTTCCTTCCAAGATCAGCCGTTGAACGGAGACTCCTGTTCCTGAGTAGAGCGTCGTCTGGAGGTGAATACCTTTGAATCCGAAAGTACCTGAGCCGCTGTATCGGCCAAAGTTGGCTCGCATGCGCCTACGCTGCTAGTCACCGCGCAGAGCTTTGAGCAAACCCTTGAATGCTCCATTTAACCGAGTAAAAGCGGCATCGAAACGTATCGCGTTTTCCGTGTATTTTGCGACCTCGACCTGCTGATCGACAGTATTTTGGTCCAAGGCAGGTTGAGCCGGTGTGCTGTAAAGCAAGTCGCGCCCGTACACAGCCACTGCCGATTCTTTCTTAAGAAAATGCTTTGCGTTTGTTGTTTTCAAAGAAAACGCAGTGGTAGCAGGTTCTTTTGTTTGGCTGGCGAGCACAGCAGAAAAATCCAAGTCCTGGGCTTTGAAGTTCGGAGTGTCAGCGTTGGCGATATTGTTACTCAAGATCTCAGCTCTTTGGCCGCGATAAACTAACGCTCTTTCTGCGAAGCCTAATGCTTTCTCAAAATTAATACTCACAATTAATTACCCTCGGTGGTATTACTATCTTTTTGCTCATCGACACTCAGCTTGCAGCAGCGCATACAAGTCTTCTATTAATTTTAATGCAGAGACCTAAAAGCATCGCCTCCGTAAGAGCTAACGAAAACCAAGCAATGATTACACTTCAATCTCATATTCGATCAAGAAAAATATCCCAAACTGACACAACTGTAATCTTGGCCTAAGCTTCCTGACAGGGGATGTCTCTTATAGTCCAACTGAGCCTATTGCTCACCCCCAAAGAGTCCAATCCATGATGTGATTCAGAGGGGATATTTTCACACACCTGAGATAGCCCATATGAACACCATCAAAACCTTGTTCGTCGTCGCAGCGCTGACTGTTTCCACTCTGGCCATGGCTGAAGGCGGCGGTGACCGGACTTTCGCACGTATGGAAGTGGCCAGGACGAATTCGATGGAATCGTACCAAGTAGCTCAAACGCAGAGCGCTCAACCGCCTGTCGCTGAAAGCAAAGCCAAAGCGATGGATCATAAAAACTGCTGAACGATTGGGCACGCGGCCAAGCTGACAGAAATGTAATCACGAAGGTGGTTTAGATGTGGCAATTTCTGAGCTCGCTTGCAATGAAAAATTCGTCTTTTTTTCGGCAAGCGAAGCTCATCTTGCCTACTCACGGGTTGATTTGAACGGCTCCCTTTTGACTGATCGGAAATAAACGGCATGCATTCCAAACCCTCTAGACGGACATTCGTTAAAGGCCTGGCCGCCGGCGGCATCCTTGGCGGCCTTGGTCTGTGGCGCACTCCTGTATGGGCAGTGACCAGTCCAGGCCTGCCGAGCGTCCTCACCGGCAACGAATTCGATCTGTTTATTGGTGAAACGCCGGTAAACATCACTGGCTCGCCGCGCACAGCCATGACCATCAATGGCTCGTTACCGGGGCCTTTGCTGCGATGGCGCGAAGGGGAGACGGTCACTCTGCGCGTGAAGAACCGTCTGGACCAAGACACCTCCATCCACTGGCACGGCATTATTTTGCCTGCCAACATGGATGGCGTACCGGGTTTGAGCTTCCACGGCATCGCGCCCGACGGCATGTACGAATACAAGTTCAAGGTCCATCAAAACGGCACGTACTGGTACCACAGCCATTCTGGGTTGCAAGAGCAGGCAGGTGTTTACGGGCCAATAGTCATCGATTCGAAAGAGCCTGAGCCGTTTCAATACAATCGCGACTATGTGGTTATGCTGACTGACTGGACCGATGAGGATCCTGGTCGCGTCATGGCCAAACTCAAGAAACAATCGGACTACTACAACCACCACAAACGTACCGTGGGCGACTTCATCGACGACGTCAGCAAGCAAGGTTGGTCTGCTGCCGTCGCCGACCGGAAAATGTGGGCCGAAATGAAAATGAACCCAACTGATCTGGCAGACGTCAGCGGGGATACCTACACCTACCTCATGAATGGCCAAGCGCCGAACGGCAACTGGACCGGTATTTTTAAGCCTGGCGAGAAGCTACGCCTGCGCTTTATCAATGGCTCAGCGATGAGCTATTTCGATGTTCGCATTCCGGGTTTGAAAATGACCGTGGTGGCGGCCGACGGCCAATATGTCCAACCAGTCAGTGTCGATGAATTCCGAATCGCCGTGGCAGAAACCTATGATGTGATTGTTGAGCCTGTCACCGAGGAGGCTTACACAATCTTTGCCCAGTCTATGGATAGAACCGGCTATGCGCGGGGGACCTTGGCAGTTCGTGAAGGACTGAAAGCACCGGTACCGGCGATCGATCCGCGTCCGCTGTTGACCATGGATGACATGGGCATGGGCGGTATGGCTGGCATGGACCATGGCAGCATGGCTGGCATGGGCGGCGGCGATATGAAACAGGGTGACATGTCAGGTATGGCTGGCATGGATCACAGCAAGATGCAGGGAATGGACCAAGGTGACATGACCGGGATGACCGGCATGGGCAGCGGTGACATGACCAACATGGCCGGCATGGACCATAGCAAGATGGCAGGTATGGACAAAGGTGACATGTCCAACATGGCCGGCATGGACCACAGCAAGATGGCGGGGATGGACAAAGGCGACATGTCCAACATGGCCGGCATGGCCGGCATGGATCACAGCCAGATGGCAGGGATGGGCGGTATGGGAGGCGAGATGCAGTCTCACCCAGCGTCCGAAACCAACAACCCGTTGGTTGACATGCAGGCCATGAACCCAACGCCAAAACTGAACGATCCAGGTATCGGGTTGCGGAACAACGGTCGACGAGTGCTCACTTACTCAGATCTCAAGAGCACTTTTCAAGACCCTGATGGCCGAGAGCCCAATCGCACCATTGAGCTGCATCTGACCGGTCACATGGAAAAGTTTTCCTGGTCCTTCAACGGCATCAAATTTTCTGATGCTGAACCCCTTCGTCTCAAGTACGGGGAGCGTCTTCGCATCACCTTGGTAAACGACACCATGATGACGCACCCCATCCACCTTCATGGAATGTGGAGCGACCTTGAAGATGAAAACGGCAAGTTCATGGTACGTAAGCACACAATCGACATGCCACCGGGTACCAAGCGCAGCTATCGAGTCACCGCCGATGCTTTAGGTCGCTGGGCCTATCACTGCCACCTGCTTTTCCATATGGAAATGGGCATGTTCCGTGAAGTACGGGTTGATGAGTAAAGGAGACGATCTGTGAGCACACACCTAAATCGTAAATCGCTGGTCGGTTGCCTCTTTGCCTTTGGCCTGATGGGTGGATTCTCCTGCGTAGCATTGGCAGTCGAAGAACGTGGTGATCATTTACCTGCTACTTCTGCGGATGCGCCGAACAAGACTGCGACCACGTCAAACGAGGCAACGCCGAATCACGCGACGATGCCTCATACCAAGATGCGCCATGAGTCGATGGATCATGACCAAGAAAACAAGAAGGCGGATTGAGATCATGACCAGGAATTTTTTACGCCCAACGTTGATGGTATTGGCAGTTTCTACGAGTCCTGTCTTCTTTGCCGTGGCTCACGCCGCTGAAGAGATGGATCACTCCAAGATGAACCATGGCTCCATGGGAGCGATGGACCATAGCAACATGGGGGCTATGGACCACAGCAAGATGAAAATGGACGACGGTCAAATGACCGGCATGGAAAGTATGGATGAAGGGACGCCGACAACCAGTCGAACCCCTGTCCCCGTACTTACCGATGCTGACCGTGCAGCCGCCTTTCCAGATGTCGCTGGTCATGGTGTCCACGACAAAACAATCAACTCTTTCATGCTGCTGGATAAGTTTGAATACCAGGATGCTGACAACGGTAGTGCGTTGGCCTGGGATGCGAAAGGATGGATCGGCGGTGACATTGATCGGCTGTGGTTGCGCTCGGAAGGCGAACGTACCAATGGCGTGACGGAAAGCGCTGAATTATCCGCGCTCTGGGGGCACTCCATCGGACCGTGGTGGGACGTCGTCACCGGTGTACGACAGGATTTCAAACCAGGGTCCCCTCAAACCTGGGCCGCACTTGGCATTCAGGGCATGGCCCTCTATAACTTCGAGGCCGAAGCGACTGCCTACATCGGTGAGAACGGTCAATCGGCTGCTCGGCTGGAAGGCGATTACGACATTCTGCTGACGAATCGATTGATCTTGCAGCCGACGGCCGAGGTCAATTTTTATGGGAAGAATGACCCTCAGCGCGGCATCGGGTCCGGACTAGCCAACACCGAAGTGGGGCTCCGATTGCGTTATGAGATTGTCCGCCAATTTGCCCCTTATATCGGGGTGAGTTGGAGCCGTTCTTATGGCAATACGGCAGACTTTGCACGTGAGGAAGGTGAAGATGCCAGCGAGGCACGCTTTGTCGCCGGTATCCGGATGTGGTTCTGAGAACCGGGCATGAAGATTACACTGAAGGCGCTGATAGCTGCTGGTCTGGCCACCGTAGCAGCGGCTGCCGGCGTGGTGTATTTCGGCGTGATCAATGTCGGGGCAGATGATCCCCACTCTGCCCCCGTCTACGCACTACTTTCTATTGCTCGGGATCGCTCGATCGAAGTGCGCTCGCGCGACATTCAGGTCCCCGACCTGAGCCAAAAAGCCCTCATCCGTGAAGGTGCTGGCAACTACAACTCGATGTGTGTCGGTTGCCATTTGGCTCCGGGCCTTACAGGCACCGAACTGAGTAACAGCCTTTACCCCGCACCTCCGAACCTTTCGAAACTGGGCGTCGATGGGCACCCAGCCGCAGCTTTTTGGATCATCAAGCACGGCATTAAATCCACCGGCATGCCCGCGTGGGGCAAAAGCATGGCCGATCCCTACATATGGGGGATGGTCGCATTTCTCCAGCAACTCCCGTCACTGGATGCAGAGCAATATAAAGCTCTGATCACGAGTAGCGGTGGCCATCAACACGGTGGTGGCGAAAGCGTGATGCATAACCATGAGGGTCAGCATGGAACGACCCAGGGGCAAAGTGGCGCAGGTGCTGCCAACCAAAGGGCGGAAGTCCGCGCTCATGATGACGAGAAAAACACGGCACATGCCCATGGCCCCTCCGCAGCGCCGTCTGCAAATGAGCCTGCTGACCACGCCGATCATAAGGGTGGGGAAGCTTCAGATGATGCGGCCCCGACTCCAACCGTACAGCCCAAAGCACATACACATACTGATGGGAAGGAACATACCCATGCGAAATAACTCTCTTCGTCGCAGACGGGCACTTCGTCTCGCTGCTCTCGTCGCTCTGTTCATCAGTTCAGCCAGTCACGCAGCAGAGCCATTGACGATCGATGTACATCGCGACGCTAATTGCGGGTGCTGCAAGAAATGGATCCAGCACCTTGAAGCGAGCGGCTTTACCGTCGTTGATCACGTGGAAACCAACATGAGCGCGATCAAGCGCATTCTCGGGATTTCTCCTGAGCTCTCGTCCTGTCACACAGCAACCATCAACGGAAAGTTTGTTGAAGGTCACGTGCCCGCCGAGCAAATCATTGCGATGAGCAAACGTGATGACCTGCTCGGGATTGCCGTTCCAGGCATGCCGGCCGGCTCCCCAGGAATGGAAGTGGACGGGAAACATGACGCGTATAAGGTAATCGGCTTGTCAAAGGCAGGCACAGACCACGTCGTTGCTGCATACCCCGAAAACTGATCTTCTAATCTTGCTCCTGCATGGTGAGGGTCATGGCCATGCAGAGGACATAGCTCATTTCGACGTAAAAAAGGCGCCACGAGGGCGCCTAAACCGCCTCCCAAACCAAAGGAAAAACAAGGAGGCGGGATGTATCAGGTGGTCGAGCAATTGTTTACTGTACGTTAGAAACACTCCAGCTGACGGATATGATTTCATAAAACGGATAACTTCAGCCTTTCCTGAAAATTACTTGTAGGTCAGCGAGCAGTAAGCTAGTTTCGGACAAAGGAAAATTATGCAGTTCTTAAATAATTTTCATTGTCTAGCTTCCATGGGTGCAGTTGTCGGCCATGACCTTATATTCCACGGTGTTAAGCTTGCCCGTAGAGTCTTCATAGGTCATGCGTGAAGGAGCAACCCCACAGGTTTTATTGGCTTGCGTGACACTGACGACCTTCTGGATGTCGAGGTTCATACCATATTCATAATGAACAACTTCAGGAGGAGTCTTGCCATTCCTTGAGGCATATTGTTCCATTGCTTGTTGGTTCTCTTGCATCATTCGACCATACACGCGGTCACCGCCTCCTTCAGCCATGGCTAATGAAGATAAGGTCAAAATCGAAGCGGCGCAAAACGCTTTCACTGCTGTCATTGCTTTCATGATTTTCTCCTAAAGCTCAATTTACTGAGTTAAAGAGTAACAAGTGAAAGCTTTCAGAAAGCTGCCGCGAAGGTTACTAATGTGAAAGGTGGACGCTACCCCGCATTTACGCTTTCAAGCCAGATGGGATTTTTGTTAACACCAAAGGCTGGCAGACGCTGACGGAACAAAGATGCCCTCAAAAGCTTATTTGAACCGGCGGTCCCTCCCAACTCCTCGATACGCCGGTAGACCTGAGCAGGGCCTCCGCGTCGACCCCGGTTCTTGCCAGACTTTCCAGATCCCACTCGAAGAAACTGGAAAAAACCAGGAAAACCTTGCTTGATACCGCTGAGGTCAATCTTACCGTCGAGTAATTCACGGGGAGCTTCATCCTGATGAGTTCAGAGACAGTCCACACCAAAGTTCTTAGACGGAAATGCCATACTGACTCCTGATGAATCTTGATCTGTTGATACGTAAGAGGGAACCTCTGCATGCGTAGATCCAGCTCATGAGGTAACGAACCTGGGAGCAGCGATTGCAAATTCCGAATGTTCACTCTCTTCGGATCTTTCGTAACTTTATACAGCTCATCTACGCCCGCTTCGATAAGGGCTGCATAGGCGTCGTCTCTTGAGTCGACGGACTTTTCGACCTTAACTGTAACTTTTTTAGGTGCATGGAGTTTTGCCATTAACCATGCGTTATCATTTTCTAGAATCCATTGCGTAGGTTTGTACGCCTTCTTCCAGAGGTACTCGATATCGGCATCGGTACGTAGCGCTAAAAGCAACTCGATTTTTTGGCGATATCTAGTTTTTTGGCTAAGACGCGATTCTTCGACTTTGGGCGCTCGCGGTGAAACAGCGGCACTCAGCAGGATAGACTCATTCTTCAGAGCCTCTTCAAAGCCATCTGCGCTGGAAAACAAATGAAGAGCAATGATCAAATGCCGCGCGAGCGGCATATTTAGCTGACCTTTGTCTGATTTGAGCCGGATCCATTGCTCATGCTTTCCGGTATTGTAGGCTGGATCAATCTGCGCCAAAAGCTCATCGCCGTAAGCGCTTTGGATGCTGTCGAATAGTTTTGCGATACCTGCATTTTTTCCGAAAATGAATCCGCGTTTCTTGCATTGGCGGACGTAGCACGAACTTAATACCGTACTGCCTATCGGAGGGATATTGCGTTGCAGGATATCGTGCGCGAACAGGGCGACTTTCTGTTCCATTTTTGAGCCCTTGTGAGTCGCTGCGCTGTTTAAGGGGCTCCAGCCGCATGCACATGGCTCAGTCAGATTGGGAAGTAGCTTCAATTTTCGGTAGAACGGGCGAGAGCACTCGGGGCAGGCATGAATCAATGCGTCGCCATGACGCCAACAGACGGCAACACCGGGTATCTGGTGAGACCGATGCCAGTAGGCAGAACCCCGATCGATCAAATCCTCCTGAACGCAGGTAGGACATAGCTTAGCCTTGCCATGGGTGGACTCTTCTCTGCGGGGCACTCGTACCACCCCGTCATAACCCAGTGGCCCTACGTTGTTCTCTGGCCCCTGCTTAACCCCAAGAAACGGTCGGTAAGCAGGAAAAGTAGTATTGCTTCTGATCAACTCTGCGAGATTGCTCTCCGATTGCCCCGGCAGCCTGTGCGCGAGACTCTCGATCTGCTTGGGTACGATGCCACCAATGCAAAAGGGTTTCGATGCGAACAAATCGCGATAGGTTTCCGTCGCGGTTCTGTTACCTGACAGATAGTGATATCGGGTGACACGAGAGTAAAGCATTTCATCCGGCATCGAAACGGGGAAAAATAATAGATCAGACATCATTTACCGATTAAAGGTAGGGCTCGAAGAGAATGTGCATCCGGGGCAGTATATATGCAACCCCTAAAATTCTGTATCCGGTCTGGATTTAAAATGCAAAGCCGCTCAACTTTGAATCGTAGTGAATTCATCTAAATCCTGCCGCGCCCGTATTCCTCGAATACAAAACACGTATCGATAACCCCGCGTAGGTCAGCCCATGCCGGCAAAACTATTTCGGTTGATCGCGGGTTAGTACGTTTACATGCTGATCGTGATGATCCAGCGTACGCCGGACCTATTCTGAAGGGGAATTTTTTCATTAACAGAAAAATAATGGGTATATGGTGAATTGATTTAGAACTTTTTTAGATGGAGGGGGAATGCCCAGCTGGATTACAGTATGGGTCGAATGCTCGCGACCCGGTAGAGCGAAGAACGTGATACAGGCTTGCCCTCCGAGAGCAATTGGCGTCTAGCCCATCGCAGACGCCTATCGTGAAAGCCTTCGATTGGTTCACATACTTTTTCGAGCATTGCTGCACACAGAGGAAGCTTGCAGAGCTGCTTTTCGAAGCGAGAAAGAACATGAAGCTCCCGACCAATCCTCGTACGCGAAATGCGGACGGGCTTACCCGCAAGACCATAAAGCGCGTCGGCACACTGACGGACTTCGCCGGCCAGTCTCTCATCGAGGGCAGCAAACATTTCGGCGCTATTTAGACGGGGCGTACGATGGGGGCTTGGGTTTGCAGTTAACTCCGAAAGCCACCGCCTATCGTGGCGATACAGCCACGCATACCCCCTGCATGCATGTGCTTTGTGAATTCGATAATCAGCCTCGAAAGCCGCGCGTCTTGCGCATAGCTCAATGTGAAATCGTGCCTCTCTCCAAGCATCTTGCCCGCCGGGTACATTTCGGATGTGACGATAGACATACGCTGATGAAACGCCTAGAACGGCAGCGATCTTTTTGGCATCAGCTCCTTCAAGAGCATGTTCCCACACAGCGGTTGAGGAACAGTCCAGGCCTCCACCAGGCATCACCGCAGAAGGACGCGTGTGAAGTCGAATGTGAGCTTTCGGGGCACACGCCATCTTCTGTTTCAAAGGGCATTGACCATGCAGCAAGCTCACCATGTCAATGCCTAGAGCACCGGCCAATAAAATGTATTTGAGCGGATGGTGGGAGGTTATAGGCGTACGAAGCAGCTTGGTGACCCATGAGGCGGGTGTACCTGCACGAACTTCCCCGAGTATAGAAAATTCCCATTCTCGCGGGAGTGCGGCAAAAAAATCGGCCATGTGCTGCGCCAGCATGTGCAGGTGCAAGCGATGGTTATCAGAAGCAAGGTTGAGCTGCGTTGCCCTTTGTAAAAGCGTGTAGCGCACCGCCTCCGCCGACAAAGCAGTGACTTCAGACTCAAGGACCTGAAGTGAGCGCAACGCTATTTCGTGAAGCGGCGGCAGGCACCGCAACGGGGTGTCGAGAAGTACCGTGTGTGCTTGCACATTCTCATCATTGGGCAGATTGAGTTGCCGAGAGCTGCGGCTGGACCAGCGAGGATCAAGGATCCTGAGTGACGTGCCGTGATGCGGACATACCAGCACGCCTGGAAGCATGTGGACCCTGTGCCAGTAAGCGACTCCCCGTTGAGCCTGATCTTGTGCGATACATTCTGGGCATAACCGCACTCGGGAGGCGAATCCAATACGGCTCGCGTTGACGCCCAGCTTCAACATCAAGCCTTTCCCATCAGCGGTCATCAGCGTCCGAGCGTGTTCGACCTGGCTCATCCTCAAAAAAGGCGCATAGTAGGGTAATAATGTGTGGCGCATGAGGACCTCGGCGACCGATAGCTCGGTACCGCTGGGTAGCGCATCGACAAAATCCCCTAAGTGACTCGGGAATGCCACATTTTGCGAAAAAGCTGCCGCCGATTTCAGTCCGGCAAATGCTGCTTGGCAATTACGAACACCACAAAGGCGGGCATAACGAGAAATCACGCTGTGCAGCGTCTCGTCGGGAAACGCGGCGGGGAAGAAATGGAGTTTAAGGTGCACTTCACCCCCCTCCGACTCACGCTTTGTGATACATCGGTGAGAACTCAAACAGGTCCTCGTTGAGCCAGCCCGCAGCGCGCAGAGCGTCGAGGGGAGCGTCATGTTCGCTAAGCGCTTTAGCCTCTGAGTTTTCCACAGCAGTAGCAATCGGCGATGGGTGATCTTTCGCATGAATGGTCGGAGATGGGTCTGCCGGCTTCTCACGGGATACAACGCTTCGAAGCAAGGTAAGGCGATCCTCTCGTGTCAATCCATCGAAAACCATCATTTCGCTCAGCTGATCCTCAATCGGCAGCAAATCGTCAAACTGTCGCATCCGCTTCGGATCACGGCTACGCAGAGCTGAAAGGGCTGGCTTTAGAATCTGCATTTTTGAGTTGCTTACCTTCACCAGGATCTCGGCAGTCAAACACTCCGAGCCACTCTGGACCGCATAACGCTGACTCAATACCAGCAGCTTGACCAGGAAATCCGTGACGCCTTGAGTGTGCTCATACAGCGTGTCAAAAATCTCGTCGGTCAGCTCAGCCGTCTGTTTGCACCACTGATAGCTCCAGAGATTTTCGACCAACAACCGCCACTCCTCATCATCCTTTTCGAATCGTTTGAATTCGAGCGTACCAGCACCACAGACTCGGCGGGCAGTCCGCATGGCTTCTGAGAACAGGCTAATCGTCGAGTTCGTGCCACTGAAAACCACCGGGATACCGATGTTGTTTACCAAGTGCAGGAAAAAATTCAGCATGCTCTCCTTACCACCAGTTTTCGCCAGGTGGAGGTTTTGCAGCTCGTCGATCAACAAGGCGCCGATGAAAAACGTGCTGGCCACCTGCTCCATCTGTTGCAGCGCATCATTGATGTTTCGATGCCTGTAGCGCTTGTGGTAGTCCTTGTCTCCCAGAGCGTCACCAACCGCATAAAAAAACTGCTGGCAAAATCCAGCCAGCGATCCATCCCGAGGGCAGTCAAGCTTCAGCCATGTGATTTGGGTATGAACAAACTGCTTTCCCTCATAGCGCTCATGGCGGATTGTCTGTGGATAAAGGCTCAAGATGGCGTGGAGTGCCGTTGACTTGCCAATGCCGCTCAGGCCGACGACCGTAAACGTTTCTGCAGTGGACTTGAACGCATCGTGGTAACGCTGAGCTCCCGATAAGGAATGCAAATGCCGGACGGTAGCGGGCGACATCGGGTTACGCCCGACATACCCTCGACGGATGAGCAGTGAGAACAGGGCCTCCAGTTCCAGATGTAGCAAGAACGGCTGTACGACGGTTCTCAGCCTGTCGATACAGTGGATTCGAGTGGCTCCTTCGAGCGTCAGCTCTTTCGGATCCACCGGCTGAGGAAAGTTCGAGATCAGTTCAACAGCCGCCGCCTCCGACAATATCGGAGGCAAAGCTTCGATAAGCGGGTTACCCGCATACTCACTAATGTCCTGTCTGACGTAATTGGCAAACGTCTGTGCACCTTTCATTTTGCCTGTCCTGGCCGAATTCTTTTGAGCAAATCGATAACCTGCGCTGTGCGCTCGCCGGCATATGAATCATGCGCTTTCTGTGTCGTTTCAGATTGAAGTGAAGCTGGCTCCACCCTGACGCCTTCAGGAACAACCGCATTTTCACGCTCGCGGAGACGTTCTTCTGCGCGGTTCTCGCGGATGTTTCCAGTGGCCTCTGCCTTAGTAGGCGGAGCAGGTTCCTGTTTTCGTTCTGCGAGCGCATGACTGATGATCTGGTGGACCTGATCGCTAAGCTGCACACGGCTTTCCAGCTCAGCTCGACGGCGAGTAGGCGGTTTTTGGCGATAGGCTTCGAGCAGATCAAAAATCTCGTCCGAGCGGTAATTCGCGTAACCGGCATCCGATCGTCGAAGATCACAACGGATAAACTGCTTGGCCTCTCCTTGAATCCAGATGTGTGCCGCAGAGTTCGGATCGAACCAACACTCTATTGACCAAACGCCCCCTTTGCGAGCCTTGGCAAACCAATCTTTCTCTATGGCCATATCGCACACGTAGTGCATGCCGCGAAACATCACTCCGCCCTTTTGAACGGTCGCGCGCTCACGCGGTAAAAGGTGGAGATAAACCAGCTCGTCTGGACGCTTGTTGGATTCGATCAGGTCGTTGTCGCAGGCCCAATTCCATATACCGTTAGGCGTAGGTTCTACGCCGTCATTCATCATCGCTTGAGTCAGTCGGTCAGGCTGTCGATGGTGCCGGTTATAGTGGAGCACGCAATTGATGAGGATCTGGGTGAACTCTTTGAGGTTCAGCGTGGCATCGAGCCGGTAATCTCGCTCGCCGCGCTCTTTGTCCCGCGCAGCTACCCCGCCAGGTAGCCATCTGATACCCGTCAAATCATTCAAAATGCCAAACCGACTTTCTACCATAGGCTTCCAATCAGGCCGATAAGGTGGGGCAGTGCCGATCTCAATTCCCAATCCTGAGGATAACCCCTCTGCTGCGAGTGACAGCATCTCTCCCCGGTCGGCATAAATCTGGTGGGGCAGGTGATGACAATTCCAATCATCTGCATCGATTTCAACGCCGTTCTGAGCGCAGAACTCGACTTTGGAAGTAAACGCGTTGAACAGCGCTTGTCTCGCCCCATTCCAACTAGGGCCCTCTAATCCTACATAGAGACCAGCAATCATTCCGGAGAAACTATCCACTACGATATAAACGACGGGCCGACCAATGAGCATCCGTCTAGAGTAGCTGTTGACCAAATAAATATCGGCAATCGTTGCGTCGATTTCGAACTGATGACAGGGTCCACGCAGCCAATCTCGAACGGTACCTGAAAGCGGACGGCAATCCTTTAACCACCTCCTCAACCCTTTACGGCCACGCTCGGTTTCAATCTGGTCGAAAAAAATCTGTCCCCAATACTGGAACTGCCTCAAGCTGGGGAGCTCTGAACCAGGCAACAAACGAAGCGCATCTTCACTGTTTTTAGAGATGTCTCGAACAGAGTAGAATCGTCTCAACATTTCATCATATGCGCTCGAAATAGATGATTTCTTATCTCTTACATAAAGAGCATATCCAACACGGATGCATCGTTTATCAACTGCACTGAGCATCTTGGAAGGCGAAGTAAGAACGCCTTGAAATTTAGGCTTTCGCCCTGGTGGCCTGCTCGGATCATATTTTCTATCGGCAATCCCTACTGCCGCATAATTGTTAAGCAATGAGTTGCGAACTTGACCATAAAACCAATAGCGGTAAAGAAGCCGATAGATCGTTTTCCGCTGGATTCCGAGCTCTGACGCCCGTTTGCTAACAAGTCGGCCTAACTCACCTCGTACAAATATTTGTCCTGGGTATTCAGGATCTAGCAGAGGGGCGATGACGGCCCACTTTTCGTCCCGGCCTTGCTTGGCTCTCTCATCCAACTGTTCCTCAAGCACAAGCATGAACTCGGGCGTGGCAATGGCTGCTGGCTTGGTGTGGCCAGACGCCAACGATCGACGAAGCTCCTCCAGACCCACAGCGTATGGCTGCCGGGGTGGGTCAGCTAGATCCATCACAACTGCTAAGTCATGCGTTTCATCCTGGTACAGGAGCCTGGCTATCGTAGCGATGACCGACAGATCGGTTACAGGCTCGAAAACGTCATTAACGAGAACAGTCATGACATCTTCTCCTTCAACGATACTTGGACAGGGCTCGGGGAAACTTCGAAGTCAGGAACTAGACCAGTAAGATGGAGAGGAGTGTTAACCAGATCTATTTTCAGTATCTTGTTCCAAACCAGATGAAAGAAAATTGCTTGAGCGTCTATATAGGAAATGGACAGAAGTGATGCTATTTTTCTTAGACAGGTGGCCAAGGTCCATGAATATTCCCGGCTGTTTACCAAGCATTCAATAAAATTCGAATGCAACGGCACTTTCATTAGGTCACGAGAGAGCTTCGAGTATCTCCTGACTAGTCCGAGATTTTTTATAAAATCTCGTGTAAAAAACTCGTCTGTTACGATTTTCCAATCTACACCTTGGCTTTCCCAAAAGCGCTTTTCAATTTCAAGTTTTTCAAGCGTTCTTTTACTTCCGTTGCCAATTAAATCGGAACGATACTTCACCGTCCTAGCTACCGATTTGAAGTTTCCGCTCGGGTCCTGAACAGTTAAGAGGAAGTCTGTTGTCATCACATAAGGCAGTGTTGTTCTAGGGTATCTTGGATAGCGTACATCTATCGCCGACGCTATCGCTTGCGCACGCTCTGTGGGTAGTAAAGGGTATTGCTCCCGTATATCCACGATGTCTTCAGAAAATTCACACACAAGGAAGTACGAACGCTCGAGATCTGACAGGAGGTGATGAATCCTCTCGATCTTCACACCTTGAATCTTGTGCGAACGACCTATCGACGGGACATCTTGTACCCGCAGCCAAGGCACGTAGCTTGCCCCGGCGCCTTCGCCAAATCCATTTGCAATGTGCCGTTCAATGTCCTGCTGTGATGCAAATTTACGACCTCGCAACCCACGCCTCCTCAGTCGATGCGGACCGCTTCACCTCGCGTCGAGAAAAAGTCGTAGAAGGACACGACCGCCAAAGCGGCCGCATTCAAAACATTTTCCAGACTACACCCGCTGAAAGTTGAAGCGATGAATCCAGACCAAAGGGAAAGCCTGGAAAGGAAAACCCCCGTAGATACGGGGGTTTGAGCCTTGTGTCAATCTATGTTCATGCGTGTCAAACTTTATTGTTTTGTGTCAATCTTTATTGTTGAAAACCATGAGCCCAGCAGCCCGCCTGAAACTCACTCCACCGTCACAGACTTCGCCAAATTCCGCGGCTGGTCCACGTCGGTGCCCTTGAGCACCGCCACGTAGTACGACAGCAATTGCAGCGGGATGGTGTAGAGGATCGGCGACAGGATGTCGTGGATGTGCGGCATGTGTACCACATGGGTACCTTCGCCGTTGGTCATGCCAGCCTTCTCATCGGCGAAGACCACCAATTGGCCGCCACGGGCGCGTACTTCCTGCAGGTTCGACTTGAGCTTTTCCAGCAGCTCGTTGTTCGGCGCCACGGTGACCACCGGCATGTCGTTATCCACCAGGGCCAACGGGCCGTGCTTGAGTTCACCGGCCGGATACGCCTCGGCGTGAATATAGGAAATTTCCTTGAGCTTCAGGGCGCCTTCCATTGCCACCGGGAATTGCGCACCACGACCCAGGAACAAGGTGTGGTTCTTCTCGGCGAACAGCTCGGCGATTTTTTCCACGGTGCTGTCCATCGCCAAGGCTTCACCCAGGCGAGCCGGCAAGCGACGCAGTTCCTCGACAAGCTTGGCTTCGACGCCCTCGCCCAGCGTGCCGCGCACCTGGCCCAGGGACAGCGTCAGCAACAGCAGGCCCACCAACTGCGTGGTGAATGCCTTGGTCGACGCCACGCCGATTTCCCGACCGGCCTGGGTCAGCAGGGTCAGATCAGACTCGCGCACCAGCGAGCTGATGCCGACGTTGCAGATCGCCAGGCTGGCGAGGAAGCCCAACTCCTTGGCGTTGCGCAGGGCAGCCAGGGTATCCGCGGTTTCGCCAGACTGGGAAATGGTCACGAACAGGGTGTCGGGCTGCACGACAACTTTGCGATAGCGGAACTCGCTGGCGACTTCGACCTGGCAGGGGATACCGGCCAGCTCTTCGAGCCAGTAACGCGCGACCATGCCGGCGTGATAGCTGGTGCCGCAGGCGACAATCTGCACATTGCGCACCTTGGCGAACAGCTCGGCGGCTTGCGGACCGAAGGCGTGCACCAGCACTTGATCCTGGCTCAGACGGCCTTCGAGGGTGCGCTGCACCACGGCCGGTTGTTCATGGATTTCCTTGAGCATGTAATGCCGGAACTCGCCTTTGTCGGCGGCTTCGGCGCCGTCGCGGTATTGCACCACCTCGCGCTCGACTTCCTTGCCGTCAAGGTCCCAGATCTGCACGCTGTCGCGGCGGATCTCGGCGATATCGCCTTCTTCCAGGTACATGAAGCGATCGGTGACCTGGCGCAGCGCCAGTTGATCGGAAGCCAGGAAGTTCTCCCCCAGGCCCAGGCCGATCACCAACGGGCTGCCACTGCGGGCCGCCACGAGGCGATCCGGTTGTTTGGCGTTGATCACCGTCAGGCCATAAGCGCCATGGAGTTCCTTGACCGTGGCCTTGAGCGCTACGGTCAGGTCCACCAGGTCCTTGAGCTTGTGGGTGAGCAAATGGGCAATGACTTCGGTGTCGGTGTCCGAGGTGAACACATAGCCGAGTGCCTTGAGTTGTTCGCGCAAGGCCTCGTAGTTCTCGATGATGCCGTTGTGCACCACCGCCAGGTCGCCGGAGAAATGTGGGTGGGCGTTACGCTCGCACGGTGCGCCATGGGTGGCCCAGCGGGTATGGGCGATACCCAGGCGACCGATCAGCGGCTCAGCGTCCAGTGCCCGTTCCAACTCGCTGACTTTTCCCGGGCGCCGCACACGCTCAAGTTTTGCGTCTTGGGTGAATACCGCCACGCCGGCACTGTCGTAGCCGCGGTATTCAAGACGCTTGAGGCCTTCAAGCAGGATGGCCGTGATGTTGCGCTCAGCAACGGCGCCGACAATTCCACACATGTTATTTCTCCTGGCTGACAGGTGCGCAGATCAGATTGATGCCGCGGGCCTGAATCTGGTCGCGTGCCTCCACGGGCAGGCGATCATCGGTAATGAGGGTATGGACGCTGCTCCACGGCAGTTCCAGGTTGGGTATCTTGCGGCCGATCTTATCGGCCTCCACCATCACGATCACTTCGCGTGCAACCTCAGCCATCACACGGCTCAGGCCCAGCAGTTCGTTGAAAGTGGTGGTGCCGCGCGCCAGGTCGATGCCGTCGGCACCGATGAACAACTGGTCGAAGTCGTAGGAACGCAGCACTTGCTCGGCGACCTGGCCCTGGAAGGATTCCGAATGCGGGTCCCAAGTGCCACCGGTCATCAACAGCACCGGCTCGTGCTCCAGCTCGCTCAAGGCGCTGGCGACGTGCAGGGAATTGGTCATCACCACCAGCCCCGGCTGATTGCCGAGTTGAGGAATCATGGCCGCCGTGGTGCTGCCGCTGTCGATGATGATGCGCGCATGCTCGCGGATCCGCTTCACGGCGGCCCCGGCAATGGCGTGTTTGAACTTGGAGACACTCTGGGCGTTATCCGCCACCAGCTCCTGAGGCATTGGTACCGCGCCACCGTAACGACGCAACAGCAAACCATTGGTCTCCAGGGCGGCGAGGTCCTTGCGAATCGTAACTTCGGAGGTTTCGAAGCGCTTGGCCAATTCGTCCACGCTGACCTCGCCCTGCTCTTGAAGCAGGACGAGGATATTGTGGCGACGTTGTGGTGTGTTGCGCTTGGACATGGCGGCCTAAGTTTCGATTCGAAAGATAACGCAAGCAATCAAAACCTATTGCAGCGATATCGTCAAGGCGCCAAGAGAAAAATTCAGAAATCGAATGTGGCAGCTCACTCGCGATAGCGGTGGTTCAGTTAGAACGTTCTATCTGACAAACCGCTATCGCGAGCAAGCTCGCTCCCACCAAGGAGCATGTGTGGATAACTTCAGGGCTTCTTGATCTTCACCGGACGCTTCCAGCCGTCGATGTTGCGCTGGCGGGCGCGTGCCACGGCCAATTGGCCGTTATCCACATTCTGGGTAACGGTCGAACCAGCAGCCGTGGTCGCCCCACTGGAGATATCCACAGGCGCCACCAGTGAGTTGTTGGAGCCAATGAAGACGTCTTCGCCCAGCACGGTTTTCCATTTGTTGGCGCCATCGTAGTTGCACGTAATGGTACCGGCGCCAATGTTGGTGCGGGCGCCGACTTCAGCGTCCCCCAAGTAGGTCAGGTGGCCCGCCTTCGCGCCCTCGCCCATGTGGGCATTCTTCAGTTCAACGAAGTTACCCACATGGGCACGGGCTTCCAGCACAGTGCCCGGGCGCAGGCGGGCAAACGGACCCGCGTCGGAGCCTTCCCCCATCACCGCGCCTTCGAGGTGACTGTTCGCCTTGATCACCACACCCTTGCGCAGGGTGCTGTCCTTGATCACGCAGTTCGGGCCGATGACCACGTCATCTTCAATGATGACCTTGCCTTCGAGGATGACATTGATATCGATGACCACGTCGCGCCCCACGCTGACTTCACCGCGTACGTCAAAACGAGCCGGATCGCGCAGGGTCACGCCTTGAGCCATCAGGCGGCGGGCGGCGCGCAATTGATAGTGGCGCTCCAGCTCGGCCAGTTGTCGGCGATCGTTGGCGCCCTGCACTTCCATGGCGTCCAGCGGCTGCTCGGTGGCGACGACCAGGCCATCGGCTACGGCCATGGCGATCACGTCGGTCAGGTAGTACTCGCCCTGGGCATTGTTGTTCGACAGACGACTCATCCAGTCGCCCAGGCGCTCGGCCGGCACGGCAAGAATCCCGGTGTTGCCCTCGGTAATCGCGCGCTGGGCTTCGTTGGCGTCTTTTTGCTCGACGATCGCTGTCACCTGGCCGTCGGCATTGCGCACAATGCGGCCGTAGCCGGTCGGATCATCCAGCTCGACGGTCAACAGGCCCAGTTGTTGTGGCGCGACGTGCTTGAGCAGACGTTGCAACGTGTCGACTTCAATCAGCGGCACATCGCCGTAGAGAATCAACACCGTATCGGCAGTAATGAATGGCACAGCCTGAGCCACGGCGTGGCCGGTACCCAGTTGTTTGTCCTGCAAGACGAAATTCAGGTCATCCGCCGCCAGGCGCTCACGCACCGCGTCGGCACCGTGACCGATCACCACATGGATACGCTGTGGATCAAGTTGTCGGGCGCTGTGGATAACATGGCCCAGCATGGAATTGCCGGCAACCGGGTGCAAGACCTTGGGCAGCGCCGAACGCATGCGGGTGCCTTGACCGGCCGCGAGAATAACGATTTCGAGAGACATGACTGGCTACCAATCCTGGGTGGTCAGCGGCTGCGACCAGATGATGAGTGTCGGGAAAAGAAAAAAGGGTAGCCGAGGCTACCCTTTTTAATCAATCGCACAGAAAGCTGACGGCTTAGCCGCCGAACTTCTTGCGGATCTGCTGGACGGTACGCAGCTGGGCTGCGGCCTCGGCCAGACGTGCAGCAGCAGAACCGTAGTCGAAGTCTGCGCCTTTTTCGTTCAGGGCCTTCTCGGCAGCCTTGACGGCTTCCTGAGCGGAGGCTTCGTCCAGGTCGGCAGCACGTTGCACGGTGTCGGCAAGGACCTTGACCATGTTCGGCTGAACCTCGAGGAAACCACCGGAGATGTAGAACACCTCCTTGTCCCCGCCCTGCTTGGTCAGAGTAATCGGACCTGGCTTCAAGCTGGTGATCAACGGTGCGTGACCCATGGTGATACCCAGATCACCCAGCTCACCGTGCGCAACCACAAACTCGACCAGACCGGAGAAGATTTCCCCTTCCGCACTGACGATATCGCAATGGACTGTCATAGCCATCTGATTGCCTCAACCTAAATTAGCGCCCGTTGCCGGGCGCCGGGATTACAGTTTCTTGGCTTTCTCGATCGCTTCTTCGATGCCGCCGACCATGTAGAACGCTTGTTCTGGCAGGTGGTCGTAGTCACCGTTGAGGATGCCTTTGAAGCCAGCAATGGTGTCTTTCAGGGAAACGTATTTACCCGATGCACCGGTGAAGACTTCAGCCACGAAGAACGGTTGCGACAAGAAGCGCTGGATCTTACGAGCGCGGGATACCAACTGCTTGTCGGTTTCCGACAGTTCGTCCATACCCAGGATCGCGATGATGTCCTTCAGCTCTTTGTAACGCTGCAGCACGTACTGAACGCCGCGAGCGGTGTCGTAGTGCTCCTGGCCGATCACGTTCGGGTCCAGCTGGCGCGAAGTCGAGTCCAGTGGGTCTACCGCTGGGTAGATACCCAGGGAAGCGATGTCACGGGACAGAACGACGGTGGCGTCCAAGTGGGCGAAGGTGGTCGCTGGCGACGGGTCGGTCAAGTCGTCCGCTGGTACGTATACCGCTTGGATCGAAGTGATCGAACCTTGCTTGGTCGAAGTGATGCGCTCTTGCAGCACGCCCATCTCTTCAGCCAGGGTCGGCTGGTAACCTACTGCCGAAGGCATACGGCCCAGCAGTGCGGATACTTCGGTACCGGCCAGGGTGTAACGGTAGATGTTGTCGACGAACAGCAGAACGTCGTTACCTTCGTCACGGAACTTCTCGGCCATGGTCAGGCCGGTCAGGGCTACGCGCAGACGGTTTCCCGGCGGCTCGTTCATCTGGCCGTAGACCAGCGCCACTTTGTCCAGAACGTTGGAATCCTTCATCTCGTGGTAGAAGTCGTTACCCTCACGAGTACGCTCACCCACACCGGCGAACACGGAATAACCGCTGTGCTCGATGGCGATGTTACGGATCAGTTCCATCATGTTTACGGTCTTGCCCACACCGGCACCACCGAACAGACCGACTTTACCGCCCTTGGCGAACGGGCAGACCAGGTCGATAACCTTGATGCCTGTTTCCAGCAGCTCGTTGCCACCGGCCTGTTCAGCGAAGGATGGCGCAGGACGGTGAATGCCCCAACGCTCTTCGGTGTCGATCGGGCCAGCTTCGTCGATCGGGTTGCCCAGTACGTCCATGATCCGGCCCAGAGTCGCTTTACCGACCGGTACGGAGATGGCTGCGCCAGTGTTGTTGACGTCCAGACCGCGCTTCAAGCCTTCGGTGGAGCCCATCGCAATGGTACGAACCACGCCGTCGCCCAGCTGCTGCTGAACTTCCAGGGTGGTTTCGGCGCCTTGAACCTTCAAGGCGTCGTAGATGCTCGGTACGCTGTCGCGTGGGAATTCCACGTCGATAACGGCGCCGATGATTTGAACGATACGTCCGCTACTCATAGCTGGATCCTCTGAATATTTGAACCGTTAAACCGCGGCAGCGCCGCCGACGATTTCCGAGATCTCTTGGGTGATCGCAGCCTGACGCGCCTTGTTGTAGATCAGCTGCAAATCGCTGATCAAATCACCGGCGTTGTCGGTAGCGTTCTTCATCGCGATCATCCGCGCCGCTTGTTCAGCTGCGTTGTTCTCGACCACCGCCTGGTAGACCTGCGACTCCACGTAGCGGACCATCAAGCCGTCGAGCAGCTCCTTGGCATCCGGTTCGTAGAGATAGTCCCAGTGGTGCTTGAGTTCCTGTTCCGGGGTCGCCACCAGTGGAATCAACTGCTCCACGGTCGGCTGTTGCGTCATGGTGTTGATGAACTTGTTGGATACCACGGACAGGCGGTCGATCCGGCCTTCCAGGTAAGCATCCAGCATCACCTTGACGCTGCCGATCAAATCATTGATCGACGGTTCTTCACCCAGGTGGCTGATAGCAGCGACGACGTTACCGCCGAAGTTGCGGAAGAAAGCCGCACCCTTGCTACCGACCACGCACAGATCGATCTCGACGCCTTGTTCGCGGTTTACCGCCATGTCCTTGACCAGGGCCTTGAACAGGTTGGTGTTCAAGCCACCGCACAGACCACGGTCACTGCTCACCACAACGTAACCGACGCGCTTGATGGCGCGTTCGATCATGAACGGGTGACGGTATTCCGGGTTGGCGTTGGCCAGATGACCAATCACCTGGCGGATGCGCTCCGCATAAGGACGGCTAGCAGCCATGCGCATTTGTGCCTTGCGCATTTTGCTGACCGCCACTTTTTCCATGGCGCTGGTAATCTTTTGCGTGCTTTTGATGCTCGCAATCTTACTGCGAATCTCTTTTGCGCCTGCCATGTAACACCTATCAGGTTAGCAAGCGGGAGCCTTGCGGCTCCCGCTGCGGCTTACCAGGTTTGGGTGGCCTTGAACTTCTCGATGCCGGCTTTGAGGCCAGCGTCGATTTCGTCATTGAAGTCACCCTTCACGTTGATCTTGGCCATCAAATCGGCGTGATCGCGGTTGAAGAAAGCAATCAGCGCTTGTTCGAAGCTGCCGATCTTGGCGATTTCAATGTCAGTCAGGAACCCACGCTCAGCGGCATACAGCGACAGCGCCATGTCAGCGATCGACATCGGTGCGTATTGCTTCTGCTTCATCAGCTCGGTAACGCGCTGACCATGCTCAAGTTGCTTACGGGTCGCTTCGTCCAGGTCAGAAGCGAACTGGGCGAATGCCGCCAGTTCACGGTACTGAGCCAGGGCGGTACGGATACCACCGGACAGCTTCTTGATGATCTTGGTCTGAGCGGCACCACCCACACGGGATACCGAAACACCGGCGTTCACAGCAGGACGGATGCCCGAGTTGAACATGGCCGATTCCAGGAAGATCTGACCGTCGGTGATGGAAATCACGTTGGTCGGAACGAACGCGGAAACGTCGCCAGCCTGGGTTTCGATGATCGGCAGCGCGGTCAGGGAACCGGTCTTGCCAGTCACTGCGCCGTTGGTGAACTTCTCTACGTACTCTTCCGAAACGCGGGATGCGCGCTCCAGCAGACGGGAGTGGAGATAGAACACGTCGCCTGGGTAGGCTTCACGGCCTGGTGGACGGCGCAGCAGCAGGGAAATCTGGCGGTAGGCCACTGCTTGCTTGGACAGATCGTCATAAACGATCAGCGCGTCTTCACCGCGGTCGCGGAAGTATTCGCCCATGGTGCAACCGGAGTACGGTGCCAGGAACTGAAGGGCAGCCGATTCGGAGGCGCTGGCGGCAACGATGATAGTGTTGGCCAGTGCACCGTTTTCTTCCAGTTTGCGAACTACGTTGGCGATGGTCGATTGCTTCTGACCGATTGCTACGTAGACGCAGAAGATGCCGCTGTTTTTCTGGTTGATGATCGCGTCGATCGCCAGAGCGGTCTTACCGATCTGACGGTCACCGATGATCAGCTCACGCTGGCCACGGCCGACAGGAATCATGGCATCGACAGCCTTGTAGCCAGTCTGTACAGGCTGGTCTACCGACTTACGCCAGATCACGCCAGGAGCAACTTTCTCGACCGCGTCGGTCTCGGTGTTGTTCAGCGGACCTTTGCCGTCGACAGGGTTACCCAGTGCGTCGACAACGCGACCCAGCAGTTCCTTACCGACAGGAACCTCGAGGATGCGGCCGGTGCACTTGGCGCTCATGCCTTCAGCCAGAGTCGTGTACGCGCCCAGTACCACGGCACCTACAGAGTCTTGCTCCAGGTTGAGGGCCATACCGTAGACGCCGCCCGGAAACTCGATCATCTCGCCGTACATGACGTCGGCCAGACCGTGAATCCGCACGATGCCGTCAGATACGCTGACGACAGTGCCTTCGTTACGGGCTTGGGAGGTCACATCGAGCTTTTCGATGCGGCCCTTGATAATTTCACTTATTTCGGAAGGATTGAGTTGCTGCATTGCTCTGCTGCCCCTTCAAACTCAAGATTTCAATGCTTCGGCAAGTTTCGCGATTTTGCCGCGAATCGAGCCATCGATAACCAGGTCGCCGGCGCGGATTACAACGCCCCCTATCAGGGACTTGTCTTCCTCGACTTGCAGGCGCACTTCCCGGTTGAGTCGTGCACTGAGAACCTTGGCGAGTTTGTCTTGCTGTTCTTGGTTCAATGCAAAAGCACTGGTCACTTCCACGTCTACCGACTTCTCCTGCTCGGCCTTGTACAGGTCGAACAGTGCGGCGATCTCCGGCAGAAGCGGGAGACGGTCGTTTTCGGCAACGACGTGGATGAAATTCTGTGCCTTGGCATCGAACTTGTCGCCGCACACGTCAATGAACGTGGCGGCCTTTTCTGCGCTCGTCAGTCGCGGGGCCTTGAGCACGCGCTGCATGGTGTCGTCTTGCGACACCGCTGCTGCCAGGCCGAGCATGGCTGACCAATTGGCCAGTTGCTGGTGGGCCTGAGCGTGCTCGAAGGCCGCCTTAGCGTAAGGTCGGGCCAACGTGGTCAGTTCTGCCATGATCGCCCTCGCTTAGATTTCAGCAGCCAGTTGGTTTACCAGCTCTGCGTGCGCGTTTTGATCGATTGTGGCACCCAGGATCTTCGAAGCACCGCCAACGGCCAGGCTACCCACTTGGGCGCGCAGCGCGTCTTTGACACTGTTGAGTTCCTGTTCGATCTCGGCTTGAGCCTGAGCCTTCACACGGTCAGCTTCGACGCGAGCCTGTTCACGGGCTTCGTCGACAATCTGCGTACCGCGCTTCTTGGCTTGCTCGATGATTTCAGCTGCCTGAGCTTTCGCTTCGCGCAGTTGCTGACCCACTTTCTCATGGGCCAACTCCAGGTCGCGAGCTGCTCGGCTGGCAGCGTCCAGACCATCAGCGATCTTCTTTTGACGTTCGTGCAATGCCGCAATGACCGGAGGCCATACGAACTTCATGCAGAACAGTACAAAAATCAGGAACGCAACGGACTGGCCAATCAGGGTCGCATTAATGTTCACGCCAACACCTCGCAGTTACGTTGTCCATCACACCAAATTACCCGGAAAATCCGAGTAATCAGCCAGCGATCTGACCAACGAACGGGTTCGCAAAGGTGAAGAACAGCGCGATACCAACACCGATCATGGTTACGGCGTCGAGCAGACCGGCAACGATGAACATTTTGACTTGCAGCATTGGAACCATTTCTGGCTGACGCGCAGCGCCTTCCAGGAACTTGCCGCCCAACAGGCCGAAACCAATTGCGGTACCCAGTGCGCCCAGGCCGATCAACAGTGCAACAGCGATAGCGGTTAGACCAACTACAGTTTCCATCTTTCCTCCCGACTTTTACGTCGTATGGTTTAGGTTTTTTAGATTAAAGCGGTAAAACAAATCGTTTCATCGAGCCCGTTCGGGCCCCTTCCCGTTTGACCGGGAAGGACATCAGACTAGTCGAGACTGGCCTTAATGGTTTTCTTCGTGCGCCATCGACAGGTAGACGATGGTCAGCATCATGAAGATGAACGCCTGCAAGGTGATGATCAGGATGTGGAACACAGCCCACGCCCATTGCAGCACCACGCCCAGGCCGCTGAGCCAGAGCAGGCCGCTGCCGAACATCACAGCGATCAGGATGAACACCAGCTCGCCGGCATACATGTTGCCGAACAGACGCAGGGCCAGAGAGATTGGCTTGGCGATCAGGGTCACGAATTCCAGGAGGAAGTTCACCGGAATCAGCAGGGCCTGAACAAGGATGTTCTTGCTGCCGAACGGGTGCAGGGTCAGTTCGCCGATGAAGCCGCCGATGCCCTTGACCTTGATGCTGTAGAAAATGATCAGTGCGAAAACCGAGAACGCCATGCCCAGGGTCGCGTTCGGGTCGGTGGTCGACACGGCGCGGAACGGGATATGGGCATCGCCGGAGATCAGGATGGCCAGCTGAGGAATCCAGTCGACCGGTACCAGGTCGATGGCGTTCATCAGGAACACCCAGACGAAGATGGTCAGTGCCAGCGGTGCGATCACCGGGCTACGGCCATGGAAGCTGTCTTTCACGCTGCCATCGACGAATTCGACCAATACTTCAACGAAGTTCTGCAGTGCACCTGGCTGACCGGAAGTCGCTTTTTTCGCCGCCATGCGGAAAAGGAAAACGAAGATCAGACCCAACGCGACCGACCAGCCGAGGGTATCGACGTGGAAAGCCCAGAAGCCCATTTCCTTGGCTTCTGCTGCGGTGTGAGCAAAGCCCCAGCTGCCGTTAGGTAGCTGCCCGAAGGTCAGGTTCTGCAAGTGGTGCTGGATATAGCCCGAAGCGGTTGTTTCTGCCATGGTTGCCTCAAACGCCCTAAGGTCTCGAAAGTCTTGTTCTCATTAGCAGGGGAGCGAACCAACTGACCATCTGGGTCAGCAGGAACACGCCGAATACAGCCAGCGGCGCCAGTGGCTTCACACCTGCGAACGTCAGCGCAAACAGCACTGCCGTCAAAATCAGTTTCCCCGCCTCGCCGGCATAAAAAGACCGGACGATAGCCTGGGCTGCTCGGGCGCCGGAAAACCGAAATGCCCTGTGAGCGAAGTAAATATTGGGAAGCAAGGCTATCAGGCCTCCGCAAAGACCCGAGTATCCGGCGACGACTCCCTTCCATTGCCAAAGCGCCAACGCGGCGATCAATACAACGACGAACTGGGCCATCAACACCGGGAAAACTGCCAGACGATGGAACGGCAAGCGGTTTGGCGTGCGTGTTTCCATCGCTTTTGCTCTCCAATGGTCGGCTGCCTGAATTCAACAACTTGGCATAATTTGTGCCGACAAAATGCGCGCAGAGTATAGGGGCGGTTCTGCCCCTATTCAACCTTCAGGTAGTGATTTCCGACTGCGCGCTACAAGGGCAATTGTTTCAGCGAATGTGCGCAAGAACACCTTGCAGCTCATCGAGGGAGTTATAACCGATCACCAGCTGACCCTTGCCCTTCTTTCCATGGCGAATCTGCACGGCAGAGCCCAGGCGCTCGGCCAGGCGCTGCTCAAGACGAGCGATATCCGGATCGGGTTTTGGTGCTTCGACAGGCGCAGGTTTACCGCTCAGCCATTGACGAACCAGTGCCTCGGTTTGGCGCACGGTCAGGCCGCGTGCGACAACATGTCGCGCCCCTTCAACCTGTTGATTTTCCGGCAAACCGAGCAATGCCCGGGCATGTCCCATTTCCAGGTCGCCGTGGGACAACATGGTCTTGATGACCTCTGGCAACGCGATCAACCGCAGCAGGTTCGCCACTGTCACGCGAGACTTGCCCACCGCTTCGGCGACTTGTTGCTGGGTCAGCTGGAATTCCTGCTGCAAGCGCTGCAGGGCCACGGCTTCTTCGATAGGGTTGAGGTCTTCGCGCTGGATGTTCTCGATCAGCGCCATGGCGATTGCAGTCTCGTCCGGCACATCGCGGACCATCGCCGGAATGGTTTCCTGTCCGGCCTGCTGGCTGGCGCGCCAGCGGCGCTCGCCAGCGATGATCTCGAAACGCCCATCGGCAATCGGCCGCACCACGATCGGTTGCATCACCCCCTGCGTCTTGATCGACTGGGCCAGTTCCTCCAGCGCCTGCGGATCCATGTCCCGGCGCGGCTGGTATTTGCCACGCTGGATCAGGTCCAGGGGCAAATGCTGCAATTCACGGTGATCGGCCTGCACGGCCTGCTCTTCCAGCGAACTGACAGTCGGACCGCTGAGCAGCGCATCCAGTCCACGTCCGAGACCTCGTTTCTTGACGGCCATGGGGCTTCCTTAAGTTGGCTGGGCTGCAGCGATGCGTGGTTGACGACGTTGGCGGCGAACCATCTCGCCTGCCAGCGCCAGGTAAGCCAGCGCGCCGCGCGATTGTTTATCGTACGCCAGGGCCGGCATGCCGTAGCTCGGCGCTTCGGCCAGACGGATGTTGCGCGGGATGACCGTATCGTAGAGCTGCTCGCCGAAATGCTCCTTGAGCTGGGCAGAAACATCGTTCATCAGGCTCAGGCGCGGGTCGTACATGGTCCGCAACAGTCCCTCGACCTTCAGGTCCGGGTTCAGCAATTCAGCGATACGCTTGATGTTATCCACAAGGTCGCTCAACCCTTCAAGGGCAAAGTACTCGCACTGCATGGGGATAATCACCCCATCGGCGGCCACCAAGGCGTTGAGGGTCAACATCGACAGCGACGGTGGGCAGTCGATCAGGATGTAGTCGTAATTCTCGCGGACCGGCGCCAGCGCGCTGCGCAGGCGGCTTTCCTTCATCTGCATTTCCAACAGCACCACTTCGGCCGCCGTCAGGTCGCGGTTGGCCGGCAGCAGTTGATAACCGCCATGTTCGGAGAAGTGCATGGCCTGGCCCAGATCGCATTCGCCGATCAAGACGTCGTAGATGGAGTTTTCCAAGCCATGTTTATCAACACCGCTACCCATGGTGGCGTTGCCCTGTGGATCGAGGTCGATCAACAGCACCCGGCGCTTGGTGGCGACCAGGGATGCTGCGAGGTTGATGCAGGTGGTGGTCTTGCCCACACCACCTTTCTGGTTCGCTATTGCGAATACCTTAGCCATTCTTGCGTGTGTTCCCAATCATGCCGTGCGGCGCAGTATCAGCAGATGGCGTTGGCCTTGGCAACCGGGTACGGCCAAGGCGTGTTCGCTATCGAGGTGGAAGTCTGCCGGCAATGCTACCAGCTCATCGGCCGGATGAACGCCCTTCATTGCCAGCCAGCGCGTATTGGCGTCGCCAAGGTGGCGCGTCCAGTTGCTGAAGTTCTCCATGCTGCTGAAAGCCCTTGAGATGATTCCATTGAAAGGATTTTCAGGCTGGAAAGCTTCGACGCGGCTGTGGATAACCTGGAGGTTATCCAGTTTGAGTTCGAGTTTGACCTGGGTCAGGAAGCGGGTTTTCTTGCCGTTGCTGTCCAGGCAGGTCACTTGAGAATCCGGAAACAGGATCGCCAGCGGGATGCCCGGCATGCCACCGCCACTGCCAACGTCCAGCCACCGACCGTTCTCGACGAAGGACATCACACTCAGACTGTCGAGCAGATGCCGCGAAACCATCTCGTCGGGATCGCGTACCGCAGTCAGGTTGTAGGCCTTGTTCCACTTGATCAACAGCGCCAGATAGCCCAGCAGTTGCGCATGCTGGGCTTCGCTCAGGCTCACGCCGAGCTGGCGGGCACCTGTGGATAACTCTTCAGCGTGTTGCGAGGTGACCATCGAACTCAAGCGCTCTGCTCCAACTGGCGGCCCGCGCCGCGTTTTTTCAAATGAATCATCAACAGTGAAATGGCCGCCGGCGTGACGCCGGGAATGCGCGAGGCCTGGCCCAGGGTCTCTGGCCGCGTCGCACCGAGTTTGCTCTGGATCTCTTTCGACAATCCGGAGATGCCGGTGTAATCGATATCCACAGGCAATTTGGTGTCTTCGCTGGCGCGCAAGCGAGCGATTTCATCCTGCTGGCGGTCGATGTAACCGGCGTATTTGGTCTTGATTTCGACCTGTTCGGCGACTTGCGGATCCTCCGCACCTTGACCGGTCACTTCCACCAGCCCGGCGTAATCGATTTCCGGACGGCTCAACAAGTTGAGCAGGTTGTATTCGTGGGTCAACGGCGTACCGAACCGAGCTGCAATCGCATCGCCCTGTTCGGTGCCCGGGCGAACCCAGGTACTTTTCAGGCGCTGCTCTTCCAGCTCGATACTTTCGCGCTTCTTGCAGAACGCGGCCCAACGCACGTCATCCACCAAGCCCAGTTCTCGACCTTTTTCAGTCAGACGCAGATCGGCGTTGTCTTCACGCAGGATCAGGCGATATTCGGCGCGGGAGGTGAACATCCGATACGGTTCCTGAGTACCCAGGGTAATCAGGTCGTCCACCAGAACACCGATGTACGCCTCATCACGGCGCGGGCACCAGGCTTCCTTACCCTTGGCGAGCAGTGCGGCGTTGGCTCCGGCGAGCAAACCCTGGGCACCCGCTTCTTCGTAGCCGGTGGTGCCGTTGATCTGTCCGGCGAAGAACAGACCGCCGATAACTTTGGTTTCCAGGCTGTACTTCAGATCGCGCGGATCGAAGTAGTCGTACTCGATCGCATAACCCGGACGCACGATGTGCGCGTTCTCCATGCCACGGATCGATTGCACGATCTGCAATTGCACGTCGAACGGCAGACTTGTGGATATCCCGTTCGGATACAGCTCATGGGTGGTCAAACCTTCCGGTTCGATGAACACCTGATGGCTTTCCTTGTCGGCAAAACGATGGATCTTGTCTTCGATCGACGGGCAATAGCGGGGGCCGACACCTTCGATTTCACCAGCAGCGGAATACATCGGCGAACGATCGAGGTTCGCCGCGATGATTTCGTGGGTGCGGGCGTTGGTATGGGTGATCCAGCAACTGACTTGCCGTGGATGCTGTTCCTTGTTGCCCATGAACGACATCACCGGGATCGGAGTATCGCCAGGTTGCTCGGTCATCACCGAGAAATCCACCGACTTGCCGTCGATACGCGGTGGTGTACCGGTTTTCAACCGACCAACACGCAGCGGCAGTTCACGCAGGCGCTGGGCCAGGGCGATCGATGGAGGATCACCAGCGCGTCCGCCGGAAAAATTCTGCAAACCGATGTGGATAAGTCCCCCGAGGAAGGTCCCGGTGGTCAACACCACGGAATCGGCGAAGAAACGCAGACCCATTTGCGTGACGACACCGCTTACTTGGTCCTGCTCGACGATCAGGTCATCGGCTGCTTGTTGAAATATCCACAGGTTCGGCTGGTTTTCCAGGATTTCACGGACAGCGGCCTTGTACAGGACTCTATCGGCCTGGGCGCGGGTGGCGCGCACGGCTGGGCCCTTGCGGCTGTTCAACACGCGAAACTGAATGCCCCCTTTATCCGTGGCCATGGCCATCGCACCGCCAAGGGCGTCGATTTCCTTGACCAGGTGGCTCTTGCCGATGCCACCAATGGCGGGGTTGCAGCTCATGGCACCGAGGGTTTCCACGTTATGCGTCAGCAGCAGGGTTTTAGCGCCCATGCGTGCTGATGCAAGTGCTGCCTCGGTACCGGCATGACCGCCGCCGATGACGATCACTTCAAAACGGGAAGGGAAATCCACCACGCACCTCGTGCCTGCTTTATTCAGGTAATTCGGAAATAGATTCTGGCTTGGTTCCTGGGCGTTTTCGAACCAGGGTCGGCAAGTATAGGGACTTCCCTCTTCCTAAAGAACCCTCTGCACAAAATTTAACCAGCTGTGGAGAACTCGGGGTTAAAAAAATAAAAAAGAAAGAAATTTATAAAACCTTTGTTTTTATGTTTATTCTTGGTGACCGGCCTATCTGTGGATAACGTTCTGCATCTCTTGTTTTACAGCATGTACAGAGTTTCAAAACCCTGTGACCATGTACCCCGGAGCGCCTTGGATAACCGGTGTAAGCCTGTGGATTAATATGGGCTTTATCCACAGGTGCGGTTATATCCAGTTTTGAAGGGGCCTTATCAACCGACCTCAGTGGCAGTTATTCACAGGGCTTAATCCACAGAAAACAGCCGACAAGGGTCGCCGAAGCGTCCACAGGCAAGCCGCCATTAAGGGCAATCAGTTCAAAAAAAAGAGGAGGTAGCGGGTTTGTGTTGCGCTCGATAGGCTTTCGAGGACAAACCCGGCTGCAAAGACGTGATGTAGTTGCCGAGGAACGATAGGCCCGTGGCGAGGGAGCTTGCTCCCGCTGGGTCGCGAAGCGGCCCCAAAACCTGCCGAATGCGCAGTACCTGACACACCGCACCCGCCGGTTTACGACAGCGTCGCAGACGAACGGGAGCAAGCTCCCTCGCCACGGGTTTGTCGACAGCCCCTGCGGGGTTATTTACCGATGCAGAAGCTGGAAAAGATCCGCCCCAACAGATCATCAGAGCTGAAGGCGCCGGTAATTTCCCCGAGGAACTGTTGAGCCTGGCGAAGATCTTCTGCCAGCAGTTCTCCTGCCCCCGCCAAGGTCAATTGTGCGCGGCCGTGCTCCAACGCCGCGCTGGCGTGGCGCAGTGCTTCGAGGTGTCTGCGCCTGGCGCTGAAGCTGCTCTCTGAGGTCTGTTCATAACCCATGCAAGCCTTGAGATGGTCGCGCAGCAATTCCAGCCCCTCGCCCGCTGATTTCGCGCTTAGGCTGATGGTCACGAGGCCGTCGTCGCTGACTTCGAGGGCAATGGCCTCCCCTGTCAGGTCAGCCTTGTTACGAATCAGCGTGACTTTCGCTGGATCCGGGCGAACTTGGAGGAACTCAGGCCACAAGGCAAAGGGATCGTCCGCTTCCGGCGCAGTCGCGTCCACCACCAGCAATACACGGTCGGCTTCACTGATGGCCTTCAGGGCACGTTCAACACCAATTTTTTCGACCTGGTCATCGGTGTCGCGCAATCCAGCGGTGTCCACCACGTGCAGAGGCATTCCATCGATGTGGATATGTTCGCGCAGGATGTCTCGGGTGGTGCCGGCAATCTCGGTGACGATCGCTGCTTCGCGACCGGCTAAGGCGTTAAGCAGACTGGATTTGCCGGCGTTCGGCCGACCGGCAATCACCACTGTCATCCCGTCACGGAGCAAGGCACCCTGCCCAGCTTCACGCAGGACTGTGGATAATTCATCGCGGACCTTATCGAGCATGCTCAGCACGTGGCCATCGGCGAGAAAGTCGATTTCCTCTTCGGGGAAATCGATTGCGGCCTCGACGTAGATGCGTAGGCCGATCAGTTGCTCGGTGAGGTTATGCACACGCTGTGAAAATGCCCCTTGCAACGAGCGCAACGCATTACGTGCCGCTTGCGCGGAGCTCGCTTCGATGAGATCGGCAATGGCCTCGGCCTGGGCCAGGTCGAGTTTGTCGTTGAGGAATGCTCGTTCGCTGAATTCCCCCGGCCGCGCCAGGCGACAGCCCAGCTCGAGGCAACGCTGGAGCAACATGTCCAGGACAACCGGGCCGCCGTGGCCCTGCAGCTCCAACACATCTTCACCGGTGAATGAGTTAGGCCCCGGGAAATACAAGGCCAGCCCTTCATCGAGCACTTGCCGCTGCGAATCGAAGAACGGGCCGTAATGGGCAAACCTCGGTCTGAGCTCACGACCGCTGATCGCGTTGGCCGCGACACTGGCCAACGGCCCCGAAATACGGACGATGCCGACACCGCCGCGACCTTGAGCGGTGGCAACGGCGGCGATGGTTTCACGCGGTGCGCTCATAAACCGGTATCCAGACAAAAATGGCAGATAGCAAAACGCCCCACTAGGGGGCGTTTTGTGTGGTTATCCACAGAGCAAGTTACGCCTCGGCTTTTTTCGTAGCCGCTTCGATCTTACGCGTGATGTACCACTGCTGGGTGATCGACAGCACGTTGTTCACAACCCAGTACAGCACAAGACCCGCCGGGAACCACAGGAAGAAGAAGGTGAAGATGATTGGCATCATTTTCATGACCTTCGCCTGCATCGGGTCCGGAGGTGTCGGGTTCAGCTGCTGCTGGATGAACATGGTGGCGCCCATGATGATCGGCAGGATGAAGAACGGATCCTTGATCGACAGGTCCGTAATCCACAGCATGAACGGAGCCTGGCGCATCTCCACGCTTTCCAGCAAGACCCAGTAAAGCGCGAGGAACACAGGCATTTGTACGAGGATCGGCAAGCAACCACCCAGCGGGTTGATCTTCTCCTTCTTGTACAACTCCATCATGGCCTGGGACATTTTCTGCCGATCATCGCCATGTTGTTCTTTCAGGGCGGCCAGTTTCGGCGCCACTGCACGCATCCGTGCCATCGATTTGTAGCTGGCAGCCGACAGCGGGAAGAAGATCCCCTTGATCAGCATGGTCAGGAAGATGATCGACCAACCCCAGTTGCCGACGATGCTGTGGATATGTTGCAGCAGCCAGAAGATTGGCTGGGCAATGAACCAAAGGAAGCCATAGTCAACAGTCAATTCCAGACCTGGGGACAACTCTTTCAACACGGCCTGGCTTTTTGGACCGGCATACAGAACGGCGCTCGTTTCGGCTTTTGCACCGGGCGCGGCAGTCAATGTCGGGCCGGTATAACCGATGATGAAGTTGCCTTTGCTGTCTTTACGCGTCTGGACGACGTTACTGTCGCCTTTTTGCGGGATCCACGCAGTTACAAAATAGTGCTGCAGCCAGGCAACCCAGCCACCTTGGACGGTTTCCTTGAGCTGAGCCTTGTCCATGTCCTTCATGGACACTTTCTTGTACGGCTCCGAACTTGTCCACAGGGCAGCGCCCAGGTAAGTCGCGGTGCCGGTGGCGGTGCTGGAGGATGGATCATCGCTGGCATCACGCTTGAGTTGCGCGAACATCGCACCGGACCAAGGCTGGGCGCTCTGGTTGTCGATCAGATAAGAGACGGTTACGTCGTACATGCCACGTTTCACAGTGAAACGCTTGATGTAGTTGACGCCGTCCTTGCTGAACTTCAGGTCCACGACCAGTTGGTCCTGACCTTCAGCCAGTTGATAAGTCTTCTTCTCGGCAGAGTAGATCGGGCGACCGGCCGGGTTCGAATCCGGACCGTTGGTACCGATCAGGCCACTTTGGGCCAGATAGGTGCGCTCGTTACCGTTGTCGAACAACTGGAACGGAATTTCCGGATGATCCTGACGACGTGGGTACAGCGGCAGCTTCAGCTGCGCGACGTCACCACCTTGTGGGTCGATTGCCAGCTCGAGCACGTCCGTCTTGATCTGGATGAGATCTTTGCTTACGGCCACTGGGGCTTCGGCAGGAGCGCTGGTATCGCTTGCCGCGCGTGGGATGTCGTCATTGTTGGCAGCGTTGTTGCCAACTGGAGCATCCGGCAGGCTCGGTGCGGTATTGCTGGCTGCAACATTCTGAGTCGGCAGGGCAGCCTGGCCGTAGTCCTGGTTCCATTTAAGGACCATGACGTAGGACACGATTGCCAGGGCGACGATCAGGATCGTGCGTTTGATATCCATGATTACTCGGCCATCGAAGAAGAACGGGAGGTAGGGATAGGCGGAACCGGGTCATAACCGCCGGGATTCCACGGATGACAGCGACCTAAACGACGAAAGGTCAGCCAGCCACCGCGCAGAAGGCCATGATTTTCTATGGCTTCATACGCGTAGCAAGAACAACTGGGGTAGAAACGACAGTGGCTGGCCATCAGGGGACTAATGGCGTAGCGATAAAACTGGATCGGAACGAGTGCCAGCTTACGCATCGGTACTGTCTACCCCTACAGTTTCGGTGTTGGCTGCTGGTGCTGGCTTGTTACGGGCCAGACGTTTCCAGAGCTTGCCGAAATGCTGAATCAATTCGGGGTTTTCTACGTCACCCAAACCTTTGCGCGCAACGATCACAATGTCCCACCCCACCAGTGAATCCTGATTCAGGCGAAACGATTCGCGCATCAAACGCTTGAGGCGATTGCGCTGAACGGAGAGCTTAACGCTCTTTTTCCCGATAACCAGCCCAAGTCGGGGGTGATCGAGATCGTTACTGCGCGCAAGGAGCAGGAGATTTTTCCCCGGAACCTTGCCGGTAGGGGAGTCAAAGACTGCCTTGAAATGCCGGGGGGTAAGCAGACGCTTTTCCCGACTGAAGTCCTGACTCACCTCCAGTGCCGGATTATCAAACTGCCAGACGCGCACGACCTTTGGCGCGACGACGCGACAGGACGGCACGACCATTCTTGGTAGCCATGCGAGCACGGAAACCGTGGGTACGAGCGCGTTTGATAGTGCTTGGTTGGAAAGTACGTTTCATGTCGTGTTACCTGGTTCGTCCACAACGGGCCGGAATGGCCCCCGTTTTAAGAGACCGGGGATTCTAGAGAAAGCAAGCCTCTAGGTCAATTTCCAACCAGCGTTTCCTTTAAATAGATGACCAGGCGCTTTTCGGTGGTTTCGTCACACAACGCTAGATATAGAAATAAAGAAGGAAAGTATTTAAAGCTTTTCTGTAAAGCTTATAAAAGCAAGGCCGGCGCCTAGCTGTGGATAACCACTCCAAGGCCTTGTAATCCGCAATGTACAGAGAATGACAACTAGGCGGGAAAGCGGTGGCAAGCCTGTGCTGCGCTGTCGGATAAGCTGTGTGTGGAATGCCAGGTTATCCACAGGCCGGTTATCCACTGAGTTTCGCCCCCAGTTGTGCAACGGCCTTAGGCGCAGTTATCCACAGGGCTTATCCACCGACCGCCGGTCGCCTTTCGTTCGGTTTATGCATTGATAAATCATGGTCGATGAGCAAGCTGCGTGTGGATAAGTGCTCGTCTGCTCGCTACAATGGCCGCTTGTTTTTGCCTCACCGGCTTTCAACTTAGGGGATGTCCGTGTCAGTGGAACTTTGGCAGCAGTGCGTGGAGCTTTTGCGCGATGAGCTGCCTGCCCAACAATTCAACACTTGGATCCGTCCACTACAGGTCGAAGCCGAAGGCGACGAGTTGCGTGTCTATGCACCGAACCGTTTCGTCCTCGACTGGGTCAACGAAAAGTACCTGGGCCGGGTCATGGAACTGCTCGATGAGCATGGCAATGGCATGGCGCCTGCGTTGTCCTTATTAATAGGCAGCAAACGTAGCTCCGCCCCCCGCGCCGCGCCCAACGCGCCGCTGGCTGCTGCTGCGTCACAGGCCCAGCAGGCTGCGCCGGTACCGGTCAACAACCATGCCGCCCCGGCGCCCGCGCCAGCCCCGAGCAAGCGCAATGCACAAAAAGTGGCCGAGGTCAGTGAAGAGCCTTCCCGGGACAGCTTCGACCCGATGGCCGGGGCGAGCTCCCAACAGGCGCCGGTGCGTACCGAACAACGCACCGTGCAGGTCGAAGGCGCACTGAAGCACACCAGCTATCTGAACCGGACCTTTACCTTCGAGAATTTCGTTGAAGGTAAATCCAACCAATTGGCTCGCGCCGCGGCCTGGCAGGTGGCGGATAACCCCAAGCACGGCTACAACCCGCTCTTTCTTTATGGCGGCGTCGGCCTGGGTAAGACCCACTTGATGCATGCGGTGGGCAACCATCTGTTAAAGAAGAACCCGAACGCCAAGGTTGTGTACCTGCATTCCGAGCGTTTCGTGGCCGATATGGTCAAGGCGTTGCAGCTCAATGCTATCAACGAGTTCAAGCGTTTCTACCGTTCGGTCGACGCCTTGCTGATCGACGACATTCAATTCTTCGCTCGCAAGGAACGTTCACAGGAAGAGTTCTTCCACACCTTCAACGCATTGCTTGAAGGCGGGCAGCAAGTCATTCTCACCAGCGACCGCTACCCGAAAGAGATCGAAGGCCTTGAGGAACGCCTCAAGTCGCGTTTCGGTTGGGGCCTGACGGTGGCCGTCGAGCCGCCTGAGCTGGAAACCCGGGTCGCGATCCTGATGAAGAAAGCCGATCAGGCCAAGGTCGAGCTTCCTCATGACGCCGCGTTCTTCATCGCCCAGCGTATTCGCTCGAACGTGCGTGAGCTTGAAGGTGCCCTCAAGCGGGTGATCGCCCATTCCCATTTCATGGGCCGCGATATCACCATCGAGCTGATCCGCGAGTCGTTAAAGGACCTGCTGGCGCTTCAGGACAAACTTGTGTCTGTGGATAACATTCAGCGTACCGTTGCTGAATACTACAAAATCAAGATTTCCGACCTGCTTTCCAAACGTCGTTCACGTTCGGTGGCTCGACCGCGACAGGTGGCCATGGCCTTGTCCAAGGAACTGACCAACCACAGCCTGCCGGAAATCGGCGACGTGTTTGGTGGACGCGATCACACCACGGTGCTGCACGCCTGCCGCAAGATCAACGAACTTAAGGAATCCGACGCGGACATCCGCGAGGACTACAAGAACCTGCTGCGTACATTGACCACTTGATGACCACCAGCGCAGCTTATTAAGGCAAGGGACTAGACCATGCATTTCACCATTCAACGCGAAGCCCTGTTGAAACCCCTGCAACTGGTCGCGGGCGTCGTCGAACGCCGCCAGACCTTGCCGGTACTTTCCAACGTGCTGCTGGTTGTCGAAGGCCAGCAATTGTCGCTGACCGGTACCGACCTGGAAGTCGAGCTGGTTGGTCGTGTCCAACTCGAAGAGCCGGCCGATCCGGGCTCCATCACCGTGCCTGCGCGTAAGCTGATGGATATCTGCAAGAGCCTGCCAAACGATGCGCTGATCGATATCAAGGTTGATGAGCAAAAGCTCGTCGTCAAGGCTGGTCGCAGCCGTTTCACTTTGTCGACCCTGCCGGCCAACGATTTCCCGACGGTCGAGGAAGGCCCGGGATCGCTGACTTGCAGCCTGGAGCAGAGCAAGCTGCGCCGCCTGATCGAGCGCACCAGTTTCGCCATGGCCCAGCAGGATGTGCGTTATTACCTCAACGGCATGCTGTTGGAAGTGTCTGCCGGGATCATCCGCGCCGTGGCTACCGACGGTCATCGCTTGGCGATGTGCTCGATGCAGGCTGATATCGGTCAGCCGGATCGCCATCAGGTAATCGTGCCGCGTAAGGGCATCCTGGAGCTGGCCCGTCTGCTGACCGAGCCGGACGGCAACGTCAGCATCGTGTTGGGTCAGCACCACATCCGCGCCACGACTGGCGAGTTCACTTTCACGTCGAAACTGGTGGACGGCAAGTTCCCCGATTACGAGCGTGTGCTGCCAAAAGGTGGTGACAAGCTGGTACTGGGCGATCGCCAAGCGCTGCGCGAAGCGTTCAGCCGTACCGCGATCCTCTCCAACGAAAAATACCGCGGCATTCGTTTGCAGTTGGCCAACGGGCAGCTGAAGATCCAGGCGAACAACCCCGAGCAGGAAGAAGCGGAAGAAGAAGTCGGCGTGGACTACAACGGCGGCTCCCTGGAAATCGGCTTCAACGTCAGCTATCTGCTGGACGTGCTGGGCGTGATGACCACCGAGCAAGTGCGTCTGATCCTGTCCGACTCCAACAGCAGTGCGCTGGTGCAGGAGTCTGATAACGACGATTCGGCTTACGTTGTCATGCCGATGCGTCTGTAATCAGAATCAGCTAGATGTCCTTAAGTCGCGTCTCGGTCACCGCGGTGCGCAATCTGCACCCGGTGACCTTCTCCCCTTCCCCCCGCATCAATATTCTTTACGGCGCCAACGGCAGCGGCAAGACCAGCGTGCTGGAAGCCGTGCACCTGCTTGGGCTTGCCCGTTCGTTTCGCAGCACCCGTCTGTTGCCGGTCATTCAGTACGACCAACTGGCGTGTACGGTGTTTGGCCAAGTGGAACTGGCGGAAGGCGGCCATAGTGCCCTGGGGATCTCGCGGGACCGGCAAGGCGAGTTCCAGATCCGCATCGACGGCCAGAACGCGCGCAGTGCCGCGCAGTTGGCCGAAATCCTGCCGTTGCAGTTGATCAACCCGGACAGCTTCCGTTTGTTGGAAGGCGCCCCCAAGATACGCCGACAGTTTCTGGACTGGGGCGTGTTCCACGTGGAACCGCGTTTCATGGCGACCTGGCAGCGCTTGCAGAAGGCGCTGCGCCAGCGAAACTCTTGGCTGCGACATGGTACACTTGACGCCGTTTCGCAAGCGGTTTGGGACAGGGAACTGTGTCAGGCCAGCGCCGAAATCGATGAATACCGCCGCGCTTATATAAAAGCCTTGAAACCGGTTTTCGAACAGACGTTGAGCGAACTCGTTGAGCTTGAGGGTCTGACGCTCAGCTATTACCGAGGCTGGGATAAGGACCGGGAATTGAGTGCCGTGCTGGCTGGCTCGCTGCAGCGCGATCAGCAGATGGGTCATACCCAGGCTGGACCTCAACGCGCTGACCTGCGGCTTCGATTGGGCGCACATAATGCCGCGGACATCTTGTCCCGAGGGCAGCAGAAGTTGGTTGTGTGCGCCTTGCGTATCGCCCAAGGGCATCTGGTCAGCCAGGCCCGCCGCGGTCAGTGTATTTATCTGGTGGATGACTTGCCGTCCGAGCTGGACGAAGCCCACCGTCGGGCGTTGTGCCGCTTGCTGGAAGACTTACGCTGCCAAGTGTTCATCACTTGTGTAGACCACGAATTATTGAGGGAAGGCTGGCAGACGGAAACGCCAGTCGCTCTGTTCCACGTGGAACAGGGCCGTATCACCCAGACCCACGACCATCGGGAGTGAAGGCATTGAGCGAAGAAAATACGTACGACTCAACGAGCATTAAAGTGCTGAAAGGCCTGGATGCCGTACGCAAACGTCCCGGTATGTACATTGGCGACACTGATGATGGTAGCGGCCTGCACCACATGGTGTTCGAGGTGGTCGACAACTCCATCGACGAAGCCCTCGCCGGCCATTGCGACGACATCAGCATCATCATCCACCCGGATGAGTCCATCACCGTCCGTGACAACGGCCGTGGCATCCCGGTAGACGTGCATAAAGAGGAAGGCGTTTCCGCCGCCGAGGTCATCATGACCGTCCTCCACGCGGGCGGTAAGTTCGACGATAACTCCTACAAGGTTTCCGGCGGGTTGCACGGCGTAGGTGTTTCGGTGGTGAACGCACTGTCCGAAGAACTGGTGCTGACCGTTCGCCGCAGCGGCAAGATCTGGGAACAGACTTATGTCCATGGCGTGCCCCAGGCACCGATGGCGATCGTTGGCGACAGCGAGACCACGGGCACCCAGATCCACTTCAAGGCTTCCAGCGAAACCTTCAAGAACATCCATTTCAGCTGGGACATCCTGGCCAAGCGGATTCGTGAACTGTCCTTCCTCAACTCCGGTGTCGGCATCGTCCTCAAGGACGAGCGCAGCGGCAAGGAAGAGCTGTTCAAGTATGAAGGCGGCCTGCGTGCGTTCGTTGAATACCTGAACACCAACAAGACTGCGGTCAACCAGGTGTTCCACTTCAATGTGCAGCGCGACGACGGCATCGGTGTGGAAATCGCCCTGCAGTGGAACGACAGCTTCAACGAGAACCTGTTGTGTTTCACCAACAATATCCCGCAGCGCGACGGCGGAACCCACCTGGTGGGCTTCCGTTCGGCGCTCACGCGTAACTTGAACAACTACATCGAACAGGAAGGCCTGGCGAAGAAGCATAAGGTCGCCACTACCGGTGACGATGCCCGTGAAGGCTTGACCGCGATCATTTCGGTCAAGGTGCCCGATCCGAAGTTCAGCTCCCAGACGAAGGACAAGCTGGTGTCTTCCGAAGTGAAGACTGCGGTCGAACAGGAAATGGGGAAATACTTCTCTGACTTCCTGCTGGAGAACCCCAACGAAGCCAAGCTGGTGGTCGGCAAGATGATCGACGCCGCCCGCGCCCGTGAAGCGGCGCGCAAGGCTCGTGAGATGACTCGCCGCAAAGGCGCGCTGGACATCGCGGGCCTGCCGGGCAAACTGGCGGACTGCCAGGAAAAAGACCCTGCCCTGTCCGAGTTGTACCTCGTGGAAGGTGACTCTGCTGGTGGTTCCGCCAAGCAGGGTCGTAACCGTCGCACCCAGGCCATCCTGCCGTTGAAGGGCAAGATCCTCAACGTCGAGAAAGCGCGCTTCGACAAGATGATTTCCTCCCAGGAAGTCGGCACGCTTATCACCGCGCTGGGCTGTGGCATCGGCCGCGAAGAGTACAACATCGACAAGCTGCGCTATCACAACATCATCATCATGACCGACGCTGACGTTGACGGTTCGCACATCCGCACCCTGCTGCTGACGTTCTTCTTCCGTCAGTTGCCGGAGCTGATCGAGCGCGGCTACATCTATATCGCCCAACCACCGTTGTACAAGGTCAAGAAAGGCAAGCAAGAGCAATACATCAAAGACGACGACGCCATGGAGGAGTACATGACGCAGTCGGCCCTGGAAGACGCGAGCCTGCACCTGAACGAAGATGCGCCGGGCATTTCCGGTGAAGCCCTTGAACGCCTGGTGAATGACTTCCGCCTGGTGATGAAGACCCTCAAGCGTCTGTCGCGTCTGTATCCGCAGGAACTGACCGAGCACTTCATCTACCTGCCGGCCGTAAGCCTGGAGCAACTGTCCGATCACGCTGCCATGCAGGATTGGCTGGCCCAGTATGAAGTCCGCCTGCGTACCGTGGAAAAATCCGGCCTGGTCTACAAGGCCAGCCTGCGTGAAGACCGTGAACGCAACGTATGGCTGCCTGAAGTCGAACTGATTTCCCACGGCCTGTCGAACTACGTCACCTTCAACCGCGACTTCTTCAGCAGCAACGACTACAAGACGGTCGTCTCTCTCGGCGCTCAGTTGAGCACGCTGCTAGACGAAGGGGCTTACATCCAGCGCGGTGAGCGCAAGAAGTCCGTGACTGAGTTCAAAGAAGCCCTTGAATGGCTGATGGCTGAAAGCACCAAGCGCCACACCATCCAGCGATACAAAGGGCTGGGCGAGATGAACCCGGACCAACTGTGGGAAACCACCATGGACCCGGGCTCGCGTCGCATGCTGAAAGTCACCATCGAAGACGCCATTGGCGCGGACCAGATCTTCAATACCCTGATGGGGGATGCGGTCGAGCCACGTCGTGACTTCATCGAGAGCAACGCATTGGCGGTATCCAACCTGGATTTCTGATCCGGGTTGTCACTGCCCCAACGAAGAAGGCCAACGCGTATGCGTTGGCCTTTTTTTTTTACGCTAACTCGCTTCGCAAGCCTCGCTGCCCGCCGCCACGCTCTCCAGACGATATCCATACCCATAGATAGTCAGCAACTGCCAGCCCCGATCCGCCGTCAGCCCTAGTTTGTTGCGCAAGCGGTAGATGTGGGTGTCGAGCGGACGGGACGAGGTCATTTCCTCGTGGGTCCAGAAGCGTTCATAAAAATACTCCCGGGACAGTGGCCGCCCGAGGTTGGCAAACAGGCAGCGAGCCAGGCGATATTCTCGTTCAGTCAGGCTGATGGGAATGCCAGCGCGGGTAACCGTGAGTTCCGCGTCGTCGAATTCGAGGTCGTTGAATACCAAGACATCACTGGTCGGTATGCGTTGCAGGTTATGACGGCGCAGTACTGCCGTAACCCGGGCCTTGAGTTCATTGGGACGGAATGGCTTGCTGACGTAGTCGTCGGCACCGGCATTAAGGGCTTGGACAATGTCGTGCTCGCCGTCACGGCTGGTGAGCATGATGGCAGCCGGTGGTGAGTCCATGTGCTCGCGTGTCCAGCGAAGCAAAGACAGTCCGCTGATATCCGGCAACTGCCAGTCGAGTATCAGCAGGTCGAATGTTTCGCGGCGCAATTGGCGCAACAGATCTTCGCTTCGTTCGAAACTATGCAGTGTCCAGGCTTGCTCGCCCCTTCCGGGGATCTGTTGCAGTGTCTGTTCCACCCGGCGTAGTTCGGCCGGTTCGTCATCCAGTATGGCGACACGCATGGGACGCGATTCCTTGATCTTGAAAATACTGACATCCACAGGGGCGATGAAGGCAACTCAGCAGCTGACTTGTTTCACTCTCCTGTCGCAGGCTGAGACAATACCGGCTAGTGGCGACGAGGGAAAGGCAGCCGCATGCCACGATCGAGTCCGCTATAGTCTCGGGCTTGACGCTGAACGTATGACGCGCCAAGCCATGATCAATACCCCCCAGTCCATGTTCCGTCAGGTTACTTATGAGCAACCCGCGTCGCCATGAAAGTCGTGAACCCACCCAAGTCCAACGGTTGTTTCGTCGTTGGGTTCGCGAATGGTTGTGGATAAGTCTTCTCCTGTTGCCAACGACCGCGTTGATGTCGTATTGCGTGCATTCGGATCGCGATGGGACGGTCGCCGCCTTGCTATCAACATGTCTGGTGGGCTGCGTCCTGGGTTCGCTGCTGTTGCGCCCGCGCTTTGCCCTGGGAACGACAGTGGCAGGCATGGCCGCGGCCCTACTCGTAAGCCTGTTGCTGGACGCGCAGGGTAGGTCGTGGTCGCCGGCACCTAGCCTGCTGGGCATGCTCGGCGGTTATCTGATCTGGAACTGGCGGCGCTTGAGCGTGGTGCTGGCTTATTTTGGTTGGGAGTTGGCACGCCTGGATGCGGAGCCGAAGGTATTCCCGGAGCGTCGTCGCGCGTCCTATATCGGCAGTGATGGTCTACAAGGACAAGTCATGGCGTTGGAACAGGCCATGAATCGCACGCGGGACACGCGACGTTTTATTGCCGACGGCCTGGAGTATTTGCCGGTGGCGACGATGATCAGCGATCCGCAAGGCAACATACTGCTCGGCAATCGCAAGGCCCGTGAGTTGTTCGATCATGCCCTGGTGGGCGCGGATGTGCTGGAAGCACTGGCACGGCTGGGTTATCCCGCATTGGCGCACTCCCCTGCCCACCGATTGTCCACATTGCCGTTGGTAGAGTTTCGCGACATACGTGAACGTAGCCTGCGGCTGGAAAGAGCTGCGCTGCTGCCAGTTGATGGGGACGTCCCTATAGGTTGGCTGATGAGCCTGACGGACCTGAGCGCCGAGCGGGCGGCCGAAGAGCAGCGCAGTGTCATGCTCCGCTTCCTTTCCCATGACCTGCGCGCCCCCCACTCGGCCATTCTGGCGCTGCTCGATGTGCATCGGCATGACGCAGGGGCTGAAAACCCACTGTTCGACCAGATCGAGCGCCAGGTCCGTCGTGCCTTGGACCTGACTGACGGGTTCGTCCAATTGGCCAAGGCTGAATCAGACGCCTACCAGTTCCGGCCAACGCTGTTTGCAATGCTGGTCCTGGACGTCATCGACCAGGCATTACCCATCGCCCAGGCCAAGAACATCCATCTGCAATACCAACTGGATGATGACGAAGCGACAGTCAACGCCGATCAACCCCTGCTGACTCGCGCGCTCTTCAACTTGCTGGAAAACGCCATCAAATACAGCACGAGCGAAACCTGTATTTCACTGCATGTGCGCTGTTCGGAGGGTTGGTTGACTTGCGATGTGGTTGACCAAGGCAAAGGCATCGATGCCGGGGAGCTGCCAGACCTGTTCATTCAGTATCGACGCTTTTCTTCAGCTCATGGCGTGGATGGCATTGGCCTGGGACTGTCCATGGTCAAGGCAGTCGTCGATCATCACGGCGGGGAGATTGAATGCCGTAGCGAAGTGGGGGAAGGGACAACCTTCAGCTTGCGATTTCCGCTGTTGAGCTAAAAATCGCAGCTTCGACGAACACCGAAGCTGCGTTTCAAGAGCGCTATAAAAACTTATGCACCTTTTCCGCTGTTTTATGTGCTTAAGAAATATGCTTTAAAAACAAGGCATTAGGAAATAAACGCAACTAAATTCAGCGAAACGGTACACAGGTTATCCACAGTTCTCAGACAGCGAGCGTGTCCGGCGTTGCCGGTGCGGCGGGGGCTGATGGTAGCGAACCCAAATCCCTTTGCGTCTGTTCGTTCCAGGCCTGGACGCGGTCGTTGAGCTCCGCGATTGCCCGGGGGCCGCTGCCCTCTGCATACATCGGTGCGCCGATGACCACGGTGATGGTTCCAGGCGTTCTGATCCAGCCCGTCTTTGGCCAGAATTTGCCGGCATTGTGTGCAATCGGCAGCACCGGCAGGCCTGCATTTACAGCCAACGCCGAACCGCTGCGGGAGAACTTTCCGATCGTCCCATAGGGCACGCGGGTGCCTTCGGGAAAAATGAGGACCCAGACGTTGTCCTTCAGCAGCTCATCGCCTTTTTGCGCCACTTGCTTGAGCGCAACCTTGGGGTTGTCGCGATCAATCGCGATCGGGCGCAACATCGCCATGGCCCAGCCGAAGAACGGTACGAACAGCAGCTCGCGCTTGAGGACCTGGCTCAATGGCTCGAAATAGGCCGAGAGAAAGAAGGTTTCCCAAGTGCTCTGATGGTTGGACTGGATGACGCAAGGTCGGTCGGGCACGTTTTCGGCACCCTTCACTTCGTAACGAATGCCCAGGAACACCTTGCTTAGCCAAAGTGCGCAGCGGCACCAGTAGACGTTGATGAAGCGGTAGCGCGTCCTGAACGACATGAACGGTGCGACAAAAAAACTCAGCGTGCACCACAACAAGGAACTGGTGCCCAGCAGCAGGTAAAAGAGGAAGCTTCTGATGGCCTGCAGTATCGACATAGCGGCGTTTACCATGCGGGCAATGCCCGCCGTTCAAGCGCTTCCCGAACAATCCTTGATCAGGATGTCGGGGAGCCCTAGTTGTGGATAAGTTCAGCGGCAATCGCCGCCAGGTCGTCAAATATCAAGGTGCCCACCGGTAGGGTCTTGCCCAGAGTCTTCTCGCCTTTCCCGGTCTTTACTAAAACTGGCTGACAATCGACGGCCTTGGCCGCCTCCAGGTCACCGAGGCTGTCGCCAACGAACCATACGCCCGCCAGCGCAACGTCATAATGCGTGGCGATGGTTTTCAACATGCCGGGCTTGGGCTTGCGGCAATCGCAGCCCTCGTCCGGCCCGTGCGGACAATAAACGATCAGGCCGATTTCACCGCCCTGCTCGGCCACCAGCTCGCGCAAGCGCTCGTGCATGGCGTCCAGGACGGTTAGCTCGTAGTAACCGCGGGCAATGCCCGACTGGTTGGTGGCCACCGCCACCGTCCAGCCGGCCTTGCTCAACTGCGCAATGGCCTCGATGGAACCGGGGATCGGCAACCATTCCTCCACCGATTTGATGTAAGCATCGGAATCGTGATTGATCACGCCGTCCCGATCGAGAATCAGCAGTTTCAAGGCTTACCCCAGCAGCGAAATATCGGCAACACCAAGGAACAACCCGCGCAGACGCGCCAGCAGTGCATAGCGGTTGGCCCGTACGTTGGCGTCTTCAGCGTTGACCATTACCGCCTCAAAAAACGCATCCACCGGTTCGCGCAACGCTGCCAGGCGTGCCAGGGTTTCGCTGTACTGACGCGCCGCCGCCATCGGTTGGACCGCCTGGTCTGCCTGCTGGATCGCCGAATACAGGGAAAACTCGTTGGCGTTGTCGAAGTACTTGGCCTCGACGGTGGCCGCGATATTGCCTTCGGCTTTGCCCAGCAGGTTCGATACACGCTTGTTCACCGCCGCCAGCGCAGCGGCTTCCGGCAGTTTGCGGAACGCCTGCACCGCCTGTACGCGTTGGTCGAAATCCAGGGCGGAGCCCGGCTTCAGGGCGCGCACCGACAGGTAGGTCGCGACGTCGACGCCTTCGTCTTCATAACGCGCACGCAGGCGGTCGAAGATGAATTCAAGCACCGCATCGGCCAGGCCGGCAGCCTTGACCTTGCTGCCGAACGCATTCACGGCGAAGGCCACGGCGTCGTTCAGGTCCAGGTCCAGCTGCTTGTCGATCAGGATGCGCAACACGCCCAGCGCCGCGCGACGCAGTGCGTACGGGTCCTTGCTGCCAGTGGGCAGCATGCCGATACCGAAGATCCCGACCAGGGTGTCGAGCTTGTCGGCGATCGCCACGGCCGCACCGGTCAAGGTGGTTGGCAACTCAGCGCCGGCACCGCGCGGCATGTACTGCTCGTTCAGGGCCAGTGCCACGTCTTGCGGCTCGCCATCGTTGAGGGCGTAGTAATAACCGGCGATGCCCTGCATCTCCGGAAACTCACCAACCATCTCGGTGGACAGGTCGCACTTGGAAAGAATGCCGGCACGGGCTGCGCGCTGGGCGTCGCCGCCGATGCGTGGGGCAATGAATGCCGCCAGCCTGGAGACACGCTCGGCCTTGTCGTAGACGCTGCCGAGCTTTTCCTGGAAAACCACGTTCTGCAAACGCTGGTTGAAGCTTTCCAGGGATTGTTTCTTGTCTTGCTTGAAGAAGAACTCAGCGTCTGTCAGGCGCGGGCGAACCACTTTCTCGTTACCGGCGATGATCTGCTGCGGGTCCTTGCTTTCGATGTTGGCCACGGTGATGAAGCGAGGCAGCAGCTTGCCCTCCGCGTCCAGCAGGCAGAAGTACTTCTGGTTGTCCTGCATGGTGGTGATCAGTGCTTCCTGCGGCACTTCAAGGAAGCGTTCCTCGAACGAGCACACCAGCGGCACCGGCCATTCCACCAGCGCGGTCACTTCGTCCAGCAGGTTGGTCGGCACGATGGCCGTGCCTTCCTGGCTGGTCGCCAGCTCTTCGGTGCGCTTGCTGATCAGCTCGCGGCGCTCGTTGGCGTCGGCCAGCACATAGGCGGCGCGCAGGTCGGCCAGGTAGTTGGCCGGCGACGTGATGCGTACGCTCTGAGGATGATGGAAACGGTGACCACGGGAATCGCGACCGGCCTTCTGCGCCAGGATCGTGCAATCGATGACCTCGTCGCCGAGCAGCATCACCAGCCATTGGGTCGGACGCACGAACTCTTCCTTGCGCGCGGCCCAGCGCATGCGCTTGGGAATCGGCAGGTCGTTCAGGGAATCTTCGACAATGGTCGGCAACAGGCTGGCGGTCGGCTTGCCCTTGATGCTCTGGCTGTAGCGCAGCTTCGGACCGCTCTGGTCGATCTCGCTCAGGTCCACGCCGCACTTCTTGGCGAAGCCCAGGGCGGCCTGGGTCGGGTTGCCGTCGGCATCGAACGCGGCCTGGCGTGGCGGGCCGTCGAGGTTGATGCTGCGGTCCGGCTGCTGGGTTTCCAGGGCGGTGATCAGCACGGCCAGGCGGCGCGGCGCGGCATAGACGTGTTTGGTTTCGAAGTTCAGGCCAGCGGCTTGCAGACCTTTTTCGATGCCGGCCAGGAACGCATCGGCCAGGGTGTTCAGGGCTTTGGGTGGCAATTCTTCGGTGCCCAGTTCAACCAGAAAATCTTGAGCACTCATTGTGCAGCCTCCAGCTTAGCCAACACTTCATCACGCAGGTCCGGGGTCGCCATCGGGAAGCCCAGCTTGGCACGGGCCAGCAGGTAGGCTTGCGCAACGGAACGCGCCAGGGTGCGTACACGCAGGATGTATTGCTGGCGCGCGGTCACGGAAATCGCCCGGCGCGCATCCAGCAGGTTGAAGGTATGGGATGCCTTCAACACCATTTCATAGCTCGGCAGCGGCAGCGGCTGGTCCAGTTCGATCAGGCGCTTGGCTTCGCTTTCGTAGAAATCGAAAAGCTCGAACAGCTTGTCGACATTGGCGTGTTCGAAGTTATAGGTCGACTGCTCCACTTCGTTCTGGTGGAACACGTCGCCATAGGTCACTTTGCCGAACGGGCCGTCGGCCCACACCAGGTCATAGACCGAATCCACGCCCTGCAGGTACATGGCCAGGCGCTCGAGGCCGTAGGTGATCTCGCCGGTAACCGGGTAGCACTCGATACCGCCCGCCTGCTGGAAGTAGGTGAACTGGGTCACTTCCATGCCGTTGAGCCAGACTTCCCAGCCCAGGCCCCAGGCGCCCAGGGTTGGCGATTCCCAGTTGTCTTCGACGAAACGAATGTCGTGCACCAACGGGTCGAGGCCCACGTGCTTGAGGGAGCCCAGGTACAGTTCCTGGAAGTTCTCCGGGTTCGGCTTCAGGACCACCTGGAACTGGTAGTAATGCTGCAGGCGGTTCGGGTTTTCGCCGTAGCGGCCGTCAGTCGGGCGGCGGCTGGGCTGCACATAAGCGGCGTTCCAGGTTTCCGGGCCGATGGCACGCAGAAACGTGGCAGTGTGGAAAGTGCCGGCGCCTACTTCCATATCGTAGGGCTGAAGTACCACGCAACCTTGCTCGGCCCAGTATTGCTGGAGGGCGAGGATCAAGTCTTGGAAGGTACGCACGGCTGGCGTAGGCTGGCTCACGAAATTCACCTGTTTCTTGGGCTGCGATTTAAAGAGCGGGAGTATACCCGATTCGTTCGTGCGCACGCCCCCTGGAGCCTTATGCCACGCTGCTTTTGGTGTTCCGAAGATCCGTTGTACATGGCTTATCACGATCAAGAGTGGGGCACGCCGCTGCGCGATGCGCAGGGTCTGTTCGAGTTGCTTTTGCTCGAAGGGTTCCAGGCAGGGCTGTCCTGGATCACTGTTTTGCGCAAACGCGAGCGCTACCGGCAAGTGTTGTACGGCTTCGATGTGCAACGGGTGGCGCAGATGAGCGACGCGGAAATCGATGAACTGATGCTCGACCCCGGCATCATCCGCAACCGTCTCAAGCTCAAGGCTGCACGCCGTAATGCCCAGGCCTGGCTGGCCCTGGAAGACCCGGTGGCATTCTTTTGGTCGTTCGTGGACGGCAAACCCATCGTCAACCATTTCAAGGATCGCACCGAAGTGCCAGCCATCACGCCTGAGGCATTGGCGATGAGCAAAGGCCTGAAAAAACTCGGGTTCACCTTTGTCGGGCCGACTATTTGCTATGCGCTGATGCAGGCCTCGGGCATGGTCATGGACCACACCCAGGACTGCGACCGCTACGCCGAGTTGGTAAACGGCGGTTAGAATAGCCGGCTCGCAACACGGCCCATACATTCAGGAGTGACCTGTGGATAAGTTGAAAGGCGCCTTGCTGGTCGGCGCTCTGCGGTTGTTTGCGCTGCTGCCCTGGCGAGCGGTGCAGGCAGTGGGTTCGGCGATTGGCTGGCTCATGTGGAAATTTCCCAACCGTTCCCGCGAGGTGGTGCGGATCAACCTCGCCAAGTGCTTTCCCGAGATGGACCCGGCCGAGCGCGAACGCCTGGTGGGCCAGAGCCTCAAGGACATCGGCAAGTCTCTGACCGAAAGCGCCTGCGCCTGGATCTGGCCGGCCCAGCGCTCCATCGAACTGGTGCGCGAAGTCGAAGGCCTGGAGGTGCTGAAAGAAGCCCTGGCCTCGGGCAAGGGCGTGGTTGGCATCACCAGCCATCTGGGCAACTGGGAAGTGCTCAATCACTTCTATTGCAGCCAGTGCAAACCGATCATTTTCTACCGTCCGCCCAAGCTCAAGGCGGTGGATGAACTGCTGCAAAAACAACGCGTACAGTTGGGCAACAAAGTAGCGGCGTCGACCAAGGAAGGCATCCTCAGCGTCATCAAGGAAGTGCGCAAAGGCGGCCAGGTGGGCATTCCCGCCGACCCGGAACCGTCCGAATCCGCCGGTATCTTCGTGCCCTTCTTCGCCACCCAGGCCCTGACCAGCAAGTTCGTGCCGAACATGCTCGCTGGCGGTAAAGCAGTGGGCGTGTTCCTTCATGCCCTGCGCCTGCCGGACGGCTCCGGCTACAAAGTCATCCTCGAAGCCGCCCCCGACGCAATGTACAGCACCGACACCGAAACCTCCTGCGCCGCGATGAGCCAAGTGGTGGAACGCTACGTACGCGCCTACCCGAGCCAGTACATGTGGAGCATGAAACGCTTCAAGAAACGCCCGCCGGGCGAGGCGCGCTGGTACTGAGGGCCCGCCACTTCATAAGATCGGCCCCACCGGGATTTATGGTGAATGCAGAGTCTGCGAACACCCAAGAACCCTGTGGGAGCCGAGCTTGCTCGCGATGACGGCGGCACATTTCAACATCAATGCAAGCAGACCCACCATCGCGAGCAAGCTCAGCTCCCACAGGGATTTGTAATGGATGCAATGTCTATGAACAACCCGGAATAACTGCGGGAGCGAGCCTGCTCGCGATTGCGCACTGACAAGCCCCCCATAACTAACTGACCCAACCTCCTGTGGCGAGGGAGCTTGCTCCCGCTGGACTGCACAGCAGTCCCAATTGCCTGAAGCCCTCCCCCAGCCAACCGATTCTTCAAGCACAATAAAGCTCAATAGCCTAACCTCCCCTATCTCCAACCAGCCAAGGAAGCGCCAATGGGCATTCGAGGTAACGACCGCCAGATCGATAACATTGAGTTCAACGTCAACGATATCAGCCGAAGCAAAGCCTTCTATGGAAGCGTATTCGGCTGGCGTTTCGTCGACTACGGCCCAACCTATACCGAGTTCAGCGACGGTCGCCTGACCGGTGGCTTCACCACCGGTGAACCGGTGCGCACGGGCGGTCCGTTGATCATCCTGTACGCCGATGACCTCGAAGCGACCCAACTCAGGCTCAAGAACGCAGGCGCTACCATCAGCCGTGACGTATTTGCCTTTCCAGGCGGTCAACGTTTCCACTTCATCGACCCGGACGGCTACGAGCTGGCGGTGTGGTCGGCTGCCTGATCACCCTCGATCAAAGCCCCTCGCCACTTCATCCCATCTGACCTGAGGTGCCCCAAATGGGCCCAAAGCTCACCATTGTGGCGAGGGGATTTATCCCCGCTGGGCTGCGCAGCAGTCCCCACCCAGCCCGCCCATTACTACAGACAATCCCTACACATCGTCTGTTGTTTATCCCTATGCCCAAATCCCTCCACCCACCCACACATCCTTGCGCCTTTACCTACAACTACGCCGGAACCCGCCCGCTTGTGCGCCTTGCCCGGGTTCTATTGTCTTCCTGCCACTGCCCATCAGCGGTCGGGTTTAGTAGCCCGTGGTTTTCCCGCAAGATGCATGAGTTCTCCACTCAGGCAGGTATCCCAATTCCTGTCCTTTGATGGTGGCTGTGCGCAGGGCGCTTCGGCGCGCCGCAATGCTGGAATCTCCGGTCTACTAACCTGCGTACAGCCGCCACCCCTTCTTTTAGTAGGGAAGAGGTTGCGGCCTAACTGAAGGATTTCAGCTTATATTCAAACCAACACCCAATCCGCCCAAGGCGGACCAAGCCTCCTCGCAAGCCAAATCCAATACCAGGAAACTCGACGAAACCGCCGAGCGCGTCCTGGATCACTACCTGTCGCCAAAACCGGCACAGCCCGAAGATGTACCCAAACCCGGCCAGATATTCATCGTCGCCAAAGACGTCGACAACGAATGCCTGCTCGCCAACCTCAGTGAAACCCTGGCTTCGGCCGAGGCGATGATTGCCGATCTGGCGTTTGACCTGAATGGCTCGCGAGGTCATTCGGCGCTGGGGATTCAACAGCTGATTGAGCTGAGTACGATGATGGCGAATCGGGTGTTGGATAATGTCGAAGCTCGATAATAGGTAAACATCCGCCCAATAAAGCAGCCTGACACTTTGCATTTGGTTTGCTTTATTGAACTGTTGTTTCCTCTTAACTGCTGCATACCGAAGTGAGGCTAGGAGGCTGGAGGTAAGAGGTGGTACTAGCCCACTACCAAGAAACGAGCTCTAGGGGAGATCATTTACGTTTGGAAAGAAGCACTCTACGCCCTTCCTGTACCGCAACTCTAATAAGCTCTGCGGAATCCTGGATTCTCGCTGCCTCGCTGTTAGCCTTTAAAAAGCTCACTGCTTGATTGAGCAAGAATTGACCCGCTTCGTTATAAGCCAGTTCTCGAGCATCTATACGGGCCAGCGCTTCATTGCTGATGACCTTCATCTGATCGCTCGCGCACTGTACAGCAGCAGCCTCATACTCCGGAGGATGCTCGGGTGGGATGTGCAGCTTCTCTGCGCACCCCATCATAACCAATGCTGTAGCACCCGCCTGATCTTCTTGAAACCGCTGCATGGAAACACGTCTCGCTTCCGAAGTTGCGGGTGAAGGTTGGGCTTGTGAGAAAGCCGGGTTGGGTTCTTTTTTGTCTGCTGCGCAGCCTCCAAGAAGTCCAACTACGGCCAAAGATCCTGCCAACAGAATATTTTTCATCTGCTGAACTCGGAAAAAACGAATTTTTTCTGGCCAGAGCTGTTGGTGTTTTGAGCTGTTGATTGGCAGCCAGTGAGAAGGTAAGTTAGCAAAAACACAAACAATGTTTTTTTCATATGACGCATCTCTGCCTTTTTCGCCTTAGTTGAAGGCTATTTGGTATGGTTTTTTAGATGAGTAATCTTTAAATTGATCAGCGGCCCAATTTTGGACGGGATGACTAATTTAACACTGACCAGACTAGCTACGACGCTGTAACTTGCTCGAAAATTATTTTGGTCTGGAGGCTACCATTTTGACATCATGGTTGTCTACAGATAATCTTAAAATGGTTCTAATGGCAAGTTTTTAGGAAATGAATGCTAGGAAAGCCGAAAAAGGACCATTTGTTTCTGTCGTTACTGTGAGCAAGAACAGATTTATTTCCCAGGGGGCTGAATGCTTCTCCCTTTCTCTCTTGCTTTGGCATCTCAGCGTTCAGTAGTCCATTTCAGCAGATCTCAAACCAGCGAAAAGCGCAAATCGCGCCCATGATTAACCTCCGGCGATATGAAGACGTTGGGATGGACGACTATTTGAGATGGTAAAAACTCATCTCATACTGTTCGGAGGTATCCGCACTCACAAATATCGCTCAGCCCTCTGATCCATTACTAAGGAGTCATCCCATGAAAATCGACTTCACCGGCCGTCACGTCCTAATCACTGGCTCCACCAGCGGTATCGGTTTTGCCGCAGCCAAAGGCTTCCTCGAATCTGGCGCCCACGTGGTCATCAACGGTCGCAGCGAGAGCAGCGTGGAGGACGCGTTGCAGCGCTTGGGCGCCCTTGCTTCAAATGCCACCGGTTTTGTGGGCGACCTGAGCAATGCGCCTGGCTGCCAGGCACTGATCGCCAAACACCCGAGCTTCGATATCGTCATCAACAACCTGGGCATTTTTAAACAGCAAGACTTCTTCGAAACGCCGGACAGCGAATGGCAGCGCTTCTTCGAAACCAACGTCATGTCCGGCGTGCGTGTCTCCAGGGCTTATGCACAGGGTATGGTCGAGCGCGGTTGGGGGCGGATTGTATTTGTCTCGTCGGAATCGGGCGTGAACATTCCCGCCGACATGATCCACTACGGCTTCACCAAAACCGCGCAACTATCCATCGCTCGCGGCCTGGCCAAACGCCTCGCCGGCACTGGCGTGACGGTGAACTCGGTGTTGCCTGGGCCGACGCTTTCCGAAGGCGTTGCCCAGATGCTCCAGGCAGACGTCGAGCGCAGCGGGGAAAGCCTGGAAAAGGTCGCGGCAGACTTCGTCAACGAGCATCGCAGCACCTCGATCATCCAGCGCGCGGCGCGCGTCGAGGAAGTCGCCAACATGATCATCTACGCTAGCTCGGAACAGGCCTCGGCTACCACCGGCGCGGCGTTGCGTGTGGATGGTGGCGTGGTGGATAGCATCGTTTAGGCTGCTCTGACACATTGCAAAAACGCCGCTTTCTCGTGAGAGATAAGCGGCGTTTCTATTTTGGAAGTACATAGGTGGATTCGACCGTTTTTTAACGATGAACGGGTAGTTCAGCCCACTCTGTTTTCGATCAGTCGATCCGAACCACCTTCGGCTACGCGATTTTCGATCAGCCGATCCGACCCCCCCTCAGCGAACGTGGGTTGAACAAAGGGAGTCGCGAACGCATTGCCGAGGGACAGAGCCAGAAGCGAGCCAACGAGTATTTTGCTAAGAGTGTTCATGTCCAGATCCTTTTATTCGTGGAGGAAGTGAGTTAGACGGTGACGTGCAAACGAACGTCGACGTTGCCGCGTGTCGCGTTGGAGTACGGGCAAACCTGGTGAGCCGCATCGACCAGCGCTTGAGCATCGGCTTGATCCAGGCCTGGCAGGCTGATGTGCAGGTCGATGTCCAGGCCGAAACCACCAGGGATCTGGCCAATGCCGACATGGGCCGTGATCGAAGCGTCAGCCGGAATGCTGCGTTTGCTTTGGCTGGCGACAAATTTCAGCGCGCCGATGAAGCAGGCCGAGTAACCCGCTGCGAACAATTGCTCGGGGTTGGTAGCTTCCCCTCCGGCGCCGCCCAAGGCTTTTGGAGTGGCCAGTTTCACGTCGAGAATTTTGTCGCTGGAAACAGCACGGCCATCACGGCCACCGGTGGAGGTTGCGACTGCGGTGTAAAGAACGTTCATGGTGTTTCCTCATTTGCTGATTGATTGGATCGATTTTTGTTTGCGCAAAATGTTTGCGCGCTAACCAGTGGCGTTAAAGTTAATGCATGAATAATTAGCGCGCAATGTAAATTTCAAAATATTTTCCTGCTTTTGGTTAACCCGTTGATATCTAGGAATATTTATTTTCAGCCGTCACAGTCGCGTCAGCACGTGCGCGCCGTGAGGGAGTCGGAGGAAGGAGCCATTGGGGAAAGTCAAAAGGGCCAGCGCAATTGCAGGCTTCGAAGAGAGGAACATCACAAGCCAATGATGGATTCTTGATCATGCCCCGTAGAGCATGGACACCATCAAATTCCGACTGGTGATGCAAAGCCAATCCGGCTAAGCAACAGCCACTCGATTACGCCCCAGCGCTTTTGCCCGATACAGGGCCTTATCCGCATCGTTCATCAAGCTATGGAGATCCTTATTGCAGGCCTCCGTCGACGCGACGCCGAGACTGGCTGATATGCCGTGAACAGGCTCGATCATCAAACCCGCAATGGCATCGATGAGCTGTTCTGCAATCTGGGTAGCGACCTCAATTGAAGTGTCTGGAAGCAGAATGGCGAACTCTTCCCCACCGAGCCGGCCATGTATATCCGTCGCCCGAAACGACGAACTGATCACCGTCCCCATCTCGCGTAAAACCTGATCCCCGACTTGGTGGCCGTAGGTGTCGTTGATGTGCTTGAAGTGATCCATATCCAGCATGACTGCGCACAACCCTAACCGGTTGCTCTTACATTCATCATAGAGCTGCTGGGCATGCTCAAAAAAAGCCCGCCGACTCTTCAGGCCGGTCAGTTCATCGGTTTGTGCGGCACGGGTGGAGATGCTGTTTGCCTGTTCCATCTCACGGGTGAGACGAAAGGCAATTTCCAGGGCTTGGGACATTTTGTGCGTGGCGCGAGCGGCAAATGCCGCGAACACCAAGATTGAAAGTGCCATGCCGACTTGAATCGGAGACGGTTGAAAGAGCAGCCAGACGGTGCACGGGAACAGCACCAGGCCAATGGAGGCCAGGGTCATATCGCGGTAAGCCGAATAGCAGGACACCGCACTGACAGACATGCCCACGGTAAACAGCATGACCAGCGCCTGGGACAACAGATCGTCCGCTGGCATCAGCATGAACGCACCACCGCCCCAGATGCTGGCGGATAGCACTAGCGTGACCCAGTACCTGCGCTCCCAGCGTTGTGGCGTACGCTCACTTTCGTCGCTGCGCAGATAGGCTATGAACATCGCGATACGCAACAGCGTCGATGCGGTCAGGATTAATAGCCACCAAGCGATAGTGCTGTGGTCAAACCGATCCCAACACAGCCAACTCAACATGATGGCAGCCAGGTAACTACCGAAAACCGCAGAAACAGACTGGCGAAACAGTTGCTGCAACCGATCTGTTCGAACCTGCTCGGCTATTACAAAATCCTGGCCATTGCGCAATCTTGGGCCATCCATTTGAACCACCTGATTATGACGCAGCGAAGAAGGCGATTGTGGCACCCTGCCATTAGCGCAAACAACTGAATTAAGTCCACAGCCCCAATTGCACCGAACTTAGTGGCGAGGATGCTTGCTTCCGCTGGGCCGTGACAGCGGCTCAACCTGCTAAAGAAAAAACCCGACGCTTCACGTCGGGTTTTTCGTGGCTACGACTGCAAAGCCGATGCGCTCAATGCTAGCGGATTACTCGACCTGCGACAGCTTCGCGTCGTCGCAACCGGCGGCACGGCATTCGCGCTCGATAGCCTTGAGTATGACGATACGCGCCTCAGTCTTCTCATTGGCACAGTCCAAGTAGAGCAGGCCATCGTTGGAACAGGCGTTGTCACGAGTCTTGATCCACTGGATCTGAGCGGCTTTCACTTTTTTCTTTTGATCCGGATTCAGCGCGCTCATCGTCTTCTTGTATTGATCATTGATGTCCTGATCTGACTGAACCATTTTCAGCGATGCGCAATAGGTTCTGTCATAGGCGTTTCTAGGATTATCGCAACTCATCGCAGACGCCGATGCCGATGCCGTTGCCAGCAACGCCCCAACCAACAAAGACTTGATCACTACTTCTCTCCCTGAATGCCCTCTATTGATTAGAGGTTGCGGCGCGAATTTATCATGAGGGTTTGTAAAACAATAAAAGTATTTGATTCAGCCATTTCTTTACCGAGCGGCAACCAGCTTGTTGTTTTAGCTCTTTATTCCAAGCATAAAAAAACGGGCCTGCATTCCCACGCAGCCCCGTTTTTTTGCTACCTGATCAGCTCAAAACGCCGGCAAAACCGCCCCTTTGTACTTCTCCAGAATGAATTTCTTCACTTCCGGCGTATGCAAAGCCGCCACCAGCTTCTTCATCGCCTCACTGTCCTTGTCGTCCGGACGGGCAACGAGGATGTTCACATAAGGCGAGTCGTTACCTTCAATCACCAACGCATCCTTGGAAGGATCAAGCTTGGCTTCCAACGCATAGTTGGTATTGATCAGAGCCAGATCCACCTGGGTCAGTACCCGCGGAATGGTCGCGGCTTCCAGCTCACGGAACTTCAGGTCCTTCGGGTTTTCAACGATGTCTTTGGTGGTCGACAGGATATTGTTCGAATCCTTCAACTTGATCACCCCAGCCTTCGCCAACAGCAACAGCGCACGGCCGCCGTTGGTGGCGTCGTTAGGAATCACCACGTTGGCGCCGCCTGGCAGTTCTTCCAGCTTTTTGTATTTGCTCGAATACGCGCCCAGTGGCTCCAGGTGCACACCCGCCACGCTCACCAAGTGCGTGCCCTTGGCCTTGTTGAACTCATCCAGGTACGGCTGGTGCTGGAAGAAGTTGGCGTCCAGGCGCTTTTCAGCCACCTGTACGTTCGGCTGGATGTAGTCGGTGAAGACCTTGACCTTGAGGTCCACGCCTTCGTTCGCCAGCGCCGGTTTGACGAATTCGAGGATTTCCGCATGCGGCACCGGCGTGGCCGCGACGGTCAGGGTATCGGCGTGGGCAGAGAACGCTGCGGCGGCAGCGAAGGCAACCAGTAGTTCTTTCATTCAGCTAACTCCTTTTTAGGCGCCTGCTCTCGACGCCGCCAGCGAATGGCCGGCTCATGGTTTTATTGGCGCGAGGCCTTATTTTCTAGAGAAATGCACAACCAGTTTGTCGCCCACGGTTTGCAGAACCTGAACCAGCACCAGCAGCAACACCACGGTGACGACCATGACATCGGTCTGGAAACGCTGGTAACCGAAGCGGATCGCCAGGTCGCCCAGACCACCGGCGCCGACCACACCGGCCATGGCCGTGTAGGACACCAGCGTAATGGCTGTCACCGTAATCGCTGCAAAAATGCCCGGGCGGGCTTCCGGCAGCAAGGCGTTGACGATGATCTGCCGCGTGGTGGCGCCCATGGCCTGGGTCGCTTCGATG